>NZ_JAFIBL010000001.1:0-440000 GCF_017832255.1 Pseudomonas sp. PvP028
CGTTTGCTTGAGATTCTGATCAGTCATAAATATCATGACCTATGAGCAGAAAAGGAGAGCCCAAAATGTAGAAAAACGCGGCCAATCCTGAGAGGACTGACCGCGCTTAGCGAAGCAGACTTGCGTCCTGAGAACCCGCAATGTCTATTTTTTCAAAGCGGCTGTCAATCCTCCCTCATCTTTTCGACCTTAGCGAGACTACTCGACGGCACAGTGTTGCCTGTCGAAAGGCGCCGCTACGCCTGCCCTGCGTCTTGGTTTTTTGACGCAGCGTCGGCGCTCGGCCGCCAGATGAGAGCCCGTCCCAAGGATTAACAACGTCCTGCTCAACTCAAATCCAGGCTAAAGTTTGCTATCTGCAACATAAGGAGACCAGCCAAGCGTTAATTCAATTTGGCTCCGGTATCGAGTATCAATCTGCGCAGGAGCCAAGCGAACGTATCGCTCAGCACGTTGGAGTTTTTCGCCAGAGAGCTTGAGCAAATACTCGACGACCTGGTCAGCTGACGGTGTGGTTTCCTGCCCACTGAATTTCGGCGGTAAGCCGGTCCAAACGACGTCGGTAATACCGCGCGCATCCGCCCATCCAGTCAAGGAAGGTATAGATGTTGGTGCGGCTTCACCGCGAGACCACTGGCCGATATGCTTACCCACGTTCTTAGCGGGAATGCCCTCTCTCAGACGTAATGCTTCGACGGCGGATGCAAGATCCGCCGACTCCATGAAC
The DNA here is from genome assembly GCF_017832255.1 of Pseudomonas sp. PvP028. NCBI lineage: Bacteria > Pseudomonadati > Pseudomonadota > Gammaproteobacteria > Pseudomonadales > Pseudomonadaceae > Pseudomonas > Pseudomonas sp. PvP028. The sequence continues at coordinate 728 of NZ_JAFIBL010000001.1, forward strand.
ACCCACTGCGAAGGGACTAGACGCTCGTTTTCGACCAGCACCAGCGTCATCCGCCCGTCTTGTGATTGCCTAGCGAACTCAACCGACAGCAAAGGTCCGTCCTCTGCCCACGGGCCACGAATAGGGAGATCCCTAGGCTCCCAAATCAGAGAGCCCCATCCCAGGCAAGCGATCCGTTTCAATCTGCCTCCGAAGTTATCGAATGATTCACGCTCATCCAGGGCTTCGGTCGAAGCCTCGGGGGTAAAGGAACATATACCCTAAGTCGTTTGGACCTACGTCAGAAGCCTCACTGACGGTCAACGACTTCTTCAGAAGGTATACCTCTTTGATGAGTTGCGGTGGATGCCCTGGGAGTAGGACCATGGGCATTAACAGGTAAGCCCCGGCCTTCTTGTAGTCTGCCAAAAACCTTGAAAGATTTACCTCACTTGCAGGCTCCATTGTTATGGAGCGTACAGTGAGCATCGGCGTTCGTTGATCTTCTTCATCCCTTTGGATGTTTGAAGTGATAGCCATTCCGTAATGCGATGGATGCTCTGAGGAAAAATTGCGAACTATGTCGATGAGGATCTCATCGTTCTTATCTATTGTCCCGAATCGCTCTCGCCACCGCTCAAAAATTTTTACGGCCGCATCCCGATGTCTGAACATTAGCGCCATGAAGGGCGGGGCTGCTAGATCGAGCGCCCCATAAGCCACGCCTGTCCAGCGAGCGCGGTCCCAAAGGTGAACGTCGATCACTGATCGTACTGCTACACCGCGATGGTCCGCAAACTTCGGAGGTTCTGCATCGGTGGGTAGTGGTTTCTCGGGTTGCACGCCTGCTCTGGCTGCCTTCGGATCTCGTCTAACCTGCGGCCTACTTGGAGTGGCTTCGAACGTTTTTAGTGCATGCTTTTCCCACAACTCAAGGCGTGCCACACCATTGAAAATGCGCTCCCGACTAAAACAAAGCGAACCGATCATCGCGACCCGTTCCATTGCGGCATCTGCTTTGAATAGCTGGTCAACGGCATCTTCGAAATTCTTTGCGGTGCAAGTCGCAGAGAAAACTATGGCTGCGACTTCTAGCAGCATGGAGAGAAAATCGCTGTGAACCGCCGGGTTCCACGGGAACATATTCTTAGGCCAGCGGACGGTCACGCTCATTCGATCCAAATCAGCAGCAATCTAGAAAGACGCGATTTCCGTTTCGATGATCTCGATTTGGAAACGCTCTGTATGAGCGAAAGCTTCTAGCTCAAACGCTGTTGCGAAGAAGGCCTCGATCGTCCCGACGATGGCTTCGGCGACGGTGATACTCACATCGGTAGGTTCATGCCGAACATGCACCTGAACGCCCAATACCGAGGTGACATACTCTTGAGCATCCGGGCCGTTGAAAATTGGCGGTCGCCAGCTCGCATCGCCCGCCGGCTGTCCTGCTAACTGATTGAAAAAAGTCTCAACAGCCTCAGTAGTTTCGCTTTCGGGTACCCAACCTTCCTTTCTCAGTACGTCCTCATATCCCAAGAGGTATAGCAGCGTAGTCCTGCTTACATCCAGTCCTAATCCTGCGAGGACATCAGGGATCGATTTCAGCCTTGGAATCTGATCCCTGGACAGGTTTGCCAACTGACAGGCAAGGACCATGTCATAGTCTTTCAGCTGTTCAGCGGCGCGCTTCTTTGCGCTATCACTGAAAGGCAGAGAGGCCAGGCATCCCCGCGCAATCTGGATAGTTTCAAGCAATTCGGGGAAGTGCTTAAGCTGGGCTGCTTGCCATGCTGCGTTCATGAGCGCCGGGAACACTATTAGCGGTGGCTCTCCATCCTTTTCACCTTCGATGAAGAGGGTCGCCGCTGCTGAGGTACAGCCCGCGCGTGCTGCCCAAAGCAAGCCTGCACTTTGGTAAGCAAGCGCCAGTTGAAGCTGTGCGTCGGCGAGATCTCCAGCGTTCTCCTTTTTGGAAAGCAGCCGGACTGCTTTACCGAGAAGCCGGATCACCTCCATTTTTTCGTCGAAGTCGAGCTGCTTAGCGCGATTGAGCAATACCACTGCCCCTTGAACTTCTCCTGAGCGCTTAGCCACGAAGTCAGATAGTTGGTCTACAAGCTTTCGGTAACCGCCATCTTTGCCTGCTGCCTCGCCGAACACTTCGATAAGCCTTACCAGTCGCTTGGCGTTAAACTCCCCTAAACCATCAGCCTCCAAGAGAGTGTCGGAGAACTTTGGCCACAGCGATGAAACCTGTTCTGGGTGTCCGAAGATAAAAGCTTCGTTGAGCTGGATCGTGAGCAGAGAAGTCCTTGCCTCAAGGGCGTTGTTCGGGCGGCTGCTATCGCTCGCCATTTCGGCAAGACGAGAGGACAGTCGGGCTATCCGGGGTTCAAGTCTTACCTCTTCCGGTGTGCGATGACGGTGAATGACCATATTGAACAGGAGTTGCAAGAGGTTGCAGAGCATCTCGAGGTTTATCGCATTCTCATCATCGATGACCCGAGTCTCGAACCCCTCATACCCATCGAGAATCGCCTTGATGTCATCAAACCACCAGAACGCAGTCCAGAGAGACTCGTAACGTGCGGTGAGCTGCTGTCGGTACGTCCCCCCCTCGTCCGCCAGCCGGATAGCACGAAGAAATCTGCCATCCACATCCGTTCGCGGCAACTCCAGCCCTCGCGCCAGAGTTGCTGCCAAAAGTGCCTCCGACGCGCGCTGCATTTTCATCCCAACAAATGCAGAAGGATCCTCAAGCTCTCGCTCAATATCTGCAAGCTGCTGCTTACGGGAATAGTCTGATGGGCCTAGAGCTAGATCGTCCGTTTCGTCACCGATTTTCAAATAGTTGACCGCGAGGTCCAGGCGGTTTTTATCGATAACCTCATTGATAATCCACGCTCGGTCATGAATGGTTACCCGGACACCGTATAAACGGCTCAGCTCATCTTCTACGCGGGCACGATCTTTCGCACGCGCAGCTCTCGATGTCACAAAAAAGATCTTGGTGTATCCACGGTCGGTGGCCACGATACCGTTCACATCGGATCTGGCCTTGTCGGCCCAGGTTTTTTTTGCGCTGAAAGCAAAAGCCCACCGTTCGGTGCCGCTATTTGCCGTACCAACAAAAGTCAGGGTGCTTATTTCGTCAGAAACTGGAGAGGTCTCGGTGTCGGCCTTGCTGTCACCACCGCCCTCCGGCCCAGTCGCCGGCCTCAGGTTCGGACAAATCGTCCGCTCGCAAAGCTTGCGACAGAACAATTCAAAGTCATGCGTCTGATTACGCTCGGTGATGGTCTCCAAGTGATGAGACAGGACCTCAGCTTTGAGCTGGTATTTGATCTTGCGGGTAGAGTCGGAATAGAGCTCGGGCCGGATCTGACGCATGAACTGGGAGGGCGAGACGACCTTATCTTCAGCCTTCATCTGCATCACGTGGGGTCCTTTTTGGTGAGGCGTAGGCAGTTATTGACTATGTATACCGTGACGCGGCGCCAGGTTAAATAGGATCCACACTCAGTCGAGGCATTCAAGATCCCAGGCATCTTCGCCCATCAAGAAGTTTGAGATATATTCCTGCTGCTCTTTGAGGGTAGTACAGTCGTGAGCCCAGCCGAGATGCGTGTCTACAAACTCACCTTGCGTATCGTCGATGTAGTAAGCCGTACGTGCCTTCGCCAACGTGTATAGGTTGATGAGCCGAGCACGTGTGTGCGGCTTAAGTCGATCGTAAACCGTAACGTTAGGATCGCTGGAATACACCAATCCTTTACCTGGCGCGATTGCGATGATGAGCAGCAGGTCTTTCAGATAATGCCCCCAGCGGGATGGTGGGTAATCTGACGCGAGCAAGCAAGGTGGCTCCCAGCTATATTCCCGCATGTTCGCTGCCACAAGGCCATCTGAAAACGCCTCGTCAATCAACGGGACTTGTTCGTTCTGGGCAAGCAAAAGTAATGACAGCACACCCAGAGAGCTGCTTGCTTTGAGGTAATCGATAACTTCATCAATTGAGCGATGCGAGGACCGCTGTCCGTCTTTCATCTCCTTCCTGAACAGCTCAAGCTCTTGGCGGACATCCATGGCTTTGAGGATGTCTGGGTGGCGAGCCTCCATCAGTGTCAGCGTGTTTGCCAATTGCCGACGGTCGTCCAATTCCCAATCTTGAACACTGCTGTCACGCGCCTTCTCGATGATTTTATGACCCGCTTCATCAATCATAGGGGTGATAAAGCTGGATTCGACCTCAAATCCTCCATCTGCAAAGTCGAGCCGATAAAGGTCTTGGATCGAAGCAGTATGCTTTATGGCCACTGACTTGATTTCGATCGCACCGCTCGAAGGCAACCGGCGATAACGGTAAATTCTGCCATTTTTGTGTTGCCAAGCTTTGAGGAAATGTTGAGGGACGAAGTGATGATTGCGTGGAGGGTTCGGCATTTAGTAGAGCTCTCTAGTACGAGTAGTACGAAGCCAGGTCGGCCCATAATTAGATCAGGTGAAGATGGTTATCGAAACGCTCATTAATGGATTAAGGGTGTTCTCGCTTGCTGTTCGGGGCCCTGGAATCAGCTTGCTGCTCTCACGCAGTTAGCCCGACGTTTTGGCCTGACAAGCGAAAATGGCATAAAAATCCGGGTTCAAGGGCTGTGCGCGAACAATTACTGCGCTAACCTCGCCCAATAGTAATGGGCATGTGCCTTTTACCGCATTGAGGAAGGAACCTGTGCGCATCGAGTCGATCACGATCTCTGGCTTTCGCTGTTTCGGCCCGAATGAGATTTCCATTCCGATCTCGGATGAGGTCACTACGATCGTTGGCCCTAACGCCGCGGGTAAAACTGCGCTTTTGCAGGCTATGTCGAAGCTGTTTGGGGTTACGCGGGCGCAGCGCACCGTATCACTTTCCGATTTCCACCTAGCTCCTGGACAGGATCCTGAGAGCCGCGATTCCAAAGAGCTCTTCATCGAGGCGATCGTTGCCTTCCCCGAGTTGCTGGACGGGTCTGCAACCGCGGAAACCATCGCCCCTTCATTTCGGCACATGCTGATTACGAGAGCAGCCCAGGCGCCCGTTTGCCGAATGCGGCTTGAAGCACAGTGGGATGACGACGGTACGCTTGAGGGCGAGGTGTCACAGAATCTTTTTTGGATCGATTGCTTAGATGACGAGCCCGCAGAGGACAAATACCAACCGGTGGCAGTGACCGATCGGGGCCTCATACAACTTTATTACACCCCGGCAAGTCGAGACGCCGCCAGCCAAATCCGAGCAACTGCCGGTACGCTGGCCGCACGTCTCCTGAGGGCCATTGAATGGTCCTCCGACACCGAAGACAAAGTGCAAGAGGCGACTGAGAGCCTTACCGCTGCGTTTGAAGGCGAGTGTGCGATCGCCGCAATCACCGAGGCTCTGCAAACACGCTGGGCAGACCTGCATGACGACGTTTCCAATACCAAGCCTAGGCTCAGTCTGGTGAGCCGACGGTTTGAGGAAGTGATCAACAAGATCGCGGTCATATTTGAGCAGGGACCCGACGGGCGAGAAAGAGGTATTGAAGCCCTCAGCGACGGACAGCAGTCGCTATTCTATTTTGCATTGGCCGCCGCCGTTTTTGACCTAGAGCGCGAGGTCGTTGAAGGTTCTGTGGCCGGATTTCGAGAGGATGCACTCCATATTCCCGCTCTCACACTGTTTGCTCTTGAGGAACCAGAAAACCACCTTTCACCCTACTTTCTTGCTCGCATCATCCGACAGGTTCGATCGTTGACTGAGGCTAGCGGTGCGCAGGCCATAATCACGAGTCATTCGCCGGCGGTTCTTAGCCGAGTCGAGCCAAGCGAGGTCCGGTACTGCCGCTGTAACGCAAAGACGCGCGTATCTAATGTGAAGCGAATTGAGCTGCCAACTGATGATGTGGAGGCCAGCAAGTTTGTGCGTGGTGCCATATTGGCCTATCCCGAGCTTTACTTCGCGAGGTTTGTCCTACTCGTTGAGGGTGATTCGGAAAGAATCGTCCTGCCTCAACTCGCTGAAGCTCTTGACCTCCTCATCGATCCTGCTTTTGTCGCGATCGTCCCTCTAGGAGGACGACACGTCCAATATTTCTGGCGCTTGCTTAAGGGGCTAGGTATTCCCTACGCAACTCTTCTGGACTTGGATCTCGGTCGTGATGGTGGAGGATGGGGGCGAGTAAAGACAGCCCTAGAGAAGCTTATTGAGTTCGGTGCACCTAAATCCAAATTGCTACAAACATCAACCGGCAGTTTGACCGACGAAGAACTGCAAGGGATGCACGGATGGCGCAATGTAGCAAATCACTCCACTCAGTTGAGCTGGATCAATAGGCTGAAGGAGTACGGGGTCTACTTTTCCGCTCCGCTCGACCTTGATCTCGCAATGCTTAATGCCTTCCCCGATGACTATGCCGCCGTAATTCCAAAAGGGGGTGGTCCACGTATGACCGCAGACAAGGCAGCAGAGGTTGTGCTGGGGACGTCAGGTCCAGGACTTTCGGTATACACGGGACCCTATGAGGATTACCCGGCGTTGTTTCCGAGCTATCGTTACCACTTCCTCACCCATAGCAAACCAGCCACGCATCTGGCGGCATTGACGCGTGTTAGTAAAGCGAGCCTAACCGCAGATATGCCTGTAGTTCTGGCTGAGGTCGTTCGACATATTGCAAGCTCCCTGAGGCGAGACTGATCATGGCCGTTTCGTCACGCCGAATAGCTCGAGGGGATTGGAAACCCGTCGGGGTTAAAGCTCTGGAAGCGAATGCGCTGAAAGTGGTTCGTTCAAAAAAAAATCGGTCCGTTATTGCCGGACCAGGCGCTGGCAAGACAGAACTGCTTGCGCAGCGCGCCGCCTTTCTCCTTCAGACGGACACTGCGCCATCTCCACGGCGTATTCTGGCTATCAGCTTCAAACGTGATGCGGCATCTAATCTGGCAGCACGCGTACGCCAGCGCTGTCACCACTCCCATGCGAGCCGCTTCGACTCCATGACGTTTGATGCGTTTGCAAAAGGATTGGTTGACCGCTTCGGTCAGGCATTACCTGACCGCTGGAGGCCAAGGCCCGATTACGAGATCACGACTCATACGGAGCGAGATTTCCGCGAGTACCTCCATGACCTTCCACCGCCACCTGCGGAAATCGGAACAAGAAATGATGTGCGTGAGATAGGGTCTAAAACCTTTGAGCGTCGGCACCTGCTCGGCTCACCGTTACCTGTAGAAGGATGGCCAGACCCAACTGTCGCGCAATGGGCGGCAGATGCGTTCTGGCGAGTGTCGCTCCACGGCGGTGGCAAAAGTGTGCTGTCTTTCCCAATGATTGGCCGTCTCGCTGAATTGCTGCTGCGAGTCAATCCGATGGCGCGGGATGCCTTGCGCCTCACCTATTCGCATTTGTTCATGGACGAATTCCAGGACACCACCAGGGTTCAGTACGATCTGGTAAGCACGATTTTTCGAGGCACAGAAACCATCGTGACTGCTGTCGGAGATAACAAGCAGCAGATCATGCGTTGGGCAATGGCAATGGATGCTCCTTTCTCTGCCTTTGATGCTGATTTCGGAGGTGTCCGGACTTCGCTCTTCAACAATTACCGATCTTCGCCGGACTTGGTACGTATCCAGCATGTGTTGGCCCAGGCGTTAGATGTGCAAGCTGTGCAGCCGGTATCTCAGACTGACGGCACAATTGACGGAGAAAGCTGTTCAATACTCGACTTCCCGAGTCCAAAAACTGAAGCGCGTCAGTTAGCGCAATCAGTAGCGTCATACATTGCCGACCTGAAACTGACTCCTCGAGACTTCGTCATACTGGTTCGACAAAAGGCGGGAGAATATGCCGAACTCTTGGAACCTGCCTTCGCGAACGAAAATCTGGCGCTGCGTAACGAAGCTGGAATGGTCGGCAAAGTAATGCTGCAGGAGCTGATGACAGAGGAAATCTCGAAGTTGGTGGTCAATTTTCTCTGCCTATCAATGACTCCGAGAGCGGGAAGTTATTGGTCGACTTGCCAGAATTGGCTCGCCTCAATGAGAGGGATCGATGCCGATGACTCAATCAGGCAGAGTAGGCTCGCTCGTGTGTTGGACACCTATGCAACCGAACTGGCCGCACGCTACTCCCTCCCCCCGAGAAGTAAGGTGGCCTCACGCGCACTTGTTGACGACATCCTAAATTTCGTGGGTGTAGAGCATGTGATCCGTTTCAACGCCGCCTATGGCCAAGGGAGCTGGCTAGAAAAGGTGCTAGACGCAACGGCGGAACATCTTTTATCCAGCTCGCTCCATAGTAAGGACTGGTCCCACACCCTCGACATGTACGAAGGCGTGCACGCAATTCCTTTAATGACGATCCACAAGAGCAAGGGCCTTGAGTATCACACCGTTATCTTTGTCGGACTGGATGATGGCGCTTGGTGGAGTTTTTCTCAGGATGAAATTGAGGCTACGGCAGGATTTTTTGTGGCTTTCACCCGTGCTAAACAGCGGGTCATATTCACTTACTGTGCTTCGCGGGGCACGCGAACAAAAATTGCGACCCTGTACGAGCTGCTTACCAAAGCCGGAGTCCAAATCACGACTGGATCGAGTTGATCATTTCCAGGTGACACTTCCAGACAAGGGCATCGTGTGTTGGCGCTGATGAAAAATCACCCAGCTGCCGAGAAATCGTTGATCCAGATACGGGACGATGCTTAGTTGTGCCGGTCGCCGCTAGAGGATGAGGATGAGGATGTTATGGCCTTTTGCCTTCCCGATGTGATATTGCTTTGCACTCAATTTGACTCGCGAAGGAGATGCGAATGTCTGGTTCTGGCGGTAGCTATCTGGGTCCATCTACACCCACCACTTCCTGCGCGGCACTTCAGTTTGATGCCCAGCTAGCTTCACCGAAAGCACAGGTGGTTGGGCAGCTGAGCGTCAACGATGTCCTCGACATTGTTTTTTCGCAGTCTGGCAATCAGCAGGTTGTCTCCGCACTTTGGAAAGGCGCTGAGGCAGGCGGAATTGTCGACCCACATCTGAACCAATTGCGGAGCTGCATGAGCCAAGGCGAACAATACCAGGCACGTGTGCTGCACGTCGGTGGCGGGCAAGTACGTCTTCGCGTTTACCACATCTAACTGCGAGCAAGGAGAGCTCTATGATCAGCATCGTAGGTGGCGTCTACCGAGAGCGGTGCATGCGCCCGGCGTGGGACGATATTTATGGGTCGGCAGGTCGGGCAGCGACGGCAATTGCCCGTTTCGGTGGACAGGCGGAATTACACGCCTGTGTAGATAGCAGCACTCAGATCGTCGTTGATGCCCGTGCAGCTGCCGAAGGTTTCCAGTTCAATGCCACAGCTACACAGGCAGGGGTGACTTTCGAGTACATCCATGGCCTCGCCAACCCAGATATTCGACGTGGTACTCACATCAAATCGGAACTGCAGGTTAGCGCCGAGAAGGTGCTTCGATTCGGCATGATCGATGGAACCGCAGTAGTTGATGCTGAGTACGCAGTGTTTGATCCACAGAATGCCGAAGATACAGAGTCTTTCAGGGCCAATGGCTCGGAAGCAAAGCACCTGGCTCTGGTCTTGAACCGCCACGAGGCCAATCTGTTGGTGCCTACCTCCAATGGGTTGACCCCACAAGAACTCGCAATAATGCTTGCCGAGCAGGAGCGCGCTGAGGTGGTTGTTATCAAGATGGGGCCGCTGGGTGCCTTGGTGTATGACAACGGCGTAATTTCTACGATACCTGCATACCGCACTGAGCGAGTATGGAAGATCGGCTCGGGAGATACCTTCGCCGCCCACTTCGCGTTGGGCTGGATAGATAAAAATCTTTCGGCTCATGATGCAGCCGCGGTTGCATCCATTGCGACAGCCTTTTACTGCGAGAATCAAGGCTTCCCCGACCAGGCTTTGCTTGCTGGCTTCAAGCCGAACCCGCTGCAACCGTCAGCTCGGTATCGCGATGGCTACGCCCCTAAGGTGTACCTCGCAGGACCATTCTTCACCCTCGCAGAGCTGTGGATAGTCGGGCAGGCTCGTAGAGACCTGCAGGCAATGGGGCTGGATGTATTTTCCCCATATCATGACGTCGGTCTTGGCTCTGCTGAGGAAGTGGTCGAAAAGGACCTTGAAGGGGTGCGCGATTGCGACGTTTTGTTTGCGATTGGTGACGGGCTCGACTCGGGCACAATCTACGAGATTGGCTACGCTCGGGCATTGAACAAACCTGTCGTTTTTTACGCGGAAAATGAGTCCGAACAGGATAAGAAAATGATGGAAGGCTCCGACTGCCGCATCACCGATGACTACGTCAGTGCGATCTATCAGACGGTCTGGGAAGCGGTGGTGCTATGAAGACCGGATTGTTGTTGTCCGGCGGTATGGATTCCTTGACGATTGCTTGGTGGAAGCGGCCGGACATCGCGTTCACCCTGAACTACGGTCAGCTCGCGGCGCAGGCCGAAATCGAGGCTTCAAGGACGATCTGCCAACAGTTGGGAATCCCACATCATGTAATTGAGGTCGACTGCCGCCAGCTGGGCTCGGGAGACATGGCAGGTACCCAAGCCGACAGCTTGGCTCCAGCCTCTGATTGGTGGCCGTACCGGAACCAGATGCTGGTTACGCTGGCGGCGATGAAGGCAATCTCATTCGGCGTGACGCACTTGTGGTTGGGCACCGTGAAATCGGATGGTTTCCACAGGGATGGTTCGCCCGAGTTCATGTCGGCGATCAGCCATCTTGTATCCATCCAAGAGGGCGGGATGGTGGTTGAGGCACCAGCAATTGAGCTCTCTACTGCCGAGCTTGTCCGTGAGTCTGGCATCCCTGCGAGTCTTCTGGCCTGGGCGCACAGCTGCCATAAGTCGCATGTCGCGTGTGGCAACTGCCGGGGTTGCAACAAATACATGGAGGTGTTTCAAGAGGTGGGGTATGACTTGGATCGACTTGGGTGACCCTATTCCAAGGGTGGCTCCTGAGCGGTATGAGCCTCTCGAGTGGGAAATTGGTGATGTCTGCCCGCTCCCTGGTTCATCGGAGGCATTAGACCGGCCGTTCGGCGAGGTTTTGGATGCGCGTGCGTCGCATCGCGAGTTCGGCGTCGTCTATGACCTGCAGCTCGGAGCCTTCCTCTGGCATGCATGCAGAACTCGAGGATCCGGTACGTCAAACCTAGGTTTTGATCTGGAGCATCGAGCGGCCCCCTCGGCTGGAGCGATCCACCCTATACATATCGTCGTTAAGCGGCCCGAAGATGATCGATGGTGGATATATGAGCCTAGGGCCCACCAACTGGTAGAGCTCCGACATTCGACCGGCAAGCTTGCAGGCCTTTATGAACTCAGTCTGCGGGTTCTGGGCGGTGATGAGGCAACACGAATTCTGTTTCTGGCCGAGCCCGGAAAAACATTGGGTAAATACCAAGATGGATGCAGCCTTGTTTGGCGTGACGCTGGGGTGCTACTCGCGGTCATGGCATTAACTGCGACAGCCCAGGGACTCAACTTCTGTCCGCTGGGTATCACCGGTGAGCCTTGGGCCAGTACCCTAGCCGATCAGGGAAAGTTGGCTGGGGTTGGCCTTGCTCTTCTTGGGTCTGCTACGAGAACCTGAATCAGGTGCGTGGTGCCCCATGCCCATGATGCTGTGCACCGTGGCGGGCGATGACATCATCTCCAACCACATCAGGGCATCGAGCTCCGATGCCCTGACGCCAAGTCCTTTACTGAAGCGGATGAACTGCTCTTCCAGCTCCAGATAGTGTCGCTCAACGGTCAAGTTGCTCTCGAAGAACCTACCCAGTAGCCCGGCACGGAGAATGTGGATGTCCAGGATTGCTACGTCGTCCGCATCCAGCCAGTTACGGGCAACCCACGATGCGGTCTTGTAACCAATGCCTGGAATATCCAGCAGCCAGTCGCGCAGCGCTTTGCCAGAGCCTAACGGAGGCCGTTCAGCAGACAGCTTCTGAAGAGCCGCGCTGAGGTAGCGAGCCTTCTGTGTGGCGAAGCGGTACCGCACTTGGCGACCATCGATAACAAGGGGCTCTTTCAGCCACTCGAGCAGGCTTTCTTCTGAAGGTGGTTGGTCGCCAAAGGCACCGCGTTCTTTGACGTGGTGAAAGGCGGCGAGCCCAACGCTAGCGGGGATGCCATGCCCCCCCAACAAGCACGCGCCAACTTCTTCTTTCAGCGTTACCCCGAGCTTGTAGTTGATCCGATCGCCAGTGAGACGGCGTGCGTACACTTGGTATGCCCAGTAGGCAGGAGTTGGGAACGCCTCCATGGCTCCCCACGGGACGCCCGGAATAACTTCGGCGTCTGCTTTGGGCAGCTCGACATTGAAGACCGCTTGGTCCATGAAAATAGCGCCTAATTGCATCAGGCGGCCTCCTCGGCAATGCCGTAGTGTTCCTGCATCCATTGCAGTAACTCGTGTCGCTCAATGGGATCTAGGCTCTCGATACGAGTACGGAGCCTGGTTTGGCGACGCTGAATGGTTTGGCGGTCTCGGAATGTTTCGCCCATGTATCGACTGTCGTGCAAACTGCTGGGAGGTTCGAAGTTCATCCACACCGTCTCCTCGCGCAGCTCTACATGGGTCTTAGCTGGAAAACTCACCTTGCGCCACCCGATGAGCTCGCGGTTGTAGAGATCACAGTCATAGCCTGAAAGCATCACATTGCAAGGTAATGCGACCAAGCACCGCAGTAAGCGGATGTGGTCTTCTTCCGAGTAATCGCATCGATAGACCTTCGCTCGGCGGCGGGTTTCAGGGACGTAGGGCGGATCAACATAGACCAGCTCCTGGCCTTCGAACGGATACCCTTCAAGGAACGCAACTGCATCGACTTGGTGGAGTTCGCAGGTATCTGGAAACTTCGTTCGCCAAAGCTCAATGACTTTGGCGTCGAGGTCCAAGCCAATGTTCCTCTGCGCAGCCTTTTTGTTGCGCATGACTGCCCCGCCACCAAGGTGGGATTCGATGTATGTCTGATGCGGTGGCATCAGATTGATAAAGCGCTGGTAGCACTTGCCTTTTCCGCCTGGATATCTCATGTCTCAAGCATCGTCAGAAATGACGATGATGTAAAGGCGAAGCGCCGAACGGCCACCATGTGTGTAGTTCGGTTGAAGGTGGAGTCATAAAATTCAGATGGGCCCTGAAGCCATTTGTGTGTTCGTGCGGCATCGCCACCCAAGCTGGGGACTTTACCGAGAATTCGGCTATATCGGCGGTTGCCGATAGCCCAGGCCAAAACTGCATCAGCGGAAACTGTGGGGGCAGTTTGACGCTTCAGTTTAACGAAAAGCGTACCAGTACGGGCTGTGGCTATCTACGGCTTGTTCATGAGCGAATTGACCCGAAAGCGCCTAGGCCCAAGTTTCGAAATGAGTGCAGTGAAGGTGGAAGTTGACGCTTCAGTCGACAAACAACCTTGGACATAGTCATAGGGTTGTTACGAACGTTTTGAACAACATTGGCGGAAGCGGCCCACTCGGTGGGCCGCTTTTTGAAGGCTAACTGATCATCTCGCGCATTTTTTCCCAGGCCCACTCAACAAGCTTGCGAAAAATCAGACGCAGAATTTCCTTCACAATCGAAGGAAAAATCTTTTTCAGCCAATCAGGTTGCCCGCGCAATCCGCTCATAAGAGATCCTCAATAGAAGAACTTTCTTTTGCGGGCGTGTTTCAGCCAATGTTTATTGGTCCTACCGATGGCAGGATCCAGATACGTCACAGGTGTTTATCCCCGTGACATTGATTGCGCTTCGGCTGTGGCCAATGCTCCAGTGCATCAAAGCCACGCCTAGTGAAGCCTGCTGCAGTCGTCACAAATCCTATTTGCGCGCTGAGCTGATTTTGCGCCTCGATTGCCGGCGCTGATATTTGATCTGCCATTTGTTCGACCGTCTAAAGGTCGCACAAACACCGTTACGGGTACCTCACCTGAAAGGTAAGGGTGGGGCAGAAAATGGGCGGGCTCATGTGCAAAAAACCACACCAAAATTCCTGGCTAGTACTTGCCAGTCTTACCCTCGAGATCATGAGTGTCGGGGGCAGCATCTTTGCTCTGCTGACGCCTCAATGGGCAACAGTGCATCGAGCCTCATGAGCTCTAAACGTGCCATTACGCGATCTGATCCTTAGAAGCGTACAAGCTTTTTTATTTGGCAACGCAGCACCAAAGTGCGCGGGCCGTGATGTGTTCCTTGCGTCCAATCGGACAGCTAAGGTGTCGTCCGTATGCAGAAACTCAACTGGATGAGGACTACTGCTCGGTATGGGCCTTACGGCCAGACATTGGGGCTTGAAAACGCCCGGCCTCTGCTAACGCAGAGTGCACACGAGATTAGCTCGTAGCTTGATCGAATGGCAAGCACTGCGCTGCGAACCAATAGCCAAGGCGCATCACCGATTTGGCACTACTGGAGCGCATACTTCACGACTGGATCTGCCATGCCTTACTTTACTGGGGCTCTCCAAGTGGCCGCAATGCGGTGACCAAAAAAAGCCCGAGAGCGCTGAGAGATCCGCGACCAAGTTTCAGGCTGCGTCGGAAACTCATACCGTTTGGGCCATCGCAGAGTCCTGTAAAAAAGGCCAGAACGTCACTGAAACCTAAGCAGCGAACGGTAGTGGGGAGGCCTACGTGGTGCTCATGTAAGGCCCTAGGCACTTGATTTTCCATGGTACTCTCTTGACGTTGACATTGTTTTTTCTCTGTATCGAAAAATAAAGTTGCATGTGCGCCTAAGCCCGAGTGTGCGGCCAAAAGCTGCGATCAATTTGTGGCTGAGACCATCGACTCAAGACTTATGTACTTCGCGTGCCAAGGTTTTAAGCAAGCTAGGCGCACAGAGCAAGAATTGCAGCGTGACAGTGAACACCCGGGGAGAATTTGATGAGCGACGAGCATTTTCCAAAAGCAAGGAGCGCCGAAATACTGGGCGAGCTTTCTGCTTGGACGTCCGTAGCCGACGTTATGGTCGCGGCGCGCATTCTTGAGGAACGAACCGTACCGGGCGACCAACCTGACAGCCTGTTGTTGCTGCCTCTTGAATATGCAGAACCTGAGTTCAAGCAGATTTTCGCAATCCTGCTTAAGTACTTGATAGATGGATACATAGTGCCTCCTCAAAAGGTTGCCGTTTGTCGCGCTCTGGATCCACAGATTACTGAGGCGACTGCAATAGCCTTGCAGTCGCTGCGTTTCAGACCCACCATTCAGGTTGTCCGGATTAGCAGCATCGGCGGCAAGCTGGCATTCCGCATTAAGGATGAGCCTGCGGTGATTGAGCTTATACGAGCACCCTTGAACTGCCTCATGGGTCTCTATTTAGATAAGTACGAATTCACCAAGAATTTGCACGACATAGTTACCCAAGCTGAAGAGAAAACAGGGGGAAGCCCCAAGATTTTTCATAGGCCCTATGCAGACGCTTGTCTGCCCAGCTTCGTTGAAGCAGCATGTTTCTATGTATTTGGCTTGGATGTGGGAACACAATTTGCCTCGCCAGGCCACGCCAACATCGACACTGCTTACCGGGCCGTGAATGTTCAAACGCTCCCTCCAGTAGACCCGGCCGTGCTGGGAGCCGCAACCCAGGCCGGCCAGAGAATGCTCGATGCGCTCCGCTGACCAATTATTCGCCCACTTGCATAACGTCAATCCGATTGCGGATCGGGTCTCCCCTGCCTGTGACATCGGACAAGTCAACAAGAGCGCAGGAACGCCTGATTACGTAGATCCATTTTACGGAAACTGCTGGAGCTGGACTCCATCTCACGGCGCTGCCGTTTACGGGCGCACGGAAAATCTGCCTGTTGGCCCCTTAGACGAACTGGCCAATGGAACATTTTTACGAGTACCGTTCCGCCGAGTACCTGTCATCGAGGTCGGTTCCATTGAGGAGGTTCGCGCTCTCGCAGGTAGCGTGAAATCAGGTGACTCTAACTTCAGCGGTGTATGGCGCGGACAGTCCAACCATTACACGACGGAGAAAGCGGGACGCACGAAGGATGAACTGCTCCGGCTGTATGGGGCGGAGGACGTAAATGAGCCCTCTTTGCTGCCTTCCGCAGTGAGAACCAATCTGTACTTCCCGGACAGCTTTGGTGCATGGTCCGCATTGCTAGATCTATATGTTCACGAGCGGGTTCAAGAACAGGGGATGCAGCGGGAACTGCTGAACTTCGTCAATTCCTATCGTTACAGGATGTGGGGCTTCGCCACAGCACAGCACTACGGCCTTCCAAGCGTAGGCTTAGACGTCACGCATGATATTGATGTGGCCCTGTTTTTTGCTCTTCATACGTTCAAGACAAATGCCGAGGGAATTATGACGGCCACACGCGCAACCGCTACTGCTGCGCCGATCGTCTATGGCCTAGGCGGGTTCACCCAACACGAGCTGCACAAAGATGAGGATCTGGCACCGAGACGCCTTTTGTGCACACGGCCGGCCGCCCAATCAGCTATGTTCTTTTCCACCGCCTGGGGTCAGGCGCCGAACAACGCCGCCCAACGGATTTATGTCGCATTGAAACTCGTGGGACATGAGAACTGGAAGTTTGACTTCCAGCCTTCGCACTATTTTCCAAAGCCGCAGGACGACGAGTTCCTACGGTTCCTCCTGGAGCGCAAGGTCGAGCTGAAGCTGCCCGTCGTCCAAGACTTGCTCGCGAAAATTTATCACGTCCCTTGAGTGATAGAGTGCCTCTCCGAGCACGATAACTATTGTTCACCGGCGGTATGATTTTGTGGGTGATGCACATGTTATTTGATCGAGGGGGAGTAACTAGAAAGCTCGCATCCGCTGATGCGGGCTTGATCGTGTCATGTGATCAATAATGCATTTCAAAGCAGGGCAGCGTTAGCCGCCACCGATTGCGTGTATCACTTCGACCTGATGACCTTCCGTTAGTACTGCCTGTTCACTTTGGCTGAGTGCACAAACCTCGTTGATGAACGGCCAAGCGGGGAAGACTATCTGTGTTCCGATAGATCATCTATTTTGTGAGTCCAGTAGGCTTTTCTCATCTTTTCTGTGACTCCCCTGCTCCGCACTCACAGAAAAGATGACTTGTTCGCAGTGTTTGCTGGGCCTCCCGAATCATCTATTTTGTGAACCTACACAGGCAGCCGGCTCCGCGCCTGCCAGCCCGTTGCGCAGCGTTGCCCAATCGATTTCGAACGCGCCGTTGGCGTCGCTCAGGCGCAGGCTTTCAGTGGCCAGCGTCGCATCACGTTTGAGCGCCCAGTGCTCGGCAAAACGACTCTCTGCCAACCATTCGGCGACTGGCTCGGCCATCTCCGGATGAACGCTGAGCGTGGCCACTGCTTCGTTGAGCTGACTGACTGCCAGGTTCCTGACCAGTGCCCGAGCGCGCTCGGCAAGGGTCGTTTCGTCGAGCAACTGGCGCAATCCCTCAGTCAATAACTCCTCGACAGCAGTCATGGCTTGCTGCTGCAAGGCTTCGCGCTGGACGTGCAGCTCGTCCAGAAAGGCATTGGCACGCTCCCAGAACTGCGCAAGCGCCTCCTGATGCCGACGATCGGCTTTAGCCTGCTCAAGTGCCAGCATCTGCTCCGCCTGACGTTGCGCGTCAGTCAGAATATCGCGAGCCAGCAGACTGTTGGCGATGTCTTCACGGCGCAATACCGGCTCGGGCAGCACCGCGTCGGCAGTCAAGGTAATACTGCGTTTGGCAAGCATGGGGAAATTCCTGGTGCAGAGGAAAGCGGATATTCAGGCCGCAGTGACACGCCATAGAACAGCCTGCCACAGCGTCTGAAGTTTATTTTCGGGGGCCGAGCAAGGGCTGTCGGCGACCTCATCGGGCGCCCAGGCCAGACGCAATCGCGGCCAATACTCAGGCCCGAGCCAGGCACCCAACAGCAAACGCGCATCTTCATGCTCCAGATCCAGCCAGACACCGGGGCGCAACGCCTTGGTCAGGGACCAGCACCACTGTCCCTCATGTCCGTCGCTTTCGTTACGGGAAAAACAGATGCGTTGCGCCAGATCCAGCGCCTGATCACGCTGCACGGTCGTCAGTGCCAGCCAGCTCAACACCGGCGCTGCAGGCATCGGCGGTTGACTTGGCGTGATGCCGACACTCTGCAGGAACACGCTGTGACGGCTGACCATCAGGGCCTCACAGTCGCTGACGGTCAGTCCGCAGCGCTCGGCGAACCGGCTTTGCCAGCCCGCATGCGCCCATGGCCAGGGATTGCACCACCACTGAGTCCAATAGTCCTCGGCGGTCAAGTCCATCACGCGCGCGCCGGTACGGTCGAGCGGCTACGGCCGGCAAAACCGATCCGCCGAAGCACCGAGGCGCGCCAGTCACTGCGCAACAGCAGTGCGATGATCAGCAGCAACACCGCCAAGCCAACCGGCACCAGCCAAAGCATCAGGTTCCAGAACGGCAGATTGGCGCTGTCCAGCTTGAACGGTCCGAAACTGACCCACTGTGTGGTTTCCTGAAACTCGGTAGCCGGTACGAACACAATGGAAAACTTTTTCGACTCTGCCGATTGCGTCGACATGCCGGGGATACTGCTGGCAACCATCTGCTGAATGCGCCCACGTACGCTGTCCGGGTCAAGCGCTGCAGAGTGTTTGATGAACACCGCGGCAGAGGCAGGTTGCACCGGCTCGCCCGGTGCGATGCGTTCCGGAAGTACCACGTGCACCCTGGCCACGATGACGCCGTCTATCTGCGAAAGCGTCGCTTCGAGTTCCTGAGACAGGGCATAGATGTAGCGGGCGCGCTCTTCGAGCGGGGTCGAAATGACCCCTTCTTTCTTGAAGATATCCCCCAGACTGGCGCGAGACTGCCGTGGCAGGCCGGCAGCGTTGAGCACTCTGACGGCGCGGTTCATATCGCTGGTCGCGACGGTGACGACAACGCCGGTTTTTTCCAGGCGTTTGCGCGCGTCGATATGCTGATCGGCAAGACGGGCAACGACTTCATTGGAGTCTTGCTCGGACAAGCCGGTGAACAGATCGGTTTCATCACTGCAGCCGCCGAGCAACACCATGCAAATCAGCAGCAGCCCTGCGCTCAGAAATTTCACGGAAACCTCTACTGCAAGTTAGTCAGCTTGTCGAGCGCCTGCGCAGTCTTGCTCACCACCTTGGTCGTGAGCGCAGTCTGCAAAGAGCATTGCGACAGGGTCCTGGTCATCGCCGCGATATCCAGCGCGTCTCCCGTGCCGGAAGCTTTTTTCATCGACCGCATCGCTTGCTGAGACATTTTTTCGGTTTCGCCCAGACCGCCGGAAATTGCGCTGGCGATATGTTCGGAAAGCGGCGCTCCGCTCGAAACGCCGTCCGGCTGCGTGGCAGCGGTGAAGATGTCGACATCCGCCTGGGCCGGTTCTGAAACGAGCCCCTGTGGCACATCCTGCCCAAGTTCCGGCGAGATGCTTTTAACATTACCAAGGTGGGAAATGGTCACGTGAGTTCTCCGTCAGGCGGTTGTCGGTCAGGCTGCAGCCTGATTGCGGGTGCCTTGCAGCAGCGTACTGACCAGCAAGGTGGCGATTTGCGCAGCGCTCGACTGCACGTCGGTAGCGGTTTGTCCGGCGTCCTTGAGCGTCGCTTCAAGGCCCTTGAGCAGCAAGCCGCCCAGCAACTGGTCAAGATCCTGAGCGGACTGTCCGCCATTCGCCGCCGTGCCGGTCTGCGGGGTGTTTAGGGGTGTACCCAGCCCACCGCCAGCCAATACCGATTGCAGGCCACGGTCGATAAGCTCGCCGATCAGTTGCCCCGCTTCACCACTGGTAGTGCCGCTGTCACCGGGACCGGTATTGGCGTCGATCAGCGGATCACCCGTCACGGACGAATTGTTAGAAAAACTGCTCGGAGTGCCCAGACCTCCACCCGTCCCCGCCAGACCGCCAGCGCCACTCTGCTGATTACCCAGTTGCTGGCCAATGATGTCGAGTGCCGAGCGGAATGCAGCCGTTTCGTCGCCATCAAGGAAGTTGTCTTCCTTGAGTTCGTTCACCCAAGAACCCGAGTCCGGCTTGGGAAACTGTGCGGGATTGTCATCCATGAACTGCGCGATCTTGTTCAGCATCGGCATATCGTCTTCGGAGAAGCTTGCCCCGCCATCCTGCTTGGTCAGAAGATCATCGAGCATAGACTTGGCCAGGCCACTGAGCACCTGAGTCATCAGGTCCTGCTGTCCGGTACCCGAGGCGTTGTCCGCAGACGCGCCGAAGTTGTCACCCAGCTTTTCATGAATCAGCTTGTCCAGCGCAGCGATGACATCCTCGATACCGCCGCCCGCCTTGCCATCCGCGGCCATCGACTTGGCCAGCAGTTTGCCCAATGGCGAGCTGTCGTCGAGTTGACCATTGCGCATCAGTTCCTCGGCCAGCTTCACGACAACTTCCTGAAGCGCCTTGCTCGACGTACTGGCGCCAGTCGTCTCGGTTTCAGGACGTACCAGGACAAGGGCCATTGCCGGGGTTTGCAGCGAGCTGCTGTTAAGACTGAGACTCTGCATCACAACCTCCTCAAAGTAGCAGCCCCCTCAGGTGCGAAGGGGCTTCAAGAAATCAGAACTGGACGACCGAGTTCCGGATCTTGCTTGCGACGATCTGGTTGGAAAGCGCCTCTTTCTTGTCCTCAAAGCCCGCCAGCATGCTCGATTCGCGCAGCAGGCCGTTCTCTTCGTTCGCAGTACCATCAAGCTCGGCACTTTTTGCATCGCCTTTGCTGATGCTGGAACGGGTCGCGTCGATACTGTCAGTGCTGCCGGTGTTGCTCACCAGTGCAGCATTACGGTCGGCGCTGCTCTTTACGCTGTTGATGCCTTGAGCGGCACCACCGATCGTGTTGACGACACCGCGACCTGCACCCGCCAGAGAACTCATGATAGTCATAACGTCATACCCCTTCGTCTGTACCAGCGTAATTGCTTGGTACAGCTAGGTGGCATGCGTCCGCGAATCGGTTCCAGAACTTCTGCAAAAAATCAGATGCTCAATTCCTTGATGCGGCGGTAGAGCGTACGACGTGGGATATCGAGCTCCAGGCTGGTCGCGTCTATGCAATTGCGGTGGCGCTTGAGCGCTTGCTGAATCAAGGCCTTTTCGATCGCTCGCAGCTGGAACTTGAGCCCGCACGCCAGGTGCTCTTCGGTCTGCGAGTCTGCCCCGAGCAGAGGAAAGCCCAACACATGGCGCTTTGCAGCGGCCTTGAGCTCGCGGATATTGCCGGGCCAGTGATGCCCCGTCAGTACCTGCTGAAGCAACGGACATACATCGGGAATCGCGAGGTTAAGTTCTTTGGCCGACGCCGCCACAAATCGGGTGAACAACGGCAGGATACGCTCGGGCTGATCGCGCAGCGGCGGCAGTTTGAGGGTCAGCACGTTCAGGCGAAAGTACAGGTCGCGCCGAAACTTGCCTTCTTCGACGGCGTCGTCCAGACAGGCCTGGGCCGAGGCAATCACACAGATATCCAGGTTGATCGTGGAGGTCGAACCCAGACGCTCCAGTGCACGGGTTTCAAGCACCCTCAGCAGCTTGGCCTGCAGGGCGAGCGGCATGCTATCGATCTCATCCAGGTACAAGGTTCCGCCCTGCGCCGCCTCGATGTAGCCCATTCGGGAGCGGTCGGCGCCGGTATAGGCCCCACTCACCACTCCGAACAGCTCGCTCTCGGCGAGCGATTCCGGAATGGCTGCGCAGTTCATCGGGACGAAACGACCCTGGCGCCCGGACATGTTGTGAATGCGCCGGGCAATGGTGTCTTTACCGGTACCGGTCTCGCCCGACAGCAGGACATCAATGCCGAGCTGCGAAATACTTTCGGCGACGATCCCCAGATTGGGTACGCGCTCCGCATCCAGGTGATCGTCAAACTCATCGTCGAGATTCATTTCATGACTCCAATGGCATCAGCGTTGCGCGAGCGCAGCAGCGATTCAGGACTCGGCTACCAGGTCGATATGCGAAGCAACACCCAGCTCTTTCATGCGGTGGTAGAGGGTGCGCCGGGGCAGTTCGAGCTCCTCGAGCACAGCGTCGAAATTGTGCCGATGTCGCTTCAAGGCATCCTGAATGAGCATTTTCTCGATGACGCGCATCTGCATGCGCAGCCCTGTTACCGGGTCACGCGCTTCGACCGGCTCAGCGCCCAGCAACGGCAACCCCAGGACAAATCGCTTGGCAGCCGACTTCAGTTCGCGCACGTTGCCGGGCCAGTCATGGCTCAACAGGATCTGTACACGTCGATTGTCGAGCGTTGGAACGGAGCGGCCGGATTCTGCGGCGACGTCCTGGGTGAACTGGTCGAACAATGGCAAAATCTGCTCGCGACGCTTGCGCAAGGCTGGCAACTGCAGTGTCAGCACATTGAGCCTGAAAAACAGGTCACGACGAAAAAGTCCTTGTTCCACCAGTTCATCCAGCGGACGCTGGGCCGAAGCAATCACTCGCAGATCCAGTGGTATGAAATCGGTCGAGCCTAGCCGCTCGACGCCCCTGCTTTCCAGCACCCGCAAGAGCTTGGCCTGAAGGCTCAACGGCATGCTGTCGATTTCATCCAGATAGAGGGTGCCGCCGTTGGAGGCTTCGATGTAGCCCTCGCGAGCCCGGCACACGCCGGTGAACGCACCATTGACCACGCCGAACAACTGGCTCTCTGCCAACGATTCGGGGATGGCCGCACAGTTCATGCCGACAAAGGGCCCGGTCCTGCTCGACAGCTCGTGAATCCGGCTGGCCAGGGTATCTTTGCCGGTGCCGGTTTCCCCGCAAAGAAGCAAGTCCATATCCAGTAGCGCACTGTTCATTGCAATTTGATGACCAGCCGATAATGCAGTTACGTTCCAACACGTTCGAACGTCGTTATCAATGTCTGTGCTCATCGATCACTCTCATAGCGGGAGGGAGGCGGGATATTAATACCACGTCTTACAAGGCACACATATAGCCATTTAGTTCCCCAGCGACTGTGAAAAATTTCACAAATTCGAGAATCACTATCAAGTAGCGCCAGTGCCTTAAGATCCACTCGGTATAGCGCAAGCGCTTTGAAATGACCCTATTAATATATCCTTATTCCAAAATTATCATAGACTTACGCTGGCTAATCGTCGCTGCAGCCCCCGTGGCTGCACGGGAATCCAGCCGTATGCCCGATCATGGGTCATAATGAAATCGAAAAATTTGTAACTTGCCAATCGCAGAAAAAACAGATAGCCACTCCGCGAACCTGCTGGTGAACTTAATAGGCGCCGCAGCACCTTAATTATTCACGGCACTATATTTTTCCAAAACAGGAGAGCCAGCCACACGAACTGACTGTATTAACTTTCATGACACTCACAACTAATTCACTCAAACAAAAAGCCTGTAAAAGTTTAACTTATTCCACACATTAGAATAGGGAGTACCGGTGGCCAGACAGTACTCGACCACTGGGCTGATATAAACAAGAGTTCAGTCGGATTTCCGAACGAGGTCGCATCTCTGGCTTGGTTGGATCCTGAAGTGTCCCAGTTTTTGGGGGCATCTCGCGATAGCTTTTTGCCACCCTCGCATTCGGCAATCCGAACGCGGCGCCTTTTCAGAATGCGGATTTGCAGGTTATGAAAATGGCTAATTAGCTGAAAGGATTCACTGTAGGACAATCTGGCAATCCACGCTTATAGCGCTGTGAAGGCCTACCGCCATAAGCAGTGCTGATACCTCATCATCACTGAGATTGTTTCAAAAAATGTGTAAGTATTTCCTTACAATTCTTTACAAAGTTTGCGTGAGCCATTGAGAAACATATTTGGTAAAGCTTGGTCCGCCCCCCTTTTTACGCCCCTATAAAGGCAAAAAAGGAGCAGAATTTTTCATTCGCAGGTTTCGGGCACGCGCTGGTAACGCGAAAAAGCACTAAAAAAAGGCAATTTTCAGGTGCTTTAAGCGCTCAGGAGAAAAAAATCGAGAGGTTATTGGCGTGGATCGCTTGCGTACACCACGACACGAGGACCGTTCGGCAGCTCACGCGGCTCATCGCGATACGCGATCTCGTCGCGCTTGCGTGGCGACGAACGGTCATCGATGTACAGCCTCTTTTGTATACGACGGTCCAGCAGCGAACGCTCGCTTGTCGCCTGCGGTGGCGCCTGACGCGCTGGCTGGATGGATTCGGACACAGTCACCTGTTCGGCAGCCTGAACGGGTTGCGCTGGGCCGGGCAAAGGCTCCTGCCTGGCAACCTGGACGACTTTCGGTTGCGGTTCACGTCTGACCGGTTGTACCGACTCCGGTGCAGGCTCGCGCTCAAGCACCTGCCTCAGGCCTGCCGTCTGCTCGCGCCCTGCTGCTTGCAACGGTCCAGGCACCGGAGCGCGCTCGGCCACCTGTGACGCTGGCTGACGCTCGATCACACGCTTTCCGGGGCTTGCCGGGATCACAGCGGTTGTCGGCGACTCTCCGGTGATCCGCTCGATACCTGCCGTCAAGACCTGCGTGTGGGTCTTGGGAATCAGCAAACGTCCCGGCCCATCCGGGGTCTTTTTTCGCAGGAATGCCGGGTTGAGGCGCAACAACTGTGCCTCGTCTACCCCGGTGGTGGCGGCGAGCTGAGTCAGGTCTACGGTGTGGTTGAGCTCAACCACATCGAAATACGGCATGTTGGCGACCGGCGTCAGTTGCACGCCGTAGGCGCCTGGATTGCGCACCACCAGCGAAAGTGCCAGCAGGCGCGGAACGTAGTCCTGGGTTTCCCGGGGTAAATTCAAATGCCAGTAGTCGACAGGCATGCCACGTCGACGGTTGGCGTCGATCGCTCGTGCAACCGTGCCCTCGCCTGCGTTATAGGCCGCCAGTGCCAACAGCCAGTCGTTATTGAACTGATCATGCAGGCGAGTCAGATAGTCCATCGCCGCCTTGCTTGACGCGACGACATCGCGGCGGGCGTCGTAGGTAGCACTCTGGTTCAAGTTGAACTGGCGACCGGTAGACGGGATGAACTGCCAGAGGCCCGCTGCGGCCGCCGGGGAGTTGGCCAAGGGATTGTAAGAGCTCTCGATCATGGGCAGCAGCGCCAGCTCCAATGGCATGTTGCGCTCATCCAGACGTTCGACAATGAAATGCAGGTAAGGCGTGGCACGCTTGCTGGCCCCGGTCAGGAAGCCGCGATTGTTCAGCAGCCAGTCACGCTGGCGAGCGATACGTTCATTAACGCCCTGCCCGTCCACCAGCCGGCATCGCTGCGCCACCCGTTGCCAAACGTCTTCACCGTTGTAGACGGGCAAATCGGAAACAGTCGTTACAGCTCGAGGGTCGACCTGCGCGTCGTCAGACCTGTGCCCCAGCCCGGCGACCAGTCGCGGCAAGCGGTCAAGGCGCGACTGTGAGTCATCGACTGACTGACAGCCCACGCACAGCGCCCCCAGGGCCAGAACGGCGATCTGTACCGAACGCGCCAGCAAGCGAGGAGACGAAACGTGGAGGGCAACGGCGGCCATGTGCGGAATGTCCTGAACGTGTCCCCCTACGTGGCAAGCCCGCCTTTCCAGTTCCCTGCAAGGCATATTTCGCTTGCATACGCACGAGCCTGAAACGTTTCAGCCAGCTATTTTTCTTTGGAACTGGTGCCTTTCCCATGCCACACAGGAACTGAAGGACTTTTCAAAGGGTTACACAATCGCCGTCGTCGGGCGGCAAAAGGAAAGGGAGATGCACCGTGCAGGTACCAACGGTCAAACGCAATACCGGAAACGTCATTGCGCCAGAAGCGACAGCAAGAGCCGACAACCCTTCAAATCTCCGGCAGCAAACCGAACAGCCGACCCAGCGCTCCTCACATTCCCTAGGGAGCATGGGAAAACGGCTGCTGAAAAGTGTCGGCAAGGTTTTCCAGAAATCCAGGACACCCCGGCAGTCGGCAGCAAGGCCGCCCAGTACACAACCCAACTCAAGCTCAGCGCCGCGCTCCAGTCGCGAGGCCAGCAGAAACACCGCTCGTGGCACTCGTTTGCCGGATAACCCGCCACCGCACAGCGATCATCTCCCCAAGTCCATTCTGCGCACCCGTACGAACAGGGCGAACGCTTCAGGAACGACGACGCATGAAATAGAAGAAGAATCGACGCGGACAGACACTGCCCCCCGTAACAATCGCCGTGTCACGTTCAATCTTCCGCAGGATCAGCTCACGCGCAGCGCTTCGGAGCAGCTCTCCGCAGAGCCCATGACTGACGAAGAGGCGGTCGCCAGCGCTATGCGCGAACGCCGTACCCCCGGCGGCCGCCTGAAAGGCCGCGATGACACGCGCCAGTCCATGCAGCCTGTCGACCCGAATGCGGCAAGCAGTTCCGGTACCAAGGCGGATGATTCAGAGGGACCACCCCCCGCTCGCAATCCGGGTCTGGAACGCAGCAGCGGCGGTCGTTTCGAGTTCAAGAACGAGCAACTGATGCGCAGCGTGCAATCACAGGGCACTGTCGGCTTGAGTGCCGAGGGCAAGCCGGATTTCTCTTCGTTCAAGACGCCCGGCATGGCCGCGTTGCTGAACGACATACTCGCCAAGCCCGGACAAACCTATCTGGCGCAGCAGAGTGAGCAAGGCGTGCAGGGCCACCAACTGTTGCAAGCCAACGGGCATCTGCTGCATCTGGCGCAGGGCGACAGCTCGCTGGCCGTCATCCGCAGCAGTGAGCCAACACTGCCGGTACCGGGCGGAAAACCTCCGCCGGTGAACATGCAGCGTGAAGAAAACCACATTCATATCGACACCCTTGACGGGCGGCGCAGCCAGGAGTTGCCAGGCAAGGCCCATATCGCTCACCTCACCGAGGTCCATCAGACCACCAACGGCGACCGCCTGCGCGTGCACGAAGACCGGCTGTACCAGTTCGAACCGCTCGCCGCACGCTGGAGGCCGGTGGATGAAATCGAGAACATCGCTTTCAACCGCCTGATAACCGGAGGCAACGGCTCGGTCTACGCCAAAAGTGACGATGTCGTCGTCGATCTCTCCAGCCCGTTCATGCCGCACGCCGAGTTCAACGACCTGAAGTCATTTTCGGTCGCGCCTGACGATACCGCGGCACTGCTCAGCGGCTCGGACGTGCAGACCGTCCTGCTGACCGACATGAGTCCGGTGATTGGTGGGCTGACCCCGAAAAAAACCAAAACCCTGGAACTCGACGGCGGTCAGGCACAGGCCGCCGAAGTCGCCCTGAGCAACGACAGGCTATTTATTGCCGACACGCAGGGCAGGCTTTACAGCACTGATCGCAGCGCCTTCGAAAGCAACGACGCAACGTTGCGCCTGATGCCCGAACGAGCCGGCTACAGGCTGGACGATCAACCAATGGGCGGCCACAACAGCGTCAGCGGATTCATCAGCGGCGACGACGGTCGCGTGCACGCACTGATCAGGAATCGTCAGGGGGAGGTGCACTCCCATGCGCTCGACGAGCAGGGTGCGAAGCTGGAAAGCGGCTGGAACCTGACCAATGCGCTGGTTCTGGACAACACACGCGGCCTGACGGTTATGCCAGCGCCCGTCGGGGCCGACCGCCTGCACCTCGACCGTGCCGGTCTGGTCGGTTTGAGCGCCGGTCGCATCCAGCGTTGGGACGCGACGCCGCAGTGCTGGAAAGACGCAGGCATCAAGGATGTCGATCGCTTGCAACGCGGAGCCGACAGCAACGCCTACGTGTTGAAAGGTGGCAAGTTGCTCAGGCTCGACGTGGCCCCTAAACACCCTAATGTCGCCTTCGACCACAATACGGCACTGGCCCAGATAGCGCGCTCGACCAAAGTGGCGATGGGCAAGGAAATCGCAGGGCTGGAGAATCGGGTCGTGACCGCTTTTGCCATGGTCAGCGACAAGCGCTTTGTCGCGCTCGATGATCAGAACAGGTTGACGGCCCATAGCAAGGACCACAAACCCATTGATCTGGATACGTCCGCAATTGACGGTGACATCAAGGAACTGGCACTGGACGAAAAGCACAACCTTTACGCTCTGAGCAGCACCGGCAAGCTGTATCGCATGCCGCGAGAGGCATGGCAGGCAACCCGATTCGGAGGCCAGCTGGCCGCTAAATGGACGCCTCTTGCAGCGCCTGACGGCCAACCGGTCAAAGCGCTGTACAGCAATGATGACAATCGCTTGAGCGTCCAGGTCGAGGACGCCGCCGGTCAAGGCCTGATGCAACTCAAAGAGGGGCAGTGGCAAGCGTTCGAACAGCGTCCCGTAGAAAAAAACGGCTTGAACGACGTTTACAACCGCATCACGCGCGCGCACAAGACCTGGCGGATTCCAGGCACCGGGTTGACAGCAAAGCTGGACATCAATGCATTCGGGCGCAGCGGCATGGAGAAAAGCAATCGCCCCACCGCCAGCGAGGCCATTCGCGCCAACGTTTACAAGCACACGCTGGAACCGCCTCGCTGGATGAAGAACGTCGGCAACAACATCCAGCATCGCTATCATGGTCGCGAGGGCCTGAAGGAGCTCTATAAGAAAGAGCTGATCGCGTTCAAACAACTCGAACTGATTCATGAAGCCGGCGGCGCACCGCCGACCCCGGGTAACGATATGAAAGCGCGCATTGCGCGCCTGCAGCTTGGCCCTGAGGGCGCTGAGCTGGCAAAAGAACTCGAAGTCTTCCGCGACGAACTGGAAAAGCACGCCAGAACTGCGTTGGAGAACATTGGCAAGGACTACGGCAAGCTCAAAAATCTCAGGCAGAACGACGGTGTGCTCAACCAGCACAGCGCAGTGGCGAAGTCGTCGAAACGCACTCAGCTCGGCAAGAAGCTGGCTGAACTGGGGTCGATGCTCAACTTCAAAAGCTCCGGCCATGACTTCGTCAATGAGCTGGATAACGCCCTGACGCAAGTCGCCCCATCCGCAGAAAACCCGACGGCCACAACGCTCAAGCGGCTGAAAGACAACGGGGTAAAGCTTTCTCACACCAAAACCGATATCGGTCTGGGCCAGCGCCGCGATGCCAACGAAGATCACGGGCTAAGCAAGGCCCGTCTGGCGCTGGATCTGGTCACCCTGAAAGACCTCGGCGCGCTGATCAGCAAGGTTGAGCTGCTGACACGCAGCAGCGACCTGCCCAGGCTGCAAGCGGAATTGACCTCGTTACGCGATGTGACCTATGGCGAGAACCCGGTCAAGCAGGTCACCGACATGGGCTTTACCGATAACGCAGCACTGGAAGGCGCGTATGACGCAGTCAAGGCGTTCTCGAACGCGCTCAAGAAATCCGACCACGCTGTCAGCGTCAATATGCGCGCGGCAACCGGCAGCCAGGATCAGTCCGAACTGGCCGACACGCTCAAGGCCATGCTCAAAAACCTGGAGCATGGCGACGATGAAATCGGCGTACAACGCAGTTACGGGCTGAACCTGACCAGCCCGTTCGCCGTCCTTGCCGACAAGTCGACAGGCCCGTGGCCGACCGCCGGGGCTACCGGTAATCGCAACTATCTCTTCAGTGCCGAACGTTGCGAAGGTGGCGTGACCCTGTACCTGATGAGAGAAGCGGCCGGAAATATCAGCGGCGGCGTGGGCGGCGGCAAGGACTACTGGCCGGGGTTCTTCGACGACAACCACCCTGCCCGCAGCGTCGATATCGGCAACAACCGCAAGATGACCCCGAACTTCCGTCTTGGCGGAGACGTGACCGCAACCGCTGCCGCCAGCCAGCGTGCCGGGGTGATCTTCAATGTGGCGGACGACGAAATCGACGGGTTCGTCGACGATCTGTTCGAAGGCAAGCTCAACCCCTTGCAGCTGTTGAACAAGGTCAAGGACCACGAAACCTATGAAGCGCGGCGCTTCAATTTCGATATCACAACAGGCTTCAGCGCTGATATGCGCGTCGGCTTCGGTCTGTCGGAGGCCGACAGCGCGCCGCTCTCCGCAGTTGCGCGTCTGGGCGTGGCGGCGAATGTCACGGTCAACCTGCTGAGCTACACCGATTACTCACTGACCCAGAAGAACGACAAGACAGAGCTGCGCGAAGGCGGCAAGAACCGGCCGCGTCTTTTCAACAGCCTGAACGTCGGCGGACAGGTACGCGGTCAGATCGGTGGCACGCATACCAACGCCACAGCGACACCCGCCTCCGCTGCCGGGCCGACGCCAGCGACGCAATCGGCAGCCAATAACCTGGGGGTCGCAGCGAACGTGACCATTGATGACAAAACCGTCAAACGGGTCAAGTTCCGCTTTAACGTAGCGACCCCGATGACCACCGAGAGCCTGGACAAACTATCGAAAAGTCTCGGTGCGGCCTTCAAGGATAAAGCCACGACCGCCCGCCTTGCAAACCTGAAGGATCCGCTGAACCCTCTTTACGCCGACATGAACCCTGAGCAGGCCATTCAGGCTCGACTTGACGGGCTCAAAGCGCTGTTTGCCGACAAGCCGTCGCAGAACGATACGCAATACAAGGCGCTTCGAGACCTGAAACGGGCGGTCGTGCAACACGAAGCGTCGGTCAACAATCACAGCGTGCTGGACAATGCCCGCTTCGAAACCAGCAAGACCAGCCTGTCAGGCCTGAGCAAGGAAAGCATCCTCACCAGAATCATGGGGTCGATACGCGAAGCCAGTGCGCCCGGCAACGCGGCGAGGGTCGCCGAGTACATGCGTCAGGACCCGACGCTCAGCGCCATGGTCAAGCAGCTTGAAAACAGCCAGGGCACCCTCGCCCGGGTACGCCTTGAACCGAAAGACTCGCTGATCGACGACATCGACGAAGGCAGCCGCAGGGGTACGCTGACGCAGACCCAACTCTCCGGCCTTCTGGAAAATCGCAATAACATGAGGATCAAAAGGCTGGTGGTGTTCCATGCCCCACCGCAGACCGAGAATTTCACGTCACCCACGCCACTGATCAGCTACAACAGCGGCGCATCGTTGAGCGTGAACAAGACCCTCGGGCGGATCAATTTCATCTATGGCGAAGACCAGGACAAACCCATCGGCTACACGTTCGACGGGGAGCTGTCGCGGCCCTCGGCGTCGCTGAAAGAGGCGGCAGGCGAGTTGAAACTGTCGGGCTTCGAAGTCAAAAGCTGATAGCTGAAACAACGCAAAAGCGCAGCATGGAGCGGCGCTTTTACGTGCAGCCCCGCCTGTTCAGGCGTGCAGAAATGCGCGGGCTTCGCGTGCCTGAGCAATAAAGCCACGTGTCACGTCACAAAAGGCTGGCTCATCGAGCGACACCAGCTCACGTTGCGCACACAAGCGTACATCGCCCTGATCGACGGCAAACCAGCAACCGTGCAAGCGGGCGACGTCGAAGTTCAGGCTCAACAAGTGCTGCAAATCGGCAGAGCGTTCAGGGCAGCGCCCGACACGGCAATGAAAGATGACCATCTCACTGTGCTCGGGCAACTCGATGACGGCGGCTTCGTTGTCCTGGCCGTCATACAGCGCGCATACCCCGTTCTGCCAGGTAAGCGAAGTGCCAAGCTGGGCACCCAGCGCAGTGATGAAACGGGAAAACTCATGTTGCGAGGTATTCATCGTCATAGTCCTTTAAGAAAAGCCTGAGCTGACCAGGCAGTGAGTGGCTGCCTGGCGTTGTCGGTTCCACAAAAAGGGGCCGCCAGGGACACAGCCCCCCCGTGTATTTATCAGCCTCGACGGCCCTCCTCCATCGAACTCAGTTCGACATCGACGGGGTCAGCGTTGTCCGCAGGCAAAGGTGTCTCTGGCGCGTTGCGTGAATTGCGCAAGGCCGAAACACCTTTCGATACGCCGTCCTCCACCCCGCGGAGTGTATCCACCACCAATTGGGTCGGTAATTGCAACGCCCCTCTGCCCATGTGATAAGCGCTTTCAACGGCTCTGGGGACACCACCCAGGGTATCCGGCTGGAACGTATGCGGCAGTGAAGCTCTGTCCGGATGGCGAATAGTGTTCCAGGCGCTTTCAGTACGCGGCAGCATCGGCACTGCGCCACCCATGCCCGCCTCTTTCAAGGCCTTGGCCTCGGCCGTGACCGACTGGTTGGCATACAGGGTCGACAGGTAAGACACCGAACCGGTTGCCGCCAGCGCCATGTTGCGCAGGATATTCCTCGCGCTGAGGGTGCCGGATGCACCTTGGGGCTGGACGGCAACCGGTGGCAGCGCGCCATTCAGCGCTGCGCTCTGCACACCTGAAACAGCCTTGCTGTAGAACGCGGTGCGTACCGCCGGTTCGCGAAGGTCCAGGCCTTTGGCCAGGTCCTTGCCCAGGTCGGCATTGGCGCGGTCCGGGGTGAAGACCGGGATCTTGCGCCCGCGCGGATCGACATAGGTCGAGTTCAGATGTGCAATGGTCTGGGTGGTGGCTGATATGGCCCCGGCGATCCCGGAGGTCACCGCTCTGGCCGACAGGGTCTGGCCATTGAGCAGATTGAAATCATTGAGCATCTGGCGTACCGCCTGCCCGCCACCAAAGGCGCCGTAGGGGATCATCTCACCCAGTGGATGGGTAGACGAAACCTGAACCTTTTTCTGATTCAAAACCGCTCGCTCGCTTTCGACGAAGGCTTTGTCCTCAGCGGCTTCCTCAGGCGTTTTTCTGACCAGTGCGCCGTTGTCGTTCTTCAACTCGAAAGGGTCGGGAATCACCGAGTCAGTATCAATCCCCTTGAGCGGCACCATATTCAGCCGCTCGTTGAGGCCGGCTTTCTGAAACCCGGCTTGAACCATAGGCTTCAACAGGTTGGTAACGCCCTCGTGAGCCACCCCGGCAGTCAGTCCTACGGCCAAGGCCCTCTTCATGCTCGCGTCGGCGCTTTTTTCGGGAACGGCATCTTTCATCGCGTCACCGGTGGCCGTGCGGATATACCCCAGGTGGAGCATGGACACCATAAACTGCGGCACCGCTGCCGCGACGATCGGACCGAACCCCTTCCAGCCGCCGACCGAGTTGCGATCAACGTTCAGCTTGTCGATCAGAGCATCCATTTGCGTGTGAGCGGCAACGGCATTCAGCCGCTTGGCTTCAGGCGATTTGCAGAAGTCGGCGTGCAGGTCGCTCAGCATCGCCCTGGCCGTTTCCAGCGCCTGCCGGTCCATCAGCAGACCCGGTCTGCTGTCCTCAGTGCCGCCCTCCAACTGGCTGTCCAGCGCGGCGATGCGTTCGTCCAGCACTGCAAGACTGTGGTTCAGCCCCGCTTCGATGGACTTACTCGCCCGACCGGCGTATTCGCCAAGCGCCGCCTGACTGACCGCCAGCGTGTTGCGGTCGCGCAGCCCTCCTGGGCCGAATGCATCAGCCGTCGCGTCATGCATGAGCTGGAAGTGTTCCAGCTGGTCTGCGAGCGACTGGGCAAAGCCCTTGATCAGTTGTTCGGTCTCGGCCTTGCCTGGCTGATGCCCTGGCTCAGCGAATCGTCCGAGCGCTTGCTGCAGGTCGGAGCCGTGAAACTGTTGCAACGCATAACGCTCAGGCGACAAACGGGCGGCCATGACCTCGAAGGGCAGTTTTTCAGACTGCAACAAACTACCGATCAGCAGCGCCGCGTTAGCGCTGATGGTCGGCGTGGAGGTGCCCTTTACGGTGGGCTGTTCGGCACGAAACTTCTCCAATGTCGGCAGATGTCGCGGCGCGACTGGCAGGCGAGCGGCACCGGCCGCCGAGCTTTCCGGCGCTTGTGCGGCTGACTGGCTGG
Source organism: Pseudomonas sp. PvP028 (assembly GCF_017832255.1). Taxonomy (NCBI): domain Bacteria; kingdom Pseudomonadati; phylum Pseudomonadota; class Gammaproteobacteria; order Pseudomonadales; family Pseudomonadaceae; genus Pseudomonas; species Pseudomonas sp. PvP028. The sequence continues at coordinate 34,408 of NZ_JAFIBL010000001.1, forward strand.
CGGTCAGCGGCGGGTTGCTGCTCGGGCTTACCGCGTGTGGATGAGCCTGGGTGACAGCGGCAGACGGCTGCGGCTGGTTCGCCTGAACGATCTCGGTACTGCCTGATCCGCCGACTCGTATGCCAGTCATTGGAACCTCCCGGAGCTCGCAGGCGTATCACGCATGGTTGCCTTGGAAGCAGGCGTACTGACCGAGGCGCTCGCAGTACCCACCGGTCCCATGAAACCGTGCTCGCGCCACTCTCTGGCCAGGTCGGCAAAGGACTTCATCAGCAGCAGCACGCCCTCGGCTGTCGCTCGTTCAAGGCCTACCGATCCCATCAGCAGCACTCGGCCGGTCTGGGCATTCCAGGAGAAAGCCGGGCTGTGGGCACCCGCAAACATATGAAAGTTGATGTCCATCAACGCCAGCAAGGCGCTGTCACGATTGCGCGCGGGCAGCGCGCCCATATCCCCGTAGATCAGAATCGCACGCCCCTCGTCGCGGTCCTGATAGTGAAGGGTGAAGTCGACGTCGCTGATTTTGAAATTGGCTGACTCGTAAAAACGTTCGGGTTCGGAGATCAGGCTGAGCGTGCAAATCTCATTGATAAGTGTCTGATATTCATCATTTTTGTTCATTTAACAGCCTCTCGGTGCGCTGTGGGTCCACACCATTTTTTTGCTGGCGTGTGCGCACTGAGTCGGAGGGCAAGGCGTTTTGGTTCCTTGGCGCGAGTCGCCCTCTCCAGCCCGGTGCAGCGGAGTCATCGCCAGTCAACGCACACAAACGGGAACCCATCCCCCCGTGCTGCCACTCACTTCGGGCAACGCCAAGGCAGAGTCCTCATCGACCTATAGAACCCGACAAGGACGCGGCGATCAACGCCGGTAACTCCGGAAGACGACGCTGGTTCATATGTCCATCCCATCGAGGTAAAGCACCATGAGCATCGGTATCAACTCCTCCACCTCCTACCAACCCGCTTCAACCCAGCTGGACTTGTCGGCGCTGAGCGGCAAAAGCCCGCAGACCAATACGTTCAGCGAGGAGAGCACTGCACAGGCCGTCGACCCGAGTGCCCTGCTGTTCGACACTGCCAGCCAGAAAGACGTCAGTTTCGGAAAACCCGACAATACGGTTCAAAGCCCCACCGACAGCAGTGCTGCAACTGACCCTCAATCCAACGTCGTCAAGCTGCTCAGCGCGCTCGTCACATCGCTGCTGCAAATGCTCATGAACCTTAATAAAAAACAGGACACGGGTCAGGACGCCAACGAGTGGCAAGACCCGTTTCAAAACAATGGCGGACTCGGTACGCCATCGACCGAAGGCGGTGGCGGTGGTACTGAGGCGGCTTCAAGCGGGGACGACGGCGGAGGCGGTACTGAGGCGACTTCAGGCGGTGACGAGGGCGGCGGCGGTACAACGGCGGCGACGGGTGGTGGCGATGGTGGCGGTACATCCCCGACCACTGAAGGTGACGGCGGCGGTAGTTATGCGTCGACTGGCGCAGACGGCAGCGGCACGCCTTCGACCGAGGACGGAACCGGTGGCGGTGGCGGTGGCGGTGATGGCGTAACGCCTCAAGTCACCCCGCAACTGGCCAACCCTGGCCGCAGCTCGGGCAACGGCACGGTTTCGGATACAACGGGATCCCTTGAGCAATCCGGCAACGTCAATGTCGTGAAAGACACCATCAAAGTAGGTGCTGGCCAGGTGTTTGACGGTCACGGTGCAACCTTTACCGCCGACAAGTCGATGGGCACCGGCGACCAGGACGAACATCAGAAGCCCCTGTTCGAACTGGCCGAAGGCGCTGTGCTGAAAAACGTGAACCTGGGTGAGAACGAAGCCGACGGCATCCACGTGAATGCCAAAAACTCGGAGCAAGTCACCATTGATAACGTGCACGCCCAGAACGTCGGTGAAGACATGATCACGGTCAAGGGCGAAGGAGGCGCAAAAGTGACCAACCTGAACATCACTAACAGCAGCGCCAACGGTGCCGATGACAAGGTCATTCAGCTCAATGCCGATACCCACCTGAAAGTCGACGGTTTCAAGGCCACCGATTTCGGCACGCTGGTCCGTACCAATGGTGGCAAGCAGTTTGATGACATGAGTGTCGAGCTCAATGGCGTGGACGCAACCCACGGCAAGTTCGCACTCGTCAAAAGCGACAGTGACGATCTGAAACTGGCCACTGGCGACATCGCCATGACCGACGTCAAGCACGCCTATGACAAGACCAAGGCGTCTACCCAGCACACCGAGCTCTGATACGACGCATACATGAGGAACAAGCAAAGGGGCGCATTCCGTGTAGGGCGCCCCTTTCCTTTACTGGCTATGGTGGAAAACGCTTATGCGCGTCCTGGCTGGAACGGCACCGCGCTCGGTGAACCCGCTGCAATGCCACCCTCTTCGATGTCCGGCTCACGAGCATTGCGACGACGTAATGTGTCACGCAAGGATGCCCCCGTCGCAGCAATCGCTTCACCACTCGCGTCAATGCCCGCCTTGGCCAGCTTGACAGCCTGGTCAGCGACATAGCTGGTCGAACTCGACGCCGCCGATTTAACCGTATCCTGCAAGAACGACTCGGCTTTTTTTACTGCGGGATCGGTTGCGACCGCTGCGGTGGTCCAGGCCGCAAAAACGCCTGCCGAGCCGGCCATATTGGTCAGTTGGCTGACCGCCGCCTTGGTAGCCGGGTCAGTGATATTTTTGGTCGCCATCTCCTGTAATTTGCCCACGCCGGCAAAGCCGCCTGCCAGGGCCAGCCCGTTTTGCGCAAGACCGGTGGCCGACACCAGGCTTCTCACTGCTTTCAGGCCGTCGGTGGCGACGTCCAGCGGCAGACCCGCCACCCGCTTGCCGGCGTTCAGCGCCGCGCCGGCGTAGCTGGCTGACTTGATCGCATTGTAGGCATCGAGCCAGTCGGTTTCTTCACTCAAGTCTGCCTTGGGTTGCTTGTCCTTGATGCCGAGCACGAATGCACCGCCGCGCAAATGATCACGCGCCTGCACACTGAGCATCCGATTGCCGAACCCCGCGTTGGCCACCAGGCCGCCTGCCGCCGACACGCTGATGTCGACCGCACCCTGCACGGCGGGTCTGGATGCCAATGCTGGCGCCAGTACGGTACGCACCGCATTACGCGCGCTGTAAGTCTGAACGGCAATGCCCAGATCGACCGCCTGACGCATGACACCCGGCGAATGACGCTTCACGGAAGCCGCCATCGCATCATGCAGTTTCTCAGGCGAGGTGCTCAGGTAGTGCAGGTTGCCCGTGGCGCGATTCATGACCGTGGTGCCGACCTGATCCATGATCCCGGACAGCGCTCCGGACACAAATGGCGTCAGGGGTTTGAGCGGCGTCGGCAGCCAGTCGCCCTTGTTGATGGCAGGCTGCATGTATTGCAGCACTGACGCAGCGGCAAACGGCGTGGCGCGCAACGCGGTCGAAGCGGTGGTTGCCATCCTGTCGAACTTCTCCGCCTTGGCGAAGGTGTCGGCAATGGTGGCAGGCGTTTCGCCCTCGTCCAGCAAACGTCTGGCGCGAGAGTCGATAATGTTGTCGATCTGCTCGTTGTGCGCATGAACGGCGTCCTGGTCAACGGACGACTCACTCAACGGCAGTTTGTGCGCAGCGAACACATGATCTTTCAGGTAATCGGTAATGGAATCCAACATGGTCTGCTCGGCAGGGCTGAGCTCGCGTACGGAACTGGAGGCCAATGATTGCGATGCGGAATAAAAGCGCTCCAGCTCCAGCTCAATGCTGGGCTGCGGGCTGCCGGTTCGGTTGATGTGCATTGAAACTCCCTCTCTATTGCGTAAGTTGCGTAGCAACGCGACGAGACGGGTCTGGCCGGACGACTGGCCTGCGAACAGGCAAGGCAATGGGGCGTCGGTCCGAGAGTGGTAACAATTGCAAACGTCCGGGAGCCCGTCAGCGAAGAGGACCGACAAGGCTGTGTGGTCGCAAGGGTGCCGGGGGTTCCAGCTGTTGAAATGGTCAAGACAGGCGTAACTGTTTCGCCACCATGGAGAATTAAGCGAGCTTTAAGCCTCGGTCAGTAAGTTTGCAGCGTGGTGTGTTGATTGACCGCGCCAAACCTCTTCCAACCCAGCAAAGGAGTGCCGCAATGCCTGGTCCTTTTGAAAAAAAATGGCGGTGCATCAGCAGAACGGTCACCTACGTTGGCTGGTCACTGTTCTGGCTTCTGCTCTGGGACGTGGCCGTGACCATGGACTTCATGTTGATCCAGGGTGCGGGGATAGATCTCCCACTGATGCCGCTCACGCTGCTTTGCTCGGCATTGATCGTGCTGATCAGTTTTCGCAACACCAGCGCCTACAACCGCTGGTGGGAAGCTCGCACGTTATGGGGCGCGATGGTCAACAGCTCGCGCAGCTATGGCCGCCAGGTGCTGACCTTGATTGAAGGCAATGCCAACGAGCCTGGCAACCCGGTGAAAGAAGTATTGTTCAATCGTCACGTGGCTTATCTGCGGGTACTGCGCGCTCATTTGAAAGGCGATGTCAGCACAGCAAAACTCGAAGGGCTGTTACCGGTTTCCGAGATTCAGCGCGCAAAGGAGAGCAATAACTTTCCCAATGACATCCTCAATGGCTCGGCGGCCATGATCTCCGAAGAATTTGCCGAAGGGCGAATCGACAGCATCCGTCTGGCGCGACTGGAGTCGACCATGGTCGAACTGTCCAACTGCCAGGGCGGCATGGAGCGTATCGCCAATACGCCGCTGCCTTACCCGTATGTCTATTTCCCCAGACTGTTCAGTACGCTGTTCTGCATCATCATGCCGCTGAGCATGGTGACCACTCTGGGCTGGTTCACCCCGGCGATATCCACGGTGGTCGGCTGCATGCTGCTGGCAATGGACCGCATCGGCACTGACCTGCAAGCTCCGTTCGGCGCCAGCCAGCACCGGATCCGCATGGAAGACCTGTGCAACACCATCGAAAAAAACCTGCGCTCGATGTTTGACGCACCGGCAAGGCAAAGTCTGGTGATTGACGCGCAAGACCAGCAGGGCAGCGCCTGGCAACCGCATCGGCTGGTGGTCTAGAAGCGCTTGACTGGCGTGCCTACATTCCACGTTGGCACGCCATCCGGGACATTGAGCATCACATTGCCAGACCACAGGCAGCACAGTTCAAAACACAAATCCCTGCCCCAGTTCGCCTTCCATCCATTCAAGAAATCGCCTGACTCTGGGGAAGCTCGAGTGCGCCTTGGGGAATACTAGATGGTGCGCGGCGACCGGTGCAGTCAGGGCTTGAGGGGCAACTTCGATCAGCTCGCCCGTGGCCAGGTACTTTTGCGCCAGCAGCGTACTTTCCAGCGCGAACCCCAGCCCGTGGCTGGCCGCTTCGAGTGTCATGTATGAGCGGTCGAAACTCAGCGCGTAGGGTTTTTCCGGGCGAGCCAGGCCATGCCGGGCAAACCATTCAGGCCATTTCAGCAGTGTGGCCTCGGACAGAATCAATTCGCGGTCGAGCAAGCCAGCGGCGCTCTCCACCGGACGGCGCGCCAATAATTGCGGAGACGCCAGCACAGCGAACTTCTCGTCACGCAAGGTGCGCACTTCATAACTCGGCCAGTTCGGCCTGCCATGCCGGATATCCACGTCGATTTTGTCCCTGCTGAAATGCAGCGACTCGTAAGAACACGACAGGTTGATCTGAATGTCCGGGTGGCTTACCCGAAAGGCTTCCAGCCTCGGCATCAGCCACAGCAGCCCGAAACTGGGCGCAGAATGCAGACGCAGGCAATCGAGGCTGACATCGCTGGCGGCACGCTCGGTGGCGACGGCGAGGCTGTGCAGCACTCCAGAGACATCTTTCAGATACTGCTCACCCACCGGCGTAAGGGTCACACCACGGGCGGCCCGAACGAACAGCTGGCGACCAATCAAGGCCTCCAGACGAGCCAGTTGGTGGCTAACTGCCGACGGCGTCAGGTCCAGCACTTCGGCGGCTCTGGCCAGATTGCCAAAACGCGCCGTCTGCTCGAAGGCCTGAAGCGCTTTCAGCGGTGGCAGGCTCAGAGGTGCCTCGTCATCAGGCCGCATGGATGCTCCGCTGTGTCCGATTATTTGAATTTCGTTCATTCAACCACTCACCTGCCGAATTGACGAGAGGTGAATTTTTTTCAGCATCCAGTGATTTTTGCGGCATTGCTCAGGACCGACACCGGGAACACTCTGAAGTCATCGATCACCCGAATCGAACCCATAACAATAATCAGAGGTAACCCTCATGCTTCTTCAAGGCAAAATTGCAGTGATCACCGGTGCGGCATCGGCGCGCGGTATCGGTCGCGCAACCGCGATCACCTTCGCCAACCATGGCGCACGTGTGGTGATCATCGATCTCGACGAGTCCGCAGCACGCGATGCCGCCGCCGCACTGGGCGAAGGTCATCTGGGCCTGGCAGCCAACGTCGCCGACGAACACCAGGTTCACGAGGCCGTCAGCAAAATCATCGCGCACTACGGTCGCATTGACATCCTGGTGAATAACGCCGGTATCACACAGCCCATCAAGACCCTGGACATCCGCCCTGCCGATTACGACAAGGTGCTCGACGTTAGCCTGCGCGGCACCTTGCTCATGTCGCAAGCGGTGATCCCGACCATGCGTGCCCAGTCCTCGGGCAGTATCGTGTGCATGTCTTCGGTTTCCGCCCAGCGCGGCGGCGGCATTTTCGGCGGACCTCATTACAGCGCAGCGAAAGCCGGCGTGCTGGGACTTGGCAAGGCAATGGCGCGGGAATTCGGACCCGATCAGGTACGTGTCAACTCCATCGCCCCCGGCCTGATCCATACCGATATCACCGGCGGTCTGATGCAGGACGAGCGACGTCACGCGATCATCGATGGCATCCCGCTGGGTCGTCTGGGCGCGGCGCAGGACGTGGCCAATGCTGCGCTGTTTCTGGCCAGCGACCTGTCGTCCTACCTCACCGGTATAACGCTGGATGTGAACGGCGGCATGCTGATTCACTGACCGCGAGTGGACGGGCTGGCAAACAGCCTGTGTTTGTTCTGGATCGACGATACGCCAGGCGGTTGCCTGGCGATCTATAAAAACAAGAGATCAGACCATCATGATAACCACCATGACCCTCGACGCGGTGTCGACCACGCGCGCCAATGCCTACCGCAAGACCGCCTGGCGACTGATGCCGTTCCTGATGCTGTGCTACCTGTGCGCGTACCTGGACCGGGTCAATGTCGGCTTCGCCAAGCTGCAGATGATGAACGACCTGGCCTTCAGCGAAACCGTCTACGGGCTGGGTGCAGGCATGTTTTTCATCGGCTATTTCCTCTGTGAGGTGCCCAGCAACCTGATCCTTCACCGGGTCGGTGCCAGACGCTGGATCGCCCGCATCATGATCTCCTGGGGGATTATTTCCGCGCTCTTCGCCTTTGTCGAAACTGCCTGGCAGTTCTACGCCCTGCGCTTTCTGCTCGGGGTGGCGGAAGCCGGTCTGGCACCCGGGCTGCTGCTGTACCTGACGTACTGGTTCCCCTCTTATCGCCGCGCGCGCATGACCGTGCTGTGGTTCATCGCCATCCCGCTGTCGGGGATGATCGGCGGCCCGCTGTCGGGCTACATCATGACCCGCTTCGCAGGCGTTCATGGCTGGGCCGGCTGGCAATGGATGTTCGTCCTCGAAGCGATCCCGACGGTGATCGTCGGCTTGCTGGTACTCAGCTATCTGAAGGATGGCGTGCATCAGGCGACATGGTTGTCCGCTGAAGAAAAGGAACTGGTCAACAAAGAGCTGCGAGAGGACAACAGCCAGAAAGTGGTACACGCGTCGGTAGGCGCCTTCATTCGCGACAAGCGTCTATGGCTGCTGGCGTGCATCTACTTCTGCGTGGTGATGGGCCAGTACGCGATCACCTTCTGGCTGCCGACGCTGATTCGCAATGCAGGCGTTTCCGACCCGCTGCATATCGGTCTGATGACCAGCCTTCCCTACCTGTGCGCAATCGTCGTGATGCTGTTGATGGGGCGCAGCGGCGACAAGCATCGAGAACGCCGCTGGCACCTGGTCGGCCCGATGATCGCAGGCGCGCTCGGGCTGAGTCTGGCGGCGCTGTTCGGCGGCAATCTGCTGCTGTCGGTGCTCAGCCTGTGCCTCGCTGCAGCGGGCATTCTCTCGGCATCATCAATGTTCTGGATGCTGCCCACCACTCTGCTGGGCGGGGTATCGGCGGCCGCCGGGATCGCCGGAATCAACAGCTTCGCCAATCTCGCGGGCTTCTGTTCGCCCTATCTGATCGGCTGGATCACCACCACGACCGGCTCGAGCGCCATCGGTATGTACCTGATTACCGGCGTGCTGTTCATCGGCGCGTATCTGGTGCTGCGCATCCCTGCCGCCTCGGTCAATCGTTGAGTCAACGGAGCAATCACCATGACAGCCACTATTTTATCTGCGCCTTCCACCTCGCTGGCGCAGCGCGCTCATAACATTCGCCGGCACGCATTACGCATGGGCCAGGTTCAGGGCCAGGGTTATGTCGGACAGGCGCTGGGCGCTGCGGACCTGCTCGCCGTGTCCTATTTTCACGCGCTGAACTATCGCCCTGAAGACCCTGAATGGGAACAGCGTGACCGCTTTTATCTGTCGATCGGCCACTACGCCATTGCGCTGTACGCGGCATTGATCGAGGCGGAAATCATTCCGTTCGATGAGCTGGAAACCTACGGCTCGGACGACAGCAGATTGCCCATGTCCGGCATGGCCACCTACACCCCCGGCATGGAAATCACCGGTGGCTCACTGGGTCATGGGCTGGGCATTGCGGTGGGGGCCTGTCTGGGCTTGAAGCGCAAGAACTCCAGTGCCTTCGTCTACAACCTGCTGTCGGACGGCGAGCTGAACGAAGGCTCCACCTGGGAAGCGGCGATGTCCGCCTCGCACTGGAAGCTGGACAACCTGATCGCGATCATCGATGTGAACAACCAGCAGGCCGATGGCCACTCCAGTGAAGTACTGGCGTTTGAACCCATTGTCGATCGCTGGCAGGCGTTTGGCTGGTTTACCCAACGGGTCGACGGCAACGATCTGGACGCGCTCGTTGCAGCTTTCGACAACGCGCGCCAGCACGCCGGTACGCAGCCCAGGGTCATCATCTGCGACACAAAAATGGGCAAGGGCGTGGCATTTCTGGAAACCCGCGAAAAGACCCACTTCATCCGTGTGGATGAGCATGAATGGGACGTCGCACTGAATAACCTCGACGAGGGGAAAACCGTATGAGCTCTGCCAATCACACACCGGCTCCGTCCGGCACCACGAAGAAAAAACTGACCACCTCGGCGATGATCGCGTCCATTGCGTCCGAGGGTCAGGCCACTCGACCGGCTCCGTTCGGCCATGCATTGGCGGCACTCGCAGAGCAACGTCAGGACATCGTCGGACTGTCGGCTGACCTGTCGAAATACACAGACCTGCACATCTTCGCCAAGGCGCATCCCGAACGTTTCTATCAAATGGGCATGGCCGAACAGTTGCTGATGAGCGCAGCGGCCGGCATGGCCAGGGAGGGTTTTATACCGTTTGCGACCACTTATGCGGTATTCGCCTCCCGACGCGCGTATGACTTCATTTGTATGGCGATTGCCGAAGACAACCTCAATGTCAAAATCGTCTGCGGCCTGCCGGGCCTGACCACCGGTTACGGTCCCAGCCATCAGGCCACCGACGACCTGGCGATCTTTCGCGCCATGCCCAATCTGATGATCGTCGATCCCTGTGATGCACTGGAAATCGAACAGGCGGTTCCCGCGATCGCAGCGCATCAAGGCCCGGTTTACATGCGCCTGCTGCGCGGTAACGTGCCCTTGGTGCTGGACGAGTACGGCTACACGTTCGAGATCGGCAAAGCCAAGACACTGCGCACTGGCAACGACGTGCTGATCATTGCCACCGGCCTGATGACCATGCGTGCACTGGAAGCTGCCAAGCAGCTGCAGGCTGACGGTATCGACGTGGCAGTGCTGCACGTCCCCACCATCAAACCGCTGGACGAGCAGACCATACTCGCTGAAGCCAGAAAACCGGGCCGGCTGGTGGTGACGGCCGAAAACCATTCGGTCATTGGCGGGCTGGGCGAGGCAGTGGCGACGGTGCTGCTGCGCAATGGCGTGACGCCCACGTTCAGGCAGATCGCCCTGCCAGACGCTTTTCTCGACGCTGGCGCGCTGCCTACACTGCATGACCGTTATGGCATTTCCACGCCCGCCGTCTGTACGCAAATCAAGGCGTGGCTTTAAGCACTGGCAGGCGCAGGGGCTGATCTCCCTGCGCCTCGGGAGCACGTATTGAACGCCAATGAATTACTGGACCCGGCCTATCGTTGGTTCATGGACGAGCCGTCGAGCAACTGGACGCTGCACACCCTTGCCGACATCAGGGCTCGCGTCAGCGCCACCTGGGCCACCGCCGCCACAGCGCGCGGCGAGCAACACTGGACCTCCTCCGATTCGGACAATGGCATCAGGCTATGTCTTTATCGCCCGGACCTTTCACACCCTCACACTGACCTCCCGGTCATTTTGTATATCCATGGCGGCGGCTTTGTACTGGGCAGCCCGGAGATGGCCGATAATGACCTGGCCAAGCTGGCCGTCGAGCTCCAGGCAATCATCATTGCCGTCGATTACCGGCTTGCCCCCGAGCATCCGTTCCCGATCCCGCTGGAGGACTGTTACGCAGCGCTGGAATGGATATTCTGCAACGGAGCGGCGCAGGGCATGAACACCAGCAATCTGGTGATCATGGGCCACAGCGCCGGCGGCGGGCTTGCTGCCGCGCTCGCCCTGCTGGCAAGAGACAGAGGTCTGCGGACCATCGCCGGCCTGGTGCTGATCTACCCGATGCTGGATCACCGCACAGGCACACCCGACGCTCCGCCAGCCAACCCGACTACCGGCACTTTCAGCTGGTCGCGTCAGGCCAATCATTTTTGCTGGGAATGCCTGCGCGGTGCCTACGCAGTGGACGATGATCGCAAGGCCCTGTTCTCCCCCGCACTGGCCACCGACCTGAGCGATCTACCGCCCACTTTCATCTGCGTCGGCGCACTCGATCTGTTTCTGGAAGAGGACCTGTCATTCGGGCTGGCCCTGTCGCGCTCGGGGGTGCCTGTGGAATTGCATGTCTACCCAGGCGTGCCGCATATGTTCGATCAGTTGCCAGGCGAGCAGACCGCGCAGGCTGCGCAAGATATGGCCCGCGCCATGCGCAGGATGATCGCCGCCGGGTTATGCGACTAGAATGACGCGCATGTTGCATCAACTCGGAAACAAAGGAATGTATGTTCAAACAATGCCTGTTACTCGCTACGGCCATCTCACTGAGCGGCTGTTGGAGCCTGATGTATCACCTCGATGGTGAGCGTTGCGTCTATCCCGGCACACGACACGGCTGGGCATGGGGTACTAAAGATGTGACATCGACCTGGCCATGGCTGATAGACGTGCCGTTCTCTCTGGCGCTGGATACGCTGTTTTTGCCCTACGACCTCACCGCTTTCCTGCCGGAAAACCTTGGCGGTGATGATCGCGAGTGCCATTTCAATGATGGGCTGAATGTGCTTGGTTGACAGGCACCCATAGAGTAAGGACACGTTGATGCTCGCCACCAGACTTCACCTCCTGTGCGGCAAGATCGCATCCGGTAAATCGACACTGGCAAAATCAATCGCGACCGAACATTCAGCGATCCTGCTGAGTGAAGATCAATGGCTCTCTCGGCTCTACCCTGACGAGATCACATCAGTGGCGGACTACGTGCGCCTGGCCCATCGGATTCGCGACATCATCGGCCCTCTGGTTATCGACATGCTGAATTCGGGCATGTGCGTGGTTCTGGATTTCCCTGCCAATACGCTCGCCGACCGCCGGTGGCTTCGCAGCCTGGCTGATGACGCGCAGGTCAAGCATCGACTGCACTATCTTGATGTGGAGGACGATATTTGCCTTGCCAGACTGCATGCCCGCAACGAAAGAGCCGAGCATGACTTTGCGGCTACAGATGCGCAGTTCAGGCTCATCACCCGCTACTTCCAGATTCCACACACTGACGAGGGGCTGGATATTCTGGTTCACGGCCTGTAACTCACCGCCTGTAACTCACCAAAGGGTGCGTGGCGATGTCCTTCCGGCACTCTGATTTCTGAGGTTCCTGCAACAGGCACCCTGCGTAACCGGTCGGCGAAAACCGGAGCAAACGGATGCCTTAACGCCACTACCCAACGATGCCTGCCATATGAACCTTCGGCCGATATGGCGCTCACTTTATAGGTTGCCTTGTCTCATTGCCGAAAGGAATTCGCATGCTTTCGACCTCACCAGCGCCCCCTCTTGCCAGCCCTGTCGAGCGTGAGCTCAGTCTACGCGCGGTCATTACCGGGGTCGTACTCGGTATCCTGTTGACGCCTTCCAATGTGTACGCCGGGTTGAAGATCGGCTGGTCGTTCAACATGTCGATCATTGCGTTGTTGATCGGTTATGCGATCTGGCAAGGGCTGTCAAAGCGCTCGTCCGCGCAGCTGCCGTGGACGCTGCATGAGAGCAACATCAATCAGACTGTCGCCTCCGCCGCTGCGTCTATCATTTCAGGCGGGCTGGTCGCGCCGATTCCGGCTTATACCTTGCTGACCGGCCAGCAACTGGATGCCATCCCGATGATCGCCTGGGTCTTCTCGGTGAGCTTTCTGGGGATCTGGATTGCCTGGTATTTGCGGCCGTCACTGCTCAATGACACATCGCTGAAATTTCCCGAGGGCATGGCCACTCTGGAAACCCTCCTGCACATCTACAATCATGGCCGTGAAGCTGCGACGCGCCTCAAGGTGCTGCTCAGTACTGCGTTGCTGTCGGCGCTGGCCAAGTGGGTCGACACGTTCGTATGGGCGTTCCCGCGCTGGTCGCCGAGCGCTCAGTTGGAGCGCCTGACCTTTACCGCTGACCCTTCTCTGCTGCTGGTGGGGTTCGGGGCGATTATCGGTATTCGCGTCGGCTTGACCCTGCTGATCGGAGCCTTGCTAGCCTGGGGTGGCCTAGCGCCGTGGCTGCTGGAACAGGGGCTGGTGACGCTACCGGCCGACAGCAGCGGCCCGCAGTTCGCCGCGCTGGTGGAATGGTTGCTGTGGCCGGGCGTTAGCCTGATGGTCTGTTCGACGCTGGCCTCATTGGCCATCCGCCTGTGGACACTGCACGCTTCTACCAAAGCCAGCGGCGGAACACCCTGGTCAATGCCCAAGCCCGGGCCGGCCGCCGGTTTTGCGCTGGCGATCCTGCTGGTCGTCAGCCTGCAGGCGCTGTTGTTCGGTATCAACCTGTGGATGGCCCTACTGACCATTCCTCTGGCGATCTGCCTGGCAGCCGTGGCGGCGCGCGTGGTCGGTGCCACGGGTATTCCGCCCATCGGCGCAATCGGGCAGTTATCGCAACTGAGCTTCGGCATCGTCGCGCCAGGTCAGGTGCCGATCAACCTGATGAGCGCCAACACGGCCGGCGGTTCAGCCGGGCAATGCACCGATTTGATGAACGACTTCAAGGTAGGCCGGGCGATTGGCGCCACGCCGCGCAAACAGTTGATTGCCCAGACCCTGGGGATTTTCGTCGGCAGTATCGTCGGGGTCCTGGCCTATATGGCGCTGATCCCGGACCCGCAATCGATGCTGCTCACCGAAGAGTGGCCAGCCCCGGCAGTGGCGACCTGGAAAGCGGTGGCGCAGACGCTGACGCACGGTCTGGACTCGCTGTCGGCGAGCATCCGCTGGGCAATTTTCATCGGTGGTCTGGCCGGTTTGCTGCTGGGCATCCTCGACAGCACACTGCCCGCGCACCGCGCCCGGTACCTGCCCAGCGCCGCAGCACTGGGCCTGGCCTTCGTACTACCCGCCTCGGTGTCGTTGATGATGGCGCTCGGTGCAGTGCTCACCTGGCTGGTGAACTGTCGCTGGCCATCGCTTACCGAACGCTTCGCCATCACCGCAGCGGCTGGCCTGATTGCCGGCGAGAGCATTACCGGCGTCGGTGCTTCGTTGTGGCAGATGGTTCAGAACGGCGGGTAGTCGCATGCATGGCGCGACAGGCAAACTGCTATGCTTCGCGCCTGTGCAAGCGAGTTGAAGAACATGAATCGTCGCAAGAAAATCCAGCAGTTGCTCAAGGCCCATGCCAAAAAGGCCAGCGCCAAACTGGCCCCGCAGAGCAAGGAAAAATACATCAGCAAGGCCGACCGCGTGAAGCTGGCGGCCGAAGCGGATCAGGACTCCAACAGCCCGTCTGAAGGCTGACCCGCCACGTGAGCGCGGTCGTGCGACGCAGAGCGTACGGAACTGCATTGCCACGCTGGAGCGTGAGGAAGGATCAGCCCGAATATCAGGCACCGCGGTTACTTGGCGAAAGAATATTCCCCGCCCTGCTCCAAAGCCCTGCGGTACGCAGGTCTGCCCTGCAGTCTTTCAACCCACGCGGTCACGTTCGGGTACGGCTGCAGCATTGCCTGGGCCTTGGCGAACTCGCCGATGAAGCTCATCTGAATGTCCGCACCACTTAGCTCGTCGCCAAGCAGATACGGAGTCAGCCCCAAGGCCTCGTTCAGATAGCCCAGGTAGTTGGCCAGTTCCGACTGGATACGCGGATGCAGTGGCGCACCGGCGTCGCCCAGGCGCCCGACATACAGGTTGAGCATCAGCGGCAGAATCGCCGAGCCTTCCGCGAAGTGCAGCCATTGCACGTATTCGTCGTAGGTTGCGCTGGCAGGGTCCGGCTGCAGACGACCGTCGCCATGGCGGCGAATCAGGTAGTCGACAATGGCACCGGACTCGATGACCACATGCGGGCCATCTTCGATGACAGGTGATTTGCCCAGCGGATGCACCGCCTTGAGCTCGGGTGGCGCAAGGTTGGTTTTCGGGTCGCGTTGATAACGTTTGATTTCGTAGGGCAGGTCGAGCTCTTCGAGCAGCCACAGAATACGCTGCGAACGTGAGTTGTTCAGGTGATGGACAGTGATCATGTCGGGCTCCGCCGGGTGAGAGTGTCTAAAAAAGACTGCGCTACCACCCCGGAGTGCCCTGAAATGATTTTACTTCGATGAACGTAGTGGAATCGTTCAGGTAGCTCTATCACTCGAAACGCTCGCCGCTTCGCCACGAAGCTCGCGCTCCACTGCCGCTTTATCAATGATCGACCAGACGCCGACGATCTTGCCGTCGCCAAAGGTGTAGAACACGTTTTCGCTGAAGGCAATGCGCTTGCCAAGCGCCTCCAGCCCGAGAAAACGCTCTTGTGGCGAGCAGTTGAAGAGCAGACGGGCGGCAACCTGTGGTGCTTCGACCACCAGCAGGTCGATATTGAAACGCAGGTCGGGGATGATCCTCACGTCGTTTTCCAGCATCGCCCGGTAACCGGCCAGACTGATCCGCTCGCCGTTGTAGTGCACGCCGTCGTCGACGAAATTGCCCAAGTCCTGCCAGCGACGGTCATTGAGGCAGGCGATGTAGGCACGGTACTGCTCAGCCAGGTTCATATGGCACCCTCCTTTTCAAACGATACCGACGCAGCCTCGTTGAAAAGGCTGCGAACAATTGCGGCCTTACTGTAGCGCTTATGAGCGGCGCAGAGAGTGAGTAATGACAGCAGCGTATGTGCCAGATAAAAACGGCTTGTAAATCAATGAAAAGCATCTTTTACCAGTCAAAAAAACTGAATTTCATTGACAGCAAAAGGGGAAAACAGGGGCGTTATGACAAGCAAAAGTTAATCGTTTCAGCAGTCTCACGCTCAAGGCTTTCGCCAGGAAAACAATCCTGAGCGGGTTTGTAGGGAACTAGCACGGCCGACACCGCCCTAAGCGTGACATCCACGTACTGGCGCAACGCTGGTTTCAAGCCAAGGACTTCAGATTCATGTCTTCTAGTAGCACCTCAGCAGCGGCGGGTCAGCAAGGCCGGCAACGCGCTGCATCGAATCGACTCATCTTTATCTCTGTGCTTGTGGCGACCATGGGCGCGCTGGCGTTCGGGTATGACACTGGCATCATCGCCGGTGCCCTGCCGTTCATGACCCTGCCCGCCGATCAGGGAGGCCTGGGTCTGGATGCGTACAGCGAAGGGATGGTCACCGCGTCACTGATTGTCGGCGCCGCGTTCGGCTCGCTTGCCAGCGGCTATATCTCCGACCGCTTCGGACGCCGCCTCACCTTACGCCTGCTGTCAGTGCTGTTTATCGCCGGCGCACTGGGCACCGCCATTGCGCCGTCGATTCCGTTCATGATTGCAGCGCGCTTCGTGCTGGGTATCGCAGTGGGCGGCGGCTCTGCCACAGTGCCGGTGTTCATCGCCGAGATCGCAGGCCCGTCACGGCGTGCGCGGCTGGTCAGCCGTAACGAATTGATGATCGTCAGCGGCCAGTTACTCGCCTATGTGCTGAGTGCGGTCATGGCGGCCTTGCTGCATACACCGGGGATCTGGCGTTACATGCTGGCCGTCGCCATGGTGCCAGGGGTGTTGCTGCTGGTCGGTACGTTCTTCGTACCTGCGTCGCCGCGCTGGCTGGCCTCCAAAGGCCGTTTCGACGAAGCGCAGGATGTGCTGGAGCAACTGCGCCCCAGCACACAGGACGCGCAGCGTGAAATCGACGAGATGAAAGCGCAGGACGAAGAAGCTCGCCATCGTCCCAAAGCAAGAGAATTGCTGCGTCAGCGCTGGGTCATCAAGTTGCTGCTGATCGGCGTAGGTCTGGGCTTTACCGCGCAGTTCACCGGGGTGAACGCGTTCATGTACTACACGCCGATCATTCTCAAAAACACCGGGATGGGCACCAACGCTGCGTTGACTGCGACAATCGGCAACGGCGTGGTGTCAGTCATCGCGACCTTGCTGGGCATCTGGGCCATCGGCCGTTACGGGC
The DNA here is from genome assembly GCF_017832255.1 of Pseudomonas sp. PvP028. NCBI lineage: Bacteria > Pseudomonadati > Pseudomonadota > Gammaproteobacteria > Pseudomonadales > Pseudomonadaceae > Pseudomonas > Pseudomonas sp. PvP028. The sequence goes on from NZ_JAFIBL010000001.1 coordinate 51,370, forward strand.
GTCGGCATTTGCTGATGACCGGTCTGGTCATCGTCATTCTGATGCAGGCAGCGCTCGGTTGCGTGTTGCAGTTCATGCCGCAGAACATGACCCAGAGCTACACCGCCCTCGCCTGCATTCTGGTGTTTCTGCTGTTCATGCAGATGTGCATCTCGCCGGTCTACTGGCTGCTGATGTCAGAACTGTTCCCCATGCAGGTGCGCGGCTTGCTGACCGGCACAGCGGTATCGATGCAGTGGTTGTTCAACGCATCGGTAGCGTTCACATTCCCGATTGCAGTGGATACCATCGGCAACCCGACGTTCTTCATCTTCGCCGCCATCAACATTGGCTCGTTGATTTTCGTGTTCCTGTGCCTGCCGGAAACCAAGGGCAAGTCGCTGGAGCAGATCGAAAAGCATTTGAAGAAGGAGCTGTAACGGCGACCGGATGAGGTCGTCAACGGCCTCATCCACCCTCCAGGCAGATCAGCGCACCAGCATCGAAGCTGCCGCCGCTACCATGATTGCCGCCGCACCACGAAACAGTTTTCTTTGCGCACTCTCACTCGACAGCAAATGTCGAATGCGCAAGGCGGCAAATATGAACACGGCCCCGACCGCCAGCAGTACCAGCACCGTCAGCGGCACCAGAACCAGCCCCCACGTCTGCAAAGAGACCGTTTCAAGATTGATGACCAACGGCAAAAGCGCCAGATAAAAGGCAATGGTCTTGGGGTTGCCCAAGGTAATGGTCAGTCCGGACGCGGCCGCGGACAGCAACTCTTTTTTCTTCGCTGATTTTCCGATTTCGATGGCTTGATGATCTGCGAACCAGAACTGCCAGGCCAGATAGCACAGATAAATCGCCGCCCCCCATCGCACGACCTGAAACAACGCATTGAAGTGCTCGGCGATCATGGCAAGACCAAACACTGCAAATGAAAGATAGGTCAAATCACCCAGAATCAGCCCGGACAGCAGGCAGAACCCTGACACCGCCCCGCCGCTGACACTCCGTGCGACCAGCGCTGCAATACCGGGGCCAGGAATGGCGGCGGCAATACCCAACGCTGCCGAATACGTAAGAACCTGAGTCAGATCAAGCATGTTGCACTCCTTGAGACTTGACGCTGATTGAAGAGCTTGCCTGAGATCCAGCAGGCAAACCCCTGTCGAAAAATATTACGTGTTTCAACGCGGAAAGAATTATCTGTTCTTACTGGCTGGGCGGCTAAAACCGGTATAAATTTCCTGCAACATGAGGAGTAACGGTATTTATGACCCAGCCGACATTAAGCCCGATAGATGTAAGGATCCTCACGGCTCTGCAGCAGGACGGCCGTATCACCAATCAGACCCTGGCCGATCAGATCGGCATGTCTGCCTCGCCCTGCTGGCGAAGGGTCAAGCAGCTTGAAGAACATCGCTATATACAGGGTTACCGAGCCGTTCTGGACCGCCGCAAGATAGGGCTTGGCGTCATGGTGTTCATTCGTATCAGCATCGACAGTCATAGTGAGGCCGAGGCCAGAAAGTTCGAGAAGGAAGTCATGCAACTGGAGGATGTCGTGGCGTGCTACAGCATCGGTGGCGATGCGGACTTTCTGCTTCAGGTCGTAGCGCCCGATCTGGATTCCTTTGCTGACTTCGCCATGACCGTGGTCAGACGATTACCCGGCATCAAGGAAATGCAGAGCATGTTCGTGCTCAAGGAAATAAAACCGTTCGTCTCGTTCCCGGTAAAGCAGCCCGCATAGCATAAATGCGTGCATCGGCATCAATGACTGCACGCCCATCATTTCAAATAAAGGAATAGCAATGTCTGCACAGGAGCCAGCAACCGTGACCTTCACCAGCGCCATCCCGATCCTGCGGATGTTCGATGAACGCAAGGCGCGTGAGTTTTACATCGACTTTCTCGGTTTCAGCATCGAGTTCGAGCACCGCTTCGAAGCGGATCTGCCGTTGTATCTGGGCATCAGCCGTAACGGGTTGAACCTGCACCTCTCCGAGCATCACGGTGATGCCTGTCCAGGTGCGGCGGTGTTCATCCCGACGCAGAACATCGAGCAATTGCGCGATGAGCTGATCGGCAAGCAGTACGGCTATGCCCGCCCGGACATCGTCCAGCAAGGTTGGGGGAAAACCCTGGAAGTCTGCGACCCGTTCGGTAACCGGCTCAGGTTCTGCGAGAGCTGAGAAACCTGCATTGATGTCAGCCGTGCGGCGATACATTCGCCCTGCGGCTGACACGACCCATCTTTGTGCACACAGACACGTTCAAGCGCAAACATGACGCATGACTGCTGAATAACACCCTGCCAATTGCCGGTAACCTCCCTGTAAATCGCCCTCGGACCAAGCTTGGCCCGTAACGTGCAAACCCGTCAGTTCATCTTGTATACATGAATGAACACCACCATGACTGCACTCGATATACCTGAACTTCAGTCGGCGCTCCGCTCGGGCGACACCACCCTGACGACACTGGTGCAGACCCTGACCGCACACATCGATGCGGATGACCGGGCAGAGGTCTGGATTCATCGCGTCCCGCTGGCACAGCTTGTCGAGCGGGCAAAGGCGCTGGAGAGTATCGCCGAACAACTGGGCGATGCGCTGTATGACCGGTTGCCGCTGTTCGGCGTGCCCTTTGCGGTCAAGGACAATTTCGACGTGGCGCACATGCCGACCACGGCTGCTTGCCCGGCGTTCGCCTACGTGCCCGAGGACAATGCTCACGTTGTGCAACTGCTGCTCGACAGCGGCGCGATCCTGATGGGCAAGACCAATCTCGATCAATTCGCTACTGGCCTGGTGGGCGTCCGTTCGCCCTACGGCGCGGTGCGCAATGCGCATGATCCGGCCTACGTCAGCGGCGGCTCGAGTTCCGGCTCGGCAGTGGCGGTAGCGCGTGGCTACGTCAGTTTTGCACTGGGCACGGACACCGCAGGTTCAGGCCGCGTGCCGGCCGGCTTCAACGGCATCGTCGGGCTCAAGCCCAGCCTTGGCCTGTTCAGCAGCCGCGGGGTCGTGCCTGCCTGCCGCACGCTGGACTGCCCATCCATCTTTGCCAAGGATGTCATGCAAGCCTGGCAGGTAGCGCAGGTCATTGCAGCTTACGACCCGCTGGATGCGTCCAGTGTGCCCGTGCAGGCATTGCCGGTGCAGCGCAGGGTTCGGCGTGTCGCCGTCGCGCGGCACTGCGAGTTCTTCGGCAATGAGCAGGCAAAGGCGGCTTACCTCAAAACCCTTGAAGCCCTGCAGAACGACCCGTTGGTGACGGTCAGCACCATCGAGTTCGACGTGTTCGCCGAGGCGGCTGCCCTGCTGTATCAAGGCCCGTGGGTGGCGGAACGCCGCGCTGCGATCGGCGAATTCTTCGCCAGCAACGCGGCCGATATTCATCCTGTGGTACGCGGCATTGTGCAGAGCGCGGATTCATTCGACGCCGTGGACACGTTCAACGCGCGCTATCGCCTGGCAGAGCTGACCCGCGCTGCGCAGCAGTTGCTGACCGACATCGATGTGCTGGTGGTGCCGACCGCGCCGTGCATGCCGACCATCGAAGCGGTGCTCGGCAACCCGGTCGCGCTTAACTCACAGCTCGGCTATTACACCAACTTCGTCAACCTGATGAACATGTGCGCCATCGCCATCCCGACAGATCGTCGCGCGGACGGACTGCCCGCGGGCATCACGCTGATTGGCCCGGCCGGTGCCGATCAGCGCCTGGCAGAGATCGCCGCGGCCTGGCAGCCGCTGTTTGGCCAGGCTGACCAGCGTGACGCCGTGGCGATGGCCCCCCTGCCCTATAACAGCCCGACCGTGAAGGTTGCGGTGGTCGGTGCACACCTCGTTGGCCAGCCACTCAACTGGCAATTGCTCGAAGGCGGCGCGCGTCTGCTGCGCAGCACGACCACCAGCGCGGATTACCGCCTGTATGCGCTGGCAGCAACGACGCCGCCGAAGCCGGGACTGGTGCGCGTCGCTGAACAGGGCGCGAGCATCGAGATAGAAGTCTGGGAAATGCCGCTGAGCCAGTTCGGCGCTTTCGTCGCGGCCATTCCAGCGCCACTGGGCATCGGTTCCCTGCAATTGGCCGACGGCCAGTGGGTCAAGGGTTTCATCTGTGAACCTGGCGGCCTTGAAAGCGCGCTGGACATCACCGACTACAAAGGCTGGCGCGCCTACCGCGCCGCGCACACATCTTCCATCGCTCAATGACCCGAGGTAGCACACATGTCGAATGTTGATCGTCGCAGTTTCATCAAGTTGGCGGGCATTATCGGCCTGAGCGCAGCGCTGCCTTTCGGTCGCGCCTATTCAGCCGATGCGCCGCTGGTAGTGGGTTTCATCTACGTCGGCGCTCGCGACGACTTTGGTTACAACCAGGCCCACGCTCAGGCAGCGGCCATCATCAAGACGCTACCCAACGTCAAAGTGATCGAGGAAGAAAACGTTCCGGAAACCGTGGCCGTACAGAAGACCATGGAAGCCATGATCCGTCAGGACGGCGCCACGTTGATTTTCCCGACCTCGTTCGGCTATTTCGAACCGCACGTGGTCAAGGTCGCCAAAAAGTACCCCGACGTCCGTTTCGCGCACTGCGGCGGTCTCTGGCAAAAAGGTCGCGACCCGATGAACGCGGGGAGCTTTTTCGGTTACATCGACGAAGCGCAATACCTCAACGGCGTGATCGCCGGGCACATGAGCAAGAGCAAAAAGCTCGGTTTCGTCGCCGCCAAACCTGTGCCGCAAGTGCTGCGCAACCTGAACGCGTTCGCCATGGGTGCCCGCTCGGTCGACCCGAGCATCGTCACCACAGTGATCTTCACCGGTGACTGGTCGCTGCCGGTCAAGGAAGCAGAAGCTGCCAACGGCCTGATCGACCAGGGTTGTGACGTGCTGACCTGCCATGTCGACGGGCCCAAGGTGATCGTCGAGACGGCTGAAAAACGCGGCGTGATGACCTGTGGCTACCACGCCAGCCAGGCTGCGCTGGCGCCCAAGGGCTACCTGACCGGTGCCGAATGGAACTGGGAGACGCCTTATCGTGCTCACGTCGCAGCAGCCCAGAGCGGCGCGCCGATGATCAACTTCCTGCGCGGCGGGCTGAAGGAAGGCTTCGTGAAAACGTCTGCCTACGGGCCTGCTGTCACGGCCGACGCCAGGCAGAAAGCCGATGCCATCAAGGCGCAGATGATGGCCGGTCAGTTCGTGATTTTCAAAGGCCCGCTCAAGGACAACAAGGGCAACGTGGTGATTGCCGATGGTGTTGCCCAAGGCCAGACCGACATTGCTCTGGAGAGCATGAATTACCTGGTCGAAGGCGTGCTTGGCCAGCTCTGAGGAACGTTCATGAGTTCATCGACAAGTCTGCGCCGCCTGGCCAGCGCGTTGTTGCCAGGGTTGCCTACAGTGCTGGCGGTGTTTTCCTCGTGCATGCTGTTCGGGCTGTTTCTGGCGGTTCAGGGCAAGCCTGCCTGGCAGGCGCTGCAGCTGGTCGGCGAAGGCGCGTTCGGCTCGTGGTTCGCGCTGGAAAACACCTTGCAACGCGCCGCGCCGCTGATGCTGACCGCGCTGTGCGTCGCCCTGCCCGCGCGGGCCGGGCTGATCATCATCGGCGGTGAAGGCGCGCTGGTACTGGGCGGCCTGGCTGCCGCAGTGACACCCTTGTGGCTCAGCCATCTGCCAGCCGCTTTGATGCTCGCCTGCATGGCCGTCGCGGCAATGACCGTGGGCGCCCTGTGGATCGGCCTGAGTGGCTGGATGCGCCAGCGGCGCGGGGTCAATGAAACGATCAGCAGCCTGCTGCTTTCGTACATCGCCCTGGCCCTGTTCCGGCAGTTGGTGGAAGGCCCCCTGCGCGACCCGGCAAGCCTGAACAAGCCTTCGACGCCGCCGCTGGACGATGCCTATATGATCGGCACGATCAGCGACAGTTTCGAGGTGCACTGGGGCCTGGTGGCGGGCGTCGTCGCCTGCCTGCTGGCGTATGTGCTGGTGCGCCACAGCGTAAAGGGTTTTGCCCTCGCCGTGGTCGGCGGCAACGTGCGTACTGCGCTGATGATCGGCTTGCCCGTGGACCGGCTGATCATGCTCAGTTGCCTGCTGGGCGGTGCGGCGGCGGGTCTGGCCGGCATGTTCGAGGTCACCGCAGTGCAAGGCAGCGCCAACGCCGCGCTGATCGCAGGCTATGGCACCAGCGGCATCCTCGTGGCCTTCGCCGCTCGCCATCATCCGCTGGCAATTATCGTCTGCGCCATCCTGCTCGGCGGGCTGGAAGCCAGTGGCGGACTGCTGCAGCGACGGCTCGGTCTGCCGGACGCCACCACGCTGATTCTTGAAGGTCTGCTGTTCACCAATCTGCTGCTCTGGGAAGCCCTGGGTGGGCGTATCGCCGCCTGGAAGATCAGGCTGACGGCGGCGCCTGCGCCGCTCGACAAGGGAGCACTGCAACATGGCTGATATCGACCTGACTACCTTTCTGCTCGCTCTGCTGGCCGGAGCCATCCGCGTCGGCACACCTTTTCTGTTCGTCAGCCTGGGCGAATGCCTGACCGAAAAGAGCGGCCGGATCAACCTGGGGCTGGAGGGCATTCTGGTGGCTGGCGCCATGTCCGGATATGCCGTCGCATGCCTCAGCGGCTCGGCGTGGCTGGGCGTCGGTGCGGCTGCCGGGGTCGGCGTTCTGCTGGGCCTGCTGCATGGTTTGGCGTGCTCGTTGCCACGGGTTAACGACATCGCGTTCGGCATCGCACTGATCCTGCTCGGCACCGGCCTGGCGTTCTTTCTCGGCAAAGCCTTTATCCAGCCACAGGCGCCCATGCTGCCTTCACTGGCGCTGGGCGCCTGGAGCAGCGAAGAACGCGTGCGCTCGGCATTGAACATCAATGTGCTGTTCTTCGTCGGTGCAGCACTGGCGTTCGTTCTGCACTGGGGGCTGCGCACCACGCGCTGGGGGCTGATGCTGCGTCTGGTCGGCGACCATGCCGAAACCGCTCAGGCGCTGGGCTATCGACCGCTCAAGGTACGCATTGTGGCCACTGCGGTCGGCGGCGGGCTGGCCGGTATCGGCGGCGCCTACCTGTCGCTCTACTACCCCGGCAGCTGGAACGAAGGGCTGTCCAGCGGTCAGGGGCTGATGGCCGTGGCGCTGGTGATTTTTGCCCGCTGGCGTCCGCTGGCATGTCTGTGGGCGTCGTTGCTGTTCGGCGCGGCCGGAGCCATCGGCCCGGCCCTGCAAGCGGTCGGTATCAGCAGCGGCTATTACCTGTTTGCCGCAGCACCTTATGCGCTGACGCTGGTGGTGATGTACGCCACCTGTCGCCGTGGTCGCACGTTGAACGGCGCGCCTGGCGAACTCAGCCTGACGCGATGAACTGATCTTTTCGAGGAGGCATTGCATGGCCAGTGGTCTTGGTGGTTTGAACAAGTCGCCCAATGGCGTGGTGATCGGCCTGGCGCAACTGGCGCTGCCCGATCCGCATACGCGCGAGGCGCTGTGGGCACAGACGCAGAAAGTGGTCGGCATGGTTGCCAAGGCACGACGCAGCAACCCGGGCATGGACCTGATCGTATTTCCCGAATACTCGCTGCACGGCCTGTCGATGAGCACGGCACCAGAGATCATGTGCAGCCTCGACGGCCCGGAAGTGATCGCGCTGCGCGAGGCGTGCAAGGCGCACCGGATATGGGGCTGCTTCTCGATCATGGAAGCCAACCCGCACGGCAACCCCTTCAACAGTGGCCTGATCGTCGATGACCTTGGAGAGATTCGCCTGTACTACCGCAAGCTGCACCCGTGGGTGCCGGTCGAACCGTGGGAGCCGGGCGATCTGGGTATTCCGGTCTGCGACGGACCGCGCGGCAGCAAGCTGGCGCTGATCATCTGCCATGACGGCATGTTCCCGGAAATGGCCCGCGAGTGCGCCTACAAGGGCGCCGACATCATGCTGCGCACTGCGGGTTACACCGCACCGATCCGCCACTCGTGGAAGATCACCAATCAGAGCAACGCCTTCACCAACCTGATGCAGACCGCAAGCGTCTGCATGTGCGGCTCCGATGGCACGTTCGACTCCATGGGCGAAGCGATGTTTGTCGACTTCGACGGCACGATCATGGCTGAAGGGGGTGGCCGGGCCGACGAAATCGTCTGCTGCGAACTGCGCCCCGATCTGGTCCGCGAAGCCCGTGTGCACTGGGGCGTGGAGAACAACATCTATCAATTCGGGCATCGCGGCTATGTGGCGGTCAAGGGCGGCGCACGCGACTGTCCTTACACCTACATGCACGATCTGAGCGCAGGCCAGTACCGTCTGCCGTGGGAAGACGACGTCGTGCATACCGATGGCAGCTCGTGTGGTTTTGCAGCCCCCGAGCGCGACTTCAAACCCACCCCCAGCAGCTGGAAGGAGTAACGCCATGAACGAACGTCATATTGCATCGGCGCCCTACCCCTGGCCCTGGAACGGTCAATTGCATGCGCACAACACAGCCTTGATCGTGATCGACATGCAGACCGATTTCTGCGGCGTCGGCGGCTACGTGGACAGCATGGGTTACGACCTGGCACTGACCCGTGCGCCCATCGAGCCGATCAAGGCGCTGCTCGCCGTGATGCGCCCGCTGGGCTTCACCATCATCCACACCCGCGAAGGCCATCGCCCAGACCTCAGTGACTTGCCCGCCAACAAACGCTGGCGCTCGCAGCGCATCGGCGCGGGAATCGGCGACCCAGGTCCGTGCGGCAAGATTCTGGTACGTGGCGAGCCGGGCTGGGAAATCATCGACGAGCTGGCACCGCTGCCCGGCGAAATCGTGCTCGACAAGCCAGGCAAAGGCTCCTTCTGCGCCACCGATCTGGAACTTATCCTGCGCACCCGCGGCATCGACAATCTGATCCTGACCGGCATCACCACCGACGTCTGCGTGCACACCACCCTGCGCGAAGCCAATGACCGTGGCTTCGAGTGCCTGCTGCTGGAAGACTGCTGCGGGGCGACCGACCCTGGCAACCATGCGGCGGCCCTGAGCATGGTCAAAATGCAGGGTGGCGTGTTCGGTGCGGTGGGCCATTCCTCGATGCTTCGCGACCTGTTGGGAGCATGAACATGCGCGCCCCGAGCCTTGAGACGATTGGTGCCAGCAAGCATTTCGGTGCGTTTCGCGCACTCGACGAGGTGTCCTTCAAGGTCCGCGCCGGCACTGTTCACGCCCTGCTCGGCGAGAACGGCGCCGGCAAGAGCACACTGGTCAAAGGCATCATCGGCTACAGCCCGCTGCAGTCGGGCAGCATTCTGATCAACAACCGCGAACACGAGATTCGCACCCCGCGCGACTCTCATCAGTTGCAGATCGGCATGGTGTATCAGCACTTCACCGTCGCGCCGGGCCTGAGCGTGGCGGAAAACCTGGTGCTGTCGCGCGGCGATCTGCCGTGGCGTATCGACTGGGCCGGCGAGCACCAGCGCCTGGAAGCGTTCATGGCAAAAATGCCTTTTCGGCTGGACATCCATCGGCCGGTCAGCAGCCTGGCGGCCGGCGAAAAGCAGAAACTGGAAATCCTCAAACAGCTGTATCTGGAGCGTCGACTGGTCATTCTCGACGAACCCACTTCGGTGCTCACGCCGCAGGAAGCCGACGAAGTGCTGGGGCTGATGCAGGCAATGGCGCATCGTGGCGAACTGACCGTCCTGATGATCACCCACAAGTTTCGCGAAGTCAGCACCTACGCCGATGACGTCACTGTGTTGCGCAAGGGTCGCTGGGTGGGCAGCGCGGCAGTGGCTGACACCACCACGCAACAGATGGCGGCGTGGATGATGGGCGAGGCACAGGTACGCGGGGTGAGCACCGAGCGCCCGGCGATGGCGCCCCGCCCGCCGCAGTTGCAGGTGGCAGGCCTGGATGTGCCTGGCGACAAAGGCACGCTGGCGGTAAAAAACCTGTCTCTGGCCGTTCACCCGGGTGAGATCGTCGGGGTTGCAGGTATCTCCGGCAACGGTCAGCGCGAACTGACCGAAGCGCTGCTCGGCCAGCGCGCCTTCAGCGCCGGGCAGATAGCGGTCGACGGCCAGCCTTACCACGCGCGGCGTGAACAGATGCAGCGCCTGCGCGTGTTCAGCCTGCCCGAAGAACCCCTGCGCAACGCCTGCATCGGTACATTCAGCGTGGCTGACAACCTGGCCCTGCGCAATTTCGACCAGCCGCCGCTCTGCCGCCAGGGCTGGCGCCTGGATCGTCGCGCAGCAGGTGTCCAGGCACGCAGCCTGATTGAGCAATTTCAGGTATCGCCCAACGACCCGAACCGGCCGATCGGCACCTTGTCCGGAGGCAACGTACAGCGCGCTGTATTGGCCCGTGAACTGACCCACGACGTCGCGGTGCTGATCGTCGCCAACCCGGTATTCGGTCTGGACTTCGCCAGTGTCGCGCTCATTCACCAGCGCCTGATCGACGCTCGCAACAGCGGCACAGCGGTCCTGCTGCTCAGTGAAGACCTTGACGAACTGCTGAGCCTGGCAGACCGTATCGTGGTCATTCACGACGGCGAGCTGGTGTTTGAAACCCGCGCAGCGGACGCCGACCGTACCGAGCTGGGCCGACACATGGCCGGGGCCGAGCATCTCGCGGGGGAACCGGCATGATCAAGGTCAATGCGCGCCCTGACCGCTTCGCCTTCGATACATCCCGTACCGCTGTAGTGATCATTGACATGCAGCGCGATTTCCTCGAACCCGGCGGCTTCGGTGCCGCGCTGGGCAACGATGTCGCACCGTTGCAGGCCATCATTCCGTCCGTGCAACGCCTGCTGGCGCTGGCCCGCGACGAGGGCATGGCAGTGATCCATACCCGCGAATCACATCGTCCGGACCTTGCCGATTGCCCGCAAGCCAAACGTGACCATGGCTCGCCGGGCCTGCGCATCGGCGATCCCGGTCCGATGGGACGCATCCTGATTCGCGGCGAACCCGGCAATCAGATTATCGACACCCTGGCGCCGCGCGCTGGCGAGTGGGTCATCGACAAACCCGGCAAAGGCATGTTCTTCGCCACCGACCTGCAACAACGGCTGACCGACGCGGGGATCATCCATTTGATCTTTGCCGGCGTCACCACCGAAGTCTGCGTGCAGACCAGCATGCGTGAAGCCAATGACCGGGGTTATCGCTGCCTGCTGATCGAGGACGCAACCGAAAGCTACTTTCCCGCGTTCAAACAGGCCACGCTGGAGATGATCACCGCACAGGGCGGGATTGTCGGCCGGGTTGCCTCATTGACGGACCTGGAGCAGGCGCTGCTGACAAGGAGCACACTTTGATGGACATCAACCTCCCCCACGTGGTCGCTGAAGTGACCCACGCCTTTCACGACTACGAACGCGCCCTGCTGGCCAATGAGCTGAGCACGCTGGATGCGTATTTCTGGAATTCCGAACAGACCGTCCGCTACGGCGTCGCGGAGAACCTGCTGGGCGCGGACACGATCGCTCGCTATCGACGCCAGTGTCAGCCGGTCGGACCGGGACGCACGCTGCTGCGTACCGTGGTGAGCACCTTCGGTGAAGACTTCGCCACGGTCAGTACCGAGTTTCATGATGGCGTCACCCAGCGCCTTGGTCGGCAGATGCAGACCTGGGCGCGACTGGAGGGCGGCTGGAAAGTCGTTGCTGCACATGTCAGCATTGACCTGAGCAGCCTGGAGCCACGCCCTTGAATTCCCCGAACACCACCAACGCGCTGGCTGAAGACGTCTATCGGCGGCTCAAGCGGGAGATTTTCGACTTCTACCTGCTGCCCTACGATCGCTTCACCGAAACCCAACTGGCCGACCGTTATCAGGTCTCGCGAACACCAGTGCGTGACGCGCTCTACCGCCTGCAGCGCGAAGGCTATCTGGATGTCGAGTTCCGGCGTGGCTGGTCAGTCAAGCCTCTGGACTTCAACAAGATCGACCAGCTCTACGATCTGCGCATCGTCCTGGAGTGCGCAGCGGTCGAGCGCATCTGTGCATCGGCCGAAGTGCATCCGGAACTCACTGTTCTGCGCCAACACTGGTTGATTGATCGCGATAGCTGGCAGATAGACATGCAAGTAGTCGCCGACCTCGATGAACAGTTCCATACCCAACTGGTGGCCGCTTCAGGCAACCTGGAAATGGCCCGCATCCACCAGGAAGTGACCGAGCGCATCCGGATCGTGCGCCGTCTGGACTTCTTCAAAAGCGCGCGTATCGAACATACCTACCTCGAACACGCCGCGATCCTCAATGCCCTTCAGGCGCGCAAGCGTGACGAAGCATTATTGCTGCTGCGCTCCCATGTAGAGATCAGCAAACTGGAAGTACGCAAACTGACGATTTCCATGCTCAGTGATGCGCGGCGGCGGTATGAGGCGTGAGGTTTCATGTCAAATTTCCAGGTAGACAAACCATTGCGTGAGCGCAAATCATCGAGGCTGTTAATCGTCAGCCCGTCGATGACAATACTGCTTTTCAGATTTCAGCACACAAACGGGGCGTTGGCCGGCAGCAATTATTGGGCAACGCCTGGTGGAGGCGTCGAAAACGGCGAAACTTATGAGGCCGCCGCCATACGTGAATTGCGCGAAGAAACCGGTATCAGGGTCAACTCGGTCGCTGAGCATATTGCCAACAGACGTTTTCCAATGCTGCTCCCTAGTGGTGAGAGCGTACTCGCTGTTGAACGCTATTACGTTGTATATGCAGAGAGCCAGGTACTCTCTCGATCAGAATGGACGCTGCAGGAAACCCAGGTGATGACGGAGCATCGGTGGTGGTCCGCCCATGAACTGAACTCGACGACGGAAATCATCAAACCGGATGATCTAGTCAGAACGCTTGAGAAAGCGGGTGTCTTTAAAGCTGAGCGTTAGGAGCACCGTAACGCTACAAATAGCATGGCTGCGAACGACTCCAACTCCCCCATACTGGCTATTCATATGAGCAGGCCAACTTCGACTCTCCGTCTGACGCTATCACGCCACAGTAGCGCTAGCACTCCATGCGGATAGATATGATCCCATGCAACCTTTTCAAACCAGCCCTGTCCTAGCCATTAGTACATAATGGCACTTAACCATCATCTCGTATTCGATGTATTGACACATGACTCCCTACTGCAGATTCGCCGGTGAATGACCGTCTGGCTCTTTATGCAATGGGTCAGTCGTCGCCTCGACCAAACATCGTGAGCAACTTCAAGTCTGTACGTAGTCGCAGCTGAAAACTGCTAAGTCAACCAGGCCATGTCTGCGCGCAGCTGGAAGAGGTCCACAGGACGGATCCGCCGCTTATGCGCTGCCAAACATGATCCGGGCCACACATGCGCACCACTCAGGAATAGTGATCGATGAACCCACAGGGCTATGAGCACGACCACGTCATACCGACGAATATTGAAGATGTTGCCAAGGTATTGCAGGCCGCTGCTCACTCCGCCTCGTGCACCGCCGGTTTGCTGATGGTATCCAGCGCAACAGGCTGGGAGCAATTGGTCAGCTCCGGTCAAAGCCTGCCCAAAGCGGATGAGGCATGGTTGAGGATGATCTCGTCGTATGGCGACGTGGTGCTGGTCGGTCAGGACAGCCCGGCGAATACGATGGAAACCAACAGCTCGGGGTCTACGCTGATCTACGTTGCTATCCGTGGCTTCAGGCATGAATTGCTCGGCGCAATGCTGTTGCGCAACAGCGATCAAGCAATGGTGCTGAGCGCTGCGCAACGCTATGCGCTGCAGGCCCAGGCGGCTCATATTCGTACTTACCTGCAACCGGGACGTGATCCCGAAGCCAATAACCCGCTGGTCACCTCGTTCGAACGCCTGCGCTTGCTTGAGTCTGTGGTCATCAACGCCAATGACGCGATTCTTATCACCGAAGCGGAACCCATCGATCTGCCAGGCCCGCGTATCGTCTATTGCAACCCTGCGTTTCTGGCGATCACCGGCTTCACTGAAGAGGAAGTCATAGGTCGCACGCCCCGCATCCTGCAGTGCGAGGAAACCAGTCGGGCAACACTGGACGTTATTCGTGAGGCACTCAGTCACTGGCGGGCGGTTGAGGTCGAACTGCTCAACACCCGCAAGGATGGCAGCAAGTTCTGGGTCGAGTTGAGCATTGTGCCGGTGGCCAACGAAAAAGGCTGGTTCACCCACTGGGTGTCCGTGCAGCGCGATATCACCGAGCGCAAGGAGTCTCAGCAACTGGCTCAGCGAGCCCGTCTGGAGTGGGAGGAAAAGCTTGCGCTACAGAGCCGGCTGGAGGAGCGCGAACGCATTTCCGAAGAGCTGACCTATATCGCTTTTCACGATGAGCTGACCTCACTGTTCAACCGCGCTTACCTGATGAACGAGTTGACCACGGCCTTTGAAATCCGCGACCCCCGATACGAACGGGCAACGGTACTCTTTCTGGACCTGGACGGCTTCAAGGTAGTCAACGACAGCATGGGGCACCTGGCCGGTGACAAGTTGCTCAAGGCGGTCGCGAATCGATTGCAGACCTGCGTTCGCTCTAATGACGTTTTAGCGCGAATCGGCGGCGACGAATTTGCGATCCTGCTGATGGGCAAGGATCAGCCGGAGACTGCCGTAAAGATGGCTGAACGTATCGTCAGTCAATTGCACACGGCAATACAGATCGAAAACCAGGACATTTTCATCTCGTGCAGCATCGGTATCGTCACCGCAGGTGACAGCCATACCAAACCCGAAGAGTTGCTGCGTGACGCCGACGTTGCCATGTACTCCGCAAAAAAACAGGGCAGAGGGCGCTGGAGCATCTTCAACACCTCGATGCGCGAAGCGGCGATCGACACGCTGGTGATTCAGAACGCGCTGCGCCAGGCACTTGAAGACAAGGATTTCCTGGTCTTTTATCAGCCGATCTACAGCGGTAACTGTGAGCACCTGGTCGGGGTCGAGGCGCTGGTCAGGTGGAACCATGCCACCATGGGCATCATTTCTCCCGATGCGTTCATCCCGATTGCCGAAGACCTCGGGATCATTCATGAGCTGGGGGCCTGGGTCATGCATCAGGCCTGTAGCGAAGTGCAGGCCTGGCGCAAGGAGTTCTCTCACCTGGACCTGAGGCTCAACGTCAATGTGTCCGGGAAAGAGCTGAGCCACCCTGGATTCGTCGATCAGGTGACACGGATCATCGCCACCACCGGCCTGCCCGCGGGCCAGCTTCAGATCGAGGTCACCGAATCAGTGTTTCTCTATCAGCCTGACGCGATCGCCGAGGTTCTCCGGCAGATCAGGCAGCTTGGCGTGAGAGTGGCGCTGGATGATTTCGGCACGGGTTACAGCTCGCTCGGCTACATTGACCGTTACCCGATCGATGCCGTGAAGATCGATCGGTCCTTCGTGTCCCGAATGATGACATATGAGCGCAGCAAAGCCATTGTCAGCAGCATCCTGTCGCTGGGCCGAGCGCTGAATCTGGATATCACGGCGGAAGGCGTGGAGACAGCGGAACAATACAACCTGCTGCGCAAAATGGGCTGCCCTTACTTTCAGGGCTATCTGCTAAACAGGCCGATGCGCTCAGAGGCACTGCTGCACATCATCAAGTCCGCTGCCGAGTGCACGGCCTGATCTACCCCGACGTTGATGGGCCGGAATGACTCCCGGCCATTGCGCAGCCTGAGCGTGAGCATGCTGTCTTGTAATGTGTCTCTACCTGTAAAATCTTGCCAATGACCTGGTAACTGATCCAGGAAGCTCTGCGCAGCGTACTGAATACCGTCGTGATGGGCGTCATGCACCCGTTTATTCATGGCGGTATAGTGCCTGTGCAACCAGTGCTCGGTGCCTGCGGTCCAACTTACTGCATCCATTGTCCAACCGGCATTGCGTCACACATTATCTGATCAGAGCCGCGATCAATTAACGGATCACTCGACAGGAAATCAGATGACCTCATCCAGCCAGCGTCTTGCCTTGCTTGAAGCCGTTGTTGAACAGTCATTCAATGCCGTATTGATCACCGACGCCAATCTGGCCAATGGCGGCCCCTTCATCGTGTACGTCAATCCGGCCTTCTGCTCCATGACCGGCTACACGGCAGAGGCATTGATCGGTGCCTCACCACGGATCCTGCAAGGCCCGGACACCGATCCTCAAGTGATCGAGCGGATGCGCGAATGCCTGAGCGAAAGTCTTTTTTTCGAAGGGTCGACGGTCAATTACCGCGCGGACGGAAGTCCTTACATCGTCGAGTGGAAAATTTCTCCCGTGCGCGACGATGCAGGTACGGTGTGCAACTTTGTCTCTGTGCAGCAGAACATCAGCCCGCGCATCCGCGCCGAGCGTGAGCAACACCTGCTGGCGCAGGCACTGAACGCTGCGCTTGATCCGATTATCATCACCGACTGCAATTCCACCATCGTGTTTGCCAATGAAGCCTTTCAGCAGATCACTGGCTACAGCAGCAGCGAAATCCTCGGCGAAAACCCGCGGATGCTGAGCTCTGGAAAACACGATGAGGCGTTCTATGTGCAATTCAAGGAAGCGCTGAAGAGTGGCGCCCCGCTTCGCACGACCTTCATCAACAAGCGCAAGGACGGCTCGCTGTTCTATGCGGAACACAGCATTTCGCCGCTCTGTAACCTTGAAGGCGCAGTCACCCACTATGTCAGCATCAGCCAGGATGTGACCACACGCCTGGGCCGCGAACAAAAGTTGCTGGAGATTGCTCACAGCGATCCGCTGACCGGGCTGGATAACCGTCGCTCAGCCGAGCATACGCTTGAGCGACAGATACCTGCGGTAAGTATGTCGGGCAAGCCGTTCAGCCTGATCATCTGCGATATCGATCATTTCAAGGCGGTCAATGACCGGTACGGCCATCCTGCCGGGGACAGCGTAATCACCAGCGTTGCGGCCATCCTCAAACAACGTATCCGCCTGTTGGACGTCGCCGCTCGATGGGGAGGAGAAGAGTTTCTGATCCTGGTGCCCGACAGCTCGTTGAAACAGGCGGCCGAACTCGCGGAGCGCATTCGCAAAAGCGTTGAAAGCCTGGTGATTCCGGAAACCGGATCGGTGACCATTTCTCTGGGCGTTGCAGAACTCAGCGCCGGGGAAACGGCCGCCAGCCTCATTCAGCGTGCAGACAAGGCGCTTTATCAGGCCAAGCGCCTGGGCCGCAACCGGGTGGAATGCGCTTAGACCAAGACTCGGTTTTACTCGTTGCCCGCCTCGTTTGCCTGCGCATTGAACCCGGGCCTGTCATTTCGACAGGCCCGGGCGTCGTGTCAGAGCTTCGGCAGTTGTCCGATACGCCCCATCATCTCAGTGACGATCTGCAGATCCAGCAAGAACTGGCCGGTGGTCTTGAACTCGTTGTCCGTATGACCGGTGTATTTGACTTCGGGTCTCGCCAAACCGAACTGCACCCCGTTGGGCAATGAATGGACCGACGTAGCGCCAGCCGACGTGCCAAAGGTGTGTTCCATACCGAGATTTTCACTGGCCACAGCGAGCAGCGCCTTGACCCACTCACCCTCGGGGTTGCGGTACATCGGCTCGGCGATGGAATAGTCGAACACTGGCCTGATAGCGGTTTTCGTACTCCAGGCGGCGAGCTTTTCGGCGATTTCGGATTTGAGCTCCTGCGGGGACTTGCCTTTCGGCACACGCAGATTGACCGCTAGTTTGAATGCCTTTTCATCCATTGCGACGTACGTCAAGGATGCTGTGAGAGGCCCCATGAAGTCGTCGGAGAACCCCACGCCCAACTTGCTTCCCAGGTAATCGAGTCCCCAGTTGTCGGCGGCATAGCGAGCAGCATCGGTGATCTGGTTGTGTTTAAGCGCAACCTTGCCCTGCAGACTGTTAATGAAGTCCAGCATCCTCGCGACCGGGTTGACGCCGGACTGGGGTGCCGATGAGTGCGCGGACACGCCGGTCACAGTCAGCTTGACGTCCTTGCCGTCGACCCTGGCATCGACCTCGAAGTCACCGCCATTGCTTTTCACGTACTCGGCACTGACCTGTTGCAAGCTTGCAGCCAGCTCGGCAGGTTTGTCAGTCAGTAGAGTGGCGACCGACTTCGACGGAATCTGATTGGTGGCCATGCCCCCGGTCATTGAAACAATCTCGGCCCCCTCGCCTTCAGCCTCGCGTCGGGCAAAGCTGGCCATGACCGTGCCGTAACCTTTTTCGGCAATCACGACCGGGTAACCGCCATCCAGCGCCAGGTTGTAGGCGGGCGTCGGGTTACGCTCAAAATAGTAAGGGATTGCGTCGCCGGCCGTTTCTTCCGTGGTATCGATCAGCAACTTGAAGTTTCTGGCCAGCGGCAGCTTTTCTTCCTTGATGACTTTCATGGCATAGAGCGCAACCACAATACCGTTCTTGTCGTCCTCGGTGCCGCGTCCATACATGCGATCACCGATCAGCGTCACCTTGAACGGGTCCAGACGAGTGCCGTCAGGCAAGACCCAGTTGTCCGGCGTGACCGGTACAACATCGGCATGCACATGAATGCCAACTACTTCATCACCAGCGCCATCGAGCGAGACTTCATACACACGGTTATCGACGTTGCGAAACTTCAGATTGAAGCCCTCGGCCAGGCGCTTGATCGTGTCGGCGATCTTTATGAACGCCGGGTTTTCATGCTGGGCAACGCCGTCGACACGAACCGTGGGAATAGCCACTAGCTCACGCAGGGTTTCAGTGGCCGCGCTGCCGTACTTCATGCGGGTATACAAACCGAGCAAGCGATGAATGTCGTTTTGTTGCGCTGCGGAAAGTTGCTTGTTGTCGAGAAAGGCACTGATGGCCGAGCCAAAATCGGCAGTTTTAACCACATCAGCACTGGCAAGATTGTTCAGAAACTGCCTGAAATCCTTTACCGATGCATCATTGAATGTCTTGAGGATAACGGCGCTCTGTTGTGCAGTGACAGTGGCGTTTGCCAGACTGGTGAACGACGATAGACTGGCGAGTATCAAGGTGGAAGCAGCCAGTTTTTTGAGTGACAGGTTCATGGTTGAAGGCATTCCTTGGCAGGCAAAGCGCGAATTTTTCTGATCGTTTGATCAGGAAGCATTTCAACTTACACCAAGAGCAATGATGCGAGAATCCCCTTTTGAATCGAGGCGATGCACTGGAGTGCCCATATGATCAAGCTGCTGATGCGCCTGAAAGCGCGCTTCGACCGAAAGTCCAAGGGGCAGCAGTCTGATCGGTTGCCGCCTGCGCAGCCTGCCGATCAGCAAGAATCCATGTCACGCGTGCAGGAAAATCTGGCTTGGCTGCCAGTCTATAGAGAGCCGGAGCCACTGCGTCTGCAGCCGCCTGCCTGCCCCCCATTGAGGCAACAGGACGAACCGCTGCGAGCCCGCTACCACGCCTACGTTGCGCAAACGGAACAGGCTGATCCAGCCAGTCAGGACGAGTCATGCCGTGAAACAGGACGGCAGTTGGCCAGAGAGCTGCAGTCAGCGGCAATCGACATCGTTACGTCAAAAGCCGAAAGCTCGCCGGATGTTTATTGGCTGACTCAATCCGCTGCTATTGCTTCGCTGTTTGCCGACGGCGCGCAATCGGACGCGTTTCAACGCTATCAAGAATATGTGCAGCACTACAAAGACCAGCGACTGACGGCCGGGCAAGTATGGGCGTTTGATATTTATGTGGCCGAACATACGCCAAGACAGGTCAGGACATTTCTGCCACATCCCTCAAGCGAAACACGTTTGCCTGATGAACCCTCGCCGGGGGCCGACGATATTGACCAGTTACTCTCCTACCTGCCACTGCTGTACCCAGACGGCGTGGCGATCAAGAGTTATATCATCAAGGAAAACACCTATTGGCCAGACTACTTTCCGGTAGTCGAAGCGTTTTATCGCGCGGTGGCCAAAGACTGCTGGTGTGACATTGATTACCTTAATCATGGCGCGGCGGACATGCTCAATGACGACATCTATATCGCCCAGGCAAACCTCGCTGATATGCAAACGCTGCTGACGTACTGCATCAGAGGCGAGCGTTTTTGCGATGGACACCATGGCGCGATGATTGAAAAAGGCTACGTGCTGAAGATCCTGCGCAGGCTGGCGGTGTTGCGCGAAGATTGAAGTTCGCGGCAAGCAGGCGGTGTGCCGGGCGATGGCAGCGCCCATCGTACTTCTTTCACATGCGCTCCTGTGCACCGAACGACTTCAACAGCGTATGCCGGCTCCAGTGGCCACAGTAGCGTGGAAGGCATGCGATCGGCACATAACCGCAACGCGCGTACCATCTGGCGACATCGTCATCCAGCGTTTCGATCAGAGCGTCAGTACAGCCTCGCTCGATGGCCAACGCTTCAAGCCTGTGCAGGGTCTGCGCCCCGAGCCCTTTTCCGCGCGACCCGGCATCGATCCAGAGGTAACTCACAAACAGCCGCTGGAACTCGGTTCGGCCTGTGGCGCTGCCAATCAATAGATCGTTCTCCATGATCATGCAGGCAATAGGATCAGCCATTCCCCCTTTCGCCTCGGACAATGCGCGGCCGTGTTGCAAGACGCCGTCAGCCACAACCCGAGTTTGATCATCAGCAATCTGGGCACCTGTAAGCCACTTCATCATGTCAGCACTTCCTTCTTAACGAACTGCAGATACATGAGCAAGATAAAGGCCAACCACCCGATCAAACACAGTGAATTCTTCCCCCGCCGAACACTCCGAACAGTACCGAGCGAACGCCGCAGATCAGTCGCTCTCCACTCGAGGACATCTCAATGACCACCGCATTCAAAGTTGGCGACGCCGTACACTGGAACTCCGAGGCAGGCCAGGTGCATGGCAAAGTCACCAAAGTACATGTGCAGGACGTGGAGTTCATGGGCAAACATCGGCCCGCTTCAAAGGACGATCCGCAGTACGAAGTGAAAAGCGACAAGACCGGTCATTCGGCGATGCATCATGGGGATGCGCTCAAGCACGCGTGATTGCTCTGCGCCGCGTCGTGGAGAGAACGGTGTAGCGCCCTTCTCACTCACGCGAGAAAGCTGTAACCATTGGCGTGCCTGCATCCGAAACGGATGCAGGCACGCGGCATCAGATCACGCCGCAGGCAGCACGATCACCGCCACCGCCGAGAGGTGCGGGGTGGTCGGAATGGTTGTCGCCGCCGGCGTGAACCATCAGCGCGTGGCCTTTGACTTTCGAGAGTTTCTTCAGGCGTGGGGCAAGCACCGGATAACTCGCAGTGCCGTCAGCAGCCACGTACAGCGCAGGCAGATCGCCTAGATGGCCATCGGCGTAAGGCCCAAGATGCTTGCCGGTCTTGGCCGGGTCAAAGTGACCGCCAGCCGCGAGGGCTGCAACCTTCTTGCCGTCCTTGGTACCCGCTTCGCAACTGCCGTTTTCATGCACATGAAAACCGTGGATGCCTGCAGGCAGCTCTTTCAGATTCGGAGTGAACAGCAAACCGTATTGCGTTTCGCTCACCGTAACGCTGCCGATAGGTTTGGGCGCGCCATCAGCGCTGACCAGATTGATCGGAACGTCCAGCGATGCAGCCTGAACACCGAAAGAGAAAACGCCAAGCAGACCTAGCAAAAGATGAGGTTTCATAATTTCAATGCGTCCCTGATCTGATAATCGAATTGAACGTGGCACCAGGCAGCGCGGAGGCTGCACAGCACGAACGTCTTTCATGCCACAGAGGATGTGACCACAGACCTGCGAACTTGATGCAAGGAAATGAACGGGGGTCGCCGGGGAAAGTAATGCAAAACATCACGACTGGCCTGCCGACACCAAGGTCGGCAGGCCAGCGCTGTTCACCTGTGCTCAGTTAACAGCACAGTGGTGCGGATCAGATATCCAGGCAGATCTTGCCGAAATGCTGATTGGTTTCCTGATAACGGAACGCTTCGACGATGTCGGTCATCGGGAAGGAACGGTCCATGACCGGACGCATGCCGTTGGCATCAATGGCGCGGATCATGTCCTGTTGCTGGGTGCGACTGCCGACCAGCACGCCCTGCATGCGCAGTTGTTTGACCAGCGCCGGCACGAACTCCAGTTGACCGGCAACACCGCTCAGAATGCCGATGACCGAGATGTGGCCAGCGACCCGTGCCGCATTCATGGAATGCTGCAGGGTCGATGGACCGCCCACATCGATGATGTGATCCACACCACGGCCGCCGGTCAGCTTGCGGGCAGTCTCGCCCCAGTTGCTGTCCTTGCGGTAGTTGATCAGGTGGTCGGCGCCCATGGCTTGCAGACGCTCCAGTTTTTCATCACTCGACGACGTGGCGATAACGGTCGCACCGACCATCTTGGCGAACTGCAACGCGAAAATCGATACACCGCCAGTGCCCTGCACCAGGACAGTATCGCCGGCTTTCAACGCGTCATCGACCATCAGCGCACGCCACGCGGTCAGGCCAGCGGTGGTCAGCGTGGACGCTTCGGCATGGCTGTAGCCCTTTGGCGCAAGGGTGAACGAGGTGGCACGGGCAGTGACCTGCTCGCGGGCATAACCGTCGACGCCATCACCCGGCACCGTGACAAAACCTTCAACCAGTGGCTCGCCGCTGATCCATTCCGGGAAGAACGTGCTGACCACGGAGTCGCCAACCGCGAACTCGCTGACGCCCTCGCCTACTGCGGTGACGACGCCTGCACCATCGGCCATGGGAATGCGTTTTTCCGTCGGTGCCCACATGCCGGTGACGACCGCGAAGTCGTGATAGTTGAGCGAGTTGGCGTGCAGACGCACAGTGATCTCACCGGCTTTAGGTGCAAGCACTTCGCTTTCGCCAACGCTGACCTGATCGTAGCCGCCGCCAGCCTGCACGTAGATGGTTGTATTGCTCATGGTCAATCTCCTATCAATTCAACATTACGCAAAATGACGAAATGTGTAAATAACGCTCAAAGCCTAGAGTTCTTTCTTGAGCCTGTCGGCAAACCGGTCGATGGCCTGCTCATCACGGCGAAAATAGGTCCACTTGCCAATCCTCGTTGCCTGAACCAGCCCGGCACGTTGCAGGATGGCCAGATGCGCAGACGCGGTAGAAGCCGACAGGTTGGCCTTGGCCTGAATGTGCGACACGCACACGCCTATCGCCGGATCACCGTGGTCCTGGGGAGGGAAATGGGCTTGCGGGTTTTTCAGCCACTCCATGATCAACATGCGAGTGTCATTGCCGACCGCTTTGATTTGCTCAAGAATCATGGGGCACAACATTACGCTTTTTTACGAAATGTTCAACCCCTGATTTACCCTCCTCCGGCCAACGGCATGTTTTGATTACAGCTTCACATCGACGTGACAAATGAAGCAATCTGTCGACTCCAATAAAATCGACCGCACCGCTGAGAGCATCCAGACTCATGATGAATCTTAAATACAGCGCCCTGACCGCCCTGCTGCTGGGCATCACAGGCATGGCTCAGGCTCAGGACTACACCTCGCATCTGGACAAGGTGCTGCAAACTGGCCAGTTGGCTGTCTGCACCACTGGCGACTACAAGCCCTATACCCTGCTGCGCGAAGACGGTGAGTACGAAGGCATTGATATCACCATGGCCCGTTCACTGGCCAAGAGCCTGGGGGTGAATGTGCAGTGGGTGCCCACGACGTGGAAAAACCTGATGCCGGACATGGTCGCCGGTAAATGCGACATCGGTATGGGCGGCATCTCGGTGAGTCTGGAACGCCAGAAAAAAGCGTTTTTCAGCAACACGCTGGACGTCGATGGCAAAATCCCGCTGGTGCGCTGCGCCGATCAGGCCCTGTATCAGACTGTCGAGCAGATCAACCAGCCCTCTGTGCGTTTGATCGAACCCGCCGGTGGCACCAATGAAGCCTTCGCTCGCGCTCATCTGCCAAAGGCGTCCCTTGCATTTCACGACAACAAGACCATCTTCCAGGAGCTGCTGGACAAGAAAGCTGACGTGATGATCACCGATGCTTCCGAAGCGCTCTACCAGCAGAAACGCATGCCCGGCCTGTGTGCGGTCAATCCGACCCGGTACATGCAATACGGCGAAAAGGCCTACCTGTTGCCACGCGATGATGTGACCTGGAAAGGCTACGTGGACCAATGGCTGCACCTGAGCAAGGCCACCGGCGAGTATCAGCAGGCGCTGGGAGAATGGCTGGCAGTGCCCGCCGAGTGAGTATGAAGCGGTGTTGCCGGGCACTGCCTTCGACGTCCTGCTGTGCAATGGTTGCAAGGCGTGTCCGGGTGAAATAGCGTGTTACGGCAACTCTCACTGGAAGGCAGCCAAACGAGCATGAAGCCCAGCAAACCCATCACCCGTGCGTACTGTGTCGAACTGCAGCAGGAGCTGTCGATCGCCGCTGCCCGACGCGAATACTTCTCTCAGGAGCCGCCACGCGCACGCTTCGAGTTTCTCTGCTCGACCGAGGCGTGCAGGACAATGGGGGCGAAGGTTACCGGGGTTCGCTATGACGTGAAGCCACAGGACAACCCAACCTTCGTCGCCGCGCACTTTCGCGCCAACCCGCATTACGACCATCACTCGGGCTGCGAATGGGTGGATGAGCGCGCAGAAGCAGAGGAAGAATCGAACGATCCGGTCGAAGAAACCGATGTACAGACACGCTTGCGCAAGGCCAAACGCAAGCTGGACGACTACATCGATATCTTCGACCCGGTCATCAAGGCGCCGACCAAGGACACGTCCGGCCCGGAAAAACCCGATGCTGGCGCCCAGCGCCCTGCTGCAACGCTTCCAGTCACAGAACCAGCCAAGCCACCAACTGCTCGCTACAGCGAAACCCGCACCAACAATCTTGAGCGGCTGGTGGACAGCTATCGGCAGGCCAAGGCCGAGCTGTCACTGGAAGACTTCAAGCTGCTGAAGCTGAAAATTCCGGGGCAGGGCGAGGTTTCGTTGCGCTCGTATTTTCGCCATATCAAATACGCGCAATCAGGCGATAACGGCCGGGTGCTGTTCGGAGGCGGTCTGGTGGAGCAGCGGTACGGGCTGGGTTTCAAGTTCAGGTTCTTCGACCGTCTGGACGGCAAACTGGTGACGCTCTACGTATCGCCCGCGCAGATGCAGGCCTATCGCTCCAGCCGCTACATCAGTGAGCTGCTGAGCCATGCGGAGGACGTGAAGTTTTTCACGGTGTATGCGCTGGGAACGGTCACACAGAGCCCGTCAGGCAAAAGCTATGGCCTGGAGGTCGACGACTTGCGGCATCTGGCGATCGTGCTGGGGCCGGCGAAGGAGCCGCTTGAGGAAGGGAAAACACCTGAAGCCTGAGCATTGGGCCGAGGATCGTTCCAGCGTTCGACGCTGGAACGATCCGGGTCAGCTCATCAGACCTTGACGATCCAGCCGGCTGGCGCCTCGATGTCACCGGACTGAACGCCGGTCAGTTCCTTGTACAGGCGCTGAGTGACAGGACCGACTTCGGTCTGGCTGTAGAACACGTGCAGGTTGTCCTTGTAGGAAATCCCGCCGATCGGAGTAATGACAGCAGCCGTGCCGCATGCGCCCGCTTCCTTGAACTCGCCGAGCTGGTCGATGAACACATCACCCTCTTCGACCGTCAGGCCCAGACGGGATTTCGCCAGTTCGATCAACGACAGGCGGGTGATCCCCGGCAGCACCGATGGCGACTTGGGCGTCAGAAACACATCGTCCTTGGTGATGGCAAAGAAGTTGGCCGAACCCACTTCCTCGATCTTGGAGTGGGTCTGCGGATCGAGATAGATGCAATCTGCAAAGCTGTGCTTCTTGGCTTCAGAACCGGGCATCAGGCTGGCAGCATAGTTACCGCCGACCTTGGCCGCGCCTGTGCCGTTGGGCGCAGCGCGGTCGTAGCCGGAGATGACGAAATTGTTCGGCTTCAGGCCACCTTTGAAATAGGCGCCCACCGGAATGCAGAAAATCGAGAAGATGAACTCAGGCGCCGTGCGCACGCCGATGTTGTCACCCACACCGATGACGAACGGGCGCAGGTACAACGCGCCGCCGGACCCGTAAGGCGGAATGAAACGTTCGTTGGCCTTGACCACCTGTTTGCAGGCTTCAATGAATACATCGGTCGGGACGTGGGGCATCAACAGGCGGGAGCAGCTGCGCTGCATGCGCTGAGCGTTCTGATCGGGACGGAACAGATTGATCGAGCCATCCTTGCAGCGGTAAGCCTTGAGGCCCTCGAAGCACTGCTGACCATAATGCAGCGCGGTCGACCCTTCGCTGATATGCAGCGTGTTGTCCTCGGTCAGCGAGCCCTGATCCCAGGCACCGTCGCGCCAATGAGAAAGGTAGCGCTTGTCGGTCTTGATGTAATCAAAACCCAGAGTGTCCCAGTTGATGCTTTCTTGACTCATAACGCCCTCTATCATTTTAGCGACTGCCTGGTCGAGTCAGGCCAATGCCTTATTCTGCCAGATCATTCGGGCCATGAGGCTCGAAATAAATGCAAACCGACATGGCATTTCTGAAGCAGGCTTGCGGGCAGGAGCCTCATGAGTCCAGAGCTCACCCGACCGGGAGCGGAGGCGCTACCTGGCGCTCGCGGATATAGTCGATAAACGTGTCCATATCCGAGCTGCACAACGTTCGTGCAACGGACTTGACCTCTTCGACAGGCCAGTCCCACCAGGCCGCCTGAAGCAGCAACTGGCGAATGTCTTCGTCGAATCGCCAACGGATGAATTTGCAGGGGTTGCCTCCCACCACCGAATAGGGAGCCACGTCCCGAACGACCATCGCACCTGCCGCGACAATGGCGCCATGGCCGATGGTGACACCCGACACAATGGTTGCATTGGCGCAAATCCAGCAGTCGCTGCCGATCACCACATCGCCCTTGCTCGGCGCGTAATCCTGAATATCCGCGACTTGCGCGACCATCGCCGGGAACGGGTACGTTGTAATCCAGTCCGTGCGATGCTCACCGCCCAGTAGAATTTTCACACCCCCGGCAATGGAGGTATAAGCACCGACCCTGAACACCGAATCGTCACCAAAGTCGACAATATCCGGAATGCCGTAAGTCCCCACGCCAACGACCGCACGCGGGTATTTCAATCTGATTTTTTCGGCGTGCCTGTCCAGCTTGTCCATCTTGCGCAACTGCTTGCGTATTTTTCTATTTTTCAACAGCTCGATAAATTTCATATCTTCAATCACATTTTTTTGGACAGTCAGGCAGGACTTACCGATAGCTCAGGAGTAAACGCTTGCAGCGCCGCAAGGTCGTTCTGTTGATCTGCCTCCATGGGATGGAAAACAAAAGCCCCCAGGCATACCGCTTGTCCGCGACCGCGGCATATTTCAAGGCTTTGTTGATGGCCTGAGTACGACCGCTCTGGTATTCGCGATGATCCCGATAGGGCTCGATGCTTTTCAGGTCAGCCTCAAGCAACACCTTGTACTTGCGCGAAAGGTTGTTCGGGTGACGTCGATAGCGCGTGACGATCTCGGGGAGCACATGAATTTCATAGCCCAGATGAGCGATTTTCAGTGTTGCCTGAAAATCCTGCACCCTTATCTGCGGGTCATAGCCGTTCGCATCCTTAATGGCCTTCATGCGGTACAGAGCGACCGGCGCGCCAACGACCACCGCTCCGCGCAATATGTCATCGAACGTCAGCCGCTCGATGTGATCGCGGGACTGACGTTTGATTTCCTTGCCGTCGCCATCCATGTAGCTGACCAGTGCGCCGACACAGCCTACCGCGGGATGATTGTCCAGATACTCGGCACGAATCCGCACCGATGAGGGAAGCATGATGTCATCCAGATCCGGCGTAGAGAGGTACACGCCTTTGGCGTAACGCAGACCATGGTTGAGGGCAGCACTGACGCCCTGATTGGCCTGGCGATAGAGCTGGAAAGGATAGCGTTGCTGCAGGGACTCCAGCATCGCGATGCTGTTGTCGGTCGAGCCATCGTCAACGACGATCACCTCGAAATTCTCGTAGTCCTGAGCAAAAATACTCTGAATCGCGACCTCGAGAAATCGCTCGGCGTTGTAGCAAGGGGCAACGATGGAAACCAAAGGGCTGGGCGTGGGGTTCTGACTTTCTGAAGACATCATGGGTAGCAGCCATAATCATGATCAGCCCTGACGGGCTCGGAAACCGAATATCTGTAACAGGTCGCTTGAAAACGGCACATCATGCGGCAAGCGCTCCTGATTTTCCATGAAAGGTCAAAAACGTCCTGTGAACAGGCATTTATAGCCGCGGAAAAACTGCCGACATGCCCTGTCTTTCATTCAGTGTAGATCGGCACTCAAAAAAAAACCCCGTTCTTCGCAGAACGGGGTTTTCATGTTGCGCATCAAGTGGAATCAGAAAGCGTAAGTCACCAGCAATTCTTTTGTCACCTGAAAGTCGACCGACATCATCACGCTCAAGGCAGTGATGGTGAAGATCGAAAACACGAACAGCTTGCGAGCCCAGACAGTATCGTCAACGGCCTTGTAGCCCTTCCAGGCCATGTACAGCCAGTACATACCCATACCCGCTGCAACAGCCAGGTAGTTGAGGCCCGCATAGCCACCCACGGTCAACATCAGGGTCGCTACGAGGAACGCCAGGATGTAGAGCATGATGTGGCGCTTGGTAACCAGAATGCCGCGCTTGACCGGCAGAACCGGAATCTTCGCAGCACGGTAATCATTGAAGCGGAAGATGGCGATCGCATACGAATGCGGCATCTGCCACAGGCTGAACATCACCAGTAGCGTGAGTGCCGCAAAGTCGAAGCTGTTGCTCACTGCGCAGTAGCCAATCACCGGCGGCATGGCCCCCGAGAGACTGCCCACCAGCGTGCCGTGAACGGATCTGCGTTTCAGGTACAGGCTGTAAAGGCCGACGTAGATCACGAACCCGATCACTGCAAACAGTGCGGCCAACGGATTGGCCTCGGTGTACAGCAGGCCAACGCCTGCAATACCGAGCAGGGTTGCGTAGAGCAGCGCCAGTTTCAGAGAAACCAGGCCCTGCACCAGAACCCGGTTACGGGTTCTTTCCATTCGCTGGTCGATATCGCGATCGATGCAGTTATTGAACACACAACCGGACGCAACGACCAGGGAAGTACCGATGACCGCCGCAAGGAACACGCCGAAATCGATATTTCCCTTGGAAGCCAGAAAAAAGCCACCTGCCACCGAAAGCACGTTACCGAAAATGATCCCCGGCTTGGTGATTTGGATAAAGTGCTTCAGTGACATCTGGTATTCCTCAATGCGCCATCATTTCGCGGTGGACGCTGAAGATGATCCACAGCGACAAGCCGACCAGCAGGACGATAACCATCGTGGTAAAGGCGAAGGCCATCACGTTGTTACGCTGCACGCTTGTGAAGTCCAGATGCAGGAAGTAATGCAGGTGCACCAGAATCTGGATGATCGCGAAGACCAGAACGATTGCGATCGTCATGTCCTTCGGCAGCGAAGGTGACATCACCAGGGCAAACGGAATGGCGGTCAGGATGATCGACAGTACGAAACCGATGATGTACGACTTCACTGAGCCGTGACTATTGTCTTCAGCGGAGTGATGCGAATTCGACATTACAAAGCTCCCATCAGATAGACAACGGTGAACACGCCGATCCAGACAACGTCCAGGAAGTGCCAGAACAGGCTCAGGCAGCTCAGGCGCGTCTTGTTGGTGTTGGTCAGGCCCTTTTTCTGGACCTGGAACATCATGATCGCCATCCAGATCAGGCCGCTGGTCACGTGCACGCCGTGCAGACCTACCAGCGCGAAGAACGCTGACAGGAAGCCGCTGCGGCTAGGACCGAAGCCCTCTTCGATCAGGTGATGGAACTCATAGACTTCCATACCGATAAACGCAGCACCACACAGGAAGGTCAGTGCCAGCCAGCCCAGTACCTGGCTTTTATTGCCCTTGTACAGTGCCAGCATGGCGAAGCCGTAAGTGATACTACTGACCAACAGGAACGCGGTTTCCACAGCCACGAATGGCAGCAGGAAGATGTCCTGGCCCGACGGGCCGCCCGCGACGCTGTTGACCATCACGGCGTACACCGCGAAGAACGAGGCGAACAACACGCAGTCGGTCATCAGGTACAGCCAGAAGCCGTAGACCGTCATGCCACCGCTGTCGTGGTGATCGTCATGCCCATGATCATGGTCGTGACCGTGATCGTGGGCTCCGGAGTTGATTGCAATATTTGACATTGTTTAAACCTGTTCCAGCGAGGACTTGACAGGAGTGTATGCACCGTTGGCCGCCAGGACCTTGTGATGCTCACCTTCAATACGCGCTACATCTTCAGCAGGCACCATGTAGCCCTGGTCGTCACGCATGGCGTGAGCAACGAAGACGGCAATGGTCGCAACCAGGCTTGCGCCTACCAGCCACCAGATGTGCCAGATGAATGCAAAGCCGAAGACCGTCAGCAACATACCCATGTACAGGCCGGTCGCCGTGTTGTTAGGCATGTGGATCGCCGAGTAGCGGGCAGGAACCTTGTAAGCGGTACCGGCACGTTTCGCATCGGTGAACGGGTCGACGTCGTCAGCTTTTGGCAGCTCGGCAAAGTTGTAGAACGGTGGAGGCGATGAAGTGGACCATTCCAGGGTATGGCCATTCCATGGGTCACCGGTCAGATCGCGGTTGTTGTCGCGGTCACGGATACTCACGAACAGCTGGATCAGCTGCGAAGCGATACCCATGGCGATCAGCACGGCGCCGAACAGCGCGACGTCCAGGTAGATGTTCCACTCTGGCATGTCAGTAGCGTTCAGACGACGGGTCATGCCCAGGAAGCCCAGCGCGTAAAGCGGCATGAATGCGACGAAGAAGCCGACGATCCAGAACCAGAACGCTGCCTTGCCCCACTTCTCGTTCAGGGTGAAACCGAACGCTTTAGGGAACCAGAACGCGAAGCCGGCGATGTAACCGAATACCGCACCGCCAATGATGACGTTGTGGAAGTGAGCGATTACGAACAGGCTGTTGTGCAGCACGAAGTCAGCACCTGGGATCGCCAACAGAACGCCGGTCATGCCGCCGATCGAGAAGGTGACCATGAAGCCCAAGGTCCAGAGCACCGGCGCAGTGAAGCGCAGACGGCCCTGATACATGGTGAACAGCCAGTTGAATAGCTTCACACCCGTCGGGATCGCGATCAGCATCGTCGCCAGGCCGAAGAAGGCGTTGACGTTGGCACCCGCACCCATGGTGAAGAAGTGGTGCAGCCAGACCATGAAGCCCAGGATACAGATCGCACCGGAGGCGAAGATCATCGACTTGTGGCCGAACAGACGCTTGCCGGAGAACGTTGAGATGACTTCCGAGAACACGCCGAATGCCGGCAGGATCAGGATGTACACCTCAGGGTGGCCCCACGCCCAGAACAGGTTCACGTACATCATGGGGTTACCGCCCATTTCGTTCGTGAAAATGTGGAAGTCCAGGTAGCGGTCAAGGGTCAGGAACGCCAGGGTAGCGGTCAGGATCGGGAACGAAGCCACGATCAGGATGTTTGCCCAGGTGCAGGTCCAGGTGAAGATCGGCATGTCCATCAGTTTCATGCCAGGCGTACGCATTTTCAGAACGGTCACGAGGAAGTTGACCCCCGTCAGCGTCGTACCTAACCCGGATAACTGTAGCGCCCAGATGTAGTAGTCAACCCCGACACCAGGACTGTATTGCAGCCCGGAGAGAGGCGGATACGCAACCCAGCCGGTCTTGGCGAATTCACCGACACCCAGAGACAGGTTGATGAGCAGCATGCCTGCTACCAGCAACCAGAAGCTCAGGGAGTTCAGGAACGGGAACGCCACGTCGCGAGCGCCGATCTGCAGAGGCAGAACGATGTTCATCAGGCCCGTGAAGAACGGCATCGCCATGAAGATGATCATGATCACACCGTGAGCGGTGAAGATCTGGTCATAGTGCTCAGGCGGAAGGAACCCTTCAGCACCGTTCTGGGCCATCGCCAGTTGGGTACGCATCATGATCGCGTCGGCAAAACCGCGCAGCAGCATGACCATGGCAACGACGATGTACATCACGCCGATTTTCTTGTGGTCGACAGAGGTCAGCCACTCAGACCACAAGTACGTCCACTTGCGGAAATAGGTGATCAACCCGACAACCGCAATGCCGCCGAGCGCGATCATGGCAAGTGTCACCATGACTATGGGCTCGTGGAACGGCACCGCTTCCAGACTTAATTTGCCAAACATCGTTTACTCCTCTGCCCCAGCAGCTGAATTTTTGCCTTTTTCCGCACCAGCCTCACCGGCTACTTCCTTCTCACCAGCAACAACCTTCTTGCCTGGATTCATACCTTCATACTTGTCGATGACGATCTGGAACAGGTTCGGGGTGACCGAGGAAAAGAGTTCGACAGGGTTGCGTTCGCTCGGCTTGATCAACTCGGCGTATTCGGCCGTGCCAAGCTTTTTGGGCGAGCTCTTGACTTCGCTGACCCAGCTGTCGAAATCAGCCTGGCTGGTAGCGATGGCCTTGAACTTCATGCCGGTAAAGCCTGCGCCACTGTAGTTGGCCGAAATACCGTTGAATTCGTGATTCTCGTTGGCGATCAAATGCAGCTTGGTGTGCATGCCCGCCATCGCGTAGATCTGACCACCCAGACCCGGGATGAAGAACGAGTTCATCACGCTGTCCGAAGTGACCTGGAAGTTGATCGGCGTCTTGGCCGGGAACACGATCTTGTTGACCGTGGCAATGCCGTAGTCCGGGTAGACGAACACCCACTTCCAGTCAACCGAGATCGCCTGGATGGTGACCGGCTTGACGTCCGAATCAAGCGGACGGTAAGGGTCCAGCGAGTGCGTCGAGACGTAAGTGATGTACCCCAGAAAGACCAGCAACAGCATGGGTACGCCCCAGACTGCGATTTCGATCTTGGTGGAGTGAGACCAGTCCGGCGTGTACTTGGCAGCCTTGTTCGATGCGCGATACTTCCAGGCGAAGATCAGGGTCATCAGGATGACCGGGATCACGACAATCAGCATCAGCAGCGTTGCGATTATGATCAGGTTCCGCTGCTCGATACCCACCTGCCCTTTTGGATCGAGCAGAGGTACGCCATCGCATCCACTGAGCAAAAGCATACAGAAAAGGGCCAAGAAGCCAAAAAACCTGGGGTACCTTTTTTTACTCATTTCACGACCTCTAAAAGCAGCTTGCGCGGTGCAGTTGGGTTTCGACCGCCAACACTTCGCCCTGCCAGTGCCGGCTAATTTTTTTGAATTGAACAAGGGCCGCCAGTACGCACAGCGGCGTATCGACAAGTCCGGGTTTAGCTATGGATTCTTGTTTTTTGAGTTGCTGGAACTGCCCAAAACTTCGGGCAGACGCTTTCGACGCGGCCATTATACGCCCTCAGAGGCAAGCGTTGCGCTGCCTGTTCAGAGTGCACAGGGGACGCTCCAAGCCTCAAAATGCTGATCGTTCGGCCAAGCTGAACGACAACTGACGGGGATTGTAGATACGTAAATTTTTAATGACTATGCCTAATTTTGTAACAGTTATTCTCTATATGCGTAACAATCGCTCTTCAAACGCATCATTACACGCGAAAAAAGCCCCGCATTCACGGGGCATTTTTGCGAAAGCCCCTGTAGTTAGTAAGGGTTGCGGCGGTTGCGGATGATGCACGCCGGTACCAGAACTGCAGTCAGGACAAACGCTGTCAGCGCCCATTGCGCGAGTGACAATCCGAGAACCGGCGGATATGGCGTCGTGCAGAAACCGCTGACCTGAAACCCGGTAGGGAACAGTGTAGCCAATGGCAGGCCATCGACAATCGGCTGCAGCACATCGATGCCGCAGCTGTCGGACGGATGGGCGAGGATCCAGACATGCCGGCCGGCAGCAGCAATGCCGCCAAGGGCGCTGAGGGTGACCAGGGTTTCAAACACCGTAACGCTGCGGCGTCCGGGCATGGCGGCGCCGATGAACGCAAAAATGGCGATGAACAACAGTGCGTAACGCTGCAGGATGCACAGCGGGCACGGCGCTTCGCCCAGGGCGATCTGCATGTACAGGGCGCCGCCGATCAGGGCCAGGCAGATGATGCCCAGCAAAACCAGAAAGCGCTTTTCGCGTCTCAGGTACAACGTGTTGTCGCTCATTCACATACCTTACTGAACTGATGAAAGGGTTGGCCTGCGCCGTGCAGCGTGCGCAGCCTCAACGGGTGGGGACGGCCTGACTGGGCCGAGGCGTGCGCGATGATCATCTGTCTGATTCGGCAACTCAAGCATTGGCCAGCCATACGGACGCATTTGCCGGCCAGGTGGTCTGCATGGCAGCAGATCCACGACCGCCAGGACGTTTTTTGCAGGGGCCGGATGCAAAGCCCTTCTATATATAGAAGGGTGCGTCAGTTTGTCGCAGCTCTTCTTCTATATATAGCTGCGGTATTTTGTCGCAGGGCGCCTTTCTGGCAAAGCACTATGGCGTGGGAACCCGCTACGCAGGTTGTCGGAATACAGAGCGCGACAATCTGCCGCCCTCCCCAGGTTTGACGCAACCGAAGCCAGACTGCCACCATCGGCACGTGGGCAGTCCGCTTGTCGGGCGCGCTACGGTGCAGTGCAACGACGTCCAATGGCAAGCGAACGGCACGCTCGGCTGTCGGTTAAAAATCCTCAAGCCAGCGCGCCTCAGGTCGATAACCTGTCATAGAAAGTTGTTTGCCGCTACCAGGCGACGAAACACCTACAGCCAGAAGGTTCATATGTCCAAGAACGTCCGAGCAGATTCACTTTCGCTGCTCCTCTTCACGTTGCGCAGCGGCAAGCTGATGGCGATCAACCTGCTCAAGGTCAGCGAGATCATTCCCTGCCCGCCTCTGACCCATCTTCCCGAATCGCACCCACACGTCAAAGGCATCGCGACGTTACGTGGTTCGTCGCTGTCGGTTATCGATCTGAGTCGTGCGATCGGCGAGCGGCCGCTGGCCGATCCCGACGGTGGCTGCCTGATCGTCACGGATGTCAGCCGCTCGAAACAGGGCCTGCACGTTCAGGCCGTGAGCAAGATTGTGCATTGCCTGACCACCGATATCCGTCCGCCACCCTACGGGTCGAGCAGCAAGTCGTTCATCACCGGGGTCACCCAGGTCGATGGCGTGCTGGTGCAGGTACTGGACATCGAGAAAGTTATCCACGGTATCGCCCCTGCGCAGATCGTCGTGCAGTCCACAGAGCTGGCCAAGGAGGATGCGGAACTGCTGAGCAAAGCGCGGATTCTGGTCGTCGATGACAGTCAGGTTGCGCTGCAGCAATCGATCATCACCTTGCGCAATCTCGGTCTCGAATGCCACACGGCGCGCAGTGCCAAAGAGGCCATCGATGTTCTGCTCGATCTGCAGGGTACTGCGCGGCAGATCAACGTGGTGGTGTCCGATATCGAGATGTCAGAGATGGACGGCTACGCCCTGACCCGCACACTTCGGGATACCCCGGACTTCAGTGACCTGTACATCCTGCTGCACACCTCGCTCGACAGCGCGATGAACAGCGAGAAGTCGCAGATCGCCGGGGCCAATGCCGTGCTGACCAAGTTCTCGTCACCCGAGTTGACCAAATGCCTGATCGAGGCCGCACGTACGGTGGTCGCCCAAGGGCTCTGATCCCTGAGCGCACAGCGACACAACGTCCGAACATGACCGATGCATCCGCCGCGCATTACTGGCTGATGCGTCGGGATCTTGCAGTGCCAGTGCCCATCCCGGCCTGGCCGCCTGGCATCCAGCCACATCCCCTTACGCTTGAGCGAGCCGCAGAGATTCACAGCCTGCTGACCCTGGGGTATGGCAGCGCGGCAGGTTGCGTAGCGGATTATCCGGACTGGCTGGCTGCATTCGAACACGATCCCGAATGCGATCCGTCGTTGTGCTTTCTGGCCATGCGTAACGAAACGGTAGTCGGTGTGATCGTGTGCTGGACCAGCGCATTCATCAGGGACCTGGTGGTGCACCCTGATGTGCGACACAGCGGGATCGGCCACGCCCTGCTCAATCATTTGTTCACCCATCTGCGTACGCGTAATGAAGCATCGGTCGACCTTCACGTCATGGAAAACAACCTGGCGGCGCGGCGGCTTTATGAAAAATCCGCAATGGTCTATCTCAAGCGTTTCGACATCCCTGCAGCCTGAACCCGCGACCGACCCGGCCAACGTCTGGCGCGCAACTTGCTTCCCGAGACACATCAAGCGAGTGAGTGACCAATTGTTGTCGCTTGCCGCCTACCTGTTGGACGGGTCATCGAGATAATGGACACCAAGTTTTCCTGCGTAGGGTGTGGCGGCTGCTGCACCGACCATCACGTACCGCTGACGCTCGACGAAGCCGCGCAGTGGGCGGCCGATGGCGGCAACGTGATCGTGCTGACCGAGGCATTTCTGAGCAATGGCTATGGGGTTTCCGAGACGCAGCTGACCCATGCCAGCCGTCGCTCGGCCGAGGTCAGCACTGGCAGCACCACAGCCTTTGTGGCGATCACCTTCGCGGCCTACAACGTGGGGCGCTGCCGGAATCTTGACGAGAAAAACCTGTGTCGCATCTACGAGCGCCGGCCACTGGTGTGCCGAATCTATCCGATGGAGATCAACCCGCACATCCCGTTACGCCCGGAGAACAAAGGCTGTCCGCCAGAGTCCTGGGAGCAGGGTCCTGACCTTATCGTCAACGACAGGCTGGTCGATAGGCAACTGATAGACCTGATCGAACAGTCGCGTCAGGCCGACCGGGATGAAATAGAGACCAAACAACTGATTTGCCAGAAGCTCGGCATCCGTACTACCGCCCTCAAGGGCAACGGTTTCGTCGCTTACCTGCCGGACATGGGCGCGTTTGCCGCCGCCATCGAAGAGGTCGCAAATCCTGCGCAGGATGAGCGGACCCAAGGTTCGAAGTGGGCGTTTCACGTCGCCGGCCAGCACGTTCTGGACACCCTGCAACAGGAAGGTGCCGAGGTGACTGACCGGCAGCCGGTTTCCTACCTGTTCATTCCCTTGCAGGCGGCCTGAGCAGGATCATTCAGGCGATCAGCGCTTGCCCATCGACCTGCGGGTGCCAGCCGGCGCGACGCCCGGGGTCTTGTGGTGGCCGTGCTTGTTGTTTTTCTGATGCCACGCCGGCTCCTTTTTGGCCTGGGCAAACTCCGAAGGCTTGAACGGAAAGCTGAAAGGCGCAATGACAGCCTTGTTTTCAGTGTCTGCGACGGAGTCGGCTGCGGCGTCTTGAACAGGAGGTTGTTCAGGCGTGGTCATGGTGTCACCAGAAAGTCGAATTGGCCGGGCAAATGCCCGCGGCCGCGCAGCATACATCAATCGCCGCACAACCGCCCGAGCCTCCTGTCGCCGTCATTTGTAGAACAGATCGACCATCACCTCGGCATTGAACGGTCCGGGCCGTGGAATGTTGGTGTTCCACAGCAGTTCGGCATTGAAGTCCGCCCTGGCCGTGTTGGTTTCGCCGAGCAATTCCGCCAGATGGAATGGCTCGTTGTAACGTAGCAGCTGACCGTTGACTGCACTGGTAATGCGTATCCCCAATGAATCATTACCGACGGGGATCAGCAGCTCGCCAGACAGATTGCCTGTCACCGGCCTGAAACGCGCATCGATGCTGAACGGCGAATCACAGCTGCGGCTGGTCAGCAGAGAGAATGTCTGGGTGGCAGTCACTTTGCCAATGGCCACCTGGTGTATCGCAACGTCGCCAAATTCCACGGTTTCCGGGAGCACTTGCAGATCGGCATCGCAGGCCACGAACCTCAGTCCCCGCAGGTTATTGATCACATAACTGAGGCTGCGCCCTGACAGCAGACTCGGGTCTGTCGCGCCGCCCAGCTGAAAAAACCGGTAATCGAGCAAATCACTGGCCACGCCGGAGGACGGTGTAGCGCCGAACTTCTGGATAAATACCGAAAACGCCAGGCTAAAGCGCACTTTCGGGCAGTTTTCGAGCGTGCTCTCACCCTCGCGACACACCGGCACGTAGCTACCGGTACCGACCCGACCACTGCCGTGCAGGTGATCGATGCCCTGCAACGTCATTCCGGCACGAATCCCCTGACCGATCGAGCGATTGTCCGGATTCAGGTAGATAAAAACTTCCTCCGCTTCGGACTGCCAGCCCTCTCTGGCGCACTCGATCTGAACAGTCAGAGGTTCGGAACGCCATACCACTTCCCCGTCAGGCATCGACTCCGGGATTGCCACCGTACTGCTCAGATCATCGTGAATTTCGGTTTCGCCCGTCCCTTGAGTGGTACAAACCACTGCGAAGGTGGAAGCCGGCTGCAGTAACAGCAACACGGCAAGGGATCGCAGCCAGCCTCTGGCAGAGAGATGTTTCATATCAGCATTCGTCCTGAATGGAATTGTTTTTCGGCAGCCTGGCGGTAGTGGCCGTCTGCCCGGTGAGCTGTGCGCAATGGGTCCGTCGGCCGCCGTAGTCGGTCAGCGCCTGGTATGAAAAACGATGTGTGGCAGAAGGCTCGACACTCGCCGGTACAACCATCGAAATCTGGACGCCCGGCGCCAACAGCAGATGATCGCCGAGCTGCACCCCGTCGATGCGCAGCGCTTGCAGAGCGGCGTGATAGGGCGTCGGGTTACTGACCGTCAGCACCAAGGCGTGCGACGGGTCATGAGTCAGTGTCCACAGCAGCCGCGCGGGGGTGTCGGCCGGATCACCGTCAAGGCCGGGGGGCCGGTAGAACACGTTGATGCGTTGGCGCACGGCGATGTTCAACTGCCCCGCACCGTCTTGGCGTCGGGGTATCTCAAGCACGTAAAGATGCAGCAGCGACTCGTATTTCTGCGGCATGCCTGCGCCCTGATACAGCACGCGCAAGGCCTGCCTGCCGCCCACCGGCAGGCGTGAAAGTGGTGGTGTAACCACGAATGACAGGGCCTTGCGCAACTCACCCGGGGTGTCGTCGTCATCCGCGGCGTCGCTGAGCCAGGCCTGTACAAGTGCCTCGGACGTGCCGCGATTGCGCACTTCGAGCGTGACTTCGCGATACTGCCCGTCGAAAATCAGCCGCGTTCCACTCAGCGAAACAGCGCCCTGCGCCGCCAGGCCGCTCGTCAACAGCACAGCCGTCAACAGCGCCTTGCATGAGCCAGCGAAAGCGCTCATCGGCATATCACCCTGATCCGCTCGTAGGCACGCGAGGGGTCTCTGGGCGGTAGCGAGAATGTCGCCTGACATCGTTGATCGGACCAGCGCACCCACAGGCTGCCGGCATCCTGCTCGCTGAGCACCAGCGCCTGGCTGCCTGGATCGACCACTGCCAGCGCCCTGCCCTGCTCATCTTCGACACTGGCGCCCAGCGGCACCTTGCTACCATCGGTGCGGACCAGTTCGAACTGGACCCGGCGGCCCACATTGGCCTTGAAGCGCACCACCGGTATCGCGCCCCTGCGCGGCACGATCTGGGTGATGGCATTTTCCAGATCGACATCAGCGCCCAGCTGCCGGGTATCCAGGCTGACCCAGTTGGTGCGGTAGGCCTGCGCATAAGGCAGAACCGCATAGCCGTTGCCGGCGGTCTCGACGTTACTGAACGATTTCAAGCGGGCGCCACCGACATCCGGCACCTGAACCAGCGCAAAGGTTTCTCCCAAGGCCTGCCCAAGGTTCACGCCTCCGGCATGCGCCACCAGCGAACCTGCGGCGGACAGGCTGAATGCATCGTAGTCCTGGCCCTGGCTATAACCGGCCTCGAAACGGCCGAATGCCGTGCTGGTGCTGACCTTGCCGGCACCGAAACTGCCGGAGGTGCTGTCACGTCCAGCCTGTACCGAATAGAACGTGTCGCGGTCGCCCAGCACCTGGCCATTGAGGCCGGCCTGCGCGTTGTACTCGCCACGGCTGTCGCGTACCGCGTTGAAAGACAATCGCGACGAGCCGGGGCTGGATCCGAGCGGCAGGGTCACGCTCAGGGCAATACGATTGTCGGTGCTCGGGTCACCGCTTCGCCCGAAATCCTCGTTGCGTTCCATGGACAGGCTGTAATTGAGCGAATGCCAGGCGGCGTTATAGGACAGGTAAAGTTGCCGGGTCTTGCCGGGCAGGTTCCAGTAGCGCTGCTCGGACGCCGTCAGGCTCAGCGACGCCGACTGGCCGGGCACTATCTGAGTGATGCTGAGTTCCAGCCGATCCCGCGCCAGCCCGGAGGACAACACTCGCCGCTGCGCGCCGCTGTCGCTGACGTGCTGGTTCAGGGTCCGGTATTGCTCGGTCGAATAACGATAACCGGCCACTGCCAGCGTGGTGTCGGTGACGTCCAGCGTATTGGCATAACGCACCCGCAGGCTCTGCCCACTGCGCGCCTGCCGATCCACCTTGCTGACCGAGCGGGTGAGGTCCATCGACACCGCGCCCAGCCCGGTGTTGACCCCGGTGCCTATATTCGCGGCCTGATAATCCTCGGCCAGTTGTGCCCCGGCGAACCCGGTAATCCGTTCGGAAAGACCATAGATCAGAGCTGCGCTGGCAAACGCCGGAGAGGCCTGCTGGTCGTCGTTGTTGTCGACCTGCCCGCCGGCCAGGCTGTAGCGCAACGAGCCTGCGGGAACCATGATCGGCAGCGACGCATAGGCCTGGGTGAAGGTTCGTACGCGCCCGTCGGCTTCGATGACAGACACCGACAAGTCGCCATTGGAGCCACTGGGATAGATATCGGCAATCTCGAAAGGCCCGGGCGACACACTGCCGCTGTAGAGCAGAAAACCGTTCTGGCGAACTTCCACGGTCGCATTGGTTTCGGCAATCCCGCGGATGACCGGGGCATAGGCGCGCTCACTGTCAGATAGCATGCCATCGTCAGAGGCCAGGGCCGCGCCCCTGAAGCGGACACTGTCGAAGACCTGCGAATCGGTAAACGTCTCGCCCAGCGTGAACTGGCTTTTCAGGGTAATGATGTCGCGCTGCGCGAACGTACGATTACTGCGATAACGCCATGGCCTGTCACTGCCGCCGACTAGAGAGGACTCGTTGCGCAAACGCCAGGCGCCGACGTTCAGACCGTTTCGCAGCCCCACGTAGTACTGATCCGTTTCCAGGCCCTTGTTACGCCGTCGGCTGCCATTGACGTTGTAATTGATAAAGCCTGCGGTCTCGCCCTGATCCCAAAGCTCCGGCGCCACATAACCACGGGTACCGCGCGACATCACCGCTTGCGGCACACTGATCGTCAGTCGCAACGCACCGGGCTGATAGTCGACGCGAGCAAATTCGACACGCGCAGGCAGGTCGAAACAGGCTTGGGCAGATACCTCACCTGACGGCAGACGACTCAAGTCCAGACCAAAGCTCTGTAGCATCTCGAGCGACAGGCAGGGCTCGATCAGGCCCGACAGAGGATTTTTCAAAAAGCGGATGTCCCGCCTGCCGCTCAGCTTGCGATTGACGTAGATATCAACCCGGTAAGTACCGGGCAGCACGCTATTGGAGCGCAGAAACTCCTGAAGGTCAGCCGGCTGATCGCTTCCCTGGATAAAAGCCGTATTGAATCTGGCTGCCCCGTCGCTACCCGACGAGGCGGCTGACGCGTTGAGTACAAACATCAACGTCAATCCGAAACCGATACCCAGCGCACAGCGTCGGGGGTGAGGGAGCGCGCACTGGGCAATGGCTCCCTTGTTAACTTCTTTGCGCCATTCCATAGCGGTCTTCACTCTACTTCGGCTGTCGCGCGCGCCGCGCAATCCTTTTACACAGACGCAGGTCTGCCGGGCTGCTTGTCACTGAGGCCCGACGGTTTGAATAGTGAACGCTGACAGTGGATAAGCCAGCTTATCGGGGCGACGCCTTGCCGGCGTTAACCGGTTGTTTATGGATAAGGGTTGCCTGATAAGGCACTTGTCCGCCGTAGTCATTGAGACTGACGAAACTGAGCAGCAACGGTGCACTTGCCGGGGTGTGCTGTAACGGGATATTCAGACGCTGATGCGGCGCCAGCATCTGACTGTCCAGATGGGCAAGTTCAGTGTCGTGTTGGCGTATGGAAATCCGGAGCATGGATACATGGTAGGGGCCGGGATTTTCGACCTGTACACCGGTGTCATCGATCCACTGCCAGTTCAGTCTTTCCGGAGCCTGCTGTGGATCACCCTGCAAACCATCAGGCCGGAAGAAGACTTTTATGCGCTGACGTACCGCGATCTGCAGCGTGTTTTCTGCTGCGGTCTGGGGTATTTCCTGAACATTGAGCCACAACACCGACTCACGATCGGTGGGCATGTCGGTACCGGAATGAATGATCCGCAATAGTTGCCTGCCACCCCCGGCCATACGCGTAAGTGCGGGTGTGACAATGAACGGCAAGTTCGGCAGACTTTCGTGAGTGCCGGCCGCCGCCACAGGCGATTCAAGCCAGGACTGCAGGAGAATCTCTCCCCCGCCACTGTTGTGAACACCCAGACTGACCTCTTTATCAGTGCCTTGGTAAATGACTCGCGTCGTATTCAATACGATGCCCGCCTGAGCAGTGGATGCGCAGAACAACAACGCGGCGAGCATCGTGTAGCGGAAAAAATCGGGAAACATGCTGACGTTCACCTTGAATTCGGTAAAGGACAGAGCGAGCGCTGCCCGCCCTGTCCGACACGATTACTCGTAATCCATCACGAACGGCAGGAAGCCGTCGGCATTACCAGGATTGGTGGGCGTGCCGTTAAGCACATACACCGCGCCAAAATTGATTTCAGCGGTGGCACCGTTGGCGCCATCCTTGATCAGCGTGGTGTCGACGGTTTCGTCACCACTCAGATCCATCAGCACACTGGACGCATTGAGCAGGCCGATACCGACGCCATCTGCCGCACCGGTGGTGCGCAGGAGTTTCGCGTCGTTGTTGTCCAGGCCACTGCCGTTACGGGCAATAAGGCGCATCTTCACCATGTTGTATTGGTCTGCACCTGCACTGCAGTTGACCAGCAACTGGATGGGGGCAGCCGTCTCGAATCGGCTTTCGCTCGATACACCGATATCGGAGAAGGACACGTTGCCCAGGTCGATATTGATTTCGCCAGGGTTGGTCCCCGCACTGACACCCGTGCCCGGCCCCACATCGCAGGAGATATTGGTCAGTGTTCCGTTGAAGACCATTGTGCCGTTGTTCGCCGCACTGGCGGTACCTGCCATGCCAACGCCCATTACGCCCAGAACTGCCAATGTAAGAGAAAGCTTTTTCATGCTAACGACCTTCCTTGTGTTATTTCGTGTGTGCCCGCTATCGGACGGTGAGCACTATAGAGCCAGGTCTATTTCAGTGCTGTCAGCTCGGTAACTTTCACCCCGCAGACAACACAACACGACACGCAGGACAGGTCTGTAGGAATAATTATAAGTCGTGCCGGGCACACTGATAAAAACCCTTTTTCCACACAGAAGCGCGCCCTTACTCAGGTACAGACTACCGACGCCTTCACTGTGGCCGAGATTATTTATCGCTCAAACTTAACTGGCACTGGACTGCCACTTGAGAACGTGACAGTCCGGACGAAAAAAACACGACAGACCGGTATTTACTGATAGCTCAACGTGACCACCGCAGCGCGCGCCTGCAGGGCTTCTCCGTCGATGACCACGGCGGCAGGCAGCACCTGATACTGCGTCACGAAGGGCATTGCCTGCTCACCACAGACATTACGTTCGGTGCTCACATGAATAGTGACCCCGGGTGCAACTTCCAGCGTTCTCGACTGAACACCGGGCGCCGTCATCTCTGTACTGGAAACCTTGCAACTGCTGTTGACGATACTGCCACGCAACGTTATTGCACCGTCCTTTGCCCATGACACAGCGGGAGCAGTCAGCCACAGCGCCGACAGGATTACGACCCACAAGCGTTTATCAAGGGTCCGTAACTTCCACATCACTTTTCCGTTCATTTTCTGACTGCTCATGGCGTACTCCATTCATTGACTCATACGATAATTTAAGTTGATGAGAGAATAACCTGCCAGAAACCTACTTAGGAAAATGTAGGAAAACTCCTAGGACTTTATAAACATCTGGACAACTATCTCTTCAACATAGGTATCGTCCAATTCCGACTTTTCTTGATTGCACGCCACACCCGCTGGAGGCTTTCTGACAAACCTGACAGCTGAAAGTCATTTTGTTGACCGGGTTTGCAGGCTATAAGGAAGCTGTAAAAAACATTACTTCCGTAC
This sequence comes from Pseudomonas sp. PvP028, assembly GCF_017832255.1. NCBI lineage: Bacteria > Pseudomonadati > Pseudomonadota > Gammaproteobacteria > Pseudomonadales > Pseudomonadaceae > Pseudomonas > Pseudomonas sp. PvP028. The sequence goes on from NZ_JAFIBL010000001.1 coordinate 95,547, forward strand.
CGACACTTGGCGTTTTCTTCATATGCGCAGAAAGACCCTGACCGTCACCGCCGTCGTCCTGTTGATCACCTGTGCGGCAATTGCCGGCTGGAAACTGACCCGCCCGGCCACACTCCCCAAACATGCCGCTGTCGCTGTGCCCGTCAAAGTGATCACGGTCAGTCTTGAGGACGTGCCGCGTTTCGTCACTGGGATCGGTTCGGTGCTGTCGCTGCAAAGCGTCGTGATCCGCCCTCAGGTGGATGGGGTGCTGACGCGCCTGCTGGTCAAGGAGGGTCAGCAGGTCAAGGCCGGGGACCTGCTGGCAACGCTGGATGACCGCTCTATCCGGGCTGCACTGGAACAGGCGCGTGCCCAGTTGGCGCATAGCAAGGCGCAGCTGGACGTCGCGCAACTGGACCTCAAGCGCTATCGCCAGCTCACCCAGGAAAATGGCATCTCGCGACAGACGTTCGATCAGCAACAGGCACTGGTCAGGCAGCTCGAAGCCACGGCGAAAGGCAACGAAGCGAGCATCAACGCCTCACAGGTGCAGTTGTCCTACACTCAGATTCGCTCGCCGGTGACGGGACGGGTCGGTATTCGCAATGTCGATGAAGGCAACTTCCTGCGCGTCAGCGATGCTACCGGGCTGTTTTCAGTGACCCAGATAGACCCGATTGCCGTGGAGTTTTCCCTGCCACAGCAGATGTTGCCGACCCTGCAAGGGCTGATTGCCGAGCGCAACGCTGCGACCGTCAAGGCGTATCAGGGCGACGGCGCGGCCAACGGACTGCTTTTGGGTGAAGGTACGCTTTCATTGATCGACAATCAGGTGTCGGCAAGCACCGGTACGATCCGCGCCAAGGCTCAGTTCAAAAACCCCGGCGAGCAACTCTGGCCAGGGCAACTGGTGACCGTGAAGATCCAGACCGGTATCGAACTCAACTCGCTGAAAGTGCCGCCACAAGTGGTGCAGCGCGGTGTTGACCTGCACTTCGTCTATCGGCTCACTGCCGACAACAAGGTGGAAGTCGTACCCGTCAAAGTGCTCTATCAGGACAGCGAACAGACACTGATCAGCGGACCACGTGCTGGCGATGTACTGGTCAGCGACGGCCAGTCGCGGCTACGCCCGGGAGCAACGGTCGAAGTGATCACTGCGCCTGCTGCGGATGTCGCCAGCGCGCAAGCGGAGCCTGCACGATGAACGGCCGGGGCTCGGTGTCGGCGTGGTGCATCGACCACCCGGTGGCCACCTTGTTGTTGACCTTTGCATTGGTCCTGCTGGGGGTCATTGCCTTTCCGCGGCTGCCGATCGCGCCGTTGCCGGAAGCGGAATTCCCGACCATACAGGTCACAGCGCAGCTGCCCGGCGCCAGCCCCGAGACGATGGCGTCTTCGGTTGCCACGCCACTGGAAGTGCAGTTCAGCGCGATACCGGGCATGACCCAGATGACCTCCAGCAGCGCACTGGGCTCCACCAACCTGACACTGCAATTCACGCTCAACAAAAGCATCGACACTGCGGCGCAGGAAGTCCAGGCCGCCATCAATACCGCAGCCGGACGCTTGCCGGCCGATCTGCCCAACCTGCCGACGTGGCGCAAGGTCAACCCGGCCGACAGCCCGGTGCTGATTCTCAGCGTGAGCTCCAGCCTGATCCCCGGCACCGAGCTGAGCGACGTCACCGAAACCATTCTGGCGCGCCAGCTCAGCCAGATCGAAGGGGTGGGCCAGGTCTTCATCACCGGTCAGCAGCGTCCGGCGATTCGTGTCCAGGCCGCTCCCGAGAAGCTGGCTGCGCTGGGGCTGACTCTGGCGGACATTCGCCAGGCGGTGCAACAGACCAGCCTGAACCTGGCCAAGGGTGCCCTGTACGGCAAGGACAGTATTTCAACCCTGTCTTCCAACGACCAGTTGTTCAAGCCGCAGGACTACGCGCAACTGATCGTTTCCTACAAGAACGGCGCGCCCGTCCAGCTCAAGGATGTGGCTCGGGTGGTCGCGGGCTCGGAAAACGCCTACGTCAAGGCGTGGTCCGGCGATCAGCAAGGCGTCAACATCGCCATCTTCCGCCAGCCGGGCGCCAACATTGTCGACACCGTGGACCGTATCCAGGGTGAACTGCCACGCCTGCAGGAAATGCTCCCGGCCAGCGTCGATGTCTCGGTACTCAACGACCGCACCCGCACCATCCGTGCCTCGCTGCATGAAGTGGAACTGACCCTGATGATCGCGGTGCTGCTGGTGGTCGCAGTCATGGCGCTGTTCCTGCGCCAACTGTCAGCCACCCTGATCGTCAGTGCGGTACTCGGGGTCTCGCTGATTGCCAGCTTTGCGATGATGTACCTGTTCGGCTTCAGCCTGAACAACCTGACACTGGTGGCCATCGTGGTCGCGGTCGGTTTCGTGGTGGATGACGCCATCGTGGTAGTCGAGAACATCCACCGTCATCTCGAAGCCGGCCAGGGCATGCGCGAAGCCGCGATAAAGGGCTCCGGGGAAATCGGCTTTACCGTGGTGTCGATCAGCTTCTCGTTAGTGGCGGCGTTCATTCCACTGTTGTTCATGGGCGGCGTGGTCGGGCGACTGTTCAAGGAATTCGCACTGACCGCAACCGCGACCATTCTTATTTCGGTGGTCGTCTCCCTGACCCTCGCGCCGACCCTGGCCGCGCTGTTCATGCGCGCGCCCACCCATCACCCGCATCAGAAACCGGGATTCGGTGAACGCCTGCTCGCCTCCTACGAGCGTGGCTTGCGCAAGGCCCTGGCCCATCAGCGGCTGATGCTTGGCGTGTTCGGCCTGACCCTGGCGCTGGCAGTGGTCGGTTACATCCTCATACCCAAAGGCTTCTTCCCGGTCCAGGACACCGCTTTTGCACTCGGGACCACCGAGGCCGCTGCCGACATCTCCTACCCGGACATGGTGGAAAAACACCTGGAGCTGGCAAAGATCGTCGGCGCGGACCCTGCCGTGCTGGCGTTCTCGCATTCGGTCGGTGTTTCGGGCAGCAACCAGACCATCGCCAACGGCCGCTTCTGGATCTCGCTCAAACCACGCGCCGAACGCGATGTGTCGGTCAGCGAGTTCATCGACCGCCTGCGCCCCAAACTGGCCAAAGTCCCGGGCATCGTTCTGTATCTGCGCGCCGGGCAGGATATCAACCTCAGTTCCGGGCCGAGCCGCAGTCAGTACCAGTACGTGCTCAAGAGCAACGACGGCGAACTACTGAACACCTGGACACAACGGCTGACTGAAAAGCTGCGCAGCAACCCGGCGTTTCGTGACATGTCCAACGACTTGCAACTGGGCGGCAGCGTCACGCACATCGACATCGACCGCAGTGCTGCCGCGCGCTTCGGCCTGACCACGGCCGATGTCGACCAGGCGCTGTACGACGCGTTCGGCCAGCGGCAGATCAGCGAGTATCAGACGGAAGTCAACCAGTACAAGGTAATCCTTGAACTGGACGCCCAGCAGCGCGGCAAGGCCGAAAGCCTGGCGTACTTCTACCTGCGCTCACCGCTGACCAGCGAAATGGTGCCGCTGTCGGCAATGGCCAAAGTCAGTGCGCCGCGCATGGGGCCGTTATCGATCAGCCATGACGGGATGTTCCCGGCGGCGAACCTGTCATTCAACCTGGCTCCCGGGGTCGCGTTGGGTGATGCTGTGCGCATGCTCGATCAGGCCAAGAACGAAATCGGCATGCCCGCCTCGATCATCGGCAGCTTCCAGGGCGCAGCACAGGCGTTCCAGAGTTCGCTGGCCAACCAGCCCTGGCTGATCCTTGCGGCGCTGGTGGCGGTGTACATCATTCTGGGTGTGCTCTATGAAAGCTTCGTGCACCCGCTGACCATCATCTCCACCCTGCCCTCGGCAGGTATCGGCGCACTGTTGCTGCTGTGGATGATGGGGCAGGACTTCTCGATCATGGCTTTGATCGGCGTGGTGTTGCTGATCGGTATCGTCAAAAAGAACGGTATTCTGCTGGTGGACTTTGCCCTGCAGGCCCAGCGCGAGCAGGGCCTCACGCCCCACGAAGCCATTTATGAGGCCTGCATCACCCGCTTCCGACCGATTATCATGACCACCCTCGCCGCGCTGCTCGGCGCGCTGCCGCTGATGCTCGGTTTCGGCGTCGGTTCCGAGTTGCGTCAGCCGCTGGGCATTGCCGTGGTCGGCGGCCTGCTGGTGAGCCAGATGCTCACGTTGTTCACGACGCCGGTCATTTATCTGCAACTGGAGCGGCTGTTTCATCGACGTCACCCGGCGCCCGACGCACCGGCGCTGGCCCTGCACAAGTGAGAGTCGCCCGATGCGCGTGCTGATTATCGAAGACGAAGAGAAAACCGCCGACTACCTGCGTCGGGGCCTGACCGAACAGGGCTATGCCGTGGACGTGGCGCGCGACGGGATCGAGGGCCTGCACCTGGCGCTGGAGAATGACCATGCCATCGTCATTCTCGACGTGATGCTCCCAGGCCTGGATGGTTTTGGTGTGTTGCGTGCGTTGCGTGCGCGCAAACAGACACCCGTGATCATGCTGACCGCGCGCGAGCAGGTCGACGACCGCATTCGCGGCCTGCGCGAAGGCGCGGATGATTACCTGGGCAAACCGTTTTCCTTTCTGGAACTGGTCGCCCGCCTGCAGGCCCTGACCCGGCGCAGCGGTGGCCACGAACCGGTGCAGATCACCATCGCCGACCTGTGGATAGACCTGATCAGCCGCAAGGCGACCCGCGCCGGCCTGCGCCTGGACCTGACCGCCAAGGAGTTTTCGCTGCTCAGCGTGCTGGCCCGGCGTCAGGGCGACATTCTCTCCAAGACATCCATCGCCGAGATGGTCTGGGACATCAACTTCGACAGCGATACCAATGTGGTCGAAGTCGCGATCAAGCGCTTGCGAGCCAAGCTCGATGGCCCTCACGAGCACAAGCTGCTGCACACCATTCGCGGCATGGGCTATGTGCTGGAGAACCGCAGTGCGGGTTGATTCGATTGCCCTGCGCCTGAGCGGGCTGTTCGCGCTGGTGGCGCTGGTGGTCTTTCTGCTGATCGGCTGGGCCTTGTACCTTCAGGTCGACAAGAGCCTCGACCTGCTGCCCCGCGCGGAAGTGGATGCGCGCTACAGCGTGCTGGAATCGGCGGTCAATCGTTTCGGCAACCCGGAGCACTGGGGCAAGATCAAGACCAAGCTCACCTTGCTCAGTGAAGAGGATAAACGCCTGCGCTTCTGGGTGGTGAGTGACAATCCGCTCTACGAGTTCGGCAACCCTGGCGCTGAGATTCGTCGTTTTGCGCAGGGGCCGCTGGGCATGCACGACCTGAAACTGGCGGATCACCCGTTTTCGTTCAAAGTGCTGGTCAGCGAGTTTCCCGCCAAGGAACAGCGTCCGGCACTGCGCTTTCTGACCGCCATCGACACCGAGACGTTCTGGCACACGCAGCACTCGCTGCTGGTCGCCTTGATCAGCCTCGCCACGCTGGGCATTCTGCTGGCGTCGGCGCTGGGCTACTGGGTCGCGCGAATTGGCCTGCGACCGCTGACCAGCCTCTCGCAGGAAGTCCAGAAGCTCGCCCCGCCGCGGCTATCCGGACGCTTGCAGCTGTCGCCGCTGCCGCCGGAACTCGAACAATTCGTCGCCTCGTTCAACTCCACGCTGGAACGCGTCGAGCAAGCCTACTCAAGGCTGGAGTCGTTCAATGCTGACGTGGCGCACGAGCTCCGCTCGCCGCTGACCAACCTGATCGGTCAGACCCAGGTAGCGCTAACCCGTGGCCGCTCTGCCGAGCATTATTTCGAAGTGTTGCAGTCGAACCTGGAAGAGCTGGAGCGCCTGCGCTCGATCATCAACGACATGCTGTTTCTGGCCAGCGCCGATCAGGGCACCAAGGTCAAGGCGCAGACCTGCACCTCACTGGCTGAAGAAGTCGCTACGACGCTGGATTACCTGGACTTCATTCTGGAAGACGCGCACGTGCAAGTCCGTGTCAACGGCGACGCCAGCGCGCCTATTGAAAAGCCCCACCTGCGCCGCGCGCTGATTAACCTGTTACACAACGCCGTTCAGCACACTCGCGCTGGCGAAGTCATTGAAGTCAACATCGAATCCCGCGATGCCCATGTCACTGTCAGCGTGACCAATCCGGGCGTACAAATCGCCCAGGAACATTTACCCAGACTGTTCGAGCGCTTTTATCGGGTGGATGCCTCACGCAGCAACAGCGGCGCCAATCACGGCCTGGGGCTGGCCATCGTCAAGGCGATTGCCTTGATGCACGGCGGCACCGTGTTCGTGAACAGCGCCAAGGGCGCCAATACCTTCGGCATCCAGTTGCCCCGCTGACACCGAAAATACTGACTACACTGACCATTTTCACGGCCCTCAGTGTGCGTCTGTTCGCAGCGTTTTAAATACACTTGCTTTATTCACATTCCATTCATATGAGGCTATAAGGAGCGTGTTATACACGCGCCAATAAGTTCCCCAAATAAATGATAATTTTATTAACCGATTATCAAGAATCATTCGTCTGCAGGTAGAACAACCGATGATGGTGTTTGCGTTTTCTCGGCGAGCCCGGCTCAGATGGACCCGTCCGGAGCTGATACTGATTTTCGGCAGCTCCGCTTCAATGCTCGCCATTCTGGCGATCGTGGCGTCTCTACTGGCCCAGGAGCGCGACGACGCAGCACAGACAGCAGCACGCGCAGCGTCCAATATCGTGCGTTTGATCGATGCCGACGTCATGCGTAACGCAGAACTTTACGACTCTTCACTGCAAGGCATGATCAGCGCGTGGCAGCGTCCGGACCTTCAGCAACTGTCACCTGAACTGCGCCAACTTGTTCTGTTCGATCGCGCCACTGCCGCCTCTTACAAGGGCGATCTGGTATTGCTCGATAACCGCGGCGAACTATTGGCTGATTCTTTGTCTGTCACCCCTCGACACGACAACTTTTCTGACCGTGCCTATTTCAAGGACCATGCCGTAGATCGCTCTTTGACGCTACACGTCAGTGCACCGTACAAGACTCGCTGGGGCTACAAGGACTGGTGTATCAGTTTCAGCCGCCGCCTATCAGGGCCCAACGGCGAGTTCATGGGGATCGTGAGCGCAGAGATGCGTCTGGTGTATTTCAAGCACCTGTTCATGAGCCAGAATCTGGGCATTGACAGCAGCATCAACCTGATCAATACCTCAGGCATTTTGGTCGTTCGCTACCCGGAAATGGAAGGCCAGGAACTGATCGGCAAAGATTACAGCCACAGCCCCAACTTTCAGCGGATTCTTCAGGAAGGCGATGGCAGCTTTGCCGCGATGTCGACGCAGTTGAACGCTCGCCGGCTGTATACCTTCTCCAGAGTCGGCAACCTGCCGCTGATCGTCGTCATCGGGCAGTCAGAGGATGAGGTGTATGCCGTCTGGCGGCGCAACGCCTGGCTGGTCGGCTCGGCCACCAGCGTCTTGTGTCTGGGCATTCTGTGGCTGACCTGGCTGCTGTGTCGCGAACTGAGAAGACGCCACCGTGCCGAAGATGCACTGGCCAGCCTGGCCGCGACAGATGGTCTGACCGGGCTCGATAACCGCCGTCAGCTTGACGAAGCCATGGAAATTGAGTGGGCGCGAGCGCAACGCTCTGGCAAACAGCTGTCATTGCTGATGATCGACGTAGACCATTTCAAGGCATTCAATGAGCGTCATGGCCATCAGGGCGGGGACGAGGCGCTGCGTCTGATTGCGCAGACCATCTCATATTGCATCCGCCGTCCAGGCGACCGGATTGCACGCTATGGCGGCGAAGAGTTCGTGGTGGTACTGCCGGAAACAGACTTGCCGGGCGCCATGTTGATCGCGGAAAAAATCCGCAAGGCCGCAGAGTCACTGCCTCTGTTCAGGAATGCCGAGCATCCCATCACTGTGAGCATCGGGGTCGCTTCGGAGTTCGTTCGCCAAGGCGACAAACTGGAGGCATTTTTCGGGGTGGCCGACAAGGCGCTGTATCAGGCCAAGGACAATGGGCGTAACCGGGTCGAGTACCGCAGTTCGGTTGCCCGAAAGGTGATGGATCAGGTTTGAGGGGCTGCCTTCGGGCATAAAAAAACGCCAGACTGGCTGGCGTTTTTTCGGTTACCGCTTACGCATTGTGTTTCGCTGCGGCGCGTGCTGCGTCGCGCAGTTTTTTTACTTTGTCGTGGTTTTCCAGAACGCCCTGATACTGCTTGTCGATCACGGCGATCACAGCTGGGTCCACGCCTTTCTCACGCGACTTCTCGAGCGCCTTGCTGTAAGCCTTCTTGGCGACGTCTTCACCACGCTCTGCTTCTTCCAGGACAGCCAGATCATCATTGCTGGTGAATGCAGTTTTCAGCTTGACCCACGCCTGGTGGATGTCAGCCGATACGCTGGAGGAATCTTCAGGCTTGCCGCCCAGACGCGTTACGTGCGCCTGCAGCTCAGTAACTGCCTGGCCAACTTCAATAGCACGGCTTGTGAAGAACGCTTTTACATCTGAACCCTTCGCATTTTTTGCGCTGGTTTCAAAGCCTTCCTTGCCGTCGATGCTGGTTTCGACCAAGTCATTCAGGATAGAGATCGTTTCTTTGTTGATATCAGTCATTTGATAATTTCCTAATGGCAGGTGATACGAAAGTGTTCGATGTATAAGTAATTGCAGACACCGTGCCAGTTTTAGAAATTCAAATAAACTATAAAAATCAATAAGTTATGAAATTTTCACATTTGCCCGTTCGTGACTTCTGCATGATCGGACGTTTGGCCTGCATGCAGAATGCACGTATCGTACTGACTGAGAGTGGAACACAGGCCAATAGCGAATGAATCCGGAAAAACTCAAGTTGCTGGTGACACAGGAAATGCCGTTCGGCAAATACAAAGGCCGGCTGATCGCTGATTTACCGGGGCATTACCTGAACTGGTTTGCGCGGGAAGGCTTTCCCAAAGGAGAGCTGGGAGGTTTGTTGGCGCTCATGCAGGAAATCGATCACAACGGCCTTGGCGCGCTATTGGACCCGCTGCGTACGCGTCCACGTCAGTCGTTCAAGGACAGAGGGTAAAAGCGAAGAGACGGTCCGGGGAGAAAAAAACGGTGCTCCGGACCAGGGAGCACCGAAAAGCCATACAACCAACAACAACTTCCTTGTCAGAATCAGCCGCAGGGGCTGACTCCGAAATCCTGAAAATCAGTCAAACAGCGCCATTGCCTGCGCAGTCGCTTCCTGGATACGCCCCCAGTCGCCATTCTTGACCCAGGCGTTATCGATCATCCAGGTGCCGCCCACGCACATAACGTTGGGCAGGGCCATGTAGCTCTTGAGGTTCTGCTCGTTGACGCCACCCGTTGGGCAGAAACGCACCTCATTGAACGGCCCGCCCAGAGCCTTGATCGCTGCCACACCACCACTGATCTCAGCCGGAAACAGCTTGAAGCGGCGATAGCCCATGGCGTAACCGATCATGATTTCCGAAGCGCTGCTGACGCCCGGCAACAGCGGCAAAGGGCTGTCGACCGCAGCTTGCAGCAGGTCTTGCGTGCTGCCAGGGGTGACGATGAACTGCGAACCGGCCGCCTCAGCGTCAGCCAGCATCTTGCGGTCCAGAACGGTTCCTGCGCCCACGCACAGCTCGGGGCGCTGTTCACGCAGGATACGAATGGCGCTCAAACCGAACGCCGAGCGCAGGGTCACTTCCAGCGCAGTCATGCCGCCAGCGGCCAGTGCATCGGCCAGCGGCAGTACGTCCTGGTCACGGGCGATGGTGATCACCGGCAGAATCTTCGCCTTGGCGCAGAGTTCGTCGATCTGGGCAATCTTGTTCGCCATGCTGGTCAGCGGCTGATTATTTTCATTCTGTGTCATGGCGACGGTTCCTTTGTTTGTGGGGCTTATCGGAGCTTATGGGCACCAGTAAATCTCGAGAGACGGGTTGAGAAAGGCACGTACCGGCATCTCGGCGAGGTCATCGCCTGCCAGCGCGGTGCGCAGGGTGTCGAGTTTGGCCTGACCGGACACCGACAGAATCGGCGAACGTGCCGACGCCAGCAGGCGGCGGGTCAGGGTCAGGCGCTGGTGCGGCACGCTCGGTGCGAGCATGGGCAGGCAGCGGCGCTCACCTTGCAGGTCAAGGGCTTCGTTCAGATTCGGGCTGTTGGGGAACAGCGACGCGGTATGCCCGTCGTCGCCCATGCCCAGAATCAGTACATCGATGGGTGGCAGCTCGGCCAGTGCCTGATCGGCAGCCTGCGCGGCTTCCTCGACACTGCTCGCCACGCTGTACAGGCCGAGAAACTTCGCCTTCGCCACAGACCCCTGCAACAAGTGGCGGTGCAACAGGCCGGCATTGCTGTCGGCATGTTCGGTCGGCACGAAGCGCTCGTCCGCCAGACTGATGACGACTTTCGACCACTCCAGCGGCTGTGCCGCCAGACGCTGGAAGAAGGCCACCGGGCTGCGTCCACCGGACACCACCAGCGTCGCCAGACCGTTCTTGCTGATCGCCTGCTTGAGGCGTTCGGCGACAGTTTCAGCCAGTGCATCGGCCAGTTGCTGCGCTGTGTCGAAATCGTGTGCTACCAGCCCTGCTGGCAGCTTGAGGTCACATGTCGCCATACCAGGATCTCCCGTCGCGAGTAATCAGGGCAATGGAGCTCATCGGCCCCCAGGTTCCGGCCGGGTAAGGCTTGGGCGCATCGCCCGCCTTCTTCCAGCCAGCGATCAACTGATCACACCATTGCCAGGCATACTCGATCTCATCTTTGCGGACAAACAGGTTCTGATTGCCACGCATGACTTCCAGCAACAACCGCTCATAAGCGTCGGGGACACGAGCGCTGCGGTAGGTGTCGGAAAAATTCAGTTGCAAGGGACCGCTGCGCAGCTGCATGCCCTTGTCCAGGCCCTGATCCTTGGTCATCACCTGCAAGGAAATGCCTTCGTCAGGCTGCAGACGGATGATCAGGCGGTTGCTGATCTGCAAACGCTGTTCAGGCGCGAAGATGTAGTGCGGCGGCTCTTTGAAATGGATCACGATCTGCGACAGCTTCTGCGGCATGCGTTTGCCGGTGCGCAGATAGAACGGCGTACCCGACCAGCGCCAGTTGCGGATGTCGGCGCGCAACGCGACGAAGGTTTCGGTATCGCTCTGGGTATTGGAGTTTTCTTCCTCCAAATAGCCAGGCACCGCCTTGCCTTCGCTGTAGCCGGAGGTGTACTGGCCGCGCACCACCTGGGTCGCCAGACGCTCCGGGGTGAACGGTGCCAATGCCTTGAGCACCTTGACCTTCTCGTCACGGATACTGTCGGCCGACAGGTCGCTTGGCGGGTCCATGGCAATCAGGCAGAGCAGTTGCAGCAGGTGGTTCTGGATCATGTCACGCAACTGGCCGGCCTGATCGAAGTAACCCCAACGGCCCTCGATGCCGACCTTCTCGGCCACCGTGATCTCCACGTGGGAAATATGGTTCTGGTTCCACTGGGTTTCGAACAGGCTGTTGGCGAAGCGCAGAGCGATGAGGTTCTGTACCGTGTCCTTGCCCAGATAGTGGTCGATGCGATAAACGCGGTTTTCCGGGAAAAACTGCGCGACGGCGTCATTGACCCGGCGCGAAGAGGCCAGGTCGTGGCCGATGGGTTTTTCCAGAACGGCACGCGTGCGCTCGGCGAGGTTGACCGACGCCAGGTTCTCGCAGATAGCGCCGTAGACCGAGGCCGGTGTGGCGAAATAGGCGATCAGGGTTTCGGCATTGCCGACGCGCTCGGCAAGGGCGACGTAGTCCTCGGCCTTGAGGAAGTCGACATGCAGATAGCTGAGGCGCGCCAGAAAGCGGCCCAGGTTGTCCGGCTCCAGTTCCGTCTCGGGAATGAAGCGGCGCATGGATTTTTCGATGTACGCCAGATGCGACTCTTCGTCGCCTGGCTCACGCGCCAGGGCAAGAATTTTCGTGTCTTCATGCAGCAGTCCAGCGCGATCAAGCTGATAAAGAGCCGGGAACAGCTTGCGTACCGCCAGGTCCCCCAGGGCACCAAACAGGGCAAATGTGCACGGTTCAACCGTAATCAAGGGCATAATGTTGGTTCTTTTATCAAGTTAGGCTACAAATACCTTTTTTAAAGGCGTTACTCAAGGCCATATGTAGTAATAACCACAACATTCTGCCTAAAAGCATATTCCAGTGGTGATCAACACAGGCCCTCAGTACGATAGGCCACCTTTGCTACAGGCTAAAGGGCTAATAAAAGCTCAAGGCAAAACCGTTGGTAAATCAGCCCCGACAAGGACTTTGAATGGACCGCGTAAGAAACCTCCTGGAGCAAATCCAGGGCCGACTCGACGAGCTGAACAAGGCCGAACGTAAAGTGGCCGAGGTCATCCTGCTCAACCCGCAGATGGCAACGCGGCTGAGCATTGCAGCGCTTGCCCAGGCCGCCAAGGTCAGCGAGCCGACGGTCAATCGCTTCTGCCGTTCGTTCAGTGTCAGCGGCTATCCGGAATTGAAGCTGCAACTGGCCCAGAGCCTGGCCAGCGGCGCAGCCTATGTCAGCCGTGCGGTGGAAGCGGATGATAATCCTGAGGCCTATACCCAGAAGATTTTCGGCAGTGCCATCGCGTCACTGGACAGCGCGTGCCAGCAATTGGACCCGGCCTTGATCAGCAAGTCTGTGGACATGCTCATTCAGGCGCGGCAGATCCATTTTTTCGGACTGGGCGCCTCTGCACCGGTGGCTCTGGATGCGCAGCATAAATTCTTCCGCTTCAATCTGGCGGTGACGGCGCATGCCGATGTGCTGATGCAGCGGATGATTGCGTCGGTGGCGCATACCGGCGAGTTGTTTGTGATCATTTCGTATACGGGGCGTACCCGTGAGTTGGTGGAGGTGGCGCGTATCGCGCGGGCCAACGGCGCGTCGGTGCTGGGGCTGACGGCAGCCGGTTCGCCGCTGGCTCAGGCCAGTACGGTGAGCCTGAACATTCCTCTGCCGGAAGATACGGATATTTATATGCCGATGACGTCGCGGATCATTCAGTTGACGGTGCTCGATGTGTTGGCAACGGGTATGACGTTGCGCCGCGGCGTCGATTTTCAGCCGCATTTGCGCAAGATCAAGGAAAGTCTGAATGACAGCCGTTATCCGATCGAGGATCAGGGCTGACTGGGTGTCGTTGACTATCGTGCCGACGCTCCGCGTCATCTGCAACTCACCCTGCCAGGCTGGCTTGCAGTTTGAGCTGCACCTGTTCTCCGGGCCGTAGGCTGAAGGTGTCGCCGGAGCCTGAGGCGGCTTCGACGCGGACGAAGCCTGTGGTCTCGCTGCCGCATACGCCGAGGAGTGGTCTGCTGCCGGGGTGCCAGACGACGGTGTTGGTGCTGTCGCCGGTGTCGATGTTGAGCCTGCGCTGCCAGATCGGGTCCTGGAGCTGTACGGCGCCGGCGTGTTCGAATACGCGTTGGCAGGCGCCTGCCACGCGCAGTTCGCCTTGTTGCTGACACGCCTGTCGGCTGAGTTCGTCATAACCCTGCGCGCCGTCGAGTCCCTCCAGTGCGACTTCAGCCACATCGCCGATCCGCCAATACGCGTGCAGCGCATGGCTGAAGTGACACGGTTCGCTGTCCTCGTGACACGTGCTCAGACGCAGTTCCATGCCCTGCCCCAGTTCGGCATGCAGATCGACCTGCCAGTCCCACAGTTGCAAGCGCCAGTGCAGGCTCACGCCTTCTTCACACTCACTGCTGTCAATCAGTTTCCAGTCCAGCAAACGCCCCCAGCCGTGCGCCGGCCAGCCGCTCTCGCCGGGATGCCGGCCATACCAAGGCCAACAGACCGGCACGCCTCCACGAATGGCGCCCACCTGTGGCCACTGCGCGGCACACCATAGCCAGGGTTTCTGGCCTTGAGGCTGGAAATGCAGCAATTGCGCGCCTTGGCGACTGAATACGGCCTGACATTGCGGGTGGTCGATAACCAGTACATCGCGCAGCTGATGGCGCTCCCACTCGAAAGTCGGTCTGGCACGTCGGGATCGGAAGAAGCGTTGCAATGGATGTTCAGGCAGTTGCGCGTCGTGAGTGGTCATCGCCAATCGCGTCCCTGAAAAATAAAAGGATCAAGCCAAAAAAAACGGGCAGCCAGGCTGCCCGCAAAGCACACACGACCCTTGATCGCGTTACGCGTCAGTCAATAATCAGAACTTCGACTGGATCTTGATGCCCGCTACCAGCGCATCATCAACCTGATCTACGCCACCAGGATGCTTGATGTACTGCAAGTTGGGACGCACGGTCAGCCAGTTGGTGACATGGAAGCCGTAGTAGATTTCAGAGTTGTACTCAGTGCTCTGGACCGGCAGGTAGCCAGGGTTGTCGTAGTCATTGATACCGCTGATCTGGTTGGCCAGACGCACGCGATCCTGCACATCGTCGTTGACGTGGATACGGGCGATACCGATACCGATGTCATCTTTCGGACGCGAGTTGAACGGACCTTTGTACGTGAAACCGATCTGCTGGTAGTTGTCGACGAAGTTGGTCGCCTTGTCATGCACGGTGGCGTTGGCAAAGATGCTGAGACCACGCGACGCATCGCCGTCATGAGTGGTGAGCTGTTGCTGAGCTACGACCCACCAGCCATGCTTGCTGCTGTGCGACTTGAACGCTGCGCCAGTCAAAGCCTGCGGCTGACCGTTCACGTCTTCATAGACGTCATTGGCGTTCGGCGTGCTCTTGTAGTAACCGACGCGGTACTCACCGGGCAACGAGTTGAAGGATGGAGTCCAGACCAGCTCGACCGGCAGAATCATGCCTTCAGTGCCACTGCCACTGAGCTTGAAGCCGTTGCCTGTTTCAAGGTTGGACGGGTTCTGCTCGTACACACCGACCTGTGCATAGACTTCAGGCGTGATGTTGTACTTGATGCGCAACGCCCACTGGCTGATTGGCCAGTTGTACCAGGTGCTTACGTAGTTACCGACCTGCGAGCCGCAGAACGACAGGTTCTGGAAGTCGCACGGGAAGCTGTTGAAGTCTTCGCCCGGACCGAAACGGCCGGCCTTGACGTCCAGCGCGCCGTCGAAGTACTTCTGCTTGATCCACATCTGCGTCAGGCGCCAGGTCTGACCACGGCCCCAGACTTCCTGGGAGGAGCTGAGTGTACCGGCGCGAGGATCGCCGATACGGTCATTGGAGATGTTGCGACCGCTACGTTCGGTGATTGCCAGCTTGAACTCTGCGTCTTGCCAGCCGAGAACCTTCTGCAAATCGACTTTCATGCCCAGCGCGAACTGGTCGCTGTAACGACCGGTGGTGTCGTCGTTGTAGCCGCCCTTGAGGTTGCTGGCCATCTCGGAAACGTATTCCAGCGAGAAGTCGTAACCCTTGTCCAGCAACTCGGTGCGCTTGCCACCCCAGTCACCCGTCATCCAGGGTGAATCTGCGGCAAATGGCTCGGCGGCGTGAACGCTGCCTGCCAGACCCATCGCACCCAACGCCGACAGCTTGCATACCAACTGGAGCCGGGAAAGCGATTTACCTTTGTTGATCTTCTTCATCCCATCAATCCTCGTTTTATTGTTATTAGCTTTGGTAAACGTGTTGCTTCATTCACTGCCCTGTGTTCGCTGGTCGGCCGCGCGTTTTGGCAGCCAACGGCCAGCCAGCGATACTCGTTGCTGAATCAATTTATCACTTGCGGCTCGAGCGGTGACACATTGTTTTCCCGTTCGGCCGCCTGCCGCGCTCCCAGCACGCCAAGGCGCTCACCGCTTTGAGCATCGAAAATCAGCACTCTGGCAGGATCGAACTGCAGGGTAAGGCTCTCGCCCACCTGTGGCGCGACATCCGGGGCAAGGCGACAGCAGACCTTGCTCTGGTTGAGCGTGACGAACACCAGCGTATCCGGACCGGTCGGCTCGGTCACCTGGACCTCGGCACGAATGGTCGGCAGCCCGGTCGATTCAGCGCCGGCCAGCATAATCTGTTCAGGGCGAATACCGAGAATGATTTCTCGATCTTCAAGGCCTGCATCGGACACGCCCACCGGCAGTTCGCAACGTGCCTGGCCACTGTCGAGCGCAGCGATCAACTGGCCATCCTTGCGTTGCAGGCGCAGCGGGATGAAGTTCATCGGCGGCGAACCGATGAAACTGGCGACGAACAGGTTGGCCGGATCGGTGTAGATCTGCTTGGGCGTACCGAACTGCTGGACGATACCGTCCTTCATCACCGCCACCTTGTCACCCAGCGTCATGGCCTCGATCTGATCGTGGGTCACATAAACGGTGGTGGTTTTGAGGCGCTGATGCATCAGCTTCATTTCGGTACGCATCTCGACGCGCAGCTTGGCATCAAGGTTGGACAGTGGCTCATCGAACAGGTAGATCTTCGGTCGACGTGCCAGGGCACGGCCCATCGCGACACGCTGTTGCTGGCCACCGGACATCTGACCCGGCTTGCGATTGAGCAAGTGCTCGATCTGCAGCAGCTTGGCAACGCGCGCCACTTCAGCGTCGATGTCGGCCTGCGGCATCTTGCGGATCTTCAACCCGAACGCGATGTTTTCACGCACGCTCATGGTCGGATACAGCGCGTAGGACTGAAAGACCATGGCAATGTCACGGTCCTTGGGGCTGGTACCGCTTACGTCCTGGCCGTCGATCAGAATCTCCCCGCCACTGATGCTTTCCAGACCGGCAATGCAGTTCATCAGGGTGGATTTACCGCAGCCCGATGGACCGACCAGGATCAGGAACTCGCCATCCTTGATCGACAGATCGATGTTCTTGAGTGTGTCCGGCAGGTTGCTGCCGTAGGTCTTGTTGACGTTGCGTAATTCGAGAGTCGCCATGATTACCCCTTGACCGCGCCGGCCGTGAGCCCACGCAGGAAATACTTGCCAGCCAGTACGTAGACCAGCAGTGTCGGCAGGCCGGCAATCATCGCCGCCGCCATGTCAACGTTGTATTCCTTGGCACCTGTGCTGGTGTTGACCAGATTGTTCAGAGCCACAGTGATCGGCTGAGAATCGCCGCTGGAGAACACAACGCCGAACAGGAAATCGTTCCAGATCTGGGTGAACTGCCAGATCAGGCAGACCATCACGATGGGCGTGGACATCGGCAGAATGATGCGCCCGAAGATGGTGAAGAAACCGGCACCGTCCAGTCGTGCAGCCTTGACCAGCGCGTCGGGAATGCTCACGTAGTAGTTACGGAAGAATAGCGTGGTAAATGCCAGCCCGTAGACCACATGAACAAACACCAGCCCGGTGGTCGTGTTGGCCAGGCCCATCTTGCCCAATGTGAAGGATGCCGGCAGCAGAACGGTCTGAAACGGCAGAAAGCAACCGAACAGCAACAGACCGAAGAACAGCTGCGAGCCCTTGAAGCGCCACATCGACAGCACGTAGCCATTGAGCGCGCCGATTGCGGTGGAGATGAGCACCGCAGGCACAGTGATTTTTATCGAGTTCCAGAAATAACCATCGACAAGGTCCCAGGCTTTTATCCAGCCGATTGCGGTCACTACGCTCGGCCAGCTCAACAGGTTGCCGGTGCCGATGTCGTCGGGGGTCTTGAAGCTGGTAAACAGCATCACCACCAGCGGCACCAGATAAATCAGACAGGCCAGCATCAGCACGGCGTAAATCAGAACACGACTGAAGCTGATGCCCGGTTTGCCAACATGACTAGTCATGGCGTTTGGTCCTCAGCTCGGAATACAGATACGGCACCAGAATCGCCAGGATCGCGCCGAGCATCAGAATCGCACTGGCAGAACCCATGCCCATCTGGCCGCGGCTAAAGGTGAACGAATACATGAACATTGCGGGCAGGTCGGATGAGTAACCGGGGCCACCGGCGGTCATCGCGGCTACCAGGTCGAAACTTTTGATCGCAATGTGCGCGAGAATCATCACGGCACTGAAGAACACCGGACGCAGGCTTGGCAGCACGACGCGCCAGTAGATCATCGGCAGACTCGCGCCATCCATCTGGGCCGCGCGAATGATCGACTGATCGACGCCACGCAGACCTGCCAGAAACAACGCCATGACGAAGCCGGAGGACTGCCAGACCGCCGCGATAACCAGGCAGTACACAACGCGGTCCTGGTCAATCAGCCAGTCGAAACGAAAACCTTCCCAGCCCCAGTCACGCAGCATCTTGTCCAGACCCAGACCCGGGTTGAGCAGCCATTTCCAGGCAGTACCGGTGACGATCATCGACAGCGCCATCGGGTACAGGTAGATAGTACGAATCATGCCCTCGCGACGAATCCGCTGGTCCAGCAGGACGGCCAGCAGGACCCCGATCACCAGGCTGATTGCAATGAACATCCCGCCAAAGACCGCAAGATTCTTGCTTGCCACCCACCAGCGATCGTTGTCCATGAGACGCGCGTATTGCGCCAGACCGACCCATTTATAGGAAGGGAGGAACGTCGAGTTGGTGAACGACAGTGCGAATGTCCAGAGGATATAGCCATAGAAACCCACCAGCACGATGAACATGCTGGGGGCCAGCACCAGTTTTGGTAGCCAGCGTTGCAGCGCATCCATTGGCGAGGCTTTGCTGTTCGCAGCGACAGAGCTCATCGGGAGTATCCCATGCGGTATATCGAATCCAGGCCGCAGCCGCAGGTGAAATCAACCATAGATTTCAACACTGCGGACGACGGTTAAAGGCGGTTCAGAACGAATTACTTGGCAGACTTGATCGCAGCGCCCAGCTTTTTGGCTGTTTCGGCCGGATCAGCTTTCGGGTCATTGATGTAGTTGGTCACCACATCGAAGAACTGGCCCTGCACTGCCAGCGTCGTTGCCATGTTGTGCGCCATGCTTGGCTGCAGACCACCGGTTTTCGAATCAGCCAGGAAGTCCTTCGCAGCGGTTTGTGCACACGAGTCGAAACCGTATTTGCTCATGTCGGACAGCATGTCTTCACGAACCGGGATCGAACCCTTGTTGATGCTGAAGACCTTCTGGAAGTCCTCGCCCATGGCGACCTTGGCCAGATCCTGCTGTGCGGCAGTCGTGCCCTTGTCTTTCTGCTTGAAGACGGCCAGCGAGTCGATGTTGTAGGTAAAGGCTTTTTCGGTGCCCGGGAAGGCTACGCACTGGTAATCCTTGCCAGCGACCTTTTTGGCTGCGGTCCATTCACTCTTGGCCCAGTCACCCATGATCTGCATGCCGGCCTTGCCATTGATGACCTTGCCAGCTTCCAGGTTCCAGTCCTGGCCCTTGCCGTCGGCATCCATGTAGGTCGCGACTTTCTTGAGTTCGGTGAGCGACTTGATCATTTCTGGGCCGGTCAACGCGCCGTTGTCCAGATCGACCAGAGCTTTCTTGTAGCCGTCAGCCCCCATCACCGAGAGCACGACAGCTTCAAAGACCGTACTGTCCTGCCAAGGCTGACCACCGTGGGCGAGCGGGATGAAGCCGGCTTTTTTCAGCTTGTCGCCTGCCGCGTAAAACTCTTCGAGCGTTGTAGGCGCCTTGTCGATACCGGCTTTCTTGAAGACTTCAGGGTTGATCCACAGCCAGTTGACGCGGTGAATGTTCACCGGTACTGCTACGTAATCACCGTCGTACTTCACGGTGTCGGAGACTTTCTTGTCCAGCAGGGAGTCCCACTTCTCGGACTTGGCGACCTCTTTCAGCGCATCGGTATCGAGCAGGCCGGTAGAGGCCCATTCCTGAATATCCGGGCCTTTGATCTGGGCCACACCGGGAGGATTTCCGGCAACCGCACGGCTCTTGAGCACGGTCATGGCCGTGGAGCCGCCGCCGCCTGCAACGGCGCCGTCCTTCCAGGTAAAGCCGTCCTTTTCAACCTGAGCTTTCAGAACATCGACTGCAGCCTTTTCGCCACCCGACGTCCACCAGTGCACGACTTCTACGGTGCCTTTGGAGTCAGCGGCGTTAGCGCTCAGAGGGAACAACGAAGCGAGAGAGATGACAACAGCGAGACGTGACATGGAATTCATCGAATTGACCTTTCTTGTTGTTATGCATGAGCAAGTCTGGTGCTTGCGCTTCGTGGGAGTCTAACCAAGCCTGACGCGGCAACAGTAACGAAGGGACGCGCGAATGTCACAGGATGGTGACAATTGAAATCCCTGTGCAATTTCTAGCCAAAAGTCACTGCCCAGCGCGTCATTCCGCAGTTCTCGGCAAGTACAAGGTTACCCGCAGCCCCCCGTCACGCAGGTTCTGCAGGCTGACTTCGCCGCCATGACTGTGGGCAATGTTGCGAGCGATGCCCAGGCCGAGACCGTAGCCCTGCTGCTGATTGCCTGCCAGACGGAAATGCGGTTCGAAAACGTGTTCGAGACGCTGCTCGGGAACGCCAGGACCTTCGTCATCGACATGCAGTACGAACGCCTGGGCATCGTCCTCGACTTTCAGATGCGCGCGATCACCGTATTTGAGCGCGTTATCGATCAGGTTGCCGATGCAGCGCTTGAGCGCCAGTGGTTTGCCTGAATAGGCAGCCTGAGCCTCACCCTGCTGCGTGACCCGCCCATTGCCGTCAGCACGCAGCCAGGGTTCGACCAGACATTCAAGCAGCGCGTTGAGGTCTACCGGCTCGATGTTTTCATGAATATCAGTGTCCTTGACGCACTGCAGCGCGCCTTTGACCAGCAGCTCCAGTTCATCCAGATCACGACTGAATTTGCGTTGCAGTTGCTCATCCTCGAGCAGCTCGACCCGCAAGCGCAAACGGGTGATGGGCGTACGTAAATCATGGGAAATGGCACTGAACAACTGCCCCCGCTCGGTCAGGTAGCGACTGATCCGCGTGCGCATGGCATTGAACGCCCGGCTGACCTCGATGACTTCGCTGCCGCCGCCCTCGACCACAGGCTCGACATCCGCCCCCAGCGACATGTCTCGCGCGGCCCGCGCCAGACGCTTGAGCGGGCGGCTCTGCCAGTGCACCAGCAACCCGATGAACAACAGCAGAAATGCGCTGGTCAGGACAATGAACGACACCTGCTGCAGAGGCAGTTCCTGCTCCTCCAGCGAGGTGTAGGGTTCGGGCAGCAGGGAGGCGATGTAGAACCACTCGCCAGGCGCCATTTCGATTTGCGTGACCAGCACCGGCGGGTTCACCGGCTCGAGTGTCAGCGCGTAATGCGCCCACGAACGCGGCAGCTCATCGAGTTTGAGGCCGCTGTTGAAAATCCTCAGTTCCTCGGGCCGCGCGAACCATACGGTGATGTCCGGCCCACTACCCAGACGCTGGCGCAGCACCTCGCCCACCACGTCCAGCACCGCCTGCTTGCGAGGGGTGGGCTGCATGATCTGCATATCCAGCGGGTGATCGTTGAGTGACACCACGAACCGTGTGCCGCCCATACTGCGCAACTGGTCGAGCACCATGGGCCGGTAGGCCAGCGGCAATGAGCGAAAGTAGCTGACACTGGCCGCCATTGAATACGCCAGGCTGCGCGCACTGGTCACCAGGCCTTCCATCTGCGTGGCACGCAGCTGTGACAGCCAGATCACGCTGGACAGTGCCTGAGCCAGCGAAACCGCCAGCAAGGTCAGCAGCAACATGCGCCCCAGCAACGAGCGCGGCAGCGGCAGGCCGGTTCTCTTCGCGCCTGCCCCTGTCGATTTAATAGCCGTTGCCCGCTTGCGAGTTGACGTTTGCGGCCAGCAGGTAACCACTGCCGCGAATGGTACGGATCAGACGCGGTGACTTGCCGGTGTCGCGCAGACGCTGGCGCAGGCGGCTGACCGCCATGTCGACGATTCGCTCCAGCGGCATCAGCTCACGCCCACGTGTGGCATTGCCGATAGTGTCGCGGTCGAGGATCTGCTGCGGGTTGTCGAGAAACAGTTTGAGCAGTGCGAAGTCGGCGCCGGACAGAATCACCTCTTCGCCGTCACTGTGAAACAACCGGTGACTGACCATGTCCAGTCGCCACTCATCAAACAGGATCACGTCGCCACCCGGACGCTCCTGACCGAACTGGGCACGCCGCAACAGCGCCTTGATGCGGGCCTGAAGCTCACGCGGGCTGAATGGCTTGCCGAGGTAATCATCGGCCCCCAGCTCCAGACCGATGACCCGGTCGGCCTCGTCCGAACTGGCGGTCAACATGATGATCGGCACATGCGGCTGGCGCGGATGCTGGCGGATCCAGCGACACAGGCTGAAACCATCTTCATCGGGCAGCATGACGTCAAGGATCAGCAGATCGCTCGGTTCGTCATTGAACGCCCGACGAAAATCCGCGCCATCGCCCACCGTACGTACCTGAAAACCGGCGCGGCTCAGGTAGGTGTCCAGCAACTCGCGAATTTCCTGATCGTCGTCCACCAACAGGATCGATTTACTGACTGGGCTCAAGTTGAAGCGTCCTTGTCTGGCTGTAAATTTTTGTTGTTATGCCATATCACTCAGATCTGCGCACCAAACGCCTGTTGCAGGGCCACGCCCGAACCCATGAGGCCCGGGTATTCGGCCGTGACCAGCCACACCGGCAGGCCGTTGAAATAGTCGCTCATGACGCCCTTCTCGGCCATGGCGCGCTTGAACCCGCTGTTGATGAAGAACTCAGTGAAGCGCGGCACCACGCCACCAACGATATAAACCCCGCCCAGGCTGCCCAGAGCCAGCACATGGTTGCCGACCACTCTGCCGAGAAAAACGCAGAACTGTTCAAGCACCGCCGCAGCTACCGGGTCACCCGAGAGCGCAGCCGTGGTGATCGCCGCAGGTGACTTGAGCACCGGTTCGATGTCGTCCAGCGCGCAGCTGACCTGATACAGCAACAGCAAGCCCGCACCGCTGAGCACGACTTCGGCGCTGACATGCTCGTGCTCGGCCATCAGCCGTGTCCACAGCAGCGCCTCACGTGCGGTGCCGATGGGCAGATCGGCATGACCGCCCTCACCCGGCAACGCCATCCAGCGATTGCCTTCGAGTTTGATCAGCGTACCGACGCCCAGCCCGGTCCCCGGCCCCACCACCACGCGCGGCCGATCAGGCTTGCCGACACCGTGGCAGACCGTCAGGTATTCATCGTCCTTGAGCCGGGTCATGCCCAGCGCCATGGCGGTGAAGTCGTTGATCAGCAGCAGCTCATCGATCTGCAGGTCGGCGCAGAACGCCTTGCGGCTCAACTGCCAGTGGCTATTGGTGAACTGGAAAAAATCGCCATCGACCGGCCCGGCCACCGCCAGGCACACATGGCCGATATCACCGCGCTGCAGCTCCAGGTCCTGCAGATAGACTTCAATGGCCTTCTCCGGGCCCGCATAGTCAATGGTCGGGAACACCCGGACAGAATGCAGCGTGTCGTCTTCCCAAATGGCAAAACGTGCATTGGTACCGCCTATATCACCGACCAGGGCCAACTTCACTTAAGCGTCTCCAGACTAGAGGTAAAGGCGCTGGCGCCTTGCTCTGCGGAGCTGAAGGCCATGCGCATGAATCCAAAAAGCTCGCGACCGCAGCCGACACTGTTGTCGATCTGGTTGATGGCCGGTTCTCTGGCGGCCAATTCTGACGCTTCGACCAGAACTTGTAACGTGCCTTTTACACCATCCACGCGAATCACATCGCCATCACGCACAAGAGCCAATGGGCCACCGTCAAACGCCTCCGGACAGACATGAATCGCCGCCGGGATCTTGCCCGACGCGCCCGACATGCGTCCATCGGTGACCAGCGCGACCTTGAACCCGCGGTCCTGAAGGACACCCAGAAACGGCGTCATCTTATGCAACTCGGGCATGCCGTTGCAGCGCGGCCCCTGGAAACGCATCACGGCGACGAAATCGCACTCCAGCTCGCCCGCCTTGAAGGCATCGGCCAGCTCTTTCTGATCCTGGAACACCTTGGCCGGCGCTTCGACGATCTGATGCTCCGGAGCCACGGCGGACACTTTCATCACGCCACGGCCCAGGTTGCCTTCCATGACCCGCAGACCACCTTCCGGCGAGAACGGACGGGCAACCGGGCGCAGGATATTTTCATCGAGGCTTTCGAGCGGCCCTTCACGCCAGACCAGTTTGCCGTCTTCCAGGAACGGCTCCTTGGTGTAACGGCTGAGGCCGTAACCGGCCACGGTGTTGACGTTTTCGTGCAGCAGACCGGCAGCCAACAGCTCGCGAATCAGGAACGACATGCCGCCTGCCGCCTGGAAGTGGTTGATATCGGCCTTGCCGTTGGGGTAGACGTGACTCAGGGTCGGCACCACTTCCGACAGGTCGGCCATGTCCTGCCAGGTCAGTTGAATGCCCGCAGCCTGGGCGATAGCCGGCATGTGTAGCGTGTGGTTGGTCGAGCCGCCTGTCGCATGCAGCGCAACGATGGAATTGACCAGCGAGCGCTCGTCGACGATCTCGCCGATCGGCATGAAGCTGCCACTCTGCATGGTCAGACGCGTCACCTGGCGAGCCGCTTCGACGGTCAGTGCGTCACGCAAGGGTGTGTAGGGATTGACGAATGATGCACCCGGAAGGTGCATACCCATCACCTCCATCACCAACTGGTTGGTGTTGGCGGTGCCGTAGAAAGTGCAGGTTCCCGGACCGTGATACGACTTCATTTCCGAGTCGAGCAACTCTTCACGGGTGGCCTTGCCTTCCGCATACTTCTGCCGTACATCGGCTTTTTCCTTGTTGGAGATGCCTGAAACCATCGGTCCGCCGGGCACGAAAATGGTCGGCAGATGACCGAACCGCAACGCGCCCATCATCAGGCCGGGCACGATCTTGTCGCAGATGCCCAGCATCATCGCGGCGTCGAACATGTTGTGCGACAGGGCAACAGCGGTAGACATTGCAATCACTTCACGGCTGGCAATGGCCAGCTCCATGCCCGGCTCGCCCTGGGTCACGCCATCGCACATGGCCGGCACACCGCCGGCAAACTGACCGACCGAACCAATGTCACGTAAAGCCTGTTTGATCTGGTTTGGGAAGTGTTCGTAGGGCTGATGCGCCGAGAGCATCTCGTTGTAGGAAGAGACGATGGCCACGTTGGCGGCGTTCATCAGACGCAGGCTTTGCTTGTCTTCCGGGCCGCAGGCAGCGACGCCGTGGGCAAAGTTGGCGCATTGGAGCTTGCCGCGCATCGGGCCATCGCTCGCTGCGCCGCGAATCAATTGAAGGTAGCGCTGACGGGTATCGCGACTGCGGGCGATGAGACGCTCGGTTACTTCAAGGACGCGGGGATGCATGTGATGAACTCCAGGCTAACGTCTAAGGTCACCCGTAAAGACGGCTCCGGTTTTCGAGCAGTGACTGCCAGGGAGCAAAACCCTGATCTCGATCAACTGGGAGTGCCTTTCAGGCTTGTAGTTGTAGATAAAACAAAATATTGCCACTAAAAAGGCTTGTTTTCTATTTCTATGAGAATAATCTTGTAATTCCAACAACAAATTCAGAAGGACGGCTGTATGACTCTTCGTATCGCAATCAACGGTTTTGGCCGAATCGGCCGCAACGTCCTACGCGCACTGTATACCCAAGGCTACCGTCAGGACCTGCAGGTCGTCGCCATCAACGATCTTGGCGACAGCGAAATGAACGCACACCTGCTGCGCTTCGACACCGTACACGGCCCTTTCAGCGGCACGGTCGAGTGTGACAAGGACAGCCTGACCGTCAATGGTGACCGTATTTCGGTCAGTGCCATCCGCAATCCGGCCGAGCTGCCGTGGAAAGCGCAGGACATCGACGTGGTGTTCGAATGCACCGGTCTGTTCACCAGCCGCGACAAGGCTGCTGCGCACCTCACCGCCGGCGCCCGCAAGGTGATTATCTCCGCGCCAGCCAGCGGTGCCGATGCCACCATCGTCTATGGTGTCAACCACGACACGCTGCGCCAATCGCACCAGATCATCTCCAGCGCCTCGTGCACCACCAACTGCCTGGCCCCGGTCGCTCAAGTGCTGCATCGCGAATTGGGTATCGAAAACGGCCTGATGACCACCATTCATGCCTACACCAACGACCAGAACCTGATCGATGTCTATCACACCGATCCGTACCGCGCCCGCTCGGCCACGCAGTCGATGATCCCGAGCAAGACCGGCGCTGCAGAAGCGGTAGGTCTGGTGCTGCCTGAGCTGGCAGGCAAACTGACCGGCATGGCTGTGCGTGTACCGGTCATCAACGTTTCGCTGGTCGACCTGACCGTGACCCTGAAGCGCGAAACCACCGTCGATGAAGTCAACGCGCTGATGAAAGAAGCCAGTCAGCACTCCAAAGTGCTCGGTTATAACACGCTGCCCCTGGTCTCCCACGACTTCAACCACAACCCGCTGTCGTCGATCTTCGACGCCAACCACACCAAGGTCAGCGGCAAGCTGCTCAAGGTACTGTCGTGGTACGACAACGAATGGGCGTTCTCCAATCGCATGCTCGACAACTGCCTGGCACTGCATAACGCGCAGTAACGGCGCAAGTGCGCTGGAGCATGTGGCGCGAGAGATGACGCTCGCGACCATGCTCAGCGCATGGCAGATCGATGCACTGCGGTGGCTAAAACTGTGCAGGCATGAAAAAGCGCCCGGTGCTGTTAAGCTGGCCGGGCTCCCCGAACCTGCCTGTAGAGACCATGACGTACAAACCACCCGGTTCAAGACTTTCACGCCTTTTATACGGCATCCTCGCCTATACCGCGTTGGGCATAGGCATCGTTGCGATCTTCGTTCCCGGCCTGCCAACCACCGAGTTCATTCTGCTGGCTGCCTGGGCGGCAACACGCAGTTCGCCGCGGCTGAACGCCTGGCTGGAAAACCACCGGGTGTTCGGGCCGATACTGCACAACTGGCGTAACGGCCGACTGGTCGCGCGCAAGGCCAAGATCAGCGCAACCATTAGCATGCTTGTCTGCGCCGTGGTGATGCTGAGCCTGATCGGTCATGCCTGGTGGCTGTACCTGGCACTCACGGGGATGGCGCTGGGCAATCTATGGATCTGGTCGAGGCCGGAACCGGACAAGATCGACCGTTGAGCGCAGGCATGCGGTGCGCGGCACCCTGCGCAAGGCTGAACCGTAAGGTCGCGGTCAGTGTCTGACTGAGCACACTCACCCCTTGATGGAGTCACTTCATGTACGAGCCAGGCCATCTGCACCTCACCCACGTGGCGCTCCAACCGTCGGATATCAGCTATGACATCCACTTGCGCTACAACGTGGAGGAAGATCCCAAACAAGGCACGTCCATGCACTTCACCATGCAGGGCGAAATCAATGGCAAGTCGTTTGAAGAGCAATTCCAGCTTCCCCGTGACCTTGCCTTCAACTTCGCCCACGACGCGAGTCGCATCGCGATAAGGCACGGCTTGCCCAACTCGGCCGCACTGCCCATCGCCCAGCACAAGGACTACGACCGAATGTTCGCGGACATTCGCGACAAACTCCACGCCAAGTCAGGCGACCCGGTGAAGCCGGAGCATCTGGAGTAAGCCAGCGCTGTCGAGGCCGGAGAACGCCATCGTGATCACGCCGTACTGGGCGCTCTGCGTCCTCTTCTGAATAGGCGGAACGGCGTGAATCCATGACGCAGAGCGTCACGAACGGCATTCCCACGCTGGAGCGTGAAGAACGATAGGTGTGTGCAAGAGCGTGAGGAACGAGGCTCCGAAGTACACCAGCGGATTTCACCAAACCTGTCGCCACAAGGCATACTTGCCGCCTTCTCATTCGCGAACCGTCAACGCCTCATGCGCATCCATGTCAGCTTCATCGACCGCGTCGGTATCACCCAGGAAGTGCTGGCGATTCTGGGTGGACGCAATCTGAATCTGGATGCGGTGGAGATGGTGCCGCCCAACGTGTACATCGATGCGCCAACGCTCAGCCATCAGATGCTCGAAGAGCTCAAGGACGCGCTGTTTCGGGTCCGAGGCGTGGAAGCGATCACTGTGGTCGATATCCTTCCGGGGCAGCGTCGCCACCTGCAGCTGGACGCGTTGCTCGCCGCCATGACCGACCCGGTACTGGCACTCGACAGCGCTGGGCATGTGCTGCTGGCCAACCCGGCACTCATCGCGCTGATTGGCCGGGAGCCGGCGGGCGAGTCCATCGGTGAGCTGTTCAGCGACCCCAGCCTGCACGTCGCGTTGCTGGAAAACGGCTTTCGCCTGCCGTTGCGCGAGATCACCCTGAACGGTGAAGCGCTGCTGCTGGATGCCACGCCCATCACCGAAGCCGGCGCGCTGATTACCCTGTACCTGCCCAGCCGAATCGGCGAACGCCTGTCGGCATTGCACCATGATCACGCCGAAGGTTTCGACGCCCTGCTCGGCGAATCAGCCGCTATCCGCACCCTAAAGGCGCGAGCGCAACGGGTGGCGGCGCTGGACGCCCCACTGCTGATTCAGGGCGAGACCGGCACTGGCAAAGAGTTGGTCGCCCGGGCCTGTCATGCCAGCAGCGCTCGCCACGGCGAACCCTTCCTGGCTCTGAACTGCGCAGCGCTGCCGGAAAACCTCGCCGAAAGCGAACTGTTCGGCTACGCCCCGGGGGCCTTTACCGGAGCGCAACGCGGCGGCAAACCGGGGCTGATGGAACTGGCCAACCAGGGCAGCGTATTTCTCGATGAAATCGGCGAAATGTCACCCTATCTGCAGGCCAAACTGCTGCGCTTCCTAAACGATGGCAGCTTCCGGCGCGTCGGGGGCGATCGCGAAGTGCGGGTCAATGTGCGTATTCTCAGCGCCACCCACCGCGATCTGGAAAAAATGGTCAGCGAAGGCACCTTCCGTGAGGACCTGTTCTACCGCCTTAACGTCCTCAATCTTGAGGTTCCGCCGTTGCGCGAGCGCGGTCAGGACATTCTGTTGCTGGCCAGATACTTCATGGAGCAGGCCTGCGCACAGATTCAGCGCCCGGTTTGCAGGCTGGCACCCGGCACCTACCCTGCGCTGCTCGGCAACCGCTGGCCAGGCAATGTGCGGCAATTGCAAAACGTGATTTTTCGCGCGGCCGCCATCTGCGAACACACTCAAGTGGATATAGGTGACCTGGATATCGCCGGCACTGCCGTGGCTCGTCAGAACGACAGCTCGATAGACAGCCTCGAAAATGCCGTCGAAGCCTTTGAGCGGAATCTGCTGGAAAAGCTTTATGCGGACTACCCTTCCACTCGCCAACTGGCCAATCGCCTGCACACTTCGCACACCGCCATCGCTCATCGCCTTCGAAAATATGGAATTCCCGACAAGCGCTAGTCGCTTAATGTCGTGTCTCGAAAATATATTCCGAAAAGTTTTATTTAATAACTAATCTGCCGATAACGATCTGGTATCGTCCATAAACCTCTTATCATCCATTTGAATGGATGTCCGTAGTGTTATTACGGCCGTAATGGCAAAAAGGTCAGGTAGTACCGGGAAGTCATATGCCAACCTCGCCAGTGGACCGCCCGCTCGTCGACGCTCAGTCTCGCGCTGAAAAAATCGTCGAAACTCGCCGTCAGAAAATTCTTCTCAAGACCGGCGCACTGCAGGATGCAATTTTCAACAGCGCTTACTTCTCAAGCATCGCAACCGACGAACACGGCGTTATCCAGATATTCAATGTCGGCGCCGAACGTATGCTCGGTTATCACTCCGAGGACGTGGTCGACAAAATCACACCTGCGGACATCTCCGACCCCGCCGAGCTCATCATCCGCGCAGCAGCCCTCAGCCATGAACTCAACACGCCCATCACGCCGGGCTTCGAGGCGCTGGTGTTCAAGGCTTCGCGCGGCATTGAAGACATCTACGAACTGACCTACATCCGCAAGGATGGCAGCCGACTGTCGGCCATGGTCTCGGTCACGTCACTGCGCGACAGCGCCGAAACCATCATCGGTTATCTGCTGATCGGCACCGACAACACTGCACGCAAGCAGGAGGAAGAGGCTCAGGCCTTGCTCGATCAGCGCTTGCGGGACCAACAGTTCTATACCCGCTCGCTGATCGAGTCGAACATCGATGCGCTGATGATGACTGATCCGCAAGGCATCATTTCCGACGTCAACAAGCAGATGATGGCGCTGACGGGCCGCACCCGCGACGAGTTGATCGGTGCGCCCTGCAAAAACTTCTTCACCGCCCCGGCGAGCGCCGATGCCGCGATCAAGCGCGTGCTCAGCGAGCACAAGGTCAGTGATTACGAACTCACCGTGCGCGCCTATGACGGCACCGAAACCGTGGTGTCCTACAACGCTGCGACCTTTCATGACCGGGACCGCAAGCTCAAGGGTGTCTTCGCCGCAGCCCGCGACGTGACCGAGCGCAAGCGTTTCGAGCGGACGCTGGAAGAAAAGAATATCGAGCTGGAACACGCCAGCCACATGAAGTCCGAGTTTCTTGCCACCATGTCGCACGAGCTGCGCACGCCGCTCAACGCCGTGATCGGTTTCTCCGAGGCACTCAGGGACGGCATGGTCGGCGACATGACCGATGCCCAGCGACGCTACATCGGCGATATCTTCAACAGCGGCCAGCACCTGCTGTCGCTGATCAATGACATTCTTGACCTGTCCAAGGTCGAGGCCGGCATGATGACGCTGGAGCTCGAGTCGGTCGATCTGGACGAACTGCTGAGCAACAGCCTGCTGATCGTGCGCGAGCAAGCCGCCCTGCAACATATTCAGCTGAAGCTGGAAACAGAGGCCGAATTTGGTGAGCTTGAGCTTGATCGGCGCAAGACCAAGCAAATCGTCTACAACCTGCTGGCCAACGCCGTGAAATTCAGCGAGCCCGGTGGCTGGGTGACGCTGGCGGTGCGTCTAGTACCGGCTTCACAGGCAGGTCTTATCGACGGTGACTGGCCCACCTACGGGTTTGCGCTTCCATCCGGTGACTGTGAGCAGTTTCTGGAACTGAGTGTCAGCGATACCGGAATCGGCATCGCCCAGAGCGACATGAACAAGCTGTTCAAGGCGTTCAGCCAGATCGACAGTGGCCTGGCACGCAAATTCGAGGGCACCGGACTGGGTCTGGCGATGGTCAAGCAGCTTACCGAACTGCACGGCGGCTGCGTCGCAGTCGCCAGCGTGAAGGACCTCGGCGCACGCTTCGTGGTCTGGCTGCCCATCCGCTCACCTGAATCAGCGGAGGCACGATGGCCCAAATCCTGATCATTGAAGACAATGCGGCGAACATGCGTCTGGCAGAGCTGTTGCTGACCAGCGCCGGGCACGCTGTGCTGTCGGCCGTCGATGCCGAAAGCGGCCTGAAACTGGCTCGCGAGCGCCAGCCCGACCTGATCCTGATGGATATCCATCTGCCGGAAATGGACGGCCTGACCGCCACATCGCTGTTGAAGAAAGACGCCAGCACAGCTGCGATCCCGGTGATCGCACTGACCGCGATGGCCATGAAGGAAGACAAAGAGAAGATCCGCCTGGCGGGCTGCAACGCTTATGTCATCAAGCCGTTGCGCTACAAGGAGTTGTACAGGGTCATCGACACACTGCTGGAAAAAAATCTGCCTCAACAGCCCATTACCTGAGCATTCGATATGACCCAGAGCGCCGCGACCATCCTGATTATCGATGACGATGTCCATGTCCGGGACCTGCTGGAGGTGCTCTTGCAGAACCAGGGTTATCGGACACTGACCGCGGAATCAGGCGAGCTGGCGCTGGCCATGATCAAACGACAGGCACCCGACCTGATCCTGCTGGACATCATGATGCCGGGGATGGACGGCTATGAAGTCGCCAGCCAGCTCAAGGCCGAAAAGAACACCGCCAATATACCGATCATCATGCTCTCGGCTCTCGACGACCAAAGCTCGCGTCTTTCAGGACTGGAAGCGGGCGCCGAGGAATACCTCAACAAGCCTGTGGACAGCGCCGAACTGTGGCTGCGCGTGCGTAATATGCTGCGCCTCAAGGCGTTCGGCGACTACCTGAAGAACCACAGCCTGATCCTCGAAGATCAATTGCAGCAGCGCACCATCGATCTCGAGCGTTTTCGCACGGTGATGGACGCTTCCGAAGACGCGATCTTCCTGATCAACCGCAATACCATGAGCCTCATCGAATTCAACCGCCGGGCCTGCCAGTTGCTGGGCTACACCGCCGAAGAGCTGTCACACAAGACGCCTGCCGAACTGGGCGAAACGTCCATGGAAAAGCTTGAGGTCGTGTACGACCGGATCATTGCCGGCAAAGGCCCCAGCGAGCCCCTGGAAACCCAGATTCGCGACAAGAGCGGCCGCGATGTCGAGGTGGAAATCCATCGTCAGGCTTACCGGACCGGCGAGGACTGGGTCATCGTCGGTATCGTGCGCGACATCACCCGGCGCAAGGAAAGCGACCAACGCCTGCTGACCATGGCCCACTACGACACGCTGACCGGCCTGCCCAATCGGGACCTGTTTTTTACCAGCCTGCAAATGGGCATGACCCAAGCGGCCATCAGTCGCTGGAAGCTGGCGGCATTGACGATCAATCTCGACGATTTCAAGAATATCAACGAAACCTGGGGGCATGTGCTGGGCGATGAGGTGCTGCTGGAAGTCAGCCGCCGACTGTCCAACTGCCTGAATGCCAGCGATACCCTTGGCCGCGTGGACGGCGATCAGTTCGCCATGATTCTGATGCTGCGTGACGGACAGGCGGGTACCCGGCAGACGCTAGAGCGCATCCGCAACGCATTGCGAGTGCCTTTCCACATAGAAGGCCAGAGCCTGGTCATGACCGCCAGCATCGGCATTGCCCTGTACCCGGAGGACGGCGAAGACTCGCGCGAACTGATCAGGCACGCCTACACCGCCATGAACAGCGCGCGAAAGATCGGGCCGGACAACTACCGGTTCTATACGCCGCAGATGAACGCCGACGTTTCGGCCCGCCTGGACCTTGAGGCCGCGCTGCGCGAAGCGGTGCGCAACCAGGCCTTCGAAATCGTCTACCAACCCAAGCTGGACCTGAACAATGACCGCATATGCGGGCTTGAGGCGCTGTTGCGCTGGCCACGCCCTGGCCATCCAGGCGTTTCGCCCGCCGTATTTGTCCCGGTGCTGGAAAGCCTCGGCCTGATCGGTGAAGTCGGCAACTGGGTCGTCGACAGTGTCTGCGCGCAGATCGCGCGCTGGCAACGCTCCGGGCTGGGCTCGTTTCAGGTCGCGGTCAACATCTCAGGGCAACAGATTTCCAACAGCAGCCTGGTCGCCGACATCCGCCAGGCACTCGAAAAACACAATGTTGCGCCGCACTGGCTTGAGGTCGAGCTGACAGAAAGTTCGTTGATGGAAAACACCGCGCACACCATCGCCACTCTTGGAGCGCTGCGGGCCAGTCGCGTGAGTATTTCCATCGACGATTTCGGCACCGGTTATTCAAGCCTGGCGTACCTGCGCCGCTTCCCTATCGACAAGCTTAAAATCGACATCGCATTTATTCGCGAAGTGACCAGCAACCCACAGGACGCGGCCATCGCCAGAGCCATCATCGAGCTGGCTCACAGCCTCGACCTGCTGGTGATCGCCGAGGGCGTGGAAACCCCCGAGCAACTGGCGTTCCTGCGCGAAAACCATTGCGATCAAATCCAGGGCTATCTGATCAGCAAGCCGCTGCCGCTTGACGAGCTCGAAACGTTTTTACGCTCACCGGCAAGCCGCGTCGGTTAACTGCCGACGCGCTACCGCTGTGTTTAGCGGTGATAGCCAGTGCTGGTCAGATGCAATCACTCCGACCTGAACGTAACGAAAACGCTCCACCGTAACGATTTCACTCCAAAACACCTCACTCCCTACGTATCAAGGCCTTGATCAGTCAGGTATTTTCGAATACCCGAAGACTGTAGCGATTTCGCTACAGCCAGAATCGGCAGGCACATCTAGAAAACACCCAACCCTTTGATTTAATTATAAAAATAAAACATGGCCGCTAAATTGCTAAGTCATGACTCATATTGCTCGCGTGCTGCGCGAGCCCTGTTCTCCGAGGAGTTTGTATGAGCGATTTGCGATTCACCGTTGACCAC
This sequence comes from Pseudomonas sp. PvP028, assembly GCF_017832255.1. NCBI lineage: Bacteria > Pseudomonadati > Pseudomonadota > Gammaproteobacteria > Pseudomonadales > Pseudomonadaceae > Pseudomonas > Pseudomonas sp. PvP028. The sequence continues at coordinate 129,506 of NZ_JAFIBL010000001.1, forward strand.
GAATGGCTGCGTGCCGAAACCGACGGCAGCGTTACGGTCGGCATTACGCCCTACGCGCAGGAATCGCTGGGCGATGTGGTCTTCGTGCAGCTCCCGGAATTACAGGCCTACACTCAACACGCTGAAGTGTCGGTGGTGGAATCGGTGAAAGCTGCCAGCAGCATCAACATGCCGCTGGACGGTGAAGTCGTCGAGGTCAATTCCGCCCTCGACGCCACGCCCGAGCTGGTCAATGAAGATGCCCTCGGTGCGGGCTGGTTCTTTCGCTTCATCCCACAAGACGCCAACGCCATTCACGGCCTGCTGGATCAGGACGCCTACGACCGCCTGATCAAAGCCAACGCCGAAGCCTGAGGAGCACGCCATGACTGACCGTATTGAACTGACCACTGCCAACGAATTCATTGCCCGGCACATTGGCCCGCGTGCGGCCGACGAGCAGGCCATGCTGCAAACGCTGGGTTTCGATTCCATTGATGCGCTGAGCGAAAGTGTCATTCCGGAAAGCATCAAGGGCACCAGCGTTCTGAACCTGCCTGCCGGGCAGAGCGAAGCCGATGCGCTGGCGTCCATCAAGGCGATCGCCAGCAAGAACCAGTTGTTCAAGACCTACATCGGCCAGGGTTACTACAACACCCATACGCCAGCACCGATCCTGCGCAACCTGCTGGAAAACCCGGCCTGGTACACCGCTTACACACCCTATCAGCCAGAGATTTCCCAGGGCCGCCTGGAATCACTGCTCAATTTCCAGACACTGATCAGCGACCTCACCGGCCTGCCGATTGCCAACGCCTCTCTGCTCGACGAAGCCACCGCAGCCGCGGAGGCAATGACCTTTTGCAAACGCTTGAGCAAAAACAAGGCTAGCCAGCAGTTTTTCGCGTCCAGCCATTGCCACCCGCAGACCCTGGATGTGTTGCGTACTCGCGCCGAGCCGTTGGGCATCACCGTGGTCGTGGCCGATGAGCACGAGCTGGGCGATGTCAGCGATTACTTCGGCGCGCTGCTGCAATACCCGGCCAGCAATGGTGATGTGTTCGATTACCGCGAACTGGTCGAACGCTTCCACGCGGCCAACGCCCTGGTCGCCGTGGCTGCCGACCTGCTGGCCCTGACCCTGCTGACCCCGCCAGGCGAGTTCGGCGCTGACGTGGCAATCGGTAGCGCCCAGCGCTTCGGTGTGCCGCTGGGCTTCGGTGGCCCGCATGCGGCCTACTTCTCGACCCGCGATGCGTTCAAGCGTGACATGCCGGGCCGTCTGGTCGGCGTGTCGGTGGACCGTCACGGCAAGCAGGCCCTGCGCCTGGCCATGCAGACCCGCGAACAGCATATTCGTCGCGAGAAGGCCACCAGCAACATCTGCACTGCACAGGTGCTGCTGGCCAACATCGCCAGCATGTACGCCGTCTACCATGGTCCGCGCGGCCTGACACAGATCGCCACTCGCGTTCACCAACTGACCGCGATTCTTGCCGAAGGTCTGAGCACGCTGGGCCTGAAGGCCGAGCAGGCATTTTTCTTCGACAGCCTGACCCTGCACACCGGCGGCAGAACCGCTGCACTGCATGCCGCCGCACGCGCCAGGCACATCAACCTGCGCGAAATCGATGAGCAGCGTCTGGGTCTGTCCCTGGACGAGACCACCTCGCAGTCGGCAGTCGAAACCCTGTGGGCAATCTTCGCCAGCGACGGCCAGAGCCTGCCGGACTTCGCCGCGCTGGCAGACAGCGTGCAGTCGCGCCTGCCGGCCGGGCTGCTGCGTCAGACCGCGATCCTCAGTCACCCGGTGTTCAACCGCTATCACTCGGAAACCGAACTGATGCGCTACCTGCGCAAGCTGGCCGACAAAGACCTGGCGCTGGATCGCACCATGATTCCGCTGGGCTCGTGCACTATGAAGCTCAACGCGGCCAGCGAAATGATCCCGGTGACCTGGGCCGAGTTCGGCAACCTGCACCCTTTTGCCCCGGCCGAGCAAAGCGCCGGTTATCAGCAGCTGGCGGATGAGCTGGAGGCCATGCTCTGTGCGGCCACCGGTTACGACGCGATCTCGCTGCAGCCGAACGCCGGCTCGCAGGGTGAATACGCCGGTCTGCTGGCTATCCGCGCCTATCACCAGAGCCGTGGCGACGAACATCGCGACATCTGCCTGATCCCTTCCTCGGCGCACGGCACCAACCCGGCGACCGCCAATATGGCCGGTATGCGCGTCGTGGTGACCGCGTGTGATGCACGCGGCAACGTCGACATCGAAGACCTGCGCGCCAAGGCCGTTCAGCATCGGGACCAGCTGGCGGCGATCATGATCACCTACCCGTCGACCCACGGCGTGTTCGAAGAAGGCATTCGCGAAATCTGCGGCATCGTTCATGACAACGGTGGCCAGGTCTACATCGATGGCGCAAACATGAACGCCATGGTTGGTCTCTGCGCACCGGGCAAGTTCGGCGGCGACGTGTCGCACCTCAACCTGCACAAGACCTTCTGTATCCCCCACGGCGGTGGCGGCCCGGGCGTTGGCCCGATCGGCGTGAAATCACATCTCGCCCCGTTCATGCCCGGCCATGCACGCATGGAGCGCAAGGAAGGCGCAGTCTGCGCAGCACCGTTCGGCAGCGCCAGCATTCTGCCCATTACCTGGATGTACATCCGCATGATGGGCGGTGAAGGCCTCAAACGCGCTTCGCAACTGGCGATTCTCAACGCCAACTACATCTCGCGCCGTCTGGAGGAGCATTACCCGGTGCTCTACACCGGCAGCAACGGCCTGGTCGCCCACGAATGCATCCTCGACCTGCGCCCGATCAAGGACAGCAGCGGCATCAGCGTCGACGACGTGGCCAAGCGCCTGATCGACTTCGGCTTCCATGCCCCGACCATGTCGTTCCCGGTCGCCGGGACGCTGATGATCGAGCCGACCGAGAGTGAGTCCAGAGAAGAACTGGACCGCTTCTGCGATGCCATGATCAAGATCCGCGAGGAAATTCGCGCGGTTGAAAACGGCACCCTGGACAAGGATGACAACCCGCTGAAAAACGCGCCGCACACCGCTGCCGAAATCGTCGGCCAGTGGAGCCATCCTTACAGCCGCGAACAGGCGGTGTACCCGGTCGATTCGTTGATCGAGAACAAGTACTGGCCTCCGGTCGGTCGTGTCGACAACGTCTTCGGCGACCGCAACCTGGTCTGCGCCTGCCCGTCCATCGAGAACTATCAGGAAGCGTGACAGCCCCTGCCTGGCATTGCCTGATCGCGCTGCGCGCACAGGTAATGCCCATTGGCACGGCCCGCTCAACAAGGAATCGAACATGTCCACAGAATCACTGCTGACCACTCCCCTGCATGCCCTGCACCGCGAACTCGGCGCGAAGATGGTGCCCTTCGCCGGTTACGACATGCCTGTTCAATACCCGGCTGGCGTAATGAAAGAGCACCTGCACACCCGCGCGCTGGCCGGTCTGTTCGATGTCTCGCACATGGGCCAGATTCGCCTTACCGGTGCAGACGCCGCCAAAGCCCTGGAAGCCCTGGTGCCGGTGGACATCATTGACCTGCCGGTCGGCATGCAGCGTTACGCGATGTTCACCGATGAGAACGGCGGCATTCTCGATGACCTGATGGTTGCCAACCTCGGCAACGACCAGTTGATGCTGGTGGTCAACGCAGCCTGCAAGGATCAGGACCTGGCGCACTTGTGCAAGCACCTGGCCGGGCATTGCAAGATCGAACCGCTGTTTGAAGAACGCGCCCTGCTCGCGCTGCAAGGGCCGGCCGCTGTGACCGTGCTGGCACGCCTGGCCCCGGAAGTCGCCAAAATGACTTTCATGCAGTTCGCCAGCGTCACGCTGCTCGGCGTCAAATGCTACGTCAGTCGCTCGGGCTATACCGGCGAAGACGGCTATGAAATTTCAGTACCTGCCAAACAGGCTGAGGCCCTGGCGCGCCGCCTGCTGGAAGAACCGGAAGTGGCCCCGATCGGCCTGGGCGCACGTGATTCGCTGCGACTGGAAGCCGGCCTGTGCCTGTACGGCCATGATATGGACACGCAGACCTCGCCGATCGAGGCCAGCCTGTTATGGGCCATTTCCAAAGTGCGTCGTGCCGACGGTGCGCGTGCAGGCGGCTTTCCTGGAGCCGAGCGAATCTTTGCCCAGCAACAGAACGGCGTTAGCAAGAAGCGAGTCGGCCTGCTCCCCCAAGAGCGCACGCCCGTGCGTGAAGGTACAGAGATCGTCGATGAACAAGGCACTGTTATCGGTACGGTATGCAGCGGCGGTTTTGGCCCTTCGCTGGCTGGCCCGCTGGCCATGGGTTATCTGCCTAACGATTACACGGCGCTGAACACACCTGTGTGGGCGTTGGTGCGCGGCAAGAGAGTGCGCATGCTCGTCGCAAAAATGCCTTTCGTTGCGCAACGTTACTTCCGCGGTTAAATAGCGGCGTCAAAAAAACAGCAACACTTCGGTGTTGCTGTAGCACTGTTCCCCGCAGTGTTTCGTCAATGTTTCACCCGCATGAACAGCCTGTCATATATGCCAAAAATGCACCTATAAAGTGCAAAATGTTATGACAGACCGAACACCGTGCACGCTGCGCAAACACTGCGTTTATCAGGCCAAAGCCCCGGAAACAGGGTGCCAGGCAAGGGGGTTGTATTTGTAACGGGACTTGGCGTAGAGTTTCCGAACTGTGTTTGCATGGGTCGCTGAATCTGGACCTGGGCAGTAGCTCAAGGTTTGCTACAACCCGTTCTACGTTTCTTACTTCCTGCAACCAGCCCCAGTGCTCTTTCATGTGAAAGAGGCTGTAACCAATTCAAGTCAAGCGTCAAGGAAATAAGAAAATGGCTGAACGTCAGAGCGGTACCGTCAAGTGGTTCAACGACGAAAAAGGTTTTGGTTTTATCACTCCTGAGAGCGGGCCGGATCTGTTCGTACACTTCCGCGCCATTCAGGGTAACGGCTTCAAGAGCCTGAAAGAAGGTCAGAAAGTTACCTTCATTGCGGTGCAAGGCCAGAAAGGCATGCAGGCTGACGAAGTTCAAGCCGAAGGCTGATAACGACGCAACCACGCAAATACAAGAAAGCCTCTGGCAGCGATGCCAGAGGCTTTTTTGCATGCGGGATTTTCACGGCTGAGAAAGCGCCCATGAAAAAGCCGACCAGGGGGTCGGCTTTTTCAGTCCTGCCGGTGCATTACCCGGCACGGCGTAACAGAAGTATCCCGGCCAGCGCACAGGCTGCGGCAGGCAGCAGCACTGCCAGCAACGGCGGGAAGCCGAACAGCAGGCTCGATGGGCCGAGCAGGTCCTGAATGATGCGGAAAGTAAAGCCCACCACTACACCGGTGAACACGCGCTGCCCCAGCGTAACCGAGCGCAGCGGGCCGAAGATGAACGAGATTGCCATCAGCACCAACGCGACGGTCACCGCCGGTTGCAGGACCTTGGTCCAGAACGCCAGCCAGTAGCGGCCATTGCTCAAGCCCTGATCAGCCAGGTAATGCGCGTAACTCCAGAGGCCGCTGATGGACAGCGACTCCGGCGGCATGATCACCGTGCTCAGCAGCTGCGGGCTCAATGCCACGTCCCAGCGCTCTACCGGCGTATTGACGACCTCGGTGCTGCCGTCATTGAAGTGCGTGGTGGCGACGTCCTTCAATTCCCAGTAATCGGTCTTGAAGTGGGCCTCTTTGGCAAAGCTGGACGTCAGCATGTGGCGCTGGTCGTCGAAACGATAACGCGTCACACCGAGCATCAGGCCATTGGGCTGCACCGTGTTGATGTGGATGAATTCATCGCCCTGGCGGTGCCATAGACCATGGCGGGCGCTCTGCGCATCACCTGAGCCCTGAGCCAGCGATCGCGCAGCCTGAGCCTGGTTCTCGGCATAGGGAGCAACGTACTCGCCGACCAGCACGCCTGCGATCATCAGCACCAGCATGGGCTTCATGACCGCCCAGACGATGCGCCCGATGGACACGCCCGCCGCTCGCATGATGGTCAGCTCGCTGCTGCTGGCCAGCGTGCCCAGACCGATCAGGCAACCGATCAGGGCGGCCATCGGCAAAGTGTCGTAGACGCGACGTGGCGCCGTCAGCATGACGTAGCTGAGGGCATCCGCCAGCGTGTAGGTGTCGCTGATATCGCCCATCTCGTCGATGAATGCGAACAGCGAGACCAGCCCCAGAATGATGCCCAGAACGGCGAGAATCGCCAGCAGGACGCTTTTGCCAATGTATCGATCAAGCTTGACCACGAGTCACCTCCGTGACGCTGCGACGACTCGCCATCTTCAGACGCAGAGGCTCCCAATAGAACAACAGCAGGCCGATGGACAGGTAGATGGCATGCACCCACCACATCCCCAGGCTGAGTGGCAACTTGCCTTTCTCCAGCGAACTGCGCACCGAAATCAGAATGGCCAGGTACGACATATACAGCAGGATCGCCGGCAGCAGTTTCAAGTAACGGCCCTGGCGCGGATTGACCCGTGACAGCGGAATGGCCATCAAGGTCACGATGAACACCGACAGCGGCAGCGAAATACGCCACTGCAACTCGGCCACTGAACGCGGGGCCGGGTTGCCGATCAGTTCGCTGGTCGGAATGGCTTCACGGTCGGTGATTTCTTCGCTGATTTCCGGCTTGGGCAGCATCGCCCCATAGGTGTCGTACTTGATCACGCGATAGTCGGCCGCCCCCGGATTACCGTCATAGCGATAGCCGTTCTCGAGGATCAGGAAGCGACTGCCATTGGGGCGTACCTCCTGGTGGCCCTTCTCCGCGACCAGCACGGTGATGCCGTTGTCCTTGCTCTTGTCGCTGGACATGCGTTTTTCCGAGATGAACACACCGGCCAGTTGCGAGCGGTCTTCCGACAGCTCCTTGGTATAGGTGATACGCGTGCCGTCACGCAGCGCCTGAAAACGGCCCGGCACCAGCGTGTCGAACTCGGTCATGGCGTCCTGCTGATTGATCAGCAGCGAAAACTGCGTAGCGCCCTGCGGAGCCAGGCTGAAGCTCAACCAGGCAACCAGAAGCCCGACCAGCGTGGCCGGCCCCATGGTGATGGCCAGCAGACGCTGCTGACTCATGCCGGTTGCGGCCAGCACGGTCATCTCGCTTTCCAGGTACAGGCGCCCGTACGCCATGAGGATGCCGAGGAACAGGCCCAGCGGCAGAATCACCTGCAGAAAGCCTGGCAGACGGAAGCCCATGATCAGAAACAGCACGCCAGGATCGAGCGCACCGGACGCAGCCTGCGCCAGGTACTTGATAAAGCGCCCGCTCATGATGAAGACCAGCAGTACGGCGCTGACCGCACTCAAGGTAAGCAGCACTTCTCGGGACAGATAACGGAAGACAATCAAACCAGACACTCCAGAGTTGTCAGGCTCAGGCAGCCAAACAGGGAAAATTTGTGAGCCACGGCAACCAGAGCTTCACGCCGAAAAAAGGCGTGGGCCTCAAAAAATATGCGGCATTATCCTGTGAATGTGTGTTTCTGTCACTGCGCACCGGGGATAGTTCGCACATAGACGCCAGACAGGCAGCTCTGCGGGGTTGTCAGCAGTCGTGCAGCGGGGTCAAACTGCAAGGCTTAGCGCAGGCATCGCCCCTGAAAACACTCAGGCCATGCCGCGTACGACATTCATATTGCGACTCTCATCGTCTATTCGGGGACCCCACATGGAATTGGTTGTTAAAAGCGTAAGCCCAGAAACCTTGAAAACCGCAACGCTGGTGGTCACCGTCGGTGAAAGCCGTGTATTGGCCGGTGCTGCCAGGACTGTGGATATCCTCAGCGGCGGAGCCGTTTCGCTGATCCTCAAGCGCGGCGATCTGGCCGGCAAGGTCGGCCAGAGCCTGCTGTTGCACAACCTGCCCAACATCAAGGCCGAGCGCGTCCTGCTGGTCGGCACTGGCAAGGAAGACGAGCTGTCGGACCGTCAGTTGAAAAAAATCGTCGGCGCAGCGCTCACCTGCCTCAAGGGCCTGGGCGGCACCGATGCAGCGATTGCGCTCGATGACCTCTCGGTGAAAAACCGCGACACCTATGGCATGGCTCGCCTGCTGGTCGAAGCCCTGGCCGACGGCGAATACGTCTTCGACCGCTTCAAGACCCAGAAAGCCGACGTTCGCGCCCTGAAGAAAATCACCCTGCTGACCGACAAGATCAAGGCGGCTGACGTCGAACGCGCTTCGACTCACGCTCAGGCAATCGCCACCGGCATGGCGCTGACCCGCGACCTCGGCAATCTGCCGCCGAACATCTGCCACCCGACCTACCTGGGCGAAGAAGCCAAGGCGCTGGGCAAGGCCCACAAGAACCTGAAAGTGGAAGTCCACGACGAGAAGAAACTGGCCGACCTGGGCATGGGTTCTTTCCTCGCGGTAGCACAGGGCAGCGCCCAGCCGCCGCGCCTCATCGTCATGAACTACCAGGGTGGCAAAAAAGGCGACCAGCCTTTTGTGCTGGTCGGTAAAGGCATCACCTTCGACACCGGCGGCATCAGCATCAAGCCTGCCTCTGGCATGGACGAGATGAAGTTCGACATGTGCGGCGCAGCCAGTGTGTTCGGCACCCTGCGTGCGGTGCTCGAATTGAAGCTGCCGATCAATCTGGTGTGCATTCTGGCCTGTGCCGAAAACATGCCGAGCGGCACCGCGACACGTCCAGGCGACATCGTCACGACCATGAGCGGCCAGACCGTCGAAATCCTCAACACCGACGCCGAAGGCCGTCTGGTGCTGTGCGATGCACTGACCTACGCCGAGCGTTTCAAGCCGCAGGCGGTCATCGATATCGCAACCCTGACCGGCGCCTGCGTCGTTGCACTGGGCGGCCATACCTCCGGCCTGCTGGGCAATAACGACGCGCTGATCAATCAGTTGCTCGACGCGGGCAAACAGGCCGATGACCGTGCCTGGCAGCTGCCGTTGTTCGATGAGTATCAGGAGCAGCTCGACAGCCCGTTCGCCGACATCGCCAACATCGGCGGCCCGAAAGGCGGCACCATCACCGCGGCCTGCTTCCTGTCGCGCTTCACCAAGGCCTACCACTGGGCTCACCTGGACATCGCCGGCACTGCATGGCTGAGCGGCGGCAAGGAAAAAGGCGCCACCGGACGTCCTGTTCCGCTGCTGACCCAATACCTGCTCGACCGCGCCGGCGTATAAAAAGAGACCCTGGCGTATCGGCAGCACAGTCGATACGCCTCCGGTTCTGGAACCCACATGACTCAAGTCGACTTCTACATTTTGCCCAGCGCCGATCCTGCGGCCCGCCTGGACTTTGCCTGCAAGCTGACGGAAAAGGCCTGGCGCCTGGGTCACAAGGTCTATCTGCATTGCAGCGATGCTGCGCAGCGTGAGGACCTCGATGCCCGGCTATGGCGTTTCAGAGGCGAAGTATTTCTACCCCATGGCGACGCCGAGAGCGATCACGATGCTGCCGTGGTGCTGGGCCTGGGCGACGATTCGGGCGAACACAGCGACCTGCTGGTCAACCTCGACCTGAGCATTCCGGCCTTCTTTAAACGCTTCGCCCGCGTGGCCGAAGTCGTTGTCGAAGACCCGGCGATACGTCTTGCCGCACGCGAGAGTTTCCGCTCCTACCGCGAACAGGGCTATCCTCCGCAAGATCACCGACTGCAGCGCCTTTGAGGACACGATGGATACTTCAAAAAAAGCTGAATCCGCGCATTTGCTGAACGATCTCGAGTCGATCCGCCAATTGCTCGGCGATGACCCCGCACATTCTCCCCAGTCGAACGACGCCGCTCGTCCCGAAGGGCAGATTCCCCTGTTGTTCGATGTCGTCGGCGCTCGCCCCGACGCGGCGTATCAACAGGACTTCGACGAAGACGACATTCCGACACTGACACCTGATGTCCATACAGCGCCCGCCCCGCAGGTGCAGCAGGCAGATCAGCCGCAAGCGCTGCCCAACCCTGATGCGCTGCTGCATCTGGACAGCGAATTGCGCGCAGCCGCGCAATTGATCATGCAGGACGTGATCGACGACTTCGCCCCACATATCGAAAACGAGATCAAGCGCCGGCTGGAGGCAAGGCTGGAGCGGTTATTGGCGCAGCAGCGGAAGTGAAGCCTGGAACCTGGCGCTTAAATGTCTGGGCACTCTGCTAGCGTCGATTCAATTCAGCGCGGATGCTGGCTACCAACCGCCCCATGTCTGCCTCACGATGAATAAGTGAATTCAAGCTTTCGTCCAGTCGCCTATGTTCGCCCACTACTCCATCAATACTTTCCAGTATTTCGATGGAGGCTGCATGGGCTCGTCGGTTTCGAGCTACCGCATTTTGAAATTGGGAATAACTGGCGCCCGGCACGCGCGCCACGTCATCAAGAATTGATTGTGCTCGGCGACCAAGGCTTTTGATCTCTTTGTCCATTCCTTGCTTGATGTTCGCCGCTGAGCGTTCGAACTGTGCTGTGAAGGTGTCATTTTTGAGCATGGCAGGCGAAAGGTCTGTCTTGTTGCTCAAAATCTTGCGAATAGTCAACAGTTCGTCTGGATCGCCTACATTAATCCACGGCTTTTTTATCAGCCCGAATACCTTTTCACGCATTGAACGGGATGTTTCCGCCAAATTGTTCGCAGCTTTTAACGGTAGGTTTTCGATTATCTTTGCCAATACTTCGTTGGGGAGACGTTGGAAAAGAGTTTTCTTGGGAAACATGGTCAGCCCAAGCACCCTGAACGATGAGATATGCCCGCCCGGATCACTCCTGTTAACCGGATCCCCCTGACAGTAGGCATACGCATTCAGGCCTCCCCGTCCAAATGGACTCAGCGAGTCTGGTCGGTTGAAACGCATCAGCACCGGGTTGAACGCGCGGTAGCCGTTACCCAGCAGGTAATGCCCGGTCACAGGGTCCGCGCGCTCGCCGTTGAAGCCGGAAAACGGGCCGCCCTGTGCGCGATGTCCGTAAGGGCTATAAGCCAGCGGCTGCCGTTCCTGCGAACCCACAGCCTGCAGCACGCTGTTTTGCCTGTCGGTGCCCAGCAGGTCCACTCGCTCGGCAGCGCCGTCAGCCTCATACTCCGCCAACAAACGGTCCTCACCGTGAAACACACAACGGCGCGTTGCACCCTGTATCTCGACCGTCAGACGGTTCTTTTGATAGAACCGCGACAACGCCTCCTGCGCCTCGGGGTCGACAACGGCAATACGGTCCAGCGCGTCATAGCGATAGCGACACAGCACGCGTCTGGTTTCAGGCGTATCGTCCATGGCAGCGTCCGCCCTGCAAGTAAAGTCTGAATACCGATCATGCCGTCTGGCCGACACGCCTCCTACTGACAGAACTACCAGCTTGCAGCTTGCAGCTTGAAGCTCACAGCTACTCCTGTGGCTTGTCGCTGGTCGTCAGGTCTATACTTACCGGTTTCCGAATCAATGCCACAGGTTCCCGCCGCGCATGGACAAGACTTACCAGCCGCACGCCATCGAAACTTCCTGGTACCAGACCTGGGAGTCCGAGAACTACTTCGCTCCGCAAGGCGTGGGTGACTCGTACACCATCATGATCCCGCCGCCGAACGTCACCGGCAGCCTGCACATGGGCCACGGTTTCAATAACGCGATCATGGATGCACTGATCCGTTTCCGTCGCATGCAGGGCCGCAATACGCTGTGGCAACCGGGCACCGACCACGCGGGTATCGCCACGCAGATGCTGGTCGAGCGTCGTCTCGAAGCGCAAGGCGTAAGCCGTCATGAACTGGGCCGCGAGAAGTTTCTGGACAAGATCTGGGAATGGAAAGCCGAGTCCGGCGGCAACATCAGCCGTCAGATCCGCCGCCTGGGCTCGTCCGTCGACTGGAGCCGCGAGCGCTTCACCATGGACGACGGCCTGTCCGAAGCGGTCAAGGAAGCTTTCGTGCGCCTGCATGAAGACGGCCTGATCTACCGTGGCAAGCGTCTGGTCAACTGGGACACCAAGCTGCACACCGCTATTTCTGATCTCGAAGTGGAGAACCACGACGAGAAGGGTCATTTGTGGAACCTGCGTTATCCACTGGCTGACGGCGCAAAGACCGCTGAAGGTCTGGATTACCTGATCGTAGCCACCACCCGCCCGGAAACCATGCTCGGTGATGCCGCCGTTGCGGTGAACCCGCAGGACGAGCGCTACAAGGCGCTGATCGGTAAGTTCGTCGAATTGCCTCTGGTAGGCCGCCTTATCCCGATCATCGCGGATGATTACTGTGATCCCGAGTTCGGCACCGGCTGCGTGAAAATCACCCCGGCCCACGATTTCAACGACTATGAAGTCGGCAAACGCCACAACCTGCCACTGCTGAACATTTTCGACAAGAATGCCAACGTATTGCCCGCCGCTCAGGTGTTCAACCTAGACGGCACGCTGAACGAAAGCATCGACGGCAGCCTGCCTGCAGCCTATGCCGGGCTGGACCGCTTCGAAGCGCGCAAGCAGATCGTTGCCGCGTTCGACGCCGCCGGGTTGCTGGTCAGCGTTGATGATCACGCACTGAAGGTGCCGAAAGGCGACCGTTCCGGCACCATCATCGAACCGTGGCTGACCGATCAGTGGTACGTCTCCACCAAGCCGCTGGCCGAGCCTGCAATTGCCGCTGTCGAAGACGGCCGCATCGCGTTCGTGCCCAAGCAGTACGAAAACATGTACTTCTCGTGGATGCGCGACATCCAGGACTGGTGCATCAGCCGTCAGCTCTGGTGGGGCCACCGCATTCCTGCGTGGTACGACGAGTCCGGCAAGGTCTACGTCGGCCGCGACGAAGCCGAAGTCCGTGCCAAGAACAAGCTGGGGCCGGAAGTCGCGCTGCAGCAGGACAATGACGTACTGGACACCTGGTTCAGCTCGGGCCTGTGGACCTTCTCCACGCTCGGCTGGCCGGAAAAGACCAAGGCACTGGAAACCTTCCACTCCACCGACGTGCTGGTCACCGGCTTCGACATCATTTTCTTCTGGGTCGCGCGGATGATCATGCTCACCATGCACCTGGTGAAGAATGAGGACGGCACGCCGCAAGTCCCGTTCAAGACTGTCTATGTGCATGGTCTGGTGCGCGATGGCCAGGGCCAGAAGATGTCCAAGTCCAAGGGCAACGTGCTTGACCCGCTGGACATCGTCGACGGTATCGACCTCGAAACGCTGGTAGAGAAACGCACCAGTGGCCTGATGCAGCCACAACTGGCGAAAAAGATCGAGAAGCAGACCCGCCAGGAGTTCGCCGACGGCATCGCCAGCTACGGCACCGACGCCCTGCGCTTTACCTTCTGCTCGCTGGCATCCACCGGTCGCGACATCAAGTTCGACATGGGCCGCGTCGAAGGCTACCGCAACTTCTGCAACAAGATCTGGAACGCAGCGCGCTACGTGCTGGACAAGGGCGAAGACTGCGGTCAGAACGGCGAAACGGTCGAACTGTCGCTGGCTGATCGCTGGATCATCTCGCAGTTGCAACGCACCGAAGCCGAAGTGACCCGCCAGCTGGACCAGTTCCGCTTCGACCTCGCCGCCCAGGCGTTGTACGAATTCATCTGGAACCAGTATTGCGACTGGTATCTGGAGCTGTCCAAGCCCGTACTGTGGGACGAAACAGCGCCGGTCGAGCGTCAGCGCGGCACACGCCGCACGCTGGTTCGCGTTCTGGAAGTCGCGTTGCGTCTTGCGCACCCGTTCATGCCGTTCATCACCGAAGAAATCTGGCAGCGCCTCGCGCCGCTGGCCGGTGCGCAAGGCAAGACCATCATGCTGCAACCCTGGCCGGTGGCCAATGAAGCACGCATCGATCAGGCCGCCGAAGACGATATCGAATGGCTCAAGGGCCTGATGCTCGCCGTGCGTAATATCCGTGGCGAGATGAATATCGGTCCGGGCAAGCCGCTGCAACTGTTCCTCAAGAATGTCAGCGCCGAAGATCAGCGTCGTTTGAGCGAAAACGATTACCTGCTCAAGAAGCTCGCCAAGCTCGAATCCATGACCGTACTCACCGAAGGCGCAGAAGCACCGCTGTCCGCCACCGCGCTGGTCGGTGACATGGAAGTGCTGGTGCCGATGGCCGGGTTGATCGACAAAGGGGCCGAGCTGGCGCGCCTGGACAAGGAAATCCAGCGCCTGCAAGGCGAAGTGCAACGCGTCGGCGGCAAGCTGTCCAACGCCGCCTTCGTCGACAAGGCACCGCCTGAAGTCATCGCCAAGGAACGCGCCAAGCTGACCGAAGCCGAACAGGCGCTGGGCAAGCTGGCCGAGCAACACGCACGCATCGCCAGCCTGTAAGGTGGCCAGAAAAGCCAGCCCGATCATGGGCTGGCTTTTTGTTATCTGAACTTCTGTACTGACTTATTCGCGAGCAACGCGTACTACGCCAAAGGCGACGCTGCGCTTGCTCGCGAATAAGCCAGGCAACTCAACCTCACGGCTGACAATCGAATCCATGACCGATACCCGCAAACCACCGCGCAAGAAGCCTCAGCGGCCAGCCAAACCTGCTGCACCGCGTGAAAAGGCCACCTTGCACCCGCGCAATCGGCATCAGGGCCAGTACGACTTTGCGAAGCTGATCAAATCCAGCCCCGAGCTGGCAGCGTTCGTGATCCTCAATCCTTACGGCAAGGAAAGCATCGACTTCGCCAATCCGCAGGCGGTACGGGTGTTCAACCGCGCGCTGCTCAAAGCGTTCTATGGCATCGCTCATTGGGACATTCCGGCCGATTACCTGTGCCCGCCGATTCCGGGGCGTGCGGACTATCTGCACTTCCTTGCCGACCTGCTGGCCGAAGATAACGAAGGCGTGATACCACACGGCGCCTCCATCAAGGCGCTGGACATCGGCACTGGCGCCAATTGCATCTACCCGTTGCTGGGGCATAGCGACTATGGCTGGCAGTTCGTGGGGTCGGACATCGACAGCACCGCCATCGCCGCAGCCACTACGATTGTGAAGGCTAACGGCCTCAGCAAGGCCATCAGCGTGCGCCAGCAGGGCAATCGCAAGCAGATCCTGCTCGGGCTGCTCGACAGCAGCGAACGCTTCCACGCCAGCCTCTGCAACCCGCCCTTCCATGCCTCGCTGGAAGAAGCGCAGCGTGGCAGCCAGCGCAAGTGGCGCGCGCTGGGCAAGGCTGATCCCAAGCGCAAGCTGCCGGTGCTCAATTTCGGCGGCCAGTCACAAGAGTTGTGGTGCGACGGCGGCGAGATCGGCTTCGTGACCCAACTGATCCAGGAAAGCGCCTTGCTGCCGAGCCAGGTGGCATGGTTCAGCACACTGGTGTCCAAGGCCTCCAACCTGCCGCCGATCCAGAGCGCCCTGAAAAAAGCCGGCGTGCTTGAAGTGAAGGTGGTGGAAATGGGCCAGGGCCAGAAGCAAAGCCGTTTTGTGGCCTGGACGTTTCTCGACAAGGCTCAACGCGCACAGTTTTGACTGGCATGCTGCGGACGCTCGGCGTCCGGTCCAGAGTATGCAGTGCGGCTCAGCCATGTGCCGCACAGCGTCACGAACGGCGGTCCCACGCGGAGCGTGAGAAACGATAGACGTCCGCAGAACCAAGCGCCCACAAAAAAGCCGTGCCCGGTTAACCGGTGCACGGCTTTTTCACAGCAAGCGGTTGCTTACTTGTTGATCGAGTCGGTCAGCACTTTGGCTGGAACGAACTTGATAACTTTCTTGGCAGCGATTTCGATGGCAGCGCCAGTCGAAGGGTTGCGGCCAGTGCGAGCCGGACGCTCTGCAACTTTCAGTTTGCCGATACCTGGCAAAGTGATTTCCACGCCGTTTTCCAATTGGTCGGCAACAATTTGGCCCAATTGCTCAAGAGCATTACGCGCGGTGGTTTTTGGCGCGTCGATAGCTTCAGCGATATCGGCGATCAATTGGTCTTTAGTAAGAGCCATGGTGGTGTTCCTTCCCTATCAAATTCATTTGGATTGCAGAGCGCAACGTCGGCCCGTGGCCAGGCAATGAACCTGGCCACCCGCTAGCAGCCACGATTAATCGCGAAAGTGTAGATACTGAAACCGGGTAATGGTTCGACCTACGTGTGCGCTAACTGCACGCTTGACGCGCTAAGTGCGCAAGACCGGGCAAAACTAGCACAGAGCCGGGCAAATATCCGCCTCTACCTATCCTTTTGGTCAGGTTTTAATGCTAATTGCACAAAAAACACCCAGCAAACACTCGCTGCTGGCGAAAACCAGCCCGTCCGGGGCCATCAGGCGCATGCGTGCGTTACACTGGGCATCTTGCAACGAGCTGCACGCTCTTCACCTTTTTCAGCCGAGAAGCCCATGCCGATCCGTCACTGCATCGTCCACCTGATCGAGAAGAAACCCGACGGTACGCCCGCTGTTCTCCATGCACGCGACTCCGAACTCGCTGAGTCCCAGGCCATCGAGAACATGCTGGCCGACCTCAACGAAAGCTACAACGCCAAACAGGGCAAGGCATGGGGCCTGTTCCATCCCGAGTCCGGCGCGCACCCTTTCAGCGGCTGGCTCAAAGAATATATCGACGGTGGCAGCGACTTCACTGCGTTCTCGAGGGTGGCTGTCGAGCATCTGCAAAAGCTCATGGAAGAATCCAATCTGTCAGTGGGTGGCCACGTGCTGTTCGCCCATTATCAGCAAGGCATGACCGACTACCTGGCCATCGCCCTGCTGCACCACAGCGAAGGCGTGGCAGTGAATGCCGAGCTGGACGTGACCCCGTCCCGACACCTGGACCTTGGCCAGTTGCACCTCGCTGCCCGGATCAATATTTCCGAATGGCAGAACAACAAGCAGTCCAAGCAATACATCTCGTTCATCAAGGGCAAGAACGGCAAGAAGGTTTCCGAGTACTTCCGCGACTTCATCGGTTGCCAGGAAGGCGTGGATGGGCCCGGTGAAACCCGTACCCTGCTCAAGGCATTCAGTGATTTCGTGGAAAGCGAAGACCTGCCGGAAGAGTCGGCCCGCGAGAAAACCAAGACCCTGGTCGACTACGCCAGCAGTCAGAGCAAGATGGGCGAACCGATGGGCCTGGAGGAGCTGTCCGAACTCATCGACGAAGAGCGTCCGCGCGCCTTCTATGATCACATTCGCAACAAGGACTACGGCCTGTCGCCGGAAATACCGGCGGATAAGCGCACCCTCAGCCAGTTCCGCCGCTTCACCGGCCGCGCAGAGGGCCTGTCGATCAGTTTTGAAGCGCACCTGCTGGGCGACAAGATCGAATACGACGAAACCGCCGGCACCCTGATCATCAAAGGGCTGCCGACGCAGCTGACCGACCAGTTGAAGCGACGGTAACCGACATGCTGCTGCGCACCCTGAAGAAGTTTGCCCTGATCATGCTGGTGGTGGTGATTTATCAAAACTGGGGCAGGATCGAGAACTTCATCAACCCGCCCCCGGCAGACGTCGCACAGAGCTACAGCCAGGCAAAAGTGGTGATGTACGCCACCGACTGGTGCGGCTACTGCAAGCAGACCCGGCGTTTTCTGGACAGCAAGGGGATTGCGTATCAGGAGTTCGACATCGAGAAGTCGGAAGAAGGCCGCAAGGCGTATGAAGCGCTGGGCGGCAGAGGCATCCCGCTGATCGACGTCAACGGCACACTGATCCGGGGGTTTGACCCGGATCAGATACTGGCGGCATTGAAGTAGCCCGCCAGACTATCGTGCCAATGCTCTGCGTCGTCAGTGCGACGTAGAGCATCGTTGAACCTCAGCGCGTCTCGATCCGATAACCCATTCTCGGGAAATGTACGTGCACGACGCCTGCACGCTCGTCCTCGCGGCGCAGGATCAGCTCTTCGCGGCCGCTAAATACCAGCTCGCCCTCAACTGCTTCGACGCCATAGTCGACTGCAGAAACCGCGACCTTGTCACCTGCCTTGAAGCCGTTTGGATCGACGATAGCTTCAGCGGGCAATGGCGCAGGCGTAGCGTTTCTGGCGATTTCGATGGCCTCTGCCGAGCTCAGGTCGCTGAACGTGCCATGACCAAAACCCAGAACGCGGTCGAGCCAGGCCCTGACACTCGGATAATCATCGACAAAGGGTGCGGTGACCGGCGTCTGCTTGAGAAACCACAATGTGTGGGCGACCGAGAAATCGGCAATCGACGGTATGCCGAACAGGAAGTCACCGCCGTGCGAAAGTTGCAGCTCCAGGCGCGACATCAGGGTAGGCCATTGGTGTTTGACCTGTTCCACGGGCGGGCGCGACGCAGTGCCGCCGTTGAACAGCGTCGAACGGTCAGCCACAAACGCCTTGGCGGCGTCTGGCGGCACCTTGGCAAAGCGCACAGCCATTGATTCTGGCTGAAACACCAGGCTCACGGCATGCATGAACAACACCGAATCGGCCCAGGCGGCCAGGCCGGCAACCGTAAATTCTTGCCCCTTTGGGTAAAACGCTGGCGACGCTTTTTCCTGCTCCAGACGCCGAGCCATGAGCGCCGTGTCACAGTAGATATCCGCACCGGCCTGCAATACCGGAGTCCTGCGGTAGCCGCCCGTCAATGCAGTCAGGTCAGGCTTGGGCATGATCGAAGGGATAGTCACCGAACGCCATGCAAGGCCTTTGAAACCCAGCATCAGACGGGCTTTTTCGGCGAACAGCGACGTGGGGTAGTGGTGAAGAATCAACTCGGACATGTTCAGCCTCTGTGCACGTGGGAAAAATACAGCTTAACCCGCACCACCCTGCCCGCACACAGCCTCAAACTGATGGGACGGCATCACGCTCATGGATCGATGACGTTGCGTAGCTGGCAGCCAACGCCTCTTTGGCGCTTTTCCTGAGCTTCTTGATCAGCCGCTCGTGGCGTAACGCCTCGCCCTTGCTGGGCCATTGTTCAACGTAGACCAGCGCCATCGCCGGACTCGAAGAGAAAAAGCGCGCGCCCTTGCCACTCTGGTGCGCAGCGAATCGCCGCTGCGGATCATCACTGATGCCACAGTACAGCGCGCCGTTGGCAGCGCGCACCAGATAGACAAACCAGGGTTTGCCGGCCACCTGTTCGGCAGTCGACGCACTCGAAGTGCTGGCGACCTCAGGCACGGCGGCTCTCTGAAAAGGTTTTCAGCCCCTTGAGCGCCTGAGCCCTCACGGCATTGCGCACCAGAGGCGTCCAGCCAAGCAACAGGCCCTTCAAACCCAGGGCCTGACGCGACCAACGCCACATATCGAAATGATCACGATGCTCGCAGATCTTGCCATCACGAAACACAAAGCGAGCCTGAATATCGTTCACCACCGTGCGCCCGGTCTGACTGAACAGATACGTCGCCACCCAGTGTGCACTGCCAGTCTGGTCATCGGCCCGCACCTGATCGAAGACCACCGAGAAATTCTTTGCCCGGGAAGTCAGCATGCGCCACATATCGCCGACCTGAGCGCCGCGCAATTCACCAAAGGCAGGGTCGCTGAACAGTACGTCATCGGTGTAGCAGGCACTCATCGCCTCGGCATCGAGCTGCGCGAATGCCTCATAAAAGCGCGTGATCAGTGCGCTGTTGGCCTGACTTTGTTCTTCGTAGTTCATGCGTGCACATCCCTTGGCGAATTATCCGTGCACGATAAGCGGCGCTGCGGAAAATGGCGAGGGGTTGATGGCGCATCAGCCATCACTTTTACCTGTCCAGATAACGATTTCGCGCCGCACTGAACGCCTCCGAATTTTCAATCACCCAAGTCCATAGCGGAATCATTTGTACCAGCAGCCCCATGCCCAGGTCGGTCAACGAATATTCCACCCTGAGCGGCTTCTCATGGTAGTCGTGGCGGGTGATCAGCCCGTCCTGTTCAAGCTGGCGCAAGGTATGAGTGAGCATGCGCTGGGTGACACCGTGCAGCTTTCGGCGCAATTCGGCATGGCGCAAAGGGCTGCTGACGCCAAGAGCATGTACCACGCCCAGTGACCATCGGTTACCGGCGTGGCCGAGAATGTCGCGCTTGAGACCATCCTCATCATCGCTGAGCGCAGCACAGGCCGCTTCGGAGCGTTTGACCACTTCCTGCGCGTCCAGCCCGCCCGGTATCACCGATGTGCCTACTTTTTGTATGTCGACAGGCATGCCAGCATCTCTCCCGCCTGAATTGAAAGGCTGTCCAAAGGGGTCACCATGCAAGCCGATAACGCAAACGTCAAACAACGCATTCTGGTAATAGGTGCAGGAGAGCTTGGGCTCGCTGTGTTGCGAGGGCTGGTCGAGAAAGCCGGGGCACATGGCTTGAGCATTGCCGTGCTGCTACGCCAGAGCAGCTTGAGTACTCAGGCGCCTGCCAAGCGTGTGGAAATCGAAGAAGTCCGCGCGCTGGGCATTGCCATCGAAACAGCCGATCTGGCCGATGCCACCGTGGACGAACTTGCCGCTGTCATGGCGCGCTACGACACGGTAATCAGTTGTGTGGGGTTTGCCGCTGGCCGGGGCACTCAACGCAAACTGACGGATGCGGCGCTCAAGGCCGGCATAAAACGCTACCTGCCCTGGCAGTTCGGCGTTGACTACGACCTTATCGGCCGGGGCAGCCCTCAGGATCTGTTCGATGAGCAACTCGATGTGCGGGAAATGCTGCGCACCCAGCAGCGCACCGAATGGGTGATCGTTTCGACCGGCATGTTTACAAGCTTCCTGTTCGAGCCAGCGTTCGGTGTCGTCGATCTGCAAGGCGGGCGGATCAATGCGCTGGGCAGCCTCGATACTGCCGTCACAGTCACCACCACACAGGACATTGGCAGGCTGACTGCTGCCATCGTGATGCACGAGCCGCGCATCGTGAATCAGGTGGTGTACACCGCTGGCGACACATTGACCTACGCCGGGCTGGCCGATCTTGTGGAGCGTGTCACGGGGCGCGACATCGAGCGGCACGTATGGAGTGTTGCGCAGTTGCAGGCCGAGCTGACGGAAATGCCGGATGACAATCTGCGCAAATACCGGGCAGTCTTTGCCATGGGCCGAGGCGTGGCATGGGACGTCGCCAGTACCTACAACGCGAAATCAGGGCTGAGCGTCACCCGTGCCGAACAATGGGCACTGGCCAATCTGACTCAGACCTGAAGCAGCTCAAGCCTGGTCCGAATGACCAACAATCATCGAAAATCAAACCTTCTCGCTACTGACCTGCACCTGCAGCGCCCGACCGGCGCCCATGCCCGCGATGATGGCGCCCAGCCCGAGCACCGCGAAGATCCAGCCGATCGCGCTCCAGCTGCCGGTCATGTCATGCACCACGCCCACGGCAAACGGGCCGGTCGAGGCGATGGTGTAGCCAACGCCTTGCGCCATGCTCGACAGGTTGGCGGCGACATGTGAGTCGCGCGAGCGCAGGACGATCAAGGCCAGCGCCAGACTGAACGTGCCGCCCTGCCCGACCCCCAGCAGGATCGCCCAGCCCCACAGCCCGCCAAGCGGCGCGTACAGGCAGCCGAACAGACCGGTCAGGGTCAGCGACATGACCAGCATGATCGCCAGGCGCTGATCCTTGCCGCGTGTGGCCAGATAAGGTACCGCCAGCGCGCTGATGACCTGCGCGATGATCGAGCCGGACAACAGCAGACCGGCCTGGGTCGGCGTCAGGCCGCGACCGATGAGGATCGACGGCAACCAGCCGAAGACGATGTACGACAGCGACGACTGCAGGCCCATGTACAGCGTGACCTGCCAGGCCAGCGGGTCACGCAACAGACCGCGGACCCGGTAGACATCGCGATGCGTGCCATGCACTTCACGCGCCTGCGGAAACCATAATGCGGCGGCAATCAGTGCCGGAACCAGCCAGAAACCCAGGCCAATCTGCCAACTACCACCGACGTACTGACTCAGCGGCACCGTCGAACCGGCTGCAATCGCCGCGCCCAGGCACAAGGCCATGGTGTAGACACCGGTCATGGCTCCGGCCTTGTGCGGGAAATCACGTTTGACGATACCCGGCAGCAACACGCCGATGATCCCGATGCTTGCACCCGCCAGCAGGCTGCCGGCAAACAGCCCGACCTGACCGAACAGGCTGCGCACTGCCAGGCCTGCGGCCAGTGTCAGAAGCACCACCATAACCACCCGCTCACTGCCAAACCGGCGGGCGAGGATCGGTGCCAGCGGCGCGAACAGGCCCAAGCACAAAACCGGCAATGTGGTCAGCAGTCCGGCTTCGGCAGCGGACATGCCCAGGCTGTCGGACACCGTGTCAAGCAGTGGCGCGATGCTGGACAGCGCCGGGCGCAGGTTGAGGGCGACCAGCACCAGGCCCAGCAGCAACAGCCAGGGGCGCTTCAAAGCGGAATGAGGTTGATCGGTAGTCGGTTGGGGGCTGGGTTGAGCCTTGGCAGTCATCAGTTTCTCGGTCATCAGGTATGTCGACCCTTTTCAGGGGGGCGGTATCCTGTTGGAGAATCATCGCGAATACAAGGTTCAGCTCAATTGCATACAACCCGCACCGCGACGGCCGGCACAAAAAAAAACCGGGCACATGGCCCGGTTTCCTTGTTCAGCAGAAGCCCACTCAGTGAATGATCTGACTGAGGAACAGCTTGGTACGGTCGCTCTGCGGATTATCGAAGAAGTCGTTCGGCGCAGCCTGTTCGACGATTTCGCCCTTGTCCATGAAGATCACCCGGTTTGCCACGGTACGGGCAAAGCCCATTTCGTGGGTCACGCACAACATGGTCATGCCTTCTTCAGCCAGGCCCACCATGGTGTCGAGCACTTCCTTGACCATTTCCGGATCAAGGGCCGACGTCGGTTCATCGAATAGCATGATTTTCGGCTTCATGCACAAGGCACGGGCAATCGCCACACGCTGCTGCTGACCACCGGAAAGCTGACCCGGAAACTTGTGGGCCTGCTCCGGAATCCGCACACGCTCCAGATAGTGCATGGCGATTTCTTCGGCTTTCTTCTTCGGCATCTTGCGCACCCACATCGGTGCCAAGGTGCAGTTCTGCAGGATGGTCAGGTGCGGGAACAGGTTGAAGTGCTGAAACACCATGCCGACTTCACGGCGGATGGTTTCGATCTGCTTGAGGTCCGAGGTCAGTTCGGTGCCATCAACGATGATACGGCCCTGCTGGTGCTCTTCCAGACGGTTGAGGCAGCGAATGGTGGTCGACTTGCCCGAGCCCGACGGGCCGCACAGCACGATACGTTCACCCTGGCGCACATTCAGGTTGATGTCCTTGAGTACATGGAACTGGCCGTACCACTTGTGTACGCCCTCCATGCGGATCATGCCTTCAGCGCCCAGAGGCTTATTGATAACTTCACTCATCACAAAACTCCTAACGCTTGTGGCCTGTGTCCAGCTTACGTTCCAAATGCATGGAATAGCGGGACATACCGAAACAGAAGATCCAGAACACCAGGGCCGCGAAGACGTAGCCTTCAGTGGCCATACCCAGCCATGCCGGGTCGGCGGTAGCCTGCTTGACGCTGTTGAGCAGGTCGAACAGGCCGATAATGATCACCAGGCTGGTGTCTTTGAACAAGGCAATGAACGTGTTGACGATGCCGGGAATGACCATCTTCAACGCCTGCGGCAGGATCACCAGACCCATGCTGCGCCAGTAACCCAGGCCCATCGCCGAGGCTGCTTCGTACTGGCCCTTGGGAATAGCCTGCATGCCGCCACGGACTACTTCAGCAATGTAAGCGGACTGGAACAGGATGACGCCGATCAGCGCACGCAGCAGCTTGTCGAAGTTCATGCCCTCTGGCATGAACAGCGGCAGCATCACCGACGACATGAACAGTACGGTGATCAGCGGCACGCCGCGCCAGAACTCGATGAACGTCACGCATACCACACGCACGGCCGGCATGTTGGAACGACGACCGAGCGCCAGCAGGATACCCAGCGGCAACGCACCGACGATACCCACGGTGGCGATCACCAGAGTCAGCATCAGACCGCCCCACTGGCTGGTCGGTACGTTGGTCAGACCGAACGCACCGCCATGCAGCAGGTAGAACGCGACAACCGGGTAAATCACCAGGAAGGCAATACCGTAGACAGCCTTGCGCGGAAACTTCGAAATGAACAGCGGCGCAGCACCGACGATCGCCAGAATGGCGGTCAGGTCGACCCTCCAGCGCAGTTCATTGGGGAAGTAGCCGTACATGAACTGACCGAAGCGCTGCTCGATGAACACCCAGCAGGCGCCCGCTTTGGTGCAGTCTGCCTTGGTCGTGCCGATCCAGTTGGCGTCCAGCAGGGACCAACTGATGATCGGCGGCACGACCAGATAGATCAGGTACAGCGAGAACAGGGTCAGCAGGGTGTTGATCCAGCTGGAGAACAGGTTCTGCCGCATCCACGCTACCGGACCGAACACTTTGCCCGGTGGTGGCATATCAGGTTTGAAAGTATGAGTTGTCATGCGCTTTTCCTCACCGCTCGATCAGCGCAATGCGCTTGTTGTACCAGTTCATCAGCAGGGAAATGCTGATACTGATCGCCAGGTACACGCTCATGGTGATGGCAATGACTTCAATGGCCTGCCCGGTCTGGTTGAGCACCGTACCGGCAAACAGGGAAACCATTTCCGGGTAGCCGATGGCGGCTGCCAGCGAAGAGTTCTTCGCCAGGTTCAAGAACTGACTGGTCAGCGGCGGAATGATCACGCGTAGCGCCTGCGGGATGATCACCTTGCGCAGCGTCGGCCCAGGGCGCAGGCCCAATGAGCGAGCAGCTTCGGTCTGGCCATGGCTGACCGACTTGATGCCGGAGCGCACGATTTCGGCGATGAACGCCGCCGTATAGATAGTCAGTGCCAGGGTCAGGGAGATCAGTTCAGGGATCAGCACCCAGCCGCCCGAGAAGTTGAAGCCCTTCAGTTGTGGCAGTTCCCAATGCACCGGGCTGCCGAAGATCAGCACGCTCAGGCCAGGGATGACCAGCAGCAACGCCAGGCCGACCCAAAACTTGTGAAACGGCTGGCCGGTGGCTTCGAAGCGCTTGTTGGCCCAGCGCACCATCATGACGATGGCGATCACGGCAACAACGAGACTGACCAGGAATGCCCAGGCGCCTTCGGCAGGCAATGCTCTGGGCATGTTGAGCCCGCGGCTGCTGACGAAGAACATGTCCAGGTAGCCATGCGCCTGACGCGGACCAGGCAGCGTGAGGAATACGGCGGTGTACCAGAAAAGGATCTGCAGCAATGGCGGAATGTTGCGGAAGACTTCGACATACACGGTGGCCAGCTTGCTGATCATCCAGTTCGGAGACAGGCGAGCGACACCAATGACAAAGCCCAGCAAGGTCGCCAGGACAATACCGATAACCGACACCAGCAAGGTATTCAGCAGACCGATAACGAACACACGGGCATAGCTGTCCGCTTCGCTGTAGTCGATCAGGTGCTGAGCGATACCGAAACCGGCACTGTTCTCAAGAAAACCGAAACCCGAGGTGATACCACGGTGTTGCAGATTGGTCTGGGTGTTATCGAAGATAAACCAGCCCAACGCGATCACCGCCACGACAGTGATGATCTGAAATAACCACGCGCGCACTTTCGGATCGCTCAGAGAGAGCTTTTGCTTGGGTGCGACGATTTGCTTTTCCATGAAATGCCCCAGGAAAAATCCAACAGAACAACGCCCGACAGGCTGGGAAGCCTGCCGGGCGCCGGGTCAATCAGCGAATAGGTGGAGCGTATTGAATGCCGCCGGCATTCCACAGAGCGTTCTGGCCACGCTTGATTTTCAGCGGGGTGCCTTCGCCCAGGTTGCGTTCGAACACTTCGCCGTAGTTGCCGACCTGCTTGACGATCTGCACGACCCAGTCTTTCGGCAGCTTGAGGTCCTGACCATAAGTACCGTCAGCACCCAGCATACGGGCTACGTCAGGGTTCTTGGTCGACTTGGCTTCAGCTTCAACGTTCTTGGAAGTGATTTTGGCTTCTTCGGCGTTGAGCATGGCGAACAGGGTCCAGCGAACGATCGAGAACCACTCTTCGTCGCCTTTACGCACGACAGGGCCCAGAGGCTCCTTGGAGATCACTTCAGGCAGAACGATGTAATCGTCCGGCTTGGCCAGCTTGCTGCGCTGTGCGTAGAGTTGCGACTGGTCGGAAGTCAGTACGTCGCAACGGCCGCCTTCCAGCGACTTGGCGCTTTCGTCGGAGGTGTCGAAGGTGATCGGGGTGTATTTCAGGCCGTTCGAGCGGAAGTAGTCGGAGACGTTCAGCTCGGTAGTGGTACCGGCCTGGATGCAGATGGTTGCACCGTCCAGTTCCTTGGCGCTATTGACGCCCAGCTTGTTGTTTACCAGGAAGCCGATACCGTCGTAGTAAGTCACGCCGGTGAACACCAGGCCCATGCCCGCATCACGGGAGCTGGTCCAGGTGGTGTTACGCGAAAGGATGTCGATCTCGCCCGATTGCAGTGCAGTGAAGCGCTCCTTGGCGTTCAACTGGCTGAACTTGACCTTGGTGGCGTCGCCAAATACTGCGGCGGCTACTGCGCGGCAGACGTCAGCGTCGATACCGGTGATCTTGCCGGTGGAGTCTGGAACGGAAAACCCTGGCAGGCCATCGCTGACGCCGCACTGGATAAAACCTTTCTTCTTGATAGCGTCAAGGGTGGTACCGGCATTTGCAGCCCCGATCACACCAAATGCGGCCAAGGCAGTGACGACAGCCAGGGTGGATTTCAACATCTTCATTCAAAAACCTCCAGTTTGCTCTTTGTTGTGTAGGGGTCTCAGTCGCGTCGCACCTTTGTGAGGCGCTAATGACCCGTGCTGGCTTATTTTTGGGTCATGCGACGCTGGGCCTGAATCATGAATTGCCTGCAGGATCATCCCGTCATGCGTGTTCATCATTCAGAATCGGCCCCGTGGACTGAAACTCCATGATTTTCCCGGACCTGAGCGGTCCAGGTTGAATCGTGCCGCGAATCCTGACGCATGGACTCCCGAGCTGCTTTTCGATCGCTATAAGTAATAGCCTTATAGTGTTACCGAACGAGGTGAGCGACTCGGCTCCAGTCCTGCTGTAGCAAAGCCCGTACCAGCATGCTGGCTAAGTCGAATTAGCGACAGGTCAAGACAAAAACTTGTAACCTTGCGACATCTTCTTTCATTTTTAATCTACCCGCGCACCTAATTAATGCGCTCAAAAAGAGCCCGCGCACACAAATGGAGCAGACATGAGCGATTCTCTGATCATCGAACCTTCCAGTCCCGCCGACGCCTGCGTTATCTGGCTGC
Organism: Pseudomonas sp. PvP028; assembly: GCF_017832255.1. NCBI lineage: Bacteria > Pseudomonadati > Pseudomonadota > Gammaproteobacteria > Pseudomonadales > Pseudomonadaceae > Pseudomonas > Pseudomonas sp. PvP028. The sequence continues at coordinate 156,721 of NZ_JAFIBL010000001.1, forward strand.
ATGGGCTGGGCGCTGACCGCTATGATTTTCTGCCGGTCGCCGAAGCACTGCAGGAGTCGTTGCGCAGCACCCGCTTCGTACTGCCTCAGGCGCCGACACGCGCTGTGACCGTCAATGGCGGCTATGCAATGCCCAGCTGGTATGACATCAAGTCCATGAGTTCAGAGGCCCGGGCCATTGACCATGATCAGATGGAGGCCTCGGCGCAGAAGGTGCTGGACCTGATCGAGCAGCAGCGCGACAGCGGCATCGACCCGGCGCGAATCTTCCTCGCCGGCTTCTCCCAAGGTGGCGCGGTGGTCTTGCACGCCGGCTACCGACGCTGGCAAGGCCCGTTGGGCGGCGTACTCGCGCTGTCCACTTATGCCCCCACATTCAGCAGCGAAATGACCCTGTCGGCGAGTCAGCAACGTATTCCGGCCTACTGCCTGCACGGCAAGCATGACGCAGTCGTGCCTTATCCGATGGGCCGCGCCGTCTACGACCATCTCACCGCCCAGGGTGTAACCGTTGAATGGCAGGAATACCCAATGGAGCATCAAGTGTTACCGGAGGAAATTCGCGATATCGGCGTCTGGCTGGCTGAAAGGCTTCGCTGAAGCGCTCTTGACCCCTTGCGACGGACCGCTTTTGTAGCTCGCCATGGATGGCACTACGCCGAGCACGGTTCTTGCTTTACACTGCTCGGCGTACATTCCTTAACCAATTGATGAGATGACCGTGCTCAAAGCACTTAAAAAGATGTTCGGTAAGAGCGAGGCTGAGCAGCCTGCGCCTACTCCGATAACCTCTATTCCCGCCTCTCCCGCTGCCACAGGCGACACACCGGATCATGCTGTCCAGACTCAGGCTCTGGACACGACCAGCGAGCCCTCCAAAGCCAGAGCGCCGCGCACCGATAAGCCGAGGGCCGAGCGCCCGCGTCGCGAGCGCGTGACAAAACCGTCAGCGCCGGCCTGGAAACTCGAAGATTTCGTCGTCGAACCCCAGGAAGGCAAGACCCGCTTCCACGATTTCAACCTCGCGCCTGAACTGATGCACGCGATTCAGGACCTGGGTTTCCCGTACTGCACACCGATCCAGGCGGGCGTACTGGGCTTCACCCTCAAGGGCAAGGATGCAATCGGACGCGCCCAGACCGGCACCGGCAAGACCGCTGCGTTTCTGATCTCGATCATCGAGCAGCTGACCCAGACGCCGCCGCCTGCTGAACGCTACATGGGTGAGCCGCGCGCGCTGATCATCGCTCCGACCCGCGAGCTGGTGGTACAGATCGCCAAGGACGCCGCCGACCTGACCAAGTACACCAACCTGAACGTCATGACGTTCGTCGGTGGCATGGACTTCGACAAGCAGCTCAAACAACTCGAAGCACGGCACTGCGACATCCTGGTCGCCACGCCAGGCCGCCTGCTGGACTTCAACCAGCGCGGCGAAGTGCATCTGGACATGGTCGAAGTGATGGTCCTCGACGAAGCCGACCGCATGCTGGACATGGGCTTCATCCCGCAGGTACGTCAGATCATCCGTCAGACGCCGCACAAGGGTGAGCGCCAGACCCTGCTGTTCTCTGCGACCTTCACCGAAGACGTGATGAACCTCGCCAAGCAGTGGACGACGGACCCTTCGATCGTCGAGATCGAATCGTTGAACGTTGCCAGCGACAACGTCGAACAGCATATCTATGCCGTCGCCGGTGCCGACAAGTACAAGCTGCTCTACAACCTGGTGACCGACAATGGTTGGGAACGGGTGATGGTCTTCGCCAACCGCAAGGACGAAGTCCGACGCATCGAAGAGCGTCTGGTGCGCGATGGCGTGAACGCGGCGCAGCTGTCAGGCGATGTGCCTCAGCACAAGCGCATCAAGACCCTTGAAGGCTTCCGCGAAGGCAAGATACGCGTGCTGGTCGCCACCGATGTGGCCGGTCGCGGTATTCACATCGACGGCATCAGCCACGTGATCAACTTCACCCTGCCCGAAGTGCCGGACGATTACGTGCACCGCATCGGCCGTACCGGCCGCGCCGGCGCCGATGGCGTGTCGATCAGTTTTGCCGGTGAGGATGACTCTTACCAGTTGCCCGCCATCGAGGAAAAACTGGGCCGCAAGATCAGCTGCGAGACGCCGCCGACTCATCTGCTCAGGGCTGTGGTGCGCAGCAACGCCTGATGCTTACTTCCAGCGATCAGCCGCTTGGTGATCGCTGTGACGACCTTCGACCCAGTGCGTACCTTCTGACGTGTTTTCACGCTTCCAGAACGGCGCGCGGGTCTTGAGGTAATCCATGACGAAGTCACAGGCTTCGAACGCCGCCTGACGGTGCGCGCTGGCAACGCCGACGAACACGATCGGCTCGCCGGGCTCCAGCGCCCCTACCCGATGCAGCACATCAACGCGCAGCAAAGGCCAGCGCTGTTCGGCCTCGGCAATGATTTTTGCCAGTGCCTTCTCGGTCATCCCCGGATAATGCTCCAGAAACATGCCGGACACGTCACGCCCCTCATTGAAATCCCGAACATAGCCGACAAAACTGACCACCGCGCCGATGCCCAGGTTGGCAGCATGCAGCGCGTTGACTTCAGTGCCTGGGTCGAAGGCTGCCGCCTGGACGCGAACGCTCATTATCAACCTCCGGTCACGGGCGGAAAAAACGCGACTTCATCACCATCGGACAAAGGCTCGCTCGGCTTGCACAGCTCCTGGTTGCGAGCGCACATCAGGTTCTGCTCGGCAAGCACCTGCCAGGCCTCGCCACGCTGCAGCAGCGTCTGGCGCAACGCGTCCAGCGTGGCGAACTCGCCTTCGACATACTCGTTGTCGAGGCCCAGGAGTTCACGGTAACGAGCGAAATACTGAACCTGAACCTTCATGAGGAAACCTGTGCCTGATCGGCAATGAAGTGGCCGCTCTTGCCGCCCAATTTTTCCAGCAGCCGAACCGACTCGATGACCATGCCGCGGTCTACCGCCTTGCACATATCGTAAATGGTCAGCGCAGCAACGCTGGCGGCCGTCAGGGCTTCCATTTCCACACCGGTCTGCCCGGCCAGCTTGCAGCTCGCGGTGATGCGCACGGCATCATCGCCCTCGGCGGCGAGGTGAACCTTGATGCTGGTGAGCATCAACGGATGACAAAGCGGGATCAGATCGCTGGTTTTCTTAGCCGCCTGAATGCCGGCGATACGCGCGACGGCAAACACGTCACCCTTGGGATGACCACCGCTGACGATCATTTGCAGCGTCGTCGGCAGCATGCGCACGAAGGCTTCGGCCACCGCCTCACGGGACGTCACGGCTTTATCCGTGACATCAACCATATTGGCGCGACCCTGGGAATCGAGATGAGTGAGCACAACGTTACTCCTTGGCAGAAGCAAGAAGTGTGGCAGTTGCAAGCTGCAAGCTACAAGCTGAAAGTGCCCGGCGTTTTACACAGGTTTTAAAGCGTACGAAAATCCTGGCTTCTGCCCGGAGGGCGTAGGAGCGAACTTGTTCGCGAAGAGGGCTGTACATGCACAAATGATTTATCGCCCACAATATAGCCTTCGCGAACAAGTTCGCTCCTACGCCTTTCGGCCAGAAGCGAACTTGTGTGTGTGACGATAAGCTTGGCGCATGGGCGCGACAATCAAAAGCTGCAAGCGAGGGCTCTCGTACACCGAAGTCCCCCACTTGAAGCTTACAGCTGCTTTTCAGCTAAAGATGACTCTCCGCGTATTCGGCCAGTATCGAGCGTGGCACGCCCTGCAGGGTGATGTGCACGCCGTTCGGGAAGTCCTTGAAGCGCTCCGTCAGGTAGGTCAGCCCGGAACTGGTGGCTGACAGGTAAGGGGTGTCGATCTGCGCCAGGTTGCCCAGGCAGACCACTTTGGAACCGGCGCCGGCACGGGTGATGATGGTTTTCATCTGGTGCGGGGTCAGGTTCTGGCATTCATCGATCAGGATCAGGCTTTGCTGGAAGCTGCGACCTCGAATGTAGTTGAGGGATTTGAACTGCAACGGCACCTTGCTGAGGATGTAATCGACACTGCCATGGGTGTTTTCGTCATCCATATGCAACGCTTCGAGGTTATCGGTGATCGCGCCGAGCCACGGCTCCATCTTCTCCGCCTCGGTACCGGGCAGGAAACCGATTTCCTGATCCAGACCCTGAACGCTGCGGGTAGCGATGATGCGCCGATAGCGCTTGGTGACCATGGTCTGCTCGATGGCAGCGGCCAGGGCCAGAATGGTTTTACCCGAGCCTGCGGCACCCGACAGGTTGACCAGATGAATATCCGGGTCGAGCAACGCAAACAGCGCCAGCCCCTGATAGATATCGCGCGGCTTCAGCCCCCAGGCCTCCTGATGCAGCAAAGGCTCCTGATGCATGTCCAGAATCAGCAGTTCGTCGTTCTTGACGCCCTTGATCCAGCCGACGAAACCCTGCTCATCGACAATGAACTCGTTGATATGAACCGCCGGCAGCATTTCAGTGAGCTGCACGCGGTGCCAGGTACGGCCGCGCTCCTGACGGGTGTCGACCTTGCTGACGCGGTCCCAGAACGAACCGGTCATGTCATGGTAGCCACGCGACAACAGTGAAACGTCGTCGACCAGCTGGTCAGTGCTGTAATCCTCGGCAGCAATGCCGCAGGCGCGCGCCTTGAGGCGCATGTTGATGTCTTTGGTCACCAGCACGACGCTCAAGTCCTTGTTGCGCGCATGCAGGTCAATCAATTGGTTGATGATGATGTTGTCGTTCAGGTGCTCGGGCAGCAGGCTGTTGGGTTCCTCGCGCTTGCTCATCAAAATCGACAGGTAGCCCTTGAAGACGCCTGTTCCACGGTCGATGGGCACGCCCTTCTCGACTTCCTCCGGCGAAGCTTCGCCCAGGGTCTTGTCGATCAGGCGGATGGCCTGGCGGCATTCGGCAGCAACTGAATGTTTACCGGCCTTGAGTTTGTCCAGTTCCTCCAGAACCGTCATGGGGATGGCGACGTGGTGTTCTTCGAAGTTCAGCAGTGCGTTTGGATCATGAATCAATACGTTGGTATCGAGCACGTAAAGGATTGGCTGGTTGGTGGAAGGGGTGCGTCCGTGGTCATCCATACTCGCTCACCTTTGTAGAAGCCGGGCGACGCAGAACCACGACAGTACTGCGCCACGAAAAGGCCGCCGGATTCTCCCCTTCAGGCAGGGCAGAAATGTCGCTCAAGGTGGGTCTTGGAAGACGCCACCTGTGTTGCAGGTTTCGGCGGTCTGTATTCGTAATACAGCAAAAGGGATGACAGAAAAAAGCTCTTTGACAGTTTTTTGAAGTTTATTTCACAGCCTGACGAATAGGGCTTGGCGGACGTACCCGTCACGTTTAAAGTCGGAAGTCCGCCCACGCCGAATCTGCCTTCATTCCCCTTCCGGCGCAGCCTCTTCACTGCTCTGCAGCCCTTGTTCCTCGGGCGCTTCAGAGATATTTCGGCAATCGTCCCAGATCAACTCGCTTTGCGCGGTATTGGCCAGCAGCAATGGCAGCGCCGACTGCGCCTTGTTGGCCACGTCGTGAAATACCACCGTTCCTTTGCGCCAGAGCAGCATGAGGGTCAGTACACGGTCGCCCACCTGCTCCGCCGAAAGCCGCCCGGTGTCGTCTTCAGCGTCGATATTCCACAACGACACGCGCAAATGCTCGGCGCGGAAGAAGTCGCCGCTGTCGGCACGTCGATGGCCATAAGGTGGGCGAAACAGCGGCACGAAGTTGTCCGGCAACACCTGCTGAACCAGTGCCGCGCTGCGTCGCACCGAGTCCTGCCAGTCCAGCCACTGGCTGTGCGAGCGGTACTCCCAGCCCTGAATGCCCACACACTGCTGGCGATACAGCGCCTGCACACCTGCAACCGACGTGCTGTCGAGACGCTCCTGAAGACTCTTGCCCAGCACGAAGAAGGTGGCAGTCATTTTTTGCTGGCGCATGAAGTCGGCCAGCCAGTCGGTGCCACCGTCGGCAGGGCTCGGGCCACTTTCGAAGTTGAGCATGAACGTGCGATCCGGCATCTCGTCGCCGCTCATCTCATCGGAGTTGTAGCGCTCGATCTCGCTGCTGGTCTGCGGAAACAGGGCCGCCATGAACAGCAGCTCGTTCAGATAACGCTGGTGGAATGCGGCGCCGGGTCTGGCCCAGTTGGCGTAGAACGAATCGTTCGATACCTGATATTCCTCGGCGCGCTGTCGCAACTGGTCCATGTCCTCGACCAGCACACAGAAATTGGCGTCCTGCTCGCAGCTCTTTTGCGCGTTCTGGTAGTTCTCCAGCAAGCGCAGCCACAGCCGATGACGAACCACATTCAACGACGGCACATTGACGAAGCGCAGGCCGAGGCGCTGCTTGAGGCCCTCTTCGTCGAGCTTTTCGCTCAGGTACAGCTCGTGGGCAAAGGCGAGGATCTCCGCACGCGACGCGACGTCGAACAACCCCGGCGTCTCGAGACGCTCGGGCCAGACGCTGCGGTCAATGGTGGCAATGACCGGCGCTGCCGCCTGCGCCTGAAGCCAGAACAGACCTGCACACACTGCTAAAACGATACGCAAACCCGATGCCCTCTCGATCAACCATTAACGTCATGACCAGCGCGCCACTATAGCTGATATGCGCCAGGCTTCTTATGTTGGCGCGCATACAAAGCCGCAGGCGCTACGACCATTACCAGCGAAGCGACCTCTATCGCCACCATAGCTGGAGTCGCAGGCTATCAGCCCCTAGAATCTGCGAACGATAAAAGGAGACGACTTCATGCTGATGGTGATTTCCCCGGCAAAAACCCTCGATTTCGAGACACCGCCTACGACCGGCCGCTTCACTCACCCGCAGTACCTGGAGCATTCCCAGGAGCTGATCGACCAGTTGCGTGAACTGACGCCGGCGCAGATCAGCGAACTGATGCACCTGTCCGACAAGCTGGCCGGATTGAACGCGGCACGTTTTGGCAGTTGGAACCCGGACTTCACCCTCGACAACGCCAAGCAGGCACTGCTGGCCTTCAAGGGCGATGTTTATACGGGCCTGGAAGCGGAAACGCTGAGCGAAGCGCAGCTTGACTACGCACAGGGCCACTTGCGCATGCTGTCAGGTCTTTACGGCCTGCTGCGCCCACTGGACCTGATGCAACCCTACCGCCTGGAAATGGGCACCCGGCTGGCCAACGCTCGCGGCAAGGACCTCTACGCCTTCTGGGGCACGCGGATCAGCGAATGGCTCAATGAAGCGTTGGCAGATCAGGGCGACGACCTGCTGCTCAACCTTGCCTCGACCGAATACTTCTCTGCCGTCAAACGTTCGTCGCTCAAGGCGCGGATCATCGACACCGAGTTCAAGGACTTCAAGAACGGCCAGTACAAGATCATCAGCTTCTATGCAAAAAAGGCCCGCGGCATGATGAGCCGCTTCGTTATAGAAGAGCGCATCAACGATCCCCAGGCATTACAAGCGTTCGATGTACAGGGCTACCGTTACAACCGCGAACAGTCGACCCCCGACAAGTTAGTGTTTTTGCGCAACGTCGCCGAAGACTAGCTGCTGTAACCGTCGTGTAACGGCGCGCTGTTACACGACCTGTCCTACGATCCAACAACGAATGACAACTTCATGACGCCAGCCAAACGTCAACTTTCAGGCGGTTGACTCACGTGCGTTTTTTTCTGAAAAAAAAATCCATTTTTTTAAGTAGTGGCGTTTCAGCTTTTTGCAGTAGTGGCACTTTAATTACCACCCCGCCAAACCCCTTACAATTCGAGGCCTTTAAGAAAAAAGCCATCACCTCGATATTGTCCCCGTGACAAACCGGATACATCAAAATCTGCAAATCAGGACGAGTGGCCAGGAACTAAATGGGAATTGGTGCGCTCCTACATCCCGTAACAATTCTGGGCTGACCTGTAAGAGATCACTTACAGGTCGCCTTGAAGAACGGGAAGTTACCGACAAGGAAACCAGGCCCACATGACCCTGGCGTCAGGTACCAGAAATAAACTCACATCACTAGTTGATGTTGTAGACAGGCGAAGCGCCAGCCCGGTGCGACGCGCAGGATTCGAACAGGACGGCCCTGGCTAGCGCCAGCGGCAGGCTTACCGAGGTCCGCCGTCAATCGTCGAACAAGGAGTGGTTTACTGCATCCAAGGAGAGCAGGGCCCTGACCAAAAGGACAGGTTACTTGCCGCTTGCACATAGTGTCATTTGAGTTCGCCTTACTTGTTTTGGGCACTCACTCATTAAATATGCCTGCGTTAGTTCTACGGCGTTGTTAGCCGTAAGGGATAGCGCGTGACATCTGCTGGCCAAAATTAATATCCAGCCAATCTATGGCGTGAAAAATCGAGGAGAATACGATGCGTATCAGCATATTTGGTTTGGGTTATGTCGGTGCAGTCTGTGCCGGTTGCCTGTCTGCCCGCGGTCACGAAGTAGTGGGTGTGGATATTTCCAGCACCAAGATCGACCTGATCAACAACGGCAAATCACCTATCGTTGAACCGGGTCTGGAAGAGCTGTTGCAGAAAGGTATCAGTACCGGAAAACTGCGCGGCACTACCGACTTCGCCGAAGCCATTCGCGCCACCGATCTGTCGATGATCTGCGTCGGTACGCCGAGCAAGAAGAACGGCGATCTGGAACTGGATTACATTGAATCGGTGTGCCGCGAAATTGGTTATGTCCTGCGTGACAAAGCCACCCGCCACACTATCGTGGTTCGCAGTACCGTCCTGCCGGGCACTGTTGCCAACGTCGTTATCCCGATTCTGGAAGATTGCTCCGGCAAGAAAGCCGGTGTTGACTTCGGTGTCGCCGTCAACCCTGAGTTCCTGCGCGAAAGTACTGCGATCAAGGACTACGACCTGCCGCCAATGACCGTCATCGGCGAGTTCGACACAGCGTCGGGCGACGTTCTGCAATCGCTGTACGAAGAACTCGATGCACCGATCATCCGCAAGGACATCGCCGTCGCCGAGATGATCAAGTACACCTGCAACGTGTGGCACGCCACCAAGGTTACTTTTGCCAACGAAATCGGCAACATTGCCAAGGCCGTCGGCGTCGATGGCCGTGAAGTGATGGACGTGGTCTGCCAGGACAAGGCGCTGAACCTGTCCCAGTACTACATGCGCCCTGGCTTCGCATTCGGCGGCTCCTGCCTGCCGAAAGACGTTCGCGCCCTGACTTACCGCGCCAGCAGCCTGGACGTTGAAGCGCCCCTGCTCAACTCGCTGATGCGCAGTAACACCTCGCAAGTGCAGAACGCTTTCGACATGGTTGCCAGCTACGACACCCGCAAGGTTGCACTGCTGGGTCTGAGCTTCAAGGCCGGCACTGACGATCTGCGTGAAAGCCCGCTGGTAGAGCTGGCCGAAATGCTGATCGGCAAGGGTTTCGACCTGAGCATCTTCGACAGCAACGTTGAATATGCACGCGTTCACGGTGCCAACAAGGACTACATCGAATCCAAGATTCCGCACGTTTCCTCGCTGCTGAACTCGGACTTCGACCAGGTCATCAATGACTCCGACGTCATCATCCTCGGCAACCGCGATGAGCGTTTCCGCGCCCTCGCCAACAAGACCCCTGAAGGCAAGCGTGTCATCGATCTGGTGGGCTTCATGGCCAACGCCACTAGCGAAGACGGTCGTGCCGAAGGTATCTGCTGGTAAATCAGCCGCAAGCCACAAGCGCCAGGCTCCAGGCCACAGGCTCAAGCAATGTGCTTGCAGCCTGGGGCTTGAGGCTCGCAACTGACTTAGGGATACGATTATGCAGAGGCTCAAGCACGGCCTGTTACAGGCCGCAGGTTGGCTGTTCTATTTAAGTTTACTCATGGGCCTTGCCGCGGCATTGCCTACCAGTATCTTCGACTCGCAGTCGAAGAACTTTATATTCCTGATTGGCGCCGTTGGTATCTGGCGCTACTCGATGGGGATCACGCACTTCGTGCGCGGGATGATTTTCCTGTACATCGTCTACCCGCACTTGCGCCGCAAGGTTCGCAAGCTGGGCAGTGCAGCAGACCCGTCCCATGTGTTTCTGATGGTCACCAGCTTCCGTATCGACGCGCTGACCACCGCACAGGTCTACAACTCGGTTATCCGCGAAGCCATCGACTGCGGCCTGCCGACGACGATCGTCTGCTCGCTGGTGGAAATGTCCGATGAACTGCTGGTCAAGAGCATGTGGGCCAAGTTCAATCCGCCAGAGCGCGTCAAGCTGGACTTCGTACGCATTCCGGGCACCGGCAAGCGCGATGGTCTGGCCTATGGCTTCCGCGCCATCTCGCGTCACTTGCCCGACAGCCGCGCCGTGGTTGCGGTGATCGACGGCGACACGGTGCTCAACGAAGGTGTGGTCGCCAAGACCGTGCCGTGGTTCCAGCTGTTCGACAACGTCGGCGGCCTGACCACCAACGAGTTCTGTGAAGTGCGTGGCGGCTACATCATGAGCGAGTGGCACAAGCTGCGTTTCGCTCAGCGTCACATCAACATGTGCTCGATGGCCCTGTCCAAACGCGTGTTGACCATGACCGGTCGCATGTCGGTGTTCCGCGCAACCGTGGTAACCGACCCCGAGTTCATTGCCGACGTGGAAAGCGACTCGCTCAATCACTGGCGTCTGGGCACCTTCCGCTTCCTGACCGGCGACGACAAGTCCAGCTGGTTCAGCCTGATGCGCCTGGGTTACGACACGTTCTACGTGCCGGACGCAGCGATCAATACCGTGGAACACCCGCCCGAGAAGAGCTTCCTGAAAGCCAGCCGCAAGCTGATGTATCGCTGGTACGGCAACAACCTGCGTCAGAACTCGCGTGCACTGGGTCTGGGCGTACGTCGCCTGGGGATCTTCACCAGCATCGTGCTGTTCGACCAGCGTGTGTCGATGTGGACCTCCATTCTCGGTCTGACCGTCGCACTGATCGCCAGCTTCAAGTATGGCGGCGCGTTCCTGTTGATGTATCTGCTGTGGATCGGCATGACCCGCCTGATCCTCACCCTGCTGCTGTCCCTGTCGGGACACAGGATCGGGCCTGCCTACCCGATCATTCTCTATTACAACCAGATCGTCGGCGCGCTGATGAAGATCTATGTCTTCTTCCGCCTGGACCGCCAGTCCTGGACTCGCCAGGACACCAAACTAAGCCGCGACATGGCCAGCTTTCAGGGCTGGTTCAACACGTGGTCGTCCCGAACCATGACTTTCTCGGCTGGCACCATCTTCGTCGCTGTGCTGTTGACGATGGTTTGACCGGGCCAACGGATTAATTGCTTAAGTAGGAAAAATAGCCATGAATACAGCCGTGAATGCGAACGTCGTACATGAATCCGAAGCCCAGCGCCAACACGCGCGGATCAAGATCCCTGCCAAGCTGCGCCTGCTGAATGATCAGCCTAACGCGCCACTGGTACGTGTCGAAGACCTGTCGGCCGGCGGCCTGAGCTTCGTTGCTCCGTCCGGGCAGAAATTCAGCGAAGGTCAGATCGTCAAGGGACGCCTGCAATTCATCATCGACAACCTTGGCCTGGCCATGGACGTCGACCTGCAAGTGCGCTCGATCGACAACGCCAGCAACCGCATCGGTTGCCAGTTCCAGAACCTGGAACCGCAGGACATTGCGACCCTGCGCCACCTGATCACCTCGCACCTGTCCGGCGAAGTCGTGACCCTGGGCGAAGTGCTGGCCACGCTGCAGCGCGACAACTTCACCAAGGCACGCAAGGTCAAGGGCAAGGACAGCGGCATGAGCGCGATGGGTCGCCTGCGCGCTGTGACCTTCAGCCTGGGCGTGTTCATTGTCGGTCTGGCCGCCTTCGGCTTTATCTTCAAGACGATCTACGGCCTGTACTTCGTCAGCCATGCATCGGCTGGTCTGGTCACCATTCCAAGCATGGATGTGACCATGCCGCGTGAAGGTACCGTGCAAAGCCTGGTCGCCCAGAACGGCGAAGCCGCCAAAGGCGCACCACTGGCGTCCTTCAACACCAGCATGCTGGAAATGCTCAAGGGCAGCCTGACCGGTGAAGACCTGCAGCCAGCCAAGATCGAAGAGTTGTACGGCAAGCAGATGAGCGGCACCATGACCAGCCCGTGCGATTGCGTCGTGGCTCGCCAGCTGGTTGCCGACGGTCAGTTCGCGTCCAAAGGTCAGGTGATCTTCCAACTGGTGCCACGCAACGCGCCGGCTACCGTTGAAGCACGCTTCACTTATCGCCAGTTCAACGACGTCAAGCCAGGCACACGTGTCAGCTTCCAGATCGCTGGCGAAGACAAACTGCGTACCGGTCAGATCGTCAGCAGCACCAACCTGAGCGACGCCGACCTGTCCACCGACATCCGCGTGCAGATCAAGCCTGACGAAAGCCTGAGCAGCTCGCTTGCCGGTCGCCCTGTTGAAGTAGTCAGCGATCGCGGCCCGTCCGTGAACTGGCTGATCGATAAAGCCATGGCTGCGGGTCTGTAACCATGAACAGCCCACTACGACGCCTGTCGACCCCCACGCTATTGAGCCTCGCCGTCGCGCTCGGCCTGAGCGGCTGTGCCGGCCTGCCTGATCAACGCCTTGCCAATGAAGCCCTGAAAAACGGCGACACGGCATTGGCGGAGCAGAACTATCGGCAGCTGGCGGACCTGGGCTATAGCGACGCACAAGTCGGCCTGGCTGATATTCAGGTCGCGACTCGCGACCCGGCTCAGCTCAAGCAGGCCGAAGCGACCTACCGCGCTGCCGCGCAGACCTCCCCCCGGGCGCAGTCGCGCCTGGGCCGTCTGCTGGCTGCCAAGCCCGACGCTACCGAAGCCGAACACCGCGAAGCCGAAGGCCTGCTGAAAAAGGCCTTCGCCAATGGCGAATCCGGCACGCTGATCCCGCTGGCGATGCTTTATCTGCAATACCCGCACACCTTCCCTGAAGTGAATGCGCAGCAGAAGATCAGTGAGTGGCGCGCCGCCGGTTATCCGGAAGCAGGTCTGGCTCAAGTGCTGCTGTATCGCACCCAAGGCACTTATGCTCAACACCTCGATGAAGTCGAGAGCATCTGCAAACAGGCGCTGTCGGCCACCGATATCTGCTACGTCGAACTGGCCACTGTCTACCAGACACGCGGCCAGGCCGAGCAACGCACGGCCTTGATCGAAAAGCTCAAGAGCGAATACGCCGCTGGCCGCGTCAATGCACAACGAGTGGACAGCGTCGCGCGCGTACTGGGTGACTCCACCATCGGTACGCCGGACGAAAAGACCGCTCAGCAATTGCTGGAAAGCGTTGCGCCGGGCTACCCGGTCTCGTGGGTCACGCTGGCCAAACTGCTTTACGACTTCCCCGAACTGGGCGACGTCAACAAGATGATGGAATACCTGAACAACGGCCGCGCGGCGGACCAGCCTCGCGCCGAACTGCTGCTTGGCCGCCTGTACTACGAAGGCAAATGGGTCACTCCCGATGCCGTCAAGGCCGAGGAGCACCTGAAGAAAGCCACCGCAACGGAAATCTCTGCCCATTACTACCTGGGTCAGATCTACCGCCGCGGCTACCTGGGCCAGGTCTACTCGCAAAAAGCCGTGGACGAGCTGCTGACTGCAGCCCGTGGTGGCCAGAACAGCGCCGACTTCGCCCTTGCGCAACTGTTCTCGCAGGGCAAGGGCACTATGCCCGACCCGGTCAACGCCTGGGTGTTCGCGCAACTGGCGCTGGCCAGTCAGACCCCGCAAGCGACCGAGCTTGCCGAGGCCCTCAACACACAACTGCCGCCTGAAAAGCTCGCCACCGCCAAAGACCTGTTGGCACGCGAGCAAAAAGTCCGGGGCGCTAACGCCACTCAGAACGCGATGGCATTGCAGGCCCTGCAAGAAGAAAAAGACGGTGAGGAAGCATTATGAAGTTGAATCCCCTGATGGCCGCCGGCATGGGCCTTGGCTTCACCCTGTTGTGGGCCTGCCCGACGCTGGCAGCGCTGACCGAACAACCGCAAAATTTCGGTATCGAAATCAAAGCCACGGCGCAGGCTGAGGATGATCGCGATCTGGGCACCCGTTCGGGCGGCGACGTCAACGGTGTGGGCCTGGACCTGCGTCCCTGGGTCTATGGCGAACGCGGCGACTGGAGCGGTTACGCGATGGGCCAGGTGGTCACCGCCACCGACATCATTCAGACCGACCCGCTGGAGCAGAGCAACAGCGACGGCAGCGGCACGCAGACCTCGCGCGGCACCGCCAGCGAGCGCGAAACCGACAAGACCTACGCGGCACTGCGTGAATTCTGGATCGGCTACAGCGGTTTCACGCCCTACCCTGGCGAGATCCTGAAAATCGGTCGTCAGCGTCTGCGCAACGACGACGGTCAATGGCATGACACCAACATCGAGGCCATCAACTGGTCGTTCGATACCACACTGTTGCGCGCTGAACTGGGTGCTGCCCAGCGTTTCAGCGAGTACCGCACCGACCTGACCGAACTGGCACCTGACGACGAAGATCGCAAGCACCTGTTCGGCTCGGTCAGCTATCAGTGGACACCGGGCAACTGGGCCGGCATTCGCGCTCACCACAGTGCTGACGACGGTAAGCTCAAGTCGCAGGGCCAGGTGCTGGATGATCTGGACAAGACTTCCAATGGCGATCTGACTTGGGTCGGCCTGCAGGCTGACAGCGATGCCTACAACTATCGCAGCAACACCAATCAGCTCAACTACTGGGGCAGCCTGACCTGGCTGAACGGAACGCGCGACGAAATCGGCGTGACCTCCGCCGCCAACGACCAGTTCATCGCCGGCGAAAAGAACAGCCGTGACATGAACGGCTGGGCCACCGACCTGGGCCTGCGTCTGCGTCTGGACCCGCAATGGCAAGTCGGCGCCGCCTACTCGCGCGCCAGCAAAGACTACGTCCAGAACGGTCTGGAAAGTAACCGCTCCAACTGGACCGGCACGCGTTCGCGCATCCATCGCTTCGGTGAAGCCTTCCAGGGTGAAATGGCCAACGTGGAAACCGGCTCGCTGTTCGCCTCCTGGCAGATGAACGAGGAATACGACGCGTCGCTGATCTACCACAAGTTCCGTCGCGTGGACGGCAACACCGGTATCGGCGGCTCGGGCATCAATGCGGTGAACGACAATCAGGACGGTACCTTCAGCTCGCTGCCACTGGAAGACGGCAGCAAGGACCTGGGTCAGGAAATGGACCTGGTCGTGACCAAGTACTTCAAGCAAGGCCTGCTGCCCGCCTCGCTGAGCCAGTCGTTCGATGAACCTTCGGCACTGGTGCGCCTGCGCGCAGGTGTCTTCAAGCCAGGCGACGCGTATCAGAGCAACGTGGACAGCTACATGCACCGCGCTGTTGTCGACGTCATCTGGCGCTTCTGATGCGAACCGCCAAAGGAGTGCCAGAGATGAACAGTCATACAAGCAACGGGCGTAGCCGGCACTGGCCGCACGCCCTGCTCGAAAGCGCACTGCTGACCAGCGCCCTGCTGATGGCCAGCGGTGTGGCGCTGGCCAACGCGCCTGTCGTACCCGACGCACAGAAGGCGCTGGTCAAGGAATTGCATCAGGCCAAGACCTACACCATCACCAGCCCGCCGACCGCGCCGCTGGAAATGGCCAAGCCGGTGTTGCCCGACCTCAAGGGCTACACCGCCGAAGCCGCCCTGAAAAAGATCGTGCGCAACAAGCCGGGCAAGGTCACTGTTTCACGGATGATGGAAGAAACCGGCCTGAAGGAATTCATCGGCGGTGACAACAAGATGGCCGAATGGGTGAACCGCCAGCGCGGTATCCCGCAAGCGATCATGATTTCCGATGGCTACGTGAACCTGCAGGACCTGGCCAAGAAGGTGCCCAAGCAGTTCCTCAACGAGGTCTCGCCAGGTGTCTACGTGGCGCGCTTGCCGATCCTGATCAAGGAAACCGGGACCTTCGAGATCGACAGCAAGACCAAGGAATTGCGTCTGTCTCAGGAAAAGGGCTCGTTCATCGTCAGTGAAGGCAAGATGCTGATCACTCACACTCAGGTCAATGGCTGGAGTGAAACCCGCAACAGCCTGGCGACCTATCGCAAGCCTGACGAGTTTCGCCCTTTCCTGCTGACTTGGGGTGGCTCGGAAACCTGGATCGCCAATACCAAAATGGCGAGCCTGGGTTACGACCAGAGCAAGTCCTACGGCATCAGTATTTCCCAGTACACGCCCAACACCGCGAAGGTGCTCAAGCGTCCCGAACCGACGGGCTGGATCATCGATTCAGAGTTCTCGGACATGTGGTACGGCTTCTACTGCTATGAAACCCGCGACTTCGTGGTCAAGGGCAACACCTACCGCGACAACATCATTTA
Organism: Pseudomonas sp. PvP028; assembly: GCF_017832255.1. NCBI lineage: Bacteria > Pseudomonadati > Pseudomonadota > Gammaproteobacteria > Pseudomonadales > Pseudomonadaceae > Pseudomonas > Pseudomonas sp. PvP028. Next base: position 173,059 of record NZ_JAFIBL010000001.1, read on the forward strand.
CGGCATTGACCCGCACGACCGCTCGCACGGTCTGATCATCGCCGAAAACGACGTTTACGGGACCAAAAAGAAGCACGGGATCATCATTTCCCGGGAAGTGGACAACAGCTTCATCTTCCGCAACAAGAGCCACAACAACAAATTGTCCGGCGTGGTTCTGGACCGTAACAGCGTCGGCAACATCGTCGCCTACAACGAGATTTACCAGAACCACACCGACGGCATCACCCTGTACGAAAGCGGCAACAACCTGCTGTGGGGCAATCGCGTGATCGCCAACCGCCGCCACGGTATCCGCGTACGTAACAGTGTGAACATCAAGCTGTACGAGAACGTCGCCATGGGCAACGGCCTGATGGGCGTCTACGGCCACATCAAGGACCTGAGCGACACCGACCGCGACATCGAGCTCGATCCGTTCGACGCTCAGGTCTCGCTGATCATGGTCGGCGGCGAACTGTCCAGCAATGGCTCCGGCCCGCTGTCCATCGACTCGCCACTGAGTGTCGAGCTGTATCGCGTCTCGATGCTGATGCCTACCAAAGAAGTCGGTATCAGCCTCAACGGCGTCCTCGGTGAGCGCCAGGACGAAATCCTCGACCTGCTGGTACGCCAGAAGAAAGCCGTATTGATCGACCCCGTCGAAAGCCAGACCGAGCTGCGGGAATGAGGAAGGGTATTGTTATGCACGCACATCTGATCAAGCTGTTGAGCCTGTCCAGCCTCACCGCCGCCTTGATGGCCGCCGCGGGTGTCGCTCGGGCAGACGACTCGCAAGCACCGACGTTCAAGGCCGAGCCCTGCTGCTCGCTGTGCCCGGCCGCGCATGACGCGAAAAACTACACCACGCGCTATCAGCAGAACTTCACCACGCTGGTCCAGGCCCAGGGCGACTGGCTGTTCCGGACTCAGGAAGACCTGCGCACCGAGTTCGACACCACGCCTGCCGGCTATCGCCGCATGAAAGAACTGCACGATGCGTTCAAGAGCAAAGGCGTCGAGCTGGTCGTGGTGTATCAGCCTACCCGTGGTCTGGTGGATCGCAACAAGCTGTTCCCCGCCGAACGTGACAAGTTCGACTACGACAAGGCGCTGAAAAACTATCAGGCCATGCTCGGCCGCTTCAGCAAGATGGGCTATTGGGTCCCTGACTTGTCGCCGTTGACCAACGAGCAGCAGGCGCACGACTTCTACTTCCGCGGTGACCAGCACTGGACGCCGTATGGCGCGCAGCGTACGGCGAAAATCGTTGCCGAAACCGTGAAGAAAGTTCCGGGCTACAGCGATATCCCCAAGCGTGAGTTCGAAAGCCATATTTCCGGACGCATGGGCAAGACGGGCACTTTGCACAATATGGCGGGTCAATTGTGCGGCACCAGCTACGCGATCCAGTACATGGACCAGTTCACCACCGAGCCCAAGGGTGAGGCGGGCGACGGCGACCTGTTCGGCGATTCCGGTAACCCGGAAATCACCCTGGTCGGTACCAGCCACAGCGGCAAGAACTACAACTTCGCTGGCTTCCTGCAGGAGTACATGGGTGCCGACGTGTTGAACGTAGCGTTCCCTGGTGGTGGCCTGGAAGGTTCGATGCTGCAGTACCTGGGCAGTGAAGACTTCCAGAAGCGTCCGCCGAAGATTCTCATCTGGGAATTCTCGCCGCTGTATCGCCTGGATCAGGAGACCATCTATCGCCAGATGATGTCGCTGCTGGACAACGGCTGTGAAGGCAAGCCTGCCGTCATGAGCGCCAGCACCACCCTCAAGCCGGGCACCAACGAAGTGTTGGTCAACGGCAAGAATGGCATCAAGGACATCCGCAACGGCAGCAATCAGATCGACATCAAGTTTGACGACACCTCGGTGAAAGTCCTTCAGGCCAGACTCTGGTACATGAACGGTCGCCACGAGGATCTGAAAATCGAGAAACCTGAAACGTCAGACACCGATGGACGCTTCGCCTTTGAATTGCGCGAGGATGAGGATTGGGCCAACCAGCAACTGCTGGCACTGGAAATCCAGGGACCGGAAGCAGGCACGGCACCACAAAAAGTCGAAGCCAAAGTATGCAAACGCAACGTGTTCCCGAGCGCTGCGACACACACCGCTCAAGCCGGACTATGAGGTGACTTATGCAGACTCCTAAACTGATACGCCCTACCCTGCTGTCGATGGCAATCCTGTCATCGATGGCCTGGGCCACGGGTGCGTCCGCCGCACTGGTTCCACCCAAGGGCTATGACGCCCCGATCGAAAAAATGAAGACTGGCGATCACAACTTCAGCTGTGAAGCCATTCCAAAGCCCTACACCGACAAGCTGGTGTTCCGCAGCAAGTACGAGGGTTCGGACAAGGCGCGCGCAACGCTCAACGCGGTATCCGAAGAAGCGTTCCGCGATGCGACCAAGGACATCACCACCCTTGAGCGTGGCGTCAGCAAAGTCGTGATGCAGTACATGCGCGACGGTCGTCCGGAACAACTCGATTGCGCGCTGAACATGATGACCACCTGGGCCAAGGCCGATGCGCTGGAGTCGCGCGAGTTCAACCACACCGGCAAATCCATGCGCAAATGGGCACTGGGCAGTATGTCCTCCGCCTACCTGCGCCTGAAGTTCTCCGAGTCGCATCCGCTGGCCAACCGTCAGCAGGATGCAAAGATCATCGAGACCTGGTTCAGCAAGCTGGCCGATCAGGTGGTCAGCGACTGGAGCAATCTGCCGCTGGAAAAAATCAACAACCACTCGTACTGGGCTGCCTGGTCAGTGATGGCAACCGCTGTCGCCACCAATCGTCAGGACCTGTTCGACTGGGCCGTGAAGGAATACAAGGTCGCTGCCAATCAAGTGGACAAGGACGGTTTCCTGCCCAACGAGATGAAGCGTCGTCAGCGTGCACTGTCGTATCACAACTACGCATTGCCACCGCTCGCGATGATTGCCAGCTTCGCCCAGGCCAACGGCGTGGACCTGCGTCCGGAAAACAATGGTGCCCTGAAGCGTCTGGGTGACCGGGTTCTGGCCGGCGTCAAAGACCCTTCGATATTCGCTGACCACAACGGCGAGAAGCAGGACATGACGGACCTGAAGAAAGACCCGAAATTCGCCTGGCTCGAACCGTACTGCTCGCTCTACAACTGCAGCCCGGATGTGCTGGAAGAGAAACACGAAAAGCAGCCGTTCAAGACATTCCGCCTGGGCGGTGACCTGACCAAGGTCTTCGACCCGTCGCACGAAAAAGGCGACAAGGGCGACAACGTCAGCGAGTGATACGCCGTTGGTTGTAGGAGCGGACTTGTCCGCGAAGACCTATGTCCAGGCGATGCATCCATAAAACCGGATCTCGCCTGGCCAGCTTCGCGAACACGCTGTGAAGTGATTTGCCCCTCCTTTTTTTGCGGGGGGGTTTGGGGGGGCTGTGAGCCCTTGAATGTTGGACAAACGGAGAGATAAGGATGGTTTTCTCATCCAACGTGTTCCTGTTCCTGTTCATGCCGATCTTCCTCGGCTTGTACTATCTGAGCGGGCAACGCTATCGCAATCTGCTGCTGCTGATTGCCAGCTATGTCTTCTACGCCTGGTGGCGAGTGGACTTCCTGGCGCTGTTCGTCGGCGTGACCGTCTGGAACTACTGGATCGGTCTCAAGGTAGGCGCAGCAGGTGTGCGGACCAAGCCGGCACAGAAATGGCTGCTGCTTGGCGTGATCGTGGACCTGTGTATTCTGGGCTACTTCAAATACGCCAACTTCGGCGTGGACAGCATCAACGCAGCCATGACCTCGATGGGTCTGGAACCGTTCATCCTGACTCACGTGCTGTTGCCGATCGGTATCTCGTTCTATGTCTTCGAGTCCATCAGCTACATCATCGACGTTTACCGCGGCGATACCCCGGCCACGCGCAACCTGATCGACTTCGCTGCATTCGTCGCGATCTTCCCGCACTTGATCGCCGGACCCGTGCTGCGTTTCCGTGATCTGGCCGACCAGTTCAACAACCGTACCCACACGCTGGACAAGTTCTCTGAAGGTGCCACGCGCTTCATGCAGGGCTTCATCAAGAAAGTGTTCATTGCCGACACCCTGGCCGTGGTCGCCGACCACTGCTTCGCTCTGCAGAACCCGACCACCGGCGATGCCTGGCTGGGTGCGCTGGCCTACACCGCGCAGCTGTACTTCGACTTCTCCGGTTACAGCGACATGGCCATCGGTCTGGGTCTGATGATGGGTTTCCGCTTCATGGAAAACTTCAAACAGCCCTATATCAGCCAGTCGATCACCGAGTTCTGGCGTCGCTGGCACATCAGCCTGTCCACCTGGCTGCGTGACTACCTGTACATCACGTTGGGCGGCAACCGAGGCGGCAAAGTCGCAACCTACCGCAACCTGTTCCTGACCATGCTGCTTGGCGGTCTGTGGCACGGAGCCAACGTCACCTACATCATCTGGGGTGCCTGGCACGGCATGTGGCTGGCGATCGAAAAAGCGGTCGGTATCAATACCAAACCCTACAGTTTCAACCCGATCCGCTGGGCACTGACCTTCCTGCTCGTGATCATCGGCTGGGTCATCTTCCGCGCTGAAAACCTGCATGTCGCCGGTCGTATGTACGGCGCCATGTTCAGCTTCGGCGAATGGCAATTGTCCGAGCTCAACCGCGCCAGCCTGACCGGTCTGCAAGTCGCAACGCTGGTGGTGGCTTATCTGACACTGGCGTTCTTCGGTCTGCGCGACTTCTACCAGAACCGCGAAAAAGACACCGGCAAGAGCACCAAGGCTGACGGTCCTGCAACCGCACAACCGGGCACCATCAAAGCGGTTCCTGGCGACGCGCCTGGCAGCCTGCATATGCCTGGCTACACCGTGGGCAGCGAAGCTCAGGTGCAACCGGCCTATTGGGAAGCCGACTGGCCACGTTACGCCATGCGCGCACTGATCCTGCTGCTGTTCGTGGCTTCGATTCTCAAACTTTCGGCGCAAAGCTTCTCGCCGTTCCTTTACTTCCAGTTCTGAGGAGACTGACATGACCCGTTCATTACGAATCCTCTACATCGCCCTCTTCCTGGCCATTCTGCTGGTCCTGGGGATCTGGTCGCTGCGCAGTTTCAGCACCTTCTCGACGTCGGCCGAGACCACTGTGCTCAACGGCAAATGGACCAAGGCGGCGGAAACTCATTATGACGATGAGTTCCCCATCAAGCGTCTGGGCACCAACCTCTGGGCGGCGCTGGACTTCAAACTGTTCAACGAAGGTCGTCCGGGCGTCGTGCTCGGCAAGGACCAGTGGCTGTACACCGACGAAGAGTTCGACGCGGTTGCCAACGGCGAGCAGAACGAAGCCGACAACCTGGCGATCATTCAGGGTGTGCGTGACGCACTGGAAAAACAGGGCACCAAACTGGTCCTGGCGATCGTTCCGGCGAAGACCCGTCTGTACCCGGAGCACATCGGTGACAGCAAGCCTGCCAGCCTGCACACCGACCTGTATCAGCAGTTCCACGCTCAGGTCGCCAAGGCCGGGATCTTCGCCCCGGACCTGCTGGCGCCGCTGCAAGCTGCCAAGCAACAGGGCCAGGTTTTCCTGCGCACCGATACTCACTGGACGCCAATGGGTGCCGAAGTCGCCGCGCAGCAACTGAGCGCCGCGATTGCCCAGAAAACGCCACTGGAAGGCGAACCTGAGCAGTTCGTCACACAAGCCAAGGGAACCGAAGCCTACAAAGGTGACCTGACTACATTCCTGCCGCTCGACCCGCTGTTCAGCAACATGCTGCCCAAGCCGGACGAGTTGCAGAAACGCAGTACCGATCCGGTCGCAGGCGAAGCGGCAGGCGGTGACGCGCTGTTCGCAGACAGCGACATCCCGGTGGGTCTGGTGGGCACCAGCTACAGCGCCAACCCTAACTGGAACTTCGTCGGCGCCTTGAAAGAAGCGCTGCGCAGCGATGTCGTCAACTACGCCGAAGACGGCCATGGCCCGATCCTGCCGATGCTCAAGTACCTGCAGACCGATGCCTTCAAGAACACCCCGCCGCAAGTGGTGATCTGGGAATTCCCGGAGCGCTACCTGCCGGCACACAACGACCTTGGCGAGTTCGATCCGAAGTGGATCGCCGAGCTGAAGAAATCGCGTGATACCCAAGAAAACGTGGCGCTCAACGCCAAACAATCCGAGTCGCCCAACCGGGCGCAAAACTGAGAGGACTGACTCATGACTTTTAACACTACTGCCAACCGTTCGGCCGCAAAACGCCTGTTCAAAACCTGCGCAATGGCCGCAGGTCTGGGCCTGATGTCCCTGCAAGCTTTCGCCGGTGACTCCGCCCTGTACGGCCCGACCGCACCGAAAGGCTCGACCTTCGTGCGTGTCTACAACGCCAGCAACGCCGAAATTAGCGCCACCGTTGGCAACACCAACCTTAACGAAGTGGCGCCACTGGGCAGCACTGCGTTCAGCTTCATGCCGCAGGGCGACTACACCGCCAAGTTGGGCAGCCAGAGCCTGCCAGTGAAACTGGCGGGTGATCACTACTACACCATCGTCAACAACGCCAGCGGCAAACCACAGCTGGTCGAAGAGCCACCGTTCAAGAACAAGCAGAAATCCCTGGTTCGTGTGCAAAACCTGAGCGACAAGTCCCTGACCCTGAAAACCGCTGATGGCAAGACCGACGTGGTCAAGGCTGTAGCGGCAAAAGGCACCGGCGAGCGTGAAATCAACCCGGTCAAGGTCAGCCTGGCGCTGTACGACGGCGACAAGAAAGTCACCGATGTGAAACCTGTGGCACTGGAGCGTGGCGAAGCCGCTGTGCTCTACATCACCGGCAGTGGCAGCAGCCTCTCGCCAGTGTGGGTTAAGCCACCGGTCGCTACCCGCTAAACGGATTATGCCGGTCGGTTCAGGGCGTCAGCACTGAACCGGCCAGCGCGGAACAAGAACAAGACAGAAACGACAGACACCTCGTACGGCCCTAATTGAATGCTTTTGGAGAAACAAAATGATTCCAGTTATCTTGTCAGGCGGTAGTGGTTCACGACTCTGGCCGCTTTCGCGTAAACAATTCCCTAAACAGTTCCTGGCGTTGACCGGCGAGCACACCCTGTTCCAGCAAACCCTGGAGCGTCTGGTGTTCGAGGGCATGCAGGAGCCTATCGTGGTCTGCAACAAGGACCACCGTTTCATCGTCAACGAGCAACTCGCTGCACTGAACCTGGAAACCCAGGCGATCCTCATGGAACCGTTCGGCCGCAACACGGCGCCAGCCGTTGCACTGACCGCCATGAAGCTGGTCAACGAAGGCAATGACGGCCTGATGCTGGTGCTGCCAGCCGACCACGTCATCGAAGACCAGAAAGCCCTGCAACGCGCACTGGCTCTGGCAACCGTCGCCGCAGAACGCGGCGAGATGGTGCTGTTCGGTGTGCCGGCCAACAAGCCGGAAACCGGCTACGGCTACATCAAGTCCACCGCCGATGCCCTGCTGCCGGAAGGCGTCAGCCGCGTGTCGCAGTTCGTCGAAAAACCTGATGAAAAACGCGCCAAGGAATTCGTCGAAGCCGGTGGTTACTACTGGAACAGCGGCATGTTCCTGTTCCGCGCCAGCCGCTTCCTCGAAGAACTGAAAAAGCACGATCCGGACATCTACGACACCTGCCTGCTGACCCTCGAGCGCAGCGTACAGGACGGCGACGCTCTTGAAATCGACTCCTCGACCTTCGCCTGCTGCCCGGACAATTCCATCGACTACGCGGTCATGGAAAAAACCCAGCGTGCCTGCGTTGTACCGCTGTCGGCCGGCTGGAGCGATGTCGGCTGCTGGTCGTCGCTGTGGGAAGTCAACGCCAAGGACGCCAACGGCAACGTCACCAAGGGCGATGTCGTTATCCAGGACAGCCGCAACTGCATGATCCACGGCAACGGCAAACTGGTGTCGGTGATCGGTCTGGACAACATCGTGGTCGTCGAAACCAAGGACGCGATGATGATTGCCCACAAGGACAAGGTCCAGGGCGTCAAGCAGATGGTCGCCACCCTGAACGAACAGGGCCGCACCGAGACCCAGAACCACCTCGAAGTGTACCGTCCGTGGGGCTCCTACGATTCGGTGGACATGGGCGGTCGTTTCCAGGTCAAGCGTATCTCCGTCAAGCCGGGCGCCTGCCTGTCGCTGCAGATGCACCATCACCGCGCCGAACACTGGATCGTGGTCTCCGGTACTGCGCAGGTCACCTGTGACGAGAACGTGTTCCTGCTCACCGAGAACCAGTCCACCTACATCCCGATCGCCTCGGTCCATCGCTTGCGCAACCCGGGCAAGATCCCGTTGGAAATCATCGAAGTGCAATCGGGCAGCTACCTGGGCGAAGACGACATCGAGCGTTTCGAAGACATCTACGGTCGTTCGAACGCGCTTGAAGCGGGTGTGAAGACCCAGACTATCGCTCGCTGACAGACGCTTTTAGCTGCAAGTGAAACAGCCCCCGGTAATTCTTTGCGCAGTGTCATGCGCACATTATTGCCGGGGGCTTTTTTATGGCTCCGCTCTATCCATTCATGCTTATCCATTCATGCTTATCCATTCATGGAAGGCATGCTGCTCTCTGCGTTGCAATCCTCAAGTAACCGCCTTCTGAAAATGCACCGCCAAGGGTCACTGTCATATCTGTCAGTAGATACCTTTGCCCGGCATCTTTAGGATGTTTGAACGTAATCGGCTTTCTCTTTACGCCCAATCTACGCCTTCAAACAGGAGTTATCAGATATGGCTACGCCATCTGCACCAACCCTCCCGATCCCGGTTATAAAAGGAGCGTTAGCAACAAACGAAATCTCGTTGAGTAAAGGCATCGTTCTGGAGTTGCCCGCATTCAAAGACCCACGCTGCACGTTCGTCATACTCAACCTGGTCAACGCAGACAATAGCAACCGTCCGCTGTTAACAGGCTCGTCGCTCATAACCTCAGGTCATCCGACCACCATAACGCTTGAAAATACAGGCACGGACCCATCCATGATCTTTCAACCGACACAAAAAGCCAGGATTACCGGCTCGGTGCAGGTGACGGGCATGGACACGTGGTCCGATACCCCGGAATCTGCCATTTACAGCCTGGTTCAGTAATATCAGTCTGGCGTCACAAAGACTTCAGTGACCATCGAAGTTTATTTCGACCTGTCTCAGGCCAGTCATTGGTCAATCCCTCTTCGGTTTCTGTAGGATGTCCAGCATTGCCCTCGCTGGAGACCCGCATGTTGATCGGCATCCTGTTAATCCTCACCTGGCTGATCCTTCTGCTCCGTTATCCGGCGAAGGCCTTGCCTGTCTCGCTGGCTGCGGCGGTCGCGCTCGGGGCGGTGGCGGCCATCGTCATCTGGCAGGACAGTCGGGAAACGCGCCAGCTTGAGCGCCTGGATATCCGCCTGAGTTACGACCCGCAAGGCTGCCCGGCAGATCGTCCGTTGCAGGTCAGCATCACCAACACCAATCAGGTGACCCTGCAGGAACTGCGTTGGCGAATCGCGGCCTATGCGCCCGGTGATTCAGTGAATCTGACCGACAACACCTACGCGTCCGCACGCTATCGCGGCCCCGGTGAACTTCAGGCCAAAGGCACGTGGCAGGATTGCGTGCCGGTGCCGGCACTGCGCAACGGGTACCGCCCGCAGACCCTGGAATTTCGCGCAGAACATCTACAAGGCAGTTTCTCGGACTGACCACAAGGATCTCCCATGCCCATCGCTTTGATTACAGGCTGTTCCAGCGGAATCGGCCGTGCTCTGGCCGACGCGTTCAAGGCCACCGGCTATGAAGTCTGGGCCACTGCGCGCAAGGCCGACGATGTCGCGGCACTCAGTGCAGCCGGTTTTATCGCCGTGCAACTGGACGTCAACGACAGCCTGGCGCTGGAGCAACTGGCCGCCGGTCTGGAGCACAGCGGCCTGGATGTGTTGATCAACAACGCTGGCTATGGCGCGATGGGTCCCCTGCTCGACGGCGGTGTGCAGGCCTTGCAGCGGCAGTTCGAAACCAATGTGTTTTCCGTCGTCGGGGTGACCCGGGCGCTGTTTCCGGCACTGCGCCGCAACAAGGGGCTGGTGGTGAACATCGGCAGCGTATCCGGTGTGCTGGTCACGCCGTTTGCGGGGGCTTACTGTGCGTCGAAGGCGGCGGTGCATGCGCTCAGTGATGCGCTGCGTCTGGAGCTGGCGCCGTTCGGCGTCCAGGTGATGGAGGTTCAGCCCGGCGCGATTGCGTCGAGCTTCGCGAAGAATGCCAGCCACGAAGCCGAGCAACTGATCAGCGAACAATCGCCCTGGTGGCCGATTCGCGAAGGCATTCGTGCACGCGCCAGGGCCTCTCTGGACAGCCCTACCCCCGTCACCGAATTCGCTCGCGACTTGCTCAAGGCCGTCCAACACACCCATCCGCCACGCCTGCTGCGCCTGGGCAACGGCTCACGCCTACTGCCGCTGATGGCGTGGTTGCTACCCAAAGGGCTACTGGATATGGCCCTGAGAAAACGCTTTGGGCTGAACGCCGATCTGTAGCCGAGCCTTGTCACTATCGTGCCAATGCTCCGCGTTGGCATGCCGTTCTGGACGCTCTGCGTCCTCCGCGTTGATCAGCCGTCTACCGGCCTGACAATCACCGTGCAGGTCATCCCCGCCGCCAGCAATACATCCTGCGGTACCTGATCCAGATGAATACGCACCGGCACGCGCTGGGCCAGACGCACCCAGTTGAAGGTCGGGTTCACGTCGGCGATCAATTCGCGGCTTTGCGGGTTGTCACGGTCGTAGATGCCGCGTGCGATGCTTTCGACATGCCCCTTGAGCACCTCGCCGCTCATCAGTTGCAGGTCCGCAGGATCACCCACTTTCAGGTGCGGCAACTTGGTTTCCTCGAAGAAGCCGTAGACCCAGAACGAGTTCATGTCGACCACGGCCATCTTTGCCTCACCGACGCGCGCATAGTCGCCGCGATGAACATTGAGGTTGGTGACGTAACCGTCCACCGCCGCCAGTACCCGCGTGCGTGACAGGTTGAGCTCGGCCGCCTCCAGTTGCGCCTGGGCCAACTGGTAATCGGCCAGGGCCGAGGTGGCTACGTTACTCGCGTCATCACGATTTTCCGCCGAGATAACCAGTTCATCCATGTCGGCACGCCGCCTGGCATTCAGTTTGCGCATCTCCCAGGTCGCCTTGCGTGAAGCCAGCAATGCCTGCGCCTGCTTCACGGCGATCCGGTAATGCTCCGGGTCGATCTGCATTAGCAGATCGCCGCGCTTTACCCACTGGTTGTCACGCACCGGTACCTCGACCACGGTGCCGGACACATCGGCCGCCACGTTGATGATATCGGCACGTACCCGGCCATCGCGGGTCCATGGGCTATCCATGTAGTCGACCCACAGCGTGCGACCGATCCAGAGCGCGATTGCCAGCACCAGCAACGTGGCAAACAGACTGAAAAACTTTTTCATCCAGAGATTTTTCCCGACTCAGGCGTCAACGATAAAGGGGCAGCGCCAACGCGCCGAAGATGCAGATAAACAGGCTCAGACGCAGCAAGGCCGGGTGCCAGAAATATCGATACAGGTCAAAACCGGCCAGCAGTCGATCCAGCGCCCATGCCAGAACCACGGCCAGCAGAAAGATCAGCGTGAGGGTCGGCATGTACAGGCCGTGGAAGGCTATTTCACGCGGCGGCATGGACGACTCCTGAAACGGTTCGCGCAACGCCGTAAGCGGCCAGCGGCGATTGCGGGTCCAGCAGCGACGAGCGGATAAAGTGCAGGTAGCTTTTTACCCGGCGCAGCACCGACGTATCGAAATGCGAGGCGAAGGGTTCATCGGCCTCCTGCACCCGCTTGATGGCCTGATCGACTGCAGACAGGCAGCGCTGCAGATTGACCGCATCAGGCTGGATGAACAGCCGCACCAAGGCGCGCCCCATGACTCGCAGCGCGATGCGCCAGGGCTGGTACTCGGCGTAGGCAGGGTGAATCGGCAGAAGCGCCTGTTCATGGCGCAGCTCGATAATGGCGTGGCCGATTTCCAGCACCACGAACATCCAGCGCAACAACTCGCGCTGAACCAGCGGTTTGCCGATCGCCAGGCCATATGCCTGATGCATCAGGTCGCGGGTCTGGCTTTCGAAGCTTGAGCCCAGACGCTTGAGCGGTGCGCTGATCGCAAACACCACTTGATTGCGCAAGGCCTGTTCCAGGCGTTGACACATCCAGCGGCTGTTGGGCGGCAGGATGATTGCCCCGGCAGCGGCACAGATCAGCATGCCGACGACCATCGCGATGTAATCGTTGATGAAGGTGTAAGGGTTGTAAACCGTGAGGTTGTCCGGCACCGAGCCCAGGCTGAAAAAAATCAGCAGCCCCAGGCCGTATCCCGTCCACTGCGGACGTGAGCCCAAATACGCGCCGAGCACAAACACCGGGGCCAACAGCAGGCACAGCAACGGAAAACCGTCGATGTGCGGGAACAGGAAAAACGTTTCGATAAAACCTGACAGCGCACCGAGCAATGTACCGCCGGCCATCTGTAGCGACATGCGCCTGGGATTATGGGTAGTCGACGACAGCGCAACGGTGGCCGCCGAGGCCAGGACCATGCTCGCGCCGCTGGGCCACGCCGTCAGCACCCAATACACACTCATCAGGCCGACCACACAGGCCGCCCGGGCACCGGCTGCCAGCGCGGTCATCCAGTGGGTACGCGGTACGAACGAGCCCCTCCACTGTTCACGCTCATGGCTGTGGTCGGCCAGCGATGCATGGGTTCGTGCGTAGTCGAGCAACTCGCTGAGCAGGCGGTACAGCAGCTCGAACGAGGTGTGAAAGTCCAATCGTTCGGCGTCACTGGGCAAGGTGCGCTCCAGCTCGGCGCGCAGGCTTCTGACCCGCTCGGGAAAGTACGCCCTGCACGACTCCAGGCGCGTGACCAGCAGCGCCGCGTCATCGTTGGTCAAGGCGCGATCGGCGAACCCGTCGAGCAGTTGCGCAAGGTTTTCAAGGCCGGGATCGATATGCTTCAACACCTGATCGGCCTGTTCGAGACGCAGACGCTCGAGCAATTGGTGCAGGGCATTGAAGCGCGTGGTGACCGCCATGAATTCGCTGTTCAAACGGTTGAGTCGACCGTTGCGGCGACGCATGTGCGGGTCTTCGAATACCGTGACGCTGCGCAGCCCTTCAAGGCCGATGGCCTCGGCCACAAAGCGTACATTGCCGGTTTCAAATTCAGCGCGTGAAATATCGCCGCGCAGGCCGTTGACCACGAAGCGCGCGAACCCGCCGAAGCGCAGATACAGCGCGTTGCGCATCGCAGCGCTGGAACTCTGCGGCAGCACCGCTGCGCTGATGGCCGTGGAACACAGGATGCCCAGGCTAATTTCCACTACCCGCCACACCGCCGACATGAACGAACCTTCCGGATGCGCCAGCGCAGGCAGCCCGACCATGGCTGCCGTATACCCGGCCAGCACAAAGCCATACGCGCGAAAGTTGCGATAGCGCGCCGCGCCGGCCGAACACAGGCCGACCCAGAGCGCGAGACTGCCGAGAAACGGCAGCGGACTCTGCGCAAACAGGGCCATCAACAGCACCATCATCGCCGACCCGGCCAGCGTCCCCAGCAGGCGATAAAAACTCTTGGCGAACACCTGCCCGCTCTGTGGCTGCATGACGATGAACACGGTGATCATCGCCGTGTGCGGCTGCGGCAGTTCCAGGCGCAGCGCCAGCCAGTAGGTGAGAAATGCGGCGAGCAGCACCTTGAAGATGTAAACCCAGATCACCCCGTCACTGCGCGCCCAGCTGTGCAATTCGCGACGCCACGGCAGGTCGGTGATGCGCTGTAGCGAGGCGATCATTGCCCGCCCTCAGACTCGGCGACGGTGTGTGCGAAATGACCATTGCCATTGTTATTCCCGTCAGCGTAACCGCCCAGGGCCACCACCAGTCCGGCGTAGGCTTCCAGTCGCGCGGCCTCGACCTGTTGCTGAACCTGCTGCTGGCGAAACAACTGCGTGCGCGCATTGAGCACGTTCAGGTAATCGGTCAGGCCACGCTGCCAGGCGATCAGGGCAATGTCGTAGGTCTTTTGCGCCGACGCCACCGACTCGGCGGCGAGTGCCTGCTGCTTGTCCATCGAGGCGCGCCGAATCAACTGGTCGGAGACATTTTTCAACGCCATGACCAGCGTCTGGTTGTAATGCGCCACGGCCTGATCATAAGCAGCGGACGCCCGCCCCAGCTCCGCACGCAAGCGTCCAGCGTCGAAAATCGGCAGGCTGATGGCCGGCCCGACCTTGTAACCCAGCTTGCTGCCGGTCAGAAACTCGAGCATGCCACCGCCCGTGGCCATGTAGCTCAGGCTGCCAACCAGATCGACATTGGGATAAAAGCCCGCATGTGCAACGTCGATACCACGTGCCTGCGCCGCCACCTGCCAGCGCGCAGCCACCACGTCAGGTCGCTGACCGAGCAGTTCGGCGGGCAGTGCCGAGGGCAATGTCAGTGCGGTGTGCAACGACAGCGCAGGCCGCTGCACCCCCGCGCCCTGCCCCGGTCCCTTGCCTGCCAGCGCGGCCAGTTGGTTGCGACTCAACGCGATGGCCTCATGCAGCGCGTCGATCTGCCGATGTGCCTCAGGCAGCGGGGTTTGGGCCTGACTGACGTCGAAGTGCGTGCCGATCCCGCCCTTGAGGCGACGCTGCGCCAGGTCGAGTATCTGTTGCTGCTGGGCCAGGGCCGCCTCGGCGATATCCAGTCGGGCGTAGTCGAGGGACAGCCGGATGTAGGCGCGGACCACGTTTTCCTGCAATTCGAGCTGCGCCTGGCGCTGCTCGGCAGCACTCACGTGCGCCAGATCAACGGCCTGCTCGCTGGCGTTGCGTTCACGTCCCCACAGGTCCAGTGCGTAGCTCAGGCCCAGCGACGCATTGTTGTCCCAGGTGCGAGTATCGGCCAGCGCTCCGGGGCCATAAAACTGATCCTCTGGCCAGTCGTGACGCATCAGGCTGGCGTTGCCTTGCACTTGCACAGACTCGGCGGACTCGGCCACCTGTGCCATCGCCTTTGCCTGGCGCACACGAGCAGCGGCAAGTGCCAGACTCGGGCTGCCCAGCGTCGCCATGTCGACCCAGCGGTCCAGTTGCGCGTCGCCGTAGGCACGCCACCATTGCGCTGCGGGCCAATGGGCGTCGAGGGAAGCGCTCTGAATCGCCTGATCGGTGGCCAGGCTGTCAGCGTGCAGAACACTGCCCTGCGGTGTGATTCCATGTGTTCCGATACAGCCGCTGAGGACCAGCGTAAAAGCCAGAAGACCTACGGGCCAGAGCCCTCTGATGATGCGACGCGGCACAGCTGCAAGTTCCCGAACGAAGGTGAAACACCTTGAATGGCGGCGATTCTAGGCGGCACTCGACGCGGCGATAAGCGGGGAGATTTGTGAATCTTTGTTACTGAAACGGCGATAATCCTTTGGTCTGGATACATGCATCCGTTACTTCATGTCACAATTTGCCATCTACTCAGAGAAGTACCCATGGACACCCTGCAAAACATGCGTGCCTTCAGCTGCGTGGCGCAAGCGGGCAGCTTCACTGCCGCCGCCGCCGTGCTGGATACCACCACCGCCAACGTCTCGCGTGCGGTCTCCAACCTTGAAGCACATTTACAAACGCGCCTGCTCAATCGCACCACCCGACGCATTGCCCTCACTGAAGCAGGCAAGCGTTATCTGTTGCGCTGCGAACAGATTCTCGCCTCGGTAGAAGAAGCCGAGGCCGAAGCCAGCGACGCTCATGCCCGCCCGGCCGGACAGCTCAAGGTGCATTCGATGCCCGGCGTCGGCCAGCATTATGTGATTGATGCGATTGCCCGTTACCGGCGCAACCACCCGGACGTCGCGTTCGACCTGACCATGACCCACCGCGTGCCGGACTTGCTGGAAGAAGGCTATGACGTGTCGATAGTGCTCGCCAGCGAACTGGCCGACTCGGGCTTTGTGTCCCAGCGCCTGGGCATTACTTACAGCATCGTGTGCGCGTCGCCCGAGTACGTGAAAACGTTCGGCATGGCCCACAAGCCTGCCGACCTGCTGAATCATGCATGTCTGCGTCTGGTGAGCCCGGTGTTCCCGCTGGACAAATGGCTGTTCGATGGTCCTGAAGGCCAGGAGATGGTCACCATCAACAGCTCGCCGCTGCTGGTCAACTCTGCGGATGCGATGAAGACCGCGATTTCCAGCGGCATGGGGATTGGCATCCTGCCGATCTACTCGGCGATCGAGGGGCTGCGCAACGGCACACTGGTGCGCGTGCTGTCCGATTACCGCTCGCAAGAGCTGAACCTGTACGCCATCTACCCGTCACGCCAGTATCTGGATGCGAAGATCAGAACCTGGGTTGAATACCTGCGCGGTTCCCTGCCGGAAATTCTCGCTGCCGATGAAGCGGATCTGCATGTGCAGGCCCTCAAGTCATCGTTCTGACATCGTACAACTGCAAAAAGCGGCTGCCAAAGAGCGGGGAGGAATGTTAGCGTGCTACTCATTCAACCGCTCAAGAGTGACTGCCCAATGAAAAAAACCGTACTCGCCTTCAGCCGTGTTTCTCCTGAAATGGCCGAGCGCCTGGCGCAAGACTTCAATGTGATCGTGCCCAACCCCAAGCAGGGTGATATCAACGCGCAGTTTGCAGAAGCCTTGCCTGAATCCCACGGGCTGATCGGCGCAGGCCGCAAGCTGGGTCGCGAACAGCTGCAGAACGCCACCAAACTGGAGGTGGTGTCCAGCATCTCGGTGGGCTACGACAACTACGACGTCGAGTACCTGAGCGAGCGCGGCATTCTGCTGACCAATACGCCGGATGTACTGACCGAAAGCACCGCTGATCTGGGCTTCTCGCTGATCATGAGCAGCGCCCGCCGAGTGGCTGAACTGGACGCCTATACCAAGGCCGGACAGTGGACGCGCAGCATCGAACCGCCGCACTTCGGCACCGATGTGCATGGCAAGACGCTGGGTATTGTTGGCATGGGCAACATCGGCGCAGCGATTGCCCGCCGTGGTCGTCTGGGCTTCAACATGCCGATTCTGTACAGCGGCAACAGCCGCAAGACCGAACTCGAACAGGAGCTGGGGGCACAATTTCGCAGCCTGGATCAGTTACTGGCCGAAGCGGATTTCGTCTGTCTGGTCGTACCGCTGAGCGAAAAGACCCAACACTTGATCGGCCGCCGCGAGTTGAGCCTGATGAAGCCCGGCGCCATCCTGGTGAACATCGCCCGCGGCCCGATCGTCGATGAACCTGCGCTGATCGAAGCGCTGCAGAACGGCACCATTCGCGGCGCCGGTCTGGACGTCTACGAAAAAGAGCCGCTGAGCGAATCGCCGCTGTTCCAGTTGAAGAACGCGGTAACCCTGCCGCACATCGGCTCAGCCACCACCGAAACCCGCCAGGCCATGGCTGATCGCGCCTACGGCAACCTGCGCAGCGCGCTGCTCGGTCAACGACCGCAGGATCTGGTCAACCCGCAGGTGTGGAAAGGCTGAGGCCCCGCCTCTCTCGCAGTGCAGGGCCGCTGTGCAGGATAGACACGATCAACACCGACTCAGGCCAGTTTGCCGCCGACCACGACGGCAACCGGCCTGATCTTCCTGAACACCAGCACGTTGCCGACCATCACCAGTACCAGCCCCAGCAAGGCAGCCAGGGTCCACTGATAGCCCTCCACCCAGGCGGAGATATTCAGCGCCACGACCGGAAACAGCACCGTGCAATAAGCGGCGCGCTCCGGGCCCATGCGCCCGACCAGGGTCAGATAGGCAGTGAACGCAATCACCGAGCCGGGGATAACCAGAAACAGCAGTGAGCCTACATAGCGCGTGTTCCATTCGAAGCTGAACGGCGTGCCGCTCAGCAGGCAATACATGCCGAGTATCGTCGCCCCGTAGAACATGCCCCAGGCATTGGTGGTCAGTGGACGCAGACCGGCTTTCTGCTGCAGGCTCGACAGCATGTTGCCCGCCGAAAAGCACAGCGTGCCCAGCAAGGCCAGTCCCAGGCCGATGAGGGTTTGCCGGCTCGCGCCATGCCCGGACATTTCAGGCCAGAACATACACGCCAGACCGATCAAACCCATGGCGCCACCGGCCAGCACATTGCTGGCGATTTTCTGGCGAAAGAACACCCGTGCGTTCAGCGCATTCCACAGCGTCGAGGTCGAGAACACCACCGCGATCAGGCCGCTGGGTATCCACTGGCTGGCCGTGTAGAAGCACATGAAGTTGACGCAGAACAGGCACACGCCCTGCGCCAGGCAAATCAACTGGCCGCGACGATTGACCGGCTGCAGACGCTTGCTCAGCAACAGGAATGCAAACAGCACCAATGCTGCCAGGGCAAAGCGATAGACGATTGAGACTGGAATCGCGACATCGCCGAGTTGGAGTTTCAGGGCGATCCAGGTGGTGCCCCAGATCAGCACGGTCAGCAGATAAAGCGAGAGGTTCATGGTGCAGGCTCCTTGATGAACCATCAGTCTGCTGCGTGCCGGCCTGCCCGCGCTTGCACAATCTTGCGCATTTGCTTCAAGCGTTACTGGCAGCGACGTCGCCAGCGAGTAGGATACAAATCCTAGAGGAATCGTCATGCCCGCCATTGAATCCATCCAGGTCTTTCAGGCCCTGAACAGTTCACCCAATGCCAATCTGGAGCAGAGCGCGCCGCTGGGCGACGGACTAGTGGCGGCGTTGTGGAACAATCGGCATGACTCGCAGGAGTATCACGCACCGACCCATCATACGTTGTCGTGCTATATCGAGGACGGTACCGGGACCTTTCGCCGCGGCAGACCGGACCAGAAAGGCGCGCCGGGCAAGTTGTGCATCTTGCCTGCCGGCCATGAGTCCGCCTGGGTGGTGAACGGCGAGATCCGTCTGGCGCATCTGTATTTCAGCCCGGAACAGTTTGCGTTGGGCTGCGTGACCCTGCTGGATCGCGAGCCACGCGAGATGCAACTGCGGGAAAACACCTTTCTGGAAGACCCCGCACAAGCCGCACGCTTCTGGCAGCTGATTCGCCTGAACTGGGCAGAACCCGGCGAGCGCCTGCTGACCAGCAGCCTGGCGCACGAGATGGTCAGCCATGCGCTGCTCAATCAGGCAGGCCTGCGCGAAGGGCTGCGCCTGAAAGGCGGTCTGGCGCCGCACCTGCGCCGGCATCTGGTGGACTTCATCGAAATGCATCTCGCCGACCCGTTGAGCCTTGGTCAACTGGCCGGCCTGTGTGCGCTGTCGGAATATCACTTCGCACGCATGTTTCGCGAAAGCTTCGGTTTGCCGCCGCACCAGTATCTGTTGGCGCGGCGTACCGAGCAGGCGCGCCAGTTACTGCGCAGCACCGGCAAGCCATTGGGCGAAATCGCGCTGGCTTGTGGATTCGCCAGCGCCAGCCATTTCAGCAACCGTTTTCGTCAGGCCACGGGGGCGACACCGGGTGAGTACAGAACGGCGCTAGGCCAATAGCTGACTCAACGCTGCCAACGGGCTGAGCAGCGCGCCACACCCCGCCAGCGCCAGCACCCAACGCGGCCGGAACGACAGCAAAGCAACCAGTAACACCGCGCTGCCCATGAGTGCAGCGAACCAGTGCACCGTCCCCATCATCCAGCCATGGTCATCAACCGCCGCCCACGACGACAGCAACAGCGCGCTCCAGCCGGCCAGCTTGAGGGCGCGACGCCTCTGTTCAGTCAACGGGCCCTTGAGCAGTTCGCCGTAATGCCGGGCCATGGACAGGCACAGGCACGTAAACCCCACATAGCAGAGCAAGGCCACCAGCAGCATCAGGGCGCCTCCTGCGCAGCAACCGGCAACGAGACGCGGGCGTTTTTATCAGCAGGTACAACCTTGAACTTCAGCGCCGCCCAGCCCAGAAACAGCCCGGTGACCAGCGCCGTCAGGTCAAAGGCCGCCAGTACCCAGTTTCCTGACATTAACGAATCCAGCAGATAGCGACCGCAGATCAGCAGATCGAGCAACGGCAGCCCGGCGAACAGCAGCGCGCCCAGCCCCAGTTGCTCTCGCCATGCATTACGCCCCTTGCGCAGCGCAGCGTGCATGAATGACAAGGCCCAGAACGTGAAGAACACGCTGACCTCCCAATCGGCACGCCCGGCGAATCCGCCAGGCAGCAAGCGATTGGTCCAGAAGAAGCTGGCCACCGCAAGCATCAACCCGGACATGCTGGCAATGTTCAGCACCTCAACCACCCGCAATTCCAGTGGCAGCACACCGGTCTTTGCGTGTTTGAGCTGACGTTTGCCCAGCCACATCACCAACCCGGTGCCGATCATTGCAGTCCCGGCGACACCAAAAATGAAGTACAGCCAGCGCAGCAGCGGCGCGGCGAAATGGCCCACGTGCAGGCCGTACATCCCGCTGGAAATCAGCAACGCCAGCGGCCGCTCAGGCACTTCGTTCAACAGCTCGCCGCTGACACCGCTGAACGTCAGCGCCCCGCCCCGGTCCGGCACGATGCTGCCCTTGTCATCACGCGTCAGCAGAACCGAGGCGCTGCTGTCGCCCGGATTGTTGACGATGACCCGACCGACCTGGCCGCTGTCCCATTTCGCGTTCGCAGCGTTGACCAACGGCGCAAGCGCTACCAGCGGCGTAGCGATGCCTTCGCGCTTGACCGTTTCCGGAAACGGATAGGCTTCGCTGTAGAAGGCCTGGACTGTGTCGTACTGGCTGAGGATGCTCGCGGGCATCACCATCGACATGAAGATCACCAGACTGCTGTAGGTGATCATCAGGTGGAACGGCAGCACCAGCACGCCCAGCGCGTTATGCCCGTCCAGCCAGGAACGCTGGCCCTTGCGCAGACGGAAGGTGAAGAACTCCTTGAAAACCTTCTTGTGAATGATGATGCCGGTAATCAGTGCGACCAGCATCACCATCGCGGCGCTGGTTGCCAGCCAGCGGCCCCAGGGATAAGGCATCTGCAGTTGATAGTGAAACCGGTAGAAGAAATCACCACCGCGTGTTTCACGCGCCTGCACCTCGCTGCCGGTCTGCGGATCGAGCAGCTTGCGCACGAAGTTATTGCGCTGGCCCTGCTTGCCCTCGGGCAGCCAGCCGACCACCAGGCCTGGCGTGCGCTGATCGGGCAGACTGATGAACCAGCGCGTGGCCCCGGTTGCATGGCTTTGCAGGTAATGCTGAGCCTGTTGCACGCTGGCGCCTGCATCGAGCGCGCGCACCGGAATCGCCGGCTGCATCCAGTGGGTAATCTCTTCCTTGAAATAGGAAAGCGTGCCGGTCAGAAAAATCGCGAACAGCAGCCAGCCAAACAGCAAGCCGACCCAGGTGTGCAGCCAGGCCATCGACTGGCGAAAACCCTCCTTCACAGCAACCACCGACCACAGGTGTAGGCCGCCCCCAGCAACGCACAGGGCGTCAGCACCCCGATCCACGCCTGCAGCGCCGTACGGCAGGCAAAACACCAGAGCACTGCGCCCAGATAGGCGAGAAACGAGAACATCATCCCCGTCACCACCGCTTCGGCGCGGGTAATCGGCAGCCATTGAGCGATGCAGGTGCTGACCAACGAGGCCAGCAGGTAACCGGCAAATACCGCAGCCAGTGCCCGCGAGGCAATGGCAAGGCGATAGGCCGCCGTCACGCCCCTGGCTCTGGCTTTTGCCGTGCGTTTTTGCGGCAGAGGGCGGCTTGCGCTGGTGACATCCATCAGAGGGTCTGCATTGATTCAGGAAACCTGGGAAGCCGTTCATGGGCGACCGTGAAGCGGTCGCAACAAAAGCCGGCGGTATGCGCCATTGATCCTGAACGGGACAAATGAACCGCAATATTAATGATAAATATTCTCATACGCAAAAGAGTCTGCCAGAATCCACGCCACCAATGAGTCCCCGTGGATTGTTCCCCGTGATACCCGTCGCCCACTCCGCTCTCAATCACACTGTCGAAGGCCTGTACAGGGCACACAACGCCTGGCTGACGACCTGGTTGCGACGCAGACTCGGCTGCCCGCACAGCGCGGCAGACCTGGCGCAGGACACGTTCATCAAGGTGCTGGGCGCACGCGATACAGCGCAAATCGTCGAGCCGCGTGCCTTTCTGACGACGATTGCCAAACGCGTACTGTGCAATCACTACCGGCGTCAGGACCTGGAGCACGCCTACCATCAGGCACTGGCCGAACTGCCGGAGCGCGTGGCGCCTTCGGAAGAAGAGCGGGCGATCATTCTCGAAACCCTGGTCGAACTCGATCAACTGCTGGACGGCCTGCCGCCCCTGGTCAAGCGGGCGTTTTTGCTGTCGCAGGTCGACGGTTTGAGCCATGGCCGGATCGCTGCCGAACTGGATATTTCCATCGCGACGGTCAAGCGCCATCTGCACAAGGCTGCCCTGCGCTGCTATTTCGCCCTATGAATCCGAACAACGAGTCCCTGAACAAATCCGACATCTCGCCTGCCGTGGCACAGCAGGCCGTTGGCTGGCTGCTGGAAATGCAGGAAGGCACGCTGGATGCCCGTCGTCAGCACGCCTGGCAGCTGTGGCTCAATGGCAACGCCGAGCACCAACGGGCATGGGCGCACATGCAGCGGGTCAACCAGCGCTTGAGTGGACTGTCCTCGCCGCTGGCACATGCGGCACTCAATGCGCCGAAGTCCGCCAGCCGTCGGCATGCGTTGAAACTGCTGTTGCTGCTCGGCGCAGGCTCGGCAGCGGGCTGGGGCCTGCGCGAGCAGATTGCCCTGCAACCCTTGCTGGCCGACTACGACAGTGGCGTGGGCGAACAGCGCAAAGTGGCGTTGAGCGACGGCAGTCAGGTGCAGTTGAATACTGCCAGCGCGGTGGATGTGCGTTTCGATGCACAACAACGCCTGATCGAACTGCTGCAGGGCGAAATCCTCATGACAGCCTCGGCAGACACGCGCCCGCTGAACCTGTTAAGTGCCGAAGGCACGGTCAGGGCCTCGACCGGCGCCAGTCGTTTCAACCTGCGCCAACTGAATGGGCGCACGCAGTTGGCCGTGTTTGCCGGGGCCCTCGAAATATCCCCTGCCGGAAAGAGCGGCCCCGGTTTGATGCTGCAGGCCAGCCAACAGGTGACGTTCAGCCGTGATGCCTGGGACAAGGTTCGTCCGCTGGACGCAGGCAGTGGTGCCTGGGTGGACGGGATGCTGGTGGCGTCGCGCATGAGGCTGGACGATTTTCTCGCAGAGTTGAGCCGCTACCGCCGCGGTCGTCTGAATTGCGATGCGAGGGTTGCAGGGTTGCTGATTTCCGGCAGCTACCCGCTGGCCGACAGCGAGCGCATCCTCGACATGCTCGAACTCGCCCTCCCGGTGCGCGTGCAGCGCTTCACGCGGTATTGGGTGAACGTGCAGGCGCGGGTTTGATCGTGATTGCTCGTTCCAGCGCATGGTGACGTATCTTCTTGGAAAGCCCGAAATACAGGGCTGACACTACGCTGACTATCGTTCCTCACGCTCTGGTGTGAATGCAGTTCGTGACGCTCTGCGTCACACAGCGGTTCTGCGATGTCAGGTGGATTGAGGTTCGGCTCAAGTCACCTTTTCGCCCCTCGGCGAGTTACTTTGATGGGGCCAAAGTAACCAAACCCCCTGGCTCCGTTTCCGGCCCGACTTCGTCGGGTTCCTTCGCCCTGTCACTGATCCGGGGGTCGCCGCAACGCGCCATCCATGGCGCGGTGCGGCTAGCCTGGCGTCCTGCCAGGCTACCCCCGGATCAGCGCCAGGACTCAGCCGTCACTTACGTCGCACTCTGCGTCGTCTGTGCCATCGGGGTAGAAAAGCGCTTTGTGTGCAGTGATCGCTGTAGCACGACGCAGAGCGTCACGAACTGCATGCCGACGCTGAGCATCGGCACGATGACAGGTGGATTTGCGCTGGCCGGCTAAAATTTTTCAAAAAGCGTGAGCTGTTTTTCGATCCTCGCGTGACAGACAGGGAAAGCCTCTCTCAACCTTCCGGTCAAAGGACTCCCGCATGTCAGCCCGCCCTACTCAACTTTCACCGCTGGTGCGCACATTGCGCCATGTCATTTTCGGCGCGAGCCTTTCGGTCGGCAGCCTGTCGATGGTGCAGGCCGCCGAGGTCGCACCCAAGGTGTATCACATTGCGCCGAGCGAGCTTGAAGCGGCGCTGAACCAGTTCGGTCGTGAGTCCGGCGTGCTGATTTCCTATGGTTCGCAGATTACCAGCGGCCTGAAAAGCCGTGGCCTGGAAGGTCAGTACACACCCGAGCAGGGCCTGAATGCCTTGCTCGAAGGCACCGGCCTGCAGGCCATGGCCGATGGCAATAACGGCTTCACCCTGCAATCGGCAAATACGGCTGGCGCGCCGATCGAGCTGGGGGTTTCCACGGTGGTCGGTGACTGGCTGGGCGCTGCCCAGCAAACCAACGTTTTCGAACATCCAGGCGCACGTGACGTGATTCGCCGTGAGGAGTTCGAGCGGGTCGGCGCGACATCGGCGCGTGAAGTGCTCAATCGTATTCCGGGCGTCAATGCGCCGGACAACAATGGCACTGGCAGCCATGACATGGCGCTGAATTTCGGTATTCGCGGCCTCAATCCACGCCTGGCGTCGCGTTCTACCGTGTTGATGGACGGTATCCCCGTGCCATTCGCGCCCTACGGCCAGCCGCAACTGTCGTTTGCGCCGATCAGCATGGGCAACATGGACGCAGTCGATGTGGTGCGTGGCGGTGGCGCAGTCCGTTACGGTCCGCAGAACGTGGGCGGCATCGTCAACTTCGTGACCCGCGCGATCCCCGACGCCCCCACTCTCAAGGGCGGCATACAAACCGAGACCAGCCCGTCGTCCAGCCACGACGGTTTCAAGACCACCGGTAACCTGCTGGCAGGTGGCACCGCGGACAACGGCCTGGGCGGCGCGATTCTGTATTCCGGCGTACGCGGCGGCGACTGGCGCGAGCACAGCGACACCGAAATCGACGACCTGATTCTCAAGGGTAAATACCAGATCGACGACGCCAACAGCTTTAACGCCATGGCGCAATACTACGATGGCGAAGCGCAGATGCCCGGCGGCCTCAGCGTCGCGGACTACGATGCCGATCCGTACCAGTCGACACGCTTGAAGGACAAGTTCTGGGGCCGTCGCACCATGTTCAACTTCGGCTATCGCTACGAACAGGACGCGCGCGTCTTCACCGCCAATACGTTCTTCACCAAGACCCTGCGCAGCGGCTATCTGGATCAGGGTAGCTTCGTTTCCCTGTCGCCCCGCGAATACTGGGTGCGTGGCCTGGAAACACGCTTCTCGCAAGGCTTTGCGCTGGGCGAAACCTGGCATGAAGTCGGCGTTGGCTACCGTTACGTCAACGAGGCCGGTCACGAACTGCGCTATCGCGAGCCGGTCACCGGCGAACTGCCGACCACCGCCAGCCGCAATGACCGCGACACACGCGGAGCGACCGAAGCGCATGCGTTCTACATCGACGACCGCATCGATATCGGCAAGTGGACCATCACGCCGGGCATTCGCTACGAGATGATCGACACCGCGCAGAACAACAACCTGACCGACGCCCGATACCAGGGCGACTACAGCACTGCGCTGCCCGCGTTGAATGTGCTTTACCACCTGACCGACACCTGGAACCTGTACGCCAACACCGAAGGCTCGTTCGGCAGTGTGCAGTACAGCCAGATGCCTAACCGCGTCACCGGCGATGAAGTCAAACCGGAAAAAGCCCGCACCTGGGAACTGGGCACACGCTACGACAATGGCAACCTGCGGGCCGAGATCGGCGCTTTCCTGATCAATTTCGACAACCAGTACGACAGCAACCAGACCAACGACACGGTGATCGCACGCGGCGAGACGCGTCATCAGGGCATCGAAACCAGCGTCAACTATGCGCTGGAGGGCCTTAGCCCGGTGCTGGCCGGCTACGATGTCTACGCGACCTACGCCTTTGTCGACGCCACGATCCGCGAAGACGGCCCGAACAAGGGCAACCGCGTGCCGTTCTCGTCAAAGCACAAGGGCACGATGGGCGTCAGCTACACCGAAGGGCCGTGGAAGCTCAATTTCGACAGCTCCTTCCAGAGCGACCAGTTTGCCGACAACGCCAATACCTCAGCTGAAAGCGCCGACGGCAGCACCGGCAAGATCCCTGGATACATGCTGTTCAGCACCCGCGCCAACTACGACTTCGGCCCGCAACTGTCTGACCTCAACGTCGCGGTCGGGATGAAGAACATCTTCAACCGCCAGTACTACACCCGCTCGTTCGACGACAACAACCGCGGCAAATACGTCGGCGAACCGCGCACGGTGTACGTACAGACGTCGGTCGCGTTCTAGTTTCGGACGCCAGAGCGCAAGAGAAGTGTTCTCCCGGACACTTCTCGTTCCTCACGCTTCGCATGGGAATGCCGTTCTGAACGCTCTGCGTCCGCTGCTGATTCGCAGCCTCGCGCCAAGGCATCCCTTTTTTGCTGCGAAATATTTCTTACACATTGGGGTTGAATTGTCAGGCCATTGCCGCCAACACTGTGAATGAGCGCAAACGAAAACGATTCCGACAGGAATCATGCAGTCCAGCCTCGCACGAGCAAGCCCTAATAAGGATTAACTATGCAAATCCAGGTCAATAGCGATAATCACATCGAAAGCAGTATCCGACTGGAGGAGTGGGTTCGTACCACCGTTGAAAGCACGCTCGAACACTACGATGAAAACCTGACCCGCGTGGAAGTCCACATCCGCGACGAAAACGGCGACAAGCCTGGCCCGCACGACATCAAGTGCCAGATGGAAGCTCGCCCTAAAGGACACCAACCCATTTCTGTTTCCCACAAGGCTGATACGGTAGATCAGGCTGTGGATGGCGCTGCTGTAAAACTCGATCACGCCCTCGAGCATCTGTTTGGCAAACTGCGCGGCAAACGAGGCGCCGCACCGATCATTGCCGAACAGGATGAAGATCCGGTCAGCCCGGACGCGCTGCTCGAAGAAGAATTTCTGGAAAAAGAGCAGGAGAAAGAAGCCGCTCGTCTGACCTGATGCTTCACTGACACGTTTTGCAAGAAAAGGGCGAACCGGAGACGGTTCGCCCTTTTTGTTTGCCACGGGCCGGCAAGCGCACCACAAACGGTCGCTGCACAGTTTTGGCCACCTTGACCCTTCCCTCGCCTCGCAGCCATTTTGATCGCAGGGTGCCGTCCATCGAATTTAACAGCCAGCGCCGCGCAGCCCGAGCGCTGCACCTGACCGCCATCGGCGAGCAAAAATCATCCCGCGTCCCCTCGATGAGGGTGCGGGTCTGCCGTTCATACCGACAGGTGTTCAACACTCATCCAGCCGCTCAGCAGCACAACGCACAACGTCAGAAACTGGACAGTGGGCGATCACGGTTTCGACCCCGTCTTTACGAATCTCTGACGTCAAGATTCGGTTGTCGGAGTGTCAGACAATCACTCGAAAAAGTCATGAGCAAAACGCTTTCGCGAGAGGAGCAGGCCATGTACGGGAGCTGTTTTTCGCCCGCTTTGGAGAGCACTTTTTTCAACCGAACTGAACGGCTCGTCCTGCAGCAAAGCCAACCACGAAGCGGCTGCGCAGTGCTCCCGCTCGGCGCCTTCTAACGCATCGCCCCTGCAATATGGCCCGAACCATGCAAAGCCCTGTAGTACGCGCCACGAGGCAGGCCATCAGGACGGCCACTTTCTGGCGCGATCTGAACGTCGTGAATGCGTCAAAGCTTCTCGAAAAGAAACCCTGTCATCTACGCGGAAGACGACAGCAACCCCGTCAGCACCCAGCGCAGGAGTAACGCAACCGCTGATCAGTCGTCGAGAACCAAAAGGACTACTACCCGGTCAACTTATGCAGACCATTGAGCAGGTGAATGATATGGACAATCCTTTTCAGATGATCACGGACACGTTTCACCCCGACTATCGGGTGAATCTGAGCATTCAAGGGCTGGACGGCAGCATCATGCTGACCTTGTCCAACGAATGCGGCGTCGTTGCCAAGCGTTTGATCAGCGCTGCCCAACGCAATGACCCACAACGCCTGCGCAAGCTGATAGAAAGCGTGCAATTCGGCATCGCTATCGAACGTGGCGACAGCGCGATCAAGATCCTTGCAGCGCTGACCGACGGCGCGACCCTGAAAAAGGCACCTGTCCCGGCCAATGGTCTGTGGCCGCAGAGTCAGGCAACGGCCAGTGCCGGGGTCTGATGCACCGGCCCTTCCCCTTTATGCAGTGCCGTTGTCGGCGCTGCATAAAGCAAAAACAGATTGATGCCGTTCAATACCCTCCAGCCTGCCTGATCGGGCTTTCCCCCCAGTAAAACCGGCCTTTCGCTACCATCCCCCCTCCCTCCTCTTCAGCAAAAGTACAGATACATCCTGCTACAACAATCCTTGCGCAGAAACATTCGAGCGACTGGGCACCGAGTTCAGCGCCACTGCACCTGCGGGTGATTCCGAGGAGGCAACATGTATTTACGTTATGGGGTATTGATCGCATCACTTGCGATAGCGTCAGGCTGTGTCGAGGAGCGTGTGGTCCATGAACGATCGCACGTCCATCATGAATACGTCGAAGAAGTAATCGCGCCGCAACCGCCACCGGAACGCGTCGTCGAGGTGGAACCGGCCCCTCGTCCCGGCTATATATGGGCACGCGGCTACTGGCACTGGAACGGCCAGCGTTTCGTGCCGGTACATGGCCACTGGGAAACCGAACGACCCGGCTATCACTATGTGCATCCGCACTGGGAAAGCGCTGGTGACGGCTGGCACTGGCGTGCCGGGGTCTGGCTGAACTGATTGCCTTCTTCTATAAGCAGCGTGCTGGCGGCATCGTGCACAGATGCCGCCGCTGCCTCGATCAGATTTCGCCCTTTTCTTCCGTCACCGCGCCTTTGACGGTGCTGGACGAATCGGGAATCTTCGCCGACGGGTATTTGTACGACGCATAGCGCACTACCAGAATCGCAAACGCCAGCAACAGAATGCCGCCACACAGGTAGATAATGCCGATGTCCGGTGGGTTGTGATGGGACACGTCGGAAATCAGCAGGCGCGTCAGTGCAGTGATCGCCACATAGATCAGGAAGCGCACGGGCATGTGGTTGGTCTTGAAATAAATCCCGGTCATCGCCCCCAGCTCGAGATAGATGAACAGCAGCAGG
The DNA here is from genome assembly GCF_017832255.1 of Pseudomonas sp. PvP028. NCBI lineage: Bacteria > Pseudomonadati > Pseudomonadota > Gammaproteobacteria > Pseudomonadales > Pseudomonadaceae > Pseudomonas > Pseudomonas sp. PvP028. The sequence continues at coordinate 202,312 of NZ_JAFIBL010000001.1, forward strand.
ATGTCATCGACCGTGACGTTGCCTTTCTCGACCATCCCCAGAAATGCAACCACCGACGCCCAGGCAGTGATCGCGCCGATTGCGAACAGCGCCAGAAAGTGGAAGCTCTCCACACACAGGTTGCCCAGTGACTCGGCCTGCGCATGCACGCGGTGTCTTATCTTTACTGCCCATTTGTTTCCCATGACGCGTTACCTCTGAACCTTCGTTTATGCCGACCGGATGATGCCGGGTACTCGTGACACCCTTGTGGCCTGCTTTTGAAAGCAGGAACAGGGCCATAGGCTATGGTTGAGAGCGCGGCGGGTTGTCGCAAGGCACATTTGCAGCGTAAAAAGATGCGTAAACGCCACTATTCAGGCAGGGCTTGATTGGTACATGGCTTTTACTGTATAAAAACACAGTAATCGAGAAATCGCTTTCCCTGTTGCGTCGCAGGCCGGCCTCACTAAAGGCCTTCACGCAGTGCCCCGCTACACCTGACCGGCGCGCTGGTCATGCACGATCAATGCTTTGCATACCCGCTGGTCAGAGCACAAAGCGCTGAACGCCCGGGTCTAGCCCTTTCAACACTGGATAAGACGACGAGGCCAAAATGGCTGTTGAAACCCTTTACCGCAGTACCCGCGATCTGGAGACTACTTTCGTGGACCGTAAACTCGCCGATGCGCACGACCAAATGCTCGAGCTGGCCGAGCTTCTCACCGACGTCCTGATCAAGAACGTGCCGGGGATCTCGGAGAAGCATGCAGAGGATGCGAGCATTTACATGGCGAAGAATCGCGCCGTGTTCGCAGCGGCGTTCAAGAACAACGCGACCGCGCTCAGCGAGCTGTCGGAACCGGCCGAGGCGAAAGGCTGATTTCGCTGTGAGCTGCGACTCCCCTCATGCGAGGGGGTCGCCAATCATTCTCATTTAATGACTGGGCAATCGCCCGTATTGCTGCTACAACTCAATACTGTATATGCCGTACAACTTGAACAGCATCTAAGCGAACTCCTAACCTCCCGCCCGCTCGTCAGCGTGTCAAACTCGACACCTAATCAAAGTTGCCAACCGTCATTATATTAGCGTCATTTTTGTGAACCCCTTCTCTCTTCCTGTCATTAAACAGGCGTCAGGATTCTGCTGTAGTAACGCCCGCCTCAGCGCCACTATTTTTGTTGGAACTTTTTGCCATCACTCATAACTACGCGTGGCAAACAGGCATTCAAAACAGCTGGAAAAACGTTCCAACCCCCCTCAAAAGCCCGGAATTCATTGACCAAAAGGCCCTTCCTAAAAAATTTAACCCTGTACTGACCGTGGTGAAATTCTAAAGTTCATACTCATTGTTACTTTGAAAAATACTTAATAAAACATTTTGCTTTATTATCCTGTTCTGTTAATAATCCCGACAACTCCGGGTAACAAGGCATATTGCTACATTCACACTGAAGTGAACATCGAGCCACAAACTCCGATCTTTCCGCCCGAGAAACTCATCAACTCGCTAGCTGACCAAGCTGTTCTCAGCCTGGTTCTTGCTGCTGTGCGACGCGCTAAGTGCGCGGGAGGAAATAATGGCTGGTCTGCACCCCAGAATGAAGGTCCTTTCCATTTTCGGTACTCGTCCGGAGGCCATCAAAATGGCTCCCCTGGTCAGAGCACTGGCTGCAGAGCCAAGTATCGACTCAAGAATCTGCATTACCGGGCAGCATCAAAGCATGCTGCAACAGGTGCTGGACATGTTCGAGCTCAAAGCCGACTACAGCCTCGATGTGATGCGCCCCGATCAGACACTGAACTCGCTGACCGCTGCGCTTTACGCGGCGATCGACCCGATTCTGGACGAGCTGAAGCCGGACAAAGTGCTGGTTCACGGCGACACCACATCAGCCATGGTGGCGGCCATGTCGGCCTTTCATCGCCGCATCCCCATCGGCCACGTCGAAGCGGGTCTGCGCACCGGTGACATCCGTCAGCCATGGCCTGAAGAGATGAACCGTCGTTGCATCGATCTGATTTCCGATCACCTGTTCGCTCCCACCGCCGAGTCGCGCCGCAACGTGCTGGGCGAGCGTTTGCAGGGCATTTCGTTCGTGACCGGCAATACCGTGATCGACGCCCTGCACCTGACCGCGCAACGAATCGACAGCAACCGTCAGCTGCGCCATGCCCTTGATCGTCAGTTTTCGTTCCTGGTGCCCGAGCGCAGGGTGTTGGTGGTGACCGGTCATCGTCGCGAGAATTTCGGCGACGGCTTCCTGAATATCTGCAAGGCGCTGGGCGAGCTTGCCAGACGCGACGACATACAGATCGTCTACCCGGTGCACCTGAACCCCAACGTACTGGGGCCGGTGACCGAACACCTGGGTGAGCTGCCCAACGTGCACCTGATCAAACCGCTGGACTACCTGTCGTTCGTGCGCCTGATGCAACGCGCTCACGTCATCCTCACCGACTCCGGTGGCGTGCAGGAAGAAGCGCCGTCGCTGGGCAAACCGGTATTGGTCATGCGCGATGTCACCGAGCGCCCGGAAGCGGTCGCGGCAGGCACCGTGCGCCTGGTTGGCACCGAAACGGACGCCATCATTCGTGGCGTGAACGCCCTGTTTGACGATGACGCCCTGTGGCACAACGCCTCCCGCGCCGCCAACCCTTATGGCGACGGCAAAGCCAGTTCACGGATCGTCGATGCGCTGATGGGCCGTCCGGTGGATGAGTTTGTCGCCGAGCTGCCGCGTCAGCGCCAGGACTCGATGGACAGGCACATGGATACACGAATCAAGCCGCAGCACGAACATGCAGAGTTGCGCTCGATGGCCAGCTAGCACAACGGTCGCGCAGATAGCGCAGACACACCCTAAAAAATCCGCAGGAAGCAGTCCGCAAACAATACGGGCACCCGGTTCAGACCGAGTGCCCGAAAAACGTTGTAGCAGACCGGCAGCCTGTATCAAGACCCAATGGCCTTGAGCCTTTACCGAGATCTGCACGATGAAATCTTCCGTTGCCGTAAACATGGGCGCGTTTGGCGTACTTGCCTGCGGGATGAGCCTGCTGGCTCTGATGCCTGCATTCGCCCTGGCTGCCGACAGCCCGCTGACCCAGGCGATCAACCGAATCACTGCCGACAATCGCCAGGAGCGCGTGGTCGAGCTGAAGGAGCTGGGTATCGATCGCCCGATCATCCTCAATGCCACCGATGCACGCCGCGAGCTGTACCTGCCGGTGCCAGCCAGTGTGCCGTTGACCGAGGCCACGCTGAATTTCGATGCCAGCTACCTGAACGGCGAGGCAGGCCGCAATACGCTGCTGCTGTCGCTGGACGGTTATCCGGTACGTGCGCTGGGCCTCAATGAAGAACAGGGCAACGCCAGTGCGACGCTGGGCGTCGACAAGGCAGCGCGCGAAAACGGCTCGGTGCGGCTGGGGATTGCCTGGTCGTCGGTGATTTCGAAAGTGCTCTGCGAAGACGAACGCGCGATCGGCAACGTGTTGCGCATCGATCCGCACACGCGCCTGACGTACAGCTATGACGCCAGCCAGTTGCAGGACGTCGGCGCGGTATGGAACGCACTACCCGGCAAACCCGGCCTGCTGGTCGCACCCGGCACATTGTCGAACGCCAGCTACGATGCCGCCTGGCGTCTGGGCGTAGCGCTGGAACGCATCGGCAAGCAGGCACGCATTCTGCCGTTCCCTGCGGTGCAGGACAGCGTGGACCTGAGCGGCCTGACTATTCCGGCTGAACTCAAACAGATTCCGGCGTTTGCAGGGCTCGAAGGCAAGGGCCAGTACACCCTGCGCGACCCGGCGGAAATCGGTGCATTGCTGATGCTCGGCCAGACACCTGCGTTGCAGGCCGACCTGGCGATCAGCGATCCGCAGTTGCTCAAGGCAATCGACGACGCCATGGACGCTCTCCAGGCGCAGGTGCAGGGTCTGGATGCTTCGGCGGCCAGCGCACTGGGCCAATGGCGCGAACGCCACATCAAGAAGCCGCTCGCCAACAGCACTGGGGATGACGTGAGTCTGGCCCTGCTGGGCAATCGCGCACTGCTGATGATCAAGCCGGAGTCGGCCGACAAAGCTATCGGCCTGTTCAGTTCGGCGTGGAACAAACTGGCGCGCAATCGCCAGCTGACCATCGGCGAAGAGGCCGCCATGCCTCTGAGCGAAGACGGTCGCGTCGCACTGACCCGACTGGGCGGCAAGCCCGGCACGGTGGATGTGCTGGCAAAAACCGACTGGAGCGCCTCGTTCCCGCTGGGCAGCGTTGCCTATGACGGTCGTGTACCGGTGACTGCGATGATCGATATCGCTGCCGCCCCCGGCGCATCGGGTACCCCGCCGGTTGCCACGCTGTTCCTCAACGATTACCTGATCGGCGCGATGCAACTGACGGCCGACGGCAAGAAAGAGCGCATCGAAGCTCGCATTCCGCAGTACGCACTGGCGGCGCAGAATGTACTGCGCGTGTCCTTCCAGCGTCAGCCGGTCAGCAACCAGTGCCTGGAGACGCCGCAGGCGTTCCCGATCTCGGTATTGCCAACCAGCCACATCGTGCTGGACAAGGTCACGCCTGACGAAAACTTCTCGGGCATGGCGGCACGCTTCGCCACCAACACGCAGATCATGGTGCCCAAGGGCTACCTTGAGCACCCGGCCAGCAGCCTGCCGCAAGTCATCCGTATCGCCAGCGCCTCCGGCGTCTCGCCATTGCGCGCACAGCTCAGCGTCAGCGATGACGCCAGCGTAGCCGTGACACCGGCCAAGTCTTTCCTGGCCTTCGAACTGCCCATCAAGGACGGCGCCGAGTCGGTCAAGGCCAGCAACGACGGACACCTGCTGATCAACCACAAAGAGCAGACGCTGCTCGACCTCAAGTCGCTCAACCACCTGGCTTCGCTGCAAGTGATCGAAGCCGGCGGCCAGCACGGCATGATCTATCGCACGCTGGGCGGTCAGACCCCGGTTTTCGAACGTCCGGTACTGCTGGAACGTGGCAACGCCGCGGTGCTGGCTGACAGCGGCCCGATCGCCACCTTCGACGCCAAGGACCCGACCGGCAGCCAGATGATCAGGGAGGAGGAAAGCACCGGCATCGACGCCTGGCGCAAACCTTCGCTGCTGTGGCTGATCCCGGGCGGCATCGTACTTTTTCTCATTCTGTTGCTGGCTGGCCGTAGCGCCCGTCGCAATCGCTCGTAACAGGCCGCCACAATGACGTCGCTCTATTGGCCTTACTGGCTGGCCCATTACTACAGTGTGCTGGAAGTCGCGACGATCGTTGTCGGGCTGATCATCCTGGTATCGAGTATCGATGACCTGTTCATCGATATCTGGTACTGGTCGCGGCGGCTGTACCGCAAGTTCACCGCCGAACGCCGCTACCGGCCGCTGACTGCCGAGCAGTTGATTGCCCGCGACGAGCAGCCGCTGGCGATCATGGTCCCGGCCTGGCTGGAATACGACGTCATCGCGCCGATGATCGAAAACATGGTGTCGACGCTCGACTATCAGAACTACGTGGTGTTCGTCGGCACTTACATCAACGACCAGCGCACCATCGATGAAGTGGAGCGTATGCGTCGCCGCTACAAGCAGTTGCACCGCGTGGAGGTGCCGCACGCCGGCCCGACCTGCAAGGCCGACTGCCTGAACTGGGTGATCCAGGCGATTTTTCTGTACGAGAAGACTCATTCCGTACAGTTCGCCGGGACCATCCTGCACGACAGCGAAGACGTGCTGCACCCGCTTGAACTGCGCCTGTTCAATTACCTGCTGCCACGCAAGGACATGATCCAGTTGCCGGTCGTGTCGCTGGAACGCAACTGGTACGAATGGGTGGCCGGCACCTACATGGACGAGTTCGCCGAATGGCACGGCAAGGACCTGGTGGTACGCGAAAGCATGACTGACACCGTGCCTTCGGCTGGCGTCGGCACTTGTTTCTCGCGACGTGCGCTGATGGTGCTGGCGGATGAAAACCAGAACCAGCCGTTCAATACCGAAAGCCTGACCGAGGACTACGACGTCGGCGCGCGATTGGCGAAATACGGCATGCAGGCGATCTTCGTACGTTTCCCGGTGCAATTTCGGGTGCTGCGCAAATCGTGGTTCCGCAAGCCTTATGAATCGACACTGGAAATGCCGCTGTGCGTACGCGAATTCTTCCCGGACACCTTCCGCACCGCCTTTCGCCAGAAAGCGCGCTGGACGCTGGGTATCGGCTTGCAAGGCTGGGAGCAAATGGGCTGGACCGGCTCGCTGGCCAACCGATACCTGCTGTTTCGGGACCGCAAGGGTGTGGTCACGTCATTCGTCAGCATCCTTGCTTATGCAATCCTCATTCAGTTGCTGGCGCTGATTGTGCTGCGCTCCAGCGGAGTCTGGAACACCAGCTTTCCGACCCCCTTTGAAACCACCGGCCTGATTCAATATCTGCTGGTGGCCAACGGCATTGCGTTGCTGTGGCGGATCCTGCATCGCTGCTACTTCACCACCGTGCTTTACGGCTGGCAGCACGGTTTGCTGTCGATACCGCGCATGGTGGTCGGCAACTTCGTCAACTTCATGGCTGCGGCGCGGGCCTGGCGGATGTTTCTGGTGGGCAAGGTGCTCAACCGCAAGCTGGTCTGGGACAAGACCATGCACGACTTTCCGTCTTCCGATCTGATTGCCGTCGCACCCCGCCGCCTGGGCAGCGTGCTGCTGTCCTGGCAAGCCATCAACGACGAAAAACTGCAGACCGCACTGGCTGAACAGCAAACCCGTCAGGTGCCACTGGGCAGGATTTTGCTTAGCCACGGCTGGCTCGACGATGAAACCCTTGCTGAGGCCATCGCTTTTCAGAACGACCTGCCGCGGGTGTTCGACATCGCCAGCAAGCGTGCCGACAGCCGTGTGCTGGCCGATGAGTTCTGCCTGCGCTGGCGTGTCGTGCCGTTGCAGATGAATGCGCTGGGTCGCCAGGAAATTGCAGTGGCCAGCCCCCTGCCGCCTGACGGCCTGCAGCAGATTACCGAACAGCTGGGTGCCGAGCCGGTGCAGTTGATTGCCCGTGAAAGCGACATCGTCGCGCAGTTGCGTCAGCTTCAGGTGGTCGAGGGTCAGCCGCTTCCAGCCAGAGCGCCACTGCTGGGCGATCTGCTCATCGAGCAAGGCCTGCTGGACCGCGACGTGTTCCAGAAAGCCATGCTCGGCTACCGCCCGCATGTGCATGGCCGGATCGGCGATTACCTGGTCGACATCGGCGTGCTGCCCAGAGAAACCATCGAACAGGCTGTGGCACGTCAGCACAACCATTACCGATCTGACGATCAAACGGAGCAGCCACTATGAAGCGCCCCTTCATCCTGTCGCTGCTGGTGAGCGGCCTGGGTCTTGTCGCATCGCTCAGCCAGGCGGACACACTGCCCCTGCCGTTGACCGGACCCGCCTATGCCATCGCCAACGAAGCCTACATGGCCTACAACCGCAAGGACTACGACCTGGCCATTGCCAAGGCCAACGAAGCGTTGCGCCAGCGCGGTGACGCTCAGCAGTTGCGTGACCTCATTACGTTGGCCGAACGCGACAAGTACCGCCGCGATCACCCGCAACGCGCTTACAAGACACGGCCCAAGCCTGGCTACCTGGAAGGCAATCAGGCACTGCGCGCCTATGCCAGGCACGACTACGACGGCTCGGCGAGTCATGCGCGCAAGGCCATTGCCCAGGCACCGAAGAACCTCGATTACCGCATGATGCTGATCGAGGCGCTGCAACGTCAGCAGCGTCTGGATGAAGCACAGGCAGCCATCAACGACGCCGAGCAGGCACTGGGGCCGCAACAGGTCCTGACGCGTCGTCGGCAGGCGATTCAGGAACAGGTAGCGGTCGACAAGGCAGCCACCGGCTATAAGGCACTGGCACGCGGCGATAACGACACCGCAGTCAGCGAGGCGCGGGAGGCTGTTCGCAGTTTTCCGAAACAGATGGCTTACCGCAAGCTGCTGGTCAGCGCCCTGATTGCCCAAGGGCAGTATGCCGAAGCGCGCTCTGCGGCCACCGAAGCGCTGGCGCTGAATGGCAACGACGCCACCCTGCTCGTCCAGCGCGGACAAATGCGTCAACGCCTGGGCGATCAGGACGGTGCACGTCAGGACTTCGCCCAGGCAATGGCGGTCGGCAACCTGCCCCTGCGTGAACAGGCATCGTTGTATGCCGCCATGGGCCAGCCGAGTGAGGCGCTGCAATGTCTGCAGCAAGCTCGCGATGCAGGCCAACTGCAACCCGGCGATGAAGTGCAGATTGCCTATTTCCTCAGCCAGGCGGGCGATGATCAAGGTGCGCTGGATACCTTCAAGCGTGTTGACCGTCAGTCCGGTCTCAAGCCCCGCGAAGTACAGGATGCCGCCTACAGCGCGATGCGCACGTCGAACGATGCGCAGGCCATCGCCTACTTCAAGCGCGTGCTCGATTATCAGCAGACCGGCGATCTGCAGATGCCCGCGCAACAGGTGTTCGACACCCGACGTGCCGTGTCTGATCTGTCCCGTGAATGGGGCCTGACCAACACCACGACTTATCGAGGTGCCAGCACCAGCAGCGGCCTGAGCGGCGCACCCGGCGGCAGCAATGACAGCGTGCAGAACAGCACCGAAGTGTTCTGGCGCCCCTTCGGTTACCGTAACGCGCGCTTCGTCGAGCTTTACGGACGCGTCACCGACACGCTGTGGAGCAAGGAAGGCGACTCCGACACAGGCGCGGACGCCTTGCAGGGCGCGCTCGGTATCCGGGTCAAGCCGTTCAGCGCAGTCAACGTGATCGGCGCCTTCGAACGCACCTTTCCGCTGGGCAACTCAAATGCCGACGGCGACTGGCTGGTGCGCCTGGGCTACGGCTCGAGCATCGGCACCGACCTGCGCGTCGATGTACCGAGCTGGTGGACTTCGCAGCTGTACGCTGAAGGCGGGCGCTATCTGCAGGACAAGCGCAACTACTTCAACAGTGAGTGGCAGGTCGGGCGCAGCTTCCGTCTGGACAGCATCAGCCCGCGGCTGGTGGTGTTTCCCCATGTGGTCGCCGCAGTGGACTACGATTCGAAGATGCGCAGCGAGGTCGACAGTCTGGGCCGTAGCAGCACATCATCAGGCAATGCTGGCGGGCTTGGTGTCGGCACGGGCGTGCGTTACTGGTTCCGCGAGGATAAATACAAGGCGCCGCAGTCGTATGTCGACTTCTCCGTGCAGTATCGCGAGAAAGTGTTTGGCGATGACCGCGCAGAAGGCGTTTTCGCACGCATGACGTTCTCGTGGTGATCCACGCCCGTCATCCATCAGGGAGTAATGTTTGAAGGCTCTGGCCGCACTGCTGCGACAGGCAACATTGATCAAGACCTCGCTGGCCGCCTTGCTGGTCGGGGCAATCGCCCTCGGCACCAGCGAGCTGTATGTGCTGATTCAGCCCAAGGGGCCGGGCGTGGTCGGCATCGTCTGGCAACCGGATAACGCAACGGTAGGCATAAGCGGCAACTGGGACAGGCTCGGCGCACGGCAATTGCTCGTGCAGTGGACGGCGGTCGATGATCAGTCATTCATACCGGGTACCCCGATTGCCAGCGTGCCGGTGTTGCCGGACTGGACACGCATCGGCAAGGAGCCGTGGGCGCAGGAGGTGATCCTCGGGCTGGCCGGGTACTTCAGCGAAACCCGCTCACGGGACAATATCGAGCAACTGGCGGTGCTTTCGGCACAACTGGCCAAGGTGAAAACGCCGCTCAATGTCACCGGCTGGTACTTCCCCGCCGAGGTCGATCCCAGCTGGAGTCGTGCCAAGGAGTTACCGGCACTGCTGGCGAAACTGCCCAGACCGTTGTGGATCAGCGTCTACGATGGCGCCAATATCGGGCCCGCTGCCACGGCGGACTGGCTGAAAACCTGGCTGCCGGACGATATCGGCGTGTTCTTTCAGGATGGCGTGGGTGTCTATGCGCGCACCGCTCCGGTCGCCCGGACCTACGCCGACGCCCTGCGCCAGCGGCTGGGCAAGAATCGCGTAAGAATCATCGTCGAAGCCTTTCGCCCGCAGCTAGGCGGCGGCTTCCGCCCGGCAACGGCGGCGGAACTGAAACCGCAGATCGCCGCCTTCGATGGCTATCCGCTGTATCTGTTCGACGGTCCGCACTATGTGACACCCGACCTGATAGAAGCCCTGAACAAGTAGAAACAAGTGGCGCTGGACGAAATTCGCGCACAGGGCTACAAAGAGTCTTCGCACTGGATTTCGAGCCGCACGGAGTGGTCCATGACGCCACGTCAGCATTGCCTGGCCTGCCTGCAACAGACACCGCCCTCGGTGTTTGAAGCTGCGTTATGGGTGTCGACCGAACATGACGCGAACTTCGCGTGGCATGAGGTGATGAGCGAAATGGATCGGTTGCAGCGCCAGATAAACGCAGCGCTGCCCGTTCTGCCTGCGCCTGAACTCGCCCAGCCGCTGTTGCGCCAACTCAACGCCCTGGGTTTTCAGCAGGATGACTGGAACCCTCCCAAACCCGATTCGGCCCTTGTGCACAAGATCGTGGAGCAGCGTCGAGGCCAGCCACTGGGGCTGGCAATGATCGCGCTGGAGATCGCGCGGCGCCTGGACATCGCCATGGAAGGCGTTAACTTCCCGGGCCACTTCCTGTTGCGCGTGCCGGGTGCCGATCACCTGCTCGACCCCTGCAGCGGGCGCAGGCTCTATCCAGCCGACTGCCGCGAGCTGTTGATCAGGCAGTTCGGCCCGACCATGCAACTGCGCGCCGAGCATATGACACGCGCCAACCCGACCAGCATGATGCAACGGTTGTCGCGCAACCTGCGGCACCTGCACCAGATCAACGATAATGTGCTCGCGGCGCTCAAGGATGCCGACCGCATCGTCGAACTGGGCCAGGCCACCAGCAGCGATCACTTGGCCCGCGCCAGTCTGTACCAGTATCTCGAATGCCCACAGGCCGAACGCTTCGATCTGGAACGCGCGCTGCTGCTCAGTGAAGACCCACTGCAAAGACTCCTGCTCGCCGAGCGCCTGAGCCATTTACCGGTAAACCACCGCGTTCATTGAGCATCCTGCTCATTCGCAGCGAATTGTTACCTGCCGGGTAATGCTGCATATCCTGCGCGGGGATTTTTCAGACGCGTGATGGCGGTTAACCTGCGCGCGTTAAATCGACGTGGATTTGCAAGCTCCCTTGATCCTGCGTTTTGTTTGGCCGCCGTGCAGATATTTGTGCAGCGGCCTTTTTTATTGCCCGCAGGTTTTAACGCTTTCCGCGCTTATGCCGTGCAGCGTGCCGCAGCCTGCTTGACCTTGACCCGTTCAGGAGGCGCCGCAATGCTTACCTGAGGAAGCTCGCCCCCTATTAATCTGGCCATGTGTCACTCCAGATATGAATGTGTTCGGACTTCATATCGGAGTGGAAAATGCTTAATGAATAGGTCTGCAAAAATCCATACTCGTCCTACAGAGGCAAAAGACAGTTCTTACATAAATCGGCGAAACGCCCTTATACAACCAAGCAACCCGCTTAAACAGGTGCGCAAGTTCAACGAACACTCGTGTCTTGCATTAACGGCCATAGGCTGTTTATTTAACGTATTTCTGCAGATTGGCCATCATCTCCTTCAACGCCTCGCCAGTGTCGGCAGGGTGCACTGCGTTGGCGAAATCACCAATCGCCTGCCACTGCGCCGCAACGTCTTGCGGGCTGAAACCCGTCTGCGGGTCGAAACAGGCTCCCTGACTGCGCTGCCAGCGGACCTTGCCGATCCAGCCACCGCCCACTTCGAACAGCTCGCCACTGCTCTGGCATTGTGCGCTGCACAGGTACACCACCAGCGGGCTGACCAGCTCGGGCTTGAGCAGCTCGAAGACATTGGCGGGAATCAGCCCCTCGGTCATGCGTGTGCCGCCCGTTGGCGCTATGGCGTTGACGAAGATGCGGTGCTTGCGACCTTCCAGCGCGAGGGTGCGGGTCAGTCCATACAGCCCCAGCTTGGCCGTCGCGTAATTGGCTTGCCCGAAGTTGCCGTAGATACCGGACGTCGATGACGTGAAGATCACCCGTCCGTCATTCTGCTCGCGCAGATAAGGCCAGGCGGCATGGGTGACCTTATAGGCCCCCTCGACATGGACGCGATAGACCAGGTCCCAGTCGGCGTCCTCCATTTTGGCGAAGGTCTTGTCACGCAGAATGCCAGCGTTGTTGACCAGCACATCGATGCGCCCGAATGCGTCCAGCGCATGCTGCACAATGCGGCCGCCCTCGGTCACCGAATCATGGTTGGCTATCGCAGTGCCGCCTGCCGCGCGAATCTCGGCCACCACGCGATCGGCGGCAGACGCGCTGGCCCCTTCGCCATGCGCCGAACCACCCAGGTCGTTGACCACCACTCGCGCACCGTGTTTCGCAAACAGCAGCGCATGAGCCCGACCCAGCCCACCCCCTGCGCCGGTCACAATCACGACTTTATCGTCAAAACGCACTGACTCGCTCATCGCTGGCTCCATGCCTCAAGAATACGTGCGATGAGTGTCGTCCACGCCCTGCACAGCCACAATCAACACCCGCAGTGCTGAATCATTCCCCATAAAGGAGCGCGATATTTTCAGCCCAGGTGCTTGATGAACGCTTCCAGCCACGGCTCGGCGTCGGTTTCCGGGGTGACGCTTTCACTTCCGTCCAGACGCAACATGTCCTGTAATTCGCTAACGCCCAACTCAACGAACAGTTCACGCATCTGCTCACCGCCGGCGCAAAAGGTGTCGCCGTAACTGGCATCGCCCAGTGCAATCACCCCACCAGGCAATCCACGCAGTTCTCCCGGCAGACCGTCGCGCAGCGCTGCATAAAGAGGCATGAGGTTGTCGGGCAACTCGCCCATCCCGGTAGTCGACGTCACAGCAAGCAGCGCCTGAGGCTCGAAGGCCAGCAGCTCCGGCAACATGAGGCGCGGATTGACGAGGGTCTCATGGCCGGCGGCACGCAACAGTGCAGCGGCGTGTCTGGCAACTTCCTCGGCCGATCCGTAGACCGTTCCACACACGATGGCGACTTTCATGGTTATTCCTGCAGCAGCTTAAAAAAGTGAAACATTATGCCTTAGAATGCCGTCTGAATTTTCTACGGACCATTCTGCCTTCGGATATGCCCGAAGAAGCACAGCAGAGTTGAAACACTTGAATGAAAAAATATGACGGATGGCCAGAACACTTTGCGGAATCAATGGTCTTTGTTCTCAATAACCGGTTAGACCGAGCCTCCGCCCATGCAACCTGATTCACTTCTCACCCAGGCTGAGCTGGATTTTATCCAGAGCATGCAGCGCAACCCCCAGTTGAACGTACGTGACAGTACGCGCAGTCTGCTGGTCAATGGCGGCATCCAGATCCAGGATCTGCTGACAAAGCTGGCCGCTCATGAGCAGGTCACGATCCATGCGCAGTTCGAGAATCAGCAGATGAATTTCCCTCTGCACCTGGTCGAGGACGAATTCCACGCGCTGCATCTGGAGCTCGGCGCGCCGAGTATTTTCGAGGAAGGTCCGAGGATCCGCCCATGGCGGCTTGTGCTGGAAGAGCCGATCCCTCTCGAAACCGAAAAGGGCGCACTCACGGCGCTCTGGGTTCATGAGCTGTCGTTCAAGGGTGCGCTGCTCGAGTACCGCAAGGAAGGCAAGCTGCCGAGAAACTTTTCCGCCTGGTTCAACCCGCCAGGGCAAGCGCCCATTCCGATGCGCGGCAAGCTGGAGCGAATGATCGGGCAGAACGTCGGCGCCTATCATTTCAGCAAGCACGGCAAAGACGATGCCGAACGCCTGCGCCAGTACATCCTGCAAGAGCATCGTCGCAAACATCCATCCTTACACAAGTAATCCGCCTGCCCGGCAACGCTCTACCGGTCTCTCAGCGTTTCAGGAATAATCCTTGCTTGCTGTTCACGTGAAGCTGTCGCGATCCACCATCCCGGATCGCGGCACGTGACCTCCCTACCCGGGAATTTCACGCCTCTACCGGAGATATACAATGTCTACCTCACCCGTCACCTTGATGGTTGCCCGCCGCGTGGCGCAGGGTCGCTACCATGAAATAATGGCCTGGCTGCACGAAGGCGAACAGTTGGCCACGGACTTTCCGGGGTATCTGGGTTCAGGGGTACTGGCTCCCCCGCCCGGCGATGACGAATTTCAGATCATTTTCCGCTTTACCGATGAGCACACCATGCACGCCTGGGAGCATTCCGCCTCTCGACGCTCCTGGCTGGTGCGCGGCAGCGGTCTGTTCGCACAACCCTCGGAGCATCGGGTCAGCGGCATCGACGGCTGGTTCGGCGCAATCGACCAGCGTCCGCCACGCTGGAAACAGGCTGTCGCAATCTGGCTGGCGTTTTTCCCCGTGTCGCTGATCTTCAATTTTCTACTCGGCCCCCTGCTCAACCATCTGGACCTGTTGCCGCGCATCATGATCAGCACGGCGGTGCTCACCCCACTAATGGTCTACCTGTTCATCCCGCTGTCCACGCGCCTGCTGGCACCCTGGCTGCAGAGCACGCCTGCACCGGCACGCCCGACGCAATCACCTTCCCCTCGTTAAGCTCATAAAGACCTGTACACCTTTACACCTCGGTACAGGTCTTGGTCGCTTCCCAGCCCCGCCCGTTTCCTCAACCTCCCTGTGCTCAGCGCCTGCGAGCACTGCGTCGGCGAGTTTCATGATACCCAGGGTTGTACAAAAAAATTCTCTGGTATAACTTTGCCTGTAAACCGGAAGAAACAATCGACCGTACAATCCCCGTCCACTACGGATAACCGATACGCGAGCTGTCGATGGCAATGTCTTCTGCACCGATCCTGATCACCGGCGCCAGCCAGCGCGTGGGCCTGCATTGCGCCTTGCGTCTGCTGGAACACGGGCAGCGGGTGATCATCAGTTATCGCACCGAGCACGAAAGTGTGACGGAACTGCGCCAGGCGGGAGCAGTGGCCATCCACGGGGATTTTTCCTGTGAGGCCGGGATCATGGCGTTTGTCGAGCTGTTGAAAACCCAGACCTCGAGCCTGCGGGCCATCGTCCACAACGCTTCCGAGTGGCTGGCAGAAACACCGGGCGATGAAGCCGAAAACTTCACCCGCATGTTCAGCGTGCACATGCTCGCGCCCTACCTGATCAATCTGCATTGCGAGTCGTTGCTGACCGCCAGTGAGATCGCTGACATCGTGCATATCAGCGATGACGTGACCCGCAAGGGCAGCAGCAAGCACATCGCCTACTGCGCAACCAAGGCCGGCCTGGAAAGCCTGACGCTGTCCTTCGCTGCCAGGTTCGCCCCGCTTGTCAAAGTCAACGGCATAGCACCGGCGCTGTTGATGTTTCAACCCAAGGACGATGCGGCCTACCGCGCCAACGCCCTGGCCAAGTCGGCCCTGGGCATAGAGCCTGGTGCAGAGGTGATTTACCAGAGCCTGCGCTATCTTCTGGACAGCACCTATGTCACCGGCACAACACTGACCGTAAACGGCGGACGGCACGTCAAGTAAGCCGCCCCGAGGATCATTCTGATGAGTTCGTCCCTGCCACAGCACTATCGAGACATTCTGCTCGGCCTTGGTGAAGATCCAGACCGCGAAGGTCTGCTGGACACCCCGAAACGCGCGTCCAAAGCCATGCAGTACCTGTGTCACGGCTACACCCAGAGTGTCGAAGAAATCGTCAATGGCGCTTTGTTCGCCTCCGACAACGATGAAATGGTCATCGTCCAGAACATCGAGCTGTACTCGCTTTGCGAGCATCACCTGCTGCCGTTCATAGGCAAGGCGCATGTGGCGTACATTCCGACCGGCAAGGTTCTGGGCCTGTCGAAGATCGCACGCATCGTCGACATGTTTGCCCGACGTCTGCAGATTCAGGAAAACCTGACCAAGCAGATTGCCGATGCAATTCAGAAAGTCACCGGAGCCGCCGGCGTCGCCGTGGTCATCGAAGCCCAGCACATGTGCATGATGATGCGCGGCGTCGAAAAGCAGAATTCGACCATGAATACGTCAGTGATGCTGGGCGCCTTCCGTGACTCGAGCACCACGCGCATGGAGTTTCTGCAATTGATCGGACGGAGCAGACAATAATGGCAAGACTCGAACCTGGCACCGCGCGCATACGGGTCAAGGACCTGCGCCTGCGCACATTCATCGGCATCAACGAGGACGAAATCCTCAACAAACAGGACGTGCTGATCAACCTGACGATTCTCTATGCCGCTCAGGAAGCCGTTCGGGATAACGACATCGAGCATGCCCTCAACTATCGCACCATCACCAAGGCCATCATCCAGCATGTCGAGGGCAATCGCTTTGCCCTGCTGGAACGACTGACCCAGGAAGTGCTGGATCTGGTGATGAGCCACGAGGCGGTGACCTACGCTGAAGTGGAAGTCGACAAGCCGCATGCCCTGCGCTTTGCCGAATCGGTGTCGATCACGCTCGCCGGTCAACGCTGAAACTCTTATCATGACGCCAACCGCCTACTGAAAAGAGCCCGTCATGACCGAGCAAGAACGCCTCGAACTCGAAGCTGCAGCCTTCCGCCGACTGGTCGCGCATCTGGACAGCCGCAAGGATGTCCAGAACATCGACCTGATGAACCTGTCCGGCTTTTGCCGCAATTGCCTGTCCAAGTGGTACAAGGCCGCCGCTGACGAAAAGCAGATCGACCTCAGCCTCGATGATGCGCGTGAAGTGGTTTATGGCATGCCGTACAGCGAGTGGAAAGCCCGCTACCAGAAAGAAGCGAACGCCGAACAACAGGCGGCGTTCGTCAAGGAAACCAAACAACATGACTGATCTGAATTCCCTGCGCACCCGCCTGCGCAGCGGCGAGCATGCGTTTGCCGATACCCTGGCGTTCATCGCCGAAGGCTACGACTACCAGCCTCAGGCCTTCAGAAACGGCGACGTCGACAATGCTGCCGGGCAAAACGAAGGGTCGTGCAAAACCCTGGGCCTGGCATTACTGGAAGGCCTGACTGACGAAGAGGCACTGCTGGCGTTCGGCGAGCATTACCGCTCGGTACAAGCCACGCCTGAAGGCAGCGATCACGGCAATATCCGTGCGCTGATCGCGAAGGGTCTGGCATGTGTCAAGTTTGAAGGCGAGCCGCTCAAGCGCAAGGCTTGATCGGCTGGGTTGAAATCACATCGTTCTAGTGCCCATACCTGGGCACTCCACGCTATACACACGTCCTGGTAAGCCCGGAAAACGGGGTTAAACACAGCATGAGGCAGAGTACAGCCCACTGTGGGAGTGAGCTTGCTCACGAAGGCATCGGTTCAAACACCCTGTTTTTGGGGGATGTACTGACCTCTTCGCGAGCAATGCGGATCGCTCCCATAAGATTTGTGTATAGCGCTGAGCGCTTGGGCACGAGAGCAAATCAGAACGATACGTCAGCCAGACCGTCCAGGTAGCGCTCGACGTCCAGTGCCGCCATGCAGCCTGCACCAGCCGAAGTAATGGCCTGGCGATACACGTGGTCAGCCACGTCACCGGCAGCGAATACGCCTTCGACGCTGGTCGCCGTAGCGTTGCCTTCGCGGCCACCCTGCACAACCATGTAACCGTCTTTCAAGGCCAGCTGGCCGTCGAACAACGAAGTGTTCGGCGTGTGACCGATCGCGATGAACACACCGTCGACTTTCAGCTCGCTGCTGCTGCCGTCGTTGTTCTTCAGACGCGCACCGGTCACGCCCATGTTGTCACCCAGGACTTCGTCCAGCGTGGCATTGAGCTTGAGCTCGATCTTGCCTTCGGCGACACGTGCGTGCAGCTTGTCGATCAGGATCTTCTCGGCGCGGAAGGTTTCACGACGGTGAACCAGGGTCACCTTGCTGGCGATGTTGGCCAGATACAGCGCCTCTTCAACCGCCGTGTTACCACCACCGACCACCGCGACTTCACGGTTGCGATAAAAGAAACCGTCGCATGTGGCGCAGGCAGAAACACCCTTGCCCATGAACGCTTCTTCCGAAGGCAGACCCAGGTAGCGGGCGCTGGCGCCGGTGGCAATGATCAGAGCGTCGCAGGTGTAGGTTGCGCTATCGCCCTGCAGACTGAACGGCTTGCCGGCCAGATCAACGGAATTGATGTGGTCAAAGACAATTTCAGTCTCAAAACGCTCGGCATGCTCACGCATGCGTTCCATCAGCGCAGGACCGGTCAGGCCGTGCGGGTCGCCTGGCCAGTTATCAACTTCTGTAGTCGTGGTCAATTGGCCGCCAGCCTGCATGCCGGTGATCAGCAGGGGCTTGAGGTTGGCGCGAGCGGCGTAAACCGCAGCGCTGTAACCGGCAGGGCCGGAACCGAGAATGATCACTCGGGAATGACGTACGTCTGACATGACACACTCCTATCGACCGACCGTTTACGCCGCGGTCGGGACGGCTGGATAAAAAGGACCACCGAAACGCTTGGGGAAGCGTCATTTGGTTCGGCAGGTCCTGAAAATTCTGACCTTAAGGACAGGTCTTAGATTGCCGAACAGCCTATCGGGGCCGCAGAGGTTAAGGAAATATCGTTTCACAATCCACCCTATAGGTCACTTCTATAGCGCAGGCGCCTGGAAGCGGCGCATGAGTGGCGAGCCAATCGGATAGTCTTCCTTCGCCAAGGATACGCCACAAGTCTGGCATGCTCAAAAACCGTCAGCGCTCCGCTCTTTCATGGCCATCACAAAGCCGGTAAGGTCACGCCTTTCAAGCACTCGGAGACTCCCATGCCCGCTCCCGCCCTTACTGGCCCGCAATACCTGAGAGAGGGCCTGAAACTGGTCCTCAGCCCTGGTTTGCGCTTGTTCGTTCTACTTCCATTGAGCATCAATGTGGTGTTGTTTTGCGGCCTGATCTATCTGGCGGTGCACCAGTTCGAGCTGTGGGTCGACACCTTCATGCCGACCCTGCCTCACTGGCTGAGTTTTCTCAGTTACATCCTCTGGCCACTGTTCGTGGCGCTGGTGCTGCTGATGGTGTTTTTCACCTTCACCATGGTCGCCAACATCATCGCCGCACCGTTCAACGGGTTTCTGTCCGAAAAGGTCGAAGCCGTGATTCGCGGTGTAGACGAATCGCCCGATTTCAGCTGGGCCGAACTGGTCGCCATGGTGCCCCGCACCCTGGCCCGCGAAGCACGCAAGCTGGGCTATATGTTGCCGCGCATGCTCGGCCTGTTCATCCTGTCGTTCATCCCGGTCGCCAACATCATCGCCGCCCCGCTATGGCTATTGTTCGGGGTGTGGATGATGGCGATCCAGTACATCGACTACCCCGCCGATAACCACAAACTGGGCTGGAACGAAATGCTCGGCTGGCTGAAGAGCAAACGCTGGCAGAGCCTGAGCTTTGGCGGCATCGTCTACGTTGCCTTGCTGATCCCGGTGGTCAATCTGCTGATGATGCCTGCTGCAGTGGCCGCTGCAACGCTGTTCTGGGTGCGCGAACGTGGCGCGGATGCGTTGCCGGTGACCCACGCACGCGGCTGAATGCCAACCTGCCGGACCGCGCAAAGCGGTTCGGCACACCCGAAGAAAAAATCACACGCATATAAATATGTACCGCAACTCACTCTGCCGGCTGAGGCTAAATAGGGCCTCAATCAATCCGTTCATGTGAAGCCAGCTTCCATGAAACCCGGCGACACATGAACTTAACAAGGAAGTTAAATCATGAATACTCAAGTAAACCCTGCTGCACTGGCCGCTGACAACGCAACCGTTCAGGAAAAGATCCGCGCCTTTCTGGTCAGCGAGCTGGCCGAATGGTCGATCAACCCGGACGAAGTTTACATCAACGGCGTGAACGACCCCGAAGAACGCATCGTCATCGGCTCCACTTCGCTGACTGCCGAAGCCGCTAACCGTGTTTTCGAAAAAGACATCCCTGCCTATTCCACCCGCACCGCCGGCCTGTTCACCGTGGCGTATTCGTACGCCGATGAACATCGTCTGGCAGCACCGGATCTGGCCAAAGTGGGCGAAGTGATCGGCCAACTGGTTCGTGATCTGGGCTGAGTGCCCTGCTTGACCGGCTGAGTGACGACGACGCCTGAGAGCGTGCCGAACAGATAACGAGTTATCTGTTCGGCACTTCAGCATTAAAATGGAAACTTCTTACAGCGATATACCAGCATTCTTACAAGCAGCTTATAGAACTCCATTCCGTGTAACGGCAACGACTTGCCACAACCAGACACTGCTTGCCGAGATATGAAAAAACATTACACGTAGGAATATTGTGTAGGACATATCTTCCCGACCTCTAATACAAGACTGCAAAGGCGTAGGAACAACCAATACATTAAATATGGCATTATCCTTGCTCTCCTGATTAAAAAAAACAGGAGTAATCGCTATGGAAATAAAAACAGAATCTGCCGCAGAACAACTCTCCTCCTACCGACCGGCATCCCTCGAAAGACTACCGGAAAACCGTTCAGATCAGTTTGCAAGCCTGTTGAACGCTGCCATCACACAGACGGAGAAAAAACCTCCAGTCGCATTACCCGCAACACTCGGCAGCTCGGTAATGTCCCGCTCAAATCGCTTCATGGATAGCATGACTATCGAACAACGCAGATCCATTGTGGAGGATAAAGACTTCGTGCCTATGCCAGCGGCAATGGAACGTGCGCGAGGGACTTTCAAATGACCCATACCGACAATATTTCGCCATTCCTGAACGTCACACCGTTAGGTGTACGGTACAAAACAACACCACGCCCCCCGGCATCAACACCTGAAAGCTTCGCTAACGTACTTCAAGAAGCCGTCCGCGAAAAAGATACACCTCATTGCGCAAGGACAATCCTGCGAGGAGGAGAACTCAGGCACAAGCTGATGGAACAGGCTCAAAGCAGCCCGGTCGAAGCGAGCTTCCTGGCCAGACACTATGCGTACAATTCATTGACTGGCGAGGGAGTCGATCTATCTGATTACCCCGTGATTCGTTACTGCGCCACGGGCAAGATAGTCACACCCGAGTCGAGCGCTTACTTTCAGAAAATCGGGGGGTGTATGCAAAAAGAGCGAACAGCCCTTTATGAAGAAGAATATTTGAAAGGTACGCCTGCGGCCAGGATACTTGAAAAGATACTAAACTTTAACGACGCTCTTCCTCTCGCATTTCGTGACATGGCAAATTGGTAGCCTGAGCGTCCTCCCTGTCGGGGGGAGGCGCTTGTGAGATTACCAATCGACAGTTATTCGCCCTTGCTGTCCAGCGACTGGCACCCTTCCCGCATCTCCAACCTTCATCGTGTAATAGAACTTGCGACTTGCCGACTGATTACCGAAAAACGTTGTGGACCCCGTTCGCTGACGTGATACGTTCAGGCATACGCTGACACCTTGGCACAAGTAGACCTCAAGCCCCTGAGGCCAGCCCACCACGTTCCAGTTCCAACTGACACTTTTGATCGTCGCTGTCACAGGCGCATGCCTGCTTACTGGCAGCTCAGCGGTGTGAACATAGCTTTTTGAATGAATAACCGGCAGAGCAACCGACGATTGATAGTTCCCAGCCAGTGCAAGGTTCGAAAAGGCTAACAGTGCCAAAGCAATTCCTGAAGCCGAAAGAGCCCATTTCAATTTATTGTCGTTAAATTTCATTTTACTTCCCTAGTATATTGATAAGCAGGAACAACTAAAAATCCAGCCATTCCAAACCAACGTTAACGAACCACACAGTTCGATAACCCGACATTACTAGGCAAACAGATAATATCAACACGTATCAGAACAGACCACGCGCTTTTAGGAAACGATGTGAACACCTGTAGGAAGCCAATTAACTTTATCGTAATTTTTATTAAAATCATTGTACAGCCTATGCGTTTACCTATTAACTATCCCGCGCAGTCTCACGCCAACTTGCCCGCCTTACCGACGCCCTATCACCAATCCATCACATAACCGCCACATAACCGAAATGTAATCAGTCGACACTGCTCTCATGAGCCAAATTCTTAATGTCACCCTGATCACTGAAACCTTTACTCCCGAGATCAACGGCGTCGCCAATACCCTGGGGCGGCTGTGTGAAGGGTTGCGGTTGCGCGGGCATCGGGTCGAGCTGGTCCGGCCACGTCAGAACGACGAGATCGGCGCGGGCACTGCAGAGGATCTGCTGCTCTGCCGGGGCTGGCCGATACCGGGTTACCCGGGGTTGCAGTGGGGTCAGTCTTCGATGCACAAGCTGCTGCGGCGCTGGCAACGGCGTCGGCCGGATGTGCTGTACATCGCCACGGAAGGTCCGCTGGGGCTCTCGGCACTGCGCGCAGCGCGGCGGCTGGGGATTGCGGTGATCAGTGGCTTCCATACCAACTTCCCGCAGTACACGCAGCAGTACGGCATGGGTTTCATCACCCGCTTGCTGACGCACTACCTGCGCTGGTTCCACAATCGGTCACGCATGACGCTGGTACCCAGCATCAGTCAGAAGGTCGAGCTGGAGCGACGTGGCTTTGAGAGGATCGAGCTGTTGTCGCGTGGCGTCGACAGTCAATTGTTCAGCCCGTCCAGACGCTCGCAGCTTCTGCGCGAGAGCTGGGGTCTGCAAGCCGATGATGTTGCGGTCCTGCATGTTGGCCGGCTTGCCCCAGAAAAAAACCTGAGCCTGCTCAAAGCCTGCTTCGAGGCGCTCAAAGACAGTTACCCGCAACGTAATCTGAAACTGGTGGTGGTTGGCGACGGGCCTCAACGCCCGCAGCTGGAGCAGCAAATCCCGGATGCGATTTTCTGCGGCACCCAGCGCGGCGAGGTGCTGGCGACGCACTATGCCTCGGCCGATATGTTTCTGTTCCCCAGCCTCACCGAAACCTTCGGCAACGTAGTTCTCGAAGCACTCGCCTCAGGCCTGGGCGTGGTCGCCTACGATGAAGCCGCAGCCGGGCAGCATATCCGCCACGGCCACAACGGTGCGTTGGCCATGCCGGGGGACGAGGCGGCGTTCATCGACTCGGCGCGCTGGTTGCTGGAGGACAGTGAGACACTGCGCCGCGTGCGCCTCAATGCCCGGCAACATGCCAGTCGCCAGGGCTGGACAGCAGTCATCGATCAGTTCGAGCGTCAATTGCGCGAGGCCTGCCCGAGCCAGAACGCGGCAAGCGTCAAAGAGATCAGGCCGGTAGCCAGCAAGAAGATCAGGCCAGTGTCGCCAGTGCGTCTCGACTGAAAGGCAGGATGTCCTGCTCGCGGCCTTCGCGCACTTTCAGTGCCCAATCCGGATCGACCAGCAGCGCACGCCCCACCGCCACCAGATCGAACTCGTCGTTGCCCAGCCGCTTCAGCAGATTTTCCAGGCTGGCCGGTTGAGCGACCTTGTCGGTGTTGACCATAAATTGCAGGAACTCACCGTCCAGTCCGACGCTGCCGACTGTGATGGTCGGTTTGCCAGTCAGCTTGCGCGTCCAGCCCGCCAGGTTCAGGTCAGAGCCTTCGAACTCAGGCTCCCAGAAACGCCGGGTAGAGCAATGAAAGATATCCACACCAGCATCAGCCAGAGGCTGCAGAAACGCGCCCAGCGCCTCGGGCGTTTGCACCAGGCGCGCGGTGTAATCCTGCTGTTTCCATTGTGAGAAACGGAAAATGATCGGGTAATCCGGGCCCACAGCGGCGCGCACGGCCTTGATCAGTTCGAGAGCAAAACGTGAGCGGTTGGCGAGGCTGCCGCCGTACTCGTCGCTGCGTTGATTGCTGCCCTCCCAGAAGAACTGATCGATCAGGTAACCGTGGGCGCCATGAATTTCGACACCGTCCATGCCCATCGCCTTGGCATCGACGGCAGCCTGGGCAAAGGCAGCCACTATCTCGTCGATGTCCTGCTTGCTCATGCCATGCACCAGCACCTGAGCGTCCTTGACCTTTTCCATCGGCCCATAGGCAGGCACGCTGCCGTCCGGCTCGGTGCCAGGACGGCGAACAGCGCCGACGTGCCAGAGTTGCGGGACGATCCTGCCGCCCTCCGCATGCACTGCCTCGACCACCTTGCGCCAGCCGGCCAGTGGCGCTTCACCGAAAAACTGCGGGACGTTCGGATAACCGTTGGAGGCCTTGTGATTGACCGTCGTACCTTCGGTGATAATCAGCCCGACACCTGCAGCAGCGCGCCGCCGGTAGTATTCGACGACCTTCGAGTTGGGCACGTGCCCTGGCGAGAACGAGCGGGTCATGGGAGCCATGACCACACGCGATGACAGCTCCAGGCTGCCCAGACGGAAAGGCGTGAACAAGGCTTTTGCCGACATGCGCAACTCCTGTGAAATGGTCGATTGCCACCAGGCGCGCAGAATATCGCCGGGCGTCAGCGGTGGCCCAGTACTATTGATCTGGCTGATCTGAGTTCAGAAGCGACGAGCGCGCAAGAAAGCCGGGCGAACGCAAAATGCTACCCCGGCCACATGATCAGCTTTGCGCCAGGGCCTTTTCAATGGCCTGGATCACGGCAGGATCATCCGGAGTGGTACGCGGAGAAAAACGTGCGCTTACACCACCGTTCTTGCCGACCAGAAACTTTTCGAAGTTCCAGGTGATATCCCCGGGAAACTCGGCACCCTCGCCCGCGAGCAAACGGTAAAGCGAGTGACGGTTAGGGCCGTTGACGTCGAGTTTTTCACCCAGCGTAAACGTCACGCCGTAGTTGAGTTGGCAAAACTCGGCGATCTCTTGCTCGGTACCCGGTTCCTGCCCGGCAAACTGGTTGCACGGCAGCCCCAGTATCTCAAGGCCCTTGTCCTTGTACTGCTGATAGAGGTTTTCAAGTGCTGCGTACTGCGGTGTGAGCCCGCATTTGGACGCGACGTTGACCACCAGAACCACTTTGTTCCTGAAATTCGCCAGCGGCAGTTCCTGGCCACCCAGCGCTTTCAATTTGATGTCGTGAAAAGCACTCATGAGAACCCCTTTTGAAACAAGTCGCCCCAGGCTATAACCCGAAAAAAGGCACCGTGACCGCACGCGTAACGAAAGTCGTCATCGCAGAACAGCCAGGGCGCCTTTTCAGTGCCTGAGCTTAGCAGTACAAATCAGTGTTGATGACCGCCTTCACCGTGAACATGGCCGTGAGCCATTTCTTCTTCACTGGCATCACGGATGGCCACAACCTTCACGTCGAAGTTCAGGCGCTGACCCGCGAGCGGATGGTTGCCGTCAACGGTAACATCGTCGCCTTCCAGATCACGGATGGTCACGATCTGCATGCCGCCATCCGGACCGGAAGCGTGAAACTGCATGCCGACTTCGAGCTTGTCGACGCCTTCGAACATGCTGCTGCTCAGGGTGCTGACCAGTTCGGCCGAGTACTCACCGTAGGCGTCTTCGGGCTCGACGGCAACGTTCAGCTGGTCGCCTACTTCCTTGCCTTCCAGTGCCTTTTCCAGGCCCGGGATGATGTTGCCTGCACCGTGCAGGTAAACCAGCGGCGCAGCACCGGTAGAACTGTCGATGACCTCACCAGCGTCGTTGGTCAGGGTATAGTCAATGGAGACAGCCTTATTGGCGGCGATCGGCATGGGGACAAGACCTTTTGCTTAAGATTGAAGAACGGGCAAGTTTAACCAAGCAATCGCCCGAAAGCGAACGCAACTCTGACGGACGGCCCGCTTTGAAAGGTTCAATCGTTATCGATTTGAGACAGGACGAGCACGGTCACTGGTTTGCGCTGCTATCGTGCGGCCATACCCAGCACCTGCGTCATGACCCTCCGTGGCAGTCACGCCCCTGGGTGCTGGACCCGCTGCAACGCAGTCAGATGAGAGGTCAGGCCTTTTGTTGCGGCTGGTGTGCGAATGCCACAGATAACGATAGTCTTGCCGCAGAGAAATCGCGCTAGACGGTTTCCGGACTTTTTCGGTCGACGGCGGTTCCCTATGTGCTGCGACCCCTTGCACTGCTCAATCGAGAAGCCAGTATGCAGACTTTTTTTATCGCCCCCACTGACTTTGGCGTGGGGTTGACCTCCATCAGCCTGGGACTGGTGCGCACGCTGGAGCGCGCCGGCTTGAAAGTCGGCTTTTTCAAACCGATCGCCCAGCCACACCCCGGCGATCTGGGCCCCGAGCGTTCGACCGAGCTGATGGCTCGCACCCACGGCCTCAAGCCGCCCAAGCCTTTGGGGCTGGCGCATGTCGAGCGCATGCTCGGTGATGGTCAACTGGATGAACTGCTCGAAGAGATCATCAATCTTTATCAGCAGGCAGCTGTCGGCAAGGACGTGCTGGTCGTCGAA
This sequence comes from Pseudomonas sp. PvP028, assembly GCF_017832255.1. NCBI lineage: Bacteria > Pseudomonadati > Pseudomonadota > Gammaproteobacteria > Pseudomonadales > Pseudomonadaceae > Pseudomonas > Pseudomonas sp. PvP028. The sequence continues at coordinate 228,592 of NZ_JAFIBL010000001.1, forward strand.
GGCATGGTCCCGACCCGCAGCGCGAGCTACGCCGCGCGGGTCAATCTGCATTTGGCCAAGAGCCTGGACGCCGAAGTCATTCTGGTCTCTGCCCCGGAAAACGAAGTGCTCGCCGATCTGTCGGGCAGGGTCGAATTGCAGGCCCAGCTGTTTGGCGGCCCCAAGGACCCCAAGGTGCTGGGGGTGATACTCAACAAGGTGCGCACCGAAGAGAGCATGGAAGTCTTCGCCTCGCGCCTCAAAGAACACTCGCCGTTGCTGCGCAGTGGCGACTTTCGCCTGCTGGGCTGTATCCCGTATCGCGCCGAACTCAACGCGCCGCGTACCCGCGATGTGGCCGAGCTGCTCGGTGCGCAGGTGCTGAACGCAGGCGACTACGATCAGCGCCGCATGACCAGAATCATCATTTGTGCGCGGACGGTGCTCAACACGGTTCCACTGCTCAAGCCGGGTGTGCTGGTGGTGACGCCGGGCGACCGCGACGACATCATCCTGGCGGTGAGCCTCGCGGCAATAAACGGCGTACCGCTCGCCGGCCTCCTGCTGACCAGCGATACCGTGCCCGACCCACGCATCCTGGAGCTGTGCCGCGGCGCACTGCAGGCGGGGCTGCCGGTGCTGTCGGTCAGCAGCGGCTCGTATGACACGGCAAATCGCCTGAATCAGTTGAACAAGGAAATCCCCATCGATGACCGCGAGCGCGCGGAAAACATCACCGATTTCGTTGCCAGTCATCTGGACGCCAACTGGCTGCACCAGCGCTGCGGCACCCCCCGCGAGCTGCGCCTGTCGCCCGCGGTGTTTCGCTATCAGTTGATCCAGCGCGCGCAAGCGGCCAACAAGCGCATCGTGCTGCCTGAAGGTAACGAGCCGCTGACCATTCAGGCTGCCGCGATCTGCCAGGCACGCGGTATCGCGCGTTGCGTGTTGCTGGCCAGGCCCGAGGAAGTGCACGCCGTTGCGCAGGCGCACGGCATCGAGCTGCCGCAGGGGCTGGAAATTCTTGACCCGGACCTGATTCGCGAACGCTACGTTGCGCCGATGGTGGAACTGCGCAAAAGCAAAAGCCTGAACGCGCCCATGGCCGAGCAACAGCTCGAAGACCCGGTGGTGATCGGTACGGTGATGCTGGCGCTGGACGAGGTCGACGGGCTGGTGTCCGGCGTCATTCATTCCACCGCCAACACCATCCGGCCGGCCCTGCAGCTGATCAAGACCGCGCCAGGCTGCACGCTGGTGTCTTCAGTATTCTTCATGCTCTTTCCCGAGCAGGTGCTGATGTACGGCGACTGCATCATGAACCCGCATCCGAGTGCCAGCGAGCTGTCCGAGATTGCCTTGCAGAGCGCCGACTCGGCCACTGCCTTCGGTATCTCGCCGCGTGTGGCGATGATCAGCTACTCCAGCGGCAATTCGGCCAGCGGCGAAGAAGTCGAGAAAGTCCGCGAAGCGACGCAGCTGGCACGCGAAACCCGCCGCGATCTATTGATCGACGGGCCGCTGCAGTATGATGCGGCCGCCAACGAACAGGTCGCCCGGCAGCTGGCTCCGGACAGCGCGGTCGCAGGACGCGCCAACGTGTTCGTGTTCCCGGACCTGAACACCGGCAATACCACATACAAAGCGGTGCAACGCAGTGCCGACTGTGTGAGCCTCGGCCCGATGCTACAAGGCCTGCGCAAACCGGTGAACGATCTGCCGCGCGGCGCGCAGGTCGACGACATTGTCTACACCATCGCGCTGACAGCCATACAGGCCGACACGCTGTCCTGATGCCTGACCCGAGTGCCGCAGAGCAATCTGCGGCTTCCGATAACTTGCGGAGCCGTCTTCTTCATGGATTTTCTGCCTGCCCCGTTACGCGGCGTCATTGCCTCGCTGTTGCTGGCGCTGAACACCATCGTCTGTTGCACAGTGCTGTTCGCGGTCACGATCCTCAAGATCTGTCTGCCCTTCTCTGCGGCACAGCGTTTCACCGACTGGTTGATGAGCCACATCCATGAAACCTGGATCGGCAACAACAATGCCTGGATCAAACTGCTGTGCCACACCCGCTGGCACCTGAGCGGTCTTGAAGGGCTGGATTACAATCACTCGTACCTGGTCACCAGCAATCACCAGAGCTGGGTCGACATCATGGTCTTGCAGTACGTGCTCAACCGACGTATTCGCCCACTGAAGTTTTTCCTCAAGCAGGAGTTGATCTGGGTTCCGGTGATCGGTCTCGCTTGGTGGGCGCTGGGCTTCCCGTTCATGAAGCGCTACTCCAAGGCATACCTTGCCAAACACCCGGAAAAGAAAGGCAAGGACCTGGAAACCACGCGCCGCACCTGCGCGAAGTTTCGCCATAACCCGGTGGGGATTTTCAACTTCGCCGAAGGCACGCGCTTCACCGCCGGCAAACACGCGCAACAGAACTCGCCGTTCCGCCACCTGCTTAAACCCAAGGCTGGCGGCATTGCCTTCGTGCTCGATGCGATGGGCGAACAGCTGGAATCGATCATCAACGTGACCATCCACTACCCTGGCGGACAACCCGGCTACTGGGACCTGCTGTGCGGGAATGTGAAGGAAGTGGTTGCGTACTTCGAAGAGATCAAAATCCCGCAGCAGTTTCTCGGCAAGAATTACGACCAGGACGGCGAATACCGTCTGGAATTCCAGCAGTGGATCAATACGCTATGGGAAGAGAAGGACCGGCTGCTGGACAGCCTGCATGAGCAGTATCCAGCGCGGCATTGATATTGACTGGTGGGAGCGAGCTTGCTCGCGAAGAGACCATCGCCTTCGCGAGCAAGCTCGCTCCCACTTTGCCCGCATTCAACCCGTCTGCGAGCGGAGCGGCATCGATCAGTACTGCTGACCCGGAATCGGCTTGAGGTTGACCTCTACGCGGCGGTTCTGGGCGCGGCCGTTGACGTCGGCGTTGCTGGCAATCGGTTGATCAGGACCTGCACCGCGCACTGACAGGTGCGCTTGATCGACGCCTTGCGAGGTCAGGTAAGTCGCGACGCTCTGGGCGCGCTGTTGCGACAGGTCCATGTTGTGCTGGCGGCTGCCAGTGCTGTCGGTGTAACCGACGATTTCAATGTTGTTCTGATTGAACTGCTTGAGCGAGCTTGCCAGGTTGTTAAGCGGCGAATAGAAGCTGCTGGCAATGGCCGAAGAGTCCGTCGCGAACGTGATGTTACCCGGCATGATCAGTTTGATCTGGTCACCCTGACGCTGCACCTCGACACCGGTGTTGGCCATGCTCTCGCGCAACGCAGCTTCCTGCTTGTCTGCATAGTAGCCGTAGCCCGCCGATGCGGCACCCGCCACTGCAGCGCCGATCAGGGCGCCCTTGCCGCGATGATTGTGATCGATGGCCGCACCGGCTACCGCACCGGCCAATGCGCCCAGTCCGCCGTACTTGGCCGTTTTGCTCATACCACCGGAGCTTTGCGCCTGGCCTTGATTGTCATAGGGATTGGATGTTGCACAGCCGGAAAGCATGGCTACGGCGGTGGCGACAATGATCAAACGACGCGAGGTAAACATTCAGGAGCTCCTGGTTTTGACGAACGCTAATAACCGGATTAGAGCATACACGCTATCAAAAATTCCTTAACCCGTGCTGAACCGCCCGTATTGCGGGCTTCTGCGCGCACCGCTCAGCGGCGCTCCTCACGAATGTAAGGTTCGCCCAGCGCACCGGGCTGGCTGCTCGATTGACGCTTGCCGCTCGCCACCCAGACCATGACCAACAGGGTTACCGCGTAGGGTGTCATCAAGACGAAATACTGGGGCAGGCGCACGCCGGTTGCCGCCAATTGCGGAATCAGCGCCTCGATACCGCCGAACAGCAAAGCGCCGGCCAACGCGCGCCAGGGCGACCAGCGCGCAAAGATCACCAGCGAAACTGCAATCCAGCCGCGCCCGCCGGTCATGTCGGCGATCCACATCTTGGTGCTGAGCACGGCGATGAAACCGCCGGCCAGCCCCATCAACGCGGAACCGGCGACAATCGCCGCCAGGCGATAACCGAGCACGGAAATACCTGCGGCATCGGCGGCCTGCGGGTTCTCGCCCACCGCGCGTAGGCGCAGCCCGGTGCGCGTGCGATCGAGCAGCCAGACCACCGCGATGAAAATAACCACGGTCAGGTACACCAGCGGATTCTGCACAAATACCCGGCCTACCACGGGCAGCTCGGACAACGGCCACAGCTCGACCGCCTGCAAGCCGCTGACCGGGCGGTTGGTCCAGCCCAGCAGCGTGCCCAGCAGCCCGGTCAAGCCCTGACAAAAGAACACCAGCGCCAGCCCGGCGATCACCTGATTGATCCGCAGCACCAGCACCATCAGCGCAAACAGCAACGACACCAGACCTGCCGCCGCCATCGACGCCAGCAGCGAAAGGCCAGGCGAGCCGAGGCTCAACTGCATACCAATGCCCGCCAGTGCGCCGACCAGCATCAGCCCTTCGACGCCCAGCGCCAGTACACCGCTGCGCTCGATGAGGATCAGGCCCAGCGCTGCCAGGGCGAACGGCACGGCAAAATCCGGTGCGCTGCCCAGCCAGTGGGAAATAAGCTCCATCAACGTTCTCCTGCCTGAATGCGCCGCAGGCGATGGCGGATGAAAAAGTCCGACGACGCGACGCAGATCACCAGAATCGCCTGGATCAGTTGCACCATCGAAAACGGAATCTGATAGAACACCTGCAGGTTGCGTCCGGCCACGAACAGCATGGCGATCAGCAGCGCGACCACGGTTGCGGCCACTGGATTGTTGCGGGCCAGAAAGGCGATCAGAATCCCGGAAAACCCGTAGCCTTGATAGAACGACTGAGTAAGGCGCCCTTCCTGCCCCGAGGTCACGACAAAACCTGCGAGCCCAGCCAGCGCGCCCGACAGCAGCACGGTGCCGATGATCATCTTGCGCACCGGCACGCCCACCGCGCCGGCGACTTTCGGATTGGCGTCGACGAAGCGCAGGTACAACCCGGCCCGCGAAACACCGACGAACCACAGGGTCAGACCGGTGACCAGCAGCGCCAGAGGGATCGCCGCGTTATACCCGGCAAACAGATCGGGCAGCCGCTCGAAGCTCTGAAACGCGGGGGAATAGGGAAAGTTGTCTCGCGGGTCTTTCCAACTGCCGTACACCAGGTGCAGGAGGAAATTGGCAGCGATGTAATTGAGCATCAGCGTCGAGATGATCTCGTTGACCTGCCACTTGAGCTTCAGCAGCACCGGCCCCAGGCTCCACAACAATCCGCAGATAACGGCTGCCGCCATCATCAGCGGCAGACGCAACGCCTCCGGGCCCACCTGAAACAGCGAGATCGCCGTGGCGCCAATCGCCCCCCAGATCATCTGACCTTCCAGACCCAGGTTCCAGAAACGTGCCCGAAACGCCATGCACCCGGCGAGCCCGACCATGATCATCGGCGATGCCTGAAACAACACTGCCTTGAAGTTTTGTGCATCGAACACTGTCTGCACGACGAACTCGTTGAGCAGCTCGTCGGCAGGCACGCCGGCAAGAATCAGAATCACAGTGCAGATCGTCAGTCCGATCAGCAACGCCAGGGCAATGATCAGCGCCTGCAACAGCCAGCCGGTTTGCTGACGAAGCTCCAGGGTGTAGCGCCGCGCCAGCAAAGGTTGCCGTGCGGATTTCATTGGTTGCGCTGATTCAGTCATGGCTCACCATCGCTTTGCCGATGGCTTGCCGGTCGGCAGGGTGCGCGAACTCGGCGACAATGCGCCCGCCGTTCATCACGCCGACACGGTCAGCCAGGGCCAATACTTCGTCCAGATCCTCGCTGATCACCAGTACCGCAGCCCCCGCGTCCCGCGCCGCCCGCAAACGGGCATGCACCGCCTGGGTGGCACGCACATCCAGGCCCCGACTCGGGCTGTGCACCAGCACCAATTGCGGGTCGCGGCTGAATTCGCGGGCGATCACCAGTTTCTGGGCATTGCCTCCCGACAACAGCGCAGCTTTCTGATCGAGAGAGCGCACGCCCTGTACGTCGAAGTCCGCCACGGCGCGCTGCGCATCCTGTTTCAGACGCTTGTAGCCGAGACGCCAGAAAGAACCGTATTGCCCGCTGTGAATATTGCCGATGGCAAAGTTCTCGGCCACTGACAGCGACCCGGCCAGCGCCGCGCCGTAGCGGTCGGCCGGGATCGAGGCAATGCGCAACTGCCGACGCTGGTCGGCCGACGCGCCGCGCAAATCACCAAACCCGGCCATGTGGATTTCACCCTCAGTGGCTTGCGGCAGCCCCATCAGGGCGTTGGCCAGCTCGGCCTGACCGTTGCCGCCCACGCCTGCAATGCCGTAAATCTGCCCGGCGTGCAGGCTCAGGTTGACGCCGTTGAGCGTACTGCTGCCGACGCTGCGCAAGTCCTTGACCTGCAAACGCACCTCGCCGGGCGTCGCTGGTTGATGCTCGGCAACCGGCACCGATTCGCCTACCGTAAGCTGCACCAGTTGCTCGACACTCACCTTCTGCGGGTCGAGGGTCTGCACGGTTCGCCCGCCACGCATCACGGTTACCCGGTCGGCATAGCGCTTGACGTCAGCCATCTTGTGCGTGACCAGAACCACAGCCGCGCCTTGCCGGGCGAATGCCTGAACAGTCACCAGCAGACGCTCGGCCTCCTGATCGGTCAGCACTGCCGTGGGCTCGTCGAGGATCAGAATCCGCGCACCGGCGAGCAACACCTTGAGAATCTCGACCCGCTGCTGCTCAGCGACTGACAGACTGTCGACGGTGCGCGCCGGGTCAATCGCAAACCCCAGCGCCTCGGCCTTGCCGACGATCTCCTGTTCCAGCGCACGCAGACGCTTGCGATAGCTGCCTTCGCCGGGTTGCTCGGGCAGTGCCAGGAGAATGTTCTGCGCCACTGTGAATGGCTTCACCAGCTTGAAGTGCTGGTGGACCATGCCGATCCGATAACGGCTGGCGTCCCTGGGCCCCTGAAGCTGAACCGGGTTGTCGTCCAGCAGCAGGGTGCCGGTTTCCGGTGCGTACAGCCCGGCGGCGATATTCATCAGCGAGGACTTGCCTGCACCGTTCTCGCCCAGCAGGGCATGCACTTCACCCCAACAGGCGGTGAAGTCGGCATCGATCAGCGCCTTGAAGCCATCGAACGACTTGCTGATGCCGGTGAGTTGCAGCGCATTGACCTGGCTCATTGCTGAGTCTTCACGCCTTCGACGAACCAGTCCATTTTCCACAGGTCCGGGTCAGACAATTGCTGACCGGCCGCGACCCGCTCCTTGCCGTCACGATCGGCCAGCGGGCCGCTGTAGATGATTTTTCTGCCGGCCAGCAGCTCGGCACGCTCGGTCTCGATCTTCTTGCGGTCCGCATCGGAAATGATCGCATACGCAGTCAGCTTGATATCGGTGCCGCCCTGCTGCATCGAGAGCAGCGCGCCGTTGGCGGGCGGCGTCCAGTTGCCGGCAATGATTTTCTTCAGCTCCGGCCCCAGGAAGCGATCCCAGACCCACAGCGACGAGCAGACCGTCGCCTTGGGGGCGAACTCGCTCAAGTCGCGATGGTGGCCGGTGCCGTGAATGCCGCGCTCCTGTGCGACGATCTGCGGTGTCGGGCTGTCGACGTGCTGACCGACCACATCGGCACCGTTGTCGATCAGCGCCATGGTTGCTGCGCGTTCCTTGACCGGGTCGTTCCATGCACCGGTATAGACCACGTTGACGGTGGCCTTCGGATTGATCTGCCGGGCGCCCAGTTCATAGGCGTTGATGGTCCAGTTGACCTGGCCAAACGGGTTGGCGGCGACAAACCCTAGCTTGCCGGTCTTCGAGGCCGCGCCTGCGGCCATGCCGCACAGGTACTGGCTTTCGTAGGTACGCCCGTAAAACGATTCGAGGTTGGGTGCATTGGTGGTGCCGGAGCCGTTGAGGAACGCGACTTTCGGGTATTTCCTGGCCAGCGCAAGAAAGGTGTCGGAGTAGCCAAATGCAGTGCCGACGATGATGTTGGCACCGCGGGCGATGAGTCGGTCGACCACCGGCGTAATGGCCGCGGCGTTCTCGGGCACGCTCTCGACGTACTGGATCTTGGTATCCAGATCCTTTTCCAGCTTCACGCGCGCTTCGTCGAAGGCCTGAGTCCAGCCGCCATCATTGCGCGGGCTGATATACACCATGGCGATTTTCGGCTTCCCTTCGAGGGTCAATCCTTCAGCCTGAGCAAGGCTGACCGCTCCCAACGCTACGGCCGCACACAATGTCCCGGGCAACAGTTTCTTGTACATAGACGTTTTCCTGAGGGTAATGGCCGATGAGGACCGCACAGGCAGGCATTAGCAGCATCCATGCCATTACAGGAAAAGCGCTATGGAACAACGACCTGACGCCATCGAGACGAATAAAACAGATCAAATGGTCTGAATCGGAGCACTTGGTTTGTGCAGGACGCCCGCGCACTGCGCGAGCGGGGTGCGCGGGTCAGGTCCGCCGAAGCCCGGTCACGCCTTGCGCGGCAAGATCCCGTCCAGAACCATGCTGCGCAGGCTCGCCAGCACCTCTTCGAAAAACCCCGGATCATCCAGGGTCTTGCCAGTCACGGCCTCGACCTGAGTGCGGAAGTCGGCGTAATGCTGAGTGGTTGCCCACAGGGTGAAAATCAGATGGTGCGGGTTGACGGGGGCCAACTGGCCGCTGTCGATCCAGTGCTGAATCACCGCCACCTTGGCCTGCACCGTGTCACGCAACGGGTGCTGCAACTCGCCCTGAATCAGCGGTGCGCCCTGCATCACTTCCATGCAGAACAGCCGCGATTCGGCCGGGTGATCGCGGGACATTTCCAGCTTGGCCTTGATATAGGCGCTGATCGCCTGCACCGGGTCCTTGTCGGCGGTGAAGTGCAACAGCGGGCTCAGCCATACCTCGAGCAACTGACGCAGCACATTCAGGTACAGGTCGTCCTTGCTGCTGAAGTAATACAGCAGGTTGGTCTTGGAGACGTCCGCCAGGCTCGCGACCTGATCCAGGCTGCTGCCGTGCACGCCGTAGCGAGAGAATATCTCCAGCGCCGCATCGAGAATCAGCGTGCGCTTGCCTTCCATCAGGCGCATGCGCCGCTTCAGGGACGTCGCACTGGGTTCGCGGGTCGTCTTGACCACGGTCTCTGGCTTGGCCTTGCGTACGCGTTTCTTCGCCGGGTCAGCCAGGGGAGGTTTCTTGTTCACGCACATCCATCCAGTGATGCCGAAATGAGCGGGCATCTTAACGGGCGCAGCTGTTTTGTCGATACGGATTGCCTGCGCCGTCCGCCCTGCCCCATCTGCGTGCGCCCTGCACAAACCAAGTGCTCTGATTCGGACCAAATGGTCTGAAACAAACATTAAAAATCCACAAACCCTTGAATAAAAACGATAAATATTTCTGGCCCGCTTAATGCAAAAGATCATCGAGAGACGATTGAAAGACGATTCAAGTGCCGCCAGTCGCGCTTCGGCACGCATCGACCCACGCAGAGAGGCCTCATATGGACATTGGTATCTTCATCCCCATCGGCAATAACGGCTGGCTGATTTCCAGCAATGCTCCGCAGTACATGCCGACCTTCGAGCTGAACAAACAGATCGTGCAGAAGGCCGAGGGCTACGGCTTCGACTTTGCGCTGTCGATGATCAAACTGCGTGGTTTTGGCGGCAAGACGCAGTTCTGGGAACACAACCTGGAGTCGTTCACGCTGATGGCCGGCCTGGCCGCAGTCACCAGCCGGATCCAGCTGTTCGCCACCGTCGCCACCCTGACCATCCCGCCCGCCATTGCCGCGCGCATGGCATCGACCATCGATTCGATCTCCAATGGCCGCTTCGGGATCAACCTCGTCACCGGCTGGCAGAAGCCGGAATATGAGCAGATGGGGCTGTGGCCGGGCGACGAGTTCTTCCACACTCGCTACGAATACCTGGCCGAATATGCTCAGGTTCTGCGTGACCTGTGGGCCACCGGCAGCAGCGACTTCAAGGGCGAACATTTCAGCATGCAGGACTGCCGCGTCAGCCCTCGCCCACAGGGCGACATGAAGCTGATCTGCGCCGGTCAAAGTGAAGCGGGCATGGCGTTCTCGGCACAATATGCCGACTACAACTTCTGCTTCGGCAAAGGCGTCAACACACCCACAGCGTTCGCGCCGACTGCACAGAAACTGCTCGAAGCCAACGAAAAGACCGGCCGCAACGTCACTTCCTGCGTGCTGTTCATGATCATCGCCGACGACACCGACGAAGCTGCACGGGCTCGCTGGGAGCACATCAAGGACGGTGCCGATGAAGAAGCCATCGCCTGGCTGAGCGAAAAAGGCTCGGCAGATAAAAGCGCCGGCTCCAACCTGCGGCAGATGGCCGACCCGACCTCAGCAGTCAACATCAACATGGGCACGCTGGTGGGGTCGTGGGCCACAGTGGCAAGAATGCTCGACGAGGTTGCCAGTGTTCCGGGGACTCAAGGCGTGATGCTGACGTTCGATGATTTCGTCAAAGGCGTCGAAGATTTCGGCGAGAAGATCCAGCCACTGATGACCAGCCGCAAGCACATTGCGCAGCTCAAGGAGGTGGTCTGATGACGACCTCGGCAACCGTCGCAGGCGTTGACCTGCCGGACGTGCAACCCGCCCGCGAACTACCCGCCCGTCCTGAACCGCTGCGCATGAAACCCGGCGAAACCGCGCTGGTGGTGGTCGACATGCAAAACGCGTATGCGTCGCTCGGCGGGTATCTGGACCTCGCCGGGTTCGATGTGAGCAGCACCGGGCCGGTCATCGCCAACATCAACAAGGCCTGTGCCGCAGCGCGTGCGGCAGGCATTCCGGTGATCTTTTTCCAGAATGGCTGGGACCCGGCCTACGTCGAGGCCGGTGGCCCCGGCTCACCGAACTGGCACAAGTCCAACGCCCTGAAAACCATGCGCAAGCGCCCGGAACTCGAAGGGCAACTGCTGGCCAAGGGTGGATGGGACTACCAGCTTGTCGACGAACTGACGCCGCAGCCTGGCGACATCGTGGTGCCGAAAATCCGCTACAGCGGCTTCTTCAATTCCAGCTTCGACAGCGTGCTGCGCAGCCGCGGCATTCGCAATCTGGTGTTCACCGGCATCGCCACCAATGTCTGTGTCGAATCGACCCTGCGCGACGGTTTTCACCTGGAATATTTCGGCGTGGTGCTGGCCGACGCGACCCATCAGGCAGGCCCCGAATTCGCTCAGCAAGCCGCGCTGTTCAACATCGAAACCTTCTTTGGCTGGGTATCCAGCGTCGATGACTTCTGCACCACTTTCAGCCCTGTCGGGCAACTTTCGTGAGGACACCAGCATGACCAAAAAAGCGATCATCCCTGCCGGCACCAGCAAGCCCATCGCGCCGTTCGTACCGGGCTCCATGGCCGACGGCGTGCTCTATGTCTCGGGCACACTGCCGTTCGACAAGGACAACAACGTGGTACACGTCGGCGACGCCACCGCACAGACCCGTCACGTGCTGGAAGCCATCAAAAGCGTGGTCGAGACCGCGGGCGGAACGATGGACGATGTCACGTTCAACATGATCATGATCCGGGACTGGGCCGACTACGCCAAGGTCAACGAAGTGTATGCCGAGTATTTCGCGGGCGAGAAGCCAGCCCGTTACTGCATCCAGTGCGGCCTGGTCAAACCCGAGGCGCTGATCGAAATCGCCAGCATCGCCCACATCGGCTGAATCGCGACCGTGGGCCGTTGACGCCCACCCGGAGAAAACCCATGTTCCATGAGTTTCATGCCTGCCAGCATGCCGATGCACCGACCCTGGTGCTCAGTTCCGGGCTGGGCGGGTCTGGCCGCTACTGGGCAGATGACTTGGCACTGCTGACCCGCGACTACCGCGTGCTCGTCTACGACCATGCCGGAACCGGACGCAGTCCTGCGGTGCTGCCAGGGGATTATTCGATCCGGCACATGGCTGTGGAATTGCTGGCCCTGCTTGATTCGCTCGACATCCAGCGCTGCCATTTCATGGGCCATGCGCTGGGCGGCCTGGTGGGTCTGGAACTGGCCCTGCTGCGCCCGGAACTGCTGCAAAGTCTGATACTGATCAATGCCTGGAGCAGTCCGAACCCGCACAGCGCGCGCTGCTTTTCAGTGCGCAAAAAACTGCTGTTGAACAGCGGACCGGAGGCCTACGTGCAGGCTCAGGCGCTGTTCCTCTACCCTGCAGACTGGATCGCCGCCAACGGCCCGCGGCTGGCCGACGACGAAGCCCACGCTCTGGCGCACTTTCCCGACACCGACAACCTGCTGCGGCGCATCCATGCGCTGGAAACCTTCGACGTGGAGGCCGATCTCACGCGCATCCACACCCCGACCCTGCTGATTGCCAACCGCGACGACATGCTGGTGCCCTGGCAGCAATCCCGGCACTTGGCCAATGCGCTGCCGAACGCAACGCTGGTGGTGCTGGACTATGGCGGCCATGCCTCGAACATTACCGATCCACAGCCCTTCCAACGCGCCCTGCTCGCTTTTCTCAGCACACAACCCTGAAAGGACTCATCCCATGCCTACCTCCTCTGCAGCTCCCGCCATTCTGCCCATCGCTGCTGTCAGCCAGCTGGCGTTTCGCGATGCGATGTCCGGCCTGGCCGCCGCCGTCAACGTCATCACCACCGACGGCCCTGGCGGACGCGCCGGCTTTACCGCGACCGCCGTGTGCAGCGTGACGGATCAACCGCCGACGCTGCTGGTGTGTATCAACCGCAGTGCATCGGTGTATGACGCCTTCATCGAAAACGGCAGGTTGTGCGTCAATACGCTGGGCAATGGTCAGCAGGATTTGTCCAACCTGTTCGGCGGCAAGAGCTCCCAGCAGGAGCGCTTTGCCTGCGGCCAGTGGGAGGCCGGAGTGACCGGCGCGCCGATCCTCGACAGCGCAAAGCTGGCGCTCGACTGCAAGGTGAGTCAGTCGGTCAGCGTCGGCACGCATGACATTCTGTTCTGCGAGGTGGTGGATATCAGGCATCAGAGCGGTGCAGATGCATTGGTCTACTTCGGCCGTCGCTATCATCACCTGCCGAGCGAAACGCCAGTGGCCTGAAGGCTTGAGAATGAACTCGCCAGAATGCACCAAATAGACATGATTTTTTGCGACAGCCCCGTATACTGGCATTGTGAGATTAGAACAATCCTTGCAGTCAACGGGGTGACGTCATGTCGATCAATAGCGCCTGCATTCTGCTGATACCCGCCAGCAGCCCTTCGTATGCTCGTTGCGCTTACCCGCTGCCTGGCATGCCTACGCACGCAGGTGGCTGAGCATGCTGAAAAAAATACCTGTGGCTGAGCTTGCCCTGGGCATGTACATCCACAAAATCTGCCGCCGCTGGACCAATGATCCGTTCTGGATAGGCCTGGTCGAAGTCATGCTCGATGACGCTGAAGTGCTCAAGCGTATTCAGCAATCGGGCACTAAAGAAGTCTGGATCGAAACCGGTAAAAGCCGTGTAGTGACACCCCAGACCTCAGCCGCATCGGCAGCGCCATCGGCCAGCGAGGATACAACTCCGGCCAGTCTCGAAACGGAAGTTCTACGCGCCAGGCTGATCTGCGGACGGGCCAGAGACGCGGTCATGTCCATGTTTACCGAAGCGCGCATGGGCCGGGCCATGGATGTCGGCAATGTGCAGTTGCTGGTGGAGGAAATCTCCAATTCGATCCTGCGCCATCCGCACGCGCTGATCAGCCTGTCCCGCCTGAAGACCTCCGACGAGTACACCTACATGCACTCGGTGGCGGTCTGCGCGTTGATGGTTGCGCTGGCCAAACGCATGGGCATGCCTGACGATCAGGTCCGTGAGGCCGGTGTGGCCGGGCTGATGCACGATGTCGGCAAAATGATGATTGCCTCGGCGGTGCTCAACAAACCGGGCCGCCTGACCCGCGACGAATTCGAGATCATTAAGGCCCACCCCGAGCTGGGCGTGAAGATACTCATGGACACGCAGCCCGTGGCCGCGTCGGTGATCGATGTCTGCCTGCATCACCATGAGAAAGTCGACGGCTCGGGCTATCCGCACGGCCTGAAAGGCGACCAGATCAGCATCTTTGCGCGCATGGGCGCGGTGTGCGACGTGTATGACGCCATCACCTCCGACCGCCCTTACAAAAAGGGCTGGGGCGTTGCCCATTCGATTCGCGAGATGGCGTCATGGAAGGGGCATTTTGACGATATGGTTTTTCAAAGCTTCGTCAAGACCGTGGGTATTTACCCGATCGGCACACTGGTACGCCTGGAAAGCGGGCGTCTCGGCGTGGTGGTCGAACAAGGTGAGGCGTCGCTGCTGAAACCGAAAGTGAAGGTTTTCATGTCGGCGCGCACCGGCAAGACGTTCGCCGCACAAGTCATCGACCTGGACTGCCCTTCCGACCCGGACGGAATCCTCAGAATCGAAAAAACCACCGACTGGGGGCTGGAAGAAGTCGATACGCTGTGGGCGGGCAGTCCGGCCTGAGTGGCCCGGTAAACTCCATCGTCGTCAAGCCAGCAAGCCCAGCGTCTTGGCCCTCGCCACCGCTTGAGTGCGACGCTCGACCCCCAGCTTGCTGTTGATGTGGCTGGCGTGGGTCTTGACGGTGTGCAGGGAGATGAACAACTGCTCGCTGATCTCCTGATTGGAACAGCCCTGTGCAATCAGTTGCAGCACACCCAGTTCGCGCACGCTGAGGCAATCGCCGCCATGTGCCGGCTCGGGCGACGGCGTGCAACAGGCCGGGAGCTTTTCCAGCAATGCAGCTTGAACCCGACAGGGTGGCAGGTGCAGAAGTTGCTCATGCAGCCACCGGGGGTGCTCGCCAATCAGCGCCTTGAACGGTATCAGTGCGCCGCCGGACGCTGCGGGCAGGCTGCGCAGCAACAATGCCCGCGCCTCGTCGCATCGCGCCTGGCTCAGCAGCAGGCCGATCTGCTGGGTCATGGCGATCAGTCCAAGCAGTTTCGCCCCCACCTCCTGAGCGTGCCGTTCGAGCGCCTGCAAGCGCTGCTCGCAGGCAACGCCGTCACCCTGCAGTCGCTCGAGTACAGCACGCTGCAACTCGATGTGCTGCGGCAGCTGTGGATGGCACTCAGGGGCCGCAGCGCCGAGGCCGCCGTTGTAGGTCTGCGTCAGGCGCAGCAGCCACGCTTCGGCAAGGTCCATGCGCCCCTGCAACAGCCACAGCTCGCATTTGACCAGGGTAATCATCGCCAGATAATAGATCGGCGGCACGTCCCAGATGTGCATCAGCCGTTCGGCTTCGGCGAGTTCAGCGAAGGCTTCGGCAAAGCGGCCGGCGCAGCCTTCCATGGTAGCGATCACGCAGTGGCCGATCAGTACGCTGATGTCGCGACAGGCGCGCGCCTCGGCCAGGCCGGCCAGCAATAACACCCGCCCCTCGTCAACCTGCAGACGCAGGGTCAGCAAGTAGCCCTCATACAGCGTCAGACGCGCGCGGACCGCGTACAGCCGAATGGTGGACAAGCCTTTGAGGCGTTGCTGCCCCTGCCGTACTTCCTCGAGCGCGCGGAGAATTTCGCCCCGGGCCTGCAGGACTCGGGCGCGGTCGTAATGCGCCAGCGCCTCGAACAACGGATTGGCGACCCGCTGAGCCAGTTCCAGCGCATCACGATTCAACACGCGGGCGCGCCACAGATCACCGTTGGCGACCGCGAGGTTGGCCAGTGTCGACAGGCATACCAGCCGCTGCCCATAGCGTCTTTCCGGCAGGCTCAGCAGGGCTTCGGTGCAATAGCGCTGAGTCTTATCACTGTCTCCGCGGCCGCGGGCGATGATGCCGCTGAGTGCCAGCCATTGGGCGAGCATGGATTTCTGAGCGGTTGCCGAGGGCGCCGGCAGAAACCGGCTCAGCTGATTGGCCAGCTCTTCGGCGGCATCCAGCTGGCAGGCCAGCCCCAGCGCCCAGGCGTAGAGCACGATCAAGCGGGGTGTGCTGGTCAGCAGGTCATCCGGCAAATCCATCTTCCAGCGCAGCAGCATGCCGACGTTCTGTTCGGCCAGCAGCTGTTCTTCCGAGAGGTTCTGCACCAGATTGGCTGCCACATCCAGATGCCCGGCGCGCAAGGCCTGCTCGACCGCTTCGTCCAGTTGGCCCTGAGCGCTGAACCAGCGGCAGGCATTGAGGTGCAGGCGGGTCGGCGGTGCGCCGGCCGCCTGACGAGCGCGCAACAGATCGGAAAACAGATGGTGATAGCGAAACCAGTGGCCCTGCTCGTCCAGAGGCACCAGAAAAACCTGATGCGCCTGCAGATAACCCAGCATCCCGGCGCTGTCGTGACCATCCCGCGCGGCGTCGCACAGCTCGGCGCAAAAGCGTTCCAGGCAGGCGGTGTCGTAGAGAAACGCCTGAACGTCGGCAGGCAGGCAGTCGATCACTTCTTCCAGCAGGTACTCGCGAATCAGCACCTCACTGCCGCGCAGCGCCTGGGACAAGGCGCTTTCATCACCGGCCTCGGACGCCGCCAGCAACCAGAAGCGCAGCCCGGCGACCCAGCCTTCGCTGCGCTGAATCAGGCTTTGCAACGCCTCGCTGTCGAGCGAGCCGCTGTGCCGCCCCAGCACTGCCATGGATTCGGCGTGCGTGAGGCGCAGGTCCTGTTCGTTGATTTCCAGCAGCTGCCGCGTCAGACGCAAGCGCGCCAGATGCCAGTCCGGGCGCTGTCGGCTGGTCACCATGACCACCAGCCCGGCCGGCAGATGATTGAGAAGGAACTGCAGGCAGCGATCGAGTACCGGCCCCTGGGCCAGATGATAGTCATCGAGCACCAGCAACAACGGTTTGCTCAACATCAGGTGCATGGCCAGTTCGTCGAGCAGACTGTCGAGCCACTCCTCGAAGGCGAACGGCTGGTGGCGCTGGCGCATCTTCAGCAGGCCCATCGCCTGCGCGCCCAGTTGCGGGAAGAATTGTTGAAGGCTGGCCAGCAACCGCTCTAGAAAACGGCCCGGGTCGCTGTCCCGCGCGCTAAGACCCAGCCATACGTTTTGCCAGTTGTCCGGCAACCCCTGACAGAACTCGACAGCCAGCGAACTCTTGCCGAACCCGGCCGGGGCGCAGATCAGCAGCAGTCGGCCGCCAAGCCCTGCATCGAGACGCTGACACAGGCGCGCACGGGGAACATAACCCTCAGGCAGAGGTGGACGGAAAAATCGCCCTTCCAACGCAGGAATCGCGCCGTCTGCAAACCCTTGAATTCGGGACAGATCAGTCATGGCCGGCTCGTGTAGGAATCGTTGTTTCGGCATCGCGGTGTTCGGAGACTAGCGGGTAAATCGCTACTTTTGAAAGGCCATCACCGAAAAGACTGTAACAAAATTCCTACGACTTATAAGGCCACTTTCCACAACTGAAAAAGCCCCGTTCAAGGGGCTTTTCAGGAGCACGAGGCAGACGCTGAGCTACAGCGTGTATCGATCAGACATCAACGAACCCCTTCCTGACGCAGCGCGTTGGGGGTGAAGTCGCTGGTGCCTGCCGTGAAGCCGAACTCGTAGGCTTTCTTCTCTTCGTTCTTCATGCCCAGCGCCACGTAGCGACCCGATTGCAGGTCATACAGCGTTTCTACCGCGTACCACGGCACTTGCTTGTCGTAGTAGTTTTCCGAGTGCGCCTCGGCCACGCGCCACAGCTGACCACGCCCGTCATAGTGGTCGATGACCGCGGCCTGCCAGGTGTCTTCATCAATGAAGAAGTCACGCTTGGCATAGATATGACGCTGCCCTTCCTTGAGGGTGGCGGTCACGTGCCAGACGCGGCGCAGCTCGTAGCGGGTCAGGTCCTGGTTGATATGGCCGGCCTTGATGATGTCGGCGTACTTGAGCGTCGGATCGTCCAGCTTGTGGCTGTTGGAGGCGATGTACATTTCCTGCTTGCCGATCAGTTTCCAGTCATAGCGATCCGGCGCACCGTTGTACATGTCGAGGTTGTCAGACGTGCGCAGCCCGTCGGACGCAGTACCCGGCCCGTCATAGGACACCTGCGGCGCACGACGGACGCGGCGTTGACCGGCGTTGTACAGCCATGCCGAGCGCGGCTCCTTCACTTGATCGAGGGTTTCATGCACCAGCAGCACGCCACCGGCCAGACGCGCCGGGGCGGTGACTTCCTGCTTGAAGTAGAACAGCACGTTGCCTGGATTTTTCGGGTCGAAATCCCTCATCTTGTCGCGAAACACGAACTGATCGGAGAAATACACCAGGCTGTAGGAGCCGTTGGGCTGTGGCGTGGCCTGGGTGACCAGACGCTTGACGCTGCCGCCCCGGTAGCGGGTGATGTGGTTCCAGATGACCTCGACACCGCTTGCCGGGATCGGGAACGGGATGGCCGTATCGAAGTTTTCCAGACCACTGCCGCCACCGACCAGCTTGGTGGTGGTGGCATTCTTTTTGATCGCGGCGAACACATCATCCGGCACGGTAGCACCGCGATGGGTCGGGTAGACCGGAATCCGGTAGCTGTCCGGGTAACGCTTGAACATCGCGTATTGGCCCGGCGCCAGCTTGTCCTTGTACTGCTCGACATTGGCCGCGGTGATGATGAACAGCGGTTTTTCACTGGCGTACGGGTTGGCAAGGAAACCCTTGCTGTCCACCGCCCCGGCGTTTTTCGGCATCGGGCTCCAGGCCGGAATGGTGTTGGCCGCATTACCGGCCTTTTCCGCGCCCATCGGCGTCAGCGAGGTGCCCAGCTTCGCCGCTTCGGACTCGGACACCGCAGCCATCACACCGGTCGCCAGCAGCGACATCCCCAGAACCCCGGCCTGCAACAGATTTTTTGTTATTTTCATGTTCGTCGTCATCCTGAAAACCATGTTCTTAGAAGTTCATGCCGAAGCTCAGCGCCACGAAGTCCCGGTCATCGACCGTGGTGTACTTGCCATCAAAGAAGTTGGTGTAGGAAAGGTTCGCGGTATAGGTGTTCTGGTACTCGGCATCGAGCCCCAGGCTGACGGCCTTGCGCCCCTCTTCGAAGTTGCCGCCTGGGCCGGGTGAATAGCCTTTGACGTCATGCGACCAGGCCACGCTCGGCTTGAGATTGACCCCGGCGAACACGCTGTTGTAATCCCAGATGGCACGGGCGCGGTAGCCCCAGGAGTTGGCGGTGGTAAAGCCGTCGTCTTCGCAATAGCGGGTCAGGTTGTTCTGCTCGGCACCGGTCAGCGTGCCGGCGTTCAACGTTGCGCACTGACCGCCAGGCAGCGGCCCCGGGCCGTACACCGGATCGCGTCCGTAACGGATTTTGGAGGTGCTTTCGAGCCCGCCCACATGAGTCCAGCCCACTTCACCGACCACCGTCAGACGCTCGGCGCCCATGACCTGATCGAAGAACTGGGTAAATGTGGTCTGCATCTGGGTGATTTCTTTGCGGCGATAACCGGCTTGATCCGTATTCGGCTGCCCGCTGAGTAGCGACACGTTGGGGTTGAGCGGCGAAATGCCCGAATAGAGGATGTCGGTGGTATTGACCTGAATCGGCGCGTTGGGGCGATAACTGATCTCGCCGCTCCACGCCGTGCCGGTGGGCAGCGTGGTCGAGAAGCTCAGGCCGTACAGACGAATGTCTTCGGGGTATTCGACGTAGTAACTGGAGTTGCCTGCCACCACCACCGGCAACAGGCTGGGGGCCAGCGCGGCGGCAGTGCTGGCAGGAATGCCATTGCGAACCAGCGAACCGACCAGCCCTTGCGGACTGAACGAAGCAGCAGAGCCGCCGCGCCCGCTGAAAATCGGTGCACGGCTGTGGTAATTCATCATGTACGCGCCGAACTCGGTGTCCAGCGGTTCGAAGTTGTAACGCAAGGCGAAACCGAACTGGCCGCTGTCACGGGCATCGCGGTCAGGGCCTCGGCGCACCACCGCGCCCTCATCCGGGTTACCGAACACCACGCCCTGCTGCGACAGCGAATTGAACACCGCACCGCGCGCCCCGGCTGGCAGACCGGCCGCCGTCAGCGAGCTGTTCAGGCCGCTGCGGCTGCGCAATACCGCGAGGTTGTTGTTGCAGCCATCGGCAATCACATCGGGTTGCGAGAAGAAGGTGCCACAGTTGTCGACGACCGTCTGGTCCCATTCCAGCTGGTAGAAACCTTCAGCAGACAGGTTGTCGGTCAGGCTCTGCGACAGGTAGAACATGTTGACCGGAATCAGGCCTTCCTTGATTTCCGAACCGGGTCGCCGGAAGGCCGAGACATCGACCGGGTTGACGCTGTTGATGCCGCCCTGAATGAAAGTACTTTCCCCCCAACTGATGACCTGCTTGCCAAAGCGCACCGCGCCCGGCTGATCGGCAATCGAATAGTTGTGATAGACGAAGGCGTCGAGCAACTGGAACCCGGACGACTTGGCGCCCTCCTTGCGGCCCGAGTCGCTGATGTCCTTGAACTCGCGGTTTTCATCCTTGAGTTCGAAGTCGTACCAGTATTTGCCGCGCAGGAAAACACCGGTATCGCCGTACTTAAGTTCCAGATCATGAATGCCCTTGAATATCTTCGAAAACGTCTCCCCACGCTTGAAGTTCAAGTGACCGTCATCGGACGTTTGCGACAAACCACGCCCGCCGTTGTTGGCGCCGATCAGGTTCTTGTTGGGATTGGCCGTCGACCAGCTCGCGCCCACCGACAGCGACGAGTCGAAACTGCCTTCGATCTCGCCGACGTTGAAGGTCACGGCAAAAGCCGGGCCGGCGAGCGAAGAGGCAAGGCTGACAGCCAGAGGCAGCCTGGCCCGACGCCAGAAGGGGGATGTGCTTGTCATCGACGCTACTCCTTGTGTTTTATTGTTATGGCGGTGGGGAAATCCAGAAACGAATCAGTCATCGAATCAACACACGCGCCAGGTCCGTTCTTGCCATTCCCGGTGCAGACTATAGCCAGCACGCTCTGACGCTAGATCCCTCTAAAGTGTGATTTGCACGACCAACGCCTCTGGACCGCCCGTTTCCGGGAAGCCGCCAAAAAACATGTGCGGGGAGGATGGCGTAATTTGCAAATTTGGCAAGTCACAGAGCAGGACCTGCAGCGCAGACACGTGCCGTCACCGACCGATACGGCACGTCCGAGGTGTCAGAGGGTCGAGAGAAAGGCACTGTTGCTGCTTTGCCACTCCACGATGTCCCGGCGCATGCGTTTCTTGTCCAGCTTGCCGACGCTGGTCTTGGGAATTTCGGTAACAAGCGCGATCTGGCTGGGAATGGCCCACTTATTGATGTGACCTTGCTCGACAAACGGCTTGAGGTGTTCCTTCAAACCCTTGGCGTCGAGCTGGTGGCCATCGCGAATCACCAGCAAGGCAAACGGACGTTCGCCCCATTGCGGATCGGCGATGCCGACCACTGCCACTTCGCGCACTGCCGGGTGGCGACTGCACAAGTCTTCGAGTTCCAGCGAGGAAACCCATTCGCCACCGGTCTTGATCACGTCCTTGATGCGGTCGCGAATGTCGATGAAACCCATGCCGTCCAGCGTTGCCACATCGCCGGTGTGCAGCCAGCCCCCCGCCCACAACTCGGCGCCTTTTTCGGGCTCGCGAAAGTAGCTTCCGGTCAGCCAGGGCGCACGTAAGACCAGCTCGCCTTGGGTTTCTCCGTCGGCCGGGAGAGAGTTGCCCTGTTGATCGATGATGGCGGCCTCCACCAGCATCCCCGGCACGCCGGCCTTGATCCGGTAGGTGATGCGCTCGTCTTCACTGCCGGCTTTCAACTCTTCGTTGATGTGCGCTACGGAAATGAGCGGTCCGGTTTCGGACATGCCGTAAGCGGCAGTGAGCTGGATGCCACGGGATTTGGCGGCCTGATACAGACTGCGAGTCAGGGAGCTGCCGCCAATGATGATCTTCCAGCCGCCGAAATCGACGTCCTGAGCAGACTTGGCGTTCAGGAGCATTTGCAGGATGGTCGGCACGCAATGGGAGAAGGTGACTTTCTCCCTGCGCCACAGCTCTACCAGCAACTCGGGATCGTAGCGGCCGGGGTACACCTGTTTCAGACCGAGCATGGTTGCCGCATAGGGAATGCCCCAGGCATGCACGTGAAACATCGGTGTGATCGGCATGTAGACGTCATCGGTGCCCAGCAGCCGGGTGCTGTCGATACAGCCCATGATGGTCGCCACGCCCATGGTGTGCAGCACCAGTTGGCGGTGGGTGAAATACACGCCCTTGGGGTTGCCGGTAGTGCCGGTGGTGTAAAACGTGGTGGCGACCGAGTTTTCGTCGAAATCCTCGAACACGTACTCGGGGCTGGCCGCAGCCAGCAGGGTATCGTACTCGCCCACCAGGTTGGGCAGGTCGGCGCTCTTGTCTGGCAAGTCGGTCAGCAACAGGGTCTTTTCGACCG
The DNA here is from genome assembly GCF_017832255.1 of Pseudomonas sp. PvP028. Classification (NCBI taxonomy): domain Bacteria; kingdom Pseudomonadati; phylum Pseudomonadota; class Gammaproteobacteria; order Pseudomonadales; family Pseudomonadaceae; genus Pseudomonas; species Pseudomonas sp. PvP028. The sequence continues at coordinate 250,980 of NZ_JAFIBL010000001.1, forward strand.
TGTTCAGGTGTCCGGACATGGCCTGATACAGCGCCGTGAACTCGCTGTTCACCAGCACCAGACGGTCATCGGCGTGGTTGATGGTGTAGGCGACCTGCTCGGGAGAAAGCCGCACATTGACGGTGTGGATGACCGCGCCAATCATCGGGATGGCAAACATGCACTCCAGGTAGCGGTGGCTGTCCCAGTCCATCACCGCCACCGTGTCGCCGGCCTTCACGCCTGCCGCCGTCAGCACGTTGGCCAGGCGGCAGATGCGTTCGTTGAGGGTCGCGTAGGTATAGCGGACCGAATCACGGTAGATGATTTCGCGCGTCTTTTCATAGCGACCGCCCGACAACAGCAGGCGCTTGATCAACAGAGGGCACTGATACGCGCCATCGGCGGGCGCAAGAACGCGAGTCTGTAACATATGAAGCCCTTTTCAAAGTCCATAGGCGTGCTGAAAATATGCACTCTAGGGCCTCGGGCTGCCAGTGAAATCAGTAAAAGGGATGATTTGCCGAGACGCCCCGCGCTGTCTGCAAGGGGCGTCCGGACTGCTGCATATGCAGGCCTGAATTCAGCGTTCAGTGGACCTCGGTCAGCGCCAGCTTGATGCCCAGCGCGATCAGCACGCCGCCCATGGCCCGGTCGAACCAGTGCCCCATGCGCGCGAATCCTGCGCGCACCCGGGCCTGGCTGAACAGTCGCGCCACCAGACAGAACCACGCCGCCGTCGCCACTGCGAGGTACACGCCGTAACCGCCCTGCACCAGCAATGGGGTGTGCGGATTGATCACCACGGTGAACAACGAGAGGAAGAACAGCGTCGCCTTGGGATTCAGGCCATTGGTGACAAAACCGCTGATGTAGGCACCGCGCGCCGTGCGCTCGCAGGGAGTAGCCTTGATGGCGGCATCGTCCGTCGCGGCGGCTGGCTTGGCGCGCAACGCCTTGATGCCGATGTACAGCAGATAAGCAGCGGCTGCCCATTTCAGCGCGTTGAACAGCACGATGGACTGGGAAACGATAATTCCGATCCCCAGCAGCGAATAGCCCACATGCAGAAAGATCGCCGAGCCAACGCCCAACGCCCAACGCCGCCCATGTCCCTGCCTTGCGCCCATGAGCGACGCTTTCACGCACCACCACCGCAAAATCCGGACCGGGACTGGCAACCGCCAGCAGGTGAATCAGCGCAACGGTAAGAAACTCTGCCAAGTACATGTGTGACCTCCTGGAGGATTGACGTCTGACCCGGCAGATTACGCTGTCTGATGTCCTCGCAACAGATGCCGGCATTGATACGCTGCAGAGCTTGCTCTAACTATGGTGCGACGCTGGAGCATGCGGAACGATCGCAACTATCGTGCGGCGCTCCGCGTCGCATGCCGTTCTGGACGCTCCGCGTCCTCTTGGCCCATATCCTGTTAGACTGCGCGCTTTTTCAGGAGCCATTCCATGGACCCGCGCAGTGAAGTGTTACTCCGTCAGGCTGAGCTGTTTCAGGGCTCGCTGTTGTTGGTCGGGCTGCCCGCCGATGACCTGCTCGGAAAACTGCCGGATGCCCGTGGATGGTGCTGGCACGCCGGTGATCAGGCGGCTCTGGACGCACGTTTTGAAGGGCGCGTGGATTTCGGTGTCGAAGCGCCACAGACTGACTTCGAAGCCGCTGTGCTGTTCCTGCCCAAGGCGCGTGACCTGACCGACTACCTGCTCAATGCACTGGCCTCGCGACTGGCTGGACGCGAGCTGTTTCTGGTCGGCGAGAAACGTGGCGGCATCGAAGCGGCTGCCAGGCAACTGAGCCCTTTCGGCCGCGCGCGCAAGCTGGACAGCGCTCGCCACTGCCAGCTGTGGCAGGTCACCGTCGAGCACGCACCGCAAGCCGTCAGCCTGGAAAGCCTCGCCAGGCCCTACCAGATCGAATTGCAGGACGGACCGCTCACCGTCGTCAGCCTGCCCGGCGTTTTCAGCCATGGCCGCCTCGACCGTGGCTCAGCCCTGTTGCTGGAAAACATCGACAAGCTGCCCAGCGGCAACCTGCTCGACTTCGGTTGCGGCGCCGGAGTACTGGGGGCGGCGATCAAGCGTCGTTACCCGCACAACGAAGTCATCATGCTCGATGTCGATGCCTTCGCCACCGCCAGTTCACGCCTGACCCTGGCCGCCAATGGCCTGCAAGCCCAAGTGCTGACCGGTGACGGCATCGACGCAGCACCGATGGGTTTGAACACCATTCTGAGCAATCCGCCGTTCCATGTCGGCGTTCATACCGATTACATGGCAACGGAAAACTTGCTGAGAAAAGCACGCCAACATCTCAAATCAGGCGGCGAACTGCGCCTGGTGGCGAATAACTTCCTGCGTTATCAGCCGCTGATCGAAGAGCACGTCGGCCAGTGCGAAGTCAGGGCGCAGGGCAACGGTTTCAAAATCTACAGCGCCAAACGCCCCTGAAATAAGCACTTGCCGAAACGTTTTCGCGGAGGCAGAATCCGCTCCGTCCTAGGGGAGTAGTCTCCCACGAGCGCCATGCTCGTCCGGCACGTATCAACATACTTGGTCCTCAGACCATGGTACGTGCGACCCGGAATCCGCTCAGACGGATCGGTGGTTTGACAAGACCTATGACACGAACACCTTACCCGGGGCGGGGAGGTTGTACGTGTCATAGCCGTGTTGACCCGCCCCTTAGGAAACCTGATGCTGGAATCATTCTTAGTCCCTACCGCAGTGGTCGCGCTCGCCGAAATCGGTGACAAGACGCAGTTGCTCGCGCTCGTTCTCGCCGCGCGCTTTCGCAAGCCATGGCCGATCATTGCCGGCATCGTTGCAGCAACCCTCGCCAACCATGCGGCAGCCGGCGCTGTAGGTGCCTGGTTCAGCAGTTATCTGTCAGACGCAGTGCTGCACTGGATCCTCGCCGCCAGCTTTACCGCCACGGCGCTGTGGACACTGGTTCCGGACAAGATGGACGACGACGAAGCCAGCACGGCACGCAAGTTCGGCCCGTTCATGACCACGCTGATCACGTTCTTCATCGCTGAAATCGGTGACAAGACGCAGATCGCCACGGTGATGCTGGCGGCGCAGTATTCCTATCTGTGGCTGGTCATTCTGGGCACCACGGTGGGCATGCTGCTGGCCAATGTGCCGGTGGTGCTGGCGGGCAATTTCGCCGCCGAGAAGCTGCCGCTGACCCTGATCCGCCGACTGGCTGCCTGCGCGTTCTTCGTGCTGGCGCTGGTGGCGGTTTACAAGGCAATGCAAGTCAGCGGCTGGGTGTGATGCTGGCCCGTAGCGTCGCGAAAACCCTCGCAACGCTACGGGCGACTCATCCACTCAGGATTTAGCGGCTTTCTGATACAGCGGCATGACTTTCGGTATCGCAGCCTGCAACGAAGCGATGCGACTCTCTGATGCCGGGTGAGTGCTCATGAACTCAGGCTGCGAACCACCGGAGTTCTGGGTCATCTTCTGCCACAGGGTGATCGCCGCATTCGGGTTGTAACCGGCGCGTGCGGCCAGTTCCAGACCGAGCAGATCGGCTTCGTTCTCGTTACTGCGGCTGTTGGGCAGCGTCAGGCTGTAGTTGACCACGGTATCTGCCAACGCCAGGCTGTCCTGTCCCAATCCCAGCAAGGCACCTGCGCCCTGCTTGGCCATTGAAACACCGTATGCCTTGGACATCGCTTCACGTCCGTGCTCGCGCAGGGCATGGGCGATCTCGTGGCCCATGACCGCCGCGATTTCATCGTCGGTCAGTTTGAGGGTATCGATCAGGCCACTGTAGACAATGATCTTGCCACCAGGACCACAGTTGGCGTTCAGCTCGTCGCTCTTGATCAGGTTGACTTCCCACTGCCACTGCGCCGAATCCGGCCGTAATTTGGGCGCCTGGGCAATCAGTCGATCGGCGATTGCATGAACCCGCTTGGCATTGGCGCTGGTGGTGTCCAGCACCCCTTTGCTGGTCGCTTCGCCAACGGTCTGCTGGTAGGACTGGGCGTACATTTTGTTGACTTCATCCGTGGAGAGCATGCTGAACATGTACTGTTTGCGCTCCACACCGACCGAGTCGCCACTCGTGGTATTGACTGCCTGACACCCGCCGAGCAGCAACGCAGCGCTCAAGGCACAGAAGGCAAATGAAGGACGCATGGTGTATCTCCTTGTGTATGAAACGGTCAGTCCCGGGGCAGACCTCTGCGCCAGATACCGGCAAACTGGCATCTTGGTCTTTGACAGGGGTGGATGGTTCCCGCAGGTGTGTCCAGTTTGTATCAGATGTACTTCAACGCGGATATCGGATTTGTCCGATTCGGTGTTTTTTGCCTTGCCCTACTAACTTAGCGGCGTGAGGCACTCGGGGGCATTCAGCTTCGGATCATTAACCAGATTGGCCAAAGGCCGTTCGCGCAGCGCCGTCTGCGGGGCAGCCAGCAACGCTTGCAGGGTCGGCAGCGGCGTGTCGGCGGCCAGCCAGTCTTTCTGACCCTTGGCATCCAGAATCAACGGCCGACGCTGGGTCGCAGCCGCCTGGGTGACCACCGCGACGCTCAGGTAGGTATGCCCCTGCACCGGATAGGCTTCCCAGATCGCGGCGAAAAACAGCGCGGCGCCCTCCCCCGGCGTCAGCCAGAAAGGACGCTTGCGCACCGTGCCACGCCATTCGTAAAAGCCGTTGGCGGGGAGCAGACAGCGGCGATGGGTGAAGGCATCGCGAAACATCGGCTGCTCGGCCACGGTTTCGGCGCGGGCGTGGGCAGGCGTTTTCGACAGGTCGGTGAGCCAAGCCGGGGTCAGGCCCCAGCGCGCGCGCACCAGTTCGATACCGTCCGCGTTTTCGGCGGCACGCATGATCAACACCCAGTCGGCTGGCGAAATATTCCATTGCGCCTGCTGATCGGCAGGAAAACCGGGCAAGGCGGCAAAGGCAGGGGTCCAGCGAAACAGGGCGTAGCGTCCACACATGGGGGCTAATCAGACTCGTTTGAAGGTGCTCAGCACACCAGTACATCGGGGAAGTCGTCCGGCTCATCGCCAGACAGGGGCGAAGCGCTATTGTACGCAGTGATCAACGCTCGTGCGCGCGCGACCTGCGCATCTTCGACCTTGAGTGCCAGAAGCCCCAGCCCCGGTAGCTCGCCCATCGCCCCGAGCAGATCGCGACCGGCCAGATGCGCGTTGATGCCTTCGCTGGCAAGCATTGCCAGCAGCAACTCGGCCTCCATCAGGTTCTCGGGCTCGTAGATCTTCTGCATCACTCGTTCTCGCTGCGAACGTCCAGATTCCAGTCTTCGCCGTCGGTCTGCAGGTCGAAAACGATCGGGCGGCAACAGACCGGACAGTCTTCAATGTACTGTTGATCGCCGCCGGAAAGGTCCAGTACGGCTTCGACAGGTTCGCCGCAATAAGGGCAGTCGTAACTCTGTAATTCCTGCATCACGGTCTCCGGGATCAGTTATGCGTATAATTGACCCATTCTTCAGAAGGCAGTTTTAACAAATCCGTCTTCTTTTTACCCTATTCGATTCAAACAAGAGAGCATGATGGGCGAATTTGATGCCATCCGACCTTACAACGATGCAGAAGTCCCCGCCGTCTTGGCACGTCTGCTGAGCGACAAAGCCTTTCTCGCCATTCTGACCCGATTCCGCTTTCCACGCCTGGCAGGCGCATTCGGCTGGCTGCTGCAGCCAACCCTGGCGCGCAAGCTGCGCCGCGAGTTTGCCGGTATCGACTCGGTGGCCACACTGCAGGACAAAGTCGAATATTACGTCGACCACACCATCGAACGCGCCACCGACGGGGTCACCTACACCGGCGTCGAACAGCTGAAGTCCGGTAGCGCCTACCTGTTTCTGGCCAACCATCGCGATATCGTCATGGACCCGGCGTTCGTCAACTACGCCGTGTACCACGCAGGCCTGCCCACACCACGCATCGCGATTGGCGACAACCTGCTGCAAAAGCCATTCGTCAGCGACCTGATGCGTCTGAACAAGAGCTTCATCGTGCACCGCTCGATCACCGGGCGGCGCGAAAAAATGGCGGCTTATCAATTGTTGTCGGCGTACATAAATCACTCGATCACCCAAGACTGCCAGTCGATCTGGATCGCTCAGGCCGAAGGCCGCGCCAAGGACGGTGACGACCGTACCGAGTCGGCGATCCTCAAGATGTTCCACATGAGCCGCAAGGATGAGCCATTTGGCGACGTGATTCGTTCGCTGAACCTGATCCCGGTGTCGATCAGCTATGAGTATGATCCGTGCGACAGCGCCAAGGCCCGCGAGCTGTACATTCGTGCGACAACCGGCGCCTACACCAAGACGCCGGGCGAAGACGACGTGAGCATTGCCCTGGGGATCACCGGCTATAAAGGCCGTGTGCATGTGAACTTCGCACCGCCGATCACCGAGCATTTCGAGGACACCAAGCAACTGGCCATCGAGATGGATCGGCAGATTCTCGGCGGCTATCGGCTGTTCCCGGTGCATTACCTGGCGTACGCGCAGTGGAACGACGCCGATCCGGCGCTTGAAGTGCCGAAGGCTGAAGCGCTGTTCCCGGCCGATGAGCTTGAGCGCGCCAGGGAAGAGTGGGAAACCCGCCTGGCAGGCACGCCGATCGAGCACCGCCCTTACATGATTCAGCAATACGCGACCCCGGTGCGCAACCAGTACCGCGTCAAGGCAGGGCTGGCGCTTTAAGACCTGGAACGCCTATCGTGCCCATGCTACGCGTGGGTACGCACTTCTGGACGTTCTGGGTCCAGTCTGGAGCGCGTCAACGCGCCTTGACGCATAGCGTCACCCAAGGCATTTCCACGCTGGAGCGTGAGAAACGACAGGTATGCGGGCGAGCACGTATCATGCCCAGGCTACGCGTGGTCATGCCCCCCCGAAATATCCTGCACGACAATTCTCTGCCGCTGTCACCCCAGCGTCATACTTCACCTGCATTGTGTGGCTCCTCGAGAAACGGACTTCCCTCTCTTTGGAGCTTGTCATGCTGCATGCAAAAAATCAGGATCGCCTTTATCTCATTGCCCCAAGCGATGAGCAGCAGGAGTTGATCGATGGCCTGGCCTTCAATGTTCAGGACCGCCACTGGCTGGTCTACTGTGCACTGGGCGGGCATGTTCATCATGATCTGCCGGATCTGGATCAGGACACGGGTTTGAGTTTCCTCGACTTTTACCAACAGGCAGCCTGATAGCAAACCCTGAACAGCAAAAAGCCCGGCCCCTTCAACAGGGGCCGGGCTTTTTTTTTATCGCATGCTTACTGCGACAGGGTCGAACCGATGGTCGGGTCCTGGAAGACGCGGGTCAGTGCGTCGCTCAACACGTCGCTCACCAGCTTGGTGTTGGTTTCCTGATTCGGCGCCATACCGAAACGCTGGTCCAGCGATGCGGCGTAACGACCACTGTAGGTGCGGCCGTTATTGCGCACGTCAGCGCGGAACGTCGAGCTGATGGTGGCTTCAGTCACGTACAGACCTTCCTTCGGCGACTGGTACTTCAGGTCTGCCAGGGTCACGGTCAACTGCGGAGCGCTGCCGCCCTGGGTCGGTGTAAAGCCCAGCAGGCGTACGGCGGCTTCAGCCTGAGCCTGAAGCTTGGGAACGATGTCGGCACCGGTGACGCTGATTGCGCTGGTTTCCGGGTACATGCCACCGCGCGTGCCCAGCGTCGGCCCAGGACGGCCGTCGACGACACGCACCACCACAGGCTGACCACGCCCTACCGCCGCCAACTGCGCATTGAGCTTGGGCGTAGGGCTGAGTTGTTGTGGGCTGTGGGCACAGCCCACCAGGGTCAAACTGCTTACAGCAAGCAAACCGAACAAAATGCGACGCAGCATGCTCATTTCTCCATGGGCCAGACACTGAATGAGCCGCAGTATAGCGGCCTGTCACAGCCGCTAACCAGAGGCCACTGACCGTTAAGCCTCGGACATTTTCCACGCATCGGGGTTCACGCCGCAACGCAGGGCAAGATTCATCCGGCACGGTGTAATCAGCGCGTCACATCCACACGGCAGACTCGCCTCCATCGCACAGACGCTCATTCACGTCACAGGAGCTGCGCCATGAATCTGTTCCGGTCTCTGTTCACTGCACGTCCCCAGCATCGCCACTACGCGCGTATCGATCAGGCGGGCGTCTGCCGTGCGTTCAAACACTGCGCACAACGTCCTACCGGTGTGGAATGGGTTGAAGTGACCGAGCAACGGCTCAGCTGGCTGAATCAGCCACTGCCCGCCAGCGCACGCATGACGCAGCGTAGCGAACGCTCAACGCGCGGCCAGTTGCTCACCGCCTGACCGGGGAGCGAATAAAAGTCATTTAAAGCGATCAATTCCTGCCATTTCATCGCTATAATCTCCCCCCGATTATAAGGACGTCTCCTGATCGGGCCTCGCAGCACTGCTAATCGCCGTATTAGCGCCTTCGTAATGCCCACAGAGAGCCGCCCACACAGGTCATTTGCGCACGAGTGTGCTCGATGAAAGGTGAAGAATGCTCGAATCATATCGAACCTTTCTCGCCGGCCAGCGCCTCACTCTTTATGCGCCTGACCTGCCAGCGCTGTCATCGCAGCCATTTCGAGGTTTGGTTCGCGTTCCCAAAAGGACGTGAAAAACGGGTTTCACTACTTCACAAGAGTGTGGCGAGCAAATGAATAGGTACGCGTTTGTAAATGCACCATCAGCGTCTGAACCGGCTCTCTTGAACAGGACTGACCGCGACTGCGCCTCCATGACCGGAGCCTGACGCCATCGACAGGCGCCCGTTGCAAAAGGGGCTCCCTGACGATGGTCGAATGGCCTCGCAGGCTTGGAAATGCGTTCATGAAGCATTGATGAACCATGACCGGGCCTGACCGGGACCTGCGCTTTGGATGCGAAAAATTGCGAAGAATCGGTGAGGCGATCCTGGCCAGGCAAACGAGGGTAGACGCTTGATTCAGCCCACGAACACCTGGCAACCAGCCTCAGGATCGTATGCCGTCAATTTGGTGCTGCAGATTTTGGAGACGCGTTAATGGCGCATAACGAAGCAGTTGATGTAGTACTGGTCGGAGCGGGCATCATGAGTGCCACTCTGGCGGTATTGCTAAAAGAGCTCGACCCCGGCATCACGCTGGAAGTCGTTGAGCTGATGGATTCCGGTGCTGCGGAGAGTTCCAACCCGTGGAACAACGCCGGCACCGGCCACGCCGGTCTGTGCGAGCTGAACTACACGCCGCCTGCGGCTGATGGCTCCATCGACATCAAGAAAGCGGTGCACATCAACACCCAGTTCGAAGTCTCGAAACAGTTCTGGGCCTACCTGGCACGCAAGGGCACCTTTGGTTCAGCCCGATCATTCATCAACCCGGTTCCACACCTGAGCTTCGTGCAGGGCGAAAAAGGCGTCTCGTTCCTCAAGACCCGTTTTGAAGCCATGAGCAAGCATCACGCCTTCTCTTCGATGGAATACACCGAGGACAAGGCAACGCTGGCCGAGTGGATGCCATTGATGATGCCTGGTCGGCCTGCGGACGAAAAAATTGCTGCAACGCGGATGATGAACGGCACCGACGTCAACTTTGGTGCGCTGACCAACCAACTGCTCGGCCACCTGACCAGCGCTCCAGGGACGCAGATCAAGTACCGCAGCCGGGTGACCAACCTGACACGCAACGGTGCTGGCTGGACCGTCAGCGTCAAGGACGTGAATGGCGGCGGCACGCGTGAGATAGATGCCAAGTTCGTGTTCCTCGGTGCCGGTGGCGCAGCGTTGCCGCTGTTGCAGTTGTCGGGCATTGAAGAAAGCAAGGGCTTTGGCGGCTTTCCGGTCAGCGGCCAGTGGCTGCGTTGCGACAACCCGGAAGTGGTCAAACACCACCAGGCCAAGGTCTACAGCCAGGCTGCCGTTGGCTCGCCGCCAATGTCCGTCCCGCATCTGGATACCCGCGTGGTCGATGGCAAGAAGTCCCTGCTGTTCGGACCTTATGCCGGTTTCACCACCAAGTTCCTGAAACACGGCTCGTACCTCGACCTGCCGCTGTCGGTCCGCGTGGCCAACATCAAACCGATGCTGGCGGTGGCGCGCGACAACATGGACCTGACCAAGTACCTGGTCAGCGAAGTGATGCAATCGATGGAGCAACGCCTGGAATCGCTGCGCCGCTTCTATCCGGAAGCGAAAGCCGAAGACTGGCGTCTCGAAATCGCCGGTCAGCGCGTGCAGATCATCAAGAAAGACGCGAAAAAAGGCGGCGTGCTGCAATTCGGCACCGAGCTGGTCTCTGCGCAGGATGGCTCGCTGGCCGCACTGCTCGGCGCTTCGCCCGGCGCTTCGGTGACTGTGTCGATCATGCTTGAACTGCTCGAGCGCTGCTTCCCGGAGAAAACCCGCACGGAATGGGCGACCAAGCTCGAAGAGATTTTCCCGGCCCGGGAGAAGATCCTCGAAACCGATGCGCCGCTCTATGAGCGCATCAGCGCGCAGAACGACGAGGCGCTGGAACTGGTCGAGAAAAGCAGCCAGGAACACAGCTTCGCCTGACCAAACTGCTGGTGTGCTGTAACAAAAAGCCCCGTGAGCCTTTAATAGCCACGGGGCTTTTTATTGCGTTTATTTCAGGCGCCGGTCAGAGGCTTCTGGACAGTACGGCAATGTGCTCCGGGCCAATCCCGCAGCAGCCGCCAATGTGCGTGGCGCCGCGCTTGACCCAGTCTGCCGCCCACTGCTGATAGCCCTGCGGGTCAAGGTCTTCGCGCAGCTCGTCCAGGCCGTCGTTGGCGGTGGCGTCCTTGGGTTGCGGCGGGAAGGCGTTGGCGTACGCGCCGATGGCAATGTCGACGTTCAGCGACGTGAACACCTCACGGGCCGCATCGATTGCGCCACCGATCACCTCTGGCTGGCTGCAGTTGAACAGCAGCGTGGCGACGCCCATTGCTGCGGCAGCCCTGGCGGCGTCGGCGACCGGCTCGCCTGAGCGCAGACGCGGGACCTCGTCAGTGTCCTCATCCTGCAGGGTGAACGACAGCCAGAACGGTTTACCGTCATTGGGCAGCCCGGCGCGGATGGTCTGCGCTTCGAGAATGCAGCTCTGGGTTTCGGCCAGCCACAGGTCGACATACGGCGACAGCCCGGCAACCAGTGGTTTCAGAACGTCGGCAGCCAGTTGCGGCTGATACAGGTCAGGGCGATAGGAACCGAACAGCGGCGGAATGGAGCCGGCCACCCGGGCGCGTCCGCCAGAGGCATCGGCCGACTCGCGCGCCAGTTGCCCGGCCAGTGCTGCCAATGCCTGACCTTCGCGGGCAAAACGCTCTTCGCCAATATGAAACGGCACGACGGCGTAGCTGTTACTGGTAATGACCTGAGCACCACTTTCGATATAAGCGGCGTGCACCGCACTCACCGCTTCGGGCGCTTCACTCAATGCCAGCGCCGACCATTCAGGCTGGCGAAACGGGGCTCCGCGACGCTGCAGCTCACGGCCCATGCCGCCATCGAGAATTACAGTTGTGCCTTGCTTCATATGTGATCTGCTTATATGTATATGAAAAAAACTCATTATGAGTCAGTCTTGTATAACGTATTTAATACGGCCCTTTCATCAAACTACAAACACTTTTTCAGGGGATATCTGTGAACTATCGCGCTCTGCTGGGCATCGGCCTGGTTACTCTGGCGGCCTCCACGCAAGTTCTGGCCGGCGCCACGCTGGATCGCGTGCAGAAAAACAAAGAGCTGGTCAACGTTCTGATGGAAAGTTACCCGCCCTTCTCTTTCCTGAATGACAAGAATGAACTGGACGGCTTCGATGTCGACGTCGCCAAGGCCTTGGCGCAAAAGCTGGGCGTCAAACTGCGCCTCGAGACGCCCTCCTGGGACGTGATCGCCGCGGGCCACTGGAGCGGCCGTTATGACATCTGCGTCTGCTCGATGACGCCGAGCAAGGCCCGCGCCGAAGTGTTCAATTTCCCGGTGGAGTATTACGCCTCGCCTGCGGTGATCGTGGTCAACGCCACGGATGATCGTATCCATTCGGCCAAGGACCTGAGCGGCAAAAAGGTCGGCCTGACCAGCGCCTCCAGCTACGAAAGCTACCTGAACAAGAATCTGGTTATCGATGGCGCCGAAGACAAGCCACTGCAGTACCCGTTCGAAGACGTGCAGATCGCTCCCTACGACAACGACAACGTGGCCTTTCAAGACCTCGGGCTGGGTGCCGGCAAGCGGCTGGACGCGATACTTACCAATCTGGTGACCGCAAAACCGCGCCTGGATCAGGACAAGCGCTTCAAACTGGCAGGCGAGCCGCTGTATGAAGAACCCAACTCGGTGGCCATCGAAAAAGACGATCCGGAATGGGACGCCAAGGTTCGCCAAGTCTTCGCCGAACTGAAGAGCGATGGCACCCTGAGCAAGCTGTCGCAAAAGTGGATCGGTGCTGACATCAGCAAATGACTTCCTTTCAGCCCCAGCGCCCACCCGAGCAGGCCGAACAGAGCCTGCTCAAGCGAGTTTTCGGCTTCCGCACACGGCTTTACCTGACCTGGCTGGTCATGTTCGTCCTGTTCGCCGGCTTCTTCCTGAGCTTCGACCTGAAGCTGTCGATCATCCTCGACAAGCTGCCGAACCTGATCGGGCTGCATCTGGCCCCCAACGGCTTTCTGCAGGGCGCGGCGCTGACATTATTCGTGTCGGTGTGCTCGATCGTGGTTTCGGTCGCACTCGGCTTTGTCACGGCACTCGCGCGGCTTTCCAGCAGCGCGGTGGCGTTCGGCATCGCCAGCTTTTACGCCTCGTTCTTTCGCGGCACGCCATTGTTGATTCAGATCCTGCTGATCTATCTCGGTCTGCCACAACTCGGCATCGTGCCCGGAGCCATCACGGCGGGAGTGATCGCGCTGTCGCTCAACTACGGGGCGTACCTGAGCGAGATTTTCCGTGCAGGCATCATCGGCGTCTCTGCAGGACAACGTGAAGCCGCACTGGCCCTGGCATTGCGCCCGGCGCAGATCTTCTGGCGCGTCACACTGCCCCAGGCCATGCGCACGATCATTCCGCCGACCACCAACCAGTTCATCTCCATGCTCAAGGATTCTTCACTGATTTCAGTGATGGGCGTCTGGGAAGTGATGTTTCTGGCCCAGTCTTACGGCCGCTCCAGCTATCGATACATCGAAATGCTGACCACCGCAGCGGTGCTGTACTGGATCATGTCGATCGGGCTGGAGTTGTTGCAGTCACGACTGGAGCGGCATTACGGCAAGGCGTATCAGGCGCGCAAATAACTGCAGCGTTCGTCCTCACGCTTTGCGCTCAGTGTTATACGCAAGTCTGTTTTTGATTCTGGCCGAAGGCCGTGGGAGCGAACTTGTTCGCGAAGGGGGTCGTATAATCGCCGAAAATGCATCGACTAAAACACCGTCTTCGCGAACAAGTTCGCTCCCACGCCCTCTGGGCAGAAGCTCGGAAGCCCGTTATTCCGGGCGCTCTAGGACGTGTGTATAACGACTGAGAGCTCCGCATGGGAATGCAGTTCCGGACGCTCTGCGTCCAGCTCTGGCAATGCGGAGCATTGGCACGACAGTCAAACGGCAATTACGTACGGGCTTTCTCGATCAGTTCGATGTATTCATCAGCATTGCGCTGATCCTTGATCAGGGCGATGAAGTCGTTGCCATGCTCGTCCTTGCCATCAAAGTCATGGCCCGCTTCCTTGAAGAACACCAGAAAGCGTTCGAAATCGTTGATGCGCAGCCCACGGTAGGCCTTGATCAGCTTGTGCAGCGACGGCGAGCTAGCATCATACGGCTCGAAGTTGAGGAACAGTTTGATCTGCTCATCGCCGATCTCATCGCCAATCAACTGCTTCTTATCTTTACGCATTACAGGCTCCAGCAGGTCGCAGACACTTTCACGGGCGGGCAGTTTACCCTCCGGCGAGCGCCGCGCTCAACGCGCACGTGCAGAGGTGGTGTGCAGATCAGCCCAGATGTGCCCGTTGGCATAACTGAGGAACTGGCAATAGACCTTCTCGTTGCGCAGCAAGTCCACCAGCACGCGGTACTGGGACAGCGGGTAATAAAGCGTCAACGTGCTCGACAGCTCATCATAGGTCGACTTTTTAAGGCTTTTGCTATCACCGCCGTCGAAGTGCACGAGCACCTGGGAGATGGACGCACCCTTGTTCAGCGACTTGCCCTTGAGGCGCAGCGACAAGGGCGAGGTGACCGGAATCGGCTGCTGACTCGACTGCCGCTGGTTACCGGCAACGATGGTGTATTCGGTGACCCGCATCAACTGTTGCTGTTCAGGCACACCTTCGCGCAGGCTCAGATCGTCAGGCGGCAGGTATTGATCGTGCATGGGGCTGGCCGATACCGGCGCAGCAGGTGCGGCAACTGCCAGACCAGACAACAGCACCAACGCCACAGCGCCGGGAATCAGTAGCTTCATTGAGGGTTTCCATATAATTGCCAATCGACGACCGCCCCTGTTCGCAGAAGCGGTCGTCAGAATGCCTTACATCCCTTTGACCGCATAGATACCGGCAGCATTACGCCAGTAACCTTTGTAATCCATACCGAAGCCGAAGATGTAACGATCGATGCACGGCAGGCCGACGTAGTCGGCTTTCAGGTCCGGGCGAGCCTTGCGGTCGTGGTCCTTGTCGATCAGCACGGCAGTGTGCACAGCGCGGGCACCGGCGTGTTTGCAGAAGTCGATGATGGCGCCCAGGGTGTGACCTTCATCGAGGATGTCATCGATGATCAGCACGTCACGGTCCATGAACGAGACTTCCGGCTTGGCTTTCCAGAACAGATCGCCGCCGGTGGTTTCGTTGCGATAGCGCGTTGCGTGCAGGTAGGACGCTTCCAGCGGGAAGTTCAGGTGGGTGAGCAGCTTGCCGGAGAAAATCAGGCCGCCATTCATGACGCAGAACACAACAGGATTGCGCTCGGCCAGTTCGGCATTGATCTGCGCGCCGACGCGGGCAATGGCCGCATCCACTTCGGACTCGGTGTACAGGCAGTCAGCTTCGCGCATGACTTGACGGATATGCTCGAGATCAGCGGACATGACGCTCTCCAGGTAAAGCAGTTTGAGAAAAGCGGGCAAAGGTACGCATCCGTTCAAGCCAGAGCAAGCGATTCTGGACTAACGTTGCGAGTGTCTTGCAAAAGCCGCGAACGTCGAAGCTTCGTAACGATACTGCACGTGCTTTAAGACAGTAACAGCTGAATAGATTAACCTAGACCGATTTTTGCCCCGCTGGAGCCTTTCCCCATGCCCATTCGTGAGATCCGTCACCCACTGATCCGCCACAAGCTCGGCCTTATGCGCCGCGCCGACATCAGCACCAAGAACTTCCGTGAACTGGCTCAGGAAGTCGGCGCGCTGCTGACCTATGAAGCCACGGCCGACCTGACCCTGGAAAGTTACGACATTCAAGGCTGGGCCGGTACGGTGTCAGTCGAGAAGATCGCGGGCAAGAAAATCACCGTCGTGCCGATTCTTCGCGCCGGTATCGGCATGCTGGACGGCGTGCTCAGCCTGATTCCGGGTGCCAAGGTCAGCGCGGTCGGCGTGGCCCGCAACGAAGAAACCCTGCAGGCGCACACGTACCTGGAAAAACTGGTCCCGGAAATCGACGAGCGTCTGGCGATGATCATCGACCCGATGCTGGCCACCGGCAGCTCGATGGTCGCCACCATCGATCTGCTGAAGAAGGCTGGCTGCAAGGAAATCCGCGCCATGGTTCTGGTCGCTGCGCCCGAAGGCATCGCTGCCGTAGAGCAAGCGCACCCGGACGTGATGATCTACACCGCTTCCATCGATGAGCGTCTGAACGAACACGGTTACATCATTCCGGGCCTGGGCGATGCCGGTGACAAGATTTTCGGCACCAAGCAGAAGGACGCGTAACCCGATGACGCAGCAGGAGTTCAACGATCCACTGTGGCGCACGATTCTATCCGGCGCGCAAATGCTCTTCGTGGCCTTTGGCGCGCTGGTCCTGATGCCGCTGATCACCGGGCTCGATCCGAACGTGGCACTGTTCACCGCAGGCCTGGGCACGCTGCTGTTCCAGATCGTCACCGGGCGTCAGGTGCCGGTCTTTCTGGCCTCGAGCTTTGCCTTCATCACCCCGATCATCCTCGCCAAGGGCCAGTTCGGTCTGGCCGCGACCATGGGCGGCGTCATGGCGGCAGGCTTCGTGTATACCTTTCTCGGCCTGGCCGTGAAGATCAAGGGCACCGGTTTCATCGACCGCCTGCTGCCTCCCGTGGTGATCGGGCCGGTCATCATCTCGATCGGTCTGGCCATGGCTCCGATTGCAGCCAACATGGCGATGGGCAAGTCCGGCGATGGCGCGCAGTTGATTCCTTATCAGACCGCCATGCTGATTTCGATGCCGGCCTTGCTGACCACGCTGATCGTGGCGGTGTTCGGCAAAGGCATTTTCCGTCTGGTGCCGATCATCTCCGGCGTGCTGGTGGGCTTCGCGCTGTCGTTCTACTTTGGTGTGGTCGATACCAAAAAAATCGCTGACGCCGCCTGGCTGGCCTTGCCGCACTTCACTGCACCGGAATTCAACTGGCAGGCGATTCTGTTCATTGTACCGGTCGCTCTGGCCCCGGCCATCGAGCACATCGGCGGGGTGATTGCAGTGGGCAGCGTGACCGGACGCGACTACCTGAAAAAGCCGGGCCTGCATCGCACGCTATTCGGCGACGGCATCGCCACCACTGCTGCCGGTCTGTTCGGCGGCCCACCCAATACCACCTACGCCGAAGTGACGGGCGCGGTGATGCTGACCAAGAACTACAACCCGCAGATCATGATCTGGGCATCGTTCTTTGCCATTACGCTGGCGTTCATCGGCAAGTTCGGGGCGCTGCTGCAGAGCATTCCGGTGCCGGTAATGGGCGGCATTCTGTGCCTGCTGTTCGGTTCGATTGCAGCGGTGGGCATGAACACCCTGATCCGCCACAAGATCGACTTGGCCGAAGCGCGCAACCTGGTGATCATCTCGGTCACTCTGGTATTCGGGATTGGCGGCGTATTGATCGGCACCGGCAACGGCCCGAACGATTTCGGCCTGAAAGGCATTGCCCTGTGCGCCGTGACTGCCATTGTCCTGAACCTGATCCTGCCGGGCAATGACAGCTGGAAGAACAAGCAACTGGATGATCAGTTGCCGTAAGACTTGAGCGTGGGGAACGAGAGACGTCTGCAGGACCACTATCGTGCCCATGCTCCGTGCTCATCGTTATACGCAGCCCTGAAAAGCCTGGAAAATGGCGGCGTTCAGGCCTCTGCCCGCACGGCGTAGGAGCGGACCGGGCGACGCTTCGCTTGTTCGCGAAGACGATGTTTTAGGCGCTGCATTTTTGGCGACTATACCGGCCATTTCGCGAACAAGTTCGCTCCTACGGCCTTCGGCCAGAATCAAAAGCGAACTTATATATAACGATGAGTGCTCCGCGTGGGCATGCACTTCCGGACGCTCTGCGTCCGCCTTTGGTTTTCTGCTTGTCACAACATCAACGGCGCACGCTCGCACAGCCTGTTCAGCTCTTTCGCCCAGTTGGGATCGTCGTTCAGGCAAGGGATGAGGATCAGTTCCTCTCCGCCCGCCTCCTTGAACTGCTCGGCACCGCGGTCGCCGATTTCTTCCAGCGTCTCGATGCAATCAGCCACGAATGCCGGGCACATGACCAACAGCTTCCTGACGCCTTTCGCCGCCAGTTCGTCCAGGTGCGCTTCGGTGTAGGGTTCGATCCACTTGGCGCGCCCCAGACGTGACTGGAACGACACCGACCACTTGCCGTCAGGAATGCCCATACGCTTGGCGAATGCCGCCGCCGACTGTATGCACTGCGCGCGATAGCAGGTCGCGAGCACTTCGGCGGGTGCGGTCATGCAGCAGTCGTCCTTCAGGCAATGCTTGCCGGTCGGGTCGAGCTTGTGCAAGTGCCGCTCAGGCAGACCGTGAAAGCTCAGCAGCAAATGGTCATAAGATTGCTCCAGATGCGGCCGCACGCTTTCCACCAGCGCACTCAGGTACTCGGGCTGATCGTAGAACGGCTGCAGAACCGAGAACTGCATCTTCAACGATTTGGCGCGCACCACCCGTTTGGCTTCTTCGATGACCGTGGTCACCGTGCTGTCGGCAAACTGCGGGTACAGCGGGGCCAGGGTGACTTTCTTGAAGCCCTGCTCTGCCAGCCGCGTCAGCACCGTTTCAATGGACGGCTCGCCATAACGCATGGCCAGCTCGACCGGCCCGTGCGACCACTCCTTTTTCATCGCCTGCTGCAGACGCTTGCTCAGCACCACCAGGGGCGAACCTTCATCCCACCAGATGGACGCATAGGCGTGTGCGGACTGCTCGGGCCGCTTGATCAGAATCAGCGAGACCAGCAGCCTGCGCACGGGCCATGGCAGGTCGATCACATAAGGATCCATCAGGAACTGGTTCAGATAGCTGCGCACGTCTGCCACTTGAGTAGAAGCAGGCGAACCCAGATTGACCAGCAACAAAGCGTGATCGGTCATGCAACATCCTATTCATTTCAACAGCGTTCAGTGGCGACCCAGCAAATCCTGCAGGGCAATGTCGAGTTCGGTGTACTTGAATGTAAAACCAGCTTCCTGCAAACGCTCCGGCCGCGCACGGTGACCACCGAGCAGCAATACCGACAGCTCACCCAGCAATACCTTCAGGGCCAGCGCAGGCATGGGCATGAATGCCGGTCTGTGCAGAATGCCGGCCAGGGACTTGGCAAACTGACGATTGCGCACCGGTGAAGGCGCACACACATTATAAGGACCCTTTGCTTCATTCAGATTCAACAGAAAATCAATTGCGGCGATTTGATCCTGGATGTGAACCCACGGCATCCACTGCCTGCCATTGCCGATCGGCCCGCCCATGCCGAATTTGAAAGGGGGTAACAGACGCTGCAGAAAACCGGCACGATCGGACAGCACCAGCCCCGTGCGTATCAGCACCACGCGCACACCCAGCGCCTCGGCGCGTTGCGCGGTTTCTTCCCAGGCGTTGCACAGCTGACTGGCAAAGTCTTCCTTGGCAGGCAGCGAGGTTTCGTCGATTTCGCGCTCGCCACTGTCGCCGTACCAGCCGACTGCGGAACCGGAAATCATCAGCGCAGGCTTTTGCTCGCGAGTGCCTAGCCATTTCAGCAGTTGCTCGGTCAGGCCGACGCGACTTTCCCACAGCAACAGACGGCGCTTGCGGGTCCAGGGACGATCCGCAATGGGCGCGCCTGCCAGATTGATGATTGCATCCACCGGCTGCGCACCCAGCTCATCAAGGCTGGCAATGCCACGTACCGAGGGGCCGCACAGCTCGGCGACGTCGGCGGGTTTTCGGCTCCATACCGTCAACTCATGGCCTTGAGCAGACCAGGAACGGCAGAGCGCTCGTCCTATCAAACCAGTACCACCGGTCAGCAATATGTGCATGGCAGATAACCTCGCGTGGCGTAGGTGACAATTGGGTAGTCTTATTTTTACCAATAACGCTGTCCGTGACGTTGGTCCGGAAAACGAAACTGTTAGCTGAACCATAGGCCACAGCAGAATGAAACGCAGCCTCCGAGGCCTTTGCCCGAGTCGCTGAACGGTTCGACCTTGCCGGTGGCAATGTGACTCAATCGCTAAATGCCAAAACCACTGCAAGTTATACCAAACAAGAAGATTGTACAGGTTTTAACTACGGCGTAGTCTGTACAGACAAGGTAACGAGGCCCCTATGACTGTCCCTATCGCAATCATCGGTACCGGTATCGCCGGACTCTCAGCAGCCCAGGCGCTGACATCCGCCGGGCATCAGGTGCACCTTTTCGACAAGAGCCGCGGCAGCGGCGGTCGTATGTCCAGCAAGCGCAGCGACGCAGGTTCGCTGGACATGGGCGCACAGTATTTCACCGCCCGTGACCGGCGCTTTGCCACCGCAGTCAAGCAGTGGCAAACCCAGGGCCATGTCGCCGAGTGGACACCCTCACTCTACAACTTTCATGACGGCAGGCTCAGCCCTTCACCGGACGAGCAAGTACGCTGGGTCGGCACGCCAGGCATGAGCGCCATTACGCGGGCAATGCGCGGCGATCTGCCGGTGTCGTTCTCGTGCCGCATCACTGAAGTGTTTCGCGGCGAACAACACTGGAACCTGCTGGATGCCGAAGGCGAAAGCCACGGCCCTTTCAGCCATGTGATCATCGCCACCCCGGCCCCTCAGGCCACTGCCCTGCTGGCTGCCGCGCCGAAACTGGCCAGCGTCGTGGCTGGCGTGAAGATGGACCCGACCTGGGCCGTGGCGCTAGCCTTCGAAACCCCGTTGCAGACGCCCATGCAGGGTTGTTTCGTGCGGGACAGCCCGCTGGACTGGCTGGCCCGCAACCGCAGCAAGCCTCAGCGCGACGCCACACTCGATACTTGGGTACTGCACGCCACCAGCCAGTGGAGCCAGCAGAATATCGACGCCTCCAGAGAACAGGTCACCGAACAGTTGCACGGCGCATTCGCGGAGTTGATCGACTGCACCATGCCGGCGCCGGTGTTCAGCCTCGCGCATCGCTGGCTGTATGCACGGCCTGCCGGCTCTCACGAATGGGGCGCCCTGTCGGACGCCGATCTGGGCATTTACGTGTGCGGAGACTGGTGCCTGTCCGGGCGTGTGGAAGGTGCCTGGCTGAGTGGCCAGGAAGCAGCGCGCCGACTGCTGGAGCATGTGCAATGAATCAGATCAACCCGCGCAAGCTGCTGCTGTCGAAATGGACAGCCGCCACCCCGCTCAACCGGGAGAAGCACTTCCTGGTGACCGAACTGTTCAAGGACGAAGAAGGCACCGTTCTGGAAGTCGAGCTGCAGGCCGTGCTGACCCAGCGCAGCGAGCGACTGCCGTGGCAAGTGCTGCAACAGGCGGATACGTGGCGGATGGGCTGGAAGTAGCTGGAATCAGCCCTTACCGCCCTCTACAAAGAATTTGACTTGTACAGTTACACCCCTATGATGAAGACAAGTTGTACAGCACGAACTATCTGTACAAGTCTTCTGTAGAGGTGACTGATGGCGGCGTCCGTAATCGAAAAACCCAAACTCGGCATCAGTGCCTGCCTGATGGGTGCCGAGGTTCGCTTCAATGGCGGACACAAGGAATCTCATCTGTGTACACAGGCGCTGAGCAAGTATTTCGATTTCGTCCAGGCGTGTCCTGAAGTTGCTATCGGCATGGGCATCCCCCGCGAGCCGATCAGGCTGGTAGGCGACGCAGAAAACCCAAAGGCGCTCGGCACGGTCAATCGTGACCTGGACGTTACCGAGGCACTGGCAGATTACGGCATACAGATGGCCGCTGAGCTGGGTGATATCTGCGGCTACATCTTCATGCAGAAATCCCCGTCCTGCGGCCTGGAGCGCGTCAAGGTCTACCGCGAAAACGGCGCCCCGGTCGATGGCGGTGGTCGCGGAATCTATGCGCAGGCCTTCTGCGAACGTCATCCTGATCTGCCGGTCGAGGAAGACGGGCGGCTCAACGATGCCGTGCTGCGCGAAAACTTCGTCACCCGCGTGTTTGCCTACGCGGCCTGGCAACAGCTGCTGAAAGAAGGCGTCACCCGGCGCGCCCTGACCGAATTCCACTCGCGCTACAAATACCAACTGATGGCCAATGACCCGGTGCAATACAAGGCGCTGGGCAAGATGCTCGGCAGCATGGGCCGCACCGACCCGAATGAAATCGCGCCGCTGTATTTCAGCCAACTGATGGCTGCCTTGAAAAAGTGCGCCACGCGCAGTACTCACACCAACGTTCTGCAGCACCTGTGTGGTTATTTGAAACAAACCATTACCAGTGAGGACAAGCAGGAAATCCAGCAGGTCATCGCCCAGTATCATCAGGGCATCGTGCCGCTGATTGTGCCGCTGACGCTGCTCAAGCATCATTTTCGCCAACATCCGGACCCGTATGTGGCACTGCAGGTGTACATGCAGCCCCACCCGGAAAACCTCAGCCTGCGCAATGCGATTTGACTCATGAATGATACAGACACAGAGGTGCCGGGCGACTGGCTGCCGATCCGCGAGGTCGCACGGCAGACAGGCGTCAACGCCGTCACCCTGCGTGCCTGGGAGCGGCGTTACGGACTGATCGTCCCGCACCGCACCGCCAAAGGTCATCGGCTGTATTCGGACGAGCATGTGCAGCGCGTCATGAAGATTCTGACCTGGCTCAACCGTGGCGTGTCCGTCAGTCAGGTCAAGGGCCTGATCGATGACAATCGCCAGGACGCCCTGCCGCCGACCAACGACTGGGACGCCTTGCGTCAGACCTTGCTGGTCGCGATCGGCGAGCTGGCCGAACGCCGGGTCGATGATGTGTTCAATCAGGCGATGTCGCTGTACCCGCCGCGCACGCTGTGTGAACAGTTGCTGCTGCCGCTGCTGGCCGAACTGGAACAACGCTGGCAAGGCAAGTTCGGCGCACAACTGGAGCGCACGTTTTTCTACTCCTGGCTGCGCAGCAAGTTCGGCGCGCGCATCTATCACAATAACCGTCAGCTCAATGGCAGCCCGTTGCTGCTGGTCAATCAGTCCGATCTGCCGCTGGAGCCGCATCTGTGGCTCGCGGCCTGGCTGGTGAGCAGCGCTGACTGTCCGGTCGAAGTGTTCGACTGGCCGTTGCCGGTCGGCGAGCTGGCGCTGGCAGCCGAATACCTCAAGCCACGCGGCATATTGCTGTATTCCAGCAAGTCGCTGAACGTGACCCATTTGCCCAGATTGCTGGCCAATATCACCTGCCCTGTCGTGCTGGGCGGACCAACGGTGCAGATCCATAATGCCGAGTTGCTCGTACAGGCCAAGGAGATATCTGGACTGACCCTTGCCCACGACGTACTCAGCGCTCAGATCGAGCTGGGCAAGCTCGGACTTATCTAAGGACTTCTCATGCAACTGATCTGGCTGCGCAGTGACCTGCGCGCTCAAGACAACACTGCCCTGACCGCCGCCATGGAGCGCGGTCCGACGCTGGCGGTCTACCTGCTCAGTCCTGCGCAGTGGCGCAGCCATGACGATGCCGACTGTAAGGTCGACTTCTGGCTGCGCAATCTGGTCGAGCTCGAGAAGGCGCTGGGCGCGTTGAATGTTCCCTTGCTGATCCGCGAGGCGGACAGCTGGGACCAGGCGCCTGAAGTGCTGGCAAAGCTGTGCGCACAGTTCAAGGTCGAGGGCCTGCACCTCAATCAGGAATACGGCATCAACGAAACTCGCCGCGACCAGGCGGTGCAAAAGGCGATGGAAAAAGCCGGCGTGCACTTCAATAGCTACCTTGATCAGCTGTTATTCAAGCCCGGCAGCATCCTGACCAAGACCGGCAACTATTTTCAGGTATTCACCCAGTTCAAGAAGGTCTGCTATACCCGACTGCACGAGGCCATGCCGCACCCGGTGCGCACCCCGAAAGCGCAACCGGCGCAGTCGATTAAAAGCGATGCGGTTCCCGATCAGGTGAAGGGCTTTGCCACGCCCTCGAAAACCTTGCGTGACCTGTGGCCGGCCGGAGAGGCGGAAGCCAGACGGCGCATGGACGCCTTCGCCGACGAGCAGATCAGCTACTACAAGACCGAACGCGACTTTCCGGCCAAGCCCGGCACCAGCCAGCTGTCGGCCTATCTGGCGGCTGGGGTGATTTCGCCACGCCAGTGCCTGCACGCGGCCCTGGCCAGTAATCAGGGCGAGTTCGAGACTGGCGACGTGGGCACCGTGACCTGGATCAACGAGCTATTATGGCGAGAGTTCTATAAACACACGCTGGTCGGCTACCCGCGCGTCTCGCGTCATCGCGCCTTTCGCCCGGAAACCGAGGCGTTGAAGTGGCGCGACGCCCCAGAAGAACTGCGCGCCTGGCAAGAGGCACGTACCGGGCTGCCGATCATTGACGCAGCGATGCGCCAGTTGCTGGAAACCGGATGGATGCACAATCGGCTAAGGATGGTCGTTGCGATGTTTCTCACCAAAAACCTGCTGATCGACTGGCGTGAGGGCGAGCGCTTTTTCATGCGCCACCTGATCGACGGCGACCTGGCGTCGAACAATGGCGGCTGGCAGTGGAGTTCATCCACCGGCACCGACTCGGCGCCCTACTTCCGTATTTTCAATCCGCTGTCGCAGTCGGAACGCTTCGATCCCGAAGGCGTGTTCATCAAGCGCTGGCTGCCGGAACTGGCGGATATGAATAAAAAGCAGATTCACGACCCGTCATTAATCGGTGACCTGTTTGGCGCTGCCGACTACCCGAAACCCATCGTCGACCTGAGCAAGAGCCGCGCCCGCGCCCTGGCAGCGTTCAAGGCGCTCCCGGCTCGACAGCCGGCCGCCGGAGTCGAACATGGCTGATTTCCTGCATCGCTTCGCCGAAGGTTTTGCCGCGCTGAACAAGGACAACCTTGACCAGGTTGCCGAGCTGTACAGCGAAGACGTGTCGTTCAGCGACCCGATGCACGATATCCATGGCCTTGCCGCCATGCGCCGCTATTTCGGCGAGCTGTACGCCAACGTCGAGGACCTGCGTTTCGACTTCCACGCTTTCGACGAAGTGCGCCCCGGCGAGGGCTATCTGGTCTGGACCATGAGTTATTCGCATCCGCGTCTGGCCGCCGGCCGGACAATTCAGGTAGAAGGCTGTTCGCACCTCAAGTGGCGCGACAAGGTTTATCGACACCGGGACTACTTCGATGCCGGTGCATTGCTCTACGAACATCTGCCCATCATGGGTCGAGTCATCCATTGGTTGAAGAAGAGGTTGGGATGAGCACTCCTGTTGCACGACGCATCTGGTTGACCGGCGCAAGCAGCGGCATTGGCCTGGCGCTGGCCAAAGAACTGCTCAACGCCGGTCATCGGCTCGCGCTGACCGCCCGCACGCTTGAGCCATTGCAGAACCTTGCGAACGTTTATCCCACGCAGGTGCTGCTGGTGACCGGTGACATCACCGACCCCGAGCAAGTCAAGGCGATTGCCGACGACATCGCCCAGCAATGGGGAGCCCTGGACACCGCCATCTTCAACGCCGGCACCTGCGAGTACATCGATGCCCGGCAGTTTGAAGCGGCCATGGTCGAACGCGTGGTGCGTACCAACCTGCTGGCCAGCAGTTACTGCATCGAGCACGCGTTGCCGCTGCTGCGCAAAGGTCATCAGCCGCACCTGGTCGGCGTGGCCAGTGCGGTGACCTACCTGGCCCTGCCCCGCGCCGAAGCCTACGGCGCGTCGAAAGCCGGCCTGCGTTATCTGCTCGAAGCGCTGCGTCTGGACCTGGCCAGCGAAAACATCGACGTGACAGTGGTCAGCCCTGGGTTCGTCGACACACCGCTGACGCAGAAAAACGATTTCCCCATGCCGATGCGCTGGCCTGTCGAAAAGGCAGCCAAGCACATCGCCAGCAAACTCGGGCGCAACAAACGCCCACTGGATATCGCCTTTCCAGCGCTGTTCATCTTCAGCATGAGCTTACTGGCCCTGCTTCCGGCACGCGCCCGACTCGCCCTCGGCAAACGCATGGCGCGCAGCGAATCGTCGAATAAGGACGCGCAATGAAGATCGCAGTCATTGGCAGCGGGATCGCTGGCCTGACCAGTGCCTACCTGCTCAACCGCGCGCATGAGGTGACCGTGTTCGAGTCTTCGGACTGGATCGGCGGGCACACTCACACGGTGGACGTGCAGGTCGAGGGCCGCGCCTACGCCATTGACACCGGTTTCATTGTCTTCAACGACTGGACCTACCCCAATTTCATTCGCCTGCTAGGCCAGCTGGGTGTCGGCTTCCAGCCTGCGGAAATGAGCTTTTCGGTGCATGATCCGCGCACTGGCGTGGAATATAACGGCAATAACCTCAACAGCCTGTTCGCCCAGCGCAGCAATCTGCTGTCGCCGCGGTTCTGGGGCATGCTGCGCGATATCCTGCGTTTCAATCGCCAATCGGTCGATGATCTGGAAAACCAGCGCATAGCGGCAGATACCACGCTGGGCGAGTACCTGAAGACCGGCGGTTATGGCCAGCGCTTCATCGATCATTACATCGTGCCCATGGGCGCGGCGATCTGGTCGATGTCGCTGGCCGACATGCTCGGCTTCCCGTTGCAGTTCTTCGTGCGCTTTTTCAAGAATCACGGTCTGCTCTCGGTCACCCACCGCCCGCAATGGTGCGTGATTCAGGGCGGCTCCCGCAGTTATGTGGAACCGCTGACAGCCTCGTTCCGCGAGCGCATTCGTCTGTCGTGCCCGGTCACACGTGTCGAGCGTGACGGCGAAGGTGTGACGCTGCATAGCGCCATGGGCAGCGAACGTTTCGACAAGGTGGTGTTTGCCTGCCACAGCGATCAGGCCCTGGCCTTGCTGGCGCAGCCATCGAGTGCCGAGCAGTCGATTCTCGGCGCGCTGCGCTATGCCGAAAACGATGTGGTGCTGCACACCGACACGCGACTGCTGCCCAAGCGCAAACTGGCTTGGGCGAGCTGGAACTATCGCCTGGGCGGCGGCGAACAGCAGTCGGCCGCCGTCACCTATGACATGAACATTCTGCAAGGGATCGAGAGCGACACGACGTTCTGCGTCAGCCTCAACCAGACTGCGGCCATCGACCCGGCCAAAATCCTCGGCCGCTACCGCTACGCCCATCCGCAATACAGCCTAGAGGCGATCGCGGCACAGGCGCGCTGGGAGGAAATCAATGGTGTGGATAACACCTGGTACTGCGGCGCCTACTGGGCCAACGGCTTTCACGAAGACGGCGTGGTCAGCGGCCTGCGTGTCGCCCAGGCCTTTGGTGAAACGCTGTGAATAGCGCGCTCTACAGTGGCTGGATCAGCCACCGGCGGTTTGCGCCGCGCGCCCATCAGTTCACCTATCGGATAGGCCTGCTCTATCTGGATCTGGATGAACAGGACAGCGTGCTGGGGCTTTCCCCACTGGCAGGTCGGGGGCGTTTTGCGCCGTTCTCGTTTCGTGAGCGAGACTATCTGCCAGAGCTGACCGGGCAAGGGCTGACGCTCATCGAGGCGGTCCGCGAGCGGGTCGGCAAAGCATTGGGGCGCATTCCCTCGGGTCGCGTCTGCCTGCTGACCCAGGCACGCAGCTGGGGCCTGTCGTTCAACCCGGTGAGTTTTTTCTACTGCCATGAGGCCGACGGCACACTGGCCGGCATTCTGTGTGAAGTCACCAATACCCCGTGGGGCGAGCGCTACAGCTACGTGCTGCCCGCCACGGGTGAAGGCCATCAGCATTTTGCCGTGGCCAAGGCCTTTCATGTTTCACCGTTCCTGCCACGTGATCTCGAATACCGCATGAGCTTCAGCCAGCCCGCCGAACGGATCGGTGTGCACATGGCTGACTGGCAAGGCGAGTTGAAGATGTTTGACGCCACGCTCAATCTGACCCGCCAGAATCTGAACCGCAAGACGCTGCATCGCTATCTGATCGCTTATCCATGGATGACCGCGAAAACCTGTCTGGCCATTTATTGGCAGGCCATGCGCCTGTTGGTCAAACGCATACCGATCTTTTCCCATCAGGCCGCTGACGGCGAGTACCGTGCTGCCGCCGTGCAATCCAAGGACTCACTCCATGAAAAGCAGTAGCAGTAGTTTTTCTGCCAATCTGGGCACCAATGGTTTGACTGCCAACCTCCTGCGCCGAGGTGTGCTGCGGCAACTCGCAGGACTGCGCAACGGCCAGTTGGTGATTGTCGAACGGGGTGAGCGCCATGTGTTCGGCAAGAACGGCGCGCTGATTCAGGCTGAAATCCATATTCTGGACTCGGCAGCCTGGGGCATGGTCGCCAGCAACGGTTCCATCGGTGCGGGCGAGGCCTTCATTCATGGCTACTGGACGACTCCAGACCTGACGGCGGTGGTCCGGGTGTTTGTCAGCAATCTGGATGTACTGGATGCGATGGAGGGCGGAATGGCGCGCCTGACCCGCCCGCTGATTCATGCGCTGCACTGGCTCAACCGCAACACGCGCGAAGGCTCGCAGAAAAACATCGCGGCCCATTACGACCTGGGCAACACGCTGTTCGAGCAGTTTCTCGACCCGACAATGATGTATTCGGCCGCGCAGTTCCTCAGCGAAGACGACACGCTGGAACAGGCGCAGTTGAACAAGCTCGAGCGCATCTGCCAGAAACTCGCCCTGAAACCCACCGATCACCTGCTGGAAATCGGCACTGGCTGGGGCAGCATGGCTATTTACGCTGCGCAGCACTATGGCTGCCAGGTGACCACCACAACCCTGTCCAAGGAACAGTTCGCCTACACCGAGCGACGGTTGATCGAACTGGGCCTGCAGGATCGCGTGACGCTGCTGCTGACCGACTACCGTGACCTGACCGGTGAGTACGACAAGCTGGTGTCCATCGAGATGATCGAAGCGGTCGGCCATCGCTTCCTGCCCACCTACTTCAAGCAATGCGCGAACCTGCTGAAAAGCAACGGCATGATGCTGCTGCAGGCGATCACCATCCGCGAGCAGCGTTACGCGCAGGCCAAAAGCAATGTGGACTTCATCCAGCGTTACATTTTTCCCGGTGGCGCGCTGCCCTCGGTGGCGAAGATGCTCGACATCGTCGGCAGCGATACCGACATGAACCTGCTGCACATGGAAGATTTCGGCTTGCACTACGCGCGCACCCTGCGCCTGTGGCACGACAACTTCAAAGACGCCCACGGCAAACTCGCCGAACTGGGTTACGACGAGCATTTCCTGCGCCTGTGGGAGTTTTACCTGTGTTACTGCGAAGGCGGCTTCCTGGAGCGGACCATTGGCACCGCGCAGCTGCTGCTCGCCAAACCCGAAGCGCTGCGCGAACCCTTGCTTGGCCGCTTCAATGCTTAAATCTATCGCCAATGCGCTGTTGTTTCAGATCGGCTGGTTCGCCTGCGTATTGGGCGGCAACAGTTTCTGGCTGCTGATCGCTGTCGGCGTCCTGGCAGTGCATTTTCTGTGGATCAGCTCATGGGCAGCCGAAGGCCGGCTGATTCTGACCGTGACCTTGATCGGTATCGTGCTGGACAGTGCCTTGATGACACTCGGCGTTTTTGATTTCGGCACGGGCGGCTATCTCTTGCCGCTGTGGCTGGCGCTGTTGTGGGCGGTGCTGGGCACCACGCTCAATCATTGCCTGGCCTGGACAGCGAAGCCCCTATGGCGCGCAGTCGTGCTGGGCGCTATTGGCGGCCCGATGTCGTACTATGCCGGCTCGCAACTGGCACAGGTCCATCTTCCCCTCGGAGTGTGGCCAGGCATGCTGGTGCTGGGGCTGGTCTGGGCGGGTGTATTTCCCCTGCTGCAATGGCTGGCAGCCCGCGCCGCCAGACACTCGGGAGAACCGCTCTGAACGCTACACTCATTCCGCTCGCAGAGATCCACGGCGAAGAACCGGCAGTCACTTGTTCGACCTGCGCAGCCTGCTGTTGCCAGCTGGAAGTGATGCTGATCACCGACACGGGCGTGCCTGAGCGTTACATCGATACTGATGAGTGGGGTGGCGAGGTCATGCTGCGTCTGGATGACGGCTGGTGCGCTGCACTGGATCGCAACACGATGATGTGCACGATCTACGAGAAACGCCCGTTGATCTGTCGTGAATTCGAAGCGGGTGCGGAAGATTGCCTGAACGAACGCAAAGGGATTGCGACGGCTTATCTTTGATTCATCACTATCGTCCCCACGCGCTGTGCTAAGCGTTATACACAAATCTGTTCTTGATTCTGGCCGAAGGCCGTAGGAGCGGACCGGGCGACGCTTCGCTTGTTCGCGAAGGCGTCAGTTCAGACGAAGTATTTTCGGTGAATATACCGGCCCTTTCGCGAACAAGTTCGCTCCTACGCCCTGCGGGCAGAAGCCTGAAAGCGCCGTCACACGGGCTCTTCTGCGGGGGGGGATGGTCCGGAGCGGAGCGTCACGAAATGCATGCCAACGCGGGGCGCTGGCATGAGAGGCAGCTGTTTTATCAGAACGGCATCTTGTAGTGCAGTGCGTAGCTTTCTATACCATCGTTCGGCTCTTTGATGCCGGCGTTGGAGTAGTGGGTCGCACGGATACCGACTTCATGCCCGCCCGCGAAGCGCAGACCAAAACCGATACGGTCTTCGAAGTTGAAGGCAGAACCGAACTTGCGGTCTTCAACCTGGGTGTTGGAGAACACCGAGACGCCGATACCGGCTTCTACGTATGGCTTGACGTTGCCGTTGCCGAATTCGTAGACCAGAACCGGGGAGAACGACAGGCTGTGGTTATCCTTGTAGTCCTTGCCATCCCAGTAGGTGTAAGCGCCATCCCAGTAGCCGGTCAGACGACCGATGTCGCTTTGCAGCCAGGTTTTATCCCAATCAAACTGCACGCCCAGACGATAAGTCATGGTGGACTCGCCGGTCTGACCGACCGAAAACTCAACACCATCAGCCTGCGCGATTGAAGCTTGCCCTGCCAAAGCGGCCGCAATCACGGCCAGGCAAAAGAGTCTCTTCATGAGAAACGTCCTAAATATATTAAATTGTACGAAAAGTGTTGGAATTCATCAGCCGCTTTTATAGAAGCCGCGGGGGCAACGTTAGTTCACCCTAAAAGCGCCTTTTTCACGTTTTTTTTACAAACGGAAGCTTCTCACATTGCCGACGCTTTGCGACAAAAAAGGTAGGATTTTTCTGAAATTGTCCGGTATGTCACTAGACCAATACACAGTGTCTCGGGAGACACCACTGGCAAGCAGGCCGGACCGCGCCAAAAGACGCTGCAGCTGCCGCGCCACCGCGGCTCCGGTATCGATCAGGGTGACCGATTCGGAGAGCATTTCGCGCAGCAATGGCTTGAGAAACGGATAGTGCGTGCAGCCCAGAATGATCGTGTCACAGCGCGCTGCCAGTAGCGGCTCGACATAATGCTGCAGCAATTGACGGATTTGCGGGCTTAACAGGTCGCCGGTTTCGATCAGTTCGACCAGCCCGGGACACGGCTGGGTCACGACCCGCACATCGTTGGCAAAACGGTCCAGCAAGGCCGCAAAGCGGGCGCTTTGTAGCGTTCCGGTGGTCGCCAGCACACCGACAACGCCGCTGCGGGTCGCCTCGGCAGCCGGTTTGACCGCTGGCTCCATGCCGACAATCGGCCAATCCGGGTAGCGTTGACGTAGGTGCGACACACCTGCTGCCGTGGCCGTGTTGCAGGCGACGACCAGCGCCTTGGCACCCTGCTCGCGGAAAAACCCGGCAATCGTCAGGCACCGCTCTATGATGAATTCGGGAGTCTTTTCGCCGTAGGGAATGTGCCCGCAGTCCGCCAGATACAGCAGCGACTCACTGGGCAACAACTGACGGACTTCATTGAGCACTGACAGACCACCGACCCCGGAATCGAAGATTCCGACCGGTGCATCGCTGCCATGGCTCATATGCACGTCACGCATGCTCGCCCTGCACGCTGGCCGAACCACAGACGCTACACGCCGGGTCACGCTTGACCTTCAGTTCACGGAAACGCGTGCTCAAGGCGTCGATCAATAACAGCCGACCGACCATGGGCTCGCCAAAGCCGGCCAGCAGCTTTAACGCCTCCAGCGCTTGCAGGCTGCCGACCAGACCGACCAGCGGCCCGATGACACCGGCCTCACTGCAGCTCAGTTCGGCTTCGCTGCCATGCCCGTACAGACAATGGTAACAAGGGCTGTCCGCACGACGCGGATCGAACACCGACAACTGCCCTTCGAGCCGGATGGCCGCCCCGCTGACCAACGGCTTGCCGGCAGCGACACAGGCGGCATTGACCGCTTCGCGAGTGGCGAAATTATCCGAGCAATCCAGCACCAGATCGACAGCCTGCACCGCCGCGCCCAGTGAGTCGGTATCCAGCGCCGTACGATGAGCGACAAGGGTGATCTCGGGATTGATCGCGGTGAGCCGGGCGATGGCCGAGTCTACCTTGGCCTGTCCGATGCTCTGAGTGTCGTGGATGATCTGGCGTTGCAGGTTGGTCAGGTCGACGTGATCGAAATCCGCCAGATGCAGTTCGCCGACCCCTGCGGCGGCCAGATAAAGAGCCACCGGCGAGCCAAGCCCGCCGACGCCCACGATCAGCGCACGACTTTGCTTGAGTCGCAGCTGGCCGTCGATATCAACGTGTTGCAGCAGAATCTGGCGACTGTAGCGCAGCAGCTCCTGGTCACTCAGCACGGCTTGCATCCGAAGGTGATGCGCTCATGCTCGCCCAGATCACGGCGGGTCTGAATGCGCTCGAAGCCCTGGCGAATCAGCAGCTCACGCACCGCTGGCCCCTGATCGTAGCCGTGTTCCAGCAGCAGCCAGCCATCCGCGTTGAGGTGTGCAGGCGCCTGTTCGATGATCGTGCGCAAGTCATCCAGCCCGTCGGAACCGGCCACCAGCGCACTGCTCGGCTCAAAACGCACGTCGCCAGCCGACAGATGCGGATCGGCATCAGAGATGTACGGCGGGTTGCTGATGATCAGGTCGAACTGTCGACCTTGCAGGCCACCGAACCAGTGGCTTTCGAAGACTTCGGCGTTGTTCAGTTGCAAGCGCTGCCGGTTGCGTTCGGCCAGCGCGACGGCCTCTGGCACACGGTCAACCGCAGTGACCTTCCATTGCTGGCGTTCGTTGGCCAACGCCAGCGCAATCGCGCCGGTGCCGGTGCCGAGGTCCAGCACCTGAGCCGGCGCGAAGGCAGGCACCAGTTCCAGTGCCGCCTCGACCAGCATTTCGGTCTCGGGGCGCGGGATCAACGTGTGCGGAGCGACTTCCAGGTCAAGTTTCCAGAAGCCCTGCTGGCCGAGGATGTAAGCGACCGGCTCGCCTTTGCGGCGGCGTTCCATGTAGCCGGCGAATGCCACTGCGGCTTCGGTGCTGACGATGCGCTCGGGCCAGGTGTGCAGGAAACTGCGCGGTTTGCCCAGCGCTGCCGCCAGCAGCAACTCGGCATCGAGCCGTGCAGTGGGTGAATCGGGAAGCTCGGCGCTTCTGAGTACACTTGCGATGATGGTCATTTACTCACCCAGTGCCGCAAGTTGATCAGCCTGATATTCAGCGAGTAGCGGCTCTATCACTGCATCGACTCCGCCCGCCAGAACTTCATCCAGCGAATACAAAGTCAGGTTCACGCGGTGATCCGTCACTCGCCCCTGAGGGAAGTTATACGTACGTATGCGCTCGGACCGATCGCCCGAGCCGACCAGCAGCTTGCGTTCGCTGGCAATGGCATTGGCCGCCGCGCTGGTCTGCTGATCATTCAGTTTGGCAGATAGCCAGGACATTGCCCGGGCTCTGTTCTTGTGCTGCGAACGCTCTTCCTGACACTCGACGACAATACCCGACGGCAAGTGGGTGATGCGGATCGCCGAGTCGGTTTTGTTGACGTGCTGACCACCAGCGCCTGAAGAGCGATAGGTGTCGACACGCAGGTCGGCAGGGTTGATCTCGATCGCCTGCTGCTCGTCAGGCTCCGGCAACACCGCCACCGTACAGGCAGAGGTATGGATGCGGCCCTGGGATTCGGTCTCCGGGACACGCTGCACACGGTGCGCGCCGGACTCGAATTTCAGCTTGCCGTAGACGCTGTCACCCTCGACGCGCGCAATGACTTCCTTGTAGCCGCCATGCTCGCCTTCGTTTTCGGAAAGAATCTCGACCCGCCAGCCACGCCGCTCGGCGTAACGCGAATACATGCGGAACAGGTCGCCGGAGAAGATCGCCGCCTCATCGCCGCCGGTGCCCGCGCGAATTTCCAGAAACACGTTCCGACCGTCATTCGGGTCCTTGGGCAGCAGCATGCGCTGCAATTGCGCTTCCAGCTCGACCAGTTGCTGTTTGGTTTCGCGAACTTCCTCGACGGCCATTTCGCGCATGTCCGGATCACTGTCCTTGAGCAGCGCCTGTGCGCCCTCCAGATCACCCTGCACCCTGAGCAACTGCGCATAGAGCGTAACGACCGGCTCCACTTCGGCGTATTCACGGGAATAGGCGCGAAAGCGTGTCTGATCGCTGATGACTTCCGCGTCGCCAAGCAGCGCGGTCAGTTCCTCGAAACGGTCGCTGAGCACATCCAGCTTATTGAGCAGTGAAGCTTTCATTGCGGGGTTTTATCCGTCGAGCCCTCACCGAGGGCAAATAGTTCCTGGGCCATGGCCAGCGCATCGACGCGGCCTTCGGCAGACAGCTTCTTGAGCTGCACGCTGGGTGCATGCAGCAATTTGTTGGTCAGGCCACGCGCCAGCTGGATCAGTACGTCCTCGGCATTGCTGCCGTTGGCCAGCATACGTTGCGCCTTGCTCAGCTCTTCGTCACGCAGCCGTTCGCTTTGCTGACGATAGGCACGCAGCACGTCGACTGCAGCCAGTTCGCGCAGGCGCGACATGAAGTCCTCGGCACCCACGCTGACCAGTTGCTCGGCGGCCAGCGCCGCGCCCTGACGGCTCTTGAGATTCTCTGCCACCACTTCATGCAGGTCATCGACGCTGTACAGGTAAACATCGTCCAGCTCGCCGACTTCAGGCTCGATATCCCGCGGTACGGCGATATCGACCATGAAAATCGGTTTGTGCTTGCGCAGCTTCAGCGCACTTTCCACGGCGCCCTTGCCCAGAATCGGCAACTGGCTGGCCGTCGAGCTGATCACGATATCGCTGTTGACCAGTTCCGCCGGGATGTCCGACAACAGCACGGCGTGCGCACCGAACTCGGCGGCAAGCATGCTGGCGCGTTCCAGCGTGCGGTTGGCGACCACGATACGCTTGACGCCCAGATCATGCAGATGCCGGGCGACCAGCGTGATGGTCTCGCCTGCACCGATCAACAAGGCCTGGCTGCGTTGCAGGTCACTGAAAATCTGTTTCGCCAGGCTGACTGCGGCAAAGGCCACAGAGACCGGGTTCTCGCCGATGGCGGTGTCGGTACGCACCTGTTTGGCGGCGCTGAACGTCGCCTGGAACAGACGACCGAGCAACGGCCCGACCGTGCCGGCTTCGCGGGCAACCGCGTAGGCGGACTTCATCTGACCGAGAATCTGCGGCTCGCCGAGCACCAGCGAATCGAGCCCCGAGGCGACACGCATCATGTGCCGCACGGCAGCGTCATCTTCGTGCACGTAAGCACTGGCGCGCAGCTCTTCAAGGCTGAGGTGATGATAATTGGCGAGCCAGGCAAGAATACTGTCCGCGCCGAGGTGCTCGTGTTCGATGTACAACTCGCTGCGGTTGCAGGTCGAAAGGATCGCAGCCTCGCGGCTTTCCGTCAGTTGGCAGAGCTGCTGCAATGCCTCGACCAGCTGTTCCGGGGTAAATGCCACACGCTCGCGAACGTCGACCGAGGCGGTCTTATGGTTGATACCGAGTGCAAGGAAGGCCATTCAGGGTCGCAGGTGGTGACGTGAAGCCGGTAATTGTCCTACTTCGATAAGCTCAGAACAACCACCACATATTATTGTCCCACTACAATCGCTCGTCGCAGACCGTGCTTTTCGGTCCGCGACACTGCAAACACACGCATTGCATCAGTTTTTCCGACGGCTGTGGGTTTTGCCAACAGCCTTGTGTCATGATGCTCCCACCGCAGGTAAGCCGCCCTTCTTATATATGAATAGATCCTCCGCGTTGTTCCTTGCTCTTGCCTTTCTAGGCGGCTGTCAGTCCATGACCCCCGCCTCGTCACAGCCTGTGCCAGCTCAAAAGGACGCCCCGCCCGCGCCTGAAGCCAAGCCGCAGGTCTATGGCTCGTTCACTCAGGACACCCTGGTCAGCCTGTTGAGTGCGGAGCTGGCTGGCCAGCGCAACCGCTTCGACATCGCCCTGGACAACTACGTGACCCAGGCGATCAAGACTCAGGACCCGGGGGTCTCGGAGCGCGCTTATCAGATTGCCGAGTACATGGGTGCCGATCAGTCGGCGCTGGATACCGCGCTGATCTGGGCGAGGAACGCACCGGGCAATCTTGAAGCGCAACGAGCCGCCGCCATTCAACTGGCGCGCGCCGGACGTTACGATGACTCCCTCGTGTACATGGAGAGGGTCCTGCAAGGCCAGGGCGACACGCACTTCGATTTCCTGGCCCTGTCGGCGGCCGAAACAGATCCGGACACCCGCAATGGTCTGCTCAAGAGCTTTGACCGGCTGCTGGGCAAATACCCGAACAACGGCCAGCTGATTTTCGGCAAGGCGTTGTTGCTGCAACAGAACGGCGATTCCGAACAGTCGTTGAAACTGCTCGAAGACAACCCGCCTAAAGAAGGTGAAATCGCGCCGATCCTGCTCCACGCCCGTCTGCTGCAAAGCATGAACCGAGGCAAGGAAGCGGTGCCCCTGCTGGAAAAAAGCATCAAGAAATACCCCGACGACAAACGCCTGCGCCTGACCTATGCGCGCATGCTCGTCGAGCAGAACCGTATGGAAGACGCCAAAGTGCAGTTTTCTGCGCTCTTGCAGCAGTATCCGGATGACGACGAGCTGCGCTTCTCGCTGGCCTTGGTGTGCCTTGAAGCCAAGGCTTGGGACGAAGCAGCGGGTTATCTGGAAGAGCTTATCGCCCGTGGCGCGCATGTCGATTCGGCGCATTTGAATCTGGGCCGCATCCACGAGGAGCGCGATGACCCGCAAAGCGCGCTCAACGAATACGCTCAGGTAGGCCCCGGCCCGGACTTCCTGGCAGCGCAATTGCGCCAGGCCGATATTCTGGTCAGCAACGGTAACGGTGCCGAAGCCGCCAAACGGCTGTCCGAAGCCCGCGCCGAAGAGCCCGATTATGCTGTGCAGTTGTACCTGATCGAAGCCGAAACACTGACCAGCAATGATCAGCTGGATCGTGGCTGGCAGGTATTGAATCAAGCGCTCAAGCAATACCCGGACGACGCCAACCTGCTGTACACCCGCGCCATGCTGGCTGAAAAACGCAATGATCTGGCGCAGATGGAAAAAGACCTGCGGACCATCATCAAGCGCGAACCGGAAAATGCCATGGCGCTGAATGCGCTGGGCTACACGCTTTCCGATCGGACCACGCGTTATACCGAAGCCCGCGAACTGATCGAAAAAGCCCACAAGATCAGCCCTGACGATCCGGCAGTGCTCGACAGCCTTGGCTGGGTGAACTACCGCCTGGGCAATCTGGACGATGCCGAGCGCTACCTGCGTCAGGCACTCGAGCGCTTCCCCGACCACGAAGTCGCCGCCCACCTGGGCGAAGTACTCTGGGCCAAGGGCGAGCAGCGCGAAGCCAAAAAAGTCTGGGCCAAGGCCCTGGAACAACAACCCGACAGCACCGTCCTGCGCAGCACACTGCGACGCCTGACCGGATCAGAGACCCTTTGACGTTATGTTTTTGCGCCACGTATTAGTATTCAGCCTCATCGCCCTGCTCACCGGCTGCGCCGGCCTCACCTCCCGCGAAGCCGTTCAGGGCAAGGGTGACCCCGCGCAATGGCGCGAGCACAAACAACAACTGAGCAGCCTCGATGGCTGGCAGATCAACGGCAAGGTCGGTATCCGCGCGCCGAAAGACTCCGGCAGCGGCACCCTGTTCTGGCTGCAGCGCCAGGATTACTACGATATCCGCCTGTCCGGCCCGCTCGGTCGTGGCGCAGCGCGCCTGACCGGCAGGCCCGGCGCCGTGGTGCTCGAAGTCGCCAATCAGGGCCGTTACGAAGCCACCTCGCCAGAATCACTGCTGCAGGATCAACTGGGCTGGAAACTGCCCGTGTCTCACCTTGTATGGTGGGTACGCGGTCTGCCCGCACCGGATAGCAAAAGCAACCTGACACTCGATGGCGACAGCCGGCTGGCCAGCCTTGAACAGGATGGCTGGCAGGTGGAATACCTCAGCTACGTCGAGCAGAACGGCTATTGGCTGCCGGAGCGCGTCAAGCTGCACGGACAGGACCTTGATGTCACGCTGGTCATCAAGGACTGGCAGCCTCGCAAACTGGGGCAATGACCATGAGCACGCCACAGCTGGTTTTGCCTGCCCCGGCAAAACTCAACCTCATGCTGCACATTCTGGGACGTCGTCCTGACGGTTATCACGAACTGCAGACCCTGTTTCAGTTTCTCGATTACGGCGACGAACTGGGTTTTAGCGTTCGCGAAGATGGCGAGATTTGCCTGCAGACCGATGTTCCCGGCGTCCCGCACGACAGCAACCTGATCGTCAAAGCCGCCCGAGCCCTGCAAAAACAGTCCGGCTGCACACTGGGCATGGACATCTGGCTGGAAAAACGCCTGCCCATGGGTGGCGGTATCGGCGGCGGCAGCTCGGACGCAGCGACCACCCTGCTCGCCCTGAATCATTTATGGCAGCTCGGCTGGGATGAGGATCGTCTGGCGCAACTGGGGCTGACGCTGGGCGCCGATGTACCGGTTTTCGTGCGTGGACATGCCGCTTTTGCTGAGGGCGTCGGCGAAATTCTCACCCCGGTTGACCCGGAAGAACCGTGGTATTTGGTGCTCGTTCCGCAAGTATCTGTAAGTACAGCAGAAATTTTTTCAGATCCGTTGTTGACACGCGACACGCCGCCCATTAAAGTGCGCCCCGTTCCCAAGGGAAACAGTCGAAATGACTGTAAGGCGGTTGTAGAGAGGCGTTACCCAGAAGTACGTAACGCTTTGAATTTGTTAGGTAAATTTACCGAAGCAAAATTAACCGGAACTGGAAGTTGTGTGTTTGGGGCCTTCCCAAACAAAGCTGAAGCTGATAAAGTCTCGGCCCTTCTTACAGAGACCCTTACGGGGTTCGTAGCGAAAGGAAGCAACATCTCGATGTTGCATCGCAAGCTGCAAATTCTGTAGCAGGAATTGAGTGCCAGGCACTCGATTGATTCAATACAGGGGCGTCGCCAAGCGGTAAGGCAGCAGGTTTTGATCCTGCCATGCGTTGGTTCGAATCCAGCCGCCCCTGCCATTTTCTATACTCATCCAGGTTACCCTCAGCCTCTAGGTACTGCGCGTGTCCAAGATGATGGTCTTTACGGGGAATGCCAACCCCGATCTCGCTCGGCGTGTAGTACGTCAGCTGCATATCCCACTGGGTGATGTTTCTGTTGGAAAATTCTCCGACGGCGAAATCAGCACTGAGATTAATGAAAACGTCCGCGGTAAAGACGTCTTTATCATTCAGCCGACCTGCGCACCCACGAACGACAACCTGATGGAACTCGTCGTGATGGCTGATGCCTTCCGTCGCTCCTCAGCGTCCCGAATCACTGCTGTGATTCCCTACTTTGGTTATGCCCGCCAGGATCGCCGTCCGCGCTCCGCACGTGTGGCCATCAGCGCGAAAGTTGTCGCTGATATGCTGACCGTAGTGGGAATCGACCGTGTGCTCACGGTTGATCTTCATGCTGACCAGATTCAGGGCTTCTTCGACATTCCGGTAGATAACATCTACGGCTCCCCCGTTCTGGTGGATGACATCGAAGATCAGCGCTTTGAAAACCTGATGATCGTTTCCCCGGATATCGGCGGTGTCGTGCGTGCACGTGCTGTCGCCAAATCCCTGGGTGTCGATCTCGGTATCATCGACAAACGCCGTGAGAAAGCCAATCACTCCGAAGTGATGCATATCATTGGTGATGTCGAAGGGCGTACCTGCATTCTGGTCGATGACATGGTCGATACCGCCGGCACGCTGTGCCACGCGGCCAAGGCCCTGAAAGAGCATGGTGCTGCCAAGGTCTTCGCCTACTGCACACACCCTGTGCTGTCGGGTCGGGCGATCGAAAACATTGAAAATTCCGTGCTGGACGAACTGGTGGTGACCAACACCATCCCGCTGTCCGCCGCTGCTCAAGCCTGTGGCCGTATCCGTCAACTGGATATTGCCCCGGTAGTCGCCGAAGCGGTTCGCCGCATCAGCAACGAAGAATCGATCAGCGCGATGTTCCGTTAACTGACATCACGCAGACGAAAAGCGCCCCGCCCTGACATCCGGTCAGGGCGGGGCTTTTTTGCCCATACCATCCGAGCGCTGGTCGCAAACGCAACGGTGGATGTGGTTAATTTGGAGATACAACATGAACGAATTTACCCTGAATGCAGAACAGCGTTCCGACCTGGGGAAAGGTGCGAGCCGCCGCCTGCGTCGTCTCGCTAGCCTGGTTCCAGCTGTCGTCTACGGTGGCGACAAAGCCCCCGAGTCCATCAGCATGCTGGCCAAAGAAGTTGCCAAACTGCTGGAAAACGATGCGGCCTACAGCCACATCATCGAGCTGAACGTTGGTGGCAAGAAGCAAAACGTCATCATCAAGGCGCTGCAACGTCACCCGGCCAAAGGCCACGTGATGCACGCTGACTTCGTGCGCGTTATTGCCGGCCAGAAACTGACCGCAATCGTGCCGATCCACTTCCTGAACGAAGAAGCTCCGGTCAAGAAAGGCGGCGAGATCTCGCACACTACCACTGAACTGGAAGTGACCTGCCTGCCGAAAGACCTGCCTGAGTTCATCGAAGTTGATCTGGGCGCGCTGGAAGTAGGTGACAACGTTCACCTGTCCGAACTGAAAGCCCCTAAAGGCGTTGAGTTCGTCGCTTTGGCACACGGTACTGACCTGGCAATCGCCAACGTCCACGCACCGCGTATCGTCAAAGACGAAGAAGAAGGTGAAGCTGAAGAAGGCGCTGCCGAGTAATTCATTACTTGGTAACGTCGGAGTTGCTCAGGGAACATCGCGAGCGATAGCAGGCAAAGCGGGCGAGATCGCTGAGTTTACATCATGGTAAATGAGCAGTTTTCGTCCACATTGCCGCTGTCGTCAGCGGTTCAACCCTCAACTCCAAAGGAAGAGCCCCTGTCGTGACCGCCATACAACTGATCGTGGGCCTGGGAAATCCAGGCGCCGAATACGAACAGACCCGGCATAACGCAGGGGCTTTTTTTGTTGAGCGTATTGCTGCGGCGCAACGAGTCAACCTCGTTCCCGAGCGCAAATTCTTTGGCCTGACCGGGCGCTTCACGCACCAGGGTCAGGATGTTCGTCTGCTGATTCCCACCACGTACATGAACCGCAGCGGCCAGGCTGTCGCGGCACTCGCCGGCTTTTATCGCATTCCGGTCGAGTCGATTCTGGTGGCGCATGACGAACTTGACCTGCCTCCGGGCGTTGCCAAACTCAAAGTGGGCGGCGGCCATGGCGGTCATAACGGGCTGCGCGACATCATTGCGCAGCTCGGCAACCAGAACACATTTCATCGCTTGCGGCTTGGCATTGGCCACCCGGGCGATGCCAGCAAGGTATCCGGCTTTGTCCTGGGTCGAGCGCCACGCGCCGAACAGGAAAAACTGGACGCCAGTATCGACTTTGCCCTCGGCGTGCTGCCGGATATCTTCGCCGGTGAATGGAACCGGGCGATGAAAAACCTGCACAGCCAGAAGGCCTGACATCACTCGAGGGGAAACACCATGGGATTCAATTGCGGCATCGTCGGCCTGCCTAACGTCGGCAAGTCCACCCTGTTCAACGCCCTGACCAAATCTGGTATCGCGGCCGAGAACTTCCCCTTCTGCACCATCGAACCGAACAGCGGTATCGTGCCGATGCCCGATCCGCGCCTGGCGGCCCTGGCAGCCATCGTCAATCCGAAACGCATCCTGCCGACCACCATGGAGTTCGTCGACATCGCCGGCCTCGTGGCAGGGGCTTCGAAGGGCGAAGGCCTGGGCAACAAGTTTCTCGCCAACATCCGCGAGACCGACGCCATCGCCCACGTGGTGCGCTGCTTTGAAGACGAGAACGTGATTCACGTTTCCAACAGCGTCGACCCCAAGCGCGACATCGAGATCATCGATCTGGAACTGATCTTCGCCGACCTCGACAGCTGCGAGAAGCAACTGCAAAAGGTCACCCGCAACGCCAAGGGCGGCGACAAGGAAGCAGTGGTCCAGAAAGGCCTGCTGGAACAGTTGATTGCACACTTCAGCGAAGGCAAGCCTGCACGCAGCCTGATGAAGAGCATGAGCAACGACGAGAAAGCCACCATCCGTGGCTTCCACCTGCTGACCACCAAACCGGTCATGTACATCGCCAACGTCGCCGAAGACGGTTTCGAGAACAACCCGCTGCTGGACGTGGTTCGTGCCATCGCCGAAGAAGAAGGCGCAATGCTGGTGCCGGTCTGCAACAAGATCGAAGCCGAAATCGCCGAGCTCGATGACGGCGAAGAGAAGGACATGTTCCTCGAAGCCCTGGGCCTCGAAGAACCCGGCCTGAACCGCGTGATTCGCGCTGGCTACGAAATGCTCCACCTGCAGACCTACTTCACCGCAGGCGTCGAAGAAGTCCGCGCCTGGACCGTCCGCGTCGGTGCCACCGCACCACAAGCCGCAGGCGTGATCCACACCGACTTCGAAAAAGGCTTCATCCGCGCCGAAGTGGTGGCGTATGACGACTTCATCCAGTTCAAGGGTGAGTCAGGCGCCAAGGAAGCCGGCAAGTGGCGTCTGGAAGGCAAGGAATACATCGTTAAAGACGGTGATGTGATGCATTTCCGGTTTAACGTCTGATCGGCATATTAAGTTTCAGGGTGTTTTTTGAAACACCGAGAAATTGATCGACCCCCAGTAAAACCGCGCCTTTGCGCGGTTTTACTGTTTCAGAACGTCCCATTTTGTTTCTGCCGGTTCCATCCAAAAGGTGAGTAGGTTTCTGAGTACAGGAATTTGCCAAGCACCAAAGCGGTGAGTACAGTGGGTTCTCAGCCCACGGAGACCTGAGTTTGCTAACCGATGCCCACTGCCGCAGCGCCAAGCCGAGGGAAAAGCTATATCGGCTCAATGACCAACGTGGTCTGTACCTTGAGGTCAAACCTACAGGCGTGAAAGCATGGCGGTATCGCTTTGCGCTGAATGGCAAGTCCAGCATGATCGGACTAGGCGATTACCCAACCGTGAGGCTGTCAGAAGCAAGAGAACGAAGTGAAGCGGCACGCAAGCTGGTCAAGGAGGGCGTAAATCCAGCCCGCCAAAGGCAGCTCGACCGGGTTAGGCAAGCAAACGAAGCGACCAATACGTTTGATGTCATAGCCAAAGAGTGGTTGCAGACCAAAGACTGGGAGGACATCACCAAAAATCGACGCCTCGATATGTTGGAGCGAGTGGTGTTTCCCAACATTGGAAAACTTCCTGTCCGCGAGGTTACCTCAGCTCAGATACTTAACATCCTCCAGTCAACATTCAAGCGCGGCGCTCCGAGCGTAGCAGCAGAGGCTCGTCGCACCATGTCTGCGGTATTTGAATATGCCGTCGCCACGCTCCGAGCCGATAGCGATCCAGTCTGGCCGGTTCGTAAAGCACTACCCACCAACAAAACACAGCATAAGACTGCCCTAACCACGGATCAGATCGGCAAGCTATTACGTGATTTTGACAACCACCGTTGCAGCTTCCAGCTCAATTACTGCATCCGACTGATGTGGTGGACGCTAGGGCGGCCCAGCGAGGTAGCCGAAGCCGAATGGGAGGAGTTTGATCTTGAAGCAGCGATTTGGCGAGTACCTTCACGGAGAATGAAAGCACGAAAGGAACACATTGTTCCCCTGCCCCACCAAGCAATCCAAATGCTCAACGTACTTAACGGCATCACTGGCAACCGGACGCATTTATTCCCCGGCCGAGATAATCGGCAAATGCCAATGGCCGTCGCATCGATGCGTCAGGCTTTGAAGGTGTTAGGGTGGAGCGGCAAATACAGCCCCCATGGTACGCGGACGACTGGCAGTACTCGGCTAAATGAGCTCGGATACAGACCCGATGCCATCGAAGCTCAACTTGCTCACGCTGACCAGAACAACGTTCGTCGAGCCTATAACCATGCGACATACTTCGACGAACGACGCTCGATGATGCAGGATTGGGCAGATCACCTTGACGCCTGGAGTAAGGAATGAACGAGCCGCGATATCTACCCGAGGGTTTTGCCAGCAGCTTGAGCAAGCAAGAGGCTAAGTTGATCAATATCGTGGCCGGGATCGCCTACAAACGTCGTGAAGCCGGATTGCCCACCATTTGCCAACTCCAGCCATTCTGCATGCAAATATTACAACTTGCGGCCGACTACACCCGACTAAAAGAACATGAGAAGTTGAAGCAAGCTAGAGGTCCTGCGCTTCAAAATATTGCACGTGCATGCTCAGACCTTCAGATCGCACTACAAACGCTGGATCCAGATGGAATTGAGGCGTTAATACATATCACTAATCGCCAAAGCGGTGAGACTGAGGAGACCCTTCGGCAGCATTGCTTAACCCCTTCACCGCACTTATCGATCATGGAGCGGCTCCAAATCCAAGAGTTGGAAGCCATCCAAAAAGCTGCCAATGGCGCTTCCAGTGCGCGAAGTCGTGGCCGTCGGTCTCAGGCTGCTGAACGGTGGACATCGCTGGAGTTCGTCCGCCTATGCCACTCGATGGGCTGGTCCAACGTACAGGTAGCAAATGGTGGATCGGAAAGCAAAAACAGGCGGCTTCCGGTGCCATCTGACGCTGTGATCTGTTTGGCAGCCATTTTTGAGTTTTCGGGAACACCTTCGGCACGCTCGTTCACACATGCGAACACTGCACTTCGATCATTACGCAAAATTACCCAACATGCTGTTGTCCATACCTATGGCACCGCGGATGACGCTTATGAGGAGTGCGAACACTATGAAATTTCGCTCAAGACAAGCGTAAGTGACTCGTTAAAGCTGCTTGCGGAGCTACCCAATTTCATTCCAAAGGAGACTCTACCTCCACCCTGCGAGTGAAGGGCCTTCGTCCGGTCTGAGACCCACTTGC
Organism: Pseudomonas sp. PvP028; assembly: GCF_017832255.1. Taxonomy (NCBI): domain Bacteria; kingdom Pseudomonadati; phylum Pseudomonadota; class Gammaproteobacteria; order Pseudomonadales; family Pseudomonadaceae; genus Pseudomonas; species Pseudomonas sp. PvP028. Next base: position 295,827 of record NZ_JAFIBL010000001.1, read on the forward strand.
AGATCTTGGCAGCTCACCTATTTGAACCAACCATAGCTCATGCGTGAGCGATAGCGTTCAGGCGCAGATCCGAACTCATGGCTCGCGCAACCTGAGGGCCCGCTCAAAAGGGCAATTTGTGTATCACCAAAACCAGTTCTCAAAGCGGAGATTACCCGCATGAGATTGAAATCTTTAAACATCGCATAGGTCATTCGGCCCCAGATTTCACGTAACAGCAAGCAAAACTGGGTCCTTCACTTATCAGATTCTTGAAATTGAGAAAGCCGACTTTTTAACAAAAGCGGCCAGAAGCAGCTCTTTCAGATACCGGTAACCACTACCTTAGCGAACCTGTACTGCTCTAGATAACTGCCGATAAAATGGGTTATCACCAATTATTGCCGTTTATCGGTTTCGAAGGCGGCTTCCATACTTGACGTTGCTTTCGTGACCAAAGACGTGGCCAACGATCGCCGGTGAGCCAATGATGAGAAATATATGCAGGAACTGACCAGTGCCCATCAGAATGATCAGCGTCGGCTCACGTCGGTCGAATTTCAGACGCTGGCCCAAGTTCCGGCCGCGGTCGAGTGGTTTGCCAACCTGGACAATCCTCGGACACGACGTGCCTACCAAAATGACCTGGAAGACTTCTGCGGTTTTGTCGGATTGGCTTCGGCCGATGAATTTCGCGTCGTCACCCGATCACATGTTTTGGCTTGGCGCGCTCAGCTCGAGCATCGCGGTCTGGCGGGCGCCACAATCCGGCGCAAATTGGCGGCGCTGGCCAGCCTCTTTGATCACCTCCTGGAGAGCAATGCGATCGCCGGGGGCAATCCCGTGCACGGCGTGAAACGCCCGAAGATCGAAAGCAACGAAGGCAAGACTCCGGCATTGGGCGATCACCAGGCCAAAGCGCTGCTCGAAGCCCCGGATGAAACGACCCTCAAAGGGCAACGCGACCGGGCGCTATTGGCTGTTCTTCTTTATCACGGGCTGCGCCGCGAAGAAGCGGCGCTGCTGCAGGTGAGCGACATTCAGGATCGCCGCGGAATTCAGCATTTGAAGGTGCATGGCAAGGGCGGCAAGGTGCGCTACCTGCCGTTGCACCCGGTGGCGGCTGGACGCATTCACCAGTACCTGGAGAGCTCAGGGCATCATTTGGCGGACAGGAAGGTGCCGGTCTTCATCCCACTGCGCGGCAAGTTGACCGGTGCCGGCATTACGGCCAACGGCATCTACACCGTGGTGGCGGCCTACGCGAAGATGGCTGGGATTGAGGTCGAAGGCCTTGGGGTTCATGGACTCCGAGCAACGGCAGCCACCAACGCCTTGGAGCATGAAGCCGATATCGCCAAGGTCCAGGCCTGGCTGGGTCATGCCAACATCAGCACGACCAAGATCTACGATCGGCGGGAGAACCGGCCGGAGGATTCACCCACCTATAAAGTGAAGTATTAATTGAAGTGATCGAGGCCTAAGCGGCAGCTCACCCACGCGCACTGCCGAGGATGTGGTGCAACGCTGCCCCTTGGATGATGACCTTCCACATCGCTGGCTGGACAGGTGTCGGCATGTAGAAAGGGGCTTTCGCAGTCTTCCAGCGCTTGGCTTTCCATGCAGCCAGTGCATACAGCACGTCCGGCAACGATCGACCATCGACCGTTCCATTCCTCAACACCTCGTTCAGTCTCCACTGTTTCGACTCCTCAGCGTACGTTTGTTAGATGCTGAAAGTAGCGCTGTGCGGGCCGGTTTGATACGCCCAAAACCATACCCTTGTTTGAGTTGTAAGCTATGCGCACCAACCAATAAAGCGACGCCTGTTGGTCGGCTTATTAACGGCAGCTTTCGGCCATAAGCAGACCTTCGCCCGCATATCTACGATGCCCTACCGTTCTAATTGGCGTTGCCTCAGAATATCGGTCCACTAGCGGCTGGATGGAACCACCATGCGCATCGTCACAGACTCCCGGCCAAACGAAATCCTCAGGCTGGCGTTACGGGAATACGTCCAAGGTGTACCGTACCTCGGCCCCATTTTTCGTTGAAATGATCCATCAAAGATTTATGAGGCGCGGCGGCTACATGTTGGCGAAAATATCAGGTGTGTATTCTTCTGGTTTGCGCCACTGACAAAGCCAGTGGCGTAAGCCAGCCTATTAATTATTTGACGTTACGGCTTGGCAACGTGCCAGACCTGGTTGACGCCGTCACCGGTTGTATCCCCTGGCTTGGTATCTTTGACCCAGCTGTAAAGTGGCATGCCTTTGTATGCCCATTGTTTTGTGCCATCGTCTCGAGTGACGACAGAGTAATCATGACCCGCTTTCGCGTCTGCGGATACCGGTAAAGGTGGCCAGTTTGAAGCGCATGGCCCATTGCAGACCGACTTGCCCGAGGTGTCCTTACCGAAGGTATAAAGAGTCATTCCTTTCACGTCTACGAGTACTTTTCCCTTGTCCGTTTCAGCAAGCTTGACTGGCGCATCGGCGAGCGCCAAACCCGACATGCAGCTGGCGGCAACAGCGACGGTGAGAATCATCTTTTTGAACATATGTATTTCCTTTGGTCATTTTTAATTTTTAAAAGACCCACCTGCTTTTGAAACGGCAAGCGATCAGACAGTAGACGAGCCACAAACAGGTTAATTCAATTCCGTAGAAAAAACGTCCCGATATCATTTTTTGCTGGAATGCTGGGCTCCCCCCCCCCCGGACCCTATGCCTTCCTCAATTGAGCAAAGCGACGCTCACGGTCACGCATCACTGGCTCATCTCAATGAGCGACGGCGATCCATCATCCAGGACTCATCATTTTCACTCATTATTATTCACTTGGTCGTGGAGTATCAGCAGGCCCCCATGAAGGCCTGCGCTGTTCAATCAGTCGGCCTTGAGCGTCGACACCACCTTGTTGCTGGCGAGATCGACTGTGGAGATACTCAAGTCCTCATTGAGGACATACGCCTTCGACTTGTCTTTGGTGAAGACAATGGCCTGGCGGGGTGCCTTCAAACCGGTCACAGTGGTGGTCACTTTCAGCGTTTTGGTGTCGATCACTGAAAGGCTGTTGTCACCGAGGTTACCCGAGTAGACGTGCAGCCCGTCTGGAGTGAGGGCTGCGCCGTAGGGGTCTTTGCCAACCATGACGGTGGTTGTGATGGCGCGTTTTTGAGTGTCGACAACTGCGATGCTGTTACTGCCGCTGTTAGCCGCGTACAGCGTATTGCCGTCCGCCGATATGGAGATGGCGCGCAACTTGTTGAAGCCAGTGATCTCACCTTCAATCGTATTGGTCTTGCTGTCGACCAAGGTAATTTTGTCCCCAAGAAAGTTGGTGACATAGACGGTTTTGCCGTCAGGACTTACTCGGATGCCCTGGCGCGGTTGGGAGAAGCCAGGTACCACAGCTACTGGCCGCTGGTGATCAAGGTCAATGACCGACAGCGTGCTGGCCGCTTCATTGTTGACGTAGAGCAGGCTTCCGTCCTTGCTGAGTGTGGTACCAAAAGCACCTGCGCCCAACGGAATATTTGCGATCACTTTTAAAGTCTTGGTGTCAATCTTGCGCACGACCCCCAAACTGCTGTCGGAGAGGTAGAACACATCGCCAGTTGGCGAAAACACAATATTTCGCGGCGTGACGTAGCCGGTGAGAACCTGGCGAACCTTACCGGTTTTCAAATCATAAACCACTACATCTGGACGCTGACTGTAAGAGACCACCGCCGTCGTTTCATCAGGGCTGACGGCCAGCGAGTTGTTGTGAATATCGCCGTCAAACGTCCAGCGATCTTGCGCGGCCCACGCGCTCATCGATGCGGCCAACGCAACACCCAACGTCAGGGCTGTGACGGTTTTCTTTATCACATTCATCAGAATTTCCTCATAGGGTAAGCAAGGCACCCAGTCGCGCCTTGGCATATACAACTCGTTCATCGCTGCAGGGCAATGAGTTGACTTTATGCGTCGTTGATAAATTCCGGAAACAACTTGTTTTGGTAGCTCTTACCTGTTTTATAAATAGGTCCAGCTATTCCTGGCTCACGAATTGACTGCATTTTTCCCAGAATCGCTCAAGCCCAGGCGAGATGTATTTGTCCCGGTGGCGGATCAGAAAAAAACGTCGGGTCAGTGCAGGCAACGCGTGCGGCAGTTCAACCAAGACTTCAGAGGCCAGTAGATCCCGAACGACCCAGCGGGACAGGCAACTGATGCCGATGCCTTGTGCGAGGGTATGCTTGATGGCCTCTGAACTGCCGATCTGGCGCGTTTCGGCGAGATCGTGCAAATGACGCAGCAGCAATTGTTCGACTTCTTCACGGGTACCAGAACCTGGCTCGCGCAGTAGCCATTCAGCGGTACGAAGATCATCAAGTGTGACCTGCTGCTTTAGTGCCAAGGGGTGCCGTTGGCCTGCGACAATAAGCAACTCATCAATTAGCCAAGGCTCGGCACTGAGTTCGGGCAGGTGGCAAGGCCCCTCGATCAGGCCCATATCAATCTCGAAATCAGCGACTCTTCTTGCGATAGCCATGCTGTTGGCCATGTCGACATCGACCCTCAAATGTGGTGTTGATTGACGTAGCTCACCGAGAATCAATGGCAGAACATAATTGCCTATCGTGGTACTGCATCCTACCCGCAAGCGTGTCTTCAGCCCGGCATGGCCGGGTAAGAAACTGGCCTCTATCTGTTGTGCATTCTCAAGCATCCTTCTGGCTTGAGGCAGTAAGGCATGGCCGTTATCGTTCAGCACTAAACGCTTGCCTACACGGTCGAACAGCCTGGTATCCAAGGCGCTTTCCAACTCGTTCAGTGCGGCGCTGGTTGCAGATTGGGACAGTGACACCGAAATGGCGGCGCTGGTGGTGCTACCGTGCTGCGCGACGGCGCAGAAAATTTGTAGCTGGCGTAGGCTTAGCTTCAAGTAATCTACCTTCTTAATAGGTCATATAAACCTATACTATCCGTTTTTACCGCTATTCCCATCAAGCTATACTTCAACCATGTCATATCGAAGGCACACTGAAGCGGGAGCGCGAAAATGAGTGAGACACGACTCGCAGCTATAATGGGCGGCAGCCATCCACTGGCGGCTTTGTCCAATCCACGAGAAGCGATCCGGCAGTTCACACCCAACTGGTTCGCCGCCACGATGGGCACCGGGATTCTGGCGCTGGCTCTGGGCCAACTGCCCTTTGTTGCGCAGTGGCCCAAAGCGTTAGGGGAAGCCTTGTGGTTTTTTAATATCGTGCTGTTTTGCCTGTTTACGCTGATGTACGCGAGCCGTTGGGTATTGTTCTTCGATGAGGCCAAACAGATCTTCGGCCACTCCACTGTATCGATGTTTTTTGGAACTATCCCCATGGGATTGGCGACCATCATCAACGGTTTTCTCCTTTATGGTTTGCCACGCTGGGGGGGTGGGGTAGTCGCTTTAGCCGAAGTGTTGTGGTGGATCGATGTCACCATGGCATTGGCCTGCGGGGTGCTGATCCCGTATATGATGTTTACTCGCCAGCAGCACAGCATTGATCAGATGACAGCGGTATGGCTGCTGCCAGTAGTTGCGGCTGAGGTGGCTGCCGCCAGTGGCGGTCTATTGGCTCCGCACCTCGCTGATGCGAGCGCACAGTTCACCATGCTCATCACCAGCTACGTGCTGTGGGCCTACTCGGTGCCCGTCGCCTTGAGCATACTGGTGATCCTGTTACTGCGCATGGCGCTGCACAAACTACCTCATGAAAGCATGGCAGCATCGAGCTGGCTGTCTTTAGGGCCGATCGGTACCGGGGCTTTGGGGATGTTGCTGCTGGGCAACGATGCTCCAGCAATCTTTGCTGCTCATGGAATGGCAAGCATCGGCGGCGTAGCCGAGGGCATTGGCTTGATCGGTGGTGTGCTGTTCTGGGGGCTGGGATTGTGGTGGATGGTATTGGCGCTGCTAATTACCGGGCGCTACTTCAGGGAGGGCATTCCCTTCAACCTCGGCTGGTGGGGCTTCACCTTTCCGCTGGGAGTGTACGCCGTAACAACCCTCAAATTGGGCTCTATGCTGCACCTCACGTTCTTTAGCTTCTTTGGCGTGGTGCTGGTGTTGATGCTGACTGTCATGTGGATGATCGTCGCGGCTAAAACCCTGGCTGGTGCCTATCGCGGCAACTTGTTCGTCTCGCCGTGTATCCACTCGCTGAGCAAGGCGAGCAAAACCTGAGCCTTTGGCTACTTGATCGACTGTTTGGCGTGACGCAGTGTGGACAAAATGCGCTGCCTAACATTCGGGTGAGTGCAAACAGAAAGGGGACTTGGGTGTGGCATTTCCAGCAATGAAAAATTAGGGAAGGCGAGCCGAACACGCGGTATGGCTTTCTGGGCAACACGTCCGGCAAACACGATAGTGACGAGATCAGGGAAAAGCGTCAGTAGCGTGATCAGCATCTCGATACCTTCCTCAATTTGCGCTCTGCGGAGCGGACCCTTGGGCTTATCGAGATCTGGTAACCAAGGGTACAAATTCCAAAGGACGGTTTTGTGACGTGCCAGTCCAACCTGCTCAATGAAACCTTTCAGGTTGCGTTGTGCAGGCCCCGGATTGTCTCTTGAGACATACCGTGGAAGACTGACCGTTCGAGCGGGCGATTCCAACAAGATCAATACCCTTGCGAAGACGCCGCCATCCAGTGGATCGAAATACGGTAATGTTCTTTCGCCCGTGGACTGGGCCATTACCCAGCGCGTCAATTCAGCAGTTTTCGGCAGCAGCAAAAAGTCTTCTCTTGCCTTCAGAGAAATTTCCTGCTCTGCGCTCTTCTGATTGAGTAACACTACTTGGAAGCCTCCTTCTTCAGGTTATAGGCCGCTACCGATTTACGAATATCTTCCCGCGCTTCGTCTGCGCTCCCCCAGCGGCCCATTTTCACCCACTTACCCGGCTCTAACGCTTTGTAGTTTTCGAAGAAGTGCTGAATCTGTGCGAGGAGTAACGCAGGGAGGTCAGAGCATTCCTTTACATTGCTGTACATAGAGCTGAGTTTTTCATGAGGCACTGCGATTACCTTGGCATCCGCACCAGCTTCGTCCGTCATGTACATCACACCTACTGGGCGACTGCGGATGACAACGCCAGGTGATACCGGGTAAGGGCAAATCACGAGGACGTCCAAAGGATCGCCGTCATCGCTCAAGGTATTTGGAATGAACCCGTAGTTAGCCGGGTAGAACATCGGCGTGCTGAGGAAGCGATCAACGAAGATCTGTCCACTTGGCTTGTCCACCTCGTACTTGATCGGCGAGTGGTTTGCAGGAATCTCGATAACGGTGAAGAAGTCATCGGGGATCGCGTTACCAGCTGGAATATCCGTGTAGCTCATGCTCATATCTCCAAGCGTCTAGGAAAGGCCAATGCCACTGACGTTTTTGCCAACAGCTATACGTGGTTCGTTTTTTTACGGTCACCAGTCCAACAGGTTTACCGGCGATAGGCCGTCAGCGCACGAATGCATCATGTCCTGCATAAAACGCACGGCTGCCAAGATACTCTTCTATTCGCAGAAACTGATTGTATTTCTCGACCCGCTCCCCCCGGCATGGAGCTCCTGTCTTGAGATGGCCAGTCCCCATCGCGACAGTCAGATCAGCGATGGAGCTGTCCACCGTCTCCCCGCTACGATGAGAAACCATCGCCCCCCAATTTGCCCCATAGGCCATTTCGATGGCGGCTTTGGTCTCAGTCAGCGTTCCGATTTGATTAGGTTTGATCAATACGGCATTGGCGACGTTTTCTGTGATGCCTCGCTGAATCCGTTCGACATTGGTGACAAATAGGTCATCTCCAACCAACTCGATCCGGTCACCCAGAGCAGCATTCAATAGCTTCCAACCTGACCAATCGTCTTCCGCGAGGCCATCTTCCAGTACCGCAATCGGATACTTGTCGACCCAGGAGGAATAGAGACTAATCAGCTCTTGAGCATCGACCTTACGACCCTCAGAGCGCAGATGGTAAAGCCTGTTTTCATAGAAGCCGCTGGATGCTGGATCGATAGCGATCTCGATCTGAGATCCAGGCGCGTAACCAGCCCTTTCGATTGCCTTGATGATCAGCTCAATGGCGTCTGAGTTTTTCTTGAGTGCCGGCGCAAAGCCGCCCTCATCTCCGACCGCAGTTGAATAGCCGACGTCCTTAAGCACCGCTTTCAGCTCGTGGTACACCTCGGCGCCCCATCGCAAGGCTTCCTTGAAACTGCCAGCCCCTGTAGGTGCAATCATGAATTCCTGAAAGTCAGGGCCTTGCCAGTTGGCGTGGACACCTCCATTGAGAATATTGAACATCGGGACGGGCATTCTTGCTGCTTGCTCGCCGCCCAGATATTGGAACAAGGGCAAGTTCAGCGCAGAAGCCGCCGCTCTGGCAACGGCGAGGCTCACGCCCAAGATCGCGTTTCCTCCAAGCCTGGATTTATCAGAGGTTCCATCCAGCTTAATCATAAAATGATCAATTTGTTCCTGGTCAATCGCATTCATGCCCCTCAGAGACTCAAGTATTTCGGTATTCACATTGCTAACGGCCTTTAACACTCCCTTGCCGGAGTACCGCTGTGTATCTTTGTCACGCAACTCAACTGCTTCGTGAGCGCCTGTAGAGGCACCGGACGGTACTGAAGCCCGGCCCATGGCGCCGCACTCCAAGGTGACGTCGACTTCAACGGTAGGGTTACCGCGTGAATCGAGAATTTCACGTGCATGAATGGCCTGGATTTGCGTTTTCATTGATCTTCTCCAAGTAACGATTCGGGAGCGTCATTAACCATTTGAATCCGTTGAGAGGCCTCTATGTCGGACGTCAGCTCTCCATGAGTATCCTGAACAGCTGCACTGCCGACACCGCAATTGCGGGAACCAAGAAGCCTCCAATAATTAGTTCAGGAATCTCTCCCACCAAGGGCATGAACTGCCCTCTTTTTGCCATCTGGAAAAGCTCCATCATTTGGTTTGAAGCAACCATTACAGAGCAGCAATACGCCGTCTGGGCTTGTAGCCTGACGCGCCTTTGATTTAGCAGATGAAAGGTCAGCAAGGACACTCCAACGCTTACGATGAAAAGCGCGGCGAACTCATAGACGGATCCTGTGAAAAACCTGCCCATCACAAGCCCGAATACGATGCTCAGCGTCACTGCGCTCATGTGGTCTCCCAATTCTCTAAAATGATTTTGATGAGCCGACGTCGGTGAGCTCCATTTCGCGATCTCATCTTTGGATTGCCAACCGCCATCGCGCTCAATGTTGCTGTGCTCTCAGCTCGTAGCCCGGTACGCAGGTCTGGGCTACGTCGGCCTTGCAGGACTTTTCACTGGGCATACGCATCGTGACTAATGCGCCTTCGAGCGGGGTGACGACGTACCACCCCTCGCTCGAAATCTTTTGATTGTCTGCGATGCCCGCCAGAAAAAGCGACCAAAAAACCAGTCCTACGAGGAGCTGCCTGTTGTCATGAGCCCAGTTAGCGGGGGCTGGCTGTGGACGTAGGTTATAAACTCGGTACATGGCGTTTATCCTTTTTATTGGTTGTCCAACAAGGTGCGTTTTTTAGTTTTTCGCCTGGCCCACTCGACCGTATTCGATGGGCAATTTGATATAGCTCAGTGAAAACGACTCCTTGGCCAATGCCTCCAGCAACCTGTCGCACCCAATTTCATCAGTGGATATAGTCACCGTGACGGGATGGTCGGCACCGCCGAGGAAATGCGCCGTATGCAAATGCCCCAAATGATCTAGCCCCTCTGTACCGCTCACCAACGTCGCACCCAACGCGCCCTCTCGCTTGGCGAACTCGACCAACCACTCTCCCAGTGGAAGGTGCTGGTAGTTGGTACTCTGTTCGGTGAAAAACGTCAGTTGAAAGCCGTTCATAGCTACATCCTCTAATGTCGCGAGTGACCGACGCTTCGGTCGGCCTTACCTCTTCATTTCCGAGCTGTTTTCAAACTGAATTACGACGCGTCAGTGAGCGGTAACTCACATAAGAGAAGAACTGCTCGCACTTTGCGTAACTCGTCAGCGTGGTCGCGCAGGAATGCGCGCAGCTTGTCCTCTGTATCTAGCAATTCCAGACACTGGGGATGACGCATATCGCCAAGCTCCGGGTGATGATGGGAGATGCGATAGCCTGGCAAATAACCTGCAGAAATCGTCTTGAGCATGACCTGCTCAATTTTTGCTTTTTGAGCAACTTTAAGGAGGTGCTGGGCTAGTGCAAGTGCGCTTAGGTGGTGCCAGAAGCTGGTCACGCGAGCCCGGCTAGCGCCAGGAAAATAGAGTTGCAAAGCTGTCAGGCGATCTTGGTGATGTTCAATCATTTCTCTTCCCCCGCAAGAGTCACTTTCCGCTCGCTGGCGGATTCACTTTGAGCATGAAATTGCTTGATATCAGAGAGCCGGATTTCCTCCGGAAGAGGACGGTGATGCTTGCTGTGGCCGACGCGCTGGGCGTGATAGATCCCGGTGTGTCCGGATACGAGGTAACTTGCGATACAGGCAATGGCTGCAAGCGGAGCAATTTCGGGCCCGAAGAGCTCCATGGCCATAACGATGGTTGCCAGTGGCGTATTAGCTGCACCGGCAAAGACGGCGACAAAGCCGATACCAGCCAGCATGCCGAAGGGAAGGTGCAAGACGGGAGCCAGCGCATTCCCCAAGGTGGCACCGATGTAAAACAGCGGTGTCACTTCACCGCCTTTGAATCCAGTGCCCAAGGAGACAACGGTGAACACCATCTTTCCAAGCCAATCCCAAGGGGCCATTGGCATTTGAAAGGATTGGACGATGCTCGGAATGCCTAGCCCGATGTACTTATCAACGTCGATGTAATGGTTACTACTGAGCGCCCACACTGAGACTGCGATCAGCAGGCCGCCGGCGAAGGGTCTTAATGGTGAATAGGTGATAAGCCGCTTAACGAAGGCTCCGAGCTTGTGGGTTGCAGTCGCGAATAGCAGGCCGGTAAGGCCAAAGATAATCCCAGCTGCCACCACAGCCATGACGCTCCACAGCTGCACCGGAACCACTTCGCCAATGACGTAATGCGTGTGAACCACGCCCCAGGCTTGCCCCACCTGGTCAGCAACGATTGCCGCAACCACGCAAGGGAAAAGCGCGTCGTAACGCATACGTCCAATGGCCAATACTTCAAGTCCGAATAAAGCCCCGGCAAGAGGGGTGCCGAAGACGGACGCAAAGCCAGCACTGATACCGGCCATGAGAATCACCCGACGGTCTTCGCGGCGCAGACGGAAGACATGCGTCAGTTGATCGGCAAGGGCACCGCCCATTTGCACCGCCGTCCCCTCACGTCCCACAGATGCACCAAAAAGGTGGGAAACCACGGTTCCAATCAGCACCATCGGCACCATGCGCAAAGGCACGATCTTCTTAGGATCATGGATTTCATCGATGATCAGGTTGTTTCCGGCATCAACGGGTTTGCCTATCAAGTGATATGCAAGTCCCACAGCAAAGCCAGCCACTGGCAGGAGCCAGATCACCAAAGGATGGGTTTCTCGCCACTGGGTGGCATGATCCAAGGAAAGGAGGAATAACGCAGAAGCAGAGCCTGCCAAAAGAGCTACAAGACCTGCAAGCGCAAGCCATTTCGCTATATAGGGCAGTAAGTCGAGTTGTTCAGGTCGTCGAAATTTAGACATTTGGCCAGCCACAAAAAAGTAAGTGGGCCTGACCAAAAAGGGAATCTGAGCGCGAACGCCTACAGACCTGATTGATCAGGTTTCTGTAGGCATCATCAGCTGCTACGGGCGCAGCGGTTGGTTAATGGAGGAATGCCATCTCCAATGCGCCGAGCTTAGCTAGGTCTGTCCAAAATGTAAAATCGTGTTTCGGATTACGAGGCAAGCGAAGGCGTCTTCGAGTCACCGCTTATGAAAGAGGGCCAAACTAGGTGACCTCTGTTCCGACGAAGCCCAGCTCGACTGGGGTTTTTATGTAAAACAACGAGATATGTTCAAGCTCCAATCGCTTGAATAACTGTTCAGATTCGTCCTCGGTAATGGCCATACGAATTTCGGTAGGCTGATCCGCCAGTTCAAAAAAATGCGAGGAATGCAGCCGGCCGGTATGCCCAAAGCCTTCGATACCTGTGGACAGGGTCGCACCCCGCAGTCCCATTTCTTTCGCCAAATCAACGACCCAGTCGCCGAGCATCTTTCCCTGATAGCGACGATTCTGTTGAGTAAAGAAAGTCACCAGAAAACCTTTCATATTCCTCTCCTCAGCGCGTGCTGATTATTTGATAGGACAGAAGCCCGGCAGCCGTCATTACCAGCGAGCCCACGACGTGTATTGCTGACCGGGTGGAGCGACTGGCTCATACCTATGGCAAGACGTGGCACACCTGGCACACCGATCAAGACAAAACACTTCCCCTAGGTGTTCCACAACTGATGATGGGGATCACAGCTGACGGCCAGGCTGATCCCGCAATGCAGCAACAACGCAACCAACGCTTGGGAATCGTCAAGTCGGCAATCAAAGCTCAACGAGCCGATATTCAGATCCCCAAAGCAGATCCAGGTGCGGATGGATGGCAGCATGGGAAGACAATTCAGATCAATGATCCTACGGGACATCTTCACGGGCCCGCAACGTCACCCACCCCACAAAACACAAACAGCCGATCAACCCAATAGCCAATAGACTGTGCAATCCCTGCAGGCTCAGGCTCAGGCTCAGGCTCAGGCTCAGGCTCAGGGAGGACGGTATATCGCCAGACAGTCTAGGTCCGATATCCAAGGACATCGGACGAGTCCGCTGACGTACGTGAATACCTTAAACCTTGAAACGATTGACCAGCTGATTCAGATTAACCGCAAGCTTCGACATCTCGTTGCAAGCGCTTGCAGTCTGGCTTGCACCTGCAGAACTTTGGGAGGCCAGCTCGCGAATGCTAACCAGATTGCGATCGACTTCCCGGGCGACGTGCGCCTGTTCTTCCGAAGCGGTGGCGATGAGAATGTTACGCTCGTTGATGCCCGTAATAGCTGTCGCGATCTGGTCAAGCGAACTGCTGGCATCGCCTGCGACGCTTAGGGATTCTGCAGCCAGTTCTCTGCTGGTGGCCATCGCCTTCACGGCCTGGTCAGAATCGTTCTGAATGGCCTGAATCATCTGCTCAATTTCTTGCGTAGACACTTGCGTGCGGTGAGCGAGGGCTCGAACTTCGTCGGCAACGACTGCGAAGCCTCGGCCTTGTTCACCCGCCCTAGCGGCCTCGATCGCGGCATTGAGCGCAAGCAGATTGGTCTGCTCAGCAATGGCTCTGATCACCTCAACCACTTTGGAAATGTTCTGTGCACGATTGGACAAGCCAGTGATCTGCTCGCTGGTGTCGCGCACGTTGCTCGACAGCTTTTCGATGGACTTAAGCGTCTGCGATACACGCTCCAAACCAACCTCCGTATAGCCCTGACCTTTCCTGGACTCTTCGGAAGCTGATTCGGCATTGCGTGCTACCTCGTCCACTGCAGCGCTCATCTCGGTGACAGCAGTTGCAGCCTGATTTACTTCATCATTCTGCGACACTAGGCCAAGGCTGGATTGCTCAGTCACCGCGGTCATTTCTTCCGAGGCGGCAGCCAGTTGGGATGAGGAGTCAGCGATCTGCATGATCGTGCTTCGAAGGTTCTGCTGCATCGTGGCCAACGCGCTCAAAAGCCTGCCTGCCTCGTCGGTACCGCTTACCTCAACCTCCTTCGTCAGGTCGCTTGAGGCAATGCGTTCGGCGACGCTAAGGGCGCTCCCGATGGGCGACGTAATCGTTTTGGTTAGAAGAGTTGCCAAACAAAGAGTCAGGAGCGCGACGAAGATAATCAGGCCGATGACGATGTAAAGACCTGAATCATAAACTTGCGTCGCTTGAACACCGGCAAGCGCAGCGCCTTTGTTATTGAATTGTGTTAATTCCTCGACCTGAGTTTCCATTTGGTTCGTGAGGGGACGTATACCGGTAGCGACGAGTTTGACAATCGAAGCGGTGTCGCCTGCCTTCAACAAAGGTTCCAGCAGATCCAGTTGGCTTGCGTAATCGTCGTAGGACTTTTTCACGGCCAAGAACAACTGTCGCTCCTGGTCACTCGCAATGAGGGTCTCATAGTTATAGACCGCATCCTTCATGGCTTTCCGGTAGGCAGGAAATTTGACGATGGTCTGCTGAACGGTTTGAGGATCGGCAACGGCCCGCTGGGTCTCCAACCGGACGCGAAGGACGGTGGAGTTCATCATCGCGGTTTGCCGAATACTGGGTAGCCAATTCAGTTCGACATCCTTTTCCGTATCGCGAAGCTTGCCCATCTGCAGTATGGCGATGACGCCCAAGACCACGACCAGCAAAATGATGGCCGAAAAAAACAAGGTGGCGCGTGGAGCGAGGTTTATATTTCTGAGCCGCATAGGACTTCCCACTGCAAGATGGCCAGAGGCCTGGTCTTGAAGCTATCGGCTAGAAATCGTGAAGGATTATGGCTGTTCGTCAGCTCGTTGACACCACGTCCCCCGGCGGCGCATGCGTACCATTGTCGGTTATGGCCGTTACTTACCAATGTAAGAAATACGTTATCACCAATTATGTCCTCACTGAGTCACTACTTTCCTGAATAACCTAGCGTCGCCGAGCATCTTCCAGCACACGGCGCTGCGCTTTTAAAAAGGCCTTGAGCGCGCGCGGCTGCTTCGACCCAAAGCTGCTGTTCGTGTACCCAACTGCTTCCCGTTGCTCGAAGCCATATTCCCTCTGATTTAAGAATATTAGAGGAGCCTGGCCCGCCAAGGTCGGCAGCATAAACGTGCGAACGGCGTTCTACAGCGACCTACCCGAATATTAAGTGCTATCGGGACGGTGCGTCGCCGGCACAGTAGCCATCGCAACAGTCCTGAGATAGCGAACCGTAGGCATGCCATATACCGGGTGAGGGTTCGCCAAATTCTCAGTGCACGGACAAAAAATCATCGAAAAAGGAACAAATGATGTCCGTGCTCCAGACGGCAGATCAAATGACCATGGCCACGATTCCACAACGTTTCGGGGTGTGCCGTGAGAGTTCTTCGTATCCAAGATACCTGCTCAAAAATTGCTGTCAGCCGGACATCTTTGTGGAGGCTGTGCAAACAAGATGACTTTCCGCAACCGATCAGCATCGGAGGCGGACGTGTAATCGGTTTTCTTGAGCACGAGATTGATCATTGGCTGGAGGCCCGTGCAGCAGCCCGCAATACCACGCAAGGGAGAAGCTGAGATGGGCCGACAGCGCACGATCAATGATCAAAATTTTTGGCACTCACCGAAGCCTTGCAATTGCACGACAGAAGATAAGGTGGCACTTCAGCACCTTCTGGCTGGTCCGGTGAGCAATATCACTGGAATCTACTCAATACGTCCTCTTATTACTGGAGCAGAAATCGGCTGGAGAGCGGACCAATCGCTTCAAGTAATAGTACGCCTCCAGGAAGCAGACCTCGCTAGGTTTGACCGTCAGAAAATGGTCGTCTGGGTGTATGTCTGGTGGGATCACCACAACCCGTCTCAGGTATTGAGACCCAAGCTACGAGCGCGGACAAGGCAGGAAATCTTCAAGCCGTCAAAAGTGAAGTCTTCAGTTCGCCGCTGAACGGTGGACTTATGGAAAAAATTCTCCAGCGGCTGTGCGTCCTTGATGACAGCACCCTGCCCCGCCAGTTGACCCCTTGTGTCACACCCTTTCACGCCGTTGGCCAACCTGCTGGCCAAGGCGGTGAAGCATGATCCACGACAATGCGATCAGTCTTGCCCACTCGACCTCACCCTCGGCCAAGGTCGATCCGCTGGCCACCAGCACCCACATGCCTCCGGCGCGTGTTTTCGAAGACGGCACTGCGCTCAACCGATTATTGCTGGAAGCGCCGTACATGGCGCGGTGCAGTGACGACAAAACCGCGACCCGCGTTCGTCCCCGTGAATACGCGCTGCGTTATCCCTATATGCAGGTCAATCGCCTCGGCATGGTGTCCTGGCTGGTGTTCGACCTGGACCATGCCAACGCCTTGGCCTGGGACGATGCCGGGTTGCCCGCGCCGAACCTGATGGTGCGTAACCGCAAAAGCGGCCATTCCCAGTTGTTCTATGCCGTGCCGTCCGTGTGCACCACAGAGAACGCACGGGCCAAGCCGATTCAGTACATGAAAGCGATCTATACCGCGTTTGCGGCTCGCCTCGACGCGGACATGGACTACCACGGTGGCCCGGTGGCCAAAACACCCGGTCACCCCTGGTGGGAGACGACCGAATTTCACAGCCACGTGTATGAACTGGGCGAACTGGCGAACGCGGTGGAGCTGACAGTCAAACCCTGGGCCACAGGTCCGAAGCTTGATCAGGTCAGCCATTCGCGGCACTGCATCCTGTTCGAGCAACTGCGCTATTTTGCGTACAGCATCGTCAATCGCGAGCGTGAGCTGGGGTCGTTCGAGTCGTTCATGCGCTCGCTCGATGCGTATGCGTACAACCACAACAGCTTTCTCAAACAGGGTTTTTCGGAAAACCTGCCGCTGTCGTCGATACGCTCCACGGTCAAATCCGTAGGTCGCTGGACGTGGGATCGGTACACCGGTGATCGTCGTTGCCATCGAGGCGCAATGCAGCTCGATGGCAGCCTGTCGCTCACAGAGCGGCAGAGCCTGGCTGCGCAGCGCACTAATGAGCTGCGGCACAAAGCCACAGAATCCAAAATACGCGCTGCTTGCAGGCAGCTTCAAGACCAGGGCAAGGCACTGGTCCGTTCTGCGATAGCGACTCTCGCCGGCGTTTCGGTGAGAACGGTGGCCAGCTACAAGCGCATTCTCAGGGAAATATCACAACCGGCCACTGTGAGAGTTCTCAGGCCTGCCGAGGCTGCGCCTGGGACACGTGGCCAAGTCGATTCAGCTTCCCCACAACCCACTCCGAGCCAGGCTGCAAATAGTCGCGCTCTGGGGGTGCAATCCGGTGTACATCAGATATCTGCGGTCCCGCAGGGGCCGCAAGCCGGAGAGTCTTTAAAGAGAGAACATGAGGATGGTTCATCCATAGGCATTTTGAAATTCCTATACATGAACGTTCCGCCCGAGTGGAAAGAGGATTTCGTCACTAATTCGAACTCTCGATTAACTAACAGAGAGAAGCAAGCTTGGATAGACAAGGCTATGCCGCGCTCGGACGATGATACCTCTGCGATACCTGATGAATATGGGATGGATACCGTATCGGGAAGCGTTGTAGATAACACCAACTACCAACCTAAACAGAAAGTACTAAAAGAAAACACGACACTAGGGGGCAACGCCGTTCGATTTGTCGGAGACCCCGCCTAGCAAACGGATCGACGTCCACAACGCGCTCGTCCAGGCCATTGCGCAAAAAACACTGATTCATGATGCGCGGATGGTAGTCGACCTGATAGTCAAACAGTTCACATCCACTGCCAATTCTCCAAAATCTGCTTTTGCACTCACTCACAAATCGGCTACTCGGAGAGAGTTAAATACCTAACAAATAATTCAGAGAGCGCTTTTCACTTGGGTCCTACCTTAGATAGGCGCTCTCGAAAACTCCACAGAAAACCTTCAAAAAATGCACCATCCAGATACCCAAAACACAAACTAATTGTTATTAGCCAAATTAGATCAACCAAAGTGAGCCAAGTCATACATCGTAAGTTTTCGGACACTACGAGCATAGATCACATCAGCACGCCACACTCACCCCACCAAGTCGGCTCGTTCAAGCAAAGCTCTAACAAACCTTCTCTTAGTCAAATCTGAGCATTTGCCTCTGTAGGTTTCACTAACCAGCTCGAAAACACCTATAGACATCGTCAACAACAACCTAACAATCAAAACTAGAGTTAGTGAAATAAGAAAAAGGGTGAGCGAATATTTCGCAGCAGTTATCATGAAAACCGAGAGGTTAATATTCGACACTTTGAATTCCACGCCAGGTATTTTAAATGCGAAATTTATCATAGCCAATATAACTGGAATTGAAAGCAAGGTCTGAAACGGCTTAAGGCTGAAAAAGCTACTCAAAAAACGATCGCCCAGCTGCTTATTCTTTCTAGACTCGGAGAGCATACCCTGAACCTCATACAAATTCTTGGCCAACTCAAAATACTTATCAGGCGGGACAGATAAATTCTTTTTACGCCAAATGCCTTTGATAATTTCTCTATCTTGTTTTTTACAAAGCACATCGGAAATATTTAAGCCTGACCTTTTTAGCTTGTCATATCTGTAAGCAGGCTCATAAAAAGCAATCCAAACTGCCAAACCGACGATTTCAAAAAGAACAGCTATCATTGCTAGGCCTGTGTTCGCATCCCGCCCTAACGCTAACTCAACCAAACTGTAGAACATAAAAAATATTGTTAGCACAAAGAAAAAAACTGATATCCAATACGCGATATTTTTCGGACCATCCTTGAGAGATCTTGAATAGAACAAAGTTGAATATCTAACGGCCACTTTTTCAAAATCTGAAACTGTCAAAATCTGCACCGCAACCCCCTCTTAATTTTATACTGACTTTTTCATTACGCGTCGCTCATCATATCTTGAAAATGTCTGAAGTCTAATGGTCGAGTCAAGGGGTTGGTGCGGCCCGCAGCACCGAAGGGGCGAGGACTCGGCCCCTTGACGCGTTCGAGGCCAATAGCCTTCGCTAGGGTGACTGGGAGCGCTTCTATCCCAGGCTCCCGACGCCACGCGGGCGAGTGTGGGGAGTCCAGAGGGGCAAAGCCCCTATGCGGCGGATCGGAAACCACGGCCCGTTCTGAAGGCTGATCAACCTTCCCCTTCAAAAAGCCCTTTGCTTTTTTGTATAGCGCCTCAACGCGCCAAGTCATTTTATGAAAAAACCGAAAAATTTCGACCCATATATCGTGCCAAAAAATAGTGGTACTAGTATGGTAAGACTGTGCTAACAAGCTGGTAACTCTGTGGCTATAGCCTGTAACCATTGTGGTAGCAATGTGGTAGCAATGTGGTAACTGCATGGTAAGATTGTGTACATATTGCGGCAACTCTGTGGCAACTCTGTGGCAACTCTGTGGCAACTCTGTGGCATCATGGTGCGAACATTGTGTAAGTACGTACTTTCTCTAGGCGCCGAGCCGTATTTGACCATATAAAAACTCCAAGCTACCTTCTCCGTGGAAGTCATGATGATCGAGGACAGGGTGTGGTTTGAGCTACCGCGCACTTCGTGCTGGTATCTCACCGGAGCTCTTCCTCGCTTCGCTCGTCATCCCCCCTAACCTGCCCTGCTCAGGGCTCCGCCCCGAGGCCCCTGCCGCCGTGCGGCCATTAGAGTCGGAGTTTGTTATGGTCAATGGTCGTTCTGGTTCGGATACAAGGAAACGAACTGTGGTCGTTCACACTCGCTGTTTGCCCGAAGAGGCAGATGCATTGAAAGCTAAAGCTGAGGATGCAGGCATATCGTTGTCGATGTTTATTCGTTGTGCTGGATTGAGTCGCCGCATAAGGAACCAATCAGATCGCATCATCTGTGCAGACATAAAGACGTTTGCAGCTCAGCTTCGTAGTTTAGGTGGACTGCAAAAAGATTTATTTAATAGCAGCCGTGGTGCGCATTCACAGCAAACATCTGAGTTATTGATTGCGTTTAAGAATGCCGTTGACGAGGCAACAAGGGCACTCAAACGTATAGCGCCTGACGTCGAGGAAGTGGATAGCGATGATCGCTAAGATCGTTGCCCGACGAAGCGATGGAAAGACAAGCTTCCGTAGTCTATCCAAGTACATAAATAGTTTTCGGCATGGTATTGATCCTGAGACCGGTGAGGTCACTGAAGGAGCTGTGGCAGTGCAAACAAACTGCCTTTCTGAGGACACCGCATGGATTGAAATGTGGGGTACTTCGGTTCGAAGTAAGCGCACGAAAGATCCGGTAATGCACCTCGTTCTGAGCTGGTCAGAAGGAGACTGCCCAACCGATGATCAAGCTTTTGATGCGGGTAAATTTGCGCTCGCTGCTATTGGACTTAACGGTCATGAGTATCTGTCGGCCATACACCGTGATACCGACAATGCGCACTTGCATATCATGGTGAATAAGGTTCATCCAGATAGACACCGAGTACCGAAAATGTCGTATTCGAAATTCACATTGGATAAGGCAATGCGGCAGATCGAAATTGACCAAGGGTGGAAACACGACAATGGGCCTTTTTCTGTCAAAGAGGTTGACGGTAAGAAGTCTATAGATTGGACTTATACGAGTGCGGCACACCGGCTCAAGGCACGGGAAGGGAGTCGCGCTGATTTGCCAGAGAAGGCCCGGCAGCTTGAAGTTCACAGTGGTAATGAGTCGTTAGCGAGCTATGCCAAAGGACCGCCCAAAGATGATGCCAAGGCGCTAATGGAATCCGCGAAAGCTTCGTGGCAGGAGCTGCATACGATACTTGCCACTCATGGACTTGAGTTGAGACCAGCAAATGACCGAAACAACGCTTTCTACGTGGCGTCGGTAAGTGATCTCGCCCAGGCTCCGATCAAGGCATCTGAGATGGGGTTGGGTGGGGGAAAACTCATAAAGCAGCTTGGCCCATACGAGCCACTTAAAACCAGGTATTTTGACCGGGAAGCGTTAGAGAATCAGACCTACAGCAAACATCGCCCATTGCGCGATCCAACCAAGCGTGCCGACAACCGCGAGAAGCGCGCCAAAGAACGCGCAGAGTTGCGCGCCAAATATGAAGGTTCTGTCGTTGAGTGGAAGGCGATGAAAGCTCCGGCTAAGGTTGAGCTAGCCCGCACCCAGAAGTTGCGGCGTAAGGCCCTCACCGATCTACTTAGGGCAGAACGCGAAGGCATCCGTCGAAGTGGGCTAGACGGCAACCATCGCAGAGCACTTCTGTCGGTCGCAGCGTTTACCGCTGCGGCCAAACGAGACGAATTAAAAGTCATATTTAAAGCTGAAAATGCCAGTTTACGAAAAGAGCAACATCCTTCTTATCGGGAATGGGTTGCAGATTGTGCTGAGGCTGGCGATTCAGCAGCTATAGCGCAACTTCGAGGCTTTTCCTACGCAGAAAAACGCACAGGCAAACATCCGCAAGAGCCAGATGTCGCGGACGTACGGCGACCCTACTTCACGACTACTTCGGATAGCGATCTTGACCCGGCTAGGCCTGCAAGGCTTTCGGCGCGCGTTACGTGGGCTGTTGATCGTTCGACTGGTGCGGTGAACTATTCGGTAAATGACCGGCTGGCGTTCCGTGATGAAGGACGGCGCATCACCTTCAACAAGGACAGTCGAAACGATGCAGATAGTATCGAGATGGGGTTGCTGCTGGCGAAAGAAAAGTTCGGCGCTGTAGCGGTACACGGTGGCCAGGAATTCATGGATCGAGTGCTTGCGACGGCGGTGAAGCGACGGCTGGATGTGCGGTTTGCCAATCCTGAGTTAGAGCAGCAACGCAAAGAAGCAATAGAGGCAGACATTGATCAAAAGCGTCAGCGCTTCGTGGAGGATCAAAAGCAGCTCGATGCTATCCGTCAGCACGATGCCAACAAAGCGCCCTGGCAGGCCGCTATGGCGCGAGATGAGGCCCACCAGGCTCTATCAGCGCCAGCACCGGTTCGGCCAGTCCGTGATTATGTTGAGATGGATGCTGTCGAGGCTGATGTGGCTCAGTATCGGTCCAGGCTGGATTGCACATACCGGGAGTCATGGGGTGAGCGGCCAGACCTGGAGAAGGCGGTCGGCTTCATTGGCCAACACATGGCGAAGGGCAAGGCCATGCAGTGGGACAATGATTTTGGCAAGAACGTAGAGCGACCATCCGAGGCTCGGCGCGATCACTTGAACAGCGATCATCCCGACGCTATTAAGTTAAGAGACGATGCTTGGAGTCAGGCTTTAAAAACGCATGGTTCATCAGTAAATGCTTGGACAGAAAAGTGCGATTATGCGAGGCAAACGTTGATGAATACGCACGTGGATAGTGAGCCAACAGCACCGAATCAGGACGATCAGCGAGCAGCACGGCAGACCCAAGCTCAGCGGTTGCAGCAGCGTAAGGAAGAGCAAGAGCGTGAGCGTCAGAACTCATTGAACAGGGACTCGCCGGATTTGGATATGTGAGGGTGGCACCATGCTCGATAGAATGAAGTACGTGTGGCGGTTCAACCCGGAAACGCAAGATTTCGACGATGTCTTGCCGCTCGTGGTTCGTAACGACCCCGGCGCGTATTACGTCGTTCGGGACGGTTTTGGTGACTTGTGGGTGCATGATCCTTGGGGGCGTGAGTGCCATGCGAATTTTGAATATGTAGAGGTATGCGGTATGACATTCGATAGAGAGCAGTTCGACCCGGACGGGGTCGATGGGCAGCGCACAACTGAAGAACCACCCACGAGGTCGCTGTATTATTCGCTCACCCCAGAGGAGCTGGACGACCTGCGTGCAGAAATGCGGCGTGACGGCCAATTGATGAAAGAGCGGCTTGCTGTCTTAGGTAAAAGATTCTAAGGCATCTAATCAGTATCTGATTTTTCGGCGACGCAGCGTGCCTGTAACGCTTTGTAGCGTTCCACTATCCCCCGATAGGCACACTCAAGCGGGGAGCCAAGTTGTTCTAGGTTCGGCATTATGGGCATTCCTATTTCTGGGGAAGCCAATTTTGTCGAAGATGGCCGACCGCGCCCCCTTGTAGGACGATCTATTCCAGCTTTCACCATGGCACGATTGAATGCGTCCAGGGCCAACCAAATAGCGGTTTTCTGTGCCTCATCGACGGTACACGCTTCCTCAGTCAAGGCGGTAGCTGCATAGCTCAACGTAAGAGGTAAGGCATCCAGTGATGCTTCGAGCTGCTTACGTCTGAACGCAGCATCATGGGCTGCCTTCCATGCCTTCCACTCCTCGACTTCAACCTTTGTCAGCAACTGGACTGCGTGTTCTGGCAGCTTGGTATCCCATCGGCTGATCGTGCAGACATAGCTTTGCTTTTGGTTGCCGCTCTCGGTCGTTTCATCGAGAAGGCGTACGCAAGCTACGGGGTTGCCAATGTACTGGATACCTAATGTTTTATTGTCTTGATACTTGAGCTTGAATCTCACTTTTCACCGTATCTGCTGGCAAATTTCGGGATGCTGGAGTCTACGTGACAGACCTTGTTAAATAAACATTATTATTTATCGCCTATTAGAAATATTTTCAGTACTAAAAAATATATTTTCTATTTTAAAAACAATGAGTTGATAGGGCGTTGTCCATAATAGATGGACTATAGTCCATGTCCCATTTTTGCCTGCCTTTTAAAGGATGCAGTGGGCCTATAGACTCTCTCGTGAATTCCCCCGCGAGATTTTCCAGATGGCAGGAATGCCCTTTTCACCGTGTGACACAACGGACGGCGCGAGCAGTTGCTCAGACGCAAGTGTTGGAGTGCTTAAAGCAGTCTTTGGGCCGGTCATTGACGCTTTGGCACAAGGCAATGACCCTGAAACTGTTACTACCAGCTCTAACGTGCTGGCCTCGATGTTCGTGCAGTACAACTCTGGTCTGCTGATACTGGCGTCTTTATTCGTTTCGTATATCGCCATTGTCGGGGTCGCCAACACGGCTAATGAGGGCGAAGCGATGGGCAAGGCATGGAGTTCGCTTTGGACTCCGCTGCGCATCGTGTTCGGTGGTGGAGTCTTACTGCCCGCTTCAAGCGGTTATTCGATTATCCAGATCATCGTACTGACAATTGGACTTTGGGGGATTGGTTTTGCCAACGGCGTATTCAAAGCCGGTGTGGAGAACGGGATTGTTAACGGCTCGCTCAGCAGCGTGAGTAGCCAGCTTGGATTTGGTAGTGGCGCGAAGCCGAACCCCAACTATCCGTTGTACGACATTCGCCAGTTCGGCCAAGCCTATTTGGCGTCGAGCTGGTGCGCCCGATCCCTCAATGCAATTTATAGGTCGCTTGACCAGCCTACCGCTGTACAGGCGCTTTCCAAGCCTGACTCCAAGGTACAGGACGGCATAGGACGACAGGCTGCGATCTACCTCATCAAAGATAGAAATGCGGCCACCAACCTTGGCGGTGGCACCCCAATTTGTGGGTCGATTAAGGTCTATAGCTTTAGCGTCCCTGCGGAACTGGTGACGACCTCAACCTCTACGAGTTCAATTTTCGATCCTGCTACGATTACCAGCAACAAGGCCGCGATGCAGGCAGTACGCCATGCCACGCTTAACGCCAAGATCGCCGCCATGAACAAGGTGATGGCCGATATTGATGCATGGGTTAACACCTGGCCCACGGATATAACCAAGACCGGATGGGATGCTGTTAAGAGTGACCGCTTTAACTCCATTATCAATCAAGCCCAAAATACGCTTACTCAAAATCTAACGTCGCAAATGACGAATGATAAGACGCTACAAAAAATAATGGCGAAGTACGTCGAGGATGTGACTAAAGACGGTTGGGCGATGGCTGGGGGTTTTTATCAGCGCCTCTCTGGAATTCGGCAAGAGATGGGAGCTATGTTTGCAGAGCCTGTTGCGGTTGCAACGCAGCCGAACCTGAACATGCTGCCTAGAGGCCCGGGGGGCCAGTTAGCGTTAAACAGCTATCAGACTGTATATCAGGCAATCATTAGCAAGTCGCTTGATGGCTCAAACTATAAGCAGCCCGTCACGCCCAATGCAGCAGACATTAAAGCGGCTTTAGCGCCGGCATCGCTGGATGATTTGAACATCGATACCTTGGGTAGTCGTGGCGACAGCATTATGAGCAACTTTATCGGCTGGGGTATGGAGCGAGTTACGGCCACGCTAATTGGTACAGACGGTGATGTTGATGCAATTGCGCGGATCAAGACGACTGGTGATGTTCTGGCACTTATGCAGGCATCCGCCATCACAACAAATCGCATCGTGCATACTGCGCTATCAGGCGCTAAAGCGGTAGCTGCTGGGGTTGGGTCAGTATCATTTTTCGGAACTAGTATTGATGCAACTCCGTTGGCTGACACATTGCTTGAATGGGTTGTCTATAATTTCTTAAAGCCACTTGTTGAAGTTGCTAGCTGGGTAGGAATACTAGCATTTTACTTTGGTGTTTTTCTGCCATCTCTGCCCTACACCATTTTCATTATTGCCGTGGTCGGGTGGGTTCTTGGTGTTCTGCAAGCAGTTGTGGCTGCGCCACTTTGGGCGCTGATGCACATGACGCCAGAGCGTTCTTTTGTCGGTTCGCAGATACAAGGTTATTTAATGCTGTTATCGCTGTTTGCTAGACCTGTACTGATCGTTTTCGGTTTGTTTGCAGCGATGGCAATAGCAAATCCAATCCTGCTGTATATCAGTAAAGCGTTTTGGGCAATGCACGCGGCCAATGTGACCAGTGCGGAATCTTTGGGCTGGTTTGTTGAGTTCTTCCAATGGCGCAACTGGTTAATCATGTATGGCCTGCTATTGCTGCCTGTTATCTACATGATCTTTGGGTTGTCGCAGACTTTGCCAGATGTGGTCTTGAAATGGATCGGCATCGGCATCGATTCTATGGGATCGACACAGGCCACTAGTGAGATGCGAAGCAACACAGAAAAATTTGGGCCAAGCAGCTTGGGCAATGGCTCTACCGGT
Source organism: Pseudomonas sp. PvP028 (assembly GCF_017832255.1). Taxonomy (NCBI): domain Bacteria; kingdom Pseudomonadati; phylum Pseudomonadota; class Gammaproteobacteria; order Pseudomonadales; family Pseudomonadaceae; genus Pseudomonas; species Pseudomonas sp. PvP028. The sequence goes on from NZ_JAFIBL010000001.1 coordinate 321,497, forward strand.
GGCGGGAAAAAGCCAATTCCCGGTGGGGGGACGTCTGGCCTTCAACATAAAGTTGGTGATGGTGATGGTGGTGGCCGTAGTGGCCAGAGCGGTGCATCTAAGTTACTTAGTTCAGGCCCGCAGGGGGTCGCCCCGTCCGGGGCTGATGATGATGGGCCTATCGGATTTGGTGGCGGATCGTTTGCTTCTGAAACTTCACCAAAGACTAGTGGCCGAGATGGCAACGTTAACAATGACAAGCCGATTATTACTTAAAGGGGACTGTAACTATGTCTTATGACTTTAACGCAGAAACCACTGGGGTAATTATTGGCCGCAGGCAGGGTTATCAAAAGGGGCATAATGAAGGTTATGACGCAGGGTTTGAAGACGCAAATAGCCAATGGATTCAGGTAAACAATAAATGGAAGGCTGGCTATGCCGCATTGCAAAAAGAGAACGCTAATCTATTGGTGACAATACAAGAAGCAAACTATGCAATATCTAGCCTTTCGATTATTTCCATGAGCACAATGGAAGTATTAAAAAATGCTCCACAAGATACGATCACTAAGCTTGTTTTGCATTACTACGATCTGTCTAAAAATTGGTTAAGCGGTAAACATATCCGAGTGCTGCCGGCTGATGAGCCTGTGCTGCAAGAACTCACGCCCCACACGGTAGCGCTCATGAAAAAATGGTGGGATCAGACGGTAGAAGCCGCGAAACCAGCAACCCCAAATAATAAGGGTGACAGCGATCCGTCGCTGTAATTATCCGGCCCCTGCGGGCCGGTAATTTGTACCACTGACCCCGGAAGTCGGAACCATGAAACAAGGATGCAAGGTAGAAGAACTCCCCTCTCAGGACATCATGGCGGTGCTTATCGCTGTAGCTGAAAAAGTTCTGTCCAATATCTCTGTGAAACGTCGCCGTCGTGCGAGTAAGGTGCTTTGAAATGAAGATTGTGAAAACTGCAAAGAAGGCTGCAAAATTCATGTGCGTTTCCATGCCTCTTTCGATCTTTGGGTGGCGCAGTATTTCAACGAACCACCAACATTTAAAAGACTTGGTGAACACGATCAGGAACCCGCATTGTCCTGTGTGCGACAAGGGGGTGATGTTCGTTCACAAAGACGCAGAACCAGACGAAAATGCGATTTACCCATGGACTTGTTCGGGTGGCTGTGGCTTCGGCGTTTTTACCAAGCGCGATCAAAACTCAATCAATGAGGTGCTGATTCCCCTTATTAGTAAAAAGGGTCGTGCCCGCCTCAATGGCATGAGTGAAGAAGAGCAGATGGGCTTGATTAAATCACACACACGACAATCTCGGATGTTTTGGGTATTAGCTGCGCTTTGTCCTTTGATCGCCTTGTACAGCCTCGCAACAGGCAGCATGGCGATGACCTGCATCAGCATCTTGTCGATGGCAGTGCCTTTCTCGATCCTTGCTATCAAGTGGAGCTATCGAGCTTGGCAGGTACTCACCGGAACGTTGTACGTCGAAGGCGCATTCAAGCAGTTTGTGAAGCGTGGGCTTTGGCTTCCAGGGGTGGAGGCATGATTGCGCATAAGTTTGTCCAAGGCGAACTGGTGATCTTAGATTCAGCCTATTGGGCGGCACTGGAATACGCTGCCGATCAGTTTTTGGCTCGTGAGGCCGCGTCTCGAAAATCCCGCCGAGACAATGCCATCCGCTCCGCTCGGGCCAAAGGGGCCTTGCCCCTCTGGACGCCCAAGTCTGCCTTGCGACGCGGCGGGAAGGTGATGGGAAGAGCGCCCATCACCTTCCTTGCATAGGCTTGGGTCGTTCCAACCGCATCAAGGGTGAAGGCTTCGCCCCGGCGCTCCGTTCGACGGGCAAGCCCGACGAGCCGGTGCGGCGGCCCTTGACCCGGCTTTCACTCAGAACAGATATGCTCAGTCCTTAAAGCTATTCGAAAACTGGATAACGCCGAAGTAGAATCATGAGTTTAATTTAGATGAGAAAGGGCTAAGCGACGCCTTACCGATAATCTTGCCACTAAAGTGGTCAGTCATCGTGCTCGAAAATAAATCGGCGACAACTTGAGGGTTGAATTCTAGTGAGTGCTCGAATAGGACAGCATCATGCATAGGAACTTTTAAGCCTGCCCCCGCCTCGTCCCGAAGTTTCATCAAGGATTTCTTGAAAATTAAAGACGCTGTACCTTGCACTAACTGGCTCACAGCAGATCGCTTTTCTTTGTCTGTTAGAGGACCCGTTCGATCTCGCTTGAGGTAATTACCTAGTACTGTGCCGATTCTCTGATCTGTACCAAATGAATCATGGACGGAAATTTTCCACTCTTCAAATTTGCAGAATTGCTTGAAAAAGGCTTTGGTTGCACGCCGATCAGCGCCATACCCGAAAGCTGCATCTATTAGATGTCTATTTTTCATACCATAGGCGTAAGAGAGGAAAAGCCGTTTGGCTTCTTTTCGCCGGCCCTCACCTTCAAATATATCCTTGGCCACCTGCTTATAAAGGTCGCCATCCGCATACAATTCTAACAACTTCTCGTCGCCGGATAAAGCAGCCATAATTCCCGCTTCATATTGCTCATAGTCCACATAAGAAAAAGCGCGGCCTTCATCGGGAACAAGTATATCTCTATGATGCTTTGCTAGATTTTGCAGAGACGGATCTTTAAAGTAAATTCTCGATGTAATGGAGCCGAAGCAATCAACTATGGGATAAATTCTTTTTTGGCTCAGCGGGATAGCGTTGAGAACACTTCGAGATTTTGCGATTTTTCTCAATTTTAGGAGATCGATCGCGAAGTTATCATTCATCGGAACAAAGTTGAGTACATACTCAACATCTACGCCCAAAAAATCGTAACCCATAGGTTCAAGCCGGCGAATTATGTCGTCATTTGATGGCAGCTCAAGGGGTACGTCGTATTTTGCGGAGAACTGCTTCAGAGCCATATAATAATCGAACTCGATATTCTCTTTATGAATCCGAAGCCTTGTCGTGTCAATTGCAATTCCCGCCGCTGCGGAACTAATCAGGTAGTCAGCAACAGGGCGCTCTACTGTTGTATACCTTGCCCATTCATTATTATCTTTAGCAACTAATTCTGCCTTCACCGATAGATTGAATAGAGCTTCCCCAATCGTCTGCAATATAACCTCGTCAATTGGAGATTTTTTCTGAAATATATCAATGTATGATTTAATCACCTCGCTATCAGCGAAATCTTGAAGCGCACTCGAAATATCTATTTTTTCTCGTTTTTCACGATCACCCTTTACGCCTGAGGACATTATTCTAAGTTCCTCCAAATCGGTTACAGTTTTCGGCAATCTACGAGCAGACGCAAATATCCTTGGAGCTATCAGCCAATAATCATGGCAAACTATTTCAGCTTCTTCGAGCACCAATTGCTGAATAGTAACACTACTCAGCGTGCTATCTCCCCAAAAGAAAAACTTATCATTTCCTGAGTCAGTATAATCCCGGACAAACATAAGCACTTTCTTTGCTCTAATCATAGGGAGTTATTTCTTCATATAGGTCTAGTGGGCTTCGCGGCTCCCTATCAAGAAGAGGCAAGCCATTATTATAGTGTGATCGAGCTCGATCAACTGTCCCCTTGAGTTTAATGGATAACTCAGGGATCAGTGGCTTAAGGGTATCCCTATCTAGGTCACTAGTTGCCAGTAGAAAATTTCGCTGATGGTAATAGGGCCAGGCTGAGCTGAACCTTTCTATCAGCGGCACTAGCAACACACTCTTGCCTACGCAGCGAAGATATATAAATATTGCGGGAATTTCGGGCTGGAGTAGGTCAAGGCGAATCCGATCAAGTGCAAGTTCTATCAGGCTTTCAGACTTATACAATTTTTTTGAAAGCAGCAACCACAGATGGAAATTTTGCCAAGAGTGTATAGATTTTTCATAATCACTAAGGTGCTGGGAAATCTGATCTAGATCATTCTCATTGAGTGCTAACACTCCGAGTATTCTGCAATACTGATCTGTTGATGCAGCATGTTCTTCCAACGTTTCAATTAGCAATTTTTTGAGATCTGTAGCTACAGAGTTATGGACGTCAAACAGGTTTGATTCAGCTAATTGTATGAGTCTGTTCACAGCAAACCGAAACTGTCGGGACTGCGTCTGCCTATTATCTATACATTCCTTTAGAAGATCGTAAATATATTTTGCAGAGCGAGCGATGACTCTTCGACTCCTAGAGCGCCACATGGTATCAATCGTCATGGTGCGATCATCGGTTGTGGGAAAGTGCTCTGCTATTTCCGTGTCTGAATTATCCTTAGTAAGTATTATAGTCTTTCCGGAGTTGATATTCATACCGACCGTTCGGAGCTGACTAATGAGCTCCGTTAGAACTTTTTTCGCGGAGCGCGGTGATGTGCATATTATTCTAATATCATCCACATAGCGGTAATAGTCATGCCCCATTGTGACCATGGCCTGGTCAACAGAATTAAGCACAATGTTAGCGACGAAGGATGATGCATCTCTATTTTGGGGAAGCCCATGAAGGTCATCATAGCTCCATCTAGCTAAAAGCTCACACAGCGTATGTATAGCGTTTCGTATCAAAGATTTTTCTGGACCTGTCGCGTTAACTTTCGGCAATAGCTCTTCGAATGCGCTTTTTATCGAAGCAACAGTAATATTTTCATAATAATTCAACAGATCAGTGACCAGTAGGCTCTGATTGTTTTTTAGCGCCGTCTTTGTTACCCCCTCAAAGGTTTTCCAAAGCTCAATCCTGCTTTTAAATATGTATCGCTCGGATGTTCTGTGCTTATTATAGCGATGACTCAAAACCCGATGGGAGAGTAAGGGATCGAAAAAAGGCATCAAATAGGAGCAGATTGCTTGGTATATGAATCGATCATAAAAATCCGTCTCTAATGAGTATCGGATTCCGAGCCCTTTTTTGGGTATGTCATAAATCTTTCTATCGCCTCCCAAATATCTACCGTTATCAGCTGACAACAGCATTCTCAAAGTATCACTAAGCGATGATTTATTCTCAAATAAATCTCGATGCTGGATCGCATCTACGAACCAGTCACTTCTCATATCCTGGTTCAGATGCTGTAGCACGGCTTCTGTATTTATGGTAAATGCCAACAGTTCAAAGCTCTCAATTTTTGTCTTAGCTCTGAGGTGTCGAGCGTTACACTCATCAACTAGTTTTGAGAGCTTCGAGCGAACAGACTTTCCTCTGACAAGTGAGTCATTATTTGCAATTGAACTTATCAGGTCATCAATTTTTTTGATTAAAGAATTAGCATCTTCTGGAATAGAGGATTGGTCGACCATTTTAATCTCCTTGATTCCATCTCGTAGTCATGACCGTTCCGTGTCTCTGCCATGCCCGTATAGTGAAGCGAGACAGGAGAGCTTTTGACGATGAGTAGCATCGCGTTTAATCAGGCATCTAAAAATCTTCCATAAAGATGGCTATGATGGCCACGAACCTCTGAATTGCCTCCGGACACCCCTATACCAGGATGTCCCCCTGGACCGGCGAGGACCCGCTGGTGCGTTCTGAGCCTCCAGGACGAGGCGGTAAACGACGCATGGCCACAGTCCGATGCCTCAACAATTGATTTTGCCGGGAAACCCACATTTTCGCACCATAATGCATTCACATCTGCGTCCGTCATCTCAGTCACGTAGCTAACCTCTGCACTAGGCCGTAGTAACAACCGGGAGGGTCAACCGTGCTTTAGCGATACTTTGTCCTTCCACGCGTCGACCACCGAGTGACGTGCGGACGCCTAATGGTTCGTCTGACGCGAATCAGCGGTTATCGGTCGATACTACATGGGAATGATTCGGTGCTATCTGGTGGCCGAATGAAGCAGAGAAGTGGCAGATGAGTATAAAATCGAGTACAAAATTGTCTTTTTATCAATTAATCGTTAATAAACAAGCACATAGACAGATATAGACGGTTTAACGTCTGATTTGAGTATCCGGTTTCAGGAGCATCCTGAAACACTTCGAACTGCACACCTCGATAAAACCGCGCCCTGGCGCGGTTTTATCGTTTTGGGGCGGCGCTCCTGTGACAGCTACCGCATAGCTACCACAGATTATCGATCATCCTACGCTCACGGTACGTCATCACTCCCAGGCACTGGAGCTCTATCGCAAGACAGGTTCACGCCCTCCCCGGTCAGCCCTCCACTTGGGGAGGCGTCACATCCCTGATGATATTTCCGGGTAACGTCATCGAATGGGCAGGTGTTGAGGACGCCTCCAACTCAGGCGGCAAGCACATAGACAGGACAACCGGCCCTTCCCCAACGAAAAACGCCCCGCAAACAGGTTTGCGGGGCGTTCGGACCAGCATGCAGCGGATGCCGGATTACTTCTTCAGACGACCGTAACGGTCTTCAAAGCGCACGATGTCGTCTTCGCCCAGGTACGAGCCGGACTGCACTTCGATCAGCTCCAACGGCACCTTGCCAGGGTTGGCCAGCGAGTGCTTGACGCCCAGCGGTATGTAAGTGGACTGATTCTCGGAAAGGATAAGTTCCTGATCGTCACAGATAACCTTCGCGGTACCAGATACAACGATCCAGTGCTCGGCGCGGTGGTAGTGCATCTGCAGCGACAGGCACTCGCCTGGCAGTACGCTGATGCGCTTGACCTGATAACGCTCGCCGAGATCGATCGTGTCGTAGTGGCCCCACGGGCGGTTGACCAGTGGATGAGTGACGAACTCAGGGCGCTCTTCTGCCTGCAGACGCTTGACCACGTCCTTGACCTGCTGGCTGTTGTGCTTGTTGGCAACCAGAACGGCGTCCTTGGTTTCGATGACGATCAAGTCCTCGACGCCGACAGTGGCTACCAGTCGATGGTGCGACTGCACCAGGCAGTTGCGCGTATCGATGGCCATCACGTCGCCTTCAAGGCGGTTGGCGTTCTCGTCGTGCGGGCCCACGTCCCAGATCGCAGCCCAACTGCCCAGATCGTTCCAGCCTGCGTCCAAAGGTACGACCAGACCGAGATCGGTGTGCTCCATGACCGCGTAGTCCACTGACTCATCAGCGCACAAGGCAAACTTCTCGGAGGATACGTGCAGGAAGTAGCTGTCGGCATCGGAGTCAGCCAAGGCTACGCGGCATGCAGACAAGATGTCGGAGCGATGCTTTTTCAGCTCAGCCAGGAACACCGAGGCACGGAACATGAACATACCGCTGTTCCACAGGTAAGCACCCGAGGACAGGTATTCGGAGGCCATTTCCGGCGAAGGCTTTTCCTTGAAGGCCTCAATCGCGAAGCCGCCCTGGGCAATGGATTCACCACAGTGGATGTAGCCAAAACCGGTTTCAGCGTGAGTCGGGGTAATCCCGAACGTCACCAGACGGCCCGCCTCGGCGTGCACCTGAGCAACCGCTACCGCTTGTCGGAAAGCTTCTTCGTCGTGGATATGGTGATCGGCAGCCAGTACCAGCAGAATCGGGTCGGTGCCATCAGCCGTTGCTTCGAGCGCAGCCAGAGCGATGGCCGGCGCAGTGTTACGGGCGAGCGGCTCGAGGATGACACGACGACTGCCCATCTTCGCAACACGTAGCTGCTCGGCGACAATGAAGCGGTGATTTTCGTTGCTCACAACAACCGCAGGCGCGTGTTCAAGGCCTTTCAGGCGGCCCAGCGTGCGTTGAAACATGGTTCCCTGATCCTGGCCATCAAGGGCAAGAAACTGCTTCGGGAAACTCTGCCGCGATAAAGGCCACAACCGCGAACCACTACCGCCAGCCAGAATTACAGGGGTGAACATAGACGCTCCATTCTTGGGCCACGAAGGCGTAGCAAAGACCGCATTATCCGGGTGCTCCAGTCGCTATGCAACAGGATGGCCATTACAATATGCCTACCATTCAGCAACTCACTCGCGGCAACAGCTCCGCCCGCCGTGCGAGCCGAGCTGCCCCATGTTAGTCTTCGCGCCCGATTCCATACCTGCCCCTACGTATCCACAGCAAGCAAGCGCAAATCCGCTGCCTGAGCATGCCATTGAGAAGTGATGCAATTGATCGACATCGAGAACGACAGAACATGGATATAGGCTTGAGCTGCACGGTCTGGGCAAACGGCGAACGTGCCGGGCACCTGGACGGTATCGGAATCTACTCCCGAGCGCTCTGGCAAGGCATGGACAGGTTGAGTCAGGCGGAAGATATCCACGTCAAGCCTTACGCTTTCGGCAAGCACTTGCCAGTGCTGGCGTGTGGTAGGCCGCAACGGTTGTCCAGCGACTACCGTATTCATGCTGTGCTCAGTGGCGTCCTCAAACTGCCATTAGGCTGCTCGGCAAGCATCGCCAAAGACGTCCAGCTGTTTCATGCGACGGATCATCACATCCCGCGGATCAAAGGCGTACCTGTCGTCGCCACGATCATGGACGTGATTCCGGTGCTGTATCCGGAATGGATCAAGCAAGACCTCAAGCGCCTGAAAAGCTGGCTGTTTACCACTAGCATCCAACGTGCCGATCACATCATCACCATCTCCGAATACAGCAAGCAGGACATGGTTAGCCACCTGGGCATCGCGCCAGAGCGCATCAGCGTCACACCCCTGGGCGTGGACCCTGTGTATTTCGAGCGCATAGACATTGCCGAGCGCAACCGCGTGCTGGCCACCCATGGCCTCAAACCTGGTTTCTTTCTGGTAGTCGGCACACTGCAGCCTCGCAAGAACCTGCAGCGCGTGCTTGAAGCCTTCCAGCGACTGCCCGCACAGGTACGTAAAGAGCATCCGTTGGTGATTGTCGGGCGTGACGGTTGGAGCAACGAAGAACTGTTACCGCAGCTTGAGGCGCTACAACAACGTGGCGAAGGCCGTTGGCTAAGTTACCTGCCACAGAATGAGGTGCTGGCGCTGCTGCAAAGTGCCGGAGCACTGGTGTTTGCTTCGCTGTATGAAGGGTTCGGCCTGCCGGCCATCGAGGCATTCGCGGCACAGTGCCCGCTGATCGCATCCAATAATTCTTCACTGCCGGAAGTGACAGGCGATGCAGCATGGGCTGTCGACCCGCACAGTGCAGAAAGCATCAGCACTGCAATGCTCGCCGTCCTGGAACAGCCTGAAGAACGTGAGCGCAAGGTTCAGTCAGGGCTTGGGCGTGCGCGTCATTTCAGTTGGGATGCCTGTGCGCAGAACACGCTGGATATCTACCGCAAGGTGCTGGCGGCTCGTCGCTAGAAGAGCCACCAGGCACAAGCCTTGAAGCGCGCCGCAGGTGCGATCAGGGCGTCTTTTTCAAGGCCGAGTCCGCAGCCTTCTCGACTGCCGGATTGGTACCGCCCAGCCAGACATTGACGCTGTCGACACTCTCCTGTGGCGGGCGGCCTGCCCATCGATTGAGGATGAACAGGTTGGTGATGAAGTCGTACTGCGCCTTGAGCAGGTCACGCCGCGCCTTGAACTCGTTCTGCACGCTGGTCAGCACATCGACCGCGTTAACGACACCATAAGAAAAGGCTTTTTGCGCAGCAATGCTCGATTGCTCTGACGATGCCAGCGCATTCTTGTTGGCGCGGATCTTCTCGACACTGGAAAACGCCGTCAGGTAGGCGTTGGTGGTTTCCTTGACCACCTGACGGCGCACGCTTTCCACATCCTGCTCGGTAGCCAGCTGCTCGTTGTACAGTCCACGCACCCGCGCAGAGGTCGAGCCGCCGCTGTAAATCGGCACGCGCACACCGATCGTCGCCACATAGCTGTCGCTGCGCGGTGACAGGGTGTTGTCATAGCCCACGTCACTTTGCTGGGCACCCAGAGTAAAGGTCAGGGTCGGATAATGCCCGCCCTTGCCTTCACGTACCGCCGCGTTGGCGACGTCGAGGCTGCTTTCCCGCGCCTTGAGCAACGGGTTGCTGTCGATGGCCTGCGCCACCCAGGTGTCCATCGATTTGGACGGCACCTGCAGCGCAATGTCGTTTCTGATGCGGCTCAGCGGCTCAGTGATCGGCCGGCCGACAATTTCAGAGAGCGCAGCACGGCTGAGCCTGATCTGGTTGCGGGCATCAACCTCTTGTGCGGCCAGCAAATCGACACGCGCCTTCAAGTCCAGCAGATCAGTGACCACGGCCATCTTTTTTTCGTACATCGCACTGACCCGATCCAGGCTCTTTTGCGTCGCCCGGCGCTCGGCCATGATCAGCTCGAGTTCATCGTCGGCAGACAGCGCCTGGAAATACCGTTTGGCCAGATCAACCGTGGCCTCAGCCTGGGCATCTTCGGCCTGATGCCCCTTCTGCTCCGTCGTGCTCTTGGCCTTCTGGTAGGTTTCCCAGGCCTGCTTGTTGTACAGGTACTGGGTCAGGTTGAGCGAATAACTGGAGTTGTTATAGATCTCGCGCTGCGTGTCGTCCTTGCGCAGGATCCGGTTGTAACTGCCGTTTGCAGTGACCTGCGGCAACAGCCCGCCGAACGCATCGCGCTCGCTGTCGACTGCAGACTGGGCACGCAGATAGGCGGACAGCATGCGCGGATCTTCCAGACGCGCCTCGCGATACAGCTTCATCAGATCCACGGCGTATGCCGAAGCGCTGGTGACCTGGGGTGCAGCGGGCTGCGTAGGGTCTGCATGGACCTGAACGCTGGCCAGCCCGAGAGAAAGGAACACAGGAACGAAGCGCAGCACGATCATTCCTCGATCATCGATTTGATAAACACATTGGACGCCGGCTTCAACAGGTATTGGAGCATGGTCCGTTCTCCAGCATTGATCAGCACCTCGGCAGGCATGCCCGGCTGCAACTTGTGGTCGCCAAGACGTTTCATGCCTTTCTCGGTCAGCTTTACCCGAACCAGGTAATACGGCTCACCGGCATCGTCTTTCAAACGGTCAGCGGAGATGCGCGTCACCTCCCCCTCGATGACAGGAGTGGTAGCACTGTTGAAGGCACTGAAGCGAACGTCTGTCAGCTTGCCGATGGAAATCCGGTCAATGTCCGTGATAGCGACATGAGCCTCAACGACCAGCTCGGAAGATTCCGGCACGATATCCAGCAATGGCGTACCGGCGCTGACTACGCCGCCCACCGTATGAACTTTCATGTCCAGAACCATACCGTCCTCAGGAGCCCGAATGACCACGCGAGACAGACGGTCCTGCAGCGCGGTAGCGGTCTCCTGCAAATCGAATACCTTGGCCTGCACATCGCTCAACTCTTTCGCCACGTCAGAGCTGAAGTTCTTGTTCAACTGAATGATCTGCAGCTCGGTCTCACTGATCTGTAGCTGAGTCTTGGTAATCGTGGACTCGTGATCGGCCACTTCGGACTTGAGCATGTCCAGCTTGCGCTCCTGCTCAAGCAAGCGCTGCTTGTCGACAAAGCCTTGAGACAGCAGATCCTTCAGCTCGGTGATCTCACTGCTGTAGGATTTTTCAAGGCTGATCTTGGTGCGGATCATGTCTCGCAGACCACTGATCTGCTGCTTCAATTGCCCGATGCGTTCGCGTTGTACCGATATCTCGGTCAGGCGGGAATTTTTCCGGGTGCTGAATACCTGTTGCTCGCCTGCTATGGCTTCTTTGGCGCGCACGCTGTCCGTACCACTGATGGTCAGTGGCGGAATCGAGGGCAGCTCGTCGCGCTCCGCGCGCAGTCGTGCCTCCCTGGCCTGGGTCGAAATCAGCTGGTTGCGGGTCGACTCGTATTGAGAGCGCAATTGCGAGTCGTCCAGCACGATCAGCGGATCACCCTTTTGAACGGTGTCCCCATCACGGACAAGCAGCTCCTTGACGATACCGCCTTCAAGATGCTGAACCGTCTTGCGATAACTCTGCACCATCACCACACCTGAGCCGTACACCGCACTGCCCAGTGGAGCGAATGCCGCCCAGGTGCCGAAAAGACCGAAGGTAACCAGTACGATCGCCACACCGATCCGGCGAACCCCGCGATCAGAGGTGGGCATGTCATCTGCATCCGCCTCGAGCGTGGATATTGTCTTAATGCTCATTCATGAATTCCTTTCACGCGCCAGGTTGCGCAGGTTGCGCCGGTGCAACACCGGTGGCTGCCGGAGCCACCCGCTGCTGAGCCTGCTGCGCCTTCGCCTGTTGCTGTGCCAGCTCGGCAATGACCTGATCACGCGCGCCGTACAAAGTGATGGTGCCGGCGTTCATGACCATGACCCGGTCAAGCCGCGACAGAATATTGGGACGGTGAGAGACGATGAATACCGTGGCACCTGACTCCTTTATCAGTTGCAGCGCCACGCTCAGAGCGCGCTCGCCGACTTCATCGAGATTGGAGTTGGGTTCATCCAGCACAATCAACCGCGGGCTGCCGTAAATAGCCCTGGCCAGACCGATGCGTTGCCGCTGTCCACCAGACAGGTTGACGCCATCACTGCCAATCACGGTGTCGTAGCCGTCAGGCAACTGCAGGATCATTTCATGCACGCCCGCGGTGCGCGCCGCCAGAACGACTTTATCGGGGTCGACCTTGGCAAATCGAGCGATGTTATCGCTGATGCTGCCCTCGAACAGTTCGATGTCCTGTGGCAGATAGCCCAAGTGCGGGCCAAGCTTCTGTTTATCCCAGGCACTGATGTCGGCACCGTCCAGACGCACCGTACCGTGTTGTGCCGGCCAGATGCCCAACAGGGCTCTTACCAGGGTCGATTTGCCTGCTGCGCTCGGCCCGACAATACCCACAATGGTGCCAGCCGGCGTTACGAAACTGATGTTGCGAATAACCGGGTTCTTGCCACCCGGCGGTGTGACTACCAGGTTTTCGACCTGAATATGCCCTTCGGGATCAGGCAAAGCCATGCGATCCGGTTCGTTATGCAGCTTTTCAAGCGTCTCGTTCAGACGGTTGTACTGCACGCGGGCAGCAACAAAACCTTTCCAGGTATTGATTATCTGGTCAACGGGCGAAAGAGCGCGCCCCAACAAAAGCGAGCCGGCCATCATTAAGCCCGGATTGATCTGATGAGTAATCACCAGATAAGCCCCCAGCGCCAGCATGATTGATTGCGCCCAGTTTCTGAAGGTTCTTGAAATAGAGCTGATCGTCCCGCTTTTGTCACTGGCATCAGACTGCAGAACCAGGACCCTGCGCTGCCGCTTGCCCCAACGGGCCATCAAGGTGTCAAGCATGCCCATCGACTCGATAACTTCTGCATTGCGCAGGTTTTTGGTAGTCAGAAGGTTTGCAGTCAGGCTTTGCTGGTTAGCCTCGGTCAGTGCCTTGCCAGTAAAACGGTGGTTCAAGTAAGCCAATACCACCAGAACAATGGCAGAACCCACCGTCATCCAGCCAAACCAGGGGTGGAATATGAACATGACCGCGGTGTAAATCGGCAGCCAAGGTGCGTCAAAAAATGCGAACAGGCCATTGCCCGTGAGAAATTGACGCAGTGAAGTCAGGTCATTGAGTGATTGGGCCGACGCATCCATGCCGCCACTTCTCAACGCTTTCCTGAAACTGGCTTGGTAGACGTCGCGACTTAGCAAAACGTCGAGTTTGTTGCTGATACGGACCATGATTCTGGATCGGACCCACTCCAGCGAGCCCATGGTGATCATCAGAACAGTCATGATCAGGGTAAGCATGATCAGTGTTGGAGTGCTGCTACTGGGCACCACCCGCCCAGAGACCTGGATCATGTAAAGGGTGGGGACCAGCATCAAGGCGTTTACGAACAGACTGAAGAAACCGACTGAGATAAAGCTGCCTTTGCAAGCCTTAAGGGCTACCTGCAAATTATTTTCGTGTGAACGACTCATAGAATCCGTACTGATGAGAAATCGGTAAACGCGCGGCAGTGTAGCACCTGCTTTTGGCCCACCACAGCATCAAAGCACGATCAAAACACGCAAATATGAACGCGTGCAGGTGAATACTTTTTATGCATCCAAGGGGGAAACGGTGACGGAAGCTGAACTGCCGAGCATTCACGTAACGGCTTAAAGTTCAACTTTTTAAAAAGTGCAATATATGAAGGAGCGCAATAAAGAACAGGCAGCTTGAGCGGCAATGCCTCAAAAGCGTCGCTGAGTTACAGATGAACGGCATACAAACGCACCGACGCGGTGCGCCCTTTTTTTTGCTGAAACGATTAACGCACCTAAACAGCGCAGCCATAGAACTTCCACATTACATAGAACTTCGACATTACTCAGAATCGATCTTGATTGGCACCGCTGACGCGACAGGCCCCACTCACATTTGATCAACCAACTACGAAACATCTTGTATCAATCAAACACGCATAAGCAAAGACCAAAAAGATTTATAGCACTCTGCCACCCAAAGGCCTGAGAAGTACGTTCTAGAGGGAAATTGACCAATCGGAAAATTCCTACAGACCACGCCTAAAATCGAACTTATTAGAATTGACTTTTCCTACAAATGGACTAGTCTCGCAGTCTGGCCAACACAGCCATCGACCATACGTAGCAGTACCCGAGTAGTGTGTTACAGCCCTTTAATGGACTAACGGCATAGCCGCTCAGGATAAGAAGGAATCTTGTTGGGTGCAGTCTCCAGAACTTGATGGATTAAAGATCAGCTCTCGCGTGACGCTGCTCGAGCCAGGAATGTACATATTCCGTTATGCCTCGCAGCCACCCGCAGACAAGCCTGTGTGCATCGCACTGCAGCAAGCCCCACTGGGTAAAGGTTCTATTGATTTCTTTCCAGCCGAAGGTGTCAGCAAGAACATGCTGACCCGGTTGGGCGATACCATCGTTGCTCGCGTCAAGGGCGGCATCACCACGGTTCTGATCACCGAATACCATATGTTCGACGCAGTCATCGACCCTATCGACTTGCGCATCGACCGAATCGACACCTCCACCGCCATCATGCGCAATTTCACGATCGCTGCGACTGCCGAACCGAGCGCGGCAATCTCGTCGACTCTCACGCCCGTTGCGCTGAAGCTGGTCGCGCATCTGCAAGGCGAAGGTGATGTGATGTCTACGGAAGGCTGGACCGGTGAACCTGACGGCACCCGGCGCCTTGAAGGGTTTTCCATCCTGTGGGACGACAAGCCGGCAGGCGTGGACCTGGTTTACACCTCCACTGTCGCCGGCTCCGGCCCTAGCCCTAATGTCGCTACGGGAGCCTTCACCGGTACCCGTGGCAAGTCTTTGCCTCTGGTTTCAGCAGGTTTCAGCCTGGTCGGACCCGATCGGCATTTTTACGAATTGTCTGGCCACCTTGTCTTTCGCGGCGCTGCGCCGCAGGTCATTGTCGCCAACCAGATGATGTATGGCCCCACCGGCACAGAGCCCCTGGTGGCGTTACACATTTGCATCGCACCCGCTACGAAGATGAACGCTGCCCGCTATAAGTCTCCGTGGGAAAACTCTGCATTGACGCAGAAAATTAGCAGCACAGGCCAGATGGCTTGAAGTAACAGGAATTTCCCATGCAATATGATGCCCCGGTAACAGCAACCGAGTTCAGCTCGTTCTTGACCGCTACCAGCCTGACCGACAGCACCACTGCCGCAATCAGCACTCTGCTGGCTCTGGACAGCGCTTCCACCGTAAACCTGGCTAGCTGGGATGGTGTAAATGCTCTTGAGATTCCTACTGGCCAAACCGGTACTACCGACGTGATCACTGGCACCATCGCGGGTGCGCCTGGCGATCTGGTCTCCCTGAACGTGACTCCCGATGTGGCTGCTGCCAAAGCAATCATTCTGGACAGCCAGGCCAACCTGCACGTCAACATCACTCCAACCGTTGCTACCGACGCCGCTGCCGATGTTTCCTCGCAGGCTCGCATCGCTGTTTCGGCTGATGCTTCCGCTATCACTCAGTTCGTGCTGACCACTGGTACGGGCGATGACCTGATCATCGTCAGTGGCGATCAGAACAACTTCATCGACGCTGGTGCTGGCAACGACACCATCATCACTGGCAACGGTAACAACACTGTTATCGCTGGTGCTGGCAACAACAACGTGATCACTGGTAGCGGCAACGACACCATTGTTCTGAGTGGCACCAACCATGCAGACGTTGTCAACGCTGGCGCAGGCTACGACGTTGTACAGCTGGACGGTTCGGTTGCTGACTACACCTTCGCCGCTGGCAACAACTTCAACGTCAACCTGACCGGCGCGCAAACTGCAGCGATTACTGGCGCTGAGTTCCTGACCTTCGTAGGCACCGCTGGCACTGAAACGGTCGTATTGGCACAAAGCGAAGCTGAAGCTTCAGCCCTGCGTCTGTATGACGGGCTGCTCGGTCGCGATGCGGATCTGGGCGGCGCTCAGAACTTCGCTAACCAAGTCAATGCAGGAACTTCGCTGACCGATATAGCCAACGAGTTCTTGAATTCTGACGAGTTCGTCAACACCTCGACTTTGGCTCCTATCAACACGCTCTATAACGAGTTGCTGGGCCGTACTACTGGCGCAGATGGTGGTGGCTTGCAAACCTGGCAAACACTGTTGGCAAATGGCGGTACGCTTGGTGACGTAGCTGCAGGCATCGCTGGTTCTGCCGAAGCACAACGCTTTGACCAGTCAAACGCTGAGTTCGTCCAGGATCTTTACGCCGCCGCACTGGGTCGTAATGCTGATCAGGCTGGTCTGGATAACTGGGTGAATAACCTGTTCAACGGCTCTACTCGTGCAGACGTAGCCAAGGCGATCGTGAACTCCGATGAAGCTGCACTCAAGGCAGACAGCGATTTCATCGACAACCTGTACCTGACCGCCACCGGCCGTGCTTCTGATACTGCTGGCAAGGCAACCTTTACCGACATCCTGGCTAACGGCGGCACTCAAGCTGACGTCGCTATCGGCATCGTTGGTTCGGTAGAAGCAGTAGCACATAACGACAACGTTATCGTGCTGCACGGCGCGGTGTAACTAGCCCCGTCGTTGTAACAAATACGCCCGGCCGCAAGGCCGGATCGTATGCAAAAAGGGGCGACTTTCGGGTCGCCCCTCTTTTATTTTTAAAGTGAACACGCCAGCTTATGTCCAGACACCTCGACCGTGGGCGAGAAACGCTCATGGATATGTTTCATCGCCACCGCCAGGCCGATGAGCACGACCTTGCCACCGTGGCACTCGAGTGTGCGCTGCAGACCCCTGAATACCGTCCGGAAGCACTGGTCTGGAAAGGTATCGAGGCCCTGCCGCAAGACCCAAAGCTTGCCTTTATTTATTTGCTCAACGCCGCGCACGCGTTTCCTTTGCGTGCGGACATTCACGCCCTGCTCGGGCGCAGCATCATTGCCCAGGGTCAGCCGCTACTGGCCAACCGTTACATGAGTAATGCCTGGCAAAAGCTGCCTGCCGACGCTTCGCTACGCATGATGCTGTGGCAGGCACGCAGCCTGTCGGAAACACCCGAAGACTTGCGCCGCATTATTCTCGCGCACCTTCCTGATATTACCGCTGCCAACGAACTCGCTCTGGTACTCAAACTGCTGGCTGCGCAGACTGGATTGCCAGGCACGCTGGGCGTGGTCCGTTACCTGCCTGATGTGCAGGAGATCCACGGCTGGGCCATCGACGTGCACAACGTGCAGACGCCTGTGTCGTTGCAACTGGAAGCCAACGGTCACTTGATCAGCATGGTTGCCAGCGCCCCGCACCCGTTACTGACTGCGGCAGGATTGCCTGCGACTCACGGCGGTATTCGCATCAAGGTACCCAACGCCACCCCTGCCGTGCATGTGCGCTTCGATAACGGTACCGCGCTGCTGGGCAGCCCGCTGTCAGCAATGCCGACTTTCATTGCTCCGCCTGCGGCGTTGAAGGTTGGTGACAAGCAGCCGGTGGATGTACTCATCCCTGTTTACGACGGCCTGGAAGAAACCCTTGAGTGCATCAACAGTGCGCTGGAAGCGCGCAAACGCAATCGCACACCTCATCGTCTGGTGGTGATCGAAGACGCAACGCCGGTCCCCGCGCTGCGCAAAGCCCTCAAGGTTCTCGCGGGCAAAGGCAAAATTACTTTGGTGCAGAACCCCATCAACTTGGGCTTCATCCGCAGCATGAACCGGGCGATGGCTTTGAGCCCGAAGCAGGATGTGGTCTGGTTGAACGCCGACACCCGTGTGCAGGGTGACTGGCTGGACCGGCTGCGCACGACTGCCTATGCCGACGAAACCAGCGCCTCGGTCACCCCGTTCACCAACAACGGCGAGTTGATGAGTTTTCCTGAAAGCCGCTTCAGCCATCCGATGCCCAGCGCAGCAGAACAGGCCCGCCTGGACGATCTGGCGCGACTGACTGGCAGCCCGGCCATGGAGCTCGAAACCGGCTGCGGCTTTTGCCTGTACATCAAACGCAGCGCTCTGGACAGCGTGGGTTATCTGGATGAGGTCGAACTGTTGCGTGGCTACGGCGAGGAAACTGACTGGTGCCTGAGGGCACGCGGCCTGGGTTGGCGTCATGTGGGCGCGCCCAATGTGTTCGTTGCGCATCAGGGCGGGATTTCGTTCGGCGCCGAAAAGGCGCTGCGGGTGGCGCACAATAACGCCATCCTCAAGCGTCGCTACCCGGACGCGTCATCGCGCTATGAAAACTTCTGCCTGCGCGACCCCATCAGGCCCGCGCGTCAGGCTCTGCAACGCGCGCGCCTTGCGCAACTGCCCGAGCAGTTGTCGACACCGGCATTACGGCAGTTGCATATCGCCAACAGCACAGGATCGCAAGCGCCTTTAAGCCTCACGTGGCGGAACAAGGGGCAGCATGCGCAGGCAACGCTGCAGGCCAACGTGCTGCCGCTGGCGTTCAGCCTTGATTACGAACTGCCTGCCGACACCGAGCAACTGCTGCAAGACCTGCGCAACCTGCCATTGGACGAACTGATCTATCAGAACCTCGCCAATTGCCCTGAAGCGCTCTGCGCACTGGCCGAGCAACTGGATAGACCTTACCGAATCGTTTGCCGCGATGACGCGCTGCTCACGCCAGACAGCCGATTCGACTCGGCGGATTTCGCACGCAAGGCGCAGAGCATCGAGTTGCCGTGGCAGGCCCTGCGCGAGCGTTACGCCGCCGCTCTTCCACAGGCCGATATTCTGATCCGGTCAGCCCCTCAAGCGCTGCCGAACAACGATTCTGTGCCAACCACCCTGCTGATTGCCGACCACCTTTCAGACCCTGACATCGCCAAACAGTGGCTGGAACTGGGCAGACGCATCACACACGAAAACCAATCTCTGGTACTGCTCGTTGCAGAGGACGGCCCATGGGTCAATCCCCTGCTCGCCACTGGCGCAATTCATGCATTACCCATTGCGCAAGGCTTGAGCCAGGCCGACTGCATTCTGCTTGCCGGATGCACAGCCGCATTGAGCCTGGAGCGCAGCCCGGGTGCATGCTGGCGCGCTGCGGATCTTGCCGTCGAACTGGGTCTGCCGCTGTACGCGATGCCAGGGCCGCTCGCCCATGAAGCCGGAGCATTACCGATCAACACACTGCTTACTTTATTGAGTCGGACATGATCTCAGAACACCCACAGGTTAACTCCGACCCGACCGCTCAGCCCCCCGGCAATACACGATTCAATGGCGCTATCACCGGTTTGTATGGTGACGTGCTGCAAGGCTGGGCGCTCGATACCCTGCATGCGGATGAACGCCTGGTTGTCGAGGTCTACGTCGACGGCGCCTGCGTTTCACTGGTGCGGGCCGACCAGTTTCATCCCCGTGCCGGTGCGGATGATCCATTCCATGGCTTTGGTGTACAGCTACGCCAAGGCTGGCTGGATAATGCAAAGCACATTAGCGCCCGGGTGGCCAACAGTGACTGCTGGCTTGCGGGCGACCTGCAATTACCGACCACGCCCAGCGCAGAGCCGGCGCCCATCGCGTCTCAGGTCTGGCACAGCGGTGGCCTGCGGCTCGGCGGCTGGTCTTGGGACCCGGATGCTCCGCAGCGGCATGTGCAAATCACCGTGCGTGAAGGCAGTCGGGTACTGGGCCAGGCTACGTGCAATGTTCATCACCAGGCGCTGGTCTATCGCGCCACCAGCGATCACGGCTTCAGTTTTGATCTGCCCTGGGAACTGGCTGATGGTAAGCCACATACGCTGGACATCGAAAATGACCTCGGCCATACGCTTTCCGGCAGCCCGATAACCCTGTGCTGCTGGCACGACGGGCTGGAAGGTCTGCTCAAGCAGCATGAGCGCACGCCCACCGAGCAAAATCTGACATTGCTGACCCGGATTGCAGCGGACCAGGCAATGCGCCTGCCGAAAAGCGCAGGCTTTCATCATTACGCCGAGTGGTTTGAACGCTTCCGTCCTGCTGCGCCAAAAGACGATCACCCGCAGCAATGCAGGACCGGTGTGCTGTTGATCAGCGACGGCGACACCCAGCTCGAAGCCATCAGCCTCGCGAGCCTGAACGCCCAGCGAACAGCGCCTGATCAGTCAGTCAAAGCAGGCGCCGCTGACCTGCTGCCCGCACTCAAGCAGTTACTTGAAGCCGGCTGCGATGCAGTGGTCCCGCTGATGGCCGGCGATCATCTGGGAATGCACGCACTGGAACACCTGAGCACCCTGCTCGAAGATGGCTGCGCGTGGGGTTATGCAGATTGTGATCGCGATGGTACGCAAGGTGAGCGCAGCCTGCCGTGGTTGAAACCGGTATGGGACATCGACCTGTTTATGGGGGCCGATATCTTCACCCCCGGGGCGATCTTCAGTATTGCAATCATCGACAAGGCCCTGGCCCTGATAGCTACAACTGACGGCCAACAAACTCTCGATTGGCATCATCTGACCGCTGCTATCGCCCTTGCGACTGAGACCAGCCAGGCCGTCGTCGCGCATTTGCCGCACGTGCTTTATCACCGCAGCCATTTAGCAGCCGCCAGCCCGGAGCAAGCCGAACCTTCTGCGCCACGCCTGCAAGCGATTGCCTGGCTGAGCGAGAGCCTTGCATCAGGTGCCATCGTCACTCAGTTGCCGGAATTCCCGGCGCTGTTGCGTACGCAGTGGCTCTTGCCGGCCACCCTGCCCCGCGTCAGCCTGATCGTTCCAACCCGCGACCAACTCGGGTTGCTGCGCACCTGTATCGAAGGCCTGCTGACCGCGACTGATTATCCTGACCTGGAAATCATCGTTGTCGATAACCAGTCCAGCGACCCGCACACCCTGGTTTATCTGCAACAGTTGTCTGGGCGCGGTGTGAAGGTTCTGCCCTACCCTCACCCTTTCAATTATTCGGCCATCAACAATTACGCCGCCACCCACGCCTCCGGTGAACTGATCGGGCTGGTCAACAACGACATCGAAATCATAGCGGCCGACTGGTTAAAGGAAATGGTCAGCCAACTGCTGCGCCCGAACGTCGGCGCAGTGGGAGCCAAACTGCTGTGGCCCAACCGCATGGTGCAACACGGCGGCGTGGTGGTCGGTGTCAATGGACTGGCCGCGCACACTGGCAACCACTTGGAACAACGCGACCCCGGCTACCTGGGTATGAATCAGATCACCAGACGCCAAAGCGCAGTTACGGCGGCATGCCTGCTGCTGCGCAAATCGGTCTTCGATACGCTGCAAGGCCTGGATGAACAGGCTTTCCCGGTGGCCTTCAATGACGTGGATCTGTGCCTGCGTATTCGACAACAAGGCTTGAGCATCATATGGACGCCATTCGCCGAACTCATCCACGCCGAATCGGCCAGCCGCGGCAAAGACCTGACTCCGGAAAAGCGAGCCCGCGGCCAGCGCGAACAGCAAGGCTTTATCGAACGCTGGTCCCAATCGGGCCAAAGCGATCCGTACTATCACCCGGCGCTGAGTCTGGATTATTTGAGTGGGCCTTATGGGGGCTTGGCGATGCCGCCAAGACACAGGCAGTTGCGACGCGTAGGCACTTAGCTCAAGACATCAGTCAATACTTTTAGGCGTAGCCATCAGGTTGCGCCCCAGCTTGATTTAAATTATGAGAAAGATACTGTGACCAAACCTAAAACAAATAAACACAGCGCAAAAAAAAATGAAAGCCTTGATGAATCAGCGACCAGCTCAACGACGATTAAAATAGCTAGCGCCGAAAAAAACGATGTGGACATGGCCGCTTTAGAAAAGATAAGAAACTCAGATTTCTATGATGAAGCCTGGTACAGAAGCAACCACAGAGACTTAAAAAATCTTAACATAGATTTTGCATTACATTATTTTAACTACGGATGGCGGCAAGGAAAATCTCCTTCCTTTGGCTTTAGCGGAGATATGTACCTAGCGGCCTACCCTGATGTAAAAACAATAGATATGAATCCACTTCTTCACTATGAGACCTATGGAAAAAAAGAGAAGAGGTATGTAATCCCCTATGCTGTTGAAGCAATCTACAACTCAACGTATTTCGACGACGCCTATTATCAAAAAAACCACAATGGCAAAAGCACCTCCAGGCTTGCCTCTGCCTTAGATTACATTACCTGCAAAGATAATCTTCGCAATCCATCCGAGCACTTCGATGCTGATACTTACTTAGAGAGCTATCCCGACGTCAAAGAAGATGGCGTCATGCCGCTTTTGCACTTTGAACTCCACGGAAAGAAAGAGAACAGAACAGCCGGCCTGAGCAATCCGCTTGCAAAATTTTTGACATATGAAAACAATTCAAATATTTCCCACGCCACCAAACGCGTGTGTTTATTCGCGTGTTACATGGGTGACGGAGCAATACCTGACGAGACTATATTCTTGTTGGAAAAAGTAAGATCCGTGTGTGATGCGATCGTATTGATTGGGGATTGCGGCATCCAGCCCGATGAGTTCCGGAAGATAGAACACCTTGTATGTCACGCACATTTCGTGCGCCATCGCGAATACGACTTTGGATCTTACAAACGAGCTTTCGCGTACGCAGACGAAAATGGACTGCTTAAAAACGCTGATGAAATTCTCATATGCAATGACTCTGTCGTTGGTCCATGCGGAGACATTAATGACTTTTTCAAGTGCAGGGAGGAGGACGGCAATCCTGAGTTCTATGGAACAACCA
Source organism: Pseudomonas sp. PvP028 (assembly GCF_017832255.1). Classification (NCBI taxonomy): domain Bacteria; kingdom Pseudomonadati; phylum Pseudomonadota; class Gammaproteobacteria; order Pseudomonadales; family Pseudomonadaceae; genus Pseudomonas; species Pseudomonas sp. PvP028. The sequence goes on from NZ_JAFIBL010000001.1 coordinate 344,471, forward strand.
TTAACAATTTTGGCTTCCGTAATATCCAGTCGCATGGAAACTCATTGTATTCCCCTCACATACAGAGCTACTTTCTCTCTATAGCAAAAAGCGTTTTCAATGCCACGTTCTGGCGAGATTTTATCTACTCTGTAAAACATGAGGAGCACAAAACAGATATCATTATCAACTATGAAATGGGCATGTCCAAGCTATTAAGCTCACATGGCTACCCACCTCATTCAATGTACAAATCCATTGCGGGACTGAACCCTGCAGCCCGTGAATGCATGGACGTATTGAACACTGCATTATTTATCAAAAAAAGCATGCTGCCTGGTTTGTCGCCAGAAAGGGCAGGCATTGTGAATGGGATATTCAAATCCAAAAATTTTCCATTCCAGCTAAAAGATAACAAGATTGTTTCAAACGACAATCAGAATACTCACACTCCAATCATCAAAAGCAAAAAACTAAGAATTGTAGACTGCGCTACGTCCGGCAACATGGTTAGCCTGCTGACTGTATCCGAACACAGCTATGTAAACCTGGAACTCATAATATCAAACGATTCGGAGTTTACATCTACATCCGCTACGAGCCGTACAGAAGCAGGCAAAGATACTTACACTGGCCTTGCTGACAGCTACCTTACCCAGGGCCTTCACCTATTCATATTTGAATTCGATAAAAAGCACATTGAAAAAAATGCTGGATTGACATTCAGCGAGCGAGGCAAACCCGTAGACTTACAATACGTCTACGGAGATATCCCGTGCTACAACCTATTAAATCACAAAAATTCAGGGCTCTACCCGCGCATCGAAAAAAACACTTTACACCTGCAAAACAAAGAACAATCCATTATTTCAATAATGCTCTCAAACAACTACAGCCAGACTGACAAATCCCTGTACGCCTCGATCATTAACAACGAAATACAAGCCAAGTACAGCCTTTACTCAGAGCGAGCGTCACTGACAGGCGACAATGCCTATGAAGCGTTTAAATACGCGCTGAAGTCGGACGATTCTTGTTTTTATATTACAAGCAAGGAAGTGGTTGATCGTGAAAAGGATGAGCACATCAAAAAACACTTAGCCATTCTAGGTTCAGCCCAGCATAAGGAGCTCTTCTTGAATGCAAAATCTCTTTTCTGCTCCTTTGGCTTTCCCGGCATTATTTTTCCCGGACTCAAAGACATACATATCAGCGCGCTCAAATATAAACTCTACCTTATGTGGCACGGCGTTTCCGCTGGCGACAAAGACTCTTATGAAATAGCGTCCTACAACGGCAACCGCAATGATGGAATTTTCGCCTGCTCCACCTATGAAGAAAGAAACTTTAAGCTTCTTGGTCATGACACTATCTATCTCGGCGGATACCCCAGAATGGATAAGTGGTGCAATGACGCCCCGCTGGATGTTAACGCTGCGGTCATATTTTTCACCTGGCGGCGAAGTCTTTACGAAGCGACGCTTGCAGAGTTTTTGAGCTCTGATTATGTCACAACCATTGTAGAACTTGTAAAAGCGATCGCCAAGAGCCGTCCCAAGCTGGAGCTATACTATTTCATTCACAACTCTATTCCTGCTCAACACGTAGAGTGCCTGGCAGCTATTCTCAGAGCACACAGTAGCAACATTCGTTTTGTGAACAACAATGATACATCTACGTTCAACCACATTTTCAACACGTCACAATACCTCATTACTGATTACAGCTCCGTGGGCTACGATTTTGCCTACTACAAAAAAAGAGCACCTATATTTTTCATGCCACAGAAATTTATCAAAGGCCATTACGTACCTACCAGCCTTTTCGAGAAAATCATACCAGGGCCTAAATGCCTTGATATAAAATCAGTGATCAAGTCGCTTCGCCCAGAGCAGTACAAAAATCACAAATCGTCAACCAAAGCCTTTTTTCGTTTTATGGATTCCGAAAATTGCAAACGTGCCTTCGACGTCACACACCCAGAGTCTGAAAGCGCATCGTAAATGCAAAAGCTTCAGGAATACTTTTTAAATACAGAGGTCCTCATGAAAACCAGACACTCTTTAATGGACATCTACGCAGGGCATGAGGGCTATGTATCTGATAAATGGGATATCTATTTAAACACGTATGATCGTTTATTTAAAAACCTTGAAACCTCAGCGGTAAGCTTGCTCGAAATAGGTATTCAAAATGGAGGCTCACTTGAAATCTGGAGCAAATTATTCTCTCACTTCAAAATAATAGTGGGTTGCGACATAAACCCTGACTGTGCGCAACTTAACTACGAAAGTGAAAAAATAAAGCTTCTCATCGGCAACATAAATGATTCGAACATTCAACGACAGCTTGACGCGATATCAAATGAGTTTGACATCATCATTGACGACGGTTCGCACACCAGCAGCGACATAATAACTTCGTTCTTCCTGCTTTTTCCTAAACTGAATACCGGTGGAATTTATATTATTGAAGACCTCCACTGCAGCTACTGGCAATCATTTGAGGGTGGGCTGTTCAACAAAAGCTCGTCAATGAATTTTTTAAAATCACTGACAGACATCATTAACTATGAACATTGGGGAGTGCCCATAAATAAATCCCAGCTGTTAGCTGAGTTCAACATTCCGGCCGACGTGGACACCGAGGGTCTTCTATCGGAAATTCATTCTATTGAATTTATCAACTCCATGTGTATCGTTACTAAAAATCAACCTCAGAACAATGTTCTTGGTGTGCGCCATGTGGTCGGATCTCAAGAATTGGTTGCGAAAAACAAGTTCGCGAATGGTGGATTCTTGGTTCCAGAGCCTCAACAATCTCACGTTCAGAGCTCATCGAATTTTGAAAGTGAAAAAGACAAGAAAATCGCGACCTTGACCCTAGAAATATCGGAGCTCAAACGATTGCTTAACGAAGCCCAGCCCAAAAATGGCTAACTTTTTCAAGCAATGACACGTTTTGCGACCACTGAATATCGGATACTTTTAGTCTCCTCATTTTTTGGCAAACCGGGCATACCGTACTTAGATCCAACGTATTTTATTTCTAGATTTAGGTACATAATATTTACGTCTACTTTATAGACTGAGACCTACACTATGATCCTAGTCACAGGCGGAGCCGGCTTCATCGGCTCGAATTTCGTTCTGCAGTGGTGCGCTCGTAATGGCGAGCCGGTGTTGAACCTGGATGCGCTGACCTACGCTGGCAATCTGGCCAACCTGCAGTCGCTGGAAGGCAACGAGCAGCATCGTTTCATCCACGGCAATATCGGTGATGCGGCATTGCTGGAGCGGCTGTTTGCCGAGCATCGTCCGCGCGCGGTGGTGCATTTCGCTGCAGAATCGCATGTAGATCGTTCGATTACCGGCCCCGAGGCATTCGTCGAGACCAACGTGATGGGTACGTTCCGTTTGCTTGAAGCGGCTCGTGCGTACTGGAACGGTCTGGAGGCGGTCGTCAAGGCTGAGTTCCGTTTCCTGCACGTGTCTACAGACGAGGTCTATGGCACGCTGGGCGCGAACGATCCGGCTTTTACCGAGACCACGCCGTATCAGCCGAATAGCCCCTATTCGGCCAGCAAGGCTGCCAGTGATCACTTGGTGCGTTCTTACCATCACACCTACGGCATGCCGGTACTGACCACCAACTGTTCGAACAACTACGGGCCTTTCCACTTTCCGGAAAAGCTGATCCCGCTGATGATCGTCAACGCATTGGCCGGCAAAGCGCTGCCGGTCTACGGTGATGGCCAGCAGATCCGCGACTGGTTGTACGTCGAAGATCATTGCTCAGGTATTCGCCGTGTTCTGGAAGCCGGTGCGCTGGGCGAGACTTACAATATTGGCGGCTGGAACGAGAAGGCCAATATCGATATTGTCCAGACCCTGTGTGCCCTGCTCGATGAACTGGCTCCCGCCGCCGCGCGCCAGGTCATCAATCAGAAGACCGGTCAGCCGGTCAGCGCTTACGCCGAGCTGATCACTTATGTAAGCGATCGCCCGGGCCATGACCGCCGCTACGCGATCGATGCGCGCAAGATTGAACGCGAGCTGGGCTGGAAGCCTGCAGAAACCTTTGAGACCGGCATTCGCAAGACCGTGGAATGGTATCTGGCCAATCAGAAATGGGTGACTGGTGTCATGGACGGAAGTTACCGTGACTGGATCGTGCAACAGTATGAGGTCAGCGACGCATGAAGATTTTGCTGCTGGGCAAGAATGGGCAGGTTGGTTGGGAACTGCAGCGCGCTCTGGCACCGCTGGGCGAGGTGATCGCGCTGGATCGTCAGGGTGCCGATGGCCTGTGCGGTGATCTGGCAGATCTGGAGCGCCTGGCTGCCACGGTTCGTGCGCTGGCGCCTGACGTCATCGTCAACGCAGCGGCCTATACGGCTGTGGACAAGGCGGAGAGCGAGCCGGACCTGGCGATGTTGATCAATGGCGAAGCTCCGGGCGTTTTGGCTAGAGAGGCTACCGCACTGGGCGCATGGCTGATTCACTACTCGACTGACTATGTGTTTGATGGCAGCGGCGAACAGCAATGGCGCGAAGACGCGGCTACCGGCCCATTGTCGGTCTACGGCCGCAGCAAGCTGATGGGCGAGCAGGCGATTCAGGCCAGCGGTGCCAAGGCGTTGATACTGCGCACCAGTTGGGTGTATGCGGCGCGCGGCCATAACTTTGCCAAGACCATGCTGCGCCTGGCCACCGAACGCGACTCGTTGAACGTGGTAGCGGACCAATATGGCGCCCCCACCGGTGCCGAGCTGATCGCCGACGTCACTGCGCAGATTCTGTATCGAGTACGCGCAGATCAAAACCCGGCAGCGTTGGCAGGTATCTATCACCTGGCTGCTGCCGGTGAGACGTCATGGCACGGCTTTGCACAGTTCGTTCTGGAACACGCCGCACGTAATGGCGTGGCATTGAAGGTAGCGCCCGACCAGATCGGCGCCATCCCCACAGAAGCGTATCCAGTGCCGGCACCGCGCCCGCGCAATTCGCGGCTGGCTTTGAGTAAACTCGAAACTGCTTTTCAATTGAAGATGCCGTCTTGGCAACAAGGCGCACAACGCATGCTGGACGAAATCCAGCGCTAAGGACTCTCATGGCTCGTAAAGGAATCATTCTGGCTGGTGGATCGGGTACCCGTTTGCACCCGGCCACGCTCTCTGTCTCCAAACAGTTGTTGCCGGTGTACGACAAGCCGATGATCTACTACCCGCTGTGCACGCTGTTGCTGGCCGGGATCCGTGACATTCTGATCATCTCCACACCGCAGGACACGCCGCGCTTCTCGCAGTTGCTGGGCGACGGCAGCCAATGGGGCCTGAACCTGACCTACGCCGTACAGCCAAGCCCGGATGGGCTGGCTCAGGCGTTCACCATAGGCGCGGACTTCATTGGCAACGATGCATCGGCACTGGTATTGGGCGACAACATTTTCTACGGGCATGACTTCCAGTCGCTGCTGCTCAATGCCAGCAACCGTGAGTCGGGTGCCTCAGTCTTCGCATATCACGTGCAGGACCCCGAGCGTTATGGCGTAGCCGAATTCGATGCCAGCGGCCGAGTGCTGTCGCTGGAAGAGAAGCCGCAGGTAGCCAAGTCGAACTATGCCGTCACCGGCTTGTACTTCTACGACAATCAGGTGGTCGATCTGGCCCGCCAGTTGAAGCCCTCCCCACGCGGCGAGCTGGAGATCACCGATCTCAACACGCTGTACCTGGAGCAGAAACAGCTGCACGTAGAGATCATGGGCCGTGGCTATGCCTGGCTGGACACCGGCACGCATGACAGCCTGTTAGAGGCCGGCCAGTACATCGCCACGCTGGAAAGGCGCCAGGGCTTGAAGGTCGCCTGCCCGGAAGAGATCTGCTACCGCGCGGGCTGGATTGATGGTGCGCAGCTTGAAAAGCTTGCACAGCCGTTGATCAAGAATGGCTACGGCCAGTATTTGAAGAACGTGCTGAAGGAAAAGATTTTCTGATCCGCGCCATGGATCTCGACTAACTACGTGCGAAAGGATGCGATACCAATGTTTACCGTAGCGCCTCCTTTCAAGCGTTAAGGAATTTCCCGACGATTAGTGCTCCAGACGTTAAAGCGACGACGTAACCAATGCTGCAAGGGAACTTCGTACAGCCGGTGACTGGCAAAGCTTAACGGAATCAGCACGGCCATGAACAATAACAGCATCCACGTGTTATAGAAGATCTCACGGTTATAGCCCAGCGCATCGAAAGCCATCGCAAAGAGTATCTGCAGCGGGAAATGCAGCAGGTAGGACGAATAGCTGACGTCACCGATAACCCCAAAACGTTTCATCAGCGTCGGCTGCACATAAGATACGGATGCAATAAACATCACAGACGCAGGAAAAGCGACGCCCATCAGGAGATAGATATTCAATGTCGGCGATAGCCAGACCGCACTCCATGCCGCCAGCATTGCGATCAGTGCGGCGATGCAGCTTGTGTTGCGACCTGTCAAGCTACGGACACGGGCAAAGATTAAATACGCTAACCCGCCACTGAAGAAGGAAAAAACACCGGCTGAAAGTTTATGATATTCGGGGTAGGCCAGCCAAGATATGAAGATCAAAAGGGGAACGAGAAGGTAGCGGCACCGTCCCATCAGGCATACTGTAAAAAACAGTCCGTACAAAAAGATTTCAACCGACACGGACCACACAGGGCCGTTGAAGGACCAGCCTTTTTCCAACCCCCAGGCTGGAATCATCAGGATATTCAGAATTGCGTGATAAACGTCATTGAACTGATATATGAAATAAACAGCGTTCTGCTGAAAATAGATGAATTGAAATAGAGCGACAGCGGCAAAACTGAAAATATGCAGGGGGTATAATCGACTGAACCTATTCATGAAGAATCGAGAAGCACTGACTCTACGCGATGAGATGTCATTAAAAAAAAGATAGAAAAATACAAATCCTGATATACAGAAAAAAAGCTCGACTGCCAGCGCGCCGTACTTATATAACATGGTCAGGTAAGCGAAAAAGGGTTGCCGGGCCACTTCGAAAAGAGCCGGCTGATCCCCTACGTAAAAAAAATGCTGCCAATGCCAGAACACCACTGACAAGGCTGCGATACCACGTAGCACATCCAGCGTGTAAATACGTTCTGACTGGCCGATCTGTTCGCTCATGGCGTCCTTTTTTTCAAGCTACGCTCCGTCAACTCAATGAGTGAGCATTCCAGAGTTCTGGCGGGTGTTTTAGTTCCCGCCAGCCAATAGACATTACTCGACCTTACGAATCTCAAGCTGATCCAGGCCAATGCCAAGGGTGCGATCATCCTTACTCATACCGAGCTGCTTAGGTGACGTAGGCAGGGGCACCTTGATGGTTAATACGTCGGCGCTATCAACATTGACGATATCCAGTGTGTAGGACGCGTTGTCTGCAGTCAGCTTGACCGGATAACTTCGGTGACCTACCAACACCTCAAACGGCTTATCGACATTAGGACCAAATGCCTTGGCCGTCAGCACAAGTTGAAACTTGGACGGTAAAGGTTTGGCGAATCTGAACACAATATCGCCACGATCCGACCAAGCGCCCCAGCTTTCAGGATGCGAAAGCCCTGATGCTTTTATCACCGTATCAGGTAATGAGGAATGCCTGAAATTGATATTCAACGGATAAACACTGGTCATCTTTTTTGCCAAGGAGAAACCATTGAACCTCATCACTTCAAATTCATCTTTTGCGAATTCGATGTCCCCAACGGCCAAAATCCACTTTTTGTCAGCTGGCGTCTGGGCCGCGGTATAAGGAACACCTTCGACAAAGGAAAGATCGCGTGAAGCGCCCAAGTCGTCGATGTAGACCAGGGACCTTAGCGTTGCCGCAACGCTATTGCCAACCACAACAAGACTAGACAGCTCATTCGCGGGGACATAGCTTTTTGCAAAGAGCCCTGCTCTATCGTATGCATCGATCACCATTCTCTGTCTGACCTCTGCATTACTGTGGACAGCAGTAACTCCCACAGAAAGCGGCAAGTAGAAAAGCAGGAATACGATAGTCCCAGAACTGGCCGACAAACACCACACGACAACTGCGATCGCTGAGAAAACGGCCAACGCAATAAACCAGTTTACATTTAGCGTATAACCACGCAACTCCGCACTGTCAACATAGCTGGGTGTGAATGGATGCATCAGTGTCATCGCGGCATAGCCGATCATGGCCAATAAAAGAATTGCAATAATAAATCGGCAATACTTTAAAGAGGCAGTGTGCACAGCGTTAATTTGAGTCGCCGCAGCAATGAATAACAACGGCAGCATGAAATCGTAATACCGCATATGAAGCCTGAACGCCGTTTCGACCACGTTCGTGCCTGCAACCGATGCTGAAAACAAACCAACGATCACAATCAAATTGAGCAACAAAGCCAAGGTACAAAAAACAACTTTATCTTCCGACGAAATAGACTTTTTTGCCAGAGCCTTTATAGAGCCAAATATGATAATTGCCACTGAAGTACCAAACATCATAACAATGGCTAATAGATGGCCCTCAATAATACGTGGTGCCGTTGAAAAGATATCGAGGTATCGTTGCAGAGATGAAGCGCTTGACTCGAACGTCGAGGTATAAAAATTACCAAAAAGCGTTAACCCTGAAGTGCCGGCAATGATGAAGCTCACGACAAACTTGGTCGCCAGCATCACCGCTACAAACACAGCACTGCTTTTGAGTCCCGTGACTAGCCACGTACTCATGCTTTTGTAGGCAAAGAAAATTATGCACAGGCAAAATGCCGGAATCATAAACATCGCGTGTGGCTTAACGAGCGATGAACAGCCCATGATAAAGCCAAACAAAGCCCACTCTTTCAAGGAGGATTGAGCATTTAGACTCAAGAAGTAAGAAATCCCGACCCAGAAGGACAGGAAAAACAACGGTTCAGGCATGAAGTAAGCAGTGTAGCTATTTATCGGCCCCAGCATACTGAGAAATACAATCAACACGGACAACCGACTGCCACAAAAGCGTCTAGCGGTCATGTATATAAACGGCGCAGCAGCGACGAAGAACACCGTATTGAAAAGCTTCGAACACTCCATAAACCCGCGGCCGCACAGGTTAGTGGACTTATAGATGGCAAGGTAGAGATAATCCGGAATATAGGCGGCAGACAGAGGCATCAATCTCGCCATCGAGCTGTACGTGTACTCATCACCCAGAACGCCTGGGTACAGCCCAATGGATCGCACCAGTAGCACGATCAAGGTCATGACCATGATACCCGCCACCGCTGCTGGAGCGCCTAACTTTATTCCATTTTTAAATTGCATGCCGCTTCCCACTCTACAAATTTAATGCCATGTGCCATACGCAAAACAGCTATGACTTGACGGCCAATACAATACCAAACATGATAAACAGAACGCCTACGAAATACTGAACCTGAAAGCGCTCGCCCAAAATAAAATGGCTACCAATAGGCACTAATACAAATGCCATTGCCATCAAGGGGTAGGCTTTACCAAGCTCTATTTTCTGAAGTACCCATACCCATGCGATAGTAGTCAGTCCATAGAGGGCAAAAGCAGAGCCCAGTATCATGATAGTTTTGATGTCAAAAAAAGTGCCCGCCCGTTGCAAGGAAATAGCGCTTAATTTGAACATGATCTGTCCAGCAGCAATTCCCAGCACGCACAGGACAGCAATCGCATACACCATTACACTGCCCCTGCCTTGGACTTGACTTTGGTTTTAGCTAGGTGAAAAGGCCTTCTGGGAACCGACGCAATATCCTGCCCCAAAAATGCCAATATCAGTTGAATGCCCAATATAATAGGCAACGCGGAAAGCATGACAGTGCCTGCCGAGTTAGGGACACCGGTATAAATTGAGCTGATCCAATGAGAAATACCGAACACACTACCGGACAACAATAGCGTCAGGCCCACAGGAAGTTCAATAGATGCAAGCGACATGTCCCTCAGGTAGTAGTTATAAAATATTCGTTTGCCGAAATTTCTAACGTGCTTGACGAAGAACTCGCCAACGACCTTGGATACTTTCAGGTTGCTGACTTCATCACCGTACTTGGCATGCATGGGAATATCTACAACGACAGCACGCAACGTGTTGAGTCGAAAAAGAATGTCGGTCTCAAAAAAATAGCGCCTGCTTATTTTATCCAGAGGCAGATGTTTCGCAACATCTCGATGAATCGCTGTATAGCCATTGGTGGGATCAAACAAATCCCAATAGCCCGACGAAAATTTCGTCATGAAAGACAGTACAGCGTTCCCAAACAAGCGAACGCGCGGCATTGCCCGGATCTCCTCGAGATCAAAAAAGCGATTGCCTTTCGTGTAATCCGCTTCACCGGCAAGGATGGGATTAATGAAGTTCATGATCAACGCAGGGTCCATCTGACCGTCGCCATCAATCTTTACAATAACGTCCATATTTTCTTCAATCGCCGCTTTGTAGCCGGTCATGACCGCGCCACCAACGCCCTGATTCTGAGGGTTACGCAGAACAACCACACGTGGGTCGGTACAGTGTTGTTCGACGTAAGCACCAGAATGATCCGGGCAGCAGTCGTCAACGACGTAAATTCTGTCGACTTCTGGTCCAATGTCTGCGATCACACCCAGTATGTGCGCGACCACTTTATAGGAAGGGATCAAGACAGCGATCTTGCTACGTCCCTCGACATCGACGGTAGGGATTACGTCTGGCTTGACCTGGTGTTGCTGACCGATTGTCATATATAAAATTACCTGTTGGTCCAAATCTTCTGATAGTGGGTCTGCGACTCGGCAGTAATCAGTTGCTCAATATGAGTGCTGCCTGCAGCTGCCTGGCGCTCTGTTCCCACGTCAGCCAAGGCATGTCACTTGAATCTGGATGCATTGAGTCCTTGTGTAACTCTAACCAGGCCGCTATTGCTTCACTCATGTCAGTAGGGTGCAAGCCGCTGAAATAAAATGCGTGGGTACCTGCGATTTCCTTGAACACAGGCAGATCACGAATAATCATTGGAAGATTATATTGAGCTGCTTCGATCAATGGCAGGCCGAACCCCTCGCCTTCCGATGCCGCTATCAGACACGTCGACGCTGAGTAAATCTTTTCGAGGTACTCATCACTGATGCCTTCCAGCCAGAAAAGCCTGTTGCCTTTCTCGGGATGGTTTTCAAGGCGTGCGACCAGCTCGTCCACAAGCCAGCCCCGTTTCCCGACGATGACAAGATTAATGTCCTGCCCCTGCTCCCATAGACTTTCAAAAGCAGAGAGCGTTTGCGCATGCCCTTTGCGCGGTTCTACGGTACTGACCATCAGGAAGCTTGGCTTCTGCGCCAGACGTGCCAACAGCTCCCCTGCATCATCGGGCAGACCTGCAGAAGGCAGGCTGTTGTCGATATCGGCCCCCAGGTGGAAGCTTTTTACACTTGGCTTGTTGCCTGCGCACTTGTCCACATTGTCAGCAAGCCACTGCTTCAATTCATCCGCAACTGCACCCGATATGCAAATCAGACTGCTAGCGACCATGCTGATTTTCTGCAGCCAGTCGTTGAACAACTCGGCATTCGGCGCCACCCACCAGTCAGGGCGGTGGAACAGCAGCAAGTCGTACACGATGTAACTGACCTGTACGCCCATCTGCCGCATCTGACTGTGCAGCGGATAGAGTTGACTTGCCAAGTGCATGTTCAAGTCCAGAGACAGATAGATATCGTCTTGGGCGAAGTCGATAATTGCGTCTGTCGCCTCGGAAAACTGATCATAGATGCGGGAGGCAAAGGCATTAGCATAATAATACTGGCCATCCGCAAAGTAGATCGGACGAACAGTCAGGCCTGCTGGTTGGTCATTCAAGAACTCGTGGAGCAGACTACGTACGACGCGTTGAATACCTGATTTGGCATCACTGTGAACGATGCTGGATACATCAAGCAACAATTGCCTGTGATCAGCGCCTGCAAAGTCGAATGCGATACTTTTCGCAACCTGAAAAAGCTCGATGTCAGTAGGCGCAGTGTCCGAGAGTGAAATCAGTCGCTCCAGCAATGCAGCTCCAGGATCAGGTAGGTCAGGCTGATCAGCAGCAACCGACGAATGCCTCGACTCCAAAGCTTCTATGGCTTTTTTCGCAGACTCATCCCACGAAAACTTCTTGCACTGCTCCCCTGCATTGGTAAGCAACCTTGAGCGGAAGCCATCGCTTTCTAGACCTTCTAGCATTTTCGCAGCGATGGAGCCTACCGAGAACGGGTCGAACAGCGCTTCGTCGAACCCTATGACTTCCGGAACACTGCTGCAGTTAGAACCGATAACAGCAGCGCCACATGCCATGGCTTCCAGCACCGGAAGACCAAAGCCTTCATGGGTCGACGGGAAGACAAACAGCTTGGTCAACGAGTAGAGGGCAATCAGGTCTGCATCATTGACGTAGCCCGTCAGTACCAACTCCGAAGTCTTGACGCCATATTGCTCTGCGAAGGCGAGCAGCTCCATTCGCTGCTGAGCATGCAGCTTGCTGGCGATAACCAGCTGATGCCTGGCTTTAAGCGCGCTGGGCAGCGTGCTATAGGCTTCAAGCAAGCGAGCGAAATTCTTCCTGGGGTCAAAGCCGCCCGGCGCATAAAGAATGAACTCGCTTTTCACGCCCAGACGCTCAAGTATCGCCGAGCTTTTGCTCAGATTCACTTCGTCCGGAATAAACTGCTCACCAATAGCCGCGGAAATATTGGCTATCTTTGCTTGGTCAATGCCTAGGTGAGTCACCGCTTCCTGACGCGAGGAATCGGAAATGGCCAGCAAAGTATCGGCTTTCTTCAACCAGTCTATTTTACGGTGGTAATAGTCTTTCAGCTCTGCAGTAGGAAGATAGACATCCTCGTTCATGAACGGAATCAGGTCATAGAGGATTACTGCGGTTTGATGCGTTGCCGGCACAGCCCCAACGGACGTCACTGCGTTCGCCCAATAGCCTTCAAACAGACTGCTGACCACTACCGCATCGGGTTTCAGCGTGGACAAAAAGGACTCTCTGATGACTTCAGATGCTCTCGCCACCCAAGGAGTCGGGTTCGCATCACCCGGCACGTCAAATATACGTATGCGGCTCTCGGGAATAAGACCAGCAAAGGCAGCCCTTATGTCAGGAATGCTTTCCGACATGCAGTTGTTCAGGGCCAGCCATATCTCATGGCTCCCGGCATTTCGTGCGATGGCCTGAGCCAATGACAGAGAATAGCGACCAATACCGCGAAAACGACTTTCGGACTGAGCGCCCTGTAGATCAATGACAATACGCATTAACGGTTTTCCTTGCGCTCAAAAGCCAGCTTCAAATCGGAATAAACACGCGCCACCCTTGGGCTTGCTGTCGGAAAACCATCGTCAGTCGCCTCTGTTGCAGCCGTAACAGGAGTCACTTCATGAGGCCGGGGCTGAATAATTCCGTGACGCAAGGCAAATTGCCTGACGCTATTCAAAAAATTGGGATATGCCTGAGCTTTATTGACAAGACGCGTGCGTAGGCGCGGCCTGTTCAAAACAAAGCGTATCGAGCGGGCCAACACAGAACGTACCACTCGCTTGAAGAGACTCGAAGGTACTCTGGACGCTTTGCTGGATAAACTGGCCGACGTGCGAAGCGGCCGAGTTATCCGCCATGACCTACTATTTTCAAACTGTGCAATACGTGCCTCATAAGCGGTCGCTGTAAGCCACCAATGATGCGCATTGTTCAGCGATTGATCCAGTTGAGCTTGAATCTCATGCATCTGCGCTTGTTCGACCTGGTTCTCGTTGGCTTTCAGCCACCAGTGATGCGCATTATCCAACGATTCCTTGAGACGGGCCTGGAGCTCATCGACCCGCGCTTGCGCAGAGACTGCGTCTGTCACTTTAGTAACGCCGGTATCCTGCTGCAATTGCGTAACCTGCGCCTGAAGCTCTTTCAGGTAAGAAAACGCTTCATTCAAGCGCGCTTCCGATTCATTCATACGCAACTGTGCAGCTTCTTGACCCAACTGAAAACTATGAACGCGCGACTCAGCCAGTTCGGCACGCAGTGTCACCTCACGTATCCTGGCTTCAACTTCGTCGTTATTTTGCAGCGCATGCACACTGCTCTCGAGGTGCTTGCCTTGCTCCTGAACATGAGAGAGCTGATCACGCAGTTCAGCGTGGGTCGCAGCACCCGATTCTTCCAGCGTACGCGCAATTTGCTCAAGTTCCTGGCCGCGTTGCTGAACCTGGTTCAACTGCTCACGCAGTTCAGTCTCGGTCGCAGTACCTGACTCTTCAAGCGCACGCACAATTTGCTCAAGTTCCTGACCGCGTTGCTGAACCTGATTCAACTGCTCACGCAGCTCAGCGCATGTAGCGTCACTCTTTTCAACCCAGCCTGCCACCTGGGAGTCATAGCGGCGCGAAAGTGACTCCAGCGACATGCCGTACTCTTTACCGAAAACGGCGTCGAATATCTCCAGCTGTTCGGGAGCTGCCGCTTTTTGCGCGACGATCGCGTAATCCGGACTGACGCCGTGCAGCACGCTGAATAAATCGACAGGCCCGCCTTCGGACAGCGCGACGGGCTCTTGAAGACGCAGCAGCTGAGAGCGACTAAACCGAGAGTATTCAGTCAGAAAGCTCAGCAGCAAATGCGGTATGGGGCAAGTATGGGTAGGGTCCAGATAAAATGTCTGCGTGCCCACCACAAGATTTTCCGAGTTGGGCGTTTCCAGAATAAGCAGACCGGCAGGTTTTAGTACTCTCAGCGCCTCGGCAACCAACACTTTAAGATCGCCAAACGGGATATGCTCGGCGATATGAAAACCTGAGATAACCGTCATGCTTTCATCTGGCAAGCTTCTCAGCTTTTCCAGCGCATCAACGTTTTCGACCGGCAATCCCAAAGCCGTACAGGCTTCAAGCATGCCCACATCAAGATCGATACCGAGCGCCTGAAAGCCATTCTGGATCAAGATTTCCAGCCACTCGCCTCGACCACAGCCAAGATCCAGCGCCTGGCCATCCGGGTAAAGCTGGTGCAGCGGCTTCAGGAACGGCACGTAAACCTGCTGGCGTTCATGGATCAATTCGCGCGAGCCGCGATAACGATCTTCAAAGGCACGGTAGAAGGGAACGGTCATCGACTGAACTCCACAACAGGCGGCAGCCATGCCAACCCAACAAACTCGCTTTGCGAAATATTGACTACATTGAACACGAGCGTTAAATCCACCCATTCATAATTGCGTGATAAATGACTATCTGTTGTGTGGAGTGCCACCGCAACTGAATACGAGCCCACCCCCAGGTTGGCTGGAAAGTTGAAGGAGTAATCCAGAGACTCTCCTGCCTGCAGATCAACGACCTTGCAGCCCATATGATGCGTGTTGGTGCCGTAAACAGGCTGTCCCAGGCGATCCTTGATGAGATACCCCACTACCAGCTCGGGAATTGCACTGTTAACCTGAGCATTGATGCGCAAGGACACTGGCTCGCCGACGGAAACGTACTCAATACGCTCACCGGCAGCATTGTGCAGACTGACAGCGCCGATGGTGGCTTCTCCACTGCCTGAGCGAGTCTGTACCGAACCATCCTCGAGCTCTCGGAGCTGTACCGTTGCGTTTTCCTTTTCGGCAATCAAGGCATTATAGAAATCCATGACTTCTTCGGGCTTGCCATCTTTTATCACCGTGCCTTTTTCAAGCAGTATCGCTCGGCTGCAAAGCGCCTGAATGGAACCTCGGTCGTGAGACACGATGAGTAATGTCGTTCCCTGAGCCTGGAACTGACGTATGCGTTCGAAGCTTTTATGCTGGAAGTAGCTGTCACCGACAGATAACGCTTCATCAACAATAAGTATTTCAGGCCTGATCGCTGTGGCAACCGCAAACGCAACACGCATCTGCATGCCACTCGAATACATTCTCACCGGTTCGTCGAAATACTCCCCGATCTCTGCGAATGCCTCGATTTCATCAATAACACCGTTGATCTGATCAGCACTGAACCCCATCAGGCCGGCGGCGTGATAGACGTTCTGACGCCCGGTCAGGTCGGGAGTAAACCCCATCCCCAGCTCGAGAATAGCGGCGATACGGCCGTTGACCTGAACATGCCCTTCAGTAGGCTGCAAAGTCCCGGTTATCATCTTGAGCAGCGTCGACTTACCCGCGCCGTTCTGCCCAACAATTCCTATCGCCTCACCTGGCTCGATTGAAAAACTGATGTGCTTAAGGACCCAGTGCTCTTCGCTTGGCTTGGTAGGTATGCCGAACCAGCGACCAATACGCTGAAACTCGGAGGCATAGACACGATAGGCCTTGCCCAGATTACTAACGCTCAACAGACTCATAGTACGTCCACCATCTCCGGCGCCGCCCGGCGAAACATGAATAGGCCCAACAGCATCAGACCTGCTGCGACAGCGGCGGTGATGGCCATACTTTGCAGATCAGGCGCTCGCCCATAAACCAGAACGTCGTGGTAGGCACTGACGATCGGAAACATTGGGTTGATGCCCATGACGCTTTTGAATTGCTCGGGAATAATATTGACCGGGTACACGATCGGCGTGAACCAGAACCACACCTGCAGCAGAATCGGAATGACCTGACCGACATCGCGCACAAATACGTTCAATACACCAAGGATGAGGCCCAGACCTACAGCCAGGGCGGTCACTACGAGAGTCAGGGGGATCAGCCAGAGCATTTGCCAGTGCGGCCAAAGGCCCAGTGCAGCGAAGACAAGCAGTATCGCGGCAAACAGCAGAACATAATTGAGAAGACATGAACCTGTGACAATCACGGGCAAAGTGATGCGTGGAAAACGCATCTTTTTCATCAGGTTGCCCTGATCAATGAACAACGTCAGACAGCGACCGATGATTTCTGCAAAGTAGCTCCAGGCCAGCATACCGGCCATCAGGTAGACCGCATACGCATACTTGTTGTCGATGCCCGGTAGTTTGGCAGCCAGAACGTTGGAGAGAACCAGCGCGTAGATCGCAACCTGTGCCAGCGGGTTGATGATCATCCACAGGCCACCCAGGCGGCTGCGGGCGAATCGTGCGGAAAACTCATTGCGTATAGATGAAAAAACGAATCCCCGGTAACCCCAAAGGCTTCTGAACAGCTCCAACATTGGTGACTCCTGAAGAGGGTGAAGTCGTGCTTACCCTGAGTGTTCCTGTTCCGTACAGTTAATACCCAACTCCCACCGCAGTGGGCGGAGCGCTGGTTTCACCGAGCTACGAAACGCAAAAAAAACAGAAAAAGGTTTCTGGGGGCGCACTATATCGCCTTCGCTGGAATAGTCACCGTTTAGTCTTTAAATCGGCACGTTCAAAACGAATTATTCATGAGCCCAGCAGACGGAAAATCATGAAATTCTTCTGAAAATCAGGCAATTGCGGAACCGTTGCTTAACGGCCATGTCATGGACGTTTACGAACGGCTCACATGCAATGATACCCTTTCGCCACCTCTGCTATCACGGTAGTCACTCGAGAGCCGAGCCGGCGAGCCGTCGAACGGGCATAATAAATGCCACACAACAAGGTGCAACAGTCGTCTACACGCTTGCTAACCTGTATCATGGCACGCCTCGAATACAGCACTAGCCCCCCGTGAACAAGCTGGGGCACCCGATCTTTGATGGAGTTAAAAAATCTAGCATGAAAGCAATCATTACCGGCATTACTGGTCAAGACGGCGCTTACCTGGCTGAGCTGCTGCTCGAAAAAGGCTATACCGTTTACGGCACCTATCGCCGTACAAGCTCCGTCAATTTCTGGCGTATAGAAGAGCTCGGGATCCAGAACAACCCTAATCTGCATCTCGTCGAGTATGACCTGACTGACCTGTCTGCCAGCATTCGCTTGCTGCAAACCACTGGCGCTACCGAGGTCTACAACCTCGCAGCACAAAGCTTCGTGGGCGTGTCGTTCGAACAGCCGTTGACCACTGCCGAAATCACCGGCATCGGCGCAGTCAACCTGCTGGAAGCCATCCGCATCGTCAACACCAAGATCCGTTTCTACCAGGCATCGACTTCCGAGATGTTCGGCAAGGTCCAGGCCATCCCGCAAGTAGAAAGCACTCCGTTCTACCCGCGCAGCCCGTACGGCGTCGCCAAGCTCTACGCGCACTGGATGACCATCAACTACCGTGAGTCGTACGACATCTTCGCCACCAGCGGCATTCTGTTCAACCACGAGTCGCCACTGCGTGGCCGTGAGTTCGTGACCCGCAAGATCACCGATTCGGTTGCCAAGATCAAACTGGGCCTGATCGAGTCGTTCGAACTGGGCAACATGGACGCCAAGCGCGACTGGGGTTTTGCCAAGGAATACGTCGAAGGCATGTGGCGCATGCTGCAGGCTGATGAGCCGGACACCTTTGTCCTGGCCACCAACCGCACCGAAACCGTACGCGACTTCGTGAGCATGGCATTCAAGGCCACTGGCGTGACCATCAAGTGGGAAGGCGAAGCCGAGTCGGAAAAAGGCATTTGTGCAGACACTGGCAAGGTACTGGTTTCGGTCAATCCGAAGTTCTACCGCCCAACCGAAGTCGAGCTGCTGATCGGTAACCCTGCAAAAGCCAAGGAAGTCCTGGGCTGGGAACCAAAGACCAATCTGGAAGAGCTGTGCCGCATGATGGTCGAAGCGGATCTGCGTCGTAATGAAAAAGGCTTTTCGTTCTGATGAGTATTGCTGGCAAGCGCGCATTGATCACCGGAATCAACGGCTTTACAGGCCGTTTCATGGCGAACGAGCTTGCCGCCCAGGGCTGTGAAGTCCTTGGCGTCGGCAGTCAGCCTTCGGACAGTCCAGGCTACTACCAGGTGGATCTGGCAGACGTGGCAGGTCTTCGCAAGCTGCTGGCAGACACTCAGCCGGATATCGTCGTGCACCTCGCAGCATTGGCGTTCGTCGGGCACGGGGCAGCGGATGCTTTCTATCAGGTCAACCTGATCGGCACCCGCAACCTGCTCGAAGCGATCGATGCCTGCGGCAAGGTGCCTGACTGTGTGTTGCTGGCGAGCAGCGCCAATGTCTACGGCAATGCTTCATCCGGCATGCTGGATGAAACGACTCCGCCCGCACCGGCCAACGACTATGCCGTGAGCAAACTGGCGATGGAATACATGGCGAGCCTCTGGCAAACCAAGTTGCCCATCGTCATCGCCAGGCCGTTCAACTACACCGGCGTCGGGCAGGCAGAGAACTTTCTGCTGCCCAAGATCGTTTCGCACTTCGCACGCAAGGCCAGCACCATCGAACTGGGCAACCTTGATGTGTGGCGTGATTTCAGTGACGTGCGCGCTGTTGTCAGCGCCTACCGCGGTCTGCTGGAAGCCCGCCCGGTCGGGCAGACGATCAACGTCAGCTCTGGCGTGACCCACTCGCTGCGCGAAGTGATCGACATGTGCCGGGACATCACGGGCCAGGATATCGACGTTCAGGTGAACCCTGCGTTTGTCCGGGCCAATGAGGTCAAGACCTTGTGCGGCAACAACGCTCGCCTGCGCGCGTTGGTCCACGACTGGGAGACCCCGCCGCTTCGGGAAACCCTGAGCTGGATGTTGCCCTCCGCTTGATTGGTGGGCAGTTACAAAATAAGGCCTGTCTACCTGGTAGACAGGCCTTTCCTTTTTAAACACCCTTAAAGCCCGTGGTGAACGACTCAGCACGCATGGCTGAATCAGGCAGACGATGATCAAGGTTCTTCACTTCTTCAAAACCTATTACCCGGACACCACCGGCGGGATAGAGCAGGTCATTTTCCAGCTCGCTCAGGGCTGCCGTGCGCTGGATGTAGAAAGCCAGGTGCTGACGCTTAGCCCATCCCCCTCACCCGCTCGCCTGCAGGTCGCCGACCACCAGGTCACGCGCGTGAAGGAAAACTTCAATCTGGCGTCCACGGGCTTTTCTGCCAGCGTTTTCAGTCAGTTCAGAGAGATGGCCGCAGAAGCGGATCTGGTTCATTTTCATTTCCCCTGGCCGCTGATGGATCTGGTGCATTTCGCCACCCGCCATGGCCGGCCCACGGTGCTCAGTTATCACTCGGACATCATCAAGCAGCGCACACTGCTGAAGCTCTATAGCCCGTTGATGAACCAGTTTCTCCAACGCATGGACCGCATTCTGGTGGCCTCGCCCAATTATTTGCAGACCAGCGAGACCCTGAAGCCCTTCGCCGACAAGACCGTGGTCGTGCCCTACGGGCTGGATCAGTCGGCCTATCCGGTGGTCCCGGCGCAGAAGCGATCAGAATGGCAGCAGCGCGTGCCGGGCAAGTTCTTTCTGTTCGTCGGCGTGCTGCGCTATTACAAGGGCCTGCACACACTGCTCAGTGCCTTGGAGGGCGTTGATTACCCGGTGGTGATCCTCGGCGGCGGGCCTCAGGAGGCCGAGTTGAAGGAGCAGGCTGAGAAACTGCAACTGCGCAACGTGCTGTTTCTCGGTCGACTGGACGATGAAGACAAGGCGTGTCTGCTGCAGATGTGTTATGCCTTGGTCTTCCCTTCCCACCTACGCTCGGAAGCGTTCGGCATCTCGCTGCTTGAAGCCTCGATGTATGGCAAGCCGATGATCTCCTGCGAGATCGGCACCGGCACTACCTACGTGAATATCAACGAAGAAACCGGTCTGGCAGTACCACCGGAAAATCCGCTGGCGTTGCGCGAAGCGATGCGCCGCTTGTGGGAAGACCCGGAGCAAGCGGCCCGCTTCGGCGAGAACGCGCTGGCACGTTTCCACGAGGTGTTCACCGCAGAAAGAATGTGCGCGTCGACGGTGCAGGTTTATCACGACCTGCTGAAATGAATGTCGTCTCTCGACGAATAAAAAAGCCCCATCACTGGGGCTTTTTACTGACCACCTGGCGTATCACCCCAAGCGAAACCGCGCCGTATTGTCATTCAGCGCCCGGCTGCCCTGACTCAAGGTATCCGCCGCCTGATTGACCGCACGGGCACCTTCCAGCAAACGCCCTGCGGCCTGATCGACCTGCTGGATGTTGCTGCTCACTTCATCGGCGGTCGTCGCCTGTTCTTCCACGGCGGTCGATATCTGCGCCAGCGTATCGGTCACACCCTGCACTGCTATGGCGATTTCTCCCAGGCGGACGCCCAGACCGGTCACCGACTGCGCATCGTTGACGGCTTGTCCACAGGCCGCCTCCATCAGGTTGACTGCCTGCGTCACGGTGGAGCGCAAGCTGTCGACCGTTCCGGCGATCTGAGCGGTCGAGGCCTGGGTGCGCTGGGACAGGCTGCGCACTTCATCGGCAACCACCGCGAACCCGCGGCCTTGCTCACCGGCGCGCGCCGCCTCGATGGCTGCGTTGAGGGCCAGCAGGTTGGTCTGTTCGGCGATGCCGCGAATGGCATCCACCACCGACTGGATCTGCTGGCCCTGCTCGCTGACCCGGCCCAGCGCGGCGGCAGTCTCGGTCAGCCGCTGATTGAGTTGCTGGATGCTGTCAGTGGTGCGCTGGCTGTCCTGACTGCTTTGCTGAGCAATCTGACGGGTCTGCCTGGCGCTTTCCGATGCCTGCTCACAGCTTCTGGCCACGCCCTGAGAAGTGGCAGCCAGCTCGGTGGCTGCGGCGGCGATCTGACTGATCTGTTGTTGCTGGTCTTCGACCTCGCTCAGCGTTCCACTGGACTGGGCATTCAGCGTCAGCACCGCATCGCCGACGCGAACGGTTTCCTGATTGACGCCCAGCAGGCTGGTGCGCAATTGCACCACCGCGACATTCAGCGCGCGGCTGATGGCAGCCAGCTCGTCACGGCCCTGCACAGCCACTTCCACACACAGATTGCCGTCACGCAGGGATTCAGCCAGCGTGGTGATGCCTCTGGCGCTGTTGCGAATCGAGGATTGCAGACAGGCGAACAGATAGATCGCCATGATCACCAGAACACAGAAGACCAACGCCATCGGGATGAACTCCGTGTTGGAGCTCTCATGGTAGTAATCGAGGCGTCCGTTGAGCGCCTCAAGCGACTGCCTGCGTAACTCCGTCGTGCTGCCGGTCAGGGTGTCGATGCTCTTTTCGAACTCTTCCGGCTTGAGCTTGATACTGCCGCCGAAAACACCGTCATCAATCACCTTAAGCTGTGCTTCCAGCACTTGCATTACTGCAGCGTACTTGTCGGCCCAAGGCTGTAACTGCTCGGGAAGCTTGGACAGCAGCAGGCCGGCAGCCTTTTGCATCTGGTCCTTGGAATCATCGATGCGACCACGCAGGTCGCGCATTTGCAGACGGCTCTGCAAGCTGAACTGCCCCGATGCCACCGACGTCTGCCCCACACTCGACAGACGACCGATACGCTCGATCAGGTCCGGCACTTGCTGGGTGGAGAGCTGCATGAGCATGTAGGTTTCAAGCCAGGGATCGAGAATCAAACCGCTGTCCATCGCGATCTGCTCGCGCAGTGCCTGCACCAGGTTCAGCACCGTAGTGAATCGGTCGTAGCCATCAGGCCACCAGCCCACCGTGCGCAATGATGCCGTGTCCAGACCGGTGACGGCGGCTTGAAGCGCCTTGAAACGGTTCATGGTATCGGCAGGTGCTTTTTCTTCGACCAGTACCGCCTGAACGCCCTCAAGCGCCTTGGCAATGCGAGGGATACCTGCATCGACGCTGGCCATGGCAGCCTTTGCAGCCGGAGTCGGCTCGCGCAGGATGTCGGCGGCTTTCCAGCGTGCGGCATGATCGCGTTGGGCGGACAGCTCGACGTTCAGATCGTCGAGCGCCAGCAACTGACGCACGCCGGATTGCTCCCCGGAAATGACATCGAGCTTGTTGCTGTACTCCTTGGTGATGACCCATGCGCTGCCCGCCAGCGGCAACATGAACAGCAGGAACAAGACCTGAAACTTGCGAGCAAAACCAAAATGTCCCATCAGGCGCATGCCTGGTGACAAAAGACTGTTCATGTCCTGCGACTCCCGGTGAACACCTGCCAGATCTGCAAAAACAGAGGCGATGCCTTTTGTTGGAAAAACACTAACAGCAAAATGCCATGTTCTTGTTTCAATGGCGATACGCGTCGCCTCAGATTGGTACGCAAAGTGTCGCCATTCATTGTTTTTGGCGTCAAAAAGCTTCTCAAACGAGCTATCAGGCACATCCAAGCAAGAACCGGACCGCTCGGCAGACGAAAAGAGTGCTTTACGGCAGCCATTTATTCATCCCGCAAAAAGGTCGAAAAAAGTAGACTGGAGAACGACAATCGACCACCACGCAGCAGTGCTCTCGCCATCAAGGAGGTCTTCATGACCACCCCACCCGCCTCGCCACGCATCGTCGCGCAACCGTCCAGGCCGCAATTGAGCGCCGGTCAGAAGAAATTCAACACGCTGATGGAAAAGCTCGAAGCCAGGCGCAAGCTTTTGCAGCAGTGGCTCTCGATTTCAGCCACCTGCGAAAAGCTGTGGATCGAAGAACTGGTTCCGATGCTCAGTGAGCAGGCCGCGAACGAGATGAACAAGCTGCGCTTGCTTGACGTAGCTTTCGATCAGTTCCGCCTGGCCAAAAAAGACAGAGCCACGCTACTCGATATTATCTGCGACCTGACCACATCGCTCATTGGCGGCGAACACGATGAAGAACTCAAGCATCTCTACTTCAAATACACCGGCAACGACTACGACGAGGAGGAGCGCCTGCAAAGACAGCGGTTCAAATCATCGCTGGAAGAAGATCTGGGCGTGGAACTGGACGACGATGTCGACCTGGACTCTCTCGAAGACGTGACCCGGCATATTGAAGAGAAGCTGAGAGATCAGGCCGAGCAGGCGCAAGGCGCACAGGAGCCGAAAAAACCGACGGCCAGCGAACTGCGTCGTGAGCAGGAAGAGGCGGAAGGCAGCCAGTCAGTGCGCGAAATTTACCGCAAGCTGGCCAGCGCGCTGCACCCGGATCGTGAACAGGATGCCGATGAGCGCGAGCGAAAAACGGCGCTCATGCAACGCGTCAACGAGGCCTATGAAAATGACAACCTGCTGGCGCTGCTACAGATGCAAATGGAGATCGAGCAAATCGATCAGAGCCACATCGACAGCATCTCCGACAAGCGCCTCAAGCATTTCAACCGGATCCTGAGCGAACAGCTCAGAGAGCTGGAAGACGAGATCCACGATCGCAAGATGCTGATCCGGGAACAATTCCTGATGGACCCGTACGAGGACCTCAAACCCAAGACTGCCAACACAAAATGTGCCAGGCAGGTCAAAGCCATACGGGAGCATCTCGACGAGGAACAGGACAAACTGCAGTTACTGACCGACCCGAAAAGCCTTAAAGCCTGGCTCAGGGATCAACGAGAGATGGCCGAGATGCTGGAGAGAGTAGAAGAATTCGATGACCTGGAAATGCTGGAGACCCTGTTGCGCTGAAAGCCCGAAAAACCTGACTCCAACCCGGGCTTCGACCTAACCGGTTGATCGCACGCAATTATTTTTCACAACAACGCTTGACACATATGCGTTCTCCGAGAATAATGCGCGCCACTTGGCTACATAGCTCAGTTGGTTAGAGCATAGCATTCATAATGCTGGGGTCCGGGGTTCAAGTCCCTGTGTAGCCACCAAGTACCGATTCACAGTTTTCTTCTGATAACTGTGAATCAACAAGAAGCCCGCCTCGTGCGGGCTTTCTTGTTTCTGGCCTTCCTGTTTTGTCACCACTCTTATGCCCCCCTGCGCATGCTTCAATCACGCCTCCTGGATGATCCGCGCAAATTCAGGACGTCGTCGGGAGACGGGTTTCCCTGGCGAGGGTCAACCAGGCCTCGGCCGCAGGTGACAAGTGCGCGTTCTTGCGCCATGCCAACACCATATGCCAATCCGTATCCGGCTCGTTCAGCGCAACCAATCGAATCCCGTCGTGATAGTGCTTCTGCGCCAGCATTCTCGGCAAGAATGCGACACCCAACCCTGCCGAGACCAGATCTACAATAAAGTCGACCTGACCACTGCGTGCAGTCACTTTGGGCGTCACACCCTTGCGGTCGCAGGCCAGTTTAATCATGGTGTTCAGTGCAAACCCCGCCTCGAAAAGGATAAACGGCGTTTCGGCCAGGTCTTCAATGACGACTCGTTTGCGCTTGGCCAATGGATGGTTCGCTGCCATGACCACCACCACGGGCTCGATACGCACATCCTGGTAATCGAACTCTTCACTGAACGAGTTCATCTTCAACAGTGCTGCCAGCTCTACTTCTCCCGAAGCCAGGCACTCATGCAGTTTGCTCGCGCCGTGTTCGGTGAGCTGAATATCGATATCCGGATAGCGGGCGCGGTATTGAGTGAACATGGCGGCGAAAAGCGCACCGCTGCCGACGGGTGGCAGACCGATGCGCAACACGCCGCCCTTCAAACCACGCAGGTCGTTGAGCTCGGTCAGCAGATCGCTGCGCTCGGCCAACAGGGTCAAGGCGCGGCGGTAGACGATTTCGCCGGCGGCGGTCAGTTCGCTGCGGTGGCCAATACGGCTCAACAGCGGCGCGCCCAATTCGTCTTCAAGGGTCTTGACGGCCTTGCTGACGGTGGACTGGGTGAGCGATACCACGTCAGCGGCCTGGGAGAAGCTACCCTGACGTACCACTTCGACAAAAGTGCGTAATGTTCGAAGGTTCACAAGTATTCGATTTCCGACTGAATTCAAGTTGTATTAGTTGTTTTTATCATAGTCGGTTTTTCCGTAATCTGAACCTGCCGCTCCCCCCTGGCGGCCTTGGTTCGTAGATTTATTCGCTCAGGAAAACGTCATGATTATTTCTTCGGCATCCGATTACCGTGCAGCGGCCAAACGCAAACTCCCGCGTTTTCTGTTTGATTACATTGACGGCGGTGCGTATGCAGAGCACACGCTGCGTGCCAATGGTTCGGACCTGGCCGATATCAGCCTGCGCCAGCGCGTCCTGAAAAATGTCGATAACGTGAGTCTTGAAACCAGGCTGTTTGGCGAATCCCTGGCCATGCCGATTGTCCTCAGCCCCGTGGGCCTGAGCGGAATGTATGCGCGCCGGGGTGAAGTGCAGGCAGCCAAGGCCGCGGCGAACAAGCGGATTCCATTCTGCCTGTCGACAGTGTCGGTGTGTTCGATTGAAGAGGTAGCGTCGCAGAGCAAGCAGGCGATCTGGTTTCAGCTCTACGTGCTCAAAGACCGTGGCTTTATGAAAAACGCTCTGGAGCGTGCCAAGGCGGCGGGCGTCACGACGCTGGTCTTTACCGTCGACATGCCAACGCCCGGCGCGCGTTATCGCGATGCGCACTCGGGCATGTCCGGGCCTTATGCCGCGCCTCGACGCATTCTGCAAGCCATGACCAAGCCGGACTGGGCGCTGAATGTCGGCCTGCTCGGTCGCCCTCATGATCTGGGCAATATCTCCAGATACCTGGGCAAGGCCACCACCCTGGAAGATTATGTGGGCTGGCTGGCGAACAACTTCGACCCGTCCATCAGCTGGAAGGATCTGGAGTGGATTCGTGAGTTCTGGCAAGGCCCGATGATCATCAAGGGCATTCTCGATCCGCAGGATGCCAGGGATGCGCTGAGTTTTGGCGCGGACGGCATTGTGGTATCCAACCACGGCGGACGCCAGCTGGATGGCGTGCTGTCCACCGCCAAGGCTTTGCCGCCTATTGTTCAGGCGGTCGGCAGTGACCTGACGGTGCTGGCCGACTCCGGCATTCGCTCGGGTCTTGATGTGGTGCGCATGCTCGCCCTCGGCGCCAAGGGCGTATTGCTCGGACGTTCGATGGCCTATGCGCTGGGCGCCGATGGGCAGCGTGGCGTCGAGAATATGCTGGATATTTTCGCCAGGGAAATGCATGTGGCGATGACGTTGACCGGGGTGACTTCGATTGAACAGATCGACGAAAGCATTCTGGTTAAATCAGCTGTTTGACAGCCGCTGCTGGACTGGATCGTGACTTGAGTCGGCCTTTCGACGAACTGCATTTTTCACTTTGAATGTCTGGTCTATGCTCGAAAATGATGGTTCAAGACGAGCCAGCATTTCTCATGACGGAGCAAAGCATGCGTAAACTTGTACTCTCAATGACTGCCGCCTTCTTCCTGACAGGTGCTGTAGCGCCAGTCGCCTTTGCAGAGAGTGAACTGGAAAAGGGTGTCCGGCACGATAACCGTGAGCTGGATAAAGGTGTCGATCATGACGCCAAGGAAGTGGACAAGGGCGTGAAGCACGACGCCGACGAAGTCGACAAAGGTGCGAAGCATGACGACAAAGAGCGTCACAAGGCTGACAAGCACATCGATAAAGAGGTTAAAAAGGATCTCTGACCAAAAAGCCTGCCACCGAGCAGGCTTTTTTCATGGGCGGATTGCGCTGGACGGTCCAGCAGGGCTGCTGAAACATCCACGCACTGGTGCTGTTACTCTTTCGCTTTTGAAGACCGGGCCAACTACCAAGTGTCAGTGGCCCGACCTTTGTTACTGGATATACGGTCAGATCTTGAAACTGTCGACCAGTTGTTTCAAACGCCCGGCCTGTTGCGAAAGCGCAGCACAATCCTTGAGCGTTTCATTAAGGTTGGCCACGCCTTGTTGATTAAGCGTGTTGATCTGATTGATATCGATATTGAGTGTTTCCACAACAGCAGTCTGCTCTTCTGTCGCAGCGGCGACCGATTGATTCATGCCATCAATATCGCCGATGCGCCGTGTTACCTCGCGCAGCCGACTGCCCGCCTGATTGGCAACTTCGACACTTTCCTGACTCGACGTCTGGCTTTCATTCATGTTGAGCACTGCATGCTGAGAACCGGTCTGCAGACCGCCAATCATCTTGTGAATCTCGTCGGCAGAGGTCTGGGTACGATGCGCGAGGTTGCGTACCTCGTCGGCAACTACCGCAAAACCGCGTCCGGCCTCACCCGCGCGGGCGGCTTCGATGGCGGCGTTAAGGGCCAGCAGGTTGGTCTGTTGCGAGATGCCTTTGATGACATCCAGAATATGGCCGATGTTTTCGGTGCTGGCGTTGAGTTGCTCGATCTGCGTGCAGGAATCACTGATCTTGGCCGACAGCGCGCTCATGGCGTGGATCGTTTTCTCGACCACTACCTGACCGTCTTCTGCCTGGTTGCGGGCCTCACTGGCCTGGATCGAGGCGTCCGATGCGTTGCGGGCAATCTCCTGGGTTGCAGCACCCAGCTCGTTGATCGCTGCAGCGACGTTGTTGGTTCGGGCACTCTGCTCATCGAAACCGACGATGGACGAGTTAGAGGAGTTGACCACCCGTTGCGACAGGTCATGCACCTGAAGCGTCGCGGAGGACACTTCGACGATGGACGCGTGCACGCGCTCCACGAACTGATTGAACGAACCGCCCAGTGCGGCGAACTCGTCCTTGCCCTGAATACTCAGGCGCCGAGTCAAATCACCCTCGCCCTGGGCGATGTCCTGCATCGCACGGCCCATGTCGGTCAGCGGGCGCATCAGCGCACGAATGAGCAGGCTCAACAGCAACGCAATCACGGCGACTGCAATCAGCACGGCAACCATCGCCGAGCTGCGAAACTGGCTTAACGGCGCATAGGCCTTTTCCTTGTCGATCGACAGACCAATGTACCAGTCAGCCGAGGGCAGCCCGGTGATGGGGGTGAATGACAGCAGCCTTTGCTGACCATTAAGGGTCACCTCACGCAGGCGCGCGTCCAGGCTAATGGTCTGGCCAGGGTAGACGTCCTTGAGGTTTTTCATTACCTGTTCCTTGTCCGGACTGACGATGATCTGTCCGTCGCCACTGACCAGAAAGGCGTAACCCAGGCCGCCGAACTCGACCGAGTTGATGATCTTGACCAGCGTGTCGAGGCTCAGGTCGCCGCCGACGACACCCGTGACTTGACCTGCCGCCTTGACCGGGCTGGCGATCGTTACCACCAGGCCACCCACGGAAGCCAGATACGGCGCGCTGAGAATGGTCTTGCCTGCGTCGACGGTGGACTTGTACCACGGCCGCTGGCGAGGGTCGTAACCCGCAGGCATGTCCACATTGGGCCGTTGGGTGAACGCGCCTTTGCTGTCACCGACATAGGTGAACTGAAAGGTCGATACCAGCGCAGACTGCGATACCAGCCCGCTGAGGTCGGAATTGACGCCCTGAAAAGCTACGTTCTGGGTGAGATTTTCCAGCACCAGAATGCGCCCGCTGAGCCAGTTCTGGACGCTGCTGGCAGTCAGTTGACCCGCTTGGCCCACGGAAGACTCGAGGTTCTGGTTGATGGTCTTGCGTTGCAGATAATCGTTGTAAAAGGTGAACAAGGCAAACGCCAGCACCACTACACCGGCCGCGGCCAGCAGAATCTTATGACGAAACTTCAAATTCATGACAAGGCATCTCAACAGGACTGCTGGAAGCAGGCTCGAATGTCAAAGCAAGTTACGACACAAAAAATGTCATGCCCTGCACCCACAATGAGCCTGCAACGGATAGGGTTTTAATCTCGCAAACACAGCCGACAGTGTGCCGCTCCTCCTGGAATGCGGCGTTTCTAATTCAATGACTTACGCGTTGCTTTATAACGCTGTGCCGGCGCAAATGATATGCCCGGGGAAAAATATTCGGAGCGTGTAGGAACTTTCTTTATTTTTTATTTCAGCTTGGCCATTCCCTGCCGATAGTGTCTGTGTACCTAACCTCACCCTGACCTGTATGCCGTGCCTTTCAGGGATAAAACCGTTTTAATGGCAGTTGTTGGAGAATTTAATGAGTAGCTGGTTTGCAAACATCAGCGTGAATATGAAACTGGCTCTTGGCTTCGGTCTGGTACTTGTTTTCACAGCCATTCTTGCACTGACTGGCTGGACCAGCATGGGCGGGCTGATCAATCGCAGCAACTGGATGAGTGACATCACTTCACTCAATGCACAGTTGACCAAACTGCGCGTAACGCGCCTGCAGTACATGGTGGCCGACGGCGACGAGAAGGTTGCCGAAACCGTGCAGACCTCGCTGGACAGCTTCAAGGCGTATCAGGAAAAACTGCGGGCCTCGTTCAAAAGTCCCGAAAACCTGAAAATGCTCGATCAGTTGGGCATCGTGATCGCTGACTACCAGAAGTCCCTCAACAACATGCGCAGTGGCTATAAGGCCAGCACCGCTGCACGCGATGAACTGACCACCCACGCGAGCAAAAGCCTCGCGGTGTTCGAGCAACTCGTGACTGAAGTCAGAAACATGGACCCGGCTGACGCCAACCGATTCGAGCAGTACCGACTCGTCACCGATGCCAAAGATGACTTGAGAGTCGCGCGCTATGAAGTGCGCGGCTACACCACCAATGCCACGCCCGAGACCGAGCAGGCAGCTGTTTCGAAACTGGATTCGGCCATCAAGGATCTGGACGCGCTCAAGACGACCTTCAGCGGCACTCAGGCCGATCAGCTCAGGCAGCTGGAAACCTCGTTGATGGCCTATCGGACGACCTTGCAAAACTTCAAGGCGGCCACGGGCACGATTGTCCAGGCGCGCAAGGAAATGACCACGCAAGGGCAGGATATCGTCAAGATCAGCGAGGACATGTACAAGCTGCAACTGGATCGCCGCGATCAGGAAAGCGCACAGGCGCGTACCACCCAGATCACCTGCACATTGCTGGCTATGATTCTGGGCATCATCGCCGCAGTGATCATCACCCGGCAGATTACCCGTCCCCTGCAGGAAACCCTGGCGGTGGTCGACCGTATTGCCTCCGGTGACCTGACTCAGACCCTGGCCGTGACGCGCCGTGATGAGCTCGGCGTTCTGCAACAAGGCATCCAGCGCATGGGCAGCACCCTGCGCGAGCTGATTGGCGGTATTCGCGACAGCGTCGTACAGATCGCCAGTGCCGCCGAAGAACTGTCGGCGGTTACCGAACAGACCAGCGCTGGCGTCAACAGCCAGAAAGTCGAAACCGATCAGGTCGCCACCGCCATGCACGAAATGTCGGCGACGGTTGCAGAAGTGGCGCGCAACGCCGAACAGGCCTCGCAGGCCGCCTCCAACGCTGACCGCGAAGCGCGTGACGGTGACAAGGTGGTAGGTGAAGCGATCGCCCAGATCGAGCGTCTGGCCAACGAAGTGGGTCGCTCCGCCGATGCCATGACTCAGCTGGAGCAGGAAAGCGACAAGATCGGCAAGGTCATGGACGTCATCAAGGCGGTGGCCGAACAGACCAACCTGCTGGCGCTCAACGCCGCCATCGAAGCGGCCCGTGCGGGTGAAGCCGGACGTGGTTTTGCGGTGGTTGCCGACGAAGTCCGCGGCCTGGCACAACGTACGCAGCAATCCACCGTGGAGATCGAAACACTGGTCGCTGCGTTGCAGAGCGGTACGCGCCAGGTGTCCAGCATCATGCTTAACAGCCGCGAACTGACCGTCAGCAGCGTGACCCTCAGCCGTAAGGCTGGCACGTCGCTGGGCAGCATCACGCAAACGGTGTCGAGCATTCAGGCGATGAACCAGCAGATTGCCGCCGCCGCTGAAGAGCAAAGCGCGGTCGCTGAGGAAATCAGCCGCAGCATCGTCAACGTGCGCGATGTGTCCGAGCAGACCGCTTCGGCCAGCGAAGAAACCGCTGCGTCCAGCGTCGAGCTGGCGCGCCTGGGCGGGCAGTTGCAGACGATGGTCAGCCACTTCCGGATCTGATCACCCTGCGTTGACATCAAGCCCGGTCTTTACCGGGCTTGATTGTTTCTGCACTCCTGACAGTCACGCTTGTGGCGGCTGCCCGTTGGACGCCGACAGGCCACCGTCGACCGGCAGGTTGACGCCGGTCACGAAGCGCGCGTCATCGCTGGCCAGGAAGGCGATCACGTCGCCGACGTCTTCGGCTTCGCCCGGGCGACCCAGTGGGATGCGCTCCATGAATTTGGCCATCAATGCTTTGTCACCCAGCATATCTTCAGTCAGCTCGCTGCGGGTCAGCGAGGGGCAGACGGCATTCACGCGCACGCCGTCAGCACCATGGTCCATGGCCAGCGAACGGGTGAAGTTGGTGATGGCGCCCTTGGCCGCGTTATAGAAGCTCATGCCCCAGTCGCCGCCCAGACCGGACACCGACGAGACGTTGATGATGTTGCCTTTGCTGGCGATCAGTGCCGGCATGGCGGTGCGGGTGCAATAGAACACGCCGTCCAGGTCCACGGACATCAGCTCTTTCCAGTCCTCTATGCCCAGCTCGGTCACTTTGCCGGACTTGACGATGCCGGCATTGTTGACCAGCACATCCAGGCGCCCAAAGCGGGTCGCCACTTCCTTGAACAGCGCTTCCACGTCGCTCGGGTCGGCCACATCCGTGGCTCTGATCAAGTGCCCCTCACCCTTCAGTTGGGCGGCTACTTTGGCCAGCTTGTCGTGATTGCGGCCGACCAGCACGACGCTTGCGCCTTCCTCGGCAAAACGTTTGGCGGTCGCTTCGCCGATTCCGGAACCGGCACCTGTGACGACGATGACTTTCTGGGTGAAACGATTCATTCGGCAGTCTCCAAAAAATGAACGGGATTACCGGGTGGACTGCACACCCGCCCGCAGCGTTCACTCGCATTTAATTTTGCTTTCAGTGGCGCTTTAAATGGCCGGTGAATCGTTAAACCTCGACCATGGGTGCGTTGACAACACGGCGACGGTCTGCAAATAATCCTCGAAGTTGTACGACAACCTATAACGCCAAAAATAAAAACAACACCGAGGCCAGTCCATCATGAACACTCACGCCGCGCGTGCCCGCTCGATCAGCAAGGGCTCAATCATCGAAGCCTTGATCAGTGACGCCTCGTTTACTGAAAACTCGCACGACCAGACACCCTTCTCGATTCACAACATTCGCTGAAACACAGCGAACGGTACTCGGCCGCCTGCAGGTCGAGGCCATGCCTGGCGACAGGCATCACGTAATCCTCGAAGGTGTCGGCCGCCGCTCGCGCGCGGCCAGGAAAGGGGACGGTTTCACTAAACAAGGGAGCACAACAATAATGACATCTCACACTACCCGCTCATGCATCCTGCTGGGCGTCGGCGGCATGACGCTGATATTCCCGATGCTTGGCATGGCCGAAGGTTTCGTCGACGACACCAAGGCCACGCTCAACCTGCGTAATGCCTACTTCAACCGCAACTTCACCAACCCGGCTTTCCCGAACAGTGCGGCCCCACAGAACAAGGCCGAGGAATGGACGCAGAGCTTCATTCTCGACGCCAAGTCGGGCTTCACCCAGGGTGTGGTGGGTTTCGGGGTTGACGTGCTGGGCCTGTATTCGCTCAAGCTCGATGGCGGCAAGGGTACGGGTGGCACTCAGTTGCTGCCGATCCACAGCGACGGTCGTCCAGCCGATGATTTCGGGCGTCTGGGCGTGGCGGGCAAGGCGCGGATTTCCAAGACCGAACTGAAGGTCGGCGAGTGGATGCCGGTGCTGCCGATCCTGCGCTCCGATGACGGTCGTTCGTTGCCGCAGACGTTCCGCGGCGGCCAGGTCACCTCCAAGGAAATCGACGGCCTGACGCTGTACGGCGGGCAATTCCGCGGCAACAGCCCGCGCAACGATGCGAGCATGGAAGACATGTCGCTGAACGGGCGAGGCGCATTCACTTCGGACCGCTTCAACTTCGGCGGCGGCGAGTACGTCTTCAACGACAAGCGCACTCAGGTAGGCGTCTGGTACTCGGAGCTGCAGGACATCTACCAACAGCAATTCTTCAACCTGCTGCACAGCCAGCCGCTCGGCGACTGGACCCTTGGCGCGAACCTGGGTTACTTCATCGGCAAGGAAGACGGCAACAAACTGGCCGGCGATCTGGATAACAAGACGGCCTACGCGCTGCTCTCTGCCCGCTACGGCGGCAGCACCTTCTATGTCGGTCTGCAGAAGCTGACGGGCGACACGGCGTGGATGCGCGTCAACGGCACCAGTGGCGGTACGCTGGCCAACGACAGTTACAACTCCAGCTACGACAACGCCAAAGAGAAATCCTGGCAGCTGCGTCATGACTACAACTTCGCGACGCTGGGCGTACCCGGTCTGACCCTGATGAACCGCTACATCAGCGGCGACAATGTACACACCGGCAACATCACTGACGGCAAGGAGTGGGGTCGGGAGTCTGAACTGGCCTATACCGTACAAAGCGGTGCGCTGAAGAATCTGAACGTCAAATGGCGCAACTCCAGCCTGCGTCGTGATTTCAGCACCAACGAATTCGACGAGAACCGCGTGTTCGTCAGCTACCCTATTTCGTTGCTCTGAAACCGGTGGCAGAGCCTGTCGGCAGCGGCAGGTTTTGCCTTGTTACAAATGTATCCGGCCAAGTGCGTGCCCAGCCCGTTTTTAGACCTTGGCCGCGTTGACAATCAGCGTATGCGGTGCCGATAATCCGGCAAGTCATACGACAACAGATGACAAAAATAACAATCGGGACTTCTCTCATGGCATCGGCTCATACCACTCAAACTCCCTTCAATCGCCTCCTGCTGACCGGCGCGGCAGGTGGCCTGGGCAAGGTATTGCGCGAAACACTGCGCCCTTACACAAACGTGCTGCGGCTTTCCGACATTGCCGAAATGGCGCCCGCTGTCGACGACCGTGAAGAAGTTCAGGTCTGCGACCTGGCCGACAAGGATGCCGTACACCAGTTGGTAGAAGGCGTCGACGCGATCGTGCATTTCGGCGGTGTATCGGTCGAGCGACCGTTCGAGGAGATCCTCGGCGCCAATATCTGCGGCGTGTTCCACATCTACGAAGCCGCCCGCCGGCACGGCGTGAAACGCGTGATCTTCGCCAGCTCCAACCACGTGATCGGTTTCTATAAGCAGACCGAGACCATCGACGCGCACTCCCCTCGCCGCCCGGACAGCTACTACGGTCTGTCCAAGTCCTACGGCGAAGATATGGCCAGCTTCTACTTCGATCGCTACGGCATCGAAACCGTGAGCATCCGCATTGGCTCGTCGTTTGCCGAACCGCAAAACCGCCGAATGATGAGCACCTGGCTGAGCTTTGCTGACCTGACCCAGTTGATCGAGCGCTCGCTGTACACGCCAGACGTGGGCCATACCGTGGTCTACGGCGTCTCGGACAACAAGACCGTCTGGTGGGACAACCGCCTGGCCAGCAAACTGGACTACACCCCGAAAGACAGCTCGGAAGTTTTTCGCGAGAAGGTCGAAGCCCAGCCGCTGCCGGCAGCCGATGACCCGGCAATGCTGTACCAGGGCGGAGCCTTTGTGGCGTCAGGACCGTTCGGCGACCAATAAGCAGCGCTTTCCTCTCGCAGCACTCTGGAGACACGAACCGTCATGGATGCCGAACTGATTGTCGATGCACAGAACGCCACCGGCGAAAGCCCGGTCTGGAGCGTGCGTGATCAAGCGTTGTACTGGGTGGATATTCCCAAGGGCGAGTTGCATCGCTGGGATTTCAAGCAGAACAGCACACGCAGTTGGAAAGCGCCGCAAATGCTTGCCTGTATCGCCGCCGATAGCCGGGGCGGCTGGGTGGCGGGGATGGAGAACGGAATCTTTCATTTGCAGCCCTGCGAAGACGGCAGCCTGATCAGCACGCTTCTGGCCAGCGTCGAACACGCGCAGGCTGGCATGCGCTTCAACGATGGCCGCTGCGACCGACAGGGTCGTTTCTGGGCAGGCACCATGTTCATGGACATGGCCGCCGGTGCGAGGGTGGGGGCGTTATATCGCTACAGCGCCAGCCAGACCACGCTGGACGCGCAGCTCAAGGATTTCATCGTCCCCAACGGCATGGCGTTCAGCCCCGACGGCAAGACCATGTACCTGTCCGACTCGCACCCCAGCGTGCAGCAGATCTGGGCGTTCGATTACGACACTGACAGCGGCACGCCGCGCAATCGCCGCCTGTTCGTCGACATGAACCAATACCTGGGTCGTCCCGACGGCGCGGCGATCGACACCGATGGCTGCTACTGGATCTGTGGCAACGACGAAGGCCTGGTTCATCGCTTCACCCCCGCCGGCAAACTCGACCACTCTCTGGTCGTGCCGGTGAAAAAGCCAGCCATGTGCGCCTTTGGCGGCCCTAACCTGG
The DNA here is from genome assembly GCF_017832255.1 of Pseudomonas sp. PvP028. Lineage (NCBI taxonomy): Bacteria > Pseudomonadati > Pseudomonadota > Gammaproteobacteria > Pseudomonadales > Pseudomonadaceae > Pseudomonas > Pseudomonas sp. PvP028. The sequence continues at coordinate 380,554 of NZ_JAFIBL010000001.1, forward strand.
ACACCCTGTTCGTGACGTCCATTCGCCCGGGTGGCGATATTGGCGATCAGCCACTGGCCGGTGGCGTGTTCGCACTGCGACCTGGCGTCCAGGGCCTGGAGGAACCCACATTTCAAGGCTGACAGCGCCCTACCGAAAATCCCGTAGCTCGACCAAAAATAACAAAATCGGAGATATCCATGGATTTCAAACGCAAGCTTCTCATCGCAGCACTTCCGCTGGCCTTCTGTGTGTCAGGCATGGCCCACGCTGACATCAAAATCAAATTCGCCGAGGTTCATCCCGCTGGCTATGCGCCGGTCGTGGCAGAACAGAAAATGGGCAAGAAACTCGAACATCAATCCAAAGGCGAGATCAGTTTCAAGATGTACGCGGGCGGTGTGCTTGGCTCCGAGAAGGAGGTCGTCGAACAGGTGCAGAGCGGCGCCGTGCAGATGACCCGCGTCAGCCTCGGCATCGTCGGCCCGGTAGTGCCGGACGTCAACGTCTTCAACCTGCCGTTCGTGTTCCGTGATCAGGCGCACATGCGCACCATCATCGATGGCGAGATCGGTCAGGAAATCCTCGACAAGATCACCAACTCCGAATTCAACATGGTCGCCCTGGCCTGGATGGATGGCGGCACCCGCAACCTGTACACCAAGAAGCCGGTACGTCAGATTTCCGACCTCAAAGGCATGAAAATCCGCGTTCAGGGCAACCCGGTGTTCATCGAAACCATTAACGACATGGGCGGCAACGGCATCGCCATGGCCACCGGCGAGATCTTCAGCGCCCTGCAGACCGGCGTCATTGACGGTGCGGAAAACAACCCGCCGACGTATTTCCAGCACAACCACTACCAGAACGCAAAGTTCTTCACCATGACCGAACACCTGATTCTGCCCGAGCCCATCGTGATGTCGAAAACCACGTGGCAAAAGCTCAATCCCGAGCAGCAGGCGCTGGTGAAAAAGCTGGCGCGTGAAGCGCAGATGGAAGAACGCGTGCTCTGGGACAAGTCGTCGGCCGAAGCCGAGACCAAGCTCAAGGCTGCTGGCGTGGAGTTCATCACGCTGACGCCTGAGCAGAAGAAAGCCTTCTACGACGCGACCCAGCCGGTACGCGACAAATTCGGCGCGCCTTACAAGGATCTGATCAGCCGCATCGAAGCGGTCCAGACCAATCCTGCACTGGCGGCGAGCACCCCCCAAGCGGCCCAATAAGCCTGTCCCGATCAAGCAGCGGGAACGAGCACCAACTCGTTCGCCGCCGCAGTGGTGAGCCTTATGAAAAATACGCTATTGCGCATCAACGATACGCTTTACCGGGTCTGCATCGGCATTGCCGGCCTGTCGGTGTTGATCATGACCCTGATCATCCCCTGGGGCATCTTTGCCCGCTACATACTCGGCAGCGGCTCCAGCTGGCCGGAACCCACCGCCATCCTGCTGATGGTGGTGTTTACCTTCTTCGGCGCAGCGGCCAGTTACCGTGCCGGTGCGCACATGGCCGTGTCGATGGCCGTGGACCGCATGCCGCAACAGGTGCGCAGAGTTGCCGGCGTGGTGGTGCAGATTCTGATGGCGATCGTCGCCCTGTTCATGATCTTCAAGGGCTTCAAGCTGTGCGCCACCACCTGGAATCAATTCGTCGGCGAACTGCCGTTTCTGCGTGTCGGTATCTCTTATCTGCCGATTCCCCTCGGCGGCCTCGTAACCCTGGTCTTCGTCCTGGAAAGGTTGTTGCTGGGTGACCAGAGTCATCGCGCGGTCATGCGTTTCGACGTCATTGAAGAAAGCGAAGGTGCAGCATAAATGGACGCTTTTATACTGTTGGGCAGCTTTATCGCGTTGATCCTGATCGGCATGCCGGTGGCCTACGCGCTGGGCCTTTCAGCCCTGATCGGTGCCTGGTGGATCGACATCCCGGCCGATGCACTGATGATCCAGATTGCGGGTGGCGTGAACAAATTCTCGCTGTTGGCGATTCCGTTCTTCGTGCTGGCCGGAGCGATCATGGCCGAAGGCGGCATGTCGCGACGCCTGGTCGCCTTTGCCGCGGTGCTAGTGGGCTTCGTGCGTGGCGGCCTGTCGCTGGTCAATATCGTGGCTTCGACCTTCTTCGGCGCGATTTCGGGTTCATCGGTGGCCGACACGGCCTCGGTGGGCTCGGTGCTGATCCCGGAAATGGAACGCAACGGCTACCCGCGGGACTTCTCGACGGCCGTGACCGTCAGCGGCTCGGTGCAGGCGCTGCTGACGCCACCCAGTCACAACTCGGTGCTCTATTCGCTGGCGGCAGGTGGCACGGTGTCGATCGCGTCGCTGTTCATGGCCGGCATCCTCCCGGGCCTGCTGCTCAGCGCAGTGATGATGGGCCTGTGCATGATCTTCGCGCGCAAGCGCAATTACCCCAAGGGTGAAGTGATCCCGCTGCGCCAGGCACTGAAAATTGCCGGTGAAGCGCTTTGGGGCATGATGGCCATGGTCATCATTCTCGGCGGCATTCTGTCGGGGATTTTCACGGCCACCGAGTCGGCAGCCATTGCCGTGCTCTGGGCGTTCTTCGTCACCATGTTCATCTACCGCGATTACAAATGGCGCGATCTGCCCAAACTGATGCACCGGGCGGCACGCACCATTTCCATCGTGATGATCCTGATCGGTTTTGCCGCCAGCTTCGGTTACATCCTGACGCTGATGGAAATCCCGATGAAGATCACCACCGCGTTCCTGACCCTGTCGGACAACCGCTACGTGATCCTGATGTGCATCAACGTGATGTTGCTGCTGCTCGGCACGGTCATGGACATGGCGCCGCTGATTCTGATCCTGACCCCGATTCTGTTACCGGTGATCGTCGGTGTCGGCATCGACCCGGTGCACTTCGGCATGATCATGCTGGTCAATCTGGGGATCGGGCTGATTACCCCGCCAGTGGGCGCGGTGCTATTCGTCGGTGCCGCGGTGGGTAAAGTCACCATCGAAGCCACGGTAAAAGCACTGGTGCCGTTCTATGTCGCGCTGTTCCTGGTGCTGATGCTGGTGACCTACATTCCTGCCATCTCGTTGTGGCTGCCGAGCGTCGTGCTCTGACGTCTCCCGTTGCAAGGCTGCCGGAGCGCTTGAAAGCGCTCCGGCATGCACCTCTGTTATCCAGCCAAGGAGGCTGGTTTGCGTATGTCCGCCCCTACCCTGTTTCCGCGCCACATCGCCGTGCTGATCCTCGCGCTGCTGGCCTGTTCGTTTGCCGGCAACCACATCGCGGCACGCATTGCCTTCGATCATGACACCGGCCTGCTGCTGGCTATTCTCTGTCGCTCCGGTGTGACCTTGCTGGTGCTGACCAGTCTGGTGCTCTGGCAGCGTGAAAGGCTCAGTCTGCCCGCCAGCACCTGGCGCTGGCAGCTGCTTCTGGGGTTGCTGATCGCCACTCAGAGCTTTTGCATCTACTCGGCGGTGGCGCGTATTCCGGTGGCCTTGGCCTTGCTGGTGGTCAATGTCTCGCCGATCCTGCTGGCGTTACTGACCTGGGCGCTGGGCGGTGCCCGGCCGACGCGGCGTGCCGCAGGCCTGATGGGCCTGATTCTGTTTGGCCTGACGCTGGCGCTGGACGTGCCGCAGCGCCTGTCGAACTCCGGCAGCAGCGAGCCGCAATGGCTGGAAGGTGTCGCCTACGCATCGACTGCTGCGGTGGTGTTCGCCTTTGCGCTGTGGATTACCGATAACAAACTGGCGGGCATGCGCGGCAGCGTGCGCAGCATGCTGACCATGGCCGTGGTGTTCGTCGTCGCGGCCATCGCCGGCAGCAGCGGCGTGCTGCCCGGCGGCGTGGGTCTGCCGACGAGTTCTGTCGGCTGGACCGCACTGGCCAGCCTGGTGGTTTTGTACGGGCTAGGTTTCTCGCTGCTGTTCATTTGCATGGCACGGCTGGACATCGCCCGCAACGCGCCAGTGATGAACATAGAGCCGGTGGCCAGCCTGCTGTTTGGCTGGCTGATTCTCGATCAATTGCTCAGCAGCGGTCAGGTGGTCGGCGGGCTGATCGTCGTCAGCGGTATCGTGCTGCTGACCTGGCGTCGCGCCCAGTCGCCTGACTCTCAATCATCCAGAAAGGCTTTGAAGCATGTCCACGAACGTACTGACCCTTGAAGATGGCCTGACCCGTCTGACACTGGCCCCCGACATCGGCGGCGGTATCGTCAACTGGACCGACCTGGCCAGCGGGCAACCGCTGCTGCGCCCGAGTGACGAACAGGCTCTGGCGGCCGGGACGCCCCGTCGGCTGGCCTGCTACCCGCTGGCGCCGTGGTCGAACCGGATCGGCAACGGCGGTTTCGAGACACCAGACGGCTGGCTGGCCCTGGAACCAAACAGCGCCAACGACCCGCTGCCGATCCATGGCAGCGCCTGGCAGCAGGCATGGACCGTCATCGAACAGAGCGCAGAGCAGGTCTGCCTGCAACTCGACAGCCAGACGCCCTTCGCCTACCGCGCGCACCTGCGCTACACCCTGCGTGGGGGCACGCTGAGCATCGAACTGACCACCACCCATCAGGACAGCCGCGCCATCTGGCACGGGCTGGGCCTGCACCCGTACTTGCCACGCACGGCCCACACTCGTTTGCAGGCCAGGGCTGCGCAGGTCTGGCTGTGCGACGAAGCCGGTTTGCCCCGCGCCTTGCAGGACCTGCCCGCCGAGTGGGACTTCCGTCACGGCAACGCGTTGCCCGACACACGTCTGGACAACGGTTTCACCGGCTGGGATGGCCAGAGCATCATCAGCCAGCCGGATCTGGGCTACGAATTGCACTGCCAGGCCACCGGCAGCGAATACTTTCTGGTGTTCTGCCCACCGGGGCTGGGCTTCTTCTGTTTCGAGCCGGTCAGCCATCCGGTCAACGCCCATCATTTGCCAGGACGGCCGGGGTTGAAGCTGTTGCGGGAGGGGGAGTCAGTGACGCTGGAGTTCAGTCTTCGTTACAAAGACCTGAAGCGGGGGTCATGAATAAGTGTACTGGTGCCTCATTTCAAGTTACAGAACGGGCCGGGATATCCCGTTGACATATCCCCAAAAAAACATATTCTTATTCATCCGATACATCAGCCAAGGATGAATCACGCATGGAACAATCCACAGTCTTCAAAAGCAATCGAAGCCAGGCTGTCCGACTGCCAAAAGCGGTGGCCTTGCCAGACGACGTGAAACGTGTCGATGTCGTAGCCGTGGGCAGAACCCGCATTATTTCCCCTGCCGGTGAAATGTGGAACAGCTGGTTCGATGGTGAAAGTGTCAGTGATGATTTCATGGCAGAGCGTGGACAACCAGCCGAACAGCAGCGCGAATCGCTCTGATGCTCAAGTACATGCTTGACACCAATATTTGCATTTTCACTATAAAGAACAAGCCAACTTCGGTGCGTGAAGCCTTCAACCTCCATCACGGACAGCTATGTATCAGCGCGATCACGTTGATGGAGCTTGTCTACGGCGCAGAAAAGTCTTTGAGCCCCGAAAGAAACCTTGCCGTTGTAGAGGGTTTCACAGCGCGTCTTGAAGTGCTCCCTTACGACAGCGACGCTGCGGCTCATACCGGCATGATCAGAGCCGAACTGGCTAGATCGGGCACACCGATCGGCCCGTACGATCAAATGATTGCAGGACACGCCCGCTCTCTAGGCCTGGTGGTGATCACTAATAATCAGCGTGAATTCCGACGCGTCGAGGGGCTGAGGGTAGAAGACTGGGTAAGCCAATGACCTCAACACGATAACTGCAACGCCTCTTATGTTTTGAGCCCGTCAGCCACCCGGTGAACGCCCATCACCTGTCGAGGCATCCGGGATTGAGCCTTTTTAAGGCATGGGGGGTAGATGAGGTTGGGGGTCGGCCTGCAAGACAAGAGTTTGTAGCAGGCCTCATGCGTGCGAGCCTGGCGTCTGTCATTACGGGGTAATGACCAGCGTTGAAAGGCCGCTGACACCTGTGACACCGGTCGTAGTGCCGCAGCTGTTATTCAACGCGGCCTGAAAATTAACAAGCTCAAATGTACTCAACGCAGTGGCGTCCTTGAAACGGCCATCTGTAATTGTCCCGACACCCAGAACGGCTGTAATCAGACCGTTCACAGTATTGAAACTCGTATTGAACGTGTAAGTGCTGGTCACCCCATCGCTCCAGGTGATGATCCATACCACATTGGACGTTTGCAGCAGTAAAGACTGACAGGATAAAGGGGCCTGAAAACTTTGTATGGACGAAGCGCTGACTACCAGGGGAAATGAAGGTAAAACACACGGTCCCCAATTGCTTGTCGTCACCACGTCGGTAGTCTTGGCGGTATTGGTCACTCCTGGCGACCAAGTTGCGGTGTGAGTTCCTACCGGACAAGTCGCCAGGTTTGCAACCTCAGCCTGTGATCGCTCTGGCGCGAAAAAAAGCCCCGTGCAAACGATGACCAATAACAACAGGCTGGCGAGTCGGACCTGCGAGAACGAAGCGTGCGTGACATGAGTATCCATGATTGTCTCCCTGACGTTGATGGTCTCCAAAAGTCAGATTAAGCAAAAAGCATTTTTCACTCTACTGTCAGAAATGACAGCTAATGGTCGTAAGGCCCGTTCTCCTGGGCTGATCGTTGCCACCCACAACCTGCGAGAATTTCAGCGCACTGATGGTCTTCGTCTGGATGACCGAGCAACTCGCTAAACACACCTTCCAAGTCCAAGGATTCTTGCACCTGAACGGATGCGCCGCTCGTCACATCCTATGATCCACCCCCCACCCCGTTACGTAACACCTCTGCATAGCGAACCAAACCCACACAATGGTGATCAGAAGGTGGATCATGCGCATAACTGCCAGTCTCAGGACCTTCTGTCACTTGTCCCCCTCTCACAGCGAATCGACAATCACCCGACTTTGGATCGATGAAGTCACCGCCGTGGCCCGCCAGAGGGACCGCGACAGCTTCATGCGCATTTACGATCACTTCGCTCCGCGCCTGTTGCGCTACCTCACCGGGCTGAATGTGCCAGAAGGTCAGGCCGAAGAGTTGGTGCAGGAGGTGCTGCTCAAACTGTGGCACAAGGCCGATTCGTTCGACCCGGCCAAGGCCAGCCTGGGGACATGGTTGTTTCGCATCGCACGCAACCTGTACATCGACAGTGTGCGCAAGGACCGTGGCTGGGTGCAGGTGCAGAATTCGCTGGAACAACTCGAGCGTCTGGAAGCTCCGGTAGATCGAACACTCGATTACAGCCAGCGCCAGGAGCAACAACTCAACATCGCCATCCAGAACCTGCCCGCCGATCAGGCCCGAGTGTTGCGAATGTCGTATTTCGAAGCGCTCAGCCACCGGGAGATTTCCGAACGCCTGGGTATGCCGCTCGGCACGGTGAAGTCCTGCCTGCGACTGGCGTTTCAAAAATTGCGCTCGCGGATAGAGGAATCATGATGGGTCCACAACATCATCCGGACGACGCCACGCTGGTCAGTTATGCCGCAGGGGCGCTGTCGCAGGTCATCTCGTTAGTCACTGCCGCGCATCTGGAGCGCTGCGCCGAGTGCCGGGCGCGGCTCAGGCAGGCCGAGGCGATTGGGGGTGTGTTGATGCAGCAGCACACCAGCAGTGTGGTGCCGCTCAAGGGCAGATCGGCCATGCTGGCGCGGCTTGATGAGCAGCAAGCGGGGCTTGTGCCCGCCCTGCACTCGATGCCGGCGGCCAATCAGGACCCGGACCTGATGCCGGTCTGCATGCAGGCGCATTTTGGTCGACACCTGAGTACGTTGAAGTGGAAGACGCTGATCCCCGGCGTACAACGAGTACGCGCCGAAGGCATCGAACAGGGCAACCTGATGCTGCTGAAGATCGCCCCCGGCGTGAGCATGCCGGTCCACAGCCACGAAAGCGGCGAGATGACCATGGTCCTCAAGGGTGCGTATTACGACGTACAGGGAGAATTCGGACTCAACGATGTCGCCGACCTGGACAGCCATATCCATCACCAGCCCATCGCCTACCCTGACCGGGAATGCATTTGCGTACTGGCCACTGAATCGAAGCTGCGTTTTCAGGGACTGCTTGCGCGGATGATGCAGCCGTTTTTCGGGATTTGAAAAACGGCCGCTGCGCCTGCGGTCAGCGCTGAACGGTGACGCCCAATGAGGCCAGCGCATCCCAGTAGCCTGGGTAGGTCTTGCCGACGCAATCAGGGTCGAGAATGCGGATGCCGGCGATCTTCAGGCCCGCCAGCGCAAAGCACATGGCGATACGATGGTCGGAGTGGGTGTCGATCAAGGCATCGACCGTAGTGCCTGCCAGCGCCGGGTTGGCGTTGACGATCAGATCGTCACCCTCTTCGACCGCCAGGCCGGGTGCGATGGCGCACAGGCCGTGGGACAGTGCCGAGATGCGGTCACACTCCTTGACCCGCAGGTTGGCGATGCCGACAAAGCGCACCGGTTGACGATTGAAGGCGGCCAGTACGGCCAGCGTCGGAATCGCGTCCTGCATCTGCGAACCGTCGATCACGGCCGGCATGTTCGGGAAGCTGGCGATGATCTGGCTGGCCAGCGCATCGGGCTGAGTGAACGCATCGCTGGCCACGCCCAGATCGATAGCGCCCTCGGTCAGGGCCTGCGCAGCCCACAGGTAAGTGGCCGCCGAGGCATCCGGCTCGATGTGGAAATCCGTAGCGCGATAACCGCTAGCCGAGACTTTCCAGGCGGCATCGCCGATGGCCTGAACCTCGGCACCGAACGCCTGCATGGCCGCCAGCGTGAGGTCGAGGTAGCCACGCGCGCCGATCTCGCTGCCTGTCAATGCAACTTCCACAGGCCCCTTGCCACAGGCACCGGCCATCAGCAGTGCCGACACATACTGGCTGGACAGGTTGCCGTCGATTTCGATACGACCGGCCTCAAGACCACCCTTGCCCTTGATCGCCACCGGCGGGCAACCGCTGGGTGCGCTGACCTCCACGCCCATACGCTGCAAGGCATCGACCAGCGGCCCGATCGGGCGCTTGCGCATGTATTCGTCGCCATCGACCACGAAGTCGCCTTCGAAGTTGGCCAGTGCCGCGGTCAGAAAGCGTGTCGCAGTCCCGGCGTTGCCGAGGAACAGCGCCTGCTGCGGCGCCTGCCAGTGCCCACTGCTGGTGACCACGAAGGTGCTGTCATCCGGCTCGTCGACCTGCACGCCCATCAGACGCAAGGCTTCGGACATCACGCGCGTGTCGTCACTCTTCAGCGCGCCGGTCAGGCGGCTGGTGCCTTTGGCCAGCCCGGCCAGCAACAATGCGCGGTTGGTGATCGACTTGGAGCCCGGCGGGCTGACACGCCCGACCAGCGGGCGCTCGACAGGCAAAACAGTGAGGGTGGCTTGAGGTCGCATGATGTCCCTGAGCGTCAGCGGAAAAATCGCGATCCTAGCACGAGCGGGATCAAGCCCGCAGCGCCGGTTTCATTCATCGCCAAGCCCGGGCGCGGGTCAGCTTTTCGCTGAGCCCGACAGTTGCTGCAGCTTGTCGTTGGCCGCCAGCAACTGATTGCGGTTGGCCGCCACGTCGGTGACGTCATAGATCACCAGACACACATGGCTGATCGCCCCGGTGGTCGAACGCAGCGGGAACAGTGTGGTGTTCTGATACATGAACTCCTCCTGCCCGGTAATCGGCTGATAATTCTTGAAACGCACCAGATACGGCCGCTGCTCCCAGATGGTGAACGCCGGCGTGCCGAGGGTCACGACATTGTCGATTTTCTTGCTGAACCACTTCGCGTTGACCTCCGGAAAAATCTCGAAAAAGGTCTTGTCGACTGCCACGTAAGGCACCACGCCGGAGCGGTTTTCCATGAAGGTATTCCAGACCGTCACGCGGTAGTTCAGGTCCAGCACCACGATGCCTACGTCAATGTTCTGCGTGACGGCCAGCAACCAATGAAGCTCGTTGATTTCAATAGCGTTGCTCATGGGTCAGCTCATCATGTAGGCGAGTTTTTTGGTAAGCAGCTCGACCGAATCTTCGGTGAACAGCATCAGCAGATCGAAATGCAGATTGTGGCCTTCCACGCTGTAACTGATTTCGACCGCCAGGGTCTTTTTCCAGCGCTGTTGATTGATGCGGATAAGCTCGTCGATGCCGCCCTGCGCACCCAGCAACTGTGGATGGCCCTGCGAAAAGGCAATGTCGATCTGTTCGGCAATGCCGCTCAGGCAGGCGCCGATCAGGATCGTGGACAGGTCGAGCAGCATCTCCATGTCGGAACTGTCGGAGTGATCGCCGCCCATCAGTTGCGAGATACCGGAAATTTCCGAGTCGTGGAAAATCAGCAACGCCTCACCTGCAATACCGCCACCGATGTAGCCCTGACACACCGCAGTCAGGCGCTGATCGCTGTGCGCATCGGCCAGCGCCATGTGCAGCTCGCCAACTTCAAGCATGTTGACGTTGGGCACCGGCAACTGCACGAACACACCCAGTACCTTGGCCAGCAACGCTGCTGCACGGCCCATGGCGACGTTGACGGTTTCGCGGAAGGCATCCTGAAAGCTGATCACCCCGCCCTTGTTGTTAAGAGCCGGCAGTGCAACCGGTGACGCCGCAGGCTTGCCCAGCAGGCCAAGGCGCTCCAGTGTGCTTTTCAGTTCGTCCGGGTCGGCAGGTTTTTTCAGAAACGCCAGCGCGCCCAGCTCCATGACCCGACGCACGGCTTCGTCCTGCACGTCGCCCGACACCACAATCACCTTGGCGTCGAGGTTTTCGGCACGAATCGCCGTCAGCGTCTGGTAACCGTCCATCACCGGCATGGTCAGGTCGAGCAGGACCACCTGGCCCTGACCTTTACGAATCGCTTCCAGGCCTTCCTGCCCTTGGGTGGCCAGCGTGACCGACACATCCCAGTCTTCAGGTAGCGCGCGCAACAGCTGCTTTCGCGCCATGTTCGAGTCATCGCATATCAATAGCGCAAGCGTGGACATCGTGTGGTTCTCACTGCAGGAAAATCAGGCTGACCACGGCGGACAGCACGTATACGTTTAGCGGCACCATCGGAAGCGACTGGCATCGAGCCTATAACGCGAGATCAGTAACATTCAAACTAAACCTATAGCCTAAGTCGGTGATTTTTGGAGTTTCTGTAGTTTTATTCGCTATCCGTTGCTGTAAATCACTGTCGCGACGTCGGAAACGTGCCTATTATCAAGTGATAGATTTAATAGTAATCACTCGATAGGCAGGTGTGCCATGTCTTTGCCCATAAGCGACTACCATCCGGCCGTGCCCCGGCAGGACGATTTCTGGCAACACCTGGGAATCCCTGCACGAGGCGCGCGGCTGTACTCGGCGCTGCATGACGGCTTGCCGTATGAAGTCTTCGAACGTCTGGCGCATTACACCGACCTGAACCGCTCGACCCTGGCCGAACATCTGGGCATCGCTCCGGCGACCTTGCAGCGACGCCTCAAGGTACGCCGCTTCAATGCCGAGGAAAGCGATCGGCTGTTCCGCCTGGCGGCGGTGTACAAGGCGACGCTGGACCTGTTCGAAAACGACGCCGAAGCGACTCGTCTGTGGCTGGCCAACCCGGTCTATGGGCTGGGCAATCGCAGGCCGCTGGAAATGCTCGCGACCTCGGCCGAGGCTCAGGCAGTGCTTGACCTGATCGGCCGCCTGGAGCACGGGGTCGTGGCGTGATAGCGGTCTATCGACTGGTCAAGCGCAAATGGCTGGCGCAGGCCTTCGACGGTGAAGGCGCCAAGCTCTACGGCGGACGCTGGAACAGCAAGGGCAACGCCTGCGTGTACTGCGCGGGCAGCGAGTCACTGGCCCTGCTGGAAGTGCTGGTGCACCTGAACAACGCCACTGTGGCTCAGCACTACACGATGCTTGAACTGCAGATTGCCGAGGAGCACGTCCTCAATGCGCGCCCGGACACACTGCCCCGCGACTGGCGTGAAGAACCCGCGCCACCGGCAACCGCCTCGTTCGGCGACGACTGGCTGGCCTCCGCTCAGAGCCTGGCGCTGGCAGTGCCCAGCGTGATCATCCCGCGCGAGCCCAACTACCTGCTCAACGTCCAGCACCCCGAATTCAGGGCGGTTGTGGCAACTGCCAAAGAGCTGGAGTTTGTGGTCGATCCGCGTTGGGGGTGAGTTGGCTGAACGGTTAGCTCGATTATGGGGGGCTCTTGCTGTCCCATGGGTTCAAAGCAACGTACGCCGCGACCAATGCATTCAGCACCAGAAGTAACGCCTTAACACTGCGATGGATTACAAAACCGGCAACACTACGTGCGGCCGCTGACCAGTCCTACACCAGCATGCGTTTCAATTGCGTGCCTGAAAGCCTGAACAAAAAAACAACTACCTATACCTATGTACCGCACTTCGCGACTATTAATACTACCTAATATCAAGGAGATATTATTCGGCGATTTAAACCTTAAGGATAAGCACATGCCGCAAAACGTCATTACTCTTCCACCCACAATCGTAACACCTGGCCAGCCGTTGCCCAGGCCATCAAGCCCGCTGTCAGGAGCCGGAGTAATCGCCAGACCGCTGCGATGGGACGGCACTATTCCTGCAAACCATGAGATGGATGCATTCTTCAGTAAAAGGGGTATAAGAAACGAGCAGTACACGATATCCATTATCGTGACGGTCTCTTCAACACAGCAAAATATCCATCAGTCTTACATAGACTTTTTGCCCCTCCTTCCGGCTGACGTTGACGCGGAAATTTCTGCCGGCGTAGGAGATTACCCCTTCTCTGAGTTAGAAAAGTCTACGATTGAAAAAAACGTGGTGGACAGCCTGATTTCACAGCGCGCTGCTGAGTTAGCCAACAGCAAAGAAGGCGCTCATGCTTTCTTTGGCAGGCATGCATTGGCGGTAGATATTAAAAAAAACGCTGTGGATTTTTTAAATATCTTTCAAACAAGAAGAGACCTGGGCTCTCCCCTTGACGTTTATAAAAGCTGGGAAGCCTCAGTTACAGCAGCCTACAGAGCAAAAATTCTTGAAGAGAAAATCAGGATTCTCACAGAGAGGTCTGTATCACTGAGCCATACTATTGCTGCAGCGCAGGCCAGGGAGGACGCACGTATCGCGGCAGAAACCGAGTCGACGAGGCTTGCCGTTGAAGCTGCAGAGCACGCTCGACTTGCTGCCGAAACCGCTGAACAAGCCCGAGTTGCAGTGGAGGCTGAAGCCAAGCGAGTAGCGGATGAGCAGGCTCTTCTTGCTGCCGAAGCAGAAGCTCGCCGAGTAGCTGCCGAAGCGGCTGAACAAGCTCGTATGGAGGCAGAGACGCAGGCCAAGCGTGACGCTGACGAGCACGCGCGCGTGACGGCAGAAGCTCAAGCGCTAGAAGCGGGCAAGACGCTCAGGCTCCCGGAAGCTGGTACACCGCAGTTGGGTGCAGTTGCAGGAGTCATTTCCGTTACAGCAGGATCCGGTCTCTTTCTGGACGCTACCATTCAAGCCGCTATCGAAATATTAACGGCTCTCGCAGGCACGGCTGTCAGCTCTACCACAGCCGTAGGCATCGGCACGTTGCTGTACTCCCCTTCGCTTGGCAATGGAGAGTTAACGGAAAGAATGCTGGACCTTCCGGCCAGAGTTCTGATGCCTGATCTGCCCGACGCCTTGAATGACGTGGCGGCAACGGGTGGAACGGTCGATATGCCCTATAGAATTTACGGCGATCAGTCGAAGTATTCAGTCGTGGCAACACAAGCCGAAGGCGGATTTTCTCCCAAGGTGCCTGTGAGGGCTCTGATACTGGACCCAGTGGCCAACGCCTACACCTTTACCACTTCGGACACCCCGCCCATCACCTTGACGTTTCCAATCGCAGCACCTGGAAACAGCTCAACGACGACGGTGGCGCAACCAGTCGAAACTCCGGCGTACGCTGGAATTACACTGGAGCCTATCGAGGTGAAGGCCGAACCTTTACCCGGCACCAGCCAGATGGATATTCGGGACGCCATTTACGTTTATCCGTTAAATTCGGGTCTGCCTCCGGTCTATGTGGTGTTCAACAGCCCCTATGAAGGGGCAACAACCAAAGGAGAGCATAGCGGTCGAATGTACGATCCTGAAAAAGCGGGCGGCCCCACCCAAAACCTTGACTGGACAACCGCCTCAGTCACTCAGGACGGCATTGATCTCGTTAAGCTGCACACAGGCCGATTCGGCTCATCAGATGCGAATACTATAATGATTGATCGTCTGGAAAGAATTTTGCGCGGCGAGTTAGCCGTGACGGATACTGATAAAAGATTTTACACCCACGAGCTCAGGGAATTAGAACGTTACAGGGCACTGGGGGTGGCTGATGGCGTGCAAGGTAACGTATGGAATAACGCTCATACGGCAGCCCTTGAGGATTATAGAATTAACGAAAATCGTGATTTTCTTTACACCGAAGCGGCTCAATCGGCTGGTGACAAACAAGATCATGCTGACGCATTGGGAGGCCAATGAAATGACCCACATCAGAGACATTATCATTAACGAAACCGTGGCAGATGTATTGGCAGTCCTGGCTCTAACTACGTCCCAACCACGGATAGACAGACTGTACACCACTTATAAATTTGAGGCGCTTCAGTCCGGTGAGCTTTGGGGAACTTACACCCGACTTTTCCGTGAGGGAATTCTGGCTTTAGATGCAAATGGTCGCACGTCTAAAGGACCCAACTGGAAGGAGCCCGCTTTCATCGCTGAAAAAAATATTCTTTTGAATAAAAGTTACACTATCTAAAGAACGCCCGGCTTCAGCCGGGCGTTATTCCATCTGAGACTTGATAATCGTAACCCTGTCTCGAACAGGGTATGCCCGAGGTTTATTTTACAGGTACATCTAACTTGTCGATCCTCCCATAAATGGTCTGCAGATCCCGCTCGGGAATTTCCCATATGAGCAGTTTGGGCGGCGTCTGGCGGAAGGCCGGGTTGTCAAAGTAAAGGTTGGCAACGTTGCCAAGAGCTCGCCGCAGTCCTTGGCAAAGTTGCCAATCGGGGCGCCGAGTGCGCGCTGTAGAAACCCGACAAAACCCGAATTGCGCGAGAACGACGTGCCGATCAGCGCGACGTTGGGCAGCTTGCTGTCTCCGTCGATTCATTGGCAAGCTCGGTGATCTGCGTGGCGGCCACGCTTTACGGCGCAGGTTGTAATGACGACGGCAACCAGTCGAGTCCGCCGGGGCACTCGGCAATGGGTAACGTCTAAATCTGGAATTGACGCTGTGAAGTGGCCTGAATGCCGGCTTTTTTCACCTGCAAACCGATGGCTCTGGCGGCGCTGTTGGCAGCACTCTCGCCCCATTGCATTTCGCTATCTCAGGCGTATTTGGAAGGAAAACGAGGGCATGAAGAAGATAGCTACCTATCCATCGAGCAGGACGGTAGCTATCGAGGTGAAGGGATTTCAGTGACTAGCGGCAGCCGAGGTTGTTGCAGGAACTGTTTCTGCGGACTGAGGCAACGGCATGCCCTTGGGCCATAACAGCCAGATATTACCTTTCTGCTTCATGTCGCCAGCCAGCTTGCCCGCCTCATCGCCGGTCCCCCAGAACAGGTCGGCGCGTACTTCACCGGCAATCGCACCGCCCGTGTCCTGGGCAGCGACCGGACGCACCACGCTGCTGCCATCCGGCCGCGTGGTGGAGAGCCAGAGCAGACTGCCCAGCGGAATCACCTTGCGATCGATGGCCACGCTGTAGCCGGGGGTCAGCGGCACATTCAGCGAGCCGCGCGGGCCTTCGTTGCTGTCGGGGTTACGGGCAAAAAACACGTAGCTGGGATTGCTCGCCAGCAGCTCGCTGATCCGCTCCGGATGCGCCTTGGCCCAGGCCGCGATGCTGCCCATGGTCACGTCTTCCTTCTTCAACTGCCCCTGCTCTACCAGCCAGCGACCAATCGCGCGATACGGACGACCGTTCTGATCGGCATAGCCCAGACGCAGCTGCGAGCCATCCTCCAGACTCACGCGCCCCGAGCCCTGAATCTGCAGGAACTGCAGATCCATCGGGTCAGTCAGCCAGGCAATCACCGGCGCGTTCAAGCCTTGCGCGCTGATCGTCGCAGCGTCGTCGTAAGGCTTGAGCACCCGCCCCTCAAGCCGACCGCGCAGACGCTTGCCTTTGAGCTCGGGGTAAATGCTGTCCAGATTGACCACGATCAGATCGTCCGGAATGCCATACACCGGCACATTGGCCGTGGCGGTCTGCGTCAGGCTGCCCGGATAAACAGGCTCGTAGTAGCCGGTGATCAAACCATCGGCACTGCCCCCGTCGGCGCGCAGGCTGTAGACCTGCAGCTGCTCCTGCAAAAAGGTGCGGATCTGCGCAGCATCCGGCGCAGCCGCAAGACTCGCAGCCGCCGCACACGTCGGCCCCCACACCGCATCAGATTTCAAACGCACACACGCACTGCGCCAAGAGGCAAAACCGGCCTGCAAATCCGCGTCGGACACCGCAGGCAGCGCGTCCCAGCCAGCCTGGCTATACGTAGTGTGCGGCGGCGCAGGCGGCGTCACCGGCTTGTCGGACTTATCGGACTTGTCACACGCGGTCAGCAACGCAGCCAGTGGCAAAACCAGCGCCAGACCCCGCAACCATGGCTTGAAAGAGAGCATCATCAGTAGCACCAATCCGTTTACAGCCCGCAGCAGGCTGGTGGGTGAAAGGCGTCATTGTGGCTGAAGCGGGCAGAGGGGCCTAGGGTTTGTCTGAAAAGTCGACCTGGATGATGTGGAGACGCGGCGTAAGAGAAAGATGGAGTCGAGCAAGTCAGCGCTCATGAGTGGTACGCGTTGGGCCGGTGCTGCACGGCCCCGACTTCGTACCTGATAACAACCAGGCTGCATTCCGAGGGTCTTTTGAAATACGTCAGTAGACTGCTGCCATGCTGAAAGCGTCTATGTACTCGCCATCTCGATAGGCGAATTTCCTGTGCGTGCCCTCTATGACAAAGCCATTCTTTTCGTACAGTGCGATAGCAGGCTTGTTATCAACGAAAACAGTAAGCTCCAGGCGCTTTAAATTCATCCATCGAGAGGCAGTGGCGGTGAGTTCGTTCAATAACAAGTCACCAATACCCTGGCGATGATGACTGTCTGCAACCCCCATCCAGAAATCAGCTACGTGCTGCCTGCGCCCCTGAAAACGATAGAGCATGGCGCAGCCGACAACCATGCCATCCCGCTCGGCAACCAGGGACAGTCCAGAAGCACTTCGACTTTCAACAAGCTTTTTTATGTCGTTGGCTGACTGGTGCGGCATACGAAGCGTCCACCAACGGAATACCGGCTGTTCAAACATATCAGCCAGCGAAGACCAGTCACTGTCTGCCATGGCACGGACGATCAAGCTCATTTCAGCCCCCTCACTAACGCTGCCCTGCCCTTTCGGCTGCCTATCTGCTTACTGTCAAGGCTTACCCGGATGCGGCTCCGGGTAGTCGCGATTGATGTCGATGGGCTTGGCGTACGGCCCATCCCAAAGCTGCTCGTGCAGTTGGCCGATGCGTTTGGCCATCGAGCCGTCGTGCATCACCACTTCCAGATTGCGCGAGTTGTCGAGGTAGCCGCCCAGCCAGTTGCTAGTGCCTACCCAGGCAACCTGATCATCAATATCCATGGTCTTGCTGTGGATCACGCGTGCATAGGGGATAAAACCCTGAGCCGCCATCGGCAATGTGACGATGCGCACCTGCACGTTGGGCACCAGGGCCAGACTCTTGAGGTAGACGACTTCGGGCATACCGGTGTTCCAGTCGGACACCATGAGTTTGATCGACACGCCGCGGGCGGCTGCGCTGCGCAGGGCGTTATCGATGACCGCATAGTAAGGCCGGGTTTTGTCGGGCCCGTAGGACAGGGGCGCGTAGTCCAGCAACTGGACACGAACCTCGCTTTTGGCTTGCGCCAGCAAACGAGGCAGTTCGGTCTGGGAGTCGACGACCCCCGGCGGGTTATAGCGCTGCGGACTGGCGATCAGGTAATTGCCGTTGGGCAAAGTGCTATCGACGGGGCGCGGTACAGGAACCGGTTTGCCCTCGGTAATGGCAGCCTGGGCAAGCCAGTCCTGATCGAATATGGCCTGCGTCTGGCGTACGACGGTCGGCTCGTCAATGCGCAGGCCGGTTTCATGGATATGCTCCAGCGAGCGCCAATCGAAGTTCTGACTGCCGATGAACGCCTGTCGGCCATCCACGACCAGGAATTTGGCGTGAATGATGCCGCTGCCCGTGAGCTTTGCGTAGGGCAGTACGCGTAAGGTGAGGTTGGGGATAGCGCGCAGTCGCTCAAGGGTCTGCGGGTCGGAAAGTTTCAGCCCTTTTTCTTCCAGCAGAAAACGGATTTTCACTCCGCGCTGCCCGGCTGCCGTCAGGCTTTCAAGCACCTTGTCCATGACCGAGCCTGCGTGGTCGGCGACATAGAACTGTTCGATGTCGATACGCTGGCGAGCCCCGTCAAACAGCTCGCGCCAGACCTCGCCGGGCGCTCGCAGGTCAGGCGTCTGCAGGTCCGACCCGACCGGCACGGTGTGTACCAGTTCGAAACCCGGGATGGCGACGTCTGCTTGCGCGCACGAACTGCCCAGCAGTAACGCTGCGATCACGGCGCGGTAGCTCAGGGACAGTCGACGATACGAAGGGTAAAAGGGCATTGCGAGCCTCATCGCCAGACACAGACAAGATGGCGCATGCCAGAGCACGCGCCGCTATTTGGATCAGGCCGTCCGGTATTTCGGTTGGGCCGACGCAACCGGATGCTCGGCTTCGTCATGCACACGTGCTCCGCTGGAAGCGCGGATCAGCAGGATCTTGAGTTGGTCGTTGATACGTTCCAGGCTGTCCTGAAAGTAGTTGTGAAAGACCACGCAGAACAAGGCGATGGCAATACCCAGCCCGGTCGCGAACAGCGCTGTACCGATACCGGCGGAAATCTGCCCGGGGTCGGACACCCCGGCACTGGCCAGGGCCTTGAAGGTGTCGATGATGCCCAGAATCGTCCCCAACAAGCCCAACAGTGGCGCAGCGGTGGTGATGGTTTCGATCAGCCAGAGGCTGCGGGCCAGCGGTGCGCGAGTGCTCAGGTACTGGGTTTCGATGACGTCATCCAGATCCCTGCGCGATCCCTGCGCATTTTTTTGCGCAAGCACCGGCAGGACCATTTCCAGTGGCAGGCTGGTCCGCCGTGTCAGCGTCTCCGGCAGATCCTTTTCACTGTGTACCAAGGCACCGAGTGCCGTTTGCAGCGCCCGTGACTGGCGACGCACGTAGGCAAAGTAGATGCCTCGTTCGATCGCGACAAAGATCGCTATCGCGATGGCGGCGTACATCACATAGAACGTGATGTCGTGGAGCTGATTCATGTCCATGGCAAGGCCCTCTGGTCAATGAAGATTAGAAATTGGCTTCAAGAGAAACGGTGACCGTACGCTCGACCCCGACGATGTAGGCCGGGTCGCCATCGCGGAAACCGCTGTAAGTGCCCGCGTTGGTTTTGGTGGTGTACACGCCGTCCAGGTATTCCTTGTCGAACAGGTTGTCGACGTTCAGACGCAAGGTGGCGTCCTTGA
Organism: Pseudomonas sp. PvP028; assembly: GCF_017832255.1. Lineage (NCBI taxonomy): Bacteria > Pseudomonadati > Pseudomonadota > Gammaproteobacteria > Pseudomonadales > Pseudomonadaceae > Pseudomonas > Pseudomonas sp. PvP028. Next base: position 400,137 of record NZ_JAFIBL010000001.1, read on the forward strand.
CGATTTTCTTGTCCACCGGAAGGTAGATCCCTGCGCCCAGATTGAAGATGGTGCGCCCCGGAATGCTTTCGTCGTTGGTCAGGTCGCCATACAGCTTGCTGGTGAGCTTGGCGCCAAAGGTCCCGTAATAACTGCCGTCGTCGTAGCCGATGTTGGCGGCCAGCATGTTTTTCGGCACGTTGGTAAATTGCTTGCCACTGGTCGGCAGCTCGATGGCGGTGCCGTTATTGAAGACGGTCAGGTCATCTTTCTGTTTGGCGCGGGTGTAGGTGTACGAGGTGTAGTAATTGAAATGGTGCGGCAGCAGGCCACTCCATTCCAGTTCCAGACCGCTGTTGTCGACTGCACCGGCGTTGATGTCGGCAAAGTCGCCATTGACGTCTTTTGATGACACCTGACGGTCCTTGAACTGCAGGTAGAACAGTGTGGCCGCCAGCGTCATGTCCTGTTCGGTGTAGCGCCAGCCCAGTTCGTGGTTCCAGCTGGTTTCTGGCTTGCTGTCGATGGAGCCGGTGCCCGGGTCATACAGAACGTAGTTCTGCGGCACGCGCATGTTGCGTGACAGGCTGTAGAACAACTGGTCGCGCTCATCCAGCTGGTATTTGAGGCCGACGTTCGGCAACAGCTTTTTGTAAGTCTGGTCGCGTTTTTCCGGCCGCTCGGTCAGGCTGCCGTGGTTGGTGCCTTCGCGTTCGACGTTCATGAAGGCCAGGCCGCCGACCAGCGTCCAGTCCGGGGCGAAATACCAGGTGTCCTGAGCCCAGACTTTTTGTGCAGGCGTCACGGTATAGCGGTCACGGCCCTGGATCTCATTGCCGTTGGCATCGACCATGTAGTCCGAATCAGGCTGGATGCTTTCAGGCTTGCCATTGCTCTTCAGGCGGATGAAGGGCTGAGTCTGCGACTGACGCGCGCGTTCATACCAGTAGCCGACCTGTACGCTGTGTTCGTCGTTGACGTCCCAGTTCAACTTGGTGGTGATCCCCGGACGCCAGGTCTGGGTGCGCGAAGGACGGTAATACACGCCAGTGGTCGATGACCCGTCTGCGTTATAAGCCGCCGCCGTCGGCAGGTTGCTCAGGTCGAATACACCGTTCTGATTCGAGCCGCGGTTGAGCGCATAGGAAGAACTGTTCACGCCGCTGCCATTACCCCAGAAATAATAGGGGATGACGGAAAGAGACAGGTTGTCGGCCAGTTTGAATTGGGTATTGAGCACGCCGGTGAACGTCTGGAACGGGTTCTGCGCCAGCTCGTAGTAGCTGGACAATTTACCGTTGCTGCCCAGCGCTGGCGTCGAAGGATAAGGGTCAAACTTGCGCCCGTTCTGCTGGAACTGACTCTTGGTGAGCTGGCTGTAACTGTTGTTGTCCTGTTCGTGGTACTTGAGGATCAGGTTGGCGGTATTGCCCGAGCCCATGTCGAAGAAGCTGTTCCACTCCACCTTGTCGGCGCGCACCGCGCCATCGCCGCGCCATTTCTGACCTTCGGTGTGAGACATCGACAGCCAGTTGCTCAGCCCGTTGATTTCTCCGGTGTTGAGTCGCGCGAAGGTCTTGTAAGTGCCGTTGCTGCCCGCCACCTGCTTGACGAATGCGCCGGTTTCCTTAGTGGGCCGGATGGTGACGATACCGATGTTGCCGCCGCTGGAACCGATATGCGGGCCGTCACTTTCGGCAGAGCCTTGAGTCACGAAAATCTGATCGATGTTTTCCGGGTCCCCCAGCAGGTTGGAGTACAGCGCGTAGTTGCCGGAGTCGTTGATCGGCATGCCGTCTACCGACATGCCGACCTGATCGGAGTTGAGACCGCGCATGGTGAACCTGAAACCAGAAAGACCGGTGGCGTCTTCGCTGGAGATATTCAGGCCCGGTGTGTACTTGAGCTTGTCGATCGCGTTACCTGTCGCGGTCTGCTTGTCGAGCGCCTCCTTGGTCACCGTGGAGCGCGCCTTGATGCTCTCCTCCTGCACCATGTAGCCACCGCCAACCGTCGCCCTGCCCTGCACACCAATGGTGCCGACGTCACTGGCACTCGAGTCGGCCATAACCATGCCGTGACTCATGCCCGCGGCGACCAACGCAAGGTGAATTCTGGAAAACTTCATCACTTTGTTCCTTGTCAGTGCTATTGCACGCTGTAGTTGAAGGTGGCGGTGAAGCGCTGTTCGCTGCGTCCACCAAAGGCTTGCTCGGGAAACGGCTTGACCTGCTTGATGCGTCGCAGACTGTTGGCGGCTGCGCGGTTGAGCAGCATGCTGGAGGCCTGGGTCTGAATGCCGGAGTCCAGCACTCGCCCCTGGCGGTCGACCAATAACCACACCACAACCTCGCCACTCGGGCGCTCCAGTGAGGCCTGGCGGCCGGTCGGGTATTGTTTGTAACCGTCCAGTTCACTGCGCAGCCCTTTGAGGTAGCCACCTTCCATACCCTGGGTGTCGACCTTCGGCGCTGCGGGTGGCGCAGGCGGTGACGGCGGCGCAACCGGGGCGCTGGCGATCGGCTTGCTGGGTGCCTGAACCGGCTCGACGGGTTTTGCCACTGCCGGTTTCGGCAAGGGTTTAGGCCTTGGTTCTGGCTTGATCTCCGGCTTGGGTTTTGGCTTGGGAACAGGCTTGGGCGGCGGTGGTGGTGGCGCCGGCTCGGCTTCTTCGCTTTCGACTACAGGCGGCGGAGGTGGCGGCTCGTCAGGTTGTACCGCAGGCGCCTCGGGCTGCACGACGGGCTCGGGCGCAGGCGGCTCGGGCTCGATCAGCGCCAGCTCCACGGCCGACTCGTCGTAGACCGGCTCCATTTTCAGCGGACGCGTCTGCACACCGATCACGATTGCGATAAGCGCCACCAGCGCGGGCAAGCCTCCCAGCCACTGACGTACACGAAACAGGAAATACATGATCAGGATTTGCGCGTGGCGATGGAGACCGACGTGAAACCACCCAGACGCAGGGTGTCCATGATCTCGACCAGACGGGCGACTTCCACGCCTTTGTCACTGTTAACGATGATCGTGGTTTTGCTGTCGGGTTTTTCCAGCGCCTTCAAGGCAGGCACCAGGGCGTCGACCGTGGTCGCCTTGCCGTCGAGCTGTAATTCGCCGTTGAGCCCCAGCGTCAGGATCGATTTGTTCTGCGGCTTGAGCTGCTGTGAACTGCTGGCACTCGGCAACTGGGTTTTCATCCCCAACGCCGGAATCACGTTCAGGCTTACCAATACGAAAAAGACCAGCAGGAACATCATCACGTCGATCATGGGGATCAGTTCGATGTGCGCCTTGCGCTTTTTAGGTTCGTCCCACGTTCTCATGCCAGCCTCTCGCTCTCTTCTTAGAGGCCGAGAATCTAGCAACCGAACGTGACCGACCGGCTTGTTTTACAAGACCGATACATGACCGTTACATGGCGGTTACCTGTACATCTCATGGCACTTAAATGATTCTTCAGGCCGTCACGGAAATGCCATAACAACGCGCCAGCGTTTGAGCATTCAACCCGACGGAAAATACGGATGAGTCGCCCGCTGCCCACTATCAGAACCTCGCGTCTGCTGCTCGCCGCGTTGCAGCCTGAACAGGCACTTACCTTGTCACGCCTGGCCGACGAGCCGACCATTGCGGCCATGACCGCGGCACTGCCCAGCCCCTACACCCTTGAGCATGCGCAGGTATTCATCGCACAGACCCACGACCAATACGCCGCCGGTCAGACGGTGAGCCTCGGGGTTCACATCCAGGCAACCGGAGAGTTGACCGGGATCGTCTCGCTGCGCCTTTCGATGTCGCACCACAGCGGCAATCTGGGTTACTGGACAGGAAAGGAATACCAAAATCAGGGTTATGCCTGCGAAGCGGCTAAAGGTTTGCTGAAGCATGGCTTCACGGACATGAACCTCAACCGCATCGCTGGCCAGTGCTTCAGCGACAACCCGGCCAGCGCCAGGGTCCTGGAGAAGTGCGGGCTATCGTATGAGGGCTGTACCAGAGAGGCATTTCTGAAAAACGGTGTGTTCAAGAATATGTTGCTGTTCGGGCTGTTGCGCTCCGAATACGAATCATCGGAGGCCACGTCATGACCGATTTCAACCAGGACCGTCGACGCATCATCACCGGAGTGGCCGGTGCAACATTGCTGTCGATCCTCAGCCCGTTTGCGCGCAGCGCGGGGGTCGATTATCCATTTACGCTCGGCGTGGCATCTGGCGATCCGTTGCCGGACGGCTTCGTGATATGGACACGTCTGGCGCCCAAGGTGATGACGCCCTCGGGCGATGGCGGGCTGAACAAACCCGTTGAGGTGCGCTGGAAGATCGCCAGCGATGCGGCCATGGTTCACGTAGTCCGCACAGGACAGGCCACCGCCCACCCGCGCCTTGCCCATTCGGTGCATGTCGAAGTGAGCGGCTTGCAGCCTGGACGTCCTTATTGGTATCAGTTCGAGAGCCTGGGGGCGCAAAGCGCTGTCGGGCAGGCCTGTACTGCACCGCTGGCAAGCGCGATGGTCTCGGCGCGGTTCGGCTTCGTGTCGTGCTCGCACTGGGAGGCCGGATACTTCAGCGCCTATCGACACCTGGCGGCGGAGCGCCCGGACCTGGTGTTCTTCCTTGGCGACTACATCTATGAGATGAACGTGTCCGCGGAAAACCCTCGGTTCCCGCGTCACCACGCCACACCTGACCCCATGGACCTGGCGGGCTATCGCAACCGATACGCGCAGTACAAGACCGATCCCGACCTGCAAGCGCTGCATGCCTGTGCGCCGAGCGTCGCCACCTGGGACGACCACGAAGTGCAAAATGACTACGCCGCCCAGTGGTCACAGGACCCCAACGTGCCGGTGGACAGTTTCCTGCGCCGCAGGACCGCCGCTTATCAGGCCTTTTACGAACATATGCCGTTGCGCGCCAGCAGCCTGCCCAAAGGACAGGAAATGCGTATTTACCGCAACCTCGACTATGGACGTCTGGCACGTTTTCACGTGCTGGACGGTCGACAGTACCGTTCCGAGCAACCCTGCATCCAGGCCAACGGCAGCCGTCGAGGTCATGTCGCGCCCAGCGACTGCCCGGATCTGCGTGACCCGAAACGCACCATGCTCGGTTGGGAACAGGAAGCCTGGCTGGACCGCAGCTTCGCCGAGTCTCCCGGACAGTGGAATGTCATTGCCCAGGATTTGCTGGTCGCGCCACTGGAACAGCGCGATCTCAAGACACAGGCGCAGGGCCACTGGACCGACGGCTGGGACGGCTACATGACCACCCGCGAGCGCGTGCTGGCCTCCCTGCAACGCCACCAGACTCGCAACCCGGTGTTCTGGGGTGGCGATATCCATTCGTTCTGGACCACCGACCTGCACGCCGACGCGGGCAATCCGGATTCAGCCATCGTCGCCACCGAATTCGTCGGCACTTCGGTAACCTCCAGCGGGCCACCGTTCGAAGCCTTCAACAGCATTCTCGGCCTCAACCCACACGTGAAGTTCTTCGACAGCCGTCAACGCGGCTATGTGGCAGTCGACCTTAACGAGCAGCACATGCAGACCCGCTTTCAAGTGGTGTCGGATGTGCTGGATCCTGCGGCGAGCGTGTCGACGCTCAAGGGTTTTGTGGTGGAGGCTGGCAAGGCGGGGGCTGTTGCCGGGTAGGCGACGTTTTGGATTGGCCATATTTTGGACAAAATTGTCCACTGTGAAGAGACAGTAAAACCCGCTTCAGGCGCTTTTTCCCTTTCCGGTGAGCTACTAACCTGAGCCCATGCTGCACGCCAGACCTCACCTACCCAAACGAAAGGACTTGACCATGACCCACACCACCTACAACCGCCTGAACAAAGATGACGCCATCGTTTTGCTGATCGATCATCAGACAGGCCTGATCTCGCTGGTGCAGGACTTCTCGCCGAACGAGTTCAAGAACAATGTTCTGGCCCTGGCTGACCTGGCCCGCTTCTTCGAACTGCCGACCATTCTCACCACCAGTTTTGAACAAGGCCCCAACGGCCCGCTGGTTCCGGAACTCAAGGCAATGTTTCCCGATGCGCCGTACATTGCCCGGCCGGGTCAGATCAACGCGTGGGATAACGAAGACTTTGTAAAGGCCATCAAGGCGACCGGCCGAAAACAGTTGATCATTGCCGGGGTAGTGACCGATGTGTGCGTGACCTTTCCAACCCTTTCGGCATTGGCTGAAGGGTTTGAAGTATTCGTGGTCACCGATGCCTCCGGCACCTTCAACACCACGGTTCAACAAGCCGCCTGGTCGCGCATGACGCAGGCGGGTGCGCAAATGATGAACTGGTTCTCGGTGGCCTGTGAGCTACAGGGCGACTGGCGCAACGATATCGAAGGGCTGGGCAACCTGCTTTCCGAGCGCATCCCGAACTACCGCAACCTGATGAACAGCTATTCGGCGCTGACTGCTCGGTAGAGGCTGGCGCTAATGGGGTTCGACGCGGGTATGCCATGTCGAATCCACGGCACGATAGTTCGGATTATCGTTCCGCACGCTCCAGCGTGGGAATGTAGTTCAGGACGCTCTGCGTCCGATCTTGAACGCACGGCGCGTCATAAATGTGTGACGCGGAGCGTCACGAAAGGCATTCCTACGCAGAGCGTTGGAACGATAATTACCCTACTTGGCCCGACGATGTCACAAGCGATCCGGCAACGTGGTGGCTTTAGTCAACTTCGGCTCATCAAGCAGTCTGGCTTTGTAAGCCATCAGCTCATCCTCTTCGATATCGAAGCGTTTTAGCCATTGCTCGGCTGCCCAGCCGATGATGCGTGGCTCGCCGTTCTTGGAAGGGTTGTGCAGACTGACCTTGGGGGCACGAATTGCCTTGAGCAGCCTGTTGGGAAGCACCAATCGGGCGGGCTTTGGCTGATCGGTCGGCGCGGCTTCAGGTATCGGTCCGGACTGGATGACCAGCCCTGAACCGTAGTCATAGAGTGCAAACCAGTCCATCGGTAGTTCGGCCTGGATCTCACCTATCCCGCCTATCTTTTCTATCCATTCGTTGCTCAAGGCCGTCAGCCATGAGACGGTCTTGATGCCCTCATGAGCATGAGCAGACCCGGCAACAGAATGACCCACATCAAGTCCGTGGAGCTTTTCAGCCAGAAACGCTTCGAAAGGCTGATTGTCACTCACACGCACTGCAGACAGCACCAGACTGTGGCCACTATAGCCATGAATAGCCTTCAAGCGCCTGGCAAAACTTACGAACATTGCTTGAAAAGCGGTGGGATGTTCTTCGACGTAAAGCCGCGGCATGCTGAAACGCAGCGCAGAAGTACCGCACACAAGCATTTTTGCCTCCCAGCCTCTCATGCCTGAAACATCAAACTCCCAATCGCCAGCGTCGTGTGGCTGCTTGCCACTAATATAGGTGAAAGCAACCAAATCGTTTTCCTTCATGCGCTTCACCATACTGCGCATGGGCGGTGCCTTGGCGTAAGCGAATTTGTCTGGCCCCTCTGGCGGCTCTTCGCGCCACAGCCAGGTCAGGTGTTCCTTGGCGAGGGCCTCATACTCGTCAAAGCATGAACAGATAGCCTCGCGCACTTCAGGCAGATGAGCGTCATTGAAGAACAACGTGCCTGTGATCGCAGGCACGCTGCCTACATAATTTTGCGGACCTTGCTTGGTCAGCAGCCCTCCGGGGACACGCATTTTCTCGGCATGCTCGCGTATCAACTGTGCCTGGTCGAACGGTAGATCAATCATGTTGAGCCCTTGCTGTTTCGCACCAAGGAATAAAGAGCAACTGACATCACAAGCAATCCGGCAACGTAGTGGCCTTGGTCAGCCTGGGCTCATCTAACAGTCTGGCTTTGTAAGCCATCAGCTCATCCTCTTCGATATCGAAGCGTTTTAGCCATTGCTCGGCAGACCAGCCGGTGATGCGCGGTTCGCCAACACTGGAGTTACGATGCAAACTACCTATCTGCGGCATCCTGACATTTTTAAACATCATGTTTGGGAGAACCAATCGAGCAGGCTTCGGCTGATCAATGGGCGCTGCTTCAGGTTTTGGACCAGCCTGAATGACCAATCCCGAGCCATAGTCATAAAGCGCGAACCAGTCTATAGGTAGCTCGGCCTGTATTTCATCTACCCCGCCCACTTTTTCAATCATTTTGTAGTTGAGCGCAGTAAGCCAGGATACGGTCTTTATACCGCTTGCGGCCGCTCGGCAAATATCAATTGGTCCTCCAACATCGAGTCCATTTAATCGCTCCGAGAGATACGCCTCAAAGGGCTCGTTGTTGTCGCTACGCACTAGAGAGAGAACAAGCCCAAGTCCGCCGTAGCCGTGAACAGCTTTCAATCGTGCGGCGAAGCTCACAAACATAGCCTGAAAAGAAGTTGGGTTATTTTCGACGTGGAGCATCGGCATACTGAAACGTAGAGAGCATAGCCCCCAAGTTCCCATCCTGGCTTTCCAGCCACGCAGTCCATAGACTTGAAACTCCCAATCGCCAGCGTCGTGTGGTTGCTCGCCGCTGGTATAACCAAAACTGAAAAGATCGTTTTCAGTCATGCGCTTAACCATGTCGCGCATAGGCTTGGCCTTGGCCTTGGCTATCTTATTCGGTCCCTCAGGTGGCTCTTCGCGCCACAGCCAACGTAGATGTTCCTTGGCGAGGGCCTCATATTCGTCAAAGCATGAACAGATAGCCTCGCGTACTTCAGGCAGGTGAGCATCATTGAAGAACAACGTACCGGTGATCGCAGGCACGCTGCCGATGTAATCTTGCGGCCCTTGTTTGGTCAGTAACCCTCCAGGGACACGCATCTTTTCGGGATGCTCGCGCATCAACTGAATCGGGTCGGACAGAAGATCAATCATATCGAGTCCTTGCCGTCTTGCACCAAGGAATAATGAGCAGGTGACATCACAAGCGGTCCGGCAACGTAGTGGCCTTGGTCAGCCTGGGCTCATCCAGCAGTCTGGCTTTGTAAGCCATCAGCTCATCCTCTTCGATATCGAAGCGTTTGAGCCATTGCTCGGCTGCCCAGCCGACGATGCGCGGTTCGCCGTCCCTGGAGGCGTAGTGCAGGCTGAACTTTGGGGAACGAATTTCTTTGAATAATCTGTTCGGCAATACCAATCGTGCGGGCTTTGGTTGATCGGTCGGCGCGGCTTCCGGTGTAGGCCCGGACTGGATGACCAGCCCTGAACCGTAGTCATAGAGCGCAAACCAGTCCATCGGCAGTTCGGCCTGAATTTCACCTATCCCGCCTATTTTCTCTACCAGTTCATGGTTCAAGGCCGTCAGCCATGAGACGGTTTTGATGCCTTTGTGGGCATGAGTAGACCCGGCAACAGGATGACCCACATCAAGCCCGTGTAGCTTTTCGGCCAGAAAAGCCTCGTAAGGCTGATTGTCACTCATGCGCACGGCAGACAGCACCAGGCCATGACCGCCATAGCCATGAATAGCCTTCAAGCGCTGTGCAAAACTCACGAACATCGCTTGAAAAGCAGCCGGATGTTCTTCGACGTAAAGCAACGGCATGCTGAAGCGCATAGCTGAAGTGCCGCGCACGATCATTTTCGCCTCCCAGCCGCGCATGCCGAAAACCTTGAACTCCCAGTCACCGGCGTCATGAGCCTGCTTACCGCTGATGTAGGTAAAGCTGACCAAGTCGTCCTCATGCATGCGTTTCATCATGGTCCGCATTGCCGGAGCTTTGGAGTAGGCAAACTTGTCCGGCCCCTCTGGTGGCTCCTCACGCCACAACCAGGTCAGGTGTTCCTTGGCGAGGGCTTCATATTCGTCGAAACATAAACAGATAGCCTCGCGCACTTCGGGCAGATGAGCGTCATTGAAGAACAACGTGCCTGTGATCGCAGGCACGCCGCCTACGTAGTCCTGCGGGCCTTGTCTGGTCAGCAGACCGCCAGGAATACGCATTTTCTCGGGATGTTCGCGCATCAATTGAATAGGGTCGAACGGTAAGTCGGTCATATCGAGTCCTTAAAGCGCAGGCACCATTCCGGGGGGCGGGCGTTTAGTCAACAGCATGTACACAATGCCAGTAACCAGAGCAGCGGTGCCGAGGTGCTCCACCGGAATTTTGGAACGATTAGGTTCGGATTGATTACAGTCGCAATGACTGGGCTCTAGCTCCACGAGCTTGTCCTCGTCCCCGGAAATAAGGGTGTAGGCCTTCCGTTGAGCTTCGTTCATCTTGTCAGGAGGAAACTTGATCTCGACGACCTGCTTTATATTATCTTGAGTGGGTGGCCTAGTTGGATCGTTGACAATAACCACATCAGGCCGGCGAATCAGCCCTCTACCCGCTTTAAACGAACCTCGTTGTGTCCCCTGATCATCCGGCGCATCCCACCATTTTTTTATCCAGCCGGGCAGCCAGTCGTGCCCCTTGGTTTCCACGTTCCGGTCCATGATCGGCGCCGGCGGTTGTCGGGTCATGTCGTAGTTGACCTCCGGCTTGTACGGGCTGCGGTGCTGAAGGATGCCGTCGAGCGCTTTGAGCTGCCCGGAGACGCAGGACTGCTTGAGCGAGCGCCCATCCTTGCCGATGCCGGGCGTGCTCTTGCATTTGCAGATTGCCGAGCACAGTACTTTCTTGTCAGCGAAGTCCAGTTCGGGCTTGCTGAGCTTCACCGGTGTGGTGGTGCCCTCTGTGGACATTGCGCCATTGGCCAACGGCGCACCGGGCTTTATAGGATCGCTCATGATTGGCCGGGTTCATCAATGAGGTCAAACGCCAGCGCTTCCTCAGCGTCGCGTTCGACCCATTGGGTGTAACCTTCGTCATCGGTGCTGCCGGTCAGGTACTGGCCGTCACTAGAACGCACGCGCACTGGCTGTCCGCTGATGGGCTTGCCAGTCGCTGCATCCAGCACTTGAAAGCGACCGCGAAAGATCTTCGCGGATGAATCCAGCGGCTCATCCTGATAACCCGCCATCAGGCCGGGACTGATGCGGCCAAATCCATCGATCAAGCCGCCCTGGACACCCGACGCCGCGCCGCTGGAAGGGTCGGTCATGGTGCTGACCTGGCTGGAATAGAGCATCGCGCCACAGGTAGTCCGGCAGCCGTGATAGGCAATGGCTTTACCGTCTTCGATCAGGCTGGGGTCGCCCTCGGCGATCGGGAACACGCCTTTACAACGCGGGCACGTCACCATATCGCCCACACGCGCGCAATTCTTGCCATCGATCAACATAGTGGGGGCGCCCGATAAAACGACGCCACCGTGGGAAGTCATATCGCCAACTACGATAAGAGGCTGCATCAGCATGCTCCCGTTGGCGAAACAGGATCGTGAAGGCCTGGAGCCGCCGACTCGTCGGCATACTCCACGACGACCATACCGCTGTGATCGGGACCGGTGATGACGTCGCCATTTTCAAAAACGCTACCGACCAAAGCGACTTGATGACCTTCATGGTGCATTGCAGGGCCAACACCAGACACAATGCGTGACTGGCTGCCATCGGGGTAATGCGCAAGGTCTCCCACCAGCGCCACGCGCCCGCCCGTCGTGTGCATGTTGCTGGTGGCGACGATGCGGCCACCACGTTGCGTGGTAGAGCTTTCGCTTGCGACCGGAAAGCGCTTTTTAACGGGTTTGATTGCGACTTTCGCTATGTACTCGTCGGCCAGGCGTTTTCCATCGACTTCCATGCCGTTCATGGTTGCTCCCTGCAGTTATGGTCTGTGCAGGGGATTTTGCCAAGCAAACAGGCATCACGCCAGCGGTTTGGCGTCAGATGAGAACGTGTCGTGCTGAGCGAAATAACTGTAGGAAAATCCCGACACAACGGAAAAGGCTTTTCCGCCGGGTGGAGAAAAAGCCTCTTCGTCCATTCAATACGCAACCATTGAAATGAAGTCTCGGTGCTCAGAGGGCGCTACTTCAACTGATTGGCAAACCGCCCCACGGCGCCCACCACCTGTTTGGCCCCCTCCTGAATCTCGACGATCACCGCACCGGCCTCGTTGGCCAGTACCAGTCCCTGTTCCGCCTGGGTGCGGCTGTTGGCCATACCGCGTACCGCCTCATCGGCCAGCGCCTGGTTTTGCTGCACGACGCTGACGATTTCTTCGGTTGCAGCGCTGGTGCGGCCTGCCAGTTGGCGGACTTCGTCAGCCACCACAGCAAAGCCCCTGCCCTGCTCACCGGCACGTGCGGCCTCGATGGCGGCGTTGAGTGCAAGCAGGTTGGTTTGCTGGGCAATGCCACCAATGGTCTGCACGATGGAATTGATCAGCAATGACTGTTTGCCAAGCGCTTCGATGCCCGAGGAGGCGGACTGCATCTCTTCGGAGATCTTGCGCATGGTATTTACAGTGTTTTGCACCACGTCCGCGCCGCGCTGGGCGCTGACGTCGGTCTGCTGGGAGATTTCAAACGCTACGCTGGCGGCCTGACTGACTTCTTCTTCGCGGGCCACCTGGTCGGTCACCATTGTGGCGAACTTGACCACTTTGTAGAGCCTGCCATGAGCATCGTGGACCGGGTTGTAGGTTGCTTCCAGCCAGACCTCACGCCCGTTGCTATCGATACGCTTGAAGCGTCCGGCCACGAACTCGCCACGGTTGAGCATCGCCCAGAACTCCCGGTACGACGCTTGAGAGGTTTCTGCCGGATCACAGAATATACTGTGATGCTTACCCTTGATCTGCGCCAGGCTGTAACCCATGCCGCGCAGGAACTGATCGTTGGCAGTCAGTACCTGGCCGCTCAGGTTGAACTCGATCACGGCGGTGGAGCGCAACAATGCCTGAATAAACGCAGAGTTCTCGGCAGCCGTTTCGACGATCTGGGTGATGTCCGATCCGTAGCATTGCAACGTCATCAGCCTGCCCTGCTCATCCAGCACCGGCTGCCAGAGGGCGCGAATCCAAACCAGCCTGCCGTCTGCATGCAGAAAACGGTACCTGTCGATGACCGACTCACCCTTCTGCACCGCCACTTTGAGACTGCGATAGCAATCAAGCTGTTTGACGTAAGTGGGCACCAAGTGGTCCAGGTCCTTACCCAGCAATTGCTCGAGCGAGTAGCCAAGCGTATTGAGAAAGTTCTCGTTGGCGTGGACGATGTGGTGGTTGGCGTCCAGAGTCAGACAGACCATTTGCGCATCCATCCCTTTCTGCATCTGCCGGTACATGGATAACTCGGCCTTTTGTGCCTGTAATTCCTTTTTCAAGCGAGCGTTGAACATGACGGCACCCATAGTGAGGTTGTACGTATATATCGACACAAGCGTAGACGGGTTTAAGGCATTTCGTCTGATGGTGGCAGATTGAATTACAGGGCGGTTGCGACCGAAAAAAACGCCCCTCTAAAAGCCATCTCGCGCATTGCTGCGAGATGTTTTCAGTGATGACAGCCCGCGGCCATTTGTCACCCAGGCCACGCCGTTAGCCACCACCGGTCGACTTTGGGCTGGTCACACGATACATTGATAGCACTAAGACATCATCCGTGATGTCCTATGTTTCTCGATGTTAATGTCCCGGTGTCACATGCTCGTTTCTGCCCTTGAACGCCCCAGCCTTGAAGATGCGCAACTCCTTGCCGAGGTCGAGCAGACGATCACTTCAGGTGTCGGCTCGTTGCGCTTCAGCCGTGTTCTTGAGAAACGCTACCAGGAAGAAACCCGGCTGCCGCGGCGCGAATTCCTGACGGCTGTAGGGATTGGCGGCTGTCTGATCTACAACCTGTTCCTGATCAGCGACTGGCTGATACTGCGGGATGTATTTTTCTATGTAGCCGTGGGCCGTCTGTGCCTGATAACGCCGATGTTTATCGCGCTGTTGATGCTGGCCCAACGGGTTTCCACGCGCTGGGCGTTGGAAACCATCGCTGCATTCGCCACGGTAGCGTGCTCGCTCATGCCACTGCTGGTGATGATTCACAGCAACAGCCCTTATCAAATCTTTTATCAACTCGGCATGCTGTTGATCATGGTCTACTGCACCATGATCCAGCAATTGCCGTTGCGCCATGCCGCTGTCGCCATGTCCTGCATGCTGATCATCCAGTTGGCGACTACCTACATTGCCAGCTTCGCCGACTTTGTGATCTGGCAGGCCAACGCTGTGTTGTTCGTCTCGACCGTGGCATTGCTGCTGATGGCCTCCTACTTTCTGGAGCGGGCAGGCCGTATGAGCTACCTGTTTGCGCTTCGCGGACGCCTGCTTCAAGTGCAACTGATGGAGTTCGCGCGTACCGATGGGTTGACCCGGCTGTTCAACCGACGCTACCAGGACGAAGTGATGACATCAGTCTGGGAGCACGCTCGTAATACACCGGAGAACGTGGCCATCATCCTGTTGGACATCGACCACTTCAAATCCTACAACGACAACTACGGGCACCCGCAAGGGGATACCTGCCTCAGATTGCTCTGTCAGAAAGTCCAGCAAAGCGCGCATGAGCATGGTGCTGTGGCGTTCCGGTTCGGCGGCGAAGAGGTGCTGGTGTTGATGATCGGCAATCCCGTGCAGGCCAGAGAAGTGGCCGAGGCCCTGCAGACCTCGGTTGCCGAACTCAAGTTGCCGCACCCGGTGCTCGGCGAAAACGCGCTGGTCACCGTCAGCCTCGGCGTGGCCTGTGCGACAGCGCCTATGACCAGTGCCGAGAACCTGATTGGCGCGGCTGACAATGCCCTCTATGCAGCCAAGCGTGCCGGACGTAATTGCGTGTGCTTCGCGTGAAATGACATCCCGCAGGATCCTGCTTTACGCCATGCCCCTGCCACTTTAATCTCGGTGCACACCCAGGCTGGGAGCCATCGCATGAGCGTTCACATTGACGTCAATACCAACCCTACGGAAGAGGATCGTCTGGCGATTCTGGAACCACTGAAACGTTTCAACGCCGAGCAGGCGGGCGACGGCAAGTCCGAGAAAGTGGCGATGTTCATTCGCGATGATCAAACCCGGGAAGTACTCGGCGGGCTGCACGCTCGCATTTTTTATGAGTGGCTGTTCATCGAGCTGCTGGTCGTGCCGGAACAAGCCCGTGGGCAAGGCATGGGCTCGCGTTTGATGCAGATGGCCGAGGATCTGGCGGTTGAAAAGGGCTGCACGGGAATCTGGCTGGATACCTTCGACTTCCAGGCCCCCGATTTCTATCGCCGCCACGGTTACACCGAGTTCGGCCAGATTGACGACTATCCGCCCGGCAACAAGCGCTTCTTTTTCCAGAAGCGCCTGCCGAACACAACGGCCTGAGCCTTGCGTCAGACTTTGAACTTGCCCACCAGGTTGTTGAAGGAAATCGCCAGACGCGACAGTTCCTGGCTTGAAGCACTGGTCTGATTGGCACCTGCGGCGGTCTGGGCGGAGAGATCCTGAATGTTGACCAGGTTGCGATCAACCTCACGCGCAACGTGGGACTGCTCTTCAGAGGCCGTCGCTATCAGCATGTTGCGGTCGTTGATCTCGGCGACGCTCTGCGCAATGCGCTCCAGCGACTGCCCTGTGGCTTGAGCCAGGGTTTGCGTGTTGCTGGCCAAGGTGCGGCTGTTGCCCATGGCCCGCACGGCCTGATCGGCACTGGCCTGGACACTGCCGATCATGGTTTCGATTTCGCCGGTGGACGCCTGGGTTCGAGCGGCCAGCGCCCGCACTTCGTCTGCCACCACCGCAAAGCCGCGACCTTGCTCACCTGCACGCGCAGCCTCGATGGCGGCGTTGAGGGCCAGCAAATTGGTCTGCTCGGCGATCCCACGGATCACGTCCAGTACCTGCCCGATCTCACGGACGCGCCCGGCGAGCTCTTCGACCATGGTGGTCGAACTGCTGATCTCGGCACTGACGGTATTGATCGCATTCACGGCATCGCGGGCCTGATCACGACCGGCAGCCGCGTCGGTGCTGGTCTGTCGGGACGCTTCCGACGTCGAAATGGCATTACGCGCGACCTCTTCGACCGCAGCGGTCATCTCGTTCACCGCCGTAGCGGCCTGCTGAATCTCATCGTTCTGACGTATCAGACCGCGACTGCTTTCTTCAGTCACGGCATTCAGCTCTTCAGCAGCCGAGGCCAACTGGTCGGCAGCGCTGGATATTTGCCCGATCGTGCTTTTCAGGTTGTCCTGCATATCGCTCAGGGCAACCAGCATCATGCCAGCTTCGTCGTGATACTGGCTGACAATCGGCAGGGTCAGGTCACCGCTTGCAATTCGCCGGGCATTGGTCACCGCAGTGTTGATTGGCGTGCTGATGGCACGACTTATGAACAGGCCCATCACAAACGCGGCAAAGAATGACAAACCTATGCCGATGTACAGATTTCGTTGCGCAGCGTCCTGTGTCTGGTCGGACGCTACAGCGGCCTCGCCCGCCTGACGATTATTGGAATTGACGATGGTGCTCAGCTCATCCATGACCTTCAGGTAACCGCTGCGTACATCACCGTCGATGATCGCTCTTGCCCCTGCAATATCCCCGGACAGGGCAACACCTTTGGCTTGCTCGATGAGTGCCTGATAGCCAGGCCAGTCTCTGTCCATCTGATCACCGGCAGCGCGCTCGTCATCGTCAAGCGGCGTAGCCCGGTAGGTGGCGTAGCTTTTTTCAGCCTGAGTCCTGTTAACGGTCATGCTCGCGAGAATATCGTCCTTGACGCTTTGTGGCGCATTGCCTGCCATGGCAGCCAATAAACGATAGAGATCACGGTTCTGAGCAATGACCGAGGCCTTGACCTCGCCTGTTTTTGTAACCGACAGCAGGCTGTTGGTAAACACGTTATCAAGGCTGACGGACAAGGCACTGATGCCGCGACTGCCTATTACGCCCACCCCAAGGGTGAAAAGCGCGCACAGCGCAAAAGCCATAAAAAGCTTGGCGGACAGCTTTGCGTTGTAAAACCATTTCATAGCGGAACCCTCATGAGCAAATATGGCATAACGCCATAAAACCTTATGGAATTCTGATGCCCTCTGCATAGGTGTATATCGGCATTTTCAGCGCACTCTGCAGGCGGTTAACAAAGTCTTCATATGAGCACGGTTGAGCCGGGCGTTTCGCGTTGCCTGCACTGTCCGGAAACATGCAGTCACGTGGCGTAACAAGAACTTTCCAGGCCTGTTGCGTTACCATCCCGGCCTGTGTCCCCCAGAGCCGTGAGTCAGGATGTCCGCTTCTTCCATCGAACCATTCACTTCGCTGCCGTCCATCCTTGCCGGCCCGTTGTTGCGCCGTCAGGAAGCTGACCGCCTGGTGTTGTGGCTGGTGGGGTCTCGTCCGTTGCGCCTGACAATGCGCCTGCGTCATGCCGCTACTGATGACCCCACTGCGGGCTTCAACGATTACGTACTCGACGACAGTCAATGTCAGGTCATCGCAATTGGGCGCCATGCGTTCATTCACCTGATCGACCTGCAACTGGACGCCGAACTGCCCCGTGACACCTGGATCGATTACGACCTGCTGGTGGACGGCGAAGGCGGTATTGCCGAATGGGCGCCGCACCTGCTGTACGAGGGTCACCGTTACCCGAACTTCGTGGTGCGCAGCAGCATCGATCATCTGCTGCATGGCTCGTGCCGCAAGCCGCACCACAGCGCGGCCGAAGGTCTGCTCTGCGTGGACCGCCTGCTGGCCGACATCCAGGAGCCGCTGCAACGTCCTGCGCTGTTGATGATGAGCGGCGATCAGATCTACGCCGACGATGTCGCCGGACCGATGCTGCGCGCCATCCATGTATTGATCGAACGGCTGGGGTTGTTCGACGAGCGACTTGACGGTGCCATCGTCGATGACAGCCCTCGTCTTTATGCGCATCCGGCCAGCTATTACCAGCGTGCCGACCTGTTGCCGGCCCTGAAAAGCAACGACACACTGCGCGAGCGCTTCTTCGGCGGCACCAGTAAGCCGGTATTCACCAGCAGCACAGCGGATAACCATCTGGTCACCCTGGCGGAAGTCATGGCGATGTACCTGCTGGTGTGGTCACCGACGCCCTGGACCCTGATCGAACCCGGCAGGCCCCAACTGGAAGACGGGGAAGTCGAGCGCTACGCCAGGGAGCAGCATCTGGTCGAGGTGTTTACCGAGGGCCTGGGCGGCGTAGCACGGGCGATGGCGCATCTGCCGTGCATGATGATTTTCGATGACCACGACATCACCGATGACTGGAACCTGTCGGCGAACTGGGAGCAAACGGCGTACGGCCATCCATTCTCCAAACGCATCATCGGTAACGCCCTGCTTGCCTATCTGCTGTGTCAGGGCTGGGGCAATAACCCGGATGCGCTCAACGGGCTGGTCAAACAGGCTCATGCCCTGAGCAGCGAGGCCGTGTCCAACGACAACTGGCTGGACAGCCAGGCCCAGGACCAGTTGATTGATCAGTTGTTGAAGTTTCAGCAATGGCATTACGTGCTACCGACCAGCCCGGCGCTGGTGGTACTGGATACCCGCACCCGACGCTGGCGCAGCGAGTCGAACTTCAATCACCCGTCCGGGCTGCTCGACTGGGAAGCGCTCAGTGAGCTGCAACAGGAGCTGATCGACCATAAATCGGCGATTATCGTCTCACCTGCCCCCGTTTTCGGTGTCAAGTTGATCGAGGCAATACAACGTATCTTCAGCTGGTGTGGCTATCCGTTGCTGGTCGATGCGGAGAACTGGATGGCGCACCGTGGTGCTGCCAACGTGATTCTGAACATCTTTCGCCACTCCAGAACCCCGGGCAATTATGTGATCCTGTCGGGCGATGTGCATTACTCGTTCGTCTACGAAATCCTGATCCGCCAGCGCAGCGGCGGGCCTCACATCTGGCAAATCACCAGCAGTGGCATCAAGAATGAATTCCCCCGTCGTCTACTCGACACTTTTGATCGGCTGAATCGCTGGTTATACTCTCCCCGCTCACCTCTTAACTGGTTCACCAAGCGCCGCCTGATGAAGGTTGTTCCGCGCACGCCCGAGCACAGCAAGGCCGGTGAACGCTTATGGAACTCGGCGGGTGTCGGGCAGGTACTGTTCAATGAACAGGGCCAGCCGACCCTGATCAACCAACTCAATGCCAACGGTGACGCGCCTACCTGTTTCGTCGAACCGGAAGAATACAGAGACCAGCGATCAGACGAAGAGCGTGGCTTTCTGGAAAACAACCGGGAAACAAGGGATAGTCACCGCTAAACTTATCGGCAATTGCCGGGTCGATAGTTGCTACCGGTCAGGTTGCGGCACACCCTGGCAAGCATTACTTCCTGGAGAGCGCCCCCGTGATAACCAATCAACGCATAGCCAGACTCAACGCATGGGGGGCGCATGGCTTCACCGCCACCGGCGTAGTCCTTGCGTTCCTGGCGACCATTGCCTTGTTCAACAACGAACCCAAAGCCTGCCTGTTGTGGCTGGGCGCGGCCCTGATCGTGGATGGAGTCGACGGCTCACTGGCTCGCAAGGTCAACACCACGTCGGTACTGCCGCACTTCGACGGCTCAGTGCTGGATCTGGTCATCGACTACCTGACCTACGTGTTCATCCCGGCACTGTTCATCTACCGCTATATACCGGTGCCGGATTACACGCTGCTGCTGAGCATCTCGGTCATTCTGGTTTCGTCGCTGTTCTGTTTCTGCAACGTCGACATGAAAAGCAAGGACAACTACTTTCAGGGCTTCCCCGCCGCCTGGAACGTCGTTGCACTGTGCCTCTACATTCTGTCACCGGCGCCATGGCTGACGTTCATCACCATCATCGCCCTGGCGCTGCTGACCATGACCCGCATGAAGTTCCTGCACCCGTTCCGCGTGCGCCGCTTCATGCCGCTCAATATCGCGGTGACCACCGTATGGTTGCTGTCCAGCGCACTGCTGATCATCAACCATCCGCACAACGGCCCGGTGGTCATGGGGCTGTGGCTGGCAATGTCGGCGTATTTCCTGGGGATTTGTATCTGGAGAACGTCGCTGGAGTGGCTCGGTCGGCTTAAAGCCTGACCCTCAAGCCAGACCAAAAAGCTCGCTGAACGCATTGCGCGTCAGCGAGCTTTTTTATGCGCGTCCTATTTGCTCTCGGCCTGCATCTCGGCAGCAGGCCGGACCTTGCCGAAGTGATGCGTTGTGTAGCAGCACAGCCCCAACCCGCCGAGGGCCAGCAGGCCGCCGACGATGCCGACATTGGCAACCCCGAGATGGCTGCTGACCACGCTGCCAAGCAGCGCGCCGCCGCCGATACCGATATTGAAGATGCCCGAGAACAGCGCCATCGCCACATCGGTCGCATCGGGTGCCAGCGACAGCACGCGCGCCTGCAAGGTCAGGCCGAAGCACATGATCGCCATGCCCCAGATAATGGTCAGCGTGCCGAGCGTCGTGGCATCACCGGAGAGCGGCAACAGCATCAGCAGGCACAGGGTCAGCGTCCCAATGGCGGTGATCAACAGCCCGTTCGGGAAGCGGTCGCTGAACAGGCTGAAGATGATCGAGCCCATGATCCCGGCACCGCCAAAGACCAGCAGCAGAATTGTGGTCATTTCGCCGCTGAGCTGTGACACGGTCTGGGTGAACGGTTCGATGTAGCTGTAGGCGGTGAAATGAGCGGTCACCACAATGGCGGTAAGCAGATAGATCGCCATCAGCCGCGGGCGCTTGAACAGGATCGGCAGGCTGCGCAACGAACCGGAGTTCTGACTGGGCAGTAAAGGCAGCGCGCGGACCAGCAGGAAGACAACCAGCGCAGCGATGCCGGCGATGCCCAGAAAGGTGGTCCGCCAGCCCAGGGCTTCACCCAGCACGCGGCCCAGCGGAATACCCAATACCATCGCCAACGACGTACCGGTCGCCAGCAGGCCCAGCGCCTGAACCTGCTTGCCGGGCGGTGCGATGCGTACGGCCAGCGACGCCGTAACCGACCAGAACACCGCATGTGCAAACGCGATACCGACCCGGCTCACCAGCAGGATCGCAAAGCTGGGGGCGATCGCAGATAGGACGTGGCTGACCACAAACAGGCCGAACACGAACATCAGCAGCTTGCGGCGCTCGATGTTGCGCGTCGCCAGCATCATCGGCAACGACATCAGCGACACGACCCAGGCATAGATCGTGAGCATCAGCCCGACCTGGGCCGGGGTCATCTCGAAGCTCTGACCGATGTTACTCAGCAGACCGATCGGCACGAACTCGGTGGTATTGAAAATGAAGGCCGCCAAGGCCAGCGCGAATACGCCAAGCCAGCTACCTGCCTGCTCGTTTGGAGGTGAAGTTATCAAGAATCACAACGCCCTGAAAATGTTCCGACCCGAAGGCCGACCGCCACGCGTGCACACGCACGCCTGACACCTGTATGGAAAACCGCGGCTCGCTCCCCTGAAAAACCAACGCAAAAACGCTCCGCTCGACCTTAAGGATCGGGCGCAGTGTGCAGAGTGGATTATTGTGGATATGGGGAGTGAAGCCAGATGACACGAATTCTACGGACCGCCAGAGTGGATCACAACCCGTGTGCACATAACCGACTTTGCAATTGACCGCCGGTCGTCAGCCGTCAAGGAAGCGCTGCCGGTGCTCGGGCGACGGCAACAGGCAGTGATCATAGCGCCCGAACAGGCGATATCGGTTGAGCGCGATACGGTTGTAGGCCCAGTCGCGTAGAAAGCGCGGAAAAATCCCCAGCACTTTGAGCAGCGGCCACGGTGCGGGCAACAGCCCCATGATGTGCAGAAAGGCGTCCGAGCGCACGAAGACCCGATTGTTGACGATAACCGCGATGGTATGAAAATCGTCGAGCGGCAGCCCGGCCCATTTCAGCAACGCCTGCCCTTGCTCCGACTGCACGGCGGCCAAGCGCAGACGCCGGTGCGGATCATGGCGAATCAGAAACTTCACCACGCCATTGCACAGCTTGCAGACGCCATCGAACAGCACGACACATTCATCAGGTTTCAGATACGGGGCGGGAGTGTTCGGCACGGTATTCACCTGTTCAGGAAAAACAGCCCTGGCGCGCCCGGAAACATGAACGCCCCGCCAATCAAAGGACCGGCGAGGCGTTCAGGCTAAAGCCATTACCCGGCAGAATCAAACCTTGCGGACGAACTCCGACTTCAGTTTCATCGCGCCGATGCCGTCGATCTTGCAATCGATGTCATGGTCGCCATCGACCAGGCGGATGTTCTTGACCTTGGTACCGACCTTGACCACCAGCGAAGAGCCTTTGACTTTCAAGTCCTTGATCACCGTGATGGTGTCGCCGTCCTGCAGCACATTGCCCGTTGAGTCCTTGATGACTTTCACGTCATCGGACGCATCGGCGCCAACGGCGTCGGCAGACCATTCATGGGCGCATTCCGGGCAGATCAGCAGGCTGCCGTCTTCGTAGGTGTATTCGGAATTGCATTTCGGGCAGGACGGTAAGCTCACAATGGTTCTCGCATCGAGGAGGGGTAAAACCATGCATTATAAAGGGCTTTTCCTGTTTCAGGTGGGAAGAGACTGATCTGCCGTCATAAACCTGCCTCCGTCATTGGACAGAAGCGAAGACCTGAACTAAAAAATACAGCACTCTCTGTCCGGCAACGCCTCTTCGTCCTCTCCCTACACGACCCCTGCGCCTCGCGTTGGCGGTAGCTATTGCAGCGTGCATTTACCGTCTCTTGCCACTTACTGCATCGAGCACATCACATGGGCATCCCTCATAACCCGGCACTCGGCTATCGACCCGAGATCGATGGTCTGCGCGCGCTCGCGGTCATTCCGGTCATTCTGTTCCACGCGGGCTTGCCGCTGTTCAGCGGCGGATTCGTGGGCGTCGATATCTTCTTCGTGATCTCCGGCTATCTGATCACTTCGATCATCATCGCGGAGAAGATCAGAGGCCGGTTCTCGCTGATCAACTTTTACGAACGACGCGCGCGGCGCATCCTGCCTGCGCTGTTCGTGATGATGCTGATCTGCCTGCCTGTCGCGTGGTTGACGCTCGATCCATCTGACCTGAAGTACTTTGCCAAGAGTCTGGTGGCGGTGCCGACTTTTTCATCCAACGTGCTGTTCTGGCTGGAAAGCGGCTATTTCGACGCCACGGCAGAACTCAAACCGTTGTTGCACACCTGGACGCTCGCGGTGGAAGAACAGTACTACCTGTTCTTCCCGCTGCTCTTGATGCTGGCCTGGGGCCTGGGCCGCAAGTGGCTGATCGTGCTACTGATAGTCGCTGCCCTGGCCAGCCTGGCGCTGGCGCAACTGGGCGCCCATCAAGCCACCAGCAACGCGTTTTATCTGCTGCCGGCACGTGCCTGGGAATTGCTGGCGGGCTCGTTCATCGCCTTCTACTTTGCCTGGCGACCGCGCAGCATCGGGCGCGCGAGCGTTGTCGATCAGGCGGCGACTTTACTGGGGATTTTGCTGATCGGTTATGCCGTGGTCGGTTTCGACAGCAGCACGCCCTTCCCCGGCCTCAATGCGCTGGTACCGGTACTGGGTGCGGTGTTGATCATCGTCTTCGCCCATGGCAAGACCTGGGTGGGGAGCGCGCTGAGTTCACGTGCGCCCGTCGCGATCGGCATGCTCAGCTACAGCGCTTACCTGTGGCATCAGCCCGTCTTTGCCTTTGCCCGCCAGTACAACCTGAATGAGCCAGGCCTGCCACTCATGCTGGCGCTTACCCTTGTGTCTCTGGCACTGGCCTGGCTGAGCTGGCGTTTCGTCGAGCAGCCGTTTCGCAAGGCCGGCACCTTCAATCGCCGTCAGATTTTCACTACGGCAGGCGCTGCCTCGACGCTGTTTATCACGCTGGGGCTGGTTGGCTATGTGAATAACGGCTTTCCCCAGCGCTTCGCTGTCGACCCGGAGCTGCATCAAGCATTCGCCGACCCGTTGATACGCGACAAATGCGACCAGCCTCTGGACGGCAAGAGCGGCAACGTCGATTTTTGCCTGTTCGGCCTTGCTGACAAGGAGGCAGTACCGGACATGGCGCTGTTCGGCGACAGCCATTCCGAAGCGCTGTTATCGACGTTCGACGCCGCCGCTCGGGATCAGGGCAGGACCCTCGCGCACATCGGCCTGGGCGGCTGCCTGCCCTTGCTCGGCGTGGACGTGGCTAACGGCAACTACGCTGCCGGGGTCTGCGAAGCGCTGGCCGATCGGGAATTCGAGTACGTGAAGCGGCAGCGGATCAAAAAGGTCGTGCTGGTGGCGCGCTGGACGCTGTATACCGGCGACGATTACAGCGAGAGGACGATGAGCACGTATTTCCTGACCTCGCGCGCCGATCCGGAGAAAAGTCGCGAAACCTCGCGCAGGGTATTCAGCCAGGCCCTTGAACACACGATCGAGGCCTACCGCAGTATCGGCGCCGAGGTGTTCATCATCGCGCAGGTGCCGCAGCAAATGATCAACCCTGAAAGTCTCTACTATCGCTTGGCGCGGGACGCTTCGGAAGACGATGCGCAAGCCTTGCAGCGGGTCAGCGAACTGTCGGTGCCGGTGGAAAAACACGACCTGTTGCAGCGTTTCACCCGCCAGTTGTTCCTGCGTGCCAGCCAGTCAAAACACATCAGCCTGATCACGCTGGATGACGCCTTCTGCAAGGACAGGCAATGCCTGATCGGCGACCTGCATTCGTACTACAAGGACTTCAACCACCTCAACGCCAGAGGTGCGGGGCTGCTTGCCGGCCAGATCAGCCATATTCTTGACCAGTGACAGGGTTTTATCAGGCGGCATTGTCTGTAATGCTGATGCCTGCCCAGCCTCCGAGGACCACCGCATGACCGCCGCCAGCTTCACCCCCTTCGAGGACCTGGCCAACCTGCTGATACCCCACACCCACGCAGAGAAAATCGACGACTCGCACGATGTCTCGCACTTGCTGCGTGTCTGGAAGAACGTCTGCGCCATTCGTGACCGTGAAGGCGGCGATGCCCGTGTGCTGATTGCGGCAACGCTGCTGCATGACTGCGTTTCGGTCGAGAAAGACTCGCCGTTTCGCGCCAGCGCATCGCGACTGGCGGCGGCGCGGGCCAGCGAATTGTTGACCGAGATGGGGTGGGATGAGCAGAGCATCGCCTCCGTCGCCCACGCCATCGAAGCGCACAGTTTCTCGGCGGCGATCACGCCCTTGACCCTCGAGGCCAGAATACTGCAGGACGCCGACCGTCTGGACTCGCTGGGCATGATCGGTGTGGCCCGCACCTTCTACGTGTCAGGGCGCCTCGGCAGAGCGCTCTACGACCCGAATGATCCGTATGCCAGCCAGCGCCCCTATGACGACCTGAATTTCGCCGTCGACCACTTCCACACCAAGCTGCTGCAACTGGCTGACGGTTTTCAGACCGCTACCGGCGCACAACTGGCGAAAGCCCGGCACCACCGGGTCAAGCGCTTTCTGGATGAACTGATGGAGGAAATTGCTCCCCCGCAGCCATGAGTCATTGGCTGCACATCCATCATTCAGCAGATGTCATAAAGACATCACACAATTGCCCTATAAACGGCTCTCCGAGAAGGTCCGCGTGTTTATAGGGGTTGTGTGCCGTGAAAAGATTGATGCCTCGTTTCCTACGCCGGCAAGCCACAACGACAACACTCTTGCGCCGCTTCAAAATCACCCTGCGCCTGGTCATCTGCTTTGCCATAACCTCCCTGTTGATGGTCGCGCTTGGCGCGTTCTGCCTGTTGCAGATGCAAGCGATCCGCACACAGGGCGAGGCAGTCGAGAGCGGCGCCCTGCCCAGTATCGCCACCGCCGATGCCATCGCCATCGGCCTGGTCAAGCTGCGCAGCGAAACCACCCGTCTGATCGCCAACGCCGACGATCCGGGCGCCGTCATCAACAGCAAGATCAATGTCGAGCAACTCAGGAACGAGGTCGAGAAAGGCTTCTCGGAATACCTGGCGCGTGTCCAGTCGGGCACTGAGCATGACTCGATTGTCGCGTTGCAGGATGCCTACAAGGCCTTCATGCCCGGTTTGCAGGATCAGATCGCGCTGATCGAGCAGAACAAGCTGGACGAGGCAAGGATGCTGGCCAACACCATGCTCTCGCTGCAAGGCGACCTGATGGACATGCAGGTGCAGCTGTTGCGGGAGCTGAACAAACAGAGTGCGTCCGCCGCCGTAGAGGCCGCAGGTGCCAGCTACGAGCAAACGCGGATCATTGCGCTGAGCGCCATTGGCCTGGTTCTGGCACTGACCCTGTTGTTGGCCTGGCGCCTGAGCGTCAGCATCATCCACCCGGTGCGGCAGGCTTTACACATCGCCAGCACCATTGCCGATGGCGACCTGAGCGAGCACCCGATACCGGACGGCAAGGACGAGACCGCGCAATTGCTGATCACCCTCGGGCGCATGCGCACCAACCTGCACAGTACGATCGACCAGATCTACGCAGCGGCGACGCAGTTGTCGCAGTCGGTTCAGGAGATGGGCAGCATCGCCGAAGCCAGTGCGCTCAATCTGCAATTGCAGAACACTGAAATCGAACAGGCCGCTGTCGCGGTCAATCAGATGAGTCAGGCGGCCATCGAGGTGGCAGGCAACGCCAGCAATACCGTGACCGAATCGGAGGCGTCGACCCGGGCGGCAGCACAAGGGCAGGACAAGCTCTCGGCAACCATTCTGTCGATCAAGGAGCTGACCGAAAATGTGCTGGACTCGTCGCATCAGGCGCAAGGGCTGGCCGAACGCACCCAGAGCATCAGCAGCATCCTCGATGTGATTCGCGCAATTGCCAATCAGACCAATTTACTGGCGCTGAACGCGGCTATCGAAGCGGCTCGTGCAGGCGAAGCCGGGCGTGGTTTTGCCGTGGTGGCCGATGAAGTCCGCTCACTGGCGCAACGCACCAGTGCATCCACCGCGGAAATCGAAGGGCTGATCAGCGGCGTGCAGCAAAGCACCCAGCAAACCGCCAGCTCGCTGCGCCACACGGCGACGCAGGCCAACCTGACGATGGAACAGGCCGCCTCGACCGGCGAAGCCCTGCAAGTGATCATTCATTCAACCGCCACCATCAACGACCGCAACCTGCTGATTGCCAGTGCCGCAGAACAGCAGGCCCAGGTGGCGACTGAAGTGGACCGCAACCTCAGCAGTATTCGCGAGCTGTCCAGCCAGACCGCTTCAGGCGCGCAGCAGACCACCGTCGCGAGTAACGCACTGTCGATGCTGGCGAATGATCTGAACCTGATGGTGCAGCGTTTCGTGTTGTGATGGGTTGAAACTCGCCAGCCAGCCTGCAACAAGAGGCTGGCTGGCGAACAACGGCTATCAGTCCTGCGGACGCAGGCGGTACTGCGGCGGCAGTTGCTCGAAGCCGCTGATGGTTACGTCGAGGCTTTTCCAGCGGCCATCCTTGATGCCGTAGATGCAGCCATGCACAGACAGGCTCTGCCCACGGTGCCAGGCGTTCTGCACAATGCTGGTGTGACCGACGTTGGCCACTTGCTGAATCACATTCAATTCACAAAGGCGGTCGACGCGCTCTTCCTCGGTCGGCAGCTTGGCCAGCAACTCGCGGTTTTCGTAATACAGGTCACGAATCGTGCGCAACCAGCCGTCGATCAGGCCGAACTGGCGGTCCTGCATGGACGCACGCACGCCGCCGCAACCGTAGTGGCCTGTGACCAGAATGTGTTTGACCTTCAACACGTCCACTGCGTACTGAATCACTGACAGGCAGTTAAGGTCGGTGTGCAGTACGACGTTGGCCACGTTGCGGTGAACGAACAGATCACCCGGCAGCATGCCGACGATTTCGTTGGCCGGCACGCGTGCGTCGGAGCAACCGATCCACAGGAACTCAGGGGTTTGCTGGCGGGCCAGTTTGGCGAAGAACTCAGGGTCTTCCTGCTTTATCGCATCGGCCCAGCGTGCATTGTTATCAATCAGGTCTTGTAGCTCGTTCATGCTTTGACGCCTCGATCTCGATAATGATGCCCAGCCTTGGACTGGTGTCCGATCCTTCAAGTCACGCTGTGATGCCACGCGTTACGAATGCCTGTCGTCAACAAAAAGGAATCTTCAAAGTCATGGTCGGTCCACTTTTTACGACCACCTGAAATGAGGATTTCTCATGAACGATTCACGCCGCCCGTTTGGTGCTACCGAACCGGAACCTATCGACGATAACGAAGACCGCATGGGCTCCATGGAAACACTCGATTTCGACGAGGAAGAACCGGGCCGTATCGGCGATCTTATCCCTGAAGGCGAGCTGCAACATGAAATTCCGGATCAGCGAGTGCGCGAAGCAGGCCTCACGGGGGCTTCCACCGATGACCATCATTCGACCGACGATGATCTGTCTCCGGAAACCCTGATCCATGAAGACGGCGCCCGCTCACCGAACGAGCCAGGCGAAGACCTCCCGGCCGACCTGGATGTTACGGTCGTCGATGAAGATGACATTGGCGGTGGCAACGGCCTGGACGAAGAAGAACTGGCACTCATCGACCCGCTGGACGGCAACCAGCGCTGATCCGGACACTCAGTCCAGCAGCGTGCAGGCCATGACCACTGCGTCTTCACGGCCGCCGTCGGATGCCGGGTAGTAGTCACGACGCCGGCCTATCTCGTTGAAACCGTAGTTTTCATACAGACGATAGGCTGGGCGGTTGCTGTCACGCAGCTCCAGAAAGCATTCTCGTGCATTGAGCTGGTAAGCGCGCTTCATCAGGTGGTCGAGCAGTAACAGGCCAAGACCCCGCCCCTGATTTTCAGGTTTGACCGTAATGTTGAGCAGGTGCGCTTCGTCGATGATGACCTGAATGACGCCGTGTCCGACCTGCTGCGCGCCCTCGAACATCAACCAGATCTCATAGGACTTGAGCCCGTCGAGAAAGATGCCGCGTGTCCAGGGATGACTGAACGCCGCGTATTCGATTTTCAGCACCGCGTCCATGTCGGCTTCGGTCATGCGGCGGAAGGTTACGGCATCACTCATCGATCGATTTCCAGCGCGTCATCAGCCGACGCATGGCTTTCCAGACATCCGCCTTGCGCTCAGGCTCGTCCATCAGTAATTCAAGACCTGGCAGCGCCCAGGCCGTACCCAGACCTTCAATCTGCAGTTCACGGTGGTAAGACTCGGCATCGGCTTCACCGGCATACTTCATCGACGGCAGACCGATCAGCCACAGGCAGGCACAAGGCTCGTCCTCGAGCCGCGCGCCGACGAAGCCCTGCACGAAATCACGCGCGGCCTCCGGGCCCTGGTCCATCTGGCCGCGGACCAGCAACGGCCAGCGCACGGGCTCGCCGATGATCTGCGGGCTGTCGGGCAGACCGGCGGCGCGCAGCATGTCCTTGAGCAGCAGGTAGGAAGGATCACGGCTCTGAAACGGCTGACCCGTGGTGAGTTCGACCAGTAACAGGCAGCGTCCGGCGCGCAACAATTGCAGGGCAAAGCGCGGTGGCGGTACCACCGGCGCCTTGGGCGGCGCCGGCTCGGCCTCTTCGGCGGCCGGGGTGGCTGTTCGCGTGCTGGCCAATGAAGGGCGAGGCACCTCGACCCTCGGGCGCTCGGGCTGGCGGGCAACCGGCTCGACATTCGACGTTTCGGCAGGCGCAGCGTGCTCCGCTGGCGAAGCAGCAGGCGCGACACGTTGCACCTCGACCGGCGGCGGCAACGGCACAAGCAGTTGTGGACGCGACGGCGCGGCGAATGGCAGTTCTGTGCGCGGCAGCCAGTTGACCACCTGCATGGCAGTCAAATAAGCGCGGCGACGGGACTCGTTGAGCAAGGGTCAGCCACCTGTGGATAAGTTAAGCGCGCAATTCTAGCGTTGTTCGCCTTTTTGCGCTGCAGCATATCGCCCGCAGGTGAAATATCAGTCGGCTGATGCAGTACAATTGCCGCTTTTCACTTGCCAACAGTCGGCCTAACGATGATCGAACCCAAGCGCGTTCTGCGCGCCCTTGCCGAGCACTGGGCGCTCCTTGAGCCCTTATGCGAACATTTCGACCAGGGTACGTTGAGCCTGAGCGAGCTGCGCCTGCAACTGGGCGCTCAGCAGCAGGACAGCACTCCGCAAGACATCACCAATCTGCTGGACGTGTGGATCCGTCTGGACATTCTGGTGCCCGTCGCGAAAAGCCCGAACCGTTTCGAGCTCAACGCACAGATCCATGACTTCCTGTCGTACCTGCGCCGCGAGCACCGTCTGGGCCTGTGCCTGGAAATCGAAGCCTACCTGCGCCACCTGGAGCGACTGGCCGGCTACATTCAAGACGCGTTCGAGGTTCGCGACGCCAACGACCTGGCCAGACAGCTGCGCCTGCTGGACATGCGCGTGCGCGACGTACTCAAGAAGCTCGCCAACGACGAACAGGCGCTGGTCGCCGTGGCCGACCGGGCCAAGACCAGTGACCGGCAGATCCCGTTGCGCCAGCGTTATGCCGAAGTGCTGGCGACGTGGGACGAATACGTCGAGCCGATGATTCAACTGGTCAACGCAGACGGTGCGTTCGAACAGGGCGTACGCAAGGTCGAGAACGTCCTGCTGCGCCTGCTGACCGAGCAACAACGTCTCGGTCATCTGGTCGACGACGACATGCTGCTGCGTACCCATGCGCGCATTCTGGAAATGCAGACCAGTGCCCAGCTGACCTTGCGCCATGCACGCGAACTGCTGCTGCCACTGCGTGAGGAAGCGCGGCGCCATAACGCGGTGACCCGCGGCGCGGCGCTGGCCTTGTCTGCCATTCGCCGCAAAGGGCTGGATGCAGTGCCTCAGGCTGCCATGCCGATGTTCACCCGTCCGCAAAGCACATTCCTGGGCAGTGCCAGCCAGGTCGAGGCCTACGTGTATGCCCTGGCGCGCTTTGAACCCAAACCCGCGAGATTCCCCAAGGCCAGCGGCACCCGCAAGGGCCAGGCGCCACGCGCACCGCGTACGGTCAAGGAGATGCTCGAACGCTGTGAAGACGCCTTGCCGATGCCTGACCTGATGGTCTGGTTACTGGAGCAGGAGCCGACCGGCGAGACCGACGAGCTGCTCTACTGGTTCTCGCGCCTGTCGCGGGACAAGCGCTTCGCCCGTGAACGCCTCGAGCGTCGCGAATATTTCACCCGGGAGCACCGCGTCAGCCTGCGCTCCTTTGCCCTGCTCGCTGCAAAAGACGAGCAGGCCGAGCATTCCGAGAGCACCGTTCATGCATCTTGATCTATCCGAAATGTCCCAGCTCGCGCCGATCTTTCGCGAGCTGTTCAAGGGCTATCACATCAGCCGCCGCGACCCGGAGCTGTACGCCCAGCTCTCCAATTGCCAGGACCAGTACCGCACGCTGTTCAAGGCACTGGGCTTCGAACTGGTCTGCGATACGCGTGGCTTTTATTATTTCGTGCCTGAACTGGCTGCTGCGCAGGTCAACAAGACCGCCCAGCGCCTGGCGCTGTTCACCTTCATCCTCGTTGAACATCTGGCAGATCAGGGCCGTGACCCCATGTCGGTGCTCGACGGTGGCAGCCTGGGCCGCGACGAGCTGCCTTCGATGCTGGAAAAGTACCGCGACCTGTTTCTCCAGGCTGAAGTACAGACCCCGGAAGAGCTCGAAGAAAAGATCATGCGCCGCATGACGCAGTTGGGCTTTGCCAGTGAGGAAGTGGGTATCTACCGCTTCCTGCCGCCGATGCACCGTTTTCTCGATGTGTGCCTGTCGGTGCAACAGGACCGCGATCTGGCCGCCAGCCTGCATAGCGCCCTGCCCCTGCCGACGCCTGTGCTCATCGATGACGACAGCGACGAGAAGCTGCTGGAAACCGATGACCCGCTGGACCTGGCTGAATTCGGCGAAGAGACCGAGGAAGAGGCGCTGGCCCGGGCAATCGCCGATGAGCAACGACAGGAGATGGACACATGAGCCAGGAACGTTATGGCATCCGCCGCTTTGCCCTGTTGAACACTGCCGGTTACAGCCTTGGCCTGTTCCCGCTGGAAAATCCGCTGTCGGTATACGGCGCGAACAACCTCGGTAAAAGCGCCTCGATCAACGCCCTGCAATTCCCGATTCTGGCGCGCATGTCGGACATGAGCTTCGGCAAGTACAGTCTGGAACAATCGCGGCGCTTCTACTTCGCCTCCGACACCAGCTACATTCTGGTGGAAGTTTCCCTGCCTCACGGCCCGCATGTCATCGGCGTCGTGGGTCGCGGTCCGGGCGGCGGCTTCGGCCACCAGTTCTTCGCCTATGCCGGCGAGCTGGATCTGGGTCATTACCAGAAGAACGACACCTGCCTGCGTCAGAAAGAGCTGTTCAGCAACCTGGAAAGCCAAGGCCTGAAAGCCTACGAGCTCAAGCCTGACGAACTGCGCCGTCTGCTGGTCGGCGGGCACACGTCGATTCCGCTGGACCTGACCTTGATCCCGCTGCGCTCCACCAGCGAGCAGAGCCTCAAGACCTTCCGCGCACTGTTCATCAACCTGCTGCACATGCGTGAAATCACCGCCGCCAAACTCAAGCAGCTGTTTCTGGATGCTTTCGAGCACAGCCTGCGTTCGGGCAGCGTCGACTATATTGCCGCCTGTGAAGAAGCCTTCCGCGATGTGCGGCGTATGGAACAGGACTACAACTCGCTGGTGCTGGCGGGTCCCCTGGTCGAGGCGCTGGCCGCTGGCGTCAAGCAGCGCGATGTGTTGCGCGGCAAGCTGCATCGTCTGTCACCGATCCTCGATTCACTGCTCGGCACCTGGTCGGATTACTCCGGTGCGCGCAAGGAAGAGCTGGTCATTCAGGCCGAGCATTACCGTGCCCAGCAGGATGAGATGCAGAACGATCAGCGCAGCAGCACTCAGGAACTGATGCGCCTGGAGCGCGAGATCAGCAGCATCCAGCGTTGGGTCGGCGAGCTGTCGGTACTGAAAAACCGTTTTGCGCTGGTCGATGACGTCAAGGTGCTGGAGCAACAGCTGCTCGCCGCCAAGGACGCTCACGATGAGCTGGCCGGTGCGCTGGCCCAGTCCCGGCAGTTCAGCGCCGAAGACCTGGACGAGCGTCTGCGTGATCTGGAAAAACGCCTCAAGTCGGTCAAGCAGCAGCTTGATCATGCGGACAACAACAGCTATGCCCGTCTGCGTGAAGAGTTTTCCCAGCCGGACGTAGAACGTCTGATGCGTCTGTTCAACAGCGCGCTGTTCAGCCTGCCGTTGGGTGAGCAAGGCATTGCGCTGGATGATGGCGATGCGTGGGTCAAATCGCTGGAGACCATTCTGGACGGCTTCAAGGGCGATCAGTTCGCGGTACCGGGGCTGACGATCAACCTGTCGAGCATCGAGCCTCCTGCCCTGCAGGCGCTGGCCGATCGTGCCGCGTTGCGCGATCAGAAAGAGCGACTGGAGAAAGAACTCAAACAACTGAAAACCCAGCAGGCTGTCGCCGCCGACCGTTCGGCGAGCAAGACCCAGACCGAAGCGCTGTATCAGCAGGTGCTGGATGCTCAAAAGGCGCTTGAAGACTTCCGCCGTTGCCAGACCTTGAGCGCGGAGGAATCCACCAAACTGGAAGAACTGGCGCAGATGGAAGCCGCTCAGGATGAACTGAAACGCTCCAGCGACGCGTTCACCGAGCGCGTTCAGCAACTGTCCGCCAAGCTGCAATTGATCGCACGTCAGATCGGCGATATGGAATCCAAGCAACGTACGCTGGACGATGCGCTACGTCGCCGTCAGTTGCTGCCTGCGGATCTGCCATTCGGCACACCGTTCATGGACCCGATCGACGATTCCATGGATAACCTGTTGCCGCTGCTCAACGACTACCAGGACAGCTGGCAGGGTCTGTTGCGCAGCGATGGACAGATCGAGGCGCTGTACGCACAGGTTCGCCTCAAGGGTGTGGCCAAGTTCGACAGCGAGGACGACATGGAGCGTCGCCTGCAGCTATTGATCAATGCCTACGCGCACCGTACCGACGAAGCACTTACGCTGGGCAAGGCTCGTCGCGCTGCGGTGACGGATATCGCACGTACCCTGCGCAATATCCGTAGCGACTATGACAGCCTTGAGCATCAACTGGCGCTGTTCAACCGCGAGATCAACAAGCGTCAGGTCTCGAACCTGGCAAGCTTCCGTATTGTGCTCGCCCCTAACAAGGAAGCGCTCAAGCACATCGATCAGATCATCCACAGCGCCGGGCAGTACGAAGAAGGCGAGACGCTGTCGGTCTTCGACCTGAGCCAGAGCGCAGAGCAGGACAACAAGAACGAAGAAGCCAAGGAATATCTGGCCCGGCTTGTGGCTGCCAACCACAACCAGTTGGGCTTGAAGGACCTGTTCGAGCTGGCATTCGAAATCACCAAGGTCAACGGTCAGCCGGTTATCCACACCGATATCGATGGCGCGGCCTCCAATGGCACCACGATGACCATCAAGGCACTGACTAACATGTACCTGCTGTTGCACTTGATGGATCGCGACCAGGCCGGTCGGGTGCGTTTGCCTTACTACCTCGACGAAGCCGCAGACATCGACGAGAAGAATCAGGCAGCCCTGCTGGAAACCAGCCTGCAACTAGGCTTCGTTCCAATTCTGGCCAGTGTGAAGCCACAGGTCTCGGCTCACGTTGCCATCGACCTGGAAGGCGGCAGCGGACCCAACGGCATCTACATTGATGAAGCGGACTGGAAATACATTCAGCGTCGTGACGATGTGAAACCAGAAGTTCCTGAACTGGCCTCGTAAGCGCTGTAAGTTGTCGTTAGAAGGCCGCATGAGAATGCGGCCTTTTTTATTGTCTTTGAATTGGGTGAGGCGCTGTTGCAGGCCTCCGGCGGACAGACTCTTTATTCATCGAATTCATAATGAGGTACAGCGAACACGCATACGATTACACCAGGCAAGCTTGGAGTGACCCCATGAGAACGATATTGCTGACGGTCTTGCTGGTCGTTGCTGCAACAGCGCATGCAACTGACTACTACGTGGCCCCCAATGGCGATGATCACGCTGCGGGTACCAAAGGTGCACCGTTGCGCACCATCATGCGCGCGCAGCAAGCCGCAAAAGCCGGCGACACGGTGTACTTTCGCGGCGGCGTCTATACCTACACAGCAGGCGTCAACCGCTGCGCTACCCGTACAGACACCGTGAATGCCATCACCCTGAACAACAGCGGCAGCGAAAACAAACCCATACGCTACTGGGCCTATCCGGGCGAAACACCGGTTTTCGATTTCTCGGCCATGAAAGACGATTGTCGCGTCAAAGGCTTCAACGTTACCGGTAGTTGGTTACACCTGAAGGGGCTGGAGGTGAAAGGCGTGCCGCAACAGCCGGAAAACCATCTCAACCACGAGTCCTGGGGGATCTGGAACAGCGGCAGCCACAATACCTTCGAGCAACTCAATCTGCATCACAATATGGGACCCGGCCTGTTCATTCAGAACGGCGGTTATAACCTGGTGCTGAATACCGACTCTCACCACAACTACGATCCTTACACCTCAAACGGCGCAGGTCAGAGTGCAGACGGCTTCGGTGCACATATCAAGGCAGGCCATCCAGGTAATGTATTCCGCGGTTGCAGAGCGTGGGCCAATTCCGACGACGGCTTTGACCTGATCAATGCCTTTTCGCCAGTGACCATCGAGAGCTCGTGGGCATGGCAGCAGGGTTACCTGCCTGGCACGCGCACAAAACTTGAAGCAGGCAATGGTAATGGCATCAAAGCCGGCGGCTACGGAGGCAAGTATGTGCCTGACGGCGTGAAGCATATCGTCCGTAATTCCGTTGCCTTTGACAATAAGTCCGCTGGTTTCTATGCCAATCACCACACCCTGGCACTGGACTTCATCAACAACACGGCTTTTTCAAATGGCGTGAACTACAACATGGCAGGTATCGCCCCGGATGGTTCGCTGATCCCTCTCGGCAACCTGTCCAACAACATCGCTTACAAGGGACGCTTGACCGTCAACACCGAAGGACTGGATATGGCACACAACTCATGGACGTTGCCAACGTCGATAACCGACGCAGACTTTGAGGATGTCTCGGATACGGGGTGGGATGCGCCACGTCAGCCGGACGGAAGCCTGCCGGTGCTGCGCAGCTTCCACCTGCGAGCGGGCAGCAGACTGGCAGGGATGGGGGCGTTTCACTAAACCTTGGGGGTATCTGGCGCCAATGCGGCTGCATTGCAATGAGATGAGCCAGATAGAGAATGCAGAGGTTTCTGGAACCCCAGACAAACAAAAACCCTCAACGCGTAAGCGATGAGGGTTTCTGGAATTTAATCTTGACGATGACCTACTCTCACATGGGGAAACCCCACACTACCATCGGCGATACATCGTTTCACTACTGAGTTCGGGATGGGATCAGGTGGTTCCAATGTTCTATGGTCGTCAAGAAATTCGGGTACCGAATCGTGCCCTGCGGCGCGCTTCAGCAAATCGGGTATGTGATAGCAAGCTGTTTCAGGTGTCGTTCGTGACGCAAACTTTCGGTTCGTGTCATCTTCACAGTCACCGCAATCTGGTCGTTCGACGCAAATTGCTTGGGTGTTATATGGTCAAGCCTCACGGGCAATTAGTATTGGTTAGCTCAACGCCTCACAGCGCTTACACACCCAACCTATCAACGTCGTAGTCTTCGACGGCCCTTTAGGGAACTCAAGGTTCCAGTGAGATCTCATCTTGAGGCAAGTTTCCCGCTTAGATGCTTTCAGCGGTTATCTTTTCCGAACATAGCTACCCGGCAATGCCACTGGCGTGACAACCGGAACACCAGAGGTTCGTCCACTCCGGTCCTCTCGTACTAGGAGCAGCCCCTCTCAAATCTCAAACGTCCACGGCAGATAGGGACCGAACTGTCTCACGACGTTCTAAACCCAGCTCGCGTACCACTTTAAATGGCGAACAGCCATACCCTTGGGACCGGCTTCAGCCCCAGGATGTGATGAGCCGACATCGAGGTGCCAAACACCGCCGTCGATATGAACTCTTGGGCGGTATCAGCCTGTTATCCCCGGAGTACCTTTTATCCGTTGAGCGATGGCCCTTCCATACAGAACCACCGGATCACTAAGACCTACTTTCGTACCTGCTCGACGTGTCTGTCTCGCAGTCAAGCGCGCTTTTGCCTTTATACTCTACGACCGATTTCCGACCGGTCTGAGCGCACCTTCGTACTCCTCCGTTACTCTTTAGGAGGAGACCGCCCCAGTCAAACTACCCACCATACACTGTCCTCGATCCGGATAACGGACCTGAGTTAGAACCTCAAAGTTGCCAGGGTGGTATTTCAAGGTTGGCTCCACGCAGACTGGCGTCCACGCTTCAAAGCCTCCCACCTATCCTACACAAGCAAATTCAAAGTCCAGTGCAAAGCTATAGTAAAGGTTCACGGGGTCTTTCCGTCTAGCCGCGGATACACTGCATCTTCACAGCGATTTCAATTTCACTGAGTCTCGGGTGGAGACAGCGCCGCCATCGTTACGCCATTCGTGCAGGTCGGAACTTACCCGACAAGGAATTTCGCTACCTTAGGACCGTTATAGTTACGGCCGCCGTTTACCGGGGCTTCGATCAAGAGCTTCGCTTGCGCTAACCCCATCAATTAACCTTCCGGCACCGGGCAGGCGTCACACCCTATACGTCCACTTTCGTGTTTGCAGAGTGCTGTGTTTTTAATAAACAGTCGCAGCGGCCTGGTATCTTCGACCGGCAGGGGCTTACGCAGTAAATGCTTCACCTCCACCGGCGCACCTTCTCCCGAAGTTACGGTGCCATTTTGCCTAGTTCCTTCACCCGAGTTCTCTCAAGCGCCTTGGTATTCTCTACCCAACCACCTGTGTCGGTTTGGGGTACGGTTCCTGGTTACCTGAAGCTTAGAAGCTTTTCTTGGAAGCATGGCATCAACCACTTCGTGTTCTAAAAGAACACTCGTCATCAGCTCTCGGCCTTAAGATCCCGGATTTACCTAAGATCTCAGCCTACCACCTTAAACCTGGACAACCAACGCCAGGCTGGCCTAGCCTTCTCCGTCCCTCCATCGCAATAACCAGAAGTACAGGAATATTAACCTGTTTTCCATCGACTACGCTTTTCAGCCTCGCCTTAGGGACCGACTAACCCTGCGTCGATTAACGTTGCGCAGGAAACCTTGGTCTTTCGGCGTGGGTGTTTTTCACACCCATTGTCGTTACTCATGTCAGCATTCGCACTTCTGATACCTCCAGCAAGCTTCTCAACTCACCTTCACAGGCTTACAGAACGCTCCTCTACCGCATCATCAAAAGATGATACCCGTAGCTTCGGTGCATGGTTTGAGCCCCGTTACATCTTCCGCGCAGGCCGACTCGACTAGTGAGCTATTACGCTTTCTTTAAAGGGTGGCTGCTTCTAAGCCAACCTCCTAGCTGTCTAAGCCTTCCCACATCGTTTCCCACTTAACCATGACTTTGGGACCTTAGCTGACGGTCTGGGTTGTTTCCCTTTTCACGACGGACGTTAGCACCCGCCGTGTGTCTCCCATGCTCGGCACTTGTAGGTATTCGGAGTTTGCATCGGTTTGGTAAGTCGGGATGACCCCCTAGCCGAAACAGTGCTCTACCCCCTACAGTGATACATGAGGCGCTACCTAAATAGCTTTCGAGGAGAACCAGCTATCTCCGAGCTTGATTAGCCTTTCACTCCGATCCACAGGTCATCCGCTAACTTTTCAACGGTAGTCGGTTCGGTCCTCCAGTTAGTGTTACCCAACCTTCAACCTGCCCATGGATAGATCGCCCGGTTTCGGGTCTATTCCCAGCGACTAGACGCCCTATTAAGACTCGCTTTCGCTACGCCTCCCCTATTCGGTTAAGCTCGCCACTGAAAATAAGTCGCTGACCCATTATACAAAAGGTACGCAGTCACCCAACAAGTGGGCTCCCACTGCTTGTACGCATACGGTTTCAGGATCTATTTCACTCCGCTCTCCGCGGTTCTTTTCGCCTTTCCCTCACGGTACTGGTTCACTATCGGTCAGTCAGTAGTATTTAGCCTTGGAGGATGGTCCCCCCATATTCAGACAAGGTTTCTCGTGCCCCGTCCTACTCGATTTCATTGCAAAGGGATTTTCGCGTACAGGGCTATCACCCACTATGGCCGTCCTTTCCAGAACGTTCCGCTAATCTCAATACAACTTAAGGGCTGGTCCCCGTTCGCTCGCCACTACTAAGGGAATCTCGGTTGATTTCTTTTCCTCAGGGTACTTAGATGTTTCAGTTCCCCTGGTTCGCCTCTTGCACCTATGTATTCAGTACAAGATAACCATCTTATGATGGCTGGGTTCCCCCATTCAGACATCTCCGGATCACAGTCTGTTTGCCGACTCCCCGAAGCTTTTCGCAGGCTACCACGTCTTTCATCGCCTCTGACTGCCAAGGCATCCACCGTATGCGCTTCTTCACTTGACCATATAACCCCAAGCAATCTGGTTATACTGTGAAGACGACATTCGCCGAAAGTTTGCATTTCACAAACTTTACCTTAGCCCGGACACGCACCAGTGAAAGAGGTGCCCGGTCTATATTTCTTTCTATCACATACCCAAATTTTTAAAGAACGATCTAATCAAAGACTAGAAATCAACATTCAGGCACTGATCATCAAGATCAATGGAATGCTCATTTCTAAGCTTTCAAACAGAAGCAGTAAGTGGTGGAGCCAAGCGGGATCGAACCGCTGACCTCCTGCGTGCAAGGCAGGCGCTCTCCCAGCTGAGCTATGGCCCCGTATTTCTACATACCGTGGAGGCGTCTCTCTGACCAGCTATCTCACCAGTAAACTGGTGGGTCTGGGCAGATTCGAACTGCCGACCTCACCCTTATCAGGGGTGCGCTCTAACCAACTGAGCTACAGACCCGAACTCGGGCGCTGCTTCTAATCGTCTTCTTCAATGAATCAAGCAATTCGTGTGGGTGCTTATGGTGCAGCTGAGTCG
>NZ_JAFIBL010000001.1:442500-627500 GCF_017832255.1 Pseudomonas sp. PvP028
AACGGTGTCATGGAGAGCGTGATCAGCAGCATGACCAGCGTCGCCACTCCGAAGTTCTCCACAAGGACCTTGCCGGGATCAGGCCCGAGCGCAAAGATCCATGCCTGGTACAACCACCACACAGGCGCAATGCAAGCGGCAAGAAATACAGCCAGACGCAAAAACGGATATCGCATCAATAGTCCTTCCGCAAATCCATGCCGGCGTACAAGGCACCCACCTCTTCTTCATAGCCATTGAACATCTTCGTGTCGCGCAGATTCGGGCTGAACAGGCCGCTCGGCAAGCGACGCTCACGGGCCTGCGTCCAGCGCGGGTGATCGACAGTCGGGTTGACGTTGGCATAGAAGCCATACTCGTTTGCCGCAATGCTTTGCCAGGTAGTCTTCGGCTGCTCACTGACCAGGCTGATACGCACGATGGACTTCACACTCTTGAAACCATATTTCCATGGCACCACAAGGCGTAACGGTGCGCCATTCTGGTTAGGCAGTTCACGCCCGTACATGCCCACCGCCAGAATCGCCAGAGGGTTCATCGCTTCGTCCAGACGCAGCCCTTCTACATAAGGCCAGTCGATCAGTGCGAAATCAGAGCGCTGACCCGGCATGGACTTGGCGTCCTGCAGCGTTTCGAAACGGATGTACTTGGCTTTGGAGGTCGGCTCTACCTGCTTGAGCAACGCAGATATAGGAAAGCCGATCCACGGAATGACCATCGACCAGGCTTCGACGCAACGCAACCGGTAGATCCGCTCTTCCAGTTGGTAAGGCTTCATGAAGTCTTCGAGTGCATAGCGGCCAG
This sequence comes from Pseudomonas sp. PvP028, assembly GCF_017832255.1. Taxonomy (NCBI): domain Bacteria; kingdom Pseudomonadati; phylum Pseudomonadota; class Gammaproteobacteria; order Pseudomonadales; family Pseudomonadaceae; genus Pseudomonas; species Pseudomonas sp. PvP028. Next base: position 443,305 of record NZ_JAFIBL010000001.1, read on the forward strand.
GCTTGGCGACTTCACCATCGATCACGACACTCCAGGGCTCGGTCTGCAGAGAGCCGGCATTCTTTGCCGGGTCGCCCTTGTCAGTACCGAACTCATAGAAGTTGTTGTAATGGGTCGCGTCCTTGAACGGCGTGATCGCCTCGTCCTTGACGTTGACCGCCTGCCATTTCGTCGCAGGCAGTTTGTCCGCGAACCAGCCCGGCGCTTTACCTGGCTCGACATCGGCATACCGCGAAGCGTCGGCGGCACCGGCCCATCGCGGCATTGCCGTGACGGCAAGACCTGCAAGCGAGCTGGCGAGCAGTGTGCGTCGCGAGAGATAAATGGATTCAGGCGTGACGTCCGACTCTTTGGAGTCGGACGCAGAAGGAAGCTTGATTAGCATGATGACTCCGCAGGCCAGGGAACTGATGCACCAATAGACTACGGAGTATGGTGGAAATTAGATCATTGACTAGGCTTTGCGGCGACGTAATAGATACTGAATGGGGCCGGACAGAGCGTAAGCGAGGAATATCAGCAGCAAAATGCGCGGCGGGTCGCTGAATACGACAGCAAACACCAAGACCACCGCCAGAATCGCAACGAAAGGCACACGCCCCTTCAAGTCCAGTTCCTTGAAGCTGTTGTACTTGATGTTGCTGACCATCAGCATACCGGCGGCGGCGACCAGCAACGCAACGAGAAACGACAGCTTGGAGCCCTGAATCCCGAAATCGCTGAATGCCCAGACCGTGCCGGCCACTACACCTGCCGCTGCCGGACTGGCCAGGCCGATGAAGTAGCGTTTGTCAGCCTTGCCGACCTGAGTATTGAACCGTGCCAGACGCAATGCAGCGCCGGCTACATAGATGAAGGCAACCATCCAGCCCACCTTGCCCATGTCGCCCAGTGCCCAGCCGAACGCCAGCAACGCCGGGGCCACACCAAAGGCAACCATGTCGGACAGCGAATCGTACTCGGCGCCAAACGCGCTTTGCGTATTGGTCATGCGCGCCACACGACCATCCAGGCCGTCGAGCACCATGGCCACGAAGATCGCAATCGCAGCGAATGCGAAATACTTGCTCGCACCGGCGGTATCACCTGCACTCATCGCGCTTTGAGCGCTCATGGAGCTGATGATGGAATAGAAGCCCGCAAACAGATTTGCAGTGGTAAACAGGTTGGGCAGCAGGTAGATACCGCGATGCCGGACTTGCCGGCCTTCGGCATCATGCCCTTCTTCTACATGTTCATCGATCGGTAGCAGACTTTCAGCGTCAGAGGCCTTGATGGGCTCTTCAGGACGTTCGCTCATGGAGATTACCTTGCAGCGGTATGAAAAGGTTCGACACAGGTCTGCAGCGAGGGTTCGCCAGCAAACAATTGCAGCTTTATACCAGAGCCTGACCCATAACGAAAAAACGCGACCGATGGGCCGCGTTTTTTTGTGAAGCTGAATGCTTAGTTCTTGTCTTTGTCGACGATTTTGTTCGCCGCGATCCAAGGCATCATCGAGCGCAGTTTCTCGCCGATGATTTCGATGCCGTGCGCAGCGTTGTTACGACGTTTGGCAGTCATCGACGGGTAGCCAGTGGCGCCTTCGGTGATGAACATCTTCGCGTATTCGCCGTCCTGGATGCGCTTCAGAGCGTTACGCATGGCCTGACGGGATTCGGCGTTGATGACTTCAGGACCGGTCACGTACTCGCCGAACTCGGCGTTGTTGGAGATCGAGTAGTTCATGTTGGCGATACCGCCTTCGTACATGAGGTCAACGATCAGCTTCAGTTCGTGCAGGCATTCGAAGTAAGCCATTTCCGGCGCGTAGCCAGCTTCAACCAGCGTTTCGAAACCGGCTTTGACCAACTCGACAGTACCGCCGCACAGAACAGCCTGCTCGCCGAACAGATCGGTTTCGGTCTCGTCCTTGAAAGTGGTTTCGATGATGCCGGTACGGCCGCCGCCAACGCCCGAAGCGTAGGACAGGGCAACGTTCTTGGCGTTGCCGGAAGCATCCTGATAAACCGCGATCAGGTCAGGGATACCGCCGCCCTTGACGAACTCGGTACGCACGGTGTGGCCTGGAGCCTTCGGCGCGATCATGATCACGTCGAGGTCAGCGCGCGGCACGACCTGGTTGTAGTGAATCGCGAAGCCGTGGGAGAACGCCAGTGTTGCGCCCTTTTTCAGGTTCGGCTCGACTTCGTTCTTGTACAGCTGGGACTGGAACTCGTCCGGGGTCAGGATCATGACCACGTCGGCAGCAGCAACGGCGGAAGCGACGTCGGTCACTTTCAGGCCATGAGCCTCCGCCTTGGCGACAGTAGCCGAACCTTTACGCAGGCCAACAGTGACATCAACGCCGGAGTCTTTCAGGTTGCACGCCTGAGCGTGGCCTTGCGAACCATAGCCGATGATGGCGACTTTCTTGCCCTGGATGATCGAAAGGTCACAGTCTTTGTCGTAGAAAACTTTCATGGAAATCCCCTGTTATCTTGGCCACGCAGGCCATTTGCTTAATTGATTTAAATGCTCAGCACTTTGTCGCCACGGGCAATGCCCGTTACGCCACTGCGTACTGTTTCCAGGATAGCGGCGGTGCCGATGGCCTGAATGAAGCTGTCCAGTTTGTCGCTCGTGCCGCTCAGTTGCACGGTGTAAACGCTGGCGGTGACGTCGACGATCTGCCCGCGGAAAATATCCGTGGTGCGCTTGATTTCGGCCCGCTGTGCGCCAGTGGCCTTGACCTTGACCAGCATCAGTTCGCGCTCGATGTGAGCGCTTTCCGACAGGTCGACCAGCTTGACCACTTCGATGAGCTTGTTGAGGTTTTTGGTGATCTGCTCGATCACCTCATCATGACCTACGGTGGTGAGCGTCAGACGCGACAGGGTCGGGTCTTCGGTCGGCGCAACCGTCAGGCTTTCGATGTTGTAATTACGCTGGGAGAACAGACCAACGACGCGCGACAGTGCACCCGGTTCGTTTTCCAGCAGCAGGGAAATGATATGGCGCATGATTATGTCCGCTCCGTCTTGCTCAACCACATATCGCGCATGGAGCCGTCCTTGATTTGCATCGGATAGACGTGCTCGGTCACATCGACCTGAATATCCATGAACACCAGCCGGTCAGTCATGGCAAAGGCTTCTTCCATCTTCGGCTTCAGATCCTTCAGGTCCGTGACACGCATGCCGACGTGGCCATAGGCCTCGACCAGCTTGACGAAATCAGGCAGCGACTCCATGTAGGAGTGCGAGTGACGCGCGCCGTAGCTCATGTCCTGCCACTGGCGGACCATGCCCAGCACACCGTTGTTGAGCAGAATGATCTTAACCGGCAGACCGTACTGCAGGCAGGTCGACAGCTCCTGGATGTTCATCTGGATGCTGCCTTCACCGGTCACACAGGCGACGTGCGCATCCGGAAAGTTCAGCTTGACGCCCATCGCCGCCGGGAAGCCAAAGCCCATGGTGCCCAGACCACCCGAGTTGATCCAGCGGTTCGGCTTGTTGAAGCGGTAGTACTGCGCAGCGAACATCTGATGCTGACCGACGTCCGAGGTGACATATGCGTCGCCCTTGGTAACTTCGCACAGCGTTTCGATAACGGCCTGCGGCTTGATGACCGTGCCATCGCCACGGTTGTACGGGAACAGATCACCCGTACCGCGCCACTCGTCAATCTGCTTCCACCACGCGGCAACGGATGCCTTGTCGGGTGTCTCGCCGATCTCTTTCAAGGTGGCGACCATTTCGGTCAGCACGCTTTCGACAGGACCGACGATAGGCACATCGGCCTTGATGGTCTTGGAGATCGAAGCCGGGTCGATATCGATGTGGATAATCTTGGCGTTCGGGCAGAACTTGCTGGCGCCGTTGATGACACGGTCATCAAAGCGCGCGCCGACTGCCAGGATCACATCGGTATGGTGCATCGCGAGGTTGGCGGTATAGCTACCGTGCATCCCGAGCATGCCGACGAACTGACGATCCGTGCCCGGATAGCAACCAAGCCCCATCAGGGTGTTGGTTACCGGTGCATCGAGCAGTTGCGCCAGTTCGGTCAGTTGCGCCGAAGCATTGCCCATGATCACCCCGCCACCGGCGTAGACGATCGGGCGCTTGGCAGCCAGCAGCATCTCGACAGCCTTGCGGATCTGACCGGAATGGCCACGAACCGCCGGGCTGTAGGAGCGCAGCTTGGCTTTTTTCGGGAAGACGTATTCGAATTTCTCGGCCGGGTTGGTCATGTCTTTCGGAATATCGACGACCACCGGACCCGGACGACCGGACTGCGCCAGGTAGAAAGCCTTTTTCAGGATTTCCGGGATTTCCGACGGGTGCTTGATCATGAAGCTGTGCTTCACGATCGGCCGGGAGATACCGATCATGTCGGTCTCCTGGAACGCGTCGGTGCCCACCAGCGTACTGGCTACCTGACCGGACAGGACCACCATCGGAATGGAGTCCATGTACGCCGTAGCGATACCGGTGATGGCATTGGTTGCACCAGGACCCGAGGTCACCAGCACCACGCCCGCCTTGCCGGTAGCCCGCGCATAGCCATCGGCCATGTGCGTGGCAGCCTGCTCGTGGCGAACAAGGATGTGGCTCACCGCCGGTTCTTTGAACAGGGCATCGTAGACATGCAGGAGGGCACCACCGGGGTACCCATAGATATGCTCAACGCCTTCGTCACGCAAAAAGCGGACGACCATTTCAGCGCCAGATAAAAGCTCCACGTTGTTCACCTCTAAAACGCCAGAATACCGCCCACTCCGGGACGGGTCTTAATAGGTTTACTGCCAGCAGAGCATGAGCGACGGTGGTCGCCGACTACGTCAGCACTGACTGAGCAAGTATTGGGAGGTCCCTGAGTGTTGCGGAACATTCCCACCCAGCGCGAGGTAACGCGTTGCGGGTGTTACAGGTCGGCGCGGGTGTGCGCCTCATGATCTACCGAGAGGGTCTGCTTCTGGCAGTCCTTCTACAGCGAACTTTGGATTGTTGTGATTCCCCCCCTTCAAGTCAAGCGATCCGTGCGCTTTCTTGACACCCGACGAGTGAAATCGCACCGTTTCGGACTGAAATGCACTGTTATGGTAGCTTTCTGCATGCACAGACTTTCAAGGACCCGACATGCATTGGATGATTCTCGCCGCCGCGCTGGCCATCAGCGCAGCCAGCCAGGCCGCCTCGATCTACAAGTGGGTGGATGCCCAGGGCGTGACGCACTTTGATGCCCAGCCGCCCACTGGCCAGCCGGTGCAGGAAATCAATGTGCAGACACCGCCACCTGCTGCCGCACCGGGCATGCCCGCGGACGACGGGGCTGCGCAGCAACGCGAGATTGACCAGAAAGTCAAAAGCCAGGTGAAGGCTCAGGAAGCCAAGCGCGCGGAAAATTGCGAAACCTTACGCACCAATCTTGCGCAGTTACAGAACAATCCGCGCGTACGCGAGCAGGTTGGAGGGGAATCAAGGCGCCTTACGGATGAGAACCGCAAGACGCGTATCGAAGAAACCAACAGGGCTATCAGCGAGTACTGCCGCTAGAAGCGCGCCGATCAGCGCGCTGCTGTAATCAGCTGGTCAAACCGCGCCAGATGCGCTTGCAGTTGCCGGGTTTCAGTCATGCACCCGGCATAGACCATCTCGGCCATTTCCAGAATGCCGGACGCATTGGGTAATGGCAGGTCGCGCTCAAGGATGACCTTCATCCGCGGCAGGAAAATCCATTGCAGCCACTGGGCGAACTCCAGGGTATCGACGCTGAACGGTTCCTGACTGGCGAGCGCTTGCTCGCTGGGCGGTGTCGCATCCCACCAGCCCAGCAAGCGCAACTCGCGCTCTATCAACAACAGCTGCTCGGCAACCTCAGGCAAACGTCCGTCCATCAGCGAGCCTTTTGACGAGCCAGGGCAGCACCGGCCGCATCACCTTGCTTTTCGCGTGACTGAGCGATCAATCCCCACAGGCTGGCCTGAAGGCTGGTGCGCCCGTTGGCGTAAGTCAGACCACGACGTGCCAGTTGCTCGGCCTGGGCCGCATCGCCCTGAGCCAGACGCACCTGAGCCAGACGATAAAGCACTTGCGGCTCGCGCGGTGCAACCCGCTGCGCACGCTCGAGACTGGACGACGCGCCGTTGAGATCGCCACTGGTCTGCTGTTGCTGTGCAGTGGTGAGCAATGCCAGTACAGGCCCGTCAAGTTGCTCGTCCTCTGACAGACCGCCACCGCTGGACGGAATTCCGGTCGGGGCAGAGGCGGCCGGCATGCTGTAACTGTTGTTCGCGGGAGCCTGACTGACCGGGGCCTGATTGACAGGAGCGGCATCGACAGGCGGAGTGTTGACACTGAACGGTGCCTGAATGGCGGGCGCAGAATAACTCTGTCCTGCATCAGCGCCACCCGCGCCCGGCACCATCACCACCACGCCCGAGTCCTGCGGTACAGCTTGCGGCTGCTGTTGCACCGGAGCGGTGTTGGTGCGACGCGAAGCTGCCGCACGTTCGCCGTTGGACACCTTGGAGCTCGAATCCACGACCGGAATCGAGCCGCGTTCCACACTGGCGCAGCCGTTCAGCAAGGCCAGTGCCGTTAAAGCTGGAATCCACCATTTATTCACTTCAAAACCTCGATTGCCTAGTTCAACCAACCCTTGACCCAGTCCATCACCTCAGTGGCAGGTGCCGGAGCGCCGCCGCATGTCGCGCCAGGCTGGGGCTCACTGCCGCGAATATACGGCATCTGCACGGCATTCGGGCAGCTTGCATCCGAACCCTGACCGGTCTGCGCATCGACCCACGCCTGAACGACGTTGTCCGGCATCGCCATGTCCAGCGGCAGCGGACCGGCCTTGCGCATGAAACTGGTCCAGACCTGCAGGGCACCGGTGGCACCGGTAAACGGTGTCTTGCCGTTGTCGTCGCGACCCATCCACACAACGGCCAGCAGGTCCTGGCTGAACCCGGCAAACCAGCTGTCGCGCGAGTCGTTACTGGTGCCGGTCTTGCCCGCCAGATTCAACGAGCTCGGCAACACGTTGTAAACAGATTTGCCTGTACCTTCGCGCATGACCCGCTGCATCGCATTCTGTACCAGGTATATGGCACCCGGATCGAAGCGCTGTTCAATCTGGAACGGATAACGCTTGAGCGGCTCGCCTTCAGCGGTGAGCACGCTGCGAATACCACGCATCGGCGTATTGAACCCGCCGCTGGCGATGGTCTGATACATGGTGGCCACTTCCATCGGACTCAAGCCACCCGCACCCAGCAGCATCGACGGATAGGTCGGCCATTCGCGCGTCACACCCAGCTTGGCCAGCGTCTTAAACACGTTTGGAATGCCCAGCTCAAGACCCAACTTGGCGGTCGACAGGTTGTAAGAATGCGCCAACCCCTGATACAGGAAGATATTGCCGTGTGACTTGTGATCGTAGTTCTGCGGTTTCCAGATCTGGCCATCGGCGCCCTTGACCTGGAACAGTTCGTCGGCGATCCAGCTGGTCAAGGTGTACTGGCTTGGCCGTTCGAGTGCCGTCAGGTAAATAGCCGGCTTGACCAGCGAGCCGATCGGCCGAACCGCGTCGATCGCCCGGTTGAAGCCCGAGAACCCGGCCTCACGCCCACCGATCAACGCCTGCACTTCGCCGGTTTCCGGGTTGGTGACGACCATGGCCGACTCCACCTCATCAGAACCCTTGCGCCCGGCGAGCTTCTTGAACGTATCGTCCATGGCAGCCTGGGACTTCATCTGCAGGATCGGATCGAAACTGGTAAAGATCCGCAGCCCTTCTTCGGTCAAGTCTTCGTCGCGATAGTCTTCGCGCAGCTGACGCTTGACCAGATCCAGGAACGCCGGGAACGAGCTGTCGGCGAGGGTCCCGGTCTTGGTCACACCCAGTGGCATTTTCTTCGCAGCGGCAACCACTTCCGGCGTGGCGACACCCTGCTGCTCGAACAGATCGAGCACCAGATTGCGACGCTCCAGAGCACGCTCCGGATTACGACGCGGGTTGTAGAAGGACGGCCCTTTGACCAGACCGACCAGCATCGCCACCTGATGGATTTTCAGTTCGGACAGCGGCTGGCTGAAGAAATACTGACTGGCCAGACCGAAACCGTGAACAGCACGCTGGCCGTCCTGCCCGACGAACACTTCGTTGAGATAGGCCTCGAGGATTTCCTGCTTGCTGTAATGAATCTCCAGCAAAACGGCCATCATGGCTTCGGTCAGCTTGCGGGTCAGGCTGCGTTCGTTGGTCAGGTAGAAGTTCTTGACCAACTGCTGGGTCAGCGTACTGCCGCCCTGGCGCATCTGCCCCTGCGAGGTATTGACCCAGATCGCCCGGGCAATGGACTTGGGCGACACGCCGAAATGGTGATAGAAATCCCGGTCCTCGACCGCTACCAGCCCGTCGAGCAGATAGGGCGGCGCCTGATCCAGCTTGATCAGAATCCGGTCTTCCAGGTTCTTCGGGTACAAGCCGCCGATCAGCAACGGCTCAAGCCGCGCCACCGCAAGCTTTGCACCATTGCCCGAAGACAAGTCAGCTACGTAGTCACCGGAAAAGCGCACGCGCACCTGCTGCGCTGCGTCAGTGCCTTCGTAGAACTGAAAACCACGCGTGTTGAGGTCGACGGTATTGCCGTTCACCGCTGCGGCACCGGGACCGTTCGCCACGCTTTCGCGGCGATAGCCCAAGGCGTCCAGTTCGATGAGAAAGTCATCGCGGCTCAGCTTCTGTCCGACGAACAGCTCCAGCGGCCGTGCATAGACCTTGGCCGGGATGGTCCAGCGCTTGCCGGAGAATTTTTCCTGGACGATTGCATCGAGATAAATGGCCAGGCCGCCGAGCAGAACCAGGCCGACAATACCGAGCTTCAACGCCCAGCCCAGCCACTTGTTAAGGCTGCGGGGAGGTTGTTTTTTTGCAGAACGAGAGGTGCGGGATCGAGTCATGGGCGCGGATTATACGCACTTTACCGAGGATCGACAGACGCCCGAGCCAGCGGTTTGCAGCCTCGCGCCAAGCGGCCATAATGGCAGCATCGTGTACTTACATTTTGAACACATTCCTGAAGGATCGACCGTGAGCCAGTCTTTGATTGCTGCCCTGCAGAACCCTGCCCTCTTCCCCCATCCGGTGGAGAGTTTCCAGGTCATCGAAACGCACATTTCCTGGGTGCTGCTGACGGGTCCGTATGCCTACAAATTCAAAAAGCCGATGAACTTCGGCTTTCTGGATTTCACCACGCTGGCCCTGCGCAAGCATTTCTGCGAAGAAGAGTTGCGCCTGAATCAACGTCTGACCGACGACCTCTACATCGAAGTCCTGCCGATCACTGGCACAGAGAACGCGCCACAACTGGGCGGCGACGGCGAAGCCATCGAGTACGCGCTGAAGATGAAGCAGTTCTCGCAGGATGGTCTGCTGAGCACGCTGCAGGCCAACGGTGAAGTGACGACTGCGCACATCGACGAACTGGCGAGCCAGATTGCCGGCTTTCACCTGACCTCACCGCAGGTCGGGGCCGAAAGCGAACTCGGCTCGCCTGACAGCGTGATGGCCCCGGTGGTACAGAATTTCGAGCAGATTCGCCCGCTGCTGAGCGAAAAATCCGACCTGGCACAGCTTGATGCCCTGCAGGCGTGGGCAGAGTCGAGCTTTGCGCGACTCAAGCCGCTGCTGGCTCACCGCAAGGCCGACGGGTTCATCCGTGAATGCCATGGCGACATCCATCTGGGCAACGCAACGGTGATTGACGGCAAGGTCGTACTGTTCGACTGCATCGAGTTCAACGAGCCGTTCCGCAAAACCGACGTCTACGCCGACATCGGCTTTCTGGCAATGGACCTTGAGGACCGTGGCCTGAAATCGCTGTCGCGGCGCTTGATCAGTCAGTATCTGGAAGTCACCGGCGACTACGCAGGCCTTGAGCTGTTGAACTTCTACAAGGCTTATCGCGCAATGGTACGCGCCAAGGTGGCACTGTTTACCCAGCCGGCCAATGCCGACGGTTTGCAGCGCGCGGCGACGCTTCGTCAGTACCGCAATTATGCCAATCTGGCCGAGAGCTACAGCGCTATCCCTTCGCCGTTTCTGACGATTACCCACGGTGTCTCTGCCGTCGGCAAAAGCCACGTAGCAATGCGTCTGGTGGAATCGCTGGGCGCCATCCGCCTGCGCTCGGACGTAGAGCGCAAGCGCCTGTTTGCCGGCCAGGGCCAGGATCTGTATGACGCGCAAGCCAGCAGCGCAACTTATGCCCGCCTGCATGAGCTGGCCTCCGCAACCCTGCGCGCGGGCTTCTCGGTGGTAATCGATGCGACCTACCTGAAGCGCGAGCAACGCGATGCGGCGGCAAAGATTGCGGAAAACACCGGTGTACCGTTCCTGATTCTGGATTGCGAAGCACCACAGGCAGTGATCGCTGGCTGGCTTGCGCAGCGTCAGGCACAGAACAACGACCCCTCCGACGCCACACTGGAAGTCATCGAGGCTCAGCAGGCCAGTCGCGAGCCGCTAGGCGCCGACGAAATCCTGCGCAGCAAGAAGGTTGCAACCAACGTCAGCAGCGACCTGGACAGCCTTATCGACAACCTGCGTCAGCGCCTGCCGGGCCTTTAAACAGACGCATGGCCGTTGAGCGGTTAATGCTTCACGGCCTCAAGATGATGGCGATATACTGGCGCCATAATTCCAACGCAACGACATGTCCGAGGCCATCATGAGCCACCCCAAACAGATCGACTCACCGCTTTATATGCTGCTGCGCAAAGATGACGTCGAAGGTTTCAATCAAGAGAAACCACGAACCGGCACCATCGACATGGTCGGGGGCGACTTCAGAGGGCTGGACCTGCGCGAGCTGGACACAGCCGGCATTGACTTCACCGACGCCTATTTTCGCTCTGCCGACCTTCGCGGCCTGGACCTGCGCAATACGCCGATGGAAGGTGCGAGCATCGCTCACGCACAGATTTCAGGGGTGTTCTTCCCGGCCGAACTCTCGGCTGACGAGATCCTGATGTCGGTGAATTTCGGCACGCGCCTGCGCTACCGTACCCACTGATACCGCAAAAACGTTGCAGCCTGCATGCGCGATGCATAGCGGGCTTGCGATGTATCGCACTCTTTTCATGCCCCCCTTCTCTTGCATGCGCAATCCGGTCTTCGCTGTGCTCAGCACTTTTTAGCCCTCAAATATGCGTGCTGAATCAGGCGCAGGAACCGGCGTCCGGGCAACCAAAAGAAATGTTGACTTACAAATGAGAATCGTTATGATTATCACATCCGGTCGCGAGACTGGACGGTAGCCTGAAAGACCTTGGTTCGGACTTTCAGATTATCTCCTCATCAGGCTAATCACGGTTTTTGACCCGGCTCTTTGCCGGGTCTTTTTTTGCCCGGCACAAAACCACCGGTCATTCAAAAGCCAGCGCCGCCGCCATGGGATTCGAGCAGGCCGAGCCTTGCCAGCAAATCGTCCAGCAAGCTCGATCCTCCCAGCCGTAAACGTCCGGCGCTGATCCATTGCAGACCAAATCGCGCGCGGACCAGTGCCATGTAAACACGCGCCTCGTCGAACGTACGGATCCCGCCTGCAACCTTGAGCCCCACTTGTCCGCCTACGTCAGCAATGGACTCCAGCATGATCCGTGCAGCCTGCGGCGTGACATGCGTGGCGGCCTTGCCCGTGCTGGTCTTGATGAAGTCAGCGCCCGAAACAATCGCATCGCGACACGCATCGAGGATCATTTGCGAGTCACGCAAGTCACCGGTTTCAAGGGTAGCGGTAAGCCTGACCTGCCCGGCACACAAAGCCGAACACGCCGAAATCATCGCCAGGCCGGGCTGCCGATCTCCGCCGAGCAACGCGCGAAAGGGATACACGACGTCGATCTCATCCGCGCCAGCCATCAGCGCAGCGCGTACCTGGGCGATGACTGACTGAACATTGCTGCTGCCATGAGGGAAATTGACCACGGCGACGACCTTGATATGACGAGCCTGTAGGCGATCCAGCGTGGTGCGTGCCAGACACACGAAACGTTGCTGGACGCTGACCGCGGCAACCGGCCCCACAGGCGTACATGCACGCCGACAGATGCCGACAATGCGCTGCTCCGTGTCGTCTGTGTTGAGGGCGAACAGCTCAAGCAGCCCGATGACCTGACGCGCCAGTCGCTCATCATCTGCTGTCATCTCTTTCATAGTATTTCCGCTCTGCAAGACATGAGCGGACGATATATGGCTGCAAGGCCTACAGGCGTAGGCGATGCGCTTAGAGACGAAAGCTACAGAAAGACAGGAAAGAACCGACTTACCCTGTAATGACTTCAACGTAACGCAGCGCATCAATCCGAAGAAAATGCCAGACTTGTCCGATCAGGCATCGCCCCTGAAAACTGGCACCCTAAAACGGGCCCTCTAACAACTGGCCTATGGAGGCTTCTTGATATTCCTTTGCACTTCAAGCCACCTGCCCGAAGCCCACAGCAAAGGCTTCGCGCTGGGCGAACATGCACTGTTTGCCGTGCGCCGCCAAGGCCAAGTGTTCGTCTACAAAAACCGCTGCCCGCATCGCGGCATTCCCCTGGAATGGCAACCCGATCAATTTCTGGACAGCAGTGCAAGCCTGATCCAGTGCGCTACGCACGGGGCGTTGTTTCTGATCGAGAACGGCGAATGCGTTGCCGGGCCTTGCGAAGGCCAGTCCTTGACCGTCATCAAAAGCCGTGAAGACGCCGAGGGCATCTGGGTGTCGCTGCATCTGGAGGCATGACGGAGTCTGAACCGCCTGTAGCCAGATGCCTCAATCCAGTCCGTGCACCTGCAGGCGACGGTCGATAAAAATCTCTTCCGACGTCAGTTGCGCACCGTAGGCAAGAATTTGCACACCGGCATCAATAGCTTCACGCAACGCCGCCGCGTAGGCAGGATCAATCTCCTGCGCAGGCCGCACAGCGTCGATACCGGTGAGATTGACGCAATACAGCAGCACGGCGCGCACGCCTTCGCGCGCCAGCGTCGCCAGTTCGCGCAGGTGCCGCGCGCCTCGCTGGGTCACCGCATCGGGGAATGCCGCCACGCTGGAGCCATCGAACCCCAAAGTGACACTTTTCACTTCCAGATACAGGTAGCCATCCGGATACTCCAGACGAAAGTCCACACGGCTTTTTTCCTGTCCGTAGGCCACCTCGCGCTTGAGCGCCGTGAACCCCGTCAGTTCGCTGATGACCCCGGCGCGCAAGGCCTCGTCAACCAGCGTATTGGCCCGTCCGGTATTGATACAGGCCAGGCGACCCTGCGGGGTTTCGCTGATTTCCCAAGTGCCCGGCAGTTTGCGCTTGGGGTCATTCGAGCGACTGAACCACACGCGCCCGCCGGGCATCATGCAGTTGAGCATCGAACCGGTGTTAGGGCAGTGAATGGTCAGCAACTCACCGCTATCGGTTTCGATATCAGCGAGAAAACGCTTATAACGCACCAGCAGACGACCCTGTTCAAGCTGCGGAGAAAAACGCATCAGACGCCCCAGCTACGCAGACCGCGAGCGATTCGCTCGACCGCCTGTTCAAGGCGCGGCAGGCTTTGCGTATAGGCAAAGCGCACGTGGTGCCCTGCCTGAAAACGGCCAAAGTCCAGGCCAGGTGTAAAGGCAACGTGCTCGGTTTCCAGAAAGTGCCGGCAAAAGGCAAAGGCATCGCCGCCAAACGCGGAGATATCGGCATACAAATAAAAGGCCCCTTCCGGCTCGACGGCAATACCGAACCCCAGTTCGCGCAGCGCTGGCAGCAGAAAGTCCCGGCGGCGGCCGAACTCGGCACGCCGTTGCTCGAGTATGGCCAGCGTCTGCGGCTCAAAGCAGGCGAGCGCAGCATGTTGCGCCATGCTCGGCGCGCTGATGTAAAGGTTCTGGGCCAGCTTTTCCAGATCGGCCACCGCATCCTCTGGCGCGACCAGCCAGCCAAGACGCCACCCGGTCATGCCGAAATACTTTGAAAAGCTATTGAGGACGAAAGCGTCATTATCCACCTCCAGCACACTGCTGGCGTCCACACCGTAGGTCAGGCCGTGATAGATCTCGTCCACCACCAAGTGGCCATTGCGGGCTTTCAATGCCTGAGACAAGGCTACCAGTTCGTCACGACTCAATAGAGTGCCGGTCGGGTTGGCGGGCGATGCCACCAGCGCGCCGACACTGTTCTGGTTCCAGTGCTTGGCCACCAGCTCGGGGGTCAGTTGATAACGCTCCTGGGGACCTACCGGCACCAGCTGCGCCTCGCCTTCTATCAGACGTAAAAAGTGGCGATTGCACGGGTAGCCAGGGTCGGCCAGCAACCAGTGCTTGCCCGGATCGACCAGTAGACTGCTGGTCAGCAACAACGCGCCTGAACCACCCGGCGTGACCAGAATGCGCTGAGGATCAATGTCGACGCCGTAACGCTGGGCGTAAAACCCGGCAATGGCCTCGCGCAGCTGCGGCAGGCCGCGCGCGGCGGTGTAACGCGTCTTGCCGTCTGCCAGTGCCGCCTGGCCAGCCTTAATGATGGGCTGCGCAGTGGTGAAATCGGGCTCGCCGATTTCAAGGTGAATCACATCATGACCCGCCGCCTGCAATTCATTGGCACGCGCCAGCAACGCCATGACATGAAAAGGTTCTATGGCGCGGCTGCGCGCACTGTAAGGCTGGCTCATGGATATTCCTTTGGAGGGCGGGTGTTAAAACATGATTGTCATCACGGCGCGCCATGATTCTACCCAACCACCCGCCCGACGGTGTGTTTGCGGACTGAAAAACCCGGTCCCCGAACGCTGAATAAAAGAAAGCTACGACGGTGCGCAGCGACTAGAGTTCATTTAGATGCAGGGCAGATGCGAAATGGCCATCTCCATAAGAAGACGGCGTCGTCATGCTCGACAACCGGGAGTAGCGCACTCCGATTTGATCTGGTAAGTTCGCCCGCTTGCAGCTGCAGGGCCGACGGGTGTCGGTGATGGAACAATCCTGCGCAATAGATTAGAAGAGTGAGAGGCGGTCCAGACATGCCCACCCCAGAAAAGCAACAGAACCATCTAATCAGCGGCTTTGAGCCCTACGTGCAAACGAAGGGTGAAGAGTACATGGGCGAGCCGATGCGCGCGCACTTCACCAAGATCCTGAACAAGTGGAAGCAGGACTTGATGCAAGAGGTCGACCGAACGGTAGACCATATGAAGGATGAAGCTGCCAACTTCCCTGATCCGGCCGACCGTGCCAGTCAGGAAGAAGAGTTCAGCCTCGAACTTCGTGCCCGCGATCGCGAACGCAAGTTGATCAAGAAGATCGACAAGACGCTGCAACTGATCAAGGACGAGGAATATGGCTGGTGCGAATCCTGCGGCGTAGAGATCGGCATCCGCCGTCTTGAGGCTCGCCCGACTGCAGACCAGTGCGTCGACTGCAAGACCCTTGCAGAAATCAAGGAAAAACAGGTCGGTAAATGACCTGGGGCCGCCTTTGACTGAAAAGACGCTTCGGCGTCTTTTTTTGTGCCTGTGGAAGTCACTCTGCGCAACGCATGCCAAGGGAAATTTTTCTCCGGACACTTCTTGTTCCTCACGCTCTGCGCTCGGTGTTATACACAAATCTAACTGACTATCGTGCTAATGCTCCGCGTTGGCATGCAGTTCGTGACGCTCTGCGTCACACAGCGGTTCCGTGATGTCAGGTGGATTGGAGTTCGACTCAGGTCACCTTTTCGCCCCTCGGCGAGTTACTTTGATGGGGCCAAAGTAACCAAACCCCCTCGCTCCTGTTTCCGGCCCGACTTCGTCGGGTCCCTTCGCCCTGACACTGATCCGGGGGTCGCCGCAACGGGCCATCCATGGCCCGGTGCGGCTAACTCGGCATCCTTGCCGAGTTACCCCCGGATCAGCGCCAGGACTCAGCCGTCACTAACGTCGCAATTTGCGTCGTTCATGCCATCGCGATCAAAAAAGCACTTCGTTGGCAGCAGCTGCAGATAAGGCATGAGATTGTTCTGACCATCGTTACAACGCTCCGCGTGGGAATGCAGTTCGTGGGGCTATGCGTCACACGGCGGTTTTCTTTGTCAGGTGGATTGAGATACGACTCAGATCACCTTTTCTCTCCCCAGCGTTCCACTTGCCCGCCCAAGCCCGTCACCCGTAACATCCCGCCCATGAAAAAACCGGCCTATATCGGGCGCTTTGCGCCGACTCCCAGTGGTTACCTGCATTTTGGCTCGCTGGTCGCAGCCCTCGCCTCCTATCTCGATGCGCGCGCGGCAGACGGTCAGTGGCTGTTGCGCATGGAGGATCTCGACCTGCCGCGTGAAGTAGCCGGCGCGCAGGCGGGGATTCTCGAGACACTCGAGCGCTACGGTTTTGAATGGGACGGCCAGATGGTGCGGCAAAGCGAGCGTCATGACGCCTACGCCGAGATCCTCCAGCGCTGGTTCAATCATGGCCTGGCCTACGCCTGCACCTGCTCGCGTAAACAGCTCGAAGACTTTCAGGGTGTCTATCCGGGTTTCTGCCGCAATGCCGGGCATTCGCCGGACAACGCCGCAATCCGCATTCGCGTTCCGGAGCTGGAATATCGCTTCGAAGACCGGGTTCAGGGCACCTTCAAAATGCACCTGGGGCGCGAAAGCGGTGACTTTGTAATCCGCCGGCGCGATGGACTGTATGCCTATCAACTGGCCGTGGTCATTGACGACGCCTGGCAAGGCGTCACCGATATCGTTCGCGGTGCCGACCTGCTCGACTCGACACCCCGCCAGCTGTACCTGCAGGAACTGCTGGGCCTGCCCCAACCGCGCTACCTGCATGTACCGTTGATCACCCAACCCGATGGTCACAAGCTGGGCAAGTCCTATCGCTCCCCACCACTGCCGGCCGATCAGGCGACGCCGCTGCTGCTTCGGGCCTTGCGCGCATTGGGGCAGCCGCTCGATGCGCACATGACCGATGGCACCGCGCAGGAAGTGCTCGCCTGGGGCATACGTCACTGGAACGCTGACCTGATACCCCGACTGCGCAATATTGAGGAAGCCCGGATAGACTGATCCAGAGCGGTCGCCGCAAACTGCGACGCAAGGATACTTGCAGGTTATCCGGCATCCGTTAACATGCCGCTCCTCATCTACCAGCGCAGGGAGACCAGATGTACATATACCGGTTGGTTTTGCTTCTGGTGGTCGGCATTTATCTGTTCTCTCCAGCCATCATGGACTGGTGGATCGATGCCACCGGTGCCTGGTATCGGCCCTACATGTTGTGGCTGATCCTGATTGTGGTGACGTTCATTCTGCAGAGCCAGCGAGATGCCGATGAGCTTTAGTCTGACGCAGATGCTGCTGGTCAGCGCCGCCTACCTGTTGGTGCTGTTCGGCGTAGCCTGGGTCAGCGAACATGGCCTGATTCCGCGCTGGATCATTCGTCACCCGCTGACCTACACCCTGTCACTGGGCGTCTACGCCAGCGCCTGGGCGTTTTATGGCACGGTCGGTCTGGCCTATCAGTATGGCTACGGCTTTCTGTCCAGTTATCTGGGGGTGTCCGGGGCCTTCCTCCTCGCGCCGGTGCTGCTTTACCCGATCCTCAGAATTACCCGCACCTACCAGCTGTCATCACTGGCCGATCTGTTCGCCTTCCGTTTTCGCAGTACCTGGGCCGGCGCGCTGACCACCGTATTCATGCTGATCGGTGTGCTGCCACTGCTGGCCTTGCAGATTCAGGCGGTCGCCGACTCCATTGGCATTCTGACCCGCGAGCCGGTGCAGGATCGGGTCGCGGTGGCGTTCTGCGCACTGATCACCCTGTTCACGATTTTCTTCGGCTCACGGCACATCGCGACCCGTGAGAAACACGAGGGCCTGGTGTTCGCCATCGCCTTTGAATCGCTGATCAAGCTGATCGCCCTGGGCGGCGTCGGGCTTTATGCCTTGTATGGCGTGTTCGACGGCCCGCAACAACTGGAACTGTGGCTGCTGCAGAACCAGACCGCCCTCGCCTCGCTGCACACGCCTTTGCAGGAAGGCCCGTGGCGCACGTTGCTGCTGGTGTTCTTCGCCTCGGCCATCGTCATGCCGCACATGTATCACATGACCTTCACGGAAAACCTCAACCCGCGCTCGCTGGTCAGCGCCAGCTGGGGTCTGCCGCTGTTTCTGCTGTTGATCAGCCTCGCAGTGCCGCTGATCCTCTGGGCCGGGCTCAAGCTCGGCGCCACCACCAGCCCGGAATATTTCACGCTCGGCATAGGCATTGCCGCCAACAGCAAGTCTCTGGCCCTGCTCGCCTATATAGGCGGACTGTCGGCGGCTAGCGGGCTGATCATCGTCACCACGCTGGCGTTGTCCGGCATGGCACTCAATCACCTGGTGCTGCCGCTGTATCAGCCACCCGCCGAGGGCAATATCTATCGCTGGCTGAAGTGGACACGACGCGGACTGATCGTGGCGATCATCGCGCTGGGTTACGGCTTCTACCTGATGCTCGGCGCTCAGCAGGACCTGGCCAATCTGGGCATCGTCGCCTTCGTTGCAACCCTGCAATTCCTGCCGGGCGTGCTGTCGGTACTGTACTGGCCGACCGCGAACCGACGCGGCTTCATCGCCGGGCTGCTGGCCGGCATTTCGGTCTGGGCAGTCAGCATGCTGTTGCCGCTGATCGGCAACCTGCAGGGCTTCTATATTCCCTGGCTGAACATGATTTATGTGCTGGACGACACCAGTTGGCACATGGCAGCCATCGCCTCGCTGGCCGCCAACGTCTTGCTGTTCACCCTGATCTCGCTGTTCACCAATGCCAGCCCTGAAGAAGCCGGGGCCGCCGAGGCCTGCGCAGTCGACAACGTGCGCCGCCCGCAACGCCGGGAACTGCACGCGGTGTCGCCACAGGAGTTCGCCACCCAACTGGCCAAGCCGTTGGGCGCGAAAGCCGCACAGAAAGAGGTCGAGCAAGCGCTGCGCGATCTTTACCTGCCGTTCGACGAGCGCCGCCCTTATGCCCTGCGCCGCCTGCGCGACCGCATCGAGGCCAACCTGTCCGGGCTGATGGGGCCGAGCGTTGCCCAGGACATGGTGGAAACGTTTCTGCCGTACAAATCAGGCAGCGAAAAATACGTCACCGAAGACATACATTTTATTGAAAGCCGGCTTGAGGACTACCACTCGCGCCTCACCGGCCTTGCCGCAGAACTCGATGCCCTGCGCCGCTACCACCGCCAGACCCTTCAGGAACTGCCAATGGGGGTCTGCTCGCTGGCCGAAGATCAGGAGATCCTGATGTGGAACAGGGCCATGGAGGAATTGACCGGCATCGTCGCCCAGCGCGTAGTGGGTTCACGACTGGAAACCATTGCCGAGCCGTGGAAGGGCCTGCTGACCGGTTTTACCAGCCTGCCCGATGAGCATTTACACAAGCAGAAGCTCGGTCTGGACGGCCAGACACGCTGGCTCAATCTGCACAAGGCCGCCATCAACGAGCCTCTGGCGCCGGGCAACAGCGGCCTGGTGGTGCTGGTCGAAGACCTGACCGACACGCAGATGCTCGAAGACAAGCTGGTGCATTCGGAACGCCTGGCAAGTATCGGCCGACTGGCCGCCGGCGTGGCGCACGAGATCGGCAATCCGATTACCGGTATTGCCTGTCTCGCCCAGAACCTGCGCGAAGAACGCGAAGAAGACGGCGAACTCAAGGAGATCAGCAGCCAGATCCTCGAACAGACCAAACGCGTCTCGCGCATCGTCCAGTCATTGATGAGTTTTGCCCACGCGGGCGCTCATCAGCATAGCGACGAAGCCGTTTGTCTGGCCGTGGTGGCCCAGGATGCTATTGGTCTGCTGGCGCTGAACCGGCGCAATTTCGAAGTACACTTCTACAACCTGTGCAACCCCGAGCATTGGGCTGTCGGCGACTCGCAGCGGCTGGCGCAGGTGTTGATCAATCTGCTCTCAAACGCCCGTGATGCCTCCCCGGCAGGCAGCGCAGTCAGGGTCAGAAGCGAAGTATCCGAGCACACTGTGGACTTGATCGTCGAAGACGAAGGCAGTGGGATTTCAAAGGCAATCATGGACCGATTGTTCGAGCCGTTCTTCACCACCAAGGATCCTGGCGAGGGAACCGGACTTGGCCTGGCGCTGGTCTATTCCATCGTTGAAGAGCATTATGGACAAATCACCATCGACAGCCCGGCCGATCCCGAGCAACAGCGTGGAACCCGTATTCGGGTGACCTTGCCACGCCATGTCGACGCGACGTCCACCGCGAACTGAGACCGTCGAGAGAACTGAATCAATGCCGCATATTTTGATCGTCGAAGACGAAACGATTATCCGCTCAGCCCTGCGTCGCCTGCTTGAACGCAACCAGTATGAAGTCAGTGAAGCCGGCTCCGTTCAAGAGGCTCAGGAACGCTTCAGCATCCCGTCGTTCGATCTGATCGTCAGCGACCTGCGCCTGCCCGGCGCGCCCGGCACCGAACTGATCAAGCTCGGCGAAGGCAAACCGGTGCTGATCATGACCAGCTACGCGAGCCTGCGCTCGGCAGTCGATTCGATGAAGATGGGCGCGGTGGACTACATCGCCAAACCCTTCGATCACGATGAAATGCTGCAGGCGGTCTCGCGGATCCTGCGTGACCGGCAGACGGTCAAGCATCTTCAGGACGAACGCAGCGCCACCGCCAGGACCAGCAATGCTGAAAAAGGCCCGGCTCAGAACCATAACGGCGAGATCGGCATCATCGGCTCATGCCCGCCCATGCTGGATCTCTACAGCAAGATCCGCAAAGTCGCCCCGACTGATTCCAACGTCCTGATTCAAGGGGAGTCAGGCACCGGTAAGGAACTGGTCGCCCGCGCTCTGCACAACCTCTCACGCCGCGCCAAGGCACCTATGATTTCCGTCAACTGTGCGGCCATTCCCGAATCGCTGATCGAGTCCGAACTGTTCGGTCACGAGAAAGGCGCGTTTACCGGGGCCAGCGCAGGCCGCGCAGGTCTGGTCGAGGCCGCTGACGGTGGCACGCTGTTTCTCGATGAAATCGGCGAACTGCCCCTGGAAGCCCAGGCTCGCCTGCTGCGCGTATTGCAGGAAGGCGAGATTCGTCGCGTCGGTTCGGTGCAATCACAAAAGGTCGACGTACGCCTGATTGCCGCGACCCACCGGGATCTGAAAACGCTGGCCAAAAATGGCGAGTTTCGTGAAGACCTGTTCTATCGCCTGCACGTTATCGCCCTGAAACTCCCGGCGCTGCGCGAACGTGGCAACGACATCCTGGAAATCGCTCGTGCGTTCCTGGTCCGCCAGAGCAGCAAGGTCGGACGCGACGACCTCAAATTTGCACACGACGCCGAACAGGCGATCCGCCATTACAGCTGGCCGGGTAACGTGCGCGAGCTGGAAAACGCGGTGGAGCGCGCGGTGATTCTCTGCGAGAACCCGGAAATCACCGCTGACCTGCTGGGCATCGACATTGAACTCGACGGGCTGGATGACGACGAGTACATGGGCATGGCACCGTTACCGGGCTCTTCCGGTTCGTCGGGCAACGAGCCCGCCGAAGACCTGTCGCTTGAAGACTATTTTCAGCACTTCGTTCTGGAGCATCAGGACCACATGACTGAAACCGAGCTGGCACGCAAACTGGGCGTCAGTCGCAAATGTCTGTGGGAACGCCGTCAACGTCTGGGTATCCCGCGGCGCAAGGGCGTGGCCAGCGAGACATAAAACCAGCCCAAGGCTCTGGCACGCGGTGCGCAGGGCGGGTACAAACTGTTACCTCAAGCGTTTCACGTAACAAAAGCCGGGTCTTACGGTAACGCAGGCCCGGCTTTTTTGTGTGCGCAAAACCGGCCTGTTGCCCGAAAAGCCCCGGTTTACGGGGCTTGGCAAAAGTTGGCACAGCTTCTGCTATATGCTTAGTACAAGAAGAACAACAAGCAGTACGACACCCACAATAAAAACAATACGAATCGACTCACGCATAACAAGAACAACACGGCGGAGGCGCAGCTAACTGATTCTTTTGGAGAGGAGTTGTATTTGGGGCTTGCCCCGCAACCAGGCCGAGAACAACAAAAACTACCCTTAGGTAGCGCCTGAACTGGTTGGATCGAATGATCATTGCAACGCAGCGACCAAAGCAATCCGTTTGCTCTTGACTCCCGACTGGGAGGTTTCACAGACGAAAGTCTCGTGAATGGGCACTCAACAAAAACAAGAAGCCCAGGCAGAAAACAATAATAAAGAGCACACACTTTGGGGGAGCTTCGGCTCCCCCAGTAGCTTCCCCGCCTTGATCCGCGCCATCGTTTACCCTTCCGCGACAGCTTCCTACACCATCACTCGACTAAATGCTAGAATCCCCGCCCATCATGCGGTCATTCCACGTTTTTGGCCGAATATTCCTTCAAACAGTGCATCCCATGCTGAAGAAGTTGTTCCAGTCATTTCGTTCCCCACTGCGCAAACCGCAGCAACATACGCGCACCACGCCTGAAGTGCTCAACAGCAGCCAACATTCGCTGCAACGCAGTCAATTCAGCCGCTATGCCGTGAATATCGTCGAGCGCCTGCAGAATGCCGGCTACCAGGCCTATCTGGTCGGTGGTTGCGTACGCGACATGATGCTCAACATAACGCCCAAGGATTTCGACGTCGCCACCAGTGCCACGCCCGAACAGGTGCGTGCCGAATTCCGCAACGCGCGGATCATCGGCCGCCGGTTCAAGCTGGTGCACATCCATTTTGGTCGCGAAATCATCGAAGTGGCGACGTTCCGCGCCAATCATCCTCAGGATGACGAAGAAGAGGACAGCAACCAGTCCTCGCGCAATGAAAGCGGACGCATCCTGCGTGACAACGTATACGGCACGCTTGAAGAAGACGCCCAGCGTCGCGACTTCACGATCAACGCGCTTTACTACGACCCGGTTAGCGAGCGCGTTCTGGATTACGCCAACGGCGTGCACGACATCCGTAACCGCCTGATCCGCCTGATCGGCGATCCGGAACAGCGGTATAAAGAAGACCCGGTGCGCATGCTGCGTGCCGTGCGTTTCGCGGCCAAGCTGGACTTCGGCATCGAGAAGCACAGTGCTCAACCGATCCGCGCACTGGCGCCGATGCTGCGTGACATTCCATCGGCACGCCTGTTCGAGGAAGTGCTCAAACTGTTCCTCTCCGGGCATGCCGCCCCCACCTTTGAAATGCTGGTGGACCTGGAACTGTTCGAACCATTGTTCCCGGCCAGCTCCAAGGCCCTGGAATACAACCCGACCTACACCCATACGCTGATCAGCAATGCGTTGATCAATACCGACCTGCGCATCAAGCAGAACAAACCGGTCACACCGGCGTTCCTGTTCGCTGCCCTGCTCTGGCCTGCGCTACCGGCCAAGGTGCTGCGTGCTCAGGAACGCGGCATGCCGCCGATCGCAGCCATGCAGGAAGCCGCTCACGAACTGATCATCGAGCAGTGCCAGCGCATCGCCATTCCCAAGCGCTTCACGCTGCCGATCCGCGAGATCTGGGACATGCAGGAGCGCCTGCCGCGCCGTTCGGGCAAGCGCGCCGACCTGCTGCTCGACAACTCGCGGTTCCGCGCCGGCTACGACTTTCTGCTGTTGCGTGAAACGGCGGGCGAGCAGACCGATGGTCTGGGCCAGTGGTGGACCGATTATCAGGACTGCAACGACAGCGAACGCCGCGACATGATTCGCGACCTGAGCAACAAGCCTGAAGCGGCGGGCACAGCCCCGCGCAAGCGTCGTCGTAACAGCGGTGCCAAACGCAAGCGCACCACGGGCGAGGCGCAAAGCGGTGAATGAACCGCTGTTAGCCACTGAACGCGTGTACATCGGTCTGGGCAGCAACCTGGCTGACCCGGCCGAGCAATTGCGCAGCGCCCTCAAGGCCATTGCGCAATTGCCCGATTGTCAGTTGAGCGGCGTATCGTCGTTCTATATCAGCGACTCGCTACTGCCCGGTCAACCGCGCTTCACCAATGCCGTCGCGGCAGTCGACACCTGCATGGCGCCGCTGACGTTGCTTGATGCGCTACAGGCCATCGAGCTGGATCAAGGCCGTGAACGCCACGAACGCTGGGGGCCGCGCACGCTGGACCTCGATATCCTGCTGTTCGGCGACCGCCTGATCGACGAGCCACGCCTCAAAGTGCCGCATTACCACATGCAGGCCAGGGCCTTCGTGCTGTACCCGCTGGCAGAGCTGGCTCCGGGGCTGACACTGGCCGACGGCCGCCTACTGAATCGTCTGCTCGATGATTGCCCGTTCACAGGCCTTGAACGTCTGCCCGCCGAGGCATGAAGCCTGTCTGTTACCGCGCCGGTGTAACCGGTCGGACGCACAGGTAACACCTTCAATTGACTTCACGCCCCCTCCTCACGAAGATAGGCCTCCCGCCGCCACACCACAGGCGAACGGGTGCGAAACAGGCCTTTGCAAAACACCGCGACACGACGGTGTGCCTGCTTTTCCAGGATGACTCTCACGCGCTGAGCACCCGTCTTCACAGCGCCTGATGGAGGACTTTACATGCCGAACATAACCGTTACGTCGCTGCTGGCCATGAAGCAGAAAGGTGAAAAAATCACCATGCTGACCTGCTACGACGCAACCTTCGCCCACACGGCCTCTCAAGCGGGTGTAGAAGTGCTGCTGATAGGCGACTCGCTGGGCATGGTCCTGCAGGGTCACGACAGCACCCTGCCTGTTACCACGGCTGAAACGGCGTACCACGTTGCGTGTGTGAAACGCGGCAACCAGGGCGCGATGATCCTCGCCGACCTGCCGTTCATGGCCAACGCGACGCTGGAGCAGACCCTGATCAACAGCGCGACGCTGATGCAGGCAGGCGCGCACATGATCAAGGTCGAAGGCGCTGCCTGGCTGGCCGAGTCGATCCGTTTGCTTGCCGAGCGCGGCATTCCGGTGTGCGCGCACATGGGTCTGACCCCACAGGCAGTCAACGTGTTGGGTGGTTACAAGGTTCAGGGTCGGCTGGAGGCGCAGGCGCGGCAGATGCGTGCCGATGCAATTGCGCTGGAACAGGCGGGCGCAGCGATGATTCTGCTGGAGTGCGTACCCAGCGAACTGGCCGAGGAAATCACCCAGGCGGTGAAGGTCCCGGTCATCGGTATTGGCGCGGGCAGCGCCACCGACGGCCAGGTCCTGGTGCTGCACGACATGCTCGGCCTGTCCATCACCGGACGCGTGCCCAAGTTCGTGAAAAATTTCATGACCGGTCAGCCCGATATCCAGTCGGCTATCCGGGCCTACGTGGCCGCAGTCAAAGACGTCAGCTTTCCGGCCACTGAACACGGATTCTCGGCATGAACACAGTAAAAACCGTACAGGACCTGCGCGCCGCTGTTGCGCGGGCACGCAGCGAAGGCAAGCGGATCGCGCTGACCCCGACGATGGGCAACCTGCACAGCGGCCACGCCGCGCTGGTCACCAAGGCGGCGCAGCGTGCCGATTTCGTGGTCGCCACTATTTTCGTCAATCCGCTGCAGTTCGGCCCCAACGAAGACCTGGCCACCTACCCTCGCACGCTGGCTGCCGATCAGGAAAAACTCCTGCAGGCCGGTTGCAACCTGCTGTTCACCCCAAGCGTCGAAGAAATCTATCCGCACGGCATGGCCGACCAGACACTGGTCAGCGTGCCGCACCTGTCGCAAGGCCTGTGTGGCGCCAGCCGTCCCGGCCATTTCGAAGGTGTCGCGACCGTGGTCAGCAAGCTGTTCAACATGGTGCAGCCTGACCTGGCGATCTTTGGTGAAAAAGACTTCCAGCAACTGGCCGTGATTCGGGCCATGGTCCGTGATCTGAACATGCCGATCCAGATTATCGGCGAACCGACGGTGCGCGCCGACGACGGCCTGGCGCTGTCCTCCCGCAACGGTTATCTGAGCGACGATCAGCGCGTCGCGGCACCCGCGCTGTATCAGGCGATCCGCCAGACCGCCGACGCGATCAAGGCCGGCGAGCAGGATTTCGACGCGCTGCTGGCAAGCAAGAAGCAGCAACTGGAGGCTGCCGGTTTTCGTATCGACTACCTGGAGATACGCGATGCCACCAGCCTGCGGGCGACGACTGCCGACAATCGCGACCTGGTCATCCTCGCAGCGGCGTTCATGGGCAAAACCCGCTTGATCGACAACCTGCACCTGACCAGAAGCTGACAGGATGTGCGCTGGCAATGAACTAAGACACACCGGTAATGCCATACCGGTACAGGTTGCCTGAACCACAACCGACAGTATTCGAGACCAAACCCCGGTTGCCTGTGTGCGAAAAAGTACCGGGGTCATGTAAGGCGAGGCGCAGACAAACAGGTACGCGAAGGGTAGTCTGCGATGTGTAGCCCGTGAGAAAGCTTGCGACCTCGCTCCAAGAATATCCAAAGACAGAACCAGTTAAAGGAAACCCGCAGCGATGGCGTACTACCGCACTCCTTCCGATGTGACCGCTCTGCCCGCCTGGCAAGCGTTGAACAAACACCGCCAGACCATGCAGAACTTCAGCATGCGCGAAGCGTTCAACACCGACCCGCAGCGCTTCAGCCAATTCACCCTCAGCAGCGCTGGCCTGTTTCTCGATTACTCCAAAAACCTGATCACCACCGAGACCCGCGACCTGTTGGTCAGCCTGGCGGGCGAAGTGGGCCTCAAAGACGCGATCAAGGCTCAGTATGATGGCGAGCTGGTCAACTCATCCGAAGGCCGCCCTGCCCTGCATACCGCTCTGCGCCGACCGGTCGGCGACAAGTTGAAAGTCAACGGCGTCGATGTGATGCCGGACGTACACCGCGTACTCAATCAGATGACCGAACTGGTCGGCCGCATCCATGACGGCCTGTGGCGCGGTTACACCGAAAAACCGATCACCGACGTGGTGAACATCGGCATCGGCGGCTCGTTCCTCGGCCCGGAGCTGGTCTCCGAAGCGCTGGTGGCCTACGCGCACAAAGGTGTCCGCTGCCATTACCTGGCAAACATCGACGGCAGCGAATTCCATGAGCTGTCGATGAAGATTCGTGCCGAGACCACGCTGTTCATCGTCTCGTCGAAATCCTTCAACACGCTGGAAACCCTGAAAAACGCACAGGCGGCACGTGCCTGGTACCTGGCGCAGGGCGGCTCGGAAGTCGAACTGCATCGCCACTTCATCGCGGTGTCCAGCAACAACGCTGCGGCCGTAGCCTTCGGTATCCGTGAAGAAAACATCTTCCCGATGTGGGACTGGGTCGGCGGTCGCTATTCGCTGTGGTCGGCCATCGGTCTGCCTATCGCGCTGGCCATCGGCATGTCCAACTTCAAGGAACTGCTGTCCGGTGCCTACACAATGGACCAGCATTTCCAGAGCGCGCCGTTCGAGCAGAACATGCCGGTATTGCTGGGCTTGCTGGGCGTCTGGTACGGCAATTTCTGGGGCGCACAAAGCCACGCGATCCTGCCGTACGATCACTACCTGCGTAACATGACCAAGCACCTGCAACAACTGGACATGGAATCCAACGGCAAGAGCGTCCGTCAGGACGGTACGCCGACGTCGACCGACACCGGACCGGTGATCTGGGGCGGCGTGGGTGCCAATGGTCAGCACGCTTACCACCAGTTGCTGCACCAGGGCACGCAGATGATTCCGGCCGATTTCATTGTGCCGATCGTCAGCTTCAACCCGGTTGCCGACCACCACCAGTGGCTGTACGCCAACTGTCTGTCGCAGAGCCAGGCACTGATGATGGGCAAGACCCGCGCAGAAGCCGAAGCAGAACTGCGCGAGAAGGGTATGGACGAACAAGAGGTGCAGAAGCTGGCACCGCACAAGGTCATCCCTGGCAACCGTCCGAGCAACACGCTGGTGGTCGAGCGCATCAGCCCGCGTCGTCTTGGCGCGCTGGTGGCCATGTATGAACACAAGGTGTTCGTGCAGAGCGTGATCTGGGGCACCAACGCCTTCGACCAATGGGGTGTGGAGCTGGGCAAGGAAATGGGCAAAGCGGTGTACCAGCGCCTGACCGGCGGCACCGAAGAGCCGGCTGACGATGCATCGACCCAAGGCCTGATCAACTACTTCCGCGGCCGTCACCGCGGCTGATTGTTTCCCTCTCGTTCCCACGCTCT
The DNA here is from genome assembly GCF_017832255.1 of Pseudomonas sp. PvP028. Classification (NCBI taxonomy): domain Bacteria; kingdom Pseudomonadati; phylum Pseudomonadota; class Gammaproteobacteria; order Pseudomonadales; family Pseudomonadaceae; genus Pseudomonas; species Pseudomonas sp. PvP028. The sequence continues at coordinate 471,468 of NZ_JAFIBL010000001.1, forward strand.
GCGCTCAGCGTTACGCAGAAGTCTTGATGAGTAGGGGAAACGGGGCTTTTGTAGGAGCGACCGGGGCGGCGATCCGCCTTGTTCGCGAAGGCGTTATGTCAGACGCAGAAACTTCTGCGGCTGCACAGGGCCCTTTCGCGAACAAGTTCGCTCCCACGCCCTGCGGGCAGAAGCCCTGTACATCATCAGCGGATGTACGCTCTCCTTGTAGGAGCGAACTTGTTCGCGAAAGCTTTATTTCGAGTGATACATCTTTAGCGGATGTACTGGCCCTTTCGCAAGCAAGCGAAGGGTCGCACGGTCCGTTACCACAAAAGTCTCTTTGCCGTACTTCCCTCCCCGATGCCCGAGCACGACATGGAATTCATCCGCACCCGCATCGAAAACCAGGTCATCAGCCTCACCGGCCTGGCCCTAGGCCAACTGGATCTGGAAAGCCCCAAGGGCGACCCGGGTCTGTTTGGCCCTCAGGCGGTGTGCTGGGAAGTGCATGGCGATTTCACCAGCATGCTGGTCGGCGGCATCAGCGCATTGATGCTGCAGACTCTGCACCCGCTGGCACTGGCGGGCATCTGGGACCACTCCAACTTTCGTCAGGACATGCTTGGCCGCCTGCGGCGTACCGGGCAGTTTCTGTCCGGCACCACCTATGGCTCAACGCGAGATGCCAACTGGCTGATCGACAAGGTCCGCAACATTCACCTCAACATCGTCGGCACCGCGCCCGATGGCCGGCCGTATGCCGCCAGCGATCCGGATTTGCTGACCTGGGTGCATGTGGCCGAAGTCAGCAGCTTCCTCGCAGCGCATGTGCGCTATCTGAGCCCGGACATGCCGCTCGCCGCTCAGGACGCGTACTACGCTGAAACAGCGCTGGTTGCCGAGCGACTCGGCGCGCGCAACGTTCCGCGCTGCCGTCAGGCCATTGCTGACTACCTGGCAGACATTCGCGGCCAACTGGTCTGTGACCAGCGCAGCCGCGAAGTAATGCGCCTGCTGCTCGATGCGCCTGCACCCAACTGGCTGGCCAAGCCGTTTGGCGTGTTGATGATGCGCGCCGGTATCGAGCTGCTGCCGGACTGGGCCAGCGACATGCTCGACGTCACGCAAAGCCCCTGCAAACGCCGAATGATCCGCCTGGGCGTCAACAGCACTGCACCCATTCTCCGCTGGGCCGTGCGCGACGGATCGGCGCAACGTGCCAGACGCCGCATGGACGTTTGAACGAGGCATGACGGTTTTCGGCAAACCGTGACCGGGCGGTTCACGGTTGGAACCTGTCTGCCTATCTGTGCCACCATGAGCGCTCAATAACAATGAGGATCAGCACCATGCACGACGTCGTTATCGTCGCCGCCACCCGTACCGCCGTGGGCAGTTTTCAGGGCTCACTGGCCTCTGTCGCCGCAGTCGATCTCGGCGCAGCGGTCATTCGTCAACTGCTTGCCCGCACCGGCGTGGACGGCGCGCAGGTCGATGAAGTCATCATGGGTCAGGTGCTGACCGCGGGCGCTGGTCAGAACCCCGCGCGGCAGGCAGCCATCAAGGCCGGCCTGCCCTTCTCGGTACCAGCCATGACCCTGAACAAGGTCTGCGGCTCTGGCCTCAAGGCCCTGCACCTGGCGACCCAGGCGATTCGTTGCGGCGACGCCGAGATCATCATCGCCGGCGGTCAGGAAAACATGAGCCTGTCCAACTACGTGCTGCCGGGCGCACGCACCGGACTGCGCATGGGCCACGCCAGCATGGTCGATACGATGATCACTGACGGCCTGTGGGATGCATTCAATGATTACCACATGGGCATCACTGCCGAGAACCTCGCGCAGCAGTACGACATCAGCCGTGAAGCCCAGGATGAGTTCGCCGCCTTGTCTCAGCAGAAAGCGCTGGCTGCGACTGAAGCCGGACGCTTCGTCGATGAGATCACCCCGATCCTGATCCCGCAGCGCAAGGGTGATCCGCTGTCCTTTGCAACAGACGAGCAGCCCCGCGCCGGCACCACCGCCGAGACCCTGGCCAAGCTCAAGCCTGCCTTCAAAAAGGACGGCACGGTCACCGCCGGCAATGCTTCATCGCTGAACGATGGAGCTGCCGCCGTGATGCTGATGAGTGCCGCCAGAGCCGAGCAACTGGGCCTGCCGGTGCTGGCGCGTATCGCCGCCTATGCCAACGCGGGTGTCGACCCGGCCATCATGGGCATCGGCCCGGTCAATGCCACGCGTCGCTGCCTGGACAAGGCTGGCTGGTCGCTGGCCGATCTGGACCTGATCGAAGCCAACGAAGCCTTCGCCGCACAGTCCCTGTCGGTGGGCAAGGAGCTGGGGCTGGATCCGCAAAAGCTCAACGTGAATGGTGGCGCTATCGCCCTTGGCCATCCGATTGGCGCATCGGGCTGCCGCGTGCTGGTGACACTGCTGCACGAGATGATCAGGCGCGATGTGAAGAAGGGCCTGGCCACGCTGTGCATCGGTGGTGGTCAGGGGGTTGCTCTGGCGCTCGAACGCTAGAGCAGGAAGAAGGCGCGGGACAGCCCGCGCCTTGCGTCATCAGGCGGCTGCGGGCGCCACTTCCATGTCAGCGGGCTCCGGACGCTTGATCAACGCGTAGATCACGCCGGTCAGGACACTGCCGGCGATGATCGCCAGCAGATAAAGCAGCGCATGGTTGATCGCGTTGGGGATCAGCATCACGAACAGGCCGCCATGCGGTGCCATCAGCTTGCAGCCGAAGTACATCGACAACGCACCAGTCAGCGCGCCACCCACGACACTGGCCGGAATCACCCGCAACGGGTCCTTGGCAGCGAAGGGAATGGCACCTTCCGAGATGAAGCACAGCCCGAGCACGAACGCCGCCTTGCCTGCCTCACGCTCGCTCTGGGCGAACTTGCGGCGAGCCAGGATCGTGGCGATGCCCATACCGATAGGCGGCACCATACCGGCAGCCATGGCGGTGGCCATCGGCGCATAGCTCTGGGATGCCAGCAAACCGACCGAGAACGCATAGGACGCCTTGTTGATCGGCCCACCGAGGTCGACGCACATCATTGCGCCCAGCACCACGCCCAACAGGATCGCGTTGGTGGTGCCCATGCTGTCGAGGAAGTGCGTCAACGCTTCGAGCATCCCGGCAACCGGCTTGCCGACCACGTAGATCATCACCAGACCGGTGAACAGGCTCGACAGCAACGGGATGATCAGAATCGGCTTGAGCGCTTCGACGCTGGCCGGCAGACGTGCGTAGCGGTTGATCGCCGCAGCACTGTAACCGGCCAGGAAGCCTGCAACGATACCGCCGATGAACCCGGCACCCAGCGTACTCGCCAACAGACCACCGATCATGCCGGGTGCCAGCCCAGGACGGTCAGCAATCGAATAGGCGATGTAACCGGCCAGCAACGGCACCATCAGTTTGAACGCCGCTTCCCCACCGATCTGCATCAGTGCCGCAGCCAGCGTGCCCGGCTCTTTGAACGCGGTGATACCGAACACGAAGGAAAGAGCGATCAACAGCCCGCCCGCCACGACCATCGGCAGCATGAACGACACGCCGGTCAGCAGGTGTTTGTAGACCCCCGCCTTCTCTTGTCTGGCAGGTGACTTGGCGGCGGCCTCATCGGATTCCACCTGCCCTTCCGCCAAGGCTTTTTTCAGGGTCGCTTCGGACTGCTTGAGCGCGATCCCGGTGCCGCAACGGTAGATCTTCTTGCCGGCAAAGCGGTCGGTGTTGACCTCGATATCCGCCGCCAGCAGCACCACGTCGGCATCGGCGATGGCCTTGGCGCTGAGCGGGTTGCGCGCGCCTACCGAACCCTGGGTTTCGACTTGCAGGTCGTAATTCAGACGTTTGGCAGCCTGCTGGATCGCTTCGGCCGCCATGAACGTGTGTGCTACACCGGTCGGACAAGCCGTGATCGCGACGATGCGCGGTTGCGCGCCAGTATCACCGTTTGCCTGAGGCGCCGCTGCTTCGGACGCTGCATGTACCTGCGCTTCTCGCTCGGCGCGCTGCAGAAAGCTGTCGACATCCTGCAAGGCATGCGCAGGCGAATCCTGAAACAGGCGCTTGCCGACAAAGCGGCTCAAGTCCACAGGACCGGTATTGACCACCAGAACGAGATCGGCGGCTTCGATGTCCTGGGCGGACAACTGTTGATCGGCCTTGTTGTGATCGATGATTTCGACGCTGGTTTCCCAACCTTGGCGCAGGGCCGCCGCTTCGAGCAATCGTGCGCTGAGTACGCTGCTGACCTTGCCGCTCGGGCAGGCCGTAACTATGGCTAACTTCATGACGATCCTCTCTTATTGTTCTGAAAGGCTGCGTACAGTGACGCCGCCTTCAAGCCGTTTGAGTTGCGCGGCATCGGTGATGCCGAAACCGATCTGGGTCACCGCCATGGCGGCAATCGCTGTGGCAGTGCGCAGGGTCTTGTGCGGCTCTTGACCGGTGATCAAGCCGTGCACCATGCCTGCCAGCAGCGAGTCACCCGCACCGACCGTACTGGCCACGGTGACCTTGGGAGGCAGCGAATGCAGCGCCACGCTCGGGCTGAACCAGTGCACGCCTTCGGAGCCTTGCGAGATCACCACATGCTCGATGCCCTGCGCCTGCAGACGCGCAGCCGCCTCGGCTTGCGCAGCGATGGAGATGATCGGTGCGTCGAGCGCATCAGCCAGCTCTTCGGTGTTGGGTTTGATCAACCAGGGCCCGGCCTTAAGACCGGCGCGCAAGGCCAGACCACTGCTGTCCAGCGCCACTTTCAGACCGAGGTCCTTGAGCATCACCAGCAGTTTTTGCAGCCACTCCGGGGTGACGCCGCGCGGCAGGCTGCCCGCCACGACCACCACGTCGAAACCCTGTGCGATCTGTTCGACGCGGGTGAACAGCGCGTGCTGCGCCTCTTCGCTGACTTGAGGCCCCGGGCCGTTCAGGTCGGTGATGCGGCCACTGCCTTCGGCCAGCTTGATATTGCTGCGCGTTTCGCCCGGCACCCGGACAAACTCGTCGACGAACTGACGACGCTCGAACAACGCTTCGAACGCTTGCTGATTGTCGACGCCGAGAAAACCGGCAACGGTCAGGTCATGGCCCAGGTCAGCCAGCACCTGCGCCACATTCAGGCCTTTGCCCGCAGCGTGAGTAAGCATCGCCGTGCTGCGGTTGACCTGGCCCAGCTCCAACTGCCCCAACTGCACAGTCAGGTCCAGCGCCGGGTTCATGGTCAGGGTAAGAATCTTCGCCATTACACAGCCTCCACAAGCGCGCGGACTTCGGCGGCGCTGCCCGCCGTCAGCGCATTTTGCGCCAGTTGCTGAGCGCTGCTCAGGGTCAGTTCACGTACGCAGGCCTTGACCTCGCCAATGCTGCGCGCCGAGACACTCAATTCATCCACGCCCAGGCCGACCAAGATCGGCACGGCCAGCGGGTCTGCAGCCAGTTCGCCGCACACGCCCACCCATTTGCCGTTGGCATGCGCAGCACGCACGGTCATGTCGATCAGTTGCAGCACCGACGGGTGCAGGCCGTCAGCCTGGGCCGACAGTGTCGGGTGGCCGCGGTCGATGGCCATGGTGTATTGCGTCAGGTCATTGGTGCCGATGCTGAAGAAGTCCACTTCCTTCGCCAGCACCGGAGCGATCAGCGCCGCCGATGGCACTTCGATCATGATCCCCAGTTGCAGGTCGCTGACCGGAATTTCCTCGCGCAGACGCTGGGTCATGTCCCGCGCCTGACGCCACTCTTCAAGCGTGCCGATCATCGGGAACATGATGCGCAGCGGGCCGCTGTCTGCCGAACGCAACAGGGCGCGAAGCTGGCTTTCCATGACATCCGGGCGCTGCAGGGTAAGACGGATACCGCGGACACCGAGGAACGGGTTTTCCTCTTTGGCGATCGGCCAGTAAGGCAGCGGCTTGTCGCCACCGACGTCCAGCGTACGCACCACCAGCGGACGCCCTCCCAGATCGGTCAGCACGCGGCGGTATTCAGCTTCCTGCGTGGCCTCATCCGGCGCCTGGGAATGCGCCATGAACAGCAATTCGGTGCGCAGCAGGCCGACGCCTTCCGCGCCCTGCTCCACGGCAGCCGGTGTGCCCGTACTGTCGCCGATATTGGCGAAGACTTCGACGGCATGACCGTCACGCGTCACAGCAGGCTCCATGCGCGCTTCGGCGGCTGCCTTGAGACGCTGCTCACGCGCGTCACGGTCCTGAACTGCGCGCTGTAGGGTTGCCTCGTCAGGTGCGACGGTCAGCCGTCCGCGCTGGCTGTCGATCAACAGTACGGTGCCCGGCTTGAGCAGCAGCACTTCATCTCCGGCCCCCACCAGTGCGGGAATGCCCAGCGCACGCGCCACGATGGCACTGTGCGCGGTGGCACCGCCGCGTGCGGTAAGAATACCAGCGACCTGCGCCGGGTCGAGGCGGGCAACGTCGGATGGGCCGACTTCATCCATCACCAGAATGTACGGTTCGTCCGGGGCCGCAACGGTTTCGACGCCACAGATCTGCGCCAGCACGCGGCGACCGACGTCACGCAGGTCTGCGGCGCGCTCGGCCAGCAGTGCGTCCTGCAGTTGTTCCTGCTGAACGGCAGCGGTCTCGATAACCGTGGCCCAGGCAGCAGCCGCGCTTTCATCGTTGTTGAGGCGCGCTTCGACTTCGCTGGTCAGTTCCGGGTCTTCGAGCATCTCCTGGTGAGTGATGAAGATTTCCCGGATGGCCTTGGACTTGCTGCGCTGAATGAGGTTTTCGATATCGCTGCGCACTTCGCCAATCGCCTTGTGCAAGCGCTCGCGCTCGGCAGCCACCGACTCGCCCCGCTGGGGATAATCGAAGCTTTGCAGCACTTGAATATGCGCCGGCCCCATGGCAATGCCCGGTGAAGCAGACACAGCCTGCAACACGCTACCGGCTGGCGGAGCACTAAGCGGTTTGGCAGCAGCCGGGGTCGGCGCTGGCGCAGTCTCGGCCTGCGAGACGGCGGGCAAGGGTTCTACCTCCTCGCCCAGACCTTGCTCCACGGCTGCGATCAGGGCGGGTAGCGCGTCGTCGGCGATGGTCGGTTCGGCAATGAACTCCAGCGTCTGACCACGGCGGGCGCCGAGGCTGAGCAACTTGCTCAGGCTCTTGGCCGACACGGCGGCTTCGCCGGTTTCCAGCACGCGCATGCGGATCTCGCCGTCAAACTCCTTGGCCAACTGCGCCAGTATCTTCGCCGGGCGGGCATGCAAGCCATGGGCATTGGCCAGCTGAATCTGCCGGGTCGGCCACTCGGCTGGCAGTTCGCCGCCCAGCGCTTCGAGCACGGCGCGACTATTGGTGGCGTGCCCCAACTCGTGGCCACGGCCTTCGATCAGTAACAGGCACAGACGCTCGAGCAGCGCCTGATGCGCCTCACCGAGGCTGGCCAGGCAGAACAGACCGGTCAGCGGCTGGCCCAGATAGCGCATGGGTTTGTCGGGGGTGACGAACGCCAGGCCAGGACGATTGACGGTTTGCTCGCTGTGCAGCCACCAGAGGCCATCACCCAGCGACAACGCTTCCACTTGCTGGAGCACGGCGGCAAAGCCGTTACTCACGCAGTCGGCCTTGCGCAACAGGCGTGCGCCGCGCCAGACCAGTTCTTCAAAATCGTCGGCCGATACGCCGAGGCTGATCATCTGTGCGTCGAGCGCCAGTTCCTGCGGAGCGCCCTGCAATAGCTTGAGCAGGTCTTCCGGGGTCTTCGCTTCGCGCAGCGCCTGGCCAAGATCCTCTTCACCCAATGCGCGAGTCAGCAGTTGCAGCAGGCGCAAGTGCTCGTCGGATTTGGCAGCGATACCAATCGCCAGGTAAACCATTTGTCCGTCGCCCCAGTCCACCCCTTCAGGGAACTGCATCAGACGCACACCGGTGGTAAACACCAGGTCGCGGGTTTCGGGTGTACCGTGTGGGATGGCGATGCCCTGACCGAGGAAGGTCGAGCCTTGCTGCTCACGGTTCATCAGCCCGGTGAGGTAGCCCTCGGCAACCAGACCATCAGCGACCAGGTGGTCGGCAATCAGCTTAAGTGCGGCAGTTTTATCCACAGCCGACTGGGCCATGGATATTTGCTCCAGAGTGAGTTCGAGCATTGCCTTGACTCCTGTGCAGCGCCGAGGCGCCACCTGATTCTTGTTTTAATGGCGATCGTGTGATCGACAGCTTGGGGGGATGAAGGTGATATTCGTCCGAGTATCGTATCGGACATCACTTTCATCTCGATTGCAGCAGACAACAGGCGTGCTGAATCGTTTAATCTAGAATTGTCCGGCACGTTACTCGATTCTGGGGATTCATTGAAGCCCGGACGGTGCGATCACTGTGGGACAATTCCCAAAATACGTGAAGTACTTGGGAGTTTCCTACGGTCTGGTGTAAAGATCAGCGCCATGAAAAAAATAATTCGATTGTCCTGAGCCGCGTACCTAATAAAAGGAAACTCCGGGGTGAAACTGAGCGATATCGCACGTCTGGCAGGTGTTTCTGTCACTACGGCCAGTTACGTCATCAATGGCAAGGCCGAAAAACAGCGTATCAGCCCGGCAACGGTCGAGCGTGTCAAAGCCGTGGTCGAGCAGCACGACTTCCGACCCAACCCGCAAGCGGCGGGCCTGCGCAGCCGCCATAGCAAGACACTGGGCTTCATCCTGCCCGACCTGGAAAACCCCAGCTATGCGCGCATCGCCAAATTGCTCGAGCAAGGCGCGCGCAGCCTCGGCTATCAACTGCTGATTGCCAGCTCCGACGACGACCCTGCCAGCGAGCTGCAGCTTTTGCAGCTGTTCCGCGCACGCCGTTGCGATGCGTTGCTGGTCGCCAGCTGCCTGCCACCCGGTGACGACAGCTACCGCGAATTGCAGCTCAAGGGCATGCCGATCATCGCCATCGACCGGGAAATGAATCCCGAGTTTTTCTGCTCAGTGGTCAGCGACGACCATGACGCCTGCCTGCAACTGACCCACAGCCTCCTGCAAACCCGACCGCGCCACATCGCCCTGATCGGTGCACGCCCTGAACTGAGCATCAGTCGCGCGCGTGCCGCTGGCTTCGAACACGCACTCAACGGATTTACCGGAGCCACCATCGTCGAGCACGGCGAAGCGTTCAGTCGCCAGTGTGGTCAGCGTTTGATGACCGGGATGCTACAGCGCCAGGGACATTTTCCGGACGCATTGATCACCACGTCCTACGTACTGCTGCAAGGCGTGTTCGATGTGCTGCAAAGTCAGGCACTGCAATCGACCCCACTGCATCTGGGTACCTTCGGCGACACGCAATTGCTGGACTTCCTGCCGCTGCCTGTCAACGCCATGGCCCAGCAACACCAGCTGATCGCCGATAAGGCCCTGCAACTGGCGCTGGCCGCTATCGAGAAGGATGATTACCAGCCGGGCGTGCACGCTATTGCCAGGGCCTTCAAGCAACGTATTCACGAGGCGTGAAGGTGACGCTGATCGATACCCATACCCACCTGGATTTTGCGGACTTCGATGCCGACCGCGCTCAAGTGCTGGACAACTGCCTGGCGCTCGGCGTGCAGCGCATGGTGGTGCTCGGGGTGTATCAGCGTAACTGGCAGCGGCTGTGGGAGCTGACCGAGGCCAACCTTGCCCTGTACGCGGCGTTCGGCATGCATCCGGTGTACATCGATGAGCACCGCACTGCACACCTGAACGAGTTGGGCGACTGGCTGACGCGCCTGAAAGGCCATCCGCAGCTGTGTGCGGTGGGTGAGATCGGTCTGGATTATTACGTCGAGCAGCCGGACAGGGCGCGTCAGCAGGCGCTCTTTGACGCGCAATTGCAGTTGGCTAACGACTTCAACCTGCCCGCCTTGCTGCACGTGCGCCGCAGCCATGCCGAGGTGATCGCTACGCTCAAGCGCCACGGGCCAAAGCGCAGCGGCATCATTCACGCCTTTGCCGGCAGCCGCGAAGAAGCGCGCGAGTACATCAGGCTGGGGTTCAAACTGGGTCTGGGCGGAGCCGCAACCTGGCCGCAGGCGCTGCGCATGCATCGGGTCATCGCCGAACTGCCGCTGGACAGTGTGGTGCTTGAAACCGACTCACCGGACATGGCGCCGGCCATGCATCCCTATCAGCGCAACAGCCCGCAGCACTTGCCCGACATTTGCGAGGCCCTTGCGGGGCTGATGAAGATCAGCCCCGAGCGCCTGGCCCAGGTGAGCACGGACAATGCCTGCGAACTGTTCGACTGGCCTCGCCTGTCACACACCTGATGGCACATGCTTGAGCCTGCCTGGCCAGGATCGGATCAGAGCAGAAGGGTCCACAGGGCGAACCCTGCGTACCAGACCACCGCGGCACGTACCAGCAGCTCCCAGAGCATGTCGAGGCCGGTAACGCCTTGCGCCCCCATCATCGGAGGCGGAACCTCGCTGGCGGCGCAGCCAACGCGCGTAATCAGTTGTGCAGCACTGATGTTCCAGTTCAGCAGTTCATGCAGCATCACCCGGGTGACCGCCACAAAATTGCCGACCAATGCGAAGCTGGCGGCGAGCAACCTGACCGGTACCCAGTCGAAGGCATGGCGCAACTGCCCTGCGCGCTCCACCAGTGCGGGTGTCTTGCCGTGCTCGGCGGCAAGTGCCAATAGCCTGTAGGCCAGCGCAGCCACCGGGCCGAGTACGAAGTACCAGAAAATCACGGCGAAGAAACTCTGAAACGCCTGCCAGAGCAGGTAGCCCTGCACACCCTGCAGCAATTGCTCGCTGTTGTCCGCCTGCACGCCCATGTCGCGCTCGGCCACGTGCACCGCAGCCTGCGCATCGCCACGTCGGCAGGCATCGCGAAACGGCCCGAGCACCGCAATCAGGTCAACCCGGCCAAGGCTGTAGATCAACACCAGCAGGTGAATGGGCAGAACCAGCCAGCCATAGGCCACCGAGCCGATAATGGTCAGCGCCAGTTGCAGGATCAGCACGGGCACAAGCACCAGCAGCGCCAGCATTACCCAGGGACGTGTCGAGGTACGCGGGCTGGCCTCGAGTTTTGCCAGTTCTTTCAGCCACGGCCCGTCACGCTGAACGCGCTGACGCAGGGCAGAAAACTTTTCGATAAGAACGGCCAGCAGTAACACCAGAAAACTCATTGTTCGTCCCTCACATCAATCCAGCAAAGCCGCTCGAAACCTGGCCCAGTCAAAACAGGGCCCAGGATCAGTCTTGCGTCCCGGCGCCACGTCACTGTGGCCACAGATACGCTCGGGGGTGATCGCCTCGAACGCCTGACGCAACTGTCGCGTCAGGTCGATCAGCGCGTCGTATTGCGCTTCGGTGAAAGGCTGGTCATCCGTCCCCTCCAGTTCGATGCCGACAGAAAAGTCATTGCACCCTTCCCGGCCCTGAAAACTGGAAACACCGGCGTGCCACGCACGATCAAGACAAGAGACGAACTGAACGACCTCGCCATCACGTTCAATCAGAAAATGCGCTGAAACGCGCAGATCGGCAATCCCCACAAAGTAGGGATGCTCGTCGATGTCGAGCTGGTTCTGAAAGAAAGCCTGCACCTTGCCGGTCTTGAACTGTGCTGGGGGCAGGCTGATGTTGTGAATCACCAGCAGCGAGATTTCGCCTTCGGGTCGCGCATTGAAGTTGGGCGAGGGGCAATGCTGCACGCCGTCGCACCAGCCGCTTGCGGAGTCCAGTTGCATGAATGCTCCTTGAAGGGGGGAAAATAAGTAGCGCTGATTATGCCCGTGACAGAAGCTAATGTGGGGGCTTGGGTACGGATTCGCGATGTAGGAAACGCGCTGTAGACACCAAGGATCCCTGGCGGCGCGGCGTGGACTGCAGGCCGACGCGGGGCGTCGGCACCGCAGTCAAATGTGCGTCTGGCGACAGACAACATCGCCGCCAGTCAGGCGCCCTTGAGCTTGCGCAGGTTGCTGATGACGGACTCCAGGGCCCGATCGAACAGCAGCGCATCATCGAGAATACGTACCGCGCCGCGGCGAAACTCTATGGCAAGACCGGTGCGGGTCTTTTCCAGAACCTTCATGCCGGTCCGATTGACGAACACATAACGCCCGGTCGGCTCGACAATCGCGGTCAACTTGCAACGCAGTTTGTGCTCTTCATCTTCCTGAATCTCGACCCAGCAACCGACCCGCAGCTTGTCGACCATCTGCAGGCCTGCGTCGTCATCAGGTAGCTGGACCACCGGCTCATTGAGCATCTGCTCTTCAGCGGTAATCAGAACGATTTCCTCGATCACCTCCATCATCGGCGGGCCCTCTACGGCCTGGCCGTCTGCCTGCGTGGCATCGCTTTGCGCAGTGTCGCCCTCACTTTCCTGCAAGCGCGAGAAGTGCTGGAACGCTTTCACGTGCAGCGACTCCAGCTGACTGAAAAATTCGCTGGTGGCAAACGGGTCGAAAGCGGCACTGCTCAAGCCGTCACGCAGCGACTTGAGCAGTCCCGGAACCAGCTCCAGCAGGCGCTGCAAGGCCTGCGGATCATCATGCAGCTCGACGCTCCAGATCAACTCATCCATGGTCTCCAGCCCGGCCTGCCACTCGCTGGACTCTTCGCCATGCTTGAGGCAAGTCAGCAGCAATACCTTGCTCCAAGCCTCCTGCAGCAGCCGCACAACAACCTCGGGTAAGGTTTTGCCCAGCAGGCGCTGATTCAGCTCGTGCTGCACCTGCTGCCGAGCCAGTTCGGCACGGGCGCGACCCTCTTCGGCATCGCGGGTACGCTGCTCAAGCAGCTCGCTGCGGCGACGCTCGTCACTGGTGAAGGCCAGAAAATCCGCCAGTAATTCGGAAAAGATCGCCGGGTCATCGACAAAATCATTGAGCAGGCGCTGCACGATCTGCTCGACGCGCTGATACAGCGAGTCGCGCTGATAGTCGTCACGGCCACCCCAGCCCAGCGCGGCAGTGGCAATTTCGTTGAGCAGGCGACGGGCAGGATGACTGCCGCGGCTAAAGAAACTTTTGTCGATGACCGCCACTTTGAGCATCGGAATCTGCAGGCGTCCGATCAGAGCACGCAATGAAGGCGTCAGGTTGCGGTCATCGAGAATGAACTCGAACAGCATGGCGATCAGGTTGATGACATCTTCGTCACCGACACCGACGATTCTGGATTTTCCGGTCTTGACGTTGACGCGCGTCAGCAGTTGTTCCAGCTGATTGCGCAGGTCGAAATCGTCTGAAGTGTCCTGCGACGGCACATATTGCTGCAGGTGAGACAGCAGGCGCAGCAGGTCCCGGCTGGAAATCGGACGCACTTCGGCATTGGGCTCATGACGCGGCGCGAGGTGGCCGCGCACGTGCAGCAGCAGTTCCTGCAAAGCCGAGAACACCTCCTGCACACCCTTGTCGAGCTTGTCGGCGGCTTCGTTCAGGGCAGGGTCGGACATCTCGGCGGAGCGACTTCTGGGTGCCGCCCGGTCGGATGAGCGACGGGCCGGCAACGCTTTCATGTCCGGCAATACACCTGTGGCAATCAGCAACTGATTGGCTTCGCTGTACAGATCGTCCGTATTGGCCAGGACGTACTTCTCGAACAGCTTGAGAATGATCAGCTTGACCTTGATCTCGACGCCAAGGCTGCGCCCTGCCTCCAGAAAGAATCTGCAGAGCATCGCCGGCCCCAGAGGGTTGGAGTCTTCGGCAATGGCTTGAGGAATGAGGACGTTCAGGCGGGCAGTGAGCTGGCCCAGAGCGAGGGCGTCACGGCTCATGACTTTGCTGACCATGGCGTCCACGGCCACGGTCTTCTCGAGATCATCGTTGTGCACCAACGACAGCTTGTCGAAAGACACAGCGGCCGGAAGCACGGGTTCCTGAATCTGATAGTGGCCCAGGACCAGGAAAGACTCGTAAAACTTGTCGAGAAAACCACGTTCTATGCTTTTGCGCTTGAGGCGCAGGTCACGCATGGCTTCAAAAAAGATGTTCTGCTCAGTGTTGCTGCGGGCGCGGTCAGCCATTTCGAACAGCGTATCGTCAGCGTTATCGAACAACGCCTGCAATGCATCCTTGAGCTGCTGGGCCGCCTTGTCGCGAACCTGCAACAACACAACAGGTAATCGGGCCAAAGGAGTACCCGCCCCCTGCAAAGGGAACGATTTGCTCAACGGCACTACTTTTTCGTCGTTCGGCATTACACCCCCTGACAGGAAACAACCTGAACCCCATCACAAACGTGGCTTGCTACCCCCGCACTGTGAAGCGACCCTCTTGACCTTGCACAACGTCAAACCCATGGCGTCAATTACAAGTCGGATTATCTTTCAAAACTTGTCATCGACGCCAGTGAGACTTTTCTTTCACTCTCGCGAAAGAACCGGCAAGGCATTCGTGTGCAGCGATAGACCGCGATATTCGCGTTCCATCGCAAACGAATCTGCCAAACCGACCAACTGCACGTCTCCTGGGGTAACACCTTGGCAATGGCGCAGGTGGGTAAGCGGAATGCGGTGCCTTATACTTGAACGACTTTGCTACTGGAGCCCGCCATGCCGAATTTACGAATTGCCGACCTGACCGCCGAGATCGAGGCCAATGTGCGTCGCGCATTGCTGGAGGATGTCGGCAGCGGCGATATCACCGCCCAATTGATTCCGGCAGAGCGACTGGCCAAGGCCACCATCATTTCCCGCGATGCAGCGGTGATCGCGGGTACTGCCTGGGTCGATGCAGTCTTCCGGCAACTGGACCCGCGTGTCGCTGTGCACTGGCAAGTGACCGATGGCGATCGCGTCAGCCCGAATCAGGCGCTGTTTCACCTAGAAGGCCCGGCCCGCTCCCTATTGACCGGCGAACGCAGCGCGCTCAATTTCCTGCAGATGCTCTCGGGAGTGGCCACGCGTGCGCAGTACTTCGCGGACATGGTCGCGGGCACTCAGGTCAAACTGCTGGATACCCGCAAGACCCTGCCGGGCCTGCGCATGGCGCAGAAATATGCGGTCACCTGCGGCGGCTGTCATAACCACCGCATCGGGCTTTACGACGCGTTTCTGATCAAGGAAAACCATATCGCAGCCTGTGGTGGCATCGCTCAGGCAGTAGAAGCGGCGCACCGGATTGCACCCGGCAAGCCTGTGGAAGTCGAGGTGGAGAGTCTGGGTGAACTCCAGCAGGCGCTGGACGCAGGCGCCGACATCATCATGCTCGATGAACTAAGCCTTGATGACATGCGCGAGGCCGTGCGCCTCACCGCAGGCCGTGCCAGTCTGGAAGCCAGCGGCGGCATCAACGAGGATACCCTTCGAGTGATTGCCGAAACGGGTGTCGATTACATTTCCATCGGTGCGATGACCAAGGATGTGAAAGCCGTGGACCTGTCCATGCGCCTGAGCCTCTGACACATCGCGCACAGCCAACTGTCACTGTTCGCTCGGGAGTAGACGCTTTGGAACAATGGTTTGTGATGAACGCGGGCAAGCAACTCGGCCCGATGGACGCGGATGCTGCGCGGCTGATCGCCCGTGAGTCGCCCGGTGCCTGGTGCTGGAAGCAAGGCATGCCGGACTGGCAGCCGATCTATCAGGTGCCGCAGGTGCGCGCCATGAAGAAGGACGGTGTGACGCCTTTTCCTGATCCGATGCCGGAGATGATCCAGCCCAAGCCGTCCGCGCTGCCCGCGCAGGCAGCCCCGACAAACGCGCCTGTCTCTGTACCCGCCAGACGCCCTTCCTTTACGCCCGACCCGAACGCCTCCGGCGGCTATGGCCTGGCGCAGACCATCGATGGCGTGGACTTCAAGCTCTACGGCACGGAAACCCAGTTCATCGAACTGGAGCTTGACCCTGGCGAAAGCGCCGTTGCCGAAGCCGGGGCGATGATGTACAAGACCTGCGACGTGCAGATGGAAACCATCTTCGGCGACGGCAGCAATCAATCGTCCGGGCTGCTGGGTTCGCTGTTCGGTGCAGGCAAGCGCATGCTGACCGGCGAGAGCCTGTTCACCACGGTGTTTTCGCAACAGGGTTCGGGTAAGGGCCGCGTGGCGTTTGCAGCGCCCTACCCCGGCACGATCCTGCCGCTCAACCTGCGTGATTTCGGCGGCAAGCTGATCTGTCAGAAAGACAGTTTCCTGGCCGGCGCCAAAGGCGTCTCCATCGGTATCCAGTTCCAGAAGAAAATCCTCACCGGCCTGTTCGGGGGCGAAGGTTTCATCCTGCAAAAGCTGGAAGGCGACGGCTGGGTGTTCGTGCATATGGGCGGCACGGTGCGCAAGATCGAACTGGCGGCGGGCGAAGCGCTGGATGTCGACACCGGCTGCCTGGCGGCCATGACCCAGACGGTCGATTACGATATCCGCATGGTCGGTGGCGGCATCAAGTCGATGCTGTTCGGCGGCGAAGGGGTGTTCTTCGCCAGACTGACCGGCCCTGGCACGGTATGGCTGCAAAGTCTGCCCTTCTCTCGACTGGCCGGGCGCATGCTGGCCGCAGGGCCATCGGGTGTGGGCAGAAGCGAACGCTGACTTCAGCACTACGTTATTAGACCGGAGACTGTGCTGCGCACTGGCGACTATCGTGCGGCGCTCTGCGTCGCATGCCTTTCTGGACGCTCCGCGTGCTCTTGCGACGCAGAGCGTCGTGAACTGCACTCCCACGCTGGAGCGTGAGGAACGATAGCGGTAATCAGCACCCAATAAAAAACCCCCGCCATCGCTGGCGGGGGTTTTTATTGGGCGCTGCTCGGGTTTAGCCGATTGCCACGCCGTGAGCTTCTGCCAACGGCTTCAGACCGCCGGCAAAGCCCTGGCCAATGGCCTTGAACTTGAACTCTTCGCCATTGCGATACAGCTCGCCGAAGATCATCGCGGTTTCAGTGGATGCATCTTCCGACAGGTCGTAACGAGCGATTTCCTTGCCGTCAGCCTTGTTCACAACGCGGATGTAAGCGTTGGAAACCTGGCCAAAGCTTTGCTTGCGCTCTTCGGCGGAATGGATGGTGACCGCGAAAACCAGCTTCTTCACTGCCGCTGCCAGGCCAGTGAGCTTGACCGTTACCGACTCGTCATCGCCTTCGCCAGCGCCTGAACGGTTATCGCCCAGGTGCTCGACCGAGCCATCAGCCGACTTCTTGTTGTTGTAAAAAATGAAGCTGTTGTCGTCCAGCACTTTGCCATTTTCGCCAACGATGAAGATCGACGCATCCAGGTCGAACTCGGTGCCATCGGTCACACGCGGATCCCAGCCCAGGCCCACGGTGATTTCTGTCAGGCCAGGAGCCTCTTTGGACAGGGAAACGTTGCCGCCTTTACTCAGACTTACTGCCATGTTCTTGATCCTTTCCAGAAAAGTGGTTGGGCGTGAATCAGAAATTCATGCCGAAAGAGTTGGCTACGGCTTTCAGTCCACCGGCAAAACCGCTACCCACGGCGCGGAACTTCCACTCGCCATTGTTGCGGTACAGTTCGGCGAAAATCATCGCGGTTTCAGTGGAGGCGTCTTCTGCCAGGTCGTAGCGAACGACTTCAGAGCCTGACTGCTCATTCAATACGCGAATGAACGAGCCACCCACTTGACCGAAGTTCTGCTTACGGCTGTCTGCGTCGTGAATGGTCACGACGAAAACAACTTTCTCCACATCGGCAGGGACACGGGCCAGATCGACCTTGACCACTTCGTCATCGCCGTCGCCAGCACCGGTACGGTTGTCACCGGTGTGCTCGACAGAACCGTCAGCGCTCTTGAGCTGGTTGTAGAAAATGAAGTCAGCTTCACTGCGGACCTTGCCATTGGCGGCCAACAGGAATGCGCTGGCGTCCAGGTCGAAATCCTGTCCGTCAGTGGCTCGCGGATCCCAGCCCAGACCGATCAATACTTTGGTCAGGGTAGGGTCGGTTTTCGACAGCGAAAGGTTGCCACCTTTTTGCAGAGTCAAAGCCATGATTCGTTTATCTCCTTTATCCAGTGTTTACGCTTTTTCTTCCGCGGATTCGTCTTTGCCCGGGAAGAGCAGGCTTGCAACGATACCGATGATCAATACGACGACTACCACCAGCAGGCTGGCATTGGCGCTGATCTCGTAACCGTGATGGAACAGGTGGTTGGTAGCATTCAGGCCCAATTTCAAGGCAATGAAGAACAGCAAGGCGATAACCGCTTTCTCCAGGTGCACCAGATAGCGCTTGAGGGCTTCGAGTACGAAATACAAGGTACGCAGACCAAGAATCGCGAACAGCATGGCCGAGAATACGATCAGCGGCTCGCGGCTCACGGCGATGATTGCAGGTACGGAGTCGAACGCGAACAGCACGTCGGAGATTTCCGCCACAACCAGACACAGGAACAGCGGGGTCGCGAACAGAGCACCTTTGGCCGCCAGCGTGATACCGGCGTTTTCAGGCTTTTTGACTTCCTGTTCCAGAACCGAGCGGCTGACGAAGAAGTTGCTGCCGTGCAGTTTTGGCCACACCGGGAACAGCTTCTTGGCGAAGCGATAAGCCATGTGTTGCGAGTAATCGACTTCTTCGTCGTCGTCATCGCCCGCCCTGAGCATCATGATGGCTGTCCAGGCAACGATGACCGCAAACACCACTTCGACCCATGGACCCAGCGCCAACAGGCCGGTACCGATGGCGACGAAGATGCCGCGGAAGACGATGGCGCCGATGATGCCCCAGTACAGAACGCGGTGGCGCAGGCCATCCGGAATCTTGAACCAGGAGAACAACGCCATGAACACGAACAGGTTGTCGACGCTCAGCACTTTTTCCAGCGCGTAACCGGTCACGAACAACGTGGCGACTTCAGAGCCGTGCTGGACATACAGGAAACCCGCGAAGGCCAGCGAAATGGCGACCCAGAAAATCGACCACGCCGAGGCTTGCGCGAGGGTGATTGGCTTGTTTCCCCGGTGGGAGAACATGTCGATAGCCATGGCCGTAACGGCCAGACCGACGAAAACCGCCATCGTGAGTGGAGGGAAGCCTAGAGAGGTGCTTTCCATTTAACTGCGTTCCTTAGGGTAAAAAATTACAGGTCGAAATCGGACGGGTTGAGGCCAAGCTCTCGACAGATGGTGCGGCAGACTTCCCGCTCTTTCTCATCGAAGCTGCCATCGGCGCCACCGATAGCACAGCAGACGCGCACCAGCAAACGGGCTGCATCTTCTTTCTTTTTGATCTTGCCAATGGTTTTCAAGGCCTCGGCGCGACCAATTTCAAAATCGAACTCGAACTTGGAGCAGGCTTCCTGGAAGCCCTGGATGACGTCCTTCATGTCGAAAACTTTCAGTTCCTGAGAGTTCTGAATGAAACCGGCCATTTTCTGCTTTTCACTGGAGCTGATATCACCGTCTGCGGCCGATACCAGAGCACAGCCGGAAACCACAGCCTCCATGAATTCGCGATTCTTGAACTTCGAGACTTCCGAAGCCAGCTTTTCGCGAGCAGCTGTTGCGTTTGTTTTCAACCAGTCCAGCATGTCTATCTCCCATGAGGCGGCACAGCCAGCCCAGAAATACCACGGTATTGTTTACTTGGAACCGGCAGCCCAGCGCATGCCCCAGCCGTAGGCTTTGTCCATGTTGCTGTGGCCGTTGTGGAAATCCACACGACGCGTCACCTTGACCGCACCGTTGTCATTTTCCAGCAGGGCAATGGCACACATGCCCTGACGACCGCCCTCTTCATTGAGGCGAACCTCGATGGGCGGCTGGCCCGGCGCGTGAATGGTGACGACCCCGTCGGTTTCTTTCCAGTTCGGCGCACCTTCGTAGATAAACGCGTAGACCAGAATGCGACGGATCTTGCTCCAGTGCGCGCCATTGATGTGCAGCCACTCACCGTCGCTGATCGAGCCGGTACGGTCATCGCCCATCAACTTGATGAACGGCTCGGTGTTAAGTGAACCGAACGAGTTGCCCAGCGCCTGAACAGCGCCTTTGAGACCGTCCTGCATTTCGAAGAGGCAGCCTACATCAAGGTCAATGGCATTGCTCTTCTTCATCGAGAAGAAGCCGCCGCCCTTGCTGTCGTTACGACGGTTCCAGTTCAGGTTGACCCGAATCTCACCGAAACCGGCACTGGATTTTTCCAGGCTGATCGAAGCACGGGTCTTGTCGAGCGTAATCTTGCTCAGACTGACGGTCGACTTCGGTGCAGGTGCTGGAACAGGTGCAGGTGCAGGTGCAGGTGCAGGTGCAGGTGCAGGTGCAGGTGCAGGTGCAGGCTCATCCTGAGGCGCGGCGACTTCAACGCCGAAGTTTTTCGCCAATGGCTCAAGGCCGCCGGCAAAACCCTGGGCCACGCAACGGAATTTCCATGCCCCCTGACGCAGGTAGAACTCGCCAAGAATCAGCGCGGTTTCTTTCATGCCGCTGGTCGGGATATCTGCTTCGATACCGCCGGTGATGTTCAAGGCCAGGCGTGACACGCTGCCAAAACTGGCCTTGTTCTCATAGATGGTCGCCGTCAGGGCAACCTTCTCGATGACCGAGTCCAGACGGCTCGGGTCAAGACTGAACACCGCACGTCCGGCCGACGCTTCCGTCTGCTGCAGCGCACCGCCGTTCACGCTTTTCTGGCCGTAGAAACACATGTCCTGATCGCCACGGACCTTGCCGGACGCGGTCAGCAGAAAAGCGGAGACGTCGATATCAGCATCCGCGATCGGAGAGTAGATAATTTCCACCGTCAGCGGGCCGGCAGCGACCGGCGCGTTGGCGCCCGGGACGAGTTGGGTCATACCCGTACAGCCCCGATCGCCAGCTCGACCAGATCATCAGCAGTGCGACCGTTGGTGACCTGGCCTACTGCAGTGAAGTCCCAGCCCGACGGCGTGCGCGCCAGATAAGACATCACCACGCCGGTGTGCTGACCTTTTTCGGACAGATCAAAGCGACCCAGTTCGTTACGGCTGCCCAGATCGACAATACGGCAGTAGGCGTTGGCGACTTTTTCGAAATTCTGACCGGTGAACGAATTGACGGTGAACACCAGGTATTTGACGGCGGCAGGCAGTTTTTCCAGATCGACGCTGATGGTTTCATCGTCGCCCGCGCCTTCGCCGGTACGGTTGTCACCCGAATGCTGAATGGCACCGTCACGCGATTGCAGTTGGCGGAACCAGACCAGGTCGAGGGGCTTTTTGTCGGAGTCGAGCATGATGCACGAGGCATCCAGGTCGATATCGCCGCCGCCACCACCGAGCAATTTACCGAAGAAACCACTGGCTTTTTCAGGGTCCCATCCAAGTCCCATGCTGACTTTCTTGAGGCCTGTACCAGCAGTTTTCTCGAGTGAGATCGTCTGGTTCTTTGCCAAAGTGAGTGCCATTTTTCGCTCCATGTGACGTTGGATTTCGGATAAAAGTGTTACAGCCTTACCGTGTTGGCCCGTCTTTGCCATCAGGATTGTGTAACTTGGCGTTAACGGGGCCTTTATAACGGCCTCGACGCCACGTCGGATGGAACAAACGCCAGTGCGCATCCTGAGCAGCGGCGAGCAATTCGTGGTCACCTCGGGTGTCGCCCCAGGCGCGAACCCGGAACTGGGTCAGCGGCCCATAGACGCTCTCCAGCCGTGCAACTTTCGAGTCGCAGCGGCAGTTGCTGCCTTCGATCAAGCCGGTCAACTTGCCGTCGATCACTTCCAGATTGGTACCGATCAGCTCTACTTTCAGGCGATCAGCGAACGGTTGCAGGACCATAGCAGGCGATGCTGAACAAAGCGTGACAATGGCGCCCTTCTCGATTTCAGCGGCGATGGACTCCAGCGCAGCAGGACGCATCAGGCGTTTCCAGTGCGACTGGCAGAACGCTTCAGCCTTCTGCTGCAGCCATTGCACTTCAACACCGCTCAGAAAAGCCTTGATCAGACGGCCCTTGAGTTCGTCGCGGGTCAGGCGCTTGGCCAGGTAGCCGATGCTGGGCAGCACCAGCCGCGCCATGCGCACCGAAAAGGCACGTTGCCCGAAGGCGAATTTGAGAAACGGGACAAAACTGTCGTGGCGGGTAATGGTCCCGTCGAAATCGAAGACCGCCAGCAGGCGCTGTTCCACTTCGATTTCAAGGTCGGGCCCTACAGGCTCAAGATCAGGTCCTGCGGTTTCAAGGTCAGGTTCTATCATCTAGCTAACTGCCTCAGCGAGTCGAATGCTGGCATCCATGATCGAAGCGGGTGCGGATAACACTCCATGCCATTTGGCGCGCTCCATGATGTGGGTTGCCCATTTGTAGTGGGTAGCCGGTTCACACATCGCGTCGTTGTACTTGAACACTGCGGGGGCCACAGAGTTCAAAATCATCCGGGCGGAGTTCATGTCCTCCAGACTGACGCGTAGCGCATTCTGAATGATATTGACCTGCGAGGGGTGAATTGCCGTTTTACCGACCAACCCATTGGTAATATCCAGCGTCAGTTCATGCTGCAGAATGTCCGGAGTGGCCAACTGCTCGAACACCGGAGCGGTAAGCGCAAAGCCCTGCGAACCCATGACACCCGCCAGCATGGGGATGACATACCCCATCGGCGTCGAGTACAGGGTCATGGCCGGATTGCGGCGCAGCCCCAGGCAGCCCATCAGGTCATTACCCCCGATGCGCAGCGCAATGATCCGCTCGTACAGACTGGCCTTCAAGGCTTCCCCCAACTCGACCATCGCGGTCGGATTGAACACCTCGGGGGTTTCCAGTGTAGGCATCAACGCCAGCGAAGGATTGGTGACGGCCTGCTCCCAACTCGTCAGACTTTTCAGCGAGAGCTTGGGCACAACGAAACCGTCGACGTGCGCCATCAGCGGCCAGTCGTTGAGAATGCGCGCCATCGCTGCGTCCCTCGGACGCACGAACAGCAGCGGACCGTTGGCCGGACGACCGCCACGGTCACGGATACGGGTGAGTACCTGACGAAGATTGAGCAACGCCGTGTCGACATCGGTCAGCGCCACGGCGTCTTCCAGACAGACGACCAGCGAACGCAGCTCGGGAATCTTTTCACCGAACACCACATCGACGATGTCGTGCCGGGTCGCGGGCATATACAGCGTTGCCCCCAGCGCATAAGGCGAGAATAAGGCCATTAGCTCAGACTCCGAATGATGGTCACGGCCCGATAGGGCCCCAGGAGATCGCCCACTTCTTCGACGGGGATCCCCGCTTTTTCGGTCAGGTGCAACAGCAATTGCACGTCGCTGTCAGCCAGGTTGCGCACCAGTACGTGATCCGGCACGCGGCGCATGACCGCTCTGGTGGCTTCGGCAATGCCCGGCTTGATGCGATTGAAGTTATTGATCCTGAAGCGCTCGGCCAGACGGTCGACCACCTGTGATGCGGCGGCCTTGAGTTCGGTTCGCTGAGCCAGCGTCCAGGGTGTCAGTGTGAGCGTAGAACTGTTTTGACGACGCTGGCTGTCGATCTGTTCAATAAAAGACTGCGTGACGTCGTGCTCCAGCAACTGCTCGTACACCACGCAACCGTGCAGCCCGCCGTCCGCCGGCCAGATAGAGCGCGACACCAGACCGGACACCGTGGCACCGAGAATGCCGGACGGAATCACCCAGTCTTCTGCCGACGCTGCCAGCCAGGCGCTGCCGCACGGATCGGCCAGCACCACCAGCCGTGGCTGATCCGGAAAGCGCGTATCGCCCGCCAGACTGCGACGGATCTCCCCCGAAATCGCGCCCTTGCCGGTCCAGCCGTCGACGAACACGATGTTCTGCGCGCCGTGGGCCTGAATGATGGCTTCAAGCGCCACCGCATCAATGCCGCGATCACGGACGATACTGATGCCGTAGTGGTGCGCTTCGCGACCCAGATCGATCAGAGCCCGCCGCAACAACACGCCCAATGGCAGACCGGCGCGCACGAACGACACCAGAATGATTTCAGCGCCTGCGCACTCGCGGGCGAGCGCCTGGGCCAGGGCCTGTACATCGTCGGCCATGCGCGCGCCATTCTGCTCGAGCGCCCGCTCATACAGCGCCTTGTGGGCGACGCTGGGGGCCGACTCTTCGCTGATCATTTCCGAATAGTGTTTCTGTCGCGTCTGAATCAGGCGCTCCTTCTCCTCGACGCTGGTGGTCTGTAGCGCCACGCCGCGCAACAGAAAATGCACATCATCGTGCAGGTAACTGCCGCTGCCGACCGTATAGAGCCCGTGAACGGGATCACTCATGCGCTGCTCCGACAAACATTTTCGCCAACTGACTGCGGGCAGGTGTCGCCCACCAGTGGCACTCGTCCATGAAACCCAGATCGGTAATGCTGTCGCCAAAACCGAGCACCGGGCGTTCGCCATTGATCGCCTTGTCGCGCCGCAGCCACTCCTGGACCGCGTAACGCTTGGCCAGCCCTTCGGGCAGGAAAGCCAGATTGTTGCCGTTGCCGTGGATATGCATGCCATCGAGCAAGCCCCGCGCCTGCACTTCGGCCAGTACTTTGCCGAGGATGCTGTCATCGCTCTCGTTGTGCTTGGTCACCACGTAATGGAACAGCTGCGCCTCTTCGACCACCCAGCCGCGCAGTGAAAACCCCAGCTCCTGACCGATCGCCAGTGTCGTCGCAGACAGCTCATGCAGGCGCGACTGGTAGCTGGCCAGGGTCTGTTTCATCTGCTCATTCCAGTCATGGTCCAGTCGCCCCATGACATCGAGCATCACCCCACCATGGGAACAGATCGCGCCTGCGGTGAACGGCAGTTTGACCCGGCTGTAGGCCTCGACACTGCGCGCCGTCACCGGCACCACATCAGAATGCGCCAGCAACCAGTGCGCGAACGACTTCTGCACGTTGGTCATGTAGCCGTTGGCATTACCCGTGATGTCCAGGGTTGCGACATGCTTTTCAATGCCAGCCGGGGTTTTGCGCGCGGTCTGGAACAGCGTGTCGTCCAGATCGACGAAGATCAGCGGACGGTCGTTACTCATCGCAGATGACCTCGGCGTTCAGTGCTTCGATCAGCTCGGCAGGCACGGCCTGCCTTGGGGTTTCGGTACAGATCAGCACCCGATCGAACTGACCCGGCCGCACGTTGTAGAGGAAGTTGGGGATGCCCAGGCCATAGTTGTCGGAGAACGACAGCGCATGGTCGATGGCATGACCGAGTGCAATCGGTGAACGGCTGGTGGAACTGAAATGCACGTCGGCTCCGGCCTTCTCCAGACGCTCGGCGAGCAGGAACGGGCGCCAGACGAATTCACTGGTGCCAACCACCAGAATGCGTTCGCCCTTTTTGACGGTAATGCCGGGCGCCAGCGTATCGGCCACCGACAGCACACCCATGCGCCCCCAGTCGTTAGCAGTGACCAGCGGCCAGTCACCCATGGCGACGGTGCCGACTTCCGGCATCTCCGGCAGCGGCGCGCTTAGGTCTTCATCAAAGAAGTACGAGCCTTGCAGCAGCGAGACCTGCTCTGCCACTGCGCCCATCGAGGTACTGACCGCGCCCGCCGACCAGTCGGTGAGCACGCAGGTCACCACCCGCTCGATCTTGCTCAACCCCGCCTCGACCAGCGCCTGATGCAGGTTGATGAAGGTCTTGCCCGTCGACGCCTCGTCATCGACCAGCACCAGCGAACGGGCGCCGAGCATCATCTCGCGTAACGCCGGATCAACGGGCAGGTGGATCAGATGAGCGCTGGCGTGGCTGTGCTCTTCTTCAAAGCGGGCGAACAGCACGCTGCCGGTCGGATGGCGCGTACTGACCATGTACAAGGCATCCGGGCGCGTTGCGCTGTAGGCACGATGTACGCCGGCGCCGAGGCCCACGGCGGTTTCGGCCATGCCGATGACCAGCACCGGGCCGGGCAGGTCTGCGGGAATCTTGTGCGCCAGGTCCTGAAAACTTTTCAGCATCACGCTCGGGCGCGCAGGGATGTGGCGTCCCAACACTCGGGACACGAAGAGAAACGCGCGCTTGGGGTTACGCCGCTCGGCAAAGCCGAACAGTGAATCCGGAGCGATGGTCGACGAATCGACGCTGACATCGAGACGACCACGAAGCAGATCAGCACGAAGCTTTGTAGGGTTGGAAAAAGCTGCGCTGCTGTCCATCGATAAATTCCTGATTAGCGGGGCCGCAGCCCCTGACGCCTGCAGACCAGCCAGGCAACACCAACTTCATTGGCGAGAGGCTTCAACGAGCCATAACGACGACTGAGCGGTGCGTGAGATTTCTGTGGTGGTGTAGGACCTTTCCGGGCGGGCATGCGCAGCGTCGATGCGGCACGCCTGCAGAAAGGCCAGCAACAGTGCGGACTTCACGGCGAAGTTCATGTTCTGCCCGTCCGGTACGGTTGAGGTCACCATGCCAATCACCGCGCCACCGTTGTCGAATAACGGGCTGCCACTGGACCCCGGCTGTATCGGTGCCGTGAACTGAAACAGGCTGGCATCGTTGTGCAGGCCGAACAGACCGGAGATCCCGCCCTGAGTCACCTGCAACCCGCCACCTGAAATGGACGCCAGTGGATAGCCCAAAACCGCTACGGTATCACCCGGCTCACAGCCCTGCCCGTCCCGGAATGTAACCGGAGACAACAGCGGTGCGCCCTGCACGCGCAGCAGCGCGATGTCATTGCGACGGTCGATGACCACTGGCTCGGCCTTGTAACGGCCCTCCAGTGAAGTGATGTAGAACACGCCCATGTCTTCGATGACATGCGCACAGGTCATGACGTGCGCCGGGCCGACCACGAACGCCGTGCCGGTCGCCGACTCATGCCGTGGCCCGCCACCCGAACCCGCAGACGGGCGGCGCGGATGACGGTCGTCCACGTCCAGACCGATCTTGCGCCCGAACGCCGACAGTCCATACGCCGAGCCTTCGCTCAGCGCGCGGAATTTCCATTGCTCATTGCGCTGGTAGAACTCGCCGATGATGATCGCCGCTTCACCGTTATCGAGCAGGTCCAGGCGGTGCTCGATATCACCATCCACTTTGAGGTGCAGGCTGGCAATATCGCGGATCGGCCCCATGGCTGCGTAGACGTAGACCATCAGCAGCACGCGATCACTGCCCGTCGGCAACCTGTCCAGCCTTAACGTGCAGCCAACGTCCTGAGGGCCGCCGCTCCACTCCATCCAGCCCTGCTCCTGATGCAGCAGCGCCGGATCGCCCATCGGCTGGCGCTTGTCGTTGACCGCCAGCAAGGCGACCGCTGCGTACTCACCAAAAACCGAAGACTTACCGCTCTCCAGGTTCCAGGAGCAGTGGGCGTTAGCTAAAGCAGTGTTTGCACCTGGCGCAAGAAGCTTCATGCCCGATCCTCCCTGATAAGAGCGATTAGTGATAGCAAAAATCTATTATCACGATCAAACCGAGGCCCGTACAGCGACCGTGATGGCCTTGACGCGGATATCTTCCAGCCAATGTGTTTCCGGTTCTTTCAAGCCGAGACGCCGTGCCGCGAAAATACCCGGCAGGTTGATGCCGGTTTCACGGGTGTAGCCAATGCCGCCTGAATAACGCGGGTTGATCTCCAGCAAGCGCGGCTTGCCATCCGCGTCGTCGCGGGTCTGCACATTGATCAGCCCGTCGCAGGCAAAGTGCTCCGCCGCACGGACTGCCAGTTTTACCGCTTCGCTGTCACGCTCGAAGGTCTGATTGAGCCCAACCTTGCGCCGCCCGACGAAGGCAACCGCATTGCCGTGCTCGCAGACCATGTCCACCGAACACTCACTGCCCGGCATGTACGGCATGAGCAGCATGGCGGGAACATCATCAGCCTGACGATAAGCATTAAGGTACGCCTGAAAGGTCGTTTCACGCGCATCGGGGTTGGCGAAACAACGAAAATCGTCAACGTCGGTCTTGAAGCGCCAAAAGCCGCGCCCGTAAATCCCGACCACCGGCTTGATGCACACCTCGCCAGACACCGCCAACGCATCGTAAGCCGCCTGCAACTCCTCGGCATTGCTGACGGCAATCCCCGGAATACATGCCAGCCCCGCCGCCTCGGCCGCTGCCGTGAAACGACTCTTGTCATCGACATCCATGAAGGTCTGCAGGGACGTTCCGCCGGTGACGAGGTCCAACCCTTCAGCGACAAAACGCGCACGCTGCGCTTCGTAAAAGCTGCCTATCCGGCCGGCGACAATAATCTTGACGCCCAGCGAGCGAGCGGTGTGCAGCACCCAGTCGATACGCTCGTCGTTATCGACCGGCTCTTGCAGCGCCACATCGGCCTGCCCGGTGATTTCGGAGCGCTGCTGGCGATGCGAAGCGATGATCTGCACCGACGCAGGTAGCGCATCGCGCGCCCCCATGATCACTTCACGCTGGCTGGATTGCCCTTCAAGGAACCAAATCATGTCAATCTCCGGGAGACAACGCCGTCAGCAACGGCCTTGTCGAATTTTGTAATAACTGTTTTGCTTCGAAATGTTCGGATTAGGGCAAAGTCACGCAATTTTAAACAGAGGACGCTGGTATGAAGTGGCTGAGAAGGTCGATTTGGCTTGTGGTATTCGTTGCACTGGGGATCGGCGCATTAAGCCTCTACTACGTCCTGCCGCGCCATGATGTCGTGATGATCACCGGCGTGGAAGTCAAAAGAATGGACGCCGACGGCGTCATCAACGCCGAAAACCCGGCAGACGGCCCGACCCGCGACGTGTACTTCATCAACACCGAAGACCCGGACAGCAAGAAAGTCGTGGTCTACCGCAACGAAGACACCGGCTGGAGCTTCCCGTGGTACTTCAAATTCGACTCCGCCGACATCCAGGCCAAAGCCCAAGGCTACTCGCGTGATTCCCAGCAACTGGCTTTGATTCGCTACTACGGCTGGCGGATAACCATCCTGTCGATGTTTCCCAACGTGACCGAAGTTGAAGCGGTGACGAGTCGTGATCAGCCGTTTCCGATTTTTAACACGATCTTTTTTGTGGTGGTGGGGTTGTTGGTAGTGATGGTTGTGGTTGGGGTGAGGAGGAGGTTTAAAGGGCGGGCGCGGGTTGATGGGGTGGCGAGGTAACTTTCAGCAGTGATCACATGAACACGCCCAGACAGAGTCAATCTGCCGGGGCGTTTTCGTTTCAACAGATTGAATCTGGACTTTGGCCTAAGTGACTCAGCCCTTGTTGAACAGTTCGGGCAAACCTTCCGATTTCAGTACAGCCTTGACGGATGGACGTGCTTCGACTCGGGCCATGAACGCTTGCAAAGCAGGTTGCGCTTCCAGCGAAATGCCAAAATTGACAGACCAGCGCGTTACCGCGAACAGGTAGGTGTCAGCAACGCTGAAATCGTTACCCAGCAGGTAATCACGGCCATCCGCGAGCAGGCCATTCAAGTAGGTTTGTCTGGCGATGACCGGACGCTGAGCGTCGGTGGCATCAGCCCCCTTCGCCAGATAGAAAAGCGGTGTCCAGGCCTTGTGATATTCAGCAGCCAGATAATTGAGTATCTCCTGCAGCCGTGCACGCTCCAGCGTGCCGTTGGCTGGCACCAGCGCTGGTACGAAGTGGTCACCCAGATATTGCAGCACGGCAGCGCCTTCAGTCAGAACAGCACCGCCATCCAACCCCAGCGCAGGAACAGCACCTTTGGGGTTGATCGCGTAATAGTCATCGCCGGATTCAAGCGTGTGCTGTCGCAGATTGACCTTGACCAATTCGTGAGCGACACCCGCTTCGTGCAACACGATATGAGCGGCAAGCGAGCAGGATCCGGGAGAGTAGTAGAACTTCATAGGTGATTGTTCCGGTGGTTGAGAATGACCAGATCCTAGCACCCAGATAACTTTTGTATAGCTGGTAACTTAAGGATACTCTCATTCTCCGGTTACCATTCTGTAACCTGGTTACGCGCTGGAAACTCGCGACTCCACAAAGGAACACCCCGCCATGTCCCTGAAAATGCGCAAAAGCAAAGTCGACCATCCCGTCCCGGAATGCGCGGTGGCGGCGTGCATGTGGTTGCTGGGCGGAGTGTGGACTCCAAATCTACTGTGGAGTTTGAGTGCCGGTCCTCGACGATTTGGCGAACTGCGCGTTGATATTCCCGGCATTTCGGCAAAGATGCTGTCGGTAAGGCTTAAGGAGATGGAGGAGAAAGGCGTGGTTATTCGGACTGTGCTGGCGACTTCGCCGCCTTCCGCGGAGTACAGCCTTTCGGAGTTGGGGCTGGAGTTGCTGCCTGCGATTGAGGCGATTGCGGAGATTGGGTATCGGTTAAAGTCCGGGCGGGGGAAATGAAGACACATATAGAGTAGCCACCTAAATGACCTCAAATGTAATCAGCCCTTCGCTCCAGGAAAGTTTGGCCTGCGCAAGCCTAGAATGCCGTCTACGTTCGAAATGGAAGAAGCCCGAACGGTGACGTTTGGGCTTTTTCATAATGCGCATCTCCCCTAGTAAAAAACCTAAAGAATCAGCGCATCGCTTTTACATGCTAACGTTCTGCGCCATCTGAATATCTTAACTCTAGGGCAAAAGGTAAGTTTAATTTAGCAACCTTGACCCGGGCGGAGACCACGCGATGCGTTGCAGATCGTACCAGTCATGACCCATGTCATGTTCGCAGCAGCAGCACCGAAAGTCGGAGTGTAAGTAAAAGTAAGAGGTGTGCCATCTGTAGCAGTAGCAGCACTGGTGCCCGTGATAACACCAACGTTCGAGACGGCTAGACCAACAGTGTTAACCGTTGCAACTGCTGCTGGAACGCCGTTTGAGCCGGCTCCGCAAGCTAACAACGCTCCGGTCTCTTGAGCACATAGACCAACAGCCTGCTTGTAAGAAGCGATATCATTTACAGTAGCCGATGCACGGGCTCTAGACGTGTAATCCCCATACTGAGGAATTGCTACAGCCGCCAAGATACCAACGATCGCTACAACGATCATCAGTTCAATCAGCGTAAAACCTTTTTGGGCATTCATATTCACTTCTCCAGGGGCGTCAATTAGGTGGTGCCTTGGGAGCGTGAAAGCACAGGTCGTGCCAAAACTTCTTTTCAGTCGTCAACATTGCCAATCCCGCGTATGAGCTGCAATTCATGCTCCGAAATCCGCAGAAACTGACAATTTTCGTCACATAGCTCTCTGCCATTTGGCAGCATCGCCCGACTGCGCTATAACCCACACATTGTATGTGTCTGGTGGGTTTATGACTGATGCTGTCCTCACTGGCTTGGCCAAACAATTGGTCCTCGCCGAGCTACTTACTGAATCTGTTGCGCAGCAAGCGTATCAACAGGCGCGCCGTGACAAGATTTCGTTGGTGAGCCATCTGGTTCAGAACAAACTGGTCAAAAGCTTGACGCTTGCAGAGATGGCTTCCGAGCAGTTTGGCGTGCCTTTTATGGACCTCGCCGGCTTGGACAAAGAAAGTCAGCCCAAAGGCCTAGTCAGTGAAAAGCTGGTTAGACAACATCACGCATTGCCGTTGTGGCGACGCGGTAACAAACTGTTTATCGGGATTTCGGACCCGACCAATCATCAAGCAGTGACCGATATCCAGTTTAGCACTGGCCTGAATACCGAAGCGATTCTGGTCGAAGATGACAAGCTGACCATAGCGATAGATCGTTTTTTTGACAGTGATAGCGGCCTGGGCAATCTGGAGGATGTCGATCTGGGCCTGGATATCGAACCGGCCGATGGCAAGGAAACCTCTCTAACTACTCAGAATGACGCTGACGATGCTCCAGTCGTGAGATTCGTCAATAAGATGCTGATGGACGCTATCCGGCTAGGGTCATCAGACCTGCACTTCGAGCCCTATGAAAAGATTTTTCGTGTGCGCTTGCGCACCGACGGCATACTGCATGAAGTCGCCAGACCTCCAATTCACTTGGCCAATCGTATTGCTGCACGTTTGAAGGTCATGGCCAGCCTGGACATCTCGGAACGGCGCAAGCCTCAGGACGGACGCGTAAAGTTGAGGGTGTCCAAAACAAAGGCCATCGATTTTCGTATGAATACCTTGCCCACGCTGTGGGGCGAGAAGATCGTGATGCGGATCCTCGACCCGACCAGTGCACAGATGGGCATTGATGCGCTGGGGTACGAGCCAGAACAAAAGGCATTGTATCTGGAGGCGTTGAAGCAGCCACAGGGTATGATTCTTGTGACCGGCCCGACAGGCTCCGGCAAGACCGTGTCCCTGTATACCGGCCTGAATATCCTTAATACCGTAGACATCAACATTTCCACAGCTGAAGACCCGGTGGAGATCAACCTGGAAGGCATCAATCAGGTTAACGTCAACCCGCGCCAAGGACTGGACTTTTCCCAAGCCTTGCGCGCTTTTTTGCGTCAAGATCCCGACGTGATAATGGTCGGCGAGATACGAGACCTGGAGACGGCAGAAATTGCCATCAAAGCCTCGCAGACCGGCCATATGGTGCTTTCAACACTGCACACCAACAGCGCAGCGGAAACGTTGACTAGGCTGCATCATATGGGCGTTGCAGCGTTCAACATTGCTACAGCAATCAACCTGATTATTGCGCAGCGACTCGCACGTAAGCTGTGTACCCACTGCAAGAAAGAACTAGACATTCCTCGCGAGACACTCATTAAAGAAGGCTTTCCAGAGACGAAGATCGGTACGTTCAAGATCTATGGGCCGATGGGCTGCGAGCATTGCAATGGTGGTTATAGAGGCCGAGTCGGCATTTACGAGGTGGTCAAGAAAACAGCGGAGCTGGAACGTATTATCATGGAAGAAGGCAACTCACTTGAGATTTCTAGGCAGATGCGCAAGGACGGCTTCCATGACCTGCGAACCTCAGGCCTGTCAAAAGCCATGCAGGGCATTACCAGCCTTGAAGAAGTCAACCGAGTGACCAAGGATTAAACATGGCCAGCAAGGCAGCAAAAGTCATCGTTTACACTTGGGAAGGTGTTGACAAGAAAGGTACTAAAACCAGTGGTGAACTGAGTGGCCATAACCTGGCCCTTGTAAAAGCGCAGTTGCGCAAGCAAGGCATCAACCCGACCAAGGTACGCAAAAAATCAGTTTCGATTTTTGGCAGGGGCAAGAAAATCAAGCCGCTGGACATTGCGTTTTTTTCTCGCCAGATGGCTACGATGATGAAAGCTGGTGTACCGCTTTTGCAGTCGTTCGACATCATCAGCGAGGGCGCTGAGAATCCAAATATGCAAACGCTGGTGAACTCCCTTAAGCAGGAGGTTTCGGCCGGCAATAGCTTTGCGACCGCCTTGCGTCAAAAACCTGAGTATTTCGACGATCTATATTGCAACTTAGTGGACGCCGGAGAACAAGCCGGGGCTCTTGAAAGTCTTCTGGACCGAGTGGCGAGTTACAAAGAGAAAACTGAAAAACTGAAAGCTAAAATAAAAAAAGCCATGACTTATCCTACAGCCGTGCTAATAGTGGCAGCTATAGTTACTGGTATATTACTAATAAAAGTAGTACCGCAATTCCAGTCAGTTTTTTCTAGCTTTGGTGCAGCGCTACCTACTTTTACATTAATGGTTGTAGGTCTATCGGAGTTTGTACAGCAGTGGTGGCTGGGAATAATTAGTGTATTTTTTGCCGGTTTTTTCATATTCAAACGTGCGTATAAGCGGTCTCAAAAATTTAGAGATCGTATCGACAGGCTTATGTTGAAGCTTCCAGTCATTGGTCCGTTAATTTTCAAGTCATCAGTGGCCCGTTACGCGCGAACGCTTGCTACGACTTTCGCGGCCGGTGTTCCACTGGTGGAAGCTCTGGACTCAGTTGCAGGTGCCACGGGCAATGTCGTGTTCAGAAATGCAGTTAATAAAGTTAAGCAAGACGTATCAACAGGTATGCAATTAAACTTTTCCATGCGTTCGACAGGAGTATTCCCAAGTCTGGCAATCCAGATGACTGCCATCGGCGAGGAGTCGGGCGCACTGGACACTATGCTAGACAAAGTGGCGACCTACTATGAGGATGAGGTAGATAACATGGTCGACAGTTTAACCAGCCTAATGGAACCAATGATTATGGTAGTACTCGGTGTGGTAGTGGGCGGTTTGGTTCTTGCTATGTACTTACCTATCTTCCAACTCGGAAACGTCGTCTGACATGCCCCTCCTCGACCTCCTGGCCAGCTCCCCACTGGCCTTCGTCACCACCTGCTGCATCCTCGGCCTGATCATCGGAAGCTTCCTCAACGTGGTCGTCTATCGCCTGCCAATAATGATGGAGCGCGACTGGAAAGCCCAATCCCGTGAACTGCTCGGCCTGCCTGCTGAACCCGATCAACCCGTCTTCAATCTGAACCGCCCCCGTTCCAGCTGCCCGCATTGCGCGCACAAAATCCGCCCATGGGAAAACCTGCCGGTGATCAGCTATCTGCTGCTGCGTGGCAAATGCTCGCAGTGCAAGGCGCCGATCAGCAAACGTTACCCACTGGTCGAGCTGACCTGCGCAGCGTTATCGGCATACGTGGCCTGGCATTTCGGGTTCGGCTGGCAGGCGGCGGCGATGCTGGTATTGGGCTGGGGGCTGCTGGCGATGAGTCTGATCGATGCTGATCACCAGCTGTTACCTGATTCTCTGGTGCTGCCACTGCTGTGGCTGGGCCTGATCGTCAACGCCTTCGGGCTGTTCACCTCGCTGAACGATGCGCTGTGGGGAGCGGTGGCCGGCTATCTGGCGCTGTGGTCGGTGTTCTGGCTGTTCAAGCTGGTGACCGGCAAGGAAGGCATGGGTTATGGCGACTTCAAGTTGCTGGCCATGCTGGGCGCGTGGGGCGGCTGGCAGATTTTGCCGTTGACCATCCTGTTATCGTCGCTGGTGGGCGCGGTGCTTGGGGTGATCATGATGCGTGTGCGCAGGGTCGAAAGCGGTACGCCGATCCCCTTTGGTCCTTATCTGGCCATTGCGGGGTGGATCGCTTTGCTCTGGGGTGGTCAAATAACCGACTCTTACATGCAGTTTGCCGGTTTCAGATGACTCACCCTGATGAAAAACCCTGGATTCTTGGCCTGACTGGCGGCATCGGTAGCGGTAAAAGTGCAGCGGCGAAGTGTTTTAGCGACCTTGGCGTCGACACTGTGGATGCCGATCATGCCGCCCGCTGGGTAGTCGAGCCCGGGCGCCCGGCGCTGGAGCAGATAGCGGCGCACTTCGGTAACGGCGTGTTGCAGACCAGCGGCGAGCTGGATCGTGGCGCGCTGCGCAAGCTGATCTTCGAAAACCCTGAGCAGCGGCGCTGGCTGGAAGCGCTGCTGCATCCGCTGATCAATCAGGAAATCGTCAGCCATCTGGCCAAGGCCAAGTCGCCGTATGCCATTTTGGTCTCACCACTGCTGGTCGAGTCCGGGCAATACCGCATGGTTCAGCGGCTGCTGGTGATCGATGCTCCGGCGCACCTGCAGATAGAACGCACCATGCTGCGCGACAGCTCCAGCCAGGAGCAGGTCGAAGCCATTCTCAAGGTGCAGATCCAGCGTGAAGACCGCCTGCGTCATGCCAATGATGTGCTGGTCAACGACCGCGATCACGCCTGGCTCACCAGCGAAGTCGAGCGGCTGCACCACTTTTACCTTACTTTGCGTGGAGGCCAATCATGAGCCAACCAATGACCGTTCAATGCCCAACCTGCGACGCCCCGGTGGAATGGAGCGCAGCCAGTCCGAGCCGCCCGTTCTGCTCCGAGCGCTGCAAACTGATCGACCTGGGGGCCTGGGCTTCTGAAGAGCATGCAATTCCGGTGAGCCCGGATGCCGAGGATGAGTTGTTCTCGGGTGATCTGGAGGCTCCGCATAGGGGGCATTGATCGACGCAGTCCCAGACAACTCTGTTTCTTGCCAACGGACGAGTGACTGGAGCGACGATCCGAATTGCTCACGAAGGCTGTCTCACAGTCGCCTGACTCCAAGCGGCTGTGTTCAACCTCTCGAGGGTATATTCACCTGACGTCCCTTTGCTTGCCCCCAGAAACCGCAATCAGAAGATCTCGTGCAGACCAAACCCAGCCGCCCAGCAAAAGACAGGGAACCAGTATGGAAAAGAATTGATGAAAGTCAGAAAATGGCCTCTTGGCAACCCCCACGCCAACAATACCCAGAATAAAAAGACAGAAAAACAAATAACCGAGCACTCTAAAAAACAAATAAACGACGTTTGAAAATTTTATACGCTCCACCCACACCACACCCCGTCGTGAGAAAAGTGCCATCCAGCAAGCGTGACATACTGTCGACCACACAAAGCAAGTAAACTGATAGACCGATATCTGAACTCCCGCGTCGAGAAAAACCCAGGCATACATGGCATCCATTGCCTCACCCGCAGCTATTAACTGCCCGGCCAAATAATAAAGACCTACACCGCCCAACGCATAAACCGCCAAACCCAAAATGAGCACTGTCAGGTCCCTGTTCCAGAATCATTTCGCCTTTACCACCACACCAGCCTTTTCAGAACAGTATGACGCTCCTACCAGCTCGCTAATAAACTGCGCAAACAAAAGCCTATTTCAGATAGTTATCAACAGCAACACTCTTGACTCTACAAACCTCGTGCGACAGTCTGTCTCTATCCATAGCCTTCTCGGGATCCATCTCCTCCGAAACCTTATCTATCGCGTCCTTGTAGACCTTGCTGTCAGGATTGATGCTAGACGCGCATTTCATCAAGGCATAGCTAATCACTGAATTTTTCGAAACGCCCAAACCTTTCTCATAGATTAAGCTGAGGTTCGCGAAAGCGGCGTCGTCGTCCTGCTCCGCTGCTTTCCAGTACCAGTCCATGGCTTTCGAGTAATCCTGGGGAACACCATAACCATGTTTGTACATGTTGCCTAACTCGTTTTCCGCATAGGCAATTCGCTCTGCAGAGAGCGCACGAAAATACAGCAGCGCTTCTGCATAGTTACGTTCGACACCACGCCCCTCTTTCAGCATGCGCGCAAGCTGATACTGAGCACGCGGCATATTTTGAGCAGCCGCTAATCGGTACCACTTTGCAGCTGTGGCGTTATCAACAGCACCGCCACGGCCTGATTCAAAAAGACTTGCCAGATCCGCCTGCGCAACGGCAAGCCCTTGAGTTGCTGCGAGCCTAAGCCAATAACGAGCCTCCTTGTAGTCCGTCGCTGTCCCTTTGCCAACGTTGTAAAAATATCCGATCTTGTACTGCGCAGGGGCATAGCCATTTGAAGCACTACGCCGGTACCAAGCAAGTGCGCTCTCATAGTCCTTTTCTACACCTGCGCCATACTCATAGGCTTGGCCCAGCGCCAGTTGACCTATAGGGTCGTTTCCGGCAGCAGATTTTTCATACCATTTAAATGCCTCATGCTCATCTTTCTCGACGCCCTTTCCTTCCGCGAGGCTTTTAGCCAGGTTTCGTTGCGCAAGGAGGTTGCCCTTCTCGGCTGCCAATTTAAGAAAGCGAAAACCTTTGGCCGCATCACGGTCGACACCACGACCTTCGATGTATCCCACACCCAGAATATTCAACGCCTCGGCATCACCACTGTCAGCGGCACGCTGTATGAAGCCAACCGCTGACGCTTCATCCTTTTCTACGCCTCTTCCTTCGCCAAGCATAAGTGCGTATCGGGACTGTGCAGCAGGCAAACCTTGCTCCGCAGCGACCTTATAAAACTCAGCAGCCTTTGCTAGATTTACAGCTGTGCCAACACCGTTTTCATAAAAAAAACCTAACCGGTATTGAGCCAGCACCAGCCGCTGCTGTGCGGCGGCAGAGATATTCTCAAAGGCTTTTATCGCATCTTTGGATACACCTTTCCCCTCCTCATACTGCAACCCGATGTAGTACTCGGCCTGAGCATTGCCTTTTGCAGCCTCCTTTTGGAAGAGAGAAAATGCTTGCTGATACAGTCCTTGATTGTACGCATTCAGGCCTTGCTGCATTGATGCCAATGCGCCCTCTGAAAGACAAAAAAGTAAAAGCCCGGCGAAGAGTGCATTAGCTTTCAATATCCAATTCCCGAATGCATATTTTGAGTACCATTTGACTGGCTTTTCATGCCTTCGGCACAGGACAGAAAAGCTTTAGGCGACCGAATGGAAATCTAACATGCGCTATACATACGGCAAAAAAACTGAAAGCGGCACAGTCTATTTTCATAACCGTCGCCTTGAGTGTTGAGCAAGCGCCCTATGAATGCTCGACCCCAGATCAGGCAGGCTTATCTAACCCATGCTCTGACACCGACCTGAATCTGCCCCAACGCAGTACATGTATAAGTAACTGCGCAAGCACGCAGTCAAAATTGAGGCTTCTCCAACGCAGCCCTCAACGCCTCAGCACTGCCAAACTGCTGCTGACGGACCAACTGCCCGTCGCGCAACTGTAACCACAGCACTTTATCGTCATCGCCTGCGTACTGCGGCACGATGCGCGCGTCTCGATCAAGCATCACGCGGTAGCTGTAATCGCGCATTTTGGGGATGGCGAACATTTTGGCGATGATGGTTGGCATTTTCTGGATGTCAGCGACAAACACCGTATGGCGTGATTCCAGAAAGCCTTTTGGCTTGTCCTGAAGGGCGGCATTAACCAGCTTGGCGGCGTCCATGCTGCGTGCGACCAGCAGGGTTTGTGTCTGGTTGTTCAGGGTGTACGGCTGGTCATATTGATCGAGCAGTGTCCAGGAAGACAGACGCTCACCGACTTGCAGCGCATTGGCGGTGAGGGGCAGCAAGGCCAGCAGCAGGATGGGCAGGAGCTTCACAGGTCGATCCTCGATATAAAGCAGCGCCTGCGGACATTTATCGCAAGCGATCAAAAAATGAATTGCCAGTCTACACCCCTGCATTCACTCTTCCAGTCATGGCAACTTGAACGCTAAGCTTGGCCCTATGGATGACTCAGACTACCTGCGCCTGTTGACGATCCAGGCCGAACAAGCCAACGCCTTTCTTTCCAATGCGCGGAAGTGGGAGCGTGAGCGCTGGGTTTGTCAGCGCCTGTTGCAGGGGCTGAACATTGCGCATCGTAATGAGGACTTCACGCCTGCCAGTCAGGAGCCGCCGGATGTGCTGTTTCGTGACGGGCGCTTCGAGGTGTTTTTCGTGCTGGATGAGGGTCGGCGTCTCAATGACGAGTGGCGCGAGGAGCTGGCGCGACGACGAAGCGCGTTCTCGTTGAGCCAGCTGGTACGTCGGGAGGCCAAGCCTAAGCGCATTCCGGCCTCTGAACTGCTGCACCGACTCGCCCCTACCCTGCGCAAGAAATCCACCAACTATCGCGAACGCGGCATTGATCTGGGCGGGCTGGATATCATCGCCTTCGCCAGCCTCAAGCGCGAGGTGCTGGACCTCAACAGTCACTTTCCACCACCGACCGAGTACCTGCGTCAGGGCTGGCGTTCGTTGTCGCTGGTGGGGCCGACCTTCGCTCGGGTATTGTTCGCGCATCCCGGCGCTCCGGATTTTCTGCGTACCAATCTGGGGCGCAGTGTCGTTTTCGATGTTGGAATCAGTTTATGAGCCCCTTGCAGGAACTGCTGGCCGATGTGCCGCAACAAGGTCGTGTGCGCTGGATAGGCGTGCGTCCGCAATCGCGGGTCGAGATGATCGAGCTGGATGCCGTGGAAGCACGTCGTGAAGCAGGTCTGACCGGCGATCACTCGCGGCCCGGCCCGCGCAATGCGCGGCAGGTGACGTTGATCCAGTGGGAACATCTGGCGGTGGTTGGCTCGTTGCTGAACCGCGCGGCGGATAATCCCATCGTGCCGCAGGATTTGCGGCGCAATCTGGTGATCAGTGGCATCAACCTGTTCAGCCTGAAGAATCGACGTTTCCGGATCGGTCAGGCGATTTTCGAAACCACCGGCTGGTGTCAGCCGTGTGCGCGACTTGAGCAACGTCTTGGTCACGGGACGTTCCAGGCGGTGCGCGGGCATGGTGGAATCACCGCGCGAGTGTTACAAAGCGGAATCATCCGCCTGGACGACACGCTGCAGGTCGAGCCGCTGGAAATCACCGACCCCTGGCCCCCTGCCCGACAGCACGCCTGAGACAACGGATAAATTGAGCAGACACCTGAACCCGGAACCGCAAAGGTGTGTCGAAGAGTACCTTCAGGCACACCGGCATCCAGTCGAGCGCAGGCCGCTCCTGCCCCGGACAGTGTCGTGATGAACCCATTATTGAGCCTTCTGACGCTATGAGCTGCCTTGCGCTCGCGAAGATCGAGCTCCCCCCGAATTCCTTAAACCTTCCGAGTAATCCTTATGACGCATCGTATTGTTATCGTTGGCGGAGGCGCTGGCGGTCTGGAGCTGGCTACCAGTCTGGGCAAGACCCTGGGCAAGAAAGGCACGGCCAGTGTCACGCTGGTTGATGCCAACCTGACGCATATCTGGAAACCGCTGTTGCACGAAGTGGCTGCCGGTTCGCTCAACTCGTATGAGGACGAGCTGAACTACGTGGCTCAGGCCAAGTGGAACAACTTTCAGTTTCAACTCGGGCGCATGACCGGTCTGGACCGCGCCAGCCGCCAGATTCATCTGGCCGAGACGCTGGATGAAAACGGCGCAGAACTGGTTCCGGCACGCAGCCTGGGTTACGACTCGCTGGTCATCGCCGTGGGCAGCACCACCAACGACTTCGGCACCAAGGGCGCGGCAGAGCACTGCCTGTTTCTCGACAGCCGCAAGCAGGCCGAGCGCTTTCACCAGCAACTGCTTAACCACTACCTGCGCGCCCACGCCGGTCGGGCCGACAGCGCGCAGGAAATCACCGTGGCCATCGTGGGTGCCGGTGCAACCGGTGTCGAGCTGGCGGCAGAGCTGCACAACGCGGCGCATGAGCTGGCGGCTTACGGGCTGGGTCAGATCAAGCCGGAAAACCTGCGCATCACGGTGATCGAAGCCGGCCCACGGGTGTTGCCCGCGCTGCCCGAGCGCATCGGCGCGCCAGTGCACAAGACGCTGGAAAAACTCGGCGTGACGGTGCTGACCAATGCAGCAGTCAGTGAAGTGACGGCTGATGGCTTGATCACCGCTACCGGGCAGGTCATTCCGGCCAGCCTGAAGGTCTGGGCGGCAGGTATTCGTGCCCCGGCCTTCCTGCATGAACTGGATGGTCTGGAAAGCAACCGGATCAATCAGTTGCAAGTGCTGCCGACGCTGCAAACCACCCGTGACGAAAATATCTTCGCCTTCGGTGACTGCGCGGCCTGCCCGCAAAAAGGCACCGACCGCAATGTCCCGCCCCGCGCTCAGGCCGCCCATCAGCAGGCGTCGTTGCTGGTTAAGTCGCTGCGCTTGCGGATCGAAGGCAAGACGTTGCCTGAGTACACCTACAAGGACTACGGCTCGCTGATCTCGCTGTCGAGCTTCTCGGCCGTCGGCAATCTGATGGGTAACCTGATGGGCAGCGTGATGCTCGAAGGCTGGCTGGCGCGGATGTTCTACGTGTCGCTGTACCGCATGCACCAGATGGCGCTGTACGGCACTTTCCGTACCCTGATGCTGATGCTGGGCAGCAAGATCGGCAAAGGCACCGAGCCGCGGATGAAGCTGCACTAAGACACGCCAGACGAGAAGTGCACGGGAGAGCACTCTCGTGCCCATGCTCCAGCGTGAGGAACGATCACCCCACTATCGTGCGGCGCTCTGCGTCGCATGCCGTTCTGGACGCTCTGCGTCCTCTTGACGACGCAGAGCGTCGTGAAACGCATGCCCACGCTGGAGCGTGAGGAGCGATCACCTCACTATCGTGCGGCGCTCTGCGTCGCATGCCGTTCTGGACGCTCTGCGTCCTCTCCCAAGTGAATTCGGCTGTTCTGCCAACGCGTTTGCTGCGCCGACTTGCGGTGCCCCGAATACCCGCTATTTTTAACAGGATCGGGTTGTGCGCCAAGCAATCGGACGGAAGGCTCTCGTACTGGTATCAAGTTTGTCTGCGGCGCGCAGATAACCATTGGGTCGTGTACAACGCTGCACTGTTCAGGGATCGAACCCATGATGTCGAATCAATCCAGTAGTACTCCTGCACAAAATCATCCGCGTTTCGTCTGGTTCTCACTCATTCCCGTCATACCCGCCATTGCCTGGATTCTCACGCAGTTCGGCACGGGTACGGCCAATCTGGTGGCGTGCGCTGTACTGCTGGCGATCGGTCTCGGCACCTGTGCCTGGGCTGCCCGTTCACAGCAGAACGAAGTGCGCCGCGCAGTGGCTCAGGCGCTGGATCATCACCAGGCGCATAGCGCACAAAGCAGCGCCATGGCATCCAACGCCCAGTTCAATGAGATCCTCCTAGGTGCCATGCCGATCTGGGCCAAGCAGGTCGAGAGCTCGCGCCAGCAGACCGAAACCGCGATTGTCGAGCTGAGCACGCGTTTCATGGGCATTTCCGAGCGCCTGCAGGAAACCGTGCAGGCGTCGCAGCACGCTGCCGGTGAACTGGACGGTCAGAACGCCGATGGTGCGCTGAAAGTGTTGTCGCAGAGTGACAGCGAACTGAGCCGGGTAATCGACTCGCTCAAATCCACTCAGGCCAGCCGCGACCAGACGCTCTCCCAGGTCCGCAGCCTCACCGCTTATACCGGCGAATTGCGCACCATGGCCGCCGACGTTGCAGCGATTGCCGCACAGACCAACCTGCTGGCCCTCAACGCGGCCATCGAGGCGGCGCGTGCCGGTGAGGCGGGCCGTGGCTTTGCCGTGGTGGCCGATGCGGTGCGCAGCCTGTCGAGCAAATCCAGCGAAACCGGTCAGCAGATGTCCGCCAAGGTCGACATCATCAACAACGCCATCACCCAGTTGGTGCAGGCCGCATCGAGCGGTGCCGATCAGGACAGCCATTCGGTGGCCGCTTCCGAACAAAGCATTCAGAACGTTCTGGAGCGCTTCCAGAGCATCACCGGTCGCCTGGCCGAGTCCGCCGACCTGCTCAAGCAGGAGAGCTACGGGATTCGCGACGAAATGACTGAGGTCCTGGTGAACCTGCAGTTTCAGGACCGGGTCAGCCAGATTCTCGCCCACGTACGCGACAACATCGACTCGTTGCACGCGCACCTGCTGCAAGCCAGCCAATCCCCTGATGAGGCGGTCGCCATCGACGCCCGGCAATGGCTGGCGCGCATGGAGTCCACCTACGCGACCGACGAGCAACGTCGCACTCACCGAGGTGAATCGGCAGCACAGCAGGATTCGCAGGAAATCACGTTTTTCTAGGAGTAAATCATGGCTAAGAGTGTATTGGTGGTCGACGATTCAAGCAGCGTCCGGCAAGTCGTCGGTATCGCGCTGAAGAGTGCCGGATACGACGTTATCGAAGCCTGTGACGGGAAGGATGCACTGGGCAAGCTCACCGGGCAGAAGGTGCACCTGATCATCAGCGACGTGAACATGCCGAACATGGACGGCATCACTTTCGTCAAGGAAGTGAAGAAGCTGGCCAGCTACAAGTTCACGCCCATCATCATGCTGACCACCGAATCCCAGGAATCGAAAAAAGCCGAAGGTCAGGCCGCAGGCGCCAAGGCGTGGGTCGTCAAACCGTTTCAGCCGGCACAAATGCTCGCAGCGGTTTCCAAGCTCATCCTGCCCTGAGACCCAGGCCCATGGAGGCCAGCATGCCCACGCCAGACGAAAACGCTACCGACACTACACGCGTGCAGATAGACGGCGAGTTGACGATCTACACCGTGACCGAACTGGCCGCCAGGCTATTGCCACAGATCGGCGCTGCGGCACGCCTGGAGGTTGATCTTTCACAGGTCACCGAGATGGACGGCGCCGGCCTGCAACTGCTGGCAGTGATTCAGCGCGAAGCCGGCAAGACCGGGACTTCGCTGCATTTGACCGGGCAAAGCAAGGCGGTCAGCGAAACCTTCGAGTTATGTAATCCGGGTGTGGTGCTGTAGCGCGTCCATTTGCAGTACTGCCCAGTGATCGATCAAGGAAGTCATCGTGAGTATTAATCTCGATCAGGCACAGCAGACGTTTATCGTTGAAGCGCGTGAGCTTTTGCAGGCGATGGAGGAATCCCTCCTGCAACTCGAAAGCGAGCCCGGCGACCAGGACGCGATCGGCGCGGTTTTCCGCGCAGCGCACACCATCAAAGGCTCGGCCGGACTGTTCGGGCTGACGCCTATCGTCAGTTTTACTCACATCGTCGAAGACGTGCTGGATCGTCTGCGTGAAGGCAGCGTTTCGGTAAACGCCGAGCTGATCGCCGTGCTGCTCAAATCCGGCGATCACATGCTTGAGTTGATCGACGTGGTCGCCAGCCGTGGCCAGCAGATGCAGCAACCTGCACTGGAGCGCGAGGCAGCGCTGCGTCAGGCGTTGCAGGTCTTCCAGGCACCGGCCAGCGCCGGGGCCGCTGACAGCGCGAGCGCGTCGGTCGTCAGTGATGATGAACCGTCAGCCGAAGTGCTCTGGCATATCTCGCTACGTTTTGGCGTGGATGTGTTTCGCAACGGCATGGACCCACTGTCGTTCCTGCGCTATCTCAATACCCTGGGGCAGATGGTCCAGGTCACGACGGTAACCGACAGTATTCCAGCAGTTGAGGCGTGGGACCCGGAATCCTGCCACTTGGGTTTCGAGATCGATTTCCGCTCTGCTGCCGGGCACGCCGCGATCAACGAAGTCTTCGATTTCGTGCGTGAAGACTGCGCCGTGGAAATCACCGCGGTGAACGAGACGCCAACCCCCGTCGAGCCCACCGGCACCGAACTGGTCTCGCAGCACGAGCACAGCCCTATAGTGGCCAGCGGCGAACTGCTGGGCGATCAGCGCGCAGTGCCACGTACGCCGGCAACGGCAACCGCTGTAGAACGCCCGTCTTCGGGCAGCGAGCAGAAAAACAAGGATGGCCGCTATGTGCGCGTCAACGCCGACAAGCTCGACGAGCTGATCAATCTGGTCGGCGAGCTGGTCATTGCCAGCGCCGGCGCCAGCCTGCTGGCCAAGTCGTGCGACAACGACCCGCTTCAGGAGGCCAGTTCCACCGTATCGGGGCTGGTCGAGCAGATCCTGGATGGCGCGCTGCACCTGCGCATGATCCCCATCGGCGACACCTTCAATCGCTTCCGCCGTGTGGTGCGCGATGTCAGCCAGGAACTGGGCAAGGACATCGACCTGA
Organism: Pseudomonas sp. PvP028; assembly: GCF_017832255.1. NCBI lineage: Bacteria > Pseudomonadati > Pseudomonadota > Gammaproteobacteria > Pseudomonadales > Pseudomonadaceae > Pseudomonas > Pseudomonas sp. PvP028. The sequence goes on from NZ_JAFIBL010000001.1 coordinate 516,448, forward strand.
TCATCAATGGTGCGGAGACCGAACTGGACAAGACCGTCGTCGAAAAGATCGGCGACCCGCTCATGCACCTGCTGCGCAACTCCATGGATCACGGCATCGAGAGCGCCGAAGCACGTCGCGCGGCAGGCAAACCGGCCAAAGGTCATTTGAGCCTCAACGCGTACCACGACTCGGGCAGCATCGTCATTGAAATCGCCGACGACGGGGCCGGACTCAACCGCGAGCGCATCCTCGACAAGGCCCAGCAACGCGGACTGGTGGCGGCCGGCGCAAGCCTCACCGATCAGGAAATCTACAACCTGATTTTCGAACCCGGCTTTTCCACAGCCGAGGCCGTCACCAACCTTTCGGGGCGGGGTGTCGGCATGGACGTGGTCAAGCGCAACATCACCTTGCTGCGCGGCACGGTGGATCTGGACAGCCAGCCCGGTCAGGGCACCATCGTGCGCATCCGCCTGCCGCTGACGCTGGCGATCATCAACGGTTTTCTGGTCGGTATCGATCAGTCGACTTACGTGATCCCGCTGGACATGGTGCAGGAATGCATCGAGCTGGACGAACACAACCGGCAGTTGACCCGCGACAGCGGCTACCTGGACCTGCGTGGCGAAGTGCTGCCGCTGGTCTACCTGCGTGACCACTTCAATCATGAAGGCCCCGCCGCCAGGCGCCAGAACGTGGTGGTGGTGCGTTACGCCGAGCACAAGGCCGGGCTGGTGGTCGACGAGCTGCTTGGCGAGTTCCAAACCGTTATCAAACCTCTGGGCAAGCTGTTCGGCGCGCTGCGCGGCATCAGCGGCTCGACGATCCTGGGCAGTGGTGCGGTGGCGTTGATTCTCGACATACCTGCCCTGCTCAACCAGATCGTACACATGGAGGCCCGCTCGACCCAGGCGCCTCAATCCCTGTTGCCCACTTCTCGCTGACGGATTCGCAATTCCCAAGGAGTTACTTCAATGAAATGGTTCTACGATCTGAAGATTTCCACCAAGCTGATTACCTCGTTTCTGGTGGTTCTGGCGTTGACCGCGGCCATGGGAGTCTTTGCCATCCTCCAGCTCGGCCAGGTCAACCAGGCCGCTCAGGACATCAAGGAAAACTGGATGCCGTCGATGCGTGCGGCCGCGGGCATGCGCTTCTTCGCGGCCAACTATCGCCTGAAGGAAAACCGCCACATTGCAGCCGACACCGCCCAGGAAAAGGCACAGATGGAGCTTGAAGCAGCGGACGCTCGCAAACAGTTCGAAACCCGCCTGGCCACCTATGACAAGCTGGTGGTCAGTGATGAGGATCGCCAGTTGTTCAATAGCGCTACAGCGACATGGGCTGCGTACCTCAAGAGCAGTAGCGAGTTGTTCGACATGTCCCGTCAGGGCCTCGAAGCCCAGGCACGAGCGATGCTGAAGGGCGATTCCAAAACGCATTTCGACGAATTGACCGGCCAGTTGCAAAAAATGGTCGAGCTCAACGACGCCGGTGCGACTGTCGCGGGTGACAAGGGCACGAAGCTGTACGAAAACGCACGCATCTCGATCATCGTGGTACTGATTGCAGCCTTGCTGATCGGCCTGGGTCTGGCGCTGTTCATCGCCCGGATCATTTCCCGCCCGCTGAAGGAGGCTGCAACGGCCGCCGAGCAACTGGCAGAGGGCAATCTCAACGCCCACATCGGCCACGGTTCCAAGGACGAGACCGGCATGGTGCTCAACGCCATGCGCAACATGGTCGGCAAGCTGTCGCACATCATCGGCGAAGTGCGTAACGCCGCCGACAACCTGGCCAGCGCCTCGGAAGAAGTCAGCGCCACCGCGCAGTCGATGAGCCAGGCCACCAGCGAGCAGGCCGCCAGTGTCGAAGAGACCAGCGCATCGGTCGAGCAGATGAGCGCCAGCATCAACCAGAACACCGAGAACGCCAAAGTCACCGATGGCATGGCCAGCAAGGCCGCCAAGGAAGCCACCGATGGCGGCGAATCGGTGCAGCAGACCGTCGTGGCGATGAAGAAAATCGCCCAGCGCATCAGCATCATCGATGACATCGCTTACCAGACCAACCTGCTCGCCCTCAACGCCGCCATCGAAGCCGCCCGTGCCGGCGAACATGGCAAGGGTTTCGCAGTAGTGGCCGCCGAGGTGCGTAAGCTGGCCGAACGCAGCCAGGTGGCCGCGCAGGAAATCGGCGAGCTGTCGTCGAGCAGCGTGGACATGGCCGAGAAGGCCGGCAAGTTGCTGGACGAGATGGTGCCTTCGATCAACAAGACCTCCGACCTTGTGCAGGAAATCAGTGCCGCGTCGGAGGAGCAGGCAGCCGGTGTGGCGCAGATCAACACTGCCATGACCCAGCTCAACCAGGTCACCCAGCAAAACGCATCGAGCAGCGAAGAACTGGCGGCTACTGCGGAAGAAATGAGCAGCCAGGCCGAACAACTGCAACAGGCCATGAGTTTCTTCACCCTCGACGCATCGCCAAGGGCCGTCGCACAGAGCGCTACTTTCGACAGCCGCAACAGCCCGAACCGTCAGCCTCCGCGGCCACCGCAACAGGCTCCGCGCAAGGCATTTGCGCAAAGCATGGCGGGCGCACCGGACGAATCGGAATTTACCCGTTTCTGATTGCCGGCTTCGATAGAGACTCCAGGGGAGAACGACATGGGCTCATTGGTCACGACTCGGCAGGCCGCAGCGACGGTCGAAGAAGAGGCGCAGTACCTGACTTTCATGCTCGGTGGCGAGATGTTCGCCATCGGCATTCTGGGCATCAAGGAAATCATCGAGTACGGCAGCCTGACAGTGGTGCCGATGATGCCCGCCTTCGTGCGCGGGGTGATAAACCTGCGCGGTGCGGTGGTGCCGGTGGTTGATCTGTCGGCGCGTTTCGGGCGGCAGAACTCGGCCATCACCCGGCGCTCGTGCGTGATCATCATCGAGGCCAACAGCGAGGACGGCCAGCCGCAGGACATCGGCCTGCTGGTCGACAATGTCTCGGCGGTGCTGGAGATTCCGGCGTCGCAGATCGAGCCGCCGCCGAACTTCGGTGCGCGAATTCGCGCCGACTTCATCAGCGGCATGGCCAAGGTCGACGGCAAGTTCGTGATCGTTCTTGAGGTCGACCGCGTGTTGTCCATCGATGAAATGTCCAGCCTGGCCGAGGCAAGCCAGTCGCTGCCGACCGACGTCGACGCGACGTGAGGTCTGCACATGCCTGATACAGCGTCGCTCACCGATCGCGAATTCGGCCAGTTCCAGAACTGGCTGTACAACGCTGCGGGCATCAAACTGACGCTGGCCAAGAAAGCGCTGGTCGCCGGCCGTCTGTTCAAGCGTCTCAAGCATTACGAACTGGACAGCTATGGCGAGTATTTCAAGCTGATCATGAACGATCAGCGCAACGGCGAGCTGCAAGTAGCGCTGGACCTGCTGACCACCAACGAAACGTATTTCTTCCGCGAACCCAAGCACTTCGATTTTCTGCGTCAGCAGGTGCTGCCCAAGGTCACACACGGCAAAATGTTCCGTATCTGGAGCGCCGCCAGTTCGTCTGGCGAAGAGCCTTATAGCCTGGCCATGACTCTGGCCGAACAACTGGGCACCACGCCTTGGGAAGTGGTCGGTTCGGACATCAGCACCCGCGTGCTGAGCAAAGCGCGCAGCGGGCACTACCCTCTGGAGCGCACCGAAACGTTGCCGCAACCTTTGCTGTTCAAATACTGTCTGAAAGGCATAGGTCGCCAGGAAGGGACCTTTCTGATCGACAAGTCGTTGCGCAGCCGGGTCAGTTTCGTGCAGGTCAATCTCAATGACACCCTGCCCGATCTGGGCGAGTTCGACGTCATTTTCCTGCGCAACGTGATGATCTATTTCGATCAGGAAACCAAAAGCAAAGTGGTCGCGCGGTTGATTCCGCGTCTCAAGCCAGGAGGCTATTTCATCATCAGCCACTCAGAAAGCCTGAACGGTATAAATGACATGTTGAAAATGGTCTCCCCTTCGATTTACCGCAAACCATGAACACGCCTGTGGGTGTCGCCGAAATAGTACTCGGGCCTGGCGAAGTGGTCTTTCAGACCCGGCCGACCCGCCTGCGCACGTTGCTGGGTTCATGCGTGGCGATTACCTTCTGGCACCCGTGGCGGCGTATTGGCGGCATGTGCCACTTCATGCTGCCCGGGCGCATACGCAGGCATCAGCCACTGGACGGCAAGTACGCTGACGAAGCGATGGAAATACTCATTCGCCATGCGCTGGCCAATGGCACCCTGCCGGAGGAATATCAGGTCAAGCTGTTCGGCGGTGGCGAAATGTTTCCAGCTCATCGCCATGACCCGCACATGCAGAACGTCGCTGCCAGCAACGTTCACGCGGCACTTGCGCTGGCCGAACAAAACCGTCTGAAACTGATGGCTCAGGACCTGGGCAGCACCGGCCATCGCAGCATCATCTTCGACCTGTGGGACGGAAACGTATGGGTCAGGCACCAACCAATGGAAGCAATGGAAAAAGATGCCAAACAAAAAAATCAGCGTACTGCTGGTCGATGATTCGGCTGTAGTTCGTCAGGTACTGGTGGCCATTCTCAACGATACCCCCGACATTCATGTCATGGGTGCGGCGTCAGACCCGATATTCGCCATGAGCAAGCTCGCTCAGGAATGGCCGGACGTCATTGTGCTGGACGTGGAAATGCCACGCATGGACGGCATCACCTTTCTCAAGAAGATCATGAGCGAGCGGCCGACACCGGTGGTGATCTGCTCGTCGCTGACTCAGAAAGGCGCGGAAACCTCATTGCAGGCGCTGTCTGCCGGGGCGGTGGAAATCATCACCAAGCCCACCACCGGCCTGAAGAACTTCCTCATCGATTCGGCTGCCGAGCTGGTTGCCGCAGTACGCGCAGCAGCCAACTCCAACGTCAGAAACCTCGGCAAGCGCACCGCCGCCCCGGTGCTGACCCCGGCCAGCAAACTGACCGCCGATGCCATTCTGCCGGCTGCCAGCGGCCATGCCATGGCGCAGACCACTGAACGCATCGTCGCCATCGGCACCTCGACAGGCGGTACACAGGCACTCGAAGCGGTGCTTACGGCCCTGCCTCGCGTGTGCCCGGGCATGGTCATCGTCCAGCACATGCCGGAGAAATTCACCGCATCGTTCGCCGAACGCCTGAACAGCCTGAGTCAGATCGAGGTGCGCGAGGCCAGAAACAACGACCGCATCCTGCCCGGCCTCGCACTGATCGCCCCCGGCGGCAAACACATGATGGTCACGCGCAGCGGCGCCTACTACCACGTCCAGGTCATCGACGGCCCGCTGGTCAACCGCCATCGTCCTTCGGTGGACGTGCTGTTCCGTTCGGTGGCCAAATTCGCCGGCAAGAACGCCACCGGCATCATCATGACCGGCATGGGCGACGACGGCGCACGCGGGCTCAAGGAAATGCTCGACGCCGGCAGCGCGACAGTGGCTCAGGACGAAGCCAGCTGCGTGGTGTTCGGCATGCCCAAGGAAGCGATCAAACTGAACGCGGCGCAGCGGATCATTCCGCTGCAGGAGATTCATCAGGCGATCCTGCACCGGTGAACCCGAAGCTGTAGCCGTGCAGCCAGCGTTTCTTTCGACACCCACGTTTCACGACAGAAACCCCGGGCGCACGGCAGCGCTCAGAAAAACAGCCTTATCGGGCCCACGATGGTGTCAGCAAAGCCTGATGGCCAGCGCTGGACCTGGATGACCCTGAAGCCCCGTCAGAGAATGAGACCAACTGAAAAAAAGGCTCGGCCTCCAGGTTCCTGTGCTGATTGGAAGTGCCTGATCTGTTGCTTTTATGCTCATTGCGATAAGACGCATAGCTCCAGTGCCCCGGGGAGACATCGGAGTCCGGGCGATGGCTGCTCTGCCTTACACCGGCGGCGCTCAGCTCCTGTTCGATACTGCTGATCATCCCCCTCATTTTGCCCATGTACTCTGGGCTGTAGGTGTTGTCTGCACGGTCGGGCTTGGCGTAGATCGTGAACTGAGCGCCCAGCGCCACGCGCTGCTTTGCCGCCGGCATCTCTGCTTGCAGGCATTTCATGTCAGTCACTTTCCACGAGTCAACCGGGCTGTCGCTCGCCTGCAGTATTTTGCCTATCGCATTGAATGCATCCGGTACATCCTCAGGTGCAACGCTGAGGTGGATCTTGTCTCCGGCAAACTCCCCCTTGCAGTTCGGCTCCAGGCGATCCATATGGATGAAGACCTCAGACCCCGTCATCTTGAAATGATTGGCGGCAGTCCAGCCACCGTGATTTTCACCCAGCGCGCTTTGCGCGACGTCATAAGTGGGGGCACGGTGATTAACGGCAAAACGTGTCTGTGTGTTGGCACGCACTTCGCTCTGATTCAAACGGTGCAATTCCGCACCTGCATCCTTCTTCAAAGTCGGCTGGGCAATGGCCGTATTGAGTTTTAAATTGAAGGCGGGTCTGTTGATAGGCATAGCTTTTATACCTGCTACTTATCGGTCATGAAAAAAGGGGGTTGCGCAGACAGCGCAGCATCTGTGCAACCTCTCCAACTCGCCGCTCTGCACTGGTCGTTGACGACCTCACAGATAGCTGCCCGCTGAGTGGTCAACAGACAAATCAGGTTCCATGAAACAGGATCAGGAAAACTGATCGCCTTTCGAGAAACCGACATCGTGTTTGATCTTGCCGTTCTCGAACTGGTCCATCCATGGCAGCACATCGGCGCCGGCCGCTTTCAGGGCGCCCATGTTGTCTTTCACGGCCTGGTTGGCGCCGTCGCGCTGTTCGAAGTTACCGCCTCCGGTCCAGTTGGCGTTACCGACTTCACCGATTTGCGGCTTGAAGCCCGCGCTCGTAAGCGCCTTGATCTCCGATGACAAACGTGAGGAGGCATCGGCACCGCTGGCGTACTCATGGATGCTGCCGATCAGGCCAGGGTTGTTGCTGCCGTTGGCGGCTTTCAACTGATCAGCGTATTTGACCAGTCCGCTTTCCCCGCCGGCTGTCAGACCACCACCCCAATTGCTGTCCTCCAGAACGATGTCGCCTTTGTAACCTGCGTCGCGGGCTGACTTGATCAACGTGCTCTGCATATCGGCCCAACCTTGAGTGGCACTCTTGCCGCCCTCATTGAACGTATCGAGTACAAAACTCGGATGGTGTCCAAGGGCAGAAACCACGTTTTTGACATCGTCGGCGGCTTGTTTGAGCTTGTCGCCGGACAAGACATTGCCACCACCGCCATTGGCGTTGTCACGAAACGTAAACTGAATCTTGACCCCTTGTTTGTCGCCGGCATCGACCATCGCCCTGAGTTTGGCCATTTGCGCCGGGTCATTGATCTGGTCATGGGTCATCTGGATGCGAAGTGTTTCCCCTCCGGCATTTTTCACATCTTCGACCATTTTTTGCGCTGCCTCAGGAGACGCAATCCGGTCAGGAACCGTATTCGCGCCGCCATGAGAACCCAAGCCAGTGTTATTGAACGGTTGGGCTTGATTTGGCTGCTCAGACAGTCCTGAGTCTGGCGTCGAACTGGCAGCACCGCCGGAAGAAGCAGAAGCCCGACCTGGCCCGGACGAAGCAGGGGACGGGTTCTCGGAAGGGTTATTTGCAGAAGAGTTACTTGCGAAAGAATCACCGAGCAAGCGTTTCAGCAGCGCCTGAATCAGCGTCGTCAACGCCTCGATCAAGTCACTTTGATCGCCCCCTCCTGCTCGTCCATTCCCGGTGGTGGCGGTTGTCGGCGCGCCATTCCCCCAACTCACCGTGTTCGGCGAGCGCTGGGTACTTTCCGGAGGAAGAAAGTGCACGGCATTGCTCGACGATTTACCTGAATAGTCCGGACTCGGAGCCTGGTCGCCCGGTGAGACAGGCGACCACCCCGGGCTGTTGTTGCTTACAGAGGTATTCATGCTCATTTCATTACTCCTTTTTTGTGGAGGTGACGCGTTTGGGTGAACGGGGTTTTGTGCAGGGTTTCAGAAATCCTCTTTATCGTCTTTCCGCGTTCAAGCAGATGAAATTCATTTGAAAGGGCCCTTTAGATAAGCCTGTTCTGCGTCTCGCAAGATGGCAATATCCACGGCGTTGGGTAGCAGTCTTTTGGCCTCGGTAATGTTTGCCAGCTTGACGCTTTGAGATTCAAAACCCATGTCGGACGGTGTGCCGTCTATGCGTTTGGCAAGGTAATAACGAGTACGGGATGTCGTTCGGTCGTAGTCACCGATAAAGCCGTGGAATTCCACCAGAAGCCCCGTCTCTTCGTAGACTTCCTTGAGCGCATTGGTCCTCAAGTTCAGACCGGCTTCCTGCTTTCCCTTGGGAAAAGCGTGCGTTGCGCCGAACGGGTGATTGGTCGGCTCGGTGATCCATACCCTGCCGTCGGGCTCAAAAATGATCGCTCCACTGGCGGGAGCAAGGTGCGGAGAACGCTTGAATTCCGGCTCTGTGAAGTTGACCGCCCGGGTTGTAAATCGGCGCCAGCCATCCATCGTGTTCGGGGGTGTAAATGATCTGAACGGCAGGTTGTTCATGCTGCCACGGACAGCGCTGTGAGGTACAAAAACGGCTGTTGCGTATCGATCACGCCACGTATCCACCGCGCTGGGTGACGTGGGTTTTTTAACAGTGACAACATCGCCGCGCTCGTTCTTTTGGCGATGAATATAAGGAAGCGTCTGCTTCATATCGACAAGCCACTTCTTTCGACTGATCAGTCTCTTGCCGAGCTCAACGCGTTCGCTGTGATTGCCAGGACCGTGTTCTGCGCACAGTGCTGCAATACGCGCGTCCGGTATTTTTTCTATCGCTGCAATACCCTCGCGGATGTCATTACGCTCGATTTTCCGGAAGGCACGACTGGACGAATTGTCTTCACGAGACAGCATCGTGACCAGCTCCATGGGCGTGGTACCGAACTGATTACCCTTGTGCTCCCCTTGGGCGCGGAAGACCAGCGCACCGCCAAGGTCGATGCGCACAGGTTTGTTACGGTGATTGAAGATGACATTGTCCCCCGTCAGACCGATGACATCCCAGTTCGCCAGCCAGGCATCCACCGCGAAGCCGCACTTCAACTGGCTATTTTTTGCCAGCGTATCGAGGTCTTTCGGGTTCCCTACTATCAGTTTTGAAATCAGTGCGGGCTTGCCTTTGCGGGACGCCAGTTCTATGTCAGGAACATCGATTCCTGCGGCACGGTACAGCCTGGAGGCAAGCACCTCGTTTCGAAGCCTATTGGCAGACGGGTTGGTTTTTACATACCACTTAACGCCATTGGGCGCTTGAAACAATCCACCTGGATTAGAGCCCTTGGCGCCAGAGAGTTGTTTCCATTTGTCAGTCTCGACGAGGGCGAATTCACCTCCCCTCTTGGACCGCCCTAAAACCGTCATGTCGACGACAATGAACTCACCGCTCCGGCGAGCCTGCGTAATTTCGTACCGGTTGGTGATATCCAGAATGACTTCATGTTCACTCTTGCTGGCCACCGATAACGGCAACCGGCTCTCACTGAGTGTCACACCCTTTGCACCACTGTGGTTGAGCGCGGGAACGGCAGGCATCGCTTTCAGTACAAAAAGAACCGGTGTTTCTTTTTTCCTGTTCGCGTTCACCAGCGCAAAGCCTTGCGAAACGGCTGACACTGTCGAGGCGCTGGCCACCCCAGTCGCGGTGTAAACGCCTTTAACCACGCGCAGGCCGTGAATAAGACCATGGGCTATTTCGCGACTGCGGTAACCCTTGGAGGTATTCAGTAACAGCGACGCCGCCTCATCATCCAGAGATATCCCCCGATAAAGCACTTTAGGGTGATCCGACTTGGCCAACTCAATGGAGTAGCGCGGTATGGAGGCCCTCAGGTCCGCAAATTCTTCTTCGGTTGTTTCAGAGGCCGTGTACTTCTGCAGCAGTCGCATGAACTCTTTGCCGTCTATCGAATCCAGTACGCTGTCCTGCCGACCCGCCAAACGACACTCTTCGGCAGTATTGAATTCCTCCACTGGAACTCCCTTGCCTCGCCCTCGCGAAACAAAGTTGGGCACTTTATTACTGGCAGGCCCCAGTGCCGAGGTACTTTGAGCGTTTGAAAACCCAAGGTGACTGAAGTTGTGTTTTACGGGATTTATCATTAAGCCCTCCTGAGCGTTCGTCTTGGGGCACGCGATGAACATTCGTCCTTGGAGTGATAGGCATCAGGACTGTTATCAGACTCGAACGCCATCAGCCGATACTCACAAGGCACATAGCCACTTTTCGGGTTGATCCAATCATGGATAAAGCCTGCTGATAATGAAGAGACCCCAGAAAGCAGCCAGTTGCTATCACCGAGAGAATATTGAAAATAAGCAGCGCTTATAATTGGCTGAATGGCATTCATCGCAAACACTCATCGCCCGCATTTACTGGAAAATTGAGTAACTGAGTGTCGCAGTGTGCTATGCGGTTCCATTAAGCACACAAGAGGGGCTTCTTTAATGGAGAACTATCACTGTAAGTGATCACATTCGTGGCGAATGTCTTAAAGCCAATGCAAGAAATACCTGGGCTACTTGCGTGACCGTAGTATGTGAAGTGATCAGACATAAGTCATACGACAACATATAAATAATGCGCCATAGTTAGTTACGTACCAACAGCTCAAAACGACACACATTCGCTCCAGCAGAGCGTGTCGCAACCGTGCAAAAAGTCAACGGTAGCTGGCGGACCAACGCCCCACATGGATTTTTTCGACGCAACCCGCAGAGAAAATCGTCGGGCTGTTCGGGCACGCATGAGAAGATACCGGCACTTCACTTCAATGCTTCGTTTTTCAGGCATCAAAGCCGACCGCCATGACCAGACCCGTAACGCTCAAGGATGTTGCCAACCATGCAGGTCTTTCCAAGGCTGCGGTGTCGCGCTATCTGAACCGAAGCATCAGCCTGCCGCCGGAGACCGCGAAGCGTATCGATACGGCGATCAAGGCGCTGGACTACCGGGGCAACAGTCTGGCCCGGCGCCTGAGCAAAGGCGGCAGTGAGACCATTGGTCTGGTGCTGCCGGACATCGCCAACCCGTTTTTTGCCGAGCTGGCAGACGCGGCCGAGGAAGAGGCGTCCGCACATGGTTACAACCTGGTGCTGTGTGTCACCCGCAACCTGCTTGAGCGCGAAAGCACGTTTGTGCGTTGGCTGGATTCACGTAACGTCGATGGCTTGCTACTGGTCAGCAACCGCCCGGATGACGGCACGCTGGCCAGCCAGCTGATGAGCTACCGCAATATCATTCTGCTCGACGAAGATGTTCCCGGCACGTCGCAGCCCAAAGTCTTCGCCGACAACCATCAGGGCGGTCGACTGGCGACTGACTATCTGCTCCGCCATGGACATCGACGCATCGCTCATGTGTCCGGGCCGTCGGCCTTGATGAGTGCCAGCGAACGTTATGCAGGCTACCGGGAGGCGCTGGCGCTGGCGGGCATCGCAGAGGTGCCGGAATACCAGTGCTTCGGGGATTACAGCCGTGAGTTCGGGCGTATCGCAACCGCTCAGCTACTCGCCCTGCCCCACCCTCCGGAGGCGATTTTCGCCGCCAGTGACTTCATCGCCCTGGGCGTGCTCGATGTCCTGCGTGAGCGTAATATCAGCGTGCCCGATGCCATGTCGCTGGTGGGTTTCGACGACGCCGTCTACGCCAGCCTGCTGACCCCGCCGCTGTGTACCATCCGCCAATCCTCCAGAGAGCTTGGCCGTCTCGGTGTGGCGCAACTGCTGCAGCGAATGACGGGCGGCGACTGTGCGCAGGACGTCGTGCGCGTACCCGTAGAGCTGGTCTGCCGGGGTACGGTAGCAACGCGCAGTGACTGATTGCGGGGCAACCAGTAACACCCGGCATTAAATCAGTGCACTGCCGTTTGCCTCCTGAAAAGCCGATGATTGCGGAAAACTGTGGCGCATCAAGGATGTATGGTCACTGGAAGGCGTCACGAAAAAAATGGCACACAATCTGCTTTCTCCAGTTCTTAAACCTGAAGACAAAGCTCATTTGTCTTTTTTTTGAGACGACTGGTAAACCGGTTTACCGATCTGATTTGCCACACCGGCAATCAGGCTAGGAGGATGGCAATGCTGCGTTTGAGCAAGCGTTTCACCCTGACCCTCGGCGTTGTTTTGGCCTTGGCGTTGTCACCCATCATTCAGGCCCAGACCGGCAAACGTCTGGCTCTGGTACAGGTCAACCAACAGGCGCTGTATTTCACCCAGATTACTCAAGGCGCACAGGCTGCGGCGAAAGCTGCCGGAGCAGAGCTGGTGGTGTTCAACGCCAATGACAACCCGTCAGCCCAGAACGACGCCATCGAGGCCTATATCCAGGACAAGGTCGACGCGATTCTGGTCTGCGCCATCGACGTCAACGGTATCAAGCCGGCAGTCACCGCAGCCGCGCAGGCGGGAATCCCGGTGGTGGCAATCGACGCTGTGATCAATGGTGACAATGCCGTGCAGGTCGGCGTGGATAACCGCGAGGCAGCCCGACAGATCGGCCAGTACACCGGCGAATACATCAACCGCGAACTGGCGGGCAAGGCCAGCATCGGCGTGGTCGGAGCCCTCGGCTCTTATGTGCAGAATCTGCGTCTGGACGGCTTCCGCGAGGGTCTGGCAAAGACCGCGAGCCAGGCGAAGATCGTCAATACCGTCGACGGTAACAATGTGCAGGACACCGCCCAGGCTGCGGCGGAAAACCTGCTGACCGCCAACCCTGATCTGCAGATCATTTATGCCACTGGCGAACCCGCCCTGATTGGCTCGGTTGCCGCGAGCGTGTCGCAAGGTGCCGGCGAGCGGGTCAGGATTTTCGGGTGGGACCTGTCCTCTCAGGCAGTGCAGGGTCTGGATGACGGCTCTGTCGCGGTGGTGGTGCAACAGAACACGCAGGCCATGGGCAAGACGGCGGTGGAGTCGGCACTGGCGCTGTTGTCCGGAAAGACCGTGGCTCGCGAACAGAGTATTCCCGTCACGCTGGTGACCAAAGCCAACCTGGCAGCCTATCGCGCCGAATTCAAATAAGGGGCTCAGCATGCAGACGCCTGGCGAAGTGCCTCGGGTACAGATGAGTGCCATCACCAAACACTACGGCTCGATAGCCTCGTTACGCGGTGTCGATCTGCTGTTGCAGCCCGGTGAAGTGCTGGGGCTGGTGGGCGACAACGGCGCAGGCAAATCCACGCTGACCAAGATCCTGTCAGGTGCGGAGTTACCGACCAGCGGACGAATCACCATCGATGGCGAGGAAGTCAGTTTCAGCGGCCCGGCAGATGCGCAGCGCTGCCATATCCAGATGGTGTATCAGGACCTGTCGCTGTGTGACACCGTCGATGTGGCCGGAAACCTCTTCATGGGCCGCGAACCGATGCGCCGCGTGCTCGGCGTGCCGTTGCTCGATGAGACGCGCATGCACCACGAAGCTCGGCAGATTCTCGAAGCATTGGGCATCACCATTCCTGATACCCGCGCGCAGGTACGACACCTTTCCGGTGGCCAGCGCCAGGCCGTTGCGATTGCCCGTGCGGCCGCCTTCGGCCCTAAGGTTCTGATCATGGACGAGCCCACCGCGGCCCTCGCGGTAGCCGAAGTCGAAGCGGTGCTGGAGTTGATTCGTACCATCAGCCGCCAAGGCGTCAGCGTGATTCTGATCACCCACAGGTTGCAGGACCTGTTTCTGGTCTGTGACCGCCTCATGGTGATGTATGACGGCGCCAATCTGGCCGAGCGAAGGATCGCCGACACCGACCTCAACGAGGTCGTCGAACTCATCGTCGGGCATAAATTCACTGCCCGCTCCGCTAGCGCCTGAAAGGATATGACGCCATGAAAACGCTCGATCTCACGCGCCAACGCATTCTGCCGCAGTCGCTGTTCAAGCGCCTGCTGCACGATTTTCCCGGCGTGGTCAGCATCGGCCTGTTTTTCGCCCTGTGCTTTGTGCTGTTCGCGCTGGTGACCGATAACTTTTTAAGCGGCGCCAACCTGCTCAACGTTATCCGGCAAAACGCACCGTTGCTGATTGTCGCGGTGGCAATGACGCTGGTGGTCACCACCGGCGGCATCGACCTGTCGGTCGGCTCGACCCTGGCGCTGGTCGGTGCGCTGGCGGCCATGGCGCTCAACGCCTGGCACCTGCCCTGGCCGCTGGTTCTGCTCGGCGGGCTTGCTGTGGGCGCGATGATCGGCGCGCTGAACGGCTACTTCATCGCCTACGCGGGCATCCCGGCCTTTATCGTCACCCTGGCCACCCTGACCATTATTCGTGGCCTGGCGATGCTGCTGACGCAAGGCTATTCGATCCCCGTTCCACGCGAGGAAACGGCGTTTCTGGCCCTGGGGCGCGGCTGGTTTCTCGGCGTGCCGCTGACCGCCTGGCTGGCCTTGCTGGTCACACTGGGCGGGGTGCTGGTGCTCGGCAAAATGCGCTTTGGCCGCTACCTCACGAGCATCGGTGCCAACGCTGAAAGCGTGCGCCGCGCCGGGGTGAATCATCGCGGTGTGCTGCTGCGGGTCTACATGCTCAGTGGCATGGCGGCCGCCCTGGCCGGCATGATCGTCACGGCCAGGCTGGGCAGTGGCTCCTCGAATCAGGGCGAAGGTTTCGAACTGGAAGTGATTGCCGCCGTGGTCCTCGGCAGCACCAGCCTGTTCGGTGGCTTCGGCACGATTGTCGGCACACTGTTAGGGGTGCTCACCATGGCTGCAATCAAGAACGGGCTGATTCTGGCCCACGTCTCACCGTTTTACACGCAAATCGCCACGGGCCTGATCGTACTGCTGGCGATCTGGCTGAACACGCGCATTCTACGTACCGGCCGCCCACTCGGGAGGGCTGGAGCATGAGCCTGTTTCGTCATCCTTCCCCCCTGCCCCTCGGCGTCGACAGCGGCCATGCCATGACCGTGCTGGGGCCAGTGCCGGTCGAGCGTCTTGGCGTCACCCTGATGCACGAACACATTCTGCTCGACGCTTCGGGCAAATGGGTCGCACCCAGTTGCTGCGGCGAACGGCACCTGGCCGAGCGCCCGGTGAGCATCGAACTGCTCGGCGAGCTGCACATGAACCCGTTGGTCAGCCGCGACAATTGTCAGTTGTTCGATGTCGACCTCGCGTGCGAAGAACTGCTGAAGTACCGGGCGCTGGGCGGGGAAACGGTGGTCGATCCGACCAATCTGGGCATCGGCCGCGACCCGCAGGCCTTGCAGCGGATTTCCCGTCTGACCGGCCTGAACATCATCATGGGTGCCGGTTTCTATCTGGAGCCCTCGCACCCGCATTACGTGCACGAACGCTCGGTTGAACAACTGACGGAGCAGATCATTCATGACGTGGGCGGCGGTGCAGAGAAGCCGGAGGTGATTGCCGGCCTGATCGGTGAGATTGGTGTTTCTGCCGCATTCACGGCTGACGAAGAGAAATCACTGCGCGCCGCAGCCCGTGCAAGTGCCGCGACCGGCGTGCCGCTCTCGGTGCATCTGCCTGGCTGGGAGCGTCTCGGCCACCGGGTACTGGACATCGTTGAGGCAGAAGGCGCCGACCTGCGCCACACAGTGCTGTGCCACATGAACCCGAGCCACAGCGACCCTGCCTATCAGCATGCGCTGGCGGCACGCGGCGCGTTTCTGGAATACGACATGATCGGCATGGGTTACTACTTCGCCGACGAGCACGCACAGTCGCCCAGCGATGAAGAAAACGCACGGGCCATCGTCGCCCTGATCGAGCACGGCTTCGGCTCGCAGGTGCTGCTGTCTCAGGACGTCTTTCTGAAAACCATGCTGACCCGTTACGGCGGCCATGGTTATGGCTACCTGCTGAAACACTTTGTCCCGCGCCTGCGCCGTCATGGCGTTACCGGTGAACAGCTCGAAAACCTTTTGATCGACAACCCGCGCCGGGTCTTCCAGCGCGGCTTCCAGGCTCCTTTTTCATCGCAGAGGAATGCAACGTCATGAAACAGTCCGTATTGCTGGCTGGCGAATCATGGGTCAGCACGTCAACCCACATCAAAGGCTTCGATCAGTTCGACAGCGTCACTGCGCACAATGGCGCGCGGCGCTTGCTCGCGGCGATGGCAGACAGCGACTATAAAATCACGCAGATGTGCGCCGATCAGGCCCAGACCGACTTTCCGGCCACAGTTGAAGCACTCAGTCAGTATCAGGCGGTGATCCTCTCCGACATCGGTGCCAATACCCTGCTGCTGCACCCGGACACCTGGCTGCGTGGCAAGCGTACACCCAACCGGCTCAAAGCCCTGCGCGAGTACGTTTTGCAGGGCGGCGCATTGATGATGGTCGGCGGCTACTTCAGCTTTCAAGGCATCAACGGCGGCGCACGCTACCGCGGAACGCCTGTCGAGGAAGTCTTGCCCGTGCGCTGCCTGCCTTACGACGATCGTGTCGAAGTGCCGGAAGGCTTTCTGCCGCAGATCAACAGTGGTCACCCGATACTGCAAGGCCTGGGCGGCGAATGGCCGTACCTGCTTGGCTACAACGAAGTTGAATTGCATCCCGAAGCTCAATTGCTGGCCACCGTCGAAGGCTCTCAGCACCCGCTGCTCGCCGCGCGTGAGGTCGGTGCCGGACGCACTCTGGCGTGGACCAGCGACCTTTCCGAACACTGGCTGCCAGAAGCGTTTCTCGACTGGGAAGGCTATCGCCGCTTCTGGATCAACAGCCTGGACTGGCTGACTCGCCGCACCTGACCGGAGGCTCCGATGCTTGATGACCCGATAGCCCTGACCCGAGCCCTGCTGGCGTTCCAGACCCTCAACCCGCCGGGCGATGAAGAAGCGTGTGCGGCTTTTCTTGCCGAACAGCTGACCCGCCACGGGTTTGTCTGCGAGCTGCAGCGTTTCGGTGAGCGCCGTTTCAATCTGGTCGCCTGGCTTGAGGGCGACGGACACGGCAAACCGCTGGGGTTCACCGGCCACCTGGATACCGTACCGCTCGGCAATGCCATTTGGAGTCACTCGCCGTTTGCCGGTGAGATCGTCGATGGCCGGCTGTACGGGCGAGGGTCCAGCGACATGAAAGCGGGCATTGCCGCCTTCATCGTGGCCTGCCAGCGCAGCCGTGATTCCATTCGGCGCGGGCCCGGCGTTCGGCTGATACTCACCGGCGGAGAGGAAACCGGCTGTGACGGCGCCAAGGCCCTGTGCAGTGACGCGCCCCATTTGCTCGGTGAGCTGGGCGCACTGCTGATCGGAGAGCCGACGGCCAACTACCCGATACTCGGGCACAAAGGCGCGTTATGGCTGCGCTGCGCCAGCCATGGCCTGACGGCCCATGGCGCCATGCCGGAAGAAGGCGTGAACGCTATCTACCTGGCCGCCGAACACATTGGCCGCGCGCAGACCTTTGAAGTAGGCCCTGCACATCCACTCATGCGCAAGCCGACGCTGAACGTCGGCACTATCAGCGGCGGCCTGAACATCAACTCGGTGCCGGACTACGCAGCGTTCACCCTGGACCTGCGCACTGCACCGAATCTGGACCACGATGAAATTCGCGGACGGCTGGCGGCCCATCTGGGCAGCCGCGCGGAGCTGAGCACCCTGATTGATCTGCCTGGTATTTGTGCCAGCCCCGACGAGCCGTGGGTGCAGCAGGTTTTTGCACGCTGTCAGGCCTTGCATGACGCCCCTCTGGAGGAAAAGGCGGTGCCCTACTTTACCGATGCCGCGGTGCTGCTCCCCGCCATCGGCTATCCGCCCACCCTTATTCTCGGTCCGGGAGAGCCCAGCATGGCGCACAAGGTCGATGAGTATTGTGAAGTCGACAAACTCCACCAATGCGTCGAGCTGTATGCCGGATTGATCGAAGACTGGACAGCCATGCACGCGCCGATGAACGACTGACGCAAGACTCTCACCAGCCCTTCATAGCCCTCCTCGTCGGCATTCGCTCGACTCACATTCGAACCGGCTGCGCAAGGCGGCCACTCACCCGGAACGGCCATAGCCATGACAAGGATGTAAACCGTTCTGGACAGCGGACGGGGTGAACGCGTAATAAGGTGCCTACAAAATTTCCCTAATGGACAGCACGTTAATGGCACTACGCGGTGATGAGGCGGACGACCATGAGTTCCGCAGCCGGTCATATCCCGTCCAGGAAGATATGGCGCAGCAGCGTCGAGTCTGGCGCTTTGAGCGCATCGGCTGGGCAGGCCTGATTGTACTGATAGTGCTGACCCTGGCCGGCTTGTTTTCCAAAGGGCCGTTGAGCCAGGTCGAGCCTCAAACGGCAGACGGCAAACTGCAGGTGAGCTACGAGCGTTTCAGCCGCAACGGCAGTCAGGACGATATGATTGTCACGTCCAAAGGCGCCCCCTCCGAAATGCGTTATCTGGTCGTTGGCAGTGGGCTGCTCGAAGGCGTGTCGATCGAGAAACTTAATCCCCAGCCTGCGCCCCTTCACAGCGAAGGCCGTGATCTGGTCATTCCGATGCAGGCTGACAGGGACGGTTTAGCCACTTTGTACCTGACTGTTCGCAGTAACGGGGTGGGACTGTACCGAGGGCAAATGCATATGCTGGGTGGCGAAACGCTGCCGATGCCCAGGTTTATCTACCCGTAGAGAGAAAGCGATTTATGGATGCCGTGCTCAGAGCAGCAGCGATTTATTTTGTCTTGATGGTCTTGTTTCGTGTTGCCGGACGCCGCTCCCTTACCGACCTCACCACCTTCGATTTTGTCTTGTTGCTGATCATTGGCGAGGCCACTCAGCAAGCGCTGCTGGGCGATGATTTTTCGGTGACTAACGCGATACTGATCATCTCCACGCTTATCGCCATAGACGTCGGCTTTTCCCTGGCCAAACGTCGATCGAAGCGGCTGGCAAAGTTTCTGGATGGCGGCCCTACTGTGATCGTGGAAGACGGCAAGCCACTGACCAAACGGATGAGAGAGGCGCGCATCAGTGAATCAGATGTGATGGAGGCAGCACGAACCACGCAAGGGATCGTGGAGATGAAGGACATCAGGTACGCGATCATTGAAAGGAATGGCGAGATATCGGTCATCCCCTTTAAATAAGGGACGGCTTGAGGACGACTCGCGAATCAGCGCTAAAACTTACCTGCGCAGAGTTTAATGGCGACATCCTGAACATCTTTACCGATCAAGTCAGGCTGGGTGCCGATCGGGTTGAGCACCTTTCCCGGACGCTCGACAAACGCGGTGCGACACCCGGCCTTGGCAGCCCCGGCGATGTCCCAGGCGTGCGCAGCGACCATGATCATCTGATCGGTGGCGATGCCCAGGCGCTGTGCGACCATTTGGTAGGTTGCCGCGGCTGGCTTGAATTGACTGATTTCGCTGCCTGCCATGATGTGCTCGAAGCAGTCGGTCAACCCTGCAAATTCGAGCTGTTGCTGCAGCGCCTCCAGCGCGCCATTACTCAGGGCAATGAGCACAAATCCGTTGTCGTTCAATAACTGCAGTGCCTGATGAACGTCCTTGTGCGCAGGAAGAGATTTGATGCCGGCAGCCAGGGCTTTGCACTGATCGTCGCCCACTTCCACCTGGTGCCGTGCGGCAACCATTCTCAAAGCGCCCTGCGCCAGATCACCAAACGCCTGGTACTGGCCGGTTATGGTGTTGGTCATCCAGCACTCTTGCAGCGTCAGGAACCATTCGGTGCGCAAACGGCTGTCACCGAACAGTCCCTCGAAGAAAGCGTCGAGCGCGGCCAGATCCAGCAGCGTCTCGTTTACGTCAAAAATGATGTGTTTGAGCATGCTATGAGCCCCTGTTGCCTGCCTGAAGTGCTGACCTCGAAGGCGGCGCCCAGCGGATGCTGACATCAGCCAGCACCGCCAAAGGTCACGATCAGATCACTGGCTTACGCCTGCTCTTCCTGCTCGTCATCATCATGCTTGAGTGCCGGCTTCATGCCTGGCTGAGGCGCATGCTCGGCATTCGGCGCGATTTCTTCGCCGTGGTTCTTTTTCTCTTGCTGGACTTTTTTGTCGTGGGCAACGTTACGTGGATCGGTCATGGGAATTCCTTGATTGGCAGAGGATTCGAACACCCATCGACGTGATGCTTGGGTTTGAGCGCCGGGGCAAGATTTGGAGTCAGGGCGTAGCAAGGCGTTCAGTGCATTTGAACCGGCATGCGAATAGCGGGTTTGGGCCTGAGCCCAGGCGACGGTGTCATGACTCGGCGGACGCCAGCTTGAACGCCGGCGACTGAACCAGCTCCATGATCACTTCGCGCAAGGACTGCGCACACGGAGACAGCTCGCGATACGCCAGCGCCAGCACATAGGCGACAGGTGTACCCGGGCCCGTCAGCTCACGACAGGCCAACCGCCCCGGCTGTCGTCGGGCATAGCGCTGCGGCATGAGCGCCACGCCCATTCCCCCAGCCACCAGCGCAGCCGTGGTCTGCATCTGGCGAGGCTGTTGCACGACTCGAGGGGTAAAGCCTGCACTGGCGCAGGCCAGCAGAATGTGCGAGTGCATGCCCGGGCCATGATGCGGGGCGAACAGAATCCAGGGTTGGTCTGCCAACGCCGCAAGACCGATGGATGTCTGCTCGGCCAAGGGATGATCCTGCGGCAGCACCGCAACCATGCGGTCCTCGAACAACGGCTCGATCTGGATGTTGCCCGGGTCGATGACCGGCAACACCAGAATGCCGACGTCCAGCCGGTCATTGCGCAGGCCTTCAAGCTGCTCGGGTGGGGTGGCCTCCTGCAGTTGAATATCGACGTTCGGGTTCGCGGCCTGATAGCGACGCAGCAGCGCCGGCAGTAAACCATCGACCACGCTGTCGACAAAGCCCAGGCGAATCGTACCGATCATGCCTGCCGCTGAGCGACGTGCCATTTCACAGGCCCGTTCGGCCTGCAACAGCGTCTGCCGCGCCTCGGCCAGAAACACAACGCCCGCGGCGGTCAATTGCGTGGAGCGCGTACTGCGCTGCAACAACTGCACGCCCAGACATTCTTCCAGACGACGAATCGCAACGCTCAGGGGCGGCTGTGACATGTTCAAGCGCTGCGCGGCCTTGCGAAAATTCAAGGTTTCAGCGACCACCACGTACTGACGCATCAATTTCAAATCAATCATCTGATATTTTTTTAGTATCAATGAGCTATAAAATTAGTATGTTACAAATAAATGAGCGTTGCACATACTTCATGGTTCAACGGCTAGGGGCGAGGTCGCTCACAGCCTGGTCTATCGAAGAAGGGGCGCTGATTTGAACACGCGAGCGTATGGTGTCGCCGCACTGGCCGGCTTTGTCGGGGGCAATGTTTCCAGTTTCATCAAATGGGGCACGGAAATACCCTTCCCGCCTCGCACGCCGGACCGCCCGGTCCCGCCCGTGGAGATGCTTGATTCGCTGGGCATCAACGCTCAGCAGCTGACTTATGTGTATTCCGAGCATGTGGTGAATTACGGCAGTGCTCTGGTCCACCATGGCTTTTCCATCTTCTTCGCCATGTTCTATTGCCTGCTGGTACTCAGGTATCCGCGCACAGCCCTGTGGCAGGGTCTGGGTTTCGGCCTGTTGATGACCCTGGGGTTTCACGGCGTCATCCTGCCAGCGTTTCATTGGGCACCGCCGCTGTGGGAGCTGCCCGCGTCGGAGTTGCTGTCTGAAACGTTCGGGCACTTGCTGTGGATGTGGGTGATCGAAGTCATACGGCGGGACTTGCAGCAGCGCTGGCTGCCTCACACCCGACCGGCCTGAGCAGCGCGCTGCCTTGCGACAGACACATGGAATTTCCCTGTAAACGGAGTGACCCGATGAAATCTCTATACACACTGGCTCTGGCCTGCGCCGCCTGCGCGGGCATGGCGAGTGCCAATGCCGACGTGAAATCGGTGCCGAAAGAGTCTACGCAAATGACTCACAGCAACGGTCAACTGCAACCGCCTGTTTCGTATGCCACGCTGTGGGCTGACGAAAAAGGTGCCACGCATGTGGGCCACTGCCGCCTGGAAGGCCTGGAGTTCAAAAGCTATGCCCCGCCAGCCGCGCCGCAATGGGTTGGCGTCTCCCCTGACGATATTGAGAGCATCGCCTACGCGGTGCTGCCGGTGGGATACGTCGGCAACTGGCACCACGCGCCGGGGCCACAATGGGTCGTCACCCTGCAGGGGCAATGGTCAGTGGAAACCACCGATGGCAGTGTGCTGGTGCAAGGGCCGGGAGAGATGCAGTTCAATGCCGACACCCGGTCCCGGCCGCGTCCGGATGACGAGCGTGTAGGCCACCTGACGCGCACCGTGGGTGATCAACCCAATGTTCAACTGATCATCAAACTTAAACCGGGTGCGGCTGACAAACGTACCAACGGCAGCTGTGCCTATTGATCGCCTACGGACCTGAACACATGAAACCGACCGGTAAAAAATACTTTCTGCGCCCCTCCTCATGGTTATTGGGCGGTGCGCTCCTGGCCGCAGGTTCAGCAGGCGCAACCGACGCCGTCGCCCCTGTTCGGCAAGTGGTTATCGATCCAGCCTTCAATCAACTGGTTGCCCCCCAGGCCCGCGTCGAGCTGCTGACCGATCAGGCGAAGTGGGCAGAAGGCCCGCTGTGCCTGGCCGATGGCCGTTTGATCTGGAGTGACATCAAGGCCAACAAAGTCAGCAGCTGGCAAGCAAAGGACGGCGTGTCCACCTGGCTGGAGAAGGCCGACTTTCAAAACGGGCATGCGCTCGACGGCCAGGGCCGAGTGGTGGCGGCCTCGCATGGCAAGCGTGGCATCGTGCGGCAGGAGCTCAATGGTGAGTGGCATACGTTGGTCGACACCTATCAGGGCAAACGGCTGAACAGCCCGAACGATGTCGTGGCGGATAAGAGCGGCGCTCTCTGGTTTTCCGATCCCACCTTCGGGGTGCTGAGCAAAAGCGAGGGCTATGGCGGCAAGCCCGAGCAAGGCGGCGAGTTCATCTATCGCTACGTACCCGACACCGGGGAAATCACCCGGCTCGACACCCCCGAAGTCCACTCACCCAACGGCCTGGCCTTCTCGCCGGATCAACAGCTGCTTTATGTGGCCGACTCACAAATGGCCCACGACTTCACCAACAAGAAGCTGGCACATCGAATCATGGTCTATCAGGTGCGCGACGGTCGCTTGATCAACGGCAAAGTGTTCGCTGACATCGAGCCCGGCATCCCTGACGGGATCGCAGTCGACGCGCTTGGTAATCTGTGGAGCAGCAGCAAGGAAGGTATTCAGGTGTTTTCCGCAGCAGGCAAGCCACTCGGCAAACTGCTGGTCTCGGCTGCCGATACCAGCAACCTGACGTTCTGCTCCAGCGAGCAGACAAGCTGGGCGTACATTACCGCTGCCAACAAGGTGCTCAGGGTGGAGGTGACGAAGAGCGTTGCGGGTCAGTAAGACTGCCTCGATGCTCATTGGGTAGCAGTAGACCGATTCAAAGCCCGGCACACGGCGCCGGGCTTTGAATACGATGTCTAGAACCAGGTCTCCATCTGAATGCCGAACTGCCAAACACCACCGGCGTTGAAGTCGCTTTTGCCGAAGTTGCCGGTCGTGCTGTAGCGGTCCAGGTCCGAAGACCAGTTCATGAGACTTGCGAAGACTCGCAGTTCGGGACGCGTGAGCAGGTCACCCATGTCCGGCTTGAAGGTCGGCGCAACCGTAAACTTCCAGAAGTTACCGTCGACCGCATTGCGTTGCAGGTAGCCTTGGGGGTTGAGGTCCATGGTTTGCCAACTCAGTTCGTAGGCCATCTCGAAGTTGCTGTTGATCTCGTTGGCCAGGCGCATGTTCAGCGTGAGCCAGCGGTAGTCGTCGCCTTTGACATAGCGGTCTTTGCTCTGCTCGGCCAGCAGGCTCGGTCCGATGCGCCATCCCGGCGCGATAGGCGTCTCGCCATACATGGCCAGACGCAACGCGCGGGCGTCGTCGAGCAGTTCGCCATCCGAGCCAATGTCCTTGACCTGTGCACCCAGGCCCTGCCCATAGAGCAACGCGGTCTTGAAGAAGCCTTCGCGGCCGAAAAAGTCCTTCTGGTGATTGGCCAACATGGTGTGCAAGCCTGAATCTGCGGGTGCGAAACCGGCTTGATTGGTGCGCGTACCGACGTCGTTTTTCTTTGCGCCAATGGCGTTGAACATCCACTGCCACTGACCATTGTCGAAGAACTGGTTGGAGGTCAGGATGTAGCTTTCCACATCGGCATCGACGCCGCCCTCACTGAAATCTCCATAGTTACGTCCGATCAGGGAATAGTTCGAGCGCCAGTCCTTGGTCATCTGCACATCGTAGATACCGCCACCGGTCCCGGCCAGAAAGACCACGTCCGAGTCCAGCCAGTGGATATCGAAATTATCCCTGTCGAAGCGCTTGCCGGCCCACAGGGTGGAGTTCTCGAACACCGAATTACCCTTGAAGGCGGCGATGTGGTCGAGTTCGGTAAATACCTGACGCACGTTCAGCTTGCTTTCGGTAGCCGTCCAGTCGTTGTAGCTTTCAACGCCATCGGCGATGGAGACGGTGAACTTGGAGCGTGTGCCGTTCCGCGCATAGATTTCTTTCGACAGATCGAAGCGCATGTAGGTGTCGTCTTCGTTACCCAGACGCCCGACTGCTCCACCGACCGAACCTGCGGGGGTTGTATAAGGCCCGCCGCGACCGCCGCCCAAACCGTCGTTGATCAACAGACCGGAGCGAGCATAGCCCTTGAAGCTGAACCCGTCGGTGAGGTGTCCGGCACCGCTTGGCTTCTCCATGCTTTGCTGGCGGGCTTCGAGTTTTGCCACGCGATCATCCAGAGCGGGCTGGGGACTGGCTGCCACAGTCGGCGTGGAAGTGGGCGCGGCAGCCTGCACAGCGGGGGTGGCGAGCTTGAGTTGCTGAAGCTCCCGGGCGAGCGCCTGGGTCTGCTGTTCGGCTGCGGCTGCACGTTTTTCCGCAGCGCTGGCCCGGGCTTCAAATGCGGCCATCCGCTCTTCCAGCGTCGCGGCCTGGGCGACGGTTGTCGACGTACCGAGTACCCCTGCGAGTAGCCATCTTGATGCGTTCTGCATGTGGACTTCCTGTTTTGTTTTTATTGTTTTCGTGACGTTGGCCGAGCCTTTTCTCTTCAGCGAAAAATTGTGCAAATCGAAGAAAAAAGGGTGCCACATCGAAAATACGCTGCTACATTGACGATGTTAACGTTAACTTTTATAAAAACAAAAATAAAGAGGGCTCTATGAAACAGCTGAAATCTCTTCTTCCCGCCGCGCTGCTCACCCTGTCTGCCGGTTTTTCTGCGCTGTCGAACGCAGCCGATCTGACGATCTCGTGCGGGGCCGTCGGCGCTGAATTGCAACTGTGCAAGGAGGCAGTCGATAGCTGGTCGAAACAGACCGGCAACAACGTTCAGGTGGTATCCACGCCTAACTCTGCGACCGAGCGCCTGTCGTTCTACCAGCAGATCCTCAGTGCCCAGTCCACCGACATCGACATCATTCAAATCGACATGGTGTGGCCGGGAATGCTCGCCAAACACCTGACGGACCTGCGCGAACTGCTTCCGGCGACTGCGACACAAGGCTATTTCCAGGCCCAGGTGGACAACGCCACCGTCGACGGCCGGCTGGTGTCGATGCCCTGGTTTACCGATTCGGGGCTGCTGTACTACCGCAAGGATCTGCTCGACAAGTACCAACAGCCGGTCCCCCAAACCTGGGAGGACATGACCGCTACTGCCAAAAAGGTGCAAAAAGCCGAACGCGATGCCGGGAACGCCACTATGTGGGGCTACGTGTTCCAAGGGCGCGCCTATGAAGGCCTGACGTGCAACGCCCTGGAATGGATCAGCAGCCAGCCGGACGGCGGACTGGTCAACCCGCGCGGAGACATCGTGGTCAACAGCCAGGCCTCACGAGTCGCGCTGACCCTGGCCAAAAGCTGGGTCGGCGACATCTCCCCGCCCGGCGTCCTCAATTACACCGAGGAAGAAGGCCGCGGCGTATTCCAGTCGGGAAATGCGCTGTTCATGCGCAACTGGCCTTACGTCTGGGCCTTGGTGCAAAGCAAGGACAGCGCGATAAAAGACAAGGTCGGCGTCGCGCCCCTGCCCAGTGGCGGCGCGAACGGCACCCACGCTTCAACGCTCGGCGGCTGGGGACTGGCGGTTTCGCGCTACAGCCGCAACCCCAAACTTGCGGCAGAACTGGTTGCCTACCTGACCAGCGCCCAACAGCAAAAACAGCGTGCCCTGGCAGGTGCCTACAACCCGGTCATCGAGTCCCTGTATGCCGACCCCGAGTTGCTCGCGGCGATGCCTTACTACCCCCAGTTGCACAGCATCCTCAGCAACGGGGTCATGCGCCCCGCCGCCATCACGGCCAACGGCTACCCACGCGTCTCCAACGCATTCTTCGATCGGGTGCATAGCGTGCTGGCGGGCGATATACCGGTCGATCAGGCACTGGTCGAACTGGAACGCGAACTGACCCGCATCAAACGCCGGAACTGGTAAGCCACACGTAAGGAAATCAACATGCCTGTCTCTTCTACCGACTACCCCGGAGACGAAGAACTCGTCACCCGGGAAACGCCTGTACAACGTCGCAGGCTACGCGCCGCCTGGCTGTTTCTGACGCCGATGCTGGTGTGCCTGGTCCTGGTGGCGGCCTGGCCGTTGCTGCGCACATTCTGGTTCAGCCTGACCGACGCCGATCTGTCGGATACCGGCAGTGGCTCATTCGTGGGCCTGAGCAATTATCTGCTCTACGACGGCGTCATCTGGTCTGGCGTTCTGGTCGATCCGCAATGGTGGAACGCGGTGCGCAACACCCTGCATTTCACCGTGGTGTCGGTCGGGCTGGAAATGGTTCTGGGACTGATGGTGGCGCTGCTGTTGAACGTCAAGTTCACCGGCCGCGCGCTGGTGCGTGCGTTGATTCTGATCCCGTGGGCGATTCCGACCATCGTCTCGGCGAAGATCTGGTCATGGATGCTCAACGACCAGTTCGGCATCATCAACCACATGATGCTGGGCCTGGGCCTGATCGACGCGCCGCTGGCCTGGACGGCAGATGCGGACCTGTCGATGTGGGCAGTGATCATTGTCGACGTCTGGAAGACCGTGCCCTTTGTCACCCTGCTGATGCTCGCGGCACTGCAGATGCTGCCAAGCGATTGTTACGAAGCCGCCCGGGTCGACGGCATTCATCCGGTGCGGGTGTTCTGGCGTGTCACCTTGCCGTTGCTGATGCCCGCCTTGTTGGTCGCCGCGATCTTTCGCATCCTCGACTCGTTGCGGGTCTTCGACGTCATCTACGTACTGACCTCCAACTCTTCGAGCACCATGAGCATGTCGGTCTATGCCCGCCAGCACCTGGTGGAATTCCAGGACGTCGGCTACGGCAGCGCCGCCTCCACCCTGCTGTTTCTGGTCGTGGCCGTGATTGCCATGCTTTACCTGTACCTCGGACGTCGCCAGCTGGAGGTGCGCTCATGAACCTGCGCACACTGAAGAAAGCGCTGCTGCGCCTGGCCTTCTGGGGCCTGGTCGGGGTCGTGCTGCTGTACGCGATCTTCCCTTTCTATTACGCCGTCCTGACCTCGCTGAAACCGTCCAGCGCCTTGTTTGAAGTGAGCTACTGGATCACCGAAGCCGACTTCTCCAATTACGCAGCGGTCCTCAGCCAGGCTTCATTCCTGCAGGCCATCGCCAACTCACTGGTGGTTGCGCTGAGTGTGGTGGTGCTGGCGCTGTTCCTCGGCCTGACGGCGTCCTATGCCTTGGGCAGGGTCAAGTTCCGAGGGCGCGGCACGGTGCTGATGATGGTGCTCGGCGTCTCGATGTTTCCTCAGGTCGCGGTGCTGTCGGGACTGTTTGAAGTGATCCGCGCACTGGGTCTGTACAACACCTCGTGGGCGCTGATCCTGAGCTACACGATTTTTACCCTGCCCTTCACCGTCTGGGTGCTGACCACCTTCATGGGGCAACTGCCACATGAACTGGAAGAAGCGGCAATCATGGATGGCGCATCGCCCTGGGTCACGCTGACCCGCGTGTTGTTGCCGTTGCTGTGGCCCGCACTGGTCACGACCGGCCTGCTGGCGTTCATTGCCGCGTGGAACGAGTTCCTGTTTGCCCTGACCTTCACCCTGACAGACGCGCAACGAACGGTCCCGGTCGCCATCGCCCTGATCTCGGGTGGCAGCTCCCACGAATTGCCCTGGGGTCTGTTGATGGCGGCGTCGGTGCTGGTGACCGTCCCACTGGTGATTCTGGTGCTGATCTTCCAGCGCCGCATCGTTTCCGGCCTCACTGCCGGCGCGTTGAAAGGTTGATGCACACAACTGACAAGGAACAGCATCGTGATGAAATTGAAGCTAGCCAACATCAACAAGCAATTGGGCGGTACGCGTATTCTGCGCGACGTCAGCCTGGAGATCGCTGCAGGTGAGTTCGTTGTGTTCGTCGGCCCTTCGGGCTGCGGAAAGTCGACACTGCTGCGCCTGATCGCCGGACTGGATTCGATCTGTGCTGGCGACCTGCTGATCGACGGACGACGGGTCAATGACCTGGAACCACGCGAGCGTGGTGTCGGTATGGTCTTTCAGTCCTACGCCCTGTACCCGCACATGAGCGTCTACGACAACATCAGTTTTGGCCTCAAGCTGGCCAAAACGGAAAAAAGCAGCCTGCGCGAACGCGTGCTGAAAACCGCGCAGATCCTGCAACTGGACAAACTGCTGCAGCGCAAGCCCCGGGAACTGTCCGGCGGGCAGCGTCAGCGTGTGGCCATGGGCAGAGCCATGGCGCGGGAACCGGACATCCTGTTGTTCGATGAACCGCTCTCCAACCTGGACGCCTCGTTGCGGGTTCAGATGCGCAACGAAATCGCCCGGCTCCACAAGCGGCTGGGCTCGACGATGATCTACGTCACCCACGATCAGGTAGAGGCGATGACCCTGGCGGACAAGATTGTTGTGCTCAACGGCGGTCAGGTCGAACAGGTCGGCTCACCACGCGAACTCTACGAGCGCCCTGCCAGCCTTTTCGTCGCCGGTTTTCTGGGCTCGCCGAGAATGAATTTTCTGCCCGTGAGCTTGCAGGCACCGGGTCGCAACAGCCTGATCGATATCCCGGCACTGGGCATGAAATCCCTGCCCTTCGACAGCTCGAATCTGACCGAGGATGCGCAACTGACCCTGGGTGTTCGCCCGGAGCACATCACCCTCAATGCTGCGAACAACGGCGTTGGCGTCACGGTATCCGGTGTCGAATACCTGGGCAGCGAGGTCTATGTGCACCTGGCTACCGGGGCGAGCGAGCCCTTGATTTGTCGCTGCGATGCCAAGGCCGGCTGGCAGGTGGGCGACCAGGTCGCGCTGCAATTCGACGACAGCAACCTGCACCTGTTCGACGCCGATGGCCTGGCCCTGAAGCGCCACACAGACGCCAGTCAACACCTGACACCCGGCACCACACCGCACCTCGTACAAGCAGGCACCCTATGAGTTTTTCCGTGAATGCCATGAGCAACCCGATGTCCCCCGCCCTCGAACGCGCGCACCATGCGCTGGAAGAGGGCCTGTCGCAGCTCGCCCACGATTATCGGCCCGGTTACCACCTGGCCCCGCCGGCAGGCTGGATGAATGACCCCAACGGGGTGGTGTTCTTTCGTGGCGAATATCATGTGTTCTATCAACACCACCCGTTCGACGCGAAATGGGGCCCGATGTACTGGGGCCATGCGAAGAGTGCCGATCTGGTCCATTGGCAGCACCTGCCCATTGCCTTGGCACCCGGTGATGACTTCGACCGGGACGGTTGTTTTTCCGGCAGTGCAGTGGTGTGTGGCGATACCCTGGCACTGATCTACACCGGGCACACGTGGCTGGGTGAAGTGGGCGATGAGCGTTTTATCCGTCAGGTGCAGTGCCTGGCCACCAGCACCGATGGCATCAGTTTTGTCAAACACGGCGCCGTCATCGACACCCCGCCGCAAGACGAGATGATTCATTTCCGTGACCCGAAGGTCTGGCGACAGGATGGCCACTGGTACCTGATTGCCGGCGCACGTCTGGGTGACAAACCGCTGCTGCCTATCTATCGATCTACGGATCTGCACGCTTGGGAATTCGTCAGCTATGTGTCCACAGGCGCCGAAGGCGACGGCTATATGTGGGAATGCCCGGACCTGTTTGGCCTCAATGGACGCGACATACTGCTTTACTCCCCCCAGGGCATGCCGGCACTGCGCTACGAACGACTGAACAGGTTCCACACCGGCTATCGAGTGGGCCAGGTCGACAGTCAATGGCAGTTCACCGGCGGGCCTTTTATCGAGCTAGACAGCGGCCACGACTTCTATGCGGCGCAGACGCTGGTGGCTGCCGATGGCAGACGTCTGCTGTGGGCGTGGGTCGACATGTGGGAGAGCCCGACCCCAACCGAAGCGCATCACTGGCGCGGCATGCTCGGCCTGCCGCGAGAACTTGAAGTGCGCGAAAATCGCCTCTGCGTACAACCCGCACGCGAGCTGACAGCGCTGCGCAACGAGTCACTGCCAGGCACTCCCTGGTGGAGCGAAGCCGGTAGCCAGTGGCTGGCCGACATACACGGCGACATGCTGGAAATCCACGTGCATCTGGACCTGCTCGACTGTACCGAAGGTCACCTGGGCGTGGCATTGCGCTGCAGTCAGGATGGCCAGGAGCAGACTCTGCTTTACTACGATGCGGCGCTAAAACGTTTGGTCCTGGACCGAGATCAGTCGGGTACCCACGTCAGCGGTCAGCGCAGCGTAGCGATAGATCCACAACAGGACCGGCTTGAACTGCGGATCTTCCTTGATCGCTCATCCATTGAGGTGTTCGAGCAAAACGGCAGTTTCAGCTTCAGCAGCCGCCTTTATCCACAGACCGACAGCCTGGGGGTGAAGCTTATTGCCAATGGAACCGGAGGCCGAGTCTGCATTGCCGACGCATGGCAACTCTCCTCGGGATACCTGTCGGTAAATCATTGAAGTCGCGAAAAAAATCAGGTCTCTGTAGCATGATAATCATCAGTCAACCCGACAGGCCCCGCCTCGCATGACCTCAGTTAAAGACGTTGCAAAACTGGCCGGTGTGTCTCTGATGACGGTATCTCGGGCGCTCAATGATCCGGGAAAACTGAGCCCCGAGACGTATCAGCGAGTGCGCAACGCGATCGATGAGCTTCAATTCGTACCCAGCCTGTCGGCTCGCAGGATTCGCGGCGACAATCTGCAGACACGAACCATCGGCGTATTCGCCCTGGACACCGCAACCACGCCGTTCGCGGTCGAGCTGCTGCTGTCCATCGAACAGACCGCGCAGCAGGCAGGCTGGAACGTATTTATCCTCAACCTGCTAAGCAACCCGCCCACCGACCAGAACATCGACCTGATGCTGTCGCACCGCCCCGACGGGTTGATCTTCAGTGCCATGGGCTTACGCAAAGTGAATATCCCCCAGCGCTTGAAGAGCAAACCGCTGGTGCTCGCCAACTGCGTAGCCGATGACAGCAGCCTGGTCAGTTATGTGCCGGACGACGAAACCGGTCAGTACCGTGCCTTGCACCACGCGTTCAGCAAGGGCTATCGACGCCCGCTGTTCATCAACCTGCCAAAACAGAGCCTGGCCTGGGAAATCCGCCAAGCGGGTATGCAGCGTGCCTGCGAGGCATTCGGTCTGGCTGGCGACGAACTCTTGCAATACAACCTGTCCGAGCATGACGCCTATTGGGAAACCGCCACCATCCTTGCCCGGCACATGCTGGATGGCCGTCCGCAGTTCGACATTCTGATCTGCGGCAATGACCGCATTGCCTTTTGTGCCTACCAGCTGCTGCTGGGCCAAGGCCTGAAAATCCCTGGCGATGTCGCCGTACTGGGTTATGACAACATGATCGGCATCGCCGAGCTGTTCATTCCTGCGCTGACCACGGTGCAACTGCCGTATTACGAGATCGGTCGCAACGCCGCCCGGCACTTGATCGACAGCCTTGACGTATCGGGCTCCCAGCCGGTGGACTGCCCACTGGTGGTCAGAGAATCGTTATGATTGAAGGGTGGGCGTCCGGCCACCCTAACAGTTTAGCTTTTTCCTTATTTTTCAAGCTTCTGCTGACGAATAGCTCAAATTAAGAAAGCTGTAGTCATCCCTCACTTATATAAACTCTCGCCCCAAAATAGCGCACTAAAAAATCAAGAACACAAAAAGGCGCACAACTAATAAATCAACTAACCTCTCCACCCTCAAGTAAAACCCTTAGTCGCCGATAGTTCTAAAACCGTAAAAATAAATTCTACAAGGAGGTCAGTGGCAATGAGAAACCTGAAAGTATCTGCACGCGCAGCACTCAGCTTTATGTTTATTGCGCTCCTATTGGTCGCCTTGGGGGGGATTTCAGTATGGAAAATGGGAGACATTCGCGAGACCGCCAGAGACCTTGAAGACGACGCATTGGCCAGCGTGGTGGTTGCCGACCGGATCAATGCCTCAATGTTGCGCCTGAGACTGGAAGTCCGCCGAATGCTGTCCCAGACCAATCCGCAGGACATGGCCACTACGACCGGCATGATCGCTTCGCTGAGCGAAGAGTTGAAAAAGCAGGTAGCCCTTTACGCCCCGTTTGTCGCCAGCGATAAAGAAGGACAACTGTTCAAGGCCGTGTCTGAAAACACCGATAAAGCACTGGTTGCATTCGATCAGGTGACTGCACTTATCCGTAAAAACGCAGCCAACGAAGCGCTGGCCTACCTGAGCTCCAACGTCACTCCTGTTACCCGTCTTCTCGACGACGCTGTAAACGGACTTGTTCAAATGAACATTGACGAGGCCGCAAACTCAGGAAAAGAATCCGAGGCGTCGTACCAAAGTGGTTTGACGTTTGTGATCTTCATTATTGCAGCCGCGACGCTGGCGACGATTGTGCTGGCCGTGCTGTTTACCAAAAGTATCGTTGCACCATTGCGCGACATGCTGCGGGTCAACGACACCATCGCCAAGGGTGATCTGCGCAGCGTGATTACCGTCACGGGCAAAGACGAATTCTCCGACCTGATGCGCGCTACCCAGGTGATGCAAAACAATCTGCGCGATACGATCAGGCTGATTGGCGATTCATCCACTCAACTGGCGTCCGCCGCCGAGGAAATGAATGCGGTCACCGAAGAGTCGAGCAGAGGTTTGCTGCGCCAGAATAACGAAATCGATCAGGCAGCTACCGCCGTCAACCAGATGACCGCTGCGGTTGATGAGGTCGCGCGTAATGCTGCCGCTGCCTCGGATGCAGCCAAAGCCTCTGATCAATCAACCCGCACCGGCGCAGCGCGAGTCACCAGCACGGTCGACGCCATCGAGAAACTGAGCAAGACCGTGCAGAGCACCAGTGTCGATGTAGAGCGTCTGGCCGTACAGTCCAAGGACATCAGCAAGGTATTGGAAGTCATTCGTACGATTGCGGAGCAAACCAATCTCCTGGCCCTGAACGCGGCCATCGAAGCGGCCCGGGCAGGTGAGCAGGGACGCGGTTTTGCAGTGGTGGCGGATGAAGTCAGAGCGCTGGCACATCGCACTCAGACCTCGACTCAGGAAATCGAGAAAATGATTGGCGACATCCTCACGGGCACTGCACAGGCCACCAAGGCCATGAGCGAAAGTTGCGATCAGGCCGATGGCACACTCACCATCGCTCATGAAGCCGGAGCAGCGCTGACCCTGATCGCGAAAGCGATCAATGAAATCAACGAAATGAACCTGATGATTGCGACTGCATCGGAGCAACAGGCGCAAGTCGCCCGCTCGGTCGACGGCAACCTGATGAGTATCCGCGATCTTTCCATTCAGAGTGCAACGGGGGCCAATCAGACAGCGGCGGCCAGTTCCGAGCTCTCAGTACTTGCTGCAGACATGAACAAGCTGGTGGCGAGGTTTTCGCTTTAAAGCGTTTCTACTGCTTCAGGTCGGAATGCTGTGGATACTGATTCCACAGCATTCAGGGCAAATCAATTGCCTACATGACTCGTCAGAGGAGCGCACAACCGCTCCTCTGAGCCTGGAGCTTAATACGTGTCAGTCAGCACTGCCGGTCAGCAGTGTTCTTGTCGCCGCAGTAACATCCTCTTTACGCATCAGGCTTTCGCCGACAAGGAAGGTAGTAATGCCGGATTTTTTGAGTCGTAGGCAATCGTTATGGTTGCCGATGCCACTTTCACCGACCAGCAGCTTGCCTGCGGGCACCATGGATGCCAGTCGCTCGCTTGTGCCGAGGTCTACTTCGAAGGTATGCAGGTTACGGTTATTGACACCGAGCAGCGGGGAGGACAGTTTGAGCGCACGCTCCATTTCATGTTCGTCATGCACTTCTACCAGGACGTCCATCCCCAGCGTCATGGCCGCACTTTCAAGTTCGGCAGCCAGGTCATCACTCAATGAGGCCATGATCAGCAATATGCAGTCCGCGCCCCAGGCACGTGCCTCATACACCTGATACGTATCAAACATGAAGTCTTTTCGTAACACAGGAAGGGCGCAAGCGTTTCGCGCATCGATGAGAAACTGCGGCGAGCCCTGGAAGCTTGGCGTGTCGGTCAGAACGGATAAACAGGCGGCGCCACCGGTTTCATAAGCCTTCGCCAGTTCAGGAGGGTTGAAGTCTTCGCGAATCAGACCTTTTGATGGACTGGCTTTTTTGATTTCTGCAATTAAGCCTATCAGACCCTGCTGCTCCTTTGCTTTCAGTGCTTTATAAAAACCGCGTGGGCTGGACTGTTCGAGGGCACGCTGTTCAAGGCGGCTGAATGGCAAGTCAGCTTTCGCCGCCTCTATTTCTTGAAGTTTGTAATGTTTTATTTTGTTTAGAATATCACTCATGACAGTCACTCATATTAGCGGGCAGTTTATTACGTTAATCCCTGTGGTGCTTGACGCAAGAACGCTCATCCTTGCCCTCTGGCAACATTCAAACCAGACTACCTTCACTGACCGACAAATAACAATTAAATTTAATTTATCAATCTTTAAATATCATGCACTCTAAATATATCATAATGGATTATGATGTAAACCCAGAGCATACGCTCCTCGGTAATGTACTCCTTCATTGAAGCCAGGCGACCAAGATGGCAAAACAACATCAACTTACCGTTGCAGCCTGGATATAGCGTACTGTCTCAAAAATAAAGTCTCTAATAAAAGCTTTCTTTGCGTGCTCGTTGATTACACCCCTGGCGGCCAAGAGCAGCGACGAGGCCGGCAGCATCGTGGCGATCTTGCGCGCGCTATGGTGGGCAACCAAAGGGCAAACGTTTCCAACTGACGATGCGAGGTGACAGGTGTCTCAAGAACAGTTCATACAGATGCTCGATGAAAGCTACCGACATTGGACCGGCCACGGACTGCCGTCCCCTCGGCAACTGGACTCGCAACAACGCCTCACCTGGCTGCATACACAAGCTCCCTATAGCCTGTTGGCCCACGATGGCGCCACGGACCCGCGCTTTACCTACGTGAACGAATGCGCGCTGCAATGCTTCAAGTACCCGCGCGACAGTTTCATCGGCATGCCCTCACGTTTCAGCGCCTCGGAGCTCGATCGTGCTCAGCGTCAGGTATTGCTGGAGCAAGTCACCGCCAATGGCATCGCTGAGGGCTACAGCGGCTGGCGAGTGGATGCGAATAATCAACCGTTCATGATCTACGCAGGTGTGGTGTGGACCTTATTGAATTCGCAGGGCCAGGCGTGCGGGCAAGCCGCGTTGTTCTGGCCGGATGAGCAGCGTATTGGCGTTGTGGATTAAGGTTTTTCGGAATGGTTGTCTGCTCATGCTCGAGCAGACAACCTGACCAACCACCTTGTCCAGAAGCATCACCCCACGCTCCATCCTGCCGATTCGATGACGCAGAAGTCCCCGCTTTCCAGTGCAGATTTATCCCCCGTCAAACGTCCGATCACCTCAAACTGGTCGTTTCATTCATGGCTGCGCCCGTGCTCTGGAATCAACTGACTTTGTACACGCCTGAAGCACCGCGCCTCCAATCAAAGCGCTGTCTCGCACCGTTTATCCGGGTCGATTGCGCAGCTGTGGTCGAACTCTTGTTGAACTCCGGCCAAACTCGACCTTCCCCAAAAGTGCTTCTTTCCAGACTTTCCGGATGCGGGTAAAAAGACACCACGATATGCGATTTGCGCCTCAGGGCAGCCATCGGATACGGGCTTTTTAACAGCGCCAACCGATACATTGCGATCCACCCCAAACCCCGCCTCGGCGGGGTTTTTCATTGGGCGAAATACAAGGAGACCCGTGCAAATGTTGAAAGACTACCGATGCGGACAGTGCAAGAAGCTGCTGGCTCGCATGGGTGACTACACCGAACTCCAAATCAAGTGCCCCCGCTGCGGGACGCTGAATCATGTGAAGGCCGCGAGCCTCGAGTTATCGCCTTTGAGCGAAAGAGGTACAGCAGCGTCGCTGCTGCCTCCCAAAGCTATTTAAAGGTATCAATTATGTCCAATAGCAGCTCTGCTGTAATCCAGCACAAAAATAGTCCTCTAGCAGGTAACATCAAATACGCTCCCACTGTCTGGTCCCGCGCCGATGCGCTGAAGGTCAATGAAAATGATCCGACCACCACGCAGCCACTGGTCAGTGCGGACTTTCCTGTCATGAGTGATACGGTATTCATCTGGGACACCATGCCGCTGCGCGAACTGGATGGCACGGTGGTTTCGGTCAACGGCTGGTCGGTCATCCTGACCCTGACGGCTGACCGTCACCCCAATGATCCGCAATACCTCGACGCCAATGGCCGTTATGACATCAAGCGTGACTGGGAAGATCGTCATGGCCGTGCACGCATGTGCTACTGGTACTCGCGTACCGGCAAGGACTGGATCTTTGGTGGTCGCGTAATGGCCGAGGGTGTATCGCCCACCACCCGAGAGTGGGCGGGCACCCCCATACTGTTGAATGACAAAGGCGATATTGATCTTTATTACACCTGCGTCACACCCGGCGCAGCGATCGCCAAAGTACGTGGCCGTATTGTGACGTCCGATCAGGGCGTGGAGTTGAAAGACTTTACCCAGGTCAAAAAGCTGTTCGAGGCCGACGGCACCTATTATCAAACCGAAGCGCAGAACTCGACCTGGAACTTTCGCGACCCCAGCCCGTTCATTGATCCCAATGACGGTAAGTTGTATATGGTGTTTGAAGGCAACGTCGCCGGTGAACGCGGTTCGCACACAGTAGGGAGTGTCGAACTGGGTCCTGTGCCACCAGGTCATGAAGACGTGGGAGGGGCCAGATTCCAGGTAGGTTGTATCGGCCTGGCGGTCGCAAAAGATCTCACGGGTGAAGAGTGGGAAATACTTCCGCCCTTGGTGACAGCCGTCGGCGTGAACGATCAGACCGAGCGCCCGCACTATGTCTTTCAGGACGGCAAGTATTACTTGTTCACCATCAGTCACAAGTTTACGTATGCCGATGGTATTACAGGACCAGACGGTGTCTACGGTTTTGTCGGCGAACATTTGTTCGGCCCGTACCGGCCAATGAACGCTTCCGGCCTGGTGCTCGGCAATCCGCCCGAGCAGCCTTTCCAGACGTATTCCCACTGCGTCATGCCGAACGGCCTGGTGACTTCATTCATCGACAGCGTGCCCACCGAAGGTGAGGATTATCGTATCGGCGGCACCGAGGCGCCGACGGTGAGAATCCTGTTGAAGGGGGATCGCTCGTTCGTGCAGGAAGAATATGACTACGGTTACATTCCTGCGATGAAAGACGTGCAACTGAGCTGACACGCCGTCCACGTACGATGCCTGAAGAACGCCTGTGCAAGCAGGCGTTCTTCAGGCGTTCAGCCCAGCAACTCGCTCATCGCGATGATCTGCTCGGCCATGGTTACCTACCAGCGTCTTGGAAGGTGTCGTACTCGTTAATGAACAGGCATTTCAAAATGCCCATGCATGGACAGCGTATTTCGTTTCCTCAGACCCCAGCACAAAGGAGAAGCCGCAATGGCGACCGCGAAGAAAAATCTCAAGGCGACTTGGGTCGCAACCGTTACGAATCTTGACTGGCCGTCAGTCTCATCTCTGGCCATCACTGATGAGGCTGTACGTGTCAGTACACAGAAAGAAGAGTTGACCCGCATTCTTGATGACATTGTGTCCATGAAAATGACTGCGGTTATATTCCAGGTTGTTCCCTGCGCAGATGCATTCTACGCATCAGACCTGCTTCCATGGTCGAAATACCTGACGGGGACGCTCGGGAAAAATCCCGGCTTCGACCCACTGGCTTATGCTGTTGAGCAGGCACACGCTCGTCATATTGAGCTGCACGCATGGGTGAACCCGTACCGCGTATCAATGAACACCAGTGATGCCACAATAGAAGAGTTGAATAACTCATCCTCTGACTCGCCGGCCAGTGTGTTTAAACTGCATCCGGAATGGACAGGAACATCAGCGAAGCGCTTTGTGCTCAATCCCGGCATACCTGAAGTTCAGGCGTGGGTGAGTCGTATTGTTGAAGAAATTGTCACTCGATACGATGTTGATGCCATTCAGTTCGACGATTACTTTTATTATGAATCCGCAGATTCCCTGCTCAATGATGATGCGACCTACCAGACCTACAATACGACCTTTACCACAAAGGCCGACTGGCGACGGAATAACACGTATTCGCTGGTTGATGCATGCCATAAAAAAATAGCCGCCGTTAACACGGATGTCTTGTTTGGTATCAGTCCGGCAGGCGTCTGGCGGAATAAATCTAACGACCCGCTGGGGTCTGATACGCAGGCCGGTGCACCTAATTACGATTTCGCGTATGCAGACACGCGAAAATGGGTCATTGACGGCATCATTGATTATATCGCCCCGCAGGTCTACTGGCCGTTTGCCCGGGAGGTTGCCCGCTATGACGTCATCACACAGTGGTGGGCGGATACCGTGAGGGGTACCGGCACAGCGTTATATATTGGTATGGCTCTGTATAAAGTGGGAACGGCATCAGCAGCCGAGCCCGACTGGACGGTTGAGGGAGGCGTGCCTGAAATGACCCGTCAGCTTGACCTGAATGATTCTCTGGCTGAGGTGTCCGGGTGCATGTTTTTTCGACATATATTTCTGCGGGCCTCACAGACTCAGCAGGTGGTTGACTACCTGAAGCGTCGCTGGACCGACGTCTAATTTTTTGTTGGGCTTCTGCGCAATGGGGAAGCCCTTGTAATAAGGCTTTTTTAAAATGGATTTCGCCCGCTCAATACAGGCAATATTGGCTCAACCGTTCGTTGAAATCGTCCTCAAGTTTCCATTCTTGAGAGATGCGCAACGGATGTCATGGTGAATTTTCCTGGCAGCTGGATATAGACGTAGCTCCACGACTAGACGCTCCATGAAGATTATTTATTTTTCCACGTGGTAGACACCGGATTTGTGACGGTATTTTTTTCCTGGGTATAAGTGCCGTTCTGCTGGGCAAGGGCCTCGCCGGTACCAACAATCGCGTTCTGGATGAATATATTTTGCTTGTCTCCACGAACGAACGTCAACTGATGAAAGGCCGTTTTATTCCCCCAGTCGCTAGAAGGCAGAGAAATGAAACGCACAGTGAAAGTTTCCTCATCTACATTGCCCTCTATGGAGTAAACGCCATAGTGGTTTTCACCCTGCGAAATCAGTTTGTAAGTGCCATTATCGTAGTAATAAATTTCGGCATCGGGGAACGGTTTTTTGTCGTACATTTTACGGTAATGCAGCACTTGCTTAATGGTGGGCTGGCCGAAGCTAACCGTCAGTTCTTTACCATCCACCGAGGTGGTCAGTCCTTCGGCGTGAGCACCGTTCATGAGCATTAGCAGACTTGTGGTTACCGTTGTGATTAATTTCACTTCACTTTTCCTCGTCTGATTCTATGGATGACGTTGCATCAACGTACTGAGACTGTTACCTACGTTGGCAATGTTACAATTTTCGGGTATGTACTGCATACCATTTATGAACTAGCCAGCCTGCGGCTGCCAAATGCCCATCGCGTAGCATCAGGAAACCGCGTGGTCCATCAGAGCTACCACAGAGCTGCGCTTTAATATGACAACTGCAATACATCATAAAGCCCACCTATCCTCATTGCTCACTTCGCTGAGAATGAATGTATGCGACATATAGGCCCCGAAATGCTGGAACTGGCCGGATGGGTCGGCAGGTCAGGCTAATCAACTGCGTTAGAGCTTTGTAGACTTACTCAATCTGCCATTATCGGCCGATGTATAGCGCTGCCGAAGGACACCTTTTCTGTTGGACTCAAAGCGAGTGCTCTTGAGTCCTGATCTTCAACCCTGATACAGCTGGGCGAAAATGGTCGGGGTAACCTGAAGGGTAAACAGCGGCAGACTGTGCCGGTGATACTCAGCCAGGCAGAACAAGAAGAGTGCAATCAAATCACGCGCAGCGACCAGCACCGATTCGCAAGACTGGGCGCACTGCGTCAACCCTTGGCTGAAGACACCGTCGACCAGCAGCTGTGGCAGATGCTCATGGACAATCGCGCTTTGGCCAGCGATCCCATTCCCGCGCGCATCCATACCAGAGACACCACAAGCCGCATGAAGCGGGTGCTCGAACAATCGGGACTGAAGGTGGCAGTGCTTCGTGCATCGGTGGACACCGC
This sequence comes from Pseudomonas sp. PvP028, assembly GCF_017832255.1. Taxonomy (NCBI): domain Bacteria; kingdom Pseudomonadati; phylum Pseudomonadota; class Gammaproteobacteria; order Pseudomonadales; family Pseudomonadaceae; genus Pseudomonas; species Pseudomonas sp. PvP028. The sequence continues at coordinate 557,147 of NZ_JAFIBL010000001.1, forward strand.
CAGGCGCGAGTACTGGATCCTTGACCAGGTTGATCGAGGCGTCGACGTACTGATCACCAACCCGGAGCTCGTAAAAACAGGCCTGGATCTGCTCGACTTTCCAACCATTGCCTTCATGCAGACGGGTTACAACGTCTACACGGTGCAACAGGCGGCAAGGCGCTCATGGAGGATCGGACAGAAGCAGGACGTCCGGGTGATCTTTTTCGGCTACATCGGCAGCTCGCAGATTACCTGCCTGCAGCTGATGGCCAAGAAGATCGCCGTATCGCAGAGCACTTCAGGGGATGTTCCAGAGTCCGGACTTGATTCGTTGAACCAGGACGGTGATTCTGTGGAAATGGCCCTTGCAAGGCAACTCATAAACTCGTAAAACAAGGCCATCTTCGGGTGGCCTTATTTAAAAAAACGTTGATTAAGTAAACTTTGAAATCAGACGGCGCTCGTCATTCCATAATCGGAACTGGATTCAAATTTATTGAAGCAAATTACAGAACTGAGTTTACTGATTAGTTATTCACACAATATCTCCACGAGTCATCTGAAGCTAAACATGAGAAAACATGCTTAAACATTTAATAACTATCGAGAGAAAATTAAGAATGGAGCATCACAGCACCGAGTATAACTAACAAAACGCCAGAAATTTGAATCATCCCCAAACGTTCCTTGAAGAAAAGAAATCCGAGAATTGCTGCGACCCCACCAGAAAGAGTACTGATTACCGTCACAATGGAAACAGACCCGAGAGCTGTTCCCCAAGAGAAAGCGGAAAATCCGCCGAGATTAAGTAGACTTGTGGCGATCAACAAAAAACAACTTCTAGGTCTCGGTATTCTTAGGCCATTCTTCACATTAATCATCATGAATAGAAGAATAGTAATACCGACAGCGTAGCTTAGCCATAGCATGGCAATGGGGCCTAAGTATTGGAGGGTAAACCTACCCTGAAGCCAAAAGCTTGTGCCATAAAGCATAGCTGCCAATATAGCAAAAAGAATAGATTTGCGAGTATGATTTCCAGGCTGAGCATCCGACTTAGGTTGTACACTCGATAAGATGACTCCAAAAACACATACAACTATAAACACCAACTGAAATACAGTTAAATACTCTCCACTTGCCCACGAAAGCAGTGTGGTGACAACACCGTACGACGTAACTACAGGAGCAACTATAGAAGCTTTACCAAGGGCAAACGCTTTAGATATAGCCAGCGCTCCAAGGACCGTAAACGAAGATGCAAGAAATCCAAAGAGCCATACATTCACAGAGACTGAAATAGCATTAATAATAACACTTGGAAAAAATAAGAGTAACGCGGTAGTTATGGTAAAACCCACCATTTGCCCAAAAAAAACTGCCCGCTTAACCCCAACGGCCCTAGCGTTCAACCCTACCAAAAAATCTGTTCCTCCCCACATCAATGCTGCCAACAACCCCATCAACACATCCATAAGATTTCCTTATCCCAACACAGTAAAAACGTTGACAACGAGCTCTAAGCTCGGAAAGGGCACTATTGTACAAGATTTTGTTTTTGCTGTCATTTCACTTGTCAAGTCTTTACAGAGCACCAAAGGAGCATGAATTTCCAAACCGCGTTAAAAGCTGCGGGGATATAGGTTGGCACGGTTGTGAGAAGTGATGACGATATAAAGGTTAGAAAGGGCGCAACAAGCCCAAAAAGCGCCCCCGCTATTGCATTAAATATTAGTGCAGAGTGAAGTTATCGCATAGCTTATACTAATCAATTTCTAAATTAAGGCGCAGATGCTTTATTAAGTACTCTACTGCAGCCTTGACTTTCAAAGACCCGTACTTGTTTTGATTATAGAGAAACCAAACAAACTCTTTCTCTCCGCCATCTATCAACTGCCAATCAACTAAAACAGGCACTACCAACCCCTCTCTTACCGCAGCCCTTGCATAAAGCCTTGGTAATGCCACAATTCCAAGATGACCTATCGCTGCATTGAGCGCAGCCTCATAATCATTAGCGCTATAGCGGCTAGAAACCTCAAACGAGCATGTACGATCATCGCTTTTAAAATGCCATTCTTTTTCGTCAACCCGATTGTTTATTTTGATGAAACTATGAAGAGCAAGTTTATCAACAGACGTAGGCAACCCGTGACACTCTAAGTACTGTGACGAAGCATATAGGCTTCGACGAACATCAGTAAGCTTCCGCGCAATAAAATTAGAAGGCGGAACCGCTGAGAGCTTAAGTATGATATCCATCTCAGTGTCAGTGTTATTATCACTCTCAGAAAAACCACTGAAGAAAGATTGTACGTCGATAAGAGGATACTGAGTTAAGAAGCTTGGAATAACCTCGCTAAGAGCGGGTATGAGGAGTCTAGGGGCGGCGATTCTTATAATACCTTTGGGCTCATTATGCAACTGCTCCTTAAGCTCAAAAATCTGAGAAGAACTCTCGAGGATCTTTTTGCAGAAATCATAAACTCTTTCCCCGTCATTGTTTAACCTCAGATGTCTAGTACTACGCTCTAGCAATCTGAGCGATAAAGCCCTCTCTAGCTTAGAAACTTGTCTACTTACAGCGGAAGCGGTGATGCCTAGCACGTCTGAGGCTTCGATAAAACTCCCTACCTCGACAACAATCGCAAAAGCTGCCATATACGGTAAAATGTCGATTTGATCCCTACGCATAAAATATCCATTGCACACAAAACAGGGACGAGCAGCGGTAGCGAGCGAAGCACGCTGAAATTTGCTCATAAATGGGGAGGCAGTTAAATAAGCGCAATTATCACTAGTTATTATTGTTATCTTGCTGGCATTATGCCTGCTGGTGAAGCTCGTTTGCATCGAGCAACAACCTGTATGACGATACCAAAATTCTGTTACCGCAGACATTAAAAGTTTAGAAATGGTAGCTTTGAGCGTGAGCACCCAGGGAGCCCAGGTGCTGTTATTGAAGGGTTTTAGGCTCTCTTATGCGAGGAATTTAATCACAGGCTTTGCACAGATGCTGCCCTTCCCATGCATATCAAATCGACAGCATCAAGGTGACAGCTTGCAAGTTATGTAACAGCTTCAGCAGGAGCTGATTGGCTTTTCCCCGCACGTTTGTACCACCAATTCAACACAGGAATAGTCATACCCGTTGAAACTAGAGCGAGAATCAGAAGCACGCTGTAAGTTGCTTGATTAACGACACCAATTTCCAAGCCAATGTTTAGCACCACGAGTTCGACCAGCCCTTTAGTATTCATTAGAACACCCACTTCGACAGAAGTGGATTTGGGCAATCCAACAATACGCGCGCCCAAATAACACCCTCCAAGCTTACCAATAAGACTTCCAACGAAGAATAGAAGCAGCCAAACCACAAGACTACCACTAAGACTTAATGAGGCTTGTATTCCAGAGTATGCAAAAAATACCGGCGTCAATGCTAAGCTACTAAATCCCCCTACAATTTTTTTCCAATTACCTTCTAAGCCTGGAACTCGACTTAATGTATAACCAGCCACTATAGCACCGGTGACACGGTTGAAACCCAGTGAGTCAGAGATTTCGGAGCAAAGAAGGCAATAGCTGAAGGCAATAGTTATCTGCGCAAAGGCTGGAAATCGGTCGCCATCTAACCACTTAAATTTACGAATAATGGGGCTAACTACGTAAAGAGATGTAACAATGAACGTTAAAAAAAGAATTCCGTTAATTGTAATTTGTTTAGTCGAGGTGTAGCCCGAGGCATACATAGCAGAAATCACTGCAACCCCTGCCCAAGCTACCATGTCCGAACAGACAGCAGAAGCTAGAGCAATGGATCCAGACGACTTATTGATGAATGTATTCTCCCTGATAATTCTTACCAAAACCGGAAGCGCAGTAATAGATAGCGCTAATCCGCAGAATAGAATAAAAGAGAAAAAAGGTTTTTCTGGAGCCATCACGGGTTTCGCAACGTAGGCCAATACGCATCCGATCGAGAACGAAAATACTATGCCAGCTACAGCGATGACAATTGGCGCATGTTTCTTAGCAATATTCTCTAAAGATGCTGGAGCATGCCACGCGACTTCAAACATCAGAATTATGACGCCTAGTTCGGCTAGTTCTTTCAAGTGCTGGCCTGGCGATCCGACGAATAAATAGTTGAAGAGCTCAGGTGAAACCCCACCAAGAACAGATGCACCTAGGAGGAGGCCTGATGCGATTTCACCAATTACTCGGCTCTGGCCCACTCTTTCTGCAATCGACCCCACGATTAAAGCTGTGATAAGCACAACAAATAATGATAACATCCAATGTGTCATAAGCTAAGCCCTTATATTCCTAGTAATACCGTGATTTCTCAAACCTTGTATATAATTTTCATATGTTCGTGCACCATCTTAGAATGCTGCATCAACGTTTCAGCATCATCGTGTAGCAAAAAAACAAAACCCCAAGTAGATAGAAAATCGTGAGTAGGCTCAATAATTTCAGCTTCGCTCACGATAATATTCATATCCTGAAATGAGGATAGCTTTTCAATTTCAGCCACACCCTCGATCCGATCGATTAAACCAGACTCAAAGTTAATAAGACAGCAAACACAGAAGTGTTTCTTGTACTCTACCGGCACACGAGGCACTCCGGCTAGACCAAGGTAAATATCGATATTGACCTGATAAAGATTTCTCCCAGTACACAGCTCTATCATTCTCGGCAAATCGGCGCCTGGTAATCGGCCGTTTTGCTCGATCAGCTGAATATCATCACCATCGACTTTGAGCTCGATATCATTTATTCCGTAATCTGCCTCAAGAGCCTTATTTACTCGCGTCGCGTAATCGAAAATCCTGCTGGAAAGATCATCATCAATCCGCACTGACCTGATGTTCTTGTATATACTTGGATTATTGTTTATTTGTATTTTTTCATATTCCGCTATACACAAAAGCTCCTTGTCATTTCCTTTGCCAAAGTTAGCAATCGCGACGCAGTACTCTTTACCAACGATATATGGCTCTATCAGCGCCTCTTTTTCGCCCGAATTAAAACTTTCATTGGTTGACTCAATCAATGAAAGAGCACGGTATATATCTCCAACATTATGGCAGACTTTAACGTTCTTACTTCCAGTCCCCTGAGTGGGCTTTACGACCACAGGAAACTGCGTGAAACTCAAGTCTGATTTGCGCGCGGTGTCCAACGACAGTGCTTCTACACCGGTAGTAGGCACATTGTTCAACTTGAGCGCTCGCTTCATTTCGAGTTTGCTATACCGCGCTTTCTGCGTTCTGACTGGGTTACCAGTCAACCCTAAGTGCTCAGCTAAAGTGTCGCAAAACTTTAGTGCCGAGTCGGAACCTGGCACTATAGCTTTAACGTTTTGCAACGATAGCTTCTCGATTGAATCAATCAGATTTTCCGAGAATATAACTTCTTGAAAATCGCTACTACTGAATAACCGATGAAGTCGTCCTGGAAATTTAGTTCTAGTCACCAATGCTACAGATGTGTAACCCTTCTGAAGGATTTCTAGACCATAACGACGTCCTGAGCTAACTGGATCTATGACTACAATAGCCCCCTTAGTCATAAGCCTATACTCCGAAGCTTACTGTACATATAGGTGTAGTATCTAACAGCAACATTGTACCTAACCATCACGCCAATCGAGAGCTCTTTAATAATCTCTTCCCCACATGACGAGTAGTGGTTCAAAACTGTCTCGTACCAAGCCTCGCTGTGATAGGTGTCAATCATTATGTGAGCTTTGTGATAAGCGATTACATCTTTTGGCAATCCAAGGCGCTCCATCGCGAAAGTTGTTGCACCAAACCGGGTTGGTGCTGAGCCTTCTACCAATCCCATAGCGCCTATAAGTCTTACGTTGTACTCCCTACGCGAGGCCCACATAAGCAGAATGTTACCATTCATCAAGCACTCTGTAGGCGGGACATCTATTGAGACCCCTGCGTTAGAAAGGACGACCCTCATATAGTCAGAAGATTGTCGAAACATGGTCGAGTGAACTAGACTGAAATTTCCATTACCCATTTCGTCCCAATAATTATTGCCCGCGACCATTTTGCATTGAATCGGCATTCCTAGTTGGGTAACGGCCATTAGGTCATCGAATGATCCGTCAACCATTTCCTCCATACATATGTAGAAAGCCACCTGTTCAAGTGTCGACTCGTTTTTTAAGAAATCGACAAAAAAGGCAATGTCATCATTTATTTTTTTCTCACAACTTAGATACCATTGTAGAAACTCATCCTTGGTTCTAGGAGGACGGAAATCACCCAGTAGATTTTCCTCTTGAATATTCCAACTATCCTCATAGCTTTCGGCTCGCGCCCTCATTTCATGTAGGCTTTTGGATTGCCCTGCCATGCCTGCTGGATCGCCTAGATTTTTACGATAATAGTCGGCAAGCAGCTGCTGATTCTGTCTTTGAGTGTTTTTCATTAATATGCCACCGCGGGAGGTTCTGTAGAACGGAGGTCGAATGCCAAGTCAGATGCACCGTGTTCATATAGTAATTCGAGCCTTTCATGTGCCTCTGATAAAGTTGGTATGTGCCCCTCAGGAACCCACCACAGAACAACCCTGGGATGCTTTATAGGCAAAAACCATTCTTTACCTCTCCGAATAAACTCTGCATGTGGAGTACGATACAAGAATGACTTGAGAGACTCTGTGTCTTGCCATAATGAAAGAGTGTAGGCAAAACCCTCCCCCCACAACTCTTGTACCAGCTTCTTGTCTTCGTATTTTTCTCGCCAGATGAATCCTGGCTGAGACTCCGCTAGTGAATTAACATAGTTTACCGACTCAGTAAAACCAACCATTTTGGGGTCGTCAAAGGGGTACCGTGCATGTACCAAATCAAACTGTGCTAGGTTCTTTTTTCTGGCTTGGTCCATTTTTGTATCTCGATAATATTTCGTTCAGGATCTCGAACATATAGGAACTCGCAAACTCCAACTCCCTTTACGTTTTGCTTGACTACCTTGCCAAGCATCCACCCCCCGTTCCTAACTACTTTTGCACAGATATCAACGAGGTCTTCGACTTCAAAGGCGAGATGGGTTATACCGCGTGAATTTGCATACGCCACCTCTCTGTTAACTCCTTCCATGTATTGGAATATCTCTAACGTAATTCCAGAGTCCTCACAGCCCGGAAGTGATAGATGTATACCTTCGATTATCGCGTCTGGGACCCCAGTACCACCAGAGACAGCATCGCCTGAAAGCTTTCTCACAGGACCTACCTGGTGGCATCCGAATACATTGCGATAAAACTTAGATAGTCTTTTCCAATCAGCACTTACGATGTTTGTGTGACTGAATCTGACTTTTTTACCGCGATTAAAACCGAACATTCTGGTTCAGTCTCTGAAGACAAAAGTTTCATGCTCGACGTAGCGATCCACGTCTTTTGCACGCTCGTACGCCATATTCAAGATGATTCTTGTCACATCTTCAGTTAGTGGTTTTACACGATGCAATGTTGTATCTGTCTTCAGCAGATATACATCTCCGGTTTGATGGTAATGCGACTCAATATTGTTCTCTACTAAGAGGTTCTCAATTCGCGGATTTTTCTTATCCCAATCTGTGTGAGGCACACATTCGAGAAGTCCACCTGCTTCGATGCGTGGCGCTTCTACAATCCAGATTATCGTGAACGGGTAGTCCCCCCAATGCCACCCATGAGTATCACCCGCTTTGTGCTGCGAGTTGATAATATAGTTGTCCCAGATCCAGGGTGTAGGAATAATTTCTTCTTTTACAATATGGGCCACAAGACCCTTCAGATAATTTGAATCATAAGCTTTTGTAATATAGGCACCGTGCTCTGCAATCGTATCTCGTGTAACATTACTCAAGTATCGTGGCGTATTACCTGTGGACTCAATCAACATGTCTCGGCGTTTTGCATGATTGGCCAACAAATACTTTACTTCGGCCATAATATTATCTCGCACACCTGCATCCATCAGGTGGTTGATTTTCAAATATCCGTGACGAGCAAACTGATGCCGCTCCCAAAAAAAATCTCGCCCTTGATGCGGAATGGTATCCAAGACATCGACGTTCGATTGCTTGGATGAGTTAGTTTCGCAATTATTTTCCATTCTCATTTTCTTCCAATATTGGTTTTGAGGTGAGATTGGATCCTAAGCTGAACCGTTTTTTAAATAAATAGCACCACGGGTCGTATTATGCGACCGCGCAGGTAGTAATGCCTCTACTCCACATTTCACCTGGCGTATTTTTTCAACTCCTAGTTTTTATTAGAAAGGCGTCATTTCTCGACCTAAAGAGTCAAGGCAACCAATGTTTTTCAGTACACCGATTGGCACAACGCGGCAATACAACTTCAAAGCATCCTGCGTGGTTTACTTCTCATTGCCATATCTAAACCAAATAAAGCCTTATCCCGTTGTCCTACACAGGGTTCCTCTTAGCCACTCTGTAAGCCGCGAAAGCTGGTTTAAATCCGCTAATCTAAAACCCATTCCGACAGAAAAAGGGTTTCCTACTGCTTCCGATCACGCTTTTTGCGAACGTGCCTCACATCTTGAGTGAGGTCCTCCATGAAGCTGCCACTGCGCCCTTCTCTTTCCCGCGCTGCCATCCTGCAAGTACTGACCCTGATCGTGCTGATCGGCATGTTGGTCCACCAGCAGTGGCAGATTTTCCACCTCAAGGCCGGCTTTGAGTCCGCTGCGAACCTGGAAACCGTTAACGCAATCACCCGACGCATCAACGGCGTGGATGACAGGCTCGATGCCGCTAGCCAGTTGAAGTCCGTGACCATCGATGATTTCAGAGCCGGCCAGCAGGCACTCTCCAACCGAATCGATGCTGTTCAAGCTCTCGTCAAGCAGGTGCAGGAGGCGTCTCAGGACGCAACTCAGCAGGCGGCCTCGATGCAAGAGGTTGTCGTCATGGGCGCTCGGATCGAGGAGCTGCAGGTGAAACTCCAGGACCTGCGTGCAACTAAAGCCGCATCTGCTCAAGTCACTGCTGCGGCCAAGCCGAAGGCTCGGTCGCTGGCCATATCTACAAGTTCGGTGTCGACGACGGACTACCGGGCGGCGTCCCTGGCACCAAAGTGCCTATCAACCTCCATGCCGATGAGTTCAACGAGCTGATGGGTGAGGAATTCATTCCGATGATCAACAAGGGTGGTGGTGCCGGCATGCAGGTGACTGCCTACACCCAGACAATGAGCGATATCGAAGCGAAGATCGGCAACAAGGCCAAGGCTGGCCAGGTGATCGGTAACTTCAACAACGTGTTCATGCTGCGCGTCCGCGAAACGTCCACCGCCGAGCTGCTGACAAACCAGTTGCCTAAGGTTCAGGTTTTCACATCCACCCCGGCCAGCTCGGCGAATGACAGTGCAACGGGCAATACCGCGTTCACATCATCCAGTCATGACCAGGTGCAGCAGGTCAGCGTGCCAATGATTGAGCCAGCCCATGTCGTCGGCCTGCCCAAGGGCCAATGCTTTGCGCTCATGGAAGGCGGCAACCCGAAACCTCGACAGATCGGCTGCTGCCGCTTCTGCCGCTCGTTGGGCCGTGCTGTTCATGATTATGACTTTCATGCTGTTGAGTTGATTTTTCCAAGGAGATAAAGATGACGCTGTATTCACTGTTCACTCAGGCACGTGCTTTTTTGAAACGCCGGCCTTTTTCGGTGCTGCTGACGGCTGCCACACCTGGCACTAGTTTCGCGGCTCTACCGGGTGCACAAGCACCCACACGCGGCACTGGGACCAGCTTCCTGCAGACCTTCCAAAACTATGCCTTCGACGGCTTCACGCTGCTGGGTCTATGCATGTGCGCGTTCGGCATCATTTTGGTGGGGCGACATGCGCTGGGCGTCTACCACGAGATCCACATGGGCAAGGCCAAATGGGCTGACCTGGGCAGTACCGCGGTAGTCGGTGTTTGCTTGATCGGCGTCACGATCTACCTGGTCACCACCGCTACCAACATTCTTTGAGTCCTAGAGGCTTCCATGCGCGAAGCCCCGAAGACCGGCCACCTGACTGGCGAAACACGTAAAGGCGGTGATGCCTTGCATGCCCTGTTCGACAAGTTGCCTGAGGACACTGTGTTGGCCATCACCCTGGTCATCACACCTCAAGACGTGCTGGAGGCTCATCTTGAAAAGCTGGCACGCAAGTCGGTGGGTGACAACCAGGCTTCACTACTGACCCGCGAAGCGGTAAACGATGCCAGGAAACTGATCGGTCGTGAGCACAAGCTGTACCGAGGCAGCATCGCCTTTTACCTCAAGGGAAATGACGAAGCACAGCTCACCGCGCGCAGCATGCAGTTGACCAACGCATTGCTGGGTGCCGGTATGGAACCCGTCGCATCTGACGACGAGGTGGCCCCGCTCAACAGCTACCTGCGTTGGCTTCCCGGGAATTTCGACGTCAATCAAAAGCGATCCATGGACTGGTACGTGCAGATGATGCTCGCCCAGCATGTTGCAAACCTGTGCCCGGTGTGGGGTCGCTCCAGTGGTACTGGGCATCCTGGTATCACGCTATTCAACCGTGGTGGGGCTCCACTGACATTTGATCCATTCAACAAGCTGGATCGTCAGATGAATGCCCACATGTTTCTGTTCGGCCCCACAGGTGCAGGTAAGTCCGCCACGTTGAATAACCTGCTCAACCAGCTCATTGCGGTTTACGCACCGCGCCTGTTCATCGTCGAGGCGGGTAACAGTTTCGGCCTCTTAGGGGATTTCGCGAAAAAACTTGGCTTGACAGTCAACAGGATCAAGCTGGCCCCGAACTCGGGCGTTAGCCTGGCTCCGTTCGCCGACGCTATTCGATTGGTAAACACCCCGAGCCAGGTCAAGACCTTGGACGCTGATGACCTAGAAAGCTCTGACGAGCATATCAATGCCAAGGCCGATGAAGACAATGATGAACGGGATGTTCTCGGCGAGATGGAAATCGTAGCCCGCTTGATGATCACCGGCGGTGAAGAAAAAGAGGAAGCCCGGCTTACCCGGGCGGACCCCAGCGTAATCCGACACTGCATCCTTGCAGCGGCCAGAGTTTGTTCCGACGCCGATCGCACCGTCCTGACTGAAGATGTCCGGAACGCGTTGCGCACGGCCGGCGAAGATACCTCCATCCCAGAGGGCAGACGCAACCGCATGCTTGAAATGGCCGAAGCCATGGACATGTTCTGCATGGGCGCCGACGGAGAGATGTTCAACCGTACCGGTACGCCTTGGCCTGAAGCAGATCTGACCATTGTCGACCTGGCCACCTACGCACGTGAGGGTTACAACGCCCAGCTGTCGATCGCTTACATCTCGCTGATCAACACCGTTAACAACATTGCGGAACGTGATCAGTACAAGGGCCGACCGCTGGTCAACGTGACAGACCAGTTGTTCAACGTAAACAGATTTTCAGGCCACTACCGCCGCAATGAGATGAACTCCAACCAAGTCGAGGCGATGTATAAAAAACTCACTGCGATGACCGGTATACGGATGACGCCTCACCGCTTCCGACACACGATCGCCAGTGAACTAATGACGCTACCGGAGCGCAACATCTATCTGACCAAGAAATTGCTGAACCACTCGAATATAGCTACCACGATGGATTACATCGAACCCGACTACGACATGATGCGGGAGGTGATGAATGAACGAGGAAAGCGGCCGGCCAAAATCAGCTACATGGCAAAACCGGATGCGACGCTGCGTGCTGATAGACACCGATCAATATCTGCTCCAGTTAAGGACTTGACTGCGTCGACTAAGACTCGCGAAACCACTGCAGAAGCCGAAAGCTCAGCTGGCCAGGCCTTGGCCAGGCCCCGCGCACTGCCTACACCGATCTCGACCATGTGCCCATCAACTGCTCCAGATACCAGGACAGCGAACCGCGACGAGACGCCCTCACCCACTAGTGACCGCGACACCGCAGTCAGCCAGCTACCGTTAGGCTGCTCCAGTCCAGAAGATCTGTTGAGAAGCTTGGGGGAACTCACCAGGTGGGTACAGAACAACATTGCCGGCGGAGGAACTGGTGCTGAACCAGTGATCGAGGAAAGACCTGTCCCAAGCCAGGATGCTCGGCATCTACGCCCTGAAATGCTGGAATTGGCCGGATGGATCGGCAGGTCAGGCTGATCACTTGCGTTGGATATTTGTAAAAATACTCAATCTGCCATTATCAGCAGATGCATCGCGATGCTGATTATTTAGTTATCGGGCCTAATGACTGCCTCATATGGGCCGATACACGCGCAGCACAGCATTTTTTGCCAAAAAAAACGCCCCGTACACAAGCTTTCGCTCGGTACGGGGCGCTCCAATTTGACATCACAGCTTGCTGGCGCTATGTTTCGCGACAGACGGCTGCTTGTTTGGGTATAAGACCCCTCATACGGTAAAGCCTGCCTCAAACTGAGACATGAACACCCATCAAGGTCCTAAAGATACAGCCACAACAGTGTTTGGTCGGGGTAAGGGGATTCGAACTCCTGACATCCTGCTCCCAAAGCAGGCGCGCTACCGGACTGCGCTATACCCCGGTAAATCAAGGCACCTCAACCAGCTGCCTGCGACCTGATACGAGTGGCATCAGATCTTTAAGATTCGGCTCCAAGGTGAACCTTGGAACCAAAAATGGTGGGTCGTGTGGGATTCGAACCTACGACCAATTGGTTAAAAGCCAACTGCTCTACCAACTGAGCTAACGACCCAAATATGGTCGGGGTAAGGGGATTCGAACTCCTGACATCCTGCTCCCAAAGCAGGCGCGCTACCGGACTGCGCTATACCCCGACTGAAACTGCATTGAACCTTGCGAAATCTGGCTCCACGACCTGGACTCGAACCAGGGACCCAGTGATTAACAGTCACTTGCTCTACCAACTGAGCTATCGCGGAACTATCGATTTCAGATTCAACTTTACAACCTGTCGCCTTGAAATCAGCTTGCTGTTAACTCGTTGATTTCAATCTCATCGACCTTTCCGCTTCGTTTGTATCGTTGCGTTCACGTCTCTGAGGCGCGCTATTCTACAATTTTAAAAACACCTGTCAACCCTATAAATTGCTTTTTAAGACAATGATTTGCGATTTTTTTTCAGATCGCCTCTCGGGCCTGATTCTACTGCTGACCGCGCCTCAAAAAAAGGCCCTCGGTTCGAGGGCCCTTCTATAGAGCGGTGACGAGCGCTGTCAGACAAACGTGATCTCGTCGTCGACCACCTTGCCGGTGATGGTCGTGCCAGGCATGAAGCTGCCCGAGAGGATCATCTGCGCCAGCGGGTTCTCGATCCAGCGCTGGATCGCCCGCTTCAGCGGCCGTGCGCCATAGACCGGGTCGTAACCAACGGCGATCAGCTTGTCCAGCGCCTCGGGGCTCAGGGTCATCGACAGCTCGCGCTCGGCCAGACGCTTGCGCAGGCGGCCCAACTGGATGTCGGTGATACCGGCGATCTGGTCACGCGCCAGCGGTTCGAAGATCACCACTTCGTCGATCCGGTTAACGAACTCCGGACGGAAGTGCGTACCGACTGCGTCCATCACCGCAGCACGCTGCGCCTCACGATCACCGACCAGTTCCTGGATCTGCGCCGAGCCCAGGTTGGAAGTCATAACGATCACGGTATTGCGGAAGTCCACCGTGCGCCCGTGGCTGTCAGTCAGGCGTCCGTCTTCAAGCACCTGCAAGAGGATGTTGAATACATCGGAATGCGCCTTCTCGACCTCGTCGAGCAGAATCAGCGAATACGGTTTGCGACGCACGGCTTCGGTCAGGTAGCCGCCCTCTTCGTAACCAACGTAGCCTGGCGGTGCACCGATCAGGCGAGCCACGGAATGTTTCTCCATGAACTCGGACATGTCGATACGCACCATCGCCTCTTCGGTGTCGAACAGGAACTCGGCCAGCGCCTTGCACAGCTCAGTCTTACCCACGCCGGTCGGGCCGAGGAACATGAACGATCCGCTCGGACGATTAGGGTCGGAAAGCCCGGCACGCGAACGACGCACGGCATTGGAGACCGCGACCACCGCTTCTTCTTGGCCGATCACCCGGTTGTGCAGCAGGGTTTCCATGCGCAACAGCTTCTCGCGCTCGCCTTCGAGCATCTTCGACACAGGGATACCGGTCCACTTCGACACGACCTCGGCAATTTCTTCCTCGGTTACCTTGCTGCGCAGCAACTGGTTTTCCGGCTTACCGTGCTGGTCGACCATTTGCAGGCTGCGCTCCAGGTCCGGAATGATCCCGTACTGCAACTCGGCCATGCGGTTCAGATCGCCCCGGCGGCGCGCGGCCTCCAGTTCCTGGCGAGACTGTTCGATTTTCTGCTGAATCTGTGCCGAGCCGGTGACCTCGGCTTTTTCCGAGGTCCAGATTTCTTCAAGATCCGCGTACTCAAGCTCAAGACGCTCGATTTCGCCCTGAAGTTTTTCCAGGCGCTTGATCGCTGCCTCGTCCTTTTCCTTCTTGAGGGCCTGAGCTTCTACTTTCAGCTGGATCAGGCGACGTTCAAGGCGGTCGAGCACTTCAGGCTTGGAGTCGATCTCCATGCGAATACGGCTGGCCGCTTCGTCGATCAGGTCGATGGCTTTGTCCGGCAACTGGCGGTCGGTGATATAGCGATGGCTCAGCTTGGCCGCCGCGATGATCGCGCCGTCAGTGATGGCGACCTTGTGGTGCACTTCGTAGCGCTCTTTAAGGCCACGCAGGATCGCGATGGTGTCTTCTTCACTTGGCTCGTCGACCAGGACTTTCTGGAATCGACGCTCAAGCGCCGCATCCTTCTCTATATATTGGCGGTACTCGTTGAGCGTGGTAGCCCCCACACAATGCAGCTCGCCGCGCGCCAGCGCAGGTTTGAGCATGTTGCCAGCGTCCATCGAGCCTTCGCCCTTGCCGGCACCAACCATGGTGTGCAACTCGTCGATGAACAGAATGATCTGGCCTTCCTGCTTGGACAGTTCGTTGAGCAGCGATTTGAGGCGCTCTTCGAACTCACCCCGGTACTTGGCACCGGCAATCAACGCGCCCATGTCCAGCGACAGCAAGCGCTTGCCGCGCAGGCCATCGGGTACTTCGCCATTGATGATGCGCTGCGCCAGGCCCTCGGCAATGGCGGTCTTACCCACGCCAGGTTCGCCGATCAGCACCGGGTTGTTCTTGGTGCGGCGCTGCAGGACCTGAATGGTGCGACGAATCTCGTCATCACGACCGATCACCGGGTCGAGCTTGCCCTCTTCGGCACGCTTGGTCAGGTCGACGGTGTACTTGTCCAGCGCCTGACGCGACTCTTCGACGTTCGGGTCATTCACGGCACCTTCGCCGCGCAGGTTGTTAATGGCATTTTCCAGGGCCTTCTTGCTGACGCCCTGCCCCAGCAACAATTTGCCGAGCTTGCTGTTCTCGTCCATTGCCGCGAGCAGCACCAGCTCGCTGGAAATGAACTGGTCGCCTTTCTGCTGCGCCAGACGGTCAGCCTGATTGAGCAGGCGCGCCAGATCCTGCGACATGTTGACGTCGCCGGTCGGGTTCTGGATTTTTGGCAGGCGGTCCAGCTCTGCGCTCAGTTCTTTGCGCAGGCTGTTGATGTCGAAGCCTACCTGCAACAGCAGAGGCTTGATGGAACCGCCCTGCTGCTCAAGCAGCGCCTGCATCAAGTGCGCAGGTTCGATGGCGGGATGGTCGAGGCCAACGGCCAGCGACTGGGAATCGGATAACGCTAACTGTAATTTACTGGTCAATCTGTCGATACGCATTTGTCACCTTCCTTTAATGCAGGCCGGAGCAATGAACACACCTATAAAGAAAACCTGCTGAATAGCAAGTTAGATGCGGACGATTCTGCGCGTTTCAAGCGGGCCGGGTTTGATACAGATCAGATGAGCGTTCAGGCAAGCCTAGCTGGCTTGTGCAAAACAGCCCGGCAATCAGGCGTGTTCGATCCAGATCAGCGAAGCAAAGCGGCCAGTGCGCGCGGCGCGGCGGTAGGAAAAGAAGCGCGGGTCGGTGAAGGTATCCAGCACGCCGCCGTACACGGCAGAGATACCTTGGGCTGCCAGTCGTAATCGGGCGAGTGCGTAGATGTCGGCCATGAAACGATCAGGATTCGAACTGGCGACAAACGCAGCGGCTGTCTGCGGGTGGCTGGCGGTAAAGGCCTCGCGCACCTCGGGGCCAACTTCGAACGACGGCTGACCGATAGACGGTCCTAGCCAGACTATGATGTCTTCGGGAGCACTCTGCAGACTGTTGGCCGTCGCTTCCAGCACCCCGGCCGCCAGTCCACGCCAGCCGGCGTGCGCGGCAGCCACACGCGTACCGTCACGACGACAGAACAGCGCAGGCAGGCAATCGGCGGTCATGATGGTGCAGGCCACGCCAGGCGTGCTCGTCCAGCTGGCATCGGCTTCAACAACGCGGGATGGATCGGCAGGTACGACGTCTACGCCGTGCACCTGCTTCAACCAGGCGGGCCGAGCATTGAGACTGGAGGTCAGGCGCTGGCGATTGGTCGCCACGGCCTGCGGGCTGTCATCGACGTGATCGCCCAGATTGAAGCTGTCGAATGGGGCCAGGCTGACCCCACCCGAGCGAGTGGTAACGCAGGACTTGATCTGTGCTGGCGCAGGCCAGTCAGGTATCAGCCAGTCATTCACCCGATGAACGCCTCGCGATCCTGCTTGAGCAGAGACAGCAACCAGACGAAATCGTCCGGTAACGGCGATTCCCAGCTCATGCGCTTACCGGTGGTCGGATGATCCAGCTCCAGGAAGCGGGCATGCAACGCCTGCCGCGGGAAGGTCTTGAGCGAATCGACCATGGTCAGGCTGGCGGCTGGCGGAATACGGAAACGACCGCCATAGGCAGGGTCGCCGACCAACGGATAGTTGATGTGCGCCATGTGCACGCGAATCTGGTGGGTACGCCCGGTTTCCAGCTTGACCCGGACATGGGTGTGCGAACGGAAACGCTCCAGCACGCGGTAATGACTGACCGCCTGCTTGCCGCCTTCCATCACCGCCATGCGCTGGCGCTGCTGGCCGTGACGGCCGATCGGTGCGTCGATCTTGCCGCCTGCGGTCACCACGCCGATCACGATGCACTCGTAGATACGGCTGACGCTGCGACTCTGCAACTGGGTAACCAGCTGTGTCTGCGCCTGAATGGTCTTGGCGACCACCATCAGACCGGTGGTGTCCTTGTCCAGACGGTGCACGATGCCGGCACGCGGAACATTGATGATGTCCGGCACATGGTGCAGCAAGGCGTTGAGCAGCGTGCCATCGGCATGACCGGCGGCCGGATGCACCACCAGCCCGGCAGGCTTGTTGATGACGAGGATCTGGTCGTCTTCATAGATGATGTCGAGCTCGATGTCCTGAGCGACCCATTCACCCTGGGCCTCCTGCTCGGCAATCAGCTCGAGAACAGCGCCACCGTGCACGATGTCGCGAGGGCGAAGAACGCCTCCGTCCACAGTCAGGCGGCCGTCCTTGATCCAGGCGGAAAGGCGCGAGCGCGAGTGCTCAGCGAATAATTGTGCGGCGACTTGATCGAGGCGTTGACCGCCCAATTCGGACGGCACCTCTGCGCGGAGTTCTATATTTTCGGACATGACCAGACTAGGTGGCGGCTAGCCTTTGGTTTCGGCAGCGCGCTTGTGGTTAAATACGGCGTCTTTTGTCCCGCCGGTATCGCGGGGCGCTCATCATAACAGGACGGCCCCGCCCAAGACAGCAGGCCGTTATAGGGACGCAAGCCGCCATGCAAGTGAAACACCTGCTGCTGATCGCCATCCTCGCATTGACTGCGGCCTGTTCGTCGAAGGAAGTCATCGACGAAAACCTCAGCGAAGTCGAGCTGTACCAGCAGGCGCAGGCCGACCTGGGAAATAACAGCTATAACAGTGCCACTGAGAAGCTCAAGGCGCTGGAATCTCGCTATCCGTTCGGTCGCTACGCCGATCAGGCTCAGCTCGAGTTGATCTACTCGAACTACAAAAATGGTGAACCCGAAGCAGCCAAATCCGCTGCCGAGCGTTTCATCCGCCTGCATCCTCAGCACCCGAACGTCGACTACGCGTATTACATGAAGGGCCTGACCTCCTTCGACCAGGACGTGGGCCTTCTGGCGCGCTTCCTGCCGCTGGACCAGACCAAGCGTGACCCGGGTGCTGCCCGTGACTCGTTCAACGAGTTCGCCCAGCTGACCAGCCGCTTTCCGAACAGTCGCTATGCGCCTGACGCCAAGCAGCGCATGATTTACCTGCGCAACCTGCTGGCGTCCTACGAAATCCACGTAGCCGACTACTACCTGACCCGTCAGGCCTACGTCGCCGCCGCCAACCGTGGCCGCTATGTAGTGGAAAACTTCCAGGAGACGCCTTCGGTCGGCGACGGTCTGGCGGTGATGGTCGAGTCTTATCAGCGTCTGCACCTTGACGACCTGGCTGCCACCAGCCTGGAAGTGCTGAAGACCAACTACCCGAACCACCCGCAACTGGCTGACGGCAAATTCACCCCGCGTGAAGCCGAGGCCGATAACCGCTCATGGCTGTCGAAAGCGACCCTTGGCCTGATCGACGGCAGCGCACCGCTGCCACCGGGCCAGACCCGCGCCGATCAGGACATGAAGAAGCAGTACCAGGACGCCAAGGACTCCATTCCGAAAGAGCTGCTGCCGGAGAATCAGGCCGAGCTGGACGAACAGGCAGCAAAAGACGCCGAAGCGAAAGGCACCAAGAGCCGTTCGTGGTTCAGCTACATGACCCTGGGTCTGTTCGACTGATCCTGAGCGCATGAAAAAAGAGGCCTTCGGGCCTCTTTTTTTGTGCATCAATTTTGCCACTGTGCGCCCGCTCGCGGCTTGGCTACACTGCGCCATCGTCAATCACTAAGCTGGTAGTCATGATTCGCTTACTTATGTGGGTCGCGTTGATCGCGGCGGTGGTCTGGTTCGTCAAGCGTCTGATCAATCCGCCCAAGCCGAAACCCCGCGCCGAGCCGCCTGAATTGGCGTCGACACCCATGGTGCGATGCGCGCAATGTGGCGTGCATCTGCCACAGGATCGTGCACTGAGCCAGGCACAGCAATGGTATTGCAGCGAGGCACACAGGCTGCAAGGCCCAGCGGCACGTGACCGCTGATTCACCGTCCCTTGTCAGCCCGCAGGCACAGCGGATTCTGCGGCTGTACCACCTTTATCGACTGACCATCGGCGTCGTACTGGTGTTGTTGATTTCCAGCAGCCTGGAAACCGAGCTGCTGCAACTGGCCAACCCGAACCTGTTCCGCTCGGGCTGCTGGTTGTATCTGGTGTTCAACATTCTGGTCGTCGTGCTGCTGGAACGCCCCAGCCGTCAGGCACAGTTTTTCGGCCTGGCGATGACTGACGCGATCATGCTCTCCGCGCTGTTCTATGCAGCGGGCGGGCCTTCAAGCGGTATCGGCAACCTGTTGATTGCCTCGGTGGCGATCAGCAACGTGTTGCTGCGCGGCCGTATCGGCTTGTTGATCGCTGCGGTTTCGGCCATCGGCATCATCTACCTGACGTTCTATATCAGCTTCGGCACACCCTCGGTCTCCAACGACTACGTGCAGGCTGGCTCGCTGGGCGCCTTATGCTTCGCCGCCGCCCTGCTGGTGCAGGCGCTGACAGCGCGCATGCAGGTCAGCGAGGTACTGGCCGAACAGCGCGCAGCGGATGTCGACAGCCTCGAAGCACTCAACGCACTCATTTTGCAGCGCATGCGTACCGGCATTCTGGTGCTGGACGCCAATCACCAGGTGCTGCTGGCCAACCAGAGTGCCTTGCACCTGCTGAGCCAGGAGCAACTGGTCGGCCAGATGATCGACACCTGCTCGCCGCAGCTGGTTGAACGCCTGCGCCAGTGGCTCGTCAATCCGATCATGGTGCCGCGCAGTATCACCACCGCCCCCGTCGGGCTGGTACTGCAACCGAGCTTTGCCACACTCAACCGTGGCGATCAGCGTCAGACGCTGGTTTTTCTCGAAGACCTGTCGCAGATCGCCCATCAGGCGCAGCAGCTCAAGCTCGCCGCACTGGGACGCCTGACCGCCGGGATTGCCCATGAGATACGCAACCCGCTGGGCGCCGTCAGTCATGCGGCTCAACTGCTTAATGAATCGGAAGAGCTCAGTGCAGCGGATCGACGCCTGGGGCAGATCATTCATGAGCAGTCGGGGCGCATTGATCGGGTCATCGAAAATGTCCTGCAATTGTCGCGCAGACGCGAAGCGCAACCCGAACTGCTCGATCTGAAAACCTGGCTGGAACACTTTGTCGCTGAATTTCGCAGTTCCACAGCGCCCAATCAGGCGATTCATGTCGACATCAGCCCCGGCACGCTGACAACCCGCATGGATTCTGGACAGTTGACGCAAATCATGACCAACCTGGTGCAGAACGGCCTGCGCTACAGCGGCAAGAATCATCCGTCAGCGCAGGTCTGGCTGAAACTGCACAATGAACCGAGAAGCGATTTGCCTACGCTGGAAGTGCTGGACGACGGGCCGGGGGTCAGCGAGCAACACCTGAGCAAGATCTTCGAACCGTTTTTCACCACAGAAAGCAAAGGCACCGGCCTTGGTCTATATCTGTCACGTGAACTGTGCGAAAGCAATCAGGCGCATCTGGAATATGCGCCCCGCCCCACGGGTGGCAGCTGCCTGCGCATTACCTTCGCCCACCCGTTCAAGACGAGCTGAGCATGAGCCAACGGCAAAAAATCCTGATAGTCGATGATGAGCCGGATATCCGCGAACTCCTGGAGATCACGCTGGGACGCATGAAACTCGACACCCGCAGTGCACGTAACGTTGCCGAAGCCCATGACTGGCTGGCCCGCGAACCGTTCGACATGTGCCTGACCGACATGCGTCTGCCTGATGGTAATGGCCTTGAGCTGGTGCAACACATACAGCACGGCTACCCCCACGTGCCGGTGGCGATGATCACTGCACACGGCAATGTGGATACCGCGATCAACGCGCTGAAGGCCGGGGCTTTCGATTTTGTGACCAAGCCGGTCGACCTCGGCAGGCTGCGCGAGCTGGTCAATAGCGCGCTGAGCCTGCCCGGCGCACCACCCACGCGAAGCATCGACAACCGACTGCTGGGCGACTCGCTGGCAATGCGTACCTTGCGTAATCAGATCGGCAAGCTGGCCCGCAGCCAGGCGCCGATCTACATCAGCGGCGAGTCGGGCAGCGGCAAGGAGCTTGTAGCGCGTCTGATCCACGAGCAGGGCCCGCGCATCGACAAACCTTTCATCCCGGTGAATTGCGGCGCCATCCCTTCCGAACTCATGGAAAGCGAATTCTTCGGTCATCGCAAAGGCAGTTTCAGCGGTGCCCACGAAGACAAGCCCGGTCTGTTTCAAGCGGCGCACACCGGCACGCTGTTTCTCGATGAGGTCGCCGACCTGCCGCTGGCCATGCAGGTCAAACTGCTGCGCGCCATCCAGGAAAAATCCATTCGCAGCGTCGGCGGCCAGCAAGAGCAGATCGTCGACGTGCGCATTCTGTGCGCCACCCACAAGAACCTGAATGCAGAGGTCGCGGCAGGTCGGTTCCGGCAGGATCTGTATTACCGATTGAACGTGATCGAAGTACGCGTGCCCTCGTTGCGCGAGCGGCGTGAGGATATCGACCAACTGGCAGCCAGCGTGCTCAAGCGCCTTGCCGGGAACGGCGCACAACCCGTCGCGCGCCTGAACGCGCAGGCGCTGGAAACGCTGAAGAGCTACCGCTTCCCCGGTAACGTGCGCGAACTGGAAAACATGCTGGAGCGCGCTTACACGCTGTGCGAGAACGACGAAATCCACGCCAGCGACCTGCGCCTGACAGAGTCAGCCAGCCCTCAGGAGAGCGACGGCCCGAGCCTGGCCGACATCGACAACCTTGAAGACTACCTGGAAAGCGTCGAACGCCAGCTCATTCTGCAGGCTCTGGAAGAAACCCGCTGGAACCGCACCGCCGCAGCAGAAAGGCTCAGCTTGTCGTTCAGGTCACTGCGCTATCGCCTGAAGAAGCTGGGCCTGGATTGAATGCGTTGCGCGGCAAAAACCGTGCGACGCAGAGCGTCACGAAAGGCATTCCACTAGAGCGTGCGGAACGATAGGTGCGCGCGAGAACATCGTCGCGCCCCACGCTCCGCGTGACCGACAGGATGACTAGCCTGCGAGGTGCCCCGCCGGCGCGTAGGGTGCCGGATCGATGATCGGCTCGCGCTCCAACAGCAGGTCAGTAATCAACTGGCAGGACGCCGGCGCCAACACCAGGCCATTGCGGTAATGCCCGCAGTTGAGCCACAGGCCGTCAAAACCTTCCAAAGGTCCGATAAAGGGGATGCCCTCGGGCGAGCCAGGGCGAAGGCCTGCCCATTGGGCGACCGGCTCGGCATGGGCCAATGGCGGAAGCAATTCGACGGCCGATGCCTTCAAACTTTCCAATGCGGCCTGCGTGGTGGTTTTATCGAAACCTTCGTGCTCAAGAGTACTGCCGATCAGGATATGCCCGTCACGACGCGGGATAGCGTAGCGCCCTTTCGCCAGCACCATGCTCGACAGAAAGTCCGATGCACACTTGTAGAGAATCATCTGGCCCTTTACCGGCTCGACCGGCAGCTCCAGCCCCAGGGTCTTGAGCAACTCGCCGCTCCACGCACCCGCCGCCAGAATCACCTGATCACCGGTGATATCCCCGGCAGGTGTCTGCACACCCGAAATCCTGCTGCCTTCACGGGTAAAGCCGCTGACTTCACACTGCTCGCGAATCTCGACATTGGGCATTGCCAGCAAGGCCGCCTTGAGCGATTTGACCAGGCGGGGATTGCGTACGTTGGCCACATCGGCCATGTAGATCGCCCGCGAATAGCCCTCACCCAGCACCGGCACGGCATCATTCACCGCCGAGATATCCACGCGGTTCAACGAGCGTTTTTCACGGACCGCCCACTCAAGCGCAGGCTGCTCGTCATCAAGATCGAGCCAGTATAGGCCGGTCCTGTGTACTTCAGGGTCGATACCGGTCTGAGCCAACAAACGCTCGGCGAGGTGCGGGTAGAAGTCCTGCGACCAGTGCGCCAGCGCGGTGACCGCCGGGCTGTAGCGCCACGGGTAAAGCGGCGAAACAATCCCGCCGCCCGCCCAGGAAGATTCCTGGCCAACGCCCGAACGATCCAGCAGCACGACGCTGACCTGCTCGGACGCCAGATTGAAGGCGGTCAACAGACCTATGACGCCACCGCCGACAATGACTATTTTTTGCTTGGACATCTTGGTCTCGTGACAAGGAAACGGTTTAGCGGCCCCAGCAGTCTTTGACAGTGACACCGCTGGTTGCGCCAGTGTTGGTACGCGCCCCGGTGCTAGTGATCACGAAACTGCCACACTTGTCGCCAGCCATCAGCGTGCCTCCGATAGGGTCAGCTGTCAGGGTGAAGTCGGTAGCGTTAAGGGTTGGCGTTATCTTGTAGTACGTATTGCCTAAGCTCACGGTGGCCCCCATGTAAGTGGGCTGAGGGGCCGTTCGTGAATAAAACCGCTCCAGCGCCTGGGTCTGCTCGGACAGCAGACTGGCAATCGCCGAACGCTGAGTACGTTTCACGTACTCGGTGTAACTGGGATACGCGATGGCGGCCAGAATACCGACAATCGCCACGACGATCATGAGTTCGATCAACGTAAAGCCCCTGGATGTCGCTCGCATGATTCGTTTCCCTATTGGATTTGTCGCCACATGATGCGTTGGTTGCCAATCCCGCCCTTTTCCGGCAGGCCATCAGGCGGGGCGCCGGTGGAGTTATTGACGATCTTCACCTCGTTGCCGTCTCTCGTACCCGCGACAATAGCCGAGACGACCGGGATGCCGGTGTACCCCAGTCCCGCGACAAGCAGGTCTGATCTGTTGATAGCGCTATCGCCGTTGGTATCGAGTACCTGATAGTTAAGCATGCTGCCAGTCGCGGCATTGAGCTCGAATACACGACCGGTGCCGGTGCTCTCACAAGGGTCGGCGGAGTTCACGGAGGCTGTCGAGAAGATGATCCGCCCATGGCTGGTCTGCGCGGGGTAAATGATCCGCTCGCCCAGGTAGGGCGTCACGGCCGAGAGCGGCATGTACCAGCCTTTCTTGACTGACCAGTCCACATCGTTGGTTGTCGACGTGAAATAGGTGGTTCCGTTACTGACGACGCTGCCATTGACCGCCTGCGCCTGCAGGTTCGCCTCGACGGTACTGCCCGCCCCGGAGTCGGCATCCCATATCGCGTAAAAATCCTGAAGAGCAGTTGTCTGCTTGTCTGCGACTTCGATGAACTTGCCCGTTCCGAAATAAACGATCTTGCCGTTAAGTGGATGATCGAGCACAAAAGGCTGAACCGTTATCGGTTGGTTGGCGCCGCGCGGTGCCGTGAACAAAGGCGCGCCGCCAAAAGCCACTTTCCAGCTGGCGGCGGTGGCGCCACTCATGTCGAACTTCCAGAGCCGACCTTTCAGGTCGCCAGCGTAGGCAGCCTGAACCACGTTTTGAGCGTTGACACGCAATTTGACCGAAGAAAGCCCGTTATCGGTTTCGTTGTTAAGCAACGGCGTCTGGATCTCGGCAATGAACGCCCCGGTATTGGCATTCAGCACATAGAGCGACGCCCTGCCGGTAAAACTGCCGTAACCGTTCCCGACCACCACAATCCCGGTACCATCCGCCATCCGCGCAACATCCGGTTTGGAATAGGCGTATCCAAGGTTGTTGAATTTGTTGTTGGCATTGGACGTGTCAGGTGCCTTGACCTCCCATAACGCGCTGACGGTGTTACTCGTACCCTCGAATAGCTTGATGGCGAAGAACGCTTTGCCGCCCGACCCGGTACCGCCATAAGCGACGGTGCGCCACGCTGAACCGGCTGACAACTGCGTATCGAACACCGCAATCTGCCCATCCACGGTGAACTTGTGTACGCCGGATCCGTAATTGGCCGATGCAATGGTAGCCAGCGAAGTCAGCGCAGTGGATGGCATGTATGCGTATCGTCTTGAACCATCACTGGTATTGATGACGTTGAAAAAGCCGTCATTGGCATTGGCCAGAATGCTGGGGGTCATGCTGTTTGCCTTTGTGGCCAGATACGTGGTGTAGGTGGTGTCACCCGTCAGGTCAGAGGCGGTCTTCTGTGAAGGGAGTGCAATACCAAGCGAAGAGTTGACGATATCGCCCAGCAGCCGGGGGCGTGCCCGAAACTTCGCATTGGCGGTGCCCTTGGCCCAGGCAATAAGCTCTGCCCCGGTGGCATTGGTTGGCAACGTCGCATTCAGCGCAGTCTGTTGAGCAGGGCTAAAGTTGGCATACTCCAAGGGAATCTTCGTCGGAGTGGAAAGCGTGCTCCACGACTCGAATACCGGCGGCGTCGAGCCAGTGACGATAGCCGTGTCAGTCGTCCAGACAGGCGCGCTCAAGGCACCTGTTATCTGATCCAGATTGAAGGCTTTGATAGTGCCGTGCCAATCGGTAGGATCGTAAAGCGTCTGGTAGAACTGAGTACCCGTCTGAAGCGTCGATGAGTTTGCCGCGCCGCCTGCGCCAGAGCCGACCTTGGCGTAGATGTCGCTCAATGCGAGATCCAGCGCCGAGCTGAGCCCCGAACTGTCGTTGGCCTGAAAGTATTTGCCGTGCCCGTGGGTATCGTTGGCAGCATCGTTCAACATCTGGTTCGATGCGGTAAAGCCGATGGTGTAGGTACTCATGTTCTGTTTCACGAAACCTGCGGTATCCCAGCTTTTGCCAGTCAGATCGCCACCCGTCGTCACGGCATCCCGGCGCAGGTCAATGTCATAGGCGAACTTGGCAAGATCGTCCAGATACAGCGTATCTCCCTCACCATCGCCAGACAGGTTGGCACCGTCATTGGCTGCGTTCAAATCCCAGTTGGGTAGCGAGCGAGTGGTGTCCAGAACATCGTCAGGGTCGTTGGTCGGGAACGTCCGGTCATAGGTCGGCAAGCCATCGGTTATAACGACACCGTAGTTTTTCTGGCAGCGGTACTGGATCGGGCTCACATAGGTCGATCCGCTTTGATAGAACGGCGTCATTCCCCGAAAGTAGCGGGTGATCTCATAGTAAGTTTCAGCCAGCGGAGTGTTGGCTGACGGCGTCAGGTTGCTGATAGCTGTTTTGAGGTCGGTGATGTTTTGAGTAGCCTTCTGTTGAGAGACACCCGTAGGTTGATAGGTACTGATCGCTACCGGCGACAGGTCCGAAACAACCCTGGCTATCTTGCCTCCGGGCCCTAAATCAAAATTGTTTGGATCATTGAACGTGGCAAGACCGATTCTGAGCGAGGTGTTGTTGGTCACCAGATTGGTCGCCACGGTTTTCGCGACGTTCATTCGGTAATCGTTGGGGATCACGCCATTGGTGTAGTCGCGTACACCAAAGAAATTAGGAGGGACCAGATCAATGAGGTAGGACAGGTAATCAGCGGTATATCGCGTCAGCCCGTTCCCGGCCGGATCGGGCAGGTTAAGGCAATACTGAGTGTTATTGCGAAAAACCGGACGCCCGCCAAATGGACACATCAGTGACAGGGTGAAAATACTGTAGGCATTAATATCGCCCACCGACAGAGTATCGTCATCCGAAAGCGTCGTTATGAACGGGCATACAACAGTGATTACGCCACTGAGACACTGAGTCGAGTAGTAGCTGATGTTAGGACGATTGACCGAGGCATCAAATCCCGAATCCCAGATGATGTTGTACATACTGCCCGAGTTATCGACGAGCAGCATAAGGTTCGGTGGCACCGCCGGAGAGCTCAACAAGGGCACTTGCGCTGGCGTGAAGGCATAAACGGGGCTTGCCAGATACAACGCCAACAGCGCGCCATAGAGGTATTTCAAGCCACCACGAAGCGCCTTAGCAGTTGGCATAAATACTCTCCAGCACTGTTCGTGAGGTGCCTTGAATGGCGATGGCTGTTACCCGATACATCGTTACCGAGCCCGTGCAATTTGCAGGACGTTTTATGGGCGTAGGCGTTGTACCCAGATTCTGGATGCCGAACAACGCATTGGCAGTCCCGATCCAGGTCACTCCGGAAGTGCCCAATCCCGGCCTGACTACGGTCGTTGAATCCGACGGCGGGGCGCAGGCAGCCGGTGGCGTACAGGGAACCATTGAAAACCCGGACTCCATGATCTTAGACTCGCCCAGACGCAACTGTGCCTCGGCTGCCTGAAACGACACATTACGAACCACGACACTGCCCGCCATCTTTTCCTGCAGCGTAGCGTTCTGCATGGAAGAGATACCCAGCAGCGTCAGCAGCAGCAGAAATACCAGACTGACCAGCAACACCATGCCGCGCTGTCGCGCAGGGAAAGTCTGTATCGAATTGAATCGCACGATCTTGTTCATGCCAGGCCCGTTCAAAAGCGGTTACGCAGGTAAGCAACAACGTTGTACTGCTGAGGCTTGACGATGCCGTTCTGTCCATCCTGCAGCGTCAGGCTGATACGCACACTGCGTACAGCGTCGGCGTTGGCCTTGGTAACAGCCGTGGTATAGGACATCGGATTACCCGTCATGCCGAAAGAAACACTGAAGTCCGCGACGTTCTGCAACAGCGGCTGCGGAGTGCCGTCCGTGCCATATTTTATGGTCAAGTCTGTTCCGCTGAGCGTGTAGACCAACTGCCGCAACGGAAAGGCCGTCTCCCCCGTAGCCGGCGTTCGAGCATTGGCGTAGAGCTGTGTCGTAGTCTGACAGTTTGAAACAATGGTCCAGGTGGGCGAACTGCCTGTGGTACCCACGTCGGCGGTCACCAGCGTCAGCGTCCTGCTCGGATTATCCCAGAGAATTGGAGTATCCAGTGCGATCGGCCACGGGATAGCAGGAGATACAGGCGTGTAGTTACTGAAGCTCAGGCAGCCATACATGCCGGTCATCCTGATTTCCTGCATCAGCTTGCTCAGCAGGAAACGCGCATCCTCCTGCATCCGCGCTGCGGCATTCTGGCTTTGGTAGGTGCCTCTGGCCGCCGTGAATATCTGCACGATACCTAGGCTGACCACCAGCCCCAGGACCAGCGCCACCATGATTTCGACCAGGCCGAAGCCTCTGGAAAGCTTTCTCATGGGTTGACCCCGATCCGGGAGACCAGTTGAAAGCTCCGAGGTACCGGAGTTGCCGCAGGACTTCCTGTTGCCTGATTACTCGCACCCGCAGCGCGGTTATCGCTCCAGCCAATGGTGATGGTTACTTCCGGAGCATTACTGACAGTGATGCTGCCCGTGCCGCTCTGGCCTGCAAAGTTGATGATGTTGCTTCTGAAATCAGACAGATCCTGCGCTCTGGCATCGTTCGGGTTGGCCGCAGGTGCCGCATCCAGATTCGCCAAGGCATAAGTCGCCAGTACATTGGTCGACCCATTGGCACTGGCATTACCATCAACATTGGCGCGGATACGATCCATCATGTCGTAGGCAATGAAGCTCGCCTGGCTGGTCATCGCCGAGCTGTCGGTGTACTTGAGCGCGTTGAGCTGAATGGCCGCAGCGCCCAGCAGGCCGATGGCCAGAATCAATACCGAGACCAGCACCTCGATCAAGGTCATGCCGGTCTGGCGATATCGGGTTTCACCAGCCATCAGCAGCCTCCACCCAGGGTGATCCGACCGGTCAGACAGACCTTTATGGTCTTGATAATAGTGCCTCGGGTGTAGGTCATGGTCACCGCCGCAGCCGGGGCGATGAGCGCGCCCAGGTTGTTGAAATCAATTGCCGTGGCATTGTTATCGGCCACCAGCGTGGCGCCGCTGCTCATGGCCGCTACTTTTCGCAACGCCGTGGGTGTCGCCTGAGTATCGGAAACCAGATACACCTGCAATTCGTTGGTCCATGCCGTCCCGCTGGTCGGCGCTATACGCACCGCCACTCCCCTGTTTATCGCCTCGAGTCGCGCATAGTTGAGCGCCCGCTGCAAATCGCTGAGCTCGGTATCGGCCTTGTTGCTCTGGATGGAGCTGGTGAAATTCGGGATAGCGATAGCCGCCAGGATGCCCACCAGGGACACAGTGACTAACAATTCGATCAGGCTGAATCCCTTGGCTATATGACGCATTGAGTGTCTCCTAGACGTTACGACTATAAGGCAGCAACGCCGCTGGAAAATCCATAGCGGGACGTACGGTTGTTTTGCGACGACGAACGCCCGCAGTGTGTTGAAACGGCGGTTTCCAGGGAGGAAAGCATATGAAGCATGCAGGATTCACACTGATCGAATTATTGATCGTCGTTGCACTGGTGGCCATCCTGGCTAACGTAGCAACCCCTTCTTTCAAGGAACTCATCGATTCCAGCCGCGGCCTTGCAACCGCCCGGGAGCTGGCCAGCGGCATTCGCTCGGCGAGAGCGGCCGCAATCACACGCAATCAGATCGTTACGCTTCATGCCATCGAGAACGACTGGAGCAACGGCTGGCGGATCATACTCGACGCGGATGGCAAAGGTCCCGACGAAAACGATCCGGTGCTGATAGAACGCGCCAATAGCGGCACAGCGCGAGTGGTCGATAACCGCAAGCGTGTGGAGGAGATCAGTTTCAATGGTTTGGGCACGTTGCGGCGCAGGACCGCCAGGACGTTGCACGTATGTGCCGCAGATCAGCCGGTGAGCAACTATCGAGTGATAGTCGCACCGGCCGGGCGCGTGAGGGTCGAGGACACCAAAATCGATGCAGCGCTGTGTGGCTGAATAGCCTCAGAGCAGCGACTTGACGCGCAATTCCTTGGGCATCGAGAAGGTGATGTTCTCCTCGCGGCCGGCAAGCTCATCCGCACCGCTCGCGCCCCAGGCCTGCAATTGCTGGATTACGCCGCGCACCAGCACTTCGGGGGCCGAAGCGCCCGCAGTGATGCCGATACGCTCTACCCCGTCGAACCAGCCTTGTTGCATGTCTTCGGCGCCGTCGATGAGGTACGCCGGAGTCGCCATGCGCTCGGCCAGCTCGCGCAGGCGATTGGAGTTGGAGCTGTTCGGGCTGCCCACCACCAACACCACATCGCACTCATCGGCCAGTTGTTTGACTGCGTCCTGACGGTTTTGCGTGGCGTAGCAGATGTCGTTCTTGCGCGGCCCGCCAATGGCCGGGAAACGCTTGCGCAAGGCATCGATCACCCGGCTGGTGTCATCCATGGACAAGGTGGTCTGGGTCACGAAGGCCAGGGCTTCAGGATTACGCACCTGCAGGCTGGCAACATCCTCTTCGTCCTCGACCAGATAGATCGCACCGCCGTTGGCGGCGTCGTACTGGCCCATGGTGCCTTCGACTTCCGGGTGACCGGCGTGGCCGATCAGGATGCACTCGCGGCCATCACGGCTGTAACGGGCGACCTCTATATGCACCTTGGTCACCAGCGGACAGGTAGCATCGAACACTTTCAGACCACGGCCTGCCGCCTCGGTACGTACAGCCTGGGAAACACCGTGGGCGCTGAAGATAACGATGACGTCATCCGGCACCTGATCCAGCTCTTCGACGAAGATCGCACCGCGAGAGCGCAGGTCCTCGACGACAAATTTGTTGTGAACAACTTCATGGCGCACATAAATCGGCGGACCAAACACTTCCAGAGCGCGATTGACGATTTCGATCGCGCGGTCCACTCCGGCACAAAAGCCGCGGGGGTTGGCGAGTTTGATTTGCATGCGGTGCCTCATGATTGGTACGGGGTAGCCCGGCCTGAGCCGGGCTTGACGGCGAAGGTCAGGAAGCCAGAATCGCCTTCACTTCAAAGATTTCCACTTCAAAGCTCAGAGTCTTGCCTGCCAGTGGGTGATTGAAGTCGATGGTGACCTGCTCGTCATCGAAAGCTTTCACCACGCCGGGCAACTCGGTATTGGCGGCGTCATTGAAGATCACCAGCAACCCTTCGGACAGTTCCATGCCCACGAACTGCGAGCGTGGCATGATCTGCACGTTTTGTGGGTTGGGCTGACCAAAGGCGTTTTCCGGCAGAATCTCGACGGTCTTTTTATCGCCCGCCTTGAAACCGAAAATCGCCATTTCAAAGCCGGGCAGCAGGTTGCCGTCACCGACCTTGAACGTGGCCGGAGCCTTTTCGAAGGTGCTGTCGACGGTATCGCCGTTTTCCAGACGCAGGGCGAAGTGCAGAGTGACCTGCGTATTCTGACCGATGCGCAGCTCGTCAGACGAGCCTTGAGTCGAAGATTGCTCAGTCATTGACGGTCTCTCCGGTTTTCTTGCTCTTGAACATGTCCAGCGCCAGCATGATTGCGCCGACGGTGATCGCACTGTCCGCGACGTTGAACGCCGGGAAGTACCAGCGGTTCTGCCAGTGAACCAGAATGAAGTCGATCACGTGGCCCAGCACGATACGGTCGTAGAGGTTGCCCAATGCGCCGCCCAATACCAGCGCCAGTGCAACGGCCAGCCACGTGTCATCACGCCCCAGACGCTTGAGCCAGACGACCAGCACAGCGCTGACCACCACTGCGATCAGGGCGAACAACCAGCGCTGCCAGCCGGCACCGTCAGCCAGAAAACTGAAGGCGGCACCGGTGTTGTAGGCCAGGGTCCAGCTGAACAGGTCGGGAATCACGATGATCTGCTGATACAGGCTCAACGCGTTCTCGAAGTAATACTTGCTGGCCTGGTCAATGACCAGAACCAGCACGCTCAACCACAGCCAGGCCAGGCGGCCGAACGAGGCGTTAGGCATAGTGACGGACCTCGCCTGCACCGCTGATGTTGTCTACGCAACGACCGCAGATTTCCGGATGCTCGGGATTGACCCCTACATCCTCGCGGTGATGCCAGCAACGGGCGCACTTGGCATGACTGGACTTGAGCACTTTCAGCTTCAGACCGGCAACTTCGGTGACCACGGCATCGGCTGGCGCGGATGCGAACGGTGCCACACTGGCTGTCGAGGTGATCAGCACGAAGCGCAGCTCGTTGCTCAGCTTCGACAGGTCAGCCACCAGCGACTCCTCGGCATACAGGGTCACTTCGGCCTGCAGGTTGCCGCCAATGGCCTTGGCAGCGCGCAGGTTTTCCATTTCCTTGTTGACCGAGGTCTTCACCGCCATGATCCGCTCCCAGTAGGCGCGATCCATGTCGAAGTCGGCAGGCATTTCGGTCAGGCCTTCGTACCAGGTGTTGAGCATCACCGATTCATTGCGCTCGCCGGGCAGGAACTGCCACAGCTCGTCGGCGGTGAACGCCAGGATCGGCGCGATCCAGCGCACCAGCGCTTCCGAGATGTGGAACAGTGCCGTCTGGCAGGAGCGACGCGCAGTGCTGTTGGCCGCCGTGGTGTACTGACGATCCTTGATGATGTCGAGGTAGAAACCGCCCAGCTCCTGCACGCAGAAGTTGTGGATCTTCGAGTACACGTTCCAGAAACGGTATTCGCCGTAATGCTCTTGCAGCTCGCGTTGCAGCAGCAGCGTACGGTCCACGGCCCAACGGTCCAGCGCGAGCATTTCCTCGGCAGGCAGGATGTCGGTCGCCGGGTTGAAGCCCGTCAGGTTGGAGAGCAGGAAGCGTGCAGTGTTGCGGATACGACGGTAGGCGTCGGCGCTACGCTGCAGGATCTGGTCGGACACCGCCATCTCGCCGGAATAATCGGTCGCCGATACCCACAGGCGCATGATGTCGGCACCCAGCGAATCGTTGACCTTCTGCGGCGCTACCACGTTGTTCAGCGATTTGGACATCTTGCGGCCGTTCTCGTCGACCACAAACCCGTGGGTCAGCAACTCGCGATACGGTGCGTGATCGTCCAGCATGCAGCCGGTCAGCAGTGAGGAGTGGAACCAGCCGCGATGCTGGTCCGAGCCTTCCAGGTACAGGTCGGCACGCGGACCGCTTTCATGGCCCATCGGGTGCGAACCGCGCAGCACATGCCAGTGCGTGGTGCCCGAGTCGAACCAGACGTCCAGGGTGTCGGAGATCTTGTCGTACTTGCCGGCTTCGTCACCGAGCAACTCGCTGGCGTCGAGTTTGAACCAGGCCTCAATGCCCTCTTTCTCGACACGCTGCGCCACTTCTTCCATCAGCTCGACGGTACGTGGGTGCAGGTCGCCGCTTTCCTTGTGCAGGAAGAACGGAATCGGCACGCCCCAGTTGCGCTGACGCGAGATGCACCAGTCAGGACGGTTGGCGATCATCGAGTGCAGGCGCGCCTGCCCCCATGCCGGAACGAATTCAGTGTCTTCGATGGCCTTGACCGCCCGCTTGCGCAGGGTCTCGCCGCTCTCAGGCTGCTTGTCCATGCCCACGAACCACTGCGCGGTTGCGCGGTAGATCAATGGCGACTTGTGGCGCCAGCAGTGCATATAGCTGTGGCTGATGGTTTCGGTGTCCATCAGGCTGCCGACTTCGACCAGCTTGTCGATGATGTTCTGGTTGGCCTTGAAGATGAACTGGCCACCGAAGAACTCCAGCGACTCGACATACACACCGTTGCTCTGCACCGGGCTGATGATGTCGTCGTTGCTCAGGCCATACTGTTTGCAGATATTGAAGTCGTCTACGCCATAGGCAGGCGAGCAGTGAACGATACCCGTGCCAGCACCCAGCTCGACGTAGTCAGCCAGATAGATTGGCGACAGGCGGTCGTAGAACGGATGGCGGAAGTTGATCAGCTCAAGCGCCTGCCCGGTGGTGGTCGCGATGACGGTACCTTCCAGCTTGTAACGGGCCAGGCAGCTTTCGACCAGTTCGGCAGCCAGCACCAGCAGTTTGTCGCCGACATCGACCAGTGCGTATTCGAATTCCGGATGGACATTCAGCGCCTGGTTGGCCGGGATCGTCCACGGTGTGGTGGTCCAGATCACGATGGACGCAGGCTTGCCCAGCGACGGCACGCCGAAAGCGGCTGCCAGTTTCGCTTCGTCGGCGATCGGGAACGCGACGTCGATGGTCGAGGACTTCTTGTCCTGATACTCGACTTCGGCTTCAGCCAGTGCCGAGCCGCAATCGAAACACCAGTTGACCGGCTTGAGGCCCTTGAAGACGAAACCGCCCTTGACCATCTCGGCCAGCGCGCGGATTTCTCCGGCTTCGTTGGCGAAGTTCATGGTCAGGTACGGATTGCTCCAGTCGCCCAGCACGCCCAGACGGATGAATTCGGACTTCTGGCCTTCGATCTGCTCGGACGCATAAGCGCGGCACAGCTCACGCGTACGGTCTGCGGAGAGGTTCTTGCCGTGGGTCACTTCGACCTTGTGCTCGATCGGCAGACCATGGCAATCCCAACCCGGCACATACGGGGCATCGAAGCCCGCCAGGGTCTTGGAACGCAGGATCATGTCCTTGAGAATCTTGTTGACCGCATGACCGATGTGAATATTGCCGTTGGCGTACGGAGGACCGTCGTGCAGGACGAACTTGGGACGATCCTTGCCAATCTCGCGCAGCTTCTGGTACAGGCCAATGCTGTCCCAGCGCTGCAGAGTTTGCGGCTCGCGCTGGGGCAGGCCGGCCTTCATAGGGAAGGCGGTGTCCGGAAGGTTTAGCGTGGCTTTATAGTCAGTCATTTCAGGCTCTTGTTTAGCGGTTAGCCATGCCAATGGGCACGGGCGGCGGCGACGTCCGCATTGATCGCCGTCTTGAGCGCCTCCAGTGAGGCGAAACGCTGCTCATCACGCAGCTTGTGGTGGAAAGCCACCGTCAAACGCCGGTCATAAAGATCGCCGGCAAAATCCAGAAGATGCACTTCAAGGTGGGCACTGCCATCACCCGTTACCGTCGGGCGCACGCCGATGTTGGCGACCCCCGGCCAGGCTTTGCCATCAATCTCCGTGCTGACCAGATAGACCCCGCTCAGCGGCACGCGACGACGCTTGAGTTGCACGTTGGCGGTGGGCGTACCCAACTGACGTGCCAGCTTCTGGCCGTGCAACACCCGCCCGGCTATCTGGAACGGACGACCGAGCATGCGCTCGGCCAGGGCAAAGTCCGACGCAGCCAGAGCCTTGCGCACCTTGGTACTGCTGACCCGGATGCCATCTATTTCAACGGTCTGCGCCGCTTCTACGGTAAAACCATACGTTGTGCCGGCCTGTTGCAGGAAGTCGAAGTCACCGACCCGGTCGAAGCCGAAACGAAAGTCGTCTCCCACTTCGAGGTGTTGAACACCCAGGCCGTCGATCAGCACGGTTTCGACGAAACTCGCCGCGCTGAGCTTGCACAGACGCTGATTGAAGGACAGGCAAAGTACCCGGTCAACGCCTTCGGCACTCAGCAGCTCGAGCTTGTCACGCAGGCGGGCCAGACGGGCCGGCGCCGTTTCGGGCGCAAAGAACTCACGCGGCTGCGGTTCGAAGATCACCACACAGCTGGGCACACCCAATTCGACGGCACGCTCGCGCAGACGCGCCAGGATAGCCTGGTGGCCGCGATGAACGCCGTCGAAATTGCCAATCGTGGCGACGCAGCCCCGATGTTCGGGGCGCAGGTTGTGAAGGCCTCTAACCAGCTGCATAACGCACTTCTTGCTCATAAAGTGGCCGATTATAACCACACACGGCCGTGGACGACAGGCAACACACCAAGACCGGATGAAGGTTCTCGGCGTGTGGCGACAAAAACCGAAGGTCAACCCCTGCGACGCGCCCTACATAATGGCTTTGCGGGCGAAATCCCTGAGGCGGAAGCCTAATAAAAGAAGCATGGCGAAATAGGTCACGACGCCGGCGGCAACCAGCGCACCCAGACGCAGAAAACGCTCCAGCATGTGACCTTCGTCCCACGCCGGCATGACATGCATGAGCCCCAGCAGCACCGCCGACATCACCGCGACGGCAATCACCAGCTTGAACAGGAACTTCATCCAGCCAGGCTGCGGCTGAAACAGATCCTGCTTGCGCAACTGCCAGAACAGCAACCCGGCATTGATGCACGCCCCCACACTGATCGCCAGCGCCAGACCCGCATGCTGCAAGGGCACGATAAAGGCCAGGTTGAGCAATTGAGTCACTATTAGGGTGAAGATCGCGATTTTCACCGGGGTGCGGATATTTTGTTGAGCATAAAAGCCGGGGGCCAGCACCTTGATCAGGATGATCCCAAGCAACCCGACCGAATAGGCGACCAGCGCACGCTGGGTCATGGCCGCGTCGAGTGCGTCGAATTTACCATACTGAAACAACGAAACGGTTAACGGTTCGGCAAGCAGCCCCAGCGCCAGAGTGCAAGGCAGCACCAGCACGAAACACAGTCGCAGACCCCAGTCGAGAATTCGCGAATATTCCTGGCGATCCCGTTGCGCGTAGGTTTTGGACAGTATCGGCAGCAGAATCGTACCCAGCGCCACACCCAGCACGCCGGAAGGCAGCTCCATCAGGCGGTCGGCGTAGTACATCCATGACACCGAACCGGCGACGAGGAACGAGGCAAAGATCGTGTTGATGATCAGAGAAATCTGACTGACAGAAACGCCAAGGATGGCGGGCAGCATCTGCTTCATTACCCGCCAGACCCCGGTGTCGCGCAGATTCAGGCGCGGCAGCACCAGCATGCCGATCTTTTTCAGGTGCGGCAGTTGGTAAAGCAGCTGCAGCAGGCCGCCGACCAGAACCGCCCAGCCCAGCGCCATCACTGGTGGATCGAAGTACGGCGTCAGGAACAGCGCGAAGAAAATCATGCTGACGTTGAGCAGCGTGGGCACGAACGCCGGCACTGAAAAACGGTTCCAGGTGTTGAGGATCGCACCGGCCATCGAGGACAGGGAGATCAGCAATATATAAGGAAAGGTCACCCGCAGCAGATCCGAGGTGAGGGCGAATTTCTCCGGGGTGTCGACAAAGCCGGGCGCGGTGGCCCAGATAACCCAGGGCGCAAAGATCACCCCGAGCAGCGTCACCAGCGCCAGCGCCAGGGTCAGCAATCCGGTGACATAGGAAATGAATGTGCGCGTCGCCTCCTCCCCCTGCTGGCTCTTGTATTCGGCCAGGATCGGCACGAACGCCTGGGAAAAGGCACCCTCGGCGAAAATACGGCGCAGCAGATTGGGCAGCTTGAAGGCGATGAAGAACGCATCCGTGGCCATTCCGGCACCGAAAGTGCGCGCGATGATGGTGTCGCGTACAAAGCCCAAAACCCGGGAAACCATGGTGATAGAGCTGACGGCGGCGAGTGACTTGAGTAGATTCATTGAAAGAGTTGTGCGCCTCGGCAAAGGATGGGCGATAAAGCCAGCCATTTATGCAATACTTCGCGCCGCAAAAACGCCCGAAGCAAAGGCCGCGAGTTTACAGGTCACAGGCCGGAAATAAATCCTCCAGTCAAATGTCGCAACCACTCAGCGGAACACCTTAACTGCCCTTGACAAGACTTCAACTCATCGGCATGATTCGCGGCCTATTTTGTTTGCTATTTCACAAAGTCTTTCGAGGAGCTCGACGGTGGCCAACACACCTTCCGCCAAAAAACGTGCAAAACAGGCTGAGAAGCGTCGCAGCCACAACGCCAGCCTGCGTTCCATGGTTCGTACCTACATCAAGAATGTAGTTAAAGCCATCGACGCAAAAGACGCAGAAAAAGCGCAAGCCGCTTATGTTCTGGCTGTTCCTGTTATCGACCGTATGGCCGATAAAGGCATCATCCACAAGAACAAGGCTGCTCGCCATAAAGGTCGTCTGAACGGTCACATCAAGGCTCTGAGCCTTGCTGCTGCAGCCTAAGCGACCCGCTTGTTAAAAAACCGACCTCAGGGTCGGTTTTTTATTGCGTACTGGAAAGTAGCGGGAAACATCAATATGCGGCGCCGTGCAGATCTGTGACGCAGAGCGTCACGAAGGGCATTCCCACGCTGGAGTGGTGAGGAACGATAGCCCTGTAACTATCCTGCTACAGACTCAAGGCGCGGGCGCGGTTGTCCATGGCAGGATCGGAATGGCGGTCACGGCATTCTGCGGGCTGCCTTCGATGACACGGTCGCTGTAGACCAGGTACACCAATGCATTGCGCTTCTTGTCGAAGAAACGCACCACCTGCATGGTCTTGAAAACCAGCGAGGTACGCTCCTTGAATACCTCGTCGCCATCCTTGAGGGTTTCCTTGAAACGGATCGGCCCGACCTGACGACAGGCGATGGACGCCTCGGCACGGTCCTCGGCCAATCCCAGACCACCCCTCACGCCGCCCGTCTTGGCGCGTGACAGGTAGCACGTCACACCGTCCACCTTGGGATCGTCAAACGCCTCGACCACAATTCGATCGTTAGGCCCGACCATCTTGAACACGGTCGACACCTGACCGATCTCTTCGGCCGAGACCAGCACCGGCATCAGCAACGCAGCGGCCAACAAACCTTTCATGAAGCGCATCAAATAGTCCTTTTTTGCAGTCTTGAGTCAGACGAGGATCAGGTTATCCCGATGAATCAGCTCAGGCTCGGCCATATAGCCCAGCTCGCGCACGATGGATTCGGAAGAGTGACCAATGATTTTCTGGGCTTCGATGGCACTGTAGTTACTCAGGCCACGAGCGATCTCGCGACCGTCCGGGGCGACGCATACCACCATCTCGCCACGCCGGAAGCTGCCCTGGACCACCTTGACGCCTACCGGCAGCAGGCTTTTGTGATCCTTGGCCAGCGCCGCAACCGCGCCATCATCCAGCACCAGCGTACCGCGGGTCTGCAGATGCCCTGCCAGCCACTGCTTGCGCGCTGCAAGCATGCCACGCTCAGGGGACAGCAGCGTGCCCAACCGCTCACCACCCTTGAGCCGCGACAGAACGCGCTCGATGCGCCCGCCGACGATGACAGTATGCGCACCGGAACGCGCCGCCAGACGCGCTGCACGCAACTTGGTCTGCATGCCGCCACGCCCCAGCGCACCGCCCGTACCACCGGCCACCGCATCCAGTGCCGGATCATCGGCACGCGCCTCGTAAATCAGCTGCGCCTCCGGGTTGTTGCGCGGATCGGCGTCGAACATGCCGTCACGGTCGGTCAGGATGACCAGCAGATCAGCCTCGACCAGATTGGCAACCAGCGCCGCCAGCGTGTCGTTATCCCCAAAACGGATTTCGTCGGTAACCACTGTGTCGTTTTCGTTGATGACCGGCACAACCCCAAGCTCGACCAGCGTGCGCAGGGTGCTACGGGCATTCAGGTAGCGCTTGCGGTCCGACAGGTCATCGTGGGTCAGAAGGATCTGCGCGGTATGTCGACCATGCTCGGCAAAGCTCGATTCCCACGCCTGCACCAAGCCCATCTGACCAATCGCCGCAGCAGCCTGAAGCTCGTGCATGGCACTGGGTCGTGCCGTCCAGCCAAGACGGCTCATGCCGGCAGCCACCGCCCCGGAAGACACCAGTACCAGCTCGACACCCGCCTCGTGCAGCGCCACCATCTGCTCCACCCAAACACCCATGGCGTTGCGATCCAGACCCTTGCCATCAGCCGTCAGCAAGGCACTGCCAATCTTCACAACCCAGCGCTGGGCGCCCGTCACTTTGCTGCGCATCTTCTTCCAACCCTAGCCAGAGATTTTCAAATTCGGGATACAAAAACGCCGCTAACAATCGTAGCGGCGTTCAAGTTTACTTCAAGCGATCAGTCACGGACGTAAATGATTTCCGGACCGTCTTCATCGTCCACGTCTTCTTCATCCCAGTCATCGTCACCGATGTCATGCACGCTCTTCACGCCGCTGCGACGCAGGGCACGCTGATCGTCCAGTGCCTGCAACTGGGCACGGGCTTCGTCTTCGATGCGCTGATCGAGCTCGGCCAGCTCTTCGGCGTAACCAGGCTCTTCGGCGATACGCTGGCTGCGCTCTTCGAGGTAACGCATGATGTCGCGAGTCAGCTGCTCGGTGCCTTCTTTGGCAATGGCAGAGATCACGTAAACAGGGCCGGTCCACTCCAGACGATCGACGATCTCCTGCTTGCGCGCCTCCTGCTCCTCTTCGAGAATCTGATCGCACTTGTTCAGCACCAGCCAGCGATCACGCTCGGCCAGCGACGGACTGAATTTCTCAAGCTCGTTGACGATCACTTCAGCCGCATCCGGAGCGCTGCTTTCATCCAGCGGCGCCATATCGACGAGGTGCAGCAACAGACGGGTACGCGCCAGGTGCTTGAGGAAGCGAATCCCCAGGCCCGCGCCGTCGGATGCACCCTCGATCAGACCCGGAATGTCGGCAACCACAAAGCTTTTCCAGCGATCGACACTGACCACGCCCAGGTTTGGCACCAGCGTGGTGAACGGATAGTCGGCAACCTTTGGCTTGGCCGCAGACACCGAACGGATGAAGGTGCTCTTGCCGGCATTCGGCAGGCCCAACAGACCGACGTCTGCCAGCACTTTCAGCTCGAGCTTGAGATCACGTTGATCACCAGGCTTGCCCGGCGTGGTCTGGCGCGGAGCGCGGTTGGTACTGGACTTGAATCGGGTGTTACCCAGACCGTGCCAGCCGCCCTGGGCAACCATCAAGCGCTGACCATCTTTGGTCAGGTCACCGATGATTTCCTGAGTGGTGGCGTCGATGATGGTGGTCCCGACCGGCACACGCAGCACCAGCTCTTCACCCTTGCGACCGGTGCAGTCGGCGCTGCCACCGTTGGAGCCGCGCTCGGCGTCGAAGTGACGGGTGTAACGGTAGTCGACCAGCGTGTTCAGGTTGACGTCGGCGACCATGAAGATCGAGCCGCCATCACCACCATCACCACCGTTAGGACCACCGTTTTCAATGAATTTTTCGCGACGGAAGCTCATGCAACCGTTGCCGCCGTCACCGGCTTTTACTCGAATGGATACTTCATCTACAAATTTCATAACGCACGCCTCCCGCCACAGGGACGAGCAGAACCACATAAATTACATAAGACTCTTGCAAAAATGAGCGTTGCGATACCGATCAGAAACCAGCGACCCCATGGGTCAACATCACAACAGCCCGCACAAACAGTTTTGCAAGAGACTCACCTGCCTCTCTACCTCTACAAACAAAAAAGCCCCGTCGCAAGACAGGGCTCTTAAGCTACTGCGTGATTACGCTGCGGAGACTTCAGTCTTCGGAACGATGCTCACGTAGCGGCGACCGAAGGCGCCCTTGACCTGAAACTTGATCACGCCTTCCACTTTCGCGAACAGGGTGTGATCTTTACCCATGCCAACGCCGTAGCCAGCGTGGAATTGGGTGCCGCGCTGACGCACGATGATGTTGCCAGGGATGATAGCCTGGCCGCCATACATCTTCACGCCAAGGCGTTTGGCTTCTGAGTCGCGCCCGTTACGGGTACTACCACCAGCTTTTTTGTGAGCCATGAGTCAATTCTCCAGTTGAGGATTAGGCTGAATTAAGCCTGAATACCTGTAATTTTGATCTCGGTGTACCACTGGCGGTGGCCCATACGCTTCATGTGGTGCTTACGACGACGGAACTTGATGATACGAACCTTATCGTGACGACCTTGCGAAACCACTTCAGCCACAACGGTAGCGCCAGCAACAACGGGAGCACCGATATTGACGTCGTCGCCATTGCCAACCAGCAGAACGCGGTCAAACGTAACGGATTCGCCAGTAGCGATTTCCAGTTTTTCAATTTTCAGGTATTCACCTGGGGCGACTTTGTACTGCTTGCCACCGGTAACAATTACTGCGTACATGGTATTTCTCCGAAAATCCTGCTCACCCAGCTCTTTATAAGAAGAGTATCGGCTGGCATGGCTGCATGGGGCTGGAACGGCCCGTTTGCATTGCGTAAGGCAGGTGCTGCCCAGGAAAGTTAGGGTGCGCGATTGTACGCAAGGCATTCGCGTGTTGCAAGAGGCGGCTCGTCATACCTTGACACGCTCTACCCCGCGACCTAGCATGCGGCGCAACCTATCCGGAGCACCTGTCGCTGATGCAACCCCAAGCCTTCTACCGCGCGGTGGCGGACGACTTTAGTGCCGTTGACCTTATCATCAAAAAGCAACTGACGTCGCGCGTACCGCTGGTCTCGAAAATCGGTGATTACATCACGTCGGCAGGTGGCAAGCGCCTGCGCCCGTTGCTGGTGCTGCTGTGCGGCAAGGCACTGGGTCGCGAAGGCGATGATGTTCGCCTGCTCGCCGCCACTATCGAATTCCTGCACACCGCCACCCTGCTGCATGACGACGTTGTCGACATGTCCGGCATGCGTCGCGGTCGTTCCACCGCCAACGCGCTCTGGGGCAATGCGCCCAGCGTATTGGTGGGCGACTTCCTTTATTCGCGCTCGTTCGAAATGATGGTCGAA
The DNA here is from genome assembly GCF_017832255.1 of Pseudomonas sp. PvP028. Classification (NCBI taxonomy): domain Bacteria; kingdom Pseudomonadati; phylum Pseudomonadota; class Gammaproteobacteria; order Pseudomonadales; family Pseudomonadaceae; genus Pseudomonas; species Pseudomonas sp. PvP028. The sequence continues at coordinate 599,458 of NZ_JAFIBL010000001.1, forward strand.
CTGGGCTCGATGGAGGTCATGAAGATTCTGTCCAAGGCGACTCGCATCATCGCCGAAGGCGAAGTGCTGCAGCTCTCGAAGATTCGTGACGCCAGCACCACCGAAGAAACCTACATGGAAGTGATTCGCGGCAAGACAGCCATGCTGTTCGAAGCCTCTACCCACAGCGCCGCGGCCCTGTGCAACGCCCCCCAGGAACAGAGCGAAGCACTGCGCACGTTCGGCGACCATCTGGGTGTGGCCTTCCAGTTGGTGGATGACCTGCTGGACTACCGGGGCGATGCCGAGACGCTGGGCAAGAACGTCGGTGACGACCTCGCCGAAGGCAAGCCGACCCTGCCGCTGATCTACACCATGCGCGAAGGCAGCCCGGAACAGGCCGCACTGGTTCGTCAGGCGATCCAGAAAGGTGGTCTGGAAGATCTGGAAAGCATCCGCAACGCAGTAGAAAGCGCCGGCGCCCTCGATTACACCGCGCAGCTCGCCCGTGACTACGCGGCCCGCGCCATTGCCTGCCTGGACGCGCTGCCGCCCAGCGAGTACCGCGACGCACTGGTCGAACTGAGCGAGTTTGCAGTCGCCCGTACGCACTGATATTCGTAGCAGTCAAAAGCCCGTCCAGCGACGGGCTCGGCAAATGGCAGTCAGCGCGTAATCCTTCATCCTCTCCTGCATGAAATCCGGAAAACACTGAATCCTCAGTGCAAGCCGCGTATGCCCGCGATACAGCGCATGACTCATCAGCCTTTTATCAGCAGGTGCAGCCCCAGCAAGCCCATGCCGATAAAGAACACACGCTTGAACAGCACTGCGCTGATTCGCTGGCGCAGCCATTGCCCCAGCAGCATGCCTAACAGGGCCGGAATCAGCGCCAGCGTGGATGCGCCCAGCTCTGCGCTGCCCAGTGCGCCGTTCCACGACAAACCCGCCGCCAGCGCCAGCGTCGAGACAGTGAACGACAACCCCAGCGCCTGGACCAGTTGGTCGCGCTCAAGCCCCAGCGCCTGCAGATAAGGCACCACGGGAATCACGAACACCCCGGTGGCCGACGCGATCACCCCGGTGATCAAACCGCACAGCGGGCCCAGCCAGCGCTCGGCAGCGGCAGCAACCCTGAAGGTCGGCAAGAACAGCCCGCTCAACGCGTAGAGAAACAACGCGCCACCCAACGCGCGGGTCATTGAATGACCGCCACTCATGCCCAGCCAGAACGCCCCGGCCAGCGTGCCGATGAAAATCATGCTCAGCATCGGCCATAGCCGCTTCAGCAAAGGCCGCAGATTGCCACCCGCCGCCAGTTGCCAGACATTGGTGAACGTCGACGGGATGATCAGCAACGCCGCAGCCTGCGCCGGCAGCATGGCCAGCCCCAGCAACCCCATTGCCACCGTGGGCAAGCCCAGGCCGATCACACCCTTGACCGTTCCGGCCAGCAGAAAGGTGCCGATCACCAGCGCCGAAAGGCCCCAGCCCAGCGTTTGATAGAAGTCGAGAATCGAGTGCATGGCGTCCCTTGCCAGATGGATAGAGGTCGAGGCTTAACCTTTTACTGAGCGCTCGCGCAGGTAGGCCAGCACTTGCGCTTGATCACCTGCGAATTCGATACGCGCCGCCTTGTGTTCACGCTGGTAAGCGTACATGGGGTCGTAATATTCGCCGAGCAGCCCTTCGATCCAGCCTCGGTGCAGATCAACCGCACCGTTGCGCTGCTGTTCTTCCAGCGCCGCCTGCATAAGGCCCGACAGGCGCTGGTGACGCTCACCGCCGAGGCGTTTGTGAATGTTGTTCAGGCTTTGCAACAGACGCTCGGCGAACAGGCCGAAGCCCTGCTCTTCGCCCTTGACGGTGATGAACTCTGCGCAGAGGTTGATCACGTAGTCCTCGAGAATGCGCTCGACGCGGTTCTCGAAGCTGTCTTCCAGCCAGACCATCGGGCAGCCCTGCATTGCCTGGTGCAGCTCCAGCGGCACGTTGCAACTGCCAACCAGACGGCTTTCATCTTCCACAACGAACTGTTCGATACCGGCTGCGCGCTTCTTGAGCAGGTCGATGGCCAAGCGGTTCTCGAAGTCGATCTGCGCCGGCTGCCCAGTGGCACGCTTGCCGAAGCTGGAGCCGCGATGATTGGCGATGCTTTCCAGGTCCACGCTGTTAGGCAGCTGCGTCAATACTTCGGTCTTGCCCGTGCCGGTCATTCCGCCGAGCACGACGATACTGCATTCGCTCACCGCCTCATGCAGGGTATCCAGCAGGAATGTGCGCATCGCCTTGTAGCCGCCAAGAACCCGCGGGTAATCGACCCCGGCATCCTTCAGCCAGCGCTGTACCGTCTGCGAGCGCAGCCCGCCGCGAAAGCAATACAGGTAGCCATCCGGATTGGCTTTGGCGAACTCGATCCACGCATTGACGCGTTCATCCTTGACCTGACCACAGACCAATTGATGCCCGAGCTGAACAGCGGCGTCCTGGCCGTGTTGCTTGTAGCAGGTGCCGACCTTTTGCCGCTCGATGTCATTCATCAGCGGCAGGTTGATCACGCCAGGAAAAGCCCCTTTGGAAAACTCCACCGGAGCGCGAGCGTCCATCATCGGCACGTCGTTGAGAAACAGTGCACGGTAGTCGCTGCTGTTGTCGGCCATCAGAACACCTCGACGGCGTGGGTCTGTCGCTCGTGCAGGGTGCCGATAGGGTTGAGCAGCAGCCCCAGTTCGGCAGCCACGATCAGAAACTCGGCTTCACCTTCAGGGCTGACCGCGACCAACAGACCGCCGCTGGTCTGTGGATCACACAACAGGTCACGCTGGGCATCGCTCAGTGCGCCGATCCTGTCGCCGTAACTTTCAAAGTTGCGCAATGTGCCGCCCGGCACACAGCCCTCGGCAATGTAATGCTCGACGCCGGGCAGACGCGGTACAGCAGCGTAGTCCAGACGCGCGGTCAGACCTGCGCCGTCCGCCATTTCAACCAGATGCCCGAGCAGACCGAAGCCGGTGACATCGGTCATTGCCTGCACCCCGTCGAGCTTGCCGAAACGGCTGCCCGGCTTGTTCAGGGTGCACATCCAGTCACGCGCCAGACCGATGTCTTCATCGCGCAGCTTGGATTTTTTCTCGGCCGTGGTGAGGATGCCGATGCCCAGGGGCTTGGTCAGGTACAAGGTGCTCCCCGCCAAGGCAGTGTCGTTGCGTTTCATGTGCTTTTTCTGCACCACGCCGGTCACCGCCAGACCGAAGATCGGCTCAGGCGCATCGATGGAATGCCCTCCCGCCAGCGGGATACCGGCAGCGTCGCAGACGGCACGGCCACCGCGAATGACTTCACGCGCCACTTCGGGTGGCAGGATATTGACCGGCCAGCCGAGAATGGCGATGGCCATCAGCGGGTCGCCGCCCATCGCATAGATGTCGCTGATGGCATTGGTCGCGGCGATACGGCCGAAGTCGAACGGATCATCGACGATGGGCATGAAGAAGTCCGTGGTCGAGACCACGCCGCGTTCGTCATCCAGCGCATAGACTGCCGCGTCATCACGCGAGGCATTGCCAACCCAGAGTCTGGGGTCAAGGTTCTGAGCGCCGCTGCCAGCGAGGATCACGTCCAGCACCTTGGGGGAAATCTTGCAGCCACACCCTGCTCCGTGACTGTACTGGGTCAGGCGGATTGGCTCATTCATCGCGACACTCTCGGTTACCGGGAAACAGGCTGTGGAGTCTAGGGGCTGTTCCCTTATCAGCGCAAACCGCGTCGTGCGCCGGCCGTGCATTTGGGCGGTGAATCTGCCGAACTGGCCTTTCTCGCCATGCCTCTTATAATCCCCGCGCATCACCACCGAATCCTGTGAAGCGCCGCCTGCTCGTGCAGGCGGGCTTCACGTTATCCTTTTTCCGCTATTGAACCGGAGAACCTCCATGCTCAAGCGTACCCTGGCGCTCGCCGCCGGCCTTGCCCTGTCCTTCTCCGCCCTGACCAGCCACGCTGCCGACACCCTGCGCGTCTCGGCCATTCCCGACGAAGCGCCCACCGAACTGCTGCGCAAGTTCAAGCCGCTGGGGGCTTATCTGGAGCAACGGCTGGGCATGAAAGTCGAGTTCGTTCCGGTCGCGGATTACCCGGCAGTGGTCGAAGCGCTGGCCACTGACCGGCTCGACATGGCTTGGCTGGGCGGTTTCACCTTCGTTCAGGTCAACCTCAAGACCGGTAATGCGGTGCCACTGGTACAGCGTGAGCAGGACGCCAAGTTCACCAGCAAATTCATCACCTCCGATCCGAACGTGAAAACCCTGGCAGACCTCAAGGGCAAGACCTTTGCCTTCGGCTCGGTGTCGTCGACATCCGGCAGCCTGATGCCGCGCTATTTCATGCTCAAGGAAAACATCAAGCCGGAAACGTTCTTCAGCCGCGTCGCCTATTCCGGCGCACATGACGCAACCGCCGCATGGGTTCAGGCGGGCAAGGTCGATGCAGGCGTGCTCAACGCCAGCGTCTGGGACAAGCTGGTCGCCAGCGGCAAGGTTGACACCAACAAGGTTCATGTCTTCGAGACCACGCCGGCTTATTTCGACTACAACTGGACCGTGCGCGGCAGCCTCGACCCGGCACTGGCAGCGAAGATCAAACAGGCCTTCCTCGACCTCGACCCGGCCAACCCGGAGCAGAAGGCAATCCTCGATCTTCAGGCCGCCAGCCGCTTCATCGAGACCAAGCCCGAGAACTACAAAGGCATCGAAGAAGCCGCACGCGCTGCCGACCTGCTGAAATGACCCTGCGTCTGTCCGCCATCGAGCTGCGCCACAGCGACGGCACACTGGCGTTGCGCGGCCTGGACCTGAGCATCGCTCGTGGCGAACGGGTCGCGATCATCGGGCCGTCCGGTGCGGGCAAGACCACGCTGCTCAACCTGCTGGCCAGCGCTCTGCCGCCCAGTGCCGGACAGCTGCAGGTTCTGGGGACTGATCCCTGGCAGCTCTCCAGCATACGACGCCAGCGCCTGCGCAGCCGCATTGCGCTGATTCATCAGGCACCGCCGTTGCCGGCACGCCAGCGGGTGGTGACTGCGGTGTCGGCGGGCAGGCTTGGTCAGTGGGGGCTGGGCAAAAGCCTGCTGAACCTGCTGCATCCACTCGACATCAGCGGCGCCCGCGAGGTACTGGCGCGTCTGGACCTGGCGGACAAACTTTTCGAACGTTGCCAGCAGTTGTCCGGTGGACAGCTGCAACGTGTCGGCATTGCCCGCGCCTTGTATCAGCAACCCGAACTGCTGCTAGCCGACGAGCCGGTTTCGGCAATGGACCCGCGCCTCGCCGATCACACCCTGGCGCTGCTGTGTCAGCATGCCATCGAGCACAACGTGACGCTGGTCGCCAGCCTGCATGCGGTGGAACTGGCGCTGGCACATTTCCCGCGGGTCATCGGGGTGCGCGACGGGCGAATTCACTTCGACCTCGCCGCCAGCGAGGTCGGCCGGGAGCATCTCGACACGCTATATGCCAACGAACAACTCAGCCCTCAGCCGGTTTCGGATGCAGCTGAAACACGCTGGACACCACGATGCTGAGTCGGGATCAGCGCGACCCGGCGGCAACGCCACGCCTGTTGCTGACATTGCTGGCGGTCGCCCTGCTCTGGCCGGGCATTCGTCTGGCCGAACTGAATCCGCTGGTGCTGCTGCAAGCCGATAATGCGCGGACGATGGGCAGCTTTCTCGCCGGGTTCTGGCCGGTGGCGCACTCTGCGGAATTCCTCGGGCTGCTGCTGGATGCGACGCTGCAAACCCTGGCGATCGCCACAGCCGGCATTGCCCTTGCCTTGCTGCTGGCCGTACCGGCAAGCCTGCTCGCCAGCCAGGCATTGTCGCTGTCGGCCGCCTCACGTGGCGGCCGCCCCGGCTGGCTAGGCCAGTGCCTGCGCTGGCCGGCACGCGGGGTACTGATCTTTCTGCGCAGCGTGCCGGAAATAGTCTGGGCGCTGCTGTTCGTGCGCGCGGTCGGCCTGGGCCCGACGGCGGGCGTGCTGGCCATCGCCATCACCTATGCAGGCATGCTCGGCAAGGTGTACGCGGAGATTTTCGAATCGGTGGACCAACGCCCGGCCCACGCGCTGCTCCAGGCAGGCAGCGGTCGCCTGGCCGCGCTGGCTTACGGCATCCTGCCCAACGCGGCAGCCGAACTGACCTCCTACACCGTATACCGCTGGGAGTGCGCCGTGCGCGCTTCGGTGGTCATGGGTTTCGTCGGCGCAGGCGGACTGGGTCAGCAGATCGACCTGTCGATGCGCATGTTCGCCGGTGACGAAGTGGCGAGCATGCTGCTGACCTTCCTGCTGCTGGTGCTGCTCGCCGACCAGCTCAGCCGTTTGCTGCGCAGGCAGTTCACATGAAGCGCGCAGGCAATCTGCTGCTGGTGCTGGCGCTGATCGCAGCAGTGATCGCATCGTTCGTGTACCTCGGCCTCGACCTGCTCACCCTGGGCAGCCACGACAACCTGACGCAGATGGGCCGTTACGCGTTGCGCTTCATGAGCCCGGACCTGAGCGGCCCTCATCTGCAGGCAATCGGCCAGGGCGCCCTGGAAACCCTGGCCATGTCGGCACTCGGCACCTTGCTGGCCGCCATTGCAGGTTTGCTCCTGGCACTGCCCGCTGCCGGACGCTTCGGTTGGTTCCTGCGCAGCCTGAGTCGCCTGCTGCTCAATGCGCTGCGCGCTATTCCGGAACTGGTGTGGGCCGTGTTGATGGTGCTGGCTGCCGGGCTCGGCCCCAATGCCGGCACGCTGGCACTGGCGCTGCACACCACGGGCGTTCTGGGCCGCCTGTTTGCCGAGGCGCTGGAAAATACCGCGCCGCAACCCGCTGAAGCGATTCGTCTGCAGGGCGGCAGCGCCTGGCAGGCGTTCAGCTACGGCACCCTGCCCAACCTCTGGCCACAACTGCTGGCGTATACGCTGTATCGCTGGGAGAACAACATTCGCATGGCCAGCGTGCTGGGCTTTGTCGGCGCAGGCGGTCTGGGGCAGATGCTGTATGTCAGCCTCAGCCTGTTTCAGGAAGCGCAGGCCAGTACCGTTATTCTGGCGATGCTGATACTGGTATTCGCCGTCGACGCATTGAGCGGCTGGAGCAGGCAGCGCTGGGTGCGTAACTGAGCAGACCTCAGAACGCAAAACGCCACGACCCTGAAGCTCAGGGCCGTGGCGTGATTAGCAGCGTGACTCAGTAGCCGAGCGACAAGCCGGTGTTGCGACGCGGGTCGTTAGCGCCGTAGAAGCGGTTGTTACCGACTGGTTTGCCACCCAGCGAAGGCGCGCCCACCAGAATCGCCGCCACATGATTGAGCGGCTGCGGCCCTGCGAACTTTTGACCCCAACTCTCGAGAATCTTCAGCGTGTCAGGGCTGACCGCGAAGGTATCGATGTTGGTTTCTTCAGGCTGCCATTGCTGGTGGAAACGCGGCGCGTCGACCGCTTCCTGAATGTTCATGCCGTAGTCGATGACGTTGAGCATGGTCAGCAGCGTGGCGGTAATGATGCGGCTGCCGCCCGGCGTGCCGACGACCATCACTGCCTTGCCGTCCTTGGTGACAATGGTCGGGCTCATCGACGACAACGGTGTCTTGCCCGGCGCGATCGCGTTGGCTTCGCCCTGCACCAGCCCGTACATGTTGGGCACGCCGACCTTGACGGTGAAGTCATCCATTTCGTCGTTGAGGATCACGCCGGTCTTGCTGGCCATGACGCCCGCGCCGAACCAGTTGTTCAAGGTGTAGGTCACCGAAACCGCATTGCCCCACTTGTCGACAATCGAATAGTGAGTGGTGTTGCTGCCTTCATGGGGCGCGACGCCGGGTTTGATCTTGCTCGAGTCACCGGCCTTTTGCGGCTCGATGGCAGCGCGCAGCTTGGCGGCATACTTGACGTCCAGCAGGTGCTCGACCGGATTCTTGACGAAGTCCGGGTCGCCCAGGTAGCTGTTGCGGTCCGCGTAGGCGTGACGCATGGCCTCGATCTGATAATGCATGCCCTGCGCCGAGCGGAAGCCCAGCTCTTTCATCGGGTAGCCTTCGAGGATGTTCAGAATCTGGCAGATGACCACACCGCCGGAGCTCGGAGGCGGTGCCGAGACCACGTGGTAGCCACGGTAATCACATTCGACCGGTGCCAGCTCGCGGGTCTTGTAATGGTCCAGGTCCGCCTGGGTGATGATGCCCTTGCCAGCCTGACTGGAATCGACCAGCGCCTTGGCAACCCAGCCCTTGTAGAAACCGTCGCTGCCCTTCTCGGACACTTCCTTGAGAGTCTTGGCCAGGTCTTTCTGCACCAGCTTCTGACCGACCTGCATCGGCTCGCCCTTGTTGAGGAAGATCGAGCCGGAATCGGCCATGTCCGCCTTGAACACATCCGTGGCGCTCGACAGCATGTCGACATCGCCCTGCCCCAGCACAAAACCTTCCTCGGCAAGCTTGATCGCCGGGGCGATGACCTCTTCACGCTTGCGGGTGCCGTACTTGCTCAGGGCCATTTCCATACCGGACACAGTGCCCGGCACGCCGACGGCCAGATGGCCCTTGGCACTCAGGTCGGGGATGACCTTGCCGTCCTTGTCCAGGTACATGTTGGCAGTCGCGGCCAGCGGCGCCTTTTCACGGAAGTCGAGGAAGGTCTTGCGCCCGTCGGCCAGTTGAATGGTCATGAACCCACCCCCGCCGAGGTTGCCCGCAGCGGGATAGACCACCGCCAGCGCGTAGCCAACCGCTACGGCCGCATCGACCGCATTGCCGCCAGCCTTGAGTACATCGACACCCACGTGAGTAGCCAGGTGCTGAGCCGTCACGACCATGCCGTTTTCGGCAGCGACCGGGGCTTGTGACGCGGCGAATGTGGGGGAATACGCGACAATCAGTGCCGTCGCGATCAACGATCTGGCGAGGGGTTCGAACTTCATGGTCGATCTCTTCTTTTTCTGGGTCAGGGACGTTTGATGAGTGAAGCGCCAGCCTCCAGGCGAGGATGCGGCACTTCTCATCGAAGCGTACCGAGCATCCCTGCGCGGGTCTGACGGGGTCCAAAGTAGCCGGTTCTGCCGCGTTTTCCTAATGTAAAAACCGGATACACATCAACGCCCCACTGATTCCCGACACGGGTGACGCCTAGGCTTTCGGGCGATACCCCTCGATGATCGCCGAGAAATCCTTGCCGCCATCGCCACGCAGGCTCATGGCCTGGTAAAGCTGTTGCGCCACTGCGCCGAGGACAACCGGTTGATGCGCAGCGCGCGCGGCCTCGGTTGCCAGCCCCAGGTCCTTGAGCATCAACTCAGCGCCAAAGCCGCCACTGTAACCGCGTGACGCGGGAGCGGTTTCGACGATGCCGGGCCACGGGTTGTAGGCCTCGGAACTCCAGCAACGACCGGTCGAGGTATTGATGATGCCGGCCAGCACTTCGGTATCGATACCCAGTGCATTGCCCAGCGCCATGGACTCGGCCACGCCGATCATGGAAATCGCCAGCAGCATGTTATTGCAGATCTTGGCGATCTGGCCGGTGCCCACGTCACCACAATGCACGATGTTGCGGCCCATCTGTTCCAGCACCGGTTTGAGCACAGCGAAATGCCCGGCAGAACCTCCGACCATGAAGGTCAGGGTTCCGGCCTGCGCACCACCGGTGCCGCCCGACACCGGTGCATCGCCCAACACCACACCTTGCCGCGCAGCAACAGCGGCAATGTCGCGGATGGTCTGCGGGTCGATGGTGCTGCAATCAACTGCCGGGACACCGGACGCGATGCCTTTCAGCACGCCGTCGTCGTTCAGGTAAACGCTGCGCACATGCGCCGCAGCGGGCAGCATGGTTATGACCAGTTCAGTGCCCTGGGCCGCCTGTGCGGGTGAGTCGCTGACCTGTGCGCCCAGCTCGGCGAATTCAGCCAGTACGCTCTTGTTGAGGTCGAACACCTGCAAGGCGTGACCGGCTTTGATCAGGTTGCGGGCCATGGGCGCGCCCATATTGCCCAGACCGATAAATGCGATGTTCATGGTTGTTCTCCCGGGCGAATTGACCGCCAGCGCTCAGCGCAGATTGATCGTGGTGTTCACGCCATCGTTGACGCTCTCGTCATCGAACCAGCGACTGGTGACGGTCTTGGTCTGAGTGTAGAACTGCACCACCTGTTTGCCGTACGGGCCCAGATCGCCCAGCTTGGAACCCCGCGAGCCGGTAAAACTGAAAAACGGCACCGGCACGGGAATCGGAATATTGATCCCGACCTGCCCGACATCAATCTCGCTTTGAAACTTGCGTGCCGCCGCACCGCTCTGGGTGAACAGCCCGGTGCCGTTGCCGAACGGGTTGGCGTTGACCAGCGCGATAGCCTCATCGAGGGTATCGACCTCCAGCACCACCAGCACCGGCCCGAAAATCTCCTGGGTGTAAATCTGCATGTCGGTGGTGACGCCCGAGAACAAGGTCGGCCCTACGAAGTTGCCGCCCTCGTACCCCGGCACTGAAACCTCACGACCATCCAGTTCCAGCGTCGCGCCTTCACGCACGCCGCTCTCGATCAGATCCAGAATGCGTTGTTTGGCCCGTCGTGAAATCACCGGCCCGATGTCGGTGCCCGGTTCCTGGCCGGCATTGACCTTGAGTTTCTGCGCCCGCGCCTTGAGGTCGGGCAGCCACTGTCTAGACGCGCCGACCAGCACCACCACAGAAGTCGCCATGCACCGCTGACCCGCCGCACCGAAACCTGCGCCCACCAGCGCGTTCAGGGTTTGCTCACGGTTGGCGTCGGGTAGCACGACGGCATGATTCTTCGCCCCCATCATTGCCTGCACCCGCTTGCCATGCCGACCGGCCAGATCGTAGACATGCGTGCCGACCGCCGTTGAACCGACGAAGGAAACAGCCTTGATGTCCTTGTGCGTGCAAATCGCGTCCACCACCTCCTTGCCACCATGCACCACGTTGAGCACACCGGGCGGCACCCCCGCCTCGATCGCCAGCTCGACCAGCAACAGGGTCGACAGCGGATCCTGCTCAGAAGGCTTGAGCACGAATGTATTGCCGCAGGCGATCGCCATCGGAAACATCCACAGCGGAATCATCGCCGGGAAGTTGAACGGCGTGATCCCGGCGCACACGCCGATCGGCTGGCGCAGGGTATAGGTGTCAACGCCACTGGCGACGTTCTCGGCAAACTCACCCATTTGCAGCGTGCCGATCGAACAGGCGTGCTCGACCACTTCCAGCCCCCGAAAGATATCGCCCTCGGCATCGGCCAGCGTCTTGCCCTGCTCGGCACTGAGTACCGCCGCGATACGCTTGGAGTGCTCGCGAATCAGCGCCTGCAACTTGAGCATGATGCGCATGCGCACACCGATCGGTGTTTCACGCCAGGTTCGATAGGCCGCGTGGGCGGCTGCGACGGCGGCGTCCACTTCACTGGCCGTGGCGAATGGTACCTGGGCGAGGATTTCCTGAGTGGCCGGGTTGACGATGTCTTGCCATTCGCTGCTTTGCGAGTCAGTCCACTCGCCGTTGATCAGCAGTTTCACGCGAGCAATCGAGGTCGTCGTGTGGTTCAGTGAGGCATTCATTTCAGCGATTCTCCCTTCAGCAAACCACGCATCCACAGCCTGTGCAGAAGGATGATCGTGGCCTCCCGGCAGTCTTGTTTTTGAATTGGTCAGGGGGCGTGCTTTGGAGTATAGATGTGCAAACTTCTAACAAGAACGCAGATAAAAGCAGGGTCAACATGCAAAAAAACATCACCTCCCTAGGGTTGTTGAACTGGGATGACCTGAAGTTTTTCCTTGAGGTGGCACGCACCCGAAAAGTCAGCAGCGCGGCCCGCCGCCTGGGCGTCGACTACACCACCGTATCGCGGCGCATCAACTCGCTGGAAACCTCGCTGGGCACGCTGCTGTTCGAGAAATCGCGCAACAATGGCTTCATCATGACCGCCGAAGGTCAGCGCCTGCTGGGTTATGCCGAGTCCATCGAAAGCACACTGCACATGGCCTGCGAACAGGTTTCCGGGTCTAGCGTCGCGTTGTCCGGGCATGTGCGCATGGGCTGCACCGAAGGCTTCGGCAGCTTCTTCATCACCCCGCAACTGAGCCACTTTCTCGACAGCTACCCGAGCATTTCGCTGGACATCCTGCCACTGCCGCACTTCATCAGCCTGTCGAAACGCGAGGCCGATATCGTCATCACCCTGGAGCGGCCCGAACACGGCCCCTACGTGTGTTGCAAGCTCTGCGATTACAGCCTGGGTCTGTACGCGACCCAGGCCTACCTCGACAACCACCCGCCCATCGAACACAAGGCGGACCTGAGCGAGCACGTCTTCATCAGCTACGTCGACGACCTGGCGTTCAGCTCCGAGCTGCTATACATGAGCAACCTGCTGCCCAACGCCCAGGCACAGCTGCGCAGCACCAGCGTCATCGCCCAATACACCGCCGCCCTGCAAGGCCGCGCACTGGCCATCCTGCCATGCTTCCTCGCCGCTCAAGACCCACGACTGCTGCCGGTGCTGAGGGAGGAAGTGAACATTACTCGTCAATTCTGGATGTACTGCCGGGAGGACCTGCGCAAGCTCAAGCGGATCACGTTGCTGTGGGATTACATTCGGGAGGTGACGGAGTTGAATAAGGGGTTTTTGTTGGGGGAAAACCGCGCTATTCGCTTCCTTCAGTGACAGATTTTTAAGGGATCAGGTGGCCGTATCGTAGCGGGGCAGACCGGAGTTGGCCGACGGCTTGTGACACGGATGCTGGTTCGCAACCATTGAGGTAACCCCGACTCTTCGATCAGGTTCTCAAGGTCCTTCGCAAAACTAAGATTTCCCCTACATACCGCTTTTTGCGCTTCCGGTAGCCTCCCACGCGTCAATTAAACGCTGGTTGTCTACGGATCAAAAACGCAGGGACGGCATGCAATGATTTCTTCAGCCCGATTGGGCGACACGCACGCCTGCCCATTGCCGGGTCACGGTACAACGCCTATCGCTTCTGCATCCGGTGACGTCAACATCAACGGCATGGGCGCGGCACGTGTGGGGGATACCTGTGGGTGTGGCGCGGTCATCACTACAGGCTTTCCTTCCATTCTGGTGAATGGCCGTCCTATGGCCCACCTCGGAAGCCCCACCAGTCACGGCGGGACAATCATCACAGGCTCAGCCAATGTTGGTGGCGGCTTCGTCATGGGTGACGCTGGTGGCGCGACCCTTATTAACTTCATGGCGCTAGGGGCCTTCCGGCCAGACGGTTCCGTGGACGACGAGAAGATGGCGACCTTGTTGTCTGACCCGAAGCTCACGGAGAAAGCCTTGGCGGCGAATGCTTTGGTAGATCCTAAGGCAGCCGGTAAGAAGTCAGATGCGCAGCCTGAGTCAAAAGCGGAATCTGTTGTTTGCAAACACCCTGACAGGATGGAAGAGCTAGCGACTTATATTGCTGGAGAGATGAACACCAACATCAATAGCCCCACAGTTCGACAGATGAGAGACCTCAATAGCTTCGATGCGGCGGCAAAGATGAAGGAGTATGAGACGCTTCCATTTTACTTGCGCCTTGGCCCCGGCCCGGATTTCTACAGCATGGCGGCCGGTATGCAAGCAAAGGCCTTTGCCATCTGGGCAGAACGTGTTGGTCAGAATCGCCCGTGGGATCACAAGCCGATCATCCGTCGAACAATTGGTGGTGTTTGGCACAAACAAGGCAAGTACGAGTATTTTTATGACATCTGGTCCAACGTCCATTACGGATATGTAGGCATGGCTGGGGGTCTCTCCGAAAGCGCTCTATTGGATGGCGCCGGGGCCGAGCAGATAATTTCAGACGCCGGACGGAAGGTTGATGAGGTGTTTACAAAGCCTAAGGCTCAATGGGAGCTACCCGGTCCGAACCGCTCCGGTGATGTCGATGGCCTGAGGGCTTGGGATGATGCTCCCGACCGAATATCTATTAGCATTGGGGTGAAGCTCTATCAACAACATCCCAACGGAGGCATCACGGCCAAGATGATCATGGACGTAGTGCTTGCAGTACCGCCCCAGGCATGGGGTAAAGGGGTCCAAATACATGCCTGTCCATAAACCCAAGATCCGATATGGCCGCTGGATGTTTCTTCTACTCGGCATCCTTCCTGTGGCTTTTTGGTATTTTTCCTCGCCGGTCGTAGCGGTCAATTTTTCTCCGAATAGCAAGGAGGAGTTTCGATACGTGTGGAACACTCAGGACAGAATCCACAGGGGCGATATCAGGCACGGCGGCTCAGCCGTTGAGTTCAGCTACATATTCCCTGATGGGGACTTCTTCATGATGTTCGATTGGTGGACCGATAAGGGTTTCAAGCGGTGCATCGACATCACGCCTAAATGGGGAAGTACGATAGACATCTATCTTGATGATATCGGCAGGATCGACACGGCGAAAACGGCGCCTGAGGTCATTGCTCGTCTGAAACAGTGTCCGGGGCGACCAGACCCCTTCCAGCACTGAGGCGTGCGACCCGCGCCACGTCAAACTCGGCACAGCCAATGAGTAAACACAGAAGACACTCCCGGCACCTAAAGAAGAGCTGCCCCATACCCAGACTCAAGCAAGGCTCGCCCTGAGAAAGCTCAAGGCATCCTTGAAAATATGGTGCCATCTGTCAGACGGCTCACTCATCAGCGGATGCCAGAAGAATCTGAAATCGTGTCCTCCATCATCCTCTGCAAAATGCACCCAGCTATCGGGAAGGTCTTGAGCCACCTCACATTCATGAAATGCCCAGATATGTCCCGTTATGGTGGAGTGCCACTCACCCAGGTTTCGCTTTGCTGTCGCTTGAATCCCGGCCTCCTCCATTAACTCCCGCACAGCAGCCGCGCCACTTGACTCGCCTGGTTCCACACTGCCCTTGACCAATTGCAGGCCAGCCAACGGATGCTCAAATGCCAGAATCTCCAGCACTCCCCGGTCACGCAGAACCACAGCACACGCTTTATCCGCCGCCATGCAGTTACACCTTGGCCTTTTCAATTGACCCTTGAACCCGGTTAAAGAGCATAGGGGTTATGACGCTCGACTTCGTACCTGCAAATCGCCAGACAGCCCGGACATGATCAAAGCCCCAACATCAAACCACTCAGACGTTTGACCTTGCGGCGCAGAGCTTCTTCGAAGATGCCCTGGCGCGGTTCGATCAGGCTGAACCAGTGCTTGGCGCGGGTGATGCCGGTGTAGATGAGCTCCTTGGTCAGTACCGGGTTGAGCGCTTCGGGCAGGATCAGAGCGGTGTGGGCGAATTCCGAGCCCTGGGATTTGTGTACGGTCATGGCGTACACGGTTTCGACCTCGTTGAGGCGGCTGGGCAGGACGAAGCGTACGCCTTCGCTGCCGTCGTTGCGGGGGAAGGCGACGCGCAGTACCTGTTTGCCCTCGCCGTCGCGCTCGGGCAGGCGCAAGGTGATGCCGATGTCGCCGTTCATCAGGCCGAGGCCATAGTCGTTGTGGGTCATCAGCACCGGGCGACCTTCATACCATTGCTGTTCGCTTTCGATCAGCTTCGCGCTGAACAGCGCGTGAGTGATGCGCTGGTTCAAACCCTCCACGCCCCACGGTCCTTTGCGCACGGCACACAGCAGTTGAAAGGCGTCGAAGGCGCTGAGTACCGAGCGCGCCCAACGGGTCCAGCACGCGTCGTCCAGTGCCGAATCGTCGGCGGGACGTTCGGCGGCGAGTACGTTCAGGTAATGACGGTAACCCTGCGGGCCTTGCTCGCCCCTACCAAGACCGTCGAGCACCAGGCGTTCGAACTTGAGGTCCTGCTCGCCCTTGAGTGCCAGGGCGAACAGGTCGTCGTGACTGCCCGCCGAGAGCAGCGCGCGGGCCTGTTGGTCCTGTTGCTGGTTGACCAGCCGGGCCAGTTGGCCGATGCCGCTGCCTTGGCCGAAACGACGCGAGTGGCGCAGCATCACCACTTGCTGGGCCAACGGATGCTGCTGTGCATCGCCCTGGCGCAAACCGCCCTTGCCGAGGTCTTCGCCGCTGACGGCTTCCAGCCAGGCCTGGGTGTCGGGGCTGTAGAAACCTTCTTCGGCGTCGCGGCACAAATCCCCGAGGACCGCCCCCGCCTCAACGGACGCCAGCTGGTCCTTGTCGCCCAGCAGAACCATGCGTGCATGCGGCGGCAGTGCGTCGAGCAGATTGGCCATCATTTCCAGGTCGATCATGGACGCTTCATCAACCACCAGCACGTCCAGCGGCAGCAAATTGCCCGCATGGTGACGGAAGTGCCGGGTACCGGGGCGACTGCCCAGCAGACGGTGGACGGTGGTCACTTCGCTGGGGATTTTCTGTCGTACGTCGTCACTGACATCCAGGCTCTGCACCTGTTGACTGATGGACTCGGTCAGACGTGCCGCCGCCTTGCCGGTGGGCGCCGCGAGCCGGATGCGCAGCGGTTGGCCACTCTGTACCGCCGGGGCCTGCAACAAGGCCAGCAGGCGTACCACCGTGGTGGTTTTGCCGGTGCCGGGGCCGCCGGTGATGATGCTGAAGCCCTTGCGGGTCGCCAGCGCGCAGGCAAGTTTCTGCCAGTCGATGACGGCTTGTGGCGAGGGATCGGCCGGACCGAACAACGCGTCGAGCTGCTGCGGCAGACCCTCCGGCGGCGTTTCACGCTGGGCCAGGCGCTGACGCAAGGCTGCTGCGATACGCCCTTCGTAAGTCCAGTAGCGACGCAGGTATAGACGCCGCTCAGCCAGCACCAGTGGTTTTTGTCGCGCTTCGGCACTTGAATCGCCCACCTCGGCAACCAGCATGCTGTCTGCCAGCGCCTGGCACCAGGCGGCACCATCCAGTGCTGCCAGCAGTTGTGAGGGCAGCAGCATCGGCGCGCTCTGCTGATCGCCTTCGGGTGGCAGTGACAGGGCGAAGTCCGGTTCTTTGAGGGTCTCGTACAGATCAAGGCAGACGTGACCGTGGCCGAGCTGATGGCTGGTAAGCGCCGCAGCCACCAGCACCAACGGATCGGCCTGCGGATCGAGATCACTCAGGAACGCGACGAACGCCTTGTCCAGAGCACGCAACCAGCCGCGCTCGACCCAGCGCTCGAGCAGGATCAGCAGATCGCTGACACGCGTCAGCGGGCTCAACTCAGCGAGGCTGATATCGTCCAGCGCGATAGGCAACAGATCATCGAACGAGCGGCTCATGCCAATGCTCCCGGCAGGTCATGCGCTATCGGTTTGCCCTGAAACAGCAGGTCCAGACTCTCGATCAGCTCACGTGGCGGACGGGTGAAATACGCTCCCTGAGAGGCCGAGCGACTGCCGCGCAGAAACAGGTACAGAGCGCCGCCCATGTGCTGGTCGTAATCGTAGTCGGCCATCCGCGTCTTGAGCTGACGGTGCAGAGCCAGCAGGTAGAGGACGTATTGCAGGTCATAGCGGTTGTCGAGAATGGCGGTTTCCATCGCCAGCTGGGTGTACGCACTGTCGTCGCTGCCCAGCCAGTTGGACTTGTAGTCCGCCACGTAATACCGGCCTTCGTGTTCGAACGTGAGGTCGATAAAGCCCTTGAACATGCCGTTGAGCGAGACCGTCTCGGTCGCAGCACGCGGCGCGTTGTCGTGGGTGAAGCGGCGCACGAGGGCGTCCATTTGCGCGACGTTGACGTTATTGCTGGCGAACCAGAATTCCATTTCCACACGGTACTGATTGGGCTGATCCAGTTCGCCCAGGGCCACCGGTGCGGCATCAGGCGACAAGCGCAGCGGCATGTTCAGCATGTGTTGCAGCCAATCGCTCAGGGTATTGATCCAGCCTGCCCAACCGCGTCGATTGCAGCGCCGGGCGACGGCGTCCTGCAGTTTCTCCGGCGCGTGCGCGGTCATCGCAAACCCTTCGTTGCCAGCCCACTCGAGCAGCCCGTGCAGAAAGGTGCCGGGATTGGGGCCACGCGGAAAACGATGGATATCGCCGCCGCTGGTCAGGATGTCGCGCGGGGCTTCGGGGTCCAGACGCTCGTCGTCGAACAGTTTCTGTGCCTGCGGGCTGTCAGGCGATTCATCGGCACCGGCCGTTACCGTGTCGCCGATACGCAGGGCACTGTAGGACGCAATCCACCAGTTCTCGGCAGCGCGGCGTTTGGGCACCAGCAGCTTGACCAGCGCCGCTTCGTTGCGCGGCGCACTGAAGCGCTCGTCGGTGGGCTCCGGAACAGGCTGCAAGGCAATCGCCTCACACCCTTGGGCCAGATCACGCAGCCAGACGTTCAACTCCGCCGACTCGGCCAGCACTGCGCCACCGCCCAGCAGGTAACCCAGTGCGGAACGGTGCAGCATGGAGGTGTTGGCATTGCCACGCTTGAGGTCGGCGACGCCCAGCCAGCAGGCATGTTCCGATCGGGTGAGTGCGACGTAGAGCAAACGCAGGTCTTCGGCCAGACGCTCATCATCGGCTTGCTGAATCAGCGCCTCGGTAGGCTGGAGGCTGATCTGGGACTTGCCGTCGGCGTCATGAAACTGAAGAGGCAAGCGGCTGCCGTCTACCGGTTTCGAGGAGCAAATGAACGGCAGGAACACCAGCGGGTACTGCAGGCCCTTGGACTTGTGGATGGTGACCACCTTGACCAGTTGCTCGTCGCTTTCCAGACGCAGGATCTGCTCTTCCCCGGCCTGACCGGAGAGTGCCAGGTGGTCGCCCAGATGACGGATCAGCGCCTGCTCGCCATCCAGTTCGGCGGCGGCCTGCTGCAGCAGTTCAGACAGGTGCAGCAGGTTGGTGAGCACTCGCTCGCCGTCGTTGCGGGTCATCAAGGTCTGTGGCAGAGCAAAGTCATGCAGCAGACGGCGCAGCATCGGCAGCACGCCCTGGCTGCGCCATATGGCGCGATAGCCACGAAACTGCATGACGCGCCGCTCCCATGCCAGCTCGTCCTGATTCAGGCGTTCCAGCTCGGCCAGCGGCAGGTCCAGCGTTATACACGCCAGCGCGGCACGCAGCGTGCGTTCGGAGTCCGGCTCGGCACAGGCCTTGAGCCAGGACAGCAGGTCGTGGGCTTCCTGAGCGGCGAACACCGAATCCTTGTCGGACAGGTACACGCTGCGCACGCCGCGCGCGGTCAGTTGCTGACGCACCGCCTGCGCTTCCTTGCCGTCGCGGACCAGAATCGCAATGTCGGCCGGACGCAGCCCGCGCAGTGTGTTGTCGGGCGTGACGAAACCGGCACTGCCCTGCTGACCGGCATTGAGCAGACGCACGATCTCGCTCGCGCAACTGGCTGCCAACTGCTGACGATAAACCACGCCGGACACCGGCTGGTCACTTTGCAGGTGCCAGACCGTCAGCGCCGTCAGGGGTGCACCGTCGACGTGCAGCGTCTCTTTGCGGCCTTGGGCCAGCGCATCGGAGAACGGCACCTGATTGCCGTGCTCATCACGAAACAGGAACGCACCGCGACCTTGCTCACGTTGCTCTGCCCGCGTGAAGACGTGGTTGACCGACTCGACCATCGTATGACTGGAGCGGTAGTTGGTGTCCAGCGTATGCCAACGGCCATCGGTCGCCTGGCGGGCACGCAGGTAGGTGTAGATATCGGCGCCGCGAAACGCATAGATCGCCTGTTTCGGGTCGCCAATCAGGAACAGCCCGGTCTGCTCATCGTTGGCCTCGAGACGATAGATGCTGTCGAAGATCCGGTACTGGACCGGATCGGTGTCCTGGAATTCGTCGATCAACGCCACCGGAAACTGCTCGCGAATCAGGGTGGCCAGACGCTCGCCGCCAGCGCCATGCAAGGCAGCGTCGAGCCTGATCAGCATGTCATCAAAGCCCATCTCGGCGCGGCGACGCTTCTCTTCTTCAAAGCGCGCGCTGACCCACTGCGCCGCATGCTGCAACACGGCAGCATCGGGTTTTGGCAAGCCGTCGAGCGCCGCCTTCAGCTGCGCCATGGCCTCGAAGGCCGGGTGCACAGGTGGCTCGCTCTTCCAGGCTTCGGCAATGCCTTCGGGGGTCAGACGAGTGAAACCAGTGCCCAGATCCAGCGCTTCCTGTGTGTCGTCAGCGGCCCAGGCGGCAAGCTTTTCAAACCAGGGTTTGAAATAGCGCTCCTGCATTTTGCGGCCATCGACTGCCTTGCGAGCGACCGCGTCCTGACACAGCGCATACAACTCGTCGGACCAAACGGCCCACGGCGCTTTCAGCGCGGCAAGCGCTGCCCGGCGCTCTTGCAATGACGCCGCGATCAGTTCGGCCGGTTCCTGGCTGAGTGGACTGCGCTCGCGGCCGAACAGACCTCGCACACGCGGCAACAACGCCGCCGGACCGCTGAGGTTTTCCCGCACCCAGAGCAGTGCGTCGCCGCTCATGGGGTAGCAGAAGCGGCGCCAGTAATCGCGCAGGACTTCGCCGAGCAAATCGCTGTGGTCGGTTTCCAGCGTCTGGGTGAACAGGCTGCCGCTGTCGAAGGCGTGCTCGCGCAACATGCGCTGGCACCAACTGTGGATGGTCGAGACCGCGGCCTCGTCCATCCACTGTGCGGCGATGTCCAGACGGCTGGCGCAGGCTGGCCATAGCGACGCTTCGAACTGTTCACGCAGCTCGGCAATCAGGCCATCGGGGGCGGCGATCTCGTCACGGAAGAAGCGTGCAGCCTCCGCCAGCCGGGTACGAATTCTGTCACGCAACTCTTTGGTCGCTGCGTCGGTGAAGGTCACCACAAGGATCTGCGGCGGCAGCAGTTCGCGACCAAAGCCGGACTGTTCGGTGCCGTGGCCAAGCACCAGGCGCAAGTACAGGGCGGAGATGGTGAAGGTCTTGCCGGTGCCGGCGCTGGCCTCGATCAGCTGACTGCCGCGCAGTGGAAAGCGCAGCGCGAGAGGAAGGGATTGCTCGCTCATGCGCCGCCCTCCCCGCCGGACAACGATTGCCACGGCGCGTCGTAAATCGGTTTGTAGAGCGTCTCGCACCAGCCTGCGAATTCTTCACTGCCCATCAGTGCGTCAAAGTCGGGAAACTGCCGAGCCAGTGCTGTGCTTTCGCGACGCTCGCCATCGGTGGTCTGTCCGTCACCTTCGTAGGCTTTGCGGGCAGCCGCTTCGGCTTTGTCGGCAGGCTGGCCCAACCAGGCGAAGGCGGTTTTGACCGCGACCGGAAGGGGTTCCTGCATGCCGTGCAGCCAGGCCGTCAGCAAGTGGTTGAGCGTAGTGACGGCACTCGCCTTGTCCAGCGGCTCCAGCATCAGGGTTTCATCACTGGCGACCAGTGCCGTGCTCAACGGCAGGTCGCAGGCGCACGCCACCAGATGATTGACCCACGGCCGAATCAGCCGGTGCCACTTGCGGGTCTTTTTCGAGCCGATGCTGTTGGGAATGGCGGTGACCAGCAACAGCTCGCCAAGGGCATTACGGTGCAATCCGTCCAGCCAGCCGTCGATGCTGACACCCGCATGGCTGAAGCTGATCGGTAAAGCACTGCTCAGGGTCTCGGGCCAGAGGGTCAACAGATCGTGGTAGCGCCTGAGTACGTCAGGCAGCGGTTCGATCAGCTCGCTCTGCATCAAGGTGCCGAAACCTGCGAGCGGCAGCAGGCCACTGGCTTGCAGTTTCAGCGCTTGAGTCTGCAGAGCAGCATCCATGTTGTCCGGCGAGGACATGCCAGCGCCAAGCAGGCTTTCACTCAGGCCATAGCGCTCAAGGGCATCGAGCACGAACGGTTCTTCGTCGGCGAGCGGCGCTTCAGCGACTTCGAAATAAATCTTCAGGCGCTGGCTGAAAAAATGCTTTACCGGATTTCTCAGGAAATCCTGTAGCTGCGCAATGGACAGCGGTTCTTCCTGTTCGTGAGCGGGCAGTGCTTGAGGCACGGGCACCTGAAGGTCGGTTTCATGCAGCAGTCGCCATTCGCGGGCGAAGCTGAAATAACCTGTGCCTGCGTGGAAATAATTGGCGCTGAAGGGTTGCAAGGGGTGATTCACAGTCAGGGCCTTCAGCAAGCGCTCATCATCCTGTTTAACGTCCGGGTCGGTCTCGCCGGCCAGCTTCCAGCCGCTGGCGAGGTGATCGCGCAACTGTCCGATGAGTACCGAAGCAGGACGCTCACTGTTGTCACGAATGCTGTGGCCAACCCAACTGACATACAGCTGGTCCCTGGCCGAGAGCAAGGCTTCCAGCAACAGGTAACGATCGTCTTCACGCCGGGAACGGTCGCCGGGGCGGTAATCGCTGCCCATCAGGTCGAAATCCAGCGGCGGTTGCGCGCGCGGGTAATCGCCGTCGTTCATGCCCAACAGGCAGACCACTTTGAACGGAATGGCGCGCATCGGCATCAGCGTGCAGAAGTTGACCGAGCCCGCGAGAAAACGCTGGGACAGGCGCCCTTGATCGAGCCCGGCCAGCCAGGCCTCACGCACAACGGTCAGCGGCAGCTCATCGGTCAGCCTTACCGTTGCACAGGTTTCCAGCCAGTTCTCGCGCAGTGTTTCCAACTGGGCAAGCAGGTAATCGTCATGCTCGCTGTCGGCAAGAAAGAACAACTGCAGCAGCGATTGCAGACGGGCACCCCACGCTTCCGGAGTGGTGGGTGTCGACAACTCTGTGTGGGCGACCTGAAGGGCGTCAATCAGCGCGACCAGCGGACCGATCAACGCCGCATCAAGCCCGCCGATCTCATCGTAAGGTTCGATGCCGTCGTAAGCCGCACCGGCACCCACGGCGTAACCCAGCAACATACGACGCAGGCCGAAATGCCAGCTGTTCTGCTCAAGGGCATCCGGCAGCCCCAGACCAGCACGCTGCTGGGCATTAAGGCCCCAACGAATGCCTGCGCCTTCTATCCAGCGATGCAGCGTTGGCAGGTCACGCTCCTGAATCCTGAAGCGTGCTCGCAAGGCTGGAACGTCCAGCAGGTCAAGAATCTCGCTGACCGGGAAACGGCTGTCCGGGAGTTTGAGCAGGTGCTCGACAGCGATCAGCAACGGCTCGCGGCCGCGCTGGCCCTGGTCAGCCAGCGTAAAGGGGATGAAGCGACGATCTTCGCGCTCGATCTGCCCGAATACCGCGCGTATGTGTGGGGCATAGCTGTCGATATCCGGGACCATGACAATCACGTCACGCGGGCGCAGGCCAGGGTCTTTGCTGAATCTCGCCAGTAGCTGGTCATGCAGCACTTCCACTTCGCGCTGCGCGCTGTGGGCCACATGGAAGCGGATCGAGCGGTCCTCGAGAGGATCGACTGCCGGCCAGAGCTCACGGGTTTCATCCAGCGGACGCAGCTCGAGAATATCGTCCTGCAACTGGTTCAGCAGGGTGGTGGGCTCCGCTTCACTGAACAGATCAATGCGCTCGTCTTTGAACGAGGAACGGTAGCTGCGTGGGTCGTCATGGCTGTCCAGCAGGTTGATGTAATCACGTCCCTGCTTGCCCCAGGCCGCGAGCAATGGGTGAGCGTGCTGATGCAGCGCTTGCGGGTCGAGGACCACCGGCATTCCGCTCTTGCGCGCCTGGCGTTTGTACTGGTGACGCAGCAGGTCCTTGTCGGCGACGATATCGGTCCAGTGATGACGACACGGATTGTGGACGCAGAGCAGAACCTGACTGAACCTGGCCAGCCCTGCCAACGCCTCAAGCGCTTGTGCCGGCAGTGACGAAATGCCGAAAACGATGACCCGTGCCGGTAAGCCCGGTGGCGCTTCGGTCATGTTGCCGATGCACTCGATAAAACGCTGATGCACCCCCGCGCGGCTCTGCGACATCCCTTCAGCCCCGACGTCGTCAAGCAGCGCGCGCCACAGTTCGGCTTGCCAGCAATTGGCAGCTGACAAGGGTCTGGACTGACCTCGTACATCGCGCAATTGATGACGGCCAGCGGCCCAGTCTTCAAGCCAGTCAGCGCGGTAAACCTGATATTGGTCGAACAGATCGGACAGGCGCTCGGACAGTTGATAGCGCTTACGCAGATCCGTGTCGTCGGTCAGGAAGCGCTGCAGGGGCTCGAAGTGTGGCTGATTGATCAGCGACGGCAGCAAGCGCATCAAGCGCCAGGTCAAAGGGGTCTTGTCGAGCAAGGACGTCTGGGGGATCTCATCCGCCCCCAGCACCATGCGATACAGCGTCCACATGAAACTGCCGGGCAACTGGACGTCGATGGCGGCAGCGATACCACAGCCACCGTTATCTTCATCCTGAGCATCTTCGGCCAAGGCCAGCTTCAGCCATTGCGCAATGCCGTTGCTCTGCACCAGAGCAATCTCGTTTTCCAGGGGCGCCAATGGATATCGCCGCATCCAGGACACAACCAGACTGCGCAGTTCATCAGGGCGGTTGCCTTGAACCACCATGAAGCCTGCACTCAGAGAGGTTGTAACGGACATGCTTGCTTCCTTGACGGGTGCGTGGAACCTGATGCCGAACCATAAGGGCAAGCGCGCCGGATTGCCATAAGCACGTGGGTCTGGATGACTGCCGGAGAGGTAGAGTTATGAGCTCAGGAGGATGCAGAGGTTTCTGGAACCCCAGACAAACAAAAACCCTCAACGCGTAAGCGATGAGGGTTTCTGGAATTTAATCTTGACGATGACCTACTCTCACATGGGGAAACCCCACACTACCATCGGCGATACATCGTTTCACTACTGAGTTCGGGATGGGATCAGGTGGTTCCAATGCTCTATGGTCGTCAAGAAATTCGGGTACCGAACCGTGCCCTGCGGCGCGCTTCAGCAAATCGGGTATGTGATAGCAAGCTGTTTCAGGTGTCGTTCGTGACGCAAACTTTCGGTTCGTGTCATCTTCACAGTCACCGCAATCTGCTCATTCAACGCAAATTGCTTGGGTGTTATATGGTCAAGCCTCACGGGCAATTAGTATTGGTTAGCTCAACGCCTCACAGCGCTTACACACCCAACCTATCAACGTCGTAGTCTTCGACGGCCCTTTAGGGAACTCAAGGTTCCAGTGAGATCTCATCTTGAGGCAAGTTTCCCGCTTAGATGCTTTCAGCGGTTATCTTTTCCGAACATAGCTACCCGGCAATGCCACTGGCGTGACAACCGGAACACCAGAGGTTCGTCCACTCCGGTCCTCTCGTACTAGGAGCAGCCCCTCTCAAATCTCAAACGTCCACGGCAGATAGGGACCGAACTGTCTCACGACGTTCTAAACCCAGCTCGCGTACCACTTTAAATGGCGAACAGCCATACCCTTGGGACCGGCTTCAGCCCCAGGATGTGATGAGCCGACATCGAGGTGCCAAACACCGCCGTCGATATGAACTCTTGGGCGGTATCAGCCTGTTATCCCCGGAGTACCTTTTATCCGTTGAGCGATGGCCCTTCCATACAGAACCACCGGATCACTAAGACCTACTTTCGTACCTGCTCGACGTGTCTGTCTCGCAGTCAAGCGCGCTTTTGCCTTTATACTCTACGACCGATTTCCGACCGGTCTGAGCGCACCTTCGTACTCCTCCGTTACTCTTTAGGAGGAGACCGCCCCAGTCAAACTACCCACCATACACTGTCCTCGATCCGGATAACGGACCTGAGTTAGAACCTCAAAGTTGCCAGGGTGGTATTTCAAGGTTGGCTCCACGCAGACTGGCGTCCACGCTTCAAAGCCTCCCACCTATCCTACACAAGCAAATTCAAAGTCCAGTGCAAAGCTATAGTAAAGGTTCACGGGGTCTTTCCGTCTAGCCGCGGATACACTGCATCTTCACAGCGATTTCAATTTCACTGAGTCTCGGGTGGAGACAGCGCCGCCATCGTTACGCCATTCGTGCAGGTCGGAACTTACCCGACAAGGAATTTCGCTACCTTAGGACCGTTATAGTTACGGCCGCCGTTTACCGGGGCTTCGATCAAGAGCTTCGCTTGCGCTAACCCCATCAATTAACCTTCCGGCACCGGGCAGGCGTCACACCCTATACGTCCACTTTCGTGTTTGCAGAGTGCTGTGTTTTTAATAAACAGTCGCAGCGGCCTGGTATCTTCGACCGGCAGGGGCTTACGCAGTAAATGCTTCACCTCCACCGGCGCACCTTCTCCCGAAGTTACGGTGCCATTTTGCCTAGTTCCTTCACCCGAGTTCTCTCAAGCGCCTTGGTATTCTCTACCCAACCACCTGTGTCGGTTTGGGGTACGGTTCCTGGTTACCTGAAGCTTAGAAGCTTTTCTTGGAAGCATGGCATCAACCACTTCGTGTTCTAAAAGAACACTCGTCATCAGCTCTCGGCCTTAAGATCCCGGATTTACCTAAGATCTCAGCCTACCACCTTAAACCTGGACAACCAACGCCAGGCTGGCCTAGCCTTCTCCGTCCCTCCATCGCAATAACCAGAAGTACAGGAATATTAACCTGTTTTCCATCGACTACGCTTTTCAGCCTCGCCTTAGGGACCGACTAACCCTGCGTCGATTAACGTTGCGCAGGAAACCTTGGTCTTTCGGCGTGGGTGTTTTTCACACCCATTGTCGTTACTCATGTCAGCATTCGCACTTCTGATACCTCCAGCAAGCTTCTCAACTCACCTTCACAGGCTTACAGAACGCTCCTCTACCGCATCATCAAAAGATGATACCCGTAGCTTCGGTGCATGGTTTGAGCCCCGTTACATCTTCCGCGCAGGCCGACTCGACTAGTGAGCTATTACGCTTTCTTTAAAGGGTGGCTGCTTCTAAGCCAACCTCCTAGCTGTCTAAGCCTTCCCACATCGTTTCCCACTTAACCATGACTTTGGGACCTTAGCTGACGGTCTGGGTTGTTTCCCTTTTCACGACGGACGTTAGCACCCGCCGTGTGTCTCCCATGCTCGGCACTTGTAGGTATTCGGAGTTTGCATCGGTTTGGTAAGTCGGGATGACCCCCTAGCCGAAACAGTGCTCTACCCCCTACAGTGATACATGAGGCGCTACCTAAATAGCTTTCGAGGAGAACCAGCTATCTCCGAGCTTGATTAGCCTTTCACTCCGATCCACAGGTCATCCGCTAACTTTTCAACGGTAGTCGGTTCGGTCCTCCAGTTAGTGTTACCCAACCTTCAACCTGCCCATGGATAGATCGCCCGGTTTCGGGTCTATTCCCAGCGACTAGACGCCCTATTAAGACTCGCTTTCGCTACGCCTCCCCTATTCGGTTAAGCTCGCCACTGAAAATAAGTCGCTGACCCATTATACAAAAGGTACGCAGTCACCCAACAAGTGGGCTCCCACTGCTTGTACGCATACGGTTTCAGGATCTATTTCACTCCGCTCTCCGCGGTTCTTTTCGCCTTTCCCTCACGGTACTGGTTCACTATCGGTCAGTCAGTAGTATTTAGCCTTGGAGGATGGTCCCCCCATATTCAGACAAGGTTTCTCGTGCCCCGTCCTACTCGATTTCATTGCAAAGGGATTTTCGCGTACAGGGCTATCACCCACTATGGCCGTCCTTTCCAGAACGTTCCGCTAATCTCAATACAACTTAAGGGCTGGTCCCCGTTCGCTCGCCACTACTAAGGGAATCTCGGTTGATTTCTTTTCCTCAGGGTACTTAGATGTTTCAGTTCCCCTGGTTCGCCTCTTGCACCTATGTATTCAGTACAAGATAACCATCTTATGATGGCTGGGTTCCCCCATTCAGACATCTCCGGATCACAGTCTGTTTGCCGACTCCCCGAAGCTTTTCGCAGGCTACCACGTCTTTCATCGCCTCTGACTGCCAAGGCATCCACCGTATGCGCTTCTTCACTTGACCATATAACCCCAAGCAATCTGGTTATACTGTGAAGACGACATTCGCCGAAAGTTTGCATTTCACAAACTTTACCTTAGCCCGGACACGCACCAGTGAAAGAGGTGCCCGGTCTATATTTCTTTCTATCACATACCCAAATTTTTAAAGAACGATCTAATCAAAGACTAGAAATCAACATTCAGGCACTGATCATCAAGATCAATGGAATGCTCATTTCTAAGCTTTCAAACAGAAGCAGTAAGTGGTGGAGCCAAGCGGGATCGAACCGCTGACCTCCTGCGTGCAAGGCAGGCGCTCTCCCAGCTGAGCTATGGCCCCGTA
>NZ_JAFIBL010000001.1:630000-1525000 GCF_017832255.1 Pseudomonas sp. PvP028
AAGCCACCGGTACTGGCAGCGGAACGTTGACCCCGACCATCCCCACTTCAATTTCGTCGCAGAACAGACGCGCCGCTTCGCCATCGCGGGTAAAGATGCAGGTGCCGTTGCCGTATTCGTGATCGTTGATCAGTTGCATGGCCTGCTCAAGGCTGTCCACACGCACGATGCACAGCACCGGCCCGAAAATCTCTTCTTTATAGATACGCATCTCTGGCGTCACGCGATCGAACAGGCAGCCACCCATGAAGAAGCCCTGTTCGTGCCCGGCAACCTGAAGATTGCGCCCATCGACCACCAAGGTTGCGCCCGCTTGCACACCGTCTTCTATATAGCCGCCGACCTTGTCGCGATGCTGCCCGGTGACCAGTGGCCCCATGTCCAGGCCACAGGTCGTGCCCGCACCGATCTTCAGGCTCTGGATTTGCGGAACCAGCTTGGCCACCAATGCATCAGCGATCTGATCGCCAACGCACACCGCGACCGAGATCGCCATGCAACGCTCGCCGCAGGATCCGTAAGCTGCGCCCATCAAGGCACTCACGGCATTGTCCAGATCGGCATCCGGCATCAATACCGCATGATTCTTGGCGCCACCGAGGGCCTGAACGCGCTTGCCCCGCGCTGCGCCTTCCTTATAGATGTACTCGGCAATAGGCGTAGAACCGACGAAGCTGAGCGCCTTGACCTCCGGCGCTTCGATCAGCGCATCGACCGCGACCTTGTCACCGTGAACCACATTGAGCACACCCTTCGGCAGCCCCGCCTCATGCAGCAGTTCGGCAATCAACAGCGTTGAACTGGGATCGCGCTCCGAAGGCTTGAGGATGAAGCAGTTACCGCACGCAATGGCCAGCGGGTACATCCACAGCGGCACCATCGCCGGGAAGTTGAACGGGGTAATACCGGCAACGATACCCAGCGGCTGAAAGTCAGACCACGCATCGATGTTCGGCCCGACGTTGCGGCTGTATTCACCCTTGAGCACTTCAGGCGCGGCGCAGGCGTACTCCACGTTTTCAATGCCGCGCTTCAGCTCGCCCGCCGCATCTTCCAGGGTCTTGCCGTGTTCTTCACTGATCAATTGGGCAATGCGTGCCTCGTTCTGCTCGAGCAGCTGTTTGAAACGGAACATCACCTGAGCACGCTTGGCCGGCGGCGTATTGCGCCACGCTGGAAAGGCAGCCTTGGCCGAGTCGATTGCCTTCTGGACTGTTTCGCGATCGGCCAGCGCTACGGTGTGGATAACCTGCCCGGTCGACGGGTTGAACACATTGGCGCTACGACCTTCAGCAGAAACGAACTCGCCGTGGATCAGGTGTTGAATGCTGCTCATGGAAAACTCCGGATAAAGGCAGCGGGCGTGAGTCAGCTCACACCCGATGCGATAAAGGCACACATATAAGAAGAGAGCGCTGCCAGCGCGGTCAGTCGATCAGTCGATCAGTCGATCAGATTCAGTGTTTCGCCGACGGCATCGAACAATCGATCAAGATCCTGCGCCTGGCTGTTGAAGGTCGGTCCGAATTGCAGGGTGTCACCGCCAAAGCGCACATAGAAACCTGCTTTCCACAGCTTCATACCCGCCTCGAAGGGCCGCACGATGGCATCGCCGTCACGCGGTGCGAGCTGGATGGCACCCGCCAGACCGTAATTGCGGATATCGACCACGTTTTTCGCGCCCTTGATACCGTGCAGCGCACGTTCAAAATGCGGCGCGACTGCGGCGGCCTGCTGCACCAGATTCTCCCGTTGCAGCAGTTCAAGCGCCGCCAGGCCGGCCGCACACGCCACAGGGTGAGCGGAATAGGTGTAGCCGTGAGGGAATTCGACGGCGTACTCCGGCGTCGGCTGATTCATGAACGTTTGATAGATCTCGCTACTGGCGACTACCGCGCCCATGGGGATGGCGCCATTGGTGATCTGCTTGGCGATGCACATCAGGTCAGGCGTGACACCGAAACTGTCCGCGCCAAACATCGAGCCCGTACGACCGAAGCCGGTGATGACTTCATCGAAGATCAGCAGGATATTGTGCTGATCACAAATCTCACGCAGCCGCTTGAGATAGCCTTGCGGTGGAACGATCACACCGGCCGAGCCCGACATGGGTTCGACGATCACTGCAGCGATGTTCGACGCATCATGCAACTCGATCAGCTTGAGCATCTCGTCAGCCAGCGCGATACCGCCCGCCTCGGGCATGCCCTTCGAGTACGCATTGCTGGCCAGCAGGGTGTGCGGCAAGTGGTCGACGTCCATCAACTGGCCGAACATCTTGCGGTTGCCATTCACTCCGCCCAAGCTGGTACCCGCCACATTCACGCCGTGATAGCCGCGTGCCCGACCGATCATCTTGGTCTTGGTCGCCTGGCCTTTCAGCCGCCAGTAGGCACGCACCATCTTCACCGCCGTATCCGCGCACTCGGAACCCGAGTTGGTATAGAAAACGTGGTTGAGATTGCCCGGCGTCAGGTCGGTAATCTGTTCTGCCAGCTGGAACGACAGGGGATGCCCGAACTGAAAGCCCGGCGAGTAATCCAGCACACCCAGTTGCCGGGACACGGCTTCCTGAATTTCCTTGCGAGTGTGCCCGGCGCCACATGTCCATAGGCCCGAGAGTGCATCGTAGATCTTGCGTCCCTTGTCGTCTGTCAGATAGCTGCCATGCGCGGCCACGACCATGCGCGGGTCGCGCTGGAAATTTCGATTCGCGGTGTAAGGCATCCAGTGAGCATCGAGCTTCAACTGACGGGTGACAGGCACATCGGACACTTCGAACATATTCATGGGAGCAAGCCTCGCAGGCGCTGAACGATCAGTCATTGCAGCTAAGGTGCCACGCGGATAAAGTTCATAAAACCCGACTTTTACGATCTTTGGTTTGGTAATTACTAAACAATGAATATCCGTCGTTCCGATCCGATGTCGCAGGTCAGTGATTTTGATATCCGCTTGCTGCGCCTATTCAAAAGCGTTGTCGAAGCGGGTGGCTTTTCTGCGGCTGAAAGCGTGCTCGGCATTGGCCGATCCGCGATCAGCCAGCAGATGAGTGATCTGGAACAACGCCTCGGCCTGCGCCTGTGCCAGCGAGGCCGCGCCGGTTTTTCACTGACCGACGAGGGGCGCGAGGTCTATCAGTCGTCTTTGCAACTGCTCAGCGCGTTGGAAAGCTTCAGGACAGAGGTCAATGGCCTGCACCAGAACCTGCGCGGCGAACTGAACATCGGCCTGACCGACAATCTGGTCACCCTCCCCCACATGCGCATCACCCATGCCCTGGCCCGGCTGAAAGAGCGCGGGCCGGGCGTGCACATCAACATCCGCATGATTGCCCCCGCCGAAGTCGAGCGCGGTGTACTCGACGGCGGCCTGCATGTCGGTGTCGTGCCGCAGGCCAGTGCTTTGCCGGGGCTTGAGTATCATTCTTTATACAGCGAGCGCTCGCTGCTCTACTGCGCGGTCGGGCATCCCCTGTTTTACGCCGACAATGCCGCGCTGGATGACGCACGCCTCGCACAACAGGAAGCCATCGCTCCGACCTTTCGCCTGCCCAACGATGTTCAGGACCACTATCAGGCACTGACCTGCACGGCCAGCGCGTCTGACCGGGAAGGTATCGCCTTCCTGATTCTGACCGGTCGCTACATAGGCTACCTGCCCGATCATTACGCCAATGCCTGGGTGCAGGAAGGCAGGCTGCGCGCATTGAAACCGGATTCGAAGTTCTACGACCTCAACCTGGTGACCGTCACCCGCAAAGGCCGGCGCCCTCATTTGGTGCTGGAGAGCTTTTTGGAAACACTTGCCGCTACCCGATGACACATTTCTGCCCGGTAACTGGCCGCTTCGACGACGCTGCAGCGCGGGTTGAAAGCGCTATCAAGCTGATATTTATTGAAATAACCGGACTCAAATAAAAATAACCTGAGCAACTGGACAGTTTTTTGCAGTAGTCCCGAACAACGACACGCCAGCACATGGCATTTCCCCGTCCGAGACCTCGCCATGCAGCCTGAAACACTCGACAATGATGATCTGATCTACGGCCTGAACGATCGCCCCAAACCCTGGACTGCCCTATTGGCTGCGTTCCAGCACGTTCTCGCCAGCTTCGTGGGGATCATCACTCCGCCCCTGATCATCGGCTCGACCCTCGGCCTGACCCAATACATGCCGTACCTGATCAGCATGGCCTTGATGGTCTCGGGCACCGGTACGTTCATCCAGGCGCGCCGCCCGTTCGGTATCGGCGCGGGCATGATCTGCCTGCAAGGCACCAGCTTCGCGTTCCTGGGCGCAGTGTTGTCCGCAGGCTTTCTGGTCAAGCAGCGCGGCGGCAGCCCGGAGGACATCATGGCGATGATCTTCGGCGTGTGCTTTTTCGGTGCGCTGGTGCAGATCGCACTGAGTCGCTGCATTAGCCAGTTGCGAAGGGTCATCACGCCGCTGGTGACCGGCATTGTCATCACGCTGATTGGTGTGAGCCTGATCAAGGTGGGCGTGACAGACCTGGGCGGCGGCTTCAACGCGCCGGACTTCGGCGCCCCGGTGAACCTGGCGCTGGGCGCGTTCGTGCTGGCCGTGATCATTGTGCTCAATCGCTCGACTACGCCCTGGGTACGTTTGTCAGCCATCATCATCGGCCTGGCGGTCGGCAGTCTGGCCGCGTGGTTCAGCGGCAAACTGGTGCCGCAACCCCTTCACGACCTGCCGCTAATCAGCGTACCGATGCCCTTCCGCTTCGGTTTCAATTTCGACTGGAGCGCTTTCCTGCCTGTCGCGCTGATTTATCTGATCAGCAGCATCGAGACGGTCGGCGACCTGACCGCCAATTGCATGCTCGCGCGCCAGCCCATCAGCGGCCCGAGCTACCTGGCACGCCTCAAGGGCGGCGTACTGGGCGATGGCGTCAGCTGCATGATCGCCGCGACCTTCAGCGCATTTCCCAATACCACCTTTGCGCAAAACAACGGTGTGATCCAGTTGACCGGCGTTGCCAGTCGCTATGTCGGGCTGTACATCGGCGCGGTGCTGTTCGTGCTCGGGCTTTTTCCACACATTGGTGCCATCGTTCAGCAGATCCCTAAGCCGGTGCTCGGCGGCGCAACGCTGGTCATGTTCGGCAGCGTCGCGGCGGCCGGTGTGCGCATTCTGGCCCAGTCGCCGCTCGACCGACGCAGCATGCTGATCATTGCGACGTCATTGGGTGTCGGTCTGGGCATTGCGTCGCAGCCTGCGCTGCTGCATCAATTGCCGAAACTGGTGCAGAACCTGTTCGATTCGGCCATCACCAGCGGCGGTATCACGGCCATTGTCATGTGCCTGCTGATTCCGGAAAGCAAAGTCGCCGCCGCTACGACCGACGACGTGCCGGAACCCGAACCTGTGGAGCAACCACGATAACTTTGCATGCCGCGCCCGCACCGACGCTTGCGAGATGCTCGCCGGTGCGCTATCTGTTCATCCGTCGCGCCCTACGACCTGTCCGGAATTGCCCATGACCCTTGAAGTCCCCGCACACAGCGCTCACGTCACCAAGCCTGCAAGCCGTATTCGTCAGAAGAACGAAGAAGCGATCATTCAGGCGGCCGAAGATGAATTTGCCCGCCACGGTTTCAAGGGCACCAGCATGAACACCATCGCGATCAAGGCCGGGCTGCCAAAAGCCAATCTGCATTACTACTTCACCAACAAACTCGGCCTGTATGTCGCGGTGCTCAGCAACATCATCGATTTGTGGGACAGCACCTTCAACCACCTCAGCGTCGAAGACGACCCGGCAGAGGCGCTGGCCCGCTATATTCGCGCCAAGATGGAGTTCTCGCGCCGCCAGCCACAGGCCTCGCGGATCTTCGCCATGGAAATCATCAGCGGTGGCGAATGCATGAGCGAGTACTTCAGCCAGGATTACCGCCTGTGGTTCCAGGGCCGGGCCGCGGTCTTTCAAGCCTGGATCGACGCCGACAAGATGGACCCCGTCGACCCGGTGCACCTGATCTTCCTGCTATGGGGCAGCACCCAGCACTATGCCGACTTCGCCTCGCAGATCTGTCGCGTCACCGGTCGCTCCCGACTGACGCGCCAGGACATGGATCAGGCCAGCAACAATCTCATTCGAATCATCCTCAAAGGTTGTGGGCTCACGCCGCCAGCCTTGTAGAATCGTCGCCTTGACGTCAGCTGGACACACGCATGCCTTTTACCCTGGTCGGCCCTTGCGAGTTTCGTGAAGAAATCCGCAAGAGCCGCTTCATCACCCTCGCCGCCCCCATCGCCAGCCCGGCCGACGCACAGGCGTTCATCGAGCAGCACAGTGACTTGAACGCCACTCATAATTGCTGGGCATGGAAGCTCGGCGGGCAGTATCGCAGCAACGATGACGGCGAACCGGGTGGCACTGCAGGCAGGCCGATTCTGGCCGCCATCGAAGCGCAGGCGTTCGATCAGGTCGTGGTGCTGGTGATCCGCTGGTACGGCGGCATTCAACTGGGGACCGGCGGCCTGGCGCGCGCCTATGGCGGCGGTGCCAACAAATGTCTGCAGCAGGCCGAGCGTCTGCCGCTGATCCAGCGCGCGTCGTTCCATCTTGAATGCAGCTTCAGTGAGCTGGCGCTGGTCAAGCTGCGTCTCGGCGAATTGAACGGTCTGGTGGAAAGCGAAAATTTCATGGCCAACGGTGTGCAGATGTCCATCGCCATCGGCCCCGAGCACACCGACACCCTGCAGCGCCAACTGGCCGATCTGAGTCGCGGCAGAATCCTTCTGCACGCAGCGCCGGAGCAATAGGCTCAGCCTCTGCGCCACATGTCACAATTGCCCACATCTACTGTGCATCCGGCTGTGGATAAGCTGAGCACACTCCACCGCGAGCCTTGCCGGGCTTGCGTTTCAGGCGAATGATCGTTTTTTGAGCAATTGCCGTGCGTGGATCCATAAAGAGTGCAAAAACAGCCTGTTAGCGCTTCTTAGTGCCTTTGGATGTTAACCGCCGCCGCATTATTCTCACTCAACGCGCTTGCGCACAGTATCTGTGGAAGAACCTGTGGATAACAGGTGCAAGGGTCGCGCATTGGTTCAGCGCACCGCCCTCCACGTCCGCTGTACATTTTTTGTTCAAATCAAAGAGCCACATTGGCCCGCGTTCAACATGCACGCCCCGAACTGGTGCTGAAACGAGCGCGCTCGATGGGCGAAGGCCGGTGACAGGGCCGAAAACTCCGTGCCTGGCCTTGATTCCGCGTGCCGGACGCGAATCCTGACTCCTTGGCCAGGATTTTGCTTTATCCACACGCGACCCACTTCTGCCTCAGAGCCTTTCATGTCAAACCACGCGATACCTGCGCGCCTGCAACTGCGCCACATCACCAAACGGTATCCCGGCTGCCTGGCCAACGACGCTGTCGACCTGACGATTCAGCCCGGAGAGATTCACGCCCTGCTGGGTGAAAACGGTGCGGGCAAAAGCACGCTGATGAAGATCATCTACGGCGTGACGCAGCCCGACGTCGGGACGATCATCTGGCAAGGCCTGGCGCAGACCATGCGCAATCCGGCACAGGCCAGAAGCCTGGGCATCGGCATGGTGTTCCAGCATTTTTCGCTGTTCGAAACCCTCAGCGTCGCGCAAAACATCGCGCTGGCCATGGGCGCAGCGGCAGGCACGCCCAAACAACTGGAGCCGCGCATCCGCGAAGTCTCTCAACGCTACGGCATGGAGGTTGAACCCCAGCGGCTGGTCCACAGCTTGTCGATTGGCGAGCGGCAGAAAGTCGAGATCATTCGCTGCCTGATGCAGGACATTCGCCTGTTGATCCTCGACGAACCCACGTCGGTATTGACTCCCCAGGAAGCCGAGGAGCTGTTCGTGACCCTGCGCCATCTGGCTCGAGAAGGCTGCAGCATTCTGTTTATCAGTCACAAGCTGGGCGAGGTGCGCGCGCTGTGTCACAGCGCAACCGTGCTGCGCAACGGCAAGGTCTCCGGGCACTGCATTCCCGCTGAATGTTCCGATCTGGAACTGGCGCGCTTGATGGTCGGTGATGCCGAAGGGCTGACCGCGCAGTATGAGAAAGTCAGCGGCGGCAAAGCCTTTTTGCGCATCGACAAACTGTCCTGGCACAACCCGGACCCGTTCGGCTGCTCACTCAAAGACCTCAGCCTGGAAGTGCGCAGCGGCGAAATCGTCGGTATCGCAGGCGTGGCCGGTAATGGTCAGGATGAGTTGCTGGCGCTGCTCAGCGGCGAACAGACCTTGCCGCACGCCCAGGCGGTGACCCTGCGTTTCGAGGATGCCCCGGTCGGCAACCTGCGCCCCGATGCGCGGCGCAAGCGTGGCTTGGCATTCGTCCCGGCCGAGCGCCTGGGACATGGCGCAGTGCCGGAACTGAGTCTTGCCGACAACGCGCTGCTTACCGCCTTCCAGCAAGGGCTGGTGAGCAATGGCCTGATCCAGCGCAGCAAGGTGCGCGCACTGGCTGACGAAATCATTCGGCGCTTTGCAGTCAAGACGCCGGATGCACTGGCCCCGGCGCGCAGTCTGTCGGGCGGCAACCTGCAGAAATTCATCCTCGGTCGGGAAATTCTGCAAAAGCCGAAACTGTTGATTGCCGCGCATCCCACCTGGGGCGTGGATGTCGGCGCTGCGGCGGCGATCCATCGGGCGCTGATTGCCTTGCGCGACGCCGGGGCCGCGATTCTGGTGATCTCCGAAGACCTGGACGAATTGTTCCAGATCAGCGACCGACTCGCCGCCCTGAGCGGCGGTCAGCTTTCCGACCTTATCCCTACTGAACAGACCAGCACCGTGCAAATCGGCGGCTGGATGGCGGGACAGTTCGATCATTCTCAAACCCAAGCCCACGTGCCTGGTTAACGGAGCAAAACATGCTGCTTTCTCTGGAACCGCGCGGCCAGCAATCGCGCGCGATGTTGTGGTGCTCCCCTTTACTGGCTGCGGTGCTGACCCTGGTCTGCGGTTCGCTGCTGTTCATCGGCCTGGGCCTGAACCCTGTGGTGACACTGCACACCTTGCTGATCGCGCCGGTCAGCGACTGGTACGGCCTGTCGGAATTGATGGTCAAGACCCTGCCGATTCTGCTCTGCGCGCTGGGTCTGGCGGTCGCCTATCAGGCGCGCATCTGGAACATCGGTGCGGAAGGCCAGTTGCTGCTCGGCGCATTGGCGGGCAGTGCCGTGGCGGTAAATATCATCGAGATGGAGAGTCGTTGGGCGCTGGTCATGGTGTTGCTGGCCGGCACCCTCGCCGGCGCTGCCTGGGCGGGCGTGACCGCCTGGCTGCGCACGCATTTCAACGCCAATGAAATCCTCACCAGCATCATGCTCAACTACATCGCCCTCAACTTGCTGCTGTACTTCGTCCACGGGCCGCTCAAGGACCCTGCCGGCATGAACTTCCCGGAGTCAGCGACCTTTGGCGACGCCAGCCGTCTGCCACTGCTGATGGAGGATGGCCGCGCGCACATTGGGGTGTACTTCGCCCTGTTCGCGCTGGTCGCGGTGTGGGTGTTGCTGCAACGCAGTTTCGTCGGTTTTCAGATCAAGGTGCTGGGCCTGGACAAGCGTGCTGCCGGGTTTGTCGGCTTCCGTGAAAAACGCCTGGTCTGGCTGGCCCTGTTGATCAGCGGCGCGCTGGCCGGGCTGGCAGGCGTATCGGAAGTGACCGGCCCCATTGGCCAATTGGTGCCGCAGGTCTCGCCAGGTTATGGCTATGCCGCGATCACTGTGGCCTTTCTCGGCCGCCTCAACCCCATCGGTATTCTGTTCTCCAGCCTGTTGATCGCCCTGCTGTATCTGGGCGGGGAAAGCGCGCAAATGACCTTGAACCTGCCGTTGGCAATCACGCAGTTGTTTCAGGGGATGATGCTGTTTTTCCTGCTGGCCTGTGATGTGCTGATTCTCTACCGCCCACGTCTGAAACTGCACTGGGCCAAGCGCCAGATGACACCCGTCACAGGAGCCGCATGATGGATATCGACCTGCTGAGCAACATTTTCTACGCCATGGTCCGTTGCGGAACACCCCTGCTGCTGGTGGCGCTGGGCGAGCTGATCTGTGAAAAAAGCGGCGTCATCAACCTCGGTCAGGAAGGCATGATGCTGTTTGGCGCAGTGATCGGCTTCATCGTCGCCCTGAACACCGGCAACCTCTGGATGGGTGTGCTGCTGGCGATGCTTGCAGGCATGCTGCTCTCGGCACTGTTTGCCTTGGTGGCACTGGTGTTCAACGCCAATCAGGTCGCGACCGGGCTGGCGTTGACCATCTTCGGCGTCGGCCTTTCCAGCTTCGTCGGGGCCGCCTGGGTCGGCAAACCGTTGAGCGGTTTCGAGCCGGTCGCCATCCCGCTGCTCAGCGACATTCCGCTGATCGGCCGCATGCTGTTTGCTCAGGACCTGCTGGTCTACCTGTCCTTCGCCTTGTTCGCGCTGGTCGCCTGGGCACTGCTGAAAAGCCGCGTCGGGCTGATCATCCAGGCCGTCGGCGAAAACCCCGATGCCGCCAGCGCCATGGGCTTGCCGGTGTTGCGCGTGCGCACCCTCGCGGTGCTGTTCGGCGGCGCGATGGCCGGGCTGGCCGGGGCTTATCTGTCACTGGCCTACACGCCGATGTGGGCAGAAAACATGAGCGCCGGGCGTGGCTGGATTGCCCTGGCACTGGTGGTTTTCGCCAGCTGGCGCGTGTGGCGCCTGCTGCTGGGCGCCTACCTGTTCGGTCTGGCCAGCATTCTGCACCTGGTCGCGCAGGGCATCGGCCTGGCCATCCCATCCAACCTGCTGGCGATGCTGCCGTATGTGGCCACCATCATCGTCCTCGTCCTGCTCTCCCGCGACGCCCTGCGCACCCGGCTGTATGCGCCGGTATCGCTGGGCCAGCCCTGGCGGGCGGGGCATTAAGGAGCTAGCGGCGCAGAGGGTTGACGCAGAGCGTCACGAACGGCATTCCCACGCTGGAGCGTGCAGAACGATAATCCCGACTATCGTGCCAATGCTCCGCGTCAGGCATCTACCTTGAACGTTTTCGGCTCGCGAAGATTCCAACAGGTCATGGGCAGGAGTACGCTGCAAGGTCGAAACTTTCGAGAGACCTTGCTGGCACTGCCATGGAGTCTGTCTCTCAATCTGCCAAGGAATCATTCATGACCACTACCAAGAAAACCGCTCTGATCATCGGTGCTTCGCGTGGCCTGGGGCTAGGGCTGGTGCAGCGCTTGACCGAACAGGGCTGGCAAGTCACCGCTACCGTACGTGATCCGCAAAATGCCGAAAACCTGAAAGCAGTCGAGGGCGTGCGCATCGAAGCGGTGGATCTGGACGAAACCGCCTCGCTTGAAGTGCTGGTCCAGAAGCTGCGCGGTGAGGTGTTCGACGTGCTGTTCGTCAATGCCGGCATCAGCGGCGCGGCACACCAGAGCGCTGCGAAGTCGACCGCTGCCGAGCTCGGGCAATTGTTCCTGACCAACGCTGTGGCACCGATTCGTCTGGCCGAGCGCTTCGTCGATCAAATTCGTCCCGGCACGGGCGTTCTGGCGTTCATGAGTTCGTGGCTGGGTAGCGTCACTTGCCCGGATGGCGCCAACCTTGCGCTGTACAAGGCCAGCAAAGCCGCGCTCAATTCGATGACCAATACCTTCGTTACAGAGCTGGGCGAGAACCGTCCTACCGTGCTGTCGATGCATCCGGGTTGGGTGAAGACCGACATGGGCGGCGAAAATGCCGCCATCGACGTCATGACCAGCACCACCGGGCTGGTCGAACAGCTCAATGCCTACGCCGGCAAAGGCGGCCATCACTTCATCGACTACCAGGGCAAGACGATTGCCTGGTAACCGGCCGCTCGACTAGAATCGCCGTCCTTCGCCGGGGCGCACCTGACCCCGGCGACCCTGGATCAGCAGACAGGGCAACACTGAGCTGGCTAACCTGAACCTGTCTTTCAGAGGAGCCGGCCCATGCCCGCGATCCGTATCTGGTTGAAAAATCCCCTTGCCGTGTTTACTGCCAATGACCTGGACGCCCGTGGCGGTCTGGTGATCGAAGGCGGCGTCATCACTGAAGTGCTGGCCGCCGGGCAGCTCCCGTCAAAGCACTGCAATCAAACGTTCGATGCCCGTGAGCATGTGCTGCTGCCGGGGTTGATCAACACGCACCATCACTTCTATCAAACCCTCACGCGGGCCTGGGCACCAGTGGTCAATCAGCCGTTGTTCCCCTGGCTGAAGACCCTGTACCCGGTATGGGCGCGCCTGACAACGGACAAGCTCGCGGTCGCCAGTAAGGTGGCGCTGGCCGAGTTGTTGCTGTCCGGGTGTACGACCGCTGCCGACCATCATTATCTGTTTCCCGACGGGCTGGAACACGCTATCGATGTTCAGGTGCAGAGCGTTCGGGAGCTGGGCATGCGCGCGATGCTGACACGCGGTTCGATGAGCCTGGGCGAAGCGGATGGAGGCTTGCCGCCCCAGCAAACCGTGCAGCAGGGCGAGGTGATTCTGGCCGACAGCCAGCGCTTGATCGAGACCTACCATCAGCGTGGCGACGGCGCACAGATTCAGATCGCCCTGGCGCCCTGCTCACCGTTTTCGGTCACGCCGCAGATCATGGCCGAGAGTGCAGCCATGGCCGAAAAACTCGACGTGCGCCTGCACACCCATCTGGCCGAAACCCTCGACGAAGAAGACTTCTGCCTGCAACGCTTCGGCCTGCGCACCGTGGATTATCTGGACAGTGTCGGCTGGCTGGGACCGCGTACCTGGCTGGCCCATGGTATCCACTTCAACCCCGACGAAATCGCTCGTCTTGGCGCAGCAGGTACGGGGGTCTGCCACTGCCCGAGCTCGAACATGCGCCTGGCCTCCGGCATTTGTCCAACCCTGGACCTGCTCGCTGCTGGCGCGCCGTTGGGGCTTGGGGTCGATGGCTCGGCGTCCAACGACGCATCGAACATGATTCTGGAAACC
Organism: Pseudomonas sp. PvP028; assembly: GCF_017832255.1. Lineage (NCBI taxonomy): Bacteria > Pseudomonadati > Pseudomonadota > Gammaproteobacteria > Pseudomonadales > Pseudomonadaceae > Pseudomonas > Pseudomonas sp. PvP028. The sequence goes on from NZ_JAFIBL010000001.1 coordinate 642,977, forward strand.
CGCCAGGCGCTTTACCTGCAACGCCTGCGCTACGGCGCCGAAAAAATCACCCCACAGCTCGTGCTGGGCTGGGCCACCAAGGGGTCGGCGCAATTGCTCGGACGCACTGACCTCGGTGAACTGGCGGTGGGTAAACAGGCTGATCTGGCGTTGTTCAAGCTGGACGAACTGCGCTTTTCCGGCAGCCATGATCCGCTGTCAGCCCTGCTGCTGTGCGGCGCGGATCGTGCCGACCGGGTGATGATCGCAGGGCAATGGCGAGTGATCGACGGCCAGGTCGAAGGGCTGGACATCAAGCAACTGATTGCCGATCACAGCCAGGCCGCGCGGGAATTGATTCACGGCTGAACGTGCGCAACGATACTCTCGACTATCGTGCGACGCTCTGCGTCCTCTTGCGACGCAGAGCGTGGGAGCGATAGGCCCTAAAGCCCCAGACACGACAGCATGATGAACGTCGCGAACAGTACGAAGTGGGTCATGCCTTCGATGGCGTTGGTTTCGCCGTCGTTGAGGTTGATGGCGGACACCAGCAGGGTGATGAGGATCATCACGGTCTGCACCGGAGTCATGGCCATCTGGAAGGGCTGGCCGCTGTAAAGTGCCATGGCTTCCATGACCGGAACGGTGAGGATCACGGTCGACAGCGACGCACCCAGAGCGATGTTGACCACCGACTGCATGCGGTTGGCCAACGCGGCACGCAGGGCCGTGAGGATCTCGGGCGCGGCAGAGATGGCGGCTACCAGGATGGCGGTCATCACCGGCGGTGCACCAGTACCTTCCAGGCCCAGGTCAACCGTCTTCGACATCACTTCAGCCAGCGCACCGATCACCACCACGCCGACAACCAGTGTGGCAATTGAGCGGGTCAGATTGACCGGCTCTGCGTGCTCTTCAGCCGGATTAGAGCCCTGGCTCTGACGCTTCTTCTTTTCCGGGTAGCTGTAGCTGAAAAAATAACTGTGCGGCCCGACCTGCATGCGCAGGAACAGGGTGTAGAGCAGGATCATCGCGCCGATGGTAAACGCCGAATAGAGCTTCCAGTCCCCCTCGGGAATGAACTCGGGTACGACCATCGACACGCCCATCGCGGTGAGGATCATCACGCTGTAGGTGCGCGCCGAATCGTCGTTGTACGACTGCTCGCCATGCTTGATACCGCCCATCAGCGCCGCAAGCCCGAGGATGCCGTTGATGTCGAGCATCACCGCCGAATAAATCGTATCGCGCACCAGCGTCGGCGACGGCTCGTTGCTCATCATGATCGCCAGGATCACCACTTCGACCGTTACCGCCGACAGCGTGAGGATCATCGTGCCGTAAGGATCGCCGACCTTTTCCGCCAGCATCTCGGCGTGATGCGCAACGCGCATCGAGGCGCAGATAATGAACGCAACCAGCGCCAGCCCCGACACCAGCGCAACCACCTGACCATTGCCTACCAGCACATGCTCCAATGGATAAGCGACGAACATGGCAATGATTGCCAGCAACAGAAACTTTTCTTGCTTGAGCAATGCGCCCATTTTTATTCCCCAAACCTTGCGACATCGCCGCGGATGTACATGAAGGTGGCCAACAGTGAAGGCTGTCAGAGTAGCGTGTGTGACAAAAGGTTTCATAAAATAGCCCGAATGAGAACGGCACTCACGCGTAAATGACTTTTGATCCCGTCGCCGCGATGTGAAATAGTGCCCGCCGTTTTCATCAATAGCGCCCGCCGTTTTCTTCGCGGCCTTCAGGGCGCGCCTGTTTTTCATGATTCCGCTTTGTTAGAAAGGACCTTTGCCATGCGTGCTTTTCGACTTCCGCATCTGCTGGCTTGCGGCCTGCTGACCCTGATCGCGAGCCTCGCCCAGGCCGCGCCTATCGACATCGATGACGGCCAACACAAAGTCCACCTGCCTGACACCCCCAAGCGCGTGGTGGTGCTGGAATTTTCGTTTCTCGACGGACTGGCATCGGTCGGCGTGACACCCGTCGGCGCGGCGGACGATGGCGATGCCAACCGCGTGCTGCCCAAGGTGCGCAAGGCCGTCGGTGAATGGCAGTCGGTGGGCCTGCGTTCGCAACCCAATATAGAAGTGATCGCGCGGCTCAAGCCGGACCTGATCATTGCCGACCTCGGTCGCCATCAGGCGCTGTACAACGATCTGGCCAGCCTGGCGCCGACCCTGATGCTGCCGTCACGCGGTGAGGATTATCAGGGTAGCCTGAAGTCTGCCGAACTGATCGGCGTCGCGCTGGGCAAGGGGCCGCAGATGCAAGCGCGCATCGAGGAAAACCGACAGCACCTGAAGACTATCGCCGAGCAGATTCCGGCCAACACCAACGTGCTGTTCGGCGTCGCCCGCGAAGACAGCTTCTCTGTGCATGGCCCGCATTCTTACGCAGGCAGCGTGTTGCAGGCGATCGGTCTGAAAGTCCCGGAAGTACGCAAAAACGCCGCGCCCACCGAATTCGTCAGCCTGGAGCAACTGCTGGCCCTGGACCCGGGCTGGTTGCTGGTCGGCCATTATCGCCGTCCGAGCATCGTCGACAGCTGGAGCAAGCAGCCGCTGTGGCAGGTGCTGGGCGCGGTGCGTAACAAGCAGGTGGCTGAAGTGGATGGCGACAGCTGGGCGCGCAATCGCGGGATCATGGCCTCCGAGCAGATCGCCGACGATGCGCTTGCCGTGCTCAAGGGCGGCAAGGCCGTGCTGAACCCGTAAATGCGCCGCTGGCTGATGGCGGGCGTGATCATAGCGGCCTGCCTGGGACTGTTCTGGGTGTCGCTGTTCGCCCTGTCGTCGTTCAGCATTCGGCAGGTAGATGCCTGGAACGGACTGATCACGCAGGGCCGCGAGGGCGGCAATATCGCTTACATCGTCGCGCAACTGCGCGTGCCACGTGCCTTGTGCGCGGCATTGGTCGGTGCCTGCCTGGGCGTGGCCGGCGCGCTGATGCAGGGCATCACCCGCAACCGTCTGGCGTCTCCTTCATTGTTTGGCGTTACCGCAGGCGCCGCATTGGGGCTGGCGCTGTTTTCCACCGGTCTGGTCGCTCTGCCCTTCCCCGGTGGTGCCCTGCTGATGACTTGCCTTGGCGGTGCGCTGGCGTGGATCACCGTGTTCAGTCTTGGCGGTGCCTGGTCACCCGCCACAGCTCAGGGCCGACTGGTGCTGGCAGGCGTTGCCGTCGCAGCACTGTGCGCCGCATTGACCCGCCTCACAGTGATTCTCGTCGAGGCGCAGGCGCAAAGCGTCCTCAACTGGCTGGCAGGGTCGCTGGCCAATGTCGGCGCCGCGCAATTGCAACTGCTCTGGCCCTGCACGCTGATCGGCGTGGTGCTGGCGGTGGCCTGTGCGCCACGCCTGAACCTGATCAACCTCGGCGAAGACGCCGCGCGTTCGCTGGGCGTGCGTATCGGCGCGTTGCGCCTGCTGGTATTCGTGGTCAGCCTGCTGCTGGTCGGCGCCAGTGTCTGTGCGGTCGGGCCGATCGGCTTTGTCGGCCTGATCGCGCCGAACATCGCTCGCCAATGGCTGGGCAATGACTACCGCTGGCTGATCCCGATCAGCGCCGGCCTGGGCGCGGCCATCGTGCTGGCCTCGGACCTGATCAGCCGCGCCGTGGCCTTCCCGGTGGAAACACCGGCCGGGGTGGTGACGGCATTGATCGGCGCGCCGTTCTTTCTGTTTCTGGCGAGGCGTGCGCTATGAACCACCCGCGCGCAAGGCTGTTGCTGCTGATGACCCTGCTGGCACTCGCCCTGCTGCTGAGCCTCAGCGCTGGCACCGTGTGGCTGACACCAGGCGCCGTACTCGATCATCTGATCGCCCACGACAGCAAGGACTTCGAGGTCTGGAATCACCGCCTGCCACGCGGTCTGATCGCAATCATGACCGGCTGCGCGTTCGGCCTGGCTGGCGCCATCGTGCAAGGCGTGATTCGCAACCCGCTGGCCTCGCCGGAAATCCTCGGCGTCACTCAGGGCGCCGGGCTGGCGCTGACCATCGCGATTATCGGCCTGCCGCAGTTACCGGTGTCGGCGCTGCCGTTTGTGGCGTGTCTGGGCGGGGCGGCGGGTGCGCTGCTGCTGGCGTTGTACAACACCGGCGTGCAGTTTTCCGGCGTGCGTTTCGCGTTGTCCGGGGTCGCGATTGCAGTGACGTTGTCGAGCATCACCGAGTTCCTGATCCTGTCCAACCCGCTGGATATCAACACCGCCCTGCTGGCGCTGACCGGCAGCCTGTGGAGCCGCAACTGGCACCACGTCTTGCTGGCCACGCCGCTTCTGCTGCTGATCCCGCTCAGCCTGCTGCTGGCCAAACCGCTGAACCTGATCGGCCTTGGCGATGAGGCCGCGCAGAGCCTGGGCACCGGCCTCACGCGTACGCGCTGGCTGGCGATGGGCAGTGCCGTGCTGTTGACCAGCCTGGGGGTGGGCATTATCGGCCCGGTGAGCTTCGTCGGCCTGGTCGCACCACACATGGCCCGCCGTCTGGTCGGCGGTCATCATCAGTACCTGCTCCCCGCCTCGATGGTGCTCGGTGCGTTATTACTGATGCTGGCCGATACGCTAGGCCGCACGCTGATCGCACCCAGCGAAATTCCGGCCGGGATTCTCACGGCAGTGATCGGCGCTCCGTATTTCCTCTGGCTGCTGGCCCGATTCAAAGGTTGATCCCATGACTATTCTGAAGGCGCAGCACCTCGACATCGGCTACGGCGCGACGCGCATCGTGCAAGACCTGTCGTTCAGCCCGCCGCCTGCGCAGGTCACTGCGCTGATCGGCCCCAATGGTTGCGGGAAATCCACCCTGCTCAAGGCCTTCGCACGGATTCTCACCCCGCAATCGGGCAGTCTCAGTCTGGACGGCACAGCCTACGGCAAGCTGTCGGCCAACGAGCTGGCGCGCAAGGTGGCTTTTCTGCCGCAAGTGCTGCCGATTCCGGAAGGCGTCAGCGTACGCCAGCTGGTGGCGTACGGCCGCAGTCCGCACAACAGCCTGTGGGGACGTCTGAGTGGCGTCGATCAGCACAGTGTCGACCAGGCCTTGCAGCGCATGGAGCTGGACACACTGGCCGAGCGCCCGCTGTCCGATCTGTCCGGCGGGCAACGACAACGCGCCTGGCTGGCGATGATCCTTGCGCAGGACGCGGCCATCGTCCTGCTCGACGAGCCGACCACCTATCTGGACATCAGCCACCAGGTCGAACTGCTGGACCTGATGCGCGAACTGAGTGCCGAAGGCAAGACGGTGATTACCGTGCTGCACGACATCAATCAGGCCTGCCGCTACGCCGACCACCTTGCGGTCATGCAGGGCGGACGCATGGTGACCTGCGGCGCGCCGGGCGATGTGCTGACGGCCGAGCTGGTCTGCCAGGTGTTCGATGTGCAAGTGCAGATCATGCGCGAACCCGTGGCAGGCACGCCGATGTGCATCGTCGAGCGCAGCACGCGCTGCACCAGTTAGCGGCGCAGCCCACCGCGCCTGCACCTTCCCGCCGCACTCTGGCTATACACAAAACTGCTTTTGATTCTGGCCGAAGGCCGTAGGAGCGCTGCGCAGGGAGCAAGCCCGCATCGTAAGTTGTCCTGTTGGTCAGTTAATTGCATTGCTCGGGTAGGCATTCCAACAAGACCGCAAGGAGCTAGACCCGATGCACCTGACCAACCCACGTCGTCCCCTGAAAAAACTGCTGTGCGCCGTCGCCGCCGTTGTCGGCATCGGCTCCAGCCTGCTCGCCTCGGCAGCCGATCCGCTGAAAGTCGGCTTCGTCTACATCGGCCCTATCGGCGACCACGGCTGGACCTATCAGCATGAACAGGGCCGTCAGGCGATGGTCAAGGCGCTGGGTGACAAGGTCACCAGCAGCTACGTGGAAAACGTGCCGGAAGGTGCAGACGCCGAGCGGGTTATCCGTAACATGGCCAAGGGCGGTTACGACCTGATCTTCAGTACCTCGTTCGGTTACATGAACCCCACCCTGAAAGTCGCCAAGCAGTTCCCCAAGGTGAAGTTCGAGCACGCGACCGGCTACAAGCAGGACAAGAACATGGGCACTTATCTGGCCCGTACCTATGAAGGTCGCTACGTGAGCGGCTACATCGCGGCGAAGATGACCAAGACCAAGAAGATCGGTTATGTCGCCTCGTTCCCGATTCCTGAAGTGCTGCGCGACATCGACGCCATCCAGCTGGCGCTGAACAAGTACAACCCGGGCACCGAGATCAAGGTGGTGTGGGTCAACTCCTGGTTCGATCCGGGCAAGGAAGCCGATGCGGGCAACGCGTTGATCGATCAGGGCGTGGACGTGGTATTCCAGCACACCGATAGTCCTGCTCCGATCCAGACCGCCGAGCGTCGTGGCGTGTATGCCGTCGGCTATGCCTCGGACATGGCTCACTTCGGACCGAAAGCAGTGCTGACCTCCATCGTCAACAACTGGGGCCCGCATTACATTCAGGCCGCCGAAGGCGCCATCGCGGGCACCTGGAAACCACAGGATTACTGGGGCGGCCTGAAGGAAGGAACGGTCGAATTGCCGATCAGCGACGTGGTGCCTGCTGACGTGAAGGCCGAGGCGCAGAAGATCATCGCCAGCATCGAAAGCGGCGAATTCCACCCGTTCACCGGCCCGATCAAGGACCAGAACGGCACTGTGAAAATTGCTGACGGCGTGGTCGCGACCAACGCCGAGCTGGCGTCGATGAACTACTACGTCGAAGGCATCAAGGCCGAGCTGCCGAAGTAATCCGGCCGCCGACTGCCTGACCATCGTGCCTGCTGCGCCAGGCAGGATCATCGACACCCGATACTTCCCTTTCAGGACCGGTTAATGGACCAGCTTCCCGTCATCGACATCGCCCCGCTCTACGGCACGGACACTCAGGCCTGGCAGGATGTCGCCCGGCAAATCGACAGTGCCTGTCGGGCGTGGGGTTTCTTTTACATCAAGGGCCACCCGATCAGCGCGCAACGCATCGAACAGGTGCAATCGGCGGCGAAGGACTTTTTCGCCCGGCCGGCTGCTGAAAAGCTCCTGATCGATATCACCCAAAGCACGCACCATCGCGGCTACGGCGCCATCGCCACCGAACAACTGGACCCCAGCCTGCCGAGCGACCTCAAGGAAACCTTCGACATGGGCCTGCACCTGGATGCCCGTCATCCCGACGTGCTGGCGGGTAAACCGCTGCGTGGGCCAAACCGGCATCCGGACATTCCCGGCTGGGAAGCGCTGATGGAGCAACACTATCTGGACATGCAGGCGCTGGCGCAAACCCTGCTGCGCGCCATGACCCTGGCGCTGGGCATCGAGCGCGATTTCTTCGATCAGCGCTTCAAGGACCCGGTCAGCGTGCTGCGCATGATTCATTACCCGCCGCGTGGTACGGCGACCTCGGCCGAGCAACAAGGCGCAGGCGCGCATACCGATTATGGCTGTATCACTCTGCTGTATCAGGACGCAGCGGGCGGCTTGCAGGTGCGTGATGTGCGTGGCGAATGGATCGACGCGCCACCGCTCGACGGCACCTTCGTGGTCAATCTGGGCGACATGATGGCGCGCTGGAGCAATGACCGTTATCTGTCCACGCCGCACCGGGTTATCAGCCCGCTCGGGGTTGATCGCTACTCCATGCCGTTCTTCGCCGAACCGCACCCCGACACGCGCATCGAATGCCTACCCGGTTGCCAGAGCGATGATCATCCGGCCCGCTATCCGGTGACCACCTGCGCCGAATTTCTGCTGTCGCGCTTCGCGGATACCTACGCTTATCGCCGCGAACAGGAGGCAAGTTGAACGTTCGGTCAGGTTTTACCCTGCGCAGCGACGTGCATCTGTAGAATGCCCGGGATCTGCACCTGATGAGAAAAGAATATGTACGACTGGTTGAACGCCCTGCCCAAGGCAGAACTGCACTTGCACCTCGAAGGCTCGCTGGAACCCGAGTTGCTGTTCGTCCTGGCCGAGCGCAACAGGATTGCCCTGCCGTGGGATGACGTCGAAACCCTGCGCAAGGCGTATGCCTTCAACAACCTGCAGGAATTCCTCGATCTGTATTACCGGGGCGCAGACGTATTGCGCACCGAGCAGGACTTCTACGACCTGACCTGGGCCTACCTGCTGCGCTGCAAGGCACAAAACGTTATCCACACCGAACCGTTCTTCGATCCGCAAACCCACACCGACCGTGGCATCCCGTTCGAAGTGGTACTGGCCGGGATTACCGGTGCGCTGAAAGACGGCAAGTCGAAGCTGGGCGTCGACAGCGGCCTGATCCTGAGTTTCCTGCGTCACCTGTCCCAGGAAGAAGCCGAAAAAACCCTCGATCAGGCGCTGCCGTTCCGTGATGCTTTCGTCGCCGTGGGCCTCGACAGCTCGGAGATGGGCCACCCGCCGAGCAAGTTTCAGCGTGTGTTCGATCGCGCGCGCAACGAGGGCTTCCTGACCGTGGCCCACGCCGGGGAAGAAGGTCCGCCGGAATACATCTGGGAAGCACTGGACCTGCTGAAGATCCAGCGCATCGACCACGGTGTGCGCGCCATCGAAGACGAGCGGCTGATGCAGCGCATCATCGACGAACAGATCCCGCTGACCGTCTGCCCGCTGTCCAACACCAAGCTTTGCGTGTTCGACGACATGGCCCAGCACAACATCCTCGACATGCTCGAGCGCGGCGTGAAGGTCACCGTCAACTCGGACGACCCGGCCTACTTCGGTGGCTACGTGACCGAGAACTTCCACGCGCTGTACACCCACCTGGGCATGACCGAAGATCAGGCCAAACGCCTGGCGCAAAACAGCCTCGATGCACGACTGGTCAAGCCCTAAAGAGGAATTGAGCGGGTTACATTCATCGTTCCTCACGCTCCGCGTGGAAATGCCTTTCGCCACGCTCTGCGTCGCAAGAGGACGCGGAGCGTCCGGAACTGCATGCCAACGCGGAGCATTGGCACGATAGGGGAGGAGCGCGCCACACCTGTCGCTCCGTCAGGCCGCCGCTGCGATCTTGCTGATTTCCCGCTGCCCACTGGATGAGACCTGCAAGGTGCTGGACTCTTCAGTGGTGCGCAGCCAGCCCATCTGAATGAACAGCTGCAACAACCCCGCCCCCAGCGCGCCGCCCAGATGCGGGTTGCGATCGTTCCATTTCGGACAGACACAGACCGTTTCACGCTTGCGTTGCGCCAGCGCGGGTATATAGATGCCGCGTTCGGCAAATCTGGCCACCCCCTTGCTGGTGACCTCGACGCGCTTCTCCTGCTGTTCTATCCAGCCGGCTTCCAACAGGCGCTGATAAAGCTCGGCAGCCATTTCGCCACCCAGATGATCGGAGCAGATTCTTGCGCGGCGTAGCGGTAAGGGCGGCGTGGGCTGGGCAAAGCGACGATTGATCTGTTCAGCACTGGCCAGCGAAGCACAGGCCAAGGCCTCGACCGCCGCCCCCACTTCCGGCGCAGCGAGGCGAAAGAAGCGCTTGCGGCCGCGGACCTCCTGTTTCAACAGACCGCCACTGGTCAGCCGCGCCAGATGGGCGCCAGCAGAAGAAGTCGAGAGTCCCGCCAGGATTGCCAATTCATCGGCAGGGCGAGCAGTACCATCCATCAGTGCCCAGATCATTGCGCTGCGCTTGGGGTCGGCCAGCAAGGTTGCGATCTGGCTGATGCAAGGTCCGTATTCCATGTGTTCACTCCCTGTTGAAACATTCATCTATGGTGATGACTGGGTGAAAGCAATCACGCCTCGATAGAGTTGAACGTGGCTCTTATATGTCATGACAAGTATAAACTCTATGCCCTGCGCCCCCGGTGGGTGAAAAACGCCTCTTACAAACGGTGGGCACACCACGACGCAAAAAAACGCCTGACTGTAGAGCGCGCCTTGAACACCAAGTTGTTACCGCGGCTACGCCGCAACCCCTCTATACAAGGGGTTTGCAGCGACACTTCAAAAGAGGATTAAAAAGACAAGCGTAATGGCTATGACAAAAATGCCAAATCCACTCAACAACAGTCAGTTTCAACTTTATTCCGGCAGCGAAACTTCGCGTTATTGAACGGCCTTCGAAAATTATATTTTCCGACACTTCCGAAGGCCATTTCCTACTGGGGCGCGGCGATTAAAACACGCTCGCGGACGACAGACTTACAGCATGTTGCTTACACCGTGACCTGAGCATTTCCAGTAACAGAATGACAGGCTTGCTGAGTTGCGCCCGATGCGCGCACAACAGGTTCAATGGCGCCCGCTCCCCGATCAGGTCAGGCATCAACACTTTCAGGTGCCCGGCCCGTACATCTGCAGCCACGTCCAGCCAGGATTTGTACGCCACACCTTCGCCCGCAACCGCCCAACGGCGCACGACGTCGGCATCGTCGCTGAACCGGTTGCCGCTGACTGTCAGACTGATTTCGCGCTTGCCGTCGTTCAGCGTCCAACGGTCATGAACACGATCACCGAGCATGAACAGCAGGCAGTTATGCTGCGCCAGTTGCTCGACCTGATGCGGCTCGCCATGACGCTGCAGGTAACTCGGCGCCGCACACAATACCCGGCGGTTGTCAGGCAACACCGGCAGGGCGACCAGGCTGGAATCTTCCGGCTCGCCGTAGCGCAGCGCCACGTCGACAGGCTGGCGGAACAGATCGGCAATACGATCACCCAGCAGCAGACGCACAGTCAGTTGCGGGTGCTGCTGCTGAAATTCGTCGAGCCACGGCAACAGCACGTTGCGCCCCAGGTCCGACGGCGCCGAAAGTTGCAGCACGCCCTCGCAACGGTCCTGGCTGCTGGCCAGCAAGCGCCGCCCCTCCTCGAGGCTGCCCAGTGCAGCACGCGCGTATTCCAGAAACCCCTCGCCTTCGGCAGTCAGGCGCAGGCTGCGCGTCGAACGGGCCAGCAAGCGCGTCCCAAGCTGCCGTTCGATACGCTTGAGCGCCGCGCTGGCAACCGCCGCAGACATGTCCATGACCCGCGCTGCGGCAGAAAGGCTGCCCAGATCCGCCGCACGTACGAACAACTGCAAGTCATCAAAACGCAGCATCATGCCCTCGTATTATCAAAATAAAATTGAAAGAGCCTGCCGTTTTAGCGGGTTTTATCTTTACTGGAAATAGCCAATGATCTCTTCATCACTTTTTTCTTCGGAGAGGCCCTGATATGAAAGCCATTGCGTACTACCAGTCCCTGCCCATCAGCGACGTAAAATCATTGCAGGATATCGAACTGCCCGAGCCGACTGCTGGCGATCGCGATCTGTTGGTCGAGGTCAAGGCCATCTCTGTAAACCCGGTGGACACCAAGATCCGCCAGAACGTCCAGCCTGAGGACGGTGCAGGCAAGGTGCTCGGCTGGGACGTGGCGGGTGTGGTGAAGGCCGTCGGCAGCCAGGTCACGCTATTCAAGCCGGGCGACAAGGTATTCTACGCAGGTTCCCTGACCCGGCCGGGTGCCAACAGCGAGCTGCACGTGGTGGATGAACGCATCGTTGGCCACATGCCCAAGACCCTGAGCTTCGCCCATGCGGCGGCGCTGCCGCTGACAGCCATCACCGCCTGGGAACTGCTGTTCGAGCGACTGCAGATCCCGCAGCAAAAAGGTGAAGGCGCACACAGCCTGCTGATCGTCGGCGCCGCCGGTGGCGTGGGTTCGATCCTCACCCAACTGGCGCGCAAACTGACATCGCTGAAAGTCATCGGCACCGCCTCGCGGCCCGAGACCGAAAGCTGGGTCAATGAACTGGGGGCGCACCATGTGCTGGATCACAGCAAGCCGCTGAGCGAAGAGCTCAAACGCGTCGGCCTCAAGCACGTGACTCATGTGGCCAGCCTGACCCAGACCGAGCAGCATCTGGATCAGCTCGTCGAGGCGCTCAAGCCTCAAGGCAAGCTGGCGCTGATCGACGATCCCAAGTCGCTGGATGTGTCGAAACTCAAGCGCAAGAGCCTGTCGCTGCATTGGGAGTTCATGTACACGCGGTCGATGTTCGAAACCGAGGACATGATCGAGCAGCACAATCTGCTCAACCGGGTTGCCGAGCTGATCGACGCCGGAACGTTGAAAACCACCTTCGGTGAGCACTTCGGCACCATCAATGCCGAAAACCTGCGCCGCGCTCATGCCCTGCTGGAAAGCGGCAAGGCCAAGGGCAAGATCGTACTGGAAGGTTTCTGAGCCGCAGAGGCCTGCGCCAGATGAAGTCGATGATGTCAGTCACGCCCGGCGCGACTGACATCATCGCTTTGGCGATCAGACGGTCTGAAGCGATGCGTCGCGCCGGGCCTGTGCACGTCGCGTCAGCACCGAGAGGCCCACGGTCAGCACGCCGCACAGGCTGATGACCAGCGCCATCGGTGTAGCCGTGCCGTCGTGCAGCAAGCCCACCAGACTGGCGGCGACGGCGGCGACGCTGAACTGCAGACAACCCAGCAACGCCGAGGCACTGCCCGCGCGTGCCCACTGGCCATTCATGGCGCAGGCCGACGCATTGGGGATGATGCAGCCCAGGCTTGCCACACAGATGAACAGCGGGACCAGCAGCGGCCAAAGCGCCTCGGTGCGCAGCAAGCTGATCGCCAGCAACACCAGCCCCGCAGCGAGATAGACCCAGACCATGCGCGACAGCAAAAACGCCGGACCGGTCTTGCGCAGAATACGCGCGTTGATCTGCGCCGCCAGAATGAAGCCCGCCGCATTCATCCCGAACAACCAGCCGTAGTGCTCGGCCGGCACGCCATACAATTTGATGAACACGAACGGCGAGCCTGCGACGTAGGCGAACATCCCGGCCATGGCGATGCCACCGGTCAGCGCATGACCGATGAACACACTGTCCTTGAACAGATTGAGGTACTGCCCCAGCGCGCCGCTCAATGGCTGGCGCGGTGTGGTGGCCGGCATGCTTTCCGGTAACCCCAGTGCAACCGCCACCAGGCAGGCGCCGCTGAACAGGGAGAGGCTGACGAAGATCGATTGCCAGCCAAAGGTGCTGACCAGCACACCGCCCAGCATCGGAGCCAGTATCGGTGCCAGCCCCATGACCAGCATCAGTTGCGAGAAGACCTTGGCCGACTCGACGGCGTTGCACTTGTCGCTGACGATGGCGCGTGACAAGACCATCCCGGCACAGCCACCCAGCGCCTGCACGAAGCGCGCGGCAATCAGCCATTCAAGACTCGGCGCAAAGGCACAGGCGACCGAGGCGAGCATGAACAGGGTCACACCGACCAGCAGCGGAATGCGCCGACCGAACCGGTCAGCCACCGGGCCATAGGCCAGTTGCCCCAGGGAAAGCCCCAGAAAGTAGGCTGCCAGGGTCAGTTGTACGTGTTTTTCATCGGTCCCGAAATACGAGGCCATGGCTGGAAAGCCAGGAAGATAGAAGTCGATGGCCAGAGGGCCGAAGGCGCTCAATGAGCCAAGGATAAGGATCGTTCGTAGATTCATCGGGTGTCCATTCACAGATGCAGAGCAACGGGCTAGTTTACCCGGCTTACCTTGCAGAGAACGACGAACGGGGGAATTAATTCAAAAATTTTCAATGTTTACAGACCGGGAGACCGCGTCGATCTCCCGGCTCTGGGTCATGCCGGCTGCGCCTGATAACCCTCTTCGCTGATCAAACTGACAATACGCTCGGGCGACAGGCTGCTTTGCACCTTGACCTGCTTGCTGGCCAGTTCGACCTGAACTTCGGCGCTCGGATCTTCATGTTTGATTGCCTCGGTCACCGCACGAACACAATGGCCGCAGGTCATGCCTTGAACGTTGAATAACTGCATGATGTCACTCCTTCAGTGATGAACAGCGAGCATCTTCAACCTTGTCATGATGGCAAGGTCAAGTTTCTGCCATTGCTGCCGGGCTGGCATTCGGCGTAATCGTGAGCCAAGCTGGGTTATCGACACCTCTATCGTCAGCCACATTTACATCAGGAGTATCAGCGATGCGCTGGTCAGCAGTCAGCCTCTTCAGCATTCTCGGTTTCCTGGCTATCACACCTGCCACTCAGGCGGCTCAGGACTACGGCATCCTGATCATTTCCCGAGAGCGCCTGGAAGTCGCGACTTCCTGCGAGATCGGCATCTACGTGCAGGACCGTCTGGCCGGCAGGCTGTTTCAGGAAGACTCGGTGTCCTTCAACCTGCCTGCCGGTGAAGTCTCCGTGCGGCTGAGCACCCTGCGCGGCAACGTCGTGGGCTGTGAGCCCGGCATGGAAGCGCCGCGCAGCACCAAGATCCAGCTGCGCGCGGGGGACATCCTCAAGTACCGCATCGCAGCCGACCTGAACGGGATGTACCTCAAGAAAGCCGACCTCAACTATTGATTCGCGCTTGACCTTGCCCGTATGGCAAGGTTGATCCTTGCAGGTAGCCAGCCTCAGGGAGTGATTCACATGCCAGACACCACCACCTTCGACCTGCCGATCAGCGGCATGACCTGCGCCAGTTGCGCAGGTCGGGTCGAGCGTGCCCTGGCCAAAGTGCCGGGAGTCAACAGCGTGACGGTCAACCTGGCCAATGAACGCGCCCATGTAGACACCGCAGCGCACACCGATCCGCAAACCCTGATCGACGCCGTCAGCCGTGCCGGTTATGGCGCCACCCTGAGCCAGGATCGTCACGCTGAAGCCGACCAGAAAGCCCGTCACCTGCACCACGAACGCTGGGCCTTGCTGCTGGCCATCCTGCTGGCGCTGCCGTTGGTCCTGCCGATGTTGCTATCACCGCTGGGCGTGCACGGGATGCTGCCTGCATGGTTGCAATTTGCGCTGGCGACGCCGGTGCAGTTCATACTTGGCGCACGCTTTTACGTGGCCGCCTGGAAAGCCGTGCGCGCAGGTGCCGGCAATATGGACCTGCTGGTTGCCATCGGTACCAGCGCCGGCTACGGCCTGAGCGTCTATCAATGGCTGCACGCTGCGCCCGGAACGACACCGCACTTGTACTTCGAAGCATCGGCGGTGGTGATCGCGCTGGTGCTGTTGGGCAAATACCTGGAAAGCCGCGCCAAGCGCCAGACCGCCAGTGCCATCCGCGCCCTTGAAGCACTGCGCCCGGAGCGCGCCCTGCGGGTGGTCGACGGCCTTGAACAGGACGTGGCGATCAGCGCGCTGCAGCTCGATGATCGGGTGCTGGTCAAATCCGGCGAACGTTTTCCGGTGGACGGCGAAGTGGTCGAAGGCCGCAGCCATGCCGACGAAGCGCTGATCACCGGTGAAAGCCTGCCGGTGGTCAAGCAACCGGGCGACAAGGTCACCGGCGGGGCAATTAATGGCGAAGGCCAGTTGCTGATCAGGACCACGGCGCTGGGCGCGGAAACGGTGCTGGCGCGCATCATTCGTCTGGTCGAAGACGCACAGGCAGGCAAGGCTCCAATCCAGAAACTGGTGGATAAAGTCAGCCAGGTGTTCGTGCCCACCGTGTTGGTGATTGCCTTATTCACACTGGCCGGCTGGCTGCTGGTCGGTGCTTCGCTTGAAGTCGCGCTGATCAATGCCGTCGCCGTACTGGTGATCGCCTGCCCTTGCTCTCTGGGCCTTGCGACTCCGACAGCGATCATGGCCGGGACCGGCGTGGCAGCGCGTTACGGCATTCTGATCAAGGACGCCGAGGCACTGGAACGTGCTCACGAGGTCGATGCAGTGGTGTTCGACAAGACCGGCACGCTGACTTCGGGCACGCCGCGTATCACCAACATGAGCGCGGTGCTGGGCAATGAAGAACACCTCCTGCAACTGGCGGGCGCGCTGCAACGCGGCAGTGAACACCCCTTGGCCAGAGCGGTGCTGGATGTCTGTCATGAATGGCAACTCACGCCTGATGCCGCGCAAAACAGCCGCGTCCTGAGCGGCCGGGGCATCGCTGGCACCGTTGAGGGCCTTGAGCTGGCGTTGGGCAATCGACGTTTGCTGGAGGAAAGCGGCCTGCCAATGGGCGATCTGGCCGAGTCCGCGCGCATCTGGGAAGCCGAGGGGCGCACGCTGTCCTGGCTCATCGAGCAGGCTCCGGAGCCAAAGGTGATCGGTATGTTTGCCTTTGGTGACACGCTCAAGCCCGGAACCGATCAGGCGATCAAAGCGCTGAATGCGCGGGGCATCAGCAGCCATCTGTTGACCGGCGATAACCGTGGCAGTGCTCAGGTGGTTGCCAGGGCACTGGGGATAAACGACGTGCATGCCGAAGTACTGCCTGCCGACAAGGCGGCCACTGTCACTCAACTGAAAAGCCACCATGTGGTGGCGATGGTCGGTGACGGCATCAACGATGCCCCGGCGCTGGCGGCAGCGGATGTCGGTATCGCGATGGGCGGCGGGACCGATGTCGCCATGCATGCAGCGGGTATCACCCTGATGCGCGGCGACCCGCGACTGGTTCCGGCGGCGCTGGACATCAGCCGAAGGACCTACGCGAAAATCCGCCAGAACCTGTTCTGGGCGTTCGTCTACAACTTGATCGGCATTCCGCTCGCGGCGCTGGGCTATCTCAATCCGGTATTGGCGGGCGCGGCCATGGCGCTGTCGAGTGTCAGCGTGGTGAGCAATGCGCTGCTGCTGAAAACCTGGAAACCCCGCGACCTGGAGGACGCACCATGAATATCGGTCAGGCGGCGAAAACCAGTGGCTTGAGCGCGAAAATGATCCGCTATTACGAGTCCATCGGCCTGTTGCAGGCAGCGCATCGCAGCGACAGCGGCTATCGCCTGTACAGCGCGGACGATCTGCACACACTGGCGTTCATCAAGCGCTCAAGGGATCTGGGGTTTTCTCTGGAAGAGGTCGGCAAACTGCTGACCCTCTGGCAGGACCGCCAGCGGGCCAGCGCCGACGTCAAGGCATTGGCCCGTCAGCATATCGCCGAGCTGAACCGCAAAATCGACGAACTGGCGAGCCTGCGCGACACGCTTCAGGAACTGGTGGAACACTGCCAAGGCGACGACCGCCCCGACTGCCCGATCCTCAAGGACCTGGCATCAGGCGGGTGTTGCTAGCCACTTCCACAAGGGTCTCACCGCATCCACTCGATGGAGCGCCTGCACGCGCTCCGTGGGAGAGAGCTTGCTCGCGAAAGGGCCCGTACAGGCTCCGAAAACAGTGCGTCTGATCCATCGCATTCGCGAGCAAGGGCCTTACTGCATTCAATCGGCGGAGCGCCTGCCACACGCACTCCCTGTGGGAGCGAGCTTGCTCGCGAAAGGGCCCGTACAGGCTCCGAAAACAGTGCGCCTGATCCATCGCCTTCGCGAGCGAGCTCGCTCCCACAGTGGTCTTACTTACTGCATCACTCGACGGAGCGCCTGCCACACGCACTCCCTGCCGGAGCGAGCTTGCTCGCGAAAGGGCCCGTAAATGCTCAGAAAACAGCGCGCCTGATCAATCGCCTTCGCGAGCGAGCTCGCTCCCACAAGGGCCTTACTGCATTCAATCGGCGGAGCGCCTGCCACACGCACTCCCTGTGGGAGCGAGCTTGCTCGCGAAAGGGCCCGTACAGGCTCCGAAAACAGCGCGCCTGATCCATCGCCTTCGCGAGCGAGCTCGCTCCCACAGTGGTCTTACTGCATTCAATCGGCGGAGCGCCTGCCACACGCACTCCCTGTGGGAGCGAGCTTGCTCGCGAAAGGGCCGGTACAGGCTCCGAAAACAGTGGGTCTGATCCATCGCATTCGCGAGCAAGCTCGCTCCCACAAGGGTCTTACTGCATTCAATCGGCGGAGCGCCTGCCACACGCACTCCCTGTGGGAGCGAGCTTGCTCGCGAAAGGGCCGGTACAGGCTCCGAAAACAGCGCGCCTGATCAATCGCCTTCGCGAGCGAGCTCGCTCTCACAAGGGTCTTACTGCATTCAATCGGCGGAGCGCCTGCCACACGCACTCCCTGCGGGAGCGCGCTTGCTCGCGAAAGGGCCCGTACAGGCTCCGAAAACAGTGCGTCTGATCCATCGCCTTCGCGAGCAAGCTCGCTCCCACAAGGGTCTTACTGCATTCAATCGGCGGAGCGCCTGCCACACGCACTCCCTGTGGGAGCGAGCTTGCTCGCGAAAGGGCCGGTACAGGCTCCGAAAACAGCGCGCCTGATCAATCGCCTTCGCGAGCGAGCTCGCTCCCACAAGGGCCTTACTGCATTCAATCGGCGGAGCGCCTGCCACACGCACTCCCTGTGGGAGCGAGCTTGCTCGCGAAAGGGCCCGTACAGGCTCCGAAAACAGTGCGTCTGATCCATCGCCTTCGCGAGCAAGCTCGCTCCCACGAGGGCCTTACTGCATTCAATCGGCGGAGCGCCTGCCACACGCACTCACTGTGGGAGCGAGCTTGCTCACGAAAGGGCCGGTACAGGGCTCCGAAAACAGCGCGCCTGATCAATCGCCTTCGCGAGCAAGCTCGCTCCCACAAGGGTCTTACTGCATTCAATCGGCGGAGCGCCTGCCACACGCACTCCCTGTGGGAGCGAGCTTGCTCGCGAAAGGGCCCGTAAATGCTCAGAAAACAGCGCACCTGATCCATCGCATTCGCGAGCGAGCTCGCTCCCACAGTGGTCTTACTTACTGCATCACTCGACGGAGCGCCTGCCACACGCACTCCCTGTGGGAGCGAGCTTGCTCGCGAAAGGGCCCGTACAGACTCCGAAAACAGCGCGTCTGATCCATCGCCTTCGCGAGCGAGCTCGCTCCCACAAGGGCCTTACTGCATTCAATCGGCGGAGCACCTGCCACACGCACTCCCTGCCGGAGCGAGCTTGCTCGCGAAAGGGTCCGTAAATGCTCAGAAAACAGCGCGTCTGATCCATCGCCTTCGCGAGCGAGCTCGCTCCCACAGTGGTCTTACTTACTGCATCACTCGACGGAGCGCCTGCCACACGCACTCCCTGTGGGAGCGAGCTTGCTCGCGAAAGGGCGTTACTGCATCCACGGCGGTGGGGGTTCTTCGGTGGATTTGCTCGGTGGAGCATCGTCTGCCGCACGCGCTGCCTGGCGGCGGGCTTCGTCGAGGCGGGCGGCTTCGATTTCGCGCAGTACGCCGCCCACATCGGCTTCGTCCTCCGGCTCATCGAATTCACCAGTCAGCACTGTGGCAGGCGACAAAGTGCCTGCCTCGTAGTACGACCACATTTCCTTGGCGTACTTGGTTTTTCTGAGCTCCGGCGCGAAACGGCCGAAGTACAGCGCCATGTTGCCGACGTCGCGCTCCAGCATGCTGAACGCGTGGTTGTTGCCTGCGGCATCGACCGCTTGCGGCAAGTCGATGATGACCGGACCGGAAGGCGCCAGCAGCACGTTGAACTCGGACAGGTCACCGTGCACCAGACCGGCACACAGCATCAGCACGATCTGCTCGATCAGGAATGCGTGATACTCGCGCGCCTGATCCGGCTCCAGCACAACGTCGTTCAGACGCGGCGCTGCATCGCCATACTCGTCAGCCACCAGTTCCATGAGCAGCACGCCTTCCAGGAAGTCGTACGGCTTGGGCACCCGGACACCTGCGCCAGCCAGACGAAACAGCGCAGCCACTTCGGCATTCTGCCATGCGTCTTCGGTTTCCTTGCGCCCGAACTTCGAGCCCTTGGCCATGGCTCGGGCCTGACGGCTGTTGCGTACCTTGCGACCTTCCTGATACTCGGCCGCCTGACGGAAACTGCGTTTGTTAGCCTCCTTGTAAACCTTGGCACACCGCAGCTCATTGCCGCAACGCACCACATAAACAGCTGCCTCTTTACCACTCATGAGCGGGCGCAGCACCTCGTCGACCAGACCGTCTTCGATCAGGGGTTCAATGCGTTTAGGAGTTTTCATCAGCTTTTATTGTGGGTCCTTTGTTGCCAGATACGCGATTGTTGCCGTTATACGGCAATCCTCCGCCAGCGAGTAGGGGTAACCCCCTGTGGATTGAAAGGTTTTTTAAGAAAAAACCACGCAATCCCCCGGTTTAAAGCACCTTTCGTGCCGTACAGCATGTGAAAGATATTCCGGGACAAAACATGTAAGAACAGAAAAAACAGCGTTGGCTGCACTCGTTAGTGCACAAGGCATCCAGGCCTTACTTGAACAAGTCACCGGGGGTATGGCCGAACAAACCCTTGAACGCGGCGATGAACGCTGACGTCGAGTCATAACCGCAGGCCAGCGCGGTATGCGTCACACTGGCGCCCTCTTCCAGTGCAGACAGCGAAGACAGCAGCCGTGCCCGCTGCCGCCAGCCGCGAAAGCTCAATCCGGTTTCGCGCTGAAACATTCGCATCAGGGTTTTCTCGGAGGTCCCGAGACGGGCAGCCCAGTCATGCAGGGTGATCAACCGCCCCGGCTCCTCGATCAACTCGTTGCACAGCCCCAGCAAACGCGGATGACGTGGCAACGGCAGTGAGAAGCCGACTTCGGGCAATTGCGCCAGCTGATCCAGCAGGACCTGCACCAGTCGCGCCTCATGACTGTCCTGCTCAGGATAATCCACGGGCAACAGGCAGAAGCTCTTGATCAGCTCGCGGGCCAGCGGCGTGACTTCCAGTACCCGGCAGCGCTGCGGTGCCCACCCCGAATCAGCCGTGCGAATGTACAGGCTGCGCATTTCGGCGCGCATGGAGGTCACCACCTCATGCTCAAGCCCGGCAGGCACCCAGACGCCCCACTGCGGCGGCGCAAAGAAACTGCCCTCGGCGGTATGCACCCCCAGAACCCCGCTGATCGCGTAGGAAAACTGCACCCAGTCGTGGCGATGGGGCGGCGTCCACGAACCGGCGCTGAGGCTTTCGGCACGGGCATACAGCGGGCGCGGCAGGCCGGACAACGCCGGTATCTGCCGTTCGCCCGCGGGCTGCCGCTGATTGATCTGTCCGTTACTCGGCATCTTATGGCCTTATGTCGCAAGACGGCTATGGAGCAACAGAGTAGCCTGCACGCATCTCTGTTTACAAAAATTCTCCGGACCCCGCATGCAATCACTCAAACACTTCAAACGCGTCGCCACCGACTGGTTCCTCTGGGGCATGGTCCTGGCGACGGTGCTGGCCTACTTCTTTCCGCGTTTCGGCGCTACCGGCGGCAACATGCACGCTGAATACGTCATCAAGGTTGGCGTGTTCGTGGTGTTCTTTCTGCATGGCGTGAACCTGTCCAGCGAGCAGATCAAGAAAGGCCTGACCAACTGGCGTCTGCACGTGATGATCCAGGTCTTCACGTTCGTGGTGTTCCCGCTGATCTGGCTGGCGTGCAACAAGCTGCTGGGCTCGCAGGTGCCGGCGCTGCTGATGCTGGGCTTCCTTTACCTGTGCGCCCTGCCCTCGACCATTTCCTCCTCGGTGGCGCTGACCGGCAGCGCAGGCGGCAATGTCCCGGCAGCGATTCTCAACGCCAGCATGTCCAGCGTCATCGGGATTTTTATCACCCCGTGGCTGGTCAGCCTGGTGGTCGGCACCGGCGCTGGCGGGATCGATCTGGGCGATACGCTGCTCGACCTGTGCGCCATGCTCCTGCTGCCACTGGTGCTTGGCCAGTTAATGCGGCCGTTGCTGGGCAAGTTCTTCGCCCGTCACAAGAAATACACCAACCTGATCGACAAGCTGGTGATTCTGCTGCTGGTGTATGCGGCGTTCTGCAACTCGATGATCTCCGGCATGTGGCAAAGCCAGGGCAACAGCGTGATCCTGACGGCGTTCGTCGGCACCGCGCTGCTGCTGGCGGTGATCCTGTTGATGACGACCCGCACGGCGCGGGTGCTCAAGTTCGATCATGCCGACAAGGTCGCGGCGGTGTTCTGCGCTACCAAGAAGTCCCTCGCTGCGGGCGCGCCGATGGCCGCACTGATTTTCGGCAGCAATCCGGGGCTTGGCCTGATTCTGTTGCCGATCATGATCTACCACCCGATGCAGTTGATCGTGTGCTCGATCATCGCCGAGAGCTACGCCAGTCGCCATCGCCAGCAGCTTTCGGCCGCCGCGCTGGAAGAAGCTCAAGCCGCGTGAATACGGCTTACATCAGCGCGTCATCATCCAGCGTGACGCGCGCGTAGAAGACGATTGCCACCGTTGGGATCAGTGCGGAATAACCCGGCCGCAGCGCAGTGCCGAAGTGCGTCAGCAAGCGTTGCACCGGGGCCTGGCGAATTGCACCCAGCAAGCCCTTGACCGCGCCGGGCGCCTCGTCGGGCTGGGCGGTCTTGAAAAATGCCGCCACGGTCAGGCGCTCGGCCAGGGCATCGACATGCGCGGCATAGATATCCCAGCTCATCGCGCGGACACTGGCACGCGGCATCTGCACCAGCGGGTGCGCGCTGTTGAACGCATGGCGAAAGAACGTTCTGAGCAGCAGCTCTTCCACTTCAACCACCGTCGCGCACTGGTGCAGCGCGTCGCCCAGACCGTATTGCCGCGCCAGCATGCCCAGCACTCGCGTATAAGGCACGCCCCGACGCCGGGCGGCGTTGATCAGAAAATGCCCGGCGACCAATTGGAATTCGCGCACAAAGGCGTAGGTGCGGTCCGCTTCAGTGGCCTTGAGGCGCGTCCAGCGACTGCTGCGCAGGTGCTTGATGGCCGCCTCCAGCACGTAGTCCGGCGAACGGGCCAGAACGCTGTGCAGCCAGACGTCCTGCAGGACCGGGTCGCGGGTCATTGTCGGTAGCACCGTAATGCCGGTTTCCAGCCCTTCACAGCCACTGAAGCGAGTGGCAATCAATACTTCCTGCAAGCGCTGCCAGTAATGGTGATGGCGATAACCCTGCATGCGCACATTCTCGAAGTGCTCGACCGGCGTGCGCCCCAGGCTCTTCTCGCCCAGATTCAGCAAGAGCACATGATCTTCCGTGGAATACGCATTGATCAGCCGTCCGCTGATTCTCTGCTTGAGCAGTTCGGCCTCGGCGGCATCGATACGCACTGCAGCGGCCATCAGCAATACATCGCCCACCACCAACCCGTGCTCGGGTGTCTGCTGCAGGTCCTTGAGTGCGCTGACCAGCAGCCGGCCGCCCAGTGAATGGCCGATCAAGTTGACTTGCTTGACGTCGGGATGATGCTCGAACAGGTAGCGATCCAGCTGCGCCAACAGCACCTTGCCCATGTCGCGGGCACGGTTGCGGATACGCGCAAAGTGAACGACCCGGTCCCCCGCCAGCGCCGCCGCGCCCGCGAGCGGGTGCAAACGGACAGCAGCCATCAGCAAGCCACGGGAACGGTTGTCCATTTGGGTGAAATGGCTGGATGGCCAGAACGCCAGAATGTTCACACTCTGGCGCAAAGCGCCGGGGATGCTGTTGGCCAACAGGCGTCGGTCATCCAGATCATGCCCTGACGAATAGCCGTGAATGAAGACGTTGGCGACCTCGCCCGAGGTCTTGGGCAGGGTCAGAAACTTGAAGTGATTTTCCACGTTGTCCTGTCACACATGGGCGGATTGCATGCTCAATTTCTGGCGATGAAGCGCTTGGCGATCAGTACGATCAGTCGCAGGCAGAACATGATACCGGTCACCGCGATGACCCATTTGGCCACCAGCAGGAAATAAACCTCTATTTCATCGGAGACCAACCCCACCAGCAAGCCCATCCCGCCGATCAGCAGACCGATCAGCATCAGCCCGATATACGGCCTCAGCCAGCGAGTCTGCGCGCCTTTGTCGAACAGATAGAGCACGGTGCCGATCAGAATCAGCAGTACCGATACCCCAATGATGAACCCCATGCCTTACCTCGACGTTACAGGCCAATAATGCTGATCGATCATTCCGCGCACGGGTGTGACGCGGAGCGTCACGACATGCATTCCACTGGAGCGTGAGAAACGATAGTCGACAGGTAGACCGTGATCGTGCCCATGCTCTGCGTAGTTCAGTTGTGGATTATGCCCATGACCCCAGCCATTTGCCTAACGCTCCAGAATCGCCGTCACGCCCTGGCCGCCTGCGGCACAGATCGAAATCAATCCGCGTCCGCTGCCTGCCGCGTCCAGCAGCTTGGCCAGGTTGGCGACGATGCGGCCTCCGGTCGCAGCGAACGGGTGGCCGGCAGCCAGTGAGCTGCCCTTGACGTTCAGTTTGCTGCGATCAATCGACCCCAGCGGCGCGTCCAGGCCCAGACGGGTCTTGCAGTAGTCGGCATCTTCCCAGGCCTTGAGGGTGCACAGCACCTGCGCGGCGAAGGCTTCGTGGATTTCGTAGTAATCGAAGTCCTGAAGGGTCAGGCCATTGCGGGCCAGCAGGCGCGGAACGGCGTAGACCGGCGCCATCAGCAGCCCTTCTGCACCGTTGACGAAATCCACCGCTGCGGCCTCGCCATCGCGCCAGTAGGCCAGCACCGGCAGGCCCCGCTCGCGAGCCCATTCCTCGCTGGCCAGCAACACCACCGACGCGCCATCGGTCAGCGGTGTCGAATTGCCCGCCGACAAGGTGCCCTTGGCGCTGCGCTCGAACGCGGGCTTGAGGCTGGCCAGCTTTTCAAGCGTCAGGTCCGGACGCAGGTTGTTGTCACGGATCAGCCCCAGATACGGCGTCATCAAATCATCCTGCCAGCCCTCGGCGTAGGCTGCCGCCATTTTCAGGTGACTCTCGAGCGCCAACTGATCCTGCGGCCCACGCTCTATGCCCCAGGTCTGCGCCATCAGCTCGCAATGCTGGCCCATCGACAAGCGCGTGCGTGGCTCGCCGTTACGGGGCAGCTCCGGCTTGAGGTGGTGTGGACGCAACTGCATCAGGGCCTTGAGTTTGTCACCGGGCGTCTTGCTGCGGTTTACCTGCAGCAGGATCTTGCGCAGCCCCTCGTTGACGCCGATCGGTGCATCGGACGTGGTGTCCACGCCGCCGGCAATGCCGCACTCGATCTGCCCCAGAGCGATCTTGTTGGCCACCAGCAAAGCCGCTTCAAGCCCCGTACCGCACGCTTGTTGAATGTCGTAGGCCGGGGTCTGTGCCGAGAGCCGCGAGCCGAGCACGCATTCGCGGGTCAGGTTGAAGTCTCTGGAGTGTTTGAGCACCGCGCCCGTCACCACCTCGCCCATGCGCAGCCCGTGCAGATTGAAGCGCTCGATCAGCCCTTCCAGAGCAGCCGTGAGCATGTCCTGATTACTGGCCGTGGCATAAGGGCCATTGGAGCGTGCGAACGGAATGCGGTTACCGCCGACGATGGCGACCCGACGAGGATGCGTCATGGAAAACTCCCTTTCTTCAAGCGAATGAATGAGCCGTGTCGATCGCAAGAACAAACGTCATGCCACCGTGGTCCATTCCTTTGAACCCCGACTTCAGGAGAGTGTTCCATGCCGTCAGATCGCTATATTGATTTCGCCAACTCCGACATGGGTCGGCGCCTGGTGAAGGCCGTCGGTCTGCCCGCCCCCACTCACCTGGAGCGCTGGCAGGCCGGACGTCTGCGCCCCGTCGAAGGGACCTTGCTGATCAGCGCAGGACCGCTGGGGGATCAGGTTCGCCAGTTCGCCAGCCGTCTGACCGACTCGCTGTACAGCTTCGGCAGCGACATGCCCGGCGCCACCACGTGGGTGTCCAACCAGGGACCGCGCCTGAAAGCAGTGGTTTTCGACGCCAGCCAGATCCTGCGCACCGATCAGCTCAGGCAGTTGCGGGACTTCTTTCAGCCGCTGCTACGCAACCTCGATCACTGCGCGCATGTGGTCATCCTCGGCAAATCCCCCGAGACACTCGCTGATCCGCTGGCCGCCAGCACTCAACAGGCCATCGAAGGCTTCAGCCGCTCACTGGCCAAGGAAGTGCGCAATGGCGCAACGGTCAAGTTGCTGCAGGTGGATGACGACGCGCAGGATCAACTGGAGGGCGCCCTGCGCTTCTTCCTCACGCCCAAGGCTGCGTTCATCTCCGGCCAGTTCGTCCACCTGAGTGCCTGCCCGAGCAAGGTGCAGGACTGGACCCGCCCGTTGGCCGGACGCAAGGCAGTGGTGACGGGCGCGGCGCGCGGCATTGGCGCGTCTATAGCCGAAACGCTGACCCGTGATGGCGCGCAGGTCATCCTGCTGGATGTACCGCAGACCAAAAACGAGCTGGAAGCACTGGCCTCGCGGCTTGGCGGTCAGGCTCTGGCACTGGATATCTGTGCGGCAGATGCCCCTGCACAATTGCTCGAACACCTGCCGGACGGCGTCGACATATTGGTGCACAACGCCGGCATCACGCGCGACAAGACACTGGTCAACATGCCGGAAGATTTCTGGGACTCGGTACTGGCGGTCAACCTCAATGCGCCGCAAGTGCTGACTCAGGTGCTGCTCGATGCGGGAGCCTTGAAGGATAACGCGCGAATCGTGCTCATGGCCTCGATCAGCGGTATCGCCGGTAATCGCGGGCAAACCAACTACACCACCAGTAAGGCCGGCCTGATCGGTTTTGCACGGGCCATGGCCCCCGGGCTCAAGTCACGCGGCATCAGCATCAACGCCGTCGCGCCGGGCTTCATCGAAACCAAAATGACCGCGCACATGCCGTTCACCCTGCGTGAAGCCGGGCGGCGCATGAGTTCGCTGGGTCAGGGCGGTTCGCCCCAGGACGTTGCCGAAGCAGTGGCGTGGTTCAGCCAGCCGGGCAGCGGCGCGGTGAGCGGTCAGGTTCTACGTGTATGTGGTCAAAACGTGATCGGGGCTTAAGCACCCGCATCGAATTCAAGGAGATGGATGATGACGGCTCACTGGCGCTACCTCAATTCCCTGCAGCCCCTGTCCAACCTGTTCATCCAGGCAGCGCTCAGGCGCAAGGTCACCGGGATGCAGCTACCCGATCTGGGCTTGCGCAGCTGGATTGCGGTCGATACCGACAAGCTTGAAGCGTACCGCAAGGTCTGCGGATTCGAAGAGAGCAGCCTGCTGCCTCCGACCTATCCGCACGTGCTGGCGTTTCCGTTGCAAATGCAATTGATGACCTCCGAGGAGTTTCCGTTTCCGCTGCTGGGGTTGATTCACCTCGCCAATCGCACCCGTACGCATCGTCCACTGGGCGGGGTGAGCCAGTTGTACATCAGTGTTCAGGCCACTGATCTGCGCCCGCACGCCAAGGGTGCAACGTTCACGCTGGTCACTCAGGCCGAAGACGGCATGGGGCTGTTGTGGGAAGAAGAAAGCACCCTGCTGTGCACCGCCGTGCATCTGGAAGACAGCCCAGTGAGCTATCCCGAAGCCGCGCCGCTACCACTCAGCGAGCTGCAAGGCTGGCGGGCGACGGCGCAGATAGGCCGCGAGTACGCCAAGGTGTCGGGCGACTACAACCCGATTCACCTCAGCGCCCCCAGCGCCAGGCTGTTCGGTTTCCCTCGCGCCATCGCCCACGGCATGTGGCTCAAGGCCCGTACGCTCGCGGCGCTGGGCGAGCATTTGCCGGCCTCGAATGTCGAGATCAGCGTGCAGTTCCAGAAGCCTGTACGCCTGCCTGCAGACGTGACGCTGTCGGCCAGTGCTGCTGGCTCGCACGGCCAGTTCCGTGTCGAAGGCCAGGAGGGCATCGTGCATATGGTCGGTAGCTGGCAGCCTCTCAGCGAGTGACGTACAGGCTGATGAACACCTCTGACGGGAGCCCTGCTCCCATCGACGGCTGAACAAACCTCAACGCCCACTTGCCTGGCGACCCGTTCCCCCTGAAGCTATGCGTCTTCAGGAGAGCACGATGAACCTCGACGAGTTGACCCAACGCCTGCACCGAATCCGCGACCAGAATGACTGGAAGCCATTTCACAGCCCGAAAAACCTGGCCATGGCTGCCAGCGTGGAGATGGCCGAGCTGGTGGAAATATTCCAGTGGCTGCGCGAAGACCAGTCCCGCGAGCTGCCTGCCGACCAATTGGAGCACGCCGGCCAGGAAGTCGGCGACATCGTCCTCTACCTGTTGTTGCTGTGCAGCGAACTGGGCCTGGACATGGACACAGTGGTGCGTAACAAGCTGGCTGACAGCGAGCGGAGATTTGCCAAGTGAGTGATCGGCATTTCGACCAGCTGGCGACCCGCTTTGCGGAAAAGATCTATGGCGGTGCCAAGGGAGCCATTCGTCTGGCGGTGCTGCAGGCCGACCTGACCGAGACCCTGCCGGCGCGACCGCTTCGTGTACTGGATATCGGCGCCGGGCTGGGCCACATGTCACTGTGGCTGGCCGAACAGGGTCATCAGGTGACCCTGGCCGAACCCGCCGAGCCGATGCTCGAAGGCGCACGTCAGCGCTTCGCCGATGCCGGACAGACGGCAACCTTCATTCAGGCTCCGTGGCAGGCACTGCCCGATTTACTGAGCGACACTTATGATCTGGTGCTGTGCCACGCGGTGCTGGAGTGGCTGGCCGAGCCGCACAGCATCCTCCCGGTGCTGCGCCAGTTGACCAAGGACGATGGCTGGTTGTCGCTGGCGTTTTACAACCGCGATGCCTTGATCTATCGCAACCTGCTGAAGGGCCACTTCCGCAAGATGCGCAAAAATGACATGGCCGGGGAAAAACAGAGCCTGACGCCTCAGCAACCGCTCGACCCTCGGGAGCTGGCGACGCAACTTGAAGGACTGTGGCAAGTCGAAACCCGTAGCGGGGTGCGGGTATTTCACGATTACATGCCGGTTGAATTCCAGGCTCGGGCCGAGCTGACGGATCTGCTGGAAATGGAACTGGCGCACCGGCGTCATCCAGCCTTTGCCGGGCTGGGTCGATACCTTCACTGGATGTGCCGTCCGGTCTGATATCACTGCGGAGCCCACCATGAAACACCGTTCTGCCTTGTTTGCCGTGCTGCTTGGAACCGCTCTGCTCGGGATCAGCGCCTGCCAGAGCGACAACCCGTATGTCGCCAGCTCTCTGCCCATGCCTCCCGCTCCTGCGCAGGCGGCAAAGACGCTGGACATGAGCGCCTATCCTGCGCCGCCGCGTGACTATGGACGTTATCGATCCTGGGGCTGGCTCAACGGCCAGCTGCCGCCCGGAACGGCGTGGGTGGATTCGGCGCAGGTGGTCGAAGCCGTGAGCAACGGCCTGGACCAGCGTGGCTTGCGACCGGCTCGCGGCAATCAGCCGGCAGACCTGTACGTCACGACCACGACCCGGCAGGAAACCCGACTGCGTCAGGTGCGTGAAGATTACGATCCCTACTATGGGGGCGGCATGGGCTATGGGCGCTACGATGGATACCGGCCCGGTTATGGCGGCTACGCCAGTGTGCCGGTGGTGCGCACCTATCAGGAAAAGGTCATGGTGGTGCAGATCAACCTGATCGACGCGCGCAGCGGCCAGCCGGTATGGAGCGCCAGCGCCGATGCGCGCGCCAGCAATAATCTGGCCGACCGCAGCAGTGCGTTGCGTCAGGCCGTGCAACAGGCTCTGGCGGCCTACCCGCCTTCGTAACCCTTTCGGAGAACTGCCATGTTTCGCCGTATCGTTCTGCTGACCTGTGCCTTGTTGCTGACGGCCTGTCAGAGCAACTCGATCAATCGCGACTTCGATGCCCAGCGGGATTTCGGCGGCTATCGCAGCTGGAGCTGGAAAGAGCCCGCCGTTCAGTATCAGCCCGACAATGATCCAAGGCTCAAGAGCGACCTGACCGAGCAACGCCTTCGCCAGTCGATCGGCGAGCAGCTGGATCAGCGTGGATTGCGCATGGCAACAGCCGGTGCCAGGCCGGATTTGAAAGTGCAGGCCTGGCTGATTGTCGAAAACCGTCAGCAGACGGTCAGCACCAACTATGGCGGCGGCTGGAGCCCCTGGGGTGGTTATGGCTACTGGAACGGGCCGATGAACACCGAAACCCGCAGCGTCGATTACAAGGTCGGCACCGTGCAGATCGATATGTTCGACGGCAAGGACGGCAAACTGGTCTGGCGTGGCAGCACCGAGCGCATCCTCAACGACAACGCCGGCAGCCCGTCCGAACGCGATCAGGCCATGCGCACCACAGTGGCGAAAATCCTGGAGCAGTATCCACCGCGCTAAGCTCGCCTGACGTGTTGCGCAATGAAAAGGTCGAGCGAGGCTCAGGCCTGCAGATCGCCCTGCATTTCATCGAGCAATTCCTGAATCGCGTCGAGGCGCTCTTCGGGATCGTCGATTTCCAGCAGCTCCACTTTGTCTTTTTCGGTAAACGGCAGCAGATAGGCAAGCTGGTTGGACAATGCGTATTGCCCACCGGCAGACACGCCCATGTTCAAGGAAGCCACCATCGGGTGCTCGGCCAGCGCTTCGAGCAGGGCCACGAGGTCGGCGTCTTCCTCCTGCAGCGGGCGCTCCACGGGCTCTTCCAGCCACTCGACCTCGGCCACCAGCAGTTGATCGCGCTGAACCTCAGCAGCGACAACCCGGAAGCGACGTCCGCCGACGACACGAATGCCCAGCAAGCCGTTTTCCTGCTGCTGAAAATCCGTGACCAGCGCTTCGCAGCCGATCATCGAGTAGCCGCCCGGCACTGAGCCGACTTCACTTCCCTCGGTGATACACACCACACCGAACCCTTCCCCCTGCTTCATGCAGCGGCCGATCATGTCCAGGTAGCGGGCTTCAAACAGTTGCAGATCAAGCACGCACCCCGGAAACAGCACAGCATTCAGCGGAAACAATGGCAGCGTCATAGAAAAGCCTCCTTTTAAATGGCCAGCGACATTGCCAGCGGCAGGAACAATGCCGTTGCAACGCCCATCAGACTCATTGCCAACGCAGCAAAAGCCCCCGATTCTTCCCCCTCCTGCAATGCCACGGATGTGCCTACCGCATGCGCGGTAAGCCCCAGCGCCATGCCTCGGGCAGCAGGATTATCCACCCCGATCAGTGACAACAGACCGGGGCCGAAAATTGCACCGAATACGCCAGTAATCAACACAAAAACCGCCGCCAGTGCGGCAACCCCGCCGATCTGCTCGGCGACCAGCATGGCGATGGGCGATGTCACTGATTTGGGTGCCATGGTCATCAGAATCATGTGGTCGGCACCGAACAGCACCCCGAACCCCACGCACAAGCCGGTGGCAAACACCCCGCCGACTACCAGCGTAGTCAAGACCGGCCAGAACAACTGGCGGATCCGGCGCATATTCAAGTAGAGCGGGACCGCCAGCGCGACGGTTGCAGGCCCCAGCAGCGTGACCAGAATCTCGGTGCTTTTGCGGTACTCGGTATATTCCAGGTCGCAGAACAGCACGACCCCGATCACCACCACCATCGAGACCAGCACAGGCTGCAGAAACAGCCAGCGGGTTCTTTCGTAGGCCGCCATCGCCAGTTGATAGGCGCCCAGGGTTATCGCGATGCCGAAAAGCGGGTGGTGAATCACCGACAACCATGCACCGTGCCAGTCAAGATTCATGGCGACTCCCGGCGCTGGGCCTGACGCCTGATCAGTGTCTGCATCAGCCAGCCGACAAAGACCACGGAAATCATCAGCGACAGGGTCAGCGTGCCGAAGATCGCCCAGAAGTCCTCGGCGATGGCCGACGCGTACACCATCACCCCGACCGCAGGCGGCACCAGCAGCAACGGCAGATAGCGCAGCAGACTGCTGGCCGCCATGCTGATCGGCTCGCTGACTTCACCGCGCCACATCAGATAGGCCATCAACAGCACAAGGCCGATGATCGGCCCCGGCAAAATCGCCAGAAACAGGTGGTTGAGTGCGGTCCCCAGCAATTGGAACAGCACCAGCCATGTCAAACCCCTTAACAGCATGAAGACTCCAGCAGATAAACGAACCCGGCGAACGATCGGCGTCATTATAAACACGCTGCGCCAGAGGTCATGAGTGGGTATTCGCATTGCCGCAGTTGCTTGACCGGCCAGCCGCCCTCTGCTGATCTGATCATTCGCCTGCAGGCATGAGCCGATGCGGGCAGGCAGCTCAATAGCCCCTCATCAGACAAGGAGAGCAGCATGCCTTTTGTACCCGTCGCAGAACTCAAGCAACACATCGGCAAGGACGCAGGCTATTCAGACTGGCTGACCATCGACCAGCAGCGTATCAACCTGTTCGCCGACGCCACAGGGGACTTCCAATTCATCCATGTCGACCCTGTCAAAGCGGCGCAGACGCCGTTCGGCGCGACCATTGCACACGGCTTTCTGTCGTTGTCGCTGATCCCCCAACTCATGGAGGGCATCATGGTACTGCCCGAAGGCTTGAAAATGGCGGTCAATTACGGGATAGACAGTGTGCGCTTCGTTCAACCGGTGACGGTCAACTCACGGGTGCGCCTCAAGGTCCAGCTGACCGACGTGAGCGAGAAAAAACCCGGACAGTGGTTGCTCAAGGCAACGGCCACCCTAGAGATAGAAGGTCAGGAAAAACCCGCATTTGTGGCCGAACCTTTGACGTTGTGTTTCGTGTAAAGCGTTTAAAACATGAAACAGTCGTAACAGACTGTTTCATCCCGTTGACTCGCTGCGGCATACTCCCCTGCGGTCGTGACCCATAACATCTGCTCAAGCGGAGCCGGGCTCGCCCCTGAATCATTCTTCCGGGATCTCACATGCGCGCGCTCGCTCCATTGGCTTTGACACTCTTGATCGCAGGCTGCGGTGATGGCGAATCAATTTTGCCACCCGACGGTCGCCTGCCCGACGGCGGACGCTATCGGGGCGATCTGGTCAACGGCGTCCTGCAGGGCCAGGGGCGCATCGATTACCCCAACGGCAGTTGGTACGCAGGTCAGTTCGAAAACGGCCTGCGGCAAGGCCAGGGCGAATGGCACTCCAGCAACGGCGACGTCTACAAGGGCGGTTTCGAGCAAGGTCTGTTCAATGGCCAGGGCCGACTGACCACCCGCGCTGGCGCGAGCTATGTCGGCAGCTTCAAGCTTGGCATGCGTGACGGCGAAGGCACCCAGAAAGACAAGGGTGTGCTTTACCGTGGCCAGTTCAAGGCCGGCGTGTACGACGGCCCCGGTCGCCTGGAACTGGAAGACGGCAGCCAGCATCAGGGCATGTTCGCCAATGGCAAGGCCAATGGTGAGGGTTCGCGCAGTGATGCCAGCGGCAACCAATACAGCGGCAATTTCATCGACGGTCAATTGCAGGGCACCGGCAGCTTTACCAGCACCGACGGCGATCAGTACGTCGGCAATTTCCGCAACAGCCAGCTGGACGGCAAGGGTCGTTACGAAAACAGCGACGGCGACGTCTGGAGCGGCGAGTTCAAGGAAGGCGCGCTGACCGGCAAAGGCGAGTTGATCGGCTCTGACGGCAGCCGCTATCAGGGTGATTTCGACAACTGGCGCTTCATGGGTCAGGGCCAGTTGCTACTGGCCGATGGCAGCCGCTACATCGGCCAGTTCGCCGATGACACCTACCATGGCGACGGCGTGCTGATTTCCGCCGATGGCAAGGAGCAGCGCGGCATCTGGGCCAACGGCGAGCGAATCCGTGATGCCAAAGGCAAGTTGCTGCCGGACCCACTTGAAGCCGGGCTGCTGGTCCAGGGTTCGCTGCTGGACAAGGCACTGGCGGCAGTGCCAGCGTCGACACCGGCAACCGAGCTGTACACGCTGGTCGTGGGTGGCGACGGCAAGCAGAGCGTGTTCATGCGCGAGGCGGACTACGTGAGCAATCTGCTCAAGTCGCGTTTTGGTGCCGTCGGACAAGTCAGCCTGGTCAATCATCGCGATCACATGGATGACCGGCCGATGGCGACGCGTGAGACCATCACCCGCGCGGTGCAGACACTCGCCCAGCGCACCGGGCCTGAAGACCTGGTGTTCATCTACCTGACCAGCCATGGCACTCAGGATCACGAACTGGTGCTCGACCAGCCGCGCCTGTCGCTGGCAGACCTGCCCGCCGACGCGTTGGCAGCGGCCCTCGCGCCACTGAAGAACCGTGACAAGGTCGTGGTGATTTCAGCCTGTTATTCCGGCGGATTCATTCCTGACCTGAAAGATGAGCGCACACTGATCATGACCGCCTCACGCGCCGACCGCGTCTCGTTCGGCTGTTCGGAAGAAGCGGACTTCACTTATTTTGGCGATGCACTATTTGCCAGGGCATTGGTCGAAACCGATGACCTGCAACACGCTTTCAACGAAGCGAAGGCCTATGTTGCGCAACGTGAGACCGAAGACAACTTCGAAGCCTCCGAACCGCAGATATGGGCACCCAAAGGAGTCCTGGCGCGCTGGCTGCAGTTGCGCAAGAGCCAGGCCGAACGCGCGTTGAGCACGGCGTTGAACCGCACGGAAGCGAAGACTTCGAGTAGCCGCTAGGCTTAGCCGTATCAAGGAGAACGATATGTACCTGACGCCGCAACACATCCTGCTCGCAGGAGCCACGGGCCTGACAGGCGAGCA
The DNA here is from genome assembly GCF_017832255.1 of Pseudomonas sp. PvP028. Classification (NCBI taxonomy): domain Bacteria; kingdom Pseudomonadati; phylum Pseudomonadota; class Gammaproteobacteria; order Pseudomonadales; family Pseudomonadaceae; genus Pseudomonas; species Pseudomonas sp. PvP028. The sequence goes on from NZ_JAFIBL010000001.1 coordinate 677,198, forward strand.
TTTGCTGGACAGGCTGCTCAGCGAGCCGACCGTCACCCGCGTGCTGGCACCGACCCGCAAGCCGCTGGCCGAACACTCGCACCTGGAAAACCCGGTCGGCGAGCTGGCGACCTTGCTGCCAACGCTGTCTGGCCGGGTGGACATCGCATTTTGCTGCCTGGGCACCACGATCAAACAAGCGGGCTCGCAGGACGCCTTCAAGGCGGTTGATCTGGACATGGTCACAGCGTTCGCCAGCCGCGCCCGCGAACTCGGTGCTCGCCACTTGCTGGTGATCAGCGCAGTCGGCGCAGACCCGGCGTCCAGCACCTTCTACAACCGTGTCAAAGGCGAAATGGAACTGGCGCTTCGTGCGCAAGGCTGGCCGCAACTGACCATCGCCCGCCCTTCCCTGCTGGTGGGCAGCCGTCCTGAAACCCGCTGGGTCGAGCAACTGGCGGCGCCCATCGCCAAACTGATCCCCGGCAAATACGGCGCCATCGAAGCCTGCCACCTGGCCCGCGCCCTGTGGCGGCTGGCGCTAGAAGAGCAAAACGGCGAACGGATCGTCGAATCGGATGAGCTGCGCAAGCTGGGCAAGTAGGTTCGCCGAGGTTCAGCGATGATCGTCCCCACGCTCCGCGTGCGAATGCAGTTCGTGACGCTCTGCGTCACCAAGGGAGCCTTACCTGACAGCTCAGGTGTCGCTCCGGCAACCCTAAAGCCCGCCCGTAGCCTGAACCCCTAGCCCCGCTGCCGTCAGCAATGACAGTGGCAGCAGCAGGGTGTCGAGCAGCGCACTGCCCGGCAGGTCAAGGCCCGGGTAGCTGGGAGCTTCTGCGCCGAATCGGTCGGCGGCACAGCAGCCGCCCTGCAGCGCATACATATTCAACCGCGTACCGGCATACACCACCGGCGCGCCCGGTTTGGCCGCATTGAGCGTGCGAGCCGTTGCGCAGCCGGTCAGCGCCAGCGCAAGCGCGACCAGCAGCAGCTTATTCATCGCTGCCAATATGGTGCTCGCCCCAGCGCGGCAGCATGTCCTGAGGAATATTCAGCAGATTGAGGATCCGCGCGACGACAAAGTCCACCAGGTCGTCGATGGTCTGCGGCTGGTGATAAAAGCCAGGAGACGCCGGCAAAATCACTGCACCCATGTTCGACAGCTTGAGCATGTGTTCCAGATGAATGCTGGAATACGGCGCTTCGCGCGGCACCAGAATCAATTGGCGCCGCTCCTTCAGCGTCACGTCAGCGGCACGCTCGATCAGATTGTTGCAGGCCCCGGTGGCGATCGCCGACAGCGAACCGGTGGAACACGGCACCACCACCATCGCGCTGGGCGCACCCGAGCCGGAGGCCACTGGCGACATCCAGTCATCGCGCCCATAGACGCGAATCTGCCCGGCAGACGCACCGGTGTACTCCGTCAGAAACGCCTGCATCATCATCGCCTTGGGCGGCAGACGCACGTCGGTCTCGGTGGCCATCACCAATTGCGCCGCCTTGGAGATCAGGAAATGTACTTCCCGGTCCTCACGCACCAGACAATCCAGCAGGCGCAGTCCATATGGCGCGCCAGAAGCGCCAGTCATGGCAACCGTAACGCGCTCCGGGCCGCTCATTCAAGCGCCTCCGCCAGCTTGCCATGCAGGCCGCCAAAGCCGCCGTTGCTCATGATCACGATGTGCGTACCGGGCTGCGCCTGGCTTTTGACCTGGGCGATGATTGCCTCAAGGGAATCACAGACCAACGCAGGCACAGTGCCTCCCGCGACTGTTGCCGCCAGGTCCCAGCCCAGATTGGGCGGGGCGTACCAGACCACCCGATCCGCCTGACTCACGCTTTCCCGCAAGCCATCGCGATGCGCGCCAAGCTTCATCGAGTTAGAGCGCGGCTCGACGACCGCAATGATCGATGCATCACCGACCTTTTTGCGCAGGCCGTCCAGCGTGGTGGCGATCGCCGTGGGGTGGTGAGCGAAGTCATCATAAATAGTGATGCCGCGCACGTCGGCGACCTTTTCCATACGCCGTTTGACGCTCTTGAACGCACTGAGCGCCTGCACGCCCAGCAACGGCACGACGCCCACATGGCGAGCGGCCGCCAGCGTCGCCAAGGCGTTGGCCACGTTGTGCTGACCGGTCATGTCCCACTCGACAGTGCCTTGAAGCTCGCCTTCGAACAGCACTTCAAAACGCGAGCCGTCTTCGCTCAACAGTCGTGCCTGCCACTGACCGTTCTGGCCCGTGGTCTGTACCGGCGTCCAGCAGCCCATCTCGATGACCCGCGACAACGCCGGCTCGGTAGTCGGGTGGATTACCAGGCCTTCGCTCGGGATAGTTCGCACCAGATGGTGAAACTGACGTTCGATGGCCGGCAGATCGGGGAAGATGTCGGCATGATCAAACTCAAGATTGTTGAGAATCGCAGTCCGCGGACGGTAGTGGACGAATTTGGAGCGTTTGTCGAAGAAGGCGCTGTCGTACTCATCGGCCTCGACCACAAAGAACGGGGTCTCGCCCAGACGCGCCGACACGGCGAAGTTCTGGGGGATGCCTCCGATCAGGAAGCCGGGGCTCATGCCCGCGTGTTCCAGCACCCAGGCCAGCATGCTGCTGGTGGTGGTCTTGCCGTGTGTGCCGGCCACGGCCAGTACCCAGCGACCTTGCAGCACATGGTCCGCCAGCCACTGCGGGCCAGACACATACGGCAAACCTGTGTTGAGCACATATTCAACCGCCGGGTTGCCACGCGACAGCGCGTTGCCGACTACCACCAGGTCCGGCGCGGGGATCAGTTGCACGGGATCATAGCCTTGGGTCAGCTCGATGCCCTGCGCCTGGAGCTGGGTGCTCATCGGTGGATAGACATTGGCGTCGGAGCCTGTGACCCGGTGCCCCAACTCTTTGGCAAGCACCGCCAGAGACCCCATGAACGTGCCGCAGATACCAAGGATATGAATATGCATGACCAACCTCTCAGAACATCTGCGCAGGTTAACGTAGGGGCGGTGAAATGGCACCCTGAGTTTGTCCGTCGTCTTGCGCACACGCCCCATTTCAATGCCCGGCAGATAAGCCTAAAGTCCTAGCCACGGCCGAATGCAAATGGCCTATTCTTGAACGCTCATTGCCAGATACCCGAAAGCAGAATCGACTCAGACTCCCTCACAACAAGAACCAGGAGACATACCATGCGTTACGCTCATCCCGGTACCGAAGGCGCCATCGTCAACTTCAAGGAACGCTACGGTAACTACATAGGCGGCGAGTTCGTCGCGCCGGTCAAAGGCCAGTATTTCACCAACACCTCGCCGGTCACCGGCAAGGCCATCGCAGAGTTTCCGCGCTCCACTGCCGAAGACATCGACAAGGCACTCGACGCTGCGCACGCCGCCGCTGCAGCCTGGGGCTCGACCTCGGTGCAGGCCCGCTCGCTGGTTCTGCTGAAGATTGCCGATCGCATCGAAGCCAATCTGGAAGTCCTGGCCATCACCGAAACCTGGGACAACGGCAAGGCAATCCGCGAAACCCTCAACGCCGATATCCCGCTGGCCGCCGACCATTTCCGCTACTTTGCTGGCGTGCTGCGTGCGCAGGAAGGCAGCGCCGCCGAAATCGACGGCAATACCGTGGCCTATCACATTCATGAGCCGCTGGGCGTAGTCGGGCAGATCATCCCGTGGAACTTCCCGATCCTGATGGCGGCCTGGAAACTCGCCCCTGCGCTGGCTGCCGGTAATTGCATCGTGCTCAAACCTGCCGAGCAGACGCCGCTGGGCATCAGCGTGCTGATCGAACTGATCGGCGACCTGCTGCCTCCCGGCGTGCTGAACATCGTGCAGGGTTATGGCCGCGAAGCGGGTGAAGCGCTGGCCAGCAGCAAACGCATCGCCAAGATTGCCTTCACCGGCTCGACACCGGTCGGCTCGCATATCATGAAACTGGCGGCGGACAACATCATCCCGTCCACCGTGGAACTGGGCGGCAAGTCGCCGAACATCTTCTTCGAAGACATCATGAGCGCCGAGCCGGAGTTCATCGACAAGGCCGCTGAAGGGCTGGTGCTGGCGTTCTTCAATCAGGGTGAAGTCTGCACCTGCCCGTCCCGCGCGCTGGTGCAGGAGTCGATCTATCCGCAGTTTATGGAAGCGGTGCTGCGCAAGGTCGAGAAGATCAAGCGCGGCGACCCGCTGGACACCGACACCATGGTCGGCGCCCAGGCATCCGAGCAACAATTCGACAAGATTCTTTCGTACCTGGACATCGCCAAGGGCGAAGGCGCCGAACTGTTGACCGGCGGCAAAGTGGAGAAGCTCGAGGGCAGCCTGTCCACCGGCTACTACATCCAGCCGACGCTGCTCAAAGGCAACAACAAAATGCGCGTTTTCCAGGAAGAGATCTTCGGCCCGGTGGTCAGCGTCACGACCTTCAAGGACGAAGCCGAAGCCGTGGCCATCGCCAACGATACCGAATTTGGTCTGGGCGCAGGCCTGTGGACCCGCGACATCAACCGCGCCTACCGCGTGGGCCGGGCGATCAAGGCCGGACGCGTGTGGACCAACTGCTACCACCTGTACCCGGCACACGCCGCGTTCGGTGGCTACAAGAAATCCGGCGTCGGTCGCGAAACCCACAAAATCGCGCTTGAGCATTATCAGCAGACCAAAAACCTGCTGGTGAGCTACGACACCAACCCGCTGGGTTTCTTCTAGGTATTTAGGTCCCCTGGTCAGGTTGGAACACGCCCCCTCTGGGAGCGGAGCGGACGACGCTTCGCTTGTCCGCGAAGACGGTAGTTCAGATGATACCTTCCCGGAGAATCTACTGGCCCTTTCGCGAACACGTTCGCTCCCACGGCCTTCGGCCAGAATCAAAAGCGGACTTGTGTATAGCACCGAGCCCTATTGCGCGGTAACAAGAAACACATCACGCACCAACCCTGTGCATCACGCCCCGGCTTAACGCTGCGGCGTGATGCATCCTGCCCTGGACTAATCCGCTTACGCCTGCAAACTCGCACTCCCGGTCAGGATGGAGTATTAATTGCTTGCATCGCTTCCCACAGTCGTTTGAACCGGGACGTACCCGGCTCAGCGAAAGACTACGTCCGACGCAAGCAGCGCGACGTCATGGAGAATCTGTATGGCGAGCTTTTCCCACTCTGTCGGAGCGCAGACGTACCGCTTCGACAGCCTCAAAGAAGTCATGGCCAAGGCCAGTCCTGCGCGCTCCGGTGATTATCTGGCCGAAGTCGCGGCGCAGAATGACGGCGAGCGAGTCGCTGCGCAGATGGCGCTGGCGAACATTCCGCTCAAGCACTTTCTTGAAGAGGCCCTGATCCCTTACGAACAGGACGAAGTCACCCGGCTGATCATCGACACCCACGACAAACTGGCGTTTGCCCCGGTCAGTCATCTGACAGTAGGCGGCTTTCGCGACTGGCTGCTCAGCGACAAGGCCGACGAAACCAGTCTGCGCGCGCTGGCACCCGGCCTGACCCCGGAAATGGCCGCTGCCGTTTCAAAGATCATGCGCGTGCAGGATCTGGTGCTGGTGGCGCAGAAAATCCGCGTGGTGACGCGCTTTCGCAACACCATGGGCCTGCGCGGCCGGCTGTCGACACGCCTGCAACCCAATCACCCCACCGACGACCCGTCCGGCATTGCCGCCAGCGTGCTCGACGGTCTGCTGTACGGCAATGGCGATGCCATGATCGGCATCAACCCGGCCACCGACAGCACCTCGTCCATCGTCGCTCTGTTGGAAATGCTCGACGCCATTGTCCAGCGCTACGAAATCCCGACGCAGTCCTGCGTGCTGACCCATGTCACCACGTCCATTGAGGTGATCAACCGTGGCGTGCCGGTCGATCTGGTGTTTCAGTCGATCACCGGCACTGAAGCCGCCAACGCCAGCTTCGGCATCAGCCTCAAGCTGTTGCAGGAAGGCTATGAGGCGGGTCTGAGCCTGAACCGCGGCACCCTCGGGCAAAACCTGATGTATTTCGAGACCGGGCAAGGCAGTGCGCTGTCGGCCAACGCGCATCATGGCGTCGACCAGCAGACCTGCGAGACCCGCGCCTACGCCGTCGCCCGGCATTTCAATCCGTTTCTGGTCAACACCGTGGTCGGTTTCATCGGCCCCGAGTACCTGTACAACGGCAAACAGATCATCCGTGCCGGTCTGGAGGATCACTTCTGCGGCAAGCTGCTGGGCGTGCCGATGGGCTGTGACATCTGCTACACCAACCACGCAGAGGCCGATCAGGACGACATGGACACCCTGCTGACCCTGCTGGGCGTCGCGGGGATCAACTTCATCATGGGCATCCCCGGCTCCGACGACATCATGCTCAACTACCAGACCACCTCGTTCCACGACGCGCTGTACGCCAGGCAAAGCCTGGGCCTGCGTCCTGCGCCGGAATACGAAGCCTGGCTGGAAAAAATGGGCATCTTCACCCAGGCCGACGGCCGTGTGCGCTTCGGCGACAGCCTGCCGCCTGCCTTCCGTCAGGCGCTGGCGCATCTAGCATGAGTGACGAGCCGATGAACGAACTACAAGACAGCGCCGCCCCCGCCAATCCATGGCTGGAGCTGCGTCGCCTGACCCCTGCGCGTATTGCGCTGGGGCGTACCGGGACCAGCCTGCCGACCTCTGCGCAGTTGGACTTTCAAGCCGCCCATGCGCAGGCACGCGACGCGGTGCATCTGGCCTTCGACCATGCCGCGATCAGCGCACAACTGACGGAAAAGGGTCGTGAAACCCTGCTGCTGCACAGCGCCGCCGCCGACCGGGACAGCTACCTGCAGCGCCCGGACCTGGGCCGTCGCCTTAATGATGAATCAGCGCAGACGTTGCGCGACTACGCCGAGGCTCATCCGGGCGGTCTCGATCTGGCGGTAGTGGTCGCTGACGGCCTGTCCGCCCTAGCGGTGCATCGACATGCGGTGCCTTTCCTCATTCGCCTGGAAGAACAGGCCAGCGCCGAGGGCTGGTCGCTGTCGCCAGTGATCATGGTCGAACAGGGCCGCGTCGCCGTGGCCGATGAGGTCGGCGAACTGCTCGGTGCGAAGATGGTGGTCATTCTGATCGGCGAGCGCCCCGGTCTCAGCTCCCCGGACAGCCTGGGCCTGTACTTCACTTACGCGCCAAAGGTCGGGCTGAACGATGCGCACCGCAACTGTATTTCCAATGTGCGCCTGGAAGGCTTGAGCTACGGCATGGCCGCCCATCGGCTGCTGTACCTGATGCGCGAGGCCTGCAGACGGCAGATTTCCGGGGTCAACCTGAAAGACGAGGCCGAACTGCAGACACTGGAATCAGACGGCACTGACGATCATTCAGACAAACCCATCGGCAACTTCCTGCTGGACGGCCCTGCCGCGCCACACTAGGCTCCACACTGGCTTATGCCGTTCACAGGCGCCGGGCAGATTCGCGTCATCATCCCGGCTTGCGGCATAAGCCCGGATGAACACTGCGGACTGCTCTTCCCTCCTCAAGGCTGTACCGCTCACACCCCATTCAACCCCGCCGCTTATTCCGAAGCCCCTTCTGCGCATTCTGCTTCTATAATGCCGCGCAGTCGTTTCTTCCGCATGCGACCCCGGACAGGGTTCTCGCCTCAGGTGCCTTAATGGAATTCAACCCGCTCGACCTTATTCTGCATCTCGACGTTTACCTTGACCTGTTGGTGACCAACTACGGCACATGGGTCTACGCGATCCTGTTTCTGGTGATTTTCTGCGAGACCGGACTGGTGATCATGCCCTTCCTGCCGGGTGACTCGCTGCTGTTCATCGCCGGCGCCGTGGCTGCCGGTGGCGGCATGGACCCGGTCCTGCTGGCCGGTTTGTTGATGCTCGCAGCGATCTTGGGCGACAGCACCAACTACGTAATCGGCCGCACGGTTGGCGAAAAACTGTTCAGCAACTCGTCATCGCGAATCTTCCGCCGCGACTACCTGCTGCGCACCCAGGACTTCTACGCACGCCACGGCGGCAAGACCGTCACGCTGGCGCGCTTCCTGCCGATTATCCGTACCTTTGCGCCCTTCGTCGCGGGCGTCGGCAGGATGTCCTATCCGCGCTTCGTGGGCTTCAGCGTGCTGGGCTCGGTGCTGTGGGTCGGCAGCCTGGTGACACTGGGCTTCTTCTTCGGCAACGTGCCATTCATCAAGCACAACCTGACCTTTCTGGTGCTGGCAATCATCCTGCTGTCGCTGGTTCCGATGGTCATTGGCGTAGTGCGCAGCCGCACCTCGCGTCCGGTCGACGCGCGCTGAATCATGTGGTCATTCAGCAACTGGCGCAGGCAGCGCACGCTTGCCCGACACCCAGTTGCTGAAGAACTATGGCAGAACGTCTGCGCACGTCTGCCGATCCTCGATGGCCTGAGCAGCGGGCAGCGCGTGCAACTGCGTGACGCCTGCGTGCTATTCCTGCATGACAAGCACCTCAGTGCGCTGCCGGGCGTTGATCTGGATGACGAACAGCGGCTGCTTCTCGCCGCCCAGGCGCAGCTGCCGCTGCTGAACCTCGGCGAACTGAACTGGTATCAGGGCTTTCATGAAATCGTGTTGTACCCCGACGACTTCGTCAGCCCGCAGCGCCATCGCGATGCCAGCGGCGTCGAACACGAGTGGGATGGCGAGCACAGCGGCGAAGCCTGGCTGCAGGGCCCGGTGATTCTGGCCTGGCCCGGCGTATTGAGCAGCGGCGGCTGGGATGGCTACAACCTGGTGATCCATGAACTGGCGCACAAGCTCGACATGCTCAACGGCGACGCCAATGGCCTGCCGCCGCTGCACAGTGACATGCAGGTGACCGAATGGGCTCGCGTCATGCAAAGCGCGTTCGATGATCTCAACCGGCAACTGGACCATAACCCCGACGCCGAACCCGCCATTGATCCCTATGCCGCCGAAGACCCCGCCGAGTTCTTCGCCGTGACCAGCGAATACTTCTTCAGCGCGCCCGACCTGCTGCACGGCAGTTACCCGGCAGTCTACGAACAACTGAAAGCGTTCTACCGTCAGGACACCCTGGCGCGGCTCGACCTGCTGCATCAACAGGACCCGGCTTACCGGGACAGCTGACGGCCGCCAAGGCCATGCGTAGCAACCAAAACAGAATATGCCTATAATCCGGACCACTTTATGGCGGTTCGCGCCACAATCTGTCTGTTCAACCAGGGGGGCAATGCCCAATGAGCTACAGCAAGATTCCGGCTGGTAAAGACCTGCCGAACGACATCTACGTCGCCATCGAAATCCCGGCCAACCACGCGCCGATCAAATACGAAATCGACAAAGATTCCGATTGCCTGTTCGTTGACCGTTTCATGGCCACCCCAATGTTCTACCCGGCCAACTACGGTTTCATCCCCAACACCCTGGCTGACGACGGCGACCCGCTGGACGTGCTGGTGGTAACCCCATACCCGGTTACCCCAGGTTCGGTTATCCGCGCACGCCCGGTCGGCATCCTGCACATGACTGACGACGGCGGCGGCGATGCCAAAGTTATCGCAGTGCCACACGACAAGCTGTCCCAGCTGTACGTCGACGTGAAAGAGTACACCGACCTGCCGCCGCTGCTGCTTGAGCAGATCAAGCACTTCTTCGAGAACTACAAGGATCTCGAAAAAGGCAAATGGGTGAAGATCGAAGGTTGGGGCAATGCTGACGCTGCCCGTGCCGAGATCACCAAATCGGTTGCAGCGTACAAAGGCTGATCATCGATTGGCGTTTCAGGGCACGCCCCACCCGTGCCCTGAAACACGCTTCCCGCCCCTCCTCGCTGCACCTCCCCGCACACCTCGCTCGCTGAAACCCAATCCATCTTTTTTGCAGCACGCACGTTTAAAAATGCGCCCGGCTTTTAGACATTCAAGCAACAGTTCGTTAATGCCCGTATAGCGGGGGTAAACGCGCAATACCTCGTTTAGTGCCAAAAGCGCTATTACGGAATCCACCTACACGACATTCATTCCATCCGTAGTCCGGATAGCCACGCCCACCCTGGGATAACGTCGACGTCAACACCTCGTTCATTTAAACGCCCCGGCGACGCCCGTAGACTTCGCCACTATGAATACATCAGGTGATCGACTCCGCATCCTCCTTCGGGAGTGCCATCTCACAGCGACTGATTTTGCCGCCAACCGCAAAATCACGCCGCAACACGTCAATAACTGGTTCAAGCGCGGCGTGCCCATGGCGCGGATTGACGAGGTGGCTGAACTGTTGACCGTCAACGCCCGCTGGCTGCGCACCGGCGAAGGCCCCAAACACCCTAACGAATGCGCCAATGAAAACACTGGCGGCGATACCCGCGTCATCATTCATCAGGCCAGAAACGTGTCGCGCGGCGACGTGGAAATCCAGATCTTCATGGAAGCCGAATCCACCCACGGCGTCGGCAAGACCGTCCTCGCCGAAGCCCCCGGACAGAAAATCCGCCTGCCCCTGCAAGTCCTGCAGAACATGGGCATCGACCCGAAAAACTGCATGTGCGTCGCCATGGTCGGCAACAGCATGGCCGACAAGATCCAGGACGGCTCGATCCTCGGCGTCGACCGCGAGCTGACCCAGGTCATCGACGGCGAAATCTACGCCCTCGAACACGGCGGCATCCTGCGCGTCCGCTACCTCTACCGCCTGCCCAACGGCGGCCTGCGCCTGCGCAGCCACAACGACGCCGAATACCCGGACGAACTGTTCAGCGCCGAAGATATCGACCGGGAAAAAATACGGATTCTGGGCTGGATATTCTGGTGGTCGACACTGAACAGCCGACGCAATGCCATGCTGCTGTTATGAGGTGTTTACGGCTGAAAAGCATTCGGGCTGGGCATGGAAGGCGAAGTTCAGTATCCTGTTCGCCATCCAGAGCACCTGACGCAGTCATGCGATGCGGTGTTTGAACGGGGCATGTGATCCGTTTGCCCTGTTGCCGATTCGCGCTTCTTCAAGAGGCGCATCTGTTGAAGGCGATTGCGGTCTATCAAAAATAGATCAGAACCGCCTACGAGAAGCCGGCCACAAGCCGGCTTTTTAATGCCTACAGCTTTCTTACTGCGGCTGGACAGTGGATATCATCTGCTTGAGAAGCTTCCCGCTAAATCAGCCGCTGGCAGCACTTTGCTGGCTATCCCGGTCGAAAACCCACTTTAGGATAATCCCAAGTCAGGTTTATTCAGGTAACCGGACTATTAGAGGGTTTGCCAAGTGAAAACCATCCATAACGCTCGCTACCAGGCGTTGCTTGATCTTTTGCTGGAGGCGCGCAATGCAGCCGGTATGACGCAAAAAGAATTAGCCGTCAGGCTAGGGCGACCGCAGTCGTTTATCTCGAAGACAGAGAACGCCGAGCGCAGGCTCGATGTCATCGAGTTCATGGATGTGTGCCGGGGGCTCGGGGCTGATCCATATGCGTTGCTCAGCAAGCTGGATGAACGCTTGCGTAACGCGTGACGTATTTCGATACCTACACACGCCCAGCCCTCAAACCCGATATGACTCCGCATGCGCGACCTTCCTGAGCGTGCGCCAGTACGAGCGGATGCGCTTGGCGAGGGTCGGTGAGGTGCTGAACAGTACGATGGTCGCAAAGGACACCCACCAGCCGGGGCGCAGGCAGGTCAGCAGGTATTGATTGAGCCAGATACGCGCAATTCTCAGCCTGTAGCCCTTAGGGTCGAGGCTCTGCAATTGCTCTATCGCAGAGGCCTTGTAGAGTGTGGTCAGTACGCGGCGGCTGGTCAGAAAGCGCTCCGGAAAGTCGACGCCAGCCTCGCAGTGGTTGAGGACTCTGAAGTTGCGCCTCAAGATGTTGTCCCATAACTTCAGGTTGCTCAGCCCTACCTCGCAGGGTCGCGCGAGCAGGGCCTCAATACCCTTCCTGCGCATGACACCCAGCATCAGTGCCTGCTCGCTCACCATGCGCGCGGACGTGTAGCCAATGAAGTTGCCAAACGGATTGCGAGACGGCCTGGCGTTGAAAAGCGCGTCCCTTTCGAACAGCGGTTGCCCCCACATGGCGAGCATTGCGCCGCGCGTGCCGAATTGAACCAGATCCGATATGTGGAACAACATCGGCAACCGTTCAGGGTCGCGAATATAAAGCGTCGTGGTGGTGATGGGCGTGTCGAAAAGTTGTGTCTCGCCCGGCTCGGTATCATCAGACTGGCCTATGACAGCCAGTGCCGCGCTGGTCAGGTTATGGTCGGCGCGCATTTTCATGACATAGGGTCTTGAAGCGCTCTGAATACCGCATAACGTCGATAGCAGCATGCGATTGATGTTGATCTGATTTCCGGCGTCATCGACGAAGGCACCCGGATCATCCGACATGACGATCTGGTCCGCCTTCACATCGGACGTATCTTCATGACGCCAGGTCGAAACGATGATTTCGGCTTGAGGCAGGTGCGTACGGATCGATGCGATGCAGGCGAAGATATTTCGTTTGGAACTCAGGTTGCGATACAGAGGGCCCTGAATAACCACGCTGATTTTTCTGGAATCAACGGCCACAAGATGAGGCATGTGTTTAACCTTGTAATGAGAAGCGCCTGCTACCGACGGCTAACGGCAGATCGGTCAATGGGATCTTGGAACACGCCGAAAGACGCGCAGAGCAACACGCCTCATTCGGCGCAAGACGCCGGCCAGCCTTGGAATACTCATCAGCACTCTCTCAAGACGGGTGACCATGAGCAGCCTGCCAATCTGAACGGAACGGACTGAGGCTGTTGTGCTTGCCGGTAAATTGTTGAACGAGGCATTGAGGGTTCGCGAATAAATGCCCAGGTGCATGGCGGGCACCATGATCACGAGATTTCGCTTTCGCAGCCTGGCGCTCAGATAGTTGTAACGAGCAATTTTCTGGATGAAGTCCATGCAGGTAGCCGAGTCATGCTGGCCAAAATCAATCAGCACCCAGTCGCTTTCGACTTTATCCATGTGCTGGGCAATTCTGTTCGCCACAATGCCGCTTACACCATTGTCGTGAAGAAAATCATCCAGGCAGAACAAAGCGTGTTCGGTCGATGAATCGCTGACGGGTAGTTCGGAGAGGTTGTAGCGGTCATCAATCACAAGGACGGGAACAGTCTTCCTATGCTCGTGCTGGATGCGCGCCAGCTGACAGATCAGTTGATGGCTGGCGGTACTGGAGCTCAACTGAGAAACGACGAATATCTTCACTTCGCCCCCTTGCTGTAGGACATGAAGGGAGTCGAGTTGTAGATGGCTTTCACAGCAGCCCACAGGCTTTCAAAATAGAAACTTTTCCCGTTATTTCGATAAGCACGAACGGCCGAAATCAAAATGCCAGGGAGTGACAGAAGGTTGTGGTGAAAGTAATCATCCTGCTGACGAGCAAACCAGGTCTGCGTGCCGCGTTGACGCAACATATTGCGCACTTCGCAGCTCTGCGTGATCAGTGTCTGTTTGGCCAGCGCAGGGTCTGTGAGGAAGCGATTGACCAGAAACTCCTGACGCGTACTCGGTAGCTGGTCGAGCAAGACGAGCCTCTCGAAGTCGCCGATAAACTCTCTGACCGTCTCACTGTCGTTTTTGAAGGTGGACTGCTGAACTACGTTATCGATCAGTTCGATCCAGGCTCGAACAGAGACGTGATCAAGACCGGTTGGAATGACGACCGCCGACGGGTTGGCCAGGTATTTGTCAGCAAATTGCCGCAATCTGGCCAGCGCGGTCTCGGCAGACAGGTTCAAAAGAGGTTTCTTTTCCAGCAGTGACACATAACAAGGCCCCGATACGCCGAGACATCCGTCAACGGATTCGACCGGAGCATTGCCACCCAGCAGCGCCCGGGAGGTCACTGACTGAGTGATGCCGAAAGGGTTGATCCGGTTCGGAATACCCGCGCGAGACGCTCGCAATGCATGCTCGATGTCTTCGTATTCCACCCAGTGCAGGGACTCGTCCAGCGGCCAGGCATTCCATACGTCCTTGCGACAAATGTAGAGACTGCCTGTCGGGTAACTTGCATCGTTGTTGTAGCGCATCGGGCTGGCGAAACAGAACCCGGTCCGGTCGACGTCCGGGAATATTGAAGGCGCAATGGACTGAGCATTACCGCTGGTGCGGTGCAGCCCCAGCAGCCCCTGCGCGACCTCGTCCATAGCCATGCCGTAATCCGAGTAACGCCGCGGATGCATGCTGATTCGGTTATCGAAGAACATGCTTTGCAAGGTCATCAACGGATAGCGCGGACCAAAGCGGCGGACAACTTCCCCGAAGTGTTTTGGCAAAAAGACGCGGTCATGCAGGATCACCAGATTGCTGTGTCTGGCCTCCAGCGCGAGACGGTTTTTCTTCTTGCAGATCTGCACGGGCGGGGCCGTGATGTCCTCCCCCACGATGCGGACCTTGTCGAAATAGGCGAAGTTACTTCCCGGTGTGCCGCACAGCAGTATCTCCTTGTGCGGGATGTCAGTTTCCAGAATGCGCTTCACGACGGCATTGAGAACGGTGGCGTCGCCTGGACCGACAGGAATGCCGAAGGTCCAGCTGTCGAGATCGTCGTTCGATTCCGCAGTCAGCCTGGACACTTTCTTGTAAGTGACCGAGCTGGCCGAACGCGCAATGACCTTGAGCGAGCCGGCGAAGTAATCACGATCCAGATAACACTCGATAGGCGAGTCTTCGATAACCGTGATTTTTTCGCCAACATTCAGAAAGTGCGCACCGTCCCACAGCAGCAGGGGTGCCAGCGGCGAATCACTCTGGACACCATAAAAACAGTAGCTACCCGACCCATACAGACACAACGGACGCTGTGCGGCATGCAGTTTCTTGATCACCCTTTCAGGCTTGCGAAAGGGATGCGCGCGAAATGAGATCAAGCTGGAACAGTCATGGGGCAGCAGCAGCCCCACCGGGAGGCTGCGCAGACTGCCAGCCGCTATGTAACCGAGGCTTGGGTGATGCTGCAGATGGGTCGTTTTCATGGTCAGACGACGTACTTGTCAGCAAGCGCACCTGGCACCTTCACGACAACGGTGGTCGCATCGGTGAGCGCTTCGAACGCCGTGATGTCACCCGGTTCCAGAACGATGATGTCGCCGGCATGCCAGACCTGATCGCGCATGTTGACTGACCCGGCGATGAGCACGGTTATCTCGGTGGCGACCTTGTGGTAATGAGCCGCTTCCTTTTCACCTGCCTTGTAGGTCTTGACCCCGACCTCACAGGACTCGGTACTGAAAACTGCAGGTTCGAATCCGCCCACGAACCAGCCTTTGACCATGTCTTCCAGTCTGGCCGTTTTCATCGCATTTCTCCTGCTTCGAAAGCGTGGAGCTGACTGTCGGTTTTCAGTGGCCGGTACTGATTCGGTTCGATCCGGTAGGCGCCGATCCTCTTCTGCAAGAGCACCAGCTCATTAAGGGCGGGGGCTATGTAGAAGTTGTCGTTGACCCTGGCGTCCTTGCGAATCATCTCCTTGGCCGCCGATACGAACAGCGAGCCGGACTTGAACCAGTACACACCTGCAATGGCGTTTGAGCTGATCGGATTTTTTTCAGCAGCTTCGATAACCCGGCAGTCGCTATCCAGGCGCGCGAATGAATAACGAGGGTGCAGAGAATTGAAGATGACCACTCCGGCATCCTCATGACTTTCCCGAAACGCGCGCACTACATCCTGCAGCTCGATATCCAGAGAATCGCTGACACTGAGAATCAGCAGTTCATCATCGTTGTCGATTTCTTCACTCGCCAGAAGCGCCGTGCACGCCGCACCCCGGGTGATGTTGTGAACCGGCAGAACACTGGCCGACGGGTGCATCTGCGGGACCATGTTGCGAAGGTGCAGCCGGGCGATATCGTGGTTCGAGAATGTGCAGATCATCCTGCGCGGCTGAAGTACTGCGCAGTTATCTATCAGTTTATGAATCAGTGGCTTGCCGTTGTATTCGCACAGGTAGTGCGGGTACTCGCCCTCATCGTGCGGCGCCTCTGACTGCCTGCCGGTCAGAAGGATGATGTTCAACGCGCTCACAGGACTGCCGCCTTTTCGAAGTTGATCTGCTCGACTTTGCCAAGAATGTTATTAAGGTTTACATCGCAGGTTTCAGCCACGACCAGCACATGTGCGCCGGAGTCTCTTGCGGCCTTGATGCCATTCTCGTTGTCCTCGACGATCAGGCACTCTTCAGGCCGAAGACCCAATTGGCTGATGGCCTTGGTATAGATGTCCGGCGCTGGCTTGGCATGCCTGACGTCTTCGTTGGAGAGCCGCAGATCGAGGTATCGGTCGAGATCTGCCCTGTTCATCATGACCTCCACGGTGTTGCGAATGGAGTTGGACGCCACTGCCAGCTTGTAACCCAGCGCTTTCAGTGATGACAACGCGTATTGATGCACAAAGGTCGGTTTGCACTGGGCGTAAACGATCTCCATGGTGTACTGCTGTTTCATCTCGTTGATGAAGGCGTGCAACGCAACCGGCAGGTCGCGTTCGACACTCAGCATGTCGAGTTTGCGCGAGGTGGGCAGACCGTCGTAGGCGGTGAGGTGTTCGTGGCGACTGATGTTGTAACCGAACAGGCTGAGCGCTTTGTTCAGTGCGTCGTAATGCCATTCCTTGGCGTCGATAAGGACACCGTCCATATCGAAAATCACTGCCTTGATCATGATTGCCTCACGTGAAGAAAGTGGCTGCGTCTGCGGGAAGATCAGTGCACAGCATCAAACGGTCCTGCGACCTGAACTCAAGCAATTGCTGCCACAGGGCGTCATGACCACGCCCGTGCAATTCGGGTGACACCACACAAATCCGCTTGCCCAGGGAAAGAAGATCGCCAATGACCTGGTTGGAGAACCACTCACCCTCAAAACCGTCAAGCCAGACGCCTGCAGCCTGTTCAAGCCAGGCAGGCGAAGGCTCAACGTCGCTGAGACGGGTGTAAGTGATGAGGTTGGCGTTGAGGTAACTGCGCATGTCCGGAACCGCCATATCGAAGGCGAACCAGTTGGTATGGCCGTACCGCGCGAAGGTTTCAGCGAGAGCCTGCGCCAGGCCATCCGCCTTGACGTTGATGGCCAGCGGCAGGTTGCGGCCCGCCATGATGTCGAGCAGGCCGTCCAGCGTCAGCTCGCCGCCCGCGGGCATGTCGTGGGAAATAACCAGCTGGCCAGCCACATCACGGACATCGGTTTCGGTGCCGAAGCCAAGGTCGAATGATCGATGAAAAGCTTCGGGCAGATTGCGCTCTGGCCTTTGCAGCCAATAGCCGCGATGGCTGATGATCTGCATGTCAGGCCTCTTTTCCCGAGGCTGCCTGCCTGCTCAGCGGCAACGACAGGAACTGGTTGAGGTCTGCCGGGATGCCCAGGCCATACATGCCATGACCTTCTGCACCAATGCTGTAATGAATGACCCTGGCGCCCTGCCCGATAAGCTCGTTGTAAACCGGTGCGACATAGAACTCGCCATTGACGCGAAGATCTTTCGCGACCATCGCCTCGATGGCCGATATCAGTTGACCTGCACGGCGAAAGTTATAGATGCCGACAGTGGCCTCGTCAGAGATAACCTCTTTTTCCACCACACGGTCGATCAGGCCTGCTGCACCGAAGCCCACGAACGACCATTTCGGATCGCTGGCTTTCATGGTCATGATCAAGCCCTCTGCATCGCTCTCGTTAATTACCTGCAGATAGGCGTTTATATCCACATCGACGTACTGGTC
The DNA here is from genome assembly GCF_017832255.1 of Pseudomonas sp. PvP028. NCBI lineage: Bacteria > Pseudomonadati > Pseudomonadota > Gammaproteobacteria > Pseudomonadales > Pseudomonadaceae > Pseudomonas > Pseudomonas sp. PvP028. Next base: position 694,911 of record NZ_JAFIBL010000001.1, read on the forward strand.
GCTGTTGGCAATCATCACTTGCTGGCTGTCATCGAGCAGGTGCCTCGCTGCATACACCGAGCACGCAGCGCCCCCGGTCAGGCCGCCGAGTTCGACGATCTCGCAGCCGGGCGCCCAGGTACGCAGTTTTTCCCTCAGCCCGTAACGGGCGACCTGTTCCGCCTGACAGATAAAGATGAATCTGTGCGGGCACTCCGGCGTCAGGTTGTCGATCACGACCTTGATCATCGGTACACCATGTACAGGAATCAACGGTTTGGGATCGGTGTAGCCCGCAACCGCAAAGCGACTCCCGGCCCCGGCCATCGGAACGATAATTTGCAACATGGAAATACCTTTATGAATGGAGTGATGGCCAAGTTGATTGGAAGCATGGCATCGCGAAACAATGAATCAGTAATAACCGTGCTCGGTCATCCGGCCACGCTCGAGCGTCAAGTAACGCTGGCAAAACTCTTTACCTTCTTCTACTGCGTGGGTAACAAGAATCAAGGCCATCCCGTCATCCTGCATCATGCGAATTCGTTCGTGGCATTTGCGCTTGAACTCTTCGTCCCCTACCGCAAGAACTTCGTCAGCCAGTAATGTCTGAGGCTCGACATGAACGGCGACTGAAAAACCCAGCCTCATGTACATGCCTGACGAATAGTTCTTTACCGGCGTATCGATGAAGTTTCCCAACCCGGAAAAATCGACAATCTCGTTGAAACGCGAACGCACTTCCTTGTTACTCAATCCAAACAGGCTGGCATTGAGGTAGATATTTTCCTCGCCGGTCAGTTCAGGGTGAAAACCCACCCCTATTTCGATTAGCGGTGCCACCCGACCCACGCTGGTCAGACGCCCACTGGTGGGCACAAGAATGCGTGAGACCAATTGCAACAAGGTACTTTTACCTGAACCGTTATGCCCCACCAGTGCAAGCGACTCACCTTTGTGCAAGGTGAACGATACATCGCTGACTGCCGTGAATGTTTCGGCACGTTCACGGTATTGAGCGTCAAACAGCCCGAGAAACTTCTTCTTCAAACCGCCTCTGTTGTGGCGCAGAACAAACTGCTTGGTGAGGTTCTCTGCCTTGATGACGACGCGACTCATAGATACTCCACCACGTTGTCCACCTTCCTGAACATCAACAGGCCCACAAGCAGCGACGCAGCGCCCATGAGCACGCACAGCAGCAGATCACGGGGCTCCGGAACGACTCCGGTATGCAGAATGCTGGTGAAAGTGTTGAAGTACAGGCCTATCGGGTTATAGGCCGCAATGCGGGCGATACCGTCGGGCAGCGATGAGGTCACCCATACGATGGGTGTGAGCCAGAACAGCAAGGGTAGAAACACGTCGATGAAGTGCTTGGCATCCCGTACGGTGACCTGAATGACACTGAGCGCCAGACCAAAGCCCATGATCAATGCCATGAATGCGATCAGCACAATCGGATAAAACAACAGCGCACGCGAAAAGACGCCACCGAGCATGGCAAACAGCGATGCATAGACGAGCATGCAGCCGGCCCAGAAAACAACGATTGCCAGCGCACCGGACACGGGTAGTAACAGACGGGGAAAACGCAACTTTCGAATGAGGTTGCCGTTATTGATCAGCCACTCTCCGCTTTGCGAAACAATTTGTGCCAGAAGCATCCAGTGCACAACACCTGTCACCAGGTGCAGCGCGAAGCGATCCTGACTGCTGGGCAGAATATAGGTGAACACCGTGTAATACGTGAGTGTTACAACCAGCGGATTGCCCAATGACCAGACAAAGCCCAACGTTGCGCCCATGTAACGGATTTTTATTTCCTTGGAAACAAGATTGATGATCAGGTCACGCCACTTCATAACGCCCGGACTGCAAAAAGACGGCATACGGTATCCAGCTATTAATAGGTAAATCAGAGAGAGCGACTTTGACAACCAAGATCATAAATGGCTAACCTTATGGCCTCATGCTGCGAACACATGTTCTCTTCTTTTACCCAGCCACAGCTATAGGATGCCGCCTTAGTTGCTGTAGGAATATTCCACAAACTCCCAGCGGTAGCGAAATGAGCCCCTCGCCACACTCGTTCACGATCGCAAGGCACTTCCCTGCACCCGCGTTGATCTATAACGTCAATGGTCCTTTGCAACACGACCGGTCCAGCGATCACCCTTGAACAAGCGAGGCTCCTCATGACCCAAACGTCCTACACCCCGCCGAAGGTCTGGCAGCAGGAAACAAAAGCGGGCGGCACGTTCGCCAGCATCAACCGGCCCGTCGCCGGCCCCACGCACGACAAGGTGCTGCCGGTCGGCAAGCACCCGCTGCAGCTTTATTCGCTGGCCACCCCCAACGGCGTGAAGGTCACGATCATGCTCGAAGAGCTGCTGGCGCTCGGGCACAGCGGCGCGGAATACGATGCCTGGCTGATCCGCATCTCCGAGGGCGATCAGTTCTCCAGCGGCTTTGTCGAGATCAATCCCAATTCCAAGATCCCGGCATTGCTGGATCGAAGCCATGAAACACCTGTTCGGGTATTCGAGTCCGGCTCTATCCTGCTGTACCTGGCAGAGAAGTTTTCCAGCTTCCTGCCCGCCGACCCGGCAGGCCGCACCGAAACGCTGAACTGGCTGTTCTGGCAGATGGGCGCTGCGCCGTATCTGGGTGGTGGTTTCGGGCATTTCTACGCCTATGCGCCCGAAAAACTCGAATACCCCATCAACCGCTTCGCGATGGAAGCCAAGCGCCAACTCGATGTGCTGAACCGTCGCCTGGGCGAGCACCGCTACCTGGCTGGCGACACCTACACGATTGCCGATATCGCGGTCTGGCCATGGTATGGCGCGTTGGTGCAGAACAAGGTGTATTCGGCTGCCGAATTCCTCTCGGTACACGAATACCCGAATCTGATTCGCTGGACAGAAGAAATCGCCGCACGCCCTGCCGTTATCAAAGGCCAGAAGGTCAATCGCACCTGGGGCGAAGAAGCCGATCAGGTTCCGGAGCGGCATCAGGCGTCCGATCTGGATAAATAAGGCACACGTCAAGTCCTTCGCGGACAGAAACCTGATGCTACAAACCCAAAGGAAACTCTGGAACAGAACGTCCTGATCTGCACGTAAAGTAGCCGACCTTAGCCACCGCCCAAGGACGCGCCTTTATGAGCCGAACAACTGTTCTTCCAGACTTTCGCTTGCAATCGCCCATCAGGTCGCCACGCAGTGGAGTACTTTCAGTATGAGTACTCCCAACACACCGCATACGCCTGTACATGATCGCTTTGATGAAGTGCTCGCCATGATCCGGAGCGCTCGACAGCAGGCCGCACAGGCGGTGAACACCCAATTGATCGAGCTTTACTGGCAAGTCGGCGCTTACATCAGTCGCAAGCTTGAAAACGCTGAATGGGGTGACGCGGTGGTCACCCAGCTTGCCGAGCATCTGGCCACCACCCAGCCAGGACTGCGTGGTTTCACGCGCAGCAACCTTTTTCGCATGCGTCAATTCTATGAGATTTACCGTGCAGAAGAGAAAGTCGCGCCACTGGCGCGACAATTATCCTGGTCACATAACCTGATCATTTTCAGCCAGAGCAAGCGTCCTGAAGAACGCGAGTTCTACCTGAAAATGGCAACTCAGGAAAGGTGGTCAAAACGCGAACTTGAGCGCCAATTCAAGAACGCTCTATTCGAGCGCACTGTCACCCAGCCAGCCAAAGCCTCGGCGATGCTCAAGGAAACCCGGCCGGCCGCACTGGATATATTCCGTGATGCCTACATGGTGGAGTTTCTGGAGCTGCCACCGGGGCACGCCGAGGCGGACCTGCATGGCGGCTTGTTGAAACGCCTGAGGGACTTTCTGATCGAGCTAGGCCGCGATTTCTGTTTTGTCGGCTCCGAGTACGCGTTGCAGGTCGGCGGCCAGGACTTTGCTCTGGATCTGCTGTTTTTCCATCGAGGCCTCAACTGCCTCGTTGCCATTGAGCTCAAGGTCGGCCGCTTTGAGCCCGAATACCTCGGCAAGCTGGACTTCTACCTGGAAGCGCTGGACCGCAACGAACGCAAACCCCATGAAAACCCGGCCATTGGCGTTTTACTCTGCGCCAGCAAAAACGACGAAGTAGTCGAGTACGCTCTGAACCGCTCGCTTTCACCCGCGTTGATTGCCGAGTACCAGACCCGCCTGCCGGACAGACAGTTACTGCAAGCGAAACTGCATGAGTTCTACGCGAGCGCTATGTTGAACGATCAGTGATACCTGCCAGGCGCACGATGCATTACGCTTGCGGGTACCAGCGCCGCAGCCTGCAAGCCTTTTCCACCCGGAGCCTCCAATGCCGCAAGACAAAGACCCTCGTGCCCACACCGCCCTGTCGCAATGCGGCCGCAGTGCCAGCAGCGGGCCCGGGATTGCGGTCAACCCACCCGTCGTACGCCTCAGTACAGTGCTGTTCGACAGTCTGGAAAGCTTGCGGCAGGCGGAAATTCGCACCGCGGGGCCTGAGCGCTCGCTGACTTACGGTGCCAACGGCAACCCGACTGCGTTTGCCTTGCAAGACCTGATCTCCGAGCTCGAAGGCGCACACGGCACCTGCCTGTACCCGACCGGGCTGGCCGCAGTGGCGCAGATGTTTCAATCGTTTCTGCGTCCCGGCGATCATGTCCTGATGACCGAATCGGTCTATGGCCCTGTTCGGCGGCTGGCGAAAACCATGCTGACCGCCTTCGACATCCAGTTCGATTTCTACGCGGCCGACGGCAGTAACGTGGAATCGCTGATCAAGGCCAACACCCGGATGATCTATGCCGAGGTGCCCGGCTCGCTGACATTCGACATGTGTGACCTGCCTGCCCTGTCACAGCTGTGCAAAGCAAGGAATCTGCTGCTGGCTGTGGATAACTCATGGGGCTCGGGGGTGTTGTTCAAGCCGCTGGAGCTGGGCGCGGACATTTCGCTGATGGCCCTGACCAAGTACGTGGCCGGCCACTCCGACGTCATGATGGGCAGCGTCAGCACCACCGAAGCGCACTGGCATGCCCTGAAAACCATGAACACCGCCGTGGGCAATACCGTCAGCCCTGATGATGCCTATCTGGTGCTGCGTGGTGCCCGCAGTCTGGCGGCGCGCATGGCCATGCATGAGCGTCACGCGCTGCAAATCGCACAATGGCTGCAGGCCCAGCCCCAGGTTGCCCGCGTGCTCTATCTCGCGTTGCCGGACGATCCAGGCCACGCGATCTGGAAGCGCGACTTCCACGGCTGCAACGGCTTGCTCAGTTTCGAATTCAATACCACCGACCGGCAGGTGCTGGATCGCTTTACCGGCGCGTTGAAACTGTTCGGCGTCGGCTACTCCTGGGGTGGGTTTGAAAGCCTCATCACGGAAGTCGAACAACACGGTCCTGACCGCGGCGCTGGCCCGATGCTGCGGCTGCAGGTCGGCCTGGAAAGCCCGGAAGATCTGATCGCAGACCTGCGCAACGGATTCGCGGCAGGTTGAACCCGGCAGCCGCTTGAAGAGCGCAGGTCCGTCGCCGCAATTTGCCCAGACGCCCTCGCTCTGCTAGTGTCGCGCGGTTTAACCTCTACCGGAAATGCCCCCATGGCCCGCAAGAAAGCTGCACTGGATTTCGAACAGTCACTCGCTGACCTGCAAGCGCTGGTAGAGCGGCTGGAGAATGGCGAGTTGTCGCTGGAAGACTCCCTGACCGCCTTCGAGCAAGGTGTACGCCTGACCCGCGACTGCCAGAGCGCCCTCACCCAGGCCGAGCAGAAGGTTCAGGTGCTGCTGGAACGCGATGGCGAGCTGAGCGAAGAGCCGTTCGACGATGCGGAACTCCCCGAATGATCGCGAGCTATCAAGCGCAAAGCCAGACTCGCGTCAACGCAGCACTCGACGGGCTGTTCAAGGCTCCGGGCCCTGAGCTCGAACGCCTCTACGAAGCCATGCGCTACAGCGTGATGAACGGCGGCAAGCGCGTGCGCCCGCTGCTCGCGTATGCCGCCTGCGAAGCACTGGGCGGTGTAGCCGAGGATGCCAACGGCGCCGCCTGTGCCGTTGAACTGATTCACGCCTACTCGCTGGTACATGACGATTTGCCGGCAATGGACGACGACGACCTGCGTCGCGGCCAGCCGACCACGCACAAGGCCTTCGATGAAGCCTGCGCAATCCTCGCCGGTGACGGCCTGCAAAGCCTGGCCTTCACGGCCCTGCTCGCCCCCCACCTGACGTCACGCGATGCCGAGACGCGTCTGCAGATGGTTACCGCCCTCGCGAATGCGGCCGGACCGGCAGGCATGGTGGGTGGTCAGGCTATCGATCTGGGTTCAGTGGGGCTGAAGCTCGATCAGGCCGCGCTGGAATACATGCATCGCCACAAGACCGGTGCATTGATCGAAGCCAGCGTCCGGCTGGGCGCACTGGCCAGCGGTCACGCCGATCAGCCGCGGCTCGATGCTCTGCAGGTCTACGCGCGTGCAATCGGCCTGGCTTTTCAGGTTCAGGACGACATTCTCGATGTCGAAAGCGATACCGCGACCCTCGGCAAGCGCCAGGGTGCCGACATCGCCCGCGACAAGCCGACCTACCCGGCGCTGCTGGGCCTGGAAGCGGCCAAACACTACGCACTGGAACTGCGTGATCAGGCGCTGCAGGCGCTGAGCCCGTTCGATGCCGCCGCAGAGCCATTGCGCCAGCTGGCGCGCTATATCGTCGAACGTCGCCACTGACAACTGTCACCCGAACCGGAAAATCCGCTGAATCAACCACGCTTTATCGTGGTCTCAGTCATTACACATGTCAGTCGGCAGATCATCCGCCGACTCACTTCATGGGCAGCGTACGATGCATAAGGTAAACTGCCGCCTCTTTTACTTATAACGATTCGCCTGATGCCCACGACGTTCAAAGAGATCCCCCGCGAGCGCCCGGTCACGCCGTTGCTCGACCGAGCCGATACCCCGCACGGCCTGCGCCGTCTGGGCGAAGCCGAGCTGGAAACCCTGGCCGATGAGCTGCGCCTGGAATTGCTGTATTCCGTTGGCCAGACCGGAGGGCATTTTGGTGCCGGTCTCGGGGTCATCGAGCTGACCATCGCGCTGCATTACGTTTTCGACACCCCGGACGACCGTCTGGTGTGGGACGTGGGTCATCAAGCCTATCCGCACAAGATCCTCACCGGCCGTCGCGCGCGCATGTCCACCCTGCGCCAGAAGGACGGGGTTGCGGCCTTTCCGCGTCGCAGCGAAAGCGAGTACGACACCTTTGGTGTCGGGCACTCCAGCACCTCGATCAGCGCCGCGCTGGGCATGGCGATTGGCTCGCGCCTGCAGGGCAGCGAGCGCAAATCGATTGCCGTGATCGGCGACGGAGCGCTGACTGCCGGTATGGCCTTCGAAGCGCTGAACCACGCGCCGGAAGTGGCCGCCGACATGCTGGTGATCCTCAACGACAACGACATGTCGATCTCGCGCAATGTCGGCGGGCTGTCGAATTACCTGGCCAAGATTCTTTCCAGCCGCACCTACAGCAGCATGCGTGAAGGCAGCAAAAAGGTGCTTTCGCGCCTTCCCGGCGCCTGGGAAATCGCGCGGCGCACCGAAGAGTACGCCAAAGGCATGCTGGTCCCGGGCACGCTCTTCGAAGAGCTGGGCTGGAACTACATCGGTCCTATCGACGGCCACGACCTGCCGACCCTGATCGCCACCCTGCGCAACATGCGTGACCTGAAAGGCCCGCAGTTTCTGCATGTGGTGACCAAGAAGGGCAAGGGTTTCGAGCCGGCCGAAGTCGATCCGATCGGCTATCACGCCATCACCAAGCTCGAGCCGCTGAATGCGCCTGCCGCGCAGAAAAAGATCAGCGCACCGAAATACTCCGGCGTATTCGGCCAGTGGATCTGTGACATGGCCGACGCTGACGCACGGCTGGTCGGCATCACGCCCGCGATGAAGGAAGGTTCGGACCTGGTCGCGTTCAGCGAACGCTTCCCCGAGCGTTACTTCGACGTGGCCATCGCCGAACAACACGCAGTGACCCTGGCTGCCGGTATGGCCTGCGAAGGCAGCAAGCCGGTGGTGGCGATCTATTCGACCTTCCTGCAGCGTGGTTACGATCAGCTGATCCACGACGTCGCGGTACAGAACCTCGACGTGCTGTTCGCCATCGACCGCGCCGGACTGGTAGGCGAAGACGGCCCGACTCACGCAGGCAGCTTCGACCTCTCCTACCTGCGCTGCATCCCTGGCATGCTGGTGATGACGCCGAGCGATGAAAACGAACTGCGCAAGCTGCTCAGCACCGGTTACCTGCATACCGGCCCTGCGGCAGTGCGCTACCCACGCGGCACCGGCCCTAATGCGGTGATCGAGGCCAATCTTGAACCGGTCGAGATCGGCAAGGGCGTTGTGCGGCGTCAGGGCCAGGGCGTTGCGATACTGGCGTTCGGCGTGCAACTGGCCGAGGCGTTGGTGGTGGCCGAGAAGCTCGACGCAACAGTGATCGACATGCGCTTCGTCAAACCACTGGACGAAGCCTTGGTGAGCGAAGCTGCCGCCAATCACGAGTTGCTGGTCACACTGGAAGAAAACGCCGTCATGGGCGGTGCCGGTGCTGCGGTCAGCGAGTTCCTGGCACGCGCCAATATCCTCAAGTCGGTATTGCACCTGGGGCTGCCGGATGTCTACGTCGAGCACGCCAAGCCTGCGCAGATGCTCACCGAGTGCGGCCTGGATGCCCAAGGGATCGAAGCCGCGATCAACGAGCGACTGGCGCTGATTGGCTGACTGCCAGAGGTTCCTCACGCGCCTGGCGTGAGGAACGATCATCACCCGTCTTGGTGCAGCAATCCTGATAACATGCTGCGCACCTCGACACTGCCGCGATGCCAGCCGATGCCTCATGTGACCCGTTCCGCCTCCACGCCTGAATTGACCTCGTTGTTCGCCGCCTTGCAGCAGCACTTCATGCAGGTCGTCGTTCCGCTGTGGCAGGGTCCTGGCTGGAACGCGCAACTGGCATTGCCCTACGAAGCACTCGACGCCGGCGATCAACCGTTGCCGCCGCAACGCTATCGCGCCATGGCCTGTGCGCGTCAGCTGTTTCTGTTTTCCAGCCTCATCGATCACGCACAAGTGCCAGATGCACGGGCGCGGGCCGGTGAATTGTTCCGTTCTCTGCAACAGCACTTCCACGATGCCGAGCATGGCGGCTGGTTCTACAGCATCGACCCACAGGGCAAGCCGCTGGATCGCCGCAAGGACCTCTACACCCACGCCTTCATTATTTTTGCCTGCGCGCATTACTGGGCGAAAGTGCAGGACCCGCTGGCAGAGTCGGTGCTCAACGCAGCGCTCAACGTTGTGGCAGAACGCTTTGCCGACGACGACGGGCTGTACGAGGCGCAGCTCGATGAAGACTGGTCGGTGTTGGGCACCGGCCCGCTGCAAAACCCCTTGATGCATCTGGCAGAGGCCTTTCTGGCCACCCTGTCGGTGCGTGCCGACCCTGCCACGCAGGCGGCACTGGACGCGCTGGTTATCCACATGCAGCGCCGTTTCGTCGATACGGCAACCGGCGTGATGCTGGAGAAGCCTCTGGGCGCTGTGGATAACTGGTACGAGCCAGGTCATCAATTCGAATGGTTCTTCCTGCTGCAATCGTCGCCGGAACTGCACGGGCGCGAGCTGCATGAATCCATGACCCGCGCGTTCGCCTACGCCCAGGCGCAGGGTGTCGATCCACACAGCGGGGCTGTGACGGCGATGCTGACGCTCGATGGTACGGTACGCGATGCAACCCAGCGTATCTGGGCCCAGGCGGAATACCTGCGGGCCATGGCCCTGCGCCCGGACTGCGAGCTGGCCTTGACTCAGCAGTTGTCGGCCTTCGAGCAGCGCTTTCTGCATGCCAAGGGCTGGAACGAGTGCGTCGAGCCCGATGGCAGGGTCAGCCGCAGCGACATGCCGTCGACCACGCCCTACCACTTGGCCACCTGCTACATCGGCCTGGCGGATTTCGTCGAAAACCGCTTCGTCAGCGCATTCCCGCCGCCAACGCCGGCAGACAGCTGATCGGGCCAAAGCTGCGCGGCCCGATCAGCACGTCAATCAACCGCGGTTGCGATCAATCGCAAAGCCGGCCCAGGTCTGGCTGACTGGCATCAGTTCCAGGCTGTTGATGTTGACGTGGGCGGGCGTGTTCATGATCCAGAAGATGGTGTCGGCGATGTCCTGAGGCTGAATCGGCTCGGCACCTGCGTAGGTGGCGTCGTACTTGGCCTGATCACCGCCGAAACGTACCAGCGAAAACTCGCTCTCGCACAGCCCCGGCTCAAGGTTGGTGACGCGCACGCCGGTGCCGATCAGGTCGTTGCGCAGGTTCAGCGAGAACTGCCCGACAAAGGCCTTGGTGCCACCGTAGACGTTGCCGCCTGGATACGGATAGTTACCGGCGACCGAACCCAGGTTGACGATGCTCGCGCCGCGACCATGCGCGATCAGGCGTGGCAGCAGCAGACGCGTGGTGTACACCAGACCTTTGACGTTGGTGTCGATCATGGTGTCCCAGTCATCCAGATCGCACTTGGGCGCAGGATCGATTCCCAGCGCCAGGCCGGCATTGTTGATCAGCCCGCGAATGCTGCCGAACTCTTCAGGCAAACCTGCGATGCCGCTCTCCATCGCCTTGCGGTCACGCACATCCAGCACCAGCGTATGCACCTTGGTCTGCTTCGAAAGCTCGGCGCTCAAGGCATCCAGACGGTCCTTGCGTCGACCGGTCAGCACCAGCGACCAGCCTGCCTCGGCGAAACGGCGGGCACACGCCTCGCCAAAACCGGAAGTGGCGCCCGTGATGAATACAGTGGAAGTCATTTCATTCTCCTGACATGGCGCAAAAACAGCGCTGCCTGTTAATAAGTTTCTGGCAAGGGCAGCAGAATGCCCGTCAGCGGGACATCGATGCAACAACCGAGTGTATTTGTACAAAAAACAACCAACCCGAAGCAAGCCTTGCGCCACGGGCCTCACAGACACTTTTGCCCACCTTATCCACAGTCAGACCCACAATCTCTGGGGGCAAGTCAGTGACGCTGCACGTCACGTGTTTCGGGGCCTGCAGCGTATCAGGCGAAGTTTTTTCCTTGACTTTGCCCGACACCACCAAGAGGTCGCCAAGCGTCAGAAAACGGTGATGGCCTGTAGCCCAGACCCTATAACGTCCGGGGCAGTCTTTCCAAGGCTTGTTAACAGACTTATCCACAGGCTGTTAACCTGAAAAAACTGTATGAACGACCAGCCTCTACGCTGTTGACAAACGCCCCGTAAAGTTGGCCGAAAACCTCTGTACGAAATTTAACCACTCTTCTACAGGCCTTATGCATAAAGGGCTGTAGGCAAATACTCCCAAGTTATTAACAGCCAGTTCCACAGTAAACCTGAACAAGTCAAAACGGTGACAAAACAATCATTTGCAGCGGTTTTATGTCGCACTTATAAGACGCGCCAAAATTGTTTTCCACAATTCCATAGACCGCGCCCCGGATGTTTGAGCATCCGGGGCGCGCGAAGAAAACGGCAGGGTTTTGACGAATTCAGTGCCCGCCCAGATAAGCGTTCCTTACCTCTTCATTTACCAGCAATTCCTTCCCGGTGCCGGACAGTCGAATCTCGCCATTGACCATGACATAGGCCCGGTCAGACAGCTTGAGCGCATGGTTGGCGTTCTGCTCGACCAGGAATATCGTCATGCCCGTGGCTGCCAGTTCACGCAGGGTCGAAAAGATCTGTTTGACGATGATCGGTGCCAGGCCCAGGCTTGGCTCATCGAGCAACAGCAGCTTCGGACGACTCATCAGCGCGCGGGCGATGGCGAGCATTTGCTGCTCGCCTCCGGACATGGTCATGGCGCGCTGATTGCGACGTTCCTTGAGCCTGGGGAACAGCTCGAACATGCGCTGCATGTCTTCGGCCGAATGCTTGTCGCCAATCGGAATGGTGCCCATCATCAGGTTTTCCTCGACCGACATGTCGGGAAAGACCCGCCGCCCTTCCGGCGACTGCGCAATGCCGTTGGAGGCGATGTAATGCGAGGACTTCTGGGTGATGTCGGTGCCCTGATAGATGATCTGCCCACTGGCCGCGCGCGGCTGACCGAAGATCGACATCAGCAGCGTGGACTTGCCCGCGCCGTTGGAGCCGATCAGGCTCACCGTTTCGCCCTCATTGATGTGCAGCGAGACTTTCTTCAGGGCCTGAATCGGCCCGTAAAACACATCGATCTCTTTCAGTTCGAGGATCGGCTTGCTCATACCAGCTCCTCTTCATCAGCGCCCAGATACGCGGCGATCACCTTAGGATCGTTACGGATCTGTTCCGGCCCGCCCATCGCTATCACGTTGCCATGGTCGAGCACCACAATATCGTCGGAAATCCCCATGACCATGCCCATGTCGTGCTCGATCAGCACGATGGTCATGTCGTGCTCGTCACGCAGCAGACGAATCATGCCGCTGAGTGCCTCGGTTTCCTGCGGGTTGAGGCCGGCAGCAGGCTCATCCAGGCAGATCACCTGCGGCCGCGTGCACATGGCTCGCGCAATCTCCAGACGGCGTTGCTGCCCGTAGGACAACTCGCCAGCCAGACGGTTGGCGCAGTCCACCAGATCGACCACCTCCAGCCAGTAGAACGCGGTATTCAGCGCGTCCTCTTCGGCCTTGCGATAGCCCCTGGTATTCAGAATCCCGCTGATCAGGCTGCGGTTGACCCACATGTGCTGGGCGACCAGCAGGTTTTCGACCACCGACATTTCCTTGAACAGGCGAATGTTCTGGAACGTGCGCGCCAGCCCTGCCCTGTTGACCAGATGGGTGCCGCCGAACATTTTGTAGTACACCCGGCTGAGGAAGCTTTTCGGCGACACGAAGTCAGTCGCCTGGAACGGCTCGCCCAACAGCCTGATCACGTTGGTGGTCTTGCCACGGGTATGCAGCTCAATGCGTCCGCCAGTGGCCTTGTAGAAACCGGTCAGGCAGTTGAAGACCGTGGTCTTGCCTGCACCGTTGGGGCCGATCAGGGCGAAAATCGAATTGCGACGGACCTTGAGGCTGACGTCGCTGAGGGCCTTGATGCCGCCAAAGTGCATCATCAGGTGCTCGACGGAGAGAATCACTTCAGTGCTCATCGCGCAGCCCCCTCTTTCACCAGCGCGCCTTTGCGCGGTTTCACCCCGGTGCGGCTGATGCGAATCAGGCCGCGTGGTCGCCAGATCATCATCAGCACCATCAGAATCCCGAACAGCAGCACGCGGTACTCGGAGAAGCTGCGCAGCAGTTCAGGCGCAACGGTCAGCACGAACGCGGCGATCACCACACCGACGGTCGAGCCCATGCCGCCCAGCACCACAATCGCCAGAATCAGCGCCGACTCGAAAAAGGTGAATGAGGTCGGGTTGACGAAGCCCTGGTAGCTGGCAAAAAACACCCCTGCAAGGCCTGCTGTCGATGCGCCAATCGTGAACGCCGACAGCTTGACAAGCACGTGATTGAGGCCCATCGAACGACAGGCGATCTCGTCCTCGCGCAAGGCTTCCCAGGCACGCCCGATCGGCATGCGCGTCAGGCGGTGCTTGATGAACAACACCGCCAGCACGACCAGGAACAGCACGGCGTAGATGAAGATGAATTTCAGGTCCGGGTTGTAATCGAAGCCGAAATATTCATGAATCGGCACCCCGCCATCCTTGGCGCGTCGGCCGAACTCCAGCCCGAGGAAGGTGGGCGCGGGCACCGGCACACCATTCGGGCCGCCGGTGAACGACAGCCAGTTGTTCAGCACCAGGCGAATGATCTCGCCGAACCCGAGGGTCACGATGGCCAGATAGTCACCATGCATGCGCAACACCGGGAAGCCGAGAATGCATCCGGCCAGCGCCGCCGCAATCGCCGCCAGCGGTAACGCCGACCAGAAGCCCAGGCCCAGATACTGATAGCCCAGCGCCAGACCATAAGCACCGATGGCGTAAAACGCCACGTAGCCAAGGTCGAGCAGCCCCGCCAGACCGACCACAATGTTCAGACCCAGGCCGAGCAGCACGTAGATCAGACCGAGAATGACCACGGTCAGAATGTACTTGTTGGCGAAGATCGGGAACACGATGGCAATCACGATCAGCAGCGGAATGATCCAGTACAAGCGTGATCGATGATCCGGTTTGAGCACATGCACGCCGGAGTCGGAGCTTTCGAAGCTCTGGGAAACACGCAGGCCTCTGGGTGTTTGCAGAAACAGACTGATCAAAAAGCGACCGATCATGACCACGCCCACCAGCCAGGCCACGCGGGTCGGCTGCAGGTTGAAGCTGTAGCCATCGAGCACGATCCCGACGATGGGGCCGAACACGATCAGCGCCAGCAACCCGGCGACCACGGCGTCTATCAGACTCTTCTTGATTTCAACAGGTTTGGAAACTGGAACAGCAACAGGAGCGGACATACTTATACCTTCGCCACGAGTGGGCGACCCAGCAGGCCTTGGGGACGGAAGATCAGAATCAGCACCAGCAGGCCGAAACTGAACACGTCTTTGTAATCGGAGTTGATCAGACCGGAGAACTGCGACTCGGCAACCCCCAGGATCAAACCGCCCAGCATGGCACCCGGTAACGAACCGATCCCGCCCAGAACGGCCGCAGTAAACGCCTTGATGCCGATGATGAAGCCGGCATAGAAGTCGAACGTGCCGTAATTCATGGTGATCAGCACACCGGCCAGCGCAGCCATGGCAGCGCCGATGATGAACACATAGGAAATGACCCGGTCGGTGTTGATGCCGAGGATCGAGGCCATCTTGCGGTCTTGCTGCGTGGCCCGGCACATGCGGCCCAGCTTGGTGTACTTGATGATGTAGGTCAGCACGCCCATGCCGACGAAGGCGGCAATGAGGATGAAGATCTTGGTGTAGGTGATCTGCACGAAGCCGCTGCCGACTTCAAAGCGCCACGCACCTTCGAGCAGCGTCGGCACGCCTTGCTGGCGCGCGCCCTGGCTGATCTGTGCGTAGTTCTGCAGGATCAGGGAAATGCCGATGGCGCTGATCAGCGGCGCCAGACGGGTCGAGTTGCGCAGTGGCTTGTACGCCACACGCTCGATGACGAAGCCGTAAACGCCAGTGACCACAATGGTGAAGATCAGCGTACCGAGAATCAGGAATGGAAAGGATTCCACGCCGAAGAAAGACAGAACCGCGAGGCCGATGGCGGCCAGGTAGGCGGAAATCATGTACACGTCGCCATGGGCGAAGTTGATCATGCCGATGATGCCGTAGACCATCGTATAACCGATGGCGATGAGGCCGTAGACAGACCCGAGAGTGAGTCCGTTGACCATTTGTTGCAGGAAGATTCCATCCATCACGCACACTCACACAAAAAGGCAGCTCAGCACCCCGCCAGTCACACCCTCGTGAGGCATGACCGACAGGTCCGAAAACGCTAAAAGAGATGCAGGCTCGCTCTTGGGCGAGCCCATCATCGGGTCAGCGCCTGACGCGCAGGGCCGACGCGAGGTCTATCTCACTTCTGTTTTTCGAGTTGCTTGTATTTGCCGGCGGCGTCCCACTGGTAAACCACGTAGTCGGAGACTTTCAGGTCACCCTTGGCATCCCAGGCTTTTTCACCCATGACAGTCTTGACCGGGTTGGCCTTGAGCCAGACGGCGGCTGCGTCACCCTTGTTGGACTTGGCGCCGTTGAACCCGGCCGCCAGGGCCTGTACCGAAGCGTAAGCGTACAGGGTGTAACCTTCAGGCTCGTAACCGGCCTTGCGGAACTGTTCCACGACAGCCTTGCTGTCTGGCAATGCGCGCGGGTCAGCGCCGAAGGTCATGTACACGCCATCGACGTACTGTGCGCCACCCGCAGTGGTGACCAGTTCGTCGGTCACGACGCCATCATCGGACATGAACTTGACGTCCTTGAGGCCCTGCTCGCGCATCTGCCGAACCAGCGGACCGGCTTCCGGGTGCAGACCGCCGAAGTACACGACGTCAGCGCCTACCGAGCGAATCTTCGTCACCAGCGCACTGAAATCTTTCTCGCCACGGGTCAGACCCTCTTCGAGGATCGGCTTGACGCCCCGCGCGGTCAGTTGCTTGGCCGTTGCGTCAGCGAGGCCCTTGCCGTAAGTGTCCTTGTCGTTGATAACAGCGACTTTCTTGCCTTTGAGCACGTCGACGATGTAGTCACCGGCAACGATACCCTGCTGATCGTCACGACCGCACATGCGGAACATTTCTTTCATGCCTCGCTCGGTCACGGTCGGGTTGGTCGAGCCTGGCGTGATGGCAATCACACCTGCATCGCTGTAGATATCCGAAGCCGGAATGGTCGACGATGAACAGAAGTGTCCGACCACGCCAATCACCTTGTCCTGATCCACCAGGCGGTTGGCAACCGCCACGGCCTGCTTGGGCTCACAGGCGTCATCGCCCGCGACCAGTACGATTTTCTCCCCGTTGACACCACCTGCCGCATTGATCGCGTCGGCTGCTGCCTGCGCGCCCTTCATGTATTGCTGACCAAACGACGCATTCGCGCCGGTCATCGGGCCCGCTACGCCGATTTTCACGTCCGCCTGTGCAAACGAAGACACGCCCAATGCAGTAGCCACTGCAATTGCCAGAAAACCTTTCCTGTAAAACGTATGCGACATAAGTGGTGCTCCTGAGGATATTTTTTTAGTTGGCACTTTCATGATCGAACAGATACAGAGTTGCTCAGAGCAAGGCGCGTGCCATCGCTTTTTAGTTGAAGGAGATGTCGCGTTTTTCGTGTCGATCCATCATGCAAGGCCGCGCAACAGGGCACTCTGGTTGCTTCGAGCGCGCAAGGTGCAACCTCGGAAGAAAAAAGAGCAACCCGTGCGCACTCGAGTAGCAACCAGCACATGCCATGATGGGCAACCCACCTGTAACAGCTCACGTCACCGAATTGCACACGCCCGGTGCGCGAACGCTACGAGACGCACCATTTGAGGCTAGCGGATTAAACGCGGCCTGCCGCAGCCATCGTCAGATTCTGAAACGCGCGTCACGCGACGCCGGTAATAACGTCCCTGCATACGCCCGACAAACGACCTTTAAGCGAGATATCATTCCGATAATTCATATTGCTTACGCCAGCCCCTTCGCGCCGCAAACAGAGAAGTCATCATGCTGAACAAACGTCATCTGCCCTCGATAGCCGCATTGCAATGCTTTGAGGCAGTGACCCGGCACCTGAGCTTCACGCGCGCAGCAGAAGAACTCAACCTGACCCAGAGCGCTGTCAGCAAGCAGGTCGCGCAACTCGAAGAGCTGGTTCAGCACCTGCTGTTTCAGCGCGTGCGCCGACGTCTGCAACTGACCCCGGCCGGGGCGCTGTATCTGGCCGAAGTGCGCAAGATCCTGACCCAGATCGAGATGTCCACCCACTTCCTGCGCTCCTACGGCGGGGAAACCGAGGTGCTGCGGGTCTCCACCCCGTCGACATTCGGCGCCCGCTGGCTGGTGCCGCGCCTCAAGGGCTGGCGCTTGCGTCACCCGCACATTCACCTGGACCTGATCAACGAACAGGAATCCGATGACCTGATCAAGGGCCGCTGCGACGTGTCGTTCTATTTCGGCCAGGCCGCCATGCCCGGTGCAGAAAGCGTGAAGTTGTTCGGCGAGGAACTGGTGCCGGTGTGCGCCCCCGAAAGCCTGCCCGACGAGCCGCTCGGCGACCCGACGCAACTGAGCGAGCTGGTCCTGCTGCAGAATGCCTTCCGCCCCGAAGCGTGGCATGAATGGTTCGAAAGCCAGGGCTATCACACCGACCACAGCTATCACGGGCCACGCTTTGAAACCTTCTATATGTGCATCCGCGCGGCCCAGGTCGGCTGCGGTGTTGCGCTGCTGCCACGCTTTCTGGTCGAGGAGGAACTGGCCGAGGGCAAACTGGTGATTGCCTGGGATTACGCATTACCCAGCACTAACAGCGCCTACTACCTGTCCTATCCGGAACACACCGCCGACGTGCCCAAAATCCGGGTTTTTCTACAGTGGATGCTGGAACAGTTGGATCAACCCCCCGCTTAAGGGCGACAATGCACACCCATCCGGCCGTGAGCCTTCCATGGTGACAGACAGGAAGTCACGCGCCCCACTTTATCCGGCTGCTCTGGAGAGCCTGATTCAATGAGCGAGAGCGCCTTTTCCAATCGCATCGTGCAAAGCCTGCTCGATACCGATTTCTACAAGCTGACCATGATGCAGGCCGTCCTGCACAACTACCCGAACGTGGACGTCGAGTGGGAGTTTCGTTGCCGCAACGGGGAGGACCTTCGCCCCTATCTGGATGAAATCAAGCACCAGATCGAGCTGCTGTGCGAGCTGTCGCTGAGCCCCGAACACCTGGCTTTTCTGGAGCGCATCACCTTCATCAAACCGGATTTCCTGCGCTTTCTCGGGCTGTTCCGCTTCAATACCCGCTACGTGAAAACCACCATCGAGAATGACGAACTGTGCATTCGCCTGCACGGACCGTGGCTGCACGTCATTCTGTTTGAAGTGCCGCTGCTGGCCATCGTCAGCGAAGTGCGCAACCGGCATCGTTACCCGGACACCCTGCTCAGTCAGGCGCGGAATCGTCTGTATGACAAGTTCGAGTGGCTGACCACGCATGCCACGACGGACGAACTGGCCGAGCTGAAAGTGGCAGACTTCGGCACGCGCCGGCGGTTTTCCTACCGCGTGCAGGAAGAAATGCTTGGCGTCCTGAAAAACGACTTCCCAGGTCAGTTCGTCGGCACCAGCAATGTGCATCTGGCGCGCCAGCTCGATCTGAAGCCGCTTGGCACGATGGCCCATGAATGGATCATGGCGCATCAGCAGCTGGGACCGCGCCTGATCGACAGTCAGATTGCCGCGCTCGATTGCTGGGTCCGCGAATATCGCGGCCTGCTGGGGATCGCGCTGACCGACTGCATCACCACCGATGCCTTCCTGAACGACTTCGATCTGTACTTCGCCAAGCTGTTCGACGGTTTGCGCCATGATTCGGGCGATCCGGTGAAGTGGGCCGAAAAATGCATCTCGCATTACCAGAAGCTCGGTATCGATCCGATGAGCAAGACCCTGGTGTTTTCCGATGGGCTGAACCTGCCCAAGGCGCTCGATATCTTTCGCGCACTGCGCGGACGCATCAATGTCAGCTTCGGGATCGGCACCAACCTGACGGCCGACATCCCCGGCATTGCGCCGATGAACATGGTATTGAAAATGACGGCGTGCGCCGGTCAGGCCGTGGCGAAAATCTCTGACGAGCCCGGCAAGACGCAGTGCAAGGACCCGAACTTTGTCGCCTACCTGCGGCATGTGTTCAAGGTGCCTAATTTGCCTAGCCCGGAAAAACCCGCTTGAATTGTCCTATCTACGAGGAGTGAATCATGCACGCCGTACAGCGCCAGATTGCTGAACAGCTCAAGGTCCAGCCACCTTTCGCGGACCAGAACGCGCTGCAGGCCGAGGTCGCCCGCCGCGTCAACTTCATCAAGGAGTGCTTGCAGAACGCACGGCTCAAGACCCTGGTGCTCGGCATCAGCGGCGGGGTCGACTCGCTGACGGCGGGTTTGCTCGCCCAGCGTGCGGTCAAGGAGCTACGTGAAAGCACGGGGGACAACGCCTACCGCTTCATCGCAGTGCGCCTGCCTTACGTGGTGCAGGCCGATGAGCACGAAGCCCAGGCCTCTGTCGACTTCATCGAGCCGGACGAGCGCCATACCATCAACATCGGCAGCAGCGTCAAAGCACTGGCCGCCGAGGTGAAGGCGTTCGACGGACTCCCGGCGACCTCGGTGGATTTCGTGCTCGGCAACACCAAAGCACGCATGCGCATGGTCGCGCAGTACACCGTCGCCGGGGCGTACCAGGGGCTGGTGATCGGCACCGATCACGCGGCCGAAGCGGTGATGGGTTTCTTCACCAAGTTCGGCGACGGCGCCTGCGACCTGGCACCGTTGAGCGGCCTGGTGAAAAACCAGGTACGCGCCATCGCCCGCCATTTCGGCGCACCTGAATCACTGGTCGAGAAAGTGCCGACTGCGGACCTGGAAGACCTGTCACCTGGCAAACCGGACGAAGCCTCGCACGGCGTGACCTACGCCGAGATCGACGCCTTCCTGCACGGCGAGCCGGTACGCGAGGAAGCCTTCCGGATCATTTGCGAAACCTACGCCAAGACCCAGCACAAGCGAGAATTGCCTTACGCACCATGAGTGATCTGCGCGGCACGGATTTGTGACGCTCATTGCTGGCTATCGTGCCGACGCTCTGCGTCGGCATGCAGTTCTGGACGCTCCGCGTCCGATCCTGAATGTGCGCAGCGGCTCAGATCTGTGACGCAGAGCGTCACAAACGGCATTCCACGGAGCGTGAGGAACGATACTCTCAGACGCTCCGGGGACCTGTCGTTACTTCAGGGTCACAGCGCCTTTCATCATGCTGATATGGCCCGGGAAGGTGCAGAAAAACTGGTATTTTTCCGCCGGATCAAGCTTCGACACGTCAAACGTCACCGAATCCTTTTCGCCAGCACCGATGACTTTGGTGTGGGCGATGACGCGGGTGTCGTCCGGCTTCACGTAATCCTTGTCGATGCCAACCGACATGCCGTCAGTGGTGATCGCCTGAGCGTCGGCTTCTTTGCCCAGTACCCAGTTATGTCCCATGACATTCTTCGGCAGGCTGCCGGAGTGAGTCAGGTTGACGGTGAATTCCTTGCAGCCCTTGTCGATCTCAATAGCTTTGGTGTCGTACATCATTTGATCGGTCGAATCGACTGTGACCGAGCACTCGGCAGCCAGCAATTGACCACTGGCCAATGACAACAGCGAAATCGCTACAAGCTTGCGAATCATTTGAATCTCCAGGGCAGGACTTGATTAACGTAAAACTGATGTAGGAAGAGAGTGCCCGATCAGGGCCGGGGTTCCAAGAACGTGCGTCAAATGGTCCCGCGGACGCTCGCGAGAGAGCGCCCTGTTGAAGAACGATTCACGGGACCCGGTAATTAGCCGCTGACCGGCATCACCGTGACCCGCACATCCGGATCATGCGTGCCGCCGCCCAGAATCACGCCACGCAACGGCGAGACATCGGAGAAATCGCGCCCCCAGGCCAGGCTGATGTGTTCCAGCGCAGGCTGCACATTGTTGGTGGGGTCGAAGTCGACCCAGCCAGAGGCCGGGCAGAATACCGAGACCCAGGCGTGCGAGGCATCGGCACCGATCAGCCGGGGCTGGCCCGGTGGCGGCTGGGTGAGCAGATAGCCGCTCACATAGCGCGCTGCCAGGCCCCGGGAGCGCAGACACGCCAGCATCAAATGGGCGAAGTCCTGGCACACGCCCCGCCGCCGCTCCAGCACTTCCACCAGCGGCGTGGCGACCTGAGTGGCCTCTTCATCGAAGGTGAATTCCTCGAAAATCTTTTCCATCAAGGCCTGTACGCACAGCAACAACGGGCGGCCAGGCGGGAAACAGACCTGCGAGAATTCGACGAACGAGCGCTTCAGGTGAACGTAGGGGGATTCGAAGCGATAGCGGCAGGCCTCCAGAATGTCCTCGGTCATCGGCTTGGCGCTGTACGTCAGCGCACTGCGGGTCACCTCCCATTCCGGCGACAGATTGAAGTCCAGAAACGGCTTCTCCATGACCTCGATACGCAACCGCGCATTGACCTGCAACTCATCGTGCGGACGCTCGAAGGCCAGACGAGTCAGCGGGTTGCCGAACACATCCAGCTCATCGCGACGCGTAGTGGGTTCAGGAAGAATCTCCAGCGCCTGCTCGGTGCAACGCTGCCAGGGACTGCTGCGTGGCCACAGGTGCGCCAGTTGCTGGGCCAGCGAAACCGGGCTGTCGTACTTGTAATGCGTGTCATGGAAAATCTGGTAGAAAGCGCTCATCAGACAGACACCGTGCGTTGGCTGACATCATCGACGTGGGCAAAATGGCGCAACGCCAGGCGATCGGACGCCAGGCCACTGCTGTCGCCAATGCTTTGCAGCAAGTCCGCCAGCCCGTCGAGCACGGCATCGATACTGCTCTGGCCAAACAAAGGGTTCTCCAGACTGCCCAGGTCGAACGCGGCAAGACGCTGCGCCAACACCGACAGGCTGCTGTCGCGTGGCGCATCGAACTCGTCGTTCAAGCGGCGCAACGAGCGCTGCACCAGCTTGAGCTGGAACAGCACCGCATGCGGGTTCTGATCGTCGAGCAGCAACAGGTCGAGCACCGGAATCAGGTGCGGCACGGCCATGTAGCGCGAGCGATAGGTGATGCTGCTGTTGCCCAGCTCCAGCAACCACTCCAGCCCGGCCCGTTCGAAAACCACCAGCCCGCGCAAAAACGCCGACAGACTGGTGCTGAGAAACTTCAGGCGCTCGATCCGTCGCCCGATCATGAGGAAATTCCAGCCTTCGTCACGGGTCATGTCGTCCAGCGCAAAACCGGACAGCGCCGCCAGCGACATCACCAGGCGGTTGAGAAAATCCAGCAGCTCGCCGAAATCCGGCTCTTCGCTTTCCAGGCTCAAGGCTTCGCGCTGCAACTCGACCAGCGCCTGCCAGTTTTCCTTGGATAACTTGCCACGCACTTGCGAAGCGGCCCATTGCAGCCGCTGCAAATTGGCCCGAAGGCTGAACGGCCACTCGTCCCCCAGCAGCGCGGCAAGCAGGCGATCCTTCAGCTCTTCGCCCTCCTGCGCCTCGGGCAGCATGCCCAGGCTCTCGGCCAGCGCGACGGCGGCTTGCAGCGCGAGAGGGTCATCATCGTCGACGTAGCGCGTCAGCATGATGCGCAGCAGGCGCGCACTGTCGTCGCAGCGCTCGCAGTAACGTCCGAACCAGAACAGGTTTTCCACCACCCGTGACGGCAGATAAGGGTCGCGACGGATCAAGTCGTAGACACCCAGCTTACGCTGGCCCTTCCACGGCTCGCCGAGGTGCGAGCGCTCGCCCAGCACCCAGGTGTCCTTGCTCGCCCCACCACGCTGCATCGAAACCACGTCGGCATCGGCTTCGGCGGCCACACGGGTCAGGCCGCCCGGCAGCACGCGATAGCCGTCGAGGCTGGCCACTGCATACACCCGCATGCCGATGGCGCGCGGCTGCAAACCGGTGCCATCGGCCTGCAGCACCGGAGCATGGGACAGCTGCGCCAGCTCCTGAGCGACGTAGGCATAGGGCCGCGACTGCATGCGCTGGGCAAGTGCGAGGCGCTGCTCCTCATTCAGATCACGGCCGAACACCGGCGCGAAGTGTTGTGAGGGGAACGCCGGCTTGATCAACAGATCCGGCAGTTTTTCCAGCGCCTGGGCCAGCACCGGCGGCTCTCCGCACCACCAGGTCGCTACCGAGGGCAGAATCAGATCCTCGCCGAACAGGTATTGACTGATTTTCGGCAAAAAGCCCAACAGCCCTGGGGACTCCAGCACACCACTGCCCAACGCGTTGGCGACCAGCACATTGCCCTGACGCACCGCCTCAAGCAGCCCCGGCACACCCAGCGCAGAGTCGGTACGCAATTCCAGAGGGTCGCAGAAGTCATCGTCCAGCCGGCGCATGATGGCGTGAACCCGACGCAAGCCGCTGAGGGTTTTCAGGTAGACCGTGGCATCGCGCACCGTCAGATCGCCACCCTCGACCAGCGGATAGCCCAGTTGCCGCGCCAGGTACAAGTGTTCGAAGTAGCTCTCGTTGAAACGGCCCGGCGTCAGCAGGACGATCAGGGGGGCTTCGTTGCTGGTCGGCGCCTGACGGGCCAGCGTCTGCTGCAGCGCGTCGAAGAAACCCGACAGGTGCCGGACTTGCAGGTCGCGATAGGTTTCCGGCAGGGCACGCGCGACGCTTTGGCGGTTTTCCAGCGCATAACCGGCACCCGAGGGCGCCTGGGTACGGTCGGCTGTGACCCACCAGCGCCCGTCCGGGGTGCGCGCCAGGTCGACGGCGTACATGTGCAGGAACGTGTCTTCAGGGGGCTTGACGCCCTGACACGGCCAGAGAAAGTTGTTGTGGCCAAACACCAGCTCGGCGGGCAGCAGGCCATTGGCGATCAACGTCTGCGGGCCATAAAGGTCCGCGAGCACAGCGTTGAGCAACCGCGCACGCTGGGCAATCCCTGCCGCGACGTGCTGCCATTCATCCGCTGCAATGATGTGCGGCAACAGGTCCAGCTCCCACGGGCGATCAGCGCCTTTGGGGTCGGCATACACGTTGTAGGTGACACCGTTTTCCTGAATCTGCCGGGTCAGCAGGGCCTGACGCTGGATCAGTTGCGCCGCGCTGCTGCGCCGCATGTGCTCGTACAGACGACGCCAGTGCGGGCGAACGGCTCCGTCAGCGTCGAGCATTTCGTGGTAAGTACCCTCGGACAGCGGGTAGTGGTCAAGCAGGTCGGGCATGGAAGGCTCGGCAGGCAACGTAAGGACTTCAGATTAGTGCAGTCAGATGTCACGTCCGTGTGCATCTGACGCACAGAGCCACTGTTTTTTTATTGCAGACGCATATCCAGCGTCATCGGCAGCTCGTCGTTAATGTTGAGCGACGGAACGTCCAGTTTGCCGGGGGTATGGCCGATGCGGAAGAAACGTGACAGACGACGGCTTTCCGCTTCGTTGGCGTTGACCGGCAAGGTTTCGTAATTACGGCCGCCCGGGTGGGCGACATGATACTCGCAGCCACCCAGCGAGCGGTGCATCCAGGTGTCGAGCAGATCGAAAACCAGCGGCGCGTGCACGCCGATGGTCGGTTGCAGGCAGTTGGCCGGCTGCCAGGCGCGATAACGCACACCGGCAACGAACTCACCGGCCCGCCCGGTCGGCTGCAAAGGCACTGCCACGCCGTTACAGGTCAGCACGTAGCGCTGCGGCGGCAACCCGCGGACATGCACTTGCAGACGCTCAAGCGAGGAATCGACGTAGCGTACCGCGCCACCAGCCGAGCCCTCTTCACCCAGGACATGCCAAGGCTCAAGCGCCTGACGCAGTTCCAGTTCGATACCGTTGACGGCGTAATCGCCCACTTTCGGAAAGCGGAATTCCAGGTGCGCAGAGAACCAGTCGGCCTGCACCGGGTAGCCTGCCGCGTTGAGGTCGGCGACCACATCGGCAAAATCCTGCTCGATGAAGTGCGGCAGCATGAAGCGGTCATGCAGTTGCGTGCCCCAGCGCGCCAGCTTGGCGGGTGCATAGGGTTCACGCCAGAAGCGCGCCACCAGCGCGCGCAGCAACAACTGCTGCGCCAGGCTCATGCGTGCATGCGGCGGCATCTCGAACGCACGCAGCTCCAGCAGCCCCAGCCGTCCGGTTGCACCATCGGGCGAGTAAAGCTTGTCGATGCAGAACTCGGCCCGGTGGGTATTGCCGGTGACGTCGATCAGCAGGTTACGCAGCAGACGGTCCACCACCCACGGCGCAACCTCCTCGCCTGGTGCCGGCATCTGCGCAAAAGCAATTTCCATCTCGTACAGCGAGTCGTTGCGCGCCTCATCGATGCGCGGTGCCTGGGACGTCGGGCCGATGAATAGGCCGGAAAACAGGTACGACAGCGAAGGATGGTTGTGCCAGTAGCTGATCAGGCTGCGCAGCAGGTCCGGACGCCGCAGAAATGGCGAATCTGCCGGCGTCGCGCCGCCCAGGACGAAATGGTTGCCCCCGCCGGTGCCGGTGTGACGGCCATCGATCATGAACTTCTCGGTGGTCAGACGCGTGAGGCGTGCCTGTTCATAGAGAAACTCGGTACGCTCGACCAGTTCGTCCCAGCTCGCCGAAGGCTGCACGTTCACCTCAATCACACCAGGGTCCGGGGTGATCCGGAAATTGCATAGCCGCGGATCGCTTGGCGGCTCGTAGCCTTCCAGCAGCACCGGACACTGCAGTTCTTCTGCAGCCGCTTCGATCACAGCTACCAGCTCAAGGTATTCCTCAAGCTTTTGCAGCGGCGGCATGAACAGGTACAGCCGCCCTTCCCGCGCCTCGGCGCACAACGCCGTGCGGGTCAGCCAGTCGGCCGACTCATCGATCTTCGGCGCGCGCTCGGCGTCCGTGTCTGCGGACTTGAGCACCGAGGTCAACGAGTCGCTGTCGGCCAGTTCGGGGAAGTCTTGGTTATGGTCGGTCGGGTGAATGAACGGGTATTCCGCCGCCTTGACCCAAGGCTGCGACGCCAGCGGCAATCGATAGCCCAGCGCAGAATCCCCCGGCACCAGACGACAATGCTCGTCACGCAGGTACCAGCGGCCACTCTGCCAGCTGTCACCGTCCGCGTTGCGAGCCAGCGGCAGGACCTGACCGATCATCTTGTCCAGCCCCTGGGCAAAGACCTTGCGCAGACGGGCACGCTCCAGTTCATCGCCGAGTCGCGAATCTTCGGCCGTGACGTTGACCGGCAACGCGCCTTCGCGCCATAAATAGTAGAAATTGTCTTCGTAAGCCGGGAAAACGAAGCGCGCCGGCAGCTTCAGGCGCTCGGCAACACTGGCCAGAAAACGCCCCGCCAGTTCGCCGGTAGCGCCGTAGTCACGAGTCTCATCGGCGATCAGCGTGTTATTGCGCCACACCGGCTGGCCGTCCTTGCGCCAGAAGCAGTTCAGCGACCAGCGCGGCAACTGCTCACCCGGATACCATTTGCCTTGCCCGAAATGCACGATGCCCAGCGGCGCGTAATGCCCGCGCATGCGCTGGAACAGCTCGGCGGACAGCTCACGCTTGCGCGGCCCCAGCGCAGCGGTGTTCCATTCAGCGCCATCACGGTCGTCGATGGACACGAAGGTCGGCTCGCCGCCCATGGTCAACCGCACATCGTCGCGCAGCAGATCGGCGTCGATCTGTCGGCCCAGGGCCTGTATGTCCTGCCATTGCGCTTCGGTGTAAGGCTTGGTGACGCGCGGCGCCTCCCAGATGCGCTCGACCGACATTTCGTGGCTGAAATCGGTTTCGCACGGCTCGACCAGTCCACTGATCGGCGCTGCCGAGGAAGGCTCGGGGCTGCACGCCAGAGGAATGTGTCCTTCGCCAGCGAACAGACCGGAAGTGGCATCCAGCCCGACCCAGCCCGCGCCCGGCAGATAGACCTCGCACCAGGCGTGCAGGTCGGTGAAGTCGACATCCGTACCCGACGGCCCGTCGAGCGCCTCGACATCGGCCTTGAGCTGGATGAGGTAGCCCGACACGAACCGCGCCGCCATGCCCAGATGACGCAACAGCTGCACCAGCAGCCACGCGGAGTCACGGCACGAGCCCGATGCGTTTTGCAGGGTGAATTCCGGGGTCTGAACGCCCGGTTCCATGCGGATCAGGTAAGCGACGTCCTGGCTCAGGCGCTGGTTGAGGCCGACCAGAAAGTCGATGGCCGGAATCGGCTCGCGACTGATGCTGTCCAGGTACGCCTGAAACCTCGGGGTCAGCGGCAGTTTTTCGAGGTACGGCGCCAGCTCGCGCTGCTCTTCGCTGGCGTAGGTGAACGGGATGTTCTCGGCGTAGGGCTCGAGGAAGAAGTCGAACGGATTGAACACCGCCATCTCGGCGACCAGATCGACTTCGACGCGGAATTCATCGGTCTTTTCCGGGAAGACCAGGCGCGCCAGGTAATTGCCTTGAGGGTCCTGCTGCCAGTTGATGAAGTGGTTTTCAGGCAGGACTTTCAGCGAATACGACAGCACGCGTGTGCGGCTATGGGCGGCCGGGCGCAGGCGAACGATCTGAGGACCCAGTTCGACCGCGCGGTCGTAGCGATAGTGCGTGACATGGTGCAAGGCAATATGAATCGACACGGCGTGCCTCCTGCGAGCCTGAACGGTAATTGAGCCGCGCAAGACTTATGCCATCCGGTCAAAGTCGTGCGCCAACAAGAGTGGCATTCCCCGCCTGAACAGGCGCAGCACCAAAATCGTGCCGGCCGAAGCCAACGGTGCAAGGGTCGCACAGTAATAAGGCAGACAGTGTGGCAGAGGGATTGAATGGGGGGTAAAGAATTGTGAGCGGTGTGGGTGGGTGGCGTTTATAGATAGAGCGGCGCGGCGCAAGTGGTGTGACGCGGAGCGTCACGAACGGCATTCCCACGCTGGAGCGTGAGGAACGATGATCTCAACTATCGTGCGACGCTCCGCGTCGACATGCCGTTCTGGACGCTCTGCGTCCGCCCCTCTACGAGCAGGCGGCGCTATCGCTGAGCGTTAGCGTGGCACCACTGGCTTGCGCTTGGGCGGTTTGGTGCCTTTGCCTTTGGCTGCATCCATGCGCTCCTTGGCGGCCTGCTTGTTGCGCGCCATTGCGGCAGCCTTGGCCTCTTCGCGCTTGTCCCACGGCTTGCTGCCATCGCTTCCACGTGGCGGCAGGCCGGTGTGCTGGGTCTGAATCAGCGTGGTCTTGGCAGTTTTCGCAACCTTGTGGCTGCCCGCCGGCGTCGAGTTCTTGCGGCGCGCACTCTGGTAGCTGTCAGTAACCGGCTGATGCAACGGGATCAGTTGATCCTTGCCCGGCCCGATCAGATCGGCACGACCCATGCGCTCCAGTGCCTCGCGCAGCATCGGCCAGCCTTTCGGGTCGTGATAGCGCAGGAAAGCCTTGTGCAGACGACGCTGCGCTTCGCTCTTCACGATGGTGACCGCATCGCTCTTGTAGGTGACCTTGCGCAACGGGTTCTTGCCCGAGTGGTACATGGCCGTGGCCGTGGCCATCGGCGACGGGTAGAACGCCTGCACCTGGTCCGCGCGGAAACCATTGCCCTTGAGCCACAGCGCCAGGTTCATCATGTCTTCATCAGTGGTGCCCGGGTGGGCGGCGATGAAGTAAGGAATCAGGTACTGCTCCTTGCCGGCTTCCTTGGTGTACTTCTCGAACATGCGCTTGAACTTGTCATAGCTGCCAATGCCCGGCTTCATCATCTGGTTGAGCGGACCTTCCTCGGTGTGTTCCGGGGCGATCTTCAGGTAACCACCTACGTGGTGCGTGACCAGTTCCTTGACGTACTCCGGCGACTCGACCGCGAGGTCATAGCGCAGGCCGGAGGCGATCAGGATCTTTTTCACGCCCGGCAAGGCACGCGCGCTGCGATACAGCTGGATCAGCGACGAGTGATCGGTATTCAGGTTCGGGCAGATACCCGGGAATACGCAGGACGGCTTGCGGCAGGCCGACTCGATCTCCGGGCTTTTGCAGGCGATGCGATACATGTTCGCGGTCGGCCCGCCCAAGTCGGAAATGACCCCGGTAAAGCCTGGCACCTTGTCGCGGATCTCTTCGATTTCGCGAATGATCGACTCTTCGGAGCGGTTCTGAATGATCCGCCCTTCGTGCTCGGTGATCGAGCAGAAGGTACAGCCACCGAAGCAGCCACGCATGATGTTCACCGAGAAGCGAATCATGTCGTAGGCGGGGATCTTTTCCTTGCCGTACGCAGGATGCGGGACGCGCGCGTAAGGCATGCCAAACACGTAGTCCATTTCTTCAGTGGTCATCGGAATGGGCGGTGGGTTGAACCAGACGTCCACCTCGCCATGCTTCTGCACCAGCGCGCGAGCGTTGCCCGGATTGGTTTCAAGGTGCAACACGCGGTTGGCGTGGGCATACAGCACAGCGTCGTTACGGACCTTTTCTACCGATGGCAGACGGATGACCGTCTTGTCACGGGTCATGCGCGGGCTGGCAAGAATCTGCACCACCTTGGCTTCGTTGGGGTCCTCGACGTTGCCTTTTTCCTGCTCGATGGCGCAGGCCTCGGTGTCCTGGGTGTTGACGTACGGGTTGATGATCTTGTCGACCTTGCCCGGACGGTCGATACGCGTGGAATCGACCTCATACCAGCCCTGCGGCGTGTCACGACGAATGAACGCCGTACCGCGCACGTCGGTGATGTCTTCGATCTTGTGGCCGTAGGACAGACGCTGGGCAACTTCGACAATCGCACGCTCGGCGTTGCCGTACAGCAGGATGTCGGCGCAGGCGTCGATCAGGATCGAGTTGCGAACCTTGTCCTGCCAGTAGTCATAGTGCGCAATGCGGCGCAACGAAGCTTCGATACCACCCAGCACGATTGGTACATGCTTGTAGGCTTCCTTGCAGCGCTGGCTGTAGACCAGACTTGCGCGGTCCGGACGCTTGCCGGCCATGCCGCCCGGGGTATAGGCGTCATCGGAGCGAATCTTCTTGTCCGCGGTATAGCGGTTGATCATCGAGTCCATGTTGCCGGCAGCGACACCGAAAAAAAGATTCGGCTCGCCGAGCTTCATGAAGTCGTCTTTGGACTGCCAGTTGGGCTGCGCAATGATCCCGACCCGAAAGCCCTGGGACTCGAGCAGACGACCGATGATCGCCATGCCGAAAGACGGGTGATCCACGTACGCATCGCCGGTAACGATGATGATGTCGCAGGAATCCCAGCCAAGCAGATCCATTTCTTCCCGGCTCATGGGCAGGAAAGGTGCTGGTCCGAAACATTCGGCCCAGTACTTGGGATAGTCAAATAACGGCTTGGCTGATTGCATGTTCAGGACCTGCGTTTGCACGTTGGAAAAATCGCGGGCGCGGAATATAGCACATTTTTTGATCAAGTCCGACCACGGTGGTCGGATTTGATCGGCTCGACCCGAAGTCAATCGTCGTCAAAGTTGTAACTGCCCGGCGCCAGGTTCTCGAAGCGCGTGTATTTACCGATGAACGCCAGACGCGTGGTGCCGATGGGGCCGTTACGCTGCTTGCCGATGATGATCTCGGCAATCCCCTTGTGCTCGGTTTCCGGGTGATACACCTCGTCCCGGTAAACGAACATGATGACGTCGGCATCCTGCTCGATCGCTCCAGATTCCCGGAGGTCAGAGTTGATCGGGCGTTTGTTGGGACGCTGCTCAAGGGAGCGGTTGAGCTGCGACAGGGCAATCACCGGGCAGTTGAATTCCTTGGCCAGGGCTTTCAACGAGCGCGAGATCTCGGAAATCTCGTTGGTACGGTTGTCACCGCTGGAACCGGGGATCTGCATCAGTTGCAGGTAGTCGATCATGATCATGGCGATGTCGCCATGCTCACGCACGATCCGCCGTGTCCGCGCACGCATTTCAGACGGGCTGATACCGGCCGTGTCATCGATGAACAGCTTGCGGTCATTGAGCAGATTGACCGCCGATGTCAGGCGCGGCCAGTCATCGTCGTCAAGCTGGCCGGCCCGCACCTTGGTCTGGTCGATGCGCCCCAGCGAGGACAACATACGCATGATCAACGATTCGCCTGGCATCTCCAGCGAGTAGACCAGCACCACCTTGTCACTGCGCAGCACCGCGTTCTCGACCAGGTTCATGGCGAAGGTGGTCTTACCCATCGACGGACGTCCGGCAACGATGATCAGGTCGGAGGGTTGCAGTCCGCTGGTCTTTTCATCGAGATCGGTATACCCGGTCGACAGGCCGGTAATGGCGTTGTCGCTGTTGAACAGCGTGTCGATACGGTCGATGGCCTTGGTCAGCAGGTCGTTGACGCTGACCGGACCGCCGGTCTTGGGACGCGCTTCGGCGATCTGGAAGATCTGCCGTTCAGCCTCGTCAAGAATCTCTTCAGCGGTCCGGCCTTCGGGGTTGAACGCACTGTCGGCGATTTCGGTACTGATGCCGATCAATTGCCGCAGCGTGGCCCGGGCCCGGACGATCTGCGCGTAGGCCTTGATGTTGGCGACAGAAGGCGTGTTTTTTGCGAGCTCACTGAGGTAGCCCAGCCCGCCCACTTGCGAGGTCTGCCCTTCCTTGTCCAGCTGTTCAGCCAGGGTGACCACGTCAATCGGGCTGTTCTGATCGGCCAACCGGGCGATGGCGCGGAATATCAGGCGGTGGTCATGTCGATAGAAATCACCATCGGAAACTTGATCGAGCACCCGCTCCCAGGCGTTGTTGTCCAGCATCAGTCCACCGAGTACAGCCTGTTCGGCCTCGATGGAATGTGGCGGCACCTTCAGGGCAGCGGTTTGCAGATCGTATTGTTCGGGGGCGGAAATATCGTTCATGGCCACTTCAATTCGAGGTTTGCAGAATGGGGATGGCACAAAGACAAAGGGCACGACCTGTAAACAGGATCGTGCCCGATGTTAATCCTCTGACGACAATGTCACCAGACGATTACGTGTTGCTTAAGCAGCCACTACGACAACGCGTACGGTTGCTTCTACGTCGCTGTGCAGGTGCACGGCTACGTCGAATTCACCAACGTTGCGGATAGTGCCGTTCGGCAGACGAACTTCGCTTTTTGCAACTTCAACGCCAGAGGCGGTCAGTGCATCAGCGATGTCGTGGGTGCCGATCGAACCGAACAGCTTGCCTTCGTCACCAGCGGTGGCAGTGATAGTCACTTCCAGCTCAGCCAGTTGGGCAGCGCGAGTTTCGGCAGATGCTTTCTTGTCTGCAGCCAGTTTTTCCAGCTCGGCACGACGCTCTTCAAACGCAGCCACGTTGGCAGCGGTTGCAGCGGTTGCTTTGCCGTAAGGCAGCAGGTAGTTACGACCGTAGCCGGCCTTAACGTTTACTTTGTCGCCCAGGTTGCCCAGGTTGGCGACTTTTTCCAGAAGGATCAGTTGCATGTGGAAATCCTCTTAACTTTTAACCTTCACCGTTCGCAGGACCATTGCCGGAATCTTTCGAGCTCCGGCGACCGCGAAAATCAATCAGGCTGTCGACAATGGCAATTACCACGAGCAACGGATAAATCAGCTGCATGAACACCAGCAGCGTGATGTACATCCCCACCAGCCAGAACCTGGACAGGCGCTTTTCAGCGACCAGTCCGTGAATCAGGGCCAGGCCCGCAAAGACCAGCGGTACGCTGCACAGTGGTGTAAGCATCGCTATCTGCGGACCGAAATTCGGCCCCACCAGCATGCACACCACCAGCACCAACGCCGGCACCAGCGGGAGTTTCACGGCGCGAAACTCACGCCCGAAACCACCAGGGTTGTACATCATCGCTTGCCAGTACCGCCCAAGAATCAGGCACAGCACACTGACGATTTGCAGCACAGCCGCTATCAGGCCATTCAGGACGGGTGCAATCAGTGCCCCCAGACGCGCTCGCTCTTCTACGTTCAACTGCTCGTAGAGCCCGGCCAGCATTGTCGGCAGATGTTTCTGCAACTCCTGCGACATTGCTTCCAGAGGTTCGCGAAAAACCGTGCCCAGAATTACTGCATACACCACACCCAACGCCACGCTGACCAGCAGCACACGGACCCAGGACTCGCTGGCACGCAAAACCATTGCCAAACTCAGTGAACCCGCCAGCACCATGGCTGTACGGGGTTCACCGAAATACCACCAGACCAAAGCCGGCAGCAGAGCCCAGGACAGGACACCAACGGCATCACTGAACCCGCGTCGCAGGAGCACAAGGCACCCTGCGGCAGCACTCAACCAGAACAACAGCGGCAATGCCGCACATCCAGCCACTACGAGAGTGGCCTGCATACGGCCGCGCATGATGAATTCAGCCAGGGCACGCATGCTTTCTATCCTTTGTTACGTTTTGTCGACTACCTGGTCTCAGCGGCCGTGGCTGTCGGTGTAGGCCAGCAGGGCCAGGAAGCGGGCACGCTTGATAGCGGTGGCCAGCTGACGCTGATAACGTGCTTTGGTACCCGTGATACGGCTTGGAACGATTTTGCCGGTCTCGGATACGTAGGCTTTCAGAGTGTTGAGATCTTTGTAATCGATCTCTTTGACGTCTTCAGCGGTGAAGCGGCAGAATTTACGACGACGGAAGAAACGTGCCATGTAATTGGCTCCTCAAAAGGTCCGTGGATTACTCGTCAGCGTTATCGCTAACGTCGCTGTTGTCGCCGTCATCGCCATCGGCGCTGTCGGAGTGCTCAGGACGGTCACGACGCTCACGGCGCTCACTGCGGTTCTCTTCAGCCTTGAGCATCTCGGACTGGCCGGTTACGGCTTCGTCGCGACGGATGACCAGGTTACGGATCACAGCATCGTTGTAACGGAAGTTGTCTTCCAGCTCGGCCAGAGCCTTGCCAGTGCACTCAACGTTCAGCATCACGTAGTGAGCCTTGTGAACATTGTTGATTGCGTAAGCCAGTTGACGACGGCCCCAATCTTCCAGACGGTGGATTTTGCCGCCGTCTTCTTCGATCAGCTTGGTGTAACGCTCTACCATGCCGCCGACTTGCTCGCTTTGATCCGGGTGGACCAAAAAGATAATTTCGTAATGACGCATGAATGCTCCTTACGGGTTGTAGCCTGCCGCTCAAATAGCGGTCAGACAAGGAGTGAATGACACTGTTGGTCTTGCTCAGGGACAGGCACATGCGCGCCTGCCGTGACAGCAAGGGGCGCAATTGTAGAGAAGGGTCGAGGGAGGCGCAAGGCAATTGGTGAATTAATGAGCAGATCGCATGGCGCGACCTGCTCGCTCTGGCCAGGCGCCGAAATCAGGCCTTTTTGCCGGCAGCCTTGACACTGCGCTGGCGCAGCGCTTCAAACAGACACACGCCGGTCGCGACCGACACATTGAGACTGCTGACACTGCCCGCCATCGGCAGGCGCACCAGATAATCACAATGTTCACGGGTCAGGCGACGCATGCCCTTGCCTTCCGCGCCCATGATAATGATGGTCGGCCCGGTCAGGTCCTGCTGATACAGCTCGACCTCGGCCTCGCCCGCAGTACCTACCACCCACAATCCGCGCTGCTGCAGTTTTTCCAGGGTACGCGCCAGGTTGGTCACTGCCACAAGCGGGATAACCTCGGCGGCACCGCAGGCGACCTTTCGCACGGCTGGCGTCAGGGTTGCGGACTTGTCCTTGGGCACGATGACCGCCAGTGCACCTGCCGCATCGGCGGTACGCAGGCAAGCGCCGAGGTTGTGTGGATCGGTCACGCCGTCCAGCACCAACAGCAGCGGCGAGCCTTCACTGCGGTCCAGCAGCTCGTCGAGCATCGCCTCGCCCCAGACCTGACTCGGGCTGACATCGGCAACAACGCCCTGATGCACGCCCTCGACCCAGGCATCCATTTCGCGGCGCTCGGCCTGCCCGATGGTCACGCGATTCTCCGCGGCCAGTGCCACCAGCGTCTGGACGCGAGGGTCGTTACGACCCTCGGCCAGCCAGATGTGCTTGACGCGTTTCGGATGATGACGAAGTAACGCTTCTACAGCGTGAACGCCGTAGATTTTTTCCAGCTGACTCATGACTTGGCCTTGGGTTTACGAGCGCCACTGCTTTTCGCAGCTGGCGCGGAGCCCGTTTTTGACGAGCCTTTACGGTGTTTGCTGGCCGGCTTGCCCGATGAAGGCGCAGAGCCCGACCTGTCAGACTTTCCCGACGATGCCTTGCTACCACCCTTCGCGTCTGCCAGAAGCGCTTTTTTCAGCTCGCGGCTTTTACGCACTTCTGCGTTTTTCGCGGCGGCATCGCTCGGGCGATACGCTTCGGGACTGCTGTCCTTGGTCGAAGCGCTACGGCGTCCGGACTTGGCAGGTGCCTTGTCCTTTTCAGCCGTGGCTGTGGCAGCAGGTGCCGCGGTGTCATTACCACGACGCTTGCGAGCCGTCGGCTTCGCAGCCGCTGCCGCTTCGGAGATCTCGAAATCGATCTTGCGTTCGTCCAGATCGACGCGCATGACCCGCACTTCAACGGTGTCGCCCAAGCGGAAGTTACGCCCGGTACGCTCGCCGGCAAGGCGGTGGTGCAGCGGATCGAAGTGGTAGTAGTCACCCGGCAAGGCGGTCACGTGGACCAGGCCTTCGACATAGATGTCGGTCAACTCGACGAACAGGCCAAAGCCGGTTACAGCGGTGATCACGCCCGGGAACGACTCGCCTACGCGATCCTTCATGTATTCGCACTTGAGCCAGTTGACCACGTCGCGCGTGGCCTCGTCGGCACGGCGCTCGCTCATCGAACATTGTTCGCCCAACTGGTCGAGCAGCGCGTCGTCGTACGGGTAGATGCGCGCCTTCGGAATCGTGGCCGCGCCGGCACGACGAACATGCGGCGTATCCTGCTTGGAGCGAATGACACTGCGAATCGCGCGATGGGTCAGCAGGTCCGGATAACGACGGATAGGCGACGTGAAGTGCGTGTACGCTTCGTAATTCAGACCGAAGTGACCGTTGTTGTCCGAGCTGTAGACCGCCTGGCTCAACGAACGCAGCATCACGGTCTGGATCAGGTGGTAGTCAGGACGATCGCGAACGGTTTCAAGCAGCGCCTGATAATCCTTCGGTGTCGGGCCTTCCTTGCCTTTGTGCAACGTCAGACCCAGCTCGCCGAGGAACGCACGCAGTTTTTCCAGGCGCTCTGGTGGCGGACCATCGTGAACGCGGTACAACGCAGGAATTTCGTGCTTCTTCAGGAACTGCGCGGTGGCCACGTTGGCAGCCAGCATGCATTCCTCGATCAGCTTGTGGGCATCATTACGGGTGGTCGGACGGATTTCGGCAATCTTGCGCTCGGAACCGAAGATGATCCGGGTTTCCTGAGTTTCGAAATCGATCGCACCACGCACATGACGCGCGCCCAGCAATACCTTGTACATGGCATAAAGCTGTTTGAGGTGCGGCACCACATCGCCGTATTCGCCGCGCAGGCTTTTCGCCTCGGCGGTTTTCGGCTGCTCCAGAATCGTGCTGACCTTGTTGTAGGTCAGGCGAGCGTGGGAGTGGATGATGCCTTCGTAGAACACGTAGTCAGTCATCTCGCCGGTCTTGGAGATTGTCATCTCGCAGACCATGGCCAGACGATCGACATGCGGGTTCAGCGAGCACAGGCCGTTGGACAATTGCTCAGGCAGCATGGGCACGACGCGCTCGGGGAAATACACCGAGTTGCCGCGCACCTGGGATTCAGCATCCAGCGCCGAGCCGATCTTCACGTAGCTCGATACGTCGGCAATCGCCACGTAGAGCTTCCAGCCACCGGAGAACAAACGCAGTTTGCCCGGCTTGGCTTCGCAGTAAACCGCATCGTCGAAGTCACGAGCATCTTCGCCGTCAATGGTCACGAACGGCAGATGGCGCAGATCGACGCGGTGTTCCTTGTCCTTCTCTTCGACTTCCGGCTTGAGCTTGGCAGCTTCCTTGAGGACAGCTTCGGGCCACACGTGCGGAATGTCGTAGGTACGCAGCGCTACATCGATCTCCATGCCGGGCGCCATGTAGTTGCCCACCACTTCGATCACGTCACCTTGCGGCTGGAAGCGCGGCGTCGGCCAATGGGTGATTTTCACCTCGACGAACTGGCCGATCTTGGCGCCGTTGTTACGACCCGGCGTCACCAGCACTTCCTGCTGGATTTTCGGGTTGTCGGGCACCACGAAGCCGATGCCGCTTTCTTCGAAATAGCGACCCACGATGCTTTCGTGAGCACGCGAGATCACTTCGACGATCACACCTTCGCGGCGACCGCGACGGTCAAGACCGGAAACACGGGCCAGTGCCCGGTCACCATCGAACACCAGGCGCATTTGCGCCGGGCTCATGAACAGGTCGTCGGAGCCGTCGTCCGGCACCAGAAAGCCGAAGCCATCACGATGCCCGGAGATGCGACCCAGGATCAGGTCAAGCTTGTCTACCGGTGCATAAGTGCCGCGACGCGTGTAGATCAACTGGGCGTCACGCTCCATCGCCCGCAGGCGGCGGCGCAGAGCCTCGAATTGATCTTCGGTGGTCAGGCCGAACTCTTCGACCAGTTGCTCGCGACTGGCCGGCGAACCGCGCTCGGCAAGGTGCTGCAAGATCAGCTCGCGACTGGGAATAGGGTTTTCGTATTTTTCCGCTTCACGAGCGGCCTCGGGATCGAGGGACTGCCAATCGGCCATTAGATAGTTTTCACCTTGTATATATAGGGGTTAGTTTGGCATAGACCTCATGAAACGGGAAATTTCACGCTCAATCCACTGGACAAAAAGCCTCTAGGACCCCGCTGAAACACTCGAAATACGCCGTCCGCGATTTTTTTCGGTTTTTTTGCACTGCCGGGCTTTACAGCCTAAAAGACGCTCCGTATAGTGCGCGCCATCGACAGGTTGATGCCTGTCGATACTGCCCAGATGGTGAAATTGGTAGACACGCCAGCTTCAGGTGCTGGTGACCGCAAGGTCGTGGAAGTTCGAGTCTTCTTCTGGGCACCAATTCAGGCGACAGACTACAACAGTCTCAAGCCTTACAAAAACCCGCGAAAGCGGGTTTTTGCATTTTCAGGGTTTGATTATTAAATCAAAACAGGGGTTTACAGAGTAAAACGATCGCCGTATAGTGCGCCCCATCAACGGCGTACACGCTGCTGATGCTGCCCAGATGGTGAAATTGGTAGACACGCCAGCTTCAGGTGCTGGTGACCGCAAGGTCGTGGAAGTTCGAGTCTTCTTCTGGGCACCAATTCAAAAAAAACCGAGCCAATGGCTCGGTTTTTTCGTTTTTGGGATCGCAAAGTCATCTATTTCAAATCAGCAGACCGCATCCAGCTTATATCTTCAATCCAAAGCCATAGGCTGCCTCGCCACCTATCACTATGTCTTTCAGATCCTTATCCTTGTCATCATCCGGGAAATAACTCTTTCTGGTAAATGGAAGATTACCACTATCACTTGCCCAGACCCGTCGATCCCATTGCTGTCCAGCAGGCGCCGCCGGGAGGTCGATGCTTAACTTTCCGCCACCCTCGGCACGGAGCCTGCGCCAGGTAGCCAGGTCCGGAATGACAAGACCTCTGCTGTCGGCAATTTTCTTGCATTCTGTGTAAGTACTGAAATTCAGGTACTCCAACGTGGAAATACCTTGGACAGTGACCGTTACGTACACAACCTGGCCAAGGGAATCTCGCACCTGGACATATACAGATCCGTTCTTCCTGGCCATCAACAGGCCTTTAGCATCGACCTCGACGATAGACGAATCCCCGGACACGAACGTATAGGGACCTTTACCGCCACTAACAACCATCAACTGACTTGAGCCGGGCGGCACTGCAGCAGTGCTGCCTGGCTTCGGGTACGCAGCGCTTAAAGAAACATCTGAAAACTTGACACTCAGCAAGCTGCCTTGCGGTTTGATTGTCAAACTCAGCGTCGGAAAGTCTTCAGCGTAGGTGTCACTGAAGTCACCATCGAACGCAACCTTTGCAAATACCTGCAACTGACTGCCCGCCGCCAAATTATCGAACTGGGCCCGAGTGATAGTAATAGCCAAGTCCTGCTTTGCATCGGCATCGGTCAATATTCTGGCTGTCCAGACGTTGATCTCCACCGCACTACCATCCTGGGCAGTACCTTCCAGCCGCAACCACACACGTTGACCGGCTGCCATGAATGGCCACTTCTTGAGCGTCACCACGATGTCGGTTTTTACCGAGGCCAGATCCAGCAGATCTGCGGGTGCCTGGCCGACCACTGGCAGAGACAGGTTATCCCCACCAAGTAGATCGACATCGATGATGGTGTCGTCAGAATCTATCGGATTGATCAGCCCGTTGCGCGTGACCTGATAATAGACCCAAACCTCTGCCCCGGTATTGGAACCAATTGCCGAGGCTGGAATAACGAACTCCAATGCATTGCTCACACTGCCGACAGTTTGTTCGGCTATAGCTGGCGTCCCGGGGCCGTCAGTACCGATCCAGAAGAGCCGGACCTTGTCGCCGACAGCAATGGTGGGGTAAGGCTGAACAACCACTGTTGTGCCATTTTGCACGGCCATCGGATCAAGGACCCAGTCAACAGACGCCGGAACCTCAGGAGCAGGAAGCAATAGACCAGCCACCTGAGTGCCTACCGAAAACAGTTCTTCCTGAGACCTGAACTTCTGAGTCTTGCCGCCAAGCCCTTTTCGCTCAATAACGTAATAGACAATGGTCTTTTTGTTGAGCGCTGTGCTGACGGAGGCCGCGGGAATGTTGAATACCAGGTCGATATTCACGTTGGCTGCATCAACAGCCTGAACACCCAATACGACCGGATCACCACCCTCGGCCGGCTGCCAATAAGCAGCAACACTGTCTCCCACCTGAGTTTCGGCGGAAGGCACGGTGAGTTTTGTTCCAACGCTCGCAAGAGCAGCATCCATTGTGCCGTCTTTGACACCGTCCACCACAGCGCCGGTCAAAACCCTGGCATCTGCAGCCTCCTGATCCTTCTGGCTGCCGACAAAAAACTGATAGTCAGCAGAGCGAAAACTGACTTTACGTCCATCTGGCAGGACACGCTCAAGCAGGTAAAAAACCGTCACAACCTTGCCTCGGTTGAATTCAATGGGATTATCCAGATACACATCAAATGACATGTCGCCATCGACATTCTGCTGTGTAACAACCCCCTCATCGGTAAACGTCTTCTGTTTTGACGAGTCACTCCAGAATAGCGTGATCTTGTCTTTTACCAGTGTTCCAGCGGAAGGAATATGAACATTGATAGAGTCAGCAATTTTGTCCGGATCGAGACGATTATCAGAAACTTCGTTGATAAATGGCGGCAAACTCGCAAGGCTTGGTCCGACATAGATATTGCGCTTGGGCGAGGTATACCAGACGCCATCTCTATAAACCTTGTAGTAGATACTCATGACCCCATTGACCAGCGGCTTGATATCGGCATCTGTCCAGGTAATTTTCATTGGACGACGCTGTAGATTGCTGGCACTGATGGGCCGGTCTTTGTCAGTAAAGTTAATTGCATTCTGCTTGGCGTCCACGCCTTCCCTGACAAGTTTGACAGTGTCCCCAAGCTGAATACCTGGGTAATCGAGACTGACCGTTACAAAGTTGACCGCTGCCTTGGCACTGATGTGGTCCGGGTCGATAGAGTCGTTGACGGCTTCCAACAATTCGGGAGCAGGCAGATAAAGACTCGAATCTGAAACTCAAGAGGTCGCGATGTGCGAATCTTGCCAGTCATGCTGGAACTTGCGGGCCTGACGACATACTGAATAGTCGCTGTTTGACCGGCGAGCGCTTTCACAATATCAGACGGCACCGTCACGGTAAGTACATCACCACCAACGACAGATCGCGCTATGTAAGACGTACTCCAACTAATCAGCGTTCCACTCTGAGACTTACCCTTGAAATTAATTTGAACGTGCTCGCCAGGAGCAAAACTCACGTAATAATTGTTCCATATCGACGACAGCCTGACTCCGAGCCCCCGCCCTGCAAGGTAGGACATATCCGACGGCGAGGGGGGTGATGAAGGCTTGTCGGGGTAGCCCAGTTGAACATATTTTACTCCTGTAACCGCATCAGTTCTCCAGACACCCCCAACACCTACCGGGGCAAGAGGAACATCCCATAAGACAGTCATATTCATTCCTTCCATAGAAATAAAATTATATATCCGGCTGTACGTTCTGAGGCCAGCACAGTACAGAGTACTCATCAGTCATCATGAGTTCTTGCTCACTGTAGAGGATCGTTGCTTATAGGATTACTATCAGAAGTAACAGGTAGACATTTTAAAAATAAACTTTTTGCGATTATCCAGACACAGCCCGCCTTGTGCCTTTGAAAATGAGTACACGACGCTTCGCTACGATGTCAGCACTGTGTCAAACATCCTGCTGAGCGCCTCGCAAACCAAAGTGTAAGCGAAGGCCTTTTCCCAAAAACGCTCAACACCTCAAGCCCGGAACTGCCCCAGGCTCGCCTTCAACTGTGCAGCCAGCCCATCGAGCACTTTGCCGCTGGCAGTCGTCTCCACCACCGCCTTGGCAGCACGCTCGGCCTGAGCATGGATCACCTCTACCCGGCCACGCACCGCCTGAGCGCCTTCAGCCTGATGAACGGCCGCCCTGGTCGCCAGACCAATGGCCGCATGCACCTGCTCCACGGAAGCTTGCACCGTCTGCTGCCGCTTGGCGCTGTCGCGCAGCACCTCAAGACCTTCCTTGGCTTGGCGCCCGGCAATGCCGATGGCTGCGACCGCCTCTTTCGCGCCGCGCTGCAAGGCCACGATGTGCTCCTGAATATCGCCCGTCGAGCTTTGGGTCTTGCTGGCCAGCGCACGCACTTCGTCAGCCACCACGGCAAAGCCTCTGCCCGTCTCACCTGCGCGAGCCGCTTCGATGGCTGCGTTCAACGCCAGCAGGTTGGTTTGCTCGGCAATACCATGAATGACTTCCAGCACCACCTCGATCTGCTGGCTTTGCTGCGCCAGACGCTCGATCACTTGCGCCCCCGTCTCAACCTGCCCGGCCAGCG
Organism: Pseudomonas sp. PvP028; assembly: GCF_017832255.1. Taxonomy (NCBI): domain Bacteria; kingdom Pseudomonadati; phylum Pseudomonadota; class Gammaproteobacteria; order Pseudomonadales; family Pseudomonadaceae; genus Pseudomonas; species Pseudomonas sp. PvP028. The sequence goes on from NZ_JAFIBL010000001.1 coordinate 737,137, forward strand.
CTTCGATCAACCCGCCAACCTGACTGGAGGTACGGGTGTTTTCATCGGTTGCCTGCTTGATATCGATCACCTGACGCAGGGCTGCCTGCATCGCATGGCTTTCCGACTGCGCCTCGTCGGCCATCTGCTCCAGCGCTTTGAGGCTGGCCGCCACTTCGTCCCGCTGCAATTCGGCCGCCGCATCGGCACCGGCGTTACGCTCGCTCATGACACCGATTTCCTGCCCGGTGCGCTGCGCCACTTCGCCCGCCTCGCGGACGATAGGTTGCAGCTTGTCGATGAAGCGGTTGACCGCCGCCGACATATCACCAATCTCGTCATTGCTGTCCAGCTTGACGCGCTTGGTCAGATCGCCCTCCCCCGCCGCCAGGTCATTGAGTGCAGCGATCAACAGATGCAACTTGCTGACAACCCGACGTCCGAGCACCACCGCCAGTAACAGCAAGACACACAGGCCGACCAGCGCCAGACCCATGCCGATTCTCCAGCGCAGTGTTTCGGCAGCTTCCTGAACCGCAACACGCGTGTTGGCGGTCATCGCCACCCCTGCCGCCTGAGCCGACTGCAGACGCGTGCGCAAGGCCGTCGAGCTGTCTTTCGAGGCACTGGCAAGGCTGTCAGACACCAATTGTTCACCACTGGTGATCAGGGTCGCGAAACGCTTGTCCAGGGCGGCAAGGTTCTCTTCGACCGTTGCCGTTGACACACCCATGCGCACCTTGCCGATCTCGACACCGTTAGGGCTGATGGACGCTTCAACGTAATACACGGAAGGATCGTTTTTCGCCGCATTGAGGACCTTGTCCATCGCCCGCTCGCCCTCACCCTTGGCCAGCAGGGCCTTGACCAGCGGATTGTCGCGATTCATGTAACGTGTAAGGTGCTCACCTGCGGCGTCGTCATAAACGACGAACAGTACGTTGGGATTGCGCTGGGCACGGCGTGCGAATTCGGAAAGCGTCGGAGTGTCGTTGTCCCACATGGCGCGCGGAGCGACGGCAGCCAGCAGTTCGGCCATGTCGGTCGCGGACTCGCGAAGGTCTTTCTCCAGCGTGGCACGCAGTTGAGCCTGCTCGTCCTTCAGACGGGTAGAAAGCCCGACACTCAGGCGCTGACGAGTGCTGGATGACAACGCATCGAGGCTCGATGTCACTTCGCTACTCGCCGACTCCAGCTCTGCGGAAAGATGTTGCGAATCTACCCCGAGACGGTTGGCGAGATCAGCCTCAAGCGCGGTGACCGTGCTCCGGGTAAGCGCAACCGCCACGATGACCTGCACCAAAAGGGCAATGCCCAGCGCAATAAAGACCGGGCGCAGCAGACGACTTTGCAAGAGAGACAAGACTGCAGACACAGGAGAATCCTTCCACCCACAGCGCCATTAAAATGATGGCACTTTTCTGTCATCTTTGTAGCAAGCGCCGTGCCGTGACACAAGTCTCACTTTTTGCCGGATTGAATCCACCCGACGCTGAACGCAAAAAGGGCCGCAAATGCGGCCCTCTTTGTGTGCTCGGCGATGGATCAGCCGAACGGGTGACGCAGTACGATGGTTTCGTTGCGGTCAGGACCGGTCGAAATGATATCGATAGGCGCACCGACCAGCTCTTCGACGCGTTTGATGTAGGCGCGTGCAGCGGCCGGCAGCTCTTCAAGGGTCTTGGCACCCAGTGTGGACTCGCTCCAGCCCGGCATTTCTTCGTAGACCGGACGCAGGCCGAGGTAGCTGTCAGCGTCGGTAGGCGCGTCGATAACCGCGCCTTCTTCGTTCTCGTAGCCGATGCAGATGTTGATGGTTTCCAGACCGTCGAGCACGTCCAGCTTGGTCAGGCACAGACCCGAAATGCTGTTGATTTCGATAGCGCGACGCAGGATGACCGCATCGAACCAGCCGCAACGGCGGGCTCGACCGGTGGTAGCACCGAACTCGTGACCGCGCTTGGCCAGGAAGGCACCGACATCGTCAAACAGTTCGGTCGGGAACGGACCCGAACCCACGCGCGTGGTGTAGGCCTTGGTGATGCCCAGGATGTAATCCAGGTACATCGGACCAAAACCGGAACCGGTGGCAATGCCGCCCGCAGTGGTGTTGGAGCTGGTGACGTACGGGTAGGTACCGTGGTCGATGTCCAGCAGCGAACCCTGGGCACCTTCGAACATGATGTCTTTGCCGTCGCGACGCATTTCATGCAGCGCAGCGGTGACGTCAAGCATCAGCGGCTTGAGCATGTCAGCGTATTCCATGCACTCGTCGAGTGTCTTCTGGAAGTCGATGGCAGGCTCTTTGTAGTAATTGACCAGCACGAAGTTGTGGTAGTCGAGCAGTTCGCCCAGCTTGGCGGCGAAACGCTCGCGATGGAACAGGTCGCCGATGCGCAGACCGCGACGTGCAACCTTGTCTTCGTAAGCGGGGCCGATGCCGCGACCGGTGGTGCCGATCTTGAACTCGCCACGGGCCTTTTCACGCGCCTGGTCGAGTGCCACGTGATACGACAGGATCAGCGGGCAGGACGGGCTGATGCGCAGGCGCTCGCGCACCGGAATGCCTTTCTCTTCCAGCTTGATGATTTCGCGCAGGAGCGCGTCGGGAGCAACCACCACACCGTTACCGATCAGGCACTGCACGCCTTCGCGCAGCACACCGGACGGAATCAGGTGCAATACGGTTTTCTCACCGTCGATCACCAGTGTGTGGCCCGCGTTGTGGCCACCCTGATAGCGAACTACGGCGGTAGCATGTTCGGTCAGCAGATCAACGATCTTGCCTTTGCCCTCATCACCCCATTGAGTGCCCAGGACTACGACATTCTTACCCATAACACTTGTCCTCATTCACGCAAACTTGGTGCCGGCGGCGGCCGGCAGGAATACTCAAGAAGCCAGCGGCATTACCTGCCAGTGCTCGCCATGCTGAATCAATTGCCGGTCACAGTCGGCTTCACGCGCGGCGCTCGCCTGCTGCCCAGGCAAGGCCTGAACCACACGCTGACCTTCACTGCGCAACTGGCAAACCATCTGCCAGAGTGCCGCATCCGTACTGTCCGGCACCCAGATGCCACCAGACGGTAGGACGATTTCTGCCTGCCCCAGGGTAACCAGGGTTTTCAGGTCGGTGGAAAAGCCGGTCGCCGGGCGGGCACGACCGAAGTCGGCGCCGATGTCATCGTAACGACCGCCCTGAGCGATCGACTGGCCCACGCCCGGTACGAATACCGCGAACACCACACCGGTGTGGTAGTGGTAGCCGCGCAGTTCGCCGAGATCAAAGTACAGCGGCAACTGCGGGAAACGCGCAGTCAGACGCTCGGCGATCGACAGCAGGTCATCCAGCGCGGCCAGCACCGGCGCAGGTGCGCCGGCCAGACGATCACGTGCGGCGTCCAGCACCTCACGACCACCGCACAGATCGACCAGTGCGCGCAGCATCGTTGCCAGCTCTGGCGGCAGATCGGCGGTGAGGGCAATCACCTCATCGATGGCCTTGCGCTGCAGTGCATCGAACAACTGCTGCTCGACTTCACCCGACAGGCCGGCGGCACGCGCCAGACCGCGATAGATACCGACATGCCCGAGGTCCATGTGCACATCCGGCACATCGGCCAGTTGCAGCATGGCCAGCATCAGGCTGATGACTTCGACGTCGCTGCTCGGGCTCGCATCGCCGTACAACTCGGCACCCAGTTGTATCGGGCTGCGCGAGGACGACAGCGCGCGCGGCTGGGCATGCAGAACGCTGCCCGCGTAGCACAGACGGCTCGGGCCTTCACGTTTCAGGGTGTGCGCATCGATGCGTGCAACCTGCGGCGTGATGTCGGCGCGAAAGCCCATCTGCCGGCCCGATTGCGGGTCGATAACCTTGAAGGTGCGCAGATCCAGATCCGAACCCGCGCCAGTCAGCAGGGACTCGAGATACTCGATATGCGGGGTGACGACAAACTCATAGCCCCAGCTCTGAAACAGATCCAACACCTGACGGCGCGCTACTTCAATGCGCGCCGCTTCCGGTGGCAGTACTTCTTCGATGCCATCTGGTAGCAGCCAGCGGTCGACCGTTGCCATTACGCCATTCCCCTGTGATCCAGGCGGCCAGCCTACGGGCCGACCTTGAGTGAAGCAGAAAGTGGTGCGCCGTATGACGGGCACGACAAATGCCCGAGACAGGCCTTGCAGACCACTTTCCTCGAAAAATCTTGCCGCGTTCCGATTCAGATACGGCCAATCAATCGTGCAGACGCAAAAAAGCCGGGAATTTCCCGGCTGCCGCATGATACACACGTTTCACCGTACGTTCACCCCACCGGGCGGTTTTGCCGCCCGGCGGATGATTAATTACGGCTTGGCTTTTTCCATGTAGCGAAAGAATTCGCTGTTCGGATCAAGCACCATCACGTCGCTCTTGTTCGCAAAGCTTTCGCGGTAGGCACGCAGGCTGCGATAGAACGCGTAGAACTCCTGGTCCTGACCATACGCCTTGGAGTAGATCGCGGCAGCCTGGGCATCACCATCACCACGCGCTTCTTCCGACTCGCGATAGGCTTCGGCCAGCAGCACACGACGCTGACGATCGGCGTCGGCACGGATGCCTTCAGCCAGCTCGTTACCCTTGGCACGGTGCTCGCGCGCTTCACGCTCACGCTCGGTGCTCATACGTTCGAAAACGCTGCGATTCACTTCCTTCGGCAGATCGATGGCCTTGACCCGGACATCGACGACTTCGATACCCAGTTCTTTCTCGGCCATGCGGTTCAGCGAGCCGGTGATATCCGCCATCAGCGCGTCTCGCTCACCCGACACGACTTCGTGCAGGGTGCGCTTGCCGAACTGGTCACGCAGGCCGGATTCCAGACGACGCGAAAGACGCTCGTCGGCTATCTGCTTGAGGCCGGAAGTCGCGGTGTAGAAACGCTCCGCATCCTTCACACGCCACTTGGCGTAGGCATCGACCATGACCGCTTTCTTTTCCAGTGTCAGGAAGCGCTGGGTCGGTGCATCGAGGGTCAGCAAACGACCGTCGAACTTGCGCACCTGGTTCACGTAAGGAACCTTCACATGCAGACCCGGCTGAACGTCAGCCTGGACCACACGACCGAATTGCAGCAGGACCGCACGCTCTGTCTGGGACACGATGTAGAAGCTGTTCCAGGCAATGACGGCCAGTATCACGCCAACAATGAGGGCGATCAGCGATTTGTTACTCATCAGCGAGTCTCCCTGGTACGTACTTCACCACGCTGCTGAGCCTCATTCGCCCGGGCAGCGGCGGCAGCAGCGGCAGCATCATTGGCCGACTGCGATGGCGTACCTGAATTGGAGCCATTGCCGTTACTGCTGCGGCTGCTCTCGATCATCTTGTCGAGCGGCAGATAAAGCAGATTGTTCTGCCCCTTGTCGCCGGTCACGAGCACCTTGCTGGTATTGCTGAAGACTTCCTGCATGGTGTCCAGATACAGACGCTGACGGGTGACTTCAGGAGCCTTGCGGTACTCGGCAACCAGTTTGGTAAAGCGATCCGCCTCACCCTTGGCACGCGAAACCACTTCATCGCGGTAACCGTTGGCATCTTCGAGAATACGCTGAGCCTGACCACGGGCTTCCGGGATCACACCATTGGCGTAGCTTTCAGCCTGGTTGCGTGCACGCTGCTCGTCTTCACGGGCGCGGATCACGTCATCAAAGGCTTCCTGCACTTCACGCGGCGCGGCGGCGCTCTGTACGTTCACCTGGGTCACGGTGATGCCGGTGCGGTAGGTATCCAGGAAGCGTTGCAGACGCTCCTTGATTTCGCTGGCCATCAGTTCGCGGCCTTCAGTCAGCACCTGATCCATCGCCGTGGAACCCACGACATGGCGCAACGCACTTTCAGTCGCGTGCTGCAGGCTGATTTCAGGCTGATCGACGTTCAGCACGAAGGCCTGAAGATCGCTGATCTTGTATTGCACGGTCAGCGGCACTTCGACGATGTTCTCGTCTTCGGTGAGCATCTGGCCCTGCTTGCTGTAGGCACGCTCGCGAGTCACGTTCTCCATGTACTTGCGATCGAACGGCGGGAAGTAGATGTTAAGACCCGGGCCCACGGTCTCGTGGTACTGACCGAAACGCAGCACGACAGCCTGCTCTTGCTCGTCAACCACATAGATAGCGCTGTAAAGCCAGAAAGCGACGAGCACGACAAGCCCGATGCCGAGCAGGCCGAAGCCGCCGCCCTTGCCTGAACCACCGCCATTGCCACTGCCGCCGCCATCGCTGCCGCGTTTGTTACCGCCGCCGAACAACCCCTTCAGGCTTTCCTGCAGCTTACGGAAGGCCTCGTCGAGATCAGGTGGTCCCTTGCGGTCGCCGCCACGGCGTTTGCCACCCCAGGGATCTTGATTATTCGAGTTGCCACCCGGCTCATTCCAAGCCATAGCGCTCTCCATCTGATAAAGCAAAGACGCGCCCGCGGCGCGCCGACCAATGCTACAGAATGCTCGGGAAAGCCGTACAACGGCTTTCTCGTGCTTTTATTGCAAAGTGTGTTGCTCGATGAACTCCAGCGGCTGCAATCCTTCGCGACTCACCAGTCGATTGAGTTCAACGCGCGGCAGTCGTACGGCCAGCACGCTGGCACCTTCCTCGTCATGCGTTTCGCTCTGCACCGCACCCAGTTCAAAGAACTGGGCACGCAGCCGGGCAAGACTTTGAGGCAGAAGCAGCGTGCCGACGAACAGGTCGTCGCCGAGCAATTCGGCGATAGCCTGTTTGAGCAGATCAAGTCCTCGACCATCACGGGCAGAAACCCAGACACGCTGCGGCTTGCCATCGGCATCGCGCTGTATCTGAGGCTCTACGCCTTCAAGCAGATCGAGTTTGTTATAGACCTCGAGGATCGGCAAGCCCTCGGCGCCGATCTCGCCAAGCACCGCCATGACCTGCTCGATCTGCGACATGCGATCCGGCTCGTGGGAGTCGATCACATGCAGCAGTAAATCGGAGTTGCTCGATTCTTCAAGCGTCGCGCGGAAGGCCTCGACCAGCTTGTGCGGCAGATGGCGAATGAAGCCCACGGTATCGGCCAGCACGATAGGCCCCAGGTCATCGAGTTGCAGACGACGCAGGGTCGGATCGAGCGTGGCGAACAGTTGGTCTGCCGCAAACACATCCGAATCGGTTACCGAGTTGAACAGGGTCGATTTGCCGGCGTTGGTATATCCCACCAGTGAAACCGATGGAATATCCGCGCGACGACGTCCGCGACGGGCCTGATCACGCTGGCTGCGAACCTTCTCCAGCCGTCCCTTGATCTGCCGCAGGCGAACCCGCAATAGACGTCGGTCGGTTTCAAGCTGGGTTTCGCCCGGACCGCGCAGGCCGATACCACCTTTCTGTCGCTCAAGGTGGGTCCAGCCACGGACCAGACGGGTACTCATGTGCTCAAGCTGGGCCAGTTCGACCTGAAGCTTGCCTTCGTGAGTACGCGCCCGTTGCGCAAAGATATCGAGAATCAGACCGGTGCGATCAAGCACACGACACTCGAAAACGCGTTCGAGGTTGCGTTCCTGACTGGGCGTGAGGGTGTGATTGAAGATGACCAGATCGGCCTGTTCGGCCTTGACCTGATCGCGAAGCTCTTCGACCTTGCCAGAGCCGATCAGATACTTGGCCGAAGGCCGATGACGCGGCACGTTGATAAACGCAACGGTATCGGCACCGGCCGAGATGGCCAATTCCTGAAACTCCTGCGGATCTTCGCGCGCCTCAGGGTCCTGACCATCCAGATGAACGAGAATTGCACGCTCACCACCACTGTGGCGCTCAAAGAACAAGGCAGACTCCTATCAGGCGTTACCTGGCTCGGCGTCCGCACCGTCAGCGTCTGTAGCGCTTGGCAGGCGAATCGGGCGAACCGGTACGACGGTGGAAATAGCGTGTTTGTAGACCATCTGGCTGACCGTGTTCTTCAGCAAAATGACGAACTGGTCGAAAGACTCGATCGTACCCTGCAGCTTGATACCGTTGACCAGATAGATCGATACCCCGACCTTCTCTTTACGCAAGGTATTCAGGTAAGGGTCTTGTAGCGAATGCCCTTTTGACATGTGCCGCACTCCTTTAAGGATCAATAAAATAAAAAATCGAATTCGATTAGCTTGACCGACCACCCCCCAAGGATAGACGGCTATTGCAGGGACTCAGCTCAATATGGAGACCGATCCCAGGTATTTCAAGGCGCGCGACAGATTGTCGCTGGCCAGGCTGTCCAGCCAGTGCAAGTCCTCCCAGCTGCGTAGCCAGGTGAACTGCCTTTTGGCCAGCTGGCGCGTTGCAATGATGCCGCGCTCTTGCATTTCATCCCGCGTCAGCTTCCCATCCAGGTGATCCCAGACCTGGCGATAACCGACGGCTCTTATCGATGGCAACCCCGAATGCAGGTCACCTCTTGAGCGCAATGCCAGTACTTCGTCCAGAAACCCCTGATCCAGCATTTGCTCGAAACGTAGCGCGATGCGTTGGTGCAGCACCTTGCGATCAGCCGGAGCGATGGCAAGGTTCGCGACAGTATAGGGCAATTGCTGGCGCCCTGATGCGGCTGCTTCGGTACTTTGCGCAGTTTGTTGCTCGCGATGTGCCGTCATGCTCATTCCGCTGACGCGATACACCTCGAGCGCCCTGATCAGCCGTTGCGGATCGTTGGGGTGAATACGTGCCGCCGAAACGGGATCGACCACCGCCAATTGATCGTGCAATGCCTGCCAACCGAAGGCCTGTGCATCGGCCTCAAGCTGCGCCCTGACCTGTGCATCGGCCGCCGGCATGTCCGCCAGCCCGTCCAATAGAGCCTTGAAATACAACATAGTGCCGCCGACCAGCAAAGGAATATTTCCGCGTGCGGTAATTTCCGCCATGGCCGCCAGGGCGTCACTGCGAAAATCGGCTGCGGAGTAGCTTTGCGCCGGGTCGAGAATATCGATCAGACGGTGAGGATGTTCAGCCAGCTGCGTCTTCGACGGCTTGGCGGTGCCGATGTCCATGCCGCGGTAGACCAGCGCAGAATCGACGCTGATCAACTCGCAGGGCAGCACTTTGGTCAGTTCTATCGCAAGGTCGGTCTTGCCTGCAGCAGTAGGCCCCATGAGAAAGATGGCCGGAGGTAAAGCGTTCATTCATTGACCGCGCAGGAATAATTTATCCAGGTCATTGAGACCCATCTGGGTCCAGGTAGGACGACCGTGGTTGCATTGCCCGCTGCGCTCGGTGTTTTCCATGTCACGCAGCAGGCCGTTCATTTCCGGGATGGCCAGACGCCGATTGGCGCGAATCGCGCCGTGGCAGGCCATGGTGCCGAGCAGCTCGTTCATGTGCGCCTGCACCCGGTCGCTGGTGCCGTATTCCATGAGGTCGGCCAGTACGTCGCTGACCAGCCGATTGGCTTCGGCCTGTTTGAGCAACGCGGGGATCTGGCGGATTGCCAGGGTTTCCGGGCCGAGCCGCTGCAGTTCGAAGCCCAGGCGCTGGAAAGTCGCAAGGTGCTCTTCGGCACAATCCGCTTCACGCTGGCTGACCGCGATGGATTCGGGCACCAGCAATGGCTGGCCGCTCAGGCCTTCGTTGGCCATGGCTATTTTAAGGCGCTCGTACATGATCCGCTCGTGAGCGGCATGCATGTCCACCAGCACCAGGCCGTGAGCGTTTTCAGCAAGAATGTAGATACCCTTGAGCTGCGCCAGCGCATAACCCAGCGGCGGAATGTCACCGGGCGATTCAGGCAGCGACGCGGGCGCGGCACTGGGCAGCGGCGCGAAGAATTCACGGTAAGCGCTTTGCGCTTCGGCCACCGGCACGCCAGCGGTGGGCCGAGGCGTGTATTGATACTGATAACCGCTGCCAGCGCCGCCACCGGCAGCAGGCCGGGAAAACGGCTCGCCCTGGGGCTGCTCCAGCACATTGTTGGCCAGACGCATTTCACCCTGCGGCCCGAACTCACCCGCTTCAGGTCCGCTCGGGCGGGCCTCGGCGACAACCGGCACACTGCCACCCAGCTGATTTTCAGGGCGCACATCGCCCAGCGCACGGTAGAGGGTGCCATACAGGAAGTCATGCACCATGCGCCCGTCGCGGAAGCGCACTTCATGCTTGGTCGGGTGAACGTTGACGTCCACAGCGGCCGGATCGACCTCGAAGAACAGCACAAAGGTCGGATGACGGCCATTGAACAGCACGTCGCGATACGCCTGACGCACCGCGTGGGCGACCAGCTTGTCGCGCACTGCCCGGCCATTCACGAAGAAGTATTGCAGGTCGGCCTGGCTGCGCGAGAAAGTCGGCAACCCGACCCAGCCCCACAGATGCAGGCCATTGCGCTCGATCTCGATGGGCAGCGCCTGCTCCAGAAAGCCCGGCCCGCAGATCGCCGAGACACGTCGCGCTCTGGCGGTGTCGTCATGCGCTTCATGCAGGCTCAGCACGGTCTTGCCATTATGACGCAGGTGGAAGGCCACGTCGAAACGCGCCAGCGCCATGCGCTTGATGACTTCCTGCAAATGATCGAATTCGGTTTTTTCGGCTTTCAGAAACTTGCGCCGGGCGGGCGTGTTGAAGAACAGGTCGCGTACTTCAACGGAGGTGCCTACCGGATGCGCGGCCGGCTGCACGCGGGGCGCCATGTCACGACCTTCGGTTTCGACCTGCCAGGCCTGATCGGCGTCGCGGGTGCGCGAGGTCAGGGTCAGGCGCGCCACGGAGCTGATCGAAGCCAGCGCTTCGCCGCGAAACCCCAGGCTCATGACCCGCTCGAGGTCTTCCAGGTCGCGAATCTTGCTGGTCGCGTGGCGTGCCAGCGCCAATGGCAGATCGTCCGAAGAGATACCGCCGCCATCGTCACGCACTTTCAACAGTTTGATACCGGCCTGCTCGACGTCGACATCGATGCGCCGCGCGCCGGAATCGAGGCTGTTTTCCAGCAGCTCCTTGATCACCGAAGCCGGACGCTCGACAACTTCGCCCGCTGCAATCTGGTTGGCCAGACGCGGACTGAGCAGTTCGATGCGTGCTGCGTTCAGGGCAGTCTGAGCGTTATCGGCTTCGGCGCCGTCGAGCAGGAGATCGGTCATTACTGAGTCGCCACCTCGGAACTTGGAATACGCAGATCCTGGCCGATCTTCAATTCATCGGACTTCAGATTGTTGGCGCTGCGCAAAGTGGCGATGTTCATGTCGTAGCGCGCGGCGAGCATGGCCAGGGTTTCGCCGGAACGAACGACGTGATTGCGCGGCCCCTGGGCCAGCTTGCCGTTATCACGCAGCCAGGCGATATAGGTGCCCTGCGGCGGGTTCTGCTGGAAGAACTGTTTGACGCCCGACGTGATCGAACGCGCCAGCGCCTGTTGATGCGACGCAGAACCGAGCTTGTTGGCCTCATTGGCGTTGGAGATAAAGCCGGTTTCCACCAGAATCGACGGAATATCCGGCGACTTGAGCACCATGAAGCCCGCCTGCTCGACACGTGACTTGTGCAGCGAGGTCACGCGGCCAATATTGCTCAATACCTTCTGGCCAACGTTCAGGCTCGAAGACAGCGACGCGGTCATGGACAGGTCCAGCAACACGCCCGCGAGCATGCGGTCCTTGTCGTCGAGGCTGACCGCGCCGGCACCACCAATCAGGTCGGAACGGTTTTCACTGTCCGCCAGCCAGCGTGCGGTTTCGGAAGTAGCCCCCCGATCGGACAGGGCGAACACTGATGCGCCGAACGCAGCGGAGGACGGCGCGGCGTCGGCGTGGATCGACACAAACAGATCGGCGCCCTTGGAGCGGGCGATCTCGGTACGTTTTCGCAACGGAATAAAGTAGTCGCCGGTGCGCGTGAGTTCGGCGCGGTAGCCTTTCTCGGCATTCACCTGGCGCTGCAACTCCTTGGCAATCGACAGCACCACGTTTTTCTCTTTCTGACCGGCACCGCCCGAGGCACCAGGGTCTTCCCCGCCGTGCCCGGCATCGATCACCACGACGATGTCGCGCTTGCCGTTCGGCACCGGGGTCAGCTTGATTTCAGGCTTGGCCGGGCTGACCGGAACAGCGGGCGCGGTGTTGGCTGCGGTGTCGGGAATCACAGGTGTCGGATTGGCATCGGCGGCGTTGTCGTACAGGTCGACCACCAGACGGTTGCCGTATTGCTGATTCGGCGCCAGCGTGAAGCTCTTCGGGGTCACACCCTTTTTCAGGTCGATGACCACGCGCAGGTCGGTAGGCGTGCGCTGCGCAGAACGCATGCTGCTGATCGGCGTATTGGCCGTCGGTACGTTCAAGGGGCCGCCAAGCGTCGCACCATTGATATCGATCACCAGACGGTCAGGCGAAGTCAGGGTAAACAGGCTGTGCTGGACCGGCCCAGTCAGGTCGAAGACCAGACGCGTGTTATCCGGCGCACGCCATAAGCGGACACTTCGTACTTGCGTAGCGGCAACCGCCTCGACAGCCAGGGCCATCAACAGCAGACCAACTACAGTAACCAGCGCGCGCATGCGCATACCTAACCCCATATCTATTTGAATTCCAAAGCCAAAGTGGCACACCAACGTTCGCCACGCGAGCCCAGCGGGCTCAATATCACGGACCGACCTTCTCCGTGCGGCCCAATGGTAATGGTCAGGTCAGGCTTTGGCAAAAAGCCTGCACCACGCTGGGGCCATTCAATCAGACAAAGTGCGTCGCCGTCGAAGTAATCACGCACGCCCATGTACTCGAGTTCTTCCGGATCGACCAGCCGGTAAAGGTCAAAGTGAAACACCTTTATCGCGCCGATTTCGTAAGGTTCGACCAGCGTGAAAGTAGGACTCTTGACGGCCCCGACATGCCCGAAGCCGCGAATCAATCCCCGCGAAAGCGTGGTTTTTCCAGCGCCCAGATCGCCATCCAGAAAGATGACGCCAAGGCCTTCAGTGACCTTGGCCAGACGTGCACCAAAATCCATCATTGCCTCTTCGCCCACCACATGCAGCGTTAAATCAGACACGGTTGCAGCTCCTCCAATAACTGACGAATGGCAGGAATAATATCGCTGGCGGCCAGCCCTCGACCGCACTCACCGACTGTCTGACCGGCGCTTGCGTGGAGCCACACGGCCAGACAGGCCGCGTCGAAAGGCTTGAGATGCTGCGCCATTAGCGCGCCGGTCAATCCGGCCAGCACGTCACCCAGCCCCGCGGTGGCCATGGCCGGATGACCGCGGTCGCACAGCGCCAGTTGCCCGCTGGCATCGGCAATCAGGCTGCCGGAGCCTTTGAGCACACAAACCGTATCGAATTTACGCGCCAGCGCCCGCACTGCAGCAGCCCGGTCAGCCTGAACGTCCTTGATGCCCACGCCCAGCAACCGCGCCGCCTCGCCCGGATGCGGGGTGATGACACTGCCTTTGGGCAGGCTGACCAGCCCGGCGGCCAGCATGTTCAGCGCATCGGCGTCCCACACCTGCGGACGATCCGCATTGGCAGCCGCCGACAGCAGGCTGCGCCCCCAGGCCGCCTGGCCCAGTCCAGGACCGACCACCAACACGCTGGCTGGCTCGATCAAGCCCATCAGCTGGTTGGCCGAATGAATCGCCGCGCTCATGATCTCCGGCATGCGCGTCAGGGCGGCCGGAACATGCTCGGGCCTTGTCGCCAGCGTCAGCATGCCTGCACCGCTGCGCAGGGCGCTTTCGGCGCTGAGCAACGCTGCGCCACCAAAACCGTGATCGCCACCAATGACCAGCACCCGGCCAAACAGGCCTTTATGGGCGGTTCGCGGGCGTGCTGCCAGTTGCGGCAGGTTGTGTTTATCGAGGCGCTTCGCACTGAACGGCGCCTGCGCCACCAACGCCGGGTCTGTACGCAGGTCGTCGAAAATCAGCTCACCTACCAGATCCGCCGCATCGCCCGTCAACAACCCCACTTTGAGGCCGATGAACGTAACGGTCACATCGGCACGCACCGCGACACCCAGCGTCTGGCCGGTATCTGCGCTCAAGCCAGACGGAATATCCACCGCCACGACGGGCAGACCACTGTCGTTGATAGCGTTGATGGCCGAGACATAGGGCTCGCGCACCTTGCCTTCGAGCCCGGTGCCGAGCAAGGCATCCAGCACGACACCGGCCAGCGGCTGCCCGGCCCATGCCTGAATATCAATACCGAAAGCCGCAGCATGCGCCGCCGCCGCATCACCGGTCAGTGCGGCCGGATCGCCGACGGCCAGCACCCTGACCTGCCAGCCGGCCTTGTGCGCCATGGCAGCCACCAGATACCCGTCACCGGCGTTGTTGCCACGCCCGGTCAAGACGGTCAGCTCGTTGGCCTCCGGCCAGCGCCGAAGCAAGGTGTGCCACAACGCTTGCGCAGCGCGTAGCATCAATTCCAGGCCGGGTGTACCGGCCGCAATCAGCCGTGCGTCGAGGTCGCGGACCTGCGCAGCGCTGTACAGCGCGTCGGGTAAATGAGGTTTAGTGTCGAACATGCGTCTATGGGCTCCGATGTCTGGCAGAATTATACGCACCTTGGCCCCGGTTTCTCTCTGCGCATGTCCGCTATTACTGCTGTAGTTCCCACTTCCGATGATCTTGCCGCCCTTGCCGTTTCAATCAAGGCGTGGGGGCGTGAGTTGGGCTTTCAGGAAGTCGGGATCAGCGGCCTGGACCTGGCAGAGCACGAGCAGCATCTGCAACGCTGGCTCGATGCAGGCTATCACGGGGAAATGGACTATATGGCAGCCCATGGCAGCAAACGTTCCCACCCCGATGAGCTGGTGCCGGGAACGCTGCGCGTGGTGTCGCTGCGCATGGATTATCTGCCGGGCGACACCGAGATGGCGCAGCGCCTGACCGAGCCGGAAAAAGCCTATGTCTCACGCTACGCGCTGGGCCGTGATTATCACAAACTCATCCGCAAGCGCCTGCAGCAACTGGCCGAGCGTATTCAGCAAGCCATCGGACCGTTTGGCTTTAGGGCCTTCGTGGACAGCGCGCCTGTGCTGGAAAAGGCCATCGCCGAACAGGCCGGGCTGGGCTGGATCGGCAAGAACACGCTGGTGCTCAATCGCAAGGCGGGTAGCTTCTTCTTTCTCGGCGAGCTGTTTGTCGATATCCCGTTGCCGGTCGACGCACCTCATGCGACCGAACATTGCGGTCGCTGTACAGCCTGCCTGGACATCTGCCCGACCGCCGCGTTTATCGGCCCTTACGTGCTGGACGCGCGGCGCTGCATTTCCTATCTGACCATCGAGCTGAAGACGGCGATCCCCGAAGAGTTGCGGCCATTGATCGGCAACCGGGTGTTCGGCTGTGACGATTGCCAGATCGTCTGCCCGTGGAACCGCTTCGCCCGGCCAACCGAGCAGAGCGACTTTCAGCCGCGTCATAATCTGGACAACGCCGGGCTGGCCGAGCTGTTTCTGTGGGATGAAGAGAAATTCCTCGGCAGCACCGAAGGCTCGCCACTGCGCCGGGCGGGTTATGAGCGCTGGCTACGCAATCTGGCCGTGGGGCTGGGCAATGCGCCCTCTACCATCCCGGTGATCGAGGCCCTGCAAGCACGGCGCGACTATCCTTCGGAACTGGTCAGGGAACACGTGGAATGGGCGCTGCAGAGGCACGGCGTGGCGCCGCTTTAAAGGTACCCCCTGGATATTGGTGTGGGAGCGAGCTTGCTCGCGAAGAGGCAGGGACAATCGCCGGAGATTTATGCCTCTGTCAGTCAGCCTTCGCGCGCAAGCGACGCGTGGCCCGGCTCGCTCCTACATGGTTATGACTGAACAACATTGCCTCCCACAAGACTGGCTTGGGCATACCGCTCGTGGCCTTCTCCCCCTCTTCAAGGCTCGTCTTTATAGACAAACTTGGGCATTTCCCAGCGGAAACGAATCGCCAGCAGGCGCAGCAGCAGGCCGCCGAACAGGGTGATCAGCACCGCTTGCTCGTTCGGCAACTGCAGGTACTGGCACAGCAGAAAACACCACGCGGCCAGAAACGACACGCTGGCGTACAGCTCGCGCCGAAAGATCAGCGGGATGTCGTTGCAGAAGATGTCGCGCAGGATGCCACCGAAAACCCCGGTGATCACGCCGCAGACTGACGCGATCAGCAGACCGTGCCCGGCCTCCAGCGCGGTCATGCAGCCGATCAGGGTAAAGGCCACCAGCCCCAGTGCGTCGAGCACCAGAAACAGTGAGCGCAGGTGACGCATCAATGGCGCGATGAAGATCGTCACCAGCGCCGCCACACTGGTCAGAACCAGATACTCCGGGTGCTTGACCCAGGTCAGCGGGTAATGACCGATCAGCACGTCGCGCACCGACCCGCCCCCCAGCGCCGTGACGCAGGCAATCAGCACCACGCCGAACCAGTCCATCCCGCGTCGCCCCGCAGACAGGGCTCCCGTCATGGCTTCAGCAGTGATAGCGATCAAATAAAGCATCAGCAACATGGCGGCGACTCTGCGACAAAGGCGCGCAGTCTAACCAGCCGACCAACGCACTGAAAGAGTGCAACGAAGATTATTCACTGCACGCGCGAGTCTCGATCAGGCCTTGATGAAGTGCTCACGATAAAAGCGCAGCTCGGCAATCGACTCGCGGATGTCGTCGAGCGCCAGGTGGGTGCTGCCTTTCTTGAATTTCAGCTCGGGAGACCAGCGCGCAGCCAGTTCCTTGAGGGTCGAGACATCCAGGTTGCGGTAGTGGAAGTAGTTTTCCAGCGTCGGCATGTGGCGATACAGGAAGCGGCGATCCTGGCAGATGCTGTTGCCACAGATCGGCGAACTGCGCTCTGGCACCCACAGTTTGATGAACTCAAGGGTCTGCGCCTCGGCTTCAGCCATGCTGACGGTACTTTCCCGCACGCGCTGGGTCAGGCCCGAACCGCCGTGCTGGCGAGTGTTCCACTCGTCCATTTTCGCCAGCGTCTCGTCGCTCTGATGCACAGCGATCACCGGACCTTCGGCCAGGGTGTTCAGCTCGCTATCGGTGATGATCGTGGCCATTTCGATAATGACATCGGTATCAGGGTCCAGACCGGTCATTTCCAGATCGATCCAGATCAGGTTCTGCTTGTTCTGCATGTGTCGACTCCTCAGCGTAGGCGCGCAGTTTAGCTCACCCTGCCGTGCTAGACTCCTGCCGATCCATCGTACTGCCTAATTCATCGGTTACATCACATCGGAACACCCATGGCCAAACGCCAACTCAATCGTCGTCAGAACTGGCGCATCGAAAAAATTCAGGGCGAGCGTGCTGCCCGCGCGGCAAAACGCGAGTCCGCTACGCTTGAAACACTCGAGGGTGGCGACCTCGGCCCGGAACAGACGGGCCTGGTGATCGCTCACTTCGGCGTGCAAGTCGAAGTCGAGGCCCAGGAAGGCGAAGCGACCGGTCAGGTCTTTCGCTGCCACCTGCGCGCCAACCTGCCTGCGCTGGTGA
Source organism: Pseudomonas sp. PvP028 (assembly GCF_017832255.1). NCBI lineage: Bacteria > Pseudomonadati > Pseudomonadota > Gammaproteobacteria > Pseudomonadales > Pseudomonadaceae > Pseudomonas > Pseudomonas sp. PvP028. The sequence continues at coordinate 754,557 of NZ_JAFIBL010000001.1, forward strand.
CCGGTGATCGCGTGGTATGGCGCGCCGGCAATCAGGGCATTGGCGTCATCGTCGCGCAACTGCCTCGCACCACCGAACTGCGCCGCCCGGATTCACGCGGCCAGCTCAAGCCTGTGGCTGCCAACGTCGACCTGATCGTGATCGTCTTCGCGCCGATGCCCGAGCCACATGCCAACCTGATCGACCGCTATCTGGTGGCCGCCGAGCATGCCGGGATTCGTCCGTTGCTTTTGCTCAACAAGGCCGACCTGATCGACGAGCAGAATGCGCCCGCGCTCAATGCGCTGCTGGCGGTCTACCGCACGCTGGGTTACCCGGTGCTGGAAGTGTCCGCACACCACGGTGACGGCATGCAGAGCCTGCAAAGCCAGCTTGATGGGCACATCAGCGTGTTCGTCGGCCAGTCCGGCGTCGGCAAGTCCTCGCTGGTCAACAGCCTGTTGCCGGAAACGGACACTCGGGTCGGTCCGCTGTCCGAAGTTTCCGGTCAGGGCACACACACCACGACCACCGCCCGCCTGTTCCACTTCCCGCGCGGCGGCGATCTGATCGACTCGCCGGGCATCCGGGAGTTCGGCCTGGGGCACGTCAGTCGTGCCGACGTAGAGGCAGGTTTCATCGAGTTCAACGATCTGATCGGTACCTGCCGCTTTCGTGACTGCAAGCATGACCGCGAACCGGGCTGCGCCTTGCTCAAGGGTCTTGAGGACGGCCGTGTGCAACAGCAGCGCATGAACAGCTACCGCTCGATCATTGCCAGCCTGCCGCAAGACAGTTACTGAAGACCGAACGCCGCACGCAAAAACGCCGCGATGATCGCGGCGTTTTTGTATCGATTACCGCTCAGTTCTGGGCCGGCTCGACCCGCAACTTGCCATCGTCAAAGATGTTCAGCTTCTGGCGGATCTCGTGCGGCTGGGCGTAGGCCTGCGGATCGGGCGGCGCCGCTGTCGAAGCCCCCGGAGCAGCAGGTACCGCCGGAGCCGCGGGTGTCGCAGGCGCTGGCGCTGGCGCGGCAGGTGTGACTGGCGCACCACCGGAGTTCTGATCGCCCTCGATGCGGTGTTGGGCCTTTTTGGTCAGCACCACGATATCGATGCGGCGATTGATCGGGTTGGTCGGGTTCTGGTGGTCATAAAGAGCAGACGACGCGTACCCCACTACCCTGGCCACTTGCGAGTCCGGATACGTGCCGGCTACCAGCGCACGGCGTGCAGCGTTCGCACGGTTGGCCGAAAGCTCCCAGTTGCCGAACCCGCCACTGCCCACGAAAGGCGTTGCATCGGTGTGGCCACTGATACTGACCTTGTTTGGCACGCTTTTGATAGTGTCCGCCAGGGCCAGCAGAATGTCTTCGAAATAAGGCTTGAGGCGCGCGCTGCCCGAGTCGAACATCGGCCGGTTTTCGGCATCCATGATCTGGATACGCAAACCGTCCTGAGTGATCTCGAACAGAATCTGGTCCTTGAACTTCTGCAGTTGCGGATTTTCCTGGACCTTGTTCTGCAGTTCCTGGAGCAGCATCTCCAGACGCTCTTGCTCCACTGCTTCAGCCTTGGTCTCGGCATTTTCCGCTTCGATCGGCACCGTATCCGGCGACGGCGTGGTCTGAACCTCAGGGTTCAGCGTCTGGTTTGGCGACATCTCCGGCGAACCGCCCAGATCGATCACATACGGCGAACCGCTGTCCGAGAAGCCGACCGGGTCTTTGAAATAACCGGCGACCGCGAGCAACTGCTCGGGGGTGGCAGACGACATCAGCCACAGCACCAGAAAGAACGCCATCATCGCGGTCGCGAAGTCGGCAAACGCGATTTTCCAGGCACCGCCGTGATGTCCGCCACCGAAGCGCTTTACGCGCTTGATGATAATCGGCTGATTATTTTCCATGACTTAGCGACCGCGAACCGCTTGTTCCAGCTCGCTGAAGCTGGGGCGATGCAGCGGATAGAGAACCTTGCGGCCGAACTCGACAGCCAGCGAAGGCGGCATGCCGGAGGCCGAGGCAACCAGAGACGCCTTGATGGCCTCGTAGACGTTCATTTCTTCCTTGGCATCATGCGCAAGGCTGGTGGCCAGAGGACCGAAGAAACCGTAAGCCGCGAGAATACCGAAGAACGTACCGACCAGCGCCGCACCTACGTGCATACCGATCGCAGCCTTGTCGCCGGAACCCAGCGACGCCATGGTCACCACGATACCCAGTACCGCAGCCACGATACCGAAGCCGGGCATACCGTCAGCGATACCGGTAATGGCGTGGGATGGATGCTCGAGGTCTTCTTTCATGCTCAGCAGCTCCATGTCGAACAGACCTTCCAGCTCATGGGGAGCCATGTTGCCGGACGACATGATGCGCAGGTAGTCGCAGATGTACGCAGTCATGCGCTCATCCTTGAGCACACCCGGGTATTTGGCGAAGATTGGGCTGGAGGCAGCGTCTTCGATATCCCCTTCGATCGCCATCATGCCTTCACGGCGGCTCTTGTTGAGGATTTCGTACACCAGCCCCAGCACTTCGAGGTAATAGGCATGTGTGAAGCGCGAACCGAACATCTTCAGCGACTTCTTGAACACGTGCATGAACATGTAGCCAGGGTTGGCCTGGAGGAACGCGCCCAGTGCAGCACCGCCGATAATCAAGACCTCGTACGGTTGGAACAGCGCCATGACCTTGCCATGGGACAGCACATATCCGCCGATGACACTTGCGAGAACGACAATGATGCCGATGATTTTAGCCATAGGAAAAAATACTTTACTGAGTCGGGTTCAGGGACAGTCCGGAAGTTGTTGAATCTCTTCTTCTCCTTATCGGCCTAACTGGGCCAGACTATAGCCGGTTCTTTTGAAAAACCCATTTATGCGCCTCCATAAAAGGAGGAAAATGGCCTCAGCACCCCGTACACTGGCGGTTTCCCAGCTCAGATAATCAGCCGCACAGGCCCTCGAATGCCGACAGTACACGCAGCACATCACCTCGTTCCGAAGACGCTGGATGCCTGGGTCAAACTGCTTGACGGCATCGCGTTGCCGGTCCCTGCCATTAATCATGGGCACGTCCGCGCCGCACTGAACGACAGTCGTCGGTCGCTGCGTGAAATTGCCGAAATGATGCAGGAAAGTCCTGCGCTGGTGCTCAGCGTGATGCGCGAGGCCAACCATCACACCCACGGCTTGACCGAGCAGGCCGAGAGCCTCGAGATTGCGATCAACCGCCTGGGGCTGGCGCGTACCGAAGTCCTTCTGGGCCGTTTGCCGGCCAAGCCGCCCGAAGAAATTCCTGCGGCCTATCGCCAGCTGATTCTGGTCAGCCAGCACGCCACGCAACAGGCCAACGGTCTGTTTGCCAGCCGCCTTGCGCGACTCTGGCAGGACATCCACATGGGCAGCCTGCTGTTTCTGTCGCCGCTCTGGCCAATGGCGCTGGCCTATCCGAAGCTGCTTGAAGAACTGGAACTGCGGGTTATCCACAAGGGCCATTCCAGCGCTGCAGTGGAAAAAGAGCTGTTCGGCGTAAACCTGCTGGAATTGTGCCTGGCACTCGCCGAGTTCTGGCGTCTGCCGATCTGGGTCACGCGCGGCTATAAACTGTTGATCAACGAGCGACGCGATCTGGCCAAGGCGCTGCGCATCGCCCGCGAAGACAACAGCCCGCTGCAGCAGCAACAACTCATGGACGACGACCCCAACCTGCGCCGCTGGCTGAACCAGCCCGCCAATACCGTGTTGCTGGGCAACGGCCTGGCGCTGGCCGCACAACAGGTCTGGAACAGCCCGCACTGCCTGCGCTGGGAACGGCTGACCAGCCTGTACCTGCAACAGTCGATGAGCGAAGTACAGCAACAGGCGCACCAGAATGCCGCCAGCAGCGCCCGCATCCACGCGGAAAAAGACCTCTGGCACCCGGCTGAATCGCTGATCTGGCCGTGGGACGCACGCCGCGTAAGGCGCGACAACGAACCTGCACCGCCGCCATCGGCCGACGCCCTGCAACTGTGGCGCAAGCAATGCGCCGAGCTGCTGCAGGATCCCAGCCCGTTCATCAATGCCATGCACCTGACCACCTCGGCGCGCGATGCGTTTATCTCGTGTGGCATGGAGCGGGTCATGCTGCTGATGCTGGACAAGACGTCGACGGTGCTACGCGTCAATCAGACTGCCGGGCTGCCGAAGGACGCCGCAACCTTGCAGCTGTTCATCAAGGAAAGCACCGTGCTGCAACGCCTGCTGACCCAGCCGACGCAGTTACGCATGACACCCGCCAACAGTGCGCAATTTGCCGCGCTGCTGCCCCCACAGCTGAAAACCCTGTTCAGCGGCCAGCACTGGCTGATCCGCTCGCTGAGCAACAACGGCAAAGTCATGCTGCTGGTGGTCGCCGACCAAGGCGGCGGGGCCTTGTCGGAAATTTCCGTTCAGGCATTCGGAAAAACCGCGCAATGTATTGAACGGGCACTGGGCATCTTTAGTCATCGCAAAGCCTGAGGCCTGGCGTACAATTCGCCCCTTTCCTTTCATCGGAGGCTGCAAATGTCCGCATTCACTGGCTTGTCGCTGGTCATCGAACCCAACGATCTGCTTGAGCGTCTAGACGCCCCGGAACTGATCCTCGTGGATCTGACCAGCAGCGCTCGCTACGAAGCCGGGCACATTCGCGGTGCCCGCTTCGTCGATCCGAAACGTACGCAACTGGGCAAGCCTCCTGCCCCCGGCCTGCTGCCCGACACTGCCAGCCTTGAGCAACTGTTCGGCGAGCTGGGCCACAATCCCGACGCCGTGTATGTCGTCTACGATGACGAAGGCGGCGGCTGGGCCGGGCGTTTCATCTGGCTGCTGGATGTCATCGGCCACAGCCGTTATCACTATCTGGACGGTGGACTGCTGGCCTGGGAAGCGCAATTGCTGCCGCTGAGCACCGACGTTCCGCCTGCTGCCGATGCCCCGGTAACGCTGACGCTGCACGACGAACCTACCGCCACGCGTGAGTACCTGCAAAGCCGTCTGGGCGCCGCAGACCTGGCGATCTGGGATGCTCGCGCGCCGACCGAGTATTCGGGCGAAAAAGTGGTCGCGGCCAAAGGCGGGCATATACCCGGCGCCGTCAATTTCGAGTGGACGGCGGGCATGGACAAGGCGCGCAACCTGCGTATTCGCCAGGACATGCCAGAGATCCTACGCGACCTGGGCATCACGCCTGACAAGGAAATCATCACGCACTGTCAGACCCATCACCGTTCGGGCTTCACCTATCTGGTGGCCAAGGCGCTGGGCTATCCAAGGGTCAAGGCCTATGCCGGCTCGTGGGGCGAATGGGGCAATCACCCGGAGACACCGGTAGAACTGCCGGATGTGGCCGCCGCGCCCGTCGAGGCAGTCGAGGCAGTCGAGGCAGTCGAGCTTGCGCAACCCGTCGCGCCTGCGCAGCCAGCACCAGCCGAACGCGTCGAACCGGTCCGCGCCACCGAACCGGGACGGACCTCACAGAAATATTCAGGACACTCATCCTCAGGACCTTCAATGAAAGACCGCTTGTTCATCATCAGCCAGTACCTGCTGCCGCACCACCTGCTGTCCCGACTGGCAGGCTGCGTTGCCGAGTGCCGCGTACGCTGGTTCAAAAACGCTTTCACCGCGTGGTTTGCGCGCCGTTATCAGGTAGACATGTCGCAGGCACTGGTCGAAGACCTGACGTCCTACGAGCACTTCAACGCGTTCTTCACCCGCGCATTGAAAGCCGACGCCCGCCCGCTCGATACCACTCCGGGCGCGATTCTTTCGCCAGCCGACGGTGCCGTCAGCCAGTTGGGCTCCATCGACCACGGCCGGATCTTCCAGGCCAAGGGCCACAGTTTCAGCGTGCTCGAACTGCTCGGCGGTGATCCCAAGCTGTCAGCGCCGTTCATGGGCGGCGAGTTCGCGACCGTTTACCTGTCGCCGAAGGACTATCACCGCGTACACATGCCACTGGCTGGCACGCTGCGCGAGATGGTCTACGTACCGGGCCGCATCTTCTCGGTCAACCAGACCACGGCCGAAAACGTACCCGAGCTGTTCGCCCGTAACGAGCGAGTGGTCTGCCTGTTCGACACCGAGCGCGGGCCAATGGCAGTGGTACTGGTGGGCGCGATGATTGTGGCGTCTGTCGAAACGGTATGGGCCGGGCTGGTCACGCCGCCCAAGCGTGAACTTAAGACGTTCAGCTACGACGAAGCGGCGCGTGCACCGATCCACCTGGAAAAAGGTGCCGAAATGGGTCGGTTCAAGCTGGGCTCTACCGCCATCGTGCTGTTCGGTCCAGGTCAGGTGAAATGGGCCGAACAACTGACCGCTGGCTCCAAGGTTCAAATGGGCCAGGCACTGGCTGTTCCGGCCCAGGCATGATGGCGGCCTGAGCCTCGATGCATGAGTGTCCGATGATGGACAGTGGCGCTCATGCAACGTGCCGCCGGACGGTAATGGCTTAGAGCCATAACTGCTGCGAAGCGATGTCGATACTGGTAAAGTCGTCCGATTGATACTGTAGGATACTTCGCACTTTCATGGGCGTATGCTCGGCACATCGCGGGTGCGCGATAACCTCGGCCCCCTATGAAGCCATCGTCCGCGCCAGTGAGTTGTTGGAGCTTGCCTGTCACATGAGTAATTTTAGCCTCCCTCTGCTATTGCGTGCCCCCACGCCAACGCAGTCGAGCCTGACATTCAGTGAAACCAACCCCCGCGACCTCAAACGCTGGATCTCCAGATTGCCCAAGGCAAACCTCGGAGAAATGGCGCGCCAGCTCTATCAAGGGCTGACCGAGCTGAACCAGTTGATCACCCCGAGCGAAAACCGCCTGCAACTGCTCGAGCTACTGCGGCCCGAGGTGTACTTCGTCTGCAAGCACCTCGAACGTCACTTTCTCAATCAGGCCATTGTGCTGGACGAGCGACCACGCAAGGTTGCCAACCTCTGCCAGGCACTGCAAAACCATCTGGCGACCGGTTACAAGCAAATCATTCAGCAGGTCGCCTCGCGCTACACGCGAGACCAGGCCGGGCTGTTCAGTATGGCGCTGCAACGCGCACTGCACGGGCTGAACGGGCCGCTGATTCGCGCCAACCAGCTTTACTGTCCCGTTCAGGACGGCCTGTGGCTCGAACTGCACCAGATCTACCAGATTGCCCGTCAGTACCAGCTACACAACACGCCGGTCGAAGAACCCCTGGCCCATCACAGCAAGGTGTTGAGCGTGGAACAGACCTACGTGATCGCGCTGCTGATGGGCTGCTCGCGCTGCAATCAGATGCGCCAACTGAACATCGGCAAACTGGCCGATGCGCTGGAGGCCTGGAGCCCGCTGGTAAAGCTGCAGTCGCCTGCCACGCAAAGCAGCCTCTTCGCCCTGGACCCGACGGTCGACAAACCGCCGCTGTATCGCACACTGTTCAGCGACGAACAATCGCCTCGGCTGCTGGGTATCAATACCTTCGCGCTGGCGGAAGCGATCAATCAGTACCTGGCCCTGCCGGATGACCAACGCACGCCCTCGCCGCTGCTGATTCCAACTGGCATCAACACCGACCTGCTGCAACATCTGGCGGTCGCCTGGGGCGATGTGGCCGAACGCACCTTTCAACGCACGCCTGGTAAGGGCACGCTGAGACTGTGCATCGGCATGAGCGCGCTGCATTTCTATGTCGCGGGCCAGAAGTCGTTCAGCGAGCTGTTGCAGTTGAACAGCGCCACCAGTGCAGCGAGTTTTTCGTTGAAGATGGCCAATGATGAGGTGGACGATCCGTGGGCCTCGGCGTTTGATACGCAGCGCGGCAAGAGCTCATCCGTTCTGCTGCCCTACGAAGAGATCGAATACCCGAAAAATGACGGCGACAGCGAATCGCTTTCCAACAACCAGCACACGTTTCCGACCTTCGACCTGAATATTGTCAACCACAGTCCGGGCGGTTACTGCCTGGCGTGGCAGAAGGACGTGCCTCAGCAATTGCAGGCTGGCGAGCTGGTGGGTATTCAGGATGACGCAGGCCAGGGCTGGAGCATTGCCATGGTGCGCTGGATCCGTCAGGTACGCAGCGGCGGCACACAGATGGGGATCGAACTGATCGCCCCGTTTGCCCTGCCGTGCGGTATGCAGCTGATTCGCGAACAGCAGAACAGCCAGTATCTGCGAACCCTGATGCTGCCCGAAGTACGTGCCATGGGAAAACCGCCCACCGTGCTTGCTCCGCGCCTGCCGTTTCAGGAGGGCAACAAGGTGATGATCAACGTCAACGGTGAGGAGCGCCGCGCATCACTGAGCAATCGGCAGGTCAGCAGCGCCAGTTACAATCAGTTCGAGTATCAGATGTACGACGCCCCGAAAGCCGCCGAGATCGAAAAGGCCAGGCCGGATCAGGAATTCGATTCCTTGTGGGGCACGCTGTAGCGATCACTGCAGCAGCCGTCGCGATTGCCCCATCGCCATCAGGGGCAGACCACGACGGCCCCAGCGTCAGTGCTGTCCTTCGCGGTCGCGGAAACCCAACAGGTACAACACGCCATCGAGTCCCAGCGTCGAAATGGCCTGTTTGGCCGATTGTTTGACCAAAGGCTTGGCACGGAACGCTACACCCAGTCCGGCAATCGCCAGCATCGGCAAGTCATTGGCACCGTCGCCGACCGCGATGGTCTGCTCCAGGCTCAACCCTTCCTTGTGGGCCAGTTCGCGCAACAGATCGGCCTTGCGCTGCGCATTGACGATCGGCTCGACGGCTACGCCGGTCACCTTGCCGTCAACCACTTCCAGTTCATTGGCAAAGACGTAATCGATGCCCAGCTTCGCTTGCAGTTGCTTGGCAAAATAGGTGAAGCCACCCGACAGAATCGCCGTCTTGTAACCCAGCCGCTTGAGCTCGGAGAACAGCGTTTCAGCGCCTTCGGTCAGGCGCAGAGACGCGCCGATTTCATCCAGCACGCTCACATCGAGCCCCTTGAGCAGGGCCAGACGCTCTTTGAAGCTTTCGCTGAAATCCAGTTCGCCGCGCATGGCACGCTCGGTAATCTCGGAAACCTGCTCGCCGACGCCCGCAGCCTTGGCCAGTTCATCGATGACTTCGGCCTCGATGAGGGTCGAATCCATGTCGAACACCGCCAGGCGCCGGTTTCGGCGGAACAGCGAATCCTGCTGGAACGCGATATCGACGTTGAGATCCTGGGCAACCGCGAGGAATTCGGCCTGCATGGCTTTCGGGTCGGCAGGCTCGCCGCGCACGGTGAACTCGATGCAGCCCTTACCCTTGTCGGCCGGAGTGTCGAGCGGCATGCGACCGGACAACCGATCGATCTGATCGATATTCAGCCCATACTTGGCAGTGATGGCGCTGACGCACTGCAATTGCTCGGCCGTGACCTTGCGGGTCAGCAGCGTAACGATGTGACGCGCCTTGCCCTGGCCTTCGACCCAGTGTTGATAGTCGGTTTCGGACACCGCCGTGAAACGGACTTGCTGATCCAGTTTGTAGGCGGTGAACAGAATGTCCTTGAGCACCGAGGATCCCTGCACGGTATCCGGAATTTCAACCAGGATGCCGAACGACAGGGTGTCGTGGATCACCGCCTGACCAATATCGAGAATGTTCACGCCACCTTGGGCGAGGACGCCGGTGATGGCCGCAGTGAGACCGGGACGGTCGACACCAGTGATGTTAATCAGGACGATTTCGCGCAAGGCGCACCCCCGCAGTGGAAAAAAACCGCATTCTAACCACATTCAGTGACCACCGGGCACAGGCAGCGCTTTGCCGCCACTGGGTCGCTCGTTATACTGCGCGACAACTTCACCGAAAGAGCCGTGCTCTGTGAACCGGCCCACGCCCGTTAAAACCGATAATTTCTTCCTGCTCATCTTTCGTGCCCTGCGTCATCGCCGTGTACCGATCGCTTTGCGCATTGCCAGCCATAACGTGATCCTGGTCGCTTTGGCGCTGGTGATCTACGCCGGTGTCATGGGCCTGCAGTTCAAGCAGGCCATGCATGAACAGGCTGATGCGCTGGGGCAGGCCCTGACCACCCAGACCGCCACCTCGGCTACCGAGTTGTTGGTGTCCAACGACATCCTCAGTCTCAACGTGCTGCTGGGTAATCTGGTCAAGAATCCGCTGGTAGCGCATGCCGCTATCTACAGTGTGGATAACCGCATCCTCGCGGAGGCCGGCCAGCGCCCGAAAAACGGGCTACTGGGGGAAGCTCAGGGTCTGTATGAAATCAAGATCACGTTCCAGGACATGATGGCGGGCCATCTGCGCATCAGCCTCGACATGTCGCAGTTCCAGCAGCCGCTGACCATCAGTCTGCAGAGCATGGGCATTCTGGCCGGCATCCTGCTGGCCCTTGCGCTGGCCCTGAGCCTGCGCCTTGGTCGCCATATCTCCACGCCACTGATGCAGATGCGTATCTGGCTACGGAATATTGACCCGTACACACCAGCCACAGATCGCCAGGATGAAATCGGCGATCTGGCGCGGCAGTTGCGTACCTCGTTCGCGCCGCCTGTGCCGGAGCCAGAACCGCTGCCCGAGCCCGAATATGAAGGCGAGGAAGACGACAGCGAAGATCCTTATCTGGAGCCGGAAGAGAAGCCCGCGCCAAAAGTTTCGGCACGCAGCAGCGAAGCAAAACCGCGCTTGCCGGCACCACCTGTGCAGCGCCGCATCGTTGCCGAAGAAGATGAAGACGACGATGACGAGGATCCGTTCGCCGATCTGCGCGACCAATCGGACAACTCGCCAGCCGTTCGCCCGGTGGCTGCCTCGGCAGCGCCGGTCGAACCGCACAACAGCGCAGTGCTGGCCGTGCAGCTCGGTGCGCAGGATCAATTGCGCCGCCTGCCCCGCGCACGCCTGACCGAATTGCTGCAACGCTACCGTGACTGCCTCGATCAGGCCGCTTCGCTGTATGAAAGCGAGCTGCACACGCTGAATGACGGCAGCACGCTGATGCTGTTCCATAGCCACGAAAGCGGTGATGACTACCTGACCAACGCGATCTGCTGCGGCGAGCTGTTGCGCGCACTCAGTCATGCCTTGCAGATCGAGGTGGCCGACAGCGGCATCACCTTGCAACTGCAACTGGGCCTGACGCTGGGCGAAGGCTTGAGTGGTCTGAGCCAGATCGATCTGTTGCTGACCGAAACCGCGCAGGATGCACTGGCACTGTCTCAGCACAGTCGCAACCTGCTGCTGGTCGAGCGCCGCATCAACGACGACCCGCTGATCCGCCAACGCGCCCGCATCCGCCCGATTGCCAGTCCGGAAGGTGCCTGCTGCGTAGAACGCCTGATGGAGCCCTACCCGTCGATGCTCGAACGCCAGTTGGCGCGCATGCACGAATCCAACAAGGCCTGATCGCCTCCTCCGCTCACTCCTCCCTCGTGCCCATGCTCCAGCGTGGGCATGCCATTCTGGACGCTCTGCGTCCTATCCTGACGGTGCGGCGCGTCAGGAACGCCTAGGTGTGGGAACCAGAGATGAGCGCCCAACAAAAAGCCCGCATCGCTGCGGGCTTTTTGTTGGGCCGATCCTAGAAGCGGAACACTTCAAGATCGGTGCGTATAGGGGACGCCAGTGGAATTCTTGGCTTGTCAGGCTCTTTGGCCTTGGCAACAGGTGTTTTTTTCGGCTCTTCGAGCGCCTGCCAGGAAATCGGCTTGATGGCCGTGCTGACCTGATCAGCCAGGCGCTGCAGCAGCATACCCTGGGCCTTGACCTGATCGGCAGAGCTGCCGGCATGGACTTGTTCCAGGTGGACCAGTCGGCTGTCACGCACATGGCCTTTGCGGTCCACAAGTCGCCATTGTGCGTCCAGTACTGCGGGCTGTTTGGCACCGGAGTCCAGGCGAGTGATGGACAGCACGACCTGAACATCGGGCGTGAAGCTGGCCGTTGCGGGCGCCATGACGACGCGCTGGCTGTCCAGCTTCCAGGCCAGCTGACGCAACAGCAGCTGGTCGATATCCGAAGACAGGTTACCTGCCCAGCGCCCATCGGACGAGGCGGTCAGGGTACCGTCAGGCTGGCGTTGCAGCAGGGTTTCGCGTTGCAGATAGTCGGCCACCGAAACAGGACCCAGCAGTACTGCCAGACCACTACTCTGTTTCGGCTGACCAGGCTCACCACTATCGAGCTGATAAAGCGCGGTCGGCTGGTGCACACTGCAACCAGCCAGACCCAGAACGCCAGTCATCAGCAGGATCAAGGGAAGGCGTAGAAAATTCATCATCCCATCCAGGTGGCCGTCCAGAGACAAGCCACAGTATAAGTACTTTCAAGACCCATGCAGGCACTGAGCCACGCATGCACCCCAAGACCCCATATCATCCGTGAATATGCACCATGACTCCAGCGATTATGCATCGTACTTCATGGCAAAACGAAGAACCTTGGTGCTAGATCAATGTTTTCAGCTATTTTCCACCAATAATGCATCGACCCTCTGGAAGCCCCTTGGCAGTTTATTGCCTCGTCGGCCACGTTCCCCCTTGTAATGTTCGAGGTCTTCAGGTTTCAGCGACAGCGTTCTTTTGCCCGCCTGAAGTACCAGCGTAGCGCCTTGTCCGATCACCGCAAGATCAGTCACATACTCTTCACGGCTGGCTACCCGCTCACCCGGAATACCGATGATCTTGTTGCCCTTGCCTTTGCCCAGCTGCGGCAAATCGCTGATCTTGAACACCAGCAGGCGGCCTTCGGTGGTCACCGCCGCCAGCCAGTTCTGCTCACGATCAGGCACGGGGCGAGGCAGGATGACTTTCGCCCCGGCAGGCAGGCTCAGCAGCGCCTTGCCCGCCTTGTTCTTGGCTTGCAGGTCTTCGCCTTTGACGACAAAACCATAACCGGCATCCGATGCGATCACGTACAGCGCATCATCTTCCGGCAGCAATACGCACTCGAAGGTCGCACCCGGTGGCGGTTGCAGCTTGCCCGTCAGCGGCTCGCCCTGGCCTCGCGCTGATGGCAGGGTGTGGGCCGCAACCGAGTAGCTGCGCCCGGTCGAGTCGATGAACACGGCGAACTGATTGGAGCGGCCGATGGACGAGGTCTTGAAACCGTCCCCGGCTTTATAGGAAAGCCCGGTAGCATCGATGTCGTGGCCCTTGGCACAGCGTACCCAGCCTTTTTCCGAGAGGACGACAGTCACCGGCTCAGTGGGCATCAATTCGTTTTCAGACAGCGCCTTGGCTTCGGCACGGGCAACGATGGGCGAACGACGGTCGTCGCCATAGGTTTCCGCGTCGGCAATCAGCTCGGCACGCACCAGCTTGCGCAGCTTGGACTCGCTGCCCAGCAACGCCTGAAGCTTGGCCTGCTCCTTGCGCAAGGCGTCCTGCTCGCTGCGCAGTTTCATCTCTTCCAGACGCGCCAACTGACGCAGACGGGTGTCGAGGATGTAATCGGCCTGAATTTCCGACAGATCGAAACGCGCAATCAGCTCCGCCTTCGGATGCTCGGCGGTACGGATGATGTGAATCACTTCATCGAGGTTCAGGTAAGCCGTGAGCAAACCGTCCAACAGGTGCAGACGATGCTCGACCTTGTCCAGGCGGAATTGCAGGCGGCGACGCACCGTACCGATACGGAACGTCAGCCATTCGCCCAGCAGTGTCTTGAGGTTCTTGAGCTGCGGCTTGCCATCCAGACCGATGATGTTGATGTTCACCCGATAACTGGATTCCAGCTCGGTGGTCGCGAACAGATGCTGCATCAGCTCGTCCAGCTCAACCCGGTTGGAGCGCGGGATGATCACGATACGGCAAGGGTTCTCGTGGTCCGACTCGTCGCGCAGGTCGGCAACCATCGGCAGCTTCTTGGCCTGCATCTGCGCGGCGATCTGTTCCAGCACCTTGGCACCGGATACCTGGTGCGGCAGTGAGGTGACGATAATGTCGCCATCTTCGATGCGATAAACCGCACGCATGCGCACCGAGCCACGTCCGGTCTCGTAGATTTTCAGCAGGTCGGCACGCGGCGTGATGATTTCCGCTTCGGTCGGATAGTCCGGCCCCAGAATGTGCTCGCACAGCTCGGCAACCGTGGCCTTGGGATCGTCCAGCAGGCGAACGCAGGCACTGGCGACTTCGCGCAGGTTATGCGGCGGCACATCAGTCGCCATACCGACGGCGATACCGGTGGTGCCATTGAGCAGGATGTTCGGCAAACGTGCCGGCAACACCGCAGGTTCGTCCAGGGTGCCGTCAAAGTTCGGCACCCAGTCAGCAGTGCCCTGACCCAGCTCGCTGAGCAGGACTTCCGAGTAACGCGACAGACGCGCCTCGGTGTAGCGCATGGCCGCAAACGACTTGGGATCATCCGGCGCACCCCAGTTGCCCTGCCCGTCCACCAGCGTGTAGCGGTAGCTGAACGGCTGAGCCATCAGCACCATCGCTTCGTAACAGGCCGAGTCGCCGTGCGGGTGGAACTTGCCGAGCACGTCGCCGACGGTACGCGCCGACTTCTTGTGCTTGGCGTCGGCACCAAGGCCCAGCTCGCTCATCGCGTAGATGATGCGTCGCTGAACAGGCTTCAGGCCGTCACCGATATGCGGCAAGGCACGGTCCATGATCACGTACATGGAGTAGTTGAGGTAGGCCTGTTCGGTGAAGTCCGCCAATGATCGGCGTTCTACACCATCCAGGCTGAGGTCAAGGGAGTCGCTCATGCGGGCCTCATTATTTCGTTGACTGGCGCAGCAGCAAATTGCCGCCACGCTGTGTGAATTCGAGTTGTTTCATTGCGCTCATACCCAGCAGCACCTGTTCACCGTCCAGACCGGGCGCCACCAGGGCACGCACATTGGTCAGGACGATATCGCCCAGTTGCAAGCGGTCAAGCGTGGTCCGAAAACCCTGACTGTTGCCATTGGCCGTGCTGACCGTGACGGGAAACCCACGCTTGAGCCCCAGACGGTCAGCCATATCTCCGGGTACTGCCACATCGGTCGCCCCGGTGTCGATCATGAACTCCACTGTCCGGCCGTTGATCTGGCCGGTCGTGACGAAGTGCCCCTGACGATTACCTGCCAGTTGCACCTCTATATAGCCGTCACCGTGTTGCGAGGTCACCACGGCATTGGGGTTCTGCTGCCGGTCTTCCCAATCGCCGAAAAAGCGCGTCGCGAGAAACAGACCGGCCGCCCAGGCCACGATCATCAGCACCTTGCCAGCGCGTTTGCCAGGCTGCACCTCGCTCACTGCTCAGCGCTCCAGCCAGCCTCAGGTGCAGCGAAACGCCAGACGATCGGGCGTTTCTCACCGTCGGCACGCACACCGAAATTATTGTCGATGCCGATCCACGCGCCCTTCTCGTCCACCACCAGTGCCTCGGTCAGCCCGTAGGGTTGATCGTAACGACGCGACGGCACCATGGCTTCCTTGGCGAACGACCAGCAACGCTCGACCTGCCCGGTTTCGAGATCACGCCGACAGATGCGATACACCGCACGTTCCAGCGTGAACAGCTTGCCGTTGTACAACGACACATCAGAAAAATCCGTCGACACCTTTTTACTGCCCTGCTCCGGCGGCAACGCGTCCAGACCGGACTCGGACAGCAGCACGCAGCTTTGCCCGCAGGTCCACTGCTCCTTGTCGCGTTGCACCACCAGCAAGCCGCGCTTCTCGCGTTCGGCTGCCAGCCAGAGACGGTCGCCCGCAGGACTCACGGCAATCCCTTCGAAAATCGCGTTGAAGCGCTGCAACATGCCCTGAGCGCGCGCCTGATCCACCAGCGCTTGCGGCAAATCCAGCCAGAACGGTTTACCGCTGACCGGAACCTTGAGCACTGCGCCGTAAGCCTCGCTGACCAGATAGCGATTGCCGGCTGCATCACAGCTGACACCCTCGAAATCCAGACTGCCGCCGCGTATCAGCGCGGAAAGACCCGCCATGAAACGCAGCTTAAGCGGCAGATAGCTTTGTGGTGCAGGTGCGTCAATGTGATGTGACTGAGCCTTCCAGGTGTCTTGCGACACATCCAGGCTGTACAGCACATTGTCGTCACGGTCGGACACGGTCCACAGTTGGCCGTTGCACATCGCCAGACCTGACAGATTGCCACCGGCCATGTCATCCACCGGGTGCTCGGATTGCAGCTTCAGGGCCTCGAGTGGCGCAGCGACAACCGGCGCGGCAATCAGGATCAGGGCGGCGAGCCAGGCTCGTATCAAGTCAGGACCTCGGCAAGATTGCCTTTCGACTCGAGCCAGGACTTGCGATCACCTGCACGCTTCTTCGCCAGCAGCATGTCCATCATTTCCGAGGTGGCGGCGAAATCGTCCAGCGTGAGCTGCACCAGGCGCCGGGTGTTCGGGTCCATAGTGGTTTCGCGCAACTGCGGCGGGTTCATCTCACCCAGCCCCTTGAATCGGGTGACCTGCGGCTTGCCACGTTTCTTTTCAGCGACCAGACGGTCAAGGATCCCGTCACGCTCGGCTTCGTCCAGCGCGTAGTAGATTTCCTTGCCCAGGTCGATCCGGTACAGCGGTGGCATGGCGACGTACACATGCCCGGCGTCGACCAGCGGGCGGAAGTGCTGCACAAACAACGCACACAGCAGCGTCGCAATGTGCAAACCGTCCGAGTCGGCGTCGGCCAGGATGCAGATCTTGCCGTAACGCAACTGGCTGATGTCGGCTGCGCCCGGGTCAACCCCGATGGCCACGGCAATGTTGTGGACTTCCTGACTGGCAAGCACTTCGCCGCCGTCCACTTCCCAGGTGTTGAGGATTTTGCCGCGCAGCGGCAGGATCGCCTGGAATTCCTTGTCGCGAGCCTGCTTGGCGGAACCGCCGGCAGAATCACCCTCGACCAGAAACAGTTCGGAGCGTGCCGGGTCCTGTCCGGCACAGTCGGCCAGTTTGCCCGGCAACGCCGGCCCTTGGGTGATGCGCTTGCGCTCGACCTTTTTGCTTGCCTTGAGGCGCCGACCGGCGTTGTTGATCGCCAGATCGGCCAGCTGCAGGCCCAGCTCGGAGTGCGTGTTGAGCCACAGGCTGAACGCATCCTTGACCACACCGGAGACAAAGGCCGCCGCTTCACGGGACGACAGACGTTCTTTGGTCTGCCCGGAGAACTGCGGCTCCTGCATTTTCATCGACAGGACGAAGGCAATACGCTCCCAGACGTCTTCCGGGGCCAGCTTCACACCACGCGGCAACAGGTTTCGGAACTCGCAGAACTCGCGCATGGCATCCAGCAAGCCCTGACGCAAACCGTTCACGTGGGTGCCGCCCTGCGCGGTCGGGATCAGGTTGACGTAGCTTTCCTGAACGCTGTCGCCCCCTTCGGGCAGCCAGAGCAACGCCCAGTCGACCGCTTCCTTGTTACCGGTGAAGCTGCCGCAGAACGGCTCGTCCGGCAGGCGCAGGAATTCGGTGACCGAGTCCTGCAGGTAGGAACGCAGGCCGTCTTCGTAATGCCACTCGACTTTCTCGCCGCTGGATTTGTCTTCGAAGCTGACCAGCAGACCCGGGCACAGAACCGCCTTGGCCTTGAGCACATGCTTGAGACGGCTGACAGAAAACTTCGGTGTATCGAAATACTTCGGATCGGGGGCGAAATAGACGCTGGTCCCGGTGTTGCGCTTGCCAACGGTGCCGACGACCGCCAGTTCGGTGGCCTTGTAGCCGTCAGCGAAGGTCATTTCATATTCGTTGCCATCACGCTTGACCCGCACCCGAACCTGAGTGGACAGCGCGTTGACCACGGAAATGCCCACGCCGTGCAGGCCGCCGGAGAACTGATAGTTCTTGTTGGAAAACTTGCCGCCTGCGTGAAGCTTGGTGAGGATCAGCTCGACGCCGGACACGCCTTCTTCCGGGTGGATGTCCACCGGCATGCCGCGGCCGTCGTCGGAGACTTCGAGCGAATTGTCAGCATGAAGGATGACCTGTACCGAACGCGCGTGCCCGGCCAGGGCTTCGTCGACGCTGTTGTCGATGACTTCCTGAGCCAAGTGGTTGGGCCGCGAGGTGTCGGTGTACATGCCCGGACGTTTGCGAACCGGATCGAGGCCCGAGAGGACTTCGATGGCGTCTGCGTTATAAGAGCTAGCGCTGGGAGTGGCCATGGGTTCTCGTTATCAATCTTTCATGGAATTTCGGGGGTTCAATGTTCTTGCATTCATGTGACCGGGCATCGATCACCTACAGCGCCGACAGATCGATCTTCTGCAACAGATCGGGGGCAAATCCGGCAAACGTCAGCAGTGCCGGCATGCGCTCGGCAAAACCCTGAAAACTGTGGTCGCCGCCCGCCTGAATGCGCAAGGCACAGGCCCGGTAAAACTTCTCGGCGCGACGATAATCGAGCGTCTCGTCACCGGTCTGCAGCCACACCTGAAACTGCTGCGGGTCCTGCGGCGCGGGTACTTCGAGCTCGGCCAGCGCCCGGATATGGTCTTCGGTCAACTGCCACTGCTCGCCGGTGTACAGGTTCTGTTGCACGCCGAGAAACCCGTCGAACAGCTGATGCGGATTGACTGCCGGGTTGATCAGCACCGCCTTGAGGCCGTGCCGCTGCGCCAAATGAGTCGCATAGTAGCCGCCGAGGGAGCTGCCGACCAGTAATGGCCGTCCCAGCGCCGTGATAGCCGCTTCAAGCTGGAGCATGGCCTGACGCGGATGGTGATGCAGTTCAGGGACTTGCAGACGATCAGCCAGACCCAGGGATTTCATCAGCGCGCTTAATTGACAGGCCTTTCTCGACAAGGCCGAGCTGTTCAAGCCATGGATGTATAGCAGTGAAGGTGTGTCGCTCGTCACGCTGTCGCTCCCGGGTGCAAGGCAAAGCCGTGTAGTTTACAGGGACTTACGCTACAGCACCTCACCGGAAACGTATCCGCCTGCCCGATCAATAGCCGGTGCCGCCGTAATCGACCTCGAATTCCAGGCCGACCACTCGGGAAACAGCCGTTTCCAGCCGTCCATCGTCATGCAGTCGCAGCCAGCGATAGCCCGGCGCCGTAGTGTCCACCTTGAAATCCACACTGCCCGGGGCGAACTGAATGCAGGTCGAAGGCGACGCCAGCAGGCGCACGCCGTTACGCATCTGATCGAACTCTTGATGCACATGCCCCCACAGTATGGCGCGAACCTGCGGAAAACGATCGAGCACGGCAAACAACGCATCGGCATTGCGCAAGCCGATCGGCGCCATCCACTCACAACCAATCGCCACCGGGTGATGGTGCAGGCAGACCAGGTGATGCCGGTCAGGCGCTTCGCTCAGCGACTGTTCCAGCAACTGCAATTGCGCAGCCGCGAGAAAACCCGGCACCGAACCGGGCACCGCTGAATCCAGCAGCGTCACCCGCCATTGACCGATATCCACCACAGGGTCGAGCAGCCCGTGATGCTGCGCAACCTGTTCCATCTGCGGCAGTTCGTCGTGATTACCGGCGAACCAGCGCGCTGGCGCATCGATCCGCCCGCTTATCTGACGAAACGCTTCGTAAGACTCGACACTGCCGTCCTGGGAGATATCGCCGCTGGCGACCACAAGATCGATGTGCGGCTGCTCGGCCAGCACCCGATCAACGACTTTTTCCAGACTGTCCCGCGTACTCATGCCCAACAACGCCTCGTCCGCCTCGGCGAACAAGTGGCTATCGGATATCTGCACCAGCAAAACTGACGATGAAAGGGCTGCGCTCGGCAAGACCGTCTCCCAGAGAGGATTCAGCGCGATTATGTGATGCGGCAACGGGCGGGTAAACCGGGAATGTGCGTGCGGACGAGCATTTGGTCACATTTGCTGATTCGCTCGGTGCTTGAGCACAATTGAAGCAATAAGTCCGGCCGACACCATGCCTGCCAGTCCCGCACCCAAGAGATAGCTCAACACGCGCTCATAAGGCATTCCGGGCCAGAGATATCCCGCCAGCAAAAGCTCCAGGGCAACACCAAGAATCATTCCTGCCAATCCAGCCAGATGAACGATCCACGGCATGAGCCTCAAAGACAGAATACCGATGACCGCTCCGATAATGGCCATATACAGGGAGTGCTCCCCACGCAGAGCGCTGCCTGTCAGGGTTATCACCTCGATATAGCTGAAAAGGCTGAAAGTGATTCCCGCGAAGCACGCTAACTGACGCCGAGGAGTGCCTAAGTAACTCATTCGTTATACCTGCAAATCAATTCAGGCCGAATGTAAGGCATTGGGTTTCAAATCCAAGGTGCCGGGGTATTTTCAGAAACAACCTACAGGACCGAAGCACACCCACTGTCAGTTGATGTCACTTGCTGGTCAATCAGATGTGGGAGAAATCCAGAGCGAAGCCGGGAAGCGGTAGTACGAGAACAACTGAGGATAGGAGTTAACGCACCGCCTCAAACTCATGCCCACACGCCAGGCAGTGACTCAGCCATTCGCCCAGAAACAGGTTGAGCTGGGCTTTTTCGTCTGGTTGGTGCATGTCGGCGTTGGGGTAGGGATAGATGCCCCGGAAGCGCCGTGCATGTTCGGCGCCGATGACTTCGGCCATGCGTGCGTCGTGGTAGACCTGTACTTCGAGCTTGGGCACCGGTAGCCAGGGCAGGCTGTGTTCCTGGCAGACCTGCAAGGTGGTGGTGTACGGGCAGTCGAGCAGCACTTCGACTGCCAGCACGCCGAGCATCTGATCACCCTGGGTAACGGCGACGCGGCGTGAGCGCTGTTCGTTGCGCATGTCGGGCAGCAGGCGCATCAGGCGCGCGTAGTTGGCCTCGCACGCGGCCTGCAGTCCGGCAAGATCGACACGGTAGCGTTCGCGCACTGGACTCACGACCATAAACCCCTTATCTCTGCACGATTCAGCGCCAGCCATTGCAAGGCGATGATCGTCGATGCGTTCTTGATTATTCCGTCTTTCATCGCCTGCATGGCGTCATCGAATGACCAGACCGTGACCCGGATGTCTTCGCCTTCGGATTCCAGCCCGTGCAAGCCGCCCGCGCCTTCGCTCGTGCAGCGCCCCAGAAACAGGTGAACGTACTCGTCGCTGCCACCCGGCGAAGGGAAGTATTTGGTGATCGGCCACAACGCTTCGAACTTCAGCCCAGCTTCCTCTTCCGCCTCGCGATGAGCAACTTCTTCCGGCTGCTCGTCCTTGTCGATCAGACCTGCGACCAGTTCGACCAGCCAGGGGTTGTTGGTCTTTTTCATGGCGCCTACGCGAAACTGCTCAATGAGCACGACTTCGTCACGTTTGGCGTCATAAGGCAGCACGCAGACGGCGTCGTGGCGAACGAACAGTTCGCGGCTGATTTCCTTGCTCATCCCGCCCGCGAACAATTCGTGGCGCACATGCAGCTTGTCCAGCTTATAGAAGCCCTTGAAGCAGTTTTCACGCTTTATGGTTTCAAAAGCGCTTGGTGCAGATCGTGTGGTCTGGGTCATGGGTTTCTCGCTTGCCGCCGTGTTTGACATCGGGCCATCCTAACGCGCATCGGCAGTCAGATGCAGCCCCCTTGAAGATGCAGGGTAGACGGCCGGGACTTAAAACAATTCTAATCTGCCATGATCGAACCGAAGACGTTGTTTACAGTCCAACCAGCCTGCATACGTACAACGCAACCGCCTTTACTGACACTGCCAAGGATCAACATGTCGTTATTGAGGATCACTTCACTGGCTTGCCTGGCCCTGTTGCTCGGCGCCTGCCAAAGCCTCTTCACGCCCAACATGCGCACACCGCTGCAAGTCCAGCGCGATGCTTCCGAGCTGATCAAGCCGGGCTGCACCACGGCCGACTGCCCGCTGGTGAACATCGATACCGTGCACTTCCCCGATGAGCCGCGCCTGGACGCCATCGTTCAGAAGACGTTGCTGCAACTGACCGTTGCCGACAGCAGCGCATCGCCGCCTGTGTCGATCAAAGCCTATCAGGAACAGTTTCTGAGCCAGGCCCAGGGTCGCAACGCCAGCTATCTGCAGGCCAAGGTACGCGAGCAGCATGACGGTATCGTAGTGGTCGAACTGTCCAGCTATCTGGAGACCGGCGGTGCCCACGGCAACCCGGGTCGGGCGTTCATCAACTATTCGCGTCAGCAGCAGAAAGTCCTGACCCTGGCTGACATGATCATCCCGGGCAAGGAAAGCGAGTTCTGGCAGAAAGCCCAACTGGCCCACCAGGGCTGGCTGGTATCGACCAAGATGAATGAAGACAGCGAGTTCATGAAGACCTGGCCGTTCAAGCGCACGCCCCACATTGCGCTGACCTACGGTGCAGTGATCCTCAAGTACTCGGTCGATACCATCGCGCCGTATTCGATGGGTCACATCGAGCTGAAGATTCCTTACCCTCAGCTCAATGGCATTCTCAAGCCGGAACTGTTCCCCGGCCGCGGTTGATCGCACCGCCGATCAGCAGCTGCAACACGCCAGCGACAATGAGCGCTGGCAGTGTTGCACCCACTTCAGGATAAAGATTGGCCAGCAGATGATAGGTGCTGAGCCCGCCGAGCCACGCCAGCAGGCTCATCCAGCGCAAACCGCCCTCCGCTACCTGACCACTGCGACCACGCAGGATGAAATGGTCAACCAGCACGACGCCGAACAGCGGCGCGAATACCGAGCCGATCAATAACAGAAAGTTCTGATACTGCGCCAACGGTGCCAGACAGGCGATCAGCGTACAGACCACGCCAATCGCCAATGCCAGATGCTCGACTTTGATGCGTGACAGCAGAGCACTGGAGACTGCAGCCGAGTGAATATCGGCGAACGCATTTTCCGTCTCGTCCAGCAGAATCAGGAGCAGCGGGATACCCAGGCCTGCGCCGGCCAGCGCCAGCAGCAAGGCATTGACCTCGCCGCTCGGGGCGAACGCCAGGGTGTAGGCGACGCCCAGGCTCATGAGCCAGAAGTTACCGATGAAAAAGCCGGCAGCCGTGCCGCCAAAGACACTTTTCGCGCGCTGCCCGAAGCGTGAGTAGTCGGCAATCAGCGGCAGCCACGACAGCGGCATGGCGATGGCAATGTCGAACCCCGAGGCAAACGGCAGCGAACCATCGCCAGAGGTTGCCCACAGCGCGGGCAGATCAGCCTTGGCCAGCAGGTTCCAGGTCAGCCATGCACACGCCGTCAAGAGTATCCACAGGCCCCACTTGCGCAGAAACCGGCGCACGAAGGTCAAGGGTCCGCTGACGGCCAACAGCGTGGCCAGTGCGCCGAACAACAGCGTCCAGAGCAGCGGACTGCTCCACAGGCTGCCCTCTGCAAAGGCCCGAGCGCCGAGCAGACTGGCTGCGTCGCGCATGACGATGATCTCGAACGCCCCCCAACCGATCAGTTGCAGCAGGTTCAATACAGCGGGTAGCGACGCGCCCTTGCTGCCCAGGCTGAGTTTGAGCGCAGCCATGGACGACAGGCCGGTATCGCTGCCGATCACGCCGACGCTGGCGAGCAGCAAGACGCCCACCAGCGTGCCGAGGAAGATCGCCAGCATCGAGCCGGACATGCCCAGCCCTGGTGCCAGCAAGGCCCCGGTCTGTAACACCATCAGGCCAATGCCGAGGGAAAACCACAGGGAAAACAGATCCCGCCCGCCGAACACGCGCTGGCTGGCGGGGACGGGGGTGTCGGGAGAATAGGTGCCGGGTGTATTCACAGGGGTGTCTCGTGTGGAAAGTCTAGGAACCGGGTGCAGACGCACTGCACCTTCAGAATCGGACGCAGAGCGGGCTTCTGGCCGTAGGCCGTGGGAGCGAACTTGTTCGCGAAAGGGTCGTTACATCCGCTGAAGATGTATCGCCCGGAATAAAGCTTTCGCTCCTACGCCCTTCGGGCAGAAGCCAAGCCCTTTCGCGAACAATGCGGATCGCCGCCCCGGTCGCTCCTATGCCCTTCGGGCAGAAGCCAAGTCTCTCTCCCGGAGTGGCTATCGCTCTCTACACCTTCTTGTACAACTGGCTGCCTTCCTGCTTGAAGCGCTCGGCCTGTTCGGCCAGTCCCTTGGCGACGTCGACGTCTACCGCTTCAATCCGCTGATTGGCGGCGTACTCGCGGACTTCCTGAGTGATCTTCATCGAGCAGAATTTCGGCCCGCACATGGAGCAGAAATGCGCGACCTTGGCCGAATCCTTGGGCAGGGTTTCGTCGTGGTACGAACGCGCGGTGTCCGGGTCCAGGCCGAGATTGAACTGATCTTCCCAGCGGAACTCGAAACGCGCCTTGCTCAAGGCGTTGTCGCGGATCTGCGCACCCGGATGGCCTTTGGCAAGATCCGCCGCATGAGCCGCGATCTTGTAGGTGATGATCCCGGTTTTGACATCATCCTTGTTCGGCAACCCCAGATGTTCCTTGGGCGTGACGTAACACAGCATGGCGCAGCCGAACCAGCCGATCATGGCCGCCCCGATGCCCGAGGTGATGTGGTCGTAACCCGGCGCGATGTCGGTGGTCAGCGGGCCAAGGGTGTAGAACGGCGCTTCGTCGCAGCATTCCAGTTGCTTGTCCATGTTCTCCTTGATCAACTGCATCGGCACATGGCCAGGGCCTTCGATCATGGTCTGCACATCATGCTTCCAGGCGATCTTGGTCAGTTCGCCCAGCGTTTCCAGCTCACCGAACTGCGCCGCATCGTTGGCATCGGCAATCGAGCCCGGACGCAGGCCGTCGCCCAGCGAGAAGCTGACGTCGTAGGCCTTCATGATTTCGCAGATGTCTTCGAAATGCGTGTAAAGGAAGTTTTCCTTGTGGTGCGCCAGGCACCATTTGGCCATGATCGAACCGCCACGGCTGACGATACCGGTGACACGCTTGGCAGTCAGCGGCACGTAACGCAGCAGCACCCCGGCATGGATGGTGAAGTAATCGACGCCCTGCTCGGCCTGCTCGATCAGCGTGTCGCGGAACAGCTCCCAGGTCAGGTCCTCGGCTGCACCCCCCACTTTTTCCAGCGCCTGATAGATCGGCACCGTACCGATCGGCACTGGCGAATTTCGGATGATCCACTCACGGGTTTCGTGAATGTGCTTGCCGGTGGACAGGTCCATGACCGTGTCCGAGCCCCAGCGGATGCCCCAGGTCAGCTTGGCGACTTCCTCTTCGATGGAAGAGCCCAGTGCGCTGTTGCCGATGTTGCCGTTGATCTTCACCAGGAAGTTGCGACCGATGATCATCGGCTCAAGCTCGACGTGGTTGATGTTGGCCGGGATGATCGCGCGGCCCCGGGCAATCTCTTCACGCACGAACTCGGCAGTGATTTCTTTAGGAATGCTCGCGCCAAAGCTGTGCCCGGCATGTTGCTGGGTCAGCAGACCTGCGGCGCGGGCTTCCTGGAGCTTCATGTTCTCGCGGATGGCGACGTATTCCATCTCGGCAGTAATGATGCCCTGACGCGCGTAGTGCATCTGGCTGACGTTGGCGCCGGCCTTGGCCCGGCGCGGGTTGCGTACATGAGCAAAGCGCAGCGCGGTGAGTTCGGCATCGCTCAGGCGTTGCTGGCCGAAGTTGGAGCTCAGGCCCGGCAGACGCTCGGTGTCATTGCGCGAGTCGATCCATGGCGAACGCACGTCAGCCAGGCCTTTGCGCACGTCGATGATCACATTGGGGTCGGTGTAGGGGCCGGAGGTGTCATAGACCGTGACCGGGGCGTTAATCTCGCCGCCAAAGTCAGTCGGGGTGACGTCCAGGGTGATTTCGCGCATCGGCACGCGGATGTCCGGGCGCGAGCCCTGAACGTAGATTTTCTGCGAACGGGTAAACGGCTGTACCGATCCGGAATCGACCTGCGCCGACTCACTCAAATGGGCTGCGTTTTTTGCTTTTATACTCATCACGGCTCTCCAGACATCCAGTTGCGGATTTATTGTCGGAGTGACCTGACATGACGGACGGGTGCACCAATGCTGGTGCTGAGTATCGAAAGGAGGCGAAACTGTTCATTATTTGAACAATCGACCCCGGACGGCACTCAAGAGGACTCGCCGGGAGACGAGAAATCTTGTTCCCTACGCAGGCGCTAACCTGATCAGGTTCAACGGGATCCGGTTTAACCGATCTCAGCCTCATAGCAAGGCACCCCGACAAGAACGCCGCCAGTCTATGACGGGGTGCCGTCGCAACGCCAGCCTATTTGCACGGGGCTCGATAAATGGCGCAAATCGACGATTGTTGCCAAAAGCGTCTGGCTCTACACTCCCTAGCCCGGTTTCTCTTCAACCCGAGCTCTAATTACTTTCTTCATGAACAGGGAATGCCTCATGTTGCGCAAACTTTCGTTGGTCGTGGCTGTTTCGTTTGCGTCCAGCGGGTTGACCTGGGCAGCCGAATTGCCAAGGCCAACGCAGACAGGGCTGTTGAGCGTTTATCAGCAGGCCGTGGACAACAACGCCGACCTCGCAGCCTCACGCGCCGATTACGATGCACGCAAGGAAGCCGTGCCGCAGGCCCGCGCCGGTTTGCTGCCGAACATTTCCGGCAGCGCCCAGAACAGCAGTACCCGGACCAGCATCGATCAGCCCAGAGCCGTGGCCACCCGCAGCGGCAACCTCTACCAGGCCACGCTGAGCCAGCCAATCTTCCGCGCCGACCGCTGGTTCCAGCTGCAGGCTGCCGAAGCGAGCAACGAACAGGCGGCACTCGAGCTATCGGCTACCGAGCAGAATCTGATCCTGCAATCGGCGCAAAGCTATTTCAGCGTACTGCGTGCACAGGACAATCTGGCCTCGACCAAGGCCGAGGAAGCGGCCTTCAAGCGCCAACTGGATCAGGCCAACGAGCGCTTCGATGTCGGCCTGTCGGACAAGACCGATGTACTGCAGGCGCAGGCCAGCTTTGACACGTCACGCGCCAGCCGACTCATTGCCCAACGCCAGGTCGACGATGCCTTTCAGGCGCTGGTGACGCTGACCAACCGCGAATACAACTCGATCGAAGGCATCGTGCATACCCTGCCGGTGCTGGCACCGACGCCCAATGACGCCAAGGCCTGGGTCGATACCGCCGCGCAGCAGAACCTCAATCTGCTGGCCAGCAACTACGCAGTCAATGCCGCCGAAGAAACCCTGCGTCAACGCAAGGCCGGACACGCGCCGACGCTCGATGCGGTGGCGACCTATCAGCGTGGCGATAACGATGCACTGGGTTTCAGCAACCCCAACTACACCGGCCGCAACTACGGCGGCGACGTCGAGCAGCGCAGCATTGGCGTGCAGTTGAATATCCCGATCTACAGCGGCGGGCTGACCAGCTCACAGGTACGCGAAGCCTATGCGCGCCTTAGCCAGAGCGAGCAACGCCGTGAAAGCCTGCGTCGTCAGGTGGTGGAAAATACGCGCAACCTGCATCGCGCGGTGAATACCGATGTGGAGCAGGTCCAGGCCCGCAAACAATCGATCATTTCCAACCAGAGCGCGCTGGAAGCCACTGAAATAGGTTATCAGGTCGGCACCCGCAACATCGTCGACGTGCTGGATGCACAACGCCAGCTGTATGCCTCGGTGCGGGACTACAACAACACGCGTTACGACTACATCCTCGACAACCTGCGCCTCAAGCAGGCAGCAGGCACCCTGAACCCGGGCGACCTGCAGGACCTGTCGCGCTACCTGAAGGCCGACTACAACCCGGACAAGGACTTCCTGCCGCCGGACCTGGCGACTGCCGCGCAGAAGAACTTCGAGCGACCTGCAAAGCGCTGACAAGTGGCGCAGAGCGTCACGAAATGCATTCCCACGCTGGAGCGTGAGGAACGAGAATCTCAACTATCGTGCCGACGCTCTGCGTCGGCATGCCGTTCCGGACGCTCTGCGTCCTCCCGACTCAGCGCCTGTTCATCAACCGCCCGATCCCGTCGAGCAGACGTTGCAGCGCGCCCTGATTGGCTTTCATCACCGCGAGCCCGGCATCGGCCATGTTGCGCGACTGCTGCGGCTGGTCGAAAAGGCCCTGCACGGCGGCGGCCAGCGCTGCTGCATCGTTGACCTCTTGCAATGCACCGGCCTTGCGCAGCATTGCGGCAATCTCAAGAAAGTTGAACAGGTGCGGACCGCTGAGTACCGGCATGGCCAGCGCCGCAGGCTCCAGCAGGTTGTGCCCGCCGTTGGGCACCAGGCTGCCGCCAACAAAAGCGATGTCAGCCAGCGCATAGAGAAACAGCAATTCCCCCATGGTATCGCCCATCAGCACCGAGACGTCCGCCGTGACAGCCTGTGCGGAGGAACGCCTTACCGTCGCAAAACCCTGTTGCTGACACAACGCATGCACGCTGTCGAAACGTTCGGGGTGGCGCGGCACCAGAATCAGTAGCGCATTGGGGTGACTGGTCAGTAACGTGCGATGAGCCGCCAGCACGCTTTCATCCTCGCCTGCATGCGTGCTGGCCGCGATCCAGACCGGACGCTGCGTGGTCTGCCATTGTTCACGCTGCTGGGCGGCACGCTGCAGAAGCTGCGGGTCGATGCTCAGGTCGAACTTGATCGAGCCGGTCACCGCCACGCACTCGGGACGTGCGCCCAAATCACGAAAGCGCTGCGCCTCAGCTTCAGTCTGCACCGCGAACCAGGCCATTTCCGCGAGCATCGGTCGCGTCAGCCCGGCAAAGCGCGCGTAACCCCGCGCCGAACGCTCCGACAGCCGGGCATTGGCGAGCACCACGGGAATCCCGCGCAGGGAACACTGATGGATGTGGTTGGGCCACAGCTCGGTTTCCATGATGATCCCCAGCCGTGGCTGTACCTGATCGAGAAAACCAGCGGCCGCCCACGGCAGGTCGTAGGGCAGGTAGCAATGCTGAATCCGCGGCTCGCTGGCGAACAGCACCTTGATTCGTTCCGAACCTGTGGGCGTCATGCAAGTCACAGTGATCGGCAATTGCGGATATTGCACCAGCAGCGACCGAATCATCGGCGCGGCGGCGATGCTTTCCCCCACTGACACCGCATGCACCCAGATGCCGCCCCGCTGCATGACCGGCAAGCCGCGGGCGAAGCGCTCGCCGATGCGCTGGCGATACGCCGGGGCCTTGCGCGCACGCAACCACAGACGCAGGGCAACCAGCGGCAGGCCGAGATGAAACAGTACGGTATAAAGAGTTCTATTCATGGGCGCGGAGTTTATCAGCCCGCCATCACAAGTCGCTAGAATGCGCAGCCTGACGAAAAGGAATGCACCATGAACGCTTATTACCTGTTGGCTATCGCCGTTTGCGCGGAAGTCATCGCCACCACGTCCATGAAAGCGGTGAAGGGATTCAGCACCCCGCTGCCCCTGGTGCTGCTGATTACCGGCTATGCGATCGCGTTCTGGATGCTGATTCTGGTGATGCGCACGATCCCGGTGGGCATCACTTACGCCATCTGGTCAGGCATGGGCATCGTACTGGTGAGCATCGCGGCGTTCTTCATCTACGGCCAGAAACTCGACCTGCCCGCGCTGCTGGGCATGGGCATGATCGTGGCAGGCGTGGCAGTCATTCAGCTGTTCTCGAAAACCGCCGGGCATTGAAAACCCGATCCTTTATAATGCTGGTACTTTTCGCTCACTGAGGTGCTCATGCCATCGGTTATTTCCACTGACGTGCTGATTGTCGGGGCTGGCGTCGCCGGTCTCTGGCTCAATGCCCGGTTGCGTCGTCAAGGGTTCTCGACAGTGCTGGTAGAAAGCGCCAGCCTGGGTGGCGGGCAAAGCCTCAAGTCTCAGGGGATCATCCATGGCGGCGCCAAGTACGCGCTGCACGGCGCGCTGTCGGGTGCCTCCGAAGCCATTGCCGACATGCCGCGTCGCTGGCGTGAGGCCCTCGATGGCAAGGGCGAGCTGGACCTGTCCGGTGTACGCCTGCTGTCCGAGGCCCATTACCTGTGGTCGCCAGGCACCATCGCCGGCAACCTCACCAGTTTCTTCGCCAGCAAGGCCGTGCGCGGCCGTGTGGATCAGGTCAAGGGCGAGCAACTGCCGCCAGCCCTGCAAAACCCCAAATTCAAAGGCAAGGTCTATCGACTGGCCGAGCTGGTGGTCGATGTACCCAGCCTGATCGGGCGGCTTGCCGAGCTGGCCGGTGACAGCCTGCTGGCCGGTCAGCACATCGAGCCGCTCTTCGAGGGCGATGAACTGATCGGTCTGCGCGTCGATGGTCGCGATATCCATGCGCAGCGCATCGTGCTCAGTGCCGGTGGCGGCAATGCCGATCTGCTGAACGCACTGTGCGTGTCGCAACCGCAGATGCAGCGCCGTCCGTTGCACATGGTGCTGGTCAAGGGGCCGACCTTGAAGCCGCTGTACGCTCATTGCCTGGGTGGCGGGCCCAAGCCACGCATCACCGTGACCACGCACCCGGCCGCAGATGGCCAGTGGGTTTGGTATCTGGGTGGCGATCTGGCCGAAGCCGATGGCGTGGCGCGCCAACCGGACGCGCAGATCGCCGTCGCGCGCAAAGAGCTTGAGGCGCTGCTGCCGTGGGTCGACCTGAGTCAGGCGCAGTGGGCGACCCTGCGTGTTGATCGTGCCGAGCCGGCTCAATCAGGGCTGGTGCGCCCGGACAACGCCTTCCTCGACAGCCAGCAACGTCTGATGATCGGCTGGCCGACCAAGCTGGCGCTGGCACCGGACTTCGCCGACCGGGTCCTGTCGCAGCTGTCCAGAGACGGCATCCACCCGACCCCGCAAGCTGCGCTGAACGATGTGCCACGGCCTCCGATGGCCATACCTGTCTGGGATGAACTGCTGCCATGAGCCTGAAAACCCTGCACGATCTGCATCGCCCGCTGGGCAGTACCGGCCTGAACGTATCGCCGCTGGGGCTGGGCACCGTCAAACTGGGGCGCGACCAGGGCGTCAAATACCCCAGCGGCTTCAAGATTCCCGATGACCAGCAGGCGCAGATGCTGCTGCGCATGGCCCGCGACATGGGCATCAACCTGATCGACACGGCACCCGCCTACGGTACCAGCGAAGAGCGCCTGGGGCCGCTGCTGCGCGGTCAGCGCCAGGACTGGGTAATCGTCAGCAAGGTTGGCGAGGAGTTCGTCAACGGCCAGTCGAGCCATGACTTCAGCGCCGCCCATACACGCACATCGGTCGAGCGCAGCCTGAAACGTCTTGAAACTGACTTTCTCGATCTGGTTCTGGTGCATTCGGACGGCAACGATCTGGCGATCCTCAACGACGCCGGGGTATATCAAACGCTCGCCGACCTAAAGCGCGAAGGCAAGATTCGCGGCTTCGGCTTTTCCGGCAAGACCGTCGAAGGCGGCCTGCTGGCGCTGCGCGAGGGTGACTGCGCAATGGTCACTTACAACCTCAACGAGCAGGATGAAAAACCGGTACTGGATTACGCGCAGGCTCATGGCAAAGGCATTCTGGTCAAGAAAGCACTGGCCAGTGGTCATGTCTGCCTGACACCCGGCATCGACCCGGTCCACGCCAGTTTCCAGCTACTGTTTGAACATCCTGCGGTTGCCAGTGCTATTGTCGGCACCATCAACCCGTTGCACCTGGCACACAACGTTGCAACTGCCGCTGCCGTGATTTGCCGTCAATCCTGATTGAGGCGGCCGACCCCAACGCAAGAAGGAGCCGTTATGCCGCGAACACTGATCCGGAAGAATCCCAGCAACTTCAAGACCCTGCCGCTGTTTGTCGAGGCCACTGCGGAAAGCCTGAGCTACCAGAGCGTCGGCATGCCGATGAACTTCGCGCAGACCTTGCAGCGGCGGCGCAAGATCGACGTGCCGGACACCGAACACTTCGCCACCGAACTGGCCAATCTGGGGGTGTCCGTTCGCCTGACCGTCAATTGGCAGAACCGCGATTACTGGGTGCTGGTTCGCCAACGTCGCCAGGACCGCGGCGACGTCGTGCTCAAGCTGATCTCGGGTTACGTCCCGGCCCATGAGCTGACACTGCCGCTGCACACCGCGATTCAGGAAGTGGCCGAAGAGTGCCTGATCGAAACACCGCAGGGCTGGCTCAGCGGGCTGTTCAAGGAAACCTGGCTGCCTGCGCCCTATGCCGCCGCGCTGCATTATCGCGAGGCCATGCCCTTTCGCCTGAGCCCCCTCTCCGGCGCCGCGAGACCGGTGCGAACCGGCAGCCTGACCCTGCTGGAACGTCCACGGGCCTATGTGCATTTGCCCACGGCGTCCTTGCAACTGATTTACGACATGCGCCTGGAAATCCCCAAGGAGGCGCGCCCGGTCAGCCTTTTCCATGTCGACGAAGCTCTGGAAAACGATCAACTGGTCGCCCGCCTCAACCGCAGCAAACCTGACCTGTACCTGATGCCGCTGGAGAATGGCGCGCCCCTGCCCGAGCTGTACACGCTCAAACGCGACAAGCTGATTCCGGCCGGCACGAGAGGGTTGTACCTGGCCGAGAGTTTCGCCGCGCAGGATGGCTGGGTGGTGCGTGAAGAGCGGATTCGCTGGAAAGACTGGCTACGTCAGCAGGGCATGGCCCCGCCAGCGAAGAAGTCAGGGCTGAAACGCCTGACCGGCAAGGCGCGAGAGCTGTTGCACTCCATTAGTGGCAAGCTGTAAACCTCAAGCCTCAAGCCTCAAGCCTCAAGCCTCAAGCCTCAAGCCTCAAGCCTCAAGCCTCAAGCCTTTTGATTTGATCTGCTTTGGCTTGCAGCTTGCAGCTTGTAGCTAACCCCTACCCCTGCCCTCGAATCTTCTCGACAATGGCGGTGGTAGAGCTGTTTTCCACCAGCCCCAGCACACGCACTTCGCCGCCGTACGCCTGAACGATATCGGCACCGACCACCTGATCGACACCATAATCACCGCCCTTGACCAGCACGTCGGGCTTGACGTGGGTCAGCAGGTTTTCAGGGGTTCCTTCCGGGAAGCTGATGACCCAGTCCACGGCCCCCAGACCTGCCAGCACCGCCATGCGCCGCTCAACGCTGTTGATCGGTCGGCCTGGCCCTTTCAAGCGGCTGACGGACGCATCGTCGTTGACGGCAACGATCAGGCGATCACCCAGGGCGCGCGCCTGCTCCAGGTAGGTCACATGACCGGCGTGGAGAATGTCGAAGCAGCCGTTGGTGAAAACGATCCTTTCCTTGTGCGCGCGTGCGTCATCGACCGCCAGCAGCAGTTGCTCCAGGCCCAGTACACCGCGCTCGGAGCCCTCTTCACGCTGAATGGCCCGGCGCAATTCAGGGGCACTGATGGCCGCGGTACCCAGCTTGCCGACCACAATGCCCGCCGCCAGGTTGGCCAGAGCCACCGCATGCGGCAACTCTTCGCCGGCAGCAATCGCTGCCGCCAGGGTAGAGATCACCGTATCACCAGCACCGGTCACATCGAACACTTCGCGGGCACGGGCCGGCAGATGCAGCGCCTGCTGATCAGGACGCAGCAGGGTCATGCCATGTTCGCCACGGGTCACCAGCAGCGCGCCGAGATCGAGCTCCTGCATCAACTGCGCACCCTTGGTGACCAGTTGCGCCTCATCGACGCAATGACCGACGATGGCCTCGAATTCGCTGAGGTTCGGCGTGATCAGGCTGGCACCGCGATAGATCGCGAAGTCCTTGCCCTTGGGGTCGGCCAGCACCGGAATGCCGCGCTTGCGGGCGGCCTGAATCAGCGCCTGATGGTTTTTCAGTGCGCCCTTGCCGTAATCCGACAGGACCAGCACCTTGATGCCATCCAGCAGGCTGTAGACCTCTGCGCTCAGGGCCAGCGGGTCAGTCCTGAACGGTTCTTCGAAATCGATACGCAACAATTGCTGGTGGCGACTCATGACACGCAGTTTGACGATGGTCGGCTGATCGGCGATGCGCTGAAAGCGCGCCAGCACACCAGCAGCCTTGAGGCTGTTGGTCAGACTCTCGGCAGCTTCGTCATCCCCCGTCACGCCGACCAGCGAAGCGGGTGCGCCCAGCGCAGCGATGTTCAAGGCCACGTTGGCAGCGCCACCCGGACGGTCCTCGATCTGATCGACCTTGACCACAGGCACTGGCGCTTCAGGGGAAATACGCGAGGTACCACCATGCCAGTATCTGTCGAGCATGACATCGCCCACCACCAGGACAGGAGCCTGATCAAAGCGCGGCATGGATAGCTTCATGGAACAACCCGTACTTGAAAAATGGACAGGGGCGGAATCTTAGCACAGGGGTTTGCAACCGACAGGCTGTTGAATCACGCCGCTCAAAAGGCAGGCGGACCGCCTGGGTCCGCCCGGTGAAAGTCAGGTCAGACAGCGCCGACCGGAGCCGGCTCGTCCAGCCCCATGGCATGCAGGCGGGCGTAATAGCCGTTCTGCGCCAGCAGCTCCGAGTGCGTACCGCGTTCGACGATCTGCCCGGCGTCCATGACCAGAATCAGGTCGGCCTTCTCGATGGTCGAAAGGCGGTGGGCGATGACCAGCGTGGTACGGCCCTTCATGACGTGATCCAGCGCCGCCTGAATGTGCCGCTCGGACTCGGTGTCCAGCGCCGAGGTGGCTTCGTCGAGAATCAGCAACGGGGCGTTCTTGAGCAGCGCGCGGGCAATGGCCAGACGCTGGCGTTGACCGCCTGACAGCAGCACACCGTTTTCGCCCACCTGGGTATCGAAACCCTGCGGCAACTGGTCGATGAACTCCTTGGCGTACGCATCAGCGGCGGCCGCTTCGATGTCGGCACGCGGCGCACCGGCCAGATCGCCGTAGGCAATGTTGTTGGCAATTGTGTCGTTGAACAGCGTGACGTTCTGATTGACCTGAGCGATGTGCCTGCGCAGGTTACGCAAGCGATAATCGTTGATCTCGACGCCATCGAGCAGGATGTTGCCCATGTCGTGCCCGTAGAAACGCGGAATCAGGTTGGCCAGGGTCGACTTGCCGCTGCCGGAGCGTCCTACCAGGGCAATCATCTGTCCCGGCGCGGCGGAGAAACTGATGTCGTTCAACACCTGACGCGCCGTCTGCGGGTAGAAGAAGCTGAGGTGCTTCACCTCGAGGTGGCCGGTCACGCGCTCACGCTCGATGGTGCCGGTGTCGACTTCCTCTTCCACATCCAGCTGTTCGAAGATGCTCTCGGCACCGGCGACGCCCTTCTGGATCGTCGAACTGACTTCCGACAGCTGACGAATCGGCTTGGGCAGCAGGCCCGCAGCGGTGATATAGGCGACCAGATCACCCGCAGTCGCTTCACCACGCAGGAACAGCACGAGGAACATCAGCACCGCCATGGCGCTGTAGATCACCAGTTGCAGCATCGGCGTGTAGATGGCGCCGGTCTTGG
The DNA here is from genome assembly GCF_017832255.1 of Pseudomonas sp. PvP028. NCBI lineage: Bacteria > Pseudomonadati > Pseudomonadota > Gammaproteobacteria > Pseudomonadales > Pseudomonadaceae > Pseudomonas > Pseudomonas sp. PvP028. Next base: position 789,744 of record NZ_JAFIBL010000001.1, read on the forward strand.
TCATGCGCAGCTGCTTTTTGGTGTTGCTGTTGCTGGCCTGGGCAAAGCGCGCCTGCTCGTAGGACTCGCCACCGAAGCTGCGGACTACGCGATAGCCCTGAATGGTTTCCGAGGCAACATGCGTGACATCGCCCATCGCCACCTGGATCTTCTTGCTCTGCTTGCGGAATTTCTTGCTCGCGGTGCCGACCATGACGGCAATCAACGGCAAAATCGCGAGCATCACCAGCGTCAGCTTCCAGTTCATCATCAGCAGATAGATGAAGAGGAACACCACGGTCAGGCCTTCGCGAATCACCACCTTGATGGCATCGGTGGCAGCGCCGGTCACCATCGTGACGTTGAAGGTGATGCGTGAGATCAGATGACCGGAGTTGGTCGTATCGAAGTAGCGATTGGGCAACACCAGCAGCTTGTTGAACAGCTCTACGCGCAGGTCATGCACCAGCCCCAGGGAAACCTTTGCCAGGAAATAGTTGCCCAGAAACGAGCCCAGCCCCTGCCATGCGGCGATCAGCACGATCAGCAGCGGCACGGCCTGCAACAGCTGCAACTCGCGCAGGTAAGGAACATTGGGAAACAGCACCGCTTCAGGATTGGTCAGGCCATCGACGAAATATTTCAGGATGCCGGCGAGCATCGGCTGGGTCGAGGCGAAGATCACGAAACCAATGATGCTGAGCAGGAAAATGCCCACATACGGACGCACATAAGACAACAGGCGGAAATAGATTTTCACGCTGGAGGTTGCGGACGATTCGGAGGTTGTCATGAGAATCCGTCGTGTTAAAAAGAGGCCGAATTGTATCACAGCGGTTTTCGCGGCTGCCTGCTGCGGTAACATAGGCGGCTCGTCCATTACCAAGGGCGTAAAAACCGGAGTATCGATGCAAGCGCTTGACCACGCCCATTACCTTGAACAGGTTCAAGGTGCCGAAGTACTTGAAGCCGACGGCACGGGCGACAAGGTACTCCGCCTGCGTGACGGCTCCATGCTGAAACTGTTTCGGCGCAAACGCCTTGTCAGCTCAGCAGCCTGGTACCCCTACGCGCAGCGCTTCGCAGACAACTGTGAAACGCTGGCCAAACGCGACATTCCCTGCCCGCGCATACGCTCGGTCAGCCGCATCGCCGAGATCGAGCGCGATGCCGTGCATTATGATCCGCTGGCTGGCTTCACCCTGCGCCAGCTACTGGGCAGTGCGGTGGCCGACGACAAGCTGCGCAGGCAACTGGGAAGCTTTATTGCCGGGCTGCACGAAAAAGGCATCTACTTTCGCTCGGCCCATCTTGGCAACGTGATCCTCACGCCCGAAGGCAGCCTCGGCCTGATTGACATCGCCGACATGAAAACCTATCGCCGCGCCTTGCGCAAAAGCCTTCGCTTGCGCAACTTCAAGCACATGCTGCGCTATCAGGAAGACCGTCAATGGCTGCTGGACAACGGCAACCCGGCCTTTCTCGATGGTTACATGAGCGCTCAGTCCCTCTGCGACACCTCTGAACTGGCCCAGGCTGTTCAATAACCTGCCCCATGAAAAATGGCCGCTTTCGAAGCGGCCATTTTTTTGAGGCTATTGCTGCTGCCTGAGCCGATGCGTCTGCACCACTCGCCCCAACACCATGGACGCCGGTAACAGCACCAGTACCCAGAGCTCGTCTGGATTGCCGACCAACTGGGCTCCGTCGAAGTTAAGCATGACCAACGCGCACACAAGATAAAGACCCCAGGCATCGCCATTGCGCACGGAGTCCCACAGCGTTATCGCCATCACGACCAGAAACATCACCAGCGAAGCGGCGCCGGTGTACAGCCCCAGCGACACGAAAATATTGTGCGGGTGCTGGATCGGTATGCCGCCCGTCAGGGTCTGGGTGGTGTAGAAATCCACACCGCAGCCCAGCATCCAGCCACAGCGACGCCATTCACCGGTCATGATTTCAAACAGCTCGATGCGATAGGAATCACCTCTGACCATCAGCAGGGCGACCCACTGTTCATCCTTGACGAACCAGAAGGCGGCTGCCGCCACGACGCCCAGCGCCAGCAAGACCACTGTCGTGCGCAGCGGGAAACGGTAGAGCGCATAGGCGGTGCAGACAGCAAACAGAACGGCGCAACCCACCAGCGCAGTACGTGTCTGCACGATAAAGGCGGTTATCACCAGCGTGACAAGAACGGCGCAGACGGCCTCGACCCAGCGACGCTCTTTTGCCCACAACGGCATGGCCAACGCGAGGCTGCAGACCAGCCAGGCACTGGCGTAGATCACGTTCTCCATTCGCCCAGGCAAAATCGCCACACGCTGGCCGAACTCGAACTGCCCGGTCACCCAGCTGTGAATACTGCTCAGCAGAATGTACAGGCACAGCGCCCAGAACATGCTGCGCACGAAGACCCCGCGTCTGAAGAAGCCGTTGTCGGTAATCCCGGCGACGACAAAGACAAACAGGCTGACGTAGATGATGTGCTTGTAATACTGGAACTCCTGCGCCTGTAGCGCGGGGACCAGAAAGCAGGCCATGAACACCGCCCAGGCAATGCCCAGAGGCTTGGCAAACACGCCAGCGCCGCGGTACTTGATCAAGAAGAACAAGCCCGGCAGCGCCGTGAATGCATAAAACAGATTGTTGGTTATCTTGGCTGAGGGGTTGAGGATGAAACTCAGCAGGAAGATGACGATGGCAGCCGTAAAATACTGCTGTACTTTGCTGCCGGGCATTCTTATCGGGTCAACTGACATTATTAAGCAACCAACCTGCTACTAGGCCAGCGAGCACAGCGACGATCAGCTTGACGCGATCCCGACGTTTGCGACGCTGTTTGTCAAGCCGCTCCTGCGGCAACTCCACGTGCTCACCAAACCCGGTGTGCAACACGGCATCATTTTCCAGAATCAGAGCGTAACGGTTTTGCGCAGCGAATAATTGTGAAAGTTTCTTCTCGCCACCGTGCCCGGCATAAGGCGCATGCTGCAGGTAATCAGCCAGGCGGCGCAGCCCCGGATTGAAGGAAAACCCCTGCCATTCAGGCTTGTGCGAGCCCAGCTTGTAAAACGCAATACCCTCGACCACTTCACGCTCGTTGAGGTAAACGTACGGGCTGTGGATACGCAGATCGTGATTGTAGCTGCGCAACCAGACCTGTAAGGCTTGCGGATCGTGTTTCAGCAGCGTCATCGACTCTTCGATGAAGTGCGGACGGTAGAAATCCCAATCGTCTTCGCAATGGAACACCCAGGACGTTTCGATCAGCGAATAGGCCGCGTCGACAGAGCGCATCTGCCCCAGCTTGGGGTTGTTGATGATGAAGCGCGTATGCGGGTGCCAGTGCTCGGGAATGCAGGCCTGAACCCGGTCATCGCCGGAGTCTTCGGTAATCAGCACATGGCGTATGGGCGCAGTGTTGAAATGGTCGAACGTTTCCAGGGTGCGCTTCAACAGGTCGAATCGACCACAACTGGTGACGACCAGCGTAATGTCGCTGTTTTCGCTGAATACCATCATTCGTTCCCAATCATTGAATATTCATAATTCCCTACCATCCCAATCGTGACCGCAGGCGATCGATCCAGCTCGCCGCCGGCATGCTGCGCAGTGGCGCATGCATGGCATCCACGATGGCTTTTCCGAGGGCATGGAATGTAAAGCGTTCCTCGACCAAAGTCTGCCCATTACAAGATATTTCGCCAGCCAGTGTGACGTTATCGCGCAATTTCGCCAGCTTTTCGCGAAGTTCGGGAATGTCGCGATAGAGCACGATGTTGTGCATGTCGACAAAGCCCAGCGCGCGGTTTTCTTCAGCGCCCTGATCGAAGGCAAGCAGCACGCAGCCGCACGCCATGGCCTCGAAATTCTTGATCATGTACTCGCCCATGCCCACGTCGGCACTGACGAAAAAACGGATGCGGTTCAGGGTGTCGCAATACTCTTCGCCGGACTTGGTCCGCGTGACGAGCAGATTCTCGACCTGGCCCAACTCATCCAGCAACGCCTTGCGACCGCTGTAGGCCACGCTGTTGGTGCTGCCCACGAAAGCCAGTTCGATGTCACGCTCGCGTGCCTGCAACTGCAGCAGGCTCTGGTCATAGCCCTTGGGCACGAACACCGCATCGAAGCCTTCCTGGCGCAGCCGTTCGCTGACAATGAACCCCGAGCAGATCACTCGCGCCCAAGGCAGCTTGCGATAGTGCGCGCTGAACTTGCCGGTGTATTTGCACGGAATGTAGTTCTGGTAGGCATCGTGTTCGAGGATGACCAGATTGGGAATCGTGCGGATGAAGCCGACCTGACGCACTTCCTGCTTGAAACGCAGGAAAAACACGATCCGGTCATAGCGGCTGACGTCCACCTCACGGCGGAAATAACCACGCAGGTTGCGTTGCTCCGCAGAGCTCAGCCAGCGCACTTCGCATTCACAATGTGCGGCGATGCCGTCATAGAGACGGTCCAGAATCGCACGCTGCTCTTTCTGGACCAGCAGTAGAACTTTCATGGTTTTCCTTGCAGTACTGCGCCTGCTGAATCAGAGATCACGGCTGCACCAGAACAACTCGTGTCGTCGCACCGCCTTGCGGAAGAATTCGTTTTCGCCCTCGGCCGGCCAGTGACGACCGGCCAGAACCCGCTGCAGCGCACGGCGCACACGGCGCTTGAACGGCATCGGTGGCAGCAGGTCATGCATCATCCCCAGCGCCATCGCCTTGTCGCGTTGCGCGGCGACCGACAATTGAAGGCTGTACGGCACCAGCGCCAGCGCGGCATCGAATACCGGCGGCAGGCTGATGCCGCTGTAGGCATCGCCCATCGGCCAGCGGTCGTTGTCGTGCAGGTGATTGGCATAACCGAGCACCACGTCCGGCTGCCATTCGAGCCCGAGCAGGGCTTCACGCACCGCAGCCTGGGCGCAGATGTGATCGGGATGGGGGTCGATGGCAGGGTGCGGCATCACCACAACCTGCGGCCGGGCCTTGAGAATCAGCGCGCGCAGGTCGGCGAGCAGGTTATTCCAGGTCGGCTGGCCGTTGTCGCCGGGCAATGGCAGGGTATTGAACTGACGGAACAGGCGGGTATCGGTCAGATCCGCCTCACGCGAACCAATCGGCGTATCCGGCGCGGCCTGCATGGCAGGCAGTTGCAGGCAGAAATAGCCCAATTGAACACACTGCGACTCGGGCACCCCGCCCCAGCGCGCCACGGCGATACTGTCCCAGGCCCGCAAGCGGCCTTTCATGCGCGCAGCTTCGGCGCGCTCCATGCCCATCTGCTGATAATGCTCGGCCTCGATCTCACCGGCGGTCAGTGTGATGATCCACGCTTCCTCGGCCTGGCTGTAAAGCCCGAAAGCGGCCAGCTCGGCATCGTCGGCGTGCGGTGCGATGACCATGACACGCTGTTTTCGCGCATCCGGCTGACGAAACAGCCAGAGCCGCGGCGTGCCGGCCAGACGGCAGCAACGCCCGCGCAGTTTCAGCACACCTGCGGCCAGCGGCTCGCCCAGCCCGGTGAGGTTCAGATAGCGCACGCCGCAGACGCCACGCTCGAATGCCTGCTGGTCGTTCAGGCCCTGGCCTTGCAGCTCGACCACAGGGTCGAGAAAACGCCCGAGCCAGGTACTTTTGACCGTCAGCGCCAGTATCAGCGTCTCGTCGCCGTTCAGTTGCACAGCGGGGTCGATCAGCAACGTGCCGCCATCCAGGCGCACGCCCGGCACTTCGCTGTCGGCAGCGAAGGTGTACTGATAGTCGTCAGACGGCGAATAGAACAGATGATCGGCGAACCAGGCCTCATGAGCGACCCAGGCACACACGGCCAGCAGCGGCGCCAGCCACCAGGCAACCAGCACACCCACCGCGATCAACAGGAGCAGCCCACCCAGCAACGCCAGCCGCTTGTTACGGCGATGGCGTTTGAGCAATTGCTGCTTGCGACTCAAATCTGGAACACCGGAACGGGGTTGCACCATCGGTCCTTGTACTCGCGGTCGGCACGACCGAAGGAAAAACGCAGTGATTTGCCCTGCGCGCGGGCGTTCTCCCAGGCGGACTGGGTATTGACAAAGCTGAGCACGCTGCCCGGACTGAAATCACGGGTTTGGGGATCGACACCGCCGTTGACGTACTCGATGCTGACCCACTGCGGCGCTTCGACGCGATACACCAGTTGAATGGCAATCGGCGCATCGTTGAGAAACACCACCGAACCGATCAGCAGCTCGCGCAACAGCTCAATGACCTCGGCCTTGTGCCGGGCACCGGTCGCCTCGAAGCCCCAGCGCCGCTGAAACAGATCGCAGTACATACTTGCCAGCTCCGCGCTACTGAACTCGCTGACAGGCCTTACCGTCCCGCCGGCCTCCTCCAGCAAGCGAAGCTCACGACGCTGGTTGTAACGAAATTTCTTGGACAGCTCTTCAGGCGTACGCGCCATCGCCAGGGATTCGATCTGTGGCTTGAAGGTACTGATGCGGCCTTCGTTGAGCGCAGACACATAGCGGGCCCGATGCCGGACCGGCACCTCGATATCGTTGGCCACCGGCAGAATCAGCTCGGCATTACCCAGGTCGAACAACCCTTTCTTGCCGTGGCGCTTGAGCTCGTCCTTGGACAGCGCCAGCGAGCGCCCCCAGGTGGCAATCGCCGCCTTCACTTCACCGCCCTGCTCCCAGGCCAGGTAACGCACAGCGATGCCGGAAAAGGCCGACAGGCGCGCGACCACCAGCGGATGAGTGGCGACGCTGCCGCCAAACCGCTGCCAGGCCTGCTCGTAGGCAGCCGCATCGATCTGCACCCAGCCACGCTCGCGCCAGCCCTTGAATCGATTGAGCATCAGGCCCCCGCTGTCAGGCTGGAGACTTGCGGCAGACGCCAGAAGACATTACGCACAGCGTGATCGGAAAAACGTTCGCGCAAGCGCAACAGCATGCGCTCGGCACAATCCTGACGTTGTTCGGCATCGAGGCCGGCCATATGCACCAGGCCGTGTGCCAGGCTGTGCACATCACCGAGCGGGAACAGCAGGCCAACGTCTTCGACCACTTCCTTCGCGCCGCCGCATGAGGTTGCAACCAACGGGACACCGGCGACCATCGCTTCCAGCAGGACCATGCCGAACGGTTCGTGGTCCGAGCTCAAGGCGAACACGTCGAAGGCCTTGAAGTAGCGGCGCGCGTCAGGCACCTGGCCGAGGAACAGCACCTGCGGGCCGATGCCCAGCTCCAGCGCCAGTGCCTTGAGGTCTTCTTCCAGGCGACCCTTGCCGAGAATCACCAGTTGGCTGTTCTCGGGAAGATCGGGCAGCGCTTCGGCAAAACCGCGCAACAGCGTGGCCTGATCCTTGTCGGGATGCAGGCGACCGACATTGGCGACAATCCAGGCCGACGCCGACAGGCCCAGCTCTGCGCGGGCATCTTCAGCGGAAAACTGACTGCCCTGCAGTTGCTCGACATCGATCCGGTTGTACAGGGTCTGAATGCGCTCGGCCGGCCACTTGGGCAGGCTGCTGCGCATGTCGTCGCGAACCGCGTCGGAAACACCCAGCAGGCTCAGGCGCTTGCGAAACAGGTTGGCGAACAGCTTGCGACTGCGCCGGTGGTAATCGCCGAACGCATGGTGCACACCGATCACCGGCAGCTTCGTTGCCAGCAGGGCGATGTACACCGGCTTGAAGCGGTGCGCGATGCAAAAGCTGAACGAGCGCGTCGCGGCGATCTTGCGCAGGTCGCGGATGGCGCCCAGCTTCAGGCCACGAATGGCACTGGAGCTGTACTCCATGAACAGCACTTCGTCCGAACCGCAGTCAGCCACGACATCCGGATCGGCGGCACCGGTCAGAAACACTGTCGTTACGCGATAGCCCTTGCCGGCGAACAGGCTGGCGTATTGCCGCGCGCAGTCCAGAAACGGCCCGTCATAGCCGTGACAGAACTGCAGTACGTGTCGTTCAACCGAGCGTGTCATAAGCCTCGACGCCCTCTTTGACCACCAGGATGTCTTCCATGATCAGGTACTCGAGGTCCGAGCCGAAGAACATGTTCAGCGCATCGGTCGGCGAGCAGATCATCGGTTCGCCACGGCGGTTCAGCGAGGTGTTCAGGGACACGCCATTGCCGGTCAGGTTTTCCAGCGCTTTCATCATGTCGTAGTAACGCGGGTTGTATTCGCGCTTGAGCACCTGAGCACGGGAGGTGCCATCTTCATGGACGACTTCCGGAACGCGGGTTTTCCACTCTTCGGCCACTTCGAAGGTAAAGGTCATGAACGGCGCCGGGTGATCGATCTTGATCATCTGCGGGGCGACGGTGTCGAGCATCGACGGGCAGAAAGGCCTCCAGCGCTCGCGGAACTTGATCTGATGGTTGATGCGGTCGGCCACGCCGGTGACGCTCGGGCAACCGATGATGGAGCGACCGCCCAGCGCGCGCGGACCGAACTCCATGCGCCCCTGGAACCAGGCAACCGGGTTGCCCTTGACCATGATCTCGGCAATCCGCTCCGGCGTGTTGTCGATCTGGCGCCAGACCGGCTTGCTCGGGTGACGGGCACAGGCCGCGATCACGTCTTCGTTGCTGTACGAAGGGCCGAGGTAGACGTGTTCCATCTTCTCGACCGGCACACCGCGGGCGTGCGAAACATAGGCCGCAGCACCCACCGCCGTACCCGCATCGCCGGACGCAGGCTGCACGAACAGTTCCTTGACTTCAGGGCGGGCGATGATGCGCTGGTTCAGTTTGACGTTCAGCGCACAGCCACCGGCGAAAGCGATCTTGCCGGTCTCCTTGAGGATGTCGCCCAGGTAGTGATCCATCATCTGCAGCGCGAGCTTTTCGAACAGCGCCTGCATGCTCGCCGCGTAATGAATATAGGGTTCGTCGGCCACGTCGCCAACGCGTTTCGGGCCGAGCCATTCGATCAGCTTCGGCGAGAAGTAGAAGCCCTTGCCGTTCTCTTTGTAGCGACGCAGGCCGATGACGTTGGCCAGCTCGGTATTGATGACCAGCTCGCCATTCTCGAAGGTCGCCAGACGCGAAAAGTCATACTTGCTGGCATCGCCGTACGGCGCCATGCCCATGACTTTGAATTCGCCGTCGAGCATCTCGAAACCGAGGAACTCGGTAATCGCGCCGTACAGGCCGCCCAGCGAGTCCGGATCGAAGAATTCCTTGATCTTGTGGATCTTGCCGTTTTCGCCATAGCCGAAGAAGGTCGTGGCGTACTCACCCTTGCCGTCGATGCCCATGATCGCGGTTTTCTCGGTGAAACCGGAGCAGTGGTAGGCGCTGGAAGCGTGGGCCAGGTGGTGCTCGACCGGCTCGATCTTGATCTTCTTCGGATCGAAGCCCAGTTGTTCGAGGCACCAGACAATCTTGTTGCGGTAGCGCTTGTAACGGCGGTTGCCCATCAGCAGCGCATCGAGGGCGCGATCCGGCGCGTACCAGTAACGCTTGGCGTAATGCCAGCGGGCCTTGCCGAACAGGCTGATCGGGGCGAACGGAATCGCGACCACGTCAACGTCCGACGGCTTGATGCCTGCCTGTTCCAGACAGAACTTCGCCGACTCGTAGGGCATGCGGTTCTTTGCGTGCTTGTCACGAACGAAGCGCTCTTCTTCGGCCGCGGCAATCAGCTTGCCGTCGATGTAAAGCGCTGCGGAAGGATCATGGCTAAGGGCGCCGGACAGGCCAAGGATCGTCAATGCCACTAGTGTCTAGCCTCTTTAGTCTGCATGCAGGCGCAGGGCGCCCGAGAAAAGGTGTGCCCCCGCACAGCGGGCTGAGGGCAGCTAAAGGGCGGGATTATAGCGTAATGACCAACGATTGGCTCGACGCGCTGAAATGTCACCCAAGGCGGCCCGCCAGACGGTGTACGAAACGTCTCTTTCGCCACGCAGCATATTTATCTACGGCGTTGCTGCCCGTTGCATCTGATTAATTGAGGCCTTTAGTCGCAGCCCCCAAGGCCGTCGATCAAACCTCAGCGCCTGGCGCAATGGAAAGCCTGTCATGACACATACACCACTCTCTCTGGATTTCACCCTTTCAACGCCGAGCCCTGTGCCGATGACGCCCGGCGATACTTGGCCTGACGCGTCCGCAGCGCTGAAAAGGCTCGACGAACTGCGCACCCTTCTGGCCAGGGAGCTAAACGCATTGCCCCAGGCTGGCGAAGCCTTGCTAAGCGCACTCACCGGCGCTGACGTGTCCGAGCGCGAACTGGAAATCTTCAGCCTGTTGCAACAGATCGACGACTACTGGACGGACCCGGGCGAAACCGGTGAAAGCCGTCGCGACCGCCTGGTACCGGCCTTGCAACGGGCCATGCTTGACGAAGCCCGCGTCAGGATTCATGAGCGCGATCTCGACAGTGGCTACCTGGCCTGTTTGCCCGAGTCACCCGAGCAGGCGCAAGGCCCGGCGCTCGCCTGCTCGACGCTGTGGGTGCAACTGCATGATGACGAACAGATTGAAATGGCCGGCGTACTGGTGATTTCCCAGGATCAGGGGCGCACGTTATTGATGCTGCCAGGTCTCGGCATCACCGGTTTTGCCACGCAGGCCATGCTGCTCGAAACACTTGCGCAGTGGCTTAACACGCCAACGTTGCGCGATACGCTGCTCGGCAACGCGCAACGACAGCATCAGGAGCGGCTGGCCGAGATAGTTCAGGACGCCGACCTGTACCTGGAGCCCTTCACCGCTGCCGACGTGCAACTGCAGCCCGTTACCACGGCACCGTTCAAGCACGCGTTCGACCGGTTGCTGAACAAGCAGCGCAACGACATCCGTTACGCCTGCGAACAGCCGGGCACGGAGGATCGGCTCAAGCGTCAGTCGCTGATCCAGCAGGCCATCGACATGCCTGGCCTGCTGGGCCCCGCCGCCATGCTTGAACTGCGGGAACTGAGCAACAGACAACGTCAATACCAGCGAGACTTGCCCGAATGGATGAAGATCGCCAGCGCGGCTGACCTGCAGACCTATGCCTTGCACCTGCAACGCTACGACGCGGCACATGCTGCGATGCTGAGCGTACTGGGCGGCGCAGCTTCCCCGGAGCAGTTTGCCGAAATGCAGTTGCGCACGCGCCTGGCCAATGATCTCGGCGAGGATCTGGACCCGCGGGCCTTGACCATCGACACTCGTCGCACACTGCCAGCGACGAGCGAGACCTACCGCGTGACGCTGCCGCTGACCGAACTGGCGCTCTATGGCCTGCATCCGGGTGACGAGACAGCAGGCTCGGACTTCCTCGACCAGACGCTCATCACCCTCGATGGCCAGCCGCTGGACGCCGCCTACTCGGCCTTGACCCCGGCCTACCTTGCCGGCGTGATTGATGAGCTCAACCTGCGCGCGGTGTTTGCCACGTTTCAACACGAGGCCTATCAGCAGGAACACAATCAACAGATGCTGCGCGCACTGGCGAGGACCCGACTGACTACGCTGGGCTGGGCGGCGAAGATGCAGGGGCATATCCAGCCCGAGGATTTTGCCATTGTCGCAGCGCTGACCAGCACGCCAGTGAGTGCGCCTGATCCCACGATGCGCGTGCAGCAGATCAAACTGAACGACCGCAACGTGATGGCCAGATTGCTGGTGTTTCGCAAGCAGGATGCTCAAGGCCAGACGCAACGGCTGATCATGTTCACCAGCGAGGCGCCCGGACACCAGTATTTCAAGGCTTTCGACACCCAAACCCAACTGCTGCATGAGGTGATTGGCTGGACCGCATCGCCCACAATGACTACCTGGCTGCTCGATCAGGTAGAGGTCACTGCGCGCCCGGAACTGGACGCGCAACTGACGGCCCTCCGCGAGAAACCCCAGCCTGCAAAGGAATTTCTGCAGTTCATCGATCACCCCGATTGCGAGACGGCATTGCGCAGTTTTACCGACGAACAGACTCGCGTATTGCTCTCCGAACAGGCCCGCCATACACCGGACTGGTACCTGCGCGCCAGCCGCGCACAGCGCCGGGAATTACTCGCCGTTGAACACGCCATCGAGGGCGCGCTCGGCAACTATCAGGCCCAACCGCACACCAGGGTTCAGTCGTTCCAGGACTACGTACACCAGCGTGCCAGCCAGCAGATCGGCAAACTGCTGGGTGTCCCTGCCGGCACGGTAGACCCTGACCTGATCGTGATCACCAGCGAGCGCGAAACGCTGACCTACACCGACATGCTGCTCAAAGGCTACAACGACAGCATCGACCCCTTGCGCACGTCAGCAGCCACCGACGCCACGTTCAGCGGCCCGGAGGGTATCGACCTGAGCGCGCTGTCACCCGCAGCTGTTGCAGGCTCGGTGCGTGGCCAGTGGCTGGCAGACGAGTACATTGCGCTGATCAGAAACACCCTGCTGAACCGCGAAAACGATGGCTATGCCTACCGTCGCCAGTACAGCGTAATGATCACCCAACTGCAGATGAAGGCGGCTGCGCTGCGCAGCCTGCTGAAAGGTCATGTCGAGCCTGCGCAGTATGTCTGGCTCAAGCAATCACTGGATAACGCGCACCTGAGCGACTCGGCCTCACGGGAGCGTTTCCCCCTTTACCCCCTGCAAATACACGTGGATAAACCCCTGATCGCCTCGGGACTGACCGATGTCGATCAACTGGTTATCCCCAGCCCGCTGCTGACCCACATCGAAACCGTTCAGGGCTGCCTGGTCATTTTGCCGACGCAGATCCGTCACGCCGCGCTGCTCTATACGCCGCAGGCACCTGACGGTATCGAATTCCGTTTGTTCAGCGATTTCGTGAGCTCGCTGGATAGTGAAGGGATGATCGATTACTACAAGGATCGCTGCCGCATCAAGGCACGCCGCACCCTGTCGTTCTTCCTGCGGGACATGCAGAAGGGCAACGCCAACAAGCCTCCGGCCATCCCCAGGGCATTCATTTCAGACGTTGCCGATACCTGCTTCAACCGGCCGCTGGAGCGCAGGTTGCGCGATGTGGAAGAAACCACCAGCGGCCGCCACGACATGCTGGCCAAGCTGATCTGGGTCAGTGTCGAAATCATTGCCACGGCCCTGACCCTGCCCTTTCCGCCGGCAAGCTTTGCGGTGGGCAGTCTGGTTTCATTGCATGACAGCGGGCAGGCACTGGCAGCGCTGAGCGCAGGCGACCGGGAGCGCGCCACGAACTACATGCTGTCGGCACTGTTCAACGGCCTCGGTGCAGGCAGCGATTTGCTGGTGGGTCTGAAAGGACTGGGCGTTTTGCACCAGCTTGAGAACGGCCAGCATTCGACCCCGGTGTTGCGCTCGTTCCAGCGCCAGCCTTCCCTGCCGCGTTACGAGGACCTGTACCCGGTAGAGCTGCAAGAGCAGGTGCTTCTGCTCGGCAAGCCCAACGTCCACGGGCATGCGGCGGTGTTCCAGGCACCTCATGTCGCCTCGGCACCCCCGCTGGCAACCGGTCAGTTTGCTGCGCGCGGGGGCGATGGCGCCTGGCAGCCGCTGCTCCCGCTACCACCCGTCGCACAGCAGGCGCCATCAGGGTTGCGCATCGATCTGGCCGTCGACATTTCGCTGGAGAACCTGCCACGTATCGCCGATGGTCACGCAAAAGGCGTGCATGCAATCAATGGAAAACATTACATCCAGCTGTCAGACCGGGCCTTTGAGGTTCAGTACGACGCATACTGGCGGTGCTGGCAAATCATCGACCCGGCCAATCCGTTCGCCTTCTTCGGCAAGCAGCCCGTTCGCCTGAATGATCAGGGCCAGTGGCTGCTCGTCGAACGGCAGCGCCTGCGCGGCGGTGGGCTGGACACTCCGGGCACTTATCGACCGCTACCAGAGGAAGCCAGCGCAAGCTCAAGCTCGCTGAACACCTTGAGCGACTATGAGATGCCGAGCGGCATGCGCGCGCATCTGGACATCGTTATCAACAAGGAGGTCTTCGATCCGACCGGTGCTGGTCTTGAAGTCTATTTCGAAACGTATTTCACCGAGGTACGCCAGACCTTTACGGCGCGTCGGGAAAATCTCTATCAGGATGCCCAGGCCTTTTTTGCCCGATTCACGCCGCCACCCAGGCCGCCCCTGCCAACTTATAGTCTGCCCGGCAGCGTCGATACGCTCATCAAACACATCTTCAGTCACAATAACGGGCTGGTGTTCAGCGAAGCCCCGAAATCGGTGGCCAGCAAGCGTCTACTGCTGCTCAACATGCCCTTGCTCGCCGAGCAGCGTGTCGAGGTGCTGTACATCGAGCACCTGCTGACCGACAAACACCTGCGCAAGCTGGCCCGGTATCGCCAACTCGGTAAAAAAAGTCGCTCTGGCTCTCATGAACTCAAGTATTACCTGCAAGAGGCCAATCGCGGCGCCCTGAACAACGCAAGTAGCGAATTCGATTACTACCACCTGATCAAGGCAGCCCACCTCTACGGGATAGAAGTACGCCCGTTCAGTTCGTCGATCAGCTATCCGTTTCTCGGCCACAGCGTGCTGGCGGCTGCCGATGACCCGACAGCGGCCATGAAAATGAGCAATTTCTTCGGGCACAGGCTCATCAGCCACGATATCGAGCCGGCCTCTGCCAGGCGCTGGGTAGCGCTGCTCGACCAGAAGCTGGCCACGACTCACGATCAGGTGCCCGGCATCGCCGAAATGCAGGGAGCCGTCAGTGTTCACGTCAAGGACATTCCCGCCGGACGTCCGACCCGCATCAGGCAAGGCGCGGGTGGGGCGCATGAACACACACCGACGCGCTGCGACTTCAGCATAGCGTTTGCCGACCCGACGCTGCCCGCCAAGCCACTGCCCCCTGCTACCGCTCTGGATAACCTGTTGATCCGCGAGCTGGGCGATCCGGCCGCGGTTGCCGAGGGTGAGCGCTGGGCGGGCGAGTACGGGTTTGTTCTGGACGAAAACGATACCTGGCTGCGCGTCGACCCCGATGACTGGAGCGTTGACAGGCCGATGACGGCCATTCAGCAATCGCTGACCGATGCCACCTATGAAATGCCGCTGGAGACCAGAGCAACACTGCATAACCTGGCGAACTTCGAAAAGAAGGGCCTTGATATGGAGTATTTTTTTGAAGACATCGAACTCGACACTGTGCGTAACACATTCGACCTGCTGCGCAAGAATCTACAACAGGACGCCGCCCGGATCAGCTCAGCTCAACTGCCGCCTCGCCCGACGTTACCAGCCATCGCACCGCAGACAAGCACTGCCGGACTGCTAGAAACCCTGTATCGCCATGCCGAAGGCCTGGTCATTGGCGAGTCACACGCTTCGGTCGCCAGCAAAAAGCTGATCATCGACAACCTGCCGTTGCTGTCACAGCAGAACGTCAAAACGCTGTACATGGAGCACCTGTTGAGCGACCTGCATCAGGCAGATCTGGATCGTTTCCTCGAAACCGGGCAAATGAGTAAAACCTTGCTGCATGACCTGAAAACCCTGGACCGCGGGCATCATACCGATCCGGACGGCATCTACACCTTCGAGCGGCTGATTATCGGGGCGCGGCAGCAGGGTCTGGAAATTCGTGCCATCGATTGCGCAAGCAGTTACCACCTCAAAGGCATTGCCGGGGAACAGTCCATTACCCGCCAGCAAATGATGAATTACTTTGCCTCGCGCACGATCCGCAGGCACCAGGAGGTGGTGGGCTCGCACAAGTGGATCGCGCTGGTCGGTAACAGCCATTCCAATACCTATCAGGGCGTCGTGCCTGGCGTCGCCGAACTGCAAGGCGGGATCGGCCTGCGGGTCGTCGATGTGACACCGGGGCATTCGAGGGGAATAACGCTGGATCCGGGCGAGCTCGTCTCGGGCGGCATAGCGGATGACAAGGTCTACATCAAAGCTGATTATCGGGTGGAGATGGAGGTGCTGCGGTCACAGCCGGTCAGGCTGCCGAGCATCGAAAACCGCCTTTCCAGGCCGGGAATGTTTCTGGTGCAGGAGGGTGAAGGCAATCTGCCAACCATCATTCATCGCGCACGCGACACCTGGATTCACCACACACCGGTGCTGCGCAATGCCGAAGGCAAGCTGTACATCGAACGCCTGCGCTGGCCGCGCATCCACCTCAAACCCTTCGACGACATCGATGCACTGGTGGCAGCACTCGAAGCGATGAACCTTACGCGCATTACCTGATGATACCGATGCTCCGCGTCACACAGAGGACGCGGAGCGTCCGGAGCTGTAAGCCAACGCGGAGCATTGGCACGAGAGTCAGCTGGGCTCAGTCTGTCGCAAGCTTCGGCAAGCGCTGATCCAGCAACTGGTGCAGCGCGCTATGCGTTGGCCAGTTGCGCATGAAACGGGCCCGGTCTCGGGCGTAGGCCGCAGCGAATGACGATTGCGAACTGTGCTGCTGCATGGCGTCCAGGTCGATCATCGCCCAGCGATCGACGTGCCAGAACAGGTTATGCCCCTTGAAGTCGCCATGGCTGATACGCGCCTGGATAAGCTGCGCAAAAAGCCGATCCAGCGCCAGCAGTTCGACCTCTGGCGCATCACCGTTTTCCACATACGGAGCGAAGCGTTCGATGATGTCCGGCCCATTGATGAACTCGGTCACCAGCCAGGCCTTGCTGCGCAAGCCGAGAAAACGCTTTTCCTGCACGGCCAGCGGCTTGGGTGTGGCGATGCCGAGGAACATCAGCCGGTTGCCTTCGCGCCACGAATGCCAGGCCCGGCTGGGGCGCCAGAAGCGCTTGAGCCAATGGCTGAAATTCTTGATGTTGTAGCGCTTGATGACCAGCGGACGACCATTGATCTCAACCCGCCCGACACTCGCCGCGCCACCGGTCTTGTACAGATGGCCCTTGTCGAGCAAGGCATCCGCCTGACTCAGCACCGGCAGCATCGCGGGTTCTTCCTCGCGACGAATGGCGCGGAACACCGAAGCGCTGTCTTCGACACTGAACAGACTGCAGTCGCGCACGGTCTTGCTCATGAAGTCCTTGAGCCGCCAGCTGCGAACCTTGTCGATCTGCTTTTGCAGCGCTTCCATCGGCAAACCATGCTCGGCATTGCTCAACAGGTAATGCACCAACAGCTCTTCAGTAAACGGTTCGAAAGACCTGGGCAACTGGGCAAAGAACACGCCGAGATTTTCCAGTACTTTTTGTCGGGACAACGGCGTACCAGCTTGTTCAGCACGAATGCCGGCGCCATCGATCAGGTACAACTGCCCCTTGTGGCGCAGCAGGTTGTCGAGGTGCAGGTCTTCCTGCCACAGGCCTTTTGCGTGCTGCCGGGCAATGGCCGATAGCGCATCGCCGAGCACCGCTTGCTGCTCGTCTGCCAGTGGTGGCAGGTGCTGAACAGCGTTCCACGCATCGCCCAGGCTGGGTGCCTGTTCCAGAAACTCGAACAACAGCCAGCCACCCTCACCGTCCTGCAAACCGTCGGCCAGCAAAAGCGGTGTGGTCAGGCCCTGTTCGGCAAGCAGCCTTACGCCGGCCAGCTCACGCTGAAAGTGTCGGGCCGCCTTGTCGCCCACCAGCAGTTTTGCCAGCACCGTTCGGCCTCGCCAGACACCGGCGCCGACATAGCGCTGCCCCGGCAATACCCGCAGCAGGGTCAGCAATTGCAGTTCAGCCGATCCGGCAGCATCGGCCAGCGTCAGGCTCATCGGCAACTCGGGGGTACGTCCGGCGGTCTTGAGTTCAGACAGGCGCATCAACGGG
The DNA here is from genome assembly GCF_017832255.1 of Pseudomonas sp. PvP028. NCBI lineage: Bacteria > Pseudomonadati > Pseudomonadota > Gammaproteobacteria > Pseudomonadales > Pseudomonadaceae > Pseudomonas > Pseudomonas sp. PvP028. Next base: position 807,411 of record NZ_JAFIBL010000001.1, read on the forward strand.
TCTCTTTATCATCGCGGTGTTGAAGGTCTCGTTTGTGAGCGCCGCGCTTGCCCAGGCGCGCACTCCAGGCGTCGACCAGCTGGCTGTTCGGCGTGGCTTGCAGATAAGCCGCCAACAGCTCGCGCCGATCGGCCTCATTCCACATGGGCGCGCGGCGCAGCAGCGGTTCGAGGTCGCGGGCAAGGTCACGCTTGCCGAAGATCACCGGGCGGGTTTTTTCCAGGTCGATCAGTTGCGCCTGATACCCCGTACCGGCTGCCTGAAGAAAAATATGCTTGGGGTAGAAGCAGCCATGCACCTGTCCGGCGCCGTGCAGCGTGCGCGCCAGTTGGCCGCAGGCGTGCAGTATTGCCTGACGCTGAGGGGCCTCCATCTGGTTCCACTGCTGCAACAGTTCGTCAAGATCGGTCCAGCCGTCCAGCGCACGCGTCATCAGGATCGCCCGGCGTTCGCCGGCGACCTTGCGCTCGCCATAGAACACCGCCTGCAATGCCGGGATGCCCAGTTTGCGATAGCGACTGATGTTACGAAACTCGCGCGAGAACGACGGTTCGCCAAACGGGTGATGCAACGTGTGAGTCAGGTAGTTGCTCTGACGCTTGAGGTAAAACCCCTGACCGTCCAGGTCGAGGCGGAACACACTACTCCAGCCGCCGCGCCCGGTATTGGGCTCATCGACCGCATCGAGTCGGATGTTCCAAAGCGATTCAAAATCAGCCAGGTTGTGACGCGCCAGTAAAGGCTGGTCGGCACTGGCAATAAAAACGCTCATTCACGGCCCTCGAAAAAGCTGACGATATGTCGAATACGTTTTTTGTCGGAGGCGTTCAAACGCGTTCGCTGGCGGTATTGCAGGTAGAAGCGCAGGCGCTGGGTGGCCGATAAGTGATACTTGGCGACCTTGTCCAGGCAGGCCAGATCCTTGGTGATCCGATAGCGCAGCATGAAGCTCCACCAGAATGCACCATTGGGGCAGTCGATGAAAAACAGCTTGCCCTCGTTATCGACCAACAGGTTGCGCCATTTCAAATCGTTATGTGTGAAATGGTTGTCGTGCATGATCCGGGTAAAGGCAGCCAACTGGCGGCTGAGCGCGTCGACCCAGTGGCGATCGGCCAGTCGCGGATCCTTGCGTTGCGCCAGTGCCGACAAGTCTTCGGTGTTCGGCAAGCCACGTGTGATCAGTGCGCCGCGATCATACGCCGCGCCGTTGCGCTCCAGGCCCCAGGCCACGACTTCTGCGGTGGGGATGCCCCATTTAGCAAAGCGCTTGAGGTTCTGCCATTCGGACTTGACCCTCGGCTTGCCCATGTAGCGACGCAGACCCTTGCCCGCGCCCACGTAGCGTTTGACGTAGTAGTAAACCCCGGCGCGCTCGACGCGGATGACGTCGGACAGCGGATCGCGGGTCAACTGCTGTCCCTGCAAGGCGAATACGGCATCCAGGCTGCCAAATTCCGGTTCCAGGAACGCGTACTCGGGCTCGAGCTTCCAGCCCGCCATCAGAGTGCGTCTCCGTAGCGCACTTTACGCTGATACAACTTGTCGGCTTTTTTATCCAGCCAGGTCAGCAGCGTCGCTTCCTTGAGCAGGATTTCGCGCAACGGCTTCTGGAAATAGCCCTGGAGAAAACGCAGTTTGTCGCGGCGGGTCAGGCCGATGTCCAACGCTGAAAAATACAGCGCGGCCAGGTCCTTGTTGCGCCAGCGTGGCGTGATCGCACGGCGGGTCTGGGCACGGTGCAGGTCGATGACCGAGAGTTTGAAATCGTCAGCGGTCACCGGCTTGTCGGTGTGCAGCAAAAAATGGCAGATGTAGCAGTCGCGATGATTGACGCCTGCGCGGTGCATCATGCCGACCAGGCGGGCGACTTCGGCAATGAAGGCTCTCTTCAGACGCGGCTCGGGCGGCTCGTTGCGCCAGTTGAGGCTGACGTCTTCGAGGCTGGTGGTCGGTGCCAGTTCTTCGGTGACGATGAACGAGTGCTGCGCGGCAGGGTTGCTGCCACGCTCGCCATAGGCCACGGCGGTCATGGTCGGGACGCCGACTTCATGCAGGCGCTCGATGGCGTCCCATTCCTTGCCCGCGCCGAGTACCGGCAGCTTGGCGGTCGCCAGGTTCTTGGCGATCTCGCCCCAGCCAATGCCACGGTGAATCTTGACGAAGTAACCGCGCCCATCGACCTCGGTGCGCAGTGTGCGGCGCCCTTCCAGCTCGCGGTAGACCTCACCGCTCAGGCCTTCGACCTCGACGAACGCATCGTGCCCCGCCCACAGGCTCTTGAACGGCTCAGCAAGGAACAGCTTCATCAATAGTGCTCCGCCAGAATCACATCCGCAGCGTGTTGCGGCATGCTGTAAAGGTCTGCCGTGTCGGCAAAGGTCAGGCCATTGCGCGACCACGCGCTGCGTGCGGCATCGTCCTGAAGCATCTCCGACAGGTAGCGATTGAGCTGCGCCTGCTCGAACGGCTCATCCAGCACCCGCCCGCAATCGGCCTCGGCAATATAGTGAGCGTAACCACAGACCGCGCTGACCAGGACCGGCAAACCGGCAACCAGCGCTTCGAGCAGCACGGTCCCGGTGTTTTCGTTGTAGGCCGGATGAATCAGCAGGTCGGCGCCCAGCAGAAAACGCGGAATATCGCTGCGCCCTTTCATGAAGGTCACCTGATCACCCAGGCCGAGCGCCGAGCTCTGCAGTTGGAATACTTTGGGGTCGTCCTGCCCGATTACAAACAGTCGCGTGCGTTTCTTCAGCCCGGCGGGCAGAGCCGCGAGCGCCTTCAGGCTGCGATCCACGCCCTTGGTCTTGAAACCGGAGCCGATCTGCACCAATAACAGGTCATCGTCGGCAAGGCCGAACTCCTTGCGAAAGCCTGCACGGATCTCAGGTGCATCCGGCGGCGCACGGCGATCCAGGGAAATCCCCGGCGGCAGCAGATGAAAGCGCGACGGCGGGGTGTCGTAATGCTTGATGAACAGCGGCTGCTGCACTTCGGAAATCATCAGCACCTGGGTTCTCGAGTCCTTGGCGAACACAGCGCGCTCGTAGTCGGCAAAGTGGCGATAACGGCCCCACTTGCGATACAGCGGGCTGCGCAGGTTCTGCGCCTTGTCCTCGAAACAGCCGTCGGCGGCGTAATACACATCCAGGCCGGGCATCTTGTTGAAACCGATCAGGCGGTCCACCGGGCGTTTGGCCAGGTCTGCTTCCATCCAGGCGCTGAGTTTTTCGTTGCGCCGATGATTGAAGAGCGCCTTGACCGGCGCCACCAGCACCTCGAAACCGGGAGGCACATCACCTTCCCAGATCAGGGTATAGACGCGGATCTGATGGCCGCGCTGCTGGCACTCCAGCGCGATGCGCATGAAGTCGCGTTGCAGGCCGCCGAACGGAAAGTATTTGTAGAGTACAAAAGCCAGTTGCATCAGCCAGGTTCCTTTGCCAGCAACAGCGCGCCCAATTGGCTCGCTACTCGCTCGGGATTCAAGCGAGTGAAGCACATCGGCCACTCGCGCTTAAGGTCGAACCGGCGCTGATCGTCGGCGCTCGGTTGGTACGTGCATTTCTTTTGCAGGCACGGCGTACAGCCGGGGTAGTCGCTGGCCAGATGCACCTGCGACTTGCCGTAGGCCCCGGTCAGGCCCGGATTGGTCGGGCCGAACAGGGAAATGGTCGGCACATCCAGTGCAGCAGCCAGGTGGCCGATGCCAGTGTCTACCGCGACGCACGCCTGCGCGCTGGCCAGTACCCGCGCAACCCCTGCCAGATTGAGCTTCGGCAGCACGTGCGCACTGCTCAGACCCTCGGCAATACGCTCGGCGCGAGCTTTCTCTGCCGGATTGCCCCACGGCAACTGCACTTGCAGACCGCGCGCTGCCATCAATTCGGCCAGTTGCCGCCAGTACAGCTCGGGCCAGTGCTTGGTGTCCCAGGTCGTGCCATGCAGGAACAGCACGAACGGGGCCTGCAAACTGTCATCCAGGGTCGCCAGTGGCTTGAGACCGTAATCGCCCATGCCGGACGGCTGTGGATAACCCAGCGCCTGAGCGAACAGCTGACGCAGCCGCTCGACCGCATGCTGCCCGCGCGCTACTGGAAAAGCGCGATCATAAAAGCGACTGGCAACCGGCTCGCGTGCCGAATCGCGGTCCAGACCGGCCACCGGCGCATCGACATAGCGTGTCAGCCAGGCACTTTTGAACAGGCCCTGCGCATCGATCACCAGATCATAACGCTGTTCGCGCACCTGCTGTTTGAAGCGCCGCCATTCCCCGGACCTGAAGGTCTGCCAGAGGTGCTTGCGCCAGCGACGAATCGCCACCGGGATGACCCTGTCGACCGCCGGATGCCAGGCGGGAATTTCCGCGAAGCCTTCCTCGACCACCCAGTCGAAGCGAATGCCGGGCAGCGCGCGCGCCGCATCGGTCAGCGCGGGCAAGGCATGGATCACGTCACCCAGTGAAGACGTCTTGATCAGCAGTACCCGCAAAATCAGGCAACCTCCACCGGCGTGCTACTCAGGCGGCTGAGCGCCTGAATCACGGCGTCCGGCTCAAGCAGACGCATGCAGTTGTAATGGCCGAAACGGCAGGTGCGCTCGAAGCACGGGCTGCACTCGATGCCGAGTCGCACCACCTCGACTTCGTCGGCCAGCGGCGGCGTGAAGCCCGGCGAGGTCGAGCCGTAGACAGCCACCAGCGGACGGTTCAACGCTGCGGCCACGTGCATCAGGCCGGAATCGTTGGACACCACAGCGTCGGCGCACGACAGCAGGTCAATGGCTTCGGCCAGCGAGGTCTCGCCACTGAGGTTGACGGACTCCTCACGCAGGCCGGGAATCAGTTCCTGGCGAATGCTCTCACCGACCGGGTGATCCTTTTTCGAGCCGAACAGCCAGACCTGCCAGCCTTCGCGAATGCTCGCGTCGGCAACCTGTGCGTAATGTTCGGCGGGCCAGCGCTTGGACTCGCCGAACTCCGCGCCGGGGCACAGCGCCAGTACCGGGCGATCCAGCGTGAGGCCGAATTTGCTCAGTGCGGCATCGCGCGTGGTCGGGTCGATGCGCAGGCTCGGTTGCGGGTAAGGACGCGGCAACTCGGCGCCCTTGTCGAAGGCCAAGGCCATGAAACGCTCGATCATCAGCGGGTAACGCTGCTTGTCGAGGGTTCGTACGTCGTTGAGCAGGCCGTAGCGAAACTCCCCGCGCCAACCGGTGCGCTTCGGGATACCGGCAAAAAACGGCACCAGCGCCGATTTCAGCGAATTGGGCAGCAGGATAGCCTGATCGTATTGGCCAGCCAGGGACTTGCCGATCCGGCGACGGGTCGCCAGTTCCAGGGCACCGTGACCCAGCGGAAAACTGAGCGCAGCACGAACCTCCGGCATGCGCTCCAGTATCGGACGGCTCCATTCAGGGGCCAGCACGTCGATTTCGCACTCGGGATGACGCTGTTTCAGACACTGGAACAGCGTTTGTGCCATCACCATGTCACCGACCCAGCTAGGCCCAACGATCAGAATTTTCATGTTCTATCCAAAAACGACCAGAAACGATCAGGGAGGCCGATCAGACTGCGTGACGTTCCCACACAACCTGTCGCCTCCCTGTCATAGCTTTATAGAGTGTTGCAGCGGAATGTGGCGTTGCCGTGAGGCTCAGCTCAACCCCATCTGCGTCCAGATCCGCATCACCTCACGCCGCTGGGCATGAAACTGATCGCCGCTGACCACGCCCGCCTGCTTCTGCAAGGCCTGGCGATGTGCCGCCGAGCGATACGCCTTATAGGCTTCGCGCAGCAGGCCGGCATCCGTATCCGGCAGCAGCCCGGCATCTTCCAGCCCTTCGAGAATCCGGATGTTGTCGGTGTATTGCAGCAGCGCGGGATGCTCTCTGGACCACGCCAAGGCGGCGTATTGCACCATAAATTCGATATCGACGATACCTCCGGCGTCCTGCTTGAGGTCGAATGGCACCGCCGCCTCGAAGGCATTGGCCGCCCTGCCGGCCGCTGTCGCGCGGGTCCCGAGGTTGTCACGCATCTTGGCGCGCATTTCGCTGACTTCGGCGCGCAGCTTGTCCAGATCGCGTTCGCGCCCCAGCACATCGGCACGGACCTTCTCGAATTGCTCGCCGACATCCCGGCTGCCGGTCATGACCCGCGCACGGACCAGTGCCTGATGCTCCCAGGTCCAGGCTTCATTGGCCTGATAGCGGGCGAAAGCCCCCAGAGAGCTGACCAACAGGCCAGACGCCCCCGAAGGCCGCAGGCGCATGTCGACGTCATACAGCTGACCGGAGTTGGTTTGCGTGGTCAGCAAATGGATCACTCGCTGCCCCAGCCGGGTGAAGAACTGCGCCGTGTCGATCGGTTTGGCACCGTCGGTCTCGGCCTCCAGATCGCCATCATGAATGAACACCAGATCCAGATCGGAGCCGTGCCCCAGCTCGATACCGCCGACCTTGCCGTAGCCGACGATCACGAAGCCCGGATCGCACAACGTGCCGTCCGGACGCAAAGGCGTACCGTGACGGGCCACGCTGTAGCGCCAGGCCAGCGCGAGCACCTGATCGAGAATCGCCTCGGCCAGCCAGGTCAGGTAATCACTGACTTTCATCAACGGCAGGCTGCCGGATATCTCGGACGCCGCGACGCGCAGGCTGTGCGCCAGCTTGAAATGCCGCAGGGCCTCCATCTGTTGCTCGAGATCGTCCTCGGGGATACGAATCAGCCGCTCGCGCAGCTCGGCCGCCAGTTCCGGGGCCAGCGGAGGATTGAACAGGCGCCCCTCGTTAAGCAACTCATCGAGCAGCAACGGGAAACGCGCGATCTGTTCGGCAATCCACGGGCTGGCGGCACACAGGGTCAGCAGCTGTCGCAGCGCGTCGGGGTTTTCCGTGAGCAGCACCAGGTACGCCGAGCGCCGCGCGACGGCCTCTACCAAGGGCAGCACGCGCTCCAATACCAGGTCGGGCTTCTCATGTTCCACCGCCTGAGCCAGCAGACGGGGGATGAATGCGTCCAGCCGCTCACGGCTCAGACGCTGCATCGAACGCAGGTTGGGACTGCCGCGCAGGTTGGCCAGATGTTTCAGCGCCCTCTCGGCATCGACGAAGCCGGCCTGCAACAGTTGGCGACCCGCGGCTTCTTCGTCCTGGGACTCTTCCCACAGCGGCAGCCATTCGCCTCCCACCACCACTTCGTCATCTTCATCTTGCTCGTCGTCCGGATCGGCGTCGGGGTCAGCAATGACCTGGCGGAAGTGCCAGGCCACACGGCCACGCCAGTACATGAGCCGTTCGTGAAAGGCAGCCCAGTCAGCGAAGCCCATGATCAGCGCAACGCGCGCCTGATCCTGTTCGTTGTCCGGCAGCATCTGCGTCTGACGGTCGGCAATCGCCTGAATGGCGTGCTCGGTATAACGCAGAAACTCGTAGCCCTCGCGCAGCTCTTCGGTCACGGCCGAGGGCAGATAACCCTGCCCCTCGAGGGTTTTCAGCACTTTGAACAGCGGCCGCTGCTGCAGACTCAGGTCGCGGCCGCCGTGAATAAGTTGAAAGGCCTGGGCGATGAACTCCACCTCGCGAATGCCGCCGGCACCCAGCTTGATGTTTTCCGCCATGCCCTTGCGCTTCACTTCCTGCTGAATGAGCTGCTTCATGGTGCGCAGCGCTTCGATGGCCGAGAAATCCAGATAGCGGCGATACACGAACGGACGCAGCATCGCCAGCAATTCGGCACCGGCCGCCTGATCGCCCCCGACCACGCGCGCCTTGATCATCGCGTAACGTTCCCAGTCCCGGCCCTGGTCCTGGTAATACTGCTCCAGCGCATTGAAGCTAAGCACCAGCGCCCCGGAAGAACCGTAAGGACGCAGGCGCATGTCGACCCGGAACACGAAACCGTCGACGGTCACCGGGTCGAGCGCCTTGATCAGCCGCTGTCCCAGGCGAATGAAAAATTCCTGATTGTCCAGCGCACGCTTGGTGCCGACGGTTTCGCCGCCCTCCGGGTAGCCGAAGATAAGGTCAATGTCCGAGGACAGGTTCAGTTCGACCGAGCCAAGCTTGCCCATGCCCAGAATGACCATGTGCTGCGGCTTTCCGGAATGACGACCGGTCGGGGTGCCGAACTGCTGGCAATGCCGGGGGTACAACCATTGGTAAGCCAGATCGATCGACGCATCGGCCATGTCCGACAGGTCACGGCAGGTTTCGATGAGATTTGCCTGACGGGTCAGGTCGCGCCAGATAATCCGTACTTGCTGGCGTGCGCGCTGTCGACGTAGATTACGCCCCAGTTCATCCTCGCTGGCGGCGCTCGACAGCGCTTCGGCAAGCTGACCGCGCAATTGGCCGGCAGAGAAGCTACGCTCCAGCTCGCCCGAATCGGCCAGCTGCAGAAGCATCTGCGGATCACGGCAGACTTGTTCGGTTACAAAATCACTGGCGGCGCAGACCCGGTCGAAGGCTGCCTGTCGCGCCTCGGGCCAAGCGTTGAAAGAAGCCAGCGCGTCCTCGGACAGGGCAGTCAGCGCAGCCTGAAACATCTGGCGGGCGCGGCTGATCGATGGCAGTAGAATGGCCGGAAATTCGGCCAGTAAAGGTAGGCTCATGGTCTATCCTTGATCGGCGTGCAGACGCCCGTCCGTCGTTACGGCGAGACGCGTCTGCCAGCACCGCTTGTCGAACAAAGGTTATAAATTGCTGGAAAAATCAAATTAGAAGCATAAAAATCCGCTTTTTACCTGCAAGATATTCAATAGCGATCAACAGTAACGTTTTAAGCTACACGACAACAGGAGCGATTGAGTCGCTTCTCTGTAGTTTTACTACTGGGTCCGATACTCGGAGGGCTGAAATCGTCGTCGATTTGTAGTAAAACTACACGCCGCCGGATCCCACCCTCCGGAAATCCAAGAATTTATGTCGTCTGCCCACAAGGCCAGTCGCAAACTCAGGCAACCGATTCTGGAAGCCTTTCCGCCCTGGAGCAAGCCATGCAAGACCTCGATCCCGTCGAAACCCAGGAATGGCTGGACGCCCTGGAATCGGTTCTCGACAAAGAAGGCGAAGACCGCGCTCACTACCTGATGACCCGTTTGGGCGAGCTGGCCACCCGTAGTGGTTCGCAGCTGCCGTACGCCATCACCACGCCATATCGCAACACCATTCCTGTCACCCACGAAGCACGCATGCCTGGCGACCTGTTCATGGAACGCCGCATTCGCTCGCTGGTGCGCTGGAACGCATTGGCCATGGTTGTCAAAACCAACATCGGCGACCCGGACCTGGGCGGCCACATCTCCAGCTTCGCCTCCAGCGCCACGCTGTACGACATCGGCTTCAACTATTTCTTCCAGGCCCCGACCGACGAACACGGCGGCGACCTGATCTACTTCCAGGGTCATGCATCGCCAGGCGTTTACGCCCGTGCATTCATGGAAGGCCGCATCACCGAAGAGCAAATGACCAACTTCCGTCAGGAAGTCGACGGCAATGGCCTGTCGTCTTACCCACACCCGTGGCTGATGAAAGATTTCTGGCAGTTCCCGACCGTATCGATGGGCCTTGGCCCGATCCAGGCGATCTACCAGGCGCGCTTCATGAAGTACCTGGAGCACCGCGGTTACATCCCGGAAGGCAAGCAGAAAGTCTGGTGCTTCCTGGGTGACGGCGAGACCGACGAGCCGGAATCCCTGGGCGCCATTGCCCTGGCCGGTCGCGAGAAGCTCGACAACCTGATCTTCGTCGTCAACTGCAACCTGCAGCGCCTCGACGGTCCGGTTCGCGGCAACGCCAAGATCATCCAGGAACTCGAAGGCGTGTTCCGTGGCGCCCAATGGAACGTCACCAAAGTCATCTGGGGCCGTTTCTGGGACCCACTGCTGGCCAAGGACGTCGACGGTATCCTGCAACGTCGTATGGACGAAGTCATCGACGGCGAATACCAGAACTACAAGGCCAAGGACGGCGCGTTCGTCCGCGAGCACTTCTTCAACTCGCCTGAACTCAAGGCCATGGTTGCCGATCTGTCCGACGACGAGATCTGGAAACTCAACCGTGGCGGTCACGACCCGTACAAGGTCTATGCGGCCTATCACGAAGCCGTCAACCACAAGGGTCAACCGACCGTGGTTCTGGCCAAGACCATCAAGGGTTATGGCACCGGCGCCGGCGAAGCGAAAAACACTGCGCACAACACCAAAAAGGTCGATGTCGACAGCCTGCGTCACTTCCGTGACCGTTTCGACATCCCGGTCAAGGACTCCGAACTCGAAGCCCTGCCTTTCTACAAGCCGGAAGAAGGCAGCGCCGAAGCCCGTTACCTGAGCGAGCGTCGTGCTGCGCTGGGTGGTTTCGTACCGCAGCGTCGTGCGCAGAGCTTCAGCCTGCCGACCCCGCCACTCGAAACCCTCAAGGCCATCCTGGATGGCTCGGGCGATCGCGAAATCTCCACCACCATGGCCTTCGTGCGCATCCTGACGCAACTGGTCAAGGACAAGGAAATCGGTCAGCGCATCGTGCCGATCATCCCGGACGAAGCGCGTACCTTCGGTATGGAAGGCATGTTCCGCCAACTGGGCATCTACTCGTCGGTCGGCCAGCTCTACGAGCCAGTCGATAAAGAACAAGTGATGTTCTATCGCGAAGACAAGAAAGGCCAGATCCTCGAAGAAGGCATCAACGAAGCGGGCGCCATGTCCTCCTTCATCGCTGCCGGCACTTCGTATTCCAGCCACAACCAGCCGATGATTCCGTTCTACATCTTCTACTCGATGTTCGGTTTCCAGCGTATCGGCGACCTGGCCTGGGCCGCTGGCGACAGCCGCACCCGTGGCTTCCTGGTTGGCGGCACCGCCGGCCGTACCACGCTGAACGGTGAAGGCCTGCAGCACGAAGACGGTCACAGCCACATCCTGGCATCGACCATCCCGAACTGCCGCACCTTCGACCCGACTTACGGTTACGAACTGGCAGTGATCATCCAGGACGGCATGCGCCGGATGTTCGAAGAGCAGCAGGACGTTTTCTACTACCTGACCGTGATGAACGAGTCCTACGCCCAGCCAGCCATGCCGGCCGGTGTGGAAGAAGGCATCGTCAAGGGCATGTACCTGCTCGAAGAAGACACCAAGGAAGCGGCGCACCACGTCCAGTTGCTGGGCTCGGGCACCATCCTGCGTGAAGTTCGCGAAGCGGCGAAGATTCTCCGTGACGAGTTCAACATCGGTGCCGACGTGTGGAGCGTCACCAGCTTCAACGAGCTGCGTCGCGACGGTCTGGCTGCAGAGCGCAACAACCGCCTGCACCCTGGCCAGAAGCCGCAGCTGAGCTATGTCGAGGAATGCCTGAACGGTCGCAAAGGTCCGGTCATCGCATCCACGGATTACATGAAGCTGTTCGCTGATCAGATTCGTCAGTGGGTTCCAACCAAGGAATACAAAGTCCTGGGCACCGACGGTTTCGGCCGTAGCGACAGCCGCAAGAAGCTGCGTCACTTCTTTGAAGTCGATCGTCACTTCGTGGTGCTGGCAGCCCTGGAAGCCTTGGCTGATCGTGGCGATATCGAACCTAAAGTCGTGGCTGAAGCCATCGCCAAGTTCGGCATCGATCCTGAAAAACGCAATCCACTGGACTGCTAAGAGTCTGCTTCAAGAGCGCTGATCAGAGCGTAAACAGCCGAGGATGCGGAATTTACTCGACGTAAATGAGCATCCAACGCTGTTTCGTTGTAACTGAACCAGCGTATTCGTGAGTGAACAGGTTCTCCTAAGGAGAGACATAGTGAGTGAGTTAATTCGTGTACCCGACATCGGCAACGGTGAAGGCGAAGTCATTGAATTGATGGTCAAGGTCGGTGATCGCATCGAAGCCGACCAGAGCGTTCTGACGCTTGAGTCGGACAAGGCGAGCATGGAAATCCCTGCGCCCAAGGCTGGCGTCATCAAGACCATGAAGGTCAAGCTGGGCGACCGCCTGAAAGAAGGCGACGAGCTGTTCGAACTGGAAGTGGAAGGCGAAGCGGCTGCGGCCCCGGCGCCTGCTGCCGAACCTGCCGCAGCCCCTGCTGCTGCCGAAAAGCCGGCTGAAGCGGCACCTGCACCTGCGGCCGCCGCAGAGCCTGCTCCGGCAGCCAGCGCCAGCGTTCAGGACATCCACGTGCCGGACATCGGCTCGTCGGGCAAGGCCAAGATCATCGAACTGATGGTCAAGGTTGGTGACAGCATCCAGGCCGATCAGTCGCTGATCACCCTGGAATCCGACAAGGCCAGCATGGAGATCCCTTCTCCGGCAGCAGGCGTTGTCGAGAGCATCGAAGTCAAGCTGGACCAGGAAGTCGGTACCGGCGACCTGATCCTGAAACTGAAAGTCGAAGGCGCCGCGCCTGCCGCAGCTCCGGCCCCTGCCGCCAGCGCACCCGCTGCTGCCCCGGCCAAGGCTGAGGCCGCAGCTCCTGCTCCCAAGGCAGAGGCAGCACCTGCGCCGGCCGCTCCAGCGGCTCCGGCAAAAGACGGTGCCAAGGTTCATGCAGGCCCGGCCGTTCGTCAGTTGGCTCGCGAATTCGGCGTCGAGCTGAGCGCAGTCAGCGCCACCGGCCCGCACGGCCGCGTGCTGAAAGAAGACGTTCAGGCTTACGTCAAAACCATGATGCAGAAGGCCAAGGAAGCTCCAGCAGGCGGCGCAAGCGGCGGCTCGGGCATCCCGCCGATTCCGGAAGTCGATTTCAGCCGTTTCGGCGAGATCGAAGAAGTACCGATGACGCGCCTGATGCAACTCGGCGCTTCCGGTCTGCACCGCAGCTGGCTGAACATTCCGCACGTCACGCAATTCGACCAGGCCGACATTACCGACCTGGAAGCTTTCCGTGTGGCGCAGAAAGGCGCTGCCGAGAAGGCTGGCGTCAAGCTGACCGTTCTGCCGCTGCTGCTCAAATCCTGCGCCCACCTGCTCAAGGAGCTGCCGGACTTCAACGCGTCGCTGGCACCTAGCGGCAAGGCAGTGATTCGCAAGAAGTACGTGCACATCGGCTTTGCCGTGGACACCCCGGACGGCCTGCTGGTCCCGGTCATCCGCGACGTCGACCAGAAGAGCTTGTTGCAACTGGCCGCCGAAGCCGCCGCACTGGCGGAAAAGGCGCGCAACAAGAAACTGACTGCGAACGACATGCAGGGCGCGTGCTTCACCATCTCCAGCCTCGGCCACATTGGCGGCACCGGCTTCACGCCGATCGTCAACGCGCCGGAAGTGGCGATCCTCGGTGTGTCCAAGGCAACCATCCAGCCCGTCTGGGACGGTAAAGCCTTCCAGCCGAAACTGATGCTGCCGCTGTCGCTGTCCTACGATCACCGCGTGATCAACGGCGCAGCTGCTGCCCGCTTCACCAAGCGCTTGAGCGAATTGCTGGCGGATATCCGCACAATCCTGCTGTAAGCCCTGCAGGCCCGTCCCCGGACGGGCCTTGCTGTACACCTTTGCGAGCTGCCACGCTCGAACCTCAACCCCGCCCTCCAGCGGGGATTTTTTTGTCTGGCTATCGCGCCCATGCTCCGCGCTCATTGCTGGATCCTGTGGGAGTGACCGGGGCGGCGATCCGCATTGCTCACGATGACCATGGTCCAGACGCCCCATCTTCTGGGGCTGTACGGGCCCCTTCGCGAGCAAGCTCATTCCCACGCCCTTTATCGCGGTGCCAGGTCTGACTGGCGGGTGATACACTACGCGACATTTTTGTTTTGCAGGTTCACCGTCGTGACTAACACCGCTTTCAATTCTCTGCCTCTGTCCGCTGCCATGCTGGCTAACCTGGAGTCGCTTGGTTATGCCGAAATGACACCGATTCAGGCGCAGAGCCTGCCGGTGATCCTCAAGGGCATGGACCTGATCGCGCAAGCCAAGACCGGCAGCGGCAAGACCGCTGCGTTCGGCATCGGCCTGCTCAACCCGATCAACCCGCGTTTCTTCGGTTGCCAGGCACTGGTCATGTGCCCGACTCGCGAACTGGCGGATCAGGTGGCCAAGGAAATCCGCCGTCTGGCGCGCTCCGAGGACAACATCAAGGTCCTGACCCTGTGTGGCGGCGTTTCGTTCGGCCCGCAGATCGGCTCGCTGGAGCATGGCGCGCACATCATCGTCGGTACTCCGGGTCGCATACAGCAGCACTTGCGCAAGGGCTCGCTGGTCCTGGACGGCCTGAACACGCTGATTCTCGATGAAGCCGACCGCATGCTGGACATGGGTTTCTACGACGCCATCGCCGACATCATCGAGCAGACCCCGCAGCGCCGCCAGACCCTGCTGTTCTCCGCGACCTATCCGGTCGGCATCAAGCAGTTGTCCTCGAAATTCATGCGTGATCCACAGACCGTAAAAGTCGAGGCACTGCACGCCGACAGCCAGATCGAGCAGATTTTCTACGAGATCTCCCCGGAGCAACGCCTGGAAGCCGTGGTCAAGGTACTCGGCCATTTCCGTCCTGCCTCCTGCGTGGCGTTCTGCTTCACCAAGCAGCAGGTTCAGGAAGTGGTCGATCACCTGACCGCCAAGGGCATGTCTGCAGTCGGCCTGCATGGCGATCTGGAACAGCGTGACCGTGATCAGGTGCTGGCGATGTTCGCCAACCGCAGCACCTCGGTATTGGTCGCCACCGACGTGGCCGCGCGCGGCCTGGATATCGACGCGCTGGACATGGTGATCAACGTCGAGCTGGCGCGTGATTCGGAAATCCACATCCACCGTGTCGGCCGTACCGGTCGTGCAGGCGAGAAAGGTATCGCGGTCAGCCTGGTGGCCCCGTCGGAAAGCCAGCGCGCCCGTGCCATCGAAGAGTTGCAGAAAGCGCCGTTGAACTGGCAGCAATACGACAGACTGAGCATCAAGGAAGGCGGCAAGCTGCTGCCCGCCATGACCACGCTGTGCATCGGCTCGGGCCGCAAGGACAAGCTGCGTCCAGGCGACATCCTCGGCGCATTGACCGGCGAGGCAGGCATTCCCGGCACTCAGGTCGGCAAGATCGCGATTTTCGACTTCCAGGCCTACGTTGCCGTCGAGCGCAGCATGGCCAAACAGGCCCTGGAACGTTTGAACAATGGCAAGATCAAGGGCAAGTCGTTGCGCGTGCGGATTTTGTAAAGTTTATCGTTGACCCTGATAGTCCCTACACGCCGCGCCGCGCGTCATATACAGGCCCCGAAGGTCCTGAAAACGCGGTTTTCAGGCTTCTGCCCGCAGGGCGTAGGAGCGAACTTGTTCGCGAAGATGGTAGTTCAGACGATAAATCTTCGGAGAACCTACCGGCCCTTTCGCGAACACGTTCGCTCCCACGGCCTTCGGCCAGAATCAAAAACAGGCTTGTGCATAGCTTGGCGCGGAGCATGGGAACGATCGTGACCTGAAAATCGAGGAACCACGCTGTGCCCGTTACTGACGTTGTAATCATTGGCGCCGGCGCTGCAGGTCTGATGTGTGCGTTCACCGCTGCCGCTCGCGGGCGCAAGGTGATGTTGATCGACCACGCCAACAAACCCGGCAAGAAGATCCTGATGTCCGGTGGCGGGCGGTGCAACTTCACCAATATGTACACCGAACCGGCCAACTTCCTGTCGCAGAACCCGCATTTCTGCAAATCAGCCCTGGCCCGTTACACCCAATGGGATTTCATCGCGATGGTCGCCAAACATGGCGTGCCTTATCACGAGAAAAAGCTCGGCCAACTGTTTTGCGACAACAAGTCCAGCGACATTCTGGAAATGCTTCTGGAAGAGTGCCGCCAGGCTGGTGTCAGCCTGCACATGGACACCTCCGTGCAGCAGATCGAAAAGACCGACGCCGGCTACAGCCTGCAGACCACGCTGGGCACCCTGAACTGCCAGTCGCTGGTGATTGCCACGGGTGGGCTGTCGATTCCGACGCTGGGCGCCACCGGCTTTGGCTATCAGGTCGGCAAGCAGTTCGGCCACACGCTGCTGCCGACCCGTGCCGGGCTGGTGCCGTTCACCATCACCGATCAGCTCAAGGAGCTGTGCACCGAACTGTCAGGTACCTCGGTGGATTGTCTGGTGAGCTGCAACGACACCAGCTTCCGCGAAAACATCCTGTTCACCCACCGCGGCCTCAGTGGCCCGGCGATCCTGCAGATCTCCTCGTTCTGGCAGCCCGGTGACACCGTGGAGATCAACCTGCTGCCCGATCATGACGTGCCCGCCTGGCTCAACCAGCAGCAGGCCGAGCGCCCCAACAGTGAACTGAAAACCCTGCTGGGCGAGATTTTCACCAAGAAGATGGCCAACCTGATCGCCGAACACTGGTTCGTTTCCAAACCGATGAAGCAGTACACCCACGCCGAACTGGCCGAGATCGCCGAAAAGCTGGCGAGCTGGCAGGTGGTCCCGGCGGGCACCGAGGGTTATCGCACGGCCGAAGTGACGCTGGGCGGTATCGACACCCGCGAAGTGTCGTCCAAGACCATGGAATCGCTGAAAGCCCCCGGCCTATATTTCGTGGGCGAAGTGCTGGACGTGAGCGGTCATCTGGGCGGCTTCAACTTTCAGTGGGCGTGGGCCTCGGCCTATGCTGCCGCACACTACGTGTGACGTAGTCGCTGATACGCAACATCACCACACTACAAACCGGTATAAATTTTGCGCGGCGGATGTACAGCCAGTCATTTGGTCTGTACATATCCTCCTGCACGATCGATCAATTGCGAACAGGGCCGTCAAGCTAACCCATGGCATCGAAATCTCTCCGTCATACATTCCGTCGATTGTGGGCGCTGGATAAATTCAGCTATAGCGTTCGAGTCTTTATCGCACTGACCGGCAGCATGGCGCTGTGCTGGTATCAAAACGAAATGGCGTTACTGATCCCGCTGTTTCTGGGGATTATCGCCTGCGCCCTGGCCGAGACCGACGACAGCTGGCAGGGCCGACTCAACGCACTGGCCGTGACACTGGTGTGTTTCAGCATCGCCGCCCTCGCCGTCGAATTGCTCT
Organism: Pseudomonas sp. PvP028; assembly: GCF_017832255.1. Lineage (NCBI taxonomy): Bacteria > Pseudomonadati > Pseudomonadota > Gammaproteobacteria > Pseudomonadales > Pseudomonadaceae > Pseudomonas > Pseudomonas sp. PvP028. The sequence goes on from NZ_JAFIBL010000001.1 coordinate 824,408, forward strand.
TCCCCTACCCCATCCTGTTTGTCTGTTCACTGGCGCTGGCCAGCTTCTGCCTGACCATGCTGGGCGCGCTGGGTGAACGCTATGGCGCGATTGCCTACGGCACGTTGATCCTTTCGGTCTACACCATGATCGGCGTCGATCAGCGTGGCGGTGAAGTGCTGGACTTCTGGCATGAACCGATGCTGCTGGTGGCGGGCGCAGCCTGGTACGGCCTGCTGTCGGTGCTGTGGCAGATGCTGTTTTCCAACCAGCCGGTGCAACAGGCGCTGGCGCGACTGTTTCGCGAGCTGGGCCAGTACCTGAAACTCAAGTCGACCCTGTTTGAACCAATTCGCACACTCAACGTGGAGGCCCGTCGCCTGGAACTGGCGCAGCAGAACGGCAAAGTGGTCGCCGCGCTGAACTCCACCAAGGAAATCATCCTGCACCGCGTCGGCAGCGGCCGCCCCGGCTCCAAAGTCAGCCGCTACCTGAAGCTGTACTTCATCGCCCAAGACATCCACGAGCGCGCCAGCTCGTCGCATTACCCCTACAACTCACTGGCCGATGCGTTTTTCCACAGCGACGTGCTGTTCCGCTGCCAGCGCCTGCTGCGTCAACAGGGCGTTGCCTGCCAGGCGCTGTCGGAATCCATCCAGCTGCGGCAGCCGTTCGTGTATGACCCAAGCTTCGCCGAAGCCATGGAAGACCTGCACGCGTCCCTTGAGCATCTGCGCATCCAGAGCAACCCTGCGTGGCGCGGCCTGCTGCGTTCGCTGCGCGCGCTGGCCGCCAACCTTGGCACTCTGGATCGTCTGATCAGCGACGCCAGCAACCCGGACGCCGTGGCCGATGCCACCGACAGCAGCCTGCTGGACCGCTCGCCGCGCAACCTCAAGGATGTCTGGACACGCCTGCGCCTGCAGATGACCCCGACTTCGCTGCTGTTTCGTCACGCGCTACGCCTGCCGCTGGCATTGACCATCGGTTACGCGATGGTGCACCTGATTCACCCGTCACAGGGCTACTGGATCATCCTGACCACGGTGTTCGTCTGCCAGCCCAGCTACGGCGCTACCCGGCTCAAGCTCGGCCAGCGGATCATCGGCACCGCGATTGGCCTGACGGTCGGCTGGGTGCTGTTCGATCTGGTCACCAGCCCGATTCTGCAATCGATGTGCGCCGTGCTGGCCGGGGTGGTGTTCTTCGTCAATCGGACCACGCGCTACACCCTGTCGACTGCCGCCATCACGGTGATGGTGCTGTTCTGCTTCAACCAGGTCGGCGACGGTTACGGGCTGTTCCTGCCCCGGTTGTTCGATACGTTGCTGGGCAGCCTTATTGCTGGCCTGGCAGTGTTCCTGTTTCTGCCGGACTGGCAGGGGCGGCGCCTGAACAAGGTGCTGGCCAACACCCTGACCTGCAACAGCATCTACCTGCGGCAGATCATGCAACAGTACGCCAAGGGCAAGAGTGACGATCTGGCCTACCGACTGGCGCGGCGCGATGCCCACAACGCCGACGCCGCGCTGTCGACCACGCTGGCCAACATGCTCATGGAGCCCGGTCACTTCCGCAAAGAGGCCGACGTGGGCTTTCGCTTTCTGGTGCTGTCGCACACGCTGCTCAGCTACCTTTCAGGCCTCGGCGCGCATCGTGATACGCAATTGCCGAGTGATGTGCGCGAACACCTGATCGATCACGTCGGTGCCACGCTGGCCGCCAGCATCGACGAGATCGCTGCAGGGCTGGCCGAGAAAAAGCCGGTTGCGGTGCAGAGCGATGTCGAGGAAGGGTTAGCCGCGCAACTGGAGCAACTGCCCGAAGACATGGACGAAAGTCAGCGACTGGTGCAAGCCCAACTGGCGCTGATCTGCCGCCAGCTGGCCCCGCTGCGCACCCTCGCCGCGCACTTGATCAAAGCTCCGGAGGCTACTGCAACCCATGCAGTCTGAGCAGTTCATCATAGGTGCCATCCGCTTTCATGGCGGTAATTTCGCGATCGAAGTCGGCGACGATCTTGTCGTGGTGGGGATTTTTCAGGCTGACCAGAATATGCAGGCTGTTCTCGCTCAGCGAGCCCGATAGAAACTCGACCCGGTCACGAACCTCGTCCGGTTCCATCGCCAGGTTGTAACGGGCGACGTATTCGTCTTCAAGGGTCAGGTCGACACGCTCGGCAGCAAGCATGCGTATGGCGGTGGAGAAGTTTTGCACAGGGACTTTCTGCAACTGGGTGTCGCTGTCAAAAGCAGGGGTATAAGCGTAACCGCGCACGACAGCGATGACGTACTTGTGCAATTGCTCATGGGTCAGGGCACCAATCGGCGATTCCTTGCGCTTGATGAAGCGCACCCGATTGAGCAGGTATTGCGCAGAAAACTGGCCAACTTTCGTACGCTCCTCGCTGAACCAGGCATTGATCAGCACATCGTGACGCCCTTCACTCAAGCCCAACATCGCTCGCGCCCATGGCACTTGCTCGTACAGCGTGGTGTATCCAGCACGACGCAGCGCCGTATTGACGATATCGGTCGCCAGCCCGCCGTTGAGCAGCAGCGCGTCAGTAAAGGGAGGCCAGGGGTCGGCGACTAGACGCAGCTTTTCAGCTGCGTTGGCCTGCGCCATCAGCAGAACGACCAGCAACCCCACGGCTCGAAGCGACTGCAACATGCTCAGGTTCCTGAAAGGGGCGGCATACCCAATTTAATCCTATCGGCAGGGAAACGCTCGCGCGTTAAGGCGCCTGCCGTTTTTAATTGAAGACCTCAAGCAGGCAGTGGACAAGCCGGGCAAGCAACATGATCAACCGGCGCACCCTTCAGAACGTTGACGGCGTTTATTGGGAATGTCGCCGGATACGTTTAGACTTCGCTTCTGGTTTCCCTGCGAGTCTGCGACATGTCTATCAAATGGATCTGCAAACATCACACCGAGCTAAGCATCGAGCAACTCTATGCCGTGCTGCAACTGCGTGCCGAAGTGTTTGTGGTCGAGCAGCAATGCGTGTATCTGGACGTCGACGGACAGGACCTGACGGGCGATACCTGCCACCTGATGGCCTGGCAGGAAGACAAGCTGGTCGCCTACCTGCGTTTGCTCGACCCCATCCAGCAAGGCGGCGACGTGACCATCGGCCGGGTGGTGACAGCGCCTTCGATTCGCAGCAGGGGCATCGGCCATGAGCTGATGGAGCAGGCCCTGGAAAACGCCGAACGCAAATGGCCCGACCAGCCCATCTATCTATCGGCCCAGGCGCATCTGCAAGGCTATTACAGCCGCTACGGCTTCAATCCGGTGGGCGAGGTCTACCTGGAAGACGACATTCCGCATATCGGCATGCGTCGCGATCTGGACTGAAAACCGCTCAGGGATACTCCAGCACGGCCTTGATGCGTGGCAGATTGTCGGCAATCCAGCCCTTGTCAACAGCGCCCCAGTCACGGATCCGGTAGCTGCCGGCGTGATTGCGGCCGCCTTCGAGCTGTTCGAAGTCACACACAATATCCAGATCGGCGAGCGCACTGATGGTGTCCTGCGCGGTACGACGCGGCATGCCGGTTGCCGCCATCAGTTCCGGGACACTGCTGGCGATCTGTGAATCGATCAGGTAAGCCACGTACAGGCGGCGATAGAAACTGCTTTTGGTCTTGCTGACCTGCATCTTCGAATCCTTTTTCAGTGCCTGGCTCAGCATGGCGCTCGTGCGGCCTGCAGATCACGGTACGTCAGGTACACGCGCAAATCGAACTCCAGTTGGTGATAACCGGGCAACATGTACTCGCACAACTGATAGAACGCCTTGTTGTGATCCGACTCACGAAAATGTGCAAGCTCGTGCACAACGATCATTTTCAGAAATTCCGGCGGTGCTTCCTTGAACAGCGCGGCCACACGAATTTCGTTACTGGCCTTGAGCTTGCCGCCCTGCACTCTGGATATCTTGGTATGCAGGCCCAGCGCGCGATGGGTCAGGTCCAGGCGATTGTCGAAAAGCACCTTCTTGATGGCTGGCGCGTTGCGCAGGTGATCCTGCTTGAGCGCCAGCGCATAGGCGTAAAGGGCCTTGTCGCTCTGGACCTGATGCCGCGCGGGGTAGCGCTGCTGTAGATAATCTGCCAGGCGATCCTCGGCAATCAGCTGCTGCACCTGATCCTGCAGGGCCTGCGGATAGGCCTGCAGGTATTTGAGCGGAGCATGGCTGGATGCAGTCATAGGGCCTTTGCGTGAGATCGAAAAACGCCATTCTACAACAATCCGCTCTGCCTCAAGCCCGCCACGTCAAAGTGCCCGGGAAAGCGCAACGCGTCCTCCGGCACCATCGGATGAGCGATCAGAAAGCCCTGTATGACCTGACAGCCGTTGTCGGCCAGCCACTGATACTGCTCGGCTGTCTCGACGCCTTCGGCAATGACCAGCATGTCGAGGTTGCGGCTCAGGTCGATGATACTGCTGGCCATCGCCGCCTCGCGCTTTGACCCGACGATGTTGGCCACAAAACGCCTGTCCAGCTTCAAGGTGTCGAGTTGCAGATTGCGCAGGTGCGACAACGAGCATTCGCCCGTACCAAAGTCGTCGAGCGCAATGCGCACACCGACCTCATGCAGCAACTTCAGCTGTTTGTGGCTGTGTGTCAGGTTGTTGACCAACGCGGTTTCAGTGATTTCCACCTCTATTTGCCCAGGCTTCAGCTCGAAGCGATCCATAGCGCGTTTTAATTCCGAAGCCAGATTGGGCAGACAGAATTGCGTGGGACTGACGCAGACACTCAGCACCATGTCGGGCGCGAAGATGTGGCTCCATGCCTGACGCTGCTCGGCGCCCTGATCAAAGATCCAGCTGCCGAGCCGATTGATTAGCCTGGTCTCTTCCAGCAGCGGAATGAACAGCGCAGGCGGGACCTCTCCGACCGCAGGATGCTGCCAGCGCAGCAAGGCCTCGAAACCACGCAAGCGACCATCCGCCACGTGAATCTGGGGCTGGTACACCACTGAAAAATCCCGACCGTCGATGGCCGTACGCACGCTTTCCTCAAGCATCAGGCGCGAGCGGGCGCGCCCGTTCATGTTCTGATCATAGAATCGATATTGCTGCCGCCCGGCACGCTTGGCTTCGTACATGGCGATATCTGCCGCGCGCAGAAGACCGTCCAGATTCGAGCCGCAGTCCGGAAAGGTTGCAATACCGACGCTGGCACCCAGCGTGATCTCGACGCCGTCGACCTGGCGTCTTCCGGATACCCGCTCAATGAGCTTTTCGGCGATCTTGGCCGCCTGTTCGGGGTAATCCAGCCCGTCGATCACGACAGTGAATTCATCGCCGCCGATGCGTGCCAGCACATCATAGGGGCGCATGGTGGCCTTGAACTGCTCGGCGACCCAGAGCAATACCTGATCACCCGCTTCATGGCCCAGTGAGTCGTTGATTTGCTTGAAGCCATCCAGATCCATGAACAGCACGACCAGGTATTTATCGGCACGCTCGTTGCGCAACAGCATGCTTTCAACGGCCTGATAAAGCCCTCGGCGATTGAGCAGGCCAGTCAATGCATCGGTGACAGCCTGCTTTTCAAGCTGCTGATAAAGATCACGGACCACCGACATATCGAGAACCGTCAGCACCATTGCCTTCTGTTCGGCAGGCAGCGCCGCGCAGGACAACGCTACCGGCAGTTGCGTGCCTTGCGCCGTACGCAGAATGGCGTCGTGCACGCGATAGGTGTCGGACTTGCGATAGTGCTGATAAAAACCCGAGTCCAGCCAGTGCCCCACCTTCGGTTCGATGATGTAGTCCAGCACCTGGGTGCCGCGTAGGTGATCGACTGAAGTGTTCAATAACTGACAGATAGCCGGATTGGCAAAGCTGATGGTGCCCGCTTCGTCAACGACCAGAATGCCTTCGGCGACATTGGCCAGCACCGATGCGTTGAACGCACGGGCCGACTCCAGCTCCAGCGACAGCTGTTGCAGCGCACGGCGGTTGCGCTGCTGCTCGAGCAGCGTTTGCACCTTGGGCTTGAGCACATTCGGGTCGAAAGGTTTGAACAGATAATCCGTCGCACCATTCGCATAGCCCTTTTGCACCGCATCCTGGGTCTGCTCATTGGCGGTGAGAAAGATAATCGGCGTAAGACGGGTGCGCTGACTGCCGCGCATCAGTCGCGCGACCTCGAAGCCGTCCATGCCCGGCATCTGCACATCCAGCAAAACCAGGTCGACTTCCTGCTCGAGCAGTACGGTCAATGCTTCTATTCCGGAACTTGCAGTCACAATGTGCCAGTCCGTTCTTTGCAGAACAGCACACATCGTTACCAGATTTTCCGGGTAATCGTCTACAACAAGTAAAACTGAAGAGCCATCATCTGGCTGGTTTGGCACGCGTTCCATGCTGCTTCTCTTTGTGGGCATGACGCCTGAGACTCAGGACGACCGTCATACTTTGGAATAACTCTAGCCTCGTCTCGCCAAAAGCAGAAGCAAGGCGCCTCTTCCCTACTGTCAAAGTTCGATCTAGCCGACTAACGGTCATTCTCTACACCCCTTGCAGGCTCTGCCCTGCAGAAGAAGTGACAGCACTTTGACGCCATCCGTTCGACATTTTTTTATTAACAAATTGTCCTACAAGTCGTATAAAAGTCGGCTGAAGCCTCGCGCCAGAGGCTTTTTCTATGAGCGATACAAAGACATTTAGGGACGGAGACAAAAATGGTAGATCTTGGATCGTGGAATCTCAGCATCCCGGTGGGGTCACCCCCCAAGACCATCGAAACCGCTCAGTTAGTAAAAGGCTACGACGGTAAATATTTCAAATCCAAAACCGACGCCATTGTGTTCTGGTCGCCCGTCACCGGCAGTAAAACCGAGAACGCAAAATATTCCCGTAGCGAACTTCGGGAAACATGGGCAGACGGCTCTCTGCATAATTGGGTCTATCCGGACGCCGACAACTATCTGAACGCCAAACTGGAAGTCGACCAAGTCCCATCCAGCGGCAAGATTGTCATCGGACAAATACATGCATACGAAAGCACAGAGCCGCTCCTGAAAGTCGAGTTCCAATACAAGGAAGACACCAAGACCGGCGATATCGTTGCAAAAGTCCGCAACCGCTATGACGACGACGAAAGCAAGGTTTACACCATCGTAGAAGGTGTGAAGCTGAATGAGACATTCAATTACGTGATCAACCTGAGCAAGGGCGGAAAACTGTCCGTCAGCGCCAAGGATAAGGACTGGAGCACGCGCATCAGCGAGACCTGGCGGGACAAGCCTCTGTACTTCAAGGCGGGGGTGTATACCCAGGACAATACCGGGTACACCTCGGAGGGCGGCAAGGCGACGTTCTACAACCTCGACATCGATCACAACCAGAGCTGATCGGCACGCTGTTCACAGCCCGCATACAAAACGGCCCGCGCTTCACGAAGAAGAACGGGCCGTTTGTGTTTCAGTCAGACCTGTCAGCGGTTAGCTTTGAAATCCTGTTCGGCTGCCAGGAAACGGGTCTGCATGGACGCAGAAGCGGGCTTGCCGATCAGGCTGAACACCACGATAGCGATGCTGGCCAGGATGAACCCGGGGATGATTTCATACAGCCCCATCGTACTGAACTGTTTCCAGAGCACCACAGTGGCCGCCCCCACAATCACCCCGGCCAGTGCGCCGTTACGGGTCATGCCCTTCCACAGTACCGAAATCAGCACCACAGGGCCGAAAGCTGCGCCGAAACCGGCCCAGGCGTAACTCACCAGACCCAGCACGCGGTTTTCAGGATTGGCCGCCAGCAGAATGGCAATGATCGCGATCAGCAGTACCATTGCCCGACCTACCCAGACCAGTTCGACCTGCGAAGCGTCTTTGCGCAGATAAGCCTTGTAGAAGTCCTCGGTCAACGCACTGGAGCACACCAGCAACTGGCAGCTCAGCGTACTCATCACCGCAGCCAGAATGGCCGACAGCAGCACGCCCGCAACCCAAGGGTTGAACAGCAGCTTGGCCAGCTCGATGAACACTCGCTCCGGGTTTTCAGTCACCGGCCCGGCAACATCCGGGTGCGCCGAGAAATAGGCGATGCCGAAGAAACCCACCGCCACGGTGCCGCCCAGGCACAGGATCATCCAGGCCATCGAGATGCGTCGGGCGCTGGCAATCGACTTGACCGAATCGGCCGCCATGAAACGCGCGAGGATGTGCGGCTGGCCGAAATAACCCAGGCCCCAGCCGAGCAGGGAAATGATGCCGATGAAAGTCGTGTTCTTGAACATGTCGAAGCTGGTCGGATCTTTCGCTTCAATCGCCAGAAAGGTGGTATCGACACCGCCCGTTGCCAGCAGAACGATGATCGGCGTAAGGATCAGCGCGAAGATCATCAGCGTGGCCTGCACGGTGTCTGTCCAGCTCACTGCCAGAAAACCACCGACGAAAGTGTAGGCGATGGTCGCCGCAGCTCCGGCCCACAGGGCGGTTTCATAGGACATGCCGAAGGTACTTTCAAACAGACGCGCACCCGCAACGATGCCCGATGCGCAATAGATGGTAAAGAACACCAGAATCACGATGGCCGAGATGATGCGCAGCAGGCCGCTGTTGTCTTCGAAACGGCTGCTGAAGTAATCCGGCAGGGTCAGTGCGTCGCCGTTGTGCTCTGTCTGCACGCGCAGACGGCCGGCCACGAACAGCCAGTTCAGGTAGGCGCCGATGATCAGGCCAATGGCGATCCAGCTTTCCGACAGGCCGGACATATAGATGGCACCGGGCAAGCCCATCAACAGCCAGCCGCTCATGTCAGAGGCACCTGCTGAAAGAGCGGTGACCACGCTGCCAAGACTGCGTCCGCCGAGGATGTAATCCGAAAGGTTGTTGGTAGAGCGATAGGCCATCAGGCCGATCAATACCATTGCCGCTATATAGATCACGAACGTGATCAAGGTAGGGTTGCTGACACTCATGAGTTCTGCCTTGGCATTATTTTTATGTTGGCACCCGATGCCAAAGGGAATAGCGACCGAAATTCGGCACATCCCTGCTTTTGCACCCGACACCGCGTTGACTGATCGCTCCGCAAGGATTGGCAATCAATGACTGGCGGTTGCACCGCGGGAACGAATCCTATTAAACAAAGCAAACAAGGTGCAACCCATTTCATCATGCAAGTTACACCTGTTACAAAAAACCCGGCGCAGGTGCATTTACGCGCCATTTTAGGGCGTTTTCTGCGCAATCTACAGAAAATCACGCACCAGCATTGAGCGTCGCGCTGGTTTTATGGGCCACTCGCCGGAAACGTCACAAAATATTCTGCAAATAGGGTTGCACCCGGTTGCACCTCACCCCGTCCCGAGGCTAATCTGCGCCAAAGCCGATGCCACCTTCGCGTGCCTATAAAGCCTATAAAGAGGACAACACATGGCCACCACCACTCTTGGCGTCAAACTTGACGACCCGACCCGCGAGCGATTGAAAGCCGCAGCCCACTCTATCGACCGTACACCGCACTGGTTGATCAAGCAGGCGATCTTCAATTACCTGGAAAAGCTCGAGAGTGGTGCAACCCTGTTGGAGCTCGACGGTGCTGCCGGCAAGGAAAACGAAGACCGCGGCGAGCTGGCAGAAGACGCGGGGCTGCAATGCTTTCTGGATTTTGCCGAGAGCATTCAACCGCAGTCCGTATTACGTGCAGCCATCACTTCCGCCTACCGCCGCCCCGAGCAGGAAGTGGTGCCGATGCTGCTCGAACAGGCCCGCCTGAGCGCGCCTGTTGCCGAAGCAACCAACAAGATGGCCGCGTCGATTGCAGAGAAACTGCGTAACCAGAAAAGCGCGGGCGGTCGCGCAGGCATCGTTCAAGGCCTGTTGCAGGAGTTTTCGCTGTCCTCTCAGGAGGGCGTTGCGCTGATGTGTCTGGCCGAAGCGCTGCTGCGTATTCCGGACAAGGGCACCCGCGATGCCTTGATTCGCGACAAGATCAGCAACGGCAACTGGCAGCCGCACCTGGGCAACAGCCCGTCGCTGTTCGTCAACGCCGCCACCTGGGGCCTGCTGCTTACCGGCAGGCTGGTTGCCACTCACAATGAGGCGGGCCTTACGTCCTCGTTGAGCCGCATTATCGGCAAAAGCGGCGAACCGATGATCCGCAAGGGCGTCGACATGGCCATGCGCCTGATGGGCGAGCAGTTCGTCACGGGCGAAACCATCGGTGAAGCCCTGGCCAACGCCAGCCGCTTCGAAGCCAAAGGCTTCCGCTATTCCTACGACATGCTGGGTGAAGCGGCGCTGACCGAACATGACGCGCAGAAGTACCTCGCGTCCTACGAGCAGGCTATCCACTCCATCGGCAAAGCCTCCCACGGTCGCGGCATCTACGAAGGCCCGGGGATTTCCATCAAGCTGTCGGCACTGCATCCACGCTACAGCCGCGCCCAGTACGAGCGGGTGATGGATGAGCTGTACCCGCGCCTGCTGTCGCTGACCCTGCTGGCCAAGCAATACGACATCGGTCTGAACATCGACGCCGAAGAAGCCGATCGCCTGGAGCTGTCGCTGGATCTGCTCGAGCGCCTGTGTTTCGAACCACAGCTCACCGGCTGGAATGGCATCGGCTTCGTCATTCAGGCGTATCAGAAGCGCTGCCCTTATGTGATCGATTACGTGATCGACCTGGCACGCCGCAGCCGCCATCGTCTGATGATCCGCCTGGTCAAGGGCGCGTACTGGGACAGCGAAATCAAGCGCGCCCAGGTCGAAGGCCTGGAAGGCTATCCGGTGTACACGCGCAAGGTGTACACCGACGTGTCCTACATTGCCTGCGCCCGCAAGTTGCTCGCGGCACCGGAAGTCATCTATCCACAATTCGCTACGCACAACGCCCATACCCTGGCGGCCATCTACCAGATTGCCGGTCAGAATTATTACCCCGGCCAGTATGAATTCCAGTGCCTGCACGGCATGGGCGAGCCGTTGTACGAGCAGGTCGTGGGCAAAGTCGCCGACGGCAAACTGAATCGTCCTTGCCGCGTGTACGCCCCGGTCGGCACTCATGAAACACTGCTGGCCTATCTGGTGCGTCGCCTGCTGGAAAACGGCGCCAACACGTCGTTCGTCAACCGGATTGCCGACCACTCGATCTCCATTCAGGAACTGGTGGCCGATCCAGTCAGCCAGATCGAACGCATGGCGACCCAGGAAGGCGGTTTCGGCCTGCCGCACCCGCGCATTCCGCTGCCGCGTGATCTGTACGGAACCGAACGCGCCAACTCCAGCGGCATCGACATGGCCAACGAGCATCGTCTGGCTTCGCTGTCTTCGGCCCTGCTGGCTACCGCGCACAACGACTGGAAAGCCGCCCCGATGCTGGGCTGCCCGGCCAGCGCTGGCACGCTGAGTGCTGCGCTGAACCCATCGGATCTGCGCGACGTGGTCGGTCATGTGCAGGAAGCGTCCCTGCCAGATGTCGATAACGCCATCCAGTGCGCCTTGAGCGCCGGTCCGATCTGGCAGGCCACTCCGCCTGGCGAGCGCGCTGCGATTCTGGAGCGTGCCGCTGACTTGATGGAGGCTGAAATCCAGCCGCTGATGGGCCTGCTGGTCCGTGAAGCGGGCAAGACTTTCGCCAACGCCATCGCCGAAGTGCGCGAAGCCGTGGACTTCCTGCGTTACTACGCCGTGCAGGCGCGCAACGACTTCACCAACGACGGCCATCGTCCGCTGGGTCCGGTGGTCTGCATCAGCCCGTGGAACTTCCCGCTGGCAATTTTCAGTGGTCAGGTGGCTGCTGCGCTGGCTGCGGGTAACCCGGTGCTGGCCAAACCTGCCGAGCAGACACCACTGATCGCTGCACAGGCCGTGCGCCTGCTGCTTGAAGCGGGCATTCCGGAAGGCGTGGTGCAATTGCTGCCGGGTCGCGGCGAAACCGTAGGTGCCGGGCTGGTCGGCGACGAGCGTGTCAAAGGCGTCATGTTCACCGGCTCCACCGAAGTCGCCCGGCTGCTGCAGCGCAACGTGGCAGGTCGCCTCGACTCACAGGGTCGCCCCATTCCGCTGATCGCCGAAACCGGTGGCCAGAACGCGATGATTGTCGACTCTTCGGCGCTGACCGAACAGGTGGTGATCGACGTGGTGTCCTCGGCGTTCGACAGCGCCGGTCAGCGCTGCTCGGCACTGCGCGTGCTGTGCCTGCAGGAAGATTCTGCCGACCGCGTCATCGAAATGCTCAAGGGCGCGATGGCCGAGAACCGCCTCGGCAATCCGGAGCGCCTGTCCGTGGACATCGGCCCGGTGATCGACGCAGAGGCCAAGGCCGGTATCGAAAAACACATCCAGGCCATGCGCGACAAGGGCCGCACGGTCTATCAGGTGGCCATTGCCGACAGCGCCGAACTCAAGCGCGGCACTTATGTGATGCCGACCTTGATCGAACTGGAAAGCTTCGATGAGCTGCAACGCGAAATCTTCGGTCCGGTGCTGCACGTGGTGCGCTACAAGCGCAAGGAGCTTGGCCTGCTGATCGATCAGATCAACGCTTCCGGTTATGGCCTGACCCTGGGCGTGCACACCCGCATCGACGAAACCATCGCCAAGGTCATCGACAACGTCAATGCCGGCAACGTCTACGTCAACCGCAACATCGTCGGCGCGGTGGTGGGTGTTCAGCCATTCGGCGGCGAAGGCCTGTCCGGCACCGGCCCCAAAGCCGGTGGCCCGCTGTACCTGTATCGCCTGCTGTCGACGCGCCCGCAGGACGCTATCGAGAAATCGTTCGTCCGCAGCGATGCGCTGTCTGCACCGGATACGCGCCTGCGTGAAGTTCTGGGCAAGCCGTTACAGGCACTCAAGGCCTGGGCTGCCAGCAATCAGCAAAGCGATCTGGACGCCCTGTGCAGTCAATACGCCGAGCAATCGCAAAGCGGCATCACCCGCCAGCTGGCGGGCCCGACCGGCGAACGCAACAGCTATGCGATCCTGCCGCGTGAACACGTACTTTGCCTGGCTGACGACGAGAACGACCTGCTGATTCAACTGGCAGCCGTACTGGCGGTCGGCAGCTCTGCCGTGTGGCCGGAAACCGACATCAGCAAACCGCTCCGGGCTCGCCTGCCAAAGGACGTTCAAGCGCGCATCAAGCTGGTACCTGACTGGGCCAAGGACGAAGTCACCTTCGACGCCGTCCTGCACCACGGCGACTCCGATCAGCTACGTGCCATCTGCCAGCAGATCGCACAACGCAGCGGTGCCATCGTCGGCGTCAACGGCCTGTCCCACGGCGAAACCAACGTGCCACTGGAACGCTTGGTGATCGAGCGGGCATTGAGCGTCAACACTGCGGCGGCGGGTGGCAATGCGAGCCTGATGACGATCGGCTGATGCCACTCGGTAACAGATGACGCGGAGCGTCACGAACGGCATTCCCACGCTGGAGCGTGCGGAACGAGAGGTGTCCGAAAGACACCGACCGTTCCCATGCTCTGCAATGAATATCGTGCTACTCAGCGATGGCACGCAGTGATGGACGCTCTGCGTCAGCAATCTTCAAACTGTCAATACAGTACGCATAGACCGCCGCTAGTACAGCCACATTAAAACGGACATTTACTATGAACCTGCACTGTAATGGTCATAGTCCTGCTTGGTTACTGCGCCTCCAACAACCCCTTCAGTAGCGGCATACATGGCTGCACCTCGCCATGCGGCACTTTCCGGCTTAGGATCAAGCGTCATACCAATCAGTGCTCCCTTGGGCGCTTTTTCAGTAATACTCTTTTTAAGCTTCTCATAAAACCCTGACTCATTAACTCTGCTACCTGACAGCACCAGGTTTTTATAAAGCAATGAGCGAACATCAACATTAGTTCTTTGCACAGCCAGCACAATCGTATCGGCCAAGATATTAATAGAATCGTCAGACAATGCGAACTGAGGATCGAACGAGCCTTCCCAATTATTTTTGGTCAGCTTCAGTGCCGCCGAAGGAAGTAGTACACCCTGAAAAACAGGGTCAACCGTGATGATAGCCGTTTTTTTATCCGTCCTTATTGCGACCCCGGTTACATTCGGAACCGTTTCACCCTCCAGCGTCGTTTTTGTACGATCCAATGAAAAAAGAATTGCAGAAGCAGCCGACTTCAGAAAAACCCCCTTCAGCCTATATTTGTCGTCGTCAAAGCTTAGCTGAAGAAGTTTTTCCTTGCCCGCCTTCGGCATCAGCGAGGGGACGACATACATAATCGTCACCTCGTCATTGTCTGACCATTTAAACTTATCCAGCAGTACCGTATCCAACAGCGCTGAAACTGCCCCCCACTCGACAACCTCTCCCTGTCCATTGAAAAGCTTCTCCGGCACCGGGAGGTCAACACTGGGCACAGCCTCTCCCCTCCAACCTGCCTGAATAGTAGCCGGACTTATATCCATTACAATAACCTTTGAGTCCATAACCCTTCTCCTTGATAGTCGTATCTCATTAACTTACGCCTATACTCTGAAATAAAAACCGGGCAGGAGAACCTGATAAAAATACCAGCAGTTAGATTTTTTTCGACAACAGATGCGTGGAAAGCTGACGGCCGATTTCCAGGCGTGTCCTTTTTACACCCCCATCACGCTCGTCAATCCTCCTGTTCATCGCGTACGCCCGGCTCTAGACTCGGAAGATTCCAAAAATCAGGTACGCCATCATGTCCGAGTCGCTGCTCAGTTCCAGAAATCTGGCTTTCGAGCTGTATGAAGTTCTGGACGCCGAAGGTCTGACGCGTCGCGAGCGCTTTGCCGAGCATTCGCGGGAAACCTTTGATGCGGCGCTGGGAACGGCGCGCGCCATTGCGGAAAAGTACTTTGCACCGCACAACCGCAAGGCCGACGAAAACGAGCCACGCTATGAAAATGACGAAGCCATCCTGATACCGGAAGTCAAACCCGCGATAGACGCGTTTCTCGAGGCCGGCTTTCTCAATGCATCACGCGATTTCGACGCAGGCGGCATGCAGTTGCCTACCCTGCTGTCGCAAGCCTGTTTTGCCCACTTTCAGGCGGCCAATGTCGGGACCACGTCGTACCCGTTTCTGACGATGGGCGCGGCCAATCTGATCGAGAGTTTTGCCGACGACGAGCAGAAGCAGCGTTTTCTGCAACCCATGATCGAAGGCCGCTTCTTCGGCACCATGGCGCTGACCGAGCCGCATGCCGGTTCGTCGCTGTCAGATATCCGCACACGCGCCGAACCGGCAGGCGACGGCACTTATCGGCTGCGTGGCAACAAGATATTCATTTCCTGCGGGGATCATTCGCTGTCGGAGAACATCGTGCACATGGTCCTGGCAAAACTGCCGGATGCGCCGGCCGGGGTCAAAGGTATCTCGCTGTTCATCGTGCCCAAGTTTCTGGTCAACGATGACGGTAGCCTCGGCCAACGCAATGATGTGCTGCTGGCGGGTCTGTTTCACAAGATGGGCTGGAAAGGCACCACCTCCACCGCGCTGAATTTCGGCGATAACGGCGAGTGTGTCGGCTATCTGGTGGGCAAGCCTCATCACGGCCTGAATTACATGTTCCAGATGATGAACGAAGCGCGCATCGGCGTCGGGCTTGGCGCGGCGATGCTGGGTTATTCCGGCTACCTCTATTCACTGGAGTATGCCCGCGAGCGGCCGCAAGGACGCCTGCCAGACAGCAAAAGCCCGGACAGCAAGCCGGTGTCCATCATCGAGCATGCTGATGTGCGGCGCATGCTGCTGACCCAGAAAGCCTACGTGGAAGGTGCGTTTGACCTGTGCCTGTACGCCTCGCGGCTGTTCGATGACACACAGACCGGCGAAAGCGAAGACGATCGCAGGCACGCGCATGAATTGCTGGACCTGCTGACCCCGGTGGTCAAGTCATGGCCGTCGGAGTTCTGCCTGAAGGCCAACGAACTGGCGATCCAGGTCCTGGGCGGCCACGGTTACACCCGCGAATACCCGGTCGAGCAGTATTACCGGGATAACCGCCTCAACGCGATTCATGAAGGCACTCACGGTATCCAGTCGCTCGACCTGCTTGGCCGCAAGCTGGCGCAGAATGGCGGCACCGGCCTCAAGCAACTGCTACGCCTGATCTCCGCGACCTGCGAACGCGCCCAGGCCCATCAGACACTCGACGAACTGCGCCAGCCCCTGCAGCAACTGGTCGCACGCGTGCAGGCCGTCACACTCGGGCTGCTGACCGATCTGGCGCAGGGCAGAATCGCCAGCACGCTGGCCAACTCGGCGCTGTACCTCAAGGCATTCGGCCACACGGTAGTCGGTTGGCGATGGCTCGAACAGGCGATCCGCGCAGAAGAAGGTTTGATTGGTGGCAATCAGGCCGACGGCGACTTTTATCGCGGCAAACTGCAGGCAGCCAGGTACTTCCTGACGTGGGAAGTACCGGGTTGCCATCATGAACTGACGATTCTGGAGAACCGCGATGACACGTGCCTGGCAATGCGCGACGACTGGTTCTGATGAAAACCTGGCCAGCGCTTGATCAGTGAAAGCCGAACAGGTCAGCCAGTGGCTCCTGCGGGAAAAACCGGTCGACCAATGGCTTGGCATCATTACCCAGTTTGAGTGCGTACTGATCTCGGCTGAAGGGCTCGCCCGTGCGCATGTCGTAAAGCGCACGCCCTTGAGCCGGACGATCCACCTCCTGCATCTGGATTTTCATGATGCGGTAAAACTCGCCACTCACCTCTTCGATGCTGTCGATCTGAAAGTAGCAGCCGGGCAAAAAGATCGATTCGGCTTCCTCGGGCGAGGCTGAAAACGGTGCAATCGGCGTGGCCCTCAGGTATCGGCCCTTGGGCAAAACGAAGACCACCGACGTGTCATCGAAAGTTACCGGGCCAATCATGGCGTTAATGGGCGCACCGGCCCGACTGCTGGCGAAGGCGCTGACCACATAGGGATTTTCGCTGAACGAGGTGACATCGGTATTGACCAGCACATCACCCACCTTGATCTGCCTGTTGCGAAACACGGCGCCCGAAGTCCCTCGATCACCGCTGCCGCCGCGGTACAACTCGACATCATTGTTGTACCCCACCACATGGATGTCATCGGCCAGTCGTTCGATGAGTTGTACCTGATTGGCCCTTTTGCTCTCGCCCGTGCGCAGGAACTGATTGAATTCAGCGTCATCCTGGGTATAGAGCATGATATTTCTGCCGTAATAGTCGTCCTCACCGAGCCTGAAAACCCGATGTTTGCCATGCCAAGGGTCTTTGTACACTTCGTCGCCGTCAGGTGATGAGTCCGACACGGGAGCCTCTTCAGGGTCTGGCTGCCAAATGCTCATGACGCCTTTCTGCCGGGCCAAGGCCACTTCGGCATAGTGCTGCTCACTGAACAGATCCGTTTGCAGATACCTGTCCCAAAAGGCCGAGTGCACGGTCACATAAGGCTTGCCCGTCGCGGTGGATGCGCTGCTTGACGGCATCGGCACATCCATCGGGGCACCGCCCTGCAGACCGGGCGAGTCAAGTAACGCCCACTCCCCGTCGGTACTCAGACGCACCGGCTTGCTGCCTGCGAATGCAAACGGGTTGTCCGGGTTGACGATAAGCCAGCATTGCTGCTGCTCATTGAACATCACGCGATAGGGCAGTTGCGCAAGCTTGATCCAGGTTTCGCCATTGCCCAGCGTGTAGATGCCGCGAAACCTGCCCTCCGCAGCTGAAGGCGTCAGGCTGTCGAGCAGCAGGTTGCCTTCCATATTTTCCAGTGGATGGGCCGGCGCGCTGCTGCTTTCCAGCACCTCGCTGGAGATCGGTAGGCCTTCGGTTGCGGCCACCGGCACAGGCTGAGGGACGGCACGCAGGGACATCAACAGCGGCAGGTTGAAGAGCAGATAAATAATGTTGTTGATCGCGCCCAACACGCCAGCCTTGCGCTGCGCCGCGGTCTTGCCATTGACCGCCTGATCAATGTTCAAACCGGTATTGGCGAGACTTGCGCCAACCAGCGTCAAGGCGATCGGCCAACCCAAAGCCGCAAGCCCGCCAAACGCCTGCATGAACGCGCCCAGGTAGCCGATCCACATCTGCTTGCGCAGATCCGCGTTGGAAGTCAGCCGTTCACGCGCATCGGCGGTCATGCCCTGTCGAACGACGTCTCGCAGATACACGAAGGGGTCACCCACAATAGGTGCCTGCCCCAGGTTGACGAGTGGGATGTCGGCACGCCAGTCGTGCGCGAGCAACTGACTCACCGAGCGAAAGAATCGCTCACCGTCCTTTTTACGGGACGTCTCACCACGCAGAAACTGACGTGTTATCGCCTTGTCGGCGTGCTCGCCCATGAACCGGGCCTTGAGCCAGCGGTACACCGCGCGCTCGCTATCGAACGCCATGAACGGCTGCTCGGCATCGGGCCAGTAGATGATCTCGCGGCCAGCGGCGGTGACGATACGCAGCATGTCATGGGCCTTGATGCCATCGATATCCAACGTGTGTACCGTAACACCGGGAGTTGCAGGAAGCGGGGCCAGCAAGGCTTTCAGCGTAGGGGGCTGCAAGGGGTCGGCGGTGACGACGCTCGTGACATGCTTGAAATCGACGGCTGAAAGCTGGCCCTTGCGCAGACAATGACTGGCTGCAACCAGATAGCGTGCCTTGGCCAGGGTGCAGAAGTTCTCGCTGTGCAGGATCCAGAATCGCTCCATACGGCGGGTGTACAGCGTGCTGAAATCAAGTGTCCACATGCCTTTGAGCACGTCCTGAGGCAGCATGGGCACCTCATTGCGCTCGTCGAAAACCCCATGATCCGGGCCATCGGTGTAGAAACCGCCGTACAGGGAAAGCTCGTCGCTGGCTTCCTGATCGTGGGCGCTGAAGTGCCGCATGAGCAGCTCGATCAAGGTCATCGACTGCACCGGCGCTCCGGAATGCTGCCAGCCGGTAAACGTGCGCGGACTGCTGCTGGCACTGCTGAAACGATGCCAATACACCTGCTCCGGGGCGAACACGCGGTGAGTGTGCTGAAGAATGATCCTGCTGGCGGCGGTATGGGCCAAATCGTAAAGATCGGGATAATCGAGAACGAACTGCTGCGCACGTTCGCGCAGCAGTTGCTGGTCGGTTTCAGGTGTTTCCAGAGAACTCAGTGGCATGACGTCTTCCTGTATGAGAGAAGTCATGCACGTAATCATTCATCAGGGCGTTCGTGGTGCTAACTATCTATACCTTCACGGACGTATGAATGCAGGTGGCGGCTCAGCCGACGAGCCGCTGCAGACACTGAAGCCTTACCAACCATTCTCTGAGCCCGGGGAAATTTTCGCCCTGCCCTTGAATGGAAAATAAAAGTCCACGGCCTCGTTCAGGTGTTCGATGTACAACACGGACAAGACCTCGTCGACCGGCAAATAGGAACGCTCCAGCAGATCGAAATAGTCAGGTCGCAGCTTTCTCAAGACGTCTGACATGAGATTGGGGCCGGTCAGGTCTGAAATGCGCGTCATATACGGTGTCATTCGGGCTTTGGAAGCGCTTCGCAAAGCTTCGCTGCTGTGATCGATGAAAGGTCTGCGCGTACTGAAAAACGCCTTGTTGGTCTGTTTTTCATTCTGGAAACGCATGTTTATTTCTTTCAGGATCCTCTTCAGGACCGGGTTGTCCGGGTGGCTGGCAAAATGGCTGTTACCCGGCCCGGTGTAGCTCAGTTGCTGCGCATCCAGACGCCTGCCCAGTAATACATCATCGGGCCCTGCTTTCAATGGCGTGCCTGCGAAAGGGACATTAATGGTGTCATCGCAATCCAGATAAATGCCGCCGTATTCGTTGATCAGTCGATAACGCAGAATGTCCGACGCAGCCGCATAATTACGATTCTCCGAGTGCATGAAATAGTTGAACGCCTCGCCATTTTCACCCTTCAGGAACGTGGGGAAAAACGCTTCTTCCTTGAGCCTGGAAATCCGCATCTGCGGATGTTCGCTGAAGTAATCCAGCAACTGCTGATGCGCCGTCGGGTGGTTGATATCGATATGAAGTTCGAAGCGCAAGTCCGGGCTGGTGCGCATGTTATCCAGCATCTTTTCCAGCAGGTTATCGCCCGGCATGCGTTCGCCCAGCCATATGTGATGAATCACACGGCTGATGGGCTCGGCATCTGCAGGCAACCTGGGCACGCGAGGGAAAGAATAGATTTCGAAGCGGCGGCTCTGTGGCAGTCTTGCCTCTACCTTCCTGAATGCATCCTCCGACCCACTGTTCCAGAAACCGTTGCGGTCCAGCCAGACAAGGCCATTTGAAGACGGGTCAGTGCGCCAGCACGGAATATCGGCATCGTAATAGACGTTCTTCCTGATCCCTCCGATCTGAATGAAGTACTTCTCTACGACCGTCCCTTTTGCCTGGCTCTGTACCTCCTCGACCATGATCTGATCCAGTGGCAACTCGACCTGTACCTTGGGGCCCCAGCGCTGCACCTCGATTGCGGGCTCGTCAGGTATGACCGCCACCACCGCGCTGTCTGCCTCACTGGCCGGCGGTAATCGCGAGCCGTCAAAGCTCTCCCCGCCACGCAAACCAAGCTTGAGGTCCAGATCCCAATAGCCGGTGTCGATAGTCTTCACGTAAGGCCCCCAGACACGCGGATCAGAATCAGAGCGAATCCGGTACTGCTTTTCCTGTGGCACCCACTCGACCCGAAACGCCTGATCATGCAGCTCGATGTAACTTTTGCCTTGCAGCGGATAAATACCCGCCACTTCGCCCGAGGCCAGTCCTGGCAGGTCTTGAGTCACTTCGAGCGCGCGCAACAGGCGGCGCATTTTGGCATCGAGCGAACGCAAGGCCGGCGGCTCTTCCCTGAACACCGGAATCGGCTCGACCTCGATAACAGGGTCGATCGGTGTGGTGGGGCCAGAAACCTCATAACCGCCTCGCGCCTCGTCAATCAGCCCGGTTTCGGCACCAGCCTCGACCGCAGCGCCCCCCTCGGCAATAATCGGTAACGCGTTCAATACCCCGAAGGCAATCCGCCCTAGCCCCGTCTGGCGCGCGTCCAGCGTACGGCCATTGACCGCGGCATCGACGCCCAGCCCGACCAGCGCGAGAGACAGCCCCGCGATGACCGGAATCAGTTCAGGAAAGACGATCGCGACGCCGCCCAGGACAGACACGCACTCACTCAAACCGCTGCTGGCTTCCTCTTTCCAGTAATCGCTATGGCTGCGTATTTTTTGCAGCGCGTCCGCTTCAGACTTCGCCTTGACCCGATGCTTGAAGTGCGAGAACGGCCAGGGCTGTAGCGGCTCGCCGAACTGCACCAGTTTGCGCGGGTTCCACGCGCCGGTCGCCGCGTCCAGCAGTTTGGGGTAGACAGCGAAGCCTCTGAGGGCGGTGGCAACGCCGCTGTAGAAAAAGCCATCGACGTCATCCGCAGCACTGAAATGCCCCTCGAAAGACCGACGTTTGCCTGGATCCTTGCACATCAGCGCGATCCAGTCCTTGAGCGCGTCGGCGTTGGCGAAGGTATGAATCGGTGACGAGTTGCCAGGGATGTAGAGCAGCACGGTCGGCGAATCGGCACTGCGTATGACCATGATGTCGGCGGCGCTGTAGCCATGCACCTGCAATTCGGAAATCGTCACGCGAGTGGAAATCGGCGCGGCGACAAAAGCGCCGAAACTCAGCTGTTTCCAGCCCTGATCCACAGGCAGCCCGAGCGCCTCCAGCACCATGTCCTTGTGCTCGGCCTTGAGCGTGTTTTCCTCGACTTGCAGCCAGGCCGCCCTGAACAGACCGGCCTTGAGCATCAGGTTGTAGTCGTCGGCGTGCGCCTGCCAGAACTGTTTCAGGTAGGCGAGATAGCCGGCTTGCAGGTTGTGATCCCAGATGTACTGCTTGAACGCCTCGGCAGTCAGGCGCAGTTGCGTCGTCGAATCGTAGTGCTGCGGAGCGGATTTCCGGTATACCGCCTCATAAGCGACGCAGTCATAGGACGGCAGTTTTTCATCCACGACCTGACAGTCGAGACCGTCCTCATGATGGGGCTGCAAATGCCCGAGGTGATCAAACCAGTCGCCATTACCGTTTTGCTGCCAGTTGCGCAGCAGCGCCTCGGTCAGCGTCATCGAGTGAGCGACATTGGCGCGGTGAGGAGCGGGATGGAGCTTCGGGTCTTCGATATACAGCGTGGCGATCAAAGTGTCGTCCGGATCGATCTCGATACCCCACCTTGACTGGCATTCCTGTGCCACATCCCGCGCAGCAAGGGCGGCAGGTGACTGCAGGCTGATCGGGTTGAGGCGGAAGTAATCGCTGACCGAATAGTCTTCGTCTACCCGCGCCCAGAACTCTGCGTCAGAGTCATCATCGCCAGCCCTGTCGTCATCGCCGAAGTCGTACTGTGCTGCAAATTCATCGTCCATGATGAAAAACCTTCTTGGTGGTTGGAGCCCCGACAGTAGGGAGCAAGAAGGCCTGGTCTGCGGTATATAACTATGTGTCAGCCGCTGGATTGCAACCAATCGTGAGCCCGGAAGCGCCGGTCTGGGTCAATCGCTCGAAATTGCTCTTTGACAGCCAAGCAATTCAACAGGTTAAATCCCTTGGCACGCGGACTGCATGGTCAGCTTTCGCCCTTCCCGCTTCAATTCAGTTTTCTACGGAGTACCGCCTTTGGACGCCACCACCATCAACAGCCTGTTCCTGATCGGCGCGTTGCTGGTAGCCGCGAGCATCCTGGTCAGTTCTCTTTCGTCACGCCTCGGCATTCCGATCCTGGTCATCATCCTCGCAGTGGGCATGGTCGCAGGCGTCGATGGCGGCGGGATCATCTTCGATAACTACGCGACCGCCTACCTGGTCGGCAACCTTGCGCTGGCGGTCATCCTGCTCGACGGCGGGCTGCGAACGCGGGTGGCCAGTTTCCGGGTTGCACTGTGGCCGGCCTTGTCGCTGGCGACGGTGGGCGTGCTCATCACCACGGTACTGACCGGCATGATGGCTGCGTGGCTGTTCAATCTCAGCGTTATTCAGGGCCTGTTGATAGGCGCGATCGTCGGCTCCACAGACGCCGCGGCGGTGTTCTCACTGCTGGGGGGCAAAGGCTTGAACGAGCGCGTTACCGCCAGCCTCGAGATCGAGTCGGGCAGCAACGACCCCATGGCCGTATTCCTGACCGTCACCCTGATCGGCATGCTGGCCAGTGGGCAGACCGGCCTGCACTGGGGACTGCTGGGGCACCTTATCCAGGAATTCGGTATCGGCAGCTTTATCGGTCTGGGCGGCGGCTGGATCCTGCTGCAGCTGGTCAACCGCATCAATCTGGCCGCCGGCCTCTACCCGATTCTGGTGATTGCCGGTGGCCTGGCAATCTTCGCCCTGACCAACGCCATCCACGGCAGCGGCTTTCTCGCGGTCTACCTGTGCGGTCTGGTGCTCGGCAACCGGCCGATTCGCAGTCGCCACGGCATCCTGCACATGCTCGATGGCATGGCCTGGCTGGCGCAGATCGGCATGTTTCTGGTGCTGGGCCTGCTGGTCACGCCGCACGATCTGCTGCCGATTGCGATACCGGCGCTGGGTCTGGCGCTGTGGATGATTCTGGTGGCACGTCCACTGTCGGTGATGGTCGGCCTGCTGCCGTTCAAGGCGTTCCATGATCGCGAAAAAGCCTTTATCGCCTGGGTCGGCCTGCGTGGCGCGGTACCGATCATCCTCGCGGTGTTCCCGCTGATGGCCGGCCTGCCCAACGCACAGCTGTACTTCAACCTGGCGTTCTTTATCGTGCTGGTTTCGCTGTTGCTGCAAGGCACCAGCCTGCCGTGGATGGCCAAACTGCTCAAAGTGACGGTTCCGCCTGATCCCGCGCCGATTTCCCGGGCCGCGCTGGAGGTGCACGTCACCAGCGAATGGGAGTTGTTCGTCTACCGCCTGGGCGCCGAAAAGTGGTGCATTGGCGCGGCTCTGCGTGAACTGAAGATGCCGGAAGGCACGCGTATCGCGGCACTGTTCCGCGGCCAGCAACTGCTCCATCCGTCCGGCAGCACGACGCTGGAAGTGGGTGATCTGCTGTGCGTGATAGGCCACGAACATGACCTTCCAGCGCTGGGCAAATTGTTCAGCCAGGCACCGCAGCGTGGGCTGGACCTGCGTTTCTTCGGCGACTTCGTGCTCGAAGGCGACGCAAGGCTGGGTGAAGTGGCGGCCCTGTATGGCCTGAAACTCGACGGCATCGACCCAGGCATGCCGCTCAGCCAGTTCATTGTGCAGAAGAACCGTGGCGAGCCGGTGGTGGGCGACCAGATTGAATGGAATGGAACTATTTGGACAGTTGCCGTCATGGACGGGAACAAGATCCAGAAAGTGGGCGTCAAATTCCCCGAAGGAACCCGCCCGGGCCCCGGACTGTTCCTTTAAACTGCCAACCCACACGTATCATCATGCGACCGGTGTCTATGTTTTCCCTGCGTTCCTTTTGTGCTGCCGCACTGTTTGCGCTCTGCCTGTCTTCCTTCCCGGTGCTCGCCGCCGACCCGCCCAGCAGCGACGCTGTTCAGCAAAGCCTCGACAAGATTGCCGACCGCAAGCTGCCAGACGCCGAGCAAAAGGCACTGCAACAAGTGCTCGAGCAGACACTGGCTTTTCTGGCCAGCAAGAAGGACAGCGAACAGAAACTCGAAGCGCTCAAACAGCAGCTTGCCCAGGCGCCAAAACAGACGTCGGAAAACCAGCGTGAACTGGCCCGCCTGAAAGAAAGCAAAGTGGTGCCCGTGGCCCAGCGTTATGGCGGCCTCGACGTACCGCAGCTGGAGCAACTGCTCAGTCAGCGCAGCACCCAGCAAAGTGATCTGCAGAGCGAACTCAACGACGCCAACAGCCTGGCCATTACCGCGCAAACGCGGCCGGAGCGTGCGCAGACTGAGATCAGCGCCAACCAGACGCGCATCCAGCAGATCAACGCCATCCTCAAGAATGGCAAGGACAACGGCAAACCGCTGAGCGCCGACCAAAGAAACCTGCTCAATGCAGAGCTGGCCTCGATCAACGCCCTCAACCTGCTGCGTCGCCAGGAACTGGCCGGCAACAGCCAATTACAAGACCTGGGCAACAGCCAGCATGACTTGCTGACCGAGAAGGTGGCGCGCCAGGAGCAGGAAATTCAGGATCTGCAGACCCTGATCAACGACAAGCGTCGTGCCCAGTCGCAAAAAACGGTCGCCGACCTGTCCCTGGAAGCGCAGAAGTCCGGCGGCAGCAGCCTGCTGGCCACCGAGAGCGCCGCCAACCTCAAGCTGTCGGACTACCTGTTGCGCGGCACCGATCGCCTCAACGAGCTAACTCAGCAGAACCTCAAGACCAAGCAGCAACTCGACAACCTGACCCAGACCGATCAAGCCCTCAGCGAGCAGATCAATGTGCTGAGCGGCAGCCTGCTGCTGTCCAAGATTCTCTACAAGCAGAAGCAGGCGTTGCCGCATCTGGAGCTGGACAAGGGCCTGGCCGACGAAATCGCCAACATCCGCCTGTATCAGTTCGACATCAATCAGCAACGCGAACAGATGAGCACGCCGACTGCTTACGTCGAGCGGCTGCTCGCTACCCAGCCGCCTGAAAACGTCACCCCGCAACTGCGCCGGACGCTGCTGGACCTGGCCATCACCCGCAGTGACTTGCTGGAGCGCCTCAATCGCGAGCTGAGCGCGTTGCTCAACGAATCCATCACGCTGCAATTGAACCAGAAGCAGCTGACCAGCACCGCTCAGGGGCTGCGCGCCACACTCGACGAGCAAATGTTCTGGATCCCCAGCAACAAGCCGCTGGACGTGGAATGGTTTCAGAATATCTGGCCACGCCTGCAAAAGCAGGTCTCCACCCTGCCCTGGACGTCCAGCCTAAGCGAACTGTCAGACGGCCTGACCCAGCGCCCGCTGCTGTTCCTGCCCTTGCTGCTGTTGATCGGCATACTGACCTGGAGACGCAAGGCGCTGTACCAGAAGCTCAATCGCCTGCACGCCGATATCGGTCACTTCAAGCGTGACAGTCAATGGAAAACGCCACTGGCGCTGCTGTTCAACGTACTGCTGGCCATGCCCGTCGCACTGGGACTGGCCCTGTGCGGCTACGCCCTGCAGATCGACGCCCGCGGTCAAAACGCCAACCTCGGCGAGGCCTTGCTGCAGATCGCACTCGCCTGGCTGGTGTTCTACACCGCCTATCGCGTACTTGCACCGCAAGGCGTTGCGCAGTTGCACTTCCGCTGGGAGACCGCGCAGGTCGAGTTCCTGCGTGGCTGGGTACGGCGTCTGGGGCTGGTCGTTCTGGCCCTGGTGGCGGTGGTGGCCGTTGCTGAACACCAGCCTGCCGCGCTGGCCGACGACGTACTGGGGATCGGCGTAGTTCTGACCTGTTACGCCCTGATGACCTGGCTGCTCGCCCGCCTGCTGATCTCCAGCCCCACGCATCACAATGCCTCACTGTTCCGCAAAACCGTCGGCGTGGTGTTCACGGCATTGCCGGTCGCGCTCTTCCTCGCGGTTTGCTTTGGCTACTATTACACCGCGCTCAAGCTCAGCGACCGCCTGATCGACACCCTGTACCTGATGATGATCTGGCTGATGGTCGAGGCGACGTTCGTCCGTGGCCTGAGCGTGGCCGCCCGGCGTCTGGCCTATCAGCGTGCGCTGGCCAAGCGTCAGGCAGCCAGAGAAAACGGCGACAGCGACATTCCGGTCGAAGAACCCAAGCTGGACATCGAACAGGTCAACCAGCAGTCGCTGCGCCTGATCCGTCTGGCCCTGCTGGCAGGATTCGTCGGCGCGCTGTATCTGGTGTGGGCCGAGCTGATCACCGTGTTCGCCTACCTGGACAACATCATTCTCTACGAATACACCAGTGGCACCGGGGCCAACATGAGCATGGTGCCGATCAGCCTGAGCGACTTCCTCGGTGCGGGGGTGATCATCGTCATCACCTTCGTACTCGCCGGCAACCTGCCCGGCCTGCTGGAAGTGCTGGTGCTGTCACGCATGAACCTCGCGCAGGGCAGTGCCTACGCGACAACCACGCTGCTGTCATACACCATCGCCGGCGTCGGCTTCGTCACCACGCTGTCGACGCTGGGCGTGAGCTGGGACAAATTGCAGTGGCTGGTCGCGGCGCTGTCGGTGGGTCTGGGCTTCGGCATGCAGGAAATCTTCGCCAACTTCATTTCCGGCATCATGATCCTCTTCGAACGTCCAGTGCGGATCGGCGACACCATCACCATCGGCGCCCTGTCGGGGACGGTCAGCAAGATCCGCATCCGTGCCACGACCATCACCGACTTCGACCGCAAGGACATCATCGTCCCGAACAAGACCTTCATCACCGGCCAGCTCATCAACTGGTCGCTGACCGACACCGTCACCCGCGTAACCCTCAAGCTGGGCGTGGATTACGGCTCGGACCTGGACCTGGTGCGCTCCCTGCTGCTGCAAGCCGCCCGGGAAAACCCTAGGGTGCTCAAGGAGCCAGAACCGATCGTCTACTTCCTGAACTTCGGCGAAAGCACCCTCGACCACGAACTGCGCATGCACGTACGCGACCTGGGCGACCGCAACCCGGTACTCGACGAGATCAACCGCTTCATCAATCGCGAGTTCAAGAAGCAGCACATCAACATCTCGTTCCGCCAGATGGAGATCTACCTCAAGAACACCCAGGGCCTGGAATACAAACTGGTGCCTGCAGAGCCGGGCGACAAGCACGGCGCACCGGCTGGGCAGACGACCCTGCAACCGGTGAATACCCAAGTGACCCCGGCGACCAAAGATGCGCCCGAGCCGCCTGAGTTGCGGCTGGATTGAGAAGAGTGAAAGTGTGTGTCGACCGGGCTACAGCACGGTCGACACGCTAGCGATTAGCGATTAAATCAGGCCTCAACCCGCCCAATCACCACCTTCGCCTCCAGATACCCCCCAGGCTCCTTGCTGATCTGCACGGTTCCGGCACACGGCGCCAGTATGGATGTTTCCATCTTCATCGCCTCCATGATCGCGATCACCTGTCCCTTCTCTACCGTCGCACCGTCTTCAACCGCCCAGGCATGCAGGTTGCCCGCGACCGGCGTCAGCACTGCGTGCGGGTCCGGGGCGTCGGCCGCTGGCTGGCTGGCGTCAGCCGGGGCGGCAGCGTTCAGGCTCATGCCAGCCAGCAGCGCAGCAGGCAGGCCCAGTTCGTGGCGTTTGCCGTCGATTTCAACGAAGGTACGCAGCACGCCGGGGTCGACCGGTTCTGCGTTGCGCGGGGCGATGGTGACGTGCTCGGCGAAGTCGGTTTCGATCCAGCGGGTGTGGACGGCGAAGGTATTGGCCGCGGTGAAGTCGTCATGGTCCATGACCGCCCGGTGGAACGGCAGCACGGTGGCCACGCCTTCCACCTTGAACTCGGCCAGCGCACGGCGGGCGCGGCTGATGGCCTGTTCGCGGGTTGCGCCGGTGACGATCAGCTTGGCGATCATCGAATCGAAGTTCGGTGAGACCCTTGAGCCTTCTGCAACGCCGGTGTCCAGGCGCACGCCCGGACCGGACGGCGGCTGAAATAAAGTGATAGACCCCGGCGTCGGCAGAAAGCCGTTGCCCGCGTCTTCGGCGTTGATGCGAAATTCAAAGCTGTGGCCGCGTGGCACAGGCGTGCCATCGAACGACAGCGGCAGGCCGTCGGCGACGCGAAGTTGTTCGATGACCAGGTCCACGCCGCTGGTTTCTTCCGTCACCGGGTGTTCGACCTGCAAGCGCGTGTTGACCTCCAGGAACGATAGGGTGCCGTCGCCGCTGAGCAGGAACTCCACCGTACCGGCACCGACATAGCCCGCTTCGGCGCAGACCGCGCGAGCCGACTCGTGAATGCGCTGGCGCAGTTCGTCATTCAGATAAGGCGCTGGCGCTTCTTCGATCAGCTTTTGGTTGCGACGCTGCAACGAGCAGTCACGGGTGCCGACCACAATCACCCGGCCATGACGATCGGCGATGATCTGCGCTTCGATGTGCCGTGGGCGGTCCAGAAAGCGCTCGACGAAGCACTCGCCACGACCGAACGCGGTCACCGCTTCACGCACCGCAGACTCGTACAGCTCGGCGACTTCATCGAGCTTCCAGGCGACTTTCAGGCCGCGACCACCGCCGCCAAAGGCGGCCTTGATGGCAATCGGCAGGCCGTGCTGCTCGGCAAACGCGACCACTTCAGAGGCATCTTTTACCGGGTCTTCTGTACCGGCCACCAGCGGTGCGCCGACTTTCAGGGCGATGCGCCGGGCCTGGACCTTGTCGCCCAGTGCGTCGATGGTCGCAGGATCGGGACCGATCCAGATCAGACCGGCGTCGATCACCGCGCGGGCGAATTCGGCGCGCTCCGAGAGGAAACCGTAGCCCGGATGAACCGCATCGGCACCGGCGCGCGCGGCAACCGCCAGCAGCTTTTCGATGTTCAGGTAGGTGTCGGTCGGGCGCTCACCCTGCAGCCCATAGGCTTCATCGGCCTGACGCACGTGCAGCGCGTCGATATCGGCATCGGCGTACACCGCCACCGAGGCGACTCCGTAGTCACGGCAGGCACGGGCAATACGAACGGCAATTTCGCCACGATTGGCAATCAGAACCTTTTTCATCTGTTCTTGGTCTCGTCTGAAGTGGCGGGGCGCACTGGCTCGAAGGCGCTCAGCGGGTTGAAGCGAATGCGGGCATTGACCGGAATCTGCCCGGCCTTGTCCAGGTGGTAGGTGGCGACTGCGCCGATGACCGGGTAACCGCCGGTCAACGGGTGATCGGCCAGGAACAGCACCGGCTGGCCACTGGGCGGCACCTGAATGGCGCCGACCGTGGTGCCCTCGCTGGGCAACTCGCCATCGACGGCACGTTGCAGCGATTGCTCGCCTGCCAGGCGAATGCCGATACGGTTGGATTGCGGCGTGACCAGCCAGGTCTGTTGCGCCAGCAGTTGCTGGGCTTCGGCGCTGAACCAGTCACTGCGCGGGCCCATGACCACATCCAGGATGATGACCTCATCGCTACGCGGCATCTCGAAGGCCGGTTGTTCGGCAGTCGACACCGCAGGGCCACCGGTTCTGCGCGTGAAGCCCAGCCGGTCACCCGCGGCCAGCGCGGCGGGCCCAACCTGGGCCAGCGTGTCTGTGGACAGACTGCCAAGCACCGGCTCATGAATGAAACCGCCACGAACCGCCAGATAATTGCGCAGGCCGGCGCTGGGCGAACCGATGCTCACCTGATCGCCGTTCTGCAAAGCCAGCGGTGCATACAAGGGCGCCTGCAACTTTTGCCCTTCGGCGGTCTGCACTTCGACGCTGGCCTGAGCCCCGGTAATCGCCACAACGGTCTGCCCCTGACAGGTGAAGGTCAGACCACCCATGAGAATCTCCAGACACGCGGTCGCCGGATCGTTACCCACCGCGCGGTTGGCAGCGCGCAAGGCGCCGCGATCCAGCGCGCCCGATGCGGAAACACCCTGCCCCGCCCGACCGGGACGCCCCATGTCCTGAAACAGGGTTTGCAGACCTGGCGTCTCGATCTGCAGATAGTCTTCGCTGACCGTCGTCGCCTGCGGTCGGACAGGTGCAGCAACCTGCACACGGGTCTCCGGGAGCGGACCGGCATCCTGGAAACGCACGCGGTAGCCGGGCTGGAGCAAGGCGGGCTCGTCGCGGCCCAGATCCCACATGGTTGAGGTGGTCACCCCGATAATCTGCCAGCCGCCGGGGCTGGCCTGTGGATAAATGCCGCTGAAACCACCGGCCAGCGCCACGGCGCCAGCCGGAATACGTGTGCGCGGCGTGCTGCGCCGTGGCACCACAAACCCGGCACCGCCGCTTAGGTAGGCAAAACCGGGTGCAAAGCCGCAGAAGGCAACGTTGTAGTCGCTGCCGGTGTGGCGCTTGATCACTTCCTCGACGCTGATGTCCAGCTCGCGGGCGACATCGGCCAGGTCTTCGCCGTTGTAATGCACAGGTATTTCGATCAGCTTGCCCGCCTCGCGGGCCTTGCCACGAATGTCGCGCGAGGCGATCTGTGTGGCGAGCGCTTCGAAACCGATGGCTGACGGACGAAAGTGCACCAGCAAGGTTCGGGCGGCCGGGACGATTTCCTCGACGCCAGCGATGGGCATCTGCTGTAACGATTCGAACAGGGCCAGGGTCTCGTCCAGATTCGACAGTTCAACCAGGAGTGCATCCAGGTTGGCCGGGTAGAAACGCATGAGCCTCTCCTATACGTGGTAGTAGCTGTCCGGAATATCGGTAATGAACATGTGGCCCGGCGCGTGGGAAATCGCAAACGGCACACGGGACGCCATGACTACTGCCTGCGGGGTCACACCGCAGGCCCAGAACACCGGAATCTCGCCGGGCCTGATCGTCACCGCATCACCAAAATCAGGGGTCGCCAGGTCGTTGATGCCGAGCAGTCCAGGCTCGCCGACATGTACCGGCGCGCCGTGCACACCGGGGTAGCGACCGGTGATGCGCGCCGCTTCGGCAACCCGGTCCGCGGCGATCGGGCGCATCGACACCACCATGTTGCCCTGCAGGCGTCCGGCCGGGCGGCAGACGCGGTTGCTGCGGTACATCGGCACATTGCAGCCTTCGCTGATGTGGCGCACATCGATGCCGGCGTGCATCAGGTCGGTTTCGAAGGTGAAACTGCAGCCAATCAGAAAGCTGACCAGATCAGTGTGCTGCGCCCAGATGTGGCTCACGTCACTCAGTTCTTCGGCCAGTTGCCCGTCGCGCCAGACCCGGTACAGCGGCAGGTCGGTGCGCAGATCAGCCTGCTCGGCCAACAGCGTGGTGTGGCTGCCGGGCTCGGTCACATCCAGCACCGGGCAGGCTTGCGGGTTACGCTGCGCGAACAGCAGAAAGTCATACGCCCATTCACGTGGCAGCGTGATCATGTTGCACTGGGTCAGACCGGGCGCTTGGCCAGCGGTCGGCGCGACGAATCCCTGGCGATAACGGGCACGAGCGGCGCTGGCAGCCTCGCGGGCGAGTTGCAGTGAATTCATGATCAGCCTCGATTGAATGCGCGGACAGTGACGCCAGCGTCGTGCAAACGGTCTTTCAGGATGCGGGCGATGTTCACCGCGCCCGGACTGTCGCCATGCACGCAGATCGAATCGGCCTGCAGGCTGATTTCGCGGCCATCTTCAGCCTCGATGACGCCTTCGCGCACCAGGCGCAGCATGCGCTCGGCGATCCGTTCGGCGTCGTGCAGCACGGCACCGGGCCGCGAGCGCGAGACAAGCGTGCCTTCAGCGGTATAGGCGCGGTCGGCGAATGCTTCGGCAACGCAGGAAAGCCCGGCTTCGCGTGCCCAGTCGAGCAGCGGCGAGTTGGCCAGGCACACCAGCTTCAGCGCGGGATCAATGCGCAGCAGCGCCTGAATGACCGCCGCGGCCTGACGCTGATCACCGGCGATGGTGTTGTACAGCGCGCCATGCGGCTTGACGTAGCTCACGCTCGTCCCGGCGCTGCGAGCCAGGCCCTGCAGTGCGCCGATCTGATAAATGACATCGGCGGTCAGTTGGTCGCTCGGGATGTCCATGTTGCGGCGGCCGAACCCTACCAGGTCCGGGTAGGCCACATGCGCGCCGATGGCAACGCCCCGGGCCGCAGCGGCCTCGAGGGTGCGCAGGATCCCGGCCGGGTCACCGGCATGGAAACCGCAGGCCACGTTGGCGCTGCTGACCACATCGAGAATCGCCTCGTCATCGCCCATGCTCCAGGCGCCGAAGCTTTCACCGAGGTCACTGTTGAGGTCTATCGCAGGCATTTTTTGTTCTCCGAAATCAGGCTGCATTGATGAAGGCAAAGATGGGACCGACTGATTTGAACGCCATGTACCACGACAGCAGACAGGTCAGCACGCCCAACACTAATAGCCAGCGCGGGTAGTGGTAGCCGTCCATCATGTCGGACCGGCGCCAGCCGACGTACATGAAAATGCTCAGGCCCAGTGGCAAGATCAAGCCGTTGAAGCCCCCGGCAAAGACCAGCAGCGCGGCCGGTGGTTTGCCCCACATGACGTATACGACCACGGTGATCAGGATAAAGCCGACAGTCGCGAGGTTGCGCGCGCGTTCGGTGATGCGCTTGGAAAACACCGTGATGAACGACATCGACGTATAGGACGCGCCGATCACGCTGCTGATGCCGGCCGCCCAGAGCACCAGGCCGAACATGATCAGGCCGAAGTTGCCAGCGGCAGCGGTGAACGCCTGGGCTGCGGGGTTTGCACCTTTGCCGGACACATCGATGACGACGCCGCTGGCGACCACGCCGAGGATCGCCAGAAACAGTATGTAACGAACAACGCCGGTGACCAGAATACCGGTCAGCGCCGCCTTGGACACCACATCGATGTTCTCGACCCCGACGGTGCCGCGATCCAGCAGTCGGTGAGCACCGGCGTAAGTGATATAGCCGCCGACCGTGCCACCGACAATGGTGGTGATGGCCGCGAAATCGACCATGTCCGGCAGGATGGTCTGGCGCAGCGCTTCACCCAGCGGCGGGTGCGAGGCAAAGGCAGCGAAGAGGATCAGGCAGACCTTCAGGGTGCCCAGCACCATCATGATGCGGTCCATGGCGATGCCGGCGCGGTGCGACGAGAAGATCGCAATGGCGATCAGCGCGCTCAAGGCGCCACCCCATTTGGGGTCAAGACCGGTCAACGCGTTCAAGCCCAGACCCGCACCGGCGATGTTGCCCAGACTGAACACCAGGCCGCCGAAGATGACCAGTACCGCGAGCAGATAACCGCTGCCCGGAATCGCCGCGTTGGCCAGATCCGCCGCGCGCATTTTGGTCAACGTGACGATGCGCCAGACATTCAGTTGCACCACGAAGTCGATCAGGATCGAGGCCAGGATGCCGAAAGCGAACGCTGCCCCCAGCGTCGCAGTAAACGTAGCTGTCTGGGTCAGAAAGCCAGGACCGATGGCAGACGTCGCCATCATGAAGATCGCGGCGATCAAAGAGGCGCGGCGCGCCTTGGTGAACTCATTGGCAGTCTGTGTCACGGCGGCATTCCTGAGATGAGAGGTATTCTGCCAGA
This sequence comes from Pseudomonas sp. PvP028, assembly GCF_017832255.1. Taxonomy (NCBI): domain Bacteria; kingdom Pseudomonadati; phylum Pseudomonadota; class Gammaproteobacteria; order Pseudomonadales; family Pseudomonadaceae; genus Pseudomonas; species Pseudomonas sp. PvP028. The sequence continues at coordinate 858,445 of NZ_JAFIBL010000001.1, forward strand.
GCAATGACCATGCCAAAGGTCATTCAAGTACGCCAACTTGTAGATACATAAAGATAATATTGTTGAACAATACATGCGCTATGGATCAACCATATGCACCATGTTGTTACGCAAGGACTCAGGTGTGCTACCTGATGATGCATCTGCTGACCTTCGTCCTTGCCAGCCAATGAGCTGTCGTGGAATATCGACCTGGCTTTTCTTTCTCTGGACCCTTTATGAACGACGCTGCCTCTGCCCTCCCTCGCACCCTCGGAGAATCGATCACCACTGAGCTTCGCAGAATGCTGGTCGAGGGCGAGCTGGTACCTGGTCAGCGCCTCTCGGAAGCCGCTCTCGCCGAGAGTCTGGATATTTCCCGTAACACCCTGAGAGAAGCCTTCAGAGTGTTGACCCGCGAAGGGCTGCTGACCCACGAGCCCAATCGCGGGGTCACCGTGGCCAAGCCTGATATGGCTTCGATCATCGATATCTACCGCATTCGACGCTTCATCGAATGTGGAGCGATTGCCCAGGCTTATCCACAGCATCCCGGTGTGCTGCACATGCGCAATGCGGTCGAGGCCGGCGTGCAGGCGCGTGAGGCCAAGGACTGGGTTGCCGTGGGCACCGCCAACATGATGTTTCACAAGGCCATCGTCGAGCTGTCCGACAGCCCGCGACTGGTGGCGTTTTATGCGCAGATATCGGCAGAGTTGCGGCTGGCCTTCGGCTTGCTCAACAATCCGGAGCTGCTGCATTCGCCTTATCTGGACATGAATGCTGCGGTACTCGGGCGCCTGGACGCGGGCAAGACCGATGAGGCGACGCGCATGCTCGAGGATTATCTGGTGCAATCGGAACGAACGATTCTGGCCGCCTTCGAGCGAAGCCGGAACCGGTAGTCCGGGCGCAGGCCCGATCACCAGAACTACCACCCAGGGACCCGGTCTACGGGTTCTGACCGTTGCAACACGCCCGACGAGCCAGGCAGGCCGCCGCTTCGTTGAAAGCCTGAAATTCCCCTCTGGAGGCGATACGCTTTGAAAGCACTCGACGAACTCATTTTCGACAACCGCTTTGCCCGTCTGGGCGATGCGTTTTCTACTTCCGTGCTGCCTGAGCCCATCGATGCGCCGCAGCTTGTGGTTGCCAGCCAGTCAGCACTGGCACTGCTGGACCTGGCGCCTGGACAGGCCGATCTGCCGTTGTTCGCGGAAATCTTCAGCGGCCACAAGCTGTGGTCCGAAGCAGAGCCTCGGGCGATGGTGTATTCCGGGCATCAGTTCGGCTCCTACAACCCGCGCCTGGGGGATGGCCGTGGCCTGCTGCTAGGCGAGGTGTACAACGACGCCGGCGAGCACTGGGACCTGCACCTCAAGGGCGCCGGCCGCACGCCGTATTCGCGGATGGGTGACGGGCGCGCCGTACTGCGCTCGTCGATCCGCGAGTTTCTGGCTTCCGAGGCTCTGCACGCACTGGGCATCCCCAGCAGCCGCGCGGGGTGTGTGGTCAGCTCCAGCACGCCGGTATGGCGCGAAACCCAGGAACATGCCGCTATGGTGCTGCGTCTGGCACAGAGTCATGTGCGCTTCGGCAGCCTGGAATACTTCTTCTACACCAAGCAGCCAGAGCAGTTGAAGACCCTCGCCGAGCATGTGCTGACGATGCATTACCCGCATTGCCAGGAGCAGCCGGAGCCGTATCTGGCGATGTTCCGGGAAATCGTCGAGCGCAACGCCGAGCTGATTGCCAAGTGGCAGGCCTACGGCTTCTGCCATGGTGTGATGAACACCGACAACATGTCGATTCTGGGCATTACCTTCGATTTCGGACCGTTCGCGTTTCTGGACGATTTCGATGAGCACTTCATCTGCAACCACTCCGATCACGAAGGTCGCTACTCCTTCAGCAATCAGGTGCCTATCGCGCAATGGAACCTCAGCGCGCTGGCACAGGCGCTGACCCCGTTCATCAGCGTGGAAGCGCTGCGTGAGGCCATCGGTTTGTTCCTGCCGCTGTATCAGGCCCACTACCTGGACCTGATGCGCCGCCGACTGGGCCTGACCGTTGCTCAGGAGCAGGATGAACAACTGGTCAGCCAGTTGCTGAAATTGATGCAGAACAGCGGCGTGGATTACACCCTGTTCTTCCGCCGCCTGGGTGATCAGCCAGCCGCCGAGGCGTTGCGCACGTTGCGTGACGACTTTGTCGATATCAAGGGCTTCGATGGCTGGGCGCAAGCGTATCAAGCGCGTATTGCCCTTGAGGACAACGGCACCGAGCAGGAGCGTCAGACCCGCATGCATGCAGTCAATCCGCTGTACATCCTGCGCAACTACCTGGCGCAGAACGCCATCGCTGCTGCGGAAAAAGGCGACTACGAAGAAGTACGCCGCCTGCATCAGGTGCTCTGCACCCCCTTCACCGAACAGCCCGGCATGCAAGGCTACGCCCAACGCCCGCCGGACTGGGGCAAGCACCTGGAAATCAGCTGTTCGTCGTGAGGCTTTGATTCCCTATCGTGCCCATGCTCAGCGTGCTCCGCGTCCTGTCTTGAGTGTGCGGCGCGGCACAGATTTGTGACGCGGAGCGTCACGCACGGCATTCCCACGCTGTGCGTGAGGAACGATCATCACCCTATCGTGCGGCGCTCCGCGTCGCATGCCGTTCTGGACGCTCCGCGTCCTCTTTAACTATGACAGCCCTGCATCCACCAACCATTGTTCCAGCCCTTCGAGGTCGGGAATGCGGGCTACGGTTTCGCCGATCTGTACGGCGGCCAGTTCCAGTTCGGCCAGCGGGACGTCGACGTAGCTCAACTGGCTGTCGACCTTGCACGAGCGCGGGATGCCCTGGGTCAGCAGGGCGATGAATCTGACGTCGTTGCGTCCGCCCAGCGCGTTGAGCACCACGATCCGGGCTCGACCGCCAACGCGGGTGCGGCCTCCGCACGCAGCTTCGAAGCTGAGCAGTGGCAAGGTCAGTTCGCGCCAGCTGATCGGCCCGAGGTACCACTCAGGGGCGTCCGGCTCTGCGCTGCAATCCTGATAATCGATCAACTCGGCGACCGCGACATTGGGCAGCAGCAGATGCCGGTCACTCAACGGCACCAGCAAGCCGGTCAGGCTGGTCAGACGGCTTGTCTGAAACGTGCCTTCAGACATGTGCCTGGCTCCAGTAAGCGATGCTCTCCAGCAATACGGTTTCCTGATACGGCTTGCTCAGGTACTCGTTGACGCCCACCGCCATCGCCCGATCGCGATGCTTCTGGCCCGAGCGGGAGGTGATCATGATGATAGGCAATTCCTTGAGCTGTTCGTCCTGGCGGATCTGGCTGGCGACTTCAAAGCCGTCCATGCGCGGCATTTCGATATCGAGCAGCATGATGTCAGGCGTGTGCTCCTGCAACAGGGTCATGGCATCGACACCGTCCTTGGCGGTCAGCACGTGCATGCCGTGGCGTTCCAGCAAGCGGCTGGTAACTTTGCGCACCGTCACCGAATCGTCCACTACCATCACCAACAGCGGTCTGGCGTGTTCGGCTTCGTGGTAGGCAGGCGCCATGCGTCCTCTGAAAGGCAAGCCCTGCAAGGTACGAATCTTCGCCATCAGATCAAGAATCAGCACCACTTGCCCGTCACCCAGGATGGTCGCACCGGAAATGCCCTGCACCCTGGAGAACTGCGGGCCGAGGCTCTTGACCACGATCTCGCGCGAGCCTGCCAGCGCATCGACCTGCACCGCCACCCACTGATCCTGCAGATGCACCAGCAACACCGGCAGCGGCTGCAATTGCCCGGCCAGCCGGGGCGGACTGCTGCCCAGCAACTCGCCCAGATAGCGCAGCTCGTAACTGCGCCCACCATATTGATAGCGCGGCGGGGTGGTCTGGTAATAGCCGTCCAGTTCATTGGCCATGACGCGCACGATGCCATCGACGGTATTGAGCGGCACCGCATACTGTTCTTCGCCGCACGTCACCATCAACGCCCGGTTGACCGACACCGAAATCGGCAGTCGAATACGGAAGCGCGTGCCCTGGCCCGGTACCGAGTCGATGACCATCGAACCGCCCAGTTGCTTGACCTCGGCGTGCACCACATCCATGCCCACGCCACGGCCGGAAATCTGGGTGATGATCTCGCTGGTGGAAAAACCCGCCTGCAGGATGAACGGCAGCACTTCATGGTCGGACAGATCGGCATCCGGATGGATCATGCCGCGCTTGATGGCCTTGCGGCGTACCGCAGCGAGGTCGACACCCGAGCCGTCATCGCTCAGTTCGATGACCATATCGCCGCCTTCGTACATCAGCTCAAGACTGATATGGCCCTGTTCCGGCTTGCCGGCAGCGATGCGTTTTTCGGTGCTTTCAAGCCCGTGATCGACGGCGTTGCGCAGCATGTGCTCCAGTGGCGCGACCATTCGTTCCAGCACGTTGCGGTCCATTTCACCGTCGGCGTTGCCGACTTCGAAATGGACTTTCTTGTGCAGTTCCGAGGCCACCTGGCGCACCACGCGACGCAGGCGCGGCACCAATCGTTCGAACGGCACCATGCGCGTACGCATCAGGCCTTCCTGAAGCTGGGTGTTGACCCTGGCCTGTTGCGACAGCAGCGTTTCCGCGTCGCGGGCGCGCGCACCGAGGGTTTCCTTGAGGTCCATCAGGTCGGACGCCGATTCGAACAAAGCGCGCGACAACTGCTGCAACTGGGAATGGCGGTCCATTTCCAGCGGGTCGAACTCTTCATAGCCCAGCCGCTCGGCCTGAACCTGCTCACGGCTGAGAATGCGCCCCTGGGTTTCCATATCAAGACGACGCAACTGATCGCGCATCCGCTCGATGGTGGTTTCCATCTCTACCAGGGCGATCTGTGAATCAATAATCTGCTGTTCAATACGTCCACGGAAGATGGAGGTTTCGCCGGCCAGGTTGACCAGGTCTTCCAGTTGCTCGGCAGGCACCTTGACCATTTCCGGACCACTGCGCTCGACCTCGCCCTCGGCGACCGGGGCCACGGCGACCACCGACTCCGGATGGACCTCCAGGCCCTGCGCAGCCAGCACTGCGCCCGACGGCTCGTCGGTGGCCAGTCTGCGAATGCTCTCAATTAGCAAGGTCGCGTCAGGCAGCGGCTTGTCACTGCGCACGGCATCGAGCATGTCGGCCAGCACATCCTGACCGCTCTGCAACAGCCCCATCATCAACGGCGCAGGCTGCAGGCTGCCGGCGGAAAGCCCCTCGTAAAGCGTCTCCAGCTCGTGGGCGAGGTCGCCTATCGGAGCAATTTCCACCATCCGCGCGCCGCCCTTGAGGGTGTGCAGGTCGCGCAGCAGGTTTTCGACTTCCAGCATGTTGTGCGGATCGGCCTGCCAGCGCGCCAATGCTGCGCCCGAGCTTTCCATGATGTCGAAACCTTCCTCGAGGAAGACTTCACGCAGCTCGGTGTCATGTTCGGGAAGATCTTCGTTGGTGGCAGGCGAGGCTTGCACCTCGGGCCCGGCGCTCTCGAGCGTGCGGCAGCTGCGCAGCGCCTCGATCAAAGCCGAAGGGTCGCTGAGCGCTTCCTGCCGATACAGCTGCTCAAGCAGAATGGCCAGATGGTCGTGGCTCTCGTGCAGCAGCTCGGCCAGCGTCGGCGAATGGTTGAAGCGCCGGTCGATCAATCCCTCGTAGAGGTTTTCCAGTTCGTGGGCCAGGTCGCCCACCTCGGCCACCTCAGCCATCCGCGCACCGCCCTTGAGGGTGTGCAGGTCGCGCTGCAATGAGGCCAGCGGCGCAGGGTTTTCCGGCTCGGCCAGCCAACGCTGCAAGGCTTGACCGGCGCTGTCGAGGATATCGACGGCCTCTTCCAGAAATATCTCGACGATTTCGTCGTCCGGCCCGGCAACTTCAGTCTCAGTGTGCCCGGCCTCGCTGGCCAGCTGCGCGGTAGCGGCGTTGAGCTCGGTAACGCTCAAGGTGCGGTGGCCGTCGCTCTTGACCAGCCCGGTCGCCGAAGGGTCAAGCGCCTGATCCAGCAACTGGTTCAAGGCACGCACGCATTCGGGACGTGGCTCGACATCCTGACCAGCGGCCACCTGATCAAGCATGTTGATAAGCGCTTCGTGAGCATTTTCTGCCACATCGAAAAACCGCTCGCTGACCGCCAGACTGCTTTCCTCGACCGCGCCGTAGAGGTCGAGCAAGGCCTCGCACAGCTCATCGACCTGCGGCAGGTCGGCCAGATGCGCGCCATGACCGAGGGTGGTCAGCTCGTCGAGCAGCGCGCTCAGTTCCTGGCGTTCGCCGGGGTGCTGCCGCCAGCCCCGCAGCAGGTTTTCCGCATCCAGCACAATGTCCATGCCTTCGGCCAGAAAACTGGCGAGCAGCGTGGGGTTGCGCTTGATACGCAGGCCGCTGTCCGACTCACGCAACACCACGGTGAGGCGGTCGTTGAGCATCGCCAGCGCAGCCTCGATCAGCGGCGCGGCGCCCGGAATATCGGCCAGCGGCGTGCTGTCCAGTTGTTCGAGGCCCTTGTGCAGCAACGGTTCGGCGCTGCGCAGCAGGACGAGCTCCGGTGAACCGATATCGATCAGGTTAGCCTTGTATTCACGCACTAACTGGTCGAGCGGGCTGGCCAGTTCGGCAATCGGCAGCACCCCGGCCATGTGCGCGCTGCCCTTGAGCGTATGCAACGCACGCAGCACCGCGTCGCTGATCGCCGGCGACGCTGATTGTTCGGCATTGTCGAGGAAGCGGCCGAGGGTATTCAGATGGCCGAGCGCTTCCTGACGGAAAATCTCCAGCAACTGTGGATCGAGCGGTTCGTCGGCAACAGGTTTGCCTGGCGCAGGATCATCCACGGCCGGCAGCGTCGGTGGCTCCAGCCCATTGGCCAACGCATGGGCGCGAGCCGCCAACAGGTCGACATCGTCGCGCTGGCGCTGCGCATCTTCGGCAAAATCGCGGATAACCGACGGCAGCAGCGCCTGCACTTCACTCATCAGTTGCTGCACTTCGAGGCCCGGCAGTACATCGCCTTCCAGCACCCGGTTGAGCAGGTTCTCCACCGACCAGGCCAGCTCGCTGAGGATCAGCGCACGCACCATCCGGCCGCTGCCCTTGAGGGTATGAAACGCACGACGCACTTCGGTCAGCGCCGTGCTGTCCCAATGGCCGTCGCGGCCGAGCGAGGCGAACCAGCGCGGCAGGTACTCACGCAGCGCGTCGAGCACCTCGTCGGCCTCTTCGAGAAACACATCGCGCAACTCGTCGTCCACCGCCTCTTCCCCGGCCGAGGGCGGCAACAGGCTGGTGGGTACGTTACGGGCGGGCGGGTTAACGGCCGAGACCGGGCTGGCGAGGACCTGGGCAATGGTTTGTGTGGGGCTGACCAGCGCCTTGCGGTCATCCAGTTCCAGCAACTCGTCCTGAGTGATGATCTCTTCGAGCAACGGCACTTCGAGGCTGTCCGCAGCAGGCGTATAGCCCAGCCGTGCCAGGCTTTGCTGGGCCATGTCCAGCACTTGGTCGCCCGGCGCCTGATGGTCTTCGAGCATGCGTTCCAGGTAATACTCGATACCGGTGATGGTGTCGGCCAGGCAATCGAGCTGGACCCAGGTGGGACGGGTTTCGTCCACCAGCAGGTGTTCCTGAATGTATTCGTTGCAGGCGGCCAGCAGGCTGGCCGCACGGGCCAGCGGGATCATGGCCAGCGCACCGCGAACCTGCACGATCAGCGCGCACAGCGGATCGAGCCGCTGTCGGTCCCACTCGCCATCGATGTAATCGAGGATTACGTCCTTGGCCTGCTGCAACACCGTGCGGGCTTCGCGAATCACCAGTTGATGAATCTGCGTCAGGTCGGTGGTCGGCAGGCGGCTTTCTTCGCGGCTGACCTGCTCGTGACTCCCGGCCATGCCGGCAAGGGTCGATTCGACGTAGAGCAAGGCACCCGCGACATCCATCAGCGCCGCGTCGCTGGGCTCGCGCTGCCCCTGCGCCAGACCAAGGACCACAGACAACTGATCAATGATCACCTTGCGCGGCTGGCCGAAACCCAGCACCGCCAGGGTATCGGCAATCTGCCGCAACGGCGGCAGCAACGCGTTCAGCTCGCTGACATGCTGACGGTCGCCGCGCACGAACACGTCGAGCCGTTCCTTGACCCTGACCAGCCCTTCGCACAAGGCCACGATCACCGAACGCATGGCGTCTCGGTCCGGACCGGCCATGCGGGCGCGCTCTTCGTTGACCACGTCGTTGCCGGGCAAGGCATCGGCCAGCGCGTACTGGTCCTTTAGGTCGAGCATCTTCGGCGCCAGGCTGTCGGACTTGGCGATGTAGAACAGCAGGCTTTTCAACAGCTCTTCGGGGGCGGGCTGATTGATGCCGATGACGCCCTGCTCGGCCAGACGCTTGAGTTCCTTGTCGGCGTCCTTCAACAGACTGCGCAGCGCCGGACTGTTGGTGAAGTTGCCGTTGAGCATGGTTTCGACCAGTGCCGAGGCGATTCGCCAGAGCGCACCGAGCGGCGCGTCTTCGCACAACTGCTCAAGCCGGGCAAACACCTTGGCCATGTAACCGAGCTGGGTCTGCACGCCCTGCTCGCGCATCAGGCCGGCCAGCGCCGCCTGCAGCGTCTGGCGCAGCTTGCGCAGCAGGTTGGGCAATTCCGGGGTATTGCGCCGCGCCAGCTCCTGCTCATCAAGCGGCGGCACGACGACCAGCTGCGGGGCGAACAGGCTGGTTTCCGAGAGCAGACTTTCGCCCCGCGCGCTGCGCAGGTCATTGAGCAGTGGCAAGACCACCAGCGGGAGATCGCGGCGCGCGGAATGAATGCGCTCCAGGTAAACCGGCAACTGACTCATGGCCTGGATCAACAGCTGCTCGGACTCGACCGGATGGCTGACACGGTTCTGCTGGACCGCCAGCGCCAGTTGCTCGATTTCCTCGGCCAGCAACGCGGCGCCATAGAACTCGATCATCTGCAGACTGCCGTGAACCTGATGCACCAGGTTCAGGCACTCGGCCATCGCCGCAGCATTGGCCGGGTCTTCGATGAACAGGTCCAGCGCCTGACGGGCCTGGCGCAACGTTTCGGCGATCTCGCCCTTCAGCCACTCAAGAGCAACGTAATCGTGACGATCAGCCATGACGAGTACCGTCCGTTACCCAATCAAGGTTGTTCATGTGCGGTACATCATCCGGCTTTCTTCGATGACGGCAGGGCAAAGCCCGATACCGAGCGCCGCATTTCGCTGGCCATTTTCGCCAGGTTGCCAATGCTTTCAGCAGTGGCCGAGGTGCCCGAGGTGGTCTGCGAAGTGGTCTGTTGAATGACGGTCATGATCTGCGAAATCTGCCCGGCAGACTCGGCCTGTTGGTGGGCGGCATCGGTGATACTTTCGATCAGCTCGGCCAGCACCCTGGACACCCCTTCGATTTCCCCCAGCGCCACCCCGGCGTCCTGCGCCAGGCGTGCGCCGCGCACCACTTCGCTGGTGGTCTGCTCCATGGAGATAACCGCCTCGTTGGTGTCGTTCTGGATGGCCCGGACCAGCGTTTCGATCTGCTTGGTCGCAGACGACGAACGCTCGGCCAGCCGCTGCACTTCGTCAGCCACCACGGCAAACCCTCGTCCGGCATCGCCGGCCATCGACGCCTGAATAGCGGCGTTCAAGGCCAGGATGTTGGTCTGGTCGGCAATGTCGTCGATCAGGCTGACGATGTCGCCAATCTCCTGGGATGACTCGCCCAGACGTTTGATGCGCTTGGAGGTGTCTTGAATCTGCTCGCGAATGTTGTCCATGCCGTGAATGGTGTTTTGCACGACCTCGTTGCCTTTATTGGCAATTGTCACGGAACGCTCCGCCACGGCCGAGGACTCCGAGGCGTTGGTCGAAACCTGATCGATGGACGCTGCCATGTCGTTGATCGCTGTCGACGCCGCACTGATCTGCAACGCCTGATGCTCTGAGGCAGCCGACAACTGCATGGCCGTCGCCTGGGTTTCGGTCACCGCAGCGGCTACCTGCTCGGCGGTCAGGTTGATGGTCACCACCAGCTCGCGCAACTGGTCGATGGAGTAATTGATGGAGTCGGCAATCGCCCCGGTGAAGTCCTCGGTCACCGAGGCCGTGACCGTCAGGTCGCCGTCGGCGAGGTTCTCGATCTCGTCCAGCAGACGCATGATCGCCGTCTGGTTGCGCTCGCTCTTCTGCGCAGTTTCGCGCAACTGGCGATTGGTCTCGCGCACCATGACCAGACCGATGAGGATGATCGAGGCCAGTGCCAGCAAGCCCAGCACATAGCCGCCGACGGTGTTCACGGTGCGGCGCTTGGCGAGGTTTTCCAGGCTGTTGGCGAGTACCGAGGTCTCATCCAGCAGGGTTTGTGAAGTGTTGAAGATGTTGCCCGAGGCCTCGCGCACCTGATACAGCTCGGGCGAGGTTTCGAGAATCTCGTCCACGGAGCCTGAGACGAATTCGAACAGTTCGGCGATCTCCGCCAGCCGCGCCCGCGCATCGCGGTCCTCGACCTGGGAGATGCGCAGCGTGGCGTTGCCCTCCAGCATGCCGTTAAGCACACGCCCGAACTGGCTGGCATCGCGGCCAAAGGCATCGGCGGCCTGCACAGCCGTTTCATCGCCAGCCAGCACGGTGTTGACCGAGCCGAGAATCCGTTCTGCGAGTAATGCCTGGCGTTGCGCAACCACCACCTGTGCGGCAGGGGCACGGCTTTGCAGGAGGTTCTCGACGACTTTTTCGTATTCGGCCTGCAATTGCGGAATGGTTTCGGCCAGCGTCGCCGCCACCTGATGCAGCGACAGAACGGTTTGTTCGCTGGCCAGAATCACGTCGGTGCTCTTGCGCAGCCCTTCCCAGTCACGTTGCACGGTGCGCAACTCGTCGCGTATCAGATCAGGAGCCGCAGGCAGGCCGGTGGCCGGGTCGCCTTTTCTCAGGTAGCCCCAGCGCACGTCGAAATCATTGCGCGCATCGGCCAGCAACTTGAACGCCTGGGTTTTGCCGGCAGCCGCTTCGGTGGCGTTTTTCGCGATGCGTTGCGACAGGACGCGCAGCTCACCGGCATGCCCGATGTACTGTTTGTCGTAGTTGGACTGAGTGTTGAGGTAGGCGAAGTTGGCGAACAGCAACATGATGAAAACGATAAGCGCCACGAACAGCAGAATAATCTGCGTCCGGCTTCTTGCGCCTTCCCTTGACCGGTCTGTACTACTCATTAATCAGGCCCCCGCCTGGATCAATTGTGAAACACACCAGGCCCGACATGCTAGGACGCCAGGTCCATGAAATCCGCAGACTGCACCAGCGCCCATGGGCTGAAGATATGCCACGCCTGCTCGCGGATAAATTGCCCGCGCAGGAACGGCACCATACGCTGATCCATGTCCTGCGGGGTCTGGGGTATGAGGCTCAACTGGCTGAAACGTTGCATGCCGAACACTTCATCGACCAGCAGACCGGCAAATACGTCATGGTGCTCGACCACCAGCACCCGGCGCTGTTTACGCACCGGCGCCAGTTCATGGCCGAAAAACCCGCACAGATCCATGAGTGGCAACAACCGACCGCGCAGATTGGCGATACCCGCCACCCAGAACTTCACCCCGGGCATTACCGCATGATGGGGTTCGTGAAGGATTTCGGCGATCTCGCCAATCGGCGCGACAAAGCGTTGCTCGCCCATGCGAAAACCGATGCCGACCCAGTCCTGCTGATGGGCTTCCTGCAGCGGCAGGCCCGCCGCCAGCGAACGACAGCGTCGATCCATATCCAGAAGCAGTTCAAAAGCGGTGCGCGGCTCGGCCATGGCGATTCCGGCAATCAGCCGGCCAGCACCGCATTCAAGGTTTTCATCAGGGTTTCTTCGTCCACCGGCTTGGTCAGGTAATCCCGCGCGCCCTGGCGTTTACCCCAGACCTTGTCGGTCTCCTGATCCTTGGTGGTGATCATGATCACCGGGATCATGCTGGTGTCGGCATCCTTGGTCAGCTGGCGCGTGGCCTGAAAACCGTTGAGCCCCGGCATGACGATGTCCATCAGCACGGCATCGGGCTTTTCCTGACGGGCCAGGGCCACGCCATCAGCACCGTTTTCGGCCTTGAGCACTTCATGACCGTGCTTTTCCAGCATGCCGGTGAGTTTGTACATTTCAGTCGGCGAGTCATCGACGATCAATATTCGAGCCATGGGTGTTCCCCGTCAGATTACGAGCGCGCTACATCAGGCGCGGGCGTCATGATATGTGTTGTTCTGCTGCAACGAAGCCCGGCACATGAGCCTTGATCGCGCTGAGCAGTTCTTCCTTGCTGAAAGGCTTGGTCAAAAACTGATCGGAACCGACAATCCGCCCCTTGGCCTTGTCGAACAGGCCATCTTTGGAGGACAGCATGATGACCGGCGTCGACTTGAATGCCCGGTTGTTCTTGATCAGCGCGCAGGTCTGATAACCGTCCAGACGCGGCATCATGATATCGACGAATATGATTCGCGGGTGGTTATCGGCAATCTTGGCCAGCGCGTCGAAACCGTCTATCGCAGTGATGACTTCACAACCTGCGTTCTTGAGCAGTGTTTCGGCGGTGCGGCGGATGGTCTTCGAATCATCGATGACCATGACTTTCAGGGCGGAGGCGTGTTGTTCCATAGCTGCTCTTCCATCGCCGCAGCGAATTTTTGCGCATTCTGCGAGGCACTGGGAGCCTGACGGTATCGCTTCGTTGATCGACTGGGACCGAAGACCGGATGCCGAGCCTTTTTAGCACACTCTCCAGACGCAATCCATAAAGTGCACCTTGGCGCATCGCGGCAGGCCTGCCCCTTGACCGGGAGCAATCGGAGCGCCACCCTGATGCCAATTTTACGGCCGTTGCGGCCCTTACCGATCAGAGGATATTGCCCATGAGCGTTCGCCTAGGGATTGTCATGGACCCCATTGAGCGCATTTCCTATAAAAAGGACAGCTCGCTGGCCATGCTGCTTGCCGCCCAGGAACGCGGCTGGTCACTGTTCTATATGGAACAGAAAGACCTGTATCAGAACGCTGGTCAGGCCCGCGCACGCATGAAGCCGCTCAAGGTGTTTGCCGATCCGGCCAAGTGGTTCGAGTTCGAAGCCGAAGTCGACGCAGGTCTCGACGACCTGGACGTGATCCTGATGCGCAAGGATCCGCCGTTCGATATGGAATTCGTCTACGCCACTTACCTGCTGGAGCAGGCCGAGCGTGCCGGGGTACTGGTGGTCAACAAGCCGCAGAGCCTGCGCGACTGCAACGAGAAGCTGTTCGCCACACTGTTTCCGCAGTGCACGCCGCCGACGCTGGTCAGCCGCCGCGCGGACATCATCCGTGAATTCGCCGAACAGCACGGCGACGTGATCCTCAAGCCGCTGGACGGCATGGGCGGCGCGTCGATCTTCCGCCACCGTGCGGGCGATCCGAACCTGTCAGTGATCCTCGAAACCCTGACCGCCCACGGAACGCAGCAAATCATGGCGCAGGGTTACCTGCCGGCCATCAAGGACGGCGACAAACGCATTCTGATGGTCGATGGCGAACCGGTCCCGTATTGCCTGGCGCGCATCCCGGCAGCCGGCGAGACGCGTGGCAACCTGGCGGCCGGTGGACGTGGCGAGGCCCGTCCGTTGAGCGACAAGGACCGCTGGATCGCCGAACAGATCGGCCCGACCCTGCGTGAAAAAGGCCTGCTGTTCGTCGGCCTCGACGTGATTGGTGAGCACCTGACCGAAATCAACGTCACCAGCCCGACCTGCATCCGCGAGATCGACAACGCCTTCGGCACCAACATTGGTGGCCTGCTGATGGACGCGATCGAGAAGAAGCTGCAAGCGCGCAAGGGCTGATCAGCCGCTGACGCCGCTGGCCACGGGCAACACCGTGCGCCACGGCGCCAGATCGATTCCCTTGGTCCGATCCGCAGCAGAGCGGCGCGGCACATTGCGTTATCATGCGCCACCTGTAACACGACACGGATTTTGACATGCAGGCTGACGAGATGCTGAACCGCCAATGACACCCATGGCCAACAACGACCTCCCCCTAGAACTCGCCAACGCCGGTGTGCGCCCTGCCGATCGCCTGGGTTTTACCATGATGATCGCGGCGCTGATTCACCTCGCGGTGATCCTTGGCGTGGGCTTCACCTATGTAAAGCCGGAGCAGATCTCGCAGACGCTGGAAATCACCCTGGCCAGCTTCAAAAGCGAAGAAAAGCCCAAACAGGCTGACTTTCTGGCGCAAGACGATCAGCAGGGCAGCGGCACTCTGGACAAGGCCGAAACGCTCAAGACCACTGAGCTGGCGCCCTATCAGGACACCAAGGTCAACAAGGTCACGCCGCCCCCGGCCAGCAAGCCGGTGGTCAAACAGGAAGCACCGAAGACCGCCGTCGCGACCACCGCGCCCAGTCAGCAGAAAACCGTTGCCAAGCGCGATGAGGTCAAGCCCGAGCCCACCACCAAGGCCGCACCGACCTTCGACAGCTCGGAACTGAGCAACGAAATTGCCAGCCTGGAAGCCGAACTGTCGACCGAACAGCAGCTTTACGCCAAGCGCCCGAAGATCCACCGCCTCAATGCGGCATCGACCATGCGCGACAAAGGTGCCTGGTACAAGGATGACTGGCGCAAGAAGGTCGAGCGGGTCGGAAACCTGAACTATCCTGAGGAAGCACGACGCAAGCAGATCTACGGTAATTTGCGACTTCTTGTGTCAATCAATCGGGACGGCTCGTTGTATGAAGTGCTGGTGCTCGAATCTTCAGGACAGCCTTTGCTGGATCAAGCCGCACAGCGGATCGTGCGTCTGGCGGCGCCTTTTGCGCCGTTCACCGGCGATCTGGCGGATATTGATCGACTGGAGATCATTCGCACCTGGAAATTTGCACGCGGAGACAAGCTGTCAAGCAACTGAACTTTTTGCCAGCTGACGCCCGACACCCACACGTGTCAGTTGTCAGCCGGGCAAGGCAACGCCAAACTAGGGCTCATGAAAAAAGTCTCTCCGAGTTATCTCAAGCATCATTTCCTCATCGCCATGCCTCATATGCACGATGAGAACTTTGCTCAGACCTTGACCTACATTGTCGAGCACAACGCCAATGGCGCCATGGGGCTGGTGATCAACCGCCCGCAAAGCCTGACCCTGGCCGATGTGCTCGAACAACTGCGACCGGAACTTCCGGCACCGAGACACTGCCAGGACATCGTCATTCATACCGGCGGGCCGGTGCAGACCGATCGCGGCTTTGTCCTGCATCCCAGCGGCCAGACCTTTCAGGCCACGGTCAATCTTCCGGGCGGGATTTCCTTGTCGACCTCTCAGGATGTGCTGTTCTCCATCGCCGATGGCTACGGGCCTGATCAAAATGTGATCACCCTGGGTTACGCGGGCTGGGACGCCGGTCAACTGGACGCTGAAATGGCCGACAATGCCTGGCTGACCTGTTCGTTCGACCCGGCCATCCTGTTCGATGTCGACAGCGAGCAGCGTCTGGATGCTGCCGCCAGACGCCTGGGCATCAACCTCAACCTGATCTCGACCCAGGCGGGGCACGCTTGATGGCCGCCTTACGGCTGCTGCTGGGCATTGATTACGGCACCAAACAGATCGGCGTTGCGGTCGGCCAGGCGATTACCGGCCAGGCACGTGAACTCTGTACGCTCAAGGCGCAGAATGGCGTGCCGGACTGGGACAAGGTCCAGGCGCTGATCAACGAGTGGAAACCTGATGCGATCGTGGTCGGCCTGCCGTTGAACATGGACGGCACGCCCAGCGACATGAGCGCGCGCGCGGAAAAGTTTTCGCGCAAGCTCAACGGACGCTTTGGTGTAACGGTCTACACCCATGATGAACGCCTGACCACCTTCGAAGCCAAGGGCGAGCGCATGGCGCGCGGCGGCCAGAAAGGCAGCTATCGCGACAATCCGGTGGACGCCATTGCCGCTGCGCTGTTGCTGCAAGGCTGGCTGGATGAGCACCCCGAACTATTGAATGTGTGACTTTTTCTGCCTTTATCGCTTCGAGATACCCGGATTCCACGTTATCGCTTGAGCATCGCGCCACGGACCGACGCTGCCCGAGCCTCTAAGGAGCAACCATGAGCCTGCCCGATCCCGCCGAACTGATTCGTCAGATGGCCACTGACCTGAATGCTCACCTGAGCAAGCGCGGCATCAGCGACCCTCGTTTCATCGGCATCCGCACCGGCGGTGTCTGGGTTGCCCAGGCGCTGCTCAAGGCACTGAACAACCCCGCTCCGCTGGGCACGCTGGACGTTTCGTTCTATCGCGATGATTTCAGCCAGAACGGCCTGCACCCTCAAGTGCGCCCTTCTGAACTGCCGTTCGAGATCGAAGGCCAGCACCTGGTGCTGATCGATGACGTGCTGATGAGCGGCCGTACTGTCCGTGCCGCACTCAACGAACTGTTCGATTACGGCCGCCCGGCCAGTGTCACGCTCGTCTGCCTGCTGGACCTGGACGCCGGTGAACTGCCGGTACGTCCGAACGTGGTCGGCGCCACCCTGGCGCTGGCACCGAATGAACGCATCAAGCTGTCCGGCCCCGAGCCGCTGGCGCTCGAACTTCAAGACCTCTCCACCGCCCTTTAAGAGTCCATTGCGATGACGCCTCTCGACGCCAAGCGCCCGCTGCAGCTCAACCACCTGGGCCAGCTACGCCATTTCCTGTCTCTGGACGGCTTGCCCCGCGAGCTGCTCACCGAAATTCTCGACACGGCCGACTCGTTCCTCGAAGTCGGCGCCCGGGCGGTCAAGAAAGTCCCATTGTTGCGCGGCAAGACGGTGTGCAACGTGTTCTTCGAGAACTCCACGCGCACCCGGACCACTTTTGAGCTGGCGGCCCAGCGCCTGTCAGCCGACGTGATCACGCTGAACGTCTCGACCTCGTCCACCAGCAAGGGTGAAACGCTGTTCGACACCCTGCGCAACCTCGAAGCGATGGCCGCCGACATGTTCGTCGTGCGCCACGCGGATTCAGGTGCGGCGCACTTCATTGCCGAGCACGTCTGCCCGGACGTCGCGATCATCAACGGCGGCGACGGCCGCCATGCTCACCCGACCCAGGGCATGCTCGACATGCTGACCATCCGCCGCCACAAGGGCGGTTTCGAGAACCTGTCGGTGGCCATCGTCGGCGACATCCTGCATTCACGGGTGGCACGCTCCAATATGCTTGCGCTCAAGGCGCTGGGCTGCCCGGATATCCGCGTGATCGGGCCGAAAACCCTGCTGCCGGTGGGCGTCGAACAATACGGGGTCAAGGTCTACACCGACCTCAACGAAGGTTTGAAGGACGTGGACGTGGTCATCATGCTGCGTCTGCAGCGCGAACGCATGACCGGTGGCCTGCTGCCCAGCGAAGGCGAGTTCTATCGCCTGTTCGGCCTGACCACTGCGCGTCTGGAAGCCGCGAAGCCGGATGCGATAGTCATGCACCCCGGCCCGATCAACCGCGGCGTGGAAATCGAATCGGCAGTGGCCGACGGCGCGCATTCGGTGATTCTCAATCAAGTGACTTACGGTATCGCGATCCGCATGGCGGTGCTGTCCATGGCCATGAGCGGACAGAACGCACAACGCCAATTCGAACAGGAGAACGCCCAGTGAAGCTCAGCATCCTCGGCGCTCGCGTCATCGACCCGGTCAGCGGGCTGGATCAAATCACTGACCTGCACCTCGAAGCAGGCAAACTCAGCGCCATCGGTTCGGCACCGGCGGGTTTCGAGCCCACCCAGACCATCGACGCTACCGGGCTGGTTGCAGCACCGGGCTTGGTCGACCTCAACGTATCCCTGCGCGAGCCGGGCTACAGTCGCAAGGGCAGCATTGCCAGCGAAACCCGCGCGGCGGTGGCAGGCGGCGTGACCAGCCTGTGCTGCCCGCCACGTACCAAACCGGTGCTCGACACCTCGGCGGTGGCCGAGCTGATTCTGGATCGCGCCCGTGAGGCCGGGTTCAGCAAGGTGTTCCCCATCGGGGCGCTGAGCAAGGGCCTGGAAGGCGAACAGCTGGCAGAACTGATTGCCCTGCGCGACGCAGGCTGCGTGGCCTTCGGCAACGGCCTGAGCAGCTTCAGCAACACCCGCACGCTGTGCCGGGCGCTGGAATATGCGGCGACCTTTGACCTGACGGTGATTTTCAACTCGCAGGATCGTGATCTGGCCGAAGGCGGTCTGGCGCACGATGGTCCGACGGCCAGCTTCTTGGGCTTGGCGGGCATTCCCGAGACGGCCGAGACCGTGGCGCTGGCTCGCGACCTGTTGCTGGTCGAACAGAGCGGTGTACGCGCGCACTTCAGCCAGCTGACCAGTGCACGTGGCGCGGCGCTGATTGCCCAGGCGCAGGCGCGCGGCCTGCCGGTGACGGCGGACGTCGCGCTGTATCAGTTGATTCTGACTGACGAGGCGCTGATCGACTTCTCCAGCCTCTATCACGTGCAGCCGCCACTGCGCACCCGCGCTGATCGCGATGGCCTGCGTGAAGCGGTGAAGAGTGGTGTCATTCAGGCGATTTCCAGCCATCACCAGCCGCACGAACGCGATGCCAAGCTGGCACCGTTTGGCGCTACGGAACCAGGCATCAGCAGCGTCGAACTGCTGCTGCCGCTGGCCATGACGCTGGTGGATGACGGCCTGCTGGACCTGCCGACCCTGATCGCCCGCCTGAGCAGCGGCCCTGCCGCCGCGCTGCGCCTGCCAGCCGGCAAGCTGAGTGCAGGAGCGCCGGCCGACATCGTCCTGTTCGACCCGGCCGCCTCGACGGTTGCCGGCGAGACCTGGCTGTCAAAAGGCGAAAACTGCCCCTTCATCGGCCACTGCCTGCCCGGCTCGGTACGCTACACACTGGTGGATGGACGGATCAGCTACAGCCGTTGAGCCAGCTCCGGACTCTCGCTCCCGCACAGAGTGCTCATCGTTATGCACAAGTCCGCTTTTGATTCTGGCCGAAGGCCGTAGGAGCGAACTGGTTCGCGAAGGGTTTCGACTATCGTGCGACGCTCCGCGTCGGCATGCCGTTCTGGACGCTCTGCGTCCGGTCTTGAGCATGCGGCGCGGCGCAGATTTGTGACGCGGAGCGTCACGACAGGCATTCCCACCAGAGCGCGAGGAACGATAGGTGTCCGGGCTGCGCTCTGCGTCAGCCCTTCGTCCCAGCCTTACCCGCGTCGGGCGTTCTTCATCGAGATCTGGTCATTCAATGTCCAGAAGTCATAGAGGATGCCGACCAGAAACAACCCGCCGGTAAACAGGTAGATGATCCCGGTGATCCACTTGCCCTGGTACATGCGGTGTACACCGAAGAGACCGAGGAAGGTCAACAGCACCCACGCCACGCTGTAGTCGGTGGAGCCAGGTGTAAAGCGCAGGTCGGCGTCACGGTCCATCGACGGGATCAGGAACAGGTCGATCAGCCAGCCGATGCCAAACAGACCGAATGTGAAGAACCAGATGGTCCCGGTGACCGGCTTGCCGTAGTAGAAGCGATGCGCTCCCAGGAACCCGAAAATCCACATCAGATAGCCCATGACCTTGCTGTGTGTGTCTGAACGATAGGCGTTCATTTTTGCCCTCTTTGTGCTGATAGAAAAAAATACATAACAAAATTGTGACTTGGTTTCCCTATTCCGACGTATGGCACATGAGGCGGTTTAATGCCGCCAAGCCCTTGTCGCTAAAGGGATTGGGCCAAAAAAAGAAAGAGTCTGTCGCATAAAACGCAATGATGCCACTGTGATGCGCTCGACAAATGGGGTCAGTTTTTTTCAAAAAGCTGTTATAAAGTTGCGCGCTGACCACCATGAGCCCTGCCGAATGCGTCCTTTTTTCAAGACATGGCTAACCATTTGCCTATTTATGCCTCTGGCCGCCCACGCCACCAATCGTGAGCAACAACTTCCTGCGAGCTTCTCGGGCTACACCGCCAAAAGCCACTCTTCACCGGCACTCGCGACTCGCAATGCACCCCAGGAAGCCACCACCACCCGAACTCAGTACGGCACTAGTACCCACGCCGTCCAGAAGCCGCTTTCACGCAAGAACGCCAAGAAAGTCGCGGCCTTGCAGGCTTCTGCCCCTGCCAAGCAAGGCAACGCCGTTGTAAAGCGCGCCTTGCAGGCTGTGGGCACGCCTTATCGCTGGGGCGGCAACACGCCCGGTAAAGGCCTGGATTGCAGCGGACTGGTCAAATACGCCTACACGGATGTCCGTGAGGTCGACCTGCCACGCACCTCCAATGCCATGGCCCAGGGTCATGGTCAGACGGTGGATCGCAAGGACCTGAAACCCGGTGATCTGCTGTTCTTCAACATCAAGAGCCGCAACATCAACCACGTCGCCATTTACCTGGGCGACAACAAGTTCGTTCATGCGCCGCGCCGTGGCAAGGCCGTAACTGTCGATACGCTGAACAAACCGTATTGGAACAGCCACTACAAGATTGCCAAGCGTGTGTTGCCCAAGCAGACAGGGCAGATGCGTGTCGTTCAGCGCTGATCCTGGCCTGAATCTACGGTCTGCAAGCTGCATCTGAAAAAGGGGTCTTGAACGCGTTCAAGACCCCTTTTTCGTTCCTGCAGCATCCCTGTGATCAGAAGTTATCCGGCACCTTGGCGCGTTCGCGTGCGCTTTCGCGGGTGATCAGCCCCTTCTTCACCAGATCGGCCAGGCACATGTCCAGCGTCTGCATGCCCATCGAGCCGCCCGTCTGGATCGACGAATACATCTGCGCCACCTTGTCCTCACGGATCAGGTTACGGATCGCCGGGGTGCCCATCATGATTTCGTGCGCCGCCACGCGTCCGCCGCCGACCTTCTTGAGCAACGCCTGCGAGACCACGGCGTGCAGCGATTCGGAGAGCATCGAGCGAATCATCGATTTTTCCTGAGCCGGAAACACGTCGACGATCCGGTCGATGGTCTTGGCCGCTGACGTGGTGTGCAGCGTGCCGAATACCAGATGGCCGGTCTCAGCAGCGGTCAGCGCCAGGCGGATGGTCTCCAGGTCACGCATTTCACCGACCAGAATCACGTCCGGGTCTTCACGCAACGCCGAGCGCAGCGCCTCCGAGAAGCCCAGCGTGTCGCGGTGCACCTCGCGCTGGTTGACCAGGCACTTCTTCGACTCGTGGACGAATTCGATCGGGTCCTCGATGGTCAGGATATGGTGATGCTTGTTGCAATTGAGGTAGTCGATCATCGCCGCCAGGGTGGTCGACTTGCCTGAGCCGGTCGGACCGGTGACCAGAATCAGGCCGCGCGCCACGTCGGTAATCTTGCGAAACACATTGCCCATGCCCAAGTCTTCCATGCTCAGGATTTTCGAGGGAATGGTCCGGAATACCGCGCCGGCACCGCGATTCTGGTTGAAGGCGTTGACCCGAAACCGCGCCACGCCCGGCACTTCGAAGGAAAAGTCGGTTTCCAGACGCTCTTCGAAGTCTTGCCGTTGCTTGTCGTTCATGATGTCGTAGATCAGCGCCTTGACCTCCTTCGCGTCCAGCGGGGGCAGGTTGATACGCCGTACATCGCCGTCGACGCGGATCATCGGCGGCAGACCTGCAGAGAGGTGCAAGTCCGACGCGCCCTGTTTGGCACTGAAGGCCAGCAGCTCGGTAATATCCATACAGCTCCTCAATCACATAGAATGCCGCAGACTTTAGCCCTGCTGGCGCAAATCAATGTCTACGATAGCAGCGAACATTTCAACGCTCGAACAGCGAATTCGCGACGCAGCGCTTGCCGCTGAGCGCGATCCGGCGTCCGTCGGCCTGCTGGCGGTGAGCAAAACCAAGCCCGCCAGTGACCTGCGTGAAGCTTACACCGCAGGTTTGCGCGATTTTGGCGAAAATTATCTACAGGAAGCACTGGGCAAACAGCTCGAACTGAGCGACCTGCCCTTGTGCTGGCACTTCATTGGCCCCATTCAATCGAACAAGACGCGAGCTATCGCCGAGAACTTCGACTGGGTACATTCCGTGGACCGCCTGAAAATCGCTCAACGCCTGTCCGAGCAACGCCCCGAAGCGCTTGAACCGCTGAACATCTGCATTCAGGTGAACGTCAGTGGCGAAGCCAGCAAGTCGGGCTGCACGCCTCAGGACCTGCCTGCACTGGCCGCTGCCATCATCGCCCTGCCGCGACTCAGGTTGCGCGGCCTGATGGCCATCCCCGAGCCCACAGACGATCCTGCGGCGCAGGATGCATCCTTCGCCGCAGTGCGCACGCTGCAGGAGCAGTTGAACCTGCCGCTCGACACACTTTCCATGGGCATGAGCCACGACCTGGAAGCCGCCATTGCACAAGGCGCGACCTGGGTACGCATCGGCACCGCTCTTTTTGGTGCCCGCGACTATGGCCAGCCATAACCTCTTCATAAGGACCCCTTCATGAGCAAGACCCGTATTGCCTTCGTCGGTGCCGGAAACATGGCCGCCAGCCTGATCGGCGGCCTGCGCGCCCAAGGCGTGGAGGCGGCACTGATCAGTGCCAGTGCGCCGGGTGCCGAAACCCGCGAGCGCATCGCCAACGACCACGGTATCAAGGTATTCGCTGACAACGCCGAGGCGATCCAAGGCGCCGACGTGGTGGTGCTGGCGGTCAAGCCGCAGATGATGAAAAACGTCTGTCAGGCTTTGAAGCCCTGTCTCGAACCTCACCAACTGATTGTTTCGGTCGCGGCCGGCATCACCTGCGCCAGCCTGACGCAATGGCTGGGCGAGCAGCCGGTGGTGCGTTGCATGCCCAACACGCCCTCGCTGCTGCGTCAGGGGGCCAGTGGGCTGTACGCGACCGACAACGTCACGTCCGAGCAGCGTGAACAGGCCGAGACGTTGTTGGCCGCGGTCGGCGTCGCGGTCTGGGTCGAGCAGGAAAAACACATGGACGCTGTCACGGCAGTGTCCGGCAGCGGTCCGGCGTATTTCTTTTTGATGATGGAGGCGATGACTGCGGCAGGCGTGAAACTGGGGCTGCCGGAGGACATCGCTAAAAAGCTGACCCTGCAAACAGCGCTGGGCTCGGCCTTGATCGCGACCGGCAGTGATGTGGACGCAGGCGAACTGCGGCGGCGTGTCGCCTCACCGGGAGGGACCACCGAGGCCGCCATCAAGGCATTCCAGGCGGGCGGTTTCGAGGCACTGGTGGAAACGGCACTGACCGCAGCAGACCATCGTGCAGCCGAGCTGGCTGAACAACTGGGCAAATAATTTTCGGGTTTTCTGGAGCAGATCGATGATCGGATTGAACACCGCTGCAATTTACGTCCTGCAGACGCTTGGCAGTCTTTACCTGCTGATCGTACTGTTGCGCTTCGTCCTGCAACTGGTGCGGGCCAACTTCTACAACCCACTGTGCCAGTTCATCGTGCGCGCCACCCAACCGTTGCTCAAGCCGTTGCGGCGCATCATTCCCAGCCTGTTCGGGCTGGACATGTCGTCGCTGGTGCTGGCGATCATCGTGCAGATGATCCTGATGGCCCTGACCCTGCTGCTGATGTTCGGCACCACGGGCGACCCGCTGCACCTGCTGCTGTGGTCGATCATCAGCGTCACCGCGCTGTTCCTGAAGATCTTCTTCTTTGCCCTGATCATCAGCGTGATTCTTTCGTGGGTCGCACCGGGCAGCCATAACCCTGGCGCGGAACTGGTCAACCAGATCTGCGAACCGGCACTGGCACCGTTCCGCAAGATCGTCCCGAACCTGGGCGGCCTGGACATCTCGCCGATCCTCGCATTCCTGGTGCTCAAGCTGCTGGACATGCTGGTCATCAACAACCTCGCCGCCATGAGCGGCATGCCGGATGTGCTGCGGCTGTTGATGTAAGCATTCCTGTTCCCACGCTCCAATGCTCGACGTTACACACAAGTCCGCTTTTGATTCTGGCCGTAGGCCGTAGGAGCGAACTTGTTCGCGAAGGGGTAGGTACATCCAAAGAGGATATATCGACCCAAGCAACGCCTTCGCGAACAAGTTCGCTCCTACAACAGCCTTAACTATCGTGCCGTTGATTTACGCCTCACAACATCCCTTATTGCCGCTGCACCCCGCGGTCTTTAGACTTACGCCTCATTCACGCGAGAGCAGGGTCGATGCCCACGGTATTCCCCCACGATTCTGTCGGACTGGTCACACCGCAAACGGCGCATTTCAGCGAGCCTCTGGCGCTGGCCTGCGGTCGTTCGTTACCAGCCTATGACCTGATTTACGAAACCTACGGTCAACTCAACGCCGCACGCAGCAATGCCGTGCTGATCTGTCATGCGCTGTCCGGGCATCACCATGCCGCAGGCTTCCACAGCGCCGATGACCGCAAACCCGGTTGGTGGGACAGCTGCATCGGTCCCGGCAAGCCTATCGACACCCAAAAATTCTTCGTCGTCAGCCTCAACAATCTGGGCGGTTGCAATGGCTCCACCGGGCCGAGCAGCATTGATCCGGACACCGGCAAGCCGTTCGGCGCCAACTTCCCGGTGGTGACGGTTGAAGACTGGGTCAACAGCCAGGCCCGGCTGGCCGATCTGCTCGGCATCGATACCTGGGCCGCGGTGATTGGCGGCAGCCTGGGCGGTATGCAGGCGCTGCAGTGGACCATCAGCTATCCGCACCGCGTGCGCCATTGCCTGGCAATCGCCTCGGCGCCCAAGCTGTCGGCGCAGAACATCGCGTTCAACGAGGTGGCCCGCCAGGCCATTCTCACCGACCCGGAATTTCACGGTGGCTCGTTCCAAGAGCGCGGTGTGATTCCCAAGCGCGGTCTGATGCTGGCGCGGATGGTCGGGCACATCACCTACCTGTCGGATGACTCGATGGGCGAGAAATTCGGCCGTGGCCTGAAGAGCGAAAAACTCAACTACGACTTCCACAGTGTCGAGTTCCAGGTCGAAAGCTATCTGCGCTATCAGGGTGAAGAGTTTTCCGGGCGTTTCGACGCCAATACCTACCTGTTGATGACCAAGGCACTGGATTACTTCGACCCTGCGGCGAACTTCAATGACGACCTGGCCAAGACCTTCGCCAACGCCACCGCCAAATTCTGTGTGATGTCGTTCACCACCGACTGGCGCTTCTCGCCGGCCCGCTCGCGGGAACTGGTGGACGCGCTGATGGCCGCGCGCAAGGACGTCTGCTACCTGGAAATCGACGCACCGCAGGGCCACGACGCTTTTCTGATCCCGATTCCGCGCTACTTGCAGGCTTTCGGTAATTACATGAACCGAATTTCGTTGTGAGGACGCCATGAGAGCCGATCTGGAAATCATTCAGGAATGGATTCCCGCGGGCAGCCGCGTGCTCGACCTGGGCTGCGGTGACGGCGAATTGCTGACCTGGCTGCGTGACCACAAGCAGGTCACTGGCTACGGACTGGAAAACGACGCGGCCAACATTGCCGAGTGCGTCGCCAAGGGCATCAACGTCATCGAGCAGGACCTCGACAAGGGGCTGGGCAACTTTGCCAGCAACAGCTTCGACGTCGTGGTCATGACCCAGGCCCTGCAAGCGGTGCATTACCCGGACCGAATCCTCGACGAAATGCTGCGCGTCGGTCGCCAGTGCATCATCACCTTCCCGAATTTCGGTCACTGGCGCTGCCGCTGGTACCTGGCCAGCAAAGGCCGCATGCCAGTGTCCGAATTCCTGCCGTACACCTGGTACAACACGCCGAACATTCACTTCTGTACCTTCGGCGACTTCGAAGAGCTGTGCCGCGAGCGCGATGCGCAGGTGCTCGACAGGCTGGCGGTCGACCAGCAGCACCGTCATGGCTGGGCCAGCAAGCTCTGGCCCAATCTGCTCGGCGAGATCGGTATCTACCGCGTCACCAGCCCCGGGTTGACGGACCACAGGATTGCCGTTTAATCGACCGTTTTCATGCACCACGACAGGCCAACCATGAACCTCACACAACTCGTACTGGCCAGCCACAATGGCGGCAAACTCAAGGAACTCCAGGCCATGCTCGGCGGCAGCGTAACGCTGCGCTCGGTCAGCGAATTCAGCCTGATTGAGCCGGAAGAAACCGGCCTGTCATTCGTCGAGAATGCAATCCTCAAGGCACGCAACGCCGCGCGCCTCTCCGGCCTGCCTGCGCTGGCCGACGACTCGGGGCTGGCAGTGGACTTTCTCGGCGGCGCGCCGGGTATCTATTCCGCCCGCTACGCCGACGGCCAGGGCGATGCTGCCAACAACGCCAAGCTGCTGGAGGCGCTGAAAGACGTGCCGGACGACCAGCGTGGTGCGCAGTTCGTGTGCGTGTTGGCGCTGGTACGCCACGCCGACGACCCATTGCCGATCCTCTGTGAAGGACTGTGGCACGGGCGCATTCTGCATGCCGCCAGCGGTGAACACGGCTTCGGCTATGACCCGCTGTTCTGGGTGCCGGAGCGCAACTGCTCGAGCGCCGAACTGGGCCCGACCGAGAAAAACCAGCTCAGTCACCGCGCCCGCGCGATGGTCCTGTTGCGGCAACGCCTGGGTCTGCAATGACCCACGATTCGCCTGCGCAGCCGCTGTTTCTCGGCGAGAGCGGCTTCTCGTCAGAGAGCCCGCGCCCTGCACTGCCGCACCTGCCGCCGCTGTCGCTGTACATCCATATTCCGTGGTGCGTGCGCAAATGCCCGTACTGCGACTTCAACTCGCACACCGCCAGCCCGGTGCTGCCGGAACAGGAATACGTCGACGCCCTGCTCGCCGACCTTGACCTTGACCTGCCACACGTCTATGGCCGCGAGCTGCAATCGATCTTCTTTGGTGGCGGTACGCCAAGCCTGTTCAGCGCCGATGCGCTGGGGCGCCTGCTGAAAGGCGTCGAACAGCGCATCCGCTTTGCCAGCGACATCGAGATCACCCTGGAAGCCAACCCCGGCACCTTCGAGCAGGCCAAGTTCAGCGCCTATCGCGGCTTGGGCATCAATCGACTGTCGATCGGCATCCAGAGCTTCGAAGAGTCCAAACTCAAGGCGCTGGGCCGCATTCACAACGGCGACGAAGCGATTCGTGCTGCCGACATGGCGCGCCAGGCCGGTTTCGACAACTTCAATCTGGACCTGATGCACGGCCTGCCGGATCAATCCCAGGACGAAGCGCTGGCTGATCTGCGCCAGGCCATTGCCCTCGCACCGACCCACCTGTCCTGGTATCAACTGACCCTGGAGCCCAACACGGTATTCTGGAATCAGCCACCGATGCTGCCCGAAGACGACATTCTCTGGGACATTCAGGAAACCGGGCAGCAGTTGCTGGCCACTCATGGCTACGCGCAATACGAAGTGTCAGCTTATGCACAGCCCGGGAAACCGGCGCGGCATAACCTCAACTATTGGGCGTTCGGTGATTTCATCGGCATCGGCGCAGGCGCACACGGCAAGCTGAGCCACCCGGACGGGCGCATCATGCGCACCTGGAAAACCCGACTGCCCAAGGATTACCTGAACCCGGACAAACCGTTTCAGGCCGGTTCCAAGCTGTTGCCGCTGGACGAATTGCCGTTCGAATTCCTGATGAACGCACTGCGACTGACAAATGGTGTGGACGCTGCGTTATTTCGCGAAAGAACCGGTCTAAGCCTCGATTCGCTGGCCGAGGCGCGTCGACAGGCTGAACAAAAGGGGTTGCTGCACCAGGACCCGACACGCCTGATCGCCACGCCACAAGGCCAGCTGTTCCTCAACGACCTGCTGCAATACTTTCTGATCTAAGGACCCTGCATGGATTTCGTACTCGATTTGCTCGCCACCGTCTCGCGCTGGAGCCGCAGCAATCTCTCGGAAATCGCGCTCGCGCTGGTGGGCTGCCTGCTGGTGCTGTTCGGCTCGGACATCAAAGGCTGGCTGGAACAGCGAATCAGCGGCATGACCGGCGCCCTGCGCATCCCGCTCATCGCCCTGCTCTGCGCAGTCGGCAGTGGCGCAGCGCTGATCTACGCCACCCCGTGGGTAGTGCGCGGCCTCAGCCAGTTCAACAACTACAGCCTGGCGCCAGTGCTGCTGGTGGTGCTGGTGCTGATCGGGGTGATTGCCGACCGCAAGTGAGTGCAGCTTTTCAAACACAGCAAAAAGCCCGGCATCTCTGCCGGGCTTTTTAGTGTTGCCGATGCGGATCAAGGCACCAGCTTGTCCAGCAACGCCTTGTCACGCACCGCGCCCTTGTCGGCGCTGGTCGCCAGCAGGGCGTAGGCCTTGAGGGCGGTGGTCACTTTGCGTGGACGCGACTCGACAGGCTTCCAGCCTTTCTTGTCCTGTTCGGCGCGACGCTCGGCCATTTCGGCATCGTCAATCAGCAGGTTGATCGAGCGGTTGGGGATGTCGATCAGCACCTTGTCACCGTCGCGCACCAGACCGATCGCTCCGCCTGCCGCAGCTTCCGGTGAGGCGTGACCAATGGACAGGCCGGACGTACCGCCCGAGAAACGGCCGTCAGTCAGCAGCGCACAATCCTTGCCCAGCCCTTTGGACTTCAAGTAGGACGTCGGGTAGAGCATTTCCTGCATGCCCGGTCCGCCTTTCGGGCCTTCGTAGCGGATGATGACAATGTCGCCCGCTTTGACTTCGTCAGCGAGAATCCCGCGCACCGCGCTGTCCTGGCTTTCGAAGATCTTCGCGTTGCCTTCGAAGACGTGGATCGACTCGTCGACACCAGCGGTTTTCACCACGCAGCCGTCCAGTGCGATGTTGCCGTACAGCACGGCCAGGCCACCTTCTTGTGAATAGGCGTGCTCGACACTGCGGATGCAGCCGTTTTCACGGTCGTCATCCAGGCTTTCCCAGCGGGTCGACTGGCTGAACGCGGTCTGCGTCGGGATGCCCGCCGGGCCTGCCTTGAAGAAGGTGTGCACGGCTTCGTCGTCCGTCTGGGTGATGTCCCATTTGGCGATGCCTTCGGCCAGGGTCTTGCTGTGTACGGTCGGCAGGTCGGTGTGCAGCAGACCACCACGGGCCAGCTCGCCGAGGATGCTGAAGATCCCGCCCGCGCGGTGCACGTCTTCCATGTGGTACTTCTGGATGTTCGGCGCGACCTTGCACAGCTGCGGCACCTTACGCGACAGATGATCAATGTGGCGCAGGTCGAAGTCGATCTCGGCTTCCTGAGCCGCCGCCAGCAAGTGCAGGATGGTGTTGGTCGAACCGCCCATGGCGATGTCCAGCGTCATGGCGTTCTCGAACGCCTTGAAGTTGGCGATGTTGCGCGGCAACACCGAGTCATCGTTTTCCTTGTAGTACTGACGGCACAGGTCAACGATGGTGCGGCCGGCCTGCAGGAACAGTTGCTCGCGGTCGCTGTGGGTGGCGAGTGCGGAACCGTTGCCTGGCAGGGCCAGGCCCAGTGCTTCGGTCAGGCAGTTCATCGAGTTGGCGGTGAACATGCCGGAACACGACCCGCAGGTCGGACAGGCGCTGCGCTCGTACTCGGCGACTTTTTCATCGCTGGCGGTCGAATCGGCGGCGATGACCATCGCATCGACCAGATCCAGGCCGTGGCTGGCCAGCTTGGTCTTGCCCGCTTCCATTGGCCCGCCGGAAACGAAGATCACCGGAATGTTCAGGCGCAACGACGCCATCAGCATGCCGGGGGTGATCTTGTCGCAGTTGGAAATGCACACGATGGCGTCGGCGCAATGCGCGTTGACCATGTATTCGACCGAGTCGGCAATGATCTCGCGGCTCGGCAGCGAATAGAGCATGCCGTCGTGCCCCATGGCGATGCCGTCGTCGACCGCAATGGTGTTGAATTCCTTGGCCACGCCACCGGCGCGTTCGACTTCACGCGCGACCAGTTGGCCCATGTCCTTGAGGTGGACGTGGCCTGGCACGAACTGGGTGAAGGAGTTGGCGATGGCGATGATCGGTTTCTTGAAATCTTCGTCCTTCATGCCCGTGGCGCGCCACAGGGCACGGGCGCCGGCCATGTTGCGGCCGTGGGTGGAGGTTTTCGAGCGGTAATCAGGCATTGGAGCACTCCGGCAAAAATAAGGCTGATCAGGAAGGGAGTGAGCTTCTATTGACGTCGCGGACGAGCGGCAGTGACCGCAGGCAGCGAAGAAACCGAACACCACGGGATCACCGTGTACTCGGCCTGAGCTCATAAACCCGCCGGGGATGACTGGCGATGAATAGCGCCGATTCTACACCGCCGGGTGGTTTGGTGGGGTCCGAATATCGGTCTTGGCACGGCGTTGCAAATCCCGATGGACAAAAGGCTATCAGCCCATCTATCTTCCTCGGCAGGCCGCCTCATGTGGCCACGTCGCTCGGACGGTTCCGGGCGCTTACGTACGCGAGATACTCATGGCAGACCAAGGTTCGCCGCGCCGCTTTGCGCGCATCGATCGACTCCCCCCTTACGTGTTCAACATCACCGCCGAGCTGAAAATGGCTGCTCGTCGTCGCGGTGAGGACATTATCGACCTGAGCATGGGCAACCCCGATGGGGCCACACCGCCGCACATTGTCGAAAAACTGATCACCGTCGCCCAGCGCGAAGACACCCACGGCTACTCCACCTCGCGCGGCATTCCACGCCTGCGCCGGGCGATTTCCAACTGGTACAAGAAGCGCTATGAGGTCGACATCGACCCCGAAAGCGAAGCGATCGTGACCATTGGTTCCAAGGAAGGTCTGGCCCACCTGATGCTCGCCACGCTGGATCAGGGCGACACGGTGCTGGTGCCCAACCCCAGTTACCCGATCCACATCTACGGTGCCGTGATTGCCGGCGCCCAGGTGCGATCGGTGCCGCTGGTGCCAGGCGTGGACTTCTTCGACGAACTGGAAAAAGCCATTCGCGGATCGATTCCCAAGCCGAAGATGATGATTCTGGGCTTCCCGTCCAACCCGACTGCGCAATGTGTGGAGCTGGATTTCTTCGAGCGCGTGGTGGCCCTGGCCAAACAGTACGACGTGCTGGTGGTGCATGACCTGGCATACGCCGACATCGTCTACGATGGCTGGAAAGCCCCGTCGATCATGCAGGTTCCGGGTGCCAAGGACATTGCCGTCGAGTTCTTCACCCTGTCCAAGAGCTACAACATGGCAGGCTGGCGGATTGGCTTCATGGTCGGCAACCCCGAACTGGTGAATGCACTGGCGCGGATCAAGAGTTACCACGACTACGGTACCTTCACGCCACTGCAGGTGGCGGCGATTGCCGCGCTGGAAGGCGACCAGCAATGCGTGCTCGACATCGCCGAGCAGTATCGCCAGCGCCGCAATGTGCTGGTCAAAGGCTTGCACGAGCTGGGCTGGATGGTCGAGAACCCCAAGGCTTCGATGTACGTCTGGGCGAAGATCCCCCAGGCTTATGCGCACCTGGGTTCGCTGGAGTTCGCCAAGAAGCTGCTGGCCGAAGCCGAGGTGTGTGTCTCGCCGGGCATCGGTTTCGGCGAGTACGGCGACGATCACGTGCGCTTCGCCCTGATCGAGAATCAGGACCGCATACGCCAGGCCGTTCGTGGCATCCGCAGCATGTTCAGGGCCGACGACAAGCTCAAGTCCTGAGTGCCTTCTGAGACACCGCGCCTGCTGACCGACTGCGCTCGGCAGGCGCGGACGCTGCAGCCGACTGCCTGCCCACACCTGACCGGCAGTCGCCTCGGCAATTTTTGCTTTCTGCAAATCGCTGCAGACCGGTATGATCGCGCGCCCCGATACACCCGGAAGCCTGACCTGAAATGAAACCCACCTTGATCGCCGCCGCAGAACTCGATCGCATCGACACCTGGGCCAAATACTCCAGCCACATGTGCGGGGGCTGCGTGTCCAGTTGCTGCACGTTGCCGGTCGAAGTGAAGATCAAGGACCTGATCCGCATCGGCATCGTCGATGAGTTCGAACGCGGCGACCCGGCGAAGAACATCGCCAAGCGTCTGCAGAAAGAAGGCATCGTCGAGCGCTACAACCAGAAGTCCGAGATCTTCACCTTGCAGCGCATGAGCAACAACGACTGCCTGTACCTGGACCGCAAAAGCCGCCTGTGCACCATCTATGACAAGCGCCCGGACACCTGCCGCAACCACCCGAAAGTCGGGCCGCGCCCCGGTTATTGCGCGTACAAGCCCAAAGAAGTCGTGCGTCAGGAAAGCGGCTCACTGCGAAACGCCACCAGCGCACCAGTGCCGAAATTCTGATTCGTGAAAGACGGCGCAGCACGCCGAACATCATGGTTTTCAATCAAGCCCCGCACAGGGGCTTTTTTGTGCGCGATGGAAAAAGCCTATCGATGTTAAATTTTGTGAAAAATAAAAATACTTCACATTATTTACTCATTGATTCACTATCCGATTCACAGATCAGAACAATAACGTCCGAATGCCAGCTTCACAGGCATCGGCACTGACTTCGAGGATTACTGCATGACTGGCAAGAACGTTGGCGTTATCGGCCTGGGTGCGATGGGTCTGGGCATTGCCCGCTCGTTGCTGCGTAGCGGCTTCACTGTGCATGCCTGTGATGTGCGCACCAGCGTGACCGAAGCATTCGCCCAGGAAGGCGGGGTTGCCTGTGATTCTCCGGCCAGCATGGCCGCTGCCTGCGATGTGATCATCACCGTTGTGGTCAACGCCGAGCAGACCGAAACCGTGCTGTTTGGCGAGAACGGCGCCATTGCCGCGCTGCGTCCGGGCTGCCTGGTCATCGGTTGCGCCACCGTCGCGCCCACTTTCGCCGTCGAACTGGGCGAGCGTCTGGCCGCACAGAACCTGCTGTACCTTGATGCGCCTATCTCCGGCGGTGCCGCCAAGGCTGCCGCTGGCCAAATGACCATGATGACCTCCGGCCCGGCCGAGTCCTACGTCAAGGCAGAAGCCATCCTCAACGGCATGGCCGGCAAGGTCTATCGCCTGGGCGACGTCCACGGTCTGGGCTCGAAAGTCAAAATCATCAATCAGCTTCTCGCTGGCGTACACATCGCAGCCAGCGCCGAAGCCATGGCCCTCGGCCTGCGCGAAGGTGTCGACGCTGACGCGCTGTATGAAGTGATCACCAACAGTGCCGGTAACTCGTGGATGTTCGAGAACCGCGTGCCGCACATCCTCAATGCCGATTACACGCCGCTGTCGGCCGTGGACATCTTCGTCAAAGACCTCGGCCTGGTGCTGGATACCGCACGCAGCAGCAAATTCCCGCTGCCACTCTCGGCCACCGCGCACCAGATGTTCATGCAGGCGTCCAGCGCCGGCTTCGGTCGCGAGGATGACTCGGCCGTGATCAAGATTTTCCCGGGCATCGAGTTGCCGAAAGCCAAGCCAGAAAAAGCCTGAGGAGCGACTGATGAGCCTGAATAACGCTCGCCCGCTGCTGGGCTGCATTGCCGATGACTTCACCGGCGCCACCGACCTGGCCAACAT
Organism: Pseudomonas sp. PvP028; assembly: GCF_017832255.1. NCBI lineage: Bacteria > Pseudomonadati > Pseudomonadota > Gammaproteobacteria > Pseudomonadales > Pseudomonadaceae > Pseudomonas > Pseudomonas sp. PvP028. The sequence goes on from NZ_JAFIBL010000001.1 coordinate 891,810, forward strand.
GCTGGTGCGGGGCGGCATGCGCACCGTGCAAAGCATTGGCATACCCAGCGCCGAGATGGCTGCTGGTCTGGACGCTGACGCGATTGTCATCGCGCTGAAATCGCGTACCACGCCCAGCGCCGACGCGGTGGCTGAATCCCTGGCGGCTCTGGAATGGCTGCGCGAGCGCGGCTGCGAGCAGATCTTCTTCAAATACTGCTCGACCTTCGATTCCACTGCCGCGGGCAACATCGGCCAGGTCAGCGAAGCACTGCTGGAGCAACTGGGCAGCGATTTCACCCTCGCCTGCCCGGCCTTCCCGGAAAACGGCCGCACGATCTTCCGTGGTCACCTGTTCGTGCAGGACCAGCTGCTCAGCGAATCGGGCATGCAGAACCACCCGCTGACGCCCATGACCGATGCCAATCTGGTGCGTGTGCTGCAAGCGCAGACCCGCCACAAGGTCGGCCTGTTGCGCTATGACAGCATTGCCCAGGGCGTCGAAGGCGTGCGTAACAGAATTGCCGAGCTGCGCGCCGAAGGTGTGAGCATGGCAATTGCCGATGCCCTGTCGGATGCGGATTTGTACACCTTGGGCGAAGCCTGCGCCGACTTGCCGCTGCTGACCGGTGGCTCGGGGCTGGCGCTGGGCCTGCCGGGCAACTTCCGCAAAGCGGGCAAGCTGCGCGATATCGATGCCGCCAAACAGGTCGCCATCAGTGGCGGCGAAGTGGTACTGGCGGGTAGCGCATCGGTCGCCACCAATGGTCAGGTTGCGGCCTGGCTGGAAGCTGATCGCCCTGCGCTGCGCATCAATCCGCTGGACCTGGCCGCTGGCAAGCCAGTGGTCGAGCAGGCGCTGGCCTTCGCCAAAGATGCCGGGCAGACCGTATTGATCTACGCCACCAGCACCCCGGACGAAGTCAAAGCCGTGCAGAAAGAACTGGGCGTCGAACGCTCCGGGGCCATGGTCGAAGCCGCACTTGGTGAAATCGCCAAAGGGCTGCTGGACGCAGGCGTACGCCGTTTCGTGGTGGCCGGTGGCGAAACCTCCGGTGCCGTAGTTCAGGCACTGGGCGTGCAGTTGCTGCAAATCGGCGCACAGATCGATCCGGGCGTTCCGGCCACGGTGAGCAGCGGCGCACAACCGCTGGCCCTGGCCCTCAAATCCGGCAACTTCGGTGCGCGCGACTTCTTCACCAAGGCGCTCAAGCAACTGGCGGGGGCTGCCTGATGATTGATGAAAACGCACTGCGTCAGGAAATCTGCGACGTCGGCCGTTTGCTGTATGGCCGTGGCTATACGGTTGGCAGCGCCGGCAACATCAGCGCACGACTCGACGACGGCTGGCTGATTACCCCGACCGACGCCTGCCTGGGCCGCATGGACCCGGCCGATATTGCCAAGGTCAATCTGGCCGGTGAATGGGTGTCCGGCAGCAAGCCGTCCAAGACCCTGGCCCTGCACCGCGAAGTCTACGACCGCAACCCGCAGGTCGGCGGCGTGGTGCACACGCACTCGACGCATCTGGTCGCCTTGACCCTGGCCGGGGTGTGGCAGGAAGACGACATTCTTCCGCCACTGACGCCGTATCAGGTCATGAAGGTTGGGCACATCCCCTTGATCCCTTACGAACGTCCGGGCTCGCCGAAAGTCGCCGAGCGTGTGGCGGAACTGGCCAACAGCGTGCGCGGCGTGATGCTCGAGCGCCTCGGTCCGGTGGTCTGGGAAAGCTCGGTGGCCAAGGCTTGCTATGCCCTGGAAGAGCTGGAAGAGACTGCCCGCCTGTGGCTGATGAGCAGCCCCAAACCTGCACCGCTGGACCCGGCGGCGCTTGAAGAGCTGCGTCAGGTGTTCGGCGCCAGGTGGTAACGAACACACGGTGATCGGGGGAGTGCATTGCGCCTCCCGGTCGAACAACAATAACAACAGGAATCGAGAGCATGACTCACCCCTACCCCGCTGTTTCGTTGTCAGCCTTTACCGCTATTGACCGGAGTGCACGGGCATGACGCCGCTCATGTTGATGGTCGTGGCCGGTGCGGGCATCGCACTGCTGTTGTTTCTGGTGCTCAAGTACAAATTCCAGCCCTTTGTCGCCCTGATGCTGGTCAGCATTATCGTGGCGCTGGTCGCCGGCGTTAAACCGGCCGACCTGGTTGCCACCATCGAAGGCGGCATGGGCAAGACGCTCGGCCATATCGCGATCATCATCGCCTTGGGCGCAATGATCGGGCGCATCATCGAGCTGTCCGGCGGGGCCGAAGCGCTGGCCAAGACCCTGATCAACCGCTTCGGCAACAGGCGCACGCCTCTGGCGCTGACCGTTGCCGGCTTCATGGTCGGTATTCCGGTGTTCTTCGAGGTCGGCGTGATCATCCTCATGCCGCTGGCCTACGGTGTCGCACGTGCGGCACGCAAGCCGCTGCTGATTTTCGCGCTGCCAATGTGCGCCGCACTGCTCGCCGTGCATGCGTTTCTGCCGCCGCACCCTGGCGCTGTCGCCGCCGCCAGCCAGTTGGGCGCGGACTTGGGCCGGGTGCTGATGCTGGGCATTCCGATCGTTGCCGTGCTGTGCATGATCGGCTACTTCGTCGCGGGGCGCATGACCCGCAAGACTTACCCGATGACCGATGACATCCGTGCCGAAGTCTATGGCCCGCATGTGACCAACGAAGATCTGGAAGCCTGGGCGCGCAACGATTATTCCGCTGTGCGCGAAGCGACCGAAACCCGAACAATGGGCGTCGAAGAGAGCGCCAGCAGCCTGGCAAGCAAGCTGCCGCCCGCGCCCGCACCGGGTTTCGGACTGATCATCGCGCTGATCCTGCTGCCGATCGTGCTGATTCTGATGGGCACGCTGGCCACCGCCATGTTGCCGGACACTTCCACGCTGCGCGCGGTGCTGACCGTGCTGGGCGCGCCTCTGGTTGCGCTGCTGATCGATACCCTGCTGTGCGCATGGCTGCTGGGCTCGCGTCGCGGCTGGAGCCGCACTCAGGTGTCCGATGTAATCGGCTCGGCCTTGCCGGGTGTCGCGATGGTGATCCTGATTGCCGGCGCCGGTGGCGTATTCGGCAAGGTGCTGGTCGACACCGGCATTGGTGCCGTGGTCTCCGAGGCGCTGCGCAACACCGGTCTGCCGGTACTCGCGCTGGGCTTCCTGTTGACCCTGCTGCTGCGCGCCGTTCAGGGCTCGACCACCGTTGCACTGGTCACCACCGCAGGCATTCTCAGCCCGCTGATCGCCACGCTGGACCTGAGCGCCAACCACCTGGCCCTGCTGTGTCTGGCCATGGGCGGTGGCGGTCTGGCCATGTCGCACATCAACGATGCCGGTTACTGGATGTTCACCAAGCTGGCGGGCCTCAACGTCGCCGACGGCTTGCGCACCTGGACTGTACTGGTCACGCTGCTTGGCACACTGGGCTTCGTGATCACCCTGCTGCTTTGGCCATTCGTCTGACCTTTTGAAGACTGGAGTTAACATGCCTCGTTTTGCCGCCAACCTCAGCATGCTGTACCCGCAGCATGATTTTCTTGAGCGCTTTGCCGCAGCCGCTGCCGATGGTTTCGGCGCGGTCGAGTATCTGTTCCCTTACGCCTACAGCACTCAGGAACTCAAGCAGCGCCTGAGCGACAACGGTCTGGTGCAGGCGCTGTTCAACGCTCCGCCGGGCGACTGGGAGGCAGGCGAGCGAGGCATTGCCACGCTGCCGGGCCGCGAAACGGAATTTCGCAGCGGTATCGAGCGGGCGCTGGAATATGCGCAGGTGCTGGGCAATGACCGTGTGCACGTCATGGCCGGCCTGCTGCCCAATGAAAGCTTGCGTGAGCGTCATCAGGCGGTCTACCTGGAAAACCTGGCGTTCGCGGCTGAGCAAGCCAAGGGCGCAGGCGTCACCATTCTCATCGAGCCGATCAACACCCGCGACATGCCGGGCTTCTTCCTCAACCGTCAGGATCAGGCACAGGACATCTGCAAGCTGGTGGGTGCCGACAACCTGAAAGTGCAGTTCGACTGCTACCACTGCCAGATCGTCGAAGGCGACCTGACCAGCAAGCTGCGTCGTGACTTTGCAGGCATTGGTCATATTCAGATCGCCGGGGTACCGGATCGCCATGAGCCCGACCTGGGCGAACTGAACTACGAGCACCTGTTCAACGTCATCGACGAACTGGGCTACAGCGGCTGGATCGGTTGCGAATATCGCCCGAAGGGCGATACCAGCGCGGGTCTGGCGTGGTTGCGCGAGTTGGAGGCCAGGGGCTGAAACCCGCGGGATGGACGACGCGGAGCGTCGTGAACGGCATTCTCACGCAGAGCGTGAGGAACGATCATTCTGTAACGGTCGTGTCGGACGCTATGCGTCCGATGTTCAGCGACCTGAGCGTCAGTCCTCTACGTCGAACTGGTCCTTGATGTAGCGGATTTCAGTCCGGCCATGCGGCGCAGGCTGGCCGTCTTCGTCGAGGTTGACGAAGACGATCTTGTCGACGGTCAAAATGCTTTTGCGGGTGATCTTGTTGCGCACCTGGCATTTGAGGGTGATCGAGGTGCGACCGAAATCCGTGGCGGTGATGCCCAGTTCGATGATGTCGCCCTGACGCGAGGCACTGACGAAGTTGATTTCAGAGATGTACTTGGTGACCACCCGCTGATTACCCAGTTGAACAATCGCGTAGATCGCCGCCTCTTCATCGATCCAGCGCAGCAGGCTACCGCCGAACAATGTGCCGTTGGGGTTGAGGTCTTCGGGCTTTACCCACTTGCGGGTGTGGAAATTCATAGTCACTCCTGAGCGTCTGGCCGATGGATAGCTGCATGATGGCAGACCTGGCGACCCGCGCCCATGCCTGCGTCATAGCGACTGTGCATCGACCCTATTACAGAAAGATGGTAATTGGATGGCCTTTAAACCGACAGAAAGCCTTGGGTAGAATCGCGAGCACCGCTATACTGCCAAACGTTTCAAAACGGTCATCTACGCTTGATACCGTTCCCGCCACCTGTCCGAGGGGCGCTGCAGCAGGTTTTCCCTGTCAGGCTCGGATGGGGCGTTGTTTGCCAGGACGATCCTCGACCGGCAAACCTTAAACGCACAACGGCGCCCATTCGCATTTTTATGGAATGGAGACTCTCAATGAGTGCTGTAATGACGCCCGCAGAATTCAATGACTACAAGGTTGCCGATATTTCCCTGGCTGCCTGGGGCCGCCGCGAAACCATCATCGCCGAATCCGAAATGCCTGCCCTGATGGGTCTGCGTCGCAAATACGCCGGTGATCAGCCGCTGAAAGGCGCGAAGATTCTCGGCTGCATCCACATGACCATTCAGACCGCCGTACTGATCGAAACCCTGGTTGCCCTCGGTGCCGAAGTTCGCTGGTCGTCGTGCAACATTTTCTCCACTCAGGACCAGGCTGCTGCGGCCATCGCTGCTGCCGGCATTCCTGTGTTCGCCTGGAAAGGCGAAACCGAAGAAGAGTACGAGTGGTGCATCGAGCAGACCATCCTCAAGGATGGCCAGCCATGGGACGCCAACATGATCCTCGACGACGGCGGCGACCTGACCGAGATCATCCACAAGAAATACCCGGCGATGCTGGACAAGATCCACGGCGTCACCGAAGAAACCACCACTGGCGTGCACCGCCTGCTGGACATGCTGGCCAAGGGCGAGCTGAAAATCCCGGCCATCAACGTCAACGACTCGGTGACCAAGAGCAAGAACGACAACAAGTACGGCTGCCGTCACAGCCTGAACGACGCCATCAAGCGCGGCACCGACCACTTGCTGTCCGGCAAGCAGGCGCTGGTGATCGGCTATGGTGACGTGGGCAAGGGCTCGGCTCAGTCCCTGCGTCAGGAAGGCATGATCGTCAAAGTGACCGAAGTCGACCCGATCTGCGCCATGCAGGCCTGCATGGACGGTTTCGAGCTGGTCTCGCCGTTCATCGACGGTGAAAACGACGGCACCGAAGCGAGCATCGACAAGGCCCTGCTGGGCAAGATCGATCTGATCGTGACCACCACCGGTAACGTCAACGTTTGCGACTCCAACATGCTCAAGGCGCTGAAAAAGCGTGCTGTGGTGTGCAACATCGGTCACTTCGACAACGAAATCGACACTGCTTTCATGCGCAAGAACTGGGCGTGGGAAGAAGTGAAGCCACAGGTTCACAAGATCCATCGTACCGGCCCAGGCTCGTTCGACGCACAGAACGACGACTACCTGATCCTGCTGGCCGAAGGCCGTCTGGTAAACCTGGGTAACGCCACTGGCCACCCAAGCCGCATCATGGATGGCTCGTTCGCCAACCAGGTTCTGGCGCAGATCTTCCTCTTCGAGCAGAAGTACGCCGACTTGGCACCGGCCAAGAAAGCCGAGCGTCTGACCGTTGAAGTACTGCCGAAGAAACTCGACGAAGAAGTGGCCCTGGAAATGGTCCGCGGCTTCGGTGGCGTGGTGACCAAGCTGACCAAGACCCAGGCCGATTACATCGGCGTGACCGTCGAAGGTCCGTTCAAGCCAGACGCTTATCGCTATTGATAGATAGCTGCAAGCGATAAGCTTCAAGCTGCAAGCAAGTGCATTTCTCTTGTTTGCAGCTTGAGCTTGACGCTCGTTTCTTTATCGTTATTACACAGCCGTGAGCGGTAAGCATGAGGCTGCGGAGCCAGGCATACAGCCCTCTTGCAGCTTGTAGCTTGCAGCTAAGAGCTGGAGGCCTCCTCCCCCATGTCTCAAGAACGCCGCTTCAGCTTCGAGTTCTTTCCTACCAAGACCGACGCTGGACATGAAAAGCTGCTGACCGTTGCTCGTCAGCTCGCTACGTACAACCCCGATTTTTTCTCCTGCACCTATGGTGCCGGTGGCTCGACCCGCGACCGCACGCTCAATACCGTGCTACAGCTGGAAAACGAGATCAAAGTCCCTGCTGCGCCGCATTTGTCCTGCGTGGGCGACAGCAAGGACGACCTGCGCAACCTGTTGGCGCAGTACAAGGATGCGGGCATCAAACGCATCGTGGCACTGCGCGGCGACCTGCCTTCCGGCATGGGCATGGCCAGCGGTGAGCTGCGTCACGCCAATGACCTGGTGAGCTTCATTCGCCAGGAAAGCGGCAGCCACTTCCACATCGAAGTCGCCGCCTACCCGGAAATGCATCCGCAGGCGCGCAATTTCGAAGACGACCTCAAGCACTTCGTCAACAAGGCCAATGCCGGCGCCGACAGTGCGATCACTCAGTACTTCTTCAACGCCGACAGCTATTTCAACTTCGTCGAGCGTGTCGAGAAGATGGGCGTCAGCATTCCGATCGTGCCGGGCATCATGCCGATCACCAATTACAGCAAGCTGGCGCGCTTCTCGGACGCCTGCGGTGCAGAGATCCCGCGCTGGATCCGTAAACAGCTGGAAGCCTACGGCGATGACGTGCAAAGCATCCAGGCGTTCGGCGAAGAAGTCATCACGCAGATGTGCGAACGACTGCTGCAAGGCGGCGCCCCTGGCCTGCACTTCTACACGCTGAACCAGGCAGAACCGAGCCTGGCGGTGTGGAACAACCTGCAACTGCCGCGCTGAAAACGGCTGCGGCACCGCGATCCAACCGGCCGTTTCCGGGGGATCGCGGCCTCATACACCGTTGGGCAGCAGGAAAGCGGCGTATTGCGCTCGCTCTGTTATACTCCAGCCTTCCCGCCAGGCTTACGCCCGGACGCCCGGTCTTGAAATCGTCATCCGTTCACGCCAACAGCGCAATTTTCATCAAGCGCAGACGTCACGGAATGCACTGAAGACCCGGCAGGACCGGACGGGATCGCGTTGTCTTTACACGCCATTCGCGCCAGGCAAGACATCCCTTGAGCTAAAGCTCCAACAGAACAGGATTACTCATGTCCTTTGCTTCCCTCGGTCTCTCCGAGGCTTTAGTCCGCGCCATCGAGGCAGCGGGCTATACCCAGCCTACCCCCGTGCAACAGCGGGCCATTCCCGCCGTGTTGCAAGGTCGCGACCTGATGGTTGCGGCACAGACCGGTACTGGTAAAACCGGTGGTTTCGCCCTCCCTATTCTGGAGCGGCTGTTTCCCAATGGTGTTCCGGACAAATCCCAGCGTCACGGCCCGCGTCAACCACGCGTTCTGGTCCTGACCCCGACCCGCGAACTGGCCGCACAGGTGCACGAGAGCTTCAAGCTCTATGCCCGCGACCTGAAGTTCGTCAGCGCCTGCATCTTCGGCGGCGTCGGCATGAACCCGCAGGTTCAGGCCATGTCCCGTGGTGTGGACGTCCTGGTGGCCTGCCCTGGCCGCCTGCTCGACCTGGCCGGTCAAGGCAGTGTCGACCTCTCCCACGTCGAAATCCTGGTGCTCGATGAAGCAGACCGGATGCTCGACATGGGCTTCGTGCATGACGTCAAGAAGGTTCTCGCGCGGCTGCCGGCCAAGCGCCAGAACCTGCTGTTCTCGGCTACCTTCTCCAATGACATCACGTCGTTGGCCGGCAAGCTGCTGCACAACCCAGAGCGCATCGAAGTCACGCCGCCGAACACCACGGTCGAGCGCATCGAGCAACGGGTTTTCCGCCTGGCAGCCAACCACAAACGTTCGCTGCTGGCGCACCTGATTACCGTCGGTGCCTGGGAACAGGTGCTGGTCTTCACCCGCACCAAGCACGGCGCCAACCGTCTGGCCGAGTACCTGGACAAGCACGGCCTTGCGGCTGTCGCGATCCACGGCAACAAGAGCCAGAACGCCCGGACCAAGGCGCTGGCCGACTTCAAGGCAGGCGATGTACGCATCATGGTCGCGACCGATATCGCCGCACGCGGCCTGGATATCGATCAGTTGCCGCATGTCGTCAACTTCGAGCTGCCCAACGTCGACGAAGACTACGTTCACCGTATCGGTCGTACCGGCCGTGCCGGTCGCTCCGGCGAAGCCATTTCGCTGGTTGCGCCGGACGAAGAGAAGCTGCTCAAAAGCATCGAGCGCATGACCAAGCAGAAGATCGCCGACGGCGACCTGATGGGCTTCGACATCACTGCAGTCGAGGCTGAGAAGCCTGAAGTGCGTGAGCGTCCGGATGTTCGCAACTCGCGTGGCGCACGTCCTGCACGTGGCGATGGCGACAAGAACAACGGTGGTCGTCGCGACAAGGGCAAGGATAAAGGCAAGGAAAAACCTGCTGCTGCCTCCGCCACTGGCGAACGCCCTGCAAGGCAGCCACGCGAAAAAAAACCTCGTGAGGGCACGCCTCGCAGCGAACAGCGTGCATCGCAACCCGCCACACCGCGTCCGGCAGCCGATCGTGCCCCTGACGAGTTCCGTGATGATGAAGTAGACAACTTTGGCAACCGCGCGGACTACGTCAGTCCTTATCAGGGCAAAGGCCAGAACCGTGGTCGTCGCCCTGCTGCCGCGCCTGGCGCAGCCGCACCGGCCGCTGGCGGCGCTGCTCGCCCGGCCAATCCGGGTCGCCCTGCCGGTGGCGCTCGCAACGGCTCGGGCAGTGGCGCGCCAAAGCGCAACGGCTCGGGTTCATCGGCGCCCCGCTCGCGTGATGGTCAGCCACGTGGCCGTCGCCCGGCACGTGAAGAGCAACCCTTGCCACGTGAAGGTCAGGAGCCAGTCGCACGCGCCCCCCGCGACGGCCAGCCTCAGCCGAAGATCGTGCACAAGGAATCCAAGATCGACCGCTTCCCTTCTGCCGAGCAACTGGACCAGTTGCCAAGCCGTCCACGCGGTGAAAAACCGGCCCTGCTGACCCGCAATCGCGACAGCTGATAGCCACGCAACACTAAAAACGCCCCGACTTGCTCGGGGCGTTTTTGTTTGTTGTATCGATGATCGTCGTGCGAGATGATCGCTCCCGCACTCTGCGTATACGTAAATCTGTTTTTGATTCTGGCCGAAGGCCGTAGGAGCGACCGGGGCGGCGATCCGCATTGTTCGCGAAGGCTTCAGCTCAGACGATGCATTTTCGGTGAATATACAGGCCCTTTCGCGAACAAGCGAAGCGTCGCCCGGTCCGCTCCCACGCCCTGCGGGCAGAAACCTGAAAGCGCCGTCCTCCGAGCTTTTCAGGGCTTGTATATGAAGATAAGCGCTCCGCGTAGTAGCGCAGCCCTGGACGCTCCGCGTTCGATCCTGGGCAGCACCAACAAAAACGCCGACCCAAGGGTCGGCGTTCTGTCGATCAAGCGTGCAATTACTTCTTCTGTACGCCTTCGAAGCTGATGTCCAGATCCAGCGTCTGCGACGTCGGGCCTGGGCCTTTGATGCCGAAGTCGTTCAGGTTCAGCGTCGAAGTACCGTTGAAGCCGGCACGGTAGCCGCCCCATGGATCCTTGCCTTCGCCGTTGAAGGTTGCCTTGATGACGATTGGCTTGGTCACGCCGTGCAGGGTCAGGTCGCCAGTGACGTCAGCCGTTTTCTCGCCAGTCGATTTGACTGCGGTGGAAACGAATTTGGCCTCAGGGTATTTGGCAACGTCCAGGAAGTCTTTGCTGGAGATGTGTTTGTCGCGCTCAGCGTGGTTGGTGAACAGGCTGGCGGTTTTCAGATCGACATTGATTTTACTGGCTTCAGGCTTGGCAGCATCGAAGCTGAACGTGCCGTCCCAGTCCTTGAAGGTACCGTGGATGAAGCTGTAACCCAGGTGGCTGATCTTGAAGTCAACGAATGCGTGTTGACCTTCCTTGTCGATAACGTAGTCGGCAGCCATGGCCTGGCCAGCAGACAACAATGCGGTACCCAGAGCCAGAGCGGCGAGAGACTTCTTCAACATGCGTTTATTCCCGTTTTGGTTGAACAATCAATTACGACCCAGCATACGCTTGAGGGTCACATCGCGATCGATGAAGTGGTGTTTCAATGCAGCAAGACCATGGAGCCCCGCGAATATCACGATGACCCAGGCCAGATACAGGTGAATCCAGCCAGCCGTTTCTGCCTGATCAGGAAGGCCCGAAACCAGCGCGGGCACATCGAACAGGCCGAATATCGGAATCCCCACGCCATCGGCGGTGGAAATGAGATACCCGGCGAACATCACGGCAAACAGTGCGACGTACAAAAACAGATGGCCGAATGCGGCACCGATGCGCGTCAACTTACTGTAGCTGGTCAACGGCGGCGGTGGCGGACTGAGCAGACGCCAGACCACGCGGATCAACATGACCGCAAACAACGTGATGCCGATGCTCTTGTGCAGATCAGGACCCGCCTTGCGCCACGTGTCGTAGTAATCCAGCCCAACCATCCACAGCCCCAGCGCAAACATTCCAAACACGACAGCTGCCACACCCCAGTGCAGCACTATGCTGACCAGACCGTAGCGAGAGGATGAATTACGTAGCTGCATTACCAGTACCTTGTCAGAAGTGTTACCAGACTAGCTTTTTATCTATCGAATGAAAGCGCAAAATTTCGCTCGGACGCATCGAACAATACGATAGGTCTGGTGGGCAGTTCGTACCTCGATTCTGTTGCTTCCCTCAACACCTGAACCTCTGTTCAGCGGTGTCAGGCTGTCCGCGCTGCAGCAGCATCCCGATAATTTGCCGTCAGTAACACTTTGCAATGACCATCGGCCTTTCGATACCGATGAACGGCACGATCAGGCCCGACAAGGTCTACCCACAGGGATAGAACGAATCGAGCGCGCATAAAAAAAGGGATGCGGTATGAACCGCATCCCTTTCAGTCAGCCATCGGACGGTCAGTTATTGGCGTCTGCAGGCGCTGCTTCAGCAGGGGACTTGGCTGGCGCCGGTTTGCTCTGAGCCTTTTTCGCGGCCTCTTTTTTGGCCGCTTCCTTCTTCGCAGCCTCTTTTTTAGCCGCTTCTTTCCTAGCCGCTTCCTTGCTTTGCACTTTCTTCGCAGGCTCAGCCTTGGTCGCCGGCTTCTTCGCTGGCTCGGCTTTTACCGGAGGTTTGGCAGGCTGGACAACCGGCGCACCCACGGGGGGTGCCGGAGGGGCAGCCGGTGCAGGCGCTGGAGCAGGCTCTACAGCTTTCTCTACCGGAGCAGGTGCCGGGGCCGGTTCTTCACCGCCACCGAACATGCGCGAGAAGAAACCTGGCTTGCCAGCCTGCGGCTTGGCAGGTTCAGCCGGTTTGTCGGAGGAACCGCCGAACAGGTTACTGAAGAAATTGCCTTCGGACTTCTGCGAAGCAGGGGCCGGTGCTTTCGGCGGTGCAACCTTGACCGGCTCGAACGACTTGCCAGCGGCCAGATCCTGCACCTGACCGGCTGCACGCTGACCGCTGCGCAGGGCGCCTTCCAGAGTGCCGGGGTACAAGGTGTCGGTGTGCTCGCCAGCAAAAGCTACGCGCAGGATCGGCCGTTCCCACAAGCGCCAGTATTTGCTGATCTGGCCGGGACCGAACGCCAGGTAAGAACCGCCGGTGGAAGGATCGACGCTGTAACGGCGGATTTCATAGCCGGTGTAGGCGCCGCGTGCCTCAGGGTAGAACGCATGCAGACGGATCAGCACCTGATCGACCATCTGCTTGTCACCGAAGGCCTGCATGATGCGTGCGTTGTCGCCAGACAGGTTGATCACCACGTTGGCGCCACCTTTAAGCGCCGGCTCTACCCACAACATGCCCAGACCGGTGTTACTGAACACTTCACCGGACATGCGCGCCTTGCTGTCCCAGACCGGAGTCTTGAACTTGAGCATGATCTGGTCGCGCCAGCCATAGTTGGTGCTCTTGATCGCGCCCATGTGCTGCGCGTCCAGTGCAGGCGTCATCTGGATCTTGCCCAGCGAACGCAATGGCACGGCCATCACTACATAGTCTGCTGTGTAGCTGGTGGCGCCAGCCTTGACGGTGACCTTGTCCTTCTCCTGAATGACTGCCGTCACCGGCGAGTTGGTCTTGACGGTCTTGAGTTGCTTGACGAACGCCTGGGTCAGCACCGCACTGCCACCGGGCAGGCGCGCAGCACGCAAGTCACGCTCGTCGACCGAGCGATACACCCGCGATTGCTGGGCGAGGTACAGCAGCGACAGGCGCGAAGGCTCGTCGTAGCGGGTACGGATCTGCTGATTGATTAACTGACGCGCAGTGACAGGCAGGTTCAGGCGGTCCAGCCAGTTGGCAACGTTGATCTGGTCGAGCGCAAACAGCGTGCTGTTGGACGCCGGGTTTTCCGGGTCGTCAACTGAACGCGCGAGGTTATCCAGCGTATCGTTGTAGCGCTTGATGGCTTCGGCGGTCGCCGGCTGCTTGACGGCCAGGTCAGCTTGGGTGAAGTACACACCGTCGATCAGGTAACTGGGCGTGCGCACAAATTCAGGCGCAGGCACGGTAGACAGCTTGAAGCTGTCCAGATAGCGGTTCAGCACAGGCTGAGCCTTGGTGTTGCCGATCCACTCGCTGGTCGCCAGACCGGAGCGTCCGCCAAGGCTCGGCTTGGCTTCCAGCACCGTCACCTGCCAGCCTTTGGCCTGCAGTTCATAGGCGGCAGTCAAACCTGCCAGACCACCACCGACGACAATGGCGGTTCGTTGTTTTTCATCGGCGAGCGTCGAAACGCTGACCAACCCTGCCACTATCAGCGCACACGCGCGCAGCCAACCAGAAAGCATTCGGCGAACTCCAGAAAACATAGGGAAGATAGGGCAAGTCAGCCCGACACATCGACTCGCTGCGCAGGATACGCGAGCCATCAAATAGCCGCCAGCAATGTCCATCGACCGTTAAAACTGCATCAAAGGTTGTTCCGCAGCCGGGCATTGCATAGGCTTGCGCGATTGTTCGTCCTCGCATCAGGCGAGTCGCTACCCGGAGATTGAAAATGGGCCTCAATGACCAGTGGATGCAACGTGACCTGAAGGTCCTGTGGCACCCCTGCACCCAGATGAAAGACCACGAAAATCTGCCGTTGATACCGATCAAGCGCGGTGAAGGCGTATGGCTTGAAGACTTCGAGGGCAAGCGTTATCTGGACGCTGTCAGCTCCTGGTGGGTCAACGTTTTCGGACACGCCAACCCGCGCATCAATCAGCGCATCAAGGATCAGGTCGACCAGCTGGAGCACGTGATCCTCGCCGGTTTCAGCCATCAGCCGGTGATCGAGCTGTCCGAGCGGCTGGTCAAACTCACGCCCGAGGGCCTGACCCGCTGCTTCTACGCCGATAACGGCTCGTCTTGCATCGAAGTCGCGCTGAAAATGAGCTTTCATTACTGGCTCAATCGCGGCCAGCCGGACAAGAAACGCTTCGTCACCCTCACCAACAGCTACCACGGCGAGACCATGGCGGCGATGTCGGTCGGTGACGTGCCGCTGTTCACCGAAACCTACAAGGCGCTGCTGCTCGACACCATCAAGGTGCCGAGCCCCGATTGCTACCACCGCCCGGACGGCATGAGCTGGGAAGAGCATTCGCGCAACATGTTCGCCGCCATGGAGCAGACCCTCGCCGAACACCACGCCAGCGTTGCGGCAGTGATCGTCGAACCGCTGATCCAGGGTGCAGGCGGCATGCGCATGTATCACCCGATCTACCTCAAGCTTCTGCGCGACGCCTGCGACCGCTATGGCGTGCACTTGATCCACGATGAAATCGCTGTCGGTTTCGGCCGTACCGGGACCATGTTCGCCTGCGAACAGGCCGGCATTCGTCCGGACTTCCTTTGCCTGTCCAAAGCGTTGACCGGTGGCTACCTGCCGCTGGCCGCCTGCCTGACCACCGATGATGTATACGACGCGTTCTACGACGACTACCCGACCCTGCGTGCGTTCCTGCACTCGCACAGTTACACCGGCAACCCGCTGGCCTGTGCGGCGGCGCTGGCGACCCTGGATATCTTCGAGCAGGACAACGTCATCGAAAACAACAAGGCTTTGGCGCAACGCATGGCGACGGCCACTGCGCATCTGGTCGATCATCCCCATGTCGCGGAGGTGCGTCAGACCGGCATGGCCATCGCCATTGAAATGGTTCAGGACAAGGCCACCAAGACCGCCTACCCGTGGCAGGAACGCCGCGGCATGAAAGTCTTCCAGCACGCACTGGAGCGTGGCGCACTGCTGCGGCCGCTGGGCAGTGTGGTGTATTTCCTGCCGCCGTATGTGATTACGCCGGAGCAGATCGACTTCCTCGCCGAGGTAGCCAGCGAAGGTATTGATATCGCGACACGCAGCAGTGTCAGTGTTGCCGTGCGCGAGAACTTTCATCCGGATTTCAGGGATCCGGGTTAAGGCTGGAAATTGCGGCGTCATGACTGACGCCTTCGCGGACAACTCCGCTCCTACAGGGGCCTGGCTGCACATGCGGGAGCGAGCCGGGTGACGGCGTCATCCCAAAACGAATACTGGAACCGAGACACACCATGAGACTGTCGCGCTTTTTTACTGAAACGCCGCTGAGTCTGGGCGAGCATGAACTGCCTGAGGCCCAGGCGCATTACATCAGCCGCGTGCTGCGCATGACCGAAGGTGACGCGCTGCAACTGTTCGACGGTTCGGGTCAGGAGTTTCGCGGCACCTTGCTGGAAGTCGGCAAGAAGCGCGTGCATGTGCAGCTCACTGAAAGCTTCGCGGGCCAGGTAGAGTCAGGCCTGCGTATTCATCTCGGTCAAGGCCTGTCGCGCGGCGAGCGGATGGACTGGGCCATTCAAAAGGCCACCGAACTGGGCGTCAGCGAAATCACGCCGATTGTCAGCGAACGCTGCGAGGTGCGCCTGAAAGACGAACGTGCCGAGAAGCGTCAGGCGCACTGGCAGCAGATCGCGATCAGCGCCTGTGAGCAATGTGGTCGCTCCGTGGTGCCGGTGATTCATGCGCCGATGCCGCTGGCCGAGTGGATCAAGCACACCGAGGCCGACCTGAAACTGGTCCTGCACCCGGTGGCCGCCCCCCTGACCAGCCACGACAAGCCCGCCAGCCTGGCCTTTCTGATTGGTCCGGAAGGCGGTCTGAACGATGCGGAAGTCGCTCAGGCGCAAGACGCCGGCTTCCACGCCGCGCGCCTCGGCCCGCGCGTGCTGCGCACTGAAACCGCTCCCGTGGTCGCGCTCAGCGTGGCGCAGCAGTTGTGGGGCGATTTCTGATCGCTGATGATGGTCCCCACGCTCATGCGCTCATCGTTATACACAAGTCCTGATGGGCTTCGGCCAGAATCAGAAGCAGACTTACGTATAACGCAGAACGCTGGAGCGTGGTAACGGGTGTCAGGTCCCGACCGCCCCTCCTCACAGCACATAAAAACAAATCGCCACGAAGTGCATCAAACTGCCGCCGATGACGAACAGGTGCCAGATGCCGTGAAAGTGGCGGATCTGGTCGTAGGCGAAGAACAGGATGCCGACGGTGTACAGCACGCCGCCTCCGGCCAGCCAGATGAAACCCGATACACCGAGCGCAGCCAGCAGCGGCTTGACGGCCACCAGCACGATCCATCCCATCACCGCGTAGATCACTATGGACATGATGCGCGCTTCGGAGCGCGGTTTTATCTCTTGCAGGATGCCGATCAGCGCCAGCCCCCAGACAATTCCGAACAGGGTCCAGCCCCACGCGCCGCGTAATGTCACCAGACAGAACGGGGTGTAGCTGCCGGCAATCATCAGGTAGATCGAAAAATGATCGACCTTCTGCATGATCGATTTCGAGCGTCCCTTGACGCTGTGGTAGACCGTCGAGACGCTGTACAGCGTCACCAGACACACTCCATAAATGGCCATGCTGACCACTTTCCAGACATCACCATGCAGACACGCCATGACCAATAACCAGATCGCACCGACGGCCGCCAGTACGGCGCCAACCAGGTGCGACCAGGCGTTGAATTTTTCTCCGTAGTACATCCGCTCAATACCCCTCTCAATGGCGAAAACACTGGAAACAGAGACTCCGGGTTATTGAAACAAACCGCAACACCCGTGTCAGTGACGGATATTTTAAGCAGCTATCGACGCATGAGTTGTGCACAATCAGCGCACCTCAACCATAAGCGCCACGACATGCAGATCGATGACGAACTGACGCTCAAGAAACTGGAAATATTCCTGGCCTTCATGCGCACCGGCAATCTGGCGCGGGCGGCGGAGGAGTTGCAGACCAGTAACGTCAGCGTACACCGCGCCATTCACTCGCTGGAAAGCGCGCTGCGTTGCCCGTTGTTCAAACATGAGGGACGCAACCTGACGCCGCTCGAAAGCGCGTATGTGCTGGAAGAACGTGCACAGAAACTGGTCCAGGATGTGCTCGCCACGGTAGAGCTGACCCGTCAGGCGGCAGGCTTCTCAGCGGCGCGGTTTCGCCTGGGGGCGTTGTATTCGCTGACGGTCAAGACGGTGCCGCAGTTGATCATGGGCCTGAAGATCCGCCGCAGCGAGCTGAATATCGACCTGATTCTGGGCTCGAACATGGACCTGCTCTACAAGCTCAAGAACATGGAAGTCGATGCGATGCTGGTGTCGCTGGATGAAAGCACCCATGACCCGGACTGCGAGCACCTGGCGCTGTTTTCCGATGACATCTTTCTCGCCGTCCCCACCGACTCACCGTTCGCCGAACACCCTGAAGTGGACCTGGGCGACCTGCGCGAAGCGACCTTCATCACCCTGACCCAAGGCTTCGCCACGCACCGCGACGGGATCCGGGTGTTCCAGCAGGCCGGTTTCGAGCCCAAGGTGGCGATGCAGGTCAATGACATCTTCACCCTGCTGAGCATGGTCAGCTCCGGCGTCGGCTACGCACTGCTGCCGGGGAGAATCGCCGCGGTCTATGAGAACCGCGTGCGCCTGATCCCGTTGCAGAGCCGCTACCGGATGCAGCAACACATCGGCATTGTTTTTCTCAAGTCCAAACAGCGCGATCCCAACCTGCTCGCGCTGTTGGCCGAGTGCCGGATGTACACCAACCGGCTGCTGGAACAGACGACCTGACCTTGGCTCTGTACGAAAAGTCGGCGAGCGAAGGTCAGGCGAGGCAAAAACAGGCGAGGAACGGCCGGGGTCGCGTTCGACTCTACGTGTTGTAAATGAGCATTCCGATTGGACTCGCATCCGAGCCTGTTTTTAACGAAACATCACCGAGCGCAGCCACTTTTAGTACAGAGCCTAGCCGACGATGGCGCGCACGATGAAGTACAGCACCGATGGCCCGAGCAGGCAGCCCAGACCGGTGTGGAACGTAGCGGTCAGCGCGCCATAGGGCACCAGACGCCGGTCGGTTGCCGCCAGCCCTGCGGTAACGCCACTGACAGTACCCGCCAGACCACCGAAAACCATCGCCGAGCGCGGATTGTCCAGCCCCATCCAGCGCGCCGCCATGGGCGTGCCGACCATCACCAGAATTGCCTTGATCAGGCCGGTGGCAATCGATAGCGCCATCACATCGGAGGTGGCACCCAGCGCAGCACCGGTCACCGGGCCGACAATGTAGGTTACTGCCCCGGCACCGATGGTGGTCATGCTGATCGCGTCCCGATAACCGAATACCCAGGCAATGCTCGCGCCGACGATAAACGGCAGAATCGTGCCCAACAGCAAGGCAATCACACCGATCAGTCCGGCCTTGCGCGCTTCGGTGGCCTGCACTTCGAAAGCAGTGGCAACGATGGCAAAGTCACGCAGCATCGCCCCGCCCATCAGGCCTATGCCCGAGAACAGCGTGATATCCGCCAGCCCTTTCTGGCCGCCGGTCAAGGTGCCGCCGACCCAGGCCAGAATCAGCCCGATGACAATCGCAATGGCCGAACCATGCACCCGGCCAAACGTCAGGCGTCTGGAAAGCACCACCGAGACCCACATGATGATGCCGACGAAAGCGAAAGCGGTGATCAGGCCGTTGTGTTCAAGTCCCTTCTCGATGAGGTCCCACATATCAGCGACCTCCGGCCGGGGCGATTTCAGGCGTCAGCAGCGGCTCTTCCTTGGGTAACGGCTCACCGCGATTGGTGCGGCTGATCACTGCGATGGTGCAGGCACACAGCACCACCGAACCCACAGCGGCCAGTACCGCCACCGGCCCGCCCTTGAGCGCGGTGACAACGTTTTGTTGTGCGGCCATCGCCACGACGACCGGAATGTATAGCGCGCCCCAGAAACCCACGCCCATTTCGCAGTCCTTGCTCATGCCGCCGTGTTTTTCCATCCACAGGCGTGCGCAGATCAACAGGATCATGGCGATCCCGACCCCTCCCACGTTGGATTTCACGCCCAGTAGAACGCCGAGCATGTCGCCGAGAATCACGCCCGCAAGCGTGCAGATGGCCAGTAGTGCAACACCGTAGATAATCATTGTTGTTATTCCTCTGTTTGCATTGCTGAAGTTGTTGTTTTTGTCCTTCGTAGCAGCTGCACGGCGGCTTTATGGGGTGCGGCGACCCTCCTCGCGCGACAGCGCGACCAGGCTGTCCAGACGCGCAGCCTGAAAAGCCAGCGCCGTGCCTTGCTGGAATACCTTGCGCGCCAGCCCGGTCAGCACACTGCCGGGCGGCAATTCGATGTGCAGGCGCACGCCCCGCTCCCAGGCGGTTTCCACGGTGCTGCGCCAGTCGATGACCCGGCACATGTTGAACGCCAGGTCGTCACGCAGCTTCTCGGCATTCAACACAGGTCGCGCCGTGCTGCCGCTCAGGTAACGTATCGCGGGTGCCCGCAGCGCAACGCTCGAAAACGCCTCGGCCAGTTGCTGCGCGGGAGCGTCCAGCAAGGCGCAATGCGACGGCACGCTGACCGCAAGACGCTTGACCGCTGCCGCGCCGGCGGCCTTGGCCAACTGACCGACCTGATGCATCGCCTCGGCACTGCCGGAGATCACCATCTGGTTGTCGGCGTTGATGTTGGCGAGAAATACCGGCGTCTTCGCGCTGTGTACCTGCGCGATCAGCGCTTCTACCTGCGTCTGCTCCAGACCGATGAGCGCGGTCATGCCGTAACCCTGCGGCCAGGCGCTTTGCATCAGCTCGCCACGCAGCGCGACCAGGCGCACGGCGTCTTCAAAGGCCAGCGCGCCTGAAATCACCGCTGCCGGATAAGCGCCGATGGACAGCCCTGCCAGGTAGTCCGGCACACAATCACGCGCCTGCAGCACGCGCGCGCATGCGACGCCAGCGATCAGCAGGCAAAGCTGAACGGCACGGGTGGCTTGCAGTGCCTCGGCGGTGTCCAGCGCAAGCACGTCTTCGCCCAGCGCATCTGCGGCTTCCTGCAGGCAGTCGCGCACCGCAGCATCGTCCGGTAACTGATGCAGCATGCAGGCCTGTTGCGCGCCCTGGCCGGGAAATACCCACAGGCTGCTCATGCGCACACCTGACCCAAGTGCCATGGGTCTGCAACCAGCCGCGCGCCGGTGGCGGTCTTGAGCAGCACGCGCCCCGTTGGCCGTGCCCACTCACGCAGCGCCACGGCACCCTGCTCGAGTTGCAGCTGGACGTCGACCCGACAGACCGAGGTTTCCAGCGCCTCGACCAGCTCGGCGGCACAGCGGCGATTCAGGCGCCCAGGGGTGCGCAGAATCAGATCCAGATCGCTGTCCTGATGCAACGCTGCAATACCGCTGGCCAGCTCGAATCCGGCACTGCCGCCGACGCCCCAGTCCAGCTCCAGCGCCTCCATGACTGGACGGATCTGGCGCAAAGCATGCAACGCCGGCCAATGCTGATGGCGCTCGGTCGGGGCGTCGATCAACTGCTCGGGCATGACCCTTCGGCAGACATCGGCCAACGGCATGCTCGCGGCATAGCGCTGCTCCCGACCACGACCGCGCAAGCCCACGGCCACCTGACCGACGGGCATTGCCTGACGCCGGACCACCACCGGGTGCCCTGCAAGCACGGCGTCGACCGCCCATTTGGGCGCATCATCCGGCAACGCAGTCAGCGGCATGCCCCACAACAAATCATGGGGCTGCACTGCGCCAGTGTTGCTGATCACCATTGCGCGCGCAGCAACTGGCGCACATTGGTCGACGCCGCACGGTTGCTCGCGCCCAGGCGGCTGCTCAGATCGACGCCACGGGCCTGCACGTCCTTGATCGCCCTGCTCAGCACATCGAGCACCTGGGTGAGATCATCCGCAGCGGGCTGTTCGATCTGGCTGACCGCCAGGGTTTCCCAGAGCAGACCGAGACTGGCGTAGCTGTCGATGTCGTAAGCCATCGGCGGGATGCTGGCGGCGAGCTTTTCCAGATCCTCGACGCTGCGCAGGGTTACGCGGGCTGCCGAGGCCTTGCCCATCGCATGCACCATCACGCCGGGATCACGCAGCGCGATCAATCGATTGGCCTGATAGCCGTGGGCCAGGAATGCGCCGGACATCGCTTTGCCGACCAGCAGGCCGATCACCGGGTGCCCGGCCAGACGTGCTCGTGCGTAACTGTCCACGGCCCCGGCCAATGCCTGATGGATACCGAGCGCTTCCTCGCGACGCCCGTAGGCCTGGCTCGGGACGTCGACGATGGCAATCAGCGCGCGCTTTGCGGCGCGGTCACGATCCTGCTCGATGGCCTCGTCCACCGCCTTGGCCAGGCCCCAGCCTTCCAGCAGACCGACTTCGCCCTGACGCGCCCGGGGAAAGCGGTTGTCGGTATCGGCAATCACTGCAACGAAACGCACCGCCTGCTCGCCGAGAAAACCATCGGCCACCTTGAGTGAGGCAGGCAGGCCAGCGACTTCACGGGCGCCAGCGCTCAAGGCGTTGAACCAGTTCAAACCCCGCTGTGAAAGACTCATGACCGGGCTCCTTGGTAGAGGGTGCGCACGCTTTGCGGATCGATTTGCGGCTCAGTGTCGAGGCTGGCCAGGCGTTGCAGGAACAGTGGGTACTGACTGCTGCGATGCGTGTCGGGCATACCCTGCTTTAGCCAGCCGCTGACCTGCTGGCGGACATCGGCGACATCATCGGCAGCAAAACCATCCACCAGAGCGCTGGCAAAGCGTTGCTCGCCACCGGTCAGGCTCCAGATGAACGGGCGGTCGCGGGAGTCGTACTCTTCGATGCCGGCTTCCTGCTCGATCACCTGCGGACCGTTCAGGCCCAGACGCGCTTCCTGAGTCACCAGCAGGTAGCTGCACAGCCCTGCGGCGATGGACATCCCGCCAAAGCAGCCGACGCTGCCGGCCACCACGCCAATCACTGGCTGGTACTGACGCAGGTCGACTATCGCGGCATGAATCTCGGCAATCGCCGCCAGGCCCAGATTGGCTTCCTGCAGACGCACACCACCGGTTTCCAATAGCACGATCGCGGCGGTAGGAATGCCGTTGCGGTTGTCTTCGGCGGCCAGTTCCAACGCGCCGGCCATCTTTGCGCCGCCGACTTCGCCCATGCTGCCGCCCTGAAACGAGCCTTCGATGGCAGCGATGACCACTGGCCGACCATCGACAGAGCCTTTGGCGACCACCACGCCATCATCCGCCTGGGGCACCACGCCCTGCATGGCCAGCCACGGCGACATGACCCGATCGAACGGACCGAGCAATTCGCGGAAGCTGCCAGCATCCAGCAAGGCGCGGGCGCGCGCTCGGGCACCCAGTTCGATGAAACTGTGCTGATTCAGCAAACGTGCGTTATCAGTCATGACCGATCTCCTCGAAGCCTTGCTCCAGGCGCAAACGCACGACGCCGGGCGTCGCGCCGAAGTCATGAATATCGATGCTCAGCGCAGGCGGGGTCTGACCGTCGAACATGCGCTCGAACAGGTGCTGCCAGCGCAGCGCGGCACCGTTGACCGACGTCACCACCTGAATCGACAAGGTGCCCGGTTTGCCGGGTTCCAGCAGCACCTCCAGATCACCGGAGCCCACCACACCCACCAGCGCACGGCCCTTGGGCGGCTCTCCGGCAGGAAATTCAAAAGACAGGGTTTCCATTTCAGGCACTCCTCGAAACAGGGCCGAGCGCAGGCTCAAGGCCATCGATGAACAGGCAGGCAGCCAACAGATCCGCCGCGCCGCCGGGCGAAGCATTGAGGGCCAGCAGGTGCTGATCCAGCGCGTTCAGTGCGCGGCGGCCCGCCAGACTGGCGCTGCCTCCGGCGTCCAGCACGCGCTGTGCTCCGTGCTGCATGGCGTTCCGCCCTTCGATGCCGGCGCGATGCAGCACGCAGGTGTCGTCCAGCGTAGTCATGATTGCCAGCAGCGCGTCCAGCCGGGCGTTCTGCTCGCCGCTACCTGCCGCACGGCTGCGTTGCAGTTGCGGCAAGGCGAACAGCCTGACCGCCGGGAAACCTTGCTGTGCCTGCTCTCTGGCGCCCATGACACCGTAACGACGAACCACCTGATCACCGTGGCTGTTCTGCGTGAGCACCTGGCGGTCCTTGATCTGGGCCAACGCAGCAGCGCGCGCACAGATGGCATCGGGCGCGCATTCCTGAGGATCCAGCGCGGCAGCGGTTACCAGCAGGCCCAGCGCCCAGATCGCGCCGCGATGCGTATTCACCCCGCTGGTGGTGCGCAGCATCGTCGCTTCGCCTTCACGGCCAAGCCTGCCCAATGCCTCACGCAATGGCTGACCCACGACACCGAACTGCGTGGCGGCGTCGGCCATCCACTTGAAAGTCGGCCACAACGACAGCGCCGAAGAATGCATCAACCCTAGGTGCAGGTCGCTGTGCGCGCCGCTGCCACGTCGGTCCACCAGAGCCGGTTTGGGCGACAGATCGGCTTCGTCGATCAAAGCATCGACTGCCAGATCGGCCAGTCGCTCGGCCAGCGAGGCCGATTGCGGTGTCCATTGAAGTGCGCTCATTACCAGCTCCTGAATTTGGCAGGCGGGTTGTAGAGGCCACCGGACCACTGAACCAGGTCGGCAATGCTCTTGGCGGCCAGCAGTTCACGGCTGGCATCGGTGCGCCGGATACCGAGGTCTTCAGGCAGCGCGATCAGCCCTTCACGGCGCATGCGCGCGGTGTCCTTGGGGTTATGGCGCAAACCGATCACGGTCACGCCCGCCACTGCCGCAATCATCGCCTGGCGTTCCTCAAGGCTGCGCGCCTTGTAGAGGTAGGCGATGCCTTCTTCCGTCAGCAGGTGGGTCACGTCGTCGCCGTAGATCATGATCGGTGCCAGCGGCATGCCGCTTTTCTTCGCCACCTCGACGGCGTCCAGGGTTTCGACGAAGGTCGGTTTGCCACCCTCCTGGAACGTCTCGACCATCTGCACCACCAGTTTCTTGCCGCGCTCCAGGTAGGCAGCCGGGCCGTCATCGTGCTGCTGACGCATGTCGAGCCAGGCGGGCGTGGCATGACGCCGGCCGCGTGGGTCATGGCCCATGTTCGGCGCGCCACCAAAACCGGCCAGACGACCACGGGTGACCGTCGAGGAATGCCCGTCGCCATCGACCTGCAGGGTTGCGCCGATGAACAGGTCCACCGCGTACTGCCCGGCCAGCTGGCAGAGCTGGCGGTTGGAGCGCAGCGAGCCGTCGCGTCCGGTGAAGAACACATCCGGGCGGGCGGCGATGTAGTTCTCCATGCCCAGCTCGGTGCCGAAACAATGCACGCTCTCGACCCAGCCGCTTTCGATGGCCGGAATCAGCGTCGGGTGCGGATTGAGTGTCCAATTGCGACAGATCTTGCCCTTCAGGCCCAACGACTCGCCGTAGGTCGGCAGAATCAGCTCAATGGCGGCGGTATTGAAACCAATGCCGTGGTTCAACGACTGAACGTTGTGTTTCTCGTAAATGCCACGAATTGCCATCATCGCCATCAGCACATGCACCGGCTTGATGTGGCGCGGATCGCGAGTGAACAGCGGCTCGATATAGAACGGCTTATCGGCGACCACCACAAAGTCGACCCACGAGGCCGGGATGTCTACACGTGGCAGCTCGCTGACGTCATCGACCAGCTGATTGACCTGGACGATGACGATGCCGTCGCTGAATGCCGCCGGTTCGATAAGTGCGGGGGTGTCTTCGGTGCTGGGCCCGGTGTAGATGTTGCCGGCACGGTCGGCCATGAAGCCTGCCGCCAGCACCACGTTGGGGATGAGGTCCACCACCAGCCGTGAATAGAGTTCGATGTAGGTGTGGATCGCACCGATTTCCAGCAGGCCGTCTTCCAGCAGCTGACTGATGCGCAGGCTTTGCGTACCGGCGAACGAGAAGTCCAGCTTGCGCGCAATGCCCTGCTCGAACAGGTCCAGGTGCTCGGCACGGCCGACGCTCGGCATGATCATGTGCAGGTCATGCACCTTGCCCGGATCGACTTTGGCCAGCGCGCGGGAGAGGAAGTCAGCCTGCTTCTGGTTGTTGCCTTCAAGTACCACACGGTCGCCGGAAACCAGCAGGGCCTCCAGCGCCGCGACGATGTTGTCGGTCGGCAACACCACACCATCGGCCAACGCCCGCACTTGCTCCAGACGCCGCTGCTTCTCGCTGCGACGACGTGTCCAGCGCGCGTCGGGGGAAGTTGTTGTTGTCATGATCGCTCCACGATTTTGCTGTCGTCGACCACCATAGGAGCGATAGCGGTCGGGCATCAATCAAGCAGCACGTCGAATCATTACGGCTGGAGTAACGATAATGGAACGGACATTCCGCCGAGCGCGTCGTTGCGCGTGCAACATGCTCGAAACGCCCGGCTGGTAATTGCGTAGGACCGGTCCTTAAAGGACCTGGGGTGCTATCGGAATCTGTGTTTACGCCTAGCCTTGAGGTTTTCCGTAACCCAGAGGCAGTAGCGCGATGTCATTTATAGTCAGGGAAGGCGATCTCACCACCACCGGCGGCTTCGTGCTGGCCGCATCGGCAAGCGAAGTCATCGAACGGCGTCGTGTGGCGCGTATGGGGGACCCGGTGTGGTGCCCGGCCTGCAAGCAGATTGGCTTCATCGCCCAAGGCAACCCCACCTACATAGACGAACGTGTGGCGGTCGCCACTCAGGGTCATGAAGTGCAGTGTGGCTGCACACCCGGCAGCAACACGCTGACCACCTCGCAGGAGCATGTCCAGGCCGACATGGACGCGACCATCACCATCCCCGAAGAACTGGCCAACACTGCCCGCCAGCATGCTGAACACCTGGCCCGTTCGATGAAGGATGGCAGCTTCACGCCTGATGTATTGAGGCCGCTGACGTAGCAAGAGTTACGCGGTAGAACGCACGTCAAAGGGCTTAGGGGCGAACCGGGAGTTTGCGATGCCCTGTAGGAGCGGACTTGTCCGCGAAGAGGGCGTCATAGTCGATGGATTTTCTGCGTCAGGAATATAGCCTTCGCGAACAAGGCGGATCGCCGCCCCGGTCGCTCCTACGGCCTTCGGCCAGAATCAAGAGCGGACTTCTGCATGACGAGCCTTCGCGAACAAGGCGGATCGCTGACCCGGTCGCTCCTGCGGGTGTTTGCGGTGTCCTGTAGGAGCGGACTTGTCCGCGAAGAGGCCGGCACAGTCGATGGATTTTCTGCGTCAGGAATATAGCCTTCGCGAACAAAGCGGGTCACCGCCCCGGTCGCTCCTGCGGGTGTTTGCGGTGTCTTGTAGGAGCGGACTTGTCCGCGAAGAGGCCGGCACAGTCGATGGATTTTCTGCGTCAGGAATATAGCCTTCGCGAACAAGGCGGGTCGCCGCCCCGGTCGCTCCTGCGGGTGTTTGCGGTGTCCTGTAGGAGCGGACTTGTCCGCGAAGAGGCCGGCACAGTCGATGGATTTTCTGCGTCAGGAATATAGCCTTCGCGAACAAGGCGGATCGCCGCCCCGGTCGCTCCTACGGGTGTTTGCGGTGTCCTGTAGGAGCGGACTTGTCCGCGAAGAGGGCGTCATAGTCGATGGATTTTCTGCGTCAGGAATATAGCCTTCGCGAACAAGTTCGCTCCTACGGCCTTCGGCCAGAATCAAGAGCGGACTTCTGCATGACGAGCCTTCGCGAACAAGGCGGATCGCTGACCCGGTCGCTCCTGCGCGCTCCTGCGGGTGTTTTCGATGCCCTGTAGGAGCGGACTTGTCCGCGAAGAGGGCGTCACAGTCGATGGATTTTCTGCGTCAGGAATATAGCCTTCGCGAACAAGTTCGCTCCTACGGCCTTCGGCCAGAATCAAGAGCGGACTTCTGCATGACGAGCCTTCGCGAACAAAGCGGGTCACCGCCCCGGTCGCTCCTGCGGCCTTCGGCCAGAATCAAGAGCGGACTTGCGTATGACGAGTGCTCTCACCGTGGCCCATCACGGATGGGCGTTGGTCTCGAGCAAGTGATGCAGCTCCACGAACTGCTGCGTCAGTTTGTGCCGTGGGTCGAGGTGGATCAGCGGCAGGTTGGCCTGATGCGACTCGCGCATTTTTACCGAGGCGTTGAGGTACACCGGCAGCACCGGCAAGCCTTCGGCAATCAGTTCGTCGAGCATTTGCTGCGGCAGGCTGGCCCTGGGCTGGAACTGATTGACGATGATGCCTTCCACCTGAAGACCTTCGTTGTGGTCCTCTTTCAATTCCTCGATCTCGCGCATCAGCCCGTACAGCGCCTGTCGCGAGAAGCTGTCGCAGTCAAAAGGGATTAGCACCCGATCAGACGCGATCAACGCCGAAACCGCATAAAAATTCAGCGCGGGAGGCGTATCCAGGTAGATACGCTCGTAATCTTCGCTCAACTCGTCGAGCAGTTTGCGCAGCTTGTTGATCTTGTGCTTGGCCTCGAGCTTGGGCTGCAGGTCAGCAAGCTCTGCAGTCGCGGTCACCACATGCAGGTTGTCGAACGGTGTTTCGTAGATATCGACATGGTTCTTCTTGGCGACCGGTGAGCCGGATAGCGTGTTCTTGAAGAACTCGGCAATCCCCATCGGAATATCCTGACCGGTGAGGCCGGTGAGGTACTGAGTCGAGTTGGCCTGGGCATCGAGATCGATCAATAACGTCCGATAGCCTTCGTGAGCGCTGACTGCAGCCAGATTGCAGGCGATGCTCGATTTGCCGACACCGCCCTTCTGATTGAATACCACGCGACGCATGCTTTGGATTCCTTGAAAGATGAAGAAACAGCAGCAGTGGCCGATAACGACCGTAAGAGGAGGTCGATTCTAGACAGCGCATATGACAACGGTGAGCTTAACGCAAAACAGTTGCCAGCCGGTTGTCATACAGAAAAACGACTTCAACCTTAAAATACACGCCTGTAAACGGTTTTTATGTAACAAATTTGCTAGTAATGAGCCCCATCAGGATAATGCGCGCACTGGTCAATTACCGCACCCAGGCTGATATCGACCTGATATCGATGTAGCGAGAAACAAGCCCGCAGGGGCGGGAAGAGAAGCCTTGATCACCTTCAACATTGCACGATGGCAAGCCTGGGCGCCGGGCCTGGCGAGCGCGGAAGACTGGCAGAGATGGAGCCTCGATCCGACGTTGCTGGAAACCAGTGACGCAGCGCCAGACGTGTCTTTTCTTCCTGCGATGCAACGCCGCCGCCTGGGCCGCATGGCAAGAATGGCGTTTGCCGTCGGCTGGCCGTTGACCGAAGGGCTGGAGCGCGTCCCGCTGGTGTTTGTCTCGCGCCACGGAGAAACCCCGAGGACCTTTGAAATCCTGCGTGATCTGGCCGCGAGCGAGCCGCTTTCACCGACCCAGTTCAGCCTTTCAGTGCATAACGCCGTCATTGGTCTGTGGTCGATCATGCGCGGTGAAACAAGTGAGATGACAGCCCTGGCCGCCACAGGCGACGGGCTGGAGTATGGAGCATTCGAGGCCGCAGCGTTGCTGGCCGAGGGAGCAGAAGCAGTATTGCTTGTGGTGACTGAAGAACAGCCGCCGCAAGCCTATGCCCAATGGATTGATGACGTGCCCTTTCCCTACGCGGTCGGCTTGCTGCTGACACCGGGGAATGAGTGGCAACTGTCTCTGAACACCGATACGCAAGGCACAAAGCGCACTCAGTGGCCTCACGCCCTGAACCTGCTGCGGGCCTTGCACACTGATCAATCCGTCTGCCTGCACCCTTGGAATAACCGGTTATGGAACTGGCAACGCAGTCACTGAAGAAAGGTCGGGACGCCTATTACTGGCGTCTGCTGGCAACAGGCATCAGCTTTGCCCTGTTCGGGTTGAGCGGTTTATGCCTGCGGTTGTTCGTTTTTCCAGTATTGGATTGCCTGCCTGGCAGTGTGGCCAGCCATCAGCGTCGCGCGCGGCGGACCATCAGCCGCCTGTTCTGGCTGTTCATCCGCATCATGGCGCGCATGCGTGTGCTGACCTATGACGTTCAAGGCGCCGAAAAGCTTGGCCGTCCCGGGCAGATGATCATCGCCAACCACCCGTCACTGATCGATGTGGTGTTCCTGATCGGGCTGGTGCGTGACGCCAACTGCGTGGTCAAACGCAGCCTCTGGGAAAACCCGTTCACCCGCGGCCCTGTGCGCTCCACCGGTTACATCAGCAACGATGGCAGCATGGACATGCTCGACGCCGCCGTAGAGCGCCTGCAAAGCGGCCAGACACTGATCATCTTCCCGGAAGGCACGCGCACCCAGCCAGGTCAGCCGCCGGTCTTTCACCGCGGCGCGGCAGCCATTGCGCTGCGTGGCGCAAGCGTCATCACCCCGGTGACGATCAAGGTCCAGCCGACCACCCTGACCAAGGCCGAGCCCTGGTATCGCATTCCGCAACGCCGCGTGCACTTCACTTTGCGCGTCGGTGCCGATATAGACCCAACTGCCTTCAGTGCGCTAGGCCCACCGCCCCTGGCGTCCCGCAAGCTCAACGATTACCTGCATGACTATTTCACCAAGGAGCTCGCCTCAGATGAGCGATCTGCACCAGGACATTAAATTGTTGATCATCGATGCCCTGGGCCTCGAAGACATCACCCCGGAAGATATCGGCAACGATATGACGCTGTTTGGCGAAGGACTGGGACTGGACTCGGTGGATGCACTCGAATTGGGCCTGGCCATCCAGAAGCGTTATGGCATCAGGATCGATGCCGATGCAAAGGACACCCGTAACCATTTCGCCAGCGTCGACAGCCTTGCGGCCTTCGTCAGCGCCAGACAACCGGCCTGAGAATTGAACATGCAAACCCGTGAAGACATCTTCGAAATCCTGCGCACCGCAATGGTGGAACTGTTCGAACTGGAGCCTGAGCGAGTCACGCTTGAAGCCAATCTGTATCAGGACCTGGAAATCGACAGTATCGATGCCGTGGACCTGATCGATCACATCAAACGCAAGACCGGCAAGAAGATTGCGGCTGAAGAATTCAAGTCGGTGAGAACCGTAAACGACGTGGTAGAGGCCGTCTACAAACTGGTCAACAGCGCCGAATGAAGCGGCTGATTGGCCTGATTCTGGTGCTGGCCGGCGTGCTCTATCCATTTGCTGTCTATTGGGGGACCGAGCATTTCGCGCCCTGGCAGTTCGCGCTGCTACTTGGCAGCCTGTGGCTGGCACGTGCCCTGACCGGAGAACGCAAGCAAGGCAGCCTGGCGATGGCGATTGTCGCGCTGATCTTTTGCGTGGTGCTCGGCGCCCTCGATAGTCACATGATGCTGCGCTGGTACCCGGTACTGGTCAGCACCTTCATGCTCGGCCTGTTCGGCTCAAGCCTGGTCTACGGCCCGCCGATCGTGGAAAAGATGGCGCGTCTGAACCGCCCCGACCTGCCTGAGGCCGGTATCCGCTACACCCGTAGAGTCACGCAGATTTGGTGCCTGTTCTTCCTCGTCAACGGCCTCACCTCAGCCATCCTGACGCTGTGGGCACCGTTGTCATGGTGGACGCTGTACACCGGCCTGATTTCCTACGGCCTGATGGGCGTGTTGTTCGCTGTCGAATGGATCGTCCGCCCACCCTCTGCGGGCGGCAAATGAAATGGATCGCATGAACTGGTTGAACCTGGAACACCTGCTGCTCGATGCGCTGCCCGACCGGCTGCTGACGCTGGCCCCGAGCCTGGACCACGCGCAGTTTCGTGATCAGGCGCTCAGCGTGGCCGCTGGACTGCAGGCGCGTGGCATCACGCACCTTGCAGTGCACCTCGAAGATGCCGCCGACCTGGCCATTGCGTTGTTCGCGGCCTGGCGCGCAGGTGTGCACGTGTTGCTGCCCGCCGACTTGCAGGGCCAGACCCGCGAGCGCTGGGCGAATCAGGTCGACCTGTGGCTGACCGACCTGCCGGGTGACACCCACCTGAGCGATCTGCGTGCCGCGCCCCTCCCTGCGGCAGCGCTGGACCTTGACCAGTGCCGGCTGAGCCTGTGCACCTCAGGCTCCAGCGGCGAACCCAAACTGATCGAAAAACGCCTGCGGCAACTGGCCAACGAAGTCTGCGGGCTGGAACAGCTGTGGGGCGCGGAGCTGGGCGGGGCATGCATGATCGGCAGCGTGGCGACGCAACATATTTACGGGCTGCTGTTTCGCTTGCTATGGCCGCTGTGCGCGGCACGCCCGTTCGTGCGCCGTCAGTTGCCGTTCGCCGAAGACCTGCAACGCGCCAGCCGTGAATACCCGTCATTCGCCTGGGTCGCCAGCCCCGCGCTGCTCAAGCGCATGGGCGACAATCTCGACTGGCCGGGTCTTGCGGCCGTGCGCCGGGTATTCTCTTCCGGTGGCGCATTGCCGGCCGAAGCCTCACAAAGCCTGCAGCAACGCCTCGGTCAGTGGCCGACTGAGATTCTCGGCAGTTCGGAAACCGGCGGCATCGCCTGGCGTCAGGGCGGGCAACGCTGGCAGGCCTTCGACGGCGTAGAGCTGAGTCAGGATGCGCAAGGTGCGCTGCGCATCAGCTCGCCCTATCTGCCGCCCGGCCATGTCGAGCAGACCGCCGATGCGGCGCTGATCGGTGCAGACGGGCGCTTCGAACTGCTGGGCAGGCTCGACCGCATCGTCAAACTCGAAGAGAAGCGCGTGTCCTTGCCGCTGATCGAGCAGGCCCTTGCGGCTCACCCGTGGGTGAGTGAAGCGCGCCTTGGTGTGGTGCAGGCAAACCGTGCCTCGTTGGGCGCGCTCCTGGTGCTGAGCGACGCGGGCTTGCTGGCCCTGCGCAACCAAGGCCGTCGGGCGCTCACCGAAGCCTTGCGACACTACCTGCAGCCGCATTGCGAAACCATCGCCCTGCCGCGTCGCTGGCGGCTGCTGCGGCAGATGCCGCTCAACGCCCAGGGCAAGCTGCCGCAAGCAGACGTCGAGGCGCTGCTGCTGGCGCCACGCTCGAAACAGCCGGAAGTGCTTGAGCAACAGAACATCGAAGGCGAGCTGCACCTGCAATTGAGTGTCCCGCCCGATCTGGCGTTTTTCAGCGGCCACTTTCCCAAAGCGCCGATTTTGCCGGGCGTGGTGCAGGTCGACTGGGCGATCAGCCTGGGCCAGCGACTGCTCGACCTGCCATGCGGATTCGCCGGCATGGAGGTGCTCAAATTCCAGCAACTGGTACGCCCCGGCGACCGCCTCACGCTGACATTGCGCTTCGATGCAGCACGCTCCAAGCTGCACTTCGCCTTTCGCAATGCCGACAATGCGCCCTGCTCCAGTGGCCGGATCCTCCTGGAAGACGACCATGCATAAGCCTTGCGTGATCATTCCGGTGTTCGACCACGAGCGGGCCGTGCCCAACGTTGTCAAGGCCGTGCGTAACGCCGGGTTGCCGTGCATCCTGGTGGACGATGCCAGCAGCCCGGCCTGCGAAGCTGTGTTACAGCAGCTGGCGCAGGGTGAGGCTATCTACCTGCTGCGCCTGCCGGTCAATCAGGGCAAGGGCGGAGCGGTCATGGCCGGCTTTCGCGAGGCGATCCGGCTGGGTTTCAGTCATGCGTTGCAGGTCGATGCCGATGGCCAGCATGATCTGAGCGATATCCCGGTGTTTCTGGAGCAGTCGCGCCAGCACCCGGATGCGCTGATCTGCGGCTATCCGCAATTCGACGAGAGCGTGCCCAAGGGCCGTCTGTATGCGCGTTACCTGACCCACGTCTGGGTGTGGATCAACACCCTGTCGTTGCACATTCGCGATTCCATGTGCGGCTTTCGCCTGTATCCCCTGGCCCCGGTCCTGGCGCTGATCGACAGCGTGCAGATCGGCAGGCGTATGGATTTCGACTCGGAAATCCTCGTGCGCCTGTCCTGGCGCGGCCAGCCGATGCGCTGGCTGCCGACCCGCGTTCACTACCCGCAGGACGGCCTGTCGCATTTCCGCCTGTTTCACGACAACGCCCTGATTTCGAAAATGCACGCCAAACTGTTCTTCGGCATGCTGCTACGCCTGCCAATGATCCTGTGGCGACGGTGGCGGCCATGAGCATCGACAAGTCGCCCAAGGAGCATTGGGCCAGTCATCAGGAGCGCGGCAGTTTCATGCTCATGAAACTCACCGCCTGGGGCATGCGGGTGCTCGGTCGGCGCCTGCTCAGCCCGGTGCTGTATGGCATCGTCCTGTACTTCTTTGTCTTCGGCCGACGTGCCCGGCACAGCATATGGCAGTACCAGCAGCACCTGGCGGACTGGAGCAGCAAGCCCGAACTGCGGCCCAGCCAGCGCCGGGTGTTCGGCCAGTTCATGGCATTTGCCGATGCCTTGCTCGACAAGCTCGACGTGTGGAACGGCAGGCTGGGCATCGATCAGATCGAGATCGTCGACCAGGCCCTGCTGCGCCAGAACCTGCGTGGCCAACGCGGACAGATGCTTGTCGGCGCGCACTTGGGCAACCTTGAAGTGTGCCGCGCACTGGCCGAACTCGGCGAAAAGGTCACCATGAACGTGCTGGTGCACACCAAACACGCCGAACGTTTCAATCGCCTGCTCGGTGAAGCCGGCGCGACCCATCTGCGTCTGATTCAGGTCAGCGAGCTGGACCCGGCCATCATGCTGCAATTAAGCCAGCGCCTGGACGAAGGCGAGTGGCTGGCCATCGCCGGTGACCGCGTCGCGCTGCACGGCGGGCGCAATGTGCGGGTCGACTTTCTCGGCCAGCCGGCGACCTTCCCGCAAGGCCCCTGGCTGCTGGCCGGGCTGCTCAAGTGCCCGGTCAACCTGTTCTTCTGCCTCAAGGGTGCGAAAGGCTATCGGGTGATTCTCGAACCGTTCGCCGACGCCATCGAATGGCGGCGCAGCGACCGTGCCCAGGTCATCGAGCAGTGGGCCACACGTTATGCCGAGCGTCTTGGGCACTATTGCCTGGAAGCACCGCAGCAGTGGTTCAATTTCTACCCATTCTGGGAGTCTGCCGATGAATCGGGCTCATGAGCTGATCGCGCTCGGCGATCATGTGCTGCGTTGTAAAATCAGCGCAGGTCGCCACAGGAGGTTACATGCGCAGTAAGGGTTTTCTGCACATCGACACTGAAATCGTCGTGCCGTTTTTCGACGTCGACATGATGAACATCGTCTGGCACGGGCACTACGTGAAGTACCTCGAAGTGGCGCGTTGCGCGCTGCTCGATCATATCGGGCATAACTACATGCAGATGCTCGAATCCGGTTATGGTTGGCCGGTGATCGATCTGCAGTTGCGCTATGTGCGCAGCGCCGTGTTCGGTCAGACACTGAACGTGCGCGCCAGTCTGGTGGAGTGGGAGAACCGTCTGAAGATCAATTACCTGATCACCGATGCACACACCGGTGAGCGCCTGACCCGCGCCAGCACTGTGCAGGTCGCCGTCGACAGCCAGAGCCGGGAAATGCAACTGGCCTCGCCGCAGGTGTTCATCGATGCCGTGAAAAATGCCCTTGAGAGCACAATAGAGAGCGCCTCGCCATGAACCGCCCGCTTCGTACTTTGATCCTGCTGGGCCTGCTGTGCCTTTCTTCCCTGGCGCAGGCGTTCGACCTGCAACAACTGAGCGACCAGCTGGCCAAACCTGCGGTGGTGCAGGGTCGTTTCGTCCAGGAAAAACACCTGCGCGCCCTGCCGCAACCGCTGCTCAGCAAGGGCCGCTTCGTGCTCGCCAGGGATTTCGGGCTGCTCTGGCTGCTGGAAACACCGCTCAAGCAGGATTACCGCATCAATGCCGACGGTATTGCCCGTCGTGAAACCGATGGCAATGTCAGCAGCTGGAAGCCGGTGCCGAACAAGAACGCCGGTGCCGAGCAAAACCGTCTGTTCCTGGCGGTCCTGCAAGGCGACAGCAGCGGCCTGCAACGGGATTTCGACTTGCAGCTCAAGGGCGAGGCGAATGCCTGGCACCTCATCCTGACGCCACGCTCGATGCTGCTGCAACAAGTGTTCAAACAGATCAACATCGACGGCGGCGAACTGGTGCAGCGTATCGAGCTGCTGGAAACCCAAGGCGACAGCACGGTCCTGAAAATGATCGACAGCAGCAGTGCTCCGACCCTGACCGATGCGCAGCGTAATGACTTCAAAGACTGAGCGGCTGTTGCCGCGACTGTTCCTGCTGATTCTGGCAGGCGTACTGGCGCTCGCTGGCTGGCAGTGGCACGACCGCTCGCCGCTGTCGGCCAACCTGATGGAGCTGGTGCCGGGCACCGATAACGACGAACTGGTCGTAAGTGCCGAAAAGCGCATGCAGGAACCGCTCAACCGGGAAATGCTGGTGCTGGTGGGCCACAGCGATCGGCAGAAGGCCGTGGAACTGGCGCGCACGCTGGCTGAACAATGGCAGTCGACTGGCCTGTTCGAGAAGGTCCAGTGGTCGCTGCAGGCCGACCTGCCCGCGTTGCGCACCCAGTTGCTGAAAGGGCGCATCGCCATGCTGCCGACAGCGGACCGCACACTGCTGATCGACGACCCGAAAACTTTTATCGAACAGCGCGTACAGACGCTGTTCGACCCGTTTGCCGGGTTCAGCCTGGTGCCTGGCCAGGATGACTGGCTGGGGCTGACCGGACGTATCCAGAACGGCCTGCCGAAACAGGGCTCGGTCGAGGCAGATCTGGCCAGCGGTGCGCTGGTGGCCAGCGCCGAGGGTAAAAGCTGGGTACTGCTGCGTTCGCGAACCCGAACCGATGCCTTCGATATGCACCTGCCCGGCCAGGTTGCCGACCTGCTGGCGCAAGCGCGGGTGCAGGCCAGTCAGGCAGGTGGTCAATTGCTCGCGGCCAGCGGGCTGCTTTACGCTGCCGACGGGCAGAAGCAGGCCAGCCGGGAAATCACCTGGGTCGGCGGTGGCGCAACGCTCGGTATCCTGTTGTTGCTGTTGCTCGCCTTCCGCCGCTGGAGCGTGCTGCTGGCATTCGTGCCGGTGGTGGTCGGCATGCTCTTCGGCGCGGTGGCCTGCGTCGCGCTATTCGGCAGCATGCACGTCATGACGCTGGTGCTGGGCTCGAGCCTGATCGGGGTGGCGGTGGATTACCCGCTGCATTACCTGTCCAAGAGCTGGAGCCTCAAGCCCTGGCGCAGCTGGCCCGCCTTGCGCCTGACTCTGCCGGGCCTGAGCCTGAGCTTGATCACCAGTTGCATCGGCTACCTGGCGCTGGCCTGGACGCCGTTCCCGGCACTCACGCAAATTGCGGTGTTCTCGGCGGCCGGTTTGATCGGCGCCTACCTGACGGCGGTGTGCCTGCTGCCCGCGCTGCTCGCAAAAGTCGAGATCAGCCCTGCCCAGTGGCCGCTGAAACTGGCGCAATTGATGCTCGATTGCCGCGCCGCCTTGCTGCTGCGCATCAGCACACCGATCCTGCTGGTGCTGCTGTTGGCCTTCTGTGGCGGCGGACTCTGGCACCTGACCACCAAGAACGATATCCGCCAATGGGTGGCAGCACCTCAGGCGTTGACCGATGAAGCCCAGGCCATCGCACGGATCACCGGTTATCAGCCCACCAGCCAGTTCTTTCTGGTGCGCGGCAAGGACCAACAGCAGTTGCTGGATCGGCAGTCCGAATTGACCCAACGGCTCGACCAGTTGGTCAGCATGGACAAGCTGCAAGGCTACATGGCGCTCAATCAGTTGCTCGATTCGCCTGCCGAACAACAAGCCACCCGCGATGCACTGGGCAAATTGCCGCAATACTGGGCGCCGCTGGTAGAACTTGGCGTTCCGGCCAGTGCCTTGAAGGCTGAACTGGCCCAATTGCAGGCACTGCCGACGCAAGATATCGATCACGCGCTTCAAGGCCCGCTGAGCGAACCGTGGCGCACGCTCTGGCTGGGACCGACACGCGATGACGACGGCGATCAAGGTGTCGCCAGCATTGTCAGCCTGCGCGGCATGAACAGCATGGCGTTGCTGCGCGTGCAGGCCATCGGGCTGGAGGGCGTGCAACTGGTCGACCGCCTGGGTGAGCTCAACGAGGTGTTTGCCCACACGCAGATCAGCGCAGCGCAATTGAAGCTGGCATCGTGCGTCCTGATCGTCCTGCTGCTGATCGCTCCGTTTGGCTTCGGTGGTGCGTTGCGCATCGTCGCCCTGCCCCTGCTGGCGGCGCTGTGCAGCCTCGCCAGCCTGGGCTGGCTCGGTCAGCCGCTGACCCTGTTCAGCCTGTTCGGCCTGTTGCTGGTCACGGCGATCAGCGTCGATTACGCCATCCTGATGCGCGAGCAGATAGGCGGCGCGGCGGTCAGCCTGCTGGGCACGCTGCTGGCAGCGCTCACCACCTGGCTGTCGTTCGGCCTGCTGGCCGTTTCCAGCACCCCGGCGATCAGCAACTTCGGCCTGTCGGTCAGCCTGGGGCTGGCGTTCAGCTTCCTGCTGGCGCCCTGGGCCAGCCCGCGTAAAGCGCTTCATTCGCCAGCCAATGCTGAAGGGCCACACGCATGAATCTTGCAGCGCTGTCGTCACTCCCCGCCACCGCCCAACCGAAAAGGAATACCTGTGCCCATCACTGATAGGGAAATTCGTCAGGTCGTCGTCATCGGTGCCGGCCCGGCCGGTTCAATAGCGGCTGCCCTGCTCAAACGCCAAGGCCATGACGTGCTGATCATCGAGCGCCAGCTGTTTCCGCGCTTCTCCATCGGTGAGAGCCTGCTGTGTCATTGCCTGGACTTCGTCGAAGAAGCCGGGATGCTGGAGGCCGTGCAGGCCGCCGGTTTCCAGCCCAAGAATGGCGCAGCCTTCGCGCGTGGCGAGCAGTACAGCGATTTCGACTTCAGCGATACGTTCAGCAACGGCAAGCCGACGACCTTTCAGGTGCAGCGCAGCGAGTTCGACAAACTGCTCGCCGATCAGGCCGCGCTGCAAGGCGTGGACATCCGCTATCAGGAAGAGATCGTCAGCGCCGACTTCGATGGCCCGCAGCCGGTTTTGCGCGTGAGGCGTGAGGACGGCAGCGAATACAGCGTGCAGGCCAGCTTCGTACTCGACGCCAGCGGCTATGGCCGCGTGCTGCCGCGCTTGCTGGATCTGGAAGCGCCGTCAGGTTTCCCTGTGCGCCAGGCGGTGTTCACCCATATCGAAGACCGCATCGAAAGCCCGCCCTTCGACCGCCGCAAGATTCTCGTCAGCATCCATCCGCAGCACAGCGATGTGTGGTTCTGGTCGATTCCGTTCAGCGAAGGCCGCTGTTCGATAGGCGTGGTCGCCTCGGCCGAGCGCTTCAAGGACAAGCCCCAGGATCTGGATGCCTGCTTACGCGCCTTTATCGATGAAACACCGCAACTGGCCAGCGTGCTGAAAAACGCGGTCTGGGATACGCCAGCGAGAACCATCGGCGGCTACTCGGCCAACGTCAAGGCCCTGCACGGCAAGGGCTTTGCGCTGCTGGGCAACGCGGCGGAATTCCTCGACCCGGTGTTTTCATCGGGCGTGACCATCGCCATGCGTTCGGCGAGCATGGCGGCTGGCGTGCTGAGCCGGCAGTTGCAGGGCGAAAACGTGGATTGGGAAAGCGAGTTCGCGGTGCCATTGAAACGTGGCGTCGACACCTTTCGCGCCTATGTCGAGGGCTGGTACGACGGTACGTTCCAGAGCGTGATTTTCTACCCCGGCAGCGCTCCGGACATCCGCCGCATGATCAGCTCGATTCTGGCCGGCTATGCCTGGGACGAACGCAATCCATTTGTCAGCGAGCCCAAGCGCCGCCTGCGCACGCTCTCGGAAATCTGCGCGGACAGTGGTTCATGAATCGACCGTTCCTGAGTGACAGTTATGTCGAGGAAACCCGCTTCGGCCTGTGGTTTCTGCGCAGCAACATCTGGCAGTACCGCGTGCTGCGCGTGGCGATAGACGACTTGCGCAGCCTGTTCGCCAGCCCACCGCCGGTTGCGCCGGTAGTGCTCGACGCCGGTTGCGGGCAAGGCCGCTCTTTTCAGCAGTTGAACAAGGTATTTCAGCCGTCCAGACTCATCGGCGTCGACGCCGACCCGCACAGCCTCGACATGAGTCGTGAAGAGGCGCGGGCCAGAGGCGTAGAGGTCGAACTGATCGGCAGCGACTGCGCAGCCCTGCCAGTACCGGACGCCAGCGTCGATCTGCTGTTCTGCCATCAGACTTTCCATCATCTGGTCGAGCAGGAACAGGCACTGGCCGAGTTTTATCGTGTGCTCAAGCCGGGCGGCTACCTGCTGTTTGCCGAGTCGACCGAAGCGTACATCGACACTTGGGTGATTCGCTGGCTGTTCCGCCATCCGATGCACGTTCAGAAAAGCGCGGCGCAGTATCTGCAGATGATCCGCGACCAGGGCTTCGAGTTCGATGCACAGAATGTTTCGTACCCTTACCTGTGGTGGAGCCGCGCCAGGGACTTCGGGCTGCTCGAAGTCTTGAAACTGCAAAAGCCCAGGCCGTTCGGGCAACGTGAGGAAACGCTGGTCAATGTCGTGGCCCGCAAACCCCTGGAAGTTGGAGCATCATGATTCGCGTACTGTTTTTAGCCTTCCTGCTGCTCGGCGGCTGTGCGGCACAAGCCCCGCTGCCGACCAGTGCACCGACCATGCAATTGCCGATGCAACTGCACATCGAGCGTCGCCAGGCCGATCAGCATCAGGACTGGCTGCTGATCATCCAGCGCGAAAACGGCGGATTGCGCTGGTCAATGATGGACCCGCTGGGCATTCCCCAGGCGCGCCAGTTGCTGATCGACGGGAAATGGCAGGCCGATGGTTTGCTGCCGCCCAATCCGGAAGCCCGCGAGCTGTTCGCTGCGCTGATGTTCGCCATGACCCCGGACCTGGAAATGCATGGCCGCTACCCGACGGCTTACCGCCAGGGCATGCAGCGTCGTCTGGATGACCGCTGGCTGGTCGAATATCAATCGGCCAACGCGTTCACTATCCGCCTCAAGGACAGGCTGAGCTACAAGGTCACACCGCTGAACAACGAGAGCCTGCCATGACCGCCTACCTCAACGCGCTGGGCGTGATCTGCTCGCTGGGCGACAGCCGTGAAGAGGTGTCGCGCAGGCTGTTCGCAGGCGACAGCTCGGGCATGGTGTTCGAAAGCGGCTGGGTGCCGGAACGCGCGTTGCCGGTCGGTGCAGTCAAATCCGCATTGCCGCCCATTCCGCCGGCCGTGCATTTGCATCGCAGCCGCAACAACCAGTTATTGCTGGCTGCCGCCCTGCAGATCGAGGAGGACATCAGCCAGGCCATCAACCGCTTCGGCGCCGGGCGGATCGGCGTGATCATCGGCACCAGCACCTCGGGCATCGATGAAGCGAGCGAGAGCATGGCCGTCTGGCTGCGTGAGCGGACCTTCCCCGACGATTATGATTATCGGCAACAGGAACTGGGCGCACCGGCGAATTTTCTCGCCGCCTGGCTGCAATTGAGCGGCCCGGCCTACGTCATTTCGACAGCCTGCACGTCCAGCTCGCGGGCGTTGCTCAGTGCGCGTCGGGCGCTGGACATGGGCCTGTGCGATGCCGTGCTGTGCGGCGGCGTCGACAGTCTGTGCAAGCTGACCCTGCAGGGGTTCTCGGCACTCGAGGCCATGTCGCCGCAACTCTGTAACCCGTTCTCCAGCAACCGCAACGGGATCAATATCGGCGAGGCGGCCGCGCTGTTCCTGATGACTCGTGAAGCCGACAGCAGGCACTCGATTGCCCTGCTGGGCGCAGGTGCCAGCTGCGACGCTCACCACATCTCGGCCCCCGAACCCACCGGACGTGGTGCGCGTGATGCCATGCTGCAAGCGTTGCGTAACGCCCGGCTCGAGGCGGAGCAGATCGGTTATCTGAACCTGCACGGCACCGCCACGCAGCACAACGATGCGATGGAGAGCCTGGCCGTGCAGGGCGTATTTCCCGGCGGCGTGTCCTGCTCGTCGACCAAACCGCTCAGCGGCCACACCCTGGGCGCGGCGGGCGCGCTGGAAGCGGCGTTTTGCTGGCTGAGCCTGGCACCGCAGAACACCGAACAGGCCCTGCCCCCGCACCTGTGGGACGGCGAGGCCGATCCGCTCTTGCCTGCGCTGCAATGGACACATGCAGGCTCGCGCCTGCTACCTGAAAACGCTCGTTACATGATGAGCAATTCGTTTGCCTTCGGTGGCAACAACATCAGCCTGATTATCGGAGATGCCCCATGACCGAGTGGCCGCTCGCCGAACTCATCCCCCATGCCGGCGACATGATTCTCATCGATCAGGTGCTGAGCGTTGACGAAGAACAGATTCGAACCCGCCTGACCGTACGCGCCGACGGCCTGTTCAATCAAGCCGACGGCAGCCTGCCGGCATGGCTGGGCATAGAGCTGATGGCGCAGAGCGTCGCGGCCTATGCCGGTTGCAAGGCGCGCAACAAGGGCGAAGCGGTCAAGCTGGGTTTTCTGCTTGGCAGTCGCAAGTTCGACTGCAACGTGACGCGCTTCCCGCTGGGCAGTGAACTGCACATCCATGCCGTGCGCTCCCTGCAGGACGACAACGGCATGGGCATGTTCGAATGCACCCTCACCGGACCGGGTATCGAGGCTTTTGCCCGACTCAATGTATATTGCCCGCCCAACACTGCTGACTACCTGGCTGAAGGAGCCCCGGCATGACTGAATCGATACTGGTCACCGGCTCCAGCCGTGGCATCGGCCGCGCCATCGCCCTGCGTCTGGCGCAGGCCGGATACGACCTGATCCTGCATTGCCGCACTGGCCGCAGCGAAGCCGAAGCGGTGCAGGCCGAAGTCGTTGCGCTGGGCCGCCAGGCACGCGTGCTGCAATTCGATGTCTCGGACCGGGCCGCCTGCAAGGCCGTTCTGGAAGAGGACGTGGAGACGCACGGCGCCTATTACGGCGTGGTACTCAACGCCGGACTGACCCGCGACGGCGCGTTTCCGGCGCTCAGCGACGATGACTGGGATCAGGTGCTGCGCACCAACCTGGACGGTTTCTATAACGTGCTGCACCCGTTGACGATGCCGATGATTCGCCGTCGTGCAGCAGGGCGCATCGTTTGTATCACCTCGGTTTCCGGGCTGATCGGCAATCGCGGCCAGGTCAATTACAGCGCTTCCAAGGCAGGGCTGATCGGTGCCGCCAAGGCGCTGGCCATCGAACTGGGCAAGCGCAGGATCACCGTCAACTGCGTCGCGCCGGGGCTGATCGATACGGCCATGCTCGACGAGAACGTGCCCGTGGACGAACTGATGAAAATGATCCCGGCACAACGCATGGGCACGCCCGAGGAAGTGGCGGGTGCGGTGAATTTTCTAATGTCGGCCGAAGCGAGCTACATCACCCGTCAGGTTCTGGCCGTCAACGGGGGACTGTGCTGATGAAGCGTGTGGTAGTGACCGGCATGTCCGGCATCACCTCGGTGGGCAGCGACTGGCCGACTATCGATGCACGCTTCACGGCCAATCGCAGCGGCATTCGCCGAATGGACGAGTGGAACCGGTTTGCCGAGCTCAATACCCGCCTGGCTGGCCCCATCGACGATTTCGCCGTGCCGGGGCACTGGACGCGCAAACAACTGCGCAGCATGGGCCGCGTGTCACGTCTGGCCGTGGCGGCTGCGGAGCAGGCCCTGATCGACGCCGGGCTGCTGAATGACCCGATCATTCGCGATGGCCGCATGGGTACGGCCTGCGGCTCGTCCACCGGCAGCACCGACGAGATCAAGGCCTTCGGCAACATGCTGATCAACTCGGTGGCTGTGGGCCTGAACGCCAACTCCTACGTGCGCATGATGCCGCATACCACCGCCGCCAACATCAGCATTTTCTTCGGCCTGACCGGACGTCTGATTCCGACCTCCAGCGCCTGCACCAGTGGCAGTCAGGGCATCGGCTATGCCTATGAGGCGATCAAGTTCGGCCGTCTGCCGCTGATGCTGGCGGGCGGGGCCGAAGAGCTGTGCCCGACCGAGGCCATGGTCTTCGACGCGCTGTACGCCACCAGCCTCAAGAATGACGCGCCACACACCACGCCACGCCCCTACGACAGCGGACGCGACGGCCTGGTGATCGGTGAAGGCGGCGGCATGCTGGTGCTTGAAGAGCTTGAGCATGCCCAGGCACGTGGCGCGCACATCTACGCCGAGATCGTCGGCTTCGGCAGCAACGCCGACGGCGCCCACAGCACTCGCCCAGAGCAGGCCACCATGCGCCGCGCGATGGAGCTGG
The DNA here is from genome assembly GCF_017832255.1 of Pseudomonas sp. PvP028. Lineage (NCBI taxonomy): Bacteria > Pseudomonadati > Pseudomonadota > Gammaproteobacteria > Pseudomonadales > Pseudomonadaceae > Pseudomonas > Pseudomonas sp. PvP028. The sequence goes on from NZ_JAFIBL010000001.1 coordinate 935,119, forward strand.
CCCTCGAAGACGCCGACCTTTCGCCTGACGCCATCGGTTACGTCAACGGTCACGGCACCGCCACCGAACAGGGCGACATCGCCGAGACCCTGGCCACCAGCAGCCTGTTCGGCCCGCGCATGCCGCTAAGCTCGCAGAAAAGCTTTCTCGGTCACACGCTGGGAGCGTGCGGCGCGCTGGAGTCATGGTTCAGCATCGAAATGCTCAACAGCGATCGCTATATCCATACGCTGAACCTGGTCGACATCGACCCACAGTGCGGCGAACTGGACTACATCGTCGGCGAACCAAGGCACATGAGCAACGAATACGTGATGAACAACAACTTCGCATTTGGCGGCGTGAACACCTCGCTGATCTTCAGGCGCTGGGGTTGAGCGGCGCCTTCCCGAGCACCTATCGTCCCTACGCGGCGGCGCAAAGTCATGCTTTGCCTGTAGTCACTACACATAAAAGCGCTTTTTTCTCACAGTGGCACTGACGACGCAAAGTGCGACGTCAGTGACGGCTGAGTCCTGGCGCTCAGTGGTCAACAGCCAGAAGAGCCGACAGAACGCACAGAAACAGTACCTTCAGGCTTCTCCTGCTGGCCGCACTTGTCATTTGCAATGATTTTCGTGATCCAGTCCTTGTAGAACGAAATTCGAGTCATCTGACTAGCGTCGAGCAAACCACGACTTACCAGCGCAACGCCGACGTAGCCGCTCTGCGTTTTGAAGAGTAACGGCCCGCCTGAATCGCCGCCGCCAGAAATCTTGCTCGAACACACATTCAAGAGAGGATCAAAGTAGGTAGGTGGATAGCCCGGCGGCACGTCTATGCATTTGCGATCTTCCAGAATCGAGCCGTCAACATGGTAAAGCTCGTTCGGCATGGTGCCGGTTTCTCTCATTCCGAAGCCTGCCAGCGTGACGGGCATCCCGACTTCGTGCGCAACCACCTGATCAATGCCGTCCAGCTTGAGGATGTCTTTACTTTCGGTTGGACGCTCAAGCTTCAATAGCGCAATGTCGTAAAGCCCAGATTCCTTTTCGTCGCCTGATTTAGAGTAAATCTGCCAGCCTTTGAAATCCGCAGGAATAAACGCTTCAGCGATCCTGATCTTGTCCCGGCTGACGACGGGAGGCCCGTACTTCTCTATAGCAATCTGGACAAACGCAGGCGACTGACCACGTATGCAGTGTGCCGCAGTAAGCACCCATTGCGCAGCGATCAACGCCCCCCCGCAGAGGTGCTGGCCATCCTCCTTGGTCAATGAAGTGAAAAAAGGATAAGCACCTGCGGGTGCGGGCGTACCACCGATAATTTTCTCGTCTGCCGCCACTGTCAGCGACAGGCTCAATAAAGCCATCAGCCATATTTGTTTGCGCATGCTTCTCTCCCTGTTCCTGTCATTCCGTCCTGGAGCATCAGGTGCACATGAGATTCAACGCAAAAAACACTGATCTGCCTACTGTCAAAAGTGATAGTGAGTACCGGATATACGCCAGGCATTCATCCGACGTTACGCGTCAACAGCTCGGTGAACGCCTTGGCCATGGGCGATTGTTCGTCCTTGCGTTGCACCAGCCACACCGCGCTGGTTGCGCCGGGGTCGAGGACGTTGCGGTAGACCACGCCGTCGATACGCATTCGCCGGTAGGACGCAGGCAGTACGGTGACGCCCAATCCTGCTGCGACCAGGCCGATGATGGTCATCACTTCGCCCGCTTCCTGGGTGATCAGCGGGCTGAACCCTGCGGCGCGTGCCAGGCTCAGGACTTGCGCGTAGATGCCGCTGCCATAAGTGCGCGGGAAGAACACGAACGGCTCGGCGGCCAGCGCCGCCATGTAGATCCCCTCCTCGCTTTCTGCCGCCAGCGGATGGTCGGCACGCATGATCGCCACCAGCGGCTCACTCAGCAATTCGAACACCACCAGCGAGTCGGGCAATGCCAGCGGGCGCATGATGCCGACCTGAATGGTTTTGTCCTCAAGACCTGCCGCCACTTCCTGACTGGTGATCTCGGTCAGGGTCAGGTGCACGTCCGGGTAGGCTTGGCGGAAGGCGAAAATCGCCTGCGGGATACTCGACGTAAACGGCGCAGACGAAGTGAAGCCGATCTTCAGCTCGCCGATTTCGCCCAGTTGCGCACGCCGAGCTACGTCGGTGGCCTTGTCGACCTGCGCCAGCACCAGCCGTGCCTCGTCGAGAAACAGCCGCCCGGATTCGCTCAACTCGACGCGCCGGTTGGTGCGCTCGAAAAGACGCGTGCCCAGTTCCTGCTCCAGCGTCTGAATCTGCTGGCTGAGCGGCGGCTGAGAAATCCCCAGCGCCTGCGCGGCGCGGCCAAAATGCAGCTCTTCGGCCACCGCGATGAAGTAACGCAGATGACGCAATTCCATGCGGCCTCCATTAAGTCGTTTTACCTATCAAACAGGTCGAACAATATATTGGATGGAATGATTAGCGAGTTATATGATTTTTTCATTGCCTGCTCAACCTTGCCCTGAGGTCCTTGTGAATCCTGCCGTCGCCCCGTCCACTCCCGACTTGAACACCTCGCCCGTACAGTCGTCGACACTGCCGGGCGATACCTACATCGAAAAGAACACGCCGCTTTTCAAACGCACGGCATTGGCGCTGTTCGCTGGCGGGTTTTCGACCTTTACCCTGCTGTACTGTGTTCAGCCGATGATGCCGACGCTGTCCAGCGAGTTCTCCCTGACGGCGGCGCAAAGCAGCCTGATCCTGTCCGTGGCCACGGCAATGCTCGCCATCGGCCTGCTGATCACCGGGCCGATATCTGATCGGCTAGGGCGCAAGCCGGTGATGGTCATGGCGCTGTTCTGTGCCTCGCTGTTCACCATCGCCAGTGCCTTGATGCCCAGCTGGGAGGGCGTACTTATAACCCGCGCCCTGGTAGGCCTGTCACTGAGCGGCCTGGCGGCAGTGGCGATGACCTACCTGAGCGAGGAGATCCACCCCACCCATCTGGGCCTGGCGATGGGGCTGTATATCGGCGGCAGCGCCGTCGGTGGCATGAGCGGAAGGCTGATCGTCGGGGTGATGATCGACTACGTCAGCTGGCACGCGGCGATGCTGGTGGTCGGCGGGCTGGCGCTGATCGCCGCAGCGGTGTTCTGGAGGATCCTGCCGGCGTCGCGCAACTTCCGCCCGCGCTCGCTGCACCCTCGCAGTCTGCTCGACGGGTTTGTCGTGCAGTTTCGTGATGCAGGCTTGCCGCTACTGTTTCTGACCGGCTTCCTGCTGATGGGCGCGTTCGTCACGCTGTTCAACTACATCGCCTACCGCTTTCTGAGCGCACCCTACAACTTGAGCCAAGCCGTGGTCGGCGTGTTCTCCGTGGTGTACCTGTCGGGCATCTACAGCTCGGCAAAGATCGGCTCACTGGCTGACCGCCTTGGCCGCCGACAGGTGCTGTGGGCGGTGATCGTGATGATGCTGGCCGGCCTGCTGCTGACCCTGTTCACCCCACTGCCGCTGGTGATCGTCGGCGTACTGATCTTCACCTTCGGCTTCTTTGGCGCACATTCAGTGGCCAGCAGCTGGGTCGGACGCAGGGCCACCACCGCCAGAGGCCAGGCCGCGTCCCTGTACCTGTTCTGTTACTACGCAGGCTCGAGCGTGGCCGGAACCGGCGGCGGTGTGTTCTGGCACTACGCGGGCTGGAACGGCATCGGGGTGTTTATCGGCGTGTTGCTGCTGATCGCCCTTGGTGTGGCGTTGAGGTTGGCAAGGTTGCAGCCGCTGGAGGCGAAGGTTTAGACGCACACCGAGCGATGGCAGGTGGGTTGAACCAGAGCGCACTGACGCATCCGCCTATGCTGGCGGACAAGCCCTGCATGGGCTGTTGATCGTAAAAACCGGCGTCTGCGGAGATTCTTTCACAGCGTGTCTTAATGCATTCGTTATTTCTTGGTGGGCGCTACTGTAGCTTGCCAGCCATTAACCAATTGCATGTTTTGAGCGACGATTCGACAGGCTTTACCCGTTGCAACGCGGCAATTGCCGAGCGCTCTTTGTCGGGCTGTCTTGATTGAACGCGCGCCGTAAAACCAGAAGAGCCCATCTGCTTCTGCGGACTTTGCCATGGCCTTTTCGGTAACACTCAGCAGATACGCATTAGCTTCTGCACGGTCGGCGGGGGACAGTTTTGAAAGCAACGGCATTAATGCTTCATCGTCCATGCCAGGAAGACGATTGGCCTTTAAGAAGTCCTCGATGTGGGGTTTCAACAGTTTATTGGCCCCATTTTTATAAAGTGTATGACCGTCCTGACCAAACGGTGGCAGCGCCACATAATCTGCGTGACCACCCTGCGAGCGATAGCCAGCAACCATCCGTGTAACCAGGTCGGGGCTGAAATACGGATCATTTTCAGCATACATCCAGAGCGTCGGCGTCGGGTTATTTGTGCCGAAGGTGGTGAAGTTTCGTACCAGATCCGCCTGATACAGTGAGCAGTCAGCTTCAGGAGAACCCATCGTGGAGTAGTGATAAACACCGCCGGAGATGTTGATCACCGCTGCCAATGGATGATCAGGTCGAGCGGCCAGGTCCAGCATGGAAGCTCCGCCGATCGAAATCCCTACACCCAGTGCCAAGGATGGATCGACATCCGGACGCTTGCGCAGAGCTGCCAATGCGGCTCCAAGCTCTTCTCCATGTGTATCCAGAAATCGAGCCACATCGGGGTTGGTGCAGTTGCCGGCTTCATCCATGAAGCGTCCGGTCGAGCGGCCATAACCGGGCCACACAATCGATGCGGCAAGCCAGCCCCGGTGCGCAAAGTCATGAGCGATGTGAGCGAGCCAGTCGGCATGTACAGACGAAGGCTGTGCGGCTGAGCCATTAATGATCAATGCAACAGGGAACTTTCCGGCGCGCGCAGGACGGACAATCAATGCTTCGACTTTTTCACGGTGGGCGTCGATGTGAATAGGCAAAAGGAGTTGCTGTTCACGTACTGCTTCATCGGCACAGGCCTGGCCTGAATAAACCAGCAATGCACACACGAGGGTCATCAAACGCAGCATCGATTGCATGATAGAAAACTCGCCCAGGCACTCATCAACTCTCTTCAAGCTAACCCAGATCGTCTTCTGCGGCTTGTGAAGCTTTCGAACAAGTTCTTTCCCAAAGCGCTGCGTCAGGCCTGTCTCATAACACCGGCCTGTCAGCGCCGATGCAGAGGCGACTCAGGATGTGCGCCTACCTGCGCATACTCAAAAGAAGACAGGAAAAGAAATTTATTTTCATATATTTGTTTATATTTCGTTTTCGTGTAATTTATTTTCATCACGAAAACAGAGATAAAAATAATGAATACCTGTGATCGCCCTGAAACGCTTCTGCTCCACCTTATTGCGTCGTCCCTGCCGAGTACTCCCGAGTCGCCTTCAGGCTGACAGCTTCAGCTGTTGGTGTTGCGCCCTCGCCTACCCACTTTGCAAGGAACCGTCGCTATGTCGCCGTCACCCGGTCTTTCGCTATTGGTCTACGCCGCTGTCGCCATCATCGCCTTGATCGTGCTGATCGCGCGTTACCGCCTCAATCCGTTTATCGTCATTACGCTTGTTTCGGTCGGTCTGGCCCTGGTCGCCGGAATGCCGGCCAGTGGCGTGGTCGCCTCTTATGAGGCAGGGGTTGGCAAAACGCTGGGGCATATCGCGCTGGTCGTGGCACTGGGCACCATGCTTGGCAAGATGATGGCCGAGTCTGGCGGTGCCGAGCAGGTGGCGCGCACCCTGGTCGACCGCTTTGGCGAACGCAACGCGCACTGGGCCATGGTCTGCATTGCGTTTCTGGTGGGCTTGCCACTGTTCTTCGAGGTCGGCTTCGTTCTGCTGGTACCGATTGCCTTCACTGTGGCCCGGCGTGTCGGGGTGTCGATTCTGATGGTCGGCCTGCCGATGGTCGCCGGTCTGTCGGTGGTGCATGCGCTGGTGCCGCCGCACCCTGCTGCGATGCTCGCCGTGCAGGCGTATCAGGCGTCGGTAGGGCAAACGCTGTTCTACGCCATCCTGATCGGCATCCCTACGGCGATCATCGCCGGTCCGGTGTATGCCAAATTCATTGTGCCGCGCATCCACTTGCCAGCTGAAAACCCGCTGGCCAAGCAGTTTCTCGACCGCGAACCACGCCAGAAGCTACCCAGCTTCGGCCTGACCATGGCCACGATTCTGCTGCCGGTGGTGCTGATGCTGCTGGGTGGCTGGGCCAACCTGATCAGTACACCGGGCAGCGCGTTCAACAGCTTTCTGCTGTTCATCGGCAACTCGGTGATTGCCCTGCTGCTGGCCACCCTGCTGAGTTTCTGGACACTGGGCATCGCGCAGGGCTTTAACCGCGACTCGATTCTGAAATTCACCAACGAGTGCCTGGCACCGACCGCGAGCATCACGTTGCTAGTAGGTGCCGGTGGCGGCTTGAATCGCATTCTGATCGACAGCGGCGTGACCAATGAGATCGTGGGTCTGGCGCAGGACTTTCATCTGTCGCCCCTGCTGATGGGCTGGTTGTTCGCGGCACTGATGCGGGTTGCGACCGGCTCGGCGACGGTGGCGATGACCACGGCATCGGGCATCGTCGCACCTGTCGCACTGGGGCTGGGTTACCCGCATCCCGAATTGCTGGTGCTGGCAACGGGCGCAGGCTCGGTGATCTTTTCCCACGTCAACGACGGTGGTTTCTGGCTTATCAAGGAGTATTTCAACATGACCGTCGCGCAAACATTCAAGACCTGGACGGTATTGGAGACGCTGATTTCGGTCGTCGCTTTCGCCCTGACGCTGGGCCTGGCGCAGGTGATTTGAGTGGACATTCTGTACCAGATACGTGCCCGTCAGGATTCCCTCAGCGCAGGAGAAGGACGAATTGCCAGGCTGTTGCTCAGCGATATCGCCTTCGCGGCCAGTGCCAGTCTGGATGAGCTGGCCAGCCGCGCCGAAGTCAGCAGTGCGACGCTGTCACGCTTCGCGCGCAGTATCGGTTGCCGGGATCTGCGCGACTTACGCCTGCAACTGGCCCAGGCCAGCGGCGTCGGCAGCCGCTTTCTGCATCCAGAACCGGCGCCGGAGCAGTCGGCGTTTTTCACCCGGATCGTCGACGACATCGAAGCCACCCTGCGCCAGCACCTGGCCGGCTTCGATGCAACGCGCTTTGCCGCCGCCATCGCCTGTGTCGCCGATGCGCGCATGATTCACACATTCGGCATGGGCGGCTGCTCCAGCCTGTGCAGCGAGGAACTGCAAACCCGGCTGGTGCGCCTGGGTTACCCGGTGGCCGCCTGCCGCGACCCGGTGATGATGCGCATGGTCGCCGCCACGCTTGGTCCGCAACACAGCCTGATTGTCTGCTCGCTCAGCGGACGCACACCGGAACTGCTCGACGCCGTAACTCTGGCGCGCAGCTACGGTGCCCGCGTGCTGGCCATTACGCTGCCTGATTCACCACTGGCACAACTGGCCGAGGTCGTGCTGCCGTTACAAATTGCTGAAACCAATTTCATCTATAAACCCACCGCAGCGCGTTACGGCATGCTGCTAACCATCGATGTGCTGGCCACCGAACTGGCGTTGGCGAGCCCTGAAGACAATCAGGAGCGACTGCGCCGGATCAAGCTTGCGCTGGATGAATACCGTGGCGGCGAAGATGGCCTGCCGCTGGGAGACTGAACCATGCTTTATGACCTGATCATTCGCGACGCACTGGTCATCGACGGCAGTGACACACCGGGAGTGCGCGCCGATGTGGCAATCAGCGAAGGACGCATCCAGCGCATCGGCAGTCTGAGCAATGCCAGTGCCCGGGAAGAAGTCGATGCGGCCGGTCGCGTACTGGCCCCCGGGTTTATCGATGTGCACACCCACGACGATACGGTGGTCATCCGCAAACCCGAGATGCTGCCGAAAATCAGCCAGGGCGTGACGACCGTCATCGTCGGCAACTGCGGGATCAGCGCGTCGCCGGTTTCGCTAACGGGCAATCCTCCCGACCCCATGAACCTGCTGGGCGACGCGGCTGCGTTCGTCTATCCACGCTTCACCGACTACCGCGCCGCCGTCGACAACGCCCGGCCCGCCGTCAACGTGGCGGCCCTGATCGGCCATACCGCCTTGCGCAGCAACCACATGGACAACTTGTTGCGCAGCGCCAGCCCGGAAGAAATTGCCGCGATGCGCGAGCAGTTGCGCGACAGCCTGGAAGCGGGCGCGCTGGGGTTATCGACCGGCCTTGCCTACGCCTCTGCGTTCTCGGCCGAAACCAGCGAGGTCAAACAACTGGCGGAAGAGCTCAGCGCGTTCGGCGCGATTTACACCACCCACCTGCGCAGCGAATTCGAGCCGGTGCTGGAGGCCATGGCGGAAGCATTCGATATAGGCCGCCATGCGCGCTCACCGGTCATCATCTCGCACATGAAATGCGCTGGTGCCGGCAACTGGGGACGCAGCCCGCAACTGCTGGCAGCCCTGGAAAAAGCCGCGCAGGACCATCCGGTAGGTTGCGACTGCTATCCCTATGCGGCCAGCTCTTCGACGCTGGACCTCAAACAAGTTACAGACGCGTTCCGCATCACCATCACCTGGTCTACGCCGCACCCGGATCAGCGCGGCAGGGATCTGCAGGAGATTGCCGCCGACTGGGGGCTGTCATTGCTGGACGCCGCACGCAAGTTGCAGCCTGCAGGCGCGGTGTACTACGGCATGGATGAGGGCGACGTCGAGCGCATCATGTCTCACCCGCTGGCGATGATCGGCTCCGATGGTCTTCCGGAAGACCCGTTTCCCCATCCGCGCCTGTGGGGCGCGTTCCCCAGAGTGCTCGGGCATTTCAGCCGCGACAAGGGGCTGTTTGCGTTGCACACCGCCGTACACAAAATGACCGGGCTGTCGGCCGCGCGCTTCGCCTTGCACGAACGCGGTCTTATTCGCGAGGGCTACTGGGCGGACCTGGTGCTGTTCAATCCACAAACCGTACGCGACGTTGCAGATTTCAAAGACCCTCAGCGAGCGGCGCAAGGCATCGACGGTGTCTGGGTCAACGGCCGCTTGAGCTATGCCGACGGCAAACCGCATGGCGAGCGACAGGGCCGATTCCTGCCCCGCAGCGGTTCGCTGCGCGAAGGCTTTGCGGATGCGAAAGCGCCGACGTAGTCGTCGGCGCTGAAATCAACAAATGCGTCTTGAGGTATCGACGCATCGTTGTTCGGCAATTACGCGTGATACTGCGCCGACAACTCGTGTACCGCGTTGATGAACGCACCGGCATTGGCCGGGTCGACTTCAGGGGTGATGCCGTGGCCGAGGTTGAAGACGTGGCCGGTGCCGCTGCCGTAGCTGGCAAGGATGCGTGCGACTTCCTGGCGGATGGCTTCCGGGCGCGCGTACAGCACGGTCGGGTCCATGTTGCCTTGCAGCGAAACCTTGCTGCCGACACGCTGACGCGCTTCGCCGATGTCGCAAGTCCAGTCCAGCCCGAGGGTGTCTGCACCGATGTCGGCAATGCTTTCCAACCACAGGCCGCCGCCTTTGGTGAACACGATCACTGGCACCTTGCGCCCGTCGTTTTCGCGAATCAGGCCGTTGACGATCTTGCGCATGTAGGCCAGCGAGAACTCCTGATACGCCGCCGAAGACAGGCTGCCGCCCCAGCTGTCGAAGATCTGCACGGCCTGCGCACCGGCCAGGATCTGGCCATTGAGGTAGGAGATCACTGACTGCGCCAGCTTGTCGAGCAGCAGGTGCATGGCTTGCGGGTTGTCGTAAAGCATGGCCTTGGATTTGCGGAAGTCCTTCGACGAACCGCCCTCGACCATGTAGGTCGCCAGCGTCCATGGGCTGCCAGCGAAACCGATCAGCGGTACACGACCATTGAGTTCGCGGCGAATGGTGCTGACCGCATCCATCACGTAACCCAGATCCTGCTGTGCATCAGGGATCGGCAACGCTTCGATGTCGGCCAGCGTGCTGACGGTTTTCCTGAAGCGCGGACCTTCGCCGGTTTCAAAGTACAGCCCCTGGCCCATCGCATCGGGAATGGTCAGGATGTCGGAGAACAGAATCGCTGCGTCCAGCGGGTAGCGATCCAGCGGCTGTAGGGTGACTTCACAGGCGAACTGCGGGTTCTTGCACAGGCTCATGAAGTCCCCGGCACTGGCGCGGCTGGCGCGGTATTCCGGCAGGTAACGACCTGCCTGACGCATCATCCATACCGGCGTGACGTCTACGGGTTGCTTGAGCAAAGCGCGAAGGAAACGGTCGTTCTTCAGGGCAGTCATGTCGGCATCCGCAATAAAAGTGCCGGCATTTTCTCAGAGCTCGACGCAAAAGGCACGGCGGGAGCCGTGCCTTTTGTCTATCGAGGCGATTTGCTGTGGTTATACAGGGTCATGCGCCTTCAGAACCGGCCGATTTCTCTCACATGTTCTTATGGTTGACGATATCGAAAGGCTCAAGCATGCCTTTTTCCACCCGCTTGAGCCCCAGACGCCAATCACCTCTCCCAGTGCTATCGCCAATGGAAGTCAGGTCCAGGAAATAAAACTTTCCGTTTTTATCCAGTTTATTTTTTGCAGTGGGCTTCCATTTATGCAGGTGAGCAGCGCCATCAAGAACGTACTTCTCAACAGCATTCTTGACTGAGGCTTCCAGATCCTTGGCCTGTATATGCTCATACGCCGCTTTGAACTCGGCAGTGTCGAAAAAATCATTCATGTGTATTTTGTACCTGAGCTTTCCAGCGCTCTTGCCCGGCGTACCGGCACCGCCTGCTGATTCCATGGGCAGTTTGGTTATGCGGTGTCTGCCACCGCCGCGCAAACCGGTCGACGCATGCACCCAGACACCTTGATCGTCAAGCTGGATCGGCAGTTGGTAGTAAGCATCTGGCCGCCGCGAATCGATAACCCGCCACGCTGCCGAGTCGGAGTCATATGTGACGGCATAGGCTTTTTCCTGTTGCACGGCATAAAAGCGGCTCGGCACACCCTCTTGAGCTTTCTCATGGATGCCCCGGTAAATCCCGTCGTCGCGCATTTTCAAACCGACAGGCGTTTTGGATACGGCTGTTTTCGGGTCGAGCACAGAGCGGCCTGTCTTTGCCGCAGAAGACGTCCTGACCCGCCGCCCTTTTGACAGCGTCAGTGCATCGGCCAACAACAGCGCCGCCTGAACGAAATACAACGGAGCGATACCCTGTTCGCTGGACTTCTTTCCAACGCCCTGCCAGATGGCGTAAAAACTGCGAAGGGCAGCGATCGGCAACTGCACTTTGAAAGGCGTGAAGATGAGGACGATGTCGCCAACGACTTTGGTGATTTCCCAGGCACTTTCCCAGTAGGTTTCCCAGTTGGTATTGGTCTGTTCATCGACGGCAGAAATCACCCGAGCGACTTCAGACTCATAGACCGCCTCGAGAAAATTCCCGGTACACGGCTGCAGATCCATGAACAGCGTGTCACGGCCAGCGGTCAGCACATGCCTGACATCGGCCTGGGCGGCCAAAGGTGCCTTGCCCACCAGATAGTCCAGAAAATCGGGCTCAAGCAGGATCCGCTGCCGAAACTCCTGCGAATTGCTCATCTCCCGAAAGCATATTCCGTCAGGAGCCTGCGGGGTAAAGACCATCAGCGTGGCGACGCTGGAGCGCGACTCTGTGCCGATCACCAATACACCACTCAATGAAACACCATTGATGAGTAACTGGCTGACCTGAATGCGATGCCCCTCCACCATTGCGCGATCATCACTGTCAGTTGGATGATCAAGCACCGCGGCAACCCATTTGTAGCCTCTGTTCGCCAGCTCGGGAGGAAGCCCGCCATCGCCCAGAAAGTCGCCCGCCATCTTCGCCTCGATCGCGTCGAGGCGCATTTGTGCGCGCATGACGCGTGCATAACGCTCACAGTGCCATTGTCCTGCCGCCGACGTGGACAGAACCGTGCTGAGGTATCTGGAGTAACTCTCACCAATGTTCAGATCACGAATCAGGCCAAACAGATAACCAGCGTTGAGGAAACGGACCAATTGCCCTTGATCGTCAAACGCGCGACTGGTGAGTAGAAAGTTGATATTGGTGAAGGCAATGTTTTCCAGCGACAGATCTGTAAGGCTGCGCTCTTGAGTTTCGTAATGCGGCTCCAGCTCGGAAGGGCCGACATATTCGTAATCGATATCAATGCCGACACCCGGATCAATCTCGACGCTGATGGTATGGACGGTGATAAGGTCAGGATCCACTGTCATACCGTGGTCGAGTAAAATTCGCTCTTGTAGCCTCGCCCGGGCGTAGTGACGCAACCGGTCCGGCTGTCCGTAAATGGAAGGATCCAGCAGGTCAGGTGCCTGGGCTTCGAGCAAGGCCTGACTGTAGTCCTGCACCGCCACTTTCCAGCGCTGTTTTTCGACATCGGTCGCGTTCGCGAACCAGTCAGGCAGACAATCGCTTTCGATTTCAGTGGGTTGCTCAGGGTCAAACCAACCGCGATTTTTCTCAATGGCACGCCGGGTCAGAACGTCGCGAATCCCTTTCACATCCTGCTCGAACTGCATGCCCAGCGCAGAACGCTCTTCGGTTTTCAATTGCGAACCGATCGCGAGATAGAAGCTGTCGGTACCCGGCTTGAATGAGACAAACTCACCGTTCTCGGCGTCCCGTGCACTGTAATTACCGTAGCCGTCATGCCGCAAAACGATACGGGTATCGTCAGGGTCTGCCGGGAAGGACTCGCTATCGCCGGACTCGAAGATCAGCAACGCTCGCCCCGATTCAACAGCCAGCAATTCGCTTGTGATCTCGCGGGCCAGCTCATCAGTGTAGGCGTTGAAGCTCCGTGTTCGCGACAGGCCGTCGATAGCCAGACTGCTGCTCCATTCCTGCACAGAAATGTTCAAGGCCTCGTCGAAAGAGTCTGGCAGACCACCATTATCCAGAAAGTCAGCGTCGTCCTGCACTGTCAGCGGCAACTGCTCCAGCAGCTCTTCAAGACGTCCGACGGGAACCTGTGGGTATAAAGCGCACAGTTCGCTCAGAGCAGCGGAAAGCAGAGTCTGCTGACGAATCCACAGGGGCAGGAAGGGATTTCGTGTGCGGGTATCCAGCTGAACCTTCGAGGCGCCCTCACCGGCCGCCACAAGTGCATCGAATAACAGCGGCCTCTGGTCATTTGCCAGCCCCGCTATTTGCTCGCGCAGGGTGACGATTCGTCCGCTATCACTGTGACTACCGGGAAAGTTGCCGCCCATTCCGACCCTGGAACCTACCGGCAACTGACTGAACACCCAACGCAGCAATGGCTCGTCATCGGCGACCGGAATATTATCCGGAACGATATAAGCATCAGCGTTCTGCATCAGGACAACACTGTTCTGAACGACGCTTTCATCGTTGCCTTTCAAAAAAATCGCGAGGACTTCGTCGTTATCGTTGTGAATCCGGATCGACAGGTCTGCAGGCCATTCAGGCAACTGAACCAGTAAGGCAAACAAAGCCTCATCGCCGTCATCCGGGAAAAAGTCTTTCTCTGTGAAGCGCTCGACGAACTGGTCGATTATCCGGTCTGCCCGTTCCCGGTTGCGGTGTTCGCGGACGGCAACGCTACTGGGCGTGAACCTGTCCGGGCCGAGAGATTGCTGTTCAGTGGAGCGCGCAAGCTTGCCCATGGGTGCTGCGTTCAACATGGCTATTTCCTTATAGCAACATGGATGGAGGGAGTATCCAAGGCGATGAGCTCCCGATGAGGATCAGGAGCGTAATCCTTTTCAGGCGTCGGTAAAGGGGGCGGAAAACAGCTGTAAACAATCACCTGTCACCTACACCGCAACAGGCTTTGATCGGCATTCAAAAGAGGGATTGAAACCTTGATACACCGCCTGTGGCAGGGCGGTGAAACTTAATGAAAAGCGCTTTTCAATACCGGGATCGGATTATTTCAAAACGTCACGAAACCGTTTTCCCAGCCCCCCCCCAATCCAGGCCTGACCTTGGCCACGCTGGAATATGGAATCAATTATCCTGACTGATACCCGAATGCCCCGAAGCTGCAGATGCTGCAAGCGCCTGTTCAAGTGCGTAGGCATAGCTCAGCAAATCAGCTTCATCCCAGGCAGTGGAAAGAAAATATAACCCTCTTGGCAGGCCATTCTCTTCGAGCCCGACAGGCACGGTTATTCCCGGATAACCCGCGATTGCGCCAACCGCTTTGAACGAAACCTCTGACCAGTCAATGAGCGCGTCAAGCGAGTGCTGTTGCAGGAGCCCATCGATCAATTGCCGATGAGCAGTGCGCAAATGGGTTGCAATGGACAGGTAATTCTCCTGATCGAGAGTCGCGCCCGAGGAGTCAATCAATAAATCCTGGTCATAGGCTTGCGCGCCATCAGACGCGGTATTGAATGCAATGATGTCATCCAGCGTGCTGACCCCCAGCCCGGTGCGTGTGCTCAAGTAAGCGTTAAGCTCACGCTTGAAGTCATGCAGCAGCACTCGATACTCCGGGGTGCTATCAATCGACGGAACGTCGACTGGAACCAGTATCGCCCCGGCCGAACTCAAACGACTCTTCACCTTTTGGAATTCAGGATCGTCGTCCATCAGCATGCCGTCATGGGTGCGGCTCGAATAGCCCAGGCGCTTGCCGTTCAACGCGTCCGCTCTGAGCTGATCGACATAGTTCACGGTGTCAGCGCAGGCTCGGGCGGTGGCTTCGTCGAGAGGGTCGGTACCGCTCATCGCCGTCAGCAGGATGGCGGTATCCGTGACCGTTCGCGCCATGGGCCCGGGGGTGTCCTGACGACTGGAGAGCGGAATCATGCCGGTACGGCTGAGCCGGCCCAGCGTAGGCCTCAGCCCTACGACACCACTCGTGGCTGCAGGCTGGATGATCGACCCATTGGTTTCGGTGCCCACCGCCAGGGGTGAAAATCCAGCCGCAAGAGCCACTGCCGAACCGGAGCTGGAGCCAAGCGGATCAGCGTTCAAGTCATAGGGATGACGCGTCTGCCCGCCGCGACCACTCCAACCGCTCGGCACCTCGTACCCACGAAAATGCGCCCATTCGCTGAGATTGGCTTTGCCGATGATGATCGCGCCGGCCTCGCGAAGCCGCTGCACCACGAAAGCATCGTGGGGCGCAGGCGCCCCGACCATAGCGAGCGCACCCGCAGTCGTCTGCATCCTGTCGGCCGTATCGAGATTGTCTTTTATCACGATGGGGATGCCATGCAGCGGCCCACGTTGCTCCCCACGGGAACGCTCCCCGTCCAGTTCCGCGGCTATCTGCAGAGCGTCGGGGTTGATTTCAATGAGGGCGTTAAGCGCCGGGCCATTTTTGTTCAGCACTTCGATGCGCTGGAGCAGGTCTGTCACCAGCCCGGCAGAGGTCAGGCTGCCTGCGCTCATGCGTCGCTGGAGCTCGACACTGGACTCAAAGTAAACCGCCTTGTTTTCGATGATCGAACCGAAAACCGGTCCATCGAAGTTGGCGTACGCCTGGCTGGCAAATGTGCAGGGCGCTATCGAGAGCGCGAGACAGAAACCAAACTGATTGTTCATGATGTCCTTCCCTGGTTGATAAAACGCTCGTCTTGAGCGAGTTACACCAAGCTTAGGAAGGAGGGGGCAGAAGGGATGTCAGAGAAATCGGTAAATTACCCGTGATGGGTAGACGCTTGTTGCCAGAGCGCGCCTGAGTAGCGGCACGCTCTGGCAACACAAGGCTCAGACGCCCAGGTAATCCAGAATCCCTTCAGCCGCATTACGGCCTTCGAAGATAGCGGTCACCACCAGGTCGGAGCCGCGCACCATGTCGCCACCCGCGAAGATCTTCGGGTTGCTGGTCTGGTGCTTGTACTGCGCCTGTTCCGGGGCCACGACGCGGCCCTGGCTGTCGGTGCTTATGGTGAACTGCTCGAACCAGGGCGCCGGGCTTGGGCGGAAGCCGAAGGCGATGACCACGGCTTCTGCCGGGATGATCTCTTCGGAGCCCGGAATCGGTTCGGGACTGCGACGACCACGGGCATCCGGTTCGCCCAGGCGCGTCTCGACCACTTTCACGCCTTCAACCTTGCCCTCGCCAATGATGGCGATAGGCTGACGGTTATAGAGGAACCTCACGCCTTCTTCCTTGGCGTTTTTCACTTCCTTGCGCGAGCCAGGCATGTTTTCTTCGTCGCGACGGTAGGCGCAGGTCACTGACTTGGCGCCCTGGCGGATCGAGGTGCGGTTGCAGTCCATCGCCGTGTCGCCACCGCCCAGAACCACGACCCGCTTGCCCTTCATGTCGACAAAGTCTTCCGGCGCCTTTTCAAAACCCAGGTTGCGATTGACGTTGGCGATCAGGAAGTCGAGCGCATCGTGCACGCCCGGCAGATCCTCACCGGGGAAGCCGCCTTTCATGTAGGTGTAGGTGCCCATGCCCATGAACACCGCATCGTACTCGGCGAGCAGTTGATCGATGGTGACATCCTTGCCGACTTCGGTGTTGAGACGGAATTCGATACCCATGCCGGTGAACACTTCACGGCGATGGCTCAGCACGGATTTCTCCAGCTTGAATTCCGGAATGCCGAAGGTCAGCAGACCGCCGATTTCCGGGTTCTTGTCGAACACCACCGGGGTCACGCCGCCGCGCACCAGCACGTCGGCACAGCCCAGGCCCGCAGGCCCCGCGCCGATGATCGCGACGCGCTTGCCGGTCGGCACGACCTTGGACATGTCCGGACGCCAGCCCATGGCAAAGGCGGTATCGGTGATGTACTTCTCGACCGAACCGATGGTCACCGCACCGAAACCGTCGTTCAGTGTGCAGGCACCTTCACACAGGCGATCCTGCGGGCACACACGGCCGCAGACTTCCGGCAGGGTGTTGGTCTGGTGCGACAATTCCGCAGCGGCGAGGATATTGCCCTCGGCGACCAGCTTGAGCCAGTTGGGAATGAAGTTGTGCACCGGGCACTTCCATTCGCAATACGGGTTGCCGCAGCCCAGGCAGCGGTGCGCTTGATCGGCAGACTGCTGGGGCTTGAAAGGCTCGTAGATTTCCACGAACTCTTTCTTGCGTTGACGCAGCAGTTTCTTCTTCGGGTCTTTACGTCCGACGTCGATGAACTGGAAGTCGTTACTGAGACGTTCAGCCATTCTCTGGAGCCTCTTTGCGGCAGCTTCAAGCGACAAGCTTCAAGCTGCAAGAAATCAATTCAGTTCAATTCACAGGGTGGCAAACTTGCGGCTTGAAGCTAACCGCTAGCAGCTGCTTTTACTGCGGATTCGCCCGAGTGCTGGACAGCAGCGATTTCAGGTTGGCAGCCTTGGGCTTGACCAGCCAGAAACGACGCAGGTAGTCGTCCAGGTTTTCCGCGATATTGCGGCCCCATTCGCTGTCGGTTTCCGCGACGTACTCATTCAGGACGCTTTGCAGGTGAGTGCGGTAAGCCTCCATCGATTCGCCGCTGATACGCTGGATCTCGACCAGTTCATGGTTAACGAGGTCAACGAAGGTGTTGTCCAGGTCGAGCACGTAGGCGAAACCGCCGGTCATGCCGGAACCGAAGTTGTAGCCGGTCTTGCCCAGTACGCAGACGAAACCACCCGTCATGTATTCGCAGCAATGATCGCCAGTGCCTTCAACGACAGTATGAGCACCGGAGTTACGCACGGCGAAACGCTCGCCTGCCGTACCTGCCGCAAACAGCTTGCCGCCGGTTGCGCCGTACAGGCAGGTGTTGCCGATAATCGCACTTTCGTTGGTCTTGAACGGGCTGCCCTTGGGCGGCACGATTACCAGCTTGCCAGCGGTCATGCCCTTGCCGACGTAGTCGTTGGCATCGCCTTCCAGATACATGTTCAGGCCACCGGCGTTCCACACCCCGAAGCTCTGACCGGCAGTGCCCTTGAAGCGGAAGGTGACAGGTGCCTTGTTCATGCCCTGGTTGCCGTGCAGTCTGGCGATTTCGCCAGAGATGCGCGCGCCGATCGAACGGTCGCAGTTGCAGATATCCAGTTCGTAGTCGCCGCCGCTGAGCGACTCGATGGCCGGCTTGGCCATCTCCACCATCTTCTCGGCCAGCAGGCCCTTGTCGAACGGCGGGTTGCGATCCACCAGGCTGAACTGAGGCTTGTCGGCCGGAATGTGGTCGCTGCCCAGCAACGGTGTCAGGTCCAGATGCTGCTGCTTCTCGGTTTCGCCCGGCAGGATGTCCAGCAGGTCGGTGCGCCCGATCAGCTCTTCCAGTGAGCGAACACCCAGCTTGGCCAGCCACTCGCGGGTTTCTTCCGCCACGTAGGTGAAGAAGTTGATCACCATATCGACGGTGCCGATGTAATGGTCCTTGCGCAGCTTTTCGTTCTGGGTCGCTACGCCGGTGGCGCAGTTGTTCAGGTGGCAGATACGCAGGTATTTGCAGCCCAGCGCGATCATCGGCGCGGTGCCGAAGCCGAAGCTTTCGGCCCCGAGGATGGCGGCCTTGATCACGTCCAGGCCGGTTTTCAGACCACCGTCGGTTTGTACCCGAACCTTGCCGCGCAGGTCGTTGCCACGCAGGGTCTGGTGGGTTTCGGCCAGCCCCAGCTCCCACGGTGCGCCGGCGTACTTGATCGAGGTCAGCGGCGATGCACCGGTGCCACCGTCGTAACCGGAAATGGTGATCAGGTCGGCATAGGCCTTGGCGACACCGGCGGCAATGGTGCCGACGCCCGCTTCTGCCACCAGCTTGACCGAGACCAGCGCCGCCGGGTTGACCTGTTTCAGGTCAAAAATCAGCTGCGACAAATCTTCGATGGAATAGATGTCGTGGTGCGGAGGCGGCGAAATCAGCGTCACGCCCGGTACTGCATAACGCAGCTTGGCGATCAGGCCATTGACCTTGCCGCCCGGCAGTTGCCCGCCCTCGCCCGGCTTGGCGCCCTGCGCGACCTTGATCTGCAGCACATCGGCATTGACCAGATACTCGGGCGTCACGCCAAAGCGGCCCGTCGCGATCTGCTTGATCTTGGAACTGCGGACCGTGCCGTAACGGGCCGGGTCTTCGCCACCCTCACCGGAGTTGGAGCGCGCGCCCAGACGGTTCATCGCCTCGGCCAACGCTTCGTGGGCCTCGGGCGACAAAGCGCCCAGAGAAATACCGGCCGAGTCGAAGCGCTTGAAGATTTCGCTCAGCGGCTCGATTTCGTCGATGTTCAGCGGCTGATCGATTGTCCTGACCTGCAGCAGGTCACGAATCATCGACACCGGACGCTGGTCCACCAGTGAGGTGTATTCCTTGAACTTGCTGTAGTCGCCCTGCTGCACGGCGGCCTGCAGGGTGCTGACCACGTCCGGGTTGTAGGCGTGGTACTCACCACCAAACACGAACTTGAGCAGGCCGCCTTGCTGGATCGGCTTGCGCGGGCTCCAGGCCTCGGCAGCCAGCGCCTTCTGTTCGGCTTCGATGTCGACAAAGCGCGCGCCCTTCAGGCGGCTCGGTACACCGCGGAAGCTGAGGTCGCAGACTTCCTCGGACAGGCCAATGGCTTCGAACAACTGCGCGCCACGGTAGGACGCAACGGTCGAGATGCCCATCTTCGAGAGGATCTTGAGCAGGCCCTTGGTGATGCCTTTGCGGTAGTTCTTGAAGACTTCGTACAGATCGCCCAGTACTTCGCCGGTACGGATCAGGTCGCCCAGCACTTCGTAGGCCAGGAACGGATAGACCGCCGAGGCGCCGAAGCCGATCAGCACGGCGAAATGGTGCGGGTCACGCGCCGTTGCGGTTTCGACCAGGATGTTGCTGTCGCAGCGCAGACCCCGCTCGGTCAGACGGTGGTGAACCGCGCCGACCGCCAGAGAGGCGTGCACAGGCAGCTTGCCCGGCGCGATGTGTCGGTCGCTCAGCACGATCAGCGTATGACCGGCACGCACGGCTTCTTCGGCCTGATCGGCAACGCTGCGCACAGCGGCTTCAAGGCCCAGGCTTTCATCGTAGTTCAGGTCAATGATATGGCGCTCGAACCCTGGACGCTCCAGGTTCATCAGCGAGCGCCATTTGGCTGGCGAAATGACCGGCGAGCTGAGGATCACGCGCGAGGCGTGCTCCGGCGACTCCTGGAAGATATTGCGCTCGGCACCAAGGCAGATCTCCAGCGACATGACGATGGCTTCACGCAGCGGGTCGATCGGCGGGTTGGTCACCTGCGCGAACTGCTGACGGAAGTAATCGTAAGGCGAGCGCACACGACGCGACAGCACGGCCATTGGCGTGTCATCACCCATCGAGCCTACGGCTTCCTGACCCTGCTCGCCCAGCGGACGCAGCACCTGATCACGCTCTTCGAACGTGACCTGATACATCTTCATGTACTGCTTGAGCTGCTCGCTGTCGTAAAAAGCCGAACCGTGGTCATTGTCTTCCATGGTCGCCTGAATGCGCAGGGCATTCTTGCGCAGCCATTGCTTGTACGGATGACGCGACTTGAGGCGGTTGTCGATAGCATCGGTGTCGAGGATCTGACCGGTTTCGGTGTCCACGGCAAAGATCTGCCCCGGACCGACACGGCCCTTGGCGATGACATCTTCGGGTTTGTAATCCCACACGCCGATTTCCGATGCGAGGGTGATGTAGCCGTTCTTGGTCGTGACCCAGCGCGCCGGGCGCAGGCCGTTGCGGTCTAGCAGGCAGACCGCATGACGACCTTCGGTCATGACCACGCCCGCAGGGCCGTCCCACGGCTCCATGTGCATGGAGTTGTACTCATAGAATGCCCGCAGGTCCGGGTCCATGGTCTCGACGTTCTGCCACGCAGGCGGAATGATCATGCGCACGCCACGGAACAGGTCGATGCCGCCGGTGACCATCAGCTCAAGCATGTTGTCCATGCTCGATGAGTCAGAACCCACGCGGTTGACCAGCGGGCCCAGTTCGTCCAGGTCCATCAGATCGTTGGTGAACTTGGTGCGCCGCGCCTGTGCCCAGTTGCGGTTGCCGGTAATGGTGTTGATCTCGCCGTTGTGGGCGAGGAAGCGGAACGGCTGCGCCAGCGGCCATTTCGGCAGGGTATTGGTAGAAAAGCGCTGGTGGAACACGCAGATAGCGGTCTGCAGACGCTCGTCGCTCAGGTCCGGGAAGAAGGCCGTGAGGTCGGCCGGCATCATCAGGCCTTTATAAATGATGGTCTTGTGCGAAAAGCTGCAGATGTAGTGATCGGTATCTGCGGCGTTGGACACCGACGAGCGGCGACGCGCACTGAACAGTTTGATGGCGAATTCCTGATCGCTCAGGCCTTCACCGCCAATGAATACTTGCTCGATTTTCGGCAGGCGCTCCAGCGCCAGGCGACCCAGAACGCTGGTATCGATCGGCACCTGACGCCAGCCCACCAGATCCAGGCCTTCGGCGAGGATTTCGCGGTTCATGTTTTCGCGCGCGGCGTCGGCCCTGGCGTCGTCCTGATTGAGGAACACCATGCCCACAGCATATTGGCGGGGCAGATCGACGTTGAAGTGTTGCTTGGCGATCGCACGCAGGAAGCCATCGGGCTTCTGAATTAACAGACCGCAACCGTCGCCGGTCTTGCCGTCGGCGTTGATACCGCCACGGTGGGTCATGCAGGTCAGGGCCTGAACGGCCGTCTGCAACAGGTGATGACTGGGCTCGCCCTGCATATGAGCGATCAGGCCGAAGCCGCAGTTATCCTTGAATTCATCTGGTTGGTACAGACCTGCTTTCATAGACACTTTCTCACCAGGCTGCCTCTATGCGAGGCAAATTTCCTTTTAATTCAACCAATTACCTGTCACGCCGAACGTGCGCCAGCTTCGGACAGGCAAAACGGAGGTCATTGTACACAGCGACACAAGGGCTAACAAATTTAACGACGATTGGCTGATAATCAATGTCGCAATTATGAAAGTTTTAAAACGGGTCGCTGTGCTAGTCAAAGTATTTCTTCGTGAATCTGACTGACGCGACGGGAGACTGTAGGGCGCTTGTAACGCAGACGCCGCAAGGCACGGGCCGATAGGCCGCGCGCGCAGGCGGGTTAAGTCAGGTAGGTCGGCGGCGGCCCGGGTAGGGCCGCTGCGACTTTAACGAGTGGCGCCGAGCTCTTGTTGGACGCTGGCGACAGTACGAGGCCAAGGTTTACCAGCCTGAACCTTGGCTGGCAATACCTTGATGGCTGCCAGGGCGGCAGCGCGGTCAGGAAAGTTGCCATACGTCACAACGTACAGCGGCTTGCCCTGCAGAGTTTTCTTGAAATAACGATACTCACCACCCTGCTCTGCAACGTAGGCCTGCGCCGTCGCTTCGGAGCTGGTGCCGAGAATCTGCACCACATAGTGGCCTGGTGCCTGGCTGCTGTACCAGCTACCGCCGGCAGCCGGTTTGGCCGCGGCCGCTGCCGGTTTTTCAGCCGGTTTGGCAGCAGGAGCCGGGGCTGGCTTGGCTGTGGCGACCTGAGTTTGCGCAGGTGCCGGCTTGGCAGCTGGCGCCGGGGTCGGTGCAGGGATGGACGAACGAGGCGTCTGCGCTGCGGCCTGACCTGCCGGAACACCGGCTGGCGGCGCAGTAGTGGTCACGGTCGGCGGCTGGGCAGGCGAACCTGTCGGCACGGCGTCTTCGTCGGAATCACTGGAACCGGCGGCTTCGGCCAGAGGACCGCGCATCACCGGCTGGTTGCCATTCATCGGCAACGGCATCGGCTGGGAATTGCCAGCGAATTCGATGGCCGGGCTGCCGTTGTTGGATTGTTGAGCAGTTGGCTTGCCTTCACCCAGCGGCAGTTGCGCCTGAGCGGAAGCCGGGGCATTGGCGGGTGTACCCGTCTTGTCGCCGCGACCCGGGATCAGCACGGCTGCTGCCACGGCCACTATGACAACGGCACCCAAGGCCAATACGTGTTTTTTCGGCATTTTGAACCCCACACTTGGACGCTTGACCGCGGAACGACTCGCGATCATCGCCTCGATCATTGAATCGCGGGCTACCTGGTTGATTGCGCCAGGCCAGCCATCGGACTGTTCATGAATATCGGTGATCTGGTCGGCGGTGAACAACGCGATTCCCTGCCCTGCACCCTCCAGACGCTGAGCCAGATACTCCCGGGTTTCCTCTTCCGTATAGGGTTGCAGCTCGATGACGTGAAAGCGTTCGCCTTCAACATCGCCCTGCAGGTCGGCACACATCTGATCGAGACGATCGAGCAGCGATGGCTCTCCGAACAGGAATACATGCGGACGCCCTTCAGGCGTTCCCGCAGCAAGACCCAGCAACGCTTCGAGCGCCGAATCGCCAAGTTGTTCCGCATCGTCAACCAGCAAGTAGACTTCCTGGCCGGTCAGCCCGAGTTGCACGACCTGCGACAGGATCGACTGCATTTCAGCCTGTGCGACGCTCAGCGCCTGCGCGACCTGCTGCAGCACGCCCGCGGCATCGCCGGCACCGCGCGCAGAAATCACGACACTTTGCACAGACTGCTTGTTGGTGCTTGCCACCAGTGCCTGGCGCAGCAGGGTCTTGCCGCTGCCCTGAGGCCCGGTTACCGCCAGCAGCAACTGACTGTAGCGCGCCAGATGATGAAGCTGACCCAGCACAGGCTTGCGTTGGGCAGGAAAGAATTTGAAGCCAGGTACCCGCGCCGCAAAGGGGTCATGACTCAACTGATAATGGCCGAGGAAGGCCTCGTCGGCATGCAAACTAGTCATGGGGTTTCCGTTAACCTCTGAGCTGATCCACCAAGGCGCGATAATCCGCAACCAGGGTGGCCTGTAATACTTCTTTTGGATATTCGTCTGTGATAACCGCTTCACCCATCCGGCGCAACAGCACCAGACGCAGGCGACCGTCGATGACTTTCTTGTCGATCGCCATGTGTTCGAGGAAATTATCTTCCGTCATGTCCTGCGGAGGCACGACCGGCAGCCCGGCACGCTGAAACAGGCGAATGCCGCGATCCCGTTCCTGTGTGCTGATCCAGCCCAGGCGCGAGGACATTTCCAGCGCCATGACCGTCCCGGCGGCAACCGCCTCGCCATGCAGCCAGACACCATAGCCCATATGTGTCTCGATGGCGTGCCCGAATGTGTGACCCAGGTTCAATGTCGCACGAACACCGGACTCGCGCTCATCGGCGCCGACCACCAGCGCCTTGGCGGCGCAGGAACGTTCGATGGCTACGGTCAGCGCCGCCTGGTCCAGCCCGCGCAGCGCATCGACGTGTTCTTCGAGCCAGGTCAGGAAGGGCTCGTCGCAGATCAGGCCATATTTGATGACTTCAGCCAGCCCGGCGGACAGCTCACGCTCGGGCAGGGTATTGAGCGAGGTGGTATCGATCAGCACCACACTCGGCTGATAGAAGGCACCCACCATGTTCTTGCCCAGCGGATGGTTGATGCCGGTCTTGCCGCCAACCGACGAATCCACCTGAGACAGCAGTGTGGTCGGGATCTGGATGAAGTTCACACCGCGCTGGTAACAGGCGGCAGCGAACCCGGCCATGTCGCCGATCACCCCGCCACCCAGGGCAATGACCGTGGTGCGACGATCATGACGGGCGGTCAGCAAGCCATCGAAAATGGTCTGCAGGGTTTCCCAGTTCTTGAATGCCTCGCCATCGGGCAGAACAATCGGCAGAACGTTGTAACCGGCCAGGGTTTGCGTCAGGCGCTCCAGGTACAGCGGTGCCACTGTCGTATTGGAGACGATAGCCACCTGACGCCCGACGATATGCGGGGCCAGGAGCTCGGGCTGATCCAGCAGGCCTTCGCCAATATGGATCGGGTAGCTACGCTCACCAAGCTCGACCTTAAGTGTCTGCATGTGTCCCCACATTGATTACCGATTGGACGGTTTGTGCTTCAGCAGGTCATGACGCAAGGCCACGAACCGACGCTGTTTTGCTGGGCGACGAGAATAGCGCATTTTCGCCTGCGCTTTAACGGGGAGGAAGCTCTGCCAGTCGCGCCAGTATCTCGAGAACCACCATTCGGGGTGGCCGCTCATCGGTTTCAATCACGATATCGGCGATTTCCCGATAAAGCGGGTCGCGGATGGCCAGCAGTTCGCTCAGCACACGGGCAGGATCAGCGGTACGCAGCAAAGGACGATTGCGATCACGCGCGGTGCGCCCCACCTGCTGCTCGATCGAGGCGTGCAAGTAAACCACGCGCCCGCCGGCCCGCAGTGCCTGGCGATTTTCGCTGCGCATGACCGCGCCACCGCCGGTCGCCAGAACCACGCCATCGGCGTCGCACAGTTCGGCAATCATGGCCTGCTCGCGATCACGAAAACCCGGTTCGCCTTCCTTGTCGAAGATCCAGGGAATGTTGGCGCCCGTACGCAGCTCGATTTCCTTGTCGGAATCCTTGAACGGCAGTCGCAATTCTTTGGCAAGCAAGCGGCCGATGGTGCTCTTGCCAGCACCCATCGGCCCCACAAGTATTAAATTTCGCACAAAATCAACGACTCACAGAAATCGCCTGGTTGTTCATGATACGCGGAGTCAGAAATACCAACAGCTCGGATTTGGACTCAGATACCACATCGCGCCTGAAAAGCCGGCCAAGATACGGTACATCGCCAAGAAATGGCACTTTATCGACAACTTTACTTTGCGTATTCGAGAACACACCACCGATGACGATGGTCTCGCCGTCGGAAATCAGCACCTTGGCGTTGACCTCGTTCTTCTTGATCGGCGGCACACCCAGTACCGCATTCAGGTAGTCCGGCTCGTCCTTGGTGACCTTCACTTCCATGATGATGCGATTGTCCGGCGTGATCTGCGGCGTCACTTCAAGCGACAGGGAAGCCTCCTTGAAGCTCACGGTGGTCGCACCGCTGGAGCTGGATTCCTGATACGGGATCTCCGTACCCTTGAGGATCTTGGCGGTTTCCTTGTCGGAAGTGACCACCTTGGGCTGGGAGACGATTTCACCGTTGCCGGTTTTCTCCATGGCACTCAGTTCAAGGTCCAGCAACGTGTTGTTGGTCACGAAACCAAGGCCGATACCCGAGGTGGCGCCGGCTGCGCCCAAGTCCACGAACGGCACGTTGGGGGTCAGGTTGCCGCTGGTGTTACCGGCCTCGTCGCCATTATTATCAAGCCCGTAGGTTGTCCATTTTCTGTTACCGCTGGTGTTCGTAGAGCCGCCCCAGCGAACCCCGAGCTGCTTGTTGTAATCGACGTTGGCCTCGACGATGCGCGCCTCGATCATCACCTGGCGTACCGGGATGTCCAGTTGCGAAACGATACGACGCAGTTCGTCGAGTCGTTCCTGGGTCTGGTAGGCAATGATGTTGTTGGTCCGATCGTCCACCGTGATCGAGCCGCGCTCATCGGCCTTGGACTCGGCACTGGTCACGGACTGGAACAGCTTGGCGATGTCGGCAGCCTTGGCGTAATTGACCTGCAACAGCTCACGGCGCAGGGGCGCCAGCTCGGCGATCTGCTTGAGCGACTCCAGCTCCTGACGCTCGCGGGCGGCAATTTCATCGGCTGGTGCAACCAGCAGCACGTTGCCGACCTTGCGTTTGTCCAGGCCCTTGGTTTTCAGCACCAGGTCCAGCGCCTGATCCCACGGCACATTCTGCAGACGCAGGGTGATACCACCCTGGACCGTATCGCTGGCCACCAGATTGAGGTTGGTGAAGTCGGCAATCAGCTGCAGCACCGAACGCACGTCGATGTCCTGGAAGTTCAGCGACAGCTTTTCACCGGTGTACGCCGGTTTGTCAGCGGCGCGGCGGTCGACGTCCTCGTTGGTCAATGGACGCACGCTGATCGTCAACTTGTTTTCGGTCTGAAACGCCGAGTAGTCGAAGGCGCCCGACGGCTCGATCAGAATGCTGGCCTTGTCACCCGACGCCGAAGCACTGACGAACTGCACCGGCGTGGCGAAGTCCTTGACGTCCAGGCGGACGCGCAGCGGTTCGGGCAGTTGGGTCTTGGCAAAGTCCACGCGGATCTTGCCGCCCTGCTCCTGAATATCCGGGGCAATGCTGGGGTTGCTCAGGTCGATGACCACATTGCCTTCACCCAGCTCGCCACGCTGGAAATCGACGTTCCTGATGGCCTTGATGCCAGCGGGGATGAACGGCCTGGCGGATGCCGGCGTGGGCGGCGGCACCGCGACCCGTTGCGCGCCCATCGCAGTGGTCGGCTGGGAGGCTTGCGCGGCGCCGGCACCCTGGCCGATGACCACGAACAGGTTGTTGCCATCGACGCGGGAGCTGTAAGGCGAAAGCGTGGTCAGGTTGATGATCACCCGAGTGCGGTCCTGAGCCTGAACCACAACCACACTGCGCGCATTGCCGCTGCCCAGATCACGACTTTTGGTCGCCAGCTGGCTGGTAACACCCGGCAGATCCAGCGCAATGCGCGCCGGTTGCGACGTGGTGTAACCGCGCGGTGCAGGCACCGGGGCATCGAATGCCAGCTTCAGCTCGATGCGGTCACCCGGCAGGGCGGCGACATCCAGGGTCTTGAGGTTGGCAGCCTGGAGAACCGGCGACAGCATCGCGATGCATAACGACACGCCGATAATCGAGAGAATCCGGGTCATGATCAATTTCCGTTGAGCGCTACTGTGCATACTTGGCCTTGCCCACTTCATGAGCGTTCTTTGAGGGCGATCGTGCGCGGCCTTTCCAGCCACGCCCCCTCTCCATCAGGAACAATTTCGATAACATCAACCTGCGCGTCGCCGATCGACACTACCCGGCCGTTGTTACGCCCCAGGTAGTCGCCCACCTTGACGCGATGAACACCTCCGGCACCGCGCAGCAGGGCAAAGGTCCCTGACTCGTTGCCAATCGTGCCGACCATCTCGAACGACTCGATATTGAAGCCTTCAAGGAACTGCCTGACCCGGTGTTCGTCCGGCGCCACCAGGCGTGACCCCTTCTGCCGGTTGAGCAGGTCGATCTTGACCGGCGGTTGAAACGGACTGCGCAGCGTGGAGGCGTTATAGGTGAACGCCTCATACGGCCGAAACTTGGGGAGCGGCTCGACGTTGCCACTCGGGCGGGCTCTGGCCTGATCCATGAATTCAGACAGATCGGCAAAATCATTGTCATTACCGCAACCGGCGAGCCCTGCCAGAACCACACTGACGCACAGCAATCGCGCCGCCCTCATTTCTTCAGCCCTTCATCGTTGTAACGGTAGGTCTTGGCCAGAATGCTCATGCGCAATTTGGTTGGCACTTTGGGATCGACCGGCTTGATCTCGAAATCATGCAGCGTGACGATGCGCGGCAGGCTGGCTACGCCGCTGACGAAGGTCGCCAGGTCGTGATAACCCCCGACCACGGTGATCTGTATCGGCAGCTCGATGTAGAACTGCTGGACCGCCTCGGGCAGCAGCTTGATTTCCTCGAACTCGAGCCCGCTTCCCAACCCGGTGCGCGTGATGTCCTCAAGCAGGCCGGGCACTTCGGTGTCGCTGGGCAATTGCCGCAGCAGCGCGCCGAAGGTGTTTTCCATTTCTTCCATCTGCTTCTTGTACGGCTCGAGGTTGGCCGCCTGGAAGGCCTTGTTGGAGAACTGCTCCTTGAGCGTCACCTCGCTGCTCTGGGCACTTTCCAGCTGGGTTTCCAAGTCCTGGATAAAGAAGAAATAGCCCAGTGCGAAAATCGTGACCGCAACCAGCAGCCCGGCAATGGCCTTGACCGCTGCTGGCCATGAGCCCAGGTTGTTCAGGTCCAGTTCGCTCAGATCGACCTTGCGCAGCCCTTCCAGCCATTCGGACATATTCATGGCTTGGCTCCTGCGGCAGGGACAGCAGCAACCGGGGGCTGAGTCTGACGTACGGTCAGCTGAAAGACGTTGGCTTGATCCACAGCACCGGCCGTAGTGGCCTTGACCTCAGTGAGGCTCGGCGCTTCCAGCCAGTCAGAGGCTTCAAGGTTACGCATCAGGTCGGAAACCCGGTTGTTCGACTCGGCAGCGCCACTGATGGCAATCAGCTTGTCGGTCATTTTGACCTGCGAGTAATAAACGCCGTCCGGCAGGGTCCGCGCCAGTTGATCGAAGACGCGTCCGGTGATCGGGCGGTTGCCTTGCAGGTCCTGAATGATCTTCATGCGCTCGAGCAACTGTTTGCGACGGGCCTTGAGATCACTGATCTCCTTGATACGGATATCGAGCTGAGCAATCTGCGTCTGCAGAAAGGCATTGCGCGCCATCTGATGCTCGATGCCATTGCTGACGTAACGATCGATCAGAAACAAAATGCCGACTGACACCACCAGCACGCCGACCAGTGCGGTCAGGAAGCGTTTCTTTCGTTCTTCGCGAAGCTCTTCGCGCCACGGTAATAAGTTGATCCGCGCCATCAGTCGAAGCTCCTCAACGCCAGGCCGCACGCGATCATCAGCGCCGGCGCATCACTGGCCAGGGCGCCGGCATTGACCTTGGAGCTCAGTGCCATATCGGCAAACGGGTTGGCGACCATGGTCGGCGTGCCGATGCGCCGCTGGATCAGATGCTCAAGCCCTGAAATCGAGGCCGTGCCGCCTGCCAGCATGATGTGATCCACTGAGTTGTATTGACCGGCCGCGAAGAAGAACTGCAGGGATCGGGAAACCTGCTGCACCAGCGCTTCCTTGAAGGGCTCGAGCACCTCACTGACGTAATCGTCGGGCAAGCCGCCCTGCTTCTTGGCAAGCCCGGCTTCCTCCATGGAGAGCCCGTAGCGGCGCTGGATTTCGTCAGTCAACTGGCGCCCACCAAACAGCTGCTCACGGGTATAGATGATCCGGCCATGATGCAGCACGCTCAGGGTGGTCATGGTGGCGCCGATATCGACCACGGCCACCGTCAGCTCGTCGTGGCCATTGCCCAGTTGCGCCGCCAGCAAACCGAACGAACGCTCAAGGGCGTAGGCCTCGACATCGACGACGCGTGCGGTCAGCCCGGCCAGTGCCAGCGCGGCCTCGCGTACTTCGACGTTTTCCTTGCGGCAGGCAGCCAGTAACACCTCGACGCGTTCGGGGTTGCGCACCGAATAGCCCTGCACTTCGAAATCGATGGCGACTTCTTCCAGCGGATAGGGGATGTACTGGTCAGCTTCAAGCTTGAGCTGGTTTTCCATGTCATCGTCGGAAAGCCCGGCGTCCATCTCGATGGTCTTGGTGATCACCGCCGAACCGGCCACGGCAACCGCCACGATCTTGACGCTGGTCTTGGCCTTGACGAGCACGCGTGACAACGCCTGCCCGACCCCTTCGAGTTCGGCAATGTTCTTTTCGACGACCGCGTTGGCCGGCAATGGCTCTACTGCGTAAGACTCGACCTTGTAACGGGTGCCGGAACGACTCAATTCCAGGAGTTTTACCGAGGTGGAGCTAATATCGATCCCTAGAAGGGTGTTGGCCTTCTTACTGAAGAGTTCGAACACAACCTGATTCCTATGAGTTTCCGTCACTTACGGAGTTATTTCGGGCCAACGTCACTGTCGACAGCCTTGACAGTAGCGCAAATCACGCTTGGGGACGAAAAATGCTTATAATGCCCAGCGTTTTTTTCATTTAACAAAGCTTCAAGGCATGTTCATTTGTAAATGCCTGCGCTTAACCCATTATTTTTTCTGGAAATCCAAAAGCCTTGATACGCCTGCTGAAGTTTTTCTGGTGGTCCCTCGTCGCGGTATTCTGCTCGCTGTTGCTTGGCCTGAGCGGCGCGTTTCTTTACCTGAGCCCGACCCTGCCATCCGTTGATGCGCTGCGAAGCATTCAACTGCAAATCCCCCTGCGCGTGTTCACCAGCGACGGCAAGCTGATTGCCGAGTTCGGTGAAATGCGCCGCACGCCGATTCGCTTCGCGGAAATCCCGCCCAATTTCATCAACGCACTGCTGTCGGCCGAAGACGACAACTTCGCCAACCACTATGGCGTCGACCCGGGCAGCCTGATGCGCGCCGCCACTCAGTTGGTCAAGAGCGGCCATATTCAGTCAGGCGGCAGTACCATCACCATGCAGGTCGCGAAAAACTTCTTCCTGACCAGCGAGCGCAGCTTTTCGCGCAAAACCACCGAGATTCTGTTGGCCTTGCAAATCGAGCGCCAACTTACCAAGGACGAGATTCTCGAGCTGTACGTCAACAAGATTTATCTGGGTAACCGCGCCTACGGGATCGAGGCGGCGGCGCAAGTCTACTATGGCAAATCGATTCGCGATGTAAGCCTTGCGCAAATGGCCATGATTGCCGGTCTGCCCAAGGCCCCGTCACGTTTCAACCCGTTGGCCAACCCGACCCGCGCCAAGGAACGTCGCGACTGGATCCTCGGCCGCATGTATCGCTTGGGCAAGATCGACCAGACCGCTTACCAGGCCGCTTTGAGTGAGCCGCTCAACGCCAGCTATCACGTGCCGACGCCGGAAGTGAATGCGCCGTACATCGCTGAGATGGCGCGGGCAGAAATGGTCGGCCGTTATGGCAGCGAGGCCTATACAGAAGGCTTCCGCGTCACCACGACGGTACCTAGTGACCTTCAGGAACACGCCAACAAGTCCATCCAGCAGGGCTTGATCGATTACGACCAGCGCCACGGTTACCGTGGTCCGGAAAGCCGCTTCCCGGGCATGACCCGAGTCAACTGGGTACAGGAACTGACCAAACAGCGCACGATCAACGGCCTTGAGCCCGGCATCGTGACGCAGGTCGACAAGACCGGTCTGCGTGTTCTGACCCACAACGGCGAGAAGGAAGAAACCGTCGACTGGGCCACTATGAAGTGGGCACGGCCTTACCTGAATACCAACAGCCTGGGCGCCAATCCGAAGCAGCCGGGTGATGTTGCAAAGGTTGGCGACCTCGTCCGTCTGCTGCGGCAGGACGATGGCTCGCTGAAATTTAGTCAAATTCCCGTCGCGCAAAGCGCGCTGGTATCGCTTGATCCGCAGAACGGTGCCATTCGCTCGCTGGTCGGCGGCTTCGCGTTCGAGCAGAGCAACTACAACCGCGCCATGCAGGCCAAACGCCAACCGGGCTCGAGCTTCAAGCCGTTCATCTATAGTGCCGCACTCGATAACGGTTACACCGCTTCCAGCTTGGTGAACGACGCGCCTATCGTGTTCGTCGACGAATATCTGGATAAGGTATGGCGTCCGAAAAATGACACCAACACCTTCCTCGGGCCGATCCGCCTGCGCGAGGCGCTGTACAAGTCTCGCAACCTGGTATCGATCCGCCTGCTCCAGGCCCTCGGCATCGACAGCACCATCGACTACATCACCCGCTTCGGCTTCTCCAAGCAGGACTTGCCGCGCAACCTGTCGCTGGCACTGGGTACGGCGACGTTGACCCCGATGGAAATCGCCACCGGCTGGGCGACCTTCGCCAACGGTGGTTACAAGGTCAGCCCTTATCTGATCCAGACCATCGAGAACCGTGACGGTCAGACCCTGTTTGTCGCCAACCCGCCAAGCGTTCCGGTCAACGATGTGAACACAGCGCCCAATACGTCGACGTTTGCCGTGCATGACAGCCCGAGCGTCGTTGCGGGTCCACCGGGCGCACCCGCCCAGCCGCAAGCGCCTGCCGTTGCCGAGCGCATTGTCGATGGCCGCACCACGTACATTTTGAACAGCATGCTGCAGGACGTGATCAAGCGCGGCACCGGGCGCCGCGCGCTGTCCATGAACAGACCGGACATCGCGGGCAAGACCGGTACCACCAACGATTCCAAGGATGCGTGGTTCTCGGGCTACAACGCGGATTACGTGACGACGGTGTGGAGTGGTTTCGATCAGCCTGAAAGCCTTGGCCGTCACGAATTCGGGGGGACGGTCTCGCTGCCGATCTGGATGGACTACATGAGCGCCGCGCTCAAGGACAAGCCACCGCATCAGCAGGCCGAACCGCCAGGCATTCTCAGCCTGCGCGTCGACCCATTGAGTGGCCGCGCCGCCACGCCAAGCACGCCGAACGCATTCTTCGAGTTGTTCAAAAGCGAAGACACACCGCCAAGCGTCAACGAACTGGGCGGCAGCAGCGCACCGGGCAGCCCGTTGCCGGCAGATGAGTCCGCGCCGATCGATTTGTTCTGATAGCACAGACTTAATGGATCAGTAGATTTTCAGCGGCTGCACAGGCCTCTTCGTGAGCAAGCTCACTCCCACGGAGTCGGAGACTTTCAGGACTATCCGAAGCTTTGTGGGAGCGAGCTTGCTCGCGAAAGCGTATTAGTGGGTCAATAGATTTTCAGCGGCTGCACAGGCCTCTTCGTGAGCAAGCTCACTCCCACGGACTCGGGGACTTTCAGGATGATCCGGGGCTATGTGGGAGCGAGCTTGCTCGCGAAGGCGTATTAGTGGGTCAATAGATTTTCAGCGGCTGCATAGGCCTCTTCGTGAGCAAGCTCACTCCCACGGATTCGGGGACTTTCAGGATAATCCGGGGCTTTGTGGGAGCGAGCTTGCTCGCGAAGGCGTATTAGTGGGTCAGTAGATCTTCAGCGGCTGCACAGGCCTCTTCGTGAGCAAGCTCACTCCCACGGACTCGGGGACTTTCAGGATGATCCGGGGCTATGTGGGAGCGAGCTTGCTCGCGAAGGCGCATTAGTGGGTCAATAGATTTTCGCGGCTGCACAGGCCTCTTCGTGAGGAAGCTCACTCCTACGGATTCGGGGACTTTCAGGATGATCCGGGGCTATGTGGGAGCGAGCTTGCTCGCGAAGGCGTATTAGTGGGTCAATAGATTTTCAGCGGCTGCACAGGCCTCTTCGCGAGCAAGCTCACTCCCACGGACTCGGGGACTTTCAGGATGATCCGGGGCTATGTGGGAGCGAGCTTGCTCGCGAAGGCGCATTAGTGGGTCAATAGATTTTCGCGGCTGCACAGGCCTCTTCGTGAGGAAGCTCACTCCTACGGATTCGGGGACTTTCAGGATGATCCGGGGCTATGTGGGAGCGAGCTTGCTCGCGAAGGCGTATTAGTGGGTCAATAGATTTTCAGCGGCTGCACAGGCCTCTTCGCGAGCAAGCTCACTCCCACGGACTCGGGGATGATCCGGGGCTTTGTGGGAGCGAGCTTGCTCGCGAAGAGGCCAGTTCAATCCCTGAAAATGCCCCACAAGTGCAGGGTATCCAAGGCATAAAAAAACCCCTGCATCGCTGCAGGGGTTTTTTATTGGGTCAGGGATCAACCCTTGAACACGTCATCCACGCTGGTCAGCGGGTAGTGCTTCGGATACGGCAGGGTGGCAACGCCGGTCTCGATGGCGGCCTTGGCCACTGCATCGGAGATCAGGCCCAGCAGGCGGGTATCCATTGGCTTCGGAATGATGTACTCACGACCGAATTCCAGTTTGATACCGCCATAGGCGTCGCTGACTTCCTGAGGCACAGGCAGCTTGGCCAGTTCGCGCAGGGCGTTGGCCGCGGCGATTTTCATTTCTTCGTTGATGCGCTTGGCGCGAACGTCCAGAGCACCACGGAAAATGAACGGGAAGCCGAGCACGTTGTTGACCTGGTTCGGGTAGTCCGAACGACCAGTGGCCATGATCACATCGCTGCGGGTGGCGTGAGCCAGTTCCGGGGAGATTTCCGGATCAGGGTTCGAGCAGGCGAACACGATCGGATCCTTGGCCATCAGCTTGAGGTTTTCAGCGCTCAGCAGGTTAGGACCGGACAGGCCTACAAATACGTCAGCGCCATCCAGCGCGTCAGTCAGCGAGCGCTTCTCGGTCGCGTGAGCGAATGCAGCCTTGTACTGGTTCAGGTCGGTACGGCCGGAGTGGACAACGCCGGTACGGTCGACCATGAAGATGTTTTCGATCTTCGCACCCATGCTCACCAGCAGCTTCATGCAGGAGATGGCCGCAGCGCCAGCGCCC
Organism: Pseudomonas sp. PvP028; assembly: GCF_017832255.1. Lineage (NCBI taxonomy): Bacteria > Pseudomonadati > Pseudomonadota > Gammaproteobacteria > Pseudomonadales > Pseudomonadaceae > Pseudomonas > Pseudomonas sp. PvP028. The sequence goes on from NZ_JAFIBL010000001.1 coordinate 969,929, forward strand.
AGGCAGACGATCTTCGCTGAATCGAGGGTCTTGCCGACGATTTCCAGTGCGTTGATCATGCCGGCCGCCGTCACGATAGCCGTGCCGTGCTGGTCATCGTGGAAAACCGGGATGTCGCACTGTTCGATCAGCGCCTTCTCGATTTCAAAGCACTCAGGCGCCTTGATGTCTTCCAGGTTGATGCCACCGAAGGTGATGGAAATACGCTTGACGGTGTCGATGAACGCCTGCGGGCTTTCGGAATCGACTTCGATATCGAAAACGTCGATACCGGCGAAGCGCTTGAACAGAACCCCTTTACCTTCCATAACCGGCTTGGAAGCCAATGGCCCCAGATCGCCGAGGCCGAGAATCGCGGTGCCATCGGAAATAACTGCTACCAGATTGCCTTTGCCGGTGTACTTGTAAGCCAGCTCGGGGTCACGGGCAATTTCACGCACGGGTTCAGCAACGCCAGGGCTGTAGGCCAGAGCCAGGTCACGAGCGGTTGCAGTCGGCTTGGTGAGTTCGACGCTCAGCTTCCCCGGACGAGGATTGGCATGGTATTCGAGCGCGGCAGTTTTCAGATCTGACATGTATTGGATTCCGCTTTTTTTACTGTGGGACAGACGGACCGCCGAGGATACGCAAGATGCATAGTCCTAACAAGACTGACCAGTCACTGCTGTCAATAGGCTCGGGCTTAGACTTTACGCTTAGAGGGCTGAAACGTGAACACTCGGTCACGCTCGTCAGATCACCGGTTTGAAGGGCGCTTCTAACGGCGTGAAAGGTCCAGCATTGCGGGATGAGTCAGTGACAGCTGCCAGCGGGACTGCCCTTTTTTCAGGCCCCCACGCCGGGAGCGATCGACCACCCAGCCACGCGCTTCGACCTGCCGTCCTTCGAAGCGCTTGAGCATCGCCGTATCGAAGGCACTCAGGTGGGCAGGCGCGATACGCAGGACCAGCGAGCCCTGCAACTCGATCCAGATGCCGCCGCGGTTGCGCTGCACACGCTTGACCTGACCGGACACAATCGCGAAACCGCTTTTGCTCAGTCGGGCCGAGGACTGCACCGGCGAATGGCGCCACACACCCAGCCGCGCCTGACGTGCCTGACGCTCCGCGACCTGCTGGCAATCGACCAGAGTCACATTAGGCGCAACGGCCACCAGGTAACCCAGCCCTTCGCTGAGCAACTGCGCCTCAAGGTTGGCGCCTCTACGGTCATAGACGTTGGCCAGCGTGCGGCCGTAATGATCCTTGCCCTGCTGGCCGATACGCAGCCTGACCTTGCCGCCGCTTTCATTGACCAGCGTCTGCAAGCGCTTTTTCGCCGACTCGGCAAACGGCTCGGCCGACCGGCCTTTCCTGCCGGTTTCAGGCGTATTGAGCCCGATCATCCGCACATTGCGGCCATCGGTCAGCTTCAAGGTGTCGCCGTCGACCACACGCTGTACCTGCGCGACCGGCAACGAGGCAGGTGCAGGGCAGAAGGCCTGCGCGCCGGACACCCAAATCGCGGGCATAAAAAAGACGCCCACAAGGAGCGCCTTTTCAAGCAGCCTGGAGATGCCCATAGGGCAGCCAGTCTTACTTCGCTTTGGTAGCGCCGAACGCACCGAAACGGGATTTGAACTTGTCGACACGGCCGCCAACGTCAAGCGTCTTCTGCTTGCCGGTGTAGAACGGGTGGCACTCGTTGCACACGTCCAGGCTCAGAGGAGCGGCCAGGGTGGAACGGGTCTTGATGACATTGCCGCAGCTGCAGGTAGCGTCAATGGCTTCGTAAACTGGATGGATATCAGCTTTCATCGGTACTTCCTCGGTCTAACGCGCCGCCACTCAACACTATTGTTGAATACCGCACGGAAATAGGCTGCGGATAGTACCAGACAATTGCAACGACGCAAGCGAACCTTCACACCGGTCGTCTGCTAAGATCGCGCCTCCGTCATCACTTATCACCACAGGGAAACACCGCGTGCCCGACGCCATCCTGCGCCTTGCCCTGCCCTCGCCGCTTCGCCGCCTGTTCGACTACCGCGCCCCAGCGGGCGTGTCGCGCAGCGCCTTGCAGCCGGGCATGCGTCTGCGAGTGCCGTTCGGACGCCGGGAAATGATCGGCATTCTGGTGGAAGTGGTCGATCACAGCGAAGTGCCCGCCGACAAGCTCAAGCCGGCGATCGCCCTGCTCGACAGCGAAGCGCCGCTGCCACCTGCGCTGTTCAAGCTGTGCCTGTGGACCTCGCAGTACTACCAGCACAGCCTCGGAGACACACTGAGCTGGGCCTTGCCGGTGCTGTTGCGTCAGGGCGAACTGGCCGAAAGTCGCCAGGAACGCTTCTGGCATGTGGCCCCGGGCGCCAGCGTCGACGATCCGCGCATCGCCCGCGCACCCAAGCAGCGCGAAGCCCTGACCACCCTGGCCCAGCACCCGCACGGGGTGGCGCATCAACTGCTTAGCAAGCTGATGCTTAACAAGGACAGTCTCAACCTGTTGCTGGCCAAGGAGCTGGTGTACGTCGAGGTCCGCAGCCATGCGCCCAGCGCACGCCATGAACACTGGCTGGCCCAGCCTGAATTGCCGCTCAACACCGAACAACGCGCCGCTTACGAAGCGATCCGCGCCGGATTCGACAGCTTTCATGCGTTTCTGCTGGCCGGCGTCACCGGCAGCGGCAAGACCGAAGTCTATCTGCAGCTGATCCGCGAAACTCTCGAGGCCGGCAAGCAGGCGCTGGTGCTGATCCCGGAAATCAACCTCGGCCCGCAGACCCTGGCGCGCTTCGAGCAACGCTTCAATGCGCGCATTGCGCTGGTCCACTCGGCGGTCAACGACCGCGAACGGCTGGATGCCTGGCTGGCGGCTCGCGATGGTGAGGCCGACATCATCATCGGCACGCGTTCAGCGCTGTTCACGCCGATGAAAAACCCCGGCCTGATCATCATCGACGAAGAACACGACGGCTCCTATAAACAGCAGGAAGGTCTGCGCTATCACGCCCGCGATCTGGCCTTGGTGCGGGCGCGTCAGGAAAACATTCCGATTGTCCTTGGCTCGGCCACACCGTCCCTGGAAAGCCTGCACAACGCTTACACCGGCCGCTACGGTCTGCTGCGCCTGAATGAGCGCGCGGGCGGCGCACAGCAGCCGCGTTTCATGCGCCTGGACGTCAAGAGCCGACCGCTGGACAGCGGCATCTCCGGGCCCATGCAGCAGGCCATCGGCCAGACGCTCGCGGCAGGCCAGCAGGTCTTGGTATTCCTCAACCGTCGCGGCTTTGCGCCAACCTTGCTGTGCCACGACTGCGGCTGGATGTCCGGCTGCCAACGCTGCGATGCACGCATGACCGTGCACCAGCGCTCGGGCGAGCTGCGCTGCCATCACTGCGGGTATGTCGAACGCGTACCGCGTCAGTGCCCATCGTGCGGCAAAGTGGATTTGCGCCCGGTAGGCGCGGGAACAGAGCGCGCCGAAGAGCGCCTGGCGATTCTGTTTCCGGACTACCCCATACTGCGTGTCGACCGCGACAGCACGTCGCGCAAGGACGCCATGAACCAGCTGTTCACGACGATCCAGCGCGGTCAGCCATGCATTCTGGTCGGCACGCAAATGCTAGCCAAGGGCCATCACTTTCCCCGGGTCACGCTGGTCTCGATTCTGGACGCCGACGGCGGGCTGTTTTCCGGCGACTTCCGCGCCAGCGAGCGCATGGCGCAATTAATCGTGCAGGTGGCAGGTCGTGCCGGGCGCGCCGAAGAGCCTGGCAAGGTGATCATCCAGACCCACCTGGCCGACCACCCACTGCTGATCCAGCTGACCGAGCAGGGTTATTTCGCCTTTGCCGAACAGGCCTTGAGCGAGCGCCGTTCGGCGGGGCTACCACCGTTTTCACACCTCGCCCTGCTGCGCGCTGAAGCGCACAAGCCGGGACAGGCCGAGGCCTTTCTCGATCAGGCCTGCAGCGATGCGGAGCAACTGGTTGCGCAGATGGCGCTGGGCGGCATCGAGCTGCTGGGCCCGGTTCCGGCACCGATGGAACGCCGCGCCGGGCGTTATCGTGCGCAACTGCTGGTGCAGTCCAGCGCCCGCGCACCCTTGCATAAATTGCTTGCCACCTGGCTGCTCGCGCTGGAGCAAATGCCCAGCGGTCGGCAGGTCAGATGGTCGCTGGATGTGGATCCTGTGGATCTTTATTAAGTCACGCCGTTGGCAAGCAGGCTTGAGCAACGGATAATGCGGAGTTTTTCCACCCGCGCATCGAAGCGCCACCGCGCTTGCGGTCGAAGAGAGCACCATGAAAGACACGATTCGCCAGCTGATTCAACAAGCCCTGACCCGTCTCGTCACCGAGGGCGTCTTGCCAGAAGGGCTGACGCCGGCGATCCAGGTGGAAAACGCCCGCGACAAGACGCACGGCGACTTCGCCAGCAATATCGCGATGATGCTCGCCAAGCCTGCCGGCATGAAACCGCGCGATCTGGCTGAAAAGCTGATCGCCGCGCTGCCGGCCGACGAGCAGGTCAGCAAGGTCGAAATTGCCGGCCCGGGCTTCCTGAACTTCTTCCAGAACACTGCCGCGCTGGCCGCACGCCTCGACGCTGCACTGGCCGACGCGCACCTCTCGGTGCGCAAGGCGGGCGCTGCACAGCGCGTGGTCGTCGATCTGTCGGCACCGAACCTGGCCAAGGAAATGCACGTTGGCCATTTGCGCTCGACCATTATTGGCGACGGCGTGGCGAACGTCCTGACGTTTCTCGGCGACACGGTCATTCGTCAGAACCACGTGGGCGACTGGGGCACCCAGTTCGGCATGCTGCTGGCCTATCTGCAGGAAAAGCCGGCGACCAGCGACGAGCTGTCCGACCTGGAAAACTTCTACCGCGCCGCCAAGCAGCGCTTTGACGAGTCCGAAGAGTTCGCCGAGCGTGCTCGTGGTCTGGTGGTCAAGCTGCAGGCCGGCGATGCCGAGTGCCTGGCGCTGTGGACGCGCTTCAAGGACATCTCGCTGTCGCACTGCCAGGAAACCTACGAGCGCCTCAACGTCAAGCTGACCCCGGCCGACGTGATGGGCGAAAGCGCCTATAACGATGACCTGGCCAATGTGGTCAACGACCTGAAAGCCACGGGCCTGCTGGTCGAGAGCAATGGCGCACAATGCGTGTTCCTCGAAGAATTCCGCACCGCCGATGACACGCCGTTGCCGGTCATCGTGCAGAAGGCCGGTGGCGGTTATCTGTATGCCACCACAGACCTGGCAGCGATCCGCTATCGCAGCAAGGTGCTCAAGGCCGACCGCGTGCTGTATTTCGTCGACCAGCGTCAGGCCCTGCACTTCCAGCAGGTGTTCGAAGTGGCGCGCCGCGCAGGTTTCGTGCATGACGGTATGCAACTGGAACACATGGGCTTCGGCACCATGAACGGCGCCGATGGCCGCCCGTTCAAGACCCGCGATGGCGGCACGGTCAAGCTCATCGACCTGCTCGATGAAGCCGAAGAGCGTGCTTACACCCTGGTCAAGGAAAAGAACCCGGAAGTCGCCGAAGCGGAATTGCGCAGCATCGCCAAGGCCGTGGGCATCAGTGCGGTGAAATACGCCGACCTGTCCAAGCACCGCGCCAGCGATTACAGCTTCAACTTCGATCAGATGCTCAGTTTCGAAGGCAACACCGCGCCCTATCTGCTGTACGCCTATACCCGTGTGGCCGGCGTGTTCCGCAAGCTGGGCAGCGCGTTTGACGCCAGCAAGGGCCAGATTGTCCTCGCCGCGCCGCAGGAACAGGAACTGGCCGCACGTCTGGCGCAGTTCACCGAAACACTGAACAACGTCGCAGAAAAAGGCACGCCGCACGTACTTTGTGCTTACCTGTATGACCTTGCGGGTCTGTTTTCGAGCTTTTACGAAAACTGCCCGATCCTTGGTGCGGAAAACCCCGATCAGCAACAGAGCCGTCTGCGGCTGGCTGCACTGACCGGCCGCACCCTCAAGCAAGGCCTGGACCTGTTGGGTCTGGAAACTCTGGAGCGTATGTAAGTTGGCAGTTGCGAAGAAGAAACCGGCACCCAAGCGGGGCGCCAGCCGTTATCAGGCACCCGCGAAGAAGCCTATTCCAGGATGGTTGTGGCTGGCGATTGGCTTGACCGTGGGCGCGTTCGTGGTCTTTTTGATGAAGCTCGAACCCGGTGGTGATGACGTCAAGCGGGTCAGGGCAGACGCCAAGGCTGCAAAGATCGCCGAAGCGAACAAGACACCGCCAAGCCCTACGGCGCCGGTCAAACCCAAGTACGACTTCTACACATTGCTGCCGGAGTCGGAAGTGATCGTGCCGAACGAAGCCGTGCCGGAGAAGACCCCGCCGCCCGTGGCACCGACAGCACCGGTCTCGCCGGAACAGGCAGCCAAGATCGACACGGCACGCGCCCAGGCAGCCCTCAGCGGCCTGACGCCTCCGCCAGCGCCCGCAGTTGCGACGACCAAGCCGGCAGCGGTGACGACGTTCTTCCTGCAGGCGGGCTCGTTCCGCAAACAGGCTGACGCCGAGAAAGTCCGCGCGCAAATCATCCTGCTGGGCCAGACCTCTACCGTCGAGTCGGGCACCGTCAAGGATGAAACATGGTACCGCGTACTGGTCGGCCCGTTCAGCAACCGCGAACAGCTGACCACCGCCCAGAAACAACTGGCAAGCGGCGGATTTAGTAACCTGTTGTTGCAACAGCGTCAGAGCCGCTAGCCAAAGCGCCGCTGTTTCCGTGCTCATCGCGTGTTTTCGATGAGTACGGAGAACGGAGCTTCTGCCCGAAGGGCGTAGGAGCGGACTTGTCCGCGAGCTGCCGGGAACCGGCAGCAAAACCAGCCGCATCGGTGTATCAGACCCAGCCGAGGCAGCCTGTTTGGGGGCCGCTGCGCAGCCCATCGCGGACAAGTCCGCTCCTACGCCCGTTGGGCAGAATCAAAACGGCCTTCTGTCCGCTACAAAAACCGGGAGATCGCGGACAAACGAAGCGTCGCCCGGTCCGCTTAAAGAGTTGGGACAAGAATCATACGGTCATCCCCCCCGATTCATCCCCAAGGTTGAAATACTCACCCACACCCCCATATGAGTTTGCATCAGGGCATTTTCGCCCCGCAGTGTGGAGACTCTCCCTTGACCACCATCGTTTCAGTGCGCCGCCACGGTAAAGTCGTCATGGCTGGCGACGGCCAGGTTTCTCTGGGCAACACCGTCATGAAAGGCAACGCCAAAAAGGTACGCCGCCTGTATCACGGTGAAGTGATCGCCGGATTCGCTGGCGCGACCGCCGATGCATTCACGCTGTTCGAACGCTTCGAGGCCCAACTGGAAAAACACCAGGGGCATCTGGTTCGTGCAGCCGTCGAACTGGCCAAGGACTGGCGCACCGATCGCTCGCTGAGCCGTCTCGAAGCCATGCTGGCCGTCGCCAACAAGGACGCCTCGCTGATCATCACCGGCAACGGTGACGTGGTCGAGCCCGAGGACGGCCTGATCGCCATGGGCTCCGGCGGCGCATTCGCTCAGGCCGCAGCACGCGCCCTGCTGCTCAAGACCGACCTGTCGGCCCGCGAAATTGCCGAGACTTCCCTGCATATCGCCGGCGACATTTGCGTGTTCACCAACCACAACATCACCATTGAGGAGCAGGACCTCGCTGGCTAAGCCGCTGCCGGGCCGCACACCCTGCGGCCCCATCGACTTGCCCGCAACAGAGGACCGTGAATAACCATGTCAATGACTCCCCGCGAAATCGTCCATGAACTCAATCGCCATATCATCGGCCAGGACGATGCCAAGCGCGCCGTGGCCATTGCCCTGCGCAATCGCTGGCGCCGCATGCAGTTGCCTGAAGAACTGCGTGTCGAAGTAACCCCCAAGAACATTCTGATGATCGGCCCGACCGGTGTCGGCAAGACCGAAATCGCCCGTCGTCTGGCCAAGCTCGCCAACGCACCGTTCATTAAGGTCGAAGCCACCAAATTCACCGAAGTGGGTTATGTAGGTCGCGATGTAGAGTCGATCATCCGTGATCTGGCTGATGCCGCGATCAAGCTGCTGCGTGAACAGGAAATCGTCAAGGTGCGTCATCGTGCCGAAGATGCCGCCGAAGAGCGCATCCTCGATGCCCTGTTGCCACCGGCCCGGGTCGGCTTCAACGAAGATCCGGCGCAGAGCAGCGATTCCAATACCCGTCAGCTGTTCCGCAAGCGCCTGCGCGAAGGCCAGCTGGATGACAAGGAAATCGAGATCGAGATCAACGAAGCGGTTGGTGTCGATATCTCTGCGCCGCCTGGCATGGAAGAGATGACCAATCAGTTGCAGAGCCTGTTTGCCAATATGGGCAAGGGCAAGACCAAGAGCCGCAAGCTCAAGGTCAAGGAAGCGCTCAAGCTGGTACGCGAAGAAGAAGCGGGCCGTCTGGTCAATGAAGAAGAGCTGAAAGCCAAGGCGCTGGAAGCGGTCGAGCAACATGGCATCGTGTTCATCGACGAGATCGACAAGGTTGCCAAACGAGGTAATTCGGGCGGTGTCGACGTGTCCCGTGAAGGCGTGCAGCGCGACCTGCTGCCGCTGATCGAAGGTTGCACGGTGAATACCAAACTGGGCATGGTCAAGACCGACCACATCCTGTTTATTGCGTCCGGTGCGTTCCATTTGAGCAAACCGAGTGATCTGGTCCCCGAGCTGCAGGGCCGTCTGCCGATCCGCGTTGAACTCAAGGCGCTGTCGCCCCAGGACTTCGAGCGCATCCTCAGCGAGCCGCATGCGTCGTTGACCGAACAGTACCGCGAGCTGCTCAAGACCGAAGGCCTGAAGATCGAGTTCAAGCCTGAAGGCATCAAGCGCTTGGCCGAGATTGCCTGGCAGGTCAACGAGAAGACCGAGAACATCGGTGCCCGCCGCCTGCACACGCTGCTTGAGCGCCTGCTTGAGGAAGTCTCGTTCAGCGCTGGTGACCTGGCCATCAGCCCTGACGCAGCGCCGATCGAGATCGACGCGGAATACGTCAACAGCCACCTCGGTGATCTGGCAGAAAACGAAGACCTGTCGCGTTATATTCTCTGAAGCTGCAAGCTATTAGCTGCAAGCTGCAAGCGGTTGTTCACGCTTGCAGCTTTTTTGCTTCTGCTTGAAGCTTGCAGCTTAAAACTTGAGGCTGTTCTCAATGCTCCCAACCGCCATCCAACTGCATAAAGCCTCCAAAACCCTGACGCTGAAATACGCGCCGGATGAGGAATACCATTTGCCCGCCGAATTTCTGCGGGTGCATTCCCCTTCTGCCGAGGTTCAGGGCCACGGCCGGCCGATCCTGCAATTCGGCAAACTGGGAGTCGGCCTGACCAAGGTCGAGCCCGCCGGGCAATATGCGCTGAAACTGACCTTCGATGACGGCCATGACAGCGGCCTGTTTACCTGGGAATACCTGTACGAACTGGCCACACGCCAGGCGTCGCTGTGGGAAGACTACTTGCAGGAACTCGAAAAAGCCGGCAAGTCCCGCGACCCTTCCGAACACGTCATCAAACTGATGCTCTGAACCGCCTCGCAGGTGTCCGCAAGAACACCATCGTGCCCATGCTCCGCGCCCATCACCCTATACAAGTCCGCTTTTGATTCTGGCCGGAGGCCGTGGGAGCGAACTTGTTCGCGAAAGGGCCGTATGATCGTCGAAAATGTATCGACTGAAACGCCATATACGCTAACAAATCCTTTTATTCCGCGCGTTCGAAGACTGCATGTAACTATGAGTACTCCATGTGCTCGGCCTCCGATCCAGAGGATGCGGTGCGGCGCAGATCTGTGACGCAGAGAGTCACCCGCTGCACCCCCACGCTGGAGCGTGAGGAACGATAGGTGCCCGCAAGAACACCATCGTGCCCACTCTGCGTGGGTATGCCGTTCGGGACGCTCTGCGTCCGGTCTGGTTTGTTGCAGCCGGGTATCAGGACTGAATAGCGGGTTTTTCCGATGCGGCCGGCGTAGAGGGCTTGGTAGCAGGTTTGGCCGCCGGCTTTCTTGCCGCTGGCTTTTTTGCTGCTGCAGGTTTGGTCGGGGTGCTGGTTTTGCCGGTGCTCGCAGCGGCAGGCTTGTTGGCAGCCTCGACGGGCCTGGCCGCTGCTTTCTTGACGGCTGGCCTGGCCGCTACGCTCTTGTCCGCCGCTTTGGCGACAGGCTTGGCCGCAGCCTTGTCCACAGGTTTCGCCGCGCTTTTCGCCGCTGCCGGTTTGGCCGCCACAGTGCGCGAAGCAGCCGGTTTGGTTTTCGCGCCCACCAACAGCTCGATCTGCCGGGTCAGTTGGTCGACCTTGCTGTGCAGCGCCTGTACTTCACTGCGGCTCGGCACACCCAGACGCGAAATCGCGCCGTTCAGGCGCTTGTCGAAAGCCTCTTCCAGCTCGTTCCACTTGCCAACCGCGAGGTCTTTCACGTCGTCCACGCGGGACTTGGCCGACTTGCTGGTGTTCTTGACGTCATCAAGCTGTTTCTGCGCTTCGACCTTGGTCAGTTTCTCGGCCTTCTCGCCGTCCTTCACCAGGGTATCGAACAGCTTGCTGCCATCATTGCTGATCTTGGAATACGCGCCCAAACCAGCCAGCCAGATCTGACGAGAGTACTTCTCAACCTCGCCCATCCAGGAGCTGCCATCTTTGTCGGTTTTTTTCTTGCCAGCCATCCTGTTCTCCTTATCGTCCAGACTTGGAACGCCCGAGTCGTTTCGGCACGCAGCGTTCGAGCTTTTATCGGCCCGACACGCTCAAGCAATGCCGTCAGCTCATCGAGCCAGGCAAAGAGCGTGTCTACACCATGTTTAGACGGGATACCGACCCGGTTCAAGGCCTTTGCGACTCGAAGGTCGAAAGCACGCTCGATTCTGTCGATTTGCGCTCATAAAAGAGCGCATGAACACACGGAGGGCGAAGAAAAATCAGCAGGTCTGCATACGGCGTTCAGGCAGCGAGCGCCTTGTCCAGAACGCGCTCGACTTCTGTCTTGATCGAACCGCTCATGGCCGACAGGATGAAGTTCAGCTCGATGTTGACGCGAATCAAAGCCTCTTCGACCTCGACCTCGCCCTTGGCGCCCTTGCCCTCCAGTTTTACGGTATCGCCAGCCCATTCGTGAGCCAGTCCGTATCGGGTGGACAGCTTCTCGACCAGTTGCTCGGCCTTTTCGCGGGCCTTCTCGAGGCCCAGGGCGTGCGGGCGTTCAACGGTTATCTTGGCCATCGGAGGCTTCCTTGATCGTCATATGAAATGCGGCGCAACTATATACACCCGCCCGCATCCAAGAAAGCGTTGCAGGTGAGCCTTGTCAAGACAAAGCCGGCCTTGGCGATTAGAATGACCAGCACTCTATTCCGGTGAAGCGATATGAACGATCAGCGCAAAGGCAGCGATGCCGAACCTACGACTCACTTCGGTTACAAAAATGTACCGGAAAGCCAGAAGGCAGAAAAAGTCGCTGAGGTTTTCCATTCGGTGGCGGCCAAGTACGACCTGATGAACGACCTGCTGTCCGGCGGCATGCACCGCCTGTGGAAGCGTTTCGCGATCGAGCTGTCCGGCGTCCGCACCGGTAACCGCGTGCTGGACATTGCTGGCGGCACGGGCGACCTGACCCGCAAATTCTCCAACCTGGTCGGCCCGACCGGCCAGGTGGTCCTGGCTGACATCAACGCTTCCATGCTCAAGGTCGGCCGTGATCGCCTGCTGGACCTGGGTGTGGCGGGCAACGTCGAGTTCGTCCAGGCAGACGCCGAAAAACTGCCATTCCCGGACAATCATTTCGACTGCGTGACCATCGCGTTCGGCCTGCGCAACGTGACGCACAAGGAAGACGCGCTGCGTTCCATGCTGCGCGTGCTCAAGCCGGGTGGTCGCCTGCTGGTGCTGGAGTTCTCCAAGCCGACCAACAAGCTGATGTCCAAGGCCTACGACGCCTACTCGTTCGCGTTCATGCCGTTGATGGGCAAGCTGGTCACCAATGACTCGGAAAGCTACCGTTATCTGGCCGAATCGATCCGCATGCACCCCAACCAGGAAACCCTCAAGTCGATGATGGTAGAAGCCGGTTTTGACCGCGTGACCTATCACAACATGACTGCCGGCGTCGTTGCCCTGCATCGCGGTATCAAACCCTGATGTTGCTCCGGGGGCTGCTCGCCAGTATCGAGCACGGCATCAATCGGGTGCTGCGCCTGGACAGCACCGCGCTGCCACGCATGGCGCGTCTGTCCGGTCGTGTCATTGCGGTGGACTGTCGCGATCCGTCCCTGAAGCTGTTCATACTGCCCAGCGACGAAGGCTTGCTGCTCGCCGCTGACTGGGCAGCCGAGGCTGACTGCACACTGCGCGCGCCGGCTTCCAGCTTGGTGCGTCTGGCCCTGAGCAAGGACAAGACCGCTGTGCTGCACGGCCCGGACGTCGAACTCGACGGTGACAGCGGCGCGCTGCTGGAACTGGTCGGCATTCTTCAGGACCTGGAGCTGGACTGGGAGCACGAACTGTCCAACTGGATCGGCCCGGTGGCCAGCCAGTTGTTCAGCAGTCACCTGCGCAACAGTGGGCGCTGGACACGGGAAAGCTTCAACAGCCTCAGCCAGAACGTTGCCGACTACCTCAGCGAAGAATCGCGCACCCTTGTAGGCAAGCACGAAGCCGAAGCACGATTCGCCGAACTCGATCAGATCAAGCTCGATCTGGAACGCCTCGAGGCGCGCTTTGCCCGCCTTGCCCACTCCCTCAATACCAGCGATAACGCATGAAGCTGCTTGCCGTCCGCCGTCTGTTTCGCATTCAACGTGTCGTTATCCGCTATCGCCTTGATGACCTGTTGTTCGCCCTGCCCCTGCCGTGGTGGATGCTCGCGCTGCGTTTCGTGCTGCCCTGGCGCTGGCTGCCACGGCGTAAATCCGAGCTGAGCCGGGGCGTACGCTTTCGTCTGGCGCTCCAGGACCTGGGGCCGATTTTCATCAAGTTCGGGCAACTGCTGTCCACCCGGCGCGATCTGCTGCCCGAGGACATCGCCGACGAGCTGATGCTGCTGCAGGACCGCGTGCCGCCGTTCGATCAGCAATTGGCGATCAAGCTGATCGAAAAACAGCTCGGCGCGCGCATCTGTGACGTGTTCAGCCGCTTCGACGAGAAGCCGCTGGCGTCCGCTTCGGTCGCTCAGGTGCATGCCGCCTGCCTGAAGACCGGCGAAGAAGTCGTAGTCAAAGTGGTACGCCCCGGCCTCAAGCCGATCATCGGGCAGGACCTGGCGTGGCTGTTCATTCTGGCCCGCACCGCCGAGCGCGTTTCCGCCGATGCCCGCCTGCTGCACCCGGTGCAGGTGGTGATGGATTATGAAAAGACCATCTACGACGAACTCGACCTGCTACGTGAAGCGGCCAACGCCAGCCAGTTGCGACGCAACTTCGAAGGCTCTGACCTTCTCTACGTGCCACAAGTCTACTGGGACTGGTGCCGCCCGAAAGTGTTGGTCATGGAGCGCATCTACGGCCTTCAGGTCACCGACATGGCCGGGCTGGCGGATCAGCGCACCGACATGAAACTGCTCGCCGAGCGCGGCGTGGAAATCTTCTTCACGCAGATTTTTCGCGACAGCTTCTTCCATGCCGACATGCACCCCGGCAACATTTTCGTCAGCACGGTCAACCCGTGGGCGCCGAAGTACATTGCCATCGACTGCGGTATTGTCGGCAGCCTGACCCCGGAAGATCAGGATTACCTGGCGCGTAACCTGTTTGCCTTTTTCAAACGTGATTATCGTCGCGTTGCGCAACTGCACATCGATTCGGGCTGGGTGCCGGCAGAGACCAAGCTCAATGAATTCGAAGCGGCCATCCGCACGGTCTGCGAGCCGATTTTCGAAAAGCCGCTCAAGGATATTTCCTTTGGTCAGGTGCTGATGCGTCTGTTCCAGACCGCGCGCCGCTTCAATATGGAAGTCCAGCCGCAACTGGTCCTGCTGCAAAAGACCCTGCTCAACATCGAGGGGCTGGGTCGTCAGCTGTACCCTGAACTGGACCTGTGGAGCACCGCGCAGCCTTATCTGGAGCGCTGGATGCGTGAACGGGTCAGCCCGAAAACCCTGCTGGGCAATCTGCAATCACAGGTCGAGCAATTGCCGCACATCGCGGGCATGACCCGTGATCTGCTGGAGCGCATGTCCCGCCCGCACGCCTCGGATCCGCCGCGCCCATGGCACGGTCGCAAGGACGAGCCGGTCCTGCGGCTGATCGGTGCGGCATTGCTGGTCGGCGGCGCGATACAGGGCTGGGTGATGAGCGAGGCCGCTACCCAGTTGCTGACGCTCACCGCATGGCCGGCGGCGATCATGCTGATCGCCGGGCTGTATCTGATCGTTCGCCGATAGCCAGCAGCGAACGGCGCTGGCACACTGTTCAATCCGCCGGTCATGAAAGCCGGCTGCCGGAGTAGATATGAAAGACTGGCTGGACGAGATTCACTGGAACAGCGACGGTCTGGTGCCTGCAATCGCTCAGGATCACAAGACCGGCCGGGTGTTGATGATGGCCTGGATGAATCGCGAGGCCCTGAGCCTGACGGCGTCCGAGAATCGTGCCATCTATTGGTCGCGTTCGCGTGGCAAACTCTGGCGCAAAGGTGAAGAATCGGGTCATGTGCAAAAGCTGCATGAACTGCGCCTGGACTGTGACGCCGACGTCATTATCCTGATGGTCGAGCAGATCGGTGGCATCGCTTGCCATACCGGCCGCGAAAGTTGCTTCTACCGAGTGTATGAAAATTCAGGCTGGAAGACCGTAGACCCGGTTCTGAAAGATCCTGATGCTATTTACCCTGCAGGCCATTGAACATGACTGATACGTTGTCCCGTCTGGCCGAAGTGCTGGAATCCCGCAAGGACGCCGCTGCCGACAGCTCCTATGTCGCAAGCCTGTATCACAAGGGCCTGAACAAGATTCTGGAAAAGCTCGGCGAAGAGTCGATCGAGACCATCATCGCGGCCAAGGACGCTGCGGTCAGCGGTGATTGCAGTGACGTGATTTATGAAACCGCTGACCTGTGGTTCCACAGCATGGTGATGCTCGCCGCGCTGGGTCAGCACCCACAGGCCGTGCTCGATGAACTGGACCGCCGATTCGGCTTGTCCGGCCACGCGGAAAAAGCCGCTCGCACGGCAGAGTAACGCTCTCCCTTTTCAAGCTTGAAATCTTTTACGAGGACTGTTTCATGGGTATTTTTGACTGGAAACACTGGATCGTCATCCTGATCGTCGTTGTACTGGTTTTCGGGACCAAAAAACTCAAGGGCCTGGGCAGCGACGTCGGCGAATCGATCAAAGGCTTTCGCAAGGCAATGAATGATGACGACAAGCCAGCCGAACAGCCTGCGCCTCAACCCCAGCAGGCCCAGCCAGCCCCACAGGGCTCGCCGCTGAATCAGCCACATACCATCGACGCTCAAGCGCACAAAGTCGACGAGCCGATCCGCAAAGACCAGGTTTAAGCCCATGTTCGGTATCAGCTTCTCTGAACTGCTGCTCGTTGGCCTGGTTGCCTTGCTGGTACTGGGTCCCGAGCGCCTGCCGGGTGCTGCACGCACCGCAGGCTTATGGATCGGCCGGTTGAAGCGCAGCTTCAATACGATCAAACAGGAAGTTGAACGTGAAATCGGGGCTGACGAGATTCGTCGGCAGCTGCACAACGAGCACATTCTCTCGCTGGAAGACGAAGCGCGCAAAATGTTCGCGCCCAATCAACCGCCTGAAAACAGCTCCGAGCCGGTAAATCCGTCGCCAGCACCGGCAGCGGCCGAAGCCGCAAGTCCCGCGCACGATGAAGCCGCACACCACGAAATCGGCCCTGCACAACCTGCGGCACCGAAGACCGCGCTGTCGCTGGAGAAAACCGCGAAACCGGCTGACGCCGGCACACCGGTCCCGACGCCTTCCGACCACGATTCGTCATTGCCACCGCGAGCACCATGAGCGCTGATATCCCGGAAAACGATCAGCAAATGCCGCTGATCTCGCACCTCACCGAGTTGCGTACACGTCTGTTGCGCTGTGTTGCGGCAGTCTTCCTGATTTTCGCCGGCCTGTTCTACTTCACGCAGAAGATCTACACACTGGTCTCGGCGCCGCTGCGGGTCTATCTGCCTGAAGGCGCAACGATGATCGCCACCGATGTGGCTTCGCCGTTCATCACGCCGTTCAAGCTGACCATGATGGTCGCGCTGTTTCTGTCCATGCCGGTCATCCTGCATCAGATCTGGGGCTTCATCGCGCCGGGCCTGTACAAGCACGAGAAACGCGTCGCGGTGCCACTGCTGGTGTCGAGCATCATCCTGTTCTACGCAGGCATGGCGTTTGCCTACTTCCTGGTCTTCCCGCTGATTTTCCACTTCTTCGCCAGCGTGACGCCGGAAGGCGTGTCGATGATGACCGACATCGCCAGCTACCTGGACTTCGTAATGACGTTGTTCTTCGCCTTTGGCGTGGCCTTCGAAATCCCGGTGGCCGTGGTGTTGCTGGTGTGGATCGGCATCGTCGACGTCAAGTACCTGAAGAAGATCCGCCCTTACGTGATCATCGCCTGCTTCGTGGTCGGCATGATCCTGACGCCGCCGGACATCTTCTCGCAAACGCTGCTGGCAGTGCCGATGTGGCTGCTCTTCGAGCTGGGCGTACTGTGCAGCACGATGATCAAGAAGCGAGGTGAACATCCGGACGACCAGGCCGAGGACGCTGACAAGCAGGACCAGCCGCCCGCGACCACACCGTGAACCTGCTGCTGCTTGAGGAAGCCGATTTCATTGCGGCTGACCGGGTGGTCCTGCGTGACCGCCGCCTGAAGCACATGCAGGAGGTGCACCGCGCAGAGGTCGGCGACAGCTTGCGGGTGGGCCGGGTCAACGGCCTGCTGGGCAATGCCGAACTGCTGCGCCTTGACCCCCATGAAGCAGAGCTGCGTGTCGAGCTACAGAGTGCGCCTCCGGCAAAACTGCCGCTTACCCTGTTGCTGGCGTTGCCACGCCCCAAGATGTTACGCCGGGTGTTTCAGACCGTCGCGACCATGGGCGTGCCGAAAGTCATTCTGCTGAACAGCTACAGGGTGGAAAAAAGCTTCTGGCAGACGCCGTTTCTAGAGCCCGAGGCCATCCGCGAGCAACTGATTCTGGGCCTGGAGCAGGCGCGCGATTCGGTGCTGCCTGAAATCGTGATCGAAAAGCGCTTCAAGCCTTTCGTTGAGGATCGCTTGCCGCAGATCGCGCTCGATACACTGGGCCTGGTTGGCCATCCCGGTGATTTCCCCGCCTGCCCGCGTGCTGCCACAGAGCAAGTCACATTGGCCATCGGCCCTGAAGGTGGCTGGATACCCTACGAAATCGATCTGTTGCGTCAGTCAGGTTTGCAGCCCGTGCAACTGGGCGAACGCATCCTGCGCGTCGAAACCGCTGTAACGGCCCTTCTCGCCCGCTTGTTCTGAGCTGTCAGTGTCGACTCAATCGCTTCAGTTAACCGATAACTGGCCGATGCAGTCGAATACTTAGGACAAAAGACGTCAAGGAGTGATCATGTCTCGTGGGTTATCCAAAAGCCTCGCCAATGCGAGTGTCAGCCTGAAATTGGCGATCGGCTTTGGTCTGGTGCTGTTGATGACGCTGATGATTTCAGCCACCGGCTGGTTCAGCAATCAGGCGCTGATCGAGCGTGGGGACCGTGTCACTGCGATTGCAGAGGTCAATGAGCTGACCCTTCAGTTGCGCATCAACCGTATGCGTTACGAGGACCTTTACAACGCAGAGACCGCAGCGCAAGTCAGAAGTACGCTCGATCAGCTCGACGCAGCACTGCAAACGGCCAGAAACCTGTTGCGCTCCGCCGAGAACCTGCAATTGCTGGATGTCCAGATTCAGGCAACCCGCGACTATCGCCAGTCGTTCGAGGACATGAGCAAGGCGATCGAAAGCCGCGAAGCCAGTCGCAGCCAGATGGGCGAAAACGCCGACAAGGCGGTGGATCAGGCCGACAGGATTGAAGCTGAGCTGCTCAAGGAAGATAACATCCTGGCCTTCAATGGCATCGTCGGCGTCAGCAAACTGATTCAGCAGGCGCGCTTTCAGGTACGTGGTTACACCTACAGCGGCCGTCCCGATTTCGAAAAGGATGCCAATAAAGCCATCGATGATGCTGTGACCGGGATCAACACGCTGGCTGGCGACATTTCTTCCACTTATTCGCCCATGCTGCAACAGGCCATCGCCGGGCTGAATGGCTACCGCGCGGCTGTGGGCCGCTACCGCGATGCCCAGGCCGCCTCCAAGGCCGCACTGGAAAAAATGACCACGCTGGGCGTCAGCATGCTCGCCACCAGCAACGACCTGATTACCCGACAGAACAAGAGCCGCGACGCAGACAGCGCCAAGTCGGTCACGATGATCGCCGCAGCGACTGCGCTGGCGTTGGTGCTGAGCATTCTCGCGGCGTGGGTCATCACTCGCCAGATCACCACCCCGCTGCAGGAGACCCTTGAGGTCGTAGAGCGGGTGGCCTCGGGCGACCTGAGCCGCAACCTCAACGTTGATCGCAAGGACGAACTGGGCAAGCTGCAGGCCACGATTCAGCGCATGACGGTGAGCCTGCGCGAACTGGTTGGCGGGATTCGCGATGGTGTCACCCAGATTGCCAGCGCAGCGGAAGAGCTGTCGGCGGTTACCGAGCAGACCAGTGCCGGGGTCAACAGCCAGAAGGTCGAGACCGATCAGGTCGCCACTGCCATGCATGAAATGACGGCGACCGTTCAGGAGGTCGCACGCAACGCCGAGGAAGCTTCGGAAGCAGCGGTGACGGCAGACCGTCAGGCCCGTGACGGGGAAAGGGTGGTCAACGAGGCCATCGCACAAATCGAGCGCCTCGCCTCTGCGGTGGGCAACTCCAGCGAAGCGATGGGCGCGCTGAAACAGGAAAGCGACAAGATCGGCAGCGTGCTGGACGTCATCAAATCGGTCGCCGAGCAGACCAACCTGCTGGCCTTGAACGCCGCTATCGAGGCAGCACGCGCCGGTGAAGCCGGTCGGGGCTTTGCGGTGGTTGCCGATGAGGTGCGCAGTCTGGCGCAGCGTACGCAAAAATCCACCGAAGAGATCGAAGCACTGATTGCCCGTCTGCAAAGCGGTACACAGCAGGCCACAGCCGTCATGGACAGCAGCCGCGAGCTTAGCACCAGCAGCGTGGAGCTGACTCGTCGGGCCGGTGGATCGCTGGAGAGCATCACCAAAACCGTCTCGGCGATCCAGGCGATGAATCAACAGATTGCGGCTGCCGCCGAAGAACAGAGCGCGACCGCCGAAGAGATCAACCGCAGCATCATCAATGTCCGTGACGTGTCCGAACAGACATCTGCGGCCAGTGAAGAAACCGCGGCGTCCAGCGTGGAACTGGCCAGACTGGGCAACCACCTTCAGGTGCTGGTGAGCCGTTTCACCGTCTGATCTGTCAGCGCACAGCCCGCGCCAGCACACGGCGCGGGCCATTTTTTTCGACAAAATGTGACACCCTTCACCCCTCCTTCGTGCTCGGAAATCTCCTACGGCCTTCTCAGGTCACGCAATGAATCGCCACGCCGATGCGCTCACAACGCACGTCCCGACGAGTTGGGAACGTGCTTTTGTTCGCTCATTGCAGGAGATTCAAATGTTCCGACTGATCAATCAAGCGCTCGGCAACATGAACGTCAGATTCAAGCTGTCCCTGGGTTTCGGCCTGGTGCTGCTATTGACGCTGATCATCACACTGACGGGCTGGCATGGCCTGTACACCATGATCGACCGCTCGGAGTCGCTCTCGGACATCGCCCAGCTCAACGGTCTGACCAAAGACCTGCGCGCCGAGCGAATCACCGACCGCGTCCAGAAAACCCCGGAGAGCACGGCGCTGGTTACAGAAAAGCTCAATGAAATGAAAGCCCAGCTCACCCTGCTGCACACACAGAGTGAGGAGGAGGCAACCATCAAGCTGCTCAACGGCCAGTTCGAGATGCTGAACAGGCTCGAAAAGACCTTCGCGGACGTTCGCGACAACCGACAGACCCGCAACCAGATACGTACGCGCCTGGAGCAGACCTCCGAACAGGCCTTGCAGGCCATCGCGCAGGTTGAGGTAGAGGTGCTCAAAAGCGTCAGCCAGGAACAGGACAGCAGCGAGCGGATGGAGGAATTCACCAACATTTCCCAACTGAGGCAGCAGGTCCAGACCGCTCGTTATCAGGTGCAGACGTATACCTTCACCACGCGCGACGCGGATGAAAGCGCAGCCATTGCGGCCATCGACGAAGCGCTTAAGGAAATCGGGCAGATCGCGCAGGATCAGGGCAACGAAAGTCTTCAGGGCCTGACGCCGGCGACTGCCGCCCTGCAGAGTTATCGGGAACGGCTAGGCGAGTTCAAGCAGATACAGACCAAGGCTGAAGCGGATCAGGAAATCATGGCGGGTCTTGGCGAAACGCTACTGGACTCCGTCGCGGCGCTGAACCGTCTGCAAACCGCCCAGCGCGACAGCGAGGCGGCCAACGCCAGCGCCATGCTGAGCAGTGTTGCAGGCCTGGCACTGCTGATCGGATTGCTTGCTGCCTGGATCATGACCCGGCAGATCACCGTACCGTTGCAACAGACTCTGGGGGCCGCAGCACGCATCGCTCAGGGCGATCTGAGCCGGGACATATCGGTCACGCGCCGTGACGAAATGGGTCAGTTGCAAGGCAGCATGCAGACCATGACCGTCAGCCTGCGCGAACTGGTTGGAGGCATCAGCGAGGGCGTATCGCAGATCGCCAGCGCGGCCGAGCAGTTGTCCGCGGTGACCAAACAGACCTGCATCGGAGTCACCAGTCAGAAAGACGAAACCGATCAGGTAGCGACGGCCATGAATGAAATGGCCGCAACCGTGCAGGAGGTCGCGCGCAATGCGCAGGAAGCGTCGCAGGCGGCCGCTCAGGCGGATCAACAGGCACGCAGTGGCGATGAAGTGGTCGGGCAGGCGATCATTCAGATCGAGCAACTGGCTCGCGAGGTGTTGAACTCCACGCAGTCGATGAGCGCGCTCAAGCAGGAAAGCAACAAGATCGTCGGCGTTCTCGATGTGATCAAGTCTGTTTCACAGCAGACCAACCTGCTGGCCCTCAATGCGGCCATTGAAGCCGCCCGCGCGGGAGAGGCCGGGCGCGGCTTCGCGGTGGTTGCCGATGAAGTTCGGGGGCTGGCGCAACGCACGCAAAAGTCCACCGAGGAAATCGAAGAACTGATCGCCGCCTTGCAAACCGGCACCCAACAGGTCGCAACCACGCTGGATAACAGCCGCACCCTGACTGATAACACGGTTGAACTGAGCCGTCGTGCGGGAGGCGCACTGGAGCAGATCACCCGCACCGTGGCGACGATCCAGCACATGAACGAACAGATCGCTGCCGCCAGCGAGGAGCAGAGCGTGGTCGCCGAACAGATCAACCGTAACGTTATCAGCGTTCGCGACATTTCCGAACAGACCGCCGCAGCCAGCGAGCAAACCGCAGCCTCAAGCATCGAACTCGCCAGACTGGGAACGCACCTGCAGACACTGGTGGGGAAATTCAGGGTGGGTTGATAGATCTGCGACGCAAGGATTCCGACGCTGGAGCGCTTGGCGTTATACACCAGCCTGCTTTTGATTCTGCCCAACGGGCGTAGGAGCGGACTTGTCCGCGAAGGGGTCGCCAAGCCTTCGAACATGCATCGCCTGAACGACCGTCTTCGCGAACAAGTTCGCTTGTATGGTAAGACTTGAAGGGAGGAGGAGGGACTTAGTTCGCTTCTGACTGTTCGCGCAGTACAGACCCGTAGGAGATTTCACCCCTCCTCCTTTCACCCAAGCGCCGATAAAGAATGCTTAAGGCTCACAACCTACGATAGAAACAAGCCTGCGCCTCTGGGTGGCCCCTTCAAGTCTGTAAACCTTATCCCCGAGGAGGCGTTATGGCAATGCGGGTTACTCTGGAAAAACCGATCATCGGTGTAGATGTCGCCAAGAATGAGTTGGTGATCTACCACGATCAATATGATCGACTTGAGGCAATCCCCAATACCAAAGTCGCCATCACACAATGGCTGAAGGCCTTGGCGAGCAGCTGCGCCATCGCCATCGAAGCCACTAACGTCTATCACGTCCTGTTCGCGGATGCGGCCCACGAAGCAGGCTGTGACGTTTATATGGTGGATGGCTATCAGCTCAGTCATTACCGTAAAGGCGTCAACATACGCGCCAAAACCGATGCCCAAGATGCTCGTTTGTTGGCCCGATACCTGAAAAACGAGCTTGATGAGTTGCGGCCCTGGATACCTGCGAGCCCGCTTTATCGGCAGCTTCTGAGCCTGTTCCGACGTCGTGCAGCCTTGGTTCAGGCTCGTACTGGCCTGGTGCAAAGCTGGACCAACGAGCCTTTTCTGAGAACAGCGTTCGCCAATCAGGTCAACTCGATGAAACGATTTGAGGCGCTCGTTGAAAAGAAGATTCGCGATGTACTGCAGGAAGCCGGTCTGATGAGGCAGGTCAACCGCTGTATGAAAGTAGAAGGGATCGGCTTTCTGACTGCAGCTCGCTTGGTCACTTCTTTTCAGCGAGGCGAGTTCAGCGGAGCGAACGCCTTTATCGCGTTTCTTGGGCTGGACCTGAAAGTATCCAAATCAGGGCAAAGTGATGGACCTCGTCGATTGACCAAACGCGGCGATCCAGAAGCCCGACGGTTGCTGCACAACGCGGCTATGTCCGGGAGCCGTACGCCGGCCTGGAAGCCTTTTTATGAAGAGCAGAGAAAGCGTGGCTTTAGTACAACTCAAGCGCTGGTCATGCTCTCCCGAAAGTTGGCTCGAGTAGTCTTCGCTCTGTTAAAGAACCAGAGCGAATATCAAACAAAAGTGGCTTGAGGGCTTTCCCAAAACCATAGAATCTCCTACTCCTCGGGCAGGAGGCCGTTTTTGATTCTGCCCAACGGGCGTAGGAGCGGACTTGTCCGCGAAGGGGCCGCCAAGCCTTCGAACATGCATCGCCTGAACGACCGTCTTCGCGAACAAGTTCGCTCCTACCCCTCGCTTGCGCGGGTCTTTACCACTAGACGCAATAAAAAAGCCCCCGACGCGCTAAGCGTCAGGGGCTCTTTTCGTAGCCGGACGGTTTTAGACCGGGACCGGCTCCGATGCTTTACCGACAGGTTGCAAAGGCAGCAAAGGCGCATGTGGATCGGCTTCGATGGAAGCTCTCCACGCGGCCAGCCACTCTTCGTGACCTTCGCTCCAGACACGCTCGTGCAAGCGGCCAAGGGCAACCGGGTCGCTCAGCAGCATCAGGCGTTCCTGATTGCCGAGTTTTGCCGGACCAACCTTGAGTGCCTGATCGACACGCTCCATACGCACCACTTCAATCGGCTGAGCCTGGCGGTGACGCGACGTTGCCAGGGCGCAAGCCAAGGCATTCTGTCGCGGGTCGACCACAGCGCGGATGAAGCCCTGTTTCAGCGCATGCCAGCGGTTCTCGTAGGTGTACTGATCCGTCGAGATCAGCTCTTGCGGCGGCTCGAACTCTTCAGGAATCAGGAAGAACTTCTCGTCACGCGCCTTGACGCCCAGATTGGTACGGCTGGAAATCACCGACACCGGAATCGACAGCATCAACGACACCACGATCGGTGCAAGCCACCACAGGAAGCTCGGGTTCAACCAGAACACCAGCAAGGCCCAGCACGCGCCCAACAGGGTTTGCGGACCGTGGCGCTTCACTGCTTCGATCCACGGCGTGGAGTCATCGTCGCGTTGCGGCGAGTTCCAGGTCGCGGCCCAGCCCAGGAAAGCGGCCAGTACGAAGCGGGTGTGGAACAGCATGCGCACCGGAGCCAGCAGCACCGAGAAGAGCATTTCCAGCAGCATCGAAACGGTGACCTTGAACTTGCCACCGAAGCCTTTCGCGCCCTTGGCCCAGATCAGAATGACGCTGAGCAGTTTAGGCAGGAACAGCAGGACAATGGTGGTCGAGAACAACGCAACGGCTTTCTCCGGGTGCCATTGTGGCCACAGCGGATACAGCTGACGTGGTTCAAGGAAGTAGGTCGGCTCCATCAGCGTGTTCACTGCGAGCAAGGCCGTGGACAACACGAGGAAGAAGAACCATAACGGCGCCGACAGGTAAGACATCACACCGGTCAGGAACACCGCACGGTGAACCGGGTGCATGCCCTTGACCAGGAACAGCCTGAAGTTCATCAGGTTGCCGTGGCACCAGCGACGGTCACGCTTGAGTTCGTCCAGCAGGTTGGGCGGCAACTCTTCGTAACTGCCTGGCAGGTCGTAGGCAATCCACACGCCCCAGCCGGCACGACGCATCAGCGCAGCTTCGACGAAGTCGTGGGAGAGGATCGCACCGGCGAACGCGCCTTTGCCGGGCAACGGCGCCAGGGCGCAGTGCTCGATGAAGGGCTTCATGCGGATGATCGCGTTGTGACCCCAATAGTGGGATTCACCCAACTGCCAGAAGTGCAGGCCGGCGGTGAACAGCGGACCATAGACCCGGGTAGCGAACTGCTGCATGCGGGCATACAGCGTGTCCATGCCCGACGCACGTGGCGCGGTCTGGATGATACCGGCGTCCGGCGTGGCTTCCATCAGGCGAACCAGACTGGTCAGACACTCACCGCTCATGACGCTGTCGGCGTCCAGCACGACCATGTAGCGGTAGTCACCGCCCCAGCGACGGCAGAAGTCGTCGAGGTTGCCGCTTTTGCGTTTTACGCGGCGGCGACGGCGACGATAGAAGATCTTGCCGAAGCCTTTGGTCTCGCGGCACACGTCCAGCCACGCCTGTTGCTCGGCAACGGCGATGTCGGTTTCGTTGGTGTCACTGAGCACGAAGAAATCGAAACGATCCAGGTCACCCGTGGCAGCTACCGATTCGAACGTAGCACGCAGACCGGCGAAAACCCGGGGCACGTCTTCGTTGCAGATCGGCATGACCAGCGCAGTACGTGCGCCCTTTTCGATCGGCTCGTTGCCAGCACTGGCACCCGAGATACGGTATTTGTCGCGACCGGTGAGCAGCTCGAGGAAGCCCATCAGCGCGGTCCAGAAACCGGCCGACACCCAACAGAACAGAATCCCGAACAACAACAGAATACTGGTCTGCAAAGCATAAGGCATGACCTGCAAGGCGGTCTGCACGAAGGTCTGACGCGTGATTTCGTCGAGCGAAACCAGCGACCAGCCCTGATATGGCAGGATACCTTTCATGTACCAGCCCGCCACGATCGTCTGACCCAGCATGAGGATCAGCAGGATGTAGCGACGGATCGAACCGACGGTACGCCAGCGCGCCTTCGGCAGATCACGCGGCAGATCATCATGCTCAGGCTTGGGCGGGTTGCCTTTGCCGGTCAGGCTACGCCAGCCGCGCACCAGAATGTTGGTGCGCCATGGCTCTGGCACGACCTTGGTCCGGCGAATCGGCGGTGTAGCCTTCAAGCACAGGCGACCGCTGGCGTCGACGCCGAGCATCTCGGCGTCCTCCAGCTGATCTGCGGTGGTCAGCGTCAGACGACGACCCACCGAAGCCTGAGCGGCCTCGGCAGGGTCATTGACCGGCTGCGCGGAAAGTCGCTCATGCAACTCGGCGAAGGTCGTGCAGCCGGCAAGTTCTGCCCGCTGCTCGTCGCTCATCGGTAAATGCGCCAGGTACTCGTTCAGAGACATTGGCACCGGTAGAGAATTACTCATCGCTCGGCAACTGATAGCTCCAGGTCTCGGTCATGACTTGCAACGTCTTGGCCGGTTCCGGATGGGTGGGTGCTGCCTCGGTTTCAGGCTGCTGAATTTCCTTACCGTCCTTGTCCTTGGCTACGTCAGCCTTGGATGCGTCGGCTTTGCCTGCATCGGCCTTGGCGACTTCGCCTTTGCCTTTGGCTGCGTCAGCTTTTGCTGCGTCAGCCTTGCCAGCTTCAGACTTAGCAGTCTCAGGCTTGGCAGCTTCCGGCTTCGGCGCGTCGGCCTTGGCGATTTCTACCTGGTCGTTGGCGGACTCCTTGGCAACTGCCGGCTTGGCAGCTTCCTTGGCGGCGGCCTTCTTCTCTTCGGCTTTGTCAGCCACGAGCAGCGCAGGTTCCTTGCCCGGTTCGGCAGGGATTTCACGCAACAGGTAAGCGCGCATTTCGGTCGGCTTGCTGGAGTCCTTGACCTTCACCCGCAGGGTCAGGCGGTAGCCTTTGGTGACCGGGTTGTAGCGCAGGTTGTTTTCCACCAGCTCGACGTTGTCGTCAGTAGTCACCTGGCTGCGAATGGTCTTGTCTTCCGGCAGTGCGGCCAGCACCGGGCCCACGAAGTCGACCAGGAAGGCAAGGCTGCCGTCCGGCTGACGAATCAGGTTGGACTGACGCACGTCACCGATGGAGCGTTGAGTCTGCTTGACCCAGCCCAGATCCGGCGAGTGAATCGAGTTTTCCTGCATGGTCCAGTGCAGACGGTAATCGAACGCCATTTCCTGGCCAGGCTCGGCCAGCGTTTCAGGCTTCCAGTAGGCTACGATGTTGTCGTTGGTCTCGTCGGCAGTCGGAATTTCGACCAGCTCGACAGTCCCTTTGCCCCAATCGCCCTTCGGCTCGATCCAGGCACTTGGACGCTTGTCGTAACGGTCATCCAGGTCTTCGTACTGGCTGAAGTCGCGGCCACGTTGCAGCAGACCGAAACCACGCGGGTTCTCGACCGAGAAGCTGCTGATGGACAGATGTTTAGGGTTGTTCAGCGGACGCCACAGCCACTCACCGTTGGCCGCCTGAATCGACAGACCGCTGGAATCGTGCAGTTCACGACGGTAGTTAGGCACACGCGAAGGCTGGTTGGCGCCGAACAGGAACATGCTGGTCAGAGGAGCAACGCCCAGCTTGTTGACCTTGTCACGCAGGAACATGCGCGACTTCACGTCAACCAGGGTGTTGGTACCCGGACGCAGGGTCAGCTGATAGGCACCGGTGGCACGCGGCGAGTCGAGCAGTGCAAAGATCACCAGATGGTTGTCATCCGGGCCTGGCTTCTCGATCCAGAATTCCTTGAAGCGCGGAAATTCTTCACCGGACGGCGAGGCAGTGTCGATCGCCATGCCGCGCGCGGAAAGGCCATAAACCTGACCCTTGCCGATCACGCGGAAGTAGCTCGCGCCCAGCATGGTCATGATTTCGTCCTGCTTGTCATCCTTGTTGATCGGATACAGGACACGGAAACCGGCATAACCCAGTTTCTCGGTGGATTTCGGGTCGATCTTCAGATCGCCGAAGTCAAAACGATTCGGGTCGTACTTGATCTCGTCGACGCTGGTCGCGGTCACTTCGTTGATTTTGACCGGCGTATCGAAGTGCATACCCTGGTGGTAGAAAGACACTTTGAACGGAGTCTTTTCACCCGCCCATTCGGCCTTGTCATCACGGAAGCGGATCTTCTGATAATCGGCGAACTTCATGTCGCGCAGCTCGTTCGGCAGATTGCTCCTCGGAGCCTCGAACTTCTGCCCGGCCATTTCTTTGGCCTTCGCCGCTACATCATCAAGGTTGAACGCCCATAGCTGACCTGCGCTGAACAGGCATACAAGGGCCGAGCTTGCCAGAAGTGCACTACGCAACCGCTTGACAGGTGTCTTTGGAGCATCACAGGGACTAACAATCACGAGCAACCCTCGCCGAAAAACAGATGAAAAAACCAACGGCCAGCTATCAATGCCGGGTTGGCGAGCATTGTTCCGACTCCGAATGGGCTTAATGATTCCCCAACCAGGTGTCAGAACCGCTTTTGTCATACCAAATGGACCAACAGTGTCGATCCCCGTAGCGCGCGATTATCCAGTAGCGCGCGCCACAACGCATCAGGTATGACAAAGAAATTTATCCCCGCAAGACAGATGAATTCAGGGGAACAACATGAAATCGTAGCTTATGTATCAAACAAAAATGTCACCGGGCCATCATTTATCAGGTGCACCTGCATGTCTGCACCAAACTGGCCCGCAGCTACCGTGGGATGCGCGATTCTGGCCTGACTCAACAGATAGTCGAACAGCTCGGCACCCAGCGCTGGAGGTGCGGCTTTAGAGAAGCCCGCACGCAACCCGCTTTTGGTGTCCGCAGCCAGCGTGAACTGGGAAACCAGCAACAAGCCGCCCCCCACCTCGCGCAAAGACAGATTCATCTTGCCTTCGGCATCGCTGAACACTCGATAATTGAGCAACTTGTGCAGCAACTTATCGGCACTGGCGCGGGTGTCTTGAGGCTCTATTCCCACCAACACCAATATGCCCTGTTCAATGGCACCCACGACCTCGGTGCCGACCTCGACGCGCGCACTTCGCACGCGCTGCAACAAACCTTTCATAGATGCCTTTCCAGACTCAAAACCAATACCGGATGACTGTTACGCTTCTTCGGGCGGCAGGTCGAGCAGGTTGCGCGCAACTTCTGCAGCGGCCCGTACCAGCGCGTCGGCGATACCCGGTTCGGCTGCCGAATGCCCGGCCTCGCGAATCACCTGCAGCTCACTGCCAGGCCAGTTCTGGTGCAGCTCCCATGCATTATCCAGCGGACAGATGACATCGTAACGACCGTGCACAATGATTGCCGGCAGGTGCGCGATCTTCGGCATGTCGCGAATCAGCTGGTTGTCTTCCAGAAAAGCGTTGTTCATGAAGTAGTGGCATTCGATGCGCGCGATAGACAACGCACGGTGCGGCTCGGCGAAGCGATCCACCACTTGCGGATTGGGGCGCAAGGTTGCGCAACGCCCTTCCCAGGTCGACCAGGCCTTGGCGGCGTGCATCTGGGCGATCTGATCCGGACCGGTGAGTCGCTTGTGGAAGGCAGCCAGAATGTTGTCACGCTCGTCCAGCGGGATCGGCGCGACATAATCCTGCCAATAGTCCGGGAACAAACGGCTGGCGCCCGCCTGATAGAACCAGTCGATTTCCTGTTGCCGGGCAAGGAATACGCCACGCAGGATCAGCGCGTGCACGCGATCGGGATGGGTCTGTGCATAGGCCAGAGCGAGGGTCGAACCCCACGAACCGCCGAACAGCACCCATTTATCGATCCCGAGGTGCTCGCGAATCGCTTCGAGGTCTTCCACCAGTTTCCAGGTGGTATTGTTTTCAAGGCTGGCATGCGGTGTGGAACGGCCGCAACCGCGCTGATCGAAGGTGACGATGCGGTACAGGTTGGGATCGAAATAGCAGCGACTGTGCGCGTCGCACCCAGAACCCGGGCCGCCGTGGATGAACACCACCGGCAACCCCTCTGGCGAGCCACTTTCATCGACGTAAAGCACATGCGGTTGTTCCACGGCCAGATCGTGCCGGGCGTAGGGTTTGATCTGCGGGTACAAAGTCTGCATAAGTGCTCCATAAGTCCAGTTCAGAGGCTTCTATTATTCTGCCGTGGGGCATCATAAACCCGAAACGAAGAATCAGCATGCTGCACGTCATTGATCAGGATGGAACGAACGATGCAAGCGTTTTGCCAATTTCACCGGTGCGCGAACCAGAGCCGTTGCGCTGGGTCGAAGCGAGAGCTATGCCATGAATTATTTCGCTTTTTTTCAGGAAATAATTGACGACACGCCTACAGTCTAAGAATCCCGTTTTCCATTCGTCAGACTACTTGAGGTTTTACCGATGTCTCAGGAACCACTTGTTCGTGACGCTGATGTGGCCGCTTTTCGCGCCGCTGTGCTCGCCAAACTCACCTACTCGGTGGGCAAGGACCCCGACCATGCGTTTGAGCATGACTGGTTTGAAGCTGTCGCCCTTGCCGCCCGCGACCATATGGTCGAACACTGGATGGACCATACGCGGCAGATCTATCGCAAGGTTCAGAAACGCGTTTATTACCTGTCTCTCGAATTCCTGATAGGCAGGCTGCTGTACGACAGCCTCAGTAACCTGGGCCTGCTCGAAGTCGCTCGCGAGGCGCTGACCGAGCTGGGTGTGGACATCGAGCGTATCCGCCTGCTTGAACCGGATGCGGCACTGGGTAACGGCGGCCTGGGTCGTCTGGCTGCGTGCTTCATGGAAAGCATGTCGACCCTGGGCATTGCGGGTCATGGTTACGGCATTCGTTACGAGCACGGCCTGTTTCGTCAGGGCATCGTCGATGGCTGGCAGCAGGAGCAGACCGAGAACTGGCTGGACTTCGGTAACCCATGGGAATTCGAACGCCCTGAGGTGGTGTACTCCATCGGCTTCGGCGGCAGTGTCGACACCG
The DNA here is from genome assembly GCF_017832255.1 of Pseudomonas sp. PvP028. Lineage (NCBI taxonomy): Bacteria > Pseudomonadati > Pseudomonadota > Gammaproteobacteria > Pseudomonadales > Pseudomonadaceae > Pseudomonas > Pseudomonas sp. PvP028. The sequence goes on from NZ_JAFIBL010000001.1 coordinate 1,000,223, forward strand.
TCCCGACCGAAGCAGGCGACTCGCGTCAGGTATGGCGTCCGGGCGAGACCGTTCGGGCCATCGCCTATGACACCCCGGTAGTGGGCTGGCGCGGCAAGAGCGTCAACACCCTGCGCTTGTGGCGCGCCCGTGCGGTAGAAGACCTGCACCTGGAGCGCTTCAACGCCGGCGATCACTTCGGCGCGGTTGCCGAAGTGGTGCGCGCCGAAAGTATTTCCCGCGTGCTTTACCCGAACGATGCGACCGAAGCGGGTCAGGAACTGCGTCTGCGTCAGGAATACTTTTTCGTTTCCGCGTCGCTGCAGGACTTGCTGCGCCGCCATCTGAACCAGCACGCCACACTGACGGATCTGTCCGAGCACGCGGCGATTCAGATGAACGACACGCACCCCTCGATCGCCGTGGCCGAGCTGATGCGTCAGTTGATCGACAACCACAACATCCCGTGGGACACCGCCTGGAAAATCACCGTCGGCACTCTCGGCTACACCAACCACACCCTGCTGCCTGAAGCACTGGAAACCTGGTCGGTCGGCCTGATGGAGCGGATGCTGCCGCGCCACATGCAGATCATCTACCTGATCAACGCGCAGCATATCGACACACTGCGTGCCAAGGGCGTCGACGACGTCAACGTGCTGCGTGCCGTGTCGCTGATCGAAGAAGACAACGGTCGTCGGGTACGCATGGGCAACCTGGCGTTCCTCGGCTCGCACAGCGTCAACGGCGTTTCGGCGCTGCACACGCAACTGATGCGCAAGACCGTGTTCGCCGAGCTGCACAAGATCTATCCAGAGCGGATCAACAACAAGACCAACGGCATCACCTTCCGCCGCTGGCTGTTCCAGGCCAACCCGAAGCTGACCGAGATGCTTGTCGAGTCGCTCGGCGAGGATGTTCTGGACAACGCCGAGACGCGCCTCAAAGAGCTCGAGCCGTTCGCCGAGAAGTCGTCGTTCCGCAAGCAGATGGCCGATCAACGCCTGCACAGCAAGCGTGCGCTGGCGGCGATCATTCATGAACGTTTGGGCATTGCCGTCAATCCTGCCGCGATGTTCGACGTTCAGGTCAAGCGGATCCACGAGTACAAGCGCCAGTTGCTGAACCTGTTCCACACCGTCGCCCTGTATCAGGCCATTCGGGCCGAGCCAGGTACCGATTGGGTGCCACGGGTGAAGATCTTCGCCGGCAAGGCGGCGGCCAGCTATCACTCGGCCAAACTGATCATCAAGCTGACCAACGACATCGCGCGGACCGTGAACAACGATCCGACCGTACGCGGTCTGCTGAAAGTGGTGTTCATGCCCAACTACAACGTCAGCCTGGCGGAGAGCATCATTCCGGCGGCCGACCTGTCCGAGCAGATTTCCACCGCAGGCCTGGAAGCGTCCGGGACCAGCAACATGAAGTTCGGCCTCAACGGCGCACTGACCATCGGTACGCTGGACGGCGCCAACGTGGAAATGAGCGAGCAGGTCGGGCTCGAGCACATGTTCATCTTCGGCATGTCTTCGCAACAGGTCGAAGCCCGCAAGCAGGCAGGTGAATTCAGCGCGCATGACGATGTGGCTGCTTCCGGACGCTTGAACGATGTGCTGCAGGCGATCCGGGGTGGTGTGTTCTCGCCGGATGATCCGAACCGCTATGTGGGCCTCATCGATCAGTTGCTGGATTATGACCGCTTCCTGGTCTGCGCTGACTTCGACTCGTACTGGGCGGCCCAGGCCAAGGTCGAAGAGCGCTGGCACGACTCCAAGGAATGGTGGCGCTCGGCGGTCCTCAATACCGCACGTATGGGCTGGTTCTCCTCGGACCGGACCATCCGCGAGTACGCCGGAGACATCTGGAAGGCGCTGGACTGACGTTAAAGTTCGAAAAAACGCAGTGTGGGAGCGAGCTTGCTCGCGAAGAGGCCAGTAATGCCTCGGAAAAGAAGGCGTTTGAACCAACGTCTTCGTGAGCAAGCTCACTCCCACAAGCGCCACAAGGATCTGTCTCAGTCCTGCAGAGACTCTGGTGCCCCCGGCATAAAACATTACAAGCGATGTCCGCCCGCCCCTATATACTGCGCACGATGAACCTTCACACACCGAAAAGGATGTCGTCGCGTGCTTTGGATTTGTCTGGTGGTGGGCGGTGCGCTATTGGGCTACTCGCTCAGTTATGACGAGTGGGCCGGTACGCTGATGGGTGCAGTCATGGGCTGGGTTTTCTGGGCCGGCATTCGCGTGCGTCTGCTTGGCAGGCAATCCGCCGATCAGCTGCAGCAACTGCTCGCAACCCGCGAATCCCTCGATGTCCTTCAGCAGCGCCTGAGCGCACTCGAACGTCAGTCTGCGCCCGGCGTGCCGCCTGCGCAGGCCCCTGCGCCGCTTCCACTCGATGCAGTCATCGTCGAAGCGCCCACCGACGGCCCCGAACTGATCTGGGACCTACCGGACGAAGCGCCGCAGGCAACAACGCCTGCCGAGCCCGCACCACAGATACTCCAACCAACCAGGGCAGCAAAAGCCAATCCGCTGGACAGCGCGATCAACGCCGCAAAAGACTGGCTGCTGGGCGGTAATACCGTATTGCGCGTGGGTGTCGTGGTGCTGTTCCTCGGCCTGGCGTTTTTGCTGCGCTATGCCACCGAAGGCATGGTCGTGCCGCTTGAAGCGCGCTACGCCGCAGTGGCCGCGAGCGCCATGGCTCTGCTCGGTTTGGGCTGGTGGCTGCGGATGCGCAACGGTCCTTACGCCTTGATGCTGCAAGGCGCCGGCGTAGGGGTGCTGTACCTAACTGTCTTCGCCGCGATGAAACTGCACACCCTGCTGGACCCGACGCTGGGCTTCGCGCTGCTGGTCGCAATCACTAGTTTCTCAGCCATTCTGGCGCTGACACAGAACTCGCTGGCCCTCGCCTGCGCCGGTGCGCTGGGCGGCTTCGCGGCACCGTTGCTGGCATCGACCGGGCAAGGCAGCCATATCTCGCTGTTCAGTTACTTTGCACTGCTCAATGCGGGCATCATCGCCATCGCCTGGTTCAAGGCCTGGCGCATTCTCAACCTGATCGGCTTCTTCGGCACGTTCGGCATCGGCTTCGCGTGGGGCCTGCAGGCCTATACACCCGCATTGTTCTGGAGCACCGAGCCCTTTCTGATGGTGTTCTTCCTGATGTATCTGGCCATCGGCCTGCTGTTTGCCCGCCGCAAACTGCTGGAGCTGGACAGCGCGCCGCCCGACCACACTCGCGAAGCCATGCTGCGCTGGGCTGCCCGCCAAGGCGATTACGTCGACGGCACGCTGTTGCTGGGCACGCCGATAGCCGGGTTCGGCCTGCAATATGCGCTGGTCGAGCATCTGGAATTCGGCGCTGCGTTCAGCGCGCTTGCGCTCGGCTTGATCTACATGGCGCTGGCACGCTGGCTGGCAGCACGTGCGCCAAGCCAAACCGCCTTGCTGATGGAAACCTGCCTGGCGCTGGGCGTGGTGTTTGCCACGCTGGCGATCCCGCTGGGCCTGGGTTCGCAGTGGACAACCAGCGCGTGGGCCGTGGAAGGCGCGGCGATTTTCTGGCTGGGCTTGCGCCAACAGCGCAGGCTGGCACAGGCTTTCGGCCTGCTGCTGCAACTGGGCGCCAGCGCGATTCTGATCAGCGGCGGCACCGAGAGCTCGCCGCAAGCCTTTGCCAACGATTACTGGACGCCGATGATCCTGGCGGTCGCAGCCATGGTCAGTGCCTGGTGCGTGTTCCGCCTCAATTCGCTGACCCTCATCGATCAGCGCACCGCTCGAACACTGCTGATCATCTGGGCCGCTTTCTGGTGGATGGTCTCACTGACCAGCGCTGTGATGCTGCACGCGCCAGAGGCCTATCTGGCTGCAGCGTTTTTGCTAGCCCTTGCGCTCAGCGTGGCGCTCTGGGCGGCAATCGCCATCCGATTGCGCTGGCCGGATCTCGCCGCGCTGTGCAGCGTACTGACGCCACTCAGCGCCGCTTTGCTGATGATCTCGGTGGACCTGCACAACCATCCCGCAGGGCGCCTGGGCTGGCTGGCCTGGCTGCTGGTGTTTGCCGTGCATCTGCTGACCCTGCGCTTTCTGACCGGCATGCAATCCATCCTCGCCCGACGCGTCGCTCACACCGTGGGCTGCCTGCTTATCATCACCGTGCTGGCACTGGAACTGCGCTTAGGCCTGCTGCAACTGTCCGAACATTACAACGCCTGGCGCTGGCTGGGCTGGGCGATTGTGCCGAGCCTGTTCCTGCTGGCGATGAGCTCGACGCGCCAATGGCCGTGGCCGGTAAACGCCTGCCCCGAGGCCTATCACCTCGGGGCCGCTGCGCCGCTGGCGGTGTTGATGATGGCGTGGTTCTGGCTGGCGAATACCTTCAGCGACGGCGCGGCGGATCCACTGCCGTATATTCCGCTGCTCAACCCGCTGGAAATCGGTTTGCTGCTGTCACTGGCAGGGGTCTGCCTGTGGCTACGCAAACACGTCATGCGCCTTGGTAACGCTGCCTTGCTGATGGCTGGCGCGTCACTCTTCGCGCTGGTTACGGCAATGGTCATGCGCACGGCGCATCATTGGGCTGATGTGCCATGGAACACCGGGGCGCTGCTCGACTCCATGCGCGTTCAGGCCGGGTTGTCGATAGTCTGGACGCTGATGGCACTGGCCTTGATGATCGGCGGTCACATGCGCTCCAACCGCCAGCTGTGGCTGGGCGGTGCAGCGTTGATCGGGGTGGTGGTGGTCAAGCTGTTCTTCGTCGAGCTGAGCAATCGCGGCGGCATGGAGCGCATCGTCTCGTTCATCGGCGTTGGCATTTTGCTATTGGTGGTGGGATATTTCGCACCTTTACCGCCGAAACACTCTGTCACAGAGGTCGGCGAAAAACCCGGCCCAGGCCCGACTGCCGCACCGGACACGCTATGAGGAAACCGTTCTTGAGTCATCCTGCCATGAAGATCGCCGTGCTTGGCCTGGCCTTGTGCACGGCGATAACCGCCCTCGCCCAGGACAAACCGGCGGACTTCGCCAGCCAGACGCCGCTAAGCCTGAGCGGCGAAGGACCGTGGTATCGCATCGAGTTGCCGCTTGCCGTCCAGTTGAATGCCCGGCAGACCGATCTGAGCGATGTACGCGTGTTCAATGCAGAGGGCCAGCCGCAGGCTTACTCGATCACGCCGCGCCAGCCCGCGCCCGAACAGGAGCCGACGCCGATCGAAGTCAACGGGTTTGCCCTGTACAGCACACAGGAGGCAGGCGACACCGCACCGGTCATCCGTATCGAGCGCTCCAGCAACGGCAGCGTGATCGAGGTCCAGCCACAAAGCGATATCGAAGCAGGCGAAGAAGTGCTGCGCGGCTGGTTGCTGGACACCAGCGCAATCAAGGCACCGCTTGAACAACTGGTCATCGACTGGAGCACCGAGCGGGAGGGCTTCCAGAATTTCAGCATCGAAGCCAGTGACGACCTGCAGCACTGGCGCAACTGGGGCGAAGGACAGGTTGCGCGGCTGTCGTTTGCCGACGAAGTGGTCGAACAGCGCGAAGTCGGCCTGCCCGGCCAGAGCGCCCGCTATCTGCGCCTGCTGTGGCGTTCCCCGCACAGCGCGCCGCTGCTGATCTCTGCGCACCTGCTGAGCGCCAGCAGCGACACTCCGACCACACCGCTGACCTGGTCGCCACCGGTCAAGGGCAGCGTCGAAAGCCCCAACGAGTATGTCTGGCAACTGCCCACCGGCTTGCCGATAGGCCGCGTCAAAATCGACATCACCCAGCCCAACAGCCTGGCACCGGCGACGCTCTACGGCCGGCTCGATGCCGGGAAGCCCTGGCAGCCGATCAGCAGCGGCCTGCTGTATCGCTTGTCGCAGAACAACAGCGACGTTTTGCAGGACCAGCTGCAACTGTCCGGACGCATCGTTCAGCAGCTCAAGCTGGTGGTGGATGATCGTGGCGGCGGACTGGGCAGTGAAGCGCCGCAGTTGAGTGTGGCCGTGCCTGCCACGGAGGTGGTGTTCCTGGCGCGCGGTAACGGGCCATTCACCCTGGCAATCGGCAACCCGAGCGTCAAGGCTGCCAACCTGTCGCTGGCCACGCTGATTCCTGACCTGAGTGCGGAAAAGCTCGCGACTCTCGGCACAGCGAGCCCAGCCACAGCGGCTGTGGCCAACATGTCCGCTGCGCCGATCGCTGTGCAACAAAGTACTGACTTCAAACGCTTGGGGCTTTGGGCCGTGCTGCTGCTTGGCGTGGTGTTCCTTGGCTGGATGGCGTTCAGCACGCTGCGCGCTGCAAAACGCTGAAACAGGCGGCCTGTCAGGCGCGGTTCGCCTGACATCTGAACTGAAACAGTCTTAAGCCAGTCTCATAGCAGTATTACGTCGCCACTCGCGTTAAACTGCGCGGGTTTTCATACCCCTATTTTCGGAGCTATCCATGTCCCGCGTCACACTAAGTCGTTACTTGATTGAGCAGACTCGCAGCAACAACACCCCTGCCGATCTGCGCTTCCTGATCGAAGTTGTGGCGCGCGCATGTAAGGAAATCAGTCACGCCGTCTCCAAAGGCGCGCTGGGCGGCGTACTGGGCAGCATGGGCACCGAAAACGTTCAGGGCGAAGTGCAGAAAAAACTCGATGTAATCTCCAACGAGATTCTGCTCGAAGCCAACGAGTGGGGCGGTCACCTGGCCGGTATGGCGTCCGAAGAAATGGACAACGCCTACCAGATCCCGGGCAAATACCCGAAGGGTGCCTACCTGCTGGTTTTCGACCCGCTGGACGGCTCGTCGAACATCGACATCAACGCACCGGTCGGCACTATCTTCTCGGTACTGCGCTGCCCGAACGAATACCTGAGCCAGAACGAAGCGCTGAATGAAAAGGCCTTCCTGCAGCCAGGCACCGAACAGGTCGCCGCCGGTTACGCCATCTACGGCCCGCAAACCATGCTGGTCCTGACCTTGGGCGATGGCGTGAAAGGCTTCACCCTGGACCGCGAGATGGGCAGCTTCGTGCTGACTCACGAAGACATCACCATCCCGGAGTCCACTCAGGAGTTCGCGGTCAACATGTCCAACCAGCGCCACTGGGAAGCCCCGGTACAGCGCTACGTGAGCGAGCTGCTGGCCGGTGAAGACGGTCCGCTGAAAAAGAACTACAACATGCGCTGGGTCGCGGCGATGGTGGCCGACGTACACCGTATCCTGACCCGTGGCGGCCTGTTCATGTACCCGCGCGACAGCCGCGAGCCTTCCAAGCCGGGCAAGCTGCGCCTGATGTACGAAGCCAACCCGATGTCCTTCCTGGTCGAACAGGCTGGCGGTGCGTCCACTGACGGCCATCAGCGTATTCTCGACATTCAGCCTGAAGGCCTGCACCAGCGCGTTGCGGTGTACCTGGGTTCCAAGGAAGAAGTCGAGCGCGCCACCGCGTATCACAAAGCGTAAGACGCCTTATGCACCGGTGGTGGTCGGGCCATGCTCGATCACCACCGCGTGAGTCAATGCCAGGCAAAACAAGCAGCCCGCCCTTCGCCCAGCCCCTTCTGCGGGCCAACTGTCTGATCCACGGCATAAATCCTTGCGCCGTCCGGGAACCAGATTCCCTTTTTCTCTTCTAAGCTTGCGGTATTGCGCCAGCGCCAGACTGCACCGGCTTGCACTGCGACGCGACCCCCTTCCGTTCAGGAGCTACATCCATGTCCTTGCGTTCTGTCGCGTTAATCTCGTTCTGCGTCCTGCTGGCTGCCTGCAGCAAGATCACTCAGGAAAACTACTCCAAACTGTCCGCTGGCATGCCTAAGGCTCAAGTCGAGTCCTTGCTGGGCAGCCCGACGGAATGTTCCGGTGCGCTGGGCATGTCGAGCTGCACCTGGGGCGACCAGAACACCTTTATCAGCGTGCAGTACGCAGCGGACAAGGTTGTGCTGTTCTCGGGCCAGGGTCTGAAATAACACATGATCAAGGTACTGGTACGTTTTGGAATTTGTGTCATGGCCAGCTTTTTGGCCATCGGTTTTGCCCACTCGGCTGACAATCTCGAGCCCAAGACTGTCGACAGCGTCGACCTCAAGCAGTATCAGGGCACCTGGTACGAGATCGCCCGCCTGCCGATGTTCTTCCAGCGCAAGTGCGCTCAGTCCGAGGCCCGTTACACGCTCAAGGATGACGGCAATATCGCGGTGACCAACCGCTGCCGCACGATTGAAGGCAAGTGGGAAGAAGCCACCGGGACCGCCTCACCGCAGGTTCCAGGCAAGACCGACAAGCTGTGGGTTGTGTTCGACAACTGGTTCTCGCGCCTGCTGCCGAGCGTTGCCAAAGGTGATTACTGGATTCTGGACGTCAGCGAAGGCTACCGGACCGCCGTGGTCGGCAACCCGGATCGCAAGTACCTGTGGCTGTTGTCGCGTACACCGACCGTGTCTGCCTCGGTCAGGGAAGACATGCTCAGCAAGGCCCGCCAGCAAGGCTATGACACCTCACGCCTGATCTGGCGCGAGGATGACTCGAAGATCGGCAAGGGCGAGAAGTAACCGAATCGGGATTCTGGCTAAGCCCGGCAGGAGCGAACTTGTTCGCGAAGACGGTCGTTCGAACGATAAATTTCAGAACGCTTTCCGGCCCCTTCGCGAACAAGTTCGCTCCCACGGCCTTCGGCCAGAAGCAGAAGCGGACTCGTGGATAACGCCGAGTGCTCTGCGTCCTCCCTTGCATCAGCCCAGCAACTCCCTCAACACCTGCGCGAACTCGCGGCTGCTTTGTTCTTCTGCGGCGTGTCGCCCTTCGCGTATGACCCACCGCCCGTTGACCGCCACGTCGCGGATCTGCCGATCGCTGCCAGCGAACAGCCAGCGGTTGAGGATGGCGTCGTCCGACGCCGTGGCGATGTACGGGTCGTTGCCATCCAGCACCAGCCAGTCCGCGCGCTGCCCCACTTGCAGCGTCCCCATCTGCTGCCCCAATGCCTGCGCGCCACCGGCGAGTGCAGCGTCGTATAGCGTGCGACCAACCATGGGCTGATCGCTCCGATATAGCCGGTTACGGCGCTGATCGCGCAGACGCTGGCCGTATTCCAGCCAGCGCAGTTCTTCGACCACGCTGAGCGAGACGTGACTGTCCGAACCGATCCCCCAGCGACCGCCCTGAGCAATGTAGTCCACCGCCGGAAAGATCCCGTCGCCGAGGTTGGCTTCAGTGGTCAGGCATAACCCTGCCACTGCGCCGCTTTGCGCCATCAGGGCCACTTCATCCGCCTCGGCATGGGTCGCATGGACCAGGCACCAACGGTTATCCACTGGCGCGTTTTCATACAGCCATTGCAGCGGGCGTCGACCACTCCAGCTCAGGCAGTCATCGACTTCCTTCTGCTGCTCCGCGATATGAATATGCACCGGACACTGCCGGTCACTGGCCGCCAGCACCTCACTGATCTGCTGCGGCGTCACCGCGCGCAGCGAGTGGAAGCACAGCCCCAGCTGCTGCGCAGGCTGAGCCGCCAGAACCGGACGTAAACGAGCCTGCAGATCCAGATAGCTGTCGGTGCTGTGGATAAAACGCCGCTGGCCCTCGTTGGGCGCCTGCCCGCCAAAACCGGAATGGCTGTACAGCACCGGCAGCAAGGTCAGGCCGATACCGACCGAACCGGCTGCCTGGCTGATCTGCAGCGCGAGCTCGGCAGAGTCGGCATAGGGTTTGCCATCGCTGTCCTGATGCACGTAATGAAATTCGGCAACCGAGGTGTAGCCGCCCTTGAGCATCTCGATGTACAGCTGGCGAGCGATAACGCCCAGTTGCTGCGGGCTGATGCGCCCCACCAGGCGATACATCAGGTCGCGCCAGGTCCAGAAACTGTCGTTAGGGTTACCCGCCACTTCCGCCAGCCCGGCCATTGCGCGCTGGAACGCGTGGGAGTGCAGGTTCGGCATGCCAGGCAGTAAAGGCCCGTGAACCTTCTCGGCGCCCTGCTGCTCGGCATTGGCCTCGACGCGGGTCAAAATACCGTCCTGACCGACCTCCAGGCGAACGTTGCTGGCCCAGCCGTCGGAGAGTAACGCGCGCTCGGCAAAGAAGGCTGACATTGACTTCACACCTCATCACTGTAATTTGTATATACATATACAGACGTTTGAGTGACCGGTAAACCGTCTGCATGCTTGCCGAGCAGCTGCTTAATGGTTAGCGTGGACGCTTTGCAGCGTCTGAATGCTCTCGAAAACACCGTCTCGAACAACAAGGACTCCCACGTGTCGACTCCGCCCGCCGCTTCTTCCCTGGCAGCCCAGATGGGCGAAAGTCCTGCACCCTTGTACGCCCGCGTGAAACAGATGATCGCCTTGCAAATCCAGAACGGCACCTGGCCGCCGCACCACCGTGTGCCGTCGGAAAGCGAACTGGTGACGCAACTGGGCTTCAGCCGCATGACCATAAACCGGGCACTGCGCGAGCTGACCGCCGAGGGCCTGCTGGTACGCATGCAGGGCGTCGGCACCTTTGTCGCCGAACCCAAGAGCCAGTCGGCGCTGTTCGAAGTGCACAACATTGCCGACGAGATCGCCGCGCGTGGCCATCGCCATACCTGCAAGGTCATGGTCCTCAAGGAGGAAGCCGCTGGCTCCGAGCGCGCCCTGGCGCTGGACATGCGTGAAGGCCAGCGGGTCTTCCACTCGTTGATCGTGCATTACGAGAACGACATCCCGGTGCAGATCGAGGACCGCTTCGTGAACGCCCAGGTCGCTCCGGACTACCTCCGGCAGGACTTTACCCTGCAGACGCCTTACGCCTACCTCTCGCAGGTTGCGCCGCTCACCGAAGGCGAGCATGTGGTCGAGGCGATTCTCGCCGAAGCCGATGAATGCAGGCTGTTGCAGATAGAGGCGGGAGAACCCTGCCTGCTGATTCGCCGCCGTACCTGGTCAGGCCGTCAGCCGGTCACCGCCGCGCGCCTGATCCACCCCGGCTCCCGCCATCGCCTGGAAGGACGCTTTACCAAATGAGCCAGACCCGCATTTTGCGCGCCGTCGACTACCCGCGCATGCCGTGGAAGAACGGCGGAGGCAGCACGGAAGAAATCGCTCGCGACGCCGGCCAGGACCTGGACGGTTTCGGCTGGCGGCTGTCGATTGCCGACATCGAAACCTCGGGCGGTTTTTCGGTGTTCGCCGGTTATCAGCGCATCATCACGGTCCTTCAGGGCGCGGGCATGACGCTGGACGTGGATGGGCTGAGCAGTCGTCCGCTGCTGCCATCGGACCCGTTTGCATTCATCGGTGACAGCCAGGTCAATTGCACCTTGCTGGACGGGCCGATTCGCGATTTCAACCTGATTTATGCCCCACACCGCTACACTGCACGCCTGCACTGGATAGACGTGCGTCACCCGCAACGCCTGTTCAGTTCAGCCAGCACCCTGGTGCTGTTCAGCATGGCCGAGCAAGTGGCGATCAGCGTCGACAGTCAGCCGTGGGAAATCCTCGGCAAACACGATTGCGCTCAGGTGGACAACGCTGGCGGTTTGCTGGAAGTCGAACTGCAATCACCTCGCGCCAGCCGTTGCTGCCTGATCGAGCTCACCGCCACAGGCCAGTAAGCGCCTGTCTGCAGACGTTATAAAACCAGCTTTTCGTTCAAGGACGACCATGACTCAAGTTCCGAACCGGGAAACGCCCAGAGGCATTGCCATCCTCGCCGGCTTCCTCGCCTCCGAATCAGCCGGCGGCATCGTGTTGATGGCCGCTGCGCTGGCGGCATTGATCGTTGCCAACTCGCCTCTGTCTGCCGGCTATTTCTCGATCCTGCACAGCGTCTGGCTGGGCCTCTCGGTCGAGCTGTGGATCAACGACGGGCTGATGGCGATCTTCTTCCTGATGGTCGGCCTGGAAATCAAACGTGAAGTCCTCGCCGGTGGTCTGGCGACCTGGGGGCAACGCGCCCTGCCCGGCTTTGCAGCCGCAGGCGGGATGCTGGTGCCTGCGCTGATCTACATCGCGATCAATTGGGGCAATCCGCAGACCCTGAGCGGCTGGGCGATCCCGGCAGCCACCGACATAGCCTTCGCCCTCGGCGTGCTGTCGCTGCTCGGCAATCGGGTGCCGACCTCGCTGAAGGTGTTTCTGGCCGCGCTGGCGATCCTCGACGATCTGGGCGCCGTGACGATCATCGCCTTCTTCTACAGCTCCGGTCTGAACCTGCCGATGCTGGCCGCCGCCTTCGTGACGCTGGCGGTGCTGATCGTCATGAATCGTTTGAACGTGCGCCGTCTGCTGCCTTATCTGCTGCTCGGCGCGCTGCTGTGGTTCTTCGTCCTGCAATCGGGTGTGCATGCCACGCTGGCCGGTGTCGCCCTGGCGCTGTGCATCCCGATGGGCAAGCCCGAGGAAGAAGCCCGCTCGCCCCTGCTGTTCCTCGAAGAAAAGATGCACTGCTGGGTGGCCTTCGCCGTGGTGCCGATCTTTGGTTTTGCCAATGCGGGCGTGTCGCTGGCCGGCATCACCTTGGGCAACCTGATCGATCCTGTGCCGCTGGGCGTTGCGCTGGGGCTGTTCGTGGGCAAGCAGATCGGCGTTTTTCTCGCCGCCGTGCTGGCCATCCGCGCCGGGCTGGCAGTATTGCCGGAGGGCAGCAACTGGGTGCAGCTGTACGGCGTGGCGATTCTGTGCGGCATCGGTTTCACCATGAGCCTGTTCATCGGCAACCTGGCGTTCCCCGGCTCGCAACACCTGATCGACGAGGTGAAGGTCGGCGTACTGATCGGCTCGGGGCTGGCCGCGATTGCCGGAATTGTGCTGCTGCGCAGCCGTTTCAGTCGGGCCTGAAAAAATATTTTCAAATCACTGCATCCAGATGGGTTTCTCGCGGGTAGTACATTCAGCAGCCACTTCGAGTTGCTGAGCGCGGTCAAACCTTCTGGAGATTTCTGCATGAACGCAAAACGCTTGCTCTGCCTTGCTGGTACCACCCTGGCCTTCACTTGCCTGTCGTCTGTTGCCATGGCTCAGACCGACCTCCCCGAAAGCGTCCGTGTGCCGGCTGGCAACAAGGTCGGCATGCAAACCACCGGGGTTGGCGAGATCACCTACGAGTGCCGCGCCAAGGCCAACATGCCCAACGAAATGGAGTGGGCGTTCGTCGGCCCCAAAGCAGTGCTCAACGACAAGAGCGGCAAACAGGTCGGCACCTACTACGGCCCGCCTGCTACCTGGGAAGCCAAAGACGGTTCCAAAATAACCGGCACCCAGGTTGCCGTGGCCCCTTCGAGCACTGGCAACCTGCCGTACCAGCTGGTCAAGGCCAACCCGGCCGAAGGCAAGGGCGCAATGACCGGCGTCACGTACATTCAGCGTGTGGCCCTGAAAGGCGGCGTTGCCCCGGCCAAAGCCTGCGCAGAGAGCAACAAGGGCGCGAAGGAAGTGGTCAAGTATCAGGCCGACTACCTGTTCTGGACTGCGAGCTGATAGCCATCACTAACCGGGTGACCGCTTAGCATTAAGCTATGCTGCTGGGCGGGAGCCTCGTGATATCAACGAGGCAGCAGTCTTCCATTGATGGCGGATCATCTTGTCTTCGCACGAATCTCTCTTTGATTACGAAGCCACGTTGCAGGCCTGCGCTCGCGGTGAAAAGCAGGCCTTGCAGCGTCTCTATCAACAGGAAAGCGCCCGGTTGCTCGGCGTCGCTCAGCGCTTGGTGCGTGACCGCGCGCTGGCCGAAGACATCGTGCATGACGCGTTCCTGAAAATCTGGTCCCACGCGGCCAGCTTCGATGCCTCGCGTGGTTCGGCACGTGGGTGGATCTTCAGCGTGACCCGCCACCTGGCGCTCAACACGTTGCGCAACACGGCTCGCGAGGTGCGTGTCGAAGACGACGGCAGTGAAGATCATCAGGAACAGGCGACACTGGAAGGCTGGCAGGAAATCGGCGATGCCTTCGATTGGCGGGTCAATCCAGGACGGATTACTTCATGCATGGAGCAACTGGAACCAGTAAGACGAAACTGTATTTTTCACGCTTACGTAGACGGTTATTCGCATCAGGAAATCGCGCAGAAAATTGGCGCGCCATTGGGTACGGTCAAAGCCTGGATCAAGCGCAGCCTGACGGCTTTGCGGGAGTGCATGGGATGACCCGGCCTTTAGACGACAACATTCATGAGTTGGCTGGCGAGTATGTACTCGGCACGCTCTCGGCGCAGAAGCGGCTCGACGTACAGCGTCGCCTGTCGCGCGAGCCCGACCTGCAGGCTGCCGTCAATGCCTGGGAGCAGCGTCTGCTGCCCCTGACCGAGCTGGCCGAACCGGTGACGCCATCGCCTGGCCTGTGGGATCGCATCGAACGTAACCTGCTGGACATGACCACGCCTGCCAGCACGCCGCAAAAACCGCGCGTTCGCTGGTGGGACAACCTGTCGATCTGGCGCGGCCTCGCCGGAGCAGGCCTGGCTGCTTCGCTGGTACTGGGCATGACGCTGCTGACCCGCGCACCGGCGCAACCGTCTTATCTGGTGGTCCTCGTAGGACCGCAGGACAAGGCTCCCGGCTGGGTCGTGCAGGCCAGTAACTCGCAGGAAATACAGCTTATCCCGCTGGGTGTATTCGAGGTTCCGGCCGACAAGGCGCTGGAGTTCTGGACCAAGGGTGACGACTGGCAAGGCCCGGTTTCGCTTGGCCTGGTCAAGCCGGGAGAGAGCCTGCATGTGCCGCTGGATAAACTGCCGCCGCTGCAACCCAATCAGTTGTTCGAGCTGACACTGGAGAAATCCACTGGCTCGCCAATCGGCAAACCCACCGGGCCGATTCAGTTCATCGGCCGGGCGGTGAAGGTGATCTGACGCAGAGGCAGACTACTTGCGGCTGCAGTCGTCCTGTTGCAGCAGGTTGGCCTGGGTCAGGTTGCAGTCTGCCGGTACGCTGCGCGTCAGCCAGACATTGCCGCCGATTGTAGAACCTTTGCCGATGGTGATACGCCCCAGAATCGTCGCGCCAGCGTAGATCACCACGTCGTCTTCAACGATCGGATGCCGTGCATGACCTTTCTGCAACTGGCCGTCCTCGTCCGACGGGAAGCGCTTGGCGCCCAGGGTTACGGCCTGATAAATCCGCACCCGCTCGCCGATGATCGCGGTTTCGCCAATGACCACGCCTGTTCCGTGATCGATGAAAAAGCTCGGGCCGATCTGCGCTCCCGGATGAATATCGATACCGGTCGCTGAATGAGCGATTTCCGAGCTGATACGCGCCAGCAGCGGCAAACCGGCGCGATACAGATAATGCGCCAGCCGATGGTGGATCACCGCCAGAATGCCGGGATAGCACAACAGCACCTCATCGACACTGCGCGCCGCAGGGTCGCCGTGATAGGCGGCCAGCACGTCGGTATCCAGCAACAGACGAATACCGGGCAGGGCCATGGCGAAACCCTGGATCAGCTCCAGCGCTCGCGCATCAATGCTGTTCAGGTCACCACCCTGCTGATGGGCCACGTAGCGCAATTCAAGCCGGGCCTGGGCCAGCAGCGCATTGAGCGCCACATCGAGCGTATGGCCGACATAGAAGTCCTCGCTTTCCTCACGCAGGTCCACCGGGCCCAGGCGCATCGGGAACAGTGCACCGCTCAAGGCTTCAAGAATCTCGCCCATGGCCGCACGCGAAGGCAGCTCACGTCCACCGTGCTCACCGCTCACCCGCCTGTTGCGAGCCCGCCAGTCTTCACGCGCGCCACGCAACTGGCTGACGATGCGCTGCAACTGCCAATGGCTGGAGCGGCCGTCGGCGGACGCTTCTGGAATATCGCTCACGCTTGACTCTCCTTGATGTGAAGGGTGGCGACCGACAGTAAGGGCCGCTGCTGTTACCACTCTACGGCAAACATTCAGACGAAAAAAACAACAATTTCTGTCGGAATACGCGAAGAGCGCCGTGCGCACAGATAAGTTGCCGTGCGAGAAACGTCTGCCTATAGTCCGGTGACTCTTTACACGGCTTATCGACGACCATGATCAAAAATCAGCTTGCCCGCTTCAAACGCCTGGACCTGATCAGCGCGCCAACGGCTCTGGAAAAGCTCGAGCGCCTGTCGGTCTGGGCAGATCGTGATATCTACATCAAGCGAGATGACACCACCACGCTGGCCCTGGGCGGCAACAAGGTGCGCAAACTCGAGTACCTGGCCGCCGATGCGCTGGCCCAAGGTGCCGACACACTGATCACCGCCGGCGCCATCCAGTCCAACCATGTCCGCCAGACCGCTGCCCTGGCCGCGCGCCTGGGCCTTGGCTGTGTGGCGCTGCTGGAAAACCCTATCGGCACCGAAGACCCCAGTTACCTGAAAAACGGCAATCGCCTGCTACTGGAGCTGTTCGATGCCAAGGTAGAGCTGGTGGAAAACCTCGACAACGCCGACGAGCAACTCCAGGCCCTGGCTGCGCGCCTGAGTTCCAGCGGCAAAAAGCCTTATCTGGTCCCCATCGGCGGCTCAAGCCCGGTAGGTGCGCTGGGTTATGTGCGCGCCGGGCTGGAACTGGCCGAGCAGATCAAACAGACCGGTATCGATTTTGCGGCTGTCGTTCTGGCCTCCGGCAGTGCCGGCACGCACAGTGGTCTGGCGTTGGCACTGGCTCACGAACAGCCGCAATTGCCGGTCATCGGCGTGACCGTATCGCGCAGTGAAGAAGCACAGCTGCCCAAGGTGCAGGGCCTGGCCGAGCGCACCGCAGAGTTGCTAGGCGTTGCGCTGCCTGAGCACTTCAAGGTCGAACTGTGGGATGAGTATTTCGCCCCACGGTACGGCGAACCGAACGCCGGTACGCTGTCAGCCATCAAGCTGGTGGCCAGCCACGAAGGGCTGTTGCTCGATCCGGTTTATACCGGCAAGGCCATGTCCGGGCTGCTCGATGGCATTGGCCGTCAACGCTTCAACGACGGCCCGCTGATCTTCCTGCACACCGGCGGTGCGCCAGCGCTGTTTGCCTACCCGGATGCGTTCGACCAGTGACGTTCTAGCCCACGCGGCTTTTATGCCTTTCCAGAGGGAAAATAACTTTTTTTGTTATTTTTCCTCATAAGCAGATGGCTATATAGTCGCGCCCGACAGACCACAACGCTTAACCTTACACCTGACGTAACTGCCTGAAAAAAAGCTGAATAATCAGCACGAAGTTGCTCGAGTCGGGTCAGAAAATGGCCAGACACTTCCATACCAACAAGGGGCTCGCATGAACATTTCCGCTATTCGTCGTACGTTTCTTTTCTCGGCAATGGGCTTGATGCTCAGTGCCGGTATCGCCGGGCAAGCCATGGCTGGCGAGCAACTGCAGAAAATCAAGGACAGCGGTACGCTCAATGTCGGCCTGGAAGGCACTTACCCACCGTTCAGCTTTGTGGATGAGAGCGGCAAGCTCACCGGCTTCGAAGTCGAGTTTTCCGAAGCGCTGGCCAAGGAACTGGGTGTGAAGGCCAAGATCCAGCCGTCGAAATGGGATGGCATCCTGGCCGCTCTGGATTCCAAGCGTCTGGACGTGGTGATCAACCAGGTGACCATTTCCGACGAGCGCAAGAAGAAGTACGACTTCTCCGAGCCCTACACCGTGTCCGGTATTCAGGCGCTGGTTTTGAAGAAGAACGAAGACGCGATCAAGTCCGCCAAAGACCTGACGGGTAAAAAGGTCGGTGTAGGTTTGGGCACCAACTACGAGGAATGGCTCAAGGCAAACGTTCCAGGCGCAATCGTCAAAACCTATGACGATGACCCGAGCAAGATCCAGGACCTGAGTGTCGGTCGTATTGATGCGATCCTCGTTGACCGTCTGGCCGCTCTGGAAATGGCTGCCAAGACAAAAAACAAACTCGTCCCGGCGGGCGACGCATTCTCCCGCCAGGAGTCGGGCATTGCCCTGCGTAAAGGCGAGCCTGAATTGCTGGCGGCCATCGACAAGGCCATCGACAAGCTGCGTGCGGACGGTACGCTGAAGAAATTGTCGGAAAAGTACTTCAACGCTGACGTCACCAAATGATTGAAGAGAGCCTTCAGCTCGCGCTGGACTCCGCGCCCTTCCTGCTCAAGGGCGCGTACTACACGGTTTTCCTCAGTATTGGCGGGATGTTTTTCGGTTTGCTGCTGGGCTTCGGTCTGGCATTGATGCGCCTCTCGCGTATCAAACCAGTGAACTGGATAGCGCGTATCTACGTGTCGTTCTTTCGTGGCACGCCCTTGCTGGTGCAGCTGTTCGTGATTTATTACGGCCTGCCGGAGCTGGGTATCCAGCTCGAACCGCTGAGCGCCGCACTGATCGGTTTTTCCCTGAACATGGCCGCCTACGCCTGCGAAATCCTGCGCGCGGCCATCAGTTCCGTGGAGCGCGGCCAGTGGGAGGCAGCGGCCAGTATCGGCATGACCCGCTGGCAGACCATGCGTCGGGCGATCCTCCCGCAGGCCGCACGTACCGCATTGCCGCCACTGGGCAACAGCTTTATCTCGCTGGTCAAGGACACGGCGCTGGCAGCCACCATCCAGGTCCCGGAGCTGTTCCGTCAGGCGCAGTTGATCACCGCACGCACCTTCGAAATATTCACCATGTACCTGGCCGCTGCACTGATCTACTGGATCCTTGCAACGGCGCTCTCGCACCTGCAAAACAAGCTGGAAGCCAGGGTCAACCGGCACGATCTGGAGACCTGACACATGATAGTGGTTGAAAAACTCACCAAGGCATTCAAAGGCAATGAGGTGCTCAAGGGCATCGATCTGCGTATCGAAGCCGGGGAAGTGGTGGCCATCATCGGGCCCAGCGGCTCGGGCAAGACCACCCTGCTGCGCTGCCTGAACCTGCTGGAAACCCCTGACAGTGGCAGCATCAAGGTCGGTGACATCGAGATTGATGGCACTCGCCCCATGAACCAGCAGCAGGGGTTGATCCGCCAGTTGCGTCAGCAGGTCGGGTTCGTGTTTCAGAACTTCAATCTGTTTCCGCATCGCACCGCACTGGAAAATGTCATCGAAGGCCCGGTGGTGGTCAAGAAGGTGGCCCGCGAAGCTGCCGAGGCGCTGGGCAGAAAGCTGCTCGCCAAGGTAGGCCTGAGCGGCAAGGAAGACGCTTACCCGCGACGCCTTTCCGGCGGGCAGCAACAGCGCGTGGCGATTGCACGGGCGCTGGCGATGGAGCCGCAAGTGATCCTGTTCGACGAGCCGACCTCGGCCCTGGACCCGGAGCTGGTCGGCGAGGTGCTGACCACCATTCGCGCTCTGGCTGAAGAGAACCGCACCATGGTCATCGTCACTCACGAGATGAGCTTTGCCCGGGACGTCGCCAACCGGGTGATCTTCATCGACAAGGGAGTGATCGTGGAGCAAGGCGAAGCCAAAGCGCTGTTTGCCAACCCGAAAGAAGAACGCACAAGGCAGTTTCTTGAGCGTACCCGCTCCTGATCAGGAAGATCAGCCTGCGCAAAAAGCAGCGTGTATTCAGTGGCGCTGCTTTTTTCTTACATTTCTGGAAGGATTGATCGTTCAATATCCTTGCTGAATTCCCGCGTAATTTTCCGAAAAATCATCGAAATAATAAAATTAGCGTACGTCCGTTCTGCGCCCTGATCCGTAGCCGGCTGCGCCGTTGCGTGCCCGTCTTGCCAGACGTTCCCTTACAGCCTTAATCCCGTCGGTTACAGTCTGTTGCCATTGATACTTTGTGGTAGGACAGTTGTTTAGTGGGAAGTCAACGGTTCCAAACATACAGCGTAGGAAGTATCCGGTTTTCAAGTAAACAAGCCTTAAATGCACTTCGCACATTGACAAGTGCCCGCAAAGCCCATTAGCTCACCTACTTCACTCATTCCAGTGAGGCAGCAAAGTTTCAAGTACACAATTCATACCGTTTGTAATGTTTGCCATAACTTGGATATTTAAGGTACTTATCCCCCTGCCTGAACCGCACACTTTATTACTTGAACATGACAACTTATGACGATTCTTTACTTGAACTATTGATTATCAGGAGCACCCCGACATGAATCAAAGCACTTGCAACGCCCACCCCCTGAGCTTGCCGATCCCTTCTGTACCGCTGGCGAGCCGGCATGGCATAGGCGTGAGGAACGCCTCTCAACTCGTTGTTCATGTTGATCCCTACGGCAGCATGGAAGAAGGCGATCTGATCGAACTGTTTTGGGACGGTTGTTACGTCGCGTCAACAATTTTGAAGGCATCCGACGTCGGCAAGCCGGTCATCCTACGTGTGCCGGAAAGCTTTCTGCAGAATGGCAAGGCGAGAACCTACTACCGGGTCATGAAGATAGGCGGAGTGCCCGTGACTTCGCCCTGCCGCAAGCTATGGGTCAAGCTCAACGCACCGGGAGGACAGCTGGTCAGCGCCAATACGGAAGAAAACCAGGGGCTGGCGCCACTCTATGTGGCGCCATCGGTCATACGCCACGGCCTTTCGCGCAGACACCTGGAGGGCGGCTTGCCGATGACCATCGAGCCTTATCTGAACATGGCTGTTCACGACGAGATCACCATACGTTGGGGCGATCTGCGTATGGACCTGCCGCCGCTCACCGCCGACGATGTCGGTGAGCCGGTCGATTTGGTTGTACCGCCTGAGTTGATACGCGAAGGCGGAGACGAGCAACGGCTGGAAGTGAGTTACTGTGTCATCGACCGGGTGGGCAACAACTCGCTTTGGGCACCGCCCCGGATAATAAAGATCCAACCGCTGGGGCATTGAATACCTGACGACGGCCAGTCGGATAAACCGCGTCACTCCACGATACTGTTCAATGGACAGCACCGCACGGAACACTCTAAAAACGCAGCGTTATTTATTCACGCTCATTACGTGTATTAAACATTGGCCACGCGGGTAAGAAAGTTCAACGTCGCTTCGGCATACACCATGTTTCATCCACACTTGCTTCTGCGCAGGCGTCTAACAGGTTGTGTTACGCAAGGTGAGTACATAAACAGGCATTGGCGACTGACAATAACCATCTATGCTTATTCCAAAAAGCACGTTTTAAAAACTTTTATACACGCTTAGGGTATATGCACCGGACCACCGGACATCGTGATGTTTTCCAGCCGCACCTGATGCGGCCTACTGCTACGAGGTTCCGATGGTCCCTTTCACAACTACCCCTGTGGACAAACCCAGGGTCGTATCGATTGACGGTGAGCGACGCGAGTCTGATCCGGCAACGGTAGCGACCCACCGCGTCGAGGCTCCACAAGAACCTGACGTTGCCCCCCGCCTGCTGAAGGCAACCGTGTTGCAAAACGACGCGCAAGCCATTGCAGCAGCCCACGACCTGGCGGCGGCCGCGCAGATCAATGCCGCCAATCGCGACAGACAACGCGCCTTGCCATGGGCTGAAATCGAACAGTTCACCCGCAGTGGACTGGGCAGTATTTCCATCCCGCGCGCGTACGGCGGCCCGCAAGTGTCGTTCGTCACGGTAGCCGAAGTCTTCAGGATCATTTCTGCTGCCGACCCGGCACTGGGACAGATTCCGCAAAACCAGTTCGGCATTCTGCACTTGCTGCAGAGCAGCGCCACCGAGCAGCAGAAGAAAACGCTGTTCCAGAGCGTGCTGAACGGTTGGCGCATCGGCAACGCAGGGCCCGAGCGTGGCACCAAAAATACCCTGGAACTCAAGGCACGGATCACCACCAACGGTGACCGTCTGAGCATCACCGGACAGAAGTTCTACTCCACGGGTGCGTTGTTCGCACATTGGGTTGCGGTCAAGGCGCTGGATGACCAGGGGCGGCAGATAATGGCCTTCGTCCAGCGTGGCACTCCGGGACTGCGCATCGTTGATGACTGGTCGGGCTTTGGCCAGCGCACCACCGCCAGCGGCACGGTACTGCTCGACAACGTGCCGGTGGACGTTGCGCTGGTGGTCGATAACTGGCGCCTGTCACTGACGCCGAACATTCAGGGCGCGGTTTCGCAACTGATCCAGGCCGCGATCGACGCGGGTATTGCGCGCGGCGCCATCGACGATGCGATTGCTTTTGTACGCGAGAAATCCCGTCCATGGATCGACGCCAACGTCGAGCGCGCCAGCGATGACCTCTACGTGATCGCCGACATCGGCAAGCTGAAACTCGAACTGCACGCGGCAGAAGCCCTGCTGCGCAAGGCGGGCCAGGAGCTCGACGAGATCAACGCTGCGCCTATCGATGAGCACTCGGCAGCCCGCGCCTCCATCGCGGTGGCGCGAGCCAAGGTACTGACCACCGAGATCTCGCTGCTAGCCAGCGAGAAGCTGTTCGAACTGGCAGGCAGCCGCGCGACATTGGCCGAGTTCAATCTTGATCGCCACTGGCGCAACGCGCGGGTCCACACCCTGCATGACCCGGTGCGCTGGAAATACCACGCGGTCGGCACCTGGCATTTGAACGGCACCCTGCCTGCTCGCCATTCCTGGATCTGAACCAGACCACTGGAGAAACCCCTTCATGAGTTCCAACCCAAAAGCGCGCGATAACGCGGCGCTGATCACCAGTGACGCTCAGGCCCTGCATGTAGCCCGCGAACTGGCCCTGCAATTGAAAACCGACAGCGCACATCGCGATCGCGAGCGCCGTTTGCCGCATGCCGAACTCGAGCTGTTCAGCCAGTCCGGTCTATGGGGCATCAGTGTGCCGCAAGCCCTTGGCGGCGCGGGTGTTTCCAACATCACCCTGGCCAAGGTGATCCAGCTGATTTCAGAAGCCGATGGCTCGCTGGGCCAGATTCCACAAAACCATTTTTACGCTCTGGAAGTGCTGCGTGTGAACGGCAGTCCGGAACAGCAGGCGCGCTTGTACGCCGAGGCACTGGCAGGCGTACGCTTCGGCAATGCGCTGGCCGAACTGGGGACCAGAACCGCACATGACCGCACCACTCGCCTGAGCCGCGACGGGGACGGTTATCGCATCAACGGCCGTAAGTTCTACGCCACCGGCGCGCTGTATGCGCAACGTATTCCCACCTCGGTCGTTGACGACGAGGGTGTGCAGCAACTGGTGTTCGTGCCGCACGACAGCGAGGGTCTCAGTGTCATCGATGACTGGAGCGGTTTCGGGCAGCGCACCACGGGCAGTGGCTCGGTGGTGTTCGACAATGTGCATGTCAGCGCCCGCGATGTCGTGCCGTTCCAGAGCGCCTTCCAGCGCCCCACCACGGTCGGGCCGCTGGCGCAGATTCTCCACGCCGCGATCGACACCGGTATTGCCCGTGCTGCCTTCGAGGACGCCCTGGCGTTCGTGCAGACGCGTACCCGGCCATGGATCGATTCGGGTATCGAAAAGGCTGTGGACGACCCGTTGACGCTGCACAGCTTCGGCAAGCTGGGTATTCGCCTGCATGCCGCCGAAGCACTGCTTGAGCGCGCCGGTGAGTTTCTGGATGTCGCTCAGGCCGACAGCAATGCCGAGACTGTCGCCGCTGCGTCGATCGCCGTGGCCGAAGCGCGCGCCATCAGTACGGAGATTTCCCTGGCAGCCGGCAGCACGCTGTTCGAACTGGCGGGCAGTCAATCCACACTGGCCGAACACGGCCTGGATCGCCACTGGCGCAATGCGCGCGTTCATACGCTGCACGACCCGGTACGCTGGAAGTTTCATGCCATCGGCAATTACTACCTCAACGACACTAATCCTCCCTTGCGAGGGACGATCTGATGGCGCGTAAAAAGATCCTCCTCAACGCGTTCAACATGAACTGCATCGGCCATATCAACCATGGCCTGTGGACCCATCCACGGGACACCTCGACGCAATTCAACAGCCTGGAATACTGGACTGACCTGGCGAAACTGCTGGAACGCGGACTGTTCGACGGCCTGTTCATCGCCGACATCGTGGGCGTGTATGACGTCTATCAGAACTCGGTGGACGTCACCCTCAAGGAGGCGATCCAGTTGCCGGTCAACGATCCGCTGCTGCTGGTCTCGGCCATGGCCGGGGTCACCAGACATCTGGGCTTCGGCCTGACCGCCAACCTGACCTACGACGCGCCCTATCTGTTTGCCAGGCGCATGTCGACGCTGGATCACCTGAGCCGTGGCCGGGTGGGCTGGAACATCGTCACCGGCTACCTCGATAGCGCGGCGCGGGCCATGGGCCTCAGCGAGCAGAACGAACATGACCGCCGTTACGATCAGGCCGACGAGTACCTGGAGGTGCTGTACAAGCTCTGGGAAGGCAGTTGGGAAGACGATGCCGTGATCAACGACCGCGAACAGCGCGTCTACGCCCAGCCGGGCAAGGTCCACAAGGTCAGGCATCAGGGCGAGTTCTATCAGGTCGAGGGTTATCACCTCTGCGAGCCGTCGCCGCAACGCACGCCGGTGCTGTTTCAGGCCGGCAGTTCGGAGCGCGGCCTGCAGTTTGCCGGACAGAACGCCGAATGCGTGTTCATCAGCGGGCAGAACAAGGCAGCGACCCGCGAGCAGGTCGACAAGGTGCGCGCCAGTGCCGTACGGGCCGGGCGCAATCCGGAGGACATCAAGGTGTTCATGGGCCTGAACGTGATCGTCGCGGCCACCGAAGCACTGGCTCGGGAGAAACACGCCGAATACCGCCGCCATGCCAGCGCCGAAGCCGGCGTGGCGCACTTCGCAGCGTCTACAGGCATCGATTTTTCCCAGTACGAACTGGACGAGCCCATTCAGTACGTGAAGAACAACGCCATTCAGTCCGCGACCAAAAACCTGAAAAACAACGACTGGACGCGCCAGAAACTGCTCGACCAGCACGCCTTGGGCGGCCGCTACATCACCCTGATCGGCTCGCCCGAACAGGTCGCCGACGAACTGGAATCCTGGATCGAGGAAACCGGCCTGGACGGCTTCAACCTGACCCGCATCGTCACCCCGGAAAGTTACGAGGATTTCATTGACCTGGTGATCCCGGAGCTGCAACGCCGGGGCTCATACAAGACCGCTTACCAGGACGGCAGCTTGCGCAAAAAACTGTTTCCGCAAGGCACCGACCTTTTACCGCAACGGCATGCGGGGGCGGCACACCGACATATTTGATGAAGACATGCGCCCCACGCCGAAGCGCTTGGCGTTGTACACAGGTTTTTGTGGGAGCGAGCTTGCTCGCGAAAGCGATTGTCCAGACGCCCTGTTTTCTGTGGCTGCACTGGCCTATTCGCGAGCAAGCTCGCTCCCACAGGACCGACGCGCTGCCGGGGACGGCACGCCGCCGTAGTTGATGACGACATGCGCCCCAACGCTGAAGCGCTTGGCGTTGTACGCAGGCTTTGTGGGAGCGAGCTTGCTCGCGAAAGCGATTGTCCAGACGCCCTGTTTTATGTGTCTGCACTGGCCTATTCGCGAGCAAGCTCGCTCCCACAGGACCGATGCGCTGCCGGGGACGGCACGCCGCCGTATTTGATGACGACATGCGCCCCAACGCTGAAGCGCTTGGCGTTGTACACAGGTTTTTGTGGGAGCGAGCTTGCTCGCGAAAGCGATTGTCCAGACGCCCTGTTTTCTGTGGCTGCACTGGCCTATTCGCGAGCAAGCTCGCTCCCACAGGACCGACGCGCTGCCGGGGACGGCACGCCGCCGTAGTTGATGACGACATGCGCCCCCACGCTGAAGCGCTTGGCGTTGTACACAGGTTTTTGTGGGAGCGAGCTTGCTCGCGAAAGCGATTGTCCAGACGCCCTGTTTTTTGTGTCTGCACTGGCCTATTCGCGAGCAAGCTCGCTCCCACAGGACCGAGGCGCTGCCGGGGACGGCACACCGGCATATTTGATGACGACATGCGCCCCCACGCCGAAGCGCTTGGCGTTGTACACAGGTTTTTGTGGGAGCGAGCTTGCTTGCGAAAGCGATTGTCCAGACGCCCTGTTTTTTGTGTCTGCACTGGCCTCTTCGCGAGCAAGCTCGCTCCCACAGGACCGATGCGCTGCCGGGGACGGCACGCCGCCGTATTTGATGACGACATGCGCCCCCACGCTGAAGCGCTTGGCGTTGTACACAGGTCTTGTGGGAGCAATAAGCACAAGGCGTGGGGACGAGACTTAGGGATTTTTAAAAGGACCGCATCATGAGCAAAACCCTCGCTGCACTGGCCCTCGGTCTGTTGACCCTGACCGCTTACGCCGACGATAAACCCCTGAAAGTCGGGACCACGGCAGCCTTCGCCATACCGCTCGAAGCCGCTGTCGAAGAGGCTGGCAAGCAGGGCCTGAAGGTCGAGCTGGTCGAGTTCACCGACTGGATCGCGCCCAATGTCAGCCTCGCTGCCGGCGATATCGACGTGAACTACTTTCAGCACATCCCGTTCCTGACCAACGCCAACGAAGCCGCCGGCTTCGGTCTGGTGCCTTACGCACCGGGGATCATCAACAACGTAGGTCTGTACTCGAAAAAGTACAAAAGCTTCGACGAACTGCCGACCGGCGCTACCGTGGCCATCGCCAATGACCCGATCAACAGCGGACGCGGCCTGCAACTGCTGGCCAAGGCCGGGCTGATCACGCTCAAGGAAGGTGTTGGTTACAAGGCCACCGAGGAAGACATCACGGCCAACCCGAAAAAACTCAAGCTCATTCAGGTCGAAGCCGTGCAATTGGTGCGAGCCTACGACGATGCCGATCTGGTGCAGGGCTACCCCGCCTACATCCGTCTGGCCAAGACCTTTCCCGCTGACTCGGCGATCCTGTTCGACGGCATGGACCACCCGGAATACGTAATTCAGTTCGTGATCAAGCCTGATCATAAGGATGACCCGCGTCTGGCAAAATTCGTCGATATTTACCAGCACTCGCCGGTCGTCCGCGCCTCACTGGACAAGGTCAACGGTAAGCTTTACCAGGCCGGGTGGAAAGAATGACCGCAGCCGCGCAACGCCAACGACCACTCGACATAGCGGGCGCAGGTCAGCGGGCGCAACAGGCCGAACTGCACCCGGAGCTGAATCGCGCGCATGTGCGCTTCATCAACCTGGGCAAGACCTATCATGGCAAGCAAGGCCCGGTGGAGGCGCTGGGCAATATCGATCTGGCCGTCCAGCGCGGCGAGATCTTCGGCATTATCGGTCGCAGCGGCGCAGGCAAATCCTCGTTGATCCGCACCATCAACCGCCTTGAACAACCGAGCAGCGGTCGCGTATTGATCGATCAGGTGGACATCGGCGAGTTCGACGAAGACAAGCTGGTGGAGCTGCGCCGACGCATCGGCATGATCTTCCAGCACTTCAACCTGATGTCGGCCAAGACCGTCTGGCAGAACGTCGAACTGCCGCTCAAGGTCGCAGGCGTGCCGAAGGAGCAACGCGCGCGCAAGGTCTCGCAGTTGCTGGAACTGGTGGGTTTGCAGGACAAGCACAAGGCGTATCCCGCGCAGCTGTCCGGCGGGCAGAAACAGCGTGTCGGCATCGCCCGCGCGCTGGTGCACGACCCGGCGATTCTGTTGTGCGACGAAGCCACTTCGGCGCTGGATCCGGAAACCACCCAGTCGATCCTCGGCCTGCTGCGCGAGATCAACCAGCGCCTGGGCCTGACCATCGTGCTGATCACCCATGAAATGGCGGTGATCCGTGATATCTGCCACCGTGTCGTAGTGCTGGAACAAGGGCGAATCGTCGAGCAGGGGCCGGTATGGCAGGTGTTTGGCGACCCGCAGCACGAGGTCAGCAAAACCTTGCTGGCGCCACTGCAAACCGGGCTGCCGAAAGAGTGGGCCGAACGCCTGAGCGATCAACCGCAACGACCCGATGCGGCCCTGCTGCTGGACGTGCATTTTACCGGTGTCAGTGACGAAGGGCCGGATCTGGCTGCGCTGTTTGCCGCGCTGGGCGGCAAGGTGCAATTGCTGCAGGGCGGGGTCGAGCGGATTCAGGAGCGCGCCATCGGGCATCTCATTCTGTCGGTTGCCGGCTCGCCGCACAGCCGGGACGAGCTACTGGCATGCGCCCGCACACTGGCGCCACGCGCGGAGGTATTGGGTTATGTGGGTTGATCGCTTGCTACAAGGCACCCTCGACACATTTCTGATGGTCGGTGTGTCGTCATTGATCGCACTGTTGCTGGGCATTCCGCTGGCAGTGATCCTAGTGACCAGTTCCAAAGGCGGCATCTACGAAGCACCGGGGATCAACCGGGTGCTGGGCGGCTTCGTGAACCTGTTTCGCTCGATTCCGTTTCTGATCCTGATGGTCGCGCTGATTCCGTTCACGCGGATGATCGTCGGTACCACTTATGGCGTATGGGCAGCCGTCGTGCCGCTGACCATTGCCGCCACGCCGTTCTTTGCGCGGATCGCCGAAGTGAGCCTGCGCGAGGTCGATCATGGTTTGGTCGAGGCCGCGCAGGCGATGGGCTGTCGGCGCTGGCACATCATCTGGCATGTGCTGCTGCCGGAAGCGCGCCCCGGTATCGTCGGTGGCTTCACCATTACCCTGGTGACCATGATCAACTCATCGGCCATGGCCGGTGCCATCGGTGCAGGCGGATTGGGCGATATTGCCTATCGCTATGGCTATCAACGCTTCGACACGCAGGTGATGCTGACAGTGATCGTCTTGCTGGTTGCGGTCGTAGCGCTGGTGCAACTGGGCGGCGACCGATTGGCACGCAGCTTCGACAGGCGCTAAGCAGCCGCAACGCAGCGAGGGTATATTGGCGGTCTTCCTTTACCGGACCGCCCTTGATGAAACTCGACCCACAGACCCTTGCGCAGATCACCGCCGCGACCCTCGGCAATTACAACAGCGTGGCCGACGACTTCCGCGAAGGCACCCGCGACCACGACGTCAGCCAGAATATCGACGCCCTGCTGCGGCATATCGAAGGGCCGGCACCCTGGCAGATTCTCGACTTTGGCTGCGGGCCGGGCCGCGACCTGAAAGCGTTTACCGCGATGGGCCATGTGGCGGTCGGACTCGACGGCTCCGAACGTTTCGCCGAGATGGCCCGTGCCGAGACCGGTTGCGAAGTGCTGCAGCAGAACTTCCTCGAACTCGACCTGCCGCACGGCCGCTTCGATGGCCTCTTCGCCAACGCAGTGTTGTTCCACATCCCCAAACAGGAACTGCCACGCGTCCTGCGTCAGCTGCATGCCACGCTCAAACCGGGCGGTGTACTGTTCAGCTCCAACCCGCGCGGTGAGAATCAGGAAGGCTGGAACGGCGAACGTTACGGCGCTTATCACGACCTGGAATCATGGCGCGAATTGCTGACCGAAGCAGGCTTTGTCGAACTGGAACATTACTACCGCCCCGCCGGATTGCCGAGAGAGCAGCAGCCGTGGTTGGCGAGTGTCTGGCGGCGCTAGAGCGTCGAGAACTGCATCCCCACGCAGAGCGTGGGGACGATCATCAAAAGCGGAGCGTTGGAACGATCATCAATGCGCAGGCTGCGCGTTTTCATCTTCGTTCTTTTCTTCTGCTTCGCGACGCTGTTCGTCGGTCGGTTCCTTGATGCGATACCAGGCCACGTACAACGCGGGCAGGAACAGCAAGGTCAGCAGCGTGGCGATGATGATGCCGCCGATCATGGCGTAGGCCATCGGCCCCCAGAATACTTCGCGAGCAATCGGGATCATGCCCAGGCTGGCCGCTGCAGCCGTCAACAGGATCGGACGACGGCGATGCTCGGTGGCTTCGACCACGGCGTCCCACGGCAAATAACCGCTTTTTTCATAGGCATCGATCTGGGTCACCAGAATCACCGAGTTACGGATGATGATGCCGATCAGCGCCAGCACCCCGAGAATCGCCACGAACCCCAGTGGCGTCCCCGTCGGGATCAGCGCCAGCACCACGCCGATAAGCCCCAGAGGCGCCACACTGGCTACCAGGAACATCTTCTGAATGCTGTGCAACTGAATCATCAGGAACGTCGCCATGAGAAACAACATCAGCGGCGCAACGCTGGCAATCGGCCCCTGTGCCTTGCTGCTTTCTTCGACCGTACCGCCGGTTGCCACCTTGTAGCCGACCGGCAGGCCTGCGGCAAACTTGTCGATTTCCGGTTGCAGCTGTTTGACCAGATCAGTTGGCTGAATCGCGTCGCGGACGGCGCCTTTCACGGTGATGGTCGGCTTGCGATCGCGGCGCCAGACCAATGGCTGCTCCAGCTCGTAGCCGACCGTGG
Source organism: Pseudomonas sp. PvP028 (assembly GCF_017832255.1). NCBI lineage: Bacteria > Pseudomonadati > Pseudomonadota > Gammaproteobacteria > Pseudomonadales > Pseudomonadaceae > Pseudomonas > Pseudomonas sp. PvP028. The sequence continues at coordinate 1,030,308 of NZ_JAFIBL010000001.1, forward strand.
CAAACGCCAGCAGCGGAATCGACGTACCGGTCGGTGTCACGATTTGCAGGTTCTGCAGGGTTTCCGGTGTGCCGCGCTCGGCATCTTCGGCACGCCCGACCACATTGATCAGATAGATATCATCGCGCACCTGAGTCACGGTAGAACCGCTGACCACGCTGTTCATCAGCTTGGCGACGTCTTCCGACGACAGCCCCAACTGCCGGGCCTTGTCCTGATTGATGTCGATGCGCAGGACCTTGCCCGGCTCGTTCCAGTCATAGATCACTTCGCCCACATGCGGGTTGTGGTCGAGCAGCGTGGCCAGCTCGATGGCGTGCTGACGCACCTTGTCGATGTTCTCGCCGCTGACGCGATACTGCAACGGACGACCCACCGGCGGGCCCATTTCCAGCGCCTGCACATACGACCCGATGCCGACGAAATCATCACGCAGGCGTTTTTGCAGACGGGCAGTCAATGCACCACGTTCTTCCAGGCCTTTGCTGACAATGACCAACTGGGCGTAGAACGGATTTTCCAGTTGCTGATCGAGTGGCAGGTAGAAACGCAACGCGCCTTGGCCAATGTAGGTGCTCCAGCGCTCGATGTCCGGGTCGTCCTTGAGGCTCGCTTCAAAACGATCAACCACCTTGCGCGTTTCGTTGATCGAGGCGCTTTGCGGCAGGTTCAGGTCGACCAGAATTTCCGGGCGGTCCGAAGACGGGAAGAACTGGTTCTGCACGAACTGCATGGAGAACAGCGACGCGGCGAACAATCCAACCGTGATGGCAATCGCCAGCCAGCGATGACGCATGGCCCAGAGCATGCTGCCGTTGAATGCCCGGCCTATGCGACCCGGCTCTTCGGATTTGGGCTTGATGTTGGCGCTCAGAATGTGCACGCCGATCACCGGCGCAAACAGAACGGCAACCACCCACGACACCAGCATCGCCACGGCGATGACAGCAAACAGCGTGAACGTGTATTCCCCCGCCGAGCTGTTGTTCAGACCGATCGGCACAAAGCCGGCCACGGTCACCAGCGTACCGGTGAGCATCGGGAACGCTGTCGAGGTGTAGGCGTACGTCGCGGCCTGCTCCTTGGACTCCCCCATTTCCAGCCGTGTGACCATCATTTCCACGGTAATCATGGCGTCATCCACCAGCAGGCCGAGGGCGATGATCAGCGCGCCGAGGGAAATCCGTTGCATGGTGATGCCGCTGTATTCCATGAACACGAACACCATCGCCAGTACCAGCGGAATCGAACACGCAACCACCAACCCTGCGCGAAACCCGAGGCTGACGAAGCTGACCAACAGCACGATAATCACCGCCTCGAACAACGCGCTGGTGAAGCCGCCCACGGCCTTGTTCACCACCTCGGCCTGATCCGATACCTTGTGCACGCCAATGCCGACTGGCAGCTCCGCCGTTGTAGCGTCCATACGCTCATGCAGCGCCTTGCCGAACGACTGGATATTGCCACCCTTCTGCATCGCGATGGCCAGGCCGATCGCCGGTTTGCCATCGAAGCGGAACAGCGGCTTGGGCGGATCGGTGTAACCACGAGAGATGTCGGCAATGTCGCTCAGACGGTAAAAGCGATCATTGATGCGCAGATTGACGGCAGCCAGATCCTTCTCGGAAGCAAACTGGCCGGAGGTACGCACCGAAATCCGCTCCGGCCCGGCTTCGATCACCCCGGCAGGCGTCACCGCGTTCTGCGATTGCAGGCTTTGCACCACCTGGCTCTGGTCAATGCCCAGTGCCGCGAGTTTGCGTGTCGAGAAGTTCAGGTACACCACTTCGTCCTGCTGACCGATCATCTCGACTTTGCCAAGGCCGGGCACGTCACGGATGTCGGCGCGGACCTTCTCGACGTAGTCACGTAACTGACGCATCGAGAAACCGTCTGCGGTAAACGCATAGATCGAGCCGTACACATCACCGAACTCGTCGTTGAACGACGGGCCTTGCAGCCCCTGCGGAAACTGGCCACGGATGTCATCGACTTTCTTGCGCACCTGATACCAGATTTCCGGTATCGCCTTGGCATTGGTCGTATCACGCAAGTACACGAAAACCGTGGACTCACCCGGTCGGGTATAGCTCTTCACGTAGTCCAGCGAGTCCAGCTCTTCGAGCTTCTTCTCGATGCGGTCGGTGACCTGCTCGAGGGTCTCGTCCACCGTCGCGCCCGGCCAGCGGGTCTGGATAATCATGGTCTTGATGGTGAAGGACGGGTCTTCCTCGCGCCCCAGCTTCATGTAGGAAAACACGCCCATCAACAGCGCGACGAACATCAGGTACCAGACGAACGACTGATGCTTGATGGCCCACTCGGATAAATTGAAATTCCCTTTCATCGCGGGCTTTCCTCATCGACTTTGACTTTCTGGCCCGGCTTGAGGCTGTTGACGCCCGCGCTCACCACTTTTTCACCCGCTTTGACGCCATCGGTCAGCACGAAGGAGTCGCTGTCACGGCTGGCAATCGTCACCGTTCTGGGGTTCACCGTCTGGCTCTGCGAGTCGACGATCCAGACCTGGCGTTTGCCATCGACTTCCTGCAGGGCATTGATCGGCAGACGCATGCGCGGCGTGATGGTCGAGCTGAGCGTCACGCTGATCGCCGTGCCCAGGCGGAACGCCGCTGGCGTTTGCGCCAGCGACAGACGCGCACGGCGCGTACGTGTCGTGCGGTCGGCCTGGGGTTCGATTTCGCGAATGGTGGCGGTGGTGTTCACTTCCGGAGTCAGCTGACTGGCGACGGTGAAGACCACGTCGGACGGTAACTGGTCGGCCAGTGTGTCGGGCAGGTCGATCACCGCTTCCTTGATGTCCGGCCGCGCCAGGGTCACGACTTCCTGACCGGCTGTCACCACCTGCCCGGCTTCGACCTTCCATTCGGTGACCACCGCATCGTGATCACTGCGCAGCTCGCTGTAACTCAATTGGTCGCGGGCCTGTTGAGCCGCGGCTTTGGCCTGTTCCTGCGACGAGCTGGCAGTCTTCAGGTCGGTCAGGGCGATGTCCAGTTGCGCCTGGGCGCCGACGCCGCGATCGAACAGCTCCTGCTGACGGCGAGCATTGGCCTGGGCGTTGATGTATTGCGCCTGAACATTGGCCAGGTCGCCCTGCCGGGCACGCACGGCGTTCTGCTGATCGGTCGGATCGAGGGTTGCGAGCAAATCGCCTTTCTTGACCTCAGCGCCTACGTCAACGTCGCGTCGGGCAATGCGCCCCGCGACACGAAAGCCCAGCACACTTTGATAACGCGCCTGGATGTTGCCGGCGAAACGCCCGAAATCCTGATTCGACTCAGGCTTTGCTTCGACGAAGACGACGGGGCGCACCGGCTCGGGAGGTGTTTCATCCTTGCCACAGCCGCTCAATAGAAAACCGCTCAACAGCAGGCCGCCCAGCGGCAGGCACGACATACGCTTCATGGCTGCACCTGTGCGTTCGGTTGCTTGGGCTGTTCGGCAATTTCGACCTGCATGTCCGGGTGTAACAACTGTCCGCCTGCCACCACGACTTTCTCTCCACTCTTGAGTCCGTCGCCAATGATGACTTTGGCGGTCAGGTAACGGGTGACGGTGACCTTGCGCAAATTGACCTTGCCCTGCTCGTCCACCACCCACACGGCGGGCTTGCCCAACTGTTCGCCGAGGTCCTTGGTCAGCGCCGCCCATGGCAACTCGACACTGGCGTTGGCCGGTGCGCTCAGCGCCACACTGACCACCGAACCCAGGTCCATGCCTTCAGGCAGCGGGTCCAGAGCGATCTTGATCTGCAAGGTGCCGGTTTGCGCCGACACCGCCGGGGTCACTTCGCGCACTTTGCCGCTGACCTTGATATTAGGGTTATCGAGTAACGTGACCTGCACAGCCTGATTGGTCGGCGGCTTGACGAACAGCGACTCGTAGACATTGAACACCGCATCGCGATCACCGTCGCGCGCCAGATCGAAAATCGGCATGGTGGCCTGCACCACTTGCCCGACCTCAGCCTGACGCGCGGTGATCACACCCGGTGCGTCAGCGACCAGAGCGGTATAACCCAGTTGTTCACGGGCATTGGCCAATTGCGCCTGCGCCGCCTTCAACGAACTTTCGCTGCCGCGCAACGCCGCTTGTGCAGAGTCATATTCGCTGCGGCTGGTATAACCCTTGGGCAACAACTTTTGTTGTCGGACGAAAGCAGCGCTGGCCTGATTCACGCGGGCCTGCTCGGCGGCCACAGCAGCAGCGGCCGAGTCGACATTGATCTGCAGATCCTTGGGATCGAGCCGCGCCAGCACCTGGCGGGCAGTGACCCGATTGCCCACATCGACATTACGCTGAATGATCTTGCCATTGACCCGGAATGAAAGACGGGTCTGCACCCGCGCCTGAACATCACCGGTGAGGGCGACACTGGCGGCGAAGTCGGCACTTTTTACCGTCTGCACGTAAACCCTGGGCAGTTCGGGCGCCGCCGGTTTTTCCTCGCCACAGCCCGCCAGCGCCGCCAAGGCAGCGGCCAGACCGAACGTAACCAGTCTTGAAATACGAACGGGCATGCAGACTCCTTGTGCAACTGCCGAGTGCGGGCGTGATCAGGGCGAGAGAATAGCGCGAGTATGCGACTGTATGCGAGAGGGAGGGTTCATTGAAACGGGGCAGAAAGCGGTTGCGCGGGAGAGGCGCGCAGCACCTTTCTTTTGAAGGTGGTCAGTTCAAACTCCGGCAAAGACACTGTCTTGATCATCTCTGCCGAACGTGAAAGTAGTGTATTTATCAAACCACCGATTCATGCCCCGCACGGATTGAACGCGAGCGCTCTTCAGGTATCGGTGGCATCCTGTCGACTTCAGACAAGTAACGTTTGAAGTCGGGCTTTCTTAAATTCTGGTATTTAGGATAGCCCCTTACAGGGCTAACAGATGACTGTGCTTCTGCGACGTTTCGTTCTAATAGGTTCGGCCTTGGCAATCGTGTGAATGTAGTCTCGTTCTGAACAGAACCGGCTTGTGATCTGGATAATCTCGCGGAGCTGATTGTCGGGCCGCGAACCCGGGCCCCGACACGGCCACGAGCAAATGCAGATTTTGCGGACATTGCACCAGAGGCCAATGACAAGGCGCCCAGACCAACAGCCACCCAACCCAGTGCCGAGCGACCCCCTACATCGGAATCGTCCATAAGCCCAGATACTGTAGCCGCGGAAGAAGCACCAAATCCGGCAAGGGTAGTCACCGCAAGTGCTTTTGCGCTAAGAACTTTAGGAAAAGCATAAGTGCCTAATGCAACACCCACCACAGCCATGGCCAAACTTGCATAAAAATCCCAAGATTCATGTCCTGTACTGTCTGTGCGATTAACCGGATCGCCAAGGCAATACGCATATACATTCAACCCACCCTTACCAAACGGACTCATACTGTCCGGGCTGTTGAAGCGCATCAGCACCGGGTTGTAGGCGCGATAACCGTTACCGAGCAGGTAATGGCCGGTCAGCGGGTCAGGCTGTTCGCCATTGAAACCAGGCAGTTCTGCAATCGTCTGCCCGGCTTGATGATGCCCGAACGGCGTATAGGCAATGTCCGCCTGGTGCCCGTCTTTGCTCGCATGCAGCACGCTGTTGTGCAGGTCGCTGGCGATCATCGTTGTCACGACCTCATCCCCCTCCCGACTCTGTTGCGCCAGCCATTGTGCGCCTGCACGGATACAGGTTCGTTGCCTGTCGCCGTGCAATTCGGTCATCAGTTGCTCGCCGTTGCAGAAACGACTGGAGAAGGCCTGAGCCAATGGCGTCACTGTGGATACGCGGTCCAGCGGGTCGTAGGTGTACTTGCAGAGAATAGCCATTATCGTTCCCTGATCAAGAAGGTCAGGCCTAAGCGTGCCCCGAGCCGGACCGATAATCTACTGACAGAACTGCCAGTAAGGCATCCGAAAGCAAGAGTCCGGACAGTATCGAACTGACAGGCACCTTACATCACGGCACTGGTTATCCCGGCATCACATTCACCTGGATCATCCAGGCTCGACATACCGGACTCTTTCACGGCGTTCCCTGTAGCTATTGGTTAGTTAAGGTAATTGCGCGCCTCTACAATGAGGTTTCAGTAAGACCTCCAAACATTGGTGGACGATCTTTAATGCTGCGAATATTGTCACGAAAAATTTCAGCACTAACCTGTTCACCGCTTAGACCTAAATACTTTAAAGAGCCTGGAGATATGCCAGGCTCCTGACCTCTTGCGATTGCCAAAATCTTTTGATGTACCGCTTCACGCGATCCAGCTTCTTGGATAACCCTATTAAGAGTAGGGCGAGATACTCGCTCTACAGCACTTCTCGTGCCACGGGATGTATGGGCGAGGTTCCTGATATCTCTGCCACTCAGATCATTCATTATTTTCGTCATCACCTCTTCAGGCAGGTCGCCGAACCCGGCGCCAGCTTTCGGTGCAGCCTTGTAAACGACCGATGACGGGCCAGGACGCCCAGGCATGTTGTTTCCAACGCCCTTAAGTGCCGCCCTGTAATTGTATCTGAAGCCCAATGCAATCCCCGTCACACCGACAGCGCCGATAGCGATGCCTCCTAGAATCTTGCTGGCTTCAGGTGCGGTGTTAATGGTTGCAAGAGATGCCAGACCTGTCCCGAATATCGAGAGTGCAAGCAGCCCAATACCCGCCTTCACCCATGAAAGATGCCCCGTCGGATCAACCCGATTGACCGGATCGCCCACGCAATACGCGTATGCATTCAACCCGCCCCTGCCAAACGGACTCATACTGTCCGGGCTGTTAAAACGCATCAGCACAGGATTGTAGGCGCGATAGCCGTTGCCGAGCAGGTAGTGGCCAGTGACTGGATCAGGCTGCTCGCCGTTGAAACCGGGCAGATCTGCAATAGTCTGCCCGGCTTGATGATGCCCGAACGGCGTATAGGCGATATCAACCGGTCTCCCGTCTTCGCTCACGTGCAGAACGCTATTGCTGCGGTCGCCGGCAATCATTGTTGTCACGACCTCATCGCCCTCGCGACTCTGTTGCGCAAGCAACTGGCCGCCTGCACGGATACAGGTTCGTTGCCTGCCGCACTGCAGCTCGGTCATCAGTTGCTCGCCGTTATAGAACCGGTTGGAAACGGCCTGAGCCAGCGGGGTCAATGTGGACACGCGGTCCAGCGGGTCGTAGGTGTACTTGCAGAGAATAGCCATGATCGATCCTTGATGATGGAGTAAGCACTCAGGTGAGTCAGGCTGGAGAAATCATGTACAGATAAACATATCAATACGTCATAGCTGTATCAGCATCGCTTAGCTGATCACCCCCGACGGCTGTTCTTCGAATGTCCCTAGCGGCAGTAGCAACTTCACTGCTTGAACGCCTTTGCGTAACCAGCTCTATATTTGTCCCTGTACCCTCCCAACGCCTGATGCGTGGGCTGACTATCCGAATGGCGAGCACTGGAGTCAACATGCCTATTGCCGTCGCGAGCAAAATATTCGCAGCAGGAGCGTCAGGATCGACCGCATTGATTACCCGGCTTACTGTAAACACGCTGCTGGCTGCAAGCTGGCCGACTGCTGAAGCCGCTATCAGTTTCGTTGATAAGGGTTCACCGCCCTTGGCGATAGCCTTTATCGCAGGAACAGCCGTCTTTACACCCACGAAAGCACCGAACAAGCCGAGCCCTATCCAGACAAATGAAAGTACCTGACCAACATCCACCTCATGCCCGGTCGGATCAGACCGATTAACCGGGTCCCCCGCGCAGTACGCATACGCATTCATACCACCCTTGCCAAACGGACTCATACTGTCCGGACTGTTGAAACGCATCAGTGCCGGATTGTAGGCGCGATAACCATTGCCCAGCAGATAATGACCGGTCAACGGATCGGGTCGCTCACCGTTGAAGCCTGGCAACTGGTTCAATGCTTGCCGATGCCCGTAGGGGGTGTAGGCAATAGGGCCAGGCAAGCCGGCCGATACGGTGTGGAGCACGCTGTGCTGTTGGTCCGAGCCGATCAACAACGTGGCGAGCGCTGACTGCATGGCCAGCAACTGACGGTCGCGATGCAGGAAACGAAGGTGTTCCGCCCCCTGAACCTCGCTGACCAGCGTGTCGGACTGATAGAACGAACGGGCAATGGTTCCTATCGCAGGCGTGCGAGCCGCGAGCCGGTCAAGCGCGTCGTAGCGGTAACGGCACAGAGGGGTTGGCTGGCGCATGGCGAGTAACCGGAGTGGTCTTGATCAGCGAGGCAGGCCTCTTCAAGCAAACAATGCACCGCAGGGACCGCAGCGGCTACTCGTAGAACTGCTAGGTTTCATCATTATTGTCAGGGGTTCTGAACGCATTCCAGCGAGCGCTCCAGCTCGGCCTTGGCCATATTGATCAGATGCACCACCGAGAACGCCAGATCACGTTTCAGGCCGTCAAGGTTGTCACCGGTTTCATACGCGGTGGCCGAGGCACAGCGCAGTATGTCGCTGACCTGCATCAGAGAGTCTTCCAGAGAGTTGGGGAGCGGCGGGGATGGGGTTGAGTTGATCATCGCTTATTCCTTTAGCTGACAAGACCACCAGATGCCTGCTGCTAAACAAACAAGGGTGGCGACTTTGACGCGGGTTAGCAGACCGGTGTGGAACAAGCGCAAGCAACCGGCGCACCCAAAGGTGCCCCACGCAAAGCCGCCATAAACGGCACTTGCGCCACTTGTTATCCACAAACAGGCTGCTAAACCCGATCGCTGAAAAAATCAGCGACCGACGCAGCCTAGTGTGCAGAGTTGGCAGGCACAAGGGCCCGGGATTTTCTAGGAAAGGTCATACGCAGGAAAGCGAAAAGACTGAAGGAAAGGTCCTGCAGGACAGGTTTTTCGTGAGCGGAAGTAACCTGAATCTTTCAGAAGAGGACGCAGAGCGTCCAGAAATGCATACCCACGCGGAGCATGGGTACGATGATATTCCTCAGATCGCCTATCGTTCCTGACGCTCTGCGTGGGAATGCCGTTCGCGACGCTCCGCGTCATCCGGAAACCGCGCCGATCAGCTGCCCTCGGTGCCGTGTGCTTCTTCGAAGAAGAAATCCTTCCAGCTCGCCGCCTTGTTTTTCAACACACCCAGCTCATGCAGTTTCTCGGCGTAGATGAAGGTGCGCTGCGGCGTGACGGTGAAGTCGATTTCCGGGTCGGCGACGATTTTCTCTACCAGTGGCAACGGCAGCTTCGATTGCTCGACGCGGATGTAGGTCTGCGCGGCAGCGGGCTTGTCGGCCTTGATGATCTTCTCGGCTTCAGCCAGCGCGTCGTAGAACGCCTTGTAGGTCTTGGGGTTTTTGTCGTGGAATTTCTCGGTGGTGTAGAGCACGTTGAACGTCGCCTGGCCGCCCAGCACGTCATAGGAACTGAGCACCTTATGGACGTTGGGGTTCTCCAGTTCCTGATACTGGAACGGCGGGCTGGAGAAGTGCGAGTTGATTTCCGAACCACCGGCAATCAGCGCGGAAGTCGCATCCGGGTGCGCGAGGCTGACCGAGATGTTGTCGAATTTCTTGTAGTTGTCGTTACCGAACAGCTTGGCGGTTTCGATCTGCAATGTGCGCGACTGGAAGCCCACGCCCGCAGCCGGTACGGCGATACGGTCCTTGTCGGTGAAGTCCTTGAGGGTCTTGACGTTGGGGTTGTTGGTCAGCAGGTAATTGGGCATCGAACCCAGCGAGGCAATCGCCTTGACGTTCTGTTTGCCCTTGGTGCGGTCCCAGACGGTCAGCATCGGCGGCACGCCTGCCGACACCACGTCCAGTGCGCCGGCCAGCAGCGCTTCGTTCATCGCCGTGGCACCTGAAATACTGTTCCAGTCGACCTCAATGTCCAGGCCCTGCTCCTTGCCGTGTTTCTCGATCAGTTTCTGATCGCGCACCACGTCGAGGATCAGGTAGCCGATGCCGAATTGCTGAGCGATGCTGATCTTGCCTTCCGCCTGAGCGCCGCCGCTGAGCAGCGCGCCAAACAAGCCGAGCGTCGCCGCCAACACAGTCAGTGCCGGGCGTTGAAATGCAGTATTCATGTGGTTCTCACCCTGATTATTCAAAAAAAGACGGCGTTTCAACGCTGCATGCCCCAGCGCTTGACGGTCAGGCGTTCGATGTTGGCGAACAGCAGGTTCTCGACCAGCAGGCCGATGAGGATCACCGCCGCCAGACCCGCAAAAACCTTGTCGGTATACAACTCGTTACGGTTCTGGAAGATGTACCAGCCCAGACCGCCCTTGCCGGAGGACGCGCCAAACACCAGTTCGGCAGCAATCAGCGTGCGCCAGGCAAAGGCCCAGCCGATTTTCAGACCGGCGAGAATCGATGGCAGGGCAGCAGGAATCAGGATGTGCCAGACAAAGCGCAGGCCTTTGAGACCATAGTTGCGCCCTGCCATGCGCTGGGTTTCCGAGACACCCAGAAAGCCCGCGTAAGTATTGAGCGCCAGTGCCCACAGCACCGAATGCACCAGCACGAAGATCAGGCTGTTCTGACCCAGCCCGAACCACAGCAGCGCCAGCGGCAGCAGGGCAATGGCCGGTAACGGATTGAACATCGCAGTCAGCGTGCTGAGCAGGTCGCGGCCCAGTTGGGTGGACACTGCCAGGGTGGTCAGGGCGAACGCCAGCACGATGCCGATCAGGTAGCCCTGAATCAGCACGGTCAGGGAGATCCAGACCTTGCCCGGCAACTCACCGGAAATCAGCCCGTCATAAAAGGCGGCCGCCGTTTGCAGAAAGCTCGGCAACAGCAGGTCGTTGTTCTGCAGACGTGCGGCCAGTTCCCAGATCACCGCCAGGGCGATCATGATGACGCATTTGCGCACCCAGCCCAGTTGCCAGATGCGCTGTGCCAGGGGCAGATCGCGGGCCAGGTCTTCCTGAGTGAAAGGCTCCAGCGTGATTTCATATTCTTCGCGAGCGGGAGGTGCGAGGCTCATGATTCGGGTTCTCGGTAGTCGTAAAAAGCGTATACAGAACGCTCTGGGAAGCGTTAATACGCACAGCATTCATTATTTAGCCTTTGATTCTGCTCGCAGGGCGTGGAGCGAGTTTGTTCGCGAATGGGCCGTTACATTCTCAAAAGATGCATTGTCTGAACTACCGTCTTCGCGAACGAGTTCGCTCCTACGGCCTTCGGCCAGAATCAAAAACCTGTACCAGTGCGGCCAGTCAATAAGCAATCCGGATGTCCTGAAAATTCAGATCCTGCTCCACCGGCCCGGCCTCGCCCTCATCGAACAACAACCGATGAATACGCTGTGCGGTTTGCTGAAAGCCGACGCCGCCGAGACTTTTCAGGTCGTATTGATGGCTGTTGATTTCCGCCCGTACACGGCCCGGATGCGGCGACAGCAGCAGGATGCGGTTACCGACCACCAGCGCTTCTTCGATGGAGTGCGTGACGAACAGCAGCGTAAAGCGCACCTCTTCCCACAGCTCCAGCAGCTCTTCCTGCATCTTGCGGCGGGTCAGTGCATCCAGCGCGGCGAACGGCTCATCCATCAGCAGGATTTTCGGCTGCATGGCCAAGGCTCGGGCAATTGCTACACGGGCCTTCATGCCACCGGACAAGGTGTGCGGATAGGCATCGGCAAACGCGCTGAGGCCGACCTTTTCCAGGTAATAACGTGCGCGCTCCAGCGCTTCGGGGCGCTTCAGCGTGCGTGATGCCAGCAGCGGAAACATGACGTTCTCGATCACGGTTTTCCACGGCGGCAACTGGTCGAATTCCTGAAACACCACGATGCGGTCCGGGCCAGGCTCGGTGACCTGATGCCCCGCCAGGCGAATCTCGCCCTCACTGGGCGCGATGAAACCGGCCACCGCCTTGAGCAGCGTCGACTTGCCGCAACCGGATGGGCCGAGCAGCACGAAACGATCGGCCGGATCGACTTCGAAACTGACCTGATGCGTCGCCCGCACCACGCGTTCTGGCGTGCGGTATTCGAGGCTGACGCCGCGAACTTGCAGCAAGGCTTCAGCAGTGGGCTGTGCAGCCGGCTGCGGTTGGGTGCTGGTGCTGGCCGTGTGGCCTTGCGCGACAGCATTCATGAACGGCTCTCCTGAATCAAAATGGCGCGGTGCCTTGAATGGTCGTGCGATGCAGCTTGCGACGCAGGTGCGCCGGGCAGCCGGCAGCCAGATGGATCAGGGAACGGTTGTCCCAGAACACCATGTCGTTGGCCTGCCACTGGTGTCGATAAATGTGTTCGGGCTTCACGCTGTGCGCGTAAATCTCGTTGAGAATCTGACGGCTCTCGTCTTCCGGCAGACCGAGGATGCGCGTCGTGAAACCCTCGCTGACAAACAGCGCCCTGCGCCCGTTTTCAGGATGAGTGCGAACAATCGGGTGGCTGACTTCGACCACCTGCGCCAGTTGCTCGGCGGTCAGGGGCGGACGCCAGTTGGCGGCGTTATGGCCCTCGGCGTAGCGTGCGGTGTAACTGTGCACCGCTGAACGCCCCTCGACGGCATCGCGCAGGTGTTGCGGCAACGTTTCCCATGCCAGGTGCATGTCTGCAAACAGCGTATCGCCGCCTTCACTCGGCAGCTCCTGGGCGTACAACATCGAGCCCAGGCTCGGCAGCTCCTTGTAAGACAGGTCCGAATGCCAGTACTTGCCGGCATCGCCCAGGCCCACGGGCTTATCGTTCTCGACAATATTGGAGACGATCAGGATTTCCGGGTGGTTGGCCAACAGAAACTGCTTGAGCACATGGATCTGCAGCACCCCGAAGCGCCGGCTGAAATCGATCTGCTGCTGCGGCGTGATCTGCTGATCGCGGAACACCACCACATGGTGATCCAGATGTGCCTGATGCACACGAGCGAAGTCGGCATCGTTCAACGGCCTGGACAGATCCAGCCCAACGATTTCCGCGCCCACCTTTTCGGTGAATGGACGCACTTCGAAGGATTGCGAAGCAGGTTGAGCGGACAATGAAGCGAGGGAGGCTGCTGGCATGAGAACTCCGACTCCAGGACTGTGTGACTGAAAGACGAAACTCTATAGGTATAAGAAAGAGAATTTAAATACCGTTGGGGAATAACGATAGCGCCGAATATTTCATGCGGGTGCCTCGCAGGCCCAATCCAGCATAAATGTGTCATGACAGTTACATCGAAGTGTCAGAACGGCTTGCTAGGGTCGGCGCCTTATTCGACCTGAGTGAAGCGCCTGCTATGCGATCCAATAAACCGGTTGTCCATGTAATGGTGTCGTCATTGATACTGTCGCTGCTTGCCGTCTCGGTTCAGGCTGCGAGCCGTGCCAATGACAATCGTATAAACGGTGTCGATCTGCTCTCCGGGTTCAATACCCTTTGGACAACCGGTGCAACCTGGGACACCGGCACGCCCACCGCCCTCGGTCAGAGCTTGCTTCGGCGCAACCTGCAGATCGTGGTCGACCGTGCCAACTCGCGCACGCTGGCGCAGGAAACCGCCGCCTACTTCGATGACCGCCGCGACCAGAGCTACAGCGCCATCAGCGGCCTGGGCTCGCTGAGCGATGCTTACAAAGCAGGCGCGGGCGCGTTCACGACGATCACGCAATTCGACGACAGCAACAAAACCGTCAAGTACGACGACAAAGGCAATGGCGCAGGCAGTTCGTCTTCAGCGCTGGGCAAGGTGGTCGATCTGGTCGGCGCCGTGCGCAACGATGCCTCCACGACTCCGGCCAAGTCCCACTATCTGTATCCACGGCCATGGCGGCAGAGCCTCGACGGACAGAGCCTGGCATTCGTCGTCGCGCCGTCCCTGCGCCCGGCCGAAAGCACCACGCCGGCCAGTGACTCGGGTTTCCCCAGCGGTCACACCAACGCAGCTTACCTGTCAGCCTACGCCTTGGCCTACGCGATCCCGGAGCGGTTCAGCGAGCTGATGCTGCGTGCTTCGGAGATCGGCGACAACCGCATCGAAGCGGGCATGCACTCGCCCTTCGACGTGATGGGCGGGCGAATCACGGCGACCTATTTCGCCATCGACAATCTGTCCAATTCCGCCAACGCCCAACTGCGCGCCGATGCTCGCGCACAGGCGCTGGCCTATTTCACTGCTCAGTGCGGCGGCAACGTCAACAATTGCATGACGGCCATCGACCCGGCCACCGACCGCACTTCCCAGCACGCACAGGACAAGGCGCTGTACACCGCGCGCATGACCTACGGCTTCGACCCGGTCGGCCCGACCAACCTCGCCCCGGTCGTGCCAACCAACGCTGAAGTGCTGCTGGAAACACGCTTCCCGTACCTGGACGCCAGCCAGCGCCGCGAGATTCTGGCGACCACTGAACTGTCGTCGGGCTACGCAGTGATCGATCAGTCAGGTGGCTACGGTCGCCTGAACCTGTATGCCGCAGGCGATGGTTACGGCGCGTTCAATTCCAACGTCACCGTCAACATGAACGCCAGCCTGGGTGGCTATAACGCCATCGACGCCTGGCGCAACGACATCAGCGGCAGCGGCGCACTGATCAAGAACGGTACGGGCAACCTGATCCTGACCGGCAACAACACCTACTCGGGCGGCACGCTGATCAACGGCGGCACCCTGACCGGTCATGCCCAGGCCTTCGGCAGCGGCACGATCACCGATAACGCAACGCTGATGGTCGATCAGTCCACCAACGACACCCTCGCCAACACCCTGACCGGCAACGGTGCGCTGATCAAACGCGGTATCGGATCGCTGAACCTGACCGGCAACAGCAGCCTGTCCGGCGCGACGTCCGTGCAGGCCGGTCGCCTGGCAGTGAATGGCAACCTCGGTAACTCCATCGTCAGCGTGCAGCAAGGCGCAACGCTGGGTGGCAACGGCACCGTCGGCGGCATCAACGTCGCTCAGGGTGGCGTGGTCGCACCGGGTAATTCGGTCGGGCAACTGAACGTCAACGGTGACGTCAACCTGGCTCAGGGTTCGGTTTATCAAGTGGAGTCGGACGCCAGTGGCAAAGCCGACCGCATCGTCGCCAGCGGCCGCGCCACGATCAATAACAGCACGCTGTCACTGGTCGAGGGCGGTAACTGGCTGGCCGCCAGCCGTTACTCGATCCTCTCCGCAGCCGGTGGCGTGAGCGGTGCATTTGCCGCCGTACAAACCAACTTCGCGTTCCTTACCCCGACGCTGAACTACACCGCTACCGATGTCGGGCTGACGCTGGATCGCAACGCACAAACCTTCGCCAGCCTGGCGACCACGCGCAACGCCAAGGCGGTCGCGCAGGGGCTGGACAGCGCGGGCGCAGGCAACGCGCTGTGGCGTCAGGTGGTACAGGACGACGCCTCGACGGCGCAGGCCACGTTTAACGCGCTGTCCAACGAACTGCACGCGTCGACGCAGTCTGCACTGATCGAAGACAGCCGGCTGGTGCGCAATGCCATGAATGCTCGCATGCAACAAGCCCAATCTGCACAGGCATTCGGCAGCACCACGCAAACCCTCGCCGGTGACGCCTCGCGCGGTGTGGTGTGGACCCAGGCCATCGGCGCGACCGGCCAGACCGACAGCAGCCGTGACGCCTCGGGCCTCGAAACCCGCACCAGCGGCCTGTTGTTCGGCGCCGACGTACCGCTCGACGACACTTGGCGTGTAGGTGCATTGGCAGGCTTCAGCAACAGCAGCTTCGACCTGCGCCACGCGTCCGGCTCGACCGACAGCGACAACTATCATCTGGGTGTCTACGGCGGCGCGAAGTGGGGCCAACTGGGCCTGCGCCTCGGCGCGGTACGCACCTGGCATGAGCTGACCGCCAAGCGCACGCTGGACCTGCCGGGCTCGTCCGAGCACTTCAAGGAAGACTACAAGGCAGCGACCAATCAGGTCTTCGGCGAACTGGGCTACACCCTGGAAATGGGCAACGCACAGCTTGAACCCTTCGCCAACCTGGCGCACGTACGCCTGGACACCGACGCCTTCGACGAGAACAGCAACGCCATCAGCCTGCAGAACAAGTCCCAGGACAACCACATCACCTTCAGCACCTTGGGCCTGCGTGCAGCGACCCGCCTGAACGCAGGCAGCGTCGTGATCAAACCCAACGCCACACTGGGCTGGCGTCGCGCCTACGGTGACGTCACCCCGGAAAGCCGCTCGGCCTTCAGCGGCGGTGACACCTTCGAACTCTCCGGCGCCCCCATCGCCCGCAGCGCAGCCGTGCTCGGCGCAGGTGTCGACCTGGGGTTGAGCGATACGCTGAGCGTGGGCCTGAGCTACGACGGTCAGGTGAGCAACGACGCATCGGATCAGTCGCTGAATGCCCGGGTGACATTGGCGTTTTAAGGCTGAAGCGGCGGCTGCTCTCTGTAGGGGCGGAGAGCAGCCTGCCGAAGTTATCAGGGGGTCTGAGCGCTCTTGCGTTGACCCTCAATTCCATAACACGCCAACCCTCTCGCTTTCATTTCCCAGCATCCCGATCAGCCTCAACAATCGGGGTCGGGAATGGGCTGCGTGCCTTTGCAAACCACCACAGGGCACCCGCCCCGATAACGCTCGTCAGCATGGTCAAACTCAGGATGACCTGGCGGATGCCCAAGGGCGCTGCGAGCAGGGCCACCAGCAAACCCGCCAGAGGCTGCGACAGGTTGTTGAGCAACGTGATCACGCCCACCGTCTTGCCGAAGTCCTGAGGCGGTATCACCCGCTGCCGGAGGGTGCGCATGTAGACGTTGAACATCTTGTCGAAGCCGACGATCAACAGGAACCCGAGCGCATAGCCAATCAGGTTCGGGCTCAGGGCGCTGATGAATGCCCCGGTCGCGATCATCGAAAAGCCGACGCCACCCAGCACGCGCATAGGCAGAGCCACGCGGGCCAGGAAGAACAGGATCACGATGGTCGTCACCGCGCCCGCCGCCTGCAGGCCGGCGTAGCTGTCTTTGCCGGCGCTGTACTCACCGATCACCATGGCTGCCGAGGTCGCCAGCGTGACACCGACGATCAGGTTGACGCCTACTGCCAGCGTGATGATCTTTTTCAATTCCGCCTGGCTGCGGATATGCCCGAATGCAATCCGCAACGGCTGCAGCCAGATGTCCTGATGCTGCTCGAACACCTCCAGCGTGATACGGCTGAGACGTTGCCACGCGAGCATGCTCAGGTCTGCCAGCAGGAACAGGCCAGCGGTCAACAGTACGACCCAGTGCCAGGCCCACACTTCAAGCATCAGTGCCGCGACCAAGGGCCCGAGAACCAGCCCGGACTGGTCGGCGATCTGGGAATAGGACAACGTTCTGGTGTAGCTGTAGTGCTGAAAGATATGCGGCATGAGCACTTCGCGCGCCATGATGCCTTGCGTGGTCAGCACCCCGCACAATGCCGACAGCACCACCAGCCATCCGATACCGCCAAAGATGGCGTAGAGCACCATCGCCAGCACGCACAGCGATGCCCGGTAGATCTGGCTGATATGCAGAATTTTGACTGGCGGGTATTTGTCGCAGAGGGCACCACACAACGGAAACGCGAGAAACCTCGGCAGCGATTCAACGAAAAACGCCAGCCCGGCCCACGATGCGCTGTTGGTGGTCTGAAACACCACCAGCGGCACAATGAACAACAGAATCTGATCCGCCAGCCTGGACAGGAAAAGCGAGACGAAGAAAGCGAGGTAATCCTTACGCATGGAAAACTCCTGTAGGCCGGGACGTGCATCGCGATTAACCGAGCCAGGCGTTGGAGCTTATTGGATTTACGATTTTAATGCTGGCGGCGCTCGCTACAGTTAGTATTCCTCAGGTCATACCTGGCTTGATACATCCATGCTGAGACGCCCTCTCCTGTGAGCTCGTGGAGAAATACTGATGAACTCATCGCCAAGGTCCTCGGCCATTCTGGCCATCCTGTTGACGGTCCTGCTCGCAGGTTGCAGCGCCGCACCAGGGTCTGCCAGGCCATCTGTTAATGCGACCAGATATGGCGAGGGCGGTGTTTCTGCCTTTTACACATGGCCGGATAAAGTGCCGCCGACACCGGGCCGACTGCTGCGCTCCGAACCGCTGACGGACAAGCAGAGTCTCGAAAATGCCGGACAGAATGTCCGCATCCTGTACACCTCAACAGACGGGCTCAACAATCAGCCAGTCGCAGTGTCAGGTGCTCTGTTCATGCCCAGAGGTAAGTCGCCAAAGGGCGGATGGCCACTGATGGCGTGGGCGCACGGTACTGTCGGTAGCGCGGACATCTGTGCGCCTTCATTCACAGGGCGCAGTGATCGCGATACGCGCTACCTGAATGAATGGCTTGGCCGGGGTTATGCGATTGTGGCTACTGACTATGAGGGTTTGGGGACGCCGGGGCTGCATCCGTTCGGGCTGAGCAGTCCGCTGGCATATGGTGTGCTCGACAGCATTCGTGCCGTTCAAGGTGCTGGGTTCAAGCTATCTTCGCGGGTGGTTGTGTTTGGGCAGTCCCAGGGTGGCCGTGCCGCTTTCGCTACGGCCGTGTATCAGAAGACTTACGCGCCCGAATTGAACATTGTCGGTGTGGTCGCGACCGGGACGCCTTATCCGATGGCTCAATTGCATGAGAAACATACCGGACCGGATAACTTCCGCGATCAGGTCTCGCCGTCGCTGGCCTACAACCTGTTGCGATTGAGTACCGCCGCGCTGATCAACCCGTTGCTGCATCCCGCCGATTACCTGAGCGACCGCGCGAAGCCCGCGTTTGAAACCAGCCAGCGTGAATGCCTGCAAGCCATCGAGCGCAAGGTGGTCGCGGATGGACTGACGTTCAACAACAGTTTCAAACGCTCACCCGAGAAAGCACTGGATCAGGTCAATCGCCATTCGGACTACCCGACGGTAAAGTCGGACATTCCGGTATTTATCGGTACCGGGGGCAAGGACGTCATCTCACCTGTTCGCAGCCAGATCGCGCTGGTCAAGGACGCGTGCAGGGCAGGCGACCGCATCGAATGGCATTACTACCCGCAACTGGATCACTCCGGCGCAGTGAATGGCTCACTGCCGGACTCGACACGTTTTGTCGAGAAAGCATTTTCGGGGGAGTTTATGACGGGGAATTGTGGGGAGACGCAGAGCGTCGCACGATAGTTGAGGTTATCGTTCCTCACACCAGAGCGTGAGGAACGATAAGTGCCCGCAACATGCTCCGCGCTCAGCTTTACACACATGTCTTTGTGGGAGCGAGCTTGCTCGCGAAGAGGCCGGTGCAGCCCCCGGAAATATGGCGTTTGGACCAACGCCTTCGTGAGCAAGCTCACTCCCACCAAGATTTCTGTCCAGCCCCATACAGCATGTAGCTGCGACGCGGAGCGTCGCACGATAGTTGGGAGAGCGAGAGTCAGTAATCAGAACGCAGGCAATACCGCGCCGTCGTACTTCTTGTTGATGAAGTCTTTGACTTCCTGGCTGGTCAACGCTTTCGACAGCTTTTCGATGGCGTCGGTGTGGGCGTTGTCTTTGCGGGTGACGAGGAAGTTCACGTAAGGCGAATCGGCACCCTCGATGATCAGCGCGTCTTTCTTCGGATTGAGCTTGGCTTCCAGCGCGTAGTTGGTGTTGATCAGGGCAAGGTCAACCTGCTTCAACGCACGTGGCAGTACAGCTGATTCGAGTTCGCGGAATTTGAATTTCTTCGGGTTGGTTGCGATGTCTTTCGGCGTGGACAGGGCGTTGGTCGGATCCTTCAGGGTGATCAGGCCACCTTTTTGCAACAGCAGCAGTGCGCGGCCTGCGTTGCTGCCTTCGTTTGGAATGGCGATGGTTGCGCCTTCAGGCAGATCCGCCAGTGTCTTGTACTTGCTGGAGTAGCCACCGAACGGTTCCACGTGTACGCCCACGCCAGTCACCAGATTGTCGCCCTTGGCTTTGTTGAAGCCATCCAGGTAAGGCTTGGTCTGGAAGTAGTTGGCGTCCAGACGCTTCTCGTTCAGTTGCACGTTCGGCTGTACGTAGTCAGTGAAGACCTTGATTTCCAGGTCCACACCTTCCTTGGCCAGGGTCGGCTTGATCAGCTCAAGGATTTCCGCGTGCGGTACGGGCGTCGCGCCGACTACCAGCTTTTCACCTGCGTGAGCCAGGCCAATCGAGAACACAGCCGCCAGAGCGGTCAGCAAAAACGTCTTTTTCATGCAATGTCCTTAACGAAATCCGAGAGCGTCATCCAGAAAATGACACCTTATTATTCAATGGTTTGCCACAGCTATCCGAACCCTGCGACATCATGCTGACATTACCGGTGTTTTATATTCCGATAAAATACTTTTTAATCGAGTGCTTATGCTTTTTTGCATCAGGATCTACTTTACCTCATCAAGACCGCGCTGGGGCGCGCTCAAGCGGGACGCCGCGCCAGCTCCGAGGTGACTGTTTCAAGCAATTGCCTGAGCGCGGAAAGCTGCCTGCGATCACCACCATTCAGCAATAGCTGCGTCTGGCGCTCGATCAGCGTCAACGGATCGGCGATGTCCGGCAGATTGATATCCTGTGCGCGAATTTCATCACCGCTGCTGACCAGCAAGGCAAAGTGAATGACGTTCTCCAGCTCACGGGTATTACCGGGCCAGCTGTGCGCCTCCAGCGTGCGCTGCGCGTCCTCACTGATCAGTTGCACCGGCAGGTTCAGACGCTGGCTGTAGATCCCCACAAAATATTCGGCCAACGGCAGGATGTTGCCCGGCTGCTCGCGCAGAGCAGGCAGATCAAGGCGGCCCTCGCTCAGGTAATGATAAAGACGCTCGTGGAATTTCCCGGCGGCCACGGCCTGGGCCAGATCGATGCTGGTGGCGGCGACCAGACGCACATCGACCGGGCTCGGCTGCTGGGCGCCCACTCGCGTGACTTCGTGATTTTCAAGGGCCGCAAGCAGCTTGACCTGGATCGGCAACGGCAGGTCGCCGATCTCGTCCAGGTACAAGGTGCCGCCATTGGCTGAACCGAACCAGCCTGCGCGACTGCTGACCGTCCCACTGTGAGCTCCGGCGGCGTAGCCGAATAATTCGGCGTCGGCATAGGTCGGACTGATGGCACCGCAGTTCACTGAAACGAACAACCCGGAGCGATCGCTGCCGCGATGAATATGCCGCGCCAGCAATTCCTTGCCGGTCCCGGACTCGCCACGGATCAGTACCGGTAAAGAACGGGGAGCCAGTTGCTCCATTTCTTCACGCAACCGACGCGAGCGTGGATCGATAAACACCAGCGCCTTGGCGCGAATGCTCAGTGGGCTTTTTTCCGCATCGGGAAAGGTCAGCAGCGGCTGACCGAAGTTTTCGTGAAGGCTCATGACACACTCCCGCCTGAGCCCTTGCGATGGCTCAAGCGTTTAAAAAGACGGGACCCGGTGAGTCCGATAAACAAGCTGCCCGGTCATGCACGACGACGCGCGTGTTGCTCCAGACGGTTTTGCAGGCGATACAGGTAGGCGAAACCCTGCTCCCAGCGTTGATGGCCGGACTTGACGTTGATATGCCCGGCCTGACTCAGAAAGCCTAGCTCGGCACCCCAGTGACGCGCCATCTCGATGGCCCGCTGGGAGCTGACCGCAGGATCGTTGTCAGAGCTGACGATCTGCGTCGGAAACGGCAACAGATCAGTAGGGATCGGTGCAAAATTACGCAACGCAGGCGGGCAATTCGGACGATCGACGTCGGCCGGTGCCACCAGCAGTGCGCCCTGCACCTGACGCAAGGTTTCCAGCGGCGCGAGTCGGGCCCAGTGCGCGACGGTGACGCAACCCAGGCTATGCGCGATCAGGATCACTGGCGTGTCGTGCGCGGCGATCGTGCGTTGCAACTCACCCACCCAGTCTTCACGACGTGGCTTGAGCCAGTCGGCCTGCTCCACGCGCGTGCTGTTGGGCAGACTGTTCTGCCAGTGGGTCTGCCAATGATCATCAGGAGACCCTTGCCAGCCTGGCACGATCAGATACCGGATCGACTCGTTATGCATGGATTCGCCTCCTGCATGTATGCGTTCATGAGACGAGTATAGGGATGGAAGGTATATTCGCTAAGGAATAAGAAGCTATTTGTTAATTCCCAAAACGAATATCAGCTGACAGGCAAAAAAAGAGGCCACTCCCTGCCTTCGAGGAACGGCCTCCAATAAAAATCACTTTCAGGGCAAAGACTATCCACACTTCGTTACAGGATTACGACGGCCTCAGGTTGCAGGCACAGTACGCGGCCCCTGCTCGCCCGCAGCCAGCGGTAATGGTTCGTCGTGCTGCGGGACTTCACGGGCAACGTTCCAGACCACGATTGCAGCGATAATGTCGAAGATCGCCAGCACCACGAACAGCGGGCTGTAGCCGATTTTGGTGACCAGCACGCCGAATACCATGGTGAACGCCGCCGCCCCGAAAAAGCCGAACATTCCGCCCATCCCGGTCGCTGTTGCAACCTCGTTTTTACCGAATGAATCCGAGGTGATCGAATACAGCGCGCCCGACAGGGTCTGGTGGGCAAAGCCGCCGATGCACAGCAAGGCGATGGCGGTATAGGGACTCTCGACCAGCCCGATGCACGCTGGCCCGATCATGCAGGAGCAGCCGAACAGCATGACCATCTTGCGCGAAGTGAACAGCGACACCTTGCAGTACTTGTGGAACAACGGACTGAGGTAGCCGCCGAGTACGCAACCGATGTCAGCCGCCAGAAACGGCAGCCAGGCGAACATCGCGACTTCCTTGATATTCATGTGACGCTCGGTCATTAGATACAGCGGGATCCACGCATTGAAGGTCTGCCAGGCAGGCTCGGAGAGGATCCGCGCCGAGGCAATTGCGTAGAAATTACGGTTTTTGAACAGTCGCTTCCAGCTGCCTTTCTGGGCAGGTGCATCCTTCAGACGCGCTTCCTGGCCGCTGAGGATGTAGTCACGTTCGGCATCGCCAAGACGCTTCTGATCGCGCGGGTGCTTGTACAGCAGCAGCCACAGGCCGCTCCACACAATGCCAAGACCGCCGACAATCAGGAACGCCAGCTCCCAGCCACTCTGCAGAATGGCCCAGACCACCAGCGGCGGCGCCAGCAATGCGCCGAACGACGAGCCGATGTTGAACCAGCCGATGGCCACCGAGCGCTCTTTGGCCGGAAACCATTCGGTGGTCGCCTTGACGCCTGCCGGCAGCCCTGCTGCTTCGGTCAGGCCGAGCATGCCGCGGAAGATCGCCAGACTCTGCCAACCGGTTGCAAATGCGGCGGCAGCGCAGGCGCCAGACCAGGCGATGGCGAAAATCGCAAAGCCCATTTTGGTGCCGATCGCGTCGATGATATAGCCCGCCACGGGCTGCATGATGGCGTAGCACAATTGCCAGGCGACAACGATGTGCGCGTATTGCTCGGTGGAAATGCTCAGTTCGCTCATGAGCGTCGGTGCTGCGACGGACAACGTGTTGCGTGCCAGGTAGTTGACGACCAGGCCGGCCGTTACCAGCCCCACCATCCACCACCGAATGCCTTTTATCTTCATCTCTTCACCCTGTTTATTTTTAGATTGGCGATGAGCGTCCCGCGGCCAAGGCCGTGAGGCGGCTGGTTTTATGTAACTTCAGATTACGGTTTCTTCAGAAGACTTTTATGCGCTTTCTGCCGACGATCATGCGTAAAAACAGATTTTTCGCACGAAGAGCACGCGTTTATGGCCTGAGAATTCAGACTGATCATGAGGTTGTTACTCTTTGAATTATTTTTGTGGTTGTAATTTTTTTCAAGTCTTATGTTGTCGTACAACATGATGCACTTATAGTCATTTGCCATTCCAGTGTCAAATGACAGAAACGCTCTGACCTGCATCAGGGATGGGTTAGCGAGGCGTCGGGAAAAAGAGGCGCGCTTTAGCGTTATACGATGACTGCATAATCGGCGCCTGCTCATAGCTCGTTTCGGCCTATAGAGCGTCGCTCAGTGGTGATAGCGCGGACTATTTTCTGCGTAACGGCAAGAAACGCGTCATGACACTTGCACAACTGTCACAAATGCTTTCATTCTTGAAGGCGGCGTCAGGCAAGGGAGTTGCCCGGTGAGACCTTATCGGCACGAGCCTGATGCTGAAGTCACCTCATGTCAGGAAGAGGCGTGTGCATGCCCGAGCCAAGCAGTCTCGCCAGCTGGACCCCCGCTCTGCGCAAGCAGCTCACTGCCTTGGGCATGGACAGCGATGCGTTGTGCCAGAGCGCGGGCATTGACCTGAATAGGCTGAGTGAGGCCGATGCGCAATTCTCGCCGGATGTCACCGCCACCCTCTGGCAACGCGCAGTTCAGGCCAGCCTTGATCCGGCTCTGGGTCTACGTGTTTCACGTTTTGTCAGCCCGACGGCGTTTCATGCGCTGGGCTACACACTGGTGGCCAGCGGCTCGCTGCGTGAAGTGTTCGAGCGCATCGTACGTTACCGCTCGATGGCCGAGGACTCTCTGGAGCTGGACTTCAGAACAGTCGGCGAGCGTTATGAATTCCGCTTCGGCACACCATCCTCCTGCCAGTCACCGGTCCATGAGCTGCTCGATGCGTTTGCCGCGATTTACGTACGCACCTGCCGCAATCGGCTCGGCCGGGGCTATGCGCCGCTTGCCGTGCACCTGCAACGTCCCGCGCCCGAGGACCCGCGTCCCTGGCACGACCTGTTTCGTTCACCGGTCATGTTTGCGGCGCAGGAGAACTTGCTGGAGTTTGACGGTGATCAATTCGACAGCCACCTGGATGACGGCCCGGTACAGCTGAACGGTCAGGAATCCCAAGGGGATCCGCTACCGTCACTGATCTGGGAGCAGCGCGTACGCTCGGCCATCGAAACCCTGCTGCCGGACGGCGAGCCCACTGTCAGAAGCATTGCCGAAGCCCTGCACCTGAGCCCGCGCAGCCTGCAGCGCCATCTGGCCGACGAGGGCTCCTGCTATGACCTGCTGCTCAATCAATGCCGCCAGAACCTGGCGCTTTTGCACATGAACGATCAGCAAAGCTCGCTGAACGAAATCGCCTACCTGTTAGGTTTTTCCGACACCGACTGCCTGAGCCGCGCCTTCAAACGCTGGACCGGGCTGACACCGGAACAGTACCGCAGCGCCGTGGTGCGTTGATGGAGGGACGCTATCGTGTCCATGCTCCGCGTCCACTATTGATTAAGCGGCGCGGCGCACATCCATGACGCAGAGCGTCACGATAGGCACTCCCACGCTGGAGCGTGAGGAACGATGATGTTCTTGAGAACACCGTCGCGCCTGGGCTCCGCGTAGGTATGTCTTGGCTTCTAGCGTGCTTCGATCCGCGCCAGCTCAGGCAGATCCCCAGACAACCCCAGCGCTTCGCGGACGAACAGCGCCTTGGCTTCGGGCATGCGGTTGACCATTTTCAGGCCGGTGTTGCGCAACCAGCGCAAGGGCAGCGGGTCGGCCTGGAACAGGCGCTCGAAGCCTTCCATCGCGGCCATCAGCGCGAGGTTGTGCGGCATGCGGCGGCGCTCGTAGCGGCCCAGCACACGCAGGTCAGACCAGCGCTCGCCACGCTTTGCGGCACGGGTCAGCACTTCAGCCAGCACTGCGGCGTCGAGAAAACCGAGGTTCACGCCCTGCCCGGCCAGCGGGTGAATGGTGTGTGCCGCATCGCCAATCAGTGCCAATCCTCTGGCAACGTAACGCTTGGCGTGACGTTGACGCAGCGGCACGCACAGGCGGCTATCGGCAGACAGCACCTGGCCCAGTCGTCCTTCGAATGCCTGCTCCAGTTCGCGGCAGAACAGGTCATCCTCCAGCACCATCAGGCGCTCGGCTTCGGCAGGTGTGACTGACCAGACGATGGAGCACCAGTGCTCGCCCTCGCGCTCCAGCGGCAGAAAGGCCAGCGGCCCGTCATCGGTGAAACGCTGCCAGGCGGTTTTTCTGTGGGGGTCGGCGGTGCGCACGCTGGTGACGATCGCGTGATGCAGGTAATCCCATTCACGCGTCGGCGTTTCGGTCAGGCGGCGCACGGCGGAATTGGCACCATCGGCGGCCACTACCAGCGGTGCGCGCAGTTGACGACCATCGGCCAGGGTCAGCAGCCAGTCATCGCCGGAGTGACGCATCTGTTCCAGCCGTGCGTTGGCCAGCAGGCCGATGTCGCTGGCATGCAGACGGTCGAGCAGCGCGTCCTGCACCACACGATTCTCGATGATGTGCCCCAGCACGTCGGCATGCACACTGGAGGCCGAGAAGTGAATCTGCCCGGTGCCGCTGCCATCCCAGACCTGCATATGCGCATACGGGCTTATGCGTCGGGCTGCGATGCCGTCCCACACGCCCAGCCGCTGGAGGATTCGCTGGCTGGCCGCCGACAGGGCGCTGACCCGCGGCTCGAAGCTCGACTGTTGATCAAACGGCTCGACGCTCAGCGGTCCACCGTCGACCACCAGCACATCAAGGCCGCTGCCCTGCAATGCCAAGGCAAGGGCACTGCCGACCATTCCGGCTCCGACAATCAGCACATCTGCGCGCGTTTCCATGGTCAAACCGTTCTCGCTTGCGGCCGAAGCCCTGTGTTTAAAGTGTGTGATTCACACATCGGATCGAGTCCCCAAACCCATGGCCTGGCGGGCAAACCAGCGCTTGGCGGCAGGCAGCAGGTCCAGCCCGAGCAACCCGACGTTACGCCCGGTGGCAACCGCCGACCGGGAGCTGCCGAACAGGCGTGTCACCTTGTCGGAGAAGCCCACGGTCAATTGCTGATCCTGGCGCTGACGCTCACGGTAGAGCTGCAGAGTCGGCAGCTCACCGGGCGGCGCGTCGCTGTCCAGCAGCGTCTCGGCCAGTGCATCGGCGTCGCGCAAGGACAGATTGAACCCCTGTCCGGCGACCGGATGCAGGCTGTGCGCCGCGTTGCCCAGAATCACCAGATGCGAGCGCACCTGCTCTTCGGCTTCGATCAGTGCCAAGGGGTAGACATGCCGAGCACCGACCTGACGCAGCGTGCCCAGGCGATAGCCAAAGACGCCCTGCAGCTCTTCCAGAAAACTGCGGTCGTCCAGCTCGGCCAGACGCTGGGTATCGTTGCCCGGACGTGTCCAGACCAGCGCACAGCGGTTATCCGGCAATGGCAGCAGCGCCATCGGCCCGTCCTCGGTAAAACGTTCGAACGCCTGACCACAGTGAGCTTCGCTCGGCGTGATATTGGCAATCAGCGCATGCTGGTCGTAGGGCCGTTGCCGCACCCCGATACCCAACTGCTCGCGCAGGCTGGAACGGCCGCCGTCGGCCAGCACCGCCAGGTCGCAGTCCAGCTCGCTGTCGTCACTCAGGCTCAGGCGATAACCGTCGGCCAATGGCTGCATGTGTTTGACCTCGGCCGGCACACGCCAACTGACCACATCACGATCCAGCCCTGCCCACAGAGCCTGACCGAGCCAGGCGTTTTCGACTACATAGCCGAGCGCCGGAACGCCCTCTTCGAGCGCAGACAGGCGAGTGGCGCCGAAGCGACCCCGGTCCGACACCTGGATTTGCAGAATCGGCTCGGCGCGTCGGGAAATCTGCTGCCACAGGCCAAGCCGTTCATAGATGCGTCGCGAGCCAAACGACAATGCCGAAGAACGCGCATCGTAGCTGGGCTGCCAGGCTTCACCCGGCGCAAATGGCTCGATGAGCACGATTTTCCAGCCGCGCGCCTTGGCACCGGCCTGCAGCGACAACGCAAGGCTTGCACCGACCAGTCCGCCGCCGACGATGGCGATATTGAAGCGGCTCATGCGACGTGTTCCTGTGCAGCCGCCATCAGCGCCTCGATCTCGGCGACGGTCTTGGGCACGCCGCCGGACAGAATTTCACACCCCTGCCTGGTCACAATCACGTCATCCTCGATTCGCACACCAATACCTCGCCATTTTTTCGCGACTTCCAGGTTGTCGGGGGATATGTAAATCCCGGGTTCAACGGTCAGCGTCATGCCGACCTCCAGTACGCGCCACTCGCCGCCGACCTTGTATTCGCCGACGTCGTGTACATCCATGCCCAGCCAGTGCCCGGCACGGTGCATGTAAAACATTTTGTAGGCCTCGCTTTCGATCAGCTCGCCGACGTCGCCGCGCAGCAGGCCCAGCTCGACCAGTCCGGCCGTAATCACCTTGACCGTCGCCTCGTGCGCCTGGTTCCAGTGCTTGTCGGGACCAATGGCCTCGAAGGCCGCATGCTGGGCCTTGAGCACCAGCTCGTAAATGGCCTTCTGCTCGGTAGAAAACCTGCCGTTCACCGGAAAGGTCCGGGTGATGTCACTGGCATAGCAGTCGATTTCGCAGCCGGCGTCGATCAGCACCAGATCACCGTCCCTGAGCACCGCGTCGTTCTGCTGGTAATGCAGGATGCAACCGTTGCGCCCCGAGGCGACGATCGAGCCGTAGGCAGGCATCTTCGAACCGCCCTTGCGGAACTCGTAGTCCAGCTCGGCCTCCAGGCTGAATTCATGCAGCCCCGCGCGACAGGCCTGCATAGCGTGCACATGGGCCCGCGCGGAAATATCCGCCGCGCAACGCATGACCTTGATTTCCGCAGCGGACTTGTACAGGCGCA
The DNA here is from genome assembly GCF_017832255.1 of Pseudomonas sp. PvP028. Classification (NCBI taxonomy): domain Bacteria; kingdom Pseudomonadati; phylum Pseudomonadota; class Gammaproteobacteria; order Pseudomonadales; family Pseudomonadaceae; genus Pseudomonas; species Pseudomonas sp. PvP028. Next base: position 1,058,829 of record NZ_JAFIBL010000001.1, read on the forward strand.
TGTCGTGCAACAGGTGGTCCAGCGCCACGAACTCCTTGGGCGGCTGGGCACCGAGGTGCGCCTTGGAGCGAATCACGTTGATCCAGTCCATCAGGTGCCGGTCGAATTCAGGATTGCTACCCATCGCCGAATACACCCGATCCCGGCCTTCGATCAGGCCGGGCAGGATTTCGTCGATGTCATTGATGGGAAACGCGTCGTCCGCACCGTACTCGCGGATCGCGCCTTCCTGTCCTGCACGCAGGCCTTCCCACAGCTCGCGCTCGGGATTGCGCTCGCGGCAGAACAATACGTACTCGCCGTATTCACGACCGGGGATCAGCACCACCACCGCTTCCGGCTCGGGAAAGCCGCTCAGGTACTGAAAGTCGCTGTCCTGCCGGTAAACGTGCTCGACGTCACGATTGCGAATGGCAACCGCAGCGGCGGGCAGGATGGCAATGCTGTCCGGCTCCATCTGAGCCATCAGAGCCTTGCGGCGGCGGGCGTACTCGGACTTCGGGATCTGAATCATGGGCAGCGGGCGTCCTGATGGAGTCCACCGGCTCGCGCTGTGGCACGCGCAGGCCGGTGTCGCAGTGATCGGCTATCAGTGCAGTGAAGGCTTGGGTTGCGGCGCGGACGGCTCGTTGAATTCAGTGAACAGCAGCAGCGGCGCTACGCGCATGTACTCCATGACTTCCATGTAGTCGGTTTCGCCGTCTTCGGACTCTTCCAGCGCGTCCTGAACCTGGGCAATCGCCGCCAGATCCTCCAGAACCGCCTTGGCTTCAGTGCCCAGCGGCTTGTCGCCAATGGCCAGACCGAAACCTGCCAGGAACCCCTGACACCATTGGCCCAGCGCAGCAGCACGCTCGGTCAGCGGTTCGTCGTCGCCCGGCAGCAACAGCACGACGGTCATGTCGTCACCGGTGAGCTCGCCCTTGACCATCTCTTGCAAGCCGACGAGCGCCTGACGGATATTGTCCTGCGGCTCGGTTTCGAGCAGGACCGACGCGTCGGCGAACCAGCCTTCGTTGTCGAAACCGGCACCTGCGCAACTGCGCCCCAGCAACAGGCCATGCAGCTCGGCAGGAGATACCTGGTGACCGCCACTGTTGAGCAGAGTGGCGAACGCTTTGTACGGAGAATTCTGAATGGGCATGGGTAGCTAGTCGCCAAACGGCGCAATGTCTAGAATGAAGGCCTTGTATCCTAGACTATCCGCGCGACAAGATCACCCGGACGGCGGTTCGAGCTTGAGCACAAGCATCGCTCCCCCTGCCATTCATCAGAAAGTATTCAGTGGAAAACAATGGAAGACACCGACCTGCAAGCGCTGATGAAACGTGTGGAGCTGCTCCTGAAGTATGCCGAGCAACTTAAAGGCCAAAACGCACTCTTATTAGCTCAGGAAAAGACCTGGCGCGAGGAACGTGCCCAACTGATTGAAAAAAACGAAATCGCCCGGCAGAAGGTCGAGTCAATGATTTCGCGCCTTAAAGCCCTGGAGCAAGACTCATGAGCAATGGCAACAGCGTTACCGTTCAGATCCTGGACAAGGAATATTCGATCATCTGCCCTCAGGAAGAGCGCACCAACCTGGTCAGCGCCGCCCGCTACCTGGATGGCAAGATGCGTGAGATCCGCAGCAGCGGCAAAGTCATCGGTGCAGATCGCATCGCCGTGATGGCTGCCCTGAACATCACTCACGACCTGCTGCACAAGGAACATCTGCCTGACGTACAGACCAGCGGTTCGACCCGCGAACAGGTCCGCGATCTGCTCGACAAGGTCGATCTGGTGCTGGCGACAGACACGCCCGGCACACCGGATTCAACTCGGGGCTGATTATTGCGGGGCATTTCTGTATACTCGCGCTGCTCCCTGGAGTGCTTGCCAGTCGGTCATGTCCCTGAGCCGATACGCACAACCACGGGGGTTGCACGTTGGGGTTGGTGTGCATGTCCGCTCGACGGAAAGCCTTAAAACCTCCTGCAATCTCCACCTTGAACTTTCGGGTTCAAGGGCTAAACCGACAGCGGTTCGTCGGGGAGTCCATATTCAGTTCGTTGCCAGCCCTGTTGTCTGGCAACGACGACCCCGCTCCGGCTTCAACCTCCTTTCCGGATCAGCCTGCATGACCTTCTGCTCATGATCAGCGCCCAATCACTTACTCGTCCGCAATTGCGCCGCCAGCTACGCAAGGCACGCAAAGCCCTGAGTCAAAGCCAGCAACGCGAAGCCGCACGGGATATTTATCGTCAATTGGCGCAGCACCCGCTGTTTCGACGTGCCCGGCATGTTTCGCTGTACCTGCCGATGGATGGCGAGATCGATCCGCGGCTGTTACTGCGTGAAGCCCAGCGTCGCGGCAAGGCAACCTATCTGCCGGTGCTCAACGCATGGCCGCGCACCCGCATGGTTTTTCAGCGCGTACGCCCCGGCGAGACATTCATCCCCAACCGTTTCCGCATCCCTGAGCCGCGCATCGACCGGGCAAAGCAGCGCACTATATGGGCGCTCGACCTGATTCTGATGCCGTTGGTAGGTTTCGATGACGAAGGCGGTCGCCTGGGCATGGGCGGAGGTTTCTACGACCGCAGCCTGGCGTACCTGGCGCGCAGAAAGACCTGGCGCAAGCCGGTGTTACTGGGGCTGGCTCACGAGTGTCAGAAAGTCGATCGACTGGCGCAGGCCAGTTGGGATGTACCGCTGCAAGGCACGGTATCGGATAAAGGCTGGTATGTGACGCAGACACTCTGATCGTTCAGCCAACAAGGCTATCAACGATCAGAGTACAAGCAGGGCTCAATGCCTGCCGGGGACTTTTTGCTGCTGCTGTGTGATCTCGACTGGAGCATCATCCTTGGTGGACCACAAGCTCTGTGCATAACCGGTTGTCACGACACCCAAGCCAAACAGAATAACCAGAATCCAGAGTAAATCAGGCTTGCGTTTCATTGACTGCCCTCCTTAGGCAAATCAATACGATGTCAGCATCGGTTTTGTATAGGCCGTGCAACAGCGTGGAACTTTGAAGGGCGGCATTTTGCGGTAACGTGAACCAGTACGCAAATAGTGGCGCGAACCGATTGTCGGTTTGTCATCAAACTGTTCGTATTACCGTGAACCTTTTGTCTGTGGAGTGAGCACAATGGCCTATTGGCTGATGAAGTCCGAGCCTGATGAATTCTCGATCAGCGACCTGCAACGACTGGGCAACGCTCGCTGGGACGGGGTGCGCAATTATCAGGCGCGCAATTTTCTGAGAGCCATGGCAGAGGGCGATGCGTTCTTTTTCTATCACTCCAGTTGCCCGGAGCCGGGCATCGCCGGCATCGGCAAAATCGCCAGATCAGCCTACCCGGACCCCACTGCACTGGACCCCGAGAGCCACTATCACGACGCCAAGGCCACGGAGGAAAAGAATCCGTGGAGTGCCATCGACGTCGAGTTCGTGGAGACCTTCAAGCGCGTGCTGGGGCTGGGTTATCTCAAGCAGCAAAGTCAGCTGGAGCAACTGCCTCTGGTACAAAAAGGCAGCCGGCTCTCGGTCATGCCGGTGACCGCCGAACAATGGGCGGCGATCCTGACATTGCGCTGACGAACGTTATTGAACGATGAAGTTATTGAACAGCAAGTCTTCGACAATCGGCTTGCCTTCTTCATCGTTCATGACGCGCTGAACCTGCTTGAGCGCTTCCTGACGAATGTTTTCCTTCGCTTCGGCGCTGCTCATGGTATCGACGGTCTGCTGAGTGAACAGCGACACCAGCTGGTTGCGGATCAATGCGTCATTGCGCTTCACGGCGGCCTCGGCGTCGGCACCTGTTACACGCAAGGCAATGTCAGCCTTGTAGACACGCAGCTTCGGGCCGCCATCAAGGGCGTAGTTACCCACGAACGGAGGCGTCAGCGAGACATACGCCGCTTTCGGGGCACCCCCTTCTTCCTTGGCTTCCTCTTGCGCCATGACAGGCAATGACAAGGCCAGCAACATCAGAATCCACGCTTTCACAGTCCACTCCTTAATACGGTTTGCCACGTAGCTTACAGCTTATGTGTGCTTATCAGGCAGGGCCATGCTTGTTGACCCGGGAACCCGCTTAACTGACTTTATCGGCCATTACCGGAAAAGGAATAGCCCGATGAAAGCCCTGTTATGCAAAGCCTTCGGTCCTGCCAGCACACTGGTGCTCGAAGATGTCCCCGGCCCCGCGATCAAAAAGAACGAAATTCTGCTCGACGTGCACGCCGCCGGGGTCAACTTTCCCGACACCTTGATCATCGAGGGTAAATACCAATTCAAACCACCCTTCCCGTTCTCACCGGGGGGTGAGGCCGCAGGCGTGATAGCCGCCGTCGGGGAGAACGTCAGCCACCTGAAAACCGGCGACCGCGTCATGGCCCTCACCGGCTGGGGCAGCTTTGCCGAGCAGGTCGCCGTGCCCCACTACAACGTGCTGCCGATTCCACAGGGCATGGACTTCACCACGGCGGCCGCATTCAGCATGACCTACGGCACCTCCATGCACGCCCTCACACAACGCGCCCGCCTGCAACCCGGCGAAACCCTGCTGGTGCTCGGTGCATCCGGCGGCGTCGGCCTGGCCGCCGTAGAAATCGGCAAAGCCCTCGGCGCCCGCGTCATCGCCGCCGCCAGCAGCGCCGAAAAACTCGAAGTCGCCAGAAACGCAGGCGCGGACGAACTGATCAACTACAGCGAAACCAGCCTCAAGGACGAAATCAAACGCCTCACCAACGGCAACGGCGCCGACGTGATCTACGACCCGGTCGGCGGCGACCTCTTCGACCAGGCCATCCGCAGCATCGCCTGGAACGGCCGCCTGCTGGTCGTCGGCTTCGCCAGCGGCCGCATTCCGGAACTGCCCGTCAACCTCACCCTGCTCAAGGGCGCTTCGGTGGTCGGCGTGTTCTGGGGCTCGTTTGCTCAGAGACAACCGCAGGACAATGCGGCGAACTTCAAGCAGCTGTTTGCGTGGTTTGAAGAAGGGAAGTTGAAGCCACTGGTGTCGACGGTTTATCCGCTGGAAAGGGCTGGGGAGGCAATTGATTTGTTGGGGGGACGGAGGGCTGTGGGGAAGGTGGTGGTGTTGGTTGGCAAGACCTGAAGCTCACGCAAAAGCACACGAGATTCCCTGACATGTGGGAGATGAGCCGGGCGACGCTTCGCTTGCTCGCGAAGGCGTATTCACAGGGCAACAAACATTTTCGTTGCCATGCCCGCTCATGCTTTTCTGGAGACTTTACGTCCAATCTTGAATGTGGCTCATGGAGCGAATGGTGACGCGGAGCCTTAAGAAAGGCGTTCCCGCTGACGCGTGCGAAACGAGAGATATCCGTCGGCTGTACCGGCCTCTTCGTGAGCAAGCTCACTCCCACAAGTACGCGGCGCGCACGATGTCCGTAATCCATACCGCTCAACCCTTACAACGCCTTCCTCACACTCTCCGGCAAATAATCAACATACCTGCGCATCGGATTTTTTTGGCATTGAGCGACGATGCCCGGCGTCGCTTCCAGCAGCTCAAGAACCAGGGCCTGACGCTCGTCCAGGGTGAGAAAATGCTCTATGACCGGACTGCTCGACAGGTACAGCTCTGTGCGCATCAGCGCATCCGGTTTGACGTCCTTGCGCCATTTGCGTCCCTCGAACATTTCCGTATTCAGCTGCCAGCACAACACCTGCCTCAGCTCGACATTGGCTGCCAGCGGCGGGTTGGTATGTGGACGCTCCGTGAAATTGAACGTGACCGTAACTGCTTCGCCCTCGGGATGAGAAGCAGACGGCTGCCAGGGTTCGAAGACCCACTGTTCGACAGCACTTCGGGTCAGGCTGATAAGCCTAGGATCGGGCGCGCCCAGCACTTCGAGGAAGCGCACGCCTCCATCGGCCTGAATGAAAACTCTGATGCTGACACTGCGTTTTACGAAGGAACGAAGCATCGATGTCGGATAGCCCGGCTCAGGCATATGCAGCGGCACCGGATACGACGGCAACGCCTGTGCTCCCCCCGCCGAAAGCAACCCTGTAAGCATCATGCAACCCAGCACGCAGCTCATTCGCTGCCCTCCGCTTGCTCGGCCAACCCGACCATCAATGCCTTGATCGGCGTCGGCAGATAGTCGCCGTACAGACGATCGGGATTGCTTCGGCAATTGCTGACCATCATCGGTATCGCGGCGCCCAGTTGCTCAAGCAGGACCTGGCGTTGGGGCTCGTTGCGCAGGTGGGCAACATGGCTGCCGAACAGCGCCCGCCCGGTGTACCAGAACACGTCGACCTTACTCAGTGGTTCCTTGGGATAGTCCTGGCGGGCGGATTTCACTTCGTGGTTCAGGTAGCCGCAGCGGATGTTTCCCAGGCCCACGGTCACTTCGGTGTTGAAGCGCCGATAGCCGTGGGAACCAAAAATGACGGGCACGGTGATCGTGGTCATGGGCGGCGCGCCGACTGTTCCGACCCAGGGTTTATAGCGCCATTGGCGGAGTGCCTGCTCCACCGCTGCGGCGAGCTGCGGATGCCCGCTCTCGATCGCCCTGGCTTCACGAACCTGCCCATTGGATTTGATCCACAGCTGCGCGCGGACCTTGCCTGCATAGTGGGTCTTGACCAGCTCAGGTGGAAAAACCGGTGTCGGCGTGTATATCGGCACCAGAAATGGCTCTGCAGCGCCAACGGGAGGGGCCAGTGCTGCGGCAATCATGAACGCGGTGATTCTCATTGTTGTAGGGGCTCATCGTCGTGGTGCACCTCCAGGGCGCAGTGATGACGATGGTATGAACCTGCCGACACATCAGTCAGCACACGACTTCCGATACGCCTGTAGGACCCATCCCAAATACTTGAAACACCTGTAAACATTTACGCAATGTTCGTAAAACAACAGCTGATTGCCTGCATTTCCTACAAATAATCAGCCCGAAGGCACTGCTTTTTTCTGTAATGAAAATGTAATATTCGCATTCGCAAAAACAACAATAATCAGGAGCTTCTCCATGTTTGGGTTTTTCCGCCCTGCCAGGCATCAGGCACCCCTTCCCGAAGAAAAGGTCGACAGCACCTATCGCCGTCTGCGCTGGCAAATCTTCGCAGGCATCTTTATCGGCTATGCGGGTTACTACCTGCTGCGCAAGAATTTCTCGCTGGCGATGCCGTATCTGATCGACGAAGGCTATACGCGTGGCCAGCTGGGCGTGGCGATGTCTGCCATTGCGATTGCCTACGGCTTGTCGAAATTCCTCATGGGCATCGTTTCGGATCGCTCCAACCCGCGTTACTTCCTGCCGTTCGGCTTGCTGGTCTCTGCCGGGATCATGTTCATCTTCGGCTTCGCGCCGTGGGCGACGTCCAGTGTCACGATCATGTTTGTGCTGCTGTTCATCAATGGCTGGGCGCAGGGCATGGGCTGGCCGCCGAGCGGGCGGACGATGGTCCACTGGTGGTCGCAGAAAGAGCGCGGCGGCGTGGTGTCGGTGTGGAACGTGGCGCACAACGTCGGCGGCGGCCTGATCGGCCCGCTGTTCCTGCTCGGCATGGGCTGGACCAACGACTGGCATGCGGCGTTCTACGTGCCGGCGGCGGTTGCGTTGCTGGTCGCGGTGTTCGCCTTCGCGACCATGCGTGACACCCCGCAATCGGTCGGCCTGCCGCCTATCGAGCACTACAAGAACGATTATCCGGAAGGCTACGATGCCAGCCACGAAGAAGAATTCAGCGCCCGGGAAATCTTCGTCAAATACGTGCTGCGCAACAAATTCCTGTGGTACATCGCCATGGCCAACGTGTTCGTTTACCTGCTGCGCTACGGCGTACTGGACTGGGCACCGACCTATCTCAAGGAAGCCAAGCACTTCACGGTCGACAAGACCTCATGGGCTTACTTTCTGTACGAGTGGGCGGGCATTCCGGGCACGCTGCTGTGCGGCTGGATGTCGGACAAGATCTTCAAGGGCAATCGCGGCCTGACCGGCATGGTGTTCATGTTTCTGGTGACCATCGCCACGCTGGTGTACTGGCTGAACCCTGAAGGCAATCCGACCGTCGACATGATCGCGCTGGTGTCTATCGGCTTCCTGATCTACGGCCCGGTGATGCTGATCGGTCTGCAGGCGCTGGAGCTGGCACCGAAGAAGGCAGCAGGCACGGCCGCCGGCTTTACCGGGCTGTTCGGCTATCTGGGCGGGTCGGTCGCGGCCAGCGCGGCGATGGGCTACACGGTTGACCACTTTGGCTGGGATGGTGGGTTCGTGCTGTTGATCGGCGCGTGCATTCTGGCGATGGTGTTCCTCGCACCGACGCTGCGGCACAAACAGGTCGCCAGCACATCCCGCGACATCAAAGGCTAATCAGGCAGTCTCCGACTTGCAGCGCTTGAGCCGCGCCTCCAGATTCAAGTCTGGCATGGCGTGGCTACGCAGGGCCTTGGCGGTCTGCTCCACGTACTCGCGGGTGGTCCCGTAGCGCCCTCTGGCGCTGGCCAGCACCTGGCTGAGCACGCTGTCCGGCAGGTTGCCTGCGTAGCTGGGCAGATGCCGCTCGAGTACGAAGCCAAGGGCCTGCACCTTCCGGCCATCTTCAAGGCGGCAATTGAGCCAGTGCGGGCGATACGAGGGGTACGGCATCTCGCGCTCCCACAAGGCCAGCAACGATTTTTCCAGGCATTCATCCGGCAGACGATAGGCGAAGCCGGTGCATGAACCGCCACGGTCCAGACCGAATACCAGCCCCGGTACTTCCGGCGTGCCACGGTGTTCGTGCGACCAGAGGTAAAGCCCGCGGTGATAACCGTGCACTCGGGCGCGCTGGCTCTCCACGGCGGTGCACTCGGGACGCCAGATCAGTGAGCCGTAGGCGAACAGCCAGACCGGGCCGCCCTTGTGACGACGCATGGTGGTGTTCATGGATGCGAGCAGTTGCTCGCGGGTAAGCTGCGGGCCCATATCGATAACGGGCGGATACGTCAGGCCAAGGCCGTCATGCACCGCAGCGGCCAACTCGTTGATTGGATTCTCCATTTGCCTCCCTGACAGTCTGACTGTCAGTTTTTACCGAGCCCCGCCGACTCGCTCGTGGTTGAGCGGCATCAGGGTGTCGTGGTTCGGTTGTTGCCACAGGCCAACGGCCTGCCTCTACTAAAAGTTGCCTGGCGACGAACAGGCATCGCCATCGGTTGTAATCAGTTAAAGCAATTTACACTCCACTCCTGCAGCCGTCAGTCCGGCATTACGCACGCGGTGCGTAGGCGAATACGTCTGCGCGCATCTGATGGGCGTCCATTCCGGCGTCAACCAGAGCGTCCAGCGTTCCGTAGATCATCGCTGGCGAGCCGCTGGCGTAGACGTGGACGGCCGACAGGTCCTTGATGTCCTCGCAAACCGCCTCGTGCAGCAGACCGCAACGTCCCTCCCAGCCGCACAGGTCGCTGACGACCTTGTGCAGGAACAGATTCGGCAGTTTCCCCCACTCATCCCAGTGGCTGACCTGGTAGAAATCCTCGGGGCGACGCACGCCCCAGTACAGGTGCACGGGATGACTGAAGCCTGTGGAGCGACAGTGTTCCAACAAACTGTTCATTTGCGCCATGCCCGTACCGGCCGCGATCAGCACCAGCGGGCCGTCCGGCAGCTCGGCAAGGTGGGTGTCGCCAAAGGGCAGCTCGACCCGCGCCATGCGGTTGCGTTGCAGTTGCTCGATCAGACTGCGCGCACTGTCTTCACGAGCCAGTACGTGCAGCTCCAGTTCACGACCGCAGTGCGGCGCCGATGCGATGGAGAACGCCGACTTCTCGCCGTTCTCACGCTCGATCATCAGGTACTGCCCGGCGTGATAACGCGGTGGCTTGCCGGCTGGAGCGCGCAGGCCGACCCGCCAGACATCACCACCCACTTCGACGCACTCGCTCAATTGGCAGGCAAAACTGCGCACCGGCAGCTCACCCTTGGCCAGCACGCCATCCCAGAGCACCACGCACGCTGTCAGCGGCTCGGCCACACAGGTATGAATTTCGCCGTGATCGAGCGTCTGCCCCGACTGCATTACCTGGCCCTCGACCAGCAGAGCCGAGCAAACATGGCAGTTGCCATTGCGACAGCTCTGTGGGCACTCGTAACCCAGACGCTGTGCCGCATCGAGTATCCGCTCGCCCGGCAGGGTTTCCAGCACCGCACCTGACGGCTGCAAGGTTACGCGCATCAGTCTATTCCCAACTGAGTCCAGATTTCGTCCACCCGGCGTGTGGTGGCTTCGTCCTTGACGATCGCCCTGCCCCACTCGCGACTGGTCTCACCTGGCCATTTGTTCGTGGCATCCAACCCCATTTTCGATCCCAGGCCGGACACCGGCGAGGCGAAATCGAGGTAATCGATGGGCGTGTTGTCGATCATGACCGTGTCGCGCTTGGGGTCCATGCGCGTGGTGATGGCCCAGATCACGTCGTTCCAGTCCCGCGCATTGATATCGTCGTCGGTGACGATCACGAACTTGGTGTACATGAACTGGCGCAAGAACGACCAGACACCCAGCATCACGCGCTTGGCATGGCCGGGATACTGTTTCTTGATGGTCACCACGGCCATGCGGTACGAGCAACCCTCGGGCGGCAGGTAGAAATCGACGATTTCCGGAAACTGCTTTTGCAGAATCGGCACGAACACTTCGTTCAGCGCGACGCCCAGAATCGCCGGCTCATCAGGCGGACGACCGGTGTAGGTGCTGTGGTAGATCGGCTTGATACGGTGCGTGATGCGCTCGACGGTCAGCACCGGAAAGCTGTCGACTTCGTTGTAATAGCCGGTGTGGTCGCCGTAAGGCCCCTCGTCGGCCATCTCGCCCGGATGAATCACGCCTTCGAGCACGATTTCGGCGCTGGCCGGGACTTGCAGATTGCTGCCACGGCACTTGATCAGTTCGGTGCGCGAGCCACGCAGCAGACCGGCAAAGGCATATTCAGACAGGCTGTCCGGCACCGGCGTCACAGCACCGAGAATGGTCGCCGGGTCCGCGCCCAGTGCGACGGCCACCGGATAAGGCTCGCCAGGATGCTTGACGCACCAGTCGCGGAAGTCCAGCGCGCCGCCGCGGTGGCTGAGCCAGCGCATGATGATCTTGTTGCGACCGATGACCTGCTGGCGATAGATGCCGAGGTTCTGGCGCTCCTTGTTCGGGCCTTTGGTGACCGTCAGGCCCCAAGTAATCAGGGGCGCAACATCGCCCGGCCAGCAGGTCTGTACGGGCAGCATGCCGAGGTCGACGTCATCGCCTTCGATGACGACCTCCTGGCAGGGCGCATCCTTGACGACCTTCGGCGCCATGGCGATGACCTTGCGGAAGATCGGCAGCTTGGACCAGGCGTCCTTCAAGCCCTTGGGTGGCTCAGGCTCTTTGAGGAACGCCAGCAGCTTGCCGATTTCACGCAGCTCACTGACCGCTTCGGCACCCATGCCCATGGCGACGCGCTCTGGCGTGCCGAACAGGTTGCCCAGCACCGGGATATCAAAACCGACCGGTTTTTCGAACAGCAGCGCCGGACCCTTGGCACGCAAGGTACGGTCACAGATTTCAGTCATTTCCAGCACAGGCGAGATCGGCATCTGGATGCGTTTCAACTCTCCGCGCTGCTCAAGCTGCTGCACGAAATCCCTAAGATCTTTGAATTTCATTAACCCGGCCATTTATCCAATAGACGCACATCGTACCTGCTCCAGCCCGTCAAGGCAGCTAATCGGCGGCATGCAGGCAAAAAAAATGGTGCCCCGAAGGACACCATTTTTTGTTTCAGCCTGCCAGTTACTTGCGTTTCATGGACAGGAAGAACTCGTCGTTGGTCTTGGTCTGCTTGAGCTTGTCGATGAGGAACTCGATAGCCGCGACTTCGTCCATCGGGTGCAGCAGCTTGCGCAGGATCCACATGCGCTGCAGCTCGTCATCAGCGGTCAACAGCTCTTCACGGCGTGTGCCGGAGCGGTTGATGTTGATGGCCGGGAACACGCGCTTCTCTGCGATCTTGCGATCCAGAGGCAGCTCCATGTTGCCGGTACCCTTGAACTCTTCGTAGATCACTTCATCCATCTTCGAACCGGTTTCAACCAGTGCGGTGGCGATGATGGTCAACGAGCCGCCTTCTTCGATGTTACGCGCAGCACCGAAGAAACGCTTTGGCTTCTCGAGTGCATGAGCATCGACACCACCAGTCAATACCTTGCCGGAGCTCGGGATGACGGTGTTGTAGGCACGTGCCAGACGGGTGATGGAGTCGAGCAGGATAACGACGTCTTTCTTGTGCTCGACCAGGCGCTTGGCCTTCTCGATCACCATTTCGGCAACCTGTACGTGACGGGTTGGCGGTTCGTCGAACGTCGAGGCGACCACTTCGCCGCGCACGGTGCGCTGCATCTCGGTCACTTCTTCCGGGCGCTCGTCGATCAGCAGAACGATCAGATGCACTTCCGGGTTGTTACGCGTGATGTTCGACGCGATGTTCTGCAGCATGATGGTCTTGCCCGCCTTCGGCGGAGCAACGATCAGACCACGCTGACCTTTACCGATCGGTGCGCACAGATCGATCACACGACCGGTCAGGTCTTCGGTGGAACCGTTACCGGCTTCCATCTTCATGCGGATCGTCGGGAACAACGGCGTCAGGTTTTCGAACAGAATCTTGTTCTTGGCGTTTTCCGGACGGTCGTAGTTGATCGTGTCGACCTTGAGCAGAGCGAAATAACGCTCGCCTTCCTTGGGTGGACGGATCTTGCCAACGATGGTGTCGCCGGTACGCAGGTTGAAGCGGCGGATCTGGCTGGGGGAGACATAGATGTCATCCGGGCCGGCCAGGTAGGAAGCGTCTGCAGAGCGCAGGAAACCGAAGCCGTCCTGGAGAATCTCCAGCACGCCATCACCGGATATTTCCTCGCCACTTTTGGCGTGCCGTTTGAGCAGGGAGAAAATGACGTCCTGCTTGCGCGAACGGGCCATATTCTCGATGCCAGCCTGTTCGGCCATTTCGAGCAATTCGGTAATCGGCTTTTGCTTGAGTTCAGTCAGGTTCATATGGGGAATGACGTAATCATGTATGGAGGGGGAAATTAAGCTTTTGGCTTAATGAGGCCGCGCCGCAGAGAAGGCGACAGGATCGCGTACTAAATCGAAAGGAGAGCGTCGGCGACGGCTAGCAGGGGGCAACGGAGAAGCCGTTGCGGGGCCGAATGTACCACCTGATTTTCCAGGCGTCTAGTACGACACCCGAAAAAAACCCCGCGATTTGCGGGGCTTTGAAACGCTTCAGATGTTGGCGTCGAGGAACGCAGCCAGCTGCGACTTCGAGAGGGCACCAACTTTGGTCGCTTCCACGTTGCCGTCCTTGAACAACATCAGCGTAGGAATACCGCGAACACCGTGCTTGGCAGGAGTGTCCGGGTTTTGATCGATATTCAGCTTGGCAACAGTCAGCTTGCCTTCATAGGTACCGGCGATTTCGTCCAGAACCGGGGCAATCATTTTGCAAGGGCCACACCATTCAGCCCAATAGTCAACAAGCACAGGACCCTGAGCCTTGAGTACTTCGGCGTCAAAGTTGGCGTCGGTGACGTGTTTGATAAGGTCGCTACTCATGGAAGTCTCCGAGGTCATAGGCTAAAAACGACGCTCATCATAGCCGGCCTCAGGTGATTCAGGAAGCGAAGGTTCATTGAGTCTGACTATGATGGCTCATGACTGGAGTTATGGCAGGCGTTCAGTTGGCGGGCGACACGAACACGATGCCGGTGCGCAGTGCCGCGCCACGAATATGGTCCTGCATGGCCTTTTGCGCTGGCCCTGACGCATGTCGGGCCAGCGCACGAAGGATCTTGCGATGCTCCTGCCAGGTTTCCATGACCCTGGCCGCCCGGATGAACGGCATCTTCTGGCTTTCCAGAAAGATGTCGGCCCCGGCAGTCACGATCCCCAGCATCGCCTGATTGCCGCTGGCGACCAGAATGTGCCGATGAAACTCGAAGTCCAGCCGCGCCGCAGCCTCGAAGTCACCGGCACGCAATTCCAGACGCATGGCTTCGACGTTGTCCTCCAATACATCGCGCTCGTCGGCGGTCAGGGTCACGGCGGCCATGCCTGCAGCGAAGCCTTCCAGTGCATAGCGCAACTGAAAGGTGTCGGCCGGGGAAACCTGAGCTTCATAAGGCCAGGAAAAACCACCCGTGCGCTGTTCTGGTTCAGAAATCGACTGCACGAACACGCCTTTACCGGGCTGGACACTGACCACTCCGAGTGCGCTGAGCGATGACAGGGCTTCACGCAAGGACGCCCGACTGACCCCCAGCAATACCGCCAGATCGCGTTGCGACGGCAGGCTCTCACCGGGCTTGTACCCTTGCTCGGCGATCAATTTGCGAATGGCCCGGAGGGCTGATTCGGGTACTGCGAGTGAAGTGTGCGGCATCACTGTTCAGGCCAGTCAGTCCAGTAAAAATCCCTTTTATCCCCATCTCGAACATTCGGCAAGCGACGCCCAGCCCTGGGGCGGCAAGGCTTTAAAGCGCGCCAAAGCAGGGCGCGAAGCCGCTCGACTGGTCAGACCAGTAAGACCATAAACACGCTGCAAACCTTGATTCATGGCAGCTCACGAGCGAATGGCATGCGCTGTGCACTGGAGACAGGCCAACACCTTTCGTTTCGCCCGGAGACTTCATATGACCAAGCGTTACAGCGCCCTGCTTACTGCACTGTTTGCCAGTCTGATGCTGAGCCAGACACCCGCCCACGCCAACGGCCTGGACGACGTTGTAGCGCGCGGCACCCTCAAGGTGGCCGTTCCACAGGACTTCCCGCCATTCGGCTCGGTCGGGCCGGACATGAAGCCGCGCGGCCTGGACATCGACACCGCACAGCTGCTGGCTGACAAGCTCAAGGTCAAGCTGGAGCTGACTCCGGTCAACAGCACCAACCGCATTCCGTTCCTGACTACTGGCAAGGTCGACCTGGTGATCTCCAGCCTGGGCAAGAACCCGGACCGCGAGAAAGTCATCGACTTCTCGCGCGCTTACGCACCGTTCTACCTGGCGGTATTCGGTCCACCTGATTCGCCGGTCAAGGACATCGCTGACCTGAAAGGCAAGACCATCAGCGTCACCCGTGGCGCCATCGAGGACATCGAGCTGTCGAAAGTGGCTCCGGAAGGCGCGGTCATCAAGCGCTTCGAAGACAACAACTCGACCATCGCAGCCTATCTGGCCGGTCAGACCGACCTGATCGCCAGCGGCAACGTGGTGATGGTCGCGATCAGCGAGCGCAACCCCAAGCGCATCCCGGCGCTGAAAGTGAAACTCAAGGATTCGCCCGTGTATGTCGGCGTGAACAAGGGTCAGCCGGAACTGCTGGGCAAGGTCGATGAGATTCTGAATGCCGCCAAGGCTGACGGCTCGCTGGAAAAAGCCTCCCAGACCTGGCTGAAGCAACCGCTGCCTGCCGATCTCTGATCACCGCTTTCCGGTAACAGGATTCACCAATGGCTTATCACTTCGACTTTACACCGGTCCTGCAGAGCATCGATCTGCTGTTGCGCGGGGCTTTGTTCACGCTGGAACTGACGGCCATTGGCACGCTGCTGGGCGTCAGTCTCGGTATTGTCGGTGCCGTCGTGAGGGCCTGGAAGATTCAGCCTTTTGCGACGATCTTTGCCATCTATGTCGAGCTGATCCGCAACACGCCGTTTCTGGTCCAGCTGTTCTTCATTTTCTTCGGTCTGCCGTCGCTGGGCGTGCAGATCACGGAATGGCAGGCAGCGGTGCTGGCGATGGTCATCAACCTGGGTGCCTACTCGACTGAAATCGTGCGGGCAGGTATCCAGGCGATTCCCAAGGGTCAGCTTGAAGCATCGGCAGCACTGGCGATGAGTCGCTATGAAGCCTTTCGCCACGTGGTGCTGGTTCCAGCGCTGGGCAAGGTCTGGCCGGCACTGAGCAGCCAGATCATCATCGTTATGCTGGGCTCGTCAGTCTGCTCGCAGATTGCCACTGAAGAACTGAGCTTCTATGCCAACTTCATTCAGTCACGCAACTTTCGCTCGTTCGAAACCTACATTGTGACCACGCTGATCTACCTGGCCATGGCGCTGCTGATCCGGCAATTGCTGGCCTGGATCGGGCGGCGCTACATCTCGAGGAACCGCTGATGGATTTCACCCTCTGGGACATCGTGCGCAATCTGCTGATCGGCCTGCAATGGACCTTGGCCTTGTCGCTGGTGGCCTTCATCGGCGGCGGGCTGATCGGCTTGCTGATCATGGGCATGCGCACCTCGGAAAAATCCGGCCCGCGCGTGACCGCGAAACTCTATATAGAGTTGTTTCAGGGCACACCGCTGTTGATGCAGTTGTTTCTGGTGTTCTTCGGTGTCGCGCTGATGGGACTGAACATTTCGCCCTGGGCTGCGGCTGCACTGGCCTTGACGCTGTTTACCAGCGCCTACCTTGCGGAGATCTGGCGTGGCTGCGTCGAATCGATCTCCAAGGGCCAGTGGGAAGCATCCGCGAGCCTGGCGCTGACTCCGTTCGAACAGATGCGCTATGTGATTCTGCCGCAGGCGTTGCGCATCGCGGTCGCGCCGACGGTCGGCTTTTCGGTGCAGGTGGTCAAAGGCACGGCGGTGACGTCGATCATCGGCTTCACCGAATTGACCAAGACCGGCAGCATGCTGGCCAACGCCACGTTCGAACCTTTCATGGTCTATGGCTTCGTTGCTCTGGGCTACTTCATCCTGTGCTACCCCTTGTCGCTGTGCGCGCGCCATCTGGAAAGGAGACTGCATGCCTCTGCTTAGAATTTCCGCCCTGCATAAATACTATGGCGATCATCACGTGCTCAAAGGCATCGATCTGTCGGTCGAAGAAGGCCAGGTCGTGGCGATCATCGGTCGCAGCGGCTCGGGCAAAAGCACCCTGTTGCGCACGCTCAACGGCCTGGAGTCGATCAACGATGGCGTGATCGAGGTCGATGGCGAATACCTGGATGCGGCACGCGCCGACCTGCGCACGCTGCGCCAGAAGGTCGGCATGGTGTTCCAGCAGTTCAACCTGTTCCCGCACCTGAGCGTGGGCGAGAACGTCATGCTTGCGCCGCAGGTCGTGCAGAAAGTACCAAAGGCCGAGGCCGCCAAACTGGCGAGGAAGATGCTCGAACGCGTCGGACTGGGCGAGAAGTTCGACGCCTTCCCGGATCGCCTGTCCGGTGGTCAGCAGCAACGCGTGGCGATTGCCCGCGCGCTGGCGATGTCGCCCAAGGTCTTGCTGTGCGACGAAATCACCTCGGCGCTGGACCCGGAGCTGGTCAACGAAGTACTCAGCGTGGTGCGCCAACTGGCAGCCGATGGCATGACCCTGATCATGGTCACCCACGAAATGCGCTTCGCGCGCGAAGTGGGCGACAAGCTGGTGTTCATGCACCAGGGCAAGGTGCATGAAGTGGGCGATCCGAAAGTACTCTTCGCCAACCCGAAAACCCCGGAACTGGCGAACTTCATCGGCACAGTGGAGCACGCCTGACGCTGAACGCAGAGCGTCCGGAACAGCATGTCCACGCGAAGCGATCAGCGTTATACACAAAACCCGAAGAGCCTGGAAAAGGGCTGAAGCAGCAGTGTCTGGCTGGACAGAAATCTTTGTGGGAGTGAGCTTGCTCACGAAGGCGTTGGTCCAAACACCATATCTCCGGGGCCTGCACCGGCCTCTTCGCGAGCAAGCTCGCTCCCACGAAGACTTGTGTGTAACGCTGAGCGCGGAGCATGTTGCGGGCACTTATCGTTCCTCACGCTCTGCGTCACAGCTACATGCTGTATCGGGCTGGACAGAAATCTTGGTGGGAGTGAGCTTGTTCACGAAGGCGTTGGTCCAAACACCATATCTCCGGGGGCTGCACCGGCCTCTTCGCGAGCAAGCTCGCTTCCACGAAGACTTGTGTGTAAAGCTGAGCGCGGAGCATGTTGCGGGCACTTATCGTTCCTCACGCTCGCGTGGGAATGCATTTCGTGACGCTCCGCGTCACAGCTACATGCTGTATCGGGCTGGACAGAAATCTTTGTGGGAGTGAGCTTGCTCACGAAGGCGTTGGTCCAAACACCATATCTCCGGGGGCTGCACCGGCCTCTTCGCGAGCAAGCTCGCTCCCACGAAGGCTGTGTATCACGCTGAGCGCGGCGCATAGACACGATGGCGTTCTTAGGGATACCTCTCGTTCCGCACGCTCCAGCGTGGTAATGCATTTGGTAACGCTCTGCGTCACATGGCATTGATAGCCATACGCCACGCGCGCGAGTAATACCGGGTATTTCCGGTGCCTGAACAGCTTCGCGTTGGCGGCAAGCATGGATCGTGGCACGATGGTCCGGTTATCGAACCGGACTTCCTGACCATGCCGCACTCAACACCCAAGAATTTTTCACTGATCGCCGCTATCGACCTGGGCTCCAACAGCTTTCATATGGTTGTGGCAAAAGCCAATCAGGGCGAGATTCGCATTCTTGAGCGCCTGGGCGAGAAGGTGCAGTTGGCCGCTGGCATCGACGAAGAGCGCCAGCTGACCGAAGAATCCATGCAGCGCGGTCTTGACTGCCTGAAACGCTTCGCCCAGTTGATCAACGGGCTGCCGCTCGGTGCGGTGCGCATCGTGGGCACCAATGCCCTGCGCGAGGCGCGTAACCGCAACGACTTCATTCACCGCGCCGAAGAAATCCTCGGCCACCCGGTGGAAGTGATTTCCGGCCGCGAAGAAGCGCGCCTCATTTACCTGGGCGTCTCCCACACGCTGGCCGACACCCCGGGCAAACGTCTGGTCGCCGATATCGGCGGCGGTAGTACCGAATTCATCATCGGCCAGCGCTTCGAGCCGCTGCTGCGTGAAAGCTTGCAGATGGGCTGCGTGAGTTTTACCCAGCGCTACTTCCGCGACGGCAAGGTGACACCGGCCCGGTACGCTCAGGCCTATACCGCTGCCCGTCTGGAAATCATGAGCATCGAACACGCGCTGCATCGCCTCAAGTGGGATGAAGCGATCGGTTCGTCAGGCACCATTCGTGCTATCGGCGTGGCGCTCAAGGCCAATGGTTACGGCGCTGGCGAGGTCAACGCCGAAGGGCTGGCCTGGCTCAAGCGCAAGCTGTTCAAGCTGGGTGACGTGGAAAAGATCGACTTCGACGGCATCAAACCCGACCGTCGCGCCATTTTCCCCGCAGGCCTGGCGATTCTGGAAGCCATCTTCGACGCCCTCGAGCTCAAGCGCATGGATCACTGCGAAGGTGCCCTGCGTGAAGGCGTGTTGTATGACCTGATGGGCCGCCATCATCACGAAGACGTGCGTGAGCGTACGCTCAGCTCGCTGATGGAGCGTTATCACGTCGATCTGGAGCAGGCCGCACGCGTTGAAGCCAAGGCGCTGCATGCGCTGGAGCAGGTTGCCGAGAGTTGGGACCTGCAGCACGAAAGCTACGCCGAACTGCTGAGCTGGGCGGCCAAGGTGCACGAGATCGGCCTGGACATCGCTCACTATCACTACCACAAGCACGGCGCTTACCTGATCGAGCACTCGGACCTTGCCGGTTTCTCACGCGAAGACCAGCAAATGCTCGCACTGCTGGTGCGCGGTCATCGCCGTAATATTCCCAAGGACAAGTTCGCCGAGTTCGGCGATGAAGGCATCAAGCTGATTCGCCTGTGCGTGCTGTTGCGCTTTGCGATTCTGTTTCACCACATTCGTGGCACCCAGGAGATGCCACGTGTGACGTTGCGTGCCGACGGCCCGAATCTGGACGCCGAATTCCCGAAAGGCTGGCTGGAAAACAACCAGCTGACTCAGGCCGACTTCGCGCTGGAAGCGGAGTGGCTGACCCGAGTCGGCATCGTCTTCAGCGTACGCTGAGGACCGGGTTGCTCAGGCGCTCCAAAAGAGTCGCCTGGGCGCTTCGCGGGTTCTGATTACCGGTCGGCGTGCTGCGCACGTAACGCCCGTCCGACTGCAACAGCCAGCTGTGGGTGTTGTCGGTCAGGTAGCTTTCCAGTTCCTTCTTCACACGCAGAATCAACTTCTTGCCTTCCACCGGGAAGCAGGTCTCGACGCGCTTGTCGAGGTTGCGCTCCATCCAGTCGGCACTCGACAGGAACATCTGCTCGTCTCCGCCGTTGAGGAAGTAGAACACTCGCGTGTGCTCCAGGAAGCGGCCGATGATCGAGCGCACATGGATGTTGTGCGAAACCCCGGCGATGCCTGGACGCAGGCAGCACATGCCGCGCACCACCAGATCGATGCGCACACCGGACTGGCTGGCCTTGTACAACGCCCGGATGATCTTCGGATCGGTCAGCGAGTTGAACTTGGCGATGATGTGCGCAGGCTTGCCATCGAGCGCAAATTGCGTCTCGCGGGCGATCATGTCGAGCATGCCTTTCTTGAGCGTGAACGGCGCATGCAGCAGCTTTTTCATGCGCAGCGTCTTGCCCATGCCGATCAACTGGCTGAACAGTTTGCCGACGTCTTCACACAACGCGTCATCGGAGGTCAGCAAGCTGTAGTCGGTATACAGACGTGCGTTACCGGCGTGGTAGTTGCCGGTCCCGAGATGCGCATAACGCACGATCTCGCCCGCTTCGCGACGCAGGATCAACATCATCTTGGCGTGGGTCTTGAAGCCGACCACGCCGTAGATCACCACCGCACCGGCGGCCTGCAGGCGGCTGGCCAGTTGCAGGTTGGACTCTTCATCGAAGCGCGCACGCAACTCGATCACCGCAGTGACTTCCTTGCCGTTACGCGCGGCATCGACCAGTGCATCGACGATTTCCGAGTTCGCGCCGCTGCGATACAGCGTCTGGCGTACCGCCAGCACGTGCGGGTCTTTTGCCGCCTGGCGCAGCAAATCGACCACGGGCGTGAACGACTCGAAAGGGTGCAGCAACAGGATGTCCTGTTTGCTGACCACGCTGAAAACGTTTTCGCTGTTCTGCAGCAGCTTGGGGATGGCTGGCGTGAACGGCGGGTATTGCAATTCGGGATGGCTGTCCAGGCCGGTGATGCTGAACAGACGCGTCAGGTTGACCGGGCCATTCACCTGATACAGCTCGGACTCGTTCAGGTTGAACTGCTTGAGCAGGTAGTCCGACAGGTGTTTCGGGCAGGTGTCCGCCACTTCCAGACGTACCGCATCACCATAGCGACGCGAGAACAGCTCGCCACGCAGTGCGCGCGCCAGGTCTTCCACATCTTCGGAGTCCAGCGCCAGGTCAGCGTTTCGGGTCAGGCGGAACTGGTAGCAGCCCTTGACCTTCATGCCCTGAAACAGATCGTCAGCGTGGGCGTGGATCATCGACGACAGGAACACGAAGTTGTCGCCAGGCCCGCAGACATCTTCCGGCACCTTGATCACTCGCGGCAGCAGACGCGGCGCGGGAATGATCGCAAGACCGGAGTCGCGCCCGAAGGCATCGATGCCTTCAAGCTCGACGATGAAATTCAGGCTCTTGTTGACCAGCAAAGGGAACGGGTGCGTCGGGTCGAGGCCGATCGGGGTGATGATCGGCGCGATCTCGTCGCGGAAGTAGCGTCGTACCCAGGCCTTGAGCTTGGCCGTCCAGTGACGGCGACGAATGAAGCGGACCTGATGTTTCTCCAGCTCCGGCAGCAGAATATCGTTGAGGATCGCGTACTGGCGATCCACATGACCGTGTACCAGTTCACTGATCCTGGCCAGCGCCTGATGCGGCTGCAGACCATCAGCGCCCGCCTGTTCGCGGGCAAAGGTGATCTGCTTCTTCAGGCCTGCAACACGAATCTCGAAGAACTCATCGAGGTTGCTGGAGAAGATCAGCAAAAACTTCAGCCGCTCCAGCAATGGGTAGGACTCATCGAGCGCCTGTTCCAGAACCCGGATATTGAACTGTAGTTGCGACAGCTCACGGTGGATATACAGGCTGCTATCGTCCAGGTTCGGAGCGACGATAGCGGGCACCGCAGCGGCGGGTGCCTCGATGGCCGGGATTACTTCGATGTCAGGTTCGACCACGGGTGTTGCCTCCGGGACATCGACTTGAACAGCGGCTTCGATGAGTGCTTCGGTATTCATGAATGTTCCTGTGAGGCTATTGCCCCTTCAACAGTTGAGCGGCGCGAACAGCAAAGTAGGTAAGAATGCCGTCGGCGCCGGCGCGTTTGAAGGCAGTGAGGGACTCGAGAATCACCCCTTCACTCAGCCAACCGTTCTGGATTGCGGCCATGTGCATCGCGTATTCACCGCTGACCTGATAAACAAAGGTCGGCACTTTGAACTCATCCTTGACCCTGTACAGAATGTCCAGATAAGGCATGCCAGGCTTGACCATGACCATGTCGGCGCCTTCGGCAAGGTCGGCTGCCACTTCGTGCAGAGCCTCGTTGCTGTTGGCCGGGTCCATCTGATAGGAGGCCTTGTTGGCCTTGCCCAGATTCAGGGAGGAACCCACCGCATCACGGAACGGGCCGTAGTAGGCACTGGCGTACTTGGCCGAATAGGCCATGATCCTGACATTCACATGCCCGGCCAGCTCCAAAGACTCGCGGATGGCCTGAATGCGACCGTCCATCATGTCCGATGGTGCGACCACCTGAGCACCGGCATCGGCGTGCGACAGCGCCTGTTTCACCAGCGCGTCGACAGTGATGTCGTTCTGAACGTAGCCCTCTTCGTCGAGGATGCCGTCCTGACCATGCGTGGTGAACGGGTCCAGCGCCACATCAGTGATGACGCCCAGCTCCGGGAAACGGTCACGCAGGGCGCGGGTCGCGCGCTGGGCGATGCCGTCCGGGTTCCAGGCTTCGGCACCGTCGAGGGATTTCTTTTCCGGCGGTGTCACCGGGAACAGCGCCAGCGCAGGGATACCCAACGCGACCCAGTGCTCGGCTTCCTTGAGCAACAGATCAACGCTCAAGCGCTCGACGCCAGGCATCGAGGCGATGGACTCACGACGGTTTTCACCATCGAGAACAAATACGGGAAGAATCAGATCGTCGACAGTGACAACGTTTTCACGCACCAGCCGACGGGAAAAGTCGTCGCGGCGATTACGGCGCAGACGAGTGAGAGGAAACAGGCGGTTAGCGGGGGTAAAGCTCACGGCGAGACTCCTGAGCCCGCTTACGCGGGCAAGCGCGACAGTTATAAGCCGCCATTATGACCAATGTGTGACAGTCATGGTTCGACCTGCGACTGCACGTCGCGGTCACGGCCTTAAAGGGGATACGACCATTGTGGTTGCAAGAATCTTTAACGTCGAGACACATATGGACACTTTCATGATTGCCTTGGGCGCGTTAGGCTGCGCGTTCATTTCGCCAGCATCCAGACAATGCTCCAGAATTTCTTGAACGAATTCGGCTACTTTGCCCTGTTCCTCGGCACCTTTTTTGAAGGCGAGACCATTCTGGTTCTTGCCGGATTCCTGGCGTTCCGCGGATACATGGACCTCAATATCGTCATCCTCGTAGCCTTTTGTGGCAGTTATGCGGGCGACCAGTTGTGGTATTTCATGGGACGCAAGCACGGCCGCAAGCTTCTGGCGCGCAAGCCTCGCTGGCAACTCATGGGCGACAAGGCGCTACGGCTGGTCCGCAAGCACCCGGACATCTGGGTATTGGGCTTCCGCTTCGTGTACGGCCTGCGAACGGTCATGCCCGTGGCCATCGGCCTGTCGGGTTATCCACCCGGGCGTTATCTTCTGCTGAACGGTATCGGCGCGGCTGTCTGGGCTGCGGCGCTGGGTTCGGCTGCTTACCACTTCGGCGCGGTGCTCGAAGGCTTGCTGGGTAACGTCAAGAAATATGAACTCTGGGTGCTGGGCGCACTGGTTCTGGTGGGGCTGGCCCTGTGGATACGCCGACGCGTCAAGAACGCCCGGATCGCCCGTGAAGAGCGTGAAGAAAAGAGCCGTTTCTGTGCATCGGCAGCGGCCTCCGACCTGGAAACGCCGGTCACCGTGCCCGTCGATCTGACGAAAAAATCCGACGAATAAACGTCCCCCCCTCCCGAGCGCAGGCTGACAAGCCTCGCTCGGCGATAGCGCACAGACGCTGCCGAACTCGCGACCACCGCCCTCCCCATGCACCTTTGCTCAGCCGGCTTTGCACCGCCAACGATGCCTCAACTGAACACTCGGCCCGTAAAGCGATCAACTGAACAGACAAATTAAAACAAACATTAAGTTGATCGAGCACAAGGAGCCGAAATCGATGCAGAAAAAAGTGGCTGTAATCCTCTCCGGCTGTGGCGTCTACGACGGTGCCGAGATTCACGAAAGCGTTCTCACCCTGTTGCGTCTGGATCAGCGCGGTGCGCAGGTTCAGTGCTTCGCCCCCAACATCGCTCAGCATCACGTCATCAATCACCTGAACGGTGAGGAAATGTCCGAGTCGCGCAATGTGCTGGTCGAGTCTGCGCGCATTGCACGGGGCGAAGTGAAGGACATCCGCGAAGCAAATGCCGAAGACTTTGACGCCCTGATCATCCCGGGCGGCTTCGGCTCGACAAAGAACCTTTCCGACCTTGCCCTGCAAGGCCATGCCTGCCAGGTCGAAGCCGGGCTGCTGAAGCT
Organism: Pseudomonas sp. PvP028; assembly: GCF_017832255.1. Taxonomy (NCBI): domain Bacteria; kingdom Pseudomonadati; phylum Pseudomonadota; class Gammaproteobacteria; order Pseudomonadales; family Pseudomonadaceae; genus Pseudomonas; species Pseudomonas sp. PvP028. The sequence continues at coordinate 1,083,431 of NZ_JAFIBL010000001.1, forward strand.
CGCCGAGGCGTTTGCCGAAGCCGGAAAACCGGTCGGGCTGATCTGCATCACCCCGGCACTCGCGGCCAAGATCTATGGCCCCGGCGTGACCTGCACCATCGGCAGCGACCCTGAAACCGCTGCGGCCATCACTAAAATGGGTGGCAGCCATGCTGAATGCGCCGTCGATGACATCGTCGAGGACGAAGCGCGAAAACTGGTCAGCACACCTGCCTATATGGTCGCCAAGAGCATCAGCGAAGCGGCCTCGGGCATCAATAAGCTGGTTGACCGCGTGCTGGAGCTGACTCACGAGGGCGATGCCTGACCGTCGCCCTGCCTACAAAACACCGCCTGTCAGACGGGCGGTGTTTTGCAGGCTGGCCATGGTGATCCATCCGGGCTTTATGCTTTACTGTATGTATGAACAGTATACGAGTAACGCCAGATGTCCAGTCTCTATCCGGTTCGTGGCCGAGGCACTGCCAGCAATCCGCATAACCGTTTCGCACCCAGTCAGTCGGTGGTTGAAGACGATGGCTGGTATCAGGAAGTACCGCTCACGCAAGGCACCCAGGTCACCAGCGAAACAGCCAAAAGCATCATTACCCGCAACAGCTCGCCGGATATCCCCTTTGACAGGTCGATCAACCCTTACCGGGGCTGCGAGCACGGCTGCATCTATTGTTTCGCCAGACCCAGCCACGCCTATTGGGACATGTCGCCGGGCCTGGACTTCGAGACCAAGCTGATCGCCAAGACCAACGCGGCGGCGCTGCTGGAGCAACAACTGTCCAAACCCGGCTACCGCTGCGCGCCCATCACCCTCGGGGCCAACACCGACCCCTACCAGCCGATCGAGCGTGAGTACCGCATCACCCGGGCGACGCTTGAGGTGTTACTGCGCTATCGACATCCGGTCAGCATCATTACCAAAGGCTCGCTGATCCTGCGCGATCTGGATCTGCTGGCAGAAATGGCCAGGCTGCGGCTGGTGTCGGTCTTCATCAGCCTGACGACGCTGGATGACGAACTCAAATGCATCCTCGAACCCAGGGCCGCGGCGCCCAAGGCTCGCTTGCGGGCCATTCGGGTATTGCGTCAGGCGGGGGTCCCGGTCGGTGTGCTGTGTGCGCCGATGATCCCGATGATCAACGACAGCGAGCTGGAGGCACTGCTGAGCGAAGCGAAAGCTGCGGGTGCCCTGAGCGCCAGCTACGTGATGCTGCGCCTGCCGCTGGAAGTCGCGCCGCTGTTCGACGAGTGGCTGAAGACGCATTACCCGCAACGCGCCGATCATGTCATGAGTCTGATTCGTCAAAGTCGCGGCGGAGCCCTGTACGACAGCACGTTTGGTTCTCGAATGCGTGGCGAAGGACCGTTTGCCGACCTGCTGGCTCAACGCTATGCGCTGGCGATCAAACGGCTCGGATTGAACAAACGGGGTAGATTTGCACTCGATTGCGATGCGTTTTGTCCGCCGGGAGGGCAAATGTCGCTGCTGTGACGAACTTGGTACTATCGTGCAAACCCGCGTCCCAGAGCCATCGCATTCAGTTTCGTTTAAGCTTCGGCGATTAGTCTGTTACTCGGAGTGTCATCAGCGATAGCGCTCAAGGGATTTGTTCGTGATGCCTTTTAGAGAGGGATCACATCCGGCTCTGGTCAAACAGGCATGAAGAATCCACATCAATTCGTCAGAGAGGGTGAAGACATGACAGACATCGGTAAACAGCATTCGGCTACGTCGTCCAGCACATCAAGCCATTCGGACAGCGCCGACGTAGCGTTGAAACATATCGTCGATGGCTTTGTACATTTCCGTAAAGAGGTCTTCCCCCAGCAGGAAGAACTGTTCAAGAAGCTGGCGACCGCCCAATCTCCACGGGCCATGTTCATCACCTGCGCCGACTCGCGCATCGTGCCCGAATTGATTACCCAAAGTTCGCCAGGCGACCTGTTCGTCACGCGTAACGTCGGCAACGTCGTACCGCCGTATGGCCAGATGAATGGCGGCGTGTCCACCGCTCTGGAATACGCAGTGGTTGCACTGGGCGTGCAGCACATCATCGTTTGCGGACACTCTGACTGCGGCGCCATGCGCGCAGTGCTCAACCCCGACAGCCTGGACAAGATGCCTACGGTAAAAGCCTGGTTGCGCCATGCCGAGGTTGCCCGCACGGTGGTCGAGCAGAACTGCAGCTGCAGCGGCGAACTGGAAACCATGCAGGTCCTGACTCAGGAAAACGTGATCTCCCAGTTGCAACACCTGCGCACCCACCCTTCGGTCGCAGCGAAAATGGCTAGCGGCCAGTTGTTCATTCACGGCTGGGTCTACAGCATCGAAACCAGCGAAATCCTGGCTTATGACGCCGAGCTCGATCGTTTCATACCGCTCGACGGTAAGGGACCGACGCCGATGGCTTCACCGAAAGCACGCTTTTCAGCCGACTGATCACCAGTCCGACTGACGGCAAGCCCTTCTTAATCAGCTGATGGCGACTGCGCAGGATGCGCGTCGCCCGTCTTGCCTCGTCTGAAGAATCCCGGAGAAGCGTCATGGGTATTACAGCATTGAAAACCGCTTTACCACGGGAGTTGCTCGCTTCCGTGGTCGTGTTCCTGGTCGCCCTGCCGCTGTGCATGGGCATCGCCATTGCATCCGGCATGCCTCCGGCCAAAGGTCTGATCACCGGCATCGTGGGCGGGCTGATAGTCGGCTGGATAGCCGGTTCGCCGCTGCAGGTCAGCGGACCCGCAGCCGGTCTGGCAGTACTGGTTTTTGAAGTGGTGCGCGAGCACGGCATGGCCATGCTGGGTCCTATTCTGGTACTCGCCGGACTGCTTCAGCTGCTGGCGGGTCGATTCAAGCTTGGCTGCTGGTTCCGGGTCACGGCACCTGCAGTGGTCTATGGCATGCTCGCCGGTATCGGTGTGCTGATCGTACTGTCACAGGCACACGTGATGTTTGACAGCGGCCCCAAACCCTCCGGGCTGGACAACCTGATCGCCTTCCCTTCCACACTGATCCAGGCCTTCGGACCCGGCACCGGCATGCAGGCCGGTATGCTCGGTCTGGGCACCATGCTGATCATGTGGGGCTGGGAAAAACTCCGTCCGCAGTCTTTGCGCTTCGTACCCGGCGCACTGCTGGGCGTGGGCATCGCCACCGGCATCAGCCTGTTCATGGCCTTGCAGGTCAAGCGTGTCGAAGTGCCTGACAACCTGGCCGACGCCATCGACTGGCTTCGCCCGGCCGACCTGATGAATCTGGCCGACCCGGCCATTCTGGTGGCGGCTATCGTCGTAGCGTTCATCGCCAGTGCCGAAACGCTGCTTTCCGCCTCGGCGGTTGACCGCATGCACAGTGGCCAGCGTTCGGACTTCGACAAGGAACTCAGCGCTCAAGGCGTGGGCAACATGCTCTGCGGCCTGCTCGGTGCGTTGCCGATGACAGGCGTTATCGTACGCAGCTCGGCCAACGTCCAGGCCGGTGCCACCACGCGCTTCTCGACGATCTTCCACGGCCTGTGGCTGCTCGCATTCGTGTTGCTGCTGTCGAGCGTACTGCAGAGCATTCCGGTTGCGAGCCTGGCTGGCGTGCTGGTCTACACCGGCCTGAAGCTGGTCGATCTGAAGGCGTTTCGCGGTCTGGGCCGCTATGGCCGGATGCCGATGTTCACCTATGCGGCGACTGCCATTGCGATCATCTTCACCGACCTGCTGACCGGTGTGCTGGTCGGTTTCGGCCTGACTCTGGTGAAGCTGGCGTTCAAGGCTTCGCGTCTGAAGATCAATGTGGTCGAGCTGGCGGGCGAGAAGGAATTCGAGCTGCGTCTGGTCGGTGCCGCAACCTTCCTCAAGGTGCCGGCGCTGACTCAGGCACTGGGCACTATCCCGCAGGGCAGCACGGTGCATGTGCCGTTGGGCAATCTGTCCTACATCGACCACTCATGTCTGGAACTGCTGGAAGAATGGGGTCGTTCCAATGCCGCTCATGGCACCCGGTTGCTGATCGAATCGCGTGGCCTGAAGCGTCGTCTTGAAGGGCGGATCTACACGACAACGGGGATCGGCTCGGGCGCCGCCTGATAGTCGCTACCTTGTTATCACAGCCCTGGAAACATGGGAGCCGGATGGGTCTTCGCGTAGCAGCGGAGCGATATCCGGCTCCTTCCATTGCCGGCGAAGACAGTGATTCGGGCCTCTGAATCAGACCGCAGAGCGCTCCAGCTCCAGGCCGACGCCCAATTGCCGTGACAGGCTTGGCCAGCGCTGCCAGGCCGCCCCCGTTTCAGGGTTGGTCAGCTTCTCGCGATAGGCCTCGACCGAGTCCAGCGCGAAACTCTCCTCATCAAGCAATTCATCGACAGCATGGTGTACCGCTTCGTCCAGCAGGTTGGCAAATTGCTCGCCGATCAACTGGTGGGCAATCACGCTGGCAACCGTGGTATTTGACGGTATCAGCGGCTGACCGAAATGCTTGATGTACAGGTCATTCACTTCCTCGACCAGCCGGTGGGCCAGATAAGCTTCGTCCAACAGGCTTTCCAGGCCTTCATGCCCATCCATGATGGAAGGCGGGGCCGCGAAAAAATGCTCGGCGATTTTCAGCACCGGCTTTATCTGCCCCTCGATCCCGGCTTGCAGCGCGACCTCATGGGCGGCGTCCAGCAGATCGGGGACCAGATCGATATAGGCCGTGACGAAACGCGTCAGCACGTCTTTCGCGTCGACTTCCGGCAAGTGAATAGCAGGATGAAGATGTGGGAGCTTTTGTTCCAGCTGTTGCAGCAAGTGGCCGGTCCGGGCCTCATGTTGATGGGCTAGTTGTATCTGCTCGCGCAATGCGGCGGTGTTCATGGCTGCTGGCACTCCTTGAGGCGTCAGACCCCGTGGTTCGTTGATGAAGAGTCATACGTTAGCTTGCTTAACTAACCGCCTAAGACGGTTTTGCTATATGCGACTCACATTTAGATAGATTGGCTATATCAAAACAGCCTTTGCTCAATTTCTGACCAAATACGGCTGCCGTGCCCGGCTATGCGGACGCGCTGCAACTCGCGTTTTGCATAAGCAGGCTACTCTGAAGTCGCCCGCAGCTCTTTCGACACGCTGTCCGACATAAAAAGTGAGCCACGCATGACTCAGCCTCTTTTGTGCAAACGGCTCGTTCTGCGTTTGACGTACTTAATGGTAATCATGCTGATGTGCGGATTGGCATTGCCGTCGCTCTATGCCGTGCTGACCGGGCATGACAGAGCCGGCGTGCAGGGGGAGGACGTTTCTCGTCAGGTCGAGGTGCAATTTACTGCCGGCAACGCGGCCGGGATGACCTGGGCGTTCTACCCGCAGTCCCGCCAGATGCAGGTCCACCCCGGTGCGGTCAACGAGATGATCTTCATCGCGCAGAACCCTACTGACAGGCCGATGCAAGCCCAGGCCGTACCGGGTATTTCGCCTGTAAAGGCGGCAGCGTGGTTTCACAAGACCGAATGCTTCTGCTTCACCCAACAGACATTGCAACCGGGCGAGCGCATCGAGATGCCGGTGCGCTTCATCGTCGACCGTGACCTTCCCGACGATGTAAAAAGTCTGACGCTGGCTTATACGCTGTTCGATGTCACCACGCGCTAGGCTCGGTGCGCAATATAGGCCATCATCCTCGACCTTACGCCGATCACGACTCGCGCTGACACCATGAACCGTACCCAGAAAGCCGTTTTCATTGCTGCCGCCATCGTCGCCCTGCTTCTGGGCGTGATCCTCAGTCAGGTGCTGCCTGGTCGCAGCTCACAGGACCAGGCGGCGCTCAACGACGCGGGTATTGTGCTGCTCCCCAAAAGCCGCCAATTGCCAGCCCTGAGCATGACCGACCAGAACGGCGCGGCTGTAGCGCTTGATGGCTTGAAAGACCAATGGACGCTGATGTTCCTCGGCTACACCTTCTGCCCGGACATTTGCCCCACGACGCTGGCGCAGATCAAGCAGATCAGGGCCGAGCTGCCCGAAGAGGCAGTCAAGCACATGCGGGTAGTACTGGTCAGCGTCGACCCGAACCGTGACACGCCGCAGCAGCTCAAGCAGTACCTGGGCTACTTCGACCCGCAGTACATCGGCCTGACGGCACCTGTCGCTGATATTCAGACACTGGCCAATGCCGTGAGCATTCCGTTCATTCCTGCAGACACCAGTAAACCGAACTACTTCGTCGATCACAGCGGTAACCTGGCCCTGATCGGCCCGGACGGTACCCAGCGAGGCTTTATCCGTGCCCCGCTGAACAACCAGAAGCTGGTGAAACAATTGCCGGGGTTGCTGGAGCGGGATTAAACCGAGCGTTCTGCCGCTCCAACGAACCTGATAAAGGTTTACTCGCTCAACCGAACAGGCGCCTTGCTTCCCAAACGAATCAGCTCATTGGAGAAACATAACCCTGCGATGATGAGCATCGCCCCGACGTACAAGCTCTCACGCGGCACTTCATTGAGCACCACGAACGCCAACAGCGCGGCGAACAGCGGTTCGGTCAACTCCAATGCCTGTACCTGGGACGGTTTGAGGTACTCGATGGCCTTGGTTGTGCAAAAGAACCCCAATATGGTCGGCAACGCCGCCAGCGCTAACAGTGCGGCAATCACAAGCGCTGACAGTTCGCCGATCACAAAACCATCTGCCGCTGCTGGCATCAGAAGGTACAGCCCGCCAAAAAACAGCAGCTGCCGGGTAAAATGCAGCCCTCCTGCCACACCCATATGCTTCATGGCGACTGAAAAAGCCCCGTAACCACAACCGGCAATAGAGGCGAGTGCGGCACCCTGCAGGGTGAAGCCCTGCTGAATATCGGCGCCAAAAATCACTGCGATCCCGGCAATAGCGAGCGCAGCCCCCACCACTGCATTCGCGGTAATGGCGTCTTTGAGGAAGATACGCCCCAGAATAATCGAGGAAATCGAGGCGCTGGCCATCAGCACCACGACGACGCCTGCCGCTGCGTAACTTCGGTAGGCGGACGTTTCAAAGTGGAACAGTACGAAAATGCCGAGGAATGCACAGACTGCTGCGTGTACCCATTTCGCTTTCGACGCCGGACGCCTTAAGAAAAGCAATAAGACCGAGAGGAGCAGGCAGCCCAGGATGGTCTTGATAACCGCCACACTGCTGGGGGTAAAACCATGACTCATGAGGATTTTACTGAGCACTCCAATCGTTGCGTTGAGGGCTGCGGCGGAGAGCGCAAAGAAGATGCCTTTGCTGAAATTAGATTGCATTGATGACAGTCCCTGTCGCTGACGCGTCGTTTAATAAAAGGCCGGTCCCTACCTGAAGGACCAAAGTTTGAGCGTTGCCCCGAGCCAGTCAGCAAGATCACCAGCGACAGGCCAGAGGGCTGGAATCACCGGGACAGATTACCAGACTGATCCAGAACAGGTTCTGTAGAAGTGCGCGCGGGCCATGATGGTTGCCACACAGCGCCCTGAGCGTCGAGCCAACTTGAAGCTGGCTCGGGATCGAGGGTATCGCGTCGCGCTCGATCCTCTGCAGGCAGCTAAATCAGAACGCCGGAACCACAGCGCCTTTGTACTTCTCGGCCAGGAACGTTTTCACTTCCGGGCTCTGCAAGGCGGCTACCAGCTTCTTCATCGCGTCCGAGTCCTTGTTGTCCGGGCGGGCCACCAGAATGTTCGCGTAGGGCGAATCGGCACCTTCGATGATCAGCGCGTCCTTGGTCGGATCGAGCTTGGCGCTCAAAGCGTAGTTGGTGTTGATCAGCGCCAGATCGACCTGAGTCAGCACGCGGGGCAGCGTGGCCGCTTCCAGTTCACGGAACTTCAGGTCTTTCGGGTTATTCACGACATCCGAAGGCTTGGACAGGATGTTGCCCGGATCCTTCAGGGTGATCAGACCTGCCTTGGCCAGCAGCAGCAAGGCGCGGCCTTCGTTGGTGGCGTCATTGGGCAGCGCGACGTTGGCACCGTTGGGCAGGTCTGCCAGCGTCTTGAGCTTGTCCGAGTAAGCGCCGAAAGGCTCGATGTGCACCTTGGCCACGGCCACCAGATCAGTACCTTTGCCCTTGTTGAACTCATCCAGATACGGCTGGTGCTGGAAGAAATTCGCGTCCATACGGTTCTGCGACACCTGCACGTTAGGCTGAATGTAGTCATTGAACACCTTGATGTTCAAATCCACGCCTTCTTTGGCCAGGGTCGGTTTGACGAACTCGAGAATCTCGGCGTGCGGCACGGCAGAGGCCGCGACGGTCAGAGTTTCGTTGGCCTGCGCGGACAAAGCGGTGACAGCAGCGAATATGGCCAATAGTTTCTTCATACAACAACTCCTTTGGGCCCGTACGAGACGGGCCAATACCAACGGGTTCGATCAACGATGTGTGAAATGCGCGACCAGTCTGTCGCCGATGGTCTGCAGAATCTGCACCAGCACCAGCAACAATACGACCGTCACGAACATCACATCGTTCTGGAAGCGTTGATAACCATAACGAATCGCCAGGTCGCCCAGCCCGCCAGCGCCCACTGCACCGGCCATGGCCGTGAACGACACCAGCGCAATGGCGGTCACTGTGATCGCCGCCAGAATGCCAGGCCGCGCCTCAGGCAGCAGCGCCTTGACGATGATCTGCCGAGTGGTCGCGCCCATGGCCTGGGTGGCTTCGATGATGCCGCGATCCACTTCGCGCAAGGCTGTCTCTACCAGGCGCGCAAAGAACGGCGTGGCGCCGGCGATCAGCGGAGGCAATGTGCCGAGGATGCCCAGTGACGTGCCGGTAATGATCTCGGTCAACGGCATCATCACGATCAGCAGGATGATGAATGGCAGCGCGCGCAGCATGTTGACGATCACCCCGACCGTGGCATACAGCTGCTTGTGCTCCAGCAACTGACGCGGCGAGGTGAGAAACATCAGCACGCCCAGCGGCAGGCCGAGCAGGATCGTGAAACCGAGCGATACACCGAGCATGATCAGCGTGTCACCAGTGGCCACCCAGATCTCGTACCAGTCGACATTGGAAAACAGGTTCAGGAAAGCGTCCATCAGCGCAGCACCTCCATATGAACATCAGCGGCGGTGAAGCGCGCGAAGGCGGCGTCCATGTCGCCGCCGGTGATGGCCAGCGTCAACTGCCCGTAAGGGGTGTCCTTGATGCGGTCGATACGACCGGCGAGGATGCTGTAATCGACGCCGGTTTCCCGCGCCACCGTGCCGAGCAACGGCGCGTAGGTGGCCTCGCCCTGAAACGTCAGACGCACGATACGGCCCTGAACATGAGCGAAGTCGTCACGCTGCTCGTTCTCGTCGACCTGCTCGTCTTCCTGCACAAAGCGCTTGGTCGTCGGGTGTTGTGGATGCAGAAACACATCAGCGACCTTGCCGTGCTCGACAATCACCCCGGCGTCCATCACGGCCACCTGATCGCAGACGCGACGAATCACGTCCATTTCATGGGTGATGAGCACGATGGTCAGCTTCAGCTCACGATTGATCTCGGCCAGCAGCTGCAAGACCGACGCAGTGGTCTGCGGGTCCAGCGCGCTGGTGGCTTCATCGCACAGCAGGATTTTTGGTTTGGTAGCCAGTGCGCGGGCGATGCCGACGCGCTGCTTCTGGCCACCCGACAGTTGTGCCGGGTACTTTTTGGCGTGATCGGACAAGCCGACGCGCTCCAGCAACTCGGCCACGCGCTGGTCGATCTGCTTGCGCGGCATATCGCCTGCCAGGGTCAGCGGCATGGCGACGTTGTCGGCCACGGTTTTGGACGCTAGCAGATTGAAGTGCTGAAAAATCATCCCGACCTGTTGGCGGAAGCGGCGCAGGCCATTGGCGTCGAGCGCAGTGACGTCTTCGCCATCGACCACGATCTGTCCACCACTCGGGGTTTCCAGGCGGTTGATCAGGCGCAGCAGGGTGCTTTTGCCCGCGCCGGAGTGGCCGATGATGCCGAACACCTGGCCGCTGTCGACGCGCAGGCTGGTGGGGTGCAGGGCCGGTATTTCCTTGCCTGCCACCCGATAGGTTTTGTGGACGTTATGAAACTCGATCACGGAGCGAACCTTGTGGGGCGCGTTAAAAAATCAGCGCAGTGGCTAGAGCACCACCTGCTTCGTTACCTCGGCCGGATAAAGCCGGGCGCGCATTTTAGCCTGTCCGGCCCGCTGTGCTTAGCATTTATTTACCGGCGGTCCTGCGCAATGGGCATAACACGACCGTTGGTGAGCGTATGACGAAAATAAAAGGAACGGCTGTTTTTTGCTCCGGTCACTTCATGGATACCGTGATTTCCCGCTTACGCCAGGGAAGTCGTAATCAGCGAACCCAACTCAATGATTGGGGCGAGATAAGGAGTCTCTGATGGCTAGCAAGAACGCACCACCTGTAACCGAAACGCCCAAGAGCGAAATGGCAGGTACCGACACCCTGGACCGTGGCAATACCAACGAGAAGCTGGAAAGTCTCGAGCAGTTTCGCTCGGACGCGACCCAGCAGGCCCTGCGCACCAACCACGGCGTCAAGATTTCCGATAACCAGAACACCCTGAAAGTCGGCAGCCGCGGCCCATCGCTGCTCGAAGACTTCATCATGCGTGAAAAGATCACGCACTTTGACCATGAGCGTATTCCGGAGCGTATCGTCCACGCCCGCGGCACTGCAGCGCATGGCTATTTCCAGACTTACGAAGACCACGGCGCCCTGAGTAAAGCAGGCTTCCTGCGTGATCCGGGCAAGAAGACTCCGGTGTTCGTGCGTTTCTCCACCGTTCAGGGCCCACGCGGCTCGGGCGATACCGTGCGTGACGTGCGTGGCTTTGCCGTCAAGCTCTACACCGACGAAGGCAACTTCGACCTGGTGGGCAACAACATGCCGGTGTTCTTCATTCAGGACGCGATCAAGTTTCCTGACTTCGTGCACGCGGTGAAACCCGAGCCGCACAACGAAATCCCGACTGGTGGCTCGGCTCACGACACTTTCTGGGACTTCGTCTCGCTGGTGCCGGAATCCGCGCACATGGTGCTGTGGACCATGTCCGACCGTGCGATCCCGAAAAGCCTGCGCACCATGCAGGGCTTTGGTATCCACACCTTCCGCTTCATCAACACCGAAGGTAAGTCGAGCTTCGTGAAGTTCCACTGGAAGCCCAAGTTCGGCGTCTGCTCGCTGGTCTGGGACGAGGCGCAGAAGCTCGCTGGCAAGGACACCGATTTCCACCGCCGCGACCTGTGGGAGTCCATCGAGATGGGCGACTACCCGGAATGGGAACTGGGTGTACAGATCGTTGCCGAGGAAGACGAGCACAAGTTCGACTTCGACCTGCTCGATCCGACCAAGATCATCCCGGAAGAACTGGTCCCGGTCACCCCGCTGGGCAAGATGGTCTTGAACCGTAACCCGGACAACTATTTCGCCGAGACCGAGCAGGTTGCCTTCTGCCCGGGCCACATCGTGCCGGGTATCGATTTCTCCAACGATCCGCTGCTGCAAGGTCGTCTGTTTTCCTACACCGACACGCAGATCAGCCGTCTGGGTGGGCCGAACTTCCACGAAATCCCGATCAACCGTCCGATTGCGCCGAACCACAACGGTCAGCGTGACGCACAGCATCGCACCACTATCGACAAGGGCCGCGCTTCCTACGAGCCTAACTCGATCGATGGCGGCTGGCCGAAAGAAACCCCTGCCGGCCCGGTAGATGGCGGCTTCGAGACCTACCCTGAGCGTGTTGAAGCGCACAAGGTGCGTGAGCGCAGCGAATCGTTCGGCGACCACTTCTCGCAGGCCACCCTGTTCTTCCAGAGCATGAGCCATCACGAGAAAGAGCACATCATCGCGGCCTACAGCTTCGAGTTGGGCAAGGTCGAGCGCGAGTACATTCGTGCCCGTCAGGTCAACGAGATTCTGGCCAACATCGATCTGGAGCTGGCCAAGCGTGTAGCCGCTAACCTCGGCTTGCCAGCACCGACTGCCGGTACCGTACCTGTGCGTCAGACTTCGGTTAAAGAGTCGCCTGCGCTGAGCCAGGTCAACCTGCTGTCTGGCGATATCGTTTCGCGCAAGGTTGCCATTCTGGTGGCTGATGGCGTCGACAGCAAAGCGGTCGAAGCCATGAAAGCTGCACTGACTGCCGAAGGCGCACACGCCAAGGTATTGGGCCCGACCTCCGCACCGGTCAAGACAGCTGACGCCAAGAGTCTGCCAGTGGACGCATCGGCTGAAGGCCTGCCTTCGGTAGCGTTCGACGCAGTCTTCGTGCCGGGTGGCAAGGCTTCGATCGAAGCGCTGAGAGGCGACGGCGTGGCATTGCACTTCATCCTGGAAGCCTACAAGCACCTCAAGGCCATCTCCTTTGCCGGGGAAGCCAAAGAGCTGCTGAGTCTGCTACGCCTGGAAGAAGATGCGGGCCTGCTGGAGGTATCCGATAGCAAGTCGTTCAAAGCATTCTTCCACGCGATTGCTCAGCACCGTGTGTGGGATCGTGAAGTGAAAGCCAAGGCTGTTCCGGCTTGATCTGACGCTGCTACGCGTATCGCTCCCATGCTCCGGCGTGGGAGCGCCTTTCCGGACCCTCTGCGTCCGCTTTTACGCTCGTTCCCCCCGCTTATACTCCCGAACACTTCTCGTTCCTCACGCTCCGCGTGGGAATGCAGTTCTGGACGCTCTGCGTCCGCTTTGAAGGATCGACTCAGGACTTGGCTGGCGTCAGGATGATCTGCGCTTTTTCATTGCGCTCGATCTGGCGACGCAATTGCAGTTCGAAATCCGGATTGGTCTTGACCACCCGCTTGGTCAGCAACGTAGCCAGCCACGGATAGTCTTCGGTGCGCGGCACCACCATCAGCACTTCACAATTGAACGCTACGGTATCGGCTGCGATATCGTTCAGTTGACGACGCAATGCACGCATATCGCCGACCTTGAGCTCAATCGTCGTGCTTTCTGCCGACGGATCAATCAGCTTGGCAACCCTTCTGGCTTCGGCCGCCTTCAAATCCGCTTCGGCTTTTTCCAGCTCGGCCTTGCGTGCATGGGCAATGGCGCCGTTGACGCCACTGGTCAGCGCCGGTGCCTTGGGCATCAGGGCGCGTGCACGGCTCAGCGCAGAGGCCGCCGCGTTCATGTCACCCTTCTGCAGGCTGATCTGGCTGCGGCTCAGATAGGCTTCGGCCAGACGACGCTGAAAAGGCTCCAGACGGATGTCGGCAGGATTGGCCGCCTGCAACGCCGCCAATTGGTCCTCGGCGGTTGCCAGCTCATTGCCGGCGATGTTCTGCTCGAGCTGAGCGAACGCGTCAGGCTGAGCCTCGGAGCCAGGCGCCTCGACAGTGGGCGCACTCTGGCAGGCACCCAGCAGGATGGAAAATGCGACAAGCAGCAGATAGCGTGGGGCGAACGGCTTCATTCCTGCGATTCTCTAGTTTGCGCAAAAAACGAGCAAGTCTACACCGCTCGCCTGGGTAGAACAAAGCTGAGCAAGAACAACGCCGCAGCAGATACCACTATAGACGGTCCGGCAGGGGTGTCCTTGAACCAGGACAATGATAGCCCGGCACACACGGCTATCACGCCTAACAGGCTCGCGCCCAGCGCCATTTGCTCCGGCGAACGGGCGTGACGCTGTGCCGCAGCCGCCGGGATGATCAACAGCGAGGTAATCAGCAGAACACCGACGATTTTCATCGCTACCGCGATCACCACCGCGATCAGCAGCATCAACGTCATGCGCAGTGTAGCAACCGGCAGGCCTTCGACACGCGCCAGTTCTTCATGCACGGTCATTGCCAGCAGTGGGCGCCACAGCGCGACGATCAGCACCAGCACCAACGTGCTGCCGCCCAGAATCCAGCCCAGATCAGCCGGGCTGATGGCCAGCAGATCGCCAAACAGGTAGGCCATCAGGTCGATGCGCACTTCGTGCATGAAACTGAGCACCACCAGCCCCAGCGACAAGGTGCTTGGTGCCAGAATCCCCAGCAGCGTGTCCGACGCCAGCGGCTGGCGCTGCTGCAACGTGACCAGCAACACCGCCAGCAGCAGGCAGCCGACCGTCACCGCGATGGTCGGACTGATATCCAGCAGGAAGCCCAGTGCGACGCCGAGCAGCGCGGCGTGGGACAGTGTGTCGCCAAAATACGCCATGCGCCGCCAGACCACGAATGATCCCAGCGGGCCAGCGACCACGGCCAGAGCAACGCCTGCGAGCAAGGCATACAGTAGAAAATCAGCCATGCTTGCAGCCGTCTCCGTGAACATGAGTGAGGGAGGTCGCAGCGTCATTCACCACCGCGCCATGCAGATCATGGGCGTGGTCGTGATGGTGGTGATAAATCGCCAGGCTCTGCGCATTTTTGCCGAACAGCTCGACAAAGGCCGGGTCATGGCTGACCTGCTCGGGATGCCCGGAGCAACAAACGTGGCGGTTCAGGCACACCACTTGATCGGTGGTGCTCATGACCAGATGCAGATCGTGGGAAACCATCAGCACGCCGCACTGGTGGCGGTCGCGCAGCCGGGTAATCAGGCTGTACAGCTCGGCCTGTCCGGCCACGTCGACACCCTGCACCGGCTCGTCGAGGACCAGCAACTCAGGCTTGCGCAATAACGCGCGTGCCAGCAGAACACGCTGCATCTCGCCACCGGAAATGCCTTGAATCGGGCTATCGATGACCTTTCCGGCGCCAACTTCTTCCAGCGCCGACGCTGCGGCCGTGCGATCCACACCGGGAACCAGGCGCAGGAAACGCAGCACCGACAGCGGCAGCGTCTGGTCCACATGCAGTTTTTGCGGCATGTAGCCGACACGTAACTTCGGCTTGCGCCAGACGCTACCGGAGTCGGGTTTGAGCAACCCCAGCACCGCACGCACCAGCGTGGTCTTGCCAGCACCGTTGGGGCCGATCAGGGTGACGATCTCGCCAGGCTTGACGCTCAACTGGATGTCATCCAGGACGTTTTGCCCGGAAAGCGTAACGGCGACCTTGTCCAGACGTATCAGTGCATCCGACATCAAGCGGCCTTGCAGCCAGCGCACACGCCGACGATCTCGACCGTTTGGCCTTCCACCGCGAAGCCGACGCCTGCGGCGGCATCGACCACGGCATTGCTGATGGCCGGGTGCTGCAGTTCGATCGCCGCATGACACAAGCGGCAAATCAGGAACTGGCCCTGATGCGCGTGGGTGGGGTGGTTGCAGCCCGTGAAAGCGTTGAGCGAGGCAATCCGGTGTACCAGCCCGTTTTCCAGGAGGAAATCCAGCGCACGGTAAACGGTTGGCGGGGCCGCACGGCGACCGTCTTCATCACTCAGCACTGCAAGGATGTCGTAAGCACCCAGCGGCTTGTGGCTTTGCCAGACCAGTTCCAGCACGCGACGGCGCAAGGTGGTCAGGCGCAGACCCTGTTTGGCGCACAGCGCATCGGCTTCGGCGAGGGCCGAATGCACGCAGTGAGAGTGGTCATGGGGGCGACTGGCCAGGGGAGTATTGGGCATGAGCAGCGACGATATTGGCTAGAGACGTTATTATGTTACCCGTTCCTGGCTGATATGAGTGATTCGAGTGCGCCGTCTTTTAAATCTTGCTGCTGTTTTCTGGGTCAGCCTGCTGATCATCGCCCCTGCTCAGGCTGAGGTCCGAGTGCTGACCAGTATCAAGCCTCTGCAGCTGATTGCGGCGGCTGTGCAGGACGGCGTCAGTAACCCGGAAGTGCTTCTGCCACCGGGTGCCTCACCGCATAACTACGCACTGCGCCCATCCGACGTACGGCGGGTACAGGACGTCGAGTTGCTCTACTGGATCGGCCCGGACATGGAAACCTTCCTGCCGCGCGTCCTGAAAGGCCGCAAACTGCCTACGGTTGCCGTGCAGACACTGCCGGGTATGCACCTGCGCCACTTTGGCGAAGACAACGCCTCGCATGATGACCACGAGCATGATCACGACAACGACGCAGATGAACATGACCACGACCACCGGCCAGGCAGTCTCGATTCGCACCTGTGGCTGTCGACCGTCAACGCGCGAGTGATCGCCGCAAAAATGGCCGCTGACCTGAGCGCTGCCGACCCTGCCAATGCAACACGCTACACCAGCAATGCCGAGGCCTTCAGCAAACGTCTCGATACGCTGGACGCTCGTATCAAGCAGCGTGTCAGCGCAGTGGCAGGCAAGCCCTACTTCGTGTTCCACGAGGCCTTCGATTATTTCGAAGAGGCCTATGGGCTCAAGCATGCCGGGGTATTCGCCATCGCCGCCGAGATCCAGCCCGGCGCACAGCACGTCGCCGCCATGCGCGAGCGCCTGAAAGCCGCAGGCAAGACCTGCGTATTCAGCGAACCACCCCTGCGCCCGCGCCTGGCCGAAACACTGAGCACTGGCCTGCCGGTCAAACTGGCCGAACTGGATGGACTGGGCGGCTACATCCCGGCCACCGCGCAGGGTTACGAGCAAGTACTGCAAAAGCTGGCTGATGATTTGGCAGGTTGCCTGAGCAGTCTCTGACTGCCACCGCCCACATCGCAGCACTGCCGTGTGACGCAGAGCGTCACGAACTGCATTCCCACGGAGCATGGGAACGATAGTCAACTGTCCAACTTTTTGGGATCAGCTCAGAGCGTTGGGACGACAATCGACTCGCGAAGACAGGTCTGGTCTCAGAGCGCAAACGGCAATGCAATGTGCGCTTCCTGGCGCTCGGCCAAGCGGCGCTCGAACTCCGCAGGATCATGAATCAGCACATCCTGCCCGGCGAAGGTTTCGGCGGCGATCAAACGTGACAGCCAGAAACGCACACAAGCGATACGCAACATGATCGCCCACAGCTTCGACTCCGCAGCCGTGAACGGTCGCAAGCCCGCATAGGCGCCCAGCAAGGCGCGCGCGCGGACAGCGTCGAGCTGACCGTTTTCCCGGGAACACCAATCGTTCAGGGCAATCGCCAGGTCGTACAACATCGGACCCGAGCAAGCATTGTAGAAATCGATCAACCCGGTCAGGTGCGTCCCTTCGAACAGTACGTTGTCGCGGAACAGATCGGCATGCAGATTGGCGCGCGGCAGCGCCATGATCTGCGGCTTGAACGCCTCGATCTCCTGAAGGCTCTTTTCAAGCAGCGCTCGCTGAGTCTCGCCCAGGTGCGACAGAAAATTGCGCCCCTCACTCAGCATCCAGTCCAGGCCGCGATCAGTCTTGCGCTCGACGATCTGCCCACGGGTCGCCAGATGCAGGTTGGCCAGCAACTCGCCGATCTGCACGCAGTGCTGGGTGTTCGGCTCGCTGATGTGCTTGCCCGGCAGACGCGGCTGCAAAAGCGCCGGTTTGTCTGCCAGCTCGCGCAGCGCCTGACCGTCGGTGGTGCGCAGCGCATAAGGCACTGGCAGATCGGCTTCATGCAGCACGTCGAGCAGTTCGATGAAGAAAGGCATCTCCTGAACCGGGCCGCGCTCGACCAGCGTCAGGACGAACTCGCCCTGCTCCAGGCTGATGAAGTAATTGGTGTTTTCACTACCGGCAGCGATGCCCTGATAGTCAAGCAGACGGCCGAGCCCGTAAGGGGCGAGAAATGTTTCCAGCTCGGGCCGAGCCAGTGGGGTAAAAACGGACATATCAGGACTGCCAACGATTGAAGTGAATGTAGGGTGCTACCAGCTGAATATTTCCCACTGCGGGATCAGCATGTCCGGTTGGTCCGAACGAATGAAATTGGGGCTTGTACCATCGGCGCGCACCAGAAAATAGGGTTTGCCGTGTTTCGGGGTGATTTTAACCGCATACAGAAAGCCGTTCTGGCGATATTCCTGAATGGTTCTGTCACCGTCAGTGCGAATAGTAACGTCCGGCGCCGCAGAAGGTGGATCTTCTGCTGCAACAACGAACAAAGGGCAAAAGGCCAACAGGCCGGTCAATATCAGTCGATTTACCTTGCGCATGATAACCTTGTCCCTTTGTCGTCAATGGTTCGCGCATTCTAGCGCCGACCCCGCCGAAAAGGTTGATTCTGCTCATGACCCAAGCGCCACTCGTCCTGGTAGACGGTTCCTCTTACCTCTACCGCGCCTTCCACGCACTGCCACCACTGGCCACCTCCAAAGGATTGCCGACCGGTGCCGTCAAGGGCGTGCTCAACATGCTCAAAAGCCTGCGGCGCCAGTATCCGGACAGCCCGCTCGCCGTGGTGTTCGACGCCAAGGGCGGGACGTTCCGTGACGCGCTGTACAACGACTACAAAGCTAACCGGCCGAGCATGCCGGATGATCTGCGTGTGCAGGTCGACCTGCTGCATGCCTGCGTCAAAGGTATGGGCTACCCATTTCTGTGCGTCGAAGGCGTCGAAGCCGATGACGTGATCGGCACGCTGGCACGCAGCAGCGCGGCAGCCGATCGTCCAGTGGTGATCTCCACCGGCGACAAGGACATGGCGCAACTGGTCGACGGCCACATCACCCTGGTCAACACCATGACCGGTAGCGTGCTGGATGTGGCGGGCGTGAAAGAGAAATTCGGCGTCGGTCCGGAGCACATCATCGATTACCTGGCTTTGATGGGCGACAAGGTCGATAACATTCCCGGCGTGCCCGGCGTTGGCGAGAAGACCGCAGTCGGCCTGCTGGTCGGCATCGGCGGTGGCATCAAGGAGCTTTACGAGAACCTCGACAAGGTCGCTTCCCTGCCGATCCGTGGCGCCAAGACCCTCGCCGCCAAACTCGAAGAACATCGTGAGATGGCCTTTCTGTCTTACGAACTGGCGACCATCAAGATCGACGTACCGCTGGACATCGAACTGGATCAATTGCATTGCGGCGAGCCCGACCGCGACACGTTGATGGAGCTGTACGCCGAGCTGGAATTCAAGAGCTGGATCGAAGACCTGCAACGCGACGCCAAACGTGCCGGCCAGGAGCTGACCGTCGAAGAGCCGACTGTCGAGGACAGGGAAGCGGCTTATGAAGTCATTCTTGAACAGGGCCAGTTCGATGCGTGGCTGAAGAAGCTGCAGGCCGCGCCGCTGTTTGCCTTCGTCACGCAGAGCAACGGCACCGATGCCCAGCGTGCGCAACTGGTCGGCCTGTCCTTCGCCATTCAGACCCACGAAGCCGCCTACATTCCGCTGACCCACTCGTACATGGGCGTGCCGCAGCAGCTGGACCGCGACACCGTGCTCAAGGCGCTCAAGCCGCTGCTGGAAGACCCGGACAAAACCAAGGTCGGCCAGCACGCCAAGTTCGCTATCAACCTGCTTGCCAATTGCGCGATCGACGGCGATCAGGCTCAAGGTATCGACCTGCAAGGCGTGCGCTTCGACACCATTCTGGAATCCTACGTACTGGACTCCACCGCCACCCGCCACGACCGCGACAGCCTGGTGGCCAAGTACCTGACGCACACGCCGATCAATTTCCAGGAGATTGCCGGCAAAGGTGCCAAACAGCTGAGCTTTGACCAGATTGCACTGGAACAGGCGGGTAATTACGCCGCCGAAGAAGCGGACCTGACCCTGCGCCTGCATGAAGTCTTCGACGCACGGCTGGCCGCGATTCCGACCCTGCAGCCGGTATTGAACGATATCGAGATGCCGCTGGTGCCTGTGCTGGCGCGTATCGAGCGCCAGGGCGCGCTGGTCGATGCCAACCTGCTGGGCATCCAGAGCGTCGAACTGGGCGACAAGATGACTGCGCTGGAGCGCGAAGCCTTCGCCATTGCCGGCGAAGAGTTCAACCTCGGCTCACCCAAGCAGCTGGGCGTGATTCTCTACGAGAAACTCGGCATGCCGATTCTCAGCAAGACCGCCACCGGTCAGGCATCGACTGCCGAGGCCGTGCTTGCCGAACTCGCGGAGCAGGATTTCCCGCTGCCCAAGGTGCTGATGCAATACCGCTCGATGAGCAAGCTCAAGAGCACCTACACCGACCGCCTGCCAGAGCAGATCAACCCGCGTACCGGGCGGATTCACACCTCCTATCATCAGGCGGTGGCCGTCACCGGTCGCTTGTCGTCCAGCGATCCGAACCTGCAGAACATCCCGATTCGTACCGCTGAAGGCCGGCGCATTCGTCAGGCGTTCGTGGCCCCGAAGGGTTACAAACTGCTGGCCGCCGACTATTCGCAGATCGAACTGCGCATCATGGCGCATCTGGCTCAGGACGAAGGCTTGCTGCATGCATTCCGCAATGACCTGGACGTTCACCGCGCGACGGCTGCAGAGGTATTTGGCGTCGAGCTGGAAAACGTCACCACTGACATGCGTCGCAGCGCCAAGGCGATCAACTTCGGCCTGATCTACGGCATGAGCGCGTTCGGTCTGGCCAAGCAGATTGGCGTGGACCGAAAGCAGTCACAGGCGTATGTCGACCGCTACTTCGCCCGCTACCCTGGCGTGCTGAACTACATGGAGCGCACCCGCGCCCAGGCTGCCGAGCAAGGTTTTGTCGAAACCATCTTCGGCCGTCGCCTGTACCTGCCGGACATCAACGCCAAGAACCAGTCCCTGCGCAAAGGCGCGGAACGTATGGCGATCAACGCGCCGATGCAGGGCACCGCTGCGGACATCATCAAGAAAGCCATGGTGGCGGTGAACGGCTGGCTGGACGAGTCCGGCCTGGATGCCCGGGTTATCCTGCAGGTTCATGACGAACTGGTGCTTGAAGTGCGCGAGGACCTGGTCGATCAGGTCAGTGAACAGATCCGTCCACACATGAGCGGCGCAGCGCAACTCGCAGTGCCGTTGCTTGTGGAAGTGGGGGTTGGCAACAATTGGGACGAGGCTCACTGAGCCTGAAATGGCGAACCTGTACGCAGGTTCGTCAAATATTGTAGGAAATGTGAACTTTTCTTCACTGCTGGAACTTAACCGTTTGGACAGGAGTCAGACGTGTCGATTGGTTGAAAAATCGATCGTGCTCCTAGTTGTGTTAAGTGTTGGCAGTTATCCAGATCCCACCCTAAGGTCTGGACCTTAAGCCCCGGAACTTCCCCCTCCCCATGCGAAGTCCGGGGTCTTTTTTGCCTGCGATTTACTCCGCAGGTGCCTTGTCTTCCAGTTCCATCCAGTCGGCCAGCACGGTGTAGGCCTCTTCCAGCCCCATGCGCTTGGGGGCCGAGAACAACTGGATGCTCACTGCATCTCCCCAGCCTTTGCGAATCTCGGCCTGAACCTTGAGCAGCGTGTTCTTGGCCGCGCCATAGGTCAGCTTGTCAGCCTTGGTCAACAGAATGTGCATCGGCATGTTGCTGGCGATGGCCCAATCCAGCATCAGTACGTCGAAGTCGGTCATTGGATGACGGATATCCATCATCAGGATCAGACCTTTCAGGCTTTCGCGGCTGCCCAGATAGGCTTCCAGGTGACGCTGCCAGTGCAGTTTGAGCGGAATGGGCACTTTGGCGTAGCCGTAACCAGGCAGGTCGACCAGACGGCGATCTTCGTCCAGACCGAAAAAGTTCAGCAACTGGGTACGCCCCGGCGTCTTCGATGTGCGCGCCAGGCTGGCGTGGGTCAGGGTGTTCAGCGCGCTCGATTTGCCCGCGTTGGAGCGACCGGCAAACGCTACCTCAAAACCTTCGTCGTCGGGGCATTGGTCGACCTTGGCGGCGCTGAGCATGAACGTGGCCTGTTGGCACAGACCGAGGATGGGGTTTTTGAGTTGCATGTGATTTCCGGTGAAGACCTGCCTGCAAGGGGTGCGGCAGGAGGTGTCGGTTTCGTTTGGATGCGTGCGCATATAATGACACACCTGCCCCCCGGCCCACACTCACACCGTATCGAGCCGATCTGACAGATATGCTGGAACATTCAGACATGACCTGCTTCACTCCTTATGCAAAAAGGCCGTCCTCGGTCGCCCATTTTTACAACCTCAGCGTTACACTAACGAACTCAGGCTTTCGCGTCCGGTCGAAACACCGTCGCTTGAAGGCGATTCAATCTGCTCAGGAGTAAAGCATGCGTAATCTGATCATCAGCGCCGCTCTGGTTGCCGCCAGTCTGTTCGGTATGTCCGCCCAGGCTGCCACGCCCATCGAGGCCGGCAAGCAATACGTAGAGCTGGCAAGCGCTGTGCCTGTTGCCGAGCCAGGCAAGATCGAAGTCATCGAACTGTTCTGGTATGGCTGCCCGCATTGCTACGCGTTCGAGCCGACCATCAATCCATGGGTCGAAAAACTGCCGTCCGACGTACATTTCGTGCGTATCCCTGCCATGTTCGGCGGCCCTTGGGACGCTCACGGCCAACTGTTCATCACCCTCGACACCATGGGCGTCGAGCATAAAGTCCACGCGGCCGTATTCGAAGCCATCCAGAAGGAAGGCAAGCGTCTGACCGACAAGAATGACATGGCTGATTTCGTTGCCACACGGGGCGTGAACAAGGACGAATTCCTGAAGACTTTCGATTCTTTCGCGGTCAAGGGCAAGATCGCCCAGTACAAGGAACTGGCCAAGAAGTACGAAGTGACCGGCGTTCCGACCATGATCGTCAATGGCAAGTACCGCTTTGACCTGGGTTCTGCCGGTGGTCCGGAAAAGACCCTGGAAGTTGCCGACCAGTTGATTGCCAAAGAGCGAGCGGCTGCCGCAGCCGCCAAGTAAGCGCACGTCATGCGCCGCTGGGGCAAAGGCAGTACCCGTATCGTTGGCCTGCATGATCCGCAGGTCAACGAACATCATCTGCTGCAAAACGGCCTGCCGGAAGACGGCAGGCTGCGTTTGCTCAGTTTCAATATCCAGGTGGGTATCAGTACCCAGCGCTACCACCATTACCTGACGCGCAGCTGGCAGCACTTGCTGCCGCATGGCGGTCGGGCGGGCAACCTGCAGAAGATCGGCGATCTGATCAACGAGTTCGATCTGGTGGCACTGCAGGAAGTCGACGGCGGCAGCATGCGCTCCGGCTTTGTCAATCAGGTAGAGCACCTTGCTCAGTTAGGTGGCTTTCCGTACTGGTATCAACAGCTCAATCGCAACCTCGGGCGCCTGGCGCAGCACAGCAACGGTGTGTTGAGCCGTCTGCGCCCGACCAAGATCGAGGATCACCCGCTGCCAGGCCCAGCCGGGCGCGGTGCAATCCTTGTGCGTTTCGGCGAGGGCGAGGATGCGCTGGTCGTGGTCATGATGCACCTGGCGCTGGGGACCCGAACCAGAACCCGGCAGCTTGCGTACATTCGCGAACTGATCGGCGGCTATCGCCATCAGGTGCTGATGGGCGACATGAATACCCACGCCAATGACCTGCTGGAACACTCGCCGCTACGGGATCTGGGGCTTCTGGCCCCGCAGATAGAGGCGACCTTTCCGAGCTGGCGGCCACAACGCTGCCTCGATCACATTTTGCTCAGCCCGACCCTGACGCTCGAACGCGTGCAGGTGCTGGCGCAACCCATTTCCGATCACCTGCCTGTCGCTGTCGAGATTCGCCTGCCTGA
Organism: Pseudomonas sp. PvP028; assembly: GCF_017832255.1. Classification (NCBI taxonomy): domain Bacteria; kingdom Pseudomonadati; phylum Pseudomonadota; class Gammaproteobacteria; order Pseudomonadales; family Pseudomonadaceae; genus Pseudomonas; species Pseudomonas sp. PvP028. The sequence continues at coordinate 1,106,832 of NZ_JAFIBL010000001.1, forward strand.
CTCACTGCGTGGGGACTCACTGCCTGTGCCCTCTGGTGGAAGCCTTGCATGAGCGACGACGCGGAGCGTTGGAAAGAGAAATACCTCAAAGGGATCGAGCAGCAGGACACACTCGAAAAGCGCTGGGATGCGCGGCTCGATTTGTTGCGACGCGGTCTGGTACGCAGCAGTCTGGCGGCTGAGGGCTCTGACCGCGCCGTCGACGAATGCATGAAGGAAATGCGCGAAATCGTCCGCAAGGACGATATGGATGCGGGCCTGGCAGCCTTGATCCCGCGCCTTGAAAAAGCCGTACTGGACTCTGAGCAACGCCGCGAAGTACGGGCCGCTCAAATCAGTTCGGCACTGACCGCACTGGTTGCACAGCTACAGTCACTGCCGCTGCCACGCGAAGTACGCAAGCCGCTCAAGCGCTTTGCCAAGGAGCTTGAAGAGCGCGCCTCCCAGGCCCGTGAACTGCCCCTGCTGCTTGGCGAGTTGAGCAATTTGCAGGGCCAGGCACTTACCCAGATTGAAAAACCCGAAGAAGGCCCGCGCCAAGGGTTGCTGCAACGCCTGTTCGGTTCACGCGAAGGCCACAGCAACGAGTCTCATCCTGAAGCGGCTCACCCCGAAGACGCCACCCCCACACCGGAATCGCATGAGCCCGAAGCCGAGCGGCAAGCAGCACGCGCTCACGCTCCGCCAGACACCCCTCCTGGCGAAGCCGAGGCCGTTGATTCCACTGCCGCCGCCCACGTCGCCGCAAACAGCCCACTTCCGACGCCTGACCCGCAAAGCGCTGCGCCTGCCGCAGTGATACCCGCTGCAGTGACGCCTGAAGAACCTGCGCCACCGGCCACTGCCACGGACATTGCACCGATATCGGTAGAAGCCGTCGCCGGGCCTGCACCTGCCACCGTCGAACCCATCGATTTCGCGGATGTTCTGGCGCCAGTTCCATCAGTGCCCTACCAACAGCGGCCCGCGCCAATCGACGTGACAGTCGCAGAACCCGACGCAGAGGCCGAGCAGCAGCTCGAGTCAGCAGAAGGCGAAGAAGGTTACGCGCTGCCCTCCTCACCAGAGCCCAGTTACAGCTCGGTGGCGGCGCACATTGAACAGACTTTGCTGGGCCTGCTGGACGACCTGACCCTGTCCGAGCACTTTCGCCCGCAGGTCGAGGATATGCAGTTACGCTTGAAACATGGGCTTAACTGGTACGAGTTGCTGCCGATCCTCGACGATCTGGCGGTGTTGATGCTGGCGATCAATAACGGTGGTCAGCAGGAGTTCGGCACTTACCTCAAGCAGCTCAATGAGCGGCTCGAATCGTTTCAGAGCCATTTGCAGGCCGCCAGTGAAGATCACGCCGAGGATCAGACCACTGCGCGCGACCTGAACGACCAGTTGCGCGAACAGGTGGGCGGCCTGCAAAGCAGTGTTCAGGACGCCTCCGATCTGCCCAGCCTCAAGCGGGTGCTCGATAATCGGCTTGAGGCCCTGCTCGGCACCATGGATCACTACCAGCTCAAGCGCGATGCCCGCGAGCGCGAAGTGGCCTCGCGCCTGCAAGGTCTGGCGGCCCGCGTCGCGAGCATGGAGCAGGAAGCCCTGGGTTTCAGGACTCATCTGGAGGAACAGCGTCAAAAGGCCCTGATCGACCCGCTCACCGGACTGCCCAATCGTGCAGCCTGGGGCGAGCGACTCGAACAGGAGATGGCCAGGTGGCAGGAAGATAAAAACAGCTTGCTGGTGTGCATTCTGGACCTGGACCATTTCAAACGCATCAACGATGGCTACGGGCACCTGGCTGGCGACAAGGTATTGAAGATCGTCGCCAATGTCCTCAGCAAACGCCTGCGCGCCGACGACTTCATGGCACGGTTTGGCGGCGAAGAATTTGTCATGCTGCTGCCCGCGACATCTCCCGCTGCCGGGCTGACGCTCCTGGATGAACTGCGCGCCGCCGTCGAGTCGTGCCCTTTCCACTTCAAGGGTGAGCGAGTCACCATCACCGTCTCCATTGGACTGACGGCTTTTCGCCCGTCAGAGAAAAGCGACACCGCCATCAAACGTGCCGATCAGGCGCTTTACAAGGCCAAGGAGAACGGCCGGAACCGCATCAAACAGGGCTGACTGAAACATTTTGACCTGAACAAATAGCGGGTGCCCCATGCTATTCGCACACATTTTGTTATGATGTTTCATTTCCTGCCGATGCTGCCGACCTCATGAAGCTGTATTTCTCTGCCTTGCTCATGCTTCTCCTCACTGCCTGTGCCAGCGGCCCCAGGCTGGACACCAGCCATCCCTCAGTAAATTTCGATGGCCGTGCCCAGTACGTCGTGATGCATTACACCTCGACGTCGCTGGAACGCTCGCTGCAATTACTGACCCATGGCGAGGTCAGCGCCCACTACCTGATCGGTGACGACAGCAAGGCCACCATCTACAAACTGGTCGATGAAAACGCACGTGCCTGGCATGCCGGCGAAAGCGAGTGGGAAGGCCGTACCTGGCTCAACTCCAGTTCGATCGGCATCGAGATCGTCAATCCGGGCTTCAAGGAAACGCCGACAGGTCGCCTGTGGTATCCGTACACCGAAGCGCAGACCCAGTCGATCATTGTCTTGCTCAAGGACATCGTCAAACGCAACAGGATCGACCCCAAACACATCATCGGTCATAGCGACATCGCCCCGTTGCGCAAGCAGGATCCGGGGCCATTGTTCCCATGGAAACGCCTCGCTGCCGAAGGTCTGGGCAACTGGCCGGACGAACGCCAGGTTGCCCAGCGTCAGGCATTGCTGGCAGTCAATCTGCCGAGCATCACCTGGTTCCAGCAGCAATTGGCACGCTTGGGCTACAGTACCCCGCAGACCGGTGAACTGGACGTCGCAACACGCCAGGTACTGGCCGCCTTCCAGATGCACTATCGCCCGGCACGCTTCGACGGCGAGCCTGACGCACAGAGCGCGGCCATCCTGCAGGTGCTCAATCACTCGAATTGAAGCGCGTGAGGGCTTGGTGCTCAAGCCCTCAGAGCGGTAAAGCCATATAGAACTGCGTGCCCTGCCCCGGCCGTGAATAAACGCCCATGCGTCCGCCGTGCAGCTGGACAATCTCCTTGCAAAGCGCCAGCCCGAGCCCGGCGCCGCCTTTCTTGCGGCCGACCTGGACGAAGGGTTCGAAGATCCGCCCCTGCTGTCCGTAGGCAATGCCCTCGCCGTTATCTTCGACGCTGATGATCGCCCGCTCACCGTGACGCCTGGCCTGCAGGCGAATCAGGCCGTTCGGCGGCGTGTGACGCAAGGCATTGTCCAGCAGATTATCCAGTACCCGCTCCAGCTGGGACTGATCGGCATGCAGGCGCGGCATCGGCTCCTGCATATCCAGCATCAGCACAATATCCTGCTCCTGGGCCTGATCCTCAAAGCGCACCTTGGCTTCTTGCAGCAAGGTCTCGATGGAGCACGGTGCAAGTTTGAGCTTCTGCAGACCGTTCTGGTAACGCGAGAAATTCAGCAGGTCGTTGATGAGCTGCATCAGGCGCTGCATTTCTTCGGTGACCGTATTGAGCAGATCGGCCTCACGGGACTCGGGAGCAAAATGCAGACGCTCCTGAAGAAGGCCGAACGCCATGTGCATACCCGTAACCGGCGTGCGCAACTCATGCGAGGCGCGCAGGACGAACTCGCTGCGTACCCGCTCGAAAGCACGTTGCTCGGTCACGTCGTGCAGCACCATCACCGCACCCAGGATGTGGCCTTTGGTGTGGCTGACCGGCGTCATGCTGTAGGTCAGCAGTCGCGACTCGCCGTCGATTTCGATGGCCAGGTCTTCCGGCGCACGTTCCAGCGTTCCGCCTCGCAGCACCAGATGCAATTGCTCATCCAGCTCGGGGCGGCCCAAGGCCTCGCCCAGACTGTGCCCGAGGCGACTCTCGTCCCATCCGAGCTGGCGCTGCGCAACAGGGTTGAGGTGCTCCAGGTGGCCCTGGCGATCAATCATCAGCAGGCCATCGTCGATACTGTCGAGAACCGCCTGCAGACGTTGCTGGCCCGCCAGAAGCTCATCGACGTTGGTCGCCTGATGCTGACGCAGGGCTTCGGCCATGATGCCGAAGCGCCGGGTCAGCAGGTTCATTTCGGCGGCCGAGGAAATGGGCAGCGTGACCTCGTAATCACCCTCGCCGATACGATCAGCGGCCTTGGCCAGCGCCTCAATCGGCGCACCGAAACGGCGGGCGATGCCATGCGCGGTCACAAAGCCGATGCACAGCACCGCCAGCCCGACCAGGCCCAGCAAGCCGGCGATCCACAATGCACGATCCCTGGAGTTGATCTCGGCGTTGCTGATGTTCTCCAGCGCCTTGCGATGCACATCCATCAGACCGTTACGCAGCGTGTCGAAACTTTCGCTCAATTGCGAGTTGCCGCGTATGCCTCGCGGATCATTGCCATACTGCTGCCAGGCGGCAATGAATCGCTGATAATCGCCTCGGGTCTTTTCAAAACCGTTGCGCACATCTTGCTGGGTGTCCTGCGCCGATCCCTCCTCCAGCAGCTCTTCGAACTGCTTCTGCATTCTTTGCAGCTCAGGCTCATTGCGATTTGAACCGGTCATCAACACCAACTGATCACCCATGTTCTGACGCAACTTCAGACCCAGATCGAGGATGGCGAAGTTATGCTGAATCAGCGATTCCTGAGTCCGGGCCATCTGCATGACACTGACGAGCCCCAACAGCAGCCCGAGCAAAGCGACCGTGATCAGCGCCGAAATGCTCAGAAAGAGGCGGGTGCGCAACTTCATGGCCAGCTTCATTTGAGGTATTTCATAGGTTGTACTGTTTTCGTTTGCGGTAAAGCGTCGAAGCATCGATACCCAGGGTCTTGGCGGCCTGATCAAGGGTCTCACTGGTTGCCAGTACGGCCCCGATGTGCGCCTTTTCAAGCTCGTCCAGACTCAAGGCCGCTCCCACCCGCGGTGCGTTGTTGGTCGGTTGCTCAGCCATGCCCAAATGACTGACCTCCACGCGCTCCTGTGGACAGATAATGCTGGCTCGCTCGATCACGTTGCGCAGCTCACGAATGTTGCCCGGCCAGCGGTAATTGAGCAGTGCCGCTCGGGCCTCTTCGCTGAAGCCGCGAGCCGGACGGGCGTACTCCTTGACGAAACGCGCCAGAAAGCGGTCCGCCAGGGTCAGAATGTCTTCGCTGCGCTCACGCAGGGCTGGCAGATTCAGGGTAATCACGTTCAGGCGGTACAGCAGATCCTCACGGAAACGTCCGCTGCGCACCATGTCCTCAAGGTTGAGGTTGGTGGCGGCCAGGATGCGCACGTCGGCACGTCGGGTCACCGGGTCACCGACGCGCTCGTATTCCTTGTCCTGAATGAAGCGCAGCAACTTGGGCTGCAGCGTCAGCGGAAAGTCACCGATTTCGTCGAGAAACAGGGTGCCGCCATCGGCCTGATTGACGCGACCCAGCGTACTTTCGCTGGCGCCGGTAAAGGCGCCGCGGCTGTGGCCGAACAGTTCGCTTTCCATCAGTTCTGCAGTCAGCGATGGGCAGTTGATCGTGACGCAGGACTTCTTGGCGCGTTTGCTCCAGCCATGAATCGCCCTGGCCAGTTCGCCCTTACCGGTACCCGACTCGCCCAGAATCAGGATGTTGGCATCGGTTACCGCAACCTGACGGGCCGTTTCCAGAATGGCCATCATCGAAGGGCTGTGGGAATCCAGGCCATCCTTGGGCTTGCGAACCTCACCTTCCAGTGCTTCGAGACGTGCAGACAGTTGTCGAACTTCAAGCTGCTTGGCCGTCGCAAGACGCAACTGGTCAGGACTGCACGGCTTGACCAGGTAGTCGGCTGCGCCAGCCTGAATGGCATCGACAGCCGTATCGACCGCCGAATGGGCAGTCACGATCACCACACGCATCCACGGCGCCTGAATCCGCATCTGCGCCAGCACGTCCAGGCCATTGTCTTCGCCCAGACGCAAATCGAGAAAGCACAGATCGAATACTTGACGCTGCATGAGCGTGTCGGCCTGGGCTGCGCTGTTGGCAGTGGCAACACTGTAGCCTTCGTCTTCCAGACAGTACCGGAAAGTGCGGAGGATGGCGGACTCATCGTCCACAAGCAGAATACGGCCCTGATTCTCAGTGGCTGCTTCCATTTTTCCTACGCTCCTTAATGAATTGTCTCAGTTAGTCTCGGAATCATCGGGCAAGTTGCATGGTCAATTCTGATTGATTCTTCGGCATGCATGGTAGCTTTCTGATCAGCTAATGGCGAACAGCCTGACTAATCCGCGTTTATGCCGTCAAAACCGTCTATTCGGAGACGAAATCTCACCGCAAAAGGAACACTCCTATGTTTTCACTGAAAAAGATTGCTCTGATCACCGCCGCCGCTGCGCTACTGGGCAGCGGCCCGGTACTCGCCCAGCCTGATCTGCCCACTCAGCTCACCGAGGCGCGTCAGGAAGGCTCGATCTGGACAGCTTTCGCGCTGAACAAGCATCTGAGCCCGTTCAAGATCGATGTGGGTGTCGAGCAAGGCACTGCGACGCTCAAGGGCAAGGTTGAAAACGAAGTGGACCGCGAGCTGGCCGAGCGCATCGCACTGGATACCAAAGGCATCGAAAAGGTCGACAACCAGCTGGAGGTGGATCCTGCTGTCGCCACCGAGCCTGGCACCCGGACCAACATGGCTCAGCGGTTCGAGGATGCAACGCTGGTCGCAACGGTGAAATCCAAGCTGCTGTGGAGCAGCGTGACCGAAGCACTGAATATCGAGGTCGACAGCAAGGACGGCGTCATCACCCTCAAGGGCCGTGCACAGAGTCCCGAAGCCAAAGAGCTGGCGGGTAGCCTGGCCAGCAATACCGATGGCGTGGTCAGCGTCAACAACCTGATCAGCCTCAGCGCAGCCGACTCGATTGCGGCCAAGACCCAGCCACAGTCGCTGACCCCGACCGAGGAAATGAGTGACGCCTGGATCACCAGCAAGGTCAAGGCAAGCCTGATCTACAGCCGCACGCTGGATGGGCTGAACATCAAAGTGGATACCAAGGCCGGTGTCGTCAGCCTGAATGGCGTGGTCGCCAACTTCGCCGAGAAAGAACTGGCGGTGGAAATCGCGAAAAACATTCGTGGTGTCAAAGGCGTCAACGGCGACGCGCTGAAGGTCATGGCACGCAGCGCAGGCTGAGGGTTCAGCGCCATCGCGCTGAGCGCTTCGTGCAGAACGCACGATTACAAAGGGGTAATCGTGCAGCTTGCTGGTAACCTGCCCTCACCAAACTTATTAACCCATTGATTTTAAAGAAATTTATATCGATCAAAAAACTGGCATGCAGTCTGCAATAACCCATTCAACAAAGGTCGATCCACAACGACCCATCAGATTGAATGCCCACTCAGGCAAGGGGATTTTGCAGATGAACAGCCAGCGTATTGCACAATTGCGTATCTCTCCCCTGCACCTTCAGCAAGGCCTTTTTCTGCTCCTTGCCTTGCTCGTCACTCTGATCGCCATTCAGCAGTTCCAGCGTTGGAATCAAGCCAACGAGGCAGCTCAACCGAAACAGCAATTCATCCAGACCAGCAGCACCTCCTACCGCGGTGTTAGTGCACCAGCGGTCAAGGACATGTCCTCAAGCCTGCGTAATGTCGACGGCCTGGTTTCTGTAGATGAAGTCGCTCCACAGCAAAAATGGGTTTTCTGACCCGACCTTAAAAGCAGCACCCTTATTAAAACGGCATCAAAAGGAGTATCACCATGTTGAGTTGGGCAATCACGTTTCTGATCATTGCTATCGTCGCTGCAGTACTGGGCTTCGGTGGTATCGCGGGCACGGCTACTGGTATCGCCAAGATCCTGTTCGTCGTCTTCCTGGTGATGTTCGTTGTGTCGTTCTTCTTCGGTCGTCGCGGTCGAGGCTGATAATGCACACGTCATTTCGCACACTGGCCGCCGCCCTGTTGATGGGTGGCAGTGCCATGGTCATGGCAGCCAATGATGGGCAGTCTCGGGTCAATGAGCTTCTAAGCTCCGCTCCCGAGTACCGCACCACCTGGGCGAAGGTCGTCAAGAAGGAAGAGCGTTTACCGGATTGGGTGATCAACCTGTCCGGTGCTTCCGAGCAGCAGATGACAGCGGCCACTGAAGACGGTGACAACTATCTGGTTGGACCGCTTTGCGAAACGGCCGATACGTGCAAAAGCAAGCGCCTGATCGTGGCTTTCAGCCTCGACAAGGAAGATGCTTACGCTATGTTGGTTGAAGTGCCTGCCGGTCTTCCTGCAGACAAATCGCCAACACGTCACGCGACCTACCGTTACCTGGGTAAGCCTGACGAGGGTATGCAAAAGCTCTTGAATGAAGAGCTGCGCAAGGACCCTAACTGGTATTGATCCAGAAGAAAGGTGTCGGCTCAGGAGTTGACACTTTTCGGCTTTGTGCGGCCTGAGGAAGGTACGCGCATGACCAAGGGGCCGGGACGCGTTGATCAAGTGGATCGGCGTGACCTAGGGGTACAGGGAGTACCTCCGCCAAGGGCCGGGTCAGGCAAGCCGCCGTGCAAGACCACGAGAATGCGTCGACGTTTCGAACGCTTCCTGTGACCCTGCACGGCGCTTTATATTTCCCTTCTCGCTTCGCCCTCTTGTTAAATTGCATCCCTCGGCAGCATCAGCCCCAGTGGCAGCCTTACGCGTGCTTCCAGTCCGCCTCCCGAACGATTTCTCAACTCGACGTTGCCGCCGTGCATGGCAGCGATACGCTTGACGATGGCCAGGCCTAGGCCGGTGCCCTTGCCACTGCGTGCGCGATCACCACGAATGAACGGGTTGAAGATGGTATCCAGCTCGGACGGATCGATGCCCGCGCCCCTGTCCAGCACACTCAACACCACGTAGGGCGCGTTTCGGTCACCGGACACATAGGCGGCGACTTCGATACCGTTACCGGCGTGGTGCTTGGCGTTGCCAATCAGATTGGTCAGCAGGCGCTTCATCGAGACGCGGCGCAGCGGGAACGGCGGAATGGGCTCCAGGCACAGACGAATGCTGTCTTCATCGTCATTGAAGGGTGCAACCACATCGCGCACCAGGTGCCCCAGATCGACCTCTTCGATCTCTTCGTCGCGCCCATCGCGGATGAACGCCAGGAACTGATCGAGAATGGCGTCCATGTCCTCGATATCACGCACCATGCCTTCGGAGAACTCATTGTCGTTCATCAATTCGAGAGACAGCCGCAGGCGGGTCAGTGGGGTGCGCAAGTCGTGGGAAACCCCGGCCAGCATCAGCTCGCGCTCCTGCCCGGCCTGCTCGACGTCTTCAGCCATCTGATTGAAGGCCCGGTAGACTTCGGTCATCTCGCTCGGCGTGTCGCTGACCGGCAGCCGCACGCTGCGCCCCTGCCCCAACTGGCGCGCCGCAAACACCAGACGCTTGAGCGGCTGACTCAGTTGACGCACGAAAATCCAGGCAGATGCAGTGGAAAGCAACCCGATGGCCAGGAACCAGCCCAGTACGTTCCAGATTTTCTGACCGCGCAACGGGTGCGGATAAAGCGGCACTTTCAGCCAGCCGTCACCCAGGCTCGGCGCTCGCACCCACAGCGCGGGTGGCGCGTGTACCCGCAGACGCACTTCCGTATCGGCGCCCAGCTCAGCCTGCATCTGCCGCTGATAGATCTCACTGTAAGGCCAGTGCTGCTCGCCTTCCGGCACGCCACCGCCCACCACCCGAATCAGACCCGCCGCCTCGGCAATCGCCTCGCGATCGTTTTCACCGGCTGCCCAGTACGCGCGCAGGGTCAGAGCAACGCCGTGGCTGTATTGCCTGTCGACCAGCACGTCTTCGTTCATCAGCAGATAAACCAGCGTCAGGGCCTTGGAAAACAGCACGACGATGAGCACCAGCCAGAGCGTGCGGGAGAAAAAGCTTTGCGGGAACCAGAGCGGAGTCTTCATAACTGCAGCCATACACTTTGCAGGGCGAGCGGGGCTCGCAGGTTTGCCGAACGCGGGCCGGACCCGATGGACGAACGCAAAAAACCAGTACGTCGATAAACCTGTAAAGATTATCGACGTGACTGGCAGCAATGACGGATTTCTGGGCCGACAACCGGGTTATCAGCGACTTCCGGCGCCGTCCGGAACGAATACATAACCTACGCCCCAGACCGTCTGGATATAACGGGGCTTGGAAGGATCAGGCTCGATCAGACGACGCAGACGGGAAATCTGCACGTCGATGGATCGCTCCAGCGCATCCCACTCCCGGCCACGCGCCAGGTTCATCAGTTTGTCGCGGGTCAGCGGCTCGCGAGCGTGCATGACCAGCGCTTTCAGTACCGCGAATTCACCGGTGGTGAGCATGTGCACTTCTTCACCGCGCTTGAGCTCGCGGGTTGCCAGAGACAGCACGTAGTCACCGAAACTGACCGACTCGTCTTCGCTGCCAGGGGCGCCGGGCACCGGTGCCGCCTGACGACGCAACACCGCCTTGACCCGCGCCATCAGCTCGTCCGGGTTGAACGGCTTGGCCAGATAATCGTCAGCCCCCAGTTCGAGCCCCTTGATGCGGCTCAGCTCATCGCCCTTGGCGGTCAGCATGATAATCGGCACCTGATTGTTTGCGGCACGCAGACGACGACAGGCTGAAAGGCCGTCTTCGCCGGGCAGCATCAGGTCCAGCACCACAAGGTTGAACACCTCACGGGCCAGTAACCGGTCCATTTGCTCCACATTTGCCACGGCGCGGGCACGATAGCCCTTGCTGGTGAAAAAACGTTCCAGGAGGCTGCTCAGCCCCGGATCGTCATCGACAATAAGGATTTTTTCGCCTTCGGCATTTTGTGCGGTGCTGCTCATCGGATGCTCCTCTGATCTCGGGGCGCATTATGGCGTAGCTGCGGTGATGCGCACCTTGTGCATTGTTAGCAGATTTTACTGGAGGCGACACTTGTGCCTGCGTTTTCGCCGAAAAAACACCCCATTTATCGGCCGATCCCCTAATCCGGCTTCGCTGGGTATAATGCGCCGCCCTCGAAGTCAGGCAACGCCGGACTCATGGCGGTTCGCCAGCCCTGAAAATAAATGCTGGCGCACGATACCCAGGCAAGGCAATTCGTACATAGCCCAGTTTTTTGCTCACAACTCCAGGTGGTTTTATGGACAGCATCAACAGCCGCATCGCCGAAGAACTCGGCGTACGCCCACAACAGGTCGCAGCGGCCGTAGCACTACTGGATGAAGGCTCGACCGTGCCCTTCATTTCCCGCTACCGCAAGGAAGTGACCGGCAGTCTTGATGACACGCAACTGCGCCATCTGGAAGAGCGCCTGCGTTATCTGCGTGAACTGGACGAGCGGCGCGTCAGCATTCTTGCCAGCATCGAAGAGCAAGGCAAACTGACCCCGGAGCTGGCCCGCGATATCAAGTTGGCCGACACCAAGACCCGCCTCGAAGACTTATACCTGCCTTATAAGCAGAAACGCCGCACCAAGGGCCAGATCGCCCTTGAAGCCGGGTTGGGCGAGCTGGCCGACGGCCTGTTCAACGACCCGAGCCTGGCCCCGGAAGCAGAAGCAGCCCGCTTCGTCGACGCGGATAAAGGCGTGGCTGATGTAAAGGCTGCGCTGGAAGGCGCCAAGTACATTCTGATGGAGCGCTTTGCCGAAGATGCCTCGCTGCTGGACAAGCTGCGCAGCTTCCTCAAGCAGGAAGCGGTGATCAGCGCACGCGTGGTGCCGGGCAAGGAAGAGGAAGGCGCCAAGTTCCGCGACTACTTCGAACACGACGAACCGCTCAAGAGCATGCCGTCGCACCGTGCGCTGGCGATTTTCCGCGGTCGTAACGAAGGCTTCCTGAGCTCGGCACTGAAAGTCGGTGAAGAATTGCCGGGCGCCATGCACCCGTGCGAGCTGATGATCGGTGAGCGTTTCGGCATCCAGAACCAGAACCGCCCGGCAGACAAATGGCTGGCCGAAGTGGTGCGCTGGACCTGGAAGGTCAAGCTGTACAGCCACCTTGAAACCGATCTGCTGGGTGAGCTGCGTGACGGCGCGGAAACCGAAGCGATCAATGTCTTCGCCCACAACCTGCACGACCTGTTGCTCGCCGCACCGGCCGGTCAGCGCGCCACGCTGGGGCTCGATCCTGGCCTGCGCACCGGCTGCAAGGTCGCCGTGGTAGACGCCACCGGCAAACTGCTCGACTACGCCACCGTCTATCCGCACGTACCGAAAAACCAGTGGGACCAGACCATCGCCGTACTGGCCGCACTGTGTGCCAAGCATTCGGTCGATCTGATTGCCATCGGCAACGGCACCGCCAGCCGCGAAACCGACAAGCTGGCTGCCGACCTGATCAAAAAATACCCAGGTCTGAAGATGACCAAGGTCATGGTCTCCGAAGCAGGCGCGTCGGTGTACTCGGCATCGGAACTGGCCGCCAAGGAATTCCCGGACCTCGACGTGTCGATCCGTGGCGCGGTGTCCATTGCCCGTCGCTTGCAGGACCCGCTCGCCGAACTGGTGAAAATCGACCCGAAATCCATCGGGGTCGGCCAGTACCAGCACGACGTTTCGCAGCTCAAGCTGGCGCGCGGCCTGGATGCAGTGGTGGAAGACTGCGTAAACGCCGTGGGCGTGGATGTGAACACGGCCTCCGTGGCGCTGCTGGCACGCATTTCCGGCCTCAACACCACGCTGGCGCAGAACATCGTTGCGCATCGTGATGAAAACGGCGCGTTCAAAACCCGCGCGGCGCTGAAGAAAGTCAGCCGCCTGGGCGAAAAGACCTTTGAACAGGCCGCCGGCTTCTTGCGCGTCATGACCGGTGACAACCCGCTCGACGCCTCCGCCGTTCACCCGGAAGCCTACCCGCTGGTGCAGCGCATTGCGGCTGAAACCGACCGCGATATTCGCTCGCTGATCGGCGACGCCAGCTTTCTCAAGCGTCTGGACCCGAAAAAATTCACCGACGAGACCTTTGGTCTGCCGACTGTGACAGACATCCTCCAGGAACTCGAAAAGCCGGGCCGCGATCCGCGTCCGGAGTTCAAGACCGCAGAGTTCCAGGACGGGGTCGAAGACCTCAAGGACCTGCAACTGGGGATGATCCTCGAAGGCGTGGTCACCAACGTCACCAACTTCGGTGCATTCGTCGATATCGGCGTGCATCAGGACGGTCTGGTGCATATCTCGGCGTTGTCCGAGAAGTTCATCAAGGACCCGCGCGAAGCGGTCAAGGCCGGTGATGTGGTGAAAGTGAAGGTCATGGAAGTCGATATCCCGCGCAAACGCGTCGGTCTGTCGATGCGCATGAGCGATACGCCCGGCGAGAAAATCGATGGTGCACGCGGTGCCCGTCCGGGTTCTTCGCCTCGCCAGAACAACGCGCCGCGCAAGGAAACCACTGCCCCAGCGCCCGCCAACAATGCCATGGCGTCGCTGTTCGCCAATGCCAAGCAACTGAAGAAGCGCTGATGGATATTCCTGAAGATCTGACCCACAGCGCCTACTTCAAGATGCTCGGCTGCGAGCTGCGGCGTCTGGACGAGGGCGTTGCCGAGGTTGCGTTGCCGCTGGAGGCGCACTTGCGCAATCGCGGCAACGTGATGCACGGCGGTGCAATCTTCAGCCTGGTCGATATCGCCATGGGCCTGGCCTGTTCCAGCGTTCACGGTTTCGACCAGCGCAGCGTGACCATCGAGTGCAAGATCAACTACGTGCGTGGCGTCTCCGAGGGCGAAGTCCTGTGCATCGCCAAGGTGCTGCACGCGGGTCGCCGCACGCTGGTGGTCGAGGCCGAAGTCGTTCAGGGCGACAAGCTTGTGGCCAAAGCCCAAGGCACATTTGCGGTGATCTAGACTTGATCGAGGGCTGATGAACAGCATCCCTGCGAACTGAACCTAGCCGTACCGACATCATTTGGGTTAATTTCGGCACCATTAGCGTGGTGCCGAGTCCATTTGGGTAGTACGACAAAGAGCAGTGATTGTGAACAGGCGCTACCGACCAACCAGGCGACTACGCCAGTTCCTTTCTTCACCCTTGTAGACCGTCAAGTCCACCCCCATATCGGGGCGACCGATGCGTGAAGGATTACACCTTGAGCGAACTTTTAAACCGTCGTCTTGCATTGCTCGGCGAGCGTAACAACCTCTCTCTTCTGGAGCAGTGCCTGCACGGTATCGAGCGTGAGTGCCTGCGCGTTACCGCAACGGCAGAACTGGCCCGGACGCCCCACCCGCAAGCTCTGGGTGCCGCCCTGACCAACGGTCAGGTGACGACCGATTATTCCGAATCGCTGCTGGAGTTCATCACACCAGCCTTGAAGAACCCGGCCGAGACCATCGACAACCTGGACCGGGTCCACCGCTTCGTTTACAGCAAGCTGGGTGACGAGCTGCTGTGGAGCCCGTCGATGCCGTGCCCGTTGCCCGATGAAGAGCACATACCGATCGCCTATTACGGCACGTCGAACATCGGCAAGCTCAAGTACGTGTACCGCAAGGGCCTGGCGCTGCGTTATGGCAAGACCATGCAGTGCATTGCCGGCATTCACTACAATTTCTCGTTGCCGGAAGACGCATGGGCGCTGCTCAAGCAGACCGAAGACTTTGCAGGCGATGCCCGCGACTACCAGTCGCATTCCTACATCGCGCTGATTCGTAACTTCCGCCGCTACAGCTGGCTGTTGATGTACCTGTTCGGCGCTTCACCGGCACTCGACGCGGGTTTCCTGCGCGGCCGCAAGCATCAGCTGGAGCAGCACTTCGACGCAGACACCCTGTATCTGCCGTACGCCACCAGTCTGCGTATGAGCGACCTGGGTTATCAGAGTGACGCCCAGGCCGACCTGACCCCTTGCTACAACGATCTGGTCAGCTACACCGACAGCCTGCGCAAGGCCGTGGCCACGCCTTACAAGCCTTACGTCGAGGTCGGCACCCATGACCAGAACGGCGAGTGGGTACAACTCAATACCAACGTGCTGCAGATCGAGAACGAGTACTACTCCAACATTCGCCCCAAGCGTGTGACCTATAGCGGCGAGCGCCCTATTCAGGCGCTGGTGGCCCGTGGTGTGCAGTACGTCGAAGTGCGCTGCCTGGACATCAACCCGTTCCTGCCGACCGGCATCAGCCTGGAGCAGTCGCGCTTTATCGATGCCTTCGTGCTGTATTGCGCCCTTGAGGAAAGCCAGCAACTGGCCAGCCACGAGTGCTCCAACGCAAGCTCGAACTTCCTGTCAGTGGTCAAGGAAGGACGTCGCCCGGGCCTGAGCCTGATGCGTGACAACCGCCCTGTCGATCTCAAGACCTGGGCAACCGAGCTGGTGGAGAAGATCACGCCGATTGCCCGCTTGCTCGATCAGGCTCAGGGCACTGATGAGCACCTCAAATCGATTGCGGTGCAACAGGCCAAGATCGACGATACCGCGCTCACACCGTCTGCCCAGGTGCTGGCCAGCATGGAAGCGCATAACGAAGGCTTTACAGCGTTCTCCCTGCGCCAGAGCCAGGTCCACGCCGAATACTTCCGCACTCACCCGCTGAGCGCTCAGGAACAGGCAGACTTCGAAGCCCAGGCCAAAACCTCCATCGAGGAACAGGTCGAGCTGGAAGCAACGGAAGAAGTGGTGGATTTCGACACGTTCGTGGGTTCGTATCAGGCGAGCATTCTGTCGATCAGCAACTGATGCAAAGATGACGCAGAGCGTCACGAACGGCATTCCCACGCGGAGCGTGAAGAACGATAGGCGTCCACAAGAACACCTATCGTACCCATGCTCCAGCGTGGGCACGCAGTTCTGGACGCTCTGCGTCCGCCCCCAAGCTTATATCGCCTTTTCGAAGATCTTCGAATTACGCTGGTAGTTGTACAGCGAGGCGCGGGCGCTTGGCAGGCGGTCGACGCTGCTGGGTTCGAAACCGCGTTCGCGGAACCAGTGTGCGGTGCGGGTGGTGAGGACGAACAGGGTCTTGATACCCAAGGCCCGGGCGCGGTGTTCAATACGCTCCAGCAACTCGTCGCCACGGCCACCATGCCGGTATTCCGGATTGACGGCCAGACACGCCAGCTCGCCCGACTCCGAATCGGCAATCGGATACAGCGCAGCACAGGCGATGATCAGCCCTTCGCGCTCGACCACGCTGAACTGGGTAATCTCGCGCTCCAGCACTTCGCGGGAGCGGCGTACCAGGATGCCCTGCTCTTCCAGCGGCGTGATCAGGTCCATCAAACCGCCGACGTCCTCGATGGCCGCTTCGCGCACCTGTTCGAACTGCTCCTGCGCGACCAGCGTGCCGCCGCCGTCACGGGTAAACAGTTCGGTCAGCAGCGCGCCGTTCTCGGCATAACTGACGATATGGCTGCGCGCCACGCCGCCACGGCAAGCCTCGGCCGCAGCGTCCAGCAGTTCCGCCTGATAGTTGGCACCCAGGCGCTGCAAGTGCGCGGGCACCTGCTGAGGACGCAGTTCGCGCACCAGCCGGCCCTGCTCGTCCAGCAGGCCGGTTTCGGCGCCGAACAGCAGCAGTTTGTCGGCGGCCAGATCGATGGCTGCGCGGGTGGCGACGTCTTCGCAGGCCAGATTGAAAATCTCGCCCGTCGGTGAATAACCCAATGGCGACAGCAGCACGATATGGCGCTCGTCCAGCAGGCGATTGATACCCTTGCGGTCGACCCGGCGCACTTCGCCGGTGTGCTGATAATCGACACCCTCAAGCACCCCGATAGGCCGTGCGGTGACGACGTTGCCGCTGGTCACTCGTAACCGCGAGCCCTGCATGGGCGAGGCGGCCATGTCCATCGACAGACGCGCCTCGATCGAAATGCGCAGTTGACCCACGGCATCGATCACGCACTCCAGCGTTTCGGTATCGGTGATCCGCAGGTCACGGTGGTAACGCGGCGTAATCCCGCGCTGGGCCAGACGGCTTTCAATCTGCGGACGGGAACCGTGAACCAGCACCAGACGCACGCCCAGGCTGTGCAGCAGGACCAGGTCGTGGACGATATTGCCGAAATTGGGGTGCGCAACGCCGTCGCCGGGCAGCATGACGACGAAGGTGCAATCGCGGTGAGCATTGATGTACGGAGACGCGTGGCGAAGCCAATTGACGTATTCGGGCATGACAACAAGAGCCTGTAGAAAAAATGGACGAAGAAAAGAAGCACGCACAACGGTGTGGTGGTTATCGTCGGAACAGGCTTGGCAGCACGCGCAGTCTCCTTTTGCTCAAGATACTTTGATTAATACGGGTTATGCCTGACTCACTGGGGCGTCAGGCAGTAATGTTCGATCAATTGACGTAACAGACGCACTGTAGGGTCAAGACGTGACATTTCGAGGTATTCCCCCGGCTGATGCGCGCAGGCGATGTCGCCCGGGCCAAGCACCAGTGTCTCGCAGCCGAGGCGCTGAAGATAAGGCGCTTCGGTGCCGAATGCTACTGCTGCGGCCGTATGACCGGTCAGGCGTTCAGCGACACGCACGAGTTCAGCGTCAGCGACCTGCTCGAACGGCGCGCATTCGGGGAACAATGGCGCGTAGTCGATCCGTACCTGATGCAGCTCGGCCAGCGGCTGCAGCTTCTGCCGAATGGCCGAGCGCAGCATCTCCGGGTCCATGCCCGGCAGCGGGCGCAGGTCGAATTCCAGCGAGCACTGGCCACAAATCCGGTTCGGGTTGTCGCCGCCATGAATACAGCCCAGGTTCAGCGTCGGCTGCGGCACCGTGAATTGCGGGTTGCGGTACTTCGCCTGCCACTGCGTGCGCAGGCCCTTGAGTTCGCTGATGGCGTCGTGCATGGCTTCGAGTGCGCTGTGCCCAAGGCTCGGGTCGGAGGAATGGCCGCTGCGCCCGAGAATATCGATGCGCTCCATCATCACGCCCTTGTGCAGGCGGATCGGCTTGAGCCCGGTCGGCTCGCCAATCACTGCCGCACGACCCAGCGGGCGGCCGGCGTCGGCCAGCGCGCGGGCACCGGCCATCGAGCTTTCCTCGTCGCAGGTGGCGAGGATCAGCAGCGGCTGCTTGAACGGCTGATCAACAAGGCCACGCACCGCTTCGATGACCAGCGCAAAGAAGCCCTTCATGTCGCAACTGCCCAGCCCGACCCAGCGGCCATCCACCTCGGTCAGCTTCAAGGGGTCGGTCTTCCACAGTGCCTCATCGAACGGCACGGTATCGCTGTGCCCCGCCAGTACCAGACCGCCTGGGCCTGTTCCGTAGGTCGCCAGCAGATTGAACTTGCCGGGCGACACTTGCTGGATGTCGCAGGCAAACCCCAGATCGCCCAGCCATCCGGCCAGCAGATCGATGACGGGACGGTTGCTCTGGTCCAGGGAAGGCTGAGTGCAGCTCACCGAGGGTACGGCGATCAGCGCGGCGAACTGGTCTTTCATGGACGGCAACGGCATGGACGCTTCCTGTAATCGAGACGGAACACGGCCCATCATAGGGCCATAGCAACCCAGGAATAAACCGTTTCGGGCCATGTCCTGTACACTGACGGCCTCAGCAGCCGTTCAATCATGGGCTGCGCTCCCGTTTATCCGTATCAGCGTTTGGATTCCCCCGGCCATGCAAAAAGAAACTGAAATCAAACTCCGCGTCAGCCGCGAGACCCTCGCTGCACTGCGTGAACACCCGTTGCTCAAGAAGCGCAACAAGAGTGGCTGGGAGCGCCTTGAACTGTCTAACCAGTATTTCGATACCCCCGAAGGTGAGCTGGCGCAGGCCAAAGTCGCCCTGCGTATCCGCCGCGACGGCGATCAGATCATCCAGACCATGAAGACTCGCGGGCAAAGCGTGGCCGGTCTGTCCGAGCGCAACGAGTACAACTGGGACCTGAGCAAGGCCAAGCTGGACCTGAAAAAGCTCGAAGGCGATTGCTGGCCCGAGCAACTGGCTGATCTGGACAAGAAAACCATCAAACCGCTGTTCACCACCGATTTCGTGCGTGAGAAAGCCGAGATTGCCTGGGGCCGTGGCAAGGCCAAAGTGGTGATCGAAGCCGCACTGGACTTGGGCCAGGTGGTGGCCGGCAAGCAGAAGGAAGAAATCTGCGAGCTGGAGCTCGAGCTGCGTGAAGGCGAACCTGCCGCGCTGCTGGAACTGGCTGCCGAGCTGGCTGCAACGCTGCCGCTGATGCCGTGTGATATCAGCAAGGCCGAGCGCGGCTACCGTCTGCTCGATGCCAGCAGCTACTCGCTGAGCCTGCAGGCGCCCGCCCTGACTGCCGAAACGCCGCTGGACGACGCTTATTCCGCGCTGGCCTGGCATCTGCTGGGCAGCAGCCAGCGTCTGGCCGAGCAATACCGCTTCAACGGCCACTGGCGTCTACTGCAGGACTGGGTCGAGATGCTCGCCGAACTGCGCGCTCTGACCAGCAGCCTCGGCCAGGCCGCGCCGCGCACCTCGACCGCACAACTGCGTACTGCGCTGGACGCCTTGCTGGAAGACTGGCGACCGCTGGTTCAGGCCGGGCAGGAAGATGCCGATGTCCGTGGTGCCGCACACGAGCAATTCCTGGAAGAATTGCAGGACACGCGCTGGGGCGAGTTCTCGCTGAATACCTCACGCTGGTTGCTTTCCCGCAGCTGGACCGCCGAACGCAACACCCGCGGCAATCGTCAGGGCGCCGCGCTGTTGAGCAGCTGGCTGCCACGCCTGCTGGGCGAAGAAGCCACGTCCCTGCAACTGAGCCGTTATCAGCAGCAGCCGGAAGACCTGGCCGAGCAACTGCCCCGCATCGAGCGCATCCAGTCCTGGCTGCACTGGGCACGCGGCGCGCTGGACCTGCCGGAACTGGATCGCCTGTATGGCGAACTGCGCAAACTGGAAGAACTGGCGCATCTGGACATCAGCGACGAAGTCCTCGATGCCCGCGTACAACAGGCAATCACCGTCTTCCAGAGCCGCGCCTGGAAAACCCTGCTGCGCTTGTAAGGCTGGATCAGAAGGCCGTAGAAGTGGACCAAGCGACGCTTCGTTTGTCCGCGAACTGCCTGAAACGTTTTAGGGCCGCTTCGCAGCCCATCGCGGACAAGTCCGCTCCTACGCCCTCCGGGCAGAAGCACTGCTGCAGGCCAGATCATTCAGCGTCATACGCAAGTCCGCTTCTGATTCTGCCCGAAGGGCGTGGGAGCAGACCGGGCGACGCTGCGCTTGTACATGATCTCCCGTTTTTTGTAGGAGCGGACAAGTCCGCTCCTACGCCCTCCGGGCAGAAGCACTGCTGCAGGCCAGGTCATTCAGCGTCATACGCAAGTCCGCTTTTGATTCTGCCCGAAGGGCGTGGGAGCAGACCGGGCGACGCTGCGCTTGTAAATGATCTCCCGTTTTTTGTAGGAGCGGACAAGTCCGCTCCTACGCCCTCCGGGCAGAAGCACTGCTGCAGGCCAGATCATTCAGCGTCATACGCAAGTCCGCTTTTGATTCTGCCCGAAGGGCGTGGGAGCAGACCGGGCGACGCTGCGCTTATACATGATCTCCCGTTTTTTGTAGGAGCGGACTTGTCCGCTCCTACGCCCTCCGGGCAGAAGCACTGCTGCAGTGCCAGATCATTCAGCGTCATACGCAAGTCCGCTTTTGATTCTGCCCGAAGGGCGTGGGAGCAGACCGGGCGACGCTGCGCTTGTACATGATCTCCCGTTTTTTGTAGGAGCGGACTTGTCCGCGAACTGCCGGGAACCGGCAGCAAAACCAGTCACCTCGGTGCACAAGGCACAACCGAGGCGGGCGCAACTCCGGGCACCAGCCCCGTCAGCGCAGCAGCGGCAGGCTGGTGGTGGATTTGATCTCCGAGAGGGCCACTGTCGAGTTCACTTCCTGGATGCCGGGTACCAGCGACAGTTTTTCGAAGAAGAACCGCTCGTACGCCTCGATATCCGGCGTCACGATGCGCAGCAGAAAATCCACCGACCCCATCAGCACATAGCACTCCAGCACCTCCGGGAAGCCACGAATCGCGTCGGTGAACTCGGTGAAGTTGGAGCGCCCGTGGGCGTTGAGTTTTACCTCGGCGAATATCTGCGTATTCAGACCGATTTTCTTGCGGTCCAGCAACGCCACCTGACGGCGAATCACCCCTTCATCCTTGAGCCGCTGAATGCGGCGCCAGCAGGGTGATTGCGACAGACCGACCTGCTCGGCAATCTGCGCACTGGAAAGCGAAGCGTCTTCCTGCAGCAGCGCCAGAATCCTGCGATCGTAACTGTCCAGTTCGATTTGCATAATTAATTTTCCGAAATAGCCTGCAGCGCATTAACAAGTCTTATAAAGACTAATCCACCCAATGATGGACCAGAAATTTCTTTTCACGCATGCAAAGATTTCCAGCATCCTTGTGGAGTATCAGCATGCCCAATCTCGAAGCCGTCACCCTCCCTTCGCAACGTCCAGATAGCTGGTCGTCCAGCAATGCACAGTGCTGCGCACGCTACCTTATCTGCGCCGAAGCCGAGCCTGCCTTGCTCTGTCAGGTGTTGAACCTGTTTGCCATGCAGTATCTGATTCCCGACCAATTGAGTGCTGTGCAACAAGAGAGCCTGCTGCTCATCGACCTTCAGGTTTGCAGATTGAGCTGGCATCGAGCCCAGGTGATTGGCGAAAAAATGCGCAACCTGATCGACGTCTGCTCAGTGGAAGTCGAGCAGGTCGACGTCCAGAATACTGCGCAATCCCGTGTCGCCCTGGCGACGGGCTGAATCAATTCGCCTGCTCCGGCAATTCCCGGTCGCATAGAACCAATAACGCTGTCACGCTTGGCGTCTACTCTTGTTCATCGTCCAATGACGAATTGCCTCAAGGAGCGCACATGGCAGCCCTGGCCCCCTCTTCACAGGATCGCTGGCTTGATCTGAATGACGTGCTGCGTGATCTGGTTGCCGAAGGCTATCTCGGCCAGGACGACGCGGAAACGGCACTCACCCAACGTCGCAGTGCGGTGAACATCCAGCTGCATCCCCTCGAGTTTCTCGCTTCGCTGCAGTTTGACGACCTCAAGCGACCGGGCAAGAAGCTGGACGTGGAAACCCTGACCGCCTGGCTGGCCAAAACCTGTGGCCAGCCTTACATGCGTATCGACCCGCTGAAGATCAACGTCGCGGCGGTCACGCCACTGATGTCCTACGCCTTTGCCCAGCGCCACAAGATTCTGGCCGTGGCGGTCGATCGCGAATCGGTGACCATCGCCAGCGCGCAGCCTTATGTGCGCTCATGGGAAGCCGACCTGGCGCACGTGCTCAAGCTGCAGATCAAACGTGTGGTCGCCAACCCGGCAGACATCCAGCGCATGGCGATGGAGTTTTTCAGGCTGGCCAAGTCGGTCAGCGGTGCCAGCGCCTCTGAGCAAAAAATGAGCAACATGGGCAACTTCGAACAGTTGCTCAAGCTCGGTGCCAGCGATCAGGAGCCTGACGCCAACGACGCGCACATCGTCAATATCGTCGACTGGCTGTTCCAGTACGCCTTCCAGCAACGCGCCAGTGATATTCACATCGAGCCGCGCCGCGAACAGGGCACCGTGCGCTTTCGCATCGACGGGGTGCTGCACAACGTTTACCAGTTTCCGGCGCAGGTGATCATGGCGATTGTCAGCCGCCTGAAAAGCCTGGGCCGGATGAACGTCGCCGAAAAACGCAAACCACAGGACGGGCGGGTCAAGACCACCACGCCGGAGAATCGCGAAGTGGAGTTGCGCCTGTCGACCCTGCCGACCGCGTTTGGCGAAAAAATGGTCATGCGGATCTTCGACCCCGAGGTATTGCTCAAGGACTTCGACCAGTTGGGCTTTTCCAGTGACGACCTGCGGCGCTGGCAGGAAATGACCCGCCAGCCCAACGGCATCATTCTGGTCACCGGCCCGACCGGTTCGGGCAAGACCACCACGCTGTACACCACCCTCAAGAAACTGGCGACCTCCGAGGTCAACCTGTGCACCATCGAAGACCCCATCGAGATGGTCGAACCGGCCTTCAACCAGATGCAGGTTCAACACAACATCGACCTGAGCTTTGCCGCCGGCGTGCGCGCACTGATGCGACAGGACCCGGATATCATCATGATCGGCGAGATTCGCGACCTGGAGACGGCAGAAATGGCGATTCAGGCGGCGCTTACCGGTCACCTGGTGCTGTCGACGCTGCACACCAACGATGCGCCCAGCGCCATCAGCCGAATGCTCGAACTGGGTGTGCCGCACTACCTGCTCAAGGCGACCATCCTCGGCGTCATGGCCCAGCGTCTGGTGCGCACCCTTTGCCCACACTGCAAGGCGCCCATCAACCTCAACGAGACCGACTGGCAAACCCTGACGCGCCCCTGGCAGGCACCGGTGCCACCCGGCGCGCATCAGGCGGTCGGCTGCGTGGAGTGTCGCGATACCGGCTACCGGGGTCGGGCGGGTGTCTACGAGATCATGGTCATGTCCGACAACATCAAGGCATTGATCTCGGCGGACCTGGACCTGACCGCCATGCGTCGTCAGGCCTTCAAGGAAGGGACGCGCAGCCTGCGTCTGTCCGGCGCGCAGAAAGTCTCGGCGGGCCTGACTACACTTGAGGAAGTGCTGCGGGTAACACCGCAAAGCGAACAACGCTGATCAAGGTTGAAAGCGTTGTTCCAGAAGGCCGCGCAGCATGGCGAGCCAGCTAAAGTGAACTATGCGGTACACCTTGATTGAACTAGTTCGTGGCTTTGGCTATCCAACCCCTCAGAACAACCACAGCTGGAGTAATTCATCATGCGTCTCAAGTTCGCTGTCGCCACCGTCGCCTTGCTTTCCATCCCAATGGGTTCAGCGATGGCTGACACCTTCTGGCGTAATGTGCTGTCTTCCGGTGCAACCACCGGCTCGACTTACCTGACCTTCAAGGATCACAAACTGATCGTTGCCGCCCAGGACGACGCAGGCAGCTTCGTCGCCAGCGACGGTGGCATCCGCGGTCCGTTCCTGGAAGCGGCCATCGAGCAGGTACGCAAAGACAATCCAGGCCTGAAAGCCACCGACATGGAACTGGCCAACGCGATCCTGGATAAAAACCTGGTCGCTGAAAACCAGTAAGTCTTGCCGATTAGCTTCGCGCATAAAAAATGCCGCTCCATGAGCGGCATTTTTGTGAGCGGTAATCGGTTATTCGCCGATAGCGCTCTTGTACCCGGCTGGATCCAGCAGCTTGGCCAGATCGCCTTCGGCGTCGCTTGGCTTGAGCTTGAAGATCCAGGCGCTGTACGGCTCGCTGTTAAGCGACTCGGGCGAATCGCCCAGCGCTGTGTTGACTTTGATCACCTCACCCGCAACCGGCGAGTAGATATCCGAAGCGGCCTTGACCGACTCGACAACACCGGCGGTGTCACCGGCAGCGAACACCTTGCCGACTTCCGGCAGTTCGACGAAGACCACATCGCCCAGTGCTTCCTGTGCATGGTCCGAGATGCCGACAGTCACGGTGCCGTCTGACTCCAGACGTGCCCATTCATGACTTTCGGCGAAACGCAGCTCGGCGGGAATATTGCTCATTTAGTCATCCTCAACATCGGGTCAGCGGAAAACCCGCCATTAGGTTAGATCAAGGTTTTGCCATGGCGCACGAACGCAGGCTGCACCACCCGCACCGGGTACCATTTGCCGCGGATTTCCACCTCGGCCCGGTCAGCGGTCGCCATCGGAACGCGAGCCAGTGCAATGGATTTGCTCAACGTAGGAGAGAAACTACCACTGGTGATCTCTCCTTCGCCAATTTCTGCGACACGTACCACCTGATGCGCCCGTAAAACGCCGCGCTCTTCGAGCACCAGTCCCACGAGTTTGAAGGCGGTTCCTTCAGCCCGCTCGCTCTCCAGCGCCTTGCGACCGACAAAATCACGGTCGGCAGGCTCCCAGGCGATGCTCCAGGCCATATTCGAAGCCAAGGGCGAAACATGCTCACCGATGTCCTGGCCATACAGGTTCATGCCGGCCTCAAGACGCAGCGTGTCGCGAGCGCCCAGGCCGATCGGGGAAATACCCGCGCCGACCAATTCATTGAAAAAGCTTTGGGCCTCTTCGGCAGGAAGCATGATCTCCAGGCCGTCCTCACCGGTATAGCCGGTGCGCGCGATGAACCAGTCACCGTCATCAAGCCCTTCGAACGGCTTGAGCTGGTGGATCAGCTCGGCGCGGGCGCTTGAAACCAGCTCGGCAATACGGGTTCTGGCCTTGGGGCCTTGAATGGCAAGCATTGCCATTTCACTGCGCTCGACCAGTTGCACGTCGAAGTCGTCCAGTTGCGCCTGCATCCAGGCCAGGTCCTTGACGCCGGTCGCCGCATTGACGACCAGCCGATAACCTTCCGGCGTGAGGTAGACGATCATGTCATCGATCACCCCGCCGCTCTCGTCCAGCATGGCGCTGTACAAGGCACGACCGGGGGTTTTGAGCTTGTCTACATCGTTGGCCAGCAGACGGCGCAGCCAGACTCGGGCCTGAACGCCGAGCACATCGATCACGTTCATGTGAGAGACATCGAAGACCCCACAGTCGCGACGCACCTGATGGTGTTCCTCGACCTGCGATCCGTAATGCAACGGCATGTCCCAGCCACCAAAATCGACCATTTTCGCGCCAAGGGCGAGGTGCAGGTCGAACAGGGGGGTACGCTGTCCCATGGGTTTCTCCTTCCGGGCGTGGCGAAGGTGCGGGCAGACGAGATCGGCAAGCCCCCCAATAAACCGGAGTTTGCAGCACGTAACAGCTGACCGAATTATCTGACAGACCGCACCAATTGCGGCGCATTGTAGCCGCAAGGTGAGGCCCCCGCACCTAGCCAATCTGACGGGCAGAGCGACGAATCAGCCCAATGACAGGTAATAATCCTACAAGCACCAGCGACAAAGCTGGCAACGCAGCCCGTGCCCACTCGCCCTCGCTGGTCATTTCGAAGATGCGTACCGCCAGCGTATCCCAGCCAAACGGGCGCATGAGCAGGGTTGCCGGCATTTCCTTGAGCACATCGACGAACACCAGCAGCGCCGCGCTCAGCGCCCCTGGCACCAGCAACGGCAGATACACGTTGAGAAACAACTTTGGCCCGCTGACCCCCAGGCTGCGCGCGGCTTCAGGCAATGACGGGCGGATGCGCGACAGGCTGTGTTCCAGCGGACCGAAGGCGACGGCGATGAAACGCACCAGATACGCCAGCAGCAAGGCCGAGAGGCTGCCCAGCAGCAAAGGCTTGCCTGCGCCGCCCAGCCAGCCGGACAGCGGAATGACCAGTTCGCGGTCCAGGTAACTAAACGCCAGCATGATTGAAACCGCCAGTACCGAGCCTGGCAATGCGTAGCCCAGGTTGGCGAGGCTGACGCCGGAGCGGATCGCAGGCGTGGGCGCCATACGTCGGGCAAACGCCAGAATCAGCGCCACACTGACGGTGATCAACGCCGCCATGCCGCCCAGATAGAGCGTGTGCAGAATCAGCCCGGTGTAGCGCTCATCCAGATCGAAGCGGCCACGCTGCCAGACCCAGACGATCAATTGCAGCATCGGCACCACGAAAGCACAGAGAAACACCAGCCCACACCAGAAGCTTGCGGCCAATGCCTTGATGCCGCGTAACCGGTAAAGCGCAGCGCCACGCGGACGCTCGTTGGCCGGTCGGCTTGCACCCCGGGCGCGGCGTTCGCCGTACAGCAGCACCAGCACGGCCAACAGCAGCAGGCTGGCCAGTTGCGCGGCGCTGGACAGGCTGAAGAAGCCGTACCAGGTCTTGTAGATGGCTGTGGTGAACGTGTCAAAGTTGAACACCGACACCGCGCCAAAGTCGGCCAGGGTCTCCATCAGCGCCAGCGCCACCCCCGCGCCGATGGCCGGACGCGCCATTGGCAGCGCCACGCGCCAGAACGCCTGCAGGGGCGTGTTGCCCAGCACTCGCGCAGCTTCCATCAGGCCCTTGCCCTGCGCCAGAAACGCCGTGCGCGCCAACAGGTAGACGTAGGGGTAGAAAACCAACACCAGGACGATGATCACCCCACCGGTGGAACGCACCCGAGGCAGACGCAGACCGGAGCCGAACCATTCGCGCATCAGGGTCTGCACCGGGCCGGAAAAATCCAACAGCCCGACAAACACGAACGCCAGCACATAGGCGGGGATCGCGAAAGGCAGCATCAGCGCCCAGTCCAGCCAGCGGCGACCGGGGAATTCACACAGGCTAGTGAGCCACGCCAGGCTTACCCCCAGCAGCGTCACGCCCACGCCGACACCCAGCACCAGGATCAGCGTATTGCCCAGCAGACGCGCCATCTGGGTTTCGAGCAGGTGCGACCATATCTGCTGGTCAACCGTCTCCCACGACAGCAGCAGAACGCTCAGCGGCAGCACGACCAGCGCAGCGATGGCAAAGACCAGGGGGTACCAGCGGCGTTGCACAGGATGGGCCAAGGAGGTTCTCGAAATGAGGGGGGTCAAGAGGGGGTGCACAGGCCTGCTTCTGATTCTGGCTGAAAGCCGTAGGAGCGGACTTGTCCGCGAAAAGGCCGGTACATTCTCAGAAAATGCTCTATCTGAACTGACGGCTTCGCGGACAAGTCCGCTCCTACGCCCTGCGGGCAGAAGCCTGAAAGCCACGCTTTTCGGGCTATTCAAGATTTGTGCAATGAGCGCGAAGCGTATCAACGAGAGTCAGGCACTTGGGTATTAAATCAATTCCAGCCCGCGCGATCCATCATGCGTATCGCTTCTGCCTGACGCTTGCCTGCCACTTCGACCGGGAGGGTGTCGGCCTTGAACTGCCCCCAGCTCGCCACTTCTTCTGAAGGCGCCACCTTCGGATTGGCCGGGAACTCCTGATTGACGCTGGAGAAAATCTTCTGCGCCTCGGGGCCGGTCATCCACTCGACCAGCGCCTTGGCCGCTTCGGGGTGCGGGGCGTACTTGGTCAGACCGATACCCGACAGGTTGACGTGCACACCGCGATCGGCCTGGTTCGGCCAGAACAGCTTCACCGCCAGATCGGGTTTTTCCTTATGCAGGCGACCGTAGTAATAGGAATTGACGATGCCCACGTCGCATTGCCCGGCATTGATCGCCTCAAGCACCGCGATGTCATCGGAGAACACGTCGGTGGACAGGTTGTTGACCCAGCCCTTGAGGATTTTCTCCGACGCTTCGGCGCCGTGGGTTTCGATCAGCGTAGCGGTCAGCGACTGGTTGTAGACCTTCTTCGCGGTACGCAGGCACAAGCGGCCTTCCCAGTTCTTGTCGGCCAGCGCCTCGTAGGTGCTCAGCTCGGCAGGCTTCACCCGGTCGGTGGAGTAGGCGATGGTGCGCGCGCGAAGGCTCAGACCGGTCCAGCCGTGGGTCGACGAGCGATACTGCGGCGGAATGTTGGCTTCGATCACCGGCGAGGTGAACGGCTGCAGGATACCCATCTGCTCGGCCTGCCAGAGGTTGCCCGCATCGACCGTCAGCAACAGGTCGGCGGTGGCATTCTGGCCCTCGGCCTTGATGCGCTGCATCAGCGGCGCTTCCTTGTCGGTGATGAATTTGATCTTCACCCCGGTACTGGCCGTGTACGCATCGAATACCGGCTTGATCAGCTCGTCGATTCTGGACGAATACACCACCACTTCATCGGCAGCCTGAGCGGTGCTGCCCAGTAAAGTCAGTGTCAGAGCAGCCAGAAGACGCTTGCTTGCCTGCATCGGGGTATCTCGCGTTCGCAAATGAGGCGAAATGGTAGTGAATCCCATTTGCTATCTCAATCGAAGCGACAACGGAGCCGTTACCGGATGTTTCCAGGCTCGATGATGATCGCTGATCAGCACACAGCCTTGGCTCTGGAAAAGTTCGCCACCCTGCGCAGCTTGTCCACTTCGAACACTTCCAGGTGCCCTTCTCCCAAGCGTACGATCCTGCGCTCATGCAGGTCCTGGAGCACTTCCAGCAAGGCCGGCGAGGCAAGCGCGAGACGCTCCGCCGCCTGAATGTCATCCAGCGCAATCAGGCGGCGTGCCTGGCTCAACGGGCCATACCCCTCGCTAAGCAGCAACAGGCGCCAGGCAACTCGCGCCCGCGGCGGCAGGCTACGCATTTTCTCGGGGTTAGGCAGTGGCAAGCCGACCTTCTGGCTGAGCAGTGCGGCAAACCAGCGCCAGTACTCGGGGTGCCTGTCGAGCAACCGGGCCAGGAATGGCTGGGGAATGTGCAGGAAGATGCTCTGTTCCAGCGAGCAGACTTCGAAACGGCGCGGCAGCCCGTCAAACAGCGAGACTTCGCCAAACCAGCACGGCGCGCTCGTCGATTCCACGTGCGTCAGCAGCCGCTGCTCGTGGGTGCCGCCGATCCGCACGCTGCCCTCCAGCAGCACATAAACACCGCACGGCAGATCGCCCTTGTCGAACAGCCGCCTGCCGGGCGTCTTGCGGCGCTGGCGGGCAGCCTCCAGCAGGCTATCCTGCAGACTGGCAGGCAGATGGGAAAACCAGTAATCGGATAGCAATCGTGACCGCCACGACACTCCATTTGTCATTTTTGCTCCCTTCTCTTTCAGCCATGCATGTTGTACAAGAAATCAGGCTCAAGCCGGCCATCGTCTCAGGCGGGAATAATAATGAAAACCCTTGTCGATCATCTCAGCCAATACGCGGCTTATCACCGTGATTCACGCAATATCGTGACGCACTTCGTGGGTATTCCACTGATCGTGCTGGCCGTGGCGGTGCTCCTCTCGCGACCGGGCTGGAATATAAGCGGATTGTGGCTTTCACCGGCGGCGCTGCTGGCCTTGGGTTCGACGATTTTTTACCTGCGACTCGACCGCGCCTTGGGCGTCGTCATGGCGGTATTACTGGCGCTGTGTATCTGGGCCGGGGCCAACCTTGCGCAGCAGGCAACCATGGTCTGGCTGAGTGCGGGCGTCGGGCTCTTTGTGATTGGCTGGATCATCCAGTTCGTCGGCCATTACTACGAGGGGCGCAAACCGGCCTTCATCGATGACCTGACCGGGCTGATCATCGGCCCGTTGTTTGTGGTCGCGGAGCTGGCATTCCTGATGGGCCAGTGCAAGGCTCTGCAGCACGCCATCGAAGAGCGCGTCGGCCCGGTGGGGCGTGCGACCCGCAAGGCGACGACCTAGGCGCCTGACACCGGGCAACGATCAGTGCCCGCCTCTTAGCCGGCAAGCCCGGTGCTGTTCTGCAATCCGGCCAGCAACAGCCGCTGATACAACTCTTCGCGCAAGCCCTGCGGCGCGTCGAGCTGCATGCGTTGCAAGTGCGCGAGGAAGGCTTCGGGGTCCGGAGCGTCGAGGGTCGCTTTGCCCAGCTCGAGGATTTCAGTGAGCTTGAGCTTGCTCTTCAGCCAGTTCAAGGCTCTGAGCAGGTCGCGCTCCTCGGCGGTAAAGTCGCAACCCAACGGGTACTCGGTAAACAGTGACGGGTAGCGTGATGCAGTGTCCTTGAGGCGCTCGGGCGTGTTGTCGGTGAAGCGCGGATCGAGACGGAAGTCCTTGGGCAGCTTGCCAGCCTTTTGCGCCTGCTCGATCAGGCCCGATTGAAACCGCGAGTCAGTGATATTCAGAATTCGCTCGATCACCGTCGCGTCGGTCTGCCCGCGCAGATCGGCGATGCCGTATTCAGTCACGACAATGTCGCGCAAGTGTCGGGGGATGGTGGTGTGGCCGTACTGCCAGACGATGTTGGAGCTGACCTCGCCGCCCGACTCACGCCAGCTGCGTAGCATCAGGATCGAACGGGCGCCTTCCAGTGCATGGGCCTGCGCCACGAAGTTGTACTGACCGCCCACGCCACTGAGCACCCGGCCGTCTTCCAGCTGATCAGCCACTGCCGCGCCCATCAGGGTGACGGTAAACGCACTGTTGATGAAGCGCGCATCGCGGCGTTGCAGGCGCTTGAGTTCTTCCTGGCCGTAAAGCTCGTTGATGTAGCTGATGGCGGTCATGTTGAACTGCGCCAGCCGCTCGGCGGGCAACTCGCGCAGCCGCGCGTAGAAACTCTGCGGGCCGAGGAAAAAGCCGCCATGCACGACCACGCCACCGGGATGGGCATCCTCATCCAGCGTGCCCATGTTGGCCAGCCGTTGCAGCTCTGCATCGGCGTACACCTTGCGCCGCACGATGCCGGCATCGGCGAGTACCAGCAGGCCGTTGACGAACATTTCGCTGCAACCGTAAAGGCCGCTGGCGAACGGCTGAACGCCGCCTTCCCGATCTATCAGGGTCTGCCAGTTACTCATGTTCAACTCGGCCAGCAGGCCGCGCCAGGTTTCGTTATCGGCCTGGCGCGCCAGCAATGCGCCGGTCAGTGCATCGCCCATCGAGCCAATGCCGATCTGTAACGTGCCGCCGTCACGTACCAGCGTGCTGGCGTGCAGGCCGATCAGGTGGTCCTGATAGCCCACTGGCATGTTGGGAGTGGAAAACAGCGTACTGCGCTCGTCTTCGTCGATCAGCACATCGAAGGCGTCGACCTCCAGTTCGGAGTCGCCCGGCATGTAAGGCAGGTCGGCGTGCACCTGGCCGAGCATCAGAATGGTCTCCCCAGCGGCCCGGCGCTTGGCGATCATGGGCAACAGGTCGAGGGTCACGTCCGGGTTGCAGCTCAGGCTCAACGTGCCTGGGCGCTGTTCGTCACGGGCCACCAGTTGCGCGACCAGATTCAGGCCATTGGCATTGATGTCGCGGGCGGCATGGCTGTAATTGCTGCTGACGTAGTCTTGCTGGGCTGACTGGCTGTTGAGCAAACTGCCCGGCTGCATGAAGAATTGCTGCACACGGATATTGGCAGGGAGTTTGTCGCGGCGCAGTGCAGCGAGGAAATCGAGCTCCGGATAGTCAGCGAAGACGCGCTGCAGAAACGGTTCGAGAAACCGGGCCTGCAAACCCTCCCCCGGCGTCGGCCGCCCGAGCGTCAGCGCGGTGTAGATCGTCAGCCGTCGTTCGGGCAACTCGCTGATACGCTGGTACAACGCGTTGACGAACCGGTTGGGCTTGCCCAGCCCCAGCGGCATGCCGAGGTGGATATGCTCGGGTAGCTGCGCAAGAACGTGATCGACGGCATGCTCGATGGAACAGGAATACGGCATCCCAGCTCTCCTGAATTGTTATTGGGTGCAGGTTGGACCGACGACAACGTCAAAGTGCTGCATGCTCGTCACGCAGAGCATCATCGTTATACACAATCCCTGGAACGCCCGGAACAAAAGGCTTCCAGGCTTCTGCCCAAAGAGCGTAGGAGCGAACTTGTTCGCGAAAAGGGCGTGTACTATCGCCAAAAATGCATCGATCTAAACATCATCTTCGCGAGCAAGCGAAGCGTCGCCCGGCTCGCTCCCACAAAACGTATGCACAGCGCCGGGCGCTCAGGCGTGGGAACGAGGGTGCACCTCACTTCAGCCCGGACATGCTCTGGATGGCGCTCTTCAGTTCGTCGTTTGTGCAATCGCCGCAGGTGCCTTTCGGGGGCATGATGCCGAGGCCTTTGATAGTGCTGGCCAGCAGTCCATCAAGACCGCCTTTTTGCTGGGCGCGCTGTTCCCAGGCCGCCGTGTCACCGATCTTCGGCGCGTTGAGCAGGCCGACGCTGTGACAGGCGACGCAATGCGCCGCGATGATGTCGTCAGGGGCTCGGGCGCTATCGGCGGCTTGCACATTAAACGCCCACAACGTCAGAACGCCTGCGCTGCTCAGAATCTTCCAGGTCAGTTTCACGCGTCACTCATCGTAAGGGGACGGGTCAGAAATTGGCCGGGGTGGCCGCACTGATCAATCGTGCCGGGACATCGAACGGGTTACGAAAGCGATGCGGCCGGGTGCTTTCGAAATAATAGCTGTCACCTGCTTCGAGCACGTAGGTATCCAGCCCGATCACCAGTTCCAGCCGCCCCTCGACGAGGATGCCGGTCTCTTCACCTTCGTGAACGAGCATTTCTTCGCCGGTATCGGCACCCGGTGGGTAGGTCTCGGTGAGAAAGGCGATGGCACGGCCCTGATGCGATTTGCCGACCAGCTTCATGGTCACGGCACCGTCCGATATATCAATCAGCTCGCTGGCCTTGTACACCACTTGAGCCGCGTTTTCGGGCACGGATTCTTCCGAAAAAAATTCGACCATGGACATGGGGATGCCGCCGAGCACCTTGCGCAGCGAACTGATCGAGGGGCTGACGCTGTTTTTTTCGATCATGGAGATGGTGCTGTTGGTCACACCGGCGCGCTTGGCGAGTTCACGCTGGGACAAGCCTTTGAGCTTGCGAATCGATTGCAGTCGTTCACCCACGTCCAATGCGATATTCCCCCAGGTTTTGTCAGGTCTAGTCGGTCTGAACGCCATCATGGCAACAGCGTTCGATATTTACAACACTTCGACAGACACCTGACCCACTGCGGTTTGGGGCACAGGGAACTGAATCAGTCTTCGGAATAGATGCGCGGAACGCGACGCAGATTGCAGAAGATTTCGTAGGGGATGGTTTCTGCGCGCTGGGCCACTTCACTAGCGAGCACCTGCTTGCCCCACAGCTCGACTCGGCTGCCGAGCCCGGCCTGCGGCACATCGGTGAGGTCGACGCAGAGCATGTCCATGGACACGCGTCCGAGCAGCCTGGATGGCTGGCCGTCGATCTGCACGGGCGTGCCGGTGGGCGCGTGACGCGGATAGCCGTCGGCGTAGCCCATCGCCACAACACCGATACGCGACGGCCGGTCACAGACAAATGTCGCGCCATAACCCACGGGTTCACCAACGGGCAGTTCACGCACGCTGATGATCTTCGATTCCAGGGTCATCACCGGTTGCAGGCGATCCGCCAGCGGGTGCGCCTGATCAAACGGCGTGGCACCGTAGAGCATGATGCCCGGGCGCGACCAGTCGCTCGGGATCTGTGGCCAGCCCAGCACCGCCGGGGAGTTTTTCAGACTGGTTTCTGCTGCCAGCCCCTTGCGAAAGGTCTCGAATACCGCGAGCTGCTCATCACTGCAGCCGCTGTTCAG
Source organism: Pseudomonas sp. PvP028 (assembly GCF_017832255.1). Taxonomy (NCBI): domain Bacteria; kingdom Pseudomonadati; phylum Pseudomonadota; class Gammaproteobacteria; order Pseudomonadales; family Pseudomonadaceae; genus Pseudomonas; species Pseudomonas sp. PvP028. The sequence goes on from NZ_JAFIBL010000001.1 coordinate 1,140,840, forward strand.
CTCATCGGCGCGGGAGAAGTGGCTCATCAGCACGATTCTGGCCACTTTGCCGGTTGCCAGCAGACGCTGATAACCCGCCTGGTACTCGTGAGGATGCAGGCCGACCCGGTGCATGCCGGTGTCGAGCTTGAGCCATACCGTTATCGGCTTGCCCAGGCGCGCCTGCTCGATAGCTTCCAGTTGCCAGGTCGCATGTACAACGGTCCACAGGTCATGCTCGACAATCTGCGCCAGCTCGTCGGCCTCGAAAAAACCTTCGAGCAGCAGGACGGGCGCACGGATACCTGCCGCACGCAGCTCTAGTGCTTCCTCAATGCAAGCCACTGCAAAACCGTCGGCCTGCGCTTGCAGTGCCTGCGCGACGCGCACCGCGCCGTGACCGTAGGCATCGGCCTTGACGACGGCGAGCGCTTTGCCGCCGCTGTTTTCACGGGCCAATTGGTAGTTGTGACGCAGTGCCTGAAGATCGATAAAGGCGCGGGCTGGACGCATGATGACGTTTACTTGCCTGAAAGGATGGAAGGGGAAGATCAACCCGACGCGGGGACGCGCCGGGCAAAAAGGGCTCAAGGCAGCGCGGCAACCACCGACAGTTCAACGAGGATTTCCGGCTCGCACAGCTTGGCCTCGACCGTTGCGCGTGCAGGCGCGAAACCCTTGGGCAGCCATTTGTCCCAGACGCTGTTCATGCCTGCGAAGTCGGCGTCGATGTCTTTCAGGTAAATGGTGACCGACAGGATACGCGTCTTGTCGGTGCCGGCCAGGTCGAGCAGGCGCTCGATGCTGTTCAGAACCTCTCGGGTCTGCTGCTCGACACCGGCGGTCATGTCATTGCCGACCTGGCCCGACAGATAGACGGTGCCATTGTGGACAACGACCTGACTCATGCGCTCATTGGTGAGCTGGCGCTGGATGGACATGCTGTGCATTCTCCTGAGTGTTGCCGTAACGAGAGATATCAAGGCCTTCAGCACTGATACGGGGTGTCTTGCGGGCGATGAGGTCTGCCAGCAAACGACCGGAACCACACGCCATCGTCCAGCCCAGAGTGCCATGGCCGGTATTGAGGAACAGGTTACGGAACGGTGTTGCACCCACAATCGGTGTGCCGTCGGGCGTGGTCGGACGCAACCCGGTCCAGAAATCGGCCTGGGTCAGGTCGCCGCCCTGAGGATAGAGGTCACCGACGATCATCTCCAGTGTTTCGCGTCGACGCGGATTGAGCGACAGGTCAAAACCGGCGATTTCCGCCATGCCGCCGACGCGGATCCGGTTGTCGAAACGGGTGATCGCGACTTTATAGGTTTCATCGAGAATGGTCGAAGTCGGCGCCATGTCCGGGTTGGTGATCGGCACGGTCAGCGAGTAGCCCTTCAGCGGATAGACCGGCGCCTTGATGCCCAGCGGCTTGAGCAACTGCGGCGAGTAACTGCCCAGCGCCAGCACGTAACGATCAGCGGTCTCGAGCTTGCCGTCGATCCAAACGCCATTGATGCTGTCGCCTGCGTGATCGAGGCGTTCGATGTTTTGCCCGTAGCGGAACTCGACTCCCAACGCCACGGCCATTTCCGCCAGGCGCGTGGTGAACAGCTGACAGTCACCCGTCTGGTCATTGGGCAGGCGCAACGCACCGCTGAGGATGCCGGTCACACCGGCCAGCGCGGGCTCGACACGGGCGATGCCTTCGCGATCCAGCAGTTCATAGGGCACACCGGACTGCTCGAGCACGGCGATGTCCTTGGCAGCGTTATCCAACTGGGCCTGGGTACGGAACAACTGTGTGGTGCCCAGGCTGCGCCCTTCGTAGGCAATGCCGGTCTCGAGGCGCAGTTCATCCAGGCAATCGCGGCTGTATTCGGACAGGCGTACCATGCGTTCTTTATTGATGGCATAGCGGCTGGCCGTGCAGTTGCGCAGCATTTGAGCCATCCACAGGTACTGATCGATATCCGCTGTTGCCTTGATCGCCAAAGGCGCGTGACGCTGCAGCAGCCATTTGAGCGCTTTGAGGGGAACACCCGGCGCAGCCCATGGCGAGGCATAGCCCGGAGAAACCTGGCCGGCATTGGCAAAACTGGTCTCCATGGCAGCAGCAGGCTGACGGTCAACGACGGTCACCTGGAAACCGGCACGCGCCAGATAATAAGCACTGGTTGTACCGATGACGCCACTACCCAGAACCAGAACGCGCATGTCGATGACCTCATCGCGGATATCCGCTGATAATTCGAAGTTTTAAGCAAGGATGTGCGCAGTATATTGAGCAATTGGCAGTGCTTCTCACTGTATAAAAGCCTATATTTAGTGTTTATTCGCGGCGATAAACGCTTTGCTAGAGGGGAAATAACCCGTGCGCACTCAACACCAGTCAAATCGTGAACTGGACAAGATCGATCGCAATATTCTGCGCATCCTGCAGGCCGACGGGCGCATCTCGTTCACCGAGCTTGGCGAACGGGTCGGCCTGTCTACCACGCCCTGTACGGAACGGGTGCGCAGGCTTGAACGCGAGGGGATCATCATGGGCTACACCGCCCGACTGAACCCGCAAAGCCTCAAGGCCAGCCTGCTGGTATTCGTGGAGATCAGCCTGGACTACAAGTCTGGCGACACCTTCGAAGAATTCCGCCGTGCCGTGCTGAAGCTTCCTCATGTGCTGGAGTGCCATCTGGTGTCAGGCGACTTTGACTATCTGGTCAAGGCGCGGATTTCCGAAATGGCGTCCTACCGCAAACTGCTGGGCGATATCCTGCTCAAACTGCCGCACGTACGCGAGTCCAAGAGCTACATCGTTATGGAGGAAGTCAAAGAGAGCCTGAATCTGCCGATTCCCGACTGATTGCTCGCTATACCAAGACTTGCCGGGTCGAGGCCATATACTCATGAATCTGCTTTTCGACCCGTGGATGGATCAACTCGACCGGGCGACGTCCATTCGGGCAGGGCAGGCTTGCGGTGGTACCGAACAGGCGGCAGATCAGTGGGCGTTCGTCATACACTGTGCAGCCTTGCGGGCCAAGGTGTACGCAATTGAGTTCATCCAGCGCGGCGTCCTGTTCGGCGGCCGTCTTGCGCGGCAGCCGCGACATCTCTTCGGGCGACGTGGTCACCGGGCCACAGCAGTCGTGGCAGCCAGGCACACATTCGAACGAGGGGATCTGGCGACGCAGATCCGCTATTTTCTGACGGTTGCAGCTCATTGAATCGACCATTCCTACACAATGCCGAGAGTTTGCCCCAGTTGGCAGGCTCATGACAGCGGCTTATCCTCCCGACACGCCATCCGCCGCCAACAGGACACGCTCATGAACGCCCGCGTTCAGCACCCTCCACGTCACGATCAGCACGTTGCCTCCTATTATGCCGCCAGCAGTCATGCGCAAGCGGATCATCCTGCGCTGCAAGGTGAGGTGAAGGTGGATGTGTGCGTGGTAGGCGGTGGATTCTCGGGCCTCAATACCGCCATCGAACTGGCCGAGCGCGGGTTCAGCGTTGCGCTGCTCGAAGCGCGCAAGATCGGTTGGGGGGCCAGCGGACGCAATGGCGGCCAGCTGATTCGCGGGGTCGGTCATGGTGTCGAACAGTTCGCCAATGTCATCGGCAGCGAAGGCGTACGGCAGCTCAAGCTGCTGGGCATCGAAGCCGTCGAGATCGTGCGTCAGCGCATCGAACGGCATGCTATCGATTGCGACCTGAAGTGGGGTTATTGCGATCTGGCCAACAAACCGCGCGACCTGCACAGCCTTGCCGAAGACGCAGAAGAGTTGCGCAGCCTGGGTTATCGCCATGCACTGCAGTTGCTGCAGCCCGAAGAGATGCACAGCGTGGTGGGCTCCTCGCGCTATGTCGGCGGCCTGATCGACATGGGCTCGGGGCATTTGCATCCGTTGAACCTGGCCTTGGGCGAAGCGGCTGTGGCGCAGTCGCTCGGCGTACGGCTGTTCGAACATTCAGCGGTCACGAAAATCGACTACGGCCCGCAGGTCAGGGTGCACACGGCTGCCGGTTCGGTGCAGGCGCAGACCCTGGTGCTGGGTTGCAACGCCTACCTTAATGACTTGAATCCGGAAATCAGCGGCAAGGTATTGCCTGCCGGCAGCTACATCATCGCCACCGAGCCGTTGAGCGAAGCGCAGGCCCGTGAAGTGTTGCCGCAGGACATGGCGGTCTGTGATCAGCGGGTGACGGTGGATTACTACAGGCTGTCTGCCGATCGCCGCTTGCTGTTCGGCGGTGCCTGCCATTACTCGGGGCGTGACCCTCAGGACATTGCCGCGTACATGCGACCGAAGATGCTCGATGTGTTCCCGCAACTGGCCGCCGTGAAGATTGATTACCAGTGGGGCGGGATGATCGGCATCGGCGCCAATCGCCTGCCGCAGATAGGCCGGCTCAAGCAACACCCCAACGTGTTTTATGCCCAGGCCTATTCGGGCCACGGTCTGAATGCCACGCATCTGGCGGGGCGGCTGCTGGCCGAAGCCATCGCCGGGCAACACAGCGATGGTTTCGAGTTGTTCGCCAAAGTGCCGCACATGACCTTTCCCGGCGGCAAGCACTTGCGCTCGCCTCTGCTGGCATTGGGCATGCTCTGGCACCGCCTCAAAGAGCTGCGCTAAAGGCTCAGGGCCTCCAGAACGGCTTCATGGCCTCGACCCGCGCCTGGCGGAAATCCAGGCCGATGTCGCGCAACTGATCGTCGGTCAGTGTCAGCAAGCTGCGGCGCGACGCCCAGCGATGGCGATACAGCGCCCAGCGACCCATGCCTGCCAACAGATCGGCCTTGTTCGAGCGGACGGTTCTGATCGTCGCGGGCCGATACTCATTCAATTCATGGCTGTGAAGCGCAAGGCGCACATCGCTGAACCCGTTCATGTCCTGTTCCCTCATCCTGGGTGACTGTGGGTCCATGATGAAGCGAACGGCAAAAACGATACAGATTCAAAAGTATTTTATATCTTCCATACAGATGATCAAAAAACGCCACTGAATGCTATATTTCCGGCCAATCTGTATTGCTTTACCGCAGCCACTTCCTGAGAGTACGCCATGACGCTTTACGTCAACCTCGCCGAACTGCTCGGCTCGCGCATTGAAAACGGCTTCTATCGCCCCGGCGACCGCCTGCCCTCGGTACGTGCATTGAGCGTCGAACATGGTGTCAGCCTGAGCACCGTGCAGCAGGCGTATCGGGTGCTGGAAGATAATGGCCTGGCCGCGCCGAAACCCAAATCCGGCTATTTCGTCTCGGCCAGCCGAAAAGCCCCTGCGCTGCCAGCGGTCGGCAGGCCTGTGCAGCGGCCTGTGGATATCTCTCAATGGGATCAGGTGCTGGACCTGATTCGCGTGGCGCCCCTTGAAGCCGTTACGCAACTGGGGCGCGGCATGCCGGATGTCACCAGCCCGACCCTGAAACCGCTGATGCGCGCGCTGAGTCAGTTGAGTCGCCATCAGGACATGCCGGGCCTGTATTACGACAACATCTATGGCGTGCGCAGGCTGCGCGAGCAGATTGCCAGGCTGATGCTCGACTCGGGCTGCAACCTGACCGCCAATGACCTGATCGTCACCAATGGCTGTCATGAAGCGCTGTCAGCCAGTGTCCGGGCCATCTGCTCACCGGGGGACATCGTGGCGGTGGACTCGCCGAGCTTTTTCGGCGCCATGCAGACGCTAAAGGGCGTGGGCATGAAAGCCATGGAAATCCCTACCGACCCGCTGACCGGCATCAGCCTCGAAGCATTGGAGCTGGCGCTGGAGCAATGGCCGATCAAGGTCATTCAACTGACGCCCAACTGCAACAACCCGCTGGGCTATGTCATGCCTGAAGCGCGCAAGCGGGCACTGCTGACCCTGGCGCAGCGCTTCGACGTGGCGATCATCGAGGATGATGTGTATGGCGACCTGGCCTATAACTACCCTCGCCCGCGCACCATCAAATCCTTCGACGAGGACGGTCGCGTCCTGCTGTGCAGCTCGTTCTCCAAGACATTGGCACCGGGGCTGCGGATCGGCTGGGTAGCGCCGGGTCGCTATCTGGAGCAGGTGCTGCACATGAAATACATCGGCACCGGCTCGACCGCCCCGCAGCCACAATTGGCCATCGCCGATTTCATCGAAGGCGGCCATTACGAGCCTCACGTGCGACGCATGCGTAGCCAATACCAGCGCAGCCGAGACCAGATGATCGACTGGGTGATGCGCTACTTCCCCGAGGGCACCCGCGCCAGCCGGCCACAAGGCGGCTTCATGCTCTGGGTGGAACTGGCCGAAGGTTTCGACACCCTGCGCCTGAACCGCGCCTTGCTGGGCAAAGGTGTGCAGATCGCGGTGGGGAGTATCTTTTCGGCATCGGGCAAGTACCGTAACTGCATGCGCATGAACTTCGCGGCCAAACCCAACCGCGAAATCGAGAATGCTGTGCGTATCGTGGGCGAGACAATTGCCCTACTGAATGCGCAAACTGACTGATGCGGGCAAATCTTTCCCGGTTTTGCCGGTCATATCGCCAAGTCGAGCCATGTCCAGACGCGGAAGATCAATTTGAATAACTCATGGGCCTTGCCCTTTTGCTTGCTGGTTGCGTTGTGCGTCAGCGGTTGTGCGCATCAACAGGTCGCCAGTGAGCCAAGCCAGGCCATGCCGTCTTCAGGTTCCGCGTTCGGCCGTTCGATCCAGGCCATGGCCGTGCCGCATGAAGGGCGTTCTGGCTTCCGCCTGTTGCCTGACAGCAGTGACGCGTTCAAGGCTCGCGCCGAACTGATCCGCAACGCCAAAAGCAGCCTTGATCTGCAGTATTACATCGTCCACGACGGCCTGAGCACGCGCGCCCTGATCGATGAGCTGCTCAAGGCGGCAGACCGTGGCGTTCGTGTGCGCATCCTGCTGGACGACACCACCAGCGACGGTCTGGATCAGGCCATCGCCACCCTCGCCGCTCACCCGAACATCCAGATTCGCCTGTTCAATCCGCAAAACCTGGGGCGCGAGACCGGCATCACCCGCAGCCTCGGGCGCCTGATGAACCTGTCGCGCCAGCACCGGCGCATGCACAACAAACTATGGCTGGCCGACAGCAGTGTGGCCATCGTCGGCGGGCGCAACCTGGGCGATGAATACTTCGATGCCGAGCCAAACCTGAACTTCACCGATATCGACATGCTCAGCGTGGGGCCAGTGGCCGAACAGCTCGGCCACAGCTTCGACCAGTACTGGAACAGCACGCTCAGCAAGCCTATCGGTGAATTCATCTATTTCCTGCCAGACGGCGAGGATCTGGCCGAGGCCCGGCGCAAGCTGGATGATTCTCTGGAGCAGGCGCACCTGCAGCACAAGGCGCTGTACGAGCGACTGATGGCCTACAAGACCCAGCCGCGCATGAAAACCTGGCTTAACGAGCTGGTCTGGGCATACAACCAGGCGCTGTGGGACGCACCGACCAAGGTACTGGCGCAGGGCGAGCCTGATCCGCACCTGCTGCTGACAACGCAACTGGCGCCTGAACTGCTGAACACTCACAAGGAACTGATGCTGATCTCGGCCTACTTTGTACCGGGCCAGGAAGGCTTGCTGTACCTGACCGGGCGGGCCGATGCCGGCGTCAATGTCAGCCTGCTGACCAACTCCCTGGAAGCCACCGACGTGCCTGCCGTGCATGGCGGCTATGCGCCGTACCGCAAGGCACTGCTGGAGCATGGCGTGAAGCTGTTCGAGCTGCGCCGACAGCCTGGCGATACCGAGACGATGCGCGGCAGCGGTCCGCATCTGTTCAAGAAAAGCCATTCTCTGGTCAGCTCCGAATCAAGCCTGCACAGCAAGGCGATGATCTTTGATCGACAGAAAGTCTTTGTCGGCTCATTCAACTTCGACCCGCGCTCTGTGCTGTGGAATACCGAAGTGGGCGTGCTGGTCGACAGCCCGCAACTGGCCGAGCAACTGCGCGAACTGACCTTGCAGGGCATGGCCCCGTCGCTCACCTACGAAGCGCGGCTGGAGGACGGCAAAGTGGTGTGGGTGACCGAAGACAACGGCCAGATCCACACCCTGCATACCGAACCGGGCGACTGGTGGCGACGTTTCAACGCATGGATGAGCCGCGCCATCGGCCTGGAAAGAATGCTTTAAGCGGGCGCAGCCTGCGCATCCCCGAACGCGCCGCGTCGCCGGATCAGAATCAGCAGGCCCAAGGCACCGGCAGCCATCATCAGCGGCAAGGCCTCACCGCTGACCCACTGGCTGCCCGCGCCGGCTATCAACGGGCCGAGCAGACAGCCGATGCCCCACAGTTGAGCAACATGCGCGTTGGCGCGGACCAGCGAGTCATCGCGATAGCGTTCGCCGATCAGAATCAGCGAGAGGGTAAACAGCCCGCCGGCACTGGCACCGAACACGGTCCACAGCGGCCAGATCAGAACGGTGTCGATCAGCAGCGGCACCAGCAGACTGGACGCCAGCAGCAAGGCGGCACAGCCGGTGAACATCGCGCGACGTGAAATGCGGTCGGCGAGCATGCCGATCGGCAGTTGCAGCAGCGCGTCACCGACCACCACCACGCTGACCATGATCAGGGCGATTTCCGGGGTGAAGCCGTGGCGTATGCAGTAAAGCGGCAACAGGGTGAGGATCAGCGCTTCGAACGCAGCAAACAGGGCGACCGCCCAGGCGATCGCAGGCATGCCGCGACAGAAGCCGGACAGATCGGCAAACGTCACATTGCAGGATTCGGTCGACGGCGCGCCGGTACGCCCCAGCAGCAGAAACGGTGAGCCGACCAGCAGCGCTACGCCAATCCAGAAACCATAGTCGGCCTGGGTGCCGATCACGCCCAGCAGCAGCGGACCTGCCAGTTGGCTCAATGCGTAGGTACTGCCATACAGCGCCACCAGACGCCCGCGCAGGCGCTCGATGACCAACTGATTGATCCAGCTTTCACCCAGCACGAAGACGATGGTCAGAATCACCCCAAGCGTCAGGCGCAAGACCAGCCAGATCCAGTAATACGGCAGCAGCGCCAGCGCGCCGACCGAAACCGCCCCGGCCCATAAGCACAGGCGCATGAGATTGGCCGTGCCGAAGCGCGCCGCCAGACGACTGGCCAGCGCCGCGCCGAGCAGCACGCCCACCGCAGGCATCGCCGCCATGATGCCAATGGCAAACGAGCCATAGCCCCAGCCTGCCAGCCGCAATGAAACCAGCGGCATGCTGACGCCCATTGCCAGACCGACACCCAGTACGGACGCCAGCACAGCAAAATAAGTACCCCAACGCATTTCCACGCTCCTGCCCGGCGCGGCGCTACGCGCTTATCGCCTTGTACAAATCCTGTGTGGCGCGATGATCAATCTTGAGACCCCATCGTACCAATGCTCCGAGGGCAGAGCCTGGGAGCAACACGTAAATGACTACAGCTTGATCCAGGTCGACTTCAGCTCGGTGTATTTGTCGAACGCATGCAGCGACTTGTCACGACCGTTGCCCGACTGTTTGAAGCCGCCGAACGGTGCGGTCATGTCGCCGCCGTCGTACTGGTTGACCCATACGCTGCCTGCGCGCAAAGCCTTGGCGGTCAGGTGCGCCTTGGAGATGTTCGCGGTCCATACGGCAGCCGCCAGGCCATACTGTGTGTCGTTGGCGATCTGGATCGCTTCTTCGGCGCTGTCGAACGTCAGCACCGAAAGCACCGGGCCGAAGATTTCTTCCTGAGCGATTTTCATCGCGTTGTTCACACCATCGAAAATGGTCGGCTCGACATAGGTGCCGCCGGTTTCCTGCAGAATGCGCTTGCCGCCCGCAACCAGCTTGGCGCCATCGGTGTGGCCCGCTTCGATATAGGACAACACGGTGTTCATCTGCTGGGTATCAACCAACGCGCCCACGGTGGTCGCAGGGTCCAGCGGATTGCCGGGCTTCCAGGCACTGAGCGCCTCGATCACCATCGGCAGGAAGCGATCCTTGATGGAGCGCTCGACCAGCAGGCGCGAACCGGCGGTACACACTTCGCCCTGGTTGAAGGCAATCGCGCTGGCGGCTGCGCTGGCGGCGGCCTGCAAATCAGGCGCGTCGGCAAAGACGATATTCGGGCTCTTGCCGCCGGCTTCCAGCCAGACACGCTTCATGTTCGATTCGCCCGCATAGATCATCAGTTGCTTGGCGATCTTGGTCGAGCCGGTGAACACCACAGTGTCCACATCCATATGCAGGGCAAGTGCCTTGCCGACGGTGTGGCCATAACCAGGCAGTACGTTGAGCACGCCCGCAGGAATACCAGCCTCAATGGCAAGTTGTGCGATACGAATGGCCGTCAGCGGAGATTTTTCCGAGGGCTTGAGGATGACCGAGTTGCCGGTGGACAGCGCAGGACCCAGCTTCCAGCAGGCCATCATCAGCGGAAAATTCCACGGTACGATGGCGGCCACGACACCCACCGGCTCGCGCGTTACCAGGCCCAGTTGGTCATGCGGCGTTGCCGCGACTTCGTCATACAGCTTATCGATGGCCTCGCCGCTCCAGCTCAGGGCTCTGGCGGCACCGGGAATGTCGACACCGAACGAGTCGCCAATCGGCTTGCCCATGTCCAGCGTCTCAAGCAGCGCCAGCTCTTCGGCATTGTGTTTGAGCAGCTCGGCGAAACGGATCATCGTTTCCTTGCGCTTGGCCGGAGCCAGTCGCGACCAGGCACCGGAGTTGAAGGCGCTGCGTGCACTGTCGACCGCGCGCTGCGCGTCAGCGGTGTCGCAACTGGCAACCTTGGCAAGCATCCGGCCATCGACCGGGCTGATGCAGTCAAACGTCTCGCCGGAGGAGGCTGCGGTGTATTCACCTTGAATGAAGGCACGGCCTTCGATCTTCAAATTCTGGGCGCGTTGCTCCCAGTCAGCACGAGTCAGGGTGGTCATTTGCATGTCCTCCTCTTGTTGAATGTGGGTGTGTCGTGGTTGATTAAAGACACGATCTGAAATTTTTCAGGAAGGCCGTTACCCTAAACCAGCGGCCCGACAAAACCAATATATTTGACATAAATAGCCGCTACGGTGCTTTTATGTTGATTTTATTAAACAGCTGCGCACGCGCGCCGAGGCACTAACGCACTGCACGCACGTCAAACCTTCAACGTATTCAGGACAAGGGGCCCATCATGAGCATCGAAAGCATCGTCGACTTCAGTGAAGCCAGCACCGCTGCCGAGCACTATCGCCCTGCACCGGAAAAGGTCTTCAAGGGCGACCCGGCACAAACCCTCTACAACCACTACAACAGCCCCTGCGGACAGATGAGTGCAGGTGTCTGGAATGGCGAGCCCGGGCAGTGGCAGGTGAATTATTCAGAGCATGAGTATTGCGAGATTGTGCAGGGTGTTTCAGTCCTGCGCGACGAGCAGGGCCACGCGAAAACCCTGCGCGCAGGCGACCGTTTCGTGATCCCGGCAGGCTTCAAGGGCACCTGGGAGGTGCTGGAAACATGCCGCAAGATTTATGTGGTGTTCGAAGCGGCTGCAGATAAATAAGTACCGCATCACATCGGTTTTTCTGGAGGATTCTGAGCGCGTCCAGTGAGGACATTCACTCAAAAAAGGATTTTGAAAATGACTAACGAAGTTATCGCCCAAGCGCTTCAGTACCTTGTAGGCAGCCGCTATGTGCCTACTGTCAAAGCCTACATCAGCGAAATCACCGGTCTTCAGAAGGTCATCGGCCCTGGCGACATCACCACCAAAGACCTCAACCCGAACCGTCTGCACGTCAATGTCGACAAAGCCGGTCTAGTATCCGGCTTCAGCTTCGGCTGATCAGGCGGCCGTACCTTCGTCGCCCGACAGCAGCTTCCATGCCTGAAACGCCCGGCGCATCGCGTCGGGCGTTTGGCTGCCTGGATACTGCACCAGGAGCGCAGGCACAAAAAAACCCGCCAGAGCGGGTTTTTTTGTAGCCGACAGAATCAATTACTTGATTTTGCCTTCTTTGTAGATCACGTGCTTGCGTACAACCGGATCGAATTTTTTGATTTCGATTTTATCCGGGGTAGTACGTTTGTTCTTGTCGGTGGTGTAGAAATGGCCTGTACCAGCGCTCGACACCAAACGGATCAATTCACGCATGATTTTCTCCCTTAAATTTTGCCGTCGCGACGCAGTTCAGCGAGCACAACTTCAATGCCACGCTTGTCGATGATACGCATGCCTTTAGCAGATACGCGCAGACGAACAAAACGCTTCTCGCCTTCAACCCAGAAGCGGTGATGCTGCAGGTTTGGCAGGAAACGACGACGGGTTTTGTTGTTTGCGTGGGAAATGTTATTCCCAGTCACCGGACCCTTACCGGTAACTTGACATACTCTCGACATGCCTCAGCCCTCTAAAACCACATGCCCAACCCGGCATGGGTTGGCCGCTTAATCTCTCAGTCATTTGGCGCCAGGCGCCGCGTTTCTTTAAGGGTCTTACCGGCTACACCTACAGTGAAGGAACCGGGCCCCTAGAAAAGAGCGCTGCTTTATACCAGAAAGCCTTGGGCACAACAACAGGCAAAGCACTTTGACCCGAATGATCACGCCTCGCGCAGCGGTATGCTCAAGCACTGCGGGGGCACAGGCAAATCGACCGCTCGTCGCTCCATGACGATTGTTCTGCGCCAGTACATGGTCTAGGGTTAGTCCCTCACCAGACTGCGCCGGCAGATGGGGCCCTTTCTGAACAGGAAATAACGCCATGCGCCTAGCTGCACTCCCTTTTTTACTCGTTCCACTTTTGCTTCCCGTTGCTGCCCAGGCATCGAACCTTGTGGTCTGCACCGAAGCCAGCCCCGAGGGCTTCGACGTTGTACAGTACAACTCGCTGACCACCACCAACGCATCGGCCGACGTGCTGATGAACCGCCTTGTGGACTTTGATGCCAAGAGCGGCAAGCTGGTGCCGAGCCTGGCAGAAAGCTGGACCGTATCCAAAGACGGCCTGACTTACGACTTCAAGCTGCGCTCCGGAGTGAAATTCCACACCACCGACTATTTCAAGCCGACTCGCGAGCTGAGCGCGGATGACGTGCTGTTCAGCTTCCAGCGCATGCTCGACCCGCAGAACCCATGGCACAAGATCGCCCAGAGCGGCTTCCCGCATGCGCAGTCCATGCAGTTGCCCGCGTTGATCAAGAGCATCGAAGCGCCTGATGCACACACCGTGCGCTTCACGCTCAACCATGCGGACTCGACCTTCCTGGCCACGCTGAGCATGGGTTTCGCCTCGATCTATTCAGCCGAATATACTGCGCAGCTGTTGAAAGCGGGCACGCCGGAGAAACTCAACAGCCAGCCGATCGGCACCGGGCCGTTCGTGTTCAAGCGCTTCCAGAAAGATGCCGTGGTGCGCTATGAGGCGTTCGACGACTACTTCGCCGGCAAGTCTGATATCGACACACTGGTGTATGCCATCACCCCGGACGCCAATGTGCGCCTGCAGAAAATCCGTCAGGATGAGTGCCAGATAGCGCTCTCGCCCAAGCCCCTGGATATACAGGCAGCCAGCGAGGACAAATCGCTCAAGGTCGAGAAGACTGAAGCGTTCATGACCGCATTTGTCGCGATCAACAGCCAGCACCCGCCGTTCGACAAGCCGGAAGTTCGCCAGGCCATCAACCTGGCGTTCGACAAGGACAATTACCTGAAAGCCGTGTTCGAAGGCACCGCTGAAAAGGCCAATGGTCCTTACCCGCCCAACACCTGGAGTTACGCCAAGGACCTGCCCGGCTATCAGCACGATGTTGCCAAGGCCAAGACGCTGCTGGCCAAGGCCGGCGTGAAAGAGGGTTTGAAGACCACCATCTGGACGCGACCTTCCGGGAGTCTGCTAAACCCGAACCCAAGCCTGGGCGCTCAATTGCTGCAGGCTGACTTGAAACAGATCGGTATCGATGCCGAGATCAAGATCATTGAATGGGGCGAGCTGATTCGCCGCGCCAAGGCTGGCGAGCATGACCTGCTGTTCATGGGCTGGGCGGGCGACAATGGCGACCCGGATAACTTCCTGACCCCGCAGTTCTCGTGTGCGGCCGTGCAGTCGGGCACCAACTTCGCCCGCTATTGCGACAAGACACTGGACAAGCTGATCGCAGACGGCAAATCAGTCAGTGATCAGACGGAACGCAGCAAGCTGTATCACCAGGCTCAGCAACAGATTCAACAGCAGGCACTGTGGCTCCCCCTCGCCCACCCGACGGCTGCAGCCCTGGTACGCAAGGACGTCACTGGCTATCAGGTCAGCCCGTTCGGCAGGCAGGATTTCTACAAGGTGCAGGTCAAGTAAGTCGCCAGGCTGACCTTGGCTTCTGTGTGTGATGTCGTGCCAATGCCTGCATTGGCACGACCCACCTCAAGACCGGGAAGAGCTCGCTACATCAACCCGCGCTCCACCATCGACAGTGGCTCGCCGTCTCCCACGATCACGTGATCAAGCACATGAACATCCACCAGCATCAGTGCTTCCTTGAGGCGCTTGGTCAGGTCGATGTCGGAACGGCTGGGCGTGGTGATACCGGAAGGATGGTTGTGGCATAGGATCAGGCTCGCGGCGTTGTGCGCCATCGCTCGCTTCACCACTTGGCGCGGGTGCACGTAGGACGCATTGATTGTCCCGCGAAACAATATCTCGAAGGTCATGACCCGGTGTTTGTTATCGAGAAACAGACAGCCGAAGACTTCGTGCGGCTCATGCCGCAGCAAGGCCTTGAGATAGCCGCGAACCTGGGTGGGGTTTTCTAGCGCTGACTCACGGCGCAAGGACTCGGCCATGTGCCGACGCGCCATTTCCATGACCGCCTGCAACTGAGCGAACTTGGCGGGCCCGAGCCCCAGTTGCGAGGTGAATACCGACAGATCCGCATCCAGTAACGGTCTGAGCCCGTCAAATTGCTTCAGCAGATGACGCGCAAGGTCTACAGCGCTTTTTCCGGCCACGCCGGTGCGTAAAAAGATAGCCAGCAACTCGGCGTCGGAAAGGCTCGCCGCCCCCAACTCCAACAAGCGTTCCCGGGGGCGTTCAGCCGCGGGCCAACTGCGAATACTCATAGCACCTCCATGTGATTGGGCACCGCTGTTCCGGTGCGGTCGCTGTGCTATCTTAGCCCATCTTTTTTGCACGACGATCTGGCCTGGGGAGGCGTCATGGCCGTCGTGTGTTCACTCGACCAAAAAGGCAGGTCTATGCAGCGGCTGTATCGAAAACGCATCGTTCTTGGCGTCGGCGGCGGCATCGCGGCCTACAAGAGCGCTGAGCTGGTCCGCCGCCTGCGCGATCAGGGCGCTGAAGTGCGTGTGGTCATGACCCGGGGCGGCGCAGAGTTCATCACCCCGCTGACCATGCAGGCCCTGTCCGGGCACCCTGTGCACCTGGACCTTCTCGATCCGGCCGCCGAGGCCGCGATGGGCCATATCGAACTGGCCAAATGGGCCGACCTGATCCTCATCGCACCGGCCACCGCCGACCTCATCGCGCGCCTGGCGCAAGGCATCGCCAACGACCTGCTGACCACCATCGTGCTGGCCACCGACGCGACTGTCGCCATCGCCCCGGCGATGAACCAGGCGATGTGGCGTGACGCCTCGGTGCAGGCCAATACCCGTCTGCTCGAAGAACGCGATTTTCGCGTGTTCGGGCCGGCGTCCGGCAGTCAGGCGTGTGGCGATGTCGGCTTCGGGCGCATGCTGGAGGCCGACGACCTGGCCCAGTGCGCGGCCGACTGCTTCCAGCGCCTGACCCTGACCGGCAAGCATGTGCTGATCACCGCAGGCCCGACCCAGGAAAACATCGACCCGGTGCGCTACATCACCAACCACAGCTCGGGAAAAATGGGCTTTGCCCTGGCCGAAGCGGCGGTGGAAGCCGGCGCTCGCGTCACGCTGATCACCGGGCCGGTCAACCTGCCTACGCCTGATCGCGTCTCACGCATCGACGTGGTCAGCGCCCGCGACATGCTGGCAGCGTGCGAGGCGGCCATCCCCTGCGACCTGTTCATCGCCTCGGCAGCCGTGGCCGACTACCGCCCGGAAGTCGTTGCCCCGCACAAATTGAAGAAAGATCCTTCGAACGGTGACGGCTTGCTGCTGCAGATGGTGCGCAATCCGGATATTCTGGCGACCATCGCAACCCGCCCGGATCGCCCCTTCAGTGTCGGCTTTGCCGCCGAGACCGAACACCTGCTCGACTACGCTGCCCGCAAGCTCAAGGACAAGAACCTCGACCTGATTGTCGCCAACGATGTCGCTAACCCGAGCATCGGCTTCAACAGCGAGGAAAACGCCTGCAGCGTGATTGACCGAGCGTTGCACGCAACGCTTTTCGCCCAGACCAGCAAGGCCAAGATCGCTCGCCAGCTGGTCACTTTTATCGCCGACCGCATGAATCAGGTTTAACTACGAATGCACGCTCTACAAGCCAAGATCCTCGACCCTCGCATTGGCAACGAATTCCCGCTGCCGGCCTACGCTACTGTCGGCTCGGCTGGCCTGGACCTGCGCGCCATGCTCAAGGAGGACACGCTCCTCGAGCCCGGCCAGACCCTGCTGATCCCTACCGGCCTGTCGATTTACATTGGCGATCCGGGCCTTGCCGCGCTGATCCTGCCGCGCTCCGGCCTGGGCCATAAACACGGCATCGTGCTGGGCAATCTGGTGGGCCTGATCGACTCCGATTATCAAGGCGAACTGATGGTCTCCTGCTGGAACCGCGGCCAGACGGCTTTCAACATCGCCGTCGGCGAGCGCATCGCCCAATTGGTCCTGGTGCCGGTCGTACAGGCGCATTTCGAGCTGGTTGAAACGTTCGACGAAAGTCAGCGCGGCGCTGGCGGCTTCGGTCATTCCGGCAGCCATTGATCGCCATTCGGCACATAATCCGGGTTCGGGACAAGGCTCAGGGAGAGGTCGGTGAAAGGTAGTCAGCACAGCGCTTCACAGCACGCCGTACCCGCCGATAACTCGCCTCCGGCTGCGAGCCTCAAAGGCCTTGCGCCTGGCCTGGTGCCTGCCGCCATCGGCCTGCTCATTGCTGCGGCACTGGTCTGGACGGCTCTGGCCACCGGCCCCCAGCAACAGGACCAGCTTATTCAGGCCTGGGGCGGCAGTCAGGCGGCAGCGGCGGGTCTGGCCCTGCGCCAGATCAACGCGGACACCCAGTCGGCCGCCTCCGGTGCAGCGCTTGTGCAGGCGCTGCAGAGCAATGATGCCGCTGCCCTGCTGGCCGCTCAGGATCGATTCACCCGCTGGGACGGTCTCACGGGCGCTCGGCTTTACCCCAAGGGGCTGGCCGATGTGGATACGCAAGGCGCACTGCCCGTCAGCTTCGCCACCCTGGACATGCTCAACAAGGCCGCACAAGGTGAGGCCGTTGCCCCGGAGGCGCGCAAGGTCGGTGAGCGCTGGTTGATCTACAGCGCCGCGCCGGTGCGTGCCGCGGCCAGTCAGCCGGTGGTGGGTACGTTGCTGTTGGCCTTTGATCTGCAGCGTTTGCTCAATGCCTTACCGGCGCTGCCTGCCGATGCCGGGCAAGTGGTGCTCAGCCAGCAGTTCGGCAGCGGACCTGCTCAGGTTTTCCTGCAGCGCGGTCAGGCCGATGAAGGCAAAGCCCAGGCCTTCGATACCGGTTATCCCGGCTGGAAACTCGAATTCACGCCCGGTCCCGGCCTGAAAACCTCTCCGTCCGCGGTGCTTCTGCTGCTGGCACTGATTATCGCTGCAGCAGGCGTGCTGCTTGGCTTGCACCGTAATGAGCGGGCCCTGCAGAAGCGTATTTGCGCCGACGCACGGCAACTGGATCAGCTGCTCCAAGAACTCTCACGCGGAAAAGCCGTCAAACCCTTCGGTTTGAGCCTCCCGGCCCTTAGTAGCCTGGCTCAGGCCCTTGCTCGTGTCTCGCTTCGTAGTCAGCCTCAGGCAGCGCCTGCCCTGGCTGCAGGCGAGCAGCGCGATGCAGATATTGCCAAAGGCAGTGCTTCGTCCACCGTGGCTGCATCACGCACCGACTGGACCGATCCGCTGTTTCAAGATACCGATATCCTTGATATCGACCTTCTCGACGAAAACCAGGACTTCCTGAGATCGGAGCATAACCTCGCTATGAACAGCCCAGCATCCGTGGCACCCAACCTTCCCGAGACTATTTTCCGTGCCTACGACATTCGTGGCGTGGTCGGGGACACCCTCAACGCTGAAACGGCTTACTGGATCGGCCGCGCCATTGGCTCCGAAAGCCTGGCGCAGAACGAACCCAACGTCAGCGTTGGCCGCGATGGTCGCCTTTCCGGTCCTGAACTGGTACAGCAACTGATTCAAGGCTTGCACGACAGCGGCTGCCACGTCAGCGATGTGGGCCTGGTGCCAACGCCTGCGCTGTATTACGCAGCCAACGTGCTGGCCGGCAAAACCGGCGTCATGTTGACCGGCAGCCATAACCCGAAGGACTACAACGGCTTCAAGATCGTCATCGCTGGCGACACCCTCGCCAACGAGCAGATCCAGGCGCTGCACGAGCGCATCAAGACCAACAACCTGACGTCGCAGAAAGGCAGCATCACCCAGGTCGACATCCTTGAGCGCTACTTCCAGCAGATCAAGAATGACATCGTCATGGCGCGCAAGCTGAAGGTCGTGGTCGACTGCGGCAACGGCGCGGCAGGCGTGATCGCTCCGCAACTGATCGAAGCGCTGGGCTGCGAAGTGATTTCGCTGTTCGCGGAAGTCGACGGCAACTTTCCTAACCACCACCCGGATCCGGGCAAGCTGGAAAACCTGCAGGACCTGATCGCCAAGGTCAAGGAAACCGGTGCCGACCTGGGCCTGGCTTTCGACGGTGACGGCGACCGTGTCGGTGTCGTGACCAACGCAGGCAACGTGGTGTACCCGGACCGCCTGTTGATGCTGTTCGCGCTGGACGTGCTCAAGCGCAATCCGGGTGCCGACATCATTTTCGACGTCAAATGCACACGCCGCCTGACTCCGCTGATCAGCGAACATGGCGGTCGTCCGGTGATGTGGAAAACCGGTCACTCGCTGATCAAGAAAGAAATGAAGAAAAGCGGCGCGCTGCTGGCAGGCGAAATGAGCGGCCACATCTTCTTCAAGGAACGCTGGTTCGGTTTCGACGACGGTATCTACAGCGCAGCACGCCTGCTGGAGATCCTCAGCCAGGAGTCGGCCAACGCCGAAGACCTGTTCGAAACCTTCCCGAACGATATTTCGACGCCTGAAATCAACATCAAGGTGACGGATGTCACCAAGTTCAGCATCATCGAGGCCCTTGAGACGGATGCACAGTGGGGCGACGCCAAACTGACCACCATCGACGGTGTCCGTGTGGATTATCCGAAGGGCTGGGGTCTGGTTCGCGCTTCCAATACCACGCCGGTACTGGTGCTACGCTTCGAAGCCGAGACCGAGGCCGAATTGCAGCGTATCAAGGACGTGTTCCACGCAGAACTGAAGAAAGTTGCGCCGGACCTCGACCTGCCATTTTGATTGTTTTTCCTTTTGACTGGAGCCCTGAATGACCCTCGAACGCGATGCCGCCTCTAATGTAGCCAAGGTCCTTTCCGAAGCGCTGCCTTACATTCGCCGCTTTGTCGGCAAGACGCTGGTTATCAAGTACGGCGGCAACGCCATGGAGAGCGAAGAGCTGAAAACCGGCTTTGCGCGCGACATCGTGTTGATGAAAGCAGTGGGCATCAACCCGGTGGTGGTTCACGGCGGCGGGCCGCAGATCGGTGATCTGCTCAAGCGCCTGTCCATCGAAAGCCACTTCATCGACGGCATGCGTGTTACCGATGCGCAAACCATGGATGTCGTGGAGATGGTACTGGGCGGCCAGGTCAACAAGGACATCGTCAACCTGATCAACCGTCATGGCGGCAGCGCGATCGGTCTGACCGGCAAGGACGCTGAGCTGATTCGTGCGAAGAAGCTCACCGTCACGCGCCAGACACCGGAAATGACCAAGCCCGAAATCATCGACATCGGTCAGGTCGGTGAAGTGGTCGGGGTCAACATCGGGCTGCTCAACATGCTGGTCAAAGGGGATTTCATTCCGGTCATCGCACCTATCGGTGTGGGCCCGGACGGCGAGTCGTACAACATCAACGCCGACCTGGTCGCAGGCAAGGTTGCCGAAGCCCTCAAGGCCGAGAAGCTGATTCTGCTGACCAACATCGCCGGCCTGATGAACAAGCAGGGCGAAGTCCTGACCGGCCTGACCACCGAGCAGGTCGACGGCCTGATCGCCGATGGCACTATCTACGGCGGCATGCTGCCGAAGATTCGTTGCGCGCTGGAAGCGGTTCAGGGCGGGGTCAACAGCTCGCACATCATCGACGGTCGAGTGCCCAACGCGGTCTTGCTGGAGATCTTCACCGACAGCGGTGTAGGTACCCAGATCACCAACCGCAAGCGGCACTGATGCAGACGTAACACCCAAAGGCCCCGTGAGCTAACACTCACGGGGCCTTTTTTGTTGGCTGATGCTCGAGAACACTATCGTGTTCATGCTCCGCGCTCAGCGTCATATACAAGTCTGCTCTTGATGCTGGCCGCAGGCTGTGGGAGCGAGCTTGCTCGCGAAGAGGCCGGTAAAGCCCCTGAAAATGGGGCGTCTGGACCATCGTATTCGTGAGCATTGCGGATCGCCGCCCGGTCACTCCCACGCACTTCGGGCAGAAGCCGGAAAGTCACGTTTCACGGGCTCTTCAAGACTTATGTATAACGTTGAGTGCTCCGTGTGGGTATGCCGTTCTGGACGCTCTGCGTCCTGTCCTGAATATGTGGCGCAACGCAGATTTGTGACGCAGAGCGTCACGACAGGCATTCCCTGGCTGGAGCGTGCGGAACGATAGGTGTCTGGCGGCGGCTCCTTTCGCGAACAAGTTCGCTCCTACGGCCTTCGGCCAGAATCAAAAACAGACCCGGGCATGACGATAGTGTCCGGTCATTGAGTCAGCCGCTGGACGCGGGCGCGATCGACGGCGAAATCTGCTTCGGCCTTTACCCGTGCGGCCTGATACCCGGCGATATCGGCTTGCAGTTTCTGCTGCTGATCGCGCAGGTCGTTCAGTTGATCGACAAGCGCCTGCTGAACCGGACGCCCTGCGCGCTCAAGGTCGGCGGCCTGGCCTTGCAGACTGCGCTGCTGCGCCGCCAGCCCCTGAATGTTGCCCTGGGCAACGCCAACCAGCGCGTCCAGCTCGGCCAGTTTGCGGGCTTTCATGCGGTCCACTTCAGCGACGCTGCTGTACAGGCTCAGCAGCTGTGCATCGGCGGCGGCCTGACGTTTGTCCGCATCGGACTGGCGAATCTGCTCAGCCGTAGGCGCAGGTGGTACGACCTGAACCACCCGGCCACGGCTGTTGAGTACTTCATAGCCTTTGGCAACGTAGTCGGGCGGCACGCCTTGCGTGTCGATCACTGTCACCCCGCGGCTGTCGACGTAGCGATAAAGCCGTGGCTCAGGTGCGTCGGCCGCTTGGGCGAGCATGGGCGCAAGCATGACGACAGCCAGCAAGGCCCGAAAAACGCTCAGCGCGTCTGAAACCGATCCCCAAGACCTGCCGCCGACCGCCATAGGCACGTCCTCAGATTCCGAATTGCGCGCGATAGGCTTCGACGGCAGGCAGATGCTGCTTGAGCTGCGGATCGTCGGCCAGGAACTCGAGTACCTGATTCAGCGACACGATACTCACCACCGGAATCCCGAAGTCACGCTCGACTTCCTGAATCGCCGACAGCTCGCCATTGCCCCGCTCCTGACGATTGAGCGCGATCAGCACGCCCGCAGCTGTAGCGTTCTGGTCCTTGATGATCTGCATGACCTCACGGATCGCAGTGCCCGCAGTGATCACGTCTTCGATAATCAGCACATTACCCGCCAGCGGGGAGCCCACCAGACTGCCGCCCTCGCCGTGCGCCTTGGCTTCCTTGCGGTTGAAACACCACGGCAGATCACGGTCATGATGCTCGGCCAACGCCACAGCAGTGGCCGACGCGAGCGGAATGCCCTTGTAGGCCGGACCGAACAGAACGTCGAAGGCAATACCGCTTTCAACCACGGCTGCTGCGTAGAAACGCCCCAGTTGTGCCAGTGCGGAACCGGTGTTGAACAGCCCGGCATTGAAGAAGTACGGGCTGGTGCGCCCGGACTTTAGAGTGAACTCACCGAAGCGCAGAACACCGCGATCGATGGCAAAACGAATGAAATCGCGTTGATACGCTTGCATGAAAAAAGCTCCGAATACCACGGATTTAGCTAATTAGGTAGAGCTCGGGTATCATACACGCACGTGATTTTTGGGGCCATTTATGCGGATCATCAGTGTGAACGTAAATGGCATTCAGGCTGCGGTCGAGCGTGGTTTGCTCAGCTGGCTGCAAGCTCAGAATGCCGACGTCATCTGCTTACAGGACACCCGCGCCTCCACCTTTGAACTGGACGATCCAGCCTTTCAGCTGGATGGTTACTTCCTCTATGCCTGCGAAGCCGAGGTTCCCGCTCAGGGTGGTGTGGCGCTGTATTCGCGGTTGCAGCCGAAGGCGGTAATCAGCGGCCTCGGCTTCGAGACAGCCGACCGCTACGGGCGCTACCTGCAAGCAGATTTCGACAAGGTCAGTATCGCTACCCTGCTCTTTCCGTCGGGGATGAATGGCGATGAAGACCTGAATCAGAAATTCAAGCTCATGGACGATTTCGGCAAGTACATGGACAAGCAGCGCCGCAAGCGTCGCGAATACATCTACTGCGGATCGCTCTATGTGGCGCAGCAGAAGCTCGATATCAAAAACTGGCGCGACAGCCAGCAGTCGCCCGGCTTCCTCGCGCCCGAGCGCGCCTGGATGGACGAGATCGTCGGCACCATGGGCTACGTCGATGCTCTGCGCGAAGTCAGCCGTGAAGGTGACCAGTACAGCTGGTGGCCGGACAACGAGCAGGCCGAGATGCTGAATCTGGGTTGGCGCTTCGATTATCAGATCCTGACCCCAGGCCTGCGCCGCTTCGTGCGCAGCGCCCGTCTGCCACGCCAGCCGCGCTTCTCGCAGCACGCGCCGTTGATCGTGGATTACGACTGGACCCTGACTATCTGATAGCCAGGCAAGGCCGCGAACACGAAAAAGCCGACTTGAAGTCGGCTTTTTGCGTTGCCTGAAGTGATGCTACTTGATCAGGCGCAAGGTGAACGGATAGCGATAATCGACGCCGTCATTGGCTTTTATCCCGGCAATGATCGCCAGCACTGCGGCACCGATCCCCACCAGCGTCAGTAACGCAAAGCCGATGATGAGCAGCACCAGCAGCATGCTGACGGTGGCCGCAATGGCGACCGTGATCTGAAAATTCAGCGCTTCCTTGCCTTGCGCGTCGATAAACGGATCGGAATCTTTCTTCAACTGCCAGATAATCAGCGGGCCCAGCAGATTGCCAAACGGAAACATCAGCCCGGCAAACGCCGACAAGTGACAGAACATCGCCCACTGGCGAGCGCTTTGCGGCGGTTTGCTGAACGGTTGCAAGCTGTCACTCATTATCGGACCCCTTCTGGGTATCAGTCGGCCAACGCGGCGCGCTGCAATTCAAACAACTCGGTCATGCCCTTCTGCGCCAGCGCGAGCATCGCGTTCAGCTCTTCAGGCTGGAATGGCGCGCCTTCGGCAGTGCCCTGAACTTCAATGAAACCGCCTGCACTGGTCATGACCACGTTCAGGTCGGTTTCGGCAGCCGAGTCTTCGAGGTAGTCCAGGTCGAGCACCGGCTCACCCTGATACATGCCGACCGAAACGGCCGCGATCATCTGCTTGAGCGGGTCGCCGCCTTTCAGGCCGCCGCGCTTCTTGATCACCTTCAGCGCATCTGCCAGAGCAACCATCGCACCGGTAATAGAAGCCGTACGAGTGCCACCGTCAGCCTGAATAACATCGCAATCGACGTACAAGGTGACGTCGCCCAGCTTGGACATGTCCAGCGCAGCGCGCAGCGAACGACCGATCAGGCGCTGGATTTCGAGTGTACGACCACCCTGCTTGCCGCGGCTGGCTTCGCGCTGATTACGCTCGCCGGTAGCGCGTGGCAGCATGCCGTATTCGGCGGTCAGCCAACCCTGGCCCTGCCCTTTGAGAAAGCGTGGTACGCCGTTTTCGACGCTGACGGTGCAAATCACCTTGGTATCACCAAACTCGACCAGTACAGAACCCTCGGCGTGTTTGGTGTAGTTGCGGGTGATGCGGATCGAGCGGAGCTGATCGGCGGCGCGACCACTTGGACGTTTCATCTGGGATACCTGTACTGAGACGGAAAACTGCTGGGCATTATAGAGGCCACAGCTGCCGCTGGGCATCTCTAAAAGCCGCCAATGCCGATCCAGCGCAAACAGAAGGCCCTGAATCAAGGCTTTCGACGCGCAGATGTCGGTCAAAAAAACGCCTTGCGTCACTTGTCACACTGTCGGATTGGGAGCCTGCGCTGCACTGCGCTACAATCCTGCGCCTCTACAGCCAGCCGGCTTTCACGACGCCCATGATCGCCATTTCTGCGCGTTCATGAACCGAACCACGCTTTGAAAGCGAACCAAGAGGTATTTCCCATGGTGCACAGCATGACTGCCTTTGCCCGAGTAGAGCGGGCCGGTGCCCAGGGCACACTGAGCTGGGAACTGCGCTCGGTCAACCACCGCTATCTTGAGCCACACCTGCGCCTGCCGGAGTCGTTCCGCGATCTGGAAGGCGCGATTCGCGAAGCGCTGCGTCAGGGCCTGTCGCGCGGCAAGGTCGAGTGCACATTGCGCTTTGTCGAGGAAACCGCCGGCAAGCCGCTGCAGGTGGACCTTGAACGCGCAGGCCAATTGATCGCCGCAGCCGAGTCGGTTGCCGGCTTGATCAAACAGCCCGCTGCATTGAACCCGCTCGAGGTGCTGGCATGGCCGGGCGTGCTGGTCGCCGATGCCAACGATCCGCAGGTGTTGAACACCGAGGCCCTGAAACTGTTCAATGATGCGCTGACCGAATTGAAAAGCGGGCGCGGACGCGAAGGCGCAGATCTGGCGCGGCTGCTCGACGAGCGTCTGTCCTCCATCGTCGAAGAAGTCGCCACCTTGCGCACGCTGGTGCCACAGATGCTCGCAACCCAGCGGCAGAAGGTGCTCGATCGCTTTGCCGACATGAAAGCCGAACTCGACCCTCAGCGCCTGGAGCAGGAAATGGTCCTGCTGGCACAGAAAAGCGATGTCGCCGAAGAACTGGACCGCCTCAGCACCCACGTCACTGAAGTGCGTCGCGTACTCAAGGCTGGCGGCCAGGCAGGACGCCGTCTTGATTTCCTGATGCAAGAGCTTAACCGCGAAGCGAATACACTGGGCTCCAAGGCCTTTGACCCACGCAGCACGCAGGCTGCCGTCAACCTCAAAGTGTTGATCGAGCAGATGCGTGAGCAAGTGCAGAATATTGAGTAAGGCTAAACCTGACATGACCCATATCACTGGCACCCTGTACATCATTTCCGCTCCGTCCGGCGCGGGCAAGACCAGTCTGGTCAAGGCGCTGATGGACGCTCAGCAAGAGCCTCAGCACGGCGCTCAGGCAAAGATTCGCGTCTCTGTCTCGCACACCACGCGCGCCATGCGCCCAGGCGAAGTGGACGGTGTGAACTACAACTTCGTCGATCGCGCCACGTTCCTGAGCATGATCGAGCACGGCGACTTTCTCGAGCAGGCCGAGGTCTTCGGCAACCTGTACGGCACGTCGCAGAGCCACCTGCAGCAGACGCTGGACGAAGGCCACGACCTGATTCTGGAAATCGACTGGCAGGGTGCGCGTCAGGTTCGCGCGCAGATGCCGCAGGCCCGCTCCATCTTCATTTTGCCGCCGACCCAGCAGGCCTTGCGCCAGCGCCTGACCAATCGCGGCCAGGACAGCGACGAGATCATCGAAGCGCGGATGCGTGAAGCGGTCAGCGAAATGAGCCACTACAACGAGTATGAGTACGTCGTGGTCAATGACGACTTTGCCGGCGCGCTGGAAGACCTCAAGGCGATTTTCCGCGCCAACCGCCTGACTCAACAGCACCAGCAAGAGCAATACAGCGAGCTTTTTCAGGAGTTGCTGGCTTGATCGAAACGTTTCCAGACATCAGGCAACAGGTTAAAAGCATGCCGTTGGTGGCATGCCGCTTGATGACTGGTACTGTCCGCTTGTAAACTACCGAGTCCGCTCGCCCATCCGGGCATCGCGCATCCGCATTTGCTACGAGGAATACCCATGGCCCGCGTAACCGTTGAAGACTGCCTAGAACACGTGGATAACCGCTTTGAGCTGGTCATGCTCTCTACCAAGCGTGCCCGTCAACTGGCAACCGGCGGCAAAGAACCAAAGCTGGCCTGGGAAAACGACAAGCCTACCGTTATGGCCCTGCGTGAAATCGCGGCTGGCGTAATGGATTACTCTGTAATCGCAGAAGCTGAAATCGTTGAAGATGAGCCATTGTTCGCAGCGTTCGAGGACGAGTCCAACGAGGCCGTCTAAGCCTATGCCAGGTCGACGTAGTACGGCGCAGGGTAAAAGCCATTGGCAAGGGGTAGCGCCTTGCCGAGCATAGACGCCCTCGCCGACAGACTGTCGGCCTACCTCGGCAAGGACCAGGTCAATCTGGTCCGCCGAGCGTATTTCTACGCCGAACAAGCCCACGATGGCCAACGCCGTCGCAGCGGTGAAGCCTACGTCACCCATCCTCTTGCGGTGGCGAACATTCTTGCCGACATGCACATGGACCATCAGAGCCTGATGGCTGCGATGCTGCATGACGTCATCGAAGACACCGGGATTGCCAAGGAAGCGCTCAGCGCCCAATTTGGCGAGACTGTCGCGGAACTGGTCGACGGGGTCAGCAAACTGACCCAGATGAATTTCGAGACCAAGGCCGAAGCCCAGGCGGAAAACTTCCAGAAAATGGCCATGGCCATGGCGCGCGACATTCGCGTCATTCTGGTCAAGCTCGCCGATCGCCTGCACAACATGCGCACGCTGGAAGTCCTGTCCGGCGAAAAGCGCCGGCGCATCGCCAAGGAAACCCTCGAAATCTATGCGCCCATCGCCAATCGGCTGGGCATGCACAGTGTGCGCATCGAATTCGAGGACCTGGGCTTCAAGGCGATGTACCCGATGCGCTCCTCGCGAATCAACCAGGCGGTCAAGCGCGCCAGGGGCAATCGCAAGGAACTGGTCAACAAGATCGAAGAGTCCCTGAGTCATTGCCTGGCCGTCGATGGCATCGAAGGCGACGTCAGTGGGCGGCAGAAACATCTGTATGGCATCTACAAGAAGATGCGCGGCAAGCGTCGCGCCTTCAACGAGATCATGGATGTCTACGCGTTCCGCATCATCGTCGACAAGGTCGACACCTGCTATCGCGTGCTCGGCGCTGTACATAATTTGTACAAGCCACTGCCCGGTCGCTTCAAGGATTACATCGCGATCCCGAAGGCCAACGGCTATCAGTCCCTGCATACCACCTTGTTCGGTATGCATGGCGTGCCTATCGAGATCCAGATTCGCACCCGCGAAATGGAAGAAATGGCCAACAACGGCATCGCGGCGCACTGGCTGTACAAGTCCAGCGACGACGAGCAGCCCAAGGGCACTCACGCCCGAGCCCGACAGTGGGTCAAGGGCGTGCTGGAAATGCAGCAGCGTGCTGGCAACTCCCTGGAATTCATCGAAAGCGTCAAGATCGATCTGTTCCCGGACGAGGTTTACGTTTTCACGCCCAAAGGCCGAATCATGGAGCTGCCCAAAGGCTCCACAGCGGTGGATTTCGCCTACGCGGTACACACCGATGTCGGCAACAGCTGCATTGCCTGCCGGATCAACCGCCGACTGGCGCCGCTTTCCGAACCGCTGCAAAGTGGCTCGACCGTCGAGATTGTCAGCGCACCCGGCGCACGTCCGAATCCGGCCTGGCTGAACTTCGTCGTCACGGGCAAGGCGCGCACCCACATTCGTCACGCGCTCAAGCTGCAACGCCGCTCCGAGTCGATCAATCTGGGCGAGCGCCTGCTGAACAAGGTGCTCAACGGCTTTGAATGCAACCTCGACAAGATCGGTCAGGAGCGCATTCAACTGGTGCTCAACGAATATCGGGTCGAAGTGCTGGAAGACCTGCTCGAAGACATCGGCTTGGGTAATCGCATGGCTTATGTCGTTGCCCGCCGCCTGCTGGGCGAAGGCGATCAGTTGCCAAGCCCTGAAGGCCCGCTGGCGATTCGTGGCACCGAAGGTCTGGTGCTCAGCTACGCCAAATGCTGTACACCAATCCCGGGCGACCCGATTGTCGGCCACCTGTCTGCAGGCAAGGGCATGGTTGTGCACCTGGACAACTGCCGCAACATCAGCGAAATCCGCCACAACCCGGAAAAATGCATCCAGCTGTCCTGGGCCAAGGACGTGACGGGCGAATTCAACGTCGAGCTGCGTGTCGAACTCGAGCATCAGCGCGGTCTGATCGCGCTGTTGGCCAGCAGCGTCAACGCGGCGGACGGCAATATCGAAAAAATCAGCATGGACGAACGCGATGGTCGCATCAGCGTGGTCCAACTGGTGGTCAGCGTGCACGATCGCGTGCACCTGGCTCGTGTGATCAAGAAACTGCGCGCCCTGACCGGTGTCACACGCATCACCCGGATGCGCGCGTAGGCCATCCCATTATCAGGAGTTCTCATGACCAAGACTGTCATCACCAGCGATAAAGCCCCTGCGGCCATCGGCCCTTACTCACAGGCCATCAAAGCTGGCAATACCGTCTACATGTCCGGACAGATCCCGTTGGACCCGAGCACCATGGAACTGGTCGAGGGCATCGAAGCCCAGATCACTCAGGTTTTCGAAAACCTCAAGTCGGTTGCCGAAGCAGCGGGCGGATCTTTCAAGGACATCGTCAAACTGAACATCTTTCTGACCGATCTGGGCCACTTCGCCAAGGTCAACGAGCTGATGAGCGCCTACTTCACTCAGCCTTATCCGGCCCGCGCAGCTATCGGCGTTGCGGCCTTGCCGCGTGGCGCACAGGTTGAAATGGACGCGATTCTCGTCATCGAATAAATCCCCGACGGAGCGTGCCTTGCGCTCCGTTCTCCCTGAAGGAAGGAATCCGTTATGCGCTCCGCGCTCGCCATCTCGCTGCTCGCCGTCATTCTAGGCGGCTGCGCCAGCCACGCCGACCGCAATCCGGACGGCACGTGGATCAACCAGACCGCCATCGACGCCGCCGTCAAGCAAGGCAACTTGCGTCAGGCCCTGCTCGCCAATGGTCCCAACCTGGAGTGGAAAATCAACTCCAAGGCCAACCAGGCCATTTACTCCAATGGCTTCGAGCTGGGCGAAGGCAAGATTGTCAGCGCTGCCGAAGGCAAGCTGCACGTCGACTTCTATGGCAACTTCTTCGAAGACCTGAGCGTCAAGGGTGACGAACTGGTCCAGGCGGCCAGCGAGTCAGGCCCTGAACAGCACTTCCAGAAGCCCGAAGATCCGGCCCCGGACGGCGCTCAGCCAGGCAGCAGCTTCGAGAAAGCCCTGTATGGCGCCTACATGGGCGGCAAGTGGACGGTCGTCGAGGGTGACGGTCAGGGCAGCACTGTGCAATTCATGCCTGATGGCAGTGTGCAGGGGCTTCCGGAAAACGATCGCTACGCGCTCTGCCTGGCAGGTGATTGTGCAGCCATGAGCGGCGAATACGACAGCATGTGGCTGGAGAAAGCCGAGAAAGGCAACCCGTGGATTTTCGCCCGCAAAGGCAAGCAGCTGGAGATATTCCAGGCTGTGAACAACGCCGGCGCGGACCAGATGCCCGAGCTGCGTCCCGGCCCACGTCGCTGGTTACTCGAACAGCAGTAAGCGATTCCGGCATCAGGAGCGCCCTTCACAGCGCTCCTGATCGACCGCTGTTTTAGCCCAGCAAAGCCGCATAACCTGCTTTATAGTCAGGGTAAATCGGCGACCATCCTAATGCCCGCGCCCTGGCATTACTGCAACGCTTGCTGCCCACGCGCTGCACGCTGACCTCCTCCGACCATTCAGTCACCCCCAGATACTCACGGATCCACGCCACCACATCGGCCAGCGCGGCCGGATCGTCGTCGACGCCCAGGTAGCAACTCTCCAGCGCAACGCCGCGTTGATCCGCCAGCAGCACGTGCTCCAGCAGACCGGCCGCATCGTCGGCATGAATGCGATTGGCATAGACCGGCGGATCGATCCTCACGCTGTGTCCCTGACGGACGCGGTTCGACAAGTCACTGCGACCTGGGCCGTAAATACCGGTCAGTCTTACCGCCGTGGCCGGAAACCCGCTGTTCAGCGCGACCTGCTCGGCTTCCAGCATCACCGTGCCGGTGTAGTTGCCGGGCTCGGTGGCGGAGGTTTCATCCACCCACTCCCCGTTCTGCTGACCGTAAACACCGCTGCTTGAAACGAAGATCAAGCGCTTTGGCCGCTGCCCGGTCTGCTCGAGCCAGCTCAACACATTACGCAGGCCCTCGACGTAAGCCATCCGGTAACCCGCTTCGTCACGCTGCGAGGGGGTCGCGCAATACACCACATAGTCCAGTGCCGCATCAGGCCACTGGGCAGGTTTGGGCGTCTTGAACAGATCGCCCGCCACACCGTGAACACCGGCAGGAAGCTCGGAAACAGTGCGCCGCAGCCCATGCACGGTCCAGCCGTGAGGCAGCAGGCGGGTAGCAAGTCGCGAACCAATGTCGCCACAGCCGGCGATCAGAAGCGAAGGAGCGGTC
The DNA here is from genome assembly GCF_017832255.1 of Pseudomonas sp. PvP028. Lineage (NCBI taxonomy): Bacteria > Pseudomonadati > Pseudomonadota > Gammaproteobacteria > Pseudomonadales > Pseudomonadaceae > Pseudomonas > Pseudomonas sp. PvP028. The sequence continues at coordinate 1,171,628 of NZ_JAFIBL010000001.1, forward strand.
ATTCGGTATCTCCAGAAAAGGCGGTGTCAGTATCGTTAAAAACGCTCATCGACAGGCAAGCGTTCGGGCGAATATGTAAAAAAGATACTGTATTACTTTTGTTAACAAGAACGATTTGCAATAATGGCGGCCCATTCGTTCCCCGTGAGCGTCGACAGCACCACGCGACGCACTGGAACCATCCCCTTTTTTCCTCTCAGGTCCGGCCAGCATGAAACGCATTCAATCAATCGCTTCGCCTACCCAGATGCCTCGCCTGCCTCGTGCATGGCGCAGTATCGCAGCCCTTGTCTTGAGCCTGATGTTCGTCCCCATGGCACTCGCGGATCAATCGGCTCCGACCGCGGCCCCTGCGACCTCCACCGCACCTGCGGCAACGGCACCTGCCGCACCTGACGCAGCAGCCCCGGTGCAGGCCATGGAACCCGCCGCCGAAGACAACAGCCTGGGCATGGCGCATGACCTGTCGCCGTGGGGCATGTATCAGAATGCCGACGTGGTGGTCAAAGCGGTCATGATCGGTCTGGCCATCGCCTCGATCATTACGTGGACCATCTGGATCTCCAAGGGTTTCGAGTTGCTGGGTGCCAAGCGCCGGTTGCGCGGCGAAATTGCCAACCTGAAAAAAGCCCGCTCCCTGTCTGAAGCCAGCGCCACCGCCAGCACGGAAGGCACCCTCGCCCACTTGTTGGTGCACGACGCCCTCGAAGAGATGCGTCTGTCGGCCAACAGCCGCGAGCGTGAAGGGATCAAGGAGCGTGTCAGCTTCCGCCTCGAGCGTCTGGTCGCCGCCTGTGGCCGCAACATGAGCATGGGCACCGGCGTGCTGGCGACCATCGGTTCGACTGCGCCGTTCGTAGGTCTGTTCGGTACGGTATGGGGCATCATGAACAGCTTCATCGGCATCGCCAAGACCCAGACCACCAACCTCGCCGTGGTCGCCCCCGGCATCGCCGAAGCCCTTCTGGCCACGGCGCTGGGCCTGGTCGCGGCGATCCCCGCGGTGGTGATCTACAACGTCTTCGCCCGCTCCATCGCCGGTTACAAGGCTCAGGTGTCCGATGCCTCGGCACACGTCCTGCTGCTGGTCAGCCGCGATCTGGATCATCTGCCAGAGCCGTCCGAGCGCAATCAACAACAACCGCACATGGTCAAGGTGGGCTAACACGTGGGCCTGCATCTTAACGAAGGCGGCGACGATCTCGCCGAGAACCATGAAATCAACGTGACGCCGTTCATCGACGTCATGCTGGTGCTGCTGATCATCTTCATGGTGGCTGCGCCGCTGGCGACCGTAGACATCAAAGTCGATCTGCCAGCGTCTACCGCCACACCGCAGCCCAGACCCGAGAAGCCGATCTTTCTAAGCGTGAAAACCGACAAGAGCCTGTACCTGGGCGAAGAGAAGGTTGCCCGCGAGCAGATCGGCCAGGTGCTGGACGCCCGCACCAAGGGCAAGAAAGACACCACGATCTTCTTCCAGGCCGACAAGGGCGTGGATTACGGCGATCTGATGGAGGTCATGAACACGCTTCGGGGTGCGGGTTACCTGAAGGTCGGTCTGGTGGGTCTTGAGACGGCTGGTAAGAAATGATCAGTACGCGCCAAAAACTGACGCGCTATAGCGGTAGTCTGTTGTTGGTGCTGGCCGTGCACGCCATCGCAATCATTGTTGCCGTTCGCTGGCCTGCCCCGCAGCCTGTCGAATTGCCACCGGCCGCCATGATGGTCGAACTTGCGCCAGTGCCCGAACCCGCTCCGCCACCACCGCCCAAGGTCGTTCAGCCGCCTCCGCCGCCAGCCCCGGAGGAGCCGACACCGGTGCCGGAAGTCGTGCAGGCGCCGAAGCCGGAAATCGTGGTGCCCAAGAAGGTCGAGAAGCCCAAGCCCAAACCGCAGCCGCCAAAGCCGCAGAAGAAGCCTGAGCCGCCCAAGGAAAAGCCTGCCGACGAAAAGCCGGTCGATACACCGCCGACCACGGCGCAACCGGCAAAGCCGGTGGCTCCCAAGCCTGCTCCTGCACCTTCGCCACCCAGCAACGCATTGCCGAACTGGCAGGGTGATTTGCTCGGTCATCTGAGCAAGTACAAGAAGTACCCTGAGGATGCACGCCGTCGTGGCATGCAGGGTGTTGCTCGTTTGCGCTTCGTGGTGGACGCTGACGGCAACGTGCTGTCCTACTCGATTGCCAACAGTTCAGGCAGCTCGGCGCTGGATCGAGCGACCATGGAAATGATCCGTCGCGCTCAGCCATTGCCCAAGCCGCCTAAGGAAATCCTCAACAACGGCACCATTGAAATCCTCGCACCGTTCGTTTATTCGCTGGATAAACGTTGAATTGTACTTTTGTTACTCATAAGTACTTCTGATAACGTGCGTCTATCGATTGCACCCGCTATGCTGGGGTCGCAACTTCATGGACGCACGTTATGACTCTTACAGAATTGCGCTACATCGTTACGCTCGCCCAGGAGCAGCACTTTGGCCATGCGGCGGAACGCTGCCATGTCAGCCAGCCAACGCTGTCGGTGGGTGTCAAAAAACTCGAAGACGAACTCGGCGTGCTCATTTTCGAGCGCAGCAAGAGCGCTGTGCGCCTGACACCGGTTGGTGAAGGCATCGTTGCACAGGCGCAGAAAGTGCTTGAGCAGGCCCAGGGTATTCGCGAACTGGCCCAGGCCGGCAAGAACCAGCTGACCGCCCCGCTGAAAGTCGGCGCGATCTACACCGTCGGTCCTTACCTGTTTCCTCACCTGATCCCGCAACTGCACCGGGTCGCCCCACAGATGCCGTTGTACATCGAAGAAAACTTCACGCATGTGCTGCGCGACAAGCTGCGTAACGGTGAGCTGGATGCCGTCATCATTGCCTTGCCGTTCAACGAAGCCGACGTGCTGACCCTGCCGCTTTACGACGAACCGTTCTCTGTCCTGATGCCGGCCGACCATCCCTGGACTCAGAAAGAGACCATCGATGCCTCGGCGCTCAACGACAAGAGCCTGCTATTGCTGGGCGAAGGTCACTGCTTCCGTGATCAGGTCCTGGAAGCCTGCCCGACGCTGGGCAAAGGCAACGAAGGCGCCAAGCACACGACAGTAGAGTCCAGCTCGCTGGAAACCATTCGGCACATGGTCGCCTCCGGGTTGGGCATTTCGATCCTGCCGCTGTCGGCAGTCGACAGCCACCACTACGCGCCCGGCGTGATCGAAGTCCGCCCGCTGACGCCGCCCGTGCCTTTCCGCACGGTCGCCATCGCCTGGCGTGCAAGCTTCCCGAGACCCAAAGCCATCGAAATCCTCGCTGACTCTGCACGTCTGTGCTCGGTGGCACGTCCGAAAACAGTCGCTAGCTAGGCAGAACAGAAATGAGCGAGCTTTCCAGGGTCTCGGTCACGGCGCTCAAGGGTGTCGGTGAAGCGATGGCAGAAAAGCTGGCCAAGGTCGGCCTGGAAACCCTGCAGGATGTGCTGTTCCATCTGCCGCTGCGTTATCAGGACCGCACGCGCATCGTACCGATCGGTGCGTTGCGTCCTGGTCAGGATGCCGTCATCGAAGGCGTGGTCAGCGGTGCCGATGTGGTGATGGGCAAGCGCCGCAGCCTGCTAGTCCGGCTGGGCGATGGCACCGGCGTCGTCAGTCTGCGCTTCTACCATTTCAGCAACGCCCAGAAAGAAAGCATGAAGCGTGGCACGCACCTGCGTTGCTTCGGCGAAGCGCGTCCCGGTGCTTCCGGACTGGAAATCTATCACCCGGAATATCGGGCGATTACCGGTGATGAGCCCGCGCCCGTCGAACAGACCCTCACGCCGATCTACCCGACGACCGAAGGCCTGACCCAACAGCGTCTGCGCCAGCTGTGCCAGCAAAGCCTGGCCATGCTCGGCCCCAAAAGTCTGCCGGACTGGCTGCCTGAAGAGCTGGCCCGAGATTATCAGTTGGCCCCGCTGGATGATGCGATCCGTTACCTGCATCACCCGCCGGCCGATGCCGACGTGGAGGAGCTGGCCCTCGGGCATCACTGGGCGCAGCACCGACTGGCTTTCGAAGAACTGCTGACTCACCAGCTTTCCCAGCAACGCCTGCGTGAAAGCCTGCGGTCACAGCGCGCACCGGCATTGCCCGTTGCGAAAAAACTGCCGAAACAGTTTCTCGCCAACCTCGGCTTTGCCCCCACCGGCGCGCAGCAGCGTGTCGGCAAGGAAGTCGCCTATGACCTGAGTCAGCCTGAGCCGATGCTGCGGCTGATTCAGGGCGACGTAGGGTCGGGCAAGACCGTGGTTGCTGCGCTGGCTGCATTGCAGGCACTGGAAGCGGGTTATCAAGTGGCGCTGATGGCGCCCACCGAGATTCTCGCCGAGCAGCACTACATCAACTTCCAGCGCTGGCTTGAGCCCTTGGGCGTGGGTGTGGCATGGCTGGCGGGCAAGCTCAAAGGCAAGGCGCGCGTCGCGTCTCTGGAGCAGATCGCCGGCGGCACACCCATGGTGGTCGGCACCCATGCGCTGTTTCAGGACGAAGTGCAGTTCAAGAACCTGGCGCTGGTGATCATCGACGAGCAGCACCGGTTCGGCGTGCAGCAACGCCTGGCGCTGCGTAAAAAGGGCGTTGGTGGCCTGATGTGCCCGCATCAATTGATCATGACCGCCACACCGATCCCGCGCACGCTGGCCATGAGTGCCTACGCCGACCTGGATACTTCGATCCTCGACGAACTGCCGCCGGGCAGGACGCCGGTCAATACCGTGCTGGTTGCCGACAGTCGCCGCCTTGAAGTCGTGGAACGTGTGCGCGCCGCCTGCGCAGAAGGTCGCCAGGCCTACTGGGTGTGCACGCTGATCGAAGAATCCGAAGAGCTGACCTGCAAGGCCGCTGAAACCACGTACGAAGAATTGAGCAGCGCGTTGGGTGATGTGCGCGTCGGGCTGATTCACGGGCGCATGAAACCCGCAGAAAAAGCCGCGATCATGGCCGAGTTCAAGCAAGGTGCGCTGCAATTGCTGGTGGCAACGACGGTCATCGAAGTCGGTGTCGACGTGCCGAACTCCAGCCTGATGATCATCGAGAACCCCGAGCGCCTCGGCCTGGCGCAATTGCACCAGTTGCGCGGCCGCGTCGGGCGCGGCAGCGCGGTGAGTCATTGTGTGCTGCTCTACCATCCGCCGCTTTCACAAATCGGACGGCAGCGGCTGGGCATCATGCGCGAAACCAACGACGGTTTCGTCATCGCCGAAAAAGACCTCGAACTGCGCGGCCCTGGCGAAATGCTAGGTACCCGACAAACGGGCCTTCTGCAGTTCAAGGTCGCCGACCTGATGCGCGACGCAGACCTGCTACCGGCCGTACGCGACGCGGCTCAGGCGCTGTTGGAGCGCTGGCCGCAACACGTCAGCCCGCTGCTCGACAGGTGGCTGCGTCATGGCCAGCAGTATGGCCAGGTGTGATGCAGACTATGCTTTGCAAACCGCGTGCGACCCAAATCGAATAACGTGGTTATACTTCAGAAAATGTAGGAATTTGGACATAGCTCATGACAGAAGTCGCCCACGTCAATGATCCGCACCATGCGCCGTCGGTAATCCGGCAGTTGCTTGAAAAATTGGCTATCAGCTACAACGAAGTCGTGGACGAAAAAAACCTCCCTCCAGCGCGCAAGGTGCAGGCTGTGCTGGTCGAGGACGCTGTCGGTGCATTGCTTATCCTGTTCCCGCAAAGCCAGTTGCTCGACCTCTCTCGCATCACCGAGCTGACCGGTCGCAAACTGACCGCCGTACCGCACGAGCGGCTGGCGCGCATGCTCACCAAGCACAACCTGCGCGTACTGCCAGGTCTCCCGGCGCTGACCAGCTCACCGTGCCTTTACGACGAGCGCCTGCTTCAGGAGCCAACCCTGTTGGTGGGTTCGGGCGAGCCTGGTGTCCTGCTGGAAATCAGCAGCGACGACTTCAAGGGCATGCTGAGCAAGGCCAGCGCCGCGCACTTTGGTCAACCGGTGGCGACGATCCGGCCGAACCTCGATCGTCCTGACGACGATCCTGCAGAAATCACCCAGGCCATGCATGCCTTTACGGCGCGCCGCATCCAGCAGCGTCTGGAGGCGACTCTGGAGATTCCGCCGCTGGCCGGCACTGCGCAGAAAATCATCAAACTGCGTGTCGACCCCGATGCGACTATCGACGACATCACCGGCGTCGTCGAAACCGATCCTGCGCTGGCCGCTCAGGTCGTCAGCTGGGCCGCTTCGCCGTATTACGCGTCGACCGGCAAGATTCGTTCGGTCGAAGACGCAATCGTCCGCGTACTGGGCTTCGATCTGGTGATCAATCTGGCACTGGGCCTCGCACTGGGCAAAACCCTGAGCCTGCCCAAGGATCAGCCACAACAGACCACGCCGTACTGGCAGCAATCCATCTACACCGCTGCTGTCATCGAAGGCCTGACCCGCGCCATTCCGCGCGCCAGCCGGCCGGAGGGTGGTCTGAGCTACCTCGCCGGCTTGCTGCATAACTTCGGTTACCTGCTGCTGGCGCACGTGTTTCCACCGCACTTCACCCTGATTTGCCGGCAACTGGAAGTTAACCCGCATTTGCACCACAGCTTTATCGAGCAGCATCTGCTGGGTATCAGCCGCGAGCAGATCGGTGCGTGGCTGATGCGCTATTGGGACATGCCGGATGAGCTCTCCATCGCATTGCGTTTCCAGCACGACCCGCACTACAAGGGTGAGCATCACGTCTATGCCAACCTGGTGTATCTGGCAGTGCGCCTGCTGCGAGCCAACGGTATCGGCTCCGGTCCCGAGCAGGACATCCCGGACGAACTGTTCGACCGCCTGGGACTGACGCGCGACAAAGCCAACGAATCAGTGAAAAAAGTGCTCGAGGCCGAAGTGCTGCTGCGCGAACTGGCGTCGCAGTTCAGCAAGTAATCTGCGGATCTAGTATGCGAATAGTGCCGACGGCTCTGGCTCAGGCACTACTCCCCCGAACCTCAAAAAGGCTCGCTCTCAGACTCCGGCAGGTGCTCATCCAGGCGTAGCCATGGAAGCCGGTTGGTAACACAGCTCGCCGCAATGGCAGCCACCCGGGTGTATCTCGCTCATCCGCGCCCCTCCTGTTCATGCCCACAACCCCAGCGACAATAAAATTCCCGCAACTGCCGAATGAAAGGTCGGTGAAAGCTTGGCCAATTAGCATCAGCCCACTTCCGGCAAAAAGACCGGTTAGCCAGGAACGGACTCCGCGGTGTTTCAGGCCCAATTAACAACAATAATGGTGACTCCGATGCTTCCTGACTTCTCGCTCCACACTCTCCTTGCGCCCCCACTCCACGTACCGATCTGCTGAGCTGACTCGTTCATTTCACGTTCTGTAGCCGTATTACGTCTGGAGTATTCCCATGCTGACTTTCCTTGGCTTTGCCATGGTTATTGCGTTCATGTACCTGATCATGAGCAAGCGCCTGACTGCGCTGATCGCCTTGATCCTGGTCCCGATCATCTTCGCCCTGTTCGGTGGCTTCGCGTCGCAGATCGGCCCGATGATGCTGGCAGGTATCACCAAGCTGGCGCCGACCGGCGTGATGCTGATGTTCGCCATTCTGTACTTTGCGCTGATGATCGACTCCGGTCTGTTCGACCCGGCCGTGCGCAAGATCCTGAAAATGGTCAAGGGCGACCCGATGCGCATTTCGGTCGGCACCGCCGTACTTGCGCTGGTGGTGTCCCTCGATGGTGACGGCGCGACCACCTACATGATCTGCGTTGCCGCCATGCTGCCGCTGTACAGCCGCATCGGCATGAGCCCGCGCATCATGGCCGGCCTGATCATTCTGGCCGGCGGCGTGATGAACATGACGCCCTGGGGCGGCCCGACCGCTCGTGCGGCCAGCGCCCTGCACGTCGATGCCTCCGACATCTTCGTACCGATGATCCCGGCCATGCTGGCAGGTGTGATCGCGATCCTGGCGATTGCCTACTTCTACGGCAAACGCGAACGTGCCCGTCTGGGTGAACTGCACCTGCAGGGTGATGAAGTCGACCACAGCGAAATCAGCGTCTCGCAATTCCCCGACGCGCGTCGTCCAAAACTTATCTGGTTCAACGCTGCCCTGACCCTGACGCTGATGGTCGCCCTGATCATGGGCCTGCTGCCCCTGCCGGTCCTGTTCATGATCGCGTTCAGTATCGCAATGATCATCAACTACCCGAACCTGCAGGACCAGAAGGACCGCGTCTCGGCCCACGCCGGTAGCGTACTGGCGGTGGTCGGCCTGATCTTCGCCGCGGGTATCTTCACCGGCATCCTGTCCGGCACCGGCATGGTCGACGCGATGTCGAAAAGCCTGCTGGCAGTGATCCCGGATGCGCTGGGCCCGTACCTCGCCGTGATCACCGCGCTGGTGAGCATGCCGTTCACCTTCTTCATGTCCAACGACGCGTTCTACTACGGCGTACTGCCTGTGCTGTCCGAAGCCGCTGCCCACTACGGCATCAGCCCGGTGGAAATGGCCCGCGCTTCGATCGTCGGTCAGCCGGTCCACCTGCTCAGCCCGTTGGTGCCTTCGACCTACCTGCTGGTGGCACTGGCCGGTATCGAGTTCGGCGACCACCAGCGCTTCACCCTGAAATGGGCGATTCTGGTGTGCATGTGCATCCTGGTTGCCGCGCTGCTGATGGGGATCTTCCCGTTCTATAGCAGCATGTAAGCGTCTTTAGCTGTCCCAGGACTCGCCGTCGACTTGATCGTTGACGGCGAGTTTTTGCGTTTGCGGCCATCAATTGGTTGAAGGCCGATACTGCAAGGCCTCGGCCAGATGACTGCGGTTGATCGCGTCCACCTGCTCCAGATCCGCCAGGGTTCGCGCCACTTTCAGCAATCGATGCGCCGAGCGTAATGAGAGGGTCAAACGCTCACACGCTGTCTCCAGCCAGCTTTCATCGACACTGGACAGCGCGCAGTACTCGCGCAGCCCCGGCAGATCGAGAAACGCATTCGCACAGCCCTGACGACGTTGCTGACGGTCTCTCGCCTCAGCGACCACGGCTGCGGCGCTGGCGGTGTTTTCACTGGTGGTCGGGTCAGGGTTGAGGGCGGTGGCTTCGCGAGCGACGGTCAGGTGCAGGTCGATCCGGTCCAGCAGCGGTCCGGACAACTTGTTGCGATAGCGCTGCACCTGCTCGGTGGAACAGCGGCAGCGCCCGGTCGGCTCACCGAGATAGCCACAGGGACACGGGTTCATCGCCGCCACCAACTGGAACCGCGCCGGAAAGCGCACGCGATCCCGCGCCCGGGAAATCACGATATGCCCGGACTCCAGCGGCTCACGCAAAACCTCCAGCACGCGGCGATCAAACTCCGGCAGCTCATCAAGGAATAGAACGCCGTGATGCGCCAACGTGATCTCGCCAGGTTGCGGACGACTGCCACCGCCCACCAACGCAGGCCCGGACGCCGAGTGATGCGGCTGGCGAAACGGCCGCTGCGGCCAACTGGTCAGCGGCACCTGGCTGGCAACCGACTGAATCGCCGCTACCTCCAGCGCTTCATGCTCGTCCAGCGGCGGCAACAAACCCGGCAGGCGACTGGCGAGCAGCGTCTTGCCAGTGCCGGGCGGCCCGCTGAACAGCAGGTTATGCGCACCGGCAGCGGCGATTACCAGCGCACGCTTTGCCGCCGTCTGACCCTGCACTTCGCTTAAATCCGGATACGGCTTGGGCTGATGCAGCAGACCACTGGACTGATACGGCGCAATCACCGTGCGCCCGTTGAAATGCGCGACCAGCTCCAGCAAGTGGCTCACCGCAATCACCCGCAGCCCCGACGCCAGGCACGCTTCCTCCGCGTTCACCGCCGGGATGATCAGCGTCCGCTCCGCCGCACGCGCCGCCAGCGCAGCAGGCAGCACACCCTGAATCGGCCGAATCGCCCCCGACAACGCCAACTCGCCCAAGCATTCAACGTCCTGCAACGCCACCAACGGCACCTGCCCGCTGGCGGCCAGCAAACCCAGCGCAATCGCCAGATCGAACCGCCCGCCATCCTTGGGCAAATCAGCCGGCGCAAGGTTGAGCGTGATCCGCCGCGCCGGAAAATCCAGCCCGGAATTGAGAATGGCACTGCGCACCCGGTCCTTGCTCTCCTTGACCGCCCCCTCCGGCAACCCCACCAGCGTCAGGGCCGGCAGGCCGTTGGCCAGATGCGCTTCAACAGTAACCGCCGGGGCTTCCACCCCGACCTGGGCACGACTATGGACGATAGCCAGCGACATGGATCATTCCTTGATATGAGCGATGGGCGGGTATCGTGCTTTATTTGCGGGGTGGGGGTGAGGGGGGAATGGATACAGGGTGTGAGTGAGGCGAGAACGACGGATATATATTTTGGTTGCGTAGAAATGCCATAAACATTGCTTTAAATGCTGAAACAAACCAAGCAGGAGCATTGATATGAGCATCCGCCTTGCCCTTCCCGAGGACTCGCTGCAAATAGCGACGATTCATCTGGAGTCATGGAGAAGTGCCTATGAGGGCATCATTCCCTCTGCCTATATCAATCGGATAACGCTTGAGGCGAGGCTGTCCCATTGGACCAAGGAGATCGCTTCGGGCGAATCGGACCTGTACGTCAAAGTCGACAGGTTAGATCGGGTCTTGGGCTGGATGGCCACGGGGGCTGACAGGGAACATCCCGAAGACCGCGGCGTCGCGGAAGTACAGGCCATCTATGTCAGCCCAGCGCACACACGCCAAGGCATTGGGCGAGAGCTGTTCGACCATGTGATGCCTCTCTTTCAATCCGCTGGCCACACCAGAGTTGTCGTCTGGGTGCTGGAGAGCAATGCCCCTGCCATCGATTTCTACCATCAACGAGGGTTCGCAAAAGAGCCTATCGAAACCAAGACGATCGAACGAGGCAATGCCAGGTTGGTCGAGATCAAACTTGAACAGCTCATCACGACACCGCCCTCAACGGTGCCCTGCTCACCTTAGTCAGGCCTGCCCCTCAATAGGCACTCCCCGTAGGCCGCACCACAATCTCGCTCACATCCACCCCATCCGGCTGCTCGATCGCGTAAACAAGCGCACGTGCGATCGCATCCGGCTCCAACGCAACCTTTCGAAACGCTTTCATCGCCTCGCGCGCGGTCTCGTCGGAAATCGAGTCGGCCAGTTCTGATTCGACCACGCCGGGGCAGACGACGGTGACGCGGATTTTGTCGGTTTCCTGCCGAAGGCCGTCGGAGATGGCGCGAACAGCGAATTTGGTGGCGCAGTACACCGCGGCGGTTGGGGAAACGGCTAAGCCGCCGATGGACGAGATGTTGATGATCTGACCGTGCCCTTGCGATTGCATGCTCGGCAGCACGGCGGCGATGCCGTGCAGTACGCCGCGCACGTTGACGTCGAGCATCTGGTTCCACTCTGCGATTTTCAGCGCGGCGAGCGGCGACAGGGGCATGATGCCGGCGTTGTTGATGATCACGTCGATCTTGCCAAACGCGTGTTTGGCGAAGTCGGCAAAGGCTTGCATGTCGAGCGCATCGGTCACGTCCAGCGCACGGAAGCGTGCCGAGCCGCCCTGCGCTTCGATGTCTGCCGCCAGCATCTCCAGACGCTCGATGCGCCGAGCGCCCAGCACCACGTGTGCGCCCTTGGCGGCGATGAGTCGGGCGGCAGCTTCGCCAATGCCGCTGCTGGCACCTGTGATCAGTACAACCTTGCCTTGAATGTTCGACATGACTGGCTTTCCTCGTGAGTCATCGTTGGCTCAGTTTCAGCGCGCGGCTCAAACTGATTGCGATGGCCATGCTACGAGTCGCTCATCACTGTGCGCATGCCGATACCTGCGCGACACTTGCCTATTCCTGTCTGTGGGTCTGCCTTACGCTGAATCGCTGCACAATGGCCGCTATGATGGCGTTCGATGCAAAGGAAAGGCGTGCAGCAACACTGACTTGGGACGGGGTTATTCATGGATACACACAATGCTGCGAGCGCTCCGGGCACCAATGTTTGCCGGGCTGAAATCATCCAGTTGCTGACGCAGCGCTTTGCGGCACCCGGTGTTTATGAAACCGCTATTGCGCCGCTGCACGTTATCCGCTGCGATGCACCGTCCGAGCTGATTCATGCGCTGCATCGGCCAGCCCTTTGCGTGATCGTTCAAGGTCGCAAGGAGGTTGCGCTGGGCGATGAGCAATATGTGTACGGCCCGCTCAAGTACCTGATCGTCGCGGTGACTGTGCCGGTCGCCGGGCGCGTGCTGGAAGCGAGTGGCGAGGCGCCCTATCTGTGCATTCGTCTGGATTTCGAGCCTGCGCACATTGCCCAGCTCATTGCGGAAGCGCCATTGAACGGCGTTCCGGACGAGCCGCAGCGGGGCCTGTTTCTTGAGCCAATGGATCAGCCATTGCTGGAGACGGTGTTGAGGCTGGTGCGCCTGCTCGACACGCCTCGCGACATCGGCATGCTCGCGCCCCTTGCACTTCGGGAGCTCTACTACCGGCTGCTACGCGGCAACAATGGGCGGCGACTCTACGAAATCGCGGTTGGGGATTCGCAGACGCATCGCGTTACGCGGGCGGTCGACTGGCTGAACAGTCATTACACCGAGCCGCTGCGCATCGACGAGCTGGCGCGTCTGGCCAACCTCGGCAATTCGACGCTGCACCACCGATTCAAGGCGCTGACCGCCATGAGCCCGTTGCAGTACCAGAAAAAGCTGCGCCTGCAAGAGGCTCGACGACTGATCATCAATGAAGGCCTGGACGCCTCCAGCGCCTGCTATCGCGTCGGCTATGAAAGCCCTTCGCAGTTCAGCAGGGAGTACAGCCGCCAGTTTGGCTGCCCGCCCTCGACAGATCTCAGCCGAGTGCGGCAGATTGGCTGACCTCCCCGTCTGATATCAGCGACCGGGCGCGGCCAACCGCGCATATTGGTCCTGACTGATCCACCCGGTAAACGAGCGATCATCGGCATTGATGAACTCGACCTGAGCCGCGCCATCCTTGAATGCCAGAACCCCGACAACGTCATCCTTGACGATATAGGCGCCTCGGGTGGCTTTGGCATTCGGTGTTTTTTGCAGCCAGGCCTTGTCCGCCGTGACGGTCACCAGACCGACCCACTGCTTGCTGGCGGTCCGGGTCAGATCCATGCCGGTGGCGATGTCCGGCGCCATCACGTTCATGCAGCCGGGGTGCTGCCGGCCTTGCTCGATCGTCAGCACCACGCCATCAGCCGAGGCCTTTAGTGTTCCTGGGTAGACGTCATCAAGCCAGGACGACACCGCTGCGCCCTTCCCGGCCTCGACCTTGCCTTGCAGATAGAACGCACAGCTGAATGCCTCGCCGCGCGTCTCCGAGTAATAACCCTCGACCTGATGCTCGGGCGTTACGGCCAGCATCAACTGCTCGTACTTGCCGGAATGCAGTGCCGTGTCCTGAGCGAAAACCGACGTGCCGACACACAACCACAAGGTTGCGGCCAGCGAGCAGTGAGTAAGGGGACGTTTGTCAGTCATGCTTCCATCCATAGAACGTTCGAATAGCCGGGAGGAGTGGCCAGTCCATGACTGGCGCGCCGAGACGTTAGCGTATTTCGGCGCGCAACTGTATCACTGAAGTCCGGAGCGATTCATGGCTGCGACGCGAAGGCCAGTACACGTTTGAGCATCTCGCTTCGCGAGCAGGTCAGGTGTCTGGCCGGCTGTGCATGACAATGTTCAGCACTACAGCGCACTGAAAGCAAAACAAAGGAAAGCCCTTATTCGGCTTTTTCAGCCCCTGCGGCCCCACCAGCCTTCTCTTCCAGCTCGACCATCTTGGCCTCCAGCGCTTCGAGGCGCGCGCGGGTGCGGGCGAGGACGGCCATCTGGCTGTCGAACTCTTCACGGCTGACCAGATCCAGTTTGCTGAAGCCGCTTTGCAGCAGGGCCTTGAACTGGGTTTCGAATTCGCTGCGCGGTACAGGCGTTTCGCCATTGAACAGGCGAGAGGCGTGGCCGCTGAGAGCGTCAAGAAAGGCTTTGGGCGCGAGCATGGTTATTTTCCTGAATCAGAGGCCGGCAGTGTAACACGCAGTGTCTATAGTCAATCCCAGGTGCGCAATGCACGTTTATGGAGCGCAGTGACGGGCACATGAGCACCATTGCTGTGCATTAGCGCCATGATGGACCCTGCAAGGTTATGCAAAACCAGCCCAAGGGCCTGTATTCAATGAATATTCGCGAGGTGGCAAGCTTTCTGCTTAGTGGCTTATGACCCATGCACTGATGCAGTCGCTGTGACGAATGCAGTGCGGCAGGCGGAGCGGGGAAGTGTTTCGTCAGAAGCGGTTTTCTGGAGTTGGCCTGGCCTGATCAGGCGGCCAGCACGTTACAAAGCCAGACACTGCGCTTAGACTTGAGTCGGGTTTGTTTTCCTGGGGCAAGTCCACCAAATTCGGGAGAAAGTTTTCATGAAGCTAGTCACTGCCATCATCAAGCCGTTCAAACTGGATGACGTTCGCGAGTCGTTATCTGAAATCGGCGTGCAGGGCATCACCGTCACTGAAGTCAAAGGCTTCGGGCGTCAGAAGGGTCACACTGAGCTTTATCGCGGTGCTGAATACGTCGTCGACTTCCTTCCCAAAGTGAAGATCGATGTCGCCATCGATGACAAGGATCTGGATCGTGTCATCGAAGCCATAACCAAGGCCGCCAACACTGGCAAGATCGGTGACGGCAAGATTTTCGTGGTCAATCTGGAACAGGCCATTCGCATCCGTACCGGCGAGACCGATACAGACGCTATTTAAGCCGCCAAACCCAACGCCCCAGGAGAAAACAATATGACTCTGCGTCAATTCGCAGGGCTCGGTGCCCTGTTGTCCCTCGCATTACCTGGTCTTGCCCTGGCGGCTGACCCAGTGGCCGAGCCGGTGCTGAACTCTGGCGACACTGCATGGATGCTGACCTCGACCGCTCTGGTCCTGTTCATGACCATCCCCGGTCTCGCGCTGTTCTACGGCGGTATGGTTCGCTCCAAGAACATTCTGTCGGTGATGATGCAGTGTTTCGCCATCACCGGTCTGATCAGCATCCTGTGGGTCGTCTACGGCTACAGCATTGCGTTTGACACAACCGGTATGGAAGCGGGCATCGTCAACTTCAATTCCTTCTTTGGCGGTATGGGTAAAGCGTTCCTGGCAGGCATCACGCCGGCAAGCATTACCGGTCCTGCTGCGTTGTTCCCTGAGGCGGTGTTCGTCACCTTCCAGATGACCTTCGCGATCATCACCCCTGCCCTGATTGTCGGCGCTTTCGCAGAACGCATGAAGTTTTCCGCGATGCTGGTGTTCATGGGCATCTGGTTCACTCTGGTCTACGCGCCAATCGCCCACATGGTCTGGGGCGGCGTCGGTGGTTTGCTGTGGGACTGGGGCGTTCTGGACTTCGCTGGCGGTACCGTCGTACATATCAACGCCGGTGTAGCCGGTCTGGTAGCGTGCCTGGTACTGGGCAAGCGCAAAGGCTTCCCGACCACGCCGATGGCGCCGCACAACCTGGGTTACACCCTGATCGGCGCCGCGATGCTCTGGGTCGGCTGGTTCGGCTTCAACGCAGGCTCCGCAGCTGCGGCCAACGGTACTGCCGGTATGGCTATGCTGGTCACTCAAATCGCTACCGCGGCCGCCGCACTGGGCTGGATGTTCGCCGAGTGGCTGACTCACGGTAAGCCAAGTGCTCTGGGTATTGCCTCTGGTGTGGTTGCCGGCCTGGTTGCCGTTACCCCTGCGGCCGGTACCGTCGGCCCGATGGGCGCACTGATCATCGGTCTGGCAGCAGGCGTGATCTGCTTCTTCTGCGCGACCAGCCTCAAGCGCAAGCTGGGCTACGATGACTCCCTGGATGCGTTCGGCGTTCACGGCATCGGCGGTATCGTCGGCGCGATCCTGACCGGTGTGTTCGCAGCACCTGCACTGGGCGGCTTCGGCACCGTGACTGACATCGGTGCTCAGGTCTGGATTCAGTTCAAGGGCGTCGCGTTCACCGTTGTCTACACCGCAATCGTGACCTTCATCATCCTCAAGGTGCTGGATGCGGTCATGGGTCTGCGCGTCACCGACGAGGAAGAGTCTGTCGGTCTGGACCTCGCTCAACACAACGAGCGTGGCTACAACTTGTAAGCTTTAGCCTACGCAAAAAAGAATGCCCGGTCTCCGGGCATTTTTTTGTCTGACGTTTGTGGATATACCGCCGCTTTTTGCTGTCATTGATCTTGCCCGTGTCAATGATTTCGGCACCGTGACGCAGCGCAGGTAACGAGGTTGCGGCAGTCTTCGTCAACTTGCAGGGAAGCCGGTTTATTGCGCGCTTTGCTTTTTTCTCAGTCGAGTTAGAATGCGCGCCGAAGGTGCGGAGAACGGTATGTGGCATCAATCCAGGATTGCCTTGCGGGCCAGGCCCCGCGGGTTCCATCTGGTGACTGACGAGATAGTCGCGGGGTTGCCCCCGTTGCGCGGTTGTCGTGTCGGGCTTCTGCATGTATGGCTGCAACATACCTCGGCTTCGTTGACCGTCAACGAAAATGCCGATCCGGCGGTACGTCGCGACTTTGAGCGTTTTTTCAACCGTCTGGTGCCCCAGGGCGTGGACGGCTACGAACATGACGACGAAGGCCCTGATGACTTGCCAGCGCATTTCAAGGCCAGTCTGCTGGGCTGCCAGTTGCTATTGCCGGTTACGGCAGGGCGACTGGCGCTGGGCACCTGGCAAGGTATTTACCTGGGCGAACACCGAGACGCTGGTGGGTCTCGTAACGTCCTTGCCACCCTTCAGGGTGAGTGGACATAACCGCTGAAATCAGCGGTTGTTGAATTTTTCCGGTTGCCTTAGCAATTTTGGGCGGTTGGGCTATAACTAATCAGCTTTCGCAAGTCATGAGGTAGAACATGAGCGACGACGACGATATTAAGGACGATCTGGAAGACGACCTGGAAGGCGAAGAGGACGGTGAGGAGCTTGCAGCTGCTTCCGGAGACGACCCGGTCGAAGCAGACGATGACGTTCCGGCACCTGCCGCAAAAGGCAAAGCCAAGGCTGCAGTCTCGGTCGATGAGCTGCCTAGCGTGGAAGCCAAGAACAAGGAGCGTGATGCTCTGGCACGTGCCATGGAAGAATTCCTGGCGCGTGGTGGCAAGGTGCAGGAAGTGGAGGCCAACGTGGTCGCCGATCCGCCCAAGAAGCCTGACAACAAATACGGTAGCCGCCCTATCTGAGGCTGCGTGACTGTATGAGGAAAGCCCGCCGTCGCTGCGGGCTTTTCTATGCGCGCTTGTCAGTGTGCTTTCAGGCCCAGCGCGCCAGCACCTCGGGCAGTTGCGACAGGTTATGGATCTCGGCATCCGGAAGTCGATCCGCATCCCAGGCCTTGCCTTGCGGGTTGTACCAGATGGCGCGCATGCCAGCCTGCTGGGCACCTGCAATGTCGTCCCTGGGGTGGTCACCGACATGCACCGCCGAACCGGCATCGACCTTTGCCCGGCGCAGCGCCTCCACGAACGGTGCCGGGTCAGGCTTGCCGATGCCCAGGTCCTCGGCGCACAGCGCGAAGGCAAAGTAGTCCGCCAGCCCCAGACGACGCACATCGGCATTGCCATTGGTAATCACGCCCAGCGTGAAGGTCTTGGCGAGAATCTCCAGCATCGGTTGCACCTCAGGGAAAATCTGCACCTGATGACGGCCCTGCAGAAACACTTCAAAGCCCCGGTCGGCCAGGTCCTGCGCCTCTTCCGGGTCGTAGCCGGCATCTTCGAGTGCATGAAACAGTACGCGGCGGCGCAAGGCGCTGATGCGGTGCTTGAAGGACGGGTCTTCGGCCACCAGACGCGAGCGGATTTCCCACAGGTGCTCGACAGGAACCGCCCCCAGCCTGGGCGCGTTTTCGCCCAGCCAGTCACGCAGCGTGACTTCGGCACCGGCAATGGCAGGGGCGGTGTCCCAGAGCGTGTCGTCAAGATCAAACGTCACCAGCTTAATCATCTGCAGCTCCTTTACGTTTGGCTCGAGGATGGGCGCTGTCATAAACAGTAGCCAAATGCTGGAAGTCCAGGTGTGTGTATATCTGCGTGGTCTTGATGTCCGCATGACCCAGCAGCTCCTGCACGGCGCGCAAGTCCTGTGACGATTCGAGCAGATGGCTGGCGAAGGAGTGCCGCAGCATGTGCGGGTGCAGATTCTGCCCCAGCTCTCGTTCACCGGCTGCCTTGAGTCGCACCTGAATCGCACGCGGGCCGAGGCGCTTGCCTTGCTGGCTGACAAATACCGCGTCGTCCTGCGGATGGGTCAGAGCGCGTAATGGCAGCCAGACTTCGAGTGCCTGACGCGCCTTGCTGCCCACAGGCAGTACGCGGGTCTTGCTGCCCTTACCCAGCACCTGCACCAGCCCGTCGCGCAGGTCCAGTTGGTCCAGGTTCAGGCCGGTCAGTTCGGACAGGCGCAACCCCGACGAGTACAGCAGTTCCAGAATGGCTTGGTCGCGGTGCGCCAGAAAATCATCTTCAACGCCGCCGTCCAGCAATTGCGCGGTGCGGTCGGTGTCCAGGGTCTTGGGCAGACGCCGCTCACCCTTGGGCGGTGACAGGCCGTTTGCCGGGTCGTGCTGGCAAATGCCTTCGCGATTGAGGTACTTGTAGAAGCCGCGCACCGCCGACAGCATCCGCGCCAGGCTGCGTGAAGACTGGCCCTGCTGGTGCTGGCGGGCAGTGAAGCTGCGCAGGTGCTGGATATCCAGATCACTCCAGCTCGACAACTGTGCCTTTTGGCAATACGCCAGAACCTTGCCCAGGTCGCGTCGGTAGGCCTCGAGCGTGTGAGGCGACACCTGGCGCTCACTGCGCAGGTGCATGCAGTAGGCGTCCAGATGCTGATCCATGGCTAGCGAACCGAGCGTAATGAGTGGGCGAAGCGCGGCAGCAGGCGACTCAGCACATCGGCGATATAACTGAGGAACAGGGTGCCGACCGAGCTTTTGTAATGCTGCGGATCACGGCTGCCGATGGCCAGCACGCCATGCAGTCCCAGATGATTGAGGCTGGCGATGGCGGTCGAACCGACTTCCTTGCCCTGTTCTGCACCGAACAGAAACGCCAGTTCGTGCTCGCGCAGGGCGCCACAGATGATTTTCTCGCCAATCAGGCCGCCGATGGCTTTCTGTGCTTCGGCGCCGCTGACCCAGCGACCCACGGGCATCGGGCTGTCGCTGAACAGGATCAGGCTGACAAAGGGCACCTGGAAGTCCTGACGCAGACTGTCTTCGACGGCGATGACCAACTCTTCCAGACTGGTCGCATCCATCAACGCGAGGTTCAGGCGGCGGGTCTTTTCGAACAGACGGTCGTTGTCCCGTGCGACGTCCATCAATTGCGACAGGCGATGGCGCATTTCGATATTGCGCTCGCGCAGCAGCTTGAGCTGACGCTCGACCAGCGAAACGGTGTCGCCACGCTGGTGCGGGATGCGCATCGACACCAGCAGCTCGTCGTGCTCGGCGAAGAAGTCAGGGTGCTCGAGCAGGAAGGCGATGACCGCCTCTGCTTCAAGGTCTGGCGCTGCGCTATCGACAGGCGATTCGCAGGGTGTGCCTGTTGAAGCGGGAGGTTGATCGGTCATGGTACTTACTCACTCAAAGACGGACTTGGCCTTCATAGACCCTGACTGCAGGGCCGGTCATCATGACAGAATGTCCCGGCCCAGCCCATTCGATGGACAGGCGCCCTCCGGGCAGGTCGATCAGCAACGGCGAGTCCATCCAGCCCTGACTGATGGCCGCGACAGCCGCCGCACAGGCACCGGTACCGCACGCCTGGGTTTCCCCGGCACCGCGTTCCCAGACACGCAACTGCGCACGCTGACGGTCCACAACGTGGAGAAATCCGACGTTGACCCGGGCCGGAAAGCGCGGGTGATGCTCGATCTTCGGCCCCAGTTCATGCACCGGTGCGTTATTGATGTCATCGACCCGCAGCACCGCGTGGGGATTGCCCATGGACACGGCCGCCATTTCGATATTCTGCCCGTCGACGTCAACGGTGTAACTGATGGCCTGTTCCGCTGCTTCGAAGGGTATCTCTTCGGGGACAAACCTTGGCGGCCCCATATCGACGCTGATCTGCCCGTCGCTGCGGATATCCAGTTCGATGATGCCGCTCTTGGTCTCGACGCGGATCTGCTTCTTGGCCGTCAGGCGCTTGTCGAGCACGAAACGGGCAAAGCAGCGTGCACCGTTGCCGCACTGCTCGACTTCGGAGCCGTCGGAATTGAAGATTCGATAGCGAAAGTCCACATCCGGGTTGTTCGGCGCCTCGACCAGCAAAAGCTGATCGAAACCGATACCGGTGTGGCGGTCGCCCCATTGTTTGGCGTGCTTGGGCAAGATATGCGCGTGCTGACTCACAAGGTCCAGGACCATGAAGTCGTTACCCAGCCCGTGCATCTTGGTAAAACGCAGCAGCATGGGGATTACTCCGGCAGCAGGCTTTCGCCAGCGAACAGCTCGGCCACGGTTTCGCGACGACGCACTTCAAAAGCCTGGGAACCGTCGACCAGTACCTCAGCGGCACGGCCACGGGTGTTGTAGTTCGAGCTCATGACGAAGCCATAGGCGCCGGCTGAATGAACGGCCAGCAGATCGCCCTCGGCCAGTGCCAGCTCGCGACCCTTGGCGAGGAAATCGCCGGTCTCGCAGATCGGCCCGACGATGTCGTACGCACGAGGTTCGCTGTCACGCGGACGCACCGCCGTGACATCCATCCAGGCCTGATACAGGGCAGGCCGGATCAGGTCGTTCATCGCCGCATCGACGATGGCAAAGTCCTTGTGCTCGGTGTGCTTGAGGTATTCGACACGGGTCAGCAGCGCCCCCGCGTTGGCAACGATGAAGCGTCCCGGCTCGAACAACAGCCCCAGGTCGCGACCGGCCAGACGCTCACGCACGGCCTTGATGTAGTCGGCCGCCAGCGGAGGCTCTTCATCGCGATAGCGCACGCCAAGGCCACCACCCAGATCGATGTGATGCAGATGAATGCCGCAATCGCCCAGACGATCGACCAGATCCAGCAGGCGATCCAGCGCATCGATGAACGGTTCGAGCGTGGTCAGTTGCGAGCCGATATGGCAGTCGACCCCGATCACTTCCAGGTTCGGCAGTTGCGAGGCGCGAATGTACACGTCTTCCGCTGCTGCAATGGCGATGCCGAACTTGTTTTCCTTGAGGCCCGTGGAGATGTAAGGGTGAGTGCCTGCATCCACGTCCGGATTGACCCGCAGCGATATCGGCGCACGAACGTTGAGTTCGGCAGCCACTTCCTGCAGACGCTCGAGCTCGTCGGTGGATTCGACGTTGAAGCAGTGCACGCCGACTTCAAGGGCGCGACGCATGTCTTCGCGGGTCTTGCCGACACCGGAAAACACGATCTTTTCGGCCTTGCCGTCCGCCGCCAGCACACGCTCCAGTTCGCCACGCGAGACGATGTCGAAACCGGCGCCAAGGCGCGCCAGGACATTGAGCACGCCCAGGTTGGAGTTGGCTTTCACGGCGAAGCAGACCATGTGCGGCATGCCGCTCAGCGCATCGGCGTAGGCACGGTATTGCGCTTCGATATGAGCGCGCGAGTAGACATAGGTCGGCGTGCCGAAGCGCTCGGCAATGGCAGACAATGCTACCCCTTCCGCGAACAGCTCACCGTCGCGGTAGTTGAAGGCGTCCATTGGAGTCCCTTAAAGGTGCTTGTGCGATTGCGATTTGGCTTGTTCGTCCGGGGTTTTGGTGTCATCCGGCAGATACAGCGGGCCTTTCTGGCCACAAGCTGTGACAAGACAAGCGACCGCGACAAGCGCAGCAAGCGAAGAGATCAGGCGCTTCATGGCGAAATCCTTTGTAAAAGCATTAATTGCGCCCGAGTATACCGACCACCCGGCACCTTGCCTATGCGAGCAGCGTCCCGTCTGGCGGGCCTTTGGCGCGAAAGCCGCAGCAGAGCTATGGTTGATCGGGATTAAAGTGCTCATGCATCGCCAATGATGAGTAAGCTTTGCATTTGCCTGGCTGCGTCCGTATCTTGCCCCTCTGCGCTATTTGCAGACACTTACCGAGGTTCCCGCAATGAGTTTGACCGAAGCCCGTTTTCACGACCTCGTCGATGCGACGCAGCAGAATATCGAAGACGTATTCGACGAGAGTGGTCTGGATGTGGACCTGGAAAACTCGGCCGGCGTCCTTACCGTCAAGTTCGAAAACGGCTCGCAACTGATCTTCAGTCGCCAGGAGCCGCTTCGTCAGCTGTGGCTGGCAGCCCGTTCGGGCGGTTTCCATTTCGATTATGACGAAGAGAACAGCCGTTGGGTATGCGACACCAGCGATGAGTTGCTCAGCGAGATGCTGGTGCGCATGACGCTTGAGCAGGCCGATGTCGAACTGGACTTCTCCGAGATCTGATCGTGAGCCAGTCACCCGTTCGACCGCCCAAGCCGCTTTTCAGCAATGTCAGCCCGGCAGTAGCCTCGCCGTGTATCAGCCTGTGTCGGCTCGATGAGCAGAAGGTTTGCCTGGGGTGCTTCCGTCATGTCGAAGACATCCGCGAATGGCGCTCGGCCGATGACGACCGCCGCCGCCAGATTCGCCACGAGGCCGATCAGCGTCGAGCCCGCGCCGAGGTTGACCAGGCCGCAGGCTGAAACCGCGTCGGGTTGTGTATTTACTGCGCTGTGTTAGTGTCAGACCTTGCCTCTGCAGACAAGAGGCTCGTCAAACCCCGCCAACTGGTGGGGTTTTGTTTTATTCATGGAGAATAAAGGAGTCTGCCCAGACCATGACCACAGCACCTTCGATCATCCTTACCCGACTCGACGTACAGCGTCTTGAGAGTTTTATCGCCAGCCAGGACGAAGACGCGCCGGGTATCCAGGCGTTGCAGGCCGAACTGGACCGCGCCGACCAGGTGGTTGGCCACGACGAAGTGCCTGCGGGCGTTGTGACCATGAATTCGCGTGTGCATTGCCGCGAAGAAGTCAGTGGCAAGGACTACCACCTCAAGCTGGTTTATCCACAGGATGCGGGCGCGGACGGCACCGTCTCGGTCCTGGCGCCAATGGGTTCAGCGCTGCTGGGTCTGCAAATCGGCCAACACATCGACTGGCCTGCACCGGGCGGCAAGACCCTGAAACTGACCTTGCTGGCGGTGGAATATCAGCCGGAAGCGGCGGGCGAGTACGAGTAATAGAAGACGCTACCTCCGCATTCAAGAGCGGACGCAGAGCGTCCGGAACTGCATTCCCACGGAGCGTGAGGAACGACAGGCGTCCCTCAGAACACCTACCGTGCCAATGCTGAACGTCAGGCCTGATCCATCGCCTCGTTCAGCAGCTTCTCCAGTTCGGCCTTGTGGCGCAGGAAGAGGATGCTTTGTCCGTGCTTGCCGTCGAGCAGCCCGGAGAGGTCCAGGTCGGTGATGTAACAGCGGTAGCGCTGAAGCTCCAGGCGTTTGCCGAGGATTTGTTGCGCGACGGCGGCGTACAGTCGATCGCCGTATTCCAGCTCGGAAAACTCGCTGTTGTCGCAGTACAGGGTGGCGTTCAGTTGCCCTGGCGAGGTTTCCTCTATGATTGCCTGCACGTCGTAAAACGCCTTGTCCGCGGCAGTCGGTGCCGGTCGATGTTCGACACGTCGGGCAGGCCCTGCGCCGGAGGGCAGCATCTGATAGTAGAGGGCTTCCAGCGTAACCGGCGCGGACGGATCATCCAGCGGCAATGAAGCGCCCCGGCGATAAACCAGCGCGTGAAGAAAGCGCTGCAGCGGCACCAGCAGGCTTTGCTCATCGTGATAAGGCAGACGCTGGTGCCAGAGCGAATTGTGCTCGTCGAGCACGTACAGGTCAGCATCCGGCTCGTTGACCCGGTAGAACACCTGAATGCATTCCGGCTGACCAAGCGGCAGGATCAGGGCCAGATCGTGGTCATCGAGTGCCTGCGGGTCCAGGTGTAGCGGGCTGTACGACGACAGCTGTTCACCCAGATACTTGAACAGGCCGGGCAGGCTGTTGATCACCACATGACCGATCTGCCCCGGCTTCATCTCCAACACGTGATACTGCTGCTGCACCTGAATCAGGTAACGGTGATTGAGCCGCCTTTCAAGTAACAAACGTGCCGTGCCGATCAGTTCTTCAACACGCTGAGCAATGGCGGGCGCGCGGTTATGGCAGAAGCAGCGCACGTGAATCTGCGGCTGTTTACCACTCTGCGGCAGGCTGCCGAGCAGTTCGCTCATGCAATCGAGCAGGGCGTGCGGGCCGTCGTAGCGGCTGACCAGTGTTTCGTTCCAGGTATTGAGGGTGATCTGGTCCAGCGTCAGCACCAGATTTTCCCGGACACCCGCGTAACTGAGCGAGTCGGTGCGCTCGGTGGTCATCAGAATATTGAGGTCGCGGTGATGCCTGAGCGGATCGACGCCGACATTGATCAACAGCAGTATCTCGCTGGGCGTGCTGGGCATCAGTAACGCCTCATCGCTGACCTCGGGCAGTGGCAGTTGAATGCTCTGCTGCAAGGCGCCCATCAGATTGAACAGTTCGAACTCGCTCAGGTCACTGGCGCCGGGGTGCAATGCCACGCGGGTAGTGCTGTCGATCACGGTATTGCGGTGGCACCAGGTCAACAGCTCAAGCAATTCACGGCTGCGTTTGAGCGGTGAGAAGTTCGGCAACTCGTGAATGCCCAGATTGCCGTTATACAAGGCCCACTGGTGCTTGCCGGGCTCGCGCTTGTCGGGAGAGTGCACCAGCGTCAGCGTATCTTCGGCAAGGTCAGGGGCGATGCCAGGGTTGATGAACTCGACCTTGCCCGCCTTGCGTTCAAAAGCCGCATACAGGCGCCGACCCAGAATGGTCAGGTCGCGGGCATTGAGGGCATCGGCAGTGCTTTGCGTTTTGGCGAATCGGCTCTGAAAGCGATAGCTGTAATTCAGCTCGTTGACCAGTGAGCGGCGCTCGCCGGCCACCTGGCGGACTTTCCACTGACTGCGACTGTCGAGCAACGCCAATTGTCGCTCGTCCCAACCCCACTCCGTGGTCAGGCGCTCCAGCAGCTGGCGCTGCCAGCCGGCGCTGCGCAGGCGGGTCGATCCGGTGAGCTTCTTGTTGACCTTCAGGTACAGGCTACGCCGCACCAGCTCCAGGCGCTCCGGCTCGTTGCGCGCCTGCAGATGCTCCTCGATACGCCGGTACACGACCACGTAAGGGTCCAGTTCATCCGGGTCCAGCTGATTGGCGAACACCGCTTGTTTGAAGCGCAGGCTCAGGCACTGCACGCGAGGATGCTCGCTGGAATAGACCTCGATCAACAGCAGCTTGAGCACAGACTTGTAGGGCGACTCGATGCCTTTGAACAACTGCCACAATCCGGCACCGATGAACTCGGACGGCGGAATGTGCGACATCGGGCCGAGATCGAGCACCTCGCTGGCGCGGATGAAGCGCTTGCTCAGCAGGGTGTGGGTGTAATCATCGTAATTCTGCTCTTCATAGACCGGCACCAGCCACCACATCGGGGTGCGCCCGGCGAGCCAGATCGCGGTGCGATAAAACTCGTCGAGCAACAGGTAATGCTGGGTAGTCCCGCAATCGTCCGAGCTGAGCTGCGAATCGCGCTCGCCGCTCTTGAAACGCTGTGGGTCGATCAGAAAGAAATGCGCCTCTGCGCCCATCGTCGCAGCCCAGGCTTCAAGTGCCTGGCACTTCTTGCGCAGTTCGGCGATGGCCTCCGGTTCCAGCTCGCTGTCGTGGCAGACCCAGACATCCATGTCGCTTTGTTCAGCCTGAGCCAGCGTGCCGAGGCTGCCCATCAGAAACAGGCCATGAATCGGCTGGGGCGGGTTGCCATGCCGGGCCTTGTAGGAAAAGGAGCGCGTCAGCCGCTGCGCCTCGGCCAGGGTCAGCGTGTCCGGTTCGTAATGCGAAACGCCGGCAGGCGTGCTGCCGGAAACATAACCGGGCAACAGCGGATGGTTGACGTGAAAGAACAGCGGCAGCAGGGTCAAAACGCTCTGCTGGCGGGTCGACATACCTTCCAGCGCACGCGCGTACCGCCCGTCATTGAGCGACAGGAAGCGGTTACGCAGCTGGCTGAGAACCTTGCGGTCGATGCCCTCATCCAGGTCGGGGCGAATTTCAGGATTACGCGTCATCGCAACTCAAGGCATCTGGCCTGTGCAGGCGTGGAATTACCGAGCAAGATGGCGGAGAAGGTTTGCAGCCGAGAGAAGCGGATTCGGTCGGATGGTTATTCTGGCGCCAACGTCCTGTATCGACTGGCGCTCGGATAAGTGAAGGGCCTGCCACGCTTTTTTGTGCGCAGGCCCTGCTACATTCAGGCGGCTTGCCTGGCGACGTTGAGGATGGTCAGCAATGACTGGGCATGCTGGGCGGCCTCGAGCCCGAGGCTGGTCAGGTAGCCGCCATCGACCTGGGTCGTGAGTCCTTTATCGAAGAGTCTTTGTGCTGCTGCGACGGCGGTGGGCGCCGCTACATGGTGGACTTTGAGGCCTTCCTGGGTGTTTCCCAGATTGAACAGTGCAAGAATTTCCAGTTCGGCAACCAACTCAGGGGTATACGACATAGGTACTCCAGACTTTTTGTAGTAGTACGACCTCGCCGGCTGGCGGGTGTGCTCTGGAATCGACGTGTCCGATCTGCGCTCGTCGGTTCTGGATGACCGTTAAAGCCGGTTTGGCGTGTGGCCCCGGAGGATCAAGCGGCAGCGGGGCATTTGCAGTGTAGTCAGCGTCTGAAGTGTTTGCAGCATATATCTTGCTGTCACGCTCTGACCGCAGGATTACTTTTCCGGCGGCAGGTCAGGCAGGGCGCGCAGCGCGGCTTCATACCATTGCGTATCGAACGGACGGTCCTGCTCCAGCAGGGCATCGATCTCGATGGCCAGCACATGGGCCATCATTTCAAGAATATCTTCACGTTCATAGTTCACCAGGGTCAGCATGTTGAAGACTGCTCTGGCTGCGGGCGGATTACCGGCTTCGATCTGGTTCTCGATGGCTTCGATCAGGGTCGAGGCAGCAAAGTCTTCTTCGTCATTATCGATGTCGTCGGTCATGGTCACTCCTCAGGTAAGGCGGGCAGTCTACCCGGAATCCTGCAATCGGGCAGTCCTGCGCGCCCGAATGGTCATGTGTAGGACGCTTCCTAAAACTGCCGGGAAATGACCCAGGTCACTTAAAGATAGAGTCAGCCCGGTAGCGTGCAGCCCGTCAATTACCAGGATGGAGGCTGAGGAGGCCGACGATGCTGACGCTTTATGGATTCGCCGCAAGCAACTACTTCAACATGGTCAAGCTGGCGCTGCTGGAGAAGCAACTGCCCTTTCAGGTGGTGCCGCTGTTTGGCTGTCAGAGCCCCGAGGTGCTGGCCGTCAGCGCCCGCGGGAAGGTGCCGGTACTCGGAACGGCGGAAGGCTTCATCAGTGAGACCGACGTGATTCTGCGCTATATAGAGGACACCTCACCGGACCGACCATTGCTGCCCGCCAGCGCATTCGCACGCGCTCAGGTATGGACCATCGCCAAGGAAATCGAGCTGTACATCGAGCTGCCGGCGCGCATGTGTTATGCGGAGGTGATCTTTGGTGGCAGACCGACGCCGCCCGACCTCAAGGCCAAGGCGCGTCGCGATCTGATCAAGGGGTTCGCCGCCCTGGCCCAGCGCGGCCTGTTTGCACCCTACGTCGCTGGCGAGCATTTCACCGTTGCCGATATCTACTTTCTGTACAGCGTCGATCTGGCGCAACAGGTCGGCGAGCGATTGTTCGGGCTGGACCTGCTGGAGGACCTGCCCGCTGCCCGAGCCCTGCAGGAGCAACTGGCCTTGAGCCCGAACGTTCAGCAAGTAGCGGCTGACAGAGAGGCCGACTGGCCGGCATTCATGGCTCGCGTGCAGCGGGCAGACCGCTGAGGCAGCTCGTTCCTCACGCCCACGCATGAGGAACGATGGGCGTTACTCTGCGGTAGGCTGGCGCAGTGGCACGGGCTCTTTGCTACGCCAGTGCGGCAGGGATTCCCAGTAGCGCTCGCCCTTGGCATCGTCGTACATGCCTTCCCAGCGCGAGATGACCAGCACTGCCAGCGCATTGCCGATCACGTTCAAGGCGGTACGCGCCATGTCCATGATGCGGTCGACACCGGCGATGAATGCCAGGCCTTCCAGAGGAATACCGGCGCTTCCCAGGGTCGCCAGCAGCACGACGAAGGAAACGCCCGGTACGCCCGCGATGCCTTTGGAGGTGACCATCAGGGTCAGTACCAGCATCAATTGCGCGCCAATCGACAGGTCGATGCCGTACAACTGAGCGATGAAGATCGCTGCGATGCTCTGATAGAGCGTCGAGCCGTCAAGGTTGAACGAGTAGCCCGTAGGCACCACGAAGCTGCAGATCGCCTTTGGCGCGCCATAGGCTTCCATCTTCTGGATCACGCGCGGCAGCACGGTTTCGGAGCTGGCTGTGGAGTAGGACAGAATCAGCTCGTCCTTGAAGATGCGCATCAGCCTGATGACCGAAAAGCCGAATGCACGAGCGATCAGCCCCAGCACCACAAAGGCGAAGAAGGCGATGGCCACGTACACCAGAATCACCAGCTTGGCGAGCGGCAGCAGGGAGGCGAAGCCGAAATTGGCGACAGTCACGGCAATCAGCGCAAACACGCCGATCGGCGCGTAGTTCATGATCATGTGAGTGACCTTGAACATAGTCTCCGAGACTCCCTGAAACAGT
Organism: Pseudomonas sp. PvP028; assembly: GCF_017832255.1. NCBI lineage: Bacteria > Pseudomonadati > Pseudomonadota > Gammaproteobacteria > Pseudomonadales > Pseudomonadaceae > Pseudomonas > Pseudomonas sp. PvP028. The sequence continues at coordinate 1,200,438 of NZ_JAFIBL010000001.1, forward strand.
TTCACCAGCGGCTCACGGACCTCGGCCTGCAGGCTGGAAAGCCCAAGACCGAACAACACTGAAAAGAAGATGATCGGCAGCATCTCGCCACGCGCCATGGCAGCGAAGATGTTGGACGGGATCAGGTTGAGAATGGTCGCGATAAACGCATGATCGTGCTGAACTTCAGCAGTAGTCTGCTGATACTTGGAGATATCGACAGTGCCCAGTGTACTCATGTCGATGCCGGTGCCCGGATGGAACACGTTGGCCAGCACCAGGCCCACCAGAATCGCGATAGTGGTCACGACTTCGAAATAGAGAATGGTCTTGAGACCGATACGCCCCAGTTTCTTGGCATCACCCACGCCGGCGATACCGACGATCAGCGAGGCGACAACGATAGGGATAACGATCATCTTGATCAGACGAATGAAGATATCGCCTGCGGGCTGCAGGATGTTAGTGATCCACCAGGCCTTTTCTGCACTGAAATGATTGAGTAGCGCCCCCACAGCGATACCCAGTACCAGTCCGATCAGAATCTGCCAGGCCAGACTCAGCTTTGCCTTCTTCATATTATTACCCTTGTTCAAAGTGGCTTGGGCAAATCCAAAACCCATGCGCCGAGCGTGCTTTTTCACAGCAGTTTCGAGGCAGGAGCTCCCTTTGGAAATGTCCCGAGAAGGTCACCGCAGACGAGCATCCCAGCTCTGTAGCAGGCGAAAAAAGTCGCAACTATTCCCATGGCGCGCGTATACGTCTAATGCCGTAAACGACTACCTCATGCATGATCGGCATACAAATACGGGAGAAATGTGTTGATTTATGCCGCGCAGGAGGATGGCTATTCGGCGCGAAGCTGGCTATTACGTCGCCTTAAGCTGAACAGAGGGATGCGGGATTAAAGACGGGATACGGCGGCGAGGACTCGACTGGCAAGCCTGTTTACCTGATGTACGGTAGCTGAATGCACAGGCCGGCGTCCGCAGACATGGCGCCGGCGTGTGCAATCGAAACGGGGGCGGGCAGTCAGCCTTTACCTTTGGTACGGGTCATATGCGGGCCGCTGTTTTTCTCGAGGTACTCGATGATCATCCCGGCCACGTCCTTGCTGGTGGTCACTTCAATGCCTTCCAGGCCAGGCGAGGAGTTGACCTCCATCACCAGAGGGCCGTGGTTGGAACGCAGGATATCCACACCCGCCACGCTCAGCCCCATGACCTTGGCTGCACGCAGCGCAGTCATGCGCTCTTCAGGGGTGATCTTGATCAGGCTGGCGCTGCCGCCGCGGTGCAGGTTGGAGCGGAACTCGCCAGGCTTGGCCTGGCGCTTCATCGAGGCAATGACCTTGTCACCGACCACAAAGCAGCGGATGTCGGCGCCGCCCGCTTCCTTGATGTATTCCTGAACCATGATGTCCTGCTTGAGGCCCATGAAGGCTTCGATCACCGATTCGGCCGCCGTGGCCGTTTCGCACAGCACCACGCCGATCCCCTGAGTGCCTTCGAGCACCTTGATGACCAGCGGCGCGCCGTTGACCATCTGGATCAGGTCGGGAATATCGTCGGGCGAGTGAGCGAAACCGGTAACCGGCAAGCCGATCCCCCGGCGTGACAGGAGTTGCAACGAGCGCAGCTTGTCCCGCGAACGGGCAATGGCGACCGATTCATTGAGCGGAAACACGCCCATCATTTCAAACTGACGCAACACCGCACAGCCATAGAAAGTCACCGAAGCACCGATGCGCGGGATCACCGCATCGAAGCCCTCCAGAGGTTTGCCGCGGTAGTGAATCTGCGGCTTATGGCTGGCGATGTTCATATAGGCGCGCAGGGTGTCGATCACCACCATCTCATGGCCACGCTCAATGCCAGCTTCGACCAGACGACGGGTGGAATACAGACGCGGATTACGCGAAAGCACAGCGATCTTCATGCAACACCTGAGGAAGTAGAGGCCGGGAACACCGGCTTGTCTTGTACGTAAGTTATGCCCGGATTGACCACCAGATGGCCATCGATCAGAGCTTTGGAACCGAGCAGCAGTCGATAACGCATCGACTTGCGGCAAGCCAGCGTGAATTCCACCGGCCAGATACGATCACCCAGGGCCAGTGTGGTGCGAATGACATAACGCACCTGCGCCTGACCGTTGGAACTTTTAATGGTTTTCATGGCAACCAGTTGCGCTTCGCAGCGACGATGCCGCAACTGAACCACAGTGCCCAGATGCGCGTTGAAGCGCACCCATTTCTGGCCATTGCGTTCAAAAGGCTCGATTTCCGTGGCATGCAGGCTCGACGTGCTTGCACCGGTATCGATTTTTGCCCGCAGGCCTGCCACCCCCAGATCGGGAAGCGCCACCCACTCGCGCAGGCCGATAACTGTCAGATGATCGAATGTCTTCAATGCGATTCCGTACTGTTCAAGACTTCTGCCAGGCCTCGGGTGCGACATGAGCCAGGGCTTTGAATGCAGGTTTGGCGAACAAATAGCCTTGCATCAGGGATATGCCGCAATCAGCCAGGAAATCCCGCTCTTCAATGTGTTCGATACCTTCGGCGATGAGTTTAATCCCCAAGTCCGTACACATTGTGACAACGCCACGAACAATGGCCTGACGTGCGCGATCACGATGAATGTCGCGAACCAGGTGCATGTCGAGTTTTATCAGATCGGGCTGGAAATCAGCCAGCAGCGTCAGGCCGGAGTAGCCGGCACCGAAATCGTCGATGGCGGTCATGAAACCGAACTCTCGGTATTCGCGCAGGATGTTGCTCAAATGGCCGTTGTTGCAGACATGTTCGCTTTCAATGGTTTCGAAAATCAACCGCTCGATGGGAAAGTCATGAAGCTTGGCCGCTTCCAGCGTGCTGCGGATACACAGCTCGGGACGATACACGGCATTTGGCAAAAAATTGATCGATAAACGTTCGGTCATGCCCAGTCTCGCAGCGCCGGCGATGGCTGTGGTCCGGCAGGTCTGATCGAACCGATAGCGGTTCTGGTCGGTGACCTGGTTCAGTACCGACATCGCGCCTTCACCATTCGGGCCCCGGACCAGCGCCTCATGGGCAAAGATCGACTGGTCATGCAGGCTGACGATGGGTTGATAGGCATAATCAAACGAAAAGCCCAGTTCCGGACTGCCGGTGCAGCCCTCACACCCCTTTTTGGGGGAGGTCAACGAAGTTGGAAAATCTGTCACATCGCACTCCATGTGAGGTCAGGGCCATAAAATGATGAATAGCGGATTTTGACAAGCAAGGATCGGTTACTTCATGTTCTTGACAGCTATAGATCAGCAACTGCAGACCGCCAGGTTTCCTGATTAGCCGGATAACGTTCAGACTGCCACACGCATGAGGAATTCAAATGGCACAAAAGATGGAAGAAGACGATAAGGTCCGCCTGGATAAATGGCTGTGGGCCGCGCGCTTTTTCAAAACTCGCGCGCTGGCCAAAGCGGCTATCGAAAGCGGAAAGGTGCACTGTCGCGGCGAACGTTGCAAGCCCGGCAAAGAGCCTCGTATCGGTGACGAGTTTCAGATTCGCATGGGTTTCGACGACCGCACGGTAGTCGTCGAAGCTCTGTCCATCGTACGGCGTGGCGCGCCGGAGGCACAGACGCTGTATCACGAGACACCCGAGAGCATCGCCAGACGCGAACATGCTGCCGCTCAGCGCAAGGCCGGCAACCTGGGTGTAACCACCGACGGAAAGCCGACCAAGAAGCAACGCCGGGAGCTTTTCGGCTTCCGCGCCAGCCAGAACAACGACTGAAACACGGCACCGGGCAGCTCCGGCTATCAGTCCGACGTGCCATCCAGCTTGGAAGCGCACCGCATAGCTCCTAAAATGCGGTCAATCCGCATGGCCCACGCCGCTTTCGAGTGCCGGACGGTGCTTCCTAAGCCGCGTGCCATCCATTGTCATTACTTCAGATACCTTTCCTACCTATGCATGATTTCCCGAACATCGATTTCACCCAGCGCTTCATCTTCGACGAAAGCGACGTTCGCGGAGAACTGGTCGCCCTGGAGCGCAGCTACGCCGAAGTGCTCGCCAAGCATCCCTACCCGGAGCCGGTCGCGCAGTTGCTTGGCGAACTGATGGCGGCTGCCGCGCTGCTCGTCGGCACCCTCAAATTCGACGGCCTGTTGATCCTCCAGGCACGCTCCAGCGGCGCAGTGCCGTTGCTGATGGTCGAGTGCTCCAGCGAGCGTGAACTGCGTGGCATTGCCCGTTATGACGAGGCACTGGTCACAGCAGGCGCAGGTCTGCAGGACCTGATGCCCGATGGCTCGCTGGCATTGACCATCGACCCGAACAAGGGCAAGCGCTATCAGGGCATCGTTGCCCTCGACGGCGTCGACCTGTCGGAAAGCCTCTCCAACTATTTCGTGATGTCCGAACAGCTCGGCACGCGTTTCTGGCTCAAGGCCGACGGTCACCGCGCCCGTGGTCTGTTGCTGCAACAGCTGCCCATCGCACAGATCACCGATCCGGAAGAACGCGACGCCAGCTGGGAGCACGTCATCACCCTGGCCAACACCCTTACGGCCGAGGAAATGCTCGGGCTGGACAACCAGACCATCCTGCATCGCCTGTATCACGAAGACCCGGTTCGCCTGTTCGACGAACAGCCCATCTGCTTTCGCTGCAGTTGCTCGCGTGAGCGCTCGGCCAATGCGCTGGCCAGCCTTGGGCTGGAGGACGCGCAGCAATTGGTTATCGAGCACAACGGCACGATCGAGATCGATTGCCAGTTCTGCAACGAACGCTATCTGTTCGATGCCACTGACGTCGCGCAGCTGTTTGCTGGCGGCGGTGTCGATTCGCCATCTGACACGCGCCATTAATCATCGCGTAAAGGGCCTCAGAAAACGGTGTGGGCCCCTGTAATGCTGTTCTGACAGGAGGGTCCTACCATTTCCAGGCATTTCTGGCATAATCCGGCCCACTTTTACGCTGTAGTAGTGGTTGTTTTTTTACTACAAAACCGTTTGGAGCACTCGGCCACAGGCCGACGGGGAACCTCATGACGCAAACCAACAACGCTGTGTACACCGATCTGAGCACCGACGAACTGGTCAAGGAAGCCCTTGCCCGCAAAGAAGGCGTACTGTCCGATACTGGCGCACTGGTTGTGGAGACAGGCCATCGCACTGGCCGTTCGCCGGTCGATCGTTTCATCGTTGAAGAGCCGAGCACTCAGGACGCCATCGCCTGGGGCCCGATCAACCGCAAGTTCCCGGAGGATAAATTCAACGCCCTGTGGGACCTTGTCGGCGCGTACCTCGCCGAGCGCGAGCGCTTCGTTTCCCATGTTCATGTAGGCTCCGACCCTGCGCACTACCTGCCGGTCAAGATGACCACCGAAACTGCGTGGCACAATCTGTTCGGCCGTTGCCTGTTCATCAACCCTGAACAGTACAACCCGGCTGGCAAGGACGAATGGGAAATCCAGAACGCGCCATGGTTCGTCTGCGACCCTGAGCGTGACGGCACCAACTCCGACGGCACCGTGATCATCAACTTCGCAGCCCGCAAGGTGCTGATCGCAGGCATGCGTTATGCCGGCGAAATGAAGAAAGCCATGTTCTCGGTGCAGAACTTCCTGCTCCCGGCGTCCGACGTTCTGCCGATGCACTGCGCGGCCAACATGGGCGAAGAGGGCGATGTCACCCTGTTCTTCGGCCTGTCCGGCACCGGCAAGACCACCCTGTCCGCTGATGAAAGCCGTTACCTGATCGGTGACGACGAACACGGCTGGGGCGAGGGCGTGGTATTCAACATCGAAGGCGGTTGCTATGCCAAGTGCATCGACCTGTCCGAGAAGAACGAGCCGGTCATCTGGAAAGCCATCCAGCACGGCGCCGTACTGGAAAACGTCGTACTCGACCCGGTTACCAAAAAAGCCGACTACGCCGACAGCAGCCTGACCCAGAACAGCCGCGCCGCCTACCCGCGCGAACTGATCGAAAAACGCGCACCGAAGAACCTCGGTGGCGAGCCGAACGCCGTTATCTTCCTGACCTGCGACCTGACCGGCGTACTGCCGCCTGTGTCGATCCTCAGCGAAGAACAGGCCGCCTACCACTTCCTGTCGGGTTACACCGCACTGGTCGGCTCGACTGAAATGGGTTCGGGTTCGGGCATCAAGTCCACCTTCTCCACCTGCTTCGGCGCACCGTTCTTCCCGCGTCCGGCTGGCGAATACGCAGAACTGCTGATCAAGCGCATCCGCGGCTTCAAATCCAAGGTCTACCTGGTCAACACCGGCTGGACCGGCGGCGGCTACGGCGTCGGCAAGCGCTTCAACATCCCCACCACCCGTGGCGTGATCGCAGCGATCCAGAGCGGCGCACTGATCGGTGCCGAAACCGAACACCTCGACACCATCAACCTCGACGTACCGAAGTCAGTACCCGGCGTCGATACCGGCCTGCTCAACCCACGCAACACCTGGGCTGACAAAGCTGCCTACGACGAAGCGGCAAAAGCACTGGCTGGCCTGTTCGTGGAGAACTTCAAGAAGTTCGACGTGAGCGACGCCATCAAGGCTGCGGGTCCGAAGTTGTAATTAAACATCTTCAGGGTCACACGCCCGTGTGACCCTCGAAAATGCTCAAGCAAACGCCTCGACTTGTCGGGGCGTTTGCTTGTCTGGAATACTGATTTCCACTGAAGACGATGGCCAGGAGGTGTGTTGTGGGCGTAAACGGGATTCAGATACGGCGTTTCGTGCCGAGCGACGAGCAAGGTGTATCGGCGATGATCCTGCCAATCCAGCGTGAAGAGTTCGGTATTCCCATTACCGCCGAAGATCAGCCTGACCTGAAAGCGATCCCGACGTTTTACCAGACCGGCACAGGGGATTTCTGGGTCGCGGTACAAGACGATCAGATCATCGGCAGCATCGGTCTCAGGGACATCGGCGCAGGCCAGGCAGCACTGCGCAAGATGTTTGTCGCCGCCCCGTTTCGCGGCCGGGAATTCTCCGTTGCAGCCAGACTGCTCGAGCGCCTGATCGAGGAATCAACCCGCAAGGGCGTCAGCGAAGTTTTCCTGGGCACGACCGACAAATTTCACGCTGCACATCGCTTCTATGAAAAGCACGGCTTCAGAGAAATCACGAAGGAGGACCTGCCTGCGAGCTTTCCGTTGATCGCGGTGGACAGCAAGTTCTATGTGCTGGGCCTGAAAGAACAATGACGTGGCTACACCGCAGCTGTGTCGGCGAACTGCAATACAGCAGAACGCCGACAGCCAGAGAGGGCGCGCGAACCTGCGTGCTCCGTCATAGGCGCTCAAGTCCCCTGAATGCCTGATTGGCTTTTCAGCGTTTTGAAAATGTCCATCGCCGAGCTGTCGCCAGATGTGATGTTAGCGGCGTAATTGGCGGGGTATTGGGCCTTTTCTATGGGTGGCAGCTGGTCGTAGTGGGCGAGAAGCATCACCAGTGTTTGGGTACTTTTGCCGGTTTCGTTGTATTCGTCGACATAGCGTTTGCCCATCGCTCTATTCCAGGCTTCCTGTTGAAGATGGTTTTCGGACGAAGCAGCACTACGCTCATTAATGGTGAATTCGCCACCTTCGTCATACATGATCAGTTTGAGTTGATCCTGAGATAATCCTGAGAACGGGTTTGCTCCCCCGCCATTCTTGAACAGCGTAGCCTGCCTGGCTCTTTCGAGCAGCGCTGGATCGTCGGTATCGGGGACCTCCGCATCGTGCAGTGCTCTGTTGGCGTAATAGTGTGTACCCGTGATCTTGTCGTTAATGGATGTTGCCACCGCACCCAGCTCTTTGAAGCCTAAACGACTATCGCGGATCTGAGCGCGCATCGCGCTGCTGTTTAATTGACTGGACAACGTGGAGAGGGTTGCACTATCAGCGGAGCGCTCAGAAGACAGTTTACTTATTGCCGACGTGCTACTGGTTGGGGAAACCTCTTTCGCAACAGTCGTTAGGGTAGGGCTGCTGGTAAGGGCCGTGATGTGAGAAATGTCGAACATGCTGCGTCCTCGCGTCAGTTGCCAATCCATGGCGTTATATTCGCTATCTATATCGGCACGATCAGATTCAGCTTTAGTTATCCTCCGGAGGCAGGCGCGCGCGTAATTTTGTAACGCGCACGCCTTGAGATTATTTCATGGTGAATTCAGCAGTCCATGCATGAGTAGAGAGGTCGGTGACCCTGGAGGTAGCTGTGCAAATCGCACCACCTTCAGGCGTTGCAGTACGGTTCCACTTTGGAACCTTGACTCCACCCGCGCCTGCCAGCCTTACAAAGGTGGTCGAGAATACACATACCTTGGAACCCATCACATAACGAACACTGGCGTAGCTGGCATCAGGTGAGAGCGTGCTTTGCACCGTATAAAAGTTTGAATCGCCGGGTTGAACGGTAGAGCCAATGGCTGTTCTGGCGTTGCGTAGCGTCGATAACTCGTTACGCGTAACAGGCTTATGCTTCGCGGCCTCTGTTCCCAGATTTTTGAACGTCACCGTAACCGGTGGTCCCGCGTGCGCAACAACAGTGGCGCACAGCGTGGCGAGAGCAAGAGAAGTCAGCAAGACGTTTTTTGTTTTCATGATCGGTAGTTCCTGAGTTAATTAATTAAGTTCGTATTACATTAAGCAAGGCGAACGCACGACAGCAGTGAGCCGCATATATGACGTGCACGCGCTATCGCCCGATTAAGATCCGCCATGTATCAGCGCACAGAAAGTGCGCTGTCCACCTGAAGGTGTTTATGTCGATGACAGTCGGAGGATGACCCTATACTAAAAAGCAGGGGTGACTCCGCTGAACGGGTTAGAAGAAAAGATTAGTTTCCTGCAATCCGTTGAGATGTTTTAGCACGTGAGATGGGAAAGAAAAGTAGGAAACTTCTGATTCTTTGCAAATCAGTTAATGAAGATGATTGCTCTTGTCTTTTAGTATCGAGTTGGATTAACTGCGCTGGCAGAAGTTGTAAGTGTGCAGATTAAAGCGCCCCTCAGAGCTGAAGGGCGCGACAACGTGTCTCACGTCACCGCATAAAACTTGCGCACATACGCAGTGCTGGTCCACTTGCAGGGCGCGCCTTGGGCGACGAATACGGTGTCGCCGGTGTTCACGGTCAGGCTCGGGCCGTTTTCCAGACTCAGCTCGACGCTGCCTTCGATCAGGTTCATCAGTTCATGGATCTTGTGCGGCCGCGAGATGCGTTCGTAGGGCGTCGAGTCCCACACGCCGATACGCAGGGTGCTGGCGGTGTCTTCGAAGAGGTTGTTGCTGCGGCATTGTGGCAGCGCGCTGATCATGATCGCCGGGTCTGGCGGTGAAGACGGCGTGAGCATGGCGAGGCGGTCGAGCGCGGTGATGCCGGGTTTGTCTGGCCCGCTGGCCTGGGTGGACGCGCAGAACGCCCAGAGGCTGTCCGGTTGCGCGTCGATACGTACTTGAGTGCCGCGACCGATCACGGCACTTTCACCGGTCTTGATGGTGAGGCTCTCGGTGCCGGAGGTCAGGGTGACGGACCCCCGATGCATCACCAGCATTTCGGTGTAGGGGTAGGCTGCCACTGACAGTGACGTGCCGAAGTGCACGAGGCCGGCCGCAATGCCCTGATCATCGATGAACGCTGTGCGGCGTTCATTATCGAACGAGTCATGCGCATCGATGGGGCCAGTGGTGAATTCGGTGTCGACCGGGCTGAGGTCAGCGCGGGCCAATAGCAAAACAGTGGGTTGGGGCATCGGGTCGGGCTCCTGAAGTTGAAGCGTTGATGATCGTTCCCACGCTCCGGACTCAGCGTTATACACAAATCCGCTTTTGCTTCTGGCCGGAGGCCGTAGGAGCGAACTTGTTCGCGAAAGGGCCGGTATAATCGCCTGTCTTCGCGAACAAGTTCGCTCCTACGCCCTGCGGGCAGAAGCCTGAAAGGCACGTATTCTGGGCTCTCCAGGACTTATGTATAACGATGAGCGCTCTGCGTGGTAATGCATTTCGTGACGCTCTGCGAGAGCATTGGCACGATGAGGTGCTTACGGGCGATCAGCCGATCGCCTGGGTAATCAGCGCAAACTGGCGCACGCCCTGAGTGGCTCGCGGGACTGCGCCCATGCTCATGCAGGTCACGCTGTCGACGCGCTTGAGGCCGGCTTCCTCCAGCCAGTCAGCCAGGCCGCTGTCGGTCGGGATGTCGATACGTACGAAGGCATAAGGCACGCGGGCCAGCAGCTCTCCAATCATGTGCCTGGCCTGGTCAACGCCCTGGGCAACAACAGGGCCGATGCACAGGCCACGACCGAACGGGCGCAACAGGGCAAAGGCCTGCAACTGACCGTCGCGCTCAATGCCGACAGCGTATTCAAGGTTGTTCAGCACATCGCCCAGCGTCACCGAGCGGTCCATACCCGAACCGGCGTTGGCCAGTTCCAGCACACGAGGGTGGTCAGCCTCGTTCAGCCCCCGGCAACGTTCCTGTGCCTTCAATTCGGTGGTGTCGGGCGGTTGCGCCTGCCCCTGACGCTGCTGGATCTCGCCAAAGCTGACGAACCCCATCTTCGCGTAGAGCGGCGCACCTGCCAGCGTGGCGTTGAGGACCGCCGTGCGGGGCGCGACGCTGCCGACGGCCAACTCCATCAGCTTGCGACCAATGCCCTTGCCCTGGTAATCGTCACTGACGATCACCAGGCCGATGGTGGAAAACTCGCCCTGATGACAGGCAAAGGCACTGCCGATCAAACGCCCATTGTGTACCGCGACAAAGCCTTGGGCGACACGCTGCAGCATGGCCCAGTCCTCAAGTCGATGCGGCCACTTCAGGGCGATGGATAACTCATGAGCGTTGCCGACATCGGCTGCGGTCATGGGGCGAAATTCAAAGTCGAGGCGTTGCTGAGCGAGCATGACGTGTCTCCGTCCAGAAGGATGCACAGGCAATAAAAGGTTGCTGCAGATGCTCTGTATCCCACCTGTGGCGAGAGGAGACAAGAGGCTGGCGAGCATTCGGCAGATTCCACAAAGTGCCGTTCGCCAGACCACAGTTACTGCTTAAATCAGCCGGGCCTCCGGCAGCAAATGCTTAGGGTTTTTACCACGCGTTCAGGCTCTTTATATAGCTGCCGGCATTTGTCACTCGCCGAGCGCTGGCGCGGCGCAGTTTCTGCGGCGCAAACCCGCGTGTTTGAGCCCGAGCGCCCTGAAAAGGGTCACAAAAGCGCCGAAAACCGGGCTCTGCCCAAGGCTGGAGCGCCCCGCAAAGTCTGCTGAGCGCGCACCTCAAAACGGTGGTTTCTATCAAGCAGCCATCACTTTTAACGCCATATGCTGATTTCACGGTGTTGTAATGAGGTTGTGCTGCAGCGTGCATCACCGCCCCTGGATATCAGGCCGGATTGCTCGTCATGCCATGACCTCAACGAACTTTCAGGACCGCACACAATGAGCTTTCTTCGACCAAAATTCATTACGTTCGACTGCTACGGCACGTTGACCAATTTCCATATGGGCACCATGACGCGCGAGCTGTTTGCCGACCGCGTTCCGGCTGAACAGATGGATCAGTTCGTCAGGGATTTTTCGGCGTATCGTCTGGATCAGGTCATGGGTGACTGGATGCCATACGACGAAATCCTGAAAGTCGCACTGGCGCGCACCTGCAAGCGCTGGAACGTTGAATACCGCGAAGAAGGCCAGCTGTATTACGACGCCGTGCCAACCTGGGGTCCACATGCCGATGTGCCCGCCGGCCTGTCGAAAATCGCCGACAAGATCCCGCTGGTGATTTTCTCCAACGCCAGCGACAGTCAGATCATGTCCAACGTCGAAAAGCTCGGCGCACCGTTCCATAAGGTGTTCACCGCTGACCAGGCCAAGGTCTACAAGCCGCGTCTGGCAGCCTTCGAGTTCATGCTCGACAACCTGGGTTGCGGTCCGGAAGACATCTTGCATGTGTCCTCGAGCTTCCGTTATGACCTGTTCTCGGCCCACGACATGAAAATCAAAAACAAGGCCTTTGTGGCTCGCGGTCATGAACAGCCCGCCAACAGCTTCTACGAATACCACCAGATCCCGGATATCGGCGGACTGGCCGGGCTGGTCGGCCTCTAGGCTGGGCAACCCGCGCAAAACCGGCATTTTTCAAGGTGCTCTTCGATGAGTGACAAGGGGAACGATATGCGCAGTGAGTCTTACTGGCTCGATACGGCTCCAGACTTTACCGGCGCGCAGGACGGCGCAGTGGAGGGGCAGGCTGACGTGGTGGTGGTCGGTGGCGGTTTCACCGGCCTTGCGGCGGCGCGTGCATTGGCCTTGAAAGGTGCCAGCGTGGTGGTTCTGGAAGCAGGCCGGGTGATCGGCGAAGCGTCGGGCCGCAATGGTGGACAGTGCAATACCGGCGTGGCCCAGGACTACGCGTCGTTGAGCGCAACCCTGGGTGCCGATCAGGCACGCGAGTATTACAAGGCTTATGAAAGCGCGGTGCAGAGCGTCGTGACCGTAATCGAGGAGGAAAACATCGCCTGCGACGTCAAGCGTAACGGCAAGCTCAAGCTGGCGGCCAAGCCAGGGCATTACGAAGGACTGGCGCGCACCTGCGAGCTGATCCGCCGCGAAGTCGATGCTGACGTCGAGCTGCTATCGGCTCAGGACGTGCGCGCCGAAATCGATTCGAACGAGTTTCACGGTGGCCTGCTGCAGCGCAACGGCATACAGATGCATGTCGGACGTTTCGGTCTGGGTCTCGCCGATGCGGCCGTGCGCCATGGCGCAAGGGTGTATCAGAACGCGACGGTAAAAGACTGGAAAGCCAACCGTGGCGGCTTTGTGGTCAACACCTCGAAAGGCTCGATCCAGGCCGGCCAGCTGATGTTGGCGACCGGTGCCTGCCAGCATGGCGGACTGGGCTGGTATCGCCGGCGCATCGTGCCGGTCGGCAGCTTCGTCATCGTCACTGAAGTATTGCCGCAAGCGCTGATCGACCAACTGTTCCCCCACCAGCGCGCTTACGTGACCAGCCGTTTGATCGGCAACTATTTCCGCCTCACGCCGGACAACCGCCTGCTGTTCGGCGGACGCGCACGCTTCGCCATGTCCAACAGCAGCTCAGACGCCAAAAGCGGCAAGGTGTTGCAGGCGGCCATGGTGCAGATGTTTCCGCAACTGGCACACGTCAAGGTCGACTACTGCTGGGGCGGGCTGGTGGACATGACCTCCGACCGTTTGCCGCGTGCAGGCGAACACAACGGGGTCTTCTATTCGATGGGTTACAGCGGTCACGGTGTGCAAATGTCGGTGCACATGGGGCGAATGATGGCCGAAGTCATGGAAGGCAAGGCACAGGCCAATCCCTGGAAAGACCTGAGCTGGCCAGCCATTCCCGGCCACTTCGGCAAACCATGGTTTCTGCCGCTGGTAGGCGCATATTACCGCTATCAGGACAGCCGCCACTGAGTGTTCGTCTGACCGTCATCGTGTGTGCTTGAAGGACGCTCCGGCCAACCGTGAGCAATTCGGAATTTTCCCTTTTCGACAGGTAGAACTGATATGGCTGATAAAAAAACCGACTCCGCGTTGATCACAGGCCAAGACAGCCTGCGGGTTTTCGAAGGTCTCAATCGTGGCCTGTCACGGCGCGATGCGTTGCGCATGCTGGGTGTTGCAGGCGTAGTTGCGGCGGGCTCCACCAGCCTGTTCGGCGCGGCCGGCAAGGTCTTTGCCGACGACGCGGATGCCCCTGTCAAAGGCAAACCGGGCGGCCGCATTCGGGTTGCCGGCATGTCCAGTTCTACCGCCGATACGCTGGACCCGGCCAAAGGCGCGCTGTCCACCGACTACGTGCGTCATTTCATGTTCTACAACGGCCTGACGCGTTTCGACAGCCATCTGGTGCCGCACATGGAGCTGGCCGAGAAGATCGAAAGCGACAACGCGACGGTCTGGACCGTGACCCTGCGCCAGGGCGTGACCTTCCACAATGGCAAGGCGCTGACCGCTGGTGACGTGGTGTTCTCCCTGTCGCGCCACAAGGATCCGGCCACCGGTTCGAAAGTCATGCCACTGATGGCGCAGTTTTCCGAGATCAAGGCCACCGGCCCGCTGGAAGTGCAGATCACCCTCAGCTCGCCAAACGCCGAGCTGCCGTCGATCCTCGCGGTCTCGCACCTGCTGATCGTGCCTGAAGGCACCACCGACTTCAGCAAAGGCATCGGCACCGGGCCGTTCACCGTCAAGGAATTCAACCCTGGCGTGCGCTCGGTCAGTGCGCGCAACCCCAACTACTGGAAGCCGGGCCTGCCGTACCTGGACGAGATCGAATTCATCGCCATCGCCGACGAGCCATCGCGGGTCAACGCGCTGCTCTCCGGCGACGTACACATGATCAACGAGGTCAATCCGCGCTCGACCACACGCATTGCCGCCAGCGCCAGACACCGGGTGGTCGATGCCCCGTCCGGCAACTATACCGACCTGATCATTCGTCAGGACCAGATGCCCGGCAAGAGTCCGGAATTCACCGAGGCCATGAAGTACCTGCTGGACCGTGAGCAGGTCAAATCAGCGGTGTTCCGTGGCTATGCTCGCGTCGGTAACGACCATCCGATCTCGCCAGGCTCGCGCTACTTCAACGCTGACCTGCCACAGCGCGCCTACGACCCGGAAAAAGCCAAATTCCTGCTCAAGAAAGCCGGCATGGAAAGTATCACCATGGCCGTGGCGGCGTCGCCTGCTGCGACCGGTTCGGTGGACATTGCCGTGCTGCTGCAACAGTCCGCCAAGCAGGCCGGCCTGACCCTCAACGTCAACCGTCTGCCAAGCGACGGCTACTGGTCCAACCACTGGATGAAGCATCCGCTGAGCTTCGGCAACATCAACCCGCGCCCGAACGCCGACGTGATCTTCTCGCAATTCTTCCAGTCCACAGCGCCGTGGAACGAGTCCGGCTGGAAAAACGACCAGTTCGATCAGTTGCTGGTGCTGGCCCGTGGCGAAACCGACGACGCCAAGCGCGGCAAAATGTATGGCGACATGCAGGCTCTGGTCAGCCAGAACTGCGGCGTCGGCATCCCTGTGTTCATCAGCAACATCGACGGTGTGGACAAGCGTGTCCAGGGCTACTCCAGCAACCCGCTGGGCGGCTTCATGGGCTACATGTTCAGCGAGCAGGTGTGGCTGGACGCGTAATTGCAACGCTGAACCGAGCAGGAGGACGCAGATGAATAGCAACACACTCTGGTTGATCGTGCAGCGCTTCGGCGCGGCGATCGTGACGTTGTTGATCGTTTCCATCGTGGTCTTCGCCATTACCGCGGTGTTGCCTGGAGACGCAGCGCAGCAGGCCCTTGGGCAATTCGCGACGCCTGAACAGGTCGCGGCGTTGCGTATCAAGCTGGGCCTGGATCAACCCGGTGTGGTGCGTTATCTGCATTGGTTGACCAACCTGCTCAGCGGCAACCTCGGCGAATCGGTCTCCAACGCGATGCCGGTCTCCGAGCTGATTGCCGGACGCTTCCCGAAAACGCTGATGCTGTCGGCCACCACCGCGCTGGTATCGGTGCCGGTAGCGCTGGCGCTGGGGATTGGCGCAGCGATGTACCGCGGCAGTCGCCTGGATAGCGCGCTGAATTTCATCACCCTGTCACTGGTCGCCGTGCCGGAGTTTCTGGTGGCAACGCTGGCGGTGCTGATTTTCGCCGTCAATCTGGGTTGGCTGTCCGCGCTGTCCTACGGCGCCGATGTCAGCTCGCCTTGGCAGTTCATGCGCACCTACGCGTTGCCGGTGATGACCCTGTGCTGCGTGATCGTGGCGCAGATGGCGCGCATGACTCGCGCTGCGGTCATTGACCAGCTGGACAGCGCGTATGTGGAAATGGCGCGCCTCAAGGGCGTCAGCCCGGTGCGTATCGTATTGCGCCATGCCTTGCCGAACGCCATCGGACCGATCGTCAACGCCGTGGCACTGAGCCTGTCGTACCTGCTCGGCGGCGTCGTCATCGTCGAGACCATCTTCAACTATCCCGGCATCGCCAGCCTGATGGTCGATGCCGTGACCAACCGTGATATGGCCCTGGTGCAGGGCTGCACGATGCTGTTCTGCTCCGCTTACCTTGGGTTGGTGCTGATGGCCGACCTGTGTGCAATTCTTTCCAATCCGAGGCTGAGAAACCAATGACTCAATTCATTGCGAAATCGACGCCTGCGGCGCCGCAACCGGTGCTTCGCAAAAAGGTGTCCCGTCCGACCTCATGGCTTGGCCTGCTGGGCGCAACGGTGTGCTTCATCTGGTTGATGGTCGCCCTGTTCGGCCCCTGGCTCGCACCGCATCCGGTGGGCGAAGTGGTCTCCGACAACATGTTCGAAAACATGAGCGCAGCCTATCCATTCGGTACTGACTACCTGGGTCGCGACATGCTCAGCCGCGTATTGGTCGGCGCGCGCTTCACCGTCGGCCTGGCATTGATTTCTGCCGTACTGGCCAGCGGCATCGGGACGCTGTGCGCGCTGCTGTCGGTGGTCGCGCCAAAATGGCTGGACGAAATCATCAGCCGCCTGATGGACGCGTTCATCTCGATCCCCAGCAAAATGCTGGCGCTGATCATGGTCTCGGCATTCGGCTCGTCCGAGGTGCTGCTGATCTGCACGGCGGTGCTGAGCTACACACCAGGCGCGTTTCGGATCGCGCGCAGCATGGCGGTGAATATCGAGGCGCTGGAATACGTGCAAGTGGCACGCACACGCGGCGAGGGCCGTATCTACATTGCCTGCCGGGAAATCCTGCCGAACATGCTCAACCCGGTCATGACCGACCTGGGCCTGCGCTTCGGCTTCATCGTCTTGCTGCTCAGCGGCATGAGCTTTCTGGGGCTCGGTGTACAGCCGCCTGACGCCGACCTTGGCTCGCTGGTCCGCGAGAATATCGGTGGCCTCAGCCAGGGCGCGCCGGCCATCGTGATCCCGGCACTGGCCATCGGCACCCTGACCATCGGCGTGAACCTGCTCATCGACCGGCTGGCCTCGCGGCGTGGTCGTCGTTCGGGAGGGCATTGAGATGAGCCAGTTGATTCGTGTGCAAGACCTGCGCGTAGTTGCCGATGGCGACCATGGCGAGCTGGAGATTGTCAAAGGCGTCAGCTTTGCGCTGGAAAAAGGTGAAGTGCTGGCACTGATCGGCGAGTCGGGCTCCGGCAAGACCACGATCGCGCTGGCTCTGCTGGGTTACGCCCGACGCGGTTGCAAGCTGGCCGGCGGGGTGGTTCAAGTGGGCGAGCACGACATGCTCAGCCTGCCCGAAAGCCAATTGCAGGGCCTGCGTGGCAATCGCGTTTCCTACATTGCGCAAAGCGCCGCAGCGGCCTTCAACCCGGCGAAAAAGCTGATCGATCAGGTGATCGAAGGTGCGTTGATTCACGGCCTGGGCAGCCGCGCGGAACTGGAAGCCAAGGCGGTCGAGCTGTTCCGCGATCTGGCCCTGCCCAATCCGGAAAGCATCGGTCGACGTTATCCGCATCAGGTCTCGGGCGGTCAGTTGCAACGCGTCATGGCGGCCATGGCGCTGATCAGTGATCCGTTGCTGGTGATCCTCGACGAACCGACCACGGCACTGGACGTCACCACGCAGATCGACGTGCTGCGCGCATTCAAGCGGGTAGTCCGTGACCGGGGGGCCACTGCGGTTTATGTCTCCCACGACCTTGCGGTGGTGGCGCAGATGGCCGATCAGATCGTGGTGCTCAACGGTGGGCAGATCATCGAAACCAGCAGCACCGCCGCGCTGCTCAAGGGACCCGTGGATGCCTACAGCCGCAGCCTGCTGGCGGCAGCGCGTCCGGATAAAGTGCTGAGCCCGGCCAGCGAAGTGGCCAAGGACAGCACGCTGTTGACCATCACGGGCCTGACGGCGGGCTACGGCAAGAAGAACCTGCAGGGCATGCCGATGATTCGCGTGCTGGAAGACATCGACCTGACCATCCGCCGTGGTCAGGCCATCGGCGTGATCGGCGAGTCAGGCTCGGGCAAATCGACGCTGGCCCGTGTGGTCGCCGGTCTTCTGGACCCGGCGCATGGCAGCCTGACGTTCGACGGTGCCGAGTTGTCCGGCACCCTGGCGGGTCGTACCGAAGAACAGTTCCGGCGCATCCAGATGGTGTTCCAGAACGCCGACACCGCACTCAACCCGATGCACAGTATCAGCGCAATTCTGGCGCGCCCGCTGAAGATGTATTTCGGCCTGAAGGGCAGGGCCCTGCGCGAGCGCATCGATGAACTGATGGACCTGGTGCGCCTGCCCCGCGAGCTGGCCGAGCGGCGTCCCAACGAACTCTCGGGCGGGCAGAAACAACGCGTCAACCTGGCTCGCGCGCTGGCGGCCAAGCCGGACCTGATTCTCTGTGATGAAGTGACCTCGGCACTGGATACCGTGGTGGGTGCCTGCATCCTTGAACTGCTCGGCGAACTGCGCCGCAAGCTCGGGGTTTCCTACCTGTTCATCAGCCACGACATCTCCACCGTTCGCGCGCTGTGCGACGACATCGTGGTGATGTACAGCGGCCACAAGGTCGAAGAGGGCAGCCGCGAAGCCTTCAGCCGAATGCCGTTCCACCCCTACACCGATCTACTGGTGCATTCGGTGCCGGAACTGCGTCAGGGCTGGCTGGAAACCTGCGGTGTAACCAGCGGCAACCTGCCGCCCATCAGCGCACCGGCCAACAATCCGGAGCTGTGCACCTTCCTCAATCGCTGCCCGGCCCGAATCGAAGGCCTGTGCAACAAGACCGCGCCGGGCCGCCGCGTGATCGCAGGTGGCAGCGAAATCCTTTGCCACCGCGACAGCGACGAGCTGCAGGCCGTGCAAGAAAATCTGAATCCTGAAATCGTCGGAGCTTACGCATGAATGGCCGTTTTGTGAGGCTGGGCGAGCGTGATCGCCCGGTCGTGAGCCTGATGGTCGATAGCGCGCCTATCGAGGCATTACAGGGCGATACGCTGATGGTGGCGTTGCTGACCCGCAAGGCCACGTTACGCCAGTCCGAGTTCGACCCGGGACGCCGTGCAGGTTTCTGCCTGATGGGGGCCTGCCAGGATTGCTGGGTCTGGACCCGCAGCGGTGAGCGGCTGCGCGCCTGCTCAAACGAAGTCCGCGACGGACTCGACATCGTCACCACCCAACCGGAGGCGAAATGGCCACTTCTTCACGGTTAGACGTTCGCAACCCTGGCAGCCCGAGAGTGGTCATCATCGGCGCCGGCCCGGCAGGCACCCGCTGCGCCGAAACCTTGCTGGCTGCGGGCATCAAACCGATCCTGATCGACGAAAACCGGCGTGACGGCGGGCAGATCTATCGCCGTCAGCCAGAAGGCTTCAAGCGCGATTATTCGGCGCTGTATGGCACCGAAGCGGCCAAAGCGCGTGACCTGCATGAAAGCTTCGATCGCTTGCGCCCGCAGATCGATTACCGCCCCGACACCCTGGCCTGGAACCTGACCCACGGCGAGCTGTGCTGTGCCAGTCAGGGCGTACACACCGTGGTCGAATACGACGCACTGATCCTGTGTGCCGGGGCCACCGACCGTCTGATGCCGATCAAGGGCTGGCAGTTGGCAGGCACCTACAGTCTGGGCGGCTCGCAGATTGCGCTGAAGTCGCAATCGGTCTCGATTGGCAGTCGCGTGGTGTTCATGGGCAGCGGTCCGCTGCTGTACCTGGTCGCCAGCCAGTACGTCAAAGCCGGTGCCGACGTCGCTGCAGTGCTCGACACCTCACCGTTCGGCAAACGCGTCAGCGCGATGCCCAAATTGCTGGCGCGCCCCGGTCTGCTGTTCAACGGCATGAAACTGCTGGGCCAACTGTACAGCGCCGGGGTGCCGGTGCATCTGGGCGTGCAGCCCGAGGAAATCATCGGCAGCGAACAGGACGGCGTGACCGGCGTGCGTGTGAAGCTGGCCAATGGCACCGCGCTGAACGTCGATTGCGATGCCCTGGCGCTGGGTTATCACCTGCGTCCGGAAACCCAGCTGGCTGATCTGGCCGGCTGCCAGTTACGTTTCGACGAAGCGTCCGGGCAATGGCTGCTGGCAGTCGATGAAGAGGGACGTACCTCAGTCAAAGGTTTTTACGCCGCAGGTGACGGCGCGAAGATTCGTGGCGCCGATGCGGCGGAACAGGCCGGGCGACTGGTGGCGATGGCGCTGCTGGAAGACCTCGGTCAACCTGTGGATAACTCGCGTCAGGCAGAAGTGCGCAAGAGTCTGGTGGCGATGGACCGCTTTCGGGTCGGGCTGGCCGAAGCGTTTCCGTGGCCTGCGGCCCAGGCGACTGCCTTGCCCGATGACGCCATTGTCTGCCGCTGCGAGATGATCAGCGCAGGCGAATTGCGCGGCGTCGTACGAGAAAAGGGCGCCTGCGAAGTCAACCGCGCCAAGGCTTTCAGTCGCGTCGGCATGGGCCGCTGCCAGGGCCGTTACTGCTCGCAGGCCGGGGCCGAGGTGATCGCAGCCGAAGCAGGCGTGCCGGTCGAACAGGTCGGTCGTCAGCGCGGTCAGGCACCGGTCAAACCGTTGTCGATGCTGATCGACGAGGTGACATCATGAAGCAGCCAAAAGTGGACGTACTGATTGTCGGCGGCGGCTTCATGGGCTCGGCATCAGCGTTCTTTCTGCGCCAGCGCGGCAAGTCAGTGACGCTGCTGGAGCGCGACGTGATCGGTCAGTACGCCAGCGGCGTGAACTTCGGCAACGTGCGACGTCAGGGCCGGCATCTCGGTCAGCTGGAACTCGCCAACCGCTCCAGAGCGTTATGGCAGCGGCTGCCGGAGCTGATCGGTGAAGACCTGGAATTTCTGCCCAGCGGCCACATGCGCGTCTGCTATCGCGAGGACGAAATCGCCGAGCTGAAAGCCTACGCAGCAGCCCCGGAAGCCCGTGAGCTGGACCTGAAAATCTACAGCGGGAAAGCGCTGCACGAGCGCTTTCCGTTTCTTGGCCCCGACGTGAAGGGCGGGTCTTATGCCCCGCACGACGGCCACGCCAACCCGCGTCTGGCGGCACCGGCCTTCGCCCGCGCCGCGATTCGGGCCGGGGCGCGGATCGAAGAGCGTACCGAAGTGGCCCATGTGGAAAAGGTCGGTAACGAATTCGAAGTCACCACCACTGACGGGCGCATTTTCAGCGCCGATCAGTTGCTGATCACCGCTGGCGCCTGGGGACAGAAACTCTCCACGCAGTTTGGCGAGTCCGTGCCGCTGGACACCCATGGTCCGCAGATGGCCGTGACCGAGCCGGTGCCGTATGCACTGTCGACAGTGATCGGCGTGTTCACCAAAATCCCTCACGAAGTGATCTACTTCCGGCAGATCGCTCGCGGCAACATCATCATCGGCGGGGGTTTTCGCAGCAAGCCGGACATGATCAACCACCGCGCCTATGTCGAGCCGCGCAGCATCGTCAATCAGGTGCAGCAGATGCGTCGCCTGTTGCCCGGTGTCGGCAACCTGAACATCATCCGCGTGTGGAGCGGCATCGAAGGCTACACGCCGGACTCGCTGCCGGTGATGGGCCGCAGCGGCAAGGTCGACGGGCTGTTTTATGCGTTCGGCTTCTGCGGCCACGGCTTCCAGCTCGGCCCGGGCGTCGGCGACGTGATGGCCGAGTTGATCAGTACCGGTGCTACCAGCACCTCGATCAGCCCGTTCGACATTCGCCGTTTTGACGTCAGCCTTGTGGATAACTTCACCGAACAGACGAGTAAAGCCTCATGAGCCCCCGCGCACTGGAAATCCTCAAGCGTCTGATCGCCTTCGACACCGTGTCGTCGGAGCCGAACATGGCACTGATCGAATACGTCCGCGAACTGCTGGCCAGCAAAGGCATCGAGTCGCTGATCGTCAAGGACGAGACCGGCAAGAAAGCCAACCTGTTCGCCAGCACCGGCCCGCGCGATGTACCGGGCGTGCTGCTGTCCGGCCACACCGACGTGGTGCCGGCTGCCGGTCAGGCGTGGACCATGCCACCGTTTCAGGCAACCCTGCGTGACGGGCGCATCTACGGCCGTGGCACCTGCGACATGAAGGGCTTTATCGCCCTGGCTATCGACGCAATGCTCGATGCCGCAGACATGACCCTGATGCGCCCGCTGCAATTGGCGCTGTCCCACGACGAAGAGATCGGCTGTGTCGGTGTGCGGCGGCTGCTTGACGTCCTGCACCTGGCACCGGTACGTCCGTTTCTGTGCGTGGTTGGCGAGCCGACCCTGATGCAGTTCGCCGTCGGCCACAAGGGCAAGGCGTCCTATCGCACCTTCTGTCGAGGTCAGGAGGCGCATTCCTCACTGGCACCGCGCGCGGTCAACGCGATTCACCTGGCCAGCGATTTCATCGCCGAACTGCGCAAGAGCCAGAAGCAGATCGAACAGCAAGGCGCGCGTGACGAGGGTTACGACATCCCTTACAGCACCGTACACATCGGCCGTATCGATGGCGGCAAGGCGCTGAACATCGTGCCCAATCTGTGCACCATGGAATTCGAGTACCGCAACCTGCCGGGCGACAACCCCGATGCGTTGCTGGAGCAATTGCGCGAGCGTGCCGAGGTGCTGGTACGTGAAGCGCGACAGCTGTCGGGGGTGGCAGACATCGAGATCGAGGTCATGAACGAATACCCGGCGCTGGAGACCCATCCAAGCGTTGAGGCAGTGCGCCTGCTGCATGCGTTTGCCGAACCGGGCACACAGCACATCAAGGTCTCGTATGGCACCGAGGGCGGTCTGTTCGCCGGGCGCCTGAACGTGCCGGTGGTGGTCTGCGGGCCAGGCTCCATCGAGCAGGCGCACAAGCCGGACGAGTTTATCGACGAGAGTCAGATGGACGCAGGCGAGCGCTTTTTGCAGAGTCTGCTGGGGTCGTTGAAGCAGTAGAGGCTGCCGTCCGCAGGCAAATTTCAGCATCGGACGCTGCCGTTATCGCGCTTTCAGCATCCTGGACTGTGGCGTCTGCCTAGACTGGCAGTCATCCCGGAACAGGACTTGATCATGCTCAAGAATCAGTTGAAAGACCCCAGCCTGCTGGTAGACCGCGCCTACGTCGATGGGCAATGGATCAGCGCTGACGATGGTGCCACCCTGACCATCAACAACCCGGCCACCGGCGAGGCGCTGGCGCAGGTGCCGGCCCTGCAGGGCGTCGAAACCCTGCGCGCCATCGAAGCGGCTGATCGCGCCTGGCCGGCCTGGCGCGCACGTCCCGCAGCCGAACGCGCGGCGCTGCTGGAGCGCTGGCATCAGGCGATGCTCGACAACGTCGAAGACCTGGCGCTGATCATGACCTTTGAGCAGGGCAAGCCACTGAACGAGTCGCGCGGCGAGATCCGCTACGGTGCCAGCTTCGTCAAATGGTTCGCCGAGGAGGCGCGCCGCTCGTACGGTGAAACCATTCCCGCGCCCAGCGCAGACCGTCGCTTGATGACCCTCAAGCAACCAGTGGGTGTCTGTGCCGCGATCACACCGTGGAACTTCCCCAACGCCATGATCACCCGCAAGTGCGCGCCGGCCCTGGCTGCCGGGTGCCCGATCATCGTCAAGCCATCGGACCTCACGCCCTTGTCAGCCTTGGCGCTGGTGGTGCTGGCCGAACGCGTGGGCATTCCTGCCGGGGTGTTCAACGTCATCACTGGCATGCCCACCGGGATTGGCGAAGAGCTGACCAGCAACCCGGTAGTACGCAAGATTTCCTTCACCGGTTCGACGCCGGTCGGCCGTCTGCTGATGCGCCAAAGCGCCGAACACATCAAGCGTCTGAGCCTGGAGCTGGGCGGCAACGCACCCTTCATCGTGTTTGACGACGCGGACCTGGAACAGGCAGTGACGGGCATCATGCTCAGCAAATTCCGCAACGCCGGGCAGACCTGCGTGTGCGCCAACCGGATTCTGGTGCAAAACGGCATCTACGACCGTTTTGCTGCACGGCTGGTGGAAGAAGTGAGCAAGCTCAAGGTCGGCAACGGTCTGGAAGAGGGCGTGACCATCGGCCCGCTGATCAATCAGGCGGCGGTCAGCAAAGTCGCCCGGCATATCGACGATGCGCTGAGCCAGGGAGCGAAACTGCTGCACGGCGGTTCTCCCGACGGCACCAGCCAGTTCGTCCAGCCCACGGTATTGGGCGATACGCACGCGGGCATGCTGCTGGCCAACGAAGAAACCTTCGGCCCGGTCGCACCGCTGATGCGCTTCACAGATGAAGCCGAAGCCCTGGCACTGGCCAACGCCACGCCTTATGGCCTTGGTGCGTATTACTTCACCCAGGACCTGCGCCGTTCATGGCGTTTCGGCGAGGCGCTGGAGTTCGGCATGGTCGGCCTCAACACCGGCATCATCTCCATGGAAGTCGCCCCGTTCGGCGGCATCAAACAATCCGGCCTGGGCCGCGAAGGCTCCAGCTACGGACTGGATGAATACCTGGAAGTGAAGGCGTTTCATGTGGGTGGGTTGTAGAGGCGGAGAAAACAGCAAGTCCCCTTCGCGAACAAGCGAAGCGTCGCCCGGTTCGCTACGGCCTGCGGCCAGAATCAAAAGCAGACCGTATTCGCCTTGGCTTCTGCCCGAAGGGCGTAGGAGCGAACTTGTTCGCGAAGACTGGCGTTCACACAACCTGGCTTGCGGACATAAAACGCCCGTTTTCGAGGATCAAAGCGCGAAGCGCGAAGCGCGCAACCATGCCGTTGAGGTCGATTGCCAGGCGTGGCAGTTGAGGCAGCTTTCGCGAACAAGCGAAGCGTCGCCCGGTTCGCTCCTACGGCCTGCGGCCAGAATCAAAAGCAGACCGTATTCGCCTTGGCTTCTGCCCGAAGGGCGTAGGAGCGAACTTGTTCGCGAAGACTGGCATTCACACAACCTGGCTTGCGGACATAAAACGCCCGTTTTCGAGGATCAAAGCGCGAAGCGCGCAACCATGCCGTTGAGGTCAATTGCCAGGCGTGGCAGTTGAGGCAGCTTTCGCGAACAAGCGAAGCGTCGCCCGGTTCGCTCCTACGGCCTCCGGCCAGAATCAAAAGCAGACTTGTGTATGACGCTGGGTACGGAGCGTGGGAACGATAATCCAACGCATCAGTAACCCTGGCCGCGATCCACCTGTCCTTGCATCGCTTCACCACGTTCAAAGCGGCGGATGTTATCGAGCAGGCCAGGAAATGCGCTTTCCGGCTGGGTCATGGCCGCCACATGCGGGGTCAGCAGGATCTTCGGGTGGTTCCAGAACGGATGGTCGGCTGACGCTGGTTCCTGCTGCAGCACATCCAGCACTGCAGCGCTGAGTTGGCCGCTGTCCAGCGCTTCAATCAGATCCGCTTCCACCAGATGCCCACCACGGCCCATATTGATCAGTGCAGCACCTTCGGGCATCTGCTCGAAAAGCCGGCCATTGAGGATGCCTTCGGTCTGGCCAGTCAGCGGCAGGACACACAGCAAAATGTCGCACTGCCCCAGAAATGCGTCCAGTTGATCTTCCCCGGCATAGCACTGCACAGCGTCGATTCGATGCGCGCTGCGCGCCCAGCCCGACAGTTGGAAACCGAACGGTTTGAGGCTCGACAGAATATGCTGCGCCTGCAAGCCCAGCCCCATCACGCCGACTCGCCGTTGGTTCGCCGGTATCAGCGGGTGGGCTTTCCAGACGCCTTCAACCTGCTGCTGCCGATAACGCAGCATTTCCCGGTGCAGGCTCAGCACG
This sequence comes from Pseudomonas sp. PvP028, assembly GCF_017832255.1. Lineage (NCBI taxonomy): Bacteria > Pseudomonadati > Pseudomonadota > Gammaproteobacteria > Pseudomonadales > Pseudomonadaceae > Pseudomonas > Pseudomonas sp. PvP028. Next base: position 1,226,128 of record NZ_JAFIBL010000001.1, read on the forward strand.
GCAAAGGTTGCGTACTCACACATCCCGTGACTGATGCCAGGGTCCAGTAGACGCACCACCGGCAGTGCTTTCGGAATACGGCTCAGGTCCAGCTGGTCCACACCCGCCGACAGGGCAAACAGCACTTTCAGGTTGGGCAGCAGTTCCTGCAGATCATCGGGCGCCAGCCAGGCGCCCAGATAGTGGATGTCGGCCGGGTCGCCGATGTCTGGCCATACCCGCCATTCAATGTCTGGCGCGTGCTCGGCAAACAGGACGCGCCAGCGTTCGGCACGTGCGGGATCGGCTTTGTAGAGCAGGGCGGGCATGGGCATTTCCTGAGCATGAAAGATGAGCCCCATCATGCCGTAAAAGCAAAGCATGATCTGTCGAAAAGGACTGCTTCCAGGCCCCTCTAATGTCCGAAAAGCGCCGCTGCCCGGCAGATTGCATGGTGATTTGCGGGCATGAAGGAATCTGCCGTTTGCGAGGCGAAAAACAGTCGATATGGACATCTGAGGGGCGAAGTTCGGCGTAGATCATTTCGCTGAACGCTTAACCTGAACAACATCGCAGCCACCCCCGCCGGCTGCCTGGCCCATGATAGGTAAAACCATGAACAGCAAAGTCGACGACACCCCTCATCTGATCCGCCAGCGCGACCAGTTTGTGCCGCGTGGCATTGTCACGGCCCACCCGCTGGTCATCGACCGCGCCCAGGGTTCTGAATTGTGGGACGTCGATGGCAAGCGCTATCTGGATTTCGTCGGCGGTATCGGCGTGTTGAACATCGGCCACAACCACCCGAACGTGGTCGCGGCGATTCAGGCGCAGCTGACTAAAGTCACCCACGCCTGCTTTCAGGTGGCCTCCTACCAGCCCTATATCGATCTGGCCAAACGCTTGAGCCTGTTGATCGCAGGCCAGAGCGGTATCGATCACAAGGCCGTGCTTTTCACCTCCGGCGCCGAAGCCGTGGAAAACGCGGTGAAAATCGCCCGCGCCCACACCAATCGCCCGGCGATCATCTCGTTCCGGGGCGGCTTTCATGGCCGTACGCTGCTCGGCACCACGCTGACCGGCATGAGCCAGCCGTACAAACAGAATTTCGGCCCGATGGCCCCCGAAGTGTTCCACACGCCGTACCCGAACGAATACCGCGGCGTAACCACTGAAGTGGCGCTGGCGGCGTTGCACGAGCTGTTGGCCACTCAGGTCGCACCGGAGCGTGTGGCGGCGATTCTGATCGAGCCGATGCAGGGTGACGGCGGCTTCCTGACTGCGCCAGTCGAGTTCATGAAGGCCTTGCGTGCGCTGACCGAACAACACGGCATTGTGCTGATTGCCGATGAAATCCAGTCCGGTTTCGGGCGTACCGGCAAATGGTTTGGCTTCGAGCATTCGGGCATCCAGCCTGATCTGGTGACCGTGGCCAAGAGCCTCGCGGGCGGCATGCCGCTGTCGGGCGTGGTCGGGCGTGCCGAGATCATGGATGCACCGCTTCCGGGCGGCCTGGGCGGCACCTACGGCGGTAATGCCCTGTCCTGCGCCGCGGCACTGGCAGTGATCGACACGTATGAGCAAGAAAACCTGCTGGCGCGTGGCGAACAGCTGGGCAAACATCTGCGTGCGGGTCTGCTCGCGCTCAAAGAGCGTTACGCCTGCATTGGTGACGTGCGCGGCACCGGTTTCATGCTCGCCATGGAGATGGTCAAGAATGACGCAGCCCGCAGCCCGGACGCCGACCTCAACCAGAAGATCATCGACCAGGCGCGCCTCGGTGGCCTGCTGGTGATCAAGTGCGGCGTGTACCGCAACGTCCTGCGCTTCCTGGCCCCACTGGTGACCACCGAGCAGCAGATCGATGAAGCGCTGGGCATTCTCGACGCGGCCTTGGCACGAGTATTGAAGTCCAGCTGAGCGCAAGCGTGGTCGCGGCTGTCGTGAGACGCTGCGATCACCCGCGCCGGGTATCATTGTTGAATGGAGACGTTGCCTGCCATGGGGCTTATTGATTACCGCGCACTGCTGATCGATTGTGATGAAGTGCTGGTGGACCGTGATTCCGGTGTCTGGACGGCGTTGCAGCCGTTGCTGGACAACGGTCTGAACACACCCGGCAAAGACCAGGTACTCGCTGAATTCCATGATGTCATCCGCACGTTGTACCCGCGCTTTGACGAATTGGGTTTCAGCGGACTGTTGTGCTTTGCGCATCGCCAACTGGCCGAACGACTGGGGATCAAGGCGAGTTGGGAGGAAGGCATGAGTTTCGCCCGCTCGGTGCCGAACTGGACGCTGTTCGAGGATGCGCCCGGCGCGATGCTCTACCTGCGCAAGTTCTATCGATTGCTGGTGTACGCCGACCGGGATCTGCAGGATCGCGGTCTCCTGTGCGAGCGATTGGGGCTTGAGGCTGACAGTTTGCTGTCGTTGACCACGCACCCGCTGGACGACACGCGCTGGCTTGCCAAGATGGATCTGGACACCCGAGACACCTTGCTGGTTTCCCGCCCACCGGCCTCTGCTCCGGGCCTCGGCGGGCTGTGCCTGATCCGCCGCAGCCGCGAACAGCACAGCCAGCCCTGCGCCGCAGATATCTGCATCAACAGCATGGCGGATCTGGTTGCTCAGCATCAGCTGTCTTTACGGCGCTGATTTTGCTAGAAGGTAGGCACGGTGAATGGCAATACATGAGGTAGGTAATGGAAGGCTTGGTCAAACTGGATCGGATTGATATCAATATCCTGGTAGAACTCCAGAAAGACGGGCGCATGACCAACGTCAGCCTGGCCGATGCAGTCGGGCTTTCCGCGAGCCCTTGCCTGCAACGCGTCAAACGACTTGAGTCGGCGGGTTACATCTCCAGTTACAAGGCGCATCTTAATCTCGCGAAAATCACCGAATCGGTCACGGTGTTCACGGAAATCTCGCTCAGCGACCACAAGCGCGAAGACTTCGCCAAATTCGAAGCCAACATCCGCCACGTCGACGAAGTGCTGGAATGCCACCTGATCAGCGGCGGCTACGATTACCTAGTGCGCTTCATGACCCGCAGCATTCAGCATTATCAGGAAGTGATCGAAGAGCTGCTGGACAAAAACATCGGCATCTCCAAGTACTTCAGCTACATCGTCATCAAATCCCCAGTCATGAAAGACGGCGTACCGCTGCGCAAATTGCTGCGCCACTGAAATACCAGCCGGGAGAGGACGCTGAGCGTCCAGAACAGCATGCCCACGCTGGAGCATGGGCACGATAGCGTTCGCCCGGACGCCTCGCGCTACACCCGTTCCGCGACCTACCTGCTGACTATCGTTCCTCACGCTCCAGTGGAATGCCTGGCGTGACGCTCCGCGTCACAGATCTGCGCCGCACCGCATACGCAGCCGTGAATACCGGGCAAAGAATATGTATGTCTGAAATTCTGGCATAGGGCTACTATCCGGACGGCACTTTGGCCGGGCTTTTGCTCGTGCAGATTTGAAAACCGGCAGGAGCCCCTGTCGCCATGGATTTCAAAAGGATGTGTTCGATGCCCGTAGCCCCTCGTTTCCTTGACCATTACCGCAAGGCTGACCGGATCATGCTGGGTCTGATCTGGCTGTTGTTCATCTACGCGCTCGGGTTGGCGTTCTGGTTCGACACCTTCACCCAGGCAGTCGTCGTCGGTGGCGGCACCGCGGTGGTGCTGACCGGGCTGTATCGGGCCATCGGCGGCACCCGATTGATGCGTTGCTGTTTCGGGGTAGGCCTGATGGTCATGACCGCGCTGCACATCAATCAGGCCCACGGGCAGGTCGAGATACATTTCGGCATCTTCGTCCTGCTGGCAGTGCTTACCTTCTACCGCGACTGGCTGCCGATTCTGGTCGCTGCCGTCACCATCGCCCTCCACCACATCGGTTTCCATGCCCTGCAGCATTCCGGCTTCCCGGTGTATGTCATGCACCACGGCTTCGGCTGGAGCATGGTGCTTGTGCATGCGGTGTATGTGGTCGTTGAAAGCGCGATTCTGGTCTACCTCGCGGTACAGAACCAAGCCGAGGCGGTCGAGAATCAGGACATGCTGGACCGGATGCTGGCCACCACCAACCAGTTCTCTACTGATAGCCAGTCCAGCCAGCAGTCGGGCAAACATGTCTCGCTGGCGCAGCGGTTCGAGCAGTTTCTGGCGCAGATCACCGGCCTGGTCGACGGCGTGGTGCGTGACACTCGCGGGCTTGGCGAACTGGGTCATGACCTCGCCAAGGCCAGCAGTACGCTGGAAACCGGTGCACAGCATCAGCTCAGTGAAATCGCGCGCATGACCGGCGCGATGCAGCGCATGGGCGATGCCATGAACGATATCTCCAGCCACGTCGCGCAAGCCGTGCAGCGGGCCGGTGACGCCAGCGATCAGGTCGCTCACGGGCGCGACAGTGTCGACCGTGCGCAGAGCGAAATCACCCAGCTTGCCGCACGCATCACGACCACCGATGAGACCGTACAAGCTCTGGCCAACCAGTCAGAACAGATCGGCAAGGTACTGGACGTGATCGGCAGCATTGCCGAGCAGACCAACCTGCTGGCCCTCAACGCCGCGATCGAAGCCGCTCGCGCCGGTGAGCAGGGCCGAGGCTTTGCAGTGGTGGCCGATGAAGTGCGCAACCTGGCCCAACGCACAGCGTCGTCGACCAAGGAAATCCAGACCATCATCGAAGACCTGCAAAAAGGCAGTCGTCAGGCCGCTACGGCCATGAACGACAGCCTGCAGGGCGTCGGGCGTTGTGTCGAGGACAGCCAGCGCGCTTCGCAATCCCTGCGCGCAGTCGGCGAAGGGATCGGCCACATCACCCGGCTCAACGGCTTGATTGCCACGACGACCGAACAGCAGTCCGCCGTCAGCCGGGAAATGGCCGACCAGTTGCGCTCGGTGCAGACCATCGCCGAACACACCGCCGCCAATATCGGTGTGCTGGCGACCAGCAGCCAGAGCCTGTCACCACTGGCCATCCGCCTGGAAGCGCTGGGCCAGAGCTTTCACGCGTAGTTTTCGCGCTCAGGCAAACACCAGCCCCGACGAACGCAGCAGTTCCTGAGTGTAGGCCTGCTGCGGTGCGGCGAAGATCTCGCGGGACGGGCCCTGTTCGACGACCTTGCCGTCCTTGATGACGATCAGGTCATGGGCCAGGGCGTGAACCACCGCCAGGTCATGGCTGATAAACAGATACGTCAGGCCATGACGGATTTGCAGATCGCGCAGCAGGGCGACGATCTGCTTTTGCACGGTCCGGTCGAGCGCCGAGGTCGGCTCGTCGAGCAGGATCAGATCCGGTTCAAGCACCAGCGCCCGTGCGATGGAAATACGCTGGCGCTGACCGCCGGAAAACTCGTGCGGGTAACGATGCCGGGTGGCCGGGTCCAGGCCGACTTCCTGCAACACGCGGATCACGGTCTGTTCACGCTCTTTCGGCGTACCGATGTTGTGCGTCACCAGGCCCTCGGCAATGATCTGTTCCACAGTCATGCGCGGGCTGAGGCTGCCGAACGGGTCCTGAAACACCACCTGCAGTTGACGGCGCAACGGGCGCATCAGGTGCTGGCTGTGCAGGCTCAGTTCCTTGGTGCCGAAGCGGATGCTGCCCTCTGAATCGACCAGGCGCAAAATCGCCTGGCCCAGGGTCGATTTGCCCGAACCCGACTCGCCGACAATGCCCAGCGTCTTGCCTTTGAGCAGCTCGAAACTCACCCCGTCCACTGCCTTCACATACTGCGGCTCACGCTTGAACCAGGCCTTGCCCAGCGGGAACCAGACCTTCAGGTCCTGCACCGACAGCAGCGTGTTGCTGTGCGTAGACGGCACCGGTTCGCCATCCGGCTCGGCATTGATCAGCAGACGGCTGTAAGGGTGCTGCGGGCTGTCGAACAGGGTCTGGCAATCGGCCTGCTCGACAATCTCGCCCTCACGCATCACGCAGACTCGCTGGGCGATGCGCCGCACCAGATTGAGGTCGTGGCTGATCAACAGCAGCGACATGTTCAAGCGCTGTTGCAGGGACTTGAGCAACTCCAGAATCTTCACCTGCACGGTCACATCCAGCGCGGTAGTCGGCTCGTCGGCGATCAGCAGATCCGGCTCGTTGGCCAGCGCCATGGCAATCATGATGCGCTGCCGTTGCCCGCCCGACAGTTGATGCGGATACGCCTGGAGACGGGACAGCGGATCACGAATGCCGACCAGTTCCAGCAACTCCAGGGTACGGGTCAGCGCAGCCTTGCCCTTGAGGCCCTTGTGGGTCACGAGGATTTCGCCGATCTGTTTTTCGACCGTGTGCAGCGGGTTCAGCGAGCTCATGGGCTCCTGAAAAATCATCGCCACGCGGTTGCCGCGCAGGCTGCGCAACTGCTTGTCGCTGGCGCTGACCAGATCCAGCCCGTCGTAACGAATCGAGCCTTGCGTGCTGACGGTTTTCACCGGCAACAGGCGCAGAATCGAATGCGCCGTGACCGATTTGCCCGAGCCGGATTCGCCCACCAGCGCCAGGCACTCGCCACGGCGGATGTCGAGGCTGACGCCATGCACCACTTCGCGGCCGTTGAAGGCGACCCGCAGGTCGCGAATTTCAATCAGGTTGTCGTGCATGTCAGCTCCGAGGATCGAACGCGTCGCGGCAGGCTTCGCCGATGAACACCAGCAGAGAAAGAATCAAGGCCAGCACCACGAACGCGGTCAGCCCCAGCCAGGGTGCTTGCAGGTTGCGCTTGGCCTCGCCAATCAGCTCGCCCAGCGACGCACTGCCCGCCGGCATGCCGAAACCAAGAAAATCCAGCGCAGTGAGGGTGGCGATGGCGCCGGTGATGATGAACGGCAGGTAGGTCAGGGTACTGGTCATCGCGTTGGGCAGGATGTGTCGCCACATCAGCGCAGCGTCGGTCAGACCCAATGCGCGGGCAGCTTTGACGTACTCCAGATTGCGCCCACGCAGGAACTCGGCACGCACCACGTCCACCAGCGACAGCCAGGAGAACAGCGCCATGATCCCCAGCAGCCACCAGAAACTGGGCGACACAAAGCCGGACAGAATGATCAGCAGGTACAGCACCGGCAGCCCCGACCAGATCTCCTGAATGCGCTGGCCGATGAGGTCGGTCATGCCGCCGTAGTAACCCTGAATCGCCCCGGCACACACGCCGATCACCGTGCTGATCGCGGTCAGCAGCAGCGCGAACAGAATGGATATCCGCGCGCCGAACAGCACCCGCGCCAGCACATCACGGGCCTGCTCGTCCGTGCCCAGCCAGTTGATGTGGTCCGGCGGGCTGGGCGATGGCGCGTCCAGGTCATAGTTGATGGTGTCGTAGCTGAACGGTATCGGCGCGAACAGCATCCAGCCGTTTTTCGCCGCGATCAGCTTGCGCACATAGTCGCTGGCATAGTCCGGTTCGAAAGGCAGCTCGCCGCCGAAATCGGTTTCCATGTAGGTGTGCAGCACCGGGTAATACAGCTGCCCGTCGTAGCGGATCAGCAGCGGCTTGTCGTTGGCGATCAGTTCGCCGCACAGGCACACCAGCAGCAGGCCGATGAAGATCCACAGCGACCACCAACCGCGACGGTTGGCCTTGAACAGATCGAAGCGGCGCCGGGTCTGGGGAGAGAACTCGAACATCAGGCGCTCCTCGCGGAAAAGTCGATGCGTGGGTCGACCAGCGTGTAACACAGGTCACCGATCAGTTTGATCAGCAGGCCGAACAGCGTGAACAGAAACAGCGTGCCGAACACGATGGGGTAGTCGCGCGAGACCGCTGCTTCGTAACTCATGCGTCCCAAACCATCGAGGCCGAAGATGGTTTCGATCAGCAGCGAGCCGGCGAAGAACACTTCGATCAAGGCCTGTGGAATGCCGGCGATCACCAGCAACATGGCGTTGCGAAACACATGGCCGTACAGCACGCGGTGCTCGGTCAGGCCCTTGGCGCGCGCCGTGACCACGTACTGGCGGCTGATCTCGTTGAGAAAGCTGTTCTTGGTGAGGATGGTCAGCGTGGCGAACCCGCCGATCACCAGCGAACTGACCGGCAGCACCAGGTGCCACAGATAGTCCTTCACCTTGCCCCAGGTGCTCAGGCTGTCGAAGTTGTCCGAGAACAGCCCTTGCGCCGGAAACCAGCTCAGGTAACTGCCCCCGGCGAACACCACGATCAACAGAATGGCGAACAGAAACGCGGGCGTGGCGTAACCGATGATCACCAGCGTGCTGCTCCAGACATCGAACGCACTGCCATGCCGCACCGCCTTGCGAATGCCCAGCGGGATGGAAATCAGGTACGTGATCAGCGTCGCCCAAATCCCGAGGGACAGCGACACCGGCAGCTTTTGCGCGATCAGTTCGGTGACCGGTGCACCGCGGAAGAAGCTGGTGCCGAAATCCAGTTGTGCGTAGTTCTTGAGCATCAGCCACAGCCGTTCGTGCATCGGTTTGTCGAAACCGTAGTGTTGCTTGATCTGCTCGATCAGCGCCGGGTCCAGCCCGCGGGTGCTGCGGCTGGCGGTGCCGGAGGCAGCCACTTCGCCCCCGCCGCCGCCCAGACCGTTGGGGCTGAAGCCCTGAATGCGCGCGATGGCCTGCTCGACCGGTCCGCCTGGAGCGGCCTGCACGATCAGGAAATTCACAATCAGAATGGCCAGCAGCGTGGGAATGATCAGCAGCAGGCGTCGAATCACATAAGCCAGCATCTCAATACTCCTTGGCAGCGGCAGGTTTGCCGGTCAGCGCAGTGGCCTGAGCATTGGTCAGCGGCGTCGGGCTGATCTGCCACCAGGTTTCCAGGCCCACGTCATAGATCGGTGCCACATCCGGCATGCCGAAACGGTTGGCGAACACCAGCGGCGTGCCCTTGGAGTAGTAGTTGGGGATCATGTAGTAACCCCACTGCAGGACCCGATCCAGCGCCCGCGCGTAGAGCACCATGTCGTTGCGCGTATTGGCGCTGACCAGCCCGTCGATCAGCGTGTCCACCGCAGGATTGCGCAGCACCATGGCGTTGGAGCTGCCCACTTCGGTGGCGCTTTGCGAGCCATACAGGTTGTACAGCTCACGGCCTGGGGAAATGATCGGATTGCCGTTTTTCGGCAGGCTGACCACGATCATGTCGTAGTCCCGCGCATTGAGCCGGTTGATGTACTGCGCCGAATCGATGCGCAGAAAATCCAGCGTGATGCCGATCTGCGCCAGCGTACGCTTGAAGGGCAGGATCAGCCGGTCGAAGCCGCCCTGACCATCGAGAAAACTGAACACCATCGGCTCGCCCGCCGCGTTGACCAGCTTGTTGTCTTTCGGGTGCCAGCCGGCTTCGGCCAGCAGCTTGAGGGCCTGCAACTGCTTGTCACGGATGTAACCGCTGCCGTCGGTTTTCGGTGGCTGATAGACTTTGCTGAACACCTCGTCAGGGACCTGGCCGCGCAAGGGTTCGAGGATCTTCAGCTCGGCCGGGGTCGGTAGCTCGGTGGCGGCCATGTCGCTTTTCGGGAAGTAGCTTTGTTCACGCACGTAGAAATTGCGCATGACCCGGCGATTGATCCAGTCGAAATCCCACAGCAACGACAGCGCCTCGCGCACGCGGCGGTCCTTGAACATGGGCTTGTCCAGATTGAACACAAAGCCCTGCGCGGCGACCGGGCGTTGCGGTGCGAGGATGCGCTTTTGCAGGCGCCCGTCGTCAATCGCCGGGCCGCTGTAGCCGACCACGAAGCCTGAAGAAGAGAACTCGCGGTTGTAGTCGAACGTCCCGGCCTGCAGCAACTGGCGAGCGATCTCGGTGTCGCCGTAGTAGTTCACGGTGAGCGTGTCGAAGTTGTACAGACCACGGCTGACCGGCAGGTCCTTGCCCCACCAGTCCTTGACCCGTTCGAAGGTGACGCTGCGCCCGGCGTCAACCTTGGCGACGCGGTACGGCCCGTTGCCCAGCGGCGGTTCGAAACCGCCGCCGTTGGCGAAGTCGCGGGTCTTCCACCAGTGTTCGGGGAGGATGTGCAGGCTGGCAATGTCCAGCGCCAGCATGCGGTTGAGGTTGTTTTTGAAGTCGAAGCGAATCTGCAGCGGGCCTTCGATTGTCACCTCTTTGACGTCGGCGAACATCGGTCGATAGCTGAAGCTGCCCTTGGTGGTCATCAGCTCGAAGGTGTAGCGCACGTCTTCGGCGGTGACGGGCTTGCCGTCCTCGAAACGCGCCTTGGGGTTGAGGAAAAAACGAATCCACAGACCGTCCGGGTCCATCTCCATCTTTTCCGCGATCAGGCCATACACCGTGTACGGCTCATCCAGCGAGCGATAGGCCAGTGGCGAGTACACCCAGCTGTCGACCTCGCGCACATTGATGCCCTGATCGACGTAGGGATTGAGGTAATTGAACTGGCCGATTTCTTCCGCCGAGCGCGTCAGCGAGCCGCCTTTAGGGGCGTTCGGGTTGACGTAATCGAAGTGCTTAAAGCCAGCCGGGTATTTCGCCGCCTCGCCATAGACGGTCAAGGCGTGGGTCGGCGTCGCCAGCACGGTCTGCCAGCCACTGCACAGCGCAACACCCAGAAGCAGGCGCTGCAGAAAACGGTTAAAACGCGACATGGTAGGGCTTTCCTCGTGCGCACTGAATGACGGAACACTGCGAAAAAGCCCCCGGCCGGGGAAGGCGGATGAAACCTGGGCCGGAGGGGGCGAGCTCGCAATCTGACGTGGCCCACGGAGCGTGTATGGGCCACGTCGTCACACTCAGAAGTGGTAAGTCGCGCGGGCGAACAGGGTGCGGCCCAGCGGGTCGGCGTAACGAGGGTCATAGCCGGACTGGAAGTTGTAGGCCTGGTTGGAGAACGGCGGGTTGCGGTCGAACATATTGCGCACACCGGCGTCGATATCCAGCACCTTGTCGAAGGTATGACCCACCGACATGTCCCACAGCGCATACGACGCGACCCGCGCATTGGTGGTGCGGTCGTAGTCGTTGTAGCCGCTGGTGAAGCGGTTGGTGATGGAGGCGCGGGTATCGCCCAGTGCCCAGGTACCAGTCAGGACGTGTTTCCAGCGCGAAATCACGCCGTCGCCCTGGAAGTCGCCGACCTTGTCGGTGTACGGGCCGTCGATGATGTTCTGGAAGTCATACCGGGTGACGTAGGTGCCGGTCATGCCCAGACCGAACTGGCCGTAAGGCGTGTTCGGGAAGCGATAGTCGAGGGTTACGTCGACACCGCTGGTTTTGACGATGCCCAGGTTGGCGTTGCCGGTGACGATGTTGGCGATCGAACCGTCGGCAGCGCGCACGTAGCGGTCGGCGTAGGTGTTCGGGTCATCGAACACGGTCGACTCGGGGAACGCCTGGATCTGGTTGGAGATGTGAATCCACCAGAAATCCAGGCCCATCGACAGGTTGTTGACCGGCTGATAGACGAAGCCCAGGGTCATGTTGCGGGCTTTTTCCGGGGCCAGCTCGGTGTTGCCTCCGCCATTGTTGAGGAACTGCTGCTGGCAATCACGACCGGCGTTACCACCAGGCTGGACGACACCACCGGCACACAGCACCGGGTCGTTGTAATAGCCTTGGGTAAAGGTCGTACTACGCGGGGCATACAGTTCGTACAGCGAAGGTGCGCGAAAGCCTTCGCTGTAGGCACCACGGACAACCAGTTGCTTGAACGGCTGGTAGCGGAACGAGTATTTCGGGTTGGTGGTGCTGCCGAAGTCGCTGTATTTGTCGTGACGAACGGCGGCGGTCAGTTCAAGGCTGTCCAGCACGGGGACATTCAGTTCGGCGTATTCCGCTTTGACGCTCCTGTCACCTTCGACGCTGCCTGCGGCATCTGCGCCCAGACTGCTGACGTCGTTGACGAACGCTTCGTACTCTTGATGCATTTTCTCTTTTCGGTATTCGCCACCTAGCGCAATGCCGGCAGGGCCTGCACCGAACCAGTCACCGATTTCTCGGCTGATGCGCGCGTCCAGCCCGGCCACCCGGCCCACGGCGCTTGAGTACTGGCCATGGTATTGATTGGCGTCAATCAGCGCCTGACCGGCAGCGGTCTGCGGACCAAACGGATTGAGGGTGCCGTTGGCGAGGCCATTGAGCATTGCAGCATCGCTGATGTAACCATCGGTGAGTGATGACAACACTTTGTTCTGGTTGTAAGAAGCGCCAACGTTGTAGTCCCAGCCACCCACCAGACCGTCGAAGTTCAGCAGAAAACGCTGGCTGGTGTTTTGGTCGCTCGATCCGCGTGGGCCTGCTGCCGTTTCTCGCCAGGCGGTGCTGACCGGTTGCGTCGGGTCGAGGGTGAAATCGGTGGGGGCCGGAGTGATGCCGTTACCGGGATAGAAGGGTGACGACGAGTCCAGTGACAGCCCGGTGAGAGGCGCTGGCCCGATATCGGTATGGTTGTTGTTGCGGGCCCAGAAGTATTCGAGGCTGACGTTATGATCGTCGGCCAGCTTGCCGGTAGCCCTGCCGAAAAAAGAGGTCTTTTCGGTTTGCGGGATCAGGTCGATGTACTCGCGAGTACTGAATCGGCAGATGCCGTTGCTGGCTATCAGGCTGGGGCCGCTGCAGTTTCTGCCCAGCGGGTTGGCGGAGTTGTCGCCCTGAAAATAATTGCCGGGATATGCCGTCCCGGAGGTCTGGTTGAGACCGCGTCCCGGTACGTAATCCTTGGCAAACGAACGATCATTGGCGTCCAGATTCTGCTGCTTGTTGTAGTTGAAGACGCCCATCACGTTAAAGCGGTCTTCTTCCAGATCACCGAAGCCCCAGCTGGCACTCATGTCCTTGGTCGCACCGCCGCCACTGGCGGTCGGCGTCTCGCCACCGAGGGTCAGGCTGCCATCGGTCAGGGATTTTTTGGTGATGAAGTTGATCACACCACCGATGGCGTCGGTGCCGTACAGCGCCGAGGCACCGTCACGCAGCACTTCCACGCGGTCGATCGCAGCGAACGGGATCATGTTCAGGTCAATGGCGCTGCCGTTGGGCGTACCCACACCGGACAACGCATTGTTGGCCAGACGTCGGCCGTTGAGCAGCACCAGCGTCTTGTTCGCACCGATGCCGCGCATGTCGGCGAAGGAGGCGCCTCCTGTTCCGGCTCCGACCGAGCCAGCGCTGTTGTTGATCGACTGGCTGCCGGTGATGCGCTGGACCATTTCCTGGGTGGTGGTCACGCCCTGTTTCTTCAGGTCGTCGGCGCGCAGGATGGTAATCGGCACGGCGGTTTCGGCATCGACCCGGCGGATCGCCGAACCGGTGACTTCTACACGTTGCAGCTGGGTCGTGGCAGGCACAACCGCTGCGCTGGTGGACACGGCCGAGCCGCTGGTGTCTGCATCGACGGCGTCTGCCGCCTGGGCACCGCTCATGCCCATGGCCAATGCGCAGAGCAGGGCACGTGGATGACGCCGGACCGCGAGGGCCAGTGGTTTGAGGGTGCAACCGGGAAGATTCATCAGCATGGTTAGTTCCGACTTGATCCAGACATTATTGAAATGGCCTTGTGAGCCCTCTGTTCCCGACGCGGTTGTGCCGAGCGGGAGTTCCACTTCTTCTTTTTCCAGCAAGCCGCTCCCCTCCAGGGGCTTTTCAGCCCACGGACAACCGCATTCACGGGGGTCGGGTCAGACGGCTTCGCGAGGCGAAGCCACCCGGTCAGTCGAGCGTCATTTCGCTGTCATGACGGATATCTTGGTAATGCCAGAGCGTTCGATGGAGGCCATGGCCTTGGCCACCTGGCCATAATTCACGGCGGTATCGGCCTGCAACTGGACGCGGATTTCCGGGTCCTTGGCCTTTTCGTCCTGCAGGCTTTTTTCCAGCAGCTCCGGGGCGATTTCCGATTTGGCGAGGTAGAACTTGCCGTCCTGATCGACGCTGACCACCACCGGGTTTTTCTTCTCGGCGGGGGCGACTGCGTCGGTCTTGGGCAAGTTGACCTTGATCGCGTTGGTCATCAGCGGCGTGGTGACGATGAACACCACCAGCAGCACGAGCATCACGTCGACCAGCGGCGTGACGTTCATTTCGCTGAGCACTTCATCGCTGTCCTGAGTGGAGAAAGACATTAGCTGGCCTCCCGAACGGCATGGCCATTCTTGCTGGCGATGGGCTGGCGCGTGACGGCAAAGGCGCTGCGCTGGGCGAGGGCGTCGAAGTCGTGGGCGAAGTCATCCATGTCGGCCACGGCGAGCTTGAGGCGGCGCAGGAAGAAGTTGTAGATCAGCACTGCCGGCACGGCGACGGCGATACCCACGCCGGTGGCGACCAGCGCGTGACCGATAGGCCCGGCGACCGCTTCAAGGCTGGCCGAGCCGGTCACGCCGATGCTTTGCAGCGCTTCCATGATCCCCCAGACCGTACCGAACAGGCCGATGAAGGGCGCGGTGCTGCCGATACTGGCGAGAATCGCCTGGCCACTTTCCAGCGCGCGCCGCTCTTTTTGTATCTGCTGGCGCAGGTTGCGCTCCAGACGGTCCGAGCGGTTGATGGTGTGCGCCAATTGTTGCGTGGTGCGCGGCGACTCATCGACCGCCATGGCTTCGAAGCCGCTGTTGGCAATACGTGCCAGCGCGCCGGGATATTGCGCAGAATGCTCGGCAGCGGTGAGCAGGTCCGGTGCGCTCCAGAACACTTTGGTGAATTGTTTGTTCTGGGACTTCTGGCGGACATACTGCGCCGACTTGATCAGCAACAGTGCCCAACTCAATACGGAAAACAGAATCAGTGCCCAGAGCACGGCCGGGACGATCATGGAAGAGAGCGATGCGTTCATGGTTTAAACCTCACCAGCTTTGATAATTGAATAGTCGGTTGTCATGCGCCGGATCATTCCGGCAACTTGAAGTCGATGGTCTGCGTCGCGAAGCCTTCTATCGGCGTGTCACCGCGTTTGGCCGGTATGAACTTCCAGTTGCGCACAGCCTCCACGGCCGCTTCGTCCAGTACCGGTTTGCCACTGGATTTGGTCACCTCGACAGCCCCGGCGCGACCGTTGGGCAGCACCTTGATGCGCAGAATCACGCGACCTTCCCAACTGCGTCGTAACGCCAGCCCCGGGTATTCCGGCGGTGGATTGCCCAGGCTGGCGAGCCCGGATACCGCGGCGCTTTCCTTGACCGGAGCCGGTGGCGCAGCAGGTGCCGGCGGCGCGGGCGCAGGTGTTGGCGGCGCGGGCGGGCTGGGCGCAGCAGCAGCAGGCTTGGGCGCAGGCGGCGTCGGCTTTTTCACCGGCTCGACTTTCTTGACCGGCTTGGGCTTCTCGACCTTGGGCTTTTCCACCGGTTTGGGCGGCGGTTCGACCGCGTCCGGGTCCTCGACCGGTTGTTCCGGTTCGGGGGGAGGCGGTGGAGGCGGCGGCGGAGGTGGTGGCTCGGGCGGCGGCGGTTCCGGGGCGGGTGGTGTCGGGCTGGTCAGTTCAATGGTCATTTCCGGAACTTGTGGCGCAACTTCCGGCACGTCTGGCTGGGCCGTTTGCATGTACCACCAGATCACACCATGAATAAGTACCGACGCAGCAATCAACACCATTACTTGCGGCTTGTTAAGGCCACCCGGGCGTGACGTATTGGCGCTGAAAGGAATACCCTGCCACGCCGTCGAAGTGTCATCGGGCGAGGGAGAGGGAACCGCTTTCATTATTACCGCATCATTCATTAACGCTCCCTCGGGTAGTTAAAGGGCAATAAAAATCCGCTCGAACAATGGGTAACTGTTCGATTGATGAAGACCTGCATATTGTGGATAGGCAGGGCAACGCGGTGGGTGCGCACACGGCGAACTCAAACGGTTAAAGGACGTCTTGAATCAGGGCACTGACATTGCAAATCCTTGCTTTCTTATCGTCATGTACGGGGACGTACAGCGATGTTCCTGAAGGCTTACATTGCAACCGCTGTGCCAGAACGACCCAGCTGTAACCACTGACGCAGAGCGGGTGTCGCATTCGTATAACTATTTATCGATTCCCGACTTCATTGGCTTCAAAACCGCACAGATGAATAAAACCTCGAACAAAAAAACAGGCAAACAATGACCCTCTGCTTGAGCAGACGCGTTCGAAAATCATGACCTGCAAGTCACTTTGTTTGATGCACCAATACTGTGTCACTAGGATCACGTTGGTGCGTTAGTTGATCAGCGCTTCATAAAACAATGCTCCGTACAGGTACGCGGTTGTGTGGACAGTTAGCGTTGTTGAAATAAAAGCCATTCCATGGGTGATGGCAAAATGAAACCACTTAAAACAAAGTGTCGGACACTCTTTATAGGTCGACCGTCTTTTAATTAAAAACAACTCCGTGCGTACTTATTACGCGCACGGGCGCACACGATCCTGATTCATCACCAGAACACTAAGGCACACGCGAAATGTCTTAAGTCCAGACGTGCAGGGCCGTCGAATAACAACGCGCAGATCGGGACAAGGGTGAAGCGACCGTGCAGGCATCGCTTGAGGCAGGTGATGCCCAAGGTGTGGATTGCCAACGTAACGGTGGTCTGACGCAAGACTGATAGGGCACAGCTAGATTCCTTTCCTGGCGGGAAGCGAGACTTGTGGTCTGCCCCCTGCACTGTTTATGGACGCTCTGACGTCCGTTAACTGCACTTTGGTGCGTGTAGGCACCCCATGAATGCAGCGCGCACCATTGGTTTATGGCACGACCGTTCCACTAGAAAGAACTGTGCCAATTTGTGTCTTTTTGTATCCGGAGGGGTACATTTTCATCTGGAGACGAGTATTTGCGGCTGCAAGGCGCAGTCGCTGACCCAGGCGGGTATCAACTCGGCAGATTGGCGCGGGTGCGTCGGGAGAGGGCAGCCCGTGATTCGGGCGGCTTGTAGGTGTCGTGAGTTACCAGAACGCAGCAGGTGCGCTGAGCGCCTTGCTGAACACCTCAATGGCGCGTTCGACATCTGCCTGCGTGGTGTAGCGGCCAAGGCTGACGCGCACGCTGGCCAGGGCCTTGGCGGAGTCCATGCCCAGAGCAAGCAGCACATGCGAGGGTGCATTGCTGGCCGAATTGCACGCGGACGTCGAGGACAACGCCAGGCTGTGGGACAACTGGGCGCTGGTGAAGCCGCTGCGGGTGATGCACAGGTTCAGGGTGTGCGGTATGCGTTGTTGCGGACAGCCATTGAGTTGCACATCCGGCAGACTCAACAGGCCTTCGCGCAGGTGACGACTCAGCGCTTCGATACGACGGTTTTCGGTTTCGGCCTGGCTGATCGCCAAGGCAAAGGCTGTCCCCATGCCGACGATCTGATGGGTGGCCAACGTGCCCGAACGAAAGCCGCCTTCATGTCCGCCGCCGTGGATCTGCGCTTTCAACAGTGAATGCGCACGCGGGCCCACGTACAGGGCGCCAATGCCCTTGGGGCCGTAGGCCTTGTGCGCCGAGAACGACATCAGGTCGACGGCCAGACTCGACAGATCGACCTTCACCTTGCCGACGCCCTGCGCAGCGTCCACATGAAACAGCGCACCGTGCTCGCGCACCAAGGCGCCGATGCTGGCGATATCGGTCAGTGTACCCAGCTCATTGTTCACCAGCATCAGCGACACCAGCAGCGTGTCTTCGCGCAAGGCAGCCTGTACCGCGTGAGGCTGGATCAGGCCTTGGGCGTCCGGTTTCAGCCAGGTGACGGGAAAACCCTGACGCTCCAGCGTGCTGACGGTGTCGAGCACGGCCTTGTGTTCCAGGACGCTGGTGATGATGTGGCGGCGTTGCGCGCTGGCATCCTGGGCGATGCCCTTGATCGCCAGGTTGTTGGACTCGGTAGCGCCGGAGGTCCAGACAATGGTGTCGACAGGCGCACCCACCGCATCGGCCACCTGCGCGCGTGCCTGTTCAACGGCCTGCCGCGCCACCTGCCCATAACCGTGCCCGCTGGAAGCCGGATTACCGAAATGACCTTCGCGCCCCATGCAGGCAACCATGGCTTCGATGACCTGCTCATCGACAGGTGTGGTGGCGGCGTAATCCAGATAGAGCGCAGAAGTGGTCATGGGCAATTCGCTTTGTAATCGAGTCAAAATCAAGGGCTGGCATAACCAGACCGACTGCTTGAAAGATTACTGATCCGCACGCGAAAAATTATTGATATTTGCACGGGCATGGACATCCAATGCGAAAAATTATTCGCTTTTACTTGGATTTTTACGATTAAAAATTCTAGGATACTGCTTCAGACGCAGAATCGCAGCCAGACGCCATCGTTCCTCACGATCAGTATGGAGCGACTAACGCAGGAAACCGCTAATGGACAAATTCGACCGGGCAATCCTCGACATCCTGCAAACCGACTGCACCCGTTCGGTGGCGGACATCGCCGAGCGTATCGGCCTAGGCAGTACCGCGTGCTGGCGACGTATCCAAAAGCTGGAAGAGGCCGGCATCATCGACCGCCGGGTCGCGCTGCTCAATCCGCAACGGCTGAACGTGTCAGTCAGCGTCTTCGCCGCCATCCGCACCAACCAGCACAACGCCGCCTGGCTCGAACAGTTTCACGCCGCCGTCGGCGAGCTGCCTGAAGTGGTCGAGTGCTACCGCATGGCAGGCGACACCGACTACATGCTGCGCATCGTGGTGGCCGACATCGCAGGGTACGACGAGGTGTACAAGCAACTGATCAGCATCCCCGGCATCAGCGACGTGAGCTCCAGCTTCGCCATGGAACAGATCAAATTCACCACCGGCCTGCCCTTGCACTACGCATCGTTTGGCGGCTGAGCGCAGCCACGCTCATCGATTGAATCGAACCCTCAGCCCGATGCCACGTCCACTTTCTTTGGCAAACGAAAAAGGTGGCTGACATGACAACCGATCACATACTCACAGACAGCGTGCCCAAAGAAGACCCCGCCAGCCCGCAACTCGGCCAGTACGACCGCGAAGCAGACCCGGTCCTCGCCATGAACGCGAACAGACCCGGTGTCGGCCCGAAAAAAGGCGACGAGGTGAAGAAGCGTACGGAACACGACGAGACTTACGATGAAGGTGAGCTGGAAGTGGACGACGCCGACAGCGTCTCGGATGAGGGCGGCGGCACTCTGCCGGGCTGAGGGAGCACAAATATGGCGCTGAGGTGGTGTAACAGCTCAAACGTGTTCATGTAAGGGACGTTGAGCTGTTCACAGAGGTTGGGGATGATGAATTTCCGCCTTGCATCCATATTGCGTACTTCATGGGTAACGACAGTAGCTCCAGAGGTCAGAGCTTTGGCGATCAGCCATGGATCAGCGCCCCTTAAAAACTCTTCCATTGCCCCTGTCTTCATACCCTGGGCTTGAGCGACTAACGTTACAACCTTCACAAAAGCGGTTTGGGTATCTTCATCCGAAACGCCCCAAAAGAAGCTCGAATTATCGATCGTCCACACGGCCAGTTCATCATGGCCTTTGGTGAGTTCATCTTTGACAGGCTCTATGCTCGCTAAAGAAAAAGCCTGATTTTGAAGCAACAACCATTGCCAGTATGCCGGGCATATTCTCATGCCGTAGTAACGGTTCTTGGCTTCAATCAGCGTATTGGAGTCGAGAAAATACTTCACAGCGTTACTGTCTGCGCCAGCGTTCTCAACTTGGCAGGCTGTATGCCGAGCAAGTTGCCTGCTTCACGCAACAGCATTCGTCCACTCATGGCCTCGATCAGGACGGCTCTGCTAAGACGGGTGCTGTTTTTGGCAGTTGCATTCCGGTAGTAATTACCGGCACCGCCTTTCTCCTCCTGAAATGCTTTCAGTACCCTTTGGTAATACGTTCCGTACTGCTCTTGCGTTACAAAGCCCAGGTCGAGGGCTCGGCGACCTATAACGAGTTTGCTGACGTGGAATCGCGTAGCAAGCTGGGCTAGATTGCTTTCCCATTCCACAGCGGTATCCCACAGGGTACGAAAAAGTGCTTCGGGAACAAGAAACTCTCCGGCTACCGCATTGCAGAAACGCTCGTCCTCTCGGCCGTTGGCAGTGCCTGCGTCAGAGACACCACTGCTGCCAATCCAGATATGTGCAAGCTCATGCATCAATGTGAACAAGCGAGCCGTTGGAGCATCAGAGCTGTTGATAAATACCAAAGGTGCCAGCGGATTGCTGATGGCGAAGCCCCGAAACTCGCTGACTTCCAGTTTGCGATGGGTATTGCCCAGCGCAATACCGCTGCGCATCACAAGCACACCGGCCGCTTCTGCGGCATCGATCAAAGCACGGCTGTACCTGTCATGATCGAGACGGGATTTTTCTGGATCGACGTCGAGGGTCCGGCGAATATCGTCCACAACCGCCTTCACAGCCGATCGGCTGTCAAAGCGGCCTACGAACGAAAGCGGCTTTTGCTCATGGTTGTGGAGATACTCCAGATACCAGTCCTGCTTTCGAATGGCATCTTTCATAGTATCCAGAAGCTCCAGACTTGGCCGCAGGGGGGCCAAGTTGCCGACCGTGCGAAGGTCTGGCAGCGGGAGCAGCTCAACAGGCGGTTGCAGAAGGAAAAGGAAGCCAAATGGAACGTGCGCGACGCTCGCCCACTTTTGCGCCTGAAGAAAAGTCGGTTTCGCCTCACCCGCTTCCCATTCCACGACCCGCTCAGGTTTCACCGGAAGCTTTCTGGCGACCTGTGCGGCAGACAAGCCTGCACGCTCGCGGGACCACGTGAGGATGCTGGGATTAACAAACGCGGGTTGGCTCATGGCGGATTAGGAATATCAAAAAGGGCTGTAGCGAGCTGATCCATATGCAGGCTGACGGGCATTGCCTTCTCCTTGGCGATGACGCGCACCGCAGGCTGCGGCGCATGTCCGTACATTATGGGCTGACAACGCCACGGTCAATGACGGCGGCATCGCGTTAAGGCAGCCATGATGAACCTGATAATCGGGAGCGTGTAGGTAAGTAATTACTTCATTTACCTACCCGGCATCATTCAAGGCCGCGAAGCAATCTCGTCCAGATGATTCAGCAGATCCAGCGGGTCTTCATACACCCTCAACGCGCCAGCACGCTCAAGTTCGACAATGTCGTAGCCACCCGACAGCAGGCCGACGCCGGTTGCCTTACAGCGACGCGCCGCCAGCATGTCCCAGATCGCATCGCCGATCACCAGACACTCGTCGATCGGAGCGTTTATCTTCTTTGCAGCCGCCAGGAACAGGTCGGGGTCAGGCTTGCCGTAGCTCACGTCATCGCGCGTAACGATGTTGATCTTGTTGATGTCCAGTTTCAGCGCTTTGAGGTTGATCGTCGCCGTATCGATCCCGCCGCTGGTGGCGATGCACCACTTGAGGTTTTCCTTGTCGAGCGTCTCCAGCAACTCGACGGCGCCGGGCAAGGCGATGATCTGTCCTTGCAGCCGCTCGTAAGCCTGAGCATGTTTCTCGCTGAGCCGTTCGGCTTGTTCTTCGCTGATGTTCAAGCCGGTTTCACGCGACAGTGATTTCAACATCAGCCCGCCGCTCATGCCGATCTTGCGGTGAATACGCCACATCGCAAGCGGGATCTTTTCTGCATCCAGCGCTTCTTTCCAGGCGGCGACGTTTTGATAAACGCTGTCGGTCAGCGTGCCGTCCAGGTCGAAGATGAAGGAAGTCTGGGGTCTCATAGGGTTACTCTTTTTGAATGCGGATTGACCATCTGGCGAGGTCCGGAGCGTTGTGAGTCGATACCTGTTCGGCGGTACCGGGGGGCTTCAATACGGCGTTGCCAAATGGCGGGAAAGGGTTGGTTTTTTGAGGTCACACACTTTCGAGTACGTGATGGAATGGCGGTTCGATCTTTCGGGCGGGAGGGCGATCTGGTAGCAGAAAAGCCTGATGGTTCTAAAGCCGCATTAACGCTGTATGTAACCCTCCACCAGCGCCTGAACCCGCGCCGCGTCATCCTCGGTGACCGGGTTATAAACAATCATCGACAGATCGGGCCGGCCATCCACTGCGAACCCCGAATACTCCAGTTCAATCAGCCCATGAACCGGATGCCGCAGGCGCTTGGTGCCTTCGCCCTGTGAACGCACATCGTTGTCGCGCCACAACGCAGCAAAATCGGCGCTGAGCGTGCAGAGTTCGTCAGCAAGTTCGCGGAGTTCCGAGGCAGCACCGGCACGGGTCGCGTCGGCTCTGAATGCGGCGACGATAAAGCGCGCGACGGCCTGCCAGTCGTCCTGCTTTGCACGCGTGCCAGCGTTGCAAAACATCAGGCGCAGGATGTTGCGCTGCTCTACGGGCAGCAGGCTGTAGTCAGTAAATACAGCTGCCGCAGCGTTGTTCCAGGCCAGAACATCCCAAGTGGCAGTCTTGATAAAAGCAGGGCTGAACGCGAGCGTATCCAGAATGCGCTGCAAGCGCGGCGATACGCCTTCGGGCGCGCTGTAGACCACTTCGGGCAGGTGACCAAAAGCGAGCATGAACAGGTGTTGCCGCTCGGGCTCGGTCATCAGGAGACTTTGCGCGATCCGGTCCAGAACCTGAGCAGAAGGCGCGCCACCGCGCCCTTGTTCCAGCCACGTGTACCACGTCGCGCTGATATTGGCGCGCTGGGCAACTTCTTCACGACGCAAGCCTGGCGTGCGTCGACGCGTGGTGGAAAGCCCCAGACTCGCAGGGTCCAGACGCGCCCGACAGTCCTTCAAATACGTTCCAAGCGGGTTGGCCATGATGATCCTGTTGGTTTTTATACCCTGATAACGTCACGTCTTTTACGGGATAAACGTTACGCGCACTCTGCCGACTTCAGCAAAGAGAGATTTGACTATGCGCGTATTTATAACCGGCGCCACAGGCTTTATTGGCACTCGCGTCACTGGGGAACTGATCAACGCAGGCCATCAGGTAGTAGGTCTGACACGTTCGCAAGAGGGGGCTCAAGCTCTGCTTGCCATGGGAGCCGAACCGCATCGCGGTGATATCGAAGACCTGTCCGGCCTTCAGCGTGGCGTAGAGCAGTGCGACGCGGTGATTCACACGGCGTTTGATCACAACTTCGCGCACTTCGTCGCCAACTGCCAGAAAGACGCTCGCGTCATCGACGCATTGGGTTCTGCACTGGCAGGCTCCGAGCGACCACTGGTTATCACCTCCAGCACGGCGATGGGCTCGTCAGCACCTGGGCAGTCCGCAGACGAAGATCATTTCGACCCGGCGCACCCCAACCCTCGCGTCGCATCGGAACTCGCCGGGCAGGCGCTGTTGCAACGCGGCGTCAACATAGTCGTGATGCGACTCTCGCAGATTCATAACCCGGCCAAACAAGGCTTGGTCAGCGAAGTCATCAAACAGGCGCAGGAAAAAGGCTGCTCGGCCTATATCGACCAAGGCCTCAATCAGTGGTCTGCAGCGCATCTTGAAGACACGGCGCGCCTGTATCGTCTGGCTCTGGAGAAACATCAGCCTGGGGCTCGTTATCACGCGACGGCCGAATCAGGCATTACTTTCCGCCTGATTGCCGAAACCGTCGGAGAACATCTCGGCCTGCCCACGTTGGCAATGCCCGCCCATGAAGCCGCCGCACACTTTGGCTGGCTGTCGACATTTGTGGCCAAGGACATGAGCAGCCTGAATCACAAGACACGCGAGCGCTTGGGATGGCAGCCCAAGGGCCCAAGTTTGATTGAGGACTTGGGAAGGTTTTTGAAGGGATAGCGTTTGCGGGCGGAGCAACTCTGCAATTGCAGATGACCATCGTGCCAATGCTCCGCGTTGGCATGCAGCTCGTGACGCTCTGCGTCACAAAGCTACAGTCTGGCAAGGCAGCCTAAGGGCCTAAGGAATCGCGTGTAATCAAAGTGATTACTGGTGAGTGTCCGCATTCTCAGCCGGATAAAACTCGCCCTGGCTCCCCATTCTTTCCAATCTATCGCGAACGAGTGCTTCGACGTTGGCTACTGCAGCCTTATCGTCGGGGTCGACCAGTTGCAGGCACAGGCGCCGGGCGTTCTGATCGTGGGTGCCCTCGCTGAGCATGTCGTGGGTAGGGACTTGTTTGCCACGCCACAGACATAGCTCGGTATGAGTACCGCCGAGCCATATTTCGTTGACTGATCTGAGGTCAGTGGAAGCCAGTTGGTCCACAGTGATCGTCTTGTCCATTGCGCTGTACCTTTTCAGTGAGTCGATACAGGTCAGACGAACAGCCGCCGCGGATCGTTCCCGGCGTCGGCTGTTCAACAGCGCCAACGGTGAAGAGTCGACGCCCTGAATCAATCGACAGGCAAGGCTTTACTTCTTCAGCCAACCCTCAACAACATCGGAACCATGTTCGGCCTTCCATTCTTTCAGAATCTTGTGATTCCCACCCTTGGTCTCGATCACTTCACCGGTTTTCGGGTTCTTATAAACCTTGAGTTCACGCGGTTTGCGTTTGCCCGCAGGTTTTTCAACGGTCTGGCCACGGGAAGAGCTCTGTGGGTCCAGCAGATTGATGATGTGCTTCAGGCTGAAACCATATTGCTCAAGCAGCTTGCGCAGCTTGGTTTCGAACTCGATCTCCTTCTTGAGCCCTTGGTCGCCTTTCATTGCTTCCAGTGCCTGGAGTTGCTCGGCGAGATGTTTTTCCAGCTGGCGGAATTCTGCGAGTTTGGACATGGTGTTTTCCTTATAAACAGGTGTGCGTAGTTATTGAGAGAGATCATACCCGTTACAAGTTCAGCCTATTTTCCTCAGAGGCGCGGTGGCTTCCAATACGCTGTAGTGACACGATAAGCCGGATTGCCCGGGCTTCCGGTTATTTTCAGAAAATGCGATTTCACGAGCGCAGAATCAACAGCGATTTTGGTCTATCCGCTGCAAGCTCGAGGGAGGTTTTGATTGGCCTATTTGCTGACGCAGTAAACAGTGGTTCCGTCTATTCGCTGCGCGGCAGCGAAAAGCCTGTGAAGACGTGGCCGGACGACCACATCTTCACACGGGCTTTATTTAGGACTTGGCCCAAAACGGTTAGGTCCTGGATGACCTTCCTGAATCAGGAACACAAGGTTGGCAATCGGTACCAGCAGCCACCAGCCACTGCGATCCGTGTCGTGCAACCTGCGAACACCCACCGCGATACCTGGGACCAACACGGCCAGGGAGTAAAGGTTAGCGATAATGCCGCCATCCCCGATCAACCCGCCGATAAAGCCGAGGACAATCGAGATCAAGATGTTGAACAGAAAGAACATCCAGTATTCTTTTCTGCGTGCCCTGCCCGTGAACACCGCGTATTTTTTCAGAACTTCTGTATACCAGCTCCACGCAGGCGGGTTATCGGTGCTCGCACTGGCTGGCGAAATAACCAACTGCGGAGCCCCGCAGTGCGGACACGTACCAGCGTCATCACTGATTTCCTTTGCACAACCACGACAAAATACCATCTCATTCTTCCCTAAATCAGTTAGCTATTAATCCAAAAAATATCAGCAGCGATACTGCTGACAAGACAGTGCCTGCTATCGCTATTCCGTTTCCAGGCAACTTTTTGTTGATGCTGATGACGCCCAGAACCAGTCCGGCTATCGAGCACATGCCGAGCCCGACGACGGTATCCAGATCCCATTCACCATCGTCGAACAGCGCCAGCGAGCAGAGGATGCCCAGCACCAGAGAGACGATAGCCATCCACGGGGAACCGGTCTGTTGTAGCTGTTTCGCGGGAGTTGCGGAGACCTGACTGGCGCCACATTGCGGGCAGTTGAGTGCCGTTTCATGTATTTCCTTTGCGCAGCCACGACAGAAGACCATCGCCATTTTATTTCCTTATATCGAGTAGCTTTCAGACCACCAACAAGCGTTTGAATGCCCGCAAAGTCTGGGTTAAAAGGTTTGTATTGCCAAGAATTAGTTAGTTTTATTTATAATTTTGGCGACTGCGCAACGTTTTGAGGTGTTTTGCAGTCAGTTATTTACGTTGGCGTGTTGCATCAGCCGAAATGGGAGCGCCTGTTCCAGGTTTCAGTGGGCTTTCGTGTCTGGCACGAAAGCAGGCAACTAAAGGTGAGGCGAGCGGTTCAGGCGCTGTCAGTTCACGAGGTCAACGGCGTTGCCCTCAGTGCTGGCGTTGAGCTCATTGGCATGGTTGCCACTGAGCAGAATTTCAAAGCGGTTACCGTTGGCATCGGCTTCTAATGATTTAAGTGCGGTGGCATCGCCGGCGAGGTTGAGAACCACCTTCAGCGTACCGTCGTAGCCGTTACCCAGCCCGGTGAAGCCCAGTGCGGACACGTCGATCATGTCATGGCCGTTGCCATTGAAGTCGGTGGGCTGTAGCTGCCACTGGCATCGTTGCGATAGCTGTCGCTGAGCTGGGTATACACGAAGGTGTCGGCACCCGCGCCGCCGCTCAGGGTGTCCCCGCCTGCGCCGCCGAATAACCGATCATTGCCCGCACCCGCTTCGACTGTGCCGCGGCCAGCGCCGGCTCTGAGCGTTTCGCTGCCGTCGGTGCCCACCAGCTGTGGTGTGACGCCAGTAATGCGGTCTCTTGATAGCAGTGGGCCTTACCCGACGAAGGTGCAATAAGCGGCGGGTTTGAAGTACGTCGTTACGCGGCAGCCGTTAGTGTTGAGGAAGAATACGGCTGGGATCAGGCATCACTCCAACCGTAATCGAGCTACTTGCCCAGGCAAAGGCTGCGTGAGTGGCCAAAGATTCCTGGATTCGCGCAATCAGTGCTTCTTCATCTGGATAGAAGAACCATTGTCGGGATTTTGTGTAGTGCCCTGATCTTTATTCGATGTGTCAAAACACCCTGAGAGACCTGCCGACAGGAAAGCGGCAAGGCAAATTATCTGTAGATGGCTCATGACGTGCTCCATGGTTGATGATCGAAGTGAGGCGACGAAGACTGGGACGTCGCGCCTATCACTGACTGAACAGGCACATAGTGCTTTCAAACGCTCGATTGGCCATGGCCTCAAGGGGAAGCTTGCGGTGGGTGTCTGACAGCACTTCCAACCCCCACGGGCCCTCATAACCTGCAGCTTGAACCGCGTTGATAAAAGCCTGGATGTCGAAGGTCCCATCGCCCGGCAGGACACGTTTATGAATGGTGTCCATCCACAGCGGCTCGATGGGGTACTTGTGCGCATCGTTTAGCTCGACCGACTTGATGAACCGGGCCGGGATTCGGGCGATTTCACTGAAGTCGATACCGCCACGCTGCAGGTGCCAGATATCGAGTAGCAGACCTCCATTGGGCTGATCAGCGCCTTCCACAATCGCCAAGGCAGTGTCGATGGTGCGCACGTTACTGAACGGCATGATTTCCAGGACTATATTGGAACCGACCGCGGCAGCTTCCTGGCAGAGCAAAGTGAACTCCTTGACCATGAGATCAATGTCCGTCAGGTCTTCTCCTATCCCAGGGCCGATTTTGATTGAGCGAACGCCCAAGGCTTCAGCTGCTTCGAGCAGTTCTCGGCGAACTTTGTCTGACTGGCGTCGACGCTCGCCTGAGTGGTACCAGTCCACCAGGAATTCCAGTTCAATATGCTCGATACCGTTCTGCTTCAGGATGGTTTTCATCGCCGGGTAACCGATCTCATCCATCGTCGCCATCATGCCGTTGTGCACCAAGCCGATACCCTTGAAGCCAGCCTGGCCCGCCGCCTCCATACGATCTCTGAAGGAAAAAGGGCTCACTTCTGTAGGGCCCATCGGGTAAACGTCACCGGCAATAGTCCAGTAGGCTGCGAGAAGTTCTACGTGTTGATGGGTCATTGCTTTTTCTGCCTCTCAATCTGTTCTGAATAACTTGGTAACCAGACTAAGGTAGAGCTTTGCTACGATAAACCCGTAATCAGTCCTCACAGAGTAGAGCTGGAGTTGACAATGCCTCAGGTTGAACAGGCTTTGAGCGGAGTTGTTATTTTCGTTACAGCGGCAAGAGCCGGAAGCTTTACTTCAGCCGCCGACCGGCTGGGCATAACCAAATCAGCAGTGGGCAAGAGCATCGCCAAGCTGGAAGAAAGGCTGGGTTGCAAACTTTTTCATCGATCCACTCGCAGCTTGGGGCTCACCGTTGACGGAGAGGCTTACTTCGCAAGCTGCTCATTAGCCGTGGATGAAGTTCTCGCTGCTGAAGCATTTCTGACGAGCAACCAGAAGACGCCTGGCGGGCGCCTGCGAATCGATCTGCCCGCCGCCTATGGACGTAGCGTCGTTCTTCCGGTGTTACTGGATATCCTTGAAGCCAATCCCGGCCTCAAGTTGACGGTGACGTTTAACGATAGCGTGATCGATCTGATCGAAGAGGGTGTCGATCTCAGTATTCGATTCGGGGCGCTCAAAGACACAAGCGGCCTGGTCGCGAGGCGCCTGGCTGTACAGAAGCAGATCATCTGCGCTGCGCCTCGTTACATTCAAAAGCACGGCTACCCGGAGTCTCCCGAAGACCTTCAGCAGCACCGCTGTATCGTCAACTATCGTAGAGGCCAGCGGGTAAGCTGGACGGTCCTGGATGAAAGCGGCGAGCTCGCGCGGATCACTCCACCGGGTACCCATGAGGTCGGCGACGGGGATGCGATCATTGCCATGGCTGCGGCCGGTCAGGGGATCTGTCAGATGCCCGGCTCTTTGATCCGCGATCATCTGAAGGATGGCAGGCTGGTTCCCGTCCTGGAGAAATACCACCCGGATGACGTGGCCATCCACGCAGTCTGGCCTCAGACGCGGCACCTGCAGCCGAAGGTAAGACGTGTCGTGGATGAGCTTGTTGCCCGGGCCGAGAGGGGTGACCTGAGCTGATCCTGTCGGGCGACTGGACGTTCGCAGCCCGCGCAAACCCGACTGAACTGTGGAGCCCTCGCGGGGACTGAACTTAACACCCCTTTAAGGAGCCAGCCCCATGAACAGCGATCAACTCAATCAATACGACGCCGAGCGCCTTCACCAGCGCGTAGCGACCGAACTGGGCATTACTGCCGAAGAGCTGACCACCTGGATGATCAACGATATCGAACGCGTGACCGAGGGCGGCAAGGATGTCGGGCACATGGTGGTCTTCCGCGAGTCGACCCCTGCGCAGGTTCTCGACAGGGTTCAGCACAAGCAAAGCCATTTCACGGCCATGACCGGTGTGATCGATCTGAGCTAAGTGCAGCGGGCTTTGAGGTCAAAGCCCGCAGACTCAATAGCCCGCCCCCGTACCCGCGCCTGTCACGATCGCAATCCCGGAACTGGTGCCCAGGCGTGTTGCGCCAGCTTCGATCATGGCTCTGGCCGTGGCCACGTCACGCACCCCGCCAGACGCCTTGACGCCGATGTCAGGGCCGACCACACGGCGCATCAGCGCCACATCCTCGAGCGTCGCGCCACTGCGGCTGAAGCCGGTGGAGGTCTTGACGAATGCCACGCCCAAGTCGCGGCAGATTTCGCAGGCGCGCACCTTCTGCGCCTCATCGAGCAGGCAGGTCTCCAGGATCACCTTGAGCGGCACGCTGCCACAGGCCTGCAGCACCGCAGCGATATCGTCGCGGACCTCATCGAACAGGCCGTCCTTGAGCCAGCCGATGTTCAGCACCATGTCGATTTCCTGAGCGCCGGCGGCGATCGTCAGGGCTGCTTCCGACGCCTTGCTGGCACTCAGCCCGGCGCCCAGTGGAAAGCCCACCACCGCACAGACCTTCACGGCAGACCCGGCCAGTTGTCGCGCGGCAAAAGGCACCTGGCTGGAGTTCACGCACACCGAGTAGAAGCCGTGTTCCCGGGCTTCGGCGCAAAGTGTGGCAATCTGCTCTCGGCTGGCATCTGCCGCCAACAAGGTGTGATCGATGGCCTGGGCCAGTGCAGCGGGTTCTAGCGAATTCATCAAGGGATTCCTGTCATCAGTAAAAACACTTGGGTGGATACCCATAAGTTAAAAAATTAACACTTGGTGTTACTCTAGCGACACCACTAACGGATTGCCGAGATGCCCATGGACGTCAAGAAAACCGACCGCATCAAACAGATTCAACAGGCCCTGCAAGATCAGAAAGCCATCCATCTGCGGGAGATGGCGGCGCTGCTTGAGGTGTCCGAAATGACCTTGCGCCGCGACCTCAGCCGGCACCCCGAGCAATTACGGCTGCTGGGCGGCTACATCACTCGCGCCCACGATGATCCTGAGCCGGGGGATTACCGGGTCAGCGAGCAGGGCACCCGCCATGTCGAGGAGAAGCGCCGCATCGGCAAGCTGGCCGCCACTTTCATCCGGCCCGGCGACACCGTGTTTTTCGACTGCGGTACAACGATCCCCTTCGTGGTCGACTTCATCCCCGACGAGCTGGAGTTCACCGCGGTGTGCAACTCGCTCAACGTGCTGCTCAAGCTGCAGCAGAAACCCAACTGCAGCATCGTCCTGTGCGGCGGCATCTTCCACCGCAAGAACCAGGTGTTCGAGAGCCATGCCGAAACCAGCATCCTCGATGGCGTGCGCCTGACCTGGGCATTTGTCTCGGCGGCCGGGGTCAGCCTGGACTGCGGTGTCACCTGCTTCAATTTCCACGAGGTGGAGGTCAAGCAGAAGGTCATGCGTCAGGCCCGGCAAAGCCTGCTGCTGGCCGATCACTCCAAATTCGACGCCGTACGCACTGCGCACTTCGGTGCCTTGAGCGACTTCCATTGCGTGGTCAGCGACAAGAAAATCCCGCGTAGCTACCGCGAGGCCATCGAGGCCGGCGGCGCGCAGCTTGTGCTCTAGATGCATCACGGTTGCAGCGCCCGGCGTTCGGGTGCGTTCAGGTAACCGGTGGTCACGCTGAACTCGGCGCTGGCACCGGGCGCGAGGCTGCGCACGTTGCCTTTGGCGAGTTCGGCGCGGTAGCCCTCCGGTTCGCAGGTGGCCGGCAAGATAAAGGCCGCCACCTGCTGATCGGTGTTATGCAGGATCCAGCGCGCGGCATGTTCAAATTGCCGCGGGCTGTAGCGGGTGTAGAACGCCGCGCCGTCGGGATGATCGAGGAAGAAATGCGCCTGTCCCTGAGCGTCGCTGCGCACGTCATCGAAGAAGCAGACGATCTCCGGGTCATACAGCGCGGGCGAGTCGAGCACCTCGAGGCGGGTCGGGTCCTGACTGAGCTCGGCGATATAGGCGTTCCAGGCTGGGGTCGGCCGCACATGGGCCGGCACGCTGGCGCGTACCCGTGTGCCCTCGCAGCCCAAGGGCTGGGTGAGGCGCGCGCCGTCGACGTAGGCGTAGTTCATGTGCGCCATGTACATCAGGTCCATGGCCTTACCGGCCAGATTGACCACCTGCATGCCGATCTCGAACAGCCCGCTGGCCGGGCGCAGGGTCACGCTCGGGCTGGCCCGGTAATGGTCGCCGAAACCCTGCACGTATTCGTAAGTGCCGCCGAGGCGCAGATAAGCGCCGTGCTCGTCTTCGCCTGCCTGCAGCCAGGCATCGTCCATCGGCGCGCAGGGCATTTCGCCGTGCAGCGCATGATCATCCTCGGGCCCCGGGCAACCGTTGCGCAGCAGGCCGCTGTGAAACATGAAACAGCCGTAGGTGCCGATCACGCTGGCACTGGGCCGCGGCTGGGTGAACATATTGAGCATGGTCAAATCAACGCCGTCGAATTCGGCCGACCAGATCATTTGCCCCTGCCAGGGCAGGATCACCAGCTTGCCGCGACTGTTTTCCAGTGACAGCGCCTTGACCCCGCTGGGGTAGGTCCAGGCACGCACGCTGAAGTTCGCGGATTCGAGCAGCAGCCGGCTGGTCTGGTCCCAGAGCTGAGGGTAGAGGGGCAGGCGCAACGCTTCGCTACTCATTGCGCCACCGCCGTGGCCGAGCCACCCAGCACCGGTTGCGGCTGACGCATGCAATACACTGCGTACATCACGATGGCCACGAAGCACAGCAGCGGCACGCTGTAGGCAATCTGCATGTTGCCGCCATTGGCATCGCTGAGCAGACCCTGGAAGATCGGCATCACGCCACCGCCAACGATGCTCATCACCAGTAACGAGCCGCCGACACCGGTGTCCTCGCCGAGCCCGTCAATGGTCAGACCATAGATGGTCGGCCAGCAAGGCCCGAGAAACACACTGACCCCCACTGCGGCATACACCGCAGTGATGTTCGGCACCAGGATGGTGTAAGCCAGCAGCACGATGCACAGCACGCCATACACCGCGAGAACTTTGGCCGGGTGCATTTTGCGCATCAGCAGGTTGGCGATCATCTTGCCGATAAAATAGGCGGCAAAGGTGGTCAGCAGGAACCACGAGGCACTGCGCTCGTTCATCCCGCCCATTTGCATGGCCAGGCGAATGGTGAAGCTCCACACCCCGACCTGCGCGCCAACATAGAGGAACTGCGCCAGCACACCGAAGCAGAAGCGCGGATTGCGCCGCAGGCGGCCGAGGCTCTGGCCGATGCTCGCCCGCGGTTCGCTGACGGTGCCGTTGCCCTTGCACGCGGGGAAGCGGGTGATGGCGATCAGGATGAACATCAATATGAGTACCGCGATCATCCATTTGTACGGCAGCAGGGTCGACTGGATCATTTGCAATTGCTGCGCCGCCGCCTCACTGGCGCTCATCTGGGCCAACTGTTCGCGCGTGGCATCGGTGTCCTTGAACATCACGAAGCTGCCGACGTACACCCCGGTCATGGCGCCGAATGGGTGGAAGGTCTGCGAGATGTTCAGGCGCCGTGTGCCGGTTTCCCGTGGCCCCATCAGTGTCGAATAGGTGTTGCACGCAGTCTCGAGAAACGACAGGCCAGCGGCGATGACGAACAGTGCCATCAGGAACATGCCGTACTTGGCGGTCGACGCCGCTGGAAAGAACAGGGCGCAGCCGAACAGGTACAGCATCAGGCCGATGAGGATGGTGGTCTTGTAGCTGAAGCGACGCACTACCAGTGCCGCCGGAATGGCGACGAAAAAGTAACCCAGATAGAACGCCGACTGGACGAAAGCGGTCTGGAAGTCGCTGAGCAGGAAGGCCTTCTTGAAGTGCGCGATGAGCACGTCGTTCATGCTCGCGGCCGCCGCCCACAGGGCGAAGATGCTGCAGAGCAGGATGAAGGCGAACCACGGCGTACGGTTCAGGTAGAACCCGTCCGGGGTTTGTTGCAGCGCAGGCTTATTCATTATTGTTCTCCGCGAGATGCTGGTGAGTGTCAGTTGGCCGATGCATCGAGGAAGCGCGCAAACGTGGGCGCATCGGGGTAAGAAGATTGCGTACCGAGGCCGGTGACCGAGCAGGCCGAGTAGGCCACCGCCTGGTGCATGGCCTGGCGAATATTGCCGTCCTCGCTCCAGTGCCGGGCGAAGCAGCCAATGAAGGCGTCACCGGCACCGGTGGTGTCACGCGCCTGAACCTTGACCCCTGGCACCTGCCACTCGCCTTCGGCACCGACGTACAGCGCCCCTTGTTCGCCCAGGGTGACGATGACGTGGCGTACGCCCAGCGCAACCAATTGGCGTGCAGCCTGAGCCGCTTCCTCGGCGCACGTCACCGGCTGGCCGCTGATCAGAGCCAGCTCGCTCTCGTTGGGGATCAGGAAATCCAGCTGCGCCAGGTGCTCGCGGCTCAGGCCGGCCAAGGCCGGCGCCGGATTGAGCAGCACCGGGATGGCATGCCGATGAGCGAAGGCGATGGCGTGGTAAACAGTCGCCAGCTCGACTTCCAGTTGCAGCACGATCAATGCGCAATCGCGCAGCTGTGCCTCAGCGCGGTCGATATCGGCCGGGCTCAGGTGGGCATTGGCGCCTTTGACGATGAGGATGCTGTTATGGGAGTTCTCCTGGACGAAGATCGGCGCCACGCCGCTCGACACGCCCGGCACCCGTTCAACGAAGCGCGTATCAATGCCCAGCCGTTGAAAATTGGTCAAGGTGGTATCGGCGAAAGCATCGTCACCGACCTTGCTGAGCATCAGCACGTCGGCACCCAGCAGCGCAGCGGCGGCGGCCTGATTGGCACCCTTGCCACCGCACCCCATGGCAAAACGCGGTGCTTCGAGCGTTTCGCCCTGGGCAGGCATGCGTTCGATGTAAGTGATCAGGTCGACCATGTTGCTGCCGATGACTGCAATCTTGCTCATTGTTATTTTGACCTCACCAGCGCCGATGGAAGCCTCGACGGTTTTATTTATGTTATTTAAATAACATTTTCTGTGAGGATTCAATCTTTATTTTTTGATGTGAGCGTGCGCTATCAAAACGCCTGCAAGGCGTTTCGGTGGCGGTTCCGGATCAGAGGCAGGGAAATCGAGCGACTGCCTTCGCGGCCTTATTGCGGTTTGAATCCGGCAATGTCTTTCTCTGGATACTCAACGTTCTGTCTATTCCAGCCACAATCCGCTCGTCTTTTTGTATGCATGATCTTCGAGGACAAACAGAGTACAAAGGGCATAGCAGTGACGCTGCTTTACCTTGGTTTTCGTGCTTCACGGGGTTGTGACCAAAATGCATGCTTTGGGCGATAACAGCCCGTCAGACGGGCCTGACCAGGCTTACAGCCCTCTCATTTTCGCAAATGAAATAAGTCACCAGACAATCGGCTTATCGTCCCAGTCCCAAAAGGTCCCGCTGTCGGCCGGTCCATGCGCGCCCACCACCTCAATGATGCGATCCGCCGAGAAAGCCGGTTCGAACAGTTGGCCTTCTGGCACGTTCGCCTGGAATGGCTGAGACAGCTCCGTGTCAGTCGTGCCAGGGTGTATTGCCAGGACAGTAGAGGCCGGATTCAGGCGTTTCAATTCGATACTGGCCGTGTGCAGCAACTGGTTGAGCGCTGCTTTGCTGGCTCTGTAGCTGTACCAGCCACCCAGGCGGTTATCGCCAATAGAGCCAACCCTCGCGGAGAGCGCCGCGAAGGTAGAAGGTTGTTTGCGCAATAGCGGGAGCAGGTGTTTGAGCAGCAGGATCGGTGCAAAGGTGTTGGTCGCGAAACTCGCTTGCAGGCTCGCAAGTGTCAGTTGTGCCAGACCCTTTTCTGCTTTCGCACCGTCCTGATGAAGGATGCCAAGCGTACTGATGACGAGGTGCAGATGATCGCATCCATCAAGCGTCTCGCTCACGAGTGCTTCGAGGGATTGTTCAATGCGCGCGTCGCAGTCGACGCGTTTGATGCGTTGGCCATATTGCTCTGCAAGCGTTGCCAGCTCTGTGGAAGTGCTGGCTTGTCGCGCGACCGCCCATACCTGAGCCACATCATCGCGAGCAAGCAACGCCGCGCACAGTGCCAAGCCAATACCTCGGCTGGCCCCGCATATCAGCACGTTAGCCTCGCTGTTCAGTTCGGGTATCAAACTCATAAGGCACCTTGAGGAGCATGGTTGAAGTGTTTTTGACTTCGGGGCCAGACATTACGTTCAGGCGGGCGGTTGCTTGCCAATAGAGAGCTCAACGAAAGGGGGCTTATGCTGGTGTGTCGGCCAAGAGCCACAGTAGGAAATTCAAGAGCTGTATTCATGCGATATACGCTCAATGCTTCATGGTAGAAAAATCATGAGAAAAGGGGAGGTCGTTATCGCAGAATCCTCCCAGCACGATCGCTATCCGACCGAGTTCTGCTACGGAATAATCCACTCATCAACCAGCTGAGATTCTACGCTGCCGGAGGCGACTGGATCTGGCAAGAGATGGAAATTGCGATTGAATGGACTTTCAGGGAGAACATCATGATAGGGGGATATCTGCTGTACGCGGTCTTGGGTATTTACGTGTTGCCCGTTGGCTTTACCATGCTCTATGCCTGGTTGATGAGCAGCAAAACCGGTGTGCGATTCGAATTAAGCTTTGCCGAGGTGTCCAAAAACTTCCGGCACGTAATCCTGTTCGGCACGCTCTTCGGGGTTTTGCTTTGCCCTGTCGATTATTTTCTTCCAGCAACTCCAGCTTTCAACCTCTACGTGTGCGCGCAGTTGGTGCTGCTCATCGTATTCACTCTACGGATGAGTTGCTCGGCGGTGGTCTTGCCTTCGGGAGCGAAATCGCCAAGAACCAGGCTTGCCTACGGCACGATACTCGCGACAGTCATCCTGATCTGCCAACCCGCTCTCTACATTGCGTGGGCAATCTTGCGAGTCGGTTGAGTGCTCGTTTACACAGATTGCTGCCTGTCGCGAGGGGCCGCAAACGGCCAAGAGCGGACGCCTACGACCGATCTCCCCGTGCGCTGATTGTGTTACCAGGCATCGAAGCTCAATGCGAATCATCAACCCGCAAAATCCTGCTGGGCATCGTGAAAGTAAACCGACCGTCAAACATTCATCTAATGTTATGCGAGGTTGGCGAAGCAGCCGGATTCACGCCGTGCTCATCATTTTCCAGGAAGGGCTTTGATGCGAAAACGTTATTTGATCGTGATTTTTGTGATATTTGCCATTGAGTGCCTAGTCGTGGTCGATAAGCTGATTTCGTCTACGTGGCCCGAACAGTTGGAGGTGGCTGTCGGGACGTTTTCCGTCAAAGCAGGTGGGCGAGACGAGTACGTGTCAATCTCCAATGAGCAGGGGGCTGTTGTTCTCAGTTGCTCTCTGGGTATGAGTGGCTCGACGCGATGTTTTTCGCAAGAGCAGCTTCAAGCTTTGACCGGTAGGCGCGTAACAGCTCATTGGTATCGTCAGTCAGTTTATGGCGGGATTAGGAGGAACAAGCTGGTTGCACTTGATGACGGCGAAAAAATCATATGTGATCCAGAAAGAACCAAATCTTTGGATCGATCTAAAATAAAAAATTCGGCCATTGTTGGCGGTGTGGTTGTAGGTGTTATGTTTATCGTGTGGGGCGTATTTGTACTACGAGTGCGAAGTCAGCATGACGTCACCCATAGCTGAGGATGTAGTGACTGGCGCGACCGCTTCTGGCCGACAGGCGCCTGTCATTCGCGGACGCAGAACTACACATCGTTCAGCGGAGCAACTATAAACCCTACCGCCTCGCCAACAACCGCGCCAACCCAGCCGTCACCACAACAGCCAGCAAAACGGCAGCCGCGATAGACAGAAGCGCGCCCCATTGCAAGATGGAGTACCTGAGGGTCAGGTAGAAACTCACCACACCGACCGCGCCAATGGCATTGCCGCGGATTATTGCCGCCAGCTCATAACGCCCGCCTTGCACGTGGACGAACACTGCAAGCGGCCAGGCGATCACCGGGATCGGCGCGAGCAGCCCACTGACCACGGGCCCGAGCCAGGTGGCGCTTGCGGTAATCGCCAGCAGCAGAAGGGTAGCCGTCAGCATGCGCATCGGAATGACCCAGCGCGGCAGTGCAACGTATGACGCTACGTCCGGCGGTGTCTGTTTCGAGGTGGCAACGATGATCAGCGCAACCATCAGCAGCGTGAACATGATCGACAGCGCCAGTAAGCCCAACTGGTTCATCACAAAGGCCGTCGCGCCATACACCGCCAAGGCCAGGATGCATCCGGTCAACGCTGAAACGCGTCGAGTGGCCAGAAAATAAAACAGGTAAGTCGCCTGAATCGCCGCCAGCCCGGCCAGTGCGCCGGGCACCGCCATCGAGGCGAATTGGGTGCCTTGCTCAAGGCTGAGAAACAACATGACCAGCGCCGAGGTCATCGGCAATCCGGAAAGCAGCCCCGCCACGCCGGTGCCCCAGCGCCTCGCGGCCAATGAAATAGCCAGCATGAGCGCGGGGGTGATGAGTAACTTGAGGTAGAAGGCCGTCATGCAGAAAACTTCACATCCGAAGGTGGGCTGAATGCTAAACCTTTTGGCGGAGGGTAACGATGTATGTCAGCGCTTACTCCATCGCTCGATAGCCAGAAACAGAAAAGCCCGGCGAACCGGGCTTTCTGAAATCGGGCAGTGCTTATTTAGCCGTTTTCAGCTTGATCACGTCACCAGAAACGGTGGTGGTGTAGCCGTTCAGAACCCAGGCCCAGAACCACTTCTCCTGCACTTGGGTATTGATCAGCGCATCGCCACCCTTAGCCTGGATGGCGCTGTTCTGCGCACGAACGAAACGGTCGTTCTGACGAATCGGGATCAGACCGAACAGCATCAGGCCGGTGGCGCTTGCCTCACTGTGACCTACGACGGTGTATTGGCTGCTGTCGTATTGCGGGGTTTTCATAGGGGTGCCGGTGCAACCTGCCAGAACCAGACCACATACTGCTGCGGCGACAACTTTACTCACTGACTTCACGATAAAACTCCATGGAAAACGCCCGGATCCAAATCTCGGGCGGCGGTACTTTACTCGTCGGGTTCATGCTTGAGGTAATTTTTTGAAATTGCCTCACAGCGCGCTCACGGCCGAGCATCCGCCAACTCCGAGAGTGGCTGTTTTCCAGTTGTAGCGGGGCGCTCCACCTCCGAGATATTCAGCACGCCTGCAAAAGTATTAACGCAGCAGGCGGAAGGTTTCACGCACATGCTCGGTGAGCGTTTTCGGGTTTTCCATGGCCGCGAAGTGGCCACCGTGCTCGGCTTCCGCGAAGAACCGCAGATCGTCGAAACGCGCCTGCGCCCAGCGCCGTGACAGGCGCAGCAGCTCGCCCGGAAACATGCTCACGCCCGCAGGTATAGGCATCGTAGGGGCAGGGCCTTGCTTATGCATTTCGCGCATCCCTTCCCAGTAGAAACGGATCGAGCTGGGGCCGGCATTGGGCAGCCAGTACAGCATGATGTCGTCGATCAGCGCATCGAGCTCGATGACCCGCTCAGGCTCGCCGCCGCTGTCGGAGGCATCCTGAAACAGCGCATACACCCACGCCGCCAGGCCAACGGGCGAATCCGACAGGGCGAAGCCTACTGACTGCGGCCGGGTGCTGTGCACTTTCATGTAACCGGAAAGCTCTCGGTCGTAGCGCTGCGCATCGGCCAACATGCGCTGTTCTTCAGGCGTGGCCTGGGCGATTTCCGCCTCGGTGGCTTGGTACATCACCATGTTCAGGTGAATGCCGATCAGGCCAGGCGGGCGCATGTGCCCAAGGGCGGTGGTCACGGCCGCGCCCCAATCCCCACCCTGAGCGGCCCAGCGCTGGCCATAGCCCAAACGCTCCATCAACTGCGCCCAGGCCGCCGCCGTTTTGCCCACGCCCCAGCCTGTAGAACGCGGCTTATCACTGAAACCAAAGCCCGGTAGCGCCGGGATCACCAAATGGAACGCATCACTGGCCTGCCCACCATGGGCGACAGGGTCGGTGAGTGGCCCGATCATCTTCCTGAACTCAAGAATCGAGCCCGGCCAACCGTGGGTCATCAGCAAGGGCAAGGCGTCAGGATGAGGCGAGCGGATGTGCAGAAAATGAATACCAAGCCCGTCGATCTCGACCCGGCTGCTGTTCCACTGGTTGAGCTGGGCTTCGGTGGACCGCCAGTCATAGCCATTACGCCAGCGCTCGACCAGCGCGCGCAGACGCTCGAGCCGTGGTCCCTGACTGTTGTCGGAGACCGTTTCAGGATCAGGCCAGCGGGTTTGCGCCAGGCGCTGAGCCAGATCGTCGAGTTGCACCTGGGGGATTTGAATAGGAAAGGGCTCGATAAGGTAGGTCATTGTTTGCTCCCTTGCACATGGGTACGGGCCAGCGTGTCACGCACGGACGCCCATTCACGTTGGCCATAGCGGTCGTTATCCAGATTGAGCAGCTTGCCGCGCCCGCTCATCATGTCGCGCAGGTATTGCATGCCCTGCCAGGCCGGGAACGGCTTGTCACTGGCAGGCGTGAGCGCACGCACCACGCCGATAAGGGTGGACAGCGTGCCGATATTGCCGGGGCGCAGGGTACGGTAGCGCTGCCCGGTCAACTCAGTGAGGAGGCTGGCGATCTGCGCAGGCGACAGACTGTTACCGGCAATGCGCAGAAAGCGCGGCGTGTGGGGATCCAGCGCGGCATCGGCGGTGAAGGCGGCTACGTCGTCCTTGGCGGTGAAGTCCAGCAACTGTTGTGCATCACCAAAATGCAGCACCCGCCGTCCGGGCAGCACGATCGGTGCATCGCCTTCGAGCAGCTCCAGAAAGCCACCGTTGAGGATCGAGGTCACGCTGATGTCGGCCGCATCGAGCTGGGTGACGAAGCGTCGGCGAAGGTCCAGGTTGCGGTTATCGCCAGGCCGGGTACGGGTGTAGTCGAGCGAATAATCCGAGGGAATGAACCTGGGCACGCCAGCCGCCACCGCAGCCTCCAACAGCCTGCCCTGCTGCCCGATGATCACCTCTTCCAGGCCGTTGAGCGTAGACACCACACAACCCGAACCGGCAATGGCACGGCGCAGGCCCTGAGGGTCATCCAGTGAAACCGGCGTGATCGTCGTGGTGCTGTTGCGCAGGCCATTCAGCCTGGCTGGTTCAGTGCCCGGTCGAACCAGCGCTATGACATGGGCACCGCGCTCTGCCAAGGCCCGCACGACGCGTTGGCCCAAATCTCCCGTAGCGCCAGCAACCACGATGGGTAAAGCAGTCGCGTCATTCACAAAGCGCTTCCTTGGTCGTTATGAATAGGTAGAAACGGCGTTTACCTGCTTCCATTTAACTGAACGTTACCGTTTAGTTGACGAACAAACAAGCGGGCTGTAAGTTGCCGGCCATGACAGCGATCAAGACCAAATCCAAAGGTGGCAGGCCCAGGCAAGACCAAGCGGGCGAGGCCGAGCGTCGATTGCTGGATGCCGCGCTGCAGCGCTTTCTGGCCTGTGGTTTCGAAGGCACCTCATGCGAAGACATCGCCCGCGCGGCAG
The DNA here is from genome assembly GCF_017832255.1 of Pseudomonas sp. PvP028. NCBI lineage: Bacteria > Pseudomonadati > Pseudomonadota > Gammaproteobacteria > Pseudomonadales > Pseudomonadaceae > Pseudomonas > Pseudomonas sp. PvP028. Next base: position 1,266,722 of record NZ_JAFIBL010000001.1, read on the forward strand.
GTGCCAGCAAAGCCACCCTCTATGCCCGTTACGCCAACAAAGAAGCGCTGTTCGAAGCCGTGGTGCGACGCCACGTAGCCACCTTGCTGATGCCCGCCGAAACAATCCCCGCACTCCCACTCGAAGGCCGCCTGCGCCACGTGGGCCACGGCATCCTCGAACATGCGCTGCAAGCCGATACCCTGGCCATGATGCGCTTGGTGATCGCCACCTCTAACCGCACACCGCTGCTGGCGGCTGAGGTCAACCGCATCGGGTGGGAAGGCGGTTTCATCAGAGTACGTTCGGCCATATTGGCAGGGCCGGACCAGCCCAAGGATCCTGACGCACTGGCCCGTCAATTCATTGATCTGGTGTTCGCTCCCCATCAGCTTAGAGCGCTGTTGGGGGAGGATCGGGGGGTGTTGATTCAGGGTATTCCTGAGCGGGTGGAATGGGGGGTGAGGATGGTTGGAGGTGCTGGGTTGTTGGGGTGAGAAGGGTGGGGGTTTAGGTGTTTGTGAGGGAGTTGGCTGGACCGGAAAATCCTCGCGAAGCATTTGTTGGTGATTTGCTGAGGCGTAATTCTCGGTAGTGTCACGTAGATCAGCCCAATAACGCTGTATAGGGCACTGCACGGTCGGAACTGAATCTCGCCGTTCGAAAAATATTTCCTTGGGCAATCTTAATAAACATATCGTTTAATATTGAGTGTTTAATTTAAACAGCCAGGCAGACGAGAGATATCTAAAAACCACAGAAGACGCTGGTTAAATAACGCCGCCGAAATGACGAAAAATCACTGTATACGCTATGCCGCCGCTACCTTTGACACTCAGGCCTCCTAGTTTCTTAAGTCGAATACGAACTGCCTATGTGAAGGACTTATATCGTTTAAACAATAAACATCCTGCCATCACCACGCAGCCCTAGCATAAAACACACATACTAACAACTGACCAATTTGACAGGGATACGATTTTTCTCTGCTTGTTAATGTCTGCACCCAGTGAAAGCAGCCATTGCGGCGAAGATTATAATTACCAGCAGGGATTACGTTGTGAAAATCGAAAAGTCATCTAATGAATTTTTTGTTAAGTATGATGATATCCATCAAGCATATTGGACAAATACTCTTACTGAAGAAAGCCTTAAATTCTGGCATGAGGAAAGGCTTGAAACAGTATTAAACCATGTCAAAAATAAATCAAATTTTTATGCAGAGCATTTTAAAAATATTTCAGCCCAAGACGTTTCATTAAAGAACCTCACCTCCCTGCCTTTTACAACCAAGGCGGATTTAAGAACGTCTATGCTGGATATATTATCTGGCGCACTAGAAGACAGTGCGTACTATTATGAAACTACCGGCACGACGGGGCCGGCGACGCCTTGTCCTCGAGACGAAAAGGAAAGTTATGCGAGTAATAAGCAACTCGCGATGGCATACAAGGCGGTACTGGAAAAGCATTTTCCAAGAGAAAAAACTGTCGTAGGCATCATGGGCCCTACCGAAGTTCATTCTTTCGGCGACACTCTGGGTGATATCTGTCAGCAACTAGGTGTATGTAGCGCCAAAATCTGGCCGCACTCTCCAGTCATTGGCTATCCCAAAACGCTCCAGTTGATGCAGGACTTACGTGTTGGCATCGTTGCTTCGGCTCCAGGCTTATTACTTGCGCTAGCCAAAGAGGCCGAACGATTAGGTTTTGACCCGCGCAAGGATTTTTCGTTGCGGGCATTCATGATGAGCGGCGAACTCTGTACGCCAGCTCTTAAAAACAATTTGTACAGCCTTTGGGGCTGCGAAGCTTATAACAGCTTATATGGTTCGCAAGAAGCCATGATTATTGCTGCCACTAATACTCATGATCAACTAGTACCTCATCGACTCAACTATATTATTGAAATATTGAATCCGAGAACGGGTGAGAGTCTCGGAGACAATGGCGAGGGCGAGTTGTGTGTCACTATGCTGGTTGACGGAGTGAAACCCCTAATTCGTTATCGGACGGGGGATCTCGTCTGCATCCAAAAAACGGCAGAAAAACCGATTGCCCTTTCGCACACAATGAAAGTGCTTGGCCGAGTCAAGGACTCCATGACCCTCAACGGCAAGCCCTTCACCGCCGGCCATATTGAGCAGGCACTGCTCGAAGGTGTCGAGCAGTGCCTAGGTTATCAAATCGTCATAAACCACGTTAACGGTAAAGATACGATAATAGCCAAAATTGAGATGTCCAAATTCTACCAAGGTGATCGAAGTCAATTGACGTTAGTGGTTCGTGAGCGTATGCGCGAGCGTCTAGAAGTCGATGCGACAATCATGATAGTGGATGATTTAGATGACCATGTAAATTTAGGAAGTTGGTTTAGTTGGAAAGAAGCACGAATTATCGATCAGCGCAGCCTCTAATCGAGGAGTTTGTATGAGCATGTCTGTGCAGGTTATATCCACGAAGAGTGAATTATTCAAGACGGTTTATTCACTGAGGTCTCGCTACATTGGTGATAATCCGGCGAATGAAGAAAATTTTGAAAACGTAGAGGCGTTGCGTGATACCTGCTCCTACCACCTGGCTTATATGGATCGCGACAGGGTCGTAGGTGCTATCCGAATAACGCCTTTGGGACATGGTATAAGCTTCGTCGAACGTGTTGTTAATGTAGATCAGCATTTCACTCATCCCATGGATACTTTTGACGCCAATAGACTAGTGTTAGATGAGAAATACAGAGGAGGCCCACACTTAAGGCTCTTTCTTCTAGAGATAGCAATCTGGCTGAAGACGAACACGTCATTTCGATATATCTCAGCGTTATGTCGAGGACGTTTGGCTGCATTATATGTTGATATCGGGGGAATTGTTTTAGCCGATAACATCACGTGGAAAAGTCGTCAATCGATGCGTGATTACAGCTTGATTTACCTAGAGATAGACACCGTCTTTAATACTATAAAAGGAAAAATAGCTAATGAATGACTTCTTTAAAGAACTGGACGCTATTGTCGAAAGCGGCTGGGCAAAAATTAAAAAAGGCAACTACTGGACACACAGTCTTGGGCATCCGACTACAGTAGAGCTTTATCAACAGGTGATGCTTCAGATTTACCATTACACCCGCTTCAACTCGATTAATCAGGCGGCTTGTGCATTCAGCGCGGACCCGGGACAGACAACGCTGCTGCGATTCGTCTATAAGCACGCGCTTGAAGAATTGGGGCACGAGAAGATGGTGATTCGCGATTTGGAGTCCATAGACGCTTTGCCCGCATTGCTACCTACGCCGCTTGCCCCTACTCAGGCGCTGATCGCTTATCTGAACGATGTGGCCATTCGTTTGGGGCCAGTCGCTCGCTTAGGATATAGCTATTGGGCAGAAGAGGTTTACGGCCATATCCAGCCAATACTGAACAAGTTTCGCTTAGACCTGGGTCTTGTGGACGAGCAGATGACATTCTTTGTTGCTCATTCGACTATTGATGAAAAACATTCTGAAGAAGTGCGAGCGGCTATACAGCGCTCGGTGAAGACAGATGAAGAGCGAGCACAGATCAAAGAAGTGGCAAGGGTGACGTTATACCTCACTGGACAGTTACTGGAGGAATCATTTCTAGAATATGAGCGCCTTGCTGAGGCAGCATTATTCAAGGCGTCTTGAGCCAATGAAGCTGATCGTCATCGTGGGCTCAAACCGGACAAACGGGGTCAGTAGCCGGGTGGTGTCGTTGATTCGACATCACCTGGAAGGACGCGCCTCAGTCGAAGATCTCTGGCTTCGAGATTATCGTATCGATTATTGCGATGCCGATAATGCCTGCTCAAAAACTGATTGCTCTTTGTCTGACGACGTCGCTTTGATCGTTGATGAGATGGTTAAGGCAGACGCAATTCTGTATCTGCCAGTGATGCACGCATATGGAGCCAACAGTCGTTTTCAAGCATTTTTGGAACGTGTGGGGTATGGCTTTTTGCGTCCGAGAGAGCGCCCATTGCGAGACAAGCTCGCAGCGGTAGCAGTAGTGGGACGTCGATACGGTCATACCGCTGTATTTGGTCAGGTGGTGCTCAATGTACTGCTGAACAAAATGGTGTTGGTTGGTTCAGGGTTTCCGGCTACGTTCAACAGCCAACTGGTTCAGGACCCGGAAGCGGAACAGGCACTTCGGGAAACTCTGGATCGTCTCGTGGAGCATTACCAGAAACTAAACGAACGACCCCGTCGCGGGTCCGAGCACCTGCGTTTACTTAAACAAGTTCAATTTCAGACAGGGTGACGGCTAATGCCTATACGAGATTCACTGATAGCAGTACTCGTGGCTTTTCTATGGGGAGCACAAGTGACAGCAGTTAAAATAGGTGGACAAGAACTTCCGCCTATCCTTATGGTTGCTATGCGATTCGCATTGATGGCGGTCGTGTTACTACCGTTTTGCGGTGGTCCCAAGCGAAGCGAACTATCGAAAGTCTTCTACATTGCCTCGTTAACCGGGGCGCTGCATTTTGGATTGCTGTACTGCGGTATTTCACATGTAGATGCTTCGACTTCTGCCGTTGCATACCAACTGACAACGCCTTTCACTCTTTTGCTGGGATTTGTCGTGCTGGGGGAGCGCATCAGCTTGCCGGTGATTGTGGGTATCGTAATCGCATTGCTTGGTGTGCTGACGGTAGTCGGTGGAATAGGAAAGGGCGGCGAGTTGTCGGGGATATTGTTGGTGGTTGCTGCCGCTTTTGTATTCGCAGTGGGTACATTGCTCGCTAAACGATGGGGCCCCTTTAATCCATTGACAATCAGTGCATGGACTGCACTGATTGCAGCGCCTGAGCTGCTGATTGTATCAGCTGCATTAGAGGGTCCCATGTGGGGGTCTGTCTTTACTGCGAGCCCGATAGCATGGACCGCTGTGCTATATACCGCCGTGAGCGGCGGGCTCATTGGGTTTGGTCTGTGGTATTGGCTCTTGGGTCGACATCCTGTTCAGCGTTTGGCACCGTTTCTTTTACTCGTGCCAGTATTTGCAGTAGCGGTCAGCCAATTGCTTCTGAGCGAGGAATTGTCGACAAGCCTTATGATTGGCGGAGTGGCGGTTGTAATGGGTGTTGGGCTTTGCCAGGTACGTGGATTGCCTAAGACAGCTCCAGTGAGCGGTAGTTCTGCCGATTGACAGGCGAGCCCGGTAAGAGGATTTTTCATGAATTGGCTGGGTCAATTATTACTGTTAGGCATTCGCGAGCAGAACAGGTGTCGCTACAGACTTAAACTTCGGCGCTGGAAAGCAGAAGATTATGAAATTGCTTACTTATGCTCGAGTGGCCGCAACACTGGACCTACGTTGGTGTTTCTTCATGGGTTAGGGGCCAGCAAGGATCAGTGGGGGCCACAAATTTACTCGATGGTGGACACCTATAACTGTATTTTTGTGGATCTGCCCGGTGAGGGAGAGTCTTCGTTCGATAAATCGCAAAGCTACAGCCCTGCAACTCAGGCGTGGCGGCTGAAGGCTTTTCTAGATACACAACTCAGCAAAAGCTTTGTGTTGATCGGCAGTTCTATCGGAGGCTGCATTGCCTGTATTTACGCAGCTGCTTTTCCTGCTGATGTCTCCCACCTGATCGCAATGGCACCGGCCGGCTTGCCGGCTCTGAGACCGAGCCTTGTCATGAAACAGTTTCTTGAATCTGACAAGCATCCTTTTGGCTATCGGACTGTCGACGAAATGCAAAATTTTTGGAGCATTGCATTCCATCGGGCACCCAGGATTCCGTTATTTTTGGCGAAGGCTCTAGCTATCAAAGGGGCGCTTCGCTACACAAACGTCGTAAAAATACTGGAGGACTTTAAAGATGCAGGCTTGTACCCACTAGAGACACTACTTACTCAAATTCAAGCCCTGACCTTGATCGTATGGGGTAGCGAAGACTGTATTTTTGATATTTCTTGCCTGGATAAGATCATTAGCGACCTGCCGAAAGCAAGTATCTGCATCATCGAGGGGGCGGGACATGTTCCATATCTCGAGTGCAGTGAACAGACCGTTACCGCTATTCGACAGTTTATTGCCGAATAGTAATTTTTCCCGCCGAGTAGGATTAGCCCTGCAAAGCCCGAATAATTGTATATTGACTCTCACCAGACCGATGAGTAGCATCTTAAAATAATCCAAGATAATTTCTGCAGTACGTCAACAGACACAGGAGGTCTCAATGTATTACAGAGTATCAGTATCGGATGGTTTCGCGGGCCTCCCATGTGATTGCAGTGCATCCTACCTTTCAGTTTTCAAAAGCAATATCTGGCGCTGCCAAACAACTGCCAGTGTCTTTTTGCATGCCAGTCACGCACCAAGAAAACATCGTTCTTAAAAAGCTGGCCAGCACTGTAGGAATTTTCGCTATTTATCATACGAAAGTCTACATACGTCAGCGGGACGAGCAGGTTTTCATGCCATTCCGATAAAATGTGTCAATTGACCTCGTTCGCCTGCATGGCCAATGAAAATCTTATAAATAATTAGATAAGCCGTACTGGCGGGGTGTTCTATGATTGAGCTTTTACGTTTTCCGCCTACCTACTTAGGATATTCGACAATAAAGGAAGCATTATGAGCAGGACGATTGCACCTGTCAGTCTGCAGCTACATACTGAGCGTCAGAAATGCGAAGCATTGGCGTTGTACAAGATAGCACTGGATACCTTAGGTCCAGCTAGCACATTTATTCTTGAGTCTTTATCGGGTCCCAGTCGAGATCGTAAGGCGACTATTATAGGAATGAACCCGTTACTGTCAGTAAAGGTGTATGAGGCACATGCAGAGCTTGAAGGGAATGAGCTTCTTATAGGTCATTTAAGAAGCTCGCTGTCCGAGCACGGAATTGTTCTGGACGAAAGCCAGCGTATCGGTATTGACAATAACGATACCGTATGGAATTTGCTGCGCATTTTACAAGTCCCCTTTGAGATTCCACGCCACGCTAATCCCAGCCTCGCTTTTTTCGGCTATCTTTCTTATGACAGCGTTCGATTCGTCGAAAAAATCCCGGACCTTACTGAGCGGACCGCTGACTATCCAATCATCGCTCTCACTGTTTTTCAGACGCTGATTTATTTTCACACAAACCAGACTGTAGAAGTCATGGTTAATAACTGCCCTCTGTGGGAAACCCGCGGTACTTCTGAATACGCGGCTCTGCTGGCCGACGCAGCAAGCAGGCCGCTACCTGACGAGCAGATCGGTTACCCTTCAGTTACAGTTGCTCGGGATACGGTGGAAAAAGAGCAGTTCCTTGGCTGGGTCGACAAGGCGCTGAAGCACATTCACCAAGGTGACATCTATCAGATTCAGCTGGGTCATGAGGTGCAGGTCGATACATCAGTCAAGCCCTTCGACGTGTATCGGGCACTGCGGAAAAACAATCCATCACCTTATATGTACATGGCTAATCTGGGCGATGTCGACCTGATCGGTGCAAGCCCCGAATTATTTGTCCGAGTCAAAGATGAGCTGATCGAAATGAGGCCTATCGCTGGAACCGTGGGTAAAACGCCTGGCGTGTCCCCCAGCGATCTGATCTTGAGCATGACACGCTCTGAAAAAGAGCGTGCTGAGCATCTAATGCTGGTGGACCTATGCAGGAACGATATCGGTCGTGTTTGTCAGCCGGGATCGCTAGAGGTTGATGAGCTCATGCTGGTAGAGGAGTATTCACATCTTTATCACATGGTCTCAAACGTACGCGGCTTACTAAGATCAGGCTTTGATGCATTCGATGTTATCAAAGCGTCGTTTCCTGCGGGGACGATGACGGGTGCGCCGAAGATTCGGGCGATGCAAATTATAGAAAGTATGGAAAAAAACCGACGCGGCATATACGCCGGCGCGGTAGGTCTGATTGGATTCGATGGTAGCGTAAATACTGCTTTATGTATCCGTTCAGCCGTACATAAGGAAGGTACCTATTATTTGAGAGCTTCCGCAGGGGTTGTTGCAGATTCGGTGCCGGACAAAGAATGGACAGAGACGTTTTATAAGATGAGCTCTGTTTACCGCGCAGTCACAGGAAAGGAGATGCTGCATTGAGAGTTTTCCTGATAGATGCTTATGACAGCTTCGTATTTATCATCAGTCAGTACCTTGAGCAGTTAGGTTTGGAGACGAACGTGGAGCGCAATGATGCTCCAGACCTGATAGAAAAGATCGAAGCGTATGCACCGGATTTTTGCGTGCTTGGACCAGGCCCCGGTCGCCCGGAGGATGCAGGTTATATCGAGTTAATCCAGCACTTTAAGAGACGACTGCCTATATTGGGTGTATGCCTTGGGCATCAGGCTATTGGTCTTGCTTTTGGCGGAGCGGTTATTCGGGCTGGTCATGTCATGCACGGAAAGATCAGCATAATAGATAATGATGGCAAAGGCGTCTATACACATACCGGCGGCAAGTCAATCAAAGCTACACGCTATCACTCCTTGATCATTGACGATAAGAGTCTGCCTGACGTGCTGCGGGTTACATCCACCTCAAGCGATGACGGATATATCATGGGTGTTCGTCACCACGAATACCCAATGGAAGGGGTTCAGTTTCATCCCGAGAGTATTTTGACTGAGGATGGCCTTGCACTATTCCAAAGCTTTATAGAAAAGTATTGCCATCATCAGTAACTGAATACAAATCAGGCGCGGGCCTGCTGAATTGCGACCCGCCGCTCGAATTCTTTATCGTATAACAATAAAATAAAAAGGATATTGCCTTGCCACTCTCCTACAACAATACAAAAAAAGACGCATTCCAAAAAATTGGTTATTTAGAAGTACTGGATGATTTCTCCGGATTGGCGAAGCGTTCATGCCGCAGTGATTGGGAAAGTCATTTACGAAAAGTATTATATCGGCTTGGCTGCAAAACCTATTTGCTTAGCGTGGGCAGCTCTACCACTAATGAACTACCCAATCAAATTATAACAACCTATCCTCTTGATTGGCTCAGATACTATGAGGATCAGAACTTCATCCTTGTAGATCCTATAGTCAAGCATTGCCGTCGCCACTTCGTACCACTCTTTTGGGGGGCCGCAAGAAGGAGGGCGAGTGACAGATCAAAAGAGTTCTGGGCAGCACGAGAGCGCTATGACCTATCACAAGGTGTTAGCATTCCCCTGCGCTGTAGAGAAATGCTCGGCTCATTCAATGTTGCTCATCAAGTAGCGTCTAATGGGGAGCTTAGCGATGAAATAAGTGTGACTTTAGGAGCGCTTTTTATGTTGATACCCTTTCTCCTAGAAGGCTCACAGAGACACTTGAAAGGACCGGAAGCACAGTTCTGCAGCCTCACACTGAGAGAGACTGAGGTGCTGAAATGGTCGGGGGCAGGCAAAACAACATGGGAGATAAGCCGCATCCTTGGCTGCTCCGAGCGAACTATAAACTTTCACATTGCAAATGCGAGTAGAAAGCTAGGGGCCTCCAACAGATTGCAGGCGGTGGGTGTGGCATTAGCGCAGGAGTTAATTTCACTTTAGTTAATAAACATATGCTTATGGAATGCATATAGACGTTGAGATGAATAGTGCTCGTTAGAGGTTCGGCACCACTTCCAAGAGGTTACTTTGCTCCCCATCCGCACCAGTCACACTTTATCGTCATCGCTTGTATCGACTATTTTTGGCACTGGTCACTTCGATGGTTTTTAGAAACTTGGCCTCAATCGTTAACGAGCGCTTACCGACCTGAAGCGTGTAGATCGTCGCAATGATGCACGGCCTCACATGTCGACTTCATCCAGCTCGAAACGTCCGTCAGAGCGTGCGCGCGCGCGCTCAGCAACGGGTTGCAATCCACAAGCCCAAAACAAAAAACCCGCACACGGTGGGCTTCGGGTATTTCATAGGCTGTCCTCAACTCAAGCCACATCCAGACTGCCTAGGCGTGGTTTGAACTGAGCCCTGCAGATCCCATTTCATAAGGGCTTGGTTAATGGTGTTTCGGTTATGCATACATGTATCTAGATTTCAACAGAGTGCCCAGACCTAAATCACGCAAATAAAACCAAGCCACCGCAGAGTGCGTGTGCAGTCTGCGGCGGCTCTTTCCTGCAAAGCCTGGGGCTCTGAATCAGCTTTGACCTTGCTTCGGATCCTCAGCGTGAGCCCAACGATAATCCAGACGCGGCGCGAACACTTTGATCCGACGCTTGATCTTGATCAGAATCGGGTCATGCACCGGCTCCGGATCTTTCAGGAATACGGTCAGCACAGCACTCAGTGCGTACAACCCGGAGAACGCCCAGACCACGCCTTCAATGCCGTAACTTTCATTGAAGATCGCAACAACAGCCGGGCCAACCCACGTCGACGCGCCGGCACCCAGGCTCAACACCGACAAGGCAGCCGCTTTGTTGTTCGGTGCCAAAGCAGGGGCCAGCGCCGACAGCGGCACGAAGCACGCCAGGGTCAGGCCGTAGAAGGCGCCGAAGATCGAGGCGATCAGGAAGTCGTTCGGAAACGCCTGTGGCATGAAGAAGAACAGCGGCGTGCTGATCGTGCTGCCCACTGCGCCAAACCACAGGATCGTGTTGCGATAACCGATCTTGGTGCTGATGACGCTGGAGCCCAGGTTGCCGATGATGTTGAACACAAACACGATGGTCAGCAGGCGCAGCCATTCTTCCAGGGTGAAGCCAACGGTTTGCATGAAGAACCCTGGCATGACCACCAGAAAGCCAAACATCGACGAGGTGTTGATGACGCGGACGATACCGGCCAACGACACTTTGGGACGGGTCCACATGATGGTGATGTTCTTGGCCATCGACACCAGCGGACGCTCGCCTTCCGGTGCCAGTCGGCGCATGCCATGAGCTTCGCGCATCCCGACCAGACCAATCACACCACCGATGACCACCAGGGCGAAAGACAGCCAGAAGGTCAGCAATGCACCAATCAACGGAATAGCGATGCTCGCCACCAGAGAGCCCAGCATTGGCAGGCCCGCGGCGTAAGCCACCCAGAACCAGCCCACGGCCATGCCCATCTTGCGGGACGGCGTGGAAGCCGCGATCCAGACCAGGAAACCGTAGGCGAAGAGCGGATAACCGAAACCGCGCAAACCATAGGTCAGCAGAATCATGGAATAGCTCAATTCCCGCAGGCCGTAGACCAGGAAGAGCACTTCGAACACGCTCCAGATGATCAATCCCAGGAACATCACCCGTTTCGGGCCCCAGATATTGGAGAGCGCACCGGCGAGCCACGATGAAATACCGACCGTGACGCCATAGATGGTGAAGATCATGGCGACTTCATCGCCGGGCATGCCGCGTTCACTGAGGAAGGGCGAGAGGTATCCGAGTTCTACGCCATCGCCGATCATGAAGATCAACAGGCCGACAAAACCCCAGAACATGGGATAGGGAATACCAACTTTGTCGCAGAATCTAACGAGTGGAGTGTTCGGAGTGGATTGATCGCTCAATTTTCCGGTCCTTTTTGTTGCACGACGTTTGGGCGCGCCGTAGGAATGGCCTCGATGAGGTTGAAAGACAGATTGGATAGCACAGGCATCCGCTTCGGGCAGCGAGCAAAACTGGCTTGATTATTTGACGCGCGGGGTCAGACATTGGAGCAGCTATCGTCGACCCATTAATCTATGTTTTTCTAGATTTTCGAGCCCGAAGCCGACCTTTTATGCCAGATGAAACGATTCATCACAACCGCAAGCCATTTTTTGTGGTGCGACAATATGTCCGGTTGCATTGTCTGAGGGGTTCGGATTTAGGGGGATGAGGTGTTTCGAATTGTGTATGAAAATAAATACATCTTTTTCCTGGGGCTGTGAGAAAGGCAGTTAGCGGTGTGCCAGTGCTGCTGCATCTTCGGAACCGTTCAGGGCGTCGAACATACCGAGGCCTTTGCTGGCATCGGTTGGGAGGTGGCGAGCATGCGTACCTCGATGCCCGCTTTCAGTTCCTTGTTCGCTTGGACCATTTGCTGGGCCAACATCTTCTCGCCGATGACGTGCGGAGCGCACATAACGATCTCATCCGGCACCAAAAGCCAGAAACAACAAAGCCTGCATAAGGCGGGCTTCGGGCATTTCATAGACTGTCCACAATTCAAGACATATCCAGAGTGCAAAATATGGTGCACAAGGCGGGATTCGAACCCACGACCTCTGCCTTCGGAGTCCTAAAAGTCGACTTTTAGAATCAATACTTAGCGGGGATTATCTGGAAAATCAACGGGTTGTGTTAGTTGAGGGTGGCGGGTTTTCGCCACAATTATCTAGGTGAGTGTGGCAAATTTGAGGCATTGGAAGACTGCCGCTGTTATTTGGCAGCGTGGGTGGTGACCGAATTGACCCTTTGATTCACATTCACTTGCTGAATGGATCACCTGCCGACCAGCTGACGAAAGCTCGTGCCGCATAAGCATCATCCGCTTTGGCTTTCAGTTAACGACTGGCATGGTAGCCTTGCGCTAGCATCAGACAGATTGGCGGTAACGTCAATCTGTCTGATGCGGAGGCGTGAGAGTTGAGACATTGCGGTTTACGAGGCTTAACCCGGCCCGATAGTTTAGTATCCGGCCCAAGAGTTACAGCAAAACTTTCCCTGTCTGGATCCAGCGGGAGTATAAGTCGGGGGAACAAGGACCGTGTCCAAGAATCAGCGTGTATTGACTTGTTGGGTCGGAGGGAATGATCTTAAGGCGCCAGGGGGTGGTGAGGTCGGCCCTATTCTATCGACCCTGCGATCGGCCTCATTTGACCGTGTTGAGCTGCTCAGCTCGTATCCTGCCGAACGTGTTGAACCATACCTTGCATGGCTGAAGGCAGGTGTGGACATAGGCATTGAACTCCACTACGAGTCGCTGAGCTCCCCGGTGCATTTCGGTGAAATCTACAAGGCAGCGAATAAGCACTTGGAACGGCTGTCCTCCCCTCGGACAGATCTTTCAATACTGATCAGTCCTGGCACGCCTGCGATGCAGGCAATCTGGATTTTGCTAGGCAAAACACGCTATCCAGCTACCTTCTATCAGTCCTCTTTAGAGCAGGGCGTTCATACAGTTGAAGTCCCGTTCGAGATCACTGCGGAATATGTGCCTGCAGCTAACACCATTACCGGTGAAAAACTGCTACAGCTTTCTGAGGGGCAGGCTCCAGTCAACGCTGCGTTCGACAGCATAATCGCGCAAAGCAGCCGCATGCTGATTCTTAAATCTCAAGCTCAGATTCTTGCTCAAAAACAGGTTCCGGTACTGATCTATGGTGAGACTGGCACAGGAAAAGAGCTTTTTGCCAGGGCAATCCACAATGCAGGCCCTCGCTCATCCAAGCCTTTCATTGCCGTCAACTGTGGTGCCATCCCGCCAGAGCTGATCGACTCTACGCTTTTCGGTCATCGCAAGGGAGCTTTCACCGGGGCTGTCGAGAATCGAGTCGGTGTTTTCCAGCAAGCTCATGGGGGAACCCTTTTTCTGGATGAGTTCGGTGAACTCGCGCCAGATGCACAGGTACGCCTGTTGCGGGTCCTGCAAGAAGGCGTTGTAAATCCGGTCGGAGCTAGTCAGGACGTCAAGGTAGATGTGCGCGTGATTACTGCAACCCATCGCAACCTTATGCAGGCCGTAGCGGACGGGCGCTTTAGGGAAGACCTTTTTTACCGCGTGGCCGTAGGTGTACTGCATCTGCCTGCGCTGCGTGAGCGTGGGGGCGATCTGCTATTGCTGGCGGATTACCTATTGAAGGAGATCACCGCCCAGGACAACTCCTTCAGAGATAAGAAAATTTCCATTGATGCAAAAAATCTTATTCTACGCCACCCTTGGCGAGGTAATGTCCGGGAACTGCAATCCACTCTATTGCGAGCAGCGCTCTGGTGTACAGGCAGCGTGATAAACACGCTTGACATCGAGCAGGCGCTGTTTCAACTGCCTCAGGATAAGCAAAGTCCGATGTCCCTTGATGTTTCCCAAGGCATTGATTTGCAAGAAGTAATTTCTAGTGTGGCTGATCATTATCTTCGTCAGGCACTCAAGATTACCGGCAACAACAAAACCCAAGCGGCGGGCCTATTAGGCCTCAAAAGCCAGCAGACGCTGAGCAACTGGATGAACAAGTACGGCATCGACTAAAAATTTGGCACGGTCCTCGCTATAGGACCGGTATGGACAGAATAGCCTCTATGAAATCAGTCAATTTCGAATTCCTCCGCTCCGGCAATGAATTGCTGGCGAATCTTGCTGGCTTGGCCGAGGCGGTGCTGCACATCGATCCGGGCAGTGCGCTAACCCGCCTTCGCAGCTTCGCTGAGGAACTTACCAAGTCCGTCTACAAGGAGGAGCTGCTGCCGCGTATGCCGCAGTCAACCTTCTACGACCTGGTGAAAAGCCCAGTCTTCATTAACTGTGTCAGTAAACCTCTTGTTCACCAAATCAACTTTTTACGCATTCAGGGCAACTATACGGCCCATGGTGCCGAAGGTGATTTGCACAATGCGCAGCGGGCGCTTAAGACTGCACATCAGCTGGCCATGTATATGGCGATTAGATATTACGATGTCAATCAGGCTGCGATCCCTGAGTTTGCCAATGTGCAGGATCCAACTGCGGCGTTGGCTAGCCTGAAGAAGACTGTCTTCAGCTATGAAAAGGAGCTGAATCAGCAGCAGGAAGAGCTCCAGCGTGTGATGGACAAGCTTGAGCAAGAGCGCATTCGCAATCTCGACAAGCTTGATCCGCCCGCCAAGCCAGACCAGCAGAAGCGTCGTCTGCAGAGTCAGCAAGTTTCTGACAGGCTGCAATGGAGCGAGTCGAAGACTCGCAAACTCATGATCGATTTGATGCTGCAACAGGCCGGTTGGAATGTGAGTGATTCCGCGCAGGTTGGCCAAGAGATAGAAGTCGATTTTCCTGACAACACTAGTGGCAAGGGCCGAGCGGACTACGTGCTGTGGGGGGATAATGGCCAACCGTTAGCCGTGATCGAAGCCAAGAAATCCGGCAATGTGAGCCTGCAGGCCGGTCGCGAACAGGCACGCATGTATGCCGATGGTTTCGAGAGTATGGGCATGCAAAGGCCGGTGATCTTCTACAGCAACGGCTACGAAACCTTCATCTGGGACGACACTCAGTACAACACTTATCGTCCGGTGTACGGCTTCTACAGCAAGAGCAGCCTTGAGTACCTGGCTTATCAGCGCCAGTATCGTATTGCCGAGCTGGAGCAGCACAACCCTGACTTGAGCATTGCGGACCGCCCTTATCAGATCGAGGCGATCAAGACCGTTGCCGCGCATTTCCAGAAGCAGCGGCGCAAGGCCCTCATCATCCAGGCCACGGGCACCGGTAAAACCCGTGTAGCCATTGCCTTGGCCGAACTACTGCTGCGCACCGGATGGGCCAAGCGAGTGTTGTTTCTCTGTGATCGCAAGGAACTGCGTGTGCAGGCTGACGATGCCTTCAAGCAGAACTTGCCCAGCGAGCCACGCTGCGTAATTGGTGAAACCACCAGGGTGGATCAGACGGCGCGAATTTTCATCGCCACCTACCCAGGAATGATGAACCGCCTCGCTCAGCTCGATGTGGGCTTCTTCGACCTGATCATTGCTGACGAGAGCCACCGCAGTATCTACAACAGATTCCGCGATATCTTCGACTACTTTGATGCGCTGCAAGTTGGCCTCACTGCCACACCAGTCAAATTCATCAGCCGCAACACCTTCGACATCTTCGACTGCGAAACCACCGACCCTACGTTCGAGTTTGGTCTGGATGCCGCCATCAACAACGAACCGCCTTACCTGGTGCCGTTTCGCGTCAAGGATTTAACCACCGACTTTCTGCGTGATGGCATCCATTACACAGATCTGAGTGACGAACAAAAGGCACAGCTCGAGGAAGATCTCGGCGAAGAGGAGGCCCAGCGTACAACGATCGCCGGCAAGGACATTGGCCGCAAGATCTTCAGTGAAGACACCGATCGTATCATTCTGGAAAACCTGATCGATAACGGTATCAAGGATGAAACCGGCTCTCTGGTAGGCAAGACAATCATTTTCGCTCAACGCCAGGATCACGCCGAGCATCTCGAAAAGCTCTTTTGCAAACTCTACCCGCAGTACGGGACCAAGGTTTGCAAGGTTATCCATAACGGCATCGCCCATGTGGGCTCATTGATCAAGGAATTCAAAAAGCCAGATAACGAATTTCGGATAGCCATTTCAGTCGACATGCTGGACACCGGTATCGACGTGCCGGAGGTGGTCAACCTTGTGTTCGCCAAGCCGGTGAAATCCTGGGTCAAGTTCTGGCAGATGATTGGTAGGGGCACGCGCCTGCGTCCCAATCTGTTTGGTCAGGGGAAAGACAAGCAAGAGTTCCTGATCTTCGATCACTATGGCAACTTCGATTTCTTCGAGCAGGAGTACCAAGAGCCGGAAGATACTGGCGGCAAGTCCCTGCTGCAGACGACTTTCGAAGCTCGCCTAGAGCTGGCCCAAGCCGCACTGAGACTCAACCATGCCGAAGCTTTCGATGCTGCCACTGACTTGTTGCGCGCTGACATCAATGACCTTCCGGAAACCAGCGTGGCGGTCAAGCGCGAGCTGCGTAACGTGCACCAATTGCAGCAGACGGGTCTGCTGAAGCGTTTCGACGCAAGTACTCAGCATCTCTTGAGCAACACCATTGCACCGTTGATGTCCGCTCGGGTACTGCACGATAAACACGCCACCGCGCTGGACAAGCTGGTGGCTAACATTGAGCGCTGCATGGTGGAGCAGGCCAGTTGTTTCGAGGACGGCAAAATCGCGCTTCTGGCTGAACTGGACAAGCTCGCGGTAAATATCCAGGCCGTGCGCCAGAAGGATGAGATTCTCGCCGAGGTACGCAGTGCGGCTTTCTGGCAGCAGCCGAGCATTGGCAAGCTGGAAAGTGCCCGTCAGGAACTGCGCAGCATCATGAAATACCGGCAGACGGGGAGCACAATCAGTTATGGGATTGGAACCACCAAGGCCAAGGATGACCACGTGGTAGCGGAGGAACGTCGAGTCGTGATCATGGGTGCCAGCGAGGCGATGCTTTATCGCGGTCGACTGAAAAAAATCCTCACAGACATGCTTGCCGCCAATCCAATTCTGCAAAAAATCCACAAAGGCGAGCCAATTGCCGATCCAGATTTGAAAACCCTGACATCGACCATTCTCACCAGCCATCCCGGGGTAAGCCTGGATGTGCTGAATGAGTTCTACGGTCGTACGGCAGAGCAGCTACACGTCACGATTCGCGAGATGATCGGACAGGATGCGCAGGCCATCGAAGAGCACTTCAAGAAATTCCTTCACAGCCACCCAACTCTCACTGCCCAGCAGGTGAGCTTCATGAATCTGTTGAAGAACTATATTGCCCAGCACGGCAGCATCGTCATCGAAAAACTCTACGACGCACCCTTCAACAGAATTTCCCACAAGGGAATAGACGGCGTGTTCAAGCCGACGGATATTGATCAGTTAGTCGCAGTGCTCAAACCCTTCCTTCGCGAGAACAACTCGCCATCTGGCGTTCAGGAGTGACCATGCAATCCAGTCAATGGACTACGGATATCGTTGTTATCACTACAGTGCTCGCAGTGGCTTCTGCACTGCTGGGTTACTTCGCAGCAGCGCTGCGCCAGGGGCGGCAACTAAGCCAACTGACAGCACAGCTTGAGCAGTCACACACGGCTCAGGCATCGATCAGCGCAGAGAAGGCTGCTCTCACTGAGCAGCTCAAGGTGGCAGACGGGCGCGGCCATGAGCTGCAAGTTGCAGAAAGCAAGTTGAACGCGCAATTACAGTCCGCCTTCGAAAACGTGACGCGGCTGAACACCGAGCAACAGCAGAGCCGGGACGCCATTGCTGCTGTGCAAGTGAAGTTGGAAGAGGCAAACCGGCAGCATCATGAAGCCGCTAAACGCTTGGATACCGCCCAGGCCGAGGGGCGGGCACTTCAAGAGCGGATCACTGAGCTGCGTGATCGCCTGGAAAAAGCGCAGACTTCCACCGAGCATCTGCAGGCAGACCGGGACCGCCTCAAGGATGAGCTGGCTAATGAGGGTAAGCGGGCCAAGTCACTTGAAACTTCCGATCGTGACGTTCGTGAGCAGTTGGGTGAAGCCAAGCAGGTGTTGATTGAGCGAGCGCAAGCACTCAATGCACTGCAGGAGCGTTTCGGCGGACTGTCGTCCGAACACACTGAACTTAAAACCACTCTGCAAAAGCGCGAAGAGCACTTCCAGGAGCAAATGCTTCAGTTGGCCGATACCCGAAAATCGCTGACTCAGGAATTCGAAAATCTGGCCAACAAGATCTTTGAGGAAAAAGGCAAGACCTTCACCCAGACCAGCCAGACCAGCATTGACGGCATGCTCAAACCCTTCCGTGATCAGATCGAGGGCTTTCAGAAGCGCATCAATGATGTTCACGATGCTTCTCTGCAAGGCAACACCAACTTGAATGCTGAGATCAAGAAGGTGCTGGATATTGGGCTGAAGATGAGCAGCGAGGCCAACAACCTGACCTCGGCCCTCAAAGGTGATTCTCAGCAACGTGGCGCGTGGGGCGAAGCACAATTGCGTCGCACCCTGGAAATGAGCGGGCTGGTCGAGGAGGCGCACTACGAGGTTCAGAGCGCGTTCAAGGACGCTGAAGGTAAGAGCAAGCAGACTGACTACCTGATCAAGATTCCAGACGGCAAGCACATGATCATCGACAGCAAAGTTTCGCTTGTCGCTTATGATCGTGCCGTTTCCGCCAACACGCCGGAGGAGTATCAGTTGGCAATGGCGGAGCATGTGAAGTCTGTGCGCAGACACATCGACGACTTGGCGTCCAAGGATTACACCAACCTGATTGGTATGCGTAGCCCGAGCTTTGTGCTGATGTTCATGCCCATCGAGCCAGCTTATATCGAGGCCATGAAGCATAATAAGGACCTGTTTGAGTACGGCTACAAGAAAGGCATCGTGCTGGTCTCACACACCACGCTGATTCCGATTCTGCGCACCGTCTCCAATCTATGGATGCTTGAACGCAGCAATGCCGATGCGCGTGAGATCAGTGAAAAGGCCGGGGAAATTTACAACCAGGTCTGCATTGTTGCAGAGCGACTCAGCAAACTGGGCGGAAGCCTCAATACGGCGAGTAATCATTACAACGCGAGCGTGAAGGCCCTGGCAGGTCAGCAGGGTCTCTATGGCAAGGTGGAGCGCTTCGACAAACTGTCTGCAAAAGTCAGCAAGACTCTGCCGCAGCTTGAGCCAGTCCATATGGATTTCGAGGCGGAGCGTCTTTCCATGATCGTCGAAGCCATCGAAGAAACTCCCGCGTCAAACGGGCCTTTGCTCGCTGGCGCACATGATCCTTTTGCTGGCGAATTGTCCGCCCAGCAGTAATTCCGAACTCAGATAAAAGAGAAGTAGCAAATAATGCTTACTGGCAAAATCCGCAATGATATCGACAAGCTCTGGGAAAAGTTCTGGACTGGCGGTATCACCAACCCGCTGACCGTGATCGAACAGATCAGCTACCTGATGTTCGCCCGAATGCTCGACATGCAAGAAGACGTGGCCGAGCGTAAGGCCAATCGTACCGGCAAGTCTTTTGACCGTCTGTTCCCCAATACGCCGGATGGCCAACTGCTGCGTTGGAAGAATTTCCATCACCTCAGTGGCAAGGAGCTCCACAAGCATCTCAAGCAGAACGTCTATCCGTACTTCGCCAAGCTGGGCAAGAAGTCCGATGCGGCGGACGGCCTAGGCGAGGAAGGAAGCGCGCTGGAGGGCCTGGGCCATATCGGCGAATACATGCAGGACGCTGATCTGGAGATCAAAAACGAGTCGGTACTGACCTCCGCTGTGGAGATGGTCAACGACTTGCCGCTGACCCAGAGCGACGTCAAGGGTGATATTTACGAATACCTGCTGAGCAAACTCACCACCGCCGGGATCAACGGCCAGTTCCGCACGCCCCGGCATATCATTGATGCCATGATCGAACTGATCGCGCCACAGCCGACCGATGTGATCTGCGACCCGTCCTGCGGCACCGCAGGCTTCCTGGCTCGTACCATGGAATACCTGAATAAAGTGCATTCAAGCGACGCCGGTATCTTCAATGATGAGGACGGCAATCCGCACTACAGCGGCGACCTATTAGAGCCGTATCGCGATCACATCAACAAGGACATGTTCTGGGGCTTCGACTTCGATACCACCATGCTGCGCGTTTCCAGCATGAACATGATGCTGCACGGGGTGAATGGCGCGAACATTCGCTATCAGGACTCCCTGAGCAAATCCATCAAGGAATATTTCCCGCGTCAGGAGCAGGACTTCTTCGATGTGGTGCTGGCCAATCCGCCGTTCAAAGGCACACTTGACGAAAGCAACACCAACCCCGATGTGCTGGGGCTGGTGAAAACCAAGAAGACCGAGCTGCTGTTTGTCGCCCATATTCTGCGCTCGCTCAAGCTTGGCGGCCGTGCTGCAGTAATCGTCCCGGATGGCGTGGTATTTGGTTCTAGTAAGGCTCACCAGCAACTCCGCCAGGAGTTGCTCGACAACAACCAGCTCGAAGGTATCGTCAGTCTGCCCAGCGGGGTCTTCAAGCCCTACGCCGGTGTCAGTACTGCCATTCTGATTTTCACTAAAGGCGGCACTACCGAGCGAGTGTGGTTCTATGACCTGCAGGCCGATGGCTATTCGCTGGACGATAAACGCACTGAGCTCAAAGGCGAGGGCAGCAACGACCTGCCTGATGCCATTGCGCAGTGGCACAAATATCGTCAGATGGTCGAAGGGAATGTCAGCGCCAGCACCATTAACACCCTGTTCGGCGATAAGCGCAAAAAGGTGTTTGTCGTGCTCGCTGAAGACATCGCTGCTAACAAGTATGACCTGTCTATCAACCGCTATAGAGAGGTGGAGTACCAGCAAGAGCAGTACGAAGACCCGAAGGTGATTCTGAAATGGCTTAAAGGGCTAGAGCGGGAAATTATGGCGGATCTGGATGAGTTGGAGGGCATGCTGTGAGTTGGTCAACAGTCCCTGCCGCAGAGTTAATGCTCAAACGCGGCGGTTCAGTCAATCCTGCGAATTTCCCTGACGAGACGTTCGAGCTTTTGAGTATTCCTGCCTTTGACAAAGGAGAGCCAGAAATTGTTGAAGGTAAGGCGATAGGATCGTCGAAAAGCTGTGTTCAGCCTAATGATGTCCTGCTGTCAAAAATTGTCCCGCATATCAAGCGGTGTTGGGTTGTACCTGCTCGTCAAGGTACCTATCGGCAGATTGGCTCAGGCGAGTGGATTATCTTTAGAAGTGACAAGGTACATCCGCCATTTTTGAAGCATTTTTTAACGTCAGATTTATTTCATAAGCAGTTTATAAATACGACTGCTGGTGTGGGCGGATCGTTGGTTCGCGCCAGGCCAGCAGAGGTAGGGAATATTGAAGTCCCTCTTCCACCTTTGCCCGAACAAAGGCGCATCGCCATCATCCTCGACAAGGCTGACGCCATCCGCCGCAAACGCCAGCAAGCCATTCAACTCGCCGACGACTTCCTCCGTACCGTGTTTATTGACATGTTCGGCGACCCGGTTACCAATTCGAAGGGGTGGCCGGTAAAGTCAATTTCTGCTGGGCTGAAGTCTATTGCTTCTGGATGGAGTGCGGTTGGTAGCAACCGCCCGCGCCAAAATGGCGAAATAGGTGTTCTTAAAATTAGTGCGGTTACAAGTGGAAAATTCAAGCCGGAGGAGAATAAGAGCGTTTCTTTAGATTCTATTCCAGAAGGGAAAAAACTTTTAATCCCTAAGAAAGGCGATTTGCTTTTCAGTCGAGCGAATACGAGAGAGTTAGTAGCGGCTACCTGCATTGTTAAGGCCGATGTTGAGGATGTTTTTCTGCCTGACAAATTGTGGTTGGTGAAGACGGATCAGGCGAAGCTGTTACCGGAATTTCTGAATTACATGGTCTGGCAGCCAAGATTTAAGGAGAAGCTTACATCTCAAGCGACAGGTACGAGTGGATCCATGTTAAATATCTCAAAGCAAAAATTTGAAGAAACGACGGCCATTTTCCCATGCTTGGAGCATCAGAAGAAGTTTGCGCGCATTTACTGGGATTTTCAGGTGTTGATCGAATCAGCGGTGGAGTCGAGCGAGCAAGCAGAGCAACTCTTTCGATCGTTAAGCCAAAAGGCGTTTTCCGGCCATCTATGAGTTGAGTCACTGTTTATGCGTTGCTACCGTTTCACCACCTTCATCTTCATCAGTTTGCGGGCCGGTGCGCCTGAAAGCAGCGGCTCTCTTCTTATGACGAGCATTGCCGTTCTAAGGTAGGATAAATGGCATTTGATTTGAGCAACACTCTGGTAGTGGGCATCTCAGCCACTGCACTTTTCGACATGAGCGAGTCCGACCAGATGTTCAAGGCCGCTCTTGAGGACGATCCGGAACGTGTAATTGACCACTATCGCCGTTTTATGCAAGAGAGGGAGGATGAGCCGCTGGAGCCAGGTACCGGTTACCACTTGGTCAAAGCGCTGCTCGATCTCAACCGGCATATGGAAAGTGGCGACCTATCCCCTCTGGTCGAAGTAGTGGTGATGTCTCGCAACAGCCCGGACACGGGTATTCGCGTACTCAAGACCATTCGCCGTGATCAGTTGGCGATCACGCGTTCGGCGTTCACCGGTGGCGAGTCAGTGGCTGA
The DNA here is from genome assembly GCF_017832255.1 of Pseudomonas sp. PvP028. Lineage (NCBI taxonomy): Bacteria > Pseudomonadati > Pseudomonadota > Gammaproteobacteria > Pseudomonadales > Pseudomonadaceae > Pseudomonas > Pseudomonas sp. PvP028. The sequence continues at coordinate 1,289,453 of NZ_JAFIBL010000001.1, forward strand.
CTACATGGATGCCTTCGATGTCGATCTGTTTCTCACTACCAACGTGGACGACGCGCAAAAGGTGATCGATTCCCGGCAATGCGCCGCTGCGATCCTAAAGGCGCCTCCAGCCAACGCTCCGCAAATCCCCAAAGGCCAGGTACGCATCGCTTTCGACGGTGACGCAGTCCTGTTTTCCGATGCCAGTGAACTGGTCTACAAAACCCAAGGGCTGGATGCCTTTCAGGCGCAGGAAGATGCACTGCAGCACACCCCCATGGAAGAGGGGCCCTATGCCAGCCTGCTCATAAAACTGGCCAAATTGCAGGAGCGTTTACCCACCGGTAGCAAGGATTCACCGATCAGAATCGCCATTGTCACCGCTCGAAACTCCCCGTCGGAAATGCGCGTGATCAACACTCTGCGTGCCTGGGGCGTATACGTTGATGAAGCCTTCTTCCTCGGTGGTGTGGGTAAACCCAAAGTGCTTACGGCCTTCAACCCCCACATTTTCTTCGATGACCAGGACGTCCACTTGGAAGCTGCGGCAAATCTGGTACCCTCGGGCAAAGTGCCATACTTAACGAGACCCAATATCGACTCAGGTGTTGTCAGCTCGGCGGAGTGAAAGGAATCAGGAATGGATAGCGATAATCGGCTCTACAAACTCGCCGTAACCCCCACAGGTCGTCGGCTGTGGACATATATGGCTGCCATCCTAGAGGTCACTGAGATGAGCCAGGGAAAATCCTTTCCGTTGAAGCGGTTCATGGTGAATTTTCAGACTCACTTGGATGGAGTGCGAATCGAAAGCGGGCCTGACGGTTACCGATTGACTCGCATTGGTCATGAGTATTTTCAAGGCCGTTATCATGCCGAAAGCCCCCAGCGAGTCGAGCGGGCGGCAGTGCAGCAAATGATTATCTCAATCCGCTCCGGGGTCGGAGAGGGCGAGTGGATTGCTTTACCTTAATTACTGACTTGTGCGTGTTCAACACCCCGATGATCTGAACCACTCAATCTGACCAAGCTTTGCGACAAGGATGTTGTGTATGTCTGCCCAAAAGTACTCTGTTAACCAGCACCTGATCGAAACTCTCCTTAGCTGGGTCAAGTCCGGCGAAATTGCGATTCCGGAAATTCAGCGCCCTTTCGTCTGGGATGCTAGCAAGGTGCGCGACCTGATGGACAGCCTGTACCAAGGTTTCCCGGTCGGCTACATCATTGCGTGGCGTAACCCCACGGTTAAACTTAAAGACGGCTCGCTAGCCGAGGGCAAGAAGGTACTAATTGACGGCCAGCAACGCGTCACTGCGCTGACCGCGGCGATCGCTGGCCAACAGGTGATCAACCAGGATTATCAGCAGGTGCGTATCCGCATCGCCTTCCATCCTATCGAGGAGCGATTCGAGGTCAGCAACCCAGCTATCGAGAAGGACAAAGCATGGTTCGCAGATATCGCGCCCATCGTCAATGGCGAGCTGAAGTCGCACAAAGCCGCAAGGGATTACCTGGCTGCAAACCCTGACTTGAATGAAGATCTTGTCTATGAGCGATTGGACAGGCTTTGCGATATCACCAAAAAGCAGATCGGTCTGATCGAGCTGGCGGCTGATCTGGACATCGAGACTGTTACGGAGATCTTCATTCGCATCAACTCAAAAGGTGTTGTGCTCAGTCAGGCGGACTTTGTGATGTCGAAGATCGCTGCCAACGAGGAGTTCGACGGCAATACCCTTCGCAAGGCCATCGATTACTTCTGCCACCTATCCATCGCGCCCGAGTTCTATGCCCACATTGAGAACAACGACAAAGCCTTCGTCCAAACGGACTACTTCAAGGCTATGCGTTGGCTGAGGGGTGAAAACGATGATCTGTACGACCCAAGTTACTCGGACATGCTGCGCGTGGCCTTCACTACCAAATTCAATCGTGGTCGCCTATCGGATCTGGTCGGGCTGCTCTCGGGTCGCAACTTCGATACGCGAAGCTATGAGAAAGAAATCGAGGAAGAGTCGTTCAGGGTCCTGAGCGAAGGGGTCAGGGAATTCATCAACGAAACGCACTTCAAGCGCTTCTTGATGATCATTCGCTCGGCCGGCTTCGTGGACAGCTCCATGATCGGCTCGGTCAACGCGCTGAATTTCGCATACGTCCTGTACCTCAAGCTCAAACGCGACTTGGGCAACAACCCTAATATCGAAAGTTGGGTCCGCCGCTGGTTTGTCATGTCGCTGTTGACCGGGCGTTACTCGGGCTCGCCGGAGTCGCGCTTCGACAAGGACATCAAGGCCGTTCATGAGCGCAAGTTCGAGGAGGTGCTGGGCGAGATCGAGGCAGCTGAGCTTTCCGACGCTTTCTGGGATTTCGGTTTGCCACAGTCGTTGACTACATCGTCCGTTAATGCGCCAGCAATTAAAGTGTTTTGGGCAGCGCAGGCTAATCGCGGCGACAAAGGCTTCCTGTCAAAAGACATCACCGTCCGGGACATGCTCACGCACCATGGTGATATTCACCACATCTTCCCGAAGAACTTCTTGAAGCAGCGGGGTTTGCAACGAAGCAAGTACAACCAGGTTGCCAACTACGTGTACGTGCAGCAGGAAGTGAACATCAAGATCGGCCACACCGCCCCGGCAGCCTACATGGCCGATGTGCTCGCTCAGTGTGATAGCGGCTTGGCGCGCTATGGAGCTATCACGCGCCTGGATGATCTCAAAGTCAACCTAGCCAGCAACTGCCTCCCTGAGGATCTGGCCGCCTATCAGCCTGAGCAATTTGAAGCCTTTTTAGCCGAGCGCCGCCGGCTCATGGCGCAGAAGATCAAGCAGTACTATTGGGGTTTGTGAGGCGCGCCCAGAGGCCAAGCTGTCCGGTGTTTGAATAAGATTAGACAGAACATTGATCCTACTTGATGTGGAGTAACTGGATGGACCGTGAAGAGTTAGAGCAGTGGGTTCAGTTCAGGATTTTGAAGAGGTTCGACGTTTTGGTCGATTGCTCATATCTGGAGACTTCCCTCCTTAAGAAGCTGGCGAACAGACTGCCCCGCACCACTGGCGAAAATTTGACCTATGCCGCTTGGTGTGAGCAGGTGTTCGGCTCAGGGCTTCGCCCGCGGGTTGCCATCAACCATCAGGAGATTGCGGGCCAAACGCGCCTTGGCTCACTGGGTCTGGGTTTAGAAAGCGAACTTCGCCGCCAACAACGGGCCCTCAAGGAGGTGCAATCCAGGTTGGATCAAAACTCGGAGAAGCGGTCGACGCCTCCTGAAGCTGCTCCCACTCCACTCCCCTCGATTGAAACTAGCGAGTCATGGGGCTGGCGCAACTTTTACTCAGGCGGGTGGCGAGGTCTGCGTCGCTTGCTGGGCAAGGTTGAGAATGTCGGACATGGGCATATATTCGATTACCAAGGCGCGACCAATCGAGACTATAGGGTCGAGCTGATCGAGCTAGTCCGATCTACGCTCGCTGATGTTGAGCAAGTAGGATTCGGTGTGAATGCAACGTTTCCAGGTGAGAAAATCGAAGAGGTCGCTGATGCGGCCAGAGTTTTCTATGGCAGCTCGAGAGAGGTGCCGAAGTATTCCGTGGGGAGTTTCGTCGTAAGCGAGATGCCGACCGATATCTTGCACCTGACAGATAGCTTCCATCAGCAAGCGTCAGAAGAAGTGCGCGATGAGAAAGCCTCCCTTTTCGTGGAAGTTTACGAGCTTGGAACCACAGAGCCGCTAGACGACGAGGCAGTGCAACACTTCATCAACTACCTCCAGAAGCTCTTTCAGGCTTTGGCGAAGTCCGCTGATAGCGTTCCAAGGGGTGTTCTGCGCGAAAAGATCCTGCTGGGTCTTATGCTCTCGATCTCCGCGCCTAACTGCTCTCTAGAGGCATCTCTAGCGGAACTGAATTGGCCCGCATGGCGATCACCGTATGACGATGATTGGAGCATCAGTGAAGAGCAAAAATTTGACCTGGATTCAGGGGAAATAGTGGATATGTTTATCGCCAAGTTGAGCCGCCAGCGTTTCTGACACCTTCCCACAGCTGTTATGAGCAATTGTAAGTCTTGCGCCGCCAAACCGTAGACCTAATACCCCTGGCCGCCAGTCAGGACTCGGGGTATGTGAAAGGTGCGTGGGGCTGAGCCGGTTTCAGGGGTGGATGCATTTTCTCGGCGCTTCCAGCCCGCGTGGCTAGTGTTCTAACTAAAGCTATACGCATGGGTGGTGCGAGATGGCGCTGCACGGTTTAGGCACAGAATGGGCACATTCATAAACAAAAGGGCCTAGGTTTTCACCTAAGCCCTTGTCTTATATGGTGCACCAGGCGGGATTCGAACCCACGACCCCTGCCTTCGGAGGGCAGTACTCTATCCAGCTGAGCTACTGGTGCGACGCGGGCGCCATGATACTCACATGGGTACGGGGCGTCCAGTTGCGGGCGGTGTGCGACACAAATCATCCGCCTTCCATCACCCCACACCCACCTCCACCCACAAAGGAACAGCCCACCGCTACCGGCACAACCGCCAGCTGGTGCATGATGCTCCTCATACCACTCCGTCAGTTCGTTCCCACCGAGGGCCTCTTATCAATCAGTTCAAAAGCATCGAGCGCAGCCCGTGCCGCGTTCTTATTACCGGGGCCAGTATCGCAGGTTGTGCCGCGGCCTGGTGGCTGACGCGGCGCGATTGCGATGTCACGGTTGTCGAGCAGGCGCCTGCCTTTCGCGATGGCGGGCAGAATGTGGATGTGCGGGGCGCGGCTCGGGAGGTCTTGCGCTTGATGGGGCTTGAGCAGGCGGTGAAGGATCTCAACACCGGCGAGACGGGGCTTGCGTGGGTCGATGAGGATAACCGCACGGCGGCGCGCATCGATCTGGCTGGTCTGGACGGGGACGGCCCGACGGCTGAGCTTGAGGTGTTGCGCGGTGATCTTGCGCGTCTGCTGTATGAGGCGTCGTCTGCTGATGCGTTCTATCGCTTCGGTGATCGCATCGTCTCGGTCGAGCACGATGCGGAGGGCGTGTCGGTTACGTTCGAGGGCGGTGGCGAGGAGCGTTTTGATCTGTTGATCATTGCCGAAGGTGTCGGCTCGCGCACGCGGGAACTGGTGTTCCCCGGCGAGAATCAGCCGCGCCGGATGGATCTGGCCAGCGCGTTCTTTACCGTGCCTCGTGCGCCGACCGATAGTCAGACCGCGCGCTGGTACAACGCGGTGGGCGGTCGCAGCGCGGGTGTTCGTCCGGACAATCGCGGTACGACGCGTGCGTTCTTTAACGTGCAGGGCCGAAGCCATCTGACGGTCGGCAACAGCGTTGCCGAGCAGAAAGCGTTTCTTCGCGCGTCGTTTGCTGGCGCGGGCTGGGAGGTGCCTCGTCTGCTGGAAGGGATGGAGGCTGCGGAGGATTTCTGGTTCGATGATCTGCGTCAGGTGAAGATCGATCGCTGGTCGAACGGCCCGGTGGTGCTGCTGGGCGATGCGGCGTGGTGTGTCACGCCGCTGGGCGGGGTCGGCGCTTCGTTATCGCTGATTGGCGCGTATGTGCTGGCGGGTGAACTCACCAAGACCGATACGATTGCAGAGGCGCTTGCCTCGTACGAATATGTCCTGCGCCCTGTGGTGAAAAAGTCGCAGAGCGTGCCGAAACTTGTCCCGCGTCTGGTCCACCCTCGCACTCAGACCGGGGTGAAAATCCTGCGCGCCGTGCAGCGGTTGGTGGCAACGCCCTTTATCAGCAAGCGTGCTGCCAGGGCGCTGACCCCGGCGGTGCAGTCGTTCACGCTTCCGGATTATCGATAGCGCTACAGGCGTGGGTTAATGCCTGCGCCACAGGGAGAATAAAAAATGGAATCGTTACAACAGTGGCTCAGCTTCGCGATGATTGCCTTGTTCGTTACGCTCACGCCGGGCCCGGCGGTGATCATGGCGCTGTCCAATTCAATTACCCACGGCCCGGCGAGGGCGATGGTCGGCTCGCTCGGCAACGCATTGGGGTTGATCGTGGTCGCCACGGCGGTAACGGCCGGGCTGGGCGCGGTACTGGTAGCATCCGCGAGTGCCTTTCTGGTGCTGAAAATCGCAGGCGCGGGGTATCTGGTTTATCTGGGGATCAAGCAGTGGCGTAGCGCGCGCAGTGCATTCGATGCGCTGTCCAACGTGCCCAAGGCGGTGTCCACAGGCAGCCTGTTTATCAAAGGCATCTCGGTAGCGCTGACCAACCCCAAGGCGATTCTGTTTTTCATCGCGTTTCTGCCGCAGTTCATTCAGCCCGGCACCTTTCAGGTGGAGCAGACGGGGGTGCTGATCGTGACCTTCGCCGGCTGCTCTGTGGTTGCTCACGTCTTTTATGTGCTGCTGGCACAGACGCTCAAGCGCCACCTCAATTCAGCGCGCAGGCGCCAGAACGTCAATCGGGTGTTTGGCGCGTCGTTCATTGGTCTGGGGCTGAGCCTGTTCACGTTGAAGGGTAGGGCCGCCTGATCGCGTTGCGGTTGCAAGATGCCTCTGCGTCGCGGCTCGACGCTGATCAGAAAACCACACACCTCCCTGCGACCGTTCTTTTTTTCGAACGGGCTATTGTCCTTTCCCCCCGCAATGCCTAGGATTCGTTTGAGATTTCAAACGCTCTTGTTCGGTCTTCCTGCTTTCATGCGTTGCGCAGCGCTGGAACCCGATGGAATGTTTTCCTGACGATGGCTTCCAAATGGGGTGCATCGATATCAATTGTTCGCGTCGCCTCTCGGGCGATGCTGTTTAGGAGGCCGACATGCAGCTCAAAGATTCCACACTGTTCCGCCAGCAGGCCTACATCAATGGCCAGTGGCTGGACGCGGACGGTGGTCAGTCGATCAAGGTCAACAACCCTGCCAACAACGAGATCCTCGGCACTGTGCCAAAAATGGGCGCAGCCGAGACGCGTCGGGCGATTGAGGCGGCTGACAAGGCGCTGCCGGCCTGGCGAGCGCTGACCGCCAAAGAGCGTGGCAACAAGCTGCGCCGCTGGTTCGAGCTGATGATCGAGAACCAGGACGACCTGGGTCTGCTGATGACCCTGGAGCAGGGCAAGCCGCTGGCCGAAGCCAAGGGCGAGATCACCTACGCCGCGTCGTTCATCGAGTGGTTCGCCGAAGAGGCCAAGCGCGTCTATGGCGATGTGATTCCTGGTCACCAGCCGGACAAGCGCCTGATCGTGCTCAAGCAGCCGATTGGTGTGACGGCGGCGATCACCCCGTGGAACTTCCCGGCGGCGATGATCACCCGCAAGGCCGGCCCTGCACTGGCGGCGGGCTGCACCATGGTGCTCAAGCCTGCGTCGCAAACGCCGTTCTCGGCATTGGCACTGGCTGAACTGGCCGAGCGTGCGGGTATCCCGGCCGGTGTGTTCAGCGTGGTGACCGGCAGCGCAGGCGATATCGGTGCCGAGCTGACCGGTAACCCGATCGTGCGCAAACTGTCCTTCACCGGCTCGACCGACATTGGTCGCCAGTTGATGGCCGAGTGCGCCAAGGACATCAAGAAGGTGTCGCTGGAACTGGGCGGTAACGCGCCTTTCATCGTGTTCGACGATGCCGACCTCGACAAGGCGGTCGAAGGCGCGATGATCTCCAAGTACCGCAACAACGGCCAGACCTGCGTGTGCGCCAACCGCATCTACGTGCAGGACGCGGTGTATGACGCGTTCGCCGAGAAGCTCAAAGCGGCGGTCGGCAAGTTGAAGATCGGTAACGGCCTGGAAGAAGGCGTCACCACCGGCCCGTTGATCGACGACAAGGCGGTGGCCAAGGTCAAGGAACACATCGCCGACGCCGTCAGCAAGGGCGCAACCGTGCTGACTGGCGGCAACAGCCTGGTAGGCTCGTTCTTCGAACCGACCATTCTGGTCAACGTATCGAAAGATGCCGCCGTAGCCCGGGAAGAGACCTTTGGTCCGCTGGCCCCGCTGTTCCGCTTCAAGGATGAGGCCGAAGTGATAGCGATGGCCAACGACACCGAGTTCGGTCTGGCGTCGTACTTCTACGCGCAGAACATGAGCCGCGTGTTTCGTGTCGCCGAAGCGCTGGAATATGGCATGGTGGGTATCAACACCGGCCTGATCTCCAACGAGCTGGCACCGTTCGGCGGCATCAAGTCGTCCGGCCTGGGCCGTGAAGGCTCCAAGTACGGCATCGAAGATTATCTGGAAATCAAATACCTCTGCCTGTCGGTCTGACCGACACTTGGGTATTGCAGCCGATGGCGCGCGAGAGCGACGTGTCATCGGCTTTTGTTGTACCGCAGTTTCCTGGTGGCCTGAAGGCTGCAGCAGTCGATCATCGTATGCTGCCGCAGTTGATCCGGTCCGCTTGATCCTTGACCCACGCCGACCGATGAGCGGCGAATGAGGAATACATGAGCAAGACTAACGAATCCCTGATGCAACGCCGCCATGCAGCCGTCCCGCGTGGCGTTGGTCAGATCCATCCGATCTTCGCTGCTTCGGCGAAGAACGCGACCGTTACCGACGTCGAAGGTCGTGAGTTCATCGACTTCGCGGGCGGTATTGCCGTTCTGAACACCGGTCACCTGCACCCGAAGATCATCGCCGCGGTGCAAGAGCAGCTGACCAAGCTGAGCCACACCTGCTTCCAGGTACTGGCCTACGAGCCTTACGTCGAGCTGTGCGAAAAAATCAACGCCAGGGTGCCAGGCGATTTCGACAAGAAAACCCTGCTGGTGACCACCGGTTCCGAAGCGGTGGAAAACGCCGTGAAGATCGCCCGTGCTGCGACCGGCCGTGCGGGCGTTATCGCCTTCACCGGCGCTTACCACGGCCGCACCATGATGACCCTGGGTCTGACCGGCAAGGTCGTGCCGTACTCGGCCGGCATGGGCCTGATGCCAGGCGGTATCTTCCGCGCGCTGTACCCGTGCGAACTGCATGGCGTGAGCGTGGATGATTCCATCGCCAGCATCGAGCGCATCTTCAAGAACGACGCCGAGCCCAAGGACATCGCTGCAATCATCATCGAACCCGTACAGGGCGAGGGTGGTTTCTACGTGGCACCGAAGGCCTTCATGCTGCGTCTGCGCGAGCTGTGCGACAAGCACGGCATTCTGCTGATCGCCGACGAAGTGCAGACCGGCGCTGGCCGTACCGGCACGTTCTTCGCGATGGAGCAGATGGGCGTTGCGGCTGACCTGACTACTTTCGCCAAATCCATCGCAGGCGGCTTCCCGCTGGCGGGCGTGTGCGGCAAGGCTGAGTACATGGACGCCATCGCACCCGGCGGTCTGGGCGGCACGTATGCCGGTAGCCCGGTGGCCTGCGCTGCGGCGCTGGCGGTGCTGGATATCTTCGAAGAAGAGCACCTGCTGGAGCGCTGCAAGGCGGTTGGCGAGCAGTTGGTGACCTCGCTCAAGGCGATGCAGGCCAAGTACCCGGTTATCGGTGAAGTGCGTGCGCTGGGTGCGATGATCGCTGTCGAGCTGTTCGAAAGCGGCGACTCGCACAAGCCTAACGCCGCTGCTGTGGCTCAGGTGGTTGCCAAGGCGCGTGACAAGGGTCTGATTCTGCTGTCCTGCGGTACTTACGGCAACGTGTTGCGCGTGCTGGTGCCGTTGACCGCCGAAGACGAATTGCTGAACCGCGGCCTGGCCATTCTTGACGAATGCTTCGCTGAAATCGCGTAAAAAGTGTGAAGTCATGAATTGATTAATTTATGACCAAACAGACAAAAAAAGCCCGTTTCGACGGGTTTTTTTTGCTTTAGAGCAGGGTATTTCGCTGTTTTGGGTATATCCGGACGTTTGCATTGGCTAAGGTGGTCGCATTGACATCGGAGAGTCATGATGACCGCTGTAGTTTTGCCCGCCGTTCCTCGCGTACTGATAGCCGAGTCTGATCCGTGGGTTCGCGAGACGCTCAGCGACCTGGTGCTGGGCGTGCGTGCGGATATCGAGCTGGAGATGTGCACCGATGGCAAACAGGCCGTCGAGTGGATGAAAAAACACCTGCCGGACCTGATCATCGCCGCCCGCGAGCTGCCGGGGATCGATGGCCTGAGCCTGCTGCGGGGCGTGCGCAATCTGCGTCGTCAGCCCGCCATCCCGTTCATTCTGATCAGCAATCGCAATGACAGCGCCAGCGTGCGCGAGGTCGTGCCGCTGGCGCCGACTGCCTACCTGACCAAACCACTGAACACCGAAGGCCTGCGCCAGCGTCTTGAAGGCCTGTTGCTGGAACGCAGCGCCCCGGCTGCGGGTGCGGTGCCCGCGCTGACGCCGGGTCTGACCCTGACCAAGTTTCTCGACAAACGCCGCGACATAGCCGATGGCGCGCCGCTGTTTGTCGATGTCGCCACAGCGGTGACGCTCAGCCAGACCGCCAGTGGCATCGACGCCGCCCTGCTGGAGCAGGAACTGCGCAACGATCCGCACATCACCGCCGTACTGATCGCAGCCGCCAACACGGCGGCGCAGCATCTGGGCAAGCCGATCCAGACCATGGGCGGAGCGCTGGCCGTTCTCGGGCCGATGCAGGGCGCCAATATCGCGTCCGGTCTGGGCAAAAAGCGTATGGCGGTGCTGACCGACGACGCGTTGCTGGCCAAGGCCCATGAGCTGTGGACCCTGTCGCAGCGCACGGCTGATTACGCACGCATTCTGGGCGGCATGCTGGAGCTGGATGCGGAGCGCTGTTTCTGTGCCGGACTGTTGCAGTCGCTGGGCGATCTGGCGGTGTTGGGTTGTCTGCAGGAGTGGCTGCTGGCTGGCGGCCATCTGGATGAGCAGGTGATCGGGCAGTCTCTGGAGCAGTACTCCGCTGCCTTCGGTTCTGCTCTGCGCACCCGCTGGCGTTTGCCGCTGGAACTGCGTGAGCTGATCGCTGCGGTGTATCAGTACAATACCGGCATCTACACACGCGAAGTGCTGGCAATGAACCTGGCGGGGCAGATGGCACGCCTGGGCGAGGAAGAAAGTGTCACCACGCTGGTCAAGACCAAGTCGGCCAAGCTGTTGAAGCTCAGCGTCGGTGACTTGCAGCGCCTGCGCAAGAAGCTGACGGGTGTGACGGATCCGAGTTTGCTGAGGCCGCTGACTAGCGAGCCTGAGGTGGCTGTCGATGCGGTCGACGACGAGCCTGATCTGCTCGACCTGGCGCCTGAGGCACCTGCTGAAGAGCCTGCTGCACTTGAGGATCCGGCTGGCGCTGTTCAGGGTCCGCCCGAAAAGTAAAAATCTGACTGACGCCTTCGCGAGCAAGCTCGCTCCCACAAGGTACCGCGTGCTCCTGTAGGAGCGACCGGGGTGGCGATCCGCCTTGTTCGCGAAGACGGTATTCCTGACGCAGGAAATCCATCGACTGCACCGGACTCTTCGCGAGCAAGCTCGCTCCCACAAGGTACCGCGTACTCCTGTAGGAGCGACCGGGGTGGCGATCCGCCTTGTTCGCGAAGGCGGTATTCCTGACGCAGGAAATCCATCGACTGCACCGGACTCTTCGCGAGCAAGCTCGCTCCCACAAGGTACCGCGTACTCCCGTAGGAGCGAACTTGTTCGCGAAGGCGGTATTCCTGACGCAGAAAAATCCATCGACTGTATCGGCCTCTTCGCGAACAAGCTCGCTCCCACAAGGTACCGCGTGCTCCTGTAGGAGCGACCGGGGTGGCGATCCGCCTTGTTCGCTAAGGCGGTATTCCTGACGCGGGAAATCCATCGACTGCACCGGACTCTTTGCGAGCAAGCTCCCACAAGGTACCGCGTGCTTCTGTAGGAGCGAACTTGTTCGCGAAGGCTATATTCCTGACGCAGGAAATCCATCGACTGCACCGGACTCTTCGCGAGCAAGCTCGCTCCCACAAGGTACCGCGTACTCCTGTAGGAGCGAACTTGTTCGCGAAGGCGGTATTCCTGACGCAGAAAATCCATCAACTGTACCGGCCTCTTCGCGAGCAAGCTCGCTCCCACAAGGTACCGCGTACTCCTGTAGGAGCGACCGGGGTGGCGATCCGCCTTGTTCGCGAAGGCGGTATTCCTGACGCAGGAAATCCATCGACTGTAGCGGCCTCTTCGCGAGCAAGCTCGCTCCCACAAGGTAACGCGTGCTCCTGTAGGAGCGAACTTGTTCGCGAAGGCGGTTCCTGACGCAGAAAGTCCATCGACTGTACCGGACTCTTCGCGAGCAAGCTCGCTCCCACAAGGTACCGAGTACTCCTGTAGGAGCAAACTTGTTCGCGAAGGCGGTTCCTGACGCAGAAAGTCCATCGACTGTACCGGACTCTTCGCGAGCAAGCTCGCTCCCACAAGGTACCGCGTGCTCCTGTAGGAGCGACCGGGGTGGCGATCCGCCTTGTTCGCGAAGGCGGTATTCCTGACGCAGGAAATCCATCGACTGCACCGGCCTCTTCGCGAGCAAGCTCGCTCCCACAAGGTACCGCGTGCTCCTGTAGGAGCGACCGGGGTGGCGATCCGCCTTGTTCGCGAAGGCTATATTCCTGACGCAGGAAAACCATCGACTGCACCGGCCTCTTCGCGAGCAAGCTCGCTCCCACAAGGTACCGAGTACTCCTGTAGGAGCGAACTTGTTCGCTAAGGCTATATTCCAAACGCAGCCAATGCATTGAATGTACCGCCCTCTTCGCGAGCAAGCTCGCTCCCACAAGGTACCGCGTGCTCCTGTAGGAGCGAAGTTGTTCGCGAAGGCGGTATTCCTGACGCAGAAAGTCCATCGACTGTACCGGACTCTTCGCGAGCAAGCTCGCTCCCACAAGATACTGCGTGCTCCTGTAGGAGCGACCGGGGTGGCGATCCGCCTTGTTCGCGATGGGGCCGGTCGTGCTTTCTACCTTCGAGAAAGCATTTCAGACCAGTACGATCTGGTTCTTGCCTTGGCGTTTGGCCTGATACATCGCTGCGTCGGCGCGGCCGTAGAGGGTTTCGAGGCTTGGGTCGTCAGCGCCCAGGTTGGTCAGGCCCTGGCTGGCGGTGATGCTGAAGGTGGTGCCGCCTGACTGGAAGTTCTGGCGCTGGATCTCGCGTTGCAGGCGTTCGGCGATCTGCATGGCCATGTCCGGCGCGCAGCCGGGGAATACTGCGGCGAACTCTTCGCCACCGATACGCCCGAACAGGTCACCCCGCCTCAATGCCGAACGACCGCTTTCGGCGATGCGCTGCAGCACGGTATCGCCTTCCTGATGACCGTAGGTGTCGTTCACCAGCTTGAAGTCATCGATGTCCAGCAGCAGGAACGCCAGCGGCGTGCCGTTGAGACGAGCCAGTTCGAACTCGCGCTGGGCGCATTCGAAAAAGTGCCGGCGGTTGCTGCTCTGGGTCAGCACATCGGTGGTTGCCAGGCGTTGCAGCTCATCCTCGAGGTGCTTCTTCTCGGTGATGTCTTCTGCGATGCCCACCACGATCAGACGCTGGCTGACATCAGCGCGCTGGCTGACGAAGCATTTGTCGCTGAGCCAGCGCACTTCGCCGTCCGCACGAATGATCCGGTACTCGCGGTCTTCGATCGAGCCTTTCTCGATGACCTCGTTGAGGCTGCGCTCGGCGTAATTCAGGTCATCGGGGTAGATGCTATCGCGCCACTCGCTGTAGTCAGCCAGCAGCAGGCCCGCCGAACGACCGAAGATGCGCTCGTAGGCCGGACTGACATAGATCATCTGCTGAGTTTGCCAGTCGAACGCCCACAGAACAGCGTTCACGCTCACCAGCAACGAGCTGAACAATTGTTCACGCTCGCTCAGGCGTGCGACTTCTGCCTGAGCGTGCATCAGGGCTAACAGGGTTTCTGCGGCTGCGGGCATATCTGTGATCGGAGTGCCGGATAGGGAGGTGGGGGGCTGCTTTTCCATAAGAACCATCTCAAGCGTTTACGGCCAGTGAGGCGCCCTGTCCCGATTGGCGGGAAAGTGGATGAGATAGACGAGGAGGGGATAAGTTCCGGGACCGGCGCGCCAGGGGATGGCGCGCCGATCAACGGTTCAAGCGTGGGCGGGGCGCAGCGAGTAGGTTTTCAGCTGGTCGGCGAACTCGCGCAACGAGTGAATACCACTGGCTTCGGCCTCGTGAATCCACTCTTTCATGGCCGACAGCATGTCGTGACCGTTGCTGCTGGTCTTGACCCAGATCTGCTGCAGGGCCAGGCGTTTTTCATAGATCACCTTCAGCGCATGGCTGTGTTCCAGCATGGTCTGGATACGCAGGTGATGCCTGTCATCGAGCAGGCTGGTCTCACGCGACAGCAGACGTTTTGCGCGGCGGAACTGATGACGCACCGACTCGTCGGCCTTGCCGAGTTCCTGGGCAACCAGCGGCGCGATGACCAGCTTGCGGTACTGCGCCATGATCTGGAAACGGTTGTTGAGGATCGCCATTGCGGTGTCCATGTCCATATGGCCCTTGCCTTCGACGCGATGGGCGATCGGCGCGACCCGCTGGACCTTGGCCAGACCGAGGAAGCTGAACAGTTTGATCCACGCCCAGCCCATGTCGAACTCCCATGGCTTGACCGACAGCTTGGCCGAGTTGGGATAGGTGTGGTGGTTGTTGTGCAGTTCTTCGCCGCCGATCACGATGCCCCACGGCACGAGATTGGTGGCTGCGTCGCGGCATTCGAAGTTGCGATAGCCAACGGCATGACCCAGACCATTGACCACGCCGGCAGCCCAGAAGGGAATCCACATCATCTGCACGGCCCAGACCGTGATACCGAGGGCGCCGAACAGCGCCACGTCGATGACCGCCATCAGAGCGATACCCAGCAGCTTGTAGCGCGAATACAGATTGCGCTCGATCCAGTCTTCCGGGCAGTTCTTGCCGTAGATACGCAAGGTGTCCTGGTTCTGCGCTTCCTCGCGGTACAGTTCGGCCCCCTTGCGCAGCACAGTGGACAGACCCTTGACGACCGGGCTGTGCGGGTCATCGACGGTTTCGCATTTTGCGTGGTGTTTGCGGTGGATGGCTGTCCACTCGCGGGTATTCTGGGCAGTGGTCAGCCACAGCCAGAAGCGGAAGAAGTGTTTCAGACCCGCATTGAGCTCAAGTGAGCGGTGGGCTGAATAGCGGTGCAGATAGACCGTGACGCCGACAATAGTTATATGGGTCATCGCCAGCGTGACCGCTATTACCTGCCAGACGGAAAGGTCGAGCAAACCGTTGTACCACATAGGCTGTTTGGCCCTCGTAGAAATACCTGTGAAGAAAAAAGTCGCAACAGCATTATCACTGACATTGCTCAGAAAACCAGCCACCCTTGCAGATAAGCGTCGCAGGATGTTTCTTGCTTTATAATCCAGACCTTTCGTAAGGCTCGGTTTTTTATGTCCGATTATTCCCGTAACGCGCTGCGAACCGCCGTTCTGTATGGGCTGCTGTCGATTCTGTGGTTCGCGACAGGCAGCGCCCTGCTGTCTTTTTTCGTCAAGAATCCGGCTCGACTGGCCGTCGGACAACAGATGATCGGTTATGGCTGGGCGCTGCTCAGCACCGTCATGATCTTCATTGCACGTGACAGATTGAAGGCCATCGTCGGCGGTGAAGCGCTGTTTGAGCGCCAACAACAGGACTATGACCGACTGCTGCTGGCGGCAGTGGTGTTCGACAGCACGCGTGAGGGCGTACTGGTCAGTGATGCCGAAGGGCGCATTGTCCATGTAAATCGTGCGTTTGTGGACATCACCGGCTATCAGGCCGACGAGGTGCTGGGTTTCAACCCCAGCAAGTTCAAGTCCGGTCGTCATGGCCCCGAGTTTTATCGGCAGATGTATCACTCACTGCAGAGTGCCGGGCAGTGGAGTGGCGAGATCTGGAACCGACGCAAAAGCGGTGAAATCTATCCGCAGTGGCAAACCATCCGTAGCATCAAGGGTGAAGACGGGCAGGCCAGGCATTTTGTCGCGGTGTTTTCCGATATCACGGCCATCAAGCGCTCCGAGCAGGAACTGGCGCAACTGGCCCATTACGATGCGCTGACCGAGTTGCCCAATCGTCTGCTGCTGACCGATCGTATCAGCCAGGCGCTGACCTCGGCGCGCTCCAGCAAGCGCGGCTGTGCGCTGCTGGTGGTGGACCTGGACAACTTCAGAAACATCAACGACAGCCTTGGCCATAACATCGGCGACGAAGTGCTCAAGGCGGCTGCCGAACGCCTCAAAGCGCTGGCTGACAGCGGTATGACGGTCGCACGCCTGGGGGGTGACGAGTTCGCGCTGCTGGTCAAAAACTGTACGCACATGGTGCATGCCGCAGCGCTCGCGCAACAGGTGATCAATGCCTTCAAAGCGCCATACCCGATTGCCGGGCATCAGTTGTTCGTCAGTGCCAGTATCGGTATCAGCCTGTTTCCCGGTGATGCGCTGACTGCCGAGCAATTGTTGCGCAATGCTGATTCGGCGCTGTTCAAGGCCAAGAGCGATGGCCGCGAAGGGTTTGCGCTGTACACCGAAGAGCTGACCGCCCACGCCCAGCAACGGGTGCAACTGGCCAGCGAGTTGCGTCAGGCGATCGAGCAGGACCAATTGCGGGTGTTCTACCAACCGGTTTACGACCTGGTGACCGGGCGTATTTGCGCGGTCGAAGCGCTGGTGCGCTGGCAACACCCGACCCGTGGCATGGTGTCGCCTGGCGACTTCATCCCTATTGCCGAGCAGAACGGACTTATCGCCGATATCGATGCCTGGGTATTGAATACTGCCTGTCGGCAAATGCAGGCCTGGCTGGCAGAAGGCGTCTCGATTGCGTCCGTCGCGGTCAATGTATCCAGCCGTCTGTTCAGTCGTGGTGATGTCGATCGGCGAGTGGCTGAGGTCTTGAACGAGACCGGCCTCGATCCGGCATTTCTTGAGCTGGAAGTCACTGAAAGTGCCGTCATGGAAGACCCTGAACAGGCCATCGAGCAATTGCATCGCCTGCGTGAACTGGGTCTGAGCCTGGCCATCGATGATTTCGGCACAGGCTACTCATCGCTGCTGCGGCTCAAGAGCATGCCGGTGCAGAAGCTCAAGATCGACCAGGGGTTCGTGGCCGGGCTGCCGGGCGATGTAGATGACATCGCGATTGTGCGGGCGGTCATCGCGCTGGCGTCGAGCCTGGGCATGCGTGTACTGGCCGAGGGGATCGAACACGCCAATCAGGCTTCATTTTTGTTAAGCAACGGTTGCGAGTTGGGCCAGGGTTACTGGTTTGCCCGGCCCATGGCGGCGCAGTCTATCGATTGGACGCACGCCCCCGCGTTCAACTAGTTCAGCCTCTCACTGATAACACCGGCCAGGGTGTGCAATGCACTCTGGCAGAGTCACACCTCTCTAAAGTTCTTTTGGTTATATCTGCATTCTTAAATAGTCTTTTTAAGAATATCCGCACCTCACTATTATTGCCTCACTGCCATACGCCATCGCCCCCAGTCGCGAAGGCAGGCCTCTCACTTCTCAAGGAATAAGACAATGAGCGCATCTCTACGTAGTGTTGACGGTCAGGACGAAGCAGCCATTCTGCGTGAAATTCAGAGTGCGTTGCGTGACCTGCGTTTTGGTGCCGTCGAAATCACCGTGCACAACGCACAGGTGGTGCAGATCGAGCGCAAGGAAAAGTTTCGTTTGCAGAACCCTGCCAAGCAGAGCTGAAGCGGCAAGCACCCGACTGGTCAACCGGAGGGTTTCATCCTGACTCCTGATACCCCCCTGAAAAAAAGCAGCGCGCCCGTGCGAATGCCGCTCTGACGCGCCAAGAAGAAATCAAAAAAGCCGACACACCGTATTTCCAGGAGCTTCAATCTATGTCCATTCGCCGTTTTGCGCTGGCTGCTCTGGCCAGTGCTGTTTTCGCAGGTTCGGCTGTCGCCAAGGATTACGAACTGCTCAACGTGTCCTACGATCCGACCCGCGAGCTGTATCAGGACTACAACGCAGAATTCGTCAATTTCTGGAAAAAATCACATCCGGACGACAAGGTCGAGATCAAGCAATCCCACGGCGGCTCGGGCAAGCAGGCGCGTGGCGTGATCGACGGCCTGCGCGCCGACGTGGTGACCCTGGCACTGGCCGGTGACATCGACGAAATCGCCAAGCTCGGCAAGACCCTGCCCGAAAACTGGCAGACCCGCCTGCCGGACGCGAGCACGCCGTACACCTCGACCATCGTGTTTCTGGTGCGCAAGGGCAACCCGAAAGGCATCAAGGACTGGGGCGACCTGACCAAGGAAGGCGTCTCGGTGATCACGCCCAACCCGAAAACCTCCGGCGGTGCGCGCTGGAACTTCCTGGCCGCCTGGGCCTACGGCCTGAAGGCGGGCGGCGGTGACGAAGCCAAGGCCAAGGAATACGTGCAGACGCTGTTCAAGCACGTGCCGATTCTGGATACCGGCGCACGCGGTTCGACCATCACCTTCGTCAACAACGGTCAGGGTGATGTGCTGCTGGCATGGGAAAACGAAGCGTTCCTGGCGTTGAAAGAAGACGGCGGCAAGGACAAGTTCGACATCGTCGTACCGTCGCTGTCGATCCTTGCCGAGCCTCCGGTTGCCGTGGTCGACAAGAACGCCGAGCGGAAAGGTAATACCGAAATCGCGACTGAATACCTCAAGCACCTGTACAGCAAGGAAGGTCAGGAAATTGCCGCGAAAAACTTCTATCGTCCACGTGATGCCGAAGTGGCCGCCAAGTACGAGAAGCAATTCCCGAAACTGGATCTGGTGACTATCGACAAAGACTTTGGTGGCTGGAAAACTGCGCAGCCGAAGTTTTTCAATGACGGCGGCGTGTTCGACCAGATTTATCAGGCGCAATAAGCCGAATGAGGATGCCGCACGAGCGGCATCGCAGGTTTGGCCAAACAGCCCGGATTGACCTCCGGGCTTCGTGCAAGTGAAACCAGGGACTTTTATGTCGCGTCGTATCTCCCCCGTCATACCCGGCTTCGGGCTGACGCTGGGCTACACCTTGGTGTACCTCAGTCTGATTGTGCTAATACCGCTGGCCGCCATGTTCGTACATGCTGCGCAGCTCACCTGGGATCAGTTCTGGACCATCATCACGGCACCTCGCGTGATCGCGGCACTCAAGCTGAGTTTCGGCACCGCCTTTTACGCAGCCCTCATCAACGGGGTGATCGGCACACTGCTGGCCTGGGTGCTGGTGCGCTACACCTTCCCCGGCCGCAAGATCATCGATGCGATGATCGATTTGCCCTTCGCCCTGCCGACCGCCGTGGCCGGTATCGCCCTGACCGCGCTATACGCGCCCAACGGCTGGGTCGGCCAGTTCGCAGCTGATCTGGGCTTCAAGATCGCCTACACCCCGCTGGGCATCACCCTGGCGCTGACCTTCGTCACCCTGCCGTTCGTGGTGCGCACCGTGCAGCCTGTGCTGGCCGACATCCCCCGCGAAGTCGAAGAGGCCGCTGCCTGCCTGGGCGCACGCCCCCTGCAGGTGTTCCGCCACATCCTCGTGCCGGCGTTGCTGCCTGCCTGGCTGACCGGCTTCGCCCTGGCGTTTGCCCGTGGCGTGGGCGAGTACGGTTCGGTGATTTTCATCGCCGGCAACATGCCGATGAAAACCGAGATCCTGCCGCTGCTGATCATGGTCAAGCTCGACCAGTACGACTACACCGGCGCAACCGCTATCGGCGTGATGATGCTGGTGGTGTCCTTCATTCTGCTGCTGCTGATCAACCTGCTGCAGCGGCGCATTGAAACCCCATCCTGAGGAGGCGCAGAACATGTCTTATTCATCTGTTTCAGCCGCCGCCTCTGCCAACGCTGCACGTCGTGGCAGCGCGGTGTCGCGACGTATCCTGATCGGCCTGTGCTGGCTGGTGTTCGCCCTGTTTCTGGGCCTGCCGCTGTTCATCGTGGTATCCCAGGGCCTGAAAAACGGTCTGGGCGCGTTCTTTACCGCCATCCTCGAGCCGGACGCGCTGTCGGCGCTGAAGCTGACGGTCATCGCGGTACTGATCTCGGTGCCGCTCAATCTGGTGTTCGGCGTCAGCGCCGCATGGTGCGTGAGCAAATACTCGTTCCGCGGCAAGAGCATTCTGGTCACGCTGATCGACCTGCCGTTCTCGGTATCGCCGGTCATCGCCGGCCTGGTCTACGTGCTGATGTTCGGTGCGCAGGGGCTATTCGGGCCGTGGTTGCAGGATCACGACATCCAGATCGTCTTTGCCCTGCCGGGCATCGTGCTGGCGACCATCTTCGTCACTGTGCCCTTCGTTGCACGTGAACTGATCCCGCTGATGCAGGAGCAGGGCACTCAGGAAGAAGAGGCCGCACGGCTGCTGGGCGCCAACGGCTGGCAGATGTTCTGGCACGTCACGGTGCCGAACATCAAATGGGGCCTGATCTACGGCGTGGTGCTGTGTACGGCGCGGGCGATGGGTGAGTTTGGCGCGGTGTCGGTGGTTTCCGGGCACATTCGCGGCGTCACCAACACCCTGCCGCTGCACGTCGAAATTCTCTACAACGAGTACAACCACGTTGCCGCCTTTGCCGTGGCGAGCCTGTTGCTGATCCTGGCGCTATTCATCCTGCTGCTCAAGCAGTGGAGCGAATCCCGCATTAACCGTCTGCGCCATAACGCGGCGGAGGAATAATCATGTCGATCGAAGTCCGTAACGTCAGCAAGAACTTCAACGCCTTCAAGGCCCTGAACAACATCAGTCTGGACATCCAGAGTGGCGAGCTGGTGGCTTTGCTCGGCCCGTCAGGCTGCGGCAAGACCACTCTGCTGCGCATCATTGCCGGTCTGGAAACCCCGGATAACGGAAGCATCGTGTTCCATGGCGAAGATGTATCCGGCCACGACGTGCGTGATCGCAATGTCGGGTTCGTGTTCCAGCATTACGCGCTGTTCCGCCACATGACGGTGTTCGACAACGTCGCGTTCGGCCTGCGCATGAAGCCCAAGCGCGAGCGCCCGAACGAAACGCGCATCGCCGAGAAGGTCCATGAGCTGCTGAACATGGTGCAGCTGGACTGGCTGGCCGACCGTTATCCGGAGCAGCTGTCGGGTGGACAGCGCCAGCGCATTGCCCTGGCCCGCGCCCTGGCGGTCGAGCCAAAAGTGCTGCTGCTGGACGAGCCGTTCGGCGCGCTGGACGCCAAGGTCCGCAAAGAGCTGCGTCGCTGGCTGGCGCGCCTGCACGAAGACATCAACCTGACCTCGGTGTTCGTGACTCACGATCAGGAAGAGGCCATGGAAGTGGCCGATCGCATCGTGGTGATGAACAAGGGCGTGATCGAACAGATCGGCTCGCCGGGCGAGGTCTACGAGAACCCGTCCAACGACTTCGTCTACCACTTCCTCGGCGACTCCAATCGCCTGAGCCTGGGCGAGGAGGGTCACCTGCTGTTCCGTCCGCATGAGGTGTCGCTGTCCCGCCAGGAAATCGAAGACCACCACGCCGCCGAAGTCCGCGACATCCGCCCGCTGGGCGCGACGACGCGGGTCACCTTGAAAGTGGAAGGGCAGAGCGAACTGATCGAGGCCGAAGTGGTGAAAGACCACGACAGCCTGGTGGGCCTGACCAAGGGCGAGACGCTGTTCTTCAAACCGAAGGTCTGGCAGAAGCTTTAAGCCTGCGCAGGTGCTTATCGTTATACACAACTCTTGTGGGAGCGACCGGAGCGGCGATCCGCATTGCTCGCGAAGACGGTGTTTCAGTCGATGTATTTTCGGCGATTCTACCGACCCCTTCGCGAACAAGTTCGCTCCTACGCCCTCCGGGCAGAAGCCTTATCGTTCCCATGCTCCGCGTGCTCTGCGTCCTCGGGCTGTTATCGCACGGACAACGCCAGCATGAACGCCGCGACGATGCCGCATACGGCAAACAGCTGTTGCAGGCGTGGGCCGGCGAGGTAGCGGGCGACTTGTCTGCCGATGACCAGGCCGATGACTGCACCCAGCGCGAACGGCGCACCGACCGCCCAGTGCATCACCCCGCTCAGTGACGCGGTAATGACGCTGCCCATCGAAACCAGGGCGATCACGGCCAGTGACGTCGCCACGACACTCTTCATGTCCAGGTCGCTGTAGCGGGTCAGCGCCGGAATGATCACGAACCCGCCGCCCACCCCCAACAACCCGGACAGCAACCCGGAGCCCACGCCGGTCAGCGTCAGTGCGCGCAGGCAGGGCATGGTCCAGCGCAGGCGGCCCTGCAGCGGGTTGAGCACGCAGGGCAGTATTTCCGCACGCGGCGCCGGCTTGCCGTGGCGCAATTCGCGGCTGGCCCTGATGAACATGCGTCCACAGGCGTACAGCAGCACGACCGAAAAGACCAAAGCCAGCGGCGTATTGGGCAGTCGATGAGCGAGCCATAGGCCCAGAGGCGCCATCAGCACACCAATGGAGGCGATGTACCCGGCCGCGCGATAGCGGACGATGCCCTGACGCAGCCCCAGTACCGCACCGATCCCCGCCGCCAGCCCTACGGCCAACAGACCGACAGGCGCGGCTTCGACAATCGACAGGCCGAGACCGAAGACCAGCAGCGGCACGGCGAGAATGCCGCCGCCCGCGCCGGTCAGCGCCAGTACCATGCCGATGACGGTCCCCAGACCAACGCCCAGCAACTGATGCTCATCCATGCCGGGTGTCAGCCTTTTGCGGTTTGGCCAGCCATTCACGGCCCTTGAGCATGCCATGCCAATAAAGCGCGGGCAGCACTCGCGCTTTCAACCACCAGGCCAGTCGGGTCGGCTGGCGACCCTCCAGCAGCCAGCGCGGAAAGCTCGGCGCAACCTTGCCGCCATAGGTAAATTCGGCCAGCACGATGCGGCCTTTCTCGACCGTCAACGGGCACGAGCCGTAACCGTCATACACCGCTGCCCCATCCCGACGACCCAGCGCGACCAGCACGTTGTTGGCCACCACCGGCGCCTGCTTGCGTGCCGCTGCAGCGGTCTTGGCATTGCTGGTATTGGTGACGTCGCCCAGACCATGAACATTGGCGAACTGCCGGTGCTTCAGCGTGGCAGGGTCGACATCCACCCAGCCTGCGGCATCGGCCAGCGGGCTGCTGCGGATGAAGTCAGGGGCAATCTGCGGCGGCACTACGTGCAACATTTCGAAGCTTTGCTCGACGGTCTCGCTGCTGCCATCGGCCTG
Source organism: Pseudomonas sp. PvP028 (assembly GCF_017832255.1). Lineage (NCBI taxonomy): Bacteria > Pseudomonadati > Pseudomonadota > Gammaproteobacteria > Pseudomonadales > Pseudomonadaceae > Pseudomonas > Pseudomonas sp. PvP028. Next base: position 1,312,523 of record NZ_JAFIBL010000001.1, read on the forward strand.
CGTGCGAATGAAGGTCGCGCGCTTGCCAGGCCCGTCGACGGCGACCAGCCGATGGCTGAACTTGAGGTCGATGGCGTAGCGCTCGACGTACTTCATCAGCGCCGGGACATAGTCGGCGACACCGAACAGCACGCCACCGGCGTTGTAGAACTGCGTATTGATCTGCGCGAGACGGCCGCTTTTCAACCAGTGATCGCAGGACAGGTACATGGCCTTCTGCGGCGCACCGGCGCATTTGATCGGCATGGGCGGCTGGGTAAACAGCGCGCGCCCCTGTTTCAGGTTCTGCACCAGCTTCCAAGTGTAGGGCGCCAGGTCATAGCGATAGTTGGAAGTCACGCCATTGGCCCCGAGCGTTTCCACCAGCCCGTCGATAGCCGACCAGTCCAGCTTCAGGCCGGGGCAGACCACCAGTTGCTGATAACCGAGCACACGGCCGTCGGCCAGCGTCAGCGTATTGTGCTGCGGCTCGAAGGTCGCGACCGCAGCCTTGATCCACTGCACGCCTGTGGGTATCAGCGAGGCCATGCTGCGTGCCGTCGACTGCGGGGTGAAGATCCCCGCACCGACCATGGTCCAGCCGGGCTGGTAATAATGGGTATCGGCGGGGTCGACCAGGGTGATCTGCAGGGTAGCATCGCGGGCCAGCAGGCTTGCGGCAGTAGCGATACCGGCAGCACCGCCACCGACGATCAGGATCTGACAGGTTGTTGTCGAAGCATTCATCACAGGGTTTTCCAAGGCGGGCAGCGGTCAAAGGGCATTGAGCGGGATCTTCAGGTAGACGACGCCGTTGTCTTCCGGCTCGGGAAAGTGTCCGCAGCGCATGTTGACCTGCACCGCAGGCAGCATCAGTACCGGCATGTCCAGCGTTGCGTCACGGGCTTCGCGCATGCCGACGAACGCGTCCTCATCCACCCCGTCGTGCACATGGATGTTGCTGGCGCGCTGTTCGGCAACCGTGGTCATGTATTTCAGCTTCCGACCATTGGGCAGGTAGTCGTGGCACATGAACAGCAGAGTGTCCGGCGGCAGCGCCAACAGCTTCTTGATCGAGCGATACAGCGTGCGCGCATCGGCACCCGGGAAGTCGCAACGAGCGGTGCCGTAATCGGGCATGAACAGCGTATCGCCGACAAACGCGACCGTGGCGTCACCGACTTGCACCAGGTAACTCATGCACGCCGGCGTGTGTCCGGGCGTGTGCATGGCCTTGACCTCAAGCGTGCCGAGGGCGAACGACGCGTTGTCCTCCAGCAGCACATCGAACTGGCTGCCATTGCGGGCAAAGTCAGACGGCGCGTTGAACAGCGTACCGAAGGTTTCCTGCACGGCAGTGATATGGCTGCCGATGACAATTTGCCCACCCAATCTCTGTTTCAGATACGGCGCTGCCGAGAGGTGATCGGCGTGCACGTGGGTTTCAAAAATCCACTGCACCGAGGCGCCCAGCGCCTGCGCCCGTTCGATCATCCGGTCGGCAGACTCGGTCCTGGTACGGCCGGACTTGGGGTCGTAATCGAGCACGCTGTCGATCAGCGCACATTGCTTGCTGTGCAGGTCCATCACCAGATAGCTGATGGTCCAGGTATGCGTGTCGAAGAGCGCTTCGACATGGAGTTTTTCACCGATGATCATGTGCAATTCCTGTGGCTGTAAATCGCCTCAAGGCCCATTTGGCCAGGCCGGACGGTTGGCAGTCGTTGCCATGATGTCTCAATAACCATGCCAATCACTGTAAAGCCTGTTAAGGCTAATAAATTCGGGGCGTTTTGCGGTTTTTCAAAACACCTCGATGGCCTGCCGCAATTCGCTGACTGCCACATTCTGGCAGTCATTTGGCAGTCAGTGGCACAAGCTGGCAGGCGAATGGGTTAAGCTGCGCCCAGTCCACAGGAGCACCCATGAACCTCATCGCCACCGATTTTCCCGGCAGTCGCATGCAGTCGCTGGTGTCATACCTCGAACATGATCTGCGACCGACCATCGTGCTCGACACCGACTACAACATCATTGCCGCCAACACTGCCTACCAGCGCCAGTTCGGCGTCGAAGGCACGCCGCATGTGGGCGAGAAGTGTTATCGGGTGTCGCATCAGTTTGCGGTGCCGTGCGATCAGGCCGGTGAGCATTGCCCGATGCGCAAGGCCCATGAAACACGGCTTCCGGAGCGTCTGTTGCACATTCATCACACGCCGCGCGGCCCCGAGCATGTGGATGTGGAGCTGCGGCCGATTCTCGACGATCAGGGTGAGGTGATCGCTTATGTCGAGCGACTGAGCTCGGTGGCGGTGGCATCCGTCCAGCCGCAGCAACATGGGCTGGTAGGGCGCTCGGCGGCGTTCAAAGAAGTGCTGGGCGCTCTGCAACGCGCTGCGCCCGCGCAGATTCCGGTGTTGCTGCAGGGCGAGTCGGGCACCGGCAAGGAATTGTTCGCGCGCGCACTGCACGCCAGCAGCGCCAGGTCCGCCGGGCCGCTGGTGGTGGTCGATTGCACCGGGCTTACCGAAACCCTGCTGGAAAGCGAGCTGTTCGGCTATGAGAAGGGCGCATTCACTGGCGCATTGCAGCGCAAGACCGGTCTGGCCGAAGCCGCTCATGGCGGGACGTTGTTTCTTGATGAGATCGGCGAAGTGCCGCTCGCCATGCAGGTCAAGCTGTTGCGGCTGATTGAGTCGGGCAGTTTTCGTCCGGTGGGCAGTCTGCGCACGGTGCACTCGGATTTTCGGCTGGTGGTCGCCACGCATAAACCGCTCAGGGAGATGGTCGCCGACGGCAGCTTTCGCCAGGATTTGTTTTACCGCATCAGCGCCTTTCCGATTCGCCTGCCGGCCCTGCGTGAACGCAGTGAAGACCTGCCGCTGCTGATCGATAGCCTGCTGCAACGCATCGCGCCTGGCGCCGCGCCGCGTGTCGACGCCGAGGCCATGAAGCTGCTGAGTTTGTACAGCTACCCCGGCAACATTCGCGAGCTGCGCAACATACTCGAACGCGCCCGTTTATTTACCGATGACGGCATCATTCGCGCGCAGGATCTGCCCGCCGAAGTACGTGGGCAGGGCGAGGCGGGTGGCGTGACGTACCGCCAGCAGGACGACAGCCTGGAAAAACTCGCCCATGCGCTGCGAGTGTTCAACGGCTCGCGCAGCGAACTGGCCAGAGAACTGGGACTGAGCGAGCGCACTTTGTATCGACGTTTGCGTGCCCTGGGGATTCCGCGCTGACGCACGGACGCTATGACGCAGAGCGTCACGAACGGCATTCCCATGCTGGAGCGTGCGGAACGATAACCGCAACTATCGTGCGGCGCTCCGCGTCGTATGCCTTTCCGGACGCTCCGCGTCCGCCCTCGGGAGCCTTACTTGAACGTCACAACCCCACCGGCCAGGGATTCGACCCGCGCCAGGGATTCAACGCGATAGCCCTGGGCGTCCAGTTCGGCGCGGCCGCCCTGGAAGGATTTCTCGATCACGATGCCCAGCCCGGCCACCGTGGCGCCGGCCTGTTTGATGATCGAGATCAGTGCCTGCGAGGCTTTGCCGTTGGCCAGGAAGTCGTCGATGATCAGCACCTTGTCGTCACTGCTCAGGTGGCGCGGCGAGATGGCCACGGTGCTTTCCACCTGCTTGGTGAATGAGTACACGGTCGCCGACAGCAGGTTTTCGGTCAGGGTCAGGGACTGGTGCTTGCGGGCGAAGATCACCGGCACGCCCATGTTCAAGCCTGCCATAACTGCCGGCGCGATGCCGGAAGCTTCGATGGTCACGATCTTGGTCACGCCAGCGTCGGCGAACAGTCGGGCGAATTCGTCGCCGATTTCCTTCATCAGCGCCGGATCGATCTGATGGTTGAGGAACGCATCGACCTTCAGCACCTGATCGGACAACACGATGCCTTCTTCGCGAATTTTCTTGTGCAGTGCTTCCACTTCAATTCCTTGGCTGCGCCATTGCGCAATAAATGATCAATAGGGTGTCGGCTAGCGTTTCAGCATGGCGCGAATGTCGGCAAGCGCGGTGTTGCCGCGCACCGCTTTGACTTCCGTAGGGGTGTCGTCATTGCCTTCCCAGGCCAGGTCGTCCGGGGGCAGCTCATCCAGAAAGCGGCTTGGCGCGCAGTCGATGATTTCACCGTACTGCTTGCGCTTGGCGGCGAAGGTGAAGGCCAGGGTCTGCCGCGCGCGGGTGATGCCCACGTAGGCCAGGCGGCGCTCTTCTTCGATGGTGTCGGCTTCGATGCTGGAACGGTGCGGCAGGATTTCTTCTTCCATGCCCATGATGAACACATAAGGGAATTCCAGACCCTTGGAGGCGTGCAAGGTCATCATCTGCACGCCTTCGGCACCGTCTTCCTCTTCCTGCTGACGTTCGAGCATGTCGCGCAGGACCAGCTTGCCGATGGCTTCCTCGATGGTCATGCCACCTTCTTCGTCCTTTTCCAGCGTGTTTTTCAACGCCTCGATCAGGAACCAGACATTGCTCATCCGGTAATCGGCAGCCTTTTCGCTGGAGCTGTTCTGTCGCAGCCAGTTCTCGTAATCAATGTCCATGACCATGCTGCGCAGCGCGGCGATGGGATCGTTCTGCGCGCACTGCTGGCGCACGCCGTCCATCCAGCGCTTGAAGCGCTGCAAACGGTCGGTGAATCGGCTGTCCAGATGCTCGCCCAGGCCGATCTCGTCGGTGGCGGCGTACATCGACACCTTGCGCTCGGTGGCGTAGTTACCGAGCTTTTCCAGCGTGGTCGAGCCGATCTCGCGACGCGGAACGTTGATCACCCGCAGGAAGGCGTTGTCGTCGTCCGGGTTCACCAGCAGACGGAAATAAGCCATCAGGTCCTTCACTTCCTGGCGGCCGAAGAAACTGTTGCCGCCCGACAGTCGATACGGCACCTGATGGTGCTGCAATTTCAGCTCGATCAGTTTGGCCTGGTAGTTGCCGCGATACAGAATGGCGAAATCGCTGTACGGGCGGTCGGTGCGCAGGTGCAGGGTGAGGATTTCCATGGCCACCCGCTCGGCCTCGGCGTCTTCGTTACGGCAGCGGATAACGCGGATCTCGTCGCCGTGGCCCATCTCGGACCACAGTTGCTTTTCGAAGGCGTGCGGGTTGTTGGAGATCAGCACGTTGGCGCAGCGCAGAATACGGCTCGTCGAACGGTAGTTCTGCTCCAGCATCACCACTTTCAACGACGGGTAGTCGTCCTTGAGCAGCATCAGGTTTTCCGGCCGCGCGCCACGCCAGGCGTAGATCGACTGGTCGTCGTCGCCCACCACGGTGAACTGATGGCGCGTACCGATCAGCAGCTTCACCAGCAGGTACTGGCTGGCGTTGGTGTCCTGATATTCGTCGACCAGCAGGTAACGCACCTTGTTCTGCCACTTTTCCAGGATGTCGGCGTGTTCCTGGAACAGCTTGACCGGCAGCAGAATCAGATCGTCGAAGTCCACCGCGTTGTACGCCTTGAGCGTGCGCTGATAGTGGGTGTAGACGATGGCAGCGGTCTGTTCCTTGGGGTTGCGGGCGTTTTCCAGCGCCTCGGCGGGCAGGATCAGGTCGTTTTTCCACGAGCCGATCATGTTCTTGATTTCGTCGACGCCGTCGTCGCCGGAATACTCTTTCTGCATGATGTCGGTCATCAGCGCCTTGACGTCGGTTTCGTCAAAGATTGAGAAGCCCGGTTTGTAGCCCAGCCGCGTGTGCTCTTTGCGGATGATGTTCAGACCCAGGTTGTGGAAGGTCGAGACCGTCAGGCCACGTCCTTCGCTGCCCCTGAGCAGCGTGCCGACCCGCTCCTTCATCTCGCGCGCGGCCTTGTTGGTGAAGGTCATGGCGACGATGTACTGGGCGCGAATGCCGCAGTTCTGGATCAGGTGCGCGATTTTGCGGGTGATCACGCTGGTCTTGCCGGAACCGGCACCGGCGAGCACCAAAAGAGGGCCGCCGACGTAGTTCACGGCTTCCTGCTGCCGGGGATTGAGTCGGGACATGGCGGTATGAAGAGTCGTCTGCAAAAAAGGTCGGGCATTTTAACAGGCCCACGGTTTTGTGCAGTGCTCATCGTCGTCAGACAGTGACTGCTATCTAATTCTTCTGTTTTTGTTACATTTGCGCCGCGACGCGCGATACGTGTATTTGTCGCGCTCCTGCGAGAGAGCGGCCACCGGTTTTTCCTTTGCACTTAGGAAGTTAGATTGCCTACACCTGTCGAACCCTTGCGATTGCTGTTATTGGCGCACGAGCCTTTCTGGCAGGCGCTGCTTAGCGGCTGCCTCACTGCGCCGGGAGGCAACGTGATACTTCTGCATGGCGCGAACTGGGACGTTTTCAGTGCCCGCTACGCTAACGAGCGCAATACCGTGCTGCTGACCACGCCTGATCTGCAGCCCAGGACCGGGGCCTGCCTGTTGCCTACCGTGGTGCTGCTCGAGACCGAACCACTGGTCGGACCGACCGGCGTCAGTGACTGGCTGGTGCGCGATGCCTTGACCGGTGACACGCTTCGGCGCTGCCTGCGCTATGTCCACGAGCGCAGTCGCCTGGAAGACAGCCTGCGACGCCTGGTCGGCCAGGACCCGTTGACCGGCATCGCCAACCGCCAGGGTTTTCAGGCGCTGCTCTCGGCTCGCCTGAGCGAAGGCGGCAGCGTGGCGCTGGGGCATCTGGACCTGGACAACTTTCGCCGCGCCAACGATTCACTGGGTCATCAGGCCGGTGACCGACTGATCCTGCAAGTCGTGGCACGCTTGAAAAACCAGCTCGATGCCGGTGATCAGATCGCCCGCCTGGGGGGCGACGAATTCGCCTTGTTGATCGACACCCGAACAGCCCCCGAACGCGCCCTGCAAATGGCCGAACGTATCACCGACGTGCTGGCCGAACCCTATTGGGTCGATGGCGAAAGCCTGCTTCTGGGTTGCAGCCTGGGCATCGCTCACTCCCAGGCCCAGCCCGAAGCCGACCCGCTGATGTGGCATGCGCATATCGCCATGCGTCAGGCCAAGAGCATGCAGGGCTGCACTTATCACCTGTTCGACGAGCGCATCAACCGCAACGCCCGCAGCCTCGCCGACCTGGAAGGTGAACTGCGACGCGCCTTGCGCCGCGATGAGCTGGAACTGCATTACCAGCCGCGTCTGTGCCTGGACAGCGGGCGTATCGTCGGCCTGGAAGCGCTGGTGCGCTGGCGCCATCAGGAGCGCGGGCTGCTGCCACCCAGCGAGTTCGTGCCACTGGCCGAGCAAAGCGGCCTGATCGTGCCGCTCGGCTACTGGGTCATCTTCCGCGCATTGCGTGACATGCAGGCCCTGCGCGAACAAGGCTTTGCCCCGCTGCACATGGCGATCAACCTGTCGTTCCGGCAGTTTCAGGACAGCCAGTTGCTGCCGACCTTGAATCGCCTGATCGCGGAACACAATGTCGACCCACGCTGGCTGGAGTTCGAACTCACCGAAACCGCCGTCATGCGGCGCAGCGATCAGGTCAGGCAGACCATGGATGCATTGCGGCAACTGGGCGTGCGCTTTTCGCTGGATGATTTCGGCACCGGCTATTCGTCGTTCATGCACCTCAACAGCCTGCCCATCGCGCTACTCAAGATCGACATGGGCTTTGTCGGGCAGATGGAGTTACGCGAAGAGAACCGCAAGCTGGTCAACGCCATGATCAATCTGGCGCACAACTTGAACCTGGAGGTAGTCGCCGAGGGTGTGGAAACCGCCGGGCAACTGGAGTTGCTGCGCAGTTTTGGCTGCAATCAGGTGCAAGGCTATCTGATCAGTCGGCCGCTGCCGGTGGAAGAACTGGTGACCTATCTGCGTTCGCAAGCCGCGCACGCAGATACATCCAGGTCCGGGTGACGGTGCGCCGGATCAGCCCGGCACCGCCACCCCGGCTGCATCCCTACGCAACAGCCGAGCCGTCTTCCATTCAAACGCATAAGTCAGCGCCACAGCCGAGCAGAACAGGCCCAGCGCCAGCCCCCACCACACACCTGAAGCACCGGCATCGGTAGAGAAACCGAGCAACCACGCGGCAGGCGCGGCGATCAGCCAGTAGCAGCCCAGGCCGATCAGGAAGGTGGTGCGTGCATCCTTGAGCCCACGAATGGCGCCCATGGCAATGGTCTGGGTGCCGTCGAAAAACTCGAACAAGGCGGCAATGGCCAGCAGTTTTGTGGCCAATACCACGATCTCGGCAAACGCCGGGTCATTGATGTCCAGAAACAGCCCGATGACCAGGTGCGGCGCCAGCCAGAACAGCAGCCCGAACATGAGCATCACACAGCCGCCAAAACCGATGCCCAAACGCCCGGCCATGCGCACCATCAACAGGTTGCCTGCTCCATAATGCTGGCCGATACGCATGGTGACCGCGTAGGACATCCCCACCGGAACCATGAACGCCATGGACACGGTCTGCAGGGCGATCTGGTGCGCCGCCATCTGCGTGCTGCCCATCGCGCCCATGCAGAACGCCGCAAAAGTGAACAGCCCGACTTCCACTGCATAGGTGCCGCCAATCGGCAAACCGAGACGCCATAGCTCGCCCAGGTGACTGCGCGACAGTTTCGAAAGCCCTTTTCTGATCGGGTACGCCGTGTAGGCCGGATGCCGCCTGATATGCAGCGCCAGCGCGAGGGCCATGCAGTTGGTGACGATCGCGGTGACCAGCCCGATGCCCATCAGCCCCAGGTTGGGCAGCCCCAGCCATTGATGGATCAATGCGTAATTGAGCACGAAGTTGGCTGCCGCACCGGCCAGGCTGATGGTCATCACCGGCCCCGCACGACCCAGTGCGCTGGTGAAGCCGCGCAATGCCATGAAGCTGAGCAGGCCGGGCAGGGCGAAGGGCAGGGTGATCAGAAATTGAGCCGCCATATGCACGTTGGCTTCGGCCTGACCGAACTGCAACAGGATGGGTTCGAGGTTCCACAGCAACAGCGCGGCAACCAGCGCCATGCCCCAGGCCAGCCACAGACCGGCCTGGGTCAGACGGGTCGCGCCTTCGGTGTCGCCGGCACCATGACGGATCGAAACCAGCGTGCCGACCGCGGCCATCACGCCAACGCAAAAGAACGACACGAAGCTGTACGTGGCAGCGCCCAGACCCCCGCCGGCCAAGGCCTCCGGGCCGATCTTGCCCATCATCACGGTGTCGGTGAAGACCATCAGCATGTGCGCCATCTGTGACGCAATCAGCGGCCCCGCCAGGCGCAGGATGATCCAGAGTTCTTTGAGGGCGGACGGCTGCATGGTGACGGAGCTCTACGGCAAAAGGACAAATGAGCGACGTATTCTGGGCAGTTGCTCGACTAAACACAAAACGATAAATCCGATGCTCAGCATGACTAAAACTCATCTGAAGCTATTTTCAGCATTTGCAGTAAAGTAGCCGTTCATCGTTCGCAGGAAGCGCCCCATGCCCCGTAGCCTCCCTCCTCTTTATGCACTAAGGGCTTTTGAAGCGGCTGCGCGGCATACCTCGTTTACCCGCGCGGCCGAGGAACTTTCGATCACCCAAAGTGCAGTAAGCCGGCATATTCGTACGCTGGAAGAGCACTTTGCCTGCCGCTTGTTTCAGCGCAACGGGCGTAACTTGCAGCTCACTGAATCGGCACGCGCGCTATTGCCCGGCGTACGCGATGGGTTCCTGGCACTGGAACGCGCTTGCAGCACCTTGCAGACCGACGAGGGCATTCTGCGCATGAAAGCCCCGTCAACTCTGACCATGCGCTGGCTGCTCGCGCGGCTCAGCCGTTTTCGTCATCTGCAGGTGGGCAACGAGGTGCAACTGACCAGCGCGTGGATGGAAATCGATGCGGTGGACTTTACCCAGGAGCCTTTTGACTGCGCGATTCTGCTCAGTCAGGGGCATTTCCCGTCGGACTGGGAAGCCACACTGCTGTTTCCCGAGTTGCTGATTCCGGTCGGTGCCCCCACCTTGTTGCAGGACCCGCCATGGGACGTCGAACGCCTGGCAAAGGCTGAATTGCTGCATCCCACCCCTGATCGCCGTGACTGGCGCACCTGGCTGAACCGCATGGGTCTGGCCGATCAGGTGTCGCTCAAAGGCGGGCAGGTCTTCGACACTCTGGAGCTAGGCATGATTGCCGCAGCACGTGGCTACGGTGTGTCGATGGGTGATCTGCTGATGGTCGCCGAGGACGTGGCGCAGGCCCGTCTGAGCCTGCCGTGGCGCACGGCGGTGTTCAGTGGCGAAAACTATTATCTGGTCTGGCCGCGTACGAGGCCCGGCGCAGAGCGGTTGCGACGCCTCAGCGATTTTCTTCAGGCGGAGGTGGGCGCCATGCAGTTGCCGTTAGTTGAAGTACTCTATTAAAATTTAGTTTAATATTGAACTGCCATCATCTGTAAATGTCTCGCTTCGCTCTCAAGTAACGACCTTGATGGCCGAAGCATTGCTTGAAGATTGCTCGTTCAAATAGCGTAAAAACACTAACTAAATTTATCAGCTGAATGGCAAGCCACGGACCCGGCGACTCCAATCATTCGGCACGGAGTCTCTATGTCCAAGCCTCGTACCCGAATTGCTTCGCAACTTGGTATTGCTCTGGCCGTGATCCTGGCGGTGGTTATCAGTGGTAGCACCCTCTTCGCGTTGAGGTCCCTGGACGCGTCCAACCTGGTCATTCGTGAAGAGCACATGTCGAGTGAAGCCAGGCTCCTCGCTGACCAGCTCAACACTTTCCACAGCACGCTGCGCGACAGCACTCAGCGCTTGAGTGGCCTGTTCGAAAAACGCTTCGCCGCTGGCCTGAGCCTGCAAGCCGACAAGCCGGTCACGGTGGCGGGCACGTCCACGCCAGGCCTGTTCCTGCGTGATGCCGCGCTGAATAACGACTTCACCGAAGTCGATGAATTCCGCTCGATGACCGCCGGCGTCGCGACCATTTTCGTGCGCAGCGGCGACGACTTCATCCGGATCAGCACCTCCCTGAGCAAGCAGGATGGCACGCGCGCCATCGGCACCGTGCTGGACCGCAAGGGCGCAGCGTACGAGCGCCTGATCGCCGGTCAGAGCTATGTCGGCAAAGCGGTATTGTTCGATCGTTATTACATGACCCAGTACAGCCCGGTCCGCGACAGCAGCGGCAAGATCATTGCGGCGCTGTTCGTAGGGTTCGATTACACCGATGCGCAGAAAACCCAGTTCGATAACCTCAAGAACTTCCGTATCGGTTCAACCGGCTCACTGGCACTGCTGGACGAAAAGGGCACCTGGCTGGTGCCACCGGCAGGCGTCAAATCCCTCGACGGCGCAGCCAAGTCAGTTGCAGAGCTCGCCAGCAAACCGGGCAAGGCGCAGTTCTGGGATGACGGGGATGACAACTATTACAGCGTCGGCCAGCCGTTCGCTGGTGGCCCCTGGACCGTCATCGCCAGCATGCCGCGCAAGGAAATCAGCGAAGTGACCTGGCACGTCGGCACGCAACTGGCGATCGGCAGTCTGCTGGCCATGATCATCGCGGTGATCAGCGCCATCTGGCTGCTGCGCAGCAAGCTTCGCCCACTGTCCGAATTGGTACGCCAGGCCGACGCACTGGGTGCAGGCGACCTGAGCGTACGCCTGAATGTGACCAGCAATGACGAGATAGGGCAGTTGTCGGGCAGCTTCAACAAGATGAGCGAAGCTCTGTCATCAATGGTCGCGCATATCCGTACCGCGGCGCAGGAAGTCAGCACCCGCGCCAACGCGCTGTCCGGCCTGTCGGGCGGTGCGTTCGAGGGCATGGAGCAGCAATCCGGCGAGATCACCAGCATGGCCGGTGCGGTCGAAGAGTTCAGCGCCACGTCGATGAACATCGCCGACAACATGGGCAATACCGAACGACTGGCACAGGAAAATGCCCAGCAGACACGCATTGGTCGTACTTCGATGGAAGAGGCCTCTTCGTCGCTGCAACAGATCGCCACTTCGCTGAGCAGCACCGCGAAAGTCATCGACACGCTGGGCCAACGCTCGCAGGAAATCGGCAGCATTGTCGGGGTGATTACCTCGATTGCCGACCAGACCAACCTGCTCGCGCTCAACGCTGCCATCGAGGCCGCACGCGCCGGTGAGCAGGGTCGCGGCTTTGCCGTGGTGGCTGACGAAGTCCGCAGCCTGGCCTCGCGCACCCGTGAAGCCACGGATGAGATTTCCGGCATGATCGCCAGCATCCAGCAGGAAACCGGCAACGCCATCAGCACCATGCAGCAGGGCAACACACTGATGCAGGAAGGCTTGTCGCTCAACGCCAAAGTGGCCTCCGCACTGGCCCAGATCGACGAGCAAAGCCGCTCGGCCGGTCACCAGTTCGCCGCGATCACCACTGCCACTCAGGAACAAAGCAGCACCGCGACCATGCTCAGCAGCAACCTGCAAAGCATCGCCATGGCCAACAGCGAACAGCGCCAGGTCATGTCCAACCTGGCCATCACTGCCCAAGAGCTGAATGGCCTGGCGACAGAACTGCGTCACGAGGTTGACCGGTTCCGTTAAAAACGGACCGAACAGTGTGCCAAGGCTCGGCGTTGGCACGCTGTTTCGGACGCTTGCGTCAGTTTCTGAATACCCGTCAAAGCCTGCTATGTCGCTGCAGGCGCCATTAGTGTCACCAAGCGTTTCTGGCCAGCTTGCAGGATTAACGGCCAGGCACTCGAAACCCCCTACACTGTTCCCACACCCCAACGCAGATGCTTCAACAGGATCTACGGTAAACCCCGCCTCGCTAACCATCGTCAAGGATCCAGACAATGAAGCAATATGTTGAAAACTATCAGCCTACCGAAGGCTTCGCGCCTGCAACCGGCCATGTGGAAGGCGACTCGGTCTCTCCCAAGGCGATGATTTTCCATATCCTGAAAGATCTCAGCGCCGATGTTGAAGTACTGGATATCGGGTTCGGCTCTGGAACACTGGGCGCGTTGATCAAGGCAAACCCGGACACGGCGCACTGGTCGGTGGACGGCATCGATGGCTGGGAAGCCAACTGCCAGAATTCGCAGCTGCATGAGAACGCTACCTACCGCAACATCTGGCACGGCCTGGCTCAAGAGCTGTCATCCGAGCGGCTGGCCCAGTACCGGATAATCTGTCTGCTGGATGTGGTCGAGCACTTGACGGCCGATACGGCGAGATGGCTGGTGCGCACGTTGCTTTCCAGCCTGGGGCCGGATGCCTATCTGTTCATCAGCACGCCACTGTGGTTCTACCCACAAGAAACTCAACAGACCGGCGATCTTGAGGAACACCTGATCGGCGTGCCTGCTTCGTCGATGATGGCGCTGTGTCCGCACCTGTATGCAGTCAATCAGCCGCTCATCGGCGGGTTCGTGTTCAGTCGCCGCAGCCTGGATTTCGTGGAGTTCTTCCAGCCCACAGCAGATAAATCGTTTTCGTATGAAAAAGGCATGCACGTCGCAAAAGCCGTCGGCATGAAACTCGAGCCCAACATTGCGTTCACTATGGATTGACCCGGTAACGTTTCCGCCGCCTTCGGGCGGCAGGGCGGATGAACAGCCATGAGACACGTGCGTCGGGTCCATGGCGAATGCCCGAGCGATATCAAAATACTGATTTATGACACTTTTATTTCAATGGAATCCGCGCTGTGCGATGCTGACGCCAAGGCCCGTGGCCGACTAAAAGCTTAGGCTCTGTACGAAAAGTCGGCGAGCGAAGGTCAGGCGAGGCAAAAACAGGCAAGGAACGGCCGGGGTCGCGTTCGACTCTACGTGTTGTAAATGAGCATTCCGATTGGACTCGCATCCGAGCCTGTTTTTAACGAAGCATCACCGAGCGCAGCCACTTTTCGTACAGAGCCTAGTAGAGCGTTACACCCATCCCCGCTCTCTACACGCTGCATCTTTCAATTCATCGCCTGTATGGGCAAACCTCAGGGGGCTTTTCGCATGCTGACCCTGCTCGATTTGCTATCTGCCGTCGCCCTGCTAATCTGGGGCACGCATATCGTGCGCACTGGCATCCTTCGTGTTTACGGTACACAACTTCGTCGTGTGCTCAGCCAGAACATGTCCAAACGACCGCTCGCGTTCATCGCCGGCATTCTGGTGACAGCGCTGGTACAGAGCAGTAACGCCACCGCCATGCTGGTGACATCGTTTGTCGGCCAGGGGCTGATGACGCTGACGCCTGCGCTGGTGATCATGCTTGGCGCCGATGTCGGCACCGCTTTGATGTCTCGCGTGCTGACTTTCGATCTGTCATGGCTGTCGCCTTTGCTGATCTTCCTTGGCGTGGTGTTCTTCCTGTCGCGCAAGCAGACCCGTGCCGGTCAACTGGGGCGGGTCGGTATCGGCCTGGGCCTGATCGTGCTGGCCTTGCAGCTGATCGTCGAGGCCGCCGCACCGATCACCCAGGCCGCGGGGGTCAAGGTGCTGTTCGCCTCGCTGACCGGCGACCTGCTGCTGGATGCGCTGGTGGGCGCCATGTTCGCGCTGATCTCCTATTCCAGCCTGGCGGCAGTGCTGCTGACGGCGACATTGGCAGGCACCGAAGTCATTGGCTTGCCGGTGGCGATCGGCCTGGTGATCGGGGCCAATATCGGCAGCGGCCTGCTGGCCTTTCTCAGTACCAGCATGCAGAACGTTGCCGGTCGGCAGGTGGCGCTGGGCAGTCTGCTGTACAAGCTGCTCGGCCTGCTGCTGATCTTTCCGGTGCTCGACCCGCTGGTTGCCTGGATCGACACGCTCGGCTTTAGTCCGCAGGAACTGGTTATCGGCTTTCACCTGCTCTACAACACGGTGCGCTGCCTGATCATGCTGCCAACCGTAGCCCCGATGGCGCGGTTGTGCTCGTATCTGCTGCCGCAGCAGAACGAAGTCGGCGGCCTGGCCAAGCCACGTCACCTGGACCTGACCGCACTGTCGACACCCAGCCTCGCGCTGGCCAACGCGGTGCGTGAAACCCTGCGGATGGGCGATCTGATCGAGAGCATGCTCGCCTCGATGCTGGCGGTGCTGCGTGGCACACAGACGGCGGTGACTCAGGAAGTGCGCCGCCTCAACGACGACGTCGAAGCGCTGTACAGCGCAATCAAGCTGTACCTGGCGCAGATGCCGCGTGAAGACCTCGGCGAGCACGATAACCGGCGCTGGGCCGAGATCATCGAGCTGACCATCAACCTGGAACTGGCCAGCGGCCTGATCGAACGCATGCTGCGCAAGATCCAGCAGCAGAAGACAGCGCATCGCCGGTCGTTCTCTGAAGTCGGTCTTGAAGAACTTGCCGATCTGCAGATCCAATTACAGTCGAACCTGCGTCTGGGCCTCTCGGTGTTCCTCAGCGGCGACCACGAAAGCGCACGTCAGTTATTGCGCGAGAAGCGCCAGTTCAGGGCCGAGGAGCGACGCCTGGCGCACGCCCACGTCAGCCGTTTGCGCAACAAGGTGGTCCAGAGCATCGAAACCAGTTCGCTGCACCTGGAACTGATTGCCGACATGAAGCGTCTGAACTCGCTGTTTTGCAGCAGCGCCTACGTGGTGCTGGAAACCGCTGACACAGGAGCCTTGTCAAGCGAGGGCGAGGCAGACAGATCACTATGAACGTAAGGGCGGAGGTGAAGTCTGTTAAACATACCGGCCCGCCAGGAAAGCTGTTTTATGCGTTGCCTGCTGTTCGCTTGTCTGCTCCTCGGTTCACTCCCCTCATTCGCCCTTGACCGTCTTCAGGTCGAGGGCTACCTGCTGCCCAATGGTTTGCAAGTCATTCTCAAACCCGGTTACGACAAGGGTCACGTCGCCATTCGCCTGGTGGTGGGTATCGGCTTCGATGACTTCCCGTGCCAGGACAAGGAACTGCCGCATCTGCTGGAACACCTGCTGTTCAGCGGCGTGGATGACAGCGGTGAAGGCGGGCTGGAAGAGCGTATGCAGGCACTGGGCGGCGAGTGGAACGCCTTCACCAGCAACGCCGACACCACCTTCGTGATCGAAGCGCCTGCGCGAAACCAGCGCAAGGTGCTCGATCTGCTGCTGGAAATCATGACCAAAACCGAGCTGAGTCAGGCGCGGCTGGACGGCGTCAAACGCGTGGTCGAGCGTGAAGATGGCGGGCACTTCTCGCACTTGCAGCGCCTGCTTGACCGGCGTGATTCCGGGCGCAGCGCCAGCAGCCAGCTCGCCGTGGAACTGGGGCTAAAATGTGCCGACCGTCCCGAGGTGGACGGCATCAAGCTGGAGCACATCGAAGACATCTTCGCCAACTGGTATGCCCCCAACAACATGACGCTGATTGCGGTGGGTGATCTGGACAAGCTGCTGCCAGCCTATCTGGAGCGCACCTACGGCAAGCTCGCACCCACCGACCCGATCGACCACCCGCCGCTGGCGCAGGGCAGCGGCTCTGCCGAACCACGCCGCGAGCTTGAACGCGGCGGGCTGGGCGAGAGCGCCAAGCTACACCTGATCTACCCCGAGCCGCAGCTCGACGATCAGCACGACGAAACCTGGGAGCTGGTCAAAGCCTATCTGGACTGGACGCTCTACACTGAGCTGCGCCTGAAACACAGTTTGTCCTACGGTCCCTCTGCAGAGCGCGAAGTGTTCGGCGATGTCGGGTTTCTGAGCCTGAATGCCGATGTCGAGCGTGACGATGCCGATGAAGCCGAGCGCGACATTCGCGCTCTGGTCGAGCGCCTGCAAAAAGAAGGCATGCAACCCGCCACGTTTGCGCGGCTGCAACAGCTCGCCATAGACCGGCAATCTTGGGCCACTCAAGGCAATAGTGCGCTGGCCGACTACTATTGGAGCGCGCTCAACGATTATGAAAACGGGCGCTTCGAGGATCCGGCCAAACGGATCAAGGCAGTGAAGCTGGAAACCGCCAATCAGGCGATGCGCCAGTTGCTTGCCCAGCCGGGTTACATGCGCATTGAAAAGCCGCTGTTCAGTTATGACGGTCTGTATTGGCTGATTGGCGGGGTACTGGGTTTCATCGCACTGCTGGCCCTGTGGCGCTGGCGTGCACGCAGCAAATAGAATCCTAACGCCGAACTGCACCCAGAGTGCAGGCACCGCGCCGCGTTGTTACGCTGCGCGTTTTTTTGTATGAACAGAACCGAGTGACCCCTCCGATGCTTGACGTGAATCGCTACGTGACACCCGTGCTCAACTTGATGCAGCGCTATCCGGGGCTCATTGCGGCGTTTGGTTTCGTTTCCGGTATCGCCAGTTTCATTCTGGTCGATCGCCAGGCAGGGCTGGCAACCTGGATCGCGGTGGTGATGCTGATCAGCTGGCTGTGGCTAATGGTCGAAAACACCATGGTCGGGTTACTCAACAAGGCGCTGGGCCGTGAGATCCCGCAGGGTTTGCTGCGCTACGGCACGCAGATGATCCATCAGGAAAGCCTGTTCTTCGTGCTGCCGTTCTTTTTCATCACCACCACCTGGAACAGTGGTCAGGCGGTGTTCACTGCGGTGCTCGGGGCTGCCGGGCTGATTTCGATCATCGACCCTCTCTACTACAAATGGCTGGCGCCCAGGCGCTGGCTGTTCATGACGCTGCACACCCTGACGCTGTTCGCCGCACTGCTGACCGCGCTGCCGATCATCCTGCACCTGACCACCGCCGAGAGTTACAAACTGGCCCTGGGCGTGGCGATGCTGCTGTCGGCGCCCAGCCTGATGTCGAATTTCCCGCTCAACACCTGGCGCAGCGCACTGGCCGTGATCAGCATCATCCTGGCCATCGGCGCGGCGGGCTGGTTGCTGCGTTCCTGGGTGCCGCCTGCGACGCTGTGGTTGACCGAAGTGGCGGTGAGCCCGGACTTCGATAACAAGAACCGTACGCCGGGCGACAGTATTTCGCTGATCAGCGCCAAGCAGCTGCGCAACGGCGGCCTGTATGCGTACACCGCGATCAACGCGCCGCGTGGCCTGGATGAGCGTATCTACCATGTGTGGTGGCATGAAGGCGAAGAGATGGACCGCATCGCGCTGGATATCCACGGCGGCCGCAAGGAAGGCTATCGCGCCTGGACGCGCAAGCAGAACTTCCCGGAGGACGTGACGGGACGCTGGCAGGTGAGGGTGCTGACCGAGGACGGCCAGATGATCGGCGTACTGCGTTTTGTCGTCACTGACAATGACCAGCCGGCAGTCAAGCGACCTACCGGGCGGATAATCAAGCTCAAGCCGGGCGGCGACTCGGCTGAAGAGACCACACCTGAATCCGCGCCGGCTGATGAGCCGAAGCAGGAGAAGCAGGAGGCTGCGCCGGCACCTGAGCAGTCTGCCCCCGCTGAATCTGCGCCTCAGGCTCCGGCGCAGTAATGCTTCAGGTGGCGGTCGCGCCGAAGAACCAGTAGCAGACGAAGATCGCGGCCACGACACCGGAAAACTCGGCCAGCAGCGCGCAGCCCACCGCATGGCGAGCGCGCTGAATGCCCACGGCGCCGAAGTACACGGCAAGTACGTAGAACGTGGTCTCGGTGCTGCCCTGAATCGTGGCAGCGGCCAATGCAGCGAAGCTGTCCACGCCTTGGGTCTGCATGGTTTCGATCAACAGGGCACGGGCGGCGCTGCCCGAGAAGGGTTTGACCATCGCGGTCGGCAGCGCATCGACGAAGCGCGTGTCCAGCCCCAGCCACTGCACCAGATGCCGAATGCCTTCCAGACCGAAGTCCAGCGCGCCGGATGCGCGCAGCACGCCCACCGCACAGAGCATGGCGACCAGATAAGGCAACAGGCTCTTGGCGACGTCGAAACCTTCCTTCGCACCTTCGACAAAGGCCTCGTAGACCAGCACCTTGCGTAGCGTGCCGATGATCAGAAACATCATGATCAGGCCGAACAGCGTGAGGTTGCCCAGAATCGACGACAGACCCGCCAGCGCAGCCGCAGACAGCGTGCCGAGAAAGGCCATGAAGGTGCCCAGCAGCAGGGCGCCGGGGATGAGGTAGGCGAGCACCACCGGGTCCCACAGACGCAGACGCTGCATGAACGCGACCGACAGCAGGCCGACGATGGTCGAGACACTGGTGGCCAGCAGGATCGGCAGGAATACCAGGGTTGGGTCAGGCGCACCTTGCTGGGCGCGGTACATGAAGATCGTTACCGGCAGCAGGGTCAGGGATGAGGCGTTGAGCACCAGAAACAGGATCTGCGCGTTACTGGCGGCGGTCTTGCTGGGGTTGAGTTCCTGCAGCGAGCGCATGGCCTTCAGGCCGATCGGCGTGGCGGCGTTGTCGAGCCCCAGCGCATTGGCAGCGAAGTTGAGGGTGATCAGCCCCAGCGCGGGGTGGCCGGGCGGCACTTCCGGCATCAAGCGCAGAAACAGCGGCCCGAGGACCTTGGCCAGCCAGTCGACGATGCCGGCCTTCTCGGCGATGCGCAAAAAGCCCAGCCATAGAGTCAGCGTGCCGAACAGCAGCACCATGACCTCGACCGACAGCTTGGCCATGGCAAAGATACTTTCGACCATCGCGGCAAAAATGCCGGCGTTGCCGCCTACCAGCCACTGCACCAGCGCGGAAATCGTCGCCACGACAAAAAAACCAAGCCACAGGCCATTGAGCATCGGATAAGTCCCCCACAAGAAGCGGGGATGATAGCGGCGGGGTGCGCTGGAGGGAAATCGGCAGGTGCTGAAAGAGTTGCAGGAACGATAGGTGCACGAGAACACGGTCGTTTTGTGACGCTCTGCGGCGCACCTTCAGGATAGGACGCAGAGCGTCCAGAAGCGCATTCCCACGCGGAGCATGGGAACGATGAAAACCTTGAGATTTCTATCGTGCCAATGCTCCGCGTCATCAGGGGCTGCGCGGGGTATGTTCAGCGACCGGCCAGCAGTTCCTGGCCGCGAACCACGGCAGCGCGGACCTGTTCGGGGGCGGTGCCGCCGATGTGGTTACGGGCATTCACCGAGCCTTCCAGGGTCAGCACGGCGAAGACGTCCTGTTCGATCTGGTTGCTGAACTGACGCAGCTCTTCCAGGCTCATCTCTGCCAGGTCCTTGCCGGTTTCCACACCGTACTTCACTGCGTGACCGACGATTTCGTGGCAGTCACGGAACGGCAGACCACGACGGACCAGGTAGTCGGCCAGATCGGTGGCGGTCGAGAAACCGCGCAGCGCCGCTTCACGCATCATCGCGTGCCTGGGCTTGATCGCAGGAATCATGTCGGCGAACGCACGCAACGAATCACGCAGGGTGTCGGCGGCGTCGAACAGCGGTTCCTTGTCTTCCTGGTTGTCCTTGTTGTACGCCAGCGGCTGGCCTTTCATCAGGGTCAGCAGGCCCATCAAGGCACCGAACACACGGCCGCTCTTGCCGCGAACCAGCTCAGGGACATCAGGGTTTTTCTTTTGCGGCATGATCGAGCTGCCGGTGCAGAAGCGGTCCGGCAGGTCGATGAACTGGAACTGCGCACTGGTCCAGAGCACCAGCTCTTCCGAAAAGCGCGACAGATGCATCATCGCGATGGACGCAGCCGAGCAGAATTCGATGGCGAAGTCGCGATCCGATACGCCGTCCAGCGAGTTGCCGCCCACCACGTCGAAGCCTAGCAGTGTGCAGGTCAGCTCGCGGTCGATCGGGTAGGTGGTGCCCGCCAGCGCCGCGCTGCCCAGCGGCATGCGGTTGAGACGCTTGCGGCAGTCGACCAGACGCTCGTAGTCGCGGCTGAGCATTTCGAACCAGGCCAGCATATGGTGACCGAATGTTACCGGCTGGGCCGTCTGCAAGTGGGTAAAACCGGGCATGATGGTTTCAGCTTCACGCTCGGCCTGGCCCAGCAGGCCTTGCTGCAGACGGGTAATTTCGCTGAGGATCAGGTCGATTTCGTCGCGCAGCCACAAACGGATATCGGTGGCAACCTGATCGTTGCGGCTGCGACCGGTGTGCAGCTTCTTGCCGGTGATACCGATGCGGTCGGTCAGGCGTGCTTCAATGTTCATGTGCACGTCTTCCAGATCGACGCGCCAGTCGAACTGGCCAGCCTCGATCTCGGCCTGGATGGTGTTCAGGCCGTCAACGATGGTATCGCGCTCGGCGTCGGTCAGTACGCCCACCTTGGCCAGCATTGTGGCGTGGGCGATAGAGCCCATGATGTCGTGGCGATACAGGCGTTGATCGAAGGTGACGGAGGCGGTGAAACGCGCGACAAACGCGTCGACGGGTTCACTGAAGCGGCCGCCCCAGGACTGGTTGGTCTTGTCGGTGCTCATGGATTCGCTCGTTGCTGACTGAAAGTGACGTGCCCGATACCTGGCACAAGAACGAACGCGATGATAACAGGGTTGATGCATTTTTATCCCCGGACAGCTTGCCGCTGACGAGGCCAGGGCAGAGACTGGAGCCATGCGAATCGAACCTGTGAAACACGATGCCCGGCCCGCGCCCGGCAAAGACTTTTTCCTCCCTGAACTGTGCCTGCCGCAGGCATTGCTGGTGCTCGTCGTGCTGGCGGAGCTGCTGGTACTGGTTCTGGTGCTGGTAGAACCGATGCGCAGCGGCTTCGACTGGGTACGCCTGGCGTTGATGTCGCTGTTCGTGCAATGGATCGTGCTACTGTCCGCAGCGCTGCTGTGCGGGTTGCGGCCCTGGCTGGCGCGATTGACGCCGGGCCTGGCGGGCATGCTCAGCTGCCTTTTGGTGGTCGGCCTGACGCTGCTGTGCACAGCCGTCACCGATGTCTGTCAGCTTACCGGGCGAATTTCGGTCAGCGGCATGGTCGAGCGTTACCTGCGCTACTCGACGATTGCCCTGATCATGTCGGCCCTGATGCTGCGCTACTTCTATCTGCAGAGTCAGTGGCGCAAGCAGCAACAGGGCGAACTGCGCGCCAGGATCGAATCGCTGCAGGCGCGCATACGCCCGCATTTCCTCTTCAACACACTCAACAGTATCGCCAGTCTGGTGGCCAGCAACCCGGTCAAGGCCGAGCAGGCGGTGCTGGATCTTTCGGACCTGTTTCGCGCCAGTCTGGCCAAGCCGGGCAGCCTGGTGACATGGGGTGAAGAGCTGGCATTGGCAAAACGATATTTATCGATTGAGCAATATCGTCTTGGCGAGCGTCTACAGTTGGACTGGAGGGTGAGTGCAATTCCCGATGACTTGCCAATCCCCCAGCTAACCTTGCAGCCATTACTTGAAAACGCTTTGATTTATGGCATTGCTCCGCGGGTCGAAGGGGGCGTTGTAACAGTCGAAGCGAACTATGAAGGGGGAGAGTTCATATTGAGCGTCAGCAATCCCTATGAAGAAGTTGCCAATCGGCAGACTTCCAACGGTACTCAGCAGGCTTTGACGAATATAGGCGCACGAATTGCGGCACTTTTTGGCCCGCACGCCAGTCTGAGCGTGGAGCGCCGTGACGGTCGTCACTACACCTGTCTACGCTATCCTTGTGCGAGACTCACGCAGGAAGCCAGAGCTATATGAATGTCCTGATCGTTGATGACGAACCCCTGGCCCGCGAGCGATTGAGCCGCATGGTCAATGAAATCGAGGGTTATCGAGTACTGGAACCCAGCGCTTCCAATGGCGAAGAAGCCTTGGCGCTGATCGAAACCCACAAACCGGACGTAGTGCTGCTCGATATCCGCATGCCGGGTCTCGATGGCCTGCAGGTCGCAGCGCGGCTGTGCGAGCGCGAAGCACCGCCTGCAGTGGTCTTTTGCACCGCTCATGATGAGTTCGCCCTGGAAGCTTTCCAGGTCAGTGCGGTCGGCTATCTGGTCAAGCCAGTGCGTCCCGAGCACCTTATCGATGCGTTGAAAAAGGCCGAGCGGCCAAACCGCGTGCAACTGGCGGCGTTGACCCGCCCGGCTGCCGAAAGCGGATCAGGCCCACGCAGCCACATCAGCGCGCGTACCCGCAAAGGCATCGAGCTGATTCCCCTGGATCAGGTGATCTACTTTATCGCCGATCACAAGTACGTGACCTTGCGTCACGAGGGCGGCGAAGTGCTGCTGGACGAACCGCTCAAAGCGCTGGAAGACGAGTTCGGCGACCGTTTCGTGCGCATTCACCGCAATGCGCTGGTGGCCCGCGAGCGAATAGAACGGTTGCAGCGCACCCCGCTGGGGCATTTCCAGCTGTTCCTCAGAGGGCTCAATGGCGATGCACTGATCGTCAGCCGCCGCCACGTCGCCGGAGTCCGCAAAATGATGCAGCAGCTCTAGCGCTCAGCCGCTCTGGAGCCTCTGCGCCCAGGCCGATACATGGAACGGGGAGAATCCCGGATCCATGTGTTTTTCGGCTGGCCTGCGGGCCGCCTTCCCCATGCGCCCCTCAGGCACTGCCGTTTGATTGATCGGCTTGGTGTCTGAAGCAAGTTCCAATCGGCGCCGAAGCCGCCCCGACCGAGATTGAGCTGTTATTATCCGTCGCATTCACTCAGTACGGATTGTTCAATGTCCTCTCGCGAAATCCG
Source organism: Pseudomonas sp. PvP028 (assembly GCF_017832255.1). Classification (NCBI taxonomy): domain Bacteria; kingdom Pseudomonadati; phylum Pseudomonadota; class Gammaproteobacteria; order Pseudomonadales; family Pseudomonadaceae; genus Pseudomonas; species Pseudomonas sp. PvP028. The sequence continues at coordinate 1,335,925 of NZ_JAFIBL010000001.1, forward strand.
CATCGCCACTCGCAAAAGCGCGCTGGCACTCTGGCAGGCCGAATACGTCAAGGCTCGCCTGGAACAGGCCCACCCCGGCCTGCTCGTGACGCTGGTGCCCATGGTCAGCCGTGGCGACAAACTGCTCGACTCCCCGCTGTCGAAAATCGGTGGCAAAGGCCTGTTCGTCAAGGAACTGGAAACCGCGCTTCTAGAGAACAACGCCGACATCGCCGTGCACTCGATGAAAGACGTGCCAATGGATTTTCCACAAGGCTTGGGCCTGTTCTGCATCTGCGAGCGTGAAGACCCGCGCGATGCATTCGTCTCCAACACCTTTGCCAGTCTGGATCAGTTGCCGGCGGGCAGCATTGTCGGCACCTCCAGCCTGCGCCGTCAGGCCCAATTGCTGGCGCGCCGACCCGATCTGCAGATCCGTTTCCTGCGCGGCAACGTCAATACCCGTCTGGCCAAACTGGATGCCGGTGAGTACGACGCCATCATCCTCGCTGCCGCTGGCCTGATCCGCCTGGGTTTCGAAGACCGTATCACCTCGGCGATCAGCGTCGATGACAGCCTGCCAGCCGGCGGCCAAGGCGCGGTGGGTATCGAATGCCGCAGCGTCGACGCCGAAATTCATGCGCTGCTTGCCCCTCTGCATCACGAAGACACCGCCGTGCGCGTGATTGCCGAGCGCTCACTGAACAAGCACCTCAACGGTGGCTGTCAGGTGCCGATCGCTTGCTACGCCGTGCTGGAAGGCGATGACGTCTGGTTGCGCGGCCTGGTAGGCGATCCATCCGGCAGCGTGTTGCTGCACGCGGATGCCCGGGCACCTCAGACATCCGCCCAGGCGTTGGGTGTGCAGGTGGCCGAAGCGCTGCTGGAGCAGGGCGCCGCCGACATCCTGAAAGCGGTCTACGGCGAGGCCAATAACGAATGAGTGGCTGGCGTCTGCTGCTGACCCGCCCGGCCGAAGAGTCGACAGCGCTGGCCAGGGTGCTGGCCGAGGACGGTATCTTCAGCAGCAGTCTGCCCCTGCTTGAAACCGAGCCGTTGCCCTTGACGCCTGCACAGCGTTCGATCATTTTCGAGCTGCTCAATTATTGTGCAGTGATCGTGGTCAGCAAACCTGCCGCGCGACTGGCCATCGAGCTGATCGACGAAGTATGGCCGCAGCCGCCCTTGCAACCCTGGTTCAGTGTGGGTTCAGCAACCGGGCAGATACTGCTCGATTACGGGCTCGATGCGAGCTGGCCGGAGCAGGGCGACGACAGCGAAGCCTTGCTTGAACTGCCGCGCCTCAAACAGGCGATTGCCGTACCGGGAAGCCGTGTGTTGATCATGCGCGGTGACGAGGGGCGCGAACTGTTGGCCGAGCAACTGCGCGGGCTGGGGGTGGGCGTTGATTACCTGCCGCTGTATCGTCGCTACCTGCCGCAGCATGCGCCCGGCGCCCTTGCGCAACGTGTCGCGGTGGAACGCTTGAACGGGCTGGTGGTCAGCAGTGGGCAGGGTTTTGAACATTTGCTTCAGTTGGCGGGGGATTCATGGCCGGACCTGGCCGATCTACCGCTGTTTGTACCGAGCCCCCGGGTTGCCAGCATTGCGCGGGCAGCCGGAGCAAGGACCGTTATTGATTGTCGTGGCGCCAGCGCCGCGGCATTGCTGGCAGCGTTGCGGGAACAACCTCAGCCTGCCGTCAAGGCGTAATGATCGACACCTGTCGTTTACGCTATTACGCCAAAATGCAAAGGATGGGATACGTGAGCGAAACAGCCTTGCCTAAAGACGAAGAATCGGTGTTGAAAACGCCTGCATCCAAGCCTGAGCCAGTCCGCACCGAGCGCACCGGCAGCCGCAACAGTGGCCTGGTGTTCCTGGCCTTGCTGCTGGCAATTGCCGGTATCGCCGTCGCCGGCTGGGGAGTCTGGCAACTGCGCATGTTACAGGCCGGGCATCAGCAACAGCGCGGGCAGGTCGAGGACATCGCGGAACAGACCCTGGTGCTGGCGCAGAATGACCAGCAACTGAGCGCACGCATCGCACAATTCCCGCCCGCCAATCAGCTGGAAGACAGCCGACGTCTGGTCGCGCAACTGCAAGGCGATCAGCAGCGCCTCAGCCAGCGACTCGAAACCGTGCTGGGGGCGAGCCGCAAGGACTGGCGTCTGGCCGAGGCCGAGCATCTGCTGCGTCTGGCCAGCCTGCGCCTTTCAGCGCTGCAGGACATCAACAGTGCGCAAGCGCTGGTTCAGGGAGCCGACGAAATTCTGCGTGAGCAGGACGATCCAGGCTCATTCGCTGCCCGCGAGCAACTGGCCAAGAGCCTTGCCGCCCTGCGCAGCGTCGAGCAGCCGGACCGCACGGGGCTGTTTCTACAACTGGCGGCATTGCGTGAGCAGGCTGTGCAGCTCAACAAGCTGGCTCCCGAATACGAAGACAAAGGCGAGTCGCTTATGGGGCTGACCGCCGACAAGACCGAAACCAGCCGGTGGACGCAGTGGTGGGACGAGATCTCCCATTACTTCCGCATCGACTTCAACGCCGACAAGGACATCCGCCCGGTACTCGCCGGCCAGAGCCTTTCGCAGGTACGCCTGGCCCTGAGCCTGGCGTTGGAGCAGGCGCAGTGGGCAGCGCTTAACGGCGAGCCCGAGGTTTATTCCAAGGCCATCACCGAAGCGCAGAGCGTTCTGAAAGCCAACTTCGATCAGGACGACCCACAGGGCAAGGCACTCGGCCAGGGGCTTGATGCTGTCGCCAGCCAGCCGGTATCGGTGAAGACACCGGATCTGGCACCGACCCTGAGCGCCGTGCAGGCCTACCTTGAACGCCGTCACGCTGCCGGCCAGCCAGCCGAGGCGCAACAGGGGACCAGCCGATGAAGCGCTTCTATGTGCTGTTATTCATCGCGATCGCCGCTGCGGCGCTGATCGGGGTCGCCGTCGCCGAGCATTCCGGCTATGTCCTGATCGCCTATCAGAACTTCCGCTATGAATCGAGCCTGTGGGCGACCCTGGCGCTGCTGGTCGTTGCGCTGCTGGTGATCGCGCTGCTGAGGCTGCTGATCAGCCTGCTGACGACCTCAGGCCGCGTGGTCAACCCTTGGTCGCGTCGCAACCGCCGTCGTCGCGTGCAAATAGCCATCGAGCAAGGCCAGATGGACCTTGCCGAGGGCCGCTGGTCCAGCGCCCAACGTCATCTGCAACGCGCGGCCGAAGCCGATACTCATCCGCTGCTCTACTACATCGGTGCCGCACGTGCTGCCAACGAGCAGGGCCGCTACGAAGACTGCGACGCCTTGCTGGAACGCGCGCTCGAGCGTCAGCCACAAGCCGAGTTGGCGATCGCCCTGAATCACGCTCAACTGCAGCAGGACCGCGGTGACACCGACGGTGCGCTGACCACACTGCTGGCCATGAAAGAGCGTCATCCGCATAACCCACAGGTGCTTCGTCAGCTGCAACGCCTGCATCAGCAACGTGGTGACTGGTCCGATGTTGTCCGTCTGATGCCGGAACTGCGCAAGGACAAGGTCCTGCCCCCCAAGGAACTGGCCGAGCTGGAACGCCGCGCCTGGGGCGAGAACCTGAGCCTGGCGGCGTACAGTGAAGGCATCGAAGGCGCACCGACCGGTCTGCCTTCACTGGAAAGCGCTTGGCAAGGGCTGGGTTCTGCGCAACGTCAGGAGCCGCAATTGGTGCTGGCGTATGCCGATCAATTGCGCCGTCTAGGTGCCGAAGCCCAGGCTGAAGAGGTGCTTCGTAGCGCCCTCAAGCGCGAGTACAACAGCCATCTGGCGCGTCTGTACGGGCTGGTTCGCGGCACCGATCCGTTGAAGCAGCTGCAAGCGGCGGAAGGCTGGCTCAAGCACCATCCTGCTGATCCAAGCCTGTTGCTGAGCCTGGGACGTATCTGTCTGCAAGGCCGCTTGTGGGGCAAGGCGCGGGATTATCTGGAGAGCAGTCTGCGTATGGAACGCAATCCCGAAACCTGTGCCGAGCTGGCTCGTCTACTGGGCCAGCTGGGCGAGACGGATCGCAGCAATCAGCTGTTTCAGGAAGGCCTGGGCCTGCTCGACGAGCGCCTCCTGTCGCGCCCCTTGCCGGTGCTGACCAAGGCGTGAATCCACCGGAGAGTCCTCGGTGAGGGCTCTCCGTGCTGCCTCGCCAACCCGTCAAATTCAATGCGCGAGAATCGTCCTACATACATGTGTAAAAGAACCACGCGCCAGTGTGTTCTTTTTCCTCGGTAAACAGCGACGCATCCGTACGCCGCCACCTTGAATGCGCCGCCCCCTTTCCTCTACCGTAATCGTCTCGTCCTTTGTTACGGATTTGCCATGTATCTGGCTCGCACACGCTTTCTGTTTTTCCTGGCATCGCTGGCCTGTGCATCAATCATTGGCGTCGCCTTTTACCTGCAGCAAGCTGTCGGTCTCGACCCTTGCGCGCTGTGCATAGTGCAACGGGCTGCATTCATCGTCTGTGGCGTACTTGCGCTCTGCGCTGCCTGCCACGCCCCTGGCCCGACAGGCACGCGGCGCTACAGCCTGGCGCTTCTGCTGGTCGCTCTGGCCGGGCTTGCCACGGCAGGCACACAGGTGTGGTTGCAGACCGCCTCGGCCGATCAATTGATACCTGTTATTACCAGACTGGAGCACGTACTGAGCCTGCTCTCCCTGGACATGTGCATCGACCGGCTGCGAAGCGACGCGCTATTTTGCGCCGAAATCACCTGGACACTGTTCGGTATCAGCCTGCCGGAGTGGAGTCTGCTGGGTTTTACGGGTCTGGCGCTGTTGCCGCTGTATCCCCTTTTCAGCGAATTCAGCCACTGGCTGGCGACCAGAGATCGGGGCAGCTATTAAACGCTTGTATGAACTTTATCTCCTGCGTACCTTGATGGCCTTGTCGAGCGGGCATAATCTGGGCCGCACGCGTCACTGGAAATATGCTGTCCTGACGCATTTATCAGGCTTGGTCCCGGCTAATCACCCGGACCGGCACAGGACTGCATGCCCCTGAAGGGAAGAGAGAAGACCATGCTGGAAAGTTGTCAGAATGCTCAGGAACGCTGGGGCGGAGTGAACAAGCTGATCGATCGCTGGCTTCAAAGCCGTCTCGAACTGGTCGAAGCCTACGATGCGCTGGGCGACACGCCCGAAGCGCTGGCAGCCGACCTCGAGGGCCTGCAGAACTTCTGCGGGATTCTTGTGGATTACGTCTCTGCCGGGCACTTTGAAGTTTACGAACAACTGGGTGATGAAGCCCGGGCGTTCAATGACGAGCGTGGGCTCGAACTGGCAGACACGATCTATCCACGTCTGGACGTCATCACCAAGTTTGCCCTGACGTTCAATGATCGCTGCGAAAAGGGCGACTGCTCGGATGCGGCGGTGGTAGCCCGGGAATTCAATCAGCTGGGGCAACTGCTGCACGAGCGTTTCGAGCTGGAAGACTGCCTGATTGAAGTGCTGCACAACTCGCACAAGGAAGAGATCGCCGCTCAGGCGTGACCGTGCCGGTGACTGCGCTACACGCCAAGGGTGCTTATCGCACCCTTTCGCATGTCTGAACGCCGGTTTTACGCCCGCTTACTGTGAAACCGCAACCAGCTCGATTTCAAATACCAGCGGTGTAAACGGATCGATCAGATCACCAGCGCCCTCGGCGCCATAGGCTTGATCCGAAGGGATCACCAGCCGCCACTTCGCGCCGGTCGGCATGTTCTGCAAGGCGCTGGTCCAGCCGCTGATCACGCTGTCGAGCCGGAACCACTGGGGCTGGGTGCTCTGATCGAAGATCGTGCCGTCCGGCAAACGACCGACATAACGCACTTCAACCCGGCCATCGGCACTGGGCTTGGGGCCGGTACCCGGGGTCAGCTCGGTCATGAGAATGCCGTCAGCCATCACCTTCACACCCGGTTTGGCCTTCTCGCTGTCCATGAACGTGCGCTCGGCCTTGAGGGCCGCCTCGGTCGGCGCATCCGTACCGGCAGTCTCGGCCTGAGCGATAGCGGCGTCATGCTCGCGCAGAATCTGGTCGATGCGGTCCTGCTTGAGCGCCAGCGGCTTGCCCTGGTAAGCCTGCTGCAAGCCTTCTACCAACGCCTTGAGGTCCAGATCAGGGACTTCCTGATGCAACCGCTCGCCAAGGCTTGCACCCAGGCTGTAGGCGAGATCATGGCCGTCACTGGACGCCGGTGGCGCCTCGGCGGCCTGAGCCAGGGGAAGCAAGAGGAACAACGACGTTAACAGGTAGCGCGACATTAATGCTCTCCGGCCTGGGAAGGCAGCGATTATGCCTGCGCCAGCGCGAGTAGTGACGAGTCTTGTGACGTGAATTTCACAATGCCTTTGCATCGTGTCGAGCAATCATTTCTCTCAGTATGCAACAGGGACCCATGGATGCTGTCAAGATGCCCTAGCGGCGATGCGCGCAGAAGCCTAGTATGAGCCGCAATTTCGTCACCCAGGAGGTAAGTCATGTCGGCCAAAAAGAAGCCAGTAAATACTCCGTTGCATTTGCTCCAACAATTATCGGGCAGCTTGCTTGAACATCTGGAAGACGCCTGTTCCCAAGCCTTGGCTGATGCCGAGAAACTGCTCGCCAAGCTTGAGAAACAACGCGGCAAGGCGCAGGAAAAACTGCACAACTCCCGCATCAAGCTGCAGGACGCTGCCACTGCCGGAAAATCCAAGGCGCAGGCCAAGGCCAAAGGTGCCGTGTCCGAGCTGGAAGAGTTGCTGGACGCTCTCAAGGATCGTCAGACTGAAACCCGCACTTACATCCTGCACCTCAAGCGTGATGCACAGGAAAGCCTGAAACTGGCCCAGGGTATTGGCCGCGTGAAAGAGGCGGTCGGCAAGATCCTGACCACTCGCGACGCCAAGCCTGTCGCGCCTAAAGCCGCCGCCAAGGCACCTGTTGCCAAGACACCCACTGCCAAAGCTCCCGCAAAAACCGCAGCCAAAGCGCCGGTTAAAGCGGCCGCCGCCAAGCCAGTCGCCAAAGCCGCAGCCAAGCCTTCCGCAGTTGCCAAGCCAGCTGTCAAAACCGCTGCTGCCAAGGCCCCGGTAAAAGCCGCTGCCAAACCGGCCGCCCGCACGACTGCAGCAGCCAAGCCTGTCGCAGCCAGGACCACTGCCGCCAAACCGGCTGCGGCCAAGCCTGCTGCCACCAAGGCGCCGGCTGCCAAGCCCACCGCCAGCAGCGCTGCCAAACCAGCAGCAAAAGCGGCGGCCGCCAAACCTGCGGCGAAAGCGCCTGTGAAAGCGCCCGTCAAGGCACCGGCCAAAGCACCTGCCAAGGCACCTGTGAAAGCAGCGGCCAAGCCTGTCGCCAAACCTGCGGTCAAGCCAGCAGCGAAGCCAGCCGCCGCCAAACCGGCCACGCCAGCACCTGCTGCTGCAGCCAAGCCGACAACGCCTGCACCTGCTGCGCCAGCTGCCGCACCGGCAACACCTGCCAATGGCGCAACGCCAACCAGCGCTTCCTAAGTCTGGTCGACGGCAAGTCCAACCGCGATGCGCAGCACATGCAGCGCATCGCGGTTTTTTTCTGCGTCCCCTTCGGCAAGCTCGAGCAGCCACTCCTCTGCATTCCTCGCCTCACCTGCCGGCCAATCCCCGGTCAGTGCCTCAAGCTTCATCATCAGACCCTGCTCGGCCTCCAGTTCCAGCGCCTTGACCTTCATTCGTAATGGGGTGAGCAACGCATCTTCAAGCGCCGCATTGCGCCATTGATTACGCAAATCCCGCAGCGGACGCACCACATCGTCATGCCAGGGTGTCGCCAATTGCTTTATTTGCACCACTCGCTGAGCGTCACACGCCACGTCGCGCGTGCCCAGCCACACCCCGCAAAGCACCATGCACACGTTGGCCCCGTTGGCTTGCAGCGTCAGACAAGCCTGTTCCACACCCGGCCGGGCGTAGAAATCGAGGGTGAAACTCCAGAGCGCTGAAGGCATAGTGATCCACCTGTTCAGGACGAAGCTGGTAGACTCCGCCGCCATTATGATTCGACTTCAAAGCCTTACCTTACAGCGTGGTCCGCAACGTCTGCTAGAAGACGCCGAGCTGACTCTGCACGCCGGCCATAAAGCCGGTCTGATCGGTGCCAATGGCGCCGGTAAATCCAGCCTGTTTGCCCTGTTGCGTGGAGAGCTGACGCCGGATGCCGGCGACTGCCTGCTGCCCGCCGACTGGCGTATCGCGCACATGCGCCAGGAGGTCGACACACTCGAACGCCTGGCCGTGGATTACGTGCTCGATGGCGACGAGCGCCTGCGAGAAGTACAGAGCTCGCTGGCCGAGGCCGAAGCCGCGCAGGACGGCGCCGCTCAGGCACGTCTGCATTCGGAGCTCGACAGCGCCGACGGTTACACCGCCGACGCACGCGCTCGCAAGCTGCTGGCCGGGTTGGGCTTCACCAACGAGCAGATGGAGCGTCAGGTCGGCAGTTTCTCCGGTGGCTGGCGTATGCGCCTGAACCTGGCGCAGGCATTGATGTGCCCCTCGGACCTGCTGCTGCTCGACGAACCGACCAACCACTTGGACCTCGACGCCATTCTGTGGCTTGAAGACTGGCTCAAGAGTTACCCCGGCACCTTGCTGCTGATTTCCCACGACCGGGATTTTCTGGATGCCGTGGTCGATCACATCGCCCATGTCGAGCAACGCAAGATCACCTTGTACCGCGGCGGCTACAGCGCCTTCGAGCGGGCTCGTGCCGAACGTCTGGCCCAGCAGCAACAGGCTTACGAGAAGCAGCAGGTGCAACGTGCGCACATGGAAAAATACATTGCGCGCTTCAAGGCTCAGGCCACCAAGGCCCGTCAGGCACAAAGCCGGATCAAGGCGCTGGAGCGCATGGAAGAGCTGTCCGCAGCGCATGTCGACTCACCGTTCAACTTCGTCTTCCGTGAGTCCGACAAGATATCCAGCCCTCTGCTGGACCTGTCCGACGCGCGTCTGGGTTATGGCGACAAGACCATCCTCGAGAAGGTCAAGCTGCAACTCACGCCGGGCGCACGCATCGGTCTGCTGGGTCCGAACGGCGCAGGCAAGTCGACGCTGATCAAAAACCTCGCCGGCGAGCTTGAGCCGCAAAGCGGTCGGCTGGTGCGTGGCGAAAACCTCACCGTGGGCTACTTTGCCCAGCATCAGCTCGACTCACTGGACGCCAAGGCGACGCCGTTGCTGCACTTGCAGCGCCTGGCACCAACTGAGCGTGAACAGACGCTGCGCGATTTTCTTGGCGGTTTCGACTTCCGTGGCGCGCGTCTGGATGAGCCGGTGCTGAATTTCTCCGGTGGCGAGAAAGCCCGTCTGGCGCTGGCGCTGATCGCCTGGGAAAAGCCCAACCTGCTGCTGCTCGACGAACCGACCAACCACCTCGACCTGGAAATGCGCCTGGCGCTGACCATGGCCTTGCAGGAGTTCGGTGGCGCGGTACTGGTGGTGTCTCACGATCGGCACTTGCTCAAGAGCACGACCGATGACTTCCTGCTGGTGGCCGACGGTCGCGTGCAGGAGTTCGACGGCGATCTGGATGACTACACGCGCTGGCTGGCTGATTACCGGCTGCGCAACGCGCCGGTCAGCAACACGCCCGTCAATGCCGACAAGACCGACAAGAAAGCCCAGCGCCAGCAGGCAGCGGCCTTGCGTCAGCAACTGGCGCCGCACAAGCGCGAGGCCGACAAGCTGGAGCGTGATCTCGGACTGGTGAATGAAAAGCTCGCCAAGGTCGAAGAAGCACTGGCCGACAGCACCAACTACGAGGCGGCCAACAAGGACAAGCTGCGCGATCTGCTGGCCGAACAGGCCAAGCTGAAAGTGCGTGAATCCGAGCTGGAAGACGCCTGGATGCACGCTTTGGAACTGTTGGAATCAATGCAGGCCGAACTGGAAGCATTGTCGTGAGCGAGGCAGGCAAGTGATGGACGTGTTGGGCCTGCCAGTATCCGCTTACTGGCTTGAACCGCTGCTGGTGGGTGCGCAGATTCTGCTGATCCTGTTAGCCGGTTACGTACTGCAACGCATCGTCGGTGGTTTTCTGACCGGTCTGGGCCAGCGCTATCCGTTGCCACCAGAATTGCTGGTGCCGGTTCGCGGCGGCCTGCGCTGGTTCATTATGGGCAGCGCCTTTGTCCTCGTCCTGGGCCGACTCGGGGTGTCGGCCACGGTGCTGTGGACGGCACTGTCGGGCTTCGTCGCCGTTGCGGCGGTGGCGTTCTTCGCCATGTGGAGCGTGCTGTCGAACCTGCTCTGCGCCATTCTGATCTTCACCATCGGCCCGTTCCGTATCGGTGACATGGTCGAGCTGGTCGATACGCTGGACAAGCCGGGCGTGAAGGGCAGGGTGGTCGCCATCAATCTGATGTTCACCACGCTGATCGAAACCCCGGAAGCCGGTGGCGCATTGGTTCAGGTGCCCAACAGCCAGTTTTTCCAGAAGTCGGTGCGCCGCTGGCGCGGCAGCGATCTGTTTCCGCAGATGGTGGTTGCAAAGCAGCCGGATGAGCAGGATTAGGGTCTTTACGAAAAGTGGCTGCGCTCGGTGATGCTGCGTTAAAAACAGGCTCGAGCGCGAGTCCGATCGGAATACTCATTTACAACACGTAGAGTCGAACGCGACCCCGGCCGTTCCTCGCCTGTTTTTGCCTTGCCTGACCTCCGCTCGCCGACTTTTCGTAAAGACCCTAGAAATCGTTAGCGTTCCAAAGCAACCCGCATTAATTTACTGAGCATTCGACTTTGCTTGAGGTGCACGATGGCGCTTGAAACGTGGCTGGGCTTTTTTGCGGCCTGCTGGATTATCAGTCTGTCTCCCGGCGCGGGCGCCATCGCTTCGATGTCCTGCGGCCTGCAATACGGCTTCTGGCGTGGCTACTGGAATGCCCTGGGCTTGCAGATTGCCTTGGTTGCACAGATCGCCATTGTCGCGGCAGGTCTGGGTGCAGTGCTGGCGGCCTCCGATATGGCGTTCACGCTGATCAAATGGTTCGGCGTCGCGTATCTGGTCTATCTCGGCATCAAGCAATGGCGCGCCCTGCCAGCCGACCTGGCCGATGAATCCGCCGTGCGCCCGGTGGGCAAACCGATGACACTGGTATTGCGTGGTTTTCTGGTGAATATCAGCAACCCCAAGGCGCTGATTTTCATTCTGGCGATCCTGCCACAGTTCATCGACACGGCCGCTCCGCTGCTCATCCAGTACGCGATCATCGCGGCGACCATGGTGGTGGTCGATCTGATCGTGATGGCGGGCTACACCGGGCTGGCCTCCAAAGTGCTGCGCCTGCTCAAGACGCCTCGCCAGCAACGTCGCATGAATCGCACCTTCGCCAGCCTGTTCGTGGGCGCGGCAGGTTTCCTCGCGACGTTACATCGCGGTACGGCCTGAAACGTGTCGGTCTTGAGCCCTGAGCAGACACCCGCTTTGCTCAGGGCGACTGAAGGCTGAATGTAAGATTCTGTAACAAAAATGGACCTCGACTATTGAGTAGTGCCGTTGCGGCGTTAACAATGCAACGCTTCGCATTCCCGTCGAGATTCTGCAATGCCCGTCCATTCTCGTTTTCTTGCCTGGTTACTGTTGCCGCTCCTGGCGTTGGGCAGTTGCATTGCGCTGGCCGACCCGGTCGAGGGTGCGGCCCAGGCGCTGCATCTGCTCGATTACCTGGGGGCCGATTATCCGGCGACCGTGGCGGATGGCAAGGTTGTGGACACCGTCAAATATCAGCAACAGGTCGATAACCTGGCTGCGTTGCAGGGCTTGGTCGTTGCCTTGCCACAGCGCGCCGAGCGTGAGGCTCTGGAGCAGGCGGTAACCCAGCTGAAAAGCGCTGTGGCGGGTCGACAGGACGCTGCGCAGGTCACGCGTCAGGCGCGGCAGTTGAGTGCGAAGCTCGCGCTTGCCTATGAGGTCAGTCAGGCCCCGGCCATTACGCCGGACCCCGCCCGTGGCGCGCCCCTGTACGCTCAGCATTGTTCGGTGTGCCATGGCGACAGCGGTGCAGGGGATGGACCGGCAGGCATCGGCCTGGAACCGCCCCCCTCGAACCTGCGGGATACCGCGCGGCTGGATCGCCTGAGTCTTTACGATCTGTACAACGCGACCGGGCTGGGGATTGCCGGCACCGATATGCCCGCGTTCGCCGACCAGCTGGACGATCGCCAGCGCTGGGACATCGCGACCTATATCGCCAGCTTCAGCGCACAACCTGTCGCCCAGCCAGCCAAGACCTTCAACCTCGCCGATCTGGCTCGCCAGACGCCGGCCGAAGTCCAGGCTGCCGAAGGTCCGGACGCTACCGCCACCTTCCGGGCCCAACGCGCTCAGCCACCTCAGGTGCAGCGCGGCCCGGCGCAACTGCTGGATTACACCAGTGTAACGCTGGACAAGAGCCTGGCAGCCTACAAGGCTGGTGATCGCGAGCAGGCCTATGATTTGTCGGTCGCGGCATATCTGGAGGGTTTCGAGCTGGTCGAAAGCTCGCTGGATAACGTCGACGCCAATGTGCGCAAAGATACTGAAAAGAGCCTGATGGCTTACCGGCAGTCCTTGCAGGACAGCATGCCGCTACCTCAGGTTGCGCAGAAGCTGGAAGCAGCCAAAGGCAAGCTCAAGGAATCAGCGGATCTGCTAGGCAGCGACGGCCTGAGCCTGTCGCTGAGCTATATTTCGGGCCTGCTGATCCTGCTGCGTGAAGGGCTGGAAGCGATTCTGGTACTGGCGGCGATTCTGGCGTTTCTGCGCAACACCGGCCAGCAGTCTGCCGTACGCAGCGTCAACATCGGCTGGGGTCTGGCGCTGCTGGCCGGGCTGGCCACCTGGGCGCTCGCGGCGTATGTCATCGACGTCAGCGGCGCACAACGGGAATTGCTGGAAGGTGCCACCGCGCTGTTCGCCAGTGTGATGGTGCTTTGGCTCGGGGTGTGGATGCACGATCGTCGTCACGCTGCTGCGTGGCAGGACTACGTCAAAAGCAGCCTGGTCGGCGGCGGCGGTCGTTTCGGCTTCGCGCTGCTGGCGTTCTTCTCGGTCTACCGCGAACTGTTCGAAGTCATCCTGTTCTACGAAACCCTGTGGCTGCAGGCAGGCCCTGCCGGACACGATGCCGTGCTGGCGGGCGGCGCCACGGCGCTGGTGCTGCTCGTGGGCCTGGCGTGGGTCATCCTGCGCGGTTCGGCGAAGCTGCCGCTGTCGCTGTTCTTCGGTATCAACGCTGCGCTGCTCTGCGCACTGTCCGTGGTGTTTGCCGGTCACGGCGTCAAGGCGCTGCAGGAGGCGGGCATATTCGGCACACGGCCGGTGCCGTTCTTCGAGTTCGACTGGCTGGGCATTCACGCCGACCTGTACTCGCTCGGCGCACAGGCGATCGCCCTGATCGCCATTGCAGTGCTGTACGGCAGAAGTCGTCTGGCCGAGAAGCGCAGGCTGCAGACGGCAGACTGACGTTTGCCTGCCAGGGACAAGTGGTGCTCACCGCTTGTCCCTGCTTCCCCCGCAGCGTTGTTGCGATTCTGCGTCTTGACTTCCCGCCCTGTACAAAAAACCACCTGTTACTTCTGCCAGTAGACGCCCTTTTTCTTCAGGCCTAGTGTAGCGAAACGCCAACTCGGCTATCGGGTACTGGCGCATTTACCTGAGAACGGGGTGGGTGATGGCCAAGTATGAGATTCGGTTGTGGGCTGAAGACATTGAGGAACATGACCATCCTGAAATAGCCATTGAATTTTACGAAAACGATGACCTGCAGGAACACGCTTGGGTCAGGCTGCACCCGCGGGGAAAACACAAGATTCGCGGCGAACTGGGCAGAGATGAGGAAGTGCTGACGGTTCTGGCGCTGGCCTTCAGGAAGAAGGTGGCTGAGTTGGCCGATTGGTGACGCCTGGTAATAAAACCTGATTTACGCAGGTGCCGGAAAGGTATGCAGTACTGGCATCTCAATCAATAAAAGAGGATTGAGAACATGGCTAATTATGAAGTAAGACTTTCAAGCGCCGAACTTGAAGGCGACGCGACGCCTGAAGTACTCGTAGAGTTCTGGGACAGTGAAGCTGTCAATGAAAGAACAGGCCGCAAGGGAGACGTGGCGTTTACGGCGTTTGTAACGGCTTCCGGTAACGGCGACGGTTACGATACGGTCAAGAGCAAAGCCGACGTTGATGGGGTAGAGGGAATCGATGGCAAGGATGACGCCATTTTGATCGAACTGGCCAAAGCATTCACCAAAATGAATCTTTCCATCAAGTAAACAGCGACACGACCGTCAGGAGTGAGGGGCACTTTCGATGCCCCTCGACATGCTGAGTCAGACGTTGATCACTCCAAATCAACCGGCTTCTTCAACTTCGGATTCGGGAAGAACTGCACACCCTGAACCTTGGGATCCGCCGGTTTGACCACCGCCTTGTTGACCCGCGTACCCAACTCCTTCGGTATCGAAATACCCTGCTCGTTGAGCGTATCGCTGTAGCCGCAACTGACGCACTCGCGATGCGGCACGTCGTTTTCGTTCCACATCATCAGTTTGTCAGGCTCGCTGCACGCCGGGCAAACCGCCCCGGCGATAAAGCGTTTCTTGGTAATGACTACCGGTGTATCGGTCATGCTGCCGCGTCCTCACTCAAGCCACTGTGACGCAACAATGCGTCAATCGACGGCTCGCGTCCGCGGAAGTCGACGAACAGCACCATCGGTGCCTGCGAACCGCCACGCGCCAGAATGGCTTCGCGGAAGGCGCGTCCGGTTTCAGCGTTGAGCACGCCATCTTCCTCGAATTTCGAGAACGCATCGGCGGACAGCACTTCAGCCCACTTGTAGCTGTAATAACCGGCTGCGTAACCGCCTGCGAAGATGTGCGCGAAGCTGTTCGGGAAGCGGTTGTAGGCAGGCGGACGCATCACCGAGACTTCATCACGAACGCCTTCCAGAACTTCAAGCACGCTGCGGCCGTCACCGTGAGTGGCGTGCAGCTCGAAATCGAACATCGAGAACTCCAGCTGACGCACCATCATCAGGCCGGACTGAAAGTTCTTGGCAGCGAGCATCTTCTCCAGCAGATCCTGCGGCAGTGGCTCGCCGGTTTCGTAATGACCGGAGATCAGCGCCAGGCCTTCGGGCTCCCAGCACCAGTTTTCCATGAACTGGCTCGGCAACTCGACGGCGTCCCAGGCCACGCCATTGATACCGGATACCCCGGCATGCTCGACGCGGGTCAGCAGGTGATGCAGACCATGACCGAATTCGTGGAACAGCGTGGTCACTTCGTCGTGGGTCAGCAGCGCAGGCTTGCCGGCAACAGCAGGTGTGAAGTTACACACCAGATTGGCCACCGGGCTTTGCAACGTGCCTTGCGCCGTACGGCGACGGTCACGCGCGCCGTCCATCCAGGCACCACCACGCTTGTTGGCGCGGGCATACAGATCGAAGAAGAAGCGCCCGACGTGCTGGCCGTTTTCCTTGATCTCGAACAGACGAACATCCGGGTGCCAGGTGTCGAAGCCTTTCTGCTCGGCAATCTCGATGCCATACAGGCGCTGAACGATGGTGAACAGGCCGCCGAGCACCTTATCGACAGGGAAGTAGGCACGCAGGATTTCCTGGGAAACGCTGTAGCGCTGCTCGCGCAGCTTCTCGCCGTAGAAACCGCTGTCCCAGCTTTGCAGATCCGGGCAGCCCTGTTCGGCGGCATAGGCCTTGAGCTGCTCCAGGTCCTGGGCAGCAAAAGGCTTGCTGCGCTTGGCCAGGTCACGCAGGAAGCTCAGCACCTGATCGCTGGACTCGGCCATCTTGGTCGCCAGGCTCAGCTCGGCGTAGTTGGCATAGCCGAGCAATTGCGCGAGTTCCTGACGCAGGTCGAGGATCTGCTCCATGACCGGCGTGTTGTCGTTCTTGCCCGCGTTCGGGCCTTGATCCGACGCGCGGGTGGCGTACGCCGCATAGACTTCTTCGCGCAGTGCGCGGTCTTCGGCGTAGGTCATCACCGCGTAGTAGCTCGGGAATTCCAGCGTGATCAGATAGCCTTCCAGATCCTTGGCCTTGGCGGCGGCGGCCATCTGCTGTTTGGCAGAATCGGTCAGGCCGGCGAGGGCGGACTCATCGGCGACCAGCTTGGTCCAGGCCTGAGTGGCATCGAGCAGTTGGTTGGAAAACTGGCTGCCCAGCTCTGACAGTTTGCTCTGCACTTCGGCGTAACGCTTCTGCTGCTCTGGCGGCAGATCGATACCGGACAGGCGGAAGTCACGCAGCGACTGCTCCAGAATGGTCTTCTGGCCAACGTCGAAACCGGCGGCTTCCGGGCCATTGGCCAGAGCTTCATAGGCCTGGAACAGTGCGCTGTTCTGGCCCATCTCGGTGGAGTAGGCGCTCAAGGCCGGCAGGCACGATTCATACGCTTCGCGCAGCTCGGCGCTGTTGCACACGGCATTGAGGTGGCTGACGGGGCTCCAGGCAGCGCCCAGGCGGTCGTTCAGCTCGTCCATGGTCAGCACCAGCCCGGCCCAGGTCGGTGTCGAACCCTGTTTGGCGAGGATGTCGGCAATCGCGGCACGGTTATCCGCCAGGATCTGTTCGATAGCAGGTTTGACATGCTCGGCACGAATCGCCGAAAAGGGTGGCAGGTCGTACGATTGCAGAAGAGGGTTGTTCGCGCTCACGGTTTTGCACCTTGCCTTGAAGAAACACTCAGCCATCTTAATTACAATCGACGCCGACCGCAGCAACCAAACCCGCTCTACACGCCTATCACTGCCAAAGAAGGAGCCTATCGTGGCCATTCGCAAGTTTCAGGAGCACACCCCAGCCCTCGGCGAACGGGCCTTTGTCGATCATTCAGCGGTGGTTATCGGTGACGTCGAAATCGGCGCCGACAGCTCCGTCTGGCCGCTGACCGTGGTACGCGGCGACATGCACCGCATCCGCATCGGCGCCCGCACCAGCGTGCAGGACGGCAGCGTGTTGCACATCACCCACGCCGGCCCCTTCAACCCGGACGGTTTTCCACTGCTGATCGGCGATGAAGTGACCATCGGTCATAAGGCCATGCTGCACGGCTGCACAATCGGCAACCGCATCCTGGTCGGCATGGGCACCACCATCATGGATGGCGCGGTTGTCGAAGACGAGGTGATCATCGGCGCAGGCAGCCTGGTGCCGCCGGGCAAAGTGCTGGAAAGCGGCTTTTTGTACGTCGGTCGCCCGGTCAAACAGGTGCGCGCACTCACCGAAAAGGAAATCGCCTTCTTCCCGTACAGCGCGGCTAATTACGTGAAGCTCAAGGATCAGCACCTGGCTGAGGGGTTTGATAAGGGTTGAGGCCCGCTATTAATACTGCGCTCTGCACTCAGTCGGCCTTCAATTCTGGCCGAAGGCCGTAGGCGCGAGCCGGTGCGACGCTTCGCTTGTTCGCGAAGGCCGCGGTTCAAACGCCCTTTGTGTGGGCGCTGTACCGACCTCTTCGCGAGCAAGCTCGCTCCCACAGGAGCTTCAAGGCATCAACGCCCGTAGCGCCGCCTTGCGCGCCTCGACCGGCATCGCGCCCAACTTATCCACAGCGTGATAAAACGCCTGCCAGTCGCCATTCACCTGCCTGAACAACGTCTCGAACGCTGGCACCCATTGATCGTAAAGACCAAAAGGCAGCAGTTTGGCGTTGTTCATCGGGCTGTTGATCCAGGCATCGAAACGCTTGTCGCCAGCCCACTGCTCATCCCGCAACGTGCGGTAATCACGACGCATCCGCTCGAATGCTTCAGCCTTGCGCGCGCGCATCACTTCGGCCGACAGGGGTTGACGATAAAGCGCCTTGAGTCGCTCCCGGGTGTCGAGCACCAACCGGGTAAACTGATCACGCCGCGCCGACTGCGAAACACTCTCCGGCGGCAATCCCCGCGCCGCACGCCATTGCCGCGTACCTTCCTGCTCGACGAAACTGGCGTAGGACTCGTTGAACTCGGTGTCGTCCTTCACATAAAAACGCTGATGCGCCAACTCATGAAAAATCAGCGTGGCCAGACGCTCGTCACCCCAGCCCATCATCGAACTGAGAATCGGATCATTGAACCAACCCAGCGTCGAATAGGCTTCCACGCCACTCAAATACACATCCTTGCCCGCCTGGCGCTGCAACGCAGCCTCGCCACGCGCCCCGCCAGGGCTGTAATAACCGCGATACGCGACACACCCTGCAATCGGAAAACAATGCGTGACCGGCTCCAGCGAGAACTCATCCGTCGCGAACACATTCCACACCACATAAGGGCGGCCCAGGTCCGCATACAGGCGGTAACTCTTGTTGTCCGGCAGATGCAAATGCTCACTGGCAAACGTGCGCGCCAACTGCGACCGGGCCAGATGCTCGCGCAAACCCGCATCCCGAGTCGGGTCAGCCACGATCTTCTCTACCGGCTCGCGTGCCTGCAGCAACCGCCACTGCCCTTGAGCCAACTGGCCGTAATAGGAAACGCTGGAGCAGCCGGCAAGCAGCGTGACGGCCGTCAGCGCTAGCAGGTGTCGATGGCGTGGTAGAGGGTGTGTGGCCATAAAGGGAAGGACTTTGGTGGCTTGGGTACGGTGATGTTATGCAGGAGGGGAGTGGGGATGTGCAACTGTTACGAGGATTGAAGGGTATGGAGACTCAAACCACGGACGAGCTGGAACGTACCAAGCTGTGCGCCCGTGTAAAAAGCTATTTTCATCAGACACAAACAGAAAACCCACCGTGCAGGTGGGCTTTAGGTATTGCTATATCATCTGTCCGTGGGGGGAGGCATAAGCCAGCTAGGCCCTCGGCAAGTGGAAAGACTATAGGGAGATTTGCAGTTGTCGTCAATGTCAGCCTTAGAGGTCGCAAAGGCAATCAGATTATCCATTTCCTCTGCCCGGATTTCGACGTATGAAAACGCAGCGCGCGCTGTGGGCCGAGGTCTTGATGAGGCCCTCACCTTGTATGCCTGGAACGCCCTCGTCTCTGCAGCGTTCCTTACGCCTCTACACCTGTGCGAGGTGATTGTTCGTAACGGTGTTGCAGACGCAATCGCTTCGGTTTACGGCCCCGAGTGGCCTTGGAGTCCCGGCTTCGAGCAGAGCTTGCCCAATGTTACAGGTCCGGTTTTCAAGCCAAAACAAGAGCTTGCAAGAGCCCGACAGAAATGTGGCACAACCGGCGCCGTCATCGCGGAGTTGAAATTCGTCTTTTGGGAAAAAATGTTCACAAAACGATTTGAAGGCCGTATCTGGGCCCCTTATCTGTACCGCTTTTTTCCAAACCTCGAAAAGTGCTTCACTGTATCTGCCCACCGAGCAAAGATCGCGGCTGATCTCGAACAAATCCGATTGCTTCGAAATCGAATTGCTCATCATGAGCCAATCTTTTCACGAAACCTGAGAAGCGATTTTGCCGTTATCCAACGCTTGACCGAAACACGCTGCGCAGTTTCTGCAGACTGGATGAATGGCCAACAGCAGGTCATCTCAACGGTTGCCACTAAACCTTTTTAAACAGAGGTACACCTCGGTGCCAAACCGTCTTCTGATACTGATAACCGCATTCACTCTAGCCACCCTCGCCGGATGCGCCGGTCCCTTGCCCGCCGTCAATCCGGACATGGCGTGGGTCGACATGCGCACCATCACCGGCCAGTTGATCATGGGCGACAAGCTCGATGGCAAGAACACGTATGACGGGCGCTACTTTCAAGTCACGCCGGGCAGCCATGAGTTGCAGGTGCGTTATGACTATGAGTACCGCTCGGGCGGCATGGGGATGATCGGCGACGAGTACACCGAGATCACCTGTTACGTCAGTGTTCGTTACGACCACTTCGCTGCCGGGCAGCGCTATGTGCTGGAGGTACGCTCACTGGCGAACAGTGTCGATGCCTGGCTTTACGATGCAGAGCGCAAGGTGGTGGCCGAGGAGGAAGAAGAGGGCGGGGTGCACTGCATCTGATCAGCGTCCGTTGAGCTGATAGATGATCTTTTTCGTACCGTTGTCGCAGCTGCCGACGATCATGCTTGGATCGGTGGCTTCTTCGTTGCTCACGATTTCCAGCGTATAGGACGTGACGTTGTTGGCCTGGATCTTGGCTTCGATTTCAGCCTTGAGTTCTTCGCAGGATTTCGGTGCCGCCAGGGCACTGGTTGCCAGCAGGGTGCAGGTCGCTGCCAGAATAAAACGTTTCATGCTCGACTCCTGATCATAATCAAACCATGCGTCAACCAACGCATGACCGATGAAGCAAGCCAGCTTTATACAGCAGATACAGGAGCGCACAAGGCGCCCCCGCAAGGCTGGCTGTGAATCAGCTCAGCAATGTCGCATCCAGGGTGATCTTGGCGTTCAGTACCTTGGAAACCGGGCAGCCTTCTTTGGCCTGCTTGGTCAACTCGTCGAACTTCTCTTGGGTCGCGCCTGGCACTTTGGCCTTGAGGGTCAAATGCACAGCGCTGATCGCGAAACCGCCTTCTACCTGATCCAGCGACACCTCAGCCTGAGTATCGATGCTTTCAGCAGTCAGGCCTGCACCGCCCAGAATCATGGACAGTGCCATCGAGAAACAGCCTGCGTGGGCTGCACCGATCAGTTCTTCCGGGTTGGTGCCTTTGCCGCCTTCAAAACGTGCCTTGAAGCCGTAAGGTGCTTCGCGCAACACGCCGGTTTCCGTGGAGATGCTGCCGATACCGCTTTTCAGATCACCTTCCCAGTGGGCGGATGCTTTCTTGACGATGCTCATAGTGGCTCCTTTTGGAATGAATTTGGATCGTTGCTGTTACAGCATTCTGAGGATAGACGGCTCTGGAAAGTTCAACCGTCGGAAAGACCTACCATTTCAGTAGGTTTTTCTACACTGCCCCATTGAAAAGCCGGACTTGCGCCCGCACTGCTGTTTCATCGTGGGCAGCTCCAGCAGCCGGCCCATCACAATTCGAGGAGCTACCCCGGCCTATGAAACGTCTGGCAGATGTAAAAATTTCCACCCTTGATCTGGTGCCGGTGCGCCACGACAAAGGGCCCGCCGAATCGCTGCGCAACTCGCTGAACCTCGCCCAGCATGTCGAAAAGCTCGGTTACAACCGCTTCTGGGTGGCCGAACACCACAACATGGACGGCATCGCTAGTTCAGCGACTGCGGTGCTGCTCGCCTACCTTGCAGGCGGCACGTCGACCATTCGTGTCGGGTCGGGCGGGATCATGCTGCCCAACCACGCGCCGTTGGTGATTGCCGAGCAGTTCGGCACCCTGGCCAGCCTGTATCCAGGTCGCATCGACTTGGGGCTGGGCCGCGCACCGGGCTCTGACCAGATGACTGCGCGTGCCTTGCGCCGCGAGCGCTCCGGCAGTGCCGATGACTTTCCGGATGATGTCACCGAGCTGATGGAATATTTGGGCCCGCGCACGCCTGATCAAAAAGTGATCGCCGTACCCGGTTCAAACACCAACGTGCCGATCTGGCTGCTCGGCTCGAGCCTGTTCAGCGCCCAGCTGGCAGGCATGCGCGGCTTGCCGTATGCCTTCGCCTCGCACTTTGCGCCGCGTTACATGCACGAGGCGATTCGCGTGTATCGCAATCACTTCCAGCCATCGGAAGTGCTCGACAAGCCTTACGTGATGCTCGGCGTGCCCCTGTCGGCAGCCGACACGGACGAGCATGCCGAATACCTGGCGACCTCGGTCTATCAGCGCATTCTGGCGCTGATGCGTGGACACAGCCTGATGCAGCGTCCGCCTGTCGAATCGATGGACGGTCTGTGGCTGCCACACGAGCGTGAGGCCGTAGCAAGCTTCCTCGGGCTGGCGATGGTGGGTGGCCCGGACAAGATCCGCGCCAAGCTGGATGTGCTGCTTGAGCAGACCGACGCTGATGAGTTGATCTTCACCTGTGACATGTACGAGCACGAGGATCGACTGCGCTCATACGAGATCCTCGCGCAGGTCGCACACGGCTAAGCGATTTTCCGAATCGGAAAAAACCAGCCACAAACAGAATCGCCCCGGACTGGATGACAGCCCGGGGCGATTCTGTTCGTGAAACCTGCAAACGGGATTAGCCGGGCAAACCGGCCTGAGCCGGGCCTGGCTGGCAATCAACCGCGCTGGTAAACGATTTCCTTGGTGCCGCCTTCGCAGGTGCCGACGACTTGCTTGTCGGCTGCGCTGCCTTTCTCGACCACTTCCAGCGTGTAGGACGTTACGCCCTTCGCCTGGAGTCTGGCATCGAGTTCACTTTTCAACTCTTCACATGGCTTGCCTGCCGCGAGGGCAGTGCCTGCAATGCTCAGCAAGCCTACAGCCAACAAAAACTTCTTCATGGGTAATCCCTTTCGTCCGGCCAAATGAAGACGCCATCGGTACAGGCGCCCATTGAAATCCCCACGCTCACACAGCGAACGCGTGGCCACATCTGCGTGTAGCGCAATTTATGGCAATCGGCCAGCCGAAAGGTTCAGATCACCCTCAGCTGTTGGTGATGCGGAAGCCCACTTTCAATGTCACCTGGAAGTGCGCGACTTTGCCGTTTTCGATATGGCCGCGGGTTTCAGTCACTTCGAACCATTCCATCAGGTCGAGGCTTTTGCTGGCTTCGGCCAGGGCATTGTTGATGGCGTCTTCGATGGTGGTCGTGGAAGAGCCTACGATTTCAACTTTCTTGTACGTGTGATGATCCGACATGGCAGTTCTCCTGAGGTCTGAAAAAGACGCGATATAGAGCGCGCTCCCTGCTTCTGTCAGGAGAAGGCGCGCAAAAGTTCAGACCTTTGCAAAAATCCCATCGCACTTTCCAAAAAGCCCGGAGTCCGAAACAACACGCTCACTCATCATTGCAGGAGAAACACCATGGCTACTACGTCACTTCGCAAAGCCTCGTTGCAGAGTATGGAAGCTGAAATCGAGAGCCTCCTGAAGTCCCTCGAGGGCCTGAAAGCCGATGCTACCGACGAGTCGCGCAAGACTCTGAAGAATCTGAAAGCCAACGCTGAAAGCGCGCTGAGCCATTCGCGCAGCCTGCTCAGCGATGTCTACGAAGACGTCAAAGAGAAAACCCGCGAAAACGCACTGGCAACTCGTGACTACGCTCAGGAACATCCTTGGACCACCGCCGGCGTTGCGGTAGGTGCCATCGGCCTGATCGCTGCCTATATGCTGTTCAAGCGCGGTAACTGATCAGTTTCTGATCGGTTCCCCGGACCGCTTCAGCTCATTTTTCAACCATTGAGCAAGCTGCTGCGCCCGTCCATCGGCCGCACGTCTGGGTACCCAAAGCGCCAGCTGCGCCGGGGTTTCACTGAACCCCCAAGGCGCAGCCAGGCGACCGGCCTTCAGGTCATCGATGACCAGAGGTTCCGGCGCAATCGCGATGCCAAGGCCCGCCACGGCCGCCTCCAGCAAATAATACAAATGCTCGAAACCCTGCCCGTAACGCAATGACTGCGGGTCGATACCATTCTGCTGCGCCCAGCTTGGCCACGCCTGCGGACGCGATGTGGTTTGCAGCAATGATTCTTCCAGCAATGCCTCGACAGGTGCATCGCACAGACGCTCGAATCGCGCGAAGCGTGGGCTCAACACCGGTCCGATCCGCTCGCTTGCCAGTTCGAATACCTGCATGTCTGCCGGCCACGGCGGCTCGGCAAAGATCAACAGGGCATCAAGCCCTGGCCGACGCGGGTCAAGATCACCTTCGCCTGCCGACAAGTGCAGACGCAGATCCGGCAGCTCGGCATTCAGGCGGCTCAAGCGTGGGATAAACCAGCGCGCCAGCAGGCTGCCCGAGCACCCCAGCACGAACGGCGCGTCTGCGCTGCCCTTGCTCAGCTCTGCACACACGCCGCGCAACCGGTCGAACGCGTCGCCGCTGACATCGCGTAGACGAATACCTGCATCTGTGAGTTTCAAGCCTCGTCCGTCCTTGCTGAACAGGCTTACACCCAGGTGCTCTTCAAGCACTTTCAATTGGCGACTGACAGCGCCATGCGTCACGTTCAACTGTTCAGCCGCCTGACTGACACTGCCAAACCGGGCAGTGCTTTCAAAGGCGCGCAATGCATTGAGGGGAGGGAGGTCGCGGCTCATGATCTGTGAGTTTTCCTGACAGGTTACGGCGATCTTATCGGTTTTCATCCGGCCTTGCGCTGGTTAAAGTGGACCCATTGCCAATACGGCTCAACCTATTCGCCCAATACTGCAACTGGAGCACTTCATGACCCAGACCAATTTCCGCAGCGGCCCCGACGCCAACGGCCTGTTCGGCTCATTCGGCGGCCGCTACGTGGCTGAAACCCTGATGCCGCTGGTGCTCGACCTCAACCGCGAGTACGAAGCGGCCAAGGTAGATCCGGAATTCATCAAGGAAATGGCCTACTTCCAGCGCGATTACGTGGGCCGTCCGAACCCGCTGTACTTCGCTGAACGCCTGACCGAGTTCTGCGGCGGCGCGAAGATCTACTTCAAGCGCGAAGAGCTCAATCACACCGGCGCGCACAAGATCAACAACTGCATCGGCCAGGTGCTGCTGGCCAAGCGCATGGGCAAAAAACGCCTGATCGCCGAAACTGGCGCCGGCATGCACGGCGTTGCCACGGCAACGGTCGCTGCACGTTTCGGCCTGCCTTGTGTGATCTACATGGGTGCTACCGACATCGAGCGTCAGCAGGCCAACGTGTTCCGCATGAGGCTGCTGGGCGCTGAAATCGTTCCGGTCACTTCCGGCACCGGCACCCTGAAAGATGCGATGAACGAAGCGCTGCGTGACTGGGTGACCAACGTTGAAGACACCTTCTACCTGATCGGCACCGTTGCAGGACCGCACCCTTACCCGGCGATGGTCCGTGATTTCCAGGCCATCATCGGCAAGGAAACCAAAGAGCAGATGCTGGAGAAGGAAGGTCGTCTGCCGGACAGCCTGGTCGCCTGTGTCGGTGGCGGTTCCAACGCCATGGGCCTGTTCCATCCGTTCCTGGATGACGCCAGCGTGGAAATCATCGGTGTTGAAGCGGGCGGTCATGGCGTCAGCACCGACAAGCACGCGGCCAGCCTGAACGGCGGCGTACCGGGCGTGCTGCACGGCAATCGTACCTACCTGCTGCAGGACGGCGACGGTCAGATTACCGATGCGCACTCGATCTCTGCCGGTCTGGACTATCCAGGCATCGGCCCGGAACACGCATTCCTGCACGAAGTGAAGCGCGTCGAGTACGTCAGCATCACCGATGATGAAGCGCTGGACGCTTTCCATCAGTGCTGCCTGCTCGAAGGCATCATCCCGGCGCTGGAAACCGCTCACGCCCTGGCCGAAGCCATGAAGCGCGCGACCAACCTGCGCGATGACCACCTGATGGTCGTGTGCCTGTCCGGGCGCGGTGATAAAGACATGCAAACCGTCATGAACCACATGGCCGCCGCCGAACACACTCAGGAGCAGCTGGTATGAGCCGTCTAGAACATCGTTTCGCCCAGCTTAAAACCGAAGGTCGTGCGGCGCTGGTCACCTTCATCACCGCCGGTGACCCTGGCTACGACACGTCGCTTAAAGTCCTGAAAGGCCTGCCTGCTGCGGGTGCTGACGTGATCGAGCTAGGCATGCCGTTCACCGATCCGATGGCCGACGGTGTGGCGATTCAGCTGGCGACCCTGCGTGCTCTGGACGCTGGCCAGACCTTGCAGAAAACTCTGCAGATGGTCAGCGAGTTCCGTGTCGACGATCAGACTACGCCGATTGTGCTGATGGGTTACTACAACCCCATCCACCGCTTTGGCGTCGAAGCCTTCGTGGCGCAGGCAAAAGAAGCAGGCGTTGACGGTCTGATCATCGTTGACCTGCCACCCGAGCACGACGCCGAGCTGGCGACGCCTGCACAGGCGTCCGGCATCGACTTCATCCGTCTGACCACGCCGACCACCGACGATGCGCGTCTGCCGCGTGTGCTGGAGCGCAGCTCCGGGTTCGTCTACTACGTGTCGGTTGCCGGTGTGACCGGTGCTGGCTCGGCCACCACCGAGCACGTCACTGAGGCCATCGCTCGCTTGCGCCGCCACACCGATCTGCCGATCAGCGTCGGTTTCGGTATCCGCACACCCGAGCAGGCCGCGGCGATTGCGCGTCTGGCTGACGGCGTGGTCGTGGGCTCGGCCTTCGTCGACAAGATCGCCAGCGCCGAGTCGCCGGAGCACGCAATCGACGGCGTACTGACGCTGTGCGCGGCACTGGCCGAGGGCGTACGTAGCGCTCGTCGCTGAGGGTAAAGTTTCTGATACAGAGGAATCAAAGCCTGAGCGGCCGCTCTATGTAGCAAGACATAAGGGGTTCATGACCAACGTCATGAACCCCTTTTTGCTGCATCGCGTGAAGCCGAGGAAGCACCATGAAACTGCCAAACCGTTTTATCACCGGACTGGGTATCTTGATGATCAGCGCCAGTCCGCTGCTGCAAGCTGCACCACCTGATCAGCGCGGTAATGGCCCGGACGACAACCGTGGCGCCCAACAGCCAGGACCGCCGAACGACGGCGGGCCTAACCAGCGCGGCAATGACCGTGGACCGGGCAATGACAATGGCAGGGGTCCCGACAAAGGCCCGGCCAGCCAACCAGGCAGACAGGCGCATCAGGACAACCGCGGCGGCAACCGCCCACCGCAGGATTTCGGCCCGGTACGCGAGACTTTCCAGCAACACCGCGACGTCATCGGCCGGGGCCAGCCACTGCCGCCGGGCGTACACATCGCCAAGGGCCGCCCGTTGCCACCTGGTTACGGCAAGCGCCTGGACAGCCGCTCGCTGCAATACCTGCCACAGTATGACGGCTACGAATGGCGCCGCTTGGGCACCGACGTCGTGCTGATCGCCGTGGGTTCGGGGATTGTGTACGCGATTCTGGATGGCGTGTTGAATTGATGGGGTGCATCCGTCCCTGAAGGCGCGGCTCAGCTCAACCCTGCTTCTGGTTAACCCGCGCCAGGAACGTCATCAGCGCATCCGATACGAACGCGGGATTTTCCAGATTGGCGATATGCCCCGCCTCAGGCACCAGCACGTAAGGGCAGCCGATCAGGTTCGCCATCTCACGCGTTTCCTCAGGCGGGCGCGGAATGTCTGCATCACCACACATCACCAGCGTGGTGTCGGCATTCAGCTGTTCGATCAACCCGAGCCGGTCATCACGACCGAAAATCATCCTTCCCAGCGGTACCACGGACTGACGCAACTGCTCGGCATTCATGCCAGCAAGCGCTGCACGAAACGACGTGTACACAGGCGACTGCGGATCAATGCCGGGACGGAAGAAGATCGGTACGACGATATCCAGCAGCGGCTCAGGAAAGCTCCCGACCTCTTCCAGCTTGTCGAGCAACGAGAAATAGTAGGCTTTCTTGGCCTCGGTCTCTTTGCCCAGATAGGTGTCCATCAGCACCAGCCCGGTGATGCGCTCTGGCGCGAGCAGTGCAGCGATTGCGCCCCACATACCGCCGACCGACAGCCCGACGATGCTGCAACGCTCGATATTCAAATGATCCAGCAGCGCCAGCGCATGCCGCGCCAGGTCATCGAGATTGCGAGTGCCCTCAGGAAACCCGCTGGAATCGCCATGACCCCACAGATCCGGCACGATCACCCGATACTGGCTGGCCAGGGTATCAATCTGCGCACTCCACATCGCCTTGTCCCAGAGATAGCTGTGACCGAGCAATACCACCGGGCCCGTGCCCTGGTCGGAATAGTGAAGTGTCTTACCGTCGATGAGTAGATCCGGCATTTCTGATGATCCTCTATTCTGGTCTTTCAGCATTTGGTTCAATCGCCCATGGCAGGCAGCTCATGAGGTTGAAGCGTATGCGTGACCATTTTGTTGATGTGCGCGCGGTGATGGACCGAGTGGTCACTTTTCAGCGCGGCAATATTACACCGCAATCGACGGCAATGGCCTACCCGCCAGCGAAACCCCGCTCAACGCCTGCTCGCTGGCCAGCCAGTCCACGAACTGCTGAACGATCTGCAGGCGGCGTTTGCGCTGGGGCAGGACCACGTAATAGCCCTGACCGGAAATCGCCGCGCCGGCGATGGGGCGGCAGAGCAGGCCCTGATCGAGCAGGTCGTCGACCAGATGCTTCCAACCGATGGCGATGCCTTGTCCGCCGATGGCCGCCTGGATCAGCAGGGTGTAGTTGTCGAAGCGCAACTGGCCGGGCGCAGGGGCCTGGGGGATGTCCAGGGCGCGGAATACACCCGCCCAGTCGAACCAGTTGTTGATGTTTTCGCCACGCAGGTGCAGGAGTGGAAAGTCGCGCAGCGCATCGTTTGGCAGCGGCGTCTGGCGCCCGGCGAGCAATTGCGGACTGCACACCGGGAAGACCTCTTCGCTGAACAGCCAGTGGCTTTCGCCCTGTTTGAAGCGCCCGTCACCGAACAGCACAGCAACGTCGATGTCGGCGCGTAACATGCTGTGGGTACGCTCGCTGGTGACCAGGCTGACGTCCACGTCCGGGTTAACCTTGTGGAAACGGTGCAAGCGTGGCATCAGCCAGTAGGCGGCGAAGGCGAAGTCGGTCGCCACTTGAAGCACTTCGTGCTGATGGTGTTCGGTGATCGCTATCAATCCGCTGTCGATGGATTGCAGTCCGGCCTGCACATGGCTGAACAGCACTTCACCGGCGTCGGTCAATTCGATGCCACGGTAGATGCGGTCGAACAGGCGTGTAGCGAGTTGCTCTTCGAGGCGCTTGATCTGCTGGCTGACAGCGGGCTGTGTCGTGCCCAGTTCGAGGGCTGCCGCGGTGAAGCTGCGCAAGCGCGCCGCGACCTCAAAGGCACGCAGCAGGTCGAGTGACACATCGCCGAAAGATTCAAACATTAGCTGGGCTTATCCTAGGCATTGCTGTGTATGGGCTTTACCCTGAAACTTATGGACTCCATTCTCATACCCGGCACTTTCGCATAACTTTTCACAATGGGACGCAGCGATTACATGAAGCGCAAAAATATTCTGTTCATCATGGCCGATCAAATGGCCGCGCCAATGTTGCCGTTTTACGCCCGGTCCCCGATTCTGATGCCGAACCTGAGCCGCATGGCTGCCAACGGCGTAGTGTTCGACTCGGCGTATTGCAACAGCCCGCTATGCGCACCGTCGCGCTTTACCCTGGTCAGCGGCCAGTTGCCGAGCAGGATCGGTGCGTACGACAACGCAGCCGACTTCCCGGCCGATATTCCGACTTATGCCCACTACCTGCGTGCGCTGGGTTACAAGACCGCCCTGGCAGGCAAGATGCATTTCTGCGGACCGGATCAACTGCACGGCTACGAAGAACGCCTGACCAGTGACATCTACCCGGCCGATTACGGCTGGTCGGTCAACTGGGACGAGCCGGACGTGCGGCCAAGCTGGTATCACAACATGTCTTCTGTGTTGCAGGCCGGTCCGTGCATTCGCACCAACCAGCTGGACTTCGATGAAGAGGTGCTGTTCAAGTCCCAGCAATACCTTTATGACCATGTGCGCCAGGACGGGGATGCGCCGTTCTGCCTGACCGTTTCCATGACTCACCCTCATGACCCGTACACCATCCCTCTGCCGTTCTGGGACCTGTACGCCGACGACGAAATACCGATGCCCACGCCGCACGCCAATCAGGCCGCGCTGGACCCGCATTCGCAACGGCTGCTCAAGGTCTATGACCTGTGGGACAAGCCCATGCCGACCGACAAGATTCGTGATGCTCGCCGCGCCTACTTCGGTGCGTGCAGCTACATTGACCTCAACGTCGGCAAGCTGATGCAGACGCTCGATGAAGTCGGGTTGGCGGAAGACACCATCGTGGTGTTCTCCGGCGATCACGGCGACATGCTGGGCGAAAAGGGTCTCTGGTACAAAATGCACTGGTTCGAAATGGCCGCGCGCGTACCGCTGGTGGTGTACGCGCCGGGCCAGTTCAAACCGGGAAGGGTCAGTGCGTCGGTGTCGACTGCCGACTTGCTGCCGACCTTCGTTGAAATGGCCAAAGGCAAACTGGACGCCGGTTTGCCATTGGACGGACGCTCGCTGATGCCGCATTTGAAACGCAAGGGCGGACACGATGAGGTCTTCGGCGAGTACATGGCCGAAGGCACCACCAGCCCGCTGATGATGATCCGTCGTGGCGCGTACAAATTTATCTATTCGGAGCAGGACCCGTGCCTGCTGTTCGATGTGAAAAAGGACCCGAAAGAGCAGAAGGACCTGAGCCAGTCACCCGCCCATGAAAAGCTGTTCGCTGAATTCCTGGCCGAAGCTCGGGCCAAGTGGGACATCCCGGCGATACACCAACAGGTGCTCGCCAGCCAGCGCAGAAGGCGCTTCGTCGCCAAATCGCTGGCAACCGGCAAGCTGAAGAGTTGGGATCACCAGCCACTGGTCGACGCCAGTCAGCAGTACATGCGCAACCACATTGATCTGGACGATCTGGAGCGCAAGGCACGTTTTCCGCAACCTTGACCCTGCCCACACCAAAAAAACCAAAGGGGTACATCAATGAAGAAGTTATCCACAGCCGTTGCGGTCGCGGTCATGACCCTCGGCAGCCTTGCAGCGCAGGCAGAGGACGCCAGTTGCAGTACCGTGAAGATGGCCGATCCCGGCTGGAGTGACATTGCGGCCACCAACGCGATTACCAGCGTGGTACTCGAGGGCCTGGGCTACACGCCCAAGGTCGATACCCTGGCCGTGCCGATTGCCTATGGCGGTTTGAAAGACGGCAAGCTCGATGTGTTTCTGGGTAACTGGATGCCGGCGCAGCAGGGCTTTTACGACAAGTTCGTGGCCACCGGTGATGTGACGCAACTGGCGAAAAACCTTGAGGGCACCGAATTCACACTGGCCGTGCCGGATTACGTCTGGGATGCCGGTGTGCATAACTTTGCCGACCTGAACAAGTTCGCTGACAAGTTCGACAAGAAGATCTACGGCATCGGTTCCGGCGCACCTGCCAACCTGTCGTTGCAGGAGATCATCAAGAAGAACGAATTCGATCTGGGCAAATGGAAGCTGGTGGAATCCAGCGAGACCGCGATGCTGGCCGAGGTCAATCGCAACGTGAAGAAAAAGGCCTTTGTGGTGTTCCTCGGCTGGACGCCGCACCCGATGAACGTGCAGATCAAGGGCATGCACTACCTCAAGGGCGGCGAGAAATATTTCGGCGACACCGGCTCGGTCTTCACCCTGACCCGCAAGGGTTATGCTCAAGCCTGCCCGAACGTCGGCAAGCTGCTGACCAATCTGAGCTTCACCCTGGACATGGAAAACAGCATCATGGCCGAGGTGGTCAACAAGAAGGTCAGCAATAGCGCAGCCGCCAAAGCCTGGATCAAGGCCAACCCGGCGGTGCTGGAAAAGTGGCTGGAGGGCGTACAGACCGCTGATGGCAAGGACGGTCTGGCGGCAGTGAAGGCGAAGTTGTAGGCCTCGACACTAAGTAGTGACCCGGCGTCAGGAGTTTCCACTGCGCCGGTTTTTCAGCAATATTAGCGCTCCGAAGCGTCATTCTGGAATAGCAATAAGGAACCAACGAAAGGGGACAAACCACTAGACTGCCGTGCGGCCTGTCCGCTAACTCTGGAGAACAGTATGAAAAGGTCACTTATACCCCTCTCGCTGGCCCTGATTCTGAGCGCATCCTTTGCCTCTGCGGGTAGCTGGCCACCAGAAACCAGCGCCAAAGTGCCTGGAAACGCTCTGGAATATCCGACCAAGCTGGAGGCCGTCAATGTCTCTATGGAAGAGATGCTCAATGCAGGAGCAACGGTCGTTTCTTCGTACGTGGCAGACATTGGTCCGGTGGTGACCCTCAAGAACAAGAAACACTATGTTATCTGCATGCTCAGAGGCGCTGGAACCGGGTCAGACACAAACGTCGCCACCTCGAAATGCTACGCCATGAACTAGCGTTCGCTCACGGCTCCGGGCAGAAACGGTCTGACGTAGTGATGCAGTGACCCATCCAACATGAGGGACCGATGCGCTGGCTCAATCGCCATAAATTTCTACCCTTTCTCGCTTGGCTGCCGCAGCAGAATCGCGTCAGCGTCGGGCGTGATGCGCTGGTGGGCCTGAGTGGCGCCATTCTGGCGCTGCCGCAATCTATCGCTTACGCACTGATCGCCGGGCTGCCGCCTGAGTACGGTCTCTACGCTGCGATTGTTCCAGTCCTCGTGGCCTGTCTGTGGGGATCGTCCTGGCATCTGATCTGTGGGCCGACTGCGGCTATATCCATCGTGCTGTATGCCAGTGTCAGCCCGCTCGCCGTGCCGGCCAGTCAGGACTACATCATGTTGATCCTGCTGCTGACCTTCATCGCCGGTGTGTTTCAGCTGTTGCTGGGGATGATGCGCTTCGGTGCGCTGGTGAATTTCGTTTCGCATTCGGTGGTGCTGGGTTTCACGCTGGGCGCTGCGGTGGTGATTGCGCTCGGGCAGATGCCCAATCTGTTGGGCATCGATCTGCCGAGTCAGACCACCGCCCTCAAAAGCCTGACCGCCTTGCTCGAGCATTGGCGTGAAGTGGATCTGTCTTCGCTGATGCTCGGTCTGTTGACCCTGGCATTGGGCATCGGACTCAAGCTTCTGGTGCCTCGCTGGCCGACGCTATTGATCGCACTGGTATCGAGCAGCCTGCTGGTGTGGCTGTGGCCAGCGATGTTCGGCCATGTCCGTGTGGTCAGCGCCTTCGTCGGCCATCTGCCGCCCTTCAGCCCGTTGCCGCTGGACCTCGAACTGATCCTCAAGCTGCTGCCGACCGCCGTGGCGGTGGGCATGCTCGGGCTGGTCAACAGCCTGTCGATTGCCCGCTCGCTGTCGGCTCGTTCGCAGCAGATGCTCAATGCCAATCAGGAGGTGCGTGCCCAGGGGCTGTCGAACATGGTCGGCTCGCTGTTCTCCGGCTACCTGTCAGCCGGGTCTTTTACCCGTGCGGCATTGAGTTACGAGGCAGGTGCGCGCTCGCCGTTGGCGGGAGTGTTTTCTGCGTTGTGGGTGGCGTTGTTCGCGGTCGCCGGCGCCTCGTTGATATCGCACATTCCGATCCCGGCCATGGCCGCCTCAATTCTGCTGATCTGTTGGGGGCTGGTGGATCGTCGAGGCATTCGTGCGCTGTTCCGCGTCAGCCGCGCCGAGTTTTTCGTGATGGCGCTGACCTGTCTGGCCACCTTGTTGCTGGAGCTGCAAACCGCGATCTACGCCGGTGTACTGGCCTCGCTGTTCTTCTACCTCAAGCGCACCTCGCAACCGCGCGTCCAGCAATGGCGCGAGGGCGACGAGGAGGTCCTGCGGGTCGGCGGATCGATCTTCTTCGGCGCCAGTCACTACCTGCAAACCCGCCTGCAACGTACCGAAGGTGTGCGAGTGGTGATCGATGCGCAGCAGATCAACTTCATCGATTACTCAGGCGTGGAGATGCTTCATCAGGAAGCCAGACGACTGGGCCGGCAGGGCAGAGTGCTGGTTCTGCGCAATGCCAGACCGCAGGTGATCGAGGAATTGCACAAGCTGGAAGGGCCGGAGAACTGCCCGATTCTGTTTGAGGATTGAGCTGTAACTCATCGTCGCGACGCTCTGCGTTCTACAAAGGTCCCGATAAGCCCGTAGATTTGGCTTCTGCCCGGAGGGCGTGGGAGCGAACTTGTTCGCGAAAGGGCAGCTATAATCGCCGAAAATACATCATCTGAAATACCGCCTTCGCGAACAAGCGAAGCGTCGCCCGGTTGCCTTCCACGGCCTTTGGCCAGAATCAAAAGCGGACTTGTGTATAACTCGGAGCATTGGCACGATAGTCCGCAGATAGCCGATTAACCCGCAGCCAGCAATCTGCGCAACTCCGCCAGCACCGGAGTCGACTCCGGACGCACACCGCGCCACAACAGGAAGGCTTCTGCCGCCTGCTCGACCAGCATCCCCAGGCCATCAACCGACTGCGCCGCACCCTGTTCTGTGGCCCAGCGGCAGAAGGCGGTGGGCGCTTTGCTGTACATCATGTCGTAGCAAAAGGTCGCACCAGGCTGGATCAGGCTCGGGGAGATGGGCGGCAGCTCCCCGGCCAGGCTGGCCGAGGTGGCATTGATGATCACGTCCACCGACTCTTCAAGCCAGTCGAAGCTGCTGGCGAATACCGGCCCGAGGTCGGCAAACTCCTGCGCCAGTCGCTCGGCTTTTTCGACCGTACGATTGGCGATCACCAGTACGGCGGGCTTTTCTGCCAGCAGCGGTTCCAGCGCGCCACGCACCGCACCGCCCGCGCCCAGCAACAACACGCGCTGACCGCGCAAGCTGCGTGCGCAATTGACCGTCAGGTCGCGCACCAGCCCGGCACCGTCGGTGTTATCGCCCAGCAGAGTTCCGTCGTCGAGCTTGCTCAGGGTGTTGACCGCCCCGGCGCGCTGCGCACGTTGGGTCAGGCTGTCGGCGAGGCGCCAGGCTTCTTCCTTGAACGGCACGGTGACGTTGGCGCCACGCCCGATCAGGAAAAACGCCTGGGCGAACGCCGTGAAATCGTCCAGCGGTGCCAGCGCGGTCTGGTAATTCAGTGCCTGACCGGTTTGCTCGGCAAACAGGCGATGAATCAACGGCGACTTGCTGTGGCCGATGGGATTACCGAAGACGACGTACTGGTCCATCAGTTTTCCGCCAGCCAGTCGCGATCGGTCAGAAAATACTCGGTCAGGCGCGCCTCTTCGCTGCCCGGCGCGGCCTTCCAGTCATAACCCCAGCGCACTTGCGGCGGCAGCGACATGAGGATCGATTCGGTACGCCCACCCGATTGCAGACCGAACAACGTGCCGCGGTCATACACCAGGTTGAACTCGACGTAGCGACCGCGACGGAATTCCTGAAACTCACGCTGCTGCACCGTATAGGCCGCAGCCTTGCGGCGGCGCACGATTGGCAGGTAGGCATTGATGAATGCATCGCCGATGGCACGGATGAATGCGAAGCTGGTGTCGAAATCCCACTGGTTCACGTCATCGAAAAACAGACCACCGATGCCGCGCGGTTCATCGCGATGCTTGAGGTGGAAGTAGCTGTCGCACCACGCCTTGTAACGCGGGTAAACGTCATCGCCGAAGGGCGCGCAGGCGCGCTCGGCAACCCGGTGCCAGTGCACGCAGTCTTCCTCGACGCCGTAATAGGGCGTCAGGTCGAAACCGCCACCGAACCACCAGACGGCCTCTTCACCTTCTTTCTCGGCAATGAAGAAGCGCACGTTGGCGTGGGACGTCGGCACGTGCGGGTTATGCGGATGGATCACCAGCGAAACGCCCAGCGCCTCGAAACCACGCCCGGCCAGTTCAGGCCGATGAGCGCTGGCAGACGGCGGCAGATTGCTGCCGAAAACATGGGAAAAGTTAACACCGCCTTTCTCGATGACCGTGCCATTCTCGATCACCCGCGTGCGACCACCGCCGCCCGCCGGACGCGTCCAGGCATCTTCCATGAAGTGTGCGCTGCCATCTTCCTGTTCAAGCGCAGTGCAGATACGGTCTTGCAGGTCGAGCAGGTAGGCTTTTACGGCCTCGGTACGGGTACTCATGAGGATCCCTTACGGCTGACGTCAAACGGCTGAGCCCCCGCAGCAAAAGAGGCGCAGGCAAATTGGCGCGTAGCATACCATCGGCGACGCGGGCTGGCAGTTGACGAAGGTCCGGGGAAGGAGTCCGATGGGGGCTTTCGCAGCTTGTTTTAACCATCAAGGAGAGAGCACATGGCAAAGCGTATCCAGTTCAGCGCTGTCGGAGGACCCGAGGTTCTTGAATATGTCGATTTCGAGCCGGAGGCTCCGGGGCCGCAGGCGGTGGTTGTGCGTAACAAGGCCATCGGCCTGAATTTCATCGATACCTATTACCGCAGCGGGCTGTATCCGACGCCGCTGCCTTCCGGCCTCGGTGCCGAAGGGGCGGGGGTGGTCGAGGCGGTGGGGGCCGAGGTGACGCGCTTCAAGGTCGGTGATCGTGTCGCCTACGGCACCGGGCCGCTGGGGGCGTACAGCGAAGTGCACGTGCTGCCTGAAGCGAATCTGGTGAAGCTGGCTGACTCGATCAGCTTCGAGCAGGCCGCAGCCCTGATGCTCAAGGGCCTGACGGTGCAGTATCTGCTGCGTCAGACGTATCAGGTAAAGCCGGGCGAGATCATTCTGTTTCACGCCGCTGCGGGCGGCGTGGGCTCGCTGGCCTGCCAATGGGTCAAGGCGCTGGGCGCCAAAATGATCGGTACGGTCAGTTCGCCGGAGAAGGCCGCGCACGCCAAGGCGCTGGGTGCCTGGGAAACCATCGATTACAGCCACGAAGATGTCGCCAAGCGCGTGCTGGAACTGACCGACGGCAAGAAATGCCCGGTGGTCTACGACGGGGTGGGCCAAGACACCTGGCTGACGTCACTCGACTGCGTGGCGCCACGCGGGCTGGTAGTGAGCTTCGGCAATGCGTCCGGGCCGGTCTCGGGCGTGAATCTCGGGATTCTGGCGCAAAAGGGTTCGGTGTATGTCACCCGCCCGACGCTGGGCTCTTACGCCAACAATGCGCAGAACCTGCAGGCAATGGCTGACGAGCTGTTCGACATGCTCGCCAGCGGCAAGCTAAAGGTCGATGGCATTCAGCAGTACGCCCTGAAGGACGCCGCCAAGGCGCAGACCGAGCTGTCGGCCCGGCGCACCACTGGCTCGACCATTCTGATCCCTTGATCTACCACTGAACCCGCGCTGTGTGCGTCAGCATCAGCCGGCGCGCACGATCTGCGCGGTTGCGATATCGCGTATCACGCTGGGGTTCCGACGCCCGCCCAGGCTGCCGCCGAGAACCCCGTCGATCTGCCCGCGGAAATACTGCTCGACGCGCAATCTCGAACGCGCGGCAGGGCGACCCGCCGGGTTGGCGGAGGTGGAGATCAACGGACCGACCAGTGCGCACAGTTCACGCACGGTAGGGTGATCGGTAACGCGCAGCGCCACGGTTTCGTGAATACCGGTGATCCATTCGGGCAGCAGGTTCTGATGCGGTACCAGCCAGGTGTTGGGCCCAGGCCAGGTGCTGGCCATGCGGTCAAGCCACAGCTCAGGGAAGTCTTCGAACAGGAAGTCGAACTGACGAATGTTGTCGGCAATCAGGATCAGGCCTTTTTCCACCGGCCGTGACTTGATCGCCAGCAGACGATAGACCGCTTCTTCATCCCACGGATCGCACCCCAGCCCCCAGACTGCCTCGGTCGGGTAAGCAATCACCGCACCGGCTCGAATATCCTGAGCGGCTTGTTGCACTCGCCAACTGCTGACCATTGTTTGTCTCTCCACTGAATCCTGGGGGCAGTTTAACCTCAGGGCGCTCTGGCGAACCATCGTCCTGCTTCACAGCTTATGCGTCCATCCAGTTCCAGCTCGGTCAGGCCTGCCAATACCTTGGGCAACGGCCAGCCGCATGACACCGACAGCCCCTCGCTGGTGTGCGGTGCGGCGTGCAGCAGCGCCAACAGCGGATGATCGCAAGGGCCAGGCTTCGCCGGCGTGACGGGATCGACGCTGGGCGCAACACGTTTCCAGTGCTGCAAGCCTTCAAGAATGTGCTCGACGGTCTCGACCAGTGTCGCGCCGTCACGTATCAACTGATGACAGCCCTTGGCGCCAGGGTGATGAATCGAGCCGGGTATGGCATACACCTCCCGTCCATGCTCGGCGGCCAGTCGCGCGGTAATCAACGAGCCGCTGGCGACACTGGCCTCGACCACCAGTATGCCAAGCGACAGGCCGCTGATGATTCGGTTACGTCGCGGGAAGTTGCTGGCCTGCGGTCCGGCGTCCAGCGGGAACTCGGAAATCACTGCGCCGCCCTGGGCGGCCATCTGCGCTGCGAGCGCGCGATGCTGCTGTGGATAAAGTTTTTCGAGCCCGGTGCCAAGCACGCCGATTGTAAGCCCCCCAACATCCAATGCGCCCTGATGCGCGGCGCCGTCGATACCCCGCGCCAAGCCACTGGTGATCACAAAACCAGCAGCCGCCAGGCTGCGCGCAAAAGCGCTGGCGGTGTCCAGCCCGGGCCGGGAGGCGCGACGACTGCCGACCATACCCAACTGCGGACGCTCAAGAATCGAAGGGTCGCCGGCAATGAAGATCAGCGGCGGTGGATCAGCGATCTGCGCCAGCAATGCGGGGTAGCCAGGGTCGTCCCACATCAGCAAATGCTGGCCCGGACGCTCCAGCCAGGCCAGTGCGGCACTGGCGCCATCACGTACTAATGGATCACGACGCGCCTCGGCACAGGCACCAGGAATGCCCAGCGCACGCCATGCGCTGGCCGGCGCACTGAGCGCCGACGAGGCCGAACCGAAGGCTTCGATCAGTCTGGAAAAGCGTTTCGGCCCTATCTCAGGCAGGCGGTGGATGCGCAAACGCGCTTCCAGCTCTGCGGGCGAAGATGAGGTATTTTCGAACAATGGCATGAGATCGTCCCTGATCCATCGTGCATCCCGAATGATGCACAAACCTGTGGATAACTCTGTTGACAACAATTTGATAAGTGTCTGGTTCGTCACACAAATCCGTGTCAGATCTGAAACATGCGTCTACGGGTTGCGAACCTTGTCCATGATGGCCAAAGATCGGTTGGCTTGCAGGACCAAGGCGTAACTAAGCTTGTCGTAAGTACGGAAAACCATCAGCAGGCCGGCCCGTTCGTCGGGGATTTTTACCAGCTCTCCGGTGATTCGGTCGCGCACAGTCTCGCTGGTCTTGTAGATCGCCAGCACGTTGCCCTCGGTCAGGCCGTCGCGTTTGCCCTTGTCGAGCGTGACCACATCCAGCACGCTGACCTGGGTGACGCCGCGTGGCACATCCAGAATCAAACCGTCTATCGGCGCCTGCGGAGCGCTGGGCAGGAACGTCGAGCTGATGGCGCGCTCTTCGCTGCTTAACAAGCGGTCGCCCAGACGCACTTCCTGCGTGGAGCGCTGCAGAATCAGGGTCGAGACGTCACCCTCGGTGGCGACCACCTCGGCGCTGCCGACGTCATCGGCGTTGATGCCCAGCACTTCCTGGGTCTTGGGATCGATGTAGGTCTTGCCCTGACGGAAGATGCCATAGACGCTGTGCGACGGGTCAAGCGCGCCTCGTGCGTAGGCACGATCACCGTTGCCACTGAGCACGCGCTCGGCATTGCCGGCGACGATGTAGGGGGCTTTTTCGAACTGCTCGGCGTTGTCGACAATCCGATTGCTGATCAGGAATGAGTTGATCGCACCCAGCGGAATGCTCGGAATGGCCTCGACCATCGGCGTACTGCGCACACGCGGTGACAATTTGATGGTGCCACGCGATTCGCCGCGATTGAGCGTCACACGCGGCTGACCATCGACCCAGATCAGCGCGAGCGTGTCACCGGGGTAGATCAGGTCGGGGTCGTGGACTTGCGGATTGGCCCGCCAGATCTCGCGCCATTTCCACGGTTCACGCAAGAATTTTCCGGAAATGTCCCAGAGTGTGTCCCCGGCGACAACGGTGTAGCTCTGCGGATAGCCTTCCCTGAGTTGCACTTGCGCCTGCGCAAGACCGCTGGCGGTCAGCAGCAGCAGGGCGAGTAGTGATTTCCTCATGCGGTGAATCCCTTTATCATGTTGCCTCACGCGAACCCTAGAGTCCTGTCCTGGGCTGCCTGCCTTGAACTCCCGGGCCCGGCACCCAACATTGACTTTACCTTAACAGTGCAGCTCTTACGTATATGGCCATTCTAAACATCCTCGAATTTCCCGATTCGCGCCTGCGCACCATCGCCAAACCTGTGGCGATGGTAGACGAAGGCATTCGCCAGTTGGTCGACGACATGTTTGAAACCATGTACGAAGCGCCAGGTATCGGCCTGGCCGCGACTCAGGTCAACGTCCACAAGCGCGTAGTCGTCATGGACCTGAGCGAAGACCGCAGCGAACCGATGGTCCTCATCAATCCTGAAATCGAAAAACTGACCGATGAAATGGGTCAGTATCAGGAAGGCTGCCTGTCGGTTCCCGGTTTCTACGAGAACGTCGACCGCCCGCAAAAGGTCCGCGTCAAG
The DNA here is from genome assembly GCF_017832255.1 of Pseudomonas sp. PvP028. Taxonomy (NCBI): domain Bacteria; kingdom Pseudomonadati; phylum Pseudomonadota; class Gammaproteobacteria; order Pseudomonadales; family Pseudomonadaceae; genus Pseudomonas; species Pseudomonas sp. PvP028. Next base: position 1,375,979 of record NZ_JAFIBL010000001.1, read on the forward strand.
GCACTGGACCGTGACGGCAAGCCTTACGAACTGGTCGCCGAGGGCCTGCTCGCCATCTGTATCCAGCATGAATGCGATCACCTGAACGGCAAGCTGTTCGTCGATTACCTTTCCAACCTCAAGCGTGACCGGATCAAGAAGAAGCTCGAAAAGCAGCACAAGCTCAACGCCTGATCCGTCGTTACCCCAAAAGGCCTGAACAGGCCTTTTTTTATAATGAGAACTCCATGACTGAGCCACTGCGCATCGTCTTCGCCGGCACCCCGGAATTCGCCGCCGAACACCTCAAGGCCCTGCTCGACAGCCCTCACCAGATCGTCGCCGTGTACACCCAGCCCGATCGCCCGGCCGGTCGTGGACAAAAGCTGATGCCCAGCCCGGTCAAGCAATTGGCGCTGCAACACGACGTACCGGTCATGCAGCCGCCCACACTGCGCGATCCTGCTGCGCAGGCTGAACTGGCAGCCCTGCAACCGGATTTGATGGTGGTCGTCGCCTACGGCCTGATCCTGCCGCAAGTGGTGCTGGATATTCCGCGCCTGGGTTGCATCAACAGCCATGCGTCGCTGCTGCCGCGCTGGCGCGGTGCGGCGCCGATTCAGCGTGCGGTGCAGGCCGGTGATGCAGAGAGCGGCGTGACCGTGATGCGCATGGAAGCGGGCCTGGACACCGGGCCGATGCTGCTCAAGGCCGTCACCCCGATTACCGCGCAGGACACGGGCGGCACGCTGCATGATCGCCTGGCCGAACTCGGTCCGCCTGCTGTGTTGCAGGCCATTGCCGGTCTGGCGGACGGTTCGCTGGTCGGCGAGGTTCAGGATGACAGCCTGGCCAACTACGCCCACAAACTGAACAAGGACGAAGCGCGTCTGGACTGGACACGTCCGGCTGATGAGCTAGAGCGTCTGGTCCGCGCCTTCAACCCCTGGCCGATCTGCCACAGCACGCTGAACGAAGAAACCCTGAAAGTCCTGGCCGCCGATCTGGCCGAAGGGCAGGGCGCGCCGGGGACGATTCTTGGCGCCAGCAAGGATGGCCTGATCGTCGCCTGCGGGCAGAACGCGCTGCGCCTGACCCGACTGCAATTGCCGGGCGGCAAGCCGCTGAACTTCACGGATCTGTTCAACAGCCGCCGCGAGAAATTTGCCATCGGCACGGTGCTGGGCCAATGAACCCGCGTCTGGCCGCCGCCAAGGCACTGGCTGCCGTGCTCAGCGGCAAGGCTTCGCTGAACAGCTCGTTGCCGACTCAACTGGACAAGGTAGAGGTGCGAGATCGTGGCCTGACTCAGGACCTGGCGTTCGGCAGCGCGCGCTGGCAGCCACGCCTGTCGGCACTGGCGGCCAAACTGCTGCAAAAGCCCTTCAAAGCCGCCGACGCCGACGTTGAAGCCTTGTTGCTGGTCGGCCTTTATCAGCTGTTCTACAGCCGCATTCCGGCCCACGCTGCCATCGGTGAAACCGTGGGTTGCGCCGACAAGTTGAAAAAGCCCTGGGCCAAAGGCTTGCTTAACGCCGTGCTGCGCAATGCGCAACGTGATGGCGAGGCGCTGCTGATCGAACTGGAACACGACCCGGTGGTGCGTACGGCCCACCCGCGCTGGCTGCAGAAAGCCCTGAAAGCCGCTTGGCCGGAACAGTGGGAAGCCATCTGCGCGGCCAACAATGCGCACCCGCCGATGATCTTGCGCGTCAACCGACGCCATAACCGTCGCGGTCAATACCTCGAACTGCTCAACACTGCCGGCCTGCAAGCCAGCGCGTGCACCTTCAGTCAGGACGGCATCGTCCTCGCCGAGCCGTGCGATGTGCGCTCGCTGCCCGGTTTTGCCGAAGGCTGGATCAGCGTGCAGGACGAAGCCGCGCAACTGGCCGCAGACCTGCTGGAGCTGGCCCCCGGGCAACGAGTACTCGATGCCTGCTGCGCACCGGGCGGCAAGACCTGCCATTTGCTGGAAGTGCAGCCGCAACTGAGCGGCGTGGTGGCGGTGGATCTGGAAGCCAAGCGTCTGGTGCGCGTGCGTGAAAACCTCGATCGCCTGGGTCTGGATGCCGAGCTGATTGCAGCCGATGCACGCGAGACAGCGCAGTGGTGGGACGGCAAACCGTTCCAGCGCATCCTGCTCGACGCACCGTGCTCGGCGACCGGCGTGATTCGTCGGCACCCAGACATCAAACTGACTCGCCAGGCAGACGACATCGCCGCGCTGGCGACGTTGCAGGGCGAGCTGCTCGACGCGTTGTGGCCTACGCTGCAGGTAGGCGGCATGCTGGTGTACGCGACCTGCTCGACACTGCCGACCGAAAACACCGACGTCATCGAGGCGTTTCTGGCGCGCACCTCCGGGGCCAGAGAGCTGGACATCGCCGGGCAGGCCGGACAGCCGCCCGCGGGTATCAAGCAAGCCCATGGTCGCCAGCTGCTGGCCCAGCAAGGCGGCCACGACGGTTTCTACTACGCCAAACTGATCAAGATCGCGGCGGTGCGGGAGTAAGCGCGTGAAAATCATCATTCTGGGTGCAGGTCAGGTAGGCGGTACGCTGGCCGAGCATCTGGCGGGCGAAGCCAACGACATCACCGTGGTCGACACTGACGGCGACCGGTTGCGCGATCTGGGCGACCGCCTGGACATCCGCACCGTGCAGGGCAAGGGCTCCTACCCGGCGGTATTGCGTCAGGCCGGCGCAGATGACGCCGACATGCTGGTCGCGGTGACCAGCAGCGACGAAGCCAACATGATCGCCTGTCAGGTGGCCCATACGCTGTTCCACACGCCGACCAAGATCGCGCGCATCCGTGAGGCGGCGTACCTGACACGCGCAGGCCTGTTCGATAAAAACGCGATCCCGGTCGACGTGCTGATCAGTCCGGAGCAGGTCGTCACCAACTACATCAAGCGTCTGATCGAATACCCCGGTGCGCTGCAAGTGATCGACTTCGCCGAAGGCAAAGCGCAGCTGGTCGCGCTCAAAGCCTACTACGGCGGCGCGTTGGTCGGACAGCCGCTGCGCCAGCTACGGGCGCACATGCCGAATGTCGACACACGCATCGCGGCGATCTATCGCCGCGACCGGGCGATACTGCCGCATGGCGACACGGTCATCGAGGCCGACGACGAGGTGTTCTTCATCGCCGCCAAGGCTGATATTCGCGCCGTGATGGGCGAACTGCGGCGCCTGGACGAGAACTACAAACGTATTGTCATCGCCGGTGGCGGCAACATCGGCGAGCGTCTGGCTGAGGCCATCGAAAGCCGCTATCAGGTGAAGATCATCGAAGTGAGCCCGGCGCGCTGCCGCTATCTGTCGGAGCACCTGGACAGTACAGTGGTTCTGCAGGGCAGCTCATCGGACCGCGATCTTCTGCTGGAAGAAAACATCAGCAACACCGACCTGTTCCTGGCGCTGACCAACGACGATGAAGCCAACATCATGTCGTCGCTGCTGGCCAAGCGTCTGGGCGCACGCAAGGTAATGACGCTGATCAATAACCCGGCTTACGTCGACCTGGTGCAAGGCGGCGAAATCGACGTTGCGGTCAGCCCGCAACTGGCAACCATCGGCACGCTGCTGGCCCACGTGCGCCGCGGTGATATCGTCAGCGTGCATTCGCTGCGACGCGGTGCAGCCGAAGCCATCGAGATCGTCGCTCACGGCGACTCGAAATGCAGCAAGGTCGTCGGCCGCGCCATCAAAGACATCAACCTGCCGACCGGTACGGCAATCGGTGCAGTCATCCGCGACGAACAAGTGCTTATCGCTCATGACATCACCGTGATCGAATCCGGTGACCATGTGATCATGTTCCTTGTGGACAAGAAGTGCATCCGCGAGGTCGAGCGGCTGTTTCAGGTCGGCCTGAGCTTTTTCTGAACCGCTCCTGAACAGGGTATGACCCTGACTGAACCTCTTGCCGACGCGCCCTGTCGGCAACGCTCGTCGACTCGGGCGAATTCTCTCTGAGCCCGTGTATCTCAGACACACGAGCATCATGCCTTCACGGGCTTTATGAGAGAGAACACACCCCATGTCCGAATCGGAAAATTCCCAGGCCCCGCTTCAGGGATCACAGACCGACGGCACACCGGCGGGTGGCTGGCCCGCGCTCAGTGCGGTCAACAAGCACCTGCTGCACCAGCATGTGCTGATCAAGGGCAACCGCACGCTGATGTCCATGAACAAGCCTGGCGGCTTCGACTGCCCCAGTTGCTCCTGGCCGGACCCAAAGAAGCCGCATACCTTTGAATACTGCGAGAACGGTGCCAAGGCACTGGCCTGGGAATCGACCAAGAAACGCGTGACGCCCGAGTTCTTCGCCCGGCACACAGTCAGCGAACTGGCGACCTGGAGCGATCATGACCTGGAAGCAGAAGGCCGTATTACCGAGCCGATGCGCTACGACGCCACCACTGACAAATACCTGCCGGTCACCTGGGACGAAGCGTTCGCCGAGATCGGCGAAGAACTGCGCGGCCTGAGCGATCCGTGGAAGCTGGAGCTGTACACCTCCGGGCGCACGTCGAACGAAGCCGCCTTTCTCTATCAGCTGTTCGGTCGCCTGTACGGCATGGCCAACTTCCCTGACTGCTCGAACATGTGCCATGAAACTACCACCGCGGCGCTGCCCGAGTCGATCGGGGTCGGCAAAGGCACCACGACGCTGGAAGATTTCGAGAACGCCGACGCGATTTTCATCATCGGCCAGAACCCCGGGACCAACAGCCCGCGCATGATGTCCGAGCTGCACGCCGCCGCGCGCCGGGGCGCGAGCATCATCTCGTTCAACCCGCTGCGGGAGAGGGCGCTGGTACGTTTTGCGGCGCCGCAGGACCCGCGCGACATGCTCAGTCTGCATGGGGTGGAAATCAGCTCGCAGTACCATCAGGTCAGGATCGGCGGCGACATGATCGCCCTGCAAGGCGTTTGCAAGGCCGTGATCGAAGCCGATGACGTGGCGCAGCGTGAAAACCTGCCGCGTGTCCTCGATGTGGCGTTCATTGAAGAACACACCCATGGCTTCGAGCAGTACGCCGATTATTGCCGACAGTTGCCCTGGGACATCATCGAGCGCCATTCGGGTTTGACGCGTCAGGCCATCGAAGAGGTGGCGACGGTCTATAAGCGCTCGAAGGGGGTCATCTGCTGCTGGGGGATGGGCGTCACTCAGCACAAGCGTGGCGGTGATGCCATGCAGCAGATCATCAACCTGCTGCTGTTGCGCGGCAACATCGGCAAGCTCGGTGCGGGCGCTTGCCCGGTACGTGGACACTCCAACGTACAGGGCGACAGAACGATGGGCATCTATGAAAAGGCCGGCGAACCGTTTCTGGCCAGCATGAGCAAGGTGTTCGGTTTTGAAGCGTCCAGAGAAAAAGGCCATGCCGTGGCCGAGACCTGCGAAGCCCTGTTGCGTGGTGAGGTGGAAGCGCTCATCTCCATGGGCGGCAATTTCTTCCGCGCCATTCCGGACACCGATGTGATCTGCCCGACCGTCAGCCGCCTGAAAATGACGGTGCTGGTCAACACCAAGCTCAACCGCAGCGCGACCGTCCATGGACAGAAGGCCTTTCTGCTGCCATGCGTGGCGCGTTCGGAACGCGACCTGCAGAACGGCGTGGCGCAAACCATCACGGTGGAGGACTCGATGTCGATGGTGCACGGTTCGACCGGCATGCTGGAGCCTGCGTCGAAACATCTGATTTCCGAAATCGCCATCATTGCCGGTATCGCCAAAGCGACGCTGGCGCCCAATCCCAAGGTGGACTGGGACAGCTATGTGGGCGACTATGCCTGGATTCGCGACAAGATCGAAGAAGTGCTGCCCGAACAGTTCTATGACTTCAATCAGCGCATCCTCGAACCTGGAGGGTTCCGTCTGCCCAATGCTGCCAGTGAACGCAAGTGGGACACCGAGTCGGGCAAGGCCAACTTCCTCTTTCCCGAAGGCATCTACGACGAAGACGACACGCCGCCGGGCGCCGAGCATTTGCAGTTGATGACGATCCGCAGCCATGACCAGTTCAACACCACGGTGTATTCCAACGATGACCGTTATCGGGACATCTTTGGCGATCGCATGGTGGTGATGCTCAACCCGCAGGACATCGAACGCCTGGGGCTGAAGGCCGGGGACTACATCGAGTTTCAGACGGCGCTCGACCCGACCACGGCGCGGCGTGCAGCGGGTTTCAAAGTCATTCCCTACGACGTGCCCCAGGGTTGCTGCGCCGCGTACTACCCGGAAACCAACGGCCTGCTGCCACTGGCCAACCGGGATAAACACGGCAACACCCCTGCAGCCAAATCCATCCCGGTGAACCTGATACGAATGAGTCCGGAAGGGACTCAGGTGGCGCTGGGACGACGCGGGTTGATTGCGGCGGCCAGTTGAGGGAAACACTATCGTGCCCATGCTCCAGCGTGGGCATGCCGTTCCGGACGCTCCGCGTCCGTTCTTTCCTAGTACCAGCGCGCCTCGCCTGGCGGGCGTTTCTTGAAGCGTTTCATCGTCCACATGTACTGGCTCGGGTACGCCCGCACATATTTCTCGACCACTTTGCTCATCGCAGCGGCCGAGGTTTCGGTGTCGGTGCTGTACATCGCTTCAGGCGCGGCTTCGAGGACCACCTTATAGCCCGAACCATCCGGCAGGCGCATGGCGTGCAGGAATACGCCGACTGCCTTGCCACCGGCCAGCATGTTCGGCACGAACTTGCTGGTCAGCGCCTGGGTACCGCAGAAGGGCACGAAGATGCCGGCTGATTCGGCCGGCTCCGGATCGGCCGGAATGCCCACCGAGCCGCCTTTGCGCACTTCCTTGATGACACTGAGAATGCCTTCCTTGGTCGACGCCGCCACCCGGTTGCCCAACTGCACACGCTGCTTGCGCAACAGATCGTCCACGGCTTTCAGCTTGGGTGGACGATAGAAAATGATCGGCTTGCACTGGCTGCAATAGAAGTGATTGAGCACTTCCCAGTTGCCCAGGTGACTGGTGATGCCGACCACGCCCTTGCCGGAGGCCAGCGCGTCCTTGAGCACATCGAGCCCTTCGACTTCACGCACCAGGTCGATCGATTTCTGTGCCGGCCAGATCCACGCACAGGCGCTTTCGGTCAAGGTCTTGCCGATGTCCATGAGACTGCGGCCGACGAGCTTTTCCAGCTCTGGCTCGCTCAACTCGGGGAAGCACTTGGACAGATTTATCCGCGCCACTTCCCGCGAACGGTTGGGCAGCTTCCACATCAGCCAGCCAATCGCGGTGCCTGTCCACTGCACAGCGCGCCATGGCAACAGCGCAAACAATCGCAACGCCCCGACCATTACGGCGCCTTTGAACTTATCCACAGATGACTCCCAGATTCTCGAGGCGGGTAGTGTAACCGTCAGCGGCTCAGGATCGCATACCGATCGCAATCGACGGTGTGGTCCATGACCATGCCGCTGGCCTGCATGTAGGCGTAACAGATGGTCGGGCCGACAAAGGTGAAACCGGCCTTTCTCAGTGCCTTGCTCATCGCTTCGGCCTCGGCGGTAATCGCCGGGACTTCGCTGCGATCCTTGAAGTGATTGATCTTCGGGGTACCGCCAACAAACGACCAGAGCAGAGCGACCGGATCTTCCAGCGCCAGCCAGGCCCGCGCATTGGTGCGCACGGCCTTGAGTTTGAGGCGGTTGCGGATGATGCTCGGATCGAGCATCAGCGCCTCTATTTCGGCATCGCTCAGCTGCGCCAGGCGCTCAACGTCAAAACCGTGCAGCACTTCGCGATAACGCGCCCGCCGCTTGAGAATCGTGATCCACGACAGCCCGGCCTGGAACCCTTCGAGCAAAAGCAACTCGAAGAGCTTCTGCGCATCGCGCAGCGGCACTCCCCACTCCTGATCGTGATATGCGATGTACAGGGGGTCTTCGTTGCACCAAAAGCAGCGTGTCATAGGGCTCCCAACGAGTGGACGTGCGGCCGAATCGGGTATACTCCCGCTCTTTGAATCGCAGCCCAGCACAGGTGAAATTTGTGAGCCAGCCTACGCCAGCCGTGCGTACCTTCCAAGACTTGATCCTCGCCCTCCAGCAATACTGGGCAGAACAAGGTTGCGTGGTACTTCAGCCCTACGATATGGAAGTAGGCGCCGGCACGTTCCACACTGCCACGTTTCTGCGCGCCGTAGGCCCGGAAACCTGGAACGCCGCTTACGTACAGCCAAGCCGTCGCCCGACTGACGGCCGCTACGGCGAAAACCCGAACCGCCTGCAGCACTATTACCAGTTTCAGGTGATTCTCAAGCCGAATCCGGACAACTTCCAGGAACTGTACCTGGGCTCGCTCAAGCACATCGGCCTCGATCCGCTGGTGCACGACGTGCGCTTCGTCGAAGACAACTGGGAATCGCCGACGCTGGGCGCCTGGGGTCTGGGCTGGGAGATCTGGCTCAACGGCATGGAAGTCTCGCAGTTCACCTACTTCCAGCAGGTCGGTGGTCTGGAGTGCTACCCGGTCACCGGCGAAATCACCTACGGCCTCGAGCGTCTGGCGATGTACCAGCAGGGCGTGGACTCGGTCTACGATCTGGTCTGGGCTGACGGCCCGTTCGGCAAAGTGACCTACGGCGACGTGTTCCACCAGAACGAGGTGGAGCAGTCGACCTACAACTTTGAACACGCCAACGTCGACAAGCTGTTCGAGCTGTTCGACTTCTACGAAAGCGAAGCCGCACGCCTGATTGAGCTGGAGCTGCCATTGCCCGGCTACGAAATGGTCCTCAAGGCCTCGCACACCTTCAACCTGCTGGATGCCCGTCGCGCGATTTCCGTGACGGCACGTCAGCAATACATCCTGCGCGTACGCACGCTGGCCCGCTCAGTGGCTCAGGCCTACCTGCAGGCCCGGGCCCGTCTCGGCTTCCCGATGGCGCCGCCCGATCTACGCGATGAAGTGTTGGCCAAGCTGGAGGCAGCGCAATGAGTGCTCAAGATTTTCTGGTCGAACTGGGCACCGAAGAACTGCCACCCAAGACCCTCGTCTCACTGGCCGATGCATTTCTCGCCGGCATTGAAAAAGGCCTCGCTGGCGCAGGTCTGACCTACAGCGCCAAACAGGTCTACGCCGCACCGCGTCGTCTGGCCGTACTGATTACCGCACTGGCCACGCAACAACCGGATCGCAGCGTCAACCTCGACGGCCCGCCGCGTCAGGCAGCGTTCGATGCCGACGGTAATCCGACTCAGGCCGCCCTGGGCTTCGCCAAGAAGTGCGGCGTCGACCTGAGTGAAATCGATCAGAGCGGCCCGAAACTGCGTTACAGCCAGACCATCCTCGGCAAGCCGACGACGTCCCTGTTGCCGACCATCGTCGAAGACTCGCTGAACGACCTGCCGATCGCCAAGCGCATGCGCTGGGGGGCTCGCAAGGAAGAGTTCGTGCGGCCGACCCAGTGGCTGGTGATGCTGTTCGGTGATCAGGTAGTCGATTGCACGATCCTCGCCCAGAGCGCGGGTCGTCATTCGCGCGGTCATCGCTTTCATCATCCGCAAGACGTGCGCATTTCTTCGCCTGCCGGTTACCTCAGTGACCTGCGCGCCGCTCATGTACTGGCCGACTTCAACGAACGTCGCCAGATCATCAGTAAACGCGTCGACGAACTGGCCGCCCAGCAGGAAGGTACCGCCATCGTGCCGCCAAGCCTGCTGGACGAAGTCGCCGGTCTGGTCGAGTGGCCGGTTCCGCTGGTGTGCTCGTTCGAAGAGCGCTTCCTGGAAGTCCCTCAGGAAGCCTTGATTACCACCATGCAGGACAACCAGAAGTATTTCTGCCTGCTGGACGGCACCGGCAAACTGCTGCCGCGCTTCATCACCGTGGCCAACATCGAGAGCAAGGACCCGGCACAGATCATCGCCGGTAACGAGAAGGTGGTTCGTCCACGCCTGACCGACGCCGAGTTCTTCTTCAAGCAGGACAAGAAGCAGAAGCTGGAAACCTTCAACGATCGCCTGAAGAACGTCGTGTTCCAGGCGCAATTGGGCAGTGTGTTCGACAAGGCCGAACGCGTGTCGAAACTGGCCGCCTACATCGCCCCCCGCATTGGCGGCGACGCCCAGCGTGCAGCGCGGGCCGGTCTGCTGTCCAAGTGCGATCTGTCGAGCGAGATGGTCGGCGAGTTTCCGGAAATGCAGGGCATTGCCGGTTACTACTACGCCAAGGCCGACGGCGAACCTGAAGACGTCGCACTGGCGCTCAACGAGCAGTACATGCCACGTGGCGCGGGTGCCGAACTGCCGACCACGCTGACTGGCGCTGCGGTAGCCATTGCCGACAAGCTCGACACACTGGTCGGCATCTTCGGGATCGGCATGCTGCCTACCGGCAGCAAAGACCCTTATGCACTGCGTCGCGCTGCGCTGGGCATCCTGCGTATCCTGATCGAGAAGAAGCTCGACCTGAACCTGATCGAAACGGTGAAATTCGCCGTTACGCAGTTCGGCGCGAAGATCAAGCCAGCCGGTCTGGCGGAACAGGTCCTCGAGTTCATCTTCGATCGTCTGCGCGCGCGTTACGAAGACGAAGGCGTCGACGTGGCGGTGTACCTCTCGGTACGCGCCCTGCAACCCGCTTCGGCGCTGGATTTCGATCAGCGCGTCCAGGCGGTCCAGGCCTTCCGCAAACTGCCACAGGCCGCTGCACTGGCCGCAGTGAACAAGCGTGTATCGAATCTCTTGAGCAAGGCCGAGGGCAGCATTGCCCAGACCGTCGAGCCCAAGTATTTCGACAACGCCAACGAGTTCTCGCTGTACTCGGCCATCCAACAGGCCGATCACGCGACCCAGCCGATGGCTGCCGAGCGTCAGTACAGCGAATCGCTGGCGCGTCTGGCGATGTTGCGTGAGCCGGTCGATGCATTCTTCGAAGCCGTCATGGTCAACGCGGAAGACGCCAACGTGCGTGCCAACCGTTATGCCCTGTTGTCGCGTTTGCGCGGTCTGTTCCTCGGCGTCGCCGACATCTCGCTGCTGGGCTGACAAGGAGTCGCTGTGAAACTTCTGATACTCGATCGGGATGGCGTGATCAATCATGACTCCGACACTTACATAAAGTCGGTGGCGGAGTGGCTGCCCATTCCTGGCTCGATCGAAGCTATCGCAGCGCTGAGCAAGGCCGGCTGGACGGTGGCCGTCGCCACCAACCAGTCGGGCATTGCCCGAGGTTATTACGATCTGGCCACTCTGGATGCCATGCACGTGCGCTTGCGCAAGCTGGTGGCGGAGCAGGGCGGCGAGCTCGGTTTGATCGTCTATTGCCCGCATGGGCCAGACGATGGCTGTACCTGCCGCAAGCCAAAACCCGGCATGCTGCAGGCCATCGCCCGTCATTACACAGCGGACCTCAAAGGTCTCTGGTTCGTGGGCGACAGCAAGGGTGACCTGCAGGCCGCATTGGCCGTCGATTCGCAGCCTGTGCTGGTGATGACCGGCAAAGGACGCAAGACGCTGGAAGGCGGAGTGCCGGCAGGCACATTGATTTTTGACGATCTGGCGGCAGTTGCCGCAGAACTTATCCACAATAGCGCTCACTGAACAGTCAGCTCTTCAGGTTCAGGACGCTCAAGGAGCGGGCACCTGCCCGTACGGTAAACGTAACTATGTCGATCATGCAGGCAATCAGGACCTTCTTCTTTTACCTGTTGCTGGGCACCAGCTCGCTGTTGTGGTGCACGTTGAGTTTTTTCATTGCGCCTTTTCTGCCGTTCAAAGCCCGCTATCGCTTCATTAACGTCTACTGGTGCCGCTGCGCCATCTGGCTGACCAAGGTGTTCCTTAACATCAAGGTCGAAGTGACTGGCGCTGAAAACGTCCCGAAAACCCCCTGCGTGATCATCTCCAACCATCAGAGCACCTGGGAGACCTTCTTTCTGTCGGCGTATTTCGAGCCCATGAGTCAGGTCCTTAAGCGTGAACTGCTGTATGTGCCGTTCTTTGGCTGGGCGATGGCAATGCTGCGCCCGATCGCCATCGACCGCGAAAACCCGAAAGCCGCACTCAGGGAAATTGCCAAGAAGGGCGACGAGCTGCTCAAGGATGGCGTCTGGGTATTGATCTTCCCGGAGGGCACACGCGTGCCTTACGGCCAGGTCGGCAAATTCTCTCGAGGCGGTACTGCACTGGCAGTGAACGCTGATCTGCCTGTGCTGCCTGTCGCGCACAACGCAGGCAAGTACTGGCCTCGCGACGGCTGGGCGAAAAAACCAGGCACCATTCAATTGGTAATCGGCGAGCCAATGTATGCAGAAGGCACAGGCCCACGCGCCATTGCAGCGTTGAATGACCGTGTGCAGACCTGGAATGAAAACACACAACGCGCGATGGGTTCGCCTGTCGAGCCTGCAGCAACTCCCGAAAAAGTCCCGGCGTGATTTTGTGGATAACCTGTGTACGGTTTTTCTGAAATCGATGAAAAAGACTGCTTAACCTGTTCATTCGTATACATATTTTTTCAGGCTATAAAAACCTGAAAAACGTGCATAAGTTTTAATGATGTATCAGAAACCGACCTGTAAGAGGTCGGTTTTTTATTGGCTCGCAATTAACCATGGCCAGCACAGTACCGACGGACAGCAGTGGAATATGGGTCCGGACCAAGACAGTAAGCTGGCCTGCATCATAGAAGCATAGCTCGTCATCAACCACGATCGACGGCCAGCAGTCTTGCCCATGAGTGGCCGATCCGATCCTACTTGACCAATACAACGTATCTAATCTGTGCAAAAAAGCCGCTAAGCAGGGAACCCAACTCACTCAATGCTTCACTCATTGCACAGGATAGCGACGACTCGGCTCGCGAATCACACACCAGTAAACTCGAATACACAGCGGTGACCATTATGCCAATTGTTTCCAGTGCTGCCTCCATCCAGCGACATCCGGGTATCCAGGATGTCGCCGCGCCTACCGAACTTACTTCAATCCCTTCCGTGGGCGAAAAGCTTGGAAGCGGAAGTCAGAAGGATGTTTATCATTCTCGGCAGGATCCACGGCAATGCATATGCCTGATCCGGCCAGACACAACCGGGATTATTTCCGGAAATGAATACGCAGCAAAAGAGCTGAAGATGACCAAACACCTGAAAGACCTCGGGTTTCCGGTCGTTGATGCATACGCCTTAGTCAAATACGATAACAAGGTCGGGATAGCGAAAGACTACATCCATCATGCGCTGGACTCCGAAGACGTTATCCATAACCGTAAACACATTCCAACTGACATGGCTTTCAATAAAAACGTTATGAAGGACTGTGATGAGATCATATCCAGACTCAGAACCCATAGCCTGCACATTGAAGACTTACAGTTCCTGATCGATGGGTATGGTCGGGTGCGAATCAATGACCCAAGAGATGTGATCCGGTCGTCGCCAGAAAAAAGCATCGCTAAAGTTCGAGAATTGCGCGCCATTGCGTTGAACAACCTGCTGGACGACAGTGATTAAAAGGCCCTGAACAGCCTCAGATGGCGCAGGTTGCATTTTGTAGAAACAGGGAAGGGGGTAGCGCCGTCGACTGACGAGCAGGCCAAACTCCACAAACAAAAACCCCGGCTTTCGCCGGGGTTGGTGTTCGATCACGCTTTCATCAGAAGTCGAGGTTGGACACGGCCAACGCATTACTTTCAATAAAGTCACGGCGTGGCTCGACCGCATCACCCATGAGGGTGTTGAAGATCTGGTCAGCGCCGATGGCGTCTTCGATGGTGACTTTCAGCATGCGGCGCACACTCGGGTCCATGGTGGTTTCCCACAGCTGGTCCGGGTTCATTTCACCCAGACCTTTGTAGCGCTGGATGGTGTGGCGCTTGGTGCTTTCGGCCATCAACCAGGCGAGGGCTTCCTTGAACTCGTTGACGGGCTTCTTGCGCTCGCCACGTTGCACGTAGGCACCTTCTTCCAGAAGCGTGCTGATCTGCGCGCCCAGAGCGGTAACGGTCTTGTAGTCGTTGCTGCCGAAGAAGTCGCGGTTGAAGGTGACGTAGTTCGACAGGCCGTGGGAGATCAGTTCGACCTCTGGCAGCCAGACGTTGCGTTCACGGTCTTCACGCAGGCTGGCCTTGTAGACCAGACCCGACTTCTCGCCGGTGCGCAGACGCGCGTCGAACAGTGCCAGCCAGGCTTGCATGCCCTCGTGGTCAGACAGCTGCTCGAGCGTGATCGGCGGCAGGTAGACGAAGTGCTCGGTCAGTTCCTGTGGGTACAGACGCGACAGGCGCTTGAGGGTCTTCATGACCATGCGGAAGTCGTTGACCAGCTTCTCCAGCGCAGTACCGGAGATACCCGGTGCCGATTCGCTGAGGTGCAGGCTGGCGTCTTCAAGGGCCGACTGGGTCATGTATTCTTCCATGGCCTCGTCGTCCTTGATGTACTGCTCCTGCTTGCCTTTCTTGACCTTGTACAGCGGCGGCTGAGCGATGTAGATGTAGCCACGCTCGATCAGCTCAGGCAACTGACGGAAGAAGAAGGTCAGCAGCAGGGTACGGATGTGCGAGCCGTCGACGTCAGCATCGGTCATGATGATGATGTTGTGATAACGCAACTTGTCGATGTTGTACTCTTCACGGCCAATACCGCAGCCCAGCGCAGTGATCAAGGTGCCCACTTCCTGCGAAGAGATCATCTTGTCGAAACGCGCTTTTTCAACGTTGAGGATCTTGCCCTTGAGCGGCAGGATGGCCTGGGTTCTACGGTTACGCCCCTGCTTGGCTGATCCGCCAGCAGAGTCCCCTTCCACCAGGTACAGTTCGGAGAGGGCAGGGTCTTTCTCTTGGCAGTCCGCCAGTTTGCCCGGCAAGCCAGCGATATCCAGTGCGCCTTTACGACGGGTCATCTCACGCGCCTTGCGCGCAGCTTCACGGGCACGGGCTGCGTCGATCATCTTGCCGACAACCGCTTTGGCTTCGTTCGGGTTTTCCAACAGAAAGTCGGAGAAGTACTTGCCCATTTCCTGTTCGACAGCCGTTTTGACTTCGGACGAAACCAGCTTGTCCTTGGTCTGCGAGCTGAACTTCGGATCAGGCACCTTGACCGAAATGATCGCCGTCAGACCTTCACGCGCATCATCGCCAGTGGTCGCGACCTTGTGCTTCTTGGCCAGACCTTCCTGCTCGATGTAGTTGTTCAGGTTACGCGTCAGCGCAGAACGGAAACCCACCAAGTGAGTACCGCCATCACGCTGCGGAATGTTGTTAGTGAAGCACAGCAGGTTCTCGTTGAAGCTGTCGTTCCACTGCAAAGCAATCTCGACACCGATACCGTCATCACGCTGGATGTTGAAGTGGAACACTTCGTTAACCGGTGTTTTGTTGGTGTTCAGGTACTCAACGAACGCGCGCAGACCGCCTTCGTATTTGAACAATTCTTCCTTACCGCTGCGCTCATCCTTGAGGACAATGCCGACACCGGAGTTCAGGAAGGACAGCTCACGAATCCGCTTGGCCAGAATGTCCCAGCTGAAGTGGATGTTCTTGAACGTTTCAGCGGACGGCTTGAAGTGGATCTGAGTGCCTGTGCTGTCACTTTCACCGACGATCTTCATCGGTTCCTGTGGAACACCATTAACATAGGTCTGTTCCCAGATCTTGCCGCTACGGCGGACCGTCAGCAACAGAAGCTCTGAAAGGGCGTTAACCACAGAGACACCTACACCGTGCAAACCACCGGATACTTTGTAGGAGTTGTCATCGAACTTACCGCCAGCGTGGAGCACGGTCATGATGACCTCGGCTGCAGATACGCCTTCTTCTTTATGCACGTCTACCGGAATACCGCGGCCGTTGTCGCGCACGGTGATAGATTCGTCTGGGTGGATGATGATGCTGATGTCGTCGCAATGGCCTGCCAATGCTTCGTCGATCGAGTTATCAACCACCTCGAACACCATGTGGTGCAGACCGCTGCCATCGTCTGTATCACCGATGTACATTCCGGGACGCTTGCGTACGGCATCAAGTCCTTTCAGCACCTTAATGCTGGACGAGTCGTACGTTTGGTTTTCGCTCATGCAATCACTCCCGATGGTCGTGGGTCTGGGTGATACGGCCTTGTTCCACGTGGAACAAAGCGACTGGCGTTTCCGTCTGCCAGCCTTCCCTCAAAAATTCTTGATCTACACAGGTGATAAAAACCTGGCAGCGTAATTCTTCCAGCAAGCGGCAAAGCGCGCGTCGATGGTTGTCATCCAGTTCGGAGGGCAAATCATCTACCAGGTAAATACACTGGCCTCGACGGACCTGGCTGACCAGATGTCCCTGAGCAATACGCAGTGCGCAGACCACCAGCTTTTGCTGACCGCGAGACAGAATATCTGCCGCATTGTGCGCGCCTAATCTAAGGCGCAGGTCAGCTCGTTGTGGTCCGGCCTGGGTGTGGCCCATTTGCTGATCGCGGTGGAGGGAAGAGGCGAGCACTGTACTTAGCTCTTTTTCCTTGTCCCATCCTCGGTAGTAGCTCAGGGTCAAACCTTCAAGCTCAACAAGTTCGCTCAAAGTCTGTTCAAAGACCGGCTTCAGTGCCTTGATATAAGCCCGACGGAACTCGTCGATCTCATCACTTGCCGAGCACAGCTCACGGTCCCATGCCGCCTGTGAAGCGGCGTCAAGTGTACCATGCCGAAGCCACGAGTTCCGCTGCTTGAGGGCCTTCTGCAGGCGCTGCCACGTAGCCATAAAGCGAGGTTCCACGTGGAACACTCCCCAATCCAGAAACTGCCTGCGTATCTTCGGCGCACCTTCGAGCAATCGGAAGCTGTCGGGGTTGATGAGCTGCAGCGGCAGAATTTCTGCTAGCTGCGCTGCGCTTCTGGCGTTTTGCCCGTTGATACGAATCTGGAACTCGCCTTGGCGGTCGCGTGAAACACCTAGATTGCTGTGTCCACCTTGCGCAAGATCGACCTGCCCGAAAACCGTACATGACGGCTGCTCGTACTGAATGACAGGCAACAGGCGACTGCTGCGAAACGAGCGGGCGATGCCCAGCAGATGGATAGCTTCCAGCACGCTGGTTTTGCCACTGCCGTTTGCGCCGTAGAGGATATTGATACGCGGGGAGGGGGAGAGGGTCACCGGGTGCAGATTGCGCACCCCGGTGACCGAGACGCGACTAAGAGACATCTAGGTTGCGCTGGACATGAAGTTACAGACGCATCGGCATGACAACGTAGGCGGAGTCGTCGTTATCAGACTCTTGCACCAGTGCGCTGCTGTTGGAGTCAGACAGAATCAGGCGAACCTGCTCAGTCGTCATGACGCCCAGCACGTCGAGCAGGTAGCTCACGTTGAAACCAATCTCCAGCGAATCACCGTTGTATTCAACGCTGATTTCTTCTTCTGCTTCTTCCTGCTCAGGGTTGTTGGCCTGAATCTTCAATTGACCGCTGGCCAGTTGCAGACGGATGCCGCGGTACTTCTCGTTGGACAGAATCGCCGTACGGCTGAACGCCTCACGCAGTGCCTGACGATCACCGAGCACCAGCTTGTCACCACCTTTAGGCAGCACGCGCTCGTAGTCGGGGAACTTGCCATCCACCAGTTTGGAGGTGAAGGTGAATTCGCCAGTGGTCGCACGAATGTGATGCTGACCCAGAACGATACTGACCGTGCCGTCCTGCTCGGTCAGCAGGCGCGCCATTTCGAGAATACCTTTACGTGGAACGATCACCTGATGGCGATCGGCATGTTCGATATCGGCAGACATCGAGCACATGGCCAGGCGGTGACCGTCAGTAGCCACTGCGCGCAAGATACCGGCGCTTACTTCCAGCAACATGCCATTGAGGTAGTAACGAACGTCCTGCTGGGCCATCGCAAAGCTGGTGCGCTCGATCAAGCGACGCAGTTTGCTCTGCACCAGAGTGAACGTCAGCGAGCCCGGACCTTCTTCGACGGTAGGGAAGTCATTGGCAGGCAGTGTCGACAGAGTGAAGCGGCTACGACCGGCCTTGACGATCAGTTTCGATTCGTCGAGCTTGATGTCGATCAGCGCGTCATTAGACAGGCTCTTGCAAATGTCCATGAGCTTGCGCGCAGGAACCGTGATCTCTCCAGGCTCGGCAGGCTCTTCCAGCTGGACGCGGCCAACCAGTTCGACTTCCAGATCCGTACCCGTCAGCGACAGTTGCTGACCTTCGACGACCAGGAGAACATTGGAAAGAACCGGCAAGGTCTGGCGGCGTTCGACGACGCCGGCGACCAATTGCAGGGGTTTCAACAGGGCTTCGCGTTGAATGGTGAAATGCATGGTCTAGTCCCTTGCCTTGATGAGCTGCACTGGCGTTATCACGTAGTCAGAGTGCGCAGCAGGTTCTTGTAGTCCTCGCGGATATCCGCATCGGATTCCTTGAGCTCGTTGATCTTTCGGCATGCGTGCAAGACGGTCGTGTGGTCACGGCCACCAAACACATCACCGATTTCCGGAAGACTGTGGTTGGTGAGTTCCTTGGAGAGCGCCATCGCGACCTGGCGAGGCCGGGCGACAGAGCGGGAACGACGCTTGGACAACAAATCGGAGATCTTGATCTTGTAGTACTCGGCGACGGTGCGCTGAATGTTATCCACACTGACCAGCTTGTCCTGCAACGCCAGCAAGTCCTTCAGCGACTCGCGAATCAACTCGATGGTGATGTCGCGGCCCATGAAGTGCGAGTGAGCGATGACGCGCTTGAGCGCACCTTCAAGCTCACGCACGTTGGAGCGAATTCGCTGGGCAATGAAGAACGCTGCGTCATGAGGCAGATCGACCTTGGCCTGATCTGCTTTCTTCATGAGGATCGCCACGCGGGTTTCCAGCTCCGGAGGCTCGACGGCAACCGTCAGGCCCCAGCCGAAACGCGACTTGAGTCGCTCTTCAAGGCCTTCGATTTCCTTGGGATAGCGGTCGCTGGTCAGAATGACCTGTTGTCCGCCTTCCAGCAGCGCGTTGAACGTGTGGAAAAACTCTTCCTGTGAGCGTTCCTTGCGCGCAAAAAACTGGATGTCATCGATCAGCAGCGCATCGACTGAGCGGTAGAAGCGCTTGAACTCGTTGATTGCATTGAGCTGCAACGCCTTGACCATATCTGCGACGAAGCGCTCCGAGTGCAGGTACACGACCTTGGCATTCGGATTCTTCTTCAGCAGGTGGTTACCCACAGCATGCATCAAGTGAGTTTTACCGAGACCCACACCGCCATAAAGGAACAGTGGGTTGTAGCCATGCTTGGGGTTGTCGGCAACCTGCCAGGCCGCAGCGCGTGCCAGCTGGTTGGACTTACCCTCGACGAAATTCTCGAAGGTGAACGTACGGTTCAGGTAACTGGTGTGCTTGAGCGCACCTTCTACCTGAACGGTGCGCTGTTCTGCGCGAGCGGGCGCTTGTTGCGAGCTGGCACCTGCCATCGGATCAAAGCTGTCACGCGACGGCTCGTTGTGTGCTGCAACGTTCTGAACCGGTGCCGGCGTCGCTACGGCAGCAGCTGGCGCAGCCGTGGCAGGAGCCGGTGCCGAGACGCTGCTCACCGAGTTGGCAGACAGCGCCTGGGAGGCTGCAGCGGCCAATGGCGCATTCGGAGCGGCACGGGGTGCGGAGCTGCGCTTGCTTCCTATTAATAAGGAAAGAGCAGGGGCCATGCCTTGACCGTGTTCGCCAAGAAGCTCAAGCAAACGACCAAGGTACTTTTCGTTGACCCAGTCGAGAACAAAACGATTGGGTGCATACACACGCAACTCGTCGCCTTCGGCTTCGACCTGTAGCGGACGGATCCAAGTGTTGAATTGCTGGGCAGGCAGCTCATCGCGCAAAAGCTCCACGCACTGCTGCCAAAGTTCCACTGACACGGATATCCCCTGAGTTGAAAGCCGGTGAGGCAAAAACAGCCGCCATTGTAACGACCCAGAGGCGACTTATCCACATGTAGGTTGCTCACAGACGGCTATAAATCAACGATTTATGCATGGCCCACACGACAAACGGTCAACGCGTAAGCGCTGTGGATAACCCGTCTTCAGCCCGTTGCATAAGTCGGGCTTGAACTCTGTGCATAACTCGCCTGTGGATAAAGAGGCGTTCCATGCACAGCTTTTCCGAGGGTCCGGCACAGGCAAGGCACCGTTTCTCGACAACCTTTCTGACCTCTGTACACATTGAATAACAAGGGCTGTGTGATGTTATCCACAGAAAAGCTCTGCGTAAGAGTTATAAGCTTTATAAAGAAGCTTTAAATACTCTCTTCTTTTTATTTCTATAACAGGAGCGGGTTAGCGTAGCGGTGAATGAGAAGAAGAGGACGTTCAGCTATAAAAAGACGCCTATGAAGAAAAGCTGGTTGGAAATTGACCTGCGGGCCTGCTTTCTCTAGAATCCCCGGTCTCTTAAAACGGGGGCCATTCCGGCCCGTAGTGGACGAACCAGGTAACACGCCATGAAACGTACTTTCCAACCCAGCACTATCAAGCGCGCCCGCACCCACGGTTTCCGTGCACGTATGGCCACCAAAAACGGCCGCGCAGTTCTTTCGCGTCGTCGTGCCAAAGGCCGTAAGCGTCTGGCAGTTTGATAAATCGGCACAGGAGGTGAGTCGAGACTTCAGTCGGGAAAAGCGTTTGCTCACTCCCCGGCATTTCAAGGCAGTCTTTGACTCCCCTACCGGCAAGGTTCCGGGGAAAAATCTCCTGCTCCTTGCGCGCAACAACGACCTCGATCATCCCCGCCTGGGGCTTGTGATAGGTAAAAAGAGCGTGAAGCTCTCCGTCGAGCGCAATCGTTTGAAACGCCTGATGCGCGAATCATTTCGCCAACACCAAGACAGTTTGGTCGGTTGGGATATCGTGATCGTCGCGCGTAAAGGCTTGGGTGACGTAGAAAACCCTGAACTGATTCAGCATTTCGGCAAGCTCTGGAAACGTCTGGCGCGTAGCCGACCCATTCCGGAAGAAAAATCCGAACCTGCAGGGGTAGACAGTCCAGATGCGTAAACTGGCACTCGTTCCGATCCAGTTCTATCGCTATGCCATTAGCCCGCTGATGGCCAGTCACTGTCGTTTCTACCCCAGTTGCTCCTGCTACGCGTATGAAGCCATCGAAAATCATGGCCTTTTGCGCGGTGGCTGGCTGTCAATTCGTCGTCTTGGTCGCTGTCACCCATGGAATCCCGGTGGTTATGACCCGGTTCCAGCTGTCCCCACCTCCCGTTCTTCTTCGATGGCCGAGTAATCATGGATATTAAACGCACGATCCTGATCGTCGCCCTGGCAATCGTGACCTACGTCGGGGTTCTGAAATGGAACCAAGACTATGGCCAGGCTGCCATGCCGACCCAGAATGTTGCAGCCAGCACCACCGCACCGGGTATTCCGGATACGGCCGCTGGTACTAATGGTTCTGCAAGTGCCGATGTTCCAAGCGCAAACGCTACGGCCAATACGGCTGCAGCACCTCTTGAAACTCCGGCCGTAGCCAGCAAAGACCTTATCCACGTCAAGACCGATGTGCTCGATCTGGCGATCGATCCGGTGGGTGGCGACGTCGTTCAGCTTCGTTTGCCTCTGTACCCGCGTCGTCAGGATCGTCCTGACGTTCCGTTTCAGTTGTTCGACAACGGCGGCGAGCGTACTTTTCTGGCACAAAGCGGCCTGACCGGGACCAACGGTCCTGATGCACGCGCTGCCGGTCGTCCGGTTTACACCTCCACACAAAAGACTTATCAACTGGCTGATGGCCAGGACACGATGGTCGTGGATCTGAAATTCTCGGAAAACGGCGTCAATTACATCAAGCGCTTCACCTTCAAGCGCGGTCTGTACGATCTGGTCATGACTTACGTTGTGGATAACCAGAGCGCACAACCCTGGTCGGGTAATCTGTTCGCGCAATTGAAGCGCGATGCCAGCTCCGATCCTTCTTCGACGACTGCTACCGGCACCGCTACCTATCTGGGCGCTGCCCTGTGGACTGCGGCCGAGCCGTACAAGAAAGTGTCGATGAAAGATATCGACAAGGGCCAGGTCAAGGAAACTGTCCAGGGCGGTTGGGTTGCATGGTTGCAGCACTACTTCGTGACTGCGTGGATTCCGGATCACAACGCAACCAACGCCGTTCAGACCCGCAAAGACAGCCAGGGCAACTACATCATCGGCTTCACCAGCCCGACTCTGTCGGTTGCACCTGGTGCACAAGGTGAAACCAGTGCCACCCTGTACGCAGGTCCGAAAAGCCAGGCGGTACTCAAAGAGTTATCCCCAGGCCTGGAGCTGACCGTCGATTATGGTTTCCTGTGGTTCATTGCCCAGCCTATCTTCTGGCTGCTGCAACATATCCACGCCATCCTCGGTAACTGGGGCTGGTCGATCATTGTTCTGACCATGCTGATCAAAGGCCTGTTCTTCCCGCTCTCCGCAGCCAGCTACAAGTCGATGGCACGCATGCGCGCCGTGGCTCCGAAGCTTGCATTGCTGAAAGAGCAGCATGGCGATGATCGTCAGAAGATGTCCCAGGCAATGATGGAGCTGTACAAGAAAGAGAAGATCAACCCGCTGGGTGGATGCTTGCCTATTCTTGTGCAAATGCCGGTTTTCCTTTCGCTGTACTGGGTACTCCTGGAAAGCGTGGAAATGCGTCAGGCACCATGGATCCTGTGGATAACCGACCTGTCGATCAAGGACCCGTTCTTTATCCTGCCGATCATCATGGGCGCGACCATGTTCATTCAGCAGCGTCTGAACCCGACTCCGCCAGATCCGATGCAGGCCAAGGTCATGAAAATGATGCCGATCATTTTCACGTTCTTCTTCCTGTGGTTCCCTGCCGGTCTGGTTCTGTACTGGGTTGTGAACAACACCCTGTCGATCGCTCAGCAGGCTTACATCACTCGCAAGATCGAAGCCGCTACCAAGAAAGCAGCTGCCTGATCTAACCTGTGAATAAGTTCTACAAGACGCCCCCTAGTGGGGCGTTTTGCTATCCGTCATTTGCCCGGGAGCCGGAGCATGAACGTTCCTCGTGAAACCATTGCCGCCATCGCCACAGCCCAAGGGCGTGGCGGTGTCGGTATCGTCCGGCTATCAGGCCCTCTGGCGGGCAAGGCCGCCGAAGCCATTATCGGCCGGACCCTCAAGCCCCGATTTGCCCACTACGGCCCCTTTGTCGATGACGCCGGCCAGGTACTCGACGAAGGCATTGCGCTGTATTTTCCGGGACCCAACTCATTCACCGGCGAAGACGTTCTGGAACTTCAGGGTCATGGTGGTCCCATCGTTCTGGACATGCTGCTGCAACGCTGCCTGCAACTGGGCAGCCGACTGGCTCGTCCGGGCGAGTTCAGTGAGCGCGCCTTTCTCAATGACAAGCTCGATCTTGCTCAGGCAGAAGCGATTGCCGACCTGATCGAGGCAAGTTCTGCACAGGCAGCGCGTAATGCACTGCGCTCACTGCAGGGTGCTTTCTCACGGCGTGTGGATAACTTGACCGAGAAATTGATCAGCCTGCGCATCTACGTAGAGGCTGCAATCGACTTCCCCGAAGAGGAAATCGACTTCCTTGCCGATGGCCACGTTCTGAAGATGCTCGATGACGTGCGTGCCGAGTTATCCACAGTGCTGCGTGAAGCCGGGCAGGGTGCCTTATTACGCGACGGCATGACCGTGGTGATTGCCGGACGCCCTAATGCGGGCAAATCCAGTCTGTTGAACGCTCTGGCGGGCAGGGAGGCGGCAATTGTCACCGAGATCGCCGGCACCACCCGCGATGTACTGCGTGAACATATCCACATAGATGGAATGCCGTTGCACGTAGTCGACACTGCAGGGCTGCGGGATACTCAAGATCAGGTGGAAATGATCGGCGTGCAGCGCGCACTCAAGGCCATCGGCGAAGCTGACCGGATTCTGCTGGTGGTGGATGCGACCGCGCCGGAGGCAGCAGACCCGTTTGCACTGTGGCCCGAATTCCTCGAGCAGCGCCCGGACCCGTCGAAAGTCACGCTGATACGCAACAAGGCAGATCTGAGTGGAGACCCCGTCGATCTGCAGACCAGCGTTGATGGCCACGTCACCATCAGCCTGAGCGCCAGGTCTGGTGGCGAAGGGCTTGAACTGCTGCGCGAGCATCTCAAGGCCTGCATGGGCTATGAACAAACCTCGGAAAGCAGCTTCAGCGCGCGTCGACGCCATCTTGAGGCGCTGCGCCATGCCAGTGACTCGCTGGAACACGGCAGGGCTCAACTCACCCTGGCGGGCGCTGGAGAGCTACTGGCCGAAGACCTGCGTCAGGCACAGCAAGCGCTTGGCGAGATTACCGGCGCATTCAGTTCCGACGACCTGCTTGGCAGAATCTTCTCTAGCTTCTGCATCGGTAAGTAAACCTCCTGGCATGGCCCGCCCTGGGTCATGCCTTCAAGCACCACAAGACGCCTCTTTCAGCGGCAGCGTTATCCACATACTCGGCTATTTCCTCCTTTAATTTTGCCTCGACACCTGAATCTGACGAGCAGACATGCCCGAGGGAGGGATTTTCTGTGCCTGATTTTTGCTGAAGAGCCGTTTTTTTGTGGATTAAGCCCTGTGAATAACTGCCCTTCAGCTCGGTGGGTAAGCAGGGTGCAAACCTGAAGATAAATGCCCCTGTGGACAAGTGGCTATCTTATCAACAGGCTCAGGACGGTTATCCAAACCCCTCATCCCCACATGAACACAGGCTTTTGAATCTCTGTACACTTTGAAAATAAAGGCCTGTAGAGATCTATCCACAGAAAGGTGGCTCAGTAAGAATAAACATAAAAACAAGGCTTTATAAACTTTCTTTCCTTTTTATTTTCTTTATTCGCGAGTTTTCCACAGCTGGTTAAATTTTGTCCAACGGGTTTCATTCAGGTGGGGTAAGTCCCTATACTTGTCAGCTATCCCAATTTCTCATCGACAACAGGCACGAGGTGCGTGGTGGATTTCCCTTCCCGTTTTGAAGTGATCGTCATCGGTGGCGGTCATGCCGGTACCGAGGCCGCACTGGCGTCGGCACGCATGGGTGTCAAAACCCTGTTGCTGACCCACAACGTGGAAACACTCGGCCAGATGAGTTGCAACCCGGCCATAGGTGGTATCGGTAAAAGCCATCTGGTCAAGGAAATCGACGCCTTGGGCGGCGCCATGGCCATGGCTACTGACAAGGGCGGTATCCAGTTCCGCGTGCTGAACAGCCGCAAGGGGCCGGCCGTACGAGCTACCCGTGCACAGGCTGATCGCGTGCTGTACAAGGCAGCCATCCGCGAAATCCTGGAAAACCAGCCGAATCTGTGGATATTTCAGCAAGCCTGCGATGACCTGATCGTCGAACAGGATCAAGTGCGCGGCGTCGTGACCCAGATGGGTATGCGCATATTTGCCGAGTCCGTGGTGTTGACCACAGGTACGTTCCTTGGCGGACTTATCCACATCGGTATGCAAAATTACTCGGGCGGTCGGGCAGGTGATCCTCCCTCGATCGCACTGGCGCAACGACTGCGTGAACTACCGCTACGCGTCGGCCGCCTGAAAACCGGGACCCCGCCACGCATTGACGGGCGTTCTGTGGATTTCTCGGTGATGACCGAGCAGCCAGGTGACACACCGATCCCGGTCATGTCGTTCCTGGGCAACAAGGAACAGCATCCGCCGCAGGTCAGTTGCTGGATTACGCACACCAACGCGCGGACTCACGAAATCATTGCGTCCAACCTCGATCGCTCGCCGATGTATTCGGGTGTTATCGAAGGTATTGGTCCACGTTACTGCCCGTCGATCGAAGACAAGATCCACCGGTTTGCCGACAAGGAAAGCCATCAGGTCTTCATCGAGCCGGAAGGGTTGACCACGCACGAGCTGTACCCGAACGGTATTTCCACGTCGTTGCCATTCGACGTGCAATTGCAGATCGTCCAATCGATTCGCGGCATGGAGAACGCACACATCGTTCGCCCTGGTTACGCCATCGAATACGACTATTTCGACCCGCGTGATCTGAAATACAGCCTGGAAACCAAGGTCATCGGCGGTCTGTTCTTCGCTGGCCAGATCAACGGCACGACCGGTTACGAAGAGGCAGGCGCTCAGGGTTTGCTGGCCGGGACCAATGCCGCGCTGCGCGCACAGGGTCGAGACAGCTGGTGCCCGCGTCGCGATGAAGCGTACATCGGCGTTCTGGTCGACGACCTGATCACGCTCGGTACGCAAGAGCCTTACCGGATGTTCACTTCCAGGGCCGAATACCGTTTGATCCTGCGCGAAGACAACGCTGACCTGCGACTTACCGAAAAGGGCCGCGAACTGGGCCTGGTCGACGATGCCCGCTGGGCTGCGTTCTGCACCAAGCGTGAAAGCATCGAGCTGGAAGAACAGCGTTTGAAAAGTACCTGGGTGCGTCCCGGTACCGAGCAGGGCGATGCGATTGCTGCACACTTCGGCACGCCGCTGACCCACGAATACAATTTGCTCAACCTGCTGACTCGTCCGGAAATCGACTACGCCAGCCTGATTTCAATCACTGGCCAGGGCTGCATCGATCCCCAGGTCGCCGAGCAGGTCGAGATCAAGACAAAATATGCCGGTTACATTGACCGCCAGCAGGACGAAATTGCCCGTCTGCGCGCCAGTGAAGACACTGGTCTGCCGGAAGACATCGACTACGCCGCGATCTCCGGCCTGTCGAAAGAAATCCAAAGCAAGCTGGGGATAACTCGTCCGCAAACACTCGGACAGGCATCGCGCATCCCCGGCGTTACGCCTGCAGCGATATCGCTGTTGATGATCCATTTGAAAAAACGCGGCGCGGGCCGTCAGTTGGAGCAAAGCGCTTGAGTTCTATGGTCACCCCGCAACACGCCCAAGAGTTATCCACCGGTGCCCGGGAATTGGGGATTGACCTCAGCCCGGCACAGCACGAGCAATTGCTGGCGTATCTGGCGTTGTTGATCAAGTGGAACAAGGCCTACAACCTGACTGCGGTACGCAACCCGGACGAAATGGTATCGAGGCATCTGCTCGACAGTCTCAGTGTGGTGCCCTTCATCGAAGGTACACGCTGGATCGACGTCGGCAGCGGCGGTGGGATGCCCGGCATTCCCATGGCCATCCTGTTTCCGGAGCGCAAAGTGGCGCTGCTGGACAGCAATGGCAAGAAAACCCGGTTTCAGACCCAGGTCAAACTTGAGCTGAAACTGGATAATCTTGAAGTTATCCACAGCCGTGCAGAAAGTTATCAGCCTGAAGTGCCTTTCGACGGGATCATCTCCCGTGCGTTCAGCAGCCTGGAAGACTTCACCGGCTGGACGCGTCACATGGGCGACGTCAATACACGCTGGCTGGCAATGAAAGGGCTGCATCCTGACGATGAGCTGGTAGCATTGCCCTCGGATTTTCACCTCGATAGCGCACACGCCTTGACCGTTCCGGGTTGCCAAGGCCAACGCCATCTGCTGATACTGCGCCGCACGGCATGACTGGGAACACAAGCAAGAATGGCTAAGGTATTCGCGATAGCGAACCAGAAAGGTGGGGTCGGCAAGACCACCACATGCATCAACCTCGCCGCGTCACTGGTCGCGACCAAGCGCCGTGTGCTGTTGATCGATCTCGATCCCCAGGGTAATGCGACCATGGGCAGCGGTGTGGATAAACACAACCTGGAAAACTCCGTCTACGACCTGTTGATCGGCGAATGCGATCTGGGCGAGGCCATGCAGTTTTCCGAGCACGGTGGTTATCAACTGCTTCCGGCCAACCGTGATCTGACGGCGGGCGAAGTGGTTCTGCTGGAAATGCAGATGAAAGAGAGTCGTCTGCGCAATGCGCTGGCGCCTATCCGCGAGAATTACGATTACATTCTCATCGATTGCCCACCTTCGCTGTCGATGCTGACCCTGAACGCACTGGTCGCGGCAGACGGCGTAATTATCCCCATGCAGTGCGAGTACTTTGCACTCGAAGGTCTCAGTGACCTTGTGGATAACATCAAGCGCATCGCTGAACTGCTCAACCCGCAGCTGAAAATCGAAGGCCTGCTGCGCACCATGTATGATCCGCGGCTGAGCCTGATCAACGACGTTTCGGCGCAGCTCAAGGAACACTTCGGCGAGCAGCTGTACGACACCGTGATACCGAGGAACATCCGCCTGGCCGAGGCACCGAGTTTCGGCATGCCGGTACTGGCGTATGACAAGTCGTCTCGTGGTGCGCTGGCCTATCTGGCCCTGGCAAGTGAACTGGTTCGTCGTCAACGTCGCGGCGCAAAAACCGCTCAGCCAACCTAAGGAATTCCCATGGCCGTCAAGAAACGAGGTCTCGGACGTGGGTTGGACGCACTTCTGAGCAGTCCAACCGTCAGTTCGCTGGAAGAACAGGCCGTCAAGGCCCCGCCAAGTGAGTTGCAGCATGTGCCGCTGGACCTGATCCAGCGCGGCAAGTACCAGCCGCGCCGTGACATGGACCCGCAGGCACTCGAAGAACTTGCGCAGTCGATCAAGTCGCAGGGCGTGATGCAGCCGATCGTGGTGCGTCCTATCGGTGACAACCGCTTCGAGATCATCGCGGGTGAGCGTCGCTGGCGTGCCAGCCAGCAGGCAGGTGTGGAGACGATCCCGGCGATGGTCCGCGATGTACCGGACGAAACCGCGATTGCGATGGCGCTGATCGAGAACATCCAGCGTGAGGACCTCAACCCGATTGAAGAGGCCATGGCGCTGCAGCGCTTGCAGCAGGAGTTTCAACTGACCCAGCAGCAGGTGGCTGATGCCGTCGGCAAGTCGCGAGTCAGTGTCGCCAACCTGTTACGCCTGATCGCCTTGCCGGAGGCCATCAAGACGATGCTGTCTCATGGCGATCTGGAAATGGGCCATGCGCGTGCATTGCTCGGACTGGGTGAAGATCGGCAGGTCGAAGGTGCGCGACATGTTGTCGCACGCGGGCTTACCGTACGCCAGACCGAAGCACTGGTCAGGCAGTGGCTGAGTGGCAAGGCAGAGGCCGCCGAGCCGGTGAAGACCGACCCGGACATCAGCCGCCTCGAACAGCGCCTGGCCGAGCGTCTGGGCTCTGCGGTGCAGATTCGTCACGGTCAGAAGGGCAAAGGTCAATTGGTTATCCGTTACAACTCGCTGGACGAGCTTCAGGGAGTGCTCGCTCACATCCGCTGAAACAATTGCTCTGTAGCGTATAGTCGGAAATCACTACCCGACTGTTGAATAGGGGCTTAACCGCCCCTATACTCTGCGCGCATTTTGTCGGCACAAATTATGCCAAGTTATTGATCATGGCGACCGACATCAAAGGAGCAGTTGCGATGGAATCCCGCATGCCAGACCGCTTGCCGTTCTATCGCCTGGCGGTTTTCCCGCTTTTGCTGGCTCAATTGATCGTGCTGCTCATGGCCGCATTGGTGCTGTGGCAGTGGCAAGGAGTCGTTGCAGGATATTCGGGACTCTGCGGAGGCCTGATAGCCTGGCTACCCAATTTATACTTTGCTCACAAGGCATTCCGGTTTTCCGGGGCCAGAGCAGCGCAAGCCATCGTTCGGTCGTTCTACGCCGGCGAGGCAGGCAAACTGATTTTCACGGCAGTGCTTTTTGCATTGACGTTCGCAGGTGTGAAGCCTTTGGCGCCGCTGGCTGTATTCGGCGTGTTCATGTTGATCCAGGTGGTCAACTGGTTCGCTCCCCTGCTTACGAGAACAAGACTTTCGAGACCTTAGGGCGTTTGAGGCAACCATGGCAGAGCAAACAGCTTCGGGCTATATCCAGCACCACTTGCAGAACCTTACATTCGGGCACCTGCCCAATGGCGAATGGGGCTTTGCCCACACCGCAGCGGAAGCCAAGGAAATGGGTTTCTGGGCCTTCCACGTCGATACCCTCGGCTGGTCGGTTGCGTTGGGTCTGATTTTCGTTCTGATCTTCCGCATGGCGGCCAAGAAGGCAACTTCCGGTCAGCCTGGCGCACTGCAGAACTTCGTCGAAGTTCTGGTCGAGTTCGTCGACGGCAGCGTGAAAGACAGCTTCCACGGCCGCAGCGCGGTCATCGCGCCACTGGCGTTGACCATTTTCGTCTGGGTATTCCTGATGAACGCGGTCGACCTGGTACCGGTGGACTGGATTCCACAGCTGGCGATGATGATCTCGGGTGACTCGCACATTCCGTTCCGTGCCGTGTCGACCACTGACCCGAACGCCACGCTGGGCATGGCCCTGTCCGTGTTCGCACTGATCATTTTCTACAGCATCAAGGTCAAGGGCATCGGCGGTTTCATCGGCGAGCTGACCCTTCACCCGTTTGGCAGCAAGAACCTGTTCGTTCAGGCGCTGTTGATCCCGGTCAACTTCCTGCTGGAATTCGTGACGCTCATCGCCAAGCCGATTTCCCTGGCTCTGCGTCTGTTCGGCAACATGTATGCTGGCGAGCTGGTCTTCATTCTGATCGCCGTGATGTTCGGCAGCGGTCTGTTGTGGCTCAGCGGTCTGGGTGTAGTGCTGCAGTGGGCGTGGGCTGTGTTCCACATCCTGATCATCACCCTGCAAGCGTTCATCTTCATGATGCTGACCATCGTCTACCTGTCGATGGCTCACGAAGATAACCATTGAGATTCGTCTCAGGACGCGTCTGATGACCGTCTCGCCAGTGGCGAGGCGGTGCCCGCAAGGGCTGATGTAGAAACGATTTTGTTTTACCGCTTCAATTAAAAAAACCTAACCAATACGACGTAAAAGTCGGGAGGAAAGATGGAAACTGTAGTTGGTCTAACCGCTATCGCTGTTGCACTGTTGATCGGCCTGGGCGCACTGGGTACTGCAATCGGTTTCGGCCTGTTGGGCGGCAAGTTCCTGGAAGGCGCAGCGCGTCAGCCGGAAATGGTTCCAATGCTGCAAGTTAAAATGTTCATCGTTGCGGGCTTGCTCGACGCCGTGACCATGATCGGTGTCGGTATCGCTCTGTTCTTCACCTTTGCGAACCCCTTCGTTGGTCAACTCGCTGGCTGATCACTCGAATTTTCGAGTTGATTGGTGTGATGGACAACGAACGAGCGAGGTGTTGGCGTGAACATTAATGCAACCCTGATTGGCCAGTCCGTTGCGTTCTTCATTTTTGTGATTTTCTGCATGAAGTTCGTGTGGCCTCCGGTCATCGCGGCTTTGCACGAACGTCAGAAGAAGATCGCGGATGGACTGGACGCTGCTTCCCGAGCAGCTCGCGACCTGGAGCTGGCCCAAGAAAAAGCGGGTCAACAACTGCGCGAAGCTAAAGCTCAAGCAGCCGAGATCATTGAGCAAGCCAAGAAACGCGGTACTCAGATTGTCGACGAAGCCCGTGAAACGGCACGCGTTGAAGCTGACCGTGTGAAGGCTCAGGCTCATGCCGAGATCGAGCAGGAACTGAACGGTGTCAAAGACGCCTTGCGCGCCCAGTTGGGTAGCCTGGCAGTCAATGGCGCAGAGAAGATCCTGGGTGCCACAATCGATCAAAACGCGCACGCGGAGCTGGTTAACAAACTGGCTGCTGAAATTTAAGCGAGGGCGATCATGGCAGAACTGACCACGTTGGCCCGACCTTACGCGAAGGCGGCCTTCGAGCATGCGCAGGCCCACCAGCAGCTGGCCAATTGGTCAGCCATGCTCGGCCTGGCTGCTGCGGTGTCACAAGACGACACCATGCAGCGCATGCTCAAGGCCCCGCGACTGACGAGCGCACAAAAGGCCACCACTTTTATTGAAGTGTGTGGCGAAAAGTTCGATGCCAAGGCACAGAATTTCATTCACGTCGTTGCTGAAAACGACCGCCTCCCGCTTTTGCCGGAGATCGCCGAACTGTTCGACCTGTACAAGGCCGAGCAGGAAAAATCGGTCGATGTGGATGTCACCAGTGCTTTCGCATTGAACCAAGAACAGCAAGACAAACTCGCCAAGGTTCTCAGTGCACGGCTCGGCCGGGAAGTGCGCCTGCATGCTGCGGAGGATGCCTCTCTTATAGGGGGTGTCGTCATCCGCGCCGGCGACCTGGTTATCGATGGCTCAGTTCGTGGCAAGATCGCGAAACTAGCCGAAGCATTGAAATCTTGAGTTTGAAGGGGCAGCAGAGCAATGCAGCAACTCAATCCTTCCGAAATAAGTGAAATCATCAAGGGTCGCATCGACAAGCTCGATGTAACCTCCCAAGCCCGTAACGAAGGCACAGTCGTCAGCGTGTCTGACGGTATCGTGCGGATTCATGGTCTGGCCGACGTAATGTACGGCGAAATGATCGAGTTTCCGGGCGGCGTCTACGGTATGGCGCTGAACCTTGAGCAAGACTCCGTGGGTGCCGTTGTACTGGGCGCTTACACGACTCTGGCTGAAGGCATGAGCGCCAAGTGCACTGGCCGCATCCTCGAGGTTCCGGTGGGTAAGGAACTGCTGGGTCGCGTTGTCGATGCACTGGGTAATCCAGTTGACGGCAAAGGTCCGCTGAACAACACCGAGACCGATGCGGTCGAGAAAGTTGCTCCAGGCGTGATCTGGCGTAAGTCGGTAGACCAGCCTGTACAGACTGGCTACAAGGCTGTCGATGCCATGATTCCTGTCGGCCGTGGCCAGCGTGAGCTGATCATCGGTGACCGTCAGATCGGTAAAACCGCTCTGGCCATCGACGCAATCATCAACCAGAAGAACAGCGGCATCTTCTGCGTCTACGTAGCGATCGGTCAGAAGCAATCGACCATCGCCAACGTTGTTCGCAAGCTCGAAGAAAACGGCGCACTGGCTAACACCATCGTCGTGGCTGCAAGTGCTTCCGAATCCGCTGCGCTGCAGTTCCTTGCACCGTACTCGGGTTGCACCATGGGCGAGTTCTTCCGCGACCGCGGTGAAGACGCGTTGATCGTTTATGACGATCTGTCCAAGCAAGCAGTGGCTTACCGCCAGATTTCCCTGCTGCTGCGCCGTCCACCAGGCCGTGAAGCTTACCCAGGCGACGTGTTCTATCTCCACTCCCGTCTGCTGGAGCGCGCATCGCGTGTTTCCGAAGAGTACGTAGAGAAGTTCACCAACGGCGCAGTGACCGGCAAAACCGGTTCCCTGACCGCACTGCCGATCATCGAAACCCAGGCTGGCGACGTTTCCGCGTTCGTTCCGACCAACGTGATTTCCATCACCGACGGTCAGATCTTCCTGGAATCGGCCATGTTCAACTCCGGCATCCGTCCGGCTGTGAACGCCGGTGTTTCGGTATCCCGTGTGGGTGGTGCCGCTCAGACCAAGATCATCAAGAAGCTTTCCGGTGGTATCCGTACCGCTCTGGCTCAGTACCGTGAACTGGCGGCATTCGCCCAGTTCGCTTCTGACCTGGACGAGGCGACCCGCAAGCAACTTGAGCATGGTCAGCGCGTCACCGAGCTGATGAAGCAGAAGCAATACGCACCAATGTCGATCGCTGACATGGCGCTGTCGCTGTATGCCGCTGAGCGTGGGTTCCTGACTGACGTCGAAATCACCAAGATCGGCAGCTTTGAACAAGCGCTGATTGCTTACTTCAACCGCGATCACGCCGATTTGATGGCGAAGATCAACGTGAAGGGTGACTTCAATGACGAAATCGATTCTGGCATGAAAGCCGGCATCGAGAAGTTCAAGGCCACCCAAACCTGGTAAGCCGCAGCGGGGGCCGCAAGGCTCCCGCTTGCTAACCTGATAGGTGTTACATGGCAGGCGCAAAAGAGATTCGCAGCAAGATTGCGAGCATCAAAAGCACGCAAAAGATCACCAGCGCCATGGAAAAAGTGGCGGTCAGCAAAATGCGCAAGGCTCAAATGCGCATGGCTGCTAGCCGTCCTTACGCGGAGCGCATTCGTCAGGTGATTGGTCATCTGGCAAACGCCAACCCGGAGTACCGCCACCCGTTCATGATCGAGCGCCCTGTTAAGCGCGTCGGTTATGTCGTAGTGAGCAGTGACCGTGGTCTGTGTGGTGGCTTGAATACCAACCTGTTCAAGACTCTGGTCAAGGACATGGCGGTGAACCGTGAAAACGGTGTAGAGATCGATCTGTGCGTGGTCGGCAGCAAAGGTGCGGCATTTTTCCGCAACTTCGGCGGTAACGTCGTCGCTGCGATCAGCCACCTGGGCGAAGAGCCGTCGATCAACGACTTGATCGGCAGCGTCAAGGTGATGCTGGATGCCTACCTGGATGGCCGTATTGATCGCCTGTCCGTGGTATCCAACAAGTTCATCAACACCATGACCCAGCAACCAACAGTGGAGCAATTGATTCCGCTGGTGGCAACCCCGGATCAAGGGCTCAAGCACCACTGGGACTATCTCTACGAACCCGATGCCAAAGAGCTGCTAGACGGCCTTATGGTTCGCTACGTGGAATCGCAGGTGTACCAGGCGGTGGTCGAGAACAACGCAGCTGAACAAGCAGCGCGGATGATCGCGATGAAGAACGCCACAGACAACGCCGGTGATTTGATCAGCGATTTGCAGCTGATCTACAACAAGGCGCGTCAGGCAGCGATCACCCAAGAGATCTCGGAAATCGTCGGCGGCGCTGCCGCGGTTTAACGGTTCAAATATTAGAGGAACCAGCTAATGAGTAGCGGACGTATCGTTCAAATCATCGGCGCCGTGATCGACGTGGAATTCCCACGCGATAGCGTACCGAGTATCTACAACGCGCTGGAAGTTCAGAGCGCGGCAGGAACCACCCTGGAAGTTCAGCAGCAGCTGGGCGACGGCGTGGTTCGTACCATTGCGATGGGCTCCACTGAGGGCTTGAAGCGTGGTCTGGAAGTAACAGACTCTGGCGCAGCCATCTCCGTACCGGTCGGTAAAGCGACGCTGGGCCGGATCATGGACGTGCTGGGCAACCCGATCGACGAAGCTGGCCCGATCGCCACCGAAGAGCGCTGGGGCATTCACCGTCCTGCACCGTCCTTCGCTGAGCAGGCAGGCGGCAACGACCTTCTGGAAACCGGCATCAAGGTTATCGACCTGGTCTGCCCGTTCGCCAAGGGCGGTAAAGTCGGTCTGTTCGGTGGTGCCGGTGTCGGCAAGACCGTAAACATGATGGAACTGATCCGTAACATCGCCATCGAGCACAGCGGTTATTCCGTGTTCGCCGGTGTGGGTGAGCGTACTCGTGAGGGTAACGACTTCTACCACGAGATGAAGGACTCCAACGTTCTGGACAAAGTGGCACTGGTCTACGGTCAGATGAACGAGCCGCCGGGTAACCGTCTGCGCGTAGCACTGACCGGCCTGACCATGGCCGAGAAGTTCCGTGACGAAGGTAACGACGTTCTGCTGTTCGTCGACAACATCTATCGTTACACCCTGGCCGGTACCGAAGTATCCGCACTGCTGGGCCGTATGCCTTCCGCAGTAGGTTACCAGCCGACCCTGGCTGAAGAGATGGGCACTCTGCAAGAGCGCATCACTTCCACCAAGAATGGTTCGATCACCTCGATCCAGGCCGTATACGTACCAGCGGATGACTTGACTGACCCATCGCCAGCTACCACGTTTGCCCACTTGGACGCCACCGTCGTACTGTCCCGTGACATCGCCTCTCTGGGTATCTACCCGGCGGTAGATCCACTGGATTCGACTTCGCGCCAGCTGGACCCGAACGTCATTGGCCAGGAACACTACGACACCGCTCGCGGCGTTCAGTACGTGTTGCAGCGTTACAAAGAGCTGAAAGACATCATCGCGATCCTGGGTATGGACGAGCTCTCGGAGACCGACAAGCAGTTGGTTAACCGTGCTCGTAAGATCCAGCGCTTCCTGTCCCAGCCTTTCTTCGTGGCAGAAGTCTTCACCGGTGCTTCGGGTAAATACGTTTCCCTGAAAGACACCATTGCTGGCTTCAAAGGCATCCTCAACGGTGACTACGACCACCTGCCAGAACAAGCGTTCTACATGGTCGGCGGCATCGAAGAAGCGATCGAGAAAGCCAAGAAACTGTAATCCCGGCGCCCGGCAACGGGCGCTATTAGGTTGAGGCAAGCAAATGGCTATGACAGTCCATTGCGACATCGTCAGCGCGGAAGGGGAAATCTTCTCCGGTCTGGTCGAGATGGTGATTGCGCACGGCAACCTGGGTGATATCGGTATCGCTCCAGGCCACGCGCCGCTGATCACTGATCTGAAGCCGGGCCCGATCCGCTTGATCAAGCAGGGTGGGGAAGCCGAGGTGTTCTACATCTCCGGTGGTTTCCTTGAAGTTCAGCCGAACATGGTCAAGGTGCTTGCCGATACTGTGCAACGTGCTGCCGACCTGGATGAAGCTTCTGCTCAGGCAGCCGTACTGGCTGCAGAGAAGGCCCTGAACGAGAAGGGCGCAGATTTCGATTACGGATCTGCAACTGCTCGTCTGGCCGAGGCTGCAGCTCAGCTGCGCACCGTTCAGCAAATTCGCAAGAAGTTCGGCGGCTAACCCTGCTGCACTCGATGCGCGATTGAGAAAAAGGGTAGCCTCGGCTACCCTTTTTCTTTTTTCAGATTTCCTCTTTCAAGTCAGCCCGTCTTCGGTCCGGTTGCCGCTCAGTTGGTAGTCCTATCATGTCTCTCGATATCGTTATTCTCGCTGCTGGCCAAGGTACCCGGATGCGTTCCGCGCTGCCGAAGGTTCTGCACCCCGTGGCCGGCAATTCCATGCTGGGTCATGTTATCCACAGCGCACGTCAGTTATCCCCAAGTGGAATACACGTCGTGATCGGGCACGGCGCTGATGCCGTGCGTGAACAGCTGGCAGCCGATGACTTGAATTTCGTGATGCAGGACAAGCAACTCGGTACCGGCCATGCGGTTGCTCAGGCGCTGCCCGCGCTGACGGCTGACACCGTATTGATTCTTTATGGCGATGTACCGTTGATCGAAGTGGAAACGCTTTCGCGCCTGCTCGAACTGGTCAATCCGCAGCAACTGGGTCTGCTGACCGTTACGCTGGATGACCCGACCGGTTACGGCCGTATCGTTCGCGACGATCAGAATCGTGTCTGTGCCATCGTCGAGCATAAGGACGCGAGCGACGCACAGAAGGCTATCACCGAAGGTAATACCGGAATTCTCGCGGTGCCTGCCGCTCATCTCGCTGACTGGCTAGGGCGGCTGTCCAACAACAATGCCCAGGGTGAGTATTACCTCACCGACGTGATTGCCATGGCGGCTAATGACGGCCTGGTGGTTGCCACAGAGCAGCCCCACGACGCGATGGAAGTGCAGGGCGCCAATGATCGCAAGCAGCTTTCCGAGCTGGAACGTCATTACCAGATGCGCGAAGCCCGTCGTCTGATGGCGGCTGGCGTGACCCTGCGCGACCCTGCGCGCTTCGATGTGCGCGGTGAAGTCAGCGTCGGGCGCGACGTGCTGATCGATATCAATGTGATTCTTGAAGGCAAGGTCGTGATCGAGGATGACGTGGTCATCGGTCCGAACTGCGTCATCAAGGACAGCACCCTGCGCAAGGGTGTCGTCGTTAAAGCCAACAGCCACATCGAAGGCGCAATCCTGGGTGAGGGCAGTGATGCAGGTCCGTTTGCGCGCCTGCGACCAGGCAGCGTGCTGGGTGCCAAGGCGCATGTGGGTAACTTTGTCGAGCTCAAGAATGCGAACCTCGGCGAGGGTGCAAAGGTCGGCCACCTGACGTACCTGGGCGACGCCGAAGTTGGCGCGCGCACCAATATCGGTGCCGGCACCATCACCTGTAACTACGATGGTGCCAACAAGCACAAGACCACGTTGGGTGCAGACGTCTTCATCGGTTCCAACAACTCTCTGGTTGCGCCTGTGGATATCCTGGACGGTGCGACGACTGCAGCCGGTTCGACCATCACGCAGAACGTGCCTGCTGAACAACTTGGCGTGGCCCGCGCCCGCCAACGCAACATCGAAGGCTGGAAGCGGCCGGTGAAAATCAGGAAAGACTGAGTTATCCACAGCCCCTTATGACCCGCGTGCCAATGCTCAACATTGGCACGCGGCCCTAACTATCCACACCTGACACTCAAGCCAGGACGCAGAGCGTCCAGAACCGCATACCCACGCGGAGCATGGGTACGATAGCGTTCCGTCAGACACCTATCGTTCCTCACGCTCCAGCGCGGGAATGCCGTTCTTGACGCTCCGCGTCACACCCCAGGCTCAAAAGCCGGTGTCACAAGTATCTGATAGAAATTGCGCCGCCCCATCCCGAAACCTTGACCAAACCCCAAAAATAGGTTTTTATTGCCTTCGTTATCTTTCGAAACGAAACTTAAGGCAGTCATGTCGAAGCGTAATACACCACAACGTCGCCACAACATTCTCGCCCTGCTCAACGAGCAAGGTGAAGTAAGTGTCGACGACTTGGCCAGACGCTTTGAAACTTCCGAAGTTACGATTCGAAAGGACCTCGCTGCGCTTGAAACCAACGGTCTGCTGTTGCGCCGCTACGGGGGCGCAGTGCCGCTTCCTCACGAGCTTATAAGCGATGGCAGTCAGCCGGTTTCTCGTTACAAACAAGCCATCGCCCGCGCTGCGGTTTGCAGAATTCGCGAGCACGCCAGAATCATCGTCGACAGCGGCAGCACCACGGCGGCATTGATTCCTGAGCTGGGCCAGCAACCCGGCCTGGTGGTCATGACCAATTCCCTGCATGTTGCGCGCGCCCTGACCGAGCTGGAACACGAACCGGTCCTGTTGATGACGGGCGGAACGTGGGACCCGCACTCGGAGTCTTTTCAGGGGCAGGTCGCGGAGCAGGTACTGCGCTCCTACGACTTTGATCAGCTGTTCATCGGTGCCGACGGCATCGATCTGGTGCGTGGCACCACCACCTTCAACGAGCTGCTGGGCTTGAGCCGGGTCATGGCGGAAGTCGCCCGGGAAGTGGTGGTCATGGTCGAAGCCGACAAGGTCGGTCGCAAGATCCCCAATCTGGAGCTGCCCTGGAGCAGTATCCACACCCTTATTACTGATGATCGCCTGTCCAGTGAGGCACGCGATCAGATACAGGCCCGCGGCATCAATTTGATTTGTGCTGCTGTCAGCTAGGAGATAACCATGTGTGGAATCGTCGGCGCCGTTGCTGAACGTAATATCACGGCC
This sequence comes from Pseudomonas sp. PvP028, assembly GCF_017832255.1. Lineage (NCBI taxonomy): Bacteria > Pseudomonadati > Pseudomonadota > Gammaproteobacteria > Pseudomonadales > Pseudomonadaceae > Pseudomonas > Pseudomonas sp. PvP028. The sequence continues at coordinate 1,415,064 of NZ_JAFIBL010000001.1, forward strand.
ATTTTGCTCGAGGGCCTCAAGCGCCTTGAATACCGCGGCTATGACAGCGCGGGCGTGGCAGTCTTCAGCAACGAAGGCATCCTTGAGCGCCGTCGTCGCTCGGGCAAGGTCAGTGAACTGGAACAGGCACTTGCCGGCGAGCCGCTGATCGGCCGTCTGGGCATCGCCCACACGCGTTGGGCGACCCACGGCGCCCCGTGTGAGCGTAACGCCCACCCACATTTCTCGGCTAACACGCTGGCAGTTGTCCACAACGGCATCATCGAGAATCACGAAGCGCTGCGTGAACAGCTGAAAGGCCTGGGTTACGTCTTCGCATCCGATACCGACACCGAAGTCATCGTCCACCTGCTGCACCACAAGCTCAAGGACACCGCCGATCTGGCGGTTGCCCTGAAGGCTGCGGTGAAAGAACTTCACGGTGCTTATGGGCTTGCGGTCATCAATGCCGCGCAGCCGGATCGCCTGCTGGCCGCTCGCAGTGGCAGCCCGCTGGTCGTCGGCATAGGTCTGGGTGAAAACTTCCTGGCCTCCGACCAACTGGCGCTACGTCAGGTCACCGACCGTTTCATGTACCTGGAAGAGGGCGACATCGCCGAGATCCGTCGCGACAGCGTGCAGATCTGGAACGTCGACGGAGTGTCGGTCGAGCGCGAAGTGGTGCAATACCATGAAGGCGCCGAAGCCGCCGACAAGGGCGAGTACCGCCACTTCATGCTCAAGGAAATTCATGAGCAGCCCAAGGTCGTACAGCGCACCCTCGAAGGTCGTCTGGGGCAGCAGCAAGTGCTGGTCCACGCATTCGGTCCACAGGCTGCCGAGCTGTTCGCCAAAGTACGCAACGTTCAGATCGTGGCCTGTGGCACCAGTTACCACGCGGGCATGGTCGCGCGTTACTGGCTTGAAGGCCTGGCCAGCATCCCTTGCCAGGTCGAAGTGGCCAGCGAGTTCCGCTATCGCAAGGTGGTGGTTCAGCCGGACACCCTGTTCGTCTCGATCTCGCAGTCCGGTGAAACCGCCGACACCCTGGCAGCGCTGCGCAACGCCAAGGAACTGGGCTTTCTGGCCAGCCTGGCGATCTGTAACGTGGGCATCAGCTCACTGGTGCGCGAATCCGACCTGACCCTGCTGACCCAGGCCGGTCCGGAAATTGGCGTGGCATCGACCAAAGCTTTCACCACCCAGCTGGTCGCCTTGTTGCTGCTGACCCTGTCGCTGGGTCAGGTCAAGGGATCGCTGGAGCAGGGCGTCGAAGCGCAACTGGTCGAAGAACTGCGTCGCCTGCCGACGCGCCTCGGCGAAGCGCTGGCAATGGACGGCACGGTCGAGAAAGTCGCCGAACTGTTCGCCGAGAAGCACCACACCCTGTTCCTCGGGCGCGGCGCACAGTTCCCGGTGGCAATGGAAGGCGCACTCAAGCTCAAAGAGATCTCCTACATCCACGCCGAAGCCTACCCGGCCGGCGAACTCAAGCATGGCCCGCTGGCGCTAGTCGATGCCGACATGCCAGTCGTCACCGTCGCACCAAACAACGAACTGCTGGAGAAACTTAAATCCAACCTGCAGGAAGTGCGCGCACGCGGCGGCGAGTTGATCGTATTCGCAGACGAGCAAGCCGGCATGAAGAACGGCGAAGGCACCCACGTCATCGCCATGCCACACATCATCGATGCCTTGGCACCGATTCTGTACACCATTCCGCTGCAGTTGCTTTCGTATTATGTGGCTGTGTTGAAGGGGACGGATGTGGATCAACCGCGGAATTTGGCGAAGTCGGTGACGGTGGAGTGAGTTATCCACAGGGGTGAGGTTTTGGCTTTTCAAAACTCAAAACCACCCCCTGTGGATAAACCCTCGCAACTCGCTGATCAACTCGACCAGCGATACTCCCAAAACAGACCCTACCCCACTCCCCGAAAGTCGCCCTCAAGGCCTGGTTTCTTCACTACCTATTCCGGCACTTTCGAAAACTTGTAAAACAGATTCGGCTCACTGACGACGTACAGGTTGCCTGCGCGATCCATGGTCAGGCCTTCGGGTTGGGGGGCGCTGTGCTTGAGGTCGGAGAAGGTACCCAGCAGTGATCGAATGCTGACAAATCGTCCTTTGCTGTCCAGTTCTGTGATCGAGCGCGACTGGTCGCTGAGCAGCAGCAAATGGCCGGTTCGCGGATCGTAGTAGCCGTCTGAAAGGTCGCGTGCAGCGACACTTTTCGTGATCCAGTCCAGCCGGTCGGCAACTTTGATCTGCAGGCGGCCTTGATCGATGGAGCGCAGGACGCCGGAAACCTCGAACATCTGCCGTGGATCGCGCTCTTTGATCGCGAACAGGCGGTCGTTGGCGGGATCGTAGGTTACGCCTTCGAATCCCTTGTTATGAATACTGGGGTTGATCAGTAGCGCAATGAACTGAGCTTCCTCGACGTGGATGGGGCGTGCCTGCGGCGGCAACGTGATGATGTCCAGTTGCTGGAGATCTTCATCGCACAGCACGATGCGACCGTTGCCCAGATAAGCCACACCTTCGGTGTCGTCGAAACCGATCAATGGGTAGCGGGCGATTATGTCGCCGTTCACGTTCAGCGCCAGCAGTTGCATGGGGCCTTTGTTGGTCACTGCCAGCAGTCGGTCATTGTCGTAGTCGTAGGTGATCCCGGAGATATTGGCGACGTCCGGGGCAAGTGGTTTGGCGTCGATAACCACATGGAAATCCGGCAGCCAGATATTCTTGTCGGCTGCCGTATTGCCCTTTAACCAGGTGCGACCGTACTGATACAGCTGTTGGTGGACCTGAAAGTGTGTCGACACGGAATAGGCCAGGATCAGCAGCCCGAGAGCACCTGCACTCAGCACGAGTTGTGCGAGTGATACCTGCTTTCGTGCGACGTTCGACCACGTAAGGCGCTTTGCCTTGATCGTTTCCAGCTGCATGGCGTCAGGCACTCCCGCGTGTTGGGCGGCTGGGCGGGGGATTAATCAACATTTTGCTGCCAGGCGAAACGATAGGCCTGCATCGGACTTTCCGGTTTACACAGGCCGTTGTCGGCATCGGCATCGACGATGAACCAGTCAGCTCTGGAGGTCTGACCCAGCGGCCGGGCTTTTTCCGGCAAGAAGCAATTGGCCAGTTGCTCGCCTGGCACCAGCGCAAAGGTGCCGGGGTGTTCTCTTAGCCAGCGGGCGGCCTGTTCGGTTGCCGACGGCTTGGCAAAACCGAAATGCACAATGGGTTGGCGTGCATAGAGCCAGTGCCCCTCGCGCCAGTTGACCAGCACCAGATCGGCACCTTGCGTGACGTAAGCGGCCTGCTCCATCAGTTCCTTGTGTGGGTTTTGGCCCTCTATGACGGGTTCGACGAACCCTCTGGCGAACCAAAGACCAAGCCAGACAACCACCACCACCGGGACAATTCGCCGAGCCCTGACGCGGTCATGTAACCAGCGTTTCAACAACCAGGGCAGTAAGGGGGCGGCCACCAGTACCAGGCCGGGCAGCGCCGGAAAGATGTAGATCTTGCGTTTGCCACTGGAGAGGCTGAAGAACAGCAGCACCAGCAACACCCAGCCGAGCAGTACCAACACCCGGCCATCGTGCTTGCTCAACTGTCGGCGCCAGGCCGGGATCAGCCAGGGCAGCACCAACACCAGCGGCATCCAATACTGCGGGATGACTTTGACGAAGAAATACCAGAAGGGCTCGCGGTGGTCCCAGGCGCTGGCGTATCGATTGGCCGTCTGGTGCAAGAGTATTTCCTGCACATAGGCGAAGCCTTCCGGGCCGCCGTCACGCACGACCGAGATAATCATCGGCACCAGCCACAGGCAGCAGGCCAGCAATAACACCAGCAGACCCAGCGCCCAGCGCGCGGCCTGTGCAGGCATGGCCACCACACCGTGCCAACCTTTACGCGCGGCATAGGCGTAAGGGATCAGCATCAACGCGGGAACAAAACCGACGCCCTTGGTGATAATACCCAGCCCCATCGCCGCACAGCTGAAATAGAACCAGCCCCAGGCCGGCCCGAGCAACACGTGGCGAACCAGGCCGTAGAAGCCCAGCGCAATCCACAAGCACAGAAAACTGTCGATCTGCCCGGTGCGCAGGATGCTGTAGGTCTGATAGGTCGCCAGGAACAACAAGGCAGCGTACCGACCGATGCGTCGGTTCCACAGACGGGTGCCCAGATCGTAGAGGACTGCGGTGGTTGCGCCTGCAGAGAGCAGCCCGGGCAGGTAAAGCGCGATATTCGGGCTGCCCGTCAGCCAAATGAAGAATGCCGTCGCCCACATGAACAGCGGCGGTTTGTCGGCATAGATCTGCGCGGCCCGGTGCGGGACGAACCATGAGCCGTTCTGCAGCATTTCCAGGGCAACGCCGAGAAACCGCTCTTCGTCCACGTTCTGCGGCAGACGCACGCCCAGGCCGCCCCCGACCAGTAAAACGGCCAGCGCGACCAGTAGCCATCCCTCGAGGCGAGGCGAAAGGTGAGTTCGCACCGTCATTGCTCCTCAGGTGTCTTAGCCTGTCGGCTGATCAGCTGCAGGTTGCGCATGTACACCAGCAGACCAAAGGCCTGGCCGGCGATGAAGACCGGGTCCTGTCGGTAAATGGCGTAGGCCAGCAGGATCGTGCTGCCCAGCATGCTCAGGTACCAGAAGCCCACCGGGATCATGCTGCGCTTCTTGAATTCGCTGTACAGCCATTGCAGGACAAAGCGTCCGGTAAAAACCGCCTGCCCGACAAAGCCGAGGATCAGCCAGAAAGTCTCGTTATCCGGCTTCATGGCCGCAGTTCCTGTGCCTGAACATCCAGCCGAGTCCGACGGATCAGCCACCAGACGCCGACCAGATCAAGAATGCCGACCAGCGCGCGGTCCAGGTTGCCGTACTTGGACACGCCGGCCTGGCGATGGCGGTGGTTGACGGGGTGCGTGACCATACGGCCGTTATGTCGCTGAATCAGCGCTGGAATGAACCGATGCATATGGTCGAAGTACGGCAGACGCAGAAACGCGGCTCGCTCGATCAGTTTCAGGCCGCACCCGGTGTCTGGAGTCGCGTCTTTGAGAAGCCGGCTGCGCAAGCCGTTGGCAAAGCGCGAGGCCCAGCGTTTGCTGGCGGTATCGCGCCGATTCACTCGGTGGCCTGCCACCAGCTGTATCGCACCGGAGCCGTTTGCGTGAGCGCGTACCAGCGCCAACATCCCGGGAATATCCGCCGGGTCGTTCTGACCGTCACCGTCCAGGGTCGCCAGCCAGGTGCCGTTGGCCGCCAGTGCTGCGTGATAGACCGAAGTGCTCTGCCCGAGCGATCGCTCGTGGCGCAGGATTCGCAACAAGGTCAATCCGCTGTCTTTGAGGTGAGTCAGCACTTTCAAGGTGTCGTCTGTGCTGCCGTCATCAACGACCAGAATCTCGTAGCGTTCCCCGTCCAGCGCTGTGCAAATCTCTTTTATCAGGCAGGGCAGGTTGTCGGCTTCGTTTTTGGCCGGGATCACGACGGAGAGAAAAGTGGGCGTGGTCATGGAAGTCCTTGTTATTGAAGTGGCTCGCAGATCCGGGCCTGATAGTGCTCCCGATACCAGTCGACGAAGGCCCTGACGCCAGTGTCGACCGAGACCTGTGGTTGAAAGTCGATCCATTGGCTCAGCGCACTGACGTCAGCCCAGGTTTGCAGCACGTCGCCCGCTTGCAAGGGCAGGTAGCGCCGTTCAGCGCGCAGGCCTAGCGCGGCCTCCAGGCAATCGACGAACTCCAGCAGCTTGACGGGCTGACCCCGGCCGATGTTGAAGAGCTGATGAGGCGGCTCGCTGCCAACGGCATCGGGCGGCAGCAGACGCAGGCGCAGGATGCTTTCGACAATGTCGTCGATGTAGGTGAAGTCCCGCGCCATTTCGCCGTGGTTGTAGATATCCACAGACTGGCCGGCGAGCATGGCTTTTGTGAACTTGAACAGCGCCATGTCCGGCCGGCCCCAGGGGCCGTAGACGGTGAAAAAGCGCAGCCCTGTGGCGCGCAGGCCGTACAAGTGGCAATAGCTGTAGGCGGTGAGTTCGTTGGCGCGCTTGGTGGCGGCATACAGGGACAGCGGCCGGTCGACGGCATCCTCTACCTGAAACGGCATGCGCGTATTGGCGCCGTAGACCGAGCTGCTCGACGCGTAGATCAGGTGCGCCGGTCGATACTGCCGACAGGCCTCGAGCACGTTGATAAAGCCGACCAGATTGGATTGGGCGTAAACATTCGGTTGTTCAAGCGAATAACGCACACCGGCCTGCGCCGCCAGATGAATGACCTGTTCGAAGGCGTTTTGCGAGAAGAGGGTGTACAGGCCTTCGGTGTCGGTGATGTCCAGCCTGTGGAACGTGAAACCTGGCAGGCGCTGGAGTATGGCAAGGCGCGATTGCTTGAGCTCGACGCTGTAGTAATCGTTGAGGTTGTCGATACCGACGACCTCCACACCGAGTTCGCACAGACGCCTGGCGACATGAAAGCCGATGAACCCCGCAGCACCTGTCACCAGCACCGTCATGCCGGAGTCGCCCGGCCACGACCAATGCCGTAGTAGGTAAAGCCCGCCTCACGCAGCTGCGACGGGTCGAACAGGTTGCGGCCATCGAACACCACACGATCACCGAGCTTTTCGCCGAGCTGGTTCAGATCCAGTACCCGGTAGTCCTGCCACTCGGTCACCACCACCAGGGCGTCTGCGCCTTCCAGAGCATCATGCTTGCACTGCACCAGTTGCAGGTCGTTTCGCTCACCGTAATGATGCCTGACCGCTTCCAGTGCCTGAGGGTCATGTGCCTGAACCCTGGCACCGGCTGCCCAGAGCGCTTTAAGCAGGGTATGGCTGGAGGCTTCGCGAATGTCATCGGTATTGGGCTTGAAGGCCAGTCCCCAGACGGCGAAGACCTTGCCACTGAGATCACCACGATAATGCGTGTGGATATTTTCAAACAGGCGGTGCTTCTGGCGGCTATTGACCTGTTCCACAGCGTTGAGCAACGCCGTTTCCACGCCGTGCTCGCTGGCTGTGCCGATCAGCGCCTGCAAGTCCTTGGGAAAGCATGAACCGCCGAAGCCGCAGCCCGGGTAAATGAAGTCATAGCCAATGCGCGGGTCGGAGCCGATGCCTAGCCGCACCTGTTCTATGTCGGCACCCACTTGTTCAGCGAGGTTGGCGATCTCGTTGATGAACGAAATCTTGGTCGCCAGCAGGCAGTTGGCAGCGTATTTGGACAGCTCTGCGCTGCGCGCATCCATGACCACGAACTTCTCGCGGTTGCGACTGAACGGCTGATACAACTCGCGCATCTGCTCCAGCGCTCGCGGGCTGGCCCCGCCGACGATAATGCGATCCGGACGCAGGCAATCGCTGACCGCGCAGCCTTCCTTGAAAAACTCGGGGTTGCTGATCACTTCAAAGCCGTCATCGCGTCGCGTACTGGCAGCGATCTCAGCGAGCAGACGGTCAACGGTGCCCACTGGCGAGGTCGACTTGTTGACAATGATCGGGGCGCTCTCGGCGTGTCTGATCACCGAGTGCAGTACGGCAAGCACCTGGCTCAGGTCCGCCTTGCCGTCGGCTTGCGCTGGCGTACCGACTGCGATGAATAGCAACTCTGCAAAGCGACTGGCGTGTACTTCATCGGTCGTGAAACTCAGTCTCTTGCAGTCCAGGCCATTGCGCAGGAGTTCGCCAAGGCCGGGCTCGAATATCGGACATATGCCTTCGCGCAGCGCGTCAATGCGCTTGCTGTCGACGTCCATGCAACACACGGTATGGCCTACTTCAGCCAGACAAGCAGCAAGGGTAAGTCCCACATAACCGGTTCCGAACACTGTCACTCTCAAGTGTCGCTCCTTCTGCTTCATGCATGAATGGATGAGCCGGTTTGTATTCAGGTGCGTCGGCAGCCTTAAATAACCAGCGCAAAATAAATGTCATAAAGGTGTTAAGAAACGATGACACAAGTTTGTCATGTAGCCAGAAGGGCCGCGGGCAGTCCTGTTTGCCTGCAGCGAACTTGTTGCCGATTACTGACCGCGCTTCATCATGAAAATGAAAAACAGCCCTCCCAACAATGCAGTCGTAATGCCTATCGGCAGGTCTTCGGGGGCGATCAGGGTGCGGGAGATGACGTCGACCCAGACCATCAACAATGCGCCGAGAAGGGTGGCGACGGGCAACAATCGTCGACGCTCCGAGCCCACCAGACGTCTGGCCATGTGCGGCACCATCAGGCCGACAAAACCGATGGAGCCGCACAGGGCGACCAGTACGCCGGTCATCAGTGAGGCGATCAGAAAAACCAGCAGGCGCACGTTGCGCACTTGCAGGCCAAGGCTCACGGCAGTCTGGTCGCCGCCCATCAGCGCGTTCAGTGAGCGACCCAGCCCTTGCAGCAGGATCCAACCGCACAGCACTGTGATAAACGGCACCGCAAGCAACTCCCAACGGGCCAGACCCAGCCCGCCGAGCATCCAGAACAGCACCGAGGAACTGGCGCGGTGGTCGCCCAGAAACAACGACAGGTTGGCAATTGCCATCATCACGAAGGACACGGCCACGCCGCCGAGCAGCAGGCGCTGGCTGTCCAGGCGGCCTTGGTGACTGGCCAGCCACAACACCAGGCACAGGCTGACCAGCGAGCCGACAAAGGCGGCCAGTGGCAATGTCAGCATGCCAAACACTTCGCCCACATGCATGACCACGATCACTGCGCCAAGCGTGGCGCCCGAGGTCGCTCCCAGCAAATGCGGATCGGCCAGCGGATTACGGGTCGCGGCTTGCAGAACACAGCCAATCAGTGCCAGCCCTGCGCCTGCCAGCGCGCCCAGCAGTACGCGGGGCGTGCGTATGAGCCAGACGATGGTTTCCTGACCCGCGGTCCAGAGCGGTGAGTGTTCGGCAGTGCCTGAGACTTTGAACATCAGGATAGCCATCACCCGGCTCAAGGGCACGGGGGCCGCGCCGAAGGTGATGCACACCAGGCACGACATCAGCAGCAAAAGCGTCAGAGCGATCAACAGGCCCAGGTAACGACGCGGCCGTTCGGTCAGCCACTGCGCCAGCGTCATCGCTTCACGTCATGAAATGCCGCTGCAAGCGTTTCGATGGCCGTGACATTGTCGATGCCGGGCGTCACCGCCACATAGGGCAGCACGACATAACGCCGGTTGCGGATCGCGTCCACGGATTGCAGTGCCGGATTGTTTTCAAGAAAGTGCTGTTTCTGCGCAGCGCTGACTTCGCCGTAGTCAACGATCACGATCACCTCGGGATTGCTTTGCACGACCGACTCCCAGTTGACGTGGGTCCAGCTGGCCGCGACGTCGCCCATGACATTGCGGCCGCCCGCAGCGCTGATCAGCGCTTGGGGAATGGCCAGGCGCCCGGCGGTCATCGGCCGGTCTTCACCGCTGTCATACAGAAACACCCTCGGCGGCGATTTGCCTGCCACGCGTTTTTCGACGTCGCTCACGCTGCGGCGCATCTGTGCAACCAGCGTTTCGGCCCGGGTCTGCACATCGAATATCCGGCCCAGATTGAGCAGGTCGTTGTAGACATCCTCCAGCGTCGCTTCGGTGCGGGGCATTATCTGGGCGCAGGATTCGGTCAGTTCGTAGGCCTGAATGCCCAGCGGGGCGAGACTTTGCGGCGTGACATCGCCACCCACGCGCATACCATAGTTCCAGCCGGCAAAATAGAAGTCGGCGTTGGCATTGAGCAGCGTTTCCAGAGACGGATATTTACTGGACAGCTCGGGCAGCTTGCCCAGGTCGCGCAACAGCGCCTGGTCGGGCTTGTTCCAGCCGGTGATGCCGCTGTAGCCGACCATGTGCGATTGCAAACCCAGGGCAACCATCATTTTGGTGAGGTTCACATCGTTGCTGACGGCACGCTGCGGCGCAGCCGTGAACGTCACCGAGCGGTCGCAGCTTTGCACGGTGACGGGGTAGGCGGCATGCGCCATCGGGCTGCATAGCAACGCGGCCAAAGCCAGGCGGGCGGACAGGCAGTTCATGTCAGGGTATCCAGGTGATGCGTGGGTAGTCACGCAGAGGGTGGCTGTCGACCAGCGCCTTGGCGCCGAACACACTGAGCAGCATTTCCGGGGTCAGCACCTCCCTGGGCGTGCCTTGCGCAATGAGCCGGCCGTGATGAATGACACACAGGCGATCACAGAATGCCGCCGCCAGGTTCAGGTCATGAATACTGGCCAGCGTGGCCATGCCGAGCTGTTTGACCAGCCCGAGCAATTCCAGTTGATGGCGCGGGTCGAGGTGGTTGGTGGGTTCGTCCAGCACCATCAATCGGGGTTCTTGCACCAGCGCCCGCGCCAGCAGACAACGCTGCTTTTCGCCGCCGGAAAGCGTGTCGAACCGATGCTGCTCATAGCCCGCCAGCCCGACGGCGTTCAGCGCGTTGTGGACAATTGCGCGGTCGTGGTCACTGTCTGCGGCAAAGAACCCCTGATGAGGCGCGCGACCCATGTTTGCCACATCCAGCAGCGTCAGGCCGAATGCATCGGGAAACTCCTGGGCAACCACTGCCACGTGCCGGGCGCACCAGCGCGGGCTGCAGGACCAGATATCGCGGGCATTGATGGCGACCTTGCCGCTGTGCGGGCGGCTGTAGCGGAATGCGCAACGCAGCAGGCTGGTTTTGCCGCTGCCATTGGGCCCGATCAGGCCGACGAACTCGCCTGCGGCGATCTGCAGGTCGATATCCTTCAAGGCAAAGTGTTCGTGCGTGCAGACTGACGTCTGTTCCGGTGCCCACGCGAGGCGTTCCAGCGCCAGCATCAAACACGCGGGCCTACAGTGATGTGCCGCGAGGGCGGCTTACCCGGTATCCATTGCCGAGCGTGCTGACCGGCCTGCAAGGCGTGCTTTATGGTGACTGGAAAGGATTGGGAAACAGGCTTGATCATGGCGTGGGAAGATCGCTAGGGAAGGCTGAGTTAAAAACACTCAATTGTTATAACATAACAATTGAGGTGCAGCACACTCGCGTATCAACATTCGATTGCCCGCTTTATTGACCCACCTTTGCAGAACAACGTGTGACCTTGGCGATTCAATAAATCGCCCAGCAGCCGGGCGTGAGGAGTTCGACGAGATTTTCGTCAGGGTCGCGGAAGTAGATACTTGATCCGCCCTTGGGCCACTCGGTGCGGCCTTCGATGGCGACCCCGGCCCTGGCAAGGCGATCAGCCCAGGGTTGCATCTCGTCGGCATTGATGGCGAAGCACACATGAATCCGGCCCTGTGCGTCGTGGGGCGGTATCTCTCCGCCGCTCAGGTGCTGCGTCTGTAGTGACGCGCCACGCTTGAACAGCAGCAGGGTGCTCACACCGCCGACATTGAAGGCCACCAATGTCGCGCTTTCGAACATCACTTCCAGTTCAAGGGTGCCGGAATAGAATTCACTGGCGCGCGCCAGATCTTCTACGTAGAGGGCTGTTTCGATAATCCTGTTCAGGCGTGGCATGTGTCGTCATCCTTTTCGGTGCGCTACGAGCCTGCATCGATCAACAGCAAGGTGTTGATCGATGGCTCGTAGCAAGTGTCACCGGGATGCTGACTGGCTGACCAATGCTCGGTTCTTATGCGCGCTATAAGCATGAACTATTGAAGATATTTCGGTGGGTCATGCGGGCCGTCGGGTGACTACCAGTTCGACTGCTGCAATACGGTCCACGTCCTCGTAACCCTCTTCAAGCAGCTCTTCGCCAAACACATCCGGGTCCAGCTCGCGGTAGGTCCATGCCAGGGCCGCATGATCGATATCGCCGCGCACCGCCTCGAAGAACGGATCGTGCTCGCCCACCATGGCCACGCCGGTGTAAAGCACCAGCGAGCCGCCCGGCGTGAGGCGGTCCAATGATTCGCGCACGATGCGCACGGACAGGTCCGCGCCCAGTGCATCACCACCGTGGCGGTAGGCGCGGCGCTGGGTGTCTTTCATGTAGGGCGGGTTAGCGACGATCAGGTCGAAATTTCCGCTCAGGCCCGAGAGAATATCGCTGTGGCAGCACTCCATATTCTTCAGCCCGGCGACCGTGGCATTGGTTTGGGCGAAATGCAGGGCCTTGGGGTTGATGTCGACGGCATGCACCTGAGCCTGCGGACGGGCGACCGCGATCAACATGGCACCGGCGCCCGTACCGCAGCCGATGTCGACGGCGCGGTTGATCGGGTGCGACGTGCCTTGCAGATGACGATTGATGGACTGCACGAAGCGATAGGTATCCGGACCGAAAAATACCGAGTCTTCATCTGTGGTAGGAAACGCCGAATGCACCAATAGCAGATTATCCAGGCTGGAAAATCTCACCCGGCTTTTCAAGCCATCTTCCTTGCGTTCCAGAATACCGGCAGCCAGCAGGCCTTGGGCCTCTTCTACCGGCAACATGGATTCCGGTATCAGCCGACTCCAGCCGAAGACATCGCGCAGTGACGCGGCAGTACGATTTTCCGGGCGTTGATTGACGTGTTGATGGGTCAGGGGTGTGGGCGTGATAAAGCGATAGCCACTGGTCTCAAGGCGCTGCGCCAAGGCAATCAGCGCGACGCTGTCGGGGAGGGGAAGACTCATGCGTGGGCTCCTGTCATACGCTCGGCCATGCTGCTCACAAACAGACGCGTCGCTTGCAGGCCGGCGGCGGTCGCGTGTCTTGCCGGCGACATGCTTTCGATCAACGTGGACATCTTCTCCGAGGCGGGCGCAGATTCCAGTTTCCTGTGCAGTTCGCGCACGTCCGGATCAGCATCCGCCGAGGCAGGCACCGCAAGCGCAGGGGAGGGCTGAGCGCCGTCTTGCAGGTTGCGGAAACGCGCGCGAAAGGCTTCCGGAAGCCGTTTGCCGACCGTGGGTTGAGCGCTGCCATCCGACAGCCACTCACCGGCGATCCAGTCATGCACGAGTTGTTTTTCATAACCGTTGAAGACACCGAACATCGGTGCACCGGCACCCTCGAACAGCTTCCAGAAACGGCTGTGCAGAGGGTCTTCGTGACGTTTGATCCAGCCCCTATTCTCCAGTACGGCAAGAAATTCCGGGATCTGATCGGGCTCGGCGAGCCACTCGTTGACGGTCTTGCCGTCGAGACGGCAGTAGTCGGAATGCATGTGCTGACCGAACGTGCGCTTGCGCTCAAGCATGGCGATCACTTCCTGCTCCAGGTCGAACGACTGGATCACCTGAGTTGATCCCATGCCCAGCTCATTGAGGCGGTAACCACTGGCGACACGACGATAAAACTCGTCGCGCTCCTGGCCGACAGGCATCAGTTCCAGGACGCTCTGCGCAGCCTTGCGCGCATGGCCGGTGCTGGCGTTGTCGATCGTCACATGCAGGGTGAAATAGTAAGGGTCAATGCCCAGTTCATTCAGCTCGAATGATGTGATGAGCAAGTGCAGTGGCAGCTGTTCATAGCCCAGGTTGTAACCAATGACCTCGGGAAGGTACTGCTCGCTCAACTGCCCCAGTGAGAGCTGAATGGCGCCTTGTAGGTAGGCGTCGTCTGTCAGTGGCGCGCTGGTGTCGCAGTCCAGATCCGCCAGCAGTTTCCGATACAGGGAAACGTGATTCTGCGCCTGCTCGCCGTCACCGAGTTCTTCAAGGTACGTACGAATCAGGCCGTGAAAGCGGTAGTCTGCCCAGCGCGGCAGCAATCCGTATAGCCAGGCGCCGTCGACCATTTTGGTCGGTGCAACTTGCTGAATGAAATACATCGCGTGCGCTTTGCTTTTGAAAAACCGTCTCGGTTTTCCTGCGCGGCGTTGCTCGAGATAGAGCGCATATTGATCAGCCACGACCCCTACGTTCTGTTCCATCCACTGTTCAAGCGCTTCAGGCTGGGCCGGAAGGTCGCAGTGTTCCCGCTCGGCCAGGGCGAGGCAGTGATTCAGAAACAGGACCGCATAGTGTTGATGTTCGGGAGCACGTTCATTCATCCATGATTGATAGACGGTTTTTGAACGGGCTTCTTCAACGACGGTTTTGACGACGGCATCGCCTGTCATCACTTGAAGAGACGTCATGAAAATCGTACCTCGGCAGTTGAACATCACGTTGACGCAGTCATTCGGGACTTTCTGTTTTTCTATGAAGCGTAGATAAGTGAGTGCCTCGGTACAGGGAAATTCAGCGTAATTTTCCGGGTACCGATAGGTGGCAATCGTGCTTATTCCAGAGGGTGATGATTGCGCGGAAAAAATGCATTTTCAGTCGGGGTTTACATCTTCACAGGTGGTCACGCATCACATCGCCGCCAATGAGACGCTGGCTGCGATCGCAAAAAGCAAGCACCTTGAAGTGTCTGAAGACCCTATGCTGATGGACGAAGGCAAGGCACTGATTCTGGAGATCCATTGCACCGCATGACGGGATCCACACCCTGTAGACCGTCATGCGGCTGCCGCTGTGAACAATGATTACTTTTTCGAAGTGGCCGCCTGGGTTCCGCCCTGTTCGGCGATCGCTGTCAGCTTTTCGTCTGCGCCTTTTTCTTCTGCCAACGTGGCACTCAACAGAGCGGCCGCCTCCGTCATCTTCAGATGTTTGGCCATTGCGATGAGTGTGCCGTAACTGGCGATCTCGTAATGCTCGACCTTCTGGCATGCGCCGATCAACGCGGCATCGAGCACTGCGCCTTTTTCGATCTCTTCCAGCAATTCCTTGCTTTCTTCGATCAGACCTTCCATGGCCGCGCATTTCATGCGTTTCAGCTTCAGACCAGCGCCTTCCACCAGTTCATCGATACGATCGATCTGGCCTTGAGTTTCTTCAAGATGAGCCTTGAAGGCTTCTGCCAGCAGTGGATTGGTCGAAGCACGTGCCAGACGCGGCAGTGCTTTGGTAATTTGCTTTTCGGCGCTGTAGACGTCTGACAGTTCGTGAATGAACAAATCTTCTATCGTCGTGCGAGTCATGTTCTTACCCTTTTCAGCGAAGAGGGACTTGTCCACAGGCAAGCTGATTATCTGCTGGCCTGTGGACAAGTCGGATGGAGCGCGTGCCGCTGATGATCCGTGGGATCATCGACGTGGCAGGTTGTTTTCAAGCAGGGTTCCAACGCCGAAACCCTTGGTCGCCATCACCACTTGAAAGCCTCGGCGTGCAAGCAGTGCCTGGGCCTCGAAGGCACGAAGCCCTTTTACAAACACCCTGTCGGTCAACGCGCTATCTAACTCGTCGCGAGGCGTGAGAGGTTGACGGGAGCTGAGTTTTTTCATGATTCCATTCTCCTGAGCAAAACAAGGGTTGCCGTTTCAGGCATCTTTGCCCTGGACCAAACCAGAACCCAGGTCCGCACCAGTGATCGGTTTGGCGGCCGGGTCGGACTGGGTCCGTTCCTTCATCATTTCCAGCACCTCGGTGTCCTTTTTATCCAGCGTGACCGAGGCCGTACCATCGCCGCCATCGACAGCCGCTTGTGGCGATTCCACATACTCCCAGTCACCGCCCTGATTCCAGGCGCCGCGTACATTGGGTTCGCCGGACATGTTGAAGTACTTGTTAGTGAATTCCTGCATGCCCGGCAGTTTGCCCTGCGGGAAGTTGGGCTGGATGGCGTGCAGGGCCTTTTCAAAAGACAACTGGTGCGCAATTTCGCGAGTCATGAGAAAGCCCAGCGCTTCTTTAACGCCCGGGTCATCCGTCACGTTCATCAATCGCTCGTAAACAATCTTGGCTCTGGATTCTGCGGCGATGTTGGAACGGAAGTCTGCTGTAGGCTCACCGATGGTATCGATATAAGCCGCTGTAAAGGGCACGCCGGCAGAGTTGGTCAGCGGCGCACCGGAGCCGTACAGCAGGCTGGTGATATGTGAGTCATTGCCGTTACCGTTGATAGAGCGATACAACTCGCCTTCTTTTTCGATGCCTTCAGCCAATTGACCTTTAGCGCCCTTATTGAGCATGACAATAATGGAACCCACAATTTCAAGGTGGCTCAGTTCTTCGGTGGCGATATCCATCAGCAGGTCTTTACGGCCTGGGTCTTCTTCGCTCAACCCTTGAGTGAAATAGCGTCCGGCTGCAGCCAGTTCACCCTGAGCCCCGCCGAACTGCTCAAGCAGAAGGTTGGCCAGTCCAGGATTGGGTCTTGCTACACGTACGGTATATTGAAGTCGCTTGTTATACATGAACATGTCGTATCCTCAGGCTTTGATCTCTCGGGAAGCGTCAACCCATGTGCATGGGCTCGATTCAACGCAGTCACAGGTTATGAGAGACTGAAGAGCCCGATCGTTACTGCTAACTTTTTTAAAAAGGACCGACGGTGTTTAAACTGCAGTTCAATAGAAATTGATTATTCCCCCGGCGTCGATGAATGGACGTTCATCGTGGCGGAGAAGCCTACTTGGACTGACCTGTAGGCGCTCACTGTTCAAGGTAGGAAACAGCGTGAAAAGCGCTGTTATAAACAAACTCTATCGTCAACTAAACCCCAGAGTTCAGTTATAAGGACACATAGCTTATGGCTATATGACATCATTTAAATGATGGTATTAATATTTTGAATTTTTTGAAACTGTTGTGATCTGTTTTGCGAGTCGACAAAGCAGGAGCACCCCAATGGCTGATGAAAAACACTACCGTATCGATTACCTGCTGCATGGCAGTTACAAGACGTTCTACATAAGGGCAGGTGCCATGGACAACAAAGAGGCCTGGCACTGGGCTTCAGTGGATGCCGGGTTCGGTGCGATCCCCAAGTACCGTTCCGACCCGGTGCCGAAGCTGAGCAAGCCTCAGGCGGAAAAGCTCGGTCTGTCGAACGTGGAGTGGGCGAGGGCTTGAATAGCCCTCGATCACCTCGATACGACGCTTACCGTCGTGCGTCACCGTGGCGCACGACGGTATTACCCTTTTGCAAAGTCTACGGTCGCCAGACTGTCAGATGAACGGTTGTTTCCCGCCTGATTCACCTGAATACCCTCATTCGGATCATGCCTGCTGCAAGCGTCTTAGCGGCAAATCGCTCTAGCCCGCCATCCTCCCGATGATCTTGACCTCACGTTAACCGTGGCTTGGTCGATAGCCCGAGTATCAGGCTATAGCACCCATTGAACTTCCTGATAGGCCATTGCTCTCAAGTGATGTCAATGTGCCTCTATCTGAATGGATTGCCGCGTTCAGCACAGCACAGCCGGCCCGTATTACCCGTGATGCAAAGAAAGGAGCTTTTCCACCCGGATTGGACCCCTAATTAAAAAGAGAAAACTATGAACATCCTTTCGCCTGGTATCTACCTGACCAATCGCCTGCGCTTCCCTGCCAAGTTTGCCGTTTTAGCCATCATTATCGTTATCCCGCTGATCGTTCTCGGTCTGCGGGTTTTCAACAGCCTGAATGCAAGCATCGACACCGTCGCGCAAGAGCGCGTTGGCCGTGAGTACCTGCAACTGACCACCCCCGTTCTGCGACTCTCCATGCTGCAGCGTGCGGTCAGTAACCGTCTGCTGGCCGGCGATGCCTCTGCCGCTCAGGATATGACCAGCAACCGCGCTCAGCTCGAGACTGCTCTTGCTAACCTTGCCGACATGGATGCGCGACAAGGGCAGCAGCTGGAAACCGAGAACCGCGTACAGCGCCTGCGCGAAAGCACCCGTTCCCTGATGGACAGTATCAAGCCAGGCCTGTCGCAGGATGAAGTGTTCGCCCAGTGGAACGAGCAACTGGCCCAGACACTCAACTTTATCTACTACGTCTCGGCTACCTCAGGCATGGTGCTGGACGAAGATTACGCCTCGCTGTTTCTGATCGACCTGAGCACCATCCGTATGCCCCGGGAAATCAACGTCGCCGGTCAGATCCGCGGTATTACGGCAGGTTTGATAACCGGTCAGGGGCTGAGTGTATCGATGCGTAGCTCGCTCGAGAGCCTGCTGAAGATCGAACTGCAATTTCGTGCGGAGCTGGAGCAAAGCATTCGACTGCTCAAGCGCCGTTCGCCAGAACTGGCCGCGCGCATCAGTGACCCGATCACTGCCGCTACTGCAGCGATGGACAGCTTTCGCGGCGACCTGCACGCGTACGTAAAAGGCACAGAGTTCTCGGTGCAGCAGGGGCAGGCGCTGAGTGCGCGCGGCAACGTCGTTGTTTCGGGCCTCTACAAGGCTCAGGACGAAATTCAGACTGCGCTTCAGGATGAGTTGAATACGCGCTACGACGCTCTGGTGCTGCAACGCGAAGTCGTCATTGCCATGTGTGTGATCATGGGCTTGCTGCTGCTCTACGCGTTCTGCAGCATCTACCGTGCCTTGCGCCTGACCATCGACAGCCTGCTGGGCGTTACCCGCCGTCTGGGCGAGGGCGATCTGAGTGCCCGCGTAGCGGTCGTCAGCAAGGACGAAGTGGCGGATATCGCCAACGGCCTGAACCTGATGGCCGACGCCTTCGCCAGCTCTATCTCGCACATGGACCGCACCTCTTACGAACTGACTGATGTGGCTTCCCGGTTGGGCGCATCCATCGGCCTGGCCAAGCAATCAATGAACGCGCAGCAGGCTGAAACGGAGCAAGTGGCGACCGCGATCAACGAGATGACCGCGAGCGTTGCCGACGTGGCGCAGAACACCGAAGGTGCTGCGTTGGCCGCCGATGAAGCGAACACTGCGTCACGTAACGGGCTGCGCATCATGCATCAGGCGCACTCGACCATTCAGGCGCTGGCCGAAGAAGTGGAACTCAGTGCCCAGAAGGTCCAGGCGCTGGCCCTGCACAGTCAGTCGATTGGTGGCGTTATCCAGGTCATCAGCACCATTGCCGATCAGACCAATCTGTTGGCCCTCAATGCTGCCATCGAAGCCGCGCGGGCGGGCGAGCAGGGTCGCGGATTTGCCGTGGTGGCTGATGAAGTCCGCACACTGGCTTCGCGCACCCAGGCGTCGACCGAAGAAATTCGCGGCATCATCCAGCAACTGCAAAGCGCCACCGATGCTGCCGTGCAGCAGATGCAGGCCGGGCAGCAGAAGGCTCATGCGTGTATCAGTGCCGCCAGCGATGCCTCGGGCAGCCTGTCGAGCATCAGTCAGGGCGTGGAGCGTATCGTCGAGATGAACACGCAGATCGCCAGTGCTGCCGTACAGCAGCATGCGGTTTCCGAAGACATCAACCGCAATGTCATGGAGATTCGTAACAGCTCCGGGACGTTGATGCTGGGTATCGATAACAATGCGGTCACCGCCGATGAACTGGCGCGGGTCGCCAGCGACATGCGCAATGTCGTGGCGCGTTTCAAACTGACTGCCTGATTGAATCGGGGGCTGTTCAGCCCCCGATTTCCCTCCCGAATCGGCGCGCTCGCGCGGATTGCCTTTTTTCGATCAAGTTTTGCTCTTCTGCGGCCGATAGCTCTGGCGCGCGGGTTTGCTGTCCATAAAAACAAATCTCGGCTCTTTCGTTGCGCACAAAAAAGCATTTTCAGGAGATTTTATGAACAGCAGATTTGCGAATATCAGCGTCAACATGAAGTTGGCATTGGGCTTTGGGACCGTTCTTTTCTTCACGGCTGTCCTCGCCCTTGTTGGCTGGACCAGCCTCGACAAGCTCATCTATCGCACCGACCGAATCGGCGATATCACCAGGCTGAGTGACAACCTGACCACTCTGCGAATCGCGCGTCTGCAATACATGCTGACGGACGGCGATGAAACCGCAGCGCAGAACATGCAAAGCAAGCTGGATGTGTTCAAGGCGCAGCAGCAATCACTGCTCGTCAGCTTCAACAATCCGGTCAACCTCAAGCCGCTGCGCGAACTGGCCGATGTCACTCGCGACTATGAAGCATCCCTGAACAGCATGCGCGCCGCGTACCAGGCCGGTGCCAACGTGCGCAACGAGATGACCGCCAATGGCACAGCAGCGATGCAGGCCGTCGAGTCGTTGAACAATGCGGTCATGCAGATAGATCCTTCTGACCCGGCACGCTTCGATCTGGCCCAGTTGGCAAACAGCGCTCGGCAAGACCTGGTGCTGGTGCGTTATGAAGTGCGCGGCTATACCGGCAATCCGAATGACAAGACCGAGACAGCAGCTTTTCAGCAGCTCGATGGCGCGATCAGTCATCTGGACAGGCTCAAGGCCGCTTTTGGCACTGCCAACCGCGAACAGATCGCACAGTTTGAAAGCGCTTTACGCAATTACCGCAGCTCGGTCGATGCCTTCAAGGCGACCACTCAGACAGCTGCGAGCGTGCGCAAGGATCTGACTACTCAAGGCGCCACCATCGTCAAGCTGGGCGAAGAGTTGTATGGCCTGCAGATGCAGATGGGCAAGGAAGACACCGCTCACGCGCGCAGCCTGCAGATGGGGTGTGTGGTGTTGGTCATGCTGCTGGGCATTCTCGCCGCTGTGGTCATCACGCGTCAGATCACTCGCCCATTGCGCGATACGCTGGCCATCGTCGAACGTATTGCCTCCGGCGACCTGACCCATACCGAAGCGGTCACCCGACGCGATGAACTGGGCGTCTTGCAGCAAGGCATCCAGCGCATGGGTACGACGCTGCGTGAACTGATCTCTGGTATTCGCGATGGCGTCACGCAGATTGCCAGCGCGGCCGAAGAACTGTCGGCGGTCACCGAGCAGACCAGTGCAGGGGTCAACAGCCAGAAGGTCGAGACCGACCAGGTGGCCACCGCCATGCATCAAATGTCGGCGACTGTTCATGAAGTGGCACGCAATGCCGAGCAGGCGTCCGTGGCGGCCTCCGATGCCGACAAGCAAGCGCGTGACGGTGACAAGGTCGTGGGCGAGGCGATCCAGCAGATCGAACGTCTGGCCGCCGAGGTGGTTCGCTCATCTGACGCAATGAACGTGCTTGAGCAGGAAAGTGACAAGATCGGCAAGGTCATGGATGTGATCAAGGCGGTCGCCGAGCAGACCAACCTGCTGGCCCTCAACGCCGCCATCGAAGCCGCGCGTGCCGGGGAAGCCGGCCGAGGTTTTGCCGTGGTGGCCGACGAAGTTCGCGGCCTGGCGCAACGTACCCAGCAGTCCACCGAAGAAATCGAAGGGCTGGTGTCGGCATTGCAGAATGGCACGCGTCAGGTGTCGGGCATCATGCTTGGCAGTCGCACGCTGACTGACAGCAGTGTCGAACTGACGCGCAGGGCCGGTACTTCGCTGGAAAGCATCACCCGGACCGTCTCGAGTATCCAGGCGATGAACCAGCAGATCGCTGCCGCTGCCGAGCAACAAAGTTCGGTGGCCGACGAAATCAGCCGCAGCATCGTCAATGTTCGCGACGTCTCCGAACAGACCGCCGAAGCCAGCGAAGAAACCGCAGCCTCCAGCGTCGAACTGGCACGCCTGGGTGGCCAGCTGCAGATGATGGTCAGCCACTTCCGGGTGTGATCCACCTGACGGTCATGCCCACGCGGAGCAGACGGACACCTATCGTTGCGCACGCTCCAGCGTGGGGATGCATTTGGTGAGGCTCTGCGTCACAGCTCCACGTCGCGCCACCTGCTCAAGAGAGGACGCGGAGCGTCCGGAACGGCATACCCACGCGGAGCATGGGCACGATAGGTGTTCTCACGAGCGCCTATCGTTCCTCACGCTCCAACATGGGCACGATAATGTTTTTTGCGCGACGCTAAACTGGCCCGAATAACGGGGCGATAGTTATATAACTATACGTTGGTATACCTCACTCATACTTACAGATAAACATGAGCTACTTTTGCAGGTTTCTACTGTTGATCGAAACGCTATAAGCTTTACCTCACTGTACGGCAACTATTAACTCACGGCCTTTATCTGTTATCGCTGACTGCCTGTTTGCTTATAAAACGGGTGGGTCTGCGTCTGCGCGGCCGGCTCGAGGTGAGCAATGCATTCGATATTTGAATTCGGTAAAAGCCTGCGGACGCCCCGTTTCGTAAAACCCGGTGCTCGCACGCCTTATTGGGCCGATGGTATTTGCCTGGCCATTCTGACGCTGTTCATTGGCCTGTTCATTTATGGTCTTGGCCAGATGATGCAGCCGCTGACCGTGCTGAATTCCAGCCCCATGAGCCTCGACCCGGCGCGCCTGCCCGAATATGCCTTGCGCACCACGCTGCGTATGTTCATCGCGCTGGGCGCTTCATTGATCTTCACTTTTGTAGTGGCCACGCTGGCAGCCAAAAGTCGCAAGGCCGAGCAGGTGATCATCCCGGCGCTGGATATTCTTCAGTCGGTGCCGGTGCTGGGTTTTCTGACGTTCACCGTGACCTTCTTCATGGGCCTGTTTCCCGGTCGGCAGATGGGCGTCGAATGCGCAGCGATCTTTGCCATCTTCACCAGTCAGGCCTGGAATCTCGCGTTCAGTTTCTATCAGTCACTGCGTACTGTGCCGAGTGATCTGAACGAAGTCAGCCGTCAGTTCGGGCTGTCTGCGGTACTGCGTTTTACACGCCTGGAACTGCCATTCGCCATTCCGGGGCTGGTGTGGAACATGATGATGTCGATGTCTGGCGGCTGGTTTTTCGTGGTCGCCTGCGAGGCCATTTCGGTCGGCGATACCACGGTCAATCTGCCGGGCATTGGGTCCTGGCTGGCGCTGGCCATCGAGCAGAAGAATCTGGCTGCGATTGCCTGGGCAGTGGGCGCAATGGCGCTGGTGATTCTGGCCTATGACCAGTTGTTGTTCAGGCCGATCGTCGCCTGGGCGGACAAATTCCGCTTTGAGCAAACCGCATCGTCGAAGCGTCCGCGCTCATGGATGTACAGCCTGCTGGGCCGCTCCCGTGTGGCACCGATGCTGGGTTCGGTCCTGGCTGCACCGTGGAAATGCCTGATGCTGATCGACTGGCGCGTGTTCTCCCGGCTGTGGAAAGT
Source organism: Pseudomonas sp. PvP028 (assembly GCF_017832255.1). Classification (NCBI taxonomy): domain Bacteria; kingdom Pseudomonadati; phylum Pseudomonadota; class Gammaproteobacteria; order Pseudomonadales; family Pseudomonadaceae; genus Pseudomonas; species Pseudomonas sp. PvP028. The sequence continues at coordinate 1,437,907 of NZ_JAFIBL010000001.1, forward strand.
GAAGCTGACCCCGGGCGTCGCCCGCGTGCTCGACTACGTGTGGCTGGGGCTGGTCATGGCTGCCTGCCTGGCTGGCAGTGTGTACCTGTTCAGGTTCATCGAGGCGTCACTGGGCGCCAGCGACATGGTCACGGCCTTTGGTCTGGGCTTGGCGACGATGGTGCGTGTGATCGTACTGATCGTTATCGCAAGCCTGATCTGGGTCCCCGTCGGTATCTGGATCGGCTTGCGTCCGGTCTGGGCTGAACGCTTGCAGCCAATCGCGCAGTTCATGGCGGCGTTCCCGGCCAACGTTCTGTTTCCTTTTGCGGTGATCGCGATTGTCGGCCTGCACCTGAACCCGGACATCTGGCTGTCGCCGCTGATGGTGCTCGGCACCCAGTGGTACATCCTGTTCAACGTGATCGCCGGGGCCAGTGCCTTGCCGACTGACCTGCGCGAAGCGGCGACCATGTTCAACATGCGCGGCTGGCAGTGGTGGCGCCGTGTCGCGCTGCCCGGCGTGTTTCCCTACTACATCACCGGTGCGCTGACCGCGTCGGGTGGTTCGTGGAACGCCAGTATCGTCGCCGAAGCGGTTTCCTGGGGCGATCAGCATCTGGAAGCGGCAGGCCTGGGGTCATACATCGCCAATGCGACCCAGGCGGGCGACTTTCCACGCGTCGCGCTGGGCATCGTGGTCATGTCGGTCTTCGTGATTGCGTTCAACCGGTTGCTGTGGCGCCCGCTGTACGGGTTTGCCGAGCGACGTCTGAGTCTTGTCTGATCTTGTGTAAGGGGAGGGCGCCATCATGATGGCTGTCGAAACGCGTTGCCTGGTAGATGTTCAGAAGGTCCGACATGTGTACGGCAAAGGCAGCAAAGAGCGCCTTGTGCTGGATGACGTGACACTGACGCTCAACGAGAACGAAATAGTGGGCCTGCTGGGCCGGTCCGGCTCGGGCAAGTCGACCCTGTTGCGCTCCATCGCCGGGCTGGTGGTGCCCACCGAAGGTGAGGTGAATTTCCCGCGCCGTGCGCAAGGGCGGGCGATGTCGGTGGGCATGGTGTTCCAGAGCTTTGCGCTGTTTCCCTGGCTGACCGTGCTGGAAAACGTCGAAGTCGGCCTTGAAGCACAAGGTGTGCCCGCTGCGGTACGCCGCAAGCGCGCACTGGCGGCCATCGATCTGATCGGCCTGGACGGTTTCGAGAGCGCTTACCCCAAGGAGCTCTCCGGAGGCATGCGTCAGCGGGTGGGTATGGCGCGCGCGCTGGTCATCGATCCTGACGTGCTGTTGATGGACGAACCGTTTTCCGCGCTCGACGTGCTCACCGCCGAAACCCTGCGCACTGACTTGCTGGACATGTGGAGCGAAGGGCGCATGCCCATCAAGTCGATCCTGATGGTGACGCATAACATCGCCGAAGCCGTGCTGATGTGCGACCGCATCCTGCTGTTCTCCTCCAATCCTGGGCGGGTAATCAGCGAGATAAAAGTCGACCTGCCTCAACCGCGCAACCGCCAGGACCCGATCTTCCGGGCGCTGGTGGAAGAAATCTACGTGCTGATGACCCAGGACAACGACGCCGGCGAGATTCGTCAGGGCGTGTTTCCGGGCACCGGGCTGGGAATGGTGTTGCCGCAGGTTTCCACCAACGCACTGGCCGGGCTGATCGAGGCGATTCACGCGCCGCCCTACAGCCTGAAGGCCGACCTGCCGGAACTGGCCGCTGCGCTGCACTACAATGCCGACGAGCTGTTCCCGATTGCCGAGGTGCTGCAACTACTGCGCTTCGCTGAACTGAAGGGCGGCGACATTCGCCTGCTGCCAGCCGCCAATCGCTATGCGCTGGCGGATGTCGACGAGCGCAAGCAACTGTTCGCCCAGCACCTGCTGAGCTTCGTGCCGCTGGTGGCGCACATTCGGCGGGTGCTGGATGATCGTCCCACGCACACGGCACCGGCACGGCGCTTTCGCGATCAACTCGAAGACTTCATGTCTGAAAGCGATGCCATGCAGACCCTCAACGCAGTGATTCAATGGGGGCGCTACGCGGAGTTGTTTGCCTATGACGAACTGGCCGATCAGTTCAGCCTGGACAACCCGTCCTGAGGTTTGTAGGACATACTCAACGGCCCTTTTGCAATCAGCGGGATGATGCGCATGCGTGAACCTGAATCCTACGGCAAGGCCGCTATGGCGGTGCGGCTGATCGCGTTGCTGATGCTGGCGCTGGTCATTGCGGTTGCCGACACCTTGACCGACCTGGAAATCGCCGTGGGCGTATTCCAGATTGTTGTGGTGCTGCTGGCGGTCAGGTTCCTGCCGGCCACAGGCGTTATCGCGATGGCGTTGCTGTGCATGGTGCTGACCGTGATCAGTTACGAGATGACGACCTCCAGAGGCAGTGAGGCGTCCGGGCTGATCAATTGTATTATCAGCCTGGCGGCCATCGCCATGACCACCTGGCTGGCGCTGCGCATGGCGCTGGCCATTCGCTCGGTACATGAGGCGCGCTCACAGCTGGCGCGGATCGCACGGGTCAATCAACTGGGTGAACTGACGGCGTCCATTGCCCACGAGGTCAATCAGCCGCTGTCGGCCATTGTCACCAGCGGCAATGCCTGCCAGCGCTGGCTGGCCACCGAGCCGGTCAATCTGGAAAAGGCCCGGCAGGCCGTCGACCGCATGATCAGTGACGCGAACCGCGCAGGCGACATCATCGTGCGGGTGCGCGCCTTGGCGAAGCGTTCGTCCACTCACAAGGAGTGGATCAGCGTGGCCGATACCGTCGCCGAGATCGTGGCGCTGGCACACAGCGAGATAGAGGGGCAGGGCGTCGCACTGCTGGTCGACGTTCCGGAGGGCTTGCCGCCGCTGCTGGCTGATCGCGTGCAGATCCAGCAAGTGTTGCTGAACCTGATGCTCAACGGCGTCGATGCGATGAAAAAGCTCGAGGCGGATCAGGCGCAACTGGAGATTCGGGTGGGCTGGCATGACGGCGGCGATATCGGATTTGCGGTCAGCGACAGTGGTATCGGCGTGCAGCCGGAAAACATCCATCGGTTGTTCGACGCGTTCTACACCACCAAGGAGGAGGGCATGGGGATCGGTCTGGCGATCAGTCGTTCGATCATCGAAGCTCATGGCGGACGCATCTGGGTCACGCCCAACCCTGCAATCGGTGCTACGTTTCACTTCACCCTGCCCACCGGAAAGATGGAAACCTGATGAGCACAGCCGCCACCGCCTCACCGACCGAAGAGCCGATCATCTACGTCCTCGATGACGACCTGTCGGTGCGCTCCTCGCTGGAGGACCTGCTGGCCTCGGTCGGATTGCGCAGCATGCTGTTCGGCTCGACCCGCGAGTTTCTGGACACCCCGCGCCCTGATGCGCCGGGCTGCCTGATTCTGGACATCCGCATGCCGGGCATGAGTGGCCTGGATTTTCAGGAACACATGGCCAGGTCGGGGATTTCCCTGCCGGTCATTTTCATCACCGGGCATGGCGACATTCCCATGTCCGTGCGAGCCATGAAGGCCGGTGCGGTGGAGTTTCTGACCAAGCCCTTCCGTGATCAGGACTTGCTCGACGCCATTCAGCAGGGGTTGGCGCAGGATCGCAGCCGGCGCCAGAGTGCCGCCGTCGAAGCCGAATTGCAGCGCCGCCACGCCAGCCTCAATCTCGGTGAGCAGCAGGTGATGGAGCTGGTGGTCAGCGGCCTGCTCAACAAACAGATTGCAGCCCGGCTGAACGTGAGCGAAATCACCGTCAAGGTCCGCCGTGGCTCGGTGATGCGCAAGATGGAAGCCGATTCCCTCGCCGACCTCGTCAAGTTCGCCGAGCGCCTCAAAGAGCTGCACTGATCGACGACCCTATCTTTATGCACATGTCCCGTAGCGAACCGGGCGACGCTTCGCTTGTTCGCGAAGAGGCCGCTACAGCCTCCATAAACAGGACGTTTGTTAATTCATCAACTGCGGCAGTACGTAGTTGCGCACCACGTACAACGAGCCTTCTGCGCTCAAGTGCCCCGAGTCGATCTGCAGCAGAGAGCGGTTGTCTTCCAGGCGTACCCGGCAGGCATCGGCGATGCACAGTTTGTCGATCAGCGACACGAACTGGATGCCTGCCGATGCGGCCAGTGCGCGGGTTGCCTGATCCACCAGCATGACGCTTTGATCCAGAGCCGGATCGCGGATGTGCGATTCGCTCAGCCCCCAATGACGGTTGGCGATGACGCTGGGCAGCGACGGGTTCCACTGCGGGACCGGGCCGATCAGCACGATATGCTTCACGCCAAGGCCCTTGAGCCGGATCGCGATCTGCGTCCAGTCGGTCTTGTCGTGCCCGTCCTTCTGCGCGATGACCACGATGTCCGGACGCAGCCTTTCGATGCCCTGCAGGGCCGTTCTGTTGGAGTAGTCACAGGCCCTGCTGGTCGCAGAGGTACGTCCTTGATGGTCACTCAGAGCGGGGCGGCAACTGGCTGAGGCGACCTGATAGAAGGGCGTGCTGTGCGTCAGCAAGGTACGCAAGCCGAGCGACAGCGCCTGCGCGTGAGAGTCGCCCCACAGGAACACGCCGCCCGCACCTTGCTTGCGCGTGCAGGCTTCGTCGATGGCTGATTGGCCGCGTTGGGTCAGGGCAGAGAAGGCATCACATTTCAGCCAGTAAGGCTCGTACAGGTTGTGCTGACGATCAGCGTATTCCTGAATGAAACGTGCCTTGTCCGAAACACTCACAGGTCGCAGTGGCGATACCACGCCGCCGGTCGCACTCACCAGTGCTCCGCAGACGGATACCAGAGCGATCAGCGTGCCGAGCGTGGCATATCTGCTGCGCTGATCAGACGACGGCCTGCTGGCGGGCTGCTCGATCAGCCACCATGAGACCAGACCCAGCGTCACGGCCATGCCGATGCCCACCAGCACTGCGCGGGTCTCGCCCAGTAACCCGGCGTCATTCATCCACACCACCACCGGCCAATGCCAAAGGTACAGCGAGTACGACCGTGTGCCGGTCCATTGGGCGAGCGGGTTACAGGTCAGCAGTGAGTCGTTGCGTGCGGCGACGATCACCGCGAACGTCCCCAGCACCGGCATCAACACCAGATAACCCGGCCATGTGTCCTGCACGGACAGCAGAAAGAAACCGGCCACGATCAGCGTCAGTCCGATGTGTTCCAGAACGCGCTGCTGCAGGGCCTTCAATTGCAGCGGGAACAGACAGGCGACGCCACCTGCCAGCAACTCCCAGGCGCGGGTCGGCAGCAGGTAAAACGCCGCCTCCGGCCATTGCGAGGAGGCAGACACGCACGCTACAAAGCCTGTCAGGCTTGCGCCCAGTACCCACCAGCGCAGGTTGTGCAGCGCGACGAAGCGACTGAGCATCAGCAGCGCAATCGGGTACAGCAGGTAGAACTGCCATTCCACCGACAGCGACCAGGTGTGCAGCAGCCATTTCTCATGGGCACTGGCGGTGAAATACCCCGCCTCACGCCAATAGACAATGTTGGAAACGAACCCCAGGCTGCTCGCCACGTGTGTGCCCAGCGCGCGGTAGTCCAGCGGCAGCAGGGAAAACCAGCCCAGCAGCAGCAAGGCAAAACACAGCACAGCGAGGGCCGGGACGAGGCGCCTGGCCCGTGACATGTAGAACGTCGCCAGCCTGAACTTACCGCTCCTCAAGCCGCGCAGGATGATCCCGGTGATCAGATACCCCGAGATCACGAAAAACACGTCTACACCGGCAAAGCCACCAGGCAGCCAGCCGGGGTGAAAGTGGAAGAGCAGCACTGCAATCACTGCGATGGCGCGCAGGCCATTGATGTCTTTTCTGAAGTCCATTTGAGAAAGCCATCCGTTGGCTGATCTTGAGGAAGAGGCTGCCGGTGATCAGCCGAAACGTGTCGGCGGCCAGCGCGGTGATGATGGGGTGGCGGTCAGCGTGCAGTCGACGACAGGCCGGGCGTATGGCTCGCAGACGGTTCTCTGCCGGCAATCACATGACCAATGGCCAGGCCGATGAACAGGTTGGCGACAGCGACCTCGAACATGTCGGTGGTCCAGCTGATCAGACACCAGCAGAAGCTGATTGCCAGCAGCATATGGCCGACACGGGTCTGATCATCGATCAGTCGGAACAACAGCGGAATCTGCAGCGTATACAGCAGCAAGCCGAGCACGCCCAGCATTGCCCAGAGGTACAGGGCGGAGCTGTCCATACCGAGAAAGACTCCAGCACCGTCCACCGGAAACAGCCCCATCGTGCTGCCGACCATGCCGAAGCCTGCGCCGCTGATCATCCAGCCTTCACGACTCATCGCATTGATCAGGCCGGGCCAGGTGTTGATCATGCGGTCATACAGCGAGGCCAGAGAGCCGCCGCTGCTAACCGCATAGGCATCAGGACTCGCGATCAGCCCAAGCGCCGGCAATAGCAGACCGATGCCCACCACCACGGCGCACACTGTCCGGCAGGTCCAGCTCATCCGCCGCAACAACAGCAGCACGATGGTCAGCGCGAAGGCCGCGGCTGGCGCTTTGCTGGTGGTCAGCACGATGGCGTAAAGCGCCACCGCACTCAGCAACAACATCATCAGGCGCGAGCGCAGGAACATGATCAGGTACAGCGTGTAGAAGGCGATCATGATCGACAGCACGTTGGACACTCTGGCGAAACCGGCAATGCGATCCACCTCGTCCGCACTCCATGAGGTATTGGCGCTCAACTGGGTTTCACCGACGCTGTAGCTGTAGCCCTTCCATGGCACAGAGGTGAGCTTGTCCAGGGCAATCCCCAGCAGCGAAGCCAGCAGGCAGAAGCCAATGGCGCGGTACAACAGCTTGCGGCGATACAGCAGGTGCCGGCCACATACCAGGCCGAACACCAGCGGGCTCAGCGCGAACAGGCTGAACGCCAGGTTGTGCACGCTGGCGCGATGCAGCATGGCCAGCAGCCCGGAAAGCAGCCACAGAATCATGAATGTCCAGAACAGCCTTCCTGCCCTGAAGGTGCGCAGTTCGAGCGCAAACAGCAGAATGCAGGCGGCTTTGGGCAGATAGAGCAGGGGACTGAGGCCTGCCTGATCGAAGTAAAAGCGCAAGGCTCCGGAAAATGTCTCGACCAGCATCAGGCTGATGGCGACCCACACGACCACCGTGGACTTGTCAAAGGACATTAACGACGACCTGGCGTCGACGCCGTTCGCAGTATTCAACGCCATGCTGGCTGCCTTGTGAAATACGTCAGGGGAATTGCGCGGACAAAGCTACCGCCCGACGATCACGGGAACGTGTCGACACAGGCAGGCTTTGGGAGATGGGGGTCTGGAGCGGACGCTCGCAACGGCATGACAACAGGTATATCAGTCGCAGTTGGGGCAACTGTCAATTAATTAGTCAGGATTAATGGTTATGCGCTGCACGACCCGTGCCCGGGACAGGACGCGGAGCATCCAGGACGGCGTGCCCACGCTGGAGCATGGGCACGATAGTGTTCCTGAGAACCCCTATCGTTCCTCACGCTCCAGCCCAGAAACTTATCGTTCCTCACGCTCGTGGGAATGCCCTTCGTGACGCTCTGCGTCACCCATCTGCGGACTACGGGTATTTACGTTTGTCCGGTGCAGGCGGGAAGTACTGATAGAGCCAGGTCTCGCTCAGCGTACGGTCGCCAGTGCGGATGAACATGCGCATTTCGACCGGCTCGACCGAGTCGCTGTCCGGTACCCAGTCGAAGGTGACGCGGTAGCCCTTGATGTCCGGCAGCACGAGGATGTTGAAGTCCTGCACCTTGCCATGAGTGACCGTGACGATGGGTTCGATTCCGGTGCCTTCCGGCAAGCGATCCAGACCGCCGCCGTTGAAGTCCACCGCAAAGCGGCGTGCCCAGGTTGTCGGGTAATGCTCGCCCGGTGCCCAGCCTTCGAGGAAGCCGCCCATGCCTGAGCGTGTCGCGTGGACCTGTGCCAGCGGCGTGCTCACCGGCGGCAGCGGGCTCCAGAACAGCTTGTAGCCGAAGTTCATCGAATCCCCGGCCTTGACCGGCGTCTTCGGTGTCCAGAACACCACGATGTTGTCCATCGTCTCGCCGGTGGTCGGCAGCTCCAGCAGGCTGACCTCGCCTTCGCCCCACGCCGTGATCGGCTCGACCCACAGGCTTGGACGGCGGCTGTACCAGACGACCGTGTCCTGATAGCTGGAGAATTCGTGATCGCTCTGCACCAGCCCGAAACCTTTCGGATCGGTGTCGGAGAACGCACTGAATTGTGGTTTGGCCGGGTTGTTCAGCGGACGGCAGATCCACTCACCGTTGCCGCGCCACATCGACAGGCGATCCGAGTCGTGGATTTGCGGGTGGATGGTGTCGCACATGCGGCGCTCGTGGGTGCCGCAGCTGAACATGCTGGTCATCGGCGAAATGCCCAGCTGCTGGATATCGGTACGCGCATTGACGTGCGCGTCGATTTCCATGACCACCTGGCCGGCCTGACAGTCGATGTCGAAGCGGTAGGCACCGGTCGCGCTCGGCGAATCGAGCAGTGCGTAAACCACGAAGCGCGTCGCGTTCTTGTCCGGCGTTTCGAACCAGAACTTGGTGAAGTCCGGGAATTCTTCCTGACGCTTGGCGTAACTGTCGATGGCCAGGCCGCGGGCCGAGAGGCCGTATTGCTTGTTGCTGTCCACGGCGCGGAAGTAGCTGGCGCCGAGGAACGAAACGACGTCATTGATGGCGATTTCAGGCGCCTTGAACAGCTTGAAACCGGCAAAGCCCAGGTCGCCCTTGACCTGGTTCTTGTCGATGCCGCTGTTCTCGTAGTTGAACAGGTCATGGCGGAAGTGCACTTCGCGCGCCTGCTTGCTCTGCGGATCGACGCTGTACATGCGCACGGGCGTCTTGAAGCCCATGCCGACGTGGAAGAAATGCACGTCGAGCTGGCCGTGGACGTCTTTCCACAGTGAGTGATTCGGGTCGTAGCGGATGGCATTGAATTGCTGCGGCGTCATGTTCGCAAGTACCGGTGGCAGCACCTGCTTGTTGCTCACATACCCTTTGCTCGCAAGCTTCTTGGCATGCGCCTGCAACTCTGCAAAATCGAAGTGTTCGATCTCGCCATCGGCTGCGGCGGCCAGTGCCCGCGCAGCAAAAAGCCCTGAGGCCGATACGCTGCCGTAGGCGGCCAACGCCATGGACGCTTTCAGGAGATTTCTGCGATTCATAAAGGTGAAGCCTCTGAGTAATTCTGTGCGTCCTGCACAAAAAATGGCGCGCCAACGACTCCTTGCCGAACGCAAACTACCCACAACAGATAACAAAGACGAGATACGGTTCGGAAATCGGCCAAAAAAAAACGCCGATCATGGGTAATGAATCCGGCGTATTGACGGCTATGACGCTGTTTTTTTCCTCGCTTTAGACTAATCGATTAAGCGCATCGCCGCTTGGCGCAAGGCTTTCAGACGATCGGGGCAAGAAGCGCCGATCAACTCGATGCCTTCGGCCGACGCTAAAAACTTTTTTGCCAAGCAATATTCAGCAATCATTTTGCTGGCGTGCGGGCCCACCACCTGCACGACTTCAGCTCGATTCGACCGCTGGGCAGCGCCGCTATCTCACATTCGTTCAGCTAATAGTCCTGACGAAAGTTTCACTCCGCGTGTTATATCGTAACGCTATGATTCACTGGCATTCAGATGCCAATGCAGGGCTCTCCAAAGGGCGATAAATAAGCGGGTGCCGGGGTAGTGATGCGGGTTGATTTGGATGAGCACGAAGGCCTTGAAGGCCTGCCGCGTTTTCAAATGGCGGTGCAACAGGTTCGGCGTCTGGGACGATTGATGTATGTGACCGGTGGGGCAGGAGCGTTCGGGCTGCTGCTGGCGTTGTCCATCGATCTGTTTTCCCCTGGCTCTTTGTGGATGGCGGTGCTGTGCAACGCCTCGGCGGCGTTGTTTCTGCTCACAGCGGGCTTGCAGTCGGCGCGACATGTCGCGCTGTGGCGGGCTCGCGCGCTGCGTTCGCCGAATGCAGATACGCTCGACGAAAACCTGTCTGCTGGCGACGAGAGCGGTTGGTACGAGCGCCTGCTTGAACGGCTGAGTGACTCCGGCAAATCGCTGGTCAGGCACGTTGGCAGCTCGGCCCTGTGGCTTGCCGGTTGGGCGGTGCTGGCGTTGATCGTCGTTCGCGCCTTCTGGAACCTGGCGCTGTCCGGTGCCGACCTCTCCACCGCCGGTAGCCTGGCCGGCAGCGTTATGCTGCTGTTGGCGTTCGGGCTGCTGGTCATAGAGCGACAGTTGAGCAGCGAGTCCGACAGTCAGTCGCCGGAGGCCGGAGCGCTGGCGCAACTGGTGCGCATGACGCTCATCGTCCTGCTGATTGGCGCGCTGTGCCTGTTCTTCTCCAGTGCAGAGCGTGTCTGGCCTGCGCGGCTTGCGGTGTTGATCGGCCTGCTGCCGCTTGGCGTGGCGCTGGAGTTCCTGCTGCGCGCTGTGCTGTCGGTGTTCAGCCCGCGCAACCCACGTAGCGAACCGCGCCTGCTGGCTGCGAGTTTCATCGCTGACCTGTTGCGCTGGCCGCCGCGCCCGCTGCTTGCCCTGCAGCACGAACTGCACAACCGTTTCGGCATCGATCTGCGCCAGATCTGGGCCTTTACCTACATGCGTCGCGCCTTTTTGCCGGTGCTGGCGGTGGTCGCAGCGCTGGGCTGGGTACTGAGCGGCGTGCATGAAATCCCCATGCAGGGGCGGGGCATTTATGAGCGCTTCGGCAAGCCGGTCGATGTATTCGGTCCCGGTCTGCATGTGGGTTTGCCCTGGCCGTTCGGGCGCGTGCTGGCGGTTGAAAACGGCGTGGTTCATGAGCTGGCGACCAGCGTTTCTGCCGCCGACACCTTCGAGCAGACGCTGGACCCGGCCGAAGGCCCGCCACCGGGCAGCGCCAACCGTCTGTGGGATGCCAGCCATATCAACGAAAAATCCCAGGTCATTGCCAGCAGTGCCGGCGACAAGCAGAGCTTTCAGATCGTCAACATGGACGTGCGATTCGTCTATCGCATTGGCCTGACAGATGCCGCAGCCATGGCGTCGACCTATAACAGCGCTGACATTCCGTCCTTGATTCGCAGCACGGCCAGCCGGGTGCTGGTGCATGATTTTGCTTCGCGCACGCTGGATGAACTGCTCGGCGAACAGCGTAGCGAGCTGGCCGATGACATCGGCAAGGCCGTGCAGGCCGACTTGCAGCGTCTGGACAGCGGCGTCGAATTGCTCGCCACGGTGGTTGAAGCCATCCACCCGCCCGCCGGTGCTGCCAACGCCTATCATGCTGTTCAGGCTGCGCAGATCGGTGCACAGGCGCTGATCTCCCGCGAACGCGGCGCGGCCAGCGACAAGGCCAATCAGGCGCAGCTCAATGCCAGCGTGGCGCGTGATCAGGCCAGTGCCGCCGCCCGCGAGATTCTGGCCGGCGCACAGGGTGCAGACCTACGCTTCAGTGCTGAACGTCAGGCCTATGCCAAGGCAGGCCAGGCGTTTTTGCTGGAGCAATACCTGGCCCAACTGACCGAGGGCCTGGGCAATGCGAAGTTGCTGATACTTGATCATCGTCTGGGCGGCGACAGTGCGCCGACCATCGACCTGCGTACCTTCACCCCACCGGCAGACCCAACGGCGCCGCGTAAAGCCGTTCAGTAAGGAGTCGTCCCTTGAGTCTGTTTCATCATCATCACGATCACGCCGACCACGATAGCCATGACAGTCACGGCCATGGCGGCCACGGTCATCACCACCATCATCATGGCGCGAGCGGCCCGGCAGCGTTCCCCTGGCGACGGGCAAGCCTGGCTGCGCTGCTGATCGCGTTTGCGATTGCAGCAGCGAGCCTGGTGCAGGTGCGTTCGGGCGAGGCGACTGTCGTCACGCGCTTCGGCAACCCGTCCCGGGTCCTGCTGGAGCCGGGCCTCAACTGGCGCTGGCCGGCACCGTTCGAGGCGACCATCCCGGTGGACCTGCGCCTGCGCACCACCTCCAGCGGTCTGCAGGACGTCGGTACCCGCGATGGCTTGCGCATTATCGTTCAGGCCTACGTGGCGTGGCAGGTGCAGGGCGACGCCGACAACGTGCAGCGCTTCATGCGCGCAGTACAGAACCAGCCCGACGAAGCGGCGCGGCAGATCCGCACTTTTGTCGGCTCTGCGCTGGAAACCACGGCGAGCAGTTTCGACCTCTCCAGCCTGGTGAATACCGACGCCAGCAAGGTGAATATCACCGCCTTCGAAAATCAGCTGCGCCAGCAGATCGATCAGCAACTGCTGGCGACTTACGGGGTGCGTGTCCTGCAGGTCGGCGTGGAACGACTGACTCTGCCGTCGGTGACGCTCAACGCTACCGTGGACCGCATGCGCGCCGAGCGCGAGACCATCGCCACCGAGCGCACCGCGGTGGGCAAGCGAGAGGCGGCGCAGATTCGTTCGGCCGCCGAGCGCGACGCACGAATTGTCGAAGCCGATGCCACGGTCAAGGCGGCCGATATTGAAGCACAGTCGCGGGTTGAAGCCGCGCAGATCTATGGCCGTGCCTATGCGGGCTCGCCGCAGCTCTACAACCTGCTGCGCTCGCTGGACACGCTGGGCACCATCGTAACGCCCGGCACGCGCCTGATACTGCGTACCGACGCCGCGCCGTTCCGCGTGCTGGTGGACGGCCCGCCGACGCTGGACGGCAAGAGCGGAACGCAGCCATGAGCCAGCCGGTCGACGAAGCCGTGGCGCAGCGCCCGCCGGTGAACAGCCCCTGGTTGCAGGCGAGTCGTCTGGCGTTTATTGGGCTGTATGGTGTGACACTGCTCGCCGCGCTGGCCTGGGCGACGTCCAACGTGCGCCAGATCGACCCACAGAACCGCGCGGTGGTCATGCACTTCGGCGCGATCGAACGGGTTCAGAACGCAGGATTGCTGGTCGCCTGGCCGCAGCCGTTCGAACAGGTGGTGCTGCTGCCTTCGGCTGATCGGGTGATCGAGCGGCGCGTGGAAACCCTGCTGCGTTCGCCTGCCGCGTTGAAGGCCGATGAAATCGCGACCCTGTCGGCACCCATGAGTGATGCACTGGCAGGCTCCGGTTTTCTGCTGACTGGCGATGCCGGTGTGGTGCAACTGGACGTCACGGTGTTTTACAAAGTGACTGACCCCACTGCCTTCGTGTTGCAAGGCGAGCATGTATTGCCCGCGCTGGACCGACTGGTCAATCGCAGTGCTGTGGCGCTGACGGCAGCGCGGGATCTGGACACCATTCTGGTTGCCCGTCCCGAGCTGATCGGTGCTGACAGCCAGGCTGCCGAGCGCCGTGAGCGGCTGCGTGGCGATCTGGTGCGCGGCATCAATCAGCGTCTGGCCGAGCTCAAGGCGACAGGCATGGGCATCGGTGTCGAGGTCGCTCGGGTGGATGTGCAGTCGAGCCTGCCGACCTCCGCAGTCAATGCGTTCAATGCCGTGCTGACGGCCAGTCAGCAGGCCGATCAGGCCGTGGCCAATGCACGCACTGATGCCGAAAAGCTGACCCAGACCGCCAATCAACAGGCCGACCGAACCCTGCAAGTGGCGCACGCACAGGCGTCCGAGCGTCTGGCCAAGGCGCAGGCGGCCACTGCAACGGTCGTCAGCCTGACCCAATCAGCCGAAACCCGCAGCGACCCCGGCCTGATGCAACGCCTCTACCGTGAACGTGTACCGGCCATTCTGCATCAGGCAGGTTCGGTGACCACGGTCGACCCCAAAGACGATTCCCGCCTGATCATTCAGGGAGCACCACAATGAGTGGCGAAGCCGTTCACACCCACGACGCCGACCAGCCGCAAGCGCCTGGCAGTCTGCTGAGCAGCGCAGAACAGCGCAGTGCCGCCCGGCAGCTAACCCTCGCGATGCTGGCCTTGGGCTTGCTGGGATTGGGACTGGTCTGGCGGTTTTTTGCCCCGGAGCAGGAAGGTGTCAGCCAGTTGCTCTTGGGCGCTGCATCATTGTTGGTGGCAATACCGGTGATCAGCGCCGGCTGGCACAGCTTGCGGCATCCGAGCCTGCACGGCATCACCGACCAGTTGATCGCGCTGGCGATGCTCGGTGCCTGGGCCACCGGTGACCTGATGACCGCCGCCTTGCTGCCGATCATCATGATCTTCGGCCATGTGCTGGAAGAGCGCAGTGTGATCGGCTCGCAAGAGGCCATCGAAGCGCTGGGACGCCTGACCCGCAGCCAGGCGCGTTTGCTGGGCGCCGACGGCAGCGTGCGCGAGGTCGACAATGCGACGCTGAAAGCCGGCGATCAAGTGGAGGTGCGGGCGGGCGACCGCGTTCCGGCGGACGGTCGGGTGCTGTCCGGGCAAGCCAGTCTGGATACGTCGTCGATCACCGGCGAATCGGTCCCGCTGGAAGCCATTGTCGGGGTCGAGGTGTTCGGTGGCGCCATCAACCTCGACGGCCTGCTGCGCATCGAAGTGACCCGCATCGGCGATCAGTCCACGCTGGGCAAGGTCATCGCGCTGATGCAGAGCGCGGAGCGTTCCAAGCCGCCTATCACCCGTCTGCTGGAGCGCTACGCAGGCAGTTACATGGTACTGGTCTTGCTGATCGCGGCGCTGACCTGGTTTATCACTCAGGATGCGCAGGCGATGCTGGCGGTGCTGGTTGCGGCCTGTCCCTGCGCGCTGGTGCTTTCGGCTCCCGCCACTGCCATTGCTGGTATTGCGGTTGCGGCACGGCACGGAATTCTGATCCGCAGTTCGGCGTTTCTTGAAGAACTGGCTGACCTCAACTCACTGGTTGTGGATAAAACCGGCACCCTGACCTATGGCCGACTGCGCTTGCAGTCGGTGCAGGCTGAAGGGCCGCAGCATCCGCAATTGCTGGAGCTGGCTGCGAGCCTCGGGTCTGCCAGCAGTCACCCGGTGAGTCGGGCCTTGGCCGGGCTGGTGGATAATGCCCGACTGCTGCCGCTGACCGACACCCGTGAGCGCCAGGGTCTGGGGGTGGTGGCCTCGACCGGGCAGGGTGATGCGGCACTGGGCCGCCCGGAGTTGTTCGCGCAGATGGGCATCATCACGCCTGCCGTCCCTGCACATGACGGCCCGCTGGCCGGGCTGTCGCTGGACGGTGTTTTTCTCGCCTGGCTGCTGCTGGCCGACAGCGTCAAACCCGAAGCCCAGGCGGCACTGTTCGAATTGCGTGGCCTGGGCCTGGGGCGACAATTGCTGTTGACCGGTGATCGGCAGAGCGTGGCCGACAACCTGGCGCACGATATCGGCATCGCTGACGTGCAGGCTCAGGCGCTGCCTGAGGACAAGCTCAACCGCGTCATGGGTGAGATTGCCAAAGGGTTCCGGCCGATGGTGGTGGGCGACGGGGTCAACGATTCGCTGGCCCTGAAGGCGGGCGTGGTCGGCGTGGCGATGGGCGCGGGTGGGGCGGATATCGCGCTGGCGTCCGCCGACATCGTGCTGATCGGCAGCGACCTGCGCCGCCTCGGCACCTGCGTGCGACTCAGCCGCCAGTGTCGTCAGACCTTGCAAGTCAACGTCATCATCGGGCTGGGCTGGACGCTGGCGATCGTGGCACTGGCCGCCTTTGGTCTGCTTGGTGCTGCGGGTGCGATGGTCGCAGCTATCCTGCACAATCTAAGCACCCTGTTGGTATTGGGCAACGCCGGACGTTTGCTGCGCTTTCAGGAGCCATTGCTCAAGCTCGACGACGCGGGTGTGCAGCATCAGGGCTCACGCCTGCGCTGATGATCAGTGCGTCAAACGGCTTGAGCTTTGACTAATTCTGTTACAGATTAAGCGCTGTGTTTCATTGTGTGATCCAAATTCAGGCTGACTCTCGGCTCGAATCAGAGGGCACAAGGCTGTTCCCCCGCAGTTGATTCATAGCAGTTTTGCCGTCGCCAATGCCTTTTCGGGCCCTTTTGCGGGGCCCTTGCTGGATTACTCTTTTTTGAGTTTCTGGATAAGGGGGTGATTTTGAAATGCTTACACAACTTCCAACGGCCCTGCAGAATCTCCATCTGCCGTTGCGGCTAAAGCTCTGGGACGGTCATCAGATGGACCTCGGGCCTTCGCCCAGCGTCACGATAGTCGTCAAGGATCCGCAACTGGTCTCCGACTTCAGCCACCCCAGTCTGGGCCTGCTTGGCAGCGCGTTCGTAGAGGGACGGCTGGAGCTGGAGGGTTCAATCAGCGAAGTGGTCCGGGTCTGCGATGAACTGACCCACGCGCTGGTGGACGATGACGACAGCGCTGGCAATCCGGTCCGGGTCGAGCATGACAAAGATACTGACGCGGCGTCGATTGCCTACCACTACGATGTTTCCAACGACTTCTACCAGCTCTGGCTCGACAGGGAGATGGTCTACTCCTGCGCGTATTTCAAGACCGGCGACGAATCGCTGGAGCAGGCGCAGCAGGATAAATTCCACCACCTTTGCCGCAAGCTGCGGCTCAAGCGCGGTGAGTACCTGTTGGACGTCGGCTGCGGCTGGGGCGGGCTGGCGCGTTTTGCTGCTCGCGAATACGGCGTGAAGGTCTTTGGCATCACCCTGAGCCAGCAACAATTGGCGCTGGCTCGCGAGCGGGTTCAAGCCGAAGGTCTGCAGGACAAGGTCGACCTGCAACTGCTCGATTACCGTGACCTGCCGCAGGATGCGCGCTTCGACAAGGTGGTCAGTGTCGGCATGTTCGAGCACGTCGGGCATGCCAACCTGCCGTTGTACGCGCAACGCCTGTTCGGTGCGGTGAAGGAGGGCGGCCTGGTGATGAATCACGGCATCACCGCCCGGCATACCGACGGTCGTCCTGTCGGGCGTGGTGCCGGCGAGTTCATCGATCGCTATGTTTTCCCCAATGGCGAGCTGCCGCACCTGGCCATGATCAGCGCCCAGATCAGCGACGCCGGGCTTGAAGTGGTCGACGTGGAAAGCCTGCGCCCGCACTACGCGAAAACCCTCGAGCACTGGAGCGCTCGACTGGAAGCCCGGCTCGACGAAGCCGCGCGCATCGTGCCCGAACAGACCCTGCGGATCTGGCGGCTGTACCTCGCAGGCTGTGCCTATGGATTCACCAAAGGCTGGATCAACCTGCACCAGATACTCGCCGTAAAACCCTTCGCCGACGGCAAGACCGGGCTACCGCTGACGCGTGAGGATATTTATGGGTGACGTCCCGTTTAGCCCTTCAAGGCAAGCAGCGTAGCGAGCACAGGTCTCACAGAATCGGTGAAATCAGCCGCGCCACACGCATACCCAGTTGATGCAGACGTCGCGTTTCGTGGCTTTCCTGCACGGAGATTTCACGTGCGAGGTTGAAGTCGGCGGTGAGCATGGATTCCACCTGGCTGGAGAAGTCGCTGTCGACCGTCAGCAGCATCAATTCGAAGTTGAGGCGGAACGAGCGGTTGTCGAGGTTGGCGCTGCCGATGGCGGTGATCTCGTTGTCGACCAGGACGACCTTCTGATGCAGGAAGCCCGGTTCGTAGCGGAATACCCGCACTCCGGCACGCACAGCATCAAAGGCGTACAGACTTGAAGCGGCATACACCACGTAGTGATCAGGGCGCGACGGCAGCAGCAGGCGCACGTCCACGCCGCGCAACACTGCCAGAGTCAGCGCAGCGGTGACGGCTTCGTCCGGGATGAAGTAGGGGCTGGTGATCCATACGCGCTCTTCGGCAGCGTGGATGGCTTCCACGAAGAACAGCGAGCAGGTTTCCTGCGCATCAGCCGGGCCACTGGTCAGCAGCTGGCAAAGCACACCGTCTTCGGGAAATTCATCAGGCAGGCTGAGCGGTGGCAGTTCGCGAGTGGCCCAGAACCAGTCCTCAGCGAACGACTCCTGCAAGCAGGCGACCACCGGGCCGATGACTTGCACGTGAGTATCGCGCCATGGGGCCAGCGGCGGCTTCAGGCCCATGTATTCATCACCCACGTTATGACCGCCTATATAGCCTTTCAGGCCATCGACGACGACGATCTTGCGGTGGTTGCGGAAGTTGATCTGAAAGCGATTGAGCCAGCCGCCGCGTGTGGCGAAGGCTTTTATCTGCACGCCACCGTCGCGTAGCTTATCGATATAGGCACCTGGCAGAGCGTGGCTGCCGATGCGGTCGTAAAGTACAAAGATCGCCACGCCTTCGGCGGCTTTTTCCAGCAGCAGCGATTGCAGTTCGCGCCCGAGTTTGTCGTCATGAATGATGAAGAACTGAATCAGGATGGTCTTTTTCGCTTCACGGATGGCCTGAAAAATGGCTCCGAAGGTTTCCTCGCCATTGATCAGCAACTTGACCTTGTTGTTGGCCAGCGCCGGCATGTTGCCCAGCTTGGGCATTGCACGCAGCGCCGCATACGCATCTGATCGACGCGCAGCCACAGCTTCTTCCATCCATGGGCGCCAGTTGAGGTCGCCGATCGCGATCCGCATTTCCTGGTTGGCCTGGCGGCGCGCCTTGATGTACGCGTCGAATGAGCTTCGGCCGAACACCAGGTAAGGCAGCAAGGTGAAATAGGGAATGAACAGCAGCGGCATCGCCCAGGCAATCGCGCCTTGAGAGGTGCGCACGGTCAGCAACGCATGGATGGCGGCGCCTGTACCAAGTAAATGAATGAAACCCAGGACGTAACCGAAAAAGTACGGGTCGTGATAATCCATGTGGAACAATGCTCC
This sequence comes from Pseudomonas sp. PvP028, assembly GCF_017832255.1. Lineage (NCBI taxonomy): Bacteria > Pseudomonadati > Pseudomonadota > Gammaproteobacteria > Pseudomonadales > Pseudomonadaceae > Pseudomonas > Pseudomonas sp. PvP028. The sequence continues at coordinate 1,456,592 of NZ_JAFIBL010000001.1, forward strand.
TCGCCTTTGCTGCCTAACAGACCACAGCTGAACAGGAATGTCGCTATTTAATTCCGGGTGCAACTGGGCGACATGTCTGCCGTCTAAGGTTTATCTTTTGGCTGGATTATTCCAGTCTCGTTTTCATCCGCAATGCCCGATCAGGAATCTTGAAATGAACAAACGCATGTTGGCTTGGATGTTTTGTCTGGCGGCTCCTTTGGCTCAGGCGCAGATGCTGCAACCGGGGTTGTGGGAGCTGACGTCCAGCAATATGAAAGTGGACGGACAACAGCTACCGGACATGCAGTTGATGCTGGGGCAGTTGCAAAACCTGCCGCCCGAGCAGCGCGCGATGATGGAACAGATGATGAAGAAGCAGGGCGTCACCCTGGGCGGCAAAGGTGTGAGGGCTTGCCTGACTCAGGCGCAAGTACAGTCGGACGACATTCCGCTGACTGACCCGGCATCCGGATGCACGCAAAAAATTACTGCGCGTAACGGCAAGACCTGGAATTTCCAGTTCAGCTGCCCGAAAGCCAAGGGCACCGGGCAGGCGCAGTTCCTGAGTGATCGTGAGTTCACCACCAATGTTGTGGGTACATTCAACGCTACCGGTCAGCAACAGAACGGCAGCATGGACACCCGTGCAGTGTGGCTGGGGCCACAATGTGGCAACGTCGCCCCGCGTACCTGATCAAATTCATGGAGTTATGTTCCACGTGGAACACGCTGCCTAGAGGTGATGATTTTTTGTCGCCTCTGGCAGCGTTTCAGATGACTTAATCTTCATGAAGGGCCTCATCTTTTGCTCGTAACTGCATGTTATATTGTTACTAATGATGTGGATGAACCCTTCGTGAGCCGGGATGCTCAATTTGCTCTTTGAGACGTTCCATGCACCGACGCCAAGTGTTGCTCAACATGCTGCTGGCCAGCGCGGCCCTGACGTTGCCGTTGGGTGCCTTCGCCACGCAGATCCGTAACGCCCGCCTTTGGCGTACCAACGACAAGCTGCGACTGGTCCTCGACCTGAGCGGCCCGGTGCAATACAAGACCTTCACCCTGACAGCCCCCGACCGCCTGATCATCGACGTCAGCGGTTCACGGCTGACCGGCGACTTCAGCCAGTTGGCGCTGGACCGTACCGTCATAAAATCGATTCGTTCCGGGCACTACGGCCAGGGTGACGACACACGCATCGTGCTGGACCTCACCGCACCGGTACGGCTCAACAGTTTCCTGCTCGGCCCGGAAGGCGGGCAGGGGCATCGGCTGGTGCTGGATATGAGTTCCACGGCCCATGCGCCTGTGCAGATGGCTGAGCTGCCGCCGCCGGTGCCTGTGCCGATCCCGACCAGCAAGGCGCACACCGGGCGCGACATCATGGTGGTGGTCGATGCCGGCCATGGCGGCAAGGATCCTGGTGCCGTGGGTTCGAGGGGTGAGCGCGAAAAAGATGTGGTGCTCTCCATCGCTCAATTGCTGGCCCGACGCTTGAAGCGCGAGAAAGGCTTCGACGTACGTCTGGTGCGCAACGATGACTTTTTCGTACCGCTGCGCAAGCGTGTCGAGTTCGCGCACAAGTCCAACGCCGACATGTTCATTTCCGTGCACGCCGATGCTGCGCCTCGTCTGACGGCATCGGGTGCGTCGGTGTTCGCTCTTTCCGAAGGAGGTGCAACGTCGGCAACGGCGCGCTTCATGGCTCAGCGGGAAAACGGCGCGGACCTGCTGGGTGCCACGTCGCTGCTCAATCTGAAGGACAAGGACCCGATGCTTGCCGGGGTGATTCTCGACATGTCGATGAACGCCACCATTGCGGCCAGTCTGCAACTGGGTCACACCGTGCTGGGCAGTCTGGAAGGCATCACCACGCTGCATCAGAAGCGTGTTGAACAGGCCGGGTTCGCCGTTCTCAAATCACCGGACGTGCCGTCGATTCTGGTCGAAACCGGTTTCATCTCCAACAGCCGCGATAGTCAGCGTCTGGTCACTGCGCGTCATCAACAGGCCGTTGCCGATGGCCTTTTCGATGGCCTGCAGCGCTATTTCCAGCGTAACCCGCCAGTGGATTCGCACATGGCCTGGCTGCAGGCGCAGAAGCAGGAACAGCCGGTCTGACTGGCTTAGCGGCAGCCGTTCAAGCGGCTGCAGGTGATCTTGCTGCGCGTACCGCTTGAGCTGGATACCCGAGTGATTGTCGTCCAGCCTACGCGCTGCACAGTGCCTACCCAAGCCTCGCCATCAGACGCCAGCCCGGTAAAAAACGTCAACTGACCATAGCGACTGTTGGTCTGCGCCCAGCGGCGCTTGTCGAGTACCTCGTAACCCTTCAACCAGGTCGTTGATCCGGCGGTGGCCACGCTGTAGCTATTGCCGTGCGCATCGTTGCACGCCAGCAGCGTCGCACTGCGCGTGCAGGTGGCGAGATCGGCGGAGGGTCTTGGTGGTGCAGCTATCAAATGCGTGCTGATCAGCATCGCCATCAAACCTGTCGAAACCCGTCTCATGAAGATCCCTTCAGCAAGGCCATAGCTATTTACGGCTGTTATACTATAACATCCTGTTGTGATTAGAGTTGGCTGCCAGAGGGATTCGTCGCAGCCGACATGAACAAGGTTCAAACCTTGCAGCTGCCTGGAGAATCCTGATGGCAAATCTTCTACCCGTTACCGTACTGTCCGGTTTTCTCGGCGCCGGAAAAAGCACTTTACTCAATTATGTGCTGCGCAACCGCGAAAACCTGCGGGTTGCGGTGATCGTCAATGACATGAGCGAGATCAACATCGACGGCAGCGAAGTTCAGCGTGATGTCAGCCTGAACCGTGCCGAAGAAAAACTGATCGAGATGAGCAACGGCTGCATTTGCTGCACCCTGCGCGAGGATCTGCTCGAAGAGGTCAGCCGTCTGGCTCAGGACGGTCGTTTTGATTACTTATTGATCGAATCCACAGGAATCTCCGAGCCGTTGCCCGTGGCCGAAACCTTCACCTTCCGCGACGAGGCCGGCAAAAGCCTGATGGACCTGGCGCGCCTGGACACCATGGTCACCGTAGTCGACGGCGTGAACTTCCTGCTCGATTACGAGGCGGCAGACGGCTTGTCCACACGCGGTGAAACCATGGGTGAAGACGATGATCGCTCGATTACCGACCTGCTGATCGAGCAGATCGAGTTTGCCGACGTCATCCTGCTCAGCAAGATCGACCTGATCAGCTCCAATGAGCGTGAAGAGCTGATGGCGATCCTCAAGCGCCTCAACCCGGACGCCGAGATTGTGCCGATGGTGATGGGCCAGGTGCCGTTGGCGACGATTCTCAACACCGGGCGTTTTGACTTCCAGCGCGCTTCCCAGGCACCGGGCTGGCTCAAGGAAATGCGCGGCGAACACCTGCCGGAAACCGAAGAGTACGGCATTGCATCAACCGCCTATCGTGCTCGCCGACCGTTCCATCCGGAGCGCTTTTTCGATTTCATCAATCGTCCCTGGAGCAACGGCAAGCTGTTGCGCTCCAAAGGCTTCTTCTGGCTGGCCAGCAAATACAAGGATGCGGGCAGCTGGTCGCAGGCAGGCGGCTTGATGCGTCATGGTTTTGCCGGGCGCTGGTGGCGTTTCGTGAACCGCGACAGCTGGCCTGAGGACAAGGAAAGCGTCAGTTCCATTCTGGAGAACTGGTCGACTGAAACCGGCGACTGTCGGCAGGAGCTGGTGTTCATCGGCCAGAACATTGATTTTGCGCAGTTGACTGCCGAGCTGGACAACTGCCTGCTTACTGATGCGGAGATGGAGGCGGGCGCCGACCGCTGGCGTGCGCTGGCCGATCCGTTTGGCGATTGGCATGAAGAGGTGGCTGCCTGATGCTGGCTTATCGTTTTAAACCTGAAACCGCAATCCGACAGGCACAGGGCGATACGCCCGACGTGTTGGGCGATATTCTGCAGGATGGCGTCAACCTGGCGCTCTGGAAGCGTCAACTGCCTGCGCACATAGAAGACTTCGGTGCCTTGCTGCTGTCGATGGGTGAGCCTTTAGCCGAATCCATGACCCTGGAGGTGCAGGGCGGCGAGGTCGAGCCTGACCTGAGCGCGCTGGCAACGGGGTATTCCGACCTGCTGGGCTATCAGGGATTCATTGCCGACGTTTCCTGGCTGGTCGGCGCCTATGCCTGTCTGTTGGGTGCCGAATGCGTTGGCCTGCGCTTGCGGGTGCTCGACAAGGCCATGTGCCCGCGCTTCCATGTCGACCACGTGCCGGTGCGTCTTATCACCACTTACGGCGGGGTTGGCAGTCAATGGCTGCATGAAGGGGTGATGGACCGCAAACAACTGGGGCATCTGGACGCCGAGCCGACAGATGCTGCCCATATCCAGCAGATCAACAGTGGTGAAGTAGCGCTGCTCAAGGGCGAGCGCTGGCACGGCAATGAAGGTTTCGGCCTGATCCATCGCTCGCCGCAACTGCTGCGCAATGAGCGCAGGTTGATTCTGACGCTGGACTGGCTGGCGTGATGCTCAGTCAGGCGTTATCCACTGCCCCTTGCTCTGGCCTTCGCAAAAGGGTTTGAGGTACAGCGCGTCACCGGCGACGCCGTAATAGTGGATGTGCTCGCGATACGGCATATTGGCAACCTGCGCATTGCGGCAAACGCCGAATGCGCCTGCCGGGCATTGTTGCGAATAGGTGGTCTCGGTCTTCTGCCCGGCCAGTTGCGGCTGGCAGAAGCTGTCGTGAAACAGGTTTGCTGGAATGTTGATATTTTCCTGGCAGACCTTCACGTCGAGCCTTTCGGCCTGGCTGTGGACCAGACACGCTTCGGCCCACGCCGAGCCGCAAGACGCTGTCAGCAGCATCAACGCCAGGCGGGCAGACAGCCGCATTACTTGCATCGGTATCCTTCCTTGCTCTTCAATGAACAACGCATTCGCCAAAAGTGATCTCATGCTGCAAAACATACCGACGCATGTCATCGGTGGCCCGTTGGGCGCCGGCAAGACCAGCCTGATCAAGCGTCTGCTGGCGCAGAAACCTGCCCATGAGCGCTGGGCCATATTGATCAATGAGTTCGGGCAGATCGGCCTGGACGCCGCGCTGCTGACCACGGATGCCGATGGTATCGCACTTGGCGAAGTGGCTGGCGGCTGCCTGTGTTGCGTCAATGGCGTGCCGTTCCAGATCGGTCTGGGGCGTTTGTTGCGCAAGGCGCGGCCGGACCGTCTGTTGATCGAGCCTTCGGGGCTGGGCCATCCCGCGCAACTGATGACGCAATTGCGCGAAGCGCCGTGGCGCGGCGTTCTGGATGTTCAGCCCGGCGTGGTGGTGCTGGACGCGCAGGCAATGCTCGCCGGACAACCGTTGCCGAGTACTCAGCAGGAAGCCCTGGCGCATGCCGGGCTGGTGGTCATGAACAAGTCCGAGCAACTGGATGATGTCGCTCGCCAGGCATTGGCCGAACAGTTGCTGCCGCATGCCTTGATCTGGACCCGACACGGCGAGCTGCCCCTGAGCCGTGTGCCGGGGTTCGCCAGTGGCACCGCTGTGGATAAACAGACTGTGGATAAGCTGATGCTGCCCAACGGGGTCGGCCACTTGCCCGCGCTATGGACCGACCCGAAGGTGCCGATCTGTCTGAGTCAGGTGAGTGCTGAAGGCTGGAGCATCGGCTGGCGCTGGCATCCCTCGCAGCGCTTCGACCTGCAGCGCATCCTGCACTGGCTGGAAAGCCTTGATTGGCGGCGGGCGAAGATGGTTATCCACAGCGAGGGCGGCTGGTATTCCGGCAACGTGGTAAATGGGGCTCCGCTGGCCTGGCAAGTCAGCGAATGGCGTCAGGACTCTCGCCTGGAGTTGATCTTTTCCACAGCGCAGGATGTGGATAAGTTGCAGTCGCAGATGGCGGAGTGTCTGGCGTGACAGGTGATAGCTGAGGGCAGCACGCAGAGCGTCCGGGACGGCATGCCAACCCGGAGCCTTGGCACGCTAGTCAGCCGGATTTACGCATGAACATGAGCGCTGAATCGCGGCAACAAGAGTCGTGCGCGGTTACTGCTTCCATTTCTGATGCGATTGACGCCATTCGCTCATCTGAATAACTTCAGCGCTGGGCGGTGGTGTTTTGATTTCAAACGGGTAGGGTGCCAGTTCGATTTGCGCAGTGTGCGCGCCGAACATGGTGATCGTGCCAGGGTGACGTTGCTCGCCGGTCACCGTGAACTCGAAGCCATACACGCGGGCCAGGCGCTTGCGGCCCTGAGCGTCGCGGGCGAAGGTCAGGCGGCGCAGGGCAACCGCGTCATCCAGCAATTGCAGCTCAAGGCGTTCGCAGTGCTGCTTGACGCGTGCCAGCGCCTTTTCGCGCAGACCATGGGCGTGCCACCACCAGGCCGCGGCGCTCGCGAACAGCATCAGCACGAAGATGTTTCCCAGGGTCAGCATGACGGAGTGCTCCAGCGTAGGAGTCGCCAGCTTAACTGTCCTGAGTGATTTACAGCCATACTGCGCGACTTATATTTCTCATTATTGCATTTGCATCGTGTTCAGGATTCCGCCCCCCATGAAACGTACGCCTCATTTGCTCGCTATCCAGTCCCATGTGGTATTCGGCCACGCAGGCAACAGCGCAGCGGTGTTCCCGATGCAGCGTATCGGGGTCAACGTCTGGCCGCTCAACACGGTCCAGTTCTCCAACCACACGCAATACAAGCAGTGGACCGGCGAAGTGCTGGCTCCGCAGCAGATTCCTGCGCTGATCGACGGGATTGCCGCCATCGGCGAGCTGGGCAACTGCGACGCGGTGCTGTCGGGGTATCTGGGCAGTGCGGCGCAGGGCAGGGCGATCCTCACGGGCGTGGCACGCATCAAGGCGGCCAATCCGAAAGCGCTGTACCTGTGCGACCCGGTGATGGGCCATCCTGAAAAAGGCTGCATCGTTGCGCCCGAAGTCAGTGATTTCCTGCTGCAGGAAGCGGCGGCCATGGCGGACTTCATGTGCCCCAATCAACTGGAGCTGGACAGTTTCTCGGGGCGTAAGCCCGAATCACTGCACGACTGCCTGGCGATGGCGCGTGCCTTGCTGGCGCGTGGTCCCAAGGCGATTGTGGTGAAACACCTCGATTACCCCGGCAAGGCCGCCGATGGTTTTGAAATGCTGCTGGTCACTGCCGAGGCCAGCTGGCACCTGCGCCGCCCGTTACTGGCATTTCCGCGTCAGCCGGTCGGCGTGGGTGATCTGACCTCCGGGTTGTTTCTGTCGCGTGTGCTGCTCGGCGACGATCTGGTTGCTGCGTTCGAGTTCGCTGCGGCCGCCGTTCACGAAGTGCTGCTGGAAACCCAGGCCTGTGGCAGCTATGAGCTGGAACTGGTGCGCGCTCAGGATCGCATCGCGCACCCACGGGTAAAGTTCGAAGCCGTGCGTTTATAATAGATCTGCTATCAAAGGCTCGGGCATCGATGCCCGAGCCGGGTAATTACAACGCTTCTTCCTTGATGTCCTGATAACGCTTTTCCAGTTCCTGACGAATCTGGCGGCGTTGCTGCGCCTGGATGAAACGCCGCTTGGCATCGGCCGATTCGGGCTCCAGGGGCGGGACGCTGGCGGGCTTGCGATTGTCGTCCACGGCAACCATGGTGAAGAAGCAGCTGTTGGAGTGACGTACCGAGCGTTCGCGGATATTTTCGGTGACAACCTTGATGCCCACCTCCATGGAGGTGTTGCCGGTGTAATTGACCGAGGCGAGAAAGGTCACCAGTTCACCGACGTGCACCGGCTCACGGAAAATCACCTGGTCTACCGACAGCGTCACCACGTAGCGTCCGGCGTAGCGGCTGGCACATGCGTAGGCCACTTCGTCCAGGTACTTGAGCAATGTGCCGCCGTGTACGTTGCCAGAGAAGTTGGCCATGTCCGGGGTCATCAATACAGTCATCGACAGCTGGGCGTTTCCGGGTTCCATAGCGTACTCACACGGTCAAGGTGTTCAAGGGGCGCCTATGCTGGCGCTCAAGGGGCTTGCGACAGTTATCGGGACGCTGGCCAGCAGGCGGCCGTCACGCGTCATAACTATCTGTTTCCATATATTGCACCGCCTTTATGTCGAAGGGGGCGGTGTTAACCTGCAAAAACCTGTGGATCGGGTTTTTTCCTACGTCTTTATCGGATTTTAGTGACGAAAAGGATAGCTGTCGCCCTGAAGGGCACGGCGATATCGGCTTGTAACGCCATCATCACAAGGAGCTTCGCCATCATGCATGCCATCAATTTCATTCAGGATCTGGCAGTGATCATGCTGGTGGCCGGTGTGGTGACCATTCTGTTCCATCGCCTCCGGCAGCCGGTCGTGTTGGGCTATATCGTTGCCGGGTTCATCATCGGTCCGCACACCCCGCCATTCAGTCTGATCCACGACGAAGACACCATCAAAATTCTGGCCGAGCTCGGGGTGATCTTCCTGATGTTCTGCCTCGGGCTGGAGTTCAGCCTGCGCAAGCTGTTCAAGGTCGGTGCCACGGCGTTCATCGCGGCCTTTCTGGAAATTGCCCTGATGATCTGGATCGGTTACGAGATCGGGCAGTTCTTTGGCTGGAAAACCATGGACTCGCTGTTTCTCGGCGCGATTCTGGCGATCTCTTCCACCACCATCATCGTCAAGGCGCTCAACGACCTGAAGATGAAGAACCAGCGCTTTGCCCAGTTGATTTTCGGCGTGTTGATCGTGGAAGACATTCTCGGCATCGGCATCATTGCGCTGCTGTCCGGGATCGCCGTCAGCGGCTCGGTCAGTTCCGGGGAAGTGTTCTCCACCGTCGGCAAGCTGTCGCTGTTCATGATCGTGGCGCTGGTGGTCGGCATCCTTGTGGTGCCTCGACTGCTGTCCTACGTCGCCAGATTCGAAAGCAACGAGATGCTGCTGATCACCGTCCTGGGCCTGTGTTTCGGCTTCTGTCTGCTGGTGGTCAAGCTGGAATACAGCATGGTACTGGGCGCCTTCCTGATCGGCGCGATCATGGCCGAGTCGCGTGAGTTGCTGAAGATCGAGCGTCTGATCGAACCGGTTCGCGACATGTTCAGCGCCATCTTTTTCGTGGCCATCGGTTTGATGATCGATCCGGGCATCCTGCTGCAATATGCCTGGCCGATCGCCGTCATTACCGTTGCCGTGGTGCTGGGCAAGATGCTGTCCTGCGGCCTGGGCGCCTTTATCGCAGGCAACGATGGCCGTACCTCGCTGCGCGTGGGCATGGGACTGTCACAGATTGGCGAGTTTTCCTTCATCATCGCAGCGTTGGGCATGACCCTGCAGGTCACCAGCGACTTCCTGTACCCGGTGGCAGTCGCCGTATCCGCCATCACCACCCTGCTGACACCGTACCTGATTCGCGGCGCAGACCCGTTGTCGCTCAAGCTGGCGGCGATCATGCCCCGGCGCGTTGCACGGGTGTTCGGCATGTACGGCGAGTGGCTGCGCAGCATTCAGCCGCAAGGCCAGAGTGCAGTGCTGGCCGGGATGATCAGGCGGATTCTCTTGCAGGTCGGCGTCAACCTGGCACTGGTGATGGCGATCTTTTTCAGCGGTGGCTATTTTGCCGAGCGTCTTGGCGGCTACATGAGCGAATGGGTGGGCGATGTCAGCCATCAGAAAGCCTGGATCTGCGGCGCGGCGCTGCTGCTGTCACTGCCGTTTCTGATTGCTGCGTACCGCAAGCTCAAGGCACTGTCGATGCTGCTGGCCGAGATGGGCGTGAAGCCCGAGATGGCGGGCCGTCATACCGTGCGCGTGCGCAAGGTCGTGGCCGAGGTGATTCCGCTGTTATCGCTGATGGTTATTTTCGTGATGCTGGCGGCGCTGTCGGCAAGCATTCTGCCGGCCAACGAACTGCTGCTGGTGGTTGCTCTGGTTGCTGCGCTGGTCGCTGCATTGCTGTGGCGCTGGCTGATCCGTGTGCATACCCGGATGCAGATTGCGTTACTGGAAACACTGGGTAACCATCAAGAGAACTCCGGGCACTGAGGCCCGGAGATTCTTGAATACTGCGCAGCAGAGGTGTCTCAGCTTTCCAGCCAGACATCCCGAGCCCAGTGCCAGACCGATTCCCAGCTGTCTTCGGTGACCAGTTCTTCCTCGGCGGACCACAGCAATACAGTGCCGTCTTCCTCGACGCAGTAGTAGTCGTCACCGTCCTGACAGATCGGGATCAGCTCGCGTGGCACGCCCAGATCCCAGGCCGTAGCGGCCACGTCAGGCAGGTAAGTGTGCGACTGCGGGTCGGTCACAGTGACGGGTTCAAGGCTGCCATACACTACATCGCTGACTGTCAGGAGAAATTCCTTGAAGACAAACGGAATGTTGATGAACAGCTGTTCCTCGATCTCTACCAGTTGGTCTTCGTCAGGCAGCTCAAGCGGAACCGGAACCGGTTCATTTGCTTCACGCAGTTGTTCAATGACTTCTTCCACGACACAGATCCTCTCACTTGATGGCGCGGGTTATACAGTAGCGTAAAGCCTTTCTCAAAATAACTATCCGAACGGATAAACAAAAAACCCCGGATATGTCCGGGGTTCTGAACGCGAGAACGGGTTCTGGTTCAACCGTTCTGGCGAATTCCTGCCACCAGCCAGGGCTGGTTATCGCCTTGCGGGCGTTCCATGTTCCAGCTTTCGCTGAACACTTCGCCCTGGTCGAAACGCGACGTCTTGGACACGCCCGAGAACGTCAGCGTGGCGATGGTCTTGTCGGCACGATCATCCACACCGTCCAGCTGGACCTGAAGGTTTTCGATGTAGGTCGACTGGAAGCCGTCGCCCAGGTCCGCACGTTCCTTTTTCAGGAACTGCAGCATTTGCGGGGTGACGAACTCGGCGATCTTGTCCATCTCGTTGGCGTCCCAGTGCTGCTGCAGCGACTGGAAGTGGCCGCGAGCAGCGTCCAGGAAGCGCTGTTCATTGAACCAGGCAGGTGCGTTGATCACTGGCGCAGTGGAGGCCGGGGAAGAACTGCCGAAGATCGGGTTCTGCGCAGGCTGGCTGGTTTCGCGCTGGTACGGTGGTGCACCGGCAGCGGCCATTTTCGGCTGTTGCTGCTGCCGACGACGCGCAATGAAGCGGAAGATCAGAAAGGCAATGAGGCCCATGATCAGGATGTCGAACAGTTGCAGGCCGTTGAAGCCGTCACCCATGAACATCGACGCGAGCAGGCCACCAGCAGCGATACCGGCCAATGGGCCCAGCCAGCGCGAAGCACCGCTTGGCGCAGCGGCAGGACGACCCGCAGCGTTAGGCGCCGCCGCAGGTGTGGAAGGCGCGGCCTGACGAGTCTGATGCGTAGGCGCCGAGCCCATGCTCTTGCCGCCACCGAAGCGCGCGGCGTTCACATCCAGGCTCATGGTGAGCCCGATGCACAGCGCCATCGCGATGCTTAGAAAACGTTGCATAAGGGTATTCCCGTTTTGTGATTGCACGCGCGCCATGTTGCACAGCGGATGGCGACATGACCAGCGCGTTAGTGTTTCGGACTTTTACATAAACAGCGTAGGACTTTTCTACGCGCTTCGTAAGATGTGTACGAGGATTATCGTTCCTCACGCTAGCGTGGGAACGATAGTCAGGGACGTATGGGCGATGATCGACCGGCCTACAACGGCACCAGCTTCGCGTAGCCCATCATCAGCCACTTGCTGCCCTCGGGGAAGTTGACCTGCACCCGGGCCTGGGCGCCAGCGCCTTCGAAGTTGAGGATCACACCTTCGCCGAATACCGCATGCTGGACGCGCTGGCCCATGGTGAACTCGGTTTCCGGAATGCCGGTGCCGTTGAACAGGCTGCTGCTGTTGAATTTCGGCGTGCCGCCGAACGGACGGTTGACGCTGTTGGACAGCCGGACTTCCTGAATCAGCGCCGGCGGGATTTCGCGTACGAAACGCGAGACCTTGTTGTAGGTTTCGCTGCCGTACAGACGACGCGTTTCGGCGTAGGTCATCACCAACTGTTTCATGGCCCGGGTGATGCCGACATAGGCCAGGCGCCGTTCCTCTTCAAGACGGCCCGGTTCTTCCAGACTCATCTTGTGCGGGAACAGCCCTTCCTCCATGCCCACCAGGAACACGTGCGGGAATTCCAGGCCCTTGGCGCTGTGCAGGGTCATCAGCTGAATGCTGTCTTCATGCTCCTGCGCCTGGGTGTCGCCCGCTTCCAGCGAGGCATGCCCCAAAAACGCGGCCAGTGGCGTCAGGTCTTCTTCGCTTTCGTGATTCTCGAAAGCACGGGCAGCGCTGACCAGTTCCTCAAGGTTTTCTACCCGCGCCTGACCTTTCTCGCCTTTTTCCTGCTCGTGATAGGTAATCAGCCCGGACTGTTCGATCACCGTCTGGGTCATCAGGTGCAGCGGCATTTCCATGACCTTGGCCGCGAGGTTCTCGATCAGCTCGATGAAACCGCCCAAGGCAGTGGCGGCGCGTCCGGTCAGGCCCTTGTTGGCAACCAGCAGGCGCATGGCTTCCCACATGGAGACGTCGGCATGACGCGCATGCTCGCGAATCGCTTCGACGGTTTTTTCACCGATGCCGCGCGCCGGAACGTTGATCACCCGCTCCAGTGCCGCATCGTTGCCACGGCCTTCCAGCAAGCGCATGTAGGCCATCGCGTTCTTGATTTCGGCACGTTCGAAGAAGCGCTGTCCGCCGTAAATGCGGTACGGAATGCGCTCACGCAGCAGGGCTTCTTCAAGCACCCGCGACTGGGCGTTGGAGCGGTACAGAATGGCAATGTCGTTGCGCGAAATACCAATTTTCAGCGCGCTCTCGATGGTCTCGACCACGTAACGCGCTTCATCGTGCTCGTTGAACGCGGCGTACAGATTGATCAGCTCGCCATCGCCGACGTCGGTCCACAATTCCTTGCCCAGGCGACCACTGTTATTGATGATCAAACCGTTGGCGGCCTTGAGGATGCTCGCCGTGGAGCGGTAGTTCTGCTCCAGGCGGATGACTTCGGTGTCCGGGAAGTCCGAGGAATACTGGTGGATGTTCTCGATCTTCGCGCCGCGCCAGCCGTAAATGGACTGATCGTCGTCGCCGACCACCATCAGGCTGTCGCCCCCCTGGGCGAGCAGGCGCAGCCAGGCGTACTGCACGGCGTTGGTGTCCTGGAACTCGTCCACCAGAACGTGACGGAAACGGCGCTGATAATGCGCCAGCAAGCCCGGGTTATCGCGCCACAGGTCGAGTGCGCGCAGCAGCAGCTCGGAGAAGTCGATGACGCCGGCCCGCTGGCAGGCGATCTCGTAGGCTTCGTAGACGCTTTTCATGGTGGTCAGGAACAGGTCGCCGCTGGCCTGAATATGTTTCGGGCGCAGGCCTTCGTCTTTCTGACCATTGATGAACCACTGGGCCTGACGTGCAGGCCAGCGTTGTTCGTCCAGACCCAGCTCGCGCATCACGCGCTTTACCAGACGCTGCTGGTCATCGCTGTCGAGAATCTGGAAGGTCTGTACCAGCCCGGCTTCCTGCCAGTGCGCACGTAGCAGTCGATGGGCCAGACCGTGGAAGGTGCCCACCCACATGCCAGCAGGGCTGATGCCCATTAGCTGCTCGATACGGTGACGCATTTCGGCGGCAGCCTTGTTGGTGAACGTCACCGACAGGACCGAATGCGGGGAGGCTTGCTCGACCTGCATCAGCCATGCGATGCGATGCACCAGCACACGGGTTTTGCCGGAGCCAGCACCAGCCAGGACCAACTGACGACCCAGAGAGGCGGCTACGGCCTGACGTTGGGCATCGTTGAGGGAATTCAGAAGAAGAGAGAGATCATCGCGCATCAGCGCATTCTAGGGTGCCGCGCGATGACGGGCAAACCATGCTTTGCGTCAGCCAATAAAAATAGCGGGGGCGCTGACGACCGGTCGTCGCCTGTTGTCGGGCGCGAATGCGTTGCGTCTACCTTATATGGGTGAACAGGCAGGGTCTGACTGGCGAATGGGCCTAATGTAGGATTATTCCCACAATTGCCGCTGATAAAGCCAGCACAGCCAGCCCGTGACTGCTTCGTTTAACTGGGCGGCTGGCGGGTCATGTAGTATAACTACAAGAAAGCTACAACCATCCCATCTCTCTTTTTGCCGAGTCTGCCCCTTGAATCTGCTGCAACACATCGCCCAGTCACGTAATTTGCTGCGCAAATCGGAGCTCAAGGTAGCCGACCATGTGCTGCTCGACCCTGCGGCCGTGATGCACAGTTCCATGGCAGATCTGGCGCACAGTGTCGGTATCAGTGAGCCGACCATCGTGCGTTTCTGCCGCGCCATCGGCTGCTCCGGGTTTCAGGACCTCAAGCTCAAGCTGGCGCAGAGCCTCGCGGCGGGCGCAAGTTTTGGACAGTTCGCGATTCACGAAGACGATTCGGTTGCCGACTACAGCCTGAAGATTTTCGACACCACGCTGCACACGCTCATGGAAGTGCGCGAAAACCTCGACCCCCATGCGTTGCAACTGGCAGTCACGGCCATGGCCGGGGCCAATCGGGTCGAGTTCTATGGGTTTGGCGCGTCCGGCGCAGTGGCCGCTGATGCGCAGCACAAGTTCTTTCGTCTACTGCTGACCGCTGCGGCGTATTCCGATCCGCACATGCAGGCGATGTCAGCTGTCACGCTCAAGCCGACGGATGTCGCGGTGTGCATTTCGCAGTCAGGCCGTTCGAAGGATTTGCTGATCACCGCCAATCTGGTCCGCGAGAGCGGCGCGACGCTGATCACGCTGTGCCCCAGCCAGACGCCACTTGCCGAGCTGTCTTCGGTCAACCTGGCCATCGACGTGCACGAAGACACCGAAATCTACACGCCGCTGACCTCGCGCATCGCACATTTGGTGGTGATCGATGTGCTGGCAATGGGCGTCGCCATGGCGCGCGGCCCCGGTCTGGTCAACCACCTCAAGAGCGTCAAACGCAGCCTGCGCGGCTTGCGCCTGTCACCAAAATCGATCAAGACCCACGAAGACTGAGCCGATCCCGTTACATCAAATTTCATCGATCTGTCACCTGCGTGCCGCCTGACTGTCACCGTCACGCTCCATTCTGGTGCTCCCACAAAACGTATTGGGAGACAGGATATGGCTCGGCATTACGATGATTTACCTACCAGCACCGTGAAAACCCGCCGTCAGCAGGAAGATCAGCGTCGCATGGAGTTTCGTCGGGCAATTGAAAGCTACAGCGAGGCACGGCAGCTCAATCAGGAGTTGTGTGACTACATGGATGGCATGGATAACGCCGTCTGGCAGACGATCAAGTTGCCCGCGGTCGACCGTCGAAACGCTCGACAAGCTGGCTGATCTGCGCACGTTCGGTGCGGATGAACGCAAGAAACGCATGTGCCACAGGTGAAAGGCGTTTGTCCCCGGCCTGAGCCACGCACCAGCTTCGATACAGTGGCAACTCCGCCACGGGCAGCTCGACCAGGGCGCCTGTGGCGAGTTCCTGGCAGACCGCGTGTCGGGTCAGCATCGCCAGGCCCAGCCCGGCTACCACGCATTCACGTTGTGCTTCGCTGGAAGAGACTTCCAGCGTCTGCGTGAAATGCACGCGCTTATCTTTGAAGAACTCCTCGCAGGCCCGACGCGTGCCCGATCCTGGTTCCCGGGTCAGCAATGGCCATGGCTCCAGATCTTTCAGGTTCAGCGTCGCGCGGCTGCTCAGCGGATGGTCAGGCGGCGCTACGGCGACAATCGGGTTATTCAGGAACGGCAAGAACTCCAGACCCATGTCCAGCGGCACTGCCGACATCACCACAAGATCATCGCGGTTATCCGCCAGGCGCCTGATGACTTGCGCGCGATTGACCACCATCAGGCTCAGGCTGACTTCCGGGTGCTGGCGCTTGAAGGCGGCGAACAGGTGAGGGATGAAGTACTTGCAGCTCGACTCGACGGCCAGCTTCAGCTGGCCTTGCAGCGAGCCCTGCATGTCGGAGAGCTGCATGTCCAGGCTTTCCAGGCGCCCGAAAATATCCCGGCTGGCCTGTTGCAGCGCTTGCGCCGCTTCGGTCAGGTAGAGCTTTTTGCTGACGTATTCGAACAGCGGCTGGCCGATCAGCTCTTCGAGCTGCCGAATCTGCAGGCTGACAGCGGGTTGTGTCAGCGACATCTCTTCAGCCGCGCGGCTGTATGAGCGCAGATCGCACACTTCATTGAAAATGCGCAGCTGACGCAATGTCATACGCATCAATGACTTACGCATTTATAAAGGCTCCGCGATACGACTGAAGCGCCAACTATAAGCTTTTACTTATGCACCCTCCAACTTTTACTCATTTTTGTTAATCCTTGATTCGGCATAGGGTGGGCCTGCGACATTCAGTCACATACACGGTTGCAAGTGTGGGTCGAGGGAAACGCCAGTGATAACAAAAATTCTGATCGCCAACCGCGGGGAGATTGCCGTTCGCATCGTGCGTGCATGCGCCGAGATGGGCATTCGCTCGGTGGCGATCTTTTCCGAAGCGGACCGGCATGCCTTGCATGTCAAACGTGCCGACGAAGCCTACAGCATTGGTGCCGAACCTCTGGCGGGTTACCTGAACCCGCGTAAATTGGTGAATCTGGCAGTGGAAACCGGTTGCGATGCGTTGCATCCCGGCTATGGCTTTCTTTCCGAGAATGCCGAACTGGCCGATATCTGCGCCGAGCGAGGGATCAAATTCATCGGCCCCTCAGCAGAAGTCATTCGTCGCATGGGGGATAAGACCGAGGCCCGGCGCAGCATGATCAAAGCCGGCGTACCGGTCACGCCCGGCACCGAAGGCAACGTGGCAGATATCGACGAGGCGCTGGCCGAGGGCGAGCGCATCGGTTACCCGGTGATGCTCAAGGCCACCTCCGGGGGCGGGGGACGGGGTATCCGTCGCTGCAACAGCCGCGAAGAACTCGAGCAGGCCTTCCCGCGCGTGATTTCCGAAGCGACCAAGGCCTTCGGTTCGGCAGAAGTCTTTCTCGAGAAATGCATCGTCAATCCCAAGCACATTGAAGCGCAGATTCTGGGCGACAGCTTCGGCAACGTGGTGCACCTGTTCGAGCGCGACTGTTCGATTCAACGACGCAACCAGAAACTCATCGAAATTGCTCCCAGCCCGCAATTGACCCCCGAACAGCGCGCCTACATCGGCGATCTGTCGGTACGTGCGGCCAAGGCAGTTGGTTACGAGAATGCCGGTACCGTGGAGTTTCTGCTCGCCGAGGGCGAGGTGTACTTCATGGAGATGAACACCCGGGTGCAGGTCGAGCACACCATCACCGAAGAAATCACCGGCATTGATATCGTTCGCGAGCAGATTCGTATCGCCTCCGGTCTGCCGTTGTCGGTCAAGCAGGAAGACATCATCCATCGCGGTTTTGCCCTGCAGTTCCGGATCAACGCCGAGGACCCGAAGAACAACTTCCTGCCCAGCTTCGGCAAGATCACTCGTTATTACGCGCCCGGCGGGCCTGGCGTGCGTACCGACACGGCGATCTATACCGGCTACACCATTCCGCCGTTCTATGACTCGATGTGCCTGAAGCTGATTGTCTGGGCGTTGACCTGGGAAGAGGCCATGGACCGCGGCCTGCGTGCGCTCGATGACATGCGCCTGCAAGGGGTCAAGACCACGGCTGCCTATTACCAGGAAATCCTCCGCAACCCGGAGTTTCGCAGCGGTGAGTTCAACACCAGCTTTGTCGAGAGCCACCCCGAGCTGACCAATTATTCGATCAAACGCAAACCCGAAGAGCTGGCCCTGGCCATCGCCGCCGCCATTGCCGCCCATGCAGGCTTATGAATAAGCAGCTGCAAGTTTCAAGCTACAAGCTGCAAGTAAAAGCCGAGTCGCTCTTACTTGAAGCTTGCAGCTGACAACTTGCAGCTCGAAAGGACTACCCATGACCAAGAAGATCTTTGTAACCGACACCATCCTGCGTGACGCTCACCAATCGTTGCTGGCGACGCGCATGCGCACCGAAGACATGCTGCCGATCTGCGACAAGCTCGACCAGGTCGGCTACTGGTCGCTGGAAGTCTGGGGCGGCGCTACCTTCGATGCCTGCGTGCGTTTTCTCAAGGAAGACCCGTGGGAACGTCTGCGCCAGCTGCGTGCGGCCTTGCCCAATACCCGGTTGCAGATGCTCCTGCGCGGCCAGAACCTGCTGGGCTATCGGCATTACAGCGATGACGTGGTCAAGGCGTTCGTCGCCAAGGCGGCGGTCAACGGTATTGATGTGTTCCGTATTTTCGATGCCATGAACGATGTGCGTAACCTGCGGGTTGCCATCGAGGCGGTGAAAGCGGCGGGCAAACACGCGCAGGGCACCATCGCTTACACCACCAGCCCGGTGCACACCATCGAGGCCTTCGTGGCGCAGGCCCGGCAGATGGAAGCCATGGGTTGTGACTCGGTGGCGATCAAGGACATGGCCGGCCTGTTGACGCCTTATGCCACGGGTGAGCTGGTCAAGGCGCTGAAGGCCGAGCAGTCGTTGCCGGTGTTCATCCACTCGCATGACACGGCGGGTCTGGCCGCGATGTGTCAGCTCAAGGCGATCGAAAGCGGCGCGGACCATATCGACACGGCGATCTCCAGCTTTGCCTGGGGCACCAGCCATCCGGGCACCGAATCGATGGTGGCCGCGCTCAAGGGTAGCGAATTCGACACCGGCCTGGATCTGGAGCTGCTGCAGGAAATCGGTCTGTACTTCTACGCGGTGCGTAAGAAATACCATCAGTTCGAAAGCGAATTTACTGCAGTCGACACGCGGGTACAGGTTAATCAGGTGCCGGGCGGGATGATTTCCAACCTGGCCAATCAGTTGAAGGAGCAGGGCGCACTCAACCGCATGAGCGAAGTGCTGGCTGAAATTCCGCGCGTGCGCAAAGACCTCGGCTATCCGCCGCTGGTAACCCCGACCTCGCAGATCGTCGGTACTCAGGCGTTCTTCAATGTGTTGGCCGGGGAGCGTTACAAAACCATCACCAATGAAGTGAAGCTTTATCTGCAAGGCGGCTACGGCAAGGCGCCGGGTCAGGTGGATGAAAAACTGCGCCGTCAGGCGATCGGCAATGAAGAGCTGATCGATGTTCGTCCGGCCGACCTGCTCAAGCCGGAGATGACCAAGCTACGGGCCGATATCGGCGCGCTGGCCAAGTCCGAAGAGGACGTGCTGACGTTCGCCATGTTCCCGGACATTGGCCGCAAGTTCCTTGAGGAACGTGCAGCCGGGACACTGGCGCCGGAAGTGCTGCTGCCGATTCCCGAAGCCGGAAGCGTGGCGAAGGCAGGCGGTGAGGGCGTACCGACCGAGTTCGTTATTGATGTGCACGGCGAAACCTATCGGGTCGACATCACCGGTGTGGGCGTCAAGGCCGAGGGCAAGCGCCACTTCTACCTGACCATAGACGGCATGCCGGAAGAGGTGGTGTTCGAGCCGCTCAACGAATTCGTCGGCGGCGGGGCCAGCAAACGCAAACAAGCCCACGCACCGGGTGACGTCAGCACCACCATGCCCGGCAACATCGTCGATGTGCTGGTCAAGGAGGGCGATGTGGTCAAGGCCGGTCAGGCAGTGCTGATCACTGAAGCGATGAAGATGGAGACCGAGGTTCAGGCGTCGGTCGCAGGCAAGGTCGTCGCCATCCACGTCGCCAAAGGCGACCGCGTCAATCCGGGCGAAGTGCTGATCGAGATCGAAGGTTGAGCTGACGCCTGAGCATCATCCAAAGGTTTACCTCAGGGAAGCACTCGTGGCTTCCCTTTTTTTATTCTGTGCAGGCGCGGCCAGTGGCCACGACTATCGTTCCGCACGCTCCAGCGTGGGAATGCAGTTCTGGACGCTCTGCGTCCTCAGGATTACCGAAACGCCTCAAGCCCCTTGATCTGTTGCCCGTCAGTGAAGTTATCCACAGCCAGCCAGCGCTCAAAGGCGTTCTGCCGCTCAGGCCATTCGCTGTCGAGGATCGAATACCACTCGGTATCCCGGCTCTGGCCTTTGACCACCATGTGCTGGCGGAAGGTGCCTTCGTAGCTGAAGCCGAATCGCTCGGCAGCGCGTTTGGAGCGGGCGTTGTTGGCGTTGCATTTCCACTCCAGGCGACGATAGCCCAGTGCGAAAATCTCTCTGGCCAGCAGGTAAATGGCTTCGGTGCCTTTGGGCGTGCGTTGCATGGCCGCGCTGAAGGTGACATGACCTATCTCGATACGCCCATGGGCAGCGACGATCGACATCAGGCTGATGACGCCTTCGGCCTTATCGGTCTGCTGATCGACCACGGTGTAAAACCACGGATCGGTGGCCGCCTGATGCCCGGCCAGCCATCTATCGAAGGCGCTACGGTCGCTGAACGGCCCGTATGGCAGATAATCCCACAGCTTCGGGTCCGCATTCGGGCCATCGAGTGCCGCCCACAAGTCATCGGCGTGACGCGCGGCATCAAGTTTTTCCAGGCGTATGAAACGGCCTGTCAGTGTATGGGCCGTGGGCAGTGCAGCGGCTTGCCAGTCCAGCAGGGTGTCGGACATCAGTCACTTCCTGTTTCAGAGTGCTTTACGAAATTGTATGAGGCCGGGCCGTTCGGCGATTCGCTCGTACAACCGAATGGCCGTGGCGTTGGTTTCGTGGGTCAGCCAGTGCACCTTGTCGCAACCGTCTGCCTTGGCCGTGGCGTAGACAAACTCGATCAGTTGCCTGCCGATGCCTGTCCCGCGTTTTTCGGGGGCGACGATCAGATCCTGCAGGTAACAGGCGTTGTTGATGCTCCAGTTGGAGCGATGGTAGATGAAATTCACCATGCCCACCGCCTCGTCACCCCGCCAGGCGAGCGCCGAGTGAGTCGGTTCGCTCGGGTCCACAAGGCGTTGCCAGGTGATGTCGCTGACGCCTTCGGCCAGCTCGGTGTTGTAGAAGCGCAGATAGGCCTGCCACAGAGGCAGCCACGCGTGATGGTCGTCGACGTTAACGGGGCGAATACGCACATCGGTCATGAGCTGCTCCCTTCGCTCATCAAGCGAGCGACGTGTTGGTCATTTGCATCCTGGCTTGCGGCGAGGCCGTCGCGCACACCGGCCATGTCCGCAGCGCTGCGATTCTGACTGAGTTTACGTTTGCCCTGCAGCCGTTGCACCGGAATGGCGAATCCGACAATCGCCCCGAGCATTTTTGCGATGTAGTCCGCTGGTGCATCGTCAATGGACCAGGGTTGCGCCCGGTCGGATTCATGGCGATGGGTCAGGTCAGCCAGCAACTGATGCAATTGCGCAGCATCGGTAAAAACCTCGGCCTGTCCATAAGCATGCACGGCCACATAATTCCACGTGGGTACGACCTTGCCGTGCTCTATCTTGCTCGGATAGAACGACGGGCTCACGTAGGCATCGCCGCCAGGAAAAATCACCAGTGCCTCGGCGCCGGAGCTAAGTTGCTGCCACTGTGGATTGGCTTTGGCCAGGTGCCCGTAAAGCGTGCCATACGAACCTTCATCGCGGCGCAACAGCAATGGCAGGTGGGTGGCTTGCAATCCTTCTGCGCCGTGCGTGACCAGAATCGCCAGGCGCGTCTGCTCGATCTGCTCGTGCAGGCTCGGTGTGTCGTTGTTCTTGAAAGCGGTAGGGATGTACATGGGTAATGTCCTTGGCTGATAACAGGATCGTAAGCAAGGCATTGGTCTGATGTAAGATCCATTTTTGATCATTTTAACAGGGCCAATACATGCCTGATCTCAGTGTTGCGTTTCCGCCCACACTCACCGGTATCGCGCTGGACCCAAATCAGGGCCTGAGCAAGCAGCTTTACGCCTTGTTGCGCCAGCAGGTTCTCGACGGGCGTCTGAGCAGTGGCACACGCCTGCCAGCCAGTCGCGATTTGGCGCATTCACTCGGCATCTCCCGTAACAGCGTGATCCGGGCCTATGACCAGCTGTATGCCGAGGGTTTCATCGAGGGGCGCGTTGGCGACGGTACGTATGTGGCTCAGCTCTCTGAACCAGGCACCGCGCCTCGGCGGACCGGTCGCAAAAAACTATCCACCAACTTACCCACAGGTGTATCCACAGGGTTACACACAGGTTTGTCCACAATCGGGTCTGAAATACGGTCAGATTCCACCTGTGAAGTTATCCACAGCCCGGTGCAAGCGCTGCTGGAAAAACATCATCTGCATGAACCGCCGACGGGTCGTCCGCGGCCCTTTCGGGTCGGCGTACCGGCGTTCGATCTTTTCCCCTTTGCCTTGTGGGGCAAGCTGTATGCCGCTTTTTGGCGCAAGCCGGACCTTGCTCAGCTCGGTTATGGGTCGGCTGCGGGAGACTCGCGGTTACGTGAACTGATTGCGGTCTACCTGCGCTCATCGCGCGGGCTGCATTGCAGCGCTGAGCAAATTGTGATCACCAGTGGTGCACAACACGCGATCAGCCTTTGTGCACAGTTGCTTCTTGCCCCGGGCGAGGGCGTTGCTGTGGAGAATCCGGGGTATCGGGCGGCCGGTCATGCGTTTGCCCTGGCAGGTGCTCGGTTGCACGGTGTGGCTGTGGATAACGAAGGCATGCGTTGTGCCGACCTTGATCAGGCAGACTGCAGGCTGGCCTACGTGACGCCTTCACACCAATACCCGACCGGCGTGGTGATGAGCCTGGCGCGGCGTCTGGAATTGCTGGCCTGGGCCGAGAAACACCAGGGCTGGATTGTCGAGGATGATTACGACGGTGAGTATCGCTACAGCGGTTCACCCTTGGCGCCCCTGGCCGCGCTCGACCGCAACGCGCGGGTGCTCTACGTCGGCACGTTCGGCAAAATCGCCTTCCCGGCGCTGCGCCTCGGGTATCTGGTTTTGCCAGAGCCACTGGTGCCGGTGTTCAGCCAGCGCAAGGCCGTGGACATGCGTCATACCGAGATAGGGGTTCAGGCGGTCATGGCGCAATTCATTGCGTCGGGTCATTTCCAGCGACACATACGTCGCATGCGCCGCGCGGCGCTCAGTCGTCGCAATGTGCTGCTGGATAACTGGCCGGCCGATATTCCGGGGTGCGCGGCAATGCCCAGAGTGGTTGCCGGGCTGCATGTCATGGTCAAGGTCGACAGCGTGGCGCGTGAGCAGGCGCTGATTGCCAAGGCCAATGGTGTCGGGGTCGAAATGAATGCCCTGAGTGATTACTGGCTGCCTGATTCCACTGAGCCTGTGGATAACCGCGCCGGGCTGGTGCTGGGGTTTGCCGCAGTGCCCGAGGACGAGATGGTCGAGGCATTGAACAGGCTGCGCGGGGTCTGGTCCGAGTAGTCCCGTTGGCAGGCGTATAATCTGCGCTTTCTGTTACCTGTCCTTGAGATACCCATGAACAACTCTCTTACTGCAACACCCGGACGCAAGTTCGGCGCGCCGCTGGCTGCGCTGTTCCTGCTACTGATGGGCGCCCAGTTCCTTCTGCTCAGTGTTGGCACCCGCCAGGTGATGCTGTGGATCGTCGGCGCGGCGTTGGGCGTAACGCTGTATCACGCGGCATTTGGTTTCACCTCGGCGTGGCGGGTGTTCATCCGCGAGCGGCGGGGTGCTGGCCTGCGCGCGCAAATGGTCATGCTGGCGGTCGCTGTGGTGCTGTTTTTCCCGGCACTCGGTGCGGGCACGCTGTTCGGCCAGCCAGTCACTGGCCTGGTTGCCCCGGTCGGGATTTCGGTCGTCGTCGGCGCGTTCATTTTCGGCATCGGCATGCAGCTGGGTGGCGGCTGTGCGTCCGGTACATTGTTCACTGCCGGTGGTGGCAACGCGCGGATGCTGGTGACGCTGCTGTTTTTCATCCTCGGCTCACTGATTGCCACCCATCACGTCGACTGGTGGTTTGCCCTGCCTTCGTTCCCGGCGGTGTCGGTGGTCAAGACCTTCGGCGTGCTGCCTGCGCTGCTGGTCAATCTGGCGCTGTTCGGCTTGATCGCGCTGGTGACCGTCAAGCTCGAAAAGCGCCGTCATGGCCAGCTTGAAGCGCCGCCAGCCACGGATCATCGTGGCCTGAGTCGTGTGCTGCGCGGGCCGTGGGTTCTGGTCTGGGGCGCTGTCGCGCTGGCGCTGCTCAATTACGCAACGCTGGCGTTGGCCGGTCGTCCATGGGGCATCACCTCGGCGTTCGCGCTGTGGGGCGCGAAAGCGGCCAGCGGGCTGGGCGTGGACGTCAGCAGTTGGGTGTTCTGGCAAAGCGCTGCGAACGCCAAGGCGCTGGCGGCTCCGGTGTGGGAAGACATCACCAGTGTGATGGACATCGGCATCATGCTCGGTGCCTTGCTGGCTGCAGGTCTGGCAGGTCGTTTTGCACCCAGCCTCGATATCCCCACGCGCTCGCTGGTGGCGGCGGTCATCGGCGGCTTGCTGCTGGGCTACGGCTCGCGCCTGGCCTACGGCTGCAACATCGGTGCGTACTTCAGCGGCATTGCCTCCGGCAGCCTGCACGGCTGGCTGTGGCTGGTGGCGGCCTACGCCGGTAACGTCGTCGGTGTCCGCCTGCGGCCGATTTTCTTCACCGGCGAGCGTCCTCAGGTGGCTCTTAATGGCTGCTGAAAACGTCTGAAACCCCGAGATAAGCGGGCCGCTTGCGAACCAACCGCCGGTTTCGTATTCAAAGGCCATGCGGTAACTGTGCGTATGCGGTTCGCTTATTTTTCGATGGGGTGGTTCTTTTGCAGCAAACGATCATTTCGAAAATCCGTTTTCTCGGCAAGACCATCGGTTATGTAGGATGGTCGCTTTTCTGGCTGTTGATCTGGGACGTGATTGTCACGGTTGACTTCATGCTCTATCTGGAGCGCAAGATCACCTTGCCGTCCATGCCGTTGACCCTGCTGGGCTCGGCGCTGGTGGTGCTGACCAGCTTCCGCAATTCAAGTGCTTATAACCGCTGGTGGGAAGCCAGGACGCTATGGGGCGCGCTGGTCAACAGTTCACGCAGCTTCGCTCGGCAAGTGCTGACGCTGGTCGAGGATGACGACGGGATCAACCCGGTCAAGGCCACACTGTTGCGTCGCCATGTCGCGTATGTGAAGTGCCTGTCTGCGCACCTGAAGGGCGCCAAGTGTGGTGATGAAGTTCAGATGCTGATTCCTCGCGAGGAATTCGAACGTCGTCACGATACCAACAACTTTCCCAACGACCTGCTCAATACGTCGGCTGCGCTATTGGCCAAGGAGTATCAGGCCGGGCGGCTGGACAGCATTCGTCTGGCGCGGCTGGAGTCGACCATGGTGGATATCTCCAATTGCCAGGGCGGCATGGAGCGTATTGCCAATACACCGTTGCCTTATCCGTACGTGGCTTTTCCGCGTCTGTTCATCACGCTGTTCTGCCTGATCGTACCGATTGGCCTGGTGGAGACCCTGGGTTGGTTCACGCCTCTGGCGTCGACGGTGGTGGGTTTCATGCTGTTGGCGATCGAGAAGATCGGTACCGACCTGCAGAGCCCGTTCCGTGCCAGTGAACATGAGATTCAAATGACGGCGTTGTGCGAAAACATCGAGCGCAATCTGGATTCGATGCTCAGGGGCGCGCAGGAGGAATGCAAGGCTTCATGAAGGGGTGAGGCGTCGCGCGATTGCGTGACGCCTCGGGTAAAGCAGAGGCAGCCGCTTAACGCAGCTCGCCGCACAGGTCCAGTTCGACCAGGCGCCGTACCTCCTCGGTCGTCAGGTCTGCGCCCAGCAGCGCATGCAGTTTGCCCAGCGCTGCTTCACGGGTCATGCCACCACCGGAGAGTACGCCTGCACTTCGCAGACGGCTGCCCGCTTCGTAGACATCCAGCTCGACACCGCCCTCATGGCACTGGGTAATCGCGACCACACAGACACCCAGCGCTCGCGCGTTCTCCAGACTGGCCAGAAATTGCGGATCGTCACTGGGGCCCGTGCCGCTGCCGAAGCATTCGAGCACCAGACCGCGGATACCACTGTTGATCAGACCGTCAAGCTGGGCAGCACCGACACCGGGAAACAGCGGCAATACCGCCACCTCTGTAAGTGTCTTGGTCTGGCGATAGTTCAATGCGTCAGGGAGCGAAACCACCGCATGGCCGCCGCGTGAGCGTTGCAGCGGTGCGAACGGTTGACGACCGAAGCTGCGAATTTTCGCGCAGCGTACGGGTGCCATCAGTTGCCCGTGAAAATACAGCTGCACGCCTGACACCAGACCCGAACCCAGCGCCAGCAGGGCGCCGTTGACGTTTTCCCAGGCATCGCTGTCCTGCACGCCGGCAGGCAGCATCGACCCGGTGAACAGTACCGGCGCGCTGAACCCCAACAACTGGAAACACATCGCCGCTGCGCTGTACGCCAGGGTGTCGGTGCCATGCAGGACCAGCACCGCATCGCAGCCATCGACCTCAACCGCCTCGATCACCGCCTCGCGCAGGCGCAGCCAGTAGGAAGGGGTCATGTTGGCGCTGTCGATCAGCGGCGACATCTCGCGGAAGCGCCACTGCGGCACCACCAGTTCCGGGTGCTCGGCCAGTTGCCCGGCCATTCGCGCCTCGAAACCGGAGGCCGGAGCCAGACCATTGGCGCTGGCCTGCATGCCGATGGTGCCGCCGGTGTAAAGAACCATCACGCGTTGTGCGGGTTGTTGTGCGTCATGCGGCATGGCTCTTCTCCGGCGTAGTGTCGCGGTCATTATCGTGCTTCGGGTACAGACTTGGCTGCCGCTTCGGCATCCTGTGTCGACTGACGGGTCGGATTGGCCGGCCATGCGGTGCGATCCAGGTCCAGATCAGGGAACTGGCTGGAATCGAACACCGGCGTCTTGACCCCGGCCCGACGTTGCGCATCGTAGTCATTCAAAATGCGTTTGACGACTTTGAACAGCATTGCAAGGGCGATCAGGTTGACGAACGCCAGCATGGTCATGGTGATGTCGGCGAACGCCAGTACATCTTTCAGGTCAACGACCGCACCCCACATGATCAGTACCAGCACCGCGATGCGGTAGATGATGATGGTCTGGATCTTCTCGCCAAACAGGAACCGCAGGCTGTTTTCGCCCAGGTAGTAGTTGTAGAGAATCGAGGTGAAGACGAACAGTGCCAGCGCTACGCTGATGAAGACTCTGCCCCAGTCACCGACCACGGCTGCCAGCGAGTTCTGTGCCAGAACGATACCGTTGCCGTCGTAGCCGATGTCGTAGATACCGGACAGAAGAATCAGCAAGGCGGTGCAGGTGCAGATCACGAAGGTATCGAGGAACACGCTGAACGCCTGAACCACGCCCTGGGCCACCGGGTGCTCGACCTGTGCCACGGCAGCCACGTTGGGCGCACTACCCAGGCCGGCTTCGTTGGCGAAGACGCCACGCTTGACGCCCATCACGATCGCGCTGCCGATCAGGCCGCCGAATACCGGATCAAGGCCGAAGGCGCTTCTGACGATGGTCATCAGCATGCCGGGAACGTGGTCGATCTGCAGGGCGATCACGTAGATGGTCACCGCGATGTAGATCAGGGTCTTGACCGGAACCAGCAGGTCGGAAATGGCCGCGATACGCTTGATGCCGCCAATGAAGGCCAGGCCCAGCAGTACGACCAGGCAGATGCCGGTGGTGCGGGTGTCGACGTTGAACGCGCTTTTCAGCGAGTCGGTCACAGCGTGCGATTGCAGGCCGTTGAAGGCAAAGCCGAAGGTCACCAGCAGCAATACCGCCATGACCATGCCCAGCCAGCGCTTGCCCAGGCCGTACTGAATATAGAACGCCGGACCGCCACGGAACTGGCCTTCGGAATCCTTGCGTTTGTAGAGCTGAGCGAGGGAGCACTCGATGAAGCTGCTGGCCATGCCGACCAGTGCGGTCACCCACATCCAGAATACGGCACCCGGACCACCGAGCGTCACGGCAATGCCGACGCCTGCGATGTTACCGGCACCGACGCGGCCCGCCAGGCTGAGCATCAACGCCTGAAACGAACTCAACTGGCCGGCGCTGCTGCGCAGACTGTCGCGAAAAACCGAGAACATGTGGAAAAAATGTCGAAACTGAACGAAACGCGAGCGGATCGTGAAGTAACTACCCAGGCCTACGATAAGTACGATCAGTACCTTACCGGAGAGAAAGTCGTTAATCATTTCCAGCATTTTTGTTATTCCTCGCTACTTTTGAGGGGGCGCACTATACCGGTGCAAAGTTTTTACGTCTGTAGTCGCTTTCTTGGACGGCTGATTCTTCATTCGCGACGATGAATGAATACTTCCACGGGTTGCTCCGCAAAAGTGGGGTGCCGAAGGCTCTGGGTCCAGTGTCGGAGCCCTTTGCTGCAGGCAAAAAAAAGGGTCTGGAGAATCACTCCCAGACCCTCAAAAAATTGAGGGGTGTCTAGGCCCTCAATCTGGTGAGCAGGTTGCGCAGGTCATTCCTGTCAGGCCTTCAAGGGGGCCAGACGCGGAGCGATCATGTTTTCCGGGCGCAGGATGTCGTCGAGCATGGCGTCGTCGAGCAGACCTTCCTCACGCACCAGTTCCAGCACGCCGCGGCCGGTTTCCAGCGCGATGCGGGCGATACGGGTGGAGTTCTCGTAACCGATGTAAGGGTTCAGGGCGGTGACCAGACCGATCGAATGCTCGACCAGCTCGCGGCAGCGCTGTTCGTTGGCTGTGATGCCGACGATGCAGTGCTCGCGCAGCATGTCCATGGCGCGCTGCAGCAGGCGGATCGAGTCGAAGATCTTGTAGGCGATCAGCGGCTCCATCACGTTGAGCTGCAATTGTCCGCCTTCGGCTGCCATGGTCAGCGACAGGTCGTTGCCGATGATTTCGAAGGCAACCTGATTGACCGCTTCCGGGATCACCGGGTTGACCTTGCCGGGCATGATCGAGCTGCCTGGCTGGCGTGCCGGCAGGTTGATTTCGTTGATGCCGGTGCGTGGGCCGCTGGACAGCAGGCGCAGGTCGTTGCAGATTTTCGACAGCTTGACCGCAGTACGCTTGAGCATGCCCGAGAACAGCACGAAGGCGCCCATGTCGGAGGTCGCTTCGATCAGGTCGGCTGCTGGCACCAGAGGCTGACCGCTGATGAGTGCCAGACGATCGACTGCCAGCTTCTGATAGCCAGGGTCGGCGTTGATGCCGGTGCCGATGGCGGTTCCGCCGAGGTTCACTTCGGTCAACAGCTCTGGCGCCAGGCTGCGCAGGCGGTTCAGGTCTTCTGTCAGGGTGGTGGCGAAGGCGCGGAATTCCTGACCCAGGGTCATTGGAACGGCGTCCTGCAACTGGGTGCGGCCCATCTTCAGCACATGGTTGAATTCTTCGCCCTTGGCGGCGAAGGCCTGAATCAGGCTGGACAGGCTGGCGAGCAGAGCGTCGTGACCCAGCAGCAGACCCAAGCGGATCGCCGTGGGGTAGGCGTCGTTGGTCGACTGCGCCATGTTGACATCGTTGTTGGGGTGCAGGTGTTTGTATTCGCCTTTCTCGAAACCCATGGTTTCCAGAGCGATGTTGGCGATGACTTCGTTGGCATTCATGTTGGTCGACGTGCCAGCGCCGCCCTGGATCATGTCGACCACGAACTGATCGTGGAAGTCGCCGCGGATCAGGCGGGCACAGGCCTCGCTGATCGCCGCATGCTTGGCATCATTGAGGTGTCCGAGCTGATGGTTTGCATCCGCTGCCGCCTGCTTGACCATGGCCAGCGCGACTACCAGTTTCGGGTAGTGCGAAAGCGGCACGCCGGAGAGGTGAAAGTTGTTCACCGCTCGCAGGGTCTGGATGCCGTAATACGCGTTGGCAGGTACTTCGAGAACACCAAGCAGGTCTTTTTCGATGCGCGATGATGCAGGCGAGGACATGATAAAAAAAGTCTCAAAAGGCACGGACAATGCCGGAACGCCACGAATAGTGGGCTTGCCGCCTTCGATTGACCAATGCTGTTAAACGCTGACCTATGCAATAACGGCATAATCAAGGCGTGACCTGGATTCCGTTCAGTGCGTAAAGGGGGCAAAATGTCGCACCGGTGCGTTTCTTCGGTCGCTGCTGCTGCGCCGCCCGGGCATGTATCCGCGCTGCTTCGACGGGCGTCCCACTGTGACGCTGCAAATCAGTGCCATTGGGCATGCGTAATGGCCTGTCGAAGCCGTCATCCATTGTCCGGGAGGACCTGATGAATCTGGAAAGCAAATGGCTGGAGGATTTCAGCGCCCTGGCGGCTACCCGCAGCTTTTCTCAGGCCGCCGAGCGTCGCTTCGTGACCCAGCCGGCATTCAGCCGGCGTATTCGCAGTCTGGAGTCGGCACTGGGGCTGACGCTGGTCAATCGCTCGCGTACACCCATCGAGCTGACCGCTGCCGGACAATTATTTCTGGTCACGGCCCGGACGGTGGTCGAGCAGTTGGGCGAAGTCGTGCGCCATCTGCATCATCTGGAAGGCGGGCAGGGCGAGGTCATGCAGGTGGCTGCGGCGCACTCCCTGGCGCTGGGCTTCTTTCCGCGCTGGATCGCCCAGTTGCGCAACGAAGGGCTGAACATTGCGACCCGGCTGGTGGCGACCAACGTCGGTGATGCGGTGCATGCGTTGCGTGAAGGTGGATGTGATCTGATGCTGGCGTTCTACGATCCCGATGCCGCGCTGCAGATGGACGCCGAAATCTTTCCCTCGCTGCATCTGGGGCATACCGAGATGTTGCCGGTCTGTGCCGCTGATGCAGAGGGGCGGCCGTTATTCGATATGGAAGGTGAGGGCAGTGTGCCGCTGCTTGCCTACAGCACCGGGGCGTTTCTCGGACGCTCGGTGAACCTGTTGCTGCGTCAACGCAATCTGCGCTTCACCACGGTCTACGAGACGGCCATGGCCGACAGCCTGAAAAGCATGGCGCTGGAAGGATTGGGGATTGCCTGGGTGCCACAACTGAGCGTGCGCGCCGAACTGGCGCGCGGTGAACTGGTGGTGTGTGGCGGACCGCAGTGGCATGTGCCGCTGGAGATCCGCCTGTACCGCTGCGCATTGGTGCGCAAGGCCAACGTGCGCCTGTTGTGGCGCAAGCTTGAAGGTGCGGCGGCGCCAGATTCCCGGTGACAAGGGCCGCTCCTGGCGATGCCGGAGAGCGACCCTGGCCTGCTCAGGGAAATCTGTTCAGATGCTCAGCCATGATTTGCTTGTTCGCGTCGCTGTAGACATAGCAGTTGGAGCGTATTTTTTCGTGGCTTTCGATGATGTTCGTCTGGCACCACCATCCACCCTTATAGAGCACCTCTGCGGCCTCATGAGTGCCGCCGAGCATGTGACCCAGTTCGTGCGCGGGGATCGCGAACGTTTCCAGTGAGGCTATGCCCGTGTAACTCTTGTCCTCACTTGCCCCCAGAGTCTTCGAGTTGATCTTGTTCTGAGTCAGCAACAGGTACTTGGTGGTCGCATTGCGTTCCATGTCGTTGTCGATGACATAACGATCCATCGTGTTTTTCCAGGCGTAGTAGGTTTCGTCCACATCATCATTCTGATAAGCGAAATCCGTAAGGCCCGGGACGTCGCGAATGAACGCCAGTCGCACATAACGATCCGTGAAACTTTCCAGATCCTTGATGAGCCAGGCGAAGTAATCCTGGCGTAATTCGAGGGTGTTGTGATGCGAAAGGTCGTCGTGCAGAACCAGGTAGAGGGTCAATGGTTGTCTGGAGGCGTTATCGTTGGCCCACGCCGTATGACTCAGCGCCAACGCGCAGAGCAGCAGCAGACCGCTTGTATATTTCTTGAGCATCGTACTCTTCCTTGAGTAGGTGGATTATGGCCGGGCGTGCTTATCCCGACGCCAGATATCTAATAGCAACTGGCGTTGACAGGAAATCAGGATCGACTTCTATCGCAGTAGCCCTTGTTTGATTGATGTGCAGTACAAGTGCCGATCCTCTGCCGGATTTTTCCGTGCCGCCTCCCGCCATAAAAACCTGGACGGTTGAGCGTATGGGGGCTGTCATCCTGGCGCTTTGCGGTATACTGCGCGGCCTTTGGCCGGTTAAATCGGTCATTATTCGTACAACAAGCCACGCCGGTTCCCCTGCGTGGCTTGTTGTTTTCAGACGCGCCTGCGGGCGCCCGATGAGAGGCACGACGATGAGCGCACTGGTTGGCGTGATCATGGGCTCCAAGTCCGATTGGTCCACCCTTAGCCACACCGCCGATATGCTGGAAAAGCTCGGCATCCCTTTTGAAGTCAAGGTGGTGTCAGCTCACCGCACACCGGACCTGCTGTTCCAGTACGCCGACGAAGCGGAAGGCCGTGGCATTGAAGTGATCATCGCCGGTGCTGGCGGTGCCGCTCACTTGCCGGGCATGTGCGCTGCCAAGACCCACCTGCCTGTGCTGGGCGTTCCGGTGCAGTCTTCGATGCTCTCGGGTGTCGACTCGCTGTTGTCGATCGTGCAGATGCCGGCCGGGATCCCGGTCGCGACCCTGGCCATCGGCAAGGCGGGTGCAATCAACGCAGCGCTGCTTTCAGCAAGCATCCTCGGCGCAAAGCACCCGCAATTCCACGCAGCGCTGAAGAAATTTCGCACTGAACAGACAGACAGCGTCCTGGACAATCCAGACCCACGCCACGCCTGAGGTTTTTCCATGAAGATCGGTGTAATCGGTGGCGGCCAGCTGGGCCGCATGTTGGCATTGGCAGGTACGCCGCTGGGCATGAACTTCGCCTTTCTCGATCCCGCGCCGGACGCCTGTGCTGCGGCACTTGGTGAGCATCTGCGTGCCGATTACGGTGATCTGGATCATCTGCGTCAGTTGGCGGATGAAGTCGATCTGGTGACCTTCGAGTTTGAAAGCGTTCCGGCCGAGACCGTGGCGTTTCTGGCACAGTTCGTACCGGTCTATCCGAGCGCCGAAGCGTTGCGCATCGCGCGTGATCGCTGGTTCGAAAAGAGCATGTTCAAGGACCTGGGTATCCCGACGCCGGCATTCGCCGATATCCAGTCGCAGGCCGACCTGGATGCTGCAGTAGCCAGCATAGGTCTGCCTGCCGTGCTCAAGACCCGAACCCTGGGTTATGACGGCAAGGGCCAGAAGGTCCTGCGTTCGGCGGCCGATGTGGTCGATACATTCGCCGAGCTGGGCAGCGTGCCATGCCTGCTGGAGGGCTTCGTGCCGTTCACCGGTGAAGTGTCGTTGATTGCCGTGCGTGCGCGTGATGGCGAGACCCGGTTCTACCCACTGGTGCACAACACGCATGACAGCGGCATCCTGCGTCTGTCCATCGCCAGCACTGATCATCCTTTGCAGGCGTTGGCCGAAGACTACGCCGGCCGCGTCCTGAAGCAGCTGGATTACGTGGGCGTGCTGGCATTCGAATTCTTTGAGGTCGACGGTGGCCTGAAGGCCAACGAGATCGCGCCGCGCGTCCACAACTCCGGTCACTGGACCACCGAAGGCGCCGAGTGCAGCCAGTTCGAAAACCACCTGCGGGCGGTTGCCGGTCTGCCGCTGGGCTCCACAGCCAAGGTCGGCGAAAGCGCCATGCTCAACTTCATTGGCGAAGTGCCGGCAGTGGACAAGGTCGTCGCCGTCGAAGACTGCCACCTGCATCATTACGGCAAGGCGTTCAAGGCTGGCCGCAAGGTCGGACACGCCACGGTCCGCAGCTCTGACCGTGCCACGCTGGATCGTCAGGTGAAGCTGGTAGAGGCGCTGATCAAGGGCTGATCAGGCTCACGGCTAGCGTGCTGATGCTCCGCGTTGGCACGCAGTTTCAGGACACTCCGCGTCCTTTTGCGACGCGGAGCGTCGAGAACTGCATGCCCACGCAGAGCGTGCGGAACGAGCGCTTCTAACTGTCGTGCCTATGCTTCGCGTTGAAGCACTGTTCGAGACGCCTGGCCTCAGTTCAGGTAGGTTCAGCCCCGTCATTCATGAAGAATTTTCCACCCCGAAGCAAACTGGCCACTTCGCCGGAACCATTCCCTGTCGCTGTTCTCAGATAGCAGTAGGTCGGGGCTGCTATTAGCCCGGGCATATTCACTTAATACAGAGGGAAATGGCATGGGTATCATTGGAACCATCTTTATCGGCCTGATCGTTGGTCTGTTGGCTCGCTTTCTGAAGCCGGGCGACGACAGCATGGGCTGGATCATGACCATCGTGCTGGGTATCGCCGGTTCGCTCGCAGCCACTTATGGTGGTCAGGCGCTGGGTATCTATCAGGCAGGCGAGGGTGCAGGTTTCCTCGGCGCGCTGGTAGGTGCAATCATCCTGCTGGTTATCTACGGCATGATCAAAAAGAAATAACGCTTATGCGTCAGCCCTCTGTTTTACAGTGCGCAGAGGGCTAGAATGCTCGGCAACTGTCCACCCCTTTGCCGAGCTTTATCATGCGTCGCTTCCTGTTGATGACTCTTCTGCTGTTATCCGCGCTCTGCGGTCCCGCATACGCCCAGTTGCCGGAAACCGACTGGCTTGAGCTGATGCCCAAGTCCGATCAAAAAGCCCTCGAAGCCATGCCCGAGATTGACCACAATTCTCCGGAAGCCATGGGCACGTTCGACAGCAAGGGTGGGCTGAAGCAGAGCAAGGGTCTGCCTGCAGTCATGTATTCGACCAAAACCGTCCCGGCAATGAACGGCAAGACGATTCGTCTCGGCGGCTACCCTGTGCCTCTCGAAACCGACGCCAAGGGTCGCAGCACGCTGTTCTTCATCGTGCCTTATCCAGGCGCCTGCATCCACGTGCCGCCACCGCCGCCCAACCAGTTGGTGCTGGTGCGTTACCCCAAGGGGCTGAAACTGGATGATATCTACACACCACTGTGGGTAGAAGGCACCCTGAAAATCGAGAAGGTCAGTAACGACCTGGCCGATGCGGCGTATGCGATGGATGCGTCAAAGGTCCGTGTGGTGGTTGAGTCGGACCTTTGATGGGCTCGATCAATTGCTGATCAGAGCGCCTCGCTCCAGATACTCACACCCAGAACATGCATCTGGTCCGGAGCCAGCGTGACCACGTCGTCCAGCACGTTGGCGGTTTCGACGCAGACCATGCGCTGCCAGCCGTCTGCTGCCATGTCGGTGAACCTGGCGGTCTTTTCGATCCACGGGTTCCACAGAATGGCTGAGTTAGAGCCCGTGCTGCGGATGTGGATGCGTCGCTGCCACTCCGGATCGACGATGCTGAGCACGCCTGGCGTGTCCTTGTAGATGCGGTCGGTTTCGCCTGTGAAGGTCAGGTCGCCGCTCTGCTCGCGTTCTTCCCAGTTTGCCAGGGTTTCGATGTAACGCAGGCCGTCGAGCCCTTCGACGCTGACCTGACGTACATCGCTGACGGCGAAATAGGTGTGCAGCGCCTGGCTGATCACCACAGTGTCAGTGCCGCAGTTGTAGCTGACCAGACTGACATTCAGTGCGTGGTCCAGACGAATGCTCAGTTTCAGGGCGACGTTGTGCGGCCAGCCCGGCAAGTGGCCTTCGGCCTCGGGAAGCACGAATTCCACCAGCAGTGCGTCGCCATCTGCGCCAATACCCAACAACTGCCAGTCCAGCGCTCGCACCTCGCCATGCGCCTTGGCAGGCTCGCTGCTGTCGCGCATCGCCTGCACGCTTTGCGGGTTGCGCTCCAGATTGCCGAACCACGGCCAGCAGATCGGCATGCCTGCACGAATGGGTTTGCCGCGTTTAAAAACGGCCTCTTCGTTCAGCCACACCAGCGGCGGCTGCCCGGCTACTTGATAGCTGAGGATGTGTGCGCCTTGTTGCGCAACCAGCAGCTCAGCTTCGCCGTGGCAAATACGCCAGCAGTTCAGCTCATCGTAAAGGATGGATTCAACGGTGGGTTCAACCGGGGATGTTGGCATGCAAAGTTCTCACTCAATGACCGTGACGAAAATAGACCGCTTCATGCAGGGCGAGTTTAACCGGGCAGCCAACCTGTGACCGAGCGACAAATTACCGTCGCGCGGGAACCGAGCGCGTCCGGCCGCTGGCATCTATGGCGACGAACACGAACGCAGCCTCCGTGACCTTGCGCCATTCGCTGGTGAGCGGGTCGTCGCTCCACACTTCGACCATCATCTTGATCGAGGTGCGTCCGACTTCCAGGGTGCGGGTATAGAAGGAAAGCTGTTCGCCGACCGCTACCGGGACCAGAAACGCCATGCGATCGATGGCGACGGTCGCCACACGGCCACCCGCGACTTTGCTGGCCATCGCCGTGCCTGCCAGGTCCATCTGGGACACCAGCCAGCCGCCAAAGATGTCGCCAAAGCCGTTGGTTTCGCGGGGAAGAGCGGTGATTTGCAGTGCAAGGTCGCCTTGCGGGGTTGGATCTTCTTGTTCGAGCTCGATCATGCCTAGGGTGCCTCTGACCCATGACTCTCATTATTGTATGTCGCGGTTAACAGGTGCCATTCAAAACCATGAGCATGAACATTATGTGTTCAGCGCCGGTGTGGCCCAAAGGGAAACTCTGCGAAACCCGCTGATTCAGACGTTTTCGCACAGCTTCCCAAGGCTGTTGACGACTTGCGAGTATATCGGGCGTTGCGTCATAGAACGACCGTGGGTCTTCATTTTGTGTCAGTGGCAGTTCTGCCATGTGTTTTTTGTAGCAATTTGCTATCTTGCTGGACCTCTA
Source organism: Pseudomonas sp. PvP028 (assembly GCF_017832255.1). Taxonomy (NCBI): domain Bacteria; kingdom Pseudomonadati; phylum Pseudomonadota; class Gammaproteobacteria; order Pseudomonadales; family Pseudomonadaceae; genus Pseudomonas; species Pseudomonas sp. PvP028. The sequence goes on from NZ_JAFIBL010000001.1 coordinate 1,493,136, forward strand.
CAGGTGACAAGACTGCCTGTACACGCAATTTTGGTGCCTATCTGCGCCGTTGCTCCCGACAATCGCTTCTGCACGGCACCCCGCAGCAGCCAGCGTTGCTGTCGCTCGCCCCTTTTCAAAGAACAAGCAAAGAGAAGCCTTGTCATGTCATCTGTTCCTCCAAGTTCCACGCAGCCTGCGCGGCCTCTGACTCGCAGCGATTACAAAACCCTTTCGCTGTCGGCCTTGGGTGGTGCGCTGGAGTTCTACGACTTCATCATTTTCGTGTTTTTCGCGGCGGTGGTGGGCAAACTGTTTTTCCCGGTGGACATGCCCGACTGGCTGCGCATGATGCAGACGTTCGGCATTTTCGCCGCCGGTTATCTGGCGAGGCCTCTGGGCGGCATTATCATGGCGCACTTTGGCGATCTGCTGGGGCGCAAGAAAATGTTCACGCTGAGCATTTTCATGATGGCGGTGCCGACGCTGATCATGGGTCTGCTGCCGACCTACGCGCAGATCGGCATGTGGGCGCCGATTCTGCTGCTGTTGATGCGCGTTATTCAAGGGGCCGCCATTGGCGGTGAAGTGCCGGGCGCCTGGGTGTTCGTGTCCGAGCATGTGCCTGCACGTCGTGTCGGGTATGCCTGCGGCACCCTGACCGCCGGCCTGACAGCGGGTATCCTGCTGGGCTCGCTGGTCGCTACGGCGATCAATAGCATCTATACCCCGGTCGAGGTATCGGATTACGCATGGCGTATCCCTTTCCTGCTGGGTGGCGTGTTCGGCCTGATGTCGGTGTATCTGCGCCGCCTGCTGCATGAAACGCCGGTGTTTGCCGAGCTGCAACTGCGCAAGGCACTGGCCGAGGAGGTGCCGCTCAAGGCGGTACTGCGCGATCATCGTGGCGCCGTTGCGCTGTCGATGCTGATGACCTGGTTGCTGTCTGCCGGCATCATCGTCGTGATCCTGATGACGCCGACCATCCTGCAAACCATTTATGGCTTTCCGGCTGCTACGGCGCTGAAAGCCAACAGCCTGGCCATTGTCTTCCTGAGCGTGGGCTGTATCGCTGCGGGCGCACTGGCGGATCGTTTCGGCGCAGGCTGGGTGTTCCTGCTGGGCAGCGCAGGTTTGCTGATCAGTTCGTGGACGTTCTATCACATCCTCGGCAGCCATCCGGATGTGCTGTTCCCGCTGTATGCGGTGACGGGCCTGTTCGTCGGTACGATCGGCGCGGTTCCTTACGTCATGGTCAAGGCATTCCCGCCTGTGGTGCGCTTCTCGGGGCTGTCGTTCTCCTACAACCTGGCGTACGCGATTTTTGGTGGCCTGACGCCGATGGTTGTGACCTTCATGCTCAAGAGCAGTCCGATGGGGCCGGCGTGGTACGTCGCGATCCTCTGCGGCCTGGGCATGGCCATCGGCGTGTTTCTGCTGAGCCGAAAGCGCTGATCATCATCCGCTGTTGAATCGCTCGGGCACCGCTACAGCCAAAGGCTATCTACCTGCACAGGTCGATAGCCTTTTCATCTTATTGTCATAATCAATTCATAGAGTAGTCACAAGACTGGCCGAAAAAGGCTCGTGGACACCTACACACCCTGCCAGGAGCGCAAGGATGACACTCAAGCGTTTGATGACTGCACTGACCTTGGTTGCCGCCGGAGTGACGGCAGCCAATACGCTGGCTGCGGTCGACCCTGCCATCCAGGCCTATACCAAGACCTCCGGTGTGTCAGGCAATCTCTCCAGTGTCGGCTCCGATACCCTGGCAAATCTGATGACGCTGTGGGCCGAGGCCTACAAGAAAGAATACCCGAGCGTGAACATCCAGATTCAAGCCGCGGGTTCCTCTACAGCGCCACCCGCGCTGACCGAGGGCACGGCCAATCTGGGCCCGATGAGCCGCAAGATGAAAGACGGCGAGCTGTCGGCTTTCGAGCAGAAGCATGGCTACAAGCCGACCGCCATCCCGGTCGCGGTGGATGCCCTGGCGGTTTTCGTGCACAAGGACAACCCGATCAAGGGCCTGACCCTGCAGCAAGTGGACGCGATCTTTTCCGCGACCCGCCTGTGCGGTGCCAAGGCAGATGCGAAAACCTGGGGTGATGTCGGTGTGACCGGCGATCTGGCAGGCAAACCGATCCAGTTGTTTGGTCGTAACTCGGTGTCGGGCACTTACGGTTACTTCAAGGAAGAAGCCCTGTGCAAAGGCGACTTCAAGGCCAACGTCAACGAGCAGCCCGGCTCCGCTTCGGTGGTCAGCGCGATCAGCAATTCGCTTAACGGCATCGGTTACTCGGGCATCGGTTACAAGACATCCAACGTCAGGACGGTCCCGCTGGCGAAGAAGGAAGGGGGCGAGTTTGTCGAAGACAGCGAAGCCAATACCCTGAACGGCAGTTATCCACTGTCGCGCTTCCTTTATGTGTACGTGAACAAGGCGCCGAACCAGCCCCTGGCGCCGCTGGAAGCCGAATTTGTGAAACTGGTGCTGTCGAGACAGGGCCAGGAAGTGGTGATGAAGGATGGGTACATCCCACTCCCTGCCCGTGTCGTGGAGAAGACGCTGGCCGATCTTGGCCTGCAGGGCGCGAGCGGCGTGGCGTTAAAATAGTCACGCACGCGTTGCGAGCGAGGCTCAATGGACTGGCCTGCACACAAATTGAACAGTCCGCCGCCGGTTTCGCAGGCGGTGGGCTTTCTTGCGTCACCTTGCTGTAATGTTTCTGTCATACAAGGCGTCTACGGTGTGTGCGCATGAATGAGCTGTTCAAATCGACGATGGACCAGAGCTCGCCTCCAGCGCGTATTGATTTCAATACGCCCGCGATGGTGCGAAAGCGTCGTGTCCGCGCGCTGAAGGACCGGCTCACTCACTGGTACGTCGCCATTGGTGGCCTTGCCGTGCTGGCGGCCATCACGCTGATCTTCTTCTACCTTGCCTATGTGGTTGCGCCGCTTTTCAAAGGTGCCAGCCTGACCGCCAACCCTGCGCTGAATGCCGCCTGGCTGCCGGACGCCGGTGCGCCAATGATGATCACCATCGAAGAGCAGAACCAGATCGGCATGCGCATCTCCGACAAGGGCGAAGTGGTCTTTTTCAACATCGATGACGGCGCAGAGCTGCAGCGCATTGCCTTGCCGCTCCCCGCTGGCGTTTCCGTCGCGTCCATCGGCAAGGATCAGCCCGGTGCGCCATTGATAGCCCTGGGCTTGTCCAACGGTCAGGTGCTGGTGTTCAGGCACTCGTACTTGACGACCTACCCTAACGATCAAAAAACCATCACCCCGAGCGTGGCCTGGCCCTACGGCGAGGCACCCTTGGTACTGGATCAGGCCGGGCGCGCGGTCGAGCATGTCACCGTCAGCTCCGATGGCGACAGCCTGAAGCTGGCAGGGGCGACCGGCACTCAGTTGCACGTCATCTCGCTCGAACAGAAAGAAAACATGATGACCGGCGAGATGACCCGCGAGCAGACGCGTGTCGAGTTGCCGCAGATGTCCGCTGCGGTCAAGGCGATCTACATCGACCCGCGCCAGCAATGGTTGTATGTCATCAACGGGCGCGCGCAGGCGGATGTGTTCAGCCTGCGCGATCGTAGCCTCAACGGCCGCTATAAATTGCTGGAAGACGGCAACGCCGAGATCACGGCGAGCGCTCAACTGGTTGGCGGCATCTCGCTGATCATCGGCAACTCCAAGGGCAGTATGTCCCAGTGGTTCATGGCCCGGGACACTGACGGCGAGCAGCGCCTGATGCGCATCCGCGATTTCAGCCTGGGCAGCGCACCTGTCATGCAGATCAAGGCCGAGCAGCGCCGCAAGGGCTTCATCGCTCTGGATGCTTCCGGCAAGTTGGGCGTATTCCACAGCACAGCGCACCGCACTCTGCTGATCGACAAGGTCGCCGAGGGGCCCGGCATTCTGGCGTTATCGCCACGCGCCAACAGGATTCTGATTGAAAGCGCTGGCAAACTGCTGCCGCTGACGCTGGATAACCCGCACCCGGAAGTCTCCTGGAGTTCGCTGTGGGGCAAGGTCTGGTACGAGAGTTACGACGAGCCCAAGTACATCTGGCAGTCCACGGCGTCCAACTCCGATTTCGAGCCCAAGCTGAGCCTGGCACCGTTGACCTACGGCACACTGAAAGCGGCGTTCTACGCCATGCTGTTGGCCGCGCCGCTGGCCGTGGCTGCCGCGATCTATACCGCCTACTTCATGGCCCCTGGCATGCGCCGCAAGGTCAAGCCGGTGATCGAGTTGATGGAAGCGATGCCGACGGTGATTCTCGGCTTTTTTGCCGGACTGTTCCTGGCCCCGTATCTGGAAGGGCATCTGCCCGGCATCTTCAGCCTGTTGCTGCTCACGCCGATCGGCATTTTGCTGGCGGGCTTTTTCTGGACCCGCCTGCCTGATTCGCTTCGCTTGCGTATTCCCGATGGCTGGGAAGGCGCGATTCTGATTCCGGTCGTGCTGTTGGTGGGCTGGTTCTCGCTGAGCATGAGCCCGCTCCTGGAGAGCTGGTTCTTCGCCGGGGACATGAGCACCTGGATTCGCGACCACCTGGGTATCACCTACGATCAGCGCAATGCGCTGGTGGTCGGCATCGCCATGGGGTTCGCGGTAATCCCCAACATTTATTCGATTGCCGAAGACGCCGTGTTCAGCGTGCCGCGCAGCCTCACGCTGGGTTCGCTGGCACTGGGCGCGACGCCGTGGCAGACCCTGACGCGGGTGGTGATCCTGACTGCCAGCCCCGGCATCTTTTCTGCCTTGATGATCGGCATGGGCCGGGCCGTGGGGGAAACCATGATTGTGCTGATGGCGACCGGCAATACGCCGATCATGGACATGAACCTGTTTGAAGGCATGCGTACGCTGGCGGCCAACGTCGCGGTGGAGATGCCGGAGTCGGAAGTGGGCGGCAGCCATTATCGGGTGCTGTTTCTGGCGGCGTTGGTGCTGTTGATGTTCACCTTCGTGATGAACACCCTCGCAGAGCTGATTCGTCAGCGTCTGCGCAAGCAATACTCGTCGCTGTAAGGAAGGTAGGCGTTGGTGAAGCGGAACTCCCTCAGGAACTGGTTCAAAAGTGGCGCCCCCGGCGTCTGGATGAGTGCGGGCGCCGTATCCATCGCTGTGATCATGACCATCGGCCTGTTGGCGGTGATCGCCGTGCGTGGCCTTGGGCATTTCTGGCCCGCCGATCTGGTGAGCGCACAGTATGCAGTCCCCAATCAGGAGTCGAGCGTTCTGGTCGGTGAGCGGGTCGAGCAGGAGCAAGTACCTCGTGCGCGCCTGAAAAGCGCGGGCCTGCCGGTGCCTGATCAAGGGCCGGAATTCATGACCCGCGAGCTGTTCAAGGTCGGCAATCGCGATCTCAACCCCAGTGACTTCAACTGGGTGGTAGGCGAATGGCTGACCGGGCAGAGCCGGCCTGCAGACCTGATGACGCTCGAGCGTCGCGAGTGGGGCAATTTCTACGGCTATCTGGTCAACGTCAAGGAAGGCGGGCGTGTCGTGGCCGAAGGCGACGCGGCCTGGCCGGTCCTGCAAGAGCGCATCAAGCGCGTCGAAAAGCTGGCTGACGAACTCTACACCCTGGAAAAGAAAGACATTGGTGCCATCAATCACGCTATCGAGCGCTTGCGTTTACAGGCCCGCAAGCTGGAACTCAATGGCCGGCTGGATGCCGCCGCGCAAGCGGACATGGCTGCCGAGCGGGCCGAGCTGGATGCGCGTTACAAGGTTATCGAGGCGCGTCTTGACGGGCTGCACCAGGCCTTTGATCGCGACAGCCTGACCGCGCGTGATGGCAACGGCAAAGAGATCGAACTCAGCCTGGGCAAAGTGGTGCGTGCCTATCAGCCCAATGCGATGGGCACGGTGACCAAGCTTGGCTTCTACTTCGAGAAGCTGTGGGAGTTTCTCAGCGCCGATCCACGCGAAGCCAACACCGAAGGCGGTATCTTCCCGGCGATCTTCGGCACGGTGATGATGACCCTGATCATGGCCGTGATCGTCACGCCGTTTGGCGTGCTGGCGGCGGTCTACCTGCGTGAGTACGCGCGCCAGGGTCCGGTTACCCGGTTGATTCGCATCGCGGTGAACAACCTCGCCGGTGTGCCTGCGATTGTCTACGGTGTGTTCGGTCTGGGGTTCTTCGTCTATGTACTTGGCGGCTCGGTGGATCGGCTGTTCTTTCCTGAAGCGCTGCCTGCCCCGACGTTCGGTACGCCGGGCCTGTTATGGGCTTCGCTGACCCTGGCACTGCTCGCCGTACCGGTGGTGATCGTGGCGACGGAAGAAGGGCTGGCGCGCATTCCGCTGACCCTGCGTGAAGGTTCGCTGGCACTGGGTGCAACCAAGGCCGAGACGCTGTGGAAAATCGTACTGCCGATGGCCAGCCCGGCGATGATGACCGGGCTGATCCTCGCGGTGGCGCGTGCCGCCGGCGAGGTTGCGCCTTTGATGCTGGTGGGCGTCGTCAAGCTGGCGCCGTCGCTGCCGCTGGACGGCAACTATCCTTATCTGCACCTCGATCAAAAGATCATGCACCTTGGCTTCCACATTTACGACGTCGGCTTCCAGAGCCCCAACGTCGAGGCCGCACGCCCGCTGGTGTATGCCACCGCGCTGCTGCTGGTACTGGTCATCGCCTTGCTCAATCTGTCAGCGGTGAGCATCCGTAATCATTTGCGGGAAAAGTACAAGGCGCTCGACAATTGATCCCGAATTCGCCCTTTGGCAAACGCGGCCGTTCGATGAAGCGAACCGTTCGCACAGGAGCAATCCATGCAGCATGAAAGCTCGACGAGTGGCATGAACATGTCGGCCCTGAGACGGCACAAGCACAGCCTGGATCTGGCCGACGAAAGCGTGGCCATCGAAGTGCCGGGCCTGAATCTGTTCTATGGCGACAAGCAGGCGCTGTTTGATATCGCCCTGAATATCCCGAAGCAGAAGGTGACCTCATTCATCGGTCCGTCCGGGTGTGGCAAATCGACGTTGTTGCGCTGCTTCAACCGCATGAACGACCTGGTCGATGGTTGCCGGGTCGAGGGCGCGATTAACCTGTACGGGCACAACATCTACACCAAGGGCGAGGAAGTCGCCGAGTTGCGTCGCCGCGTCGGCATGGTGTTTCAGAAGCCCAATCCGTTCCCCAAGACGATTTATGAAAACGTGGTCTACGGGCTACGCATTCAGGGGATCAACAAGAAGCGCGTGCTCGATGAAGCTGTCGAGTGGGCGCTGAAAGCCGCTGCGCTCTGGGATGAAGTCAAGGATCGACTGCATGAGTCGGCATTGGGTTTATCCGGGGGGCAGCAGCAGCGTCTGGTCATTGCCCGAACGATCGCCGTGGAGCCGGAAGTCCTGCTGCTCGACGAACCCTGTTCGGCACTCGATCCGATTTCGACCCTCAAAGTCGAAGAACTGATCTACGAACTGAAATCGAAATACACCATTGTGATCGTTACCCACAACATGCAGCAGGCGGCTCGGGTGTCGGATTACACCGCGTTTATGTACATGGGCAAACTTGTCGAGTTCGGTGATACGGATACCTTGTTCACCAACCCGGCAAAAAAACAGACAGAAGACTACATCACCGGTCGTTACGGGTAGTACGTGCTTCGTCAGCCCTGAACCACCGCTGCGTTTTCGCAATTAACCGGACGTTCCAAGGACACCCAGCATGATCCACAAAGACAGCCATACGCATCACATTTCCCAACAGTTCAACGCTGAACTCGAAGACGTTCGCAGCCATTTGCTCGAAATGGGTGGCCTGGTCGAGAAGCAGGTGAACGATTCGGTCACGGCGCTGATCGAGGCCGACTCTGGCCTTGCCCAACGTGTTCGCGAAGTCGACGACCGGATCAATCAGATGGAGCGCAGCATCGACGAAGAATGTCTGCGCATTCTGGCGCGTCGCCAGCCTGCAGCGTCCGACTTGCGCCTGATCATCAGCATTTCCAAGTCGGTGATCGACCTGGAGCGCATTGGTGATGAAGCGACCAAGATCGCGCGCCGTGCCATCAAGCTCTGCGAAGAGGGCGAGGCACCACGCGGCTACGTCGAAGTGCGTCACATCGGCGATCAGGTGCGCAACATGGTGCGTGATGCGCTGGACTCGTTCGCCCGTTTCGACGCCGAGCTGGCCCTGTCGGTTGCGCAGTACGACAAGACCATCGACCGCGAGTACAAGACGGCCCTGCGCGAGCTGGCGACCTACATGATGGAAGATCCACGCTCGATCTCCCGGGTCCTGGACGTCATCTGGGTGCTGCGCTCTCTGGAGCGAATCGGCGACCATGCACGCAACATTTCCGAGCTGGTGATCTACCTGGTGCGCGGGACCGACGTGCGGCACATGGGTCTCAAGCGCATGAAGGAAGAAGTGCAGGGTATATCGAGCGAAACCGCTAATGTTCCGGGCAACGCTGACGATAAGTAAGATTGCCTGCGAGAAAAACGCCCAGCACGCGCTGGGCGTTTTTCGTTGCGCAGATCAGTATTTCCCGTCGCCTGCGGATTAAATGCCGCGGCGCAGTCAATCAATATGGCAGTTGGCTATCAGTCAACGCTATGCTTGCCGAAACAAAGGGCGTGTTGGCATACCGCAGTTCGCCTCCAGGTGAACACGCCCGCAGGAGCGTCGATGAGTAAGGTCAGTGTATTGGTGGTGGATGACGCGACTTTCATTCGCGACTTGGTCAAGAAAGGGCTGCGCAATTATTTCCCCGGGATTCATACCGAGGACGCGGTCAATGGTCGCAAGGCTCAGACGTTGCTGGGCAAAGAGGCGTTCGACCTGATTCTGTGCGACTGGGAAATGCCCGAAATGTCCGGCCTGGAGCTGTTGACATGGTGCCGTGAGCAAGACAATTACCTGAGAACCGTCCCGTTCATCATGGTGACCAGCCGTGGCGACAAGGAGAACGTCGTGCAGGCCATTCAGGCCGGTGTGACCGATTTTGTCGGCAAGCCGTTCACCAATGAACAGCTGCTGACCAAGGTCAAGAAAGCGCTGGCAAAAGTCGGCAAGCTCGACGCCGTCATGTCCACAGCCCCGGCACGCATGAACTCGCCGCTCAATGACTCACTGAGTGCATTGACCGGTGGCAAGGCCGAAGTGGTTCGTGCCGCGCCTGCTGCAGCCGCGGCCGCAGCCCCCAAGCCCGCCCCTGCACCCGTCAGATCGGCACAGCCGACCGGTCGCGGCCAGGGCCAGTTGCGCCTGCCCAACGGCACTCAGTCATGCGTGATCAAGGCCCTCACCCTGAAAGACGCCACACTGGTGATTCGCGTCAGCGAAAACCTGCCACAGGTACTCGACAGCGCGGTGCTGGACCTTGAGCAGGGCGAGGACAACGAGGTTGCACGCCTGAACGGCTATCTGCACTCCGTCGCCGCCTTTGAGCAGAAGCCGGACAGCGAATGGCTGCAAGTGACCTTCCGCTTTGTCGATCACGACGCGCAGAAGCTCGATTACCTGTCGCGTCTGATTGCTCGTGGCACGGCGCAGAAGCACTTCATCCCGGGCGCCTGATACCTGCCTGCGAGCTGAATGGCATGCCCACGCGGGTCAGCCTTGCGCGGTGTTACTCGACACCGCGTACCGGGCCTCTGGCGTGCCTTCCTTGACGCTTCATTCATGTCCGATTGATACCCTTGCGTCCTCTTCTGCCTGCAAGGCTGCTAGGCTTGGCACCCAGTGCCCTTGAACCCGACCCATCCCGATGCTTGAACGCCTGCTTATCCTGTTTGCCCTGATGTTGACTGTGCAGTCGGCCGGGGCTGTCACGATTTATAAGTTCACCGATGCCGATGGCGTGGTGTCCTTCTCGGACCGGCCGACGCCCGGCGCATCGGTCATGGTGTTTCGCGACCGCATGGTCGAGCGTATCGACGGCCAGGTGCATTTGAGTGTCAGGCGTGAAAAGGGCGTACACAGCCTGTACGTGCGCAACGATCTGTACGCCCCGGTCGAAGTTGAACTCAAGCTCTCCAGTGTGACCAACGTGCTGGGGGTGTCTGGCTCGTCAGCGACGCTGCGCCGCACGATCCCTGCGCGCAGCAACCAGCGCGTGGTGGTCTTGAGCCCCAAGGTGGGGAGCAAGCCGATGAACTACGCCTCGGTGCTGAGTTCAACCCTGGGTGATCCCAAGGGCTCGGTGCAGGCCTATAAATACCCGCTGCCGTGGATTGGCGGGCCGTTTCGCCTGACTCAGGGACCGAATGGCAGATACAGCCATTACGGCGTCAAGGGGCGCTATGCAATGGACATCGCCATGCCGGAGGGGACGCCGATCATTGCCGCGCGCGGCGGTACGGTGGTGAAGATCGAAAACAGCCAGTCAGGGCGGGGCTCGAATGCGTCAGGCAACTTTGTGCGCATTCTGCACGAGGACGGCACGATGGGCGTCTACCTGCACCTGATGCGCGGCTCAGTGAGTGTCAGGGAAGGTCAACGGGTCAGCGTCGGAACAGCACTGGCGCGGTCGGGCAACACCGGCAACAGCACCGGCCCGCACCTGCACTTCGTCGTGCAGCGCAACTCGGGCAATGAACTGATCTCGATCCCCTACGAATTCGCCACCCCCGTGCAGAGCCTGCCCAACTTCGCCGTCGGCGGGAATTGAGGGGGAGCCATTCATAGCTCCACGCCCTGCGTCCGATCCTGAAAAGGCGGCGCTGATCGGTCAGTCCAGCTTCAGCACCTTGGCCAGGACGATTTTCGGGCCTTTCATCTTTTTGATGATGATGCGCAGGCCTTCGACTTCCAGTTGTTCCTCTTCTTCCGGCACACGCTTGAGCGTGTCGTAGATCAAACCGGCCAGTGTCTCGGCTTCAATGTGATCCAGGTCGATGCCCAGCAGGCGCTCGATCTTGAACAATGGCGTATCACCGCGTACCAGCAGTTTGCCCGGCTGATAGGCAAGAATGCCGCGTTCCACCTTGCGGTGTTCGTCCTGGATGTCGCCCACCAGTACTTCGAGCACGTCTTCCATGGTCAGGTAGCCCACGATCTTGCCGTCGGCTTCTTCCACCACGGCGAAGTGCGCGCCACCCTTGCGGAACTGCTCGAGCAACTGCGACAGCGGCATGTGCCGGGAAACACGTTCCAGCGGGCGGGTCAGCTCGGCGAGGTTGAACGACTCCGGAATATGGTCCAGCGCTGCCAGCTCCAGCAGCAGGTCCTTGATGTGCAGCAGGCCGACGAACTCGCCACGTTCAGCGTCATACAGCGGATAACGGCTGAATTTGTGACGGCGGAACAAGGCAAGGATTTCCTTGAGCGGCGCATTGAAGTCCAGCGACACCATGTCTTCGCGGGAGTTGGCCCAGTCGACCACTTCCAGCTCGCCCATTTCCACCGCCGACGCCAGCACGCGCATGCCCTGATCGCTGGGGTCCTGGCCACGGCTGGAGTGCAGGATCAGTTTCAGTTCGTCGCGGCTGTAGCTGTGTTCATGGTGCGGGCCGGGCTCACCCTGGCCGGCGATGCGCAGAATGGCGTTGGCACTGGCATTGAGCAGGTAGATGGCCGGGTACATCAACCAATAGAAGAAGTACAACGGCGCCGCTGTCCACAGCGACAGCAGCTCCGGCTTGCGGATCGCCCAGGATTTTGGGGCCAGCTCGCCGATCACGATGTGCAGATAGGAAATGATGAAGAAGGCGGTAAAGAACGACACGCCCTTGATCAATTCCGGAGTGTCTACGCCCACCGCTGCGAGCAATGGCTCCAGCAGGTGCGCGAAGGCCGGTTCACCAACCCAGCCCAGGCCCAGAGAGGCGAGGGTGATACCCAACTGGCAGGCCGAAAGGTAGGCATCCAGCTGGCCATGGACCTTGCGCAGAATGTGCCCGCGCCAGCCGTTCTTGTCGGCAATGGCTTCAACCTTGGTCGAGCGCAGTTTGACCATGGCGAACTCTGCCGCAACGAAAAAACCGTTGAGCAGGACCAGGAACAAAGCAAACAGAATCATGCCGAAATCGGCGAAGAGTGAAGACAGGTTAAAGCTAGGGGAAGGGTCCATGATGGGGTTTTGCAGGGTCCGTATTAACAGGAAGAGGGTCGTGTCACGCCAGAGAAGACGCTATGAACCCGGCAATGTAGCGGCTCGAAGCAGGATTGCCTAGTAGTCTGAATCGTCGCTCGCGGGTTTGGACAACTGACCGCTGGCAAAGTGACAGGTAAAAACACTGCCCTTGCCAAGAACACTGTTGATCTCGAGATTGCCGCGATGGCGCAGCAGCACGTGTTTGACGATGGCCAGCCCGAGCCCTGTACCGCCGGTATTGGAGGCGCGGCTGGTATCGACCCGGTAGAAGCGCTCGGTCAGGCGCGGCAGGTGTTTGGTCTCGATGCCGATCCCCGAATCCTGCACGCTCAGGTGCGCGCCCCGTTCGTCGGCCCACCAGCGAACACGGATCACGCCCTCGGCCGGGGTGTATTTGACGGCATTGAAGATCAGGTTGGAAAACGCGCTGCGCAGCTCGCTTTCGCTGCCCTTGAGGCGCATGTTGCTTTCCAGGCTGAGGTGGATCTGCTGGTTTTTGCTGCCCGACAGCGCGTTGGCATCGGCGGTGATGGTCTTGAGCAGGGAATTGACGATCACCGGGTGGTTGTCCGAGGGGTAATCGGTGGCCTCGAGCTTGGCCAGCAACAGCAGGTCATTGAGCAGCGTCTGCATGCGCCCGCCTTGCTGATGCATCTGTTGCAGCGCACGGACCCAGCGCGGGTTGACCTCGTCCACGTTATCGAGCAGCGTTTCCAGGTAGCCGAAGATCACCGTGAGCGGCGTGCGCAGCTCGTGAGACACGTTGGCGACGAAGTCTTTGCGCATCTGTTCCAGCTGATGAATGCGCGTCACATCGCGCACCAGCATCAGATGCTCATTGTTGCCATAACGGGTGATCAGCAACTGAATGCGCAGGCGATCGTTGGTCGGCGACGGGATTTCCAGCGGCTCGCTGTAGTCGCCCAACGCAAAGTATTCCTTGAAGCGTGGATGCCGCACCAGATTGGTCACCGGCTGCCCGCTGTCCTGCGGCGTCTTCAGACCCAGCAGGGTTTCGGCAGCACGGTTCCACCACTCCAGGTTGCCGTCGCTGTCGAGCATGATCACGGCATCACGCAGCGCGGCGGTGGACTCCTGCACGCGATCGATAACGGCTTGAAGGCGACCACGAACGCGCTGGTCCCGGCGCTGCAGGTGGTAGATGCTGTCGAAGACTTCGCCCCACAGACCGTAACCGTCCGGAGGCGGCTCGTCGGCCTTGTGGCTGCTCAGCCAGTCGTGCAGGCGTAACAGCTGCTTGAGGGTCCAGGCCAGGTACAGCCCCAGCCCGGCGGCCAGGCTCCAGGCATACTGCCCACTGATCAGGCCGACCAACAGGCAGGCGGTGACCAGCAACAACATGTGGCGTATCAGAGTGCCATGCCAATTTTGATTCAATTAGGGGTAAATCCTTGTCTGGTCTGCACTGGCCATTGCCCTGCGTCGACGCAGCGGTTTTCAGCTCTTGGTCGAGAAACGATAGCCCGTGCCGCGCACGGTTTGTACCAGATTTTCATAGGCATCCCCCAAAGCCTTGCGCAGGCGGCGGATGTGAACATCGACGGTGCGTTCTTCGACGTAGACGTTGCCGCCCCACACCTGATCCAGCAACTGACCGCGAGTGTAGGCGCGCTCCTGGTGGGTCATGAAGAACTGCAGCAGACGGTATTCGGTCGGGCCCATTTCGGCCGGTTTGCCGTCGATGGTGACCCGGTGGCTGATCGGGTCGAGCAGCAGGCCGCCGACTTCGATGGGCGCTTCGCCGTCAGTCGGGCCAGCGCGACGCAGCACGGCCTTGAGGCGTGCCACCAGCTCGCGCGGCGAGAAAGGCTTGGTGATGTAATCGTCGGCGCCCACTTCCAGACCCTGGATCTTGTTGTCCTCTTCGCCCTTGGCGGTGAGCATGATGATCGGGATGTCCCCGGTCAGTTCATCACGCTTGAGGCGCCGGGCCAGTTCGATGCCGGAGGTGCCAGGCAGCATCCAGTCGAGCAGAATCAGGTCAGGCTTGCGGTCCACGATGATCGCGTGGGCCTGCTGAGAGTTTTCGGCTTCAATACAGTCGTATCCAGCCATTTCCAACGCAACGGCGATCATTTCGCGAATTGGCGCTTCGTCGTCAACGATCAGGATGCTCCTGCCAGCCATGCTCGAACCTCTTGTCATTTAACTGTCTTGGAGCGCATTAGATAACGGAATTATTGCAGTCGTGTGACAGGTCTGAATGAGGCTAGCACGCTGACAGGTCGCGGGGGCCCGCAAGCCTCGCGATCCGGAATTTATTTCAGTCGTGCGCAGGCTGGCGGTGGCTGTACTCAGCGCACCGCGTAGTCAGCGACGATGCCCAGGAATATTGCCAGTCCGGCCCAGTGATTGTGCAGAAAGGCCTTGAAGCAGGCGTCTCGCTCGCGCTCACGGGTGCTCCAGAATTCCCAGGTGAAGCAGCCCGCCGCTGCCAGCAGGCCGATGTAGAAGCACGCGCCCAGTTCGAAGCGCGCACCGGCCAGCATCAGACAGCCCAGCGCCAGTCCCTGCAGGGTCAGGATGATGACCCGGTCGGCATCGCCGAACAGGACGGCCGTGGATTTCACGCCGATTTTCAGGTCGTCATCGCGATCGACCATGGCGTAGTAGGTGTCGTAGCCCACAGTCCACAGCAGGTTGGCGATGTACAGCAACCAGGCTGCAGCGGGCAGCTCGCCGGTTTCGGCAGTGAAGGCCATCGGCATGCCCCACGAGAACGCAGCACCCAGCACCACTTGCGGGTAATAGGTGTAGCGCTTCATGAACGGATAGCTGGCTGCCAGGGCGAGACCGCCGACCGACAGCCAGATGGTCGCCGCGTTGGTAAACAGCACCAGCACAAAGCTCAGGCCGACCAGCACCGCAAACAGCACCAGCGCTTCCCGGGAGCTGACTTTGCCGCTGACCAGCGGACGCTGCTCGGTGCGTTTGACGTGGCCGTCCACCTTGCGATCGGCGAAGTCATTGATCACACAGCCTGCCGCCCGCATCAGAAAGACGCCGAGCACAAAAATGAACACGGTCTGCAGCGACGGCGCGCCCTTGCCTGCAATCCAGACCGCCCACAGGGTCGGCCACAGCAACAGGTAGACGCCGATGGGTTTGTCGATGCGTGTCAGCTGGATGAAGTCCCAGGCGCGTGGGTTCAGACGATTGAGGGATTTGAGGAGGGACAGGTACATCAGACGTGGTCCTTGTCGTGGATCGCAGTGCACAGGGCGGGCAGGAAAACTTCGGCGACCAGCACGCTCAACGCGCCTCGATCGAATCGCGAGCGGCGGGCCCACAGCCCGCGCGCTGCGTCGGCAGCGGGCAGCCAGGCCTCGGGGTAATGACACACTTCAAGCGTGCCGCGCACGAACGCCGGGTCACTGAACAGCAATTCACCCAGCGACCGAGTGCCCAACTCATCCATATTCAGGCCGCCATCCAGCAGCGCGCTGCGGGCGGCGACACTGCGCGCGAACACCCAGTTGTTGCCGTTACCGCGCAGGTACACCTCGCGCACCCAGCCTTCGCCAGCCTCTGGCAGGCCCAGCGCCAGGCACTCGTCAGGGCGCAAGGGCTGCCAGCCTTCAAACTGCGGAAATACGCTGAAACGACCGTCAGACAAACGGTCCAACCGACGAGTAAGGGACTCCTTATTGAACAACCAGTCGAGCATTACCGGGTCCGGCGCGTCGATCAATTGCTCGCGCCCGAGCCAGGCAGGGCCAATGAATGCGGGGGATTGCTGGGTCACGGTAAGCCAGTTCCGGCAGCCAACGAGGCCGCGAGCTTAGCATGATTGCCGGCCTCGACCGACGGTCGGCAGAACGTCGGGTCATAGATCAGACTTGCATCCGCGCCTGCCGATCAGTACAACGCCCTTCAGAAGACGGCAACTGACCGTCGTACGCTATTGAGCCTGATAAACGAGAGAACCTGACATGAAGAAGTGGCAATGCATCGTCTGCGGCCTGATTTATAACGAAGCCGATGGCTGGCCGGATGACGGAATTGCGCCCGGCACCCTTTGGCAGGATGTGCCGGAAGACTGGATGTGCCCGGATTGCGGCGTGGGCAAGATGGACTTTGAAATGATCGAAATCGGTTGATCGCTGCCCGCAAACAAGAGCTGGCAACAACGGGCACCAGGCACAGTGAAATAGGGAAGAACAATGAGCGCACCTGTCGTCATCATCGGCACCGGCCTTGCGGGGTATAACCTCGCTCGAGAGTTTCGCAAGCTGGACGCTGACACGCCGCTGCTATTGATTACGGCCGACGATGGCCGTTCCTACTCCAAGCCGATGCTCTCTACCGGCTTTGGCAAAAACAAGGAAGCCGACGGCCTGAGCATGGCTGAAGCCGGCGCCATGGCCGATCAGCTAAAGGCCGAGGTCCGCACGCATACGCGGATCAGCGGCATTGATCCTGGCCACAAACGCCTGTGGATCGGCGAAGAGGCGGTGTATTACCGTGATCTGGTGCTGGCCTGGGGCGCCGAAACCATTCGTGTACCGGTGGAAGGCGACGCAGGCGACGCGATTTTCCCGATCAACGATCTTCAGGATTACGCCCGTTTCCGCGCGGCTGCGGCGGGCAAGCGTCGGGTGTTGATTCTCGGCGCAGGGCTCATTGGCTGTGAGTTCGCCAACGACCTGATCCTGGGCGGCTATGAAGTGGATCTGGTGGCTCCGTGCGAACAGGTCATGCCGACCCTGTTGCCCCCTGAGGCCGCGGCTGCGGTGAAGTCCGGTCTGGAAAGCCTGGGCGCACGTTTCCATCTGGGGCCGGTGCTGACCCGCCTGAACCGCAATGGTGAGGGCCTGCAAGCGCACTTGTCGGATGGGCAGGTGATGGACTGCGATCTGGTGGTGTCAGCCATCGGCCTGCGTCCTCGCATTGAGCTGGCCGCTGCTGCCGGCTTGCAGACCGGGCGCGGCATTCTGGTCGACCGCCTGTTGCAAACCTCCCACGCCAACATCCACGCGCTGGGTGATTGCGCTGAAGTCGATGGCCTGAACCTGCTCTACGTGATGCCATTGATGAGCTGCGCTCGTGCGTTGGCCCAGACGCTGGCCGGAAACCCGACTTCCGTCAAATACGGGCCCATGCCGATCACCGTGAAGACGCCCGCCTGCCCGCTGGTGGTTTCGCCGCCGCCGCGTGGCAGCGATGGCCACTGGAGCGTCGAAGGGCAGGGCGCTGATATCAAGGCGCTGTGTCATGACGCTGACGGCCATCTGCTCGGCTATGCGCTGACCGGCGCTGCGGTTATGGAAAAACTCGCACTCAACAAGGTCCTACCTGCGTTATTGGCGTGATTTCACGTCATTTTGTCGGATTGACCCTGCATTTCTGCCAATAAACCGCATTCATGCACTGGCGCGGGTCAGTTCGGCATGCCATTCTCGACCTCGTCTGCCGCTACGTAGAGCTGTCGCGGCGCCTTGTTGCCGTTTTTTACAAAAGCGGCGCGGGACATAAAAACAAAAAACCGTAAAAGAGGCTTCATATGCGTAAACCAGAAGTTGCAGCCGCCATCGCTGAAAAGGCGGATCTCACCAAAGAACAATCCAATCGCGTTCTCAATGCCATCCTTGAAGAGATTACTGGCGCACTGAACCGCAAGGACAGTGTCACGCTGGTAGGTTTCGGTACTTTTCTGCAACGCCACCGCGGCGCCCGCACTGGCAAGAACCCACAGACCGGGGAGCCGGTTAAAATCAAGGCAAGCAACACGGTCGCCTTCAAACCGGGGAAAGCCCTGAAAGACAGCGTCAATCCTTGACACCCTGTTGTGCGCCTCGGCGGGAGACGCACAACCTACAGGCGGGCACACCAATCGGATTGGGTGCCCGTTTTTCGTTTCTGTCGCATGACGCCGATGCTGCCTCTCGCTTCCTGTGAGAATTGTCCTACTCCATTCCGTGTAATTGCCTTCCAAAGCCCCAGCTTTGCCTGACTTTTTCTTGCTGTTGATTGCCTTAGAGTGCCGCCCCTGCTGCACCCCTTCAATTACTCTTGGGAAATCCAGAATGAAAAAGCCATGGAAGTTTGCTGCTGTTGCGGCTCTGATCGCCACGACCAGCGGTTGTGTGAGCTACAACGTCAGCCAGCCAAGCGCGCCGCTGGAAGGCACGGTCAAAACCGACCTGAAAGCTGACGTCAAGGTTGGCGGCACCATCAGCGGCGAGTCGTCCACCAACGTGCTGTTCAATTTCCTGAGCTTCGGCGGCGATAATCAGTTCGCCGACGGCGTGACCTACGGTGGCGCAAGTGGCGGTGGCGGCCTGGGTCTGGCGTTGCCTGATCCTGTCTCGACGACCAAAGCGGCAGCGGCCTTCAAGGCGGTGAAATCCTCCGGTGCCGATCTGATCGTCGCGCCGCGCTACGAAGTCAGCGTCAAAGACTACTTCATCTTCAAGAAGGTCGATGTAAAGGTCACGGGTAACAAAGGCAGCATCAGCAGCATTCGTTGATGTCAGTGTGATGCTGCTTCCCACGCGGAGCAGCATCCTCTGTTCGGTAACTGTTTTGTGCCGATCTCCCTCGAAATCCTTTCTTGTCCTACAGGTTTTGCGCCGATAACCCGCTACACTGCCACGCTGATTCCGAGTCGGAAACCGCGTGTTCAGAGGCCGTGTATGAAATTTCGTTTTCTTTTGTGGATGCTGGGCCTGCTGATGGCCCGCGCCAGTCGTAACAACCCGGCGTTCCAGCAGCAATTGGCTGGCAAAGACCTGACCTTTCAGCTGCAGACCGCCGATGGCAAGGTTGCGCGGCACTTCGTGGTCAACGATCAGCGGATCCGCAGTGCAAGTGGCACGGTTGCAGAGCCGGCCTTTGCCATCGTGTTTCGTGATGCAGCCTTTGGTTTTGATACCCTTCAGGCGAAGAACAAGCAGCTGGCGTTCATGAAGGGCATTCAGGACAAGGATATTCAGATCAAGGGCAACCCGGCCCTGGTGATCTGGTTCCAGGGCCTGGTCAAATATCTCAAACCGAGAAAGAAAACGGCCTGATCACGGCAACTGCAGCCCGCCTGCAGCCTTGTGCAACGCCCTGAGGTGCTCCGACACCTGTTTGAGATTGGCTTCGTTGGCGGCAATCTCTTTGGCACGCTCAGGCTCCAGCAGGGCTCGCACTTCCTTGTCGAGATCGCCGGTCAGGCGCTTGAGCTGTTTCTGGCGCTGACTGCTTTCTGCTTCAAGACGCTGCCATTCACCCGCCTGTGGCAAACCGTACCCGTCGCTGCCCAGCAGCTCGGCAGGCCGGCTGAGGAACCCGCTGCTGGCGAGGATTTCCTGCAGCGTTTTGGTGGCGTTGGAGACTTTGCCGTCTTTCAATTCCCGCGCACCCAGGTAGCTCTGTTTCACTTCGTCCTGAGCCAACAACAGTTGCCTGCGCAGGCTGGCCTGCTCCAGCAGCAGAATCGCAGCGCTGGTGCGCAGATCGGCTTTGCCGAACCACTGGCTGCGCTCACTGGCGGGTAGCGCCATCCAGTCTTCCACGGTGTTCTGTTTGATCGGCAGGTGCTTCTTCAGCACTTCGAACATCGCCTGATAGCGGTCGCGGTAGGAGTCGAACCGATAGCCCAGACGCAGCGCCTCCTTGGGATCGTCCAGTACGCTGGTGTCAGCCAGCCCACGGCCTTCGAGGACTTCAAGCAAACCGTTAGGCAAAATGCTGTCCAGGCCGACGAGCTTGGGGTTGTGCGTACCGGCGCGCAGCAGTTTGAGATTTTCAACGGCGCAGTTGTTCGAGAGGAAGTAATAGTTGCCGTCGTAACTCCAGTGCATCTCGGCGGCGTGCTGCACCAGCCCTTCTATTTCCGGACGCGACAGCTTGATTGGTACCGACGCCAGGCTGCGCAGTTCGGTCTTGGTGTATTCATCGATGACCTGCGCCAGTGGCAGAACGAACAGGCGCGACGGGTAGGCACCCATCAGGCCGTCCCAGCTGGACAGCTGTACATCGCCAACAAACGCCCGGTACGACAGCACCAGGTGCTGATCGAGGTCCAGTCGGCAATCCGGACCACGCGGGCGGCCGGGTTTGCAGATCACCAGGCGCAACATGCTGTGGCCCCAGCGGCTTGCCCAGTTCTGGTTCGCTTCGGCCAGCAGATAATCCACCGCATAGACCCGCTCCGGGTCCAGCTTGCCCAACGGCTCTCGGCCGAAGTCGCTGCCGGCGTTCAGGTAGGGGTAGAACTTCGGGCATTCGTTATGGGCTGCAGGTGCCCAGCCAAAACGCTCCTTGTAATATGCATACAGGGCAGGGCGACGGCAGGCGTAGGCCGGATCAAGGAGGAAGTACTCCATGTTCACCGCCACGAATTCCAGCGGGCTGGTGGTTTCGTAGATGTCCGGGCTGCGGGCAACCTGGCCGTTATGTTCCTCGCGGTCGCCGCGACGTCCGACATATTGCTGCCAGCCCGCCAGGTCCAGCAGGCGTGGATCATCACTCAGGGTGAAGCGTCGCTCGGTCTGGCCGCGGCAGTTGTCAGGCAGGCCGACCTTGCCCAGCGAACTGCTGCGTGATGTGCAGCGAAAAATCGCCGCTCGCTCGCTGGGCGACCACAGGCGGGCGCGGTCGTAGACGTGGGTCAGCTCATGCAGGACAGTGGCAAGCAACTCACGACGCACCGTACCATGTGGCCGGCCCGTCTGGGCCGTGGCTGCCGAGCCGTCCGTCAACGAGGCCAGCAGGTGGCTGTTGAGGTACAGCTGATAGGGACCTGCAGCCTGACCGTAGGCGTTCTGCGGCATGTCAGCGGACCAGTTCACCTCGACGGTGCGGTCCAGTGCTTCGACGAAGCTGGGCGGTAGTGCGTGCAGGGCTTCGTCGAGCAGCGCCTGGCTGGCTTGCTGTTGCGGCGCATCGAGGCCGTCGGTGTGCAGTTCCAGCTTCAGGCTGGCAAAGGCATGCGTACCGACCAGCGACAGCGCGCCAGCAAGCAGCCAGGCGCGAAACCGCCTCACAATGCGAGGATTGCTTCAGCCAGGGTCTGATCGCTTGCACCGCGCGCTTCCGGTACGCGGGTACGCAGCGTGTCGAAAGCAGCATCCAGTTGGGCTCCGTGGATATCACCACCGGTGGCAACGTAACTGGCAGCATCGTCCTTGGCCTGGAGAACGACCTTGGAGTCGCGGATCGATGTGGTGGTGTCGGAAGTGAAATCGATGGTACGGCCGAACGCACGAACGATGATGTTGCTCGTAGCCACAACAGTCTGGGCCTGGGCAAAATCGGCCAGCAATAGCAGGCCAAGGGAAGCAGCAATCAGCGGGGTACGCATGTAGTGACGTCTCCAGTTACGCGA
Source organism: Pseudomonas sp. PvP028 (assembly GCF_017832255.1). Lineage (NCBI taxonomy): Bacteria > Pseudomonadati > Pseudomonadota > Gammaproteobacteria > Pseudomonadales > Pseudomonadaceae > Pseudomonas > Pseudomonas sp. PvP028. Next base: position 1,514,532 of record NZ_JAFIBL010000001.1, read on the forward strand.
AGAGGGGAAAGTGGCTATTGGACGAGGATTGCCTGCGCCAGTTCAAGGTCGCTGGCATGAAGTTTTGCATCTGCCTGACGCAGGGCGTGCAGCGCTGACTCAAGCCGTGCACCGCGCATTTGTCCGCCGCTGGCGATGAATGCAGCAGCATCGTCACGGGCAGCCATGATCAGTTTGTTATCGAACGGTCCTGTCGAGACCTGACTGGTGGCATAGCCGGTCTTGACCAGGCCTTGCGTGGTCGTATCGAGCGCTTGAACCTGACTGACGTACATCAGGCTGGCAAAGGGAGCGATATACAGAAGGTGCACTAGACGCATGACTTTCACGAACCGGCAAAACAGGCTCCAAGGCTAGCGCAATGCGCGGGCCAGAGCTACCCCGGCACGTAGCCGGGGCGCAGCGGTCAGATGGCCAGAATGGCCTGAGCCAGTTGGCTATCGCTGGCTTGCAGTTCAGGCAAAACCTGGCGGATATGCTGCAACGCGCCTTCAAGGCGAGCGCTGCGGATGTCGCCGGAGCTGGCCACGAAGCTGGCGGCATCGTCACGGGCGGCAAGAACGATCTTGTCGTCTTTCAGGGAAGAGGACACGTTGGAGGTCGCGCGGGTCGATGCATTGACGGCATCGACCACTGCGTCGGTGGTGACGATGAAGCTGGAGGCGTTTGCACCGGCTGCGGCGGTCAACAGAAAGACAGCGCCAAGGTTACGTAGCAGAGACATGATCGAGTTCCGTTGTGGACAAGTGGGCACAGACTGCCTGCGAAGCCGAAGGGCTGAGGTAGAGCGCTAGACTATCCCACCCATACTGCAGTTGTCATGAAGGTCGACGGCTTCGACTTACACAGTTTGCAATATTTGGTAACTGTACCTGCCATATTCGTATTCTTTAAATCTGTACTGGTTTAGCCAAGGCTCTCTGAAGCCGCCCCCTGAAACGACAAAACCCGTCTCAGCTGCCTGAGACGGGTCTTGTATGAAGCAATTCGGGTTGCTGGCAGGAGACCTGACGGTCAAGGACCAGCGGGCGCTTGTTTAGCGCCAGAACGGCTTGCTCAGCTCTTCGTAACGCTGGGATTCGCTGATACCGGCGTCAGCCAGCAGGCGTGCATCCAGACGGGCCAGCTGGTGGCGGCTGGACAGGCGACGCTGCCAGAGCATCAGGTTGGCGAATACGCGCAGAGGCAGAGAGGCTTTTGCGGTGGTAACGGTGCTTTCGCTGAACAGATCGGAACTGATTGTACGTTCCATGGTGTGACTTCCTTCCGCTTGTGGCGGGATAAGTGAGTTGCTTGACTGGTGCCCATTTTCCTCGTGCGCGTCCAGCTTCCATAGACACAGTTCACCTGTATTGTGAGGGTTCAGTTAACTGTGATTGGGCACTGTTTTGTTCATAAATGGGGCAACTGTACCGGTCTGCACTTTAAGGGTGCATTTTGTGATCGATTGTGGTGATTTTGACCTTTCAAGGCAGTTTTATGACCGGTACAGCAGTACAGTTTTTTCATAAGCCCTTGGGTGCCAGCTGAAAGTGAATCAGAAAAGCGCTTGCTCACTTCCAACTGTCCTGTTCAGGCTGGCAGCATGCGCCCGGTTTCTTCCAGATTGATGTGCCAACTCAGTGCTTCGCGCAGGATGTGCGGGGTATGCCCGCCCACGGCGCAAGCGGCACTGAAATAGGTGTTCAGCGCATCGCGATAATCCGGATGCACGCAGTTATCGATGATCACTCTGGCGCGTTCGCGAGGCGCCAGACCGCGCAGGTCCGCCAGGCCCTGCTCGGTGACCAGGATGTCGACGTCGTGTTCGGTGTGGTCGACATGGCTGACCATGGGCACGACGCTGGAGATCGCGCCACCTTTGGCGATCGATTTGGTGACGAAGATTGCCAGGTGCGCGTTGCGCGAGAAGTCTCCGGAGCCGCCAATGCCGTTCATCATGCGTGTGCCGCAGATGTGGGTGGAGTTCACATTGCCGTACAGGTCGAACTCCAGCGCGGTATTGATCCCGATGATACCCAGGCGACGGATCACCTCGGGGTGGTTGGAGATTTCCTGCGGGCGCAGCACCAGCCTGGACTTGTAGCGATTGAAGTCGGCAAAGACCTCGGCGTGCTTGGCCGCCGACAAGGTCATGGAACTGCCCGAGGCAAAGGTCAGTTTGCCTGCATCGAACAGGTCGAATGTCGAGTCCTGCAGCACCTCGGAGTACATCGTCAGGTCCGTGAAGGGCGACGCCAGCAGACCGTGCATCACCGCGTTGGCAATGTTGCCTATCCCGGCCTGCAGTGGCATCAGCTTGTCGGTCAGCCGGTCTTCGCGCACTTCTTTCTTGAAGAACTCCACCAGATGATTGGCGATGGCCTGTGTGTCCGCATCAGGTGGTGTGACCGTGGAGGGCGAGTCAGGCTGGTTGCTGATGACAATGCCGACTATTTTTGCCGGGTCGATCTTCACCGCGTGGCTGCCGATACGCGAATCGGCCTCCAGGACCGGAATCGGCAGGCGTGTCGGTCTGTAGCTGGGTATATAGATATCGTGCAGGCCTTCCAGCTCGAGTGGCTGGGACAGGTTGATTTCCACGATGACCTGTTTGGCCAGGATGGCGAAGCTGGCCGAGTTACCCACGGAGGTGCTCAGCACCAGATGGCCCTCTTCGGTGATCGCCACGCATTCGATCACGGCCAGGTCCACCGCCTTGATCTGCCGATTGCGCAGCAGCTCGACCGTATCGGACAAATGCTGATCGATGAACATCACCGTGCCGTTGTTGATCGCCTTGCGCAGCGTGCTGTCGACCTGAAAGGGCATGCGCCGGGACAGTACGCCGGACTCGGTCAGTTGCTTGTCCAGGTCATTGCCCAGACTGGCGCCGGTCATCAGGCTGATTTTCAGCGGCGTCACTTTGGCGCGCTCGGCCAGCGCGTGGGGTACGGCCTTGGCTTCGCCTGCACGGGTGAAGCCACTCATGCCGACGGTCATGCCGTCTTCAATCAAGGCGGCTGCGTCGGCTGCGCTCATAACCTTGCTCATCAGGGAGGGCCGGCGGATACGGTCACGGTACATGGGTCTGTCTCGTAGATAGAAGCGAACGACAAGTCTAGAGCCTTGGTCGAGCTTCGTCCTGCTACCAAGGTCGCATTTGAACGCTCTAATTAGCGGGTTCCAGCGCAAAACACTGTTACGCGGAATGTAAAAAGCCCCGGTCGCCAAGCGAGCCGGGGCTTCAATGGAGCGTGGTCAGGCTAGGCGTTTTCGACGGCCTTCACCATGTCCTCGATCACCTTTTTGGCGTCTCCGAAGACCATCATGGTTTTATCCAGGTAGAACAATTCGTTATCCAGACCTGCGTAACCACTGGCCATCGAGCGTTTGTTGACGATGATGGTCTTGGCCTTGAACGCCTCCAGAATGGGCATCCCGGCGATAGGGGATTTCGGATCGTTCTTGGCGGCCGGGTTGACCACGTCGTTGGCACCGAGCACCAGCACCACATCGGCCTGACCGAATTCGGAGTTGATGTCGTCCATCTCGAACACCTGGTCGTAAGGCACTTCGGCTTCGGCCAGCAGCACGTTCATGTGCCCCGGCATGCGTCCGGCCACCGGGTGAATGGCGTACTTCACGGTGACGCCGCGGTGGACGAGCTTCTCGGTCAGTTCCTTGAGCGCATGCTGCGCACGAGCCACTGCCAGGCCGTAACCGGGCACGATGATTACGGTGTCGGCGTTGGTCAGCAAAAAGGTGGCGTCGTCTGCCGAGCCGGATTTCACCGGGCGTGCTTCCTTCGCACCCGCCGGGCCTGCCGAGTCCGTTGCGCCGCCGAAGCCACCGCCGATCACGTTGAAGAACGAGCGGTTCATCGCCTTGCACATGATGTAGGAGAGGATCGCGCCCGAGGAACCCACCAGTGAGCCCGCGATGATCAGCATCGAGTTGTTCAGCGAAAAGCCGATGCCGGCCGCTGCCCAGCCTGAATAGCTGTTGAGCATCGACACCACCACCGGCATGTCGGCCCCGCCAATCGGGATGATCAGCAACACACCGATGACGAAGGCCAGCGCCAGCATGATCGCAAAGGCAGTGAGGCTGCCGGTGAACATAAAGGTCAGGCCGAAGAACAGCGTGGCCAGGCCGAGGACCAGATTGAGCGTGTGCTGGCCGGCAAACTGTACCGGTGCGCCTTGAAAGAGGCGAAATTTGTACTTGCCCGATAGTTTGCCAAACGCGATGACCGAGCCCGAGAAGGTAATCGCACCAATGGCTGCCCCGAGGAACAACTCCAGACGGTTGCCGGCCGGAATCGCATCGCCCAGATTGCGAACGATGCCCAGTGATTGAGGCTCGACCACGGCTGCTATAGCGATGAATACCGCTGCCAGGCCGATCATGCTGTGCATGAACGCCACCAGCTCCGGCATTTTGGTCATTTCGACGCGCTTGGCCATGATCGAGCCAGCGGTTCCGCCCACCAGCAGGCCGACTACGATGTAGCCGATCCCCGCGCTGGCCCCTTCAGCGGTAGACAGTGCCGCGAGCTTGAAGACCAGGCCGATCGTGGTGATGACCGCCAGGCCCATGCCGAGCATGCCGAACAGGTTGCCACGGCGCGAGGTGGTCGGGTGCGACAAGCCTTTGAGTGCCTGGATGAAGCAGATCGATGCGATCAGGTACAGCAGGGTAACCAGATTCATGCTCATGACTTGGGCGCCTCATCCTTTGCCTTGGGGGCCTTTTTCCTGAACATTTCCAGCATCCGCCGAGTGACCAGAAATCCGCCAAACACGTTCACGGCCGCCAGTGCGACCGCCAGCGTGCCCATGGTCTTGCCCAGCGGGGTGACCGTGAGCGCAGCGGCGAGCATGGCGCCGACGATGACGATGGCGGAGATGGCATTGGTGACCGCCATGAGCGGCGTGTGCAGCGCAGGCGTGACATTCCAGACCACGTGGTAGCCGACATAAATCGCCAGTACGAAAATGATCAGGTTGTAGACGCCGGGGGAAATCAGCTCTTCCATTGGTGTGTCCTCAGCCGTTCTTGCGGACAACTTGCCCGTCGCGGCACATCAGGCATGCGGCGACGATGTCGTCTTCGAGGTTGATCGAGAATGTGCCGTCCTTGTCGAACAGCAGCTTCATGAAGTCCAGCAGGTTGCGGGCGTAGAGCGCCGATGCATCGGCTGCGACCAGGGCGGGCAGGTTGGTGTGGCCGACGATTGTCACGCCGTGCTCGACAACCACTTGATCGGCAACGGTCAGCGGGCAGTTGCCGCCCTGTGCAGCGGCCAGGTCGATCACCACCGAGCCGGGCTTCATCTGCGCCACGGTTTCTGCGCCGAGCAGCACCGGGGCCTTGCGGCCAGGAATGAGCGCGGTGGTGATGACGATGTCCGACAGCTTCGCGCGCTCATGCACGGCTGCGGCCTGGCGTTGCATCCAGCTGGCCGGCATAGGGCGCGCGTAGCCGCCGACGCCTTCGGCGCATTCGCGCTCTTCGTCGGTCTCGTAGGGCACGTCGATGAATTTCGCGCCCAGCGACTCGATCTGCTCCTTCACTGCCGGACGCACATCCGACGCTTCCACCACGGCGCCCAGCCTTTTGGCGGTGGCAATGGCCTGCAGACCGGCAACGCCGGCGCCCAGGATCAGCACCCGTGCTGCTTTGACGGTACCGGCAGCGGTCATCAGCATGGGCATGAAGCGCGGGTAGTGATGCGCGGCGAGCAGTACTGCCTTATAGCCCGCAATGTTGGCTTGCGAAGACAGCACATCAAGGCTTTGCGCCCGGGATGTGCGCGGCGCGGCTTCCAGGGCGAACGCGGTAATGCCACGTGCGGCCATCTTGCCGATCAGTTCGTTGTTGAAAGGGTTGAGCATGCCGACGACGACCGAGCCACTTTTGATCAGGCTCAGCGCCTCATCGTCAGGTGCGACAACCTTGAGAATCAGTTCGGCCGCGTAGGTCTCGTTGGTGTCACCGATCACTGCGCCAGCTGCCTCGTAAGCGCTGTCCGGAACGCTGGCACGAAGGCCCGCGCCGCTTTGCACCGTAACCCGGTGACCCTGGCTGATCAGCTTTTTGATGGTTTCCGGGGTAGCAGCTACCCGGGTTTCGCCCGCTTGTGTTTCGAGAGGAACGCCAATGTGCACGACAAATCTCCTGCGCGATTTTTTATCGTTCGTATGTAGGCCAGTGCACTACGGCTGGTGCGTCTGGCTTGGCCAATCAGCACACCCCTTTGCAGCAGGGGCGGGGCATTTTGCAGGCGAAGTTTGCGGGCTTCAATACATTCTGTAACGAAACTATAGATGAACTACAAGTCACACTGTGACCTATTGTCGCACTTATTCGACAGAGCCCTTTATCTGTAAGGGCTGTGGTGATATTCCTTACGAAAAACAGGTGATAAAAGTTTTTCTGCCGAAAATCCGATAAATGCGCTGTATCGACCCATAGGCCCTATAAATAAAGGGTTATGTCCCGTTTTCTGTGAGCGATCGGAAGTTACTTCAGGGCGACATAAGGTTATATCTGTAGGTGTCAGCAGCTATGGGCTACCTGAGATATTGGTCGAATTTTTCCTGGGGCAACTGGTAAGCCCGGGCCTGTTCGATCAGCCAGTCACGAAACGCAGTCAGCGATGCCGATTCCACTTTGCGCTCCGGAATCATCAGGTGATAGGCCTTGCTGCCGGGCAGTGAGCGGGGTTTTGCGATCACCAGACGCTTTTCCTGCAGTTCGCGTTGAATGAGGAAGGGGGGAATCAGAGCAACGCCCATGTCGTGCATGGCCGCCTGCGCCAGCATGGAGAACAGTTCGTAGCGCGGGCCGGTCATGTCACGCGCGACATCCAGATCCTGCGCATTGAACCATTGGCGCCAGGCGTAGGGCCGGGTGGTCTGTTGCAGCAGCGGCAATTCGGCCAGCTCGCGTGCTGTCAGGCTGTCGCGACTTTCAAGAAAAGAGGGGCTGCAGACCGGCATGGAGTTTTCGCCCATCAGCCGATGCGACTGGGTGCCGGACCAGTCGGCATCGCCAAAATAGATGGCGGCGTCGAAGTCGGTGTCGGCAAACAGGAACGGGCGGGTGCGGTTGGTCAGGTGGACCGTGACGTCGGGGTGCTTGTGCTGGAAGTCCTTCAGGCGCGGCAGCAGCCATTGAGTGCCGAAGGTCGGCACCACGGCGAGTTCGATGGCGTTGGCACCTTGCTGGCCCATGACCGACAGTGTGTCGCGCTCGACCGCGTCCAGTTGCTGGGACACACGACGACTATAGGACAGCCCGGCTTCCGTGAGCTTTACGCCCCTGCGCGAACGCCGGAACAACTCAACGCCGAGAAACTCTTCCAGCCCGCCGATTTGCCGACACACAGCGCCTTGCGTGAGGGAGAGCTCATTAGCGGCCTTGGTGAAGCTCTCGTGACGGGCGGCTGCCTCGAAACTGACCAGTGCAGTGGTGCTGGGTATCTTGCGTCTCATGTACTTTCTTCTCACTGATATTTTTGTTTTAGAGCGCAGTTCTGTGTCACGGAGTGAGAAATTAGCACACATGCTTGATAAAACCTCGTTTGTCGCTGGCATGGGCCAGGACTAGGATCGCTGCAGGATTTCATCTGAACGCGAGGAACTGGCATGAGCGGTAAGGCAAGCTTCAACTGGATTGACCCCTTGTTGCTGGATCAACAGCTCACGGAAGAAGAGCGCATGGTCCGCGACACGGCCGAGCAGTTCGCCCAGAGCAAGCTGGCCCCGCGCGTGCTGGAAGCATTCCGTCACGAGAAAACCGACCCGGCCATCTTTCGCGAGATGGGCGAGGTGGGGCTGTTGGGGGCGACCATCCCGGAAGAGTTCGGTGGCAGCGGCCTGAATTACGTGTGTTATGGGCTGATCGCGCGTGAAGTCGAGCGTATCGATTCGGGCTACCGTTCGATGATGAGTGTGCAGTCCTCGCTGGTCATGGTACCGATCAACGAGTTCGGTACGCAGGCCCAGAAAGAGAAGTACCTGCCCAAACTGGCTTCGGGCGAGTGGATCGGCTGCTTCGGCCTGACCGAGCCCGATCATGGGTCCGACCCCGGAGCGATGATTACCCGTGCCCGGAGCGTCGAGGGTGGTTACCGCTTGAGCGGCAGCAAGATGTGGATCACCAACAGCCCGATCGCCGATGTGTTTGTGGTGTGGGCCAAGGACGATGCCGGCGATATTCGCGGTTTCGTTCTCGAAAAAGGCTGGGCAGGCCTGAGCGCTCCGGCCATACACGGCAAGGTCGGTTTGCGCGCATCGATCACCGGCGAGATCGTCATGGATAACGTGTTCGTGCCCGAAGAGAACATCTTCCCCGATGTGCGCGGTCTGAAAGGGCCGTTCACCTGCCTCAACTCGGCACGGTATGGCATTTCCTGGGGCGCGCTGGGTGCCGCAGAGTTCTGCTGGCATACCGCGCGGCAATACACCCTGGATCGCCAGCAATTCGGGCGTCCTTTGGCGGCCAATCAGCTGATCCAGAAGAAGCTGGCAGACATGCAGACCGAAATCACGCTGGCCTTGCAGGGTTGCCTGCGTCTGGGGCGCATGAAGGACGAAGGTACGGCTGCCGTGGAGATCACCTCGATCATGAAGCGCAACTCGTGCGGCAAGTCGCTGGATATCGCGCGCCTGGCTCGCGACATGCTGGGCGGCAATGGCATCTCGGACGAGTTCGGCATCGCCAGGCATCTGGTCAACCTGGAGGTTGTGAATACCTACGAAGGCACGCACGACGTGCATGCGTTGATTCTGGGGCGTGCGCAGACCGGCATTCAGGCTTTCTATTAAGGAGGGCTGATCATGGGGGCGCTTTCGCATATCCGGGTGCTCGATCTGTCGAGAGTCCTGGCCGGGCCGTGGGCCGGGCAGATCCTTGCTGACCTCGGCGCTGACGTCATCAAGGTCGAGCGCCCCGGGTGTGGCGATGACACTCGCTCGTGGGGACCGCCATTCCTTCAGGATGCTGCGGGCCAGAACACCACCGAGGCGGCTTATTACCTGTCCGCCAATCGTAACAAGCAGTCAGTCACTATCGACTTCACGCGTCCTGAAGGGCAAAGGCTGGTGCGCGAACTGGCGGCGAAGTCCGACATCGTGATCGAAAACTTCAAGGTCGACGGGCTGGCGGCTTACGGACTGGATTACGAGTCGCTGAAGGCAGTTAACCCGAGGCTGATTTATTGCTCCATTACCGGCTTTGGGCAAAGCGGGCCGTATGCGCGGCGTCCGGGTTACGACTTCATGATCCAGGCGCTGGGTGGCTTGATGAGCCTCACCGGTCTGCCGGATGGTGAAGAGGGTGCCGGGCCGGTGAAGGTCGGCGTCGCATTGACTGACATTCTGACGGGGCTGTATTCGACGACGGCCATTCTCGCCGCTCTGGCGCACCGTGATCAAAGCGATATCGGCCAGTACATTGATATGGCGCTGCTGGATGTACAAGTAGCCTGTCTGGCCAACCAGGCCATGAACTACCTGACGACGGGAGTAGCGCCCAAGCGTCTGGGAAATGCTCATCCCAACATCGTGCCCTATCAGGACTTCCCCACGGCTGATGGCGACCTGATCCTTACCGTCGGCAATGACAGTCAGTTCAGAAAGTTTGCCGCTGTGGCGGGGCAGCCGCAGTGGGCGGAGGATCCGCGCTTCCTGACCAACAAGCTGCGAGTGGCTCATCGTGCCGAGCTGATTCCGTTGATTCGCCAGGTGACGGTGTTCAAGACCACTGCGCAATGGGTCAGTGAGCTGGAGGCAGCCGGCGTGCCTTGCGGGCCGGTTAATGACCTGGCCCAGGTGTTTGCCGATCCGCACGTGGTGGCACGGGGCCTGGCCATAGAGCTTCCTCATGCGCTGGCCGGGCGTGTTCCGCAGGTGGCCAGCCCTATACGGCTGTCTGAGACGCCAGTCGAATACACAAGGGCGCCGCCATTGCTGGGAGAGCATACGGCGCAAGTGCTGCAGGCGCTGCTGGGGATTGGCGAGGAAGAGCTCACTCTGTTGCGCGAGGCAGGGGTGCTGTAGCTATATAGAAGAAAGCGTTTGCGGCGGGCTCTTCTATATAGCCAAGGCGCCTTTAAGGTTAATTTCGGGGATTTTGAAATTAACGGTTGACGCCCTCTGTCAGGTGTCTATAATTCGCCCCACTTCCGGCGCAGACGGAAACGAAAAAGCCTTGTAGATCAATAGTTTGCAAGGCTTTAGAGTGAAGAGTCAGCGAGGAAAAAGGTCGGGTCTGGATTGATCGACAGCGGTGAGAAAAAAGAGTTTGACACGCGGTTGTAACGCTGTAGAATTCGCCTCCCGCTGATGAGCAACTCAAGAGTTGATAGCAGCGCAAGTGGTTGAAGTTGCAAAGGAAACTTTGAAAACTTCTTAAAATAACCGCTTGACAGATACAGAGGACGCTGTAGAATGCGCGCCTCGGTTGAGACGAAAGATCTT
>NZ_JAFIBL010000001.1:1527500-2030000 GCF_017832255.1 Pseudomonas sp. PvP028
GTGGCGAGCGAACGGGGACCAGCCCTTAAGTTGTATTGAGATTAGCGGAACGTTCTGGAAAGGACGGCCATAGTGGGTGATAGCCCTGTACGCGAAAATCCCTTTGCAATGAAATCGAGTAGGACGGGGCACGAGAAACCTTGTCTGAATATGGGGGGACCATCCTCCAAGGCTAAATACTACTGACTGACCGATAGTGAACCAGTACCGTGAGGGAAAGGCGAAAAGAACCGCGGAGAGCGGAGTGAAATAGATCCTGAAACCGTATGCGTACAAGCAGTGGGAGCCCACTTGTTGGGTGACTGCGTACCTTTTGTATAATGGGTCAGCGACTTATTTTCAGTGGCGAGCTTAACCGAATAGGGGAGGCGTAGCGAAAGCGAGTCTTAATAGGGCGTCTAGTCGCTGGGAATAGACCCGAAACCGGGCGATCTATCCATGGGCAGGTTGAAGGTTGGGTAACACTAACTGGAGGACCGAACCGACTACCGTTGAAAAGTTAGCGGATGACCTGTGGATCGGAGTGAAAGGCTAATCAAGCTCGGAGATAGCTGGTTCTCCTCGAAAGCTATTTAGGTAGCGCCTCATGTATCACTGTAGGGGGTAGAGCACTGTTTCGGCTAGGGGGTCATCCCGACTTACCAAACCGATGCAAACTCCGAATACCTACAAGTGCCGAGCATGGGAGACACACGGCGGGTGCTAACGTCCGTCGTGAAAAGGGAAACAACCCAGACCGTCAGCTAAGGTCCCAAAGTCATGGTTAAGTGGGAAACGATGTGGGAAGGCTTAGACAGCTAGGAGGTTGGCTTAGAAGCAGCCACCCTTTAAAGAAAGCGTAATAGCTCACTAGTCGAGTCGGCCTGCGCGGAAGATGTAACGGGGCTCAAACCATGCACCGAAGCTACGGGTATCATCTTTTGATGATGCGGTAGAGGAGCGTTCTGTAAGCCTGTGAAGGTGAGTTGAGAAGCTTGCTGGAGGTATCAGAAGTGCGAATGCTGACATGAGTAACGACAATGGGTGTGAAAAACACCCACGCCGAAAGACCAAGGTTTCCTGCGCAACGTTAATCGACGCAGGGTTAGTCGGTCCCTAAGGCGAGGCTGAAAAGCGTAGTCGATGGAAAACAGGTTAATATTCCTGTACTTCTGGTTATTGCGATGGAGGGACGGAGAAGGCTAGGCCAGCCTGGCGTTGGTTGTCCAGGTTTAAGGTGGTAGGCTGAGATCTTAGGTAAAGCCGGGATCTTAAGGCCGAGAGCTGATGACGAGTGTTCTTTTAGAACACGAAGTGGTTGATGCCATGCTTCCAAGAAAAGCTTCTAAGCTTCAGGTAACCAGGAACCGTACCCCAAACCGACACAGGTGGTTGGGTAGAGAATACCAAGGCGCTTGAGAGAACTCGGGTGAAGGAACTAGGCAAAATGGCACCGTAACTTCGGGAGAAGGTGCGCCGGTGGAGGTGAAGCATTTACTGCGTAAGCCCCTGCCGGTCGAAGATACCAGGCCGCTGCGACTGTTTATTAAAAACACAGCACTCTGCAAACACGAAAGTGGACGTATAGGGTGTGACGCCTGCCCGGTGCCGGAAGGTTAATTGATGGGGTTAGCGCAAGCGAAGCTCTTGATCGAAGCCCCGGTAAACGGCGGCCGTAACTATAACGGTCCTAAGGTAGCGAAATTCCTTGTCGGGTAAGTTCCGACCTGCACGAATGGCGTAACGATGGCGGCGCTGTCTCCACCCGAGACTCAGTGAAATTGAAATCGCTGTGAAGATGCAGTGTATCCGCGGCTAGACGGAAAGACCCCGTGAACCTTTACTATAGCTTTGCACTGGACTTTGAATTTGCTTGTGTAGGATAGGTGGGAGGCTTTGAAGCGTGGACGCCAGTCTGCGTGGAGCCAACCTTGAAATACCACCCTGGCAACTTTGAGGTTCTAACTCAGGTCCGTTATCCGGATCGAGGACAGTGTATGGTGGGTAGTTTGACTGGGGCGGTCTCCTCCTAAAGAGTAACGGAGGAGTACGAAGGTGCGCTCAGACCGGTCGGAAATCGGTCGTAGAGTATAAAGGCAAAAGCGCGCTTGACTGCGAGACAGACACGTCGAGCAGGTACGAAAGTAGGTCTTAGTGATCCGGTGGTTCTGTATGGAAGGGCCATCGCTCAACGGATAAAAGGTACTCCGGGGATAACAGGCTGATACCGCCCAAGAGTTCATATCGACGGCGGTGTTTGGCACCTCGATGTCGGCTCATCACATCCTGGGGCTGAAGCCGGTCCCAAGGGTATGGCTGTTCGCCATTTAAAGTGGTACGCGAGCTGGGTTTAGAACGTCGTGAGACAGTTCGGTCCCTATCTGCCGTGGACGTTTGAGATTTGAGAGGGGCTGCTCCTAGTACGAGAGGACCGGAGTGGACGAACCTCTGGTGTTCCGGTTGTCACGCCAGTGGCATTGCCGGGTAGCTATGTTCGGAAAAGATAACCGCTGAAAGCATCTAAGCGGGAAACTTGCCTCAAGATGAGATCTCACTGGAACCTTGAGTTCCCTAAAGGGCCGTCGAAGACTACGACGTTGATAGGTTGGGTGTGTAAGCGCTGTGAGGCGTTGAGCTAACCAATACTAATTGCCCATGAGGCTTGACCATATAACACCCAAGCAATTTGCGTCGAATGAGCAGATTGCGGTGACTGTGAAGATGACACGAACCGAAAGTTTGCGTCACGAATGACACCTGAAACAGCTTGCTATCACATACCCGATTTGCTGAAGCGCGCCGCAGGGCACGATTCGGTACCCGAATTTCTTGACGACCATAGAGCATTGGAACCACCTGATCCCATCCCGAACTCAGTAGTGAAACGATGTATCGCCGATGGTAGTGTGGGGTTTCCCCATGTGAGAGTAGGTCATCGTCAAGATTGAATTCCAGAAACCCTCATCGCTTACGCGTTGAGGGTTTTTGTTTAAGTAGAAGTCACCAAAATTCGCTGGAACGTTACCTGCTAACGGATCGGCAACAGAATTTCTTGACGACCATAGAGCATTGGAACCACCTGATCCCATCCCGAACTCAGCAGTGAAACGATGTATCGCCGATGGTAGTGTGGGGTTTCCCCATGTGAGAGTAGGTCATCGTCAAGATTGAATTCCGAAACCCCTCATCGCTTACGCGATGAGGGGTTTTGTCGTTATGAGTCATCAAATAAAAAAGCCCGCTCAGGCATTTGCTCCGAGCGGGCTGCTGTGATGCAGCGTCAATCAGCCAAACAGGCTGCGCACGTTACTCATTGCGCCATCTGCAAACCCCTGAAGAAACGCCTCGAATGCATCCCCTTCAGGCCCTTCCTCAACAGGGTCAGCAACAATCGTCCAGCTGGCGATGCAGGTATCGCCATCACCGCTGGCTTCCACTGTCATTGCCGCCCATAGATTGCTGACTGGCAAGCTGGTGTGGATCAGTGACCAGGTCATATAAAGCGCCTGATCGTCCCTGGAGTTCAGTTGTTCGATGGCCACATTGCCATCCTTGAACAGCTTGTTGCGAACCGAGCCCGGACCTTCGCCAGTGACCTCAATGCTCTCCAGCGCCGGTATGAATGCCTGGAAGCCGCCGAAGTTGCCGACGACAGCCCACACGCTGGCCGCGTCACCGGAGACGTCCACGGCGGACACCACTCGGCACGCCACCGGGTTCTTGATAAGGGTGTCGGGTTTCAGATTGCTGTGAAGTGTGTTCATGTCGTTCTCCATTTATCTCAGTGGGTAGTAGCTCAGATGAAGTCGATTTCTTTCAGGTAATCGCAGCCCCTGCGCAGCAACGCCGGAGTTTTTTGCGGGTACTGTTCGCCCATGCGATGAATGCCGTTCAGGGTGTTGCGGTGCTCGATCATCGAGATGTCGCCGATGTCTTCTTCAAACCCGTCGAGGTAGAACCCCAGCACGCCAAACAGCGCGTTCTGGCTGTCGACGCGCCGGAGTTGCGCCTGCCATTGCTCGACGCTGACCAGCTCGAACTGACGCCCTGCCTCGCGGAAGGCGTACACGTAGTCGCTCCAGCTCAAGGGCTCGGGATTATGCAGATTGAACACCGCGTGTTCTGGCTGATAACGGCTGGCATGGAAGCCGATAAAGCGCGCCAGAAAGTCCACCGGCATCAGGTCGAAGTTGATGGCGAATGCCGGAACCTGACCCAATTGCAGCGAGCCCTTGAGCATCAGCATCAAGCGGTTTTTCTGTGGCTGACACACACCGGTAACACTGTTGAAGGCGATGTTGCCGGGGCGATAGATGTTCACCCAGGCACCTTGGTCGCGGGCACATTGCAGGATGCGCTCAGCCACCCACTTGGAGAGGTTGTAGCCGTTCTTGATATAGATCGGCGGGGTCGCGGCAGCGGGTTGTTCAAGCACATTGCCGGCGGCATCGATGGCACTGCAGGCCGACAGCGTCGAAACGAAATTGAAGACCTTCTTACTGCGCCCCTCACACAGCTTCAAGCATTCAAAGACCGGGGCCACATTGTCTTTGACCAGGGTTTCGTAATCCTGAACATGGTTCACATTGGCAGCGTTGTGCACCAAAGCACCAAACTCGATATCCAGTCGCTCATACACTGCTTCACTGAGCCCCAACCGGGGCTTGGTCAGGTCTGCGGGATAGACCTTCACGCGACTCAGGTCAAGGTGATCCAGGCGGTTTTCCCGCAGGGCATGTTCGAAGCGCTGCTGCGCGCTTTGTCCAGAAGTCTCGCGCACCAGGCAGGCGATCTCGGTTGCCCCCCAGTCGAACAGCGCTTCGACGATATGCACACCCAGGAAGCCGTTGGCACCCGTGACAATCACCTTATGAACATCACCCATTCTGCTGACCGGCAATGTAGCCAGCTGAAAGTCCGGGTTCGCATCCCGCAGGGCCTGAGCACTGAGGGCTCCGGCAGAAGTGCCGTCACTGTCGATCAGGCTGGCGAGTGTCAGCACGGTCGGTGCTTCGATAAAACGATTGATGGGAATGCTGCGGCCAAAGCGTTCACGAACGCCCAGCAACAGGCGCGACAGCAGGATCGAGTGGCCTCCGAGATTGAAAAAGCTTTCATCAGTCGAGATGCCGTCTGGCGGCAGCTCCAACAGCTCGCCCCATAGCTCCAGCAGCGCCCGTTCCTGCTCAGTCTCGGGTTGGCGACGAGTGTGCTGCCCGATAAAGCTCAGTGGTATTTCCAGAAGCGCTTTGCGATCGACCTTGCCGTTGCTGGCGAACGGCATGCCGGGCAACATCGTGTAGACGGCGGGATGCATGTAATCAGGCAACAGGCGTTGTACATGCGCCTTTAACGCCTGTTCGTCATGCTCAAGATACGGTTGAGCGAGAAACGCCAGAATTCGCCGCTGCCTGTCGATCACCACGGCGACCTGTCGATACAGCCCGCTGTCGCGCAGGCAATGCTCGATCTCTTCCGGCTCGACCCGAAAACCGCGAATCTTCACCTGATTATCACGGCGTCCGCTGAGGACGATGCCGTCAGCCGTCCACTTGGCCATGTCGCCGGTACGGTAGGCACGCATCAGTTGCCCATCCGGTTTCGTCAGCCACACATAACGCTCGGCGGTAAGCTCGGGGTTGTTTACATAGCCCAGGCACACACCGGGTCCGACGATGTACAGCTCCCCTTGAGTCTGCTCGGCCACGGGCTGCAGTTGCTCGTCCAGAATCCACGCCTGGCTGTTAGCGATCGGTCGGCCCAGATGGCGGTTGCTGCTGGACGAAGCGAACTCGCAGGCGGTAACCAACACCGTGGCTTCGGTGGGGCCGTACAGGTTGTGGAAATGACATTGGCCGGTGAGTTGCGCAATCACATGCGGCTCACAGACGTCGCCTCCGGTCATGACATGCTCAAGCCCCAGCGGCTGATGCAGCGGCAGGATGCTCAACAGCGCCGGCGGCAGGAATGCATGGGTGATGCCTTGTTGCAGCACGCGGACCAACTGCAACGGATCACGCCGCTGGTCTTCATCGGGGACCACCAGTTCGGCGCCACTGAGCCAGGTGGGGAAAATGTCGATGATCGACGAGTCGAAACTCAGCGTAGAGAATTGCAGCACCCGGCTGTGTTCGTTCAGGCTCACATGCTCGGCATACCAGGCGGTGAAGTGGCTGAGATTGCGCTGGCTGAGCAATACGCCTTTCGGCTGCCCGGTGGTGCCCGACGTGTACAGCGCCATGCAGGGCGCATCCTGATCGGCAGTAACGTATGCATGTGCTGAAGCTCCGTCCTCTACAGGCGGCGCAGCAATATTCAGTGCCGGAAACTCCGCAGCCGCCAGCGGGTGCGCGCCATCGTGCAGCAACAGCATCGCCCCCGAGTTTTCCAGAATGTACTGCTGACGCTGAACAGGCTGGCCGGGATCAAGCGGCAGGTACACCGCACCGCAACCCAGAATCGCGAGGATGCCGGCATACAGCTCGGCTGACTTGCGCAGGCAGATACCAATCACCGGAGGTGCGTCGGCTTTCGCGTGCGCCAGCAATGGCCGCAGCAAGCGCTGGATAGCCAGGCTGTGCGCGTGCAGTTGCCGATAGCTGAGCGTCTGGTTGCGAACGGACAGTGCCGGGCGCTCGGCAAACTTCAGCAACGCCTGCTCCAGCCGCTCGGTGATGGGTGTTTCGGCCAGTTTCAGCAGGTGCGGTTGATCCGTCTGATTCAGGCGATGCTCGAACAGCAATTGATCAATCGCCTGCAAGCCATGCTGTCGATCACTCTGGGCCGATGTGACGCTTGTCAGACCGTTGAAATAGTCGTCTTCTCTGGATAACCGGCTGATCTGCAATGTCGCCAGATCCACCATGGCTGCGACAGTGGCATCCCGCAGTACGCGCCCGTTGCCTGATTCCTCGACCGGCAGCCACTCACGAACGATCAAGCGTCGAGCCTGGGCAGCGCCATGCCAGCACAGCAGCTCCAGCCGAGGT
The DNA here is from genome assembly GCF_017832255.1 of Pseudomonas sp. PvP028. NCBI lineage: Bacteria > Pseudomonadati > Pseudomonadota > Gammaproteobacteria > Pseudomonadales > Pseudomonadaceae > Pseudomonas > Pseudomonas sp. PvP028. The sequence continues at coordinate 1,534,469 of NZ_JAFIBL010000001.1, forward strand.
AACCCGTACTCCAGCGCATTGCCGAAACCGACCCGAAGGCGCAGATGCGTGCAGTGGCCGAACGCACTCAGGTGTTCCTGGGACAGGTACAGGCTGCCGTCTTCGATCAGCACGCCGCCATCAGGCATCGTCACCGCGTCCAGCGCCTGCTGATCAGACAGATGCCGCACGCCATGCCCGTGGTCCAGCAGCTCGGCATTCAGTTCACTCAAGGTCAGGCTGTGACCGATGAGCACAATCTCCAGGCGCTTCATTGCAGCGTCCCCTGCGCAGGCAGATAGTCCGCCAGCGCACGCTGTACACAAGGATCGTCCAGCATCGAGCTGTTCTTGAAGAAACGCACGATGTTGGCCACCAGTGGGTGATGGCGGTTGACTGGAAAACTCACTGCCCTGGTCTCTTCCCTGAGCGCGTGCTTGATGGTGTCCGGCACCTGCAGATGGTCGATCAGGGTGAAGTCGAAGCCATTCTGAATATCGTTGGTCAGGTATTGAGCGATGAAAACCGGCATGATGCGGGCGATGGATTCCCGGTCCTGTTGGGGAGCGGTGTGCCAGTAGATGCGTACCAGCCGCGCCCAGAAGCCCGAGTGACGCCCCTCGTCCAGCAAGTGGTCGGCCATCAGCCCCTTGACCGATTGCTTGACCGATTCGTCCTTGGCGAACGCCGCCACGTCATTGGTCACGGTGTTCTCCGCGATGGCGACACAGATCAGCTCCACTGCGCTGCGTAGATGCTCGGGGGCCAGAGCCAGTGCGGCGGGAATGGCCCGGCTGAGTTCAATCTCGTCCGGCAACTGGATAGGTTCTATGCCCGTCAGGGCGATGGTCTGTTGCATGAAGTCCATCGCGACCAGTGCGTGATAGTCCTCATCGACCACCACCGTCATCGCGTCATAGCGACAGGCAAACGGGAAGCGAATCGTGAAGTGGTCCTTGGCGATACTGCGCGCGGTCCTGTCAACGATCTCGGTCTCGAAGATCACCACATCATTGATGAACTTGTAGAGGCTCTGCACCAGCGCGTAATCGCGCAAATGCGCACACTCGCGGGTGAACGTGTCGCTGAGCACCAGCGGTTGGCGGCTGAGGGGGTAGATCAGTTTGTCATCGTTCTCGACCATCCTGCGTGGGCGAGTCCGAATGGTGGCGCGACCTTCCCACGCATCGATGAACGACATGTAGTCTTCTGCTTTCATGATGGCTTCCTTGTAAAGGCTTCAGGGTGTTGCGGGCGGGTCTTACGCGCTGGCCTGCACGAGCGGCGTTCGCATGCTCAGGCGCAGCGTGTCCCATAGCTGGACCCTGCTTTCCACAGCGGCGATGGCTGTCTGATAAACCTCTCGCTCGCGCTGCGCGTCGTCGGCAACCAGACGAGCCAGCAACTGCTCTGCTGCCGGACCGTGGTCCTCGGCGTCCACTTCGATGTGGCGTTCCAGGTAGTAGCGGAAGGTGGGTGCCTGGTGGGCGGTGATGCCCCAGTCATTGAGGATGGTCTGGAACATCTGCGGGATGACGCTCTCGCGTCCATGCAGAAAGGCCGCAGCAACGCTGTGTGCCGGCGCATGCAGGGCGATATCGAGCGTGTGTGTCACGAATGCCGTCGCCGCCTGCCCCGCGTCGACGTGTTGCAGTGCGGTTGTGTAACGCATGCCCTGTCTCTGCAGTTCGATGAAGCGCTCGATCTGTACCGTGCTCGCGCCAATCTCGCGCATCGCATCCAGGTACAGCTCGAAGTGGCTGTAATGACCCGCGCCCAGTCGGTCATCGGACTCCTCACCCAGTACGATCTCATTGATCAGGCGGGCAGAGGAAGCGTCTGTCGGCGGCAGCCACGGCAACTGGGTGCAGGTCAGTTCCTGTTGCAGGCGCTTGGTCAGCGACATGAAATCCCAGACGGCGAATACATGGGTCTCCATAAAGCGCCGGAGTACATCCAATGTCGTGATTTCTGCAAAGATCGGATGACGACCAAGTTCAACTTTCTTATGTGCGAGTCGTGTTTTTTCACAAGGCATAGTGACGTTCCTATTGAAAGAGGGCGGTAAGTAGCGCTGCAGTTTTCTACGATATAAACGTGTCGACAGTGCCGCGATAAAACGCAATGAAATGCCGGGTTAGAGGCGAACTCAAGCCTGAGTGTGAGGGGCCTGTTCGCCGCAAACACGCATCGGTTATTTCAATTCGAGACACCCTGCCGCGTTGGCTTTCCGAGCGCTGGCCCTTGTATATCAAGAGGTCTAGCCCGGTAAGCCGCGACATCACTGACGACGAAGAAAACTTAAAACAAACTTATCAAGGGCTGCAATCATTTTTTTAATAATATTTAATGAGCCGTTTTTTAAGCGTGTAAGTTGCCATATAAAACGTGGTGAATACGTTTTACAGGCGTGCAGACAACCCTCCCGACTGATTAAGCCGGAATTGTTAATAATGAGCGAATGCCTCGCCCAGCGTTGCCGATGTGCTGAATAATCAGGGTTCTGGTTTTTTTAATGGGCGAAGTTGGAAATGACTTCCAATGTCTGTGTGCCCCGTTCAACAACTCCTTATCCATTGAGTTCAGATGAACAGAGAACCGCTCCGATCCTGCGCGAGCCGTTCAGCCGTAGCCAGGGAACATCCTCCGGTTGGTTTCCTCAGCGCCACGGTCGAGTTTGCCTTATTCCGACGTTGGGCCATCCGGCAGATCAGGAAAATAGCGATAAAAACGCCATGCCGAGGTTGAGCCTGGCAATGTATCGAGGAGGTGTGAAGAGGAGGGCGGGAGGTGCAAGCGGTCAATCCGCAGACGTTGAGTCATCGCCTGCTGGATAGACCGCCTTGATGATTCAGGCGGGGTTTTTCTTCGCTGTGCGGGTCGGCTTGGCCTTGGTGCCCTTTTTGCTGGTCAGGTATTGAGTGACGGCTTGAACACCACGGTTGAGGTGATGCTGCAGTGCTTCGACACAGGGTTCGATCGCTTTCTGCTCGGCGAGCCGCAACAGCTGCCAATGGTCATCCTGAGAGAGCTTGCCCAGGCCCATGTCGGAAAGATTGAAACGCAGGAAGCGTTCTTCTTCGTTCAGGCCTTCTTCAACCAGACGCATGAGACGCTTGTTGTGGGTCTTGGCATACAGCGAGAGGTGGAACATCCGATTGAGTCTGCCGATCTGGCCGAAATCCGTCTCGACCTCAAGCTGCTCGATATAGCCCTTCGCCGTCGCCAGATCATCGGCGTCCAGCAATGGGATAGAAAGGCGCAACGCCTCGGACTCCAGGAGAATGCGCAAGGCATAGGCATCCACCGCGTCTTCGGTGATCAACGGTGCGACCACCGCGCCCTTGTGCGTCTCGACACGCAGCAGCGACTGCGCCTCGAGCTGGCGCAGTGCTTCGCGCACAGGCATGCGGCTGACGCCAAACAGCGTCGCCAGTTCCTGTTGGCGCAATGCCGTGCCGCTTGGCAGGCTGCCATCGATAATGGCGTTTCGCAGCTTTTCTTCAATCACGGTTCTGGCAAGGTGCGCCGGAGGCTGCTCATTGCCCAGTACGGAGCCCAGAAAGGCTTCTCTATCTGATTTGCGCATTGACCTACTTCTTCATCAACCCTGGCTGGACAACGTCCAATTAATCGCTTTGTTGCCGACAGACTAGCCAAGACTTGGCAGTCCGTCGCGAAAATACAAACATCATTATGTTTAACGGCGAGCGCCGGACCGCGCTGCAGCCCGGCGAGCTCGACAAAATATGCGTCTATCTTAGCGCTCATCGACCCCACGTACCGAGTTCGCATTCATAGGTAACAGGAGTTTCACGTGTTGTTTTTATGACAGCGCGCTCTGAAACGACCGTTCCAGAGCGCAACAGTGATGCGCTCGCGGCATAAGGCCGCAGGCGTGATCGTCTCAGCGCGTCAGGCGGCCGGAGACGAAGTGCTGAACGTCATTGAAGCCTGGTGTCGATGCATGGCCGGGTGTCACCAGCGAATCGATGAACGCTTCATCTTCAGCGGTGATCTCCACCGTCAGAGCCTTGGTATAACCGTCCCACTGCTGCTCGGTCCTTGGTCCGACGATGGCTGAGGTCACGGCCTGGTTGTTGAGCACCCAGGCAATGGCGAACTCGACAATGCCGACGCCTTTGTCCTGCACATACGCCTGAATTCGCTGCGCGATACGCAACGACTCCGTGCGCCATTCGGTTTCCAGCAGCCGCTTGTCCTGACGTCCGGCACGGCTCTCGCTGTCGGGAGCGATGTCCGGGGCGTACTTACCGCTGAGCACACCGCGGGCGAGCGGGCTGTAGGGCACGACGCCCAGGCCATGGTGTGCGGCAGCGGTGATCTGCTCGACCTCAGCCTGGCGGTTGACGATGTTGTACAGCGGCTGGCTGATGACCGGCTTGTCGACGCCCAGGCGTTGCGCGACGTTGACGATTTCGGCAATTCGCCAGCCGCGGAAGTTCGACACACCCCAGTAGCGGATCTTGCCCTGCCGGATCAGATCGCCAATCGCCGATACCGTCACTTCCAGCGGCGTGTCGTGATCTTCCTTGTGCAAGTAATAGATATCCACATAGTCGGTATCCAGTCGCCGCAGGCTGTTCTCGATGGCATTGAACATGTGCTTGCGATTCAGGCCGGCCCGGTTGGGCACGCCGTCGGCCGGGCCGATGGCGACCTTGGTGGCCAGCACCCAGTCACTGCGCTGTGCCGCGATGGCCCGACCGACGATTTCCTCCGAGCGCCCGGCGTTGTAGACATCCGCCGTGTCGATGAAATTGATGCCCTGATCCCTGGCCTTGTCGATGATACGCAGCGACTCTTCGGCGCCGGTCTGCTCACCGAACATCATCGAGCCGAGTGTCAGTGTGGAAACCTTTAGGCCGGACTGGCCAAGAGTTCGATAATTCATGCTCAGCATCTCCTTGTCATTCAGGCGAGCTCAGGCAACCCCCACGCCGTGAGCGGGAAGTCGGCCAGCGAGCCCAGCAGCAGGTCCGCATGCTCGTACTGCTCGACCGGCATGTGCGAGTCCGGCACGGCCACGGCGTACATCCCGGCAGCCTTGGCGGCGGTCACACCGAATGGTGAGTCTTCAAAGACCAGGCAATCGGCTGGCGAGACGCCAAGACGGCGGGCGGCGACCAGAAAGATGTCCGGGGCTGGCTTGGCAGCGCCGACTTCCGGGTCGTCGGCGGTGACGACGGTGTCGAACAGTTCGAACCATGCGCGGTGCAAGGTGGTCTTGGCCTTGAAGTAATGCACCGACGAGCTGGTGCCCACGGCGATCGGAATATTATGCGCAGCCAGATGACGGACCAGGGCTTCGGCACCGGGCATGGCTGCTGCGCGCGGGAAACGCTCTTCAAGCATGGGCTCCCTGACTTCGAGAAACTCGTCGATCGACATTGGCAGTTCCAGCGCCTTGATCACGTAGTCCGAAAAGTCCCGGGCACCGCGGCCAATGGTGTGCTGCTTGACCGACCAGTCGAAGGTGCGACCGTGGCGACTGGCAATCAAGTGGGTGACTTCGGTGTAAACCCCCTCGGTGTCCAGCAACAGGCCATCCATGTCGAAAATGACGGCCTTGATCGGACCTCGTTGTTTTTGCTGCTCGCTCATGTGATCACGTCCTGTTCGCAAATTCGTTTCAGCCTAACGTTTCCGGGAAGGCTGTGGCTAGGGTCTGTTTCAAAACCTTTCCACAGGATTGGCGTGCGCAACAAAAGGCACAAGGCCATGTCCAACGCGCCTACGGAACGGCGACGCGCCCACAGAAATGGCCATGAAGGCTGGGCTCTCGGGATCCGCCGATGATAGTCTCTCGCGGCTTTCAATCGGCGCTGCCGGTCCCGGTACGACTTTCCCATCATCAGAACGGATATCTTCACGTCACTATGAATAAATCAGCAGGTATAGCGATTGGCGTCATCGTCGTAGCGGGCGCACTGGCTACGGCCGGTGCCTGGTACACCGGCAATCAACTGGAAGGCGCGCTGAACGACTCGATCAGCAAGACCAATCAGGAACTGGCCAAGTCGTTCAAAGGCACGGACACCAGCGTCAAGCTGGAAATGCTCTCGCTCGACAAGCATTTCTTCAGCAGCACGGCGCACTACCGCGTCGACATCCAGAACCTGTCCGATAGCACCCAGGGCGGCCAGTTTCTGTTCGTCGACCATATCGAGCACGGCCCCATTCCGCTGTCGCATCTGAAGACCCTGAACCTGCTGCCGGTCATGGCCCTGAGCAATTTCCAGATGGAAAAAAGCCCCAGCGCCGAGAAATGGTTCGCCATGAGCAAGGATGTGCCACCGCTCACGGGCCAGGCCAGCATCGGCTATGACCGCGCCACCAAAGGCACGCTGCAGATGGCCCCGCTGGAAATGACCGACGTCGACGGCACGTTCCGTTTTTCAGGTCTGGACCTGAATGCCGAGTCCTCGGCCAATGCGGAAAAATTCACCCTTGCGGGCAACATGGACAATCTGCAACTCAATGTCGCGTCGCCTGACGGCCCGGTCAGTATCGAAATCAAAGGCATGACCTTCGACACGGGTGGTACCAAAGGCAAGTCCGGTTTCTATCTGGGCCACACCAACATGAAAATCCAGAACGCGGGTTTCCAGGTGGTGGGCAAGCCACAGGTACAGATCCGCGATCTCACCAACACCAACCTGGTGCAGGAAGATGCCGGTAACCTGGCAGCCCAGATCAACTACGATGCCGGCATGATTGCCTACGCGGGCAAGGACGTCGGTTCTGCGCACATGGGCTTCAAGATCGCCAATTTCGATGTGTTGGCGACTCAGGCGCTGTATCAGTTGTATCAGGATAAAATCCTGCCTCAACAGCAAGAGGCCGCGCAGGAGAAACGTCCGTTCCGTCTGGAGCTGAGCCCGGCTGATCAGGAGCTGATGAACACCCAGATGAAAACGCTGCTGGCAGCCAAACCGCACATCGAGCTGGAAAAACTCTCGCTCAAGACCAGCAACGGTGAAAGCCACATGCGTATCGCCGTGGACCTGGCCGATCCAGGCCCGCTCGATCAGCCTTCCGATGCGCTGCTCATGAAGAGCCTGGGCGAAGTCAACGCCAAGGTCGTCCTGTCCAAACCGATGATTCGCGATCTCGCGACCCAGCAAGCCATGCGTGAAGGCCAGACCGACCTCAAGGTCATCGCCGATCAGGCCAAGGCCGCTGGCGACATGGCCAGTGCCATGGCCGAGATGATGCAACTGGCCAAGGTCGACGGCGACAACATCGTCTCCGACCTGCATTACGCCAACCAGATGGTCGACTTCAATGGCCAGAAAATGACCGTGCAGCAGTTCATGAGCAACGTCATGGGCAAGGTCGGCGTGCTGGGTAACCAGTAAGCCGCTTGTAACACGGTCTGCTGTCAGGACGGGCCATTTGCCGTCCTGACAGCAGGCGCTGCTACTGGGTCAGGCCGCGCAGGGTGTCCGCCAGCTGCCGGGTACGCTGCGAGGTGCCCGCCGTCATGTCGCTGGAGCCTTCCAGTTCCGACAACAGCCCCGTCAGCGTTCCGACCTCAAGGGACTGTTCCTCGATGTGCTGCGCCACCTTGCGAATTTCCTCGGCCAGACGCTCGATATCGGTGCCGATGTCGTTGGCGTTCTGCGACGTCTTCTGCGCAAGCTGGCGCACTTCATCGGCCACCACTGCAAAGCCACGTCCCATTTCGCCCGCCCGTGCAGCCTCGATGGCGGCGTTGAGCGCCAGCAGGTTGGTCTGCCCGGCGATCTGCTGGATCATCTGCACCACCGACTGAATGCGCAGGCTGGATTTGGCCAGCTCCCGCGAGCCCAGCACCACCTCGTCCGCCTGACTGACCAGGCTTTTGACGGTATTGCCCGCTTTGTCGATAACCGTTTCCTGCTGGGTGATGGTTTGCGACAGCTCGTCCATCGAAACATGCAGCTCGCCAGAGTAGTGGCGCAACTGAGCGGCGATTTCTTCCTGATCATGATGGGCCTTGACCAGCACATCGCCCAGGTCGCTCAGGCCACCGAACACCGGGCGGATCTGCTCGTCCAGACCGCTCGGGTCAATGGTTTGCACGAAGTTGCGCTGCTTAAACTGATCGATCTGCTTGACCACCACATGGCTCAGACCGGCCAGCTTCTTGATCTGCCGACGCAGAAAGAAGGCCTTGAACTCGCCGTAATAGGCGATGAAGTTATCGATGTAGTCGTCGCGGAACGGCTGCCCTTCGGGCACTTTGAAGAAGAACACGGCGGTGAGCGTCTGGTTGAGGTTCAACCCCAGAATCTCGCCAAAGGTCGAGAAGCCCACCACCGGCGTTGCACCGAACACGTCATTCATCCGGCCCAGTTCACTGCCGTTGTTCAGGCGCCGCAGGATGCAGTCGCTCAACAGGCCGAGCAGCGGCTTTCCGGACTTACCCTGCAGAAAGCGCGCGAAGTCTTTGCGCGTGGTGTCGATCATGGATGTTCGTTTGACCATCACCAGCTCTTCGCCGGGCGCCACGTCGCAGAACAGGTGAACCCGCTCGCTTTCATAATCAATGCGCGCAATCGAACGCACGAACAGCTCTTCGCCCACCCGGATGGCGAACGAGTACTGCGCCAGCTTGCCCTCCAGCTCATGCCGCTCGCATTTTAGCGCGTCACACAGCGCCGCAACCATCGTGGTGATCTCGCCTCGGGCGTTGACCACCTGGCTGATGTAACGCTCCTCCAGGGAGGCCGTCAGCACGCTCAGGCTCAATGGCGTCGGCTCGAAGTTCTGGCTCTTGAAGACGCCGAAGCGCACGTTTTTCGCGCTCTTGAGAAACACCACCTGGGCATGATTTTCGTAGCTGCGTTTGCCGTCGTGAATCAAGGTCTTCTTGAAGTCGCCTTTGCCACCCGCAGAACCGCCGACGAACAGGCACTGAAAGCGCCCGGACTCATACAGCGCTTCCATGAAGAACGACTCCGACGCCGACAGCCCGTCGAACGTGACGTAGGCCAGCGTATCGCGGTGGTCGATGGGGGTGTTGATCTGCGTGCGCTTGATCGAATCGGTCAGGCGCGCAATGCGCTCACGCATCGACAGTCGCTTGCCCGCGCCGCGAATGTCTTCGCTGTGCAGCGGAATGTGCACCACCTCCGCACTCTTGATGACGCTTGAGTCGAACAGCGCGAGGACGATCCGGTCCCACTGGTTATCCGCCGCGCAGTACAGCGAATCATTGCCCGAGCACAGTTCGCCTGACGTTGTGCACAGGCTGATCTTCGCGTTGGGAAAGCGCGCAGCGACAGACTTGGCCACCTGATCGAAGTCGACGTGCGGCGAAACGAAACCGGTCAGATAGACCGGATCGAAGCTCAGCGCAGACAGCTTGGCGTTCAATTCTCGGGCGGACGTAATGACACTGATGGCGCCTTCGGTCCGCGATGTGCCGGCCCGAAAACGAGATAAAAGGCTCATGGTTAAACCCGTAAAGATAAAAAAGCAGAGGCCACGCGGAATATGGACCGATCCTTATTGATCGGCTGCCAACAGGTTCGGGTGAGCTTGAAGGGCGATGAATTTTGCCTATGCGTGCCGCTCAGGACAGGTGCAGCATCAACGCTCTGATGAGGGCAAGCGTCTGGCGATGCACTGAATCATAGTGATCATTGTGGCAATAGGGCTGTACTGACAAGGTGATGGAGTCGGCTGTCGCAGAGGACAGGTGCACATCGACCGCAGGGCTGCTCAGTACGTTGGGGAGGCGGGCTATCTGATCCTTGAGACGCGGGATGATCTTCTGCTCGTCGGCGCTGCCGGGCAATATCGCGGTCAGTTCGACACTGCGAAAGGCATTGCTGGAAAAATTGACGATCGTGTCAGAGAAGATCTTGTTGTTGCCCACCAGATTCAGCACGTTTTCCGGAGTGTTGATCGACGTAACGAACAAACCGATTTCGACCACAGTTCCGGTCACGCCCGCCGCCGATATCAGATCGCCGACCTTGAAGGGCCGCAGCACGATGATGAAACCACCCGCGGCCAGATTGGCCAGCAAACCCGACCAGGCCATGCCGATCGCCAGCGCCACGGCCGCCAGCAGTGCTGCGAAGCTGGTGGTCTCGATGCCGCAATAGCTCAGAATGGCGATCACCAGAATGATATTCAGCGTCACCGTGATGAACGAGCCGACATAGCGCAGGACCGTCGGATCAAACCGCTGCCGCGTCAGCGAGCGCTGCGCCATCCTGACCAGCACACCGATCAGCCAGCGACCGACAATCCACAGCAACGCTGCGATCACCAGTCTCAAAACAACAGTCGCTCCGTATTGCAGAACGATAGTGAACAGCGAGTTGATTCCGTCAGTGTCGATATTGATGACATTCAGCGCATCCATCACCGCTACTCCCGACTGCAGGGCTCGCCCGGCAGATGGCCTGACGAGCGGAGCCGTACATTGAAGGGCAAAGCGGGTTGGTGGCTACTGGTAGTTATGACTGGAGGCAAAGGGCCTTTACGGTGTCACGCGCAGCAGCGGCCAGCATCCACAGTGAATCGAGCGGGAGGCAAGGGCGGCGGTATTAAGCCTGATGAGTTATCGCTAAACTCGCCACCTCACAAGGACGACTCAAGGACCTGGTATGCCGCTCTCTTCTGACACCCTGCGCCGTACGCTGGTGACCTGGCTGTATGCCGTCGCAGTTGCGCATGTGCTGGGCAGTCTGGTGTTCACCTGGGCAGGCTTTTCCGGCTTGCTCGATGGCTATCTGACTAGCCTCGAGCAGGCGTTCTGGACCGAGGCGGTTCCCGCCGCTGCCCGCGCGCAACAGGTCTGGTGGATGGCGCTGTTTGGCGCAACCTTGCAAACGTACTCCGTGTACATGCTGGCGCTGGTGCACTTGGGCAATCGCCTGAAAAGCGCCATGCCCTGGGGTTGGCTGATTGCGGGCCTGCTGCTGTGGGCGCCTCAGGACATCCTGATTTCCGTACGTGGGGGCGTCTGGTCGCATGTGTGGCTCGATCTGGCAGCGCTGCTGGCCTTGTTGCCGCCGCTGATCTGGCTGTATCGCTATGATCGTCGCACTTCGGCTGTCCACTCGTCGAAGGAGCCTCGTCATGTCTGACCTGCCGCTGCTGTATCTGCTGGCGGGCAACGGCAGCAGTGCCGAATGGTGGGACGACGCGCTGCCGCATTTTCAGCAGCATCAGGTCGTGCCGCTGGAGCTGCCAGGCTTCGGCAACAATCCTCAGCCACCCTGCGAAGACCTCGCCGCCTACGCCGATGCGCTGTTGGCGGCGACCGTGAAGGGCAGCGCCATCGTCGCTGTGGGGGTCAATGCCTTGCTGGTCATGCATGCTTTGCAGCGCCAGCCCGGACACTTCTGCAGAAGCGTGCTGCTGGCCCCGGTGGGGGCTTTTCTGTGGCAGCGGCGCTTGCCTGCGCTGATGTCGCCGCTGCCCATTCGCAAGACCATTCACTGGCTGCTGGCCAACAAGCCCACACTGTTTGCGCACAAGTTTTCCAGGCAGAGCTGGCCTGCCGCGCACTACCAGCGCATGGGTTCCGGTTACGCTCGCTGCCGTGCTTTCGTGCCGTATTGGGACCTGTTGCGGGCCGACACCGCGCTGCCGCTGCTGGAGTGGGTGCAGGATCCGATAGAGCTGGTCTGGGGCGATCAGGACAAGGTTTTGGGCATCGAGCAGGCAGCGGCGTGGTCGGCCATTCTGGCGCGTGCCGACCTGACCATCAGCCTGAAACCGGGCTGGGGTCACTACCCGTGGATCGACGCACCGGCAGAGTTTGCGCATTGGCTGGAGTCGGGCGAGCGCGGCTTCGTTGCGCACACCAAAGGCGGGCGTCTGCGTCTGGCGGCCATCGCCGGGCAACCGGTGCCCGAGGCACTGTCTCTGGTGCAGGGCGATGACTCGGCCTTGCCCGCGTTTCTGGCCCGTCAGCCTGACGCTATCTGGGCCGTGCGCTCATCCAGTTTCGGTGAGGATCAGGCCGATGCGGCCAATGCCGGTCTGAGTACCACTTTTCTTCGCGAGCCTGACCACAACGTGCCCGCGCGCGTCGCAGAGCTGCACAACGCTGGCGTCGAAGAGGTTGTGGTGCAGCGCTTCATCACGCCGGTGCTTTCCGGCATCGCCTTCGTGCGTCACCTGTCGGTCGAGCTGGAGTGGGTGGAAGGGCACCTGGAGTCGCTGGCCGACGGTCAGGCAAGCCCTGAGCGAGCAATCATTTCCCGCCTCGGCGCGGCCTGGAGCAGCGGCGACTTCAAGCCATCCCACGGTTTGACTGAGGAAGCGCTCTGGGACTTCCTGCAGGGCGTTCTGCGCGTATTCCACTACGTGCCGGGCGACGTCGAATGGGCCTGGGATGGCCGCCAGCTGTGGCTGCTGCAGTACCGCCCGATCAGTGACTACGGCTGGCGCCGTCACCTGACCGCCGCCAATATTGCTGAGATCCTGCCGCCACAGCCCAGCAGGCTGGTCGAGTACGCACAGCGGCGTGCCGCAGGCAGCATCCCGGCGATCATGGCGCGTTGGGATTCACGCGTATTGCAGGACAACGAGCCATTTACCGCACTGTTTGGCGCAGCTTCCTACATCAACAACGACCTGTTTCTCGCGCGTCTGGCTGACTGGGGCATCGCCTCCAGCAGCTACGCCGATGAGGTCGGCGGCGCGACCCCGCATCTGCCGTGGCGCCCGCTGCGTCTGCTGCGCTCGTTACCCGTGTTTCTGCGGATGCAGCGTGTCGCGCGCGGCCACTTGTTGACCCTTGAAAAGCAACTGCACCGCTTCGACCGAGAGCTGCATGCCCTTACGGCCCAAGGTGCTGACGGCCAGCAATTGGCTGACTGGTTCACCCGTTTCTACGTATTCGTCGTGCAAGGCAACCTGTGCATCGCCACCTCGCTGGCCAGCAGCGGCGGAGACCTGCTGGGACGTCCGCCGACCGCTTACGACGATCTGGAGCACTGCCCGCACCGGCTGCCTTGGGAAACCGATCCCGCGACCCCGCGCCCTGCCGCCACTGACCTGCCTTTACAGGCCTTCCCGACCTGGCCGTGTTTCATTCGCATCGCCCACCGCGCAGGCCTGCCGGGCATGCGCGGCTACTACCTGCAAGTGCGCGAGTGGTATCGCGACAACCTGATGCGCCTGTTCTTCCGCCTGCATCACGCCATGCCCGGCGCCGACCGGGAACACTGGTTTGCGCCCCATCCAGACATTCGCAGCCGTGCCGGCAGCTTCTGGCAGGACGGCCGCGAAGGCACCGAGCAGGCCACCGGCTTCATGATTTATCCTGGCCAGGTCCAGGGCATTCTGGGTGACGACATCCTGCTGGAAGACACCCTCGACCCCGGACGCCACGCGCACTACCAGAACGCCCGCGCGGTGATCGCGCGCATGGGCGGACGTCTCTCGCATGGCTCGACATTGCTGCGTGAACTGCGCAAACCCTCGGCCGTGCTGCCGCAGGTTGATCTGGCGTGGGTGGGGCGTGAAGTGCTGTATGTGGATGGGGAGTTGCGGCTGGTGGAAGGGCAGGCATAAAGCCCGAGGGGAGTTATCCACAGCCAACCCGCACGCTCATTGAGCGGTGCGGGTGCTCAGCTGGCTACGTCTGCAGGTCAGAGGCGCATGCCTTTGAACGGGTTCCAGCCTTGCTCGCCTTTCACTTCCTTGAGGTAGTAGGAGTAGTTGGCCGTCAGGGCGTACATCAGAGAAAACACGACGTTCAAGCCGGTGCCCAATGCTGCCGGAACCTCCATTCCAAGGATCCCGAAAAGCAGCGCTATAACGATGTTGACCGCGATAATGACGCCGATCAGCGCCAGATTTTTCTTCCACAGACCCAGCACGAAGAAGTAAATCGGACCGAAGAAAAACGCGATGATGTTGGCGCAGACAAGCAACTTCTTCTTGAAGTCAGGCAGCGCGTTCACTGCCGGCTTGAAGCGTGGATCGTTCGGCGCACCATACGTCTCGAAAAAATTGAAACGCTCTTGCCACTTGGCGCTGTGCTGGCCAGTGCTTTGGGTCTGATCTGTCGTGCTCATGGTTCTACTCCTTGTGCTCCGTGGGGTGACGTTTTCTTCCGGGAAATCCTGTGTCTCTGACGTTGCTGCTTTTGTAATCAGCGAGCGATTGTATGAAGTTTCCAGGTGGCGTACTACGCAATTCCGCCCCCAGCTCTCCATGCCCGCCTCGACAAGGTATAGCCAAACGCTTACACGCGGTGGAGGGATTTGGCCATTTCCGATCTGGTCCTTCCTCCGTAGCATTGGATCCATCAAGTGGTGAACAGGAGTTCACCAGGATCAAGGATGATCGACCATCGCCTCGGAGGCAGCCGACAGGGAGTCGGGATGGTCTTGGAAAAACCCGCTTCGGCGGGTTTTTTGTTGGGGGCGATAAAGTCCTCGTTGAGCCCGGGCTATTTGCGTAGCGCCTTTCTCTTGCGCAGGTTTTCACGATGCACCTCGAGATCCTTGCGCCGCCGCATCTCCTGACGGATCTCCTTGCGTTCGGATCGAATAATCCTCCATTGCATGCGCAACTCCCGGCCGCGCTCGCTGCTGAGCGATAAAAGGCCCAGCAACGGGAAAAGCAGCCCCAGCACGTAAAGCATCAACTCAAAACGCCGCCAGTGCGCAGGGGCAGTGGGCAACACGGCAAAAAAGCAGCTCACCAGAATGGCCGCCAATATCCACATTCCGCAGGCATGCCCACGACTCATCATGATGCCGCCGAAACTCAAGACCAGTGATACGCCCATCATGAGCATCATTGACTGGCCCGTTCTCTCCGGCTCATTTGGAAAGTACGCATCGACCATCGCGCCTGCGGTAATGGCGAGAGAAAATATGCCCATGAAGATCGGAGTCAGAAAGGACAGCAGATAACGCGAGCGGAAAGCGGCAACGTGACTGCGGTAAGTCACCATGGGCTCCGGCGAGGCCCGCTTGCTGCGAGATTGTTTACCCATTTTTCTTCCTTGGTTGGGTTCGGTGGTCAGTTGTCTTTGCTGATGGACTTACTACTCTGGCTTCAATAGGGACATATCGAAATGCCAGAGTGTCGGATTCGACGAAACCGATTGTGCTGGATGGCTATATGAATGCCGGAATACTTGAAAGTACGCAGACAAACAACATCAGTGCGGTCATGCCAGAAGTCACAAAGCTTCTGGCTCTGAGTTAGTCAGGTGATGTTCGTCACCTGCGTGTCCCGCCCCATACTGCGCAAGAACTTTCGCTGCTGCCTGAGCAACTCACGGTAGTCGATGCAGCGATAGTGCAGACCGTGGCGGGGTGCCAGGTCGGCGATGATGTTTGCCAGCGCCGGGTAGTGTCGATGACTCCAGCCAGGGAACAGGTGATGAGTCAGATGAAAGTTCAGCCCGCCCACGGCATGGTGCAGCCAGCGTGGAGAGGTTTGCCAGTCGCAGGTTGTCGCGAAGTTATGTCGATACCAGCCGTGTGGCATCAACGGGCTGTCTGATGGCTGATAGAACTCCGCTTCTGCCCAGTGCGTACCGAGCAGCAGAAATACCACCCAGAGAGAGGCGAGCATCTGGCTCACAAAGTACGCGATCAGCACCGTCGTCCAGCTGCCCTCGAATATCACCAGCGGCACTATCAGTACCAGCAGCAGATGGCATGCCTTGCTGGCCAGAAATACCGCCCAGCCTTTGTTTCCCGGAAGAATGCTTTTGGCTTTGAGCGGCGTCTTCCCAAGGCGGTCCGACCAGTCGAATATCCATGAGATGTAGGGCAGCGACAACGCCGCGACCATGGGCCAGTAAAGATGTTGATAACGCATGTGCTTCCGCCAGCCCTGGAAGGGCGTCTGTCGCAGGACGCCATTTTCCTCGGTGTCCAGATCGTAATGTTCAACGTTGGCATAGGCATGATGAAACTGCACATGCCTGACTCGCCAGTAATCCGGATCAATCCCGAGCGGCAAGGTCATCAACCTGCCCACCAGCCGGTTTGCCCAGGTCGCCCGGAAAAAAGCATTGTGGGTGGCGTCGTGAAACACCATTACGTTGAGTAGCATGCCTGTCAGGACAAACAGGAAATAGCAGCCCACGAATGCCCACGCATTGTGTTGCATAAGGCTCGAGGCATAAAAACCGCCGCACAGCACGATGAGGAGCAATGCCGTCACCTTTTGCCGAATGCTTGCGTAGCGATGGTCGTCTGCCAGGTAGGCGTGGGCCGCCTGCTTGAGAGCGTGATGAAATGCCTGTTCGCCATCGGCAGGAAATGACAGGGGGGCAAGTGACTCAGCCATGATGTTTTTCCACCGGATTTGCGGCTGAAAGGTTGTAGCCGCGAGAAGACACGGCCACCCATGCGCCGTGCAGGGCGAGGGCGACCATCGGCAATTGCCAGTAAACCTGCGACCAGCCGTAATAACCCAGAAACAGCGACGCCAGCCCCAGGCTGACTATCAGCCAGACAGGAACACTCCAGGTCCTCGCTTCGGTCATTCCTCCCAGCGCCACCGAGCCCGCCACGAGAAAAACGAACAGGACGACCTGCGGCCAGGTGATGTCGCTGTAGCCATAGCCGTATTGATAGATATAGCCCACCACCAGCGCGAAGAGCAGCAACGCGCCACTGAAAATGCTCAAACCAGAAACGCGCGAGCGGGTCGGTTCGTTCGATTTTATCGACAGTCGCAGGTAATGCAGAAAAGGTACGTTGCTGGCCCAGAACGGGTTCGCGGAAGAGCGAGGCCCTCCGATTCCAAACGTATAAGGCACATCGGGCAGCCTGGAAAATGTGCCGAACAGCTTGTCCCAGAAAATGAAAGTACCGCCGAAGTTCTTGTCTGAGTAGGCCCGGTTTTTGACGTGATGCACGCGATGATGGGCCGGAGTAACGAAAATCTTCTCCAGCACGCCCAGCCTGGGTGTCAGCGCATTATGGTTAAAGAACTGCATCGAGTAATGCAGGATCGACACTGCGACAAACACATGCAGGGGCACCCCCAGCACGGCCAGCGGAATGAAGAACGGAATCGAGGTGAGTGACGAATACCAAGAGTTACGCACGCCCAGGGACAGGTTGAAGTGCTCGCCCTGATGATGCACCACATGCACGGCCCAGAGCACGCCAACGTGGTGATGCAGGCGGTGCAACCAGTAGAAACAGAAATCCCAGGCCAGCAATGCGAACGCCCAGACCCATAGTGGCGGCCATGTATCCAGCAGGCCAAGGCTCAAGTACGTGGCGACAAGTCCGTAACAGATGACTTCCAGTCCACGGAACAGCCATAGCATGAGGTGGCCGGAATTCAGATTGAACACCACGTCATGCCAGTCAACCGGCTTGCGCTGCATCCACTGCAGAATGATGGCCTCGCCTGTTACGGCCAGCAGCATGATGATGATCGGAATGGCCAGATCGCTCATTGCATATTCCCTTTAAGTGCGACTGGCCTGCTTCGGCCGAGCGCATCGACCAGCATACCCGCCACCAGTGCGAGCACGGCGCCACTGACCACGTCGATGAACAGATGACGGCGCAATTGCAGGATCGAATAGGCAATGGCGGCCACCCATAAGACAAACACTGCAGTGCGCACGCTACGCCTTGCTGCACTGATCCCCCAGACTGCCAGCACCATCAGGGCCATGTGCAGGGATGGCAGGCAATTCTGGGTCGAGTCCACATAAGTCAGTGCTGCCAGCAGTGTAGAGCTTAACGTTGTGCCCGCATCGACCGGGTACACCATCGTTGTCGGCCACAGTAGATAGACCGTTCCGGCACCCAGTGCGGTAAGACGCATGGCGCGAGACAGCCAGCGCACCCGATCAAGCGGGGTCATCAGATAGCCCAGTGGAACAACCACGAAGAACGACAGGTACAGCCAGATTGCGTGGGGCGTGAATGCGATCATTCGGTCGAGCGGCGAGGGTGTCATGACCTGGCCGGTGCTCTGCAAATGGTCGGTCAGCGTATAGATCAGACCGACCGAACCCCAGCCAAGCAGCATGTGCCACAACCGAAACATCATGGGGTTGTTCATGCTTCTGCCTGCCGGACAATACGGCGTCGTTTTCGATCGAAGTTCGGCATCACGTTCTGCACCGTCAGTTGCCATTCAAGTTTGTCAGTGGCAATACCCTGTTGTGTGAACAGGGCGACAAGTTGTCTGCGGCTGTGCTCCAGTTCGGTTTGCGTACAGTCTGCAATCAGCTGCAGCCGGGTTTTCGAAAGCTGAATCAAGCGGTAGTCACTGGTCAGTGGCAGTGCATTGGCAATTGCCCGACTGCACAGGTCGGCAAAGATAATCTGCATCTCACCGTGCTGGTCGGGCAGCGAAAGCTGATCGTCGCGGCGACCTTCTATTCGGGAAATTGCCATCGAATGCTGACCACACGGGCAGGGCTCGGATTGCCTGACCAGTACATCATCCAGCCGGTAGCGTACGATAGGCTGGGTGCTGCGAGTGAAGTCGGTGATCAACGGCGTGAAGCGCTGCTCATCAAGCCATTGGGGCTCGATATGCACGAACTCTTCGTTCAAATGCAGTGTGCCATGAGAGCACGTGGCCGCCAGAAAACCTTCGGTTGCCTGATAGACCTCGCCGACCTCGCGGAACACTGTGTTAAGCAACTGGCGATCCTGCGCATCCAGGACTTCGGCGACGGAGATCACTTTCTTTACTTCGAGTTGGATCTGCCCGCCCAGAACGGCCAGGGCCAGGGCGCGCAGTACCTGTGCTGGTGCAACGATAATGGTCGGCGCCTGTGCTTGTAAGCGAGGCAACTGCTCAGTGAACGGCGCGAAGAGGTCATAGAAGGCCAGGCTCAGCCAGCGATTGTCGACGCTGTGGTACAGGTTATTGTCCGCACGTAAAAACAGCGCGACTCGCTCACCCGCGAAAATACCGTCTGGCAGCATCTTGGCAAGCATCCCGCCCGCCCAGATCTGCTGTTCCTGCGGGCTCACGACGAAAACACCGCGCTGCCCTGACGTGCCCGAGGACAGCCCGACGCTGAAGCGGCCTATGCGTGGCGTGAAGTCGCGTTCGGCTTCGCCGCGCCTTGCGCAGGCCAGCAACTGATCACGTTGCAGACCTGCCGTGTTCATCTGGTCGAACTGCGTCATCATCAGCGCTTTGTCCATCAGCGGCCATTCGTTGAATGGCAGAGCGCTGTAAGCCCGAAAATAGGGACTTTTGGCCAGCACCCTATGGGCAAAGCGTTTCAGTTGCCTGTTCTGAAAATGCTCCAGTGCCTGGCGATTGGAAAAGCGCAGGCGACGCGCTCGCCAATAGTGCCAGAGCGTCATCACCGGGATCATAAATCGCCCTCGTGGCACAAACGAATATCCACATGGCCTGCTGCCCACAACAGGTTCAGACGGTTCAGCGTCTGGTAGTAGGCCTTGCTGTCGTCCATCAGCACGTTGGCAAGCACAGAAGGCCCGCGCAATTCTTGATAGCTCAGCGGCGACCATGCGGAATCACTGGCCAGCAATGTCCAGCCATCGTCGGTGAGAATAAATGCACCCAGGTGTCCGGCGGCATGACCTGGTAGCGGCACCAGAACAATCTGCCCGTCACTGCCCGGCAGTTCGTAGCCATGTGTAAACGGTGCCAGTTGCTCGGTCAGGCTGACCTGCTCAAAGCCCTCGACGAACTGCAACGCTGCCTCGAAACCTTCCGGAATCAGTCCCGGTACGAAGGCGCGCTTGAGCGCGGCGATGCCACGTAATGAGCGGGTTTTCTGCCAGCCTTCGCCCGAGCAGATAAAGTCGAGATGACTGAAGTCCCGAAGGCCGGCGATGTGATCGGCATGAAAGTGGGAAATGATCAGCGCCTGAATATCGTTGGCCGCGTAACCCGCATTACGCAGCTGATCCAGCAGCGTTTCACCCGCATCCAGGTATACCGGGGTAACCTGGCTGTAGATGCGGAACACCCCCGACCGGGTATGCTCCTGAAAATGGTTGGCGTAGCCGGTATCCCACAACCATCGGCGATCGCCGACCTCCAGCAGATACGCTCTGGACGGAAATTTGCAGACCCGCAGGCCGGCACCCTGCAACGCCATACAACCGATATGCGTGCAGTAACCCACTTCAAAGGTGGTAATGCTAGCCATGGGGCTTCACCGCGTGAGACTTAAGCCACTCTCCCGTGATCTGAACGCCTTCTTCCATCGAGTATCGCGGCCGGTAGCCCAGTTCTTCAATGGCTCGCGTCTGGCTCAGGGTCATATCGAAGTTCACCGCCGCCACACTGTATCGAGTCAGCACGGGCTCGTTGCGCGTTATACAGGCCAGCAGCTCGAGTGCCGTCGCCAGCGAGTGCAGCAATCGGTAAGGCACGCGCTGCACACGATATCGAATGCCGAGTTGTTCGTGCAGTAACAACTGTAAGGTATCCACCAGTCGCATGGGCTGATGATTGGTGACGTTGTAGGCGGCACCTGAAGACAAAGAATTGTTATGGCTGGCCAGATCCATGGCGTGCACAACGTTCAGTACAAACGTCAGGTCCAGTACCGCCTGACCACCACCGGGCAAACGCAGCACGCCGCGGTCGCGTTCTATCTGGCCCAGAATCCGGGGCAGAATCACCCGGTCATACGGGCCGAACAAGCCACGGGGCCGCAGGATAATAAACGTGGTCTGTGGATAAAGCGGTACCAGCGCCTGTATGGATTGTTCTGCCTGGTACTTGCTGCTGGCGTAGTGATTGGCGAATCGTCGAGCACGGTATTGCTCGTCAATACACTCATGGTCTTGAAAGTCGAAATAGATCGCAGGCGTGGATATGTGCACGAAGCGCGAAACGCCGCAGCGGCCCGCTGCCTCGGCCAGCTTTTCTGTGACGACTACATTGGCCTCATGAAACTCGGCCTCGCTACCCCAGGGAGAAGACTTTGCCGCGCAGTGCCAGACCACGTCATTGCCGAGCATCAATTGCTCACATTGCTGTGCTGTAGCCCGGGTCAGATCCAGGGCGGTGAACGCCGCTCCTTGTTCTCGCAGCAGATTCCCCACTGCCGAGTCACGTCCGGTGGCATGTACCCTATGGCCTGCGTTCAACAGCCACTCTGCCGCATTGCGTCCGAGGCCACTGGTGGCGCCGGTCAGCAGAACCTTCATGGCAGCAGCACCATGCCCGCCAATGTCAGACCGGCAGCAGTACCGATCAGCATCACGGGTTTGCCGGGTGTAAAGCGGCCGGTGGTAAACGCAGTATGCAGCGCCGTCGGAATCGATGCCGAGACCTGGTTACCGTGATAGCGATAAATATCCACCAGTACCTCAGGCCGTACTCCAAGCCTTTTTCGCATGTGCTCAAGCGAAAGATGGCTGGCCTGATGGGGGACCACGGTGGCGATCTCGGCAAGCGTCAATCCGCTCCTTTCCAACAGGCGTGCGAGGTAGCCCTCGATCAACGCGGCAGCCTGACGAAACAGCTGCTTGCCCTTCATATGGAACAGAAAGTCGCTGTCAGTCATGCCGGCACGTGGATTGCGGCGTGTACCGCCTGCTTGAATCTCGCACAGGTCGCTGCCCTGTGGATAAGTCTCGGACAGGCTGCTCAGAATGCCGCTGCTGCCGTCACCGCGTTCGACAATGGCGCAGGCTGCTCCGTCGCCGAGGATCAGCGAGCTTTCTTCGTCATTCCAGTCGATACCGCGCGAAACGAGATCTGCCGACACGACAGCAATGCGCTTGTAGATCCCGGCATTGAGCAAGCCGGCAGCGACCTGTAGCGCCGTAATGAAGCCGACGCAACTGCTGTTGATATCAAAGCCGGGCGTACCCGATGGCAGGTGGGCCGCTTTGAGAATCAATGCTGCCGTGCAGGGTAAGGCCTGCATGGGTACTGCCGAGGCCGAGATCAACAGATCGATCGAACTCGCCGGGATCTGCTCTCTTCTCAAGGCATCCTGAAGTGCTTGTGCTGCAAGTTCGGCCTGGCTGGCATCGAGTGTTGCGTGAAAACGGCAATGCACGCCCGAGCGCTTTTCTACATAACCCGCAGGCTTGTTCAATAACGTGTCCAGCGCAGACGAGTCCACTCGATTTGCGGGCACCGCTACGCCAGTCGCAATAATTTTCAGTGGCAGCAAGGCTGCGGGGGAGGAGGGCGCTGTCATTGGAGTCCTGGCTTCGCATCCATGTGGCAATTACCTGAATGACTGATTCAAATATAACGCTGGCTGACCATGGCATGGGTCGATGAACCGCGAACCCTCATGCTCGGCAAGGGTAGGGTGTCATCGGTTATCTTTTCGGGTTAAAGACGCATGCCTTTGAACGGGTTCCAGCCTTGCTCGCCTTTTACTTCTTTGAGGTAGTACGAATAATTGACGGTCAAGGCATACATCAGCGAGAAGGCCACATTCAAACCTCCCCCCAGCGCGTAAGGAACCTCGGTTCCCAAAAGCGTACATACCAGAAGGATCAAGGCGTTGGTCGCGAGCATTATGCCAATCAACGCAATGCCTTTTTTCCACAGGCCCAGCACGAAGAAATAAATGGGGCCAAAGAAATACGCGATGACGTTGAAATTGATCCGCATTTTCTTCCTGAAGCCAGGAAGTGATTTGAGGCCGGCCTTGAACCGCGGGTCGTTCGGCGCACCATACGTCTCGAAGAAATTGAAGCGCTCCTGCCACTTGGCGCTGTACGTGCCAGTGCTGCGCGTCTGATCTGCTGTGCTCATGGTGCTGCTCCTGATGTTCCATTGGGGTGACGTCTTTCTTCCGGGAAACCCTGTGTTCTGGCGTTTTTATGATCAGGTTGCTGAGTGTATGGAGTTTTCGGGTGGTGTACTACGCAACCACGTAACCTGGGCGCTAAATCGCCACAATTCTTCATCTGCTCAGTCTGATAGGCAGCCATTGACTGGAGTCGCTCGTTTTTCTGGTCAGGTTGCTGCCAGATTATCGGTTGTCGCGGCTGACCCGTCCCCATGACCGGACGTGCATCAATCATTTTTACGAAGCGCATCAGGTTCAATGCTCTGCTTCCAGGGTACTGATCGTTGGTTCTTGATAGTTTTCATCTATCAAAATACCCGATTTTTTTAATAATGACTCTGCCGCTGCTCGCTCTTTTGCCATTTTTCTTAGTTCGGCGGGCACTAGAGTTTTCCAGTGTTCACGATCGTCGCTGTCTATAAAGCTTTTATAGAACTCAGTTTCCGACCTGAAGCTGAGGGTAAATAAATAAGAACCACGTTCCTGCTTGGAGTCAGGTGTATTTTCACGCTGAACACTAAAGGTAAGGTATACACCATCCTTATAAAAATACCAGTCGCTGAGCATCGGTGAAGACAGCCACTCTTCCTTGGAGAGGATTAAGGCTGGATCCTTCCAGGGCCCTGTAACAGCAGGCTTTTCAAGCACAGTGTCAAAGTCTTTAAATTTTCTAGCCTCGGATCCCGGTATTCTTGCTTCGTTGGGGTAAATGTAGCGCCTCCAGCCTGTTGCTTTCAGATTTCCGAGTTGCTGGTAAAAATAGTCGATGGCCTTGGTGTGTTCCGAGTTTGAGGGTACTCCACCTAATATAATTTTGGCATTAGTAATGTTACTGTCTTCAACCGTGCTGAATACAGCGCTGACAACATCGTCAAATATCAGAGGCTGCTGGCTTGACTCGATGACAGCCGTCGCCTTGCTTGAGCTTTGTAGAGGAATGTCAAAATCGTAAAAGCAAATTTTGTCATTACAGTCCCTGTCAAAATTCACAGTTGACGCTGAAAGCAAGGTTTCAACAGGCTCATCCAGTTTAAATTTTATCAGTAGCGGTTTCTGTTTCATATCAGGGTTTCCACAGGCTGTAAGAAACAAAAGTAGCGTCAAAAAAAATTTTTTATGCATGGTCGTGCCAGGACGATATTTCTATAATGGTGTTTTCCATATATTTTTTATTTATGTCCATAAGTGTGTGAAATTTGTCTGCGATTTTAGTGATAAACTTCATTCTTTCGGTAGGGTCGTACAGTTGACCTTCGGTCATTGTTACATTGAGCTTAGGATTATCTGACTCACAAGCAGTGCTAAAGGCAGCAAGCCGACGAGGCACGCCGAAATGACCCTCCAGTTTAGATTGACCGTATAAAAGAGTTTTGAATCCGAAGCTCTCATAGATTAAAGGTTGTAATATTTTCCTTTGCTCATGGTTTGCGATGGCTATTAAAGAGGCTAGCTGCTGTTGTCTTTGGGCGTCCCTGCCACGGATGGTTTCAATTTTAGCTATCAAGGAAAATCCCAGTCTCAGATAATCAGTGACTTTGAGATTGTCTATTTTCAGTAGCGCGTCTTCTGCCCAAGGCAGCTTTTTAAATGACGCTTTGAATTCTTCGTTGTACTTGTTGAAGTCGCGCTTTTCAATACATTCAGTGAATTGCTCTGGAAGATTTATATAAAACCAGTGCCAAACGAAGATGTCTTGGAATAGCCAGAAATTTCCTTTGCCTAAGTAATTTTTTGTTGCTTCAAACGCAGCCAATGATGGAAATGCATAGCGCCAGTTTGAAGTGCTGGAATAGTCTAGCGCACACATTACCTGCTTGCTCGCAAACGCCGCTAAACCGGTCCAGTAAAATCGCCCCTTCAATGCGGGCTTCCCGTTGAGCTCTTGTTCTAGATAAATTCTGGCGTAGTTGCCTGCAATGCGCGCGGCACGTGCACTAAAGTCGCTTATTAACTTATATTGTGCTGGTTTCAGGCAGGGTACGCGAGACTGTACACTCAATCGGCGAACGGCAACTTGCTGGCCGATCGACCATAGCGCTTTGCATCCAGGATTCAGGTCATTGATCGAGCAAGCATGAGGGTTAAAGTTAAAGTCATCTTTCATGATTTTTTACTCGGAGAGTATTCGTCCGACCCCGCGGGCACGATCAACTCGTCAGGTACCAGCGTAACCTTGCCATTACCAGGCTTGTCGCTAAAAATCCTTGGAATATTACCGTCTTGGTCGGTAAAAAATATTTTCTTGCCTTCGTCAGGAATATCAACCTCGACCGCGACATCCTCAAGCGGTACACCGTGGGTGGTCATGAGGCGATTTTGCTCGTCATACAGCCCTGCGGGTACTGCGATGGGAAGCTCCTTATTTGCATAGTCCATGCTTGCGGGACCGCTGAGGGTCTTTTTGGCACCTTTGATGTCTATTGTGCCTGGCGCATGCACCTCGATATTGCCGCGTATGATCCTGATATAAGCGCCGCCACTGGTGAGCAAAATTTCCTTCTGTGCAGACATTTCCACTAACTGTGCAAGAGAGGTGATTTTCATGCCCTGCTGCGCGGTCAGCTCCATCGCATCACTTTGCGCCTGCAACTCGATCTTGCCCTTTGCAGCAAACAGTTTGGCCCCGGCGTTTTGGGCAAACAGGCTGATGCTTTGCGCGACGCTGGCCAGCAGGGATTTGCCGCTGGCGATGCTGACGTCTTCGCCGGTGCTTAACGTCAGGTGCTTGCCACTGTGCAGGTGGGTGCTTTTCGGCGTGGCGGTGGCGATGTCGGCAGGGGAGGAGGCGATCAGCAGAGGTTGCTGGTAACCCGGCGTTTTACCGCGTCCGCCGCTGCGGATTGCCCAGGCGGTATCACCGCCGTTACGTTGCTGTTCACCGGGGCCTTGGCTCGGAGCACCGTCGTCGCTGCCGTAAGTGACTTCGGCATCGCTGTTGAGCTGGGTCAGGCTGTCCAGGCCTTCCTGCATGGGCAGGGCGTTGTGCTGTTGGGCGGTATCGGACAGGGTCTTGACGCGTTGCTCGCTGTTTTTCAGTTGTTGCTGCGCTTCGCTGGCATCGATCTGTGCGCCCTGTGCGCCGCTGCGTTTCCAGGTGCTGAGGTACAAACCCTGCTGGGCGCGCAAAGCACCGTAGGCGTCGGTGCGTAACTCGAAACCCGTGCCGCGCAGGCCACCGCGATTGTTACCGCGCTGGTCGATCAAATAACCTAAGTTGAGCTGGGTATGCCCGTGGCTGCTGTGGATCTGGGTGCGAACCTGGCCAGTGGAATCGTCCATCACCCACTGGTTGAAACCACCGCCGCCGACTTCCTTGCTCTTGTAGCCGGCCATCAAACCGCTGGAGTGCCAGGCAGGTTTGTGACCGCCGTAGACCTGGCCCATGACCAGCGGCCGGTCGATGTCGTTATCCAGGAAGGTGATGACCACCTCTTCACCGGCACGCGGCACGTGCACACTGCCCCAGTCCGGGCCGCTGCTCGGTTGCATCATGCGCAGCCAGCAGGAACCCAGTTCTCCGTCCTGAGACAGGCGATCCCAGTGAAAGCGTACGCAAATCCGGTTCAAGGTGTCGGTAAACACTTCATGGCCGCTGGGTGTGACGACCACGGCGGTCTGCGGGCCGGGATTATTCGGCTTGAAATGCTCGGCCGGGCTGCGGAACGGCACACTGTGCAACTGGCCTTCGAAGCGATTGAGGAAGAAGCCGTGGCGACCCACGCCCAGCGTATCGGCCACACCGGCGAGCGCTGACGGCTCAGGGCGCACCGATCTGAACAACGCCGCCAGACTGCCCGGCACTTCGCGACGTTCCTTGGCCAGCGGCAGGTTGCTTTCGGCGAACATCTCGACTTCGATCAGCAGAAACTGGCGCTCTTCAGCCGCCTTGCGCTCGTACAGCGGATGCTGGGTCAGTTCAAACCAGCGTCCGGCTTCCATTTGCCGCACACCACTTTGACCCTGCACGCGACGCGCTTGGGATTCGCGCTGTTCAATCTGCACGCGGCTCAGCCATTCGCCACGGTCCTGTTTCTGCCAGCCGTATTGGCCCTGATACTCGTAACGCTCCAGCGCCTGCGGGGCCGAAGCGGCCTGCAAGGCCGGCATCACGGTTTCGCGTGGCTGGCCGTGGGCCAGGTAATCGACACTGCGCCAATGCAGCTTGCCACTGAGCAACTGCGAACCGCTGCTCCACTGGGTAATGCCATCCTGCTTTTCGGTGGCGTTCTGGGTGTGAAAGCGAATGCTCTGCGGTGCCAGCGTGGGCAGGGTGTCGACGGTGTCAGTGAAGACAATGCAGTGCTTGTCAGCGGTATGTTCGACGTACCAGAAAAGACCTTCCTGCTCGCACCAGCGCTGCACGAAGTTGGCATCACTTTCATTGAACTGGGTAACGTAGGAAAGCGGTGCGTATTCACGACGCAGGTCCAGGCGGTAGTTGCCCTTGGCCTGTTCGTACAGTGAGAAAACGGCTTCCAGAATTGCCGGCAGATTCTTGTCCTGCCAGATGCGGCAATCGAGGCGGTATTCGAGCAGGCTGAACCAAGGCGCGAAGACCAGTTGCCAGTCATGCAGGCCGCCGTCATTGCCCAAGTAGCGCACGCTCTCGACCAGGCCATGACGCTGCGCGGGAGAACCGTCATCGCAGAGGATTGCCAGGCTGACCGGCTGACCGATGAGTTTTTCAGGATCGTATTCGGTGTCCTGCACCACCACGTCGAGGGTGTAGCGGGGCACGCGGCCGATGCGCTCGACCCCATGCATGCGCAGGGCCTGGAGCTGATGCTCGCCCAGCGGCGTGGTGAGTTGCAGCAAGCGTCCGCTCTGGCTGAGGGCGGTACCGAATGTCAGATCCATGGTGTGGCTCCCTTATCTGGAGTGGCCTCGTATCCTTGATTTAACACGGATTGTCGTCCATGTGCTTCCTTCTAAGAGGGAAGTCTGTCTTAGCGGCCAAATATCGTGGATAAAAAAGGCGCTATCAATAGCAAGATAAATGTGTAATGACCATGCATTGAGCGAGTAACCTAACCGCCCTAATAGTCTCATCTACAGATTTTTTTATTATAGGCATAACTGATCAGTGCAGCCACGGCTAAGGTTAAACTTGCATAGAGGCAGAACTCACTAATATGTGATGCTGCCTCAAGAAATTGTTGATTCTCTGCGCTACCTCCTGACCCGCTTATACCACTGGCTGACCCACCTAAAAAAATAGCCCCTGATGTTATACAGACAGCCAAGAATGATAGCGACATTTTAAATAAAGTAGAATAGGTTAGAACGTTCGAAATGCCTCCTCTGTTATCAGCATTAATGATACGAAAAACTACGATGGCCACGTAAGCTATTCCAAGTAAAGCAATTGCAAAAAGAATAAGTGTTATCATTGTATTTTCTCTGTATAATAATTGTTAAATGCTATTTCGCGCTAGTCATAATATGTTGTATCGATTGAAGTATTTAGTTGCTGAGGCTCGCAATTGCTTTTCCCCGCGCCAGATCATAATTTATTTTCGGTTGTTGTGAAAGGCAGGCCTGTGGTGAAGTCTAAGTTTTTATCCTTACTTAATTTTTTCAATAGCGCATCTTGAGGTTTCTCAGGTGCTGCCTTTGTATTAAGCTCTTTTTGCCACTGGAACGTACCATCCCATGCGGGAAGCTTAGCCTGTGGAAGCGGCACAATAGAATCGATATCTTGAACCTTAGGGTTTAATGATTCATTATTTCTTAGAAAAGTAGCAATGGACAAGTAGCGCTTTGAGCGTTCTTCATCTTTAGTTAGCTGCATGTAGTAAAGGCTTTCTGTTGAGGTTGGCCCTTTAAATGCTTCTGCTAACCTTCTAGCTGATGCTAAGTCACCTGATTTGACACCTAGTTGGTAAAAATGCACTGCTTCGTCATACTTACCTACTACACGAAGGTAACCAGCCAGCTCTCGAGCTGCATTTGCATGTCCTTGATATGCAGCGCATCGCTGCATTTGTTCCATCACATCTTGCCCTCCCTCAATTCGACCAAGCAGACTTGCCACATAGAACTGAGCGTCGGGATTGCCTAAATCAGCTGCCTTACGAAAGTACGCATTTGCTTTGTCATAATCTTGCTCCACGCCATAACCCGCCTCAAGGTAATGGGCCATGTCGTAGTAGGCTCCAGGCGCACCTAAGGCCATGAATTTTTCTACTAAGTCAATTGTCTCTTTTTGCGCATTAGGAGAGTGCGTTAACCCTTGCGAGATTAGCACTTGCAGATTAGTCGCTGCTTTGTAGTGCCCGTTTGCAGCCGCTATTCGATAATACCGTGCAATCTCATTGAAGTCTTTTGGACCTTCTTTTAGTTGAAGGTGTAAGCCATACTTATAAACAGTATCTATCTCTGGGTCGACAACTGCTAGAGTGTCTGTTTCCTTATGGCACTCGAAGGCAAGGTTTTTTTCTATAGTTTCTTTTTCTGAGTTGCTAGGCATGGCATTCAGTCCGGTAGTGATGACATAGAGTATAGTTATATATGCGATGTGGGTGATTAGTTTATACATGGTTCAATCCATATTGGTGCGCGCGGGGCTTTCTCGATAAAATTCAACCAGTGAAGTGTAAGGTTGTTGTTTTTTCTCTATCGAAGGACGTTTATTTGCCTTTAGTCGACTGCTGTTTTCACTAATTATGTCCATCCATTTCTCAAACGCTTCAGATGCGTTGTCTTGCGCGCCAATGCCATTTGTATGGATGTTCCAAAGTTGTTGTCTTAGCTGTTTGGAAAGGGCCGGGTGCTCGTGGCAAATATTCAATTCGCTATCCACCTCCATACTGCGAATATTTATATTTGCAGAGCCTATTGTGGTAAATACGTCATCAATTATTGCTAATTTGCTGTGAATATATACGGGCATCCAGTTTTCTGGCGGTGAGTCAGGAGCTACTAATGTGCAAATATGAATCTTGAGTCCCGGTATTTCTATTGGAAGTATAGTTTTATTTTTTTCAAGTGGTATTTTAGATTCGAGCGCTTTTTGACGTTCTTGTGCCGCGTCAACTTTAGCGCGTCGTTCTCTTTTTAACTTTTCAAGAAGCTGCGGATTTATATTTGATTTTATTCTAGGGTCATCTAGTCCTGTCAGCAATTGACGCTCATTTGCTGCTTCGGCTTTTGCAGTTTCTAGCTCACGATCCAACGCCTCATCTCTTTCGAGTTTGGAGACGGCGGGCAACAATTCTTTACGCCCCAGACTATCAAGCATTCTGTAGGTATTCATAGTACCAGGCCCTATTCCTTCGTCGTTGGAGTTTGTTACGACGAAAAGATGAATCGAGCCGTGTTTGTCCGGATTTCGTCCTCCTTTTATTTGATTTTGCACGGCCGTTTTTATCGCTTTCGCAAGCGGCTCCCATCGAAAGTACTGATTTTCTAGATATATATAATTGGTGACATTATTAGATGCTTTCAGATAAAGCTTCTTTATGTCATGGACACCGTGCTGATTCTGAGTTCGAAGGATCTGTGCCATTATTGGCGGCTTTACAGAAAGGTCAACTGATAGCTGGCTGGCCAATGCCTTTCTATTTGCCAGCAAATCAATATCTGTTTGGCTTTGCCATGCCTCACAAAAATTATGGTTCAAGTGCTCCAGTATCGGGCCGGTTACTTTGCTTGAAATATCTTGTCTTGGAGTTGCGCCGTTTCTGCCAAAACGTGCGTGCATTCTAGCATAGCTATGATGATCATTGTCCCAATAAGCATCAAGAGTATTGTGCCCCATTACGAAACCTTTTGCGCTGCTTGGTTTTTCGTAATCGACTAATACCATTTTTTGATGGTGTGTGGGCCACGCTGTCATGAGTGTCGTACTTTGGAGTTTGTTTTTCGTCGTGCTGTTTTTATCGGTGCCATGCATTGCAAGTTGCCAAATTATTTCCACTCTATCTTTGGTGTTAAAGTCACGCGTAGCAAATTCTATATTCTTTAAGTAGGAATCTTCGTTTTTAGTAGGTATTAGTAATCCCAATGGCCCAAATTTTTGAAAATTTTGGGACTTGCTCTTTTGGTTAAGCTGTTTGACTTGGGCGTACCAGAGCTTATCATATTCTTCCTGAGCGTCATTTCGATTCTGTTTGCCTTTCTTTAAGTTACTAATTACATTGTTCCCGGGTGTCGGATTTTCTTGAGTTTGTGCCAAGTGAAGGCTATCATACCAGCAAAGTATTCTGATTTTTACGCCTTCATTTCCTTTTTTTATTAACAAGTCTCCTATGCACAAGTCTTCCGTGTTCCCATTTCTTTTGAAGTACATTGAAGGCTGAAATCCCCAGCAAATATAATCAATACTTACAGTGGCCAGCATAATAGCATCATAGAGTGCGCCAAATGCACGCTCGCCATTTACTAAAGGCTCAAATGTAGCTGGAACGGGGTGATATTCAGTATCCTGTAAGAACCAAGGTAAGTTTAAGTTTGCAGATGATTTTTTAGTCATCGCCACCGGAGATGTAATAGCGTCAGATGAAGTCATTTGTTAAACCTCCGGTTCGGATTTCGGATTGTTAAGTGAGGCGTAGTTTTCCCTGAAGTCGCTTCGAGTACCTGGTTGAGTGATGTCTGGGTGAGAATTGCTTTCATGACGATGAAACCCGTTATTTGCAAGTTCAGCGTTGCTCCCTTTCCCCTTGTATTGACCTCCAACAGGTATTTTATAGGTGATTCCATTTGCTAACTCAACAAGGTAGTCAGTGATTGTTGGATTGTGATCAATATCTATAATCCCGGTATTATCCATCACCCCCTGCTTGACTACCGCTCCTCCAGCGACCAGTTTGTAAGGCATGCCCACCCATGCACTTGAACTTCCAGCATTGGTTTGCCCAGCGTAAAGCGAAAGAGGCTGGGTTACAGCGGATTCAGGCCATGCAGGATTGTCACGGTTTAGCTGTGCTGGCCCGCTAAACGTCTTCTTCGCCCCTTTGACATCAATAGTCCCCGGCGCATGGATCTCGATGTTGCCGTCCTTGATGCGGATGTAGCCGCCACCGCTGGTAAGCAGGATGCCTTCCTGTGCGGCGATTTCTATTCCTGCGGCGGTTGAGGTAATCATCACCTTCTGTTGCGCCGTCAGTTCCATCGCATCACTTTGCGCCTGCAGCTCAATCTTGCCCTTTGCAGCAAACAGCTTCGCTCCCGCATTCTGGGCAAACAGGCTGATGCTTTGCGCGACGCTGGCCAGCAGGGATTTGCCGCTAGCAATGCTGACGTCTTCGCCGGTGCTCAGGGTCAGGTGCTTGCCGCTGTGCAGGTGGGTGCTTTTCGGCGTGGCGGTGGCGATGTCGGCAGGGGAGGAGGCGATCAGCAGAGGTTGCTGGTAACCCGGTGTCTTGCCGCGTCCGCCGCTGCGGATCGCCCAGGCGGTATCGCCGCCGTTGCGTTGCTGTTCACCGGGGCCTTGGCTCGGGCTGCCGTCGTCACTGCCGTAGGTCACGTCGGCATCGCTATTGAGCTGGGTGAGGCTGTCCAGGCCTTCCTGCATGGGCAGGGCGTTGTGCTGTTGCGCCGTGTCGGACAAGGTCTTGACGCGTTGCTCGCTATTTTTCAGTTGCTGCTGCGCTTCGCTGGCATCGATCTGTGCGCCTTGGGCACCGCTGCGTTTCCAGGTGCTGAGGTAAAGACCCTGCTGGGCGCGCAGGGCACCGTAAGCATCGGTGCGCAGTTCGAACCCGGTACCACGCAGACCGCCGCGGTTGTTGCCGCGCTGGTCGATCAGGTAACCAAGGTTAAGCTGGGTATGCCCGTGGCTGCTGTGGATCTGGGTGCGGACCTGGCCGGTCGAGTCGTCCATCACCCACTGGTTGAAACCACCTCCGCCGACTTCCTTGCTCTTGTAACCGGCCATCAAGCCGCTGGAGTGCCAGGCGGGTTTGTGGCCGCCGTAGACTTGCCCCATCACCAGTGGCCGATCAATATCATTGTCCAGAAAAGTGATGACCACCTCTTCACCGGCACGCGGCACGTGCACACTGCCCCAGTCCGGTCCGCTGCTCGGTTGCATCATGCGCAGCCAGCAGGAACCCAGTTCGCCCTCTTGGGAAAGCCGGTCCCAGTGGAA
Source organism: Pseudomonas sp. PvP028 (assembly GCF_017832255.1). Lineage (NCBI taxonomy): Bacteria > Pseudomonadati > Pseudomonadota > Gammaproteobacteria > Pseudomonadales > Pseudomonadaceae > Pseudomonas > Pseudomonas sp. PvP028. Next base: position 1,567,282 of record NZ_JAFIBL010000001.1, read on the forward strand.
GCGTACGCATACCCGGTTCAGAGTGTCGGTAAACACCTCATGACCGTTGGGCGTGACCACCACGGCGGTCTGCGGGCCGGGATTATTAGGCTTGAAATGCTCGGCCGGGCTGCGGAACGGCACACTGTGCAACTGGCCTTCAAAGCGATTGAGGAAGAAACCGTGGCTGCCCACGCCCAGTGAATCGGCCACACCGGTCAGCGCTGATGGCTCAGGACGAACAGATCTGAACAGCGCCGCCAGGCTCCCCGGCACTTCGCGTCTCTCCTTGGCCAGTGGCAAATTGCTCTCGGCGAACATCTCGACTTCGATCAGCAAAAACTGACGCTCCTCGGCTGCCTTGCGCTCGTACAGCGGATGCTGGGTCAGCTCAAACCAGCGCCCGGCTTCCATCTGCCGCACGCCGCTTTGACCTTGCACACGACGTGCCTGGGATTCACGCTGTTCGATCTGTACGCGGCTCAGCCACTCGCCGCGGTCCTGCTTCTGCCAGCCGTACTGGCCCTGATACTCGTAACGCTCCAGCGCCTGCGGGGCCGAAGCGGCCTGTAGGGCAGGCATCACGGTTTCGCGTGGCTGGCCGTGGGCCAGGTAATCGACACTGCGCCAATGCAGCTTGCCGCTGAGCAACTGCGAACCGCTGCTCCACTGGGTAATGCCGTCCTGTTTCTCGGTGGCGTTTTGGGTGTGAAAGCGAATGCTCTGCGGTGCCAACGCGGGGAGGGTATCGACGGTATCGGTAAACACGATGCAGTGCTTGTCAGCGGTGTGTTCGACGTACCAGAAAAGACCTTCCTGCTCGCACCAGCGCTGCACGAAGTTGGCGTCGCTCTCGTTGAACTGAGTGACATAGGACAGCGGTGCGTATTCACGACGCAGGTCCAGGCGGTAATTGCCTTTGGCCTGCTCGTACATCGAGAAAACGGCTTCAAGGATCGCCGGCAGGTTTTTGTCCTGCCAGATGCGGCAGTCGAGGCGGTATTCGAGCAGGCTGAACCAGGGCGCGAAGACCAGTTGCCAGTCATGCAGACCGCCGTCATTGCCCAAGTAGCGCACACTCTCTACAAGCCCGTGGCGCTGTGCGGGAGAACCGTCATCGCAGAGGATGGCCAGGCTGACGGGTTGGCCGATGAGTTTTTCAGGATCGTATTCGGTGTCCTGCACCACCACGTCGAGGGTGTAACGTGGCACGCGGCCGATGCGCTCGACCCCGTGCATGCGCAGGGCCTGAAGCTGATGCTCGCCCAGCGGCGTGGTGAGTTGCAGCAGGCGTCCGCTCTGGCTGAGGGCGGTACCGAATGTCAGATCCATGGTGTAACTCCTTTACCGCTTGAATCGGTTTGCGACGTATCTTTGGTTTAACCCGCTTCTACGGGAGGTTTGGCATCTTTATAGTTTTCATCGATCTTTATGCCCATTTTTTTCAGTTGCGCCTCTGTCTTCTGCCGCTCTTTCCCCATTCGGGTTAATTCGGCAGGCAGAAGTTCTCTCCAGCGTGCGCGATCTTCGCCTCTCACGAATTCGGCGTAGAACTCACTTTCTGATTTGAACGTCCATGTAAACAAGTAAGATCCACGGTTCTGCGGGTCGTCTTTGCTGTTCTCGCGCTGTACCATCAGATCAAGATACTCGTGACCGCTGTAGAACATCCACGTGTTGATCATAGGCAATGAGACCCATACCTGCTTCGTAAGCTTGAGATTTGGGTCCATCCAGGGACCTGTACCAACATTTTTACCTAGTACTTCATTTAAGTCGGTAAATTTGCCGGCTTCTGTACCGGGTATTCTCGCTTCATTAGGGAAAATGTAACGCTGCCATCCCGCAGCGTCTAGATTCTGTACTTGTTGATAAAAGTACGCCATTGCGTCTTCATGTTTCGCATGGGCTGATACTCCTGCTACATACACGTCTATATCTGTAATAAGCCCTAGGGGATTGGTGACGATAGTGGTTGAACTAACGTTCTCAATCGCTAATATGGTGGATGCTGAGCGTACCTTTACAGTGATCAGTTCAGAGGATTTTGACGGCACTATAAATTGGTAGAGACACATCGTATCATCGCAGTCTTTTCGCAGCTTTACAGATGTTGAAGCCAAGACAGTATCAATTGATACTCCAAGAGAGAGTTCGATCTCACGATTTTTTGTATTCATATCCGAATCCTCACAACCGGTCAGCAGTATGAAAGCCGCTATCATATATTTAAGTAGTGCGTTCATTCCACGTCCCTATCGTCACAATTGCCTTTTCCATCTCAACATTTTTTCTTTGCATTCTCCGATGATACGTAGAGGCAATTGTTGTAATAAAGATCATTCTGTCCTCGGCGTCGTACAGCTCGCCATCGGACATGATGACATCCTGCTCCGGGTCGCCTGTATCGCATTCAACACTCAGGGACGCCAGTCGGCGCGGAACATCCCCGTACCCCTCAACCCACGTTTGCATGTACAACAGTGCCCTGAAGCTTTTATCCTCGTATATCAACGGTTGCAATATCATCAGTTGTTCATGTTTGGCAATTGCCAGGAGGGACTGAAATTTGTATTTTTCACGCAGTGTACCTGCCGGCTCCTTCTCTACAGCCGATATCAACTTGAAGCCGCTTACCAGATAATCAGTTACCTTCAGGTTGTTTATTTTGGGCAGTGCATCATCAATCCATGGCAGTTGCGCAAAGCTTTGCTTGAATCGTGGGTCATACGTACTGAAGTCCCGAGTCTTTATGCACTCATTGAACTGCTGTGGATAATTAATATAAAACCAGTGCCAGACGAAGATGTCCTGGAATAACCAGAAGTTTCCCTTGCCCAAAAATATCTTGGTAATCTCCAAGGGCGGTACGGCGGGTGGCAAATAGCGCATCTTTGTGTTACTGGAATAATCCAATGCACACATGACCTGTTTGCTTGCAAACGCCGCTAACCCTGTCCAGTAAAACCGTCCTTTTTGTTCGGGCTGGCCGTTGTGCTCTTGCTCCAGGTAAATACGTGCGTAATTGCCTGCGATACGCGCAGCCCGCGTACTGAAGTCCTTGAGCAGCTCATACCTGGCCGGTTGCTTGTATTCGGCGCGGGTCTTCACGCACAAGCGCCTGATAGCCACTTGCTGGCCAAGTGTCCACATTTCGACACAGCCCGGATTCAGATCATTGATCGAGCAGGATTTTGGATTGAAATCAAAATTTTCCTTCATGAGTCTTTGCTCTGTCCGTCGTGTTCAAGCCCGCGGTGTTCGGCTACCTCATCGCCAGCTTGCGCAATCGTCTTGCCGGTACTCAGCAACCAGGCTTGAGTCTGAGTAGAGGCGTGTCTATCAAATATCAGCACCGATCCCTGCCTCGCCCTGCCTGCGTGAAAAGCAAGTGCGAGTGACGTTAGTTGAGTCGCGCTCCTTCCTCGCTCGCCTGCCAGTAATGCCTGCCCAGCGACATGCTCCGCTACCACCAGGTTTGGCAGTTGGGTACTTGCGTAATGAGAGAGCTGCTCTAGACGTCTGTCATGAAGATGACCGTCGATGACGAGTGCCTGGATGTCGTTCGGTTGAATACCCCTCTGCTCGCAAAGGGCCTCTGCCAGCTGTTGCAGATCGGCGCTGCTTTGCCTTGGCTGCGATGCACGCGGAGAGTGTTCGCGGGTCATGGCTGGATAGAGTTGCCAGGTATTTTCCTCGTCGGGGTTGGCGTGGTCTACACGCCGCAGGTGCACGATCGAGATGCTTTCACCGACCATGGCGTCGCTGGGCAGAGCGCCAGCCCGGTCTTTTGTTGCCCAGGTGTCTATGCTGACGCACAGCAGGCAAGACGCTTCCGTATCGTTTTGAAGCGCCCAGGGCAACCATTCATCAAAGTTCAGCGAAGGAGTGTCGAAGCCCTCGCCGGGGAGGTAATCAAACGGCCAGATCGGCAAAGCATGATTCTCCCATGCTGATGGGGCGATGCCCGACGGCGCAAACAGTACTACCTTCGTGTTTTCCCAATCGACGCTGGCTGCGAAATCAGCCCATTGTGCGAGCATGGCCTCAAGCAGTTGAAGCGTACGTGGCAACGTATCGATTTCCGGTTTGTGCTGGGGCAGGCGAATGCGACGCAGGTTATAACGGTGGCCCGATGGACTGACCAATCTGGGATCGTGTTCAAAATCTCCGTTAACGGCTCCAAGCCATGTCCCTGACGCAGCTTGAGCAGGTTCGAGGTTCGGCAGCCACAGCCAGGCGTTGTCAATTTTGACGCGTGTGAGGTCATAGTCTGCTGGCTGACGTGCCGGAGTAGCCTGACGTTGTTCCTGTTCGCGTCGCTCACCAATGACATCCCATAAAGAGCGATGACCTTGGCCATAGGGCTTCAACATGCTGTCGTCCTTAAAATATGCCACAGTCACTGTTGGTGGCGATGAGACTGGAGCCACACGCAGTCTTGTCGCCATGGCGGGCAACCGGCCGGCCATCTACCAACGTTGACGTGTCACCTGTCGCGATTGCACAGACCCCATGCGGGCACATGACTTTATCGCCGACTCTGGCCACCAGTCGACCATTGACCAGAGTGGTCGGAGATCCTTCGACAACAACCCCGGCCCTGTCGGTCGGATCGTTCAGCAAAATGATCGGGCGCATGTTGATACTCCTTGTGGTTGGCTGTCAGAGCTTTTAATCGCGCTGCGGCAGAGTGCCCAGCAGATCGCGAATGCCATCGACGACGCTACCGTCCTTGATCACATCGCTCAGCCAGCTTTCCAGCGGCATATTTCCCCATTTGATTGCTCGCTCTACCAGGTAGGGCACCGGGCTGTGGGGTTCTGTCTGTTTGAAGAATTGTGCGACGCCTTGCAACAAGGCAAACGCTTCGTCACGGGTCAGTGGCACGGTGCGCATAGGGGCGTTGGCTGCAGGAATGTCGTCGCGTGCCGCTGGTCGTTCTTTGACGGGCTCATCTGCAACGTCTTCTTTTGACTGGCTTGCCGGTGTCACGAGTTCGACACCGCGCTCCTTGAGCAGTCGCTCAACAAGCTGTCGAGCGTGAGTGAGTACATCGTTGAGGGCAAGAAAACTGGGTATATCGCGTTCGAAGACGCTATCGATGGTTGACTGCAGCTGTTTGCATGCAACCAGGCATTCACTCATTTCCGCGTATTTGCGGTTCAGGTGATCGGTGTCGGTGAGTACTACCGAGCGCTGGAACAATTCAGCGTTGATCTTGCCTTCTTCGAGAGCCTGGTTCATTGCCGACGAGTTCTGTCGAGCCAGGTTTTCAACTTGTCGAGATTCATCATATTTGAACAGGCTGTAGCCCTGTCCCTGGGTAATCGGTAACGTACGGACCACTTCGGCCAAGGTTGTATTCAACCACCCCAAGCGAGCAGAACGCTCTTCGGTGCCGGCTTCCAGAGAAGGGAACAGGGTGTCCCAGAAATCTTCCAGCATGGCTTGAGCCACTGCCAGCGCGAAACGGATACCGCGGAAATGATATTTGTGCGCCAGACCTTCACCTAGCCATGCGACCAGCATCAAGTCTTTGCTCTGTTCTGCAATCCCGGCGCTGGCCAGTTGCACAACCTGTTCCCAGTCGGCCTGTTTCAGATCGGTTTGCCAGTCGCCCTGAGTCAGATAGTCGACATCGGCGCGGCGTGCCTCCTTGATCTGATCGAACAGGCTGGAAAAACTCAGGTCTTCGCCCGCGCCACCCTGAATGGGTGTACGCAATGTGGCCAGCGAAAGGTCTTCGAGGATGTCAGACATGGACGGCTCTGCATTCAAAGGTGAAAAGAGAAGGCCACCGCGCCCTTGCAGGCGCGGGACCCTCGATTGAGCGGCCGAACAACTTCAGTCGCCCGAGGCCTTACTCAGGAGTAGACCTTGTTCAACGAGCGGTCCCAGCCGCCTGCAACTTTACCGCCGCCTGCGCCATCGGAACGCTTCTGCTGGGTGTAGGCGATCTTGATGCGGGAGAAGTTGAACTTGATCTCTTCCAATGGCAGATCGCTCTCCGCCTTGGTTTCGCCAGCCACAGGCATGTTGCCCAGGAAGGTGACAGAAGAGATGACCACTTCTTCCAGTGTGATGGTCATGTAGGTCAGCTTGTCGCCGCCGGCACGGTTAAGGTTGAGGACAACTTCCTTGATGTGCTGGCCTTTGCAGCATGACTCGAAGGCTTTGGGAGAAGCCTTGTCGACATACTTGATAACCGTGAAGTCGCTCAGGTTAACGCGCTCGGAAGATGCGCCCCCAGACGAACTGGCAGTCGCCGAAGTCGCCTGTGTAGCGCCGTGCGTGTAGCTCAGGATTTCGATCCAGTCCTTGAACTTGTCGTCCAGACTTTCACCCGGGATACCGTCAATTTTGAGGAATGCGTCAAATGCCATTTTTCATTTCTCCTTAAAAGGGCTTTCATTGATCCACAAGTTGGATCGCCCTGTGTTTGACCCTGCCACATAATGGCTGGGCCGTTCTAAAGCCATGCATGCCGAAGCAGGCACACACATGGCGATCGTTTTACCTCGGGGGCGGCTCAGTTAAGCGCACGCACCTCGATTTCGACTCGTCTGTTGGGCTCGAGGCAGTGGATGAGCTCGGCGCGTGGCATCTGCATGTCGCAATGCACCAGTGGTTTATTGCTGCCTTCGCCGACCGCGTCGACCAGTTCGCTCGGCAAGCCTTTACCTACCAGGTAGGTTTTGATGGTTTGCGCGCGCTGTCTGGATACCTGCAGGTTGCTCTGCGCATCGCCAATCTGGTCTGCGTGGCCAGTGATCACGATCTTGCCCACGTTCGGTGTGTTCAGCAGTTTCCCGGCGATGGCGCTTAACTGGCGTTGTCCGGCAAGCTCAAGGCTTTGAAAGTCCGCGCGGCCAAACGCAAACAGGGTGTCGGACTCCAGCGTGATGGTTTCGATAGCGCGCAACGACTGTGAGAGCAGGCTATTTATGTAATTGCGCGAGCTGGAGATCAAGAATGCATTGTTGAGAATGCGTGGTACGTCAAGTTCACGGATCTGATCGCTATAGAATGCTATCTGACGCCCGGCAAACTGATAGTCATCGACCTCGCCAGCAGCTTGAGCTGACACGTTTGTATCGCGTTGAACCTGCTTGTAGATCGCCGGATACCAATAATCAGGAATGCGAGCCTTTAATACCGCAGGATCGGCTTGCTCACGTTGCGCCTTGGACAGCATCAAGTAGGTGTCCAGCGTGGTCTTGCCAAAGGTCGCAACTGACTGCGCGCGGTTATCCACAGGGAGCGCGCGCGGCTCGACGCTGTCGATTCCTGTCACGGTTGTAAGCGTCGGCGCATTGCGCTGGTATATCTTGATACTGCTCAACAGGTACAACGAGCGGGTCAGGTTATCGGCAGTCGGTTTGAGCATTACGCTTTCAAGACGTGCGAAATAGCGCTGACGTACATAGGGCTCCACGTCATAACCCTTGTACAACCCCAGACGCATGCTCAGCGGTACGCCGCCACCGTGGTGACGAGTATAAAGATCTGCTGAAGTCTGCCGCAGTTGATCCAGAGTCTGCCATTGGGTGTATTGGCCGCTGGTGTGTTCGTCTTTTTGCTGTGCTACGGCCAGCCCGCCGGAAATTGCCTGGATGGCTGCTTTGTTATTGCTGTACGAAACGGCCCAGCCTACACAAAGCAGCAAGCCTGCCAATGCGGCTGTGCCGATCCATATATTTTTGCGCCGGGTTTCGCTGCGATTGCTGGTGTACAGCGCCACAAGATGTTGATCAGGGATAATGACCTTCTGAAAAAGGCTATTGATAAACATCGGCTGCGTCTGCCCGGTAACCGGTAGTTCGGCTGACGAGTCAGCCAGCGCAAAGCGCTCGGTGACATGCTGTGCATACAATCCCTGCGTAGCTTTATCAGCGTCGAGTGCACTGGTGAAATAGAAGCCGCGGAGCAGCTCGGCACTCTGATACGGGTTCGCTCTGAGCAAGTCGGTAACAAAAGTCTCAAGCAATGGTTTGAGCGCTGTCAGTTCCAGAGGGAAGCGATACGCCGCCGGGTCCTGTCTGGTCAGCTGAATGTCCTGTTGCACCAATTGCTGATCGGCAATTTGCTGCCAATGGTCTACCAATTCGCCCATTGCCGCAGTGAAGCGCTTACCCCAATCGGACTGCCTGAAACCTTCGTGAGCAAATGTCTTGCCCATTACTTCGCCACGAGTCTGGTTATCGAGCTGGCGATAGAAGTGAGTGAAGCCTGGTATCAGGTCGCATTTGGTGAACACCAGATAGATAGGCAGGCGCAGCTCAAGCAGATCGTGCGCTTCCTGAATGCGTTCGCGCAGGCGCTTGGCAAGACGTTCGAGGCTGTCGGGCGTTGACTTCAGAACATCCTCTACACTCACTGCGACGATCAGGCCGTTCAGCGGGCGTCGTTGCCTGTGTTGTCGAAGCAGACTTAAAAACGCACGCCATTTGCCAGCCTCTTCCTGGTTATCCATATAGCGGCCGGCAGTGTCCAGTAACACTGCTTCAGAACTGAAAAACCAGTCACAGTTGCGAGTGCCGCCTAGTCCTGCGACGCGTGCGCCTTCGCGCTCCGCATAGGGAAAATTCAATCCGGACTGATACAGCATGGTGCTTTTGCCGGACGCGGGCTGGCCGATTACCAGGTACCAGGGCAGGGCATAGAGTGCGTCCTTACTGGATGCGTTCTTCCCTGAATTGCCCTGCAGGCGCTCGATGCTTTGCAGCAGGCGCTCGCGTAGCAGGCTGACTTCCTCGCGATCCTGCGGGCTGGAATTCAACACGGCCTGATCGGCGTCATCACGTAGAAGCGCTTCAAGGTCGTGGCGCGGTGCGTGGCTTCGTCCCATGAAAAGGACATAACCAGCCGATAGCAACAGAAACACTCCTATCCCGGCCAGCAGGCTGTGAAGGGAGGAAAACCCCATCGCTACACCGAGCGACCACACCAGGAAGATGGCCAGGAAGAACGCAATCCCCAGAACATATGGCTGGTACTTGAGAAAGTAATATTTGAGCCTGTTCATCAATACTGTTCATCCCGAGCGTCTGTAAAGCGCTCAATAAAGTCGTTCAATGCAAGGTGATCGGCAGGCAACACAAGCGAGGCGGCAGACGCGGGCTCCGGTAAAGGATCCAGCAGGTTGTAGCGGTCCTCGGGTGCAGCGATACCGGTCAACATCCGATACATTTCACTGTTTCCACGCGACGGAAAGCACAGCAGTCCCGGTCGCATAAAGCTGTCTACCAGCACGCTGACATCCGGCATGCCCGTTTTGCCGCGCAGACGTGACAGCAATGTGCACCATAAGTCAGCCATGGGGCGCTTCAGGCCGCTTTCTGCTGGCAGAGGCAGGCTTATTGCGGGCGGCTCATTGTTCCTCATGGCCTTGCGCAATTTGTAAAGGCTGGCCAGCCCCGACTGGGTACCGAACTCCGGATAGCTGTGTCGCAGTGGCCGCGACACATCACGCAGGTTAAAGTCCATAAGAAACTTGTCATGCACACGTCGATAGAGATCCAGATCCTTGGCGGTCCACAAACGCATGGTTCTGAGTCGAGCAAAAATCTGTTCTATGTCCGTTCCCTGCGCGGCCTGCATGAGAAGCGGTTTTATCTGCCCGGCGAACAACTCGCACAACGTGTGCGGATTGATGAACGGGTCGCTGGGATCCACCTTTATGCTTTGAAATACCATAAATGGATAACGTCTGCCGCTGGCGTCCCGCGAGCTTATGAATCCACCCAGCAGCCACTGTCCATTGCGACTGCGGTATGAGAAAAAACACACGGGCAACTCATCAAACAATTCCCGCCAATCCTCACGCGTCTGCATGCGTCCCAGACTGTTTTGTAGCCACAGATCGAACTCACATACCTCAGGCATGGCTCCGTTCAAACTGACGAAGTCGGCACTCGCGGGCACTTTGCCAAAACATCCGATCATCAGCCTGTGCCCCCTCTGTGATGGCTTGCCATAATCAGTTTTTCTGCCCAGGGTCGTTAAGCACGCTCAATGATTTGACCTGTGCCAGGTCAGTCATTTTGACGCCGCCATAGTTACGAACGACCAGGCTTACCGGCCCGGCGGCCGACTGCCAGCTGAAACGTTGCTGAACCGTGTCCAGATCGGTGACGCGAGCACTGTCGTTCATCTTCAGCAAGCCCCAACGGCCCGGGTAGTCGAAAACAGTGATGCGTTGGCCTTCCAGAGTCACTACATCCAGACGTGCCCCCGGTGCGTTGGAGGTACCCGGCCAGGAGAACCGGTTCCAACTGGTACGACCGTTTCGATAATGCTGTTCCTGTCCGTCGAGCGTGAAAATGATGTCCGTGTAACGAGCCGATGGCTCCAGCATGATTTCGAAGCCGTTTTCACGATCAGACAAACTGGCGATGACCTGTCCTACCGAGCTGGCCTTGTCGATGCTGTCAATCATGCGTGTATTGACCAGAGGCGCAGCGTTGCCGCCTGTACCCATGCCCAATCCTTCGCCGCCGGCGAGGTTGCCGATTTCGTTGCGTTTGAACGCGGGCAGCAAACCTGTTTCAGGATCGACGAAACGCTGCAAATCCTTGACTGATGCCTCGTTTTCACTGCCAGCCACAATGGGGTACCGGTAAGCCATGACCTGTTTCCAGGGGCGGGCGACATCCTGCGACCATGCTTTTGCGATCTGTTGGCCAGCCGGGTCGCGAAGTGTTTCCCAGGCAAACTGCAGTGGCGAGTTGAACAGGCGTTGCAAGGAGTTCGACAGGCCTCCTTCGCTGGTATCGACGCTGGTCTCGATGTAGTTGCGTACCTGTGTAACTTCGGACGGCTGTCCTTCCAGTGTTTCGCTGATCAATAGCTTGCTGTTCTTGCCGACATCCTGCGATCGCTGAATATTGGTCAAACGCACTTTGAGCTTGCGTAACGCTGCCAGATATCGATCCATCACCGTGCTGTCCGCGCCCTCTGCATTTTGCGTTGCGAACAGGCGTGCGACGGGTTCGAAGCGTTTTGCCAGACTCCCATCGTCGACACGTGGCAATGTCACTACCAGGCTTTCGGATTGCTCGCTCTGGGTACTGAAGGTGCCTTTGATGCCGCTCCAGAACCCGTCGTCCGCTTTATTCGGAGACGCCGCAGAGTTGACTTTGGGCAAGTCCCACGACGTGTTCTGGTTCACGGCGTGCAATAGACTCTTGACGGGAGAGTTCTGCACGTCGCTAAGCACTGATAAACGCTCGGTAGCATTGGCCATGTCGGTGAAATGACGCACACCTACGCCTCTGAGCATCCTGAACCAGGCATCTGCGTAGTCGGCTTTGTAGCGAGCCATCAGCTCACGCACGAAGTTGGCTTTCTGAACCATGCCATTGCTGCCTTCGCTATCGAGTACCCAGTCACTGTCGTTGCGCAGGTTGCCTGACAGCAACTTGATCAGTTCGGGCTGCAGAAACTCTTCCCAACCTTGTCGGGTGTAAATGGCAGGTACTGCTTCCGCCGAAAATAACTGATCACGTCCGGCTGTGGGCACCATGTCCGATAGCGTAAGCGACGGGAACTGACGGCTCGACTCCAGCTGAAGGCGCAGATACTCACGATCAACCAGAGAACTGGCGATCATGAAGGAACGCAGGCTCTGCCGTGTGTCGTTGACCAGTTGCTCATTACGTCGCAGCGCTGGCGCGGTACCTTGTTGCAGGTAGCGCACGTACATCGCGGTATTGGCTTCAATCAGTGCTGGACTGATCTCCTGGCCCTCTGCCTGCGCCGCCAGTGCCCAGGCTTGAGGAAGTTCATCAGCAACGAATTCGGCATCGCGGTGTTCATCCGGACGCGACAGAATCAAGTACAGCTTAAGTGCGCTGTAAGCCTTGATCACTGAAGACACTTGTTGCTCTGTCAGCCGGCTGAGGCTGTCTTCCGACAGTGACAACCCGGCAGTCAGTGCGGTGTCTTCGGCAAGATCCGTAGTTGATTCGGACTTGGCGTTATCGCGAAGAGCATCCAGCGTTCTGCGACGCCCGGCTTCACCTGCCTCGTTGACGCCCGAGCGTAACTGTCCGGTCAGATCTGCGCTGTTACGCGGAAGGCTGACAGTCGCTTTCAACGCGCTGATGCTCGGTGTTTTTGCCGGTTTTTTTAACGGGGACTTGGCCGAGCGACGTTTATCGGTAGGCGCCAGTGGGCTCCGATCCACCGTCTGAGCAAACTGGTTAAGCTCGCGCAGTTGCACCTGCAAGTACTTGCCGATGGGCTCCAGCGCTTGGGTACGTAGCTGCTGCAGGTACGCCTCACGCAGCGGGATCAGCAGATCATCGCCGCTGTACAGGCCTGCGCCCAACGCGAAGGGTACGCCGTGATTGCCGTATCCTTCGAACTCGCTAAGGTAAACACGCAATGTTTCCATCGCCTGTCCCGAGCGCAGCCGATCTGACCGATCGGCTGCAGTCTCAAGCTGTGTCAATTCGTTTGCGATGCCCGCCAGCATTTCACGGTTTTTGTTATAAGAAACCGCCTCCCACGCGATCAAGCCTATACCTGCCAAAGCCGCTAACGCGATCAATGCAGGGGTCAAGGATCGTGTGCGGCCCAGGCGTGAGTAGTAAAGGCTCAGATTGCGATCCGGGAACACTACCTGACGAAATGTCTCAGTAATAAAGTAGCTCTTGTCGCCTATCTTTCTACGTATATCGCTGTGTATCGGATGCTCTTTGGGCTCAAGCGCGTAGTAATCTCCAAGAGCATCCTCATAGACAGGTGGCAACTGCTCATCTGTCTGCAGGGCGCTGGTGAAATAGACGCCTCGCACGATAGGAGGCGTATGCCCTTGCGCTGAGCGTTCAAACTGGTCAAGAAAACCAGAGATAACGGTCGACAGTTCGGCAAAGTAATTGGGAAATTGCAGCAGCTCGGCGCTGGCGGTTTTGCCCCCGATAATCAGCTGAGTATCCACGTGGTGTCGCACGCTCTCCAGCAAATGGGCAAACTTGGTTTCCATGACGGCGCGCAGGCCTTTGGCGCGCACATCCGACAAGGCGAACGTCATGCCCAGAGGCTGCTGGCGTTGTGCAGTGTCCATGCCGTCGAAGGCTTGGTTGAAGCCTGGCAGCAGATCTGTCTTGCTGAGCATCAGATAAAGCGGAGGGTTAACACCCAGGCATTCGCTGTATTCATCAATACGAGAAACCAGACGGGCAGCCAGGGCTTCGCGTTCGGCCAAGGTAGCAGAGACAATCTCTGGCAGGCTCACCACCAGAATCAACCCGTTAACGGCGGGTTTGGCGCGTTGCTTGCGCAGTAGCTTTAGGAACGAGGCGAACTCGCTGGCTGACTGGTCATCGCGCAAGTAGCGGCCCGCAGTATCAATCAAGACTGCGTCGGGACTGAAATACCAGTCGCAGTGCTGAGTCCCGCTGTCCATGCCGCTCGCCTGGGCTCCGGCAATGGTCGCTGACAGACCTGAGCGTGTCAGTAGCGAGGTCTTGCCCGATGCTGACATGCCGACGACCAGATACCATGGCAGATCAGAAAGCGCAGATGCTCCGCCGCCGCCCGCAGAGCGCGATGAGCGCAGCATCGATATAGCGTGTTTGAGGCGCTCGCGCAGTACGTGTTGGTCACGAAACTCGCCCTCGGCCCCTAACGACCGGTCTACCTCCAGTTGCACCAGGCTTTCGATGTTCTGTTCGGCGCGAATTCTGCGGTACTGACGCAGCACAATAAGCAGCAGGCAGAAGGCACTGATCAGCGCCATGGCCACGTAAATGTTTTCCCGCGTGAAATTCCAGCGCGGGAGTGCCAGCCAGCAGGCGAGCAAACCGACTGTCCACAGGAGTGCCAGTGCAAACCAGAAATTTTTTAAACAACGCAATAATGCTTTCATGTCTTCCTGACCGGATCCGTAACTGAATTAAACGCCGAACAGCTGACGGACCTGTTCGGCCAGTGCTGCCACCTCTTTGCCCAGAAGCCAGTCCAGGGTCAGGTAAACGGCACCGCATATCAGTGCGATGAGTACCAGGTAGAGCCACAAGGGGACTTCATAACGGAACATCTGAGACACTTGATCGGGCAGTGCCCAATCTGGGGAAAGCGCTTTGCGCGGGGTTCGGTAACGAGCGATGTCCTGCCCCAGGGTATTGGCGATGTAACGAAGTTGATCTTTCTTCTCGAGGCTGTATTTGCCTTCAAAGCCCAGTGCCAGGCACAGGTGATAAACCTCAAGGACATCAAGGTTGCGTTTCACGTCAGTACGCAATGCTTCGAGTTTCTCGAAGAAACCCTGACCAGCCAAATGCACGCCAAAATACTGAAATTGCAGTGGATTAACTTCAATCTGATTACGTATTTCACTCTGCCCGGCATTCAAGACGCTTTCATCCAGAAACGCACATAGCGCGTATTGCGCATCCCTGACTTGTTCGACGCTGTAGTTGGCACGACGCGCATCCCGCTCAAGCGCGGGAAAGAATTCGTCGACGCTGGCACGCAGCCTTGAGACGTCGCGCACCTTGCTTCCGCGACGAATCATCAGCGCCATGGTCATGAAGTCCTTGACCATATCCTTGAGTGTCAGTGTTTGCGCTGGGGCAGTAACGCCGCCTTGCATCACGGCATCATTCATTTGAGCACCGCCATCAGTTCAAGCTTGAGATTTTTAAATGCGCTGGGCACATAGAACGCGATGGCGTTAGCTTTCATCATGCGTTCGTAGACCCGGCCATGGGGTTCGATCGAGAAGTATTGGTTGTCCAGACGAACGGGAATGGCATTTGGGGTTCGCACACAGTGACTGAGCGCCGCCCCCGGCATTGCCGTATTAACCACTACCTCAATGTCTTCCGGCGAGCCGACCTTGAAGGCACGTGGTACCAGTTCAAGAACCTGAGCACCTGGCATGTCTGCATGAACCGCAATGTAAAAGTCAGCCTCACTCAAGCGTGGATCGTTCAGGCGGCCCACAAAATAGGACGTACGAGTCTGTTCCAGGCTGATCGGAATATATTGGTTGGGCACAACACTGTTGAGCAGTTCGCGAACCAGCCTGTCGAGCTTTATCATCGAAGTGGCGGGATCATGATGATCGTAGGCAGGGATATCATTGAGCTGTGCGCTCAGGGAAAAAGTCAGCAGACTGCCCGCCAGCTCAGCCAGAAAGCGATACAACTGCTCTGGGTGCAGCCTCGGATGCTGAAGCAGGTGAGCAAGACCTGGATACGCGCGATTGACGGTATAAAGCAGCCAGAACAGGCTGACATCGCTAGACCCGAATTCAGCGATCTGGTCAGCTCTTTCCCGGCGGCGGCCAGACAGTGTTTCGCTCTTGCTCTGCAGAAGTGCGAGCAGGCGCTGGGCAATTTTCAGCAACGTTTCATGCGACCCGATGTGCAGGGCAGGATGAATGAACTGAGTGTCCAGGCTAAATCCATTAATGTTGTTGCGCTGAAGCAGGGTCAGCGGGCAATAGCTGTAGCCATCGAGTGAATCACCATCGATCAGCAGCACCACATTAAGTCGCAGGCTGGTAATTTCGTTTTCCAGCTCGCCTTCATTGATATCAGGCAACATATCAAATGCTTTACGGTAGCGACGTGCGCCTTTGCGCTCTTCACCTTCGTCCAGGTAATTGGCACTGTACGGTTCAGCCAATTTCAACGCCGCATACACTTTCAGCTCCGAACCGTGCTGCACATCTTTCAAATCGCGCGCAGCAGGCAGCGGGTCATGCTGCGGTGCGTCAAAGAGCGAGCCGTCCGGGAAAACCATCTGTAGCCGCTTGAGTTGCAGCACTCCGTTGACCAAGGCTTGCTCATCCACTTCCAGAAGCTGCACGCCCCAATGAAATGGTGACGAGCGCAGTGTCGCCTGAGCCAGCTGGTTCTGGTGGAACTCATCCTGATACTGGAAGTGCTGTGGCAGAAGGAACATGCCCTCTGACCACATCACACGGCTCTTTTTACTCATTTAGCACCTTCCAGAGCTGAGTCAAATGTATTGCTCAGCGACTTCTTAATAGAATTGTTGGCAGCGTCTTCTGCAGATTCGGCGGCCTTTGACTGCATGCGCTCCATAAGCCCAGGCTCCGTATGCTCTGGCTGGGCTGGCTGTAATGGCGCGATGATTTGTTCTTCGGGCATCTGCAGCACATCTTGCCCTCGCTCGGCACTGATGCGGTTCACGTCCAAAAGCACGCGGCCGCCCTCGGATGAAAACAGAATCCCGTCCTTGCGAAACGCGTCTGCATTGAATGCCATTTTCCAGCGGCCGCCGCTGTCATCACGAAAGAAGGCCGCTACTGCGATGTACCGTGCTTCCTTGGCGAGTGGCCAGGTCTGGACCTGACCCATCCCGGGCAAAACCACGAGTTCGCGGGTATCGAGCACGGTGTTGCCGAGCACTTGTTCGGGGTGGTCCAGCAGCGTGTTTGAGTCCGCGCTGTTGAACTTGTCCAGTGAGGTCAGCTGATAAACCCTGGTCACGACGGACAAAGGCATGCCGGAGGTATTGGGGTTCAACTGGTTGCCGCCGTCCACGGTCAGAACGATCTTTTCATCGCTGCTGAACAGCATGTCGCCTGCCCATGTGTCATCGACTCGCTTGCCTACACGGTCAGTGATGCCGCAGGCGGTCAGCCCTAGCAACATAATCAAAACACCCAAATACCTGCCCATTTTGCTGCTCCTGAAACACTTCATATCGACGCCCGGCAATTCGGGCGACGCTGAATCTCATCCGGATCCCGGTTGTCGTCTACGCCACGGTGTACGAAAAGCCTCCGGCCTCATCAAGGCCGATGCTCATGCTATTGACGGGTTTGTCTTCTGCCATACGTGCCAACACGTGCTCTGCCAATTCAGGCATCAATGTGCCGGACAGGATGTTGTCGATGTTCCGGGCTCCGCTGTCGACTTCCGTGCAGCGCGCGGCAATCGTGGGCACCAGCTCCGGGCTGAACTCTAAAGAGGCCTGATGATTTCGTTCGAAACGCGCACGGATACGCGCTAGCTTCAGACCGACAATGCGCTCGAGCACGGCGTCCTGTACCGGGTAATACGGAACAATACTCAAGCGCCCGAGAAATGCAGGTTTGAAAACGTTGTTGAGCTGGTCGCGCAGGTCTTCGACGATCTGGGCGGGGGCGGGTAGCTCGCTGACTCCGAGGCACGTCTGCATGATGTGTTCGGTGCCGACATTGGACGTGAGGATAATCACCGTGTTACGGAAGTTGATTTCGCGTCCTTCGCCGTCATCCAGTACGCCTTTGTCGAATACTTGGAAAAACAGTTCGAGCACGTCCGGATGGGCCTTTTCGACTTCATCCAGTAATACGACGCTGTAGGGTTTGCGACGCACAGCTTCAGTCAGTACGCCGCCTTCGCCGTATCCGACGTAGCCCGGCGGTGAGCCCTTGAGACTGGAGACAGTGTGGGCTTCCTGATACTCGGACATATTGATCGTGATGACATTGCGTTCACCGCCGTACAGCGTATCGGCCAATGCCAGCGCGGTTTCCGTTTTGCCAACACCGCTTGGGCCAAGCAATAGAAATACGCCGATTGGCTTATTAGGGTCTTCCATGCGCGCACGGGAAATCTTGATGCGTTTGCCTATTTCATGCAGAGCATGGTCCTGACCAAGAACGCGTTCGGCCAGCAGTGCAGGTAAGCGCTGGACGGTATCAATCTCGTCGCGCAGCATTTTGCCCAGTGGGATACCCGTCCAGCCGGAGATCACTTCACCAATGGTGGCCCCGTCTACCAGCGCATGCACCAATGGCTGCTCACCCTGAACTTTTGCAAGCTCGGCCCGTAGGTCGGCAAGCTCGGTGCGGTGGTCCTGCCCTGTGGTCTGTTCGCTAAGTTCGTGCAACTGTTTGACCAGTTCCAATTCGCGTTGCCACTGTGTGACCAGTTTCTGTTCGCGTTTCTCGGCGTCGGTCAGTTCTGCACTGAGTTGAGCAAGTCGGCGCTGATGGTCGCTGCCTTTGATCTGTTCCTTTTCCAGCAGAGATATTTCGGTGCGCAGGTTGTCAATCATGCGCCGGCAATCTTCGAGCATGCCGGGCTGTGATGTCTGGCCTAGCGCGACACGCGCGCAGGCGGTATCCAGTACGCTGACGGCCTTGTCCGGCAATTGCCTGCCTGTGATGTAGCGATTGGACAGGCGGACAGCCATGACGAGCGCTTCGTCCATGACCGCTACCCGATGGTGCTCCTGCATTTTTTCCAAGAGGCCACGCAACATGTAGATTGCCTGATCTTCTTCCGGCTCCTCTACTTTTACGACCTGAAAGCGGCGGGCGAGGGCAGCATCCTTCTCGAAGTATTTTTTGTACTCGGCCCACGTAGTGGCGGCAATAGTCCGCAGTTCGCCGCGCGCCAAGGCTGGTTTGAGGAGGTTGGCCGCATCGTTCTGTCCTGCCTGGCCACCTGAGCCAATCAGCGTGTGGGCTTCATCGATAAAAAGAATGATGGGATGCACGCTGCGCTTTGTTTCTTCAATCACCGATTTGAGACGGTTCTCGAATTCGCCCTTAATCCCGGCTCCTGCCTGCAGCAGGCCCAGATCGAGTGTATGAATAGCGACATCCTTGAGTGGCGTTGGCACATCGCCCAGAGCAATACGCAATGCCAGGCCCTCAACTACTGCGGTTTTACCGACACCTGCTTCTCCCGTCAAAATCGGATTGTTCTGCCGCCGACGGGTGAGGATATCGACCATCTGGCGCACTTCGAATTCGCGTCCCAGTACCGGATCAATACGTCCTTCCCGCGCGCTGCGGGTAAGGTCCACAGTATATTGATCCAGGGCAGGAGTCTTGCCGTTGCCCTTGGTTGCCGGTCGTTGAGTATCGTTTCCGGCTGGCAAAGAAGCGCTTTGCTGTGACTCGCTGCTGGCTGAAATGAAGTCCTCGAGATTGGCTTTCAAATCGTCAACATTGATCTTTTCCAGTTCAGGAGCTGACGCGGCTATGACCCGACGCAGTTCTTTATCGTCGAGCAAGGCCTGTAGCAAAAAGCCGCTTCGGATAAGGCTTTGGCCATATTCGATCGAAGCCAATACCCAGGCCCGCTCGATCAGTTGGGTTATGTGCGGGGACAGGGCGGGGGTGCGAGTATTTCCGGTCTTGAAGTCACTCATGGCACTCGCCAACTGCGACTGCAAACGCTCCATCACTACATCGTAATGACGCAAGATCGGCAGCAGGTCGTTATCGTCGCCTTCGAGAAGCTGCAGCAATACATGCTCGATATCGACTTCGTAGTGACGTTCCGCGAGGCATAGCGCAGCAGCGCTTTCGGTCGCATTGCGGCAGGTGTCATTGAGCTTGGCAAAGAGTGACTTAAGGTTCACAGGGCGACCCCATCAAAAGGAATACGGAAAACAGCGCAACGTGACGGATTTACTTTCTCGCCAGGCCGTTTTAGCCAGCCAAGCCAGCCCAGCGCTGTGTTTGTGTTACGGCCTAGACGCGCCAGAGGGATCGCTTCAGGCTTGAGCTGCGGAGCAAGTTCAAAGTCAAGGGTGGGACCGAGATAGAAACGCACCACATCAACCAGTTTTCTATAGTCGTCATTACCTGGTTGAAAACGCTTGTATTCAGCGAGGTCCAACGGACCAATGTCGATACGCACGCAGGATTGGTAGTCCCATACGCGATTGCCAGCCACCGCGCTTTCACCGAGCGTTGCATTGGTACGTCCCAGTTGCGAGCACTGCTCCGGTTCAAGTTTCAGCCAGCGTCCGGCAAAGGGGCGTAGTGAAAAGGGTTGACCGAAGTAGAAGCTCAACATCACTTCCAGGTTGTGCGGATTACGAGGCCGCTGGGTGAACAATCCCGAGAAGTAGGTGAATAACTCCTGTCGAACAGGTGAGCCGCTCGCGTCAAATTTTCGCTTCTGACTTTGCTTGCCAAAACCCACCAGATTGAGCATATAGCGCTCAAAATCCGATGAACCCTTGCGCTCATGTTCGATGTGAAACTTGTATTTCTGCCATGACTGATAGAAGAGAGCGATCATGCGATGAGAGAACACATCCAGAAACGCATGGGCACCATCGTCCCTCTGCTGAATATGCCGGTTCATGAGCATTTCAGTGTAAGGACGGGGCAGTACTCCTGAGGGCCCTATCAACCCCATAAACGTTACCTGCACTTCGGTCAATGCCTGTTCAGCAGCAGTCGAATCCTCGAAGCGCTCGAATTTGAGATCGCTGACTTCGCTCACGGGAAAGTTCAGCGACAGCTGAGTACGAAAACGCAGCGGGTCCTCATGCGGGCGCGCTTCGGGATCAATACGTCCTGCTCTGCTGTAATGCAGACGCAGCAACCTGACCAGTTGGAAAAACTCAAACCGGTAAGGCTCTGCGCGTGCCTGATCGATCAGACCAGAGGTTGATCGCCCGTTCTGGGTGGCCATTGCACAATTCTCTTTTCCCGCTGGCGGGTACGAAGGGTAAGTTGGGTAAAACTGTTGACGGTGCAGTACTGTCCGAAAAAGTGATCAAGGACTTTGCCGAACAGAAATACGCCGCTGCCGATGTATTGGCTTTCGTCTAGTTCCAGGGTGATGCCTACCCCACGCACGAAGTTAGGACGGGGGTGGCCGATACGCACGACAACAGCCTCACTCTTGATCGACAGGATTCCGCTGATTTGCTTTCTAACTGCCAGTCCGCGTCGATAGTTGTAGAGGCTCAGCATTTCCTGAAGCACTTCCTTGCCCTGTGACACCAGCGACATATGGTTCAGGGACAAGTGAGAAATCAGCCGCCAGATCAAGCCGTCGCCCAGGGGCACGCGCGCTGTCACTGTAGGTTTGCGCAATAGCCGGATACCGTCGACCACACCATCATTTTCAAATATGAAGTCGCTCTGGCTGCCTCCGTAACTGAGCAACTGCGGTAAGTCCCGGTTACTGCAAGTCAGGGATATGCTCAACGAATCACTACCTGCGTCGATCAGATCGAGTTCGCGATCCACGACTCGTATAACCATTTCTGTGCCGCCCTGCTTGCCGTGTCTGGAGGGGCGTCGCCGGCCGATCCAATAGCAGGCGTCTGGCCCCAGGTCACCTCTAGGCTCGAAAAACGGGTTGCACTCGCTGACGGTGTCAGTACCGGCTATTTTTTTGACCCGCTGTACGCGGTCGATGGAGACTACTTCTGCATGTCCCTGCAGCCTGACATCGGGGGTAACGGCGTATTCGTGCCGTGTATGAGTAAGCTTGACCGGCTCGGCCTGTTGTTTGAACAGGTTGATAATCGGGGTGCAGCCGAGTTTGAAATTATTGCGCCCCAGATTTTGTGCAAGCCGCGCAAGCCGATCGCCCATTTCGTAATGGGCAAAATAGAAGTTGATCTCGATATCTTTGAGGTCTCGATCAGCCAGGCTTCTCTTGAGCCCTCCAATATCGACGAACATGAATTTGTCCGGAAACGTAAAGTAGTCGTGCAGCAGCCTGTACCCGAGAAACGAGCGCTCCGAGTAATCCACCAGGCCTTCATCGCGCTCAAAACCAACCGCTTTCAACGCACCTTGTGGCAAACCGATTTCCCGGCGTTTTCCCTGTTCTGTAAAACTCACAGTGGCCTTGGCCAAATTGTTGAATAGCAGCTCGTACAATTGCAGCATCAGCGTGCTTTCGCCGTCGAGGAAAAAGCGCAGGGTCTCAATGTCCAGTTGGCCGAAATGGAGATGGGTAGTGGCGGTCAGGCCAATTTTCAGGCAGGCCACCAGATCCGCACTGTGCCCATTGAAAGCAGAGCGTTCCAGTTCGACAAACGATGCATCGCGCACCGCGATAGGCCACAGGTCAACCGGGTAGCAGGTTCTGAACTTGCAAGCCACGCCCTCTACGGTCTTGGAACTTATCTCCGTATGCCGCTCGATGGTGTAGCAGGCAGTCAGCGTAGAGGTTGTCCCACTACTGAATTCCGCGATGGATAACGCGGGCGTCGGGCGTAGGTAGTGTGGGTAAAGTACTTCAAGAAAGGCTTCGACAATTTCGGGAAACTCGTCATCAAGCTTCTTGTGTATGCGAGCCGCCAGAAACGAGAAGCCCTCAATCAAGCGCTCGGCATGGGGATCCTCGCAGTTGTCACCTTCGATGAGTAACCGCGACGCAATTTTCGGGTACTCACGCGCAAACTCCTGCCCAAGAAAGCGCAGGTGCGAGAGCTCCTTTTCGTAATAAGGCAGCAGATCGTCGAGAATCAATTGAGGTTCTGCACTTTGTATTCCTGGGTATTGACTTGCAACACCGCGTCGAAGGAAACCTGACGCGTCGCATCCTGAAGATGCAGCACGGCGTCAACCCGAAAAGTAAGCATGCGGTGACCAATCTGCTGGTTAAGCAATTGCACTTTTACAGCGCGAAAACGTGGGTCACCGACTGTGATAGCGCGCTCCAGTTGAGCCTGTATAAGGCGTCGGTCTTCAGGGTTGAGCACGCCTTTGCTGGTAAAGTCGGGCATGCCATATTCAAGAATCGTTCCCGCCAACTCCGGATAGTCATCGAGTCTCGATGCAACGAGGCACTGACGTGTATTAACCAGTGTCTCGAGATCTCTGATCAGGCTGGCCTTGTATTCGCCTAACGAGCAGAGGCGTTTGGAAACCGCCTCGCTCGCTTGATGAGGAGCATCATCAAGCAGGCGATCAAGTAGCGTAGGTACTAATTGAGGAGAACGACTCATTCAACTATGCCTCCCTGGCTGATGAAGTAGGTCAGCTGCGCGTCGACTGAGGCAGCTCTGCCACGAGGCGTAGGGATGCTGTCAGTTCATCCAGCTGATAGTGCGGGCGCAGGAAAGCAACCGCTTTATAAGCGCCTGGTTTACCTGGCACTTCAACAACCTCTACGCTTGCCTCACGAAGGGGAAACTTGGCTTTGGCTTCCTGGCTCGCGGTGTCATCAAGCAGGACATAGTCGGACAGCCATTCGTTGAGGAACGACTCAACATCCTTACGCGATGCAAAACTGCCGATCTTGTCGCGCATGATCGCTTTCATGTAGTGAGCGATACGCGAGGTCGCGAAGATGTATTGCAGTTGCGCCGACAGACGCGCGTTGGCGTTGGCAATGTCGGTGTTGTACTGCTTCTGCTTCTGGGTCGACTGGGTGCCGAAGAACGCGGCGTAGTCGGTGCCTTTGCAGTGCACCAGCGGAATGAAGCCGAGGTCCGAGAGCTCTTTTTCGCGACGGTCGGTGATGGCGATTTCAGTCGGGCATTTGAGCGCGATTTCACCGTCATCGGTCTTGAAGGTGTGCGTCGGCAAGCCTTCGACCAGACCACCGCCTTCCACACCACGGATCGCCACGCACCAGCCATAGCGGGAGAATGCATCGGTCACGCGGGTGCCCAGCGCGTAGGCAGCGTTCATCCACAGGTATTTGTTGTGGTCACGGCCATCGACGCTTTCGACGAAGTTGAATTCTTCGACAGGCGTGGTATCCGGGCCATACGGCAGACGACCCAGCACGTGCGGCAGAGTCAGGCCGACGTAGCGGGAGTCTTCAGAGGCGCGGAACGACTTCCACTTGGCGTATTCGACGGTGTCGAAGATCTTCGCCAGGTCGCGAGGGCCGGCCATGTCGGTGAACGAGTCCCAGCCGAACAGCTCGGCCGATGCAGCCGAAATGAACGGCGCGTGGGCGGCGGCTGCCACGTGGGAGATCTCTTCCAGCAGGTACATGTCTTCCGGGCTGCGGTTGAACTCGTAGTCACCCAGCAGCATGCCGAACGGCGCGCCACCGAAGGTGCCGTACTCTTCTTCGTAGATCTTCTTGAACAGTGCGCTCTGGTCGAATTCGGACGAGGCCTTGAGGTCACGCACGAGGTCTTTTTTCGACGCGTTGAGCAGGTGAATCTTCAGCGTGGTGCTGGTCTCGGTCTGGTCAACCTGATATTTCAGGCCGCGCCAGGACGCTTCCAGTTGCTGGAATTCACGAGCGTGCATGATTTCGTTCATTTGCTCGGAGAGCATCGAATCGATCTCGGCGATGCGCGCGTCGAGCACGGCAATCAGGTCCTTGCTCGGCGTCATCTCGCCTTCAAGTACCTGGGCCACCAGTTCGCCGATCAGATCGCGGGTACGGGTGCGCTCGGTTTCGGAGCGTGCAACGCGGCTTTCGGAAATGATGCTGTCGAGCAAGGAAGATTGCGGGGCGAAGTTTTCAACTTCAACCAGAGCGCTGTCCTGCTGAGTCACGGGTTGCTTATCGGTCATCGTCAGGCTCCTCCTTACTCTTTGTTGTTGGTGGCGGGAACGGCGGCTTCACGGCCGAATTCCTTGCCCAGGGTTTTCAGCTTTTCAGTGTTCTGCAACACATCCATCAGCAGTTCTTCAAGCTTGTCGTTGCCACCCATCTTGTTACGCAGGTCAGCCAGCTTGTTGCGCACTTCCAGCAGCTTGCGCAGCGGTTCGACCTGACGCACGACGTTCTGCGGCTCGAAGTCTTCCAGCGCATTGAAGTTCAGCTCGACACCGAGTTGGGTGCCGTCTTTTGCCAGGGTGTTGTCGACGCGATACGCCAGGCGCGGTTTGATGCCTTTCAGGACGCCGTTGAAATTGTCGCGGTCGATGAAGATGAACTTGCGATCCTTGAGCTTGGGCAGCGGCTCCAGCGGGTTGCCGGAGAAATCGCCCATAACGCCCACAACGAATGGCAGCTCTTTCTTTTCCTGAGCATCGCCAATCTCCACGTCGTAAGTGATGTGGACCCGAGGCGCGCGAACGCGGTCAAGTTTGTGCTGGGTACTTTCCTTCTTCGCCATCGTCATCTCCTGTGCGAGCAACTCGCTGCAAGTCGTTTGCGTACCGGGCCTGTGGCGGGCCGGGCGCGATTAGAGTCCTTCAATCGTCAGCAGCAGACGCTGACGGATTTCATCGTTCATTTCCAGAATGTTTTCGTGTCCGACCAATTCTTCGAAACTGGTATTGCCTGCGATCTGCGTGCTGTTGCGAATCACCGATTCATCCGGCAATTCTGAGCGTACTGGCGAGCTGATCACACAGAACGGCAGGTCGCCGAAGTCTTTCAATCGCTCGAAACTGACCGGGAAGCGCAGCCCTTCGAACAGGCGGCTCATGCCCGGCGACTTGCTCAGGCAGTAGAACAGCACCAGATAATGCACTACATAACGATACAACTCGGCGCTGCTGCGATTCGGGTCTTTGATGACCTTGCGAAACTGCGCCAGATCGAACGAGTTGAAGCCCACCACCCAACGCACCGGACTGGTGATGCGAATGGTCTGCCCGCTTTGTGACAACACCATGTCGTATTCGAGCGGGAACAGCTCGGGTGTCGTGCTGATCAGGTTCAGGGGCACTTCCAGTTCATTGACCAGCTTGAACGGCTCTGCCGAAGCAATGCGGTCATAGAGCTCCTTGAGCTCTTTGAAATGGTGCTGAGTCTCGCGGCCGCTGCTGCGCTGCGCGCCCTGCAGGTATTCACCGAAGAATGTCTGCGGGCGTATCAACAGCGCGAGGGTCGACAGATAGTCGGACGCCTGCACCTTGAGCGCGTCGGAGATAGCGCGCGTCTGCTTGCGCAGCTTGATCAATGCTTCTATATCGAACGTCTGAGTCATCGGTACATCGTCCTTGAACCCTTCACGACCGTTTCCCGGATCAGGCCGGGGACGGGGAAAAGTTGCGAATTTCTCGACTGCACACCTGCTCATGAAGTGGTTTTGCCATGTGTGTCACTGCGAGACACACCGCCACAATGAGGGAGGAGTTCGTGCTGGCATATAGATGTCGTCTAGCCAGCAGTGTGGTCTATGGCACTATTTTTAGTAGGAAAGTTCCTACAGACGGTAGATATTTTCTCGGTTTCGTTACAGTAAGCAATGATGCCTATGAGCCATCACTGTATTTGATTGTACCCTTAATATAGCTGTAAGTATTGATTTTAAAGGGCTTTAGGGGTGTATTTGGATCCGATAATGGGCGTAAATTAAGCTTAGAAAGATGAACTTATTTGCAGGTTTTCAGGTTTCTGAAGCGGGTAAATGTACAGACTCGCCTTATCAGGCGATTTTTCTTTGATGAGGAGTGATGGCACTGCGAGCGCTCAGGCAGACGGATTCAGGTGGGTCGACGCAGGTCAGGCGGGCAGCTTTGTTACATCAGTTTGCAAATCAGGGTATAACGCCGCCAGCGCCCTCACGCTTGTACTTGAGCAACGGTAGGGCGCATGCACGCAGACGCCAGAGGCGTTTTGCCTGACGGACCTTGTGCGCGCTAAGGACAGCCGGCGGCGACGCACCTCTATGAGCCTTGCCTCATGAAAATCTACAAGCTCATTGCTGTACTCATCCTGCTCCCTTTGGGCCTGAACCTCATCGGTGCCTGGCAGTTGCAGCGCAGTGTCGAAAACACTGAGCGCCTGGTCGAGATCCAGGCCGACCTTGCGCACGCACGTCCCTATTTCGAAAGGCTCGCCAGGTCGCCCGACGCCCTCACGCGAACGATGGATATAGACGGAGAAAACATCACCCTCAAGGAGGCTCTGTCGCGTCTTCATGAGGCAGAACAGGGTCTCGACTTCGTAATGGTGCTGGGCAGTGTCACCACTTGGCTGGCACGCGCCGTCATCGCGCTGTGCCTGCTGGCGGCTCTGGTCGGCGGCGCCGGGCTGGCAGGGCTCAACTGGGCCGCCGCGCGTGCACGTCAATCCCGCGAGCGATTGCTGCACACTTTCAGCAGGGTCAGGCGGATTCTGCCCTTCGTCCTGGTGGGGCACATCGTTGCCATGGGCGCGGCGGTGTCGGCAATCCTCTGTTTCGAAGCCCTGGGCCTGTGGCATGTGGGGCGCATGTCCGCGGGCGAGCTCAAGTTGATCATCGTCGTGCTGATGCTGGTCGCTGCATGCCTGTATTCGATCTGGCGGATGGGCAAGCAGTTGGGCGTCATGCTGCACATGTTCGAGCCCACCGCGATGGAGGTTCTGGGGCAGCAGGTCACGCCTGAAGAGACCCCGGTGCTCTGGGCCTATGTGCGCGATCTGGCCGAACGGCTCGGCGCGCTGTCACCTGATCACATCGTGCTGGGCATGACCGAAGGCTTCTACGTCACCTCGAGCGACGTTTCCCTTCTGCCGTCCGACGCCGTGCTCAAGGGTCGAACTCTGCATGTGCCCATCCTGTACCTGGGGCTGATCGATGCGGCTGAAACCAGCGCAGTGATTGGTCATGAACTGTCGCATTTTGCCGGTGAGGACACCGAGTACAGCCTGCGCTTTCTGCCGATCTACGACGGCATCGGTCGCAGCCTTGGGGTGATCGCTGAAAACATGGTGGTCAGCGGGTGGTTGCAGCGCACCATTCTGCGTCCGGCTTTCATGCTGGGCGTGTATTTCATGGAAAGCTTCGATCAAGCGGTCAATCACTGGAGCCGCGTGCGCGAGCTGGCCGCCGACGCCGCGGGGGCGAGCCTGGCTGGCAACGCGTCGGCGGCCTCGGCGCTGGTGCGCATCTCGGCCATTGATCCGCTTTTGCAGGAGCGGATCTACACGCACATCACGCGGGCCACCAACCCAAGGCGCGGGGAGGTGTTCACCAAGGATCTGCCGAACAGCGTGCTGCACGAACTGGCCGGCAAGACATTCACGCTGCCTGACGAAGAAATGGCCGTCCAGCTGCCGCACCCCTCGGATACGCACCCTTCAAACGGCGAACGTATCGCCGCGCTGCAGGTTGCTGCCGACGAGGCGATCCGCAGCGGCACCCGGCCGGTAGTGGCGGCCCAGGCCCGCGCGGCGATGGACCATTACTTCAGCAATCCCCAGGCACTGCGCATTCGTCTGACCGAGGACTTCATCAAGCATCATGTCGCAAATGATGCTGAGGTGGTGACCGAACTGCGTGCCCGCGCGAAAACGGTAAGCGGTGATGTCGTTCTGCATGAGGGCGCTCGCCTGCGGGGGCTGTTGCTAACGCTATTCCTCGCCCCTCTGCTGGGGCTGGGTATTTATCTGATAGCCGAAGCGCTGTCATTTCCCCAAGGGCTGGCCGAGAAGCGCAACTCTATGCTGATAGCGGGCGGTATCTTGACGGCGTTCATGCTGATGCTGCTGCCATTTGCGCTGCGCATGTGTCTGCGTGCTGACAAGACCGCTCTGCTGCTCACGCCCGATCACTTTGTCTTCGCAAACCTGAAGTCCCCCGTCCCGATCCAGCACATCGCTGATTTTGAGCTGAATGTAGCCTATGGCACGTTTCTGACCCTGCATCTGCAAGACGATGCGCCTTTACCCGAGCGAGTCTCACGTTCGTTCTCTGCACCGAACGCAAAAGTGTTCAGGAAAAAACGCCGGGTACTCCTGGCGCTCGCGCGGTTCAGCCGGGACGGCAAAAAGCTCAAGCCAGACGAGCTTGGTGAGTTGATTGCGGATTACGTCAATGCGGGTACTGCACGACACTTGCTGCAAGAGCGCTTCGAGCAGGGCAAGCGTTAAGCGGATGGCTGTGAACGAGGCAGCGTAAGGCGCGCAGCTTTCCTGCAGGCAACAAAAAACCCGCCGAAGCGGGTTTTTCCAAGACCATCCCGACTTCCTGTCGGACGCCTCCGAGGCGATGGTCGATCATCCTTGATCCGGGTGAACTCCTGTTCACCCCTTGATGGATCCAATACTACGGAGCGCGAGCCAGGTCGGAAATAGCCAAGTTCCTCCAGCGCGTGTAAGCCTTTCGCTATACCTCGCAGGGTCAGCTTCGAACGGCCCTTTGAAGAGCGGGAAATCTGGCGTCAGGAAAAATCTTAAGGTGATATGGCTGCTGACGGCAAAAATCGCAGGCAATAAAAAACCCGCCGAAGCGGGTTTGTACCAAGACCATTCCAACTCCCTGTCGGCTGCCTTCCCGGCGATGGTCGATCGTCCCTGATCCTGGCGAACTCCTTGTTCGCCAGTTGTTGGATCCAATCTTACGGCTCTAATGGCAGGTGCAAAATAGCCATTCGCTTCATTGCGTGTAAGCCTTTGGCTACACAGGTGTCCGTTTTTGCGCATTCTCAGATGCTGGTCGTGCACCAAGAAAATAGAAAACATTGGTGAAACTACTGTGCCAGAGGGTTGCAGGCTCGTTTTCAGGGTGAGAAATTTGCGGTCACTTCACAATAGCGTTGTTGGGCGTTTTTACTGTCCTCGTCGCGGTTTCTCGCCGTGCGTTTGGTCCACTCTCGGCACTCTTCTCTGAAATTGACCTCCGCTGCCTTGCGACACTCGCGCCGTTCGAATGAACGAATAGCGAAGTTTTCGCAGACGCTGTCGCCATCGATCGTGTTGCCGTACACCCGCCACTGCGCGCGGTAGCGGTTTCTGCCGTCCGCTTCGCGGATGGAGGCCGTCGCTAAGCTGTAAGGCCTGGAAGAACGCGTGGAGTTGCGTGAAGCATTGGCCTTGAAATCGGCCATGTAGTCGGCAGACACCATGCCTGTTGCCGGTTCTGCCTGAGCGGGGCGATGAAGCTGGCCGAATCGACAGTTCGCCACCGCCTCATCGATGACGTTGCCGTTTTTCATGCAGTCATCCAAGGGCTGCACAGGGGCGGGCGGCGCCACAGTGGCCGCGATCGGCACAAGCTCTGCGGTTTTTCGAATGTGTGTGGGCGCAGGATCGGCGGCGGCTACGGGCTGCGCCTCGGCCTCGACTGTCCGGGTTTCAGGTATGGACTGCACAACAGGCGGTACTGCCAGCGCTTTGGGGCCTCTCGCGTGTGAGGTGATCAGTCCGGCCACGCAGGCTGCAGCAATAAGGCACGCCAGCCACAGGCCATAAGGGCGTGAGCGGCGAGGCGCATCGACGCGCTTGCGGCGTGGATGCGAGCCCAGCACCACATCGACCTGACCGGGCACGAGGCGCTGAATGCGGATGATCCCGTCGTCCTCGGGTTGCTGTAGGGAATCCATTCCTGCTCCTGATCAAGCGATGTTCTGGTGTGATATTACAATGATATCGGCCGGTGGGTAGAGTTTCTGCAACGCTTTGGTGCTATGTGCATCCGGCCTGGCGCGTTAAGGTTGAGGCCGTTTTTTGACTGATGGATGGACCGCGAATGCACCAGCGTCTCGAACAGGTATTCGGCTACACACAGTTCCGGCCGGGGCAGGAGGCTGCCATCAGTGCGGTGCTGGCCGGACGCTCGGCTGCGGCGATCTTTCCGACTGGCTCGGGCAAGTCGCTATGTTACCAATTGCCTGCCTTGATGTTGCCGCATTTGACGCTGGTGGTGTCGCCGTTGCTGGCGCTGATTCAGGATCAGCTTGCCTTCCTGCACCGCCATGGCATTTCGGCGGCGAGCATTGATTCGGCGCAGAGCCGCGACGAGATCGCTGACGTGATGGCGCGCGCACGCTCCGGCGAGTTGAAGATTCTGATGATCTCGGTCGAGCGCCTGAAGAACGAGCGCTTCCGCAATTTCATCGCTCAAGTACCGATTTCCCTGCTGGTGGTCGACGAAGCGCACTGCATCTCGGAGTGGGGGCATAACTTCCGCCCCGACTACCTGAAACTGCCGGACTACCAGCGCGAATTCAATATTCCCCAGACATTGCTGCTGACCGCCACGGCGACCCCGCAAGTCATCACCGACATGCAGGACAAATTCGCCATCGCCCCCGAGGATGTCATCACCACCGGTTTCTACCGCGCCAACCTGCACCTGTGGGTCAAGCCGGTCAGCGGACGAGACAAGCGACGCCGGCTGGTGGAGTGGCTCAACGAGCGTCGCGGGCAACCGACCATCGTTTACGTGACCCTGCAAAAGACCGCCGAACATATCGCCGCGCATCTGGAACAGAATGGCCTGCCCGCCAGCGCCTACCATGCCGGGCTGCCCAACGATCAGCGCGAGTCGATCCAGAAGCAGTTCATGGGCGGCCATTTGAACTGCATCGTGGCAACCATCGCGTTCGGGATGGGCATCGACAAAAGCGACATTCGCAACGTGGTGCATTTCGACCTGCCCAAATCCATCGAGAACTACAGCCAGGAAATCGGCCGGGCAGGGCGCGATGGTGCTGCTTCGGATTGTCTGGTGCTGGCCAACCGCGACAGCCTCAACGTGCTGGAGAACTTCGTGTACGGCGATACGCCGGAGCGCGAGGGGATTGCCCGTGTGCTGGAGGATTTGCTCGGGGCGCGTCATGACGGGCAGTGGGAGTTCCTGTTGGGGCCGCTCGCCGACCTCAGCAACATTCGTCAATTGCCGTTGAAGACCCTGCTGGTGCAACTGGAGCTGCGCGGGATCATTGCGCCGCGTTACGCATATTTTGCCGAGTACCGCTTCAAGTTTCTGCTTCAGCCGCAAGACCTGATGGCGCGTTTCGAAGGGGAGCGACGCGAGTTCGTTCAGGCCCTGACCGACACCTCAAACCGGGCACGCACCTGGGCCACCGTCGATTTCGAGGCGATGTACCAGCAATACGGCGCCGAGCGCGGGCGAGTGGTCAAGGCGCTGGATTACTTTCAGGAAAAAGGCTGGATCGAGCTTGAAAGCAAACAGATGACCGAGGTCTACAGCCTGTTGCGCAGCGACTTTGATGCACAGGCCCTAAGCGTCGAATTGCACGATTATTTCGCTCATCACGAAGCCACTGAAGTTGCGCGCATTCACACCATGCTGGACGTGTTCGCCAGTGACCAGTGCCTGACCCATCGGCTGGCGCGGTACTTCGGTGATCACAATGCGCCTGAGCGTTGCGGGCATTGCTCGGTCTGCCTCGGCGAAGTCGCCTACCTGCCCGAACCACCCGCGCTGGAGCCTCTGGCGAATCGAAACTTCCAGCAACTGTGCAGCGAGTTTATCCACAAGCACCAGGACTACACCGGCCAGCGGCCCAGCGCTGATTGCCTGACGCGTTTTCTGTGCGGCATCAGCGTGCCGCTGTTCACCAAGCTCAAAGCCCGCGCCACTGCCGGGTTTGCCGTGTTGGAGGATTATCCGTACGCACAGGTCAGGACGTGGGTGCAGGCCATGGCTGGTAACTGACTACGCGCACAAAGTGATCTGACCAGGGTGGCGATGCTCTGCATCCAGTCCAGAGCCTGCGCTGCGACAGACAAATGAAAACCGGCCGCTCAAGAGCGGCCGGTTTTTGTGCTTCAGCAACTGACGGTGGTATCAGTCACGATGACGGCGATGGCCGTGGTGCTTCGGGCGATGGCCATGGTCACGGCCACCACGATAACGACGATCGTCGCTGCGGCTTTCGTTGCCCATGTAGTTGCCGAGTGCAGCACCGCCGCCGCCACCTACCGCCGAGCCTACCAGGCTGCCGGTGTTGCCGCCGACGCTGCGACCCAGCACGTTACCGCCCGCTGCGCCCAGACCGCCGCCAATGGCTGCTTCTGTGCGGTTGCGACGATCTGCGCCTACAGCGCCACCGGCTGCGCCGCCGACACCCGCGCCAATTGCTGAACCAGTGCTGCCGCCGACCTGCTGGCCGACGACCGAACCGAGTACCCCACCCAATGCTCCGCCTACGCCTGACTCGAGGTTGCCTGCAGACGCTGCACCGCCGATCAAGGTAAGAGACAACAACAGTATCGAGGAATACTTCATGTATGGAATCTCATAGGGATGACGCCGCGATCTTGGTGTCAAGTGAAGAATGTAGCAATGCAATTCCGACGAGTAACACGATTGCCACACAAACTGCTAAGTTACTGTTTTGGCTAAGGAACTTAAGTCGAAAAAGAGAGTCTGAGGTTACTTGCAAAAGGCCCGCTTCCAGTGAAGCGGGCCTTTTTTGTGGGCGTCTTTCAGGGACGTCAGAGGATGCGTGCCGACTCTGCCGAGCGCTCGAGGCGGATGGCAACGAACTTCGATGTCGGCGTGCTGCTGCCATCGCCCACGCTTTCCAGCGGCACCAGCGGGTTGACCTCTGGGTAGTAGGCGGCAGCCTGACCGGCCGGAATATCGAACGGCAGCAATGTGAAGCCTTTGACGCGGCGCTCGCGGTTATCACTCCAGATCGAAATCAGGTCCGCCTTCTGCCCCGGCTGGAAGCCCAGACGGATGATGTCGGCTTCGTTGACGAACAGCACGTCACGCTGACCTTTAACGCCGCGATAACGGTCGTCCAGGCCATAGATGGTGGTGTTGTACTGATCGTGCGAGCGCATCGACTGCATGATCAGGTCCGGGATCTGCCCGGTCGAGCTGACGTGTTCATTGATCAGAGTCAACGGCAGCGCGTTGGACTTGAAGTTGGCGCGGGTCGACGCAGTGTTCCAGCGACGTGCGCCAGCAGCGTTACCCAGGTAGAAGCCGCCCGGGTGCTTGACGCGCTCGTTGAAATCCTTGAAGCCGGGGATGGTGTCGGCGATCAGGTCACGAATACGGTTGTAGTCCTCGACCAGCCACAACCAGTCCACAGGCGCCTTGCCCAGCGTAGCGTTGGCGATACCGGCGATGATCGCCGGCTCGGAGCGCATTTGCTTCGAGGACGGCTTCAACTGGCCATTGGAAGCGTGAACCATGCTGAACGAATCTTCCACGGTGACGGCTTGTGGGCCGTTGGCCTGGATATCGATGTCGGTACGGCCGAAGCACGGCAGGATCAGCGCGTCCTTGCCGTGGAACAGGTGGCTGCGGTTCAGCTTGGTGCTGATCTGTACGGTCAGGTCGCAATTGCTCAGGGCTTCGGCAGTGCGATGGCTGTCCGGGGTGGCCTGAGCGAAGTTGCCGCCCAGCGCGATGAACACCTTGGCGCGACCTTCGGCCATGGCGTGAATGGCTTCGACGACGTTGTGACCATTTTCGCGGGGTACTTTGAACTGGAAGCGTTTTTCCAGAGCATCGAGCAGGAACACCGGTGGGCGCTCGTTGATGCCCATGGTGCGGTCACCCTGCACGTTACTGTGACCGCGCACCGGGCACAGGCCGGCACCCGGACGACCGATGTTGCCGCGCAGCAGCATCAGGTTGGCGATTTCCTGGATGGTCGGTACCGAGTGACGGTGCTGGGTAATCCCCATCGCCCAGCACATGATCACGTTCTTGCCTTTGGCGTACATGCGTGCCGATTGTTCGATGTCGCTCAGCGGCAGGCCGGACTGCTCGACGATGGCGTCCCAGGACGTGTCATCGATGGCGGCCAGGTATTCGAGTACGCCTTCGGTGTGTTCGTTGAGGAACGCGTGATCGAACACCGAAGGTGCGTTGTTGGCCTGCGCCTCGCGCTCCCATTGCAGCAGGAACTTGGCCATGCCGCGCAACAGCGCCATGTCGCCACCCAGGGCAGGGCGGAAGTAGGCGGTGTTGGTCGGGCGGTCGCCGTTGGTGAGCATCTCGACCGGGTGTTGCGGATGCTGGAAACGCTCCAGGCCACGCTCTTTGAGCGGGTTGACGCAAACCACCTGAGCGCCGCGCTGTACTGCTTCACGCAAAGGCTCGAGCATGCGCGGGTGGTTGGTGCCGGGGTTCTGACCGAGGACGAAGATGGCATCGGCGTGTTCGAAATCCTCGAACGTGACGGTGCCCTTGCCGACGCCGACGCTTTGCGACAGTGCTACGCCGCTGGCCTCGTGGCACATGTTCGAGCAGTCCGGGAAGTTGTTAGTGCCGTAGGCGCGCACGAACAGCTGATACAGGTACGCCGCTTCGTTGCTGGCGCGACCCGAGGTGTAGAACTCGGCCATGTTCGGGCTGGGCAGGTTCTTCAGGTGCTTGGCGATCAGCGCAAACGCGTTGTCCCAGCTGATCGGCTTGTAACGGTCGGTTTCCGCGTCATAAGTCATCGGCTCGGTCAGACGGCCCTGATACTCGAGCCAGTAATCACTCTGCTCCATCAACGAGCTGACGCTGTAGCGGGCGAAGAAGGCCGGGTCGACACGGCGCTTGGTCGCTTCCCAGTTCACCGCCTTGGCGCCGTTCTCGCAGAACTTGACCATGCCGCTTTCCGGCGAATCACCCCAGGCGCAGCCCGGGCAGTCGAAACCGCCGTTCTGGTTGGTCTTGAGCATCATGCGCAGGTTCTTCAGCGCGTTGTCACTGCCCAGCCAGTGTTGCGTCACGCTGATCAGTGCGCCCCATCCGCCTGCCGCACCTTTGTACGGCTTGTAGCGGGGGGTTGGTGTCTTGTCGGCTTGATGATGAGTGCTCACGCTTGAATCTCCATCGCAGGGCTATAGACCCGCGGCGCACTGTGCTGCGGCAGGTGAATTAAATTGAGGTTATGACGGCGGGCCCATTGCAGGGCCAGGCCGGTGGGCGACGACAGGCTGACCAGCGTCTGGATGCCGGCGCGCAATACTTTCTGAATCAGTTCCAGGCTGCAGCGACTGGTCACGATGGCGACGCCGCCGGCCAAGGGGATGTCCTGGCGGATCAAGGCGCCGATCAGTTTGTCCAGCGCGTTGTGGCGGCCGATGTCTTCACGGCCCAGCAGCAACTGGCCGTTGCCGTCCATGAACACCGCCGCGTGCACAGCGCCGCAATGGCGGCCAAGCGGCTGGAACTCGCCGATGCGCTGACGCAGGCCTTCCAGCCATTCGATCGGGGGCAGGGGCGCGCCGGGCAGCGCTTTCAGGTCAGGCAATGCTTGCTCGACGGCTTCAACGCCACACAGTCCGCAGCCGCTGGTGCCAGCTAACTGTCGGCGCTGCTGCTTGAGTTCCCAGAACGCGCGGCTGGCGATCTCGACCTCGGCCTGCATCGCCGAGCCGCGACCGCTGAGTTTGAAGTCGTAGATTTCGTCATGCGAGGCAATGATGCCGCTGCCCAGGCTGAAGCCGACGATAAAGTCTTCCAGATCGGTCGGGCTGACCAGCATGACCGCCTGGCTGATGCCGTTGTAGGCAATCGCCAGTGCCACTTCTTCGGCAAGTTCGTTGCGTGCAGAGGCCGTGCCCTCGAGATTCGAGTAGCTGTAGGACTGGCTTGCTTCGGGGGCTGGCGTAGCAAAGGACGCCGAGCTGACCTTGCGCGTAACGGGCATGGGCTGAAATACCGGCAGAATGACATCTGCAAGACTAGGCCCGTTATGTGAAATCGTCTAATCGCTAGTGCTGATGCCCCGATAGATGACGTCGATCAACGCCCTAGCGCGGTATTTCGGCTACCAGCGCAAAACAGGCTTCGGCCAGTGCCGAGCGCGGCGCACTGCGGCGCATGATCAACCCCAGCCGGGCCAAAGTCCGGGAGTCGGCAATCGGATGCAGGCGCAAATGTTCGGTGAGCGTTTCCAGTCCGCCATCCAGCGGCATGATCGCGCAGCAAAAACCGCCATGTACGGCTTGCAGCAACTGATGAACGGCATCGGTTTGTATCAGCGGGTTGGGTTGCAGGCCGCGGCTATGGAAGTTGTGATCGATCGACTGGCGAAAATGCATGCCGCTGGTCAGCATGCCCAGTGGCAGCTCGACCAGATCGGCCCAGCTCAAGGGATCGTCGCCAAACGAAAAGTGCCGACGGTCGTACAGCAGGCCCATGCGCGTGTCGTCCAGGGGCAGCGAATCGAAACGCTCGTTGTCCAGCCGCTCCAGGTACGAGACGCCCAGGTCGATACGATTGCTCGCCAGTTGTTCCAGCACTTGCTCGGAGCTGAGTGACGACAGCTCGAAGCGCAGATTGGGGTGCAGTTGGTGCAATCGGTGCAGTAATGGCAGCGGATCGAAGCTCGACAGCGGCACTACGCCCAGGCGCAACGTCCCGACCAGATGACCGCGGCAGGCGGCCGCTTCAGCCTGCAGACCGTCGTAGGCAGCCAGTACCGTGCGTGCCCAGGCCAATACGCGTTCGCCTGGTGCGGTGAAACCTTCGAAGCGCTGGCCGCGATTGACCAGTGGCAAGCCAAGCTCTTCTTCCAGATTGCGCAGGCGCATCGACAGCGTCGGCTGGGTGATGTTGCAGCGCGCAGCCGCCTGGCCGAAGTGCCTCGTCTCGTCGAGGGCGATCAGAAATTTAAGTTGCTTGATGTCCATGTTCACTCCGCTAAGCCGTCCAGACAGCCGATTCTACGCGTTCAGGCTGAACGATGGTCGGGCTACATTGGTCGGAAGCCTGTAGCCCTTGATTTACAAGGACTACACTCATCACGCTATTCCTCAAACCTACTCACGGATAACCAGAAAATGAGTCTTATCAGTTTCATCAAAGAAGCAGGCGAGAAAATTCTGGATGCACTTCTGCGAGATGATAAAGCCAACGCCGATGAGTTGCTGAAAAAGCATATCTCCGAAGTCGGTCTGGGCAACCCTAATGTGCGGACCCGGATCGATGGCGGCACGGTCATCGTCGAAGGCAAAGTCTCCAGCCAGGAGGAGCGGGAAAAGATCGTTCTGATCCTGGGAAATATCCACGGCGTGGAAAAAGTCGACGACCAGATGACCGTCGAGGGCAGCGCAGGCGCAGAGTCCGAATACGTGGAAGTAAAGTCGGGCGACACGCTTAGCGCGATTTCCAAGCGCGTTTATGGCGATGCCAACCAGTACCAGAAAATCTTTGAAGCCAATAAGCCGATGCTCAAGAGCGCGGACAAGATCTATCCGGGTCAGAAGCTGCGCATTCCGAAGTGATCTGAAGACGCTGCCCGCCTTTTCAGGCGGGCACATGGCGTTACTTACAATCCCTTGCTCAGCTCCCGATAGTCGTCCACTGCGGCGAACTCTTCGGTGTCTTTCGGGCCTTTCTGGCTGTTGGGCTGGCTGACTGCCAGCAAATGAGCTACACCGAAGTGTCGAGCGCTGCGCAGTATTGGCAGGGTATCGTCGATAAACAGGCTGCGTGCCGGGTCGAACGCTGTTTCGGCCTTCAAAGCGTCCCAGAAATGCTGGCTTTCTTTGGGAAAGCCGTAATCGTGAGAGCTGATAAGGCGTTCGAAATAAGGCGCCAGCTCGATTCGCTCCATCTTCAGCGACAACGAATCACGGTGCGCATTGGTGATCATGATCACCCGCTTGCCGGCTTTTTGCAGGGCCGCGAGAAACGTCTCGGCGTCCGGGCGCAGCGCAATCATGTGAGCGATTTCGCGTTTCAGGTCGCGGACCGACAGGTTAAGCTCGGTGCTCCAGAAATCCAGGCAGTACCAGTTGAGCGTGCCCGCGTTGTTTTCGAACAGCGGTTTCAACTCCAGCCAGGCCATGGCGAAACTGACGCCATGCAGTTCGGCGTAGCGCTGCGGCAGGTGCTGCATCCAGAAGTGTTCGTCGTAATGCAGGTCGAGCAACGTGCCGTCCATATCCAGCAGGACGGTATCGATTTCGCTCCAGGGCATGGAAAGCATTCTGGCCTCGTCAAGGGGTTGATAGCGGGTAAGCATATCCGACACAGACATCGGGAAAAGCTCGGTATAGTACCTCGTTCATGTAAAGGAGCCTGTCATGCGTCAGAAACCTACCGTACTTGCCCGCGCAATCGTCGCCAGTAGTCGTCTGTTCCGCGTTGAAGAGCTGCAATTGCGCTTTGCCAATGGCGTCGAGCGGACCTATGAGCGTCTGG
Organism: Pseudomonas sp. PvP028; assembly: GCF_017832255.1. Classification (NCBI taxonomy): domain Bacteria; kingdom Pseudomonadati; phylum Pseudomonadota; class Gammaproteobacteria; order Pseudomonadales; family Pseudomonadaceae; genus Pseudomonas; species Pseudomonas sp. PvP028. The sequence continues at coordinate 1,605,709 of NZ_JAFIBL010000001.1, forward strand.
CCAGCAAAGGCACGGGCCCCGGGGCGGTGATGATCGTGGCCATGCTCGATGCCGATCACGCTGTGCTGATCGAAGAATATTGTGGCGGCACCGATGCCTACGAGCTGTCCCTGCCCAAGGGCCTGATCGAGCCGGGCGAAGACGTGCTGGCGGCTGCCAACCGTGAACTCAAGGAGGAGGCCGGTTTCGGTGCGCGGGAGCTGGAACTGTTGACCGAGCTGTCGCTGTCCCCGGGCTACATGAGCCAGAAAATTCAGGTGGTGCTGGCCACCGACCTTTACGAAGAGCGGCTGGAAGGCGACGAGCCCGAGCCGATCCGGGTCGACCGGATCAACCTGCGCGAGCTGTCGAGCCTTGCCCAGAATGCCCAGTTCAGCGAAGGCCGCGCGCTGGCCGCGCTGTACCTCACACGTGACCTGCTGAACCAGCGTGGATTGTTCCAGCCATGACCGATTCTCTGCACAACCTGCCACATCCGCTGCTCGCCCCGGTGATTGAACTGACGCGACTGGCGGGCGAAGTGATCCTGCCGTTCTGGCGCGCCAACGTCACCGTGACCACCAAGACTGACGACTCGCCGGTGACCGCCGCTGATCTGGCCGCCCATCAGGTGCTGGTCGAGGGCCTGCAGGCGCTTGACCCGGACATTCACGTGCTCTCCGAAGAGGACGCGGATATCCCCCTCAGCGAGCGGGCAGGCTGGGAGCGCTGGTGGCTGGTCGATCCGCTGGACGGCACCAAGGAGTTCATCTCCGGCAGTGAAGAGTTCACCGTCAATGTCGCGCTGATCGAGCGTGGCCGCGTGGTATTCGGCGTGGTCTCGATGCCCACCAATAACCGCTGCTACTTCGGCGGCGCGGGGCTGGGTGCCTGGCGCAGTGATAGCGTCGACCACATCCAGCCGATCGCAGTGCGCAACCAGCTTGGCGAAGGGCAGACCTTTACCGTGGTCGCCAGCCGCCGCCATTCCAGCCCGGAGCAGGAGCATTTGCTCGCCGGCCTGTCGAACGGGCTGGGTCATTTGCAACTGACCAACATCGGCAGCTCACTGAAATTCTGCCTGCTGGCCGAAGGCGCCGCCGACTGCTACCCACGCCTGGCCCCGACTTCGCAGTGGGACACCGCAGCGGCGCAGGGCGTGCTTGAAGGTGCAGGAGGCGAAGTGTTGCAACTGGACGGCCAGCCGTTCAGCTACCCGGCCCGCGAATCGCTGCTCAACCCGTTCTTCCTGGCCCTGCCCGCCAACGCCGAATGGCGCGACAAACTGCTGGTGCTGGCGCAGTCCTGAGGCCGGCTTCAAGGCCTCTGCCCGGCGGGCGTAGGAGCGAACCGGGCGACGCTTCGCTTGCTCGCGAAAGGGCCGGGGCATCCACAGCAAATCCAGTGTTTGAAACGACGCCTTCGCGAACAAGTTCGCTCCTACAAAAGCGCTGAGACGCTTGGCTGAGACAGCTTCACCAGTGCAAAAGCGCATGGCCTGTTCTTCGCTGATGCAGGGGCGGCCGCGTTCTTGTGGGAGCGAGCTTGCTCGCGAAGGCGATTGTTCAGGCGATGAGTTTTTGCCGATTGCACCGGCCTCTTTGCGAGCAAGCGAAGCGTCGCCCGGCTCGCTCCCACAGGTCTGCGTCCAGTTCATCCACTACGCGCAGCCTCACTGGCGCAACACGAACTGCCCGACAAAGCACACGGCGTGTTCTTCGCTTGATACAAGTATGCAGGGTCAGACGCGTTCTTGTGGGAGCGAGCTTGCTCGCGAAGGCGATTGTTCAGGCGATGAATTTTTGCCGATTGCACCGGCCTCTTCGCGAGCAAGCGAAGCGTCGCCCGGCTCGCTCCCACAGGTCTGCGTCCAGTGCATCCACTACGCGCAGCCTCACTGGCGCAACACGGACTGCCCGACAAAGCGCACGGCGTGTTCTTCGCTTGATACAGGTATGCAGGGTCAGGCGCGTTCTTGTGGGAGCGAGCTTGCTCGCGAAGGCGATTGTTCAAGCGATGAGTTTTTGCGGATTACACTGGCCTCTTCGCGAGCAAGCGAAGCGTCGCCCGGCTCGCTCCCACAGGTCTGCGTCCAGTTCATCCACTACGCGCAGCCTCACTGGCGCAACACGAACTGCCCGACAAAGCGCACGGCGTGTTCTTCGCTTGATACAGGTATGCAGGGTCAGGCGCGTTCTTGTGGGAGCGAGCTTGCTCGCGAAGGCGATTGTTCAGGCGATGAATATTTGCCGATTGCACCGGCCTCTTTGCGAGCAAGCGAAGCGTCGCCCGGCTCGCTCCCACAGGTCTGCGTCCAGTGCATCAACTACGCGCAGCCTCACCGGTGCAACACAAACTGCCCGACAAAGCGCACGGCGTGTTCTTCGCTGTCCTGCTCGCTGATGCAGGTGTGCAGGGTCAGGCGGGCGCGGCCTCGGCGTTGGTAGGTGGCGATGAATTTTTCCCACTGCGCCAGCTCGGGCGCGTCGCAGCGGGCGATGGCGTCGCTGCGTACCGGCAGTGGATAACTGATCTGTCCGTCCTGAATCACGATATGCCCATCGGTGATCCCGGCCTCACGCAGTCGCAGGTGCAGCCAGCCCCAGCCCGCCAGTACTGCGCCGCAATACAGGCTGCCGCCGAACAGCGTGCTCTTGTGGTTGACGTTGGGTGCCAGCGGCAGGTGCAGACGCAGTGTCTGGTTGTGCCAGTCGATCACGCGCATGCCCATCTCGCGGGTCAGCGGGATGTCGTGGTGCAGCACCTGCTCCAGCGCGTGGGCGGCGTCATGTTCAGGCTCAATCGTTGTCATCGGAAGCTCCGCTGCTGTCGCCAAACGTCAGGCCGTGCTTGCGCAGTTTGTCGTGCAGGGTCTTGCGCGGCACACCCAGCGCTTCCGCCAGGCTGCGCACCGAGCTGTGCGGGCGCGCCAGTTCGGCGGCGATCAACGCGCGCTCGAAGCTTTCCACCTGATCGCTCAGCCCGCCGCCCGGCGGTGGCGCCTGCTCTGCATCAGCGCCTTCCAGCTCCAGTTCCAGACCCAACGCAAAACGCTCGGCAGCGTTTTGCAGTTCCCGGACATTGCCCGGCCAGTTATGCCGCAACAGCAGCGCGCGCTGGCCCGGCTTGAGTTCGTGCTTGGGGATGCCGTGGCGCATGCTCGCGGCATCGGCATAATGTTCGAACAGCATCAGCGCATCTTCACCCCGTTCGCGCAACGGCGGGATGCGCAGCGAGGCCACGTTCAGTCGATAATACAAGTCTGCCCGGAAGCGGCCCTGATCGGCCGCGTGACGCAGGTCTTCCTTGGTCGCGGCGATGATGCGGATGTCCAGCGGGATCTGCTGGTTGCTGCCCATTCGCTCGACCACGCGTTCCTGCAGCAGGCGCAGCAGCTTGACCTGCACGTCCAGGCTCATGCTTTCGATTTCATCGAGGAACAGCGTGCCGCCGTTGGCAAACTCGAACTTGCCGATACGCCGCTTCTGCGCGCCGGTAAAGGCCCCTGGCTCGTGGCCGAACAGCTCGCTTTCCACCACCGATTCAGCCAGCGCGCCGGCGTTGATCGCCACGAACGGGCCGCTGCGGCGGTTGGACAGATCGTGCAGCGCGCGGGCGACCACTTCTTTGCCTGCGCCGGTTTCGCCGAGGATCAGCACGTCGGCTCGCGTCCCGGCCAATGCGCCGATTTGTTCGCGCAGACGCAGGATCGGCGGCGACTGACCGATCAGGCGTGTGCTCAGTTGTTGGCGATCACTCAGGGCCAGGCGCAGGCTGCGGTTATCCAGCACCAGACGGCGCACCGCCAGAGCGCGGCGCACGCTGTCGAGCATGGCGTCGCTGGCGAAGGGCTTTTCCAGAAAGTCGTAGGCCCCGGCGCGCATGGCCTTTACCGCCAACGGTACATCGCCATGCCCGGTGATCAGCAGCACCGGCAGGTCGGGGTCCTGCGCGTGAAGCTGGTCGAGCAGTTCCAGGCCGTCCATGCCCTGCATGCGAATATCGCTGACCACCACGCCCGGCCAGTCGCGGCCGATGCGTTCGGCCAGCCCGGTCGCTTCGGGCAGCGACAGAACGTTCAGGCCAGCCAGGTCCAGCGTCTGGCGCAGGGCCTGACGCAGGTGCGAATCGTCGTCGATCAGCACCACCTGAATCTGGCTGTCGATGGCTGTGTCCGAACTCATGCAGAAAGGTCCTCTGGCGGTTGAAGATTGGCTCCGGAAGCACCGGCCCGCAGGCGCAGGGTCAGCAGCGCACCGCCGCTGGGATGGTTGGCGAACAGCAATTCGCCGCCCAGCGCGCGCATCAGCGTATCGCAGATGGCCAGACCGAGGCCAAGGCCCTGGGTGCGGGTCTTGGTCGTAAAGAAGGGCTCGCGGGCCCGCGCCAGTGCTTCCTGGGAAAAGCCGGGGCCGTTGTCACGAATGTACAGGTTAACGCCCTCGGCGGTCTGCTCGACACTTATCCACAGCCTGCGCGGCGGGCCTTTTTCAGTGAGGGCGTCCAGCGCGTTGGCGATCAGATTGCCGAGCACCTGACGCAGACGGGTTTCACCGGCCTGCACCCAGATCGTGGCGTCCGGCAGGTCACGGATCAGCTCGACTTCCATGGCGCGCCGCCGCTTGGCCAGCAGCGCCAGCGCATCTTCCAGCGCCGGTTGCAGTGCCACGCTTTCAGGGGCGTGGCGGTCGCGACGAGCGAAGGCGCGCAAGTGCGCGATGATCGAGGCCATGCGCCCGGTCAGTTCGCTGATCAGCTTGAGGTTGCCGCGTGCATCCTCGGTGCGCTGATGATCGAGCAGCACTTCGGCGTTTTCGGCGTAACTGCGGATGGCGGCCAACGGCTGATTCAGCTCATGGCTGATACTCGCCGACATGGTGCCCAGCGCCGTCAGTTTGCTGGTCTGCACCAGTTCATCCTGAGCCTGCACCAGCTCCTGTTGCGCCTGTTCGCGCTCCAGCACTTCCTGACGCAGACGGCTGTTGAGCCCCTCTAGATCGCTGGTCCGCTCGATAACCCGCATCTCCAGCTCGCGGCGCGCCTTGGCCTCGAAAGCGATGCGGTCCAGATAATGACGACGACGCTGCATCATCAGCCCCAGCAGCAACATCAGCACCAGCAGCGCTGCGCCGCCAATCGCTACCACTGTGCGCACCTGACGGTCGACAAGGGCGCGAGGCGCGAGGATGTTGACGTTCCAGCCGGTTTCTTCGATGGCCTGGGTCTGAGTCAGCCAGGCGTGTTCATCGATCCTCAACGGACGCGGATCGCGGGTCGGGTAGGACTGGATCGCGACGATGGCTTTTTTCTCGTCATCGGTCAGGTCGCGGGTCGCCCGAAAGCGCCATTCGGGGTTGGAAGTCAGAATCACCACGCCGTTCTGGTCGGTCAGCAGCAGTTGTTCGGGCGTCTTGCCCCACAGGGTTTCGGTGTGGTCCAGATCGACCTTGACCACCAGCACGCCGATGATCCGCTCACCGTCACGCACCGGGCCGGCGAAAAAGTAGCCACGTTTGGCAGAGGTCGTGCCGAGGCCGAAGAACCGCCCGGTTCTGCCCGCCCGCGCATCGATAAAATAGGGCCTGAAAGAGAAGTTGCGGCCAATGAAGCTGTCCTTCTGCTCCGAGTTCGAAGCCGCCAGGGTCAGGCCATTTGCGTCCATCAGATACATGACATCGGCACCGGTCTGACGCGTGATTTCGCTGAGCAGACGGTTGGCGTTTACCAGGGTCGGTGTGTCGCCCGGTGCCGCCAGTGCGGCGCGCAAGGCCGGCAGGTCGCCGAGGATCTGCGGCAGGGTTTCGTAACGGTGCAGGGTGCCGAGCAGGTTGGCGACGTACAGGTCCAGGGTCTGACGGTTCTGGTTGGCCAGCACGTTGCGGTAATAACGTTCGGCCAGGTGTTCCAGCGGCCACAGCAACGGCGCGAGGCAGAGTGCCAGAAGGGCGAGGCTGCGCCAGCGAGGGCGGCGCGGCAGTGCGGGAGTCATGGTCATCGATTGGCCGTCGCCGAAGGGTTGGCGATGCCTGCTGGCGATCACGCCGTCGCAGGCAACAGAAACACCCGGTCGATCCTGACGTGGGCATCAGGCGCGTATTATGCCCGCCGCCGGCTTGTCAGGCACCCGGACATTGCGCCGGGCGGCCTTGGGGCGCGGGCTCAGGGAAACAGGTCGGCTTCTTTCAGGCGCTTGCCTTGCTGATCCTTGGCCGACAGGTTGGGCTGGCCGTCGAACTGCCAGTCGATGGCCAGATCCGCATCGTCCCAGGCGATGCAGCGTTCGGCCGAAGGCGTGTAGTAGTCGGTGGTCTTGTACAGGAACTCGGCGTGTTCGCTGAGTACCACGAAACCATGGGCAAAGCCTTCCGGAACCCACAGCTGACGGGCGTTTTCAGCGGACAGCTCGACGCCGACCCACTGGCCGAAGTTCGGCGAGCTGCGGCGAATGTCCACGGCCACATCCAGCACCTTGCCGACCGTGACGCGTACCAGTTTGCCCTGGGCATTTTCGATCTGATAATGCAGCCCGCGCAGGACGCCGCGCTGCGAGCGGGAGTGGTTGTCCTGCACGAATTCACGGGTCAGACCGGTGGCCGCCTGAAAAGCCTTGGCGTTGAAACTTTCATAGAAAAAGCCTCGCTCATCACCGAATACCTTGGGTTCGAGAATCAGGACTTCCGGCAATTTTGTTGCGACTACGTTCACGTGGCTTCCCCTGCAATGTTGAATAAGTCGTGGCGACTCGACAGTCTGCCCTGAGGCGCGCCTGCCGAGAAGGGTGCTGATCAGGCAATCAGGTCTTTAGGCTCGGTAAAGCCCAGTCGTTCGCCCTGATAACTGCCGTCCTGAACCCTGCGGCACCAGTCCAGGTTATCCAGGTACCACTGCACAGTCTTGCGCAGCCCGGACTCGAAGGTTTCTTCGGGCGTCCAGTCGAGCTCCTTGTCGATCTTGCTGGCGTCGATGGCGTAACGCTGATCGTGGCCCGGACGGTCGACCACGTAGGTGATCAGGTCGCTGTACTGAGCGACGCCTGCCGGGTGCTGCGGGGCGAGCTCATCGAGCAGCGCGCAGATACCGCGCACAACGTCGATGTTTTTCTGCTCGTTGTGGCCACCGATGTTGTAGGTCTCGCCGACCTCACCTTCGGTCACCACCTTGAGCAGGGCCCGCGCGTGATCCTCGACGTACAGCCAGTCGCGCACCTGCAGGCCATTGCCATATACCGGCAGCGGCTTGCCCGCCAGGGCGTTGAGAATCACCAGCGGGATGAGCTTTTCCGGGAAGTGGAACGGCCCGTAGTTGTTGGAGCAGTTGGTCACCACCACCGGCAGGCCATAGGTGCGGTGCCAGGCGCGCACCAGATGGTCGGACGCAGCCTTGCTCGCCGAGTAGGGTGAGCTGGGCGCATAGGGCGTGGTTTCGGTGAACAGATCATCGACACCGTGCAAGTCGCCATACACTTCATCAGTGGAAATATGGTGAAAACGGAACGCCTGGCGCTGCGCTTCCGGCAGTTTCAGCCACCAGGCGCGTGTGGCTTCCAGCAGGCTGTAAGTGCCGACGATGTTGGTCTGGATGAACTCGGCCGGGCCATCGATGGAGCGGTCGACGTGGGATTCAGCCGCCAGGTGCATGATCGCCTGAGGCGCAAAGCGCTCAAGCACCGCACTGACGCGGGCCTGATCGCAGATATCCGCCTGCACGAACTCATAGCGCGTGTCGGTCGCAATCGACTGCAGCGATTCAAGGTTGCCCGCGTAGGTCAATTTGTCGAAGTTCAGCACTTCGTGTTCGGTGTTGTTTATCAGGTGGCGGATCAGTGCAGAGCCGATGAAACCTGCGCCTCCGGTAACGAGTATTCGCATGAACTGACCTTCTTGTGTGTTCTGGAGTAATGCAGCATAGCGCTTGAGCGCGTATGGCATGATCAGACCATTAAACCCGAGCAGCAGGTCGAATAAAACTCCGGGTAGTTTACGCGCCGGGTGCAGGTGCGGATTGGTCGCGCAGCACAATCCCCCTATAGTCAATGCCCCTATAGTTGCGCGACTGCCCATCACGCCTTGCTCGACGAGCCTGGGCCTTACAACAAGAACGAGGTTCTCCATGCCGCTTGCCACGCTTATCCGCCGATCCAGTCTGCCTTGCCCCGAGGTCAGCGTGGACCAGGCTTTGCAATTGCTCTCTGAGCACTACGGGCTGAGCGGCACGCTGAAAGCGTTGGGCAGCCAGCAGGATCGCAACTTTCTGCTGGATACCGGCACGCGGCGTTATGTGCTGAAAATCTGCCACGGGGCGTATTCGACCACCGAGCTGAACGCTCAACACGCTGCGCTGCATCATCTGGCCGGCCACAGTGCATTCAAGGTGCCGGGCGTGATCCGCGCCAATGACACCGAACAGTTACTGTCGGTCGACATCGACGGGCAGGCGGTGCATGTGCGCCTGCTGGAGTTCATCGACGGGCAATCGCTGGGGCATGTCGAGCATCTGGGGCGTGACATCGTGGTCGAGTTGGGCGAGCTGTGTGCCCATGTGGATATCGCGCTGGCCGATTTCGACCACCCCGGTCTGCAGCGCATACTGCAGTGGGACCCGCGCCACGCCCACGCATTGATCAAGCACCTGCTGCCGGTGATCAAGGATGCCGACGCCCGCGCTTGTCTGATCGAAGCGGGCGAGCAGGCTCATCGTCGTCTGTTGCCATTGATTGCGGCACTGCCGATACAGGCGGTGCATCTGGACATCTCCGAGCACAATGCAGTCTGGCGGCGCGAGGCGGGGCACCCGTGGCACTTGCAGGGGCTAATTGATTTCGGCGATCTGCTCAGTACCTGGCGAGTGGCTGACCTGTCGGTGACCTGCGCGGCGCTGCTGCACCATGCCGAGGGCGATCCGCTGTACATCCTCCCGGCCATTGCCGCCTATCACGCCCTCAATCCGCTGAAGATCGAGGAATTGCAGGCGCTCTGGCCGCTGATCGTCGCTCGATCCGCAGTGCTTGTGCTCAGCAGCGAACAACAGGCCAGCGTCGAGCCTGGCAATGCGTATATCCAGGCCAACCTTGCCGGCGAATGGAACATCTTCGATGTCGCCACTTCGGTGCCGATGGCGCTGATGGAAGCTGCGATTCTGCGCGCGGTGGATCTGGACCTGCCGCCTGCCGGACAACCTGCCTATTCGCCGTTGTTGCCTAGCCTTTCGGGGCTTCAGCCGGTGCTGGTGGATCTGGGCGTGCTCAGCGAACACTTCGTGGCAGGCAACTGGGAGCAGAGCGGCATCGATGAATATCTGCTGTCGCAAGCGGCCGGGGACAATGGGCTGGCGGCCAGTCGGTTCGGTGAATACCGTCTGTCACGCACCTTGCCTGATTGCGCCAGCGAGCCGGAGACCTTTGCGCTGCACGTCGAATTACACGTGCCCGCAGCGACGCCGCTGCATGCGCCGTTCGATGGCACCTTGCGGCTGACGGCCGATGCTGCGGTGCTGTTGGTCGGCGAGCGCATCAGTTTGAAGCTGTGGGGTGTGTTGCCGGAGGCTTCGCTAGCGGGTCAGGTGGCGGCGAGCACGTTGATCGGGCAGGGCGGTGGTTCGCTGTTGCTGCAATTGTGCACCGAGCCAGACCTCAGCCCGCCGCTGTTCACTACACCGGCCTGGGCAGATGTCTGGCGCGCAGTGTGCCCGTCGCCGTCGGCGCTGCTGGGTTTTGATTGTGACGCGCCAGCCTTGCAAGACGCCGCGCAATTACTGGCGCGCCGTGATGCCAGCTTTGCCCGCTCGCAAAAGCACTACTACCAGGCCCCGCCGCAGATAGAGCGCGGCTGGCGCAATCACCTGATCGACATGCAGGGCCGCTCCTATCTGGACATGCTCAATAACGTCGCCGTTCTCGGTCATGGCCATCCGCGCATGGCCCACGAGGCGGCGCGGCAGTGGTCGCTGCTCAACACCAACTCGCGCTTTCACTATGCAGCGATCGCCGAGTTTTCCGAACGCCTGCTCAAGCTGGCCCCCGAGGGCATGGATCGCGTGTTTCTGGTCAACAGCGGCACCGAGGCCAACGACCTCGCGATCAGGCTGGCGTGGGCTTACAGCGGTGGCCGCGACATGCTCAGTGTGCTGGAGGCGTATCACGGATGGTCAGTGGCGACCGATGCCATCTCAACCTCGATCGCCGACAACCCGCAGGCGCTCAGCACCCGCCCGGACTGGGTGCATCCGGTCACCGCGCCCAACACCTATCGCGGGCCGTTCAGGGGCGCGGACAGTGCGCCGCAGTACCTGCGCAGTGTCGATCAGGCCCTTGCCACGCTGGCTGAGCAGCAACGGCAGGTGGCGGGCTTCATCTGCGAGCCGGTGTATGGCAATGCGGGCGGGATTTCCTTGCCGCCGGGGTATCTGCAACAGGTGTATCAGAAGGTCCGCGCTGTGGGTGGCGTGTGCATTGCCGATGAGGTGCAGGTGGGTTATGGCCGGCTGGGTCATTACTTTTGGGGCTTCGAAGAGCAGGGCGTGGTGCCGGACATCATCAGCATGGCTAAAGGCATGGGCAACGGCCATCCGCTGGGCGCGGTGATCACCCGCCGCGAGATCGCCGAAGCGCTGGAGGCCGAGGGTTATTTCTTCTCGTCATCCGGTGGCAGCCCGGTCAGTTGCCGAATCGGCATGGCGGTGCTGGATGTCATGGAGGAAGAAAAGCTCTGGGACAACGCGCGAATTGTGGGTGACCACTTCAAGGCGCGGCTGCAGGCCCTGGCCGACAAGCATCCGCTGGTGGGCGCGGTGCACGGCATGGGGTTTTATCTGGGCATGGAGCTGGTCCGCGACCGCCACACCCTGGAACCCGCTACAGAAGAAACCGCCCGCCTGTGCGAGCGCCTGCGTGAACTGGGCATCTTCATGCAGCCGACCGGCGACTACCTGAACATCCTGAAAATCAAACCCCCGATGTGCACCACCCGGCGAAGCGTGGACTTTTTCGTCGACAACGTATCGAAGGTTTTGCGCGAACTGGAATAGAGGACGCAGAGCGTCCAGAACGGCATACCCACGCGGAGCATGAGTACGATGGGGGTTGGCCGGACATTATCGTCATACCCGGATCTGCTTTTGATTCTGGCCGAAGGCCGTAGGAGCGAATCGGGCGACGCTTCGCTTGTTCGCGAAGGCGCCGCCGCCGGACACTACCGTCATACCCGGATCTGTTTTTGATTCTGGCCGAAGGCCGTAGGAGCGAACTTGTTCGCGAAAGGGGCCTCCGCGTCACACCCAGCTCGTAGCAACGAGCGCCGTCATGAGCCTTAAGCAGATTAATATCGGCAAAATTCAAAATTTAATGCGATGGAAACATTTTTTTAGCTTTTAATGCCGATTTATATCCGTTATAAAGGCGTTCATAATCGTCATCGCTCGTCTGCTATGGTGATAAGTCCTTTGCAACCGCCCCTGGAGATATTTTCATGAGCCGTATCGTTTCTGTCGCTGCTACCCAGATGGCCTGCTCCTGGGATCTGGAAGCCAACATCGAGACCGCTGAAAAGCTGGTACGTGAAGCTGCCGCCAAGGGCGCCCAGATCATTCTGATCCAGGAACTGTTCGAAACCCCGTACTTCTGCCAGAAGCCGAACCCGGACTATCTGCAGTTGGCGACTTCCCTCGAATCCAACGTCGCGATCAAGCACTTCCAGAAAATCGCCAAAGAACTGCAGGTCGTCTTGCCGATCAGCTTCTTCGAGCTGGCAGGGCGTGCGCGTTTCAACAGCATCGCGATCATCGACGCAGACGGCAGCAACCTGGGCATCTACCGCAAGAGCCACATCCCGGACGGCCCTGGCTACCACGAAAAGTACTACTTCAACCCGGGCGATACCGGCTTCAAGGTCTGGCAGACCCGTTACGCGAAAATCGGCGTCGGTATCTGCTGGGATCAGTGGTTCCCGGAGTGCGCGCGCAGCATGGCGTTGCAGGGCGCGGAAATTCTGTTCTACCCGACTGCCATCGGCAGCGAGCCGCACGACAAGACCATCAGCTCGCGCGACCATTGGCAGCGCGTGCAGCAAGGTCACGCCGGTGCGAACCTGATGCCGCTGATCGCCAGCAACCGCATCGGCAACGAAGAGCAGGACGGCTACGACATCACCTTCTACGGCTCGTCGTTCATCGCCAACCAGTTCGGTGAAAAAGTCGCCGAGCTCAACGAAACCGAAGAAGGCGTGCTGGTCCACAGCTTCGATCTGGACGAGCTGGAGCACACCCGCAGTGCCTGGGGCACGTTCCGTGATCGCCGTCCTAACCTGTACGGCGCGGTGAAGACCCTCGACGGTTCGCTGGAGTCCTGATCGCCATGACTACGCTCAATAGCACGCCACGCGCCGACGGTTTTCATATGCCGGCCGAATGGGCACCGCAAACCCAGGTCTGGATGGTCTGGCCCGAGCGCCCGGATAACTGGCGCCTGGGTGGCAAGCCCGCCCAGGCTGCCCACGTCGCCATCGCCAAGGCCATCGCCCGCTTTGAGCCGGTCACGGTGGCTGTGTCGGCTGCACAATACGACAACGCCCGTGCGCGGCTGGACATGCCGAACATCCGCGTTGTGGAAATGAGCAGCAACGACGCCTGGGTGCGCGACAGCGGCCCGACCTTCGTCATCAACGACCGTGGCGAAGTGCGTGGCGTGAACTGGGAATTCAATGCCTGGGGCGGCTTCGATGGCGGCCTGTATGCGCCGTGGAACCTCGATTCCCAGCTTGGCAGCAAGGTACTCGAAATCGAGCGCTGCCCGCGTTATGTCACCGAAGGCTTCGTGCTCGAAGGCGGCTCGATCCATGTGGATGGCGAGGGCACGCTGATCACCACCGAAGAGTGCCTGCTCAATCGCAACCGCAATCCGCACCTGACCCGCGAACAGATCGAAACGATCCTCGGCGATTACCTGGCTGTGGATAAAGTCATCTGGTTGCCGGACGGCCTGTTCAACGACGAAACCGACGGGCATGTGGATAACTTCTGCTGCTACATCCGTCCGGGCGAGGTGTTACTGGCCTGGACCGATGATCCCGAAGACCCCAACTACTCACGCTGCCACGCGGCATTGAGTATTTTGGAAAACACCCTGGATGCCAAGGGTCGTGCGTTTATCGTGCATAAAATGCCGATTCCGGGCCCATTGTTCGCAACAGAAGAAGAATGCGCAGGCGTCGATCAGGTGCATGGCAGCCAGGAGCGCAATCCTTCGGTGCGTCTGGCCGGGTCGTATGTGAACTTTCTGATCGTCAACGGCGGCATCATTGCGCCGAGTTTCGACGATCCGATGGACGGAAAGGCCCGCGAGATCCTGCAAAAGCTGTTTCCGGAGCATGAGGTCGTGATGGCACCGGGCCGTGAACTGCTGCTGGGTGGGGGCAATATCCACTGCCTGACTCAGCAACAGCCAGCGCCTCACAACCGCTAGCGCTTAGTAACTAGTTGTATCTAACGACTGGATAGTTGGTCCCGTTTTTGCTGTATTAAGCCCATCATCAGATGGGCTTTTTTATGCGTTACTTTATAACTAAGTTCATCAGATTTATCGGCAGTTTTCCTAAATTCCACTGGCGAAACTCCGTTTCCTTAGCTTGACTGTCACATGGCACCAGTAGATTTAGCCCCTCACGAATCAAGAGGTTTTGGTTATGAATGCAGGTATGAACCAACAGCGAGTTCGTGGTTTTTCTGCTTCGCTCAGTAATGAGGCACGCCAGCGAGTGGCGGATTGGTTGAGGACGACCAGGCCCGTGAAAGCCAGACCGGACGTACGGGCCATGCTCTTGAAGCGCTATCCGGCAGGTCTGTTCAACGATGCCGAATTCGAAGCGTTGGCACGCGTGCTGACAGATTAGGTAATACACCAGACCTGGCCCCGGCCATCCACACGTTTGACACCCCCAGGCACCCGAACTAGGATTCGCGCCCCACTGCCTGTGGCTCCACTCCCTGTACGTGCTTCGTAGTCCGCTGCGATGACCTCGTGCGGCTCTCCACCGCCTGACCAGAGGCGGGAAGTCAGACGGCCATTGACCGCCACAGCGCATGTCATTTTGCAGAACAAGGAAGACAAAATGCTTAACACACGTATGGGCATGCTCGCTTTGGGCATCATCAGCGCCAGTCAGGCCATGGCCCAGGGGCAGGCCGATTCGAAGGGCTTCGTTGAAGGCAGTAGCCTGAACGTCAACCTGCGTAACGCGTACATCAATCGCGACTACAAGAACGACCGTGAAGACAAATCCGAATGGGGCCAGGCCTTCATGGGCACCTTCGCGTCCGGCTTCACTCAAGGCACGGTTGGCGTGGGCGTCGATGCCTTTGCGCTGTACGGCATTCGCCTCGATGGCGGAAAGGGCCGCAGTGGCAACGGCGGCATTGACTTCTTCAAGCAGGGCGACAGCGGCGCGGCTGCCGATGACCTGTCTCGTGCCGGCGCTGCGGTAAAAGCACGCTTCTCGAATACCGTCATCAAGTACGGCGATCAGATGCCGCAATTGCCGGTGCTGAACTACGACAACTCCCGTCTGTTGCCGGAAAGCTACACCGGCACCCTGATCACCTCCAAAGAGATCGATGGGCTGGAAGTGGTCGCCGGGCGTTTCACTCAGGAAGCGCGCAAGAGCGCCGAAGGTCGCGACAGTGGTGACCTGAAGAGCATCAACGTCTACGGCGCCAGCTACAAATTCACCGATGAGTTCAGCGCCGCTTTCTACGCCTCCGACAACGAAGACGTGTTCAAGAAGCAGTACCTGAACCTGAACTACGTCTTCGCCCTGCCGCAAGACCAGTCGCTGACCTTCGACTTCAACGGCTACAAGACCCGACTGGATAAAGACTTCACTGCCAGCGATGCGCGTGACAACAAGATCTGGAGCCTGGCCGCAACCTGGGCCGTGGGCATCCACTCCTTCACCCTGGCGCATCAGCGCAGCACCGGTGACATGGGTTACGCCTACGGAGGCTATCGCAACGATGGCGGTTTTGGTGATGGCGGTAACACCATCTACCTCGCCAACTCCTACTGGTCCGACTTCAACGGCAAGGACGAACGCTCGTGGCAGGCGGCTTATGGCGTGGACCTGTCCGGGCTGGTCCTGCCCGGCCTGAGCTACAAGGCTGCCTACGTACGCGGCGACAACATCGACGATGGCACCGCAGGCAGTGGCGACGGCACTGAGCGCGAGATATTCAGCCAACTGACCTACGTGGTCCAGAGTGGGCCGGCCAAAGACCTCTCGATCCGCCTGCGCAACTCTTTCCTGCGGGTCTCGGACGATGCACAGGCCTACAACAGCGAAGGCAACGAGACACGCATCTTCGTGGACTACCCGATCAACGTTTTCTGATCTGAAGGCGACGGCCAGGCAAAGGCCGTCGCCCGACTCAGTCCGCGACCAACTGAACAAACACTGCGAACCCGCCGAGGAATACCCAGAAAAAGCTGAACAGCCAAGGACTGCGCTTGGAGAACAGCAAGGACTTTTTCGGCCCGGTTTCGCTGGATTCCCAATCGCTGAACAATGGCGAATCGTCATAGGTCAGCCCGATGACCGGCTCGCTGAGCAGCAGTTGCGCCTGTTTGTGATGCCAGTGCTGGATGATGTCGCACGCCGCCCGAATACCCGGCCAGGCGAACAGCGTACTGAGCAGCCCCAGCAAAGCCAGCATCGGCGGCACCACCAGCGTGAACATCGCGCCCCAGGCCGTGTTCATGTTGGCCATCGAAGACGCGTAAGCAATCACCAGAAATGACTGCGCAGACAAATAGGCGTTGGTGCGGTTGGAAAGGTTGGTGGTTTCGTAATGAATTTCGCGTCGATAAAAGTCCAGCCGTTCCTTGGGCGAGCCAAACAATTTGACCTGCTGCTCATCCACCACTTTCGCGGGTGTTTCATCCGTTATGATTCTGGGCACTGGTGTTACCGATGTATAAAAGGTGCTGGATAGACCCACGCCTGCCGCCGGCAGTTCGACTTAAATCCCCGGCATACGGGACCGTTCATCCAGTGAGCACGTTTCGACGAACAGGGACATCGTCATGACCATTCCCCCCACGCTGCACACCGAACGTCTGCTGCTGACGCCACTGCAGCTCGAGGATGCGCCTGCGGTTCAGCAACGCTTTCCGCTATGGGACATCGTGCGCTACCTGAACAACCGCGTCCCGTGGCCTTATCCACAGGACGGTGCGCTGCGCTACATCCAGGACGTCGCACTGCCCGCTATAGCAAACGGCACCGAATGGCACTGGATGATCCGCCTGCAGAGCGCGCCCCACGACATCATCGGCAGCATCACCCTGATGACCCACCCCGGCAACAACCGCGGCTTCTGGCTGCACCCGGACTGGCAAGGCCGCGGCTACATGAAAGAGGCCTGCCGCGCGATCAATCGACAGTGGTTCGACGTGATGGGCAAGCCCCTGATGCAAGTGCCCAAAGCCGCCCCCAATGAAGCCTCGCGGCGCATCTCGATCAGCGAAGGCATGCGCAAGGTGAGCACGCAGGAAGGGGAGTTCGTCGGCGGACGGTTCGAGGTGGAAGTCTGGGAGATGACGCGGGAGGAGTGGTTGGCGCGAGCGCTGCAAGCAGGCACTTCGAACGTCTGACGTAGAGGCCGACCCGGCATTAACCTGTTGCCCATCACCACCAGCCCAAGTGATATTGCCCGATAAACAGGGAGCGACCCGAATGCCGTTGACCCGCAACACCGAGCCCGACATCACCTTGGTAACGGTCCAGCCCGAAGACTTCGAAACCTTGGTAGCCATACGTATCGAAGCCATGCGCGAAAGCCTCGAGCGCGTTGGCCGGTTCGATCCGGTGCGCGCCCGAGAGCGTTTTCGTGAAGGGTTTTCTGCATCATGCACACACTACATTCAGGTTGCCGGCAGCAAGGTCGGCTTCGTGGTCGTTAAACCAACCAGCGATGGCCTGTTGCTGGATCACCTGTACATCAAGCCGGCTGTTCAAGGGCAGGGCATTGGTGCTGCCGTGCTTCGGCAAGTGCTCGCACACGCGGACGCAACCGCATCCACAGTACGAGTGGGCGCCCTGAAAGAAAGCGACTCCAACCGTTTCTACGTCCGCCACGGGTTTCAGCTCGTTGAGAGCGGCGAGTTCGACAACTACTACCTCCGCTCGCAACGTCTGCCGATGTGCTGACGGGTTTGGGATCAACCCGCCGAGGCAGCTTTCTCCGCCGCACGTGCAGCGAGCATGGCCGCCTCCGATTCCTGGGTGTGCAGCTCACCTTTGTACGCCAGTTGATTGAAGAACATGCCGTCGATCTGATCTTTCGATGGCGTCGACGTCTTGGGAATAAACAGCGCGCCCAGGTCCAGAGAATTGGCGAAGTTCTCCTTGTTCAGGTTGTAGCGACCCAGATAACTGCCGCTCCAGGGCGAATCGGCGTCGACCAGATCAATGGCCGTCTCCCGATAGGTAGCCGCTGCGGCTTTCAGCCCACTGGACGCATTCAACAATGTATTGAGTTGCTTGGTATCCGCCTCGCTCAACTCGCCGGAACTGTTGATCGCCTTCAGATTACCGTCCGCCTCGATCGTGAAGCCGAACTTCTTGCTGGCCAGATCCGGATACACCGACGCCAGCGTCGACGTGAACGCTTCATAAGACGTCTTCAGCGCCTCCGTCGAGTTACTGTGCTGCGCCGCCATCTTTGGGAAGTCAGGCGACTGCGAGCGGCCTATCCAGGTATCAACCGCTTCCATCGGCTCAGTGGTCGTAGGCACTTCGGTACTCGGGTGATAAACGACAGCGGGCGTACTGGCAGCAGCGTTCTTAAACGCTTCTTTCTGCGCATCGGTGAGCGGCGTTGGAGTGAGCGTGATACCGGAATTGGGCAGGGTGATGGTGGGAGACGTGTTGTTGCCGGGGGTTAGTGAGATAACCATTTCATCGATCCATGATTGCGGGGTTGTATGGAGGGTATCGACGGGGTGGGGGGGAGCTTGAAGGGGAGGTCGGGGGACGGAAAATATTCCGACGTACTTGCAGGGCGCGCATTGCCACACGCCCTGCAAATATTTGTTAACGGAATTGATGCTTTTTCAAGACTCTGCGTAGCTCAATACGGTGTCCTTGAGGGCATCGGCAAAACCGTAAATATCATCCAGGGAAGCGATTGGATGGCGGGTTTCGCCCTTGTCCTTTTCAAAAATGCCGATGTATTTCTGAGCGCGATTGAAATGCAGGCGGGTGATGGGTTTACGGTTGTTGTCATCCAAAAGAATGCCGAAATAGCTTTGTGTATCACGATGAGCAATACGTTTCGCTTCAACCACAGTGCGGATGATCGACTTGACGATATGGAAGCCTTCCATTTCCTCCACAGTCGTCACGATCCGGTCGTCTATCGGCTCTTCCTTTTCAGGCTGAGTGTTATTTTCGATGATGGTTTCGGCCACCGTGGGCGCCTGAACTCCGCTCATTGCCAGCTTCAACCGGTCGTTGACCTGATCGTTCAGAAATTGCGAGGTGGCCTTTTTGGTCAGAATCGTGAACTGCTCACGTACCTTCTGAGTAATAGCGCCCTCATAAATGCGTGACGCGAAGTACCGGACGAAATCGTCGTCCGGCTGACTGAACTGGGCCGCAATTACACGCTTGATCTGACCTACGTACTTCAACTCGCCAGCGGCATTGAGAATTGACTCAACGTCGAAGGACGACTTGGTCAGCTTCTGCAATTCCGGAATGGCATGGTCATCAATCGCCAGCAGGTCCAGTTCAAGAAATGGTTTTTCATCCATCTTGTTAGGCGCGTCCAGGTCTGTAAAAAACTTGTAGACCCGGCCATTGGTGAGGATCGAAATCCTTGCAGTGGTCACATGGAAGTAACGGAAAAGCTGGCTGGCATGATTGATGTTCAGCGGCTCGCCGATTTTCTTGGTCTCGATGAGGATCTGAATATTGCCCTCTTTAACGATGGCATAGTCGATCTTCTCGCCTTTCTTGGTGCCTACATCGCAGGTGTATTCCGGCACAACCTCAGAAGGATCGAATACATCGTAGCCCAGCACGGTATGGATAAACGGCATGACCAGAGCCGTTTTGGTAGCCTCTTCGGTGCGGATGGAAGCAGCTTGCTGGCGGACTTTTGCGGAAAGGGAATTGAGTGCTTCAAGAAAATCCATTTTTATTGCTCCGTGCCGGGCTCATGAGCCCTCAGTCCTATCGATAATCGATAGAGGCGCAACGCTACTACGATGGGCTGCGAAATAGCTATAGGATTTTGAGGCGTGAGCGGAGATATCTGAGGAAATCGGAAACGTCTTACGCGTGGCGGGGTATAGCGGGGTGAGCGTAATGAAGGTCTATACATGCCTTGCGAAATCTAAGACGAAAAAAGGGTTCGCGCCGCTGAAAGCATTTTCCTTTGTATAGTGCGGCACCAAGAGTCGCCCCCGTATCAGTACACCTGCCTACTCTGATTTGTGACATGAGCGAGAGAATTATGGAAGACACCTATATCTTGGGCGGGAGCCCTGACTGGGCTGGCACACGCTTTGAGCTGATGTGCATGATCTTGGATCGTCACGGGTTGACAATGAAGGCTGCTGGGGCTGACGAAGAGGTCACTATAAATTTCAAATCCATCGCACTCAGGCAGAGGGATGAAAGTGATGCCCTGACCATTCCTTGGCGCGAGATTGAAGGCTGGAAGCAGTTCTTCATTGGAACGGTTCAGCGGTCGACATTTTTAACGTGGTTCTTGGAAGAGGGGGGCGGAATTCGTTTAAAAGACGATCTAACGCACTATTTTATAGCCTTCAACAATGACGTTTTGGATGTAATTGCCTACGAGCCACCAACCATAGTGCGTATGCCATTTAATTTGCAGACATGAGAGCCTGATGACCAGTTTCTCGTCGTGTTGAGGGATGGGGGCTAATAACCGACGCTACGTTCAATCAGCCCCACGGAAAAAAACCGCCTTGACCGTATTTTGTTATCTACTGAACGTCTGAGTCTCCAAGGCTGGCCTATCGTTACCCACTTTGATGGAATAGTTAGCGAGGCTGAGATTATGGCTGATTGGAGCAACAATTCTCTTAACTCACCGGCGGCTATCACTTGCCGCGCTTCGCCAAGGTCGTGGCCGTAGCGGATGCGCCGGCCAGCGCTGGGCTGTGTGACGACTTCCGACCGCGCTTCTCGGTCGACCTGCAGGTGATGGGGCCGGACGGCGAGATCGATACAGCATTGCCGGTACTGGCCGGCGTGCCGCTGCCCATGCCGGTGGGTGGTGATGAAATGGGGTTCTTTGCCTTTCCGGAGGAGGGCACCAGCGTGGTGGTGTGCTTCGCTTATGGCTTGCCACACAAACCCTACATCCAGACCATCCTGCCGCACGGCCTGACACTGCCGAAGGTTCCAAAAGGCGACCAGGTGTGGCAGCACAGTGACGCCGTGCAGCAGCGCGTCGACGCGGACGGTAACTGGCTGCGCAAGACTGACGGCAAGATCCAGGACCAGGCGATCGAGCGCGAGGTCGACGCTATGACGAACACTGAAAGCTTCCAGAGCCACAACAGGACAGTGGACGACCATTCAACCGAGTCAGTGGGTGGCGTGAAGAAGATCGAGGTCTTGGGCGCGCTCAAGCTGCTGTCCGGGGGATCGGCGAGCCTGGCCGCTGTCAACGATCTGCACCAGGCAACCGGTCGGGACCTGAACCTGGTGGTCGGCCAGAAGCACGACGCCACGGTGGGTGGTGACATGCACGAACGTATTCAGGGTCTGCGTGAGAGCATCACCAGCGAAAGCCAGCGGCTGCAGGCTCCTAAAAACTGGGTTGGGTCGAACTGTGTGAACATCTTTCAGGTGGTTTGTGACCTGCTCGATCTGGTTAAGGATATGAACACCCAGCTTGCTGCACACACCCATGGCCCGACGCCGGTGCCTGTCAACGCGGCGGCGTTTACTGCGGATGCAACGAAGGCAGCGGTACTGTCGGTGAAGCTCAAGACAGTAACGCTATGATCGAGGCATCGTCCCTATGCATTGTCCCCGGTCTTGTTAACCAGGTTGCGGCCCCGACCCTTGCCAAGCACTTTGGATACGATGTTGCGAAGGCCGTTATCGATAATCCCGAGCAGTCGCCGCCCTGTTTCCTCGGGACGTCCACTGAATGAGGTCACAATGAGGTCACATGGAAGTAACCGTGATCATCCGGCGACACCTCAGAAAAGTAGTAATTCGAGACACAGCAGCGAGCGGTGTCGACGCGAACGCCACTGACCGAGTGCCAAGAATCCTTATTCGTCTCCATCACTACCTGGCGGTTGAATTCGGAAACCACGGTCTTCTGCGTCTTGACCTGGTGGTCCCACAGCTCAAAATTTCCGCCGTTGTCGAGCGACCAATTGGGCGTGACGTAATACAGGAGGTTAAGCCGGCGGTAGAGGTTCCGTGTGCCGTCATGGCTGTTGTCGATATGCGGATTGAGGAAATCCCCCTTGAATGTCATCGACAGTCCGCCCGCATACAATGAGGGATCTGGAGTGATTTTCTCGAAGCCTACCAACTCGGAAACCTTGGCCACCACATTCGGATGCTGAATCGCGTAGGTGATGTTGCTCAGGATCTCAGGGAAGTCACTCAGATCCGTCATCGTCTTTTTCTTCTCGCGGAATGACTTGCGATCGAAGAAACCGTCAGCTGCCTTTGGAAAAGTGTCGTAGATAGCCTGTGCCATATCATCGCTCAAAAGCCCGTCTACGATGAAATGGCGGGTATGTGTGCCTTGCGGGTTATTCCATTGGTGCCGGATATCGTGCTGCAGGCTGTCAAGTCGATTGACCAGCATTTCAGCTATTTTTGTAACGTCTATATTTCTTCCATGGTAAGCGTATAACACAGTATAAAATATTTACTGTCAGGCATCAGTGTGTTTGTATCGATGCTGATGCATTAGGTTATTCTGTCAATGCAAAATCTTGGTTGCTCTGGCCCCTCCTAAGGGGAAGGTTGCAGGTTCGAACCCCGCCTGGGACACCATAAAACCACCGCTTGTCTTGCTCCTTTTGAAATTGTTTTTTTCATGGAGCAAGAATTGGTAGTCTTTTTCTATAAGGATATGAGAATGCATCCGGCAATTACCGCTTTGGTGTCCGAGCTGACTGCTTGCCAAGATTTTTTGCGAGCCGTTCCGTTTCCGCAGGACGCCGTATTTTCTGTTACGCATTCAAACTGGAGTTTCCCTTCTATCACTGGGGCTGACATAGTCGTTGTGATAGAAGACGTTAAGCAACAGCTTAATGATGTCGCTGAAGATTTAGGGACGCATGCAAAGTATTTTGAAAGTTTTTTGGCTCGTCTTCAGTTTATGCGGGTTAATACTCTTCCCCAAATTTGGGGGAACGCTCAGGCTGCTATTTCAGCACTGTTCATGACGCTTGACGTGCTCAAACGTGCCATTCCCCATGTCTCTAGAGTCGACGAAATCTCCGCTAGGCGGGCGTCTGCCAAGCAGCTACGGAGTATAGAACTCCAAATGAAAAATATGGGTGTACGATCCCAGAACATTCAAGGAATGATGACTCGTATTGAGTCCGCGCATGAGGCGGCCGAGCAGCTTCCTGAGGACCTGGAGTCGCTCAACGACGCTAGAGAACAAGTTAAAGCTCTATTGGCTGATGCCGAAAAGGATCGAGTGCATGTTCTCGCGGCTCGCGAGGCAGCAGAGATGGCCCAAAAAGAGCTCACAAAAATTGCTGTTGAGGCGCAAAGCGTATTACAGAAGGCTGAGCACGCTTATTCGGCAAACACAAGCCAGGGCTTGGCGGCAGCGTTTGCAGAGCGATCTAGCAAGCTTGGATGGTCGATGTGGGCCTGGGTAGCGGGTCTAGTCTTATCGCTAGGCTTGGGGAGCATTCTGGGTAGAAGTCAGTTCCAGGCGCTTGCTGATCTCTTAAAAGTGCCGGGTGCCTCAGAGGCTGCGATTTTACTAAACTTAATGCTTTCCGTGATTTCCGTGGGCGCGCCCATTTGGTTTGCATGGCTTTCAACTAAACAAATTGGTCAGCGTTTTAGACTATCAGAGGACTACGCTTTTAAGGCTTCGGTTTCGAAGGCTTACGAGGGATACCGTCGAGAAGCTAGTCGAGTGAATCCTGATTTTGAGTCTCAGTTGCTACAATCAGCTCTTTCTAGGCTTGATGAGCAGCCTCTTCGCCTAGTCGAGCCTGCTAGCTATGGGAGTCCATGGCATGAGGTGCTCGCGTCGGATGTGATGAAAGATGCAATGAAATCGGTTCCCAATTTTGCTTCTCAACTAACCGGCTTTGCGGGCGACGCACTAGCCAAGTTGAAGCCAAAGAAAGAATTTACTGCGGCTAACTCCGCAACCCCCGTTATTCCTCCGGGCGAAGAAAAAGCCTAGCATTAAACCCTCTTGCTAATTCTTAGGACGGTTGTGTTCGAGCAGTTAGCATGCCGGGCAGTGGTAATGATACCTCGCCCGGCTTTCAGCAACTCCTTCACGCGTCCGTGCGGCTCGGCGTCGAATAGGCCTGATCTTGCCTTTGGCCTTCGCATTCTGAATGCCTTGCGCTTGCCGCTCGCGGCGCGGCTCTTAATCCTAACGGACGTAAAAAATCGTCTACGAAAAAAATCATCACCAAAAAAACACTTATCCCCCTCCCGCCGACGGGCTTTGCGTCCGTTTTTTGTGCAAACCCAGATGCGATGAAAGCAATACTCCAGCCCAGGCCAGCCGTGGGGTTGCGCACGGGATTTGAATCATCGCGATAATTAATCTAGCAGAATGACTTTAGGTTTTTTCAAATCTATATTTGCATAAGTTCTTAGTAATAATCTTTCGAGATGTCTAGCTACTTAATCGACTTTCTGTTTGTAGCTTGCACCAGGCGTTCTTGGTCAGCTTGAATACTCCGATAACTGCTAGTGTTACAATACCAATTACCACTCCCAATGCAAGATGAAGCTTGCCTGCGAGCGCTGCGGCAACTATAGATATTATGTTTTTAGCGCTCATTCCTGCTTCAGCCCTTTCTGTCTTGTAAATAGCTGATTTAGTGCACAGAAAGTCGTAAACTTCTCCCTGCACCATGAGCCATAAGCTGTCTTGACGATTTATTTGTGACGTTTTAACTATCGTGGTGCTTGAGTTGATCTCACCGGTAAGGGTCATTCCTGCCCTATCTAGATCGAAATCTTTTTCTAACCATGCTCTGTTTAAAAAGTCATGCATGTACTTGGGTGTCAACTCGGAAATTAAACCTAGAACTTCTTCGTCACTGATATTATTCATAAATACCTTCCGCCTTCAACAAGTCCAACGCATAGCTTATGCCTACAGCAAACGAGACATTGCTATCCTGTCCCATCGCTGTTCCGCCTATCCAAGCAGCAGGCTGGGTGCCGGAGGGCGAGAATCTACCTGAAACTATTCCTATAATTTTATTTGTACTGACATCTACGAGTTGACCACCGCTGTTTTTATCGTTGGCAGCTGTATCAAGCATCAGGTTTCTTGTTCCTTGTTCTGTTGATATCTTAGCGCTGACAACGGATTGGGATACTTTTGGTATGTTGAAAGCAAAAGGAAAGCCGAAGTAACATATAGTAGTGCCTATATCAATACTTCGTTCATCTCCAAAGATAACGCTAGGTGGTGGGCAAGCTACTATTGTTGACGGGGCTAGCTTTAACTTTAATAAGGCTATGTCGTTTAATGGGTCGTATTGAACGACGTCTACTTCAGTAAACGGAAACTTGTTACCTTGAATGGTTGGGAAACTATTGGGGTCGGGTGGCGTTGTGATATATAAAGGTTTGGTTATATCTAATGTATGTGCGCAGGTCAAAAAATATCCTTTATCACTACAAAGAAACCCTGATCCAAGAAGGGTGAAGTTTGGCTTTCCATAAGTAGCAATCATTACGCAACCGGGTAGGTGGGCTTTTACTACATCCCTAAGCATGCTATCTCCTTTTCTAAAGATGTTTGGGGTTTTATATACTACTGTTCTCGTAACTGCAAGTGTGAGCCTTTGGTTTGAGACAATTTAAGCTTGCGGCTGAGAATGACATGAGAGTTCATAGCGTGTATTTTTGTCAAATGGATAGATTAAGTCGATTGTCTGGTGCAAGCTATTGATTTATATGTAGATTGGCTTTAATAGAATATGGCGCTTGTAGTCCATTCGTCGTGAGTTATGCGGCAGGCGAGTTAAGTAGGAGTTATGCGAGGGTTTTGTGTGGTAAAGCGGGAAGCCTAGTCATGGCTCAGAATGGTGTTGAAATTCGGATATTCTTTACGCTTGTCAGGGCAAAGTTTGCAAGTGCTGACATTTTAGGTAACGAAGCTAAGCTGGCTAGTGGTGTGATGGGTCGCTATTGATGGATCTGTTCAGATTGCAGAATTGGAATAGCAACAAAAAAATCTTAAGAAAAAGCACTTATCCCCCTCCCGCCGACGGGCTCCGCGTCCGTTTTTTGTGCAAACCCAGATGCGATGAAAGCAATACTCCAGTTCAAGCCAGCCGTGGGGTTGCGTAGGGGGGCTGCAATTGCACAACGTGCAAGCTTGTGCAGGAAAATGTCAGCGCCTTGCACAGCGAGCGACAGGGCGGTGCAGGCGGGGGCAATCCTCGGAAGCCCGGCCTGCTTGGGCGAAAAATTGGAAAACCGAGGAATGGGGTGGTTTTCCAAATCGACACCGGTCTCAAAGCTGCGCACCAGGGCATCGGCGGCCAGATCAGATCCAACCTCTATAACTCAAGCAGACCGGGAGCTGTAGCCGCATTCAGGGGCCTTTGGAGATTGCACACGATTGCACGCGCTGGTGACGATCTACAGGCCTTCATGCCTTGCAGTCAGGTTTTCGAAAAAGGGCGTTTTAAATGAGATCGAATCTCAGGTATGGGAGGGTGTTTTCAAAAAGAGCGATATTAGCTATATGACCCACGAACCTAGGCTGGAGGCCACGGTTTTACTGGGCTGCGCGTATTACATCGAAAGGTAATATGAAGCGATATGAAAGGTAATATTTTCCTGAAACCCCCGGATTCATTGGGTTTTAGGAAATGAAAATATAGCTTTAGTAAAAGGTAATATTATCGCCTTTGTATCGCTTCAATATTACCTTTGCCCGGAAACGCTGAAAGCCACGGCCTACAAGGGCTGCAGCCATTTTTCCCGAGCCGTATTACTAATATTACCTTTTTTCTGACCCCCCTCAGATTTTGAGCGGGGAACCCTGTACCGAGCGGTTGGCCAGGGTCTCGCGCTACTGCTCATGAGCGTCTGTAGCTGCGGTTGGAGCTCGACGTGGAGCGCGTAAGACAGGCCCGATCGGTGGCCTTGTTACGTGGCTTATTACGTCTGGGGAAAAAAAAGCGCCTGCATCGCTGCAAGCCCTTCTTTTGTATGGTGCCGGCACCAGGAGTCGAACCCGGGACCTACTGATTACAAGTCAGTTGCTCTACCAACTGAGCTATACCGGCGTAATGGGCTGCGAGTATATAGAGTCTGATGCGCTTGTAAAGCCTAGCTGTCTGATTCAGTTGAAAAAAATCGACCATTGGCGCTCCGGGTGGGATGCGGGCGGGTGGTGGTGCAGGACGTTTCTGTTGGTTTGGACGGATTGGTCTGTGCGGCAGGGCGGATGGCGTTGAATTCGGGGGTTGATTTTGCCTTTGGTGCGCACAGCTTGTGCCTGACAGAACGCTGGATTTTTAACCTGGTCGCGCAAACCCATGCGTCCAGCGTTGATGGCGATTTGGCGTAGGAACAGGCACCCATCCGACCCCGCCATTTTTGGGCAGTTGCGGGGCAGGAGGGCTTTGCATAGGCTTGTTCTCAACGGCCCAGGCTACTGAGTCAGCAGCACGGGTCGTTAGCTTTTCAGCCATGCAGATAAAGGACTATCTGATGAGTGATGCGATGGATCGTAACCGGGTTTGGGGTTTTGTTTGCCGCAGGCTGGTCATTCGCTGAAGAGTTGTTGAAGGATATTTGCAGGTGCGCCTGGCCTGTTGGCTTTGCGCAGGGTGAGGCTGAGGATGGCTGTCTGAATCGCATGAATGTGCGTCTGGATGCCGACGAAGGCTTCATCGATGTTTCAAGAAATGCCCGGATCCTCTGGATTCGGGCATTTTCTTGTGGGCTGGTTGCTGTTGCGTCGGATTTGCACTGGAGCTACCGGCTTTTTGGCCGATACAGCTGTATCGAAAATGGCAGTCAGCCATGGACAGCAAGTGCAATGCAGAGAACGCCTACGCATTACGAGCTGCTGAGTGTCGCTCGCGATGCCTCTCCTGAGCAGATCAAGAAGGCTTATCGCAAGCTGGCGCAGAAGCTGCACCCGGACAGGAATCCAGATCCTTACGCCTCGGAGATGATGGGCGTCGTCAACGCGTCTCACGATGTGTTGGCTGACCCTTCGCGGCGTGCGGCTTATGATGCGCAGCTCGCTGCCAATGAGCACAAGGCGCGTATGGACGCTGCGCGCCGCAAGCAGGCGCATGCAGCGCGTGGGCAGGCGGTGCATGTGTATGCGGCCACTTCTGCAGCCACTGCTGCCGCGCCGTCTCAGGCGGCTCGTTCGGGGCCGGCGCCCAAGTCTTCTTCCTATGCTTCTGCATCCCCTTCCCGTGACAAGCGTCGTCGCAGTGCGTGGCGTTGGGCGCTGCTGTTTGTGGTGTTCTGCGCGGGTGGCGCGTGGATGGGTTACGACCCTGGTGCAGGCAAGTCGTTTGTGCCGTCCGAGCCTGCGCCGGTTGCGCAGACGTGGGTCAAGCCCGCACCTGCCACGCCTGCCGCGCCGGTTGAGGAGCCTGTAGCGAGCCCGGCCAAGCCGGTGGATGCGGCGGCGTCTGAGTGTGGCGTGCCGGCGCTTGATCCGATGGGCGCGCCGTGGCCGGACAAGGCGGGCTATGTGAAGGACATGCCGGTGCTCAAGGACAACGGTTGGTCGCAGATCACTGTGGATAACTCGGCGGGCGAGTCGGCGGTGTATGCCAAGGTCACGGATGCGGTGGGGCGCAGGGCGTTTCGGCATGCGTTTGTGCCGGCCGGGGCGGTGTTTACGTTCGCCAAGATGGACCCGGGGCTGTACCTGCTCAAGTACAAGATGATGAGTACGGGCTGCGCCTTTGCGTCGGGTCGGATTTTGCTGGAGGAGACGCCGATGGGCAGTCAGATCAAGTCCAGTGCCTACAAGCTGACGTTGCGCAAGCTGCAGAACCGCAGTGTGCCGTTTGCGCGGTTGAAGGATGATCAGTTTTAGTAGTGAGTCATGACAGGAATGCGGCGCTGCGTATTCAGTCTTCGCGAACAAGTTCGCTCCTACGGCCTTCGGCCAGAATCAAAGCGTCGTACTGTGAACTCACCTTTTGCAACGCTTTCAGGCGCGTTTTTGCAGGCACCGTCTCTTTCTTTTGAAGGACATTTCCGAGAGAATCCCCGACCGCTTGCGCCCCTCTGTCTGGGCTTCTACTCTCCGCCCCGTCGCTGCCCATCAGCGATCGGGTTTAGTAGCCCGCAGTGAGTTAAGGCGTAACACAGCCGCGTTTCATTAGGCTTCGTCCTGATGCTATGGCGACTGTGCGCTTGGCACCTTCGGGTGCGCCGGTTCTTAGCTCACCGGTCTACTAACTCGCGTACAGTTGCCGCCTTTTCGTTTAGTAGCGAAAAGGCAGCGACTTCAATAGAAGGAGCTAAGCATGGTCAAAGTAACCCCCGATCCGCCCAACAAACAATCCAGCAGCGCACCGGTCTTCGACAAGGCTGTGGTCAAGCGCGCCATGGAGTGTTACCTGCCAATCTCCCGACCGGCCAAGGAACCCCACGACAGCAAGTTCGACTTCATCAGCCTGGAAGCCACCCTGGTGCACGCGCTGGATTTCCTGCGCTGCGCATCGGCCACCGCCCACGAACTCGGCGATGAACTGACCGGTTCGCAACGCGATCTGGCGTTCGCTTCCATGCACATGCTGGAAATGGCCAAAGTCATGGTCGAGCGTTCGCTGGAGTGTGTCGAAGAGGCCTGAAATCTCACGCCGGACAGCTCGTGCACAGGCGTCTGCGTGTGCACGATTGGGCCGCGCAAAACGCTTGCGCCAGAGCCTTTACCAAATCTTTATGCACAATTTGCTGATAAAGATTTGCGCAGCCGGGTAATTATGTGCAGTCGGGCTCATTGAGCCGCAAGGCATTGTTTTTGCGGGTTACGGGAAGGATTGCGGAAAAAAATAAGGGGCTTCAGTAACTGGCGCGCCAAGCTTTAACGCACTCATCCACATTTTCATCAACAGACTTATCCACAGGTTGCTCAATCGATTTAGGTCACGATTTTCGAGCCAGAATCAGCAGGTTGCGCGGTGTAATTCGGCTGTCACAGAAAGTGCCAACGCTCACGCTGTAACCCTGCTCACGCACATACATCGCCCTGTCCAGCACCAGCCACATCTCCAGCGGACGCCGAAACAGATCGCGGACCAGTTCCAGATTGCGCACTTCGGCGAGTCTCTTCCAGCCGGCGGCCTCCAGGGCGGCCCAGTCCTGCTGACCCGGTGCAGGCAGATGCTTGAGTTTTGCCAGATGGCTGCAGTAGTCCGCGTAGGACGCATCCAGCCAGGATGTCGGCAGCGAAGGTGTAGGCAAGTAGTCATCGATGCCGCGCACGCGGCGCTGCAGCAGGTCGAAGCCCAGGCGGCGGGCCATCGAGATGTCGCGTTGACGGCGTACGCGTGCGCCAGCCGTCACGGTTTCACTGAGCGGCAGACCCAGCTCGTCACGCGACAGCTTCAGGCCGGACGCCTTGCCCTCGCTGGACAGCGCCTGATAAAGCTCGTGCCGGGTACGGTTGTAGCAGCACGGCGCAATCGCCATACGCCGACAGCCGGCCTGGCTGGCCAGCTCCATCAACTGAATGTGCAGGTCACCGCAGGCATGCAGCGCCACAGGCGTATGTTCGGGTTGCAGGTAGCGCCACGTGTCGTCGGCCATGACATCCTGCTGCACATGTCTGGCGTCGATGCCTTGCCGCGTGCTCAGGGCCAGGCCTGCTTCGATCAGCGCCGGGTCGTGCTCCAGACAGGTCAGACGCTGGCCGGGCCTTGTCAGGCGGCGCCCCAGATGGCCTTTGCCTGCGCACCAGTCCAGCCAGTGAGTTGTGCTGTCACGCATGTCCAGATGGCTGGCGAAGGCTTCGATCTGCTGCCATTTGCGCCCTGGCACATCGACGCTCATGCGCGCTTCAACCGGCTGCAGAGCGTGCACGGGCAGTTCGGCAACGTGGCTCAGCGCGACGGCTTCGGCGGCCAGTTGCTTGAACGGGAAGGGCGCGTCGAGGTGTTCCGGGTGGTTGTGCGCGGCCTCGGCCTGTTCCAGCGTGCGTTGTCGCAGCCAGTGCGCGAGGTCCGGGTATTTGTCTTCCCACGGCAGGGCCAGGTGCGTGAACGGCTTGGGCCGCCACAAGGCCTGATGCGCGAACAGGAAGCTGTCCAGCGCACCGAAGTGGCTGTCGAGGTGTTCATCCTGCAAGGGAGGTTCAGAGGGCATGGTGGCGGCCTCGTGGGGCAAGGTGCTGGCTGGATCGACGCCAGCACCTTTCATATCAGCGACCCTGGCTTGCGTCTACACGCAATAGTTTTTCCAGCAGCCGGAAGCCCTGCACCAGCACGAAGGTCATGACCAGGTAGAACATGCCGGCGGCGAAGAAGATTTCCACCGGCAGGTAGGTGCGGGCGATAATCGTGCGCGCCATGCCGGTCAGTTCCAGCAGGGTGACGGTGCTGGCCAGCGCACTGGCCTTGAGCATCAGGATGACTTCGTTGCTGTAGGCCGGCAGACCGATGCGTGCTGCGCGTGGCAGGACGATGTAGAACAGCGCCTTCCATTTCGACATGCCCAGCGCCCGTGCCGCTTCGACCTCGCCTGGCGGCACCGCCTGCATGGCGCCACGCAGGATCTCGGCGATGTAGGCGGCGGTGTGCAGAGTCATGGTCACCACGGCACACCAGAACGGGTCGCGCAGGTACGGCCACAGCGCACTCTGGCGCACCGACTCGAACTGCGCCAGCCCGTAATAGACCAGAAACAGTTGCACCAGCAGCGGTGTGCCGCGAAAGAAAAAGATGTAGGCGTAGGGCAGGGCGCGCACCGGCCAGTGACGCGATGCGCGGGCGATGCCCATCGGGATGGCAAGGATCAGCCCGGCGATGACAGCAATCGCCACCAGTTCCAGGGTCAGGGTCGCGCCCTGCGCCAGGCGGGGCAGCCACTTGATGATGACTTCCCAGTTCATGACGCGCTCCTCAGAAAGCCGCGACTGGCGCGTTTTTCAAGGAAGTACATGCCGGCCATGGCCAGCACGGTCAGGCCCAAGTACATGAAGGCCGCGACCATGTAGAAGGTGAACGCTTGCTTGGTGAAGCCCACGGCGATCTGCGCGTGGCGCATGATTTCTTCCAGGCCGATCACCGAGACCAGCGCGGTGTCTTTCATCAGAATCATGAACAGGTTGCCCAGGCCGGGCAGGGCGATGCGCCACATCTGCGGCAGGACCAGTTTGAAGAGGATGCGCGAGCGTGACATGCCCAGCGCCAGCCCGGCTTCGCGGTGGCCTTTGGGGATGGCCAGAATCGCGCCGCGAAACACTTCGGTCGCGTAGGCGCCAAAGCAAATGCCCAGGGCGATGACCCCGGCAGCGAAGGCGCTCAGGGCCAGGTCGGGAATGTCGAACAGTTTGCCCAGGGCACGCATGCCGTTGACGGTGCCGAAGTAAATCAGCAGCACCCAAAGCAGTTCGGGAATGCCGCGCACCAGGGTCGAGTAGGTACTGCCCAGCCATTGCAGCGGCTTGTAGGGCGAGGTCTTGGCCAAGGCACCGAGCAGTCCGAGTATCAGCCCCAGGCACAGGGCCGAGAGTGCAAGCTGGACCGTCATCAGCGCGCCAGCCGCAAGGGCCGGGCCGAATCCGTGGAGATCAATGTTCATGGGCAGGCTTTGTCAGGGCCGGTCGCCGCGCTTCAACAGGAAGCAGCGGCGACGCGGTCGGTGAATCAGAGGATGCTGAAAGGGAAATACTTGTCGTTGATCTTCTTGTAGGTGCCGTCAGCGATGATTTCTTTCAGGGCAACGTTCAGGCGTTCGCGCAAGGCATCGTCACCCTTGCGCACGGCGATGCCGATCTTGTCGTTTTCCACGACAGGCTCGCCCTTGAACTCGAAGTTCTGACCCGCTTCGCTTTTCAGCCACTCGAAGCTGACGTATTTGTCGGCCAGCATGGCGTCGACGCGACCGGAGGACAGGTCGAGGAAGGCGTTTTCCTGAGTGTCATAGAGTTTGGGGTCCATGATCCCGAGCTTGTCTTCCAGCCAGGTGGCAGCCAGCGTCGAGCGCTGTGCACCCACTGACTTGCCGGCAAGGCTCTCTTTGGCCTTTTCAATGCTCGATACGTCGATCGAGGAGGTTTTCGGCGCGATGAATTGCAGCTTGTTCGAGTAATACGGGTTGGTGAAATCGACCACCTGCTGGCGCTCTTCGGTGATCGACAGCGACGAGATCAGGAAGTCGAACTTGCTGGCCATCAACGCCGGGATGATGCCGTCCCAGTCGGACGTCACCGCTTCGCACTCGACCTTCATCTTGGCGCACAGGGCCTGGCCGATTTCATAGTCGAAGCCCACCACCTGGCCACTTGCGTCCTTGTTGTTGAACGGCGGGTAGGCACCTTCGATGCCCATTTTCATTTTTTCAGCAAAGGCACTGCCGCTGAAGGCAAGGGTGGCCGCTGCGATCAGCAAGATCTTTTTGTACGACTGCATGGGTGTTGCTCCGTTAGCGGTGACTCGACATGAATTGTTTGCACCTTGCCGACAGCGGGTTTTCGAATACTTGCTGCGGTGTGCCCTGTTCTTCGACCATTCCCTGATGCAAAAACACCACTTCACTTGATACCTGACGTGCAAAATTCATTTCGTGGGTCACCAGCAGCATGGTCCGGCCTTCTTCAGCCAGTGCGCGGATGACGCCGAGTACTTCCTGAACCATCTCCGGGTCGAGGGCCGAGGTCGGCTCGTCGAACAGGATAACCTTTGGTTGCATGGCCAGCGTACGCGCAATGGCGGCGCGTTGCTGCTGTCCGCCGGAAAGTTGTGCGGGGTAGGCATGGCGCTTGTCGGCGATACCTACCTTGGCCAGCAGCTCTTCAGCCACCGCGATGGCTTCGGCCTTGCTCTGACCGAGGACGCGACGCGGGGCTTCGATGATGTTATCGAGCACGCTCATGTGCGGCCACAGGTTGAAATTCTGGAACACGAAGCCGATCTGGCTGCGCAGGCGATTGATCTGCCGGTTATCGGCGGCAATCAGGTCGCCGTTGCGCGCAGCCTTGAGCTTTAACTCTTCGCCGGCCACCAGGATCTGGCCCTGATGCGGGTTCTCCAGCAGGTTGATGCAGCGCAGCAGAGTGGACTTGCCGGAACCGGAGGAGCCGAGGATCGATATGACGTCGCCGTCACGAGCCGTCAGCGAGATGCCTTTGAGCACCTCCAGCTGATCGTAGCGCTTGTGCAGGTTGCGGATTTCCAGGGCGGGCGTGGCCTCGGCCATGTGGGGTCCTCATTGAAGTGTGCGCGCTGGCTGCCAGCGAACGCCAAGCTAGCACAGCGTTTAAAGGACAACCATCGACGTATTGTGTCCAGCGTGGAGGCGCTCGACGGGTTGTCTCATCCGGGCAGCGGACGGTCGCAAGAAGGCAAGCACGGTGCCCTGTAAAACGGGGACGTGCGCGAAAAAGGCGCGATGTTGCCAGCTTTGGCCGGGTGTTGGAAGTAGCATTTGCTGAGCGGCGGTCTGATTTCTGCACCATGTTCGCGCTTAGAAGAAGGTTTGGGGCATTTTTGGTGCGTGCATAGAGACGAATCTGAGGCGTTTGGTAACAAATCCTACAGACTGCGTATAAAAGCCATCGTCTTGCATGCTTCACGGGTTAAGCCACAGGCCTCGTATTCTCTAAGCGACGTCGTTTTCGAAATATTTTGGCGCAATTCTTGCGTCAAATATAAAGAACGGCACCGTAGGTTTCTTTTTACGTAACGCTCCGGTGTGCCTCGCTCGTCTTGCACAGGTGGTTTTATGAGCAGTACCGCTAACTCTTCCGAGCTCGAACAAGGGCTGAAACCTCGACACATTACGATGCTGTCGATTGCTGGCGTGATTGGCGCCGGGTTGTTTGTCGGCTCCGGCCACGCGATTGCCGAAGCCGGGCCTGCCGTGCTGCTGGCGTATGCCGCTGCGGGTACGCTGGTGGTGCTGGTGATGCGTATGCTGGCCGAAATGGCCGTTGCCTCGCCTGACACCGGTTCGTTTTCAACCTATGCCGATCGCGCTATCGGTCACTGGGCCGGGTTCACCATCGGCTGGTTGTACTGGTGGTTCTGGGTGCTGGTCATCCCGCTGGAGGCCAACGCTGCTGCAACCATCCTCCACGCCTGGTTCCCCGACATCGCGATCTGGATGTTCACGCTGGTCATCACTTTGCTGCTGACGGCGACCAACCTGTTCAGCGTAAAGAACTACGGTGAATTCGAGTTCTGGTTCGCGCTGATCAAGGTCGTGGCGATTATCGCCTTCGTGGTGCTGGGTGTTGCGGCGATCTTCGGTCTGCTGCCCACCAGTAACGTCAGCGGTGTCAGCCATCTGTTCGACTCCGGCGGCTTCCTGCCAAACGGTATGGGCGCGGTGCTGGCAGCAATGCTGACCACCATGTTCTCGTTCATGGGCACCGAGATCGTGACCATCGCAGCGGCCGAGTCCAAGAACCCCGGCAAGCAGATCACCAAGGCCACCAACTCGGTAATCTGGCGGATCTTCCTGTTCTATCTGGTTTCGATCTTCATCGTTGTGTCGCTGGTGCCGTGGAACGACCCGCGCCTGGCCGAAGTGGGCTCGTATCAGACCGTGCTCGATGCAATGGGCATTCCGAACGCCAAGCTGATCGTCGACCTGGTGGTCCTGGTCGCTGTGACCAGTTGCCTGAACTCGGCCCTGTACACCGCTTCGCGCATGTTGTTCTCGCTGGGCAAGCGCGGCGATGCTCCGGCGCTGTCCAAACGCACCAGCAAGGGCGGTACGCCTCACTGGGCGGTGATCATGTCGACTGCGGCGGCATTCCTGACCGTGTTCGCCAACTACATTGCGCCTGCGGCTGTGTTTGATTTCCTGCTCGCCAGCTCCGGTGCCATCGCACTGCTGGTGTACCTGGTGATCGCGGTGTCGCAACTGCGTATGCGCCAGAAGCGCATTGCTGCGCGCGAGGCCATCGACTTCAAGATGTGGTTGTTCCCATGGCTGACCTGGGCCGTGATCGCGTTCATCGTCGCGGTGCTGACCATCATGCTGCTGCAGGAAGAGCATCGCCTCGAAATCATCGCCACCGGCGTGCTCAGCCTGTTGGTGATCAGCGCTGGCCTGATCGTATCGCGTCGCCGCAAGGCCGGTCGCGTAGGCGCTGCTGCGCTGAGTTGATCGCGCCCTTGGGCGGGCGACGTTCGTGCCAATGCCACGCATTGGCACGAGCTTGCATCAGCGTGCGGCTCTGGTGTCTCTCTTCATCAGCAGGTCGGACGCCAGCGTGTAATCCTTCTGGAAGGCAGGGCTTTCGATCCACTCGATTGCGCTGTCTTCGTCTTCATCGTGGTACATGGCGCGGTACACGATGAGCAGGCCCATCATGAAGTCCGTGGCCGGGTCTTCGTCCTCTTCGGAAATCACCAGTGCCAGCACCGGGTACTGCAGGAAGACGACGCACAGCGCGAGCTGGCTGATGGCCTCCGCTTGCTTCATGGCCGTGAACAGGTCGTCGTAGTCGGCCGGGTCAAAACCGTTCTCGACAATGTCGCTGAAGTCGAAGGTATTGAGGTCGAGCTCGACGTCGTCGAACGGCTGGTTGACCAGCGCCGAGGCAAACACCGGATGAACCAGGCTGGTTGCAGCCTTGCCCGAGCGGTTCTGCTTGGCCTTGATCTTTGCGCGCTTGGCACGTTTTTGCTGCTTGTCTGGCGAGGCCATGAGCGGTCCTTTGGCTGGCGTGGGGTGCGATGGGCGCTATTGAAGCGCAGACGGGCCTGATAACCAAGGTTTGTGCAGTAATCAGCGGTCGATAAAAAACCCGCAACATGCGGGTTTTTGATTTGCGGGGTGTTACCGACGCGTCACCGCTTACCCGGCTTTGCGAACGCTTCGGCTTCATCCATGCGGTTGGCGAACATGCTGACCGCCTCGACCGCATCGCTAGCGCCGTCGCGGATCTGCACGATGACCTGCCCGGCCTGGTCTGCCAGTGTCACACCGCGAATGGCACCTTCCTGCGTGGCGTCCATGCTCGCCACCGCCTCACGTGTTTCGGCGAGGATCTTGCCAATCATTTCGGCAATTTCGGTGGTCGAGCCGCTGGTACGTCCCGCCAGTTGCCTGACTTCGTCGGCCACCACGGCAAACCCGCGGCCCTGATCGCCCGCCCGTGCCGCTTCGATGGCTGCGTTGAGCGCCAGCAGGTTGGTCTGATCGGCAATGCCACGAATGGTGTTGACGATGGCGGTGATCTGCTCGGAGCGATCGCCCAACTGACTCACCAGCTTCGCCGATGCACCGATGTTTTCGGAGATCTGACGCATCTCCCGCGCCGTGTCCTGAATGACCAGGGTTCCCTGTTCGGCCACTTTCTCGGTTTCTGCGGAGATATGGTAAGCGCGCGACGCACCATGCGCGTCCGCTTCCTGTTTTTCGACGCGCTGGGTAATGTCGCTGGCGAACTTGACGATTTTGTAGAGTTTGCCATCGACATCAAAAACCGGGTTATAGGTTGCTTCCAGCCAGACGACCCGTCCATGTTTGCCGATACGTTTGAACTGGTCACCGATGAACTCGCCGTGGTTCAGTTTGCGCCAGAACTCGGCGTATTCCGGGCTGTTGACCAGTGTCGGTTCACAGAACGATCGATGGTGCTTACCCTTGATCTCGGTCAGCGCATAACCCATGACGTTCAGGAAGTTGTTGTTGGCGGTGATCACATTGCCGTTGGGTTCGAATTCGCAGATAGCCATCGCCCGGTCGACAGCGGCGAGCTTGCTGTTGGTTTCGTTCTCCAGCATCACGCGTGTGGTGACGTCCAGGGCGTACTTGACCACCTTGACTACGTTGCCCTGCGCATCGATTACCGGGTTGTAGCTGGCTTCGAGCCAGACGCTGTGGCCATTCTTGCCGACGCGCTTGAAGGTGCCCGAGATGAATTTCCCGGCCTTCAAGGACGCCCAGAGATCAGCGTACTCGCGGCTGCGGAGCATTTCCGGTTCGCAGAAGTCGCGATGCGTCTTGCTTGTCAGTTCTTCGGCCCGATAGCCCATCGCCGCGAGGAAGTTATCGTTGGCGCGAAGTATTTTTCCATCGAGACTCAGCTCGATCACCGCCATCGATTTTTCCAGCGCGCTTGTCAGTCCGTTGAGTCCATCTACCTGGGCCTTCATGGCCGTCAGCTCAGCTTTGTTCTTATTTCCGAACATAACGTGCCCCTTGGTGTATTTGCGGACTTACTGTGATGAGGCTATCGACTCGAAAGGCTGCAGCATGAATGTGCATTGCTACAATCGAAAAAATAAATCAAGTATTTTTTTTGACGCCAGAAGACGCGCAGGTCTGATTTGCCAGGAAAAGCATTCGGCAATGAGTTCGGGGCTAATGCGGAGGTGATTTGCCCGCCAGATTCCGGACAAAGAAAAGCCCGCGATGGGGGAGCGGGCTTAAGGATTCACACTTGGGAGCAGCTCTACAATGACGTGGCCGCTGTGAAAACTTTGTGAAGAGTTTTCACTGTTTTACTTTTTTTCAGGCTGAATGGTATTGGTCACTTCGGACGTCGGCACGAAGGTCTTCGACTCTTCGGCAGCCGCTTCCTTGGACTCGGCTTTATCCTTGGCCGCTTCGGTGTTCTCTTTGGCCGCTTCGTTCACTTTGTCCTGAGCAGACTCCATCTTCTCCTGGGATTTCTCCTGATGCGCCTGAGCGTCCTGTGCCTTCTGTTCGGATTTGCTGTCGCAGGCAGCCAGACCCAGAGTAGCGGCGAGGATGAGGGCGGAGGCGGTTAACTTGAGCACGGAATTTTCCTTGTGGAAGCAAATGTATGGCTTCGAGGGTGGACGGCGGGAGTTAGTTCAATGGGATGGAGGTGGCAGAGCTCTGGATGGCTGGTCTTGAGGCGGTCGAAGCATCGGGCTTCCGCGCTGCATAACGCATGTGTGAGCATGCCTCCTCCACGCGAAGGCCTCTCGCAGTCGATAACCGATTCTTGAGTTCAATTATGGAGACCGTACGGATGACCGATCAACAAGTCGCCTCGATAAGCGCGCAGACTGACGTGGACACGTACACCCGCGACAGCGAACATATTCGCGACTTGATTCTTCGCAAACAGGCCCGGAGCGCAGACATCGAAGCCATCCGGCTTGCGCTGATCGAAGGCGAGTCCAGCGGGGAACCTCGTCCATTCAGCGCCGATGAGTTCAAGCAGAGAATGTTGAAAGCGAATGGCTGACTATCTAGCTCATTTGCTATCACCAACCCTGATTAGGAATGTATCTCTACCGCTTAGCTGAATCAGAGGCGCAAATGTGCGCAATGAGAAACCCGACGCCAAGCCGGGCTCTACGCTATGGCTTATAGAGCCAGTCGCGAGACTCGGCATTAGCCCTAAGGATCTTTGCTTTTTTCTCGATCTCTTTCTTTTCGTAATCACTGAAATCGATCAGGACGTGCTCGGGAAACTCTTCTGGGTCGGCCACGGTTGGCAGTCCAAGTGCTAGGCACTCTCCCGCGGTGATAGAAACAACGCCGGCAGAACGGCAGTCCTCCCTTGCGGTGAAGTGAGCGTACGAAGCGTCTGGCGTAATCAAGTCACCGTCATACGAAGAAAGCTTTTTGTCGTCCTTGGGGGTTGGGCGAAACACTTGAGAGGTGATTTTCCCGTCTTGAACAAAACTAGGGTGAACCTGGCGCAGCAACTGAGTTTGATCATCCATCACACTTCACCCTTTGCCGCCTTGGAAATGAAATCTATTAGCGAATCAACGTCAGCTTTGGCTTCGAGATTCAGCTCCATAAAGGTGTCTGCTCCATCCTGGATGTTAAGCCCATGTAGCTCAGCTGTTTTTTCTTTTGGAAAGATTTCAAGGCTGACGTCTTGGTTGCCTGTCCTCCACTCCAGCTGGAAGCCACCTTCGGCAGTAGGGTAGATAAATGGTGTTGGCAGCGTAGCTGGGTACTGGTCCCTAAAGAATGACTCTATCCAATCAAACTCTTGAGGGCTGGGAACCACGCCGCGACCGTCAAGCCATCCGACTCTCAAAAGTCTGAGCTCATCCAGTCGTGCTAGCGGGTCATTAGATTCAATAATGACTGCGTCCTCAATAAGGTCCAGAGAGTGGAGCTTTTCCATCCGGTCGAATCTGCCAACACCCGACACTGAGATTTTAAGGCCTTCACGAAATCCTCGCGTAGCCTCAAGGATGGTGTCGAGATGTATTGCATCCATTTTTGCAGTAATTTTTTTGCTATCGGGTAACAGCAGCTCAAAGCTCATTTTCGCTTGATCAATCTCAGGTACTAACCCTCGGACAGTGACTTCATCCGTAAGAACCTGATTCTGTGATGCTAGCAGAAGCCTACGCCGGGTTACCTTTGAAAGCCTGGCAGGCCGATCAGTACCTGGTCTAAATTCCAATACCTCCCCATCACGCAAACCTCTGCCGAATCTGTCGAAATAGCCAAGCAGCGTAGCGGGTATGTGCTCTGTAATCGAAAAACCCTGTTCGGCAGCGTCGATTGCATTGCCGATCGACTGCGCCGCTTGAAAGAAATAGCCCTCATTAGCAGCAGCGAATAGCCCGGCGGTGGGGTCATTGTATTCAATCACGATGCTGGGGACAGCGCTTCCCTCGCCGACAGAAGACAGGTTTATGGATAAGTGATCCGTAAACCCTTTAGGCGCTCGGACTCTGCCGTGTTGCTGTACGAACTTCCACTTGGCTACGGCCACCACGAATTCTTCGAGGGCTGCCAAATCCTTGAGCAGCTCCAATGGAATCGTATGGTCATCAAACCGTGCGCCGACAAGCCGCGGTGCGACAAATGGCCTTTTCATGCGACGTCCTTTTCTTAAGTCATGACTGTTTTATAGTGGCGCAGGTTGAAAATCCCGCCGCGCCCTACGACACAGCCTCCATTTCGGTGGCAGCTGGTTACTCTGTCATGTGCTAAGAAATTCGAGCAAGCGAAAATATGGTGCCAACGATTTCATGCGCGCGATTAGCAGTGATGAAGTCAAACCGGGTTGCCACGAAGCGGTAGATGCGTCTTGTGTCATGAGCTGGCATCCTCCCGTCCAAGGTATAAGCTTCACTTCGTTTTTGTGGTATCTGACCTTGGTGAGGTGAGCGCTTTGCTGGCTTGTTTTGACTAGATTTCCAGACCGAGCTGGGTCCGCCCTCGATCTTTGTGGCCTGCCGGGGAGCATCCGCAAACCCCAGACAACAAAAAGCCCGCACGAGGCGGGCTTTTTGTGTGCTTTCAGGTGTGCTTGGCATCACCTGAAAACGGAAGGTGGTGCCCAGAGACGGAATCGAACCGCCGACACGGGGATTTTCAATCCCCTGCTCTACCGACTGAGCTATCTGGGCAACGGGGCGCATTAGACGTGTTTTTCAGGAGGTCGTCAAGCGTGTTTTTTAAAAAATTTGAATTATTACCGACGCTTACGACCTTCACTGCGTGAAACGCTTTATTTTTCGGGGGGAACGTAGCCTTCGGCCTGGGCGTATTCCTCGCCCGAGAGAAACTTGTCCATCTCGGTCTGGAGGAATTTGCGGTCTTCGGCGTTCATCATGTTCAGGCGACGCTCGTTGATCAGCAGGGTCTGGTGTTTCTGCCAGTCGGCCCAGGCTTTCTGCGAGACGTGGTTGAAGATGTCCTCGCCCTTGGCACCTGGATACGGGGCGCGTTCCAGGCCGGGCAGTTCTTCTTTGTATTTGCGGCACATTACGGTGCGGGTCATGACGACTCTCCTGCGTTCAATACGTCGGCTGCGCGTTTGAGCAGCTTTTTCACCGGGGCAGCAAGGCCCAGGCGTGGCGGGGTGGCGAGGTTATACCAGAGCCAGTCGGCCTCGGCCACGTGATCGGCGGACTCGCGGACCTTGACCAGCCAGGGTTCGATGCTCAACTGGAAGTGGCTGAAGGTGTGGATAAGTCCCGGCAGTTCATGGTGCTCGCCCAGTTGCAGCGCGTGTTGCGTGGCCAAGTGCTGAAGGTCATCGAAGTCATCCAGTTCCGGCAGGCTCCACAGGCCGCCCCACAAGCCGCTGGAAGGGCGGCGATAAAGCAGGATCGCGCCGTCTTCGTTGGCGAGCATCGGCATGAGCGTGCGTTTCTGCGGCACGGTCTTGCGCGGCTTGGGGATCGGGTAGCGCGTTTCCAGGCCCAGCATGTGCGCCTCACAACTGCGCTCCAGCGGGCAGAGCAGGCAGCTGGGTTTGCTGCGGGTGCAGAGTGTGGCCCCCAGGTCCATCATCGCCTGGGTGTAGTTGTTGACCCGGCTGTGCGGCGTGAAGCGTTCGGCGGTGGCCCACAGCTGTTTGGCCACCTTCGGTTCGCCAGGGTAGCCCTCTTGCGCGGTGAAGCGCGCCAGCACGCGTTTGACGTTACCATCGAGGATCGGCGCGCGAATGCCCATGCTCAGGCTGGCAATCGCGCCTGCGGTGGACAGACCGATGCCGGGCAGCAGGATGAGTTTTTCGACATCGCGGGGAAACTCGCCGCCATGATCGGCGACGACGATTTTTGCCGTCTTCTGCAGGTTGCGAGCGCGAGTGTAGTAACCCAGCCCGGTCCACAGGTGCAACACTTCGTCCTCGGGCGCTTCGGCCAGCGCCTGCATGCTCGGCAGGGCCTCCATGAAGCGGTCGAAGTAGCTCAGAACGGTGCTGACCTGGGTCTGCTGCAGCATGATTTCCGATACCCAGACCCGGTACGGCGTGATGTCTTGTTGCCAGGGCAGGTCATGTCGGCCATGACGGTCGTACCAGTCCAGCACGGCGCTGGAGAATTGTTCGGGTTGCATGGCCTGGAGGGCTCTCGTCGAGATGTGAGTCGGGATATGAAAGGTTGCGTCAGTGGAGCGCCGCGAGGGCGCTCCTGAGCAGTTCACGTTGCCCTAGCGTTTGAACAGTCCCTTGAGGGCGTCCTTGAGCTCGGGGCTGACCTTGTCACCGAGTTTGTCGTTCAGCTTGTCCTCAAGCTTCTCGCTGATCCGGTCGCCCGCCAGTTTCGCAGCGATCTGGCCGACGCCTTCCTTGTCCAGACGGCAGGCCTTGGCGCCCAGTTCCAGCGGGCCACGGCACTGCACCGGCCACTCGATGCCGACAAAGCGCGGGTTGATCTCGCAGGCCGGGTCCGGCATGTCGCTCTTGTCGCCTTCGACGATGATGCCGACGCGGTAGTTCATGCCCAGCACGCGCAGGTCGACGTCGCCGTTACCGTTGACGGCCATGCCCGGCGTACGGACCTTGAGGTCCGGGTTGCTGGCGACGCCATTGCGTATCACCAGATTGCCGTTGAGCTGTTGGAAAGGAGTGTCCTTGGCACGCGGTTCGCCGCTGAGCGTCTTGCGGTTGAGGATCGAAATCCCCTTGCACAGCTGCTGCTCCAGGTTGGCATTGACCAGTACGCCGTTATTGAGCGCAAAGCTGGCGGTGCCGTTCAGGCTGTCGATCAGGGCTTTTTCGCTGTTGCCTGTGCCGGTCAGGTTGCTGTCGAGGTTCAGCATGCCGCGCACCGGAGGTGTCTGGCCCTGGCTTTCCAGAATGCGTTCGACCGGTACTTTGGCAATGCGCGTCTGCACCGTGGCCACAGGCGTGTCCGGACGCGCGTCCAGAGTGCCCTTGACCTCGAAGTTGCCGTTGTACAGATCGCCACTCAGCGTATCGACCTTGATAAGACCAGCATTGGCCTGGGTCTTGAGCGCTGCGTTGTCGATAGGCAGTTTGTTCAGGGTCAGTTTGCCGAAGCTCAGGTCAGCCTCGACATCCAGCGTGCGCAAGCGCTCCAGCGGCAGCAGCCTGGCAGTGCTCCAGGCGGCCTTGGTCGGTTGTTCGGGCAGCGGCGAGTCGCCTGCAGCGGCGGCGGCTTCACCGGACTGCACCTCGGATTTGCGCGCGGCCTTGGCACCTTTGCTTTCT
Source organism: Pseudomonas sp. PvP028 (assembly GCF_017832255.1). Lineage (NCBI taxonomy): Bacteria > Pseudomonadati > Pseudomonadota > Gammaproteobacteria > Pseudomonadales > Pseudomonadaceae > Pseudomonas > Pseudomonas sp. PvP028. The sequence continues at coordinate 1,648,996 of NZ_JAFIBL010000001.1, forward strand.
TCGCTTTCAGCCGGACGGTAGCGGTCGGCGTCGAAGGTATCGCCCTTGAGCTGCACACGCAGCGCCTGTTTGGCGAAGTCGTCCACCGCGATGCGACCCGTGAAGGTGCTGTCGTCGACTTTCAGGTTGAGGTTTTCCAGCACAAGGCTGGTAGGCGTGCCTGCCAGACGCGTGACCATTTCAACCTTGCTCAGCGCGCCCTCGGACATGGCTGGCAACGGCTGACCGATGTTTTCGAAAAACGCGCGCAGATCGAGCTGGGCAATGGACAGGCCGCCGCTGATCTGAGGCGTTTTGTCCAGATCGCGGGCACGCAGTTCGCCGAGTGCACGCAACTGGTTGGCCGAGACTTTGAGGCTGTTCCATTCAGCGATGTTGGCGGCCAGGTCGACCAGCAACTGGCCCTGCGCCGAGAAGGTCACGGTCTTGCCTTGCAGCGGCTCGCCGGCGACTTCACCGGACAGGCGCATGTCTTCGAATTGATAACGCTTGAGCACGCGATCCATGCGCAATGCGCCGACCAGCTCGGTCTTGGCGCGCACGACGGGCTGGTTGGTGCTCAGGAACGCCGTCAGTTTGATCGGGATATCGGACGCCTCACGAATCGGCCCGGTACTCAGCTGAATGCTCTCGGCCATGAAGGTCCGGCCTTTTCGGGCATCGCTGTAATCCACGCGGGCGTTGTTGACGGTCAGGCTGTCGATATCCAGGCGAATTGGCTGGGAAGGGCGATCCGCTTTGGGCGCGTCCGGAGCCGGGGCTGGCGTTGTCTCGCCAGGTGCTTCAGTGCTTGCCACGGCAGGCTTGCCGATGTCTTCCCAGTTGCCATGACCGTTTTCATCGCGGTGCAGGGTCAGGTTCAGGCCTTCGACGCGAATGTCGCTCATCTGTACCTGGCGACGAAGCAATGGCAGGACACGTACGGACAGGCCGAGCATCTGCACATCAGCGAACGGCTGATCGGGAGCGGTCAGGGTGGCGACATGGGCGTCGTGCAATTCCAGGCCGAGCCACGGAAACAGGCTCCAGCCGATATCGCCATTGAGCGTCAGCTCGACGTTGGCCTTGTCGCGTGCCAGCTGGCGAATCTCGTCTTTGTAGTCGTTGGGATCAAACAGGTGGGTCAGGGCAAAGCCGAGAGCCACGATGATCAGCAACAACCCGAGAATAAACAGCCCCAGGATTTTGCCGAACGCTTTCATGGGCGAGTCCTTGTGTCGATGTTCAAAAATAGCCCACGAGTATACCGCTCTGACGAGCCGACCGGGCTGCGGATACCGTTATTGCTATCTAGCCTCCGGTTCGGGACGCTGGCACCGTGCGCCGCTACGTTTGGGAGCCGATGAAAAGTGCGAGTGGTCTTGTCGCGATATATCTTCCGAATCTTCGCAAGCCGGCCGAACACCACGCAGGTGCCGGTCCAACTAAGCTCAAGACAGGTTTTCGTGAGTGCTTAATTGGTTGTATCTATGGCTCGATAGAGCACGTGGATTAACTTGCGAAAATAGACAATAAAAAGCATATGACGAGATGCTTATTTGCCATCAGAGAGTGATAGTCTCCGTTTTTGCTGGGTCGGGTGCGTCTTTTTGTCACGTATCTGAATAACCTGCCGATAAAACAGACATGGCCGCTCGGCACTGAGTCTGTGGCGGACCAGCGGACCATCTGCGAGCTTCACACATTGGGGTAATTATAATGAGCACAAGCACAGCCTTGGGCGGCGAAGCCGTTCAGCCTGCGTTCTTGTCCAAAGAGCGCATTATCGCCAAGCCAGGTTTCAACCGTTGGCTTGTTCCACCTGCAGCATTGGCCATCCATCTTTGTATCGGTATGGCTTACGGCTTCTCGGTATTCTGGTTGCCGCTGTCGAAGGCTATCGGTGTTACGGCACCTGTCGCTTGCACACCGGACATGGGTTTTTTCGCGCAGATGTTCGCGTCGACCTGTGACTGGCAGATCTCCATGCTGGGCTGGATCTACACACTGTTTTTCATTTTCCTGGGTTGCTCGGCTGCCATTTGGGGTGGCTGGCTGGAGCACGCAGGTCCACGCAAGGCGGGTGTGGTTTCGGCCCTCTGCTGGTGTGGTGGCTTGCTGATTTCCGCACTGGGCATTTATACGCACCAGATCTGGCTGATGTGGCTGGGCTCGGGCGTGATCGGCGGTATTGGTCTGGGGTTGGGCTATATCTCTCCGGTATCGACCCTGATCAAGTGGTTCCCGGACAAGCGCGGCATGGCGACCGGCATGGCGATCATGGGCTTTGGCGGCGGCGCGATGGTGGGTGCACCGCTGGCTACGGCTCTGATGGGGCACTTCGCTTCGGCTGAAAGCGTTGGCGTATGGCAGAGCTTCGTGGTGATGGCGGTGATTTACTTCATCTTCATGATCGGCGGTGCACTGGGCTACCGCGTTCCGCCAACCGGCTGGAAACCTGAAGGCTGGACCGCTCCGGCTGCCAAGGCCAAGAACTCGATAATCACCAACCGTCACGTGCACGTCAGCGTGGCCTGGAAAACACCGCAGTTCCGTCTGGTCTGGCTGGTGCTGTGCCTGAACGTATCGGCCGGTATCGGTATCCTGGGCATGGCTTCGCCGCTGCTGCAGGAAGTCTTCGCCGGTAAACTGCTGGGCCTCGACCTGACCTTCAGCCAGCTCAATGCCGACCAGCTGAAAGCCATTGCTGCGATTGCAGCCGGCTTCACCGGTCTGTTGAGTCTGTTCAACATCGGCGGTCGTTTCTTCTGGGCTTCGTGCTCGGACTTCATCGGTCGCAAGGCAACTTACTTCGTATTCTTCGCACTGGGCTTCCTGCTGTATGCGTCGGTTCCGACCCTGAGCCATATGGGTAGCATCGCGCTGTTCGTAGCCGCTTTCTGTATCGTGCTGTCGATGTACGGTGGCGGTTTTGCGACGGTTCCGGCTTATCTGGCTGACCTGTTCGGTACGCAGATGGTCGGCGCGATCCACGGTCGTCTGCTGACTGCCTGGGCTGCGGCCGGTGTGCTGGGTCCGGTATTGGTCAACTACCTGCGTGAGTATCAACTCGCCCACGGTGTTGCACGTGCCGACGCCTACGACATCACCCTGTACATCCTGTCGGGTCTGCTGGTGCTGGGCTTTATCTGCAACCTGCTGATTCGTCCGGTTGCCGACAAGTACTTCATGACCGACGCCGAACTGGCGGCTGAACAAGCCATCGGTCACGACAAGGGTGCCAACGCCACGACTTCGCTGGAGTGGAAAGCATCCGCAGGCAGCAAGCCATTGGTCATCGCCGCCTGGCTGGCCGTAGGCATCCCGCTGGCATGGGGCGTCTGGATTACCCTGCAAAAAACCGCAGTGCTGTTCCACTAAAAGCCTGCCGGTAACAGAAAAGCGCTTGCACCTCGGTGCAGGCGCTTTTTTTTGCCTGGGTTTTGGTGCGCTGCGCTTTTGATCATCGCGTCCGGATTTTATTCGTCGCGATAGTCATATTCAGTTGACCCTATGTACTCGATGCACTGCCCGTTCCGGTGCATACGCTGCTACATTAGTCAGCCCTGATTTTATTGCCCGAAGGAGTTGTTTGCATGCTAGCCCACGTGGAGTCATACGCCGGTGATCCGATCCTTTCGCTGATGGAGACCTTTGGCAAGGACTCGCGTGCGGACAAGGTCAATCTGAGCATCGGCCTGTATTACGACGCACAGGGCCGCATCCCGCAGTTGGCATGCGTAGCAACGGCGCAACAGCAACTGGCCGAAGGCGAACAGGCAGCGTCCGTGTACCTGCCGATGGAAGGCCTGGCAGCGTATCGGCAGGCGGTGCAAACCCTGTTGTTCGGTGCCGATCACCCGCTGGTTCAGGCAGGCCGCGTCGCCACCATTCAAACCGTGGGTGGCTCGGGCGCGCTGAAGATAGGTGCCGACTTCCTCAAGTATGCGTTTCCGGACTCACAGGTCTGGGTCAGTGATCCGACCTGGGAAAACCACAACGCGCTATTCGGCGGGGCGGGCTTCAAGGTCAACGCGTACCCGTACTTCGATGCCCAGACCGGCGGCGTCAGGTTCGAGGCCATGCTCGACACGGTAAAGGGGCTGCCTGCGCAGAGCATTCTCCTGCTGCACCCGTGCTGCCATAACCCGACCGGTGCCGATCTGACGGTGGCGCAATGGGACCGCCTGATCGACGTGATCAAGGATCGTCAGCTCATCGCCTTCCTGGATATCGCCTATCAGGGCTTCGGCAAAGGCATTGACGAAGACGTCTATGCCATCCGGGCGATGGCCAACGCAGGTATCACAACGCTGGTCAGCAACTCGTTCTCGAAAATCTTCTCGCTGTATGGCGAGCGGGTAGGTGGGCTGTCGGTGGTCTGTGAAGACGCGGCGTCCGCGGCCAACGTGTTCGGCCAGCTCAAGGCGACTGTGCGCCGCAACTACTCCAGCCCGCCTGCGCATGGTGCCTTCCTGGTCTCGAAAGTGCTCAACACGCGGCACTTGCGTGAGCAGTGGCTGGGTGAAGTCGAGGCCATGCGCCTGCGTATCATCGACATGCGCACGCGTCTGGTCGAGGTGCTGGCGCAGAAGGTCTCCGGCCACGATTTCAGCTTTATCCTCAGGCAGAACGGGATGTTCAGCTACACCGGTCTGACCCCGCAGCAGGTCGACGAACTGAAAGATGTTCACGGCATTTACATGCTGCGCAGTGGCCGAGTGTGTATGGCAGGTTTGAATGAAGGGAATATCGACAAGGTATGTGACGCAATCGCGAGCCTCTTCGCCCGTTAAATACCCTGCTGGTCGTCTGTTTGCTTCATGGCGGGCGCTTCTGGGCCTATAATGCTCGCCTTTTTTTCGCCCAATGATTTTGCGGAGCTGGTGATGGCCGAACGTAAGGCGTACGTCGAGCGCAATACTCTGGAAACCCAGATCAAAGCCTCGATCAACCTGGATGGTACCGGAAAGGCCCGATTCGATATCGGCGTGCCTTTCCTTGAGCACATGCTCGACCAGATCGCCCGGCACGGGCTGATCGATCTGGACATCGAATGCAAGGGCGACCTGGCAATCGACGATCACCACACGGTGGAAGACGTCGGTATCACCGTGGGCCAGGCGTTCAGCCAGGCGATCGGCGACAAGAAGGGCATTCGTCGTTACGGCCACGCCTACGTGCCGCTCGACGAAGCGCTGTCGCGCGTGGTCATCGACTTCTCCGGGCGTCCGGGCCTGCAGATGCATGTGCCGTATACCCGCGCCACTGTAGGCGGCTTCGATGTGGACCTGTTTCAGGAGTTCTTCCAGGGCTTCGTCAACCACGCGAACGTGACGCTGCACATCGACAACCTGCGTGGCACCAACACTCACCACCAGATCGAGACCGTGTTCAAGGCTTTCGGTCGCGCGCTGCGCATGGCGGTCGAGCTGGATGAGCGTATGGCCGGGCAGATGCCATCCACCAAGGGTGTGCTCTGATGCAGACAGTTGCGGTCATCGATTACGGCATGGGCAACCTGCACTCTGTCGCCAAGGCGCTGGAGCATGTGGGCGCAGGCCGTGTGCTGATTACCAGTGACGCCAAGGTGATTCGCGAAGCCGACCGCATCGTCTTTCCGGGTGTGGGCGCGATTCGCGACTGCATGGCCGAGATTCGCCGTCTGGGCTTTGATTCGCTGGTTCAGGAAGTGAGCCAGGATCGCCCGTTTCTGGGGATCTGCGTCGGCATGCAGGCGTTGCTCGACAGCAGCGAAGAGAACGGCGGCGTGGACTGCATCGGCATGTTTCCCGGCCAGGTAAAGTTCTTCGGCAAGGACCTGCATGAGGAAGGCGAGCACCTGAAAGTGCCGCACATGGGCTGGAACCAGGTCGCTCAGGCGGTGGATCACCCGCTGTGGCATGACATTCCGGACCAGGCGCGTTTCTACTTCGTGCACAGTTTCTATATCGACGCTGCCAATCAGCGTCAGGTGGTCGGGCGTGGCCATTACGGCCTAGATTTCGCCGCCGCGCTGGCCGACGGTTCGCGTTTTGCCGTGCAATTTCACCCTGAAAAGAGCCACACCCACGGCCTGCAGTTGCTGCAGAACTTCGCCGCCTGGGATGGTCGCTGGTAAGCGCATGAACAAAGCCAAGGGCAAGCCGCCGATCCTGACCCTCTCGCCCGAGCATGAGCAACAGGCGATCGACAAGCTCAAGCGCCTGTTCGCAGAGCGCTTCGAGCTGGATCTGGGCTCGTTCGAAGTGGCTGAAGTCCTCGAGCTGTTCACGCGCGAGATTGCCCCGCATTACTACAATCGCGCCATTTTCGATGTTCAGCAGCAGCTCAAGGAGCGCTTCGAGAGCATCGAAAGTGACTTGTGGGCACTCGAAAAGAATTAGATAAAGCAGCTTCAAGCGTTGAGCTTCAAGCCGCAAGAATCAGTGAGTACGCATACTTGCAGCTAACCGCTTGCAGCTTGCCGCTCTTTCAGACCAAGGAATAAGCATGCTGATTATCCCCGCTATCGATCTCAAGGACGGCGCTTGCGTGCGTCTGCGTCAGGGCCGGATGGAAGATTCCACGGTGTTCTCCGATGATCCGGTGGCCATGGCCGCCAAGTGGGTCGAGGGTGGCTGCCGTCGTCTGCATCTGGTCGATCTGAACGGTGCGTTCGAAGGTCAGCCGGTCAACGGTGATGTGGTCACGGCCATCGCCCGACGCTACCCGAACCTGCCGATCCAGATCGGCGGCGGCATCCGTTCGCTGGAAACCATCGAGCATTACGTCAAGGCGGGCGTGAGCTACGTCATCATCGGCACCAAGGCCGTCAAGGAGCCCGAGTTCGTGGCCGAAGCCTGCCGTGCGTTCCCCGGCAAGGTGATTGTCGGTCTGGATGCCAAGGACGGTTTCGTCGCCACCGACGGCTGGGCTGAAGTCAGCTCGGTGCAGGTCATCGATCTGGCCAAGCGTTTCGAGGCCGATGGCGTATCGGCCATTGTCTACACCGACATCGCCAAGGACGGCATGATGCAGGGCTGCAACATCCCGTTCACCGCGGCATTGGCGGCTGCCACGCGGATCCCGGTGATCGCTTCGGGTGGCATCCATAACCTGGGCGACATCCAGGCGCTGCTGAATGCGAAGGCTCCGGGCATCATCGGCGCGATCACCGGCCGTGCGATTTACGAAGGCACGCTGGATGTGGCCGAAGCTCAGGCGCTTTGCGACCGCGAACAACGCTGAACAGCTGGAGATTGACCCTGTGGCCCTAGCCAAACGCATTATCCCTTGCCTGGACGTCGACAACGGTCGAGTGGTAAAGGGCGTCAAGTTCGAAAACATCCGCGACGCAGGCGATCCGGTGGAAATCGCTCGTCGTTACGATGAGCAGGGTGCCGACGAAATTACATTCCTCGACATCACCGCCAGTGTCGATGGCCGTGACACCACGCTGCATACCGTCGAGCGCATGGCCAGTCAGGTGTTCATCCCGCTGACCGTTGGCGGCGGCGTGCGTACCGTGCAGGACATCCGCAACCTGCTCAATGCCGGTGCCGACAAAGTCTCGATCAACACGGCTGCGGTGTTCAACCCCGAGTTCGTCGGTGAAGCCGCCGCGCGCTTTGGGTCGCAGTGCATCGTGGTCGCCATCGACGCCAAGAAGGTCTCCGGTCCGGGCGAAACCCCGCGCTGGGAAATCTTCACCCACGGCGGGCGTAAACCCACCGGGCTGGACGCGGTGGTCTGGGCGAAAAAGATGGAAGACCTGGGCGCTGGCGAGATCCTGCTGACCAGCATGGACCAGGACGGCATGAAGAACGGCTTCGACCTGGGCGTCACGCGCGCCATCAGCGATGCGCTGGGTATTCCGGTGATTGCTTCGGGTGGCGTCGGTAACCTCGAGCACCTGGCTGCCGGCGTCATCGAGGGCCACGCCAGCGCTGTGCTGGCGGCGAGTATTTTCCACTTTGGCGAATACACGGTCCCCGAGGCCAAGGCTTACATGGCCAGCCGTGGGATTGTCGTGCGCTAAGTCACTGCGCATAAAGGCGGGCGCCGCTTGTTACAGGCCAAGGGTTTGAAACAGCCGGCGCTCGCTTTGTTTCAGCCCTGTGGCATTTGACTATTGCCTCTAAGCGACATCGCCGGACAGCTTGCTAGACAGTGCGCCGGGTTCACGGCACTCTGCATGCGTCGTTCACGATCGAGTGCCGGAACATGTTCAAACGCCTATTGCTTGCACTGATCGGGGTCGGTGTCTTGTCGAGTGAGGGTGTCCGGGCCAGCGAGTCGACGCCTTATTCCATGGTGTTGCTGACCGAGAACTTCCCGCCGTTCAACATGGCGGTCGACGGCAAGAATTTCGCCCAGGAAAACAACATCGACGGTAGCGCCGCCGAGGTGGTGCGCGAGATGTTCAAGCGCGCGAATATCGGCTACAGCATGACGCTGCGCTTTCCGTGGGACCGGGTCTACAAACTGGCCCTGGAAAAGCCCGGTTACGGCGTGTTTTCCACGACCCGCCTGCCCGAACGTGAAAACCTCTTCAAATGGGTCGGCCCGATAGGTTCCTACGACTGGATCATGTTGGCGCGCGGCGACAGCCCGATCACCTTGACGTCGCTGGGACAGGCCAGGGATTACCGGATCGGCGCCTACAAGGGCGATGCCATTGGCGAGCGTCTGAAAGCCATGGGCTTGAACCCGATTCTGATGTTGCGTGACCGCGATAACGTGAAAAAACTCGCCAACGGCCAGATCGACCTGTGGGCAGTAGGCGATCCAGTGGGCCGCTATCTGGCGAAACTGGAAGGCGTGACGGGCCTCAAGACGGCGCTGCGGTTCAACAGCGCCGAACTTTACCTGGCAGTCAACAAGAGCACGCCTGACGAGGTCGTCAGACGCCTGCAAAAAGCCCTCGATCAGATGCGCGTCGAAGGCTGGGTCGATGCCGCCAAGGCGCGCTATCAGTAACCACTCAACCTGCTGCGGGCGACGGGATGATGTCTTCGCGCAAGGCTGATGGCTGACCGTTGATGTCGTGGGCGTAAGTGCAGATCTTCAACGGCAACGACTGCGCGCGTAATACCAGATTGCGAAATTGCGGCTTGAAACCTTCAGGGGCGGAGCAGTCGGTGGTGTCCGGCTTGCCCATTTTGACCGTGTAGTAGTCGATCAGCCGGTGCTCGTGCGACCAGACGACCGATGTCGCGCCAGATCGGTTTTTGCCGATCTCCATTTGCGGTGCCGGGGTGGGGCCTGCCGGTTGCAGCTCTATGCCAAGCGTCAGTGCATTGCGCATCAGACCGATGCTGGAGCGTTGTTCGGCCGAAGAAACACCGACCATGCACAGCCAGTTGATGCCGATCTGTTTGTCCACAGGGTCATCGATGGCCGCGTCCTGCGAGCTGATCGTATGGCTGTAACCCACCGGGTCTTCGCACTGCATGGCCGAATCGACCTTCTTGTAGCGATACAAGGGCGTGGCGACCATGAAGCGCAAGTCCCAGGATGGATAGACATTCCTGCCCTCGGCATCCAGTTGCACCCTGGCATGCTGTGCGGGCTGCCGGCCCAGCGTTTCGAAATCGACCGAGAAGGCTGGAAACAGATCGCAGACTGCCGGGTCCGTACTCAGCGTGCCGCTGACGAAACACTTCTTCAACAGCGTGACCGGGTTGCCATAGTTGCTGTCGGCGACCATCGGCGGAAAGCCGGGTATTTCATCACTGAGGTCTTCGATCGGGGTATCTGAAGATGCTTGGTTGGTGAGGTTCATGACCGCATAGAGCTCGCCGTTGTCACGGGTCAGCAGCGGACTGCCGGACGCGCCCGTACCGACATCCCGGCACTGATTGCGTACGGTGTGACGCCAGACCCAAGGCGGCTCCATGATCACCTCCGACGTCTGGTGAACACAGGCCGCCATGCGCAGATGCCCGGTATCCTTGTCGAGCGGTGCGCCCACCCACAAGATATCGCGACCCTGTTCGGGCATCTCCCTGGCGAGCCTGATCGGCTGAATACCGTCGTTGACGAGCGTTTCAAGCGTGGGCTGCAACTCGACGACCGCCAGGTCGACACCCTGCATGCTGCTCCAGCTGACGCGCTTCAATGGATAGCTGCGGGCCTTGCTGTCAGTGAAGAAATTGAACTGCACGCTGCCTTCGACTTCGCCATCGGTGATGATCACGCCATTCTGACGATTGATACAGTGGCCGCTGGTGATTACGTAGGCGGGCGCGTCAGACGGGCTGTCGACGCTTCGGCTATCGATCAGCGTCGCCGTACAGTTTGACCCTGACCTGCTGTTGATACGGCCAATGCCGTTCCAGTGGTCGCGCGAGCCGTCGGCGTTGAGCAGGGCTGTCGAAGGTGCGAGAGCCATCAGCCCTTCGCCCAGGTCTGCAGGTGTGGCGTGGATGGAAAAAGGCAGCAGTGCGGCGACGCAGCACGCCCCCGTCATCATGGTCGGTTTCATCATCAATCCCTGATAAATGTGTCTGGGCCCCCGTCATTGGGGGCACCTTCCTTTAAGCCGGAATTGACACGTCTATCAAGGCAGAAACGGTGGTGGACACGGAAAGTAGATTTGTCGGACTTAGCGTATGGAAAGTGCTGACGCGCAAGAGGCGCGATCAGCGATATACCCCATTCTTGCCATGCGCCGCACTCGCCTGATTGCCGCGTTCGCTGATCATGCTGCGCAGGTCGATCCATTCGACGCCTTGCGCTTTGAGGTTGGGCAGTTCGCGTTCCAGGACGTCCAGCGTGACAGGGTAGGGGTGGCCGATAACCACGGCCGAGCCATATTTGCGGGCGATTTTTATCGCGGTCTGTAATTGGCGGGTGATGGCTTCTGCAGTGCGTTCGTCGTCCAGGAACACGTCACGCGAGACGCTGGCCAGCCCGATACGCTGCGCCTCGGCGGCCGCCACGGTTTTCGCACTGGTGCGGCTGTCGACGAAAAACAGGTGACGACGCTGTAGCTCGGCCATCAGCCAGGTCATGGCGACCGGCTCGGCGGTCATCCGGCTGCCCATGTGGTTGTTGATACCGGCTGCATACGGCACTTTCAGCAGGGCAGCATTGAGACGGCTTTCCAGCTCGGGCAGTGGCAGTTCGGGGTGCCAGGCGTAAGGACCAGTCGCGGGGTCCATGGGCATGTGCAGCATGACCGTTTTGCCTGCGCGATGAGCTTGGCGGGCAAACTCGGTGGCATGCGGGGTGTCGGGCATGATCGCCAGGGTGACCGGGCCGGGAAGCGCCAGTGTGCGGCTGTCGCGATCCTGGTTCTGGCCCAGGTCGTCGATGATCAGGCTCAGGTAAGCCTTGGGCGGTTTGCCGCTGTTCTCGGCTGGCGCTGCATGAGCAACGCCAGTGATCGAGAGGGTCAGCAGTAGCAGAGCCAGAAAGCGCATCCGTCAGTTGCCGCGGGTGATGCTCAGCCCTTTGAGCAGGCTGAGTGCCTGGCTGAGCTGGAAGTCGTCATCCTGCGGACGCGCCTTGGCGGCTGCGCCACTCTTGACGGTCGGTTTGTCTGCGCCGCCGTTGCCATTGCCCAGGTGACCCATCAGGTCGGCTTCCTTGTAGTTCTCGCCGTCCGCTTCGTTGGTGACCTTGGCCCGGCGTACCACGATGTCCGGGTTGATGCCTTGGGCCTGGATCGAGCGGCCGTTCGGCGTGTAATACAACGCGGTGGTGATCTTCAGGGCGCGATCGTTGTTCAGCGGCAGGACAGTCTGCACCGAGCCTTTGCCGAAGGTGTCAGTGCCCATCAGGATGCCGCGCTTCTGGTCTTGCAGGGCGCCGGCAACGATTTCCGATGCCGAGGCGCTGCCGCCGTTGATCAGCACTACCAGTGGCACGCCTTCGCTAGCGTCCGCCGGGTCTGCCGAGAAACGCAGTTCGGAGTTGGCGATGCGGCCTTTGGTGTAGACGATCAGACCCTTGGTGAGGAAGTGATCCGCCACCTGCACCGCCGATTGCAGCACGCCGCCCGGGTTGTTGCGCAGGTCGAGAATCAGGCCACTCATCTTCTTGCCGTTGTCCTTGCGGAATTTGGCCAGCGCCTTGCCGACTTCGTCACCGGTCTTGACCTGGAACTGGGTGATGCGGATATAGCCGTAGCCATTTTCCAGCATCTGCGCCTTGACGCTCTTGACCTGAATGGTTGCCCGCGCCAGGGTCACGTCAAACGGGGTGCCGCCATCGCGAACCAGCGTCAGGGTGATCTTTTCGCCGATCTTGCCGCGCATCTTGTCGACCGCTTCCTGCATGTTCTGGCCCTGGGTCGGCGTGCCGTTGATCTTTACGATCAGGTCGCCTGCCTCGATGCCAGCCTTGGACGCCGGTGTGTCGTCGATGGGCGAGACCACCTTGACCAAACCGTCCTCGACGCCGACTTCGATGCCCAGCCCACCGAACTCGCCGCTGGTGCTTTCCTGCAGCTCCTGGAAATCTTCCGGTCCGAGGTAGGCAGAGTGCGGATCAAGGTTGCTGAGCATGCCTTTGATGGCGTTCTCCAGCAGGGTCTTGTCGTCGACCGGCTCCACGTAGGCCGCCTTGACCCGGTCCATGACCTCGGCAAAGGTGCGCAATTCGTCGAGCGGCAGCGGTGGCTTTGCGGTGGCATTGGTTTTGGCGGGCGAGACTGCTGCAGGCGTGGCTGGCGCGGTCTTTTCGGCAGCTTGCGCCAGAGGCGCGCCGATAACGATGGCAATTGCCAGGGCCAGCGAGGTGAGGCGGGACAAATGCAGCATGTCTAACGAACTCCTACAAATATTGACGCCGACTTATCCTTGAGTGCGGCACCATTGGGCCGGATCGCTGGGGCGACCCTGCTGACGAATAGCAAAGTACAACGCTGCCGTGTCCTGACCGCCACTATTGCCGACCGTGGAAATCGCTTCACCGGCTTTTACAATGTCACCTGCCGACTTGAGCAGGCTCTGGTTATGCCCGTAAAGGGTCAGATAGCCGTTGCCATGGTCGAGAATGACCAGAAGCCCGGCACCGCGCAACCAGTCGGCGAACACCACTCGTCCGCCATGCACGGCACGTACCTGGCTTCCGGCTGCGGCGCTGATCATGACGCCGTCCCATTTGGTACGTTCGTCATCACCGCGGGCTTCACCGAAACGCGCAAGCAGTCGACCATCGATAGGCCATGGAAGTTTTCCCTTGGCCTGTGCAAAAGGTCCGCCATAGGAAACACCGGCACTGGAAACGACTGCGCCGGGGGCTTTGACCGGGCGACGCGGTGCCGGTTCATCATCGCTTTTGCTACTGCTGTTGCTGCTGTTATTGCGGGCGACGGCTTCAGCTTCGCGCTGACGCTTCTCTTCCGCCTCGCGGGCGGCAACCAGCGCCTTCTGGCGAGCTTCTTCGGCTTCCCGTGCCTGGCGGGCCAGGGTTTCTTCGATGGTCTTGAGGACTTTGGCCAGATCGGCCTGATCCTGCTGACGGGCCTGCATTTTCTGATCGCGGGCCTTGTAGTCCTGATTCAGCTTGGCCAGCGCCTGCTGACGTTCCTGGCGAACCTTGGCCAGCTCTTCGCTCTGGCTGTCCAGACTGCTTTTCTGCACCAGTAGTTGTGCCTGTTGCAGGTCGATGTCTTTTTCGACATTGGCCAGCTGGCGCAGGGTTTCATTGAAGTTGCGTAGCTGCTCCAGGCGCGCCTGGCTCAGGTAATCGTAATACGTGAGGGTTCGGGCGAACTTCTCGGGGTGTTGCTGGTTGAGCAATAGCTTGAGGTACTCCTGGCGGCCACTCTGGTAAGCGGCGCGGGCCTGGATGGCGATCAGGCGTTGCTGTTCAACGCGGGCGCTGTTCAGTTTCTTTTTTTCACTGTCGAGCTTTTGCAGCTCGGTTTCGGTCTTTTTTAGTTCCTTTTGCAGGACCTCGACCTGCTTTTCCAACTTGCCCATTTCGGTTTCAGTGGTGCGCAGGTCCTTCTGGACGCCTGCACGTTCTTCCTGAAGCTTGCCCAGGACTTTTTGCAGCTCCGCCACATCCTGACGCGCAGCATCTATCTGTTTTTGGGTTTGCACACGCTCGTCTTCGGCAAACGCCGGATTGAGCAGGCAGATCAGAGCAAGGGCAATCAAGGCGCGAAGCATGTGGGTGGGCGATACCGAGGAATTGTGAGAAAAAATGTCAGGCCTAGTATGCCCGCCATGCGCTGCAAAAAAAACGCCTCGCAGCCACTGCTTTGAGGCCTGAAACATAAAAAACCGGCCTTGCCTGATGGCTAAAGGCCGGTTTTTACCGGGTTACTCGGTCACGAGGATCGAGTGGCCGGTCATTTCCTGCGGTTTCTCCATGCCCAGCAGATGCAGCATGGTCGGCGCGACATCGGCCAGAACGCCGCCTTGGCGAACTTTCAGCTGACGTTTGCCAACATAAACGAACGGCACCGGCTCGGAGGTGTGCGCAGTATGCGCCTGTCCGGTGGCGTCGTCGGTCATCTGTTCGACGTTGCCGTGATCCGCGGTAATCAGCGCCTCACCGCCGACTTTCTCCAGCGCCTCGGTGATGCGCCCGACACACACGTCCAGGCATTCCACAGCCTTGATCGCGGCTTCCATGATGCCGCTGTGGCCAACCATGTCACCGTTGGCGTAGTTGACGACGATCACGTCATAACGCTGATGTTCGATGGCATCGACAATCTTGTCGGTCACTTCCGGTGCGCTCATTTCCGGCTGCAGGTCGTAGGTGGCGACTTTCGGCGACGGGATCAGAATGCGCTCTTCACCCGGGAACGGTTCTTCACGCCCGCCGGAGAAAAAGAACGTGACGTGGGCGTATTTCTCGGTTTCGGCGATGCGCAGCTGGGTTTTGCCGTTGTCCGCCAGATACTCGCCCAGCACGTTTTTCAGGCTGCCCGCAGCAAAAGCGGACGGCGCAGGAATGCTGGCCGCGTACTGGGTCAGCATCACGTAGTTGACCTTCGGCTGACGGGCGCGCTCGAAGTCCTTGAAATCGTCTTCGACGAACACACGGGTCAGTTCACGGGCGCGGTCGGCGCGGAAGTTCATGAACACCACCGCGTCGCCATCTTCCACGCGGGCGGCTTCGCCGATGCGGGTGGCTTTGACGAACTCGTCGTTCTCGTCGCGTGCGTAGGCGGCTTCGAGCCCGGCAACGGCGCTGTCTGCGTGGAAATCGGCGGTGCTGTCGACGATCAGGTTATAGGCAGACGAAACCCGGTCCCAGCGGTTGTCACGGTCCATGGCGAAGTAACGGCCGACGATCGTGGCGGTGCGGCCTTTGCCCAGGCGGGCGAAGGTTGCGTCCATCAGCTCAAGGGATTTCTTCGCGCTGCGCGGTGGCGTGTCGCGGCCGTCGAGAAAGGCGTGCAGGTAGATTTTTTCTGCGCCGCGTTTGACCGCCAGTTCCGCCATCGCCACCAGATGGTCCTGGTGGCTGTGCACGCCGCCATCGGAGAGCAGGCCCATGATGTGCACGGCCTTGCCGGCGCTGACAGCTTTATCCACAGCGGCGCAGATGGTCGGGTTCTCGAAGAACTCGCCATCGCGAATCGCTTTGGTCACCCGAGTAAAGTCCTGATACACCACGCGCCCGGCACCCAGGTTCATGTGCCCGACCTCGGAGTTGCCCATCTGCCCGTCCGGCAGACCAACATCCATGCCCGACCCGGAAATCAGGCCATTGGGCATGGTTTGGTAGAGGCGATCCATGACCGGCATCTTCGCGGCCAGAATGGCATTGCCCTTGTGGCTTTCGCTGTGTCCGAAGCCATCCAGGATGATAAGAACCAGAGGTTTTGGCGTGGCAGTCATAGAACCCACTCGATGCTGATTGGATAAAGAGATGAACAAAGTACAAGGGAACGGCATTTTAAGGACAAGTTCAAACGGCGTCACCGCCGTACGGACTTTGGCCGACCTTGGCTGCTGTGTATACTGGCCGACATTTTAACGCCCTGGAACCTACTGATGGTTGCTCACCTGCTTGAATTCGCCACTAACCACTATTTGATCACCGGTGCCTTCGTCATTTTGCTGGGACTGCTGATTGCTTACGAAATGAGCAAGGGCGGCGCCAGCCTGAGCACTCGCGAGCTGACCGCGCTGGTCAACAGCGATCAGGGTGTGGTCATCGACGTGCGCTCGAAAAAGGATTACACCGCAGGGCACATCGTCGGCTCTCTGAATTTCCCGCAGGACAAGGTACTGACCCGTACCGCCGAACTGGAGAAATACAAGGACAAGACGTTGATCATAGTCGATGCAATGGGGCAGCATGCTGGCACCACCGCCCGCGAGCTGCTCAAGTCCGGCTTCAAGGCGGCCAAGCTGTCCGGCGGCATTTCCAGCTGGCGCGGCGATAACCTTCCTCTGGTGAAGTGAACATGGCTCAAGTCATAGTCTATTCCAGCGACTACTGCCCGTATTGCATACGTGCCAAACAGCTTCTGCAGAGCAAGAGCGTGGCCTTCGAGGAAATCCGGGTCGACGGCAAGCCGCAGCTGCGTGCCGAAATGACCAAGAAGGCCGGTCGTACTTCCGTACCGCAAATCTGGATCGGCTCGACCCACGTGGGCGGCTGCGATGACCTGTTTGCTCTGGAGCGTGCCGGCAAGCTCGATGCGCTGCTGGCCTGATACCCCTTAATCTTTCAGCCTAATCTGACAAGGATCCGAGATGACCGATCAACCGAACAACGACGCCGTTGCCAACGAAGAAAACGGCCCACAATTCTCCCTGCAGCGTATCTACGTTCGCGACCTGTCGTTCGAAGCGCCAAAAAGCCCGGCGATCTTCCGCCAGGAGTGGACGCCGACCGTCAGCCTGGACCTCAATACCCGTCAGAAGCAGCTGGAAGGCGATTTCTACGAAGTCGTACTGACCCTGTCCGTGACCGTCAACAATGGCGACGAAGTTGCCTTCATCGTTGAAGTGCAACAAGCCGGTATCTTCCTGATCAAGGGCCTGGACGACGGCGCAATGAGCCACACCCTCGGTGCGTTCTGCCCGAACATCCTGTTCCCTTACGCTCGTGAAGCCATCGACAACCTGGTCGTACGTGGCTCGTTCCCTGCGCTGATGCTGGCTCCGGTGAACTTCGACGCCCTGTACGCGCAAGAACTGCAGCGCATGCAGGAAGCTGGCGAAACGCCGACTGTTCAGTAAGCGTTACCGCTGCAAACAAAAAGCGCCTTTCGGGGCGCTTTTTTGTGCTTGGCCGCTCGGTCTAGGCAAAACCGTGCTGACGCCATGCTTCATAGACAGCCACGGCCACCGTGTTGGACAGGTTCAAGCTGCGGCAGCCTTCACGCATGGGCAGCCGCAGGCGATGCTCGCTGCTCAGCGAGTCGAGAATATCGGCGGGCAGGCCACGGCTCTCCGGACCGAACAGAAAGGCATCGCCTGGCTCAAAGCTCGCATCATGAAAAGGCCGAGAGCCTTTGGTGGTGAAGGCAAACAACCTCGGGTTGCCTATCTTCTCCAGACAGCTTGCCAGGTCAGCATGTGTCTGCAGCGTGGCATACTCGTGATAATCGAGCCCGGCACGGCGCAAGCGCTTGTCGTCCAGCTCGAAACCCAAGGGTTCGATCAAATGCAGGGTGCAGCCACTGTTGGCGCATAGCCTGATGACATTGCCGGTATTCGGCGGAATTTCTGGTTGAAAAAGGATGACGTGAAACATGCACGGCTCCGAACGAAAGGACGGGATGCATTCTACCCTTGAAGAGGACCCGAGGCCGAAGCTATGGCCGCGTGTTCTTGGTTCCATGGCGATTGTCGGGTTTACCGTGGGCACCATTATCGGCCGCCTGCAGCAGCCTGATCCGGTCGAGCTGGAGCAGATCGAAGAATTGCCTGCCGGTCTGGCGCTCTGGTTCAACGAAGAACCGAAGTATCGCGGCGCGACAGTCGATGGTGCAGTGGTAGTCAACGTCGATGCGTCAGGACAGCCGTGGACGGGCCAACTGAGGTTCGACAATCGGGTTGCGCGCTGGAAGGTGGAACGAGGAGAGAAGGGGTTGGTGCTGACGCTCCTGGCAGCCCGTCCGCTTCACGGCGACTGGCGCACTGAGAAGGTGGACGGGCGCTGGAGACTGGAGGTCAGTCTCCGGGAGGAATAAAAGAGGGGAATCCCCGGCCTGCCTGTACCAAGGTCCCCAAAACTGGTGATGTAATACCTGTTGCAGGGGGCGTGCCAGTTTTCAAATCGTTTCAGAAAAAACGTATTCGCGTGAGAAGCGGATCCTCACTGCGTGAGGCCATGCTTTATTCCTGAAACTCATAACTCTTTGAATTATAAATATTTATACATGTTGCTCGTGTGCCGGAAGTGATTTGGCTATAGAGCGGAGTTGTAGTGCCGCGTCGTTCATCCTTGATAACGCAGTACACGTTCCAGCCTTCCGGTTTTCCAGAAGCGCACTCAATTTGCGCACCACTAGCGTGCAGAAACCCATACTGATGCACTCGTCCATCCGAACTCGATGATGGATCGGTGCCCCTCACGTGCACAAATGAGCCGTTTGCGCATTGGCCAATCGGCTGGCTGCCATGGTGCCCGACACCAGAATTGCCTTTTTGTTCACATGGACTACAGTGAAGGACGGCTCTGAAGGCCGAAAATCGCTTGAAAATGGCCCAAAAAAGCAAAGTGAAAAAAATTTTTTGTGCTTGAACAAGGCGCGCCGTCAAAGTGATGACAACTGTCACATTAACTGACTAATCTCCCCGAAGTTCCCGTAATACAAGGCTTTCGCCAGTTTTGCATCAGCACTCTGCTGGCGGAGATCGAGACCGGTGAAGGGGCATTTTTCCGGTCGGGGGCACGAAAACGATAGATCTGACGAACGGTACCAAAATAAGTTTTGGGAAATGGGTAGTCAGGTCGATACACTCCGTGACGTCTTTGCTGACACGAGTTGTGACAAATGACTGGATGTTCTCAAGATTCCAGCAACGGTTTCTTCAGCGCATAAAAGCATTGCACCGACGTGTTGGCATCGACCAAAGCGGTCTAGTCAAAAGTCAGGGCGAACAGAATCCATTGATCTCGGATCGGGACTGTCGCCTATCGCTAATCCGTGGGTCAGGGCCAAGCCCGGCACCATGGATATAAAAAATTAGATTCACGAGGAGCGTAGTAATGAAGAAGTCCACCCTGGCTTTGGCCGTCACCGTTGGTGTATTGGCTCAGCAGGCCAGCGCAGCTGGTTTCCTGGAAGACAGTAAAGCGTCCGTCAGTTCTCGTACCCTGTATTTTGACAACGATTTCCGCGAAGGCACTACTCACAACAACCGTGAGACGGCCACTGGCCTGAAATTCGACTACCTGTCGGGCTTCACTCAGGGTACTGTCGGTTTTGGTCTGGACCTTCAAGGCCTTGTAGGTGTTCACCTTGATGGTGGCCGTGGCAACCACGCTCCTGCAGCGAACGGCGGCATTCTGCCTACCGACAGCGACGGTTCTGCTGTCAACGAGTGGAGCCGTCTGGGCGCCAACGGCAAGGTACGCTTCTCGAAAACCGAGCTGAAAGTCGGTAACGCATTGGCACCTAATCTGCCAATTCTGGTTAGCAACGACGGTCGTCTTCTGCCTCAGGCTTTCCAGGGCGGCATCCTGACTTCCAAGGATCTGGACAACGTCACCTTCACTGCCGGTCAGCTGAACAAATCCATCGGCCGTGCCTCGAGCAACTGGACTGACCTGTCCATTGCCGGCGCTTCCGAGACTGCCGATCAGTTCCGCTTCGCCGGTGCTGACTGGAAAGTCACCAAAGACCTGACCCTGCAGTACTACTACGCAAATCTGGAAGACTTCTACAAGCAACACTTCCTCGGTTTGGTACACGTTTACCAAATCGACGCCAACCAGTCCTTCAAGACTGACCTGCGTTATTTCAACAGCAGCTCTGACGGCAAAAACAGCGACGCAGCAACCGGCTACCGTTTCAACAACAACAACGGTTATGCCAAGAACGCTGGCGAAGTGGATAACTCCACCTGGTCCGCCATGTTCACCTACGCCCTGGGCGGCCATGCGTTCATGGTTGGCCATCAGCAGATTGGCGATGACGGCGGCATGGTTTTCCTGAACCAGGGCAACGTCACCAAGAACGGCACCAGCACTTCGAGTCTTGAAGGCAACGGCGGTTCGAGCTTCTACCTGTTCACTGACTCGATGATCAACGGCTTCAACCGCGCGGGTGAAAACACCACGTTCGGTCAGTACTCGTATGACTTCGCCAAGGTGGGTGTTCCAGGCCTGAAAGCAGCCATCGCTTACCTGCACGCAGACGACATTCGTGATCGCACTACCGGTAAAGAAGAATACTCCGAGTGGGAAACCGACATGCGTGTTGACTACGTGATCCAGAGCGGTCCGATGAAAGGTTTCGGCACCACCCTGCGTCACGGTACTTACCGTGCCGATGGCGACCTGAACAACTCGACCAACACCGACCAAACCCGTCTGATCTTCAACTACACCTACAACTTCATGTAAGTGTATTGAGGCTTAAAGGAACCCCGCCCCGTGCGGGGTTTCTTTTGCCTGTTTTTTGATATTCCTGACAGGTCTATTGGGCGCATTATTTATTCTTTTTAACTTCTCTCGACAGGGCGCACAGTAGTGCTATACCAAGGCCTACCCGATACAGACAAGGAGCAACACCATGACACTGCGACTTGGCGACATCGCCCCTGATTTCGAACAGGAATCCAGTGAGGGGCGTATACGTTTTCATGAATGGCTCGGTGACAGCTGGGGTGTGTTGTTTTCTCATCCGGCTGACTTCACGCCGGTGTGCACCACAGAGCTGGGCTTCACTGCTAAATTGAAAGACGAGTTCGCCAAGCGCGGCGTGAAAGCCATTGCGCTGTCGGTGGACCCGGTTGATTCGCACATCAAGTGGATCGACGACATCAACACCACGCAAAACACCCTGGTCAACTTCCCGATTCTTGCCGACGCTGACCGCAAGGTTTCTGACTTGTACGACCTGATTCATCCTAATGCCAACGACACGCTGACTGTGCGCTCGCTGTTCGTGATCGATCCGAACAAGAAGGTGCGTCTGACGATTACCTATCCGGCCAGCACCGGGCGTAACTTCCACGAGATTCTGCGCGTCATCGACTCCCTGCAATTGACCGACAACTACAAGGTTGCCACGCCCGCCAACTGGGTGGACGGCGATGACGTAGTGATCGTGCCGTCGATCAAGGATGAAGCCGAGATCAAACAACGCTTTCCCAAGGGCTATAAAGCGGTCACGCCTTATCTGCGCCTGACACCACAGCCAAACCGCTGATTTCCGATCTACCAAGCGTGGGGTTATTCGGGCCGATCTATCGGCCCTTTTTTATTCCTTCCTCACAGCCGCCTGCTGCGTCGCTTCATCAATCGCGGACGCGGAGCATGGGCACGATAGTCGAGATTATCGTTCCGCACGCTCCAGCGTGGGAATGCATGTCGTGACGCTTTGCGTCACAGGTCCGGAGGGTGCAGGCAACGGCATTTTCTTTATATTCATTTATGGAATAACTAAATGAATAAATAAGATTTATAGATATAAAAAAGGGCTGTTAATGTCGTGCCTATTCCCACCTTGCTCGTTCCTCAGCGGTCGAGCAGGGGACCACCCCAAATAGGTAAAGGAGCGCATATGCGCACTGTCATTTTGCGTCGAAGCCTTGTCGCGCTGTTTGCTGCTGCGGTCGCTCTTGGTGCGGTCACTCAGGCTCAGGCGGAAGATCTGCGCATCGGTTACCAGAAGTACGGCACGCTGGTGCTGCTCAAGGCCAAGGGCTCGCTGGAAAAACGCCTGGCCGAGCAGGGCGTGAAAGTCCAGTGGACCGAGTTCCCCGGTGGCCCTCAGTTGCTTGAAGGCCTGAACGTCGGTTCTATCGACTTCGGCGTAACAGGCGAAACGCCGCCGGTCTTCGCTCAGGCCGCGGGCGCGGACCTGCTGTATGTGGCCTACGAGCCGCCAGCACCGACCAGTGAAGCCATCCTGGTTCCCAAAGACTCCCCGATTACTTCGGTCAAAGACCTGAAGGGCAAGAAAGTCGTCCTCAATAAGGGCTCGAACGTCCATTACCTGCTGGTCAAGGCGCTGGAAGATGCGGGTCTGAAATACACCGATATCCAGACCGTCTTCCTGCCTCCGGCCGATGCGCGTGCCGCTTTCGAGCGCGGCAGCGTGGATGCCTGGGTCATCTGGGACCCGTACCAGGCCGCTGCTGAAAAGCAATTGCAGGCGCGAACCCTGAAAGACGGCACCGGCATTGTCGACAACCATCAGTTCTATCTCGCCACCAAGCCGTACGCGCAGAAAAACCCCAAGGTGATTCAGGCGCTGGTCGAAGAGGTTCGTGCGGTGGGCGAGTGGTCCAAGGCCAACCCCGATGAAGTGACCCAACAGGTCGCGCCGTTGCTGGGGCTGCCGGCCGACATCACCCTGACTTCAGTGAAGCGGCAGGGCTACGGCGCGCAGTTCCTTACCCCGCCGGTGGTGGCAGCACAGCAGAAAATCGCTGACACCTTCTACCAGCTCAAGCTGATTCCGAAGCCGCTCAGCATTGCTGATGTGGTCTGGACACCTCCTGCTGCTGTTGCTCAAGCACAGTGATCGTCAGGCCCTTCGAGGAGACAACTCCATGAGCCTCAGTGCTTCGCAACGCATCATTCACCGACTGGCGCCCTGGGCACTTCCAGTCCTGTTGTTGGCAGTCTGGCAGCTGTCAGTCAGCGCTGGCTGGTTATCCACACGCATTCTGCCCGCGCCCAGCGCGGTCATCGAAGCGGGGATAAACCTGGTCGCCAGCGGCGAAATCTGGACGCATCTGGCGATCAGCGGCTGGCGCGCCGGGATCGGGTTTGCCATTGGCGGCGGCATCGGTCTGGCGCTGGGCTTCATCACCGGCCTGAGCAAATGGGGTGAGCGTCTGCTGGACAGCTCGGTGCAGATGATTCGCAACGTGCCGCATCTGGCGCTGATTCCGCTGGTCATCCTGTGGTTCGGCATCGACGAGACCGCCAAGATATTCCTGGTCGCACTGGGCACTCTGTTCCCGATTTACCTGAACACCTACCACGGCATCCGCAACATCGATCCGGCGCTGGTAGAAATGTCCCGCAGCTACGGCCTGTCAGGTTTCAGCCTGTTCCGTCATGTGATCCTGCCGGGCGCCATGCCTTCGATTCTGGTCGGCGTGCGCTTTGCGCTGGGCTTCATGTGGCTGACGCTGATCGTCGCGGAAACCATTTCCGCCAGCTCCGGTATCGGCTACCTGGCGATGAATGCACGGGAATTTCTGCAGACCGACGTCGTGGTGCTGGCCATTGTGTTGTACGCCGTACTCGGCAAGCTGGCCGATCTGGCGGCGCGGGGCCTGGAACGTGTCTGCCTGCGCTGGCACCCGGCCTATCAAACGAGCAAAGGCGGTGCCGCATGACCAGTCTGAAACAGCAACCTCCACACTTGCTGCGTGGCATCCCGCTGGCGGTACGCAAGCTGAAAAAAGCGTTCGGCGCCCGCGAAGTGCTCAAGGACATCGACCTGCACATCCCTGCGGGTCAGTTCGTCGCCATCGTCGGCCGCAGCGGTTGCGGCAAAAGCACCCTGTTGCGCCTGCTCGCCGGCCTCGACAAACCGACGCAGGGCCAGCTACTTGCAGGCTCTGCGCCATTGGACGATGCCCGCGAAGACACGCGATTGATGTTTCAGGAAGCGCGCTTGCTGCCTTGGAAAAAGATCATCGACAACGTCGGCCTTGGCCTGAGCGGCGACTGGCGGGCGCAGGCCCTTGAAGCGCTTGAGGCCGTCGGCCTTGCCGAGCGCGCCAATGAATGGCCTGCCGCATTGTCCGGTGGCCAGAAGCAGCGCGTTGCCCTGGCTCGCGCGCTGATTCACAAGCCGCGCCTGCTGTTGCTCGATGAGCCGTTGGGCGCGCTGGATGCCCTGACCCGGATCGAAATGCAGCAACTGATCGAAAAACTGTGGGGCCAGTATGGTTTCACGGTGTTGCTGGTAACCCACGACGTCAGCGAGGCCGTGGCCATTGCCGACCGGGTGATCCTGATCGAAGAAGGGCAGATCGGTCTCGATCTGCTGGTCGACCTGCCACGCCCGCGTGTTCGTGGTTCGCATCGCCTCGCAGCGCTGGAGGCCGAAGTGCTCAACCGCGTGCTGGCCCTGCCGGGTTCGCCACCTGACCCGGAACCGTTTTCGCCACTGCCCACGCAATTGCGCTGGGCAAATTAACCCTGATCCCCAAAGGAAGACATGCCATGACTATCAAAGCCATTAACGTTCGCAACCAGTTCAAAGGCACCATCAAGGAAATCGTCCACGGCGACGTACTGTCGGAAATCGACGTACAGACCGCATCGGGCGTCGTGACCTCGGTCATCACCACCCGCTCGGTCAAGGAGCTGGAGCTGGTCGTCGGCAGCGAAGTCATCGCCTTCGTGAAGTCCACTGAAGTCTCCATCGCCAAGCTGTAAACGATGGGCAAAAAACACCCCGGACGGTCCTGACCCTCCGGGTTTTTTTGCTTTTTACCTAGCAGTTATGCGAGGTAGGCGACGTATCGGTTTTGCTGGATGCTGACGGCTGGTTCTATGTGAAACAACTGCCATGACCTCCCCCGACCAGACAGTGCTGTGCACGAATCGCTACGACCCGCTGGCTCCCCGCTACTTTATCCAGCCCTTCGCCGATTGCTTCGTCAAGCGCGGCAACTTCATCGGGTGGTATTGGCGATGTCATTTCAGCGGGCTCAACTACAAAATTAAATTCGTTGGCCCCATCCAATGGTAGTAAAGCATCTTCATCGAGGCCGAGTAGAAGACGAGGAGGCTATCAAACAGGCTTTGCCAGCAGAGATCCTGCCGTGAGGAGTGCACGCCAAAAATATTATGCTGCACTTAAAACCGCTGGTATTAAAAAGCCTAAGCCTGATAGTCCTGTCTATATTGATGGCAAGCTGGAAACTGAAGCGTTTGCTACAAGAATTAACTATTTTCAAGAGAAGATGAATTATATGTCCAGTATTAAAGGTACTGATAATTATAATCCAACCACCTATGCCAATCAGGTCACAGCATTGAAGCGAGAAAAAAGGGACCAGGCTAAGTGTCTACAGAACCCGAGAGAAAAAAATAAATCCACTCGGTCGTAATTCTCAATCGGCTCTCTTCACCAAAAACACCGGCAAATACAACCCCAAATAAGCATCAAACACCCGCATCCCTTCCTCAGCCATGCGCGGTGTGATCTCGTCATGCAACTGCACCGACCGCGCATACACCCGATCCCCCAGTTCCATCGCCAGCGCAAACACGTCGACATCGTCCGGCAGTGCGGGCAACTGGAAGTGGCGATCAAATACCTCAAGCATCAGCTGCCCCAGCTCAATGTCGTGCTGGCGGTCGGCCTGGTTGATTTCAGTCAGGCCGTGCTGGGCGAGGATCAATTGGCGAGCGGCGGCGTCGGCGTTGTAGATGGCCAGCATGCGCAGCTCGACGATGCGTGACAGGTCGCGCCAGGTGGTGAGCTGGTCGTGATCGATGGGGGCCTGCAGCGACGCGCGAAAGGCGGCGTGGATGTCGGCGGTCAGTGCTTCAAGCAGCGCAGGGACGCTGGCGAAGAAGTGGTACACCGACGAGGGCGGAATGCCGGCTCGCTCGGCAACGCTGTAGATCGACAGACTGGCCACGCCTTGTTCGGCAAGCAGCGTGCGCGCGGCGTCGAGAATCGAATCGATTCTGGCCTGGCTGCGTGCTTGAGGTTTGCGAGGCGTGGCGGCGCGGGTCATGGGCGTGGCTCTTGGTTGGGCTGCGGGCATTGTAAGGGATTACAACGGGATGAATCGCTGTCGTTGCCAAACGATTATCGCTCCCACGCTGGAGCGTGAGGATCGATAAGCGTCGGGATACACACCAAACAAAAACGCCGCACAGCTAAAGGCTTTGCGGCGTTTTGTGTTGCTCAGCCTCAATCAGACCGTATGCAGATACCAGTTGTACTCGAGGTCGGAGATGGAGTGTTCGAACTCTTCCAGCTCGCTCTCTTTACACGCCACAAAGATGTCGATGTATTTCGGGTCGATGTACTTGGCCATCACCGGGTTGTCGTCCAGCTCGCGCAATGCATCGCGCAGGTTGTTCGGCAGGCTTTGTTCGTGCTGTTCGTACGAGTTGCCTTCTACCGGGGCGCCAGGCTCGACCTTGTTGACCAGGCCGTGGTGCACGCCCGCCAGGACCGAAGCCATCACCAGGTACGGGTTGGCATCGGCACCAGCAACGCGGTGTTCGATACGTACCGCATCGGCGGTGCCGGTCGGTACGCGAACGGCGACCGTACGGTTATCCAGACCCCAGGTCGGCGAGTTGGGCACATAGAACTGCGCACCAAACCGTCGATACGAATTGACGTTCGGGCACAGGAAAGCCATTTGTGCCGGCAGGGTCTCGAGCACACCGCCGATTGCGTGACGCAATGCGGCGTTCTGCTCGGGATCCTCGCTGGTGAAGATGTTCTTACCGTCGCGATCCAGAATCGAAATGTGAACGTGCAGACCATTACCCGCCTGACCCGGATAGGGCTTGGCCATGAAGGTCGTGTCCATCTCGTGATCGTAGGCGATGTTCTTGATCAGACGCTTGAGCAATACGGCGTAATCGCACGCCTTGATCGCATCGGCGACGTGATGCAGGTTGACTTCGAACTGGGCCGGGGCGCTTTCCTTGACGATGGCGTCGGCAGGAATGCCTTGTTCCTTCGCACCTTCGAGGATGTCCTGAAGGCAATCGACGTATTCGTCGAGGTCGTCGATCAGGTAGACCTGTGTCGAATGCGGGCGTTTGCCGGAGATCGGCGAGCGCGGCGGTTGTGGGCGACCGTTCACGTTCTCCTGATCGATCAGGTAGAACTCCAGCTCGAACGCTGCGCAGATAGTCAGGCCCATTTCGTCGAATTTGGCGACGACCTGGCGCAATACTTCACGTGGGTCGGCGAAAAACGGATCGCCTTCGAGTTCGTGCATGGTCATCAGCAATTGCGCAGTAGGGCGCTTTTGCCATGGCTCGTTGCACAGGGTGTCGGGGATGGGATAACAGATTCGGTCAGCATCACCGATGTCCAGGCCCAGGCCGGTGCTTTCCACCGTGGAGCCATTGATATCCAGAGCAAATAAAGAGGCAGGCAGGTTGATGCCCTTCTCGTAAACCTTATGGAGGCTGGTGCGTTCGATGCGTTTGCCACGCACCACACCATTCATATCTGCAATCAGAAGGTCAACGTACAGAACCTCAGGATGTTCCTTAAGGAACGCGTTCGCTTCGTTAAGCTGAACGGCACGCGGGGGTACCGACATGATGCAACACCTTTGTTGTTAAAAATATCAATCATCAATGATTGCGGATCTCAGTCAATCCGAAAGCCATGATGAAGTCAATAGAGCCTTTTTTTGCCCTAAAACTGCGCCAAATGGCCTTTTTTGCTGCTATTTAGGGCGTTTAATTCCGTTTTTGACCGTTGTTAAATACGAGCTAGAGCGGCCTGTCTTCTATTCTTAACGGCTTGTTGTATAAAAAAATGAACGAGGCTAAGCTCGATCGCAACCCAGTAGAGCAACACTAGCGGGGGTCCCATGCTTCACCTTTCCCTGGTCGACACGCGACTATCAAGTCCGTACGGCGCCCATCATGCCTGTGATCTCGGTGCTCGTGGTGGGCTGCCACACTTTGCGACATCCCTGAACGGCTATCGAAGCCAGTCTGCTCTACGCTCAACGCTGGACATTACCACTATAACGGCATCGTCAGTGTGACCGCGGCCGTCTGGAAATCCGGCCCCGCAGCTGTCACCTTACCCCTATTCGGCGTCTGCCGAAACGAGTTGTACATCATGACGCCGATGCGTCTGGAACGCCTGATCACGATCAGGACAATAAAACCCTGAGGTATTTATGAGTACCAACCTCGACCAGCTCACCGATTGGTTGAAAGAACACAAGATTACCGAAGTCGAATGCATGATGTCCGACCTCACCGGGATCACGCGCGGCAAGATCTCGCCGACCAACAAGTTCATCGCTGAAAAAGGCATGCGTCTGCCTGAGAGCGTGCTGTTGCAGACGGTGACCGGTGACTACGTAGAGGACGATATCTACTACGAGCTGCTGGACCCGGCAGACATCGACATGATCTGCCGCCCCGACCAGAACGCGGTGTATCTGGTGCCCTGGGCGGTCGAGCCCACTGCACAGGTGATCCACGACACCTACGACAAGCAAGGCAACCCCATCGAGCTGTCGCCGCGCAACGTGCTGAAGAAGGTTCTCAAGCTCTATGCCGATCAGGGCTGGCAGCCCATCGTGGCGCCGGAGATGGAGTTTTACCTGACCAAGCGTAGCGACGACCCTGACTACCCGCTACAGCCGCCGATCGGGCGCTCCGGGCGTCCTGAAACCGGCCGTCAGTCGTTTTCGATCGAAGCGGCCAACGAGTTCGATCCGCTGTTCGAAGACGTCTATGACTGGTGCGAACTGCAGAACCTGGACCTGGACACGCTGATCCACGAGGACGGCACGGCGCAGATGGAGATCAACTTCCGGCACGGTGATGCCCTGTCGCTGGCCGATCAGATTCTGGTGTTCAAGCGCACCATGCGCGAAGCCGCCCTCAAGCACAATGTCGCGGCGACCTTCATGGCCAAGCCGATGACCGGCGAGCCAGGCAGCGCCATGCACTTGCACCAGAGCATCATCGACATCGAGACCGGCAAGAATATCTTCTCCAACGAAGACGGGACCATGAGCGAGCTGTTCCTGAACCACGTCGGTGGCCTGCAGAAGTTCATCCCCGAGCTGTTGCCGCTGTTCGCGCCCAACGTCAACTCGTTCCGCCGCTTTCTGCCCGACACCTCGGCGCCAGTGAATGTCGAGTGGGGCGAAGAAAATCGCACCGTCGGCCTGCGTGTGCCGGATGCCGTGCCGCAGAACCGTCGCGTGGAAAACCGTCTGCCCGGTGCCGATGCCAACCCTTATCTGGCCATCGCCGCCAGTCTGCTGTGCGGCTTCATCGGCATGGTCGAAGGTATCAACCCGAGCGCACCAGTGGTCGGACGGGGTTACGAGCGACGCAATCTGCGTCTGCCGTTGACCATCGAAGACGCGCTGGAGCGTATGGAAAACAGCAAGACCATCGAAAAATACCTGGGCAAGAAATTCATCATCGGTTACGTCGCGGTCAAGCGCGCCGAGCATGAAAACTTCAAGCGCGTGATCAGTTCGTGGGAGCGGGAATTCCTGCTTTTCGCCGTCTGATCACTCAGAGCGCCGCCGCGGTTGAAGCGCGGCGCTCTGCCAACTGACCTGATCAAAGGAAGTGCTGCATGAGTGCCAACAACCCGCAAACCCTCGAATGGCAGGCCCTGAGCAGCGAGCATCACCTGGCACCGTTCAGCGACTACAAACAATTGAAAGAGAAAGGCCCGCGCATCATCATCCGTGCCGAGGGCGTTTATCTGTGGGACAGCGAGGGCAACAAGATCCTCGATGGCATGTCCGGGCTGTGGTGCGTGGCCATCGGTTATGGCCGCGAAGAACTGGCCGACGCAGCCAGCAAACAGATGCGCGAGCTGCCTTACTACAACCTGTTTTTCCAGACCGCCCACCCGCCGGTGCTGGAACTGGCCAAGGCCATTTCTGAGATTGCACCGCAGGGCATGAAACATGTGTTCTTCACCGGTTCAGGCTCTGAAGGCAATGACACGATGCTGCGCATGGTTCGTCATTACTGGGCGCTGAAAGGCCAGCCGAACAAGAAAACCATCATCAGCCGCGTCAATGGCTACCACGGCTCCACCGTCGCCGGTGCCAGTCTGGGTGGCATGACGTACATGCACGAGCAAGGCGATCTGCCGATTCCAGGGGTGGTGCACATTCCCCAGCCTTACTGGTTCGGCGAAGGCGGCGACATGACGCCGGACGAGTTCGGCATCTGGGCTGCCGAGCAACTGGAGAAGAAAATTCTCGAGCTGGGCGTCGAGAACGTCGGTGCGTTCATTGCCGAGCCGATCCAGGGCGCAGGCGGTGTGATCGTCCCGCCTGATTCCTACTGGCCGAAGATCAAGGAAATCCTCTCCCGCTACGACATCCTGTTCGCCGCCGATGAGGTGATTTGTGGCTTCGGGCGTACCAGTGAGTGGTTCGGTAGCGATTTCTATGGCCTCAAGCCGGACATGATGACCATCGCCAAAGGACTGACCTCCGGTTACGTACCGATGGGCGGCCTGATCGTGCGCGATGAAATCGTCGCGGTGCTCAATGAGGGCGGCGATTTCAATCATGGCTTTACCTACTCCGGGCACCCGGTGGCTGCCGCGGTGGCGCTGGAGAACATCCGGATCCTGCGCGAAGAGAAGATCGTCGAACGGGTCAGGTCGGAAACGGCACCGTATTTGCAAAAGCGTTTGCGTGAGTTGAGCGATCATCCGCTGGTGGGCGAAGTCCGCGGTGTCGGGCTGCTCGGGGCCATCGAACTGGTGAAGGACAAGGCCACCCGCGAGCGCTATACCGACAAGGGCGCGGGAATGATCTGTCGAACCTTCTGCTTCGACAATGGCCTGATCATGCGGGCTGTGGGCGATACCATGATCATTGCTCCACCGCTGGTGATCAGTTTTGCGCAAGTCGATGAGCTGGTAGAGAAGGCGCGCAAATGCCTGGATCTGACGCTGGCGGTGTTGCAGGGCTGAAAATGCCAAAAAAAGCGTCGATTCAAGCGCAATGTGCATTGTTTGAGGGGCTTCGGCTTGAAAGCCTGCCCAGGAAGTTGCCAGACTAATGGCTACACGCCGCTAACTGACGGTCAGTGATAAAAATACATTGGAGCTACGCATGAAAAAATTTGGCAAGACCCTTCTCGCGCTGTCACTGATGGGCGTTGTGGCCACTGTTGCGCAGGCCGATGACAAAGTGCTGCACGTCTATAACTGGTCCGATTACATCGCGCCGGACACCGTTGCCAAATTCGAGAAAGAATCGGGCATCAAGGTGGTCTACGACGTTTTCGACAGCAACGAGACGCTCGAAGCCAAATTGCTCGCGGGCAAATCCGGCTATGACATCGTCGTGCCGTCCAACAACTTCCTGGCCAAGCAGATCAAGGCCGGCGTTTATCAGGAGCTGGACAAGTCCAAGCTGCCAAACTGGAAGAACCTCAACGAGTCGCTGCTCAAGGCCGTGTCGGTCAGCGACCCGGATAACAAGCACGCATTCCCGTACATGTGGGGTTCGATCGGTATCGGCATCAACCCGGACAAGGTCAAGGCCGCTCTGGGTGCTGACGCGCCAGTCAATTCCTGGGACCTGCTGTTCAAGCCGGAGAACGCTGCCAAGCTGAAGTCGTGCGGCATCAGCTTCCTCGACTCGCCGACCGAAATGCTGCCGATCGCCCTGCATTACCTGGGCTACCCGACCGACTCTCAGGACAAGAAGCAGCTCGCCGAAGCTGAAGCGTTGTTCCTGAAGATTCGTCCGTCGATTGGCTATTTTCACTCGTCCAAGTACATCTCGGATCTGGCCAACGGCAACATCTGTGTAGCGGTCGGCTACTCGGGTGATATCTATCAGGCCAAGTCCCGCGCTGCCGAAGCCGGTGGCAAGGTCAAAGTTGCTTACAACATTCCGAAAGAAGGCGCCGGCAGCTTCTACGACATGGTCGCCATTCCCAAGGATGCCGAGAACGTCGAGGGTGCCTACAAGTTCATGACCTTCCTGATGAAGCCGGAAATCATGGCCGAGATCACCAACGCTGTACGTTTCCCGAACGGTAACGCCGCGGCTACGGCGCTGGTCGACAAGGAAATCACCAGTGACCCTGGCGTTTATCCACCTGCCGACATCCAGGCCAAACTGTATGCAATCGCTGACCTGCCTGCTGCCACGCAGCGGATCATGACCCGCAGCTGGACCAAGATAAAATCGGGTAAATAAGCCTGTCATCAAACCTGTGGATGCTGCGTAGCCTCGGCCGCGCAACATCCAGTAGACAGGAATATCGCCTAAACCTTTGCTGGTTGGACGCATAGACGGTAAGTTGCGCGCCGGTTTGGTTTTCGGGACGCCCTCCGGCGCTCAGGCCCCTCTGTTAAAAGGACTCATTCTTTGTCTATTTCTATTCTTTCCAAAGCCTTGCTGGCGGCTGCCGGGCTGACACTGTCGATCAGTGCCCAGGCTGAGTCCACCGTGCATATTTATAACTGGTCCGATTACATCGGCAAGACCACCCTGGCCGACTTCGAAGCCGCTACCGGCATCAAGCCGATGTACGACGTGTTCGACTCCAACGAGACCCTGGAAGCCAAGCTGCTGGCCGGACGCACAGGCTATGACGTGGTGGTGCCGTCCAATCACTTCCTCGGCAAGCAGATCAAGGCCGGTGCGTTCCAGAAACTCGACAAGTCGCTGTTGCCCAACTACAAGAATCTCGACCCGGCGCTGCTCAAGCGTCTGGAGAAGAACGATCCGGGTAACCAGTACGCCGTGCCGTACCTGTGGGGTACCAACGGCATCGGTTACAACGTCGAGAAGGTCAAGGCGGCACTGGGCGTCGACAAGATTGACTCCTGGGCCGTGCTGTTCGAGCCGGAGAACATCAAGAAGCTCTCCAGCTGCGGCGTAGCGTTTCTCGACTCTGCCGATGAAATGTTGCCAGCGGTGCTCAACTACATGGGGCTGGACCCCAACAGCACCAAGGAAGCCGATTACAAGAAGGCCGAGGCCAAGCTGCTGGCGATTCGTCCTTACGTGACCTATTTCCACTCGTCCAAATACATCACAGACCTGGCCAATGGCGACATTTGCGTTGCCGCAGGTTTCTCGGGCGATGTGTTCCAGGCCAAGGCTCGTGCAGAAGAGGCGGGCAAGGGCGTGAAGCTCGCGTACAGCATTCCGAAAGAGGGCGGTAACCTGTGGTTCGACATGCTGGCGATCCCGGCGGACTCGAAGAACATCAAGGCGGCCAGTGCCTTCATCAACTACATGCTCGACCCCAAGGTGATCGCCAAGGTCAGCGATGAAGTCGGATACGCCAACCCCAATCCCGCCTCCGGCGAGTTCATGGACCAGAGCATCCGTACCGATGAAGCGGTCTATCCGCCTCAGGAAGTGCTGGACCGCCTGTTCGTGAACAGCGAGTTGCCACCCAAGGTGCAACGTCTGATGACCCGCAGCTGGACCAAGGTCAAGTCGGGCAAATAAAAATCCAGCACCCGGCCATATGGGCCGGGTTGCCTACCTGTTGGGAGTTTCACCCATGGCAGTTGCCTCCGGCGCCTACAAGAAAGCCATCGAAGGCGGTCAGCAACCCAAAGAGGTGCTGGTCAAGATTGATCGGGTCACGAAAAAGTTCGACGAGACGATCGCTGTGGACGATGTGTCCCTGCAGATTAACAAGGGCGAGATCTTCGCCCTGCTTGGCGGCTCTGGCTCCGGCAAATCGACACTGCTGCGCATGCTGGCCGGGTTCGAACGGCCGACCGAAGGGCGCATCTACCTCGACGGTGTCGACATCACCGACATGCCGCCGTACGAGCGTCCTATCAACATGATGTTCCAGTCTTATGCGCTGTTCCCGCACATGACCGTGGCGGACAACATCGCCTTCGGCCTGAAGCAGGACAAGCTGGGCAAGCCGGAAATCGAAGCCCGTGTGGCAGAAATGCTCAAGCTGGTACAGATGACCCAGTACGCCAAGCGCAAGCCGCATCAGCTCTCCGGCGGTCAGCGTCAACGCGTTGCTCTGGCCCGGTCACTGGCCAAAAAGCCCAAGCTGTTGCTGCTCGACGAGCCGATGGGCGCGCTGGACAAGAAACTGCGTTCGCAGATGCAGCTGGAGCTGGTGGAGATCATCGAGCGCGTCGGCGTGACCTGCGTGATGGTGACTCACGATCAGGAAGAGGCCATGACCATGGCCGAGCGCATCGCGATCATGCACCTGGGCTGGATCGCGCAGATCGGCAGCCCGATCGACATCTACGAGACCCCGACCAGCCGTCTGGTCTGCGAATTCATCGGCAGCGTCAACCTGTTCGAAGGTGACGTGATCGAAGACATGGAAGCCCATGCGCTGATCCGCAGCCCCGAGCTGGAGCGCAATATCTATGTCGGCCACGGCGTCAGTACGTCGGTCGAAGACAAGCACATCACCTATGCACTGCGTCCGGAGAAACTGCTGATCACCACCGAGCAGCCCGGCTTCGAATACAACTGGTCGCGCGGCAAGGTCCACGACATCGCCTATCTGGGCGGTCATTCGGTGTTCTATGTCGAGCTGCCGGGCGGCAAGCTGGTTCAGTCGTTCGTCGCCAACGCCGAGCGTCAGGGCGCACGGCCTACCTGGGGCGATGAAGTCTACGTCTGGTGGGAAGACGACAGCGGCGTGGTACTGCGCTCATGAAAATCCGCAAGATCAAGCGCGCGTTCGAGCGCATAAAGCCCAACGGGCGGCAGATGGTCATCGGCGTGCCGTTCCTCTGGCTGTTCCTGTTCTTTGCTCTGCCGTTTCTGATCGTGCTCAAGATCAGCTTCGCCGAGGCCGACGTCGCGATCCCGCCGTACACCGAAATCTTCAGCTACGCCGACGAAAAGCTGCAGATGGTCCTCAACTTCGCCAACTACACCTTGCTCAGTGGCGATGACCTGTACGTTTCGGCCTATCTGGGCTCGCTGAAGATGGCCTTCATCAGCACCTTGCTGTGCCTGCTGATCGGCTATCCGATGGCCTACGCCATCGCCAGCGCGCGCAAGGACCTGCAAACCGTGCTGTTGCTGCTGATCATGATGCCGACCTGGACAGCGATCCTGATCCGCGTCTACGCCTGGATGGGCATCCTCAGCAACAACGGGCTGCTCAATGCATTCCTGATGTGGCTGGGGCTGATCGACGCACCGCTGCAGATCCTCAATACCAACCTGGCGGTGTACATCGGCGTGGTCTATTCCTACCTGCCGTTCATGATCCTGCCGCTGTACGCCAACCTTGTGAAGCACGACACCAGCCTGCTGGAAGCCGCCTCCGATCTGGGCTCGAGCACCTTCAACAGCTTCTGGAAAATCACCGTACCGCTGTCCAAGAACGGCGTGATCGCCGGCTGCATGCTGGTATTCATTCCGGTGGTGGGCGAGTTCGTGATTCCCGAGCTGCTCGGCGGTCCGGAAACCCTGATGATCGGCCGCGTGCTATGGCAGGAATTCTTCAACAACCGTGACTGGCCGGTGGCTTCGGCGCTGGCGGTCATCATGCTGCTGGTGCTGATCGTGCCCATTATCCTGTTCAACCGCAGTCAGGCCAAAGAACTGGAGGGCAAGGCATGAACCGCTTTCGATTCTCGAACCTGATGCTGGTGCTGGGTTTGCTGTTCATCTATGCGCCGATGGTGATTCTGGTCATCTACTCGTTCAACGCTTCGCAACTGGTGACGGTCTGGGGCGGCTGGTCGGTGAAGTGGTACGTCGGCCTGCTGGACAACTCGCAACTGATGGGCTCGGTGATGCGCTCATTGGAAATCGCCTGCTACACCGCCGTTGCTGCGGTGGCGCTGGGGACCATGGCGGCGTTTGTGCTGACCCGCATCAGCCGCTTCAAAGGCCGCACGTTCTTTGGCGGGCTGGTCACGGCTCCTTTGGTCATGCCGGAAGTGATCACCGGTCTGTCGCTGTTGCTGCTGTTCGTGGCCATGGCGCAATTGATCGGCTGGCCGCAGGAACGCGGCATCATGACCATCTGGATCGCGCACACGACGTTCTGTGCGGCCTACGTGGCGGTGGTGGTGTCGGCGCGCCTGCGTGAGCTGGACCTGTCGATCGAAGAAGCCGCAATGGACCTGGGCGCCCGTCCGTGGAAGGTGTTCTTGCTGATCACCATCCCGATGATCGCGCCATCGCTGGCAGCCGGGGGCATGATGTCCTTCGCGCTGTCGCTGGACGACCTGGTACTCGCCAGCTTCGTCTCCGGGCCCGGCTCGACGACCTTGCCGATGGAAGTGTTCTCTGCCGTGCGCTTGGGTGTGAAGCCTGAAATCAATGCCGTGGCGAGCCTGATCCTGCTGGCCGTGTCACTGGCGACCTTCCTGGTCTGGTTCTTCACCCGCCGCGCCGAAAACAACCGCAAGCGTGCGATCCAGCAGGCTATCGAGGAAAGCGCGGCAGACGCCTGGAAACAGCCTGATCCGAGGCGTGCTCCGGCGGCGTGAAGACCTGATCGTGGATACACAAGCCCGCTCTTGATTCTGCCCGTAGGGCGTAGGAGCGAGCTTGCTCGCGAACTGCCGGGGACCGGCAGCCAAACCAGCGACCTCGGTTGTGCCTGATGTACCGTACGTGACGGTTTCACTGTCGGTTCCCGACAGTTCGCGAGCAAGCTCGCTCCCACGCCCTCCGGGCAGAAGCGCCATTTCCGGGCTCGGCGCAGAGAGTATCGCTACGCCCCCGGCACCAGCTGTAAAACCCTTGGAAGCAGCCTGATCATGCGCGATACACAAGCCCGCTCTTGATTCTGCCCGTAGGGCGTAGGAGCGAACTTGTTCGCGAACTGCCGGGGACCGGCAGCCAAACCAGCGACCTCGGTTGTGCCTGATGTACCGTAAGTAACGGTTTCACTATCGGTTCCCGACAGTTCGCGAACAAGCTCGCTCCCACGCCCTCCGGGCAGAAGCCGCATTTCCGGGCTCGGCACAGAGAGTATCGCTACGCCCCCGGCACCAGCCGTAAAACCCTTGGAAGCAGCCTGATCGTGCGCGATACACAAGCCCGCTCTTGATTCTGCCCGTAGGGCGTAGGAGCGAGCTTGCTCGCGAACTGCCGGGGACCGGCAGCCAAACCAGCGACCTCGGTTGTGCCTGATGTACCGTACGTGACGGTTTCACTGTCGGTTCCCGACAGTTCGCGAGCAAGCTCGCTCCCACGCCCTCCGGGCAGAAGCGCCATTTCCGGGCCCGCGCAGAGAGTATCGCTACGCCCCCGGCGCCAGCCGCAAAACGCCTGGAAGCAGCCTGATCATGCGCGATACACAAGCCCGCTCTTGATTCTGCCCGTAGGGCGTAGATACTCTGTTCGCTCCCACGCCCTCCGGGCAGAAGCGCCATTTCCGGGCCCGCGCAGAGAGTATCGCTACGCCCCCGGCACCAACCGTAAAACCCCTTCCGTATGCTCGGCAATGTCCTTCTCGCTGAAGCGCTGTGGCAGGTATTCGCCGTTCACGAATGCCTTGGCCTGATCGGAGTAGTGCTTGTCGAAGGGCACGCCGCTTTGTCCTACCGGGTTTATCCCCAGGCTGTGCGCCGGGTCGGCGAAGTCGATCAGGCGGCGGGTCGAGGGGCCGTAGCCGACTGGCCACGGGGCGGGGCGGATGCTCGACGACAGGTTGTTCGGCACTTCGTGCGTACCCGGCGCTGCGTAAGGGCCGACGTTGAAAATCATGTCCAGCGGCTTTTGCGAACCCAGCGGATGGCCTTGAGTCAGGGTATGCGCCTTGCCCCACACCCATTCATCCGGGTTGGTGCCGTACAGCGACCTCAAATGCGAAACAGTTGCGCGCCAGGCCACCTTGACGGTGTTGGCACGGCTTTCTTCGTGGGGTGAATTGCGATTGTTCCACCACGGCGAATCAGCATCGGCGGTCAGGCGCGGCAGGGCGGCGTCCAGCA
The DNA here is from genome assembly GCF_017832255.1 of Pseudomonas sp. PvP028. Lineage (NCBI taxonomy): Bacteria > Pseudomonadati > Pseudomonadota > Gammaproteobacteria > Pseudomonadales > Pseudomonadaceae > Pseudomonas > Pseudomonas sp. PvP028. Next base: position 1,686,674 of record NZ_JAFIBL010000001.1, read on the forward strand.
CGCGGGTCGACAGCAGGGTTTCAAACATCGCGTCGCCCAATTCGTCGTGAAAGGTCTCTTCGGTCAGGTCGAACAGGAACTGATTGAACAGCGTGGCACCCACCGAATCGACGGGATAATCACCTTTCCAGCTGGCCAGTCGCTCCACGAGTGCCCGTTCGTCCGGGTCGCTGACAACGCTGCGCAGTACCGGAATCAATGGCCTGAGAATGCTCGGTGCATAGTCGGTCTGCGTGCCCAGTTGCAGCGCTTTGCTGGCGGCCAAGTCCCACTTGATGCTGGAGTCACTCAGTTGCCGGTTCAGCTCCTGGCCACGTTCGGCCGGGTTGTAGTAACCGGGAATCTGCATGCCGGTCGGCGACAGCGGCTGGAAGTTGGCTGACACGATGTAGCCACGCTCCGGGTTTTCTTCGTGTGGGTTGGCGCTGAACGGGTAAAAGCCGAGCTTATCGGCCTGCGCCGTGCTGCCATCCAGAATGAAGGCAGGGTCGACGCCTTCCGGCCTGATCGGCAATTGCGCCGCAGCCCACCAGCCGATATCGCCTTTGGCGTTGGCCCAGACAATGTTGAGGCCCGGCGACTGAATCTTCTCGGCTGCGCTACGCATCTTGTCCAGTGTATCGGCGCGGTTGGCCTCGTAGAAACCGTCCAGCACCGGGTTGGCAGACGCCAGAAACGACCACCACATCGCGATAGGTGTCTTGCCGGCGTTCTTGCCCATCACGTTATTGACGATAGGGCCGTGCGGCGACTCCAGCAGCGTCAGTGTGACCGGGGCCTGGCCTTTGACGGCGATCTGCTGCTCGGAGCGTTTCATGTCCGTCCATTGCCCGTGGTACCAAACCTGATTCGGGTTCTGCGGATTGGTCTTCTCGGCAATCAGGTCCACGTCATCGTTCTGGAACATGGTCAGGCTCCAGCCGAAATCCATGTTGTGGCCCAGCAACGCGAACGGGTTGAGTGCAGGAAAGTGCCCGTACAGCTCGAAGCCCGGCGCAGACAGCTGCGCTTCGTACCATATCGAAGGCACCGAGAAGCGTATGTGCGGGTCACCCGCCAGGATCGGCTTGCCGCTTTGCGTGCGGCTGCCGGAAATCACCCAGGCGTTGCTGCCTTCGAATTGCGGCAGGCCAGCGTCTTCAAGCGCCTTGTGACTCAACTGCGCTAGCTGATTCAGGCCCTTCCAGTCAGCGTCGGCCAGCGCCGGTTTCGAGTCGAGCATGCCGTCTGGGTGCCAGTCCAGGTCGAAAACTTTTAAGTACTCCGGCCCAAGCTGATCGCGCACATAGGTCAGCAGCGGCTCGGTTCTGAACGCCGCGGCAAAACTGTAAGCCAGATAGCCGGCGATGCTGACCGTATCCTCTGTGGTGAAGCGCCGTCTGGGAATGCCCAGCGCGTCGAACTCCATGGGCCTTGCGTGGGTATCCTGATACTGGTTGATGCCGTCGATGTAGGCTTCCAGCGCTTTCCAGGTGAGGGTGTTCTTGTCCTGGTGTGCGACATACGCATCCGCATGTTCACGAATGCGCAGGCTGCGAAACAGCTTGTCGGTCTCGAGCAGATTCGGCCCCAGTACCTCTGCCAGCTCACCGCGTGCCAGGCGACGCAGCATTTCCATCTGGAACAGCCGGTCCTGAGCATGGGCATAGCCGAGCGCGCGGTAAAGGTCGGCTTCGTTCTCGGCGCGGATGTGCGGCACGCCACGCTCGTCGTAGCGCAGGGTGACGGGGGCCTGAAGACGGCTCATGGCGATCTCGCCGTCACGTACCGGCAGTTTGCTATTTACGTACCAGCCCGCGCCACCCGCAAGCAGGGCGAAGATGATGGCTAGAATGAAGAGGCTGCGTTTCATCCGGTTTCTCTGTAAATGGCGTAGGCGGGAATTAAGACTATCGTTGTGACGCAGTTGATTCGATGAAACCCGATACAAGAGCCCGTTCGAAACGGCTTCAGGGCGAATTCGGGCAGGTGAGCTCGCGAGCATCGCCCAGTGTGCAGACAGCAATGTGCACGTTCAATGACAGATGTCTGCGATTACAGCCGCTTAGCTTGCCATGCCGGGGCAGACAGAAGAATATCGTTACACAACTTTACGAGTCATTTGTTGAAATCTGGAAACCACATGTCCGTCACGTTCGACCCCGATAACCTGCGTGCCAGCCTGCTGCCGCTGAGCGTTATTGATCCGCTTTCCATGGAGGGACTGGCCTATCAGCGCTTCTACGGTCTTGCCGGACTGTGTGGCGAAAACGTCATACGCAGCTGGCTGGGGCGCCTCGATGTGGCGGGCTATGAGGTGGTCGGGCAGGTCTGGCTGCCAGACAATCCGGTCGCCACGCTGTTTCTGTTTCACGGCTTCTATGACCACATGGGCCTGTACCGGCATGTGATCGAGTGGGCTCTGGAGCAGGGCTTTGCCGTGATCGCCTGCGACCTGCCGGGGCATGGGCTGTCGAGCGGCAGTCGCGCCTGTATCAATGACTTCGCCGAATACCAACTGGTGTTGCAACGCCTGCTGCTCGAAGCTGAAGGCCTTGGGCTGCCGCACCCCTGGCACCTGTGCGGACAGAGCATGGGTGGTGCCATCGTGACGGATCACCTGCTTCATCAGGGGGCAGACTCGCCGGCGCAGGGGGAGGTGATCCTGCTGGCGCCGCTGGTCCGGCCGCGCGCTTGGGGCTGGTCGCGTCTGAGTTATCACCTGCTCAGACCGTTTGTGAACGGCATTGCCCGCCGTTTCACCGAAAACTCCAATGCGCCCGCGTTCCTGCCTTTTCTGATGGCCGATCCGTTACAGCCGCTGCGACTGCCCACGGCCTGGGTCGGCGCGCTGGCGCAATGGATCGTGCGTGTTGAAAGCGCGCCGCGCAGTCTGCGCAGCCCGCTGATCATTCAGGGTGAGGCGGACATGACGGTCGACTGGTCGCACAATCTGGCGATCCTGAAAGACAAGTTCAGCCAGCCGCAGATTCTGATGCTCGGGCATGCCCGGCATCATCTGGCCAACGAAACGCCAGAGCTGCGGGCTCGGTACTTTGATTTTCTGAAAGGGCGACTTCGTTAGACTTTTTCAGCCTTGCCGGCCTGCAGCGCTTTTACCTGTCGGCGCAGGCGATAGTTTTCAAGGGCCAGTACGACGAGCATCAGTGCCCCAAACACGGCAAAGGCATCCTGCCCCAGAGAACTCCAGAACAGCCAGGCGAAAAAGGCCATTACGATACCGGTGGCGAGCAAAGCCAATGAGTCTTTCATACGATGGTGTCCATTCCTTTGACCTCAGGCGCTTGAAGGCCTGAACGGTTTTTACTGTCCGGGATTGAGGCTCGACGCACTCTGTCCGACGGCCAGCCCGGCACGAATCGCGGCCAGAGCGGCCTGGTAATAGGCTTTGCCTTCCGGCGACTCGGCGAAGGTCGAGAATTCTTCGAGCTCAGGGTCCGACAGGTCGCGATAGACGTACAGCAGCGTGTTGTTCAGATCAGCACTCATCTGCGCCATCAGGCGCTCGCGCTGGCCTTCGAGCATGCCCTGCGCCTGGCCTCCACCGAGCAGGCCGGGAATCATCTGGCTCAGGCTGTCTGCGGCAACGCCTGCGATGGCAAGGCTGACTTCCGCGCCGGCCTCTCTGGCAGGCAGCGCCTGGGCCAGATGGCCGATCAACAACTGACGCGTCGCGTCCGCTTCGATATGCGGCAGCCCCTGGGCATGTTTGGCCAGCTGATCGGCGCGGGTGGCGGTCAGCTCGGCATTGACGATCTTGCGGCCCAGCGGTGACTGGAAAAACTGCAGCGACGGGGCCGGGTCCTTGAGGCTTTCACGCAGGCGCTTCGAGGCGCGCTGGTCCATGGCCTGGGGGGCGAAACGCTGATTGCTGTTGTTGACCAGCGCTTGATAAACCGCGGGCGGCAGGTTGTTGCTGTAACGCTGTTGGGCAGCCTTGAGGGCATCGTTGAAATGCGCGCGCTGTTCCGGCCAGCCTGCAGACTTGTACAACTGATCGTAGCTGTCTGCCCAGGCAGGTGAGGTGCAGAACATCAACAGCAAAACAAACAAACGACGCATTGGGGACTCCTGTCGGCAGGCCGCTATTCTCCCGGTGTTGGCGTGGATTTGTCGAGTTATGAGTGGCTTCGGTGAATGAAATCTCATGCGTGTGATGCCGCCTGTATAAGCCTCTGTCCGATTTCAGGGCTTATGGATACTATGCACGCCATGCGCATACCCTCTGACCACCCACTGCTGTTACGAATCGTCGACGATCTGGCCGCCAACGGCTGGTCGCAGCAGAATATTTTCCTGCCCGAAGCTCTGACTCTGGAACTTGAGCAAGAGTGCCGCAAACGTGCGGCCGAAGGCGAGCTCGAGCCTGCCGCGATTGGCAAGGGAACCGCGCTGGAAATACGCGAGGGGATTCGTGGCGACCGCATTCAGTGGCTCGAGCCGGGGCAGGTGCAGTGCTGCGACCGCTATCTCGAGCTGATGGACAGTTTGCGTCAGGCGCTCAATCGCGGCCTTTTCCTTGGGCTGGAAGATTACGAAAGCCATTTCGCGCTGTATCCGCCGGGTGCCCGCTACCTCAGGCATGTGGACCGATTCCGCGATGACGACAGGCGCATGGTGTCGGCGGTGCTCTACCTCAATAACGCCTGGCTGCCCGAGCACGGCGGTCAGTTGCGCATGTACCTCAAGGACGAGGTGGCTTACGACGTTCAGCCTACGGGCGGCTGCCTGGTGGTCTTTCTGTCCGGCGAAATTCCCCATGAAGTCATGCCCGCCAGTCGTGATCGCCTGTCACTGACGGGGTGGTTCAGACGCCGGGGCAACGAGCTGTTCCAGTAACCTGCGGGCTGCGTTCATGAAAACAGTTTCATCAACGTAATGAGCCATTGAGCCGGACTGCGGTCTATCGTGAGCACTCCTGAACCGACGGATTCGTCGTGTGAGGGTCGACTTACGCCAACTGCAGCCGGAGCAATCATGAAATCCTTATTTTCTGGAACGATGGTCGCCGGCCTGTTGCTCAGCGCATCCATGCTGGCCAGCGCCGCCGATATACCACGCACCGCAGCCCCTGAAGGCGCCGAGGTGTACATCATCTCGCCCAAGGACGGTGAAACGGTCACTTCACCGTTCAAGGTGCAATTCGGCCTCAAGGGCATGGGCGTCGCGCCTGCGGGTGTCGATGTTCCCGAGACCGGTCACCATCACCTGCTGATCGACGTGAAGGACCAGCCGTCGATGAATGCACCGCTGCCGGTCAGCGACAACATCCGCCACTTCGGCAAGGGCCAGACCGAAACCGAAATCAACCTGCCGCCGGGCCAGCACACCCTGCAATTGCTGATGGGCGACAAAGGCCACATGCCGCTGAACCCTTCGGTCGAGTCGAAGAAGATCACCATCAATGTGAAGTAGGTATTTGATTTCACGTGCCGGGGTTTGGCGCAGAGCGTCACGAACGGCATTCCCACGCTGGAGCGCTCATCGTTATACACAAGTCCGCTTTTGATTCTGGCCGAAGGCCGTGGGAGCGACCGGGGCGGCGATCCGCATTGTTCGCGAAGGGGCCCATGTAGTCGAAGAAGATGCATCGTTTGACGCACCGTCTTCGCGAACAAGTTCGCTCCTACAAAAGCCTGAGAGCCACGTTTTACGAGCTCTTCAGGACTTGTGTGTGACGATGAGCTGCGCTCTGATCAGAACAACACGCGGCTGCGGATGGTGCCTTTGATCTGTTGCAGCTTGGCCTGGGCGAGGTCGGAGTATTCGGCGTCGACGTCGATGACCACGTAGCCGACTTTCTCGTTGGTCTGCAGGAACTGACCGGAGATGTTGATACCGTTTTCGGCGAAGACCTTGTTGATCTCGCTGAGCACGCCCGGGATGTTTTCGTGGATGTGCAGCAGGCGATGCTTGCCAGGGTGCGCAGGCAGCGCCACTTCCGGGAAGTTGACCGAGGACACCGACGTACCGTTGTCGCTGTATTTGACCAGTTTTTCCGCCACTTCCAGACCGATGTTGGCCTGCGCTTCGGCAGTCGAGCCACCGATGTGCGGCGTCAGGATCACGTTGTCCAGACCGCGCAGCGGGCTTTCGAAGATGTCGTCGTTCGAACGCGGCTCGACCGGGAACACGTCGATGGCTGCGCCGATCAGGTGCTTGTCTTTGATGGCGTCAGCCAGTGCGTCCAGCTCGACCACGGTGCCGCGCGCGGCGTTGATCAGGATGCTGCCCTTTTTCATCGCGCGGATTTCTTTTTCGCCGATCATCCACTGGGTTTCCGAGGTTTCCGGAACGTGCAGGGTGACGATATCGGACATGCCCAGCAGCTCGTTCAGGCTCGACACCTGAGTGGCGTTGCCCAGCGGCAGTTTGGTCAGCGTGTCGTAGAAGTACACCTGCATGCCCAGACCTTCGGCCAGCACCGACAGCTGCGTACCGATCGAACCGTAACCGATGATGCCCAGCTTCTTGCCACGGATCTCGAAGGAATTGGCCGCGCTTTTGATCCAGCCGCCACGGTGGCAGGATGCGTTCTTCTCGGGGATACCGCGCAGCAGCAGGATGGCTTCGGCCAGCACCAGTTCGGCGACCGAACGGGTATTGGAGTAGGGCGCATTGAACACTGCGATACCGCGCTCGCGCGCCGCGTTCAGGTCAACCTGGTTGGTGCCGATGCAGAAGCAGCCGACCGCAACCAGTTTCTTGGCGCAATCGAACAGCTCTTCGGTCAGCTGAGTACGGGAGCGGATACCGATGAAATGGGCGTCGGCGATCTTTTCTTTCAGTTCGGCTTCCGGCAGAGACTTGGTGTGGTACTCGATGCTGGTGTAACCGGCTGCCTTGAGGACGTCGACAGCGGATTGGTGGACGCCTTCGAGAAGAAGGAACTTGATCTTGCTCTTGTCGAGGGAAGTCTTGCTCATCTGCGTAAACCTGTGTCCCGAAGAAAATTGGCAGGGGGTGGCCGGATCGGCTCTGGGCACGACTCGCGGGGGGCGTATGCTAGCATATGAGCCCCGCGAAACCTCATCCCGAACGTGAACCGTTCTCAGGATGCCCATGAATCGTTCGAGAGTTGATTCAATGACCGATCGCGTTTTGATTGATGAGCTGCAGACCCTGGTTGACCCTGGCAAGGTACTCACTGATGCCGGTTCTCTGGAGACTTACGGCAAGGACTGGACCAAGCAGTTCACCCCTGCGCCACTGGCCATCGTATTCCCCAAGACCACCGAACAGGTGCAGGCCATCGTACGCTGGGCCAATGAGCGGCTCGTCGCGCTGGTGCCCTCGGGTGGACGCACCGGGCTTTCGGCAGCTGCGGTGGCCGCCAACGGTGAAGTGGTCGTCTCGTTCGATTACATGAACCAGGTGCTGGATCTGAACCTCACCGACCGCACGGCGGTTTGTCAGCCTGGCGTGATCACCCGGCAATTGCAGGCGCTGGCTGAAGAAAACGGTCTTTATTACCCGGTCGACTTCGCTTCTTCGGGCTCCAGCCAGATCGGCGGCAATATCGGCACCAATGCAGGCGGCATCAAGGTCATTCGCTACGGCATGACGCGCAATTGGGTCGCTGGCCTCAAAGTGGTCACCGGCAAGGGCGACCTGCTGGAGCTGAACAAGGACCTGATCAAGAACGCCACCGGCTACGATTTGCGCCAGTTGTTCATCGGTGCCGAAGGTACGCTGGGCTTTGTCGTCGAAGCGACCATGCGCCTCGACCGTGCGCCGAAGAACCTCACCGCGATGGTGCTGGGCACTTCCGACTTCAACTCGATCATGCCGGTGCTGCATGCCTTTCACGGCAAGCTCGACCTGACCGCCTTCGAATTCTTCTCGGACAAATCCTTCGCCCGCGTCATGGCGCGCGGTGATGTGCCGTCGCCTTTCGACACGCCGTGCCCGTTCTACGTGTTACTGGAGTTCGAAGCGACCACCGAAGACCTCGCCGATCAGGCCCTGGCGACTTTCGAGCACTGCGTCGAGCAGGGTTGGGTGCTGGACGGCGTGATGAGCCAGAGCGAACAGCAATTACGCAACCTGTGGAAGCTGCGCGAGTACATCTCCGAAACCATCTCGCATTTCACGCCGTACAAAAACGATATCTCGGTCACTGTCTCGAAAGTGCCGGAGTTTCTGGCTGAAATCGATGCCATCGTTGCCGAACACTACCCGGACTTCGAAGTGCTGTGGTACGGCCATATTGGCGACGGCAACCTGCACCTGAACATCCTCAAGCCCGAGGGCCTCGACAAGGACGAGTTCTTCGTCAAATGCGCCCGGGTCAACAAGTGGGTGTTCGAGACTGTTGAAAAGTACAACGGCTCGATTTCGGCCGAGCACGGCGTCGGGATGACCAAGCGTGACTATTTGACGTACAGTCGCTCGCCGGTCGAAATCGAATACATGAAGGCATTGAAAGCGGTGTTCGATCCCAACTGGATCATGAATCCCGGCAAAATCTTCGCCATTTGATCCGTCGCAACCATTTGATCCGTCGCAACAATAAGCAGGCTACCTCTTACAGCCTCAGGAGACGTCATGAGCTACCAGCACAAATATGTCGATGGCACCAACATTCACTTCCCGCTGGGTAAAGTGGTCTGCATCGGGCGTAACTACGCCGAACACGCCAAGGAACTGGGCAACGCGGTGCCTACCGAGCCGCTGCTGTTCATGAAACCCGGCAGCGCGGTGGTTGCGCTGGAGGGTGGCTTCACCATCCCGGCAGACCGCGGTTCGGTGCATTACGAAGCCGAGATCGTGGTGTTGATCGGCAAGCCCCTGAGCAAGAGCCCGTCGCGTGAAGAGGTGCTCGACGCGATCAGCGGCTTTGCACCTGGTCTGGACCTGACGCTGCGTGACGTCCAGTCTCGTCTGCGTGAGAAAGGCCTGCCGTGGGAGCTGGCCAAGTGTTTCGACGGCGCTGCGGTGATCCCGCCGTTCGTGCCCGCCGAGACCTTCCCGGATCTGGAGGACATCGGTATCCGCCTGACCCTCAATGGCAAGGTGGTTCAGGACGGCAACAGCAACATGATGCTCAACCCGATCGTGCCGATGATCCAGCACATGGCAGCCAACTTCTCGCTGCAGGCCGGCGACCTGATCATGACCGGCACGCCTGCCGGTGTCGGGCCGTTTGAAGCCGGCGACCAGATCGCGCTGGAACTGGTCGGGCAGACGCCTTTCGAGAGCGTCGTCAGGTAAGCCGACAGTCTTTCAGGCAGCGCCCAAAGCCACACGGGATCACTCTCGGGTGGCTTTTGTTTGTGGGGTGACTGATAGTCCAGTCGGTTTTGCGTTTTTTTCACACCTGTTCTGGATAATCCGGCCGTCCCTGCAAGGGCACCACGTCGTCATGAAGTCTCATTTGCTCAGGAACACATGAATGGCCAGTACTGCCGCAACGCCGCCTCGTACCAAAAAACGCTTCGCTTATCTGCGCAACATGCGTTGGTATTCGTGGTTGTTAGTGGTTGCTTTGCTGGGCTATGGGCTGGCGTTCATCATGCATTGGGATGACCGCGCGCTGCTCTGGTTTCAGGAGCGGTTCGAGAGCAAGGCAGGCCGTCACGCCAGCATCTGGCTGCCGGACTACCACGTGGATATCGACGCCAAGGTGCTGCCCGGCATGGAAAAGGACGAGGCGTCGGACCTGTCCTATAACCCGGTGACCAAAACGCTGTTTGCGGTCATGGGCAAAAATGCGTTTCTGGTGGAGCTGACGCTCACGGGCGATGTACTGCGCAAGATCCCGTTGGTGGGCTGGAGCAATCCGGAAGGCGTTGCCGTCATGAACGATGGCCTGATTGCGATCACTGACGAGCGCCAGCACAAGCTGACCATCGTTAAAGTGAATGCCGACACCACCACCCTGAACATCGCGGATTTCCCCCAGTATGAACTCGGCAAGTCCGCCAACCAGAACAAGGGCTACGAAGGCATCGCGTGGGACCCACAGCGTCAGCAGCTGATACTGGGCGAGGAGCGACCTCCCGCGCTGTATACGTGGAAAAGTGATGGCAGTGACGTGCTGACAGGCGACAAGCAGCCGCTATCAAGTCGCTCGCTGGACATGCGCAATCTGTCCTCGCTGAGCATCGACCCGCGCACGGGCCACATGCTCGCGCTGTCTGCCGATTCGCACATGTTGCTGGAAGTCGACGAGCAAGGCGAGCAGGTGAGCTTCATGACATTGTTGGGCGGCATGAACGGTTTGAAGGATACAATTCCGCGCGCAGAAGGCGTGGCCCTCGATGAGGCCGGTACGCTGTACATGGTCAGCGAACCGAACCTGTTCTATTCGTTTCACAGGGCGCTTCACAAGCACTGAGCCAGGACGGCCGCTACACAGGTCGCCGATACACATTCGGCAAACATATAGCACCATGCCATTAAGCTTGCTTTCAGGATGGCATGGTATCAATCCCGTCCGCTCAATCTGTCCGAGTCACCCTTCATGCGTCGCTCTACTCGCTCTTTAGTTCTGCTTCTGGCCCTTGTACCCCTGATCGTCGTGTTCGTGATCGCCAATCAGCGATACCGCTATGTTGAAAGCGCCCTGTTCGACTGGCAGGTGTTCTGGCAGTCCGACTCGCTTCAGTCCATTGGTCTGGATCAGTACCGCGTCGTCACCGAAGCACAGGTGATCGACGGGCTGCAGGATGATGTCTCGGGCCTGAGCTACGACCCGGACCGCAAGAGCCTGTTTACGGTGACCAATCAGAACCCCGAACTGGTCGAGCTGAGCCTGGACGGTCGTGTGCTGCGGCGCATTCCGCTGGTGGGTTTCGGTGATGCAGAGGCCGTCGAATACATCAGCCCGGGCACTTACGTGATCAGCGATGAGCGTCGGCTCCGGCTGATTCAGATTCACGTCGATGACAACACCAAAAGTCTGGACGCCGCCCAGGCAGAACAATTGACGCTGGGCATCACCGCCAGCGGCAACAAGGGCTATGAAGGGCTGGCCTATGATTCGGTGGGCAAGCGCCTGTTTGTCGCCCGGGAGCGTGATCCGGTGCAGATCATCGAGGTGCGCGGCTTTCCCAAGACCAACACCGAGGCTCCCGGCAATCTGCAGGTCATCTCCAACAGCAAGCGCGATGGCCGACTGTCGGTTCGTGACCTCTCCAGCCTGCAATTCGATGAGACCAGCGGCCATTTGCTGGCGTTGTCCGATGAGTCGAAGCGCATTCTCGAACTCGACACCAGTGGTCATCCGATTGGCAGCGGCTCGCTGGCAAAAGGGGCGATGGGGCTGAGCAAGGACGTGCCGCAGGCTGAAGGGATGGCCATGGATGCTGAAGGGGCGTTGTATCTGGTGAGCGAGCCGAACCTGTTTTACGTGTTCCGCAAGCCTTGAGCCTGTGAGGGTCATGCCCACCTTGCGTGGGCACGACCGGTTTTATCAGCGCGTCAGGGTTTTCACGCCGTCGTTGGTGCCCAGCAGCAACAGGTCGGCCGGCCGGGCGGCGAACAGGCCGTTGGTAACCACGCCGACGATAGCGTTGATCTGCGCTTCCAGCTCCACCGGGTTGGTAATGCTCATGTTGTGCACATCAATGATGATGTTGCCGTTGTCGGTCAGAACACCTTCGCGATAAACCGGGTCGCCGCCCAGTTTCACCAGTTGTCGCGCAACGTGGCTGCGGGCCATCGGAATGACTTCGACCGGCAGCGGGAACGCGCCCAGCACTGGTACCAGCTTGCTGCCGTCGGCGATGCAGATGAAAGTCTTGGCCACCGCCGCGACGATTTTCTCGCGAGTCAGTGCCGCGCCGCCGCCCTTGATCAGGTTCAGGTGCTCGTCGCTTTCGTCGGCGCCGTCGACATAGAACTCCAGATCGCTGACCGTGTTCAGCTCATAGACCGGAATGCCATGCGCCTTCAGGCGCGCCGCAGTGGCTTGCGAGCTGGCGACAGCGCCGTCAAACGCGGCCTTGTGCTTGGCCAACGCGTCGATGAAGCAGTTGGCCGTGGAGCCGGTGCCGACGCCCACAATGCTTTTGTCATCGAGCTTCGGAAGGATGAAGTCGACAGCTGCCTGAGCGACTGCCTGTTTGAGTTGATCTTGGGTCATGCGGGCTCCACGGTGCCTGATGTAGGTAGAAGAGGGGGATGCAAAAAGGCCCGCATTATAGCGGCGACTGCGCCGCAAAGCCCTGTCATTCGTATGGTCGTCTTTCGGTGCGCAGAGTAGACTTCCCGACCTTGCCCGCTTCGTCAGTGATGCCACCCCGATGCTTGAACAGTACGTCAAGAAAATCCTCACCTCGCGCGTCTACGACGTTGCCATCGAAACGCCGCTGCAAGGCGCTCGCCAGCTGTCCGAACGGCTGGGCAATCAGGTGCTGCTCAAGCGCGAAGATCTGCAGCCGGTGTTCTCGTTCAAGATTCGTGGCGCGTACAACAAGCTCGCGCAATTGCCCGCAGAGCAGACCGCACGGGGCGTGGTGACGGCCTCGGCGGGCAATCATGCCCAGGGCCTGGCGCTGGCGGCACGTGAGCTTGGGATCAAGGCGACCATCGTCATGCCGCGCACCACGCCGGAGATCAAGGTCGAGGGTGTGCGCTCGCGGGGTGCCACCGTGGTGCTGCACGGCGATTCCTTCCCGGAAGCGCTGGCCTACTCGCTGAAGCTGGTCGACGAACAAGGCTTCGTCTACATCCATCCATATGACGACCCCGACACCATCGCCGGGCAAGGCACGGTGGCGATGGAGATCCTTCGTCAGCAGCCGGGCCAGCTGGATGCGATCTTCGTCCCGGTCGGGGGTGGCGGTCTGATTGCCGGTATCGCGGCCTATGTGAAATACCTGCGCCCGGAGATCAAGATCATTGGCGTCGAGCCGGACGATTCCAACTGCCTGCAGGCGGCGATGGCTGCTGGTGAGCGCGTGGTGCTGAGCCAGGTCGGGCTGTTTGCCGATGGCGTGGCGGTCGCGCAGATCGGCCATCACACCTTTGAAGTGTGCCGCTATTATGTCGATGAAGTGATCACCGTCAGCACCGACGAAATCTGCGCGGCGATCAAGGACATCTACGACGACACCCGTTCGATCACCGAGCCGTCCGGCGCGCTGGGCGTGGCCGGGATCAAGAAGTATGTCGAGCAACGCGGCGTCAGCGGCCAGACGCTGGTGGCGATCGATTCAGGGGCCAACGTCAACTTCGACCGTTTGCGCCACGTGGCCGAACGTGCAGAGCTGGGCGAAGGTCGCGAGGCGATCATTGCCGTGACCATCCCCGAGCAACCGGGCAGCTTCAAGGCATTCTGCGAGGCTATCGGCAAGCGGCAGATCACCGAATTCAACTACCGCTACCACACCGACCGCGAGGCGCACATCTTCGTCGGCGTGCAGACCCATCCCGAGAACGACCCGCGCAGCGCCCTGATCGCCAGCCTGACCGAACAGGGCTTCCCGGTGCTGGACCTGACCGACAACGAACTGGCCAAACTGCACATCCGCCACATGGTTGGCGGGCATGCCGAGCGGGTCAATGATGAAGTGGTGCTGCGCTTCGAGTTCCCGGAACGACCGGGCGCGCTGTTCAACTTCCTCAACCGCCTGGGCGGTCGCTGGACCATCTCGATGTTCCACTACCGCAACCACGGCGCAGCCGATGGCCGGGTGGTTGCCGGGCTGGTAGTGCCGGAGGATGAGCGGCATCTGGTCGGCGCTGCACTGGATGAGATCGGTTACCGGTATTGGGACGAAAGCGAGAACCCGGCGTACAGGCTGTTTCTGGGCTAAGGCCGTGGATATCTCTCGTTCCTCACGCTCCGCGTCACAAGAGGACGCAGAGCGTCCAGACCGGCATCCCCACCGGAGCATGGGCACCATAGCGCTTAAGGCGCGAACCTGGTGTTCACACTGCTAAACTCACCCAAGCCCGATTCCAGAGGAACACCGCGTCATGGAACCCATCACCACCCTCAATACCTTGCACATCGTCGCCACCGCGTTGTTGTTGATCAGCGCGCTGGTGTTGGCCAGCGGGGTGGTCAAGGTGCGTCTTGAAGGCGACACGACCGTGCAGAATCGCCTGCTCAAGCGGCCGTTGCTGTTTTTCTGGGTGTTGATGGCCGTGTGTCTGGCGACGCTGCCGTTCAGTGGCTGGTGGCTGGTGCATTTGAAAGGCCTGTCACTGGGCCAGACCTGGGTGCTGGGCAGCAGCGTGCTTTACACCCTGGGGCTGTGCAGTTGGGTCTGGCTGGTGGCCAGGCTCAATCGGTTGCGTCTTGGTGCCAAAGGTGGCAAGCGCGGCTTTACCCTGGCGCTGACGGTGATCAGCGTCGTGTGTTTCGTGGCGATGGCCGGTCTGACGGGCTTCAAACCGGCCTGAGTATTGCCAGCACTCAGTGACGCAGGGTAATCACCGGCCAGCCGCGGCGCTCGGCTTCGGCACGTAATTTATCGTCCGGATCGACCGCAACCGGATTGGCCACCTGCTCCAGCAGAGGCAGGTCGTTCATCGAGTCACTGTAGAAATAGCTGTCTTCGAGGCTGAACGCGTTGTCTTCCAGCCACTGATTGAGGCGTGTCACCTTGCCTTCACGGAAGCAGGGCACACCTGTGGTGCGGCCGGTATAGCGGCCGTCAGCCATCTCGCATTCGGTCGCCAGCAGGGTATCGATCCCCAGTTGCGCCACGATAGGTGCCGTCACAAAGCGGTTAGTGGCGGTGATCACCACCAGCTTGTCACCGGCCTCGCGGTGTTTGGCGATCAATTCCAGCGCCTTGGGCAGCATCATCGGTTCGATGCAGTCACGCATGAACTCGCGATGCCACTGCGCAAGCTGCGCCATGTCAGTGTTGCCCAGAATCTCCAGAGTAAAATTCAGGTAGTCGGTCATGTTCAGCGTGCCGGCCAGGTAATCCTGATAGAACTCGTCGTTGCGGGTTTTGTAGGTCGCGGCATCAAGGATCCCGCGCCGGCACAGGTAATCGCCCCAGGCGTGATCGCTGTCGCCGCCCAGAAGGGTGTTGTCGAGGTCGAATAAAGCCAGGCGCATAGGGTTACTCGCTGAAATAGTTGAAAAAAGAGCCCCAGAATACGAGGTTTTCACAAGTCTTCACATAAGGTGATAAGCCTCGTTGCTGGTTTGATCGCCTTTGTGGAACAATGCGGCGACATGCGTTTGCGAGGTTGTTGCCGTGATCGACCCCGATGGTTTCCGTCCTAATGTCGGGATTATTCTGACAAACGATGCTGGTCAGGTCCTATGGGCTCGGCGTATTAACCAGGATGCCTGGCAGTTTCCTCAAGGGGGTATCAACCCGCAGGAGACGCCGGAAGACGCGCTTTATCGCGAATTGAATGAAGAAGTCGGTCTGGAACGACATGATGTGCAAATACTTGCCTGCACTCGGGGCTGGTTGCGCTATCGTCTGCCGCAAAGACTGGTCCGTACTCACAGCCAGCCGCTGTGTATCGGTCAGAAGCAAAAATGGTTTCTCCTGCGCCTGATCTCCAACGAGCAGCGGGTGCGGATGGATTTGACCGGTAAACCGGAGTTCGATGGCTGGCGCTGGGTCAGCTATTGGTATCCGTTAGGCCAGGTGGTGACATTCAAGCGCGAGGTGTATCGACGCGCACTCAAAGAGCTTGCCCCGCGCCTCTTATCGCGCGACTGACACGGAGTTCGACCCCGAGCCATGCTCAATACGCTGCGCAAGATCGTCCAGGAAGTTAACTCCGCCAAGGATCTCAAGGCGGCGTTGGGCATTATTGTGTTGCGCGTCAAGGAGGCCATGGGCAGCCAGGTCTGCTCGGTCTACCTGCTCGATGCCGAGGTCAACCGCTTTGTCCTGATGGCCTCCGAAGGCCTCAACAAACGCTCCATCGGCAAAGTCAGCATGGCGCCGAATGAAGGCCTGGTCGGTCTGGTCGGTACGCGCGAAGAACCACTGAATCTCGAAAACGCCGCAGATCACCCTCGTTATCGCTATTTCGCCGAAACCGGTGAAGAACGCTACGCCTCGTTCCTGGGCGCGCCGATCATTCACCACCGGCGCGTGGTCGGCGTATTGGTCATCCAGCAAAAGGAGCGCCGTCAGTTCGACGAGGGCGAAGAAGCCTTCCTGGTCACCATGAGCGCGCAACTGGCGGGCGTTATCGCGCATGCCGAAGCGACCGGCTCGATCCGCGGTCTGGGTCGTCAGGGCAAGGGCATTCAGGAAGCCAAGTTCGTCGGTGTCGCCGGTTCGCCGGGTGCTGCGGTCGGTGTCGCCGTGGTCATGCTGCCGCCTGCCGATCTGGAAGTGGTCCCCGACAAGACCGTCACTGACATCGCCGCCGAACTGGCGTTGTTCCAGAACGCGCTGGAAGGCGTACGCGGTGACATGCGCACCCTGTCAGCCAAGCTGGCCACCCAGTTGCGTCCCGAAGAGCGGGCGCTGTTCGATGTCTACCTGATGATGCTCGACGACGCCTCGCTGGGCAGCGAAGTGACCGACGTCATCAAGACCGGCCAATGGGCACAGGGCGCCTTGCGCTCGGTGGTCAGTGAGCACGTCAAACGTTTCGAACTGATGGACGATGCCTACCTGCGCGAGCGGGCGTCGGACGTCAAGGACCTGGGCCGCCGTCTGCTGGCCTATCTCCAGGAAGCGCGGCAACAGGCGCTGGTCTATCCCGACAACACGATTCTGGTGAGTGAAGAGCTGACCCCGGCCATGCTCGGCGAGGTGCCGGAAGGCAAACTGGTCGGCCTTGTATCGGTTCAGGGTTCCGGCAACTCCCACGTTGCAATTCTGGCGCGGGCCATGGGCATTCCCACGGTCATGGGCCTGGTGGACTTCCCATACTCCAAGGTCGATGGCATCAATCTGGTGGTCGACGGCTATCATGGCGAAGTCTTTACCAACCCTAGCGAAATCATGCGCAAGCAGTTCGGCAAGGTGGTGGAGGAGGAGCGTCAGCTCTCTCAGGGCCTGGATGCCCTGCGCGAATTGCCTTGCGTCACCCTCGACGGGCATCGCATGCCGCTGTGGGTCAACACCGGCCTGCTGGCCGACGTGGCGCGGGCGCAACAGCGTGGCGCCGAAGGGGTGGGCCTGTACCGCACCGAAGTGCCGTTCATGATCAACCAGCGCTTCCCGAGTGAAAAGGAACAGCTGGCGATCTACCGCGAGCAACTGGCCGCCTTCCACCCACTGCCGGTGACCATGCGCAGCCTGGACATCGGTGGCGACAAGTCGCTGTCCTACTTCCCGATCAAGGAAGACAACCCGTTCCTCGGCTGGCGCGGTATTCGCGTCACCCTCGACCACCCGGAAATCTTCCTGGTCCAGACCCGCGCCATGCTCAAGGCCAGCGAGGGCCTGAACAACCTGCGCATTCTGTTGCCGATGATCTCCAGCACCCACGAAGTGGAAGAAGCGCTGCACCTGATCCACCGCGCCTGGGGCGAGGTGCGCGACGAAGGCACTGACGTACCGATGCCGCCGGTGGGCGTCATGATCGAAGTGCCGGCGGCGGTCTACCAGACCCGCGACCTGGCGCGTCAGGTGGACTTCCTCTCGGTCGGCTCCAACGACCTGACCCAGTACCTGCTCGCGGTCGACCGCAACAACCCGCGTGTGGCCGATCTCTATGATTACCTGCACCCGGCAGTGCTTCAGGCGCTGCAAAGCGTTGTGCGTGACGCGCATGCCGAGGGCAAGCCGGTAAGCATCTGCGGCGAAATGGCGGGTGACCCGGCAGCAGCGGTGCTGTTGATGGCGATGGGCTTCGACAGCCTGTCTATGAACGCCACCAACCTGCCGAAAGTGAAGTGGATGCTGCGCCAGATCAACCTCAGCAAGGCCAAGGAACTGCTTGCGCAACTGATGACCAACGACAACCCGCAAGTCATCAGCAGCTCCCTGCAACTGGCACTGAAAAACCTCGGCCTGTCGCGGATGATCAACCCGAGCTCGGTCAAAGGGCACTAAGCGCTACTAATGCTTTCGTGAGCAAGCTCACTCCCACAGTGGTACACATTGTCCTCGTAGGAGCGAACTTGTTCGCGAAGAGGCCGGTACAGACTCCGGGAAATGGGCCGTTTGGGCTATTGCCTTCGTGAGCAAGCTCACTCCCACAGGGAGTACACATGCCCCCGTAGGAGCGAACTTGTTCGCGAAGAGGCCGGTACAGGCTTCGGGAAATGGGCCGTTTGGGCTATTGCCTTCGTGAGCAAGCTCACTCCCACAGGGAGTACACATTGCCCCCCCCGGTGGGAGCGAGCTTGCTCGCGAAGGCAGACTGACTGCTTAGTAAATATTCAGCTGCTGCACCTACCTCTTCGTGAGCAAGCTTACACACACGCCTGTTTCAAGACCGGACGCAGAGCGTCCAGAACGGCGCTACCACGCGGAGCGTGGGAACGATAACCATACCCAGGCCTTACGGCTGGACACATCAATCGCATCTTTTTTCACTTCGTTCAGGCGGCTTCCATCGGTCGCCGCTAGAGCATCCTGCCGGGCTCCGGTAACATGCGCGCCTGATTCAGTCGCTCGCAAGGGCGTTCCAATTGAGGAGTCGCAATGCTGCCTTACCCGCAGATTGACCCGGTAGCCGTCGCTATCGGCCCGCTGCAAATTCACTGGTACGGGTTGATGTACCTGGTCGGTATCGGCGGCGCCTGGCTGCTTGCGTCGCGTCGTCTGAACAAGTTCGACCCGACCTGGACCAAGGAAAAACTCTCCGACCTGATTTTCTGGCTGGCCATGGGCGTGATTGTCGGTGGGCGGCTGGGCTACGTGCTGTTCTATGACCTGTCGGCCTACATCGCCAATCCGCTGCTGATCTTCGAGGTCTGGAAGGGTGGCATGGCGTTCCACGGCGGCTTTGTCGGCGTAATGATCGCGGCCTGGTGGTTTGGCAAGCGCAACGGCAAAAGCTTCTTCCAGCTGATGGACTTCGTCGCCCCGCTGGTGCCGATCGGCCTGGGTGCCGGGCGTATCGGCAACTTCATCAATGCCGAGTTGTGGGGCAAGCCGACCGATGTGCCGTGGGCCATGGTCTTCCCGCCGTTTAGCGACCCGGCGCAACTGGCGCGTCATCCCTCGCAGCTGTATCAGTTCGCGCTGGAAGGCGTTGCGCTGTTCATCATCCTCAATCTCTACGCCCGCAAGCCGCGTCCGACCATGGCCGTTTCCGGCATGTTCGCGCTGTTCTACGGGATCTTCCGCTTTGTGGTCGAGTTCGTCCGCGTCCCTGACGCCCAGTTGGGTTACCTGGCGTGGGGCTGGGTGACCATGGGGCAGATCCTCAGCCTGCCGATGATCATCGCCGGCCTGTTCCTGATCTGGCTGGCCTACAAGCGCGACCCGTCCGCCAGCAAAGCAGCGGTCTAACACCGAAACGCCGGGTGACAGCGCCCGGCGCGTTCAACAATGCAGGTGATTTATGAAGCAATATCTGGAACTGGTCGCTCATGTGATCAAGCACGGGACCTTGCAAGCCAACCGTACCGGCGTGAACACCATCAGCTTTCCGGGTGCGATGCTGCGTTATGACTTGCAGGAAGGTTTTCCGGCGATCACCACACGGCGCATGGCCTTCAAATCGGCCATCGGCGAGATGGTCGGCTTTTTGCGTGGCGTAAACAACGCCGCCGAATTCCGCGAACTGGGCTGCAAGGTCTGGGATCAGAACGCCAACGAAAACGCTCAGTGGCTGAACAACCCGTTCCGCAAGGGCGAGGACGATCTGGGTGAAATCTATGGCGTGCAATGGCGCAAGTGGCCAGCCTACAAGCGTATCGATGCCGGCAATGTCGCAGCCATCGAACTGGCGCTGGGCCAGGGGTATCGTCAGATTGCCGAGTCCGAAGAAGACGGCCAGTCTTTCGTGGTCCTGTACAAGGCCATCGACCAGATTCGCCAGTGCGTCGACACCATCATCAACGACCCAGGCAGCCGGCGGATCCTGTTCCACGGCTGGAACTGCGCACAGCTCGATGAAATGGCCCTGCCGCCGTGCCACCTGCTGTACCAGCTGCACCCGAACCCGCAAACCCGCGAAATCTCGCTGACGCTGTACATCCGCTCCAACGATCTGGGCCTCGGTACGCCGTTCAACCTGACCGAAGGCGCCGCGCTGCTCAGCCTGATCGGCCGCCTGACCGGCTACACGCCGCGCTGGTTCACCTACTTCATCGGCGACGCCCACGTGTACGAAAACCACCTGGACATGCTCAACGAACAGATGACCCGCGAGCCGTACCCGATGCCGAAACTGGTGATCTCCGACCGCGTGCCCGAGTTTGCCAAGACCGGCGTGTACCAGCCTGAGTGGCTGGAGTTGATCGAGCCTTCGGACTTCACCCTGGAAGGCTACCAGCACCACCCGGCAATGACGGCGCCGATGGCGGTTTGAGTCCGTACGAGAGCGAATTGAGCGTTGTGCTATAGTTTTGGCGTAAGTCCCCTGACCCTGTTCAATGGAATCGACTATGTTTTTCAATCGGATTGGACATCGTAGTGATACGAAGAAGGCTGAAGACGCGGCCCTCATGCAGGCAATCAAGAGCATCGACACTCTTGTGGTAAGGGGTGGTCGCATGTCCATGGACGCCAAAGAAATCGAAGGTTTGGTTCGCTCCTCCCGCGATAAGGCTAAAAAACTGGTCACTCCGCAAGCCGAATCCTGATAAATGGCTTTTTTACTTCTGCTGCCACTACTCGTCAGCGGCTTTTTGGTGTGCCTGAAGGATCCCACCGTTTATTGCAGGCTGCATCGCTATGAAGGCCAGATGCTTTACTTCCTGGTGGGGCGGTATGGTATCTACTGTTTTTTAGCGGCCATGTTTGTTACCGCAGCCCTTGCAGGCCTGTTCTCGCATGATTGGGGTGTGTTTTGCCCAAAATGGGCCCAAACGACGGACGCGACCTCGCCAGTCTGTTTTGCCGTGAACACCGATTTCATGGGCGCTTTAGGTCAAATGGGGCAGGACTTCGACATCACTGGCAGGAATTTTAGCCAGGTGGGCGTGTTCCTTGCCCTGTCGGGTTTACTGACCTTGGCGATGCCAAGCCTCGGAGCTTTTCTTACTGTCAGGATTCTCAAGTGGCAACTGGGCGCGGGTAAAAAAGAAGAAATTGCGGTCTATCTGCTGGGTCAGTCTGTAGATCACAGCCCTATCTGCTCGACGCTTTTCGATGCATTTGTCGACAAGGAAGAAGTGATGATCACGATGGCGGATCGAAAGGTCTACGTCGGTTACATCATGGACGTCGGAGCCCCTACCGAAGTGACGGGTGTGAATCAGGAGATTCTGCTTATCCCGACCGTCAGTGGCTATCGGGACAAGGACACCCTGAAAGTGGTGTACACGACCGATTACCCAAGTGATACACCGCTCAGGCCTATTGGTTTTCGGCAGGAAAATATCGTCTCGATCAGCATCTTCAGCGAGGAGGTACGCGAAGCGTTCAAGCGCGTTGATTCTGAGCGGGCGGGTGAAGAGTCAGCGAAAGAGAAAGCTGCCAAGGATCAGCTCGTCAAGGCGATCACTGAGCTTGTGGCGGTGGTGCAGGCCGCGCAGCGCTGAACCAGAGGTCTCAAACCCGTCTCAATGCCCATGACTCCTCCCCACATGTGAAGGCTCGCCCTCTGGCGCTGCCACAGCCCCCGTCACTTCCAGCCTTTCCAGTATCGCGCAATGTTCTGTCGTGCCATCACTGCAGCGGCGGCGCAGGTCGAGCAGTTGTTCCTGGAGCGCCTGTAGGCTCGCGACGCGGGCATTGACGTGTTCGATGTGCTCGTCGATCAGGGCGTTGACGTTTTCGCACTGATCCTGCGGACTGTCGCGCAGGTTGAGCAGGTTGCGGATTTCTTCGAGGGTCATGTCCAGGCTGCGGCAATTGCGGATGAACGACAGGCGCTCCATGTGCACCTGGGTATACAGCCGGTAATTGCCGTCACTGCGGGCAGGGGCGGGCAGCAGGCCTTCGCGTTCGTAATAGCGGATGGTTTCGACCTGGGTGTCGGTCAGTTTTGCCAGTTCGCCGATTTTCATTTCGACTCATCTCGTTTGAGTGCTTGACCCTATAGTGGCTACAGGGTGTTCACTTGGCAACAAGCAGAATCCTGGAGCCACAACGAATGGGCACGACGATCAAGAATTCCCCCGCAAATGACCACGATCATGACCATGATCACGACGAGCACGCGCACGAGCAAAAGCCCGTGGAGCATGCCCATTCGTGCTGCTCCAGCGATGCACAGCCCGCTGTAGTGACCTTTGGCGAAGCGTCTGCAGCGGGTGGTCGTCTGAGCAGCTTCCGTATCGAGGCGATGGATTGCCCCACCGAGCAGACGCTGATCCAGAACAAGCTGGGCAAGCTGGCCGGTGTGCAGAAGCTGGAATTCAACCTGATCAACCGCATGTTGGGCGTCTGGCATGACCTGCCGTCCACCGACCCGATTCGTGAGGCCATCAGTTCGCTAGGCATGCAGGCCGAGCCGGTCGAGGCGGGTGCAGCGTCTACCGAATCGGCGCCGGTGGTGAAGAAACACTGGTGGCCGCTGGCGTTGTCCGGCGTTGCGGCGCTGGGTGCAGAGGTGGTCCATTTTGCATCGCTCGGCCCGACCTGGGTGGTTGCCTTGCTGGCACTGCTGTCGATCTTCAGTTGCGGGCTGACGACCTATAAGAAGGGCTGGATCGCACTCAAGAACTTCAACCTGAACATCAATGCACTGATGAGCATCGCGGTGACCGGCGCCATTTTGATCGGTCAGTGGCCGGAAGCGGCGATGGTGATGTTCCTGTTTACCATTGCTGAGTTGATCGAAGCCAAGTCCCTGGACCGTGCGCGCAATGCGATCAGTGGCCTGATGCAACTGACGCCTGAGCTTGCCACCGTCAAGCAGGCGGATGGCAGTTGGCAGGAAGTCGAAGCCAAAAGCGTCGAACTGGAGGCTATCGTCCGGATAAAGCCCGGCGAGCGTGTCGGGCTTGACGGTGAGGTGGTGTCTGGCAGCTCGACGATTGATCAGGCATCGATTACCGGTGAAAGCCTGCCAGTGGAGAAGACTGTCGGCGACAAGGTTTTCGCGGGCACCATCAACCAGGCCGGTTCGCTGGAATACCGCGTCACCGCCGCTGCGAACAACTCGACGCTGGCGCGCATCATTCATGCGGTGGAAGCGGCGCAGGGTTCGCGTGCGCCGACCCAGCGCTTTGTCGACAGCTTTTCCCGTATCTATACACCAGTGGTGTTCGTCGTTGCGTTGGCATTGGCGTTGGTCGCGCCGCTGTTCTTCGGTGGCGAATGGTATGACTGGATCTACCGGGCGCTGGTGCTGCTGGTGGTGGCCTGCCCATGTGCGCTGGTGATTTCCACGCCGGTGACCATCGTCAGCGGTCTGGCTGCGGCGGCGCGCAAAGGTATCTTGATCAAGGGTGGCGTTTATCTGGAAATGGGCGAAAAGCTCGATTACCTGGCGCTTGATAAAACCGGCACGCTGACCCACGGCAAGCCGGTGCAGACTGATTATGTGCCTTTGAACCCTGCTGTCTCCGATAGCGCGCCGGGGATTGCCGCAAGCCTCGCCGGGCGTTCGGATCACCCGGTTTCCCAAGCGATTGCCAAGGCCGCCGATGGCAGCCTGACGCTGTATGAAGTCAGTGCGTTCGAGGCATTGGGTGGGCGCGGTGTGAAAGGCGAGATCAATGGCCAGATGTATCACTTGGGCAACCATCGCCTGGTGGAAGAACTGGGCCTGTGTTCGCCGGAGCTGGAAGCCAGGCTCGATGCGCTGGAAATGCAGGGCAAGACCGTGGTGCTGTTGCTCGATGCCTCTGGCCCGATTGCGCTGTTTGCCGTCGCCGATACGGTGAAGGAGACCAGCCGTGAAGCCATCGCCCAGTTGCACGAGTTGGGCATCAAGACGGTCATGCTGACGGGTGATAACCCGCACACGGCCAAGGCGATTGCCGATCAGGTTGGCATTGATGAAGCGCAGGGCAATCTGCTGCCTGCCGACAAGCTCAGTGCGATCGAAGCGCTTTACAGCCGCAATCACCGGGTAGGTATGGTGGGCGACGGTATCAATGATGCCCCTGCGCTGGCCCGTGCGGAGATTGGTTTCGCGATGGCCGCTGCAGGCACCGATACGGCTATCGAGACGGCAGATGTCGCCCTGATGGACGATGATCTGCGCAAGATACCAACGTTCATTGCGCTTTCACGCCGGACATCGGCCGTGCTGAAACAGAACATTGTGTTGGCCATTGTGACCAAGGTGCTGTTCATCGGCATCACCTTTGCGGGCCTGGCGACCATGTGGATGGCAGTGTTTGCCGACATGGGCGTGAGCTTGCTGGTGGTGTTCAACGGCTTGCGCTTGCTCAAGAAGTGATCAGGCGGGAACTTTGAAGGGCGGACGCGGAGCGTCCGGAACGGCATTCCCACGCGGAGCATGGGAACGATAATCGTGGCCACCGGCTATCGCTCCACGCTCTGCGTCCGACGTTGTCAGCCGAAGCGCTCTTGTCCCCAGGCAATGAAGGTTTCCAGCAGTGGCTTGAGCACGGCGCGGGTCGGCTCGGCCAGGTCCGGGCGGTAGTGGAAGGGCACGAATTCGTCCATGTAGGTGCTTTGTGCCAGCTCCAGCTGTACGGCGTGGATGTTGTTGGCCGGGTCGCCATAGTAGCGGGTGATGTGGCCGCCCTTGAAGCGTCCGTTCAACACATGGCTGTAGTCCTTGGCCGCTGCGCAGACCTGCTCCATTCGGCTGGCCAGCTCCGGGTCGCAACTTGCGCCATTGAAGGTGCCCAGGTTGAAGTCCGGCAGGCGGCCATCGAACAGGTGCGGGATGTGGCCGCGAATCGAGTGGGCGTCGAACAGCAGCGCATAACCGAACTCGTCACGCATGCGCTGCAGTTCCTGCTCCAGCGTCTGGTGATAGGGCATCCAGATCTGTTGCAGATAGCGCGCCCGCTCCTCGGCACTGGGTGTCTGGCCGTCCTTGAACAGTGGCACGCCATCGAACAGGATCGACGGAAACAGCCCGGTGGTTGCGCCTGCGTACATGGGCTTGTCGTCAGCGGGCCGGTTGAGGTCGATGACAAAGCGCGAGTATTCGGCAGCCAGCGTGCTGGCGCCCAATTCGGCGGCGAAGTCATACAGACGCGGAATGTGCCAGTCGGTGTCCGGCAGGCTCAAGGCTTCGTCCACCAGCGCGGCTTCGACCACCGGGGTCAGTTTCAGACCGGCATGCGGCATGCTGATCAGCAGCGGAATGCGGCCACGCTTGAATGTCAGAACGTTATCCACAGGGCTCTCCTTCAGATCGATGATTCGACGCCGTGGCGCACGATACGTTTGTCCAGATCGCCGCCCAGCCAGTAGGCCAGATCAGCCGGTCGTTCGATGTTCCAGGCGACGAAATCCGCGACCTTGCCAACCTCCAGCGAGCCATGCGTCGCGCTCATGCCCAACGCTTTGGCGGCATTGAACGTCACCCCCGCCAGTGCTTCTTCGGGCGTCATGCGAAACAGCGTGCAGGCCATGTTCAGCATCAGGCGCAATGACAGGCCTGGCGAGGTGCCAGGGTTGAGGTCGGTGGAAATCGCGATAGGCACGCCGTGCTTGCGCAGCGCGTCCATCGGCGGCAATTGTGTTTCGCGCAGGAAGTAAAACGCCCCCGGCAGCAGCACCGCGACGGTTCCGGCAGCGGCCATGGCGATGGCGTCGTCTTCGGTCATGAACTCCAGATGATCCGCCGACAGCGCCTTGTAGCGCGCAGCCAGGCTCGATCCGCCCAATGACGACAGCTGCTCGGCATGCAGTTTGACCGGCAGCGCCAACTGCCCCGCGGTAATGAACACCTGCTCGACCTGCGCAGGCGAAAACGCCAGGTATTCACAGAAAGCATCCACCGCATCGACCAGCCCTTCGGCTGCCAGCGCAGGGAGCATGTCGTTGCAGATGTGATTGATGTAATCGTCGGCGCGGTCGGCGTACTCCGGTGGCAGCGCATGGGCGGCCAGGCACGTGGCGCGAATGGTGACTGGCTGGGTGTTGCCCAGACGCCGGATCACCCGCAGGATCTTGCGCTCGTTTTCCAGGTCCAGCCCGTAGCCCGACTTCATCTCGACGGTCGTGACGCCGTCTTTCAGCAGATGCCGCAGACGGCGCTCGGCACTGGCGTACAGCTCATCCTCGCTGGCGTCGCGCGTCGCACGCACCGTGCTGGCAATACCGCCGCCCGCTGCGGCGATCTCGGAGTAGCTCACGCCCTGTAAACGCTGTTCGAACTCGCCGCTGCGGTTGCCGCCGAACACCGTATGGGTGTGACAATCGATCAGGCCGGGCGTGACCCATGCACCGCCCAGATCGATGCAGTTGTCATGTTCCGGCTCGGCCAGCTCGGCCTGAGGCCCGATCCACTCGATGAGCGCTCCGGAGGTCACGATGGCGGCATGCTCGATGATCGAGTATTTGCCGTGCGCCATGCTTGCGATGTGACAGTTTTTCCAGAGCGTTTTCATTCCAGGCCTCGTTGATCAATGAGTGTTGTTGAGCGCCTTGGGCTTGACCCACACAGCGTAGGCGATGAGCAGCAGCACGATCCAGATTGCGCCGACGATCAAGGCTGCACGGTTGTCCGGGAAGTAGCCCAGCACGCCGAAGATGAACAGCATGAAGGCGATGGCGGCCGCAGGCCCGTAAGGCCAGAACGGCACGGCGAATTTCAGCTGTGCCGCTTCCTCGCGGTTCATCGAGCGGCGCATGGCGACCTGCGTCAGCAGAATCATCAGCCAGACCCACACGGTGGCGAAGGTGGCCAGCGAAGCGATCAGCAGAAACACATCCTTGGGGATCAGGTAGTTGAGCAGCACGCCGCCCAGCAACGCGATGCCCATGACCAGCACGGTCATCCACGGCACGCCATGGCGCGACACGCGGGCAAAACTGGCGGGCGCCTGACCTTCACGGGCCAGGCCATACATCATGCGGCCTGCGCCGAAGATGTCGCTGTTGATCGCCGACACGGCCGCCGAGATCACCACGATGTTGAGGATGGTCGCCGCCGAAGCGATGCCCAGGTTATCGAAAATCTGCACGAACGGACTGCCCTGCGTGCCGATCTGCGGCCACGGGTAGATGCACATCAGCACAAACAGTGTCAGCACGTAGAACAGCAGAATGCGCAGCGGCACGGCATTGATCGCCTGCGGCAGGCTGCGCTGCGGGTCCTTCGCTTCGCCTGCGGTAATGCCGATGATTTCGATGCCGCCGAAGGCAAACATCACCACTGCGAACGAGGCGATCAGACCGGTGACGCCGTTGGGCATGAAGCCGCCATGCTCCCACAGGTTGCTGATGCCGATTTCGCTGCCGCTGGCCGAGCTGCCGATACCGAAGATCATGATGCCGAAGCCTGCGACGATCATCGCCACGATGGCGCTGACCTTGAGGATCGACAGCCAGAACTCGGTTTCACCAAAGACTTTCACGTTGCACAGGTTGAGCGCGCCGATCAGAAAGACGATACCCAGCACCCAGATCCAGCGGGGTACTTCCGGAAACCAGAAGCCCATGTAGATGCCGAATGCGGTCACGTCGGCCAGGCAGACGATGATCATCTCGAACGCGTAGGTCCAGCCGAGCACGAAGCCGGCCAGCGGGCCCATATAGCGCGTGGCGTAATGGCTGAACGAACCGGACACCGGGTCGTGGACCGCCATTTCGCCGAGCGCGCGCATCACCATGTACACCGCCGCGCCGCCGATCAGGTAAGCCAGCAGTACAGCAGGCCCGGCCTGTTGAATCGCCGAGGCCGAGCCGTAGAACAACCCTGTACCGATGGCAGAGCCCAGGGCCATGAAGCGGATGTGGCGGGCGGATAACCCGCGTTTCAAACCATCTTGTGACGTCATTTCAGGTCCATTTCATTACAGGTATGGCAATAGCTGCGAGAACGCCTGCATCCGGCCTCCCGCAGCGATGACCAAAGCGAGCCCTGCCAGGCTCGCGGTGCATCACAGACTGGGTAGCAGACGTGCAGGAACCAACGGGTTCAGGCAAGTGGAGGACAACAGCTGACTGGCAGCTTCGATGTCCGGTGCAAAAAAGCGGTCCTTTTCATAGAACGGGACCTTGCTGCGCAACAGGCTGCGGGCTTGCTCCAGCTTCGGAGAGGTTTTCAGGCCCTCACGCAAGTCCAGACCCTGGCAGGCAGCCAACCATTCTACGGCAAGAATCCCGCGAACGTTTTCTGCCATTTCCCATAAGCGCTTGCCGGCGGCCGGGGCCATCGACACATGGTCTTCCTGATTGGCCGAGGTCGGCAGGCTGTCGACACTGTGCGGGTGGGCCAATGCCTTGTTTTCACTGGCCAGTGCGGCGGCGGTTACCTGCGCGATCATGAACCCGGAATTGACGCCGCCGTTGGCCACCAGGAAGGGCGGCAGCTGCGACATGTGCTTGTCCATCATCAGCGAAATGCGCCGTTCGCTGAGCGAGCCGATCTCGGCGATGGCCAGCGCGAGGTTGTCCGCCGCCATGGCGACCGGCTCGGCGTGAAAATTGCCACCGGATATGACGTCGTTCTCGGCGGCGAACACCAGCGGGTTGTCGGACACCGCGTTGGCTTCGATTTCCAGCACCTCGGCGGCCTGACGCAGCTGGGTCAGACACGCGCCCATGACCTGTGGCTGGCAGCGCAACGAGTAAGGGTCCTGAACCTTGTCGCAGTTGCGGTGCGACTCGGACACGCCGCTGCTTTCGCCCAGCAGGTCGCGGTAGCAGGCCGCTGCATCGATCTGCCCGCGCTGACCGCGTGCGGCATGAATGCGCGCGTCGAAGGGCGAGCGCGAGCCGAGCACCGCTTCAACCGTCAGCGAGCCGCAGGTCAGGGCTGCCGCGAACAGGTCTTCGCCTTCGAACAGGCCGCGCAATGCGTAGGCGCTAGACACTTGCGTGCCGTTGAGCAGTGCCAGCCCTTCCTTGGCCGCCAGGGTCAGCGGTTGCAGCCCGGCAGCCGCCAGCGCATCGACGCCGTTCAGCCATTCGCCCTGGTAGCGCGCCTTGCCTTCGCCCAGCAGCACCAGCGACATGTGCGCCAGCGGCGCCAGGTCGCCGGAAGCACCGACCGAGCCCTTGAGCGGAATATGCGGGTAGACCTCGGCATTGATCAGCGCAATCAGAGCGTCGATGACCACGCGCCGAATGCCCGAGAAGCCGCGGCTCAGGCTGTTGACCTTGAGCACCATGATCAGACGCACCAGCTCATCGCTGATTGGCTGACCGACACCGGCCGCATGCGACAGCACCAGCGAACGCTGCAGGTTTTCCAGGTCTTCGCTGGCAATCCGCGTCGAAGCCAGCAGGCCGAAGCCGGTGTTGATGCCGTAGGCGGTGCGGTTCTCGGCCAGAATGCGCTCGACACAGGCGACGCTGTCGTCGATCTGCTGGTCTGCGCTGCTGTCCAGCGTCAGGCTGACCGGCTGCAGATAAATATCGCGCAGTTGCGCCAGGGTCAGTTGGCCGGGGATCAGGTTCAGCGTCTTGGCAGATAAGGTGGTCACGATGCTGCTACTCCTTGATGAATGTCAGCGACGGCTTGTGGCCATACGCTGTTTTTATAGGCCTGCCGCGTTGTTACGGCAGTGCTGGAAAACCCTTTCCAGCGACGCTTCGTCTTTGATCAGGGCCGCGCTGCTGGCGATGTCCGGAGCCAGCCAGCGGTCTTCGTCATAGGCCGGGATGCGCTCGCGCAGCAGTCGCCACGCGGCACCGGTGCCCACGCCAAAACCCTGTGTCTTGAGAAATTCGAATGCCTGGGCCGCGAGCAAATACTCGATGGCCAGAATCTGCGTGGTATTGCCCAGTACCTTGTGCAGCTTGAGCGCAGCGCTGGTGCCCAGGCTCAGGTGATCCTCCTGCAGACCGGAAGTCACGTAGTTGTCGACCACTGCCGGTTGCGCCATTTGGCGGTTTTCCGCGCACAGCGAAGCGGCGACGTACTGGACGATCATCATTCCCGAGTTGACCCCCGGCTGGGTAACCAAAAACGCAGGCAGGCCGCTGACCATCGGGTTGATCAGGCGGTCCAGGCGTCGTTCGGCGATCGAGCCCAGCTCGGCCATCGCCATGCACAGCAGGTCTGCCGCCATGGCCACCGACTGGCCGTGTGGATTGGCCTGGGACACCACCCGGAAAGCCTCGGGCGTGCCGAGCAGCAGCGGATTATCGGTGACTGAATTGAGCTCGATCTCGACCTGGCGAGTGGCGTGAGCCAGTTGGTCGCGCGTGGCGCCATGCACCTGGGGAATCGAGCGAATACTCAGCGCATCCTGAGTACGAATGCCTTCGCTGCTGGCGAGCACGTCGCTGCCGGCCAGCAACGCGCGCAGGTTCTTGCCCACCTGTTGCATGCCCGGATGCGGCTTGAGGGCGAGGATGCTTGCATCGAACGCGTCCAGCTGGCCGCGCAGGGCTTCGAAGCTCATCGCGCCGATTACGTCGGCCCATTGGCTCAGGCGCTCGGCATCGGCAATGGCCAGACAGCTCAGGCCGGTCATGCACGGTGTGCCGTTGACCAGGCACAATCCGTCCTTGGCGCCGAGAATAACCGGAGCCAGACCTTCTTCATTCAGGGCCTGCTCGGCCGGGACGATCTGCCCGCGATAGCTGACCTGGCCGATGCCCAGCAACGCAGCACCGACGTGCGCCATGTGCGTCAGGTAACCCACCGAGCCCTGCGCCGGTACTTGCGGCGTGATGCCCCGGTTGAGCAGGGCCAGCAGCGCTTCGACCACTTGCCGGTGAATGCCCGACTTGCCCTGGCTGTAGTTGAGAATCGCGGCGCAGATGATTGCACGGGTCTGCTCGTCGGCCAGTGGCGCACCGACGCCGCAGGCGTGGCTGAGCAGGGTATTGCGCGACAGGCGACTGAGCTGGTCGCCTTGCAGTGACACATTGCACAGCGCGCCGAGCCCGGTGTTCACGCCATAGGCACGCTCGCCACTGACGACGATGCGCTGCACGATGGCCTGAGCGTTGTCGATCCGTGCCCAGGCAGCATCCGACAGGGCCAGTTTTGCGCCATGTCGGGCCACCGCGACCACGTCCTGCCATCCCGCAGGTGCTTCACCGATGACGATCTGTTCTGCTCGCGACATCTGCAACGGTCCTTAAAGGGTGGCTACGCGGCGCTGAACGAAACGATCCACGTAATCGTCGGCGGGCGAGTGGAGGATTTCTTTCGGCGTACCGACCTGAATCAATCGCCCGTCCTTGAGGATCGCAATGCGATTGCCGATGCGCACGGCCTCGTCCAGATCGTGGGTAATGAACACGATGGTCTTGTGCAGACTGGCTTGCAGCTCCAGCAACTGGTCCTGCATCTCGGCGCGGATCAGCGGGTCGAGGGCGCTGAATGCTTCGTCCATCAGAATGATGTCGGTGTCGGCCGCCAGTGCGCGGGCCAGACCTACACGCTGACGCATGCCGCCGGAAAGCTGGTGCGGGTATTTGTTTTCATAGCCCTTGAGGCCTACGGTGGTGATCCAGTGCTGCGCGCGTTCCTGACACAGCGCCTTGCTTTCGCCACGCACGGTCAGGCCGTAGGCCACGTTGGCCAGCACGGTTTTGTGCGGCAGCAGGCCGAAGCTCTGGAACACCATGCTGATCTTGTGCCGGCGGAATTGGCGCAAGGCCTCCATGTCGTAACGCAGGATGTCTTCGCCATCGACCAGAATCTCGCCGCTGGTGGGGTCGATGAGCCGGTTGAAGTGACGCACCAGCGTCGATTTTCCCGAGCCGGACAGGCCCATGATGACGAAGATTTCGCCGCTGCCGATCGACAGCGACAGGTCGTTGACCCCGACCACGCAGCCGGTCTGGGCCAGCACCTGGTCCTTGCTCTGGTTTTGCTTGATCAGTTGCAGTGCTTCCTTGGAGCGGTTGCCGAAGATCTTGAATACGTTTTTGACGACGATTTTGTTCGGTTCCACGCTGCTCATTTGTGCGCCTCATGCCGTGGGCGGCCATAGGCCTGCGTGATACGGTCGATGACGACCGCCAGAATGACAATGGCCAGGCCCGCTTCCAGCCCGCGCCCGACGTTGAGGGTCTGAATGCCCACCAGAACGTCCTCACCAAGCCCGCGTGCACCGATCATCGAGGCAATCACCACCATCGACAGCGCCATCATGGTGGTCTGGTTGATCCCGGCCATGATGCTCGGCATCGCCAACGGCAGTTGCACACCGAACAGTTGCTGCCAGCGATTGGCGCCGAACGCGTTGATGGCTTCCATCACTTCACCATCCACCTGACGAATGCCCAGATCGGTCAGACGAATCAGCGGCGGCGCGGCGTAAATCACCGTGGCGAAGATCGCCGGAACCTTGCCCAGACCGAACAGCATCAGCACCGGGATCAGGTACACGAAGCTGGGCATGGTCTGCATGATGTCGAGCAGCGGCATCAGCACCGAGCGCAGACGATTGCTGCGTGCCGAAAGGATGCCCAGCGGAATGCCGATCAGCACCGCGATGATCGTGGCGACCAGCATCAGCGCCAGGGTTTGCATCAGCTTGTCCCACAACCCGACCGCACCGACCAGAAACAGCAGGCCGACGATGACCAGCGTCGTGACGATCTTGCGTGTCGCGTGCCAGGCAATGCCGCCGACGATCATCAGCATCAGCCACCACGGCGCCATGCGCAGCAGGCCTTCGAGGTTGACGATGGCCCATAGCAGGGTGTCGGAGATGTGCCGGAACACATCGCCGTACTGCGTGACCAGTGAGTCGACGCCATCGTTGACCCAGTTGGCGATCGAGAAAGTGAAGCTTTCAGGAAACATAAGCGGCTCTCAAATGAGGTGTGTCGGGTCAACGACAGGGCTGTCGAACCGTTCGGTCCGACAGCCCGGTCGTTTACAACGAAGCGTCCACCTTCTTCGCGGCGTCTTCGCTGACCCATTTGTGCCAGACTTCGGGGTGCTCTTTCAGGAAAATCTTCGCCAGCTTCGGCGATTCGATGCGTTCCTTGGCCATGCGCCCCAGGTTCTGGTTGAGCAGGTCGATCGGCAGGTTGACCTTTTCCAGGATGGCGACCAATTCAGGGGCCTCATCGTGGAACACTTTGGACACGCCGACCTTGATATCGATCGTCTTGTTGACCCCGGCTTTCTCTTCCAGACGCACCAGGTCTACCTGACCCATGAGCGGCGTGGGTGACCAATAGTAGGTCAGGATCGGCTCGCCACGTTTGTAGCTGGACAGAATCGCCGCATCCAGCGCCGGGCCGGTGCCTGGGCGGAAGTTGGTGTATTTGCTTTCCAGGCCGTAGCTCTTGAGCATTTCGCTGTTTTCCAGCTCACAGGTCCAGCCGGCCGGGCAGTTGTAGAAGCGCCCCTTGCCAGGCTCTTCCTGATCCTTGAACACGGCTGAATACTGGGCCAGGTCGCTGATGGATTTCAGGTTGGGTGCCTTTGCCTCCAGCTTGCGTTTGGCATCGCCTTCGATCACGTAGCGGGGCACGTACCAGCCTTCCACTGCGCCGACGATCGGCGCGCCGACACCGACCACCTTGCCGGCAGCGGCGGCCTTGTTCCAGACCTCGCTGCGGCCGACCCATTCTTCGGCAAAGATCTGGATGTCGTTGGTGCCCAAGGCGTTTTCCATGGCGATGGAATTGCCGGGCAGGGCGTCAACGGTGCAGCCGTAACCCTTGTCCAGAACCACCTGCAGAATGTCGGTCAGCAGCATCGCGCTTTCCCAGTTGAGGCCGGCGAATTTCACCGGCTTGCCTGATTCGCACCAGCCGGCCGCCTGACTTGCGCCCGCGCTGGCGAGCAGGCCAGCGGATACCAATGTGGTCAGCAGGGCCTTTTTCATATTCATTGTCGATGCTCCTAAGCCTGAAATGGATGACGGCAGCTTCAAGTAGGCATCCGGCCCGTGGGCATGCTCATGCCCGTCCCCGACGTATGTCGGCCCGATGACCGACAACGTTTTCAACGTCCGATCATTGGCAGGTTCAAGCCCTGCTCTTTGGCACAGTCGATAGCGATTTCGTAGCCGGCATCGGCATGACGCATCACCCCGGTAGCCGGGTCGTTGTGCAATACGCGGGCGATACGCTCGGCGGCCTCATCGGTGCCGTCGCAGACGATCACCATGCCGGAATGCTGCGAAAAGCCCATGCCCACGCCGCCACCGTGGTGCAGCGAGACCCAGGTCGCACCGCTGGCGGTATTGAGCAGGGCATTGAGCAGCGGCCAGTCGGAGACGGCATCAGAGCCATCACGCATGGATTCGGTTTCGCGGTTGGGGCTGGCGACCGAGCCGGAGTCCAGGTGATCACGACCGATCACTACCGGTGCCGACAACTCGCCACTGCGGACCATTTCGTTGAAGGCCAGGCCCAGTTTGGCGCGTTGACCCAGGCCGACCCAGCAGATACGCGCCGGCAGGCCCTGGAAGCTGATGCGTTCGCGGGCCATGTCCAGCCAGTTGTGCAGGTGCTCGTCATCCGGAATCAGTTCTTTGACCTTGGCGTCGGTCTTGTAGATGTCCTGCGGGTCACCTGACAGCGCGGCCCAGCGGAACGGCCCGATGCCACGGCAGAACAGCGGACGGATGTAGGCGGGGACGAAGCCCGGGAAATCGAAGGCGTTGGTGACGCCGACTTCCTTGGCCATCTGGCGAATATTGTTGCCATAGTCAAAGGTCGGAATGCCTGCTTGCTGGAAGGCGAGCATGGCTTCGACGTGCTCGGCCATCGACTGTTTGGCCGCCTTGACCACACTGGCCGGCTCGCTCACCGAACGGGCACGGTACTCGTCCCAGGTCCAGCCTTTGGGCAGGTAGCCATTGAGCGGGTCGTGGGCGCTGGTCTGGTCGGTGACCATGTCCGGGCGCACACCGCGACGGACCATTTCCGGCAGGATATCCGCCGCGTTGCCACACAGGGCGATGGAGATGGCTTTGCCTTCGGCCGTGTATTTGGCGATACGCGCCAGTGCGTCATCGAGATCAGCGGCCTGTTCGTCGACGTAGCGGGTCTTGATGCGGAAATCGATGCGGCTCTGCTGACATTCGATGTTCAGCGAGCAGGCCCCGGCCAATGTCGCGGCCAGCGGCTGCGCGCCACCCATGCCGCCCAGGCCTGCGGTCAGCACCCAGCGACCCTTAAGGTTGCCGTCATAGTGCTGGCGACCGGCTTCGACGAAGGTTTCGTAAGTGCCTTGCACGATGCCCTGGCTACCGATGTAGATCCAGCTGCCGGCGGTCATCTGACCATACATGGCCAGGCCCTTGGCATCCAGTTCGTTGAAGTGCTCCCAACTGGCCCAGTGCGGCACCAGGTTGGAGTTGGCGATCAGCACGCGCGGGGCATTGCTGTGGGTCTTGAATACGCCGACCGGCTTGCCGGACTGCACCAGCAAGGTTTCATCATCGTTGAGCTGAGTGAGGCTTTCGACGATCTTGTCGTAGCACTCCCAATTGCGCGCAGCGCGACCGATGCCACCGTAAACCACCAGCTCATTGGGGTTTTCGGCAACTTCCGGGTCGAGGTTGTTCATCAACATGCGCAGCGGCGCTTCGGTCAGCCAGCTCTTGGCGGTCAATTGAGTACCGCGTGCAGCCCGTACGACGCCTTCGCGATGGCGGGTCCAGTCCTGCTTCAGGTCTTGATTATTCTCGGTCACAAAAAAATCCTCGGCGATCAATTCGAACCACCCCGATGAAGGGCGAACAGCGCCTGGCGAAGCAGGCCGATTCAGTTGGGTAGAAGGCAGAGTGTTTAGCCTGTCTCTACTTGTACATACAAGCATATGCAATCAAAAGACCAACTTTTCGCTGCTGTTGTTTTTAAGCCGCCGAATTGGCCTGCAAGGCTTTATTTCCGGAGCCTTGCGGGTTTTGGTCAGCGCGCAAGCATTGGCCCGAGAGGAGCGCTGTTCTGTTACCTGAATGACTTTTTGCGCAGTTTTGGGGCGGCAGGTAACAGATTGGTGCGAGGAGGGTGTGCATCGCGTTAAGACCGGAATCAAAGTGCTGCGGATGTTTGCAAACAGCGCGTTTGGGGGGCTGAAAATGGCCTCTTTAGCGTGGGAACGAACCCGCTCGAGCACGCGTCATACCCAGGCCTGAGCCAGCATTCACCGGCCTGCGATTAGGTCTCGCGGGTGTTTTCATGTTTAAATTGAACGCTCGTTCAAGTTAAACCGGTGGTTCGCTGCCCGCTCACAACAGGAGGCTTACCCTTGCCGTATCCGCTTTTTGCAATTGGTTTTATCAGTCCGGAGGCACTCAACCGATGAGTTCTTCGAGTTCCTCTTCAAGCG
This sequence comes from Pseudomonas sp. PvP028, assembly GCF_017832255.1. Lineage (NCBI taxonomy): Bacteria > Pseudomonadati > Pseudomonadota > Gammaproteobacteria > Pseudomonadales > Pseudomonadaceae > Pseudomonas > Pseudomonas sp. PvP028. The sequence continues at coordinate 1,722,995 of NZ_JAFIBL010000001.1, forward strand.
GCATGGTTCGCATGAATGCTCCAGTGTTCTATTTCGCCGCGAGTTTTATTCTGATTTTCGGCATCGTCGTGATCGCGTTCCCGCAAGCCAGCGGCGAATGGCTGCTGGCGGCGCAAAACTGGGCGGCCAACACGGTAGGCTGGTACTACATGATGGTCATGACCCTGTACCTGGTCTTCGTGGTGGTCACCGCCTTGTCGGGCTTCGGCAAGATCAAGCTCGGTGCCGACCACGACGAACCCGAGTTCAGTTACCTGTCATGGGCCGGCATGCTGTTTGCCGCCGGCATCAGCATCACGCTGTTCTTTTTCTGCGTTTCAGAACCCCTGACGCACCTGCTGCAGCCACCGCAGGGCGAGGGCGGTACCGCTGAAGCAGCACGCCAGGGCATGCAGTTGCTGTTTCTGCACTGGGGTCTGCATGGCTGGGGCGTGTTCGCGTTCGTCGGTATGGCGCTGGCCTATTTCGCTTATCGCCATAACCTGCCGCTGGCCCTGCGCTCGGCGCTGTATCCGCTGATCGGCAAACGCATCAATGGCCCTATCGGCTATGCCGTCGATGGCTTCGGCATCATTGCGACCATCTTCGGGCTCGGCGCAGACATGGGCTTCGGGGTGCTGCACCTCAATTCCGGTCTGGACTACCTGTTCGGCGTGGCGCACACCCACTGGATTCAGGTCGGCCTGATCACCCTGATGATGGGCGCGGCGATTCTGGTAGCGATCGCCGGGGTCGACAAGGGCGTACGCGTCATGTCCGACATCAACATGCTGCTGGCCTGTGCGCTGCTGCTGTTCGTACTGTTTGCCGGCCCGACTCAGCATTTGCTCAACACGCTGGTGCAGAACATCGGTGACTACCTGGGCGCACTGCCGAGCAAGAGTTTCGACGTGTATGCCTACAACGAGCCGAGTGACTGGCTGGGCGGCTGGACGGTGTTCTATTGGGCTTGGTGGATTGCCTGGGCGCCGTTCGTAGGCCTGTTCATTGCGCGCATCTCCCGTGGCCGTACCATCCGCGAGTTCGTCTTCGGTGTGTTGCTGATCCCGCTGGGTTTCACCCTGGCGTGGATGTCGATCTTCGGCAACAGCGCCATCGATCAAGTGCTCAACCATGGCATGACTGCGCTGGGTCAGTCGGCTATCGACGATCCGTCGATGACCCTGTACCTGCTGCTGGAAACCTATCCGTGGAGCAAGACAGTCATTGCGGTCACGGTGTTCATCAGCTTCGTGTTCTTCGTCACCTCGGCCGATTCGGGCACGGTGGTGCTGTCGACACTGTCAGCCAAAGGCGGCAACCCTGACGAAGACGGTCCGAAATGGCTGCGGGTGTTCTGGGGTGTGGCCACGGCGCTGATCACCAGTGGCCTGTTGTTCTCGGGCAGCATCGATGCGCTGAAATCGGCCGTGGTGCTGACGTCGTTGCCATTCTCGTTGATTCTGTTGCTGATGATGTGGGGGCTGCACAAGGCGTTCGTCATGGAGTCGCAGCGCAAGATCGCCCAGTTGTACTCGCTGGCGCCAGTGTCCGGTTCACGACGCGGCGGCTGGCGTCAGCGTCTGAGCCAGGCGGTGCATTACCCGTCGCGAGACGAGGTGTACCGTTTCCTCGATCAGACCGTGCGTCCGGCGATTGAAGAAGTGACGGCGGTGTTCGTCGAGAAGGGCTTGAATGTGGTCAACGTACCTGACCCGTCCAACGACTCGGTGACCCTGGAAATCGGTCATGGTGAAGAACGTCCGTTCATTTACCAGGTGCAGATGAAAGGCTTCTTCACCCCGTCGTTCGCCCGTGGCGGCATGGGCTCCAAGCAATTGAACAACCGCCGCTACTACCGCGCCGAGGTGCACTTGAGCGAGGGCAGTCAGGACTACGACCTGGTGGGTTACACCAAGGAACAAGTCATCAACGACGTGCTCGATCAGTACGAACGGCATATGCAGTTCCTGCATCTGGTGCGTTGATCGGGGTTTGAGGACATCTATCGTTCCTCACGCCACAGTGGGAATGCCGTGCTTGACGCGCCGCGTCACACATCTGCGCCGCGCCCTATGTTCAGAATAGGACGCGGAGCGTCCAGAACGGCATACCCACGCATGGGCACGATGGTGTTCTTACGGGCGACTATCGTTCCTCACGCTCCAGCGCAGGCTCGAAATTGCGCCGGGCTCAGGTACTCTCCCGTTCCACCAGGCTGCACTCCAGCAGGTTCAGCCGTTGTATTTCTCCCTCTACCGGTAATACACCGAGGCTTTCAAGCACCCGCGTGGCAGCCATTACGCCGATCTGCAGGGCGGGTGGTTTGATGGTGGTCAGGCTGGGCAGCATCATTTCTGCGAAGGCGTAATCGCCAAAGCCCATCACGGCACAATCCTGTGGAATGCTCAGGCCTGCGCGCTGGCTGGCGAGCAGGGCGCCGGCTGCCAGGTTGTCGTTGGCGAAGAAGATCGCGTCAGGACGGGGCGCTTGGTTCATCAGGGTGTCCATCGCCTGTTTGCCAGCCTCGAAGGGCGCTCGATCCGCGTCCGGGACGAAAACCCACGGCGTGATACCTAGCCCTTCCACGGTTGCGGCATAGCCGTCGCGACGCTCCAGTGCGCTGAAGTCGCCCGCGATGCTGTTCTGTACGAATGCGATGCGCCGGTAGCCTTTGTCATGCAGATAACGGGCTGCCATCACGCCGACGTCGTAGTGCGAAAAGCCGATCTGGATCGGGCTGCGGTCGGGTTGATGGTCCCAGGTTTCGATCACCGGAACATCGGTCTGCTCGATCATGTTCTCGGTAGCAGGGCTGTGAAAGCGGCTGGTCAGCACCAGTGCCGCCGGTGACCAGCCCAGGAACGCCCGCACTGCGCTTTCCTCCTGCTCTGCGGAAAAGTAGCTGGACGCCAGCAGCAACTGGAAACCGTGCCGGCTCAGTGTGTCGCTGAAGCCCTGAATGGTATTGGCAAAGATCGGCCCGGAGATGTTGGGAATTACCATCGCTACCACCCGGCTACGTGCCGATGCCAGGCCGCCTGCAACCAGATTGGGCACGTAGCCCAGTGCACTGACTGTGCTCGCAATCCGCTCGCGCAGTTCGGACGAAACCTGTTCCGGTTGATTGAAATAGCGCGACACGGTAATGGCCGACACCCCTGCCTGACGCGCCACGGCGGTGATCGTCACCCGGCCTGCGCCTCGGCGTTTGCGTATCAGAGGCTTCTCGTCGGCCATGGTCGATCACTTCGCATAAAAGTAAAAAGAATATAAAACTAATTTTTCAGTATTGGACGATCTATCAGTCGTTTCCTGATACTGACGATGTTAGCGCTAACAAAGATGGTTTGTCTGCTACTCGCCACCGCGAATGCCCGGACCCGGTTTAGTCAGCACGCATAGGCGCCAGTGCGCATCGCACTGTCGGATCAGGGCATATTTCAGGTAGGCACGCAGATGCACACAACAGGTGGGGATGGCGTCAGACACACGCTTCTGGCGCAGGCGATCGATCAGGCTCATACGGCGCGGGGGCGCCGTTGTGGGTGGTTGCTGATGGGGCTGACGGCATTGCCGTGTGTTCCGGCCATGGCAGAGACAGCGGCAGGGCAGAACACAGAAACAGTAGCGCTGGAATCGGTGACCGTGACCGCCACACGCCGCGAAGAATCGCTGCAAAAAGTACCGGTCGCCGTGTCCGTGATCGAGGGTGAACAACTGGAGCGCGATAACCGTAACGGCGTGGCCAGCATCGTGCAGCAGGTGCCATCGTTGAATTTCCGCACCGGTGCTTCCAACAAGGACACTTCGCTGTTCGTTCGCGGTGTCGGCACCATTTCCACCTCGCCAGGCGTCGAACCGACGGTGGCCACGGTGATCGATGGTGTGGTGTATGCGCGTCCGGGTCAGGCCACGCTGGACTTGCTCGACCTGGAACGCATCGAAGTGCTGCGCGGCCCGCAAGGCACGCTGTTCGGCAAGAACGCTTCGGCGGGCGTGCTCAACGTCACCACCAAGGCACCGACCGAAGAGACTCACGGTTACATCGATCAGTCCTATTACAGCGGCAATGAAAGCCGCACCCGTTTCGGCATTGGCGGCAGCCTGATTCCGCAGACCCTCAAAGGCTCGATCACGACGTTGTTCGGCAGCTATAACGGCAATGTCGATAACAAGCTCAATGGTCAGGAAGTCAACGGCTACAACCGCAAGGGCGCACGCGGCAAGCTGGAATTCACGCCCAATGACGACATCACCTTCACCCTCGCAGCGGACTACATGCAGTCCCATGACGACGCGCCCAACGGGGTGGTAACCAAGGCGTTGACCCCGTCCTTCGCCAGTGCCCTGGCGCCGCTACGTGCCGACAGCGATAACCGCAATGTCGTCAGCGATTACCGTAGCCATGTCGAGGACGTCAACAAAGGCCTGTCCGGTCAGCTCGACTGGCAACTGGGCGACTATACCCTGACTTCCATTACAGCCTGGCGGGGCTGGGACAACACGCAGTATCAGGACGGCGACCGGCTTGGCACTGTCACTGCGGCGTTCCCCGGCACCGAAGACAAGGGCGATCTGGCGTTCAACCAGTATTCCCAGGAGCTGCGTCTGGCGTCGCCGAAAGGCCAGTTTGTCGAATACGTCGGCGGTCTGTTTTACATGCACGGCAAGAGCGACGAGACCTATCAGCGCACGCTCATCACGCCGACGACTCAGGATCGCGGCGTCGCCGACTACAGCACCACCACCGACAGTTATTCGGTGTTCGGTGAAACCACGTTCAACTTCACACCGGACTTGCGAGCGATTGCCGGGGCACGCTGGACCCATGACGATCTGGAATACGATCATCGCCGCGTATCGACATCGGCTACGACCGTCAGCGGCATTCAGCCAGCGACCAGCAGTTCCGGCTCGGTGGATGAAGACGGCAAGTCCGGGCGTCTCGGTTTGCAGTACGACCTGAGCGACAGTGTGATGACCTACATCACCTACTCGCGCGGCTATAAAGGCCCGGCTTACAACGTGTTCTTCAACATGCAGCCGCGTGACACCGAGGCGCTCAAGCCGGAAACCTCGAACACCTGGGAGGTCGGCCTCAAGGCCACCACCTGGAACAATCGCCTGACCACCAACCTGGCGGTGTTCCACAGCGAGTACGACAACTATCAGGCGAACTTCTTCGACAGTGTTGCTGGACAGGTCGTGACGCGCCTGATCAACGCCGGCAGCGTCAGTACCGAAGGGGTCGAGCTGGATTACGCCCTGCAAGCCACCCGAAACCTGAAATTCTCCGGGGCGCTGTCCTACACCAGAGCACGCATCGACAGCTTTGCCTGCCCGGCCGGTGCGGCGGCGTCCTGCAACGTCGACGGCAAGACCCTGCCATACAGCCCAGACTGGAAAAGCTACGTTCGCGCCGACTACACCATCCCGCTGGACAATGGCCTGGATATCGAACTGGGCACCGATTACAGCTGGCAGAGCGAAGTGCAGTACGACATCAGCCAGAACCCGGACACCAAACAGGGCGCTTACGGCATCTGGAACGCCAGCGTGGCACTGGCGGATTACAACAGCGGCTGGCGCGTTGCACTGCTGGGCAAGAACCTGGCCGACAAGTCCTATTCGCCAATGCTCGCCACCGGCGGGAATTACGTTTACCGATCCGTACCGCGTGATGACGAGCGTTATTTCGGCGTGCAGTTACGCAAGGATTTTTGAGCCGAGACCCCAGGCAACACGTAAGGAGTGAGGTATGAGCACGACTGCTCGACAGATGAAACTGGGCGCTTTCCTGATGGCCACCGGGCACCATGTCGCTGCCTGGCGGCACCCGGAGGTGCCTGCGGATGCAGGGCTGGATTTCAAGCATTACCGGCACGTGGCCAGGGTCGCGGAGGCGGCAAAATTCGATGCACTGTTCGTCGCCGACAGCCTGGCTGCCGCGACGGGTGATATCGCCAGCCGCATGGCGCGCTCCGATCATTTCGAACCACTGACCCTGCTCTCAGCACTCAGCGCGGTGACCGAGCATATCGGTCTGATCGCGACAGCGACCACCACCTACAACGAGCCGTACCACGTAGCCCGCAAGTTCGCCTCGCTGGATCATCTCTCCGGTGGGCGAGCGGGCTGGAATCTGGTGACGTCGGATGCCGCCGCCGAAGCGCAGAACTTCGGTCGCGCCGAGCATGTGGGGCACGCCGAGCGCTATAGCCGCGCACGAGAGTTTCATCAGGTGGTGACCGGCCTGTGGGACAGTTGGGCAGACGACGCTTTCACCCGCGATAAGGCCAGTGGCGAGTACTACGATCCGGGCAGACTGCATGTGCTTAATCATCAGGGCGAGCACTTCAGCGTCAAGGGTCCGCTGAACGTCGCGCGTTCGCCGCAGGGTCAGCCGGTTGTGGTGCAGGCCGGTTCCTCGGAAGTCGGACGTGATCTGGCGGCGCAGACGGCGGAAGTGGTATTCACCGCGCAGACCTCGCTGGCCAGTGCGCAAGCTTTCTACGCTGACCTCAAGGACCGTCTGAGTGCTTACGGGCGGGCCGTCGATTCTCTGAAAATCATGCCCGGCGTGTTCATCGTCGTGGCCGAAACCGAAGCCTTGGCGAAAGCTAAATTCGAGTCGTTTCAGGAGCTGGTCGAGCCTCGGGTCGGGGTCGCTCTGCTGGGCCGCATGCTGGGCAATTTCGACCTGTCGGGCTACCCGCTGGACGGCCCGCTGCCGGAATTGCCATTGACCGACAGCGGCCAGCGCAGCCGGCAGAAACTGCTCACCGAGCTGGCCGATCAGGAAAACCTGACCCTGGCGCAACTGGGGCGACGGATTGCCGGTGGGCGAGGGCACTACAGCCTGATCGGCACGCCGGAGCAGATAGCCGATGAGTTGCAACGCTGGTTCGAGCAAGGCGCGGCGGATGGCTTCAATGTGCTGGTGCCGCACCTGCCGGGCGGTCTCGAAGATGTCGCGAGGCTGCTGGTGCCGGAGCTGCAGCGGCGCGGGCTGTTTCGCACCGAGTATGAGGGTACGACCTTGCGTGAAAACCTGGGCTTGCAACGGCCTGCTTATAGATTTTGATCGTTGCCGCATGCAAGTCCTGATGAGCGCAGAAAGCGGGCTCCCACGGCCTTCGGCCAGAATCAAAGGCAGATTTTTATACAGAATTAAGGGATTACCCATGAAATCATTTACGTTTATCGCCGCCATTCTGGCCTTTAGCGGCCTGTTCGGTACAGCTGCTGCCGACGAGCCTGACACCCTTCGCATCGGCTATCAGAAGGGTTCGATCACGCTGGTGCTGGCTAAGGAACATGGCCTGCTGGAAAAGCGTTTTCCCCAGAAGAAAATCAAATGGGTCGAGTTTCCGGCCGGGCCGCAGATGCTGGAGGCGCTGAACATTGGCAGCCTGGACATCGCCTCCACCGGCGACATCCCGCCGATTTTCGCCCAGGTCGCAGGTGCCGACCTGGTCTACATCGGTGCCGAGCCACCCAAGCCGCAGGTGGAAACCCTGTTGGTGCGCAACGAAAGCCCGGTGCACAGCGTCGCAGAATTGAAAGGCCGCAAGGTCGCTCTGCAGAAAGGCTCCAGCTCGCATAACGTGGTGCTGCGTTTGCTCAACAAAGCAGGCCTGACGTTCAAGGATATTCAGCCAATCTACCTGACCCCTGCCGATGCCCGCGCTGCCTTTGAAAACGGCAGTGTCGATGCCTGGGCTATCTGGGACCCTTACTACTCCATCGCCATGAGCGAAGGCCACACTCGTCTGCTGGCCAACGGCGAGGGGCTTGGATTGTCCGGGCCGTTCTATACCGCACGGCGGGCGTTTGCCGAGGAAAATGCAGCGCTCGTGCAGCAGGTGCTCGACGAACTGACAGTTGCCGATGGGCTGTCGCGCTCGCAGCGTGCCGAGAGTATTCAGATACTGGCGCGCAGCATGGGCTTGTCCGAAGCGGTCATGACTCAGTATCTTGACCATCGGCCTGTATCACCCAGCCTGCCGATCACGCCGGAGATCATACGCGCGCAGCAGGCGACCGCTGATCTGTTTTACGACAACCACTTGATACCCAAGCGGGTCGACATTCAGCAGGTTGTCTGGCAAAAGCCATGATTCCGGCGTTGCGAACAGGCCTCACCTGTTCGCAAACGCAATCAAGACGCCTCGAATATCCCCCAGACAAGAGAGGATTCAATGACCTACATCGCTGCCGAAAATCGTTACGAAGACATGCCTTATCGCCGTACCGGCCGCAGCGGGCTGGTGCTTCCGGCACTGTCTTTGGGCTTGTGGCACAACTTCGGTGACAGCACGCCGATCGACACCCAGCGCGCCATGCTGCGCACGGCGTTCGATCTGGGCATCAATCATTTCGACCTGGCCAACAACTATGGCCCGCCGTACGGCAGCGCCGAGATCAACTTCGGCCGTCTGCTGCGCGAAGACTTCAAGCACTACCGTGATGAATTGATCATCTCCAGCAAAGCCGGCTGGGACATGTGGCCAGGGCCGTACGGGCAGGGCGGTGGTTCACGTAAATACGTGCTCGCCAGCCTTGATCAGAGCCTGCAACGCATGGGCCTCGATTACGTCGACATCTTCTATTCCCACCGTTTCGACCCGGACACTCCGCTGGAAGAAACCGCCAGCGCGTTGGCTACCGCGGTTCAGCAGGGCAAGGCGTTGTACATCGGTATTTCGTCGTATTCCGGGGCCAAGACCCGCGAAATAGCCGCGTTGCTCAAAGAGTGGAAAGTACCGCTGCTGATTCATCAGCCGGCTTACAATCTGCTTAACCGCTGGGTCGAGAAAGACTTGCTCGACGCTACCGAGGAGCTGGGCGCTGGCGTAATCGCGTTTACTGCGTTGGCCCAAGGGCTGCTGTCGGACAAATACCTGAACGGCGTGCCCAAGGATGCGCGGGTCAATCGTCCGGGGGGCGGCTCGCTGCAGGCTTCGCACCTGTCCGAGCAGAACATCGCCCACGTGTGCGCGCTCAACGAAATCGCCCAGCGTCGCGGTCAGAGCCTGGCACAAATGGCCCTGGCCTGGACGTTGCGCGATCCGCGCGTGACCTCAGCGTTGATCGGTGCGAGCCGTCCCGAGCAGATCATTGAAAACGTCGGCGCGCTGAAGAACCTCGCGTTCAGCCCCGAAGAACTGACCGAGATCGACAGCTTTGCGGTAGAAGGCGGGATCAACCTGTGGGAAAAACCTTCTCTGGCTGAGTAAGCACAGCCGTTTCCGGGTAATAACTCAGACCTTGCGTGGGCCGCCATCGGACGTTGAAAAATGCATCTGGCGGCTCACTCGCCTGCACGGGCAGCAACGCCGGGTTATTTAGTGGCTTCCACTGGATAACAAAGAAAGAGGTCCTCATGATTTTTTCCTTCTGCCCTCGGCAATGACCAGCGGATCGGCTGAGTACTGCCAAGGGATTTCGTCCAGCGTCCAGAGATGAAACGCTACGGGCGCGGCGAAATCCGGGTCTGGCGGCGCTTTGGTGTGATACTCGGAATAGTGCGTCTGAAAGTCGATGGCGGCCTGCACGAGCAGTGGTTCACTGAAGCGCCTGCCCCAGAACGCCGCCGTAACGGGTAATTGCTTTGGGACGCCGGTCGCGCCATGGCCGATGGGCAGTGTCAGCATGGGCCAGGCCAGCGCGTTGGGCATATCGAAGTACATGCGCTGTACCGGTAGTGTCCTCACCAGTGCGCCTGCCCGCTCGCCGACGTGAGCACCGAGCGGCAGCACCATCATGAAGTCAATCTGATAGTCATTCAGGGCCTTTTCAAAATGCCCCTGCTGTAGACGGCGTCTGTTCTCTGCTTCGAGTCTGATCCCCACTGGAATGAGTGAGGCAACCTGATCGAATAACTCCGGATATCTTCGTAGCAAATAGTCTCTGTCGTCTTGATTCTCCAACACGTCTGCAAAGTCACGTACGGCCGACCAGTGCCGGGTTTCCAGTTGGTTGGCGTAACTGGTCACGGCTTGGGCGTTGACTCTCATCAGAATGCTGCCGTCACTGTCCAGCACGTCATGAATGGGGTCTGGCGAGGAGTAAGGAATGTTTTCAAGAATTTCAGCATCCAGCCAAGGAAAGTCGATGACCCTTGCACCCAGCGTCTCAAGCTGATCCTTGAACCTGATAAACGCTGCGCTGTAGTCCTCGTCGTAAGACTGCGCAGGGGGGTGACCGGACGACGACATCCAGTCCGTCTGCGGAATGCCTATGGTCAGCCCTGCCAGAGGAAGAGAACCGGGGGTCGGGGTAATGGAAAGCTGCTCGCCTATCGATGGGGCCGACAGACTTTGCGGGTCGTTTTCTCCATCAGGGCCGGCAATTATGGACAGTATCAGCGACGCATCGCGGATCGAACGGGCCATGGGGCCGACCACGTCCCAGCCGCTTCGCAGGGGCATCACGCCGGCGCCAGACACCAGTCCCAGCGATGGTTTTATTGCGCTGGCGCCATTCGCAGCCGCAGGAATGATAATCGAGCCGGCCGTCTCTTCGCCCAGCGCTGCGGCGCACAGCCGTGCAATCGGGGCGACCCCCGAGCCCTGACTGGACCCGCCCGGCGTACGTATCGGATCCCACGCGTTCCCGGCAAACTGGCCGACCGTGTAGGTCGAGAGTTCGGAGCAGATGGTATGACCGATAATAAGAGCGCCCTGAGCCCTCAGCCGGGCTACGCATGTCGCATCACGTAATGCCAGGTTGCCGGAAAAGGCCTGAGTGCCGTTTTTGCTTTCAAGGCCCTGAATGGCGAAAGAGTCTTTTATACCGAAGGGAATTCCGCACAACGGAGGCGCCGGGCCGCGTTGATCGTCTGGAGTCGTCAGCCATTGATCGGCGAGTCTTGCCTGCTCCAACAGTGTCGAGAAATCTTCCAGCCGCACAAAAGCGTTGTATTTACCGTTATCGCCGTAGGTTTCTTGCGGGCCGTTGAACCGGGTGATGCGGCTCCAGTATTCGACTAGCACCTGCTCGGCGGTCAGTCTTTGCGGGTTGCCTTCGCGCAGCAGTGCGGCGAGTTCGACGATTTCGTAGTCAACAATCCGCTCGCGTCGTTCAATGCCTGCACCACGCGGCAGTGCCGCAAGCAAACGTAAATTGTTGGCGTGCTGTCGGGCGTCAGGTTCGCCGAGTAATGCACTTTCCATATTGATCAGCTCCTTATGACTCCTCGAGTGGAGTCAAAAGAAGCTAATCATTAACGGGCGTTGCGGGTAACTGTCAGAAATGGCAGTGAATGTCTTGAGGACGGCTCAGCCTTCGTCAGCCTCGTCGTCATCCCCGCCATCGATCTTCATGCCCAGTTCCTTGATCTTGCGGGTCAGGGTATTGCGGCCCCAGCCCAGCAGCACGGCGGCATCGCGGCGGCGGCCGGCGGTGTGCTTGAGGGCGGTTTCGATCATGATCCGCTCGAAGGTCGGCACGGCGCTGTCCAGCAGGCTGGACTGACCGCGAGACAAGGCCTGATCGGCCCACTGGCGCAGCGCCTGTTCCCAGTTGGTGACCGGCGCGGCGTCCTGCGGCAGGCTCAGCAGCTCCGGCGGCAGGTCGCTGATGTGCACTTCACGACCCGACGCCATGACCGTGATCCAGCGGCAGGTGTTTTCCAGCTGACGCACGTTGCCAGGCCACGGCAGATGCTTGAGGTATTCCTCGGTCTCGGCCTTGAGCAGCTTGGGTTCGACCGCCAGTTCCTGAGCCGCGCGGCTGAGGAAGTGCTTGGCCAGGGTCGGGATGTCTTCGCGACGGTCCGACATGCGCGGAATGTGGATGCGGATCACGTTCAGGCGGTGGAACAAGTCCTCGCGGAACTTGCCGGCCTGCACCAGGGTTTCCAGATTCTGGTGGGTGGCGGCAATGATGCGCACGTCGACCTTGACCGGTGTGTGACCGCCGACCCGGTAGAATTCACCATCCGCCAGGACACGCAACAGACGGGTCTGGGTGTCGGCGGGCATGTCACCGATTTCATCGAGAAACAGCGTGCCGCCGTCGGCCTGTTCGAAACGTCCGCGGCGCAGGTTGGCCGCGCCGGTGAAGGCGCCTTTTTCATGCCCGAACAGTTCGGACTCCATCAGGTCCTTGGGGATCGCCGCCATGTTCAGCGCAATGAACGGCGAGGCCGAACGCGGGCTGTGGCGATGCAATGCGTGAGCGACCAGTTCCTTACCGGTACCCGACTCACCGTTGATCAACACCGTGATGTTGGAGTGACTCAGACGGCCGATGGCGCGAAACACTTCCTGCATCGCTGGCGCTTCGCCAATGATTTCAGGGGTGCGGGTCAGCGTCGGTGCAACGTCCAGGCCCTGTTGTTCCTGAGCGTGCTGATTGGCGCGCTTGACCAGCGACACGGCTTCATCGACGTCGAACGGCTTTGGCAGGTACTCGAACGCGCCGCCCTGATAGGACGCCACGGCGCTGTCCAGGTCCGAGTGGGCGGTCATGATGATCACCGGCAGACGCGGATGCTGCTCGCGAATCCGCGCCAGCAGGTCCAGACCGCTGGCACCCGGCATGCGGATGTCGGAAATGATCACGTCCGGTTGCTGACGGGCCAGACGGCTCATCACCCCGTCGGCGCTGTCGAAGCTTTGCGTGGTCATGCCTTCCTGTTGCAAGGCTTTTTCCAGTACCCAGCGGATAGAACGATCGTCGTCTACGATCCAGACAGTTTCACTACGGCTCATGTCGAAGCTGCTCCTTGTTCCAGCGGCAGGAAGATCGAGAACGTGGTGTGGCCGGGATGGCTGTCACACTCGATCAGACCCTGGTGCTGGCTGATGATGTTCTGGGTAATGGCAAGACCTAATCCCGTACCGTCCGGGCGGCCACTGACCATGGGGTAGAAAATGGTTTCCTGAAGCTCTGCCGGAATACCGGGGCCGTTGTCGATGATTTCGATCTTGCTCACCAGTCGATGGCGAACGTGGCCGATGGTGAACTGGCGCATGGCGCGGGTACGCAGGGTGATCCGGCCAAGGCGCAATTCGTTCTGGCCGCTGATGGCCTGCATGGCATTGCGCACGATATTGAGCACGGCCTGGATCATTTGCTCGCGGTCGATCAACACGTCGGGAATGCTCGGGTCGTAGTCGCGCACCAAGGTGATGCAGCCCTGGCTTTCGGCCTCGACCAGGCTGCACACGCGCTCAAGCACTTCGTGCACATTGGTCATCGCCAGCGATGGCAGCTTGTTGGAGCCGAGCATGCGGTCGACCAGATTACGCAGGCGGTCGGCCTCTTCGATGATGACGTTGGTGTAGTCCTTGAGGCTTTCTTCAGGCAGCTCGCGGGCCAGCAGTTGTGCGGCTCCGCGAATGCCGCCCAGCGGATTCTTGATTTCGTGAGCCAGGCCACGCACCAGCATCTTGGTGGTTTCCTGCTTGGACAACTGAGCTTCTTCTTTGGTGATGCGCAACAGCCGGTCACGCGGGTGTACTTCAAGCAACAGCAGGGTATCGCCCTTGCTGAGGATAGGCGTCACCGCATAGTCGACCGTCAGGGTCTGACCGGTCAGTGCGGTGAGCATCGCTTCGCGCTTGGTAAAAGGATGAGCCTGTTCGACTGCCTGACGCAGCGAACTCAATGCTTCGGCCGACTCGGTGAACAGCTCGCTGATGAATTGCCCATGGCTGCGCTGCCCGCTGATGGCCAGCAGCATTTCCGCCGCCGGGTTCATGTACTCAAGTCGCAGGTCAGCGTTGAGCAGAATGGTGGCAGTGGTCAGGTTATCCAGTAACAGTCTGTGCAGCGCATCGCTGATAGTCATGAATCGTGTTGACCTCTTTTGGCACATTGCAGTCGCGCAATGCGGGTGCTGGTTGGTCTGCACCAGCAGGAGCAAGGCCACCAATACGGTGCTATGTCAGTGAAGTTGCAAAAAACAAACCAAGGCTCCGAAAAGAAGCGCTTTATCTGCAAAATCGGGCCGTTTTTGTAAAGAGTGCCCGCATACGGCGCTACCCGGCCAGGCTTCCTGAACCAGATTGGGCTGTATTGTTGCGCAGGCAGACATTGAGCGCACCAAAAAGGTGCTGACGATTTGGCGAGGTCAGAAGAAGGGCAGGATGCTGCTTTTTGGTTCGGGCTTGTCCTTGAGCGGACACTCCGGCCGCACACCGTAGTCATCCTCCTTGCAGGGATGAGTCGCGCGCTTTTGCGCCAGGGAAATGCGCTGTACGTGAAACGGCTGGTTCGGGGTTTTTTCCAGAACACGGCCGAGCTCGTCGAAAATTTCTACCGACAGTTGATGCGTGCCGCGATCCACATTGCTCAACGGAAACACCGGACTGCGGCCGGCCTGGCCCACGGCAACGCCATCCAGCAGCAGCCGGTAGCTGTGCCCCGCCTGTAACACCGGTTCGCTGGTGACGGTAACGATCAGGTCGCCACTGGGATTGACCAGGGTGGCGTCCGGTTCGGGCACCAGAATTCTCAGCAACTGGTAATGAAACATCGGTTGTACTGCCGGTTTGGCAGGGTGGGCCTTCAAGGTGCGGGTCGGCGGTGTGCCGGTCATGTTGTTGCTGGGCGCGATGTCGACGCGAGTAGCGTTCTTGCGCGGCTGGTCGGTAAACACCCGATTACCCTGCGCGTCGATATAGGTGTAGACGTCGGCCACTGCGGGCAGCGTCAAGAGCAGCAACAGGCAGCTCAGCAGACGGCGCATCGTGTGTCTGCTCATGGCTTGCCGAGGTGTACGCGCTGTACGGTCAGGGTGATGGTTTCACTCTGCTGAATGATCCGCTCGGCGTCTTTCACGACTACCGCGAAACTGTGTTCACCGCGATCTACGTTGACCACCTGAAAGCGCGGCAGGTTGGAGGGCTGCCCGTACAGGTTGCCGTCCAGCAGCAGTTGCAGGCTGTGAGTCGGTTGCAGGCGTGGCTGGATCTTCACACCGATGATGAACGTGCCATTGTTGGCGCGTAACGCTTCGTCGGTGGGCAGGTCTTTCAGTTCCAGCACGTCGTAGGTCGTTTGTGGCTGCGATTGTGGCGCCGCAGGGGCCGGCTGCGGCGCACTGTTGACGACCGGTCTTGAAGGCGTCTGCGTTTCGATGCTGTTGAGTGGCGGCAACTCGACCACTTCGGTCTTGGCCCCGTTGGGCGGCTGGTTGCTGAACGCGGTGTTACCGTTCGCATCGGTGTACTTATAGATCTGCGCCAGCGCGGGCAGGCTGATCAACAGCAGCAGGCAAATCAGACTTTGACGCATGAGACTCTCGACAGCGGGGCAAGATTGGCCGTCAGCATAGAACACATCGCCCTATGCTGCGCTATCCGCCTGATGTGTCAGAGTTTCGCAGGGCAAAGGTCGGCTGTGGCCAGTACCAGCGCCTGATCGTGAATCGGGTCGGTCTGATAACGCTTCAGCGCCGCATCCAGTTGCATCTGGCAGGTTTCCGCCTTGCGCAGTGGCTGGAAGTCCGCGTAGGCCTGGAGCAACTGGGTCTGCAGGCGATCCAGTTTCGGACGGATGTCATCGACCAGGCTGAGCCTGACCGTGTCGGGCGCCTTGCCTGCCGCGTGCCACTGGGCGAGCAGGGCGTTCTGCACCTGTTTATTGGCTTCGATCTGGGCGCGGAACAGGCGTTGAACGTCATCGGGGTTGAGCTTGAACTCGGCAGCACGGGCCTGGGCGGCACTGATCACTTGCAGCTCGCGCGGCGGGTCCTCGACGGCCTTGCCGCTGTCCCACTTGCTCAGGGCAACTTGATCGGCGATGGTCAGGCGCTCGCTGATCGCTTGCAGCAGAGGTTCAAGTGCAGAAGGCTTCTGCTCGGCAGTGAAGGCGAAACAGGTAGACATGAACGTCATCGTCAGCAGGGAAGTGGCCAGAATAAGGCGCATGGCAGTTCCATCTCGGTTCGGTTGGGAGGTGCAGATTTAACTCCAGGCGACCGGGCAGAGCCAGTGTTGCAGGGTGAACAAAAGTTCACGCGGTAAAATCCGGGCAAAAAAAAGACCTCCCGAAGGAGGTCTCCTGTAACGCCAACAATGCTGGCGTGGCTGGATCAGCAGCTGTAGTACAGCTCGTATTCCAGTGGGTGTACGAAGGTGCGAACCTTGATTTCTTCTTCGCTTTTCAGCTCGATGTAGGCATCGATGAAGTCGTCGCTGAAGACGCCGCCCTTGGTCAGGAACGCGCGGCCCTTGTCCAGTTCTTCCAGGGCTTCTTTCAGGCTGCCGCAAACTTGTGGGATCTCTTTGGCCTCTTCAGGCGGCAGGTCATACAGGTTTTTGTCAGCTGCGTCGCCAGGGTGGATCTTGTTCTGGATACCGTCCAGGCCAGCCATCAACAGAGCAGCGAATGCCAGGTACGGGTTGGCTGCCGGATCCGGGAAGCGTGCTTCGATACGACGGCCACGTGGGCTGTTGACGTAAGGAATACGGATCGATGCGGAGCGGTTACGCGCCGAGTAGGCCAGCATGACCGGAGCTTCGAAACCTGGGACCAGACGCTTGTAGGAGTTGGTCGACGGGTTGGTGAAGCCGTTCAGAGCCTTGCCGTGCTTGATGATGCCGCCGATGAAGTACAGGGCGGTATCGGACAGACCGGCATAGCCTTCGCCTGCGAAGGTGTTCTTGCCATCCTTGGAGATGGACATGTGTACGTGCATACCCGAGCCGTTGTCACCGTACAGTGGCTTGGGCATGAAAGTAGCGGTACGGCCGTAAGCGTCGGCAACGTTGTGTACGCAGTACTTGAGGGTCTGAACTTCGTCAGCCTTCTTGACCAGCGTGTTGAATTTCACGCCGATTTCGTTCTGGCCGGCAGTCGCCACTTCGTGGTGGTGAACTTCAACGGTCTGGCCCATTTCTTCCAGAGCGTTGCACATTGCGGTACGGATTTCGTGGTCGTGGTCGACCGGTGGCAGCGGGAAGTAACCCCCTTTGACGCCCGGACGGTGGCCCTTGTTGCCGCCATCGACGTCGCCGTCGGTCATCCAGGAAGCTTGTTCGGAGAAGATCTTGAACATGGAACCGGAGATGTCGGACTTGAACTTCACTTCGTCGAAGATGAAGAACTCTGGCTCCGGACCTACGAATACGGTGTCGCCGATACCGGTCGACTTCAGGTATTCCTCGGCGCGGTGGGCAATGGCGCGCGGGTCGCGGTCGTAGCCTTGCATGGTCGAAGGTTCGATCACGTCGCACACCAGAACCAGGGTCGGCTCTTCGGTGAACGGGTCGAGCAGGGCGGTTTCGTCATCCGGCAGAAGAATCATGTCGGACGCTTCGATGCCTTTCCAGCCTGCGATGGAGGAACCGTCGAACATTTTGCCGACTTCGAAGAAATCGTCTTCCAGTGCATCGCGCGCAGGCATGGTGACGTGCTGCTGCTTGCCCTTGGTGTCTGTGAAGCGCAGATCAATCCATTTAACGTCATGATCTTTGATGAGTTGAACCGACTTCGACATGGTGTCCTCCGGGTGGCTAGAGACCGACTTGATAGAGTTATGGTCCCTTGAATTTGGGTGATGCCGGCGCAGATACTCTGCCAAGGCAACCTGCCTCACAAGGGAGCAATTTGCATGCCAGTGCCCCGTGTTGGGTTTTTTGCCTCAAACGCAGGTTTTCAGGGGGCGAAAACGCACCTCACGGGAAAAACACGCACCTTTATGGCGCTGCAATTTGGTGCGCCGACTCTTTTTGGTGCGTCGTTGATTGCGTGTACGATAACTGGTTAAACCTTGAGCAATTTCCGCTATAATCCGCGCCCCCCTTTTTTGGTCGGCACCTCACGCTCCGTTTCCATGAAACTAATCGTTAAAGTTTTCCCAGAAATCACCATTAAAAGCCCGCCGGTGCGCAAGAAGTTCATCCGGCAACTGGGCAAGAACATTCGTACCGTGCTCCGTGAACTGGACGCGGACATTGTCGTGGGTGGCGTATGGGACAACCTTGAGGTCGAAACCCGCCTGACCGACCCCAAAGTGCTGCAGGGCATCAGGGAACGGCTCAGCTGCATGCCGGGCATCGCCAACTTTCTGCAGGTCGCCGAGTACCCGCTGGGCGATCTCGACGACGTGGTTGCCAAGTGCAAACTGCACTACGCCGACCTGTTGCCTGGCAAGATGTTTTCAGTGCGTTGCAAGCGCGCCGGCCGACACGACTTCAGCTCCATGGACGTCGAGAAATACGTCGGCAGCAAGCTGCGCATGCAGTGCGGCGCCGCCGGAATCGAGCTGAAAAAGCCCGATCTGGTCGTGCGCATGGAAATTCGCGACCAACGGTTGTTTGTGGTTCATGACCAACATCAGGGCATGGGCGGTTACCCGCTGGGCGCGCTGGAGCAGACCCTGGTATTGATGTCCGGCGGGTTCGATTCGACCGTTGCGGCCTACCAGATCATGCGCCGCGGCCTGATGGCGCACTTCTGCTTCTTCAATCTGGGCGGACGAGCCCATGAGCTGGGCGTGATGGAAGTCGCGCACTTCATCTGGAAGAAGTACGGCAGTTCACAGCGCGTGCTGTTCGTCAGCGTACCGTTCGAGGAAGTTCTCGGAGAAATTCTGCAGAAAGTCGATAACAGTCATATGGGTGTAGTTTTGAAGCGTATGATGTTACGCGCTGCATCTGCCGTGGCTGATCGTCTTGAAATCGATGTGCTGGTCACCGGCGAAGCGATTTCACAGGTTGCCAGCCAGACGCTGCCCAACCTGTCGCTGATTGACGCGGCGACCGACAAGCTGGTCCTGCGGCCGCTGGTTGCCACCCATAAGCAGGACATCGTGGACCTGGCGACTGAAATCGGCACCGCTGATTTTGCCCGGCACATGCCTGAGTATTGCGGGGTGATTTCGGTCAACCCAAAGACCAACGCCAAGCGAAATCGCGTTGAGTACGAAGAAAAACAGTTCGACATGGCGATTCTCGAGCAGGCGCTCGAACGCGCGAAGCTGGTTTCGATCGATCGGGTTATCGACGATCTGAGCCGCAATGTCGATATAGAAGAAGTCAGCCAGGCGCTGGCCGGTCAGGTGATCCTCGACATCCGTCACCCGGATGCCCAGGAAGACCAGCCGCTGCAAGTCCCTGGCGTGGAGATACAGACGTTGCCGTTCTACGCATTGAACAGCCGTTTCAAGGCACTGGATGACACGCGCCAGTACCTGCTGTATTGCGACAAAGGCGTCATGAGTCGCCTGCATGCCCACCATTTGCTCAGTGAGGGACATGCCAATGTGCGCGTATATCGACCGAGCTAAGTGCCCGGGGCTGTTTGCCTGTGGCTTGCGTCACCGGCCCCCCGACACCTGTCGTCATGCCGTTACGGCTTTTGCCGACTCAAAATAGTAATCGCTGTCCTTAACCAGTCAGCAGACCGAATCCTCTGATCGAGATACACAAGTGATCGAAAATCTACGTAACATCGCCATCATTGCTCACGTTGACCATGGTAAGACCACCCTGGTAGACAAACTCCTGCGTCAATCCGGCACTCTGGAGCGCGGCGAGCTCAACGATGAGCGCGTGATGGACTCCAACGACCAGGAAAAAGAGCGCGGTATTACCATTCTCGCGAAGAACACCGCGATCAACTGGAATGGCTACCACATCAACATCGTGGACACCCCGGGCCACGCCGACTTCGGTGGTGAAGTAGAGCGCGTGATGTCGATGGTCGACTCCGTACTGCTGCTGGTCGATGCCCAGGACGGCCCTATGCCGCAAACCCGTTTCGTGACCAAGAAGGCTTTCGAAGCCGGCCTGCGTCCGATCGTGGTCATCAACAAGGTTGACCGTCCAGGCGCGCGTCCGGACTGGGTTCTGGACCAGATCTTCGACCTGTTCGACAACCTGGGTGCCACCGAAGAGCAGCTGGACTTCAAAGTCGTCTACGCCTCGGCCCTGAACGGCATTGCCGGTCTGGAACACACCGACATGGCTGAAGACATGACCCCGCTGTACCAGGCGATTGTCGATCACGTCCCTGCGCCAAAGGTTGACCGTGACGGTCCGTTCCAGATGCAGATTTCCGCACTGGACTACAACAGCTTCCTGGGCGTCATCGGTGTTGGCCGTATCGCTCGTGGTCGCGTCAAGCCGAACACTCCGGTGGTTGCCATCGACGTCAACGGCAAGAAGCGTAACGGCCGTATCCTGAAACTGATGGGTCACCACGGTCTGCACCGCATCGACGTTGAAGAAGCAGCTGCCGGCGACATCGTCTGCATCAGCGGCTTCGACCAGCTGTTCATCTCCGACACTCTGTGCGACCCACTGAACGTCGAAGCGATGAAGCCGCTGACCGTTGACGAACCTACCGTTTCGATGACCTTCCAGGTTAACGATTCGCCGTTCTGCGGTAAGGAAGGCAAGTTCGTCACCAGCCGTAACATCAAGGAGCGTCTGGACAAGGAACTGCTGTACAACGTTGCCCTGCGCGTTGAAGAAGGCGACACCGCCGACAAGTTCAAGGTCTCCGGCCGTGGTGAGCTGCACCTCTCGGTACTGATCGAAACCATGCGTCGCGAAGGCTTCGAAATGGGTGTTGGTCGTCCTGAAGTGATCATCCGCATGGTTGACGGCGTCAAGCACGAACCGTACGAAAACGTCACCATCGACCTGCCTGAAGAAGCGCAGGGCGCGATCATGGAGCAAATGGGTAACCGTAAAGGCGACCTGACCAACATGGTTCCGGATGGCAAGGGCCGTGTGCGCCTCGAGTACAACATCCCGGCACGTGGCCTGATCGGTTTCCGTAACGAGTTCCTGACCCTGACTTCCGGCGCAGGCATCCTGACCAGCATCTTCGACCGTTACGACGTGATGAAGTCTGGCGACATGTCCGGCCGTCAGAACGGCGTTCTGGTTTCGGTTGCTACCGGCAAGGCGCTGACCTACTCCCTGGAAACACTGCAAGCCCGTGGCAAGCTGTTCCTGGGTCATGGCGAAGACGTTTACGAAGGTCAGATCGTCGGTATCAACAGCCGCGACAACGACCTGGGTGTAAACCCAACCAAAGGCAAGAAGCTCGACAACATGCGTGCTTCCGGTAAAGACGAAACCATCGCTCTGGTTCCGCCTATCCGTTTCACTCTGGAACAAGCGCTGGAATTCGTACAAGAAGACGAACTCTGCGAAGTGACTCCAAAGTCGATCCGCCTGCGTAAGAAAATCCTTGGCGAAAGCGAGCGTACTCGTGCTGCCAAGAAGTCGGGCAACTGAGTAATCGGTTAGTCGGCTAGACACAAAAACCCGGTCGCGAGACCGGGTTTTTTTATGCCCGCTATTTGTGGCCTATGGCACAGCTCGCCTGGTTTAAGTTACTTCGGACGGCCGCCCACTGGCGCCAGCAGCAACTCGATACGCTGCTTGCGAATCCCGTCGGCAGCCGCTTCGGCCAGGGCCGCGTCGGTGATGATGGTATCGAACTGCTCGAGCCCGGCGACCTTGTACATACCGAAGGTGCCGTATTTGGAACTGGTGGCGATCAGCACGGTTTGCGAGGCGGATTGCATGGCGGCCTGCTTGACCTCGACCTTCAGCGCCGACGGTGTGGTGGTGCCGCGTTGCAGGTCCCACGAGCTGGTGGACATGAAGGCCACATCGGTTGCCAGCTGGCGCAAGGTTGCCGCTGCCAGGCCGCCAACGCTGGAGCGGTTCGGATGATCGAGCAGCCCACCGGTGTGAATCACATCCACATGCGCAGCATCGGCCAGCGCGTTGACCACGCCGAAATCATTGGTGACCACAGTCATGCCCGACAGCGCGATGATGTGCGGGACGATTTCGAGTGTGCTGGTGCCTGCGTCCAGATAGATCGTCATGTCCGGGTGCAACAACCCCGCTGCGAGCCGCGCCATGCCCTGCTTGTGCGGCAACTCCACCACCGCCTTGGACTGGTGGCTGGGTTCGCTGTGGACCTGGCTGGCGATGCGCACGCCTCCGGTGACCGAGTAGGCACGACCTTCCTGCTCCAGCAGGGCGATGTCGCGGCGGATGGTCATGTGCGAGCAATCGAACATGTCCATCAACTGATGCACGCTGAGCACCTGATGCTTGCGTAACTGACGCAGCATCAGCTCCCGGCGCTGATCAGGGATCATAGGTGTACCGCCGGAAATGGCGATCTCCTCTTCAGTGGACATTCGTACTCCTGTACATCAATGAGCCGCCTCAGGCAGCAGACGGTCCGCGCATCTTAGCCAATCGCTTCGGCAATGGAAGCGGTCGCAGGCTTTTTTGCGCGGTTCGGCTCATCTTTACCGCCGTCGCACGTCAACTCATCCAGTTGCCACCGTCGACGTTATAGGTCTGGGCGACCACGTATTCGCTGTCCGCTGAAGCCAGGAAAATGGCCATGCCGGTCAAATCGTCCGCTGTGCCCATGCGCCCGAAAGGCACTTGCTCGCCTACCAGCTTTTTCTTTTCGCCCAACGGCCGGTTTTCGTGGCGGGCGAACAACGCATCGACGCCGTCCCAGTGTTCGCCATCGACCACACCCGGCGCGATGGCGTTGACATTGATGCCATGCCTGATGAGGTCCAGCCCGGCCGATTGGGTCAGGCTGATTACCGCAGCCTTGGTCGCGCAATACACCGCCACCAGCGCCTCGCCCCGGCGCCCGGCCTGGCTGGCCATGTTGATGATCTTGCCGCCGTGCCCTTGGGCGATCATTTGCCTGGCTGCTGCCTGCAAGGTGAACAGCGTGCCGCCGACATTGATCGAAAACAGCCGCTCGTAGCTGTCGCGGGTGATGTCGACGATCGGCGCCAGGTCGAACAGCGCGGCGTTGTTGATCAGGATATCCAGCTTGCCGGCCTGGGCGACCACTGCGGCGATGGCCTGATCGATGGACGACTGATCCGTGACGTCCATCCGCACCGCATAAGCGTTGGGTCCCAGTTCGGTCGCTGTCGCCTGTGCGCGCTGCAGGTCGATATCGGCAATCGCCACACGAGCGCCTTCGTGAATGTACGCCTGCGCAAACGCCCGGCCGATGCCTCGCGCCGATCCGGTGATCAGCGCGCTTTTACCTTCAAGTCGTTTCATGGGTTCATCGTCCGTTCAATACAGTTGAGGGCTGGCGCTCTACTTAGGGTAGCCGGCACGTTTCATCTCGCGCTCGGTCACCGCCTGCGCGGCTGTGAGCGCCTGTTCAGTGGTGGTTTGCCCGGTCACCGCAGCAGAAAACAGCTTGCCGACCGAGGTGCCGATGGCCTGAAACTCGGGAATGGTCACATACTGGATACCAACGTAGGGCACGGGTTTGGCCGACGGGTGCGCCGGATCGGCGTGTTGCATCATCTGCAGCGTGACCTTGGCGAACGGCGCAGCTTTCAGGTAAGCCTCGCTGTAGGTGGAGGTGCGGGTGCCAGGCGGTACGTTGCTGATGCCGTCTGTCTCGGCGACCAGTTGGATATACGCCTTGGACGTCGCCCAGGTGATGAACGCCTTGGCTGCATCCTTGTGTTTCGAGGTAGTCGGTATCGCCAGCGACCAGGCGTAAAGCCATGACGAGCCCTTGTCGGTCACTTCAACCGGCGCAGGTGCAAAGCCGACGCTGTCGACAACCTTGCTCTGCGCCTTGTCGGTGGTGAACGAGCCGGCCACGCTGGCATCCACCCACACCGCGCATTTGCCGCTGTTGAACAGCGCGAGGGTTTCGTTGAAACCGTTGCTCGATACGCCCGGCGGGCCATAGTTTTTCAGGGTGTTGACGTAGAAATTCGCAGCCTTGCTCCATTCCGGGCTGGTCAATTCAGGTTTCCATTGCTCATCGAACCAGCGCGCGCCGAATGCGTTGGCCATGGTGCTGAGCAGGGCGATGTTCTCGCCCCAACCGGCCTTGCCGCGCAGGCACATGCCGTAAACGCCCTTGTCGGGCTGATGCAGCTTCGCGGCGAATTCGCCCAGCTGCGTCCAGGTCGGGTGTTCGGGCATGCTCAAGCCAGCCTGCTTGAACAAATCGGTGCGGTAATAAGTGATGGTGCTTTCGCCGTAAAAGGGCAGGGCATAGAGCGTGTCCTTGACTGACAAGCCTTGGCGCACCGAAGGAAAGATATCCTCCAGATCGTAGTCCGGCGCAAGGCCGGTGACTGGCTCCAGCCACTGTTTGGCGCCCCATAGCGGGGTCTCGTAGGTGCCGATGGTCAACACGTCGAACTGGCCACCCTGCGTGGCGATATCGGTGGTCAGGCGCTGACGCAGGACGTTTTCTTCGAGCACTACCCAGTTGAGTTTGATGTCGGGATGCTGCTGCTCAAAGGTTTTCGACAGGCGCTGCATGCGGATCATGTCGCCGTTGTTCACCGTGGCGATGGTCACGGTTTCGGTGGCCTGGACAGTCAGGTTGAAAAGGGCGGCGGACACGCCTGCGGACAGGAAAAGCGTTTTCCGAATGTTCATCGTAGTGCTCTCCACCCCGCGCCTTGTCTGGCGGGAGTCATTGTTTTTGTTGTTGGCCACGGTTGAGTCACCCTGGTGGACGGCTCGATTACAGCAGCCCTCAGAGGGCTGAACAAACGCAGCGCGGATCATCGACTGATACTTTTTTAACCGAGCGCGCTCCGGCGGTCCGAAAGCAAAAAAGTATCAGTGCCGGTTTGATCGCGGGCTAGCCTTGGCTGGGCGCGAGGGCGTATGTTCAAGCGTCCACAGCGCATTCATAACGATAAAAAGGGGCATCCCGTGCCTGACAGCCGAGCCGCCTTGCTCGAGCAGCGCCCTGCCGAGCTTGAGGTTATCCTCCCGCAGCCCGACCACTGCTTTCGTTGGTACGAGCACGACTATCCCTACGCACTGGCGCGCTGGAACCATCATCCGGAATTCGAAATTCATCTGATCCGCCAGGGCAGCGGCAAGCTGGTGGCCGGGGATTACATCGGTGAGTTCGCGGCGGGGCATGTGGCCCTGATCGGCCCGGATCTGCCGCATGACTGGATCGGCGATCTGGCCCCCGGTGAGCATCTGCCCGGGCGGGATGTGGTGCTGCAGTTCGATGGTGCCGCGCTGCTCGCCTTGCGCGGTACGCTGCCGGAAATGGGCGACTTGCAGCGTCTGTTCGAGCAGGCGCGACGCGGCCTGGAGTTCACCGGTGCGACAGCGGTGCAGGCTGCACGCTTGCTTGAAGAGATTGGCCCGGCTCAGGGGCTGGAGCGGCTGATTCTGTTCCTGCAACTGGTCAACACGCTGATGAATGCGCCTGCGCAGGAGGTTCGCCTGCTGGCCAGCACCTGGTATGCACCAACCCTGGATGCGCGCAGTTCCGAACGGATCAACAAGGCGTTCGACTATCTGCTGACCGAATTGACCAGCGATATTCGCCTGTCCGTTATCGCGCAGCGACTGGACATGAGCGATCCGGGGTTTTCACGCTTCTTCAAGCGCACCACGGGCCATTGTTTTATCGATCTGATGCGCAAACTGCGGGTCCAGCGGGCTTGCCGGCTGCTGCTGCACAGCGAGATGTCGGTGTCGGACATCTGCTTTGAAGTCGGCTATGCCAACCTGTCCAACTTCAACCGACACTTCCGCGTGGAGATGCAGCAGACGCCCAGTGAATACCGGCGCGCCGCCGCATCGGTCTGATCAATGCTCTGCCGGCTCTTTCGCCTGCGGGGCGCGGGTAACGGCATTCACCAGCTTGCCGATGGTCAGGCCCTGCAGAAGGATCGACAGCAACACCACGATGTAGGTGATGCTCAGCAGCAGATCGCGTTCCGGCCCGGTCGGCAGGGCCAACGCCAGCGCAACCGAGACACCGCCGCGCAAGCCGCCCCAGGTGAGGATGCGGATCGTGCCGTGCGGCACCTTGCGCCAGCGACGCAGGAGCAGGATGGCCGGGGCGACGGTGACAAAGCGCGACAGCAGAATCGCCACGGCCAGCAGGCTGGCCGCAATCAGGTGCTGCCACGAGAACGGCAACAGCAACAGCTCCATGCCGATCAGCGCAAACAGCAGCGCGTTGAGCATGTCATCCAGCAACTCCCAGAAACCGTCCATGTAACGACGGGTCATGTCGTTCATCGCCAGATTGCGTCCCAGGTTGCCGATGATCAGGCCGGCCACGACCATCGCGATAGGACCGGACACATGCAGTTCAGACGCCATCGCCGAGCCGCCGATCACCAGCGCCAGCGTGAGCATGACCTCGATCTGATACTGCTCGATGCTCTTGATCATCAGGTACACGGCGTAACCGATCAGGCCGCCGAACAGCACACCGCCCACCGCTTCGTGGACGAACAGCAGAGCGGTTTCGCCAACCGTCGGCGTCTCGCCCAGCTGCGCGATACCCAGCAAAACGGTGAACACCACCACCGCGGTGCCGTCGTTGAACAGGCTTTCGCCGACGATCGTGGTCTTCAGCGGTTTCGAGGCGTTGGCCGTACGCAACACACCGAGCACCGCAATCGGGTCGGTGGGCGAGATCAGCGCACCAAACAGCAGGCAGTACAACGGGCTGACGTGCCAGCCGAACAGGGCAAAGATCCAGTAAGCCAGTGCGCCGATCACCGTGGTTGCAATCAGCACCCCGAAGGTCGCCAGCAGGCCGATGGGCCAACGGTAGCTCCTCAAGTCGCCAAGGTTGACGTGCAGCGCCCCGGCGAACAGCAGAAAGGACAGCATCCAGTTCATCAGCAGGTCGCCGAAGTCGATCTGGCCGATCAATTGCTGAACGCGATCTTCCAGGCCGGGATAGCCCAGAAAGCTCAGACCCTGCAACAGCAACGAGAACATCAGCGCAGTGACCATCACGCCGATGGTGGGCGGCAGGCCGATGAAACGGTAGTTCACGTAGGTCAGCAGCGCAGTGAGGCAGATAAAACCAGCAGCGAGTTCAAGCATCGGTCATTCCAAATCCGTAAGTGCAGTGTCTCGATCACCGTAACCGAGCCTGTGTTTGATGGAACGGATCTACGTCCAGACACATCTCGACACGCCACAGTGGGGTTTGCGTTGACCACGCAGAGGCGGTGATGTTGCAAAAAATGCCGGAATCACCAAACGAAGCTGGATTTGAGATGGGGGAGGGAGGGGATTGCAGACGCAAAAAAGTCAGCCCGAATGACTGTCCGGGCTGACGGGGGATGTAACGCTGAGTGGCCTTCCTGGCAGGTTCAGAATCATTGGCTGTTTCTGCACCCGCTGAGGACCTGGTACTGAACCGTGTTCAGCTTGCCCTTGGAGTCTTCGTAGGTCATCAGTTTTGGCATCACGCTACAGGTTTGCAGATCCGGGGACTTGCGGACCAGCTTGGCAACGTCCAGCTTCATGCCGTAGGTGTACTCCTTGATCTCCGGCATCGGCTTGTTATGGAGGGCGGCATACTTCTGCACGCTGGCCTGGTGTTCCTTGATCACCGTAGTGGCTTTGACCTCATCAGAGGTGTAGGCGAAAGCACTGATGGGCGAAAGGATAACCAGAGCAAGTAACAACGATTTGGCTGTGCGCATTTTCTTTTGTCTCCGTTTGAATGTGGCTTAACCCTAACCAATGCGCACTAACCGGAAGGTTGCTGAAACATTACAAATCGGTCATCTCGGAGATGTCAGCTTCCTAACAGTATTGTCATTGTTCGCTCACCTTCCTGTTAGCTCCCCCTCCGTAAGCTTGTTTCATCCCTGACGAGCGCCGAGCGCTGCGCAGGTCCGACATTCAACCGAGAAAGGTAATGATGATGAAACTGGTCAAATCGATGGTCTTCGCCGTAGCTGCCTTGTCCGCCACTGCAGCCTTTGCCGACGATGGTAACGAGTACGCAAGCCCCGCTGCCGACAAGATGCGCCTGGCGCAAGAGATGCGTTTCAAGGAACAGAACAGCAGCAAAGCCGAGCGGTACGTCAATGCTGACGAGAAAGCCGAGGCTGAACGGTCGACCAAGTCCGAAGGCTGATGCCTTTGCTGCCCGACCCGCTGCCCCCCCATTCGCCCTTTGTAGCAGCTCCCTGCTCCTTTGGTCGGGGCGAATCTTTAAGCGTCCTTCGGGGCGCTTTTTTTATTCCCGGCAAAAACGTCGGCGATAAGCGTTTTTCATGCATCTGCCCAAAGGGCGTAGGAGCGAACTTGTTCGCGAAGAGGCCGGCATGCTCGCTGCAAATGCACCATCTTCGCTGACCAGCGAAACGTCGCCCGGTCTGCTCCTACGGCCTTCGGCGAGAATAAAAACAGACGTATCCGGTCAATGCCTGTTCCACCGTATCGAACTAACGCAGGCGGTACTTCACTTCCTTTCATATTTGTAATCCCGCCGTCACCTCGACGTTATTTTCGCCACTTCAAGATGGTGCCCCGCTGGCAGCTCTCGCACCTATAAAAAGAGCCAGGTCGACACGTTTAAACAATCTGCCGATCCATCGGAGCACATATGACCCAACTCAGAACATTGTCCCTTGCCCTGTGCTCGACACTGGCAGGTGTAACGTCGATTACAGCACTCGCCGAAGAACAGAAAGAAGGCTTCATCGAAGGCAGCACGCTGACGGTACTCAACCGCAACTTCTACATGAACCGCGACCACCGCAATGGCGAGTCCAGTCCGACCGGCAATGGCTATTCAGAAGCATGGGCGCAGGGCATCATCGGCCGATTCCAGTCAGGTTTCACTCAAGGCTCATTCGGTGTCGGGGTCGATGCATTTGCCATGATCGGCATCAAGCTCGACACGGGGGATGGCAGAAACGGTGGGCGCAGCGCGTTCGATGTACTGCCGGTCGATGAGCAAGGCAACGCCCGGGACGAGTACAGCAAAGTTGGCGGCTCGCTGAAGGCCAGGGCTTTCGACACCGTCGTGAACGTCGGCGATGTGTTCCCGTCCACGCCGGTGGTTGCCTTCGGCGACTCCCGCCTGCTGCCGGAGAGCTTCCGCGGCGTTACCGCCGTCAACAACAGCATCAGCGGCCTGACCCTGCAAGGCGGTCGCCTGCACTCCATGAGCCAGCCCGTCTCCAGCAACCTGCGCGACGGTTTCGCCACCTTCTACGGCGGCGCGGTCGACGCACCATGGGTCGCCTACTTCGGCGGCGACTACCAGGCCACCGACGCGCTGAGCCTTGGCCTGTACACCAGCCGACTCAAAGATGTCTGGGATCAGAAATACGCCTCGGCGGTATACGTACTGCCACTTTCCGATGATCTCGCACTGACCGGCAGCCTGAACTATTACAACGCCACCGACGAAGGCAAAAAGCTGCTCGGCGAATTCGACAACGACATCTGGAGTGCAAAACTCGCCCTGCAATACGGCGCGCACACCCTGTCGCTTTCGCACCAGCGCAACGAAGGTGATGATGATTTCGACTACCTCAGGCAGTCCGACTCCATCTACCTGGCCAACTCCATCCAGTACAGCGACTTCAACTCACCCAAGGAGCGCTCGTGGATGGTCACCTACAACCTCGACATGTCCACCTTCGGCGTACCCGGCCTGTCGTTCATGACCCGCTACGGCAAAGGCACCGACGCCGACTACTCCAACGCCAACAGCACCTACATGCGCCGCGACGCACAAGGCAACCCGCTGACCGATCAAAAACGCTGGGAGCGCGATATCGAAGCGAAATACATCGTGCAGACCGGATCGCTCAAAGACCTGTCACTGCGCGTGCGCCAGGCAACGACCCGGGCTACGGCGTTCGAGTCGGATCTGGATGAGGTGAGGGTAATTGTGGAGTATCCGTTGAGTGTGCTTTGACCGCACATCACATTCCCGACAGCATCCGTCAGAGCGTCCTTCGGGGCGCTTTTTATTCAGGCAACGGTATCCGCTTACAAACGCTTTCGGGACGCGGGGAAGCTGACGTCGCGCAGCACTCCACCGTAGCCGCCGTATAGGTTCTCGCCCGGCAGTAACCGTCGCATCGTCAATTGCTGATGCGCCTGACGCAAATGATAGAAAGGCATGCGCACGTAGAGATGATGCTCTATGTGGTAATGAATGGCATGCGGGCCAAATACAAACGTCTGCCAGTTCGGGCGCACTATACTGCGCGCGTTCTGGCTCTGGTCATCACAGGCCGGCAGGCCTGCGTGCTCCATGATCGCTCGAATCCGTCCCATCAGCGGCAGCAAGGTGACGGCAGGCAGCAACCATAATCCCGGATACAGCAGCGGATGCCCCGACCAGGCGAGCACACCAAACAAAAGCCCGTTGCTGATCAGCATCGAAAAGACTTCCCAAGCCGCCTGCCGAGCTGATTTATCGACCTTGGGCATGATTGCGCGATAGTCCCCACGGGCAAATCTGAATGCGCTGATGAAATATCCCACTCCACACAGATCAGCCAGTAATCGAGTGGCCAGCTTGCCTCTTGGTTGTGGGTAATCCCCCAGACCGAACACCG
Organism: Pseudomonas sp. PvP028; assembly: GCF_017832255.1. Classification (NCBI taxonomy): domain Bacteria; kingdom Pseudomonadati; phylum Pseudomonadota; class Gammaproteobacteria; order Pseudomonadales; family Pseudomonadaceae; genus Pseudomonas; species Pseudomonas sp. PvP028. Next base: position 1,753,305 of record NZ_JAFIBL010000001.1, read on the forward strand.
CGACTACCGGGTCATCGTGCTGCATGGGATGCAGGTGATGCTTCAGGTGTCCGGCGCGGTAGGTCTGCATCGAGATAAACAGCGGGCCTGCTGCAGCCAGTTGGCCGATCACATCATTAGGTTTCTGCCGGGGCAACAATACGCCGTGGGCGCTCTCATGCATGATCACCGCCAGCGCCAACTGGCTGCGTGCGATGAGCAGGGCTGCAAACAGATAGGTTGCGGGGTGTGGCCAGAGCGCGGCGCAAGTGAACGCTAGCGCGATCAGGCCCCAGTCGGCCAATAGCGCCAGCAGGCTGATCCAGGGTTTGAGCACATACAACTCGGCGGCAGGTGTAAACGCTTTCAGCGCGAGGTTATCGCCTGCGCGTGATTCAGGCTTGGGCACGGGCGTTGTTTCCTTGTGGTCGAGTGGCCAGGGCACAGGCCAGAGCGAGCATCACACCACCTGCGACATCTATCAGCGTGTGCTGCTTCAACGTCAGGGTCGACAAGCAGATCAGCAGCCCGGTAATGCCGATCAACGCTCTGTAAGGTTGACCCCAAAGCGCTCGGCAAGCCAGGCAGGTGACGGCCACGTGCAGGCTGGGGCAGCCGTTGGACGCCAGGTCCAGCTGCCAAAGCCGGCTCAAGCGTTGTTGTAGAAACGCATTGTCGATCAACCCGGTATCAGGCCGGGGTATGAACTCGGGGAACAGCCAAAAGCATAGCAAGGCCACGCCAAACGCGATCCCGGTTGCCGTTCTGAACGCCTTGAAGCGCTCGACGCTGGCGTACCCGGCTGCTAACAGCACGAACGGGAAAAATAGCACGTACACCCACCATGAATGTGCGGTGAACGGGATCAACTCATCCAGCGGTGTGACCCAGTTGTAGCGAGGGGTGACGGCGCGTTCCAGACAGATGAAAACGCCCAGGCCGAGCAGTAGCCCCAGCAACGCGATCAGCGCCTGACGGTAGTCGGGTTGGCGACGCTGCGCGGGCTGGCTCATGGCTGTTCTCTGGGCGATGGCATAAGCATTGAACTCATAAGTTGAGCAAACGGCTGTTCCAGGCGTTGATTCGCGCCTGGGCGCGCGCCTGACCTGCCGCGCCGGAAGGGTCGGGTGTGGAGACCGCACACAGTTGCCTGGCCGCATCGGCCACCTGATGCTGAAATTCAGCGGCATCGCCCCGCCAGGTCACCACGCGGTGCAACAGCTGCAACTGCGCAGCGCGTGCGGCATTGGTGGCTTGTTCGGGCTGATCGCTGACGACCAGGATGATCGGCCGTTGATAAACCAGCGCGATCGACAGCGCGGCCATGCCCGGTGCCGACACGATAAGTTGTGCCTGCGCAGCGCGGCTGGCCCAGTCCGGGTCAATGGCAAGCCAGCCATCGTGTCCGGCATAACCCTCGCCGATAAGGTGCTTGCTCAGCCCTGCAGCGGACAGGCCCGCGCTCAAGGCGTCGGCCAGGGCGGGCTCGGTGAAATGAGGGTTGAGGTAAACCGCTGCGCCATCGCCGATCCGGTCTGGCGTTACGGCAACCAGGGCTACCGGGGTTGGCAAGCGAAACACCTTTGGGGCGTCTGCGTCGTCAACGGCGTAGGCAAAATCATGCTCTATGCAGGCGCGAGCTGCGTTTATCTGGCGGTCAACAATCCAGCCAAACAGGCGCGCAAACGGACGTGGCCACATGCCCGCGAAATTATTGATCAGCGCGACCTTCAGGCTTGCCCCATACACATGCACCACCTTGCGCCGCCAGCCGGGCAGCATGCCCATGTACAGCAGCGCGGGGTGAAAGGAATCGTTGATCACCAGATCGACATCGCGCAGGCGACGTTGCAGCTGGCCGATATCACGCAGCATGCGACTTGGGCGAAACAGGTAGTGCGCGACATTGCGGTTGGTGGCCTTGCGTAGCATGTTTTGTTCGCTATCGAACTGCACGGCATAGTGCAGCGAGAGAATCTCGGCCTCAACTCCGAAACTCTGCAGAAACCGCTGCCCTTGCTCCGAGGTAGTCATCACATCAACCTCGGCTCCAGTCTTGCGCAGGGCGTGCACCAGCAATTGCGCGCGCATCAGGTGGCCGCGTGCATCGGCAGTCGCAAGATAAAGAATGCGTGTGCTCATTGGGCGCTGCCGCCCGCTTTGCGCAGCCCGCCAAACACCCAGCCAGCCACATACATCGCCACAGCGCTGGTCACGCCAAAGCCGGATTCTACAGTGCGAATATCCTTCAATAACCGCGCCAGATGCACCCATTCATGAGGTGCCACGATACGCCGCAAGGTGTTCTCGCAAAGGCGCACGTGGGCTTTCTCGTCGGCCAGCACTTTCGACAGCAACGGGTAGAAACTGTGTGCCGTGCCGATGACTGCGCAGTGACGGCCCAGCACGCGCTGGGCCATCTGCTCTGCGCAGAGCCCGGTAGCATAGGCGGGCACCAGCAGGCCCTGCTCGAAACTCGCTGAATGCCGCCGGGCCAGATGTTGCCAGCGACGAATTTTGTGTCTGCTGAGCCAGTCCGGTGGCAGACGCTTTGATCCGTCATCGCCCATCGCGTGCAAGGCGTCAGTGAACAGCACCACGTGACGACGCTCATCGGCCAGGTGCTGTTCGACCTGCCGTTCGAGCCAAGGCGGCGACTGCGGCATCAACTCGTCCAGCAATGCGCGCTCTGTAGCGTCCTCACCGGCCAGGTACATGCGCAGCAGCATGCGTTCGCCGCGTAGGCTGCGGTGCAGGCGTTTGAGTGCCGCACGTTTGATCCGGTCCACCATGTGCGCTTGCAATGCACCGAGGCCTCGCACCTCGGGCGCGGCCAGGCAACTGAAGTCGGGTTCGCTGGTGCTGTGTTCGATCACGCTCATTGCACAGGCTGCGGGCTACGGTGCCAGGCCAGAATCAGGCCGATGAAGCTGTCGCGCAAAAAGGCCGAGCCTGAGGCCGCAGCGGTCGGGAAGCTTTCTTCAGCACCGTTGTAACGCAGATAACCCTTGCCATTTACCGCGCCCATTTCCAGGGTGTCGAGCTTTTTGAAGCCACGTTTGCGCACGTCGGCAAGAAGCGGGCTGTCTTCCAGGCCAAACACAAACAATTGGCGCTGAACCACCCATACCGGAATCTGCCCGCTCAAGGCCTGCAATTTGACATTCCAGGTGCCGGTTTCCAACAGAGAACCAAGCTCGATGGTGCCCGGTTGATCCGAGGTGAAGCTGGCGCGCAGCAAAGACTTCGATACTTTGCCGACGCCCAAGGCAATGGTGATGTCGTTGGCATCTGGATTTTTCACATCGCTTGGGTGAACCTCGATGAAATAGCTGGCCACTCTTGCGGCAAGTGACGGTTGTGCCAGAACATTGCGTGCCTGCTCGGCGGTGAACAGCACTCGCTCGCCGGTCTCCTCGCGGACGCTGATCTGGTAAGGGTCGAGTTTTATCTCACGAAACCTGCCACGCACCGGAGCATGCACGTAGGTATCAGGGGACCACACTTTGCCTGAGCGGCGCAGCAATACATGCAGGCTCAGCGGTACACGCTGGCCATCATCGGCCAGACCACTGCCGTGCAGCAGCACGTCGCCTATCACGGTCTTGCTGTCATGGCTGGCGTCGGCATTGAATACAATGGTGTGGGTTTGAGGGTCTACGCTGGCATGGGCATCAGTCACGTCCAGGGCGATGCGGTTACAGTTGTTGTCCGCGTTGCTGACGGTTGTGGCGCAACCGCTGGCCGAAGCGAAGTGAAATACTCCGCGGCCTTTGAAATCGGAAGGCGCAGCCTGCGCCTGAATACTCAGCCCCAGCAATGCCAGGCAAACCATGTAGCAGCCAAGTGAGGTGATCGATAAAGATTTCATACTGACTTCCTGTGAGCACGCTTCCTGCGTGCGACGATGGGGTATAACGCGGGTCAATCCAGATTGCGGTGATAAGAGAGCGCTTCGCTATGGCGTGCGCTGGCACGACCGAACGATAGGCCGCAACCGCGTATGACGGCACCAGCGGTGTCCAGCAGCGACAGACCCACTACAAAAGCCATTGCAGTCAGGCGTCGTAATCCATGCAGTGGTGGCAGATGCTGGTGATTAAGCGCGCGCAGGCTGTAGCCAAGGCGACCGACCATCACACACAAGGGGCCGATGGGACCGCTGCGCCCGAGCCACTGCAGCCAGTCCGGCATATAGGCACGCACCAGATACGGAGTGAGGTCGACGCTGTCACCGCCTCGCAACCAGCGCAGTTTCAAGACTTCTCCCCGGCTGTCGGGCAAGCGATGTTCGGTGTGCGCATGCGGTGCGTAGACCACCGCCACGCCCTCAGCCTGCATGCGCAGCCCCATGACCTGACAATGCGCCCGGTAAACGCCGTCAAGGGGCTCGTAGCGGTGCCGCTCGAAAGCATCACAGCGGAAGGCCACATTGTTTGCATAGAAATTGCGCGTGGTACCGCTGCGCAACGGGCTTGGGAAATACATGAAATCAATGGCAGTCAGTGCACTGCCAGCGATACTTGGCGCATAGCTGGTACGTCCAGCGACAGCAACCGGCGCATCGGCCTGATCAAAGGGTACAAGCAACTGTTCCAGCCAGTCGGCGCAAGGCAGGCAATCGGCGTCGGCAAATACCACGTACTGGCAGCGCGTTTGATCGACACAATCAAAGCCTGCATTCTTCGCATCGTAGTAGCCGGTGAGCGCTTCGATCTCGACAAAGTCCAGCGTGCGCCCTGCCAGCTCACACAACGCCTGACGCGCCTGCAGATCAAGGCCGTCATGGGTGATGACCCACTGCGCCAGCGAGAGGGGCGAAACACTCTGCTGCGCATACCGGGCAACCAGCCGCTTGAGGCTGCTCAATGCCTGCACGGCATCACTGCCACCACGCAGATTATTGGTCTCCAGCACCAGCGCCGTGGTTGCCGCAATGCCAGCCAGACGATGACCGGCGCCGTCGCCAAGAGGCGGCACCGACATCCTGACTGTCGCTTCTTTGCTATCCATGCCTGAGTGTCTCTGGAAAAACGGGGGTGTTTGCGCGTCCGACTTGTCGGGCTGGGCGCGCAAAATTGGGGGTGTTGTTGGGGGCAATGACAGCATGATCCTTGGGATTATTCAAATGATGAGTTTTGTCGGGGGCTTTGGGGGCGGTGCTTGGAGGCCGGCGATCATTTATTGTTTTCATAATAATCAACATCCATAGGTACGAGTACTCTGGTTGATGACGGCGAACTCGCTGCCAGCTCATAAAACGTCCCATGAGTATATAAGTAGACTTTTTTTGTTGTTACAAACATAAACATATCGGGCGATGCCATGCCTTGAAAGTAATCAGCCCCGTGCTCTCGTAAAAAAATCAAATCATTTCCCAGTTTTCCCAGTGATCCGTTTCCCCAGCCGCGATTGAGTAAGTCATCTATTTCAGCGGCGTAAGTACACGTGATTAGGCCGTGCCCTGGGCACCTGACGGGTTTCAGAGGTCCTAACTGACTCAGGTCAAGTTTGCCAATCGATTTGCCTCCTAAAAATATATCCTTATCACTTTTTGAAAATTCATATTTGTGCCAGCTTCTATCATCTCCGAATGGGAAGAACACTTTGAATAAGGCTGGTGTCGCGCCTTCTATTCTATTTTGATAGTGATAAACAGAACTTGCATCTTTTGTATAGTGTGAAAGCTGGTCCTGTTGCCAATAGGGCAGGGTCTGGTCAGTGTCTTCCAGTGACTGAAATGCGGTTGAGTCGTGTGTAACTAATTTAAGCCATCTATCTTCTATCGCATCGTACTGCCCAGGCCTTGAAAATAGACAGGCAGGTGATAGATTATATATTAATGCCGATGCATCTCCAGTTCCTGAGATGCAATGTGTATTTCTGGAGTGTTCTTGCCTCATCCAATAGATTTTTCCATCCTTCGCCACGTAATGTGTAGAAATTTTGCGCAGATTCGTTGAGCAGCGTCCAACGGGCCCGGGCGTTTCCTCTACACCACCTTGCTTATTGAAACGCCCTTCAATCCTCTCTTTGCAAATCACAAAAGGTTTGATTTCCTCGGTGGATCGCTGCCCGGAGCAACTCGTCAGCATGCATGCGATCGCAGCCCCGGTTGTGAGCTTTGCTATGTTAATTAGTTTCACTTTAGCGTCCTTTCATCAAATATAAAATTTCAGGCCTATTTTCAAATAGGCGTTTGATACAGTCCGTGATGTAAGTGAATTGTGGCGCGTAAGCCCCGACTGCCTGTGCTTGAAAGAGTTGATGGGTCGAAAGCCTGCTTTCAGAATACATCGATTCGAGTCTGAACCGTTCGCCAATGCGGTTGTGGCATCAGTCGCGGATGAAATACATGGAAGGCTTGAAGCCCCAACAGATGAGCGACTGACTTTACAAGTCACTGCTAATGCAGCAAGAGCGGCTTGCTCAAAATGAATCAAGGTCTGCATAACGTTATCCATGTTTTTGCATGTCTGGCCGTTCAGCCATCGCCGACGTCCGGCCCTTTTTGATGCCTGCTGCAACGACGACGGCAGGCATCAATGACATCTGACTTTCAATTTTTTGTTAAAGGCAGGCCTGTGGCCGGATCCAGGTCTTTTTCCTTACTTAATCTTTGCAGTAGTGTATCGTCCGGCTTGTCAGGCGCGGTTTTTGCGTCACGCTCTTTTTGCCATTGAAAGGTGCCGTCCCATGCAGGAAGTTTAGTTGGTGGCAAGGGAGCAATAATATCTAAATCTGGAACTTTTGCTCCTAGTGCTTCATTTGCTTTTAGAAACTTATGGATAGCCTCATATCGCTTCGACCTTTCCTCGTCTGCTTCCAAGTTCATGTAAAACAAACTGTCTGGTGAAGAAACTCCTTTGAATGCTTCGCTTAGCATTCTTGCTGAAATTGTATTTCCTGATCTCGTAGCCTGCTGATAAGCGTCAACAGCATCTTTATACTTTTTTCCTGTCCGCAGATAAGCCGCTAGCTCTCGGGCTGATTGTGCATGTCCTTGATAGGCAGCACAGTGCAGCATTTGCTCCATGACTCGTGCTCCACCTTTTAATCTTCCTAGTAACGTTGCTACATAGTACTGAGCGTCAGGGCTACCTAAGTCAGCTGCTTTTCGAAAATATGCATTTGCTTTTTCTTGATCTTGCTCGACGCCATAGCCAGATTCAAGATAGTGTGCCATGTCGTAGTAAGCACCTGGAACACCGAAGGTCATAAATTTTTCCACCAGTGCTAAGGGTTCTTCTTGTCCGTTGGGAGAGCGTGCAAGGCCTTGTGTGATCAATGCCTGCAAGTTAGTTGCAGCCTTGTAGTGCCCGTGAGCGGCTGCAACTCGGTAGTAGCGTGTTGCACCACCGATATCACTCGGGCGTTCTCCTTGTTGAAGAAATAAGCCGTATTGGTAGAGCGTATCTGCGTCTTGACTTACCGGCGGCAGCACGTCAGCTTCACGATGACATTCAAACCTGACGTTGTTCTGTAAAGCACGCCCCCCCGAGCTCGCAGGAGGCGAGTCGTTTTTTTCGGCCATTGCTATAGCAGGAAGAACGGCCAGCGATAAATAGATGAGGGTGTGCATCGCGTTGTCCATGTCGGTGTGGGTGTGTTGTGCGTCTGCTGCCCAACATTATTTTTCAGAAAGAGCAAACGCATCGCTGGCATACGGAGCGGAGTGGGATATGAGTGCGGATTTGCATGCACCGACCACTGTCGGCACATGCAAAACCCGGTCTGCTACTTGAACCTATGATCAGTCTTCCTTGCTATAAACCGGAGAGCCCGGCAACGGCTTACCTGTTTTAGGGTCAAGCATCATGGCCTTGGCCAGTTGCTCGATCAGCGCTTCGGAAGGCTTGGGCGGCGGGATGTTGGCTTCACGCTCTTCAACCCATTTCAGCTTTCCATCCCATACAGGGAGTTTGGCTGGTGGCAGGGGGACGATTTCGTTGATTTCAGGGACGCTTGGATTGGCATATGACCAATCTGCCAGAAGGCTCCAGATTTTTTTATAACGTTCGGCGCGTTCTAAGTCCTCTTCTTGGCCTATATGGTACAGACGATTGTCAGATTTAGTGCCATGGAAACCTTTGCTCAAAAAGGAGGCAGAGGTTTCATCACCTGCCGCTACGCCAAGTTGAAAAGCTTCGAGCGCAGCTTGATAATTTCCTCTCTCTGATAGATTAACACCAAGTGCGCGAGCTGCTTTGCCATTGCCTTGCTCGGCAGCACAACGACGCATTTGTCTTGCAATATCCGGTGCAGTGTCAATGGGTGCGAGCTTTTCAGCAACATAGGCTTGTGCTTGCGCACTTCCCTCATCCGCCGCTTTGCGAAAGTAGCGCAGGGACATATCCTCGTCTTGTTGCAGTCCAGCCGCGCCCTTTTGGAGATAGATAGCGATCATGTAGTAACCGGTAGCTACGTGTGCATCTATCAATTGCTGGCTAAGGCGCAGTCGTTCTCCACCAGTGAGCTTGAACTGGCCGCGCATGGCGCCGTTCTGCAGGTTGACGTTGGCCTTGTAGTGGTTGTTTTCTGCCGCGATGCGGTAAAGTCTTCCGATCTCGATATCGACCGTTTCATCCTGCTGAATCTGATTGTTTTTCTGCAACCAGCGGGCGTACTTGAACAGCACGTCCGTTTCTGCCGAAGGGGCCGGAATTTTCTCGTGTACGCAGTTAAATGCCAGATTGGCTTTAATTTCGCTCAGCTGATTCAAAGGCGTGTCCTTTGTACGTAAAGTTATGGCGTTGCCGGAGCTGCAGGCGATCAGTAGCAGGCTTGAGAGCAAAAGAGTCAAGCGCATTAGTCAAGGTCCGTCATGGAAGTTTTGCTGTAATAGAATTCCACTAAAGAAGCATATGGAATCTTCCGGGCTTGTTGCCGATCTCTATTTATATCAATGATTTCCTGCCAAGCTGTAAAAGCTTCTTTAGGATCATCTTGTGCCCCTATCTTGTTTGTATGCAAATCCCACAATCGCCGCCGCAACGGCTGACTAAACTCTGGATGCTCGTGGCAGATGTTCAGTTCACTATCGACCATCATGCTTCGAGTGTTGATGTTGGCCGAGCCGTGTGTGGTGTAGACGTCATCGACGATCATCAGCTTGGAGTGGATGTAAACCGGCATCCAGGGCTTGCTCGCCGGCGAGTCGAATGCGACCAGCGAACAGACATGAATCTTCAAGCCTGGCACTTCCTTGGCTACCAAGGTGGAAGTTTCAATCTCCTTGGTTTTCCTGTCCATCTCCGCTTGCCATTCGTCCAGCTTTCTCTGCCCGGCCCGATCATTTGGGCCATCTGGCCGAGGTCTGACCGGGGCTTCACTTTTCATCTCCTTGATCATTCGCAGCTTGGTGATGGCCGGAATGGTTTCTGCCCGACCCAGGCTGGCGAGCATTTCCTGGGTCTTGGCCGTGCCCATGCCGACCCCGTCCTTGGTGTCATTGGTGACGACAAAAAGATAGAGGGGCTCCTTGCGGCCTGCCTCGAAGTATTTCCCTGCCAGGGTCTTGAGGTGATCTGCCAGCGGCGGCCAGCGGAAGTACTGGTTTTCGATGTAGATGAACTGGGTGACGTTGTTGGCAGCCACCATGTAACCGCTCTGGATGTCTCGAACGGGTTTTTCATGGTCGCCCACGTCATCCTTGTGCTTGCGGTTGGTTTTGGGCTGGCCCACCTGAGCCTGGGTGCGCAACACTTGCATCATCAACCGCGTGCCGTTCTGGAACTGGAGACGATTGGAGGTCGGATCGCAATCGCGGCAGGCGAGCAGGTCCTCGCCGGTTTCCTTGCGCCAGGCGATGGCAAAGTTCTGGTGCACATCGTGGAGGATCGGCCCGGACAACATGCACGAGATGTCCTGGCGTGGCGTGGAGCCGCGCGAGCCTAGATAGGGCGCAGGCTTGGTGCCTTCTTCACGGTTCAGTGCCGAGTGTTGATCGGTGTCCCAATACTCGTCCAGCGAATTGTGACCCATGACAAAGCCGACCGCGCTGGGGAGTTCATAGTCGACCAGTACACTTTTCTGGTGGTGCGAAGCGCTGGCGCTCAGGACGAGTTGCATGCCTACGCTGATATTGGGATCGAGCGCTTCATACTTCACCCAGTGCTTAATCTCTAACCTTTCATTAGCGCTGAAGCCACGACTCACGAACACGGGGGATTTACCATTGACTCGCTCAGCCGCCTTGCCATCGGACACTGCGTATTCAGAGAACCATTCGCGGTCGTACTTGAACTGATCCTTGGTCGAGCTTTGCATGGCTCGAGAATTCAGTCGAAGCGAGCCCTTGCCCGGCAGGTTGCCTTCGCCTGCCATGCCTGCGGAGTTGAAGGGCATTTCCCAGCCCAGTATGCGCACCTTCACACCGTTGGCGGCCTTGATCCTGAGCAGTTCGCCAATGCAGGGGTGGGATCCGTCGCGGATGAAGTACATGGAAGGCTGGAAGCCCCAGCAGATGATTTCGACGGATTTCTCGGCTTTTGCAATCGCCTCAAAGACAGCTCTGAATGCTTCTTCGCCGTTGACCAGCGGTCTATAGGTGGCCGGAATCGGGCTGAATTCACTGTTCTCGACGAACCAGCGCTGGACAATCCTGGCGCTGTTGGTGTGCGAGAGTGCGACAGGCACTGTTATGTTGGAGAGGCTGGGGAGTGGCGATTCCATGGGAGTTCCGTTCCTTATAGGTTCTGACACGCTGCCTGACCGGGATGGCAAGCTGGATGGCTGACAGTTGATTGCACAAGCCATGGCCGTTCTGCACGGTCAACAGTAACCGTGCCGGTTGCAAACCTGTTCCTGGCTGGGCTAGGTGTCCCCATTGTTCACGTTTCCGATTCTGACTCTGGATTGTTCAGCGAGGTGTACAGGGCACGGAACTTACTCTCAGTTCCTGACCGAGCGCTCGTTGAACCCGTTTGGTTGCTATGGCGATGAAATCCGCTGTTGGCGAATTCGGCATTGCTTTGCTCGCCTTGGTACTGCCCGCCGACCGGAATGTCGTAACTCACGCCATTAGCCAGTTCGAGCGTGTATCTGCTGGTTGTGGGGTGGTGATCAATGCCAATTGCCCCGGTTTTATCCATGACGCCTTTTTTGACGACTGATGCCCCGTCACGCACTGTGTAAGGCATACCAGCCCACGCACTGGAGCTTCCGGCGTTGGTTTGCCCTGCATAAAAGGTAAGCGCTTGGGTCACAGAGGACTCGGGCCAGGCAGGGTGGTCGCGATTAAGCTGTGCTGGCCCGCTAAACGTCTTCTTCGCCCCTTTGACATCAATCGTCCCCGGCGCGTGAATCTCGATGTTGCCGTCCTTGATGCGGATGTAGCCACCACCGCTGGTAAGCAATATGCCGTCCTGAGCGGCGATTTCTATTCCGGCAGCGGTCGAGGTGATTTTCACCCCTTGCTGCGCGGTCAGCTCCATCGCATCACTCTGCGCCTGCAGCTCGATCTTGCCCTTGGCTGCAAACAGCTTCGCTCCCGCATTCTGGGCAAACAGGCTGATGCTTTGCGCGACGCTGGCCAGCAGGGATTTGCCGCTGGCGATGCTGACGTCTTCGCCGGTGCTCAGGGTCAGGTGTTTGCCGCTGTGCAGGTGGGTGCTTTTCGGCGTGGCGGTGGCGATGTCGGCAGGGGAGGAGGCGATCAGCAATGGCTGCTGGTAGCCCGGTGTTTTGCCGCGTCCGCCGCTGCGGATTGCCCAGGCGGTGTCGCCGCCGTTGCGTTGTTGCTCGCCTGGCCCTTGGCTCGGGGCGCCGTCGTCGCTGCCGTAAGTCACGTCGGCATCGCTGTTGAGCTGGGTCAGGCTGTCCAGGCCTTCCTGCATGGGCAGGGCATTGTGCTGTTGCGCGGTGTCGGACAAGGTCTTGACGCGCTGTTCGCTGTTTTTCAGTTGCTGCTGCGCTTCGCTGGCATCGATCTGTGCGCCCTGTGCGCCGCTGCGTTTCCAGGTGCTGAGGTACAAACCCTGCTGGGCGCGCAAAGCACCGTAAGCATCGGTGCGCAGTTCAAACCCGGTACCGCGCAGGCCGCCACGGTTGTTGCCGCGCTGGTCGATCAGGTAACCGAGGTTTAGCTGGGTGTGGCCGTGACTGCTGTGGATCTGGGTACGGACCTGGCCGGTCGAGTCGTCCATCACCCAGTGGTTGAAACCTCCGCCGCCGACTTCCTTGCTCTTGTAGCCGGCCATCAAGCCGCTGGAGTGCCAGGCGGGTTTGTGGCCGCCGTAGACTTGCCCCATCACCAGTGGCCGATCAATGTCATTGTCCAGAAAAGTGATGACCACTTCTTCACCGGCACGCGGCACATGCACACTGCCCCAGTCCGGACCACTGCTCGGTTGCATCATGCGCAGCCAGCAGGAGCCTAACTCGCCATCCTGAGACAGGCGGTCCCAGTGAAAGCGTACGCAAATCCGGTTCAAGGTGTCGGTAAACACTTCATGGCCGCTGGGTGTGACGACCACGGCGGTCTGTTGGCCGAGGCTCTTGGGTTTGAAATGCTCCGACGGGCTGCGGAACGGCACGCTGTGCAACTGGCCTTCAAAGCGATTGAGGAAGAAGCCGTGGCTGCCGACGCCCAGCGTATCTGCCACACCGGTAAGGGGTGATGGCTCAGGACGAACAGATCTGAACAGCGCTGCCAGACTACCCGGCACTTCGCGTCTCTCCTTGGCCAGCGGCAAATTGCTCTCGGCGAATATTTCGACTTCGATCAGCAAAAACTGTCGCTCTTCAGCCGCCTTGCGTTCGTACAGCGGATGCTGGGTCAGCTCAAACCAGCGTCCGGCTTCCATCTGCCGCACGCCGCTTTGACCTTGCACACGACGTGCCTGCGATTCACGCTGCTCGATCTGTACGCGGCTCAGCCATTCGCCCCGGTCCTGCTTCTGCCAGCCGTATTGGCCCTGATACTCGTAACGTTCCAGCGCCTGTGGCGCCGAAGCCGCCTGCAAAGCAGGCATCACGGTTTCGCGTGGCTGGCCGTGGGCCAGGTAATCGACACTGCGCCAATGCAGCTTGCCGCTGAGCAACTGCGAGCCACTGCTCCACTGGGTAATGCCGTCCTGTTTCTCGGTGGCGTTCTGGGTGTGAAAGCGAATGCTCTGCGGGGCCAGCGCGGGGAGGGTGTCCACTGTGTCGGTAAAAACGATGCAATGTTTGTCAGCGGTATGTTCGACGTACCAGAAAAGACCTTCCTGTTCGCACCAGCGCTGCACGAAGTTGGCATCACTTTCATTGAACTGGGTGACGTAGGACAGCGGGGCGTATTCACGCCGCAGGTCCAGGCGATAGTTGCCCTTGGCCTGTTCGTACAGTGAGAAAACGGCTTCAAGTATCGCCGGCAGGTTCTTGTCCTGCCAGATACGGCAATCCAGGCGGTATTCGAGCAGGCTGAACCAGGGCGCGAAGACCAGTTGCCAGTCATGCAGACCACCGTCATTACCCAGATAGCGCACGCTCTCGACCAGGCCATGACGCTGCGCGGGAGAACCGTCATCGCAGAGGATGGCCAGGCTGACGGGTTGGCCGATGAGTTTTTCAGGATCGTATTCGGTGTCCTGCACCACCACGTCGAGGGTGTAGCGGGGCACACGGCCGATGCGCTCGACCCCGTGTACGCGCAGGGCCTGGAGCTGATGCTCGCCCAGCGGGGTGGTGAGTTGCAGCAGGCGTCCGCTCTGGCTGAGAGGGGTGCCAAAGGTCAGGTCCATTGTGTAACTCCTTTACTTGCGCAAACTGTACGTCCTGTTTTTCAAATGGCCATTTCGTGCGGCGAATTGAAAAACACACAACGTTCAGCGTCGATCCTGTTTGCCGCCAATGCGCGAGCAACTGCGCTGTTAGTTGCCGATCCGGGGAGTGAGTTCCCACAGTGGCAGGAAATTCACGATCTTAAGTATCTTCGGCGCAACGCGCGCTGCGCTGGGTGATAAGGCTGCATTTCAACACATTTGGCAACTAGTTAGTAACGTGTTTCATGGTTCGAAATATCATTGCTCAAAGCTGCGGTGTCTACCTGAATCGTTCGCCAGTAAGTGTGCTGCGTTTCTGGAAATGGAGTAAGACGTTGGCTACAGACAGTGCCGACTGCGCTGGGCCAGTTGACGGTAACATCAGCTGGATCAGCGCAATCTTTACTTAAAACCCTATTTCAACGCCTTAACCGCCTCCTCATCCTCCCGCCGATGTGCCCACTGATACAACGTTGGCAACACCAACAACGTCAGCGCCGTCGACGACAGAATCCCGCCAATCACCACCGTCGCCAGAGGTCGCTGCACCTCAGCCCCAGTCCCGGTGGCGAGGGCCATGGGGATGAAGCCCAAGGAGGCGACCAGCGCAGTCATCAGAACCGGGCGCAGGCGGGTGAGGGCGCCTTCGTTGATGGCGTCGTGCAGCGAGTGGCCTTGTTCGCGCAGGCTGCGGATGAAGGCGATCATCACCAGGCCGTTCAGCACCGCCACACCCGACAGGGCGATGAAGCCCACGCCTGCGGAGATCGACAGCGGAATGTCGCGCAGCCACAGGGCCATGACGCCGCCGGTCAGGGCGAACGGGATGCCGGTGAAGACCAGCAGGCCGTCCTTGAGGTTGTTGAACATCATGAACAGCAGCGCCAGTACCAGCAGCAGCGCCACCGGCACGACGATCTGCAGGCGTTTGGCGGCCGATTGCAGTTGTTCGAATTGCCCGCCCCAGCTGGTCCAGTAGCCGGCCGGGATCTGCACGCCGTTGTCGATGGTGGTGCCCGCTTCTTCGACAAACGAGCCGAGGTCCCGACCGCGCACGTTGGCGCTGACGATGACCACACGTTTGCCGTTCTCGCGGCTGATCTGGTTCGGCCCAAGTACCAGGTCGAGACTGGCGACCTGAGACAGGGCGATGAAGCTGATCTGCTGATTGCCAGCGCTTGCAGGCACCGGAATAAGCAGGCTGGAAAGCCCGTCCACGTCGGTGCGCAGTTGCTCGGAGAGGCGCACCACCATGTCGAATCGGCGGTCGCCCTCATACAGCGTGCCCGCCTGACGACCGCCCAGCGCAATGGCGATGGCGTCCTGCACGTCGGCCACGTTGAGGCCATAACGCGCGGCCTTGTCGCGATCGATGTTGATGGTCAGCACCGGCAGCCCGGTGGTCTGCTCGACTTTGACTTCCGAGGCGCCTGGCACTTTTTGCAGGGTGGCGGCGATTTTTGCTGCGGTCTGGTTCAGCACATTCATGTCGTCGCCGAAGACCTTTACTGCCACATCGCTACGCACCCCCGAAACCAGTTCGTTGAAGCGCAACTGGATCGGCTGGGACAGTTCGTAGTTGCTGCCCGGCACACTGGCGGCGGCTTTTTGTAGGTCGGCGATCAGCGTTTCACGGGACTTGTCCGGGTCAGGCCATTCGCTTTGCGGTTTGAGCATCACGTAGCTGTCGGAGATGTTGGGCGGCATCGGGTCGGCGGCGATCTCGGCGGTGCCGGTGCGGGCGAACACGCGCTGCACTTCCGGGACCTTGTCGATGATGGCTTTTTCCAGACGCTGCTGCATGTCCACCGACTGGGTCAGGCTGGTGCCGGGCACCCGCAGCGCCTGCAGGGCGAAGTCGCCTTCACTCAGGCTGGGGATGAACTCGCTGCCCATGCGGCTGGCGGTGAAGCCGGACAGCACGATCAGCACGAAGGCCATGCCGAACGCTATCGAGCGATGCCCCAGTACCCAGCTCAGGATCGGCGCGTAGCGCTGGCGGGCGGTGCGCATCACCAAGCCTTCTTCTTCCTTGACCTTGCCGGTGACGAACATGGCGATGGCGGCAGGCACGAAGGTCACCGAAAGAATCATGGCGCCGAGCAGGGCGATGACCACGGTGAAGGCCATCGGGTGGAACATTTTGCCTTCCACACCGGTGAGGGCGAAGATCGGCAGGTACACGACCATGATGATCAGCTGACCAAAGATCAGCGGCCGACGGGCTTCTCTGGCGGCGGCGAAGACCTCGTGGAAACGCTCGCTGCGGGTCAGCATGCGGCCGTGCTTTTGCTGGGCATGCGCCAGCCTGCGGATCGCGTTTTCGACGATCACCACCGCGCCATCGACAATGATGCCGAAGTCCAGCGCGCCCAGGCTCATCAGGTTGGCGCTGACCTTGTTGGTGAACATGCCGGTGAAGGTGAACAGCATGGCCAGCGGAATCACCATGGCGGTAATCAGCGCAGCACGGATGTTGCCGAGGAACAGAAACAGAATCACGATGACCAGAATCGCGCCTTCGATCAGGTTCTTCTTGACCGTCGCGATGGCTTTTTCCACCAGCGTGGTGCGGTCATAAACCGTTACGGCTTCCACACCAGCAGGCAGTGTGCGGTTGATCTCGGCGAGTTTGGCGGCCACCGCCTGCGAAACGGTCCGGCTGTTTTCACCGATCAGCATGAACACCGTGCCGAGCACCACTTCACGGCCATTTTCGGTGGCTGCGCCAGAGCGCATTTCCTTGCCGATGCCGACCTCGGCCACGCTGCTGATTCTGATCGGCGTGCCCTGCACATTGGCGATGACGATGTTGGCGATGTCGTCCACCGTGCCCAACTGACCCGGTGCGCGAATCAGTAACTGCTCGCCGCCGCGTTCTATATAGCCTGCGCCGACGTTGGCGTTGTTGCGCTCCAGCGCTGCCACCAGATCGTTCAGCGTCAGCTTGTAGGCGGCCAGTTTTTTCGGATCAGGCGCAATCTGGTACTGCCTGGCGAAACCGCCGATGGTGTTGATCTCGGCCACACCTGGCACATTGCGCAGTTGCGGCTTGATGATCCAGTCCTGAATCACCCGCAGGTCGGTCGGCGTGTACGGCGTGCCGTCCTCCTTCAGCGCGCCCTCGCGGGCCTCGACTGTCCACAGGAAAATCTCACCGAGGCCGGTGGAGATCGGCCCCATCATCGCATCGACGCCTTCCGGCAACTGGTCCTTGGCGATCTGCAGGCGCTCGTTCACCAGTTGGCGGGCGAAGAACAGGTCAGTGCCATCCTCGAAAATCACCGTGACCTGCGACAGGCCCGAGCGCGACAGCGAGCGCGTCTGTTGCAAACCGGGCAGCCCCGCCATGTTGGTCTCGATGGCGAAGGTGATGCGCTGCTCGGTTTCCAGCGGCGAGAAGCCGGGCGCAGAGGTGTTGATCTGCACCTGTACGTTGGTGATGTCGGGGACCGCATCGATGGGCAGTTTCTGGTAACTGGCGATGCCCAGCCCAGCCATGAGCAGCACAGCAAGCATCACGACGATGCGCTGTTCAATCGCGAATTGAATCAACCGTTCAAACATGTGGGTGTACTCGTGGGACGCAGATCAATGGGCGTGCTCGGCGGAGCCTTTGCCCAGCTCCGACTTGAGGATGAAGCTGCCGGCGGTGGCCACTTGTGTGCCGGCCGCCAGGCCCTTGACGATTTCCACGTGGCCACCATCGCGGCGGCCAAGTGTCACCGGCGTCAGTTGAAAACCTTCAGCGTTGCGCACGAAGACCGAGGGCTTGTCCTCGACCGACTGGATCGCCGTTTCGGGAAGACTGACCGCCACACTGGCCTGCTCGGCGGCGACTTCCACCGAGACGAACAGGCCGGGACGCCACGCGCCCCGCGGGTTGGCCAGTGTCACGCGCACGGCCGCAGCGCGGGTCTGCTCGCCCAGCAGGCTGCCGACGTAGCCGACTCGTCCTTCGACCCGGGCATTCAGGTCGGGCGCACTGACGATGACCGGACGACCGACCACCACCTTGTCCAGATCCCTGGGCGCTACGCCGAAGGTGGCCCAGACACGCGACAGGTCGGACAGCGTGAAGGCGTTGCTCGCCTCGCTGACCATCTCGCCGATGCCCAGGTGCTTTTCCACGACCACGGCGTCAAACGGTGCGATCAGCTCGTAGCGGCTTCCCGCCGAAGGATGGGTGCTGGCACCGATGGCGCTGATCTTCTGCCGCGCGTTGGCCAGGTTGATGTCGGCTTCCTGAAAGTCCTGACGCGCCTGCAAGTAATCCTGCTCGGCCGAGATTTTGTCTTCCCAGAGTTTCTTTTCGCGTTGCAAGGTCAGGCGCGCCAGTTCCTGACGTCGTTGTGCAGCGTTCAATTCGCTGCGTTGATCGGAAATCTGCTGGCTGGCAATCACTGCCAGCACCTGGCCCTTTTTCACCGACTGACCCAGATCGACCTTCACCGCTTCGACCACGCCGCTGACCCGCGGCACGACATGCGCAGTGCGGTCTTCATCGAAGCGGATTTCACCGGGGAAGGTCACGGTCGTGCTCATCTGCCGGGGTTCGGCGCTGGCCAGCTCGATGCCTGCTGCCTTGATCTGCTCGGCAGTCAGCTCGATGTGTCCCTCTTCCTCTTCGTGAGAAGCTTCCGAGGCTGCGGCGTCCGGTTTTTTCGACTCGTCGGCGTGGCCTGGCTCTTCAGCATGGCCCTGCCCGGATTCATGCGCGTGCTCATCGGCTGACGGTTCTGGTCCGGCTGCGAACGGCAGTATCTGCGGGTTCAGGGTCAGACTGCCCAGACCAATGATGACCACCACCGCCAGCGCGATGGCAATGCTTCGTTTGTTGTTCATGAAGGCTCCCGGCGATCAGGTGCGTGCAGCACCTTTCGATACACTCGATACAGGCGGAAAAGGAAAGTCAGG
This sequence comes from Pseudomonas sp. PvP028, assembly GCF_017832255.1. NCBI lineage: Bacteria > Pseudomonadati > Pseudomonadota > Gammaproteobacteria > Pseudomonadales > Pseudomonadaceae > Pseudomonas > Pseudomonas sp. PvP028. The sequence continues at coordinate 1,771,946 of NZ_JAFIBL010000001.1, forward strand.
GGTTGAGGCTGAAGCGGTTGAGATCACCGTGGATTCGTTCGATGGCGACTCTGGCGTTGGTGGCGGTGGCCAGCGATTCGAGGTACTGGCTGCGCGCCGAGATCAGCGTTCGTTGCGCATCCAGCACTTCGAGAAAACCGAACTTGCCCATCTCGAAACCGCGCGTTGCCGTGTCGACGGCACGTTGCGCGGCGGGCAGGATCACGCGGTCGAAGGACTCGACTTCCTGCGCGGCGGTGTTCCATTGATCGAGGGCGGACTGCGTCTGGGTGCGCAGCTTCAGTTCGACGGCGTTGCGCAGGTCGCGCGACTGGTCGGCACGGCGTGATGCCGCGAGCACGTTGCCTTGATTGCGGTCGAACAGCGGCAGTGGCATCGATAGGCCCACGACGTTGACTCGCTCGCGCTCTTCACGGCTGTACTGGCTGCCGACGCTGACAGTCAGGTCCGGGATGCGCTTGGCGCGCTCAGACCCCAGCGCCGCTTCGCGCTGCTCGATCTGGGTCTGCGCCAGGCGCAGCTCGGCGGACTGATTGAGGGCGGTCAGTAGCTTTGCGCTCGGTGGCAGCTTGCCTGGCGACAGGTCGTTGTAGTCCAGACGTTCGAAAGAGGCGACCGGCGAACCAGTGGTGCGCGCCAGCTCGCGGTTGCTGTTGATTTTCAGGGTCTCGGCGCGACGGACCAGCAGGTCGGTTTCGGCCAGCTGCACTTGGGCGCGTGTGGCTTCCACCGGCGATACCTTACCCGCCCGGACTCGCCCTTCGGCAACCTCAAGGCCGCGCTCGGCCAGTGTTCTGGATTGGCGCGCCAGCTCCAGGCCAGCCTGTGCCCGCGCGGCTGCGTAAAACGCCTGAACCACTTCGGCACGCAGCTCGTTGCCGCGACGCTCCAGCTCCAGACGCGCAGCGTCCTGACCCTTGCTGGCGGCCTCAATGCGCGCCCCGCGCTTGCCGCCCAGTTCCAGTGCCTGGCTGAGCATCACGGTGGTGGTGCTGGTCTCGCGGCGGGTGTCTTCCACTTCCCATGACACGGTCGGGTTGGGGATCAGTCCGGCCTGCTGTCGATCGCCCTCGGCGACGCCGATCTCCCACTGAGCTGCGGCCAGTTCCGGGTTACGGGCGAAGGCTGCCTCCAGTGCCTGAGCCAGGCTGATGCCCTGGGCAGCGGCAATGCCAGGGGCAACAAACGGTAACAACACCAGGCAAAGTGCGGCGACTCTCACAGCGCACTCCCTGCCAATCGATCTGTACGCTGAGCGTGCACGTTATTCTCCAGTCGCATGACTCACCCCATCGAAAACAAAAAACAAACAGGCACCAGGGCGCTGAAGTTGGCTGAGGGGACTGTATGCAACCGGAGTTATCAGAGGGATTGCTGCAAAATTACGATTTTGTTATCCAGCGGGATGGGCGTTTCTTTTCAGTACACTGCACGGCATCGTCATCCACCGTTCATCAAACAGGAAGCCTGGTTATGCGAATCCTTGTCGTCGAGGACGAGCCGAAAACTGCCGAATACATGCATCAGGGTCTGACCGAAAGCGGCTATATCGTCGATATCGCGGCAACGGGTCTCGATGGGCTCTATCTCGCGCAGCATCAGGCTTACGATGTGGTGATCCTGGACGTGAACCTGCCGGAGATGGACGGCTGGGAGGTGTTGAGCCGCCTGAGGAAGACCGTCAGTACGCGCATCATGATGGTCACTGCACGCGGGCGTCTCGAAGAGAAGGTCAAGGGCCTGGAAATGGGCGCTGATGACTATCTGGTCAAGCCGTTCGAGTTTCCCGAATTGCTGGCTCGGGTCCGCACGCTGATGCGCCGCAGCGAGCAGACCAGCACTTCCAAGGTGTTGCAGGTCGGCGATCTGGAGCTGGATCAGGGGCGCCACAGAGCGTTTCGCGGCAGCCAGCGCATCGACCTGACGACCAAGGAATTCGCGCTGTTGCACCTGTTGATGCGGCACAGCGGCGAAGTCATGTCGCGCACCCAGATCATCTCTCTGGTCTGGGACATGAACTTCGATTGCGACACCAATGTGGTGGAGGTGTCGATCCGCCGTCTGCGCGCGAAGATCGACGATCCGTTCGAGACCAAGCTGATTCACACGTTGCGTGGCGTCGGATACGTACTGGAAGTGCGTGAATGAAGCTGACCCGTCTCTCGACCCGTCTCGGATTGACGGTCGCGGCGCTCATCGGGTGCCTGGTGCTGATGATGGAAATGCTTGCCTATGCGGCGATTTCCCGTCAGCTCGATATACGTGCCGAAGACGCGTTGAACGAGAAGTTCAGGCAGATCGAACACAGCATGAGCGAGGGTTTTTTGGGGGTCGTCGACATCGTCCAGTACCCCCACACGCTGCGTGACCAGATCGTCGGGCATGACAGCTTCTCGCTGACCATTTTCGACGTGGGCAACCCTCGGCAAGAGTTGATGAGCGTCGGTAGCCAAGAAGGACGAAGTCTGCCGGTTCCTGATACCGATTCGCTGCCGCAAGGCTTTCAGGAACTGAAATCCGAGCAGGGCCATAAGATTCTGCTGGGTTACAGGACCGTACGCCTCAAGACCGGTCAGGACGTGCTGGTCAGGCTGTCCATGGACAGGGAAAGCGACACCGTGCTGCTGCACGCTTACGTCAGATCGACGTGTTTGGCCTTGCCGGTGATTCTGCTGCTGGTCGGCTTTGGCGTCTGGTGGGTGGTGCGTCGCGGGCTCAGGCCGCTGGGGGCGTTCAGGAAAGTCACTGCGCTGGTCTCGGCCCGCGACCTTTCTCATCGGATGAAAGTGAAGGGCCTGCCTGACGAGTTGCGCGACCTGGCACATGCGGTCAACTTCATGTTGCACAGGCTGGACGGTGATGTGCAGCAACTGGCGCAGTTCTCGGACGACCTTGCGCATGAGCTGCGCTCACCAATGAACAACCTGATGGGCAGGGCGCAGGTCACGCTGTCCAGACCGCGCCCGTCGGAGGAATACAAGCAGGCACTCGAATCCTGCACCGAAGAGCTGGAGCGCATGTCGCGCATGATCAGTCAGATGCTGTTTCTGGCCAGCGTCAGCCAGCCCGCAGCGCCCTTGCCGGTCGAGGTCATCGATCTTCGTGAGGAGGCAGACAAGGTTGCCGAACTGTTTTCCTCCTCGGCGGAGGATCGCGACATCACCTTGCAGGTTCAGGGGCACGCCAGGGCGAGCGGTGACCGGCTGATGATTCAGCGAGCGATTTCCAATCTGCTGTCCAACGCCATTCGTCACGGTCTGTCGGGCAGCGTCATTACCCTCACGCTTGCCACGCATGAGGATGAAGTGTCATTGGCGGTGCGCAATGCGGGGGATGGCATCGATGCCGAGCACTTGCCACGCCTGTTCGATCGTTTCTATCGGGTGCATGTCAGCCGAGCGCGACAGCAGGGCGGGACCGGGCTCGGGCTGGCGATCGTGCGTTCCATCATGAGCCTGCACGAAGGGCAGGTTACGGTGCAGAGCGAGCCAGGCCAATTCACCACGTTCAGCCTGATCTTTCCTAAACTGGTGTAATGCGTCAGGTTGGTGGTCGTTCTTCAAGAACCTTTCGCTGACCCCCGGCTCATAGCTTGTGAGCGGGTATTGCCCGGATGCTTCCGATGAAGCTGAACCCTATAAGGATGGACGTATGACAGTTGCTTTCTGGTGCGTGCTGGTCGCGATCTTGCTGCCGATTATCTGTGCCGGTATCGCCAAGTTCGGCAGCGGCAAATTTGGCAGCGGGCATAACCATGACCCGCGGGCCTTTCTCGACAAGCTGGAAGGGTTTCCGCGCCGCGCGCATGCTGCCCAGATGAACAGCTTTGAAGTGACCCCGGCATTTGCTGCGGCGGTGATCATTGCGCACATTGCCGGTAACGCGCAGTTGGTGACGATTGATGTGCTGGCGGTGTTGTTTATCACCAGCCGCCTGCTGTACATCATTTTCTACCTGGCCGATCTGGCCGCACTGCGCTCGCTTGTCTGGCTGGTGGGCATGGGCCTGATCATCGCGCTGTTCGGGGTGTCGGCTTTCTCGGCCGTGTCCTGACAGGCTGTTCGCGACGCTGCCGATCATGGGCAGCGTCGCGACCTGATCAGTCGTCTGACTGGACTTTCTCGAGTTCGGTCTGGGCTTCCTGCAATTCCTTGCGCGAATCGGCGAGCTTGTCCTTGCGCTTGTTGATCTTCTCCGGATCGCCCTTTTCCATGGCCTTGTTCAGGTCGGTCTGACGGCGGCTGACTTCCTGCTTGGCGTCGAGCACTTTCTGCTTGCGCTGTTTGATCAATGACGTTTCGGTGCAATTGGCATTGACCTCGGCCAGTGCCTTTTCAAGGTCGGACTGTTCCGCCTTGTTACCCTCGGTCTTGGCATACTGAATCTTGCTGCTGATTTCCTGGCTTTTGATCTGGCATTCGGACTGCACGGGGGAGGGCGCCTGTGCGTCTGCGAACACGGTTGTAGCGAGCAGCGTGCAGCTGGTGAAAAGAATCAGTGGCGATAAAAACTGCATATGAACTCCGTTTGAATACGGACAGAAAAATGAACGTCCGCTACTTAAAACCTGAAATGCTCTGTGCCTGCAATTGCTGGCTCAGTGCCTGTACCTGTGGGTCCTGAAAAAAAGCCCTCAGTCTGGCCGCACGACCAGGACCAATGCCTGGCTCTGCTTGCCATTGCTCAACGCTACGGTCAGCCAGTTCGTGCCAGTTGTCGGGCAGTCTGGCGCCTCCCGTGGGCGGCAGTCCGATGGCCTTGAGCCATGTCTGAAACGGCCGTTCGCGTGCGGTTTGCAGGCTGTCGAGCAGTTTAGCGCTACTGCGTTCAGCGAAGCCGGGAATGTTAACAAGCTCAGCATGATTCAGGGTCATCCAATCGAGTAAGCCCATTATTTGGCCGTTCTCGATAAGCGTGTTCCAGGTCCCCGGACCAACGCCGGGCAACGCCAGGCCTTTCTTGCCGCTGAGCCATGCCAGTCTGGCGCGGAACTGGCTTTCACAGCCTGGTGTGGCTTGCCAGCAGCTCAGTTCATGAAAGTCGTCGGCTCGTGGAATGATCATGTCAGCTCGTTCAGCAGCACGGGACACCACGCCATCGAGTCGTGGAATCGTCAGCCCGGCCAGGCTCACGGCGACCTGATCGCCAGGCCTGATATCCAGTGTTTGCCAGCGCTGCAGCGAGCCCGTGCTGATGCGGCTGACGGTACGGTCGTCAAGGCGTACCGGGGTCAGCTCCAGCACCGGCGTAATCCTGCCACTGCGGCCGATCTTGAAGTTGACATTGCGCACCTCGGCCAGCGCCTGGGCGTAGGGATGTTTCCAGGCGGCAATCCAGTAAGGCGCACTGGCTTGCCAGCGTTGCGCGGGTGGACGTTGACCCTGGCGCATGATCACACCGTCCGTGGCGAACGGCAGGGGATTGCGATACCAATGCTCGCGCCATCGTGCGGCCTGGGCGTAGTTTTGCAGTGGATGCGTATAGGCCGCGCTGTCCTCAAAACCCATGGCTTGCAGGCCTGCGAGACGTTGCGCCATATCGGCCGGCCCGTTCGGCCAGTCCCAGACAAACAGCCCGATGGCGTCGGCTTGCTGCGGGCTGATCGTCTGCCGCGCCAGTAATCCTGCGACCTTGCTGCGCGCGTTGACGCTGCCGGATGCTGACTGAATGTGGTCGTCCAGCCGCCAGTACAGCTCGCCTTGCAGTACCGGGGATTCAGCCTGGGGCAGTTGTTGAGGAATGGTTTCGATCAGTCGCGCCTGCGAGGTCCAGTCCTGCCCCTTGCGCCCATCACCACGACTGATCGCCTGCACAAGCTGGCCTTTTTCATAGACCAGCGTGACGGCTACGCCATCGACCTTGGGTTGAATCCACAGATCGTTGCGGCCCTTGAGCCAGTCCTTGACGCTACCTTCGTCGGCCAGCTTGTTGACCCCCGTGTGCGGAACGGGATGAGGCAACGGGCCGACTGCTGTCTTCAGCGGATTGGACTCGGGGCTGGAAACGGCAAGGCACGAGCGCCACAGGCTCAGCTTCTGCCGCGCCTGATCGTAGAGCTCATCCGGGATTTGCGAAATGCCCTGCCGGTGGTAGCTGTCATCCCACGCGGCAATCTGCTGTTGCAAGGCCGTGACCTCGCTGTGCGCCTTGGCTGTAGGCCAGTCAGGGCATTGGCTGGCATGGCCGAGGCCGGGCAGAAGAAACACAAGAGCACACGTCATCAGGCGAAAGGTTGGCAGCATCGAAGCATCCTTGCTTTAGGAATGGGCCCGATGAGGCTAGTCGTTGTCGCGTGGTGATGGGGTAGGGCTTGGTTACCGGGTTTTGCGATGGAGCAGGGCGGCATGTCCACGTAGAGTGCTCAGTGGCTGCACCGGCGTCTTCGTGAGCAAGCTCACTCCCACAGGAGTTTGGTACGCATTGCTCTTGCCGAAGGGCATGTCCACGCAGGGTGCTCAGTGACTGCGCCGGCCTTTTCGTGAGCAAGACTTGTGTATAGCGATGAGCGCGGAGCCTGGGCACGATAGTGTTCTCCCGCCTGGCTCTCATTCCTCACGCTCCAGCGTGGTAATGCCTTGCGTGACGCTCTGCGTCACAAGTCTGCGGCGCGCCGCATTTTCTTGATCGGACTCGGACCGTCCATATCTCCAGACGAAAAAAAGCCCCGAAACGACCAGGTCGTCCGGGGCTTTTTTCTGGGTTTTTACAGGCCGGCAGCTGCGCGCAGGGCGTCGGCGCGGTCGGTTTTTTCCCAGGTGAAGGCGGTGAAGGTGTCATCGCCAACGGTCATTTCGACCGGGGTACGACCGAAGTGGCCGTAGGCTGCAGTGGCCTGGTACATCGGGTGCAGCAGGTCGAGCATGGTAGTGATTGCGTAAGGACGCAGGTCGAAGTTGTCGCGGACCAGCTTGATGATCTTGTCATCGGACAGCTTGCCGGTGCCGAACGTGTTCAGCGAGATCGAGGTCGGTTGAGCGACGCCGATGGCGTAGGACACCTGGATTTCGCAACGCTCGGCCAGGCCGGCAGCGACGATGTTCTTGGCGACGTAACGACCGGCGTAGGCGGCCGAACGGTCAACCTTCGATGGGTCCTTGCCGGAGAATGCACCGCCACCGTGACGGGCCATGCCGCCGTAGGTGTCGACGATGATCTTGCGGCCGGTCAGACCGCAGTCGCCTACCGGGCCACCGATGATGAAGTTGCCGGTCGGGTTGATGTGGAACTGGGTGTCCTTGTGCAGCAGGTGCGCGGGGATGACGTGCTTGACGATCAGCTCCATCACGCCTTCGCGCAGGTCCTTGTACGACACATCCGGGTTGTGCTGGGTCGACAGGACGATGGCGTCGACGCCGACCACCTTGCCATTTTCGTAACGGCAGGTAACCTGGGATTTGGCATCCGGGCGCAGCCACGGCAGCAGGCCGGATTTACGCGCTTCGGCCTGACGCTGCACCAACTGGTGGGAGAAGGTGATCGGTGCTGGCATCAGCACGTCGGTCTCGTTGCTGGCATAGCCGAACATCAGGCCCTGGTCGCCAGCACCCTGATCTTCAGGTTTGCTGCGGTCAACGCCCTGGGCGATGTCTACCGACTGCTTGCCGATGATGTTCATCACGCCACAGGTGGCGCCGTCGAAACCGACGTCGGAGCTGTTGTAGCCGATGTCGAGGATGACGTTACGCACGATGTCTTCCAGATCGACCCAGGCCGAAGTCGACACTTCGCCAGCGATGATCGCCACACCGGTCTTGACCAGTGTTTCGCACGCCACACGGGCGTATTTGTCTTCAGCGATGATGGCGTCCAGAACCGCGTCGGAAATCTGGTCGGCGATCTTGTCCGGATGCCCTTCGGACACGGACTCGGAGGTGAAAAGTGAGTATTCGCTCATCTCTACGGGTTTCCTTCATTTTACCGATGGTGAGTGTCGCCAGCCGGTCGCTGAAAATGGCGAACCTGGATCTGGAAACCATTACGTAAGCCTACATAGAGGCTTTCCCCGGGAACTAGCCCCGCAGCGATGGCCCAACGGGCCAAGTCTTCATGCTCGAAACCTAACCAGAGATCGCCACAGGCCTCCCTGGCCCAACTCTGGTCATGACTACACAATTCTGTTACCAGCAGGCTACCGCCGGGTTTTACATGTTCGGCCAGTTGCTTCAAGGCTTCGGCCGGTACCGCGAAATGATGCAGCACCATGTTGAGGACGACGCAATCGGCGCTGACTTTAGCGTCGGTCAGTGCATCGGCCAGCCTCAGCTCAACGTTAGCCAGTGCCTTGCGCTCGCAGACGCCACGCGCCAGGTCGAGCATCACCGGACTGTTGTCCATCGCGATGACCTGAGCGAAGCGTCGCGCCAGCTCAGGGAGGAAGCCGCCGTCACCGGGGCCTACTTCCAGAGCGGTTGCCTGGGCGCCGAAGCTCAGTTTGTCGAGCAAGGTCAGCAGGCTTTCGCTGTACTGCGCCAAACCGGCGATCAGGTCCTGCTGGGCACGAAACTTTTCTGCGGTACGGGCGAAAAAATCCTGGCTGGCCAATGCCCGTTGCCGATGCACCAGGCCAATACGGCTTTGTACGTCGTCCGGCAAGTCCAGCGTATCCACTTCATCGAGCAGCGCCGCATGCAGCCTGCCACCCGGCAACTCGGTATGGGGCAGGGCGCGCCGGTAGAAAATCGCGTTGCCTTCACGCCGTGTCGCGACCAGATCAGCCTGCGCCAGCACCTTGAGGTGATGACTCATGCCGGACTGGCCGATGGCGAAAATCTGCGCCAGTTCCAGCACGCCGAACGAGTCGTTGGTCAGCACACGCAGCACATTCAGCCGCAAGGGATCGCCGCCGGCCTTGCACAATGCAGAGAGGTCGTCGCATGCATCATGGCGAATGGCAGGTACACGCAGGTTCATAGCTGCGCAGTCTAGAGAGCGATCCAGAGTGTCGCAAGGGCAATATCAAAAAGTTTTGATATTGCTGGATGGATGGCGCCGGTCAGGCGTTGTGAACTTGTCGTGCAGACGGGTGATCCAGTCTTTGCGTGGCAAATAATGTCCGCAACCCCGGAAAAAAGCCTATGGTCGTCTATCTGTGATTGCCCCCGGCCTGTCCGTGAGGGAAAATAGCCTTCTTTTTCTCAATCCTATTTCTTAATTCCCAGGAGATCAGCGATGCCAAGCCGTCGTGAGCGTGCCAACGCTATTCGTGCCCTCAGCATGGATGCCGTGCAAAAAGCCAACAGCGGCCATCCGGGTGCCCCCATGGGCATGGCGGATATCGCCGAGGTTCTTTGGCGCGATTATATGAAACACAACCCGGCAAACCCTTCGTTTGCCGACCGTGACCGGTTCATCATGTCCAACGGCCACGGCTCGATGCTGGTCTACTCGTTGCTGCACCTGACCGGCTACGACCTTTCCATTGACGACCTGAAAAACTTCCGTCAATTGCACAGCCGTACTCCAGGCCACCCGGAATACGGTTACACGCCTGGCGTCGAGACCACCACCGGTCCGCTGGGTCAGGGCTTTGCCAACGCCGTCGGTTTCGCTGCTGCCGAGAAAACGCTTGCCGCGCAGTTCAACCGTGCAGGCCACTCCATCGTCGATCACCATACCTACGTGTTCATGGGCGATGGCTGCATGATGGAAGGTATTTCCCACGAAGCGGCCTCGCTGGCCGGTACGTTGCAACTGAACAAGCTGATCGCGTTCTACGACGACAACGGCATCTCCATCGATGGTGAAGTGGAAGGCTGGTTCACCGACGATACGCCGAAGCGTTTCGAGTCCTACGGCTGGTTGGTGATCCGCAATGTCGACGGTCATGACCCTGAAGAAATCAAGACGGCCATCGAAACCGCTCGCAAGAGCGATCAGCCAACGCTGATCTGCTGCAAGACCACCATCGGTTTCGGTTCGCCGAACAAGCAGGGCAAGGAAGAGTCCCACGGTGCGCCGCTGGGTGCTGACGAAATCGCCCTGACCCGTGCTGCACTGAAGTGGAACTACGGTCCTTTCGAAATCCCGGCTGACATCTATGCCGAGTGGAACGGGAGGGAAAAAGGCCTGGCTGCCGAAGCCGAGTGGGATCAGCGTTTTGCTGATTATTCCGCCGCCTTCCCGGAGCTGGCCAACGATTTCATTCGCCGCATGAGTGGGCAGTTGCCTGCTGATTTCGCCGAAAAATCAGCGGCTTATGTCGCCGAAGTCAACGCCAAGGGCGAAACCATCGCCAGCCGCAAGGCCAGCCAGAACGCGCTGGGAGCACTGGGCCCGTTGCTGCCTGAAATTCTGGGTGGTTCGGCTGACCTTGCCGGGTCCAACCTGACCATCTGGAAAGGCTGCAAGAGCATCACCGGCGAAGACCCTAACGGCAACTACCTGCATTACGGTGTTCGCGAGTTCGGCATGGGCGCCATGATGAACGGCATCGCCCTGCACGGCGGCTTCGTGCCTTACGGCGCAACCTTCCTGATCTTCATGGAATATGCGCGCAACGCGGTGCGTATGGCCTCGTTGATGAAGAAGCGCGTGATCTATGTATTCACCCACGACTCCATCGGTCTGGGCGAAGACGGCCCGACTCACCAGCCGATCGAGCAGTTGACCAGCCTGCGTACCACGCCGAACCTGGACACCTGGCGCCCTGCGGATGCCGTGGAATCGGCCGTGGCCTGGAAACACGCTATCGAGCGTGACGATGGCCCGTCGGCACTGATCTTCTCCCGTCAGAACCTGACTCACCAGGCGCGTGACGAGAAGCAACTGTCGTACATCGCGCGTGGCGGCTACGTGCTGCGTGATTGCGCGGCCGAGCCTGAGCTGATCCTGATCGCAACCGGTTCGGAAGTCGGTCTGGCTGTGCAGGCTTACGACAAGCTGACCGAGCAGGGTCGCAACGTGCGCGTGGTGTCCATGCCATGCACCAGCATTTTCGAAGCTCAGGATGCTGCGTACAAGCAGGCAGTGCTGCCGTTGCAGGTCAGCGCGCGTATTGCGATCGAAGCGGCTCATGCCGACTACTGGTACAAATACGTCGGCCTGGAAGGGCGCGTGATCGGCATGACCACCTTCGGCGAGTCGGCCCCTGCGCCAGCGCTGTTCGAAGAGTTCGGGTTCACGCTGGAAAACGTCCTGAGCACTGCTGAAGAACTGCTGGAAGACTGATCAACTGCCTCATGGTTGGTAGTTGATTTTGTGGGAGCGACCGGGGCGGATCGCCGCACCGGCCGCTCCCACAGGCTTTATCGTTTGCGCAATCAGATCCAGCCCCTGGCGAAAATTTCATGCCCCAGCCCCGCCCTTACAAAGTTGCTCTGAACGGCTACGGCCGTATTGGTCGTTGTGTCGTTCGCGCGCTGTGCGAGCGAGGGGCCAAGGCCGGGTTTGAAGTGGTTGCCATCAATGATCTGGCCGACATGGCCAGTCTTGAATACCTCACGCGCTTTGACTCCACACACGGCCGGTTCCCCGGCGAAGTGAGGGTTGAAGGGCAATACCTGCACATCAATGACCACCGGATCAAGGTGCTGCGCAGTGCGACGCCGGAAGGCATAGACTGGGCCGGTCTGGAAGTCGATCTGGTGCTTGAGTGCTCCGGCGTCTACAACACTCGCGAAGACGGCCTGCGCTTTCTGGAGGCCGGTGCGCCGCGGGTGCTGTTTTCCCAGCCGATGGCCAGCGAACGGGATGTCGATGCCACCGTGGTGTTCGGCATCAACCAGCACAAGCTGACTGGCCGCGAGCTGCTGGTCTCGGCCGCCTCGTGTACCACCAACTGCAGTGTGCCGCTGCTGCGCTTGCTGGACCAGGCCATCGGCCTGGAATACATGACCATCACCACCATCCACTCGGCGATGAACGATCAACCGGTGATCGACGCTTATCATCACGAGGATCTGCGCCGTACCCGCTCGGCCTTCCAATCGATCATTCCGGTATCCACCGGTCTGGCGCGCGGAATCGAACGGCTGCTTCCGGAACTTGCCGGCCGAATTCAGGCCAAAGCTGTTCGCGTGCCGACGGTGAATGTGTCCTGTCTGGACATTACCTTGCAGATGTCGCGAGACACCGATGCCGTGGAGATCAACCGTATCCTGCGCGAGGCCGCCACCAGCGGCCCGCTCAAGGGGCTGCTGGCTTACACTGAATTGCCGCACGCCAGTTGCGATTTCAACCATGATCCGCATTCGGCCATTGTCGATGCGAGTCAGACCCGCGTTTCCGGACCCCGGCTGGTGAATCTGCTGGCCTGGTTCGACAACGAGTGGGGCTTTGCCAATCGAATGCTCGACGTCGCCGATCACTTTCTGCGCGTCGCTGACCAATAACAGTAAAAAAACAGGAATGCTCATGACCGTCTTGAAGATGACCGACCTCGATCTGCAAGGTAAACGTGTACTGATCCGCGAAGACCTCAACGTCCCGGTAAAGGACGGCGTGGTCAGCAGTGATGCACGTATCCTCGCTTCGCTGCCGACCATCAGGCTGGCGTTGGAAAAGGGCGCGGCCGTCATGGTCTGCTCGCACCTTGGCCGCCCGACAGAGGGTGAGTTTTCTGCCGAGAACAGCCTCAAGCCGGTTGCCGACTACCTGAGCAAGGCGCTGGGTCGTGACGTTCCTCTGGTTGCCGATTACCTGAACGGCGTCGACGTGAAGGCCGGTGATGTCGTCCTGTTCGAGAACGTTCGCTTCAACAAGGGCGAGAAAAAGAACACCGACGAGCTGGCGCAGCAATACGCAGCGCTGTGCGACGTGTTCGTGATGGATGCCTTCGGCACCGCGCACCGTGCCGAGGGTTCTACTCACGGCGTGGCCAAATTCGCCAAAGTGGCCGCCGCAGGTCCGCTGCTGGCCGCCGAACTCGAAGCACTGGGCAAGGCCCTGGGCGCTCCGGCTCAGCCGATGACCGCCATCGTGGCCGGCTCCAAGGTCTCCACCAAGCTGGACGTGCTCAACAGCCTGAGCGGCATCTGCAATCAGTTGATCGTCGGCGGCGGCATCGCCAACACCTTCCTGGCTGCGGCCGGTCACAAGGTCGGTAAATCGCTGTACGAACCTGATCTGCTCGACACCGCACGCGCCATCGCCGCCAAAGTCAGCGTGCCGTTGCCGACTGACGTGGTGGTTGCCAAAGAATTCGCCGAAAGCGCTGCCGCTACCGTCAAACTGATCGGTGAGGTCGCCGATGACGACATGATTCTCGATATCGGCCCGCAGACTGCTGCGCATTTCGCCGAATTACTGAAATCTTCCGGGACTATCCTGTGGAACGGTCCGGTCGGCGTGTTTGAGTTCGATCAGTTCGGTGAAGGCACTAAAACGCTGGCCAAGGCCATCGCTGAAAGCCAGGCGTTCTCCATCGCGGGTGGCGGCGACACGCTGGCAGCCATCGACAAGTATGGTGTTGCGCAAAAGATTTCCTACATTTCGACCGGTGGCGGTGCGTTCCTCGAGTTCGTGGAAGGCAAGGTTCTGCCAGCGGTGGAAGTGCTCGAACAACGCGCCAAGGCTTGAGTGAAAGCTTTGGACAAGGAGTGGTCAATGGTCAGGGCGTTACCGTGGTTTCTCATCGCAGGTTTACTGGCCGGTTGCGCGGGCAAGCCTGCGGCTGAAGAGGTGGAGAGCGACTCCCCGACTCAACCGCTCCAGCTAAGCTGCTATCAGGCGGGCTGGCAGGCAGAAACGGTGCCGGTGGTCTACAAGCGTGGCGGTCCGGAGGTTTGGGATCGTTATGAATTCATGCCGCGGACCGGCAATGTAGGCTGTCTGTGAGCCAGGTCTGAAACCCGTTGGCAACATTGACGGGCTTCAGCGGTCTTTAAAGGGTGGATATTTTTCCGCGAAAGGAGTTTCGCCATGAAGATCGCTGCCCTGGCTCTGATGAGCTGCATTGTACTGGCTGGTTGTACCGGTTCTGGCTCGCGTGCCAAGACCTGTCAGATATTCAGCCCGGCCGCCGTGAATGTGCCGACGACTGAAAACAGTCAACGGGTCGAGGCACATGTCACCGGTGAGCCGGCCGATGACCGAAATCAGGAACAGAACTGCCCCTGACAGTTGAAACGACCGGCACGTGCCGCGTTTCGCAGGGCAGCCAGGAGACGTAATGAAAGGCGTGATTGCCCTTGGGGTTTTGGCAGTGCTTGGCGGTTGTTCGAGCATGAGTTCACCGCAGCAGAATGACCCCTGGAATCGCTGGGTATGCGACAGCAATGCAGAGGTCAACTGGCGCTACATCGACTCGGCCAAGAAGGAAGTCGATGTGCGTCTGAATCAGAGCGATCAGGTGTTCAGGCTCAAGGCCGAACCCGGCGCTGCCAGCGGTACGCTGTACAGCAACAATGTGTTGGCATTCGTCAACAAGGGTAGCGAGGGCCTGATTTACTGGGACGCTACCAACGATCTGATCGGTCGCGGCTGCAAGGCCAGATAAGTCGGATCTCGGGCACACACGCACGGCCTCGCGGCTGAGCTTATAACTTGAATGGCAGCCGCCACTACGGCAGGCTTGCTCGACTAACGACCCTACCGGGAGAGAAACAGACAATGGCACTTATCAGCATGCGCCAGATGTTGGACCACGCAGCCGAATTCGGCTACGGCGTTCCAGCTTTCAACGTAAACAACCTGGAACAGATGCGCGCCATTATGGAAGCGGCCGACAAGACCGACTCCCCGGTGATCGTTCAGGCTTCTGCCGGTGCCCGCAAATACGCCGGTGCGCCGTTTCTGCGCCACCTGATCCTCGCCGCGATCGAAGAATTTCCGCACATCCCGGTGGTTATGCACCAGGACCACGGCACCAGCCCTGACATCTGCCAGCGCTCGATCCAGCTGGGTTTCAGCTCGGTCATGATGGACGGCTCGCTGCGTGAAGACGGCAAGTCCCCAGCCGATTACGACTACAACGTCGACGTTACCCGTCGCGTGGTGTCTTTCGCTCACGCCTGCGGCGTTTCGGTGGAAGGCGAGCTGGGCGTGCTGGGTTCGCTGGAAACCGGCATGGCCGGTGAAGAAGACGGGGTTGGCGCGGAAGGCGTTCTGGATCACAGCCAGATGCTGACCGACCCGGAAGAGGCCGCTGACTTCGTCAAGCGCACTCAGGTCGATGCTTTGGCCATCGCCATCGGCACCAGCCACGGCGCTTACAAGTTCACCAAGCCGCCTACCGGCGACATCTTGGCGATCGAGCGTATCAAAGAGATCCACAAGCGCATCCCCAACACTCACCTGGTGATGCACGGTTCTTCTTCCGTTCCACAGGAATGGCTGAAGATCATCAACGAGTTCGGCGGCGACATCAAAGAAACCTACGGTGTGCCGGTCGAAGAAATCGTTGAAGGCATCAAGCATGGCGTGCGTAAGGTCAACATCGACACCGACCTGCGTCTGGCCTCGACCGGTGCCATCCGTGAATTCATGGCCAAAAACCCGAGCGAGTTCGACCCGCGCAAATACTTGGCCAAGACTGTTTCGGCCATGCGTGACGTCTGTATCGCCCGTTATGAAGCGTTCGGCACCGCTGGCAACGCCTCGAAGATCAAACCGATCTCCCTGGACGCCATGTTCGAACGCTACGCGCGTGGCGAACTGGATGCCAAGGTCAACTGAGTTGACTGAGCATTGAAAAAACCCGCAGAAATGCGGGTTTTTTTATGTCCGGCCAAAAGCACCTGCCAGGCGAATGAATGCTCCGCGCTCATGGTTAGACACAAGTACTGAAGAGCCTGAACAATCTCGCTTCTGCCCGGCGGGCGTAGGAGCGAACTTGTTCGCGAAAGGGCCGGTATATTCTTCGAAAATGCATTTTCTGAACGACCGTCTTCGCGAACAAGTTCGCTCCCACGGCCTCCGGCCAGAATCAAAAGCGGACTTGTGCGTAACGATGGGTACTCCGCGTGGGCATGCGGTTCCGGAAGCTCTTGAAGCTGAAGAGCCTGAGCAATCTCGCTTCTGCCCGGCGGGCGTAGGAGCGAACTTGTTCGCGAAAGGGCCGGTACATTCTCCGAAAATGTATTTTCTGAACGACCGTCTTCGCGAACAAGTTCGCTCCCACGGCCTCCGGTCAGAATCAAAAGCGGACTTGTGCGTAACGATGGGTACTCCGCGTGGGCATGCGGTTCCGGAAGCTCTTGAAGCTGAAGAGCCTGAACAATCTCGCTTCTGCCCGGCGGGCGTAGGAGCGAACTTGTTCGCGAAAAGGCCGATACATTCTCCGAAAATGTATTTTCTGAACGACCGTCTTCGCGAACAAGTTCGCTCCCACGGCCTCCGGCCAGAATCAAAAGCGGACTTGTGCGTAACGATGGGTACTCCGCGTGGGCATGCGGTTCCGGAAGCTCTTGAAGCTGAAGAGCCTGAACAATCTCGCTTCTGCCCGGCGGGCGTAGCGAACTTGTTCGCGAAAAGGCCGGTACATTCTCCGAAAATGCATTTTCTGAACGACCGTCTTCGCGACAAGTTCGCTCCCACGGCCTCCGGCCAGAATCAAAAGCGGACTTGTGCGTAACGATGGGTACTCCGCGTGGGCATGCGGTTCCGGAAGCTCTTGAAGCTGAAGAGCCTGAGCAATCTCGCTTCTGCCCGGCGGGCGTAGGAGCGAACTTGTTCGCGAAAGGGCCGGTACATTCTCCGAAAATGCATTTTCTGAACGACCGTCTTCGCGAACAAGTTCGCTCCCACGGCCTTCGGCCAGAATCAAAAGCGGACTTGTGCGTAACGATGGGTACTCCGCGTGGGCATGCGGTTCCGGAAGCTCTTGAAGCTGAAGAGCCTGAGCAATCTCGCTTCTGCCCGGCGGGCGTAGGAGCGAACTTGTTCGCGAAAGGGCCGGTACATTCTCCGAAAATGCATTTTCTGAACGACCGTCTTCGCGAACAAGTTCGCTCCCACGGCCTTCGGCCAGAATCAAAAGCGGACTTGTGCGTAACGATGGGTACTCCGCGTGGGCATGCGGTTCCGGAAGCTCTTGAAGCTGAAGAGCCTGAGCAATCTCGCTTCTGCCCGGCGGGCGTAGGAGCGAACTTGTTCGCGAAAGGGCCGGTACATTCTCCGAAAATGCATTTTCTGAACGACCGTCTTCGCGAACAAGTTCGCTCCCACGGCCTCCGGTCAGAATCAAAAGCGGACTTGTGCGTAACGATGGGTACTCCGCGTGGGCATGCGGTTCCGGAAGCTCTTGAAGCGTCTAAACGCTCTTCATCACCCCCGCACACGCCGCCTTGTACGCTTCGTGCTGATACTTGTTCAGGGTGTCGGGCAGGACGAAGGTGTGTTTCTTGTTCTGCGCATTGACGGTCTGCGGTGAGATTAGCACCACGTTGCAATCGGACATCAGTTGAAAGATGGTTTCGATCTTGAAAGTGGTCGGGCCGCCAGCGAATTCGCCTTTCTTGCTGCGCTTCTTGATGACCACATGGCTGATGCCGTTTTCACGCACGAAACCGGCAAGTTGCGTGGAGAAGGCTTTGACGTTGGCGGCCTCGTCATCGTCCTCCAGTGCAAGCTTCTTCGTGGCGAGCGGCAAGTGCTCGATGTCGCCATTACGTCGAGTGGCGAGGGCGAAGATGGCTTCGCTGCCTTTGATTTCTACACCGCAAATAATCATGAGAAAACCTGATGAGCTCGTTCATATAAAGAGGCAGGTTATCTCATCGTAGACGTTATTCCTGAGCTATCGACTCCAGATACTCCGAGCGCTCGTCACTCATGCGTGCAACGCAATCGTTTTCACTGATGGTGAAGGCCTTGCTGCCTGCTGCAGAAGGAAAGACTTCAACCGCGCAGTCGGCGTCACGCAGCTTCTCCCAGGCTTGCTGGGCGGTCTTGAGCTTGCTGGTAAAGTCGTTGAACTGCGTCTTGTTGGCAACGAACTGCGACTGAACGCGCTTGAGCAGGTTGTCGAAGTTCTCCTTGAGCAACTGTTCGGCAGTGGTGCGGCTGTAGGCCGAGCATTCAAGGGTCTGCTTGTCGTCCTCGACACCGTCGCACGGCGACGCGTCAGGGTTCTGAGCGGCGTGTACGCCAGTCACAGCCGTCGTCATAAGGGCCAGGGTCAGCAAAAACGTTTTCATCGAGTCGCTCCGATCCATTGATAGGCTCGATTCTGTCTCAAGCGCGAGACATTGAACAGGTTTACGACATCGCACGACGACACGCCGTCCCCCTTTGTCGCATCTTGACGCTTTCGGCAAACCCCCTGTCGTTTTTGCACCCGGTTCCCCTGACCCTCCGGCATATGCTGACCCCATTAGCGCCGACAGCCGATTCGGCGCACCGGAATCAAAAAGGGGACAGCCTGATGAGCCCAGCCGAATTACACGCCGACAGCATCGTTATTGACGGGCTGATCATCGCCAAGTGGAACCGCGAGCTGTTTGAAGACATGCGCAAGGGCGGCCTGACCATGGCCAACTGCACCGTGTCGGTCTGGGAGGGCTTTCAGGCGACCATCAACAGCATCTGCACCAGCCAGAAACTGATGCGCGAAAACAGCGACCTGGTCATGCCCGTTCATACCACTGCCGACATCCGCAAGGCCAAGGAACTGGGCAAGACCGGTATCCTGTTCGGCTTCCAGAACGCGTACGCCTATGAAGACCAAATCGGCTACGTCGAGATCTTCAAGAAGCTCGGCGTGGGCATCGTGCAGATGTGCTACAACACCCAGAATCTGGTGGGCACGGGCTGCTACGAGCGCGACGGCGGGCTGTCGGGTTTCGGTCGTGAGATCGTCGCTGAAATGAACCGCGTCGGGGTGATGTGCGACCTGTCCCACGTCGGCTCGAAAACCTCGGAAGAAGTCATTCTCGAATCGAAAAAGCCGGTCTGCTATTCCCACTGCCTGCCGTCCGGCCTCAAGGAACACCCGCGCAACAAGTCCGACGCCGAACTGAAGTTCATCGCCGACCACGGCGGATTTGTCGGCGTGACCATGTTCGCGCCGTTCCTGGCCAAGGGCATCGAGTCGACCATCGACGATTACGCCGAAGCCATCGAATACGTGATGAACATCGTCGGCGAAGACGCCATCGGCATCGGTACTGACTTCACCCAGGGTCACGGCCAGGAATTTTTCGAGTACCTGACCCACGACAAAGGTTACGCCCGCCGCCTGACCAACTTCGGCAAGATCATCAACCCGCTGGGCATTCGCACCGTGGGGGAGTTTCCCAATCTGACTGAAACGTTGCTCAAGCGCGGTCACTCCGAACGCGTGGTGCGCAAGATCATGGGCGAGAACTGGGTCAACGTTCTGGCCGACGTCTGGGGCGAGTAACCCGCCCGCCATACCTTATCGAATTGAACCCCCACGGCCCTTCGAGCGGTGGGTGTAGCCCGAATCATCTGGAGTTTGACCGCCATGGCTAAAATCGCCCCGCAACTGCCCATCGAAGTCGACAGCGAAACCGGCGTCTGGACCTCCGATGCGTTGCCGATGCTCTACGTGCCACGGCACTTTTTCGTCAACAACCATAGGGGCATCGAGGAGGTGCTGGGCGCCGATGCCTACGCCGACATCCTCTACAAGGCGGGTTACAAATCCGCCTGGCACTGGTGCGAAAAGGAAGCCGAATGCCATGGCCTGGAAGGCGTTGCGGTGTTCGAGCACTACATGAAGCGCCTGTCGCAGCGTGGCTGGGGCCTGTTCAAGATCCAGGACATCGACATCGAGAAAGGCACTGCCAGTGTGAAGCTGGAACACTCCTGTTTCGTGTACGTCTACGGCAAGGTCGGGCGCAAGGTCGATTACATGTTCACCGGCTGGTTCGCCGGGGCCATGGATCAGATCCTCGCTGCCAGCGGCAGCGCTGTGCGCACGGTTGCCGAGCAGGTTTACGGTGGTTCCGAAGAAGGTCATGACGACGGTCTGTTCGTCGTTAAGCCGCTGTAAATCGAGGATCGGGTTATGGCTTTCGAAGCGATGTTCCAGCCGATCCAGATCGGCAAACTCACCATCCGCAATCGCGTGCTGAGCACCGCGCACGCCGAGGTTTACGCCACCGATGGCGGCATGACCACGGATCGTTACGTGAAGTACTACGAGGAGAAAGCCAAGGGCGGCATCGGTCTGGCCATTTGTGGCGGCTCTTCAAGCGTGGCCATCGACAGCCCGCAAAGCTGGTGGAAGTCGGTCAACCTGGCGACCGACAGAATCATCCCGCACTTCCAGAACCTCGCCGACGCCATGCACAAGCATGGCGCCAAGATCATGATCCAGATTACCCACATGGGCCGTCGCTCACGTTGGGATGGCGATCACTGGCCGACCCTGCTGTCGCCATCGGGCATCCGCGAGCCGGTACACCGGGCAACTTGTAAAACCATCGAGCCCGAAGAAATCTGGCGGGTGATCGGCAATTACGCCAGCGCTGCGGCGCGTGCCAAGGCCGGTGGTCTGGACGGCGTCGAGTTGTCGGCGGTGCATCAGCACATGATCGACCAGTTCTGGAGCCCGCGCGTCAACAAGCGTACCGACGAGTGGGGCGGCAGTTTCGAGAACCGCATGCGTTTCGGTCTGGAGGTGATCAAGGCGGTGCGCAAGGAAGTCGGCCCCGACTTCTGTGTGGGGCTGCGCCTCTGCGGCGACGAGTTTCATCCCGATGGCCTCAGCCACGAGGACATGAAACAGATCGCCAAGTATTACGACGACACCGGCATGATCGACTTCATCGGCGTGGTGGGCTCTGGGTGTGACACCCACAACACCCTGGCCAACGTCATTCCCAACATGAGTTATCCACCGGAGCCGTTCCTGCACCTGGCGGCCGGGATCAAGGAAGTGGTCAAGGCCCCGGTGCTGCACGCGCAGAACATCAAGGACCCGAACCAGGCAACCCGAATTCTGGAAGGCGGTTATGTCGACATGGTCGGCATGACCCGTGCGCACATTGCCGATCCGCACCTGATCGCCAAGATCAAGATGGGCCAGATCGATCAGATCAAACAATGCGTCGGCGCCAATTACTGCATCGATCGCCAGTATCAGGGCCTGGATGTGCTGTGCATCCAGAACGCCGCCACGTCCCGCGAATACATGGGCGTGCCGCACATCATCGAGAAATCCGCCGGACCCAGGCGCAAGGTCGTGGTGGTCGGCGCCGGTCCTGCCGGGATGGAAGCTGCGCGCGTCTCTGCAGAACGCGGCCATGACGTGACCCTGTTCGAGAAAAAGGACTTCATCGGCGGGCAGATCACCACCGCATCGAAGGCACCGCAGCGCGACCAGATCGCCGGCATCACGCGCTGGTTCCAGCTGGAGCTGGCGCGCCTGAAAGTCGACCTGCGTCTGGGGACCGCCGCGGATGCGGCAACCATTCTCGACCTGCGCCCGGACATCGTGGTGCTGGCGGTCGGCGGTCATCCGTTTCTGGAGCAGAACGAACACTGGGGGGCCGCTGAAGGCCTGGTGGTCAGCAGTTGGGATGTGCTGGACGGCAAGGTGGCGCCGGGCAAGAACGTGCTGGTCTACGACACGATTTGCGAGTTTACCGGCATGTCGGTGGCCGACTTTCTGGCCGACAAGGGCTGCCAGGTTGAAATCGTCACCGATGACATCAAGCCGGGCGTGGCGATTGGCGGAACCTCGTTCCCGACCTACTACCGCAGCATGTACCCCAAGGAAGTGATCATGACTGGCGACATGATGCTGGAAAAGGTCTATCGCGAGGGCGACAAGCTGGTGGCGGTGCTGGAGAACGAATACACCGGCGCCAAGGAAGAGCGGGTCGTCGATCAGGTAGTGGTGGAAAACGGCGTGCGCCCGGACGAAGCGATCTATTACGCGCTCAAGGAGGGTTCGCGCAACAAGGGCCAGATTGACATCGACGCGCTGTTCGCCATTCAGCCACAGCCATCGTTGAGCCAGCCGGGTGACGGTTACCTGCTGTTTCGTATCGGCGATTGCGTGGCGCAGCGTAATACCCACGCGGCGATCTATGACGGCTTGCGGCTGTGCAAAGACTTTTAAGGCTCGCGGCTTTGATTCTGGCCGCAGGCCGTAGGAGCGAACTCGTTCGCGAATGCGATGGATCAGTCGACATACGGGTTGTCTGATCCACAATTTTGCGAATCAGCGAAGCGTCACCCGGACTGCAAGACCGCTTGGTACCTGGAGCTTCAGATGCTAGACACCCTTCTTCCGATCCTGCTGTTCAGCGCCCTGGCCCTTGCGGCGCTGGGCGCCTGGCGGCGGGTAACCCTGTGGCGCAACGGTCGGTCCTCGAAAGTCGATTGGCTGGGTGGGCTGCTGGCCATGCCCAAGCGTTACATGGTCGATCTGCATCATGTGGTCGCGCGTGACAAATACATCGCCAACACCCACGTGGCCACCGCAGGCGGCGCGGTGGCCTCGATTGTGCTGGCGATTCTGGTGCACGGTTTCGGTCTGCATAATCGCCTGCTTGGCTATGCGCTGCTGTTGATGACGGCGGTGATGTTTGTCGGTGCGGTGTTTGTCTATCTTCGTCGTCTCAACCCGCCTGCGCGTCTGTCGAAAGGGCCGTGGATGCGCCTGCCGAAAAGCCTCATGGCGTTTTCTGCGAGCTTTTTTCTGGTCACGTTGCCGGTGGCGGGCATTCTTCCAGAGCACTTCGGCGGCTGGGTGCTGGTGGTCGTTCTTGGGCTGGGCGTACTGTGGGGCGTGAGCGAACTGTTTTTCGGCATGACCTGGGGCGGGCCGATGAAGCACGCCTTCGCCGGGGCGCTGCACCTGGCCTGGCATCGCCGGGCCGAGCGTTTTGGTGGCGGACGTTCTACGGGCCTGAAACCGCTGGACCTGAACGATCGCAGCGCGCCGCTGGGCGTTGAGAAACCCCAGGATTTCACCTGGAATCAACTGCTGGGCTTCGACGCCTGCGTGCAGTGCGGCAAGTGCGAGGCTGCCTGCCCGGCGTTTGCGGCAGGCCAGCCACTCAACCCCAAAAAGTTGATTCAGGACATGGTGGTCGGCCTTGCCGGTGGCACTGACGCAAAATTTGCGGGCAGTCCGTATCCATCGCTGGACGGCAAAGGCAAGCCGCTGGGCGAGCATGGCGGCAATCCTCATCAACCCATCGTCAACGGGCTGGTGGATGCCGAAACGCTGTGGTCCTGCACCACATGCCGGGCCTGCGTCGAAGAGTGCCCGATGATGATCGAGCACGTCGATGCCATCGTCGATATGCGCCGCCACCTGACCCTCGAAAAAGGCGCAACGCCGAACAAGGGCGCCGAAGTGCTGGACAACCTGATCGCCACCGACAACCCCGGCGGGTTTGCGCCGGGCGGGCGAATGAACTGGGCGGCGGATCTGAACCTGACGCTGCTCAGCGAGAAAAAAACCGTGGATGTGCTGTTCTGGGTGGGTGATGGCGCGTTCGACATGCGTAACCAACGCACCCTGCGCGCGTTCGTCAAAGTCCTCAAGGCGGCCGGTGTGGATTTCGCCGTGCTGGGCCTCGAAGAACGCGACAGCGGCGACGTGGCGCGACGTTTGGGTGATGAAGCGACCTTCCAGACGCTCGCCCGACGCAACATTCAGACCCTGTCCCAGTACAGTTTCCAACGTATCGTGACTTGCGACCCGCACAGCTTTCATGTGCTGAAAAACGAATATGGCGCTTTTGGCGGTGACTATCAGGTGCAGCATCACAGCACCTTCATGGCCGAGCTGGTGCGCAACGGCGCCCTGACGCTGGGCCAGCACAAAGGCGCCAGCGTGACCTATCACGATCCGTGCTACCTGGGCCGTTACAACGGCGAGTACGAGGCGCCGCGTGAAGTGCTGAATGCGCTGGGGATCGAGATCAGGGAAATGCAGCGCTCGGGCTTCCGTTCCCGCTGCTGCGGTGGCGGTGGCGGCGCGCCGATCACTGACATTCCCGGCAGACAACGGATTCCCGACATGCGCATGGACGACATCCGTGAAACGGCTGCCGAGCTGGTCGCGGTAGGTTGTCCACAGTGCACGGCCATGCTCGAAGGCGTTGTCGAACCGCGACCGTTGATCAAGGACATTGCCGAACTGGTGGCCGATGCTCTGATTGAGGACGTTGTCCCCAGCACGCCAACGCCTGCCAAACGTGAACCCGCGGAGGTGCTCTGATGAGTGACATTATCCGCCGTGATCCACGCGCCGAGTGGATCGCCCGAAATCGACTGCACCCACTGCATGCGGCCATGCAGCCGGCGCAAAACAGCTGGATGGGGCCGAACGGCCTGATGCGCAAAAACGTGCATGGTCAGGGTTTTATCGGCCCCAACGGTATCAAGCGCATTGACCGCAGCGGCTTGCAGCAGGGCGGCGCGGTCAAGCGTTCGGTTGCTGCCGATGTGCAGCTGCCGCTGCATACGGTGGCCGAGCCAGCGTTCTATATCACGGTGGTGCCCGATATGGTCGGCGGTCGCCTGAGCAGCCACGACCGCGACTTGCTGGGGCTGGCGCGTCAGTTGGCGGGGGCCGACGGTGCCGTGCTGGCGGTGGTGTTCGGCGAACACAAGGAAGCTGCATTCGACACCGCCGGCGTGGATCGGCTGTTGCTTATCGACGGTGCCGGGTTCGACGGTTATTCACCGGAACAGCGCGTGCAGGGTTTGCGGGCTGTGGATAATCAGTTCAACCCGCGCCATTGGCTGTTGCCGGACAGCCGCAGCGGCGGTGGCGAGCTGGGAAGACGTTTTGCCGCCAGCATCGGCGAGCGACCTGCAACGCGGGTCTGGCAGGTCAAGGACCAATTGTGCATAAGTCGGGCAGGCGCTGGCCGCGAAGACCTGGTCCGGCCTCTGGCGCGCCTGATTCTTGCCGCTGTGGAGTGCGCCGAACCGGTCAGCGAAACCCGCCACGAGGTATTGCCGGTCGAGTTGTCCACAGGCGTGGCGCGCAGTCTGTCGCGTATCGAGGACCTGGGGGCGGTAGCCGTCGATCCCCGAGTTATCCCCATGGCTGAGGCCGAATTCATTCTGTCTGGCGGCAATGGCGTCAGGGACTGGGACCTGTTTCATCAAGCCGCTTCGACACTCGGGGCCACCGAAGGGGCGTCGCGGGTGGCGGTGGACGACGGTTTCATGGGCCGCGAGCGGCAGGTCGGCGCGAGTGGCACCTGGGTGACCGCAAGGGTGTACGTTGCCGTCGGTATTTCTGGGGCCATCCAGCATCTGCAGGGTATCGGCGCCTGTGACAAGGTCATTGCGATCAATCTGGATGCGGGGTGCGACATGGTCAAGCGCGCTGATCTATCGGTCATCGGCGAGAGCGCCGAAGTGCTCACGGCGCTGATCGCCGCAGTCGAAGCCTGGCGCAGCGGAGGTAAACGCGATGCAGCCTGAAGTGTCTGTGGATAAGCATGCGGTACAGATCATCAGTCTGGTGTCCATCGGGGCGCATCCGACATCAGGTCGTGCGCGCCGCGCTGAACAGGATGCGCGGGCCGTCGAGCTCGGTTTGCAATTGGCTGGGGATAACTTGCAGGTGCTGCACGCCGGCAATGCCGAAGAACCGGCGCTGCGTGCTTACCTTGGCATGGGGCTCAACGAGCTGCATGTGCTGGAGCAACCCGAGGGCGCCGATGCGCTGGTTGCGTTGACTGACTACCTCCGGGATTCTGCCGCACAGGTGGTGTTGGCTGGCAGCCAGGCTGAAACCGGTGAAGGGTCGGGCATGCTGCCCTTTCTGTTGGCTGAGAGGCTGGGCTGGCCATTGGTGACCGGTCTGGCTGAAGTCGAGTCGCTGAACAACGGCACCGCGCTGGTCTTGCAGGCTCTGCCTCGCGGCCAGCGTCGCCGGCTGAAGGTTCGTCTGCCGTTTCTGGCCACTGTGGATAACGCAGCTCCCAAACCTCGACAGAGCGCGTTCGGGCCTGCACAGCGTGGCACGCTGGACACCGAAATCGTTCAGGTCGTTGCCGATGAGTTATTGACGCACCAATCGCTGCAGCCCGCCAGACCGCGGCCCAAACGCCTGAAAGTGATCAAGGCCAAGAGCGGCGCGGACCGTATGAAAGCCGCGACTGCCAAGGCCAGTGGCGGCGGGGGCCAGGTGCTTAAGGGGCTGCGCCCTGAAGAGGGCGCAGCCGCGATTCTGAAGCTGTTGATTGATGAGGGCGTCGTAAAGTAAGACTAGGGTCCTGTGCTGGCCTCTTTGATGGGCGGTTTGCCTTTCTGTTCGGAGGCGGGCCCGAAGTAGGCATAGGAAACACTCCCGTCCAGACCACCGCCATGGCTGACTGCAACTTTGACATCCGCGTTTTCGTAACTGCGATTGAAACTCGGAATCGTGATGGGTACCAAAATGGCTCGTTTGAACCTCACTTCTGTGAAGCCTTGACCAAAGGTTCCATCCGGCTTGCCAGTTACCGAAAACCACGATCCCTTGCCGGCCTTGAGTATTTTGGCAGAGCGCATTTCATCGTTGTCGCAGCCGTAGCTGTTATTGCCACTGCCCATCTTGAATTGCCTGTCGACGTTGAAGGGGACCGTGCAGACAATATTCTCTGTTGCCCCATTGCCTTCATAGAACACAATACTCGCGTCGCTGATGTCGTTGTCGTCTGGCTTGTTAAACACTTTTATTCGTGAAACCTTACCGTCGAGCCCGTTATTGCGAGAGGCGAGCTTACGGTAATAGAACGTATCGCTTGTGCCCTCGAATGAATCGATTCTCACCCTTTTGCCCATGGGGATCGATTGTTTGACGTCGATGATTGTGAAGTCATCCTGCCGGTCACCGTTGGGGTTGTCGTACAGTTCAATACGTGTGCCCGCTCGAACACCCTCAAGTTCCATTGACTTGAGTTCGTCGTTCTCACACCCGCGCGAGGCAAGCTTCAGGTCATATTGAACGCCGCTGGTACCCCCGCTCTGATTGACCGGCACTACGCAGGAAGTGTCCTCTGCACGGTTGGCCCGGTTGTCTTCATAGAAATAAAGACCGCCTTGAGATAGCGTTGCGGCATAGGGAAGTGCGTCACCCACCTGGTTGAAATCAATGGCCAGGTAGTTGGGTTTGCGCCAACCGGTCGCTTCGCCGCAATAGTTTTCCACCCGGCGCTGCAACCAGGTCAGGTTATTGTCCATGTCTCCTGCATGCAGCGTGGTACTGCCCCAGGAATGGAATTGATTGAGAACGAATAACCGTGGCAGGCGGCCGTCACGGCGACGCAGTGAAAGGTCCATGGAAGGGAAGCGGCTTTTGCATTGCCAGTCATGAACCAGCGACGTTGCACCCAGATCGTAGGTATTCTCAACCTGCGTTTTGGGTGCCCAAAGAACCTCGGCTTGTTTGCCGGCCAGCGTGTACCGCTTCGCCACCTCTCCTTGCGATAACATGACGAGGCGCTTGTTAGTGTCGATCATGTCCCCCAGTACTGGCCAGCTGTCGCCGTTGGACACATGGCTGTAGTCGGCTATTTCAGGGACTTGTTCCAGCACCGGGCGCAGCTGGTCTGAGGTCAATGTCGATTCGAACAGCAGGGAAATAACGGCGTTTCGGTCTTTCTTCAAATAGACAATGAACTCTTTGAGCACATCTTTTAACAAGGGAGCGGTCGACCAGCATCCGCCGTCCGCCGGTTTATGGCATACCCGAACTTGTTTTTGCCCATTGTAATCGCCCCTATCCAAGTGGATATCCAGCATGAACCCTCTGATACCACGTTCCAATTGCGGGTTATAGGCGTCCAGATAGGCGTTGTGCGCGGTGACCCATGTGTACTGATCGAATGTCTTGGTAAAGTCATTGATGCCCGGTGCTGCATAGGCATCTTTGTTGACAATGAACCACTGGGCGTTTTCTTTTCCGGAGGTCGGGTAAGACCAGTTATGCGCGGCCGCGTTGCCGGAAAATTTCGAACGGTAAAAGGTGATGTTATTCTGCGCGTGAATGGCACCGGGGTAAGTAGGTTCGTCCCATTCCTTCGGATCCTGCCATGTTCCCGCATGCTTGCCGACATAGGTCCAGTACATGTTGTTGGTGCCACCCGCCGGGTAGTACCAGTTAAGTCTGGCTGGGCTGCCTTCGTGCAAGGCCTGGAAGAACAAGGCTTGGCCATTAACCTCGTGACGATGAATTTCCCCCTTACGCGTAAATTCGTTCCATGTTTTGGGATCGGCGTAATTACCTTCATTTCTGTAGAGGTATGTCCAGTCTGCCGTACTGTATTCCGAGGTTGGAAAGTACCGGCCATGGGCGGCTGGACGACCTTCTTTTTCAGCGCGGAATAACAGCCGCTCGCCTTGGTAGTCGTAGCTGTAGATATCATCCGGGTAGGCGTAGTCGTACCAGGTTTTGGGCTCTTTGAAGGTACCCTGTCCCTTGCTGAAGAACGTCCACCACGTAGAACTCTTGTCGTCAACGGGATCTTCTTTAGCCGGCTTATCCTGGGGGTAGTCTTTTTTCCCTGTAAATTTCGACGTGAACAACATGTTTTGATAATCAATGCTTGTCTGATGGATAAGGCCGTTCTGCGTCCAGTCAGACAGGCTTTTGGGTTGGTCGCGTGTTCCGTTAAGGTGCGTGACCTGAAGAAATTTCCAGGCGGGATACTTTGGTTCTGGAGCCGGAGGCTTCACTTCGTCAGCGTCCAGCGGCTGGCTCGGAGGCAGGGTCCATTTGTCCTGAGAAGGTATGCCTTCCCTATCGGAATTTACGCTAAAAAATAAACGCATCCCTATGACTTTTCGCACATGCACGGCACCAGGCCAGCTGACTTCGTCCCACTCCTTGGGGTCATCGAGCGTACCTGGGTTTCTCGAAATACCATAAAAAACCCAGTTTTCGGTGTCTACTTGTCCCGCGGGGAACGGCCAGTTGTTCGCTAAAGGAACGCCGCTGTTTTTGGCTATAAAATAATAATCACCGTCCTTACGCGCTTTTATTACATAGTCGCCGGGTATGACGGGCTCGTTCACCTCCTTGGGATCGCTGATGGTACCGGCGTGTCTTGCGGTTGCTATGTATATGTAATATTCATTGCTCGTGGCGCTTGTGGGGTAGGCCCAGTTCTGCTCGTTGGGTATACCCGCGATCCTCGCTTTGAAATAGAAGCGTATGCCGTCTTTTTCTACGCGATGAATCGCTCCGCCCCACGTGACTTCGTCAGCTGTATGAGGGTCGGCAAAAGTGCCTGCATGCAACGTCGTGCCGTAATAGGCCCACTGCTCTGTGCTGCTTTCATCGGTCGGGTAGTACCAGTAATGGTCTGAGGGTGTCCCCGTCATCTGTGCATGGAAATAGAGTGTTTTGCCACCATGCTCATAGCGGTGCAGCCGGCCGGGCCAGGTATATTCGTCCCATTCTTTGGGATCGCGCAAGACGCCTGAGTGCTTGCTGATGCCCAGGAAGTGCCAGGACTCGTTATCCGTCGGCGTCGTTGGGTGTTCGCCTACCTCTACACCCATTTGGCCGGATTTTTTGGCCTCGAACAGAAACTGTGTTTTCAGATCCTGATGGATGGCGCCCACCCAGGTGGGTTGATCGAACATCTTGGGACTGTTCAGCGTGCCCTGGAAAATCGAATAACCAACGTGTTCGAAGTTGTTCGGGTTCAAATAGCCGTATTCATCGTCCATGACATACCCCCAGATTTTCGATCTGTAAAACCATCGGGTAAAGCCTTCGCCAATGCCGGTGGGGAGCTTCAACACATGCAGTGCGCCGGGCCAGGTTGCATCGAAGTCAGGTTTCGGATCGAGCCAATTGCCCGCGTGAATGCCCATGTCCAGATAAGACCATTGCTCGTTACTGTCAGGCGGTGCCGGATAGTGCCATCCGTCCTGGCCAGGTGCGCCCTCTACGAGGGATTTTGCGAAGTAAGCCTTTCCATCGACTTCAAAGCGGTGAATCGCGCCAGGCCAGGTGATTTCGTAAGCATCCTTGGGTGATTGCAAGGTGCCGGCGAACGCACTTTTGCCGATATACGACCAGTCTTCATTGTCTTTCTGCGAGTCGGGCAGTGCGCGTTCAGCGTTGAAAACCCCGGCAAAACGAGCCTGATAATACTCGTCTGCTGTGCGGGTAACCCTGACGGTTTCTCCAGGTCTGATCACCTCACCCGACTGGACCGGATCGCTCTGCGTGCCAGCGTGGGCAGCCCGGCCTATGAAGGACCACCAGGCATTGTCGGTTTCCGCCGCAGGCAGGGGATGGTCGGCGCCGATTGTTGCCAGGTTGCCCACAATTTTCGAGCTGTAATAGCGTCTGGTGTTTTCGTCTTGCCTCATGTGGATGGCACCGGTCCAGGTCACTTCCTGCTGGTCCTTGGGATCGATAATCTCGCCCGAATGCCTGGATGCCCCGACCACTGTCCAGTAATCATTTTCTCCGTCCAGCGGGATCGGCCAGTCGTTCTCCGCAAACAGCCCATCGACTTTGGAGAGCAGATACAGCGTACGGTCTCTGGCTTGCACCGCATGAATTCTTCCGGGCGATGTGAAACCGGAGGAGCCTTTCGGATCGGCCCAGGTGCCTTCTGGAACGTTTGCGCCCAGAGACTCCCAGTGTTCGTTGTCAGTCCCGGGCGCGGGGTAACTCCAGTTATTGGCTTGAGGTACGCCTCGTGCGAGGGAGCGGTAGTAGACGTCTTGGCCTTCAATAGTAGTGGCGTGAATCAACCCTTGGCTGGTCATTTCATCCAAGCCTTTCGGATCGGCAAAAGTACCTTTGTGTCGCACCAGGCCCATCACTTTCCAATACTCTGTGTCGCCCGCAGTCGGGAGAGGCCAATTGTCGGCGATCGGGTTTCCCGACTGCTGAGCGATGTAAAGCTGGCTCCTGCCTGATGAGCTGTACTCATGAACAGCGCCAATCCAGGTTTGGCCGCTCAATGATTTGGGGTCGGCGTAAGTGCCGGCCTGATCGGAAGTAAACATGAATTCCCAGAAGTCTGTGCTTGTCAGCCCTTCGGGGTAGGGTGTTTGCGAAGAGGGCTTTCCGGTCATCTTCGATTTGAGAAACGCCCGTTGCCCATTGATGGTGGCCACGTGTACCGCATCCGGCCAGGTAGGGTCGGTGAAGGGTTTGGGGTCAGAGAAAGTGCCTGCATGTTCTCCGGCGTACTCATAGAAGTCGTTGGACTCTTCACCGGCGGGATATATCGCTCCTGCATCCTGGGCAAATCCGGAAAACCTGCTGCGAAAGAGTTTTTGACGGGTCAGGCCAAGCTGGTCGGCAAAGATTGCGCCGGGCGTGTTGATGTCGTTACGTTCGCGTGGCGTTTCGGCGGTGCCGCCGTTGAGTGAGGACACGTAGCTCCATTGATCATCACTTGTTTCGCCCACCGGATAAACCCACCCCCCTGCAACCGGTTGAGCCTGCTGCCGGGCCGCAAAAATGAGGTGCTGATCTTCATCCAGGTGCAGCGCGCCCGGCCATGTGGCGTCATCACGGCCTTTGAAATCGTCTGCCGTACCGGCGTGTTTGAACACGGTGACGAACTCCCAGTGGGTGTTACTGGCAAGATCACTTGGGTAAGGCGTCGCGGCAGAGGGCATGCCGTCGAACAGTGAGCGCAGCGCTACACGCTGACCCTTGATCGAGGCTTCGTGCAGTGCACCGACCCGGGTGATGTCATCGAAAGGCTTGAAGTCACTCCATGTGCCTGCATGCCTGCCTGCGTAGATCCAATAAGGATCGACGGTACCCACCGTCGAGAAGCTGTCGAGATCGTTGGCGGGATAGCCTTCGTAATTGGAAACATAGAATGTGCGCGAGCCTGGAACAGTGTCATCCACGTAGACCGAACCTGCCTGGCTGTAGTCATCGAAGCGCCTCGGGGCTTCGAAAGTGCCCAGCGGTTTTATCTCCGGAATATATGACCAATGCTCGTTGCTTTCTGGTGTGACTGGCAGCGGCCAGTCATGCTCGGAGGGAAAGCCTTCTGCCAGCGAGACAAAATAGACCGGGTTGTGGTCGATCAGCATTTCATGCACTGCACCGGGCCAGGTAAATTCTTGTTGGGTCTTCGGGTCGGCTACTGTTCCTGCATGGAGGGAAGTCCCCAGTGACTGAAACTCGTCGGTCTGGCTGTAATCCCAGCCGGTTTCGGGCGCGGTCCAGGATTTCAGCGCTCGGTACAGTGCTTTCCCCTGGCCCAGCGGTGTTGAATGGATAGCGCCTACCCAAGTGTCGGTGTCCAGATCAGTCCTGGGGTCCCACCAGGTTCCGGCATTCTGGGTGATGTGATGCACTCCCCAATAAGTGGTATTGGTGGGCGACGTCGGGTAAGGCTGTTCAACCGGCCCTGAGAAATGGGCCACGAACGAAACCCATTTGCCCTGCATTTTGGCCCGATGCAGTTTTTTCGCCGTGTTTTCTCCAAAGGCCTTCTGGTCTATGTTTGAGCCTTCATGTACACCCCGATAATCCCAGTACTGATTGCTTTGCGGGCCGCTTGGGAATTCTGCGTTCAGAAGGGGCGCAAATCCGATAAACGTGGAGGCGTAGTAGCGACTGCGTAGCGGGGTCAGCGGGTTGCGGTAATAAGAGCCTTGCGACACGCTCATGTCGGTCCAGGGCTTGGTAAGGGCGGCCGGAATGTTTGACCGGGTTCCCGCCAACTTCCAGTACCCAGCGCCTTGCTCTGTGTCGGGTGCAGGCCATCTATCGACGCTTGGGCGTCCGGTGTGCTGCGCCAGATATACGGTCTTGGACTGTTCGAAATACACGAAGACGCCAGGCCATACCAGATCCTGATCGGTCTTCATCGCTTCAGGCGTGCCGGGCTTGTCAAAGAATCCGATGAAGTCCCAAAAATCATTGCTCTGTGCTGTCACCGGATAGGGCGTTTGCGGACCGGGGGCTCCGTTGATTTTCGAGCTCAGCAAGGCGTTTTTGCCTTCGATCATTGCCCGGTGCAGTGCCCCCTCTCGGGTTGGCTCGTCGAATGGCTTCAGGTCAGGGCCCAGACCTGAATGCTGACCTGCATAGGTCCAGAATTCCGTCGAATGGGGTGTGTCTGGAAGGGCTGGATCGAGTTGCTCAGGCTGGCTGTCGAAGGCTGCGATGTAGAACGCAGCAAACTGGCCCGTTTGGGCGAAGAACACGGCTCCCTTGAAAGCGGGTTCTCCGGCCAGTCGTGGTTGTTCGAACGTGCCCGCATTCACTTCTACGCCGACGGCCTGCACCTGCGCAGCCGACGCCGCTGGTGATGCTGTAGAGGAGGGGCCCTTATCTGGTGCAGCACTGACGAGCCAGGCCACTAGCAGGCCTGTGACGAACGCCACTGACCATACAGTCCTTTGGTATTTTTTCATGGTGATCGCGTCCATTCGCAGTGGCTCGGAATTGCGTCTTTGATTGAATAGAAGAGCGCTAAGACGAACCTATGCGCATGGCGCGCATCGAGATACTCGCAACCTTGATAGGTTGACGTGACTCCCCGCCTGGGTGGACTTACACACAATCCCTGTGCGTGTGCCTGTGGATAAAGTGTTCGTTAATCCCTGAAACTCCGGTGGGACGTGGCTTGTGTCATAGCGCTCAAAAATTGATCAATTCCAAGTTGTTATTTCCATTGAGCTTTTTGTGGATAAGCGTGCAGGTGCGTTCCTTCAAACGCTCACTTTGCCCACAATCTCTGTTGGTTTGGCTGTGGACAACTTGTTCGTGGTTGTCTGCAGGCCTTATATTTAGAGGGTCTTGAACTATTGTTCAAAAAATGATCAGAGTCGTGTGTTGCTCGTGAAATCTTCTAGAAAGCGAGGTTTTTTTGGCCATTTCAGATATTGTCCACAGCGGATTAGGGATCTGGATAAAGTTGTACCCAAAGTCTGTTGGCGCTTCTGTGGATAAGGTGTTCGTGCTCGTCTGTAGCCCAATGAAATGAAGCTCTACAGAGATTTGGTTAAAAAACATACAGGCTCTGTGCCTAAGGTGTTCCACGTTAAGTCGTTGTTGTCCTGGCTATTTCCGGGTCCATGAAAAACGACTTACCCATAAACGCTGTTTGGGCGCTGTGGATAAGTCGTTCAATTATTACATCGTCACCGTCTGTTTATGAGCCAGGATAGGGATGCACGAGGTTCACTGCCATTCTTTGGGCCAGTCGCGGAAACCTCTGCCGCCTGCTTGCTCGGTCCAGGGCGCCCATAGCGTCGGCGCACCGCCTGGGTACCAGTCTATTTGTGAATGGTGAGGATTGAGGCAGATGTAAGAGGCACCAGCATGCATCACCTTATCCCCCTTGGCGTAGTCGGTATCTGTTTTCCATTCAGGCAATGCGGCGCTGGTTGAGGCCTGCACAACATTGCTGGGCCCAGACAATTCTGCATTTGCGTCACGCGCGCCGACCAGATGCTGATAGTTCTTGCCGGGACTCAGGCCTTCGACGGTATAAGCGAGTACCGTTGAGTCGACGTACACAGTAGGCGCGTTGAAAGTGTGAATCTGGTAGGAAGCAAGGTCCCCGTGACTGGCAGGTTCATCCCATGCAAGCGATATACTGGTGGTCGTCGAGCCTGTGTGGCGCAAATTTTGTGGAGGGCTAGGACGGTCCACGGATGGCTGGGAGTCTGTGGTGGCCAGAAGTTCTTCAGAGCGCTCTGAGCTGTTGCCCAGACCGTCGGTCGCTATGATGCGATAACCATAAAGTCGGCTTTGCCAAAGGCCTTCATCGACAAAGGGGGGAACCTTGTCCGTGCCTATCGAAATATCATTGCGGAACAGTTCGTAGTGATACGGACCGTTGGCATCCGCTGAAACACTCCAGTCCAGCGTCAACGATGTGGTGGTCCGTGCGGTTGACCTGAAGTCGACAGGCACTGAAGGTTTTTCGGGTGCTGGATCGGTTGAGACTTCCAACAGGTTACTGACCTCTGACCACTGAGACTGTGTGTCTTTTGCAACTACGTAGTAGGTGTACTTTTTACCCGCTGTCAGGCCAGTATCGGTATATTCGGGCGGCTGATCAGCGAGGACCGCTGCAATAGGCCAGCCATCCCGGCCAATTTGATACTTGTCGATTCCGTTCCCGATGTCGCTGGAAGACAGTGTCCATTTCAGCGATACACTTTTATCGGTGACGCCTGACAGGCTCAAGACCGGTGTGGTCGGTTTCTCCCCCCCTCGGGTACTCACGCTGATTGCTGCGGAGAATGCGGAGGTGTTGCCCATGATATTAATGGCACGTACCTGATAACTGTAAGTGGTGCCGGGCTGAAGGCCGATATCGTCATACGAAGGACTGTCCGCAAATAACGACACGCCGTTGTCGCTGTTGTCGCGGCGCATTTCATAGCGCAATACCGGGGGCACGCCCACTGACAGCGACCAGACGAGTTTCACCGACGTTGGGGTTTGCTCGATTGACCTGAGGTCAGCAGGGGCTGTTGGTTTGCCGGGTACAGGCGTTTCGCCGCCAGTGAGATAACTGTAGCGTTTGGCAAACTCCCAGTTATAGGCGTCGCCAACCTTGGGCTTGCCATTGTCCCAGTTGACCGACCAGGTCATCAGGCCGCGAATCGGGTTGCCGTCGTCCTGCAGTTTGTCCAGGGCGTATTTCACGTCGTCCGGATTGATCACATAACCTGTTGCGGCGGCGTCATTATTGGTGGGCAAGCCGATCGCAAGCCTGTTCGCCGGGAGTTTGGTAAAGCCACGCGTGCCGTGGATCAGGCTGTCGGTCAGGTAGTAGAGAAACTCTTTCTTGACGGTGTCGTCGTCTTGACGAAGATACCGGCCGCTGCCGTTGTCGGCTTCATCG
This sequence comes from Pseudomonas sp. PvP028, assembly GCF_017832255.1. Classification (NCBI taxonomy): domain Bacteria; kingdom Pseudomonadati; phylum Pseudomonadota; class Gammaproteobacteria; order Pseudomonadales; family Pseudomonadaceae; genus Pseudomonas; species Pseudomonas sp. PvP028. The sequence goes on from NZ_JAFIBL010000001.1 coordinate 1,807,618, forward strand.
ACCCATATACCGTCGCCACCCTGGTTGTAGTATTGGGGGGCGATAAAATCATAAATGTCTTCGAGAGCATTGATGTAGGCCAGGTAAGCACCGCCGCTTGTCAACGATTCCAGAAACGCCACGAAGTCTTTTAGAAACGGAAAGTACGTAGTGATTTCTTTCAATACAGGAAGTTTTTTGCTGGCTCTAAGGTAAGGAAACTCAGGGGCCATGCTGATAATGAAGTGCTTGCCTTCGGTGTTGTAATGCTCGCGCACCATTCTCAATGCGGCGGGTAATACGGTGCGGTTATCGGCAAAGGTTATGGCAGTCTGTTCGAGATCGATATCCAGGCCGTCAAAGCCATAGACTTCGACCAGCCGAATGATCTCGTACGCCAGCGCTTCTTCCTGACCGGCATGCAGCTCGATATGCGCATCAGCTCCGCCAAGAGAAATCAGCACCGCACGGCCTTGTGCATTGAGGGCTGCTACCTCGGCGCGAAACGCTTCATCACTCAGGTTATAAGGCTTGAAGGTCGGTATGCCGGAGCCTTTCATGAAGGCCACCGCCACGACGTTGTACGCTTCATGTATGCCTGTCAGCGCCATTTCCTCGAACATACCTTGCTGGTAACCCTGACCGGATTCGGAGGGCCAGTTATGCCAGAAACCCATGAGGATATTTTTCCCTGATATATCCGTCATGGTCGATGCGGCGTCGACCTTCTTGTTTTTATATTGATTGATGATTTTTGGGTTGAGCATGATTCGTGTCTCCGTCCGTTGGATTGACTGCAACGGGAGTTGATCACGAAAGTTTTTTTCACGTAACTGTCAGAAATGACGGTATCGGCGGGAGGGCTTTTATGTCGGCTTGGTCTGGGCTGACTCCCTTCCAGAATGAAGTGAGTCAGCCCTTGAGGATCGCGTTGCGGGGTAAACGCTACTCGTGATTGACCGCTACGCCTTTCAAATACGGCGCAGGTTCTGCGCCTAGGTTTTCCAGCATGCGCGAGCTGTACCAGTCGACGAAGTTGACCACGCCGAACTCGTAGGTTTTCGAGTAAGGGCCGGGTTGATAGGCGCTGGAGTTGATGCCGCGCTGGTTTTCCTCGGCCAGACGACGGTCCTGATCATTGGTGGCGTCCCAGACCTGGCGCATACGCTCGACGTCGTAATCCACACCTTCGACAGCATCCTTATGCACAATCCATTTGGTGGAGACCATGGTTTCCTGTGCACTGATCGGCCACACCGTGAAGACGATGATGTGATCGCCCATGCAGTGGTTCCAGGAGTGCGGCAAATGCAGAATGCGCATCGAGCCCAGGTCAGGGTTCTGGATCCGGCCCATCAGTTTCTTGCAGCCGACCTTGCCATCCATGGTCATCGACACTGTGCCTTTGAGCAGCGGCATGCGCACGATACGGTTACGCAGGCCGAAACTGGCGTGGGCGTAGGGAATTTTCTCTGCGTCCCAGGCCGCTGCGGACGCGGCCACATGATCCTTGAAGGTCTGATCGGCGCGGGGATCGGTGACGTCGTCCCATTCCAGCAGCGTCTTGAGCAATTCCGGGTGCGAGCCACTGCAGTGGTAGCACTCGCGGTTGTTTTCCAGCACCAGCTTCCAGTTGGCCTTCTCCATCAAGGTGGTTTGCACCGCCACCTTGGTGTTTTCCATGTCATAGGGTTCCATGTAATGGCGCAGTGTCGACAGGAACTCGTCGATGGCTGGCGGGTTCTCGGCCAGGCTGATGAAAATGTAGCCGCCCGCGGTCTTGACGTGGACCGGCTTGAGGCCGAACTGCTTCATGTCAAAGTCGTCGCCCATCTCGGTACCGGCATACAGCAGGCGACCGTCCAGCTCATACGTCCACTGGTGGTAATGGCAAACCAGTTTGGCGACTTTGCCTTTTTCGGCCGTGCACAGGCGCGAGCCGCGATGGCGGCATACGTTATGGAATGCGTTGACGGCACCGTCCGGGCCACGCACGACCAGGATCGGGTTCTTGCCGATCTGCAGCGTCAGGTAGTTGCCCTTGGTCGGGATTTCGCACGTCATCCCGGCAATCAGCCACTCTTTGTGAAAGATTTCCTGCATGTCGATTTCAAACAGTCGCTCATCACTGTAGAAGGGCTGCGGCAGCGAGTACGTGCGCTCGCGATTCTGCAGCATCTCGGCAGTGGCCTTGCGTGCAGGTTCTAGCGGATCGCCCAGGCTCAAGGTTGCGGTGACGTCCATCGATTGAATCCCTCATGACCGCGGCATGGGCGGCCTGCGAATGTGGCTGATACGGGTGTGATCGCGTTTCAAGCATGAGGATAGATCAGTCGATCATGCTGATGACCCTTGGTGGCGAGTGTGGAGCCGGGCGCGCAGTGAACCTTATCCATGGGCGACATGGCCGCATCCGTTCCCGACGCGACAGGCCTTGTTGGACGGGGCTGGTCGCGGTAAGTACGTGAATGTCGTTGATAGATAAATGGCCGCCTCGGGCGTTACGCAGAATCCGCAGCATGAGAGGCCGACAGTCGGCCGTGGAGATCGAGTATGTCCCAAAGTTTCCTGAGCCCGGTCACGACCCAGACATGGGCCAACGGGCGTCACCTGGTACGTGTCGTCAAAGTCATCCAGGAAACCTGGGACGTGCGCACGTTTTGCTTCATGGCCGACCAGCCGATCATGTTTTTCTTCAAGCCGGGCCAATTCGTGACCCTGGAGCTGGAGATCGACGGCCTGCCGATCATGCGTTCTTACACTATCTCCAGTTCGCCATCGGTACCGTACAGTTTCTCGATCACCGTCAAACGCGTGCCGGGCGGCAGGGTTTCCAACTACCTGCATGACACGCTGATTGAAGGGCAGGAGCTGGCGGTACATGGGCCGGTCGGGCTGTTCAACGCCATCGATTTCCCGAACCCGAAGATTCTCTACCTCAGTGGCGGTGTCGGTATCACGCCGGTGATGTCCATGGCGCGCTGGTTCTACGACACCAACGCCAACGTCGACATGGTTTTCGTGCACAGCGCGCGCTCACCGAAAGACATCATCTACCATCGCGAGCTGGAGCACATGGCGTCGCGGATCGACAACTTCAACCTGCACCTGGTCTGTGAAAAACACGGGCTGGGCGAGCCTTGGGCGGGTTATCGCGGCTACCTGAACCAGAAGATGCTTGAACTGATGGCGCCCGACTTCATGGAGCGCGAGGTGTTCTGCTGCGGGCCGACGCCGTACATGACCGCGGTCAAGCGTCTGTTGCAGGAGAACGGCTTCAACATGGCGCAATACCATGAAGAGTCGTTCGGTGCGACACCGCCCGAGGCCAGGGCCGACGCCGTCGAGCAGGCCGAAATCGCTGCCGACGCGCCGGATGTCGATGCTGCTGACCTGCATCAGGTGGAGTTCACCGACACTGGCAAGAGCATCCGCGTGGGACCGGGCGAAACCGTGCATGCCGCCGCCGCCAAACTCGGCCTGATGATCCCCAAAGCCTGCGGCATGGGCATCTGCGGGACCTGCAAGGTCATGAAACTGAGCGGAGAAGTCGAGATGGAGCACAACGGCGGCATCACCGACGAGGATGTTGCAGAGGGGTACATTCTGTCCTGCTGTAGCGTGCCGAAGGGCGATGTGCGGATTGAGTATTGAGCACGCCTGAAACCCTGTGACGCAGAGCATCACGAACGGCATACCCACGGAGCATGGGCACGATAGTCAGAGCCTTATCGTTCCTCACTCCAGCGTGGGAATGCATTGCGTGACGCTCTGCGTCACAAATCTACGCCGCGCTACAGGCTCAAGGCAGGACGCGGAGCGTCCGGAAAGGCATACCCACGCGGAGCATGGGTACGATAGACGTTCTTGAGGGCGCCTATCGGCTAAGATCCACTGTGACTCTGCTTATAAGCCGCCAGCGCGGGCAGCAGTTGCTGGTCGATCGCCTGGCGGACGGCGGGGAGGAGGGTGGCGCTGCCGGTCAGGAGTTGTTCCACCAGGCGTCGCAAGGCGGTCGCGCGTTCGGCGTTGAGGCCGCAGACGGCGTTTGCGCAGGCTTGTTCAGCGGTTGCGCCGCCGGGTGCTTCGAAGCCCAGGGCTCTGAGTTGGCCGAGCAGGTCTTCCTGGTCAATCAAATCCGCGTGCATCATGACGTCTGTTCCTTTGATCGGGCTTTTTCCGATTCTGGAAGGACAACCGCCTGCGGGCAACCCCTGCCTGTCGTGAGTGGCAGGATTGGCTACAAGTGCGTCGTTTTCAGTTCATGCGGTCATTCGGTTTGCAGGTTGTCTATGGTTCTGTCGACCATGACCTTGGCCATTTCCACCAGGTGCATGATCGACAGCGTCATGTCGCGCTGGGTGCCGGTCATGCTGTCGCTGAATTCACAGGCGCTGGTGGCTGCGCAGCGCAGCAAGTCACTGGCATGCATCAGGGCGTCTTCAGGGCTGACATCGGGGTTGGCGGTGAAGAGGGGCGGATCGGGGACGATTTTCAGCATGTGAGACTCCTAATCAATTTCTGGAAGGTCGTCACTTCGGCTACTAATCGAAGGTGGCGGCCGCACGCAGGTAGTAGCCCGGTGATTAGGAACCGGTGCATCCGAAGACGCCCCACGCACGGCCACCATAAAGATGCAGGCCGTAAACAAGCGCCTTGCACAAGGTGGCGCATTGCGCCTAATCACATCGAGGGCTACTAATCCTCACCGCTGAATATGCAGCGACGGGCGCAGAGTAGAGATCGAAACAGACAGGCACAAGGGGCCGGGAGTTTCTCGGAAATTTCCTTCAAGTGAAAGGGACGAGTCCCGCAAATTCGTTACAAATTCTTGTTCATTGCTCAGGTTTGCTAAACTGCGCAGCTTGCCAGGAGCTGCCATGAATTACCGTCACGCCTACCATGCCGGCAACCACGCCGACGTCTTCAAACACCTGACCCTGACTCGCCTGATCGCCCTCATGGCGCGCAAGGAGCAGCCGTTCGCCTATCTCGACACCCACGCCGGACTCGGCCTGTACGACCTCAAAGGCGATCAGGCCACACGTACCGGAGAATGGCTGGAAGGTATCGGCCGCCTGTGGAACGCCACGGATCTGCCTGCGCTGGCGTCCGACTATCTGCAAGTGCTGCACGACATGAACCCGGATGGCGAGCTGCGCTACTACCCCGGTTCGCCGGAACTGGCTCGCCGCCTGACCCGCGAGCGCGAGCGTGTGCTGCTCAACGAGAAGCACCCCGAAGACGGGCGTCTGCTCAAGGAGAACATGAAAGGCGACCGCCGCGTGGCGGTGCATCTCGGAGAAGGCTGGCATGTACCGCGTGCCTTGCTGCCAGTGGCCGAAAAGCGCGCCGTGATGCTCATCGACCCGCCATTCGAGCAACTCGATGAAATGAAGCGTTGCGCGGTTGCGCTCAAGGAAACCATCGGGCGCATGCGTCAGACAGTGGCGGCGATCTGGTACCCGATCAAGGATACCCGCCTGCTGCGCCGCTTCTATCAGGACCTGGCGGAAACTGGCGCGCCCAAGCTGTTGCGCGTTGAATTGTTCGTCCACCCGCTGGACACACCGGCCAGCCTCAACGGTTCAGGCCTGGCCATCGCCAACCCGCCATGGGGCCTGGAAGAAGAACTGCGCGAACTGATGCCGTACCTCGCCCAGAAACTGGGCCAGACCCAGGGCGGCTGGAAGATGGACTGGTTGATTGCGGAGTAGGCGTGTTCATGGCAAGGCCGAGTTGCGCTGCCTAGCGGACGCAGAGCGTCCAGAGCTGCATTCCCATGCGGAGCTCAGCGTTATACATAAGCCCGCTTTTGATTCTGACCGTAGATCGTAGGAGCGAACTTGTTCGCGAAAGGGCCAGTATATTCGGTGAAAATGCGTCACCTGGACTACTATCTTCGCGAACAAGTTCGCTCCTGCGCCCTGCGGGCAGAAGCCTGAAAAACGCTGTTTTCGGGCCGCCAGGCGCGAATCAGGCCGGCATGCACACCCCGGTGCCGCCCAGCCCGCAGTAGCCCTGTGGGTTCTTGGCCAGGTATTGCTGGTGGTAGGCTTCGGCAAAGTAAACCGTCGGGGCCTGCTCGATTTCGGTGGTGATGGTGCCCTTTCCGGCCTTGTTCAGTTCCGCCTGGAACGTTTCGGCACTGGCTTTGGCGGCGTCGAGCTGTTCGGGAGTGGTGCAGTAGATCACCGAGCGATACTGAGTGCCGATGTCATTGCCCTGACGCATGCCTTGAGTCGGGTTATGCACTTCCCAGAACACTTTCAGCAGTGCTTCATAGCTGATTTTTGCTGGCTCGTAGACCACCAGCACCACTTCGGTGTGGCCGGTCAGCCCGGAGCAGACTTCTTCGTAAGTCGGGTTCGGGGTAAATCCGCCCGCGTAGCCGGCGACAGTGCTCACCACACCTTCCTGTTGCCACAGACGACGTTCTGCGCCCCAGAAGCAACCCATGCCGAAGATGGCGAATTCGACATCGCTCGAAAACGGCCCCAACAGCGGATTGCCGTTGACGAAGTGGGTTTCCGGAAGCGCCATAGGTGTTTCACGCCCCGGCAGTGCTTGTTCGGCAGTAGGCAGTACGTTTTTATTCACTAGAATTTCCGAGCGCAAAGTCATGAACCAAATCCTCTCGTGTGGAGACAGGCAGCGGCGGTCAGGACGGATGATCAATACAAATGTATAGGTCCCGTTACACGCAGAAACAAGTGCTGCCGTGTAATAACAGATTGACAGTGTGCCCGAGAGAGCGGGGTGCAGGGAAGGTTGTCAGGCGGATGGGCGACGAGGGTAACGCTTCAGTTTCTTGATCAGCTCTTCGCCGGGGATAGGTCTGTCGAACAGATAGCCCTGGCCGACATCGCAGCGATGGCGCCGCAGGAAGGCCAGCTGAGCCGCGGTTTCAATGCCTTCGGCGACCACTTTGAGCTTGAGGTTGTGGGCCATGGCGATGACCGCAGAGGTGATTTCCATGTCGTCTTCATCATCCGGAATATCGCGGATGAAACTGCGATCGATCTTGATCACATCGATGGGGAATTTCTTCAGGTAACTGAATGACGAGTAACCGGTGCCGAAGTCGTCCATGGCCAACGACAGGCCGAGCTTCTTCAACGAGTCGAGTTGCTGGCGGGTGTCTTCTGTCGCTTCCAGCAACAGGCCTTCGGTCAGCTCCAGCTCCAGCAGCGAAGGGTCAAGCTCTTCTTCTTTGAGGATGGCGGCAATCGACGACACCAGTTCCGGGTCTGAGAACTGCTTGGGCGATACATTGATGGCTACTTGCAGGTTGCCGAACCCTGCGGCGGTCAGGTCCTTGCTCATGCGACAGGACTGACGCGCGACCCATTTACCGATGGGGATGATCAGGCCGGTCTCTTCGGCCACGCTGATGAACTGGTCCGGTCGGATCATGCCTTTTTCAGGATGGTTCCAGCGCAACAGCGCCTCCATGCCCAGCAGACGACCGGTCAGCAGGCACAGCTTGGGCTGATAGAACACCTCCAGCTCGTTCTGGGTCAGGGCGCGGCGCAGGTTGTTTTCCACGAACAGTTTGTAGCTGGCCTCGGCATTCAATGCTTCGGTGAACACCTGAACCTGATGTTTGCCGTTGGCTTTGGCCTTGTGCAGGGCCAGACCGGCGTTTTTCATCAGGGTCTGCGGATCACGACCATGCAGCGGCGCGCAGGCGAGCCCCACCGAACCGGTGACGCTGATCAACTGATTGTCGACGAACATCGGCTTGTCCAGCGTGGCCAGCACCTGGGTGGCGGTGGCCTGTCCGGCTTCCTGATCGGTGTTGTCGATCAGCACGGCAAATTCATTACTGGCAAAGCGCGCCAGCACATCGGACGGGCTCAAGGTGTTGCGCAGGCGCCGCGCCAGGCTGATCAGCAGTTTGTCACCGGTCTGGTGGCCGAGGCTGTCGTTGATGCGCTTGAAATTATCGATGTCGACCAGCAACAGGCTCATCGGCGTATCGGTGTCGCGTGCAAAGCGTTCGTCCAGATTGCGGATAAAGGCCGGACGGTTGCCGAGGTTGGTCAGGTTATCGGTGTACGCCAGGCGCTCGATGCGCTGCTGGGCCAGCTTGCTCTGGGTGATGTCTTCGTAGATGCCGATATAGTGGGTCAGCTCGCGATTATCGCCATACACCTTGGAAATCGACAGCTGGCCCCAGTAGGGTTCGAGGTTCTTGCGCCGGCTTTTGAACTCGCCCTGCCAGCTGTTGCTGTTGGTCAGACTGGAGTTGGCTTCCAGCAGCAACTGGTTGAGGTTTTCCAGCGCGGGCAATTCCGACAGCTTGTGACCGGAGACTTCCTCCGAGCTGTACTGGGTGATCGCCGTGAAACTCGGGTTTACGTATTCAACCACGCCGTTGCAGTTGACCAGCAGAAAGGCGTTGGCGCTTTGTTCTACCGCGCGCTGGAACAGGTGCAGTGCGTTGGTCGCAGCGCGACGGTTATGGTTGTTGATGACCTGGGCAAACTGGTCCGCCAGCTCGCCGGCGAAGGCGATCTCGTCGGACTGCCATTCGCGCGTCGAGCCGGACTGTTCCAGACACAGCACACCGATCACCTGACCATCGATGCGAATACTGGCATCGAGAACCGCCCTGGTTTCTCCCGGGTTCAGGATTTTGGCCATTTCGCAGGTACGCGGGTCAGTCTGGATATTGCTGGCGTCGATCGCCCGGCTGGTATTCAGCGCTTGCAGGTAGGTGGGGTAGGGGCTGATATCCACCGGCGTGCGCGACTGGTAGTCGCCGGTTTCGCGGCTGTAGTCGGTGATCGGCTCCAGGCGCTTGTCGTTGAGGTTCCAGATACTGACGTGGTCGACATCGTAAATATCGCAGGCGCTTTTGGTGATCAGCTCTGCCGCTTCGAGCAAGGTGTTGGCCGTGGTGTAGCGATGTCGGGTCAGGCGCAGGATCAGATCCTGCTGGGCACGCACGCGCTCCAGGTGGGCAAACTGGTCGCGCTGGGCGCGCTGATTGAGTTCCAGAGCAATCTGCAGGCGCAGGTTGCGGGTTTCCAGATCGGAGTCCGTGACGGGTTCGCCAGTCGTGACAAGGCCTTCGACGATCAGAAAATAACCACGTAATAGATGGCGGTTGTGCTGTTTGTAGGCTTCGCCGATTTCCAGCAGGCCAAGGGGGCCTTTGGGGGTGTGAAGGGTGTAGCGGATCAGGTAATTCGGGGAAGAGGCCAGTTGCTGCTGGATGTCATCGTGCAGTTGATAACGAGCTTCCGGCTCCATGAGGCTGGCGTAAGGGGATCCAATCAAGGCACAAAGGTCAACGGCTGCCAGTCCGAACTGCCTTTCGCAATTTGGATCGAGAAACAATAGCGCCCAATTGGCTTCATTCAGCCGCTCGAAACGCAGCATTCCCAGGCGCGAAGGCACTGGCAATTGCGTCACTACCTCGGCTGCGGATCTACCGGCAGCATCGGTTTGGCTTTTCATGAACAAACTCGCTTCCGAAATACTAGTCGCTACGGGGGTAAAACCCACTTTCGCGTATGGCAAGGTTGCATCATGCGGCCCGTGCTTACAAGAGACCACAGTGGCTTAGTGCTATAAAAGTGTCGGCCGGTTGTCCAGGTTCTTCAGTGTATCTGGTCGGATACTCAAATTCGTTGATTTTTCGGGCGAACCCCCCATTTTTCAGGGGAATTCGCTTTGCAGATTTGCTCTAGTCACGTGCCGTTGTCAATCAGGCTTTGGCCACGCGGTGTTCCTTCGCTGGCAATTGCAGAAAAATACCTGCTGCAAACATCGCCAGCACCCCGACACTCAGGAAGGTCAGCTGGAATGCCCCCAACATGCTGCTGACCTCGCCGGTGGCAACTTCTTCGCTGAAACCACCCAGCAAGGCTGCTGCGCTTGCCACGCCAAGACTCAGCGAGAGCTGCGCCACCACCGAAAGCAGGCTGTTGCCACTTGCTGCGCTGGCATCGTCCAGATCGATCAGTGTGACCGTATTCATGGCCGTGAACTGCAAGGAGTTGACCGCGCCGAGCAGTCCCAGATGCACGAGCAATACCCAGTAGGGGGTTTGCACATCCACCAGCGCCAGGCTGGCCAAGAGGATGCCCAGCAGCAGTGTGTTGCCGGTCAGAATCGTGCGATAGCCCAGCCGCTCGATCAGCCAGCGGGCGACGGTCTTGGCGAACATGCCCGCGGCCGCCAGCGGCAACATGCTCATACCCGCCTGAGATGGCGAATATCCCAGCGCTACTTGCAGCAGCAACGGCACCAGAAACGGCAGGGCACCGCTGCCCAGGCGGGCGAACAGGTTGCCCATGATGCCGACCGCAAACGTCCGGGTACGGAACAGTGACGGGGCAAACAACGGCGATTCTATGTGCCCGGCACGCAGCCAATACGCTGCCAGGCAGCCCATTCCGGCAAACAGCAGCAGCACCACGCGCATGTGTGGCAGGTGCAGCTCGCCCAGGCCCTCCAGGGCAATGGTGATCAATACCATCGCCGCGCCAAACAGGATGAAGCCGACGCCGTCAAACCGCGTTCGACCGCCTCCCGGAAGATCAGGGATGAAGTGTTTGACGGCATAGCAACCGAGGATGCCGACCGGAATGTTGATCAGGAAAATCCAGTGCCAGCTCAGGTACTCGACCATCCAGCCGCCAAGCGTCGGGCCCAGCAACGGACCCAAAAGGCCCGGCACGGTGATAAAACCCATGATCCGCACCAGCTCCGATCGCGGATAGGCGCGCAATACGATCAGGCGTCCGATGGGCAGCATCAGCGCGCCCCCCAGCCCCTGAATCACCCGGGCGGCCACCAATACGTTCAATGACCAGGACAGCGCACACAGCAACGATCCGAAGCTGAACAGCAGGATGGCGCTGAAGAAGATGCGCTTGATCCCGAACCGGTCGGCGATCCAGCCCGAAGCCGGGATCAGCAGCGCAATGGTCAGCATGTAGGCGATGACCACCGACTGCATGCGCAATGGGTCTTCTGCCAGCGAGCGGGCCATGGACGGCAAGGCAGTGTTGAGAATCGTGCCGTCCAGGCTTTGCATGAAGAATGCGATGGCGATGACCCAGGGCATCCAGCGCAGGGTCTTTTCGTCCATGATCGGCGCTGCTGAGTTCTGCATAGGCTCCTGCTATAGCGTGAGGGTAAGTCGGCTGATCAATGCGCCAGGCAACTGGATTGAACCAGTCTGGCGCTGACTGTAGGTACTCGATTGGAGAATCAGTTCCCTTTCTTTGGTCAGGTCCTCCAGTGCGCTGCCCAGCAGGCTGTAGGCGCTGTCATCGAAACGCATGGTGCTCACCGGCGCGACGATCTTGCCCTCTTCGACCCAGAACGTTGCGAAACGTGTCATTCCGGTGAGGCGCGCAGCGGCGCGGTCGGAGAAGTTCAGGTACCACAGGTTACTGATGTAAAGACCGGTACCGAGCCTTGCAAGGATCTGATCCAGCTCCAGCGAACCGCCGGCAATGCTCAACGCGCTTGGACCTTCGCCATCATCCGCGCCGTTGGCAGGCAGGTCGTATTCGGCAGCGCTGCTCGAATCCACCAGTCGATCGCGGGCTTGCCCATCGACGATCAGTTTCAGGTCCTTGCGTGGGTAGCCTTCGCGTGAAAACGCCGGCGAGAGCGAACCGCTGACTTGCTCGTCGAAGTTGACCAGCGGGCTGAAAAGCGTCTCGCCGTCATACAGCCTTTGTAGCGGGCTGCGTTTACTGGCCAGTGACTGCGCGGAAAATCCGCCCCAGGTGAGCATGCCGATGACTTCGTCCAGAGCCGCTGGCGCCAGGTACGCGCGGTATTGACCGGGTTTGAGCGCATGCAGCGGGCGGCCGAGAAATTCCAGCTGTTCGCGGGCCTGCTGAAAACGCTGCGCGAAGGCTTCGTCGCTCCAGTGGTGACCCGCGTAGTTGGCTTTCACTGCCTGGCCGTTTTCGTGAAACAGGCTCCAGTCGAAATTGAAGCTGTTGGCCTGATGCCAGCCCAGCGCGCCCCAGGAACTGGCGAAGCCGCGGTAAAGCGGGCCTGCCGCATAGAAACCTACCAGGTCCAGATCGCCTGCCAGTTCGCTGATCTGCTCGACGACCCGGGCGCTGTCCGGCAGCGGCAAGTCTTGAACGTTACTGCTTTGCCAGGCATTCGTGTTGGGCAACAGATAGGGATCCCTGGCCAGCGACGGCAGTGTTTCGCGCAGTTGTTGCAGGGCGTCGACAAGGCGCTGCTGGTCGGTCTCGGCGTCGCCGGACAAGGTCAGTTCCAGATTGGCATGCCGGCCGTCATCGATCAGTTTGAACGTCACGATGACCTGCTGGACGCTCCCGGCCTGTCGAACCTGGCCGTGGTTGAACCGGATGAAGTCAGACGCCTCGGCGTCGTAGGCCAGAGTGAAGTGTTCCGTTGGGCTGATGGCAGCCTTGAGCACGGCGACCAGCGCCTCGAACTGCTGTTGGTGCGACATCAGGCATCTCCTCCAAACACATCGACATTGGCAAACACGCACGCCGGAGAGGCATGACCTACACGGATCACCTGGTTGGGTTCGCCCTTGCCGCAATTCGGTGTGCCGAGGACCTGGAAGGTGCTGGCATCACCGACTGCGCTGAGGTTTTTCCAGAATTGCGCAGAGATTGCCCGGTAATTGGGGTTCTTCACCACGCCCTTGAGCTCGCCGTTCTCGATCAGTTGGCCCCATTCGCAGCCGAACTGGAATTTGTTGCGTGCATCGTCGATGGACCAGGAGCGATTGCTCGACATCAGAATGCCGTGCTCGATGTTGCCGATCAGACTGTCCAGCGACTGGTCACCCGGTTCGATGTTCAGGTTAGCCATGCGATCGATGGGGGCACGGTTCCAGCTGGAGGCGCGGCTGTTGGCGACGCCCGCCAGGCCGCTGCGGTATTGCGACAGGGCACCGCCGAGCGGGCGTTGCAGCAGGCCGTCACGAATCAGGAACTGCTTGCTGGCTGACGTACCATCGTCATCGTGCGCGTAGCTGGCCAGTTGCTCGGGAATCTCCGGGTCGAAAGTTACGTTCAGCAGGCTGGAGCCGTATTGCAGGGTGCCGAAGTCAGTCGTTTTGACGAAACTGGTGCCTGCGTAATTGCGCTCGTCACCGAGAATCCGGTCCAGCTCCAGGGGATGGCCGATGGACTCGTGAATCTGCAGGACCATCTGATCGGGCATCAGCAGCAGGTCGCGTGGGCCTGATGGCGTGTTGGGGGCGAGGATCAGCTGCAACGCTTCGTCGGCGACGTTGGCGGCAGACCCGATCAGGCCACAACTGCTCAGCACTTCGATGCCACCTTGCTGGCCGAAGTTATGCCCGCCCAGAGTGCGCGTCTGGCTGTCGCGACCGTCGTAGGCCGTCACGCTCATGCCCGGAAACACAAAGCGCTGCGCCTGACGCAATTGCGCGCCCGCGCTGTTGAGGTAGATTTGCTCGACGGTTTCCAGCCCCAGTATGGCCTGCCAGTTGACCAGGCGTTCGTCTGCCGGGACCGCGCTGCACTCGTCCATCAACAGGCCGATGCAGTCGCTCAGCGGCGGGAAGGCTCGATCCATGTTGGGCGACAGGTAGTCAGCTTTGGCGCTCGAGACAGCTTGATCACTCAGGTCCAGCAGCGCATGCGGCGCCAGACGGCGGGCCAGCGTTTCGGCCTGCTGCAAGGCAGCCTGCAAACCCTTCAGGGAAATGTCGTTGGTGGCGGCGTAGGTTTCAACGCCATTCAGGCGCACGGTCAGCATGGCGCCCTCGTCGCTGATCAGTGACGGCGGCTCGGCCACATTCTTGCGCACGCAGAGGCGTTGGCCGGTGCGGTGCACGTAACGTACGGAAAAGAATTGCGCTTCACTCTGCAGGGCAGCGAAATGCTGCTTGAGCCGGGCGGAGAAATCGAACATGCAGACAAGCTCCTTCTTGAGGGCGGTCGGTAAGGTCCGGACGGCCTTGCGGGCCGTTTGCCATTGAGAAGGAGATTACCCCGTCGCTCGTCAGGCTGCACCTGCAAGCTTGATCCAGACGCCTCAGCCCTGCATCACCAGCCTGATATCGGCGGCCAGTTCACGCACGCGCTCTTCTTCGGTGTCCCACGAGCACATGAAACGTGCGCCGCCGTTGCCGATGAAGGTATAGAAGCGCCAGCCTCGCGCGGTCAATGCAGCAATGGCCGGCTCCGACAGCTGCAGGAACACGCCATTGGCCTGCACCGGGAACATCAGCTCCACGCCAGGAATGTCCTTGACCAGTTCGGCGAGCAGTTGCGCACAGCGGTTGGCGTGGCGGGCGTGTTTGAGCCAGGCGTCGTTTTCCAGCAGGCCGACCCACGGTGCAGACAGGAAGCGCATTTTCGACGCCAGTTGCCCGGCCTGCTTGCAGCGATAGTCGAAGTCTTCAGCCAGATCATGGTCGAAAAACAGAATGGCTTCGCCCACCGCCATACCGTTTTTGGTGCCGCCGAAGCACAACACGTCAACGCCGGACTTCCAGGTCAGTTCAGCCGGGGAGGCCTCCAGAAAGGCGCAGGCATTGGAGAAGCGGGCACCGTCCATGTGCAGATGCAGGCCCAGTTCTTTGCAGGTCGCGCTGATCGCCTTGAGTTCTTCCGGCTGATAGACGCCGCCCACCTCAGTGGCCTGGGTGAGGGTCACCACGCGCGGCTTGGGGTAGTGAATGTCCTGACGCTTGAGCGCCACTTCACGAATCGATTCCGGGGTCAGCTTGCCGCCCGCGCTGCGTGCGGTCAGCAGTTTGGAGCCGTTGGAGAAAAACTCCGGCGCACCGCATTCATCGGTTTCGACGTGAGCCGTTTCCGAACAGATGACACTGTGGTAACTCTGGCACAGCGATGACAGCGCCAGCGAGTTGGCCGCCGTGCCGTTGAAGGCGAAAAACACTTCGCAGTCGGTTTCGAACAGTCGGCGGAAATCATCCGAAGCGCGTGCAGTCCATTGATCATCACCATAAGCGCGTTGATGGCCCTTGTTCGCCTGCTCCATGGCTGCCCAGGCTTCAGGGCAGATACCGGAATAGTTGTCGCTGGCGAACTGTTGGCTTTGGTCTGTCATGGCCGATTCCTTATGGGCAATTATGGTGCGCACTGTAGCGACAATATAAGGTTCGGTCATGTGTTGGCTGCATGACGCAATTCCCCATTCAGGAGCACTATGGATCTTTCCAACCCGCCTTTTCTGCTCGGACGCAACAAGGCGCTGGACCTGCTCAAGTGGCTGGCGATGTTGAGTATGGTGCTTGACCACCTTCGCTATGTGGGCTGGTCAGTCGATTTTCTTTACGTGCCGGGGCGTTTTGCCTTTCCCTGGTTCTGCCTGGCAATTGCCGTGAATCTTTCCCGGCGCAGCGCAGCGATTGTGGCCCCGCGGGTGCAATGGCGCTATCTGGGCTGGCTGCTGGTGTTTGCCGGGTTGTCGGAGATCCCGTATCGGCTGTTCATGGCTGACGCGAGCGTGCTGAATGTGATGCCGACCCTGCTGCTGGGGCTGGTGATTGCTCAGGGCTGGCAGCAGCGCAATCCGACAACCCGAGTGATGGCCCTTGTCGCCTTGCTGCTGACGGCGATCTTCCAGAAATACCTGATGTTTGGCTTTGCCGGTGTGCTGCTGCCGCTGGTCTTTGTGCTGGTGCTGGAAAAGCGACTTTGGTATGCGTTGTTCCCGGCGGTCTTTTGTCTGGCGGGTAATGCTTGGCCCCAGATGTTTGCCGGTGCGAGCTGGGGCGATCCGATTTCCATCGGTTCGATAGTGGCTTGCGTGTTGGCGCCTGTACTGGGCATCGCGCTGCTGCGGGCAAAGCCCGGGTTCGCAGTGATCCCGATGCGGCGCTGGGCCTATGCGATCTATCCGCTGCACTTTCTGCTGTTGCTGGGCGTGCGGGGAGTGTTGGGCAGGGTTTGATCGGGAGTGTGCAGAGCGTCCGGAACGGCATGCCAACGCAGAGCATTGGCACGATAGTCACGAGATTCTCGTTCCTCACGCGTGGGAATGCAGTTCGTGACGCTCTGCGTCACACGGCGGTTTTTCTTTGTCAGGTGGATTGAGGGTCGACTCAGGTCACCTTTTCGCCCCTCGGCGAGTCACTTTGATGGGGCCAAAGTGACCAAAGCCCCTGGCTCCGTTTCCGGCCCGACTTCGTCGGGTTCCTTCGCCCTGTCACTGATCCGGGGGTCGCCGCAACGGGCCCTCCATGGCCCGGTGCGGCTAACTCGGCGTCCTGCCGAGTTACCCCCGGATCAGCGCCAGGACTCAGCCGTCACTGACGTCGCACTCTGCGTCGTCAGTGCCACTGTGATAAAAAAGCGCTTATTTTAGCGGCGCTGCGCATCCGGAACGGCATGCCAATGCAGCGCATTGGCACGATAGTCAGGAACAGCGAGCGCTTGTAGGCGCGACGAGGCCGGGCGCTTCGGTGTCAGCTGTTGGGCAGCAGCCGGCAGGTGATGCTCTTGATGTAGCGCGTTTCGGCAATGGCCGGGTGTACCGGATGGTCCGGGCCCTGGCCGCCGCGTTCCAGCAGCTGGATGTTGCGGTCCAGATGGCGGGCGCTGGTCAGGAGGATGTTCTGCAGGTCGTCTTCCGGCAGGTGCATCGAGCACGACGCGCTGACCAGAATGCCGTCCTTGCTGAGCAGGCGCATGGCTTGCTCGTTCAGGCGGCGGTAGGCGCCTTCACCGTTTTTCATGTCTTTCTTGCGTTTGATGAACGCCGGCGGGTCGGCGACGATCACGTCGAAACGTTCTTCAGCGGCTTTTAGTTCCTTGAGTGCTTCGAAGACATCGCCTTCGATGCAGGTCATCTTTTCTGCAAAACCGTTCAGGGCTGCGTTGCGTTCCACGCCATCTAGGGCGAAGGACGACGCGTCGACGCAGGTGACATCGCTGGCACCGAAAGCCGCTGCCTGAATCCCCCAGCCACCGATATAGCTGTAGAGGTCGAGCACCCGCTTGCCTTTGACGTAAGGGGCGATGCGCGCGCGGTTCATGCGGTGGTCATAGAACCAGCCGGTTTTTTGCCCGGCCATGACCGGTGCTTCGAACTTCACGCCGTTCTCTTCCAGCGCGACCCATTCCGGTACCAGACCGAACACGGTTTCGACGTAACGATTCAGGCCTTCCGCGTCGCGAGCCGCCGAATCGTTTTTGAACAGAATGCCGCTTGGCTTGATGACCTGGACCAGCGCCGCAATGATGTCTTCCTTGTGGTTTTCCATCGTGGCCGAGGCCAGCTGAACGACCAGAATGTCACCGAAACGATCGACCACCAGACCCGGCAGCAGGTCGGAATCTCCGTAGACCAGGCGATAGAAGGGCTTGTCGAACAGACGCTCACGCAGCGACAGCGCAACATTGAGGCGGTGGACGAGCAGAGACTTGTCGAGCGGCAGCTTGATGTCGCGGGACAGCAGGCGTGCGCAGATCAGGTTGTTGGGGCTCATGGCGACGATGCCCAGCGGCTTGCCGCCCGCAGCTTCGAGGATGGCCTGATCACCGGCTGCAAAACCATGCAGTGGGGTGGCGGCTACATCGATCTCGTTGCTGTAGACCCACAGATGACCGGCGCGCAGGCGGCGGTCGGCGTTGGCTTTGAGGCGCAAGCTAGGCAGGGACATGACGTCGCTCCTGAAAAAAGAGCGGGATTATAGCGCGTCATCCCGGCGCTGGGCCGGGATGACTGCAATTAACTGACGGAATCTGTCAGGCAGACAGTGCTTCAATCAGTTTGCTGTTGAAGGCGGGGATGTCGTCGGGCTGGCGGCTGCTGATCAGCTTGCCGTCGGTGACGACTTCCTGATCGACCCATTTTGCGCCCGCGTTGACCAAGTCGTCTTTCAGGGAGTTGAAGCTCGTCAGCGTCTTGCCCTTAACCAGGCCGGCAGAAATCAACAGCCAGCCGCCATGACAGATGACGGCCAGCGGTTTGCCGGAAGCGTCTATGTCTTTGACGATTTGCTGCGCGTCAGTGTCGACGCGAATGGTGTCGGAATTCTGTACGCCGCCCGGCAGGACTACGCCGTGGTAGTCGCTGGCATTGGCAGCCTTGAAAGTCCGGTCGACCTTGAAGTCGTCAGCTGGCTTGTCGTGATTCCAGCCTTTGACTTTGCCTTCTTCAGCGGAAAGGATTTCCACAGTGGCGCCTGCTTGCTCCAGCGCTTCTTTCGGACCGGTCAATTCAACCTGTTCGAAACCGTCGGTTACAAGTATTGCGATGCGCTTGCCAGTCAGTGCTTTGGACATGGGATCCTCCAGTGTCAGGCTTGATGAATGACGCACGGCAGGCCTTTTTGAGGCTGCCGTCTACGCCATGTACTTAGGGTCCGAAGCTATATACAAGGCAAAGTTCCGAGAAAATCTTCGTCCGGAGTGATGGACCGTTCACGTCCAAGAGGGGAGAATCCAGCCATTACTGCGAGTGAATACCTATGTCCGAAGAGCTTACCTCCGAGCAGATACAGCTAGCGTTGCAGGGCATCAGCGTGCCTCCCCAGCCACAGATCATGGTTGATCTGCAGATGGAGCAGTACATGCCTGATCCGGATCTGGGTGCCATCGCGCGCTTGATTGCACAGGATCCGGGGTTGTCCGGGGCGCTGCTGAAGATCGTTAACTCGGCGCATTACGGTCTGTCCAGCAAGATCGCGTCGATCGATAAGGCGGTAAATCTGCTCGGCAGTCGTACCGTCATCAATCTGATCAACGCACAGTCGATCAGAGGCGAGATGACTGACGAGGCCATTGTGACGTTGAACCGCTTCTGGGACACGGCCCAAGATGTGGCGATGACCAGTCTGACGCTGGCCAAGCGCATCGGCTCGCAAACGGTGGATGAATCCTATGCGCTGGGTCTGTTTCATGACTGCGGTATCCCGCTGATGCTCAAGCGCTTTCCCGATTACATGACGGTGCTGGAGGAGGCCTACGCCAATGCCGGACCTGACTGTCGGGTGGTCGACACTGAAAACCGTGCGTTCGACACCAACCATTCTGTGGTGGGTTATTACACGGCCAAATCCTGGCGTTTGCCGGAGCACGTCACCAACGCCATCGCCAATCATCACAACGCATTGGCGATCTTTCAGGACGACTCAAGCCGCGATCCCACGCTCAAGAATCTGCTGGCTCCGCTGAAAATGGCTGAACATATCTGCCAGTCCTACCGTGTGCTGGGCAGTCAGGATGTTGATCACGAGTGGGAAAGTGTCGGGCCGCTGGTGCTGGATTACGTCGCGCTGTCCGAATATGACTTTGAATACTTGAGGGAAAGCATTCGCGAGCTGGGCGCGCGCTGATCCGGCGCCGTCCCGGCCTTTCCTTTCTGCACGACCGAGTTGTCCATGCCTGAATTACCTGAAGTCGAAACCACCCGTCGCGGCATTGCGCCGCATCTTGAAGGTCAGCGCGTCAGCCGCGTGATCTTGCGCGACAGCCGCTTGCGCTGGCCCATTCCCGAAGATCTGGACGTTCGCCTGTCCGGCCAGCGTATCGTGCAGGTTGATCGGCGCGCCAAGTACCTGCTGATCCGGGCCGAGGTGGGCACCCTGATCAGCCACCTGGGCATGTCCGGCAATCTGCGTCTGGTCGAAGCCGGGCTTCCGGCGCTCAAGCATGAGCACGTCGATATCGAACTGGAGTCCGGGCTGGCCTTGCGATACACCGACCCGCGTCGCTTCGGCGCGATGCTCTGGAGCCTTGATCCGCATAATCACGAACTGTTGATTCGCCTCGGGCCGGAGCCGCTGACCGATCTGTTCGATGGTCAACGTCTTTACGAGCGTTCGCGTGGCAAGTCGATCGCGGTCAAGCCGTTCGTCATGGACAACGCCGTTGTGGTCGGGGTGGGCAATATCTATGCGACCGAAGCGCTGTTCGCCGCGGGCATCGACCCGCGCCGCGAAGCCGGGAGTGTGTCCCGGGCGCGTTACCTGAAGCTGGCCATCGAGATCAAGCGCATTCTGGCCTACGCGATAGAGCGTGGCGGCACCACCCTGCGTGACTTCATTGGCGGCGACGGCAAGCCCGGGTATTTCCAACAGGAATTGTTTGCGTATGGGCGTGGCGGTCAGCCATGCAAGGTATGCGGTACGACGCTGCGTGAGGTCAAGCTGGGCCAGCGCGCCAGCGTTTACTGCCCGAAATGTCAGCGCTGAAATACGCATGACAGGGGCTCTGGGCCATTTGCTTAACCCACAGCCCTGTTTATAGTGATGGCACCTTAATTATTTGCGACGCCTGAAGGATCAAGCCATGAGCCCGTTTCGTATTCTCGCTGCCACGCTGGTGTTGTTCACCGGCCTGCAGGCGCTGCCAGCGGTTGCCGCCGATGTCACCACAGGCAGCGGCGATCCGGTCTACACCATCCAGAACCCGCCGGCGTTTGCCATGATCGGTGACTTGCTGATTGCCCGACCCTTGTTGATCGCGGCCACCGTTATCGGCACAGGCCTGTTCGTGATCGCCGCGCCTTTTGCAGCGGCAGGCGGCAACCTTGGGGCAACGGGCAAGGCGCTGGTGGTGGATCCGGGCAAGGCAGCCTTCGTGCGTTGTCTGGGTTGCACGGGCGACGGGTACGGCAAGCAGCAGTAAAGGCCGTTATCAGGCCTTGCTGGTGATGATCCGGTACTTGTCCATCAACTGCTCTTTGCTCTCGACGTGATTCTCATCCAGAGGGATGCAGTCGACCGGGCAAACCTGCTGACATTGAGGCTCGTCGTAGTGACCTACGCATTCGGTGCACAGGTTCGGGTTGATCACGTAGATCTCCTCACCTTGTGAAATCGCCTCGTTTGGGCACTCAGGTTCGCAGACGTCGCAGTTAATGCAATCGTCAGTGATGATAAGGGACATGAATTGCTCCTGCCGCGGCCGACGCCGGGGCACATTAAAACCAATGCGGCGAATTGTGCCGCATTAGGCTTCGGGATGCACCTTCACATGCAGCGAGTCTAGCGCTTGAAGCGCTCGGTCAGCGCCTGGGCAACTGCAGGATGTACGAATTTGGTGATATCACCGCCCAACGCGGCGATTTCACGCACTAACGTCGAGGAAATGAACGAGTAGCGCTCCGAAGGTGTGAGGAACAGGCTTTCGACGTCCGGTGCCAGCTGACGATTCATGTTGGCCAACTGAAACTCGTATTCGAAATCCGACACGGCACGAAGTCCGCGCAGAAAGACATTGGCATTCTGTTCCTTGGCAAAATGCGCCAGCAGGGTCGAAAAACCGACCACTTCCACATTGGGCAAGTGCTTGGTGACTTCGCGGGCCAGCTCGACGCGTTGCTCCAGAGGGAACAGCGGGTTTTTCTTCGGGCTGGCGGCAACCGCAATGACCACTTGGTCGAACAGGCGCGAGGCGCGCTCGACCAAATCTCCATGGCCCTTGGTAATCGGGTCGAAGGTGCCTGGGTACAACACTCGGTTCATCGCGTCGTCCTGGTCGGAGTCCGTTGTGGGACTCGGATGGTATCGCAGCCTTCCCGATGGGCCAAGCTGCGCGGCAGGTATCAAACGTCGTATTGCGCCGATTATCGGCCATGTTTCTGCTGAAATCCCTGACTTTGGGGCTATTTGGCGCAGTCACAGATGGCTGGTCGGCGGATGAAAAAGTTTGTAAGACGGACGCTGATTGACGAGCGGGGTGTTCTCGGGCTTTTCGATCCGTCCGGTGTTGACCCAGATGTGTATGCCTGCGTCGACCTGACACTCTCAACGCAACGATTCTGCCACCATTGCAGCATCAGCCTGCGCTAAGATTGCCATCATCTGATCAGCATAGAGTGGTCTGACCCAGCATGGCACCGCGTACCAAAACCCGTGAACGAATCGTGCAAACCAGTCTGGAACTGTTCAATCAGCAGGGCGAGCGTAGTGTGACCACCAATCACATCGCTGCGCACATGGAAATTTCGCCCGGCAATCTCTATTACCACTTCGCCAACAAGCAGGCGATCATCGCCGAACTGTTCTCTGAATACGAGGTGCTGATCGGCAGTTTCCTGACCCTGCCAGCCGACCGTACGCCGACCATCGAGGACAAGCGCGATTACTTCCTGGCGATCATCGACGCCATGTGGCGCTATCGTTTTCTGCACCGTGACCTTGAGCACCTGCTGACGTCGGATGAGGAACTGGCGCGGCGTTATCGGCGTTTTTCATACCGCTGCCTGATGCAGGCGATGACCATCTACCGGGGATTCATTAAGGCAGGCATCCTGAAGATGGATGAGTCGCAGATCGAATGGACCAGTCTCAACACCTGGATCGTCCTGACCTCGTGGGTGCGTTTTCTGTGCACCAATCGGGAAAACTCTACTGAGATCAACCAATCGGCTATTCGACGTGGCGTCTATCAGGTACTTATGCTCGAATCTGTTTTTGTCGCGCCTCAGGCTCGCGAAGCGTTCGATGCACTGTGCGAAACGTTTCACGCATCGCTGCCAGAGGTTCTGATGTGAATTCCGGGACCGAAGAGCAGCCAGCTTGTCGGTTCTCTGCCACGGGAGAGTGTCATGTCCATTGCGCAACTGATCAACCCTGAGCAACTGGCTGAACGCCAGAAAACTCCAGGCCTGGCGATTCTCGATTGCCGCTACGCGCTCGAAGATTCCGACTATGGTCAACGCAGTTATGCCCAGGGGCGTATCGAGGGCGCGTCTTTTGCCGATCTGAAGCGCGACCTCAGCGGGCCTGTGATCAAGGGCAAGACCGGACGTCATCCACTGCCCGATCCCGCCGCTTTGCTGCAATGCTTTCAGGCATGGGGCATCAACGCCGACAGCGACGTGGTGCTCTATGACGATGGTCCGGGAATGTATGCCGCACGGGCCTGGTGGTTGCTGGCCTGGATGGGCAAGCGTGAAGGCGTCTACCTGCTCGATGGCGGGCTGAAGGCCTGGCACGCCGCGGGGCTGCCGTTGAGCCTCGATGCGCCCAACCGTGAACCCGGTCATTTCAGCGGTGAGCCGGACATGTCCATGGTGCTCAGCGGCAGTCGCTTACAGGGGCGTCTGGGACGCCCGGAAATGACCTTGATCGACGCGCGCGCCGAAGCCCGCTTTCGAGGCGATGTAGAACCTCTGGATCCGGTGGCCGGGCATATTCCCGGGGCGCAGTGTGCGGCCTGCACTGACAACCTTGGCGCGGATGGACGATTTTTGCCGCCGGAGCAGCTCAGGCAGCGTTTCGCTGAAAAGCTGCAGGGCCGCCCGCCCGAGAGCCTGGTGTCCTATTGCGGTTCAGGTGTCACCGCCTGCCACAACCTGTTCGCCCTGTGTCTGGCCGGCTATCCGCTGGCAACGCTGTATGCGGGTTCGTGGAGCGAGTGGATCAACGATCCTGAGCGTGAAATCGCCACGGGCGCCGATTGATTCTTTATCAGTTATCAACTGGTGGGCGAGCCGTCGCGCTCCTGGGTGGCGCATAGCCACAGCGGGATGCGACGTTCGAGGTAATAGCGCGGATTACGAAGCGAGCCTTCGACGAAGCCGACATGCCCGCCCTTGGTGTGCAGTTCGAATTCGGTGCAGGACGATAGCTCGCTGGGCTCGGGCAGGCTGTGAGGGAACACGAACGGGTCGTCGCTGGACTGGATGATCAACGTCGGCGTCTGAATCTGGCCCAGGTAGTAGCGGCTGGACGCCCTGCGGTAATAATCCGTGGCATCGGTAAAACCGTGCAGCGGCGCAGTCACCCGGCCATCGAAGTCCCAGAAGGTGCGCATGTTCTCCAGTGAGCCCAGCGCGGCGAGTTCGGCCAGGCCCTCGCTGATGCCTTCATGCTGGAACCGATGCTGCTTGTCACGGATATAGGCCAGCATTTCGCGCATGAAGTGGCGCTGATAAACCCGCGAGAAGCCTTGACCGATACGGTTGGCGCATTCGTCCAGACGAAACGGCACAGACACCGCCACGGCGCCCTGTAAATCACTGCTAGCGCCGGATTCGCCGAGGTACTTGAGCAGCACATTGCCGCCCAGCGAATACCCCGCCGCATAAATCGGCGCCAATGGCCGCAGCGAACGCAAATGGGCGATCACCTCGGCCAGATCCTCGCTCGCCCCGGAATGATAACTGCGCGACAGCAGGTTGGGTTCTCCCGAGCAACCGCGCCAGTTCAACGCCACACTCGGCCAGCCCAGCGCTGCCATGGCCTTTTGCAGGCCGGCAACATAGGGCGAGTTGGACGACCCGGTCAGGCCGTGCAATACCAGCACCAAGGGTTTATCGGACTCATCCGGACCATGCCAGTCCATGTCCAGAAAGTCCCCGTCCTGCAACCACAACCGCTCGCGCGTCCGCGCCAGCAAAGTCGGCTTGCGCAGCAGCGGCCCCCAAAGCGTCTGCAAATGCGGATTGCCCATGCCGACGGCCGGGACGAATGGATTGGCATGGGACAGAAAGGTAGGGCGTGTGGACACGTGCTTGCTCAACGATCAGTTCAGGGGTGACTGGCTATACGTTGCCACTAAGCAGTCCGGGATGTAAGGGGGGAGCGCCGGAATGTATTCATGACACTCTGCATGACCACGAGGACGCAGAGCGTCCAGAACTGCATGCCGACGCAGAGCATCGGCACGATAGTTACAAGAGTCTCGTTCCGCACGCTCCAGCGTGGGAATGCCGTTCATGACGCTTTGCGTCGTCAAGAGCTGCATGCCAAACGCGGAGCACTGGTACGTGAGCTGTCAGCCCTGGCCCCGCTGCCACAAGGCGTAATACACCTGCCCGGCCTTTTTCTCGCGGTGCAATCGCCAGCTGCCCGGCAAGCCGGTGGTCGATGGCGGTGTTTCGCTTTCGGTGTAGATCCAGGCGGTGTCGGCCAGCCAGCCGTGGCTTTCCAGCAGGTTGCAGGCTGATGCCAGCAGGCCCTGATGGAAGGGCGGGTCGAGGAACACGACGTCGAAGGGCGACGCGGTGGCGGTTTCCAGATGGCGCAGGGCGTCGGTCTGGGAGACCTGGCCGCTGGTGCAGTTCAGTGCATTGAGGTTCTGGCGCAGGCTGGCGATGGCTGCCGCGTTGCTGTCCAGGGCCAGGCCCATGCTGGCACCACGCGACAAGGCTTCGAAATACAGCGCGCCGCTGCCCGTGAAAACGTCCAGCACCCTGGCACCGGCGATGTAGGGGGCCAGCCAGTTGAACAGGGTTTCGCGCACGCGATCAGGTGTCGGGCGCAAGCCTGGGGCGTCGGGGAAGGTCAGGCGGCGGCTGCCCCACTCTCCGCCGATGATACGAAGCTGACCCAGGCCGTTGTGGCCCTTCGGACGTGGATTGGCCATCAGTGTTCCGGGACCCCTGCAGGTTGGCGGACGGGTTTGTCGGTCGGCGCCGGCAATGGTTTTTGCTCAACGGTCGGACCCACGGTGACGATGACCATCTTGTCGGCGCTCAGGTGCTTGCTCATGGCCGCTTTCACCTGTTCGACGGTCACGTTCTGGGCGGCGGCCATGTAGTCCTCGAGGTAGGTCAACGGCAGGTTGTAGAAGCCGATGGCACCCAACTGACCCACGATGGCCGAATTGCTGGCTGCGGTCAGCGGGAAGCTGCCGGTCAGTTCGCGCTTCACATCGTCGACTTCTTTCTGGGTCGGACCGTTGGCGAGGAAGTCGCGAACGATATCCTGCACCAGCTTGAGGGTGTTTTCGCTCATTTCCGCGCGCGTCTGCAGGCCGATCATGAATGGCCCCGCCACCTGCATGGCGGTGAAGCCGGAAGACACGCCGTAGGTCAGGCCGCGTTTTTCCCGCACTTCGGTCATCAGCCGGCTGCCGAAGCCGCCACCGCCCAATACCGAGTTACCCACGGTCAGCGCCGCGTAGTCCGGATCGTTGCGGTCGACACCCAGCTGCGCGAGCATCAGGTGCGTCTGGTTGGAGGCGAATTCGATGTGCGTAGTGCCGGCCTTGGGCTCGACCGGATCAGCGACCTTGGCCAGCGCCGGGCCTTTGGGCAACGAGGCCGAGACCTGTGCCGCGATGGCCTGTGCTTCGTCTCGCGACAGGTCACCGACCAGAGCAATCACTGCATTGCCCGCCGCATAGCCCTTGGCGTGGAATGCCTTGAGCTGAGCCAGGGTGATGGCATTGACGCTCTTGGCGTCGCCTTCGCTCGGGTGAGCGTAGGGGTGATCGCCGTACAGACGATTGAACAGTTCCTTGCTGGCGATAGCGCCTGGGTTCTGTTTCTGAGTCTCGAAGCTGGCGATCAACTGGTTCTTGATGCGGGCCAGAGAATCGGCAGGGAAGGTGGGCTTACCCACCACTTCACTGAACAGCTTCAGGGCCGGATCGCGCTTGTCCGCAGCACTCAGGCTGCGTAACGAAGCCACCGCCATGTCGCGGTAGGATCCGTTGCTGAAGTCGGCGCCCAGACCTTCGAAACCCTGGGCGATCGCGTTGACGTCCTTGCCTTTGATGCCTTCGTTGAGCATGGCGTTGGTCAGCAGGGCAATGCCGGGCGATTTCTGGTCCTGGCTGCTGCCCGCAGCGAACGTCAGACGCATGTCGAACATCGGCAACTCGCGGGACTCCACGAACAGCACGCGAGCGCCCTCGGCGGTATTCCAGGTCTGGATATTCAGGGCGCGACGGGCCGGAGCCTTGCCGTCCAGTTCCTTGAGAGTCTGCAAGTTGCTGCCCAGCGCGGGAGCGGCCTGGCTTGGCTCGGCAGGGGCGTCGTCGGCCAGGGCTGGCAGCGCGACAAAGGCACCGAGCGAACCGGCCAGGATCAGGCCAAGCAGCGCATGACGTGGAGCATTGCGCGTGATCATTTGGCTTTCTCCTCAGGCAGAACGTGCGCAACGCTGAGGCGCTCACGGGTGAAATAGGTGTTGGCAGCTTTCTGGATGTCTTGCGGGGTTACGCTCTGCAGCGCCTCCAGTTCATTGTCCATCAGCTTCCAGGACAGGCCGACGGTTTCCAGCTCTCCGATCATGGTTGCCTGGCTGGTGATCGAGTCGCGCTCGTAGACCACACTGGCAATTACCTGAGCCCGGACACGCTCCAGCTCCTCGGCGGACGGTGCCTTGGTTTTCAGCTCATCGAGCAGGCGCCAGATTCCGGCTTCCACGTCGGCCAGGGTTTTCTTCTTCTGCAGGTTGGGTGTGGCGCTGATCATGAACAGGCTGTCGCCGCGAGCGAACGCGTCGTAACGCGACGAGGCACCGGAGACCAGCTCTTCGCCACGTTCCAGGCGTGAGGAAATGCGTGCGCTGTAACCACCGTCGAGCAGCGCTGCAATCAGGCGCAGTGCGTTGGCCGAGCGTGGATCCTCAGCAGTTGCGACACTCGGTACGTTGAAACCGTAGATCAGGCTCGGCAACTGGGTTTTGACGTGCAGGGTGATCTTGCGCTCACCGGGTTCGGCCAGTTCAAGCGGTTTTTTCGAAGGCGGTACATCGCGGCGCGGGATCGATCCGAAGAAGCGTTCTGCCAGGGCTTTGACGTCGTCCGGCTGCACATCACCGACCACCACCAGCGTGGCGTTGTTCGGCGCATACCAGGATTCGTACCAGTGGCGCAGTTCTTCGACCTTCATGCGCTCCAGGTCCGCCATCCAGCCGATGGTCGGCGTGTGATAGCCGCTGGCAGGGTAGGCCATCGCCTTGAAGCGCTCGAACGCCTTGCCCATTGGCTGGTCATCGGTACGCAGGCGACGCTCTTCCTTGATAACCTCGATCTCGCGGCTGAACTCGTCGGCGGGCAATTTCAGGGTTGCCATACGATCGGCTTCCAGCTCCAGCGCGACGCTCAGACGGTCACGCGCCAGCACCTGGTAATAGGCGGTGTAGTCGTCGCTGGTGAACGCATTCTCTTCAGCGCCCAGATCGCGCAGAATCAGCGAAGACTCGCCCGGTCCGGTTTTGCTGCTGCCTTTGAACATCATGTGTTCAAGCGCGTGGGACAGACCGGTCTGGCCCGGCGTTTCGTAGCTGGAGCCGACCTTGTACCAGATCTGCGACACAACTACCGGGGCGCGGTGGTCTTCGCGGACAACAACCTTCAGGCCATTGTCGAGGGTGAATTCGTGAGTCGGTTGCGGATCGGCAGCCAATGCTGTCAAAGGCAGACAAATTGTGCTGAGCAGCAGGCCTGCGGCGCGGCGGGCTAAAGCATTCATTCGTAGTTTGAACCTGTAGGACGGCCCGCTTGAACTTAGCGTCGGCGGGCGCGGGGGTGTTAGGATACTGATCCGTTTGCTTCAGAGACAGCCTTCACTGGCCGATTGCGAGTGAAACCTGTCTGAAACGCAGGTAAAGGTAGCTGCACAAGCGGCCGTTGAGTGAACAAGAAGTCCTAAACGCAGTCTGTTTTGCATGTCAGAATTTTTCCGGGTCGCCCTCTGGCGCCCCGCAACCTTGAGATAGCCGTCATCCATGTTTGGTTCCAACGACGACAAGAAGACCCCAGCCGAGGCTGGAGAGAAGAAAGGCCTGTTCGGATGGCTGCGCAAGAAGCCGCAGCAAGCCGAGCCGAAGCCAGCAGAATCATCCCCGACGCAACCCGACCCGATCGCCGATCAGGTTGCCGCGACGCCGCAGGTTGAGCCTCATGTTGCCTCGCAATCGGTGCCCGAAGTCACTGTCGAAGCAGCTGCGCCTGCATCGCAACTGCATGTGGAGCCCGGCGCGCCGTCGCCTCAGCCCTGGTTGACCTTGCCGGTGACTGAAGAGCCGGTGGCCTTGAGCGACGAGCGCGAGCCGCATGTCACGCCGGCCATTCCTGAACAAAACCATGCCCAGGTTGTGCCCGAACCGCTGGAGCCTGAACCCGTCGTAGCGGAATCAGTAGCGGATATCGCGCAGCTGGCCATGCCTGAGCCGTTGCTGGTTCAACCCGTTGCGGAGCCACAGCCGCAGCCGGTTCAGCCTGCCGCGCAAGAGCTTGCAGTGCCGGCGCCTGCGCCGACACCTGAGCCGGAAACCGGCAAGGTCGGCTTCTTTGCACGTCTCAAGCAGGGCCTGTCGAAGACCAGTGCCAGCATCGGCGAGGGCATGGCCAGCCTGTTTCTGGGCAAGAAGGCCATCGATGACGACCTGTTGGAAGAAATCGAAACCCGTCTATTGACCGCCGATGTCGGCGTTGAGGCCACCTCGGTCATCATCAAGAGCCTGACCCAGAAGGTCGCGCGCAAGCAGTTGACCGACGCCCAGGCACTGTACACCTCGTTGCAGGGCGAGCTGGCCGCGATGCTCAAGCCTGTCGAGCAACCGCTGGTGATCAAGTCCGAACACCGGCCGTTCGTGATTCTGGTGGTCGGCGTCAATGGCGCGGGCAAGACCACGACCATCGGCAAGCTGGCCAAGAAGCTGCAACTGGAAGGCAAGAAGGTCATGCTGGCGGCGGGCGACACGTTCCGCGCTGCAGCT
The DNA here is from genome assembly GCF_017832255.1 of Pseudomonas sp. PvP028. Lineage (NCBI taxonomy): Bacteria > Pseudomonadati > Pseudomonadota > Gammaproteobacteria > Pseudomonadales > Pseudomonadaceae > Pseudomonas > Pseudomonas sp. PvP028. The sequence continues at coordinate 1,836,974 of NZ_JAFIBL010000001.1, forward strand.
GTCGAGCAATTGCAGGTCTGGGGTGAGCGTAATCACATACCGGTCATCGCCCAGCACACCGGTGCCGACTCGGCTTCTGTCATCTTCGATGCCGTCCAGGCCGCCAAGGCTCGTGGCATCGACGTGCTGATCGCCGACACCGCTGGTCGTCTGCACACCAAGGACAACCTGATGGAGGAGTTGAAGAAGGTTCGCCGTGTGATCGGCAAGCTGGACGCAGACGCTCCTCATGAAGTCCTGCTGGTCCTCGATGCGGGCACCGGGCAGAACGCTATCAATCAGGCCAAGCAATTCAACCAGACCGTCACGCTGACCGGGCTGGCGCTGACCAAGCTCGATGGCACCGCCAAGGGCGGCGTGATTTTCGCCCTGGCCAAGCAGTTCGGCTTGCCGATTCGCTATATCGGCGTCGGTGAAGGTATCGATGATCTGCGTACCTTCGAGGCCGAACCCTTTGTTCAGGCATTGTTTGCGGAGCGGGAGCGTCCATGATTCGATTCGAGCAGGTCGGTAAGCGCTACCCGAATGGACATGTCGGGTTGCATGAACTGAGCTTTCGAGTACGTCGCGGCGAGTTTTTGTTCGTCACCGGTCATTCCGGTGCCGGCAAAAGCACGCTGCTGCGCCTGTTGCTGGCCATGGAGCGTCCGACCACCGGCAAACTGATGCTGGCCGGTCAGGACCTTGGGCAAATCAGCAACGCACAAATCCCGTTTCTGCGTCGTCAGATCGGCGTGGTGTTCCAGAATCACCAGTTGCTCTTCGATCGCACGGTGTTCAACAACATCGCGTTGCCCTTGCAGATCCTCGGCCTGTCCAAGCCCGAGATCGCCAAGCGGGTCGACTCGGCGCTTGAGCGGGTGGCGTTGTCCGACAAGGCCGAGCTGTACCCGGGTGACCTCTCTACCGGTCAGCAGCAGCGTGTCGGCATTGCCCGCGCCATTGTTCACCGTCCGGCCCTGCTGCTTGCCGATGAACCGACCGGTAACCTCGATCCACGCCTGGCGGCGGAGATCATGGGGGTGTTTGAAGATATCAACCGACTGGGGACCAGCGTGCTGATTGCCAGTCACGACCTTGCATTGATCGCCCGTATGCGCCATCGCATGCTGACCCTGCAGCGCGGTCGTCTGATCGGTGACGGGGAGGCCGGAGTATGAGTGCCACACGCAGCCCCAAGGTTTCAGAGCGCGTCGCGCCAAAAGCCGCCGATCCGGTGCCGCCGAAACAGAAAAAGCAGCGCCATGACCACGATGACGACGGCCCTGATTTCAGCGCGCTGCTGTCCGCCTGGCTGGAAAGCCATCGCTCCAGTTTGCTGGACAGCCTGCGACGTCTGGGCAAGCAACCGATTGGCAGTTTCTTTACCTGTCTGGTGATGGCGATAGCCTTGAGCCTGCCGATGGGCTTGTCGTTGCTGCTGAGCAACGTCGAGCGTCTAGGCGGTTCGTGGCAGCGCGCGGCGCAGATTTCGATCTACCTGAACCTGGATGCCAGCACCGCTGATGGCACACGTTTGCGCGATGAGATCAAGGCAATGCCCGGTGTGGCAGATGCCGAGTACATCAGCAGCGAACAGGCGTTGGGTGAGTTCAAGCAACAGTCCGGGTTAGGCGAGGCGCTCAAGGAATTGCCGGAGAACCCGCTTCCGGGCGTGGTGCTGGTGACGCCGGACGAAGTGGACAAACCTGCGCTGGAAGCCTTGCGTACGCGACTGGCCGAATTGCCTAAAGTAGAACAGGCGCAACTGGACCTGGTCTGGGTTGAAAGGCTGGCCGCGATCCTCAAACTGGGTGACCGTTTCGTTTTCGGCTTGACGGTTTTGCTGGTCTCGGCTTTGCTGTTAGTAATTGGTAACACAATTCGTCTACACATTGAAAACCGCCGCATCGAAATCGAAGTCATCAAGCTGGTCGGCGGTACCGACAGCTACGTGCGCAGGCCTTTCCTTTATATGGGCGCGCTGTACGGCTTCGGGGCAGGCATCCTGTCCTGGGGCGTTCTGGCTTACGGCCTGAACTGGCTGAACGGCGCGGTTGTCGGACTGGCAGGTCTCTATGGAAGTGACTTTGCGCTGGCCGGTGTGCCGATGGGTGATGGTCTTTCCCTCTTGCTTGGAGCGGTTCTGTTAGGGTATATCGGTGCCTGGATTGCGGTGGCCCGACATCTTCGTGAACTGGCGCCCCGGTAGAGCCACATTATTGTTTCACCAGACTGGCCTCTGAATATCAAGGAACTTGGTTAGCGGTTCCGGGTCAATCTGGCTAATGCTGAACTGCACATTACCTGTGCGCTGGAGGTTTTTTCGTATGACCACTTCTTTGCAACCTGCTTATGCTCTAGTCCCGGGTGCGAACCTCGAGGCCTATGTGCACACGGTCAACAGCATTCCCTTGCTGACGCCCGAGCAGGAGCGTGAACTGGCTGAGAGTCTCTACTATGAGCAGGATCTGGACGCGGCCCGTCAAATGGTCCTCGCCCACCTGCGATTCGTCGTGCACATCGCGCGCAGTTATTCGGGTTACGGTCTGGCTCAGGCCGATCTGATCCAGGAAGGTAACGTCGGTCTGATGAAGGCCGTGAAGCGTTTCAACCCGGAAATGGGCGTGCGTCTGGTGTCTTTTGCTGTGCACTGGATCAAGGCCGAAATTCACGAGTTCATCCTGCGTAACTGGCGCATCGTCAAGGTCGCCACGACCAAGGCGCAACGTAAGCTGTTCTTCAACCTGCGCAGCCAGAAAAAGCGTCTGGCCTGGCTGAACAATGATGAAGTGCATCGTGTCGCAGAAAGCCTGGGCGTCGAGCCGCGTGAAGTGCGTGAGATGGAAAGCCGTCTGACGGGCCACGACATGGCCTTCGACCCGGCAGCCGAAGCGGACGACGACAGCGCCTTTCAGTCGCCGGCCAACTACCTGGAAGACCACCGCTACGACCCGGCGCGTCAACTGGAAGACTCCGATTGGACCGACAACTCCACCGCCAATCTGCATCAGGCGCTGGACGTGCTGGACGAACGCAGCCGTGACATCCTCTACCAGCGCTGGCTGGCAGAAGAAAAAGCCACGCTGCACGACCTGGCGCAGAAGTACAACGTCTCCGCCGAGCGTATTCGTCAGCTGGAAAAAAGCGCGATGAACAAGCTCAAGACGTCGATAGCTGCGTAAGGCTACCCGGCAACGAAAAACGCCCCGAGATGATCGGGGCGTTTTTGTTTCTGGTGACAGCTACCGGGTCGATGCTGTGCGTTTGCGCTCCCATGCCCAAACGTAGGAGATTCTATGGTTTTGGGAAAGCCCTCAAGCCACTTTTGTTTGATATTCGCTCTGGTTCTTTAACAGAGCGAAGACTACTCGAGCCAACTTTCGGGAGAGCATGACCAGCGCTTGAGTTGTACTAAAGCCACGCTTTCTCTGCTCTTCATAAAAAGGCTTCCAGGCCGGCGTACGGCTCCCGGACATAGCCGCGTTGTGCAGCAACCGTCGGGCTTCTGGATCGCCGCGTTTGGTCAATCGACGAGGTCCATCACTTTGCCCTGATTTGGATACTTTCAGGTCCAGCCCAAGAAACGCGATAAAGGCGTTCGCTCCGCTGAACTCGCCTCGCTGAAAAGAAGTGACCAAACGAGCTGCAGTCAGAAAGCCGATCCCTTCTACTTTCATACAGCGGTTGACCTGCCTCATCAGACCGGCTTCCTGCAGTACATCGCGAATCTTCTTTTCAACGAGCGCCTCAAATCGTTTCATCGAGTTGACCTGATTGGCGAACGCTGTTCTCAGAAAAGGCTCGTTGGTCCAGCTTTGCACCAGGCCAGTACGAGCCTGAACCAAGGCTGCACGACGTCGGAACAGGCTCAGAAGCTGCCGATAAAGCGGGCTCGCAGGTATCCAGGGCCGCAACTCATCAAGCTCGTTTTTCAGGTATCGGGCCAACAAACGAGCATCTTGGGCATCGGTTTTGGCGCGTATGTTGACGCCTTTACGGTAATGACTGAGCTGATAGCCATCCACCATATAAACGTCACAGCCTGCTTCGTGGGCCGCATCCGCGAACAGGACGTGATAGACGTTAGTGGCTTCGATGGCGATGGCGCAGCTGCTCGCCAAGGCCTTCAGCCATTGTGTGATGGCGACTTTGGTATTGGGGATTGCCTCAAGTCGATCATATTGATCGTGGTAGATCACCAGCTCATTCTTGGCGACATCTACACCGATGATCGGTTTTTCCAGAGTAACCCGCATTGCCATAACGCCTCCTCGGGGATAAGGTTTACAGACTTGAAGGGGCCACCCAGAGGCGCAGGCTTGTTTCTATCGTAGGTTGTGAGCCTTAAGCATTCTTTATCGGCGCTTGGGTGAAAGGAGGAGGGGTGAAATCTCCTACGGGTCTGTACTGCGCGAACAGTCAGAAGCGAACTAAGTCCCTCCTCCTCCCTTCAAGTCTTACCATACAAGCGAACTTGTTCGCGAAAGGACCCGTACAGTCGCAGAAGATTTGGCGTTGAAAACAAAGCCTTCGCGAACAAGTTCGCTCCTACAAAGGCCCGTTCTCATGCTCGAACGTAGGTAGCGAGAGGCCATTGAAACCGAGCGCAAACATCACCAGCGACGGCTGCTATTCAGCCCCTGCAAATACTCATCCCCACCCAGCTGACGCATCTGCTGACGAATCCAGCCTGCGCGGCGAGAGACGTAGCTACTCGGGTGGCTGGCGCTCCACTGGCGCGGGTTGGGCAGGACGGCGGCGAGGTAGCTGGCCTGCTGCGCCGACAGCGCGCTGGCGTTGGTGCGGAAGTGGTGTTGCGCCGCGGCCTGGGCGCCGAATACACCTTCGTCCCACTCGACACTGTTGAGGTACACCTCAAGGATGCGCTCCTTGGACCAGAGCAGCTCGATCAGCAGGGTGAACCATGCTTCGAGCCCCTTGCGCAGGTAGCTGCGGCCGGACCACAGGAACAGGTTTTTCGACACCTGCTGGCTGAGGGTGCTGGCGCCGCGTATCGAGCCGCCACGCTCGTTATGCAGAATGGCCGCTTGAATCGCGTCGACGTCGAAACCCCAGTGCTCGGCGAATTTCTGGTCTTCGCCGGCAATGACTGCGATTTTCAGGTTGTCGGAGATTTTGTCCAACGGTTCCCAGTCGCGTTGCAGGTCGATAGGCTCGCCGTCGAACCAGGATTCGACTTTGCGCTCGACCATCAGCGCGGTGCCCGGTGGCGGCACCCAGCGCAAAACCAGGACCACGAGAACACTGCCTGCGGCGAACCACAGCAGGGCTTTGAAGAGGCGACGAAGAATAGACTGCAGCATAGAGATGGCTTGGCCGAACCCGTTGAGCGGGCCATTATACAGACCGTGCGCCGTCCGACGATTTTTCACTGGAGTTCCTGATGCTTCGTAGCTTTTTGATGCTGGCCGCTTTCTTCGGCTTCACCGGTGTGGCCCTGGGCGCATTTGCCGCCCACGGCCTCAAGGAACGCCTGAGTGCCGAGTACCTGGCGGTGTTCCACACCGGTGTGCTTTATCAACTGATTCACGCGCTGGCCCTGCTCGGCGTGGCGATCCTGGCAACGCAGATCCCCGGACGCCTGATAACCTGGGCCGGATTCTCCTTCGCGGTCGGTATTTTGCTGTTTTCCGGCAGCCTCTACGCCTTGACCCTTACCGGGTTCAGCAAGCTGGGCATCATCACGCCGTTCGGTGGTCTGGCATTTCTGTTCGGCTGGTCGATGCTGGGTCTGGCGGCCTGGAGGCTGGGTTCGCCTCCTTGAGTGTCTGCTCCTCGCAAAGCAGGCGCGCTTGAGACGAATGGCGTGGCTTTGCCTTGGTCATACCGGCTGATCGGGCTAGAATGCTGGCCCCCCAAAAATGATGGCTGCTCTCGCATGCACATTCAGTTGAACGGCGAACCCCATGAATTGCCCGATGGCGAAACCGTCGCGGCATTGCTGACCCGTCTGGACCTTGCAGGGCGCCGGGTCGCGGTGGAACTGAACCTGGATATCGTGCCGCGCAGTCAGCATGCGACGACCGTCTTGAGCGAAGGCGATCAGGTCGAAGTGGTTCATGCCATTGGCGGTGGCTAGTTCGCAATCCGCACTGCGCCCAACCCAATCTGCACGTTATGAGGATTTCCGATGAGCAATGTTCGCAGCGACAAGCCCTTCGTCCTGGCCGGTCGGACTTTCGAGTCGCGCCTGCTGGTAGGCACCGGCAAGTACATCGATATGGAACAGACCCGTCTGGCCATCGAAGCCTCGGGCGCCGAGATCGTGACCGTTGCCGTGCGCCGCACCAACCTGGGCCAGAACCCCGGCGAGCCGAACCTGCTGGACGTGCTGCCGCCTGATCGCTACACCATATTGCCGAACACCGCTGGCTGCTTCGATGCGACCGAGGCCGTACGCACTTGCCGCCTGTCCCGCGAATTGCTCGACGGGCGCAATCTGGTCAAGCTCGAAGTGCTGGCCGATCAGAAGACCCTGTTTCCGAATGTGATCGAAACCCTCAAGGCCGCCGAGATCCTGGTCAAGGACGGCTTCGACGTAATGGTCTACACCAGTGACGACCCGATCATCGCACGCCAGCTGGCCGAAATCGGCTGTATCGCGATCATGCCGCTGGCCGGCCTGATTGGCAGCGGTCTGGGGATCTGCAACCCGTACAACCTGCAGATCATTCTTGAAGAAACCAAAGTGCCGGTGCTGGTCGATGCCGGTGTCGGTACCGCCTCCGATGCCACCATCGCGATGGAACTGGGCTGTGAAGCCGTATTGATGAACTCGGCCATCGCCCACGCCCAGCAGCCGGTGATGATGGCTGAAGCCATGAAGCACGCCGTAATTGCCGGCCGTCTGGCCTACCTCGCCGGGCGCATGCCACGAAAACTCTATGCCAGCGCGTCTTCGCCGCTGGATGGCCTGATCAAGTAAGAGCCCGTTGATGACTGATTCGCACGTTCCGCACCCAGAGTCGCCTGCTGTCGAAGCAGGCGAAGAGCGCCCGCACCGCCGCATCAAGAGTTTCGTGATGCGAGCTGGCCGTATGACCGAAGGTCAGCAGCGCGGCCTCGATCAAGGCCTTCCGTTGTACGGTTTGTCGCTGACCGACACGCCGGTGGATTTCGATCAGGTGTTCGGTCGCGTTGCGCCGCGTACGTTGGAAATCGGCTTCGGCATGGGCCACTCGCTGCTGGAAATGGCCGCTGCGGCCCCCGAACACGACTTCATCGGTGTCGAGGTGCATTCTCCAGGCGTAGGCGCGCTGCTTAACGGCGTCCTGACCCAGGGGCTGACCAATGTGCGCGTCTACGATTGCGACGCCATCGAAGTGCTGAACCGCTGCGTCGCGGATAACAGCCTGGATCGCCTGATGCTGTTCTTCCCGGACCCGTGGCACAAGAGTCGTCACCACAAGCGCCGCATCGTGCAGCCTGAATTCGCCGCACTGGTGCGCAGCAAACTGAAGGTCGGCGGGGTGTTCCACATGGCCACCGATTGGGGCCCTTACGCGGAATACATGCTGGAAGTGATGAGCGTGGCGCCCGGTTATCGCAACCAGGCCGAAGACAACCAGTACGTCCCGCGCCCTGCGGAACGGCCGATCACCAAGTTCGAGCGCCGTGGCGAGAAGCTCGGGCACGGCGTTTGGGATCTAAAGTTCGAGAAAGTCGACTGACCGCGCTTGCGGGTTGCTGACAACCCGCAATGTTGTGTCGCTTACTGAATCTCGTCCGGCTTGACGATCACCCAGTTCTTGTCCGCCGTGACCGGCAGCTTCTCTTTTGCCTGAGCTGCGGCATTGTCCTTGATCATGCCGTTCAGCTGGGTCATGTACTTGTCCTTGCGGTTGATCCACAAGTGCACGCCGCCCTTGCTCACATCGACGCTGTGAAACAGCATGTAGCCGTCGCTGGTCGGGGTATCGCCGCCGACCAGGACCGGTTTTTTCCACTGATCGATGTAGGTCAGAATGGCCGCCTGCTTGCCCGCCATCCAGGTTGCCGGCGTCCACAGGTATGGCGTCAGCTCCAGACCCATGTTGCTTTTCGGATCGTATTTGCCCGCCGTGATCTGCTTGCGTGCGGTGGTCAGTTCGCCTGTCTTGCGGTCCTTGAGCAGCGTGCTTACGCCGATCACATTCTGTGGTTTGACGTTGTAGCCGTACTTCGGATCGGCAGCGACCATGCGTACCAGCTCTTCGGACGCCGCGGTCATCACATACACCTCGATGCCGTTTTCCATCAGCTTGTTGTACAGCTCGGTCTGCCCGGTGAATACCCGCGGCGGTTCGACATTGAGCTGCTTGACGGTGTCGCCTTCGTAGTAGGTCGCAGGGATCGGCTTTTTCAGGGCCATCAGCTCATCGACGTAGCCCTTGAGCTCCTGAAGCGTAAAGCCGGAAAACACCTGCGCGACCCACGGGTAGCAGACCATGTCGTCTATTTCGCAAAGACGATAGTAGTAACTGAACAGGCTTTCCTTGTGCTCGGCGGTGTCTTTGAAGGGGATCAGCTTCAGCGAGGGATCGAGTGTTTCGCGGGTGATCAGGCCTTTGTTTTCCATGAACGGCAGCAGCGCCTCTTCGAGGTCGAAGCGGTAGCTGGTGTTGTCCATGTCGAAGACGGCGTAATTGCCCTTGTTGGCATTCGCCGCAATCATCGCGTCGAGCGCCTTGGCGGCAGGCTCGGGCCAATGCTTCAGTTCGGTGGCCGCGATAGCCTGGCTGGCAAGCCCGAAGCAGACGGCCGCGGCCAACAGTTTTGGCACGAGTTTCATAGGCGATTTCCCCTTGTCGAAAAAACGAAGGGGCAGACCGTAACAAATTATTGTGAAGGCAAAAGTACGTCAGCGACCCGAAAAAGGCCAAATGACGCCGTTTGCCCCTTTATTTGCGACAGTGAAACCAAAAACGACACTTTTGTTGCAGTTTTTCGTCAGCGGCCGCAATTGCTCCAGAAATTGCTGATCAGACGCGTTCCCACACTTCGAAGTTGTAAGCCGGTTTGTCATCGACGGCGGCGTTTTCGGCGTTGGATACCAGCGCCCACTGCGTCGTGTCGAATTCCGGAAACCACGCGTCGCCATCAGGGCTCAGCGCCACGCGAGTCAGGTACAGGCGATCTGCCTGAGGGAGGCCCTGGGCGTAAAGCTGCGCGCCGCCGATCAGCATCACCTCGTCGACACCCTGTTCCTGCGCCCACTGCTCGGCCCGCACGACGGCGGCGTCCAGTGAAGCGAAGACTTCTGCGCCTTCAAGCTGCAGGTCGGTCTGGCGGCTGACCACCAGATTGAGGCGGCCGGGCAGCGGGCGGCCCAACGAATCCCAGGTCTTGCGACCCATGATGATCGGCTTGCCGAGTGTCGTTGCCTTGAAATATTTGAAATCCCCCGGCAAATGCCAGGGCATGGAATTGTCGACGCCAATCACTCGGTTTTCACCGAGGGCGGCAATCAGGCTGAGGGGCAGATGAGTTTTCATGTCGCGAGGATATCAGAGGTCGCAGGGCAGGCGAATGAACTGACATGCGCCGTGCTCAGTCCCATGACTGCGGTTATGCTCACCGCTGAATTCAATCAAGAGACACTGTGTGACTGCACTGACCCCCCTCGATACCCTTTGGCTGACCGAAGCCGTACGCCTGCGCGAACAACAGGCTGGCGTGTTGGAAGATCAGGAAGCCAATCGCCGTGCCCGCGCTGCCGGAGGCGACCTGACGGCGCGCATTACCCACCGAGCCCTCGGCCTGGCGCAGCGCGACGGCATGCTTGGCGCACTGCACCACTGGAAGCAGGGCGCGCGGCTGGCGTTGATTGCGCTGGCGGTGCTCTCGGTCATCAGTGGCGCGGGCCTGGCGTTCGCCGCAATGGGCGACGGGCAGGCACCGGTCAATGTGTTCTGGGCGCTGGGCAGCCTGCTGGGGCTGAACCTTGTGCTTTTGCTGACCTGGGCGCTAGGCCTGATCTTCGCCGGGCGCAGTAATAGCGGGCTGGGTCGAGTGTGGCTGTGGCTGAGTGAAAAGCTCGCCCGTGACGCCCAGGCCGCGCAGCTCGCCCCGGCGCTGGTTTTGCTGCTGCAACGCCAGCGCCTGAATCGCTGGGCGCTCGGTTTGGTGGTTCACAGCCTGTGGCTGCTGGCGTTACTCACTGCGCTGGTGCTGTTGTTGATGCTGATGGCGACCCGACGCTACGGGTTTGTCTGGGAAACCACCATTCTGAGCAGCGACACGTTCGTCAGCCTTACCCAGACGCTCAGTACGATCCCGGCGTGGCTGGGGTTCAGCGTGCCGGACGAAACCATGATTCGTGCCAGCGGCAATGGCGCGTTGAGTATCGAGAATGCGCGTCAGGCCTGGGCGGCCTGGCTGGTCGGTGTTCTGCTGGTGTACGGCATCGTGCCGCGGCTGTTGCTGGCCGGGTTCTGCCTGTGGCGCTGGAAGCAGGGCAGGGCAGCGCTACGCCTCGATCTGGATTTACCCGAATACCTTGAATTGCGTGAGCGCCTGATGCCCAGCAGCGAGCGCCTGGGTGTCAACGATGCCGAGCCTGCTGCGCTGCATCAGGTGCAGTCCGGCCTGGGGGCTGTTGAAAGCAATGGCGCCTTGTTAGTGGCCATCGAGCTGGATGATCAGCAGGTCTGGCCGCCAGCGCTGCCGTCGGGTGTGGCCGATGCAGGCATTCTCGACAGCCGTGAGTCGCGCCACAAACTGCTGGAGCAACTGACCCAGTATCCGCCTGCGCGCATGGTGATCGCCTGCGACCCGCGCCGCTCGCCGGACCGTGGCAGTCTGGCGTTGATCGCCGAACTGGCACGCTGCGCCGGTGCAGCGCGCATCTGGCTGCTGCCCGCGCCTGCCGGGCAGAGGCTTGACCCTGAGCGTCTCGGTGACTGGCACCTCGCGCTGGATCAATTGCAGTTGCCGCACGCCGACAGTGCGTCCTTGAACTGGCTGGAGACAGGCCATGACTGAAGCAGACAGCACTCGTGCGATCAGGCTGGCGGTGGTCGGTCATACCAACGTCGGCAAGACCTCGCTGCTGCGTACCCTGACGGGTGATGTCAGTTTCGGCGAAGTTTCCCATCGTCCCAGCACGACGCGTCATGTCGAGGGAGCGCGCCTTTCTGTGGACGGCGAGGCGCTGGTCGAGCTGTACGACACGCCTGGCCTGGAAGACGCTATCGCGCTGCTCGATTATCTGGAGCGTCTGGACCGTCCCGGCGAGCGTCTGGACGGACCAGCGCGACTGACGCGTTTTCTGGAGGGCAGCGAGGCACGCCAGCGTTTTGAGCAGGAGGCCAAGGTCATGCGCCAGTTGCTCGACTCGGACGCCGGTCTTTATGTGATCGATGCGCGTGAGCCGGTGCTGGCCAAATACCGTGACGAACTGGCGGTTTTGGCAAGCTGCGGCAAGCCACTGCTGCCGGTGCTGAATTTCGTCAGTGCGCAGCAGCATCGCGAGCCGGAGTGGCGCGAAGCGCTTTCACGGTTGGGCCTGCATGCGCTCGTGCGTTTCGACAGCGTGGCGCCCCCGGAAGACGGCGGCCGCCGTCTGTATGAAAGCCTGGCACTGTTGCTGGAAAGCGCGCGGCCGCGGCTCGAGCGGCTGATTGACGATCAGGAAAAACAGCGCACAGCCAAACGCCACAGCGCCGCTCGCCTGATCGCCGAACTGCTGATTGATTGCGCAGCTTGCCGGCGCAGTGTCGAAACCACCGTCGACCAAGAGCAGCAGGCGGTGGAAGCGCTGCGCAAGGCAGTTCGCCAGCGCGAACAGCAGTGTGTCGAGGCGCTGCTCAAGCTGTATGCGTTTCGCAAGGATGATGTATCCAGCGGCGATTTGCCGTTGATGGACGGCCGTTGGGGCGATGACCTTTTCAACCCGGAAACCCTGAAGTTGATGGGCGTGCGCGTTGGCGGCGGTGTAGCGGCTGGTGCGGCGGCCGGAGCAGGTGTCGACCTGATGGTTGGCGGCGTGACGCTGGGTGCGGCGGCGCTGGTCGGGGCGATTGCCGGTGGTGCGTTATCCACAGCGCGCAGCTACGGAGGCCGGTTGCTCGGCAAGCTCAAGGGGCGCAGAGAACTGACCGTCGACGATGCGGTACTGCGCCTGCTCGCCCTGCGTCAGCGCCACTTGCTGCTGGCGCTGGGTGTCAGGGGCCACGCTGCCCTGCACAGCATCGAACTGACCACACCGCAGGACAAGACCTGGCGCAAAGGCAAAATCCCCGAACCCCTGTCACGCGCCCGCGCCCACCCGCAGTGGTCGACACTCAACCCGCAGCCCAAACCGAATCAGGCTGAGCGGCAGGAAGCGATTGATGAGCTGGCGGCTGTGGTTTTGCAGGATTGAACTGTTCCGGCGCTGAAGACCGGACGCAGAGCGTCCAGAACGGCATGCGACGCGCAGCGTCGCACGATAGTTGAAGAGCACGATAGTTGAGGTCATCGCTCCTCACGCTCCAGCGTGGCAATGCCTGTCGTGACGCTCCGCGTCACACATATGCGCCTTGACGCATCCTCCAGCACACCCGCATTCAGGCGCTTTTCAACGTGTCGCTTGCCGCTAAAACTGGGCACGGATTTTTTATTGATTGATCGTTCAATAAAAAATCTTTAGACTGGTCTCGTCTTTTCGTTACAACGATCACTGCAGACACCCGGGAGAATCGCGCCAATGCCCAAGGTCGGAATGCAACCCATCCGCCGCCAACAGTTGATCCAGGCCACGCTGACTGCGGTCGATCAGGTCGGTATGGGCGATGCCAGCATTGCGCTGATCGCGCGACTGGCAGGCGTATCAAACGGCATCATCAGTCATTATTTTCAGGACAAGAACGGCCTGATCGCCGCCACGATGCGGCATCTGATGAACGCCTTGATCCAGAACGTCCGCGAACGCCGTCAGGCGCTGACCGAAGACAGCCCCAGGGCTCACCTGCAAGTGATCATCGAAGGCAACTTCGACGCCAGTCAGGTCAGCGGCCCGGCCATGAAAACCTGGCTGGCCTTCTGGGCGACCAGCATGCATCACCCTTCGCTGCACCGATTGCAGCGTATCAACGACCACCGTTTGTATTCGAACCTGTGCTGTCAGTTCCGCCGCACCTTGCCACTGGAACAGGCACGCAGCGCCGCCCGCGGGCTGGCAGCCCTGATAGACGGGTTGTGGCTGAGAGGCGCGCTGTCAGGCGATGCATTCGACACCGAGCAAGCGCAACGGATCGCTTACGAGTACATGGACTTTCAATTGGCGAAATCGGCGAGCTGACGCTTTCGAAGCGCCTCACCGAACGACTGTATAAGCCCGTGCCGAACCACCCCGGCACACTGAAAACAGTCATCGTCCCCCACTGAATTTGCGAGGACTTTATGGCCCGTTTTGAACTGCAGAAACTCTACATCGATGGCGGTTATGTCGATGCCAGCAACCCTGAAACTTTCGACGCCATCAATCCGGCGAACGGCGAAGTCCTGGCGCAGATCCAGCGTGCAGGCAAGGACGATGTCGAGCGCGCCGTCGTCGCGGCCGAAAAGGGTCAGAAAATCTGGGCCGCCATGACGGCGGTCGAGCGTTCGCGCATCCTGCGCCGTGCCGTCGACATCCTGCGTGAGCGCAACGATGAACTGGCTGCTCTGGAAACGCTGGACACCGGCAAGGCCATCTCCGAAACCCGCTACGTGGATATCGTGACCGGCGCCGACGTGCTGGAATATTACGCAGGTCTGGTGCCCGCCATCGAAGGCGAGCAGATCCCGCTGCGCGATTCTTCCTTCGTGTACACCCGTCGCGAGCCGCTGGGTGTGGTAGCCGGTATCGGCGCCTGGAACTACCCGATCCAGATCGCACTGTGGAAATCCGCCCCGGCACTGGCGGCGGGCAATGCGATGATCTTCAAGCCGAGTGAAGTCACTTCGCTGACGACCCTGAAGCTGGCAGAAATCTACACCGAAGCAGGCGTACCGAACGGCGTATTCAACGTGCTGACCGGCAGCGGCCGTGAAGTCGGCACCTGGATCACCGAGCACCCGCGCATCGAGAAAGTCTCATTCACTGGCGGCACCGACACCGGCAAGAAAGTCATGGCCAGCGCCTCGAGCTCGTCGCTCAAGGAAGTGACCATGGAGCTGGGCGGCAAGTCACCGCTGATCGTGTTTGATGACGCCGATCTGGACCGCGCCGCTGACATCGCGATGATGGCCAACTTCTACAGTTCCGGCCAGGTCTGCACCAACGGCACCCGCGTGTTCGTGCCGAACGCCCTGAAGGCCGAGTTCGAAGCGAAGATCCTCGAGCGTGTGAAGCGCATCCGCGCCGGCAACCCGGAAGACGAAAACATCAATTTCGGCCCGCTGGTCAGCTTCGAGCACATGGAAAGCGTGCTGGGCTATATCGCCAAGGGCAAAGAGCAGGGCGCACGTCTGTTGTGCGGCGGCGATCGCCTGACTGGCGGTGTGTTCGACAAGGGCGCGTTCGTTGCCCCGACCGTGTTCACCGACTGCACCGACGAGATGACCATCGTGCGTGAAGAAATCTTCGGCCCGGTGATGAGCATCCTCGGTTACGACACCGAAGATGAAGTGGTGCGCCGCGCCAACGACACCGACTTCGGCCTGGCCGCTGGCATCGTGACCCGCGACCTGAACCGCGCCCACCGCGTGATTCATCTGCTGGAAGCCGGTATCTGCTGGATCAACGCCTGGGGCGAGTCGGCGGCACAAATGCCGGTCGGCGGTTACAAGCAGTCGGGCGTTGGTCGTGAGAACGGCATCAGCTCGCTGGCCCAGTACACGCGCATCAAGTCGGTACAGATCGAGCTGGGCGATTACGCCTCGGTTTTCTAAACACGTTTTCAGTGGCACGCGGCAGGCCTCAAGCAGACGCACTCAAAAGCTGCCTGCCGCACCCCATTTTCACGAGTATCGCCTGGCTGCTTCTGCTTGCGGCCAAGGCTTGAAACTCGCAGCTCTATGAGGGAGCCTCTATGACAACTCAATCCGAATACGACTACATCATCATTGGTGCCGGCTCGGCCGGTAACACCCTGGCAGCCCGTCTCACCGAAGACGCAGGCGTCACTGTTCTGCTGCTCGAAGCCGGTGGCCCGGACTACCGTCTGGATTTCCGTACCCAGATGCCTGCCGCCTTGGCATTCCCGCTGCAGGGCCGTCGCTACAACTGGGCCTACGAGACCGAGCCAGAGCCGCACATGAACAACCGCCGGATGGAATGCGGTCGTGGTAAAGGCCTGGGCGGCTCATCGCTGATCAACGGCATGTGCTATATCCGCGGCAACGCGATGGACTACGACGGCTGGGCCAAGGAGCCGGGTCTCGAAGACTGGAGCTACCTCGATTGCCTGCCGTACTTCCGCAAGGCGGAAACCCGCGACATCGGCCCGAATGACTACCACGGTGGTGAAGGTCCGGTCAGCGTGGCCACACCCAAGGCGGGCAACAATCCGCTGTTCCACGCGATGGTCGAGGCCGGCGTACAAGCCGGTTTCCCGCGCACTGACGACCTCAACGGTTACCAGCAGGAAGGTTTTGGTCCAATGGACCGCACCGTGACGCCTAATGGCCGTCGCGCCAGTACCGCCCGTGGTTATCTGGACGAGGCCAAGAAGCGCTCGACCCTGACCATCGTCACTCACGCGCTGACCGATCGTATTCTGTTCGAAGGCAAGCGTGCCGTAGGCGTTGCCTATCTGGTGGGCGACAGCGACACCCGCATCCAGGCCCGTGCCCGCAAGGAAGTGCTGCTGTGCGGCGGCGCGATCGCTTCGCCACAGATTCTCCAGCGGTCCGGCGTCGGCCCGGCCGAAGTGCTGAACAAGCTGGATATTCCGGTGGTTCATGACCTGCCGGGCGTTGGCCAGAACCTTCAGGATCACCTGGAGATGTACTTGCAGTACGCCTGCACCCAGCCAGTGTCGCTGTATCCTTCGCTGAAGTGGTGGAACCAGCCTGCTATCGGTGCCGAGTGGATGTTCCTCGGTACAGGTATCGGTGCGAGCAACCAGTTTGAAGCCGGTGGTTTCATTCGCTCCAGTGAAGCGTTCGAATGGCCGAACATTCAGTACCACTTCCTGCCGGTCGCGATTAACTACAACGGCACCAAGGGCGTTCAGGAACACGGTTTCCAGGCTCACGTCGGCTCCATGCGTTCGCCGAGCCGTGGCCGCGTGCAGGTCAAATCCAAAGACCCGCGCGAGTACCCGAGCATCCTGTTCAACTACATGGCCAGCGAGCAGGACTGGCAGGAGTTCCGTGACGGCATCCGCCTGACTCGCGAGATCATGCAGCAACCGGCACTGGACCCGTACCGTGGCCGCGAAATCAGCCCCGGCATCGACGTGCAGTCCGACGAGGCGCTGGATCAGTTCGTGCGTGAGCATGCCGAAACGGCTTATCACCCGTCCTGCTCGTGCAAGATGGGCACCGACGAGATGGCGGTTGTCGATGGACAGGGTCGCGTGCATGGCCTGCAAAGCCTGCGTGTGGTCGATGCCTCGATCATGCCGATCATCACCACCGGTAACCTGAATGCACCGACGATCATGATCGCCGAGAAAATCGCCGACAAGATTCGTGGTCGCCAGCCTTTGCCACGCAGCACGGCCGACTACTTCGTCGCAGGCGACAAGCCGGCACGCGGCAAGCCGCTGCGCGAGATCAGCCACCAGGGTTGATCCGACGACCAGGCGTCCTCCCGGGACGCCTTTGGTTGTGCATGCTCCAGCGTGGAATGTATTTCACACTGGAGCATTGGCACGATAGTTACGAGATTCTCGTTCCTCACGCTCCAGCAATGCATTTTCCTACGCTCCGCGTCGCAATGGGCGCGGAGCATAGTTACGAGCGCCGACTCGATTCAGACCCTCCTCCCGACAGACGCGAATTGCCACTACCCCTCCGCTCTGCCACAATCGCGAATGATTCTCTTTAGTTAGAACTTTCTCATCGAGGCCATTCGTGTCGTCAGTCCCAAGCACTCATAGCGAGATCGTTGGTGCGCTGTATCGCGATCATCGCGGCTGGCTGCTGGCCTGGCTCAGACGCAATGTCGCCTGCCCGCAACGTGCTCAGGATTTGAGTCAGGACACGTTCTTGCGTTTGCTGGGGCGCCATGAATTGCTTGCGCCCAGAGAGCCGCGTGCTTTCCTGGCAACCGTCGCCAAAGGGTTGATGTTCGATCACTTCAGGCGCGCTGCGCTGGAGCAGGTCTATCTCGGGGAATTGATGCTGGTGCCTGAGGCCGAGCAGCCCTCTCCGGAAAAGCAGATGCTTATTCTGGAAGACCTCAAGGCCATCGACCGCATGCTCGGCACGCTGTCCAGCAAGGCGCGGGCGGCCTTTCTGTACAGTCGCCTCGACGGCATGAGTCACGCCGAGATTGCCGAGAAGCTGGGCGTTTCGGTCTCGCGCGTCAGGCAGTACCTGGCTCAGGCCATGCGGCAGTGCTACGTGGCGCTCTACGGTGAGCCGACGTGAACACCAGACCGGTCTCTGCCCGTGTGCTCGATGCGGCCATCGAGTGGCAGTTGAACATGGACAGCAACGGCGGCAATGACGCCGAGCTGGCGCGCTGGCTGGCCGCCGACGAAGAGCATGCCCGGGCCTGGAGCCAGTTGGGCATGGTCAATCAGCGCTTTGCTTTGCCCGCAGGTCCGGCACGCAAGGCGTTGCAACAGTCACCGGGTGCCCTGCGACACAGTTTGCGCAAGCTCGGTGGCGGTCTGGCCGGAGTGTTCATGGCCTTGGGCCTGGCATTGTTCGTCGGCGACCGCTATCTACCGATAGATTACTGGCTTGCCGACCAGCGCACGGCCACCGGTGAACAGCGCGACGTGCGTCTGGCGGACAACACCCTGATTCGTCTGAACACCCACAGCGCAATCGATGTGCGCTTCGATGCGCAGCAACGCCGGGTCATTCTGCAGGACGGTGAAATACTGGTGCAGACCGGCGATCATGACGACCCGCGGCCCTTCATCGTCGAGACGGCGGATGGAAAGATGCGCGCCCTGGGAACGCGTTTTCTGGTTCGGCGCGAGTCCGATGGAACCCTGCTCAGCGTGTTGCAATCGGCGGTTGTCGCCCACCCGCGCAATGCTCCCGGCGAACAGGTTCTGCGCGAAGGCCAACAGGTGCTGCTGAGCCGCAACGGACTTGGCCCGTTGCTTGGCATGCCTTCCGGCGCCGATGCCTGGACGCGCGGCATGCTGGTGGTGGACAACGCGCGGCTGGCGGATATGCTCGCTGAACTGGGGCGCTACCGGACAGGACATCTGGGCGTCGATCCGAAGGTGGCTGATCTGCGGGTGACCGGCACCTTCCCGTTGAATGACACAGACCTGGCGCTCAAGGCGCTGCTGCCGACCTTGCCTGTGCAGATAGAACAACACACAGCGTGGTGGGTGTCCGTGCTGTCCAGGGATCAACAGCCCGGTAATCCTCCGGCAAAACTCTGAAACATACCCATTCATGCAGACAGCGTATCGCCCTGACACTTTTTCGGTTTCGAGCGGCTTAGTCTTACAAGTCATTTCGGGGACGCGCTCAGCGCTGCGTCCCTTCGTCTGTGGATAAACCATGAAAAGCCAAACCGTGCGCCGCTGGTCCATCGTGCATACCTGGAGCAGTCTGATTTGCACCCTGTTCCTGTTGATGCTGGCTGTCACCGGCCTGCCGCTGATCTTTCATCATGAAATCGATCATCTGCTCGGCGACGCTCCGCATTACAAACAGATGCCTGCCGATACGCCACGCCTGGACCTGGAGCAACTGGCCAGGGCTGCTGAAGCGCATCGCCCTGGAGAGGTGATGCAGTACTTCGGCTGGGACGACGAAGACCCCAATGGCGTAATGGCAATCACCGCTGCAACCGCCGGCACCGAGCCCAACTCCTCGCACACCTTCGCCCTCGATGCGCGCACCGGTGAGGCACTGGAGATGCCTTCTGCCAACGGCGGCTTCATGATGGTCATGCTGCGCCTGCATGTAGACCTGTACGCCAACCTGCCCGGCAAACTGTTGCTGGCGTTCATGGGCTTGCTGTTTGTGGTGGCGATCGTTTCCGGGACCGTGTTGTATGCGCCGTTCATGCGCAAGCTGGAGTTCGGCCAGGTGCGGGTCAATAAATCCAGGCGTACGCGTTGGCTGGATCTGCACAACCTGATCGGCGTAGTGACACTGACCTGGGCGCTGGTGGTCGGCGTGACCGGGGTGATCAGCGCCTGTGCCGATCTGCTGATTGCCTCTTGGCGCAATGACGCGCTGGCCACCATGATCGCTCCTTACAAGGACGCGCCGCCATTGAGCCAGCGCGCCCCGGCGACACGATTGCTGGAGATTGCCGAATCCGCTGCGCCCGGCATGCAGGCCGATTTCATTGCCTTCCCCGGCACGCGCTTCTCCAGCGAGCATCATTACGCGGTGTTCCTCAAAGGCAATACGCACCTGACTGCGCACCTCGCCACCCCGGTGCTGATCGACGCCCGGACCCTGCAAGTCACCGCCGTGGTCGAACGTCCCTGGTACATGGACGCACTGGGCATGTCGCAACCTCTGCATTTCGGTGATTACGGCGGCATGCCGATGAAGATTCTCTGGGCAGTGCTGGACGTGCTGACCATCATCGTGCTCGGCAGCGGCGTTTATCTGTGGTGGGTAAGGCGTCGTGCCGCGCGCTCGGTGAGCACTGTTCAGGCTCAGGTGGCGCAATGAGCTCCAGGCCATCGCGATTCTGGAAGACCTTTGCGATACCCACCGTGATAGCGCTGCTTATCGGCGTCGGCTTGTTCGCCGCGCTGCTGGGTGACGGCTGGTGGGATACGCTGGCGTGGCTGGGCATGGGGACGGCAGCCCTGTTGAGTATCAAGGGCTTGCTGGTGCGGCGGGGCTGATTGAAACGCTGATTGCAGACGCGTCACAGGCTGACTAGTCTAGGATCCTGTCTCATTCGAGGAATACCCATGTCAGCGCCCACGATGACGTTGTACTTCAACGCGGCTTCACCCTTCGCCCGCAAGGTGATGGTGATGCTGCATGAAACGGCTCAGCTCGATCGCGTCGAGTTGCAGACCACAGTACTGACACCGGTCAGCCCGTCTGCCGAGCTCAACGAAGACAACCCGGCCGGCAAGCTTCCCGCGTTAAGGCTGGCCGACGGTAATGTCATTCATGACAGCCGTGTGATTCTTGATTATCTCGACCATCAGCACGTGGGCCTGCCACTGATCCCCCGGGAAGGCTCGGCCCGCTGGAGGCGCCTGACCCTGGCTTCGCTGGCCGATGCGTTGCTGGATGCGGCGGTGCTGATCCGCTACGAAACCGCCTTGCGTCCGCAGGAAAAACACTGGGACCAGTGGCTGGACAACCAGCAGCAGAAGATTGAACGCTCGCTGCATTACTTCGATAGCGACGCGATCACCGAGCTCAGCACGTCCTTCGATGTCGCATCGATCAGCGTCGCCGTTGCACTTGGATATCTGGATTTCCGTCAGCCGGATCTCAACTGGCGCAGTACTTATCCGCGACTGTCCGCCTGGTACCTGGACGTCAGTCAACGGCCATCGATGATCGCGACCCAGCCGCCGGTTTGAGTCAATCTGCGCCGCGCCCTATGTTCAGGATAGGACGCAGAGCGTCCTGAACGGCATACCCACGCGGAGCATGGGCACGATGGTGTTCTTACGGTCACCTATCGTTCCTCACTCCAGCGTGGGAATGCCGTGGGTGACGCTCTGCGTCACAGATCTGCGCTGCGCCGGCGTGGAGCGTCACACGATACTGGGGACTATGAACAATCTCAGCAATCAGGCTCGTCAGCGGTGTAGCGACGGGCCGGATTGACCGCGGCGTCGAATTCACGCAGTGCCTTGGCACCGATCAACAGCGGGAAGTTGAAGTGGCTGCGGTCCACCAGATTGACCTCGACCGTACGCTTCTTGTCGCCCAGGCACAGTTCCAGATCAACGACAGGACGCTTGGCAGGGTTGATGCCTTCGTCATCATCGTCATCACCTTCGGCGCGTCCCTTGATCTTGCTGATCCGCGAGACCTTGTGCTCATACACCTTGTCGTCCGCACCCTTGGTTGCCAGGCGGAAACGTACCCAGTCATCACCATCGCGCTTGAACAACTCGATGTCCTTTGCCGACAGCGAGGCGGTCAGTGCGCCGGTGTCCATCTTGGCCTTGAAGGTCTGGCCTATTTCCGCAACCTTGATGTTCTCGTAGCGACCATACAACGTCGGTTCAGCAGCCATGACCGGCAGGGCCAGCAAAGACAATAGCGCCAGGATCGGTTTCACGTGAGAGGTTCCTCGCAATAGTCAGCGCCTGATTGGCGCCCGGGTTTAGACAGCGAACCTGCGGTAGGTTCGTCAGGATAAATATGACGTCAGCATAAAGGCCGAGACGTGAAACATTTGTAAGCACCTGTGTAATTGGCGTAAAACGCGAGGATCTTTATTATTGCCGCCCCTGAACCTTCAAGAGTCCGTTATGCGCCGTCTGCTCACCGGCTGTTTTGTTGCCTTGCTGTTACTGATCAATACGCTGGTGCTGATCGGTCCGCTATTGGTTTTTGCGCTGCTCAAGCTGCTGTTCAGAGGCCGGATGCGCGATCGCTGTTCGGCTGCGGTCATGTGGATCGCCGAAACCTGGGCCGAGATCGACAAGGTCATCTTCGCCACCTGCATACCGACGCAGTGGGACATTCGTGGCGATGAAGGGCTGCGTGGTGACACCTCCTACCTGGTCATCAGCAATCATCAGTCGTGGGTGGATATTCCCGCGCTGGTCCAGGCACTCAACCGGCGCACACCGTTCTTCAAGTTTTTCCTGAAAAAAGAACTGATCTGGGTACCGTTGCTGGGCCTCGCGTGGTGGGGGCTGGACTACCCGTTCATGAAGCGCTACAGCAAGGCGCTCCTGGCGAAGCATCCGCAGCTCAAGGGCAAGGACCTGGAAATCACCAAGGCCGCCTGTGAGCTGTTCAAGCGCCAGCCGGTGACCATCGTCAATTACCTGGAAGGCACGCGCTTCACCGCAGCCAAACATGCGGCGCAGGGCTCGCCGTATACCCATCTGCTCAAACCCAAGGCCGGCGGCGTTGCCTTCGTGCTGGCGGCAATGGGCGAGCAACTCGATGCCATCCTGGACGTCACGGTCGTGTATCCCGAATCAGGCATTCCCGGTTTCTGGGACATGCTCTGCGGCCGGGTTTCCAACGTGATCGTCGACATCCGGACCCGCGAGCTGGACCCGGCGCTGTGGCAGGGCGATTACGAAAACGACCCTGTGTTTCGCGAGAAAGTGCAGGGTTGGGTCAATCAGCTCTGGGTCGAGAAAGATGCGCGCATTGCGGCGTTGCGGCTGGAGTTGCCCGGGCACTGACAGTTCTGACAGATAGACGAGGCGAACTGGCGGATGAGACTGGCCTTTAATATTGCCGGAATCCGCTCTCATGTCATCGCCCGACGTTTCGCTGATCGGCTCATACCGTTACGACGCACTGGACCGACTGGCAAGCCTGGCCCCTGCGCCGCCATGCGTTTGTCTACAGCCCTTATGGCATGCGATCCCTGCAAACATCTGCACTGGGCGTACCCGGTTTTACAGGGCAGACGATTGATCCGATCACTGGATATTACTTGCTGGGCAATTACCTGAAGACCGCAGCACTGCCATGGTTGGCGCGGCCTTCAATTCAGCGGGTGCGTTGATCTCAGGCGCTATGCAAAAAAAGCAGTACAAAAGCGGAGATATATTGAGGGCGGCTACGCGTATAAGGTCCGGTTCAGCTCCCGGCACCCCATAACCCACTCAAACTCTGCAACGCCGAACCACTGGCACCTTGCTGTCCCAGGTACTGCAGAATCAGCGGGGCGAACTGGCTGACCATTGTGCTGTCCATGCCCAACGCCTTGAAGGCGTTATTCACATCACCCATGCTCTGCACATTGCCCAGCGCGCTGTTGAGCATCGAGCTATTGCCCGATTTGCCGCCCAGCAGGCTGCCCAGCCCGTTGGCGCCGCCCAGGCTTTCCAGCGCGGACGTTCCGGACATTTGCTCCAGGCCCGGGACCGATTTGGCCAACTGCGAATAATCGGTGCTGGTCAGTTTGTTTTTCGCCAGCCCCAGCAATGCGCCCGTCCCGCCAACCGCCTGTTTCGGGGTGACATCGAGCTGCGTACCGAGGGTATTGAGCAGCCCCGCGACTTCGGGTGCCGCCGTGGCTTTCTGATTGCCATTGGTGGCATTGGAGACCGCGTTCGCGGCGTCATTCAGATTGAAGGCGAATGCAGGGCTTGCACCCACCGCCATCAACGTTGCCAAAGCCATTGCGCGTGCAGTTTTCATTGCGTCACCTTTATCGAACCGGAACCGCCCGTGAGTGGGCGATGAAGCAGAGGGTTTGACTGGAGGAACAGAAGCTTGTTCCCGGTCTGCCCGGCGTTGTCATAGAACATCTATGTATTACCCGGCTTTTTCCGCGAAACAGCATGGTGTCGGTCATTTGGAATGCACGGAGCATCAGCAATGACCGACACCTACACCGCATCACTTCCTTCCATATCAGCTGCCGGCCGGGAAAGTCTTCAGCACATGCTGACAACTGAGGGTAGCGAGCAGCTGGCCGCCATTCTCCAACGGCCCCGGCCTGAAGGTTTCACGCTTCTGGACGAGATCCAGGTACTCGGGGCAGCCAGCTCGTTCGGGCGATGGGCCGACGACATCGAACTCCTGAATACCCTGAAATCAGTGCTGTTTGACGATGAGCTTAACGCGCTTGGCGACAGCACCGAACGTGTTACCCGTTCCGTCGATTCGCCAGTATCGGATGCGGGCCCCGAGCACGAACTGGCCAAGGCGGCGTTCGATATTGCGCAGAGTCATCAGCGCGAGTCCCATTTGCCGAGCGTCCGAGCCGAGCGCATTGATCGCGCCCGGGGCGATTACCCCAGGTTGCTGAATACGCTGCGCGCACGCCTGCGGGACGTGAAGACCGGCACCTGTATGACCAACAGCGTGTTCATGGCCGTAGCTGACGACTCGCCGCTGTTTGCCGGCGTCGCTTTTGGCAGTTCGATATTGCAGCAGTTCAAGACGTTGCTGCGGGTTATCGCCCGCGTGGATCCGGCTGGCGATATCGATGAAGATCTGTTGCCCGGGGTACGCCGTAAAGACCTGCGCTACGTTCTGGATCTGGTCGACAAGACTCAGATGGACTTCAGACAGCCTTTCACCTGTGTGCTGCATGTCAGGATGAATGAAGGCCGGCCGGTTCACTCGCTGCAACTGCAGGGCGTCTCCCTGGGGCGGCAACCTGCGTATGCCACGTTGTCAGACCTGCACCTGCGGGTCATCCGTTTCACGGACAGCCTGACCCCGTTGGCGCCGCATCTGCAGTCGGCGGATGCCAGGTGCATTCTGGCCATTCGCGACGATCAAGCCGTTTCACTGCATGGTCTGCTCGATTACTACGGTGTCGACATTCCCTTGGCTGCCACACGAGACGATCTGCTGCAGGCGATCACTGCGCTGTTGCCCGGAGAGCGCGAAGCCCATCTCGCGATGCTTGCGCGCGCGTTGCCTTTCACCCTCGCAGAACACCAGCGTTTTATGCTCGATACGTCGCAGGTCTACACCTTTCGGCAGCACAAGGTCCAGGCGCATGGAACTGACGATTACGGTGTCATCGACCTTGAGCTGGAGAAGGAGATGCGGTGGCATCTTGATCGATGTCGCACTTTGCTGAACAGCTACCGGCATTTCGGTGCATCGCTGCAAGACAACGAAAACGCGCTGCTGGCAATGTTCCAGCAAGCCGGTGGCATCACCCTGAAACTGGTTGTCTACGACAGCGACGGCCACCACGATGTCTACCGCGAGCAGCACACCGTCAATCCCTGGCGCGCGAAGGATCTTGCCGGATACTTCGACGCGGCGCGCCAGGAACTGTCGTCTTACATGATCAACACCATTCGCTATGGCGAAGCCGAGGGGGCGATCAATATCGAACGGCTGATCGTGGAAGTGATCGTGCCCAATCCTGTCCAGCGTCGCCATTCGCTGAGCGATATCGACATCGAAGCCTTCGATATCCGCAGCAAAGAACCTCCGTTTCTGTACGTGGATCCCCTTGCGCTTGGGGCTTATGACGTCATCAGGTCGCGGTTTGTGGAACTGACCGAGGAGTTGCGCGAGGTGCAATGGGACGTCGGCCACTCGGTTACATTGCAGCGCGCGGTCCGTTATCTGCTGGCCCATTACCAGGAGGACCTGCCGGCTTTGCCGGAAGCACAGCGTCAGGCGGCCTATGCGCGGCGCTTGAATGACGCAGTCAACACCTACTACAGAGTGATTGCGCAGGACCTCGAGGATCAACAGCGACTGCAAGTCGTTCTGCAGCCTACCCAGCCGGAGTTCGTGGCGCGTGAACTGTGTCGTTATCTGGGGCTGAACGAATCCTGTTGGCCGGTGATTGCGCGGTCTTCGTTCGATATCAGTTACCAGGCCGGCTGGATCAATACCGGCACGTTTTTCAAGCATGAAGAGTCGGCCGGTTATCGAACACTGCTGAGTGTGGTGTATGACGAAGACCTGCGCCGCGAGCTGGCGCTTGCCGACAATCGTGATGAACGGCTCGGGCGACTGGCTCAGGCGCTCGCCGATAAAACCCGTTACACAGCAAGTCTGGATGCCCTGCAAGCGAAGCTGACCGGCTTATTCGACGCGAACATTGCCTTCGTCAACAACGGCCACCTGCCTGCTCGACTGACCGCGCCACAGGCAGCCTTCAGGCTAGACGCCGAGAACTACGCCATTCAGGCGACCGAAACCTACCAGACGCTGGAGGCCGAGCGGCTTGTGCTGGTTTCAGGTACGGCCGCCCAGCGCCTGCAGACTCTGGAAGGGGCTGCGCTGTCGGACAGTGACAGACCGGTTCATTGCATCGAGTTATTGAGCGCCGACGAGAAGGTCCGGCTTGAAGCCAGTGCTCTGGCGTTCAGGCAGATGTTGAGCGCCCGGGCGAACGACGATGACATTCAGAACATGTCGACCAGCGCACAGCATGTGCTGCAACTGGTGCATCAGGTCGGCGGACTGATTCCTGTGCTGGGCAACTTCATCAACCTGGGATTCGATATTTACGACGGCAATGATGAAGGCATCGCGATGGATGCACTCAACATCATTGCCGAGTTGGTGCTGTGCAAAATGCGCACGGTCCCTCCCAGGGTGCTGGGTGTACTGATGCTGCAAGGCACCAATATCTGGACGATGAGCCAGCAGGTCCAGGCCCTCGGCGAGTCGATCAAGGCCAACGACTACGAGGAGTCTGTGAAGAACTTCGGCTTTATGCTGGTCGGTCTGCATTCGGCGCTGCATTGCGGCATATCAGCGGTGAAGGGGCTCCGGTCCGCGAGACCGCATGATCAACAGACCGTCAGCCAGCGCGCCGTGCCTGACCGGTCTGATCTGACCGAAACGGTTCGACACCCTGAGCACAGCGATGCCATCGAGGGCGAACACCTCGCGCGGCGTCGGCCGTCCACAAGCAGCTCTCACTGGCGGGTTTCCGAGGATGGGCAGATATCCGAGCGGCAAACGGGCAGGAAGGTCACGCGCATCGACTGGAACGGCAACGCGATGGTCGAGGGCGGCGCGCGGGCGGTGTTGCTGGGTGGAATAAGCGAGAAGATCTACATGCTCAACGGCTTTGCCTGCCGGGCGGTCAGCGGGGTGGCAGGAACGGAATTGCGACCTCTGCATGCGCTGGACCTGGAAGCAGGACAATGGCGCAGGCGCCCGCAGTCAACGGTCGACGCCCCGCAGCTTTCACGTTTTGCCCATACCGAAGCATTTCCGGTCGGTTTCAGCGGCAAGCCGGAGCGTTTTCTGGCTCCTGCCAACACGGTCAGCTGGTATGACAACTGTGTGGCGACGCTTGAAACAGTCCCTGCTCAGATCATCGACTCGGACAGCAATGCGAAACTGCAGACCACAGCGCTTGGCGTGATCGAGCACAAATACGTTACCGAGCGTAATGGCCACGTCGAGGTGCTCGAACATGCAGGTACTGAAGTGGAGACGACCGCCTTCATTCGCGCTGACGGCAGCCGCATGGAAGTCGCCAGAATGTTGCCTGCCATACCGGCCTACAAGCCTGAAATCCAGGCAGAGATTATCGCGGCTCAAGGCATGTTCGTGACCGTCCGGATAAGCGACACGCTGCAAGGTCTGGTCGGCAGAAAGACCGTGGCGGGTGTCCTGGCGACGCTCAGTGATGGCAGCGGACAGGAACTGGTGATCGAAGCGGATCGCGGTGTTCACTACCGCGGCACTGTGCCCATCGAGAACTTCCTGGCGCTGGCGCCGGGCGAGACGTTGCACGACCAGCCACCTGTTGCTCTGACTTTGCAGAAAATCAGTCCGAAAGCAGATCCCAAGCGAGCGTTGCCCCACCTGTGGCGCGACCAGTCGGATTATCGCAACGGGATTGCCCATGATGACTTTGCGCTGGAGCTGTTCTACGGTTCGAAGGCAGCGAACGAAGCCTACGCACGCAACCCTCAGTGGGTTGCCAGGAACATCGACGCTGTGGCCAAAATCAAATCGCGGCTGCCCTCGTCCATTACCACGTTGGAAAATCCCTTTTATGTACTCGATACCCCCGCAGAACTGGCCATTCTTTTTGCTGCGCGTAACCAGGCGGCGCTGGCCAACACCTTGCTGGGCCATACCATTGAGTGGGGGGCGGCATCGAGATCTCGGGAGTTGAGCCTGGGGGAAAATATCCTCAAACAGCTTCGTTTGAACGAGCCGCTTCTGGCTGCACAGGAAAACATTCCGCCGCTCGCCAGCGAGCGGAGCGGCTTCGTCAGTCAGCTTCAGGAGAAGCTGGCCCGGAACAACCTGATGATGGCAGAAGTCAGCCTGAAGTCAGGCGAGAAAGCCTGGTTCGCCCATTCGCCTGCCAGGCATCTCGGCATGCTGGCGGGGCATCTCCACGACGAGTTTTACCTGAGTCATTCGGGGTCTGTCATCGATGATATCGAAGCCTGTTTTACCGACCCGTCGAGAATCGAAAGTATCGCGGTGCTGTCCCTTGATGATGTCTCGGAAACCGATGCGCGACGCATTTTTCTCTCCTCGCAGCGCGGCTATACCTATGAGTCGGTCACCAGCCTGGAGCAGCCGGCCGAGCATGCACATCTGAGCGGTGCGCAACTGCAACTGCACATCGACGACGCCCTTTATCCCGAGCGCACCCGAGGTGTGGGGATTGCCAGCGCGGCTGTCGACCTGACCGGTGCCGAGGCGATCAGCAGCGGGCCAAAGCGCGGCAGTTACTCGATTGAAGGGCGTGACTACGTCAAGCTGGATAATGGCAGGATCTACCGGGCCGACTGGGATGAGCGCAGCGGGGTGTTTCTGCTGGTGCCGCCGCAAGGCCGGTCGCGCGCCGAGACTCTGGCACTGCCCTGGGTGCGTCACATCGGCGGGCATGAGTTCACGCTGATCAACCGGCCAGCGCTCAAGGGCGGCAATGTCATCGATCAGATGATCTGCAGCATCCGCACCCGGCGGCCGGCCGGTAGTTTGGCAACCCACGAGTCCCATTCCGCTCATGACACGGCGAGCGGAACGCTTCAGGTTCACCATGAAGACCTGCACATCATGAACGACGACGTTCTGGTGCCCGGCAAGCTCAATGTGCCATCGAGTCTGTTCCACTCCATCGCAGCGGATCGTGACGGTTATGTGAGGCTTGAAGCCAAGGCAGCGGTGCCTGAAAGCTGCATCTCCAGCACCGAATTTCTGGTCTCGAAATATGCCGGTGGGCAAGTCGCGTTCGATTACCGGGGCGAGAGCCTGGGCGATCCGACGCCCCTGGTGCCCAATGTCGAGGTCGTCGCCCTGCAGGATGGCCAGCCGGTGAGCCTGAATATCACGACAACAGCGCTCGATGACTGGATAAGTGCACGCGACCACTCTGACTACTTTGTCGGCGAGCAGTCATTTCCCGAGATCGGCGAAGGTATCGGTTTCATCGAGCGAGGTGGGCTGGAGGGCAGCCCGTCCTCTGACTACCCGTTTCATTTCATGTTCGTGGCCGGGAAAGTGCTGGACCAGAACGGGCAGATTACCGGCGTGCTGGCCTCGGATTTGTCCGAGCCTGCACGTGAGCCTGATCAAAATGGAGTCACGCCGCAATTGCCCGCCAGACGGAACTGGAACCTTGGTCTTTTCCCGTCAATCGACAGCATGCGCGGGTCGCCGGAACCTGACAGCAACGCCTACGTGCAGGAGCATTATTACTCGGTATGGGTGAGGGCTGTGCGGGAGTAGGGCGCGTCCCCGGCGTTTTTCTTCCTGCAGGCGGAACGGCCTAGTAGTTCTGCTAGCTGCGCGCAAGCAGGGAGGCAGCCCAGACTTGCTGCCATGGGTGATTTCAAAGGAGTGACAACATGGCTTCGTCTGGGCAGTCCGTGCTCTGTGTCTATCGCTACGATCCATTGGATCGCCTGGCCGATTGCGCGCCTGCGGGGCAGGGCAGCACTCGCTTTTTTTATCAGAAGACTCACTTGGCTACGCAGATTCAGGGGCAGATCCAGCACACGCTTATGCGCACGGATGAGCATTTGCTGGCGTGCCTGAGTGCAGAAAATAATCAGCGCGACGGCGTGTTGTTGGCGACGGATCAACAGCAGTCAGTGATTGTGGCTCAGGGGGCGGCGTTTGCTTATACGCCTTACGGGCATCGTCCTTCAGGCCCCGCAAGCCTGCCGGGCTTTACCGGCCAGCGGGTTGACCCGGTGACGGGGCACTATTTGCTGGGTAACGGGTATCGGGCGTTTAACCCGGTGTTGATGAGGTTTAACAGCCCGGACAGTCTGAGCCCGTTTGGTGAGGGTGGGGTGAATGCATATGGGTACTGTGAGGGGGATCCGGTTAATCGGGTTGATCCGAGCGGGCATTGGCCAACGTTTTTACTGAAGATTTTGAAAAGAGGACGCAGTGTGAAAAAGCGTTTACTTGGTCGAAGAGGTAGCCAAGATTCTATGTCTTCCCCGTTGGTTACTTCTGCGGAGAGTTCCGGGTCCACACAGGTTACTGCTTCAACTAACTCGGTGAGCGTACATGTGTCTGATCCTGGGGTTACTACTAAATCACCCGCTTCTACCCCACCACCCATTCCTCCCAAGAAAGGGCAACTGAACGGCATTCCGCCGGCCCTTCCTCCCAAGAAAGGGCAACTGAACGATGTAACGCCGCCCGTTCCTCGTCGTTATAAGTACGTGGATGCACGTGGTAATAAGACAGACATTCATGGAGCTAGTAGCCTGCTCAGTAAGCAGGTCCGAGATAATCGGTCAGTTGCTCAAAGAGATGGTCGGGTGCCGTATGTTATGGATAATGATCAAAAATATTATGAGAAGGTGGTTGGAAAACATCGGGATGGCAATAAATCTTCCTAGAAGCGGATAGACGTGCCAAGTCGATTCCGATAAAGGCCAACCACCCAGTTGGTTAGAGGGTAGGTGGGGGGCTTTTAATCATGAAGGTGATAATAAGGTTGCAGTGTTTAAGTCATACTCAACAACCCACACGGATCAATTACAAATTTCTTCGTCACGTCTGCATCAGGCTCCACGATGGCGGGCGTTTCGGTCTGAGTGCCGGTGTGACTGTGCCCAGCGCCTTTCGGCCTGGCACCTAGTAGTTCTGCTAGCTGGGCGCAAGCACGGAGTCAGCCCAGACT
The DNA here is from genome assembly GCF_017832255.1 of Pseudomonas sp. PvP028. Lineage (NCBI taxonomy): Bacteria > Pseudomonadati > Pseudomonadota > Gammaproteobacteria > Pseudomonadales > Pseudomonadaceae > Pseudomonas > Pseudomonas sp. PvP028. The sequence goes on from NZ_JAFIBL010000001.1 coordinate 1,867,749, forward strand.
TGCTGCCATGGGTGATTTCAAAGGAGTGACAACATGGCTTCGTCCGGGCAGTCCGTGCTCTGTGTCTATCGCTACGATCCATTGGATCGCCTGGCCGATTGCGCGCCTGCGGGGCAGGGTAGCACTCGCCTTTTTTATCAGAAGACACACCTGGCTATGCAGATTCAGGGGCAGGTCCAGCACACGCTTATGCGCACGGATGAGCATTTGCTGGCGTGCCTGAGTGCAGAAAATAATCAGCGCGACGGCGCGTTGTTGGTAACGGATCAACAGCAGTCAGTGACCGCCGCTCAGGGGTTGGAGTTTGCCTACACGCCTTACGGACATCGTCATCCTTCAGGCCCCGCAAGCCTGCCGGGCTTTACCGGCCAGCGGGTTGACCCGGTGACGGGGCACTATTTGCTGGGTAACGGGTATCGGGCGTTTAACCCGGTGTTGATGAGGTTTAACAGCCCGGACAGTCTGAGCCCGTTTGGCGAGGGTGGGGTGAATGCGTATGGGTATTGTGGGGGGGATCCTGTTAATGGGGTTGATCCGAGTGGGCAGGCTGGTGCTCGAATACTGGCACAGATATTCCGAAATAGACGAGCTTTGGTCACGGCGAAACAAGTCACCGGGCACCGCAATAGCGTTCTCGTGCCTGGCAGGCCAGCCTCGTTGGGTTTAACGCGTACAGGAAGCGCTTCAGGGGCTAAAGAGCCCGTAGCTGTTCCAGATTTCATCAATAAACTGGCCCAACCTGAAAATGTGCCGGCTCACCTAAAAACTCGACGGCGTTTACCTGCGGTACCAAGCGACGCGCGGTTGCATACAAGGTGGGCCGCCCCTAAGGCCTCAATAGCACCTCGTAATATCTACCACCTCCCAAGCGGAGTGGTGCGCCGTCCAAAGCGTATCGAGCTTCCCGCAACGCCATTCCAGCGTGTGCTCACTGAAGATCTGCCAATGGATACAATTTATGAGTATCCAAGACTTTCACACTCTCAAGCACGTGCCTTGAAGGTAATCAGAAGAGGGGAAATGTTGCAGAGAAATCATTCTTACAGTATTTCAGTAAGTGTTAATTTCAGGCAGTCAGATCCCACGTCTTCCGTGAATATTGCCGTGCGGTTTTAGAAAGGAAATTCGACTGACCTCTCAGGAAGCAGCGCACCTGCATAAAGTGCGCTGCTTTACGCTGCTTTAAAAGATCGAAGATGGATCTACGCCCTGCTAAACAACCCATGCGGATCAATCACAAACTTCTTCGGCACGCCCGAATCGAACTCGCCATACCCCCGCGGAGCATCATCCAGACTGATCACCTCGACACCCACTATGTCGGCGATCTTGATGCGGTCCCACATGATCGCCTGCATCAGCTGGCGGTTGTATTTCATGACCGGGGTCTGGCCGGTGTGGAAGCTGTGGGATTTGGCCCAGCCCAGACCGAAGCGAATGCTCAGGCTGCCCATTTTTGCCGCGGCGTCCACGGCTCCCGGGTCTTCGGTGACGTACAGGCCGGGGATGCCGATCTTGCCTGCGACGCGCACTACGCCCATCAACGAGTTGAGAACGGTGGCGGGTGCTTCGGCCTGAGCGCCAGCATGGCCGTGACCGCGTGCTTCGAAGCCTACGGCGTCGATGGCGCAATCCACTTCAGGTTCGCCGAGCAGGGCAGCGATCTGTTCGTGCAAGGGAGTGTCCTGGGACAGGTCGGCAATTTCGAAGCCCTGGGCCTTGGCGTGAACCAGACGCGTCGGGTTCACATCGCCGACGATCACCACGGCAGCGCCCAGCAAGCGCGCTGACGCTGCTGCAGCCAGGCCGACCGGGCCGGCGCCTGCAACATAAACCGTGCTGCCAGGGCCAACCCCGGCAGTCACTGCGCCGTGGTAGCCGGTGGGCAGGATGTCGGACAGGCAGGTCAGGTCGCGAATTTTCTCCATCGCCGCGTCGCGGTCCGGGAGTTTGAGCAGGTTGAAGTCCGCGTAAGGCACCAGCACGTATTCAGCCTGGCCGCCAACCCAGTCACCCATGTCGACATAGCCATAGGCTCCACCGGGACGCGCCGGATTGACCGTCAGGCAGACACCGGTGTTCTGTTCCTTGCAACTGCGGCAGCGACCGCACGCCACGTTGAATGGCACAGAAACCAGATCACCGACTTTCAGATGTTCCACGTCACGACCGGCTTCCAGCACCTCGCCAGTGATTTCATGACCTAGCACCAGCCCGGTTTGCGCCGTGGTGCGGCCGCGTACCATGTGCTGGTCGGAGCCGCAGATGTTGGTGGAGACCACGCGCAGAATCACGCCGTGTTCGATGCGCTTGCCGCGTGGATCTTCCATTTTCGGGAAAGGAATTGATTGCACTTCGACCTTGCCAGCGCCGAGATACACTACACCGCGATTACCAGACATACATGTCACCTCGCTTTTATTGTGATGAAGCAGATTTAGAGCAGAGAAGAACAGTTGCAAGCTTCAAGCGGCGAGAAATACGGATCGCTTGCAGCTTGCAGCTTGCAGCTTGCGCCTACAAAACCACCGTCCTGTTGGCGTTGAGGAACACCCGCCGTTCGATGTGATAACCCACCGCGCGGGCCAGTGTCAGTCCTTCGATGTCTCGACCCTTGGCGATCAGGTCTTCGGGATAGTGACTGTGGTCGACCACTTCCACGCCCTGGGCAATGATCGGACCTTCGTCCAGATCGTTGTTGATGTAATGCGCCGTGGCACCGACCAGCTTCACCCCCTTGTTGTAAGCCTGATGGTAAGGCTTGGCGCCTTTGAAACCGGGCAGTAACGAGTGGTGGATATTGATCGCCTTGCCGTCCAGCTTGCGACACAGGTCCGGAGACAGGACCTGCATGTAGCGGGCAAGAATCACCAGTTCTGCACCAGACTCTTCGATGACCTGCCAGACTTTGGCTTCCTGCGCGGGCTTGTCGTTGGGGTCCAGTGGGAAATGGTAGTACGCAATGCCGTGCCAGCCAGCCAGTGGCTCAAGATCAGGGTGATTGGACACCACCGCGACCACGTCCATGGACAGTTGATTGATACGCTGGCGATAGAGCAGGTCATTGAGGCAGTGATCGGCTTTCGAGACCATGATCACGACTTTTGGCCTGTAGTTGGGCGCCGTGAGTTCGAAGATCATGCCGAACGTTTCGCCGCGCTCACTCAGCCCGGCCCTGAATCCCTGTTCGTCGAAAGCCTCAGGCTGACGAAACTCCACACGGATGAAGAAGCGTCCCGAGAGGCGGTCATCGAAGGAATGGTGTTCTGTGACGTAGCAACCCTGCTCGAACAGAAAGCGCGTCACTGCGTCTACCGTGCCCAGCATGCTGGGGCAGTCGGCGGTCAAAATCCATGTATCGGGCGCGCGGCTCATTAAATGAATGCTCCAGAGTATTCGTTATCCGCAAATCTGACTGACAGTGTCAGCCAGCATGCTCAAGCAGGACGCAGAGCGTCCGGAACTGCATTCCCACCACGCGGAGCGTGGGGACGATAATCACCGTGTCGGCTATCGTGCCAATGCTCCAGCAGGAGTCCTCATTAAGACTGACGCTGAGGTTTCAGCCCAGGTCCACGGCGCTTCACGCCTGAATACTCAGCCCGTACTCGGCACTCGCATCCTGCAGCCACAGCCACCAGTAATCCGAGAAGCTGCGGCGGACCAGCAGCTCCCAGGTTTCTTCACCGGTCCGGCGGATCACCAGTTGCGACTTGGCGAACACAGTGCCGACTGCCTTGCCCACCGGGAAGTTGTCCGGGTGCACGTCGTAGCTGGTGGACTTCATCAGTACCTGGCGTACCTTCGGTCCGCTCAGTTCAAGGATTGACTGCCCGCCGCTGACATTGACGATCGCGATGTGCTGCCCGCTCAGTTCTTCACGCAGCTTTTGTTCTGCCGCGAACTCTTCGCCGCCCGGCACGATCAGCAGCCATTCATCCGGGCCAAGCCATTGCAGTGAGCTTTCGCCGTTGATGACCAGCATCAGCGCGGCGGGCAGCTCCATGCCCAGCGCCTTGTGTACGCCAGCGGCGAAGGCCGGATCGTGGGCATTGCCACGAATCGTCAGGTGCCCCAGCAGCTTCTTCTCGCGCAGGAAAACCCCCGGGCTGGCGCGCCCCTTGCCAATCAGGCTGTCGAGGTTTGCATGGAACAGCGGCGACTCGGCTTTGACGTCGGTGGTCGGGCGCTGCTGGTAAACGTTGGCTGTGCTCATGATTCACCTGCTTGAATTCTGTGTGCTGCGGATGATCGACTCATCGCGTGCTACTCGATGTTCTGCCGCTCGCCCTTCGGATCGAAGAACACCGAAGAAACGATCTCGGCTTCGATCACGCTGCCATCGGCCAAGGGTGCGAAGACTCGCTCGCCCATACGCGCCAGGCCGCCTTTGACCACGCCCATCGCGAACGAATAGCCCAGCGAGTTGTGCGCGTAACTGGAGGTCACGTGGCCGACCATGCTCATCGGAATCGTCTGTTTGGTGTCGAACACCAGTTGCGCACCTTCCGGCAGCCATTTGGCAGGGTCCACCGGCTTTAGGCCGACCAGTTGCTTGCGCTGTTCGCGGACGCAGTCTTCGCGATTCATGCCGCGCCAGCCGATCCAGGAGAACGGTTTGGTACGGCCCACACACCAGCCCATGTTCAGATCGTCGGGCGTCATCGAGCCGTCAGTATCCTGACCGACGATGATGAAACCCTTCTCTGCGCGCAGCACGTGCATGGTCTCGGTGCCGTAAGGCGTCAGGTTGTACTGCTTGCCTGCCTCGGCGATCTTTTCCAGAACGCCCATGGCGTAGTCGGCCTGAATGTTGACCTCGTAGGACAGCTCGCCGGTAAACGAGATACGGAATACCCGGGCCGGCACACCGGCGACCAGACCTTCCTTCCAGGTCATGAACGGGAAGGCTTCACGGCCCAGATCGATATCGGTGACTTCGCTGAGCAGCTTGCGGCTGTTGGGGCCGGACAGTGTCAGGGTCGCCCAGTGATCGGTCACTGAGGTGAAATACACTTTCAGGTCCGGCCATTCGGTCTGTTGATAGATTTCCAGCCATTGCAGGACACGCGCTGCGCCGCCCGTGGTGGTGGTCATCAGGAAGTGGTTGTCAGCGAGACAGGCAGTGACCCCGTCATCGAAGACCATGCCGTCTTCCTTGCACATCAGGCCATAGCGGGCCTTGCCGACGTCCAGTTTGGTCCAGGCGTTGGTGTAGATGCGGTTGAGGAACTCGCGTGCATCCGGGCCTTGAATATCGATCTTGCCCAGCGTCGAAGCGTCCAGCAGGCCAACGCTGTCGCGCACCGCCTTGCATTCGCGAGCGACGGCTGCGGGCAGGTCTTCGCCATTTTTCGGGAAGTACCACGGCCGTTTCCATTGGCCGACGTCCTCGAACTCGGCGCCGTTTTTGACATGCCAGGCGTGCAGCGCGGTGAACCGCACGGGTTCGAAGATGTGTTTGCAATGACGCCCGGCTATCGCGCCGAAGGTCACCGGCGTGTAGTTGGGGCGGAACATGGTGGTGCCCATTTCCGGGATCGTCACGTTCAGTGAACGGGCGGCGATGGCCAGACCGTTGACGTTGCCCAGCTTGCCCTGATCGGTGCCGAAACCCAACGCGGTGTAGCGCTTGACGTGCTCGACCGACTCGAAACCCTCGCGGGTTGCCAGTTCGATGGCGGCGGCGGTGACGTCGTTCTGGAAGTCAACGAACTGCTTGGGGGCGCGTGCTGTGCCTTTTTCGTGCGGCACCTGGAACAGCGCCAGCGTCGGTTCTTCAGCACGGCTGAGGGCTTTGGGCATCACGCCTTCGACCACCTTGAAGCCCGCTTCACTGGCAGCGCGCACGCCGCCTTCGAAGCCATCGGCCAGGCTGTCAGCCAGGCTGTAGACGCCGTTGACTCCGCCTACGCAGATACGTTTCTGTGGTGCTTCGCCCGGTACGAAGCCGAGGATGTCCTCGCGCCAGACCGGCTTGCCGCCCAGGTGCGAGGCCAGATGCACGATCGGGCTGTAGCCGCCGGAGCTGGCAACCACGTCGCATTCAAGCCATTCGCCTGGGCTGGTCACGCTGTGCGTCTTGAGGTCGATGGCGGCAACGCGGGCAGCCGTCACGCGCTTGCTGCCGCGGGCCTCGATGACCGCGCTGCCGGTCAGAATGCGAATGCCTTTGGCCCGCGCTTCTTCAACCAGCGGGCCACGCGGGTTATGCCGTGCATCCGCAATCGCGACCACGTGCAGGCTGGCGTCGAGCCAGTCCAAAGCGACGCGATAAGCATGATCGTTGTTGGTGGAAAGCACCAGTTTCTTGCCCGGTGCCACGCCATAACGACGGACGTAAGTCGATACGGCACCGGCCAGCATGTTGCCGGGCACATCGTTGTTGCCGTAGACCAGCGGACGCTCGTGAGTACCCGCGGCCAGCACCACACGTTTGGCACGTACCCGGTGCATGCGCTGGCGGACCATGCCGATCGGCGCGCGATCACCCAGGTGGTCGGTGAGGCGCTCGTGGATGGTCAGGAAATTGTGATCGTGATAGCCATTGACCGTGGCACGTGGCAGCAGGGTGACGTTGCGCAGGCTTTTCAGCTCGGCGACGACCGTCGACACCCATTCAGTGGCGGGTTTGCCGTCGAGGCTTTCACGGCTGTCGAGCAGGCTGCCGCCGAACTCTTCCTGTTCATCGGCAATGATCACTCGGGCACCGCTGCGACCTGCTGCCAGGGCAGCGGCCAGACCTGCCGGGCCCGCACCGACGATCAACACGTCGCAGTGCTGGTTCATCGCATCGTAGCTGTCCGGATCGTTCTCGGTCGGCGAGCGACCGAGGCCTGCAGCCTTGCGGATGTACTTCTCGTAAGTCATCCAGAACGATTGCGGGTACATGAAGGTTTTGTAGTAGAAACCCGGCGGCATCAGCTTGCCGCCGACCTTGCCCAGAATGCCCATGACATCAGTGTTCACGCTCGGCCAGCCGTTGGTGCTGGTCGCCACCAGTCCGGCATAGAGCGCCTGTTGCGTAGCACGCACGTTGGGGATCTGCGTCGCTTCGGTCGCGCCGATCTGCAGCACGGCATTGGGCTCTTCCGAACCCGCTGCGAAGATGCCGCGCGGGCGGGAGTATTTGAAGCTGCGGCCGATGATATCGACGCCGTTGGCGAGCAGGGCAGAGGCCAGCGAGTCACCTTCAAAGCCCTGGTAGGTCTGGCCGTTGAAGGTAAAGTTGAGCACCTTGCTGCGATTGATACGGCCGCCGTTGGGCAGGCGATGGGTCTGGCTCATACCTTGTCTCCCTGATCCGTGAACTGCGGCCTGGTACCGATCGGATAGGTCTCGAGAATCTCGTAGGTCACGGTGTTGCGCGTCATGTTGAAATACTGGCGGCAACCGGCGGCGTGTATCCACAGTTCGTGATGCAGGCCGCGCGGGTTATCGCGAAAGAACATGTAGTCGCCCCATTGCTCATCGGTGCAGGCACCGGGGTCCAGCGGGCGCGGAATGTGCGCCTGACCGGACGGGTGGAATTCCTCTTCGGAGCGCAGTTCGCCACAGTGAGGACAGAAGATATGCAGCATGGTCGGGTTCTCCTGTTAATGGGCTACGGCTGCAGCGCCGTGTTCGTCGATGAGTGCACCGTTGTGGAAACGGTCAATGGAGAACGGCTTGGCCAGCGGGTGCATCTCGCCTTTGGCCAGACTGGCGGCAAATACGTTGCCCGAGCCCGGCGTGGCCTTGAAGCCGCCTGTGCCCCAGCCGCAGTTGAAGAACATGTTCGGCACCGGGGTCTTGGAAATGATCGGGCAGGCGTCCGGCGTGGTGTCGACGATACCGCCCCATTGACGGTTCATGCGCACGCGGGACAGCACCGGGAACATCTCGACGATGGCCTGGACGGTGTGTTCGATCACCGGGTACGAGCCGCGCTGGCCATAACCGACCCAACTGTCGATACCGGCACCGATCACCAGGTCGCCCTTGTCGGACTGGCTGATGTAGCCGTGTACCGCGTTGGACATGATGACGCTGTCGATAATCGGCTTGATCGGCTCGGAAACCAGTGCCTGCAACGGGTGTGATTCGATAGGCAGACGGAAGCCTGCCAGCTTGGCCATGTGCCCGGAATTACCGGCGGTTACCACACCAACACGTTTTGCACCGATGAAACCCTTGTTGGTTTCCACACCGATGCACACGCCGTTTTCCTTGCGAAAGCCGATGACTTCGGTCTGCTGAATCAGGTCGACGCCCAGCGCGTCGGCCGCGCGGGCGAAGCCCCAGGCCACCGCATCGTGGCGGGCGACGCCGCCACGGCGTTGGACCGTTGCTCCGATGATCGGGTAACGGGTGTTTTTCGAGCAGTCCAGGTACGGGATTTCCTCGGCGACCTGCTGGCCGTTGAGCAATTCACCGTCCACGCCGTTAAGCCGGTTGGCGCTGACGCGGCGCTCGGAATCGCGCATGTCCTGCAGGGTGTGGCACAGGTTGTAAACGCCGCGCTGGGAGAACATGACGTTGTAGTTAAGGTCCTGGGACAGGCCTTCCCACAGTTTCATCGCGTGTTCATAGAGGTGGGCCGACTCGTCCCACAGGTAGTTGGAGCGCACGATGGTGGTGTTGCGCGCAGTGTTGCCGCCGCCCAGCCAGCCTTTCTCGACCACGGCCACATTGGTGATGCCATGCTCCTTGGCCAGATAATAGGCCGTGGCCAGACCGTGCCCGCCGCCGCCGACGATGACCACGTCATAGACCTTTTTCGGGGTCGGCGTGCGCCACATGCGCTGCCAGTTTTCATGGTGGCTGAGGGAATGCTTGAGAAGGCCGAAGCCTGAGTAATGCTGCATGTGAGGCTACTCCTGACTCAGCGATAAACCGGAAAATCGGCGCACAGGGCGGCGACCTGGCTGGCGACGTCGGCCTCGACATCGGCATCACCGAGGTTGTCGAGGATGTCGCAGATCCAGCCTGCCAGCTCGACGCACTGGGTCACCTTGAAGCCGCGGGTGGTAACAGCCGGTGTACCGATGCGCAGGCCGGACGTCACGAACGGCGACTGCGGGTCGTTGGGCACCGAGTTCTTGTTGACGGTAATGTGCGCACGCCCCAGCGCTGCGTCGGCGTCTTTGCCGGTCAGACCCTGACGGATCAGGCTGACCAGAAACAGATGGTTGTCGGTGCCGCCGGAGACCACGTCGAAGCCCCGATCGATGAACACCTTCGCCATCGCTTGCGCGTTGTCGATGACCTGCTGTTGATAGACCTTGAAGGCGGGCTCCATGGCTTCTTTGAAACACACGGCCTTGGCGGCGATGACGTGCATCAACGGGCCGCCCTGACCACCGGGGAAGACGGCGGAATTGAATTTCTTCTCCAGCTCTTCGTTGGCCTTGGCCAGGATCAGGCCGCCGCGTGGACCGCGCAGGGTCTTGTGGGTCGTGGTGGTGACTACGTCTGCGTAGGGCAGCGGATTCGGGTAAAGACCGGCGGCAACCAGACCGGCGACGTGCGCCATGTCGACGAACAGGTAAGCGCCTACCTTGTCGGCGATTTCACGGAAGCGCGGGAAGTCGAGGGTCTTGGAATAGGCCGAAAACCCGGCAATGATCATTTTCGGCTGGCATTCGACGGCAATGCGCTCGACTTCGTCGTAATCGATCAGCCCGGTCGCGGTGTCGATGCCGTACTGCACGGCGTTATAGAGCTTGCCCGAGAAGCTGACCTTGGCACCGTGGGTCAGGTGGCCGCCGTGCGCCAGGCTCATGCCCAACACGGTATCGCCGGCCTGGAGCAGCGCCAGATAGACCGCTGCGTTGGCCTGACTGCCGGAGTGTGGCTGAACGTTGGCGTAGTCGGCACCAAACAGCTGTCTGGCGCGGTCGATGGCCAGCTGCTCGACCTTGTCGACGTGCTCGCAACCGCCGTAGTAACGCTTGCCGGGATAGCCCTCTGCGTACTTGTTGGTCAGACCGCTGCCCTGCGCCTGCATCACGCGTTTGCTGGTGTAGTTCTCCGAGGCGATCAGCTCGATATGGTCTTCCTGACGCTGCTCCTCGGCGTTCATCGCCGACAGCAGTGCATCGTCATAACCCTGGATCTGGTCTTGCTTGCTGAACATCGCGGATCTCCCAGCGGCGGCGCGGCGCCTGACTTGTCGTTCGGGCGGAACAGAGCCCTCTGAGAGCGATGGTAGGGCCGCACCGAAGACGCCAAATGCCTATGGACGCCACACAAAGGTGCGTTTACGACATGGGGGCTGAGGGAGCAGAAATAGCGGCAGGGGAGTTACCCGGGGGACAAGGCTGTGGACGAAAAAAAGCCCGCTCCCGGCTGGATGAGTCCAGCGCGGTGGAGCGGGCTTGTCGGTTACAGGCCTTGTCAGCCGTGGTTTTTGCCCAGCAACGCGTGATACAGCTCGGTATCACCCAGAATGCCGACCACTTTATTGCCATCCTGCAGGACCAGTTTGTTGCCGGTCTGGTAGCGGATCTGCAGCGCGTCGCGCATGCCGATGTTGGAATGCACAAGCGTAGGGCGTCGATCCAGGGTGGCGACGTCCTGACCGGGGGCCCAGTTCTGCAGATCGAGGGCCGTGGCACCTTGCCGCGCGCCTTTGATCACGTTGCCGTCGGCCAGATCGAGCCATGAGTCGCCGCTTGGGTCCAGGCACACCGAACCGTTGACGTGGGTGCACTCGTCGACGGTGCGCATCAGGCTGCGACCGCACAGCACGTTGAGCGGGTTGGTGTGTGCAACGAAGGTGCGCACGTATTCATCTGCCGGATTGAGCACGATCTGCTCCGGCACGCTGTATTGCACGATACGGCCGTCTTTCATGATAGCGATCCGGCTGCCGAGCTTCAGTGCTTCATCCAGATCGTGGCTGACGAACACAATGGTCTTGCTCAACTTGGTTTGCAGGGCGAGCAGTTCGTCCTGCAACCCCTGGCGGATCAGGGGGTCGAGCGCCGAGAACGGTTCGTCCATCAGCAGGATGTCGGCGTCCATCGCCAGTGCCCGCGCCAGGCCCACTCGTTGCTGCATGCCGCCAGACAGTTCGTCGGGCTTCTTGTTGCGCCACTGGGTCAGGCCCACCAGCTCGAGCTTTTCATCCACCAGCTTGCGCCGTTCCTTTTCAGGGCGGCCCTGCATCTCCAGACCGAAGCTGATGTTCTCGCGCACCGTCAGCCAGGGCATCAGGGCGAATTTCTGGAAGACCATGGCAATGCGCTTGGTGCGCATCATTTTCAGTTCGGCTGCGCTGCAGTTGGCGATGTTGATCTGCGAGCCTTCATGCTCGACGAACAGTGAGCCACGGCTGACGGTGTTGAGGCCGTTGATACAGCGCAACAGGCTAGATTTGCCGGAGCCCGACAGGCCCATCAGGACGCAGATTTCGCCTTTTTCGATGTCCAGACTGGCGTTTTCGACGCCGACGATCTGTCCGGTTTTCTTGAGGATCTGGTCACGCGTGAGGCCTTCGTCGAGCAGCTTGAGGGCTTCACGCGGGTCCTTGGAGAAGATGACGTCTACCTTGTCGAATTTGATGATACTCATGCGTCGGACCCTACCTTGGCTTCGGGTTGTTTGCAGATGCGGTCGAGCATGATGGCCAGCAATACGATTGCCAGACCGGCTTCGAAACCGAGCGCGATGTCGGCCGTGTTCAGCGCGTTGACCACTGGTTTGCCCAGGCCGTCGGCGCCGACCAGGGCCGCGATGACCACCATCGACAGCGACAGCATGATGCACTGGGTAATCCCGGCTGCAATGCTGGGCATCGCGTAGGGCAGTTCAATGCGTGTCAGCAACTGGCGACGTGACGAACCGAAGGCCTTGCCGGCATCCAGCAACTCCTGAGGCACATCGCGAATACCCAGGTAGGTCAGGCGAATCGGCGCGGCAATGGCGAAAACCACCGTCGAGATCAGGCCGGGTACCACGCCCAGACCAAACAGCGTGAGCGTCGGAATCAGGTAGACGAAAGTAGGCACGGTCTGCATCAGGTCGAGTATCGGCCGGATGATGGTGTAGAACAGCGGCTTGTGCGCGGCAATGATGCCCAGCGGCACGCCGATGACGACACACACCAGCGTGGCGAAGAGCACCTGCGCCAGGGTTTCCATGGTTTCCTGCCAGTAATGCAGGTTGAGGATCAGCAGAAACGAAAGGATGACGAAAACCGTCAGGCCCCACTTGCGCTGGATGAAGTGCGCGAGGGCTGCGATAAGGCCGATCAGTACGAATGGATTGAACCAGGTCAGCGCGAAAGTGAACCCGTGGATCATCATTTCCAGTGTCGAGGCTATTGCGTCGAAGTAATCGGCGCCGTTGGCCGTCAACCAATCGACAAATGCGGCGATGTACTCGCCCAGAGGGATTTTATGGTCAGTCAGCATGATTTCGGGTGTCCGCTTGCGGAAGGTGAAGAGGGCAGCAGGCGGGTCAGCGCCGCCTGCTGTCGGCTTACTGGGTCAACTTGGCTTTGGCGGCCTCCAGGCCTGGCTTGCCATCGACGGTGGTCACGCCTGCGAGCCAGGTGTCGAGTACTTGAGGGTTTTTCTTGATCCACGCCTTGGCGGCTGCATCAGGCTTCATTTTGTCGTCCAGCACGTTACCCATCAGGGTGCTTTCCATGTTCAGCGTGAAGGACAGATTCTTGAGCAGCTGACCTACGTTGCTGCACTCCTGACTGTAGCCTTTGCGGGTGTTGGTGTAGATCGTCGCCTGGCCATAGTTGGGGCCGAAGAAGTCATCGCCGCCAGTCAGATATTTCATCTTGAAACGGGTGTTCATCGGGTGCGGTTCCCAACCGAGGAACACCACATCGTTTTTGCGTTTCACGGCGCGGTCGACCTGCGACAGCATTGCGGCTTCACTGGATTCCACGACCTTGAAACCTGCGTCTTTGAGGCCGAAGGCGTTCTTGTCGATCATGCTCTGGATCAGGCGATTGCCGTCATTGCCAGGCTCGATGCCGTAGATCTTGCCGCCCAGTTCCTTCTTGAATTTGGCGATGTCGGCGAAGTCATGCAGACCTTTGTCGTAAAACGCTTCCGGCACCGCGAGGGTGTACTTGGCGTTCTCCAGATTGGCACGCACGGTTTCGACGGTCCCTGCTTCGCGATAGGGCTTGATGTCGTTTTCCATGGTCGGCATCCAGTTGCCGAGGAACACGTCCATGTTCTTGCCGTCGGCCAGCGACTTGTAGGTCACCGGTACGGAAATCATGGTGGTTTTGGTCTTGTAACCCAGTGACTCGAGTACGGCGCTGGTTACCGCAGTGGTGACGGTAATGTCAGTCCAGCCGACATCGGAGAAGTTGACCGTATGACAGGCCTCTGGCTCGGCTGCCTGGGCTAGCACCGGCATACAGAGCGTAGCGGCCAACAGCAACGATTTGGAACCTTTCATGGGGTGGACTCCTGTGAGTTTCTTTTAGTCATCAGCAGGTGAACGCTGACGCGGCTTATGGGTTGGCGAGGCTTTTCGCGAAGCTCCATCACTGCGCCGGGCGATCGAGTCGGAACCGATCATGTAACAGGGAAAATCAAACGCCTACAGGGGGCGTCGTATCCAGTGCAGGAGGCGTCGTATCCAGTGCGCGCAAGGTCGCTTACAGATTCGTTGCATCGTACGCACGCCCGGTTGCAGTGTCGGAACTGCGAAAAAACGGCCAGTACGTTACACAGTCGCTGCGCAGGTCGGCAGCGGTCGGTTGGCAGGTCGGTGCCTGCGCGAACGCGGTGTTTTGGAGGGGAGTAACGCCGACAAGTTCATTATCGGGTCGGATCCGGCAGTGGTCACGCCATGTCAGGTGTCATTTTTGGTGGCTGCGCGCTTTTCGATCACGCGCCCTGCAGTCCGCCACTTTTTAGCGCGAGCGTCTACCCTGCGCAGCGTTTCCTCGAGGTGTGCCTTGAGTAGCACTCGGCGTGACAAGACCCTTTGGTCGTTTCCGTCAAGTGCTACCGAACTGCTCATCGAGCTGCGCGATCCGCGGCCTCGCTGTCGCAAACAGGTAAGTGGGTCGCAGCCGGTTAGACGCTTCGCGACGTCGCTTTCGGGTGTTCTTGAATGAGCGATCAAATTCCGGCATGGGATTTGCGATGTCATCACAGCGCCTTCAGTGACGAGGGCTACAACAAGAGCCTGTACTGGGGCCAACCGTATGCCATATGAGAGGAGATAGTGTGATGACATCGTTCAATCAAGGGACTCAACCCCAGAATCGCGCGCCACAGTCCATCGGCTTTCTGCTGCTGGATAACTTCACCCTGATCTCCCTCGCATCGGCGGTAGAACCCCTTCGCATGGCCAACCAGCTGTCGGGCCGCGAGTTGTATCGCTGGACCACGCTGAGTGTCGACGGCGGCCAGGTCTGGGCCAGCGATGGTCTGCAGATCACGCCGGATGCGGCGATGCACAAGGCTCCTTTGCTCGATACTGTCATCGTCTGCGGCGGTGTCGGTATTCAACGCTCCGTCACGCGTGAACATGTCAGCTGGCTACAGGGCCAGGCGCGTCAGTCGCGTCGTCTGGGCGCCGTGTGCACCGGCAGTTGGGCGCTGGCGTGTGCGGGTTTGCTGGATGGTTTCGAGTGCAGCGTGCATTGGGAATGTCTGGCCTCGATGCAGGAAGCCTTTCCGCGCGTGTCGATGAGCACCCGGCTGTTTACGCTGGACCGCAATCGTTTCACCAGCTCGGGCGGCACCGCACCGCTGGACATGATGCTGCACCTGATCAGTCGTGATCATGGACGCGAGTTGTCGGCAGCCATTTCCGAGATGTTCGTCTACGAGCGCATTCGCAACGAACAGGACCATCAACGCGTGCCGCTCAAGCACATGTTGGGCACCAATCAGCCGAAGCTGCAGGAAATCGTGGCGCTGATGGAAGCCAATCTTGAAGAGCCGATCGATCTTGACGAACTGGCTGTGTATGTCGCCGTTTCGCGCAGGCAGCTGGAGCGGTTGTTCCAGAAATACCTGCACTGTTCGCCTTCGCGCTACTACCTGAAACTGCGCCTGATTCGCGCCCGACAGCTGCTCAAGCAGACACCGATGTCGATCATCGAAGTGGCATCGGTGTGCGGCTTCGTGTCGACACCGCACTTCTCCAAATGCTACCGCGAATACTTCGGCATCCCGCCACGTGACGAGCGCGTAGGGTCCAACACCGCACAGCAGGTCGCGATGATGCCAATCCCGCAGGCCCTGGTTCTCGCCCCGTTGTCCGGGCCGATGTCGGCGCTGAGTCAGGCGCGTAATGAGTCGACGTTTGCGAGTGTGAGGCTTTAAAAAAGTCCGGTTTGCAAATGCCCACGACGAGAAAGCATCTCTCACAGGCTGTAAAACATTCGCTCTGCTCATCGCCCTACAGACGCTAAGGTTCAACGTTGAACCGGTTCTGGAGGGCGATGGAATGCCTGATTGCGCAACGACACGACACCTGCGCAAAGGCAGATGCTCGGCAGTCGGTCAGATTTACGTGGTCACTTCAGTGACGAAGGGCCGTGTACCTGTGTTCGCCGAAATGCCGCTGGGACGGCTGCTCGTACGAGAAATGAAGCGTTGCGAAGAGCAGGGGCTGGTCAAGTCTATGGCATGGGTAGTCATGCCTGACCATCTCCACTGGCTTTTTGAACTCAAGGCCGGTGATTTGCCCAGCCTGATGAAACAATTAAAGGCTCGAAGCTCGATTGCAGTTGGAAAACGGTGTGTCCGTCGTCACGCTTTGTGGCAATCCGGGTACCACGACAGAGCAATCCGCGACGAAAAGGATATTGCGCCGATAGCCCGTTATATAGTGGCCAACCCTTTACGTGCGGGCTTGGTTAAAAAGCTTGGGGATTACCCGCTGTGGGATGCTATCTGGGTTTGAGGCACGGGCAGCTTTCGCGAACAAGTTCGCTCCTACGGCCTGCGGCCAGAAGCTGGGGATCACGGTTTGCTTCTGCCGCAGGGCGTGAGAGTGTTTTTCGCGAACAAGTTCGCTCCTACGGCCTGCGGCCAGAAGCTGAGGGCTCACGGCCTGCTTCTGCCGTAGGGCGTGAGTGTTTTTCGCGAACAAGTTCGCTCCTACGGCCTGCGGCCAGAAGCTGGGGATCACGGTCTGCTTCTGCCGTAGGGCGTGAGAGTGTTTTTCGCGAACAAGTTCGCTCCTACGGCCTGCGGCCAGAAGCTGGGGATCACGGTTTGCTTCTGCCGCAGGGAGTGAGTGTTTTTCGCGAACAAGTTCGCTCCTACGGCCTGCGGCCAGAAGCTGGGGATCACGGTTTGCTTCTGCCGCAGGGCGTGAGAGTGTTTTTCGCGAACAAGTTCGCTCCTACGGCCTGCGGCCAGAAGCTGGGGATCACGGTTTGCTTCTGTCGCAGGGCGTGAGAGTGTTTTTCGCGAACAAGTTCGCTCCTATGGCCTGCGGCCAGAAGCTGGGGATCACGGTCTGCTTCTGCCGTAGGGCGTGAGAGTGTTTTTCGCGAACAAGTTCGCTCCTACGGCCTGCGGCCAGAAGCTGGGGGTTCACGGTCTGCTTCTGCCGTAGGGCGTGAGTGTTTTTCGCGAACAAGTTCGCTCCTACGGCCTGCGGCCAGAAGCTGAGGGATCACGGTTTGCTTCTGCCCGAAGGGCGTAGGAGCGAACTTGTTCGCGAAGACTGGCTTTCACACAACATAGCTTCCGGAAATAAAACGCCCGTTTTCAAGCATCAAAGCGCGAAGCGCGCCACCATGCCATTGAGGTCGATTGCCAGGCGTGACAGCTCGGTGCTGGCTGCGCTGGTCTGGTTGGCGCCGTTGGTGGATTGTGCCGACAGGTCGCGGATGTTGACCAGGTTGCGGTCCACTTCGCGGGCGACCTGTGCCTGTTCTTCGGCGGCGCTGGCGATGACCATGTTACGTTCGTTGATCTCTTCGACCGCGCTGTTGATGGTGTTCAGTGCCTGGCCCGCGCCCTTGGCGATGTTCAGGGTCGATTCGGCGCGTTCAGTGCTGTTGCGCATCGAGCTGACGGCCTGTTCCGTGCCGGTCTGAATGCTGCTGATCATGCGTTCGATTTCGCTGGTCGATTGCTGGGTGCGGTGTGCCAGGGCACGCACTTCGTCGGCGACGACGGCAAAACCACGTCCAGCTTCACCGGCACGTGCGGCTTCGATGGCGGCGTTCAATGCCAGCAGGTTGGTCTGGTCGGCCAGGCCGCGAATCACGTCGAGCACCTTGCCGATATCACGCGACTCATTGGCCAGGCTGATGATCAGCTCGGCAGTGCCTTGCACGTCGCCACTCATGCGCTCGATGGCGCTGACGGTTTCCTGAACCAGGTCGCGGCCATCGCCTGCAGAGGTCGCCGCGCTGCGCGAGGCCTGCGAGGTGCTGGTGGCGTTGCGCGCCACTTCTTCCACGGCGCTGGTCATCTGGTTGACCGCAGTGGCAGCCTGTTCTATTTCATCGTTCTGCTGCACCAGCCCGCGTGCGCTTTCGTCAGTGACGGCGTTCAGTTCCTCGGCTGCCGAGGCCAGTTGCGTGGCCGAGCCGGAAATACCCTGCAAGGTATCGCGCAGCTTGTCCTGCATGGTTTTCATGGCCAGCAGCAGACGACCGGCTTCATCGCTGCCGTCGATACTGATCGGCTTGGTCAGGTTGCCTTGCGCAATGGTCTCCGCTGCTAGCAGTGCGGTGGCGATCGGTGTGGTAATGCTCTTGATCAGCATCCAGGCAAACACGATCGTCAGTAGTGTGGCGGCGATCAGCAGTCCGATCACCATGTTGAATGCCGAGTCATACTCGACGGAGGCCTGTTCTTTGACCGCATTCAACTGCGCCGTATTGATATCCACCAGCTTGCGCAGCACAACGTTCATCTGGTCGGAGTTGTTGACCATTTCGTTGTTGAGCAAGCCCTGTAATTCGTCGATGTTGTTGGACCGGGTCAGCGTTTTCAGGCGGTCTTCAAGCTGGCGATACTGGCCCAGCAGCTGCACGTACTGGCTATAGAGGTCGCGCTCGTCGGGGCCACTGATCAGCTTCTCGTAAACGGCCTGAGCGTCAGTGATCTGCTTGTTGCGCATCGCCATCAGCTCGATGGTTTTCTGCTGGGTTTCCGGATCGCGGTTGACCAGCAATCGGTAGGACAGCACCCGCAGACGAATACTGACTTCAGCGAAGCGATCGAGGCTCTTGATGCTGGGCACATTGCTGTCGGCCAGCGCCTCGGTGGCGCTGCGGATCTTGCTCATCTGTGACAGCGCAAAGACGCCCAGAATCAGCATGAGGGTGCCGATCATGGCAAATCCAAGAAACGCTCGGGGCGCGATGTTCATATTTCGCAGGGACATAGAAAGCTTCCAGGGTCATTGACGCGTTCCATGCGATTTAGAGACGGGGATAAAGCCGTAAGTGGGGTGCCTATCGGACGTGCGACTAAAGTCTTGAGCCGATAGGCACGTATTGGGCGTGACTTAATCGTGACGATTTCTTCATTTCTCTCCCGGGTCGGGCGCAAGCCCTTGAAAAGACGGGGCGTAGGCTTTTTCCGAGATGGCAGTCTGCCCATTGCCTGCGCGCATTTGTCGCAGTTTCAGACGGTCTGACGAACAGCAGGAACCGGATACCGAATAAGGAGTCACAAGCCCCCTACGCGTCTACGTTATCGATGTGTCGATGTGATGACAGAGCGGTGAGCGCTGGTATGCGCAGCGACTTTTCTTTATCGTACGCGCCCGTTGAAATTTGCTCGAGAAATCAAAATGTTGGAAGCCTCCCTTAGCCAATTGGAACAACTTGTCGGCGATCTGGTGCAGCAGAACCAGGCCCTTCAGGAAACAAATGCACAGCTCGGTGCCGAGCTGGCAAAAGCCAAGGACGAGAACGAGAACTTGCAACTGAGTCTGATGGAGCAGGAAGAGAAGCATGGCAGCACTGCCGCGCGCATCCAGGCACTGGTTGATCGCGCGACCAGCGCAAGTGCTGTCGGCGCATGAACGTCGATGGCAGCGGTGTAACCGTTCTCACCATTCTGGGCAATGAGTACTCGGTCAAGGCGCCGGCTGGCGAAGACCTGACGCTCATGAAGGCCGCTGCGATGCTCAATGCATCGCTGGCCGACACCAAGCGCAAATACCCGACGTTGATCGGTGACCGTCTGCTGGTACTCGCGGCGTTGAATCTGTGTTCGCAGCAGATCGAGCTTGAGCAACTGCACAAGGTCGAGCTCAAGCGCTACCGGGAGCAGGTCGAAGCGACGGTGGATGTGATCGCCAAGACCATCGCCCCGAACTGAACGTGATGCGCTGACGCAGTCGCAGTCAGAACGAATGCGACTGTCTGCGCCTGCGCCACTGCCCGAGTGCTTCCTCCAGCCGCAAGGGGCTGTCGATCTGCTGACGACGGGCATGGCTGAACAGAATCAGCGCCAGTTCTGCGGTGACCAGTGCATCGGCGCTGGCATGATGACGCTCTTCGGCATGCAGACCAAAGAAACGGGTCCAGTCATCCAGCCCGGCATGACGCAGGTTGGCGTGTTCGCACAGCATCGGGGCTATTTCGGCGACGTCGAAAAACGCATGCTGCAAGCGATAGCCCAGGCTTTCCTTCAAGGCGCGTGACAGCATGTGCTGATCGAATGGCGCATGAAAGCCGAGAATCGGGCTGTCACCGACGAACTCCATGAAGTCCAGCAAGGCTTCGACCGGCTCACTGCCAGCGGCAATCGCGCTAGGCGCCAGCCCATGAATCAGAACGGCCGGACTGATCTTGTGGTCGACGCGCAATAGCGTGCGCTCGAACTGCTGGCCCAGATCGATGGCGCCGTCTTCAATCACTACCGCACCAATGGACAGCACCTGATCACGGTTCATGTTCAGGCCGCTAGTTTCCAGGTCGAGCACGACCCAGCGCTGTTCACGCAGTGACCTGTCGCTGAGGTTCGCGCACACCGGCAGCCGCTCCAGGCGATCCAGTTGATGCGCGTGCAAGGGTGTCTTTTTCGGCCGTGGTTTGAGCCATTCGAACAGGTTCATAGTTGATAACGCAGGGTCAGGCTGGTTTGCAATCGCTGCGCCTGGCGAAACGATTCGCGCAGAATGCGCCGGTCCAGATGGTTGAGTGTGTCCGGGTCGATGCGGTTGGAATACGCCAGGTTCTGGCGGCTCTGCAGTTGGTGCTGCTGCATGCGAGTCTGCTGAATGAAGTGATAAGCCTCTTCATACGCGGCACCGTCAAGCGGGTCGATGACTTCGCGCTCGACCAGCTGGCGCAAGCGTTCCTGCGTGTTGCTCACGCCGATACCGTTGGCCAGCGCCAGCAGGCGCGCACCGTCGACGAAGGGCGTCAGGCCTTCGACCTTGAGGTCCAGGGTGTCCTTTTCACTGCCTTTGCGGGCCAACACGAAATCCTTGAAGCGACCCACTGGCGGACGCTGGCGCAATGCGTTGTCAGCCATCATGCGCTGGAACAGCCGGTTATCTGCGACCTGATCGAGAATGCTGCGGCGCAGTTGCTCGCCGCTGCTTTCATCACCCCAGACCACGCGCAGATCGAAATAGATACTCGAGGCCAGCAGGTTCTCCGGCGTCGCCTCGCGAATAAACGTCGAGAAGCGCTGCGACCATTCGAGTCGGGACAGGCACAGTTCGGGGTTGCCGGCCATGATGTTGCCCTTGCACAGGGTAAAACCGCACTGCGCGAGGTTCTGATTGATGCGTTCGGCAATCGGCAGCAGTACGTTGCGAATCTGCTCTGCCTCGGCTGCATCACGCGCTTCGAACAGAATGCCGTTGTCCTGATCGGTATGCAGCGTCTGCTCGCGACGGCCTTCGCTGCCAAAGCACAGCCAGCTGAAGGCAATGCCAGGGTCGCCTTTCTCTGCAAGCGTCAGCTCGATCACCCGGCATACGGTGTGGTCGTTGAGCAGAGTGATGATCTGGGTTATCTGGGTTGAAGACGCGCCGTGGGCGAGCATGCGATCGACCAACTGGACGATATCGCCCCGCAAGCCGGCGAGCGCTTCGATACGTGGCGCGTTGCGGATGGTCCGCGCCAGGTGCACCAGGTCGACCCGTTGCAGGGAAAACAGATCCCGCTCCGACACCACGCCGCACAATCGCCCGTCGCGGACCAGGCACACGTGGGCGATGTGCCGACCGGTCATGGCGATGGCGGCGTCGAAGGCACTGGCGTCCGGGCTCAGGTGGAAAGGCGACAGGCTCATGGTGTGCCTGACCGGCGCGCTGAAATCGGCATTCACATCGGCAACCGCCTCACGCAGGTCGCGCAGGGTAAAGATCCCCAGCGGCGACTGCCGCTCGTCGACAATCACGATGCTGCCTACTTGCTGCTCGTGCATCAGCCGCACGGCGTCGCGCATGGGCGTTTCCGGGCTGCACATCACCGGATGGCGCATGGCAAGTTCACCCAGCCGGGTGTTCAAAGAGTACTGCGTGCCGAGGGTTTCGACAGCGCGCTGCTGGACCTGTTGATTGACTTGGTCCAGCAAGCTGCTGACACCGCGCAAGGCAAAGTCGCGAAAGGTTGTGGAAAGCGCGAACAGTTTGATGAACGCCTGCTTGTTCAGCTGTAGGCAGAAGGTGTCCTCGGCAGCCAGATGCTCGGTGCGCGTGGCGCGCTCGCCGAGCAGGGCGGCGAGCGGAAAACACTCGCCTGTGGTTATTTCAAATGTCGTTTCCGTACCGCCTTTGGCAGAATGCGGACGCTCGCCGACGATGCGACCCTGCTTGACGATGTAAAAGTGCTCCACCGGCCCGTCGCCAGGCTTGATGATGCTTTCACCTGCAGCGTAGAAGCGCAGCTGACACTGCTCGACCAGATACGCCAGATGAGCGTTTTCCATCTGATTGAACGGCGGGAATTTTTGCAGAAACTGCATGGTGCCGTGTATGTTCTGCAGCACGGCTGTCTTGCCTGCCTGGGTGAAAGCATCTGCCTTGCTCATGGCCTGTTCCGCGTTCTTGTTATTGGTGCTCATGGTCGGCCGCTTGCAGCCAGGTGCCCATTGGACGTAAGTCTTACCTTGAACCCCGTGACACCGCCGTGCTGCTTGCGGCATAACTGATTTGACGAGCGCAATGGATTGCGAGCGAAGATTGGCCAGGATGCCGACGAAATGCATCGCAGATTGACCCGTATCTGCTGTCGGATTAGTTCAGGGAATGATGAGACTGCAATGATTGACCACGATATTCTGAGCGACGATGAGCGCGATGCCCTCCATGAGGTCATGCTCACGCCCGACCGCAGCGCCCCGCAACGGGTCCTGATCGTCGATGACGACAGCGACGCGCGCGAACTGCTGGCTGAAATTCTGAGCCTCAATGACATCAGCTGCATGACCGCGCCCGGTGGCGATACTGCGCTGCAGATGATCCACTCGCGTCAGTCCATCGGACTGCTGATCACCGACCTGCGGATGGCTCCTTTTGACGGGCTGGATCTGATTCGCAAGGTTCGTGAGTCGGACCGCGCCGAACTGCCGATCATCATTGTTTCCGGCGACGCCAACGTGCGCGATGCCATCGATGCCATGCACCTGAACGTGGTGGACTTCCTTCTCAAACCGCTCAATACCAGGCAGTTGGTGAAGCTGGTCAAGCGGGAATTGGGGATAAGTTGAGGCAGTGAGCCGTTGCAGGTTCTGGTCCGGTGAGCACCAGAACCTGCAACGAAGGTGTGCGACGCGTTACAGGCCGTTGATGGCCTTGAACTCCCGACGGCGACGATGCAGTACCGGCTCGGTATAGCCATTAGGCTGTCGCGTGCCTTCGATCACCAGTTCGACCGCCGCCTGGAAGGCGATGTTGTTGTCGAAGTCGGGTGCCAGCGGGTGATACAGCGGGTCGTTGGCGTTCTGGCGATCCACCACCGGGGCCATGCGCTTGAGGCTTTCCAGAACCTGAGTTTCGCTGACGACACCATGACGCAGCCAGTTGGCCATGTGCTGGCTGGAGATGCGCAGCGTGGCGCGGTCTTCCATCAGACCGATGTCGTTGATGTCCGGTACTTTCGAACACCCCACGCCCTGATCGATCCAGCGCACGACATAACCAAGAATGCCTTGTGCGTTGTTGTCCAGTTCGTTCTGGATTTCTTCCGGGGTCCAGTCAGTGTTCGGTGCCAGCGGAATGGTCAGAATGTCATCCACCGAGGCTTGCTCGCGTTGCGCCAGTTCGGCCTGCCGGGCGAACACGTCGACCTTGTGATAATGCAGGGCGTGCAGCGCAGCGGCCGTAGGTGAGGGGACCCAGGCGGTGTTGGCGCCAGCCAGTGGATGAGCGATTTTCTGCTCCAGCATCGCCGCCATCAGGTCCGGCATGGCCCACATGCCTTTGCCGATCTGTGCGCGACCTTGCAGGCCGCATTTCAGGCCGATGTCGACGTTGGAGTTCTCGTAAGCAGCGATCCACTTCTCGGCTTTCATCTGCGCCTTGCGCACCACCGGGCCCGCTTCCATGGAGGTATGGATTTCGTCACCGGTGCGGTCGAGGAAGCCGGTGTTGATGAATACCACGCGCTCGCTGGCGGCCTGAATGCAGGCTTTGAGGTTGACCGTAGTGCGGCGTTCCTCGTCCATGATCCCGACCTTCAAGGTGTTACGCGGCAAGCCCAGCACCTGCTCGATGCGCTCGAACAGTTCGTTGGTGAATGCCGCTTCCTCCGGGCCGTGCATCTTCGGTTTGACGATGTACATCGAGCCGCTGCGGCTGTTGCTGCGCGAGGTGTTGCCGTTGAGGTTGTGGATGGCGGCGAGGCTGGTCAGCAGCCCATCGAGAATGCCTTCCGGCACTTCGTTGCCGTGTTTGTCGAGAATCGCATCGATGGTCATCAAGTGGCCCACGTTGCGAATGAACAACAGCGAGCGACCGTGCAGCGTGACTTCGCCGCCCTCTGGCGTGGTGTAGACGCGGTCCGGGTTCATGGTGCGGGTGAAGGTTTCTCCGCCCTTGGACACCGACTCGGCCAGATCGCCCTTCATCAGGCCCAGCCAGTTGCGGTAGACAACCACTTTGTCGTCGGCATCCACAGCGGCGATGGAGTCTTCGCAGTCCATGATGGTGGTCAGTGCAGCTTCCATGAGGATGTCTTTCACGCCCGCCGGATCGGTCTGACCGACCGGGCTGGCGGCGTCGATCTGCAGTTCGAAGTGCAGACCGTTGTGCTTGAGCAGCAAGGCAAACGGCGCCAAGGCATCGCCTTGAAAACCGACCAGTTGAGCGTCATCGTGCAGGCCGGTATTGCTGCCACCCTTGAGACTGACGACCAGTTTGCCGTCGATCAGCTTATAAGCCGTCGAGTCGGCATGTGAACCTGCTGACAGGGGCGCTGCCTGATCGAGAAAGGCGCGAGCGAACGCGATCACCTTGTCGCCACGCACCTTGTTGTAGCCTTTACCCTTTTCCGCGCCACCTGCTTCGCTGATGGCGTCGGTGCCGTAGAGCGCGTCATACAGCGAACCCCAGCGGGCGTTTGACGCATTGAGCGCAAACCGGGCGTTCATCACCGGCACGACCAGTTGCGGACCCGCCATGGTGGCGATTTCTTCATCGACGTTTTGCGTGGTGATCTGGAAGTCCGCTGCTTCTGGCAGCAGGTAGCCAATCTCTTGAAGGAAGGCTTTGTAGGCCGAGGCGTCGTGAGCCTGCCCTGCATGCGACTGGTGCCAGGCGTCGATTTTCGCCTGTAACTCATCACGTTTGGCGAGCAGTGCCTTGTTCTTCGGCGCAAGGTCATGGATCAGTTTGTCTGCACCGGCCCAGAACGCAGTGGCGTCGACGCCGGTTCCGGGGGTGGCTTCGTTCTGCACGAAGTCGAACAGGACTCTGGCGACTTGCAGGTCACCGACTTGAACGTACTCAGTCATTGCACTTGCCTCACTCTGCTCAGCAGGGTCGAGCACACTCGGGGAGCGCTCTGTTATTGATCTGGGTGTCATGTAGTGCGCAATTCTGGATACTACATGAGCGGTCGTCGCGTGAAAACGTCGCTGAATATGTCACTAAACGACTGGATATTCATATCGGGTCACGATGATTATTCAGCGTGTTCCCAAAAGCATTCAGGATTGTTCCATAAAGCGTGGCAAACGGTACACGATTTACCGTGTGCGAGCTGCCTCTCCGGGATGCCTATACTGGTATGACCGACGCTGTCTCCAAACCATCTGTGCATAAGAGGAATTGACCGTGGATCATCTCGTCGTAACGCTGGTTGCCCCCGATAAACCGGGCCAGGTCGAACGCATCGCGCGGTGCATTGCCGAGCATGGCGGCAACTGGCTGGAAAGCCGCATGTCGCGCATGGCCGGGCAATTTGCCGGGATCCTCAAGGTAGGTGTCGAGGCCGAAAAGTATGACGACCTGATCAAAGCGCTGAACGGCCTGTCAGCCCATGGCATCCGCATGTTGCTGGCCGAGAGCGTGGTCGAGACGTCCGATACCACCCGCCTGATCAGCATGGAACTGGTCGGCAACGACCGCCCCGGCATCGTGCGCGACATCACCCGTTTGCTGGCCGGGCAGGGCGTCAACGTCGAACACCTGATCACCGACGTGTCCCCTGCGCCCATGAGCAGCGAACTGCTGTTCCAGGCCAAAGCAGTGCTGGGCGTCCCGCAGGAATTGTCACTGGATGACCTGCAGATGGCGCTCGAGACCCTGGCGGATGATTTGATGGTGGAGTTGGTGCTGGGAGCCAAGGAGTAAGCCCGACGACTGGTTTTATTCAGTTGTGGACTGCTTCTCGCTCTGGTACCAGCCTGACTTCTACACGTTGCCCCAGCGCTCTTGCTGCGCTGGCCAGCGTCGCAAGAGTCATTCCTGGATCGTTTTGATCCAGAGCCCTGTCCACTGCCGTCCGGCTTGTGTGCATACGCTCGGCAAGAGCCTTCTTGGTCACCTTTTGCTGTTTCATGACTTCGGCGATCTGCCAAGAGATGACTCGCTTCAGAGCTGCGGCAGAAACCTCCTCGGCAAAACCTTGCTCGGCAAGGAAGTCATCGAAGTCGGAGCCAATGTGCTCGTTCATTACCTTTTCCTCTTCAGTGCTGACTTGCGCTGTCTGGCAGTTTCCAGATCGGACGCGGGAGTTTTTTCACTTTTTTTGATGAAGCCATGAAGCAAAACCATTGTGCGGGCTTCGACGGTAAACAGTACTCGTGCAATCTTTTCCTTCAAATCAATTCTGACTTCCCAAAGGTCTGGCTCCATTTTACGGACCACAGGCATACCTATTGGCCATCCGAACTGGACCGTCTTGATGTCAGTGCCGACTGCCTTACGATCATCGCGTGGCAGATCGATCAGCCATTCACGTACAGGTTCATTGCCTGTTTCGGTCCGGAAAAACTTGACGGTCAAAGTGGGTGGGAGATTACTCATATCTGGAGTGTACCAAAAAATGTGCATAATTCAATGCTTGGAAAGGTATCCGGGTTATCCAAGTTAATCGTGCACCTGCCTGTGGATAACCTGGGGGAATAGCCTTGCGCACCACACCCGCCGTGGCCTGGCGTGTATTGATCAAAAATTCAACAGTTTCAAGGGCTTGTGCACAGATAAGGTCAGTCTGCCTGTGGATAACCTTTGGAGAACCTCTTGCAGCCCACGTGCTGCGTGGTCTGCGAGGTATTGACTGTTTTTTGATCAGTGACGGCTGCGGGATTTCAGCCAGATATCCACACTGTAGATGGCCAGCCCCGTCCAGATGAAGGCGAAGGTGATGATGGTGCTGGTGGTCAGGTGTTCGCCATACAGCAGCACGGCCAACAGCAGTACCAGCGTGGGCGCGATGTACTGCAGGAAGCCCAGGGTGGTGAAAGGCAAATGGCGTGCGGCGGCGTTGAAGCACACCAGCGGTACCAGCGTGACCGGGCCGGCAGCGGCGAGCCAGATCGCTTGAGTCGTGGTCCAGAATTCTGGCTGGGCGCTCACGGCCGTCGGGTTGAGCGTCAGCCAGATCAGCGCCAGTGGCACAAGCATCCAGGTTTCCACCACTAGGCCGGGGAGGGCGGCGACCGGGGCTTTTTTACGGATCAGCCCGTAGAAGGCGAAGGTCAGCGCCAGCGCCAGTGACACCCACGGCAGGCTGCCAACGTGCCAGACATGCTGGGCAACACCAATGGCGGCGAAGGCGACCGCCAGCATTTGCAGGCGTCTGAGGCGCTCGCCCAGCAGCAACATGGCGAGCAGCACATTGACCAATGGGTTGATGTAATAGCCCAGGCTGGCCTCAAGCATGCGTCCGTTGTTCACCGCCCAGACATAGACGATCCAGTTCGCAGCGATCAGCGTACCGCTCAATGCCAGCACGGCCAGGCGTTGCGGATTGTCGCGCAGGTCGCGCCACCAGCCGGGATGTTTCCAGAACATCAGCACAATCGAGCCGAACAGCGCCGACCAGAGCGCGCGATGGATGATGATCTCGATGGCCGGAACCGCGGCGATGGCTTTGAAGTAGATGGGGAACAGGCCCCAGATGATGTAAGCACTCAGGCCCAGAATGTATCCACGGCGTGGATTGGCAGCTTGCATGGAGCGTCGTCCCTTTAATACAGAAAATTCCGGTTTTATTATGGGGTGATGCGGTGGGTGGTTTTGATTGTACTGACGCTGGAGCGCTCGATGTTATACACAGGTTCGACTGATTAACGAGATTTGTGCCGCGCCGCTTGCTCAGGATCGGACGCAGAGCGTCGCACGATAGTCGGGGTTATCGTTCTGCACGCTCATCAGGTCAAAACAGTTTCAACGGCTCTTCATTCAGTGCGGCCATCTGCTCGCGCAGGGCCAGGATATGGTCGCCCCAGTAACGCTCCGTGCCGAACCACGGAAAACTGCGCGGGAAGGCCGGGTCATCCCAGCGACGGGCCAGCCAGGCGCTGTAGTGCATCAGGCGCAGGGCCCGCAGCGGTTCGATCAGGGCCAGTTCGCGAGGGTCGAAATCATGGAATTCGTTGTAGCCGTCCATCAGTTCCGATAGCTGACCCAGACGTTCCTGGCGGTCGCCGGCCAGCATCATCCAGATATCCTGGACGGCAGGGCCAAGGCGGCAATCGTCCAGATCGACGATGTGGAACATCTCGTCGCGGCACATCATGTTGCCGGGGTGGCAGTCGCCATGCATGCGGATGTTGGTGTGCGGTGTGGCTGCGTAAACGTCTTCGACACGTTTGAGCAGGTCGCGGGCCACCGACTCGTAAGCCGGCAGCAGGCTGCGCGGAATGCAGTCGTTTTCCAGCAGAAAATTGACCGAGTCATGACCAAAGTTCTTCACGCCCAGGGCTTCACGGTGCGCGAACGGTTTGGTCGAGCCGACGGCATGCAGACGCCCCAATAACTGGCCCAGACGATACAGCTGATCAAGGTTGCCCGGCTCTGGCGCTCGTCCACCGCGACGCGGGAACAGCGTGAAACGAAAACCGGCGTGCTCGAACAGGGTTGCGCCGTTGTGCACCATGGGTGCGACCACCGGCACTTCGACCTCGACCAGTTCAGCGGTGAAGCTGTGCTCTTCAAGGATGGCTTCGTTGCTCCAGCGCTGTGGGCGATAGAACTTGGCGATCAGCGGTTGGCCGTCTTCGATACCGACCTGATACACGCGGTTTTCGTAACTGTTGAGCGCCAGGATGCGGGCATCGCTGAGAAAACCGATGCTTTCGACAGCATCCAGAACCAGATCGGGAGTAAGTGTTGCAAACGGGTGAGCCATGACTACTCCTGCGCGCAGCAGGTTGCCGCGTCGGAACGCTGATGGTAACGCAGACCGGTCCCGCTTCGCCAAACCCCGTCCGTTTAATCTGCCTTGGTTCTCTTTTGTCATCAAAAAGTCATGAGTCGTTAGCGAGATAGCCATGTTCGGCGCCTAGAGTCGCCGTCAATGAGATCGATCTCAAGCGAGTGACAATGACTGATCTGAAAGAGGTAGCGCATCTGGCCGGGGTTTCCCGAGCCACGGCGGCACGTGCCTTCGCAAGCCCCGATGTCGTGCGCTTGGAGACCCGCGAGCGGGTATTCGCCGCGGCCCGCGCCTTGGGTTTTCGTCCCAACCGGCTGGGCCGCCAGTTGCGTCTGCAAACCACCAATCTGATTGGCGTGGTGGTGCCCAACCTGCTCAACCCGGTGTTTGCCGAGCAGTTTCAGGCCATGGAGCGGGCGGCTCGGGCGCGGGGTTATAACCTGCTGCTGGCAACCACCGACTACACCGCAGAGCGTGAAAGCGCCGTGGTTGAGGAATTGTTACGTCAACGGGTCGACGGGCTGGTGCTGACGGTGACCGACGCCGAGCACAACCGAGTGCTGCAAGACCTGATCAGTGAAGACACCCCGTTCGTGCTGGCCTATCACCAGACCGACAATCCTGATTACAGCTCGGTGTCTGTGGATAACCGCGCGGGGATGGCGCTGGCTACTCGATACCTGATCGATGCAGGCCATCAGCGAGTCGCCATGGTCGCAGGCCCGGCCATGCAGTCCGACCGCGCCCGACTGCGTTATGAAGGTTATCGCGACGCCATGGCCGAGTGTGGGCTTGAAGCTCGCCCGGTGATTGAAATGCCTGCTCATACAAGCGCCGATTTCGCTGCACTCGAACCGCTGCTACGTGGGCCGGACGCGCCCAGCGCGCTGGTCTGTTCCAACGATCTGCTGGCCATCAGCCTGATTGCCGAATTGCGCCGCAACGGCTGGGGCGTTCCCGAGCGCCTGTCGGTGATCGGCTTCGACGGCATCGCCCTCGGCACGCAGATGCACCCGACCTTGTGCAGCGTGGTTCAGCCCATCGCCGAGCTGGCGCACATCGTCATCGACCAATTACTGGCACGGATTGCTGGCGCAGTACCTGTTTCTCATTGTCTGCCGTGCCACATCCGGCCCGGCGAAAGCACCCAGCCCTACCAGGAGATGCTTCATGCTCAGCCTCAGTAAAACCCTCGCGGCACTGCTGTTATGCGGTGCGGCCAGCCTCGCCCAGGCCGCCGAAACCGCCATCTGCTACAACTGCCCGCCCGAATGGGCCGACTGGGGAACGCAGCTCAAGGCGATTGCCGACAGCACCGGTGTGCAGGTGCCGCTGGACAACAAGAACTCCGGCCAGGCGCTGGTGCAGATCGTTGCCGAGCAAGCCGCACCAGTCGCTGACGTGGTCTATTACGGCGTGACATTTGGCTTGCAGGCGCAGAAGGCCGGCGTGGTCGACACCTACAAACCCAAGCACTGGGACGAGATTCCGGCAGGTCTGAAGGACCCCGAAGGGCACTGGTTCGCCATTCACTCCGGGACCCTCGGCATCATGGTCAACGTCGACGCACTGGGCGGTCTGCCGGTGCCGCAAAGCTGGGCGGACCTGCTCAAGCCCGAGTACAAGGGCATGGTCGGCTACCTCGACCCGTCCAGCGCGTTCGTCGGTTACGTGTCCGCCGTGGCGATCAACCAGGCCATGGGCGGCACGCTGGACAACTTCGGTCCGGCCATCGACTACTTCCAGAAACTGGCGAAAAACTCGCCCATCGTGCCCAAGCAAACCGCCTATGCACGCGTGCTGTCCGGCGAGCTGCCGATTCTGGTCGACTATGACTTCAATGCCTATCGCGCTCGCTACAAGGACAAGGCCAACGTCGCCTTCGTGATTCCCAAGGAAGGCACCATCGGCGTTCCGTACGTGATGAGCCTGGTGGCCAAGGCGCCTCATCGTGCCAACGCCGAGAAGGTGCTGGACTTCGTATTGTCCGACGAAGGGCAGGCGCTGTGGGCCAAGGCCTATCTGCGTCCAGTGCGCTCGAAAATGCCTGCCGAAGTGGCTGCACAGTTCCTGCCGGACAGCGATTACGCCCGCGCCGGTGTGGTGGACTACCAGCACATGGCCGCAGTTCAGGAAGCTTTCGCTGCCCGTTATCTGCGTGAGGTGAAGTAATGTCGGCCTCGCCGGAACAAGCGCTGCCTCTGTGCAAGGGCGGATTTTTCAGGCTGCGGCTGCGCCCGACCGCTGCGGTGGCGTTGGCCCCGGCGATGGCCGTATTGCTGGCATTCTGGCTGCTGCCGCTGACCCACCTGATCATGCTCGGTACGCAAGGATCTGATGGCAATGGCAGCGGTTACTGGCAGGTCCTGAGCAGTGCTCAGTACCTCGGCAGTCTGCTGCAAACCTGCCTGCTGGCGCTGGTGGTAACGCTCGCGGCGTTGCTGGTCGGCGGCATCAGCGGTGTGTTTCTGGCCCGCAACCACTTTTTCGGACGCTCTGCGCTGGTGGCCTTGCTGACCTTCCCGCTGGCGTTTCCCGGTGTGGTGGTCGGCTTTCTGGTGATTCTGCTGGCCGGTCGACAGGGCATCTTCGCCGCGCTCGGGCTGCACCTGGCGGGCGAGCGCTGGGTGTTCGCCTACTCGCTGACCGGGCTGTTCATCGGCTATCTGTATTTCTCGATTCCGCGCGTGATTCTGACAGTCATGGCCGCTTGCGAAAGCCTGGACCGCAGCCTTGAAGAAGCTGCGCATTCGCTGGGTGCCGGTCATTGGCGGGTGGTGTGCGATGTGATCGTTCCGGGGCTGGCGCCCGCGCTGGTGTCCTGCGGCGCGATTTGCTTCGCCACGTCGATGGGCGCCTTCGGCACGGCCTTTACCCTGGGCACGCGCCTGAACGTCACGCCGGTAGCGATCTACAACGTGTTCACCAATTACGCCAACTTCACGGTGGCCGCTGCGCTGTCAGTCATCCTCGGGCTGGTGACGTGGGCAGTGCTGTTGCTGGCGCGTCGTATGGTCGGTAAATCGGGAGTTGTCCTGTGAAACGTTCACCGTTGTTCGTGGCGCAACTGGCGTTCACCCTGTTGGTCTGTGCGTTCATGCTGGTGCCTGTGGTGCTGTCGCTGCTGGCCGGCCTGACGCGCAATTATTTTCTCGGTCTGTCGAGCGGTCTGACCTTCGACTGGCTGGTGCAGGTCTGGCAGGCCTATTCACCCACCGTCTGGCTGTCGTTGCAACTGGCCGTGGCCTGCGCAATCTGCGTGTGCCTGGTAGGGGTTCCGGCTGCGTATGCACTGGTGCGCATGAACAATCGCTTCAGCCGGGCCTTCGAGGAATTGATGGTCTTGCCCGTCGCCATGCCCGGTCTGGCCAGCGCCCTCGCGTTACTCCTGACCTACGGCCAGTTCGGCGGCTTTCGCAGCAGCTGGTTGTTCATTCTGGTCGGCCACGTGTTGTTCACCCTGCCGTTCCTGGTGCGTCCGGTTATGGCGGTGATGCAGCGTCAGCAACTGCCGGTGCTTGAAGAGGCGGCCGCCAGTCTGGGCGCCGGGCCGATCAAGCGTTTCTTCAGTGTGGTGGTGCCTAACTGCCGAGCCGGGATTCTTGCCGGTGTGCTGATGGTTGTGACCCTGTCGCTGGGCGAATTCAACCTGACCTGGATGCTGCACACGCCGATGACCAAAACCCTGCCGGTCGGTCTGGCCGATAGTTACGCCTCGGCGCGACTGGAAGTCGCCAGTGCCTACACCCTTCTTTTTCTGTTGCTGATTGTGCCGCTGCTGATTGCGTTGCAGGCCATCAGCGCGCGTCTTGCCCGTGGAGAGAGCCGATGAGCGGAACCACCATTCGCCTGAAAGGCTGCCGCAAGGCATTTGCCGACGGCACCGTTGCTGTAAAGGATCTGCACCTGACCATCGAGCCCGGCGAAACGCTGGCGATTCTCGGTCCGTCCGGTTGCGGCAAGACCACCACCTTGCGGCTGATTGCCGGGCTTGAACGTCCGGACGTCGGCCAGGTGCTGTTCGATGATCAGGACGTGACACGGCTGCCCATCGAGCGGCGCGACGTGGGCATGGTGTTTCAGAACTACGCGTTGTTTCCCAACCTCGATGTGGCCGGCAATATCGTTTACGGCCTGAAGATTCGTGGTCTGTCGGCTGCCGAGCGCAACAAGCGTTGCGATGAGTTGCTGGAACTGGTCGGTTTGACCGGCCACGGCAATCGCCGCGTCAACGAACTGTCTGGCGGGCAGCGCCAACGGGTCGCTCTGGCCCGTGCGCTGGCGCCGCGTCCTAGGGTGCTGTTGCTCGACGAACCGCTGGCGGCACTGGACGCGCAGTTGCGCGAGCGCTTGCGCAGTGAGCTGGACCAGTTGCTGCGTGGGCTGGGCATCACCTCGGTGTTCGTCACCCACGATCAGGGCGAGGCAATGGCTCTGGGCGACCGGATTCTGGTCATGGAAAAAGGCTGCGTCTCGCAATTGGCGACGCCGAGGGAAATCTATCAACAACCTGCCAATGCGTTCGTCGCCGGGTTTGTCGGCAATCTGAACGCGTTCAGCGTGGTCGAGCGCACCCCGTCAGGCCTCAAGGTGAGCGGTGGCGAGCTGCCGTGGCACGGGCCTGACGTACCGGGCACGGTCTACTGCCGCCCCGAGCACCTGCGTTTGATGTCAGGAAACGGCCATCTTCATGGGCGTCTGGTCGGGCAGTTTTTTCAGGGCGCGCAAAGTCGCTTGCTGGTCGATGTCGGTGGCCCGCAGCCGCTGCTGGTGGACAGCACCGACAACGTGATTTACGCCGCCAACGCAGTCATTACCTTGAGTGTCGACCCGCAAGTGCTGTTTACCCTGCATTCGTGAACTCGTTTTTCGTAGAGAGATTATTTTGAATCGTTCGTTTCTCATTGCTCAGATCAGTGACCTGCACCTCAAAGCCGACGGCCGCCTGACTTATGGCGTGGTCGACACTCTGGGTGCGTTGCGCCGCGCTGTCGCGCACATCAATGCCAGCAAGCAGCGCCCCGACATCGTGGTGATCAGCGGTGACCTGGTGGACTTCGGTCGCGAAGACGAATACGCCGTACTCAAGCCAGAGCTGGAACGTCTGCAGATGCCGTTTTATCTGGTGCCCGGCAATCATGACGATCGACACAAGCTGCTGGCTGCGTTTGCCGAGCAGGTGTACCTGCCGTTGTCGGCCAGCGGACCTCTGGACTGGGTGGTGGAGAAATACCCGGTGCGCCTGATCGGCATGGACACGACCATTCCCGGCGAGCATGGCGGGCAACTGGATTACTGTCAGTTGGACTGGTTGCACGCGCAGCTGTCCCGTCGTCCTTACGTGCCGACCGTGATCGTCATGCACCATCCGCCTTTCATTACCGGCATAGGGCACATGGACCGCGAACCCTTCGGCAACGCGTCGGCGCTTGAGCGCGTGATCGCCCAGCATCCGCAAGTGGAGCGTTTGCTGTGCGGACATTTGCATCGACCGATGCAACGACGTTTCGGAGGCAGCCTGGCAAGCATCTGCCCTGGCACCTCACATCAGATTGTCCTCGACCTCGACGAAGCCGCGCCTGCGCATTTCAATCTGGAACCGGCAGGCTACGTGCTGCACCGCTGGCATTCGGAGCAGGGGTTTGTCAGCCATAACGCCGTGTTCGGCGACTATGAAGGGCCGTACCCGTTCTACGATGTGAACGGGTTGATTGATTAATTGATTACTCATCGCTCCCACGCTCTGCGCCCGGCGTGATACTCGAGTCTTGATGAGCCCGGAAAGCGGGGCTCGACGCGCAGTATCAGGCGGAGTAAAGATCCTTGTGGGAGTGAGCTTGCTCACGAAGACGGTGTTTCAGTCGATGCATTTTCGACGATCATACAGCCCTCTTCGCGAACAAGTTCGCTCCCACGGCCTCCGGCCAGAATCAATAGCAGACCTTTATATAACGATGAGCGATCTGCGTCCTCTTCCTGATTGCCGATCAGGCGCCGATAACGCCGCCATCTTCCCGGGTGATGACCATCACCGATGAGCGCGGTTTGCCGTTGGGCAAATGCTCGGGGAAGGTAGAGCCGCCGTTCTCACCAGGATGCTGGATGCCGATAAACATCGTCCGGTAGTCAGGCGCAAAGCTGATACCGGTGATTTCGCAACCGACCGGGCCGACCAGAAAACGGCGGATCTCGCCGCTGGCAGGGTCGGCGCAGAGCATCTGGTTGTTGCCCATGCCAGCGAAGTCGCCCTTGTTGCTGGAGTCGCCGTCGGTCTGAATCCACAGCCGACCCGAACGATCAAAACTCAGGCCGTCCGGGCTGTTGAACATATTCTGCGCGTTGATGTTGCTCGACCCGGCCTGTGGCGTACCGGCATGTACGGTCGGGTTGCCCGCGACCACAAACAGGTCCCACTCGAACGCCATCGCCGACGCATTGTTGCCGCCTTCGCGCCAGCGCAGGATCTGCCCGTACTGGTTCTTGGCGCGTGGATTCGGCCCGCCGACAGGTTGACCTTCTTCGCCGCGCTTGCTGTTGTTGGTCAGCGTGCAATACACCTGGCCATCCTTGGGGCTGACCACGATCCATTCCGGGCGGTCCATGCGCGTGGCCTTGACCACACTGGCGGCCAGGCGCGCATGAATCAACACTTCAGCCTGATTATTGAAACCAGCATCGGCATCGAGGCCGTTCTTGCCGTGTTTCAGTTCGATCCACTGGCCATTGCCCTTTGGATGATCCGGGTTGCCGTTGCCAGCGTCGAATTGCGCCACGTACAAGGTGCCGTGGTCCAGCAGGTCGCGATTGGCTTTCGGGTTCTTGCGATCGATCCGGTCGCGGCTGATGAACTTGTAGATGAACTCGCCACGCTCGTCGTCGCCCATGTACACCACGGCGCGCCCGTCCCTGGTTTGCGTGAAGGCGGCGTTTTCGTGCTTGAAACGCCCGAGCGCCGTGCGCTTGACCGGCGTCGATTCAGGGTCGAACGGATCGATCTCGACCACCCAGCCATGACGATTGACCTCGTTGGGGTTTTTCGCCACGTCGAAGCGCGGGTCGTGCGGGTGCCAGTTGATCTCTTTGCTGGCAGCCACGACGCCGTAGCGCTTCATGCCCGCATCGAATGTCTGCTCCGCGTTGCTGCTGCCGAAGCAATCGGTGAAGTTCTCTTCACAGGTCAGGTACGTGCCCCACGGCGTCTGGCCGCTGGAGCAGTTCTGGAAAGTCCCCAGAACGCGGGTGCCGGTCTTGTCGGCGTCAGTCTTGAGCCAGTCGTGACCGGCCGCCGGGCCACTCAGCCTGATCGGCGTATTGCCAT
Organism: Pseudomonas sp. PvP028; assembly: GCF_017832255.1. Lineage (NCBI taxonomy): Bacteria > Pseudomonadati > Pseudomonadota > Gammaproteobacteria > Pseudomonadales > Pseudomonadaceae > Pseudomonas > Pseudomonas sp. PvP028. The sequence goes on from NZ_JAFIBL010000001.1 coordinate 1,903,805, forward strand.
GCACGCGACGGTTGTAACGCGAGTCCTGCACGAACTGCCATTTGCCGTTTTTCTGCTGTACCTCGATCACTGACACGCCTTCTGCGGCGAGTGCCTTGCGTACTTCTTCGGCCGATTGCGGCTCCTTGCCATGCTCGAAGAGGTAGCGGTAGTTGGTGTATTCGTTGTTGATCGCCAGCAAAGCACGGTCTTTGCGACCCCGCATCGGGAACAGACACATGCCGTCGTTGTTGTCGCCGAACTGCACCTCCTGAGCCTGGGCGGTACCCTTGCCACTCGGGTCGAACGCCGGACCGCCCGCGCGCAGAGGCTGGCCCCAACTGATCAGTACCGAGGATCTGTAACCTGCCGGCAGGCTGATGCTGTCGGCGGTGGCAGCAGGAATGCTCTGGAAGCCGAGCAATCTGCCAGACGCCGCGCTGACACTGTCCGCCAGGACGGTGCGGCTGAGCAGGTTGCCGCCGAGGAACATCGCCGCGCCGCACAATGCGCCCGCGCTGATGAAACCGCGGCGGGTGAGGCCGACCTTGTCGGCGCCGACCATGTTTTCCAGATCGGTGGTTTGGTTTTCTTCTAATAGTTTCATCATCACGGCTCCCTCGAATATGGCAGCCACCTTAGTGCGCGCATATGACGAAAATGTGTCGCGGTGATGACTTGCCAGCGCTTACAGCGGTATGCCCAGCAACACCAGTGAAGCTGCGAATCTTGCCTGCACCGTTGCGCCGGTTTTCAGCTGCTGTGCATGCAGGTGCTCAGGTGTCGCCAAGGCGCACAGTGTCTGGCCTCCGGGCAGTGTGATGCGTACTTCGCTTGGGCCATCTTCAGCGTCGGTCACGCTGTCGATTCGGCCGATCAGGCAATTGTTTCCAGTTGTTTCTTCGTCGTTGTCTGCGTGCAGTTCCAGCCAGCCGGCCTTGATCAGTGCAACCACCTCCGTGCCGTTCTCCAGCTCCAGACGCAGGGTGCTGTCATGGGTGACCTGCGCTTCGATAAACACCTCGTCAGCCAATTGCAGGCGAACCTGATCGTTGTGCCCCTGACGGGTGATGCTGACGATCCGCCCCAGCAACTGGTTACGTGCGCTGGTGCGCAGGGTCAGGCGATTGAGCAAGTCCAGATCGCTGCTGTCTTCGGCGGCTTCCAGCACCTGGGCCTGCAATGCCTGGACGCGCTGATAGAGACGCAGCACTCGCTGGCCCTCGACCGACAACTTCGCGCCGCCACCGCCGCGCCCGCCGACACTGCGCTCTACCAGCGGTTTTTGCGCCAGATTGTTCAGCTCGTCGATCGCGTCCCAGGCCGCCTTGTAACTCAGCCCTGCGCTTTTCGCAGCACGGGTGATCGAGCCCTGTTCGGCAATATGCTGCAGCAGCGCAATGCGTTGCGGGCGGCGGACCATGTGTTGCGTCAGCAAGGTGGGTAGGGACATGGTCATCCAGAGCGGTCGAGTGGGAGAGGGCAGTATGATCGCTCACGTGCATGACGTCGAAAACCGGACGCGGAGCGTCCCGAAAGGCATTACCACGCTGGAGCGTGGGAGCCGATATTAAAGCAGACGCATAGGGGCCATTAGTCACCCGGCTTTGGCGTTCGTGCCAGGCAATACACGTCGACCCGCCGCGCACCGGCGTTGCTCAATAGACGTGCAATGACGTCGGCTGTCGAGCCCGTGGTGAGCACGTCATCGACCAGCGCCAGATGCCTGCCTTGTACCCAATCGGGATCAATCAGAGTGAAAGCGCCGCGCAGGTTGCGTTTGCGGGCTTTGGCGTCCAGGCCCTGTTGTGCGGTTGTTTCCCGGCTGCGCAATACGTGCTCTTCGTCGATGGGGAGTTGCAGCTGTTTACCCAGCCAGCCGGCCAGCATTGCCGCCTGGTTGTAGCCGCGCTGGCGTAAGCGTTTGATGGCCAACGGCACCGGAATGAGGCAGTCGGGGCGTGGCAGGTCTTCCTCGAAACGGTGCTGCAGATAGTGCGCGCACAGTTCCGCCAGCAGGCGTCCCATGGGCCATTTACCGTTATGTTTGAAGCGGGTTATCAAACCGTCGACCGGGAAATCGTACAACCAGGGCGCGATGACCTGAGTAAAGCCAGGCGGTTGCTTGCAGCATTGCGCGCAGCTCATGCCTGAACGGGGTAACGGCAGCGCACAGCACACACAGGCGTTGCCCAGCCACGGCAGCTCTGCTTCGCACGGCACGCAGATGGGTGTGGACACCTCACTGCGTTCATCACATAACAAACAGGATTGTTTGTTTTTTAACCAGATGTAAACCTCGTGCGGGTAGTTGGGTTGACAGCGCATGGCTCTTCCTTAAATATGCCCGACATCCGTGTAGCGCATGGGGTCTTTCCCGCCCTCGCGCATTGCCCAGAAACACCAAGGAGCCGCCCGATGAGCGCCAGCACCACCGCCACTTTGCGTCACGACTGGACTTTAGCCGAGGTCAGGGCGCTGTTCGTACAGCCATTCAATGACCTGCTGTTTCAGGCGCAAACGGTGCACCGCGCTCATTTCGACGCCAACCGCGTGCAAGTCTCCACGCTGCTGTCGATCAAGACCGGCGCCTGCCCGGAAGACTGCAAGTACTGTCCGCAGTCCGGCCACTACAACACCGGTCTTGAGAAAGAAAAACTGCTGGAAGTGCAGAAGGTGCTTGAAGAGGCCGCGCGTGCCAAGGCCATTGGTTCGACCCGCTTCTGCATGGGCGCGGCCTGGAAGCACCCCTCCGCCAAGGACATGCCTTACGTGCTGGAGATGGTCAAAGGCGTGAAAGCCATGGGCATGGAAACCTGCATGACCCTGGGCCGCCTCGATCAGGAACAGACCGAAGCGCTGGCCACTGCCGGGCTGGATTACTACAACCATAACCTCGACACCTCGCCGGAGTTCTACGGCAGCATCATCACCACCCGTACCTACGCCGAACGCCTGCAAACCCTGGCGTACGTGCGCGATGCGGGGATGAAGATCTGCTCCGGTGGCATTCTGGGCATGGGCGAATCTCTCGATGACCGCGCCGGCCTGCTGATCCAGCTGGCCAACCTGCCAGAGCACCCGGAGTCGGTGCCGATCAACATGTTGGTCAAGGTCGCCGGCACGCCGCTGGAAAACGCCGAAGATGTCGACCCGTTCGATTTCATTCGCATGCTCGCCGTGGCACGGATTCTCATGCCGAAATCCCACGTGCGCCTGTCCGCCGGTCGCGAAGCGATGAACGAGCAAATGCAGGCACTGGCGTTTTTCGCCGGGGCCAACTCGATTTTCTACGGCGACAAGCTGCTGACCACCGCCAACCCGCAAGCCGACAAGGACATGCTGCTGTTCTCGCGTCTGGGCATCAAGCCCGAAGCGGGCGAAGGGCATGCCGACGAAGTGCACCAGGCCGCTATCGAACAGGCGCTGGTCGAACAGCAAAGCAGCTCGATGTTCTACGACGCCGCCTCTGCCTGATTCGTTGCACGGGCCGGACTGTTCCGGCCCGTTTTGAATTGTCATTTTCCGGACCGGGGCCTGCATGTCTTTCGATCTCCGCACGCGCCTCGATGCCCGTCGCGCCGCCCACCTCTATCGTCAGCGTCCGCTGCTGCAAAGTCCGCAAGGGCCGCAGGTCATCGTCGACGGCCAGCCTTTGCTGGCGTTCTGCAACAACGATTACATGGGGCTGGCCAATCATCCCGAGGTGATCGCTGCCTGGCAGGCGGGTGCCGAGCGCTGGGGCGTGGGCGGCGGGGCTTCGCATCTGGTGATCGGCCACAGCGCGCCACACCACGAACTGGAAGAAGCGCTGGCCGAGCTGACCGGCCGTCCGCGCGCACTGTTGTTCTCCAATGGCTACATGGCCAACCTCGGCGCGGTGACGGCGTTGGCCGGGCAGGGCGATACGGTGCTGGAAGACCGTCTCAACCACGCCTCGCTGCTGGATGCCGGTCTGCTCAGCGGCGCACGGTTTTCGCGCTATCTGCACAACGATGTGAGCAGCCTGGAAGCCCGCCTGGAAAAATCCGTGGGCGATACCCTGGTGGTGACCGACGGGGTGTTCAGCATGGACGGCGACATCGCCGATCTGCCCGCGCTGGCCCGGGCGACGAGGGCCAAAGGGGCCTGGCTGATGGTGGATGATGCCCACGGCTTCGGCCCTTTGGGTGCCAACGGCGCCGGTATCATCGAGCATTTTGGCCTGAGCATGGATGACGTGCCCGTGCTGGTCGGCACCCTGGGCAAGTCGTTCGGCACTTCCGGGGCGTTCGTGGCCGGCAGTGAAGAACTGATCGAAACCCTGATCCAGTTCGCCCGGCCTTACATTTACACCACCAGCCAGCCACCCGCGCTGGCCTGCGCCACCTTGAAAAGCCTGCAGCTGCTGCGTACCGAGCATTGGCGTCGCGAGCATCTGACCCGGCTGATCCAGCAGTTTCGGCGCGGTGCCGAGCAGATCGGGCTGCAACTGATGGACAGCTTTACCCCGATCCAGCCGATCATGATCGGTGATGCCGGTCGCGCCTTGCGCCTCTCGCAATTGCTTCGCGAGCGCGGCCTGCTGGTCACCGCCATTCGCCCGCCCACCGTGCCTGCTGGCAGCGCGCGACTTCGTGTGACCTTGTCTGCCGCGCACAGCGAAGCCGACGTGCAGCTATTATTGAACACTCTGGAGCAGTGCTACCCGCTGCTGGATGCCAGCCACTCCTCGGAGCCTGTTCATGCGTGATCGTCTGATTCTGTTGCCAGGCTGGGGCCTTGGTGTTTCGCCGCTGGAGCCGCTTGCCGCTGCGTTGCGCGGGCTGGATGAGCACCTGCGGGTTGAAGTCGAGCCATTGCCGGATATCGACAGCTGCGATTTGCCAGACTGGCTCGACGAGCTGGACACCAACCTGCCAGACGACGCCTGGCTGGGCGGCTGGTCATTGGGTGGCATGCTCGCGGCTGAACTGGCAGCGCGTCGCGGCGACCGTTGCTGCGGGTTGCTGACGCTGGCCAGCAACGCCTGCTTCGTCACCCAAGGGGCGTGGCCGAATGCGATGCCCGCGCAGGATTTCGAGGCGTTTCTGGCTGGCTGTGCCGATGATCCGGACCTGACCCTCAAGCGCTTCAGCCTGTTATGCACGCAAGGCGCAGAGGACCCGCGCGGTCTGGCGCGGCTGCTCAAGGCCGGCGCACCGCACCTGTCGAAAACGGCGTTGATCGACGGCCTGAAAATACTCCGGCAACTCGACACCCGCAGCGCGCTGCAAACCTATCGTGGCCCGCAACTGCACCTGTTCGCCGGGCTGGATGCCTTCGTGCCCGCCGAGGCCGCAGGTGATCTGCTGGCCTTGTTGCCGGATGTCGAAGTGGGTTTGATCGAGCAGGCCAGTCATGCATTCCTGCTGGAAAACCCTCATGGGGTAGCGGCCGCGATCCACGCCTTTCTGCACGAGCTGGACGATGACTGATCTTTCAATCCCCAAACCACCTTCTGTTTTGCCTGACAAACGTCAGGTCGCTGCTTCCTTTTCCCGCGCGGCAGGCAGTTATGACAGCGTTGCCGAACTGCAGCGCAACGTCGGTAATGAGCTGCTCATGCGTTTGCCTGCGCAATGCAAGCCGTCCCGCTGGCTAGATCTGGGCAGCGGCACGGGCTATTTCAGCCGGGCGCTGGCGCAGACGTTCACTGGCAGCGAAGGTATTGCACTGGATATCGCCGAAGGCATGTTGCGTCATGCCCGACCCTTGGGTGGCGCACAGCACTTCATTGCGGGTGACGCCGAGCACCTGCCGCTGCGTGGCCAGAGCTGCGGGCTGATTTTTTCCAGCTTGGCGGTGCAGTGGTGCGCCGATTTCGCCGCAGTGCTCAGTGAAGCTCAGCGCGTTTTGCAGCCAGGCGGCGTATTCGCCTTTGCCAGCCTGTGTGTCGGCACGTTGTACGAGCTGCGCGACAGTTGGCAGGCCGTGGACGGCCGGGTGCATGTGAACCGTTTTCGTCATGAGGATGACTATCGCCAGCTGTGCGCGGCGAGCGGCCTGCAAGTACGCAGCCTCGATGTTCGCCCGCAGGTTCTGCATTACCCGGATGTGCGCAGCCTGACGCACGAGTTGAAGGCGCTCGGTGCGCACAATCTCAACCCCGGACGGCCCAATGGCCTGACCGGGCGCGAGCGGATCATGGGCATGGTTAAGGCCTATGAAGGCTTCCGCCAGGACGCCGGGCTGCCCGCCACCTATCAAGTGCTGTACGCGGTGCTTGAAAAAAGCTGATGGACTGACAGGAAAGATTGCTGAGATGACTGCCGCCTACTTCATCACCGGAACCGATACCGACGCTGGCAAGACTACGGTGGCTGCCGGTTTGCTGCATGCTGCCCGAGCGTCCGGCCTGAGCACGGCGGCCGGCAAGCCCGTTGCGTCCGGTTGTTTTGTCACGCCACACGGGCTGCGCAACCCGGATGCCCTGGCGTTGCTGGCCGAGTGTTCTGTCGGGCTGGATTACGCTGAAGTCAATCCGCTGGCCTTCGAGCCGGCCATCGCTCCGCACCTGGCAGCACGCGAAGCTGGCGTCGCGTTGACGGTCGACTCGGTGCTGCAACCCATGCGGCATATGCTCGCCAGACAGGCCGACTTCACCCTGATCGAAGGGGCGGGCGGTTGGCGCGTGCCGCTGTCCGGACAGAGCACGCTGTCCGATCTGGCCATTGCTCTGGATCTGCCGGTGATTCTGGTGGTGGGCGTGCGCCTGGGCTGTATCAATCATGCGGTGCTGACTGCTGAAGCCATTGCCCGTGACGGTTTACGGCTGGCAGGCTGGGTGGCCAACATCTTGGATGCCGACACCTCGCGGCTTGAAGAAAACCTCGCCACGCTGGTGGAGCGTCTGCCTGCACCTTGTCTTGGGCAGGTGCCGCGCTTGAACGAGGCAAGTGCCGAAAATGTGGCGCAGTATCTGGATTTAAAGGTACTGAGCTGACAGCGCCGCTATGTCGCTGACCGGTAAGACAGTTTCGGATTTTCAAGAGTCAGTCTATCGTGAGGCCTAGTGCCATTAGTCTGTTTGTCGAGTATTTCCGGGCAAATGCTGCTTCAATGGGCGTGTTCGTTTTTTGAACTGAGGATCGGCTTATGCAAATCACCATGAACAACACCCTCTACCCAGGCCTTAGCGCAATGCAGGTCGGGCAAAGTCGTGTGGATCAGGCGGCCACCCAGATTGCCAGCTCCAATATCGAAGTGTCGGGCAGAAGCCAGTCTTCTGACTTTCAGCTCGAGAACCTGCGCTCTGTTGATCGCAGCCAGCGTTCCGACTTGCCGTCCAACATCGTCGAACTCGAGGCTGGCAAGGACCAGTTTGCAGCCGGGCTGGCTGCGCAGAAAGCCAGCAATGAAATGCTCGGCACGCTGATCGACACCTACGCCTGATTTTCGCGTCAATTCCCGCCGTGCCATCCGCGCACGGCGTTGCTTCCTGAATTTCTCCGCATCATTGTCCTGTATCTCACCTGCACCCGGTTTCGCCCTCCACTAGACTTTTGCTTACGCTTCTCTCGCCCCCGCACGACGTACGCCTGCGTGGCTTATGCATGGGCCGTGGACGAATGGTGCGTGCTTCGCTATTGACAAGGTTTGGGCGTAAACGTATGTTTCAAACACCTGTTTGACCGCGAGGCATACGAGATTGTCTGGCGCTTGAGGGTATCTCTCCAGCGACCGCCCGGTCATTCGTTCCAGGATTCATCAGCAGAGGTTATCGCTATGCCTGACTACAAGGCCCCCTTGCGTGATATTCGTTTTGTTCGTGATGAACTGCTCGGCTATGAAGCGCACTATCAGAGTCTGCCAGCCTGTCATGACGCCACTCCGGACATGGTCGACGCCATTCTGGAAGAGGGTGCCAAGTTCTGTGAGCAGGTTCTGGCTCCACTGAACCGCGTGGGCGATACCGAGGGTTGCACCTGGAGCGAGTCGGGCGTGAAGACGCCGACCGGCTTCAAACAGGCTTACAAACAGTTTGTCGAAGGCGGCTGGCCGAGTCTGGCACATGACGTCGCGCACGGCGGTCAGGGTCTGCCCGAGTCGCTGGGCCTGGCGGTCAGCGAGATGGTCGGTGAAGCCAACTGGTCGTGGGGCATGTACCCGGGCCTGTCGCACGGTGCGATGAACACGATCTCCGAGCACGGCACGCCCGAGCAGCAGGACGCGTACCTGACCAAGCTGGTATCCGGCGAATGGACCGGCACCATGTGCCTGACCGAGTCGCATTGCGGCACCGACCTGGGCATGCTGCGTACCCGCGCAGAGCCTCAGGCTGACGGGACCTATAAGGTTACCGGCACCAAGATCTTCATTTCTGCTGGCGAACACGACATGGCCGATAACATCGTCCACATCGTGCTGGCCCGCCTGCCGGACGCACCGGCTGGCACCAAAGGCATTTCGCTGTTCATCGTGCCCAAGTTCCTCTCGGCTGCCGATGGCGGCATCGGTGAGCGTAACGCGGTGAATTGTGGCTCCATCGAGCACAAGATGGGCATCCACGGCAACGCCACCTGCGTGATGAACTTCGACGGCGCTACCGGCTACCTGATCGGCCCGGCCAACAAGGGCCTGAACTGCATGTTCACGTTCATGAACACCGCGCGTCTGGGCACGGCACTGCAAGGTCTGGCGCACGCTGAAGTCGCCTTTCAGGGTGGTCTGCAATATGCCCGTGACCGTCTGCAAATGCGTTCGCTGACCGGTCCCAAGGCACCGGAAAAAGCCGCTGACCCGATCATCGTTCACCCTGATGTGCGTCGCATGCTGCTGACCATGAAGGCGTTCGCCGAAGGCACGCGTGCCATGGTGTACTTCACGGCCAAACAGGTCGACATCGTCAAGTACAGCGAAGACCCGGAGCAAAAGAAAGCCGCTGACGCATTGCTGGCGTTCATGACTCCGATCGCCAAGGCGTTCATGACGGAGGTGGGCTTCGAAGCTGCCAACCACGGCGTGCAGGTTTACGGCGGCCACGGCTTCATTGCCGAGTGGGGCATGGAGCAGAACGTTCGCGACAGCCGGATTTCGATGCTGTACGAAGGCACCACCGGTATTCAGGCGCTCGACCTGCTGGGCCGCAAGGTGCTGATGACCCAGGGCGAAGCGCTCAAGGGCTTCACCAAGATCGTTCACAAGTTCTGCCAGAGCAACGAAGGCAACGAAGTTGTGCAGGAGTTTGTGACGCCACTGGCTGCGCTGAACAAGGAGTGGGGCGACCTGACCCTGAAAGTGGGCATGGCGGCGATGAAGGATCGCGAAGAAGTGGGTGCTGCATCGGTGGATTACATCATGTTCTCCGGCTATGCCTGCCTGGCGTATTTCTGGGCCGACATGGCGCGTGTTGCGGCCGAGAAACTGGCGGCCGGTGCGTCGGACGAGGCGTTCTATCGCGCCAAGATCCAGACCGCGCGTTTTTACTTCCAGCGCATCCTGCCGCGTACTCGTACTCACGTGGCGACCATTCTGTCGGGTGCTGCCAACCTGATGGACATGAAAGAAGAAGACTTCGGCCTGGCTTACTAAGCTTCGCTGGCGTCATGAAAACCGCCTGATCGCTGATCAGGCGGTTTTTTTATGGGTGCGTTTTAGCGCATGGCTGTATTCGAATTCCCGGCGAGACCTGAGAAGGCGCTCAGGCCCCGTGCATAGTCACGATGTTCTCCAGGACACCTCTCGTTCCTCACGCACGCGTGGGAATGCAGTTCGTGACGCTCTGCGTCACACAGGGGTTTTCTTTGTCAGGTGGATTTGGGTTCGACTCAGGTCACCTTTTCGCCCCTCGGCGAGTCACTTTGATGGGGCCAAAGTGACCAAAGCCCCTGTCACTTACGTCGCGATCTGCGTCGTCAGTAACATCGCGATAAAAAAGCGCTTTTATGTGCAGTGATGACAGGCAAAGCATGACGTTGCGCTGCAGCACGACGCGGAGCGTTGCCCAATGCATGCCAACGCATGGGCGCTAGACGCCCGCAATAAACATTTCCCACTTCCTGCCGTTACAGAAATTAAGTTGTTTGTTGATCCTGCCGATGCATTGTTTGCTGGGGAGGGGCACAATGCCATCAGCCCAGCCAGTCATCCAGATGCCGGGTAGGAGATAACCCCTTTTGTTGCGTCCATCAGCTGCACGCTTGAGTCATTTTCTGCCTTCACTGGGTTTGCTGGTGGCGGGGCTCGCGGCTGCGTACGTAAAGGACCTGAACGTCTTCTTCACTTCGTTGTTCAATGTGCTTCCGACCCTGGTTCTGCTGTTGGGCGGGGCGTACTGCTTTGTTTATCGACGTCAGCGCGAGCTGTTTCTGATGCTCACGGTGTATATCGCCTACTACCTGCTGGACACTCAGACCGATTACTACCGTGACCATGGCAAGGTCCGCGAAGATGCGGCGGTGATCTTTCACTTGGTCTGCCTGCTGCTGCCGGTGCTGTTCGGGCTGTATGCGGCATGGGAGGAACGAACCCATCTGTTCCAGGACATGGTCGCGCGGCTCGCGGTGCTTGTAGCGCTGGGAGGTGTGGCGGTGGGACTGGAGCAAAGTTATCCGGTCGAGCTGCAAGTCTGGCTGGCGGACATCCGCTGGCCTGCCCTGCATGGCGCATGGATGAGCCTGATTCAGTTGTCTTATGCGATGTTTCTGGTGTCCTTCGCGGTGCTGATCTGGCAATACCTGGAAAAACCGCGACCGCTGCATGCGGCCCAGATTGTCGGCCTGCTGGGTTTGTTCTGGGCATTGCCGAAAACCTTTATCCTGCCGTTCACGCTGAACATCCTCTGCAGTCAGGTGATGCTGATGATTGCCGCTGCGGTCGCTCACGAGGCCTATCAGATGGCCTTCCGTGACGAGCTAACCGGGTTACCTGGGCGTCGGGCGCTCAATGAGCGCATGCAGCGTCTGGGTCGCAACTATGTGCTGGCGATGAGTGACGTGGATCACTTCAAGAAATTCAACGATACCCACGGCCACGATGTGGGCGATCAGGTGCTGCGTCTGGTGGCCAGCAAGCTGTCGAAAATCACCAATGGTGGCGGCAAGGCCTATCGCTACGGTGGTGAGGAGTTCGCCATCGTTTTCGCTGCCAAGAGTATCGATGAGTGCATGCCGCACCTGGAAGCTATCCGCGAGACCATCGCCAGCTACGAGATTCAGCTGCGCAACAAGAACGATCGTCCCCAGGACGATCAGCAAGGCCGGCAGCGTCGCAGTGGCGCGCAGGCAGGCAGCGTGTCGGTGACGGTGAGTATCGGCGTTGCCGAACGCCAGCCGGAGCATCGCACGCCTGAAGAAGTGCTCAAGAGCGCCGACCAGGCGCTGTATGCGGCCAAGGGTGCCGGGCGCAATTGTGTGGTGGCTTATGGGCAGTTGAACCGACGCGGCGCTGTGCGCACAACTGAAGCCGCAACCTGATCAAACCCTGGCACTTCCCGTGACCTGTTATGACTATTCAGTCATGACACGACCCTATGTCTCTGAAATGTTGTTCGGTTAGACTCGTGGAACTCGACTGCTGATCTGCGTCGCTGGATGTATCGATCGGCTTCCCAAAGCATTTCGATCCGTGTTCACGAGGTTTGCCATGGCTGACTATAAAGCGCCACTGCGCGATATGCGCTTCGTCCTCAATGAAGTCTTCGAGGTGTCCAAGCTCTGGGCTCAACTGCCCGAGCTGGCCGAAACCGTCGACGCTGAAACGGTCGAAGCCATTCTCGAAGAAGCCGGTAAAGTGACCAGCAAGACCATTGCGCCGCTGAGCCGCAACGGTGACGAGGAGGGCTGCCACTGGAAGGACACCGTCGTCACCACTCCTGCAGGTTTTCCCGAGGCCTATAAGATCTACGCAGAAGGCGGCTGGGTCGGTGTGGGCGGTAACCCCGAATTTGGCGGCATGGGCATGCCCAAGGTGGTGTCGGCTCAGGTCGAAGAGATGCTCAACTCTGCCAGCCTGGCGTTCGGTCTGTACGCGATGCTCACCTCCGGCGCCTGCGTGTCGATAGACACCCACGCGACCGAAGCGCTCAAGACCAAATTTCTGCCCAATATGTATTCAGGCGTCTGGGCCGGGTCGATGTGCCTTACCGAGGCTCACGCCGGTACGGATCTGGGCATCATTCGCACTCGCGCCGAACCCCAGGCGGACGGCGCTTACCAGATCACCGGCAGCAAGATTTTCATCACCGGTGGCGAACACGACCTGACCGAAAACATCATCCATCTGGTGCTGGCCAAGTTGCCGGATGCACCGCCCGGCCCGAAAGGCATCTCGTTGTTTCTGGTGCCCAAGTTCATGGTCGGTGACGACGGCAGCGTCGGCGAGCGCAACGCCGTCAGTTGTGGCTCGATCGAGCACAAGATGGGCATCCAGGCGTCTGCAACGTGCGTGATGAACTTCGATGCCGCCACCGGTTACCTGATCGGTGAGCCGAACAAGGGCCTGGCGGCGATGTTCACGATGATGAACTACGAGCGCCTCGGCGTGGGTATCCAAGGGCTTGCGTCTGGCGTGCGTTCTTATCAGGCCGCCGTTGAGTATGCGCAGGACCGTCTGCAGAGTCGTGCCCCGACCGGTGCGCAGAACAAGGACAAAGCCGCTGACCCGATCATCGTCCACCCTGACGTGCGTCGCATGCTGTTGACCATGAAAGCCTTCAACGAAGGCGGCCGGGCGTTTTCCAGCTACGTCGCTCTGCAACTGGATATTGCCAAGTTCAGCGAAGACGATACCGCGCGCAAGCGTGCCGATGATCTGGCGGCGCTGCTGACACCGGTCTCCAAGGCGTTCCTGAGTGATATCGGTCTGGAAACCACCATCCATGGCCAGCAGGTATTCGGCGGCCATGGCTACATCCGCGAGTGGGGCCAGGAACAACTGGTGCGTGACGTGCGTATCACGCAGATCTACGAAGGCACCAACGGCATTCAGGCGCTGGACCTGGTCGGGCGCAAGATCGTCGGTTCGAATGGCGCGCTCTATCAGTTGTTCTCCGATGAAGTCCGCCAGTTCATCAACGGCTCAAGCAACGCGCTCAGCGAGTTCACTCAGCCGCTGAGCAAAGCCTTGAACATGCTCGATGAACTGACCGGCTGGGTGCTGGATCGGTCGCGCAACAACCCCAATGAAATTGGCGCAGCCTCTGTGGAGTACCTGCATCTGTTCGGTTACACGGCGTATGCCTACATGTGGGCCATGATGGCCAAGGCAGCACTGGGTAAAGAGCAGCAGGAGGAGTTCTACGCAAGCAAACTGGGGACCGCACGCTTCTACTTCGCACGTCTGCTGCCGCGTATTCACTCGCTGGATGCCTCGGTGCGCGCGGGCAGCGAGTCGTTGTACCTGTTGAAGGCGTCACAATTCTGACCCGGAAAAGTCTTGTAAGCATTTGCTTACACTACGTGACGCCAATTGGCCTCTTCCCAAGAAAGGGATCCAAAGTTAATCTTTGTTCATGGACGTAGCGCAGGAAGCGCAACAAGACATAACAGGGACACGTAGGGAAGCCTGCCAGGATGGCGGGGTGAAAGGGAAATCAGGGAAACAGTCTGGAAAGCCCCGCTTCGGCGGGGTTTTCTTTGTTTGCGTTTTGACAATTCTGTTTTCTTTCCGCTCGCAGCACACGCTGCTGTGCCCGTGTTGCAATGCTTGTCCTGAGCCCCTCCCGCTAAAGAATAATGGCGCGGTGCCAGAGCCGGTTGAACCCTCACCGCCGGCCAGGGTCGATTAGCTGTATGGCCAATCAGAGCCAATCAATCAGGAGCTTTTCATGGACATCATTCGTATCATTTTCGCCATTCTGCTGCCTCCGGTAGGCGTGTTCATGCAAGTAGGCTTTGCTGGCGCTTTTTGGTTGAATATCCTGCTGACCCTGCTGGGTTATATCCCGGGCATCATCCACGCGATTTACATCATCGTTTCGCGTAAGTAATACCTCGTCGCACTCGCTGATCGTTCCCTGATGCGGGAACGATCACACGGCCTGATCAGGCATCCAGCACATCCCGATAGAAACGCCATTCCTTCTCCAGCGCATCTGCCAGGTTATTTGCCTTGCGGAACCCATGATGCTCGTCCGCATAAAAGTGCGCTTCGGTCTTGATACCGTTGTCCTGCAAGGCCTTGAGCATGGACCGGGTCTGTTCGGGAACCACCACGGCATCCAGTTCGCCCTGAAAGAAAATGACCGGCACGCTGATGCTGTCGGCGTGCAGCAGGGGTGTACGAGCCTGATAGCGCTCTATGTCCTTGTCGGGATCGCCGATCAGCCAGTCCAGATAATCACCTTCGAACTTATGCGTCGCCCTGGCCAGTGCCACCGGGTCGCTGACCCCGTACAGACTGGCACCTGCGCGGAATACGTCGTGGAAGGCCAGCGCGCAGAGCGTGGTGTAGCCACCTGCACTGCCGCCGCGAATAAAAGCCTGTCGTTCGTCAATCAGGCCGCGCTCGGCCAGATGCTTCACGACTGCACAGGCGTCTTCGACATCCGCCACGCCCCAGGTGAGGTGCAGGCCTTGCCGGTACACGCGACCGTAGCCGCTGCTGCCGCGATAATTGAGGTCTGCGACGGCGAAGCCTCGGTGTGTCCAGTACTGAATGCGCGGGTCCAGCACCGGGTAGCAGGCAGAGGTCGGGCCACCATGGATGAACACCACCAGCGGCGGTTTTTCTGCGCCGGTCATGGCCGGATAGAAGTAGCCATAAGCCTCGGCCCCGCCACTGGGGTAACGCAACGTCTGAGGACGGCTGATCTGGTCGGCCGGCAGCGGCGACCCGCCTCCGGCAAGTACGTGAACACTGGCGTCGTGGCGAGAAATGGCCAGTACCGCAGAGGTGCTTATGGCCGAGGCCGCAATGCAATAGACGAACTCTTCGTCAATGGCGAGGCTGCGAAAGCGACTGTAGCCTGCGCTGAAATCCTCGACGCTGCCGTCGGCCTGGCACAGCCCCAGAACACTTGAACCTTCTGCAAACCAGCTCGCCAGGTAACCATCGTTGATCGGCAGCCAGGTGCAGCTGCCCATTTGCCAAGGCGCTGACGCATGATCCGCCGGACGGGCGGGAAGCGGCGCAAACCCGGAAGGCGATTCGCCCCACGGCTGCCAGTAACCTGCACGATCAGTCAGGCAATACAGACGCCCATGGGCATCGAAGCGCGGTTGTTGCAGAGACTCTTGCGCACCATCGCCTGCGATGCACTGCGCAGTGGCCCAACTGCCGTCGTCCTGTTTCGTTGCACACATCAAGCGAGTGCTGGTCCACGGCTGATGCGGGCGCTGCCATTCGATCCAGGCCAGGCGTCCGCCGTCGGCACTGACAATCGGCGATGAGTAGAAATCAGCGCCTTCGGCCAGCAACTGGCGCTTGCCGTCAGTCAGCTCGATAGCCACCAGTCGATGCGTGTTGCGGTCCTCTTCAACGGCCAGAATCTGGCCGCCGCTGAAGAACACGCCGCCGTAGCGCTTGTCGCCCTCGGTCAGCGCCACCGGCTCGCTGGCGTCCAGTGCCTGTCGATACAGTTGCTGATCGCGCTCGTTGACGAAGACTACGGCGTCGTCGGCGAGGCAGAATGAACCACCGCCATACTCATACACCCGGCTGCGTACGCTGAAGCCTTGTGGCGTCAGGCAGCGCTTGCTGTTGGCGTACCAGTGCCAGATGCGGCTGGCGCCGTCTTCGGGGCGGTATTCGTTCCAGAACAGGCCCGCCGAGCTGACATCCAGTTCGGCGAAGTCAACGCCTGCCGCGACCGCTTGCGCAGCGCTCAGGCGTTCAGGAGGATTTTGCGATGAGTCGTGAGTTTCGGTCATTGCGAAAGGCCAGCTCTTCAATGGTTTGAGTAGCGGTTTCGGACTCGTCACGAGCCTGAGTGATGATCCCGTGGTGATAGGATTTGCTGCACACCGGGTCGGCATTGGCGGCGTCGCCGGTCAGCATGAAGGCCTGGCAGCGACAGCCACCGAAATCCTTTTCCTTCTCGTCACACGAACGGCACGGCTCGGGCATCCAGTCGTAACCGCGAAAGCGATTGAAGCCGAACGAGTCATACCAGATGTGCTGCATGCTGTGATCGCGCACATTGGGGAACTGGATCGGCATCTGCCGCGCACCGTGGCAGGGCAGCGCCGTGCCATCCGGTGTCACGGTCAGGAAGATATTGCCCCAGCCGTTCATACAGGCTTTGGGACGCTCTTCGTAATAATCAGGAGTGACGAAAATCAGTTTGCATGGGTGATTTTCTGCCTCCAGCCGGGCGCGGTATTCGTTGGTGACGGCTTCGGCGCGGACCAGTTGATCTTTGGTCGGCAGCAGGCCGAGGCGGTTCAGGTGCGCCCAGCCATAGAACTGACAGGTCGCCAGTTCGACGAAGTCCGCTTCCAGCGCGAGACACAGCTCGATGATCTTGTCGATGCGATCAATGTTGTGCCGGTGGGTGACGAAGTTCAGCACCATCGGGTAGCCGTGCTTTTTAACCGCCTTGGCCATCTCCAGCTTCTGCGCGAAGGCTTTTTTCGAGCCGGCGAGCATGTTGTTGACCTGCTCGTCGCTGGCCTGAAAGCTGATCTGGATGTGGTCCAGGCCTGCTTCCTTGAAGGCGATGATCTTCTCTTCGGTGAGGCCGATGCCCGAGGTTATCAGGTTGGTGTAGAAGCCCAGACGCCGCGCCTCGGCGATCAGTTCGGCGAGGTCCTGGCGCACCAGCGGCTCGCCGCCGGAAAAGCCGATCTGCGCCGCACCCATTTCCCGCGCTTCCTGCATGACCTTGAACCACTGCTCGGTGCTCAGCTCCTGGCCCTGTTTGGCAAAATCCAGGGGGTTTGAGCAATACGGGCACTGCAGCGGGCAGCGATAGGTCAGCTCGGCGAGCAGCCACAGTGGCAGGCCGACCTCGGGAGTGGGCGGTATGTACGGGGTGTTGGTGACGGGTGCTATGTCAGACAAGATCGATCCAGTTTTTCTTTTTGGCGCCTTCCATGAACTCGTCGACGTCCATGCCCAGTTCGGGAACATTGGGGAACTGCTGATGAAGCTCATCAATGACGGCGGCGATGGTGCGCTTGCCATCGATCAGCCCGCCGATCAGGGCCGCGCTTTCATTCAGTTTGATCATGCCCTCAGGGTAAAGCACCACATGCGCCTTTTGCGCAGGCTCGTACTGGAAGCGATAGCCCTGATGCCATTTGGGTGTCAACGCTCGGAACTGCGGATCGTGCTTCATAGCGTAATCCCCTTATGCCAGACCCTTTGGTCTGTGACGCTGTGATACGGCGGGCGGTTCAGCTCATAGGCCATGGACATCGCATCGAGCATGCTCCACAGGATATCGAGTTTGAACTGCAGGATTTCCAGCATACGCTGCTGACCTTCGTACGTAGTGTAGTGCTGTAACGTGATGGCGAGGCCGTGCTCTACATCGCGTCGGGCCTGACCCAGGCGAGTGCGGAAATATTCGTAGCCGGCCGGATCGATCCACGGGTAGTGCTGCGGCCAGCTGTCCAGACGCGACTGGTGGATCTGCGGTGCGAACAGTTCGGTCAACGAGCTGCTGGCGGCTTCCTGCCAATTGGCGCGGCGGGCGAAGTTCACGTACGCGTCGACGGCAAACCGCACGCCTGGCAGCACCAGTTCCTGCGAGCGCAGCTGGTCCGGGTCCAGTCCCACGGCCTGGCCCAGGCGCAGCCAGGCTTCGATGCCGCCGTCTTCGCCGGGCGCACCGTCATGATCGAGCAGGCGCTGAATCCACTCGCGACGGATCTCGCGATCCGGGCAGTTGGCCAGAATCGCCGCGTCCTTGAGTGGAATGTTCACTTGATAGTAGAAACGGTTGGCGACCCAGCCCTGAATCTGCTCGCGGGTCGCTCGGCCCTCGTACATCGCCACATGGAACGGGTGATAGATGTGGTAATAGGCACCCTTGGCGCGCAAGGCCTGTTCGAATTCGGCGGGGGACAGCGCAGTCGCTTCGCTCATGTCAGCTCCTAAAGCTCGATGCTCATGCCATCGAAGGCCACTTCGACGTTGCGACGAACCAGCTCCGCACGTTCCGGGGAGTCTTCGTCGAGAATCGGGTTGGTGTTATTGATGTGGATAAGCACCTTGCGCTGCTCGGGGAAGCCTTCGAGGACTTCCAGCATGCCGCCGGGGCCGTTCTGTGCCAGATGGCCCATCTCCCGGCCGGTGCGCGTGCCCACGCCACGGCGCTGCATTTCGTCGTCGTCCCACATGGTGCCGTCGACCAGCAGGCAGTCGGCGTCACGCATCTTCTCGGCCAGTGCTTCATCGACCTTGCCCAGGCCTGGGGCATAGAACAGCTTGCCGCCAGTGCGGGTGTCTTCGACCAGCAGGCCGATGTTGTCGCCCGGGTGCGGGTCGAAACGGTGTGGCGAGTAGGGCGGGGCGGCGCTGCGCAGCGGGAAGGGCGTAAAGCGCAGGTTCGGGCAGGCCGGAATCACGAAGCTGCCCTGCAACTCGATGCGGTTCCAGGTCAGGCCGCCGTTCCAGTGCTTGAGCATTTCGAACAGCGGGAAGCCGGTGCTCAGGTCCTCATGAACCATGTCGGTACACCACACCTGATGCGGGCAGCCTTCACGCAGGCTGAGCAGGCCGGTGGTGTGGTCGATCTGGCTGTCCATCAACACGATCGCGCTGATGCCGGTGTCACGCAATGTGCGCCCGGGCTGCATCGGCGCAAAGCCCTGCAATTGCGCGCGAATATCCGGTGAGGCGTTGCACAGCACCCAGTTGATACCGTCGTCGGACAGCGCAATGGACGACTGGGTCCGCGCATGGGCACGCAGGCTGCCGTCGCGAAAACCTGCGCAATTGACGCAGTTGCAGTTCCACTGGGGGAATCCACCGCCAGCAGCAGAACCTAGAATCTGGATGTACATGACAGCTCCCGGGACACGCTCTGAAATAAAAAACAGCCATAACCATAAAAAAAGCCCCGGCGAACCGAGGCTTCACAGCGCACTGAAATCAACGGCTTGCGAAGTACATGGTGACTTCAAAACCGATACGCAGATCAGTGTAAGCAGGTTTAGTCCACGACATAAAAATCTCCTCGGATAAGTGCAGCGTTGGGTGACTACATCTTAGTGCATCGCTGGAGGCATACGTTCAGATGCTTAGGGAGCTATGTTACTCAATTTCACAATTGGACAGGTTCGGAATCTGCAGAAAAGACCATTACTGTTCAGGTAAGGATTGCGGAACGGCCGCGCTGGCAGGGCGATTGGCCACGATCAGCCAGCCCCCTGTGGCGCTGATCAACTGATCCGCAGAGGCCAGCAACGAGTGTGTATCCAGATTTGACAGAGCCCCCTGCAAGGTCTGCGCATGGTCACCCCGGTGCCCGGCAAGTTGAGCCTGCCACTGCAGGTCGGCACGCTGTTGCTGCGGCAGGCTCGACGGCTCGAACTGCGCTGCAAGGGCGTTTGCCTGTTCAGGCAAATCTGCGTCGCGCACCAGTTGCGGCAGTTTGCCGATAAAGGCCCCGATGTGCGCAAACAGCTGTTGGGCACTGCTGGTGGGTGATTGCACGCCGAACAGCAAGCCGGTCCGTCCGTCGATCTGCCTGAGGCCACTGAACACCGCGTAGCCCAATTGCAGTTCGACCCGCAGCCGCTGATAGAACGGCGCTTGGGCCAGGTGCGCGAGCAGACGCCAGGCGGCTTCATCTTCGATGGAAGTCGTGGGCGCGGGGCAGAACACCAGCACGGCGTCTTCCGAGGAGGACGATACTTGCGTCGCCCAGTGCTTGCCAGCGCGAATGGTCGGCAGATCGGGCGGGGAGGTTTGCCGAACGCCGGGTGCCGCATTCAACACCGCGTCCAGCATTGACTGGCGGGCCGGGTCGAAGCCGCTGGTTAAACTGCTCCAGCGCGAAGCCGCCCATACGTCAGGAAGGTCGCTTATGGCCACCTCCGGGTCACTGCGCAGGTAGTGATCGGCAAGCTGCTTGAGCAACTGACGAATCGGGATCAATACCGGTTCGTCGTGTTCCAGCGTGTGTGCATCGGGGTGCTGCAAGCGCTGCAGGCTTTGTTGCAGGACCGCCACCATCGGTTCGCGCAAGCCGTTCAATTGAAGCTGCCAATAAGGGCCGTACGCAGTGAAGGTCAGGGTTACCCCGGCCTGACGTGCGTCTTCGACCAGTGGCTTGAGCGCGGCATCGAGTCTCCGCCAGAAAGCGGGTTGCGGGGACGGCAGTTGCCAGCGCAGGTACAGCGCGGCTTCAGCGGGGTCGTCCGCTGCCGTACCAAGAAACGGATTCGGCGCTGGCAGGTGCCAAGTGACCGGCTCTGGATCGAGGTTATCCACATCAGCGGTGAGCTTCGACAGTAATGCGCTTAAGGCTTTTTGGCCTTGCTCGCTCAACTGCGCGGGCGTTTGGCGACAGTGGTGGTTTGCCAGAGCCAATGCTCCGCACATCTGCAGACGGCGTTGTTCGAGACGGTGGTATTCCTCGATTCGCGTTGGCCAGTGAGCCTTGAAGAAACCGAGCCAGCTGAAAAGCAGGCTGCTGATAGGGGTCGCGTTCGCCAGGTCGCCCGTAAACTCGATATCCAGCAAAAGCTGCCCGCCGAACTGGTAAAGCGGCGCGGCGTGCAGTGAAGTGCCAAGCCCCTTGCGGACCAACTCGGCAACCAGTCCGCCAGGCTGCGCTGCATTGAGCCAGTGACAGAAGAAGGCCACCGCTTCGTCAGCCTTGTCCGGCAAGTCCTCAACAGCAAACAGCAGATGGTTTTGCTCGCCAGCCTGTCGAGGACTGGCCATCAATGCTGGAGGCGGGCGCTGTTTGAGCTTCATCCCGCTGGCGAAAACTGTGCCGTGGTTTGTCGCCAGCGCCTGTAATTCAGCGATCGGCAGCGGGCCAGTCAGGCACAGGGTCATCTGTCCGGCTTGATAGAAGCCTCGATAAAAGTCTTTCAACGCTTGCTGAAAAGCCGGGTTGGGCACTGGCAGGCTATAGCGATTGCCGGCGTGAAAGCCGCGCAGCGGATGCTGTGGGTTGATCGCTGTCAGTAGGCGCGCCTGATCGCGGGATGCGCTATCGCCGAGCCAGGCGATGAATTCGGCGTGCAGCACTTCGCGTTCGCGCAATTGATCTGCGATGTCCATGCGCGGCTTGGCAAGCATGTCGCACAGGCGCTCCAGCCCTTGGGCGAAGGCGGCTTGCGGCAGTTCGAAGAAGAAGTCAGTGGTGCGCTCGCGGGTGCTGGCATTGACCTGCCCGCCATGACGCTGCACAAAGGTCATCAAGTTGTCCCCGGCCGGGAAGCGTTCGGTGCCGAGGAAAAACAGATGCTCCAGAAAATGCGCCAACCCTGGCCAAGCCCGAGGCGCATCGTGACTGCCGGCTGCCACGCGCAACGAGGCCGCACAGCGCTTGAGCCGTGGCTCGTGACACAGCACCACATTCAGACCGTTGGCCAGCGTGAGGCGTTGAGTGTCAGTGGCGTGTGCGGCAGGCATGAGGGGCGTCCGGAAAGCTGTGCGAGGCGAGGCGTCATGCTAGCGGATTAGCTGACCTGATCGCGAGCCTGCTGCTCAAAGCTGCGAAATAGAGGACGCAAAGGGGCCGCCAAGCTTCCCGACAATGCATCGCTTGAAAGACCGTCTTCGCGAACAAGTTCGCCCCTACCCCTCGGGCAGAAGGCTGTTTTTGATTCTGCCCAACGGGCGTAGGAGCGGACTTGTCCGCGAAGGGGCCGTCAAGCTTTCCGAAAATGCATCGCTTGAAAGACCGTCTTCGCGAACACGTTCGCTCCTACCCCTCGGGCAGAAGGCTGTTTTTGATTCTGGCCAACGGGCGTAGGAGCGGACTTGTCCGCGAAGGGGCCGTTAAGGTTTCCAAAAATGTATCGCCTGAGCGAGCGTCTTCGCGAACACGTTCGCTCCTACTCCTCGGGCAGGAGGCCGTTTTTGATTCTGCCCAACGGGCGTAGGAGCGGACTTGCCCGCGAAGGGGTCGCCAAGCCTTCCGAACATGCATCGCCTGAGCGAGCGTCTTCGCGAACAAGTTCGCTCCTACCTCTCGGGCAGGAGGCCGTTTTGATTCTGCCCAACGGGCGTAGGAGCGGACTTGTCCGCGAAGGGGCCGTTAAGCTTTCCGAAAATGCATCGCTTGAAAGACCGTCTTCGCGAACAAGTTCGCTCCTACCCCTCGGGCAGGAGGCTGTTTTTGATTCTGCCCAACGGGCGTAGGAGCGGACTTTTCCGCGAAGGGGCCGTTAAAGTTTCCAAAAATGTATCGCCTGAGCGAGCGTCTTCGCGAACACGTTCGCTACGGGCTCCGGCCAGAATCAAAAGCGGGCTTGTGTATGACGATGGTCGCGGAGCGTGGGCACGATAGTTATAGGATTATTCCGCACGCTCTGGTGTGGGAATGATCCATCCGGCTGATCTGATCAAGTCAGCGACGTATAAAGCGCCGGGCGGCGATCCATGAAGTAGTCGTTCGCGGTTCTGGCCTGGGCCAGCAGTGACTTGTCCAGCGTGCCGACCAGCAGCGCTTCGTCCTGACCTGCCAGCAATGGACGGCTGCCGTCCGGCGCGCAGAGGCTGCTGAGCCCGCAGTAACAAATCGCGCCTTCGCTGCCGCAGTAGTTGGCATACACCACGTAGCAGTGATTCTCGAAGGCCCGCGCCCGAACCGTCACGTCGCAGACGAAATCGTAAGGCAGCATGTTTGCGGTGGGGACCAGAATCAACTCGGCCCCTGCCAGGGCCAGCCGACGGGTGTTTTCAGGGAATTCCACGTCGTAGCAAATCAGCAGGCCCAAGCGCCAGCCATTCAATTCGACCACCGGGTAATGATCGTCGCCTGCGGCGAACATCGACTTGTCCAGATCGCTGAACAGATGTGTCTTGCGGTAGTTGCACAGGCGTGTGCCCTGGCTGTCGATCAACTGTACAGCGTTGTAGATCTGCCGATCGGCAGCACGTTCCGGATAGCCGTAGAGGATCGCAATGCCGCTGGCCTGTGCGATGGTGGCAATGCGCGTCGCTGCCGGACCGTCCTGCGTCTGCGCCAGCTCACCGACAGCCTGAGCGCCGATGTTGTAGCCGCTGAGGAACATTTCCGGACAGATCAGCAGCTGTGCCCCTTGCTCGGCGGCGGCCTGAGCCTGCTGTTCCAGGCGAGTCAGGTTGCCGCTGACATCCAGCGGCAATGGCGGGCATTGATACAGCGCAACGCGCATGGGGTTTTCCTTATGTCAGTCGCCCAGTGCAATCGGGCCGATTTCGTGGAACACATCACCGGGGCCGGGGTTCTCGGCGTGAGTCTTGCCGCCGAAGTGGTTCATGATCCCCCACACGGCGTTCAGTGAAGTCTGCACAGCGCCTTCGACCCACGCCGGTGTCCAGGACACATCGTCGCCGGCGATGAACATGCCGCGCTGTTCGCTGGGCATATCTTGCTGCATGAAGTGCGCGTACATGCGCTGGTTATAGCGGTAATGGCCCGGCAATGCACCCTTGAACGCACCCAGGAAGTGCGGATCGGCTTCCCATGACACGGTAATCGGATCACCGATGATCCGCGCTGCGATGTCCACTTTAGGGTAGATCTTCTTCAAGGCGTCCAGCGCCAGCTTCACCCGCTTCTCGATGGGCTGCGGGAGCATCTTCAGAGCATCGCTCATCCACGAATAGGACAGGCAGATCACGCCGGGTTTGTCGTCGCCGTTATCGAACAGGTAAGTGCCACGGGTCAGCCGGTCGGTGAGGGTCATGCTCATCAGGTCGCGACCGGTTTCCGGGTCTTTGTCCTTCCAGAACGGGCGGTCGACCATCACGAAGGTCTTTGACGACTGCATGTAGCGGGTGCGGTCCAGGGCCATCCACATTTTCTGCGAAAACAGCGACTCTTCGCACTCGATCTGCGTGGTCAGCAGCCAGCTCTGGCAGGTGGTCAGCACGGCAGCGTACTGCCGGGTGTCGCCCCAATTGTCAGTCACCGCAAAACTGCCATCCTCGGCGCGTGCAATGCGCTTCACGCCGGGACGTGGTGCGCCGCGGTGCAACGACGACAGGCTGGTGCCCTTGGGCCAGTGCGCGCAATGCTCGGGTACATGGCTCCACAAGCCAACCGGCACTTGCTGCACGCCGCCGACGATCAGATGCTGGTGCTCATCGCAGTTGGTCATCACCACGCGGAAGATTTCCAGCATCGAGTTGGGGAAGTCCGAGTCCCAGCCGCCCGTGCCGAAGCCCACCTGGCCAAACACTTCGCGGTGAAAGAAAGACAGGCTGGCGAAGGCCTTGGAGGTCGCGACAAAGTCATAGAACGTGCGGTCGTCCCATAACGGCACCAGCTTGTTCCACAGTTCTTTGAGGCGCGGCACATCGCGATCGCGGATGGCCTGCTGGATGTCCCCGAACTGCGAGCCGCTTTCCAGTGCGTCGGCCCAGGCGTCGGCGACCTCCTGAAACAGCGCCGGCAGGTCCGAGAGCATTTGTGCGTAGTAGGTGGTGCCTTCCAGGTCGATAACCGTGCTGCCGGACGCCGCAGTCAGCGGGTTGGGGAAGGGCCTGGACTCAAGGCCCAGCTTGTCGACGTAATGGAAGAACGCTGTCGAGGACACCGGAAAGCGCATGCCGCCCAGTTCGGCAACGATGCCTTTGGCGCCTTCGAACTCCTGCGAGCGCAGGCGGCCACCCATTTTCGAGGCTTCGTACACCACCGGCTTGAGGCCCATCTTCATCAATTCGTAGGCCGCCACCAGACCGGCTATCCCGGCACCGATAATTGCCACCTCAGCGCCGTGGTTCTCCACAGGGATGCTGCCCAGGCCTTTCGGGTGCTCAATCCAGTCATCGAAGGCGAAGGGGAAATCGGGGCCGAACATGGTGATTGGCTTTTTGCCGTTGGCGGGGTGACGGTTGTTCTTCATGACGGACCTTGATGGGCAACGGCGAAAAACAACAGTCTAGAGAAGGGCGGACACGTTAATAAGACGCAAAGTGTCGTCGATATGCTGTTTGTTTTGGCTAAGTGACGAATATGCTGGTCGGTTTGTATGGTTGATCGATCGAGGCGTTCAGTTACACCGGCTGGCCGCGGTCGATCTTGCTGCTGAGGATGATCGAGGTCGTGGTCTTCTCGACACCATCCACGCTGCCGATCAGGTCCAGTAACTGGTCCAGTTGCTCGGGAGAATCCGTGCGCAGCCAGGCGACATAATCGAACTCGCCACTCACCGCACAGAGTTGCTGAACCTGCGCCATGGCACTGAGGCGCCGCACCACTTCCTTGCCCGAGCGGGGTTGTACGGTGATGCCGACATACGCCTGCAACCCGCCACTGACCACGCGCTGGCCAAGGCGCACGCCGTAACCGGTAATCACTTTGCTGCTTTCCAGGCGCGCGAGCCGCGAGGTGACGGTGGTGCGGGCGATGCCCAGTTGCCTGGCGAGCATGGCGACGCTTTCACGCGCGTTGATTTGCAGCGCGGCAATCAGCTGGCGATCAATTTCATCCAGTACAGGCGGGCGGGTATCGGGCACGGGCGGTTCCTTAAAACTTCCAGCGTTTGGCGGTCTTGGCCAGACGCGCCTGCAGGCCGTCGAGGTTGAGCGCCAACTGCTGAGTCATCAAGTGGTAGCCCTTCAGCTCGGTAGGGATGACGGCCTTCACTGCAGGTGTCGCTGGTGTCTCTGGTGTTTCCGTCGTACGTTCCAGACGCTCGGTGGCCCCGGTTTGCAGGGCGCGCGCCATGCCGATCAGTTGCCGGCGAATCTGGCGGTAGTCAGCGTCCAACGATGCCTTGAGTGTCTCGTCAGCAAGCTGATTCAGGTTCGCCGGGCGAATATTGGCAAGAATCTCCAGGGTGCTCAGGCACATGCGGAAGTGGCCCTGAATGGCGTCCAGCTCGACCATGGACATCTTCACTTCCTTGGACACCGACGGCAGCAGCGAGCGCAATTGCAGCATCGTTCCGTTGAGCCTGGCGGTCAGTTTCAAATGCTCGTCAGCGGTAACCGGCTGGCCCTGCACGATGCGCCCGTAGACCTTGGCGCAGTCACGCAAACCACTGGCCAAATTGTAGCGCCAGGAAAACACCGCATACAGCGGCAGGGCGAAGGAGAACGCCAGGGCCAGCGCGATACCAATCAGGATATCGACGGTACGCCACAGGCCGTCACTGATCGGGTTGTAACCATGACCGGCAACGATGAACAACGTGATCGCCGACAGCAGCGCGGTGTAACCGCCTTTGCCAATGGCGTGATAGGCGAAGAAACCGCACATCACCGACATCATTGCGTAGGTCAGCAACGGCATTTCCAGATAGCCCTGCTGGACCACCACGATCAGACCGAGACCGGCACCGATCAACGTTCCGTAGGCCCGTTCGACCGACTTCTTGCCGATATTGCCGTGATGCTGCAAACCGCCGATCACGATCAGCATGGTCACCGACGCCCACTCGCCATGGGGCAGGTTGAGGCCAGTGGTCAGCAGAATAGTCACCAGCAGGCCCACCGCAATCCGCGCCGCGTGGATCAGCCGCGCATGCCGATAACGGCGATACGGGTCCAGCAAAGGACGCAGAACAGGGCGAAGCCAGGAGGGTATGAAAGCAGAGCGCGAATTCGTCATGCGTTAAGAGACCGCGAGGGTAGGGAAGAGATTCCCTGATTGGATGATGGCAGTCCTCAGTAAGCCACATTTTGATGGGGTATGGGTGGGGTATGTCGATGATCAGTGACGTGGCATTGCGCACTTAAGGTGTAGGAATGAAGCGCCGAGGGCAGTGATCACGATTTTTATGTGTAATTAAGATGTCACTTAATGACACTTTATGAGGGTTAATGTGTTCTTTCGTGATCTATTATTTTCTGGTCCACGTAGCTATCCGTGTTACTTTGTTTTTTCTCGAACTCCTGCGCCTGCCCGCTGGTAACTGCTCATGAAGGCTTTTTTCCCCGTTCAGTGCACCGACACGCTTTTGCGCATTGCCCTGCTGGTAAAGCAGACCAGGTTGCAGCAAGGCATCCGCCAGGTCGATCTTGCCGAAAGGCTGGGCATCTCGCTTCGTACGTTTCGACGTATCGAGGCAGGGAATGCCGAAGGCGTATCGCTGCGTGACTTCATGCTGGTGGTCTGGGGGCTGGGGGTGTCGGAGCGATTGTTTCAAGGGCTTAGGGATGACGAGTCGTTCAGTGTCGAGCAGCTTGAAGCTGCCGACCGAAAGCGTGTCCGCCTGCCTCGACACAAGCCGGAGGACTTCTGATGGCCCAGGCTTATATCTACATGGAATGCCCTGTCAGCGGAGAGAGACTGACGCTGGGCAAGCTGACGATTCAGGCTGGCGTCGGGACATTCCAATATGCACCGGATGCGGTGCAGGAAAACATCTGGGTGCCGGATCCTTTCAGGTATCCACTGTCCACGCGATCCTACACCGTGACTAAAAATGGTGGCGTCCCGGGTTTTATCGATGATGCCATGCCCGATGGTTGGGGAGAGCGGTTGCTGCATCGGGTTGAAAAAGGCCCGTTGGACTCGATACAGCTGCTGCTCAAGTCGCCCAACAGCGACAGAGCGGGCAATATCATGGCCGGCCTGTCGCGTGTCGCGCAGGACGGGCTGGGCCAGACGCCTCCCAAAGCCTTTCGTGCCAAAGGGCTCGATCATTTCATCGATGCCTGTGAAGCGATCTATGACAGCCAGCTCAGCGCCGAGCAGCTGGAGGTTCTGAAGGTAAGGGATCAGCGATCTTCCGCTGGTGGCGCACGCCCCAAGCGAACTTATCTGGGCGACAGAAAACTGATTCTGGCCAAGCCTCGCGACAAATTCGATCACTATGACCTGCCCTCCGTTGAGCACGCCTGCATGACCTTCGCAGGGCTTAAAGGGTTGCAGGCGGCCAACACCTCTCTGTATCGCGGCGAGCGGATCAATACACTGTTGGTCGAGCGTTTCGACCGCGCTTTTGATGAGCAAACCCATCGCTTCCGCCGACTGCCGATGCTCAGCGGCTTGACCTTGCTGGACGCCGAGTGGAAGGCCCGTACGCACCCCGACTGGCAATATGCGGCACTCGCCGATGAGCTGTATCGTCGTGGTGCGCCTGACGTTGATCGGCAGGCGCTGTATCGGCGCATGGCCTACAACGTGCTGGTCGGCAATGCCGATGACCATCCCCGTAACCACGCAGTCATCTGGAAAGAAGGTGGCTGGAGGTTATCGCCGATGTACGACGTACTGCCCATTCTGGACGAAGGGCCTGCTCAGGCACTTGCCATGTCAGTCGGCATCGAAGGGTCGCGTCTCAACCGAGGCAATCTGCTCAGTCAGCACGCTCACTTTGCCTTGAGCAAGGAACAAGCCGAGGCGGCGCTGGACGAGGTGGCCGGTTGGGAAGCCGAACTGCATGATTACTACAGCCAGTTCCTGTCCGGTGCGGAACTGGATGCTACAGTCGATGCGACCAGTGGCGCACGTCTGAAGCGCTAGCAGCTCCTTCTGCTGTGTAGGGTTCTACGGCAAGGGCAGATTGATCTGGTAGCGAGTGCTGCGGCCTCCACCGGGTAGGCGAACCAGGCAGTTTTTGGCAAGCAGATCACTTAAGTGGCGGGTAGCGGTGGCCTTCGAGACCTTCGCCACTGCCTGATACTGCGCTGCGCTCAGACCGTTCTCAAAGCCACGCTCGCCGCCATCCAGTAGCCGATTCAGCACCTTGACCTGTTCGACGCTCAGGTCGTTGTCGCGATGTAATAGCCAAAATCGCGTTTTGCCCAGTACTCGTTCTATATGAACCAAGGCGTTTTCAATGCTTTTCAACAATGTGCGCAGGAACCATTCCAGCCACTCGGTGATATCGGTCGTGCTTTTCTGACTGGTCTCCAGAACGTGGTAATAGCCGGCGCGGTCAGCAAGGATGCTGGCGGACATGGCAAACAGTCGTATGGCTTGCTGATCGCCCTGAGTCAGCGCCAGGTCTGTAATGGCCCGAGTCAGGCGACCATTGCCGTCGTCAAACGGATGCAGGGTTACAAACCAGAAATGCGCGATACCTGCCCGCACGAATGGATCGAGCGTCGGATCACTTTGACTGCTGGCAAACCAGTCGAGAAAATCTTCCAGCTGTTGCTCAAGTCCAGCCCGCGGTGGCGCTTCAAAATGCACGATGTGTCGATCAAGTCTCCCTGAGACCACCTGCATAGGTTCGTCGCTACGCAATTGACCAACCAGGATGCGAGCAGACACAAAGCTGTCCTCTTCCGGGAACAGCCAGCGATGCCAGGTACACAGACGTTGCAAGTCAAGTGGCTGATCATGACCACGTGTGGCGTCCAGCATCAGCTCGGCCAACCCCTCGCTGCGAGGGCTATGCTTGCCGTTATCGGCGATCCCCAGGCGGCGTGCCAGCGACGACCTGACAGAATCTGCATTCAGTCGCTCGCCTTCGATGGCGGACGAAGTGACGATATTCTGCAGCAGGGCATTCAAGCCCTCGCACATTTGCGCATCGCCACCCACTGCACCGCTCATACCCAGCAAGCGACCTTGAGCCTTGGCGCACGCTCGTATCAACGGTGCAAGGCGTTCTTCGCGCCAATGGAAGCGCGGCCAGTTCGGCTGTTGCCAGATCCAGAGATGTTCGGACATCGTATCCGCCTATGCAGTGAGCCGAATAAAAAGTTAATCGGCTCATGAAGTGAGCCGATTGTGGTGATTATTCGGCTCACCGTCCAGATGTGCTTATCGAGGCGGCACGGATTACGTGAGAGCTCATCACGGTCTGTGAGTCATTGAACCCGAAGTGTGAGGCGTCTGCTGTAACTCGCGCAGCAATGTGGCGGGTGACTCTCACACCGCATCCTGCTAGATCAACTGTATAGCCCCGGACCAGGGCGCTGTTCAACGACCTCTGCTTTTGCTCATTGAGTTGCAAGTCCGACACATGAACACCTGGTGGGCAATCCGCCACCTTCGTTTTGTTGTTCAAGATTCGTACAGCCAGCCTTTGCCATATTCGCCTTGCCAGCCTGTTCTCTTGCCTCGGTGAGAGCTGCAGCGCTCCAGCCAAGATGTATCAAAACGGACATATTCCGGACACGCAACGACCACAGAATTCGCGCCAATCGCTGACGGACCGGCTCATAACCAGAAAATCTCAGGCACCTCCTTCAGACGAGCTAATACCTGCTGCCATGAATAACCTGAACCTGTCGACGCTAGGCCAGAACGAACAATCGCTGGACGTGATTTACGGTCCTATTCAACCTGAGCTGCTACGTGAGGAAGTGCTGGCCGATCTGCTCGAAGCCAGTGCCCGGCGCAATCCGCAGCATGTGGCATTGATCTTCGGCGAGCGTCAGATCAGTTATGGCGAGCTGGACCGGCAGGCCGATCAGGTGGCTTCTGCGCTGATCGATGCGGGTGTTCGGCCGGGGCACATTGTCGGTCTATGGTTGCCACGCGGCATCGAGCTGCTGGTCATGCAGGCCGGCATCGCCAAGGCGGGCGCTGCCTGGCTGCCCTTGGATCAGGACACGCCGGTGGAGCGCCTGCAGATTTGCCTGGAGGACGCCAGCGCAGTCGGGCTGGTTTCCTGTGATGCGTTGATGCCGGTGTTGGCCGATACCGGCTTGAAGGTGTGGACTGCCGAACACCTGCTGACGCCGACCGACGCAGCGTTGGTGCGCCGCAATGGTGTGCTTCCCGAACATCCAGCCTATGTGATCTATACCTCCGGCTCTACGGGCAAGCCCAAGGGCATTCTGATTTCCCAGCGCAGCATCTGCCATTTTCTGCGCAGCGAGAACGCGATACTCGGCATTCGGGCCAGCGACCGGGTTTACCAGGGCTTTTCCGTGGCCTTCGACATGTCCTTCGAAGAAATCTGGATTGCCTATCTGGTGGGCGCGACGCTGTGGATAGGCCCGAAGGAAACCAGCGGTGACCCCGAAACCCTGCCGCGCTTGCTGAATGAGCAGCGCATCAGCGTCTTGCATGCGGTGCCCACTTTGCTGGCGCTGTTCAGCGAAGACGTTCCCGGCTTGCGCTTGATCAACCTGGGCGGCGAGATGTGCCCTGAGTCGCTGGTAGATCGCTGGGCAACGCCGAACCGGCAGATGTTCAACACCTACGGCCCTACCGAAGCCACTGTATCGGCCAGCCTGGCGCGTCTTTCGCGTGGTCGCCCGGTGTCGATTGGCAAACCGTTACCCAATTACGGGCTGTTGGTCATCGCCAACGATTCTGCGGTCGGGAGCACCCTGGCGCCCAGCCTGCTGCCGCGTGGTGAGGTCGGTGAGCTGTGCATTATCGGCCCCGGCCTGGCCGAGGGGTATCTTGGCCGACCGGACCTGACCCAGGAAAAATTCCTGCCGAACCCATGGTCCACCGGCTATCACGATGCGCGTCTGTACCGAACCGGCGACCTTGCCCGGATCGACGACGAAGGGCAGGTGCAGTGCCTCGGGCGGGCCGACGATCAGGTAAAAATTCGCGGCTTTCGCGTCGAACTGGGCGAGATTGAATCGCTGTTGGCGCAACAGCCTGGCGTGGGCACCGTTGCCGTCCTGTTGCGCAACGAGGCGGGCGTTGATCAGCTGATTGCCTATCTGGTGAGCGACACTTCTGCGCCTTCCGCATTCACAAGTCAGTTGCGCAAAACCCTGCAGGCACAGTTGCCGCCGTACATGGTCCCGGGACACTTCGAACTGCTCGACAGCATGCCGCGCCTCACGTCCGGCAAAATCGATCGCAAAACGCTCAAGGCCCGGCCGTTGACGGTGGATGCCAAGGCCGCCAGCGCAGACTCCGATGTGGCGCAAACCGAAGGTGAGATCGCACTGTTTGCCGCGCTGAGCACGCTCTTCCCCGGCATGCCGATCCGCCGCGATGCGGACTTTTTTACCGATCTGGGTGGGCATTCCTTCTTTGCCGCGCGTCTGGCCTCGGCGCTGCGGGCCAACCCGCGTTTCGCCCAAGTCACGGTGCGCGACATTTACCAGCATCGGCGTATCGGGGCGATTGCCAAAGTGCTGGACCAGGCGCCACAAGAGGTGGACGCGCCGGTGGACTGGACGCCTCCGTCAGCCTGGCGTCGCTGGCGCTGCGGCGTGGCCCAGGCGCTGGCATTGCCGGTCATGGTCAGCCTGCGCATGACCCAGTGGCTCGCACCGTTCTTTACCTATCACCTGCTCACCGGCTCGCCCGACGACTCTGTCGCGCTGGCCACTCTGGCGTCGATCTCGGTGTTTCTGATTGCCACCGTTCTGCAGTTTTTCATCGCGCTGGCAGCCAAGTGGCTGATCGTCGGCCGCCTTAAGCCTGGGATCTATCCGCTGTGGGGCGTTACCTACTTTCGCTGGTGGGCCGCAGACCGCATGGTCGAGTCGGCGCCGACTTATCTGCTGAGCGGCTCTTCACTTTATCCTCTGTGGCTGCGCGCACTGGGCGCGAAAATCGGGCAGGACGTGATTATCGGCGGGGCTACAGTACGGGCTCATGACCTGCTGGAAATCGGTGACGGGGTCAGCGTCGGCAACGGTGTCAGCTTCGAAAATGCGCGGGTTGAACGGGGCCAGTTGCATTTGGGGCGTATCGCCTTGCAGGACAATGCCTGTGTCGGCTCTTACGTGATCATGGAAGGCAATACGGCTGTAGGCCCGTGGGGGCATCTGGAAGCCCAATCGGCCATGGCCGATGGTCGGGAAGTTCCCGCTGGACGCATCTGGCAGGGCTCGCCAGCGCGTGATGTCGGCGCGTTCGATACGCTCGGTCAACCTGCGCGGCCTGTGACCAGCCCTGCGCGTTTGCGGGCAGAAAAACTGTTCTTCGCCTTCGGCGTACTGCTGATCGCGACGCTGTTCTTCATCCCGGTCTTCCCGACCTTTTTCCTGATCGACTGGTTCGACACGCAGCATGTCTTGCCATGGTTCGAGGGCAGCGGGCCACTGGGACAACTGGCGCGCTATTTCCTGCTCGCGTTCCCGGCCAGTGCGGTGCTGATTGTCGCGACTGTTCTGGCGTCTGCGGCATTGCGCTGGATCGTTTTCCCGCGCCTCAAACCGGGCCGTTATGAGGTGCACAGCAATACCTACTGCGCCAAATGGCTGATCAGCCAGATTCAGGAAGCGAGCCTCAACGTGCTGTCCGGCATCTACGCCACGGTGTATTCGCCCTTCTGGTATCGGCTGTTGGGCGCGAAAGTAGGGCGTGATGCCGAGATCTCCAGTGCGCAGGGCGTCATCCCGGACATGCTGACCCTGGGCGATGAAACCTTTATCGCCGATGCGGTGATGCTCGGTGATGAGCGCATCGACGGCGGCTGGATGACCATGCAGCCCACGGTCGTGTCCCATCGCAGCTTTGTCGGCAACGGCGGATACATCGCGGACGGCACGGTACTGCCGGAAAACGTCCTGATCGGCGTCCATTCCTGCGCACCGCACAACAGCAAAATAGTCGACGGCGACACCTGGCTGGGCTCCCCACCGATCCACCTGCCGGCCCGCGAGCAGGTCAGTGGCGCTCCCGAATCGCTGACCTTCAAACCTTCACCACTGCGACGCCTGGCCCGCGGCCTTGTCGAAGGCGTGCGCATCGTCACCCCGCACGCGGTGGTGATCGCCGTCGGCTACACGGTGATGCTTGACCTGATGCCTCTCGCTGACGACAAGCGCTGGGGCGCGGTGCTGGCCTACCTTGCAGTGATCGGCGTGGCGTACAGCGTGGGTAACTTTCTGCTGATTGCGGCCCTGAAATGGCTGGTGATGGGCCGCTATCGCAAACGCGCTGACCCGATGTGGACGCCCTTCGTATGGCTTTCGGAGGGCATCACCAGTCTGTACGAAGGCATGGCCGCGCCAAACTTCATGCGCTACTTGCGCGGCACGCCGTGGTTGCCGCTGGCGTTCAATGTGCTCGGCTGCAAGATTGGTCGCGGGGTTTACATGGACACGACCGACATCACTGAATTCGACTGCGTCAGCATCGGCGCAGACAGCGAATTGAACGCTGGCGCCTGCCCGCAGACCCACCTGTTTGAAGACCGAGTCATGAAGATCGACCACGTCAGCATCGGCGAACGCGTGTACATGGGCCCACGCAGCGCCGTGCTGTACAGCGCCGTCGTAGGCAACGATGCGCACCTTGGCGCACTGACCCTGGTCATGAAGGGCGAACACATCCCTGCCGGCAGCCGCTGGGCCGGTTGTCCCGCGTCACCTGACAGGGCATGAAGTGCGGGGCGAGCTGGGCATTCGATGAAGATGGCCGGCTTGCCCCGCCAAAGCCTTTCCCTCGGCAGAATGTATTGCTGGTCAGCTGCGTTACCAGGCCGGGCTGTGCAAGGGATGAAGCCAGAAACCGCATTCGGACTTGCGTGCGTACCGCCGTGGAACAGTGGCTCGAATTGCCATCGGGCGCGATCACGTTCATCAGCGCCCCTGGTGTCGCGCCGCGATTGCTTATCGACGGGCTGCCGGTGCCCGGGTTTTCCATCAGCCACGAAACCGGATGCTCGCTGGCTGCCATCAATCTCCAAGGCGCAGTGGGCGTGGACTTGATGCAGGTTCAGACGGTGCCGGACTGGCATGCTGTCGCGCAGGATTATCTGGGGGCTGAGGTTGCTACCGGCCTGTCAGGCTTGCCCGAGTCGATTCGCACTATGGCGTTTGCCAAGGCATGGTGCAGGCGCGAAGCGTTTTTGAAGTTGCACGGCTTGGCGCTTGAGGAATGGACGGCAGTGGGCGGGTTGCAGGGTGTGGGGGTCGAGGTTGAATTGGGGGAGGGGATGGTGGGGGTGGTGGCGTTGAGTCAGGTTTTGATGGACTACATGAATCAGGCTGAGCGGCGTGCGGCACCTTGATTGATGCGCTGCTGCCAATCGAAGATGAGTGCACGAATGTTCTAGACTCACCTTCTGACGTCAGCGATAACCAATCGCTTTCATCGATTCAGGTGTTCTATGCCTTCCACACACTGGATAGACCTCGCTCGCGACCTTGATACCGGCATCGAGACGCTGCACGCCCACTTTCAGGGGCATGCCTATGATCCCCATTGGCATGACAGCTATCTGGTGGGCGTTACCCGGCAAGGTGTGCAGCAGTTCAATTGCCGCCGTCAGCGCCATGCCAGCACGCCCGGGCAGGTGTTCACACTGGAGCCGGGAGAAATCCATGATGGCAATGCCCCGTGCGCCGAAGGGTTCACCTATCAGATGCTGTACCTGGACCCGCATTGGCTGAGCCGGGAGCTCAGTGGTTTGTTCGAACAGGCTCCCGACCGGCATCTGCCTTCTTTCGTCAACACCCTGCAAACCGAATCACGGCTGGCTCACGCGGTCATGTTCGCTTTCACGGCGCTGCACCAAAAAGAGTTACGCATCGTTCGTCAAAGCGCGGTGGATGAATTACTGGCGCAGCTCATTGATTGGGTGCAATGGCGACGGATGACCGATCCCGATCCGCGCTTGCCGCAGGTGGCCTTGCGGGCGAGGGATTATCTGCACGCGCATCTGCACCAAGACGTGGGCATGAACGAGTTGGCAGCTGTTTGTGGTGTCGACCGCTTTCGCCTGACGCGGGCGTTCAAGGCCGCCTTCGGCCTGCCGCCTCATGCATATCTGGTACAGCTGCGCCTGGCCAAGGCCCGTCGAATGCTGGCAGCCGGAATCTGGCCCGCTCGGGTAGCCAGCGATCTGGGCTTCGCTGACCAAAGCCATCTGGGCCGCTGGTTCATGCGCGCCTACGGACTGAGCCCGGCGGCCTATCGCTTGCGCTGCTCAAACCTTCCAGACTGATCCTGTGGCATGTCGCAGCATGGGCTTTTTCAGCCCTGGATTGCCGATCATGCTGCCTTTCATACTGTTCGCCTTCGTCGCCTCGATCACCCCCGGCCCCACCAACATCCTGGTATTAAGCAACAGTGCCCGCTTCGGCTGGCGCGCCGTTGTACCGTTGATTCTGGGAGCCTGCACCGGCGCTGCACTGTTGGTGTTGCTCGTCGGCATGGGTGTCGGTCAATCACTGCTCGCGATCCCCAATGCCCAGCGCGTCATGGCATGGGTCGGGGTGCTGTGGCTGAGCTGGCTGGCCTGGAAAATAGGTGCCAGCCCGACCGACTCGATCGAGCGGCAAAACAGCCTGCCGATGGGCTTTATCGGTGGCGCAGCACTGCAAATAGTAAATCCCAAGACTTGGGTCATGGCGCTGGCGGTAGTCAGTGTATTCAGTCAGCGCAACCCGGTGCCTTACCTGGCGCTGGTGTTCTTTCTGATTTCCTTGCCGTGCCTCGGCAGCTGGGCGCTGATGGGCGCAGGTTCGACCCGCTGGCTTACATCGCCTTGGCGAGTGCAGTGGATGAATCGAGTGCTGGCTGTTTTATTGCTGCTGGCGGCGTGGATCGGTTTTATGGACAGTGTCTGAACGTGTGCTGCATGCCTGGTTTGGCAGTAGGCACGCGAAGAGTCGGCTTCATTTCAAAGACTGATCTTGTCGAGCAACTCGCTATTTGCTTGTGACGTGAGTTTTGCTCTTCAACTTGTTGTTTGCTCTGCGGTCGTCATCTCTTCTCACCGCAGAGCTTATATGGCGTCAGATTATTCCGGTGTTTGCGCACCGCTGGTCCTGGACATTTCAATAGGCTTGGTCGCCGCGTTGAAGAAGGCCAAGTGATAAGCCAGGCCGACGAACACTGCGCCGCCCACCGCGTTACCCAAAAATACCGGAACGAAATTGTCGCCGAACTGCGCCCAGCTCAAGGCGCCAGCGAAGATCGCTGCAGGAATGACGAACATGTTGGCGACGATGTGCTGAAAGCCGATCGCAACGAATGCCATCACCGGAAACCACATGCCGACCACTTTACCGATCACATCCTTGCTCGCGTAGCTGAGCCACACCGCCAGGCACACCAGCCAATTGCAGCCAATACCCGAGATGAAGGCCTGTTCGAAGCTGGCCCCCACCTTGGCATTGGCGATGGCCACGGTCTTGGCCATGAAGGCGCCTTCAGTCAGGCCCACCACATGGCCGAAACAATAGGCGACGAACAGCGCGCCGATCAGGTTGGCCAGCGTCACCAGCAACCAGTTGCGCACCAACTGACCCAGGCCGATACGCCCGGCGAACAGCGCCATGGGCAGGCTCATCATGTTGCCGGTCAGCAACTCGCCACCGGCCAGCACCACCAGAATCAGCCCGACCGGAAACACCACAGCGCCAAGCAGATTGCCCAGCGACGCCCACTCGTGAGGGATCATGGTGCTGACATGAATATCGAGAAGAAACCCGAGGGCAATGAAGGCACCTGCCAGAAAGCCCAGGATCATCAGCGACGGCAGGCCCAGGTGGGCCTTCTTGACGCCGCTTTCGACGGCAATTTCAGCGATTTGCTGCGGGGTGTTCAAAGACATGGTGGGCTCGTGCGTGGTCGTGGGCTGAGCGGGGGGGATTAAAAGCTCAAGCGGTGCGCGCATCTGTCGCACCGGGAAACAACGTTACGGAATGTTTCGGAGGATGGCTAATCGGATGTTTTGATCGGGTGATTGAGAGGGTCGATGACTGGGCAGGTTTTCGCGGGAGTGGGCTTATAGCTGTTTGGTTGGCAGGTTTGTAGTGGGTCGACTAAACCCGATCACTGAGTTGTCAGCTACCGAGCCATCTTGGAAATGCTGACTCAAGCGCTCAAGCCAGCGGATTCTGACGCAACTATAGGCAACGGAGCAAGGCGCCAAGGCTTCTGTAGGACGTTTACTCGTTTCGCAACACGATCCTGTTTTTTACTGCATCCGGCTTGGTATTGCCCGGCATCACCCCATAACTATCCCTGTCTCCATAAACCGCAAGGACAGACCATGACCAACCCAACCGAAACCGCCATCCTTGCCGGCGGCTGCTTCTGGGGCATGCAAGATTTGTTGCGACGCTACCCCGGCGTGCTGCATACGCGAGTCGGCTACACCGGTGGTGACGTACCGAACGCCACCTACCGCAACCACGGCAACCATGCCGAAGCGATTGAGATCGTGTTTGACCCGGCGGTAATCAGCTACCGGCAGATTCTTGAGTTCTTTTTCCAGATCCATGACCCGAGCACGCCTAACCGGCAGGGCAATGATCTTGGGCCAAGCTATCGTTCGGCGATTTACTACCTGAGCGAACAGCAAAGGGATATTGCCGAAGATACCGCGGCTGACGTGGACGCCTCCAAGCTGTGGCCGGGGCGTGTGGTCACGCAAATCGAGCCCGCGAGTGAGTTCTGGGAGGCGGAGCCGGAGCATCAGGATTATCTGGAGCGGATACCGAACGGTTATAGCTGCCACTTCATCCGGCCGAACTGGAAGTTGCCGAAGCGGGCTTGAACCTGAATCGCACCGGGAAAGGCCGCGATAGGGGAGAGCGCAAAAGCTGACCTGCCCCTGTCATGCAGGCAGCTGTAGTGGTAATCAGACACTTCTATCTGGCGATATTCTCGCCTGAATGAGTGTCTGGAGTTAGACCACTACAGGACTGTATCTGAGAGGACCTCACCAAAAACACAAAAGCCTCGCAGTGCGCGGCTTTGAGTATGGTGGGCTCACACGGACTCGAACCGTGGACCAAAGGATTATGAGTTAGCTCGACAAGCTGCAAGTCAAGTATAATCCAGCGTAGGTTAGCACATGCGAGCTCATCTGCAGGGCGCATACAGCCTACGTTTCTAGTGAATTTATGAAAGGTTAGCGAAGCCAGCAACTGTACCGCCAGTGTACCGTCGGGGGACGTCATCGAGCGGGGGCGGGAAGCATGCGAGAAATCGGCTAAACCAAGATTACAGCCGCCATGGGTAGGATATGATAGGAAATGTATCAGGGAACGGTCGGAGAGTTTTTATCAATCCGACGCTTGGATGTGGCTCTAATTGTTCATACTGTTATTTGGGGAGTCAGGGAATCAGCATTGGTCAAAAACCTTTGCCACCAGTAAGTGCGGCTTTTTTATATGATGGCCTCGTAAATTTTCCCGATTTTCAACCTGGCAGGCATGGATCTTTAATTTCAATTGGTTGCTATTCCGAATGCTGGAGCAAGGGGAATGTAGCTGTAACAGTTGACTTTATCGACCTTGCACTTGCGTTAGGTAATCCGATACAGCTCGCCACCAAACGCAAGGTGACTGTGCAGCAGTTGAAAGATGTCTCAAGAAAAATTACATGGCCTGGCCAGCTATCTGTCTTCTTATCCTGTGCGACTATTTCGCAATGGAAGACTCATGAAAAAGGTACGGCAAGTCCTGCAAGTCGATTCTCTGAAATCTCTGAAATAAAAGAAACTGGAGTCAATGTTTGCCTATATATTAAGCCCGTGCTTAATGGTGTGACCATCTCAGATTTGGAGCTCTTTTTTGATCTGGTGGAAAAGCATCAGCTCCCTGTTGTTGTCGGGGAAATGTTTTTCTATGACAAGTTTTTGCAACAAGATGTACTTGAGGCTGCGCCGATTCCCTCGCTAGGGCTATACGTTAAGAAAGATGACCAGCAAATTGAGATTCTGGAATTTTTTAGGAATAAAGGGTATATTGCATTTCGGAGCAGTACTGAGATGATTGATCACTGGAGGGCGGAATGAGCACCAATAACGAAATTCTTTATGTTAAAGATCATTTTTGTGAGATCGAAAGTCTGGGTCTTAGTGAGGCGATTTCAAAGTTTTCGAATGTTGATTCATTGTTGGTTGCATTGCTAAATTCGCTCGGTTTTTCAAGTGTGTTTAAAGAGTCCGTGGCAGACCTCTGCGTGTATTATGTGATGGAGCAAAGTGTTCGCAGGGATTTACTGGTTTTTGACTCTAAGTCATACAAGCTGCTTGGTAATACAGCATCCGACCTAGAGGCGGCATTTGGCCTGGTAAAAGCGATTGAGGGGCGGCTAAGTGATGCAATGTACTTCCCGCCCGATCTAAGAAAAAAGGTGATCAGCTCAGTTATTGCTGATTTAGGTGTGACTGAAGAATTCTACGCTGCTGTGTTGTCGAACTGGAAAGCGTATAGGTAATTTTATGGACTTAGTGCAATGGCTGAACAATTTCACCAATAATGTTGTCGGTGCTATTATTCTTGCGATCTTAGCAGTTGCAACGGTTGTAACTATCTTGGACTGGTGTGGTTTTCTGCCAGTATGGATCTCCAGGTTAGTGTTTAAAAATCGCGTCGACGAAATAAAGTCCATTCTCATTGATATGGGGGTTGATTTTAAAGAACAAAAAAAGCATAAGTTATTCTATAAGATTTCTTCTTTCTTTAAAAGGGAAGAGGATGTCGTTTCAACGGTAAAAGAGATTATTTCAAGGAATTTGAAAAAAGGAGGATTTCAAGTAGGGAAGACCAAAATGTTTAATGTTCCCGAGTATGCCGACTTGATGTCGGGCTCTTGTGCTCCTAGGGATGCTGAGCTTATGGCGAGATGCCTAAGTACTTATTTCAGGATGAATTACAATGCCTTCAGTGATGCGAACTTTGATTTGGTTGTCACTCCCAAAGGAGGTTCTCCAATTATAGGCTATGAGTTTGCGAAACTGCTGGGGAAACCGTTTGCATTGCATGACTGTAATGAAGTGAAATATCACTCGCAGTCTGAAAGCCTTGATAAAATCTCTCGTTTTGACTGTGCGATTGAAATAAAGAGCGGCATGGTTGCTCTTGTTGTTGACGATAGTACAACTGGCGGGCGTAAGGTCAATTCTTTGGTTGGTGATCTTCGCAAATTAGGTTGCGTGGTTAGCGACTGCTTGGTTGTATTTGAGCCGCAAGGGAAAGATGGAGGGAATCTGCTTTCTACTAATGGCGTAAGATTGCATTCTATTATTAAACGGTGACAATTTTGGGCAAGATTATTGTTGTTGAGGGTATTGACGGAAGCGGGAAAAACACCCAGACAGATAAAATGCTTAAAGCATTCCTGTCGTCAGGAGTTGAGGCTTCCAAAATCTCATTTCCACAGTACGGAAAGACATTTTTTGCCAAGGAGGTTGCCAGTTATCTGAATGGCGAGTTTGGTAGTATTGAACAGATTTCTCCGAAGTTGTCAGCCATGTTGTATGCAGGCGATAGGTTTGAGTGTAAAGAGGAGATTGTCAACAAATCTACTCGTGACAGCGTTCTTATTTGCGACCGTTATGTGTATTCTAACGTAGCTCATCAAATAGCCAAAGTCTCGGATGAAGATCGTAACGAACTTAGAGAGTGGATTGAGGCGCTGGAGTTTGATGTGTACAAGTTGCCAAGGCCAGACTTGACAATATTTTTGGACGTTCCTCCGAAAGTATCTAGTGATCTTATATTCAGGAAAGATGCTCGTAACTATACGGACAAGAAAAAGGATTTGCACGAAGAAGATGATAGCTATCTTTTAAAGGTCTATAAAATTTTTAAGGATATGGCTGTTCGAGAAAATGACTGGGTAGCGATAAACTGCTTTGAAGACGGAAGGTTGCTCAGTGAGAATGAGATTTTTGCATTGATTCAGAACGAAATGGCTTCGCGCGGACTTCAAATTTAGAGCGCGCATGCGATTGATGCTCCGTCGTATGGGGTTTTCGAAACCTATAGAGACCCCTTGGTGCTTGAACAGCCGAAGGCCATAGTAGCCCTAGATGCGCCTAAGCGCGGACTTCGGCAAGTAACTGCATAGCCCGTACAAGTTACTCGCGGCGGGCCTCCACGCGGGGATCTTGGTCGGCGGTGGGCTGTTGTACTGAGGTACGCGCTCCATGAACCCCACATGCAAAGCGCCTAGCTGATCCCCGATGCTGTGTTTCTGATTTATTTCTGAAGCTCGCACGCCATGCTGCCACCCGATGCCAAAGTCGAAAAAATCTAGTCGGTGGCTATTTTCATGAGTGTATGAACAATTTTGGCTCATGCGAAGCTGTTTGACTTTAAACACTCCAATGTGGTGTTTGGAAATTGTCTGATCGGCCTGACTCCAGATGTAGTCTGCTGGAGCCGCTGAGATGCGCAGCATGATCTGGTACTGCTGCGATTGAGTTTTGTACTGCTCAATCTGCTTTGTCACCGCAGCGACATTTTGAATCGCGCTGACAGTCGGCTGGCTCAGATTCAATCCATCTACAACAGGGATTCCGGCGAATGCAAGGTGAAAGGGCAGGGCGCTTGCTACCGCGAAAATCCACTGCTGTTTCTTCAACTTTCGATTCTGGCTCGTTCCTGGATGGCCATCTTTTCTGATGCGGTCAGCAATATTTCGAATCGCTGTTTAGGCTCTTTCAGACCTTCTGCTTGACGGTAGAGCTTAAGGCTAGAGTTAATATCCGCCTTCAGGAAGACTCTAAAGATGATTGTCACTGCTCTCTTTGAACGTCCACTGATACTCTATTGATCTTGTACAGGCTGACATGT
Source organism: Pseudomonas sp. PvP028 (assembly GCF_017832255.1). Taxonomy (NCBI): domain Bacteria; kingdom Pseudomonadati; phylum Pseudomonadota; class Gammaproteobacteria; order Pseudomonadales; family Pseudomonadaceae; genus Pseudomonas; species Pseudomonas sp. PvP028. The sequence goes on from NZ_JAFIBL010000001.1 coordinate 1,946,177, forward strand.
CCACCCTCTGCTTTGCTTGGGTCAAAAAGGGCTAAGTTCATTCCGTCGCTTACTGAACTTCGGTAGATTACCCCGTCGTATCCGCTTTTCTTAATGAACTCACATAGATACTGACTTGGTACATAGTCAATCGCTGCACCTTGAGGTAGAACTGGCCTGGTAAGTTCCTCCCCCAAACGCTCAAGAAACGGAATGTCGGCACGCAGTTGCCCGATTGCACTTGCGTCACCCAGCAAAAATGGCGATACCAGCTTTCGTGGATTTCTAAGGTCTACTGCTCGGAGGGGAGCGGTAATTTTGAATTCAGCTACGCATGCAACTTCACCAGTATGAGGGCGGACTTCCGAGGCTGCTGTGTCCGGCTGTGAGCCAACATACAAATATGGGATTCCGGGAGGATTCGCTCGGCCATGGGAAGCTAGACAATTAGGGGGAGGCCCCATATCTTTGATTTCATAATTTGTTTCGCCAGTACGAATCCTAGCTCTGTACCATAATTGTGGTAAGTCATCAGCGGGCAGGTGAGTCAATAATTCTTTAAGCCGATCAGTATCTAATGGTTCATCAAGAAAATATCGGTTTTTGTACATTAACTCGTCGCGTAAAGTTTCCCATCTAACTAGTACTTCGCTTATATACTTCTCGGACGGAGAAAAGTTTCGACGAACGATATCTCCATCGTCAAGTATTTCACCCAGCAGCTCCTTGGCGTGAGCAATATCCATCTTTGTGTGCGAAAAAAGCTCCCAGTCCTCTTTCAGCCACTCAACTAATAGCTTACCATCCGTATCTGGTTCATATATGCTTATCAATAAGTGGAACCATTCTGCTAGAATTCCAGGCTCTACTAGATTCTGATCGACTGAGTCACAAAAATCACATTTTCCAACTGTTTGAGAATTCAGCGGAATTATACTGTGTCTCAATCCGCGGTCACCAAAACATTCTGGGCAGCAATGGGCTGGCATATTATTCTCAGCTAAAAAATTTGGCTACGGTCTCGATATGGTGATTCAGAGAGATTTTCTTTAAATAGCCTAGTCCTGGGAAATGCCCTTTGCTATGCAGCGAACGAAGCTCTTGCAAAGCATTAGTCTCGTATAAATTAGATGTTCCGGAGTTGAGCTTGTCGATTAGCTTGTCAAGCGCTTCAGCAAATTTTCCCGCTGGATCGGTAGGAGTGTCTTGGCTAGTGGATACAAAGTGATATATAAACATTGCATCATCTTGGTCGGGATCAATGAATGTTAAGTGGATTGCGACTGCATAAGCTGGCCCGCCAGACTCCGAGTAGTCATCTCCAACGATCGAGAAATCTCCGAAAGCGTTCATGCCTTCATCTTGGAAGGTCACGTTAAGGTCTGAAAATAGTTCTACCGGTGGATAGTCTCTATTTCGACGGCGCTTGAAGCCATCTCGGAGAAGAATACGCTCACTTCCGCTGAAATGTTTCCGATATGTTTTGGGACAGAAGCTCTCATTGAAAATGTGTCGCGCTGTAGGGATAGTTTCTCCCAGCTCGTGCGCTAACTCCTTCCCGTGCGTGAATCCAGCATGGATAAAGTTTAGTTGATGTCGGTGATGACGCTCGCAAAGCTGCATCGCCTCAGCTATCCCCATATCTTGACGGAGTAGAATCCCCGCTCCAATCGATGAGTTATTAATATATCCTCGTACAAATTCAGTTATGCCTGCCCCATTCTCCCGATGATCACCATGATAGGGATTGACGATCACTATTGCTTTCCCCTTCGCTTCGCAAACAGCTTTTATAGCTCTGTCTAAACCACTTAGCGCCTCTCGGACTGGCTCGACTATGGGTGCAAAATTTGAAGCAGCCATAAGAGATGCATTTTCACGAATAGAAATTAGTTCGAACTGTTTTCCACGAAAATATGGGTAGTACATTCAGATTATTTCCAGTCCATGGCTTGAGCTAGAGGAAGATTTACTGCGTTGATAAAGCGCTGCTGTTGATCTTTGCTCCTTAGCTGTACTGATAGAGCTATTGGGCGCAGTGATAGAGGCAACTGCTGAATAAATCCACTAAGAGGAGCGAGGCTACGCGTCCGTTTCAGGGTGCTGACCATAGCCTTATGAACTTCTGCTGGTGCGAGTTGTGCGTACAAGTCCCGCATAGCACTGCGTAAAATGGTATTTGGTAAGTCAGGAACCACCAATCCAAAGTCGTTCAGAATTGAACGAGCTTCATCGGAACGCAGAGATTCGAAGATTGTGACAGAACATACACTCTCCGACTTGTCAACTGCTGCGCGAACCTTAGAAATCTGGTTTCTGCGATTTAAGCACATCACTCCAATATCGGGGGGTGTATTGTCCAACACGCTGTTTACATGCGCTTCACCTGCGATAACATATATCTTGGCAAAGACTTTCCGATAATTTTTAATCTGATTTTCTAGACGTGCGAGCGAATCTCGTTCAGATTTGATCTCATAGACAGTTGCTGTTCCGTTTAGAATAGCCAAATCGGCTTTGCAGGCACCAGCGCGAAACTCTGTCAACATGCTTGCACTATTTAAGGAGTGGGTGCCGAGCAAGACGTTCTGGGTTAATGCAGCACGATAGACATACTCGTCACGACACCCAGACCTTCGGAGAATCGCAAAGGCTGCATCGAAGCCATCAGCCACCGTGTGGTGTGACACCAAGTCTATGCCCGTTTGCGAAAATAGCCGAGAAAACAGCGCCGACTGCCCTTTCCGTGAAATTTCCCGGAAAACACCTGGGGAAAACAGCCGTGAAAGCGCTGAGAGTTGTGATGCATTAGGTGACACGATGCCTCCGCAGACCGCTTGCCTAGGATTTCAAAGCGGTAAGCAATTCTAGACCATTCACACGCAGCGGGGAATTTCTGAGTCGATCTGCACAGGCAGTCTGTGCCGATTGGACCTCGTGATGCCGCGTGAGTCTTGGCTTACGGCGGCTACCGCTGGGTGTTGGGTCCGAGAAGGTGCCTGGTTCGGCTCGGCCGTCGGCGAAAGCGCGGATGAACCTAGGTCGGACTAGGTCACTTGAGGCTCCATCGCTCCAAGCTCGCGCGAATGGCTGAGCTAACCAGGTCAGTGTGTTTGTCGATGATCCGGCTTAGTGCCTCGATTCGCTGAACAGTGACGGGTTCGTAACTCCCCTCATTCAATCGCCGGGCAATCTGGTTAAGGTTGCGGCCTAAGGCCAACAACTGATAGTTGGACTCACCTAGTGCGTAAATTTCAGACGTCCCAAACTTTGGTTCGTGCGTAAGTTCAGCGCGGATGGCATCAATAATCCAGCGACGCATTGAGCACCGCTCAATATGTGCCCGCTCTTTTATTGAATTTTTCTCGGAAGTGGTCAGCAGGATTTCAAAGCGTTGTTTTGTTTCTTGCTCGTTCTCGATCTGGCGATAGGTTTTAGGTGCAAGAGGTTCATCAACAGCCTTAAGTTGTCGCTCGACAGCCTCTCTGATTGCGGAGCTAGGGGCTCGGCCTAGCTGTTCGCAATATTTTTCCTAACGACTTTTAAGTTCAGGCCCTAGACGGACACTCAGAATCGGCGATCTTTTCTCAGTATTCATGGGATGGGGCCTGTGCTCGCAAACAAAGTGACATCCGTGATGTATGACGCTTTACCGGCGGTTAGCCTATCCTGCACTAGTATTTCGTGACAATGAAAACGTCGTCATGACGAAGAATTAGGAGCTCATTATTCGACGGTTGAGCCAAAGTTATATAGTTGGTTTGCCAATATATAGTGTTTTGATTTTAGCTGATGCGTCACTAGCTTTTGGACAGAGAAAAACTTCGTCATGACGAAGTTTCCTGGACGGTCGGTACTTCAGGTCATAGCACCATAATGAGATAATTGTTTCGCCAAAATACTGTTTTTTGGTTTCTAAAACGAACGCTGAAACCGCCTCGCTGATGCTGCTTGCATTATGGGCGCGGCCCCTAAAAGACGGGGCCTACACCGGGTAAGACTGGCGCATAGTCACCCCAAGAACGGCAACGCCGTGCCGGGTGCGGTTCCTAAACAGATCGACAGGCCGGACAGACGGTCCAGCGCTCACCATTTCTAATGGAGAGGTGACTATGGATCTTTTTAAGTGCCTAGCTCGTATGGGCAACCGACCAATTCGTATTGCTACCGTATTTTCATCCTTGATGTGCGCGCAGCAAGGCTTTGCACAAATTCCCGTAACCGTTACCAGCCAGGTAACCGAATCCCCAATGACTATCGCTGAGTTTGCTTCTAACTCCACCCGCTGGGGCCAGCAGGTTCAACAGATGGCTTCTCAGATTGATCAGATGAAGCAGCAGTACGGAGCGATCACAGGCTCGCGAGGACTCGGAAGAGTGTTCGATGACCCTCAGCTTCGAGAGTATCTGCCTCAAGAATGGCAAGCGGTGTATGACTCAGTGAAACGTGGCGGTTATACAGGCCTAGATGGCCGTGCGGAGACGATCTATGCAGATAACAAGGTGTTCGATGCATGCCAAAGTTTCGCTCAGGATGAACAACGTACTGCCTGCCAGGCGCAAGCCGTAAAACCATCACAGGACAAGGCTTTCGCATTGGATGCCTATGATCAAGCCAAAGGTAGGCTGCGTCAGCTTGATCAGCTCATGGGGCAAATTGATAAAACCCAAGACCCCAAAGGCATCGCCGAGCTACAGGGGCGCATTGCTGCAGAGCAAGCAATGATTCAAAACGAGCAGACCAAGTTGCAGATGTTCCAAATGGTGGCTCAGGCAGAGGACAAGGTACAGGAGCAGAGGCAGCGTGAATTGAATGCCCAGATTCTTGATAAGCGAGGATTCAAAACTCGCACCATGCTGAACCTGGGGGGAAATTGAAATGGTCTCGTACGCTCACATCCTCCCGATCATCGTTTGCTTCTTCATTCTCACGTCATTGCGTAGATTCTGGTTGTGTATCGGCCGGTTCGGCGCTCTGAAAGAAGTATCGCGGCGTGCCCCAGAACTGATTCAGAGTGATCTGCTCGCCGCCGCTACGGCAGTGATGCCATTCCTCTTGGCGCTTGCTGATTGGCTCCAGATAGTCCCGCCTCGAGCAACAGGCCCGATTTCATCAACGCTTGCAGTTTTGATTTCATTTGCCTGCGCGCTTGCCTCGGCTCTTTTGGTTTCGCAGGCCGAAGCTCGCATTGCTGGTAGTTGGGCTGGCACAAGAGAAAGTGCCCTGCGCACGCTTGCCGCTTTGCAGATTATCGATGCTGCCGAACTCGCTTACTCCCTTAAATACGCAGAACAGTTTCGAGCTAAGGCTCGTTGCGCATCGCCCCGGAACCTGAGCGTTGTCGAGCGGGAGGATCAGGAATGATTACCTCTCGTTGGTTGGTTTTGTTTCCCTTACTGCTCACAGGGTGCGGAGCGGATGAACCTGTCCGCTCTGTCGATTGGTACAAGGCTTATAACGCGGAAAGGGCGATTCATATTTTGGAATGTGAGCGTGATCCGGGAAGGCTTGCGTTGACGCCGAATTGCGTCAATGCCAAGCAGGCCGAGAATGAGCTGCGGCTTGCCGAGCGAGCGTTCCGTAAGCGCGAGACTTTAGATTTGAAGGAGCGGTGACTATGGAATCCAATTTCTACGAATGGGTAGGTGGATCTATCGACGTAGTTTTGAACGACTACGTCCAGCTCATGGCGCAGAGTGTCATTGGCGACTTCTCCGTTTTGCTCGCCTTGGGTGGTGCGCTATTTTTCATGACGATGGGACTATTGTCCGTCGGCGGCTTCATTGAGCAACCTTTACCACATCTCTTCAAAATCGCACTTAAATGGGCATTCATTGGCGCCCTAGCATTAAACGCCAACACGTACCTTGGATGGGTCGTAGAAGCGGTTCGTGGCTTGGAGGTTGGGTTGGCCGATGCGTTTTCACCCAATGGTAAGGGAGCTACAGCGACGTCTGTCTATCAGGTAATCGACAGGGCTATGACTGATGGTTTCAAAATTGCATCTGATCTCCTTGCCCGCGCAGGGAGGCGAGGCATAACGGAGATAGGCATGATGTGCTATGACTTGCTCATGGCTGGCACGATGCTCGTCGCAACATTTCTGATCACGCTGCCTGCTGGTGCCATGATCATTGCCGCCAAGGTGCTGATGTCGTTTCTGCTGGGGTGTGGCCCGATCTTCATAGCAATGCTGCTTTTCGGCCAGATGACCGGCAAGTGGTTCGACCAATGGTTTGCACAAGTGATGAACTACATCATGCAGAGCGCAGCGATAACGTCCGTGCTGACGTTAGGTATGAAATTTTTCACAACGATGTTGGCTGACATCCAGCCGACTGCTGGGAATGGCCCCGCTACCGATATGTTGGAGGTCTTGGCGCTGAGTGGGATAGTCCTCTACATGGTCTATCAGGCCAGCGCCTTGGGAAGTCAACTTGCGGGTGGTTTATCGTCCAGCGCGATTACACTAAGGCAGATGGCCCAAGCTGCTATGAATCCCGCAAAGGCGGTTTATAACGCTGTTAACCCCATGACAACACGGCGCGATCTTCAGTCAGGCATGATGACCAGCGCGAGGGCGGCCAATCACTGGGTCGCGGGCAATACTGCTTGGAACCCGGCTTATCGACAGCACGTGATGCAAAACCTTGGACGTAACTGGGGTAAGGCAAGGGGAGGGAAGGTCAGTAGCTAGCAGATTAAAACCGCAGTGCAGTGAATCGCGCTGCGCGCCCTGGCGGGCTTACCCAAAGGGGCTCTGCCCCTCTGGACTTCCCGCCCTCGCCGGTAGCAGGGGCCGTTGGGAAAAGCGCCCAGCAACCCCCGCAGATAGGATTTGGAATTGCATTGCGTCAAGGGTTCGCTTCGCCGTCATCCTCACCCGGTCCCGCTTCGCGGGCTGCGGCCTCCGGTGACGCCCTTGCCCCCCCTTGCCTATCTAGCGCTGAAATTGTCTTGTTTTTAATCATTGAGTACTTGTAGGGCCCATGAATAGTCCAGACATCATCGACGTTTCGGGTGCGGAAATGCTTCGTCGTCAAAAAGCAGTTGATTATGCCCGCGCATCGCTTGCGCTTGAGGGTTTTGTAATCAGCAACGATGAAGAGCAACGTGCACAGGCCTTCGTGAACGGCAAGCTGACCCTTGCTGAATTTATCTCTGTAGAAATTGCTCAATAGCTGGAGGCTGGGTCAAGGGCATCACCGCAGGCCGCAGCGGAGCGGAGCCCGAAGGGCGAGCACCGAACGGGTGAGGATGATGGGCAAAGCCTTTACCCTTGATGCAGCTGTAAGCGACCAAGCCTAGCGACAGGGGGAGGAACAAGGCGAAGCCGCCGGACCTGCCCCTGCCGCCCGTCCGGCAAGGATAGGACGCGGAATGCAACCGAAGGGGTTGCCCAAGCGAAGCGCGGAGATGAACGGCGAATAAAGGCGAGGTTTCACAGCGCTCCGCTCCTACGCTTGTGGCTGCTGATATTTTCTATTCAGAACTGCGGCTATGTGCTTTGGCATGCCGGAGATGTTTGCATCCGCAACCGATCTCGTCTTAATTACCCGCTTCGTTTTGGGGGGCTGGTCTGGCAATGACGAACTCTGCTTGTTTGCCATGGCGCGTGCAATCGTGGGTGAGAACTTACCTTCCCTGTAGCGTTTGAGAACTGCTTTAAACCATCTGTTAGGTGCCTTAACTCTACCTGCTTCCAGGTTACCTGCTAGCTCATCAAGAAGCATCTGAGCGGCTTGTTGATCCACATCTATCAATAAAGCCTCGATGAGCCTCCGCTCTGTGGCGGCCAGTGTTGGCCATGTGAGCGTATGCTTCGGTGGAATCTCGCTGGTGTTAGGTTTTGTTCTAGTTTCTTTTATATTGGTATGGTTTGTATTGTTTTCTCTTTTTATTGGTATATCCCCCTTGGGGCCAAGGGATGGTTTCCCGGGCAGTGGCTCACCATGGCATGATCGACCATCCCCTGGTTTTTGGGGGGATGGTTCACTGGGGGTATAGGTGACAAAATTCTCCCAGATGATCTTCCCTGATTCATTCTGGAAACGCTCCTGCTTGAAGTAGCCTAACGCCCTTAGCTCCTTGCTTGTGGCGCTCCATTGCTGCTCGCTGAGGCCAAATTTTCCACGTATGTGGCCGACTCTAAGCTCCCAGCCTTCGTTCTGACCCAGCATCCAAGACAAGACCACGCGCGCGCGCCAGCTCAGCCTGCTCTCCGTTAGGACGCTTGCTGGAACAATGCAGTAGGGCGGCCTTTTGACTTTGAAGGTTTGATCCGTGCTCATGGGATTGCAATTCCACGCTCTCCGTCGAGCGACAATACCTCCTTGACTTGGAGGGTGCGGAAATAAACTCGCCGGCCGATCTTGAGCATCGTAGGTTTGAGTCTTTTAGAAATTTCGGTGTTTGAGTAGAGGGCCACTCTAACTCCTTCTGGAGATCGGCCTAATATCGCGGCAATGTCTACGATGCTCATTAGTGGGCCAAAGCGCTCAAGCAAATATTGTTCGGTCGTCATTGTCAATCAACCATAGTTGCTAATAGTTAGGCGTATCTTTGGGTAATGATGCGCAGTCGTCAAATGGCTACGCCTCGGTTTTCGACCAAGGCGTATTAGTTTGGATTAAAGACTTTGTTAGTCTGTGGTTGCCAAAATATATAGTTTTGGCTAATTGGCAGGTGTTGAAAAGCTAATGTGTATAGGGCTTTACCTGAAATCTATTGTTGGCTAATGTGTAATAGAAATTATTTTTTGCCTATTTTTTAGCTTTCAAGCTATCGAGCCTCACCACCAGGTCCTCCGCGCGAAGATGCGTATATCGTTTCAACATCTGCATTGACTTGTGGCCGCTGATGCTAGAAACCTCTTGGTCTGAAAGCCCACCTTCAACCAATCGGATGACTGCCTCATGGCGGAGGTCGTGGAAGCGGAAATCTGGCATGCCCAGCTTAGATTTGAGCAATCCCCAGATTTTCGTGAAGGCATAAGGGCGCCGCTTTCCGTCCTTTCCAGGTTCACCAAAAAAGATCAAATCGCAATCGATGGGGCGCACAGGGTTTTGAAGTGCTGCTTGGAATGTCGCTGCAGCGAGCTTGCTAAGTGGCACAGTCCGGGCGCTGTCGTTCTTCGTTACCAGAAGGTGTGCTACGCGCTTTTTGACATCGACCTGATGCCGACGTAGTCCTGTGATTTCAGACGACCGCATACCTGTTTCCAAGGCGATGCTGACGATCCATCCGAGCATAGGGTTGCTGTGCTTGTTTACCTCTTTCAGCAAGCGACGTTCCTCGTCTGCTGTAAGCCGACGATTTCGGCCTTCACCTGGGCTCGGTTTGCGAATGTTGAGCACAGGGTTGTATGTGAGTCCGAGGCCCCATTCCTGAATTGCGACAGTGAATAGGTGGCTAAGGAGGGCAAGCTCTAGCCGCACGGTGTTATTGCTGGTTGGTTGGCCGCGGTTGGTCAGGGAGCCCAGGCGTGTATCGCGATAGTTGGCAATAACCTCGGATGACAGAGCTGCCAGCGAGTATTTGCCCAGGTGCTTGATCAACTGCTGAGCCTTGGTTGCCTCAGCCTTCTGCGTGGTGGGCTTTTTGGTAGGGCTGACTTCACGCAGATATCGCTGCAGCGCATTTTCGAGCGTCATACGCTCGGAGCCGCTGCGCTGGATGTAGACACCCCTCACCATCTCGTCTTCGGTGCGCCGAGACCAGTCCTCCGCATCACGCTTGGTGCGGAAGGTTTTGGCCACTGTTGGCCAGCCGGTTTTGCGGATCAAAGCCTTCCAAGTGCCGGAAGGAGTTTTGACAAGTGTTGCCATCTGAAAGGACTCCAAAGGTGTACTGGCGCACCAGCACTGTACCGATTTTGTACCTTTGGACCATAGGACTGTATTAGTGAAGAACCACCCAGAAACGCGAAAGCCGCGCAATGCGCGGCTTTGAAGTTGGTGGGCCCACACGGACTCGAACCGTGGACCAAAGGATTATGAGTCCTCTGCTCTAACCAACTGAGCTATGGGCCCTCAGTAGGTCGCGGATTATAACGGCGGTTTCGCGGCTGTGCTATCCGAAAAGTCCGAAAGATTCATAAGAAGAAATCTTGCGCGAAATTCTTCGGCGTCGAGGGGCAGGCTGACGATGTAGCCCTGGATCTGTTCGCAGCCTTCGCTGGTCAGGAATTGCTGCTGCTCGCTGTTCTCCACGCCCTCGGCGATCACGGTCAGTTGCAGGCTGCGCCCTAGGGCGATGATGGCGCGGACGATGGCGGCGTCGTGGGTGTCTTCCGGCAGGCCGCGGACGAAGGACTGGTCGATCTTGAGGATGTCCAGTGGCAGGCGTTTGAGGTAGCTCAGTGAGGAGTAGCCGGTGCCGAAGTCGTCGATCGCCAGCTGCACGCCGAGTGTCTTCAATTGGTGCAGCACGGCCAGCGCTTCCTGGGTCTGGCTCATGATGAAGTTTTCGGTGATCTCCAGTTGCAGGCAGCCGGGTTCCAGGCCGTTGTCCGTGAGCAGCTGTTCGATGCGTTCCAGCAGGTTGGTCTGGCGCAGTTGCGCGCCTGCCAGGTTCACCGAGAGCGGGCCGAACGGCTGACAGGTCTTGCGCCATACGCCCATCTGGCGGCAGGCCTGCTCCAGCACCCAGTCGCCAATCTGCAGGATCATGCCGTTTTCTTCAGCCAGGGGAATGAAGTGCTCGGGCGGCACTTCGCCAAAGGTCGGGTGGTTCCAGCGGATCAGGGCTTCTGCGCCTGCCAGTGTTTGGGTCGTCAGGTTGATTTTGGGCTGGTAGGCCAGTGTCAGTTGATTGCGCTCCAGGGCTCGTCTCAGTTCCTGCTCGAGGGCGATGCGCTCGCTGGCCTGCTCACTAAGGTCGCAGGTATAGCTTTCGACGCGGTTGCGGCCTTTTGCCTTGGAGCGGTACATCGCAGCGTCGGCATTTTTGACCAGTGTGGCTACGTCGGTGCCGTCGGTGGGGAACACGCAGCTGCCGATGCTGGGACTGATGTAGAGCTCATGTTCGCCAGCCTCGAAGGGCGTGTTGAAGCAGGCCAGTAATTTATTGGCGATGGCCTGCGCGTCGCTGGCTTGCAGCAGGCCGGGCAGCAGAACGATGAACTCGTCGCCGCCCAAGCGTGCGACGGTGTCGATGTCGCGCAGGGTCTCCTTGAGGCGGTGTGCGATGCCTTTGAGCAGCAGGTCGCCGACCGGGTGGCCCAGGCTGTCATTGATGTGCTTGAAGCGATCCAGATCGAGGAACAGAACTGCGCCGAGACTGCCGGATTCTTCGCTGTGCAGCAGGGCGGCCTGAAGCCTGCTCTCGAATAGTATTCGGTTGGGCAGGCCGGTGAGCGGGTCATGGTGGGCCTGATAGTCGAGGCGCGCCTGGGCGTGTTTGAGGCTGGAGATGTCGGCGAAGACGGCGACGAAGTGGGTCAGGAGGTCGTCTTTGTTGCGCACGGCACTGATGGTCAGCCAGCTCGGGTAGAGCTCGCCGTTCTTGCGGCGGTTGCTGATTTCGCCCTGCCAGTGGCCCTCGGCTGTGAGTTGGTGCCACATCGCGGCATAGAACGCGCTGTCATGTTGGCCAGAGGCAAGCAGGCGAGGGGTCTGGCCGATGGCTTCACTTTCGCTGTAGCCAGTGATTTCCGTGAACGCGCGGTTGACGGCGCTGATGCTCTGGTCGGTATTGGTGATGAGCACACCTTCGGCAGTGCTCTCGAAAACAGTCGCCGCCAGATGCAGTTTCTCCTGCATTTGCCTGCTTTCGGTGATATCGCGTGTGATCGTCAGCAGACAGTCTTCGCCGGCGATGATGAGGGGTTGAGAGGACAGTTCGCACAGTCGAATATCGCCATTGTTGTGACGAATGCGGACCCGCATGTCTTTGACGAAGCCATGCTTTTTCATGCGTTCGATGAGCCTTGAGCGCTCGCTCAGGTCAACCCAGATGCCCAGGTCAAATGTCGAGTGGTCAAGGCAGTACTTTTCGCTGTACCCGGTCTGACGGCAAAACCCTTCGTTGACCTCCAGCAGCATGCCGTCCTGTTGCCGGGTAATCGCCATCCCGTCAGGCGAGGCATGAAAGGCTTTGGCGAACTTCTCTTCGGAAAGCTGCAGTTGTTGGCGGGCCAGTTTGAGCTGGGTGATGTCACGCACTATCACCAGCACGGCAGGTATCGGGCTATGCTCGAACGGTTGGGCGGACATGAGCCCTGAAAAGGTTTCGCCGTTTTTGCGCCGAAAGGGTATCTCCAGATTATGGATATCGTCGGTCTGCAATTGCAGCAAGACTTTTGGGCCGATGCCTGGCACTGCCCACAGATTCAGTTCTGTCGGTGTCTTGCCAATCACTTCATCAAGGGGGAGGCCGGTTCGCTCTACGAACGCCTCGTTGGCGTCCATGATGTGCCCGTCAGCAAGGCTGACGATAAGCATGGCATCCGGACATTGAGCGAAGATCGAGGCGAATTTTCCCTCGGACAGGCACGACGCTTCCCGGTCACTGTTGTTGATTACTCCACGCATATGCGGCTTACGTCCGTGTCTGACTATCGCTGGTGATGGTGTGGCGTAACCTTGTAACTTCAATGATCCAAGGCTTGGTTCGAAGAGCGCTGGTGTCTGGTGTGATACATAGTTGTAGGTCAATTCTTCAGGAGCTGCAATTAGACTGATGTCTGACCTCTTCTTGATTGGGTCAATTGACAACTGAGCCTGCAAACTTTGAATTTTCTTTTGCCCCGGAAACGCAAAACCCCCGGCATGCCGGGGGTTTTGTTGACTCGCTGGTGCGATTACTCGTCGAGGAACGAGCGCAGGTGCTCGCTTCTTGTCGGGTGACGCAGCTTGCGCAGTGCCTTGGCTTCGATCTGACGAATCCGCTCGCGGGTTACGTCAAACTGCTTACCAACCTCTTCAAGCGTGTGGTCGGTATTCATGTCGATGCCGAAACGCATGCGCAGAACCTTGGCTTCACGGGCAGTAAGGCCCGACAGCACTTCGCGTGTCGCTTCCTTCAGGCTTTCAACAGTGGCGACATCGATTGGCGACTGCATGGTCGAGTCTTCGATGAAGTCACCCAGGTGCGAATCTTCGTCGTCACCGATCGGGGTTTCCATGGAGATCGGCTCTTTTGCGATCTTCAATACCTTGCGGATTTTATCCTCAGGCATTTCCATGCGTTCGCCCAGCTCTTCCGGGGTCGGTTCGCGACCCATTTCCTGCAACATCTGCCGGGAAATGCGGTTGAGCTTGTTGATCGTCTCGATCATGTGCACCGGAATACGAATGGTGCGTGCCTGGTCGGCAATCGAGCGAGTGATTGCCTGACGGATCCACCAGGTGGCATAGGTCGAGAACTTGTAGCCACGACGGTATTCGAACTTGTCCACAGCCTTCATCAAACCGATGTTGCCTTCCTGGATCAAATCGAGGAATTGCAGGCCACGGTTGGTGTACTTCTTGGCGATGGAGATCACCAGACGCAAGTTCGCTTCAACCATCTCTTTCTTCGCGCGGCGGGCCTTGGCCTCACCGATCGACATGCGACGGTTGATGTCCTTGATCTCGGCGATTTTCAGGCCGGTCTCTTCTTCCAGTGCGGACAGCTTCTGCTGGCAACGCTGGATGTCAGGCTGCAGGCGACCGATGGCTTCGGCGTATTTGCTCTTGCCCTTGGCCAGTGCGTCAGTCCAGCTTTCGTCAACTTCGTTGCCCGGGAACTGGCGCAAGAAGTCGGCGCGCGGCATACGTGCATCACGTACACACAGCTGCATGATGGCGCGTTCCTGAGCACGAAGACGCTCAAGAGCACCGCGTACACGCTCTACCAGACCTTCAAACTGTTTTGGAACCAGTTTGATCGGCATGAACAGTTCGGCCAGCGCAACCATTTCGGCAATGGCGTGCTTGTCGTCGCGACCAAATTTCTTCAGGGCCTTGCGGGTGATTTCCATTTGATCGGAAACCGCACCGAAGCGCTGCTGGGCGATGACCGGATCAGGACCGCTCTCGACTTCGTCTTCTTCGTCGCTGGCGTCTGCCGACTCTTCCTCGTCGTCATCGGCCCCTTCTGCCTTCGCGGCTTTGGGGTCGACAGGCGGCGGGACTTCGGCAGGCGGCGCAATGCCGTCGTCCGGGTCGATATAGCCGCTCAGGACATCGGAAAGGCGACCGCCTTCACTGGTGACGCGTGTGTATTCGGAGAGAATGTGGTCAACCGTGCCTGGGAAGTGCGCAATTGCGCCCATCACTTCACGGATGCCTTCTTCGATACGTTTGGCGATTTCGATTTCGCCTTCACGGGTCAGAAGTTCAACGGTACCCATTTCCCGCATGTACATACGAACAGGATCGGTGGTACGCCCGATGTCGGTCTCGACCGCTGCCAACGCTGCAGCCGCTTCTTCTGCGGCTGCCTCGTCGGTATCGGCGTCGGCCAGCATCAAGGCGTCCGCATCCGGAGCACTCTCGTGTACCGGGATCCCCATGTCGTTGATCATGCGGATGATGTCTTCCACCTGCTCGGGATCTGAAATATCCTCGGGCAAGTGGTCGTTGACCTCTGCGTAAGTCAGATACTTCTGCTCACGACCCAGGGTGATCAACTCTTTGATACGAGATTGCTGTTGCGCTTTTCCGGACATAACACCCTATCCACTGAAGGTCTTGGCGGGCAAAAAACAAGCCGAGGATTATACCCGAGCTATGACCTCACGCGCCAGTTGAGGTCGGGGTTTGTGCGGGAACATTGCGATTTAGCAGTTCCCTAAGCTGAATTTTCTCTTCTGCGCTCAACTCGGTCTGCCGAGCCTTGCTGATCAGATGTTCCAGACTGCGCTCGCGTTGGCGAGCGGATAAGCTAGTTATAGTGTCGAAAAACTGTTGTTCAAGGTTATCGGCCTCAATCAGCCATTCCTTTTCTGCCAGGGCACGCAGCAAGCGGCCCTGTTCAGTACCGTGCCATCGCGCTATCAACTGTAACGACCGAAGGTTTGGATTCTTTTGCCGAGCCTCGATAAGAGCGACCAGCAGTTGTGCGTTGGATTGGTCTTCTGCAGCGAAATGGCTGGCATTTTCGACCTTTTCCGCCAATTCGGGGTGATGCAGCAGGGTTCTCAGTGCGGCCTGCATGGGCGGCTCGACGGCGGTGGGTACGCGCGGCGTTCGAGGTTCGAAGTCCTGGCGCTTGCCTTTTTTGCCCCAGGATTTGTTGTCCCATTTTTTTTGATTCGGACCGCCGGTTTTCTTCTGCGTCCATTCCTGCTGAGGCTCATAACCGCCTTGTGGCTGGTAATCGGCAAAATCAGGCATGGCGTCGTAGTCGACATACGGGTCGTAACTCGGTGGCGCCTCTGCCGGCGCGCTCTGCACCAACTGGCTGACGGCTTCGCCGGTCAGTCCGGTAATTTCGGTCAGGCGCTGACGCATCAGAATACGCAGGTTCGCGCCGGGTACCTTGTCGATCAATGGCGCCGCGAGGGTGGCCATGTGCGCCTTGCCCTCCAGCGAGCGCGGATCGGACTCTTTGGTCAGTTGCTCGAAAAAATAATCGGCCAGCGGCTGCGCGTGCTGATTGATGCGTGCCTTGAACGCGTCGGTGCCTTCGGAGCGCACCAGCGTGTCCGGGTCTTCGCCTTCGGGAAGAAACAGAAAGCGCGCCCGGCGTCCGTCCTGCAGGTTCGACAGGGTCGCTTCCAGCGCACGCCATGCAGCGTTGCGTCCGGCCTGATCGCCGTCGAAGCAGAACAGTACGTTAGGCACGACCCTGAACAGGCGCTTCAAATGCTCTTCGCTGGTTGCAGTACCCAGCGTGGCCACGGCATTGCGCAACCCTTGCTGGGCCAGGGCGATGACGTCCATGTAGCCTTCAACGACGATGATTTCATCGAGGTTGCGATTGAATTTGCGCGCCTCGAACAGCCCGTACAGCTCCTGGCCCTTGTGGAAAACCGGTGTTTCCGGGGAGTTCAGATACTTGGGTTTATCATCGCCCAGTACGCGGCCGCCAAAGGCGATGACGCGCCCGCGTGAGTCACGGATCGGAAACATCACCCGGTCGCGGAAGCGGTCGTAGCGTTTGCCGGTTTCGGCGTTCTCGATCAGCAGGCCGGCATCGATCATCACCTTTTGCTGCAATGAGTCGCTGCTCAGGTGCTTGTACAGGTTGTCCCATCCGGGAGGGGCGAAGCCCAGGCCAAAGTCCCTGGCAATTTCGCCGGACAGCCCGCGGCCCTTGAGGTAGTCCACCGCAGCCTTGCGTGACGGGTGGCTTTTCAGGGCCTGGCGGTAGAACTCGGCGGCGGCGGTCAGCAGCGGGTAGAGCGGGGAATCGGTCGGTTGTCGGGGCTTCTGGCCTTTTACGCTCTGTTCGCGAGGCACTTCCATGCCGGCGGCCTTGGCCAGGTCTTCGACGGCCTGGGGGAAGTCCAGGTTGTCGTGGTCCATGATGAAGCCGAGCGCGTTGCCACCTGCGCCGCAGCCGAAGCAGTAATAGAACTGCTTGTCCGGGCTGACGCTGAAAGAGGGTGTTTTCTCTTTGTGGAACGGGCAGCACGCGGTGTAATTCTTCCCGGCTTTCTTGAGCTGCACGCGCGAACTGACAACATCGACAATATCGGTGCGGTTCAGAAGGTCGTCGATAAAGCTCTGGGGAATCAGCCCGGCCATGGCGTTCTCATCATTCAAGCGTGGTGCAAAAGTATCGGATGACTCTACGAGCGTTCCGTCAGCCTGTCAGCCGTCTTTTTGAAGACGTCGGCAATAAACGGGCACGTCTTTGCATCCGAAGGACGGTGTTGGCCTGAAAGGAATAGATCTGATCCCGCGAGTGGATCAGAAAGGCCACAAGCTTTTTTGCCCACGGTGAGTGGTCAGAGCCTGAGGACACGGAAGACGCTGCCTTGGCTGAGCTTCTTGCGAAGTCATCAAGGCATACTCGTCTTGTCATCGGTCGATGTGCTGCCCGAGTGGGCATGACCGATGTAGCCTGTGAACAGGCCGGGACGTGCTTGACTGAATATCCGAGTCGCATGTGCGGCCTGGACAGGGTCAATCAATAAAGCAAACGCAAAACAGCGAAGCTGTAACTGCCGACAGCCCGGCTGGTTGGCCGGGCAAGGCAGAAGCTTGCGACGAAGGTCTGTAAATTAATACAGACGAACGGCGCGGCGCTGTTCGCGCTGGACTTTCTTGGCGTGGCGTTTGACAGCAGCTGCTGCCTTGCGCTTACGCTCCGAAGTCGGCTTCTCGTAAAATTCGCGGCTACGAACTTCAGCCAGAACACCGGCTTTTTCGCAGGAGCGCTTGAAACGACGCAGAGCTACGTCGAAGGGTTCGTTCTCTTTAACTTTGACGGCTGGCATCCAGAGCTACCTTCATTCATTACCGGGGTCAACGCTCAGTGCAAACACTGCACAAAAGTACGTCGGTTTTTAAGGGTTGCGGATGTTAACCCCTCATTGAGAGGAATGCAAAGCCTCTGATCGAAAACCGCTGGTCGGCACCTCGGTCGGCGACTATTATTCGCGCCTTCAAATCTGCCCCCTACAAGGCGCAACCCCATGCTAGTACTGGGATTAGAAACCTCCTGCGACGAAACCGGCGTCGCGTTATACGACAGCGAACGCGGTTTGCTTGCGGACGCATTATTCAGCCAGATCGACCTGCATCGTGCCTATGGCGGTGTGGTGCCGGAGCTGGCTTCGCGCGATCACGTCAAGCGCATGCTGCCCCTGATTCGCCAGACACTGGCCGAGGCGGACTGCGTGGCCACTGATATCGACGCCATTGCCTATACGGCCGGCCCTGGGCTGGTCGGCGCCTTGCTGGTCGGCGCTTCGTGCGCTCAGGCACTGGCGTTCGCCTGGGATATCCCGGCGCTGGGCGTGCATCACATGGAAGGTCATCTGCTGGCCCCGATGCTGGAAGAAAACCCGCCACAGTTCCCGTTCGTCGCCTTGCTGGTGTCGGGCGGCCATACGCAGCTGGTGCGCGTCGACGGCATCGGTCAGTACGAGCTGCTGGGCGAGACGCTGGATGATGCCGCAGGCGAGGCGTTCGACAAGACCGCCAAGATGATGGGCATGCAGTACCCCGGCGGTCCTGAGATTTCAAAGGCGGCCATGCAGGGCGTGGCAGGGCGTTTTGTCTTCCCTCGGCCAATGACCGATCGTCCAGGTCTGGAATTCAGCTTCAGCGGCCTGAAAACCTCTGCGCTTAATACCTGGCAGCAATGCCGGAACGCTGGAGACGACAGTGAGCAAACCCGCTGCGACATCGCTCTGGCCTTCCAGCAGGCGGTAGTGGAGACTTTGACCATCAAGTGCAAGCGTGCGCTCAAGCAGACCGGTCTCAAGAGCCTGGTGATTGCCGGTGGCGTCAGCGCCAACAAGGCACTGCGCGCTTCGCTGGAAAGCATGCTTGGCGACTTGCGCGGCCATGTCTATTACGCACGGCCCGAGTTTTGTACCGATAACGGCGCCATGATCGCGTTTGCCGGGTGCCAGCGCCTGCAGGTCGGGCAGAAGGAAGATTTGAGCATCAGCGTGCAGGCACGCTGGCCCATGGAGCAGTTGTCGGGGCTGTGACGGTAGACGAGGCGGGTTACGCCTCAGAAATGTCGTTCGCGCCCGGCGAGCAGGTCGCGTAGATTGCCGCGATGGCGCCAGACGATGAGCAGGGTCAACACGCTCATCGGCAGCAAAGCATGAGGCTCCTGCCACGCCAGCAATGGCAGGGTCAGGGGTGTGGCAATCAGGGCGGCAAGCGAGCTGGTGCGGGTCAGGTACAGCGTCAGCAGCCAGGCGACTATCGCCAGGGCAGCGGCGGGCGGATACAGGCCCAGCAGCACACCGGCGGCGGTCGCTACGCCTTTGCCACCGCGGAAGCGGAAGTAAAGCGGGAACAGATGGCCCAGCACTGCGCAGACGCCGATCCAGCCCTGTTGTGCGATGTCCATGCCCAAGGCGCTGGCGATCAGGATCGGCACCAGGCCTTTGCAGAGGTCGCCGAGCAGGGTCAGGATGGCGAGTTTTTTCCCGGCCAGACGCAGCATGTTGGTCGCGCCGGCATTGCCGGAGCCACTGGCGCGCGGGTCCGGCCTGCCGCTCAGGCGGCTGAGCAGGATGGCGAAGGACAGCGAGCCAAGCAGGTAGGCGAAGGTGGCCAGTAACCAAAACATGCGAACCATTCCGGGCGAGGATGCCCTGATTCTAACGGCGCATCGCGCCCTTGTCGTGCAGTGGAGAGTAGTGCTTGGACAGAGTTTTCATCGAGGGCCTTGAGGTCGATACGGTCATTGGCGCCTATGACTGGGAGCGCGGCATTCGTCAGTGCCTGCGTCTGGACCTCAGCTTTGCCTGGGACAATCGCCCCGCAGCCGCAGGGGACGATCTGAGCAAGGCCCTCGACTACGCCAGTGTCTCGACACGTATTCAGGCGTTCGCCGAGCAGGCACAGTTCCAGTTGGTGGAGACCTTCGCCGAGCGACTGGCCGAAGTGCTGATGGGTGAATTCAATATTCCCTGGCTGCGCCTGAAACTGACCAAGCCCGGTGCTGTAGCGGCCGCAGCCGGTGTGGGCGTGGAGATCGAGCGCGGATGTCGCTGACGCGGATTTTCCTCGGCCTGGGGAGCAACATCGAGCGTGAGCGCCATCTGGTTGCGGGGCTCGATGCGCTGGATGGCTTCCTGACCGACCTGAGCTGTTCGCCGGTTTTTGAAAGCCATGCCGTGGGTATCAAGAGCGGGCCATTCTTCAATCTCGTGGTGTCGGCACTGACCGATCTGCCCTTGATGGAGCTGGATCGTCGCCTGAAATTCATCGAAGCGGACAATGGCCGTTATGCCCCGGATCGCAAAGGGTTGCCGCTGGATATCGATGTGCTGCTGTACGGCGAACAGGTCGGTAATTTCGACGGGCTGATCTTGCCGAGGGCAGAAATTCTGAAGAATGCCTTCGTACTGCGTCCATTGGCGTTGATTGCCTCTGAACGTCTGCATCCCGGTGTGGGGATTTCTTTCAGCAAACTCTGGGCTGATGCGCAGATCGATCAGCAGCTTTGGCCGGTGGCGTTCCAGTGGCGCGGGTTGGCACTGACGCCTGAGGATTTGCTGCGTAGCTGAGCCTGTCCGCGCCTTCCAGCTCTGACGCTTCTCGTGCCAAAGCTGAAGATCGGACGCAGAGCGTCCAGGGCTGCGCTACCACGCGGAGCGCGGGAGCGATAACCGTGCACGAGAGGCTGTCAGGCGAGGTGCTCGACCTTGTAGGTTTTCAGTGCCTTCAAGCGCTCGTTCTTCAGTGCGTCACCCAGTTCCTTGCCTTTCAGGCCCTGTTCCAGCAACGGCTGTACTGATACCGCGCGTGCGACCTCGGCGGCGCCGCGCAGGTAGTCGGCCTGTGGATAACTGCGTTGCTCGAAGCCGTGACGCCCCTTGGCGTCCATCTCGCATGCGGCAATGAACTCTTCAAAGCGCTGCGGGCGGCGGTAGACGTCGAAGCTTTGCAACAGCTCCAGCAGGGTCGAGGGTTTCAGCTCCAGCGCACGGTGGCCATGAGTGTGGTACTGGCCGACCAGCAGCGCCAGTTCCTGGCAGTCCCGTGGTACACGAAAACGCTCGTTGACCGCTTTTATCAGGCGCAGGCCGGTGTGTTCATGGGCGATGTGCCTTGGCCATTCGGCTTCCGGCGTCAGCCCTTTGCCGAGGTCGTGCAGCAGGCAGGCCCAGCGCACTGTCAGCGGGTGTTTGTGGCGTGCGGATTGCTCAAGGACGCTGAGCACGTGGACGCCAGTGTCTATTTCCGGATGATGCGCCGCCGGCTGCGGTACACCAAACAACGCTTCGACTTCGGGCATCAGCTCTTTGAGCGCGCCGCAGTCGTGCAGTACCTGGATGAACACCTGAGGCTGTTCTTCCATGAGTGCGCGAGAGATTTCCTTCCAGCTTCGCTCGGCAGTCAGCGCCTTGAGTTCGCCCGATTCACTGAGCTGTCGCATCAATCCCAGGGTCTCGGGCGCGATGGTAAAACCGTAACCGGCGTAGCGCGCTGCGAATCGGGCCACACGCAAGACTCTGAGGGGATCTTCGGCGAATGCGGGTGAAACGTGACGTAATATCCGCGCTTCCAGATCCTTCTGGCCGTTGTAGGGATCGGTTAAATTACCGTCCTTGTCTTCAGCCATGGCATTGATCGTCAGGTCGCGCCGAATTAAGTCCTGCTCGAGCGTTACCTCGGGGCTGGCGTGGAAAACAAAGCCCCCATAGCCCACACCGCTCTTGCGCTCGGTGCGCGCCAGCGCGTATTCCTCATTGGTCAGCGGATGCAGAAACACCGGGAAATCTGTACCGACCGGGCGATAGCCCTTGATCAGCATGTCCTCGGTGCTTGCGCCGACTACCACCCAGTCGATGTCCGTGACAGGTTGACCCAGAAGACGGTCGCGTACAGCACCGCCCACTTTATAAATCTGCATAAAAAGCCTCCGTAAGCGCGACAGGATAAACCTTGTGTCGTACTTATGGAGGCTAAAGCTGTATGAGCAAGCGTTTAACGCGCTAGTGCCCTAGCGCTTAAAGGTGGACGACCGCCATATCAAGCCGGGGATACTCACTGTCGGCATGCTCGCCTTTCGGTGGTACGTGATGAGTCTTGACCACCTGATCGCCCTGCAAGGTTTCCAGGTGGATGTCAAAGCCCCACAGCCGGTGCAGGTGTTTGAGCACCTCGTCTGTCGAGTCACCAAGCGGTTTGCGATTGTGCTGTTGATGGCGCAAGGTCAGCGAGCGGTCGCCTCGGCGGTCGATGCTGTAGATCTGCACATTGGGCTCCCGATTGCCCAGGTTGTACTGTGCAGCGAGTATTTCGCGGATGGTCCGATAGCCGTTTTCATCATGAATGGCGGGCACCAGCAGGTCGTCCTTCTGGTCGTCGTCCATGATGCTGAACAGCTTCAGGTCGCGAATCACCTTGGGCGACAGGTACTGGAGAATGAAGCTCTCGTCCTTGAAGCTGGTCATCGCGAACTTGATCGCCGTCAGCCAGTCGCTGCCGGCAATTTCCGGAAACCATTGGCGATCCTCATCGGTAGGGTGTTCGCACATCCGCCGGATGTCCTGATACATGGCAAAGCCCAGCGCATAGGGATTGATGCCGCTGTAGTAGGGGCTGTCAAAACCGGGCTGGAAAATAACGCTGGTGTGCGACTGCAGGAACTCCATCATAAAGCCGTCGGTGACCAGCCCTTCGTCGTACAGGTCATTCATCAGCGTGTAGTGCCAGAACGTCGCCCAGCCTTCGTTCATCACTTGGGTTTGGCGCTGTGGATAGAAATACTGCGCGATCTTGCGCACGATGCGCACCACTTCGCGCTGCCATGGTTCCAGCAGCGGGGCGTGTTTCTCTATGAAGTAGAGAATGTTTTCCTGCGGCTCGGCCGGAAAGCGCGCGTTGTCTTCCTTGCTGCTCTTGTCGGCACTTTTCGGGATGGTGCGCCAAAGATCGTTGATCTGTCGCTGAAGGTGCTCCTCCCGGTCCTTCTGCCGACGCCGCTCTTCTTCGGCTGAAATCGGGTAGGGGCGCTTGTAGCGGTCCACACCGTAGTTCATCAGCGCATGGCAGGAGTCGAGCAAGTCCTCCACAGCATCGATGCCATGGCGCTCCTCGCATTGCATGATGTACTGCTTGGCGAACACCAGGTAATCAATGATCGAACTGGCATCGGTCCAGGTGCGGAACAGGTAGTTGCCCTTGAAGAAGCTGTTATGGCCATAGCACGCATGGGCCACCACCAGCGCCTGCATGCAGATGGTGTTTTCTTCCATCAGGTAGGCAATACACGGGTCGGAGTTGATGACGATCTCGTAGGCCAGGCCCATCTGGCCGCGAGAATAGGATTTTTCCGTGCTGAGGAAGTGTTTGCCGTAGGACCAATGGTGATAGCCCAGCGGCATGCCCACCGAGGCATAGGCGTCCATCATCTGCTCGGCCGTGATCACTTCGATCTGGTTGGGATAGGTGTCCAGCGCGTACCGCTCGGCAATTCTGCCGATTTCGCGGTCGTAGGCGCGGATCAGTTCGAATGTCCACTCTGACCCCGTGGAAAGGGGTTGGCGCTTCTGCTCTCTGGCGGTCATGACACTAACCTTCGCTGAAAGAGTTCGCGGAATACCGGATAGATATCACCGGCAGAGACCAGCTGTTGCTGGGCAAACGTGTCGGCAAAATCTTCACCGATGCGTTCGTATTCGTACCACAAGGCCTGGTGCTCACGCGGCGTGATTTCCACGTACGTGTAGTACTGCACGAAAGGCATGATCTGTTTGGTGAGGATTTCCCGGCAAATGGGCGAATCGTCGTTCCAGTTGTCGCCATCGGACGCCTGTGCCGCGTAGATATTCCAGTCGCTGCTCGGGTAGCGTGCGGCCATGATTTCCTGCATCAGTTTCAAGGCGCTGGAAACGATGGTGCCGCCGGTTTCCCGGGAATAGAAAAACTCTTCCTCGTCCACTTCGCGGGCGCTGGTGTGGTGACGAATGAAGACCACGTCGATCTTGTCGTAGTTACGCTTGAGAAACAGGTACAGCAGGATGAAGAAGCGCTTGGCGATGTCCTTGGTCGCCTGGGTCATGGAGCCGGAGACGTCCATCAGGCAAAACATGACCGCTTTTGAGCTGGGGTTGGGTTGCTTGACCAGCAGGTTGTACTTGAGGTCGAAGGTATCGAGATAGGGCACACGACGAATGCGAGCCTTCAGTCGGTCGATTTCTACTTCCAGTTCCTGAAGGTCGCCGAAGTTATCCGGCTCTTCGCGCTTCATGCGCTCAAACTCGGCGGTCGCTTCCCTGAGTTTCGCTCGACTGCTACCGGACAGTGCGATGCGGCGTGCATGCGCCGAACGCAGTGTGCGGATGATGTTGATCCGTGACGGGTTGCCTTCGTTGCTGATCCCGGCGCGCACGGTCTTGAAGGTGTCGGTGCCGGTCAGGTTGCGCTTGACCAGGTTCGGCAGCTCCAGGTCTTCGAACATGAACTCAAGAAACTCTTCCTGGGTAATCTGAAACGAAAACTCATCCATCCCTTCGCCGGAATTGCCCGCCTTACCGGGGCCTTTACCGCCAGCGCCACCTTGAGGGCGGGCGATGTGCTCACCGGTGGTGAATTCCTTGTTGCCAGGATGAACAACGGTCTGCTTGCCGCCGCGACCGTGGTGCAGGACCGGTTCGTCGATGTCACGCCCGGGAATGCTGATCTGTTCGCCGTGTTCCATGTCAGTGATGGAGCGCCGGCTGACCGCTTCCTCCACTGCCTTCTTGATGTGGTCACGGTAACGCCGCAGAAACCGCTGGCGGTTTACCGTGCTCTTGTTCTTGCCGTTGAGACGTCGGTCGATCACATAGCTCATAGGCTCCTCCGGGGAGCTTCAAGTTGTAAGCCTCAAGCTGCAAGCGAGCAAACGATCAATCCCGAGACCGGGTGTTGATCGCTTGTCGCCTGCAGCTGATAGCTTGAAGCTTGCAGCTGCTTTACTGCGATTTCCGCACGCGCAGATACCATTCGGAAAGCAAACGTACCTGCTTGTCCGTGTAGCCCCTCTCGACCATTCGTGTCACGAAGTCGTTGTGCTTCTGCTGATCTTCTTTGCTGGCCTTGGCATTGAAGCTGATGACCGGCAGGAGGTCCTCGGTGTTGGAGAACATTTTCTTCTCGATCACCACCCGCAGCTTCTCGTAGCTGAGCCAGGTCGGGTTCTTGCCATTGTTGTTGGCGCGGGCACGCAGTACGAAGTTGACGATTTCGTTGCGGAAATCTTTCGGGTTGCTGATGCCAGCCGGTTTCTCGATCTTTTCCAGCTCCTCGTTCAAGGCCACGCGGTTGAGGATCTCGCCGGTTTCCGGATCACGGTATTCCTGATCCTGAATCCAGAAGTCCGCATACAGCACGTAGCGATCGAAAATGTTCTGACCGTACTCGCTGTAGGATTCCAGGTACGCCGTCTGGATTTCCTTGCCGATGAACTCGATATAGCGCGGTGCCAGGTATTCCTTGATAAAGCGCAGATAGCGCTCGCGCGTTTCAGCAGGGAACTGCTCCTGTTCGATCTGCTGCTCCAGTACGTAGAGCAAATGCACCGGGTTGGCGGCGATTTCATGCGGATCGAAGTTGAACACCTTGGACAGAATCTTGAACGCGAAGCGGGTAGACAGACCATTCATGCCTTCGTCGACGCCCGCACTGTCGCGGTACTCCTGGATCGACTTGGCTTTAGGGTCGGTGTCTTTCAGGTTCTCGCCGTCATACACGCGCATCTTGGAGTAGATGTTGGAGTTGTCCGGCTCTTTGAGGCGCGACAGCGTGGTGAACTGCGCGAGCATTTTCAGGGTGTCCGGCGCGCAGTGCGCCTTGGACAGCGAGCTGTTGAACAGCAACTTGTCGTAGATCTTGATCTCGTCGCTGACACGCAGGCAGTACGGCACCTTCACGATGTAGATACGGTCGATGAAGGCTTCGTTGTTCTTGTTGTTGCGGAAGCTGTGCCACTCCGATTCGTTGGAGTGCGCCAGCAAAATACCGGTGAACGGGATCGCGCCCAGCCCTTCGGTACTGTTGTAGTTGCCTTCCTGGGTTGCGGTGAGCAGCGGGTGAAGGACCTTGATCGGGGCCTTGAACATCTCGACGAATTCCATCAGGCCCTGGTTGGCCCGGCACAGCGCGCCCGAGTAGCTGTAGGCATCGGCATCGTTCTGCGGGAATTCTTCCAGTTTGCGGATATCCACCTTGCCGACCAGCGCAGAGATGTCCTGGTTGTTTTCGTCGCCGGGTTCGGTTTTCGCCACGGCAATCTGGTTGAGAATCGAAGGGTAGAGCTTCACCACCTTGAACTGGCTGATGTCGCCACCGAACTCGGCCAGGCGTTTGGTCGCCCAGGGCGACATGATGGTGCTCAGGTAGCGTCGCGGAATCCCGAAGTCTTCTTCGAGAATCGCGCCGTCCTCCGTAGCGTTGAACAGGCCCAAGGGCGACTCGAAGACAGGCGAGCCCTTGATGGCGTAGAACGGGACTTTTTCGATCAGTTGCTTGAGTTTTTCCGCCAGGGACGATTTACCGCCACCCACCGGGCCGAGCAGATACAGGATTTGCTTTTTCTCTTCCAGGCCTTGGGCGGCATGGCGGAAATACGAAACGATCTGGTCGATGCATTCTTCCATTCCGTGGAAGTCGGCAAAGGCCGGATAGCGGCGTATGACCTTGTTAGAGAAAATGCGCGACAGCCTGGAGTTGGCGGAGGTATCCACCAGTTCAGGCTCGCCGATGGCCAGCAGAAGACGTTCTGCGGCAGAGGCATAGGCGCTGCGATCCTGTTTGCAGAGCTCCAGATACTCCTGTAGCGAGAGCTCTTCTTGCCGCGTGCTTTCGAAGCGTTGTTGGAAGTGGCTGAATATACTCATGACGTCACCTCGCTCGATACGTGGAGCCGGCGGCGGATCGTCAGTCGATGCTGGCAGCGACCTAATTACGGCCGCTGTTTCCCCCCAGAACACCCTAAAAGTAACTACCGATGACCCACGCGCCGGTGTACCGGCTCTCCCCTGAATACGGATGGCCTAGGCTAAGGATAGTTCGGATTCGGAAAGATAAAGAAGGGATGCGCGAGAAGACGGGCTGACCGTTCGTCAGATGGCTCGCGAGCCCGCGTAGAACGCGGGATCAGCTGTCATAAAAATATTTTCTATCAGCCTTGCACGGTTTCTTGCGGGTAAGTGGCGCGCCACAGCTCGAAACCGCCGTCCACGCTGTACACATCGGAGAAACCCTGGCCGACCAGATAGGCTGCAGCGCTCTGGCTGGAGTTGCCGTGGTAGCAGACGACCACCAGCGGCTTGTCCAGATCGGCTTCGCGGATGAAGTCAGCGATCGAGTGGTTGTCCAGATGCACGGAATCGGGAATGTGATTGCTCTCGAAAGCCTGTGGGTCCCGAACATCGACCAGCACGGCGCCTTGCTCGCGCAGAGCCTGGGCCTGTTCAGGTGGGATACGTTTGAATTCAGTCATTGCCTGGGCTCCTGAGCCTGAGGTTACGGAAGGGGAGTAGCGCCGGGTTGCACGCGGGTAACAAGCCCGTCGGCGGCATTGCCGATAGCATCGCAATTGCACTGATGACGTTCAAGCGTATCGACATTGAGCAGCGTCATCGAGCCGCCCCAGACACATCCGCTGTCGAGGGCGAAGACGTCAGGTTCGTCGCAGCGACCTTCAAGCGCAGCCCAGTGGCCGAAAATGATTTTCACGTCGCGGGTCTTGCGGCTCTGGTGGCTGAACCAGGGCGCGTAGCCAGGTATCGCGGTGCCGACCCCTTCCTTGCTCTTCAGATCGAGTTTGCCGTCGCTGGTGCAGAAGCGCATGCGGGTGAAGTAGTTGGTGATGACCCGCAGACGCGTCACGCCTTGCAGGTCGTTGTCCCACTTGGCCGGTTCATTGCCGTACATGCCGTCGAGAAAGGCGCCGTACAACGTGTCGTCCTGCAGCGCGTGCTCGACTTCGGCAGCGTGCTTCAAGGCCTTTTTCAGCGTCCATTGTGGCGCGATACCGGCATGCACCATGGCGACGTTGCGTTCTGCGTCGTAATGCATGAGCTTCTGCCGACGCACCCAGCCAAGCAGGTCGTCACGATCAGGCGCTTCAAGGATTTCAAGCAGCGTGTCGCCTTTCTTCAGCAGCTCTTTTTTACGGGCCACTGCCAGCAGGTGCAGGTCATGATTGCCGAGCACGCACACCAGCGATTCGCGAATGTTGTACAGATAGCGAAGCGTTTCCAGCGATTGCGGGCCACGGTTGACCAGGTCACCCACCAGCCAGAGGCGATCCTGCTCCGGGTTGAAGTGCACGTGCTCGAGCAGGCATTGCAGAGGTTCAAGGCAGCCTTGCAGATCACCGACCGCGTACACCGCCATCAGTGCAGCGAGCCCGGAACGGCCAGACGGAAAGGCTCGATAACGGCATCGAAGCGTTTGCCGTCTTCGGCCAGCATCTGGTAAGTGCCCTGCATATTGCCGACCTTGGTGGTCATGACCGTACCACTGCTGTAGGTATGGCTTTGGCCGACCTTGATCAGTGGCTGCTGGCCGACCACGCCTTCACCACGTACTTCCTCGACATTGCCATCACCGTCGGTAATGACCCAGTGCCGCGACAGCAGCCGGGCAGGGAGCTCGCCATTGTTGTGCACGGTAATGGTGTAGGCGAAAGCGAAGCGGTTCTGCTCGGGTTGCGACTGCTCCGAGAGGAAGCGTGTGACGACGCTGACGTCGACTTTGTAACGAGAATCGGGCATGCAATAGGCCTTGAAATCCATAGCTGCGAAAAAAGGGCGTGTGCGGCAGGTAGATCAGTCTAGGACAAGTAAGCGGAAAATGAAGACTGAGCCTGCCGTTTACTTGTCCTCAGGGTTCACTCTGTCACAACTTTTTCGCTAAGAGTGTCTGCCAGACGAACGAATGCAGCCAGATCGAGCTGCTCGGGACGCAAGCTGCCGTCTACTCCGGAAGCGGTGATCTCATCGCTGGTCAACAGCAGCTTGAGGGTGTTGCGCAGGGTCTTGCGACGCTGGTTGAACGCTTCACGCACGATGCGCTCCAGCACACGGTGATCCTTGGCAGGGTGCGGCAGTGTTTCGTAAGGGACGAGGCGCACAATGGCCGAGTCCACTTTCGGCGGCGGGTTGAATGCACCCGGTCCGACGTTGAACAGGTGTTCGACGCGGCAATGGTACTGGACCATGATCGACAGACGGCCCCAGTCACCACCGCCGGGTCCGGCAGCCATGCGCTCGACCACTTCCTTTTGCAGCATGAAGTGCATGTCGCGGATCAGGCTGGCGTTCTGCAGCAGGTGAAAAATCAGCGGTGTCGAGATGTTGTACGGCAGGTTGCCCACCACCCGCAGGCTGCGCGGTTCGGCGCCGAGGGTGTTGAAGTCGAATTTCAGCGCATCGCCCTGATGCAGGTTGAAGTTCGGCTTGCTGGCGAACTGACCGTTCAGGATCGGGATCAGGTCCTTGTCCAGCTCGACCACGTCCAGCTGAGCGCCGCTGTCGAGCAGGCCCTCGGTCAGTGCACCCTGGCCCGGCCCGATTTCCAGCAGCCGGTCTTCAGGTTTGGCACGGATGGCACGCAGGATCTTGTCGATAACGCCTGAATCGTGCAGGAAGTTCTGCCCGAAGCGCTTGCGCGCCCGGTGTTGGTATTGCTCGGTCATGAATGGGTCTCGGCCATCTGGTAGGCGGTTTGCAGTGCGACGTGCAGGCTGCCGGTGTCGATGTTCGCAGTGCCGGCCAGGTCCAGCGCCGTGCCGTGATCGACAGAGGTGCGGATGATTGGCAGGCCGAGCGTCACATTGACCGCTGCGCCGAAACCTTTGTATTTCAGCACGGGCAGGCCCTGATCGTGGTACATCGCCAGCACTGCGTCGCAGTGCTCCAGATATTTGGGGGTAAACAGAGTGTCTGCAGGCAGCGGGCCGCGCAAGTCCAGGCCTTCGCTGCGCAGGCGCTCCAGAGCAGGTTCGATGATGTCGATTTCCTCACGACCCAGATGCCCGCTTTCGCCGGCATGAGGGTTGAGGCCGCAGACCAGAATGCGTGGATGGGCAATGCCGAATTTGTTGACCAGGTCGGCGTGCAGGATGCGTGTCACGCGCTCCAGACGATCCGCTGTGATGGCGTCGGCCACATCGCGCAACGGCAGGTGAGTGGTCACCAGTGCTACGCGCAGGTCGCCGGTTGCCAGCATCATCACCACCTGTTCGGTGTGAGTCAGTTCAGCGAAAAATTCGGTGTGTCCGGAAAACGCGATACCGCCGTCGTTGATCACGCCTTTGTGCACCGGGGCGGTGATCATGCCGCTGAACAGTCCGTCCAGGCAGCCCTGGCCCGCGCGAGTCAGGGTTTCCAGAACAAATGCAGCATTGGCTTTGTTCAGCACGCCGGTTTCCACCGGAGCGGCCAGTGGCGTATCCCAGACGTACAGACTGCCGGCAGGCGCAGGCAGGTCGGGAAACGCGTCGGGCGTGACCTTTATCAGACTGACCGACACACCCAGTTGCGCGGCCCGCTCAAGGAGCAGGTCGCGGCTGGTGATGGCAATCAGGGGGTATGGCTGAGGCTGCGTGGCGAGCAGCAGGCAAAGGTCAGGACCTATGCCGGCCGGCTCGCCGGGTGTCAGTGCGAAACGCTTGGGTTTCACTGTGCAGCCTGGGTCGCGCCAGGGAGTTTGATTTCAACGTAGGCTTCGTCGCGGATCTGACGCAGCCAGGTTTGCAGCTCTTCGTCGTACTTGCGGTTGCGCAATACGTTCAGCGCCTGCTGTTCCCGAGCCTGATCGGTAGCGTCCTTGGAGCGACGACCGAGCACTTCTAGGACATGCCAGCCGTACTGGGTCTGGAACGGTTTGGACAAGACGCCTTGTGGCGTTTCGCTCATCACCTGACGGAATTCCGGAACCAGAGAGTTGGGATCAACCCAGTTCAGATCGCCGCCATTGAGTGCAGAGCCCGGATCTTCCGAGAAGCTTTTCGCCAGCTCGGCGAAATCTTCGCCGTTTTGGATGCGGTCGTAGATCTTCTCTGCAAGACGCTTGGTCTCTGCCTCGTTACGAATTTCGCTTGGCTTGATCAGGATATGACGCACATGCACTTCATCACGCATTTGCGCCTCACCCTGGCCGCCGCGCTTTTCCAGCAGCTTGAGGATGATGAAACCGCCCGGCGTACGCGCAGGAGGCGTCACGTCACCGACAGGCATCGAGCTGAGCATGTCACCGAACGGCGGTGGCAATTGCGCAGCCTTGCGCCAGCCCATGTCGCCGCCTTCCAGTGCGTTTTCGCTGGACGAGGAGGTGGCTGCGAGACGGGTGAAGTCAGCGCCTTTCTTCAGCTGGTCGTAGATACCCTTGGCCTTGACCGCAGCAGCCTGGATGGCGTCCGAGGAAGCGCTGTCAGGTGTGGCGATCAGAATGTTGGCCAGGTGAAACTCTTCAGACAACTGAGCCTTGCCCATATCCGAGGCGAGGAAGTTCTTCACTTCCTGCTGGGACACCTGGATACGTTCGGCCACCCGGCGCTGACGCACGCGGCTGATGATCATTTCCCGGCGCACCTGTTCGCGCGCGTCGTTATAGGACAGGCCGTCATGCGCCAGCGCGGCGCGGAACTGCTCCACGCTCATGTTGTTGCGCTGGGCAATGGTGCCGATGGCCTGGTTCAGCTCTTCGTCGGAGACACGAATGCCAGAGCGTTCGCCCATCTGCAACTGCAGGTTTTCCAGGATCAGACGATCCAGAACCTGTGGTTGCAGGGCTTCTGCAGGCGGTACACCAGAGCCGCGCTTGGCAATGGTCTGCTGAACTTCACGTACACGCTGGTCCATCTGGCTTTTCATGATCACATCGTTGTCGACGATAGCCACGACACTGTCCAGAGGTTGAACCGCAGCATGCACTGCACCGCTCAGGAGTAACGCGCCCAGCATCAGCGGGCGCAGACAATCAGAAAGCTTGGTCTTCACGTTCACGATAACCTTGAATGCCTTTGTCGAGGAAGCTGTCTACCTTGGCGCCAGTTACACCGCCGAGCCCCTTCAACACGATTTGTAGGAATATGCCGCGGTCGCCTTTCTCGTTCTGAGGTGCTGCCTGGCTGAACTCGTCGTAGTCGATCCAGTAGCGATTGACCAGACGCATTTTCCAGCAGCAGTTGTCGTACTCGAACCCGCCGAAAGCTTCGATGGTGCGTTCACGGTTGTAGTCATACTGCCAACGGCTGATCAGGCTCCACTGCGGCACGATCGGCCAGATGACCGAGAAATCGTGCTGCTGAATCTTGTAGTAGTCCTTCACGTAGTTTGGCGAACCCGGGGTGCCGTAGTCACCACCACCCACGACCCAACGGCCGGTGCTTTCGTCGTAACGAATCTGGTCGTTGCGATAGCGATAGCCGAGGTTGACGATCTTGTTCGGATTGTCTTCAGGCTGGTAGTGGAACATAGCGCTGCCCGAACGGGTGCTTCGGCTGTCCGGATCCCAGTTGAAATCGGAATTGAAGCGCCAGTCGCGGTTGAAGCGGTATTCGTATTCCAGTGCATAAGGCGAGACTTTGGAGCGCGCATCGTCACGGTCAGCGAACGCGACACCAGGGAGTTGCACTTTACGGTCTTCGAAATACAGTGCCTGACCAATGCTGAAGCGTTGACGTTCGAAGCCGTTGTCTTCGATCCAGCGGTTGGTGACGCCCAGCGACAGTTTGTTCTCGTCGCCGATGCGGTCGGAACCGGTGAAGCGGTTGTCACGGAACAGCGAGGAGAAGTTGAACGTGCTTTCGCTGGTGTCGAATACCGGGATGTCGGTCTGGTCTTTCTCGGGAACATAGAGATAGAACAGGCGCGGCTCCAGGGTCTGGCGGTAATCCTTGCCGAACCAGTTGGTATTGCGGTCGAAGTACAGGCCGCTGTCGACGCTGAAGATCGGTACGCTGCGGCTTTGGCTGCTGCTGTACTCTTCGCCGGCCAGCAGGGTGTTTTTGCCCTGACTGTCCAGATCCAGATCGTATTGCGTGTAGACGTACTTCAGCTTCGGCGTCAGGAAGCCATAGGTCCAGTTCATCGGCAGGCTGACGGACGGAGCCAGGTTCAGGCGATCGCCGTTGGCGCGAGCCAGGCCGGAGATGTTGTTGTCCAGACGTGTCTCGGAGTTGCCATCTTCATCGATGAACGCGCCGCTGCGCAGGTCACGCTCGAAGCGCACCGCTTCAGTCTGATAATCGAACTTCAGACCGCCGGGGTTGTAGGGCAACGTACCGTTGAGCGTCAGCTGAGGCAGACGGTTGTACGGCGTAACGTTGGCAACCGTCGCCAGCTTGTAGGCCTGAGCATTGAGCACTGCCGCGAAGCTGTCGCCACGGTAGGTCAGGGAGCCCTGCTGGTTGAGATAGTCAGTCCGTTTGACGCCGATCTGATCGGTTTCCAGATCCTGGAAGTAGTAAGGATCGCTGATGTCGGTGTAATCGACCTGGGTCAGCCAGCGCGTATCAAGCCCGCCCTTGTGCTGCCAGTTGATCATCCAGCGGGTCTTGTCGTAGTCCGACTGCTGTTTGCGGTCGTCATTCTCGTCGTTCAGGTACGCGCCGCCGAACTGACCTTCGCTGCCCTTGGTCAGGTAGCGGAACTCGCCTTCCATCAGCAAGCCACGATCAGCCATGTAACGCGGGTACAACGTGGCGTCGTAGTTCGGCGCCAGGTTGAAGTAGTACGGGGTGACCAGTGTGAAGCCGTTGTCGCCGCCTGCTGCAATGGTCGGCGGCAGGAAACCGGACTGGCGACGGTCGTCGATCGGGAAGTAGATATACGGCGTGTACAGAACCGGTATGTCCTTGACCCGCAGGGTAACGTTCGTCGCTGTACCAAAGCCGGTGGCCGGGTTCAGCGTGATGTTGTTGCCCTTGAGCGTCCAGGCGTTGCTGTTCGGCTCGCACGTCGTGTAGGTACCGTCCTTGAGCCGGATGATCGCGTTCTCTGCACGCTTGGCGTACAGGGCGTTACCGCGAATGTTCGACTTGTGCAGGACGTACTCGGCGTTGTCGACACGGGCTTCGCCGGTATCGAGTTGCAGTTCGGCCTTGTCACCAACGATCAGCGCACCGTTGTCGCGCAGACGGACATCGCCGTTCAGCTCGCCACGGTTCTCGGCCTGATGCAGTGCAGCCTCCTGGGCCTGCACCTGCATGCTGCCCTGACGCATCACGACATCACCCGCCAGCGTGGCGACCTGCGCTTCCTGTTCGTAACGCGAAGCCTTGGCTCCCACGAACATTGGCGCGTCTTTCATCGGCGTCTTGTCGTCCATGCCAGGACGGATCGGCTCGACGTAGGCACCCGAGCAATACGGGCCGGTCTCGGCCAGTTGCGCTGCGGTAAGCTTTTCGCGAGGAACCCAATCGAGGTGGCTGTAGTCAGCACTACGCGACTTCAGACCTTTGCCCTTGGCTTCAGTGACCAGTTGCGTACCCGCAGACTGTTCACCCGAAGAGGTGCCTTGTGAGGTGACCGTGCCGTTGGAACTGACCGACGTCGTGTCATGCACGGGGCGCGGAGGCAGATCCACTGCAGCAGCATTGGATTTCGGCGCACAGTTCCAGGCACCCGAAGCAGAGACTGAGCAGTCATACTGTTCCGCGGCGACCACGAACTGAGTGGCCAGAGGTTGCATCGCCAGCAGACTGCCGGTTACGAGCAACGGAAATTTTTTACGAAACGCGGGGGATTTCAATGCCATCTTATTAGTCCGGGCTTCCTGCGCGCCATCTGCCCGCGGGGGGGCCGCACGCCTCTCGATGGGCT
Source organism: Pseudomonas sp. PvP028 (assembly GCF_017832255.1). Classification (NCBI taxonomy): domain Bacteria; kingdom Pseudomonadati; phylum Pseudomonadota; class Gammaproteobacteria; order Pseudomonadales; family Pseudomonadaceae; genus Pseudomonas; species Pseudomonas sp. PvP028. The sequence continues at coordinate 1,980,546 of NZ_JAFIBL010000001.1, forward strand.
GAAAAAGATTCCGGATAATAAAGCATGACCCGCTTGACGGCTAGCGCCGTCGGAGACCCTTGTAATGTCAGATCAAGATATACGCCTGCAATCCCTGAAAGTTTGGCTCGATGAGCAGTTGCCGGCGCTGTTTTCGGCGCACGGTTGGGGCGCCGTGCCCCCGGCTACATTGACTGCGGCCAGCAGTGACGCAAGTTTTCGCCGTTATTTTCGCTGGGAGGGTGCGGACCGAACTTTTATTGTCATGGACGCCCCTCCACCGCAGGAAAACTGCAAACCGTTCGTGGATATCGCTCATTTATTGGAAAAGTCGGGCATTAATGTTCCAAAAATTTATGCCGAAGACCTGACACAAGGCTTTTTGCTGCTCAACGATCTGGGCCGTCAGACTTATCTGGATGTCATTGACGCCGATAATGCCGATGCCTTGTTCGCTGATGCTATCCAGGCGTTGCTGGCCTACCAGCAACTGCCTATGGACGCGCCATTGCCCAGCTATGACGTCGCGTTGCTGCGCCGTGAGCTGGAGCTGTTTCCAGAGTGGTACGTGAAGCGGCACTTGGGTGTCGAGATGGACGAGGCGCAGTTGAGCGACTGGCAGCAGGTCAGCGAGCTGTTGATCAACAGCGCCCTGGCACAGCCCAAAGTACTGGTGCATCGCGACTATATGCCGCGAAACCTGATGATCAGCGAGCCTAACCCGGGCGTGCTGGATTTTCAGGATGCGGTCTATGGCCCGGTCACCTATGACGTGACGTGCCTGTTCAAGGACGCATTCCTGAGCTGGCCGCAGGAACGTGTCAGTGACTGGCTGCGCACCTACTGGGATCAGGCGCGGGCTATCGGCATCCCGGTACAGGAAGATTTTGCCGCATTCGAGCGCGCCAGTGATCTGATGGGCGTACAGCGACATTTGAAGGTGATCGGCATTTTTGCCCGCATTTGCCACCGGGATGGAAAACCTCGCTACCTGGAAGACGTTCCGCGCTTTTTCGCTTATATAGAAGCGGTGTTGTCACGTCGCCCAGAACTGGCGCAGCTCGGGCAATTGCTTACCAGTCTGCAGCCGGTAGACGCCGCTGTCTGAAATGACAGAGACGGCCCACGTCATAGACAGCCCGTTTATACAGGGCCGCTTTGAAACATGGCCATTTTGGAAAAGATCTTGATTGTGTCGAAGAGGACTGCATGAAAGCGATGATTCTCGCCGCCGGTAAAGGCGAGCGAATGCGCCCGTTGACCCTGCATACGCCCAAACCGCTGGTGCGTGTCGGCGATGTACCGTTGATCGAATACCACCTGAACGCCTTGCGCGATGCAGGGTTTCACCAGTTGGTCATCAATCATGCGTGGCTGGGCCAGCAGATCGAGGATTACCTGGGCGACGGTCAGCGTTTCGACCTGAGCATTCGTTACTCCCCCGAAGGCCTGCCGCTGGAAACCGGCGGTGGCATTCAGCGCGCATTGCCGTTGCTTGGCCTTGAGCCCTTCGTGGTGATCAACGGGGATATCTGGACCGATTACGACTTCAGCGCATTGCGTGTGCCGCTTGCGGGCCTCGCTCACCTGGTCTTGGTCGATAACCCCGCGCATCACCCGACGGGTGACTTCTCGCTGGTCGATGGTCAGGTGCGCGACGACGATTCGGCGGGTCAACGCCTGACGTACAGCGGTATCGCCATCCTTCATCCACAGCTGTTTGCCAATTGCGAGCCCGGCGCGTTCAAGCTTGCGCCGCTGTTGCGCGAGGCGATGCATAACGGGCTGGTCACGGGCGAGCACTACAGAGGGCGCTGGGTCGATGTCGGTACCCACGAGCGCCTGGCTGAAGCCGAGCAGATGCTTGTGGAGACTCGCTGAATGCTTTGGCCCGGCACACTGATCGGCGCTGGAGTCGGTTACGCAATTGCCAGTATTCCAGGCGCAATGCTCGGTGCTCTGTTGGGGCAGGCGCTGGACCGGCGCCTGAAACTGCAGAGTTGGGCGCATCTGCGTGAGCGCCTGGGTGGACGTGCAACGGTCCACAAGGACGATCTGCTGTTTGTGTTGCTGGGCCGTCTGGCCAAAAGTGACGGACGGGTTCTGGCCAGCCATATCCATCAGGCACGTACCGAGATGCGCCGTTTGAATCTGAACGAGGCGGATCAGTTGCGCGCCATAAACGCCTTCAAACGCGGCCGCGACGGCACCGATGGCCTGCGCAGTTATCTGCGTGACCTGCAAGGCCAGCCTGATATTGCCGAAGATATGTTGCGCGCCTGCTGGCGGATGGCGTGGGCGGACGGCAAGGCTTCTCGGGTCGAGCGCGAGCTGATCGGGGTGTGGGGCATGTGGCTTGGCTGGACAGGTCCACAGATCGAGGCGCTGGCTGCTGACCACGACCCCATGAAGCGCTCGCCGATCAGCAGCAGCGGCGGCGACTACAAAAGTGCGATGACGCTGCTGGGGATAAAGTCGGACACCGATCCTTTGAGCATCAAGCGTGCCTACCGGCGCCTGCTCAGCCGGCATCACCCTGACAAGATTGCCGGCTCGGGCGCCAATCCACAGCAAGTGCGGGTGGCGACCGAGAGGACCAGTGAGTTGCACAATGCCTATCGGGTGGTGAAAGCCCGACGCGGGTTCAACTGAGCCTGCTGGTGCGTCTGGCGCTTACTTTTCCTCTTTGGCGTCTATCCAGCCGCGAACACGGCGGAATAGCTGCTCTTGTTCGGCATCTCCGCCACCGGCGATGTTGATCAGAGCAATCTGTGTAAATCCCGGCCCCTTGGTGCGTTTACTGGCCTGCAGACGGGCCTTTGCAGCCTCGTCAGGCGAGTTTTTGTAGATGAAATCGACGGCTTTTACTTTCAGCTGAGGCACCATGTCCAGCAGCGAAGGCTTGGCATTCAGGGGTTCGCGCGCCGCCAGCATCACCAGTTTCTGCACCACAGGCGACGTCCGTTCATTGAGGAACCTGGCCGCCCAGTACGCGCCGCTGCTGTGGCCGATCAACACGATGCTGCGTGCCTTGTTCTGCTGCGCAAAGCTGATCGCGCTTTCGATCCGCGCGAAGATGCGCTCGGCCTGAGCCTTGTCGAGTTCTTCGTCGGCAGCAGCCTTGGCTGTTTCAGCCGCAGCCAGCGCCTCGGCTTCTGCGGACGGGTCTTTTGCTGTCGCGTTGGCGTCCTTGGAGGTTTCCTTCGGTGCCTCAGTGGCTTTAGCGGCGTTTGCATCTGCCGAGGCAGCATCGGGCTCGCGCGCGCCCGGCGTGTTGTCGAGCGGGTCCGGCATGGTGATGCTCAGGCTCGACCAGCCCACATCCGGAAACTTGCGTCGCAGCGGGCCGACAGCGTCGGGCCAGTCCGGTGACTCGGCTTCGCCAGGCACAATGATGACCGCGCCTTCAGGGGCCTCAGTGTTGGCGGGTTTCCAGAGCGCGAGAAAGCTGTCATCTCCGGCCTGAAGTTGCTGCTGGTCTTCGCGCGGCAATTGGCGTTCCAGCGCTATTGCGTCTTCCTGCGAGCGGCTGAGCAGCGGGGCTCTTTCGACGGGCGCTTGCGCAGCAGCGTCCTTGGCCGGGTCAGGGGTCGGGTCCGCTGCGAGGGCAGGCAAGGCGCAAGGCAGTATCAATGACAGAAACAATGCAGGAAACGTTGCGCGAAAGGTGTAGGACATCGGATATTCCAAGCCAGAAACTATCCCGGCAGCCTAATGGGTTGATCGGCTTTTGTCAGGCCTGAGCCTGCGCGGCACACGGCCGTGATACGTACACACGAGAGCGACATACTGATGATTCGTCTTCTGCGCACCGGTTTTATCGGCTGCCTGGCCTTGCTCTTGATGGCTCAGATGGCGAATACGCAGGCTGACGAACCTGAAACACCTGCCGTTGCGCACTTGAGTTCAGCACAGCGCAACTGGCTCGACCAGCATGGCCCGTTGCGCGTAGGGCTGGTGTTGCGTGCGCCTTACGCGCAGTTCGATCAACGCTTGCAGCAGTTGTCCGGCGCCAACGTCGACCTGATGAATGCGCTGGCTGCGACGCTGCCGGTCGAGTTGCTGTGGCGGAATTTTCCTGACCAGAGCGCGCTGGAGAACGCGCTGGCCAAGGGTGAAATCGACGTTGCGCCCGGCTTGATGCAAACACCCGCAGGCCTGCGTCTGTGGTTGTTTTCCGACCCGTATCTACGTGTTTCGCAGCTGTTGATCGGCGAACGTGATGGCAGCACTGCCGTGGACCTGGAGAAACTCGACAGCCTTTCGCGCGTCGCGGTACGCATGCCGAGCACCACGGCCGACTACCTGCGTAGCAACTTTGCGCACCTCAACCTGCAAGGGGTACCGCTGGAGCGCCAGGCCTTGCAGCTGTTGCTCAGTCAGCAGGCACGTTATGCCGTGGTGGACGAAGCGCAACTCAGTCGTTTGCTGCGCGAGCCGGGGTTCGCCGGGCTGGCGGTGGTGGGGGATATCGGGCTGCCGCAATTGTTGCGGGTGGCTTCACGTCGCGACATGCCGGAGCTGGCAGCCATCGTCAGCGAAGCCTTGCGAGCGATCCCTGCCAAGGAGCTGGAGCAACTGCATGCGCGCTGGATGCCGCTGACCCCTTCACATTTCATCGAGTCGACCAAACTCTGGAAGAACCTGTGCATTCTGCTGCTGGTGATGTTGCTGGCGTGTTTCGCCATCGTGATCTGGCAACGTCGCCAGCAGCAGGCGCTGGAGCAGGAGCTGCTGGCTGCGCGTGAAGAACTCGCCCGCCGTGTCGAAGAGGAGGAGGCGCTGCGTCTGGCGCAGTTTTCCATTGATCAAAGCACCGTCGGCATCCTCTGGGTCAACTGGGACAGCCGGGTGCGTTACGCCAACCGGGCGGCGGAATCCATGCTGGGCTATGCGTCGGGGCAGGTGGTCGAGCGCCCGCTGATCGATTTCGAGCCCGGTCTGCACATGGATCGCTGGCTTAACCTGTGGAAGAACGCGCGCTCCAGCGAAGACAGCCCGCAAGTGTTCGAGACCCATTGCCTGCGCGCCGATGGCAGCCTGCTGCCTGTCGATGTCTCGTTGAGCTTCCTGCGCTTTCGCGATGCCGAATACCTGGTGGTGTTCCTCACTGACGTCAGCGAGCGCCGCCGCGCACATGAGCAGTTACGTGACTTGTCAGCGCATCTGGAAAGCGTGCGTGAAGAAGAGAAGGCGCATATTGCCCGCGAGGTTCACGACGAGCTGGGTCAGATGCTGACGGTATTGAAGCTCGAGACGTCCATGTGCGAGCTGGCCTATGCCGACCTCGACCCTGGCCTGAGCGAGCGGCTGGAGAGCATGAAGCGTCTGATCGCTCAGTTGTTTCAACTGGTGCGCGATGTTGCCACGGCCTTGCGGCCACCGATTCTCGACGCTGGTATCGCTTCGGCCATCGAATGGCAGGCGCGCCGTTTCGAGGCGCGTACGCAGATCCCGTGTCTGGTGCAGGTGCCGGACAATCTCCCGACGCTCAGCGATGCCAGGGCCACAGGCATGTTCCGGATCCTTCAGGAGGCGCTGACCAATGTGATGCGCCATGCCCAGGCACACACGGTAGAGATCAGCCTGACGCTGCAGGACGGCATGATGTGCATGAGCATCGCCGATGACGGGCAGGGCTTTGTCATCGAGTCGGGCAGGGCGGTTTCGTTCGGTCTGGTCGGGATGCGCGAGCGGGTGCTGATGCTCGGCGGCCGACTTGAGCTGGACAGCGAGGTGGGTGAGGGCACAACCTTGCGCGCCTATATCCCGCTGGACACCCTCGCACAGGAGCGAAAACAGTGATTCGTGTTTTGGTAGCCGAAGACCACACCATCGTGCGTGAAGGGATCAAGCAATTGATTGGCCTGGCCAGGGATCTGCAAGTGGTGGGCGAGGCCAGCAATGGCGAACAGTTGCTCGAAACCCTGCGTCATGTGGCCTGCGAAGTAGTGCTGCTGGATATCTCCATGCCCGGCGTCAATGGCCTTGAGGCGATACCGAGGATTCTCGCATTGACCAACCCGCCGGCCATTCTGGTGCTGTCGATGCACAATGAGGCGCAGATGGCTGCGCGTGCATTGAAGGTCGGCGCGGCAGGTTATGCCACCAAGGACAGCGACCCGGCGCTGCTGCTCACGGCCATTCGCCGGGTGGCGGCCGGCGGGCGTTATATCGATCCGGATCTGGCCGACCGTATGGTCTTTGAAGTCGGCCTCACCGACAGCCGGCCTTTGCACTCGTTATTGTCGGAGCGCGAGTTTTCGGTATTCGAGCGCCTCGCTCAAGGCGCCAACGTCAACGACATCGCTCAGCAATTGGCCTTGAGCAGCAAGACCATCAGCACCCACAAGGCCCGGCTGATGCAAAAAATGAAACTCAACTCGCTGGCCGATCTGGTCAAGTACGCGATGGAGCACAAGCTGCTCTGAGTCTGAAAACGACACCCGACACCCCGCGCCCCTTTGCGACGCAGAGCGTCGAGACCTGCATTCCCACGCTGGAGCGCTCATCGTTGTACACAAGTCTGATTTGGATTCTGGCCGAAGGCCGTAGGAGATTCTATGGTTTTGGCAAAGCCCTCAAGCCACTTTTGTTTGATATTCGCTCTGGTTCTTTAACAGAGCGAAGACTACTCGAGCCAACTTTCGGGAGAGCATGACCAGCGCTTGAGTTGTACTAAAGCCACGCTTTCTCTGCTCTTCATAAAAAGGCTTCCAGGCCGGCGTACGGCTCCCGGACATAGCCGCGTTGTGCAGCAACCGTCGGGCTTCTGGATCGCCGCGTTTGGTCAATCGACGAGGTCCATCACTTTGCCCTGATTTGGATACTTTCAGGTCCAGCCCAAGAAACGCGATAAAGGCGTTCGCTCCGCTGAACTCGCCTCGCTGAAAAGAAGTGACCAAGCGAGCTGCAGTCAGAAAGCCGATCCCTTCTACTTTCATACAGCGGTTGACCTGCCTCATCAGACCGGCTTCCTGCAGTACATCGCGAATCTTCTTTTCAACGAGCGCCTCAAATCGTTTCATCGAGTTGACCTGATTGGCGAACGCTGTTCTCAGAAAAGGCTCGTTGGTCCAGCTTTGCACCAGGCCAGTACGAGCCTGAACCAAGGCTGCACGACGTCGGAACAGGCTCAGAAGCTGCCGATAAAGCGGGCTCGCAGGTATCCAGGGCCGCAACTCATCAAGCTCGTTTTTCAGGTATCGGGCCAACAAACGAGCATCTTGGGCATCGGTTTTGGCGCGTATGTTGACGCCTTTACGGTAATGACTGAGCTGATAGCCATCCACCATATAAACGTCACAGCCTGCTTCGTGGGCCGCATCCGCGAACAGGACGTGATAGACGTTAGTGGCTTCGATGGCGATGGCGCAGCTGCTCGCCAAGGCCTTCAGCCATTGTGTGATGGCGACTTTGGTATTGGGGATTGCCTCAAGTCGATCATATTGATCGTGGTAGATCACCAACTCATTCTTGGCGACATCTACACCGATGATCGGTTTTTCCAGAGTAACCCGCATTGCCATAACGCCTCCTCGGGGATAAGGTTTACAGACTTGAAGGGGCCACCCAGAGGCGCAGGCTTGTTTCTATCGTAGGTTGTGAGCCTTAAGCATTCTTTATCGGCGCTTGGGTGAAAGGAGGAGGGGTGAAATCTCCTACGGGTCTGTACTGCGCGAACAGTCAGAAGCGAACTAAGTCCCTCCTCCTCCCTTCAAGTCTTACCATACAAGCGAACTTGTTCGCGAGAGGGCCGGTATGATCGCCGAAAATGAATCGTCTGAAAAACTGTCTTCGCGAACAAGTTCGCTCCTACGCCCTTCGGGCCGAAGCCTTGAAGCCCTTTATCCTGCGCGTTCTAGGACTTGTGTATAACGATGAGTGCTCCACGTGAGTGCGCCGTCGAGAAGGATGCCTGAACCGACATATCCAATCGCGCCATCTCTGTAGGGCAATCCCTACCCCTGGCCTTCCAGCCGGCCTAGGCGATTCTCTCCCGGCCCCCGATTTGCGGGGGCTTCGGGCTGCTCTAGGCTTGAGCCCACGCAGACAAAACAAGGGTGTGGGTAATGAGCGACGTCGATACAAGCGCTGGAGCAAATGATGTTCTGGTCAGCTTTCGTGGTGTGCAGAAGAGCTACGACGGCGAAGCACTGATCGTCAAAGACCTCAACCTGGACATTCGCAAGGGCGAGTTCCTGACCCTGCTCGGTCCTTCCGGCTCTGGCAAGACCACCAGCCTGATGATGCTGGCCGGTTTCGAGACCCCGACGGCCGGTGAAATCCTCCTCGGTGGCCGCGCCATCAATAACGTGCCGCCGCACAAACGCGACATCGGCATGGTGTTCCAGAACTACGCCTTGTTTCCGCACATGACCGTGGCCGAGAACCTGGCGTTCCCGTTATCGGTGCGTGGCATGAGCAAGACCGACGTCGGCGAGAAGGTCAAAAAGGCACTGGGCATGGTTCAGCTCGACACCTTTGCGCATCGCTACCCGGCGCAGCTGTCCGGTGGCCAGCAGCAGCGCGTGGCGCTGGCACGCGCGCTGGTCTTCGAACCCCAACTGGTGTTGATGGATGAGCCGCTCGGCGCCCTCGACAAGCAGCTGCGCGAACACATGCAGATGGAGATCAAGCACCTGCACCAGCGCCTGGGCGTAACCGTGGTCTATGTGACCCACGACCAGGGCGAAGCCCTGACCATGTCCGACCGGGTTGCCGTCTTCCATCAGGGTGAAATCCAGCAGATCGCACCGCCCCGCAGCCTGTACGAAGAGCCGAAGAACACCTTCGTCGCCAACTTCATCGGCGAGAACAACCGCCTCAATGGACGTCTGGTCAGTCAGGACGGCGATCGCTGTGTGGTCGAACTCGAGCGTGGCGAGAAAGTCCACGCGCTGGCGATCAACGTCGGCCAGCCTGGCGGTCCGGTGACCCTGTCCATCCGTCCCGAACGCATCAACCTCAATGGCCGCAGCGAGAGCTGCGCCAACCGTTTTTCCGGTCGTGTGGCCGAGTTCATCTATCTGGGCGACCACGTTCGCGTGCGTCTGGAAGTGGCCGGCAAGAACGACTTCTTCGTCAAACAGCCGATTGCCGAACTGGACCCCGGCCTGAGCGTGGGCGACGTGGTGCCCATCGGCTGGCAAGTCGAGCACGTCCGGGCGCTCGACCCCATGCAGCAAGTGCATTGATCTACCGACAAAAGCAATAACAGAGGCGACCTGATCGCCCATCCCAATCGCTTACCAACACTGCTCGTGGAGAAAAGAACACATGTTGAAATCTTTGAAGTTCACCGCCATCACGTTGGGCATGATGTGCGCGGCGCAAGCCATGGCAGCCACCGACCTGACCGTCATCTCCTTTGGCGGTGCCAACAAGGCCGCTCAGGAAAAAGCCTTCTACGCGCCTTGGGAAAAGGCTGGCAACGGCAAGATCATCGCCGGTGAGTACAACGGGGAAATGGCCAAGGTCAAAACCATGGTCGACACCAAGAGCGTTTCCTGGGACTTGGTAGAAGTCGAATCGCCGGAACTGGCGCGTGGTTGCGACGAAGATATGTTCGAAGAGCTGGACCCGAAACAGCTGGGCAATGCCGCTGACTTCGTGCCTGGCGCCATCACCACCTGCGGTGCCGGTTTCTTCGTCTGGTCCACCGTGCTGGCGTACAACGCTGACAAGGTCAGCACTGCACCCAGCGGCTGGGCCGATTTCTGGGACACCAAGAAATTCCCGGGCAAGCGCGGCCTGCGCAAAGGCGCCAAGTACACCCTGGAATTCGCCCTGATGGCCGACGGCGTTGCGCCGAAAGACGTCTACAAGGTATTGGCCAGCAAAGACGGCCAGGACCGCGCGTTCAAAAAGCTGGATGAGCTCAAGCCGAACATTCAGTGGTGGGAAGCCGGCGCTCAGCCGCCGCAGTACCTCGCGTCCGGTGACGTGGTGATGAGCTCGGCCTACAACGGCCGGATCGCCGCCGTGCAGAAGGAAAGCAACCTCAAGGTCGTCTGGACCGGTGGCGTGTATGACTTCGATGCCTGGGCCATCCCGAAGGGTTCGAAAAACGCCGATGCCGCGAAGAAGTTCATCGCCTACATGCTGAGCCCCGAGCAGCAGAAGACCTACTCGCAGAATATCGCCTACGGCCCGGCCAACACCCAGGCGGTCAAGCTGCTGGACAAGGAAACCCTGCAGAACATGCCGACCACGCCTGAGAACATCAAGGATCAGGTGCAGATGGACGTGGCGTTCTGGACCGACAACGGCGAATCCCTCGAGCAGCGTTTCACTGCCTGGGCTGCCAAGTAATCCGTTTGCGTTGAGTCAGAACCGGGCGCTCCCTGAAGCGGGGAGCGCCCCCTCGTTAAAAGATTCCGGAGTTCGCTATGGTCATCGCCGTGCCCTTGACTGAAGGCGCCAGCCCCAACTTGAAGCAACGTCTCGCTCGCGCCGAGCGGGTCAACCGCTGGAAGGCCCAGGCATTGATCGCTCCGTTGGTGATTTTCCTGCTGTTGGTGTTTCTGGTGCCCATCGCTGCGCTGCTGTACAAGAGCGTCGGCAACCCCGAAGTCGTGACTGCGCTGCCAACCACCGTGGTCGAAGTGCAGAAGTGGGATGGTAAAGGGCTGCCGCCCGAGTCGGTCTACAAGGCAATGAGCCTGGACCTGGCCGAAACGCGCAAGAATTCCACGCTGGGCGATCTGTCCAAGCGTCTGAACATCGAACTGGCCGGATACCGCAGTCTGCTGAGCAAAACAGCACGCGCGCTGCCGTTCAAGACCGAGCCTGCCTCTTATAAAGAAGCGCTCGAAGCGCTGGACGAGCGTTGGGGCGACCCGGCCTATTGGCAGGCGGTGCGTCGCAATACCAGCAGCATCACCCCGTATTACCTGCTGGCGGCGGTCGACCATCGCATCGACGACCTCGGCGAAATCGCCCCGGCGACCCCGGACCAGGCGATCTATCTGGACATCTTCGCCCGCACGTTCTGGATGGGCCTGGTGATTACCGCGATCTGTCTGGTGCTGGCTTATCCGCTGGCCTACCTGCTGGCCAGCCTGCCTGCGCGGCAGAGCAACCTGCTGATGATTCTGGTGTTGCTGCCGTTCTGGACCTCGATTCTGGTGCGCGTGGCTGCCTGGATCGTGTTGTTGCAGTCCAGCGGGCTGATCAACAGTGCGTTGCTGGCGATGGGCATCATCGACAAGCCGCTGGAACTGGTCTTCAACCGCGTCGGCGTGTACATCTCGATGGTGCACATCATGCTGCCGTTCATGATCCTGCCGATCTACAGCGTGATGAAGAACATTTCCCCAACCTACATGCGCGCTGCGATTTCGCTGGGCTGCCACCCGTTTGCGAGCTTCTGGCGCGTGTACTTCCCGCAGACTTATGCCGGGATCGGGGCAGGCTGTCTGCTGGTGTTCATTCTGTCGATCGGCTACTACATCACCCCGGCGTTGCTGGGCAGCCCGAACGACCAGATGGTCAGCTATTTCGTCGCGTTCTACACCAACACCAGTATCAACTGGGGCATGGCCACCGCGCTCGGCGGGCTGCTGCTGTTGGCGACCATCGTGCTGTACCTGATTTATAGCTGGCTGGTCGGCGCCAGCCGCCTGCGTCTGAGCTGAGGAGCGTGACCATGCTGAACCCTTACACATCGCCGATCGAGCGCCTCTGGTATTACGCCTTGCGCATCATCTGCACCCTGGTGCTGCTGTTTCTCGTGCTCCCGGTACTGGTCATCGTGCCGCTGTCATTCAACTCCGGCAGCTTTCTGGTCTATCCGCTGCAAGGCTTCTCGTTGCAGTGGTATCAGGACTTCTTCAACTCCGCCGAGTGGATGCGCGCGCTGAAGAACAGCATGATCGTCGCCCCGGCCGCGACCCTGCTGGCGATGGGTTTCGGCACGCTGGCAGCGATCGGCCTGACCCGCGGCAACTTCCCCGGCAAGGCGCTGGTCATGGCCCTGGTGATTTCGCCGATGGTGGTGCCGGTGGTGATCGTCGGTGTCGCCAGCTACCTGTTCTTCGCGCCGCTGGGACTGGGCAATAGTTACACCTCGCTGATTCTGGTCCATGCGGTGCTGGGCGTGCCGTTCGTGATCATCACCGTGTCGGCGACGTTGCAGGGCTTCAATCACAACCTGGTGCGTGCGGCCGCCAGCCTCGGCGCATCGCCACTGACCGCGTTCCGGCGCGTGACCCTGCCACTGATTGCGCCAGGGGTGATTTCCGGCGCGCTGTTCGCCTTCGCGACCTCGTTCGACGAAGTGGTGGTCACGCTGTTCCTCGCCGGACCGGAACAGGCGACCTTGCCTCGGCAGATGTTCAGCGGTATCCGCGAAAACCTCAGCCCGACCATCGCCGCCGCTGCGACCCTGCTGATCGGCTTTTCGGTGGTCTTGCTGCTGGTGCTGGAGTGGCTGAGGGGGCGCAGCGAAAAACTCAGAACGGCGCAGTGACTGCAAGCTACAAGCTGCAAGCTGCAAGCTGCAAGCTACAAGCTACAAGCTACAAGCTACAAGCTAAAAGCAGAAGCAAATCAAAATGCTTGAAGCTTGAAGCTTGAAGCTTGAAGCTTGAAGCTTGAAGCTTGAGGCTTGAGGCTCGAAGCTTACCGCTCCGGGCGAAGCTTGGCGTACAATCCGCGCACCGTGATTCTGCTCAAACAGGTGCGTCATGCAGCCCTTCGTTATTGCCCCATCGATTCTTTCCGCTGACTTCGCCCGTCTGGGTGAGGAAGTCGACAACGTGCTGTCCAGCGGCGCCGACTTTGTCCACTTCGATGTCATGGACAATCACTACGTCCCGAACCTGACCATTGGTCCGATGGTGTGCAGCGCGCTGCGCAAATATGGCGTCACTGCGCCGATTGACGTGCACCTGATGGTCAGCCCGGTGGATCGCATCATCGGCGACTTCATCGAGGCCGGTGCCACCTACATCACCTTTCACCCGGAAGCGACCCAGCACATCGACCGTTCGCTGCAGTTGATCCGCGAGGGCGGGTGCAAGGCGGGCCTGGTGTTCAACCCGGCCACGCCGTTGAACCTGCTCGAATACGTCATGGACAAGGTCGACATGATCCTGCTCATGAGCGTCAACCCAGGTTTTGGCGGGCAGAAGTTCATCCCCGGTACGCTCAACAAGCTGCGTGAAGCGCGCGCCCTGATCGATGCTTCCGGACGCGACATCCGCCTGGAAATCGACGGCGGCGTGAACGTCAATAATATCCGCGAAATCGCAGCGGCAGGTGCTGATACCTTCGTTGCCGGTTCAGCCATTTTCAATGCGCCGGACTACCGCGAAGTGATCGACAAGATGCGCACAGAACTGGCGTCATCCCGCGCATGAGCGGCTTCGAGCGGCTGTTTGCAGGCAAACTTCCCAAGCTGATCATGTTCGACCTGGACGGCACTCTGGTGGACTCGGTGCCCGATCTGGCCGTGGCGGTGGACACCATGCTCGCCGAGCTGGGGCGTCCGATCGCCGGGCTGGAATCGGTGCGGTCCTGGGTGGGCAACGGTGCTCCGGTGCTGGTACGCCGCGCGCTGGCCAACGACCTCGACCACAGCGGGGTCGATGACGCGCTGGCCGAGCAGGGCCTGGAAATCTTCATGCGCGCTTATGCGCAAAAGCATGAGTTCACCGTGGTCTATCCCGGCGTGCGTGAAACCCTCAAGTGGCTGCAGAAAATGGGTGTCGAAATGGCCCTCATCACCAACAAGCCGGAGCGCTTCGTCGCGCCGCTGCTGGACGAGATGAAGCTGGGGCGTTTCTTTCGCTGGATCATCGGCGGTGACACCATGCCGCAGAAAAAGCCCGATCCTGCCGCACTGTTTTTCGTGATGAAAATGGCCGGTGCGCCAGCCTCGCAATCGCTGTTCGTCGGCGACTCGCGCACTGACGTGCAGGCGGCCAAGGCTGCCGGTGTGGCCTGCGTCGCGCTGAGCTATGGCTACAACCATGGGCGGCCGATTGCCGAGGAAAACCCGGCGATGGTGATTGATGATCTGCGCAGACTGATTCCCGGTTGCCTGGACATGGACGCTGAGATACTGTTGCCCGACATCAAACGTCCCTCCTCAAGAGAATCCATCGTGGTGGTCACTCGCAAACTCTGGATGAAAGTCATCAAGGCCCTGGCCCGCTGGCGTTGGCGCGCCTGACCTGATTCTGGCCGGCCTGCCGGCACGTTTGCCTACCTGACCGTTTTGTCCTCAAACCACGAGGTTGCTCATGAACCGTGAAGAATTCCTGCGTTTGGCTGCCGAAGGCTACAACCGCATCCCGCTTGCCCGCGAAACCCTGGCCGACTTCGACACGCCGCTGTCGATCTACCTCAAGCTTGCCGATCAGCCCAACTCCTACCTGCTGGAGTCGGTTCAGGGCGGCGAGAAGTGGGGGCGTTATTCGATCATCGGCCTGCCATGCCGCACCGTGATGCGCGTGCATGGCCATCACGTCAGCGTGACCCATGATGGCGTCGAGATCGAAAGCCTGGATGTCGAAGACCCACTGGACTTCGTCGAGACCTTCAAGGCGCGCTACAACGTGCCGACCATTGCCGGGCTGCCACGTTTCAACGGCGGGCTGGTGGGCTACTTTGGCTATGACTGTGTGCGCTATGTCGAGAAGCGTCTGGCCAACTGCCCGAACCCTGACCCGCTGGGCGTGCCGGATATCCTGTTGATGGTGTCTGACGCGGTCGTGGTGTTCGACAACCTGGCGGGCAAGATGCACGCCATCGTGCTGATCGATCCAGCGCAACAGGACGCCTACGCGAGTGGCGTTGCGCAGCTCGATGAGCTGATGCACAAGCTGCGTCAGCCGATCACGCCGCGCCGTGGCCTTGATCTGGACCGGCCGCCGGCGGCCGACCCGGTGTTTCGTTCCAGCTTTACCCAGGACGATTACGAGGCGGCAGTCGATACGATCAAGCAGTACATCCTCGCCGGCGACGTGATGCAGGTTGTACCGTCGCAACGCATGTCCATCGATTTCAGCGCCGCGCCCATCGATCTGTATCGGGCGCTGCGCTGCTTCAACCCGACGCCTTATATGTATTTCTTCAACTTCGGCGACTTCCACGTGGTGGGCAGTTCGCCGGAAGTGCTGGTGCGGGTCGAGGACAATCTGATCACTGTGCGTCCGATCGCCGGTACTCGTCCTCGCGGCGCCACCGAAGAGGCGGATCGCGCGCTGGAAGAAGACCTGCTCTCCGATCACAAGGAAATCGCCGAACACCTGATGCTCATCGACCTTGGCCGCAACGACACCGGTCGGGTGTCGGAGATTGGCACGGTCAAACTGACCGAGAAAATGGTCATCGAGCGTTATTCCAACGTGATGCACATTGTGTCCAACGTTACAGGCCAGTTGAAAAGCGGGTTGACGGCGATGGACGCGCTGCGCGCAATTCTGCCGGCGGGCACTTTGTCCGGTGCGCCGAAGATCCGCGCCATGGAAATCATCGACGAACTGGAACCCGTCAAACGTGGCGTCTACGGCGGCGCGGTGGGGTATATGGCGTGGAACGGCAACATGGACACCGCGATTGCGATCCGCACGGCGGTGATCAAGGACGGTGAGTTGCATGTACAGGCCGGTGGCGGCATTGTCGCCGACTCCGTGCCAGTGCTGGAATGGGAAGAAACCCTGAACAAACGCCGCGCCATGTTCCGCGCCGTAGCCCTGGCCTCGCAAACTGCCGAGGACTGAGCAGGCTGCTGCTCTGCGTCCTCAAGCGGACGCAGAGCATCGCACGATAGTGAGGCTGTCCAGCAGCCTGTCTAGAAACTCAGACTCAACGCAACATTCACCCCTTGCTGGGTCACGTCGTCGTTTTTGCGCCAGTTGTAATTGCCGCGCAGTGTCAGGTCCTGAGTCAGCTTCTGGCTGACACCCAGCGTGGCCCGGTTCAGGTCGCGTTGCGGCGTGTAGCCTTGCAGCGTGAAGCCGACGGACTGGACGCTGTTGAGCGCCATGGTCACCTCCTGCTGATCGGTCTCGAACTCCCTTTCATGGGCCACTTCGCCCCATACCTGTGTGCTCGGTGTCACCTGGAATTTGCCCTGCACACCCACGCCTGCACGCCGCGATTTGCGCGTCTGGTCACTGAAGGTCAGCGCGGTCGAGCGGTCGCCTTTTTCCGAGTAGCCGTCGACATCGATGTGCGCGTAATCGGCGCTGACGAAAGGCGACAGATGCCAGCGGCTGGTCGGGCCCGCGATGTCGAAACCGACTCGGCCACTGACAGCCCACATTTCGCCGTCGGTATCGCCTTTTTCCTGACCTTCGCTGACGCCCAGCGCGAATTTGCGCTCGGCATTTTCGTAGTCCAGCTTGCCGCCCGACACCGACAGATCACCCCACCAGTGGTTGGCCTGATACTGCAGGAACGCAGTGGCGATGTAGCTATTGAGTTTGTAGTCCGAGTCCCGTGGCCCTGCCTCAAGACTCTGGCGATATGCCCCGGCGACAACCCCTGTGCGCCAGTTTTCGGCAAATCGATAGCTGCCGCCGATGGTCAGGTTATAGCCTCTTCCGTCAGCGTCAGCCGAGCTGTCCTGCGCGTCGAAGTCCATTTTCTGACCGCCTGCCGAAAGCATGCTCTGCCACTGCCCGACGCCTTGCCAGTTGCCCCAGTCGCTGAGCCACTGGGCGCGGATTTCGTCCTGATGCATGCGCAGCGTGCCATTGGCCATTTCCGGCAGCAGGGAGATTTCCCAGGGTGCCGAAAGCAGCGAGTAGGCGTAGTCGGCCAGCAACCTCTGTCCGGCTTCGGTCGGGTGCACGCGATCGTTGAAGAACAGCCGGCTCGGATTCGGCGTCGCACTGGACCTGCCGTTGGTGGTGCTTTCCCGGCAGCTGTCGCCGCTGAAACAGGTACTGACCAGATTCTCGTTGGGATCGAACCCGAAGCGTGCCGGTTGAGCGAGGATTTCATTGATCAGCAACGGAACATTGAGCGGAATGATCTGGGCATTGATCTGTGCCAGTCGGCTGACCAGTTGCTGATTGAAGCCCGCGCTGAGTGCGGAGGTTGCCGAAGCCAGCGGCGAACCGCTCAAGGCTGGCGTTTTACCGATATCCGGCAGTAACCAGACCATGATGTAGCGCGCACCGGCCTGTTGCAGGGCTTGCGCGCTGTCAGCCAACTGATTGGCAGCTTGCGCGGCGCTGCCGGCACTCAACACACGACCCTGCAGGAAGTCGTTGCCGCCTCCGGTCAGGTAATAAAGAGCGTTGGGGTCGGCGCGAAAACTGTTGGCCGGCAGATAACCGGTCCGGCTGCGCAGTAGCGTGCCCGTGTTCGGGTCGACGACGGTGGATTGCGAGTTGATCGAGTCAAGAATCTGGTCGGTCCGATAGCCGCCGACTGCCCAGTTGTTGCCATCGGGTGTGCCCAGCGCAGCATTGACCGGCGACGTCGAGGCCGCCAGATCTCCTGCCGGCACACCGAGCATCCTGCCGATCAGCGTCGACGAGTTCAGGTTGAACGCTTCGCCGCTGCCGTCCTGATAAGTGGGGCCGACACGATTGGTGAACCTGAGCGTGGAGCCCCTGGGCCCTGCGGTGTCGGGAAACTGCCCGGCATCGGCCAGGCTGTCACCGAACACCACCATGGTTGAATAGGGCGCAGCGGCAGCGGTGCCGCAGGCAAGCGATAACAGGCAGGCCGCGAAGGGCCAGCGCCTCGATGTCTTGGTCATGAAAGGATCCCGATTGTTTTTATTTTGTACCGGAAACGTAGCAAGATTTTTCATGACTGCAAAGTTCGATGAACATTATCGCGCTGCGGCGGTGCTTTTTTGACCTCAGGCGGCCCTGTTGGTCACGATGGCGCTCAGGTAGTTGGCCAGGTCGTGCAGATACACGAAGGGGTGGCCCTGACGACTGCCGCCTGTACGGCTGACCTTCAAGTCGATGCGCCCTGCGTTGATCTTGCGCAGCAGATTCCTGTCGTTCGACAGGTGCGAAAAATAACGCTCTCTGACGGCGCTCAGCGAAGGGCACGGCGTGGCGAATTCTTTGCGAAGTTGATCCAGTATTTCGTTCATTCCATGACTCCCTGTGGTTTGCATGTGAGTACTCCCGAGATGGGGTGCAGACAAACAATACGATATGTAGCGCTTCGTGACAATACAGTTTGTATTTTAAATACAATTTGTATCGTCCTTCTCACAGGGAATCGATGTACCAGGACACACGAGCCGTGCCGTTTTCCGGGTTGCGGGTCACGCTGATGCCTTCGGCCTCGCTTATCTGATCCATGATGCGCTCCCAGTGAGCCACCGACTCGCCAGGCTCCCTGATCAGCAGGACCTGATGCTCGATCTGGGCCTTGTCACTGGTGATAGCGTCCTGAATACGCTGTGCCAAGGCCAAGTAAGCGTCATGTTGCGAGGTGTCGGGGAACTGCTTGAGCATGAGTGAACTCCTTTTTACTGTATGTGCATACAGTAATTGAGGGGTGTTTCTCACGCAAGCTACAAATGTTTCCTACATGGACACATGCCCGGGCTGAAACAAGGCGCATGAAAAAGCCCCGATTATCGGGGCTTGGGCGGTGCGTGCCGGGGGTCAGAGACGCATCGTCATCTGCCTGATGACACCGATCAGTTTGCACTCCTCGGTCACCGCAAGGGTCGGGTAGGCGGGGTTCAGTGGCTTGAGAAAGTAGCGTCCGGCGTCTTCGACGAGTTTTTTGAACGTGGCCTCGTTGCTTTCCGGCAGTTTGGCGATGACCAGCTTGCCGGCAGTGGGCTCGATTCCGGTGTCGACCAGAATCAACATGCCTTCTGGAATGCTCTGGCCTGCGGGCGCGGTCATCGAATCGCCACGGACCACCAGCCAGAAGGCTCTGCCCTTGGCTTTATAGTCGCTGATCTCGAAGGTGTCCGAATAGCCGGCAGGGTAGGGCTCGACGGCTTCACTCCAGCCACCGGCCTCGACCCAGCTGATGACCGGGTAGCGATAGAAACGCGAAGGCTGCACCGTGTGCTCCACGTTGTGCATGCCGGGTTCGCTGGTCGGGATGGAGGTGGTGAGAATCGGCAGGCCCAGCTCGGTCAGAAATCGATTGATGACCTCGATCTTCGGCTCACGCTTGCCATTCAGCCAATGCCCTACCGCGCCGGGCGTTACGCCCATCCGCTCAGCCATCTCTTCCTGGCTGATTTCTTGGGTTTCCATGACCTGTCTTGCGACTTCATACCATTTTCTGTTCATGCGTCGAATCATACAGGCTGTAGGGTGTTGAGCAATATACATAATGTAATGCTTCGTTGTGTCATAAAAATACAGAATGTATTGTAAGGCCTTGGTTCTGTGCAGCGAAAGACGCTGCGCAGCGTTTCGGAAAGGTCCTACAGGAGAGACACGATGATCGAGAAAATAGAAGCCGTGATGCAGCACTGGGGTGAACAGCGCATGCGCATCGGCCTGGGCGGCGGACTGAGCAGCCCGATGGCGGGGATCATGGAATGGGGCGCGTACATTCCGCGTCGCACACCCGGCTCGCGCGCGCTGGTGGGCAATGGCAGCGGTCTGGACTATATAAGCAGCGAAGTGGAAGCGGCCATTGCGCAGCTGTCACGCAGCCCGGCAAAGAGCCGCGGGCCTGAACTGGCCCAGCTGGCGACATTGCGTTATGTCGAGTCGTTGCCAGTGCGCGAGCAGATGCGCCTGGTAGGCATTAATGAAGGCGCAGATCGCACCTATCGCAACTGGATCAACAAGCTTCACCAGCAAGTGCTGGCGATTCTCGCTGAGCGCAGCGCTTCCAGAAGCAACAACGCCGTCGCCGACAAAGCTGCACAAGGGTGAATGAAGACACGGTGTCACGCCGTTTATCCGGGTCGATTGCACAGCTGTGGCCGAACTCGTGTTGAACTCCGGTCAAACTCGACCCACCCCGAAACTGCCCCTTCCCAGGCTTTCCGGAGGGGGGTAAAAAGGTCCCACGATATGCGATTTGCGCCTCAGGGCAGCAGCCGGAAACAGGCTGATCAACAGCCACAACCGGTCACTCGCGACCCACCTCAAACCCCGCCTCGGCGGGGTTTGTTTTTTAAGATCCGGTCAACGTCCAGATCAGGTGCCTGCGCAAGCCTGCCCGACGCAGCATTGTTAAATGTGTTCAGCCCGGCCGCCTCAGTGCGGTCTTTTTTATTTCCGGAGTACCCATGGACCCAACCGACCTAGGCCCAGGCACAGCTACCTGGCTGGGCGGCACGGGCACAATTCTGCTTGGCGGCTTTTTATGGCTGCGCAAGTTTCTTTCCAGAGATGCAACAGACCGGGCGATGGACAACGCGGACATCGGCACGGTTCGCCGTCTCAATGAGCTGCTCGACTCCGAGCGCCAGGCGCGCAAGGAAGCTGAAGCGCGGGCTGACCAGTTCGCCAAAGAGCGCAACGAGCTCGCTGCCGCGGTTGGCCGGATGGAAGGCAAGATTGAAGCCCTCACCAGCCACATCGTCCAGCTCACCGACAAGGTCACCACGCAAAGCGCCGAAATCGCCCGGCTTCGATCTCAACTCGGAGGTGCAAACGATGCACAGATGCGCAATTGATTTCATCGCTCGCCATTGGTGGCGGCGCCTGGAAATCTGGCTGATTTCCATGCTGCTGATCGCTGGCTGCCTGATGCTCGGTTTTCAGGCCGGGCAGTGGTCGGCGAATGCCGAGCATACGCAGCAGCTGGCCGAGGTTCGCAATGCCTACGACGCAGCACTGGGCAAGCGCGACCGGCGCCTGGACAGGCTGGCCGAAACCACTACCCAGGTGGCGGACAGGGTCGAGAGTGCTGCATCGATTGCCAATCAGGCCGCTCACGCGGCCAGCCGTGCTGCAGACAAGGCTGATGAGGCGTTGTGCAAGGCTAACCAGTAGGCGTTTCCCACGCCGCAATCAACCTTCAACACACGCGGAACCCCTCATGAAGATAACCCCGATAGTTGCCCATTTGCAGGCGACCTGCCCCAGCTTTGCCGGGCGAATCAGTGCCGGTATCGACTGGGCTGCGGTCGCCCTCGGCGATCAGCTCGCTCACCCGTCGGCGTACGTGATTGCCACTGGCGATCAGTCCACCGCCAACGATTTGCAGAACGTTATCCGCCAGAGCATCACCGACACGATCGATGTCGTGGTGGTGCTCGATGGCGGTGACAAGCGCGGGCAGGAAGCCAGCGAGCAACTGCATGCCCTGCGCGCCGAACTGTGGCGTGCACTGGTGGGCTGGAACCCGGATCACGATTACGACGCGATGCAGTACACCGGTGGCGCGCTGGTGCAGATCAGCGGCGACCGGGTGACGTATCGATTCGGCTTTGCAGCGCAGTTTCAACTGGGCCGCAACACCTCCGATCAGCCTGCCGAGACCTGGCACGAAGCGTATCTGGATGGTTTGCCCGGGTTTACCGGCGCCACCATTGAGATGGACTGCGTTGACCCCGCAGATCCGAACCTGAAGTCCCCCGGCCCTGATGGCCGTATCGAAGCGAAGTTCACAGCAGAGGTAACCCCATGACTCAACGCATCACTGTAGTACCGGCCGAGGGCCGCACTGTGCCGGATCCGGAGGCGGGCGATTTGCTGCCCGTCGAAGGCCGGCAGGTGACCTTCAACGCCTGGTGGCAGCGTCGTCAGAACGACGGCGACATCACCATTAAAACCGAGCAATCCACCACCACCCATCAAGCCTTCACGGCTTAACCAAGAGGAAGCCAAACAATGGCTATCAGCTTTAACAACATTCCATCCGATGTTCGCGTTCCGCTGTTTTATGCGGAGATGGACAACTCGGCCGCCAACAGCGCGTCGGCCAGCATGCGTCGACTGATCGTTGCGCAGGTCAACGACGATGTGTCCGGCCCCGAACTGGGTTCTCTGGTGCTGGTGCCAAGCGTGGCGCTGGCGAAAAACATCGGCGGTCAGGGCTCCATGCTGGCCGCCATGTATGAAACCTGGCGCAAGGCGGACCCCACCGGCGAAGTCTGGTGCCTGCCGCTGCTCAATACCGAAGGCGCCAAGGCCGGCGCGAAAGTCACCCTCACCGGGGCGGCGACCGAAGCCGGTCTGCTGAACCTGTATGTCGGCGGCATGCGAGTGCAGGCCACTGTCGTTAATGGTGCAACCGCTGCCCAGGCGGCCACGGCCCTGTCGGTGAAGATCAATGCCACGCCTGACCTGCCGATCACCGCGGCTGTCGAAGCGGGTGTGCTGACCCTTTCCTGCAAATGGAGCGGGGCAAGCGGTAATGACATCCAGCTGGAATTCAATCGCCAGGGCAAGACTAATGGCGAAGTCATTCCTGCCGGCCTGACGGCTGCAGTCACCGCCATGACTGGTGGCGTGGGTACGCCTGATCAGCTCAAGGCACTGGCTGCGCTGGGCGATGAGCCGTTCGAGTTCATCTGCATGCCTTGGACCGACACTTCTACGCTGGATGCCTGGAAGGCGGCAATGGACGACAGCACTGGTCGCTGGAGCTGGGCGCGTCAGCTGTACGGTCACGTTTACAGCGCCAAGCGCGGCACGGTCGGTACGCTGGTGGCCGCAGGTCAACTGCGCAACGATCAGCACATCACCCTGCAGGGTGTCGAAAACGGTGTTCCGCAACCGGTCTGGCTGCAGGCCGCTGCACTGGCTGCGCGCACGGCGGTGTTCATTTCTGCCGACGCCAGCCGTCCGACTCAGAGCGGCACCATGCCCGGTATCGATCCGGCGCCGGCCAGTCAGCGTTTCACCCTGACCGAGCGTGAGTCGCTGCTGCGTTACGGCATCGCCACGGCGTACTACGAAGGCGGTTACGTGCGCATTCAGCGTTCGATCACCACTTACCAGAAGAACGCTTACGGCCAGGCTGACAACTCGTACCTGGACAGCGAAACCATGCACCAGTCGGCGTTCATCATCCGTCGTCTGCAAGGCATCATCACCAGCAAGTACGGCCGCCACAAGCTGGCCAACGATGGCACGCGCTTCGGTGCCGGCCAGCCGATCATCACGCCGAGCACCATCCGTGGCGAGTTGATTGCGCAGTACGCACGTCTTGAAGAAGAGGGTCATGTGGAGAACGCCGAAACGTTCGCCCAGCACCTGATCGTCGAGCGTGACGGCAATGACCCAAGCCGCGTGAACGTGATGTTCCCACCTGACTACATCAACGGCCTGCGCGTGTTCGCGCTGCTCAACCAGTTCCGCTTGCAGTACGACGAAGCGGCATAAGCCTAACCAACCCTTTCAAGCCCGCCTCGTGCGGGTTTTTTCATTCTGGAGATATACAACATGGGTCAGAAAGTTGCGGGTACCTGCTACATCAAAGTGGATGGCACCCAATTGACCATCAGCGGCGGCGGCGAAGCGCCTCTGATGAACATCAAGCGCGAGACGGTCGTGCCTGGTTACTACAAGGAAACCGAAAAGGCCGCCTGGTTGAAATTCACCGCCGTGCATACCGCGGATCTGCCGCTCAAGCTGCTCACTACCGGTGTGGATATGACCATCACCTGTGAGTTCAAGAACGGCAAGACCTACGTCCTGTCCGGCGCCTACCTGGTCGATGAGCCGAGCAGCAAGGCTGACGACGGCACCATCGAACTGCAATTCGACGGCAATCAGGGGAGCTGGCAATGAGTGAAGTCATCGACCTGGCCAGCCCGATCGAAGCGCACGGCGAAACCCTTTCGCAACTGACATTCCGGCGTCCTACTGCGCAGGAAGCGCGGGCCATCAAGGCCCTGCCGTACAGGATCGACAAGAACGAGGAAGTTTCTCTGGATCTGGACGTGGCGGCGAAATACATCGCCGTCTGCGCCGGCATCCCGCCCTCGTCGGTCAATCAGATGGACCTGTGCGACATCAATACGTTGAGCTGGAAGGTTGCGAGTTTTTTCATGGCAGCGGCATCAGCAACCTCGAAGGACTGATCGCCGTCGTTTACGACCTCGCGTACTTCTGGAAGACCGATCCCGAACTGGTGATGTCCAGGGAGCTGGACGTCATCACCGAGTCGATCTTGCAGACGCAACGCATCAACCAGATCCTGCAGGGGGAGTGATGGCAGACACTATCAAGACGCTGATTACTGGCGTCGACAAGCTGTCTCCAACGCTGGCAACCATCCGCAACAACGTTGAAGGCTTCGAGACCAGGCTTGAAGGCTCTGGTCTTGGGAACGTCGAAGTGGGCGAGATGATCAAGGGCAATGCTTTGGCAGAGCCCTTGATTGCCGGGGTAAAGGCAGCGATCGGTTTTGAGACAAGCATGGCCGGCGTGAAACGATCGGTCACCTTTGAAACACCGCAACAGTTCCAGCAGATGAGTTCCGACATTCTGGACCTCAGTGAACGACTGCCGGAAAGCGCCAACGGTATCGCTGCGATTGTCGCCGCGGGTGCCAAGGCCAATGTACCGCGCGAAGAACTGACCGGGTTTGCCAGCGACGCCGTGAAAATGGGCGTCGCATTCGATCAGACAGCGGCCGAGTCGGGCGACATGATGGCTTCTTGGCGATCATCGTTTCAGATGACTCAGCCGCAGGTCGCGGCGTTGTCCGAGAAGATCAACGTGCTCGGCGGCAACAATCTGGAAAAGAAAATCGCCACCATGGTGACTGCAATGGGCCCGCTCGGGCCGGTTGCGGGGATGGCCTCCGGGCAACTGGCGGCCATGGGCGCGACCCTGGCCAGCGTCGATGTGCCGGCCGATGTGGCCGCCAGCGGCATGAAGCGTTTCATGCAGTCGTTGACCGAAGGGGGCGCGGCGAAAGCCGGGGCGTTCGAGGCGTTGCAGCTCGACGTCAATCAACTGACCCAAGGCATGCAGAGCGACCCGTCCGGGACCATTGAAAAGGTTCTGACGGCGGTTTCCAGTGTTGATCCCGGCAAACAGTCTGACGTCATCACGCAGCTGTTCGGTGCCGAATCGCTGGGCGCGATCACGCCGCTGCTGGCCCACCTCGATGTGCTCAGGTCCAACCTGGCCAAGGTCGGGGAGGGCGTGCAAAACAGCGGCTCCATCGAGAAGGAGTTCGCAGACAACTCCCAGACCACGGCCACTGCCATCAAAGAGATGACCAACCGTGTGGATCGTCTGGGCATCAATATCGGCAGTATGTTCCTGCCGGCGATGAACGACGCAATGGCCGTGATCGGGCCGATGATTTCTCAGGTCGCCGCGCTGGCGGCCGAACATCCAGAGGTGATCAAGGGCGTCGTGGGCGCCGCGATTGCGTTCGGTGTATTGCAAGTTGCGGTCATGACCGCGACGACCGCCATGAGCGTACTTAGCGCGGTGATGGGCCTGTCACCGCTGGCCTTGATCGTGCGCGGCCTCGCGCTGGCGGCAGTTTTTCTGATCGCCAACTGGTCGACCGTCGCACCTTATTTCCAGGCGGTCTGGGAGGCGATTCGCGGACCGGTGATGGCGCTGTGGGACGTGCTCAAGGCGGTCTTCGCCTGGACGCCGCTGGGCATGATCGCAGCCAACTGGCAGCCACTGACCGAATTCTTTGCTGCGCTGTGGGACGTGATCAGGGCGCTGGCCACGCCGGTTTTCGATTTTCTGCAAACGCTATTTGCGTGGTCGCCGCTGGGCATGGTCGTGGTCAACTGGCAGCCGTTGTCCGAGTACCTGGCCGGCCTGTGGGAAACCATCAAGGCCGAGGCGCAGCCGTTTACCGATGTGCTGGCAACGCTGTTCAGTTTTTCGCCGCTGGGCATGGTCATCGAGAACTGGCAGCCGATCAAAACCTGGTTCGCAGGTCTGTGGGCGGACATCAAGCCATTCATCGAGCCGATCATGAGCTGGTTTGGTGGCGACACGAATAAGACCGTCCTGCAGCGGGCGACCGAGAAGGCCAATCAGTTCGCGGAAGAACAGCGGATACGTAACGCAGGGCCAGGCGGCGGGACCGGGGCGTTTCTGGCGGCCGGTGCCGTCGAGAACGTTCGCACGAATCAGCAGTTGCTCAATCAGGCCACTGGCGTGCCCTCGACCAGCCAATTGCTTGGCGTACCCACGCCGTTGGCGCCCGGCAGCCTGTTGTTGCAACAGGGCGCAGCCGGTGCCGGCCCGCGACTTGAGGGCGAGCTCAACATTCGCTTTGAAAACGCGCCACCGGGCATGCGTGCCGGGCAAGTGCAAACCAACCAGCCGGGTTTGACGATATCGCCAAACGTCGGTTATCGAACCCTCGGCGCAGGAGCCGGATCATGAGTACATGGCGTGACAGCCTGCTGCCAGCGTCTTTCCGGGGCGTCGGTTTTTTCATTGAAAAAGCCGTCGTCCCGGCAGGCCGCAAAGGGCAGTTGCATGAGTTTCCACAACGCGACGAGCCTTATTTCGAGTCGCTGGGCAAACAGTCGAAAGTGCATACGCTGACGGGGTTCATTGTCGGTCCCGACTGTTTCGAACAGCGAGACAGACTGCTGCAGGCACTGGAGCAGGAAGGTGCCGGCGAGCTGGTGCATCCCTGGCTGGGTCGCGTGCAGGTCCAGGTCGGCGAATGTGGAGTCACACACAACCTGAGCGAAGGCGGGCTCGTCCGGCTGGACCTGAAATTCTATCCGGCCAACCCGCTCAAGTTCCCCGTGTCGACCCTCAATACGCGACGGCAGTTGCTGGGCGCGTCCGAGAGCCTGCTGGACTCGGCGCTCAGGCGCTACCGCTCGGTGATGGCCACAGTGGACGCGGTGCGTATCAATATTCAGGCGCTGCGCAGCGCCCTGTCGGGTGTGTTCGCGACCATTCAGCGGCAGTTCACACCGTTCATGACGATCTATTCGGATGTCACCGCGCTGGTGCATTCGCTGGTCAATGCGCCGTTGACGGTCAGCACGCTGTTTACCACGTTCTTCGCCAGTTTCGACGGCGACAGCCGTCGAGCCAGAAGAGCGAACGGCACCAGCAGTATTGGCGGGGCGAGTACTGGAACGAATGCCGGGTCAGGTTCCGGCAGCTCGACAGGGGGCGGCTCAGGCAGCGGTTCCGCGAGTGGCAGTAACGGCACCGCTGCGAGCAGCGCGGCAGCAAGGTCCGGCAGCAATGGCGGCGTGTCATCTGTTGAAACGGTCGATTACCGGTCGGTGATTTCCGAGGCCACGCAACAGGCGGAAGCGGTGTCCGGCATCAATCTGGTCAGTCAGAGCAGCGGGCTGGACACCGGCGTGACGGCTCAGGCCGCGGCCAATCTGGTTCAGGATGCTTTGTTGGTCAAGGTGGCGAAAATCGTCGCGAGCATGCCGGTTGCGACGACCGTCACGCCGCTCACGGTGGTGCCATCGCTGGATCAGCAAGTGACGCAAGCGCTGCAACGCGTCGATGTGCCGGTTGCCGATGACGTCATCGAGCTACGTGACACGCTGAGTTCGGCGATCTGGGAAGCGTCGTTGAAAGCCGATCCCGAACATTACCTGGCGCTCAACACGTTGCGTCAGGCCTTGATCAGGCACCTCAACGCGGTGGCGGCTTCCGGCGTACGTCTGGTGGACATGAAGGTCTCCGAGCCTTTGCCCGCGCTGGTGCTGGCCTATCGCCGATTCGGTGACGCCAGCCGGGCGCAGGAAATGGTGCAGCGCAATCGGCTGGCCCACCCGGGGTTCGTGCCGCCCGGCATGCTGAAGATTGCTCAGGAGTGACCCATGATTGACCCTAACATTGTCACCCTGACCGTTGACCAGCACGACTATGCCGGCTGGAAGTCGGTGGAAATCTCTGCCGGGATCGAGCGTCAGGCGCGCAGCTTTGAAGTGAGCATTACCTGGCAGTGGCCGGGCACTGAAATCTCGCATCCGATCACGCCCGGCGCAGCGTGCGAGGTGCGTATCGGCGGCGAGTTGATTCTGACCGGTTGGGTGTTTGCCGCGCCGATCAGCTATGACGGCAAGCAAGTCACGCTAAAGATTTCCGGACGCTCGAAAACCGCCGACCTCATCGACTGCTCGGCCATCAACAAACCGAGTCAGTGGAAGGAGGTGGGGGTGCTGAAGATCGTTGAAGCGCTGGCTGCTCCTTATGGTTTGTCGGTGATCAGCGAAATACCGGAAACCTCGAAGATGGCCGATCACACCATCGAGCCTGCCGAAACCGTGTTCAAGTCCATTGACCGGTTGCTGACCCTGTTCCGGATTTTTTCCACCGATGACGAATATGGCAATGTGGTGCTGGCCAGGCCGGGTAGTCGCGGGCAGAGCGCAGACGCGCTCGAACTCGGCAAGAATGTGTTGAGCGCCGTCATCGCGCGGGACTTTTCCGGGCTTTTTTCCGAGTACCGGGTCATCGGTCAACAGACTGGTAATGACCAGACGTTCGGCAAGGAGTCGTCGGAGGTCTCGGCAGAAGTCACGGATGACCGGCATGACGACCCCGCGCATAAAAAGCGTCTTCGCGTACTGGTCGTTCATGAGGATGCGCCGATCACACCCAAGCTCGCCCTGAGTCGCGCCAATTGGGAGCGCGGTCAGCGGGCCGGCAAGGCGCTGCTCACCACCTACAAGGTCCAGGGTTGGCGGCAGTCCAACGGGGCGCTCTGGCGGCACAACACCATGGTCCGGGTGATCGATCCGGTCATCGGTTTCACGAGCCGCAACATGCTGATTTCAGCCGTGACCTACTCGCTGAGCGACCAAGGCACGATCACCACACTGGTGGTCGGTCCGCCTGAAGGTTTCCAGGCCGAGCCAGGTGACCCCAACAAGCGCAGCAAGGTCCAGGTCAATCAGGATGCTTACTCCTGGCTGCTGCCCATCGACGAGGAAACAACCTCATGAGCTTACTCAATCGCATGCTGGTGCGCGGCACGGTGGTGCTCGCCAGGGCCAGCAGCAAAATGCAGGCGCTGCAAATGCGCCTCACCGCCGGAGAGGTCAAGGACGACATGGAGCACTTCGAACCCTACGGCTTCACCAGCAACCCGCTGGCCGGCGCCGAGGGCATTGCCGCCTTCATTGGTGGCGACCGGTCGCACGGTCTGCTGCTGGTGGTGGCCGACCGGCGCTATCGCCTCAAGGGTCTGGAGTCCGGCGAAGTGGCGATCTATACCGACGAGGGCGACAAGATTCACCTCAAGCGCGGCAAGGTCATCGACATCGAAACCGACACCTTGAACATCAAGGCTACGGTGGCCGTGAACTTCGACACTCCACAGATCACCCAGACCGGAAAGATCGTCTCCCAGGGCGACCAGCTTGCCGCGGGCATCAGCCAGATCAGCCATCTGCACGGCAATGTGCAGGGCGGTAATGGCCAGAGCGGGCCGCCCGTTGGAGGTGCCGGATGATCATTGAAGGTTCTCTGCAGGCGTCCTTGCTGCGCTCGGTGGTCATCAGCCTGTTCACCTGGCGGCGTGCCGAAGCGGACGACCCGTTCGACGATGCCGAGCGCTATGGCTGGTGGGGCGACACCTACCCGGCACAGGCCAATGACCGCATCGGTTCCAGGCTGTGGCTGCTGCGCCGGGTCAGGCTGACTGCCCAGACCCAGCGCGATGCCGAGTTCTATGCCCGGGAAGCGCTCGACTGGCTGATCGAAGATGGCCAGGTCAAGCACATCAACATCCTTACCGAACAGGTTCAGAGCAACCGCCTGAACCTGGGCGTCGAGCTGGTCGTCTCGGACGGTCAGCTCGTGCGTTTCAACCCTTCTGAACAGTGGCAGGTGATTTATGCCGTTTGAAACACCTACGTTACCGGCGCTGATCAACCGAACCCAGGTCGACCTCGCCGACGAAGCGCTGCGTCAGTCCGATGCTCGGGTATTGTCCCGCGCGCACAGCGGCGCGGCCTACGGGCTGTACGGCTATCAGGACTGGATCGCCGACCAGATTCTGCCGGACACCGCCGACGAGGAAACCCTCGAGCGGCAAGCCATCCTGCGCCTGAGGCAGCCGCGCAAGGTGGCACAGGCCGCCACCGGCACGGTGCGCTTCAGCGCAGCAGTCGGTGCGGTGCTGGATGCGGACACTGTGCTGCAGTTCAGTGACGGACGCTTCTACCGCGTCACCAAAGGCGTCACCACGGTTGCGGGCAATAACACGACCACGGTCGAAGCGGTGGATGCCGGTGTTCTGGGTAATGCGGATGCCGGTCTGGTGATGACTGCCGTGCAACCCGTCGAAGGTATCGACAGCACCTTCACCGTCATTGCCGACGGACTTTCCGGCGGCATCTCGCAGGAAAGTATCGAGTCGTTGCGTGCACGTGTCGTGCGTTCCTACCGGGTCATCCCGCATGGCGGCAATCAGGATGATTACGTGACCTGGGCGCTGGAAGTGCCGGGCGTGACGCGCGCCTGGTGTGTGCGCCGGTTCATGGGGCCAGGGACTGTGGCGGTGTTCTTCATGCGTGACGACCAGGCCGATCCCATTCCTGACGCCGAGCAGCTCGCTGCGGTCGCGGCGTATATCGAGCCGCTGCGTCCGGTCACGGCTGATGTGTATGTGCTGGCACCGGTGCAGAAACCGGTGGTCTACACCATCCGGCTCACCCCGGATACCTCCGCCGTGCGGGCGGCGGTCGAGGCGCAGTTGCTTGACCTGCACAACCGTGAGGGCGGACTGGGCGAAACCCTGTTGCTCACGCACATCGCCGAGGCCATCAGCCGCGCGACGGGCGAAACCGATCATGTGCTGGTTTCACCCGTGGCCAACGTTACTGCTGCGGCCAACCAGTTGCTCACGTTCGGGGGTATTCAATGGTCGTCATAAGAACCGCCGAACACTACGCCGGACAACTGCAGGCGCTGTTGCCACCCGGTCCCGCATGGGATCCGGAGCGGGTGCCGGAATTGCAGCAGGTGATTACCGGCCTGTCCCGCGAGTTCGCACGCATCGATGGCCGCGCGTTCGACCTGCTCAACGAGATGGACCCCGCCACCGTCAGCGAACTGGTCCCGGACTGGGAGCGGGTGATGAACCTGCCTGATCCGTGCCTGGGGCTCAAACCCTTGTTCGCAGACCGGCGCCTGTCGGTGCGCCAGCGGCTCGTGGCGACAGGAGGGCAGAACGCGGCGTTCTACATCGACATTGCCATCAGCCAGGGCTACCCCGATGCCACCGTGACCGAACACCGAGCGCCCCGTATGGGGCGTTCGCGTTTTGGCCAGGCGCACTTCGGCACCTGGAGCGCGCAATTCATGTGGACCCTGAACACCGGCGGGCGCCAGCGCCTGGGCCGACGCTTCGGGGCCAGCTACTGGGGCGAGCGGTTCGGGGTGAATCCCGGGCTCGCAATCGAATGTTTGATCCGTCGAGCAGCACCGGCGCACAGCGTCGAATTCGTAAACTTCAACTGAGGAACACAATGTGGATTATCCCAAGAGTGTGCCGGGCGTAGGCTTGGCAAGCGGCAAGTTTGTAGATGAAAACCCGGCGACCGGCATGCCCGGTTCGCTTATTCCTGCGCAGTGGGGTAACTCGATCACGCAGGAGATCTTGAATGCGATGGCAGCCGGTGGTGAGCAGCCTGATGAAACCAGAACAGACCAGCTCGCGTCGGCTATCACGCAAATAGGTTTGCAGGTCAGGCAGGCCTATAAAGGCGCAGGATTTGGTTACACCGCTTCCGAAACTCTTTTACCCGGAGCGGCGGGGCATTGGCACAGAATCAACCTTGGGGGCATCACGCTGACCTTGCCTCCCAAGGCGAACGTAGTGGTAGGTAAGTCGATAACTTTTCATAACGCATCGCCAGCAGCGGCAACTATCAAGGCCAATGGTGCTGAGGTGATCTCCCTATACGGTGCCGGCAGCAATACGTTGAAGCTCAATGCGGCGGAGTGGGTTGAGCTTGTTTTTAACCCTGATGCGATCTACATCACCAAGCGCGGCAAAATCACCGAAGTGGCGGGAATTGATTCTCCTGGCCTGGTGCCCACCACCGTTGTAGGCAGTGCCCGCAATTTGACCATGAGTGTCGTCAGCGCTTCCGCGTCCGCAACGATCACTGCGGATGAACTGGTTGTCGAGACCGGCTTGGGTGGGATGGGATATCGGCTCGGAGGATTTAACAAGGCGATCAATCTGGCCGCAGTTGGGATTGGAGGCATGGACACAGGCGCAGCACCGGCTAACGGTTTCGTTGCTATTTATGCGATTTACAACTCCTTGACGGGTGTTTCTGCCTTGCTGGGCACTGATGTTGCCTCGACGACAGCGAGTGAAGTGTATACCGGAGGAAATATGCCCGGCGGTTTTACAGCCTCCGCATTAGTGAGTGTATGGAGAACCAAGAACTCGCTGTTTCAGATCGGTTTTATGGACGGACGAGAGGTGAGTTTTGTCAATGAAAAGGTGGCTGCGACGACAGTACCGATTGCCGTCAAATCGTTGAGCCTCGCCTCCGTTATCCCTCCATCGACAAAGTCGGTAACGGGATGGTTGGCGATAGCTGGTGTTAACACAGTCAACGCCTCGATAACGGTTTCCTCCTCTGTTTCAAGTATTGGTGTGCAGCAAGTGGCCGGGAACAGCATGGCAGAGACGATTCAAAATATCTCAACGGGATCGTTTTCGAACCTGAAAGTGATAATTCCCCAAACGATCTTCTGGTCAACGGGTTTGCAGTCTGGCACGTACAAAGAAGGTTCAATCAACATTTCCGGTTACAGATTCTGAGGTGATCCATGATCCACGTACAGCTTTCCAAAGACGGTAAAACCATCATTGCGGTGTTCGCCTGCGTTCAGGATGAGGCCGAGTATCCCAATCAAGCACTGGTCGAGGATACCGACGAGCGTTACCTGCAATTCAAGCGAAACAGTGAGGCGCTCTGACGCCAGCAAGTGTTTCCCGTTTACACCCATCCATAATGTCGGGAGATATGCGTATGCCTATCAACCAGCAACAACTATTACAAATCCTCCCCAACGCCGGCCCTAAAGCCGGCGTTTTCGTTCCTGCTCTCAACATCGCCATGGCCCGTTACGCCATCGACACCCGCCTGCGTATCGCCGCGTTCATCGCTCAGATAGGGCATGAGTCCGGGCAGCTTCGTTATGTGCGCGAGCTGGGCAGTGACAGCTACCTGGCGAAGTACGACACGGGGCAATTGGCGCTGCGTCTGGGCAACACGCCAGAGGCAGATGGCGATGGCCAGCTGTATCGGGGCCGTGGGCTGATTCAGGTGACGGGGCGGACCAACTACGAGGCGTGCGGGGAGGCGCTCGGGCTGGACTTGCTTGCCCAGCCGCAACTGCTCGAACAACCCGACCACGCGGCCATGTCGGCGGCATGGTTCTGGGACCGGGCCAACCTCAACGCGCTGGCAGACCAGGGTGATTTTCTGATGATCACCCGCCGCATCAACGGCGGCACCAACGGCCTGGCGGATCGGCAGGCGCTTTACCAGCGGGCATTGGAGGTGCTGCCGTGAAAGTGCTGGATATGCGATGCCTGATCCTCGCATTCGTGCTGGGGTCAGGGCTGGGTACATGGGCCGCCTGGAAATGGCAGGCGGCCCGCTATGGCCTGCAACTGTCCACGCAAGCACTGACGTGGCAGCGCGAGCGCGAGCAGGCGGCGCTCGCGGTCGTCGACTGGCAGAACGCCGAGCAGGCACAACGACGGGCGCTGGAAGTCCGTTTGCACACCAACGATTCAACCATCCACAAGGAATTGAGCGATGCACAGACTGCTCAGGCTCGTTTGCGTGATCGCCTGGCTACCGCTGATTTGCGCTTGTCAGTCCTCCTCGCCAACAGCCCCGCCAACCGTGATGGCGTGCCAGCCGGCACCGACACCGGCGGCGTGGTTCATGGAAGCTCGCGAGGCGAACTTGACCCAGCGGCTGCTGGACGAATTGTCGCCATCACCGACTACGGCGATCAGGGATTGATCGCTTTGAAGGCCTGCCAAGCCTACGTGCGCGAGATTGCGCACTGATGTTCCTCTCGGCTCCCCACCCCTTAGGCCATCGTGCCCCTGCCTCAATCCCGCCTCCGCAAGGAGGCGCGGCCCTCTTTTCAGCCTTTAACTGCTTTTCAATCGGCGCGGCCCGGTACATTCATATTGCACCGGCCGATTCGGTACGCTAATGTCCTGAAACGTACCGATGAGACCCCTTCCGTGACGACAGTCAGCAAGCTTTTGATGCGCGTTATCAAGGCTCACGCCCGTTGGCGTTGGCGCGCCTGACTATTTCCTTGCCGGCCCTGCCGGACCCGTACCTGTATGCCTTCGATTTTTTGATGCTTTTCTCCGTCCCCCGGCCTTGTGGCTGACGTGGGGATGCATGAGTGAAGCAGAATCCGGAAGGCCTGAATCAAGTCAGTAAATCAAAAGGTTGATAGCAAAATGCTGCTGATGATCGATAACTACGATTCGTTTACCTACAACGTCGTGCAGTACCTCGGTGAGCTGGGGGCGGACGTCAAAGTCATTCGCAATGACGAACTGAGCATCGCCGAGATCGAAGCCCTGAACCCTGAGCACATCGTGGTCTCGCCTGGCCCGTGCACGCCTAATGAAGCCGGTGTCTCGCTTGACGTGATCAACCACTTCGCGGGCAAACTGCCGATTCTGGGGGTGTGCCTGGGGCATCAGTCCATCGGTCAGGCCTTTGGCGGCGACGTGGTTCGTGCGCGTCAGGTCATGCATGGCAAAACCAGCCCGGTCATTCACCAAGACGGCGGGGTGTTCGATGGCTTGAATCATCCGTTGGTGGTCACCCGCTACCACTCGTTGGTGGTCAAACAGGATACGCTGCCCGACTGCCTGGAAGTGACGGCCTGGACTGCGCTGGAAGACGGTTCGGTCGATGAGATCATGGGCCTGCGCCACAAGACACTGAACGTCGAAGGGGTGCAGTTTCACCCCGAGTCGATCCTGACCGAGCAGGGCCACGAGCTGTTCGCCAATTTTCTCAAGCAGAGCGGCGGCCATCGTCAGGGCTAAGGATTTTTTATGAGTACCCCCATGG
Organism: Pseudomonas sp. PvP028; assembly: GCF_017832255.1. Lineage (NCBI taxonomy): Bacteria > Pseudomonadati > Pseudomonadota > Gammaproteobacteria > Pseudomonadales > Pseudomonadaceae > Pseudomonas > Pseudomonas sp. PvP028. Next base: position 2,015,458 of record NZ_JAFIBL010000001.1, read on the forward strand.
ATATCAAAAGCGCGCTCAATCGCGTGGTCAACCAGCTGGACCTGACCACTGAAGAGATGAGCGATGTGATGCGCGAAATCATGACTGGCCAATGCACTGAAGCGCAGATCGGTGCGTTTCTGATGGGCATGCGCATGAAGAGCGAAACCATCGATGAAATCGTCGGTGCGGTGTCGGTGATGCGCGAGCTGGCCGGCAAGGTCGAACTGAAAACCCTGGATGGTGTGGTCGACATCGTGGGTACGGGCGGCGACGGCGCGAATATCTTCAACGTGTCCACGGCGTCTGCTTTCGTCATTGCCGCCGCAGGTTGCACGGTGGCCAAGCACGGTAATCGTGCTGTCTCGGGCAAAAGCGGCAGTGCTGATCTGCTCGAGGCCGCCGGGGTTTACCTGAACCTCACGCCTGTTCAGGTGGCGCGTTGCATCGACAGCGTGGGCATCGGTTTTATGTTCGCCCAGTCTCATCACACGGCCATGAAGCACACAGCCGGGCCGCGTCGCGAGCTGGGTCTGCGCACACTGTTCAATATGCTTGGCCCGCTGACCAATCCGGCCGGCGTTCGTCATCAGATCGTCGGCGTGTTCAACCAGGCGCTTTGCCGCCCGCTGGCCGAGGTGCTGCTGCGTCTGGGCAGCAAGCATGTGCTGGTGGTCCATTCGCAGGACGGCCTGGATGAATTCAGTCTGGCCGCACCGACCTTCGTGGCCGAGCTGAAAAACGGCGAAGTCACTGAATACTGGGTACAGCCCGAAGACCTAGGCATCAAAAGCCAGAGCCTGTACGGCCTTGCCGTGGAAAGCCCGGCGGCTTCGCTGGAGCTGATCCGCGATGCACTGGGACGCCGCAAGACCGAGAACGGTCAGAAAGCTGCGGAAATGATCGTGCTCAATGCCGGCGCCGCGCTTTATGCTGCAGATCACGCCACCAGCCTGAAAGAGGGCGTGGCCCTGGCGCACGATGCGTTGCACACGGGCCTGGCGCGGGAAAAACTGGAAGAGCTGGGTGCCTTCACGGCGGTATTCAAGCAGGAGAACGAAGCATGAGTGTGCCAACCGTACTGGAAAAGATCCTTGCCCGAAAGGCCGAGGAAGTCGCGGCTCGTCGTGCGATTGTGAGCCTGACCGAGCTTGAACAACAGGCAGCCCGGGCGGACGCGCCACGTGGCTTTGCCAACGCATTGATCACTCAGGCCAAGGCTAAACAGCCCGCCGTCATTGCGGAAATCAAGAAGGCTTCGCCGAGCAAGGGCGTCATCCGCGAACACTTCCTGCCGGGCGAGATCGCCAGAAGTTATCAGGCCGGTGGCGCGACCTGCCTGTCGGTGCTGACCGACGTGGACTTCTTTCAGGGCGCCGATGCCTATCTGCAGGAGGCCCGTGCGGCGTGCAACCTGCCGGTGATCCGCAAGGATTTCATGATCGACCCTTATCAGGTGGTCGAAGCACGTGTTCTGGGCGCTGACTGCATTCTGCTGATCGTGTCGGCACTGGATGACGTGCAACTGGCTGAACTGGCTGCCGTTGCCAAGGGCCTGAAGCTGGATGTGCTGGTCGAGGTGCACGATGGCGACGAGCTGGAGCGTGCACTCAAGACGCTCGATACACCGCTGGTGGGCATCAACAATCGTAACCTTCATACCTTTGAAGTGAGCCTGGAAACCACGCTGGATTTGCTGCCGCGTATCCCGCGTGATCGCCTGGTCGTCACCGAAAGCGGCATTCTCAATCGTGCGGATGTCGAGCTGATGGAAATCAGCGATGTCTATTCGTTTCTGGTGGGTGAGGCCTTCATGCGTGCCGAGCACCCTGGCGCCGAGCTGCAGCGGTTGTTCTTCCCTGAGCGCAAGATAGCGGTAAGCACTTCGTCCAGCGACTGAGCGCATTGAGCTGAACACCCTTACGAGGTCCGACGTGCAAGACTCGATCATCGACATTTGTGTCGAACAAGGCCTGCAGGCCGAGCAGGATCTTCTGGCGTCGGTCTGCTCCGGTGCGGCGGATCATGGGCTGTTGTTCTGGCGGCCCAATGATCGCGCGCTGGTGATGCCTCGGCGGATGAGCCGGTTACCGGGTTTTGCCGAGGCCAGCGAGACCCTGTCGGACAATGCATGGCCTGTTCTCTTGCGTGAAACCGGCGGCGAGCCAGTGCCGCAGTCCTCTGCCACGCTGAATATCGCGCTGGTCTACGCGCAATCGCCCACTGACGTTGATCGTGACCGTATAGAAACCGCCTACCTGCGATTGTGTCAGCCGATTCTCGATCTGTTGACCGAGTTGGGCGGGCAGGCTTCGCTGGGTGAGGTGGCTGGCGCATTCTGCGACGGCCGCTTCAACGTCAATCTCGATGGTCGCAAGATGGTTGGAACGGCTCAGCGCTGGCGTCAGAGTCAGGGCGGAACGCGTCCTGTAGTGCTGGCACACGGTGCCTTGCTGCTGGAAAACGAGCGCGTTCAGATGGCGATTGCGGTAAATCGCTTTAATGAGCTGTGCGAGCTTGAGCCGCGTGTTCAGGCCGAAAGCCACATTGCCCTGTATGAAGCGTTTCCTGGCGCTGATGTCCTGGAGCGTCTGGCGCAGACTTACCGGAAGCTGCTCGCTGCGCTCTGAATACCAAGGGCTCAGCGTGTCCCGTAGACCACCATGGTCTTTCCTTTGACGTTGACCAGGCTCTGTTCTTCAAGGGCCTTGAGCACACGTCCAACCATTTCCCTCGAGCAGCCGACGATGCGCCCGATTTCCTGGCGGGTAATCTTGATCTGCATGCCGTCCGGGTGAGTCATTGCATCCGGCTGCTTGCACAGCTCGAGCAACGTGCGAGCCACTCGCCCGGTGACGTCAAGGAACGCCAGATCACCGACCTTGCGCGTTGTGTTGCGCAGACGCTCAGCCATCTGGCTGCAGAGCGCATACAGGATTTCCGGCTCTTGCCTGGTCAGCTCGCGGAACGTGTCATATGAAATCTCGGCCACTTCGCATTCGGTCTTGGCCCGCACCCAGGCGCTGCGTACCGACTCCTTGCCCGGTTGCTCGAACAGGCCCAGTTCGCCGAAGAAATCCCCGCTGTTGAGGTAGGCGACGATCATCTCCCGGCGCTCGTCATCCTCGATCAGGACAGTGACTGAACCCTTGAGGATCAGAAACAACGATGCGGAGCGGTCACCGGCATTGATGATGTTGGTTTTCGCGGGGAGGCGGCGGCGTTCTGCATGGGGCAGCAGCTTGTCCAGACTGTTTGCTTTGGGCGTAAAGGTTATTGCGACCATGCGAGACTTCCGAAATAAGGTGTATGGCCAAATGGCATACCTATAGGTATCGGCTGCGCCTTTATTCTCGCCAGCTTTTCCAGACGTGTAGGAAGCTATTTGCGAACATTCCTACGCATTTCCTACAAAAGGCATTTCTTCCGGGCAGCTTTTGGCCCTGTGCTAAGCTGGCGACCCCTTTTTTTACAGTGGAGTCTTGGCGATGAAGGCACGCATCCAATGGGCTGGCGAAGCCATGTTCCTAGGCGAATCCGGCAGCGGTCATGTGGTGGTAATGGATGGTCCGCCGGAAAGCGGTGGTCGCAATCTGGGCGTACGCCCGATGGAAATGGTCTTGATCGGTCTGGGTGGCTGCAGCAACTTTGACGTTGTGAGCATTTTGAAAAAGTCGCGCCAACCTGTTGAAAGCTGCGAGGCATTTCTCGATGCCGAACGTGCCGATGAAGACCCGAAAGTGTTTACCAAAATCCATCTGCACTTCGTCGTCAAAGGACGAGGATTGAAAGAAGCGCAGGTCAAGCGAGCGATCGAACTGTCTGCAGAGAAATATTGCTCGGCCTCGATCATGCTCGGCAACGCGGGTGTGAAGATCACTCACGATTATGAAATTGTCGAACTGGGCTGAACGCCAGACATCCAACGATCATAAAAACGGCGCACACTCTGGCAGACGGCTTCGGACGTCTGCATAATGCGCCACTTTTTACGGGCGCAGCATGTATTGGTTTTCTGCTGCCGGTCCGAACAGACAACCAAAATCGCCAACGCGAAGAGGTGTTAACCGTCCTACGCAGATGAGCCGGGCTCACCTGACGGGCATGCTTGATCACGCGGCTGGCGCCGCACCCATATAGAGAGTTTTTAACGGTGAAAAGCAAACTCAAGCTCCACGGGTTCAATAACCTGACAAAGACCTTGAGCTTCAACATTTATGACATCTGCTATGCGGAAACCCCGCAGGACCAGCAGGCGTACGTCGAGTACATCAACAGTGTGTACGACGCAGAACGCTTGACGCGGATTCTGACTGATGTTGTCGATATCATTGGTGCCAACATCCTGAACATTGCGCGTCAGGATTACGATCCACAAGGTGCCAGTGTGACCATTCTGATCTCGGAGCAGCCGGTGACGCCTACCGAAAGCCAGATCGAAGAGTCGCCAGGTCCACTGCCGGAAACCATCCTGGCGCACCTGGACAAGAGCCATATCACGGTCCACACCTACCCGGAAATTCATCCGGTTGACGGTATTGCCACGTTCCGCGTGGATATCGATGTGTCGACCTGTGGCGTTATTTCACCGCTCAAGGCGTTGAACTACCTGATCCATAAGTTCGAGTCGGATATCGTGACCGTCGATTATCGCGTGCGCGGCTTTACCCGTGACGTGGAAGGCAAGAAGCACTTCATCGACCACGAGATCAACTCGATCCAGAACTACCTGTCCGAAGACACGCGCAACGGTTACCAGATGACCGACGTGAACGTGTATCAGGAAAACCTGTTCCACACCAAGATGCTGCTCAAGCAGTTCGAACTGGACAACTACCTGTTTGGCGACGCCACCAGCAACTTGTCTCCCGAGCAGCGCGAGCAAGTGACCGCCAAGGTCAAACACGAAATGCTGGAAATCTTCTACGGCCGCAACGTAGCCGTATAAACCCGGATTCCGGACATTAAAAAGGCGCCTGATGCAGGCGCCTTTTTTATGGGCGTTGTATACGCATCGTCAGATGCGATAAGTCGACTTGGTCATGACCTTGGCCAGCACACCCATGCCGAACTTGACCGGTGCCGGAAAGCGAAAACCGCCTGCCTCCAGTGCGGACTCAGCGTGGTGTTCTTCATCGCTGAGCATCTGTTGCAGGATGGCCCGGGACTTACCGTCTTCGGTAGGCAGTTGCTCCAGATGTTCAGCCAGGTGCTTGCAGACCTGATCTTCGGTCGCCGCGACGAAACCCAGGCTGACCCGGTCGCTGATGACGCCGGCTATCGCGCCCATCCCGAAGGACAGGCTGTAGAACAGCGGGTTCAGCACACTGGTATGACTGCCAAGCTGATGGATGCGCTGTTCGCACCAGACCAGATGATCGACTTCTTCTTCAGCCGCATGCTCCATCGCCTTGCGCACCTTGGGCAGCTTTGCCGTCAGCGCCTGGCCCTGATAAAGCGCCTGGGCGCAGACTTCGCCGGTATGGTTGATGCGCATCAGACCCGCGACGTGGCGCGTGTCGACTTCGCTCATCTTGTGTTCGGGCTGAACAACCGCGGGGGAAGGGCGCTGCGAGTGCGCGCTGGATGGCAGCAAGGTGCGCATCGCGCTGTCGGCTTGCAGTAACAGACGGTCGAGGGGGGAGTATTGACGTTCGGTAGCCATGGGCACCTCCGGAAGATCATGCGGGCAGTTTACCCCAATCGGCCGGAGCGGGCAGGGCTTGTGTCATCCGACCAGCGCCGATCACACGCGCTGGTCGGCCGGGAAGCCCGAAAACGCTGGCTCAGCCCGGTGGCCAGTTCATCTGACGCTGACCGAGTACGTGCATGTGAATGTGGTAGACGGTCTGCCCGCCCAGCTCATTGCAGTTCATCACCACGCGGAAGCCTTCTTCGCAGCCCAGTTCGAGGGCCAGACGCTGCGCCGTGAACAGGATATGTCCGGCCAGGCCTTTGTCTTCCTCGGTCAGATCGTTCAGGGTGCGGATAGGCTTTTTCGGGATAACCAGAAAATGCACGGGTGCCTGTGGGGCGATGTCGTGAAAGGCCAGGACCTGATCATCTTCATAGATGATCTTCGCCGGGATTTCCCGATTGATGATCTTGGTAAACAAAGTGTCCACAGCCGTTTGCTCCTTGTCGGTTGATGGTCGTCACAGGGTATCGCTGTGCTTCAGCGCGTCCGAGTGTACTGAGCGAGACGCGGTTCGCCCAGCCGTTTGTCGGTCAGCGTGGGCAGTATTTCTTGTTGATGTAGCCGCTGATCTGACGAGCCAGCCAGCGTGAAACCAGGCGCGGGCTGAGCGTCCACAACCGGTTACTGAAACCGGGTGTGATCACTGCGCGGTTTTTTGCCAGTGCGCGAACGGTATACAGCGCCACTTCTTCAGGGCTCATCAGGCTATCCACATTGACCTGCAACTGCGCGGTGCGGAAAAAAGCCGTCCTGGTCGGGCCGGGGCACAGCACCGAGACCTTCACCCCGGCCTTCTTCACTTCCTCGCGCAGCCCCTCGGAAAAATGCAGCACATACGCCTTGCTTGCGTAATAAGTGCTCATCCATGGGCCGGGTTGGAACGCCGCCACCGAGGCAATGTTGAGTATCTGGCCGCCGCCCTGAATGGCCATCAGATTGCCGACCGTGTGGCACAGGCGCGTGAGGGCCAGAATGTTCAGATCGATCAGGTCCTGCTCGGCGCTCCAGTCCTGAGCCAGAAAAGGTCCGCAGGTGCCGATGCCCGCAGCGTTGACCAGCAGATCGATCTGGTGTGCACCGTCTTCCAGCTCCAGCAGAAAGCCCGAGAGCCTCAGTGGCTCGCCCAGATCGCAGGCTCGAAACAGCACTTCCACGCCAAAACGCTGAGTCAACTCCAGTGCAATTGTTTCCAGCAGATCGCGCTGGCGGGCGACCAGGATCAGGTTGCGACCGCGACGTGCCAGCGCTTCGGCCATCGCCAGGCCTATGCCGCTGGACGCGCCGGTGATCAGGGCGTAACGGGTCATGCAGTTCTCCATTGAGCGTGTTGCGACCGGCAGTCTGCCGAACCGTGAGCAGTCTATTACTTGTCGCTTTGTTCTTCGGACTCTATGTTGACATCCGCTGGCGCGGTCAAGGCACTGTCACGGCTTTCTTCGTCGTCATAGGGGAGGGATTGCTCGTATTCATCGGTCTGCAATTCCAACTCATCGCGCAGCATGCCTCCGCCGCCAGCGGTGAGCCCGATCACGACTATGGGGATGAGTAACACCCACAGAACGGCCAGAGTCTTAACACCTCTGGAATTTGGTGGCGACGGCGGGCCAAAAGCGTTTGGGCCTTTTGTTCCGGGCAGCAGGATCATCAGAAACGGGAAGACGCTGCCTACGAATGGCACCATGGTGAGCAGCAGAAGCCAGCCCGACCAACCCAGATCGTGCAGCCGCTGAACGCCGATCTGCGCGCCGATGACCGCGAACGCGACAAGCACCACTGCCATCAGCAGGCCGCCGGCGACCAGCGAACCGTTCATGACCAGCAGGCACACACCTACCAGCATCAGCGTCGCGGCGCTCAGTACCATGCTCCACGCCAGATAGCGCAAGCGCCCGATACGTCCATTGATACTCAGCACCTTCAGCGTTGAATGACCAGGCTGATCAGCGCCGACCTGTGCCTTGGGCGGTGCGTAGGGCGATATTTCCAGATGCGCGGGTTTAGGGGAGGGCTGGCTGACCACTTCGTCCAGACTCAGGCTGATTTCAATGTCCGGTTCGATACGTGCTTCGACGCCCGCATCGTTCAGCGCCTTCAAGTAGCGTTCCGCATCCTGGTAAGTAATCCCGCGCTTGAGCGCAACGGTTTGACCGCTGAACAGCTTCTGCACTGCAGACGGTTCGCTTTTGAACAGCCCCGCCAGGTTGGCCTTTGCGGTGTCGAGCTCGACGCCTTCACGCACCTGCCCTTCAAACACAATCTTGAAGTGTGAATCGGCCATACGGGGCTTCCTTGTCTTTAAGTGAAAAACAGTGCCGGGGGCCTGCCTGAGACAGAGCGCCCTGTCGCGTTACTGATGAGGCCGGGCGAAGCTTGAAATCAGAAGGGTTTGACGATAACCAGAATGACGATGGCGATCAGGATCAGTACCGGGATTTCATTGAACCAGCGATAAAACACATGGCTACGGCCATTTTCACCACGGGCAAAGCGTTTCATCTGTGCGCCGCAGACGTGGTGATAGCCGATCAGCAGGACAACCAGTGCGAGCTTGGCGTGCATCCAGCCCTGACTGAAATAACCGCTGGGGTCGAAGCTGATCAGCCAGCCGCCGAAGACCAGCGTTGCAATCATTGCCGGGGTCATGATGCCACGGTACAGCTTGCGCTCCATGACGATGAAACGCTCGCGGCTGACCGTGTCCTCACTCATAGAGTGATAGACGAACAGTCTTGGCAGATAGAACAGGGCTGCAAACCAGCAGACCATTGAAATGACATGAAGCGCCTTTATCCATAGATAGAGCATTTTTGATTATTCCCAGGTTCACGGTGGCCGAATAGTAGTGTCTTGTGCGCCCCTACGTCACGTTGTCGGTTGTCGCAGAGGCGATAGGCTCCTATTATCGACCGCTTTCCAGTTGTTTCGTTGAGGGCAGGTTATGGTCAAGGTCGGTATCGTCGGCGGCACGGGTTACACCGGGGTCGAGTTGCTGCGTCTGTTGGCACAGCATCCGCAGGCAGAAGTAGTGGTCATTACCTCGCGCTCGGAGGCCGGCATGCCAGTCGCCGACATGTATCCGAACCTGCGCGGGCACTACGACGGCCTCGCGTTCAGCGTGCCTGACGTGAAAACCCTGGGCGCCTGTGATGTGGTGTTCTTCGCCACGCCCCACGGTGTCGCTCATGCCCTGGCTGGTGAATTGCTCGCGGCAGGCACCAAAGTGATCGACCTGTCTGCCGACTTCCGTCTGCAGGATCCGGTCGAATGGGCCAAGTGGTACGGCCAGCCTCATGGCGCTCCGCAACTGTTGGAAGACGCGGTGTACGGGCTGCCGGAAGTCAACCGCGAGCAGATCAGGAACGCGCGACTCATCGCCGTACCGGGTTGCTATCCGACCGCTACCCAGTTGGGTTTCCTGCCGCTGCTTGAAGCCGGTATTGCCGATAACACTCGTCTGATTGCCGACTGCAAATCTGGCGTGAGCGGTGCGGGCCGTGGTCTGAATATCGGTTCGCTGTACTCGGAAGCCAATGAAAGCTTCAAGGCCTACGCCGTGAAGGGTCACCGTCACCTGCCTGAAATCACCCAGGGGCTGCGTCGCGCTGCCGGTGGCGACATCGGCCTGACGTTCGTGCCACACCTGGTGCCGATGATTCGCGGCATTCACTCCACGCTCTATGCAACGGTCACTGATCGCTCTGTGGACTTGCAGGCACTGTTCGAGAAGCGCTACGCCGACGAGCCATTCGTGGATGTGATGCCAGCGGGCAGCCATCCCGAAACCCGCAGTGTGCGTGGCGCCAACGTGTGTCGCATCGCGGTGCATCGTCCGCAGGGCGGCGATCTGGTCGTCGTGCTTTCGGTGATCGACAATCTGGTCAAAGGTGCGTCCGGTCAGGCGGTGCAGAACATGAACATCCTGTTTGGCCTTGATGAGCGCGCCGGGTTGTCTCATGCGGGCATGATGCCCTGAGGGAGGCAGCTTTGAGCTTCAAGCGGCACGCTTCAAGTTGCAAGGCAAAGGCGGGCCGGCCATGCTCTTGTAGCTTGTAGCTTGTAGCTTGTAGCTTGTAGCTTGTAGCTTGTAGCTTGTAGCTGCTCCCGATCAAATAGTTGACCGATTTTCTAGGAGAAGCGGATAATGCCGTCATTACGCATTACGACGGCTAAAGCCGGGAGATATCAGACATGAGTGTCGAATCCTTCACGCCTACCGCTTTGGAGTTCACTCCAAATGCAGCGCACAAGGTGAAAACCCTGGTCGACGAAGAGGGCAATGATCGTCTCAAACTGCGTGTATTCGTTACAGGTGGCGGTTGCTCAGGTTTTCAGTACGGTTTTACTTTCGATGACGATGTGGCAGACGATGACACCATCGTCGAGCGCGAGGGCGTAAGCCTGGTTGTCGATCCGATGAGCTTTCAGTACCTGGCCGGCGCAGAAGTCGATTATCAGGAAGGGCTTGAAGGGTCGCGATTCGTGATCAAGAACCCGAATGCCTCCACGACTTGTGGTTGCGGCTCTTCGTTTTCGATCTGATCGAAGCTTGCTGTAAACAAAAACGCCGCTCATTGAGCGGCGTTTTGCATTACAGCAGGTATCAGGCGGGGTAGATCGCGCCCAGAACACGTCTGCCCTTGGCGCCGGTTACCGTCGGACGGTTGGCCGGAACCCCTTCGAGGCAGCAATGAGCCAGCCAGGCAAACGCCATCGCTTCAACCCAGTCAGGGTCTACGCCGAACTTCTCGGTACTGCTGACCTCGGTGCCGGGCAACAGCTCTGCAAGACGTTTCATCAGCGCCTTGTTATGCGCGCCGCCACCACAGACCAGAAGCTCCCGGGTAATGGCTTGGGCCGATTGCAGGGATTCGGTGATCGTCAACGCTGTCAGTTCCAGCAGAGTGGCCTGTACATCTTCTGGAGCCAGCGTTGGCAACTGGAACAGATGGTGGTGAACCCAGCCCAGGTTGAATACTTCCCGGCCTGTACTCTTGGGGCCCTTGGTCAGGAAAAACTGATCGCTGAGCAGTTTCTTGAGCAACGCAGAATCAACCTTGCCGCTCGCCGACCACGCGCCATCCTTGTCGTAGCTCTCGTGGCGCTGTGACTGTATCCATGCATCGAGCAGGACGTTACCGGGTCCGCAGTCGAAGCCTTCCACCGGGCGATCGGACTCGATCAGGCTCAAGTTGCTGAACCCGCCGATGTTCAATACGGCGCGATGATCCTTGTTGTCGTCGAACAGCGCTTCGTGGAAAGCCGGTACCAGAGGTGCGCCCTGGCCGCCTGCTGCGATATCGCGGCGGCGGAAGTCGCTGACCACGGTAATTTCAGTCAGCTCTGCCAGCAGCGCAGGGTTGCCGATCTGAATGCTGTATCCGCGCGCAGGCTCATGGCGAATAGTCTGGCCGTGGCTGCCGATGGCGCGAATCTGAGCGGGCACCATGTTTTGATCTTCCAGCAAGGTCTGAACGCCCTGTGCGACCAGCCTGCACCACTTTTGCTCCGCAATGGCCGCACGCGCAAGCTCATCCGCGCCGCTGGAGCAAAGCCCCAGCAGCTCGGCATACAGGTCTTCGGGCATGGGGATGTAGTGAGTGGCCAGAAGCCTTGATCGGTCATCCTGCTTCAAAAGGGCGATATCAATCCCATCGAGACTGCTGCCAGACATCACACCTATATAGAAGAAGTCCATGGATTACCTTTTATTCGAGGCCAGCGTAGTGGCTTTTTCCTGATCCATGCGCGCCATTAACGGCTGGCTTTGCTGCATGAACCGCTGTTTTTCGGATTTGGCGATCGGGTCCGCCATCGGAAGCTTCTGGCCCAGTGGGTCTACGTGAACGCCATTGACCTGAAACTCGTAGTGCAAGTGCGGGCCTGTGGACAGGCCGGTAGTTCCAATATAGCCGATAACCTGACCTTGCTTGACAGTGCCGCCGGTCTGTATGCCTTTGGCGAAGCCTTGCATGTGGCCATACAGCGTACGGTAAGTGTCGCCGTGCTGAATGATGACGGTATTGCCGTATCCGCCACGGCGGCCGGCGAGCAGGACCTTGCCATCGCCGGTTGCCTTGATCGGCGTACCACGTGGCGCTGCGTAGTCGACGCCTTTGTGGGCGCGGATCTTGTTGAGAATCGGGTGCTTGCGGTCCATCGAGAACATCGAGCTGATGCGGGCGAAGTCTACCGGGGTGCGGATGAACGCCTTGCGCATGCTGTTGCCGTCAGCCGTGTAGTAATTGGTATTGCCCTGCTTGTTGGTGTAGCGAACGGCGGTGTAGGTCTTGCCCCGGTTAGTGAAGCGGGCGGACAGGATATTTCCTGTGCCTACGCTCTTGCCGTTGACCACTTTCTGCTCGTATACGACATCGAATTCGTCACCCTTGCGGATGTCCTGCGCGAAGTCGATGTCGTAGCCGAAGATATTGGCCATGTCCATCGTCATGCTATGAGTCAGGCCGGCACGTTGTGCGGACTGCGACAGGGAGCTGTTGATCACCCCGTGTACGTAGGCGTTACGCACGTTGGGCTTGCTGATCTCGCGATTGAATGCGTAACCGCCAGTTGCTGTCTTCGACAGGCTGATGGACTCGACTTCGCTGAGCTTGGTATGCAATTGCTTGAGCTGGCCATCCGGCGTCAGCTCGAACTGCAGGGTCTGTCCATTCTGCAGCTTGCTGAACTGCTTGGCTTGCTTGTCGCTGGCCAGTACTTCATGAACGGTAGCAGCTGGCAGCCCGACCTTTTCAAACAGAGTCGACAGCGTGTCGCCCTTGCTGACAGTGACTTCCCTGTGAGCAGGATCCTTCGCAGCGGCTGGCGCGGGTTTTTCTGCCTGAGGCTGTGCACTGGCGGTGTCTTGGGCCTGATCGTCGGCATTGTCGATCTGGGCAAATGGCGATTCGGTGGTTTCAGGTGTGGCTTGAGTGGCTTGTTGAGCGTCTTGATCTTGTACGTCCTGATCCGGTGCCTCCAGATCAAGCGGAATGTTGGTTCGTTTGGCTTCGACTTCGCTGGATGGAAAAACCAGGAGAGCCAGGCTCAACAATGCGGCGATGCCGCTTGCAGCGAGCAGGTGACTCTTCGGATAAAGCGGGGGCGCTTTAGGCGGTGTGTCTTTCATAGGTAATTTGACTTTGAAAAAGGTGAAATGGAAAAGATGAATGACATGATGAAGATGAAATAACTGTATAAAATATAACCAAAACCTGCTCGAAGCAACCCTTCCCGCGTATCGGTCACTGATTCGCAGGCAAACGCTGGGCAAAACTTGTAATTGGGCTCTGATCTTGTAAGGTTGGCTCCCTTTGAATTGGGGACTGAAATGAAGTCGGTTGAAGAGCAGCTGGCGCTGATCAAGCGCGGTGCAGATGAACTCCTGGTCGAGGCCGAGCTGGTCGAGAAGCTGAAGCGTGGCCAGCCACTGCGTATCAAAGCTGGTTTCGATCCGACTGCACCTGATCTGCACCTTGGGCACACCGTGCTTATTAACAAGCTGCGGCAGTTCCAGGATCTGGGGCATCAGATCATCTTCCTGATCGGTGATTTCACCGGCATGATCGGCGACCCGAGCGGTAAAAGCGCCACGCGTCCGCCGCTCACCCGTGAGCAGGTCCTCGACTACGCCGAAACCTACAAGTCTCAGGTCTTCAAGATTCTCGATCCGGCCAAGACCGAAGTTGCATTCAACTCGACCTGGATGGACCAACTGAGTCCGGCTGACTTCATTCGCCTGTCTTCGCAGTACACGGTAGCGCGGATGCTCGAGCGTGACGATTTCGACAAGCGCTATAAAAGCAATCAGTCCATTGCCATTCACGAATTCCTTTACCCGCTGGTGCAGGGCTATGACTCCGTGGCTTTGAAGGCCGACGTCGAGCTGGGCGGCACCGATCAGAAATTCAATCTGCTGATGGGGCGCGAGCTTCAGCGTGCTTATGGGCAGGAGCCGCAGTGCATTCTGACCATGCCGTTGCTGGAAGGCCTGGATGGCGTGAAGAAGATGTCCAAGTCGCTGGGCAACTACGTCGGCATTCAAGAAGCGCCAGGCATTATGTATAGCAAGCTGGTGTCGATTCCTGATTCCCTGATGTGGCGTTACTTCGAGCTATTGAGCTTCCGCTCGATGGAAGAGATCGACGGCCTGAAGGCTGACTGCGAAGCGGGTGCCAATCCTCGCGACATCAAGATCAAGCTGGCCGAAGAGCTGGTCGCTCGTTTCCATGGTGAGGAGGCTGCGGCCAATGCGCATCGTTCTGCGGGTAACCGTATGAAGGAAGGCGAGCTGCCGGATGATCTGCCGGAGATATCGGTGGCTGCTGCCGAGGACATGCCGATCTCTGCGGTCCTTAATAAAGCAGGCCTGGTAAAGAACGCAGCAGTCGCTCGTGATCTACTGGCTTCGGGCGGTGTGCGTATAGATGGTGAGGTCGTGGATCGCGGCTTTGTATTCAAGCTGGGTGCCACCCATGTTTGCCAGGCTGGCAAGAAGGCTTTTGGGCGCGTTACGCTGGTTTCCGAAGAAAGTTCAAATTAACGGTTGACGCCCTCTGTCAGGTGTCTATAATTCGCCCCACTTCCGGCGCAGACGGAAACGAAAAAGCCTTGTAGATCAATAGTTTGCAAGGTTTTAGAGTGAAGAGTCAGCGAGGAAGGAGGTCGGGTCTGGATTGATCGACAGCGGTGAGAAAAAAGAGTTTGACACGCGGTTGTAACGCTGTAGAATTCGCCTCCCGCTGATGAGCAACTCAAGAGTTGATCGCAGCGCAAGTGGTTGAAGTTGCAAAGGAAACTTTGAAAGCTTCTTAAAATAACCGCTTGACAGATACAGAGGACGCTGTAGAATGCGCGCCTCGGTTGAGAC
>NZ_JAFIBL010000001.1:2032500-6004502 GCF_017832255.1 Pseudomonas sp. PvP028
GAGCGAACGGGGACCAGCCCTTAAGTTGTATTGAGATTAGCGGAACGTTCTGGAAAGGACGGCCATAGTGGGTGATAGCCCTGTACGCGAAAATCGCTTTGCAATGAAATCGAGTAGGACGGGGCACGAGAAACCTTGTCTGAATATGGGGGGACCATCCTCCAAGGCTAAATACTACTGACTGACCGATAGTGAACCAGTACCGTGAGGGAAAGGCGAAAAGAACCGCGGAGAGCGGAGTGAAATAGATCCTGAAACCGTATGCGTACAAGCAGTGGGAGCCCACTTTGTTGGGTGACTGCGTACCTTTTGTATAATGGGTCAGCGACTTATTTTCAGTGGCGAGCTTAACCGATTAGGGGAGGCGTAGCGAAAGCGAGTCTTAATAGGGCGTCTAGTCGCTGGGAATAGACCCGAAACCGGGCGATCTATCCATGGGCAGGTTGAAGGTTGGGTAACACTAACTGGAGGACCGAACCGACTACCGTTGAAAAGTTAGCGGATGACCTGTGGATCGGAGTGAAAGGCTAATCAAGCTCGGAGATAGCTGGTTCTCCTCGAAAGCTATTTAGGTAGCGCCTCATGTATCACTGTAGGGGGTAGAGCACTGTTTCGGCTAGGGGGTCATCCCGACTTACCAAACCGATGCAAACTCCGAATACCTACAAGTGCCGAGCATGGGAGACACACGGCGGGTGCTAACGTCCGTCGTGAAAAGGGAAACAACCCAGACCGTCAGCTAAGGTCCCAAAGTCATGGTTAAGTGGGAAACGATGTGGGAAGGCTTAGACAGCTAGGAGGTTGGCTTAGAAGCAGCCACCCTTTAAAGAAAGCGTAATAGCTCACTAGTCGAGTCGGCCTGCGCGGAAGATGTAACGGGGCTCAAACCATGCACCGAAGCTACGGGTATCATCTTTTGATGATGCGGTAGAGGAGCGTTCTGTAAGCCTGTGAAGGTGAGTTGAGAAGCTTGCTGGAGGTATCAGAAGTGCGAATGCTGACATGAGTAACGACAATGGGTGTGAAAAACACCCACGCCGAAAGACCAAGGTTTCCTGCGCAACGTTAATCGACGCAGGGTTAGTCGGTCCCTAAGGCGAGGCTGAAAAGCGTAGTCGATGGAAAACAGGTTAATATTCCTGTACTTCTGGTTATTGCGATGGAGGGACGGAGAAGGCTAGGCCAGCCTGGCGTTGGTAGTCCAGGTTTAAGGTGGTAGGCTGAGATCTTAGGTAAATCCGGGATCTTAAGGCCGAGAGCTGATGACGAGTGTTCTTTTAGAACGCGAAGTGGTTGATGCCATGCTTCCAAGAAAAGCTTCTAAGCTTCAGGTAACCAGGAACCGTACCCCAAACCGACACAGGTGGTTGGGTAGAGAATACCAAGGCGCTTGAGAGAACTCGGGTGAAGGAACTAGGCAAAATGGCACCGTAACTTCGGGAGAAGGTGCGCCGGTGGAGGTGAAGCATTTACTGCGTAAGCCCCTGCCGGTCGAAGATACCAGGCCGCTGCGACTGTTTATTAAAAACACAGCACTCTGCAAACACGAAAGTGGACGTATAGGGTGTGACGCCTGCCCGGTGCCGGAAGGTTAATTGATGGGGTTAGCGCAAGCGAAGCTCTTGATCGAAGCCCCGGTAAACGGCGGCCGTAACTATAACGGTCCTAAGGTAGCGAAATTCCTTGTCGGGTAAGTTCCGACCTGCACGAATGGCGTAACGATGGCGGCGCTGTCTCCACCCGAGACTCAGTGAAATTGAAATCGCTGTGAAGATGCAGTGTATCCGCGGCTAGACGGAAAGACCCCGTGAACCTTTACTATAGCTTTGCACTGGACTTTGAATTTGCTTGTGTAGGATAGGTGGGAGGCTTTGAAGCGTGGACGCCAGTCTGCGTGGAGCCAACCTTGAAATACCACCCTGGCAACTTTGAGGTTCTAACTCAGGTCCGTTATCCGGATCGAGGACAGTGTATGGTGGGTAGTTTGACTGGGGCGGTCTCCTCCTAAAGAGTAACGGAGGAGTACGAAGGTGCGCTCAGACCGGTCGGAAATCGGTCGTAGAGTATAAAGGCAAAAGCGCGCTTGACTGCGAGACAGACACGTCGAGCAGGTACGAAAGTAGGTCTTAGTGATCCGGTGGTTCTGTATGGAAGGGCCATCGCTCAACGGATAAAAGGTACTCCGGGGATAACAGGCTGATACCGCCCAAGAGTTCATATCGACGGCGGTGTTTGGCACCTCGATGTCGGCTCATCACATCCTGGGGCTGAAGCCGGTCCCAAGGGTATGGCTGTTCGCCATTTAAAGTGGTACGCGAGCTGGGTTTAGAACGTCGTGAGACAGTTCGGTCCCTATCTGCCGTGGACGTTTGAGATTTGAGAGGGGCTGCTCCTAGTACGAGAGGACCGGAGTGGACGAACCTCTGGTGTTCCGGTTGTCACGCCAGTGGCATTGCCGGGTAGCTATGTTCGGAAAAGATAACCGCTGAAAGCATCTAAGCGGGAAACTTGCCTCAAGATGAGATCTCACTGGAACCTTGAGTTCCCTAAAGGGCCGTCGAAGACTACGACGTTGATAGGTTGGGTGTGTAAGCGCTGTGAGGCGTTGAGCTAACCAATACTAATTGCCCGTGAGGCTTGACCATATAACACCCAAGCAATTTGCGTCGAATGACCAGATTGCGGTGACTGTGAAGATGACACGAACCGAAAGTTTGCGTCACGAACGACACCTGAAACAGCTTGCTATCACATACCCGATTTGCTGAAGCGCGCCGCAAGGCACGATTCGGTACCCGAATTTCTTGACGACCATAGAGCATTGGAACCACCTGATCCCATCCCGAACTCAGTAGTGAAACGATGCATCGCCGATGGTAGTGTGGGGTTTCCCCATGTGAGAGTAGGTCATCGTCAAGATTAAATTCCAGAAACCCTCATCGCTTACGCGTTGAGGGTTTTTGTTTGTCTGGTGCCTGCAAAAAACCAGCGTGAAAACACGTTTTCGTTTCTATGCATCATGCTTCTGCGTGGCTATGATGCGTGCCTTATTGCCAGGCGATTCCAAATGCTGACCTTGTTAAAGCTTCTTGCCGATGGTGCGTTTCATTCTGGGCAGGTATTGGGCGATGCCCTCGGCATAAGTCGAAGTGCTGTCTGGAAGCAGCTTCAGCAGCTTGAGGCGGATCTGGGCATAGATGTCCACAAGGTGCGTGGTCGTGGCTATAGACTCGCAACGCCCATTTCTCTTCTAAGTCCCTACGGTATCGAGCAGTCAGGCTTTCCTGCCAACTGGTCTGTACGCACTTACGATTCCATCGACTCTACCAACGCTGAGGCCGCACGTCTGATCACTCAAGGCGTTGCCATGCCTGTACTGGTGGTGGCCGAGCAGCAGACCTCCGGAAGAGGGCGGCGTGGTCGAAAGTGGGTAAGTCCATTTGCTGAAAACCTGTATTACAGCCTGGTCCTGCGCATCGATGGCGGGATGCGTCAATTGGAAGGTCTCAGCTTGCTGGTGGGGCTCGCGGTAATGAATGTGCTGCGTGATATGGGCGTGCAGGGCGCAGGCCTTAAATGGCCAAACGACGTGCTCGTTGGCAGGCAGAAGATCGCCGGCATTTTGCTCGAACTGATTGGCGATCCGGCGGACGTGTGTCATGTGATCATCGGAATAGGGGTGAACGTAAACATGCGCTCCACCAGCGAGGTCGATCAGCTGTGGACGTCGGTCAGGCTCGAAACAGGCGGCCTTGTTGATCGCAATCAGGTCGCTGCTCGTATAAGCACACAGCTTGAGGCTCTCATGACGGTTCATCGCAAGGAAAGCTTTGCGGCATTTCAGAAGGAGTGGGAGCGCGGGCATTTGTGGCAGGGGGCTGCAGTCAAGTTGCTCTCGGGAGTAGGTGTCGTGGAGGGAGTGGTGTTAGGGGTCGACTCGCTTGGAGCGCTGCGGTTGGAAGTCAATGGTGTGGAAAAAAGCTTTAGTGGTGGAGAGCTGAGCCTGAGGTTGCGAGATGATTCTTGAGCTCGATTGTGGCAACAGCTTCATCAAGTGGCGTATTACCGCTAAAAGCGATGCAGCAGTGGTCAGCGTTGGTGTCGTTGACTCTGACGCAGCCTTGTTGGAGCACCTGCGTAATTTACCGGACACAACGTTCAGCGACTGCCGTCTGGTAAGTGTCCGAAGTGCCGAAGAAACGGCGCGTCTGGTTTCCGTGCTGGCTGACGCGTTCTCCGTTGCCCCGGTCTGCGCAGTGCCTGCCCGCGAGCTGGGAGGAGTGATTAACGGCTATGACGATTTCGAGCGCCTCGGCCTGGATCGCTGGCTGGCTTTCGTGGGTGCGTACCACCTTGTCAAGCGTGCATGCCTGGTGATTGATCTGGGCACCGCAGTGACATCTGATTTCGTCGACGCCGACGGCGCGCATCTTGGTGGTTTCATCTGTCCAGGGATGCCCTTGATGCGCAATCAGTTGCGCACCCATACCCGTCGCATCAGATATGACGATACAGAGGCGGAAAGGGCTTTGGTTCGTCTCGTTCCCGGGCGTGCAACCGCAGAAGCCGTAGAGCGTGGTTGCTCGCTGATGCTTCGGGGGTTCGCAGTGACTCAGGTCGAGATAGCTCGTGGGTATTGGGGTGAGGACTTTGCTATTTTTGTGACTGGCGGGGACGCTGCCTTGGTTGCGGATGTGCTGCCGGGAGCTCGTATCGTTCCTGATCTGGTCTTCGTGGGGCTGGCTCTCGCCTGCCCTTTGCGCTGAGGTCTCTATGCGTTGGTTATTTCTTCTGCTGTTGATGCTTAATGCCTTTTATTACATCTGGCATCAGCAGGAGGCTCCGCTCAGGGCCAAAGAGGTCATGCCCTTGTCGTTGCACCGTGCTTCTCAGCAGGATATTCGTCTGCTCAGCGAATCGGATGCCGGGCGGGTGTCCCACGATCGTGACGCCCAATGTCTGTACGTCGGTGGCTTTGCCAGGCAAGAGGATGCGCGCCTGGTAGAGCAGCGATTGAACAGTCTGGATATCCAGTCTCAATTTCAGCCCTTGCAAACGAGCGGGGCGACCGCCTACTGGCTGAAAATCGCCCCGGAAAGTCGACGCCTTGTCGAAGCTGGCTTGATCAGTCAGCTGGGTCAGGATTTCCCGCAATTAAAAAATCAAATAATGTCGTGCGAGGGCATTGCAACTGCTGATTAGTTTACATAGAATGGCGCCCGCTTCGCAGTGAGGTGAAAGTCTCACGAACGGAGTGGTAGTAGTCAACGCATGTAACCTCAGGTTTTTACTGAGAAAAAGGTTGACAGAAGGGTAGCATGAGTTGAAAATGCTGCCTCGCTTAGGAGGGGTTCCCGAGCGGCCAAAGGGATCAGACTGTAAATCTGACGTCTACGACTTCGAAGGTTCGAATCCTTCCCCCTCCACCAGATTTAGCGCGAGCTGCAAGTTGTGCGGGTATAGTTTAGTGGTAGAACCTCAGCCTTCCAAGCTGATGATGCGGGTTCGATTCCCGCTACCCGCTCCAGGCTTGTGGTTCATGCGCAGTGTTTTGCTCTTGTAGCTCAGTTGGTAGAGCACACCCTTGGTAAGGGTGAGGTCAGCGGTTCAAATCCGCTCAAGAGCTCCATTGATAAAGGCAGATATGAAAATATCTGCCTTTGTTTTAGGCGGTTCCGCGCTGCGTGCGCCGTCTAAATCTTGTTCGGGGCGTGCTGCCTGTTATGTGCTCTTCGAATAAGGTGTTGAAAAACTCTCGTCAGGTCCGCATAATGGTCGGCCTGATTTTGCTTTTAGGTCAGTAGCTCAATTGGCAGAGCGACGGTCTCCAAAACCGTAGGTTGGGGGTTCGATTCCCTCCTGACCTGCCAGATTCCCTAGATGTAATCTGGCTTTCTTTTCACAGGATCTCCGTAGATGAATCCCAAGGCTGAAGCATCAGACTCTCGCTTTGATATGCTGAAGTGGCTCCTGGTAGTCGTTTTGGTTGTCGTGGGTGTTGTCGGCAATCAGTATTATTCTGCTGAGCCGATCCTGTATCGCGTTCTCGCTCTCCTTGTGATTGCCGCAGCTGCTGCATTTGTAGCGCTGCAGACAGGCAAAGGTAAGGCCTTCTTCGTTTTGGCGAAAGAAGCCCGTGCCGAGATCCGTAAAGTCGTATGGCCTACTCGCCAAGAAACCACTCAAACCACGTTGATCGTTGTGGCTGTTGTGCTGGTTATGGCGTTGCTGTTGTGGGGGCTTGATTCCCTGCTCGGCTGGCTTGTTTCCTTGATAGTTGGCTAAGGGTGTCCCGTGGCTAAGCGTTGGTACGTAGTGCATGCTTACTCGGGTTACGAGAAGCATGTCATGCGCTCGTTGGTCGAGCGTGTGAAGCTGGCAGGCATGGAAGATGGCTTCGGCGAAATTCTGGTTCCCACTGAAGAAGTGGTTGAAATGCGTAATGGCCAGAAGCGCAAAAGCGAGCGCAAGTTCTTCCCTGGTTATGTGCTTGTTCAGATGGACATGAATGAGGGTACTTGGCACTTGGTCAAGGACACCCCGCGTGTCATGGGCTTCATCGGCGGTACCGCTGATAAGCCAGCTCCCATCACTGATAAAGAGGCAGAAGCGATTCTGCGTCGCGTCGCTGACGGTAGCGACAAGCCGAAGCCGAAAACGCTGTTCGAACCAGGTGAGGTTGTTCGCGTCACCGACGGTCCGTTCGCCGATTTCAATGGCACGGTCGAAGAAGTTAACTACGAAAAGAGCCGGATTCAAGTGGCGGTGCTCATTTTCGGACGCTCTACTCCGGTAGAGCTGGAGTTCAGTCAGGTCGAAAAGGCATAACTGAGCTGGAATCCCATACCCCGCAGCCCAAGGCTGTGGGGTTTTTTCGTCACTGGGATATACGCGTAAGTAACCGGGGAGCCTTTGTTGGCGCTTGAACCCGTAATTGGAGTGCCTCATGGCCAAGAAGATAACCGCATACATCAAGCTGCAAGTGAAAGCCGCTCAGGCTAACCCAAGCCCGCCAGTTGGTCCTGCTCTGGGTCAGCACGGTGTGAACATCATGGAATTCTGCAAAGCGTTCAACGCCCGTACTCAGGGTATTGAGCCAGGCTTGCCGACTCCAGTGATCATCACTGTATACAGCGACCGTAGCTTCACTTTCGAAACAAAAAGTACTCCTGCATCGGTTCTGCTGAAGAAAGCTGCAGGCTTGACCAGCGGCTCGGCTCGCCCGAACACCGTTAAAGTTGGCACCGTGACTCGTGCTCAGCTGGAAGATATCGCTAAAGCAAAAAATGCGGATCTGACTGCAGCTGACATGGAAGCGGCCGTGCGTACCATCGCCGGTTCCGCTCGTAGCATGGGCCTTAACGTGGAGGGTGTGTAATGGCTAAGCTGACCAAGCGTCAAAAGGCAATCGCCGAGAAAATCGAAGCTGGCAAGTCTTACAATTTTGTAGACGCCGCTGCGTTGCTCACCGAGCTGTCGACTGTCAAGTTCAGCGAGTCGATCGACGTCGCTGTCAACCTGGGTGTTGATCCTCGTAAATCCGACCAGGTCGTACGTAGCGCTACCGTACTGCCGCACGGCACCGGTAAAACTGTACGCGTTGCAGTGTTCACCCAGGGCCCTGCTGCTGAAGCTGCTCTGGCTGCCGGCGCTGACCGTGTTGGTATGGACGATCTGGCCGCTGAAATGAAAGCTGGCGATCTGAACTACGACGTCGTTATCGCTTCCCCTGACGCAATGCGCGTTGTGGGTCAGCTGGGTCAGGTTCTCGGTCCTCGCGGTCTGATGCCTAACCCGAAAGTCGGCACCGTTACTCCTGACGTCGCTACCGCCGTCAAGAACGCCAAGGCTGGTCAGGTTCGTTATCGCACCGACAAAAACGGCATCATCCACACTTCCGTTGGCAAGGTCGGTTTCGACGCTGTCAAGCTGAAGGAAAACGTTGAAGCCCTGATCGCTGATCTGAAGCGTATCAAGCCTGCTTCTTCGAAAGGTATTTACGTCAAGCGCATCACCCTGAGCACCACTATGGGCCCAGGCCTGGTCATCGACCAGGGTTCGTTGGAAGCGTAAGACAAAATGGTACGGTGATCGATTGCCGTACCGTTTGAAAGATTGGGGTCCCTGCCTGGCGGGGGCTATCCAAGACCGTAGGCGACGCAAGTCTTAAACCTCAAGCCTACGCAGATGGTGCTCCCGGTTCCTTACCGAATCAGACACCAAAACGACATCTGGCTTCGGTCGGATGAAACGGTAACAAGCAGGAGTTAAACCCGTGGCAATTAAACTCGAAGACAAGAAGGCCATCGTCGCTGAAGTCAACGAGGCTGCCAAAGCTGGTCTGTCCGCTGTCGTGGCTGATGCCCGTGGCGTGACGGTTGGCGCAATGACCGGACTCCGTAAAGAGGCTCGTGAAGCTGGCGTTTACGTACGTGTTGTACGTAACACCCTGCTCAAGCGCGCTGTTGCTGACACTGAATTCAGTGTCCTCAACGACGTGTTCACTGGCCCGACCTTGATAGCGTTCTCCAACGAACATCCTGGCGCTGCTGCCCGTTTGTTCAAGGAATTCGCTAAAGGTCAGGACAAGTTCGAGATCAAGGCAGCTGCGTTCGAGGGCAAGTTCCTCGCAGCTAATCAGATCGATGTACTGGCAAGCCTGCCGACCCGTAACGAAGCAATTTCTCAGCTGATGAGCGTGATTCAAGGCGCTACCAGCAAGTTGGCTCGTACTCTGGCGGCTGTTCGCGACCAAAAAGAAGCAGCTGCAGCCTAAGGCTGAGTCAGATCTTTTCGCGTATTTTTGTTTATTTTGATGGTCGCGTAGGCCGTCCCCCAATTCAGGAAATTGAGTCATGTCCATCTCTCAAGACGATATCCTTAACGCCGTAGCTGAAATGTCCGTTCTGCAGGTTGTAGAACTGATCAAGGCTTTCGAAGAGAAGTTCGGCGTTACTGCTGCTGCCGGCTCTGCTGGTCCAGCTGCTGCAGCTGCTGTTGTTGAAGAACAAACTGAATTCAACGTCATGCTGCTGGAAGCTGGCGAGAAGAAAGTAAACGTGATCAAGGCAGTTCGTGAACTGACCGGTCTGGGCCTGAAAGAAGCCAAGGCTGTAGTTGACGGCGCTCCTGCCCAGGTTCTGGAAGCAGTGTCGAAAGACGCAGCTGACAAAGCAAAAGCTACCCTGGAAGAAGCAGGCGCTAAAGTCGAGCTGAAATAAGCATCGATTTTGAGTGTCCAGCCCACGCGTTTAGCGAAAGGCTGATGGCTGGTGGCTTTTGCCACCGGCCTTTTTCCGTTATAGACGATTGGCGCTGTCAACGTCTGTAACGTGTGGCATCCACCGATGGCGGTGGCGCAAACCAAGGGGTTTGCAAGATTTTCTGGCTGCTTCCGTCGGGAGGGAGCCAAACAAGCAGGTGACCAAGCTGGGGAACGCTGATGGCTTACTCATATACTGAGAAAAAACGTATCCGCAAGGACTTTAGCAAGTTGCCGGACGTAATGGATGTGCCGTATCTCTTGGCCATCCAGCTGGATTCGTATCGCGAATTCCTGCAGGCGGGAGCGACCAAAGATCAGTTCCGCGACGTCGGTCTGCATGCAGCCTTCAAATCCGTTTTCCCGATCATCAGCTACTCCGGCAATGCTGCGCTGGAGTATGTAGGTTATCGCTTGGGCGAACCGGCATTTGATGTCAAGGAATGCGTGCTGCGCGGTGTGACTTACGCAGTACCTCTGCGAGTCAAGGTCCGTCTGATCATTTTCGACAAAGAATCGTCGAACAAAGCGATCAAGGACATCAAAGAGCAAGAAGTCTACATGGGTGAAATCCCCCTGATGACTGAGAACGGTACCTTTGTAATCAATGGCACCGAGCGCGTTATCGTGTCTCAGCTTCACCGTTCGCCTGGCGTATTCTTCGACCACGACCGTGGCAAGACGCACAGCTCCGGCAAGCTGCTGTACTCCGCTCGTATCATTCCTTACCGCGGTTCGTGGCTGGACTTCGAGTTCGATCCGAAAGACTGCGTATTCGTCCGTATCGACCGTCGTCGCAAGCTGCCTGCGTCCGTACTTCTGCGCGCTCTGGGTTACACCACCGAGCAAGTGCTTGATGCTTTCTACACCACCAACGTATTCCATGTGCGCGGTGAAAACCTGAGCCTGGAGCTGGTGCCTCAGCGCCTGCGTGGTGAAATTGCCGTTCTGGATATCCTGGACGACAAGGGCAAGGTCATTGTCGAGCAGGGTCGTCGTATCACTGCCCGTCACATCAACCAGCTGGAAAAGGCCGGGATCAAAGAGCTGGAAGTGCCTCTGGACTACGTCCTGGGTCGTACTACAGCCAAGGTCATCGTGCATCCGGCAACCGGTGAGATCATTGCCGAGTGCAACACCGAGCTGAACACCGAAATCCTGGCCAAGATCGCCAAGGCTCAGGTTGTTCGTATCGAAACGTTGTACACCAACGACATCGATTGCGGCCCGTTCGTCTCCGACACACTGAAGATCGACTCCACCAGCAACCAACTGGAAGCGCTGGTCGAGATCTATCGCATGATGCGTCCTGGCGAGCCGCCAACCAAGGATGCTGCTGAAACACTGTTCAACAACCTGTTCTTCAGCCCTGAGCGCTACGACCTGTCTGCTGTAGGCCGTATGAAGTTCAACCGTCGTATCGGTCGTACCGAAATCGAAGGCTCGGGCGTGCTGTGCAAGGAAGACATCGTAGCGGTCCTCAAGACCCTCGTTGATATCCGCAACGGCAAAGGCATCGTCGATGACATCGACCACCTCGGTAACCGTCGCGTTCGTTGCGTCGGCGAGATGGCCGAGAACCAGTTCCGTGTAGGTCTGGTCCGTGTCGAGCGCGCTGTCAAAGAACGTCTGTCGATGGCAGAAAGCGAAGGCCTGATGCCTCAGGACCTGATCAACGCCAAACCTGTTGCGGCGGCGGTCAAAGAGTTCTTCGGTTCCAGCCAGCTTTCCCAGTTCATGGACCAGAACAACCCGCTGTCCGAGATCACGCACAAGCGTCGTGTTTCCGCACTCGGCCCTGGCGGTCTGACGCGTGAGCGCGCCGGCTTTGAAGTTCGAGACGTTCACCCGACTCACTACGGCCGTGTGTGCCCGATCGAGACGCCTGAAGGTCCGAATATCGGTCTGATCAACTCCCTGGCGGCCTATGCCCGCACCAACCAGTACGGATTCCTCGAGAGCCCGTACCGTGTGGTCAAGGAAGGTCTGGTCACCGAAGAGATCGTCTTCCTTTCGGCGATCGAAGAAGCGGACCACGTCATTGCCCAGGCTTCGGCCGCAATGAACGACAAGCAAGAGCTGATCGACGAGCTGGTTGCTGTGCGTCACTTGAACGAATTCACCGTCAAGGCGCCAGCCGATGTCACCCTGATGGACGTTTCGCCCAAGCAGGTTGTCTCGGTAGCCGCATCGCTGATTCCGTTCCTCGAGCACGATGACGCCAACCGTGCGTTGATGGGTTCGAACATGCAGCGTCAGGCTGTTCCTACTCTGCGTGCCGACAAGCCGCTGGTAGGTACTGGCATGGAGCGCAACGTTGCTCGCGACTCCGGCGTTTGCGTCGTGGCTCGTCGTGGTGGTGTGATCGACTCGGTTGACGCCAGCCGTATCGTTGTTCGCGTTGCCGATGATGAAGTTGAAACAGGTGAGGCGGGTGTAGACATCTACAACCTGACCAAATACACCCGTTCGAACCAGAACACCTGCATCAACCAGCGTCCGCTGGTCAGCAAGGGTGACCGTGTTCAGCGTAGCGACATCATGGCTGACGGCCCGTCCACCGATATGGGTGAACTGGCGCTGGGTCAGAACATGCGCATCGCGTTCATGGCCTGGAACGGTTTCAACTTCGAAGACTCCATCTGTCTTTCTGAGCGTGTCGTTCAGGAAGACCGCTTCACCACGATCCACATTCAGGAACTGACCTGTGTGGCGCGTGACACCAAGCTTGGGCCAGAGGAAATCACAGCTGACATCCCTAACGTGGGTGAAGCTGCTCTGAACAAGCTGGACGAAGCGGGTATCGTTTATGTAGGTGCCGAAGTCGGCGCCGGCGACATCCTGGTCGGTAAGGTCACTCCGAAAGGCGAGACCCAGCTGACTCCGGAAGAAAAACTGTTGCGCGCGATCTTCGGCGAGAAGGCCAGCGACGTTAAAGATACCTCCCTGCGTGTACCAACCGGTACCAAAGGTACTGTCATTGACGTTCAGGTCTTCACCCGTGATGGTGTCGAGCGTGATGCGCGTGCCCTGTCCATCGAGAAATCGCAACTCGACGAGATCCGCAAGGATCTGAACGAAGAGTTCCGTATTGTCGAAGGCGCTACTTTCGAACGTCTGCGCTCTGCGCTGGTGGGTCGTGTAGCTGAAGGCGGCGCTGGCCTCAAAAAGGGCCAGGAAATCACCAACGAAGTGCTCGATGGTCTTGAGCATGGTCAGTGGTTCAAGCTGCGCATGGCTGAAGATGCTCTCAACGAGCAGCTCGAAAAGGCTCAGGCCTACATCGTTGATCGTCGCCGTCTTCTGGATGACAAGTTCGAAGACAAGAAACGCAAACTGCAGCAGGGCGATGACCTGGCTCCAGGCGTTCTGAAAATCGTCAAGGTCTACCTGGCAATCCGTCGCCGCATCCAGCCGGGCGACAAGATGGCCGGTCGTCACGGTAACAAGGGTGTGGTCTCTGTGATCATGCCGGTTGAAGACATGCCGCACGATGCCAATGGCACGCCGGTCGATATCGTCCTCAACCCGCTGGGCGTACCTTCGCGTATGAACGTTGGTCAGATTCTCGAAACCCACCTGGGCCTCGCGGCCAAAGGTCTGGGCGAGAAGATCAACCGCATGCTCGAAGAGCAGCGTAAAGTTGCTGAGCTGCGCAAGTTCCTCAACGAGATCTATAACGAAATCGGCGGTCGTCAGGAGTCTCTGGAAGACCTCACCGACAACGAGATTCTGGACCTCGCGAAGAACCTGCGTAACGGCGTACCGATGGCTACCCCGGTTTTCGACGGTGCCAAGGAAAGCGAAATCAAGGCAATGCTCAAGCTGGCAGATATGCCGGAAAGCGGCCAGATGCAGCTGTTCGACGGTCGTACCGGCAACAAGTTTGAACGTGCTGTAACGGTTGGCTACATGTACATGCTGAAGCTGAACCACTTGGTGGACGACAAGATGCACGCGCGTTCCACTGGTTCGTACAGCCTGGTTACCCAGCAGCCGCTGGGTGGTAAGGCACAGTTCGGTGGTCAGCGTTTCGGGGAGATGGAAGTGTGGGCGCTGGAAGCATACGGCGCGGCGTACACTCTGCAGGAAATGCTCACAGTGAAGTCGGACGATGTGAACGGTCGTACCAAGATGTACAAAAACATCGTGGACGGCGATCACCGTATGGAGCCGGGCATGCCCGAGTCTTTCAACGTGTTGATCAAAGAAATCCGTTCGCTCGGTATCGATATCGATCTGGAAACCGAATAACACGTGACGCGAATCGGGGGCAGGGCGGTACTGCCTGCTCCCTGCTCCGCCAGGAGGAAAAGCCTTGAAAGACCTACTGAATTTGCTGAAAAACCAGGGTCAAGTCGAAGAGTTCGACGCAATCCGTATCGGACTTGCATCGCCTGAGATGATCCGCTCTTGGTCGTTCGGTGAAGTTAAAAAGCCGGAAACCATCAACTACCGTACGTTCAAGCCTGAGCGTGACGGTCTGTTCTGCGCCAAGATCTTTGGCCCGGTAAAAGATTACGAGTGCCTGTGCGGTAAGTACAAGCGCCTGAAGCACCGTGGTGTCATCTGCGAAAAGTGCGGTGTTGAAGTAGCACTGGCCAAGGTTCGTCGCGAGCGCATGGCTCACATCGAGCTGGCTTCGCCGGTTGCCCACATCTGGTTCCTGAAATCGCTGCCGTCCCGTATCGGTTTGCTGATGGACATGACCCTGCGTGATATCGAACGTGTTCTCTACTTTGAGAGCTACGTCGTTATCGATCCAGGCATGACCACCCTTGAAAAAGGTCAGCTGCTGAACGACGAGCAGTACTTCGAAGCCCTCGAAGAGTTCGGTGACGACTTCGATGCCCGCATGGGTGCCGAGGCTGTCCGCGAGCTGCTGCACGCTATTGATCTGGAACACGAAATTGGCCGACTGCGCGAAGAAATTCCGCAAACCAATTCCGAGACCAAAATCAAGAAGCTGTCCAAGCGTCTGAAATTGATGGAAGCCTTCCAGGGTTCCGGCAACCTTCCTGAGTGGATGGTGCTGACCGTTCTGCCGGTCCTGCCGCCAGATCTGCGTCCTCTGGTTCCGCTTGACGGTGGCCGTTTCGCGACGTCCGACCTTAACGATCTGTATCGTCGAGTGATCAACCGTAACAACCGTCTGAAGCGTCTGCTGGATCTGTCCGCTCCCGATATCATCGTGCGCAACGAAAAGCGCATGCTGCAGGAAGCGGTCGATGCACTGCTCGACAACGGCCGTCGCGGTCGCGCGATCACTGGTTCGAACAAGCGTCCTCTGAAATCCCTGGCTGACATGATCAAGGGTAAGCAGGGTCGTTTCCGTCAGAACTTGCTCGGTAAGCGTGTTGACTACTCGGGTCGTTCGGTAATTACCGTAGGTCCGACCCTGCGTCTGCACCAGTGCGGTCTGCCGAAGAAGATGGCTCTCGAGCTGTTCAAACCGTTCATTTTTGGCAAGCTGGAAATGCGTGGCCTGGCTACGACCATCAAAGCTGCCAAGAAGATGGTCGAGCGCGAGCTGCCAGAGGTCTGGGACGTTCTTGCTGAAGTGATTCGCGAACACCCGGTGCTTCTGAACCGTGCGCCTACGCTTCACCGTCTGGGCATCCAGGCGTTTGAACCGGTACTGATCGAAGGTAAAGCTATTCAGCTGCACCCGCTGGTCTGTGCTGCGTACAACGCCGACTTCGACGGTGACCAGATGGCCGTTCACGTGCCTCTGACGCTGGAAGCTCAGCTCGAAGCGCGCGCGCTGATGATGTCGACCAACAACATTCTGTCGCCAGCCAACGGTGAGCCAATCATCGTTCCTTCGCAGGACGTTGTACTGGGTCTGTACTACATGACTCGCGAAGCGATCAACGCCAAGGGCGAAGGTCGTGTATTTGCGGATCTGCAGGAAGTCGACCGCGTATTCCGCGCCGGCGAAGCGGCCCTGCACGCCAAGGTCAAGGTTCGTATCCACGAAACGGTCAACGACCGTGATGGTGGCAGCGTCAAGAACACCCGTATCGTCGACACCACTGTCGGCCGTGCGCTGCTGTTCCAGGTGGTTCCGGCCGGCCTGTCATACGACGTCGTCAACCAGCCGATGAAGAAGAAGGCGATCTCCAAGCTAATCAACCAGTGCTATCGCGTGGTTGGCCTGAAAGAGACCGTTATTTTCGCTGACCAGTTGATGTACACCGGTTTTGCCTACTCGACCATTTCGGGTGTTTCCATCGGCGTTAACGACTTCGTTATCCCTGATGAAAAAGCTCGCATCATCGACGCGGCCACCGAAGAAGTTAAAGAGATCGAAAGTCAGTACGCCTCCGGCCTGGTAACCCAGGGCGAGAAGTACAACAAGGTAATCGACCTTTGGTCCAAGGCGAACGACGAAGTCTCGAAAGCGATGATGTCGAACCTGTCCAAAGAGCGCGTTATCGACCGTCAAGGCGTCGAAGTTGATCAGGAATCCTTCAACTCGATGTACATGATGGCTGACTCCGGGGCGCGTGGTTCTGCTGCCCAGATTCGTCAGTTGGCCGGTATGCGTGGTTTGATGGCCAAGCCTGACGGCTCCATCATCGAAACGCCGATCACTGCGAACTTCCGTGAAGGTTTGAGCGTACTTCAGTACTTCATCTCTACTCACGGTGCTCGTAAGGGTCTTGCGGATACCGCGTTGAAAACCGCTAACTCCGGTTATCTGACTCGTCGTCTGGTAGACGTCGCGCAGGATCTGGTGGTTACCGAGGTTGATTGCGGTACCGAGCACGGTCTGCTGATGACTCCGCACATTGAAGGCGGTGACGTTGTAGAGCCGCTGGGTGAGCGCGTACTGGGTCGAGTCATTGCCCGTGACGTGTTCAAGCCGGGTACAGAAGAGGTCATCGTGCCTGCTGGCACGCTGGTAGACGAGAAGTGGGTCGAGTTCATCGAGCTGAACAGCATCGACGAAGTCATCGTCCGTTCGCCAATCAGCTGTGAAACCCGCTACGGCATCTGCGCCAAGTGCTACGGTCGCGACCTGGCACGCGGTCACCAGGTCAACATCGGTGAAGCTGTCGGCGTAATCGCTGCACAGTCGATCGGTGAGCCGGGTACCCAGCTGACAATGCGTACGTTCCACATCGGTGGCGCGGCAAGCCGGACCTCGGCAGCCGACAGCGTTCAGGTGAAGAATGGCGGTACTGTCCGTCTGCACAACCTGAAGCACGTCGAGCGTGTTGACGGTCACCTGGTTGCGGTATCCCGCTCCGGTGAGCTGGCAATCGCAGATGACTTCGGTCGCGAGCGTGAGCGTTACAAGCTGCCATACGGCGCAGTGATTTCGGTGAAGGAAGGCGACAAGGTCGACGCTGGCTCTATCGTGGCCAAGTGGGATCCGCACACTCACCCAATCGTCACCGAGATGAAAGGTACTGTTACCTACGTAGGCATGGAAGAAGGCATCACGATCAAGCGTCAGACAGACGAATTGACCGGTATGACCAACATTGAAGTGCTCGACGCCAAAGACCGCCCGGCTGCCGGCAAGGACATTCGTCCTGCTGTGAAGATGGTCGGTCTGGATGGCAAGGATCTGCTGCTGCCAGGTACTGACGTACCGGCTCAGTACTTCCTGCCGGCCAACGCACTTGTTGGTGTTGCTGACGGTGCGCAGATCGCGATCGGTGATGTTATCGCTCGTATTCCGCAGGAAACTTCGAAGACTCGTGACATCACTGGTGGTCTGCCGCGTGTTGCTGACCTGTTCGAAGCGCGTCGTCCGAAAGAGGCGTCGATCCTTGCAGAAGTCAGCGGTACCATCGCATTCGGTAAAGAGACCAAAGGCAAGCGCCGTCTGGTCATTACCCCGAACGACGGTAGCGATCCGTACGAGGAGCTGATTCCGAAGTGGCGTCACCTGAACGTCTTCGAAGGCGAGCAAGTGAACCGCGGCGAAGTTATCTCCGACGGCCCGAGCGATCCACACGACATCCTGCGTCTGCTGGGTGTGAGTGCGCTGGCCAAGTACATCGTCAACGAGATTCAGGACGTATACCGTCTGCAAGGCGTGAAGATCAACGACAAGCACATCGAGACGATTCTGCGTCAGATGCTGCGTAAGGTTGAGATTGCCGAGTCTGGCGATTCCAGTTTCATCAAGGGCGACCAGATGGAATTGACTCACGTACTGGTAGAAAACGAGCGTTTGAGCACGGAAGACAAGTTTGTTTCCAAGTTCACTCGCGTGTTGCTGGGTATCACCAAGGCATCGCTGTCCACCGAGTCGTTCATCTCCGCGGCCTCCTTCCAGGAGACAACCCGCGTACTGACCGAAGCGGCTGTGACCGGCAAGCGCGATTACCTGCGCGGCCTGAAGGAAAACGTGGTCGTGGGTCGTCTGATCCCGGCCGGTACCGGTCTGGCTTATCACAGCGAGCGCAAGCGTCGTCGTGAAATGGACAAACCGACCCGTGTCAGCGCGAGCGAAGTAGAAGCGGCTCTGACGGAAGCGTTGAACTCCAGCGGTAATTGAGACCAGAGCCTCGGCATTTTTCATCTGGCAGGCAGCACGTTATCGTGTTGTTTGCCCGGTGAGGACGTCGGGGCTTTGTCTTGACTGGGGGCGGGATCCTCTTTAGACTCTTGTACCCCTAAATTTGGCGGGGCCTGTGCCCTGTCATTTGCTTTTCTTGTAAGACAATAGCGTCGCAAGACAACAGTGGAGCTAGTAGATGGCAACTATCAACCAGCTGGTACGTCAGCCGCGTAAGCGTATCGTCGAGAAATCCGACGTACCTGCGCTGCAGAACTGCCCGCAACGTCGCGGTGTGTGCACTCGTGTGTATACCACCACGCCGAAAAAACCTAACTCGGCATTGCGTAAAGTCTGCCGTGTGCGCCTGACCAACGGTTTCGAGGTTTCCTCGTACATCGGTGGTGAAGGTCACAACCTGCAAGAACACAGCGTGGTACTGATCCGTGGCGGTCGTGTAAAAGACTTGCCAGGTGTTCGTTATCACACCGTTCGTGGTTCTTTGGATACTTCCGGCGTTAAAGGTCGTAACCAGGGTCGCTCGAAATACGGTACCAAGAAGCCTAAGTAGTTTTTGGCTTCTGTTTGAAATTGCAGATTTCTATTTTTCTGAGTCGATAAGAGTAAGGTCGGGCGCATCCCTTGCAGGATGGTGGTCCCGAGCTAACCTGAAGACCGTTTGAGGGCTTATCCATGCCAAGAAGACGCGTAGCAGCCAAGCGCGAAGTGCTTGACGATCCAAAATACGGCAGCCAGATTCTGGCCAAGTTCATGAACCACGTAATGGAAAGCGGCAAGAAAGCCGTTGCCGAGCGTATCGTTTATGGCGCGCTGGAAAAGGTTAAAGAACGTAAGAACAGCGACCCCCTGGAAATCTTCGAGAAAGCTCTCGACGCCATCGCTCCGCTGGTCGAAGTAAAGTCGCGCCGTGTAGGCGGTGCTACTTACCAGGTTCCTGTCGAAGTTCGTCCGTCCCGTCGTAATGCTCTGGCAATGCGTTGGCTGGTAGACTTCGCGCGCAAGCGCGGTGAGAAGTCAATGGCACTGCGTTTGGCTGGCGAACTGCTGGACGCCGCCGAAGGTAAAGGTGCTGCGGTCAAGAAGCGTGAAGACGTGCACCGTATGGCTGAGGCCAACAAGGCTTTCTCGCACTACCGCTTCTAATTTCAGCGTCACTAATTTTGCGAGGGCTTTATGGCTCGTACTACTCCGATTGGCCGCTACCGTAACATTGGTATCGTCGCTCACGTGGATGCTGGTAAAACCACCACCACCGAGCGCGTCCTTTTTTACACCGGCAAAAGCCACAAAATGGGCGAGGTGCATGACGGCGCCGCGACCACGGACTGGATGGTTCAGGAGCAGGAGCGTGGTATTACCATTACTTCTGCTGCTATTACTGCCTTCTGGCAGGGTTCCGAGAAGCAACACAAAGATCAATACCGTTTCAACGTTATTGACACCCCGGGCCACGTTGACTTCACCATTGAAGTTGAGCGTTCCCTGCGTGTACTCGACGGCGCGGTCGTTGTGTTCTGCGGTACTTCTGGCGTAGAGCCGCAGTCCGAAACCGTATGGCGTCAAGCCAACAAGTACGGTGTTCCGCGTATCGTTTACGTGAACAAGATGGACCGTGCTGGTGCGAACTTTCTGCGCGTAATCGCTCAGATCAAGCAGCGTCTGGGTCACACCCCGGTGCCGATCCAGCTGGCCATTGGTGCCGAAGACAACTTCCAGGGTCAGATCGATCTGATGTCCATGGAAGCTGTTTACTGGAACGATGCCGACAAGGGTATGGTTCCACGTCGTGAGCCTATCCCTGCTGAACTGCAGGAACTGGCTGACGAGTGGCGCAGCAACATGGTCGAGGCTGCGGCCGAAGCCAGCGAAGAGCTGATGAACAAGTACCTTGAGGGTGAAGAACTCACCAACGAGGAAATCAAGGCCGCTCTGCGTCAGCGTACTATCGCTGGTGAGATCGTTCTTGCTGTTTGCGGTTCTTCCTTCAAGAACAAGGGTGTTCCCCTGGTTCTCGACGCCGTGATCGACTACCTGCCGGCTCCAATCGATATTCCAGCTATCAAGGGTTCCGATCCTGATAACGAAGAAATCCTGATGGAGCGTCATGCAGACGACAACGAGCCGTTCTCGGCTCTGGCGTTCAAGATCGCTACCGACCCATTCGTGGGTACCTTGACTTTCGTCCGCGTTTACTCGGGCGTGTTGGCATCCGGCGACGGCGTGATCAACTCGGTCAAGGGCAAGAAAGAGCGTGTGGGTCGTATGGTGCAGATGCACGCAAACGCCCGCGAAGAGATCAAGGAAGTGCGCGCTGGTGACATCGCGGCCTTGATCGGCATGAAGGACGTCACCACTGGTGAGACCTTGTGCAACGCTGACAAGCCAATCATCCTGGTTCGTATGGACTTCCCGGAGCCGGTTATTTCGGTTGCCGTTGAGCCTAAAACCAAGGATGACCAGGAAAAAATGGGTATCGCACTGGGCAAACTTGCTCAGGAAGACCCGTCTTTCCGCGTCAAGACTGATGAAGAGACTGGTCAAACGATCATCTCTGGCATGGGCGAGCTGCACCTGGACATCCTGGTTGATCGGATGCGCCGTGAGTTCAACGTCGAAGCCAACATCGGCAAGCCTCAGGTTTCCTATCGTGAGCGCATCACGAAGAACTGTGAAATCGAAGGCAAGTTCGTTCGTCAATCCGGCGGTCGTGGCCAGTTCGGCCACTGCTGGATCCGTTTTGCACCTGCTGACGAAGGTCAGGAAGGTCTGCAATTCGTAAACGAAGTGGTAGGTGGTGTTGTTCCCAAGGAATACATCCCGGCTATCCAGAAGGGTATCGAAGAGCAGATGAAGAACGGCGTTGTTGCCGGTTATCCGCTGATCGGCCTGAAGGCTACCGTGTTTGATGGTTCCTACCATGACGTCGACTCGAACGAGATGGCGTTTAAGGTGGCTGCTTCCATGGCGACCAAGCAACTGGCCCAGAAGGGCGGTGGTGAGCTGCTTGAGCCGATCATGGCGGTAGAGGTTGTTACGCCTGAAGACTATATGGGTGACGTGATGGGCGACCTTAACCGCCGTCGCGGCATGATTCTGGGTATGGAAGATACGGTTTCCGGCAAAGTAATTCGTGCCGAGGTTCCGTTGGGTGAGATGTTCGGTTATGCGACCGACGTTCGCTCCATGTCTCAGGGTCGCGCAAGCTACTCTATGGAATTCAAAAAATACAATACAGCTCCGTCGCACATCGTCGAAACTGTAACCAAAAAACAAGGCTGATTCAGCGCCTTTAGGCTAGGAGTTATTTGTCGTGGCTAAAGAAAAATTTGATCGTTCCCTCCCGCACGTCAACGTTGGCACCATTGGTCACGTTGACCACGGTAAAACCACGCTGACCGCTGCTCTGACTCGCGTCTGCTCCGAAGTTTTCGGTTCGGCTGCTGTTGAATTCGACAAGATCGACAGCGCACCGGAAGAAAAAGCTCGTGGTATTACCATCAATACCGCGCACGTCGAATACAAATCGTTGATCCGTCACTACGCTCACGTTGACTGCCCAGGTCACGCTGACTACGTGAAGAACATGATCACTGGTGCTGCCCAGATGGACGGCGCGATTCTGGTTTGTTCGGCCGCTGATGGTCCGATGCCACAAACCCGTGAGCACATCCTGCTGTCCCGTCAGGTTGGCGTTCCGTACATCGTGGTCTTCCTGAACAAGGCTGACCTGGTAGACGACGCTGAGCTGCTGGAACTGGTTGAGATGGAAGTGCGCGATCTGCTGAGCACTTACGACTTCCCAGGCGACGACACTCCGATCATCATCGGTTCTGCTCGTATGGCTCTGGAAGGTAAAGACGACAACGAAATGGGCACCACTGCCGTTCGTAAACTGGTTGAAACACTGGACTCGTACATTCCAGAACCAGTTCGTGTTACCGACAAGCCGTTCCTGATGCCAATCGAAGACGTGTTCTCGATCTCCGGTCGCGGTACTGTTGTGACTGGTCGTATTGAGCGCGGTATCGTCAAGGTTCAGGATCCACTGGAAATCGTTGGTCTGCGTGACACTACCGTCACCACCTGCACCGGTGTTGAAATGTTCCGCAAACTGCTCGACGAAGGTCGTGCTGGCGAGAACTGCGGCGTGCTGCTGCGCGGCACCAAGCGTGACGACGTTGAGCGTGGCCAGGTTCTGGTCAAGCCAGGCAGCGTCAAGCCGCACACTCAGTTCGAAGCTGAAATCTACGTTCTGAGCAAGGAAGAAGGCGGTCGTCACACTCCGTTCTTCAAAGGCTACCGTCCACAGTTCTACTTCCGTACTACCGACGTAACTGGTAGCTGCGAACTGCCGGAAGGCGTAGAAATGGTCATGCCAGGTGATAACGTTAAAGTTTCCGTTACCCTGATCAAGCCAATCGCAATGGAAGATGGTCTGCGTTTCGCAATCCGTGAAGGCGGTCGTACCGTCGGCGCTGGCGTCGTAGCCAAAATCATCGCTTAAGCGTTGAGTCCCAAAAAGAGCCCCCGCACTGCGGGGGCTTTTTTATTGGGTTGACACCTTGTTAGGTCGTCTATAGAATTGCGCCTCCTTTTAACGGGCGTATTGCGCTCGGTGGGAACAGCAATCTGGAGTCTGAATCCAATGCAAAACCAGCAAATCCGTATCAGGTTGAAGGCTTTTGACCATCGCCTGATCGACCAATCAACCCAGGAAATCGTGGAAACCGCGAAACGTACTGGTGCACAGGTGCGTGGTCCGATTCCACTGCCGACTCGTAAAGAGCGGTTCACCGTTCTGGTTTCTCCGCACGTCAACAAAGACGCGCGCGACCAGTATGAGATCCGTACTCACAAGCGTGTTCTGGACATTGTCCAGCCAACGGAAAAAACCGTTGATGCGCTTATGAAGCTTGATCTTGCGGCCGGTGTGGAAGTTCAGATCAGCCTCGGCTAAGACTTGGGTCTTAGTCGTGTAACGCTCTGAAATGGGCGGCCATAGCGGGTGAAAGCCCCGTACACTCATGAGGTTTACAACATGACTATTGGTGTAGTCGGTCGTAAATGCGGTATGACCCGTATTTTCACCGAAGAAGGTGTCTCCATTCCGGTCACGGTCATTGAGATCGAGCCGAATCGCGTCACTCAGTTCAAAACCGAAGAAACCGATGGCTATCGTGCAGTGCAAGTCACTGTCGGCGAGCGTCGCGCTTCGCGTGTTACAGCCGCTCAGGCTGGCCACTTCGCTAAGGCGAACGTTGCCGCCGGTCGTACCGTCATGGAATTCCGTCTTGAAGAAGGCGACTACCAGGCTGGCGATCAGATCAACGCTGAAATCTTCGCCGCTGGTCAACTGGTTGATGTAACGGGTCAGTCCAAGGGTAAAGGCTTCCAGGGTACGATCAAGCGTTGGAATTTCCGTGGTCAAGACAATACCCACGGTAACTCCGTCTCCCACCGCGTCCCAGGCTCTATCGGCCAGTGCCAGACTCCTGGTCGTGTATTCAAGGGCAAAAAAATGTCCGGTCATATGGGCGCTGAGCGCGTGACCGTGCAGTCCCTGGAAGTAGTGCGCGTGGACGCTGAACGCAATCTGTTGTTGGTCAAGGGTGCTGTTCCTGGCGCTACTGGCGGCAACCTGGTTGTACGTCCGGCAGCCAAGGCTCGCGGTTAAGGGGAAGCTGACATGCAATTAAATGTAAATGACGCTCAGGCAATCGAAGTTTCCGAACTGACATTTGGCGGCGAATTCAACGAGACGCTGGTTCACCAGGCAGTCGTGGCCTACATGGCTGGCGGTCGTCAGGGTAGCAAGCAGCAAAAGACCCGTTCAGACGTTCGTGGTGGCGGTAAGCGCCCTTGGCGTCAGAAAGGTACTGGCCGTGCTCGTGCCGGTACTATCCGTAGCCCAATCTGGCGTGGCGGCGGTACCACTTTCGCAGCTCGTCCTCAGGATCACACTCAGAAGCTCAACAAGAAGATGTATCGCGCTGCTCTGCGCTCCATCCTTGCTGAACTGGTTCGTACTGATCGTTTGGTCGTGGTTCAGGACTTCGCTGTTGAAGCACCGAAAACCAAAGATTTGCTGAACAAGCTGACTGGCATGGGCCTGACTGACGTCTTGATCGTGTCTGACGCTGTTGACCAGAATCTGTACCTGGCTGCTCGTAACCTGCCGCACGTTGATGTACGTGACGTTCAAGGTTCCGATCCAGTTAGTCTGATCGCATACGACAAAGTGTTGATCACTGTGTCGGCCGTGAAGAAATTCGAGGAGCTGCTGGGATGAACCAGGAACGCGTATTTAAAGTTCTGCTTGGCCCGCACGTTTCCGAGAAGGCTACGGTTCTTGCAGACAAAAAAGGTCAGTTCGTTTTCAAGGTTGCTACTGACGCAACCAAGCTGGAAATCAAGAAGGCCGTCGAAAGCCTGTTCAGCGTGAAAGTAGAGCGTGTTACTACCCTGAATGTTCTGGGTAAGAGCAAGCGCACTGCTCGCGGTCTGGGCAAGCGTAATGACTGGAAGAAGGCAGTTATCTCCCTTCAGCCAGGCCAAGATCTCGATTTCAGCAGCAGTGCTGAGTAAGGAAGGGGTGCATCATGGCAATCGTTAAATGCAAACCGACTTCCCCTGGCCGCCGTTTTGTGGTCAAGGTGGTCAACCAGGAGCTGCATAAAGGCGCTCCTCACGCACCGCTGCTCGAGAAAAAATCGAAGTCTGGTGGTCGTAACAACAATGGTCGTATTACTACCCGTCATATCGGTGGTGGCCATAAACAGCATTATCGTCTGGTCGACTTCCGTCGCAACGACAAGGATGGCATCGCTGCCACCGTCGAGCGTATCGAATACGATCCAAACCGTACTGCTCACATTGCTCTGCTGCTTTACGCAGACGGCGAGCGCCGCTACATCATCGCCCCTAAAGGCGTGAGTGCTGGCGACCAGCTGATTGCAGGTGCTCTGGCACCAATCAAGCCGGGCAACGCTCTTCAATTGCGCAACATTCCAGTTGGTAGCACCGTACACGGCATCGAACTGAAGCCAGGTAAAGGCGCACAGATCGCTCGCTCCGCTGGTGCCTCGGCACAGCTGATCGCTCGTGAAGGTGTGTACGTGACCCTGCGTCTTCGCTCCGGTGAAATGCGTAAAGTACTGTCTGAGTGCCGTGCAACGCTGGGCGAAGTCTCGAACTCCGAGCACAGCCTTCGTTCGCTGGGTAAAGCGGGTGCCAAACGCTGGCGTGGCGTTCGCCCAACCGTTCGTGGTGTTGCCATGAACCCGGTTGACCACCCACATGGTGGTGGTGAAGGTCGTACCTCTGGTGGTCGTCATCCGGTATCGCCGTGGGGCTTCCCGACTAAGGGCGCGAAGACTCGTGGTAATAAGCGTACCGACAAAATGATCGTCCGTCGTCGCAAGTAAATAGAGGGATACGACAGTGCCACGTTCTCTGAAAAAAGGTCCTTTTATTGATCTTCACCTACTGAAGAAGATCGAAGTGGCGGCGGAAAAGAACGATCGCAAACCAGTTAAGACCTGGTCGCGTCGTTCGATGATCCTGCCACAAATGGTCGGTTTGACCATTGCAGTGCATAACGGTCGCCAGCATGTTCCAGTTCTCGTGAACGAAGACATGGTCGGCCATAAACTAGGCGAGTTTGCCGGTACCCGCACATATCGTGGGCACGTGGCAGACAAGAAAGCCAAGCGTTAAGGGGTAAGGAACGATGGAAGTAGCCGCTAAGTTGTCGGGCG
This sequence comes from Pseudomonas sp. PvP028, assembly GCF_017832255.1. Classification (NCBI taxonomy): domain Bacteria; kingdom Pseudomonadati; phylum Pseudomonadota; class Gammaproteobacteria; order Pseudomonadales; family Pseudomonadaceae; genus Pseudomonas; species Pseudomonas sp. PvP028. The sequence continues at coordinate 2,058,059 of NZ_JAFIBL010000001.1, forward strand.
CTCGAATCTCCGCCCAGAAAGCCCGCTTGGTCGCCGACCAGATCCGCGGGAAGAAGGTGGGCGAAGCGCTCAACCTGTTGGCTTTCAGCAGTAAGAAAGCCGCCGAGATCCTGAAGAAAGTGCTGGAGTCGGCTGTAGCCAACGCCGAGCATAACGAAGGCGCAGACGTTGATGACCTCAAGGTCTCCACCGTTTTCGTCAACGAAGGGCGTTCGCTGAAGCGCATCATGCCACGTGCTAAAGGCCGTGCTGATCGCATCGTCAAGCGGTCTTGCCATATCACTGTCAAGGTTGCTGACAAGTAACGGAGTCGAAGAGATGGGTCAGAAAGTACATCCCATTGGCATTCGCCTGGGAATCGTCAAGGAGCACACCTCCGTCTGGTACGCAGACGGTCGGACTTATGCGGACTATTTGTTCGCTGATCTGAAAGTGCGTGAGTACCTCCAAGACAAATTAAAAAGCGCGTCCGTCAGCCGTATCGATATCCATCGTCCGGCTCAGACAGCACGTATCACCATCCACACCGCTCGTCCAGGTATCGTTATCGGGAAGAAAGGTGAAGATGTTGAGAAACTGCGTCAGGACCTGACCAAGCAAATGGGTGTGCCTGTGCACATCAATATCGAAGAGATCCGTAAGCCGGAGCTCGACGGTATGCTGGTTGCGCAGAGCGTAGCTCAGCAGCTGGAGCGTCGCGTAATGTTCCGTCGCGCTATGAAGCGCGCTGTTCAGAACGCCATGCGCATTGGTGCCAAAGGCATCAAAATCCAAGTGAGCGGTCGTCTCGGCGGTGCTGAAATCGCACGTACTGAATGGTATCGCGAAGGTCGTGTGCCATTGCACACCCTGCGTGCCGACATCGACTATGCCAACTACGAAGCTCACACCACTTACGGTGTGATCGGTGTAAAGGTTTGGATCTTCAAAGGCGAAGTAATTGGTGGTCGCCAAGAAGAACTGAAACCACAAGCACCAGCGCCTCGTAAAAAAGCTGCTAAGTAAGGGGTACGCCAAATGTTGCAACCAAAGCGTACGAAGTTCCGCAAGCAGATGACCGGCCACAACCGTGGTCTGGCACTGCGCGGTAGCAAAGTCAGCTTCGGCGAGTTCGCGCTGAAGTCTGTTGCTCGTGGTCGTCTCACCGCTCGTCAGATCGAGTCAGCGCGTCGTGCTCTGACCCGTCACGTTAAACGTGGCGGCAAGATCTGGATCCGTGTGTTCCCGGACAAGCCTGTAACCAAAAAGCCACTCGAAGTTCGGATGGGTAAAGGTAAGGGTAACGTGGAGTACTGGGTTGCCCAGATTCAGCCAGGCAAAGTCCTGTATGAAATCGAGGGTGTTACTGAAGAGCTGGCGCGTGAGGCTTTCGCCCTGGCTGCTGCAAAGCTGCCGCTCGCCACCTCCTTTGTTAAGCGGACGGTGATGTGATGAAAGCGAATGAACTTCGTGAAAAATCAGCACAGCAGCTGAACGAGCAACTGCTCGGCCTGCTGCGCGACCAGTTCAATCTGCGTATGCAGAAAGCAACTGGCCAGTTGGGGCAGTCTCATCTGCTCTCGCAAGTTAAGCGTGACATCGCTCGCGTGAAAACTGTGCTCAACCAGCAGGCAGGTAAGTAATCATGGCTGAAGCCGAAAAAACTGTCCGTACGCTGACTGGCCGTGTTGTCAGCGACAAGATGGACAAGACCATCACCGTTCTGATCGAGCGTCGCGTAAAGCACCCGATCTACGGTAAATACGTTAAGCGTTCGACTAAGCTGCACGCACACGACGAAACCAATCAATGCCATATCGGCGACAAGGTCACTATTCGTGAAACTCGTCCGGTAGCCAAGACCAAGTCTTGGGCGTTGGTTGATATCCTCGAACGCGCTGTGGAAGTCTAAGGGCTAGGGGTCGGAGAAATTATATGATTCAGACTCAATCCATGCTCGATGTGGCCGATAACAGCGGCGCACGCCGCGTTATGTGCATCAAGGTGCTGGGTGGCTCCCATCGTCGTTACGCTGGTATCGGTGACATCATCAAAGTAACCGTCAAGGAAGCAATTCCTCGCGGCAAGGTGAAGAAAGGCCAGGTGATGACTGCAGTTGTAGTCCGCACTCGCCACGGTGTTCGTCGTGCAGACGGCTCCATCATCCGCTTCGATGGCAACGCTGCTGTTCTGTTGAACAACAAGCAAGAGCCGATCGGTACCCGTATCTTTGGGCCAGTGACCCGTGAACTTCGTACTGAGAAGTTCATGAAGATCGTCTCGCTCGCCCCAGAAGTGCTCTAAGGAGATCCGACATGCAAAAGATTCGTCGTGACGACGAGATCATCGTGATCGCCGGCAAAGACAAAGGTAAGCGCGGTAAGGTGCTCAAGGTTCTCGCTGACGACCGTTTGGTCGTTGGTGGGATCAACCTGGTGAAGCGTCATACCAAGCCAAACCCGATGTCGGGCGTACAGGGCGGTATCGTCGAGAAAGAAGCGCCAATGCACGCTTCTAACGTCGCCATTTTCAACGGCGCAACCAACAAGGCTGACCGCGTTGGTTTCAAAGTTGAAGACGGCAAGAAAATTCGTGTCTTCAAGTCGACCCAAAAAGCGGTTGATGCTTGAACACTGCTAGGTAGAAGACCATGGCACGACTAAAAGAGATTTACCGGAAGGAAATCGCTCCGAAACTTAAGGAAGAACTTAAGCTTTCGAACGTGATGGAAGTTCCGCGCGTTACCAAAATCACCCTGAACATGGGTCTGGGCGAAGCGATCGGCGACAAAAAAGTCATCGAGCACGCTGTTGCTGACCTGGAAAAGATCACCGGTCAAAAAGTCGTTGTGACTTACGCTCGGAAATCCATCGCTGGCTTTAAAGTCCGTGAAGGTTGGCCGATCGGCGTCAAAGTGACTCTGCGCCGCGATCGTATGTACGAATTCCTGGATCGTCTGCTGTCGATCTCCCTGCCTCGGGTTCGCGACTTCCGCGGCCTGAATGCCAAGTCCTTCGATGGTCGTGGTAACTACAGCATGGGCGTAAAAGAGCAGATCATCTTCCCGGAAATCGACTACGACAAGATCGATGCTCTCCGCGGTCTGGACATTACCCTGACCACCACTGCCAAGAACGATGATGAAGGTCGCGCATTGCTGCGTGCTTTCAAATTCCCGTTCCGCAACTGATTGGAGTAGGAAAATGGCCAAGAAGAGCATGAAAAACCGTGAGCTGAAGCGTCAGCTCACCGTTGCCAAGTACGCCAAGAAGCGTGCAGAGCTGAAAGCAATCATCGTTGATCTGAACGCAAGTCCAGAAGCACGTTGGGAAGCTACCGTAGCCCTGCAGAAGCAACCACGTGACGCAAGCGCTGCGCGCATGCGTAACCGTTGCCGCATCACTGGTCGTCCACACGGCGTTTATCGCAAGTTCGGCCTTGGCCGTAACAAGCTGCGTGAAGCAGCTATGCGTGGCGACGTTCCAGGTCTGGTCAAAGCCAGCTGGTAAGGCGACACCTCTCGCGCCCTCCCGCCGGCTACGCAAGTCACCGGTCGGGATGGCGCCTGAATTTGAATCAAGCCCCTTTTGGGGCTTGATTCATTTCCGGCGTAGGACTAGAATTGCCGGCTCGCCTGAGCCCGTGTTTTTACTTGCCCGGAAGTTCTCGGCGATCAAGCTGTAGCCGCAAGGCTAATTATTTTGTTTTAGGAGCGTCTAGCCCATGAGTATGCAGGACCCGTTAGCGGACATGCTAACTCGTATCCGTAATGCCCAGATGGCTGAAAAGCCCGTCGTAAGCATGCCATCTTCCACGTTGAAGGTTGCTGTAGCAAAAGTCCTGAAGGACGAAGGCTACATTGCGGGTTATCAGATCAGCAGCGAAGTTAAATCCTCGCTGTCCATCGAGCTTAAGTACTTCGAAGGCCGTCCGGTCATCGAAGAGGTTAAGCGCGTCAGCCGTCCAGGCTTGCGTCAGTACAAGTCCTCCGATGATCTGCCGAAAGTTCGTGGCGGTCTTGGTGTGTCTATCGTCTCCACCAGTAAAGGTGTGATGACGGATCGTGCTGCGCGCGCTGCCGGTGTCGGTGGCGAAGTGCTTTGCACTGTGTTCTAAGGGGGGATAAGCATGTCACGCGTCGCTAAGAACCCCGTTAAGCTGCCATCCGGCGTCGAAGTCAAACTCGTCGGCCAGCTGCTTTCGGTGAAGGGTGCCAAGGGCACTCTAGAACTGAACATCCATTCGTCCGTTGAGATTGTTGAAGAAGCTGGTGAGCTGCGTTTCGCTGCTCGCAATGGCGATCAACAAACCCGCGCAATGGCAGGCACCACTCGTGCACTGGTAAACAACATGGTCCAAGGCGTAAGCCAAGGCTTCGAGCGCAAGCTCCAGCTGGTCGGTGTTGGTTACAAGGCGCAAGCAAAAGGCACGGTACTGAACCTTGCACTTGGCTTCTCGCACCCAGTGGACTACGAATTGCCGAATGGCATCACCGCTGAGACCCCCAGCCAGACCGATATCCTGATTCGCGGTATCGATAAGCAGTTGGTTGGTCAAGTGGCCGCTGAGATCCGCGACTTCCGCCGTCCTGAGCCTTACAAAGGCAAAGGTGTGCGTTACGCAGACGAAGTCGTCCGCCGTAAAGAAGCCAAGAAGAAGTAGGGCATAGCAAATGACCGTCAAAAAAGTTACCCGACTGCGTCGCGCTCGCAAAGCACGCCTGAAAATGCACGAGCTTGAAGTCGTGCGTCTCTGCGTGCACCGCTCTTCGCAGCACATTTATGCCCAGGTCATCTCGGCCGACGGCAGCAAAGTCCTGGCAAGCGCCTCGACTTTGGACAAAGAACTGCGTGATGGCGCCACTGGCAACATCGACGCGGCCACTAAGGTTGGCAAGCTGGTCGCCGAGCGCGCGAAAGCCGCGGGTGTATCGCAAGTCGCTTTCGACCGTTCTGGCTTCAAGTACCACGGCCGTGTCAAAGCGCTGGCTGATGCTGCTCGTGAAGGCGGGCTGGAGTTCTAAGTTATGTCAAATCACGACCAAAAACGCGACGAAGGCTACATCGAGAAGCTGGTTCAAGTTAACCGCGTGGCCAAAACCGTAAAAGGCGGCCGTATCTTCACTTTCACTGCGTTGACCGTAGTGGGTGATGGTAAAGGGCGCGTTGGCTTCGGCCGTGGCAAGTCACGTGAAGTGCCTGCTGCGATCCAGAAAGCGATGGAAGCTGCTCGCCGCAACATGATTCAGGTTGATCTGAACGGCACTACCCTGCAGTACGCAATGAAGTCTGCTCATGGCGCCTCCAAGGTGTACATGCAGCCTGCTTCTGAAGGTACCGGTATCATCGCTGGCGGCGCAATGCGCGCAGTGCTGGAAGTTGCTGGTGTCCAGAACGTATTGGCCAAGTGCTACGGTTCTACTAATCCGGTAAACGTGGTTCACGCTACGTTCAAGGGTTTGAAGGGCATGCAGTCTCCTGAGTCGATCGCTGCCAAACGTGGCAAGCGTGTTGAGGAGATCATCTGATCATGGCTACCGTTAAAGTAACGCTGATCAAAAGCATGACCGGCCGCATCCCTAATCACAGATTGTGCATTAAGGGTTTGGGTCTGCGTCGCATCGGTCACACTGTAGAAGTCCTAGATACTCCCGAAAATCGCGGGATGATCAACAAGGCTTACTACATGCTGCGAGTCGAGGGTTAATCGATGAAACTCAATGATCTGAGTCCAGCGCCGGGTTCCCGTCGCGAAAAGCATCGTCCGGGCCGTGGTATCGGTAGTGGTTTGGGCAAGACCGGTGGCCGTGGCCACAAAGGTCAAAGCTCCCGCTCCGGTGGCACTATTGCTCCGGGCTTTGAGGGCGGCCAACAGCCGCTGCATCGTCGCCTGCCAAAATTCGGTTTCGTTTCCCTGAAGGCCATGGACCGCGCAGAAGTGCGTCTGTCCGAGCTGGCTAAAGTGGAAGGCGACATCGTAACTGTGCAGTCCCTGAAAGATGCCAACGTGATTAACCAGAACGTTCAGCGTGTGAAAATCATGCTGTCGGGCGAAGTTACTCGCGCTGTCACTATCAAGGGTATCGCCGCCACCAAAGGTGCGCGTGCGGCTATCGAAGCAGCTGGCGGCAAGTTCGAGGAATAAATGGCTAAGCAAGGTGCTCTCTCAGCGCTCGGCAAAGGCGGTATGTCTGAACTCTGGGCTCGTCTGCGTTTTCTGTTCCTGGCGATTATCGTCTACCGAATAGGCGCACACATCCCGGTTCCAGGTATCAACCCGGACCGACTCGCAGAACTGTTTCGACAGAATGAGGGGACCATTCTTAGCTTGTTCAACATGTTTTCCGGCGGCGCGCTGGAACGGATGAGCATCTTTGCACTGGGGATCATGCCGTATATTTCGGCATCGATCATCATGCAGTTGATGACCGCCGTCAGCCCGCAGCTGGAGCAGTTGAAGAAGGAAGGTGAAGCTGGCCGTCGCAAGATAAGCCAGTACACCCGCTATGGCACCGTTGTCCTGGCTCTGGTCCAAGCTATCGGCATGTCCGTTGGTCTGGCGAGTCAGGGCGTCGCGTTTTCTGGGGACCTGGGTTTCCACTTTGTGGCCGTAACTACCTTCGTGGCAGGTGCGATGTTCATGATGTGGCTGGGCGAGCAGATCACCGAGCGCGGTGTCGGCAACGGTATCTCGATGTTGATTTTCGCAGGTATCGTCGCTGGTCTTCCGAGAGCAATAGGGCAGTCTTTCGAGTCTGCACGTCAGGGTGATATCAATATCTTCGCTCTGGTTGCAATCGGTTTGCTGGCAGTAGCGATCATCGGTTTTGTGGTGTTCATTGAGCGTGGCCAGCGTCGTATCGCTGTTCACTACGCCAAGCGTCAGCAGGGCCGTAAGGTCTTCGCTGCGCAGACCAGCCACTTGCCGCTGAAAGTGAACATGGCTGGTGTCATACCGGCCATTTTCGCGAGCAGCATTTTGCTGTTCCCGGCTTCGTTGGGGTCCTGGTTCGGTCAGTCTGAAGGTCTGGGCTGGTTGCAGGACATCTCGCAGTCGATCGCTCCTGGTCAGCCGTTGAATATTCTGCTGTTTAGTGCAGGGATTATTTTCTTCTGCTTCTTCTATACGGCGTTGATGTTCAATCCGAAAGACGTAGCGGAAAACCTGAAGAAGTCCGGTGCCTTTATTCCGGGTATTCGTCCAGGCGAGCAGTCGGCACGCTATATTGATGGCGTTTTGACTCGCTTGACCATGTTCGGTGCTCTATATATGACGGCCGTGTGTCTGCTTCCCCAGTTCCTGGTGGTCGCGGCAAACGTACCGTTCTACCTTGGCGGGACCTCGTTGCTGATCGTGGTCGTGGTTGTGATGGACTTTATGTCGCAAGTGCAATCTCACCTCGTTTCGCACCAGTATGAATCCCTGATGAAGAAAGCCAACCTGAAGGGCTACGGTGGCAGCGGCGGTATGCTGCGCTGAAGCACCCCTAAGGTTCGAGGAGTTGGTGATGAAAGTTCGTGCATCGGTGAAAAAGCTGTGCCGTAACTGCAAGATTATCCGCCGCGAAGGTGTGGTTCGAGTAATTTGCAGCGCGGAACCACGTCATAAGCAGCGCCAAGGCTGATTGTGATTTGTGCTTAAGCCCAGCAGCTAGTGCGCTGCTGGGTTGATTATTTGTTACTACAGCGATATTATCTCGCGCCCTATTTCTTGGCTTCCGGGGCGTAGGTAGCTGTCAATTGGAGTCCCACTGAATGGCCCGTATTGCAGGCGTTAACATTCCAGATAACAAGCATACTGTTATCTCGTTGACCTACATCTATGGTGTTGGTCGCACCACCGCACAGAAAATTTGTGCAACCACCGGCGTAAACCCGGCGGTGAAAATCAAAGATCTGAGCGACGAGCAGATTGAACAGCTGCGTGGCGAAGTGGCGAAGTTCACCACTGAAGGTGACCTGCGTCGCGAAATCAACATGAAAATCAAGCGCTTGATGGACCTGGGCTGCTACCGCGGTCTGCGTCATCGTCGTGGTCTTCCAGTGCGCGGTCAGCGTACCAAGACCAACGCGCGTACTCGCAAAGGTCCGCGTAAGCCGATCCGCAAGTAATCGCACCAGCGCAACGACAGGAATTTAGTCATGGCAAAACCTGCTGCTCGTCCTCGTAAAAAAGTTAAAAAGACAGTGGTTGATGGCATCGCCCACATCCACGCGTCGTTTAACAACACAATCGTCACCATTACCGATCGTCAAGGTAACGCTCTTTCGTGGGCTACCTCCGGCGGTTCGGGTTTCCGTGGTTCGCGCAAGTCCACCCCGTTCGCTGCTCAAGTAGCTGCTGAACGTGCTGGTCAAGCTGCGCTGGAGTACGGTCTGAAGAACCTCGACGTCAATGTCAAGGGTCCAGGCCCAGGTCGTGAATCCGCTGTCCGTGCATTGAACGGCTGTGGCTATAAGATCGCCAGCATCACCGACGTGACGCCAATCCCGCACAACGGGTGCCGTCCGCCGAAGAAGCGCCGCGTGTAATCCAGGAGACTGTAAGAAATGGCTCGTTACATTGGTCCAAAATGCAAACTTGCTCGTCGTGAAGGCACCGATCTCTTTCTGAAGAGCGGCGTTCGCGCTATCGAATCCAAGTGCAACATCGAAGCAGCTCCAGGTATCCACGGCCAACGTCGTGGTCGCCAGTCCGATTACGGTACTCAGCTGCGTGAAAAGCAAAAAGTCCGTCGTATCTACGGCGTTCTCGAGCGTCAGTTCAGCGGCTACTACAAAGAAGCCGCCGGCAAGAAAGGTGCAACAGGCGAGAACCTGCTGCAACTGCTCGAATGCCGTCTGGACAACGTTGTATACCGCATGGGCTTCGGCTCGACGCGTGCCGAATCCCGTCAATTGGTTTCGCACAAGTCGGTCAGCGTAAACGGCAAAACCGTTAACGTTCCTTCTTATCAGGTTCGTGCTGGCGACGTTGTTGCTATCCGCGAAAAAGCTAAGAATCAGCTGCGTATTGTCCAGGCTCTCGATCTGTGTGCCCAACGTGGCCGCGTAGAATGGGTAGAAGTAGACACTGAGAAGAAATCGGGCGTTTTCAAGAACGTTCCAGCTCGCAGTGATCTATCCGCCGACATCAACGAAAGCCTGATTGTCGAGCTCTACTCCAAGTAAGGGCTAGAAAATAGGTGCATCCATGCAGATTTCGGTAAATGAGTTCCTGACACCCCGCCACATTGATGTGCAGGTTGTCAGTCCAACCCGCGCCAAAATCACTCTCGAGCCTCTCGAGCGTGGTTTCGGCCATACCCTGGGCAACGCGCTTCGCCGCATTTTGTTGTCCTCCATGCCCGGCTGTGCAGTAGTCGAGGCCGAGATTGACGGTGTACTCCATGAGTACAGCGCCATCGAAGGTGTACAGGAAGACGTCATTGAAATCCTGTTGAACCTTAAAGGTCTGGCTATCAAGCTGCACGGTCGAGACGAAGTTACGCTGACCTTGTCGAAGAAGGGTTCGGGGGTGGTTACCGCTGCCGATATTCAGCTGGATCATGATGTCGAGATCGTTAACCCCGATCACGTAATCGCTAACCTGGCGTCTAACGGCGTCTTGAACATGAAGCTCACCGTAGCTCGTGGTCGTGGTTATGAGCCGGCAGACTCGCGTCAAAGCGATGAAGACGAAAGCCGCAGCATTGGTCGCTTGCAGCTTGACTCTTCGTTCAGCCCGGTTCGCCGTATCGCATACGTGGTGGAAAACGCCCGTGTCGAACAGCGTACTAACCTGGACAAGCTGGTTATTGATCTGGAAACCAACGGTACTCTGGACCCTGAAGAGGCTATCCGCCGCGCTGCAACCATCCTGCAACAGCAGTTGGCTGCGTTCGTGGACCTCAAAGGCGACAGCGAACCAGTGGTAATCGAACAGGAAGACGAGATCGATCCGATCCTGCTTCGTCCGGTTGACGATTTGGAACTGACCGTGCGTTCGGCCAACTGCCTTAAGGCGGAGAACATCTACTACATCGGCGATCTGATTCAGCGCACCGAAGTAGAGCTGTTGAAGACTCCGAACCTGGGCAAGAAATCCTTGACCGAGATCAAGGACGTTCTGGCTTCTCGTGGTCTCTCCCTCGGCATGCGCCTCGACAACTGGCCGCCGGCAAGTCTTAAGAAGGACGACAAGGCTACGGCCTGATCGTCGTAATCACCGAACGCGAGTTTGGTAAGGAATGAACCATGCGTCATCGTAAAAGTGGACGTCACCTGAGCCGTACCAGCTCTCACCGCAAAGCCATGTTTCAAAACATGGCGGTGTCGCTGTTCGAGCACGAGCTGATCAAAACTACCCTGCCGAAAGCCAAGGAACTGCGCCGCGTTGCCGAGCCGCTGATTACCCTGGCCAAGGAAGACAGCGTTGCTAACCGTCGTCTCGCTTTCGACCGTACTCGTTCGAAAGAAATCGTCGGCAAGCTGTTCAACGATCTGGGCAAGCGCTATGCAACCCGTCAGGGCGGCTACCTGCGCATCCTCAAGTGCGGTTTCCGCGCTGGCGACAACGCGCCAATGGCGTACGTCGAGTTGGTTGATCGTCCTATCGGTGGCTCTGTAGAAGCTGCTGAATAAGACATCAGTTTGAACATGAAACCGGGCCTAGTGCCCGGTTTTTTGTTGCACGCGATTCAGGCAGGCTAAACCAGGGTGTTAATCAGGATACGTCGAATTGTCGGGCTGACTCGAAGTGAGAAACAGAACCGCCCTCATTTGGGCGGTTTTTCGCTTCTTAACGGCGTAATTTCGCCACTTTTCGTCGGTTTATTGCGTTTTTCTCAGTGACCTCGCGCGGCGCTTGGTTCAAACTATCGGCTTTGAAGCAGGAGTCTGGTGCGATGCAAGGCCACCCCGAAGTAATCGATTATCTCAACACGTTGCTCACGGGCGAACTGGCAGCTCGTGACCAATATTTCGTTCACTCACGCATGTACGAAGACTGGGGCTTTTCGAAGCTCTACGAGCGTATCAATCATGAGATGGAAGAAGAGGCGCAACACGCTGATGCGCTGATGCGCCGTATCCTGATGCTGGAAGGCACGCCGCGCATGCGCCCGGACGACCTCGACGTCGGCACCACAGTGCCTGAGATGCTCGCCAGCGATCTGCGTCTCGAATACAAGGTACGTGCTGCTCTTTGCAAGGGTATCGAGCTCTGTGAGCTTCACAGTGACTACGTGACCCGCGAAATCCTGCGCGTACAGTTGGCTGATACGGAAGAAGACCATACCTACTGGCTCGAACAGCAGATGGGGCTGATCAAGTCCATCGGTCTGCAGAACTACCTGCAATCGCAGTTCTGATTCAGCCGCTCATAAAAAAGCTCCTGCACTTGCGTGACAGGAGCTTTTTTGTATCCGGGTTCGACTGATGCCGAACCCGTTTTCATCACACGCGTCAGGCTTTGTCTCTGGTCAACAGAGGCTTCAGGTAATGACCGGTGTAGGACTGTTCCATCTCGGCGACCTGTTCAGGTGTGCCCGTCGCAATGATCTGCCCACCTCTCGACCCGCCTTCCGGACCCAGATCCACCAGCCAGTCGGCCGTCTTGATCACATCCAGGTTGTGCTCGATCACCACCACGGTATTGCCGTGGTCGCGTAGGCGATGCAACACATCCAGCAACTGCTGAATATCCGCGAAGTGCAGACCGGTAGTCGGCTCATCGAGGATGTACAGCGTCTTGCCAGTGTCGCGCTTGGACAGCTCACGCGACAGCTTGACCCGCTGCGCTTCACCGCCTGACAAGGTCGTCGCCGATTGCCCCAGCTTGATATAGGAAAGTCCTACATCCATCAGGGTTTGCAGCTTGCGCGCCAGTGCCGGAACGGCGTCGAAGAACTCACGCGCTTCCTCGATGGTCATTTCCAGTACTTCGTGGATGTTCTTGCCCTTGTACTTGACCTCAAGCGTTTCACGGTTGTAACGCTTGCTCTTGCACACATCGCAGGGTACGTAGATGTCTGGCAAAAAGTGCATCTCGACCTTGATCAGCCCGTCACCCTGGCACGCCTCGCAGCGGCCGCCCTTGACGTTGAACGAGAACCGCCCCGGACCGTAGCCCCGCGAGCGTGATTCCGGAACCCCGGCGAACAGCTCGCGAATCGGCGTGAACAGCCCGGTATAGGTCGCCGGATTGGAGCGCGGCGTACGACCGATAGGGCTCTGGTCGATGTCCACCACCTTATCCAGGTGCTGCAGGCCATTGATGCTGTCGTGCGTAGCCGCTTCCAGCGTCGTGGCGCCGTTCAGCGCCGTAGCGCTCAGCGGGAACAGCGTGTTGTTGATCAGCGTCGACTTGCCCGATCCGGACACACCCGTCACGCAGGTCAGCAGACCGATCGGGATTTCCAGGTTGACGTTTTGCAGGTTGTTGCCACGCGCGCCCTTGAGGGTCAGCGAGAGCTTTTTGTTACGCGGGGTGCGCTTGGCAGGAACGGCAATCTTCACGCGCCCCGACAGGTATTTGCCGGTCAGCGAGTCGGGGTGCGACATCACTTCGTCCGGCGTACCTTCGGCAACGATATGACCACCATGCACGCCGGCCCCCGGGCCAATGTCGACCACGTAGTCGGCCAGGCGAATCGCATCTTCATCGTGCTCGACCACAATCACCGTATTGCCAATGTCGCGCAGGTGCTTGAGTGTGCCCAGCAAACGATCGTTGTCGCGCTGGTGCAGACCGATGGACGGCTCATCGAGGATGTACATCACCCCGACCAGGCCCGCACCGATCTGGCTGGCCAGACGAATACGCTGTGCTTCGCCGCCGGACAAGGTGTCCGCGCTACGGTCCAGGGTCAGGTAGTCCAGGCCCACGTTGACCAGAAACTGCAGACGCTCGCGAATTTCCTTGAGGATCTTGTCGGCGATCTCGCCACGCCGTCCGGTCAGCTTGAGTGTTTCGAAGTAATGCGTCGCGTCGCCAATCGGCAGATTGGTGACTGCGGGCAGAGTCTTTTCACCCACCCACACATGGCGCGCTTCACGACGCAGACGAGTGCCTCGACAGTCAGGGCAGGGCTGCGTGCCCAGGAACTTGGCGAGCTCTTCGCGGACTGTGGCCGATTCGGTTTCCCGATAGCGACGCTCCAGATTCGGCACGATGCCTTCGAACGGGTGCGCGCGCTTGACGATATCGCCGCGGTCATTCAGGTAGCGGAAGTCGACACTCTGCGAGCCACTGCCGTTGAGCAGGATCTTCTGCATGTCGGCCGGGATCTGCTTGAACGGCATTTCCAGGCTGAAGCCATAGTGCTTGGAGAGCGAGCCGAGCATCTGGAAGTAATAGACGTTACGCCTGTCCCAGCCTCGTATCGCGCCTTCGGCAAGCGTCAGTTCGGCATTCACCAGCCGCTTGATATCGAAGAACTGCTTCACGCCCAGGCCGTCACAGGTCGGGCACGCGCCAGCCGGGTTGTTGAAAGAGAACAGCTTCGGTTCGAGCTCGCTGATCGCATGGCCACAGATAGGGCAGGCGAAGCGGGCGGAGAAAATCACTTCCTCGCCCGGCTCGTCGTCCATGGGCGCAACCAGGGCGATACCATCGGCCAGCTTCAGGGCGGTCTCAAAGGACTCGGCCAGACGCTGCTGCAGGTCGGCACGGACCTTGAAACGGTCCACGACCACATCGATCGAGTGCTTCTTCTGCTTGTCCAGCTTCGGCAGCTCATCCAGCTCGCACAGCTTGCCGTTGACTCGCGCCCGGACAAAGCCCTGCGCGCGCAGCTCTTCAAAAACCGAAAGATGCTCACCCTTGCGCTCGCGGATGACCGGCGCAAGCAGCATCAATTTGCTGCCCTCCGGCTGGGTCAGCACCAGGTCGACCATCTGGCTGACCGTCTGGGCTTCCAGCGGGATGTCGTGGTCGGGGCAGCGAGGCTGGCCGACGCGCGCATACAAAAGACGCAGGTAATCGTAAATTTCGGTGATCGTACCCACGGTCGAGCGCGGGTTATGTGAAGTAGACTTCTGCTCGATGGAAATCGCCGGCGACAGACCTTCGATCGTGTCGACGTCCGGTTTTTCCATCATCGACAGAAACTGGCGGGCATAGGCCGACAGCGATTCGACATAGCGGCGTTGCCCTTCGGCGTACAGCGTATCGAAAGCCAGCGAAGACTTGCCTGAGCCGGAGAGCCCGGTGATAACGATCAGTTTGTCGCGGGGAAGTGTCAGGTCAATATTTTTCAGGTTGTGGGTTCGTGCCCCACGTATCAGGATCTTGTCCACTGCGGCCTCGCTTGGCGGGCATAAACGACGGAGTATACGGCTCCGAGCCATCACGCGGCAAAGCGTCGCGTATGTGCTGTACAACGATGGGACTGGTAGAATCGCCGCCGGTTCACACGAGGTTATTCCATGCACGATACCCACAGCGAGCGTATGAGTAGCGGCGAGACCCGCGCAGCAGGCGGTCTGGCCCTGGTGTTCGCGTTCCGCATGCTTGGCATGTTCATGGTCTTGCCGGTTCTGGCAACCTACGGCATGGACCTGGCAGGCGCGAGCCCTGCACTGATCGGTCTGGCGATTGGCGCCTACGGCCTGACCCAGGCGGTGTTGCAGATACCGTTCGGGATCATTTCCGACCGTATCGGCCGGCGACCGGTCATTTATTTCGGCCTGATCATCTTTGCGATCGGCAGCGTGGTGGCGGCGAACGCGGATTCGATCTGGGGAATCATTGCCGGACGCATCCTGCAGGGGGCTGGCGCTATTTCCGCGGCGGTCATGGCGCTGCTCTCCGACCTGACCCGCGAACAGCACCGCACCAAGGCCATGGCCATGATCGGCATGACCATCGGCCTGTCGTTCGCCATCGCCATGGTCGTCGGCCCGGTGATCACTGGCATGTTCGGGCTTTCCGGATTGTTCCTGGCCACCGGCGGCATGGCCTTGTTAGGCGTTCTCATCGTCGCCTACGTGGTGCCCAAGGCCAGCGGGGCATTAATGCACCGCGAGTCCGGCGTCGCCAAACAGGCACTGGGGGCGACGTTGCGTCATCCGGACCTGCTGCGCCTGGATTTGGGTATCTTCGTGTTGCATGCGATGCTCATGTCCAGCTTCGTGGCCTTGCCGCTGGCGCTGGTCGAAAAAGCCGGTTTGCCCAAGGAACAACACTGGTGGGTCTACCTGACCGCCTTGCTGGTTTCCTTCTTCGCGATGATCCCGTTCATCATCTATGGCGAGAAGAAACGTCAAATGAAGCGCGTTCTGCTGGGCGCCGTCACAGTTTTGATGCTGGCTGAGCTATTCTTCTGGGCATACGGGGACACGTTGCGGGCACTGGTCATCGGGACAGTGGTATTCTTCACCGCGTTCAACCTGCTGGAAGCGTCGTTGCCGTCGCTGATCAGCAAGGTTTCACCGGCCGGCGGAAAAGGCACGGCAATGGGAGTTTATTCCACCAGCCAGTTTCTTGGATCGGCCGCAGGTGGGATACTGGGCGGCTGGTTGTTCCAGCACGGTGGGCTCGATGTGGTGTTCCTGGGTGGTGCAGCCATGGCCGCCTTCTGGCTCGCCTTCGCAGTGACCATGCGAGAACCGCCTTACGTGACCAGCCTACGTCTGCCGTTGTCGCCGCAGGCGCAGCGTGAAGCAGGCCTGGCAGAGCGTTTGATGTCCGTAGCAGGCGTGACAGATGCAGTGGTGGTTGCGGAAGAGGCAGCCATCTACATAAAACTCGACACAAAATTATTGGATCGTGCCTCTCTCGAAAAGCTGGTCAATCCAGCGTCAGAAGCGTGCGAAGCCTAGGAGAACGTTATGGCCCGTGGGGTTAACAAAGTCATATTGGTCGGTACATGCGGCCAGGATCCCGAAGTTCGCTACTTGCCTAACGGTAACGCCGTGACCAACCTGAGTCTGGCAACCAGCGAACAGTGGACTGACAAGCAGTCCGGTCAGAAAGTCGAAAAGACCGAATGGCACCGTGTATCGATGTTCGGCAAAGTCGCCGAAATCGCTGGCGAATACCTGCGCAAGGGTTCGCAGGTGTACATCGAAGGCAAGCTGCAGACCCGCGAGTGGGAAAAAGACGGCATCAAGCGCTACACGACTGAAATCGTCGTCGACATGCAGGGCACCATGCAACTGCTGGGCGGCCGTCCACAGGGCGACGCTCAACAAGGTCAGGGCGGCGGCAACTACAACCAGTCCGCACCGCGTCCACAGCAGTCGCGCCCACAACAGTCGGCGCCGCAGCAATCTGCACCTCAGCAGAACTACAACCAGCAGCCGCCACAACAGCGCGACTCGCGCCCAGCGCCGCAACAACAAGCGCCGCAGCCAGCTGCTGACTTTGATAGCTTTGATGATGATATTCCGTTCTGAATCTCATAAGGCTAGAATGTAAAGATATTTTTGGTTGTGATATGGCTAAAGCCTAAGTAATCAAAGAGATTTCTGACATAAATGAAAGCCCCGTCTCTGTAAAGAGGTCGGGGCTTTTTCTTTACACGGAAATAGTAGAATAAATAGTTCGACATAAGAGCCTTATTGCCGCCGCCGCCGCCGCCGCCGCCGCCGCCGCCGCTGCAACTCAACGAGCCAAATCCACTCCAAGGTCCGACCCTAGGCCCTGATTTAGGTATCCCCGTGACACCGAGATAATGAACGAATTGAGCGATTTCAATCCAAACCGGCTAATCCTCGCTAGGCAGCGCCGTAGCTATACCAAGAAATTGCTCGCTGATTATGCAGGTCTCAACAGTAAGCTCATCACGCTCCATGAGACCGGCGCTCAGGATCCAACACCCGAAAGTTTAGGCATGCTTTTTCGCGTCCTGAAATTCCCGGTTAACTTTTTCTTGGGGCGTGACATTGAAGCCCCAACTGATGAAAATGCCAGCTTCCGCTCATTTTCTCGAATGACCGCGGGGAAGCGGGATGCAGCCTTAGCTGCCGGTGGCATTGTCTATCTGCTTGCAGACTGGATGGATCAAAAAATCAATCTGCCATCAGCTGACATCCCTGATTGTTCGGGTATGGATCCGGAAGCCGCTGCAATAGAAGGCATCGTTCGGGAGTACGGTCATGTCTAGCTCAGCGCCTTACAATGAACAAGTCATTAGGGATATAAAGAAAGTATTAAATGCCAATTTCAGTTTTCCGACGAGCATTACGAATATAGAACTGCTTGTAAAAGGTATGAATTACACATTGAGAGTCGAATGCAAAAACACAAAATATTATTTAAAGATATTTTCCGCATCAAGAGATGAAATCGACATATCTTTTGAAATGCACGTCATAAATAGGCTATCTGCAAGCGGCATTGGCGTGGCCACTGCTATAAACTCTATTAATGGTGATGCATATATTAATCTAACACTAGCAGGCGAAGACAGGTTGGCTGTTCTGTATGCTCATGTTGGTGGGCGAACTTTAACTAGCGATCCCAGAGATATATTTCTATTTTCTAAAGCGTTAGCAGAAATTCACAGGACACCAACATCTTTTTTCTTACAATATACCTCTCGTATTTTTTCCATTGAAAGCGAATGCTATAGAATCAGGAGCTCAATAGAAAAGCACTCTTACATACCAAAGCCTTTAGCATCAAAGCTCCTCGATAATTGCTACTCGATACAAGCACTGGCCTCGACTGATTGCGCAGTCCTTTCACATGGTGATGCGTGGTTAGGGAACGCAAAATATGTAAATGGAGTTATATACTTTATAGACCTTGAAGATTCCAAGCTGGCAAATCGAAATTTTGACTTAGGTGTTATGGCGTACAACCTCATCGTCAAAAAATATGAAGTTAGAGAAAATATTCAGGCGCTGCTTCGAGGGTATAACGAGCTCAACACCAGCATAACATCAGGTTCAATAAAACCCTATATCCAGTTGCGCGCTCTTTTCGTTCTTTGTTTTTTGCTTGAAAACAAGCTTGTCGATCAATCGCTTTTACAAAAGGTTTTCGAACGAACTGAATACTTCACTAGTAGCAAGTTTGACAGCGAAATGGCGCACCTTCCATGATTAGTCTCGATAAAGTTACCCATCAGTTCATGATGTATGGTAAAGACGTAGAGGCCATTTATTTATATGGCTCCGCCGCACGAGGTGAGCAAGACGAATTCTCTGATCTGGATTTATTGATAGTATCTGAGTTAGATCCTTTTCACTTGATTTGCCGAGTTAAAGATGATCTTGGAATATGCATTGAGAATGAGGTAGAAATAATATCAAAAAACAGTTAACGACCATGTTCGAAACAGGCTCTGATTTAGCTTGGACTATCTATCAAGAGGCGAAATTGTTATTTTGCCAGTCTAATCACGTTCAGTGCCCCCAGCCTAATAAGCACATAATAACGAAGGCGTTTCTTGCTTCTCAATACCAAAAATTAAAATCAAGCGCATCTGCACTTAATAATAACGATGCCGTAGGTTTTGAGTGTATACAGATATACAGCGCCATAAGGAGAGTCTACATATCCCTGCACCTGCAACTAAATCTTTATGGTTCAGACAAAGCTGTACGCGGCCTTAATTCGTTTTCAAACTTTGACCATCTTTACCAAGATCTTCGATCATTTGTACGCCAGGGAAAAGCTGGTTTAAGAAAAAAGCTGCCGTCTCGTGAATGGATCTTTAACACTATAAGGGTTTCGACCAATTGGATTTCTAATGTTGCGAAGGACTACGGAGTTAGCAATGGCGAGCTACAAAACTTAATCACTTATAACGAGCGAGCTTTTAAAGCGAGGAATCATTATAGGCAAGTCCTAGAATTTTATTCGAAAGAATTTCAGAAATTGCCGCCGCCGTTTACACTTTCCAATACAGCGATAGACGCTTGGTGCAAAGATGCCTATGATGCAGGATACGATAGGAGTATTGAGCTGTATCGTTTCTCAGTGGGTGATTTAATATTCAGACAGAGCGACACCCTGTCTCGCATTTATGATACGTTATCTGAGTGCGGCATACCGACAGGGTTTGATAGATACATCAATTTGGTTCTTGATTACTAATAATCTCCGCACACCAAATAGATAATTATTTTAATTGCCCCACACACAAAAAAACACTAGAGATAGTTTTCAGATCTATCTCATTGAAAAACCAACTCTTCCATGCTTGCGAAGGAGGTCTCAATCAGATGCTCGACGGCTTTGATCTGTGGCGCAACCGTCCTCATCAAGTTCTGACTCCAAGATTCGTCGCCTGACGGGTATAATCCGGGCATGATTTCGATGTCCGATGATCTTCCTGATGACCCTGTTCTACTCAAGCAAATACTGCTTGCGGAACGCCGTGCTCAACACAGTCAGATCCTCGACCTGAAATAGCAAATCAAGTTGCTGCGCGACCGTTTGTTCGGTCGTAAATCCGAGCAAACCGTCGACCCTCAAATCCCGCAGCTTGCACCGTTTAACGAGCCCGAGCGTGTCGCTGTACTCGTCGCTGATAATGCTGACGAAGACCCTGAAGACATCGTCGCACCCGTCAAACGCCGAGGCAACGCAAGCCGCTTTGCGCCGACTTGCCGACGCGGGACTGCCCCACCTCCACATCGGCACAACCCCTGCCCAGGTAATGTTTTTCGAGGAATCGGACTGGGTCAGTGACATCTCGGCATATGGGTCAAATCGGCGTCAGCGTCAACAATATGCTTTACGCAAGAGTTAGGGGGAAGGCGGAGGCAAGCAGTCGCAGTGAGTCCAGTGCGAGTGTTCTCTACGTTTTTCGTAGAGATCACGCTTTCAGTCGGGATATCCTCGAAGAATTAGGGGGTTGGAAGAATTGTTTTTATCTGTTTTCCTGCTTATATGAACTACCGTTCTAGGATATAGCTGGAACCTGCCATTCAGTTCCAGAACCGGAGCCCCCGTTTATCGGGGGCTTCGTCGTCTTCAGGCGTCAGAAAGCGCTGAACCACGCTGGCTGTACGGCTGACGCGAAGCCGCTGAGCACCTAAATCCGCGCATCCTTCTGCATTTGCGCGTTTTCGAAACAATGCGCGATCACCCAGCTTGCCGGCTTAACCTCACCTCGTGGGCCAAACGCCAATGCCCGTTGTGCCAACGGCCCGTTGCTGGCCGTGGCGCCGGCAACATGCGGGCTGCCCCAAACGCCCCACGTAATAACGGTAGACACCGAGCGCGTGGCAAGCACCACGTCGAGATACCGCTTATAAGTCGCTGCAACTGATCCATCACGATCTGCGATGGACCCAGTCAAGTGGCTGTCGTCGACGTCGAGTTCCGTGATGTGGATCGACAATCCCATATCACGCACTGCCAGAATAAAGCGAGACAGGCCCGGACCAAATGTGTCGCCTGCACGCAGGTGGGACTGAATGCCCAGGCCGTGTATCGGAATGCCCCGCTGCTTGAGCCCGCGCAGCAGAGCGAGCACGGCAGTGCGTCGGCTTTCGCCGTAATGGGTATCCTTTTCCAGGCCGTAATCGTTGTAGCAGAGCAGGGCGTCCGGGTCGGCCTTGTGCGCAGCCTTGAAGGCTATGTCCAGATAGCGAGGCCCGAGCATCTGATACCAGAATGAATTGCGCAGCCCGTCAGGCTGGCCGTCCTCCAGCTGGATGGCTTCGTTGACGACGTCCCATGCGCTGATGAGGCCGCGATAATGGCTGGCGACGGTACTGATGTGCGTCGTCAGCACTGCTTCGGCGTTCATCGGGGTGACGGTGTGGTGAACCCAGTCGGGTAAAGAACGATGCCAGCAGAAGGTGTGCCCGCGCATACGCTGGTCATGCGCTTTGGCAAACGCCGCGATTGCGTCGGCGGGCGCGAAGTTGTAACGCTCTGGTTCGGGGTGGACGGTCTGCCACTTCAAGGCATTTTCTGGCACAACGATGCTGGCCTGTAGGGCGACCAGTTGCCGATAGGCCGCGTCGTCATTCAGCTTTGTCGGATCAACTGCAAAGCCGAACCGTATGCCTTTCTCGGCTGCAGGCTGGCGCAATGCGGTAAAGGTTTGTGCCGCCAGCAGCCTGCTGCTGACGAAGGGCAGGCACGCCAGCAGGCGGACAAACGCAGTCATAAAACTGCGTCGACTAGCCCGGCGCATCACGCACCAAAAATCCCCATCAACTCCTCACGGCCTACCATCACCGTCATCGAGCCTTGCTTCTGCTCGCCTTCAATCGTGCACAACAACCCGGCCTCCCGGCAGATCACTGCGCCCGCTGCGATGTCCCACAGACTGGTGAATTTCTCCATGTAGCCGTCTGTCTGCCCCAAAGCGGCGAACGCCAGACCGATGGTGGCGCAGCGATAACCAGCAAGGCCCCAGCCCTGTCGGCGCAGGCTCAGGTGCAGTTTGCCCATCTCTTCGGCATCCCAGCGGGTGTTTTCACCGACGCCAGCGATGCGCAGGTGCTCGGGTGGTTGAGGGCGGACAAAGGGGACGCCGTTGCGCAGCAAGCCATCGCCCGTGCGGGCTGCCAGGGTGTAACCCAGTGCCGGATAGGCAACGACGCCGATTTCGGGCTCGCCTGCCGACATGTACGCCACCGCGATTCCCCACAATGGGGTGCCGCGCAGGTAGTTGCCGGTGCCGTCGATGGGATCGATGACCCAGCCGTCGGTGATGAATTCGCCGCCCATTTCTTCGCCGAGGATTGTATCGTCGGGGAAGTGTTTGCTCAGTTCTGCACGCAGCAGTTGTTCCACTTCAAAGTCGGCGCGGGAGACGAGGTCTTGCGCGCTTTTGGTGGTGATGTCGAGGGTGTGGCGGTCGTTAAAATATGCCATGGCCAGGCCAGTGGCCTTTTCTACGGCTTGCATCGCGACGCTGAGTCGGTTGTTCATTGCAGACAGCCTCCGTTCGGCAGGTTCAACAAGTCCGGGTAATCACTGAGAATCGACTGTGCGCCATGTTCCAGCAGGTAGTGCGCACGCTTCGGGCTGTTGATGGTAGCCACGGCGAATTCGACGCCGCTGCTTTTCAGGCGAACAAGGTGATGGTCATCGAGCATATCGTCAAGTACGTGAAGTATCCGGCAGTCATATTCGGCCAACAGCGCGACCGGGTCGGCAGGCGCCACCACGGAGGCGATAGCCAGGGGTACTTCGTTCCACAAGCGTCGGGCGGCCGTTAGCGAGCGCACCGAAAAGCTGGAGACGAATAACCGATCGTTGTCGGCGGGCCACAGATTTTTGAGGATCGGCATCACCACTTCCGCCGTCTCGACATCGTCGCCAATGGTCGGCTTGAGTTCGACCTGCAAACCCAGGTTCAGGCGCAGCGCACAGGCCACGATCTCTTCAAAAGTCGGGACCTGCAGGCCGGCGAATTCAGGCGCGAACCAACTGCCCGCGTCCAGCATGCGGATAGCTTTCAGCTCATGCAGCACGACGGCGCCGCGCCCGTTGGTAGTGCGGTCCAGCAAGTCGTCATGAATCACGACCGGCTGGCCATCACGGGTCAGCTTCACGTCGATTTCGACCCACTCGGCGCCGCATGCGGCAGCTTTTTCCAGGGCCAGCAGAGTGTTTTCCGGCACGTAAGCCTTGGCACCGCGATGGGCAATCAGGGACGAGCGGACGAGGGGAGCAGGTTTGAGCATGGCGGGTCACTTGGTGGTGTGGGAGAAAGTCACGAGCTGGCGTTGGCCGGTCTCGATATCGAACAGCAAGGGCGTGGAGTTGATCGCGAGTCGAACCTGGGTGCCGGGTATCTGATGTTGCCGTCCGGCCAGGCTGACAACGCAGCGCGTTCCAGCCAGTTGGCAATACAGCAGCGTGTGGCTGCCCAGATTTTCCGAAGACTCCACTGTGGCAGTCACGCCTTCCTGGTCGAGCATGAAGGTCTCGGGGCGCAGGCCCATCAGCCATTTGCCGGTCCGGTTGCTGGCAATGCCGAGCTTGATGGGCAAACGCTGCCCATCGGCGAGCAGCAAAATCCTGTCGTCGAGGCAATGCACCGGCAGCAGGTTCATCGGCGGCGTGCCGATGAAGCTGGCGACGAATGTGCTGGCGGGTTGATCGTAGATCTCGGCCGGCGTGCCGATCTGCTCGACACGGCCTTTGTCGAGAATTACCACGCGCTCGGCGAGGGTCATGGCTTCGGTCTGATCATGGGTGACATACAGGATCGTCGCGCCGGTCTGCCGGTGCAGGCTGCGAATCAACAGACGCATTTCATGACGCAGCGCGCTGTCCAGATTGCACAGCGGCTCATCGAACAGCAGCACCGGCGGTTTGCGGATCAACGCCCGACCGATGGCGACGCGCTGGCGCTGGCCGCCGGAAAGCTCTCCGGGCTTGCGTTGCAGCAGGTCCTCCAGGCCCAGTGACGCGGCGCACTCGCGTATGCGTTGCTCACGCTCCTTACGTGCAACCCGCGCCAGTTTGAGCGCGTAGCCGATATTGTCGGCCACGCTCATGTGCGGGTAGAGCGCGTAGTTCTGAAACACCATGGCGCAGCCGCGTTCCTTGGGCGGCAGGCGCGTAACGTCGCGGCCGCCCATTAGAATCTGCCCTTGGCTTGCCTCTTCCAGCCCGGCCACCATGCGCAGCAACGTGGACTTGCCACACCCGGACGGACCGAGGATGACGTTGAGTTCGCCCGCCTTGAAAACCAGATCAAGCCCGTGAAGGATGGGTTCTGCGCCATAGGTTTTGTGCAGGCCCTTGAGGACAATATCCGGCGCGCAGGTAATAGGGGTGAGCGCGTTCATTTACCGACTCCAATCAGGCCTTTGACAAACCATCGCTGCATGAGCGCAATGACGAGGATGGGCGGCAGCATGCTGACCACAGCAGCGGCCATCAGCAGGTTCCACTCGGGGACCTGGGTTGCATCGGTTGGCAGGAAGCTGGCGACGCCCAGCACCAGCGTGCGCATGTCCTCGCGATTGGTTGCCACCAACGGCCATAGGTAGTCCTTCCAGGCGCCGATGAACACCAGCGTGCCGAGCGCTGCAAAGTTGGTCTTCGACAGTGGTAGCAGGATGTCGATGAAGAACCGCCAAGGCCCGGCACCGTCCATGCGTGCGGCCTCGACCAGTTCAGCGGGCAGCGTCTGGTAGAACTGCCGGAACAGGAAGGTGCCGGTGGCCGAAGCAATCAGCGGCAGGGCGAGGCCGGGGTAACTGTCCAGCAAATTGATGGTCGGCAGCGGCAGCCATTGAATGCCCAGCCAGTGCAACAGGCTGCGTACGGGGGCGAGCAGATCGCTGGCCACCGAATACGTGGGGATGATCCTTACTTCCAGCGGCAGCAGCAGCGCCCCCAGCACAGCGAAGAAAATCACCGAACTGTAGCGGCTGCGAAAGTACACCACGGCAAAGGCCGTCAGCGCCGAGAGCGTCAGCTTGCCGATCACCACCAGCGTGGCGACCAGCAGACTGTTGCCCAGCAGGCGCAGCAGATCGAGACGCCGGGTGACCTGCTGCAGATTTTCCAGCAGTTGGTCGCCGGGGATCACCGCAAGGCCGTGGGCGAACAGTTGTGGATTGCTGACGGTCGCGGAGCAGACCGCCATGTACAGCGGGCCCAGCGCGAACACCAGCCCCAGGATCAGCAACAGGTAAGCGCCTGCGTTGAACAGCCGGTTATGCTCGATCATGCTTTCACCCCGCGGCGCTGGAAGCGCGACAGGAGTTTGAATTGAGCGACGCTCAGCGCCACCACCGCCAGCAGCATGAGCACTGACAGGGTCGATGAGCCGGCCAGATCCAGGCCCATGAAACCGTCGGTGTAAATCTTGTAGGCCAGCACATTGGTGGTGTCGCCAGGTCCGCCTTGGGTGAGGGTGTCGACCAGCCCGAAACTGTTCGACAGGCTTTCCAGCAGGTCGATGACAAACACGAACAGCAGATAGGGCGCGATCAGGGGCAGTTGTATGTCAAGCATGCGCCGCAAGGGACCGGCTCCATCCAGTGCAGCAGCGGCGAGGTAGTCGTCGGGCACCGATTTCAGGCTGGCGACCAGCATCACGAAGTTGAACGGCACCAGGCACCAGGCATACGCCACGATCAGCAACAGCATGCTCTGTATCGGGCTGGAGTAGGGCGCCCAGGTGCCGGGTGCAATCGCGTTGAGCCAGGCGAAGATGCCCATCACCGGATTGGCCAGCACATGAAAGACGATACCGATGGTTGCGCCCGATACCGCGTAGGGCCAGATCAGCAGGTTGCGAAACAAGGCGTTGCCGCGCAGTTTCAGTTCCAGGCATAGCGCGAGCACCAGCGCGATGAGGATCGAAAGCACGACGCTCGATAAGCTGAACACCAGCGTCGAGCCCAGCGACGCCAGCACGCCGGGGTCTTTCAGCACACGCCAATAGTTGCTCAGGCCAACGAAGATTTCATTACCGCCGAAGGGCGGCACCAGATGAAACGACCACCAGATGGCCTGGACCGCAGGCCAATAAAAAAACAGTCCGAGTGCCAGCAGCTGCGGCAGGGCGAACAGCAGCGCCAGACGTGGCTGAGGGAAATGTGCACGCGGTTTCATGGCGTTGCCTCGTTTGACTCATTGCTGGCCTGGGCCTGGTGCATCTGCTGAAACAGACCCAACAGCTCGTTGGCGCGCAGCGTTGTCTGGCGCAGGGCCAGATCGATGCTCTGGCGACCCGCGAGCGCGTTCTCCATTTCCTGTGACCAGATCAGACGCATCAGCGTGATAAAACCGCAGCGCAAAGGCGCGGAGGGCTGACCGTCGATATCGTTGAGCACTGTCAGTCCGACCGTGATCGCCGATGGCTCGCTGGCAGCAGATTGCAAACGTGCAGCGCCAGCCTGAGTGACGGGCAGATAGCCTGTCCGTGCGCTGAACATCAACTGGTTGTCCGGTTGCAGCACGAACGCCAGGAATTCCGAGACCAGCCGATAATCCCTCACGGAATGCCCGCGCATCACCCACAGCGAGGAACCTCCGGGGACGTTGGCGCGTCGCTGGGTACCCGCGTAAATTGGCAGTGCCGTGACCTGGATATCGGATCTGAGCGTGCTGTGCACAACATTCCACGCCCCGGTGGAGTCGATCAGCATGGCGCAGTCGTCGGTGGCAAACGCCAGTGCCTGCTGGCCGCTGCGGGTTGAGTCCTCATGGACCACCAGACCTTCACGGGTCCATTGCGCGAGGTCTTTCATAAGGCGCAGATGGGCGCCGTTGTCGAACTGGTAGCGGTCACTGCCTGAGGAGCGAATCGCAACGTCAGTGCCTTGCGCTGCGCTGGCCTGCTCCAGCCAGATCCAGGGTGCAAACGCGCTGACGACCGGGCATTTCTGGCCGCTTTTCTTCAGGGCTCGCAAGGCATCCGCAAACGCTTCCCACGTGGCGGGTGGCGCACTGATCCCGGCAGCAGCCAACGCATTTCTGTGCGTGTAGAGCACGGCTGTGGACGCCGCAAAAGGCTGCGCCGCGAGCGTGCCGTGATCGTCGGCGTAGTAGCGCCGCAAGGCTGGCAGAAAGGTGTCGTCGGGATAGGCCCTGTGATGATCGGCCATGATCGCCTCGACAGGTCGGGTGGCACCGCCCAAGAGCATGTCAGGCGTGGCGACGTCGTAAATCTCCACCAGTGCCGGGCCTATGCCCGCCCGGTAAGCAGCAACGGTTTTCTGCAGCGTCTGCTCATAGCTGCCTTGGGAAACACAGTGCAGGCGATCACTTTCTTCACGTTGTGAATTGAAGCTTCTGCACAGATCCGCGATGGCGCTCCCGGCCGCGCCACTGTGGCTGTACCAGAACTCGGCCGGTGCAGCGAAGGCGTGTGTCGCGAGCGGCAGCAGGGCCAGCGCGGAAAGCATCTTACGGATGGAAGGCATGAGGACACTCACAAGAACTCAATGCCATTTAATACAGGTTGTGTGTAGTATTTGTGACCTGCGTGACTTTTATTAAATTTTCATGATGGAAGCGTGCAATGGATGGTGGGCGATACACTGCTTCACACGCCGACTGTTTTAATCCTCCTACGATTTGAAGATTCCATGCCTCTCGACCTCGACACGCCACTTCATTCGCATCAACCGTTGAGCCTCAATGAACGCAAGTTGCTGGACATCCTTCGTCGTCGAGGCGCGATCACCCGTGCCACGGTTTCAACCGAGATGGACCTGGCTCAGCAGTCGGTGCACCGGCTCATCGAAGAACTGATCAGCCGTGGCCTGCTGCGCAGTGGCGAGCGCGTCAAAAACGGTCGCGGCCAACCCAGCCCGCGCATCGAACTGGTCAACGAAGCGGTGTATGCCATTGGTGTATCGATCAACACCGACTCGGCAGTAGTCTGCGTCGCCGATCTGGGCTGCAATGTGCTGGAACAAGTCACCCTGCGCACGCCGCCGTTAAGCCGCAACAGCACCCTGGATTCGCTGGAAAAGACCATCGAGCGCATGCTTCAGCGCAACGGTATCGAAGCGCAACGCGTCGTCGGCATGGGCTTCGCGATTGCCGGCTTTTTTCTTGAAAACCGCCAGATCAATGCGCCTGAACCGCTGCGCGACTGGTCATTGATGGACCTGCAACCGGTGCTGGAGGAACGCTTCGGCATGCCGGTCTGGCTGGAAAACAACGCCACCACCGCAGCCATTGGCGAAAGCCTGGTCGGCGTGGGCGCCTGGGCCAGCAACTTCATCTACCTGTCGTTCAACTTCGGTTTCGGCGCCGGCGTCGTCATCAACGGCAAACCGTATTTCGGCAGCCACGGCAACGCAGGCGAGATCACCCTCTACAACGACGAAGAATCGATAAACCGCCCGGCTTTGCGTTACTTGCTCGAAGACCTGCATCAGAGCGGCATGCAGGTCGACTCGATCGAAGACCTGCGCCTGCGCTTCGACCCCGACTGGCCCGGTGTGAATACCTGGCTGACACGCGTCAAGCCCACACTGGATCGCCTGATCAACGCACTGGCCGGGTTGTTCGATCCGCAGGCCGTGGTGTTTGGCGGGCAATTGCCGCCTGAATTGGGAAAACGCCTGATCGCCGCGACGACCTTCTGGGGCACCCATCGCTACAACTCTCCACCGCCTCGGCCGCAGTTATTGCTGAGCGAGACGAATGGGGATGCGGCGGCGCTGGGGGCGGCGCTGGTGCCGTTGAAGGAGCGGTTTTTTGTTTGATTCGTTGGGCGTTGGGTGGACAGGCATTGGCGGTTTTTGGGGGGAATGTTGACTGTTGTTGGGCCAAAGCTGTTGTTTCAAGGGTTGTCGTAATGCTGTACCTCAGTCGCAGACCGGTCGATACGTTTTTCCATGTCGGCAACAAACCCGTTCAATGGCATCAACTCCTCTCCCGCATACCCCGGGTACTGCGCCTGATACGGCGGTTCACTGGACAAATTGCGTAACTGGTCCAGGCTCTGCGCCACATAGGCAACGCTGACAAACTGCGCGCCTGTGCGGTCGTTCACCCAGCGTTCAAACACAATAGTGCCGCCCGGTGCTGCGTCATTCTCGGGGTATTCGGCAATTTTCCAGTCAAAGCCCAGCAGCGTTCGCAACTGCGCGATGTTGCTGTCGTGGCCTACGTACGCCAACCATTTGCTACCCGGCGGGCTGCCCACGGATGTCGGTTGCAGAGCCAGGAGGATTTGTCCGAGCAATTGCGAAGCGCCCCGCTGGGCGATGTAAGGTACGTGATTGCTCAGCGCGTATTTGCCCGAACGCAAGGCCATCAAGCGCGATACGTCTGCGGCAGTGCGCCCTTCGCCAAACGCCACCTGGTCCAGTGGCAAGCCTTCGGCGTATTGCATGCGGAAGGTTTCGCTCATGGCCGCGCCCACACTCAACGGACCGCTGAGCTTGGTGACGCCTTCCTTCTCTTTCAGCTTCCAGGGTTGCTTGCTCAAGGCACAGGTCTTTTTCCCGCAGGTCGTCGGCACGCCCACCAATTGCTGCATGGCCAGCAGCGGCGCGGCAAAGCGCTCGCGAGCTGCGTCAACGCTGCCACCCATGGCTGCCAGCATTGCCGCCCGGGTGCGCGCCGGGTCCAGCGGTGCCAGGCCATTTTCGCCGCCGTGGAACAGCCGGTCTTCACTCTCACGCACATGGTGTATCGCTACGTTGCAGCCCGGGAACATCCCCTTTACCAACGCCGCACTGGTGGCCTGGGTGCGCGCTACCGGGCTGGACCACACGTAGGCATCCCCCGCCTGCGGGCACTGTCCCGCCTTGAACAGGCCGAGCGAATCCAGCGTGCGGCGTTGCCATTGGCCCAGCAGCACGGTGGCGGCGCGGCCATGGTCGGTCAACTGACCGTCGCGGACACCAAACGCTGGCCAGGTCTTGGCCGACCAGCGTTGCAACTCGGCGGTGTTGGTAGCCGGACGGATACCGTGGCGCATCACCAGTACCACCTTGTCCAGGCGCAGGCCGGTGGTGTCCAGAGGCGCGGCCACTGATGGAAGCGCCAGGCACACGCCCAGCGCCAACCCCGCATACTTCAACAAAGTCGATTTCATCATCACGGGCCTAGAAGTCATAACGGGTATTGAGGCTTAAAGTACGTGGCGAACCCGGTTGCAGGTAGTTTTCCTGGTAGTAGGTCCAGTACTTTTTGTTGGCCAGGTTGGTGACGTTGGCACCCAGAGTCAGCGCATGACCATCGCCCAGACGCAGACGATAGCCGCCCCCGGCATCGAACAGGCTGTAGGCCGGGAGGGTATGCACGTTGCCTGAATCCACCGCCATTTCGCCGATACGCTGGGCACCGGTGTGCAGGAACATCCCGGGCACCATGGGCACACGATACGTAACCTGAGTTGCGGCCTGATAGTGCGCCGCACCGGCTGCGCGGTTTCCGTCCACACCGTCCCCCGCATCGTGGTAGGCCGAGTCCAGTGACATGACGCTACCTTCCACTGTCAGGTCCGGCGTGGCATCGACGCTGGCGTTCAGCTCCAGGCCCTGATAGCGGATGGTGCCGCTTTGCACGTAGACGTTGGCGTCGTTGGTGTACTCGGCGCCACGGTCGATGCGAAACGCTGCGGCGGTGGCGCTCCAGTTACGCTGCTGGGCTTTCACGCCCACCTCGTATTGCTTGCTGAGCAGCGGGCTCAGGGTCTGGTCGGAGTTGACTGCGCTGCTGGGTGCGGTACCGCCGCTTTCCAGAGATTCGACGTAACTGGCATACAGCGTCACGTCCTTGGTCGGCTTGTACATCAAGGCAACGGTTGGGGTTGCCGGCCGGGCCTTGTATGGCGTCACAGCAGAGGTGGCGGAGCCGCGGGTTTGCTCACGGTAATTTTCGTTGCGCAGGCCCGCCAGCAACGACCAGTTTTCGCCCAGGCCAATGGTATCGCTGGCGAACACTGCGCTTTCCTTGACGTTGTCGTCGCCGTAGGTACCGCCGCTGTAGTCGATGTTGTACACCGAGAAGATCGTCGGGTTGTACAGGTTGCCTTTGCCCACGGTGGTCTTCGGGGTGACCACGGATTTGTCCGAGTTCAGTTGGGAATAGCTGGCGCCCAGTACCACGTCGTGAGTGAACCATCCCGTGGTGAATTTGCCTTCCAGGGTGCCCATGGTGTCGTTGTAGTCGTAGGCGTGATACTCGGACGTAACCTTGTCGGTGTACGCGCCGGCGTCGCTGGAAATCTGGTATTGGTCTTTCACATAACGGCGTGTCGAATCGGAGTAGCGGTAGGCCAGTTTACCGGTCCAGTCGGGAGAAAACTTGTAGGTAGCGCTCACGGTCGACAGGCTGTAGTCGACATCGGTGTAGGAGCCATTGCTGTACAGGCGCTTGCTACCGTCAATAGGGCTGGGCAAGGCGTTCTTGGTGTTGACGATGATGTCGGTGCCACCGCTGGTATTGCGCTTCTGGTACAGAGTGTCGAAGTCAACGCTCAAGTCATCACTGAGCTGCGCGTTCAGGGCCAGGCCGACTGCCGTGCGGTTGACCTTGGCGTCACCCGAAGCGGCATCGCCTTCCTCATGCACCACGTTGACCCGGTAGCCGAAACGCGGGTCATCCAGACGCCCTCCGGCATCCAGATGTTCCTTATAGACATTGTCGGACTGGTAGCCGGCATCAACGCTGAGGGTGGTCTTGTCGGTAGGCCGCTTGGTCACGTAGTTGACGATGCCGCCCGGGCTGCCGAAGCCATACATGAAGCCCGACAGGCCTTTAAGCACATCGACCCGCTCGAACATCTCAAGAGGCATTTCCACACCGCGGTTGATGTTGGCCATGCCGTCGACTTTGTAGCCGTTCAGGTCATCCAGGGGCAGGCCGCGAACGGCCAGTGTGGCGGGGTGGGTGCCATAGCTCGAACTGATGGAGGTGACGGAGGCGTCGTACTTGACGGCCTCAGACAGGATGCCCGCCTGACGGGCCTGGATTTCGTCGCTGCCTACGCTCTTGAACGAAAACGGTGTATCGATCACCGCATGGCTGCCCAAGGCGCCGCTGTTGGTCTGCTGGTGCAGCGCCGGCTTGCGCTTGGTGGCCTTTACAGTGACTTGAGGCAGCGTGGCCAATGTACTGTCGTCGATGGCCGGTGGTACATCGGCAGCAAATGATGGCAAGGCCAGGGAAAACGCTGCGAAACCGAGACCTGCACGCACATACAACGAGGATTTGCGAAACATGACTGCACCTTCGAAAACGGCCGTTCACGGCCTGGTTGATTCCTGTCGCGCGCACTTCGCCGTGGCCGGCTGTAACAGCCGACCGAGGAAGGGGGGGTGAAGGCGGCGCGGTTGTTAAGGCGTAACGGCCTTGGTCACGAAGCCGATCTTTTCCAGGCCACCGGACTGCGCCGCGGTCATTACCTGCACCACCTTTTCATACGGGGTGTTGCGTTCGGCACGCAGGTGCAACTCCGGTACCGGCTGACGCGCGGCGGCCTCGGCGATCAGTGCCGGCAAGTCGCTGTCGCTGATGTCGCGGTCGTCCCAATGCAGGTGGCCTTCGTTGTCCAGCGCCAGATCCACGGAGGGCGGCGGTTTGTTGTCCTGCTGCGCGGCGGCCTTGGGCAGGTCAATCTTCACCGAGTGCTGGATGGCCGGCACGGTGATGATGAAGATCACCAACAGCACCAGCATCACATCCACCAGTGGCGTGGTGTTGATCTCGGGGTTAAAACCGTCCTCTTCCTGTTCATCCCCGCCCAGCAATCCACTGGCCATCAGACGATCTCCGCTTGGGCGTTGAACGTGCTGCGCGCAGGCTGCCCGCCGCGCGGGGTCGCACGGGCGCCGATCACCAGCAGGTCGTGCAGTTCGAAGGCAAACTTGCCCAGTTCAGCGAGGGTCTGCTTGTTACTGCGCACCAGCAGGTTGTAGCCCAGGGTGGCCGGAATGGCCACGGCCAGTCCCAGAGCGGTCATGATCAGCGTTTCGCCGACGGGGCCTGCAACCTTGTCGATGCTCGCGTCGCCGGTCAGGCCGATCTTCATCAAGGCGTGATAGATGCCCCACACGGTGCCGAGCAAACCGACAAAGGGGGCGCTGGAACCCACGGTGGCCAAAATCGCCATGCCGCCTTGCAACTGTCCGCCCACGGTCAGCGTGGCTTGGCGCAAGGCGCGGTTAAGCCATTCGCTGAAGGCCGGCGGGTGCATGTCGCCATCCAGCGCATCACGGTGCTGGCGTGCGGCGCTGACGCCGGCCTGAGTGAGTTCGGCGTAGGCACTGTGATGACCCAATTGTTGCACGCCATCCTTGAGCGTCGGTGCGCTCCAGAACGCCTCCAGCAACTTCGGTGAACGCAGGCGATGCAGTGCCAGGCGCACCAGCTTGTCGACCATCACGTACCAGGACGCAATCGACATCACCAACAGCGTCAAGGCCACGCCACGGGTGACAACGTCGGCCTGTTGCCACAAAACATTCAAACCCAGTGTTCCGGTGTCCATGTGTATTTCCTTTCTTTGAGGTGAGCGCTGCCCTGACCGGGAGGCGCGTCGATAAAAGATGGTGGGTTACGCCTGCGTGATTGCTAACTGTCGAGCTGGAATCGCAGCGGCACGATCACATACACCGACACCGCATGCCCTTCCTCCAAATGAGGCTTGAACAGTGCGCCGCGCACAGCCGTCCTGCCCGCCTCGTCGAGGTTGCCAAAGCCCGAAGAGCGTACGATGTCCACCGCGCCGGGCTTGCCGTGCTCGTCCACCAGAACCCGCAGGATCACGGTGCCCTCGTGGCCCTCTTCACGTGCACTGTCGGGATATTCGGGTTGTGGTTCATGCACGTATTCGACGCCCCGGGTGAGGGTCTTGGGCTGAGGCGGTGGTACGGGAATTTGCGTAACTACCGGTGCTGCGGCCGCGGTGCTGATGGTCGCGGGGGCAGACGTTGCGGCGGCCACGACGGGGTGTTGCATCACCTGCGGTTTGGCCGCGGGCTTGGGCCGGGCCACCGGCTTAACGGCCACAGGCGTTGGTGCCGGTGCCGGTGCGACAGGGGCAACGGTAGGCGGTGGCGTGGGCGCGGCACTTGCAGCTGGCGCCGGAGTCGGTTCATTGATGACCGAGGCGTAAATAGTACGAATCACCTGTGGTGCAAGCGCAGGGGGCGATGACCTGGTCACCATGCTCAATACCAAAACATGCACCGCCACGACCAGCGTTACCGCGCATCCCCGGCGCAGCAATCGCGAGGCGCTGCCGGCAGGCAATGGCTGAAGGTGCAGCAGGGGTGTCAGCGTTGCATCCACGATTGATTTCCTCCAGGCCGGTAGGCCGGGTACATCGGGCGCATTCCCTGCGAAAGTTGGGTCCGAGGCCGGTAGAGGAACCTCGTAACAGGTGTCGGAGGAATATAGGAGTGACGAGTGACAGATGCGTGACAGAGAAAAATTATCAAGTAAGCAGTTTGTGACAATTGCATGGGCGCCAACAGGCGTGGCCTTACAAGCGGTCATTACGGGATTCAGAAGCGGTTATCCGGCGAACCATAAGGCCTACGGCTAAAGGACTTTGATGCCGTCAGCCCCCTGTCGCAAGAGTTGCATCAGTTGCCCAGCAACGATGGCTTCAACGGCACCTTCAGTAGCGTCCACCTCAAAAGCAGCGCAGCAAGCCGATGCGCCGCCATCGCCGATGCGATAGACAGCCATGACGCTGCCTGGCCCGCAGCCTGTGTGCCCAGCTAGAGAATGCCCACCGTCAATCGAACCTTGCATCAAGCCGAGGCCATAGCCCGCCGTGATCCATGGGCGCCCTGGAATCGGGCCGCCTAGTGTTCGTGCTGTCTGCATTTCCTGAAGCAAGCCTGCGCAGAGGAGCTCTGCACTGAGAAGTCGGTCCAGAAACAGCGCTGCTTGCGAAATCGGCCCGATCAACAAGCCGTGGTAAACCCAGGCGGGGTCATAATTCGAGGTACTTCCCAGATGGGTCGCTTGTAAGTCTGCTCGCGTTTTAGCAAAGCGAACGTTCGAGATGCCCAGAGGGGCAAGCGCACGTTGAATCACTGCATCATCAAGCGTCATATCGGTCAGCCGTTCAATTAGCCTGCCGATGAATAAGTAACCGACGTTCGAGTAACGCCATCCGGTTCCGGGGCTGTATCGAAGTCGAGTACCGTCAAGACATCGCATCATTTCATCTGCCGGCCAGGCGGGCTCACCTTTAGCAACGGCGGTGTGATACTCCGCAAGCTCTCCGTAGTCAGCCAGTCCTGCTTCATGCCGCAGTAGCTGGCGCAAAGTGAAAGGCTGATCAGGAATGGGGTCGTCCAACCCGATCAGTCCATCCTGTACCAACGAGAGGGCTGTCGCAGCCAGGACCGTTTTCGTAAAGCTCCACCAGGGGGCCATCAGCTCCAATCGGTCTGGCGTTTGTGGCTGACCATTTGACACGAGTGAAATGAGCATTGGCTTCCCTGGAATGTTGAGCGGATCTACAGCCCGACAAGATATCTCAATTGCTCTGCTGCGCCGGGATCAAGTCAGCCGTTTGTGCTGTGCTGAACGACTGTTTTTGACATAAAGCGGTCTGTGGCGGCGGCAGGCAGGTGTGTGGGCTGGCCATTAACATTTATTCATGCGGTCGGTGCTTAAGATTCAAGCGCCTCGGCCGATTATATTTGATGGCTGAGCTTAAGTTAGCGCTCGTCACCGTTGGCTAAGAAGTTATTATACCTGTGGAGTAGACAAGTGAAGTTACGCCTGAGCTGCAAAGCTATCATGATCGCCCTGTCTTTGGTCTTGTCGAATGTGGCGGCTTCTGAAGAGCTTAAGGTGTACAATTTTTCGCCTGTCAATCAGTACAATCTTAATCTTTCGGCCAGTTTTTGGAATCCAATTATTAAGTATGTGTCTGAAAAAAGCGGCGTGAATCTCACGCTGAAGTTAGGGCGAACCTCCTCTGATACAACCAGTTATGTGCTCGCGCAAGAAGTTGATTTCGCGTTCACCAACCACCTTTTTAGCCCCGAGCGCGACAAAATGGGCTGGAAGGTGTTTGGTCGCCGTAACGCGCCTGCCCTCGAAGGACAAATCGTGGTGCCTGCCGACTCGCCGATTCATAGCCTTTCGGAACTAGAAGGCAAGGAAGTGGTTTATCCAGGGCCCGAAGCGTTCATTGCTTATAAAGTCACAAGTTCGGAATTGGTCAAGAAAAAGATCAATACGGCTACTGTGTTCGCAGGAAACATGGACGGTGCTTTCAGCCAACTCCTTAGCGGCAAGGCCCAAGCGATGGGGGCCAACTCCCAGCTTGTAAGCGGCTACACGGAGAGAGAAGGGAAGTCGTTCCGCGTCCTGTGGAGTTCGGCCTCGTTCAACGATTTAGCCCTCATGGCATCCCCTCGGGTTTCTAAAAAAGAACGTGATGCGGTCGCCAACGCATTTTTTAATATGCAAAACGATCCCGACGGTAGCAGGGTTCTTCGTGAGGCGACCGAGCTGGTGCATGCACCGACACCGATTACCTTCATTCCTGCGACGGAAGCGGATTACGCGTCCTATCGTGATTTT
Source organism: Pseudomonas sp. PvP028 (assembly GCF_017832255.1). Lineage (NCBI taxonomy): Bacteria > Pseudomonadati > Pseudomonadota > Gammaproteobacteria > Pseudomonadales > Pseudomonadaceae > Pseudomonas > Pseudomonas sp. PvP028. The sequence goes on from NZ_JAFIBL010000001.1 coordinate 2,093,930, forward strand.
TATAATAGTTTGCCGGCAAACCTCAAGTAAATAATTTCAACGTTAGCTGGAGAGGCTGTTAATGAATTTCTTTAAAAGCCTGCTGCCCAAATCACTGACATCGCGAATACTGGTGATGTTATGCATTCTGATACTGACTTTTTTGACGACGGGCCTGGGCCTGTTTTATAAAAACCAGCTGCTTCAGCATATTGAAGAGATACAAGACACCGCTAATATGCTGATCGAGGTAGCCGCGCAAGCGGTCGAGGAGAGTGTCGTCATCGGCGATTACGACACCATCAAAAGAACCCTCGAAAAAACCCTGGCTCGCTCGCCGTTCAAGTCGGCCATGTTTATTGACCTGTCGGGTGGCGTCATTCGCCTTGAGGCCGCCAGTGCGCCGCTTGGAAGAGCGCCTGCATGGATAGAGTCTGAAGTCGCTGCGCGATTATTCGATGTCAATCGTCCGATCACTGTTGGCGGGAAAGATTATGGTGTGATGCGTCTGTCTTTCAATGCCGAGAGAATTGCTGCCGAACTCTACAGTCTTGTGATTCAGGCGACACTCTTCGCTGGGTTCTTTTTGCTGATCAGTTTGACGTTGATGGGATTCATGATCAAACGTTCGCTTGCCCACCTGGGCAAGCTTCACTCTTATGAGGCAGAAATCGCTTCAGGCGCAGTGGCAGCAGAAGCGATGTTGGTCGCTGATGCTCCCATGGAAATACAGGAGGCTATAAAAGCGGTAAACCGTACTGCTGCGAGTATGCGCAATCACTTTGGCCTGCGTATCGAATCGTTGATGAATACCTTGGTGCAGCATAAAAATGCCCTGGATGAGGTGTCGATCGTTTGCGAAGTGTCGGCCTCCGGACGTATCACCTACGTTAACGAACGATTCGTCACAAGCTCACAGCATTCGCGAGCCGAGCTTTTAGAGTTGACGATCGATGAAGTCTGGACCGGCATGTCTTCGGCCAATGAGTCGTGGCAATGGGCACCTGAAAATGAGGTGTGGAACGGTGAGGTCAGGCTTGCTGGTCGTACCGGCAAGGTTGCATGGCATCGACGCACTGTCATACCTATTCTCGATGACCTGGGCGGCGTTGAAAAATATATCTGCATCGATATCGATATCACAGATCGAAAAGAGTTTGAGGTAGCGATTCTGGATAACGCCAGAAGGCAGAACCTTATCGCCTTGTTTGGCCAGCAGGCATTGACCGAGGAAAACGTCAGTGCTCTGGGTGAGCTGGCGGCACTGACTGCGGCGCAAGGATTGAACCTGAGCAAGGCCGCTTTACGGGTCGTTGATCGAGTGAACCATGAGGTCATCGTCACCGCGGAGGTTGGCTTCGCCGGCGTTGAAATCCGCAGTGGTTATCATAATGATTTTTTGAACAGTACTGCTTCTTCTGCCGGGTTTGTCATTAATTCTGATTCGCCTGATAGCCGTTACACGCTGCTTCCTTGTGAGACAGCAGAGGCGTGCAGTATTAGAAGTGGCCTGGAGGTTGATATCTCTTGCAGAGAAGTCTTCAAGGGCGTTCTTGGGGTGTATGCCAGCAGGGATTACCGCTTTACGCGTGAAGATGTCAGCTACCTTCAAACACTTGCCAACCTCTTGGCAGCCGCGCTTGAACGGTATGACGCAAAGAACAAGCTGACCTACCTGGCCGAAAATGATTCGCTCACCCGTCTGCCTAATCGCTGGTTTCTCAGCAATTATCTGCGCGAGATAATCAGTCGGACCACGTCAGCGCCAGATGCAGTAAGCGTCATATTCATAGATTTGGACCGGTTCAAAGCCGTGAATGACACCATGGGGCATTCAGTAGGCGATCAATTGCTTATCCAGGCGGGTCGACGCTTGAGAGACTGCATTGATGAGAACAGTGTGGTTGCGCGGCTGGGAGGCGATGAGTTTTCGATCGTCGTCACCCACAAGGTCTATTCCGAGAGCCTCATCAAATCGCTGGCTACCCAGGTTGTCGATGCGTTGGGAAAACCGTTTAACCTGGGCGGCCAGGATATATTCGTTTCAGCGAGTGTGGGCATCGCTAATTATCCGTTTGACGGGCGTGACACGGGCGTTATCTTGAAGAATGCGGACACCGCCATGTACCATGCGAAGAAAAGTGGCCGTAATAATTTCAAGTTTTACGACGCCAGGATGAACGAAAGTTTAACCAGGCGCTTGCAAACTGAAACGCTACTGCGGGGTGCACTTGAGCGCGATGAGTTTATTCTGCACTTTCAGCCCAAGGTCAGCCTCGTCGATGGCAGGATAAGTGGTCTGGAGGCTTTATTGCGCTGGAATCACCCGGAGCAAGGTATGATTTCTCCGGCCGATTTTATCCCTATTCTGGAGGACACGGGCCTGATCATTCCTGTCGGCGTGTGGGTTATCCGCAAAGTCTGTGAAACTCTAAAGAGCTGGGAAAAGAATAATATAAGGCTGGTGCCGATCGCCATCAATCTGTCCGTCAGGCAGCTTCAGGTGAAAGGCCTGGCCGAGACCGTCAAGCATATCGTTGAAGCATACGGTATCAACCCCGCTCTTTTAGAGTTCGAACTGACCGAGTCGATGCTGATGATCGATCCCGAGTCGGCAGTTGAAATACTCCGAGATATAAAGTCGTATGGTATAAGCCTTTCGGTCGATGATTTCGGAACGGGCTATTCCAGTTTGGCTTACTTGAAGCGATTCCCTCTTGATGCCCTCAAAATCGACAGGGCGTTTATCAAAGATATCACCAGCAATCATGAGGATGCCGCGATCACCCGGGCGGTAATCGTATTGGCGCACGAATTGGGTCTTAACGTCATCGCAGAAGGCGTCGAAACAGTCGATCAGTTAGAGCTGCTCGTGACGTATGGCTGCGATCAAATGCAGGGTTATCTTTTTAGTAAGCCTGTCATCAGTGAAGAGTGCGCTGCGATGATTAAATCGTCACGCAGTCTGGATATAAGCTTTTCTGAAAGTGGTGTTGCGTAACGTAGTATTGATCGCGTCTGCGAGAGCGGTCATGGCAGGCCGCTGTACGCAGCGGCTGCTTTTGGCCGAAAGCACGTATTGGCAGGTAGCTGCATTTGATAAACGATACGCATCAGACGAAACATTTCCGACCCACTGCTACCTGAGTCGAAACGAAGCAGTCTTCACAAAAAATCACCCACTCGTTCATGGTATGCACAGCCAGCTATAATTTTTTCCTCGAAAAGCGTGTAAATTATAATTTTCTCGTGACTCGTATAGGAAATTCTCCATGCAGCAACCCATTGAGCGAGCCGGGTATAGCTGGCTGATCAATGCACTGGATCTTCGCTGCGTGGCGCTTGATCATGAGTGTGTCATTGGCTCGCGGCCTGCGCTCTCACTGCCCGCTGGTGGCGTGAAGATAGAGGTCTTCACCAAGGGCTATGCCAGAGAGCATCGCCCCGTTGACCAGATGCTTTTTGCGCTCTCATACGAAGGGGTGAATATAGGCGTTCTGGAGCGCGCCTTTCAGAATCCGGCTGTTCGTAATGACCTGACTGCTGCAATCGTCGAGAAACCAGCCAGCGGCTATCTGCGCCGACTCTGGTACATCTGTGAGCACATTGCAGGCCACCAATTGCCTTTGCCCGACGCGGCTCAAAACATACCCTATGAGCACCTGCTCCCACCGGATAAATATTTCACCGGCCCAGAGCAAATGTCGCGCAGACACCGGGTGCGGATGAATCTGTTGGGGACACCGAAGCTTTCGGCTCTTGTTACACGCCAGAGTTGGGCAGACGACAATCTTCTGAATGCACAAATAGTCGAGCGTATGCATGACCAGATGGTCGACTTCTCAGTCAGCGAGATTGCTAGAGCGGCGCAGTACCTGCTGACGACCGAGACCCGCAGTTCATACGAGATTGAGCACGAACGCCCGGCGCCTGATCGAATCCTGCGCTTTGTGCGAGTGCTGGAACAGGCAGGCCAGCGCTCGCTTGATGAGGAGTTCCTGTTCGACGTCCATCGAATAGCCCTCGCTACGGGGCGCCCTGACCCTTCCATTGGTGCTTACAGGTATATGCAGAACTGGCTTGGCCGCGGGGATCTGATCCACCTCATCCCGCCAGCGCCGGAGAACGTTCCTGAGATGATGGAGGAGTGGTTCCTGATGCGTGAGCGCGTTATGCGCAGTAACGCGCCAGCGCTGGTTAAATTGAATGCGATTGCGCACAGCTTTATCTATATCCACCCTTTCATGGACGGCAACGGCCGTTTGTCCCGCTTCATCATGCAGGACATCCTGGCTAATGAAGGTGTCAAGCTGCAGGGCATTATCATGCCAATATCTGCTGGCCTTCTGGTCAATCTCGAGACTTATATCGGCGCGCTTGATGTCCTGTCACGGCGGATACTCGGTGCTACGCAGTACCACAGGACGGACCTGGCCAGCGACCCTGAACTGGATGAGGCGCACGATCATCTGTTCGCTCATCTGGATTTCACTGATCTGCAGGGCGAGGTCAACGAGAGTGCTGCGCGGGTTCTGGACGGGCTCATGCGTGACGAAGTTAACCATCTCGTTCGCCGTGAGAGATTCAAAGAGCAAATGAATCGCGAACTTGATCTGTCCAACCGAGATCTTGAGCTTCTTATCGCGGTGATCTACGAGAACAGCGGACATGTCTCCAAGCGCAAGCGGACAGGGTTGTTCCAGCACCTGACGGATGAAGATATTGCTCTGGCGGAGAGTATTTACGCCGATCTACATGCGCCTCAAGCGACGGGGTCTAAGTGACCCTGGCACCTTGTGGGTCAGAGTGGTCCGTGGCGAGCTTCGACGCTTCAGCCAGCGCTGCGTTAAAATTGGCCTCTGCCGTTGCGGGATCCGCGAGCGTTGCTTCCGATAGCACTGCGTCGATGGCCGGGATGCCCACCATCCGTGCCCAGGTTCTGAGGTACGCGACCTGATGGTCGTAGGCTTCGGTGGGGAAGTCTTCCCCAAGCGCTACCCCACGTGAGGCGAACACCACCACTTTCTTACCTTTGAGCAGACCACGCATGCCTTGGGCATCGAACTCGAACAGCACACCGCGCTGCGATACGGCGTCAATCAAGTGCTTAAGGCGGTAGGGAATACCGAAATTCCACATTGGCACACTGAAGAGGATGACGTCGGCTCGGTGGAAACGCTCGCCCAATGCATGGATCTGCTTCCACACTGCCTGTTGCTCAGCGCTCATTTGCACACCTTGAAGGTCTGCGTACTTGGCGTTCAAGGCAGGACCGTCGAAGGGCAAAAGATCGGTCGTCCACACGTCCAGAGCGTCCACAGTGGATTCCGGATGAAGTGAGGTAAAAGTCTCAAGGTAGCGCGAGGCCAGTTTCAGGGAAACGGAGCGCTCGGCGCGGGGAGAGCTGGCGATATGAAGAATATGCATGGAATCATTCCTGTTGGGTGCACCCGCAGAAGCTATCCAATTTAGTCTATGAGTTGACGCCGATGTTCCTTCTGGCTTATCGGCTTGAGAGCTAAGTCTACATCCTCAGCGCTATAGCCTCTGCCACAAGGCACTCCAGCGCAAACTGCTCGGTATAGGTCATCTGAATCGGCGTGGTCTCGCCCTTGACGGTCCGCTCCCCATCGAGGATGTAGCGAATGCGTTTGTCGGTCACTCCAATGCGCTTGGCGATCCACGAAGGGGTTTGGCCGATGCGCGAGATCAGTTTGTCGGCATATTCGGTGGAGGGGTTATACAGTTCTGCGTTGGGTGTCATGGGGTGTCCAGATAGAGGTCAGGCGCTATAGATGCGGGGGAGTATGCAGCACCGTGCGCTGTTCGTCGCCGTGGGGCTGGCCACCGACACGTATTATGCAGCGACTGGCAGATTACCTTCGCGAGCAAGCGCGCTCCCGCAGGATCCTGTCTCCAAGAGCAAACCGCGCAGCGTCATTCAATGCAAGTGGCGGGTGGGGCGATCCTTCGCCCGTCCTCAGTCAGCAACGATCAGAGTTTCACGCCGAGTGTTACGAACGCGCTGCGCGGTGTGCCCACTTGAAGAATCTGCAAGTTGCCCGCCGGGTCGGTGGCTGCGCTGGCGTCGGTGTTGAGGGTGGAGATGTAGCGTTTGTCGAACAGGTTGACCATGTTCAGCGACAGCGTGGTGTCCTTGAGGGCGCCGAGTTTGCCGAAGTCATAGCCAAGGTTGGCGTTTGCCAGCCAGTAGCCGCTGACACTGGAGTCATTGGTGTAGGTGTAATAGCGCTTGCTGATGTAGCTGCCTTGCAAGCCGGCGTTCCAGTGTTCCCAATTCCAGTCCAGGTTGCTTGAATACATCAGTTTCGGTGTATCGACGACGGTCTTGCCTTTTACATGAACGGTGTTGCCGCCGCTGGCGTAGTCATCGTCGTAAGTGCTGTGGTTATAGGACATGGAGTTGGACCAGCGCCAGTTCTCATTGGGCGTCAGGCCGAACGACAGCTCCAGGCCTCGACTGGTGACCGAGCCGACGTTGGCGACGCCGTTCTGGCAGATGACGATGCCGGTGCAGTTGGTGATGGCGACCAGGCGGTTATCGAATTTGGTGTTGTAGATCGCCGCCGAGGCCGAATACAGCTTGGTGCTGCGGCGCACACCCAGCTCCACGGTTTTCGAGGTTTCCGGCTTCAGGTCCTTGAAGCCGTTCTGCGCATCGACGGCGCTCTGCGTCGTGAAGAACGGGCTGTAACCGCCACTCGGGAACGCTGCCATGTTTTCCGAGTAAGAGGTGAAGACTTCGTCGTCCTCGTCGAGTTTGTAGGTTGCGCCTACTTGCGGCAGAAACCTGTCCCGCGCTTGCAGCGAACCACTGGCGTAACCGCCGCCTTTGCCTTCGGCTGTCGAGGTTGTCACGGTATTTTTCGCGCCGAACTCAAGTTTGAGGCGGTCATCGAGCAGGGTGTAGGTGTCGCGCAGGTAGAACTGCCGGGTCAGGTCGTTGTAACTCTGATCCAGCACGGTGGCCGCCAGGGGCAGGCCATCGGTTTTGACGATGTGGTTCTGCGGCGTCGCATTGGTGGTATCGAACAGGTAACGCGAGATGTCGTTCTTGTTGGACTGAATCCAGAACCCGCCCTGAATTTCATGCTGGCCGAGGTAGTAGGTCAGTGAACTCTGGAAACCGGTTCGATCGATGCCGTATTTTGTGCTGCGAATCGAATTGCTCGGCACTGTCGTCGAGCCGCTGGTGTAGACGAACGGGTAATACGAATTGCCCCGGCCCGAGTCATGGTGGTGATAGGCGGTCGCGTCCAGGACCAGATCATCGGTCAGCGAGAAGTTGCCGTTGAGGATGTCCAGTTCGTCGTCACGCAGGCTGCTGGCGTTGTAGGTCGCATCGTTCGCGCTGGTGACCCCGCCGCTATAAATGCCGTTGGCCGCATTGACCGCGCGGGTCCAGTCCGGCGTGTAGTAGCTCCAGTTGTAGCCCAGACGCTGGATGATGCTCTTGGACATGTTCGGCAGGTTGGCTTCGTCATGGGACGAGGTGCTGTGGAAGAAGCTCACCCGATTGTCGCCGAAGTTGTAGTTGACCTTGGCGTTCACCGCGTCGGACTTTTGCGGGTTGTTGTGGCCTTTCCAGGCGTCGGCGTCGTACTTTTCGCCCGACACGTACGCTGACAGGCCGTTGTATTCGCCGGTATCGACCCGCATGAAAGTGCGTGAGGTGTCGTAGCTGCCCAGGGTTTGCGACAGACGCGCGCCGAACTCTTTATCGGGGTTGGAGCTGGTGAACTGGATGGTGCCGCCCAGATCACTGTTGGATGCCGTGCCCAGTGAGCCGATGCCGGGTGCCACTTCGCTGGAGGCGATGTTTTCCGCGATGATCGCGCGGGTGATGCTCAGCCCGTTGAAGTTGCCAAAGCTCATGTTGCCGAGGGTGACGCCGTCCAGCGTGTAGCCCAGGTGGTGCATATCGAAGCCGCGCAGGCTGATGCGCTGGCTGCCTTCCTCGCGACCCAGCGGGTCACCGGACTGGAAGTTGACCCCCGGCAGGCGTTGCAGAACCTTCATCGGGCTGGTGCCTGCCGAGTAAGCCTTCACATCCTTTTGCGTCACGCGCTGCACCTGGCGAGTCTCGCCCTGACCAATCACCGATACCGTGCCCAGCGTCATGGCGGCGCTGTTGTCGCTGGCGGGCGCCGTTGCCGAGGTGGGCACATCGTCATCGGCCTGAATGAACGGGCTGATCAGGCACAAAGAGTTCAATGAAATCAGCAGCGCGAGGCGCGTTACCGGGAATCGAGGGGCACGCGATATCGATCGATTGTTCATGGAAAGGTTTTCCTGGGGCGTCAGGGTGCCGCGCTTGCGGCGGGTCATGTGGTTAACGACAGGTTTTTGTTTCAGGGGCTTTCGGTAATCACCGACAGGCGACTGATGCCGGCTTTCTGCACATCGGCCAGTACCTGCGCTACGCGGCCGTAACCCGTCGCCTGATCGGCGCGCAGGCTGACGGCGACGTCCGGGTCTTTGCTGTGCAGGGTTTGCAGAGCCTCCGGGAGTTGCTCCAGCGCTACAGCCTGGCTGTCGATGAACACGCCGCCGCTGGCGTCGACACTCACCACCACCGGGTCGGCCTGATCCAGTGAGGTGGTGGCGACGGTCTGCGGCAGGTCCAGCGGTATGGCGTTATTGAGAAGCGGTGCGGTGACAATGAAGGTCACCAGCAGTACCAGCATCACATCCACCAACGGCGTGATGTTGATGTCGCTGATTGCATCGTCATCATTGGACGTGGAGAAGGACATGTCAGCTCACTCCTTTCAGGCTCGGGGCCGTCTTGTCGCGGTGGTCGGGTTGCAGCCGGAAGGCGTTGCGTTGCGAGAGGTTGAGGAAATCCACGGCGAACTCTTCAAGGTCCGCGATCACCAGCTTCAGACGCCGCCCGAAAAAGTTGTAAGCCAGCACCGCAGGCACCGCGACGGCGATGCCGACGCCGGTCGCTACCAGCGCTTCGCCAATCGGCCCGGCGACCACCGCAATGCTCGCCGACTTGGCCTGGCTGATCGCGCTGAGTGCATGAATGATCCCGAACACCGTCCCGAACAGGCCGATGAAGGGCGCGGTGCTGCCGATCGATGCCAGCAGGATCATGCCGCTCTCCAGGCGACGACGTTCCTTGTGGATCTGTTGACGCAGGCTGCGCTCGAGCAAGTCCTGGCGATTCCAGCTATGGCCCAGGTCCGGCGAATCATGCGGCGCGGCTAGGGCCTGCGCGCCGGCATCGGTCAGGCGTGCCAGGCTGCCTTCACTGTTCGGCAGGTGCAGCGCATTTTTCAGGTCACGGGCGGCCCAGAACTGCGTGGCGTAGCGTCGGTTCTGCCGGGTCAGTCGCCAGTGCTGGAAGGTCTTTCCGAGCAACAGCGCCCAGGTCACCAGCGAGAAAATCACCAGCAGGGCCATTGAGGATTGGGTAATGAGTACGGAGTAAGCAGTGTTCATGACGTGAGCCTCAGGGTGCGAGTTTGAAAGCCATGGGGACGTTGACCCAGCCTTCTACCGGGGTGTCGCCGCGTTTGGCGGGAATAAAGGTCCATTGCCGGACGGCGGCCTGCGCGGCTTCGTCCAGCGCCGGGACGCCGCTGCTTTGCAGCACTTGCACCTGGTCGGTACGTCCGTTGGGCAGCACATGCACGCGCAGCATCGTCGTGCCTTCCTGATGGCGGCGCGCGGCGGCGGGCGGGTAGACCGGCGGCGGATTGTTCAGGTAACCGGCCCGGCCTATCGGCGCGGTGGTGGTCTGTGGTGCCGCTGGTGCAGGTCTTGGCGCTGGCGCTGCAGCAGGTGCCGGTGTGGGCGCCGCGACGGAAGGTGCCGGCGCAACAGGTTTGGCGACAGGTTTGCTCGTTGCGGTTCTGGGCTGGGCCTTGGGCTTGGGCAACTCGGCAGGTTTGGGCTCGGGTGGCGCGGGCTTGGGAGCTGGCGCAGGCGGCTCCGGTGCTGGCTGAGGCGTTGGTTCGGGCGGCGTCGGTTGTGCAACCGGCGGCGCCACGGGCGGCGGTACCCACTGCACGGTGATCGGAATCGGCGGGGTCGGCTCGGGCGCTTGCGGGTGATCGGCCATCAGCCACGCGGCCAGCGCGGCATGCAACCCGATCGCCAGTGCAATCGCCAATGCGGCGTGCGGCCATATGCGTGGTGCGTTGTCGCCGTTCTGCTGGACCACAAGCGACGATGGGGCAACGTTGCAGTTACCCACAGGCTGATGTGGCCAGTGGCGTAGCTGACGCGGCGGTAATCGGCGGGACAGTATCAGCGTTGACATGAGTTCAGCTCACCCGTGAAAGAATACGAACCTTGGCGCGTTGGCGAAGGGCTCGTTTCAACTGGAGCCGATATTAATACTCGTTGTGTGTATTAATTATGACCGCCGCCGCGTGATCGTGATTTTCTGTGTTGAAAGTGAACCCGGCTTGCCGCGCAACTGTTCGTAAATTTCATTAGGCGAGGCATCGGCTGCAATGCTATCTGTCCAGACGTGCCACGTTCGTCATTACACGAAAACGTATCGCCGCGCAGGCTGGGCAACAGGGCGTCACCCTCTTGATCCGCGGTTCACACCTTGGACAGAAACGGGAGAACTCGATGAAATTGCTACGTTATGGTGAGAAGGGTCTGGAAAAGCCAGGCTTGCTTGATGCTGCCAACCAGATCCGTGACCTGTCTGCACACGTCAAGGATATCGCTGGCGATGTGTTGAGCCCTGCAGGGCTTGCAAGCCTGGCTGCGCTGGATCCCGAGAGCCTGCCTCTGGTTCCGGGCCAACCACGCATCGGGGCGTGTGTCGGGCAGGTCGGCAAGTTCATCTGCATAGGCTTGAACTACGCTGACCACGCCGCGGAGTCGCAGATGGAAGTACCGAAGGAACCGATCATCTTCAACAAGTGGACCAGTGCTATTTGCGGCCCCAACGATGATGTCCAGATCCCCCGTGGCTCGCTCAAGACTGACTGGGAGGTCGAGTTGGGCGTGATCATCGGCAAGGGCGGACGTTATATCGATGAAGCCGATGCCATGGAGCACGTGGCCGGGTATTGCGTGATCAACGATGTGTCCGAGCGCGAATGGCAGCTAGAGCGCGGCGGGACCTGGGACAAGGGTAAAGGCTTCGATACCTTCGGCCCGTTAGGTCCATGGCTGGTGACCCGCGACGAAGTTGCCGATCCTCGCTCGCTCGACCTGTGGCTGGAAGTGGACGGCCACCGCTATCAGAATGGCAATACGCGCACGATGATTTTCAGCGTGCCGCAACTGATCGCCTACCTGAGCCGTTGCATGAGCCTGCAACCAGGCGATGTCATCTCGACGGGGACGCCACCGGGTGTGGGGCAGGGCGTGAAGCCGCAACCTGTCTTCCTGCGTGCTGGGCAACGCATACGTCTGGGGATCGCAGGGCTGGGCGAGCAGAATCAGTTGACCGTTCCGGCCGACTGACCCGCTGCCAGCAGGGGGCCGGCAATCGGCTCCCTGTCACACAAGCCATCAGCCCTGCAAAAACGCCAGCAGGTCTTTGTTGAGCGTCTCTGCATGGGTCACTGCAAACCCGTGCGGCGCGCCTGGGTAAACCTTCAGTTCGGCCCCCTTGATCATCGCGGCAGCCCGTTTGCCCGAGGCTTCAAACGGCACTACCTGATCGTCGTCACCATGAATCACCAGGGTCGGCACATCGATTTTTGCCATGTCCGGGCGGAAGTCGGTTGCGGAGAACGCCGTCACGCAATCCAGCGTGCCCTTGAGCGAGGCGAGCAGGGCGATGTTCAGCGTTTGCGTCTGTACGCCTTCGGAGACTTTCTGGCCGTGGTTGATGCCATAGAACGTGCTGGCGAAGTCGCTGATGAACTGAGCGCGGTCCTTGAGCAGGCCTGCCGTGATGCCATCGAATACGGACTGCTCGACGCCTTCCGGGTTGTCAGCGGTCTTGAGGAAGAACGGTGTGACCGAGCCCAGCAAGGCCAGTTTGGCCACTCGCTCGCTGCCATAGTTGGCGATGTAGCGCGTAACGTCGCCACCGCCCATGGAGAAGCCCACCAGTGTCACGTCGCGCAGATCGAGGTGTTCGATCAGATCGGCGATGTCGTCAGCGAAGGTGTCATAGTCATAGCCGGTCCACGGCTGGCCGGAACGACCGAAACCGCGGCGGTCGAAGGCGATGGTGCGATAGCCCCGGCTGCTCAGATATTCCATCTGGTATTCCCACATGTCCGCATCCAGCGGCCAGCCGTGGCTCAACAGGACCGGTTTGCCCGTGCCCCAATCCTTGTAATAGATCTCGGTGCCATCTTTGGTGTTGAACGTGCTCATGCAGATTCCTCTTGATGTCAGGTTCTCGATGTCAGGTTGATCGGGCGAACGCCGTGCTGCGCGGGCGGGCGAACGCCTTCGGCAGCCCCCGATAATTCCGGCAGTGGGGGTTTTGCATAGTTCAGTCGAGAAGACTGAGCGTACTGCCCTGACGCGTTTTTTCTGAAACATTGCCTCATCGTATTTGCATGCCAAAACCGAACTTGCCGCGCATACGGGAATCAGTTCATTGGGGTCGGGGCTTGCCTTGCCCTGTCCATGGTTTGACTTGCCCATTGAAGGAGAGAACTGCGTGGCGTCTCAGCTGAAAATCTTGATCCTTTCGGGTCTGCTGTTATTCGCAGGCAGTTTCAATCTCCAGGCGGCCGATGTACCTGCATTACCGATGGGCGCCGCGGTGCCGGCAGACGACAAGGCTGCTGAAAAGGCTGACCCCAAAGCCGACCCCAAGGCCGCTGACAAACCCGCCGCGAAAGCGGATGACAAGGCGGCGGACAAGGACAAGGCCGATGCGAAACCCGCCGATGGCGCAGAGCCTGCGGCCGAGACTCCTGAGTTGCTGGTGCAGGGTGGGTTGCTCGGTGCCATCAGTACCAGCATCGATGACGTCCAGGAAAAGCTCAATCTGGATGACAACCTGTTCGAAGCCTGGCAACTGCGCGCCGATCGCGCAGCCGACGAGCTGGAAACGCTGGTCAACAAACGCACCACACGCTCCCCATGGAGTGTCGCCGGGGACTTCCTCGCCCTGTCTTTTGTCTGGATCGCATCGTTTGCGGTTCTGACCACGCTGGGTCGTTTTCTGGCCGTACGCTTGTGCCGCACACCGTTCATGCGGGTGCGCGCCCGCAGTCAGGCGCTGCTCAAATACGTATTGCCGTTTACCCTGCCAGCCATCGTCTGCCTGCCGTTGACCCTTTACGTCAGCCACTTCATGCCGTCTTCGGTAGGCCGTGCGCTGGCGCTGTGTTTCGCGTATGCAACCAGCAGCGGCATCGTTTCGACCTCGGTACTGCTCTGCGTGATCGTGATGTTCAACTTCGGGCATAAGCGTGCCGGCGTGCGCATGATCCGCCGCTACGCGCCGAGGCCCCTGTTCGTGGTCGGCTTCCTGGCGGCGCTGAGCGATGCGTTGACCAGTCCGCAGATCGCCCGTCAGCTCGGCAGTAACGTCACCACCAGTGTTGCGGTGTTTACCGGGCTGTTCGCCTCGGTGGTGTTCTGCATGCTGATCATCAAGGTGCGTCGCCCGGTAGCCCACCTGATCCGTAACCGCTCATTGAGCAGTCGTCTGCAACGGCCCGCGCTGCAACAATCGTTGAAGATATTCTCCAGGCTGTGGCACCTGCCGATCCTGCTGATGATTCTGGTCTCGGCGATCAACCTGATTGGCGCTGGCGAGGACAGTCAGCAAGCGCTGCGGTGTGCGTTGTTCACCACCATTCTGCTGATTGCCACGGTGTTCCTCAGCACCGTGTTCCAGCACCTGTTCAAACCGACCGAGACCCTGGGCCGCGGCGGGCATGTGTACAAGGCGCGTCTGTTGAGCCTTGTGTACGCGGTGTTGCGTATCGCGCTGGCCATCGGGTTCATCGAGATACTGGGGCGGATCTGGGGCTTCTCGATGTTCGAGTTTGCCCAGCGCAATACCCTGGGCCGAGTGATCAGTGATTCATTGAGCAGCATCGGTCTGATCTTCGTCGTCACCTGGCTGTTGTGGGTAGTGCTCGACACTGCCATTCAGGAAGCCCTGAAACCGCCGGTCAATCATCGTAGTGGTCGCCAGCCGAGCACGCGGATCAAAACCATTCTGCCGCTGCTGCGCAACGCGGTGAAAATCATTCTGGTGGTGATCTGTGCGATCACCACCATGGCCAACCTGGGCATCAACGTGGCACCACTGCTGGCGGGTGCCGGTGTGGTCGGTCTGGCCATCGGTTTCGGTTCGCAACAACTGGTGCAGGACGTGATCACCGGTCTGTTCATCATCATCGAGGACACCTTTTCGGTGGGTGACTGGGTGGTGCTCAGTACCGGGCATTCCGGGTCGGTGGAGAGCCTGACCATTCGCACCGTGCGCCTGCGTGACGGCAAGGGGTTCGTCCACTCGGTGCCGTTCGGGCAGATCAAGGCGGTCACCAACCAGTCGCGGCAATTCGCGTACGCGTTCTTCTCGGTGCAATTCACCTATGACTCGGACATCGATGACGCGCTGGCGCTGATCCGCGAGACCGGCCAGTCGATCAGCGAAGACATCCTGCTCAAGCACAACCTGCAGGGGCCGCTGGAGGTCTTCGGCGTAGACCGCATGGACCTCAACGGCGTGGTGCTGACCGCGCAATTTCGTACCTCCTCGGGCGGTCAGTACGCGGTGGGGCGCGCGTTCAACGAGCGTCTCAAGCGCCTTGTGGATAAGAACCCGAACGTGCGTTTTGCGCAGACTTATCCACAGATGGTCATGGGGCCGGGCTTCAATAACCCGCAGGCTGGCGTCGAAGCCGAAGGGCCGCCCGCGCCCTCGGACCCTGCCATGGCGACACCTTCTGCGCCCGCGCCGGCGCCGCTCAGTCTGTCCAAGGGCAACAGCACGCCCGGCCCGGCAGCTCAGTAACTCAACCGACGCACGGGGACGCTGCAACGCTTTGTCGCGGCGTCATTAACCCGCCAGGCTGCGCAACTGTTGGGGGTTGGCAGGCAACGTGTTATGTTTGCAGGCGTTTTTCAATTGTTCGTTTGATTACCTGATACCGAGCCTGCTGACTCTATGCGAATGCGCCTTATGCTGTTGGGCGGCGGGAATGCCCTCGGGCAGGCGCTGATTCGTCTGGGTGCCGAGGAAGACATTGGTTTCCTCGCACCACGTCCACCGCAAGACGGCTGGGACGTGGCGAGCCTCACGCAACTGCTTGATGACACCCGCCCCGATGCCCTGATCAACCTTGCTTACTACTTCGACTGGTTTCAGGCGGAGACCGTGAGTGAGGCGCGCCTGACCCATCAAGAGCGCTCTGTCGAGCGTCTTGCCGAATTGTGTCAGCACCACAACATCACGCTGGTTCAGCCGTCCAGCTATCGTGTGTTCGATGGTTCCCGCGCGACGGCCTACAGCGAAAAAGACGATCCTGTACCCTTGGGCCTGCGCGGTCAGGCCCTGTGGCGTATCGAACAGAGCGTTCGCGCGACCTGCCCGCAACATGTGCTGGTGCGTTTCGGCTGGCTGCTGGATGACAGCACCGATGGTGTGCTGGGGCGCTTTCTCTCGCGTGCCAAGGAACCCGGAGAGCTGCTGCTCGCCGACGATCGCCGCGGCAACCCGACGCCGGTCGATGATGCGGCACGGGTGATCATTTCGGTCATCAAGCAACTCGACTGCGAAGCGCCGCTGTGGGGCACCTACCACTACGCCGGACACGAGGCGACCACGCCGCTGGCGCTGGGGCAGGCAGTGCTCACCGAAGCGCGTCTGCTGCACGCGCTGGCCATCGAATCGCCCACTGCGCAGGCTCATGCCGCGCGTCCCGATGCAGCCGAAGAACCGCAGCACGCGGTACTGGCCTGCAAGAAAATTCTCCACACTTTCGGCATCAAGCCCCGCGCTTGGCGGGCCGGCCTGCCAAGCCTGCTGGATCGGTATTATCGACATGTCTGACGCTCCTGTTCTGATCACTGGAGGTGCGGGTTTCATTGGCTCGCACCTGACCGACGCATTGCTTGCCAGCGGGCAGGCCGTGCGTATCCTCGACAACCTCTCGGCAGGCAAGCGCAGCAATTTGCCGCTCGATAACCCGCGGGTCGAACTGATCGAAGGGGACGTGGCCGATGCCGACCTGGTCAAGCGCGTGGCGCAGGGCTGCAAGGCCGTCGTGCACCTGGCGGCAGTGGCCTCGGTGCAGGCGTCGGTAGACGACCCGGTGCGTACTCACCAGAGCAACTTCATCGGCACGTTGAATGTCTGCGAGGCCATGCGCGAAGCGGGCATCAAACGGGTGATCTTCGCTTCCAGCGCGGCGGTGTACGGCAACAACGGTGAGGGCGAAGCGATAACCGAGGACACCACCAAGGCACCGCTGACGCCTTACGCCTCGGACAAGCTGGCCAGCGAGTATTACCTGGATTTCTACCGTCGCCAGCATGGCCTGGAACCGGTGATCTTTCGCTTCTTCAACATTTTCGGGCCACGCCAGGACCCATCGTCGCCGTACTCGGGCGTGATCAGCATCTTTGCCGAGCGTATCCGCAAAGGCCTGCCGATCAGCGTGTTTGGCGATGGCGAGCAGACGCGGGATTTCTACTATGTCGGGGATCTGCTCAAGCTGCTGCTGCAGGCCTTGTCACGGGAAAGCGCCATCGAAGGCGCGATCAACGTCGGCCTGAACAAGACCACGTCGCTCAACGAACTGCTGGCTGCGCTTGCGCAGGTTGTCGGCAAGCAGCCGGAAGTCACCTATCAGGCACCACGCTCGGGCGACATCAAACATTCCCGCGCCAGCAACCAGCGCCTGCTGGAACACTTCACCCTCGACGAGCCAACGCCACTGGTGCGCGGTCTTGAGTTGTTGATGGGGCAGTGAGCCCTACATCGAATGTAACTGCCTATTCGCGAACAAGTTCGCTCCTGCAAAAGCCTGTGAGCACCTGTAGGAGCGAACTTGTTCGCGAAGCCGCTATTGCAGACGCAGAAATTACATCGAATGTAACTACTTATTCGCGAACAAGTTCGCTCCTACAAAAGCCTGTGAGCACCTGTAGGAGCGAATTTGTTCGCGAAGACGCTATTGCAGACGCAGAAATTACATCGAATGTAACTACTTATTCGCGAACAAGTTCGCTCCTACAAAAGCCTGTGAGCACCTGTAGGAGCGAACTTGTTCGCGAAGCCGATATTGCAGACGCAGAAATTACATCGAGTGTAACTACCTATTCGCGAACAAGTTCGCTCCTACAAAAGCCTGTGAGCACCTGTAGGAGCGAACTTGTTCGCGAAGACGATATTGCAGGCGCAGAAAGTGCATCGAATGTAACTGCCTTCGGACCAGCCCGCTCCTGCAAAAAGCGCGGCATTACTTCGTCATGGAGTTGGTACGAGATCACCAGGTCTACAAAACACAAAGGCACCCAATAAGGGTGCCTTTGTGTTTGTGGCGCTTGAGACGTTCAGGTCAGAACTTGTAACCCACGCCCACCATGTACACCCACGGGTCGATGTCCACGTCGACCTTGGTCTTGCCGACGGCCAGGGCTGACGGGCCGTCCACGGTTGCTTTGGTGTCGATGTCGACGTACCAGACCGAGGCGTTGAGCAGTACGTTGTCGGTGATCATGTAATCCATGCCCAACTGCCCGGCCAGGCCGACCGAGTCCTTGAGCTTGAGGTTGCTGAAACCCTGATTCTTACGGTTGCCGGTCAGGTCGGTATCGAAGAACGTGGTGTAGTTGATGCCCACGCCAGCGTACGGCTGGAATTTCGACGACGGTTCCATCGGGTAGTACTGCAACGACAGCGTCGGCGGCAGTTGTTTGATATCGGCCAGCTTGCCATCCAGGCCAGGCCCAAGGCCTTTGACCGATACGGTGTGGCTGAACGGTGTGGCGGCCAGCAGCTCGACGCCGACGTGCTGGGTCAGCATGTAGGCGAAGGTCAGGCCCAGCTGGTTTTCGCCGTCGACAGTCGCTTTGGTGCCGGAAACCTTGGCACCGTCGAGGCGCACTTCGCCGCTGTCTTCATTGGGCTGGACGTGCGCGACACCGGCGCGAACGATGAAGTCGCCAGGCTGGTAGGCGTGTGCCGCGACCGGGGCGGTGAGGGTAAGCGCGACAAGGGACGCGCGTAGCAGATGCTTGTGCATGGAGGCTCCAGAGATCAGTCAAAATTTATGGGCGTAATGTTAAAGCGCTGTCGAGCGGCGACTTTGACTCAGCTCAATGAAATCGCTGGGAACCTCGTGATCCTTATGAATCCGGCAACTCGTAGACAAGAATCTTGTCTGCCTGCATCTGATAACCCGCTTCTGCCAATTCGCTGGAAGACGACTTGGCCTGCATCGGTCCTTCGATCCAGTACGGCTGATACAGCTCATCGACCTTCACACCCAGCTCGCTCGTGACATGCACGATCTGGTTCGCCGGTGGCGGCGGCACATGAATGCAGGCGCCGAAATACGGCACCAGCAAAAACTCCGTCACTCGGCCTTCCTCACTGACCTCGAGCGGCACGATGTAGCCCGGTAAGCGCACCAGTTTGCCGTCCAGTGCCTTGACCACCGGCGCATGCGGTGCCAGTTGGTGGGCAGCAGGCGCTGCCTCCATGGCCAGTGCATCGGACAGCTTGGACATATCGTGCAGCGGAGCCGTTACCGGCTTCACCACAGGTGCATCGGGTGGAATCATGTCATTCCAGGTCAGCTCACGCGGCTCGGCGGCCCACGCTTGAGTGGTAACCGAGAACAGCAGAGTGAGTAGCATGCGCCGCATCATGAAGGTCCTCATAAACGAATCGACAGTCCATCGGCCAGTGACTGCCTGTAGGCTCGCCAGGCTGGCACGGTTCCCATCAACAGCGCGCAGCCGAGAATGGCACCGAGTAATGTCCATTCATATTGGCCAGGTGGCATAGACGACAGGTACAGACCATAGTTGTCGAGCACGTAGTCGCGGGCCACGAAGATGCCGATATAGAGCAGCGCAAGGCCGCTGATGACACCCGCCAGCGCCAGGGCGAAGGCTTCGAGTATAAGCAGACTTGCGATATGCCAGGGGCGCGCGCCGACCGAGCGCAGGATGGCCATTTCCCGGCGGCGCTCGTTGAGGCTGGTGAGAATCGCAGTCAGCATGCCGATCAGTCCGGTCAGCACCACGAACAGCGAAATCACGAACAGCGCCTTTTCCGCCGTGCCCATCAGGCTCCACAGCTCCTGCAGTGCCACGCCGGGCAGAATCGCCAGCATGGGCTCGCCACGGTATTCGTTGATCTCGCGTTGCAGGCTGAAGGTGGAAATCTTGCTGTTCAAGCCCAGCATGAAGGCAGTGATCGCCGTCGGCGTCAGGTCCATATTGCGCGCCTGATCGGCTGAGATGCGCTCGTTGCCGCGTGCCGGGGCGCCGTTGTGCCAGTCGATATGAATGGCCTCCATGCCGCCCAGGCTGATATGCAGCGTGCGGTCCACCGGGGTACCGGTCGGCTTGAGGATGCCGACCACGGTGAACGGTTTGTCGTCATGCTTGACCAGGCTGATCGCGGCGACACCGTGCGCCAGTACCAGCTTGTCGCCTAGCTTGTAATGCAGCGCCTTGGCGACCTCCGAACCCAGCACCACTTCAAAGGGATCGGTCTTGAACTCGCGTCCTTCGGCTATTTCCAGGTGCTGTTGGCGACCGAACTGATAATGCTCGAAATACGCTTCATTGGTGCCCATCACCCGGTAGCCACGATGGGAGTCGCCCAGCGAAACCGGGATCGCCCACTTGACCTGCTTGCTGTTGGCGAAGTGCTCGAAGCTGTCCCAGCGAATGTTGTTGGTGGCATTGCCGATGCGGAACACCGAGTACAGCAACAGGTTGATCGAGCCGGAGCGCGCACCGACGATCAGGTCTGTACCGCTGATGGTGCTGGCGAAGCTGGAGCGCGCTTCGGTGCGCACCCGCTCGACGGCCAGCAACAGGCAAACCGACAGCGCAATGGCGAAGGCAGTGAGAAACGCGGTGAAACGGCGATTGGCCAGGCTGGCCATGGCCAGACGAAACAGATACATCTCAAATCTCCACGGCGACGGCGGCGCGATTCAGGTCGCTCAGCGACAGATTGCGATCAAACAGCGGTGCCAGACTCTGGTCATGACTGACAAACAGCAGGCTGGCCCCGGCCTCGCGGCACTCGGCGAACAACAGGCGAATGAACGCCTCGCGCGAATCCGCGTCCAGCGCAGACGTAGGCTCATCGGCAATCACCAACTCCGGTTGACCGATCAGCGCCCGGGCGGCAGCGACTCGCTGTTGTTGGCCGATGGACAGCGAGTCGGCGCGGCGTGTCAGCATCGTCGGGTCTTTCAAACCCAGGTGGGCGAGCAGGGTAGTGGTGGCTTTCTCGACGCTACCGTGGCGTTGCTTGGCACGCTCGGCGCGGACCTTTGAAAAGTGACAGGGCAGTTCGATGTTTTCCCGCACCGACAAAAACGGCAGCAGGTTGAACTGCTGGAAGATGTAGCCAGTGTGATCGACGCGAAAGCGATCACGAGCGGCCGAAGAGAGGGCCGACAGTTCCTGGTTCAACAGGCGAATGCTGCCGCTGACCGGTTTTTGTACACCGCCCAGCAGGCCCAGCAGCGTGGTTTTACCGCTGCCACTCGGGCCTTTGAGGAACAGGGTTTCGCCGCTTTGCAGGCGGAACTCGGGGATGTCCAGCAGTTGCGGATGGCCGGGCCAGTTGAAGCGCAGGTCTGACAGTTCGATCAGTGCTTGGGTCATAGGCTGACTCACGCTCGGTTGGAAATTAAAAGACCGGGCCAGGCCCGGTCGTTGTACTGCAGGGTGCGATCAGAATTTCAGCGTCGGGTTGGCCGCGATCACTTCTGCGCCTGACTGGCCGCCTGGCGAAATCAGTTGTACCTGAAGCTTCTTGGTGTCGGGAAAGGTTGTGAAGATTTGCGACAGGTCGAGCTTCTTCAGAATGGCCGGTGCGTCACAGACGAACTTGTAGTGGCCATGGATTTCACTGTGCTCGTGATGCTCGGCATCACCAGCGTCGGCGTGCTCGTCATGATCGTCATCCTTGTCACCAAACAGCGGGCTTTCCAGCTTCACCGAAGTGGCCGAGCAATTGGCGGCATCGGCAATGCTGAACAACGCGTTGGGCTTGAGCAGCAATTCGCGCGCCTTGGCGACTTTGGCCTTGTCTTCATCCGAGGTCGCAACGTGTTCGAAGCCGACGATGTTCATGGCCGGGCTGTCGAATTCGAATTCCAGCGTCTTGCCTTCCAGCACCACATCCAGACGTCCGACGCCGTGCTCGTGCGCACCCAGGCTGCCATGTTCATCGCCATGATCGTGGTCGTGCTCTTCAGCCGCGTGCGCAGCAACGAGTGGTAACAGGGCGAAAGGCAGGGCGAGTAGCAGACGGCGCATAGCGGGCTCCAGAACAATAATCGAGAAAAACTGTTATGTGATCTTATAACAAGTGACGGCCTGCGTGGACGTGTTTTTATCCAGACGCCGGGTGACCGGGCTGCAGCAAAGCGCTATTGACGGTCTTGCCGGGCATACCCGGTCCGGTGCTTATGTCTAAGTAGTCTCACACTTCGCGTCATCAAGTCCTACTCTGGAAGATGAAAATCGCTACACCTGCGCCGGATGCGCAGGAAGGTTTTCATCGCCAGTAAGGGCCTGCGCTCGACCTGGGCCGAGTGCGACATCAGGGAAGATACTCATGAACAAGCTCCATTCGAACAGAGAAGTCCTGCGTGCTGTGTACAAGGATATGACACGCATCACCGAATTCGCCGACGCTGACATCGTGCTGCACAAGGCGGATCAAGGCGCTGGCGGTGGCTTGTCCATAGCCATCGGCAGGGAGGCAGTGCTTTCCCACCAGATCAATCTGATCAGGCGTACCCATCAGACCCTGTACATGGATGTCCACGACATCATCGCCAACGATCACTTCGGCTCGGTGTTGGGCGAAATGCGCGCCAGTTGTGAGGGCCGGAAAATCATCATGCCGTTTTGCGACCTATGGCGGTTTCGCGATGGCCGAATTATCGAGTGCTGGGAAAACGTCTACGACGTGCGGGCGCTTGGCAATTTCATCAACGGCAAGGAACCGGTCCTCAACCAGTGGCGTTACGGTTGATCATGGGAATGCGCGCCAGCCTGTGGGAGCATGTACGCCTGACTGTCAGCAGGTGCACATCATGTTGCGTATTCGTGGAACCGTAGGCCAGTGGCCGGTGGATTTGACCCTTGAACTGGACGAAGGAGACTGGGCACAACTGGGCGCGCAGCTCAAGGCGCCCGTCCCGGAGGCACCCGCCGCCGCGGCCGAGAGCAAGCCGCTCAACCAGGACGACAGGCTCTGGCAAGTCGCTCAGGAATTGCTGCACAAGGCCGGGCAGATGAGTGGGCCGGATCTATTGGGGCAACTGGAAGGGTTGGCGGGCAGTACCGCTGCGGGCAAGCATCTGCTGGTGCGCTTGCGTCACTCGGCGAACGTGAAAGTCGAGAGCGGCGGAGATGCGCCGCTGTACAGCTGGGTCGAAGCGACGTGACCTGACCGCGCTCAGCAACAACAGGCACCCGAGCGGTGCCTGTTGCTTTGTACATTAGTACAGCGCGGCAAACAGCTTGCGACGGTACGCTGTGACCAGCGGGTGATCGTTGCCCAGCAGGTCGAATACTTGCAGCAGGGTCTTGTGCGGCAGCCCCTCGGCGTAATTGCGATTGCGGATGAACAGCTTGAGCAGGCCCTCGAGCGCAGCTTCGTACTGTTGACGCGACAACTGCTGAATCGCCAGTTGCAGTGCTGCTTCATCGTCCTGAGGATTTTGTGCAAGACGGCTTTTCAGTTCGGCAGCGTCCGGCAGGGTCGCGGCCTGCGCGAGGAACGTCAGCTGGGCCTTGGCACCGGCCAGTTCGGCCTTGTGTGCATCACCGGTGACCGCATCCAGCACGGCCTTGGCCTCGCTCAATTCGCCACGTTCAGCCAGGCAGCGCGCATACAGAATCAGCGCCGCGCCATTGGTGTTGTCCTCGCCCAACAGCACCTTGAGCTGTGCTTCGGCTTCGGCGAAACGACTTTCCGCAAACAGCGCCTGTGCCTGCTTGAGCGGGTCGGCGGCTGGCGGTGGCGGCATGACCACGTGCTGGTCGAGAATCTTGCGGATTTCCGACTCGGGCTGGGCACCGGCAAAGCCATCTACCGGCTGGCCGTCCTTGAACAGCACCACGGTCGGCAGGCTGCGAATGCCGAAGCGCGCTACGATGTCCTGCTCGATGTCGCAATTGACCTTGGCCAGCAGCAGCTCGCCCTGATAGCTCTCGGTGATTTGCTGCAGCAGGGGCATCAAGACCTTGCAGGGCGCACACCACTCGGCCCAGAAATCCACCAGCACCGGCTGGTCGAAGGACTTGTCGATCACCAGTTGATCGAAGTTCGCGGCGGTTGCGTCGAAGATGTAAGCAGTTTCCTGGCTCATTGCACGTCTCGAAGAATCTGAATGCTGCCAACTATAAAGCCCGCAGGGCAATGCTGAAAGCGGTGTCGTCTATTGGACATGATCGTGCCCACACTCATTGCTATTGATGCTGGCCGAAGGCCGTGGGAGCGAACCGGGCGACGCTTCGCTTGTTCGCGAAAGGGGTGGAAAGCTCTCTGGAAATTTATCGTTTGAACGACCGTCTTCGCGAACAAGTTCGCTCCTACAAAAGCCGTTTAGCTGAGCAATCCCGGACTGTTATTTAGCGCTCACCGCGCCGCGTGATAGAGGCTCACGTCGCGAAATTCGTGCGGCTCGGCCAGGTCCGGCAGGGTGTGCGCATGCAGCATCGTCAGACGCTGGTAGGCAGCGTGCTTGAAGTCGCGCACGCGGGAATCCGCCACCAGTGCCTCGCGGCCTCGGGAGAGGAACTGGTCCAGCAACGGCAGGTTGGCGCGGTCGTAGAGCACGTCGGCGACCAGAATCAGATCGAAGCGGTCCGCCTCGGCAAAGAAATCCGTCGAGTAGCGCAATGGCACCTGATTGAGTTCGGCATTGGCCCGGCAGGCAGCGAGCGCCAGTGGGTCGAGATCACAGGCCACAACCTCAAGCGCCCCGGCCCTGAGCGCGGCAATGCCTGCTACACCCGAGCCCGCACCGAAATCCAGTACCCGTTTGCCAGCCACCCAGTGCGGGTTTTCAGCCAGAAAACGTGCCAGAGCCAGGCCGCTGGCCCAGCAAAAGCACCAGTACGGTGGATCTTCCAGAATGCGCCGCGTTTCATCCGGGCTGAAGGCGCGGTCCATGTTGGCATCGTCGATCAGCCACAGCTTCAACTCTGTGCCCGGCAGCGCAGTGATGGTCAGCCGGGCGTCGCCAAGCAGTTCGCTCAGCGTGCGTTGCAGATGTTGCGGAGCGATCATGGCGCCTTGACGAACTGCAACTGCCCCAGAGCCTGAGTTGCCGGCTGATCGATACGCATCGACGGCAGGTGCAGGATCAACTGCCCGGATTTACTGGCGCGACCGCGCAGCTCGACACGTCCGCCGACCGGAAAGGCTTCCGGGTTGAAGCGCAACTGGAACGGCAATGATTGACCGTTGCCCTTGAGCAGGGTGTTGGTCAGCAGCTTCTGCGGACGTCCGCGCTCGTCGATGACCAGCATTGCCAGCTCGACCTCGGCGCCAGCCGGCACGCCCAGCAATTGCCCGCTGAGTTCACGTTGGTACGGTTGCAGTGGCCCCGGCCCGGCAGGCAGCTTGATCGAAGGTGCGACCGGTGGCGGCGCAGCGGGTTTCGGCGCGTCATTGCTGCTGCACGCGGCCAGCAAGCCGATGAAGCAGAGTAGAAAAGCGGGGCGTAACGTCATCAAGAGCTCCACAAGGCAAAATTCGAAAGGCTGGGTGACGCCAAGCGTGCAGTATTACCGAGCCCGGACAATTTCACACCGCTTTAATGCGCGTCTATATACCGTAAACCCTCAGCCTTGTCTTGCCGGCAGGATGCGCTAACATGGCGCTCCTCATTCTTTTGTTGCCAGCCACCA
The DNA here is from genome assembly GCF_017832255.1 of Pseudomonas sp. PvP028. NCBI lineage: Bacteria > Pseudomonadati > Pseudomonadota > Gammaproteobacteria > Pseudomonadales > Pseudomonadaceae > Pseudomonas > Pseudomonas sp. PvP028. The sequence goes on from NZ_JAFIBL010000001.1 coordinate 2,118,968, forward strand.
TGCACTGTCCCTTCTGCGGTGCCAATGACACCAAAGTCATCGACTCCCGCCTCGTCGCCGAAGGCGAGCAAGTACGCCGCCGACGCGAGTGCCTGGCCTGCGGCGAGCGCTTCACCACGTTCGAAACTGCCGAGCTGGTCTTGCCGCGTCTGATCAAACAGGACGGCAGCCGCCAGCCTTTCGATGAAGAAAAACTGCGCGCCGGTATGCAGCGCGCGCTTGAAAAGCGTCCGGTGAGTGTCGAACGCCTGGAAGCGGCCCTGGTTCACATCAAACACAAGCTGCGCGCGACCGGCGAACGCGAAGTCAAATCGCTGGTAGTGGGTGAGCTGGTCATGACCGAGCTGCAGAAGCTCGACGAAGTGGCCTACATCCGCTTCGCTTCCGTGTACCGGCGCTTTCAGGACCTCAACGAATTCCGTGAAGAAATCGACCGTCTGGCCCGCGAGCCGGGCAAGGAATAAATGCATTGCTGACTGAACAGGCGGCTCTCGACGTTCATTACATGGCGCGAGCACTCGAGCTGGCGCGCAAGGGGCTCTACTCCACACATCCCAACCCGCGAGTCGGCTGCGTGATCGTGCGTGAAGGCCGGATCGTTGGCGAAGGCTGGCATGCGCGCGCCGGTGAGCCGCATGCCGAAGTGCATGCGTTGCGCCAGGCCGGCGAGCTGGCCAGAGGTGCGACCGCCTACGTCACCCTCGAACCGTGCAGTCACCAGGGGCGCACACCGCCCTGTGCCGATGCACTGATCGAAGCCGGGCTGACGCGGGTGGTCGCGGCGATGCAGGACCCTAACCCCGAAGTCTCCGGCCGTGGCCTGTTGCGCCTCATGAATGCCGGCATCGGCGTTCAATGTGGCGTGCTGGAAAGCGAAGCGCGAGCGCTGAACAAAGGCTTTCTCAAGCGCATGGAGACCGGCCTGCCTTACGTGCGGGTCAAAATGGCCATGAGCCTGGATGGCCGCACAGCGATGGCCAGCGGTGAAAGCCAGTGGATCACCGGCCCTGAGGCACGTTCTGCCGTGCAACGCCTGCGGGCGCAGTCGAGTGTGGTACTCAGCGGCGCCGACACGGTGCTGGCCGACAAGGCTCGTCTCACCGTGCGCCCTGATGAATTGGGGCTCGATGCCGAACTGACCGCGCTGGCCGCTGCACGTGCACCGTTGCGGGTGTTGATCGACGGCCGTTTACGCGTGCCGCTCGATGCACCGTTTTTCCAGGCAGGCAGTGCACTGGTCGTGACCTGCGCCGCTGCGTCGGCGCGAGGCCGTTATCAGGAAGAGGGCCACGAAATGCTCGCCTTGGCCGACAGCGCCGGTCATGTGGACCTGCGCAGGTTGATGGGCGAGCTCGCCGCGCGGGGCGTCAATGAAGTACTGGTCGAGGCCGGTCCGCGACTGGCGGGGGCTTTTGCCCGGCTCGGGCTGGTCGACGAGTTTCAGCTCTTCATTGCCGGCAAGTTTCTTGGTTCATCGGCCCGCCCGCTGCTCGATCTTCCGCTGGCGCAGATGAGCGAGGCACTTGAGCTGAACATTGTGGAAATGCGTGCTGTCGGTAATGACTGGCGAGTCATCGCTCTCCCTGTGCGCACACCCGGCGTATAATTCCCGGCTTTCGCCTTGCGCGCAGCCCTTGTTCTCCCGGAGGACCCATGTTTACCGGCATTATCGAATCCATTGGCAGCATCCGCACCCTGACTCCCAAAGGCGGCGACGTCCGCGTTTATGTGGAAACCGGCAAGCTTGACCTGACCGACGTCAAACTCGGCGACAGCATTGCCGTCAATGGCGTATGCCTGACCGCTGTCGAATTGCCCGGTGATGGCTTCTGGGCTGACGTCAGCCGGGAAACCCTGACCGTCACCGCCTTTGTCGACCTGAAGAGCGGCAGCCGGGTCAACCTGGAAAAGGCCCTGACCCCGACTACACGTCTGGGTGGCCATCTGGTCAGCGGTCATGTCGACGGCGTCGGCGAAATCGTCGCCCGTGCAGATAACGCCCGCGCCATTCAGTTCACCGTGCGTGCGCCACGTGAGCTGGCCAAATACATCGCCCACAAAGGCTCGATCACGGTCGATGGCACCAGCCTGACCGTCAACTCGGTCAACGGCGCGGAGTTCGAACTGACCATCGTGCCTCATACCTGGAGCGAAACGATCATGGCCGACTACCAGCCCGGCCGTAAGGTCAACCTGGAGGTCGACCTGCTGGCGCGTTATCTGGAGCGCCTGCTGCTGGGTGACAAGGCCGCCGAGCCGGGCCACGGCACGATCACCGAAAGCTTCCTGGCCGAGAACGGCTACCTCAAATCCTGAATTGATTGAAGGGGGTGCCGCGTGGCGCTCAACAGTATCGAAGAACTGGTCGAAGACATTCGCCAGGGCAAGATGGTCATCCTCATGGATGACGAAGACCGCGAAAACGAAGGCGACCTGATCATGGCCGCCGAATGCGTGAAGCCCGAGCACATCAACTTCATGGCGCGTTTCGCCCGTGGTCTGATCTGCATGCCGATGACTCGCGAGCGCTGCGAAACCCTCAAGCTGCCGCTGATGGCAGCGCGCAACGGTTCAGGTTTCGGCACCAAGTTCACCGTTTCCATTGAAGCTGCCGAAGGCGTGACCACCGGCATCTCGGCAGCCGACCGCGCACGCACGGTGCAGGCTGCCGCTGCCAAGGACGCCAAGGCCGAAGACATCGTCAGCCCGGGCCATATCTTCCCGCTCATGGCTCAGGCGGGTGGCACCCTGGCACGCGCCGGTCATACCGAAGCGGCCTGCGACCTGGCGCGCATGGCCGGTTTCGAGGCGACGGGCCTGATCTGCGAAGTCATGAACGACGACGGCACCATGTCCCGTCGCGCCGAACTCGAAGCATTTGCCCAGCAACATGACATCAAGATCGGCACCATCGCCGACCTGATTCACTACCGGATGATCCACGAACGTACCGTTCAGCGGATTGCCGAGCAGCCGATGGACAGCGAACTGGGCAGTTTCAACCTGGTGACCTACCGCGATTCGGTCGAGGGCGACGTGCATCTGGCGCTGACTCTGGGCACCATCTGCGCCGAAGAGCCCACGCTGGTTCGCGTGCACAACATGGACCCGTTGCGTGACCTGCTGATGGTCAACCAGCCCGGCCGATGGAGCCTGCGCGCCGCCATGCGCGCGGTTAACGAGGCGGGCAGCGGCGTGGTGCTGCTGCTCGGTCACCCGCTGGATGGCGATGTCTTGCTGGCTCATATTCGCGAAACCGCCGGTCAGCAACCGATCAAGACACCGACCACTTACAGCACGGTCGGTGCCGGTTCGCAGATCCTTCGTGACCTCGGCGTGCGCAAAATGCGCCTGATGAGTTCGCCGATGAAGTTCAATGCGATATCCGGTTTCGATCTGGAAGTTGTAGAATACGTGCCCTCCGAATAAATACCGGCAGGTCGGGGCGTGTGAAAGATGGTTTTTCGCAGGTTTTGGCCTGACAGGCATGATTCGTGGCCTAATATCCCTCAAAGTCCGCCCCAAGGCGGGCTTGCTCTTTAATACGAGACTCACCGAATGACCTTGAAGACCATCGAAGGTACCTTCATCGCCCCCCAAGGCCGCTATGCCTTGGTAGTTGGCCGTTTCAACAGCTTCGTCGTGGAAAGCCTGGTTAGCGGTGCCGTTGATGCGCTGGTACGCCATGGCGTGAGCGAAAGCGACATCACCATCATCCGTGCCCCGGGTGCGTTCGAGATTCCACTGGTTGTGCAGAAAGTTGCCCAACGCAGCGAGTTCGCGGCCATCGTCGCACTGGGTGCAGTGATCCGTGGCGGTACTCCACACTTCGAATACGTGGCAGGCGAGTGCGTCAAGGGCTTGTCTCAGGTGTCCATGGAATTCGGCGTGCCGGTCGCTTTCGGCGTGTTGACCGTCGACTCCATTGAACAGGCCATCGAGCGTTCCGGCACCAAGGCCGGCAACAAGGGTGCTGAAGCTGCCCTGTCTGCTATCGAAATGGTCAGTCTGCTGTCGCAGCTGGAGGCCAAGTGATTTCCGACGATACCGACCAGTTCAACCCGCGCGACGCCAAATCGCCGGAAGCCGCCAAGGGCAAAAGCGCCAAGCGTCGTGAAGCACGTCAGATGGCAACCCAGGCCCTGTATCAGTGGCACATGGCCGGCCATTCGTTGAACGAGATCGAAGCGCAGTTCCGTGTCGACAACGATTTCAGCAACGTCGACGGCACCTACTTCCATGAGCTGCTGCACGGCGTGGCAACCAACAAGACCGAGATCGACACCGCGCTCTCGCCTTGCCTTGACCTGACCATCGAAGAGCTCGACCCGGTTGAACTGGCCGTGCTGCGGCTGTCCACCTTCGAACTGCTCAAGCGCATCGATGTGCCTTATCGCGTAGTGATCAACGAAGGCATCGAGCTGGCGAAAGTCTACGGCTCCACTGACGGCCACAAGTTCGTCAATGGCGTGCTGGACAAGCTGGCGCCGCGCCTGCGTGAAGTCGAAGTGAAGGCCCACAAGCGCTGATTCGCGCCTGACCTTCATGGGAGAGTTCGAGCTGATCCGCAATTACTTCGCCGCCGCGCCCTGTGCGCAGGTGGGCGAGGAAGTTGCCCTGGGGATCGGCGACGACTGCGCGCTGCTGGCGTTAGCGCCCGGTGAGCAGTTGGCGATCTCGACCGACACCCTGGTTGCCGGGGTACATTTTCCTGATGCCTGCGACCCTTTTCTGCTTGGCCAGCGTGCGCTGGCGGTGTCTGCCAGTGACCTGGCGGCCATGGGCGCCCGGCCTGTCGCGTTCACCCTTGCCCTGACTCTGCCGCAGGTCGATGCCGACTGGCTGCAGGCCTTCGCTCGCGGCCTTGACCAGATGGCGCAAGGCTGTTCGCTGCGTCTGATCGGTGGTGATACCACGCGCGGTCCCTTGAGCCTGACCCTGACAGTGTTCGGCGCTGTGCCGGCCGGATCGGCCCTGACCCGCGCGGGTGCTCAGGCGGGTGACCTGTTGTGTGTCGGCGGCACGCTGGGTGATGGCGCAGGTGCGTTACCGCTGGTATTGAAGCAGCGCAGCGCCGAGCCCTTGATCGCCGAAGCATTGCTGGCCCGCTACTGGTCGCCGCAACCGCAACTGGCGCTTGGGCAGGCCTTGCGCGGCAGGGCGACGTCGGCGCTGGACATCTCCGATGGGCTGCTGGCCGACTGCGGACACATCGCTCGCGCGTCGGGTGTTCGTCTGGTGGTTGAGCGGGACCGGCTGCCGATGTCTGACCAGTTGCTGACCTTGTTCGATCTGCCTTCTGCCCGACAGGCTGCGCTCAGCGGTGGCGACGATTACATCCTGGCCTTCACACTGCCTTCCGAACACTTGTCGACGTTGCTGAAAGAAGGCTGGCCGGTGCATGTGATTGGCCGGGTAGAGCAGGGGCAAGGCGTCATTCTTGTTGACGACACAGGGCAAGACGTCACGCCTGACACGCGTGGCTACCAGCATTTTGGCGGTGAGCAGTGAGCCGATGAGCGCTTCTATCTATCGAACTTTATGATCTAAATGCACGAGAATTCACCCTGAGCGTCTGCAGGAACCTGCTGTTACAATACAAATCTTGCGAATTTCCAGTCTTCATACTGATCAGGAGCACACGGTGCCCGTCGTCTTTGTCGCCGCTTCCAAACTGCCCACTCCCTTTGCAGAGTTTGCCATGCACGGCTTTATCGAGTCGGCAACCGGCCGTGAACACGTCGTCCTGAGTCTGGGCGATGTGGCGGACGGTGAGCCGGTTCTGGGTCGCGTACATTCCGAATGCCTGACGGGCGACGCCCTGTTCAGTCAGCGTTGCGATTGCGGTTCTCAACTGGAAGCCGCCCTGCGCGCCATTGCCACCGAAGGGCGGGGCGTACTGTTGTACTTGCGCCAGGAAGGGCGCGGTATCGGTCTGATGAACAAGATCCGCGCCTATGAGCTGCAGGATGGCGGTGCCGATACGGTTGAAGCCAACGAGCGGCTGGGCTTTGCTGCCGATCAGCGTGACTACGCGATCTGCCTGCCGATGCTTCAGCATCTGGGCGTGCAGTCGTTGCGGCTGATGACCAACAACCCGCGCAAGGTGAAGGCCTTGACCGACATGGGCATCACGGTCGCCGAGCGCGTGCCGCTGCACACCGGACAAAACCCGCACAACCGCCTTTATCTGGCGACCAAGGCGGGCAAGCTGGGGCACATGATGGGCAACGAACATCAAAGCGAGGTCGGCCCCGCGTGACACGCAGCGAGGTTCGTCAAAAGCTGGAGATGCAATGGTGGCGTCAACTGGGTCTGACCCTGGCGCCATTGCTGGTGGTCTGTCTATTTTTCGGTGCCAGCGAGCCGCTCATTCCGGTGTTGGCGATCCCGCTGTTCATCGCCGGCATAGGCTCGATGTTCGTCAGCCTGAAACCCTTCGGCGCCTACAAGCGCGCGCTGGCGGTCACCCAGGCTGCACTCGATACACCCGAGGAGCCGGCAGCGTGGCTCAAGCTCGCGGCCATCCGCCGCCTGGCGTTCCTGGCCGCCGGGTTGCCCGCCTGGATCGCCGCCATCGCGGTTCTGTTCGGTCTGCATCCCTTGCCGGTCTGTCTGCTGGCGTTTGCCAGCGCAGTGCTGCTCTACCTGTACCGCATTCCTGCGCCTTCGCGCTGATCATCCCCAACTGACGCGGACACGATCAGCGCGAAACTCGATCAGGGATCAGGCTGCCAGCAACCACACACCCGCTGCCGCAGAGGCTGCACCGGCGATACGCACCAGCGGTGCTGCCGCCTGAGGCAACACGCGAACCATCGCATAACCCAGCGCGTGCAAGGCCGCAGTTGCAGCAACGAAACCTGCTGCATACGCCCACGGGCTGGACATCTCCGGCAGTTCAAGGCCATGCGCCACGCCGTGGAACAAGGCGAACAGGGCTGTTGCGGCGACCGCCAACGCCAGCGGCGGACGTACTGCCAATGCCACGGCCAGGCCCAGAGCCAGTACCGATGCTGCAATGCCGCTTTCCAGCGCAGGCAGGTCCAGACCTTCAAAGCCCAGCATGCCGCCGATCAGCATGGTGCCGACGAAGGTGCACGGCAGCGCCCAGCGTGCCGACCCTTGTTGCTGCGCAGCCCACAAGCCGACGGCAAGCATGGCCAGCAAATGATCCAGCCCACCGATGGGGTGGCTGATACCGGCGATCAGGCCGTTATCGCCATGACCGGGGTGAGCCAGCGCCAGAGTCGGCACCAGCAACAGCGCGAGGGCGCCAAGGGCTTTTTTGTAGTTCATCGATGGGTTCCTTTTGGTTGTTGAATTCAGGCTGCTGCATTCAGCAGGCCCTGGCGCTCAATGAAGGCAATGATCTGTTCCAGACCCTGACCGGTTTTCTGATTGCTGAACACGAACGGCTTTTCGCCACGCATCCTGCGCGTGTCGCTGTCCATCATTTCCAGTGACGCGCCCACCAACGGGGCGAGGTCGATCTTGTTGATCACCAGCAGGTCGGACTTACAAATGCCCGGACCGCCTTTGCGCGGCAGCTTGTCGCCGGCCGACACGTCGATCACGTAGATGGTCAGGTCGGAAAGCTCCGGGCTGAAGGTCGCGGAAAGGTTATCGCCACCGGACTCGACGATGATCAGGTCCAGGCCTTCGAAGCGGCGATTGAGTTGGTCGACTGCTTCCAGGTTGATCGAAGCGTCCTCGCGAATGGCGGTGTGCGGGCAGCCGCCGGTTTCAACGCCGATGATGCGCTCAGGTGCCAGTGCCTCGTTACGCACCAGAAAGTCAGCGTCTTCTCGGGTATAGATATCGTTGGTCACCACGGCCAGGTTATAGCGGTCGCGCAATGCCAGGCACAGCGCCAGGGTCAGCGCCGTCTTGCCGGATCCGACCGGGCCACCGATTCCGACGCGCAGAGGTTGGCTGTTCATTGAATTCTCCATAAGGACTGATCAGGACCGGAATAACCGGCTGTATTGACGTTCGTGCGCCATGCTCGCCAGGGACAGACCGAAGGCTGCGCTACCGGCATGGCAGGGATCTTGTGCGCTCGCACGGACCTGCGCCTGCTGCAATAACGGCAACAGCTCGCTGGTCAGCCGCTGGGCGGCTTGCTGGCCCAGCGGCAGGGTTTTCATCAGTACGGCCAGCTGGTTTTCAAGCCAGCTCCATAGCCAGGCAGCCAGCGCATCCTGCGGGCTGATCTGCCAGGCGCGTGCGGCCAGCGCCCAGCCAAGGGCCAGGTGCGGCTCGGCAGTCTGCTGCAGAAAATGGCGCGCATCACGATCCAGTTCAGGCAGGCCATCGAGCAACTGCTTCAAGGAGTAACCCATCTGCCGGCTTTCCAGATGCAGCTCGCGAGTCTCGCGGCTGGCGCGATGCTGTTCGCTGACTTGCAGCAGCTGACCCCAGTCACCGGCTGCCGCTGCTTCGCAATGAGCCAGCAGCAGGGGCGCCTCGAAACGCGCGAGATTGAGCAGCAGTTGATCGCCGATCCAGCGGCCTGCGGTCTGCGGGTCCACCACAATGGACTGCTCCACTGCCATTTCCAGCCCTTGCGAATAGCTGTAGCCACCGATAGGCAGCTGCGGGCTGGCCAGGCGCAACAGCGCCCAGGCGCTGTTCACTTGCGCACGCCAAACTGGTGCATTCGCGGCGGATAGTTGAAATCCTCCTCGCCTGCACGCGAGTGATGATGCCCACCGCCGTAGGCGCCATGTTCCGGCTGGAACGGCGCTTCGATGGTGTCGACAGTGGCGCCCAGTTGATCGAGCATCGCCTTGAGCACGTAATCGTCGAGCAGGCGCAGCCAGCCGTCGCCGACTTGCAGGGCCACGTGACGATTGCCAAGGTGATAGGCCGCGCGGGTCAGTTCAAAGGTGCTGCTGCACGTGACGTGCATGAGTTTTTCGGGACGCGCGCAGACACGCACCACGCGGCCATCCTGGGCTTGAAGAAACTCGCCATCGCGCAGCGGCGACTGGCCGCGTTGCAGAAACAGGCCGACGTCTTCGTTTTCCGCACTGAAGCAACGCAGTCGGCTTTTGCTGCGTGCCTCGAAATTCAAATGCAGCTCGGCGGCCCATTCGGCCTGAGGTTCGATTCGGTCGTGAATCACCAGCATCAGATAGCTTCCAGCCAATTGCGATGCTTCAAATCAGAGCAAGGGGCTTGCCAACAGTGCAGCTTGCGACGAAATGGCTGACAGAAGCGGGTGATGCGAGTATCGACACGCGCTGCATCGCTCTATTTAGGTGCGTAAGCGAGGCGGTGCCTTAATTTGGTGCGAGTCTTTTGGTTGATGGGAGCGTTAATAGTGAGACGTTTTTCTCGGGACGAAGCAGAGCGTGCCGACGCTCAATCGTGACTGCCCAGCCCCCGCCAGTGCCGTGCGCCAATGAAGATGAAGCGCAGTTGCTGGGTGATCTTCGCCTGAGGTGTCAGGTGCGGGGCCAGTGAGGCAGGGGGCGGGTCGATCAGTTCCGGCAGCATCGCGAACACGCTTTTGACCACCAGGTCGGCGATGATCGACAGTGCATCGGCATTCAGGTGCTGCCATTTGGGCATCTTTGCCAGGTCGGCGGTGAGGTCGGCGCTGATGCCTTCACGCAGCGCTCCGAGCGCCTGGCGCACCTTTAAGGAGCCGCCGTATTGTTCGCGCGCCAGAAACAGGAACTGCGAGCGGTTGGCCGCCACGCGTTCAAGGAATATCTTCACCGACGCACGAATCAGCCCGCCCATGGCGAATTCGTTGTGGCGCACCAGCCGGATGGTCTCGCGAAAGGTCTGGCCGACCTCGCTGACCAGCGCCAGCCCCAACTGGTCCATGTCCTCAAAATGCCGGTAGAACCCGGTGGGTACGATACCTGCCGTGCGTGCCACTTCGCGCAGGCTCAGGCTGCCGAAGCCGCGCCCGCTCTCCATCAGTTGATGGGCAGCATCGAGCAGGGCTCTTCGGGTCTGTTGTTTCTGTTCGGCGCGGGGCAGCATGGCTCAAACGATTCTTGGATTAGGCTGGGTTGCACTTTAGCAAATGCGCTTTACCTGCGTCGAAAGGGTTTTCAGTCAGGCTCCTTGAACAGTAATAGTGCATGAGTGCTGGCCTTCGATGCATTTTCGTATTCAAATCAAACCCTCGGCGCGTTTGTCAGTCGAACATTCATGTCGTATTCAGCGCGCCAGGGTCGGGGCGCTGTTTTCTGGAGAGTGACGCATGACGCGCAGCCGCAAGATTTTCGCCTGGACAGGTGCCACGTTGCTGGTGGTGCTGGCTATATTGGTCATTGTGATCGTCACTTTCGACTGGAATCGCATCAAACCCACCCTCAATGCAAAAGTCAGCGAAGCGCTGCATCGTCCGTTCGCCATCAATGGTGATCTGGATGTGCGCTGGACGCGTGAGCCCGAACTCGGTGGCTGGCGTGCCTGGGTGCCGTCGCCGCACTTTGTCGCCGATGACCTGAGCCTGGGTAACCCTGAATGGTCGAAGACCCCGCAGATGGTGACCCTCAAGCACGTCGAATTTCGTCTCTCGCTGCTGCCGCTGCTGGCGCAGCAAGTGGTTATCCCGCGTATTGATCTGACCGGCCCCGAGGCTAAACTCGAGCGTCTGGCCGATGGTCGCGCCAACTGGGTGTTCGATCTGCCCAAATCCGACCCGAATGCCGAGCCCTCCAAATGGGTGATGGACATCGGCGCGATCAAGTTTGACAAGGGACTGGTGAGCTTCAACGACCAGAAACTCAACGCCAATCTGGACGTGGTAATCGACCTGCTCGGCAAGCCGATCCCGTTCAGTGAAATCGTCGGCAGCAAGGAAGCGAAAAAGGCCCAGGACAAGGGCGCAGTGCCGCAGGATTATGCATTCGGTCTGGCGGTCACCGGCCAGTACCACGGTCAGAAGCTGAGCGGCACCGGCAAGGTCGGCGGTCTGCTCGCGCTCAAGGATGCCAATCAACCGTTTCCGGTACAGGCTGACGTGAAGGTCGGTGATACCCATGCGCTGATCGCCGGGACCCTGACCGATCCACAGAACCTGGGCGCGCTGGATCTGCGCCTCAAGCTTTCCGGCGCGAGCCTGAGCAATCTTTACCCGCTGACCGGCGTGACCCTGCCGGATTCTCCGGCGTACTCCACTGATGGCCGTCTGATCGCCAAACTGCATGATCCGGCCGGCGCCAACTTCCGTTACGAAGGCTTCAACGGCAAGATCGGCAACAGCGATATCCATGGCGATCTGGGCTTCGTCGCCAGTCAGCCCCGCCCTAAGCTGAGTGGCGTGCTGGTCTCCAATCAATTGCTGTTCAGTGACCTCGCGCCGCTGATCGGTGCGGACTCCAATGCTGCGCAGAAAAAGCGCGGTGGCGAGAGCAAGCAGCCTTCGGGCAAGGTTCTGCCTGTCGAGGAGTTTCAGACTGATCGCTGGCGGGCGATGGACGCCGACGTGGAGTTCACCGGCAAGCGCATCGTGCAGAGCCCGGATCTGCCGTTCACTGACCTCTACACCCATCTGGTTCTCGACGATGGCCAGTTGAGCCTCGAGCCGCTGCGCTTTGGTGTGGCAGGCGGCAAGCTGGACGCGGACATTCGCCTGAACGGGCAAAACAAACCGATGCAGGGCAGGGCTAAACTGTCGGCGCGCAATTTCAAGCTCAAGCAGTTGTTCCCGACCTTCGAACCGATGAAAACCAGCTTCGGTGAGCTGAACGGCGACGCCGATATCAGTGGGCGCGGCAACTCGATTGCAGCCTTGCTGGGGTCTGCCAACGGCGAAATGAAGATGCTGGTGAATGACGGCGCGATCAGTCGTGGCCTGATGGAAATTGCCGGGCTGAACGTGGGTAACTACGTAGTCGGCAAGCTGTTCGGCGACAAGGACGTGAAGATCAATTGCGCGGCCTCGAACTTCGGTATCAAAGACGGGTTGGCGACCAGCCGGCTGTTTGTCTTCGATACCGAGAACGCCATCATTTACATCAATGGCACCGCGAACCTGAAGACCGAGCAACTGGACCTGCAGATCAACCCTGAGTCCAAGGGCTTCCGCGTGTTCTCGCTGCGCTCGCCGCTGTACGTCAACGGCCCGTTCGCCAAGCCCAACGCAGGCGTACAGTCCGGTCCGTTGTTGCTGCGTGGAGCCGGCATGGTCCTGCTCGGTGCAACCGTAGGTCCTGTTGCCGGTTTGCTCGCGCTGGTCGCCACTGGCGACAGCGAGCCGAATCAGTGTGGTCCGCTGCTGGAGCAGATGCGCACCGGCAAGGCGCCGAAGACGGTGAAGTAACGCTCCATCTCTCGTGCCAGCGCTGGAGCGTGCGCAACGATGTTCACATATGTGCCTCGAGAAACTACCGGCCACAAAAAAGCCAGGACACAGGTCCTGGCTTTTCATTTGCTGCTGCGGCTTACAGATCGTTAAGAATGTCTGCCATGTCGTCAGCGTGCTCTTCTTCCTGAGCAAGGATTTCTTCGAAGATGCGGCGTGTAGTCGGGTCGCTGTCGCCGAGGTATTGAATGATCTCGCGATAGCTGTCTACGGCGATGCGCTCGGCAACCAGATCTTCGTAGACCATTTCTTTCAGTGTGTTGCCAGCCACGTACTGCGCGTGGGAGTTCTTCGACAGGGTGTCCGGGTTGAACTCCGGCTCGCCGCCCAGTTGCACGATACGCTCGGCCAGTTTGTCAGCGTGCTGCGCTTCCTGCTCTGCGTGTTCCAGAAACTCGGCTGCCGCGACGCTCGCTTTCAGGCCCGACGCCATGTAGTAGTGGCGCTTGTAGCGCAGCACACAGACCAGCTCGGTAGCCAGCGATTCATTGAGCAGGCGCAGGACCGTTTCGCGGTCAGCGCTGTAACCTTGAGTCACAGCACCATCCTCAACGTTCTGGCGTGCGCGCTGGCGCAGAGTATTTACATCGGAAAGCTGTGATTGCGGTGCAGAATTCATCATTTATCTCCAGGACTCATCAGGTTTTGCTGTCCCGCTCTGTGTATTGCCCGGCAGGATCAGCAAGGGTTGTGAGTGCTGGAGAAGGGAAAAAGTTTTATCGGATTTTCGTCGGTGCGCAAGGTTGTGACTGAATGTAAAAATATAAGAAACGAGTGCTGAGCCCCGCGGTCCCAACCTTGAGACCCAAATAAATCGTGGAGATACACAATGCTCAAGTTCCTGGGAAGCACCGTTGGCATCATCTTTCTGATCGGCCTGGTCGTGGTTATCGCCCTGTTCAAGCTGGTTTTCTAAAAAAGCATTCAACAAAAAGCCCGAGGCATCCATGCCTCGGGCTTTTTGTTTGTGCCTGCGTTTTGATTACATCGCTTTTTCGTTCTTCTCGCGTTGTTCGCAAGTCATGAAACCTTTGTTGGTTACACGGCCGTCGCTGTTGAAGCTGACATGGTAAACCTGTTTGTGGCCGTCTTTGTTCATGACGTAGTTGTTGCAAGTGCCCGGGTTGACCCGGCGCTCGATGGTGCTCGACGGCTCACCGCCGATGGTCAGGACCTGCTGGCGCGTCATGCCGTTCTCGACCTGCTTGACCAGCGGCTCGTTGCGATAAGTGACGTAGTCCACCGGGTTCTGCACGGTTGTGTTGCTGCAGCCAGCCATCGTCGCCAATACAAAGGTCGCCGCGAAGAGTTTTTTGTACATCGTTATTGCTCCACATGTCAGAGCCGGTTTTGGCCCGGTACGCCTTGGAGCAGAGGAGAGGCCAAGAGTTCGAAAAAAAGATGGCGATGAGGCAGTACCTTGCATCGACCCTGATGCCGGTGCTGAACCCCCCGAACGGCATGACGATCGGGCATGAAAAGCGCTTTGAATATTCCTCGCACGTTCCCGAAAGGCCGAGGTCAATCTGATGGCATGGTTGAGCGTTTTGCTCAGCCTTGGGCTCGGTCATCGGTTGTCGGACCGTAGTTCGTTAATCAGCCGTTCCTCAGTGACGGCCAGGAAGATGCGATGAGCGATAAAGAGCTGTATGAGATCGAGTACACCCTGCTCGGCGAGCACCACGTAGACATTATCGAGAATCTGGACGTGCCCATCATCGAAGTCGTGCACGAACTGGCGCTCAAGCATCACGTAGAGCTGGACGAGCTGCCAATGGGTGAAGCCGGGCTGCCCCTTGCCGCCGGCATCACCGATGTGTCGATTCACAGCCTGGAGGGCAGCGAAGGCAGCGCGACTGTCTAATCCGCCTTTGACCGCAGCGGCGTTGTCCAGCGTTCCGCGAGGATGACGCCGCACAGGGTCAGCGCTCCGCCGAACAGGTGATAGAGCGCCAGTTTCTCGCCCAGTGTCGCCGCGGCAATCAAGGCCGTGGCGATGGGCATCAGGTTGAAGAACAGTGTTGTGCGGCTGGGGCCCAGGCGCATGATCGAGGTCATCCACAGCCACGGCGCGAGCATCGACGTTGGAATCGCGGCATACAGCACCATCGGGATGTTGCTCGCATTCAGGCCGGTTTTCGCCGACAGCATGAACGGCGGCAGTAAAACGATAATCGCCAGCAGGATCTGTACGTAAAGCAACTGCAGGGGCGGCAAACGCAACTGCCACTTCTTCAGCAGTGTGCTGTAGACCGCATACGACGCGGCGGCCACCAGCACCATCGCATCGCCCCGATTGACACCCTGCTCGATCAGGCCGGCCGGATTGCCCGCCGAGACCACGACCACCACACCCGCGAATGACAGCGCCGCCCCCAGCAGCGCACCCGAGGTCAAGCGAGTGCCGAGGCAGGCTATCGACAGCCCCAGCGCCATCATCGGCACCATCGACTGAATGATCCCCATATTGGTGGCAGTTGTCAGGCTGGCCGCGAAATACGCCAGGCTCTGATACAGCGCTGTGCCAAGCACGGCCAGAATGAAGATCTTGCCGAGTACCGGTCTTATTGCCGCGCGGTTCGCCCACACCGGCCCGAGCATGAACGGCGTGAACAGCAAGCCGGCCAGCGCCCAGCGATAAAAGCCTATTTCAGCCGGAAAGATCACCCCGGCAGACGCCTTGGTGACGGCTGTGTTGATCGCCCAGATAAGGACGGTGATCAGCGGGAAAGCGTATTGCATAAGGGGATCATCGTTAAAGCGAGGCGTAATTATCCGCCTGTTTGTCGAGAATGCCAGCGGCGATATTCGGCGCCCCGTCACAGACTGCAGACGCTGACTACACTGAATCTCAGCCTGTGCCGCCCGGCGCAGTGGATCTGGAGAGTGGATCGATGAACAAGCTCGGTATTCCTGTGTTGCTCGTTGGCTTGATGTTGTCTGCCCAGGGTTTCGCTGCGACCGCGCAGCAGAACAAAATGACCACCTGCAATGCCGACGCCAGCGCGAAGTCGCTCAAGGGCGATGAGCGCAAGGCGTTCATGAGCACTTGCCTGAAAGCGGCACCGCCGCCGGCGGCCACCCAGCAGGAGAAGATGAAAACCTGCAACGCGACCGCCAGCACTCAGGCGCTCAAGGGCGATGAGCGCAAGAGTTTCATGAGCGATTGTCTCAAGAAGAAATAATTTTTCAGTCGGCATCTTTACTGCGGGCAACAGGCGCGGGTGCAGTAAACACTGCACTTTCGCGCTGTTCTCGAGCCGATCATCGGGCAGATGATTGCGGCTTGTTTTTTACCGCTTTCGGATCACTGGTTATGGGCCAAGAAGGCTGGCAGACTGCCCACCTTCCTTGTGTTGCCCGTTGAGGGTCTATGCCAACGTTTTCTGCGCGTCAGGTGTTAATAGCCAGCTGGATTCTTGTATTTGGCGGTCTGTTATTGGTGTTGCCATTCAAGTTGTTGCCCAGCCTGCTGGCTGGACTGTTGGTGTTCGAGCTGGTCAACATGTTGACTCCCAAGTTGCAACGTCTGATCTCCGGCGAACGGGCCCGCTGGCTGGCTGTGGCGCTGCTGGGCACGCTGGTGGTCAGCCTGCTGACACTGATTTTTGCCGGTGCCATCAGTTTTGTGCTGCATGAAGCCGAAAATCCGGGTGCCTCGCTCGACAAGTTCATGACCCTGGTCGACCGCGCGCGTGGTCAGTTGCCTCCGTTCATCGATGCTTATCTGCCTGCCAGTGCAGCGGAGTTTCAGGTTTCGCTCGGGCAATGGCTGCAGAAGCACGTGGGCGAATTGCAGTTGATCGGCAAGGGGGCGGCGCACATGTTCGTCACCATGCTGATCGGCATGGTGCTGGGCGCGATCATTGCCTTGCAGCGTATCTCCGATGTGCATGCGCGCAAGCCGCTGGCGGCTGCTCTGTTCGATCGGCTGCACTTGGTCAGCCGGGCGTTTCGCAACATTGTTTTCGCCCAGATCAAGATTTCCCTGCTCAATACGGCGTTTACCTCGGTGTTCCTGGCCATCGTATTGCCGCTGTGCGGGATTCACCTGCCACTGACCAAGACCCTGATCATCATGACCTTCCTGCTTGGCCTGTTGCCGGTGGTGGGTAACCTGATGTCAAACACGCTGATCTTCATCGTCGGCATGTCCATCTCGATCTGGGTTGCGCTGGCGGCGCTGGGCTACCTGATCGTGATCCACAAGGTCGAGTACTTCCTCAATGCGCGCATCGTGGGCGGACAGATCAACGCCAAGTCGTGGGAGCTGCTGCTGGCGATGCTGCTGTTCGAAGCCGCATTCGGTCTGCCGGGCGTGGTCGCAGGGCCGATTTACTATGCTTACCTGAAGAGCGAGTTGCAGAAGGAAGGGTTGGTCTAGTGCGCTTGCGTAGATAGGCGTCCGAAAGAACGCCTATCGTGCCAGTTCACCGCGTTGGCATGCAGTTCTGGACGCTCTGCGTCTGCGGTGCTGCAGCGCATCCACATGGCTCGAAACACTCCCGCCCGTGGGAGTGAGCTTGCTCACGAAGAGGCCCGTGCAGCCGCTGGAAGTCCATTGGTGAGGTAATCCGTCTTCGCGAGCAAGCTCGCTCCCACAAGATCAGCGATCTGTGACGCGGAGCATCACGAAGGGCATTCCCACGATAGGCGCATGACTAGCCGTAACGCTTCTTCGCTTCGATGGCCAGGCCGCTGCCGATGCTGCCGAAGATGTTGCCTTCAACGTGGCGTGCGTTGGGCAGCATGTTCGAGACGCTGTTGCGCAGGGCAGGGATACCGCTTGAACCGCCGGTGAAGAACACCGTGCTGACCTGTTCGACACTCACTCCCGCATCGTTCAGCAAGTTCGTCACGCTGTTGCGCACCCGCTCAAGCTGGGCGTCGATGGCGGCTTCGAACATCACCCGGCTCAGGTCCACGCTCAGGCCGGCTTCCACTCGATCCATGAGCAGGTGACGGCTGTCGGCGTGAGTCAGCTGGATCTTGGTTTCTTCCACTTCCATGGCCAGCCAGTGCCCGGCGCGCTGTTCGATCAGTTTGAACAGGCGATCGATACCGCCAGTGTCTTCGATGTCGTAGCGCATGCTGCCCAGGGCCAGTTGCGATTTTTGCGAGTACACGGCGTTGATGGTGTGCCAGGTCGCCAGGTTCATGTGGTGACTGGTCGGCATGTACGCACCGCTTTTCATGCGGCTGCCATAACCGAACAGCGGCATCACGCCTTGCAGGCTCAACTGCTTGTCGAAGTCGGTCCCGCCGATGTGCACGCCACCGGTGGCGAGGATGTCCTGCTGGCGATCATCGTGCTGGCGGCGCTCGGGCGACAGACGCACCAGCGAAAAGTCCGAAGTACCGCCGCCGATGTCGACGATCAGCACCAGTTCTTCGTCCTGGATGGTGGACTCGTAATCGAAGGCCGCAGCGATAGGCTCGAACTGGAACGACACGTCCTTGAAGCCGATCTTGCGTGCCACTTCAGCCAGCGTATCTTCGGCTTCCTGATCGGCCTGGGCGTCGTCATCGACAAAATGCACCGGACGGCCCAGCACGACTTGCTCGAATTCGCGTCCGGCCGTTTGCTCCGCGCGCTTTTTCAGCTCGCCGATAAACAGGGCCAGCAAATCCTTGAAGGGCATCGCCGTGCCCAGCACGCTGGTGTCATGTTTGATCAGCTTCGAGCCCAGCAGGCTCTTGAGCGAGCGCATCAGGCGGCCTTCGTAGCCTTCCAGATACTCGTGCAGCGCCAGGCGGCCATACACCGGGCGGCGCTCTTCCATATTGAAGAACACCACCGAAGGCAGGGTAATCTTGTCGTCCTCCAGCGCGATCAACGATTCCATGCCGGGTCGTTGCCAGCCGACAGTGGAGTTGGACGTGCCGAAATCGATGCCGCAGGCACGGGCCGGGGATTGGTCATTCATGTCTTTTACGTTCCAGTCAAAAAACGGCCGCGCAGTTTATGTCAGCGCGGGCAAATTGCGTAGCGCGACACGTCGCTTATATTTACTTGGCTGTATTTGCGGCCAAGGCTTGAACTGAAGCCTGTTACCCCCAATCTTGAAGGGATTCCCGGTAGACCCTGTTGTCGGACATTATGTTGTCGAGCTATCGACCCGCCGACAAAGGCAGCTGGTCTATCTGTATATTTTTCGACGTTAGGTAATCCAGATGCCTCGTGACAGAGGGCGCTGGGCGCGTGACGCCAGCGTATCTGGCTTTGCCGGATAATTCGGATGGGTGATCGTTACATGGATTTCAAAGACTACTACAAGATACTTGACGTGGAGCCGACTGCGGACGACAAGGCGATCAAGACCGCCTATCGCAAACTCGCGCGCAAGTATCACCCGGACGTCAGCAAGGAAGCAGGCGCCGAAGACAAGTTCAAGGAAGCCTCCGAAGCGTATGAGGTACTCAGCAGCCCTGAAAAGCGCGCCGAGTATGACGAGCTACGCAAATACGGTCGTCAGGGCCGTCCGTTCCAGACCCCGCCTGGCTGGCAAAGCCGCGCCGGCGCGGGGGCAGGCGGGTTCGAGGAAACGGCAGACTTTTCGGAGTTTTTCAGCTCCATTTTCGGTGGCCGGCCACAACAGGGCGGGCGTACCCGCAACCCTGGACGCACCGGGCAGGACGTGGAGATGGAACTGGCGGTGTTCCTCGAAGAGACACTTTCGGGGGAATCCAAGCAGGTCAGCTTCAAGGTGCCGCAGCACAGCCCCAACGGGCAGCGCATGAGCGATATCACCAAAACGCTGAATGTGAAGATTCCGGCAGGCGTGGTCGATGGCGAGCGTATTCGCCTGAAAGGGCAGGGCGCACCCGGCGTGGGCGGTGGTGCCAATGGCGACTTGTACCTGATCATTCGCCTGGCCCCGCATCCGCTGTTCGAGGTCGAAGGCCATGATCTGGTCATCACCGTGCCACTGGCCCCCTGGGAAGCCGTGCTGGGTACCAAGGTTGCCGTGCCAACGCTGACCAGCAGGATCAACCTGACCATCCGCCCGGACAGTCAGAACGGGCAGCGTCTGCGGATCAAGGGTAACGGCTTGATGAACAAGACTGGCGAGCGCGGCGATCTTTACGCGCAGTTGAAAGTCGTCGTGCCCAAGCACACCGACGAGGCTACCCGGGCGCTCTGGCAGAAACTGGCAGACAGTTCGTCGTTCGATCCTCGCGCGCAGTGGAAGGGTTGAGCGGAGCGCTCTTGCGATTCTGTCTTTTCTGCCTGGGCTGATGCGGCACCCGCATCAGCAGGCAGTCAGCCTCGGTCAGTTTTTCGGCAGCACCACATTGAAGGTCGTGCCCTCGCCAATGGTCGAGGTCACAGTGATGCTGCCGCCGTGGGCGTTGACCACTTCCTTGACGATGAACAGGCCAAGACCCAGGCTGGTCGACGTGCCGCGTGTTTCGCTGTTTTCCTCGGTGCTGCGCACCAGCGGATCGAAGATCGTCCCGATAGCGTCTTCGGCAATCGGTTTGCCTTCGTTGTGTACCACCAATATCACCGCTTTCTCGGCACCCGTGACAGTCACCGTTATTTCGTGACTGGCGGCACCATGCTGCAGGGCATTGCCGATCAGGTTCTGTAACATCTGGCTGATCCGTCCGGCGTCCCAGTGACCCTTGGTGTTGCCTTCGATGTTCAGCACCGGCACAGAGTCCGGTCGCCCGGCGCAGGCTTCCTCGATGGCCTCGCGGCAGGCGCTGGCCAGGTCCATGTATTTGCGCTCCACCGGTAGCCCGGCGCCCAGGCGGCTGCGCACGAACTCGAGCAGATCGCTGACCATCGAGCCCATATGGCGAGTGCTGGTCTGGATACGTGAAACATAGGACTGGGTCTTTTCGTCCAGCGTTATTTTGCGGGCCAGCAACTCGGTGGACATGCTGACGGCCTGTAGTGGCGCGCGCAGATCGTGACCGAGAATGGCGAGAAAGATATCTCGTGAGCGCCCAACCCGCTCCGCATAGGCCGCGGTGGATTCGGCAAGCGCCTCGTCGATGGCTTCGTTGAAGCGAATCACGTCCTGAAAATCGGCCAGTTGCGGCGCTGCCAGGCTTTCTACCCAGAGGCGGATGACGCTGGCGCGCAGATGGCGAAACTCCGACGTCATCTGCACCAGATCAAAACCGACCTCATGGCGCAACTCGCCATGGCTGCTGGCTGCTTCGTCCAGGCTTGGTGTCTTGTTCAGCTCTTCGCCTCTGGCCTTGGCAATCTCCTCGCTTTTGCTCTGCGCGGTCTTCATGTCCCGTGCTGCGGCGAGCAAAATCGACCTGGCATGATCCCGCAGCTCTGCCCTGGTCATCGTTTCTGCCGCCGGTTTCAGGGTTCTGGCGAAGTCTTCCCATTCATCGACGATGCGATCCACATGAATAACGATGAATTCGGAAAGGCGCATGGCCGGTTACCTTTGGAGGAGCGTGACGAAAGATGGCGCATATTATCGCCTTTACAGAGCACGACAAACAGAGTGTTTACTGTCATTTCTGTCAGTAGACGCTGATTTCTATGGAGCCTATGTTCATTCGGCAGGTTAATCGAACGGAGGCCCTGAGCATGAGTGTCATGACAGTTACTGATTTGACCTTTCAGAAGGATGTCATTGAGGCGAGCAACCAAAAGCTCGTGGTGGTGGAATTCTCGACGAAAGGGAAGGTAAATAAGCGAGGCGAGGAAAACGCCAGCGCCAGAATGGATACCGTTTTTAATGCGCTGGAAGAGAAATATGCCCTACTAAATGTCAGCTTGGTCAGGGTCGAGATCGAACTGGATTCGGATCTCAAAGACTCTTTGAACCCGGTGACTTCGACTGAATATCAGATAAATCATGGTCCGACGATGGTTTTCTTCAAGGGTGGCGCAAGAGCAAGGAAAGACCTTGTCGGCCTGCAAACCAAAGAACGGATGACGCAGACCCTGGATGAATTGCTACCCGCCTCGTAATCGGAGAATGACCATGTCGAACACAGAACTCACAGCCTTTGTTGAAGAGCGTGTAACGCGTGCCCAGCAGACACTGGCCGACGGAAAAGTCAGCAAACTCGACGACGTAGCGACAGGAAAACTGAGCGTTTTTCTCCCATTGCAGCGAGCATTGCAGGGCACCGGCACCCCCCAGGATCTGGGGGTACTGGACGCTATCAACGATACGCTGCAGTCGCTGAAAATATTGGAATCTAAAGAAACACTTCTGAATTACCAGAACAAGGCAGCCCAGGTCCGGGTCGTCAAGAACGATGCGGACTTCAGTTCCCAATGGACTGCAATCAGCCCGTTGGTGGTGTTGGAATTCAGCAACCCCGGCGTTAATGACCATGGTGAAGCGAACAACAGTACACGGACTGGGGCAATTCTCGATGAGCTAGCGCCTGAGTTTGCCGGGAGGGTCGTCATGCTTCGTGTGCCTGTGGACGCTAGCCCAGCGACAGCCCAAAACTACAATGTCACCGTTACACCAACCGTCATCTTTTTCAAGAGCGGTAATAAGATTGAGGAAACCGCTGATTTTCATCTGAAGTCCTGGTTCAGAGCCAAACTCAACGAGTTGCTTAGCCTCAAAGAATAAACCGAGCAATAAATATTGAAGGGCCTTCTGAAAGCGAAGGCCCTTGCTGATTCAAAACAGAAAGTACCGCTGTGCCATCGGCAGCACATCGGCCGGTTCGCACCATAGCAGCACGCCGTCGGCCTTGACCTGATAGGTCTGTGGGTCGACTTCGATGTCTGGCAGGTAATCGTTGTGGATCAGGTCTTTCTTCTGCACGGTACGGCAGCCTTTGACCACGCCGATCTGCTTCTTCAGGCCCAGTGACTCCGGTACGCCGGCGTCGAACGCGGCCTGGCTGATGAAGGTCAGGCTGGTGGCGTGCAGCGAGCTGCCGAAACTTGCGAACATGGGCCGGTAGTGGACCGGTTGCGGCGTCGGGATGGAAGCGTTGGCGTCGCCCATCAGGCTGGCGGCGATGGCGCCACCTTTGAGGATCAGGGTCGGTTTGACGCCGAAGAACGCCGGGCGCCAGAGCACCAGGTCCGCCCATTTGCCGACTTCAATGGAGCCCACTTCATGGCTGATGCCGTGCGTGATCGCCGGGTTTATGGTGTATTTGGCTATGTAGCGCTTGGCGCGGAAGTTATCGTTGCCTGGGCCATCCTGCGGCAGCGGGCCACGCTGTTTCTTCATCTTGTCGGCGGTTTGCCAGGTGCGCATGATCACCTCGCCAACCCGACCCATGGCCTGGCTGTCGGAGCTGAGCATGGAAAACGCGCCCAGGTCGTGGAGGATGTCCTCGGCGGCAATGGTCTCGCGGCGAATGCGGCTTTCCGCGAAGGCCACATCTTCGGCGATGCTCGGGTCCAGGTGGTGGCAGACCATTAGCATGTCCAGGTGCTCGTCGATGGTGTTGCGGGTGAACGGCCTGGTCGGGTTGGTCGAGCTCGGCAGTACGTTCGGCGAACCGCAGGCCTTGATGATGTCCGGCGCGTGACCGCCACCGGCACCTTCGGTGTGATAAGTGTGAATCGTGCGGTTCTTGAACGCGGCCAGGGTGGTCTCGACAAAACCCGACTCGTTGAGGGTATCGGTGTGGATCGCCACCTGCACGTCGTATTCGTCGGCCACGCTCAGACAGTTGTCGATGGCCGCAGGCGTGGTGCCCCAGTCCTCGTGCAACTTCAGACCGATGGCGCCTGCCTTGACCTGTTCGATCAGCGGGCCGGGCAGGCTGACGTTGCCCTTGCCGGTGAAACCGATGTTCATCGGGAACGAGTCCGAGGCCTGGAGCATGCGCGCCATGTGCCACGGGCCGGGTGTGACAGTGGTGGCGTTGGTGCCCGTGGCCGGCCCAGTGCCGCCGCCGATCATGGTCGTCACGCCGCTCATCAGCGCTTCTTCGATCTGCTGCGGGCAGATGAAGTGGATGTGCGTGTCGACGCCACCCGCGGTGAGGATCATGCCTTCGCCGGCAATGACCTCGGTGGCTGCGCCGACTGCAATGGTCACGTCCGGCTGGATGTCCGGGTTGCCCGCCTTGCCAATGGCCGCGATACGCCCGTTCTTGATGCCGACGTCTGCCTTGACGATGCCCCAGTGATCGATGATCAAGGCATTGGTGATCAGCGTGTCGACTACGTCAGCGGCCAGCAACTGGCCCTGGCCCATGCCGTCACGAATGACCTTGCCACCGCCGAACTTCACTTCTTCACCGTAGGTGGTGAAGTCCTGCTCGACCTCGATCCACAGCTCGGTATCGGCCAGGCGAACCTTGTCGCCGACGGTGGGGCCGAACATGTCTGCGTAGGCTTGTCGGCTTATCTTCATCTCTCGTACCTCGGATTCAGAGCGGCAAGCTGCAGGCCGCACACTGTAATGTGTTCAAAGCGACAAGCTGAAAGCTGCAAGCCGCAAGTCTTTAGTCGTCATATGCTTTTCTCTTGAAGCTTGAAGCTAAAGCTCCCCCATCACCCGACCGGCAAACCCGTAAACCTTGCGCAAACCGGCCAGGTCCACCAGCTCGACTTCTCGGGACTGGCCCGGTTCGAAGCGCACGGCGGTGCCGGCCGGAATGTTCAGGCGCATGCCCCGGCTGGCGGCGCGGTCGAAGGTCAGTGCGTCGTTGGTTTCGAAAAAGTGGAAATGCGAGCCCACCTGAATCGGCCGGTCGCCGCTGTTGGCGACGGTAAGGCTGAGGGTGCGGCGTCCGGCGTTGAGTTCGATGTCGCCGGGCTGGATCTGGTATTGACCAGGGATCATGTCGGTTGCCCCAAGGTTTTGAAATAAATGGCGGTCGGCCGATAGCGACCGTCCGGTGTCGCGCAATAATCCGGCAGTTCACCGACACGGTGGTAGGCCAGCGAGCGATAGAACGCTTCAGCCGTCGAGCCTGCTTCGGTGTCCAGGTGCAGCAGTCCACGTTTGTGTTTCACGGCCGCCTGCTCAACGGCCTCCATCAATTGCCTGCCCAGGCCACGCCCGCGAGCCGCAGGCAGCACCATCAGTTTCTGTACTTCGGCGCGGTTCAGGCCATTGGGCTTCTGACACAGCGACAGTTGCGCACTGGCCAGAACGTTTTCGTTCTCGACCACGACCCACAGCAGCAGAGTGCCAGCGGCGACGTCGACTCTGAGCCCGTCGCACCAGCCGTAGGCCTGCGCCATGTCGAGGTCGGCCATGAAACCGACCGACGCGCCATCATGAACCGTATCGAACAACAGTTGCGCCAGACCCTGGCGGTAATGCGCGAAGCTTTCGGCGGTGACGCGGCGCAGCTGTGCTGGGTTCATGGCGTGCTCTCTAAAGGGCGGAAGGGGCTTGTGAAACCGGTGGCTGAGCACCGGGCGACAGGTCTAGCTGCATGAACGTCAGGTCCAGCCAGCGACCGAACTTGGTGCCGACCTGGGGCATTTGTCCGGTGGTCTTGAAACCCAGGCGATCATGCAGGGCGATGGACGCCGCGTTACCGCTTTCTATGGCCGCGACCATCATGTGCTTGTCACAGTCGCGGGCGCGCTCGATCAAAGCGGCCATCAGGCGCGGGCCCAGGCGTTTGCCACGCTGGTCGGCGCGCACGTAGACCGAATGCTCGACCGTATGGCGAAAGCCTTCGAACGGCCGCCAGTCGCCAAACGACGAATAGCCAAGCACGTCGCCTGCGTTGTCGACGGCCACCAGAATCGGATACGCCTGGCTCTGGCGAGCTGCGTACCAGGCCTGGCGGTTAGCCAGATCAACCGGCTGCTCGTTCCAGATAGCCGTGGTGTTGAGCACCGCATCGTTGTAGATGTCCAGAATGCCCGGCAGATCGTCCGGCAAGGCGTCGCGAATCGCGTCCTGCATGATCACTCCTTCAGGCAATCGGCTGATGCACGGTGACGAGTTTGGTGCCATCCGGAAAGGTGGCTTCCACCTGGATCTCCGGGATCATTTCCGCGATACCTTCCATGACCTGATCGCGAGTCAGCAGGGTCGTGCCGTAGTGCATGAGCTCAGCGACGGTCTGTCCGTCACGCGCACCTTCGAGCAGCGCTGCAGAAATATAGGCCATGGCTTCCGGGTAATTGAGCTTCACGCCGCGCGCCAGACGCCGTTCGGCGACCAGTCCGGCGGTGAAGATCAGTAGCTTGTCTTTTTCGCGTGGTGTCAGGTCCATGGGGCTTCCGTTTGTTCAAATTCGGTGGTTGATCGTTCCCAGGCTGAGCCCTCATTGTTATATATAAGTCTGTTTTGGGTTCTGGCCGAAGGCCGTGGGAGCGAACTTGTTCGCGAAGGGGCCGGTGTAGTCGCCGAACATGCAGCGCCTAAAACATTGTCTTCGCAAACAAGTTCGCTCCCACGCCCTGCGGGCAGAAGCGCTAAAAGCCCCGATTTTCGGGCTTTTCAGGACTTATGTACCACGCTGAGTGCATCAGCGCCGAGGGTGTAGCCTGGAATGCAGAGCGTCCAGTCATCAATCAGGTATTCCAGATTCTTGGCGTTACCGCCTCGCGTCCCAGCAGGGCAGGGCGCAGGTATTTCCAGATTTGTATCAGCCAGGCCCGGGCGTGCAATGCTTCGTCTGCCAGACAGCGAGCGACCAGCAGACCGGGCAATTGAGTCAGGTCGCCGCGTACCGGGTTGGGCATCGACAGCGAACGGCAGGCCTCGAGCAGCTCGCTGCCCACTTCGCCGGTCATCAGCAGGGTGGCGAACACGGTTCTGCCGTCCAGGCCGATGGGCGAACCCAGCAGCCCGTCGCCACCGATAATGCGTTGTCGCTCATGCCAGAGCAATGTGCCGTCGCGACGGATATCCAGATGCGATTGAAAATGGCCGTGCTCGAACCGCTCGCCACTGGCCGGCCGGCCCAAAGCCACCACGTCCCAGTAGCATAGCTTTGCATCACCGTGCAGCTCTATCCGAGTGCTCAGTTCTGCCTGGGCATTGCTGAAGACGATGGTTTCCTGCGGCAGCCATTCCAGTGTCGCACCGGGCTGGACGTGCAGTTCCAGTTGCTGAAAGGCCGGGCTGGCGGCGCGATACCATTTGGCCGCGCCGGGGCTGGTCAGCTGTGCCCAGGCATCGGCACCGACGGTGGCCGAGATATCCAGCCGGTCACCCCCGGCGATACCGCCCGGTGGATGAACGATGATGTGCTGGCACACCTCCGGACCTTCGGCGTACAGATGCTTTTGCACGCGCAGAGGTCCTTTGTGGCGCCGCAGTGTCGGGCGTGTGCTGTCATCGAAACGGCCGTAACCCAATTCCAGCTCGGCGTGCCAGCTGGGGGTGAAGAGGGCGGTGTTGGCAGGCAGGTTCATGGTGTCTTCATTGGCTTGTCGAATGCTGCACGATAACGGATTGACTCATCAAATGGTGACCAGACCTCGAACGCCGTCGCTCTCCATGTTCTCGCCACGGCCCTGCTGGACGATCTCGCCCCGCGACATCACCAGGTACTGATCGGCCAGCTCTGCGGCGAAGTCGTAGAATTGTTCGACCAGCAGAATCGCCATGTCGCCACGCTCGGCGAGCTTTTTGATGACGGCGCCGATTTCCTTGATCACCGAGGGCTGAATACCTTCGGTGGGCTCGTCGAGAATCAGCAAGCGCGGACGGCTCGCCAGTGCCCGGCCTATGGCCAGTTGCTGCTGCTGACCACCGGACAGATCGCCGCCGCGGCGGTGCTTCATTTGCAGCAGCACCGGGAACAGCTCGTAGATGAAGGCCGGCACTTCCTTGGCCTCGGAGCCGGGAAAACGGGACAGGCCCATGAGCAGATTTTCCTCGACCGTCAGCCGGCCGAATATTTCCCGGCCTTGCGGCACGTAAGCAATCCCGGCATGTACCCTTTGATGCGTCTTGAACTGGGTGATGGTCTTGCCTTCCCATTGCACCGAGCCTTCCTTCGATGGCAGCAGGCCCATCAGCACGCGCAAGAGCGTGGTCTTGCCCACGCCGTTGCGGCCCAGCAGGCAGGTGACTTCACCGACCTTCACATCAAACGACAGGCCGCGAAGAATGTGGCTGCCGCCGTAATATTGGTGGAGCTGGCTAACAGTGAGCATGAGGGCCTCATGAGTTATAAGCTTCAAGCTTCAAGCTGCAAGTAAAGAGCAGCACGTTGTTTTTGCTTCTAGCTTGCAGCTTGCAACTAAAAGCTTGCAGCTGGTCGCGCTAGCGCCCCAAGTAAACTTCGATCACGCGTTCGTCGGCCTGTACGTCGTTCAGCGAGCCTTCAGCCAGCACGCTGCCCTGGTGCAGCACGGTGACATGGTCGGCAATCGAGCCGACGAAACCCATGTCGTGTTCAACCACCATCAGCGAATGCTTGCCGGCGAGGCTTTTGAACAGCTCGGCGGTGAATTCGGTTTCGGCATCGGTCATGCCCGCGACGGGCTCGTCGAGCAGCAGTAATTGCGGGTCCTGAACCAGCAGCATGCCGATCTCCAGAAACTGCTTCTGGCCGTGGGACAGCAAGCCCGCAGGACGGTGCATCGAGCTGGTCAGGCGTATCGTTTCCAGCACCTCACCGATCCGGTCCTGTTGTTCGCCGCTCAACTGCGCACGCAGACTGGCCCACACCGATTTGTCTGTCTTCTGCGCCAGCTCGAGGTTTTCGAACACGCTCAAGGCCTCGAATACTGTGGGTTTCTGGAACTTGCGGCCGATGCCGGCCTGAGCGATCTGCACTTCGGTCATCTTCGTCAGGTCCAGCGTTTCACCGAACCAGGCCTTGCCGTGGCTGGGGCGGGTCTTGCCGGTGATGACGTCCATCAGCGTGGTCTTGCCCGCGCCGTTGGGGCCGATGATGCAGCGCAGTTCGCCTACGCCGATGTATAGATTCAGATCGTTCAGTGCCTTGAAACCATCGAAGCTGACGCTGATGTCTTCCAGCGTCAGGATCGTGCCGTGGCGAGTGTTGAGGCCTTTGCCAGCGCTTTTGCCGAATCCCACTGCGTCGCGGCTGGTGCCAGCGTCGGAGTTTGGCGCCAGGATCGGTTCCAGCATGAAAGACGGGGTCGGAGTGGTTTTCATTGCTCGCTCCTTTTCTTCAGCATGCCGATCACGCCCTTGGGCAGATACAGCGTGACGATGATGAACAGCGCGCCAAGGAAGAACAGCCAGTATTCCGGGAAGGCCATGGTGAACCAGCTCTTCATGCCGTTCACCAGACCTGCGCCCAGCAGCGGGCCGATCAGCGTGCCGCGGCCACCCAAGGCTACCCAGACAGCGGCTTCAATCGAGTTGGTCGGCGACATTTCGCTGGGGTTGATAATGCCGACCTGCGGTACATACAAGGCGCCAGCCAGACCGCACAGCACGGCGCTCAGGACCCAGACGAACAGTTTGAAGCCGCGCGGATCGTAACCGCAGAACATCAGACGGTTTTCCGCATCGCGCAGCGCGGTCAGCACGCGGCCGAACTTGCTCTGCGCCAGGCGCCAGCCGATGTACAGACTGGCCACCAGCAATGCGACCGTGGCCATAAACAGCGCGGCTCTGGTCCCTTGGGCACTGATGCTGAAGCCCAGAATGCTGCGGAAGTTGGTGAACCCGTTGTTGCCGCCAAAGCCGGTCTCGTTGCGAAAGAACAGCAGCATGCCGGCGAAGGTCAGCGCCTGGGTCATGATCGAAAAGTACACGCCCTTGATCCGCGAGCGGAAGGCGAAGAAGCCGAATACCAATGCCAGCAGTCCCGGTGCCAGGACCACCAGGCACATCGCCCAGAGGAAGTTGTCGGTGCCCGCCCAGTACCACGGCAGCTCGGTCCACGACAGGAAGGTCATGAAGGCCGGCAGACCATCGCCAGCGGCCTGGCGCATCAGGTACATGCCCATGGCGTAACCGCCCAAGGCGAAGAACAGGCCGTGGCCCAGCGACAACAGCCCGGCGTAGCCCCAGACCAGGTCCAGCGCCAGCGCGACAATGGCGTAGCAGAGAATCTTGCCCACCAGGGTCAGGGTGTAGGCCGAGACCTGAAAGCTGTTATCGGCAGGCAGCAGCGACAGCAGCGGCAGTGCCAGCAGCACCGCCAGTATTACGCAGCCTGCGGTCAGCGTGCCTCTGGGCCCGACTTTTTGCGCGGCAGTTACTATCAATGGCTGGCTCATCAGTCAATCACCCGTCCTTTCAGTGCGAAGAGGCCTTGCGGACGTTTCTGGATAAACAGAATGATCAGCGCCAGGATCAGGATCTTGCCCAACACGGCGCCGATTTGCGGTTCGAGAATCTTGTTGGCGATGCCCAGCCCGAAGGCCGCCATCACGCTGCCGGCCAGTTGCCCGACACCGCCGAGCACGACCACCAGGAACGAATCAATGATGTAGCTTTGCCCAAGATCAGGACCCACGTTGCCGATCTGGCTCAGGGCAACACCCCCCAGCCCCGCGATACCTGAGCCCAGACCGAAGGCCATCATGTCGATGCGCCCGGTCGGTACGCCACAGCAGGCGGCCATGTTGCGGTTCTGCGTGACGGCGCGCACGTTCAGGCCCAGGCGGGTCTTGTTCAGCAGCAGCCAGGTCAGCACCACCACGAACAGCGCGAACGCGATGATCACGATGCGGTTGTAAGGCAGCACCAGATTAGGCAGCACCTGGATACCGCCAGACAGCCATTGCGGGTTGGCGACTTCAACATTCTGCGCGCCGAAGGCCAGACGCACGGCCTGAATCAGCATCAGGCTGATGCCCCAGGTGGCCAGCAGGGTTTCCAGTGGCCGGCCATACAGATGACGAATGACCGTGCGCTCCAGGGCCATGCCGATCACGGCGGTGACAAAGAACGCCACCGGCAACGCGATCAGCGGGTAGTACTCGATGGCCCCCGGTGCGTAGCGCTGCAGCATCAGTTGCACGACGTAGGTTGAGTAGGCCCCCAGCATCAGCATCTCGCCGTGGGCCATGTTGATTACGCCCAGCAGGCCGAAGGTAATCGCCAGACCCAGCGCCGCCAGCAGCAGGATCGAGCCCAGCGACATGCCGCTGAACGCCTGGCCGAGGATTTCCCCGATCATCAGCTTGCGCTTGACCTGCGCCAGGCTGGTTTCAGCCGCCACGCGTACCGAAGCGTCGGTTTCCACGCCGGGTGCCAGCAATGATTCAAGGCGGGTACGCGCCAGCGGGTCACCGGTTTCGCCCAGCAGTCGCACGGCAGCCAGACGTACTGTCGGGCTGGTGTCGACCATTTGCAGGTTGGCCAGCGCCAGGGTTAGTGCGCTTTTGACACTGGAATCGGATTCGCTGGCCACGCGTTCGGTCAGCAACTCGAGTTGTGCAGGGCGCGCGCTTTTTTGCAATTGCAGGGCGGCGGCCATGCGCAGTCGTGTATCGGCTGCCAGCAACTGATGGCTGGCCAGCGCCGTTTCAACCAGGCCACGCAGCCGGTTGTTCAAGCGCAATTTACGCGGTTCGTCAGGCGTTGGAGCATCGACGGCGGCAGGGGCCTGTGCATCGACGGCCACGTATTGATCGTTGTTTTCGATCCAGGCGCGCTTGCTGCTGTCGGCACCCACACGGCCATCGCGCAAGGCTTCGAGCAGCTCGACACGTTCCGGCACAGGCTTGGCGGCCCAGGCTTCCAGCAGTTCTGCCTGTTGCGAAGAACTGGCTGCGACAAAGTCACTGGCATCGCCGGCCTGGGCAGCCAAAGGCAGCAGCAGGCTGATGGTGAGGATCAAACGATAAAAATAAGAAGGCATATCAATATGGCCTTGATTCAGTATGGCGTCGTCTACTCTTGAGACGGTCCTTCACGCCCTTCGCCAAGCGTCACATGCGGGGGCTGTTTTTGATTCTGGCCGAAGGCCGTAGGAGCGAACTTGTTCGCGAAAGGGCCGGTACATTCTCCGAAAATGTATCGTTCGAACTACCGTCTTCGCGAACAAGGCGGATCGCCGCCCCGGTCGCTCCTACGCCCTGTGGGCAGAAGCTTTGAAGCCCCGTATTTCGCGGGCTTCAGGACCTGTATATGACGCTTGGCGGCGAGCGTGGGAACGATCAGCAGTCGGCTTTTATCCTTCAGTTGCTCTTCGCCGGGGTGTCCGGCTTCTTGTCGTTGCCAGGGATGTACGGGCTCCATGGCTGGGCGCGGATCGGCTCTTTGGTCTGCCACACGACGTTGAACTGTCCGTCGTCCTGGATTTCGCCGATCATCACGGGCTTGTGCAAGTGGTGGTTGGTCTTGTCCATGGTCAGGGTAAAGCCCGACGGCGCTGCGAACGTTTGGCCGGCCATGGCTTCACGGACCTTGTCCACGTCAGTGGATTTGGCTTTCTCGACCGCCTGCGCCCACATGTGAATGCCGACATACGTGGCTTCCATCGGGTCGTTGGTCACGGCCTTGTCAGCGCCTGGCAGGTTTTTCTTTTTGGCGTAGGCCGTCCAGTCAGCCACGAACTTCTTGTTGACCGGGTTTTCCACCGACTGGAAGTAGTTCCAGGCGGCCAGATGGCCTACCAGTGGCTTGGTGTCGATGCCGCGCAGTTCTTCTTCGCCTACCGAGAAGGCCACAACCGGTACGTCGGTAGCGTTCAGGCCCTGGTTGGCCAGTTCCTTGTAGAACGGCACGTTGGAGTCGCCGTTGACGGTGGAGATAACGGCCGTCTTGCCACCGGCGGAGAACTTCTTGATGTTGGCCACGATGGTTTGATAATCGGAGTGACCGAACGGGGTGTAGACCTCTTCGATATCGGTATCTTTCACGCCTTTGGAATGCAGGAATGCGCGCAGAATCTTGTTGGTAGTACGCGGGTAGACGTAGTCGGTGCCGAGCAGGAAGAAGCGTTTGGCCGAGCCGCCATCTTCACTCATGACATATTCGACGGCAGGGATGGCCTGCTGGTTAGGCGCAGCGCCGGTGTAGAAAACATTGGGCGACATCTCTTCGCCTTCGTACTGCACCGGGTAGAACAGCAGCCCGTTGAGCTCTTCGAAGACCGGCAGCACTGATTTGCGCGACACCGATGTCCAGCAGCCGAATACCACGGCGACCTTGTCCTGGGTCAGCAACTGACGGCCTTTTTCCGCGAACAGCGGCCAGTTGGACGCAGGGTCGACGACGACCGGCTCCAGCATCTTGCCGTTGACGCCGCCTTTGGCGTTGATTTCGTCGATGGTCATCAAGGCCATGTCCTTGAGCGACGTCTCGGAGATGGCCATGGTGCCGGACAACGAATGCAGAATGCCGACCTTGATGGTCTCGGCAGCCTGAACGGTCCAGGCCAGTCCCATGGCGGCGATCGATGCGGACAGGGTAAAGGCTTTGATCAGGCTGCGACGCTTCATTGACTGCTCCCTTAGTACATTATTTGATGGTTTGGCGGCGGTACATTTCATTGCGCTTTCAAGCTTTAGCAAGGTCTGGGCCAACGTAGAAACGTCGCAAAATGAAACGAATGTGTCGCGGTTCGTGGAGGGTGTGCACCAAGGTGGAACCCGGCTTTGCCCCGCGGGCGCTCCGGGCTCTGCAATGGTGCAAGGCTGCTTCGCAGGAGCGCCGGCCAGTTAAGGCCGGCTTCCCGGATCAGCCGCGTGAGGGTTTCAGACCCAGAGTTCCTGTTCTCCGGTATAGAGATCGTAGGTCTGATCAACCAGTTGTTCAGGCGCATCAAACCAGGCAAACAGCTGTCCGTTGACCCGCTTGGTCGCACCCAGTTGCACGTATGTCCCCGGCGCAATGGCCACGTGATCACCAAGAAAACCGGTGAACATGTTCTTCTTGGGCACCGCCGGTGCAAAGATGAAAAACACCGGGTGGTTTTCGGCATTGGCGTTGCGACTCACGAACCCGTCCTGGCTCCATCTGGAGGCATTGGCTCGCGACATTGATGCAGACTGCACGCCATTGTCGGTAAACACTGCACCCACTTCGCGCTCAAGGCAGGCCACCCCGTCGCTGGACACATAGGTGGCGCGAAATGCGGTGCCTTCCCACGCCTTGAGCTTGTGGAACTGACGTAGAAACCTGCGCGTGGTGGCGTTGCGCACACCGCTTCGCAGCAGCGGGTTGATGTCCGTTGAACCACCTTCCACGTAGGCGGTGATTTCGGAAAAGTTTTCTGCGTTGGATGTCTTGGCCAGCGCCAGGTAGTCGGTCTCGAAACTCAAGCGTTCGGTGCTACTTGCTTCCTCCAGAGACGCCGGCCAGAGAGTTGTCAGGCTGGTCAGCCGCGCCTCGGCATTGCGGATTGCGGACTGACTCATACGCGGGATCTGTTTGCCCACGATTTTCCAGACCCCGGTCGTGCTGCGAAGAGCAAACTCCTGCCCGTGCACCAATTGCGTGGTATCCATCGGGTTTACCCGATAAAGGCGTGAGTGGCCGAACACGTTGGCCCGTCGGCTTATGAAGCAGGTCTGGCCTTCTACCTCAATGGCGACGAAGCGTTTGGGGTCCATGGCAGCGATCAATTTCGAGTCTGCGAAACGCGGCGCCTTTGAATGCGACAGGAGGTAGCCGATCTGTGCCTGACCATCGCGACCGACTCTGCGTACCAGGTGCGGACGTCTCACCGTTTTTGCGGCGATTCCTGCCGGTTTCAAGGCCAGCGCCAAGTGGCCGACCAAGGCAATGGCAAGGTAGCTGAGGGCGCTCAGAAACTCCTCGGCGGCGCCTTCCAGGTCGTTTTCATCGATTTTCGAAAAAGCGCTCCAGGTTTTGTAAAGGCCAGCGCCCAGCGAGACAGGCATCATGATCGGGCCAGGCAGAAACAGAATCGCAATGCTCGCGATCAGATCGAATCCCCGACCCGATTGCCCTGTACCGGTGGTCAGGCTCATCTGCCGTTTGGCTTCGTTGATCAGATGGTTGATCTTGGTCTCATGATTTTCCTCGTAAATGTCTTTGCTCTGGCTAACAAACACGACCGGGCGCAGCAGCCTTGACGGGATCGGTAGCAGCGTCAGTTGGGTGAATACTTCGGGCAGACGCCAATGCTTCGCTTCCTTTTCGTACTGCATGGCATGCAGCGTCTCAATACGCCTGGAAACCGGTATTTGTTGAATCAGATACTGCTGGAAGGGTGCCTCTTCCAGAAAACTGGTGGTCAGGTGATACATGCTGTTGAACCAGCGGAAAACTACACCGTCGGCAGCATCCAGCGTGCACAGCACCAGCGGCCCCTTCTCGAATGTTCCGGCTGGAGCAATCAGCATCACGTTGGTCATCTTGAATTGGTTGACGCTGAAAAAACGGACTTCAATGGCTTGCTCGTTGATGGTTCGCCGTCCTTGAATTCCTGGCGAATCCAGTACAGCCTTGATCCATTCGCGACCGGGGTGTGCAAAAGCCTGTTGTTCGATCTCCAGCAGCGCCATCTTCATCTGAGCTCGCAACATGGCTTTTTCTGACCGCTTGAGCTGCTGTGCATACGCCGAGGTTTTCAGGTGCAGTTCAAGGTAATCACTGAGGTGTCGGGGATCTTCCAGCGTGGCAATCAGCTCCGTTACGGCCTGCTTGTCCAAGTGCGCAAGAGAGACGCCTTCAGCGTCGACAGCGCGCAGAAGAACGGCATCCTTGGCCTTGGTGTGCAGGGCTTGGGTATGTGCCAGTTGCCTGAGTGAAACGTTCTCGGTCTTGGTTTCTGGCAAGACAGGCGCGCCGGGAATATCGAGCACTTCGATGCCCGTCCTGTAGGTCAGTGAAATATTGATCTGTTGCGCTGTTGCAGCGATGGATAGCCGGTTCAGCAGTTGAGCCAGTTGCTGGTCGATAAAGCGCGTCGGATAGGTGCGGCTGTCATTTTCCGCCTGGCCGAAGTGCTCCTTGCTGGCTTTGCGCATGTTCACCACCAACTCGCCAAACCGCTGTGCCTGGCAATGCCATGCCTGACGCTGCGTCAGCGTCATGGTTTTCCACCAATCGGGCATCTGGTTTTGCACCAGATCGCTATCGAACCCGTCGAGTCGCCAGTGGTTGTCGAAGTAAATCCTGGGTTTCAGCAAATTCGCTATCATTTGCTTGAAGCAGACCGCGTCCATCTTCTGAGAGCGGGCCAGCTGTACAGTCTGAGCGAAGACCGACTGCTGCGCGACAACCTGCCGGGCAAGCAGCAGGCTGAGAAAATTGCCGTCCATCAGGGTGTATTGCCATTGCAAGACAGGGGTGGGGTTGGTGGTGCTTGCCTGCCCGGCGGTGACGCCATCGCCCAAACGTCCTCGGTACTCGGGTTCAGTCACTCGCTGAACAAGCGCGTCGTTCAACTGTTGCAATGAGGCAAATGCTTCCAGCCCGTCATGGGGCGTAAACAGCAGGACATCTTCCAGCTCTTCCAGGTCTGGCTGGACCGGCGCATCACGAAGACGCCGGGCAATGGCAAACGCGCCGTAAAGTGACAGCGAGGGGCCGTCGCCGTCTCGTGCCGACAGGCTGTAAACACTGTGCGGCTGTAAGTCTGCGAAACCCTCTGTCGCATTTGTGGCACAGGGCCCGAGGGCGGCCGAAAGCAGGCTGTAGTGCCCGGTTGTCATCTTTCCCAAGGCGATCAGCACTGCACATTCGGATGTCAGGCACTCGATCTGCTCTGCGACAAACCGGCTGCTCCGGGTTTCGCCATCAAGCGTCGCAGTGTTCCAGTAGTCTGCAAGATTTTGTTTATAGCACTGCTCCAGTTGCTCGCTGACCTCGGTGAAGAACGTTACGGTCGCTGCCCGCCCCAGCGGCTGAATGGCTGGTGGCTTGACGTCAGGTTGCTGTGTGTCAGGCGTTGGGGAGGGCGTGTCAAGAGGCGGGTGGAGAGCGACTACATCATTGTCGATCCATTGCAAATGGCCGGTGAAGTATTCGATCAGGCCAGGGATCAGTGGAACCCTGTGTATGTTGCTCCCGTGGTCGAATTCGACCTCGCTGTCACGGTAGGTCAGCCAGGTCGTCTCGACATCCAGCTCGGGTTTGAGGGGGTGAAGCAGGGTACGGGCCAGTTCCTGGGTCGTCTTGCTGAAGTCGGGTGGATAGGTATCGCTGGCAAGCGAGGCGTTTAGAGCCTGGGTTGATGCGGTGCGCGGTAAGGTCATGGTGCCGATTCGTCTGCATGATGGATGATCCGCTAGAGGCATATGCCGGGCGGTTCATTTCATATAGTCAGGCTTGAAGGCACGCAGGTATCGGCCTGCGCAGTCAGAGGACTGCAGCATCGGCTGTCTGATCGGTAGGAAGTCTCGGAAACGCGCAAGATTGAGGTGAGGGCGGGGCCTGAAACCGGGTATGAGGAGGAATTCATCACAACGCCACTCAGTGGTTTCAGGCCCCGCAGTGAGCAATCTAAGCTGTCGCCGCTGTTTTGGCAAAGCGCGAAAGCACTATTCGATCAAGCGCCCGGAGAATCAGCATCGGTCCTGGGTGCCAGGAGTGTCGCCGCGACAGTATCGCTGAAGACATCAGCTCTTGGCCCTGCCCGTGAAAACTACTCAGTGCTGATGTTCCGGAGCCTGTTTTTGTACCACGACCTGCACCTCGACATCCCCCGCCTTTTCGAAATGCAGAGTCATTGGAAAGCGCTGGCCGACGACCAGCTTGGAACGGTCCTTGATGTCCAGCAACATCACGTGCCAGGCCATCGGGGCGAAAGCCACCTTCGCGCCAGCCGGTATGTCGACCGCTTGAACGTGCTGCATTTTCATCAGCCCGTCGGCATGTACATGCTCATGCAATTGCGCCTGCCCGGCGATGGGCGTGTCGACGCTAATCAGGCGGTCAGCGCTGTCACCTTTGTTCTCGAGGGTGAAATACGCCGCCACCGTCGGTGCGTTGGGCGGTAGCTCCATTGACCATGGATGGCCAATCAGCAGTGCCCCGGCCTTGTACTCATGGGCATGGACGACACAGGCTGGCAGCAGCAGTGCGGCCAGCAGCAATGCTTTTTTGAGCATGGGGAGATTCTCCGGGGATTCGATGAAGGAGTGAAAGGTAGCTCAATTGGACATCCGAAACACTTGGGCAAACCTTTGAGCGCTGCTGAGTGAGCCCGTTTCGTACAGTCGTTCCCCAGCATGCAGCCATTGGGTGATTAGGATGAATGAAAGGGCACAGTCACATCGTTTGCGCTTGGGGCGATTCTCCGGTACGGGCCAAATGTATTTAGTCACCGCAAAAACATTCCAGAGAAATCCTGTTTTTTCCGATTGGCGCATGGGTCGTCTGCTGGTTGATGAACTTCGACAGGTTCAAGAGCAGCAACTGGCCGATTCATTAGCCTGGGTGGTAATGCCCGACCACATTCACTGGCTGCTGCAGTTGAATAGTCACTCATTATCCAGCGTTGTACAGCGCGTTAAATCGAAAAGCGCGATCGCCATAAATAGAGCCAGAGGCTGCAGTGGACCTTTTTGGCAAAGCGGGTTCCACGACGTCAGCATCCGCACTGAAGAAAGCCTTTTAGATTTTGCCCGTTATATCGTTGCCAATCCTGTTCGAGCCAACCTGGTCAAAAGCGTGCGTGATTATCCCTTATGGGACGCAATTTGGCTGTGAAAAACCGGCCTCTTCGTGAGCAAGCTCACTCCCACAGGTCAGAGGGTTTTTCAAGCTATGTGGCTTATTTCCGCAGGCTCGGGGTATTTCGAGCCAAGTGGATATTCTGCAGCACCGCTGACCTTGTGGGAGTGAGCTTGCTCGCGAAGGCGCATTAACGGATCAACAGATTTTTAGCGACTGCACCGGCCTCTTCGTGAGCAAGCTCACTCCCACGGGACCGAGGTGTTTTCAAGCTATGTGGCTTATTTCCAAAGGCTCGGGGTATTTCGAGCCATGTGGATATTCTGCAGCACCGCTGACCTTGTGGGAGCGAGCTTGCTCGCGAAGGCGTATTAACGGATCAACAGATTTTCAGCGGCTGCACCGGCTTCTTCGTGAGCAAGCTCACTTCCACAGGTCCGAGTTGTTTTCAAGCTATGTGGCTTATTTTCGCAGGCTCTGGGGTATTTCGAGCCATGTGGATATTCTGCAGCACCGCTGATCTTGTGGGAGCTTGCTCGCGAAGGCGTATTAACGGATCAACAGATTTTCAGCGGCTGCACCGGCCTCTTCGTGAGCAAGCTCACTCCCACAGGTCCGAGGTGTTTTCAAGCTATGTGGCTTATTTCCGCAGGCTCGGGATACTTCGAGCCATGTGGATATTCTGCAGCATCGCTGACCTTGTGGGAGCTAGCTTGCTTGCGAAGGCGCATTAACGGATCAACAGATTTTCAGCGGCAGCACCGGCCTCTTCGTGAGCAAGCTCACTTCCACAGGTCCGAGGTGTTTTCAGGGGTATCAGTGAGGACTAAAGACCGCTCATTAATCCAACCCTAAGGCCTCCAGCACCTCATCCACACCCCAGAACAGCCGGTCGACGTCAGGCAACTGTGGGCGTTTGAGGATCAGGACGGGCAGGCCGTGTTCGCGGGCGACGTCGAGTTTGGGTTCGGTGGAGCTGCTGCCGCTGTTTTTGCTGATCAGTACGTCGATGCGGCGCTGTTCGAACAACTGGCGTTCGTCTTCCAGCATGAATGGGCCGCGTGCGCCGATCACTTCGCAGCGTTCGTTGCCGGGGTAGTCGTCCAGTGCCCGGAGTGTCCAGAACTGGTGCGGCGGTATTTCGTGCAAGTGCTGCAAGGGCTCGCGACCCAGCGTGAACAGCGGGCGCTTGAAAGGAAGCAGGGCAGTGGCCAGTTCTGACCAGTCAGCCACTTCGCGCCAGTCATCTCCCGGACCTGCCTGCCACGCGGTGCGGCGCAAAGCCCAGCAGGGAATGCCAGCCAGTTTGGCCGCACGCGCTGCGTTGTGGCTGATCTGTGCGGCATACGGATGGGTGGCGTCCAGCAGCAAGTCGACGCCCTGTTCGCCCATGTACTGCGCCATGCTCTCGGCGCCGCCATAACCGCCGACCTTCAATTGGCAGGCCAGATCCGACGGCACCCGGCCCACGCCCGCCAGGCTGTAGATGTGCTCAGGCCCGAGCCTTCGCGCAATGGCCAGAGCCTCGGTAATACCGCCCAGCAGCAGTATGCGTTTCATGTCGCTTCTCTCTGTGAGTGAACGCCAGCCTGACCCACCAGCCCGCCCTGACGATCAATGGCGAAAACCTCCACCTGAACGCTCGCAGGCACGATGCTGCGCGCAAAATTCAGCGCATGGCGACACACTTCGTCACCCAGTGGCACACCCGCCGCGGCGCTTATCGCCAGCGCTTGCTGACTGGTGTTGGCTGCAAGGATCTGCTGTTGCAGGCCTGCATCCGCGCCAACATCCCTAGCCCATTGCGCCAGCTGTGGCAGGTCGATGCTGGAATGGCGGCTGTGCAGGTCCATATGGCCGGCGGCCAGCTTGCTGATCTTGCCGAAGCCGCCGCACACGCTCAACTTATCCACAGGCACCTTGCGCAAGTGCTTGAGCACCGCACCGACGAAGTCGCCCATCTCGATCAGGGCGATGTCCGGAATTTTGTAGACGCGGCGCATGGTGTCTTCGCTGGCATTGCCGGTGCAGGCGGCGATATGCCGATAGCCGTTGGTGGTGGCGACGTCGATGCCCTGATGGATCGAGGCGATATAGGCTGCGCAGGAGAACGGCCGGACGATCCCGCTGGTGCCGAGAATCGACAGTCCGCCGAGAATGCCAAGGCGCGGGTTCATGGTCTTGAGCGCCAGCGCCTCGCCGCCCTCGACGCCGATCGTGACTTCGAATCCGCCGCTGTAGCCTTGTTCTTCGGCCAGTTGCAGCAAGTGCTCGGTCATCATGCGCCGAGGCACCGGGTTGATGGCCGGCTCACCCACTGCCAGCACCAGCCCTGGGCGGGTCACAGTGCCGACACCTGCACCCGCGACGAAGCGCACGCCCGCCGCTGTTTGCAGCCTGACACGGGCAAACACCAGCGCGCCGTGGGTGACATCCGGATCATCGCCGGCATCCTTGAGGGTTGCGGCTTCCGCGAAGTTATCCACAAGCCGGCAGAATTCCAGACGCATCTGCACCTGTTTGCCCTTTGGCAGGACGATACCCACCGCGTCGCTGACCTGCCCGCAGAGCAACAGTCGCGCCGCCGCCAGGCTGGTTGCGGTCGCACAGCTGCCAGTGGTCAGGCCACTGCGCAGTGGCGCAGGCTGTTCGGCGGTTTCTTCGCGCATCAGGGTTTGACTACGTCCAGCAGGGTGATCGGCAACGCCTGACGCCACGTGTCGAATTCGCCGAGGGGCTGCGCGTGGGCGACGTGGATACGGGTCAGCTCGCCGCCATGCCGTTCGCGCCAGGCCATCAAGGCGGTTTCGCTTTGCAGGGTGACCGCATTGGCGACCAGTCGGCCGCCCGGGCGCAGCTGTTCCCAGCAGGTCTCCAGTACGCCGATACGCGTCACGCCACCGCCGATGAAAATCGCATCCGGGCGTTCCAGACCACTCAATGCCTGAGGCGCGCTGCCCCGCACCACTTGCAGGCCAGGCACGCCGAGTGCGTCGCGGTTGAATTCGATCAGTTGCTGGCGGCCTTCATCGGCTTCGATGGCCATCGCCCGGCAGGTCGGGTGCGCGCGCATCCATTCGATGCCGATGGAGCCGCAGCCCGCGCCGACATCCCACAACAGTTCGCCCGGTAGCGGCGCAAGGCGGGCGAGGGTGATGGCGCGTACGTCGCGCTTGGTGAGCTGGCCGTCATGTTCGAAGGCGCTGTCCGGCAGACCTGAAATGGGGCTCAGACGGATGGCGCTGGCGTCGGCGCGACAATCGATGGCAACCAGGTTCAGCGCAGCGATCTCGGGGTTGCCCCACTCGCTGGCCAGCCCCTCGACGCGTCGCTCGGCTTCGCCACCCAGATGTTCCAGGACGGTCATGCGGCTTGGACCAAAGCCGCGCTCGCGCAACAAGCCGGCAATCACGGCGGGGCTGCTGCCGTCGTTGCTCAACACCAGCAGACGCATGCCATGGTGGAAGTGTGCGTTCAGCGCCGCCACCGGCCGGGCAACCACCGACAGGGTGACCACGTCTTGCAGCGGCCAGCCTAGGCGGGCTGCAGCCAGAGAGTAAGAGGAGGGTGCGGGCAGGATGCGCATTTCATCAATGCTGACCACGCGTGCAAGACTGGCGCCGACGCCGAACATCATCGGGTCGCCACTGGCCAGTACGCAGATCTCGGCACCCCGCTGCTCGAGCACAGGGTTCAACGAGAAAGGACTCGGCCACGCACGTCGCTCGGCGCGAATGCACGGTGGCAGCAACGCCAGCTGGCGCGGGCCGCCGAACACCTGATCAGCGTGCAGCAGAGCGTGTCTGGCGTTCTTGCCGAGCCCCTTGTAACCGTCTTCTCCGATTCCCACGACTGTCAGCCACGGTGACATGTACCTACCTCAATCCGAACTTCCGACAGAGCGCCTTTTCATGCCTGCGGACAAAGCAGGCATAATACCGCGCCCGACGGGGTACAAGTGCTCTAATCAACGTCCGTTTCCAGCCAGTTCACATCGGGTGACCCATTGAACGAGCAGCAGTCCGCTCGCACATCCTCTGCAACGCTACGCCCCTCGGCCTGTCCGGGGTTGCTGCGTATCGTCCCGGCACTGGACGGCGGGATCTGCCGGATCAAGCTGGCGGGCGGGGTGATCAGCAGTGCGCAGGCCATGGCCGTCGCCGAGGCCGCGCGCACCTATGCACACGGCGTTATTGAAGCCACCAACCGCGCCAACCTGCAGATTCGCGGCATTGGTGCTGATCATGACGGGTTGATCAGTGCCTTGATGGCGGCAGGGCTCGGCCCCGCCAACCCGGCCAGCGACGATGTGCGCAACCTGATGCTTAGCCCGACGGCCGGGCTGGACCCGCAGATGCTCTTCGATGCCCGGCCGCTGGCGGCGCAGATTCTCGACGCGCTGGAACATCACCCGCGTTTTCATGAGCTGTCCCCCAAGTTCGCCCTGTCGCTGGACGCTGGCGAAGCGCTGGTCATGCTCGAACACCCGCACGACGTGTGGCTGTCGGCGCTGAAATTCGATAACGAAGTGTTGCTGGCGTTCGGGTTGGCCGGCTGTCCGGCCCGTGATCGACCGCTGGCCGCTGTTCCTGTGGCCGAGGGGAAGACGCTGGTTGTCGCACTGCTGGAACTGTTTCTCGACCTGGCCCGCCCCGAGCACACCCGGATGCGGCACCTGCTGGCCGAGGTATCGACCGCCGATCTGCTGCGCGAGCTGTCGACTCGGTCCGGCTGCACAGTGCGCACCGATAAGGCGATCACCGATTGGCAGCGTCCGGCCATTCAGGGCACTCGGCATATCGGTGTTTATCCACAGGCCCAGCCTGACCAGGTTGCGGTGGGCGCTGCAGTACCGTTGGGGCGTCTCGATGCGGCGATGCTTTCCAGCGTGGCGCAACTGGCGGCGGATCAGGGCGATGGCACTCTGCGTCTGACGCCCTGGCAAAGCCTGTTATTGCCCAACGTGCCGGTCGAGCGCGCGACGGCGGTGCTGGGCGCGTTGCAGGCATCGGGCTTCGTCGGGGCGGCCGGGCAACCGCTGGCGCAAATGCTCGCCTGTACCGGTTCTGCCGGGTGCGCCAAGGGGCTGGCCGACACCAAGGCCGACGCCCTGCAACTGGCTGCCGTGCTGGCTACCGGCCAGGCTGTTCACTTGAGCGGCTGCACGCGTTCCTGCGCCGCCGCCCACGTAGCGCCAGTAACCTTGCTGGCTGTCGCGCCGGGCCGTTACGATCTTTATTTTCGCGATACAGCGCATGCCGGTTTCGGCGTGCTGCGCGCGCGCAACCTTACTATTGAAGCAGTCGGTGCGCAGTTGAACGCCGGCTCACGGAGCAACAT
The DNA here is from genome assembly GCF_017832255.1 of Pseudomonas sp. PvP028. Classification (NCBI taxonomy): domain Bacteria; kingdom Pseudomonadati; phylum Pseudomonadota; class Gammaproteobacteria; order Pseudomonadales; family Pseudomonadaceae; genus Pseudomonas; species Pseudomonas sp. PvP028. Next base: position 2,162,054 of record NZ_JAFIBL010000001.1, read on the forward strand.
GCATGATTGATTACATCCGCGATGGTCAGGAGATATATCGCAACTCTTTCTCGATCATTCGCGCCGAAGCGCGTCTTGACACGATCCCTGCCGACCTGGAAAAACTCGCTGTGCGCGTGATCCATGCCTGCGGGATGGTCGAAGTCATCGAAGACCTGCGCTTCTCGCCGGGTGCCGGTGCTGCCGGGCGCAACGCTCTGGCCGCCGGAGCGCCGATCCTGTGCGATGCGCGGATGGTCTCCGAAGGCATCACCCGCACCCGTCTGCCCGCCAATAACCCGATCATCTGCACCTTGCATGATGAAGGCGTACGGGAAATGGCCCTGGAGCTGGGCAATACGCGTTCTGCGGTGGCGCTCGAGTTGTGGCGTCCGCACCTGGAAGGCAGCGTGGTGGTCATCGGCAACGCGCCGACCGCGCTGTTCTACCTGTTGGAAATGCTCGATGCCGGTGCGCCGAAGCCTGCGCTGATTCTCGGTTTTCCGGTCGGCTTTGTCGGCGCCGCCGAGTCCAAGGCGATGCTTGCCGCCGATAGCCGCGGCGTGCCGTTCGTGATCATGCAGGGCCGTCGTGGCGGCAGCGCCATGGCCGTGGCCGCTGTCAACGCACTGGCCACGGAGATCGAATGATGCAGGCACGCGGTCGATTGATTGGCCTGGGCGTCGGTCCTGGCGACCCGGAGCTGATCACTGTCAAGGCCCTGCGCCTGCTGCGCGAGTCGCCGGTGGTGGCGTATTTCGTGGCCAAGGGTAAAAAGGGCAACGCCTTCGGCATCATCGAAGCGCATCTGCAGGACGTTCAGACCCTGATGCCGCTGGTCTACCCGGTTACCACCGAGGCATTGCCGGCGACACTGTCCTACGAAAAGCTCATCAGCGACTTTTACGACGAATCCAGCCGGCACATTGCCGCGCACCTGGACGCCGGACGCGATGTGGCGGTGATCTGCGAAGGCGATCCGTTTTTCTATGGCTCCTACATGTACCTGCACGATCGTCTGGCCGAGCATTACGACGCTGAAGTGATTCCGGGCGTGTGCTCGATGCTCGGCGGTGCTTCGGTGCTGGGCGCGCCGCTGGTGTATCGCAATCAGAGCCTGTCGGTGCTGTCCGGTGTGCTGTCCCACGATGACCTGAAACGCAAGCTGGCCGATGCCGACGCGGCGGTGATCATGAAACTGGGGCGCAACTTCCACAAGGTCCGCGAAGTGCTGATCGAACTGGGGATGGCCGGGCGTGCGCTGTATGTCGAGCGCGCCACGATGAGCAACCAGAAAATCGTTCCGCTGGATCAGGTCGACCCGACGTCGTCTCCCTATTTTTCGTTGATTATCGTCCCTGGCGACAGGTGGCAAGGCTAATGACCTCCATGACTCCGGCCATCGTCATTCTCGGCAATGGCAGCCTTGCTACCGCGCGGCGCATTCAACAGCTGTTTCCCGATGCGCTGATTCATGGCCTGGCCGAGCGCGTGCAGGGTGCCGACCGTACTTACAGTGAGTTCGGCGCGACGCTGCGCCAGTTGTATCAACAGAACACGCCGATCATCGCCCTTTGTGCGGCCGGTATCGTTATTCGCACTCTGGCCGCCGTGCTGCTGGAGAAGGGCGCCGAACCGCCGGTGCTCGCTGTGGCCGAAGACGGCAGCGCCGTGGTGCCGCTGCTCGGCGGCCTTGGCGGGGTGAATGTTCTGGCGCGCAGCATCGCCAGCGGGCTTGGCGTTGCGCCGGCGATCACTACCAGCGGCGAGCTGCGTTTCGGCACCTGCCTGCTCAATCCGCCAAGCGGCTATGCGCTGGGCGATCTGGAGCTGGGCAAGCGTTTCGTTTCCGACCTGCTATCCGGTGAACCCGTGCGCATCGAGGGCCAAGCCCCGTGGCTGGCTCAGGCGCAACTGCCCGAAGATCCAAAGGCGGCGCTGGCCATCCATGTCGGCAGTGCCCTGCGCGAGCCTTCACCCCATGAATTGCTGATCTACCCGCGTAATGTGCTGGTTGCGCTGACTGACCTCACAGATCAACTGGTTGAGCACGTGCGCTCGGCCCTGCGCGAAGCACGTATCGCCGGGCAGTCTCTGGCCTGTCTGCTGGCTGCCGAGGAGCAGATGGCCAATCCGCACCTGCACAAGGCTGCCGCCGAGCTGGACGTTGCGGTGCGATTCGTCAGCGCCGCTGCGGCCAGCGAGATGGCCATGAAGGCTGTGCCGCAGCTGTTGCCACCGCTTTGCGTCGACGCCCACACAGCGATTGCTGTCGCGGCGCAACCGCTGGAGGTGCAGAGCATCGGTCGCGGACGTGGCCGCGTTGCAGTCATTGGCCTGGGCCCTGGCGCAGCAGATCTGATGGTGCCTGCGGTCAAGGCCGAACTGGCACGTGCCAACGATGTGCTGGGCTATGAGACCTATGTGCGCATGGCGGGGCCGTTTCGTGCCGACCAAGTGCTGCACTGCACTGACAATCGCGAAGAAATGCAGCGTGCCCGACATGCCTTCGAGCTGGCTGCTCAAGGCCGCTCGGTGGTCGTGGTGTCGTCCGGTGATCCGGGAGTGTTCGCCATGGCGTCAGCGGTGCTTGAAGCGTTGCATGAGTCGGATAATCCTCACTGGCATGCGGTCGAGCTGGAGATTCTGCCCGGTGTCTCGGCCTCTCTGGCCACCGCAGCCCAGGCCGGTGCGCCGCTGGGGCATGATTTCTGTGTGCTGTCGCTGTCCGACAACCTCAAGCCCTGGGAGATCATCGAAAAGCGTCTGGACCTCGCCTGCCAGGCCGATCTGGCTCTGGCGTTCTACAACCCGATATCGCGCTCCCGACCTTGGCAACTGGGGCGCGCGCTGGAGATTGTCCGCCAGCATCGCATCCCTGCAACGCCCGTGACGCTGGGGCGCGACATCGGCCGTCCTGGCCAGACTCTGAGGGTTATCACGCTCGGCGAGTTGACCCCGGAGCAGGTGGACATGCGCACCATGGTCTTGATCGGCTCTTCCCTGACGTGCACCTTTGCGCGTCACGAAGGCGGCAACTGGGTCTATACGCCGCGTTGGTACGGCAACAAGCCTACAGCGTGAGCTCGCACCCGTGTAATACCAGCTGCTACCTATTGTGGGAAAGTGCTGAAGTGGTGATCTCACTTCAAGCCTGTGAGCCGGTGTTTCGGCTCACAGGCTTGAGCGAATCGGCTCTCTTCAATCTGCGTAGTCTGTAGTCCGACGCCAGAAATCTCACGGGAATGTTCGCTCACTCGCAGTAAACCGGGAGGCAGATGGCGCGTCGAATTTCGCTCTGCGTGTCACGTTCGGCAGCCTGGTGCCCGAAAGCCATCATGGGGCAAACGGGAAGCACCGAAAAAACTGCATGATTTATTTCGTTAGTCTCGATTCAGTCCACTAGGACTCATGAATTAAAGGACTAATGAAATGACACAGGAAAAAACCATGAACAGCACTGACAACCTCGATTACATCGCCGCCTGCGAGCTGGCTGAATGCCCATCTTCGTTCGGCGCGTACGCGGCGGCGGCCAATCCAGGCTTGCTCAAGGCGCGTGACGTAACCGACGCGAAACCCGGCAATGAGGCGGCGGTGGTCGCAGGCAGTCTGCTGGCATTTGCCGCCGGGATGTCGGCGCAGAGCAAGCAGGACGTAATAAATTCCTTTCTGTTTGCCACCCTGGTGGCCAACAAGGCGTTCAGCGCTCAAACCCAGGGTGATCAGTGGTATGACAAGTTCAACGAAGTGCTTTCGAAGCTGGGCTGGCTTTCCACTCAGTGGAACTATGCGCGTTATCGTGCCACCCATCAGCGTTTCACGATGGACGAATTGGGTCTGGAGATCCTTGGTTCGGCCATTGCAGCTGCCGCGTTACCTGGGCCTGCATCGCTGCTGATGCTCAAGGTGGCTGGAGATGCAATCGCCGCATTGAGGGCCAAAAAAGAACCCCTGCGCCTGTTCGAGAGCCAGACCAAGGCACATCGTGGCGGTAGCTTCCGTATCGCCTCCTGTATCGAATCCGAGGACAGCATCGTCAGTCTGGCCATGGCAGCGGTCAGTTTTCAGGCTGACAGTGACGTCACCAACGTACTGTTCTGGGAGTGGCAGGACACCAGTGTCCAGACCTGGAAGGGGGAGGACAGCCTGTTGCTCAATACGGCGCTGTATGCGCGCCATCGCGACATGATCCAGCAACGGCTGGACGATAATGCCAGACGTGCGATTGCAGATTTCGAAATCTGACCGGAGTGTTGGCGGAGGCATGGACTGCCTCCGCCTTCGGGATAAAAGGAATTTTCCCATGAAACAGGAATTGGATGCCGTAGTCGTCAATGCGGGCTGTTTGATGTTTTTCCCCGAGCCGCAGCGGGTATTCCTGAAAAACGATGTACTGGATTCGATGCTGTACGTGCAGTTGGCCGCATCGAAGCAACACTCGAAGTTTGCCGAACCCGAAAAATGGAATGAAACCCGTCTCGCCGCAGCGCAGCGTTTCGGTTGGTTGCCGAGTGCCAACGAACGCACCAGCCAGCCTTTGCCGGAAGAGTCTGTCGAAACGGTGTGGAGTTGCATGACGCGTGCGCTCGCCCCCTTCGTGCCAGCCGAGACGCTCCGGCATGCGGAGGCGTTCATGCGTAAGGTGGGCAATCAGTCCTTCACGAACGAAGCGCTTCATCTGCTGCGCAGCCAGACCATACAGAGCGGTTTGAATCACGCGGGCAAGTTGCAGGTCAGCGTGCTTCTGCAACTGGCGTTCGTCGACACCCGGCAGAACCTGAAACTGGCGCAGTTTCAGTTCGCCACACGTCAGCCGTTGTCATCCGGGTTTCTTTTCGAGGTCATCGAGCCGACAAGTGTCTACGGCAACATCGCTGTGACTGTCTATGCAATGCAGCTGTTCGAACAGGTCTATTCGCAGTTTCGCGATGGCATCGACACCGCGCTGTCGAGCAAGCGCGCGGGTCTGATCATGTCGCTTGGGGGCAGTTCAGATGTCTGATCCGGATGAAGCCCTGCTGACGGACGCCGGCCTGCTGTCCTTCGCCCGCGACGTCGAACCTGATTTGCGCCAGAACATAATCGATTGTCTGCACCATGCCCGACTGGTCGCAGATGATCACCATTCTTCCAGGACGAACTGGCGTGCATGGCTGGAGGCTTACCAGCGCTCGATTGCCGCCACTGGCGGTTTGCGGAGCGCCGGGATCAACGATGCCCGATTGAAAATCCACAGTTTCAGGGATATCGGAAAACTGCAGCTACCCGTGGTCGATAATGCCGGCGAGCTTCGCCAGTTGTACCGCAGTTCGTTCGACAAGTTATTGAGCAGTGATTATGCGGCGAGTTTTTTCAGCAGTTGGTTCACGTCCGGGCGTTCTGAAAGCTTTCAGCTCATGCCATGTGCAATGCGCAGTAAGGACGAAGTGTCGATCCTCCTGTGCAGCTTGCAGATGACCACCCTGGCGCTGCGGCCCGCACATTATTTCTGGCAGATAGTGGGCGGCGAAATGCAGGTGCATGCCGTCGCTACTGCGTTCCGCTTCAGTCGCCAGAGCTTCGAGCCGTTTCGCCAGACTGTGCAGGACGCGCTGGCTGATCGTGCCGCAGCGGAAATCATCAGTCTTTAATAACCTGGAAAAGCCCATGGAAGGGAGTAACGCAAATGAGTGCAGATACAGAGAATGCGGCCTATCTGGGCAATATCCCCAGTATGGTCGCGTTTCTGCCCGGACTTGCGAGCGAGGAGCGCACGGATATTCAGAACGTGCTTCTGGACGCTCAGTTGTTCGCGGGCAGGCAGTTTGATTTCAAGACCCAGTGGGGCAGCTGGATGCATTACTACCGCAGCCGCCTCAAGACGCGCGGCATACAGCAAAAGGGCCTGGTCTTGGGTGACTCAATGGTGGTGAGCAGTGTCGACGATTTATTAGAGGCGACGTTCAAGGTCAGTCATCCCGCGGATCGCAAGCGTCTTAGCGACATGGTGCAGCGTGCGGTTGCTGCAATGGGGGTCAATCAGGCAGCGGAGTCGTATTTTCAAAACGGCTTGGATCAGGGACGTCTGGGCAGTTTTCAGGTCGTACCCTGCGAAAAGTATGAGTCTGGCAGGATGCTCCTCTTGCTTTGCAGTCTGCACCTGAGCGTTGACGACCATGCGCCAGGAAGACGAAGACTGCTGTTTCACTTCAAGGGCGGCAGTTACATCTTTGACAGCAAGGTGTATGCAACTCACCGTGACGAGGTTATGCGTTATCTGGACGGCAGGGCGCTGGGGCTGGTGCGGTCTGCAAGTATCTGAACCCTGCCTAGGGCAGCAGGTAGCCCCTGATGCCAGTGAAAATGATTTGCGCGGCCAGCGCACAGACAAACAATCCCATCAAGCGGCTGACAATCTGCAAACCCTGATCACCGAGGATTCGTTCGATACGGTTGGAGAGGTAAAGCACGACGCCGACGGTGAGGCTGGCCAGCGCAATACTCAGGATGGCGGTAAGTTTGTCGTCCCAGTGGGGCTGACTGACGCCCATGACCAGCAACGCACCGATCGTGCCGGGGCCGACGGTAAGCGGGATGGTCAAAGGAACGATAGTCACATCCTGCTGGATATTATCGGTCTGCACCGCTGACTTGCCCTGTGCCATGCCCAGTGCCGATATGAACAGCACACTGCCGGCACCAATTCTGAACGCATCCACCGTGATGCCGAATACATCGAAAATAATCCGTCCGAACAAGTAGAGCAGCACGCTGGAAACCAGTGTCGCCAGTGCCACCTTCCAGGCCAGGCGCCGCTGCTCCTTGCGCGAGTGACCTCGCGTGAGGCTGATGAAGCAGGAAAGAACGAAAAACGGGCTGTAAAGCACCAGCATTTTCAGATAGACGCTGAACAACACGTGAAGCATGGCTTCGACTCACAGCAGCAGGTGGATGGCAGCGCCAGTCTATCAGGCCATAGGCCTTTCCCGTTGCTGTCAGTTTTGCCGATAGCGCTCGTCGTCAGCCGTCAGCCCGCGGGCCTTGTCACGGTGCGCCACCCAGTGCTCTACCAGTTCGCGCAACTGGGACAGCTCGATGGGCTTGGCCATGTGGCCGTCCATGCCAGCCTGGCGTGCCCGGTCCTTGTGCTCGGTGAGAATATGCGCGGTCAGTGCAACAACCGGGGTGCGTACGCGCTGATTGCCGACTTCCCAGGCGCGCAATTGCTCGGTGGCCGAGAAACCGTCGAGTATCGGCATCTCGCAGTCCATCAACACCAGGTCATAACGCTGCGCCTTCATGGCACGTAACGCTTCCTCACCATTGCTCGCGGTATCGGGGTTGAGGTTGAGCTTGCCGAGCATGCCGCGGATGACCTTGGTCGAAATGCTATTGTCTTCGGCCACCAGAATCCGGAAGTCGCCAGGGACGTTGACCGGCGGAGTCACGACAGGGCCGGGCTTGTTCGACACGACACCCTTGTTCAACTGGGTCAGTTCATCTGCCAACGTGGTCTTGAGCGTGTAGCCTGCTACCGGTTTGGCCAGAATCCGCTTGATGCCGGAGTTGCGCGCGATGATCTTGCTGGGCGCATTGCTGATGCCGGTCAGCATGATCAACAGAATGTCGTGGTTCAGGCTTGGATCTTCCTTGATCTTGGCGGCCAGTTGCATGCCGGTCATGCCCGGCATGTTCTGATCGAGCAGGACCACATCGAAATAGTCGCGCAGGTGCGCCTTGGTTCTGAGCAGGGCCAGGGCCTCCTTGCCGGACGCCACGGCGCTGACATTCAGGCCCCAGGCGCTGCATTGCTGGACCAGCACTTTGCGGCATGTGTCGTTGTCATCGACCACCAGCACCCTGGCATCTTTCAGCGGGCTGTCCAGATCGATGGTCGGCTGTTCAAGCAGCTTTGCGTCCAGCGGCAGGTTCAGCCACAACGTATTGCCTTGCGCACCAGTGTTCTGAATGCCGAACTCGCCGTCCATCAGTACGATCAACTGACGAGCGATCACCAGCCCGAGATGGCCGCCGAGCCGGCTGCTGGCCAGGAAGTTACGGCTGTGCAGTTCGGCGTGCAGCAGCTCTTCGCGCTCTTCATCGGAAAGCGATTCGCCGCTGTCCTGAACCGAAATGCGCAACCGCGTATTGCCGCTTTTCGAGGACTCGAGGGCGACGGCCAGAAGAATTTCACCTTCGTCGGTCTTCTTCAGGGCGTTTTCCAGCAGGCTCAGCAGCGTCTGGCGCAGGCGAGTCGGATCACCATTGATGACACGCGGCACCTGAGGCTGAATCTGGCTGATCAGCTCGACCTGTTGCTGCTCGGCCTTGGCGCGGAAGATATTCAGGCAGTCCTCGACCAGCGCACCGATGTCGAACTGCACGTCGTCCAGTTCGATCTGCCCAGACTCAAGCTTGGTGATGTCGAGAATCTCGTTGATCAGCGTCAGCAGTTCGTTACCAGCACTGTGAATGGTCTGCACGTAGTCGCGTTGTTTGACCGACAGCGGGGTGCCGAGCAGCAGTTCGGTCATGCCCAGCACGCCATTCATCGGAGTGCGAATCTCGTGGCTGATCTTCGCCAGGAACTCGGCCTTGGCGTTGATTTCGGCGGTGCTGGCCGCCTGATCGCGGCTGATGCTGAACCGGTCTTCGGTGATGCTGCGATGCCGTTCGCTGAGCGCCAGGCTCATCAGCAGCCCGCTGATGCAGAACACGCTGAGCAGCGCCAGTATCAGCCATTGTGGCGGCACCAGGCTCAGCCACAGCAGGCCGGGCAGGACCACCATGTAGCCGATATTGAAGGTGATCATCCCGAGGACAAACAGGCGCGCCGAGCGATAGCCCTTCTGCCAGTGCCACATCGACACCGCGAGAATGCTCAGGGTGGTCAACGAGACCAGGCCGAACGTCAGGATATTGATCGGCAACTGCTCGTCGAACAGCACCAGCGAGGCGCCGATCCCCATGAGCACCGCGGTGCCCAGCAACAGACGGTCGAGCTTGCGGGCATTGCGGTGGACGAAGAAATAGTAGGTGTAGATCAGTCCTGCGACAGCGGCCAGCAGCAGTGCCAAGTGCGCGCTAGGGGTTTGCGCGATATTCCACGGGTCGATCGGGCGCAGCAGGTTGAGCAGCAGCAGGGCACTGAGCCCGAGTAACGATTCGCAGGCGGCCAGCCACAGATTGCTGCGCGACCGGGTGTGTCCGTAACGCGTCAGGTTCTGCACGATCAGCATGGACAGCGCGCCAAAAAGCAGCCCGAACAGCAACGGCTGGGTCTCGTTGGCGGCGCTTTTTATCGCCGGTTCGAGGGTGATGCTGGGGCGCATTTTCTGTGCAGAGACGAGCTTCAGGTAGATATCCAGAGGGGCCGAGCTTTGCGGAACCGGTAGCAGGAAATCGTTGGACGGCAGTCGCTGATCTTCAATCGGCACGTCATTGCCGGTGCGCACGTGGTCAATCTGTTGATCGCCATCCATGACATACAGGTCGGCGCTGGACAGATCCGGGGCGAAGATGCGCAGGAGTTGTTCGTGCTGGGTCGGTTGCAGGCGGTAATGCAGCCACACGGCACCGCCGCGATCCGCAGCCGTGACACGTTCCAGTTCGGTGGGGCTGAATTGATTCTGATAGCGCGCCGAGCGGATTTCATCCAGCGTCAGGTGGGCCTTTTCGTCGAGCAGCGTCGACCAGCCTGCACCATGCTCGGCCTGCGCCGAAAGCATGAACAGCAGGGTCAGCAGTCCGACGGTTGAGGCTATGGCAATCCTGAGCCCGCGCACAATGAAATCCCTTCGTGAGTGAATGCCTGGTAAAACCGCGAATACCGGACCAACCGGCCAGCCTCTGGTTGAAGAGGCTGGTCCGATCGATTACTCCTGGTCTTCGCCACGCTCACGGGCAATGGCACGGTAGCCAATGTCCTTGCGGTAAAAACACCCTTGCCAGTCGACTTTTGCGGCCAGCGCGTAGGCATTTTCCTGCGCGTTGCCGACGCTGTCACCCAGCGCTGTGGCACACAGTACACGACCACCGCTGGTCACGACACGCTCATCCTGCAAGGCCGTGCCTGCATGGAAAATCTTGCCTTCGAGCTGTGCTGCTGCATCCAGACCCTCGATGACTGCGCCTTTGGCGTAGTCGCCAGGATAGCCTCCGGCGGCCAGCACGATACCCAGGCTCGGGCGCGGGTCCCACTGTGCTTCGATCTTGTCCAGCGCTTGCGCCAGCGCAGCTTCGACCAGCAGTACCAGACTCGATTGCAGGCGCAGCATGACCGGCTGGGTTTCCGGGTCGCCGAAGCGGCAATTGAACTCGATGACTTTCGGGTTACCCGCTTTATCGATCATCAGACCAGCATAGAGGAAGCCGGTGTAAACGTTGCCTTCATCGGCCATGCCCCTGACGGTCGGCCAGATCACCAGGTCCATGACACGTTGATGAACCTCGGCGGTGACCACCGGGGCAGGGGAGTATGCGCCCATGCCGCCGGTATTCGGCCCGCTGTCGCCGTCGCCGACGCGCTTGTGGTCCTGGCTGGTGGCCATGGGCAATACATTCTTGCCGTCGACCATGACAATAAAGCTGGCTTCTTCGCCATCGAGAAACTCTTCGATGACAACGCGCGAACCAGCGTCGCCAAAGGCGTTGCCAGCCAGCATGTCACGTACGGCATCTTCGGCTTCTGCCAGGGTCATGGCGACGATCACGCCCTTGCCCGCGGCCAGGCCGTCGGCCTTGATGACAATCGGCGCACCTTTTTCACGCAGATAGGCCAGGGCAGGCTCGATCTCGGTGAAGTTCTGGTAGTCGGCAGTAGGAATCTTGTGACGCGCCAGGAAGTCCTTGGTAAACGCCTTGGAGCCTTCAAGCTGCGCAGCACCGGCGGTCGGGCCGAAGCAGTCCAGGCCACGGCTGCGGAACAGGTCGACGACGCCTGCAACCAACGGCACTTCAGGGCCGACGATGGTCAGCGCAACGTTCTTTTCAGCGAAATCCGCCAGTTGCTCCAGTGCCAGAACGTCGATGGCCACGTTTTCGCATTTGGCCTCGATCGCCGTGCCCGCATTGCCCGGTGCGACAAACACCTTCTGCACGCGTGGGTCCTGGGCGACTTTCCATGCCAGGGCGTGTTCACGACCGCCGCTGCCAATGATCAAAATATTCAAAACAGACTCCTTTGGAGTAGCTACAAGCTGTTAGCTACAAGCTGCAAGTAGAAGCGGGGGCAGCTTGCGTGCAGCTCATGGCGTTGAATGGTTAGTGCGTTAGGCTTTAGCTTGAAGCTTGAAGCTTGAAGCTTGAAGCTTGAAGCTTGAAGCTTGCCGCTGCCCTTAGTGCCTGAAGTGACGCATGCCGGTAAACACCATCGCGATGCCGGCTTCGTCTGCCGCAGCGATCACTTCATTGTCACGCATCGAGCCGCCTGGCTGGATGACAGCGGTGATGCCGACCTTGGCCGCGTTGTCGATGCCGTCACGGAACGGGAAGAAGGCATCGGAGGCCATGACCGCGCCCTGAACCTGAAGTCCGGCGTGTTCAGCCTTGATGGCGGCGATACGCGCCGAGTTCACGCGGCTCATCTGGCCAGCGCCGACGCCGACGGTCTGGCGGTTGCGGGCGTAGACGATGGCGTTGGACTTGACGTACTTGGCGACTTTCCAGGCGAAGATCAGGTCATGCATTTCCTGTTCGGTCGGCGCACGCTGGGTCACGACCTTGAGGTCGGCCTCGGTGATCATGCCGATGTCACGGCTCTGTACCAGCAGGCCGCCATTGACGCGTTTGTAATCCCAGGCAGGCAGGCGCTCGCTCCACTGGCCGCTGGTCAGCAGGCGCACGTTGGCTTTGCTGGCGACGATGGCGCGGGCTTCGGCGCTGACGCTCGGTGCGATGATCACTTCGACGAACTGGCGCTCGACGATGGCCTTGGCGGTTGCAGCGTCCAGCTCGCGGTTGAAGGCGATGATGCCGCCAAATGCCGACTCGGAGTCGGTGGCATAGGCCAGTTCATAAGCTTGACGAATGCCGCCTTCATCGTCCGGGCAGACCGCGACACCGCACGGGTTGGCGTGCTTGACGATCACGCAGGCCGGTTTGACGAAGCTCTTGACGCATTCCAGGGCGGCATCGGTATCGGCCACGTTGTTGAACGACAGCTCCTTGCCCTGCAACTGGGTGGAGGTAGCGATACCAACCTCGGCAGGTTTGGCTTCGACATAGAACGCCGCGCTCTGGTGCGGGTTCTCGCCATAGCGCATTTCCTGAGCCTTGACGAACTGGGTGTTGAAGGTGCGCGGAAACTGGCTGCGGCCTTCGGTACTCAGGGTTTCGGCGGTCTGGTCGACGCCGCCCAGGTAGTTGGCGATCATGCCGTCGTAGGCGGCGGTGTGCTCGAATGCCTTGAGCATCAGGTCGAAGCGCTGAGCGTAGGTCAGGCCGCCGGCCTTGAGGCTTTCCAGGACCTGGCCGTAATCGCCGGCATTGACCACGATGGCGACGTCCTTGTGGTTCTTCGCTGCAGACCGGACCATGGTTGGCCCGCCGATGTCGATGTTTTCGATGGCGGTCGGCAGGTCGCAGCCCGGCTTGGAAACAGTGGCTTCAAACGGGTACAGATTGACCGCAACCAGATCGATCGGCTTGATGCCGTGCTCGGTCATGACGGCGTCGTCTATGCCGCGACGACCCAGAATCCCGCCATGGATCATGGGGTGCAGGGTCTTGACCCGGCCGTCCATCATTTCAGCGAAGCCAGTGTAATCGGCCACTTCGACTGCCGCGACGCCGTTGTCCTTGAGCAGCTTGAACGTACCGCCAGTGGAAAGAATCTCGACGCCCAGCGCTTCAAGCTCGCGGGCAAACTCAAGGATTCCTGTCTTGTCGGATACGCTGATCAGAGCGCGGCGGATCGGCAGGCGGGTAGTCTGGTCGGTCATCTCGATTTCCATCAAAAGCAAAAGAAGTCAGCAAAAAAAAGCGACCGCGGTGCAAGGTCGCCTTTTCTGTTTTGAATGCTTTAAAGCAGATCGTACTGTTTGAGTTTCTTGCGCAGCGTACCGCGATTCAGTCCCAGCAGCTCGGAGGCCTTCGTCTGGTTGCCCTTGACGTAGTTCATCACGCTTTCCAGAAGCGGAGCCTCGACTTCCGACAACACCAGGTTGTAGACGTCAGTGACGGATGCGCCTTCGAGGTGGGCGAAATAATTGTGCAGCGCCTTCTCGACACTTCCGCGCAGGGTCTGACCCTCTTCGCTCGGCGTGTTGAGGTGCTGTTTCAAATTGACGTTGTCGCTCACGGGTGTTGTTCCACTCACTAAAGTCTCGGTCATCATCGTCATGCGGCCACCTCTTTATCATTCTCGTTATCCGGGCCCTTGCAGCCTTGGCTGAAGAACTCCCGGACGTTGGCGCACTGTGCTTCCGTATCTTCCAAACGATTGAAGTGGGCGCGAAACTCTCTGGCGCCCGGCAGGGTTGCGAGATACCAACTGACGTGTTTGCGTGCAATGCGCACGCCCATCACGTCTCCATAGAAAACGTGGAGCGCTGCCAGATGCTCAAGCAGAATGCGTTCCACTTCACTCGACTGCGGCGCCGGCAGTGTTTCTCCGGTCCGCAGGAAGTGTTCTATCTCGCGAAAAATCCAGGGACGCCCCTGTGCGGCCCTGCCAATCAGTAATCCGTCTGCACCGGTGGCCTTCAGCACGTGCCGGGCCTTTTGCGGTGAATCGATGTCGCCATTGGCAAAGACCGGTATCGACACGGCCTGTTTAATCTGGGCGATGGTGTCGTACTCGGCCTCGCCGGTGTACAGGTCGGCACGGGTTCGCCCGTGTACCGCCAGTGCCGTGATGCCCGCCTGCTCGGCAATTTTCGCCACTGTCAGGCCATTTCGGTTGTCACGATCCCATCCGGTGCGGATCTTCAGCGTGACCGGTACATCGACTGCCGCCACGACGGCCTGCAGGATGTCGTTGACCAGTTGCTCATCCTTCAACAGCGCCGAGCCTGCTGCCTTGTTACAGACTTTCTTGGCCGGGCAACCCATGTTGATGTCGATGATCTGGGCGCCCAGTTCGACATTGGCACGTGCTGCGTCTGCCAGCATCTGCGGATCACCACCGGCGATCTGTACCGAGCGCGGCTCGGGATCACCTTCGTGGATCATGCGCAGACGCGATTTGCGGCTGTTCCACAGGCTCATGTCACTGGTGACCATCTCCGAAACCACCAGGCCGGCGCCGAGTCTTCGGCACAGCTGACGGAAAGGCTGGTCGGTGACGCCCGCCATCGGGGCGAGAATCAAGCCGTTTTGCACTGTATATGGGCCGATGCGTACTGCCGACATAGCCTTACCTGTTGTGGAGGCCAAATCATCCGCAGGCCGTGTAAAAAACTGTTTCACCCGGTCTGCAACGGCTCATCCCGCCAGCCGCATGCGCCACCGTCAGATCGAACCGAGAGTTTGAAAAAGGGTTGGCATGATACCCGCTCTCGATGACTGGATAAAGGCTGAATTGGATAAAATCTGAACAGTTATTGCCGGGGCTCGACCACCTCGATAAGAGGGTATTTTGCCGCGAAATTTCTGCGATCGTGCAGCGTTCTTTGATGAAATTTACGTGTAAAGAAGCAGTCTTGACCGACGCATCGGCGTCGGGCGTGTCATTCCGGCGAGCGGAAGTTCAGGCTGTAGTTCACGGCCTTGGCACCTGGATCAAGGATATCCAGCGCGATATGGATCGGCGTCTGCGGCGGCATCTCTTCCTTGCCGGCCATTTCGCCGCTCAGGTATTCACTGGGCTTGAACCGACGACTGGCAATCAACTGACCGCCGGTATCGGAAAAACGCAGCTCCAGCAGGGGAAACGGCTGGGAAAAAGAGGCGCGGTTGTAGATGATCGCGTCGACCACCAAAGCCCCCTGAAACTCCGGGTGACTGCGCACGACCAGGTTGCTGCTCTTGAGCTGGGAAATGTCGACTTTGCTCGGCACCTTGCAGCCAACCTGTGGGCAAATCTGCTGAAACAATGGGCGGTACTGGTCCTGGCGTGCCAGCTGATCGAAGTGATACCAGACGTACTGTCCTGCCAGGCCCGCCAGCGCCAGCACGATCAACAGCCCCCAGGCCAGGCGTCGGCCCCAGCGCGGTTTGGGCCGTTGCCAGTCCAGCTGTAAAGGGTCGTCGGTCAGGTCAAGGAGTGTCTGGTCGCGCACTGCCGGTTCGTTGCGGCTGCGCTTGCCCCGCGGTTCAGGCTCCGGCTCATGGTCATCGTCTTCATCATCGTCATCCACCGCTGACCAGCGCTCGACCTTCTCGGCAGGCGCGGCCTTGCGCTGGATGATGACTGGCATCGGCGGCTCGTCATCGTCCAGATCCTTGTCCAGTGACAGTGACGGCTCGGTACGTTTGTCGTCCTCCGGCGGCTCCGCAGCTTCTGCAGAGTCGCTATCCTGGATAACTTCTGCATGCAGCTCGGGCAGTTGCTCGACATCGTCGTTATGCAGCGTATCGACCCATGCCGCCTCATCGCTCTGCCGGCTGTCACGCTTCGCCGTCAGGCTCACAGCGTCGTTGTCGATGTCGCTGACCGGGCGGGCAAAGGTGTCAGGCCTGCGCGTCTCGCGTTGTTCGAGGCGGGCCAGTTCTTCGTCCAGATTGAGATTGTCCAGATCCAGTTCGCTGACCTGCCAGGGATCGTCCTCTTCGGGCGCCTTTTCCGGCTCCGGCTGTGGCTTCTGCTCGGGCTCCGGCACTGGCGTCGGCAGGGGCTCCGGTTCGGGCAGGGCTGCGATCACCGGCGAGGCTGGCGGCGCCTCTTTTTCGGAATCATCGCTTGCGCGTTGCTCGAGCAACTGCCGCGCTGCGTTGAACACCTGCAGGCAGGCGCCGCACCGCACCACGCCACGGGCCACGCTCAGTTGAGCGTGACTGACTCTGAAACTGGTCTGGCAGTGCGGGCACTGGGTGACGAAACTGTCGGTCATGCGGCTGTCCGGTTGAAGCGGCGGTTAACGGCGGCGACCCGTGATGCGTACCCAGCCATCTCGGTTAGCGATCGGGTCCAGATCAAAACTGTCAGCATAGGCTGCCGCAACTTCCTCACCCTGTTCGGCAAGGATGCCTGACAGTGCCAGGCGTCCGCCGGCTCTGATCAGGGTAGCCAGTTGCGGCGCCAGGGAAACCAGCGGGCCAGCCAGAATGTTGGCGACCAGCACATCGGCCTGCTGGTGTGGCAGATCCTCGGGCAGGTACAGCGGGAAGCGTTCGGCCGCGATATTGTTGCGTCCGGCATTGTCACGAGAGGCTTCCAGTGCCTGCACGTCGATATCGGTGCCAACGGCCTGTTCGGCACCCAGCAGCAGTGCGGCGATGGCCAGAATGCCCGATCCGCAGCCGAAATCCAGCACGTTGCAGCCTTCGAGGTCCTGGCCGTCCAGCCACTCGAGGCACAGCGCGGTGGTCGGGTGGGTCCCGGTGCCGAAGGCCAGACCTGGATCGAGCAACAGATTTACGGCGTCCGGTTGCGGCGCAGCATGCCAGCTAGGCACGATCCAAAGACGCTTGCCGAAACACATCGGCTGGAAGTTATCCATCCAGCTGCGTTCCCAGTCCTGATCTTCGATGACTTCGGCGCTGTGTTCGGGCAATTCTTCGCCGGTCAGCAGGCTCAGGTGCGCCAGGGCCATCTCGGCGTTGGTGTCGGCTTCGAACAGCGCCAGCAGGTGGGTATGTGTCCACAGCGGCGTGGTATTGAGTTCGGGCTCGAAAATCGGCTGGTCTTCAGCGTCCATGAAGGTCACGGACACGGCGCCGACTTCAAGAAGGGCGTCTTCGTAGGTTTCGGCTTGTTCTGGGCTGATGGCGAGACGGACTTGCAGCCAAGGCATGGCGGATTACCTTCGATTTGGAAATAAGTGCGGCCAGTAAGGCCAGTGCGGCCGCAGGAAGCGGGCAAGTTTACTGCTATGCGCTGCAAACAACAAAGCCGCATCACTGCGGCTTTGTCGTTGTGAAGCAGACTGGCTTATTGATTGGCCAGTTTGTGCTCCAGGTAGTGGATGTTGACTCCGCCTTCGCAGAAGCCTTCATCGCGGGTCAGGTCGCGGTGCAGCGGGATGTTGGTCTTGATCCCGTCGACCACGATTTCGTCCAGGGCGTTGCGCATGCGTGCCATGGCCTCTTCGCGGGTCGCGCCCCAAGTGATCACTTTACCGATCAGCGAGTCATAGTTGGACGGTACCTTGTAGCCGCTGTACAGGTGCGAATCGACCCGTACGCCGTTGCCGCCCGGTGCGTGGAAATGCTTGACCAGACCAGGGCTTGGTACGAAGGTCTTCGGGTCTTCGGCGTTGATCCGGCATTCCAGCGCATGACCCTTGATGACCACGTCATCCTGGGTGTACGACAGTTTGTTGCCGGCGGCGATGCTGAGCATCTCCTTGACGATGTCGATGCCGGTGACCATTTCCGAAACCGGGTGCTCCACCTGAACACGGGTGTTCATTTCGATGAAGTAGAAACGACCGTTTTCGTACAGGAACTCGAACGTACCCGCACCGCGATAGCCGATATCGATACACGCCTTGACGCAGGCAGCCAGAACATCCTCGCGCGCCTTTTCATCGATGAACGGTGCCGGCGCTTCTTCCAGGACCTTCTGGTGACGGCGCTGCAGCGAGCAGTCGCGATCGCCCAGATGGATAGCCTGGCCCTGGCCGTCGGAAATCACCTGGACTTCCACGTGACGTGGGTTGGTCAGGTATTTTTCCAGGTAGACCATCGGGTTGCTGAACCAGGCGGCTGCTTCGGCGCGGGTCTGCGACGCGGCTTCGATCAGGTCTTCTTCGCGATGAACCACACGCATACCGCGACCACCACCGCCACCGGCGGCCTTGATGATCACCGGGTAACCGACTTCACGGCCAATGCGCAGAGCGGTGTCTTCGTCTTCCGGCAGCGGGCCGTCGGAACCGGGAACGGTCGGTACATTGGCCAGCTTCATGGCGTCCTTGGCAGAAACCTTGTCGCCCATCAGGCGAATGGTGTCTGCTTTTGGACCGATGAAAGCGAAGCCCGATTTTTCAACCTGTTCGGCGAAGTCGGCGTTCTCGGCGAGAAACCCGTAACCCGGGTGGATCGCCGTGGCGCCGGTCACTTCGGCAGCCGAAATGATCGCCGGAATGTTCAGGTAGGACAGATTGGCCGGTGCCGGACCGATGCAGACGGTTTCGTCTGCCAGGCCCAGGTGCATCAGCTCGCGATCTGCGGTGGAGTGTACAGCGACGGTCTTGATGCCCAGTTCTTTACAGGCACGCAAGATGCGCAAGGCAATTTCGCCGCGGTTGGCGATCAGAACTTTTTCCAACATCGCAGGCTCTCCCCGGGTCAAACGATTGTGAACAGCGGCTGGTCAAACTCAACCGGCTGACCGTTTTCTACCAGGATGGATTCGATCACACCGCTGGCTTCTGCCTGGATGTGGTTCATCATTTTCATCGCTTCGACGATGCAGATGGTGTCGCCTTTCTTGACGGTCTGGCCGACTTCGACGAATGCAGGCGAAGTAGGTGCCGGGGTACGGTAGAACGTACCGACCATTGGCGACTTGACCACAAAGCCGTTCAGTTTCGGAGCCGACGGTACTTCTGGCGCAGCCGGAGCGGCGGCAGGTGCGGGTGCGGCTACCGGCGCTGCAACCGGAGCGGGCGCGTAGTAAGGCTGCGCAGGGGTCTTGCTGTGGCGGCTGATCCGTACGGATTCTTCGCCTTCACGAATTTCCAGCTCGTCGATGCCGGACTCTTCCAGCAATTCGATCAGTTTCTTGACTTTGCGAATATCCATTAATCAACTCCCAAGGTTCTGTAAGGGCAATGTGTCGGCCGGCTCAAGCCATACGGTCAGCTTCAGGCTGGACTCGTCATGGCTTGGCACTGGCGGCCAGTTGTTCCAGGGCGGCTTCCAGGGCCAGTCGATATCCACTGGCACCCAGGCCACAGATCACTCCTACAGCGACATCTGAAAAGTAGGAGTGATGGCGGAAAGGTTCGCGTTTGTGCACGTTTGATAAATGCACTTCGATGAATGGGATGCTCACTCCCATCAGCGCGTCACGTATTGCAACGCTGGTGTGCGTAAAAGCGGCCGGATTGATCAAAATAAAATCCACACCCTCACCGCGGGCGGCGTGAATGCGGTCGATCAGTTCGTACTCGGCGTTGCTTTGCAGATACATCAGATGGTGGCCGGCATCGCGAGCGCGCTGCTCCAGGTCCTGATTGATCTGAGGCAGAGTGACGGTGCCGTAGACCCCGGGTTCCCGAGTGCCCAGCAGGTTCAGGTTGGGTCCGTGAAGGACCAGGATGGTCGCCATTGCGTGTTCCTTTTATTGTCTGCGAGCGGTTTACGCCCGGCGACTATGCCGGAAGGGCAATAGACTGTCCAGTTAACAACAGTAGCCAGCACAATGAGCGATATTCGCGCAAAGTTTGTGACTAAGGTATCAGTTTTGGTCATTGGCGCTGTTCAGGCGCTCTATCAGGCCTGCTGCGTCGATTTCGCCGACGACCCGGACAGTTTGCCGTTCTTCGCCGTTTTTATCGAAAAAAAGCAGCGCTGGCGGGCCAAACAGCTTGTACCGGTCGAGCAGGGCGCGCTGCTCAGCGTTGCTGTCGGTCATGTCGAAACGCACCTGTTTGTAACCCGACAAGCGGGCGACCACGCCCGGGTCAGGCAGGACTTCGTGTTCGATGACCTTGCAACTGATACACCAGTCGGCATACCAGTCGAGCACCAGCGGTTTGCCCTCGCTTTGGGCTTCCTGCATCACACGGTCCAGTTCGGCAGAGGTGGTGATCGTTTGCCACTGTGATGCGGCCGAAGCTGCCGCCCCGCTATTCGCCGTGGCGTACTCGCGGCCCAGCGGGCGCATGGGGTCGGTCTGCCCGGACAGCGCGCCGTACCAGCACGCCAGCGCATAGACCAGCAACGCCAGCCCCAGCAACTGGGCGAGTTTCTGCCGTGTGGTTTTGACGTTGAATTCCAGCGCGCCGAGAAACAGGGCGACACCGGCCGACAATAGGCCCACCAGCAACAGCGTGACCTGCCCTGGCAGCACACGGCTCAGCAGGCCGATTGCCAGCCCAAGTAGCAGCACGCCGATGGCGTTTTTCACCGTTACCAGCCAAGGGCCGCTTTTCGGCAGCCATGTAGCGCCGCCGGTGGCGATCAGCAACAGCGGCGCGCCCATACCCAGCCCCAGCGCAAACAGTTTCAGAGCACCGCCGAGCGCATCGCCGCTGGCGCTGATATACAACAGCGCACCGGCCAGAGGCGCCGATACGCAAGGTGACACCAACAGGCTGGAGACCACGCCCAGCACCGCTGCACCCCACAATGAACCGCCCTGGGTCTTGCCGGCGATACGGTCCAGGCGAGAGCTGATCGATTGCGGCAGGCGCAGTTCGAAAGCGCCGAACATGGCTATGGCGAAGATCACGAAGAATGCCGAGAACGGCACCAGCACCCAGGCCGATTGCAATCGTGCCTGCAGGTTAAGGCCTGCACCGAACATCCCCATCAGCGCGCCCAGCAGGGCAAAGCACGCCGCCATTGGCAGTACGTAAGCCAGAGACAGGCTCAGCCCGCGTAACCCGCCCACCTGACCGCGCAGTACCACGCCGGACAGGATCGGTAGCATCGGCAGTACACACGGTGTGAAGGTCAGGCCTACGCCGGCGAGAAAAAACAGTGCCAGTTCTTTCCAGCTCCAGCCTGCCGTGGCGGCGGGTGGGGTGGCAGAGGCCTGATTGGCCGGGCTGGCGGCCACATCACCGATGCTTAAACGTTCGGTTTCAGGTGGGTAGCACAAGCCCTTGTCTGCGCAGCCCTGGTAGGTGACTGCAAGGGTGAAGGGGCGTTGTTCGCCGGGTTTGCGTGGCAGGTCGATATCGAGAATGCCGTGGTAGACCTCGACATCGCCAAAGTACTCGTCGTGTTTCTGCTCGCCCTTGGGCAGTTGCGCTTCGCCAAGGCCGATGTCGGCAGGCTCGGTGCGGAACTGGAAGCGGTGGCGATACAGGTAGTAGCCATCGGTGGCGACCAGCCTCAGCTTGATCGACTCCGGCGTTGTTTCGATCAGGCTCAACTGAAAGGCCTGACGCACAGGCAGGAAGTCCTTGCTGTTATCCAGCGAGCCACCGCCCAGGGTGGATGAAGGTCGGCTATCCAGCAAACCGGCTGCGGAGGCGGGTAGGGCCAGAATCAATAACAGCAGGCATAACAAACGGCGCATGGCAGTCTCGAATATCGAAAGTCCGCGCATGATAACGGAGTGCCCGGCGGCGTGCCGAGGGCAGGTTGTAAGAGTGGGTGTCAGCAGGCCCACGACCGTGCCGGAATTATTTCTTGCCCGAGGAAAAGCTGCCACCAGCCTCCTGATCGTAAAAATCCGGGATCTTGTACTTATACGTGTCCAGCCAGCGTTGCAGGCTGAGGTCGCGCTCTGCCGCGGTATTGACCTGTGGCGTCGGCGAAGCAGCCTTGCCGCTGGCCTGAAGCTGCAGCCAGGTCTCGGTCTGCCGGGTTTCAGAAGTCGCAGTTTCAGTGTTGTCTGCCCAGGCATCACCTGCGCTCAACAGCAGTACACACCCGGTGAGTATGATGCGTTTCATGGTCGTACCTCCTGGGACTGACGATCATTTTGCCCTGTCAGGCTCGCAATGGGCCGTGCAGATGCTCGAGGAGCGGCAGGGCGCTTTCGCAATTGCTCGGCGCGCGCCTGGGCATCGGTCACCTGTTCAGGCGTCAGCCCGGCCCGCGACGCCAGTTCGGCGGCTTGCGTCCAGTTGTTCTGATAGATCAGCAGCGTGGCCAGGTTCACCGCCGCCAGCGAGTCCGACTGTTTGAGTTCCATGGCCGTCAGGAACTGAAAGCGTGCCTGTTCCAGTTTCAGCTGGTTGAGGTAGACGACGCCCAGGTCATTGCGGATCTTTTCATCGGTCGGTTGCAGCTTGCTGGCCATCAGCAGGTGTTGCTGTGCCAGCGCGTTGTCACCACGCGCTGCGGCCAGTTGCCCGAGGCCATGCTCACCCTCGGCTGCCCGGCAGGTGCCCAGCAGGCTGCGGTACAGAGGCTCGGCCTCGTTACTGCCCAAAAGCCGCAACACCCGGGCCTTGCGCAGGCGAACCTCGCCCAGGCTGTCGGGCAGGCTTTCCAGGTTGGCAAGACTGGCATGCAGGCGGCCTTCATCGGCCATGTTCTGAGCCAGATTCAGGGAGAACTCCTGATCCGAGGTCAGCTTGGGGCACTGGCCCGGCTGAGCCGTGGTCTGCGTCCAGAGGGGGCGACCATCACTGGCGCAGCCGCCCAGCAACAGCAGCCCGAATAATATGATCACTGGTTTCATTGCAATGCGTCCTTTCGTGCACGGGTAACACCGGGTCAACTGCCCAGTGCGCTGCTGATTGCCATAAATCCTGGCCCGGCCAGCACAATCAGCAGGGCGGGGAACAGAAACACCATCATGACCACCGACATCTTTGCCGAGAGTTTGGAAATGTATTCTTGCAGTCGGGTCAGGCGTCGGTCATCGATCAGTTGCTTGAGCGTGAGCAGAGACTTCAATGCGCCGCCGCCCTGATGAATCAGTTGATTGAGGATCACACAGGTGTCGCTCAACTCGTCGACGTCCAGCAGGGCGGCGGTTTTTCTCAGCTCTTCGCCCAGTTCCAGACCGGAATCGACACGCATCAACACTACGCGGATTTCCTCGGACAGCACCGGCAACAGGTCTTTGCCTTCGTTGCTGAGTACCCGAAGCGCCTGTTCGACCGCCATGCCGGACTCGAACAGGATGCGCAGCAACGGGATAAAGGTAGAGATTTCCACCACCACTTGTTTTTGACGGCGCCGAGCCACGGTCGCCAGAATCCGCTTGGGCAGCAGATAGCCGGCGCCCAGGGCAAAGATCGGCGCGATGAATGGTTGCTGGATGCCTTTGAAAAACAGCATCTGGCCGAGGATGGCCACGACCATCAGGCCGACGGGAACGCCGACCTGGCAGGCTGCGAACAACGAGCGTTTACTGGCGCGGCGCCAGCCGATGCGGTTGAGCAGTATCTGGGTTTCCGAATCCAGGCTGATGCTGCGTTGACCAATGCGTGTATCGCCGAGCAACCGCAACAGGCTGCCGATACGGCTCTCGCGGATCACCTCGCCCCTCAAGCGTCTGGCCACCAGGCGTTCATTGCGACGTTGACGCGTTACGCCGGACAACAGCACAAATGCGACAGCGGCAAGCATCATGGCGGCGAATAACAGTTCCATCTCAAATGCTCCTCAACATGCGCCACAACACCACGCACCCCGTGGCCTGCAGGGCGAAGGCCGCGCTCAGCATGATCTTGCCGCTTTCGTCGTCCCACATATGCAGCAGATAGTTGGGGTTCACCGCCAGAAAGTAACCGGCCATGCTGATCGGCAGCAGGGCCAGCACCACGGCAGTCATTCGGGTTTCGCCGGTCATTGCGCGCAATTGGCGACCGGCCTGTTCCCGATCACGAATCAGCTTGATCAGGTTTTCCATCAGCTCGCTGGCATTGCCGCCGTAGCGGTGATTGACCCGCAAGCCGATGGCGAACAGGTGAAATTCGTCGCGCTCATACAGTTCGGCAAAGTCCCTTGCCGCATCCGGCAGGCTGACCCCCAGTTGTACGTTACGCTCGATCCGGCTCATGCCGTCCTTGAGCGGCTGGTCGGTGGCGTCGATGCCGTGCAGCACCGCGTCGGCCAGGGTTCTGCCGGACTTGAGGCTGCGCACGGTATGGTCGAGCAATTGCGGCAGTTGCTGGATCATGCGGCGCACGCGCACCTCATAGCGCCACGACACGAACACACGCAGTGTCAGAGGCACCGCCAGCAGCACGCTGAGCGCACCGACGACGCCGGCCGTTGCGTAGCCGATCAGTATCAGCAGCGCATACAGCGACAAGGCCAGGCCCATGCGCTTGGTCGGCTGTCCCAGCCCGGCGCGCAAAAAGGCCCGATCCAGGTAGCTCCAGCCGGTCTTTTCGGCCACGGGCCGTACTTGTCCGGCCATCAGCCGCTGCCGGACCCGTTCACTGGCTCCCTGATTGAGCGCCAGGTAGAACATGCGAATGGACGCAATAAACAGCAGCAAGGAGATCAGGCCCAGTACCAGAGACGCACTCATGCCGACTCCTTGAGCATGTCAGTAGCCAGGCCGCAGCTTGTCGCCAGCGGCGTGGGCTGCTTCGCGCATGAAGCCGACCCCGGTGCGGCGATCAACGCGAAACAGGGTATTGGTGACGTAGATGTCATCGCGGATGCCGACCACTTCCACCACTTCACTGACACAGCGGCGCCCGTCAGGCAGGCGCGTCAGCTGGATAATCACATCCAGCGCCGCGCAGACCATCTGGCGCAGGGTCTTTTCCGGGATCAGCCGCCCGGTCAGGCCCACCAGCGTTTCCAGGCGCAGCAGGGCATCCTGTGCATTGTTGGCGTGCACGGTACTCATCGAGCCGTCGTGGCCGGTGTTCATCGCCGTCAATACGTCCAGTACTTCGACGCCGCGAATCTCGCCGAGGATGATGCGGTCCGGGCGCATCCGCAGCGAGTTGCGGATCAGGTCGCTGGCGCGCACCTCGCCGTGCCCTTCGGCGTTGGGCGGGCGGGTTTCGAGGCGCACCACATGCGGATGACTGAGCTGCAGCTCGGCAACGTCCTCGATGGTCACCAGACGCTGATTGCTGTCGATCAACTGGCTCAGCACGTTGAGCATGGTGGTCTTGCCCGTGCCGGTACCGCCGCTGACCAGAATGTTGCAGCGCTTGCCGACGGCCTCCTGGAAGAACTCGAAAATCGACTGATCGATGGTCTGCATGGCCACCAGGTCGGCGCTCTTGAGCATGTCCTTGCGGAATTTCCGGATCGACAGGCAAGGGCCGTCCAGCGCAATGGGCGGAATGATGGCGTTGACCCGGCTGCCATCGGGCAGGCGTGCGTCGACCATCGGTGAAGACTCGTCCAGTCGCCGCCCGAGTGGTGCCAGGATGCGTTGCATCACGCGCTCGACGTGGTGCGAATCGATAAAGCGCAGGTCGGTGTGGTGCAGCACGCCATCGCGCTCGACAAAGACCTTGCCTGGCCCGTTGACCAGAATTTCGGTCACCGAGGTGTCGCGCAGCAGCACCTCGAGCGGGCCGAAGCCGGTCAGTTCGTCGACCAGTTCTTCAGCCAGGCGCTCCATTTCGTAACGCGAGATGGCCAGCCGTAGCCGTGCGACGTATTCGGCCACCTTGTCGATGACGAATTGCGCCAGGGCCGGTCGTGAGCCTTCGAGCAGACTTTTGCCGCTTTCTTCCATGCCGTCGATGATGTAGCGGTGCAGCACCAGTTTCAGGCCTTGCCCGTCATCAGGCTTGCCTTGCGTGCGCGATGAGACGCCAAACAGTTTCTCCGCCATTACCGGTTCCCCCACAGTCGAGCGAGCCAGCCCTGATCGGGTTTCTCGCGTGCCTCGGCATGCCGTGCCAGATGCTCGCCAAGCCGCCGCAGCCCGGAGCACAGTGCATCGCGTGACGCCAGTTCGAACAGCGTCACGCCCTGATTCTTGGCGTTCAGGCGCAACTCCGGCGCAAGCGGCAGTACCGCCAGCACCGGCAGGCCGAAGGTTTTGCTCACAGTTTCGGAGTTGGGCGCGACCGAGCGCTGATAACGATCGACCAGCAGGCCGGCGTGCTGCATTTTCATGCCTTTTTCGCGCCAGTTGTTGAGCACTGTCAGGTTGCGTCGACAGCCCAGTACGCTCTGGTCGGTGTACCACAGCAACTGATCGCAATGGCTGACCAGCGAGCGCAAGGCTTCGCTGTCGGGCTGCCCCACCAGGTTCACAACCACATGCTGAAAATGCTGCCGCAGCGCGCTGAGCAGCATATAAAGCTCGGCGGCACTGGACTGTTCCAGATGATCGTCGGCTTCGCTGTAAGCCAGAATGCGCAGGCCGCTTTCGCTGGTGGTGAAAGCACTGTCGATCAGCGTTGCATCGAGCCTGCGCAAGTGGCGCAGGGCGTCACCGAAGCTGAAGGTCGACTCAAGACCGAGCATCAACAGGCTGTCGCCGCGTGGCAGGCCGAGGTCCAGCAGCAGCGTGCGCTGCCCGCTCTTGTGCACGACCATCGCCAGGTGCGTCGCGATCAAGGCCCCGTCGTCATCGCTTTGTACGCCATACAGCACCGATAGGCCGCTCATGTTCGGGTTGGGCGTCACGGCGGGCAGGCGCTTACTCAGACGTCTGACCAGGCCGGCGACCTCACTGGAGCGAGAGCCATAGGCAACGAAATCCCTGGCTCCGGCGCGCATGGCATTGAGCACCAGCTGGTTATCCATGCCATCGCCGAGCGCAACGATGGCCAGCATCGGTTTGGCTTCCAGCGCACTTTCGATCAGGGCGCTCTGGGTCATCAAATGCTCACGGTCCAGGCCGACGAACACCACGCTGGCGAACGTCACGTCCACCAGCGCCAGCAGGTCGTCGAGGCTGCCCGTACCGGCACTGACCACCTGGCCCAACGAACCCAGAGCACTTTGCAGCCACTCCAGGTCGGTGTTGTTACGGGTGATTGCCAGGAAGGTCTGGCTCAGGCTCTGGCTCATTTGGATAACCCGTCGCGGCGGTCGAAATCGCCGTTTTCCAGAAAATACAGGCGCGGGAAGCTCGGGTCATAGGTGCGCAGCCCCTCACCCGGCAGCGACGGCAGCCGGGCGTTGGCGGCCAGTGGCTGGACCAGATGCGGAGTGACGATCATCAGCAGTTCGCGCTCGTCGCGCTGGATTTGCGAGCTGCGAAAAAAGGCACCGAGAATCGGGATGTCGCCGAGGCCGGGAAACTTGTCCACCGAACCGCTGTTGCTGGAACTGATCAGGCCGCTGACCACGAAGCTCTCGCCGTCGGCGAGCGCAATGCTGGTGTCGGTACGGCGGATGTTGAGGGCGGGCACGGTGGTCCCGGCGATGGTGATACCGGCCGAGAAATCCAGTTCGCTGACTTCCGGCGCGACCTTCAGCAGAATCCGGTCCCGGCCCACGACAGTCGGGGTCAGGGTCAGGCGCACGCCGAACTCCTTGTACTCGATGGAGATACCGTTGCCTTCACCGTTGGGCACCGGCACCGGGAATTCGCCGCCGGCCAGGAAGCTCGCGCTTTGCCCGTTGAGGGCGACCAGGCTTGGGCGTGCCAGGGTGTAGGCGTAGCCGCTGTTTTCCATGGCATTGATCATGCCCAGCACCTTGCTGCTGCCACCGCCCCAGACGATATTGAAATTGCTGTTGTTCAGCGGAATGCTCGGCGTTATGCCGCCCACAGCGCCAGGTGTGACGTTGACGCCCGGCACCGTGCCGGGCGCGCCGAACAGAAAGTTGCTCGAGCCTTTGCCGAATATCGAGGTGCTGGCCTCCTTGAGCTTGGTGCGGCTGACTTCGATAAAGCGGATGTCAGTCTGCACCTGGCTGGGTAACTGAGCATCGGCAGACGGCGCGGTGACACTCTCGACCATGGTGGTCGTCGCTCGGCCACGCACGAAGACCATGCTCTGGCGCGGCGCACTTGCGCAGGCCGTCCAGACCATCAGGCTGGTCGTCCCCTGCGCGACACCAGTCAACAGAAAACCGTCGGTGCCGTTGACATGCACATCGGCGATTTTCGGATCACCCACGGCGATGCGGGTGATGGGCACCACAGAGCGCACCTCCTGTTGAATGCCCTGGTCGATTTCCACGGCCGCCGGCATCGCGGCAAGGCCGGCACAACTGCCCGAAGCGGCCCACGCGCCTGGCGCGCACAATGTTGCGATGACTAACGCCAGCAAACGGGGTTTTATAACTGGCACGGAACAACAGCTCATCAAATGCAATCCTTGCTCAATCAGGGAGTTTGTTGCGTGATCTGGTTACCGCGTATGACCTCGACAGCGCGAGACGTACGCGGGGTTGCGCCTGCTGTTGGCGCGCTGGCCGGCCCCAGGCTCAGTTGTCTGAAGCTGACCAGTTGGCGGTTGGCTGAATCGAGTCGCTCGGCAGCCTCTGGGCCGCCGGCTTCGTTGGCCCAGTAATCCTGCAGGTTGCCCTCGTCGGCGCTGCGCACGGCCAGACGCAGCACACCGGTTTGCGACGCCAGCATCAGGCGCGCCACCAGGGCTTGCGGCACCGCGACCGTGACGGTTCGCGCGTTGATCCGCTGCTGCTCCTGTTTGAGGCGTTCGTCAGCGTTGAGGTCCTGCACCGGCTTGCCGTTGCGGTCCGGACCGAGCAGCGCGCCAACGCCGAGAATCCGCAGAGCAGGCACCACGACCTGGCTCGACCGATTCGGATTGCTCACGTCTTCAGGTAGGTAAAGCAGTACATCCACGTAGTCGCCGGGGCTGAGTTGCCCGGAGGCGCCCGTCACTTCATCGACCTGTAACGCCAGGGCCCGCTCGTGTGGCCGAATCATTCGCGCCAGGGTGCCGCCTGCTTCGAAGTTGCTCTCCGTAAGCCAGCTTCCGGCGGTCAGCGTGCGCCAGCTGCTGCGCCCGACGATCTTATCGATGGCTTCAAAGCTGCCAAGTGGGGCGACCTTGAGGCGCTCGATGGTCAGGTCATCGGCCGTGATTGCGGTGTAGGCAGGGATATCCCTGGCCAATACCACGACGTTGTGACGCAGAGCTTCCTCGACGTGAGGAGTCGGAGGTGTCTGGATCGCTGTTTCGGTGGTGACAGGTTCGCTGGGCGGAATGACAACTGCAGGTGCCTCGGCTGGTTTGCTGACGGCGATCCCCAGATACGCGGCAATCAACGCCCCCAACAGAAACAGGACAGCAAGCACCAGGGTAATGCGACTGCTCATGGCAACTTTTCCCTTTGTCATCGCAGGACAACTTCAACACACGCGGTGCGGCAATTTCACCAGCAGGTAATAGAGGACGAGGTCAAATGTCCGTTATGTGAAGGTAGCTCATGGCAATCAAAGCGCCATTCTGCTTTGGTATAAAAATGCTTTCGGATGAATGGCATAGCCGTGTCGGCAGTCTGCGCAAAGGGCTGGGCAGACCTATAACTTTCCGGTTAATGCTTTGTTGAGATTGTGGGTTTTTTGATTGAAGGCAATGCTGATATTGCGAGGAGATACATGCGCACGAAGGTTTATTGTCGCCATTGAAGGCGCAAGGAGAAATGAGATGTTCCTTACCCAGTTGTACGTCAGTGTCTACACTCGAATTCAGTCTTTTCTGAAGGACAAGGAGGCGGCATCGGCGATTGAGTACGCCGTGATTGTAGCCATGGTGGCGCTGGTGCTGTTTGCTATGGTGACGCCAATGGGCGACGCTGTGAAAGCTCAATTCAACAAAATTATCCTCGCCTTGGGTGGCACGGTGGCGAGTTAGTTTACTATTGTGACTTGAGTTCACCCTGTTGAGAGAACCACATGGCTGTCCACCCCATCCGCCAACAACTGCTTCTGGTTGATGACGAAGAGGACGCAAACGAGGAATTGGCAGAACTGCTCGAAGGTGAGGGGTTCTGCTGTTTTACGGCGTCTTCCGTCAAGATGGCCTTGCACCAGTTGACCCTCCATCCGGATATCGCACTGGTGATCACTGACCTGCGGATGCCGGAGGAAAGCGGCATCCAGCTGATTCGCCACCTGCGCGATCACACCTCACGTCAGCATTTGCCCGTTATCGTCACTTCCGGCCATGCCGATATGGATGACGTCAGCGACTTGCTGCGTTTGCACGTGCTCGACCTGTTTCGCAAGCCGATCTATCACGTGCGTTTGTTGGAAACCCTCAACAACCTGTTTCCCGAGCCGAAGGTTTTTCAGGTTCAGTGACGACAGGCACCGCGCCCTGCAGCATGTTCACGCTGGAGTATGGGCACGAAGTCAGCGGCCTGTCGTTCCTCACGCTCCAGCGTGCGAATGCCTTTCGTGACGCTCTGCGTCACACCCGTCTGCGTTCACTCCACCACGCTGAATTCAACCCGCGCCGTCTGGCCGCTCTCGTCCAGCACGCTTAACTGATAACGCCCCGGTTTACTCAGGGTGGGGGTGAAGTCTTGCCGGGTGTCGGTGTCTGCCAGAGGTCTGCCATCGATAAACCACCAGCGATGGCCACTGCCGCCGAGTGCCGAGAGCGTGAGGCGTAAAGCCTGACGACTGGCGGCAGGCAGGCGCAGGTTGTCGCCTTCACGCACACCGACAATGCTCAGCGGGGGAGCGAGGTTCAGGTTATGCGGTGGGCAATCCGGGTCCGCGGGCGGCAGGCGAGCATCGCGTCGCTCTGCTCTGGGCAGCCAGGGCTCCAGAGGCGCAGGCCACAGCGCGATGTCCTGCGCTCGGGCGTCCGGGCAATTGGCCGCAACGCGCAGCCCTTTGGCATTGACCCAGACACGCTCCTGCAAACCCAGCCCAAGCGGTTGGTCGGCCGCTTGCAGGGTGGGCGGCGTGGTGCCGTCCAGCGTCCAGGCGAAACGTTGGCGACGGCAATTGGGGTCGCTTTTGCTCATCGGTTGACCCAGCGGCCAGCAGATGGCTGCCACACCGACGTTCAGCGGCACGGGTTGCACTGGTGCGGCGATCCCGCGCTGACTGTCGCGATTGACCAGCACATCGTGCACCTGAAGCATCAGTGGCGCTGCCGAAGCCAGCCCGAACTGCCCTGGCACAGGTGTGCCATCCGGCCGGCCGATCCAGACACCAACCAGGAAACGCGGCCCGACGCCAATCGCCCAGGCATCGCGGAAGCCATAGCTGGTGCCGGTTTTCCAGGCCAGTTGCGGGCGCTGTACCAGCTCGGCGCGCGGGTCGATGTCCGGGCGCGACTGACCACTGAGGATGCGTCGAATGATCCACGCAGCGCCCGGTGACATCATCCGCCGTTCACGCAGTCGGTCCTGCGGTTGCAGTCGAACATCGGCACTGCGCCCGCCGCGCGCGAAGGCGCTGTAGCCTGTCACCAAGTCCTCTAACCGACTGCCTGCGCCGCCAAGAATCAGCGCCAGACTCGGCTCAGCCAGCGGCGGCAGGGTCAGGGGGACGCCGCCATTGCGCAGTTCAGCGGCGAAGCGCTTCGGCCCGTAGACCTCCAGCAACTGTACGGCAGGCAGGTTGAGGGACATCGACAGCGCCGAGCTGGCCGCCACCGGCCCGCCGAAACCGCTCGAAAAGTTGCCTGGTCGATAGTCGCCATAGCGCCGCGGTACATCCTGCATCAGGGATTCGGAGTGGATCAGCCCGGCGTCCATGGCCATGCCGTACAGGAACGGCTTGAGCGTCGAGCCCGGCGAACGCAGGGCAGTGACCATGTCCACATGGCCGAAACGCTTGGCGTCATTGATATCCACCGAGCCAACGTACGCGCGCACGGCCATGCTTTCCGCCTCGACCACCAGAATCGCTGCCGACGTTCGCTCCGGGAGTCGTGCGCGCCAGCCCATCAGCAGGTCTTCCATGCGCCGTTGCAGTGAGGCGTCCAGCGTGGTGCGGATCAGTGGCGGGCTGTGGGGGCGATTCAGGCGTCGGGCCAGCAACGGCGCCAGGCTCGGTTCCTGTCGCGGTGCCAGCCATAGAGGCTCTTCCAGGGCTTCGTTCACGCTTGCCTGCGGCCACACCTGAAACTCTGCCAGACGCCTCAGCACCTTGTCGCGGGCCTGTTGCGCGCGCTGCGGGTGGCGATCAGGACGCAGGCGGCTAGGCGCCTGTGGCAGCACCGCCAGCAATGCCGCCTCGGCGCGGGTCAGGTTTTGCGGCGACTTGCCCAGATAGGCCCAACTGGCGGCTGCGACCCCTTGCAATGTGCCGCCGAACGGGGCGCGATTGAGGTACAGACTGAGGATCTGATCCTTGGACAGGTGCCACTCAAGTTGCAGCGTGCGCCACAGCTGGCGAAACTTGCCGGATAGCGTGCGTGAATGCGGATCGAGCAACCGCGCCACTTGCATCGACAGTGTGCTGCCGCCCGAGACTACACGGGCACCGCTGAGGTTTTGCCAGGTGGCGCGTAACAGCGCCAGCGGATTCACCCCGGGATGGCTGTAGAACCAACGGTCCTCGTAGGTCAGCAGGGCTTCGAGGTAGTAGGGCGAGACCTGCTCGTTGCTGACCGGGTAGCGCCACACGCCGTTGGCGTCGGCAAAGCGCCACAACGGTGTGCCGTCCTCGGCCAGAACGACGCGAGCCAGATCGTCCCTGGGCAGTGGCAGCGGCCAGAGTCGGTCAGCCAGCCAGAGGAGGGCGATCAGCAGCATGATTGCGCCCGCCAGCCACTTGAATGTTCGCGGCAGGCGCAGAAGAAATTCAGGTTTCAACGCAAAGAGCCTTTATGATCCACGGAACCTGACACGCATTGCGACAGCCAAAGCGGACAGACCATTTTCTTCACGACCCCAATCAGGACGCACATATGCAGGTAGAAGGCTTTTTTGAATGGCTCGGGCAGGCCATCGGCGCGATCATTCGCTTCTTTGTCGACGGTCTGGCGTGGTTGTTCAACGGGTTTACCCATGCTGGGGGAAATTTTGTCGATGGCTTGTCCCGCACGCTGGGCATGGACACCTCGCTGATCAGCATCATCGCACTGGTCATCGGCCTGATGCTGCTGTACTCGGCGGTCCGCGCCTTCATGCGCGCTTCGATCATCCTTGGCATCATCTGGCTGGCGCTGGGCCTCTGGTTGCTGAGCTGGATCATTCATTGATGCGTTGAAGGCTAACCCGCCGCCATGGTGGGTGAACGGGGCGACGCCTTCGCGAGCAAGCTCGCTCCCACTGGATCTGCGGTGTGTCGGGGCAGTTGTGTAGGGTGCCTCGATCGTTTCTGTGGCGCACATCTGAGACACTTTTTACTTTTGTAGGAGCGAACCGGGCGACGCTTCGCTTGTTCGCGAAGGCTCTGGTACGGGCGATACATCTTCAGCGGATGTACCGGCCCTTTCGCGAACAATGCGGATCGCCGCCCCGGTCGCTCCTACTGGAGCTGTGGTGTGTCGGTCCGTTTGCGAGCGAGCTTGCCCTAACTGTCACGCATTCCAGTCAGTAATCGATCACTTTCCCTTCACCACCATCTGCGCTGGCGCTTCGCCCAGGGCTTGCCAGTTCGGGCGGTACATGGATTCGACCTGCGGCGGCGGTACGCGGTAGGTGCCCGGGGTGACGGCTCGCGCCAGGTAGAGCAGGTGCACGGTGCTGCTGCCCTCGATGTCCAGGGCTGCCACGTAGCGGTCGCCACGATATTCCTGATGTTTGATCCCGGCGTTTTCCATCGACTCGCGGATGGTTTTCACGTCTTCGCTGGCGTCTTCCAGGCTCGCCGCGCTCTGCGCCAGGTTCTGATTTTCCAGCTCCAGGCCCGCAGGCAGCAGGTCCACCACCAGTGCATCCGGCACGCGCTGTTTGGCACCGATCTCAAGGTGCACCAGCACCAATTGCCCGGTTTTCAAGGCGCCGATGTTCAGCGGTGCGCCGCTCAGGTTCAGGTACTCGCGGCGAATGCTCAGGTTTTCGCCACCCGCTACAGGCGCCTGGGTGGGATAACCGGAGACGGTCAGTTGCTGGTAAAGCGCTTCGCTGCTCTGGTTGTGTACCGAAAGCGGCGAGGCCAGCAGCGAACCGTCCAGCTTGAGGCCCGGCTGCCGGTTGCTCAGTTCGCGGGTTTGAGTGCCGCTGGCGATGCTGGCGGTCCAGTCCTTTTCCGGTTTGCCCAGCAGGTTATGGCCAGCCATGAACAGTGAATTGCTTTCCTGCGTGGACAGGTAACGATTGGCGGCCACCTCATCGGCCAGGGCGAACAGGCGCTCATCACGCTTGTCTTTGGCGAGGTCGTTTTCTTCCAGCAATGCCAGTATCAACGCCTGATCACGCAGCGAGCTGCCGTAGTCGGCCAGCCATTCATTCTTGCGGCTGGCGGCCAGACCCGCCATCAGGACCTGGTCGGCGCGGGGTTTGTCGCCCATCTTCTCCAGCGCGACTGCCAGTTGCACCAACGGCAGGCCGGAGCGCGCGTCGCTGCGGCGGTCGAACAGGCTGCGCAAGGCCGCGAGCGGTGCCTGCTGACTGCGCGACAGCACCAGCCCGGCATAGGCCTGCACTGCGAAGCGCGTATGTTCGGCGTTCTGGCTGTAATTGACCTGAATCTGTCCGGCATCCTGTAGATAACGCAGCAGGCGTTCACTGGCTTTCTTCAGCGCATCCGGCGGTACGGCAAAGCCCTGATCGCGGGCGCGCAGCAGGAAGTCGGTGACATACGCAGTCAGCCAGTATTCCTCGTCGCTGTCCGAGCCCCACAGGCCAAAACTGCCGTTGTAACGTTGCATGCCCAGCAGCCGCTCGATGCCGATCTCGACCTTGCGCTTGCGTTCGGCATCCGTTTCGCCGGTCAGACCCAGGCGTTTGAGGGTTGCGGCATCAGCATACAGCGACGGGTACAGGCCGCTGGCGGTCTGTTCCAGGCAGCCGTAAGGGTAGGCTTTCAATGCGCGAATCTGTTCGCCGAGGTTCAAGGGCGGACGGCTCGACAATGACAGCAGCGCCTCACGACCGGCCGGTTCGAACGCTTCCAGCGCGCCCTCCGGCAGGCTCCAGGGCTGATCATTGAGCGTGGCGCGATAATGCTTGAGCATCGCCGGGTAGGCAGGGCGTACGCCGACGGTCCATTCGCGGGTGAAGGCCGGCAGGTTTTCGCCCGGCAGTTCCAGACCTTCGACCAGCACCTTGATTTTGCCCTGACCCAGGCCGCCTTGCGCCAGCACCGGAACCTTCAGGGTGACGCGCTGGCCCTCCTTGAGCTGCAGGGGCTTGCTCTGTTCGCCGCCCGGAATGCTCAACTGGCCCTCAGCGCTGATTTTCACGTCCAGCTTCTGTGCCTTGCCCGACAGGTTGGAGACGTCCAGCGCCACGCTGGTCTGGTCGCCACCGGCAAGAAAGCGCGGCGTCGACAGTTCGGCGATGATCGGCGCAGCAACCACGGTTTTCGCCTCGGCCATGCCATAGCGGTCGTCGGTCCAGGCTTGAGCCATGATTCGCAGCTCGCCGTTGAAGTCCGGTATATCAACGCTGACTTCACCTTCACCGGCGTCATTGAGCGTCACCGGCGCGCTTTGCAACGCCACGATGGTGACGCTGGTGTCCGGACGTTTGCCGCCCTTCGCCAGTGCATCGCCACCGAACGCCATGCTTGCCAGTCGCCCCTGGCCGGCTTCGATCAGTTGACCGTAGATGTCCAGTTGGTCTGCTCCGTACTGCTTGCGGCCAAACAGGCTGGCAAACGGATCGGGCGTTGCGTAACTCGTGATATTGAGGATGCCGACGTCCACCGCCGACACCAGCACGTGAACTTGTTTGGGGACGCTGCCGTCAGCATTTTTGGCGGCGACCTTGAGGGTCAGCGGTTGTCTGGGGCGCATTTTCTCCGGCGCGGTGACCGTCAGCGCCAGCTTGCGCTGCGCCCGGTCCAGCGGCAGATGCAGAACACCCACGGCGCGCTTGGGTGTGACATTGGCCTTGCGCTCGCCGGGACGTATCACCAGAGCGGTGACGTACAGGTCGTGGCGCGCCCATTTTTTGTCCAGCGGGATGTCATACGATTTGCCTTCGGCAGGCACATCGATTTCCTGCCACCACAGCGGCCCTTCACTGGACTCGACCAGCAGATAACCCTTGCCCGCAGCCGGCGGGGTGACAGTGATTTTCGCGGTGTCGCCATCGTTGTAGGCCGGCTTGTCCAGCGCCAGCTTCACCTGATCCGGTCTGACCGCGCCGCCGTCAGTGTTGTCCTGCCAGCGATAACCGGCCCAGAAGCGCAGGCTGCTGACCATTCCGGTGGACGGATCTTCCACCTCGACACGGTAAGGACCCCATTCGACCGGGAAGCTGACTTTGGCGGTGGCGTCCTTGGTGATGCTGACGGTCTCTTCGTTGAGGTTGAGGAATTTCTCGTTGAAGTGGTAACTCCAGCCGTCGTCGGCCGAGTAGTTCCAGTAGTAATCGCGACGCTCGCGGATCAGCCGGACTTTCACGTTGTCAGCGGCCAGCTTGTTGCCAGCCGCGTCGGCCATGACGATTTCAAAATCGGCCGGGCCGTCGCCGTTGGTCTGCGCCTCGCCCTTGGCCTCGTTGTCGTAGTCGTCACTGCCAGTGCTGCTGCCGAACAGTGCACGCACGCCGGGCAGGTGTTCGGCAGGCCAGATCGGCTGCACCAGACGACGGGTGATCGGACGCCCGCCAGACTCTTGCAGGCTGGCTTGCAGAATCAGCTGTAGCGGCGATTTGGCCTGCGCCCATGCGCTCTGCACGGCGATGGTCGAATGGCCTTCGGCATCGAGGGTGACGGGTTCAAGCTCCAGATCATGCTTGAGGTCTTCTTCGGTGATCGAACCGAACTGATAACCCGGCAGCTTCGGCACCGCCTCGCGCAACGGGCGGACATAGACCTGACCGGTCAGCGTATTGCCCGAAGCGGGCGCGCCATACAGGTAGCGGCCCGTGATATCGAATTGCGGGTCGTCAGCAGGTGCCACCGGCGTGTCGCTGCCCTTGAGCTCCAGCGCCAGACGCTCGGGCAGGAAGTCCTCTACCTTGAACTCGTAGAGCTGCGGTTTGCCGTCGCCCAGGTCGAACACCAGTTGCCAGCGTCCGGTGGGGGCTTCGTCGGCAAGCGGCAATTGATACTGGTAGAAACCGTTGCTGTCGGCTTCCCAGACGAATTTGCGGCTGACCTGATCATCGGGACGGCGCACTTCGACGGTGACGGGCTGCGGCTTGACGGTGTTGCCGTCGCTGTCGCGCAGCAAGCCGTTGAGCAGCACGGTTTCGCCAGGGCGATACAGGTCGCGCGGGCCGAAGATGAAGAATTGCAGCGGGTGAGCCTGCGGGCCGGAGATATCGAACTCGGCCAGGTCCAGCGCCGAGCTGTTGAGGCGCAGCATGCTGGTCTGTTCGTCCTTGTGCGCCAGCACCACGGCAGCCTTGGCCGGCAATGGCAGTTGCGCGTGACCGTCGCTGTCGGTCTTGCCCTGGGCGACGACCTTGCCGTTGTCGTCATACACATCGACGCTGATATCACCCAGCGCCTTGCCACCCTCGAGCGCTTGAGTGAAGACGTCCAGACGGTTGCTGTAGCGGTGCACCGACAGGCCGATGTCACTGAGCGTCAACAGGGTGGCCGGCTGCGAGTAACTGTAGGTGCCCGAGGCGCGCATCACCGCCAGATACACACCTGGCTGTTGCAGGGGCTTGATACCGGCAATCGGCAGCAGCAGGGTTTCACGGGTGTTGCGCGCGGGCTTGAGGTCGAAGCGGCCGCTGTAGACCAGGTCGGCCATGGGCAGCAGCTCTTCGGAACTGTAGCTGGACAGGCTCGACGCGCCGTCCCACTGGGCGAGGAAGTTCGGCATCGAGTCGGGTTTGATGCGGAAGAACTCGACATCCACCTTGTCGACGTTCAGCGCGATCACCGGCAGGCCCTCGGCCAGACGGGTCGGCAACAGGCTGCCACGGCTGGCGAAACCGACGGAGGCCTGCAGGTCGCGGGTTTCCAGACGGCTGATGTATTCGGCGGCAAGTTTGGCCTTGTTGACGGCCAGCAGACCGGCATCGACGGTCAGGACCAGTTTGCGCTGCGGCTCCAGGTGGCGCAGGCGCAATTCCATGAGGTTGTCAGATAGCTCCCAGGCACCGTCGACCTTGCCGCTCTTGCTGTCCACCAGGTGAAGTTTTTCGTCGAATTTCTGCTCGGGGTCGAGCGGGACCGAGAAGCTCACCGACAGGGTGCTTGCGCCCTCGACCTGGATTTCCGACACGTCGATGACCGTCAGTTCGCGGCCTGCGTAGCGCTTGCTCAGCGCGGCGAGATCGACCGCGGGTTTGGGCTTTGTGTCGTTGACCGTTGCCTGGGTCGTGGGGGCCGTAGCGGGCGCGGGTTTATCCGTGGAAGAAGAATCACAGGCGCTCAGCAGCGCAAGCGCGCAAGCCAGAAACAATCCTTTGTTTAACATGGGGGCACTCATCGGCAACGGTAGAGAGGATGCGACTATATAACAGTCGTGATGACAAGTATTACTGTCAGATTGACCCGTAAGGTCATCTATCGAACGGACTGACTATCCGTGCCATTGCGCGTTGGCATGCAGCGGGTGACGCCGAGCGTCACGAAATGCATTCCCACTGGAGCGTGCGCAACGATAACGCTGCAGCTTTCGAGGCATGAGTACCGTTTCCGGACGTATCGAAACGCTGGGACACCCTGCGTTTGATCTGGCTACAATGCCCGCCTTGCCGGGGGTTCTCATGTCTACGTTGCTCACTGACTGGCGTCATCGCTCAACCCATCGTCGCGTCTGGGCGCTGGCGACGCCGATGATTCTGTCGAATATTTCCGTGCCGTTGGTGGCGCTGGTCGACAGCGCGGTGATCGGTCATTTGCCCCACGCCCATCAACTGGGCGCCGTGGCGGTGGGCGCCACGCTGTATACCTTTCTCGCCTGGGCCATGGGCTTTCTGCGCATGGGCACTACCGGTTTTGCCGCGCAGGCGGCAGGGCGCAGTGACAGCGCTGCCTTGCGCCGGATTCTGTTGCAGGGGCTGCTGCTGGCTGTCGGGTTGGCGTTGCTGCTGGGTGTGATCGCCTTGCCGTTCAGCCATCTGGCGCTGACGATGATGCAGCCGTCTGCCGATCTGCAGCAAATGACCCTGGATTTCTTCCATACCCGACTGTTCGGCCTGCCTGCGGCGCTGGCCAGTTATGCGCTGGTCGGCTGGTTTCTTGGCGCACAGAACGCTCGGGCGCCACTGGCGATTCTGCTGGTGACCAATGCCGTCAACATCGTGCTCAATCTGTGGTTCGTCATGGGGCTGGACTGGGGCGTGGTTGGCTCGGCACGTGCTTCGGTACTCGCGGAGTGGACGGGCGTGGTGCTCGGTCTGCTGCTGGCGCGTAACACCTTGCGCGCCTGGCCTGGGCGGATCGTCTGGTCGGCCTTGCGGCTATGGAGCAACTGGCGGCCCTTGCTGGCAGTCAACCGGGACATCTTTCTGCGCACGCTGGCGCTGCAATCGGTGATGTTCCTGATCACCGTGCAGGGCGCTCGCCTGGGGGATGCGACGGTCGCCGCTAATGCCTTGCTGCTCAATGGCCTGCTGTTGACTGCCCATGCCCTGGATGGGCTGGCGCATGCGGTCGAAGCGCTGTGCGGCCATGCCATCGGCGCGCGGGACCGGGATACGTTGCGCCGCTCCCTGGTGGTCGCTGGGGGCTGGTCACTGATTGCCAGCGTAGTGTTCGCGCTGTTCTTTCTGGTGGCTGGGCATGGCTTCGTCAGCCTGCAGACCGATATCCCGGAAGTGCGCGCCACTGCGATGACGTATCTGCCGTATCTGGCGCTGATGCCGTTGCTGGCCGTCTGGAGCTATTTGCTGGACGGCCTGTTCATCGGTGCCACGCGTGCGCGGGAAATGCGTAACGCGATGCTCTTCAGCGCAGCGTGCACCGCGCCGCTGGCTTATCTGGCTTCCAGCCACGGCAACCATGCCCTATGGCTGACGTTCCTGGCCTTTACCCTGCTGCGCGGCCTTAGTCTGGGGACCATTGCCTGGCGGCTGACACGCAGTGACGGCTGGTTCGTTCACTGAGCTTTCGACCCGGTTGCGGCGTTCTTTTCAGACGCCGTTTGCGGCGTGTGCTTGACGAACATGTCCACCTCGTCGACCACTGGTGCCAGACCGCTTAGCAATTTGGCGAATGCGCCGACCAGCGTGCCGTGGTTGGTGCGCGAGAAGTACAGGTCGCGCACCGGCACGCCGGCTTCCCGCAACGACCTGGCCAGGCCGCCCGTGTTGCGCTTGGGGTTGACCAGCGAGTCGGTGTTCGAGGCCATCAGCAATGCCGGTGGTGCACTGGACGTGACGTGATTGATGGGTTGCGAGTCGGGCGGTGAATTGGGGAAGAAGAACACCGGCTTCACGTCCGGGTTCTCGATGGGCAGGAAGTCGTAAGGCCCGGCCAACCCGATCCAGCCGCTGAGGATGGAGGGCGACAACCCTTCGCGAGCCAGCCAGCGCGGGTCGAGCGCGAGCATTGCGGCGTTGTAGGCACCCGCGCTGTGGCCCATTACGTACAGGCGGCTCGGATCGCCACCGTAGGTGTTCGCATGCTTGTGCGCCCAGGCCAGCGCCTTGGCCGAGTCTTCCAGAAAGCTTGGGTAACGTACCTGTGGATACAGCCTGTAGTCGGCGATAACCACCACCATGCCTCGTGCGGCCAGCGCTTCGCCGACGAATGCGTAATTGGCCTTCGAGCCGCTGTTCCAGCTGCCACCATAGAAAAACACCACGACCGGTGCCTTGGCCGGTTTTGCCTTGGGCGTGTAGACATCCAGCGTATTTCGTGGATCTGGCCCGTAAGCCAGATTGTAGACATGATCGACAGGGCCGCTGGGGTTCAACGTATTGAGCAGCTTCAAAGGCGAGCAGCCGGACAAGGCTGCCAGTACGGCACCGGTCATCAGTGTCAGGAAAATCACTCGGATCATAGCGGAGGGGCTCTGGAAGGTAAGTCGGATATGCCTGAGACCGTCACGCTTCGTCCCAGTGCCGCACAGTTGCTGCTACGTCATTCAGTGGCGTGCGGATCACTCGGTGGGCTGGCGAAGCTGATGCGCGGGCTGCTCAGCGTAAGACCGCTGTCATCGATCTGTACCGTGCTTGCCCCGGCATCGACGGTCAGTGTGCTGCCTTCAGCCAGTTCTACGCGGGTCCCGTCCGCCAGTTGCAGTTGCCGGTCTGGCCCGGTGATCAGCTGCCAGTCGAGGTGCATCTCGACGTTATCGGCAGGTGCCTGATCACATCTGTGGCCGCCATCGTCTGCCAGCGCTGACAGGCAGCCGGTGATCTGCGGCGGGCGTTTGTCGTCTGCGCAAAAGCTCACTATCACTGCCATGCCACCCCGACACTCAACATCCAGCCCTGCAGCCAGATGCAGCCAACAGCCCGCGTCGGGGCCCTCCGGACGTTGCCAGTCCCATTCGAGGCGCACGTGCACCCGACCTGACGCATCGGTCTTTGCCGGTTCGCCGTCGCTGCCGATGATCCAGCCACGCTGCAGTGGCGCGATGGCAGGGCGCGGTGCCGGGGCAGGTGCTGTTAACCCGGTCTCCCAAGGGCTGGCGCCAAATACCAGCAGGTGGCGGCGACGCGAGTGGACGAAATGGTAGTGAATGCCTTCTTCTGCACACAGCCGCTGGACCAGTTGCAGGTCGGATTCCTGATACTGCACGCAGCTTTCGCGCTCTATGCATTCTGTCTGCAGGTCAAAGCGGAAGGCGTTCTTCAAACCATGTTCTTCCAGCACCTGGGCGATGATCTGCGTGGCAGTCATGTGCTGAAAGATACGTGAGTGCTGACGCAGTCCGAGGCAGGCCAGTCGAGGCCCCATCAGCAGCGTATAACAGGCCGGGCCGGGGTGGTAGTGCTTGCGGGTCGCGCCGTGGATCTGACCGTGAAAGCCTTGTCCTTGAAAACTCTGCCCCGGAAAACCCTGCTCGCCACCGCAGCTCAGCCAGGCAGGCTTGTACATCAGGCTGGTCAGGTCCAGATCGAAGCCGTCGCCGAGGATTTCCAGCTCGATGGCATACGGCTGGCTGATCGCTTCGGTTGCGCTGAACGATACGACGGTGAAACGGCGTTGCAGGCGGGCAATCTCCAGATAAAAGAACGGCGCGCTGTCGGGGTCGGGCATGGAGGGCTTCTCTACCGGGAATGCGACCGCAGATTCTCGCGCAGAAGCCGGGCAGGGTAGAGGTCTGCAGGTAGAACAGGACGTTGCCTACAGCAGATGTTGGTGGGGGATTACGTCGAATGGGTGGGTTGTATGAGCGCGGGGCATGGGGGGCGGTGGTTACGGGCACCTCTCGTCCCTCACGCTCCGCGTCACGAACTGCATGCCAATGCGGAGCATTGGCATGACAAGCAGTTAGATCTGGCTCCGCGCAAGGATCAGGACGACAGGTACGACGAGCGGGTCAGCCCCAGGCGCAAGGCATCGAGGAAGTAGGTGCGCTCGCGTGGGGTGATCTTGGCGCTGGCGACCTTGTCCCGGTAATGGGTCATCAGTTCTTCCGGCGACAGGTGCACGTAGCGCAGCATGTCTTCGATGGTGTCGTGGGTTTCGATGCCGGCGTGGTAAACGCTGCCGTCCGGGTTCTGGTAGATGTTCACCGAGTCGGTATCACCGAACAGGTTGTGCATGTCGCCGAGAATTTCCTGGTAGGCACCCACCAGGAAGATCCCCAGCAGGTAGTCTTCGCCTTCGTTCAGCGAATGCACCGGCATGCTGGTCTCGATGCTCTGCTCATCGACGTACTGCTTGATCTTGCCGTCCGAATCGCAGGTCAGGTCCTGAAGCACGGCGCGGCGCACCGGCTCTTCATTCAGGCGGTGCAGGGGCAGAATCGGCAGTACCTGGCCAATGGCCCAGGTGTCCGGCAGGCTCTGGAACACCGAGAAGTTGCAGATGTACTTGTCGGCCAGCTTGTCGTTGAGCTCGTCCAGCACCTGACGATGGGAGCGTTGACGGGCTTTCAGCGAGTTGTACAGGCGGCGGCAGACGGCGAAGTAGCATTGCTCGCCCAGTGCCTTTTCCGACAGGCTGATCTTGCCATCGGCGTACTGGGCGGCGATGTCGCTCATGTAGTGCGTAGCGCGCCAGTAGGTTTCGGTGACCATCTCGATGTCGGTCGGGCCGAGCAGGTCGACCAGCCATTGCACGGTTTCCGGCAGGCTGGCCTTGTCGGCGATTTCCGGGACTTCGTCGTTGTGTTTTTCGACGTCGGTCACCTGCACCACCAGCATGGCGTGGTGGGCGGTCAGCGAGCGGCCGCTCTCCGAGAAGATATGCGGGTGCGGCAGGCTTTGCGCGTCGCAGAATTCCTTGAGCATGCCGACCACCACGCCAGCGTAGTCGTCCATGTCATAGTTGATCGAGCTGGCGTTGCGCGAGTGCGTGCCGTCGTAATCGACACCCAGACCACCCCCCACATCGATGTAATCCACCGGCAGGCCAAGCTTGCGAAGTTCGCCGTAGTAACGGATCGCTTCCTTGAAACCGTGCTGATAGTCGGCCAGGTTGGCGATCTGCGAGCCCATGTGGAAGTGCAGCAGGCGGATGCCCTGATCCAGGCCGGCCTTGCGGAAACGCTCGACCACCGACAGCAATTGCGCCGCCGACAGGCCGAACTTGGATTTCTCGCCACCGGTATCCGCCCATTTGCTCGACGCCAGGGAAGACAGGCGCACGCGCAGACCGACCTGGGGGGCGACTTTCAGCTCGGCGGCTTCTTCGATCACCAGTTCGACTTCGGACTCTTTCTCGATGACGATGAACACGTTGTGGCCCAGCTTCTGGCCCATCAGCGCCAGACGGATGAACTCACGGTCCTTGTAACCGTTGCAGACGATGGTGCCACCTTTGGGCGCCAGTGCCAGCACGGCCATCAGCTCAGGCTTGGAGCCCGCTTCCAGGCCGATGGAGACGTTCTGCGTGGCGATGATGTTTTCCACCACCGCTTCCTGCTGGTTGACCTTGATCGGATACAGCGCGGTGTATTGGCTCTGGTATTCCAGGCGCGCGATGTTGCTGTCGAATGCGCCGGTCAGCTGGCGCACGCGGTCTTGCAGGATGTCGGGGAAGCGCACCAGCAGCGGCAGCGACAGGCCGCTCTTGCGCAGGTTGTCGACCTGTTCGTAAAGATCGATGGGCGAGCTGTCCGGCCCGTTGGGACGGACTTCAACGCGTCCCGCTTCGTTGATTGCAAAATAATCCGCGCCCCAATGGCGAATGCCATAAACGCTGCGG
Source organism: Pseudomonas sp. PvP028 (assembly GCF_017832255.1). Classification (NCBI taxonomy): domain Bacteria; kingdom Pseudomonadati; phylum Pseudomonadota; class Gammaproteobacteria; order Pseudomonadales; family Pseudomonadaceae; genus Pseudomonas; species Pseudomonas sp. PvP028. The sequence goes on from NZ_JAFIBL010000001.1 coordinate 2,205,918, forward strand.
CTGTCCGCAACGGTCCATTGGCTGCCATCGTCTTTGCGTGTGCGTCGTACGGACATCGAAGTCCCCTATAAAGAAGTCGTAGCGCCAGCCAGTAGCCAGCTGGGCGCATTGTAATGAGTGGAAATGACGATTTGATTCGCGGGTTCAGCCGCCGGACTTTTTAGCCTTGAAGCCTTTTTTGATCAGCTCTGCCACCAGCAGTTCTACGTGATCACCCTGAATCTCGATCACGCCTTCCTTGAGCGATCCGCCGGTGCCGCAGCGCTGCTTGAGGGCCTTGGCCAGCTCTTTGAGCGGTTCTTCGGCCAGCGGGACGCCGCTGATGGTGGTGACGGTCTTGCCGCCCCGGCCCTTGCTTTCGCGACGTACACGGGCAATGCCGTCCCCTTCGGGGATGGCCGTCTGTTTGCAGGTGCACTCGGCAACGGGTTGACGACAATCGGGGCAGTGGCGCCCAGCGTCGGTTGAAAATACCAGGCCACCCAGGGCGGCGAGAGAAGCGGCTTTTTTAGCCACGCAAACATCCTCTTGTTGAGGACTGAAGATGGGTCGGGCTCGTACGAGCCATCGACCGCGAAGCCCCACTCTGGCAGGGGCAGCGCTACTGAAACGGCAGGGCCGGTCCAGTTTGAAAAGGTCGCGCAGTGTAACGGCAAACAGGCCGGTTGCTAAGGGGCTGGATGCGCCAATTTCTGAACACTCGCTTACTGCTCGTTCTCTATCTGTTTGAGGTAGCGTTTCAGCGCCGCCAGGGAGTCAGGGCACCAGGGATTGTGCTCAGCCTCTTGCAGCACGTCGGCGATGGGCATGAAGCGCGCCTCCAGGACCTCTTCAGGTTGCAGTTTCAACGGCCCGTCCCACACGGCTGAAAACACTGCACACCAGAGCCGGTTGCCCGGCTGATCGAAGAAAAACTGTTCGTGGGCCTGCAGCGGCACGCCACTGACCCCCAGCTCTTCTTCCAGTTCTCGCGCGGCAGAGGCCGCATAGCTTTCATCCGCCTGGACCATGCCGCCTGCGGCTACATCCCAGTAGCCGGGATAAATAGCTTTGCTCAAGGTGCGTCGATGCACACACAGCTCACCCAGACTGTTGAACAGCAGGATATAAGTGCCGCGTCCGATCAGCCCGCGTTCACGCAAGTCGGCACGGACCAGCGAACCGAGCAGTCGATCCTGTTCGTCGACCCAGGCGATCTGCTCGGCATCCGAGGCGGCGCGATGCGCGGCCTCGTTGGCAGGTATGGACATCAGCCCTGATTCAGCAGTTGGCGCAAGTCAATGACTGCGGCGTTGGCACGCGAGATGTAGTTGGCCATGACCAGCGAGTGGTTGGCGAATACGCCGAACGGGCTGCCGTTGAGAATCATCGGGCTCCACATCGGCTCTTGCGAGGCTTCCAGCTCACGAATGATCTGGCGCACGCTGACCGTCGCGTTCTTCTTCGCCAGTACATCGGCAAAATCGACCTCGATGGCGCGCAGCAGGTGCGACAGCGCCCAGGCCTGACCACGTGCTTCGTAGAACACGTTGTCGATTTCCAGCCATGGCGTTTCGACGATTTCCTCATCGACCTGCGGCACTTCACCGGGCTTGACCGACACAGCGGCTTCGGTTTTCAGCGTGCTGTTGAGTTTGACCCGACCAACGCTGGCCGACAGGCGTTGCGACAGCGAACCCAGGCGGGTGCCGACATCGCCCAGCCAGTTGTTCAGGTTGTCGGCGCGGGCGTAAAACAGCGCGCCTTTCTGGTTGGGATCGGACAGGCGTGCCTGATAGCGGCTCAGGGAGTTGATCCCCTCGGCGTACTGCGACTCGCTCGACGGCAGGAGCCAGCTGCGATTGTTGAAGTTGAACAACGGCTCGGCACGCGCCAGATCGCCGTCTTCAGCCGATTGCGACTGGGAGCGGGCGAAGTCTTTGCGCAGCGCACGACTCAGGTCACGCACCTGAACCAGCACGCCGTATTCCCAGCTCGGGATGTTGTCCAGCCACAGGCCTGGTGGCATGCGATCATTGGACAGGTAGCCACCGGGCTTGCTAAGCAACGTGCCTGCTACGGTCTTGAGTGTTTCAACCGTCGTGTAGCCGATGACCATCTGTTTGCCTTCGCGCTCGGCGGCGGCTTGCGCATTCTGTTGCACCGGGAACAGGGCAGGCTCCTTGCTCCAGTACCAGCCGACTGCCAGTGCGACGAGCAGGTAGATCAAGATCAGGGCGCCCAGCGCGCGACTGTAGAACAGGTTACCCAGGTAACCGCGGCGTTTGGTCGATGAAGTGTCTGCGGTGCGCGCACCCGCGCTGCCTGCGCGGTTCTTCCAATCCAGCATGGTAGGGTCCTTTCGATCTTGAGTTGAATGCTTCACGAGGCGTTCGACCGCAACCTTACCTCAAGGTGCGGCTGACAGACATTATCTTGAGATTTGAACTGTAACGATCATAGGCGCAGTCTATGCATCGATTGGTTTTGCATACTGGCTATGCGCCATCAAAATGTTGTCAAATAAGTGACTTACGACGCTGTTCTGTTGTAACGGAGGTGCTAGCATAGCGCCATCAGCCGTATCGCTCAGCAAAACCACAGTAGTCTGAATATGACCTACCCTGAAGACCCTAGCCGAGATCGCCTGAAGCACCACTTTGCCCAGCGGGTCATTCACCAGGCGCGCCAGATTCTAGAGACGTGGCAACGTCTGCAGAAGGCCGAATGGTCGGTCGGCGATATGGCCGAGCTCAAGGAGTCCACGCAGCGTCTTTCGCGCTTTGCCGAGCGCTTCGAGCAGGTTGAACACAGCGCTCTGGCACAGGAGATCAGTCAGGCCCTGGATGTGGTAGAAGCCAATCGCGGTCGTCTCAACAGCCGTGTCATCACCGATCTCAATCGCCTGATGCAGCGCCTTTCCCGAACCGGGCTGCGCCATGGCGATCGTTTCGAGCAAACGGCGCTGCCACCGTTGCGCAAGCCCGTCTATATAGTGCTTCAGGATCACGAGCGGGCCGAGCGCCTGGCCAAGCAGCTGGAGTTCTTCGGTCTGGCAGCGCTGTCGCTGCACAATGTCGCCGAGTTTCAGCGGGCAATGGCACAGCGGCACCCGGCAGCGATTGTCATGGACGTCGATTTCAGCGGACCCGGCAAGGGGCTTGAACTGGCCTCCCAGGCTCAGGAAGGGCTGGAGCAGAAGCTTCCGCTGCTATTTTTCAGCGTCAATGAAACCGATACGCCCACCCGCCTGGCCGCGGTCAGGGCCGGTGGCGAAGAGTTTCTGACCGGCGCGCTGGAAGCGTCGAGTCTGCTGGAAAAAATTGAAGTCCTGACCTGCGTGGCTCAATACGAGCCTTATAAAGTGCTGATCATCGACGACTCGCGCGCGCAGGCGCTGCACACCGAGCGTGTTCTGAACGCTGCCGGAATCGTGACGCGGGTGTTGCTTGATCCGATTCAGGCGATGTCCGAACTGGCCGAGTTTCAGCCTGACCTGATCATCCTCGATATGTACATGCCGGGCTGTACCGGCACTGAGTTGGCCAAGGTCATCCGCCATAACGACCGTTACGTCAGCGTGCCGATCATTTATCTGTCGGCCGAAGACGATCAGGACAAGCAGCTCGATGCCATGAGCGAAGGCGGCGACGACTTCCTGACCAAGCCGATCAAACCCCGTCACCTGATCACCACCGTGCGCAACCGCGCTGCCAGGGCGCGAAACCTCAAGGCGCGCATGGTCCGTGACAGCCTGACCGGGCTTTACAATCACACGCATATTTTGCAACTGCTGGAAGATTGCAGCTTTCGTTCGCGACGTGAAGGCAAGCCGCTGTGCTTTGCCATGCTCGATATCGACCACTTCAAGAGAGTCAACGACAGCCACGGGCACCCGATGGGGGACCGTGTGATCAAGAGCCTTGCGCTGTTTCTCAAACAACGCCTGCGCAAAACCGACTTCATCGGTCGTTACGGTGGTGAAGAATTCGCTATTGTCATGCCGGACACTGATATCCAGAGCGCCCACGGGGTACTGGATGACATTCGCCATCGTTTTGCAGAGATCCATTATCCGGCGCAGCCCGCCGATCTGTTCTGCACCTTCAGCGCCGGCGTGGTTGCCCTCGGTGCCCATGACGACAGCCTGAGCCTTGCCTCGCAGGCGGATACTGCGTTGTATTGCGCCAAGCATGCGGGCCGCAATCGCGTGCACTCGGTGCTGGTCGACGTGCCTTATCACGTCGTGCGGACCGAAATCGAAGCCTGATTCCTGCTCAGTCCTGGCTTTCGATCTGTCTGTGCCGCTCCGCCGATTTGCCCGGTGAAAATGCCAGCGCCAGTTGTGTGCGGTTGTGCATGTGCGTCAGGCGCAGTACTTGCGACACATAGAGTTTTACAGTGTTTTCAGTTATGCCCAGTTCGCAGGCGATCTGGTAATTGGTCAGCCCGGTACTGACCAGGCGAGCCACGTCCAGTTGGCGAGGTGACAACTTGGCCAGTGCCACCGGCATCTGCCCGTCACGTTCCTGGCGGTCACGCGCTTTGCGCGCGGGTTGGGGGTTGTTCTGGACGCTGTCCAGATTCTTGTAAAGGTCGTCGATGGAGGCGGCCAGGAACTGGAGCTTCTCGTTGAGCAGGCCCAGTTGCTGACGGTTTTTCTGCCGCTCGTGCAGGGCTTGTACTTGCAACTGCACACCTTCGAGCAATTCTTCCAGATCAACCGGCTTCTGGTAGTAATCGGCGATGCCGGCCCGAAGCGCCTTGATGACGTCTTTCTTCTCGGCCTGGCCGGTCAGCATGATGGCCTCGAACAGGTGCGTCTTGCCGCCAGTCATCTTCATCGCTTCGACCATCTCGATGCCGTTCATGCCGGGCATTTCCAGATCACAGAGTACGATGCCGATGGTGCTGTCGGCGTTGAAACGCTCGATGGCCTCAAGGCTTGAGTGGCAACGCACACACTCATAGCCGCTGCTTTCCAGAAACTCGCAGAGTTCTTCAACGATAAGGGGCTGGTCATCGACCACCAGAACTTTCGTGAGCGGGTCGTTATCCACAGGCAACTCCATGCTGTTAGGGGGCCGTTGACGGCGCCCCGATCCATTCAGCAAAACATGACTCGGCGTTATTCGATCAGTGCGGGTATTGATGACAGTACGCCATCGCGATGACTTAACCGTAGTCGTACTTTCTGACTATGTACATAGCAATAAAATTTTCCCGCAGCGTTAGTCGACTAGTGGAGCAGTGCCGTGCTCAGGAGTAAGCCTGCGAACAAGAAAGGTGAAAAAGGATATTTATCTGGCGCCGTGGGGTTCATATACCGATAGCGTTGCGTAACCCATTGCTGTGTCGGGGGCCAGGCACGCTTTGCGACGATAAGCCAGGTCGCCATGGCAACCCCGGCGCCAATAAACGTACCCAGTAGATAGGCACTGTTCGAGGCCAGCGCCAACGCCGTCATCAGTTTGACGTCTGCGGCACCCAACTTGCCGAGTGCATAGCCTGGCAATGTCAGCGCCAATGCCAAGGTCACGGCCAGCAAGGCCTCCAGCGCAGGCGAGCCGAGCCAGGTCATACCGGTCAAAGCCAGGTAGATAATAGCCAGCGCTGCGGCGCCGAGTGTCAGCCCGTTGGAAATCTGCTTGCAACGCGCATCCTGTTCGGCGCAAATTGCAAACCATATCAACAGGAAAAATAATTTCATCACGCCGAAGACATCCTGTTATCGGGAAAGAATCTATGCTGTGTTGATGCACTACATGTCAGGGTAGACGTCGATATGAAAACTGTTCTGCAACATACCTTGCCCCGTCGTCAACAGGGGGCCGCCGCTATTGAATTCTCTGCGGTGTTCGTTATTTTCTTTGCGGTGTTCTATGGCATGGTGAGTTATAGCCTGCCGTTGCTCATGGTCCAGTCATTCAATGCCGCCGCCAGTGAAGCGGTGCGTAGAAGTGTGGCCCTCAGTCCAACAGTTACCGGCTATAACGATTTGTTAAAGAGTCAGGCTCAGAGTGTGGTCATGAACCAGTTGTCGTGGATACCCCCTGCGCTGGGATTCAATATCAACCATACCAGCGTGACCTATAGCGCAGGCATTCTGACCGTGACCATCCAGTACCCCAAAACCCGACTGGCTCAGGTAGTGCCCTTGTTGACTCTTCCAGGCATTGGCGAGGTTCCACGCTTGCCGAACAACCTGACTGCACAAGCGAGTCTGCAACTTGTCCCTTGAAAAGAATCGTTTGAGCCGTTGGCTGGGCCGTGGTGAAGCAACGCAGGTGCCGCAGCCCTTGCCTGTATCGAGCGAGCCCGGTCCGATCGGTGCGGACCTCTATTTGCTGCTGGATGACGAAGGCCGTATACAAAGCATCAGCCCGCACTTGCTCGCCCGGCTGGACGTCGCTGCGCCACTGCCGGCGGCTCAGCGTTTGATGAGTCTGCTGCTGCCCAACAGTGCACTGGTCATTGAAGGGGTGCCGCGTGACTGGCTGGGGCACATGCTGGACCTGGACTTCAAAGGGGACGATGCACACACCTTGCACGCCAGAGGCTGGGTGCAGGCGCATGGCAAGGGCTGGCTCTTGCAATTGCTGGATATCAGCGACCTGATGGAGGAGGCCAGTGCCGCGCGGAGCCGCCAGCAGTGCCTGCGGTTTGCCGGGCAGATGGCTGAGCGTGTGCGAGCGTGCAACGTCGAACGCCTGACTACAGTGGTGAGCGAGCAACTGGAGGAGCTCGCGCAGCTGTGGCGCATCCCCTGTGTGGCGCTGGTGTTACCGGAGGCCGGCGGTGTCGGCTGGCGTGTTTATTGTCAGTACAGCGCGCATACGGCGCCCGAGTTGTGGCAGGTCGGGCAGCGGCTGGGCACTGCGCTGGATCGATTCAACGTCGACGCTACACAGCAACTGAGGTTTGGCGGCACTGTCTATGAGGGCGCGCTGCAAAGTGCTTTCGGTAACGCTGACGGTCTTCTGATCCCCCACAGCCGCGATAACGTTGCCAAGGCCTGGTTGATGTTCGGATTTTATAACGCGCAGCAGCAGGCTCCGGACCTTGGCGAGCGCGAGTGGCTCAACCTGTGCTCGGCCTTGGCCGGGCCGGTTCTTTTTCGAATGTCCGAGCAACATAACCGTCACCATGTCGAACGCCTGGCGGTGCTTCAGGACCTGCTGGGCACCGGTTGGTGGGAATTGCTGCCGGATCGTGACGAGGTTCTGCTGGCACCGCAGCTGGCTCGCAGTCTGCGTCTGGGCGACCGGGTCGAGAGCCTGTCGCGTCAGGACTGGCTGGCACTGATTCATCCCGCCGATCGACAGGAGCTGTCCAGTCGTCTCGCGCAGTTGCGCGACAAAGGCACGCCGCTGTTGCTCTGTGTACGTCTGGCACAAAATGACCCCACTCAGGAAACCCTCTGGTTTCGTATCCAGGGGCAGGCGTTGATCAGGGGTCAGGTTCAGCGTGTGCTGGGGTTCATGCTGGACGTCAGCGATATCAAGAATCAGGAAACCGAGGCCGCCGCCGCGCATGCCCGGCTGGATAACCTGATTGCCAGCTCGCCCGCCGTGATTTACGTGCAGCGTTACGATCACGGAAACCTGGAGCCAACCTTTTTCAGTGACAGCCTGACGCCCTTGCTGGGCTGGACGCTGGCCGATTGCGTCGATGGGCAACTGGCGGGATACATCCATCCCGAAGACCACGACATCTGGTTCGAGCGTAACCGGCAACTGCTGCGTGAAGGCTTCGTCAGCCGCCGTTTCAGGTTGCGCAACAGGAACGGCCAATACCACTGGCTGCTGGACGAGGCGCGACTGCTGCGTGACGACCTCGGCATGCCGGTGGAGGCGGTGGGGCTGTGGCTGGACGTGACCGAGGCCACCCTGGCCGCAGAGCATATACGGCGCAGCGAGGAGCGTTACCGCATTCTGGTCGAAGATTCGCCGGCGATGATCTGCCGCTACACGCCGGACCTGGTGTTGAGTTTCGGCAACCGGCCGCTGGCCAACTATATGGAGTGCACACCCGAGCAATTGACCGGAATCAACCTCGGAGACTGGCTGTCGGACGAGCAGCGCGAGGCGTTCATCAAGCGTATCGGCCAACTGACTCCGGAAGCACCGGTGAGTACCGAAGAAATCTGTATCGAGCTGCCGGGACGCGAGTATGCCTGGTGGATATGGGCCGACCGAGGGGTATTCGATGAGCACGGCACGTTGGTCGAAGTGCAGGCGGTGGGGCGTGACAACACCGATGTACGCCGCTCGCGCATGCAGTTGAATCAGAGCGCGAAGATGGCAACGCTTGGCGAGATGTCCACCGGTCTGGCCCATGAGATCAACCAGCCGCTCAACGTCATGCGCATGGCCGTGGTCAACGTTCTCAAGCGTCTGGGCCGGGGTGATGTAGACATCGAATACCTCACTGAAAAACTCAATCGCATCGACACCCAGGTGCAGCGCGCTGCCCGTGTAGTCGATCACATGCGGGTATTCGGTCGCCGCTCTGAAGTAGAAGAGCAGTTGTTCGATCCGGCTCAGGCGGTCGAAGGCACGATCTCGATGCTGGCTGAAGGCATGAAAGGCAAGGGCGTGCAGCTGCGGGTCGGCGGGATGGTCGACGCGGTGCGGGTTCGCGGCCATGTCGATCAGCTTGAGCAGGTGCTGATCAACCTGATGGTCAACGCCCGTGATGCCTTGTTGTCGCGCCGGGAAAAGGACCGGGATTTCGAGCCGTGGATCAGTGTCGAGGCCGAGCGCGATGAAAATATCATCCGCCTGGCGGTCCAGGACAACGGCGGGGGCATTGATCCGCGGTTGCTGGAGCGTATTTTCGAGCCGTTTTTCACCACTAAACCGATCGGTGTCGGCACCGGGCTGGGCTTGTCCGTCAGTTACGGCATTGTCGACCAGATGGGCGGCCAGCTCAGCGTCGCCAACGTCGGTGAGGGCGCTCGATTCCAGATCGAACTGCCGATATTCAACGCCGATCAGACCGGCAGCTAAATCACCAGTGTCGCCTGACCCAGGTTGCAGCTCAGATTGGAGCCGACGTCGGTGGCCCCCATGCTCACACCCAGTGATTCGAACAACGGGTCGACGACCGACGTGAGCAAGCGTGTCAGGGTGTCGTCGACAATCGCATCCAGCGCCAGGGTCAGGCTGTTCAGTGTGGCGGCCGCACCGGTGATGACGTTGCCCAGCACATTGCTGGTCGCCGGTTTATATACATTCACTTTGACGCTTGAAGCCGTGCCGTTGAGCAAGGTGCTCGGTTTGGTGTGCGCAACGCGTGTCAGGTAAAACGGGGCGCTGCTGATCTCCGGCAGGTTGGGCGAGCTGAACGTCGTGCTGGTCACCGTCGAGCTGCCCAGTGCCGACTGGCTGACGTTGTCGAAGGTCAGGCCGATACCGCCACCCCCGAAAGGCTTGCGCGCGGTGCAGTTACCCAGCAGCCCGGCAACCTTCTGGCAGGTCATGGTGCCGATATCGATGACGGGCACCGGCACGGCGGTGATGGCCGCCGGATCAGTGCTGGCGGGGAAGGCAGACGAACTGTCGATCGAGCCGATCTTGGCGCTTAGTAATGCTGCGTCGGTCTTGACGTTGAGGGTTTTGCTGGCGTTGCTGGTGCAGGTAAAACCGCTGACGTAGCTGTCGGCGCTGGCCAGTGACAGGCTCATGTCGATCCTCGGACCTGCGCTTGACGAGCTGTCGGTCAGAAATTTGAAGTCGGTCACCATGCAACTGGTGAGTCCCAGCGCACAGGTGGCCGAGGTCCCCAGTCCAGCGAGGTTCAGGCTCAGTGCGCTGTTGAGGATCGGCGTGAGGCTGCCAATCACTGAACCCGCGGTATTGACCAGCGAGGTCATCGTGCCGAGCACCGGCAGGTTGATCGACACCAGTGCGCGCATTTGTGCCGTGCGCACGTAAATCCGATTTGCACCGTTTCGCGGGTCGAGCGGGTCGATCTTGCTCGGGTCGCCGATTGCCGACAGCTGAGGCGGCTCGATTACCTGAATGCGTGTGGTGACCTGCGCGAGCCCGGCGATATTGACCTGGGTCGCGGTCAGAACGCCGCTCTTTTTGTTGGCCAGTTGCGCGATGCCCTGGACCAGATCCATCAGGCGCAGATTGGTATTCAGCGCGGCGAGGTCCGCGCCGCTCTGCACGGACAGCAGATCACCCAGAAGCACTGTGGTCGCCCCAGAGGCCAGCTTCAAGGCTTGCAGGCCCTGAATGGCGGCGGCACCGCCCAGTGTTGCGTTGGGGCTGATGACATTGATTGCGCTCTGCAGTAGCTGACTGACCGAAACCGAGGTGTTGAGTACATCGTTGTAACCAACCGCCGTGAGGCTGAGGTCGGTTTTCAGCCTGTTCAGGTAGCTCAGCAGGCTCAGGTTGGTGTCTGCGATGCCTTGCCAGTTGGCAACACTCAGGTTCAACGTACCCCCCAGCAGGCTGCCGACCACCGGGTTGAGGAGGGCGGCACCGGTGCTGTCCACAGTGACTCCCGCACTGCGAATGGTCAGCGCCGCCAGCGGCGCGGCACTGGCGGCAACGGCGGTGGCGCTGATCGTCACATTGGGTGGGGAAGGCGTCTTTTCGAACAGTGCGCCAATGCCGGCTGCAATGCTGCGTGGCACCGGATGAGCCGCGACCACCTGGATAGCCAGCGCCTGCGTCGAGTCGGCGACAAATACGCGAGGCCCTGCGACGTCCACGGTGAGTGTTCCGCAGCGAGTCACCAGGGTGCGGCCATCGGTATTCGGGACGAAGCCGTTGCGCGTGGCGCTCTGATTAGCGAAATCGGGCGCCGAGGCGGCTGTGCCGCTGCACGTGCCTCTACGGCCCGCCGCTTCCAGTGCGGCAATGTCCGCAACCCGCTGCAACGAGCGCTTTTCCAGATACAGCCTGCCGCTGTCGATAACGGTCAGCGTGCACAGCAATGCCAGGCCCATGGTCAGCGCCGCCATCAGGCCGATCGCGCCGCGTTGCCGGGAGGGCATCGCCGTATAACCATCCAGTGGAGACATCAACACTCCTTCGATCACGCCATCGCACACTCATTTGTCCCTGAAGAGTGTAGTCAACGCCTCGAAAGAGCGCTGGCAAGGTGCCAGATGTGAGAAGAGTCGCACCCGTCATGTGCGGGCGCGATCAGGTCTGTCGATCAATACTGGTAACGCAGCACGCCATGCGACAGGGCACGAACGGCGAAGATACCCAGCAAGGCGGTCATGGCGGGCACGACGAGCCACCAGACGCGCACCGACATGGCCGGCAAGGGGGCCTTGCGTTGAATGAACGCCAGGCTGGCGGCGCAAACGCAAAACGCCAGAAGCATGCCGGCGAGAATATCGGTGGGCCAGTGAACGCCCAGGTAAACCCTCGACAGCGCGATTGCCAGAGCCGGAATACCAGCGACCAGCATCCAGGTCAGGCGCAGCCGTACGGGTTGGCCACGTCCGGCCAGCACTCCCAGGGTCATGAACAGCGCAAAGGCTGCCGAGCTATGACCGCTGGGCATGCTGTACGTCGTCAGCGGCTCTAACAGCACCTCCGGGCGAGCGCGGGCGAAAAACGTTTTCAGGATGCCGTTGGCGATCGCGGTGCCCAGTGTGGCTGTCAGAGCAAAGGCTGCGTGGCGCCATTGCCTGGCAACCGCCAGCACGATGATCAGCAGGCTGGCGGCCAGCAACTGCGCCCTGAAATCGCCGATGCTGGTGACGAACACCACGATATTCTGCGTGGCTTCGCTGCGGTGTTCCTGGATGAGCGTCATCAGACCGTTGTCGAAGTCGGCCAGCAAGGGGAAGCCGAAGAACAGCGCCGCGACCAGCATCAGGCTGAGCGCGGAAATCAGTCGGGTTGCGTAGCGTTTCTGGCGAATACTGCTCTGGATGCTCAGCCCGAACAGGACGGCCAGGCCGCCGCCAACCACGGCCGCCTCGGGCCAGAAGCCTTCCGGCAGTGGCAGGCGAATCGCTGCGCCTGCCGCCCAGCCCGGCATCAGGTAGGCAATCGACCAGCCTGCCGCCGCCAGCACGCTGACTGCCACGAAGCGCGGCAACGGCATGTCGCACATACCGGCGATCATCGGCAGCATCGGACGCAACGGGCCGATGAAGCGTCCCACCAGCAAACTGGCAATGCCGTAACGGTGGAAGTACTTTTCCGCACCTTCCATCCACTCCGGGTGCGTGCGCAAGCCGGGCAATTGACGGATATTCTGATGAAAGCGCCGGCCTACGAAGTACGACACCGCGTCACCCAGCAGTCCGCCGAGAAAACCCAGCAACAGCACTTCGCTCAACGGCAGTATGCCGCTGCCCGCCAGGGCGGCGATGGCAAACATGATGACCGTGCCCGGCACGACGATCCCGACGATCGCGACGCATTCAATGAAGGCCACCAAAAAGATCGCGACAGCCACCCAGGAAGGGTTTGCGGTCAGCCAGCCAGTCATTCCATTGAGCAGATCGCCCATCGGTCAGTTTCCTTGATCGAGAAATAAGTAGTCGCGGCCTTCGACCTGACCGCGTCTGAGAGGGTTCCGTGTGCAGAAACGGGCGTAACCGGCATCCACGAAGCGATACATCAAGTGCTCATCGCGCCCGGCAGGAATGCCCAGTCGGGTGGTCTGGATAATGCGTTCGGGTGTCTGACCGATGTCCTCGACCAGCAATTTTTCAGGGTCAAAGCGCTTGGCGTCCCACACCGGGACTTTCAGGCCGAGCGCCTTGCACAGCAGCGTCTGGCCAGCGCAAAGCCGTTGCGCCGGGCGCATCGCGCCGCTGGCGTCGGGGTTGTTCAGTTGCATCTGCGCCAGCGCGTTTTCGTCGCTGGTTGCGTCGGTCCAGGGAAACGCCGATTTGATCAGCACGGCATTGCCCGGCCCCTCGGCGCTGAAATTCAAAGAATCGCCGCCGCGTGCGTAATACATATAGATGTGGCCACCGTCGAGAAACAGTGCCTTGCGTTTCTCGGTATAGCCCAGCGAGGCATGGCTGCCCTTTTCGGCGCAGTAGTACGCTTCGGTTTCGATGATCCGCGCGGCCAGCCACAGGTCGCCTACCTTGTGGCGAATAACCTTGCCCAGCAGAGCGCGCGCCAGCAGTTGGGCATCGCGATGAAAGAAGTGGTCGGGGAGGGCTGTGGGCATAATCGGACGGGTACATTGAGAAAGAGCCCGATAATAACAAGCGCAACTTTAATTGCAGCTGAATGTGTCTGGATTAGGCGCTTTGTTGTTTCTGAACGTGACCGAATCATGACAAGCCGTTATGCCCATGCAGGGCGCCAGCCTGCGCATGGCCGTCGGCAACGCCTGCCACGGTGACGAAAAATCTGCGCACTGATATCGACCATCCGCCTGTCTGCGCTGTCGTTCGGGCGGCACGACAGCTATAATCAGCCGCTTTCCTCTTTGCCAAGACCTCTGAGACCAATGACTGAGTCCGTTCTTGACTACATGACCCGCCTGGGTCGCGCCGCCCGCGAAGCTTCGCGAGTGATCGGCCGTGCCAGCACTGCGCAGAAGAATCGCGCCCTGCAGGCCACTGCTGCCGCTCTGGACGAAGCTCGCGCCGAGCTGTCTGCCGCCAACGCGCTGGACCTGGCCAATGGTCAGGCGAACGGCCTTGAGCCGGCCATGCTCGAGCGTCTGGCCCTGACCCCCGCACGTATCGACGGCATGATCGTCGGGTTGCGTCAGGTAGCAGCGTTGGCAGACCCGGTCGGTGCGATCCGCGACATGAGCTATCGGCCGTCAGGTATTCAGGTCGGCAAGATGCGTGTGCCGCTGGGTGTTGTCGGAATCATCTACGAGTCACGTCCGAACGTGACCATCGATGCGGCCAGTCTGTGTCTGAAGTCTGGAAACGCGACCATCCTGCGCGGTGGTTCCGAAGCCATTCATTCCAATCGCGCCATCGCGGCCTGCATCGAGCGCGGCCTGGCCGAGGCCGGTCTGCCCGCTGCTGTCGTGCAAGTGGTTGAAACCACCGACCGTGCAGCCGTGGGCGCGCTGATCACCATGCCCGAGTACGTGGACGTCATCGTTCCGCGTGGCGGCAAGGGGTTGATCGAGCGCGTCAGTCGCGACGCACGGGTGCCGGTCATCAAGCATCTGGACGGCATCTGCCATGTGTACGTCAGTGCCCACGCCGATCTGGCCAAGGCGCAGAAGATCGCCTTCAACGCCAAGACCTACCGTTACGGGATCTGCGGCGCGATGGAAACCCTGCTGGTCGATCAGACCATTGCCGCCGACTTTTTGCCGTCGATGGCCGCGCAGTTTCGCGAGAAGGGCGTCGAGTTGCGCGGTTGCGAGCGTACCCGTGAGCTGATCGACGTGATCCCGGCCACCGAGGACGACTGGCACACCGAGTACCTGGACGCGATTCTGTCTATTCGCGTCGTGTCCGGGCTGGATGAAGCCATCGAGCACATCAACCATTACGGCTCGCATCACAGCGATGCCATCGTTTCGGACCACCAGAGTCAGGTGCGCCGGTTCATGGCCGAGGTCGATTCCAGCTCGGTCATGGTCAATGCGCCGACCTGCTTCGCTGACGGGTTCGAATACGGCCTGGGTGCCGAGATCGGCATTTCTACTGATAAGCTGCACGCCCGCGGTCCTGTCGGTCTTGAAGGGCTGACCTGCGAGAAGTACATCGTGATCGGTGACGGCCAATTGCGCGGACAAGCCTGACTTGAATAGCCCCATGACCGCGCTGCCCAGACGTATCGGCATGCTTGGGGGCACGTTCGACCCGGTTCATATCGGTCATTTGCGCGGTGCGCTCGAAGTGGCCGAACTGCTGGAACTCGATGAGTTGCGCCTGACGCCCAGCGCCAGGCCTCCGCATCGTGACATGCCGAGCGTCACCGCCGAGGATCGTCTGGCGATGGTTCAGAGTGCCGTTGCGGGTGTGTCGCCCCTGACGGTGGATGACCGTGAACTGAAACGTGACAAACCGTCGTACACCCTCGACACACTGGAATCGATGCGCGCCGAACTGGCGCCTCGCGACCAATTGTTCCTGTTGCTGGGTTGGGATGCCTTTTGCGGGCTGCCGACCTGGCACAGATGGGAAGAACTGCTGGAGCACTGCCATATCGTGGTGCTGCAACGCCCGGACGCGGACAGCGAGTCGCCGGATGCTATGCGCAATCTGCTGGCGGCCCGCGCAGTCAGCGATCCCAAGGCCCTGAAAGGGCCGGGTGGACAGATTACATTCGTCTGGCAGACGCCTTTATCGGTGTCTGCCACCCAGATCCGTCAACTGCTGGCCAGCGGTAAGTCGGTACGTTTTCTGGTGCCAGACGCGGTACTGGCCTATATCGATGCACGCGGACTTTACCGCGCGCCGAACACTGATGGGTCGTCCTGAAACTGCTTTGATCGACAAGCGTCTGGACGGTCCCACACATACGAGCTGAATGAGTTTTATATGACAAAGCAAAAAATGAGCAGTGAAGACGTCATCAATGTTGCGATTGCAGCCCTTGAAGAGGTCAAGGGTGCCGACATCCTGACCATCGACGTGCGCGACAAGACCAGCATCGCTGACTACATGCTGATCTGCACCGGTACGTCCAACCGTCAGTTGAACGCACTGGTCGATAACGTCCGTGACAAGGTCAAGGCTGCCGGCCTGAAGTCCCTGAGCGAAGAAGGCAAGGGCGACAGCGACTGGGTTCTGCTGGACCTGGGTGATGTGATTGTCCATGTGATGACCGCTGCGGCACGCCAGTTCTATGACCTTGAGCGCTTGTGGCAGGGTGCCGAACAAAGCCGTGCTGCCAGCGCTGCGCACCACACACCGGGCAACGAATAAGGCTTTGATGTGCGTCTGCGTCTGATCGCTGTGGGTTCGCGCATGCCCAAGTGGGTGGAAGAAGGTTGGCACGAATACGCCAAGCGGATGCCCTCCGAGCTTGCGCTTGAACTGGTGGAAATCCCGCTCAATACCCGAGGCAAAAACGCCGACGTCGCGCGCTTTATCCGTCAGGAAGGCGAGGCGATGCTGGCGAAAGTGCAGCCGGGCGAGCGGATTGTCACGCTGGAAGTGCAGGGCAAACCGTGGAGCACCGAACAACTGGCGGTCGAACTCGATCGCTGGCGTCTCGATGCGCGTACGGTCAACCTGATGGTCGGCGGCCCCGAGGGGCTGGCGCCTGAAGTCTGTGCCCGCAGTGAACAACGCTGGTCTCTGTCGCCGCTGACCCTGCCGCACCCGTTGGTGCGCATCCTGATCGGCGAGCAGATGTATCGCGCCTGGACGGTCCTGTCCGGGCACCCTTATCACAAGTAGCACCGTCTTTACTGTGAATACGGCCTAAATGTCTCAACCGATCCGCCTCAAAGACCACGAAAAGGACGCACGCCTGGTGCGCGGCAGGGTCGTGTTCGGAGCAGTGGCGGTCGTGTTGCTGGTGTGCGTGCTGATTGCCCGGTTGTATTACCTGCAGGTCATCCAGTACGAGTATCACTCCACGCTTTCGGAAAACAACCGCGTTCACGTTCAGCCGATTCCGCCCAGCCGTGGGCTGATCTACGACCGCAACGGCGTTGTGGTCGCCGATAACCGGCCCAGTTTCAGTCTCAGCATGACCCGTGAACGCGCAGGCGAGTGGTCCAGCGTGCTCGACACCATTGTGGAGATCCTGCAGCTCACCCCCGACGACCGCATCATCTTCGAAAAGCGCATGAAACAGGGGCGTCGACCATTCGAGCCGGTGCCCATCCTGTTCGAGCTGAGCGAAGAGCAGATCGCCCTGATCGCCGTCAACCAGTTCCGCCTGCCGGGCGTCGAAGTGGTTGCGCAACTGGTCAGGCACTACCCGCAAGGGCCGCACTTTGCCCACTCGGTCGGCTACATGGGGCGCATCAACGAAAAAGAGCTCAAGAGCCTCGACCCGATCAATTACAGCGGCACGCACCATATCGGCAAGACCGGTATCGAGCGTTTTTACGAGCCCGAGCTGCATGGTCAGGTTGGCTACGAAGAGGTCGAGACCAACGCCCGTGGTCGCGTGTTGCGTGTGCTCAAGCGCACCGACCCGATCCCCGGCAAGGACATTGTCCTGAGCCTGGACATCAAGCTTCAGGAAGCTGCCGAAGCCGCACTGGGCGGGCGTCGTGGTGCGGTCGTCGCCCTCGATCCGGCCACCGGTGAAGTGCTGGCGATGGTCAGTGCGCCGAGCTTCGATCCGAACCTGTTTGTCACCGGCATCAGCTTCAAGGCCTATGCCGAGCTGCGCGATTCCATCGATCGGCCGCTGTTCAACCGCATCCTGCGAGGGCTGTACCCGCCGGGCTCGACCATCAAGCCTGCGGTGGCGATTGCCGGGCTGGATACCGGTGCAGTGACGCCTGGCTCACGGGTGTTCGATCCGGGCTATTACCAGCTGCCCAATTACGATCACAAGTACCGCAACTGGAACCGCACCGGCGATGGCTGGGTCGATCTGGATACGGCGATCATGCGTTCAAATGACACGTACTTCTACGATCTGGCGCACAAGGTGGGCATTGATCGACTGGCGACCTATATGAACAAGTTTGGTATCGGGCAGAAGGTCTCGCTGGACATGTTCGAAGAATCTCCCGGCCTGATGCCTTCCCGCGAGTGGAAGCGCGCCACGCGCCGGCAGGCCTGGTTCCCCGGCGAGACGCTGATCCTCGGCATTGGTCAGGGCTACATGCAGGCAACGCCTTTGCAACTGGCCCAGGCGACCGCGCTGGTGGCCAACAAGGGGGTGTGGAACCGTCCTCACCTGGCCAGAACCATCGAAGGCAAGGCACCTGTGGATGAAAACCCGATGCCGGACATCGTGCTGCGCGACCCGGCCAACTGGGGACGCGTCAATCACGGCATGCAGGAAGTGATGCACGGCGCGCGCGGTACGGCGCGCAAGGCCGCCATCGGTGCGCAGTACCGGATTGCCGGCAAGAGTGGTACGGCCCAGGTGGTGGCCATCAAGCAGGGCGAGAAATACGACCGCACCAAGGTGCAGGAACGTCACCGCGACCACGCCTTGTTTGTCGGTTTCGCCCCGGCCGACAATCCGAAAATCGTTGTTGCAGTGATGGTCGAGAACGGTGAGTCCGGTTCCGGCGTTGCTGCCCCCGTCGTACGTCAGGTCCTGGACGCCTGGCTGCTCGACGAAAACGGCCATCTCAAACCCGAGTACGCCGGTTCCCTGAATCTGGAGGCTGCGGCCCGTGAAGAGTAATTTCGACCGCATCCTGTCCAGTGAAGACGTGATGCGTCGCCGCGCCACGTTTCTGCAGCGCATTCATATCGACGGTCCATTACTGATCCTGCTGCTGACGCTGGCGGCGGGCAGCCTGTTCGTGCTGTATTCGGCCAGCGGCAAGAACTGGGACCTGCTGATCAAGCAGGCCAGTTCGTTCGGCATCGGTCTGGTGGCAATGGTGGTGATCGCCCAACTGGAGCCGCGCTTTATGGCGCGCTGGGTGCCGGTGCTGTATGTCATCGGCGTCCTGCTGCTGGTCGTGGTGGATGTCATGGGCCATAACGCCATGGGTGCGACGCGCTGGATCAACATTCCCGGGGTCATTCGCTTCCAGCCTTCGGAGTTTCTCAAGATCATCATGCCGGCGACCATCGCCTGGTACCTGTCCAAGCGCACGCTGCCGCCGCATTTGAAGCACGTGGCGGTCAGTCTCGCCCTGATCGGTGTGCCGTTCATTCTGATTGTGCGCCAGCCAGACCTGGGAACGTCCCTGCTGATTCTGGCGTCGGGTGCCTTCGTGCTGTTCATGGCCGGCTTGCGCTGGCGCTGGATCATCAGTGTACTGGCGGCGGCCGTACCGGCGGCGGTGGCCATGTGGTTCTTCTTCATGCACGACTACCAGAAGCAGCGCGTACTGACGTTTCTGGACCCGGAAAGCGATCCGCTGGGGACCGGCTGGAACATCATTCAGTCAAAGGCTGCGATTGGTTCGGGCGGCGTGTTCGGCAAAGGCTGGTTGCTCGGCACGCAGTCGCACCTCGACTTTTTGCCGGAAAGCCATACCGACTTCATCATTGCAGTGTTGGGTGAAGAGTTCGGCCTGGTGGGCATCTGTGCGTTGCTGATCATTTATATGCTGCTGATCGGTCGCGGGCTTGTGATCACCGCACAGGCGCAGACATTATTCGGCAAACTGCTGGCCGGCGCGTTGACCATGACATTTTTTGTTTACGTTTTCGTCAACATCGGTATGGTCAGTGGCCTGCTGCCAGTGGTGGGGGTGCCTTTGCCCTTCATTAGCTACGGCGGAACTTCGCTCGTGACCCTACTGTCAGCGTTTGGAGTTTTGATGTCGATCCATACACATCGTAAATGGATCGCTCAAGTTTGATTAAGGTGAACTATTCAATGCAAGTAATGCGTAACTGGGCTCGATATGCTCCGGTGGTCGGTCTGGTGGGCATCCTTGGATCGGTGCAAGAGGCACTGGCGGGCGACTACGACGGTTCGCCCCAAGTGGCGGAATTCGTCGGTGAGCTGACTCGCGATCATGGTTTTGCCGGTGAGCAGTTGATGAGCCTGTTCCGGGAGGTCGAGCGCAAGCAGGCCATTCTCGATGCCATTTCCCGCCCGGCCGAACGGGTCAAGCAATGGAAAGAGTATCGGCCGATGTTCATCACCGATACGCGCATCGCTCGCGGTGTCGACTTCTGGCGTCAGCATGAGGCCGCCTTGGCACGTGCCGAGCAGGAATACGGCGTGCCGGCGCAGATCATCGTGTCGATCATTGGTGTAGAAACCTTTTTCGGCCGCAATACCGGTAATTACCGGGTGATAGACGCCTTGTCGACGCTTGGCTTCGATTACCCGCCACGCGCCCAGTTCTTCCGCAAGGAATTGCGCGAGTTTCTGCTGCTGGCTCGCGAGCAACAGGTCGACCCTCTGACGCTCAAGGGTTCGTACGCCGGGGCAATGGGGCTGCCGCAGTTCATGCCGAGCAGTTTCCGCGCCTACGCGGTGGATTTCGACGGTGACGGTCACATCAACATCTGGACCGACCCGGACGATGCCATCGGCAGTGTCGCGAGCTATTTCAAGCGTCATGGCTGGGTGGCCGGTCAGCCGGTGGTCAGTCGTGCCACGGCGCGTGGCGATCGGGTTGACGAGGGGTTGAGCCCTGCGCTTGATCCGGTAATGTCGGTCGGGGAGTTGCGACAGCTGGGCTGGGCGAGTCATGATGCGCTGCGCGACGATATGCCGGTGACGGCGTTTCGTCTGGAAGGCGACAATGGTCCTGAATACTGGCTGGGTTTGAACAATTTTTATGCAATCACTCGTTATAACCGCAGTGTGATGTACGCCATGGCCGTATATCAGCTGTCTGAATCGTTGGTTCAAGCTCGAGGCGTCAAGTAATGCGGGCATCGCCGATTCTTCAATCATTCAAGCTTCTGGCGTTGACTGGCCTGGCAGTGCTGGTCGCCAGTTGCTCGTCGCCATCGCGCACGACAACCTCACCGTCGCCCAAGGGCGGCGCCGTGGTGCGCTCGATGCCGGGGCTGGACATCAACCGTGCCCACAAGGACGGGGCGCCGTGGTGGGACGTGGATGTCTCGCGTATCCCTGATGCAACGCCAACCCTGCACACCGGCGCCTACAAGGCCAACCCGTATACCGTGCTGGGCAAGACCTACTTTCCGATGAGCGATGCCAAGCGTTACGTCGCTTCTGGCACTGCCTCCTGGTATGGCACCAAGTTTCATGGTCAGAACACCGCCAACGGCGAGGTGTATGACCTGTACGGCATGAGTGCCGCGCACAAGACCCTGCCGCTGCCCAGCTACGTCAAAGTGACCAACCTGGACAACAATCGCACGGTGATCCTGCGCGTCAACGATCGCGGGCCGTTCTATTCCGACCGCATCATCGACCTGTCCTACGCGGCCGCTAAAAAGCTCGGCTATGCCGAAACCGGCACGGCACGGGTCAAGGTCGAAGGTATCGACCCGCAGGAATGGTGGGCGCAACGAGGCCGTCCGGCGCCGCTGTTGCTCAATCAGCCGCAGGTCGTTGCTCAGGCGACGCCGCCTGCGCTGTCCACTTCGACCGGCACCGTCGAGCAGTACACACCACCCCCTCAGCAGCACGCTGCACCCGTCGTGCCTATGCAGGTTGACGCAAAAAAAAACGCTTCAGGACAAGCCGCTGGGCTATTTCTCCAGGTGGGAGCCTTCGCCAACCCGGACGCTGCGGAACTCCTGAGGTCGAAATTGAGCGGGATGGTTCGAGCGCCGGTGTTCGTCAGCTCGATAGCGCGCAATCAGCAAACGCTCTATCGAGTGCGGATGGGACCGATCGACACGCAGGGTGAGGCCCAGCAGCTGCAAAACAGCGTCAGGTCGGCCAATCTGGGCCAGCCGAGCGTAGTGACATCGGATCAGTAAGTTTTTCGACAACCGTTCTCCGGCAATAATGGGGGACGGTATGCAGTCGCAGGCGGCGCACATTTGCTTTCAGGGCAAGCGTTGCAGGTAACTGCCCACAAGGTCGTGTGTCGAACAGGCGACTTTGTCAGCCAGGGTTACAGCCTGGCGCCACGAGCCGTACCGAGGCGTTTCGCTTCGCCGGTCTGTTCAGTTTTGCCCGCAAGGGCATGTTTGCCCATTAGGATTCTCGAGAGACGGATGAACATCACCACCTTTGCAAAACGTTTGTGCCTGCTTGTTCCACTGATCATCACCCCGACTGTGTGGGCGGCAGAGCAGATGACGCCTGCTGCACCACAACTGGCGGCCAAGGCCTACGTGCTGATGGATGCCACCAGCGGCAACGTCCTGGTCGAGAACAACGGTGATCAGCGTCTGGCTCCTGCGAGTCTGACCAAGCTGATGACCGCCTACATCGCGACCCTGGAAATCCGTCGCGGCCAGATTGGCGAAAACGATCCGGTGACGATCAGTGAAAACGCCTGGCGCACGGGCGGTTCGCGGATGTTCATCAAGGTCGGCAGCCAGGTCACGGTCAGCGATCTGCTGCATGGCATCATCATTCAGTCGGGCAACGACGCCAGCGTCGCGATCTCCGAGCATATTGCCGGCAGCGAAGATGCCTTTGCCGACATGATGAACAAGACTGCTGCCGATCTGGGCATGACCAACAGCCACTTCATGAACCCGACCGGTCTGCCGAACCCTGAGCACTACTCGTCGGCTCACGACATGGCGATCCTGGCACGCGCGATCATTCACGAAGACCCGGCTCACTATGCGATCTACTCGCAGAAAGAGTTCTTCTGGAACGGCATCAAGCAGCCTAACCGTAACCTGCTGCTGTGGCGCGACAAGACCGTTGACGGTCTGAAAACCGGTCATACCGATGAAGCTGGCTACTGCATGGTGTCGTCGGCAGTACGTGACGGCATGCGTCTGATTGCCGTGGTGTTCGGCACCAACAGCGAACAGGCTCGTGCAGCTGAAACCCAGAAGCTGCTGACCTACGGCTTCCGTTTCTTCGAAACCCAGAACTTCTACCAGAAGGGCACCGAGCTGGCCCAGGCCACTGTCTGGAAAGGCACCGAGCGTCAGGTCAAGGCCGGTCTGGCTGAAGATCTGAGCATGACCATGCCAAAAGGTGACATGAAGAAGCTGTCTGCCAGCATGACCATGAACCCGCAACTGGTTGCGCCAATCGCCAAGGGCGACGTGATCGGCAAGGTCGAGGTCAAGAAAGACGATCAGGTGGTTCACACCGCCAATCTGATTGCGCTCGACGGGGTTGAGGAGGGTGGTATTTTCCGCCGCGTGTGGGATAGCATCCGCCTGTTCTTCTACGGCTTGTTCAACTGATCCAGTAACCAATGCCGACCTTCTCGCGGCCTGCTCATGATCTGAGCGGGCCGCGTGTCCGTCGTCACGGCTTGTGAGACCTTTACTGCCATGACTGATACCGACATCAAGTCGCACAAAATCGAATTTCCCTGCAATGACTACCCGATCAAGGTGATCGGTGACACCAGTGTGGGCTTTACGGCGGCCGTGATGGAAGTGCTTGAAAAGCATGCCACGGTCGACCTCAAGACGCTCGCCGAGCGTCAGAGCAGCAACGGCAAATACACCACTGTGCAATTGCACATTGTCGCTACCGGCGAAGACCAGTTGCGCGATATCAATAGTGCCTTGCGCGCTACGGGTTTCGTGCACATGGTGCTCTGATGGCGGCTACGCTGGGTTTTCGTGATCTGGGCCTGATCGATTACGAAACCGCCTGGCACGCCATGAAGCGCTTTACCGACGAGCGTGGCCGCGAGGCTGCCGATGAAGTCTGGCTGGTCCAGCATCCGCCGGTTTTCACCCAGGGACAGTCCGGCAAGGCCGAGCATTTGCTGCTGCCGGGTAATATTCCTGTCGTACAGGTCGATCGTGGCGGCCAAGTGACTTATCATGGCCCGGGCCAACTGGTGGCTTATCTGATGCTGGACGTCAGGCGCCTTGGTTTCGGCGTTCGCGATCTGGTCACCCGGATCGAGAACACCCTCATCGCCTTGCTCGCCGACTACGGCGTCAAGGCTGCAGCCAAGGCTGATGCCCCCGGCGTATACGTTGACGGCGCGAAAATAGCGTCGCTCGGTCTGCGCATTCGCAACGGCTGTTCGTTTCATGGTCTGGCGTTGAACGTCGACATGGACCTTGAGCCGTTTCGCCGCATCAACCCTTGCGGATACGCCGGACTGGCCATGACCCAACTGAGCGATCAGGCTGGGCAGATAGAATTTTCCGAGGTAAGTGCCCGACTGCGTGCGCAGCTCGTCAAACACCTCGACTACGCTGAGCAGGCGACCCTTACGGGCGGAATAAACCATTATGACTGACACCGTGCAAACCCTGATCCCGACGCTGGATGTTTCCGAGCGAGTGGCCCGTCCGAAAGTCGAAGCGGGCGTCAAGCTTCGCGGAGCGGAAAAGGTTGCGCGCATCCCGGTCAAGATCATCCCGACGGTAGACCTGCCGAAGAAGCCTGACTGGATTCGCGTGCGCATCCCGGTTTCTCCGGAAGTCGACCGTATCAAGCAATTGCTGCGCAAGCACAAGCTGCACAGCGTCTGTGAAGAAGCATCCTGCCCCAACCTGGGCGAGTGCTTCTCCGGTGGCACTGCAACGTTCATGATCATGGGCGACATCTGCACCCGTCGTTGCCCGTTCTGTGACGTGGGCCACGGCCGTCCGAAGCCGCTCGACGTCAACGAACCGAAAAGCCTCGCTATCGCGATTGCCGACCTGCGCCTGAAGTACGTGGTTATCACCTCGGTGGACCGTGACGACCTGCGTGATGGCGGTGCTCAGCACTTCGCCGACTGCATCCGCGAAATCCGCCTGCTGTCGCCGGGCGTGCAGCTCGAAACGCTGGTACCGGATTACCGTGGCCGGATGGATGTGGCGCTGGAAATCACCGCCGCCGAGCCGCCGGATGTGTTCAACCACAACCTGGAAACCGTACCGCGTCTGTACAAGGCTGCGCGTCCGGGGTCGGACTACCAGTGGTCGCTGACCCTGCTGCAGCGCTTCAAGCAGATGGTCCCGCATGTACCGACCAAGTCCGGGCTGATGCTGGGGTTGGGCGAGACCGACGAAGAAGTCATCGAAGTCATGCAGCGCATGCGCGAACACGACATCGACATGCTGACCCTGGGTCAATACCTGCAGCCTTCGCGCAATCACTTGCCCGTGCAGCGCTTTGTCCACCCGGACACCTTTGCCTGGTTCGCCGAGGAAGGCTACAAGATGGGCTTCAAGAACGTCGCGTCCGGGCCGCTGGTACGCTCTTCGTACCACGCCGACGAGCAGGCCAAGATCGCCAAAGCGATGCTCTGACAACACGGCGCAAAAACAAGAAGGGCCAGGTAGTGATACCTGGCCCTTCTTTTTTGCGGTTGATTATCGTGCCGATGCTCCGCGTTGGCATGCCGTTCTGGACGCTCTGCGTCCTCCCGATTACTGCCCGACAGGCTTGCGCAGGTTTTCCAGCAATTCATGCGTCGGGTAACCGTCGGCTGGCCAGCCGAACGACTGCTGCGCACTGCGGATAGCCTTGCGTGTATTGGCGCCGATAATGCCGTCTGGCGCGCCTGCGTCGTACTGGCGTGCCGAAAGCAGGGTTTGCAGCTCAATGCGCTCTGAGCGGCTCAGCGGCAGGTCTCCGCGTGGCCAGCTGCCCACTACATAGCCCGCGCCTTTGAATCGATCGGAAAGCAGGCTGATCGCCAGCGCGTAGGAAGTCGAGTTGTTGTACTTGAGAATCGCGCGGAAGTTGTCCAGCACCAGAAAGGCTGGCCCGCGATAACCGGCCGGCAACAGCAAGGCGGCTTGTTGCTGGCTGGCAGCGACCGAAATGGCTGAGCCGTCTGGTTGTTTCAGGCCCAGTTGCTGCCATTCAGCAAGACTTTTGCGGGTCGTCGAGTCGGCCAGCGAGTAATCGAATCCCGAGCCGAGCACCACTTCAAAGCCCCAGGGCTGACCACGCTGCCAGCCGGAGCTTTGCAGGTAGTGCGCGGTGGAGGCGAGGGCATCGGCAGGGGTGTTCCAGATATCCCGTCGGCCATCGCCGTCAAAATCCACGGCATGGGTGTTGTAGGTAGTCGGGATGAACTGGGTCTGGCCCATCGCACCGGCCCACGAACCGAGCATTTTGTCCGGGGTGATGTCGCCATGCTGGATGATTTCCAGCGCGGCCAGCAACTGGCTCTGTGCAAAGCCGGGACGACGGCCTTCGTAGGCCAGCGTTGCCAGTGAGCGAATGACGGATTGCGTACCCTGGAACGACCCGAAGTTACTTTCCATGCCCCATACCGCGACCAGCGCCTGACGATCCACACCGTACTGCTGCTCGATCTTCTGCAGGTCGTCGGCATACTGCGAAAGCAGCGCCTGACCCTTGCGTACGCGTGCGGCAGAGATGGCACCGTCGAGGTATTCCCAGACCGGGCGGCTGAATTCAGGCTGGCTGCGGTCGGCCTTGACCACGCTCATGTCTGGGGTGACGCCGGCAAATGCCAGGTCGAATACGTCCGCCCGGATACCCGCCTTCAACGCCTGGGCACGAAAGCCGGCCTGCCATTCGCTGAAGCTGACGGCGGGCTGAATCGTGAGGTTGTCATCAACGACCAGCGCTGGCGTAGGCGCTACGGCAGGAGCGTTTGTCTGCACCTTGCTGGATTGAAGAGGCGTGGCATCGGCTGCAGTGGGTTTTTCTGCGCAGGCTACCAGGGCAACAAGACTGGAGGCAGCGATGAGTTGGCGCAGCTGCGGGCGATGGGTAAAACGAGAAGGCATGCTTGAGTCCAAGGGTATTACCGTTAGGTGCAGACCATAACACGGCTAAGCGGTTGAAAGCGCCCCGGAAATGTTGCTCGATATCAGGCTGCCATAAAGCAGGAAGCCTCCCAGCTTTTAGACTGGAAGGCTTCGCGGCGGTAGCTGCCTTTGCCCTTGGCGGGTTGTTCCTGACGACTGCGGAACAAAGGCTGGGCGATGATGGATTTGGCCTTGTTCGGCCGCTTTGGCTTGCTCATGGCGGGTGCTCCTGATGGGTGTTGTAAAACGCTGCGAATCATCGGGCAGAACGGCGCGTGTGTCTAATAGTCGTGTGCTATGACACTGAGCGCGCAATTGGCTGAGTGAATGAAGACCTGTGGGAGCCAACTTGCTCGCGAATTTGATCAAAAATCAAACTGATGCAGTAGCGCCATCATGATGATTGCAAGGGTGGCAACTCCCATGCCTGTCGCCCAACTTGCTGCTGGGGTTTCCGCAAACCAGGAGCCTTTTACAGGGTATTTGCCAAGCGTCAGGAGTTTTACGATTGGCCATCCGACCGGATAGAAAATGGCACGAGCGACGACTTCAAACAGGCCAGTAGGCAGGTCGCACATGAGGCCTACTCCGCAGGCAGCGCCAATCGTTGCCCTGCCATCAGCAGCGCCAGTCGGCTCAGGCTGCTCCATGGCGAGCCGGCGGCCTGGCCTTTGATCTGCGCATCGATGCGTTGCGCATCCATGAGCAGCTGGCTCCAGCGTTTTGCCGAGTGGCGTTGCAGGGCCTTGCTCATCAGTGGCTTGCGCTTGTCCCAGATCGGCGGACGTGCCGAGCTGAACACCTTGTCCAGCGGCACGCCCTGGCTGAATTGTTGCGACATATTGGCCAGAGCGCGCAGTTCGCGGGTCAATGCCCAGAGAATCACCGGCGTTTCGACCCCTTCACCACGCAGTCCTTCGAGCATGCGCAACGCATGGGCAGCTTCGCCATTAAGGACGGCATCGGTCAGGCCAAACACATCGAAGCGTGCACTGTCGGCCACCGCCGCCTGCACGGTCTCGACGGTGATCTGGCCTTCTTCGGCCATCAGCTTGAGCTTTTCGATTTCCTGCGCGGCGGCCAGCAGGTTGCCTTCGACCCTGGCCGCGATCAGTTCGACGGCGTCCTGAGTCGCCGCCAGACCCGCCTGCGACAGGCGCTGGCGAATCCATTGCGGCAGCTGGCCGATGTCCACCGGCCAGATTTGCACGAACTGGGTTTGCGCACCCTCGACCAGGGCCTTGCCCCATTTGGTTTTCTGCGCACTGCCATCGAGCTTGGGCAGGCTGATCAGCAGCAGCGTGTCTTCGGCGGGTCTGGCGCAATATTCCATAAGCGCCGCAGCACCCTTGTCGCCGGGCTTGCCGGAGGGCAGACGCAACTCCAGGAGACGGCGTTCGGCAAACAGCGACATGCTGGCACCCGCCTGGAGCAATGTGCCCCAGTCGAAGCTGGCGTCGGCGCTGAATACCTGCCGCTCATCGAAGCCTTGCTGGCGTGCGGCCGCGCGAATGGCGTCAGCTGCTTCCTGGCAGAGCAGCGGGTCATCACCGCTGATCACATAGACGGGCGCAAGTGTGCCTTGCAAGTGCTTGCCGAGTTGGGCGGGGGCGAGTTTCATGATTCAGAGGATGTCGGGGCCGGAAAACCGGCCCCGAACACTTATCTGGCTGGAACTTCGACAGGCGACTGCTGAGGTGTCTCGTCGCGGATTCGCTGAGCAGCCTCGAGTGCGTCGGCTTCGGCCTTGGCAACTGCGTCGGCCTTGGTCTGCAGTTCGTCCAGACGCGAAGGGGTCAGTTGCTGCAAGCGCGCCATCAGTTTCTGGATCAGGTCGTTGCGCATTTCCTGACGAACCTGAGAGGCTTCCTGATCGGAACCGGTCAGGTTGTTACCGTCGTGCACGTAGGAACGGTCTGCGGTGACTTTATCGCCAAGCAGGAAGCGATCCCTGTCGCCATGCACTTCATAGGTCAGGGTGGTGGTCAGCTGGTATTCAGCCGAGCGACCCGAGCCCGAGTAGCTGATGGCGCGCTGAGTCTCGGCTTCGTTGGTCAGCATCAGCTTGTAAGGCGCGCCGGTGTAGACCTTGACGCCAGAGCTGGTCAGCAGGCGAGTGAGCTGAGTCACGGTTTCGCCATAGGCGTTGCGGGCGCTGACATCCAGCTCCTTGATCGCCAGCTCGGTGGTACCGGTGCCACGCAGCTGGAAGCCACAGGCACTCAACAGAACAGCCAGGCCCATCACCAGCAAATTGCGTTTGATCATCTTGATGCTCCCCTTGAATCCGTTTGGGCCGCCAGTGCGTGCCCTGGAAATATGTTCGGCGCCCTGCGTTTGCCGGGCGCCCGATCCAATCAGCTTGCGACGATGTTGACCAGCTTGCCAGGCACGACGATCACCTTGCGAATGGTCAGGCCATCA
Source organism: Pseudomonas sp. PvP028 (assembly GCF_017832255.1). NCBI lineage: Bacteria > Pseudomonadati > Pseudomonadota > Gammaproteobacteria > Pseudomonadales > Pseudomonadaceae > Pseudomonas > Pseudomonas sp. PvP028. Next base: position 2,234,662 of record NZ_JAFIBL010000001.1, read on the forward strand.
GTGAAGCGCAATACGTTCTCGTTGACGCGTGCAGCCGCTTCGACTTCTTCGCGGCTGGCACTGGCAGGCATCTCGATGTGACCGCGCAGCTTGCCGTTGACCTGAATCACCAGTTGCAGACTGTCCTGCACCAGCGCATGTGCGTCGAATGCAGGCCAGCCCGCGTCGATGACCGGCTCATTGTGACCCAGTTGCTTCCACAGTTCGTGACTGATGTGCGGCGTGATCGGTGCCAGCAGCAGGGTGACGGTTTCCACGCCTTCCTGCATCAGTGCGCGATCCTGCGGTGTGTCCTGCGGGGCCTTTTCCAGCACGTTCATCAGCGTCATCACTTGTGCGACAGCGGTGTTGAATTTCTGGTTCTGGCCAATATCCTGGCTCGCCTGTTTGATCGCCTGATGAATCGCGCGGCGGATGGTTTTCTGCTCATCGGACAATGCCGCAGCGTCCAGGCCGGTCGATGGGCCTTGAGCCACATGCGCCTGGGCCAGTCGCCATACGCGGCGCAGGAAGCGATGTGAACCTTCGACGCCCGAGTCGGACCATTCCAGGCTCATATCGGGCGGGGAGGCGAACATCATGAACAGACGGCAGGTGTCGGCACCGTACTGGTCGATCATGGTCTGCGGGTCGATGCCGTTTTTCTTCGACTTCGACATCTTTTCAGTGCCGCCGATTTCCACCGGCAGGCCGTCGCTGGTCAGTGTGGCGCTGATCACCTTGGCCTTGGCGTCTCTTTCGAGGGTCACGTCGGCCGGGTTGATCCAGGTCTTCTTGCCGCTGATTTCCATGCGGAAGTAGGTTTCGGCGTTGACCATGCCCTGGGTGAGCAGGTTCTTGAACGGTTCGTTCGAGGTCACCAGGCCTTCGTCGCGCATCAGCTTGTGGAAGAAGCGGGCGTAGAGCAGGTGCAGGATCGCGTGTTCGATACCGCCGATGTACTGATCCACCGGCAGCCAGTGGTTGGCAGCGTTCGGCTCGACCAGTCCACCCTCGTAATGCGGCGACGCATAGCGCGCGTAGTACCACGAGGACTCGACGAAGGTGTCCATGGTGTCGGTTTCACGCTTGGCCGGTGCGCCGCATTTCGGGCAGCTGCATTCGTAGAACTCGGGCATGCGCGCCAGTGGCGAGCCAGCGCCGTCGGGCACGACATCTTCCGGCAGGACAACCGGCAACTGGTCTTCCGGGACCGGCACGTCGCCGCAGGTGTCGCAATGCACGATAGGGATCGGGCAGCCCCAATAGCGCTGGCGGCTGATGCCCCAGTCGCGCAGGCGGAACTGGGTGCGGGACTGGCCGAGGGATTTCTTGACCAGCGCGGCTTCAATGGCGTCGAACGCTTCCTGGAAGGTCAGGCCGGTGAATTCTCCGGAATTGATCAGCTCGCCATGCTCACCGTAGGCCGGTTGCCATGGGGCAAGCGTTTGGTCGCCGGCGCTGGTGCGGACCACGGGCTTGATCGGCAGACCGTACTGGGTAGCGAACTCGAAATCACGTTCATCGTGAGCCGGTACGGCCATGACCGCGCCATCGCCGTAGTGCATCAGCACGTAGTTGGCGACCCAGACCGGCAGTTTCTCGCCAGTCAGTGGATGCTCGACGAACAACGAGGTCGCCCGGCCTTTCTTTTCCTGTGTGGCAACGTCGGCTTCGGCAACGCTGCCGCCCTTGCATTCATCGATGAACGCCTGCAGTGCGGGGTTGCCTTGCGCGGCCAGGGTTGCCAGCGGGTGTTCAGCCGCTACCGCGACGTAGGTCGCCCCCATCAGGGTGTCAGGGCGGGTGGTGAAGACTTTCAGGGCTCCGGCTTCGCCGATCGAGGCCTGGTCGTACGGAAACTGCACTTCCATGCCGCGCGAACGGCCGATCCAGTTGCGCTGCATGGTCTTGACCTGCTCAGGCCAGCCCGGCAGTTCGTCGAGGCTTTCCAGCAGCTCATCGGCGTACGCGGTGATCTTGAAGTAGTACATCGGGATTTCGCGCTTTTCGATCAGCGCGCCGGAACGCCAGCCGCGGCCGTCGATGACCTGCTCGTTGGCCAGTACGGTCTGGTCGATAGGGTCCCAGTTCACGGTGCCGTTCTTGCGGTAGATCACACCCTTTTCGAACAGGCGAGTGAACAGCCATTGTTCCCAGCGGTAGTAATCCGGCTTGCAGGTGGTGACTTCGCGCGACCAGTCAACCGCCAGACCCAGGCTCTTGAGCTGGGTCCTCATGTAGTCGATGTTTTCGTAGGTCCACTTGGCCGGCGCGACGTTGTTGTCGATGGCGGCGTTTTCAGCCGGCATGCCGAAAGCGTCCCAGCCCAGTGGCTGCAGAACATTCTTGCCCAGCATGCGCTGGTAACGGGAGATCACGTCACCAATGGTGTAGTTGCGCACATGACCCATGTGCAGCTTGCCGCTCGGGTAAGGAAACATCGACAGGCAATAGAAAGTGTCCTTGCCTGGCTGTTCACTGACTTCAAAAGACTTTTGCTCATCCCAGAACGTTTGGGCGGCGGCTTCGATTTCACGGGGCTGATAGAGTTCGTGCATGGCTACTTTTTACTAAGGATTAGTGACCCTTGACCTCTTCATTGCTTCGCCGAGTCAGGTCGGCACCGCGTGGCGGACAATTGCAACTGTCTGTGCGGTGCGTTCGGGCTCAAGAGCGCGGAAGTGGAATTACAGGAAGCGCAGTAGCATACATGAGGGCCGTCTATCGAGGGAAACCCTGATTGCTCCACTTGTGGGCTCAACGCCCGGCTGACAACCTCATCTGGCCGTTGGTCGTTGTTCCCTACCGGTTCTTGCAGCAGCGCTAAGCTCAAACGCGAGGGTGATGATTATCTTCGATGAGGTGAGCGGATGACAGAGTTGCAGCATGTTGTAAGCCTGACCCGGCTGTATGAGCGTCTGATCGACCGTCTCGGTCTTGCACTCGAGACGGCGAGTACCTCGGTCCGGCTCCGGAACGAGTCGCCTGCCGAGCTTGAGCTCAAGGGGCTAAGTCGTGCCGAGTTCCAGTTGATTGAAGCCTATCTCGAAAAAGGTTCCGGTGGCGCAGGCGCAACTGTCGTGGACATGTCCTCGGGCAGCGCTCTGGTGGCTGCGGAGCATGGCAGGGCGCCGCGTGCGTCAGCCACCATCGTCTGGCTGAAGGACCGGCGACGAGCCAAAGCGTCAGTGCGGCTGGGCCGTAACTCTTAGTCTCTGTACGAAAAGTGGCTGGCTACCTCGGGCTTCCTGCTTCAGACATTGTCGCGTGTCTGCAAACATTCTAGGCTGCGGGCACTCATGGAGATGTCCCGATGCCGCTGCGCTACCTGCTCAAAGCCCTTCTTTTGCCGCCCGGCATTCTGTTTGTCCTGCTGATCCTTGGCTGGTGGTTACATCGCACGCGGCCGCGTCTGGCAGCGACTTTTTTCGCGGTCGGCCTCGGCGGATTGTGGCTGATGAGCCTGCCGGTCGCCGTAGAGTTTGCCGCTCGTAAGCTGGAGCAGGTCCCTCCCTTGCCGCAACAGCAGTGGGCGACACTGGCGCAGCAGGCGGATGCCATTGTGGTACTGGGCAATGGGCGCGAGCGCAACTCGCCGACCTGGGGGACAGACACGCCCACCGGTCTTGGACTCGAGCGCTTGCGTTTGGCAGCTCGATTGGCGAAAGAATCCGGACTGCCGATACTGACCTCTGGCGGCCTGCATTTTGACCAGCCGCCCAGCGAAGCGTCGATCATGGCGCAGTCGCTGCAGGATGATTTTGCTGTGGCGGTGCGCTGGCAGGAGGGCCTGAGCCGCACCACGTGGGAAAACGCGACCATGAGCGCCGCAATTCTGCAGCCGCAAGGTATCAAGCGCGTGGTGCTGGTGACTCAGGCCTGGCATATGCCGCGGGCACGCTGGAGCTTCGAGCAGGCGGGTTTCACGGTGGTGGGTGCGCCGGTCGGCTTTCTGGGGGTCGACAACGCCAGGCCTTTTGGTGGCTGGCTGCCTGAAAGTCGCGTGTTCACGCAGAGCGGGGTGCTGCTCAATGAAGCCGCAGGCTTGCTGGTTTACCCTTGGATCTATCGCAAAGGACAATGACCATATGAAGCAGTGACCATCTGAAGCCGATTTCACCTGCGGGCAGATGAAACCGGCTTCGTGCAGTCACACGGTCTTGGAAATCCGTGCCGCCATCAACGCCCAGCCAAACAGCAGCAGGCAGACAATCGCCAGCGGCCACGAGCGCCAGTGCAGATACGGCGTGAGTTCATGCATGGGCACCACTTCGCCGTAAAGCACGCCGCGTTCGAACTGCGGAATCTGCTCGGTGATCTTGCCGAACGGGTCGATCAGCGCGGTCACGCCGTTGTTGGTTGCCCGGATCATCCAGCGGCCCGCTTCAAGCGCGCGCATCTGGGCCATCTGCAAGTGTTGCAAAGGGCCGATCGAGGTGCCGAACCAGGTGTCGTTGCTGACCGTCAGCAGCAGGTCGCTTTGTGCCGACAAGCCAGCGGCGAACTCTGGATAGACCACTTCATAGCAGATGAACGGCGCGATGTGATAACCCTTGGCCTGCAATAACGCCTGATCGTTCGGTCCGCGCGCGAAGTCCGACATTGGCAGGTCGAAGAAGGAAATCAGCCCGCGCAGCAGGTCCTGCAGCGGCACGTATTCACCGAACGGCACCAGCTTCTGCTTGTAGTAGGTGCCGTCACCCTGACCCGTGACCGTGATGCCGTTGTAATAACGATACTCACCGCGCCCGGTCGGTTCGCGTACCGGTACGCCGGTGATCAGCGCCGCGCCGCGGTCCGAGGCGAACTTGCCCATCATCGACAGATAGCCTTCTGCGCTTTCCTTGAGTACCGGCACGGCGGTTTCCGGCCAGACGATCAGGTCTGCCTGCTGCGAGCGGAAGGTCATGTCGCGGTACAGCGCCAACTGATCGTTGAGCTTTTGCGGGTCCCACTTCATGCTTTGTTCGACGTTGCCCTGCATTGCCGCGACCTTCAGTGGCGCGCCGGACGGCGATGTCCAGGCGTGCCCCTTGAGGGCCAGGCCGATGACCCACGGGGCCAGCAACAGCACCACGCCCATGGCCAGAAACGATTTGCGTGCACGCAGGCGGTGCAGGTTGCACAACAGTGCAGCAGTCATCGCCAGCGAGAACGAAATCAGCCATACGCCGCCGACGGGGGCGAGCCCGGCCATTGGGCCGTCGAGCTGACTGTAGCCGGAATAGAGCCACGGGAAGCCGGTGAGAAACCAGCCGCGAAACGCTTCTTGCCACAGCCATAGCGCTGCGAAGGCCAGCGCATCGGCCAGCGGTGCCTCATTGCGACGCAGCCAGCGCGCCCAGACCCAGGCGGGCAGGGCGAAGAACAGGGCAATGGCGGCGATGAACAACAGCATCAACAGCCCTGCCAGCAACACGGACGCGCCGCCGTAGGTGTGAATGCTGACGTAGATCCAGCTGGTGCCGGCGCCGTACAGACCGAAGCCATAGCACCAGCCGCGGGCCAGTGCCTGGCGCGGGTTCAGGTCGCGCAAGCCCAGATAGAACATCGCCACTGCCACCAGCACCAGAGGCCAGATGTCAAAAGGCGCCAGGGCCAGGGTCGTGAGCCCGCCAGCCGCCAGGGCCAGCAGGTTACCGGGCCAGCCGGGGCGGGTTATCCAGCGCATGTAGATTCCTTAAAGCAGCATCAAGTGTTTACGGACGTGAAATGGGCGTCACGCGCAGCAAATGAATGCGACGGCTGTCAGCGCTCAGGATGCGGAAACGATAGGCACCGATTTCAGTGATTTCGTTGCGCTTGGGCAGATGGCCAAAGGCATTCATCACCAGACCGCCCACAGTATCGAACTCGTCGTCCGAGAACGTGCTGTCGAAGAATTCGTTGAAATTCTCGACCGGCGTAAGGGCCTTGACCAGGAAGTCGCCGCTGGGCAGCGGTTTGATGTAGCTGTCTTCCTCGACGTCATGCTCGTCTTCGATATCGCCGACGATCTGTTCCAGCACGTCTTCGATGGTCACCAGACCCGCCACGCCGCCGTATTCGTCAATGACGATGGCCATGTGGTTGTGGTTGGCGCGAAACTCGCGCAGCAGCACGTTGAGACGCTTGGACTCGGGCACAAAGGTGGCCGGACGCAGCAGCTTCTTGACGTCATCGCTGTCGCCGTCGGCCTTGAGGATCAGCGGCAGCAGATCCTTGGCCAACAGCACACCGAGCACGTCATCGTGGCTCTCGCCGATCACCGGATAGCGCGAGTGCGCAGCATCGATGACCGCAGGCAGAAATTCACGGGGTGTCTGGGTCGCTTTGATGCTGATCATCTGCGAGCGCGGCACCATGATGTCGCGCACTTGCAGGTCAGCCACTTGAATGGCGCCCTCGACGATGGCCAGCGCTTCGCTGTCCAGCAGTTTGTTCTGGTGGGCTTCGCGCAGCAGCTCAAGCAGCTCCTGGCGGTTTTTCGGCTCATGGACAAAGGCCTGGGTCAGTTTACCCAACCATGACTTTTGCCCGTTGCTCGATCGGTCTTCGCTCATAGCCCTTACTCGTGGTCCTTGCTTGGTGTGTCTGAATGGGGAAGGTCGGCACTTTCGTCGTCAGCGTAAGGATCGGGATAGCCCAGCTCCTCAAGCAACGTTCGTTCCAGTGCTTCCATTTCTTCGGCTTCTTCATCATCAATGTGGTCGTAACCCAACAGATGAAGGCAGCCATGAATGACCATGTGCGCCCAGTGCGCGTCGATGGACTTGCCTTGTTCAACGGCTTCACGGTTGACAACCGGAACACAGATGACCAGATCGCCCAGCAACGGGATGTCCAGCATGTCGTCTGGAACGTCCGCCGGGAATGAAAGCACGTTTGTTGCGTAATTTTTGTGTCGCCAGGTGTTATTGAGCTCACGGCCTTCGGTTTCGTCAACCAGGCGGATGGTCAGCTCGGAGTCGGCACTGCGCTGACGCAAGCCCATTTCACACCAGAGGCGGAATCGGGCTTCGTCAGGGGCGCTTGTCTCGCTTGCAATCTGCAGGTCCAGCTCAAGCATCGCGGTGTTTGTCCCGTGGGTAACTGTTGTTGCCCGACGGACCATCGCTGAGGCGGTCGTCGAAACGCTCGTAGGCTTCGACGATGCGCTGCACCAACGGGTGGCGAACCACATCCTTGGGTTTGAAATGCGTGAAGCTGATGCCCGGCACATCCTTGAGCACATCAATGACATGCGTCAGCCCGGAGCGAGTGCCCTTGGGCAGGTCGACCTGGGTGATATCGCCAGTGATCACGGCCGTGGAGCCGAAGCCGATACGGGTCAGGAACATCTTCATCTGCTCGACGGTGGTGTTCTGACTTTCGTCGAGAATGATGAAGCTGTTATTAAGGGTGCGTCCGCGCATGTAAGCCAGCGGTGCCACTTCAATGACCTGCTTCTCTATCAGCTTGGCGACGTATTCGAAACCGAGCATCTCGTACAGCGCGTCATACAGCGGGCGCAGGTACGGGTCGATCTTCTGCGCCAGATCGCCGGGCAGGAAGCCCAGCTTCTCGCCAGCCTCGACCGCCGGGCGCACCAGCAGGATGCGTCGAATCTGCTCGCGCTCCAGTGCATCCACCGCGCATGCCACCGCCAGGTAGGTCTTGCCGGTACCCGCAGGGCCGATGCCGAAGTTGATGTCGTTGCTGAGGACTTCCTTGACGTAACGCTGCTGGTTCAGGCCGCGCGGGCGAATCATGCCCTTTTTGGTGCGCAGCGAGACGCCGACTTCGGCGGCAGGGTGATTGTCCAGGCCGTCCACCCCCGATTCCTGAAGGAACAGGTGGACCATGTCCGGCGTCAGTTCGGTACCTTTGGTTTCCCGGTACAAACGGCGCAGCAGGTTCTCGGCGGAATGATTTTGTTTGGGGTCGCCAATGAGCTCGAATTGATTGCCGCGATTGCGGATCTCAATGTCCAGGCGTTGCTCGATCAGGCGCAAGTGCTCGTCGAGTTGCCCGCACAAGTTGGCGAAACGATGGGCCTCGAAAGGCTCGAGGGTGAAACGATGAGGTTCTATGGGTGCGTTCAAGGTCGTTTAATGGCCGTCCGGCGGCAATTGAGATGTATTGAAGAATACCCCTAGCGCTGGTTGTGCGAAAGCTTTGCCTTGTTAAAGGCTGCGCCAGGGATTCACCGTGCTCAATGGTAGGGACCGCGCAGAAACGAATTCATTCGGCGATTCGTTTCTGCGGCGACACTCAAGCTTTACTGTAGCAGCGAGCCGCGCAACGAGTGAGGCTGCGCATCATCGATGTGTACATCGGCAAACTGCCCGATCAATTTGGGGTTGTCGCAGCGGAAATTGACTATCCGGTTGTTCTCGGTGCGACCCTGCAGTTCGCCTGGGTCTTTCTTCGAGTAGTCGGTCACCAGAATGCGCTGGATGCTGCCCACCATTTGCCGGCTGATCTCGAAACCCTGCTGGTTCAGGCGATGTTGCAGCGCGGCCAGTCGCTCTTTCTTCAGCGCTTCCGGCGTATCGTCCTTGAGGTCCGCAGCGGGCGTGCCCGGACGCGGGCTGTAGACGAACGAGAACGAGAAGTCGAAACCCACGTCCTCGATCAGCTTCATGGTGTTGTCGAAATCTTTTTCGGTCTCGCCGGGGAAGCCGACGATGAAGTCGGAACTGATACTGATGCCCGGCACCGCGGCCCTGAGCTTGCGCAAGCGGGACTTGTATTCCAGCGTGGTGTGGTTGCGCTTCATGGCCGCCAGAATGCGGTCGGAGCCCGACTGCACAGGCAAATGCAGGTGTTTGACCAGCTCCGGCACTTCCGCGTGGGCCTGGATCAGGCTGTCGGAAAATTCCAGCGGGTGCGAAGTGGTGTAGCGAATGCGGTCGATGCCATCGACGGCGGCGACTACGCGGATCAGGTCCGCCAGGTCAGCAACGCGGCCGTCGTGGGTGGTGCCGCGATAACCATTGACGTTCTGCCCCAACAGGGTGACTTCACGCACGCCGTTTTCGGCCAGGTGGATCACTTCGCTCAGCACATCGTCGAACGGACGACTGACTTCTTCGCCGCGGGTGTAGGGCACCACGCAGAACGTGCAGTATTTGCTGCAGCCTTCCATCACCGACACGTACGCGCTCGGGCCATCGACGCGCGGCTCGGGCAAGTGGTCGAATTTTTCGATTTCCGGGAACGAGACGTCGACCTGCGGCAAGCGGGTCACGCGTGCGGCGTCGATCATTTCCGGTAGGCGGTGCAGGGTCTGCGGGCCGAACACCACGTCCACGTAGGGCGCGCGATCGCGAATGGCTGCGCCTTCCTGGCTGGCCACGCAGCCGCCGACAGCGATGACCATTTCCGGATTGGCCAGCTTCAGCTCACGCCAGCGGCCCAACTGGGAGTACACCCGGTCCTGGGCGCGCTCACGAATCGAGCAGGTATTGAGCAGGATCACGTCGGCGTCTTCCGCGCGAGCGGTGACTTCCAGGGCCTGATGTTCGCCCAGCAGGTCGACCATGCGCGAGCTGTCGTACTCGTTCATCTGGCAACCGTGGGTTTCGATATAAAGCTTTTTGGCCATGCGTGATGATCAACCGTGTCAGTGAACCGCGCATTATAAGGATGAAGGGCTCGGGTTCCTAGCGTCGGCTGTCCGACGAGGCGGGCGGACATGCTATAGTCCGTGCCCCTTTTTCATCTCTGATCGTTACCCGCCCGTTATGACCAAACGCGAAGCTCCAATCTACAAGGTGATTTTCCTCAACCAGGGACAGGTGTTCGAGATGTACGCCAAGCAGATCTACCAAAGTGATCTGTGGGGCTTTCTGGAAGTTGAAGAATTCGTCTTCGGCGAGCGCACGACCGTTGTGGTGGATCCCAGCGAAGAGAAGCTCAAGGCCCAGTTCGAAGGCGTGGTGCGCAGTTTTGTGCCGATGCATTCGATTGTGCGCATCGATGAAGTCGAACGCATGGGCACACCGAAGATCAGCGAAGCGCGCGGCACCAGTAATGTGATGCCGTTCCCCATGCCGATGCCGGAAAAGTAAGCGTTGCAGGTGTGAATCGCGATTGCCCTGAAAGATTCTTGATCAGGGCAACGGAGAGAAAGGACTGCGCCCTTCGGCGGTCTGCAGTTCAAGCAGGTACTTGCGGAAAATCTGCCCCAGTACCTGAGTGGCCACTTCGAGCTCGTCACGCGGCATCTTTGCCGAGACTTCGTCGGCAGCGTCAAGCGCCTCTTCCGAGCCATTGACCGCGGCCATTTTCAGCACGACGTAGGCCTGAATGTTGTTGGCCTGCACACCTTCGCCACGGCTGAACATCAAGCCCAATTGGTACTGCGCCTGGGCATGGCCCTGCAGTGAAGCCTGCTCGAAATAATTCAGCGCCTGCGGCAAATCGCGAGGTGCATTTTTGCCCTCGTAATAGAACTCACCCAACTCGTACTGCGCCTGCGCGTCCCCACCCTTGGCGGCCTGCTGGCAGGCTTCAAGCGCTGCAGGCAGGTTCTCTGGCTGGGTATTGAGGGTGCAACGACCCATCGCCGGGACTAACAACGAGTTGCCGCCGGCACTTGCCAGCAGGGGATAGACAAGCAACAGGCAGCCCAATACAAGGGTGCGGCCGGTGCGGTTCATGGGAGTCGACTTACCTCTGAAAAAGGTGCGGGCATGCCCGACCAGCTAAACGTGCTGGCTGCGCATTATGAAATAAGCAGAGCCAACCTTACAAAGTCTTTACGGATTTTCTGCTGCACGGCTTTAAAACGTCCTTTTTTCGGGCGGATTACCTGAAAGAGGGTTGTCGTCAGCCTGTATGTGCAGTGTTCGCATTGCATTGTAGAAGCAAAATACGGACTTAACGTTCAGTTTCATTCGTAGCCATCACTCGCGCCGGTTCACTGACACCCTGCGCGAGTGATGCCTGACGAGCTTATTTCAGCGCAGCGAATGCTTTTTCTGCGGCATCCAGAGTCAGTTTCAGCTCGGCATCGCCATGGGCGATAGAAGTGAAACCCGCTTCGAATGCGCTCGGCGCGAGGTACACGCCGCCGTCCAGCATCAGGTGGAAGAAGCGCTTGAAGCGCTCGGAGTCACTGGTCATCACGTCTTCGAACGTGACGATTTCTTCGGCTTCGCTGAAGTACAGACCGAACATGCCGCCGGCCTGAGTCGTCACAAACGGGATACCTGCGGCATCGGCGCGCTGTTGCAGACCTTCGAGCAGGCGGCGGGTGTAGTCGCTCAGTTCGTCGTGAAAGCCGGGGCGGCTGATCAGGCGCAGGGTGGTCAGGCCGGCCGCCATTGCCAGCGGGTTGCCCGAGAGGGTGCCGGCCTGATAGACCGGGCCGAGCGGTGCGATATGCGACATGATTTCGCGTTTGCCGCCAAAGCAGCCGACCGGCATACCGCCACCGATGATCTTGCCGAAGGTGCTCAGGTCGGGCGTTACTCCGTAGTAAGCCTGGGCGCCACCGAGGGCTACGCGAAAACCGGTCATCACTTCATCGAAAATCAGCACCACGCCGTGCTCGTCGCACAGGTCGCGCAGGCCTTGCAGGTAGCCAGGCGCGGGCGGCACACAGTTCATGTTGCCAGCCACTGGCTCGACGATGATGCACGCTACTTCCTGACCCACTTCGGCCAGCAGGTCACGCACGGCGTCGAGGTTGTTGAACGGCACGGTCAGGGTGTGTTTTGCGAAGGCCGCAGGTACGCCGGGCGAGCTGGGCACGCCCAGGGTCAGCGCGCCGGAGCCTGCCTTGACCAGCAGGCTGTCGGAGTGACCGTGGTAGCAGCCTTCGAACTTGAGGATGCTGTCGCGGCCGGTGAAGCCACGGGCCAGGCGAATCGCACTCATGGTCGCTTCAGTGCCCGAGCTGACCATGCGGACCATTTCCATGGACGGCACCAGTTCGCAGACCAGGTCGGCCATTTCGGTTTCCATGGCCGTCGGTGCGCCGTAGGACAGGCCGTGTTCCAGCTGGCTGCGCACGGCATCGAGCACGTCGGGGTGGCTATGGCCAAGAATCATCGGGCCCCAGGAGCCGACGTAATCCACATAACGCTTGTCGTCTTCGTCAGTCACGTAGGCGCCCGCAGCGTGCTTGAAGAACAGCGGCGTGCCACCCACGCTCTTGAAGGCGCGAACCGGCGAATTGACGCCACCGGGGATGTGTTTTTGGGCGTTGGCGAACAGTGTTTCGGAACGGGACATGATCGGGTCTCTGCTTTGAAACGGGGAATTCGTGTCTACGCTGGGGTCAGCCGAGGCGGGCAGCTTCAGGGTGGGCTGCTTTATTGGGTGGCATGAGCCAGAGAAGGCGCAGGAACACGCACTATATCAAATGAAGCGCGGCTGCGAATGAGGATCCACGTACTTGTGGAAGCGAGCTTGCTCGCGAAGGGGGCGATGCAGGCCCCGAAAATAGCGGGTCTAAACCATCGCCTTCGCGAGCAAGCGAAGCATCGCCCGGCTCGCGCCCACAACGATTCCGCTCTACAACAGCGCCGTGAAAGCTTTTGCCCGGCGTGTCACTTCCTGGGTATTTTCAGCGCCGAACAAACCGTGCACCACGGCGAGCAGGTCGGCGCCGTGCTCGACCAGTTGCGGCGCGTTCTCCAGGGTAATGCCACCAATCACCGCGATCGGCAGGTGGACCCGGGCACGCACCTGAGCGATCAGGTCCAGCGGTACGGCGGGGGCACCGGGTTTGGTCTGTGAATTGAAGAACCTGCCAAATGCCACGTACGTCGCGCCATCAGCCTTGGCTTGCTCGGCCAATTCCACGCGGCCATGACAGGTAGCCCCGACAATCGCCTTGTGCCCCAGCAGGGCGCGGGCATCGGGCAGCGAGCCGTCCGACTGCCCCAGGTGCACGCCTACCCCCAGGCGCGCAGCCAGCTCAGCGTCATCGTTGATGATCAGCCGGGTCTTGTAGCGTTCGCAGAGTTTGAGCAGTTCGGTCGCTTCGCGCAGACGGCGGGACTCGTCACTGTTCTTGTCGCGGTATTGCAGCAGCGTCACGCCGCCGTCCAGCGCAGCTTCGACGTACGACAGGAATTTTCCGGACAGCAACTGGCTGTCGGTAATGGCATACAGGCCACGCAGTTTCATGAATCGACCCTCATGGCGATGTGTTACGAGCAAAAATCCAGCGGCAGCCGACGTGGCACGAATTGCCCCCGGCCCAACTGTTCGGCATCCCTCAGGGTCCGCCAGGTGTAGTCGAGTGCCGACTTCACCGCGCTGACCAGTTCCTGCCCCTGAGCGATGCGCCCGGCCAGTGCGCTGGCCAGGGTACAGCCAGAGCCGTGGTAACTGCCGGGCAGACGTTCGCAGACGAAGGTGTGGGTCTGACCGCCACGCAGGTACAGGCGGTTATGGATTTGCTGTTCATCACCATGACCGCCAGTGATCAACAGATATTCACAAAACGGCAGTAGTCTGTCAGCGCATTCATCCGCAGTGCCTTCGGGCAGCTCGGCGAGGATGCGGGCCTCCGGAAGGTTCGGCGTAGCGATGGTCGACAGCGGCAACAGGCGCTCGCGCATGGCGTAGCCGACTTCGTCCTTGCCCAGTCTGCCGCCGCCGCCAGCGCGTAACACCGGGTCACAGACCATGGGCAGATGCGGGTGAGCCAGAAGCAGATTGACTACGGTGTCGACCATTTCCAGCGAACCCAGCATGCCCAGCTTGACGGCTGCTACGCTCGAATCATTGAGGACTGCATTGGCTTGCGCCATCACCCACTCGCGATCCAGCACGCGGAAATCACTGACGTTCACGGTGTCTTGCACGGTGAGCGCGGTAATCACCGGAGCGGCATGGCAGCCTTGGGCGAGCAGGGCTTCTATATCGGCCTGCATACCGGCGCCGCCACTAGGGTCGTGGCCGGACAGGCAAAGGACTACGGGGCGGGAGCTATAGATATTCATGGTGCGCGAGCTTATCACTAAACCTTTCGCGGGCCGCTCGGGGTGCCGGTTTTTTCTTGTGGATCAAGGTCAAGCGGCGACAACCGCAGGCTCGACAAAACCTTAAAAAGTACTCATGTTTGCTCTGCAGTCACCGATACAGAGCTATTACCTTGATTTTGATCGCGATACTGTCTTTAAGCTATTAGCGGCTATGCTTGATTGGCAAGGCTGACGAGTGACGGTTCGGTTGTTTATTGATGTCTGCCGGTACATGTGCACGTTCAATGGTGTGTTTGAATCATTAGCCTGTTTCAAGGATAGAAATTTGCGGGACGTCGTAATCAATGGATGGATTGAACGCGACGACCTACCTTGGGGCTTCAATGCGCTATCTGTTGATCATTCTGGCTCTTTGGCTGCCGTTGCAGAGTCATGCAGTCGAGTTTGATGAAAACACTCGTTTTCTGTCGTTGGGCCGTGCCATTCAGGTATTCGAGGACCCGACCGGCGAGGCGACCATCGAAAGCGTCAGCGCCGCCTCTCACGCCGGTGCCTTTCAGCCCGTGCCTGCCGGAACCTTCAACGCCGGTTATTCACGTTCCGCCTTCTGGCTGAAAGTCGAGCTGACGTATCGCCCCACAGATGCCAGCATTCATAACGACTGGCTGCTGGAACTGGCCTATCCGCCAATGGACCACATTGACTTCTACGGCCCGGATGCTGACGGGCAGCCGACTCGAGCCTGGCATACCGGCGATATGCTGCCGTTCTCCAGCCGTCAGTTCGCCCAGAACAACTACCTCTTTCAGTTGGACCTGCCGCCTGGCCAGACGCGAACCCTGTACATGCGTATTCGCAGCGAAGGCGCTGTTCAGGCACCGCTCTACCTCTGGTCCACCCACGCCTATCTGGACGCGCAGCCCAGCAAGGTTTACGTCTTCGGTCTGATCTACGGCGTGCTGCTGGGCATGCTGGTCTACAACCTGTTCATCTACCTCAGCGTTCGCGAGGTGGATTACCTGTATTACCTGCTTTACGTCGCCTCGTTCGGGCTTTACCAGATGTCGATCAACGGCGTTGCCATCGAATACCTGTGGCCTGACAGCCCTTGGTGGGCGAATGCGTCGACCCCCTTCCTGATATCGCTGGCGACGTTATTCGCCTGCCAGTTTTCGCGCAGCTTTCTGGGTACGGCACAATTGAGCCGCTGGCTGGACCGCCTGCTGCTGGCGGTCATCGGCGCTGCCGTACTGGTCATGGGCATGGCCTTGTTCCTCAGCTACGGGCCGGCCCTGCGCGGCGCGGCTCAGCTGGTCATGGCAGGCGCCCTGACGATCTATCTGGCGGGTATCGTTGCGGTCGTCAAAGGCGAAAGGGTCGGGCGCTATTTTGTGCTCGCCTGGTCGGTGTTCATGGTCAGCGGACTGATCTTCGGCTTGATGCTGCTCGGCTATCTGCCCAATACCTTCCTGACCATGTACGCCTCGCACATCGGCACGGTGCTGGAGATGGCCTTCCTGTCGATGGCGCTGGCCGACCGTATCAACCACGCCCGCCGGCAACAGGCGCAAACCTTGCTGGCTGCCGGTCAGGATCTTGAACGTCTCAACCAGCAACTGGCCAACAGCAACCGGCTGAAGGACGAGTTCCTCGCCACGCTCACCCATGAGTTGCGCACGCCGATGAACGGCGTGATCGGGTCGCTGGAGGTCATGCAGACGCTGGACATGGACGACGAACTCGAGATGTATCAGCAAACTGCCGCCAGTTCGGCGCGCGACATGATGAGCATGATCAATGGCATCCTGACCCTCACCGAGCTGCAGGCCGGTGTGCTGTACGCCGACTGCGAGTCGTTTGCGCCCGAGGATCTGGCCTACAGGCTGGAAGAGCGCTTCAGCGGTGCGGCTCAGGCCAAAGGCCTGATATTGACGCTCGATCTGGACGATAAACTGCCGCCGAACCTTCGCGGCGACGCGAGCAAGCTCTACCAGTGCATCGAGTGTCTGGTGGACAACGCGATCAAATTCACCCGCAAGGGTGCTGTGCAGGTGCGCTTCAGTGGTCATCCGCAAGACCTGGAGCGCCTCTACCTGCGGGTCGAAGTGATGGACAGCGGTATCGGCTTCAGCCGCCTGGACGAAGCCCGGCTGTATCAGCATTTCTTTCAGGTCGACGGCTCCATGACTCGAGAATACGGCGGGCTCGGTATCGGCCTGGCGATCTGCCGGAAACTGGTCGAGCTGCAGGGCGGCGAGCTGAGTCATCGTTCCGAGCCCGGCAAGGGCAGCTGTTTCACACTGAGCGTCCCGATGCTGATGGTCGTGCCGGGCGCGGTGCGCAGGGCGCCTGAACTCAAGGCTCAATGGGGCATATAAGCGGCCTTATAGCGTCATTAGCTGAAAGCGCCGGCGGTTAGGCGGCTACGGCACTTTTGCGAGGGGCGGGTGCGTGATTCACTGTGTGCATATTGCGTGTGTACGCAGGCAGGAGATGACTCATGAACCTGAATCAATTCGCCGAAACCCACGAAGTCACCAATCAACCGCCGCCGCTCGACGGGGCAAACCTTTACCGTATCGACGTGCCGCTTCAGGAATGGAGCAGCCGATTCGGGGCGGGCTGGGCGCAGCCGCGTATCGACGCCTATGGTGCGCTGGCAGGTGGCCCGCTGATGGCAGCGGGCTTTCTGGCCAACCAGCACAAGCCCGAGTTTGCCAGCCATGACCGCTACGGGCATCGCATCGACCTGGTCGAATTCCACCCGGCGTATCACCAGTTGATGAGCGCTGCCATCGAGCACGGCATCCCATCGTTGCCATGGACCTATCCGCAGCCCGGTGCGCATGTCGCACGCGCGGCGATGAGTTATCTGCACACGCAGGCAGACCCCGGCAGCGGCTGTCCGCTGACCATGACCTTCGCCAGCGTGCCTGCGCTCAGGCTGCAACCGGACCTGGCTGAAATCTGGCTGCCCAAGGTGCTGTCGACTGAGTACGATCCACGCAACGTGGGCATTGCGCACAAGAACGGCGCGACCATCGGCATGGCCATGACCGAGAAGCAGGGCGGCACCGATGTGCGCGCCAATACCACACGTGCGTTCCCGGTGGGGGCAGGCAGCCCCGGCCAGGCCTACGAACTGGTCGGGCATAAGTGGTTCTGCTCGGCGCCCATGTGCGATGCCTTCCTGACCCTGGCGCAGACCGACAAGGGCCTCAGTTGTTTTTTGCTGCCGCGCCACCGGCCGGACGATACGCGTAACGAGTTCTACATTCAGCGCCTGAAAAACAAGCTCGGCAACTGGTCCAACGCCTCCAGCGAAGTCGAGTTTCGCGGCGCGTTGGCATGGATGATCGGTGAGGAAGGGCGCGGCGTGCCGACCATCATCGAAATGGTCGCCATGACCCGTTTCGACTGCATGATCGGCTCCAGTGCCCTGATGCGTCAGGCGCTGACCCAGGCAACGCATCATTGCGCGCACCGTGCGGTCAGTGGTCGGTTGCTCGCCGAGCAGCCGTTGATGCAGAACGTGCTGGCTGACCTGGCACTGGAAAGCGAGGCCGCGCTGGCCCTGACCCTGCGTATGGGGCGCGCGCTTGACCACCAGGATGATGATCACGAAAAGCGTTTCGTGCGCCTGGTCACGGCAGTGGGCAAATACTGGATCTGCAAGCGCGCCCCGGCCATGATCAACGAAGCCGCCGAGTGCCTGGGCGGCGCCGGTTATGTCGAGGACAGCATTCTGCCTCGCTTGTACCGCGAAGCGCCGGTCAACTCGACATGGGAAGGCTCCGGCAACGTGCAATGCCTGGATGTGCTGCGAACCCTGTCCAAAGAGCCCGGCGCGCTCGACGCGCTGTTCGACGAACTGGGCGACGGGCATGGCGATCGGCATCTCGCGGCGCACATCGACAAGCTCAAGGTCGCGTTTCGGGACACCGGCGACATCCAGTACCGCGCCCGTCAACTGACCGAAGACATCGCCATCGCCTTGCAGGGCAAGTTGCTGCTGGAAGCGGGTAACGCGGCGGTCAGTGACGGCTTCATTGCCGGTCGACTGGTGTCCGGCGGGCGGGTGTATGGCGCATTGCCCAAGGGCGTTGACGTAGAAACATTGCTGCAAAGGTCCTCGCCGCAGGTGGCATGAGCACGCGAACCCGTTACGATGCACGTCTGCAAGATCAGACAGGACATGAATCGTGACCCAAGCCTTTGTTGTTGTCGACACCGCCGAGCAGGCTGTAGAACGGCTCGCCGAGCTGCATGAACGCGCCACCAGTGCGCTGAGTCAGGCGCTCAAGCGCTACCTGAAAGACCGCGTCGAACCCACCGCCGAAGAGCGCGCGCAATTCAGCTACCCGGAACTGCGCCTGGTCTACAAATGCCAGGGCGAAGTGCCGGTGACCACGCGTGCCTACGCCAAGGTGCAGCTGCCGGGCACCTACAGCGTCACCGTCACGCAGCCCAAGGCCTTCAAAAAATACCTGCTCGAACAACTTGTCCCGCTGATGAACGATTTCACCGTAACGGTCGAAGTCGGCATGAGCGAGCAGAGCATTCCTTATCCTTACGTGGTCGAGCAGGGCGATGAGCTGGCCGGCACGGGCGTCACCGCTGCGGCGCTGGCACGGGTGTTCCCGAGCACCGACCTGTCGGCTGCCACCGATGGCATTGCCGACGGCCTTTACGACTGGGCCAACGTCGACCCGCTGCCACTGGCGCTGTTCGACGCTGCGCGGGTGGATTTCTCGCTGCGCCGTCTGGTGCATTACACCGGCAGTGACTGGCGCCATGTGCAGCCGTGGATTCTGCTGACCAACTACCATCGCTATGTCGACCAGTTCATTCTGCACGGCCTGGAAAAACTCCGCGAAGACCCGCGTTTCGTGCGCATGGTCCTGCCGGGTAACGTGGTAGTCGACAAGAGCATGGGCCAGGACGAAGCCCAGGCCATCGTCGCCAGCGTGGTCTGGCACCGCTATCAGATGCCGGCTTACCACCTGATCGCCGAAGACGGTCACGGCGTGACGCTGGTCAATATCGGCGTCGGCCCGTCCAACGCCAAGAACATCACCGATCACCTCGCCGTGCTGCGTCCGCATTGCTGGCTGATGATCGGTCACTGCGGCGGCCTGCGTCAGTCGCAGACCATCGGCGATTACGTGCTGGCTCACGCCTACATGCGTCGCGACGGGATTCTCGACCGTGTGCTGCCTCCGCATATTCCGATTCCGGCCCTGGCCGAAGTGCAACTGGCCTTGCAGGAGTCGGCTGCGCAGATTACCGGCGAGCGCGGCGAAGAGCTCAAGAAGCGCCTGCGCACCGGCACGGTGTTGACCTATGACGACCGTAACTGGGAACTGCGCTGGGCTCAGGAACGTCCGCTGATCAACCTGTCGCGCGCAGTGGCAGTTGACATGGAAAGCGGCACCATCGCCGCTCAGGGTTATCGCCTGCGTGTGCCTTACGGCACCTTGCTGTGCGTATCCGACAAGCCGCTGCACAGCGAAATCAAGCTGCCGGGTTCGGCGAATGCGTTCTATGAGCGTGCGGTCAGCCAGCATTTGAAGATAGGCATCGCTGCGCTGGACCTGCTGCGCACCGAGCTGAACTCGCTGCACTCACGCAAACTGCGCAGCTTCGACGAGCCGCCATTCCGTTGATGGCTTGCCGTTAATAGATTGGTATTTGCACAAAGGGCTACTAAAGTGGCCCTTTCTGTTTTCCGATTGCCGAATTCTCATGTCCCGCACCCAACGCCCCGATTCCCGCCGTCCTGCCCCCAAACCGGCAAGTGCTGCCCGGCGTGTCGCCAAAGCGCCACCGGCCGAGCCGAAGCTGATCCTGTTCAACAAGCCTTTCGATGTACTGACCCAGTTCAGCGATGAGGAGGGGCGGGCCACGCTCAAGGACTTCATCAAGATCCCCGGCATCTATCCGGCCGGGCGCCTGGATCGCGACAGCGAAGGTTTGCTGCTATTGACCAACGACGGCCAGTTGCAGGCGCGCATTGCCGATCCCAAGCACAAGCTGGCCAAGACCTACTGGGTGCAGGTCGAAGGCGAGCCGAGCGATGAGCAGTTGCAGCAGTTGCGCGACGGTGTCCAGCTTAACGACGGGCCGACCTTACCCGCCGAAGCGCGGCAGCTCGATGAACCGCAACTTTGGCCGCGCGACCCGCCCGTGCGTTTTCGCAAGAGCGTGCCGACAAGCTGGCTGGAGCTGGTGATCAAGGAAGGGCGCAATCGACAGGTGCGGCGCATGACCGCTGCCGTCGGTTTGCCGACCCTGCGGCTGGTGCGGGTCAGGATTGGCGACTGGACGCTGGAGGGCCTGGATCAGGGCCAGTACAGGGAAGTCGCCGCAAAACTGTGACGCAGGTGCCCGCTCAGTTACGCAGGTGAGTCAGCGGCATTTCGGTGCTGGCCAGCACTTGATTGAGCACAAAGCTCGATTTGACGCTGGTCACGCCTTCGATGCGGGTCAGATGGCCCAACAGCAGTTTCTGATAGTGATCCATGTCCGGCACCACCACTTTCAGTTGATAGTCCGCGTCCATGCCGGTCACCAGGCTGCATTCCAGTACCTGAGGCAGGTTGCGGATCTGCTGCTCGAAGTTCTCGAAACGCTCGGGGGTGTGTCGGTCCATGCCGATCAGCACGTAGGCGGTCAGGTTCAGACCCAGTTTCTTGCGATCCAGCAGGGCAACCTGGCGCACGATGTAACCGTCGTCTTCCAGTTGCTTGACCCGGCGCGAGCAGGGTGACGGCGACAGACCAATGCGTTCGGCCAATTCCTGGTTGGATATGCGTGCGTCCCGTTGCAATTCAGCCAAAATGCTCAGGTCGTATCTGTCGAGCTTGCTCACGATGCACCCCATTATCAATTCAATTGCGCTGGATTATTCATCTGAAGTCAAAAATTGCGCAAGTAATGTTTTAATCCGCAATATTAGCAATCTTCTGCCTTAGCCTCAGGCCTATTCTTTTAAACAGAATCACTGCCCGGACACAGCGTCCAGCGCGACCCGCCGAATCAGGCCAGTCGCGGCCTTCCACCCAATAGGGTGTGTCAGGCCCCCGGGCTACATATTGTCCAGAAGACGGCATGAGGTGAGCCAGCGTCAAAAGCGCTGCGCCAGGACGAAGTATCTCAAGGGGGCCATTTGGTCCCCTTTTCTTTGTCTGCTGATAAAGTGCGCAGAACGGCGCTACGCTTAAACAGTCTTAATGACGTCAACCCGCGCTCTAGTGAGGAAAGCATGAAATCTGGCATCTGGCAGTTTGCGGGTGTAAGTCTGTTGTGTCTGAGCATCGGTGCTCAGGCTTTGGCCGACGAACGTGATGAACCACCGCGCAATCCGCTTTACGGCAGCTCCGGTGAAAACGCGCAGCAGCGTCAGCAGCAACAGCAGCGTGCTCAAGAGCAGATCAACCAGCAGCGGCAGATCCAACAGCAGCAAAACCAGCTGCGCCAGGTCGAGCGTCAGCAGCAACAGCAGATCAACCAGCAGCAGACCAATCAGCAACGCCAGATTCAGGAGCAGCAGAATCAGCAGCGTCAGGTCGAGCGTCAGCAACAGCAGCAGATCCAGCAACAGCAGCTTCAGCAGCGCAACACCGAGCGCCAGCAGCAACAGCAGATCGAGCAGCAACAGCGTGATCAGCAGCGCCAGATTCAGCAGCAGCAAAACCAGCAGCGTCAGCAGTTGCGCCAAGCCCAGGACAACCTGCCGATCCAGAGCGGCCCGAAAGAGGCGTGGCAAACCCAGCCGCCGCGTCAGGGCTATTACCAGGACATTCCACGCGGCAACAACCGCAACTGGCAGGCCGGCAACGGTCGCCCCAATGACCGTTGGGAAGGGCGTCCCGACGGGCACGGCAATGGCTGGGGGCCAGGTCCGCAATATCGGCCTGGCTATGCGATAGATCGCGTACCGGGTGGCTACTCGCGTATTCCCTATCGTGGTCAGGACTATTACTACTCGGGTGGCTACTGGTATCGCCCGCAAGGCCCGCGTTATGTCGTGGTGACACCGCCCTACGGCGTGCGTGTCAGCAGACTACCGTCCTACTCTCAGGAAGTATGGATCGGCAGCAGCCTGCTGTTTCTGGCTGCTGGCACCTATTACGCCTACCAGCCGGACAGTCAGGACTACGTGGTGGTCAATCCGCCGCAGAACGAAGCCGTGTATCAGGCTCCGCCGGCCGAACAGCAGGGCAATGGCTACGATCCGGTGGCCTACCCTGCAAACGGGCAGAGCCCGCAGCAGGTCGAGCTGGATAAATACCAGTGCTACCGCTGGGCTGCGGAGCAAAGCGGTTTCGACCCGACCAATGTCACCGGCCAGCCGCCGCCCGACGTGGTCGATCTGTATCGTCGCTCGATGGGCGCGTGTCTGGCGGGGCGAGGTTACAGCGTCAACTGATGGCGGTCAGGCACTGGCCTGCTTGACGACTTCCTGAGGGTCGGCGTGTACCAACACCTCGGCCTTCGGGAATTGCTTGTGAATGGCGTCAGCCACCTGATCACAAATTGCATGGGCGACCGATAGCGTCAGGCTACCCGGTAGCTCCAGGTGCAACTGCACAAACCAGTGGTTGCCAGAGATTCGTGTACGCAGATCATGCGCCCCGAGCACGCCCGGCACTTCGCACGCCAGTGCCAGCATTTGAGTACTGACGTCGGCGGGCAATTCCGCATCCATCAGCACCGATACCGTTTCGCGGGCGATTTGAAAGGCGCTCCACAAGATATACACCGCGATGCCCAGACCAAAATACGCATCCAACTGCTGCCAGCCGAAATACGCCAGCGTCAGCGCCACCAGAATGCTGGCGTTAAGCAGCAGGTCTGAACGGTAGTGCAGCGAGTCAGCGCGGATCGCTGCCGAGCCGGTCGCCTTGATCACCCGGTATTGCAGAGTGAGCAGTGCGATCGTCAGCGCGATGGAAACCACCATCACCACCATGCCCAGCAGCGGTGCGCCCAGCGGTTCCGGGTTCTGGATGCGCTCGACGGCCTGAACGGCAATCAGCACACCACTGACGGTGATGAACAACGCCTGCGCCATGCCCGACAGCGCTTCCGCCTTGCCGTGGCCGTAGCGATGATCGTCATCGGCAGGGCGCAATGCGTAATGCACCGCCAGCAGGTTGAGGAACGAGGCAGCGCCATCCAGCAGCGAGTCGGTGAGACCGGCCAGCAGGCTCACCGAACCGCTCAGCCACCAGGCAACGCCCTTGGCCAGGATCAGCGTCGTGGCGACCGCCAGCGAGGCCCGCGTCGCGAGCCGCAGCAGTCGGGAATGTTCGGCAGTGGTGCTCATGACGCTTCCTTGAACGGGATCGATATCAGGCAGCCGGGACCAGGCCCAGTGCTGCCAGTTGCTCGACGCTGCCTTTGTGCTGGATCAGGCGTGGATCGTTCAACGGCAGGGAACGGCCCAGCTCGGTTTCAATGATGGCTTGCAGCTTGGTGTTGTCGACACTGCCATCTGCCTTGAGCGCCTTTTGCAGCTTTTGCGGATCGATCTGTGCATGCTCGCCGGGCCCGTAATAGATCGCGCCGGTGGCGAAGTCCACCGCAAACGCAATCACGCCCGGAACGATATAGAACAGCAGCGCGAAAGCATCCAGCGCCGCAATGGCCGGGTCAACCTTGCCATCGATCTGACCACGACGATCAGGATAGAAAATGCTGCCGCAGGCGGAAATCTGAGTCAGCAACGTGGCGACCAGAACGCCACCGATCAAGCGAGAAGGAATGCGCATGGAAAGCTCCTGAGATGAAGAGGGCAACTATACAAGGCAATGACTGCAAGGCTAAGACTATTGAGTGATGGCGTGGTTCTGCGGCCGTGAAGTTAAACCAAATGGGATGCGGAGCGCCCCGAACGGCGGAATCGTAGTGGTGGGATTGAGCTTGCTCACGAAGGGGCCTGAGCGGGCGCTGAAGATTATCGAATGTGAGATCGGCCAGGAAAACAGCTCCCGCGCCGATGCCCCTTACCGACCACGATTAACATCTGGTTTACTGTGCCGCACGATAACTACAAAAACTCAGGAGTCATGTATGCAACCGATTCGTCTCGGTCTGGTGGGTTACGGCAAAATTGCGCAGGATCAACACGTCCCTGCCATCCACGCCAATCCCGCATTTGAGCTGGTGGCCGTGGCTACGCAAGGCCCGCCGTGCGCCGGGGTAGAGAATTTCAAATCCCTGGGCGAACTGCTTGCGAGCGGGCCGCAGGTCGACGCGATTGCGTTCTGTACGCCCCCGCAAGGTCGCTTTGCCCTGGTGCAAGAGGCGTTGGCTGCAGGCAAACACGTGCTGGTCGAGAAGCCGCCGTGCGCGACCCTGGGTGAGGCGATGGCGTTGGTAACCCATGTGCAAGAGCAGGGCGTCAGCGGTCTGTTCGCCTGGCATTCGCGTTACGCGCAGGGTATCGAAGCGGCGCGTGAGTGGTTGTCCACCCGCACCCTGCAGAGCGTGCAGATCGATTGGAAAGAAGACGTGCGCAAATGGCACCCCGGTCAGGCGTGGATCTGGCAGCCCGGTGGCCTTGGCGTGTTCGATCCGGGGATCAATGCCCTGTCGATCGTGACGCACCTGCTGCCACTCCCATTGTTCGTCGAGTCTGCCGAACTGCGCGTGCCGAGCAATTGCCAGTCGCCTATCGCTGCGTCCATCAAAATGTCCGACACGCGCCATCTCGATATCCGCGCCGAGTTCGATTTCGACCATGGTCACGACGAACTGTGGAGCATCGAGATTCGCTGCGCCGAAGGCACGTTGCGCCTGGACAACGGCGGTGCGCTGTTGAGTATCGATGGCGTGCCTCAGTCTGTTTCGGAGGAGGGTGAGTACGCCGCGGTGTATCGTCACTTCCAACAGCTGATCGGCGATAAAGCCAGTGACCTGGACCTGCAACCGTTGCGGCTGGTCGCGGACAGTTTTTTCGTGGGCAGTCGGGCATCCGTTGAACCGTTCTACGACTGAGAGCCTCTCAGGTACAGGCGGGGCAAATCGCGTTGCGCGCCCCCGCATACGTCAGCCTGACAAGAGAGCAGAAATTGGACACAAAACAGCCTTGGCCTGCCAGTGAGCAAGAGTTGGTAGAAGTACGACGGTTTAATAAAACCCTCGCGCGGATGCCGCGTTTCCAGATTCGCAATCGCGTCACGCCCCGGTTGATTCAGGCGCTGTTGCGTGCAGCGCAGATCGGCAGTGCCCTGAAACCGGGAGGCCATGACCTTCGCATCGAGAAAAGAACGGTCAGCTCGGATAACGTAGCTGTGCCCGTGCGCATCATCCGCCCCAAAGGCAAACCCAAGGGCGTGGTGTTCGATATCCACGGCGGCGGATGGGTGATCGGCAATGCCCAGATGAACGATGATTTCAACGTCGGCATGGTCAATGCCTGCGACGTAGCCATTGTTTCGGTTGATTACCGACTTGCTGTGACAACCCCCATCGAGGGCCTGATGGAGGACTGCTTTTCTGCCGCCTGCTGGCTGTTGGGGAAGGACTGCGAAGAGTTTGCCGGCCTGCCGGTTATCGTGGTGGGCGAATCCGCTGGCGGGCATCTTGCCGCAGCCACCCTCCTGAAATTGAAAAGCCGACCTGATCTGCTCAAGCGCATAGTGGGTACAGTCCTGTACTACGGCGTTTACGACCTGACGGGGACCAAGAGCGTGCGTACCGCAGGGCCAGAGACGCTGGTGCTGCATGGTCCGGGCATGGTCGGCGCCATGCGCGCGCTCACCCCTGATCGAAGCGACGATAAACGCCGTGAACCGCCATTGTCACCACTGTATGGCGATTTGACAGGCCTTCCGCCCGCACTGATGTTCGTCGGAGAGATCGACCCGCTACTGGATGACACGCTGCAAATGGCCGAGCGCTGGGCCAACTCGGCAGAGGTCGAAATGCACCTCATGCCCGAGTCGCCGCACGGCTTCATCCACTTCCCGACCACGTTGGCGCGCAAGGCGCTGGCGCGCAGTCGCGAGTGGATCAATGAGCGGATCGATGCGCTGGGTTGAGCTCGTCGCTCAACCTATCTCCGCGACCCACTTCGATACCGGGTCGCCACTGCTCAAGCCCGGCTGCACAAGACCGTCGATCATGAAGGTCGGCGAGACGTGTATGCCGTTCTGGCGAGCGTATTTGGCATGCCATTTCACGGCCTGCTCAAGCTCGGGATTGGCGAAAGCCTCTGCCAGCGCGAGGCCGCTGTAACGCTCGATGCGCGCGATGATGTCGTTGGGCGTCGCGTCCATGTTCGGGCCGGTGGCGTGGTGTTCGAACTCGAATTCCTCACGGTGTGACGCAACCGCCGCCATGACCGCCTTGGCGCTTTGCTTGCCGCCTTCAAGGGTCGCAGCCGCCAGAATGCAGCGCACGATGACACCCGAAAACATGTGCCAGGGCTGCGATTGCAGGCGGATTTTGACCGTGACCCTGTCTTCTCCGGCCTGAGCCAGCAGCTCATCGAGCTTGAAGAAGGCCTTCACCGAAAAGGGGCAGGTCGGCTCAAGGAAGACTTCGAACAGACGAGGCCCGTGGCCCCAGGAAAGTGCTTCGGAATGCATGGTCGTTTTACTCCCGTCGATGGTTGTGTAGAAGACGCGCCGGTTATACGCACCAGAAGTGTTCTCCCGGACACCTCTCGTTCCTCACGCTCCGCGTCACACATTGCAGCGCTGACGCCTGAACCAGATGCAGGCACCCTTAAAGCCTGACCTGCGGATCATGCGGGTTTGAGAGCCGGTTCGGGCATGAGTTCGATTTTCAGGCCAGCAACGCGGTAATCCAGCGGACCTGTTGCGCAACGTCCTGCAGCTTCTCTTGATTCACGGCTTGCTGCGCGCGTTCGAAGTTGCGCAGCGTCTTGTGCTTCTTGCCCAGCAGACGCTGCCACTTGAGCAGAAATGCCGGGCTGCGCGCCTGCATCTGCAGCGGGCCGAAAAACAGCTCCTCAGCCGTGTACTTAACGGGGCCTGTGCGTTCGGCGACGATGATTTCGTAGTCGAAACGATTTTCCCGCAGCACCTCTTCGCTGACGATGCGGTAGTCATGCTCCATCAGCCAGACGCGCAACGGTTGCTCGCCGCCGTTGGGTTGCAGGATCAAGCGTTCCTGACCGCTCAGGCGCGCCTTGCCCGCTTCAAGGATGTCGCGAATCGTCTCGCCGCCCATGCCGCAGAGACTGATCGCCGTGATCGCGTCTTCCGCTTCGATCGCTGCCAGACCATCGGCCAGGCGCACGCTGACCTGATCCTCCAGATCGTTCTCGCGCACGGTACGCTCGGCTGCGCAGAACGGCCTCAACGCCACCTCGCCAGCCACCGCTGCCGCAATGACACCACGGTTCAGCAGCGCCACCGGCAGATAGCCGTGATCCGAGCCGATATCGGCCAGTCGTGCACCGGGTGGCACATGCGTCGCCACACGCTCAAGGCGCATGGACAATCTCTGTTCGTTCAACGGCAACCCCTTTCACCCTAAACGCCCGACAGCATGGCCGGGTCCGGGCGCGATTCTGTAGAGCAACGCGGCGCATTTCAACTTTCCGCGACAAAGCCTGCGGCTCGACCCCCACCTGTCGCTCGCGTAGGCTTGGCGTTTTCCATCCTTTGCAAAGCAGAGATCCCATGGCAAACGCAGACATCACCTTCACCCCCGATCCAGACCCGGAGTCCATCTCCTCGGACGTCGCCGACTTCAACGGCGTGCTGGTCAGCACCCAAATCCCGACCCATCCAGACGGCAGCTTGGAACTGGGTGGCATCACTGAGCAGAGTGAATGTACCCTGCGGGCCCTGAAAGACGCCCTCGAACGCGCCGGCAGCTCGATGGACCGGGTCATGCACCTGACCATCTACCTGACAGACATGGCCGATCGCGCCGCCTTCAACGAAGTGTACAAACGCTTCTTCAAAAAACCTTGGCCCGTGCGCGCAGCGGTGGGCGTGGCGGCGTTGGCGGTTGAGGGGATGCGGGTTGAAGTGACGGCGATGGCGGCCAAGGCGGGCTGACCATTATTCGCCAACCTGGCTGATGCTCGCGTCAGTGCTCTGCACCTGTGCAGAGTTGCACATCCCGTGGAACCGGATCTCGTTGCTTGCCACCAAGGCGGTATGAGTTTCCGGAGAAGCAGATGATCAACCTCACCAACCTTGCATCTTCGTTGGCGCGTGTGGCGCTCAGCGATTCGACAAAGCCAACGATAGACCGCGCGATGAACGTCGTCAGCCATATCGCTGGCAAAGTGGCGTTGCAGGTCAACAGTTCATTGCTGGAGCAGAAAGGCCGGCTCAACGAGCGTCAGCAGCGAGGCCTCGAGGTGATCCTCGACGCATTGCTCGGCAAGGAACCGGTGACCCATGTCGAGACGCACGAAGGGGGAGGCCGATTCAATCTGGCGCGAGCTGCCTTCGACGTGGCCAGCGTTGTCTGGGAGCGCGATAAGTCGATGCGCAACGTGATGAGCTTTTTGGGCGTCAGCGACAGCCAGGGCAAGATGTTGTTCTCTCTGGGCAAGACGCTGGCCGACGCGATGGCCAGTCTCGAACCTGAGCATGGCAAGCACAACAGTGAGGCGAACTACGCATTCTTCTCCAGCAACTTGAAGCTGAACAAACTGATGAATGACATCGCTGACCAGGTGATCAACGAGATTCGTCAGCAAAGCACCGATCGCGTGCGACGACCCACACCGGGACCATCCTGGAGACCTGAAAGCACTCAACAGCAAGCGCGCCCGCAAACGCCTCCAAGCGCTCGCCCCCAGGCCAACAGCGCGCCGCCACCGCCGAAAGCCCAGCCCAATTCAGGCGCTCAGGGGCCGTCAACAGAGCGGCCCCACAAAACACCCGCTGCTGGCGCGTCCGCGAAGGTGGACAATTCCGCCCCCGCCAAGCCATCCGTCAAGCAGTTGTACGAGCACTTGGGCCTCTCGGACATGACGGCGGACCTCTCCGCAGTCAAAAAGGCTTACAAGAAGGCCTCGCTGAAGAATCATCCTGATAAGAACGTCGGTAACGAGGCTGAGGCGACTGAGCGTTTCAAAGTGATTTCAAATGCGTTCAGGATTTTGTCCGATCCAGAATTGCGCAAGAAATACGACAATGGCCTTATTGATGAGAACGGTAACGAGTTCAAGACCTGACTTTTCGGCGTGAGACATGCTGGCGGCAGTGTTTCTGGCTACTGCCGTTCAGCTAAAACACGCCGCCTGATTCCCCAACCCCACCCCGGTATACTCTCCCGCATCTCTCCGGGAGCCCCCATGACCTCGTTACCCATCGATGCCGTCCTGCCAGCCTTGCGCCAGGCCTTGTCCACACGCCATGAAGCCGTACTCGAAGCCCCTCCCGGCGCGGGCAAGACCACGCGCGTGCCGCTCGCGCTGCTTGAGGAAACCTGGCTGGCCGGGCAGACCATTCTGATGCTGGAACCGCGGCGCCTGGCTGCGAGAGCGGCTGCCGAGCGGTTGGCCAGTGAGCTGGGCGAGAAAGTCGGCGAGACGGTGGGCTATCGGATTCGTCTGGAAAGCCGGGTCGGCCCGAAGACTCGCATCGAGGTTGTGACGGAGGGGATCCTCACGCGTCGTTTGCAGGACGATCCGGCGCTGGAAGGTGTGGGGCTGCTGATTTTCGATGAGTTTCACGAACGCAGCCTGGATGCCGATCTGGCCTTGGCCCTGAGTCTCAATGGCCGGGAACTGTTTCGCGACGATCAGCCGCTGAAGATTCTGCTCATGTCGGCCACGCTGGAAGGCGAGCGGTTGGCGGCGTTGCTGGACGATGCGCCGGTGGTACGCAGTGATGGGCGGATGTTTCCGGTGAGCATGCAGTGGGGACGGCCTTTTCAGCCCGGTGAGTTTGTCGAGCCGCGCGTCGTGCAGACGGTGCTGGATGCGCTGGGCAGCGAGTCCGGCAGCCTGCTGGTGTTTCTGCCGGGGCAGGCCGAGATTCGTCGGGTCAACCAGCAACTGGCAGAAGCGTTGGGCGAGCGCGCCGACATTCTGCTTTGCCCCCTGCATGGCGAGCTTGATCTGAATGCGCAACGCGCGGCTATCGAACCGGCTCCCAAGGGCACGCGCAAGGTGGTGCTGGCGACCAACATTGCGGAAACCAGTCTGACCATCGACGGCGTGCGCGTGGTGATCGATGCCGGGTTGGCGCGGGTGCCGCGTTTCGATCCGGGCAGCGGCATGACGCGTCTGGAGACTCAACGCATCTCTCGTGCCAGCGCCACCCAGCGCGCCGGACGGGCAGGGCGGCTGGAGCCGGGCGTGTGTTACCGGCTGTGGTCCGAAGCGCAACACGATCAACTGGCCGCCTACGGGGCGGCAGAAATTCTTCAGGCGGACCTCGCCGGGCTCGCACTGCAACTGGCCCGCTGGGGCGTCACGCCTGCGCAACTGGTCTGGCTCGACGTGCCGCCAGCCGCGGCTTATGCACAGGCGCAGGATTTGCTGGTGCGCCTGGAGGCATTGAACAATCAGCCGGGTCAGCCGCCAGCCCTGACGCCACACGGTCAGGCGATGGCTGAGCTGCCTGCTCATCCGCGCATCGCTCATCTGCTATTGCGCGGCCATGCGCTAGGGCTGGGCGAACTGGCGTGCGACGTGGCGGCCTTGCTGGGCGAGCGCGATATCTTGCGCGGCGCTGGCGCGGACCTGCACAGCCGCCTGACCCTGCTGGCCGGCACCGAACGCGCGGCGCGCGGCGCACAAGGCGGGGTACAACGGGCCAGACAACTGTCGCGGCAATAT
Source organism: Pseudomonas sp. PvP028 (assembly GCF_017832255.1). Taxonomy (NCBI): domain Bacteria; kingdom Pseudomonadati; phylum Pseudomonadota; class Gammaproteobacteria; order Pseudomonadales; family Pseudomonadaceae; genus Pseudomonas; species Pseudomonas sp. PvP028. Next base: position 2,265,340 of record NZ_JAFIBL010000001.1, read on the forward strand.
CGCGGTTATCTGCGCGACACAGCGAACAGCCCGGTCGGCGATCCGGACCACTCCCGCTGGCTGGGCGCCTTGCTGGCGCTGGCCTACCCGGATCGCGTCGCACAGCAACGCCGAGCGGGCGGCGCCGAATACCGACTGGCCAATGGTCGCGCGGCACTGTTCGCCGAGGCTGATGCACTGATGAAACAGCCGTGGCTGGTCATCGCGGATTTGGGCAGTCGTCAGGGCCAGCGCGAAGAACGCATCTACCTCGCCGCCGAGTTCGATCCGGCACTGTTCGATTCGGTCTTGGCCGAGCAGGTCATCAGCGTGGACCAGATCGACTGGGACGAACGCGAAGGTGTATTCCGCGCAGAGCGACAGCGCAAAGTCGGTGAACTGATCATCAGTCGCGAACCACTGACCGGCCTCGACGAGACAACCCGCAGCCACGCGCTGCTGGCGCTGGTGCGTCGCAAAGGCCTGGAACTGCTGCCCTGGACGCCGGAACTGCGTCAATGGCAGGCGCGTGTTGCACTGCTGCGCGGCCTGGATATCGAGAAAAGCTCAGCGAGCGAGTGGCCTGATCTGAGCGACGCGCAACTGCTGGCGACACTCGAAAACTGGCTGATGCCCTACCTGGGCAAAGTTACCCGGCTCAGCCATTTCAGCCAGCTCGACCTGTCTTCGATCCTGCGCAACCTCCTGCCGTGGCCATTGCCGCAACAGTTGGAGGTGCAGGCACCCCAGACCCTGCAAGTGCCCTCTGGCTCGAATATTCGTATCGACTACAGCGAACATCCGCCGATTCTATCGGTGCGGCTGCAAGAGCTGTTTGGTTTGTCCGATACCCCACGCATTGCCAATGGGCGGCAGGTGCTGAAACTGCACCTGCTGTCCCCGGCACGCCGCCCGGTGCAGGTGACGCAGGATCTGGCTAACTTCTGGCGGTCGACCTACATTGAGGTAAAGAAGGATTTGAAAGGGCGGTATCCGAAGCATTACTGGCCGGATGATCCGTTGGTGGCAGAGGCGACGGCGCGGGTGAAGCCTAGGGGGACGTAGAGGGCAAAATACTGGTTAAACCTTCTGGACTGGATGTTCTGTGCCTGAATTTGGAAGCGCCGCGAAGGCCCTGTCCCACGCCCCCGAGATCGTCATTTTCACGGGTGCGGGAATCTCAGCTGAAAGTGGCATCCCCACGTACAACGATCCATTGACCGGTATTTGGGCTCCATACGATCCGCGCACTATGGAAACAGCCAAGGCCTTTCGTGAAATCCTCCGTTGGTATGGGGATGGTACCTGTGGCCGCGCCAACAGGTCTCTAAAGCAGCTCCCAATGATGCATATCTCGCGGTGAGCCGACTGGCCAAATCAGGGTATAACGTCTCCGTGATCACTCAAAACATTGATGACTTGCATGAACGAGCGGGATCTGTGGATGTACTGCATCTCCATGGGAGTTTGCACCGGCCGGCGGTATGGCTAACGGAATAAATGCAGGTGGGAGCGCCGGGCTTTTCTGCGCTTGCAGCCGAATCCATTTGTGGACGAGGTTTGCGTTGAGACTATGGCTGAGTGCGACGCTGGCAATCGAGGCGCCGGGTTGGGCACACTCCGGAATGACTTGGGCTTTGAAGGGCTTGGAATAGGAACGGCGTGTTGGCTGCATGAAATAACCGCTTAAAAAGCTAGAACGGGTGTCCACTTAAATTTAAGTGCACACCATGCCCTGGCTTTGTCGGGCTGGGTAGATGACTGGGTCGGACGCATACGGATGGATATTGATGTGTGCGACGATAGGAGAAAGGTGTGTGTACGGCTGCGCGGTTTTAGTGTACGGGTGATGTTGAATGGTTTGCGGTGTTGCAACTGTAGCTCAGTGACTCGTCACTGCCTGATGGCATATGGCGATTTATGCCTATCTACGTGGTCTCCATTGCCATCCATGGGGGGCAGAGCATCGAACTCCTAGTCTCATTGTTAGTATATCTGGAGCTTGAGCATGCTTTGATTCCGGTCGTTCCTCAACGGATTTTTGTGTGCGCTAAAGTCTATGGACTCTGTGAGGAGGCGTTGCAGTACAAGATGTTTAGAGGCTTCTTTACTGAGCCAGTCAAGGAAGTCCCTGACGGGCGGATTTCGTTCTCTGCCAGGTACACAGGCCGAGACATAATGGGTCCCCGTTAGTTTAACCTCGGGCTTGTATGGCGTTAAAAAGCCTCGGGTAACACTGTCGACGGCTAAGACGTCGCTGGCGAGCACCATCCCATAGCCAGAAGTTGCAGCTTGCAAAGCATGATGTTCATCGTCGTACTCCATGAAAGTGGCGTTGGCCAGCCAATCGTCGTGTCCCGCCGCTTGGCACCAAGTCGTCCAGTCGAATGGGTTATGGCCATCAGCCTCCCAACGAACGTTGATGAGTGGGGACCTTGTTTCTCCAGATAAGGGCGTCCTGTAGGGCGTATAGGCCTGAAAGCTTTCGTCCATTAGATGTAGCTGATAGGTATCAGGCACCTCTTCGAAAACGCTGCTAATAGCCACGTCGATACTGGCGTCTCTGTGCAGGTCTGCCTGTGTTTTGCTGGTGATGATGTTGACTTGCATCGTTGGATGGCGGCGGTAGAAATCCCCTAATCTGGGAATGAGCCACAATGAGGCAAATGCATGGGTGGTTGTGACGGTGATTGCGTTCTCGTCGGTCTGTGAGCGTAGTTGACTAAGACTTTGGTTTATGCTTGAAAAATGCTGATGAATATTCTTGTATAAATCAAGCCCTTCAGTCGTTAGGGTGACTCCCTTGGCTACTCGCTCAAAAAGCAATAAGCCGAGCCAGTGTTCTAGTGATTTTACTTGATGTGAAATCGCTGAAGGAGTAACAAAAAGTTCAATGGCAGCCGCTTTGAAGCTGCTTAGTCGAGCCGCTGACTCAAACGATCGTAGAGACGTTAAGGGGATTTTTGAAAACATATTAGCCAGCACTCCATTGTTTGGGCGAATACATGGGCTATAATGTTTGTCCGGTTATTTTGGTATGTCAATCTTGCCGTGGCCTTGTCCCCGTAAAGCCGTACACCAACCCCTGCTAAATTGATACGGCTCCAAGCGCCTGAGCTTTCTCGGTGAGCGATAGTTCAAGGCGCTGTGCGGATGCTGTTCATTGTAGTATTCGAAGGCATTGCCAGGTTATACAGAGCCAATTTCTCGATCTGGCTTGGACGCTTACGCCACGCAACCACCCTTGATCGTCTTCATGAAGCTCTTGGCCATGCCGTTGTTCTGCGGGCTGCGAACTGGGGTGGTTACCGGTTGGATGCCGAGCAACTTCACGCTCTGGTACTCGGTCTATCTTAGCCGCGGGTTTCCCTTGTCGTCCCTTTTGTCCCCCCACCTGTCCCTCCACTTCATCGTCGGATGAGGTCGAATGGTATTGAACACCATCGGACAGGGAAACACTGGGCGCATGGGTGAGGTCCAAGCTCCGTCTCCAGGCTATCAGCGGCAAGATAACGGGGTTATGGTTGGGTGATCGTGGTTTCTGAGCTGGACGTCACCTTAGAAGGCTATTGCCCAGGTGACCCCTTGGGCGGCACCACCGACAGTGCCAATAAGGTCGCCGATTTTCCTATGGGGAATACGATTGATGGCTGGGATAGAGGACTGATTAAAGAGCTGAGCGAAGTGATATTTATTGGCCATCTATGTGTGGCCCGCAAACGGCGAGCAAGAAGCCATCAAGGAATAGATGACGCGGAATGAATAAAATACATCAAGGATGAATTTATATAATTTGTTGGTATTTTCATTCAGTGATAGTTTTTGCTGAAGCGTTAAAGCAGTGGCGAAGATCCTGGGTTCGGCCAGGGCGATGTTCTTGACTCCATGCTGAAAGAAATCTGAATAGGAGGGCGGTGAGGTGATTCTTACAGACCCGAGCTTCAAGGTATTTATAAACGTTAACTCAATCAGTGTAGATTAAAGTTCTGGGGGGTTGTCATGGGTTTAAAATTATCAAGTGTTCCTTTTGAAATATCATACCCAGCTCAGAGTTTTGGCGTCGAAATCGAGAATTTAAAACTGCACAAAAATCTGTCCTTTGACACGATCGCAGCGATAAAAAAATGCTTGGCATATCGCGGGTTTGTGTTATTCAGGAATCAAAATCTTACACGGAGAGAGCAAATCGCAGTCACGCGACTGCTGGGCAATCCGAACCTGAAGTTACACTCTTGGGCGCCGCAGATAGAGACAGCTACTTTTGGTGATGACGAGGTGATTCCTAATGGGCTGCCGCTAATTAATCATGGGGAGATTTTGTATTTTGTGAATGGCCCGGATTTTTGCGACAAAACTCAGGATGAGCATGCGATATGGGATGAGAAAGACAATCATACCAAGGGTAAGGGAACTTCGTGTTGGCACACTGGCGACTCGGAAGCCATAAACGTTGAAACGATTAATTGCTTATATGCAGAGCTGGCTGCCGCACAAGGCGGAGCAACGTTATTTTGCGACACTGTTGCCGCCTATAATGACTTGGAAGACAGCCTGAAAAAGCGTATTGATAATCTTCGAGTGGTTCACTACTTTGTCGATCCTCAGCGTACTGAACCGGTCAGCCAACCATTAGTTAAAACCAATCCGATCACGCGGCAGAAATATCTTTATTTGAACTACAACACTATGGAGCGTGTTGAAGGGCTGAGTAAGTCAGAGAGCTACAGGCTCTTAAAGTTTCTGTTTGATCATCAAATTAAAGATCAATACGTTTATGAGCACTTTTGGAAGCAGGACGATTTTCTGATCTGGAATTGCAATGGCACCATGCACAAGCGTGGTGCGCTAGTCTCGAACCACAACAGGATCATGCGTCGGACGCAAGCTATTATTCCGGAGTTTACCAGTTACTACGAACGGGATAAAAGCCTGGCAGTGACCAGTCATGATAATGAAGACTGGCATCCATATCCTTTTGAGCGCGCAGAATTGGAGTCGGCCGGGTCGGCTTGATCTATTCGTTGAGGGTGCGTTTAAAAGTCCCTCCGTTGCGGTGGAATGTGCAATGGCTATGAAAGAGTGAATACATGAAAGAAAAAATCAAATCCTATCTGACTCAAAATTTCTTATTTGAGTTCGATGAGGATATAACAGAACAAGATGATCTCATCAAACTCGGCTTGATCGATTCGGTAGGTTATATTCAACTTATTTCTTTCTTGAAGAAGGAGTTTGGTATTGTGTTCACCCAGGAAGATATGATGGGCAATGTGCTGGTTTCTATCCAGAATATGGTAGAGTTTGTCGAGAAACGGGCAACGGCCACCCGGTAGTTCCGAGGTGCGGTTTAGAGGCCCACCAGTCCATCAGATACTGTTGTCAGTCAGGCAGGGCAGCTAAAGTTTGTCGATGCTTTTCTCCGTAATATTATTCGGTGTTTGTGGCGCGTGCGCGTTGACCTTGGCAAAAAAACTCCAAGCCGTGATTGGGACTTTCGACCTTCGCTAAGGCGGTAGGGCGCTACAGTTCTGTGTGGGGTGCCAACTTAAACTTTGGTGAGTTTATTTTTATGTGTGGGATAACTGGCTTCTTTGGTGTTAAAAATAAAAATCTCGATGAAACCACCGTCATAAAAAATATGCTTTCAATGATTGAACATCGAGGCCCCGACCAGGCAGGGTATTATGTCAATAATTCCATGGGCCTCGGCACCATGCGTTTAAGTATTATTGACCTTGCGGCAGGTATTCAACCCCTCAGCGATAGCACAGGTCAGTATTGGATTTCATACAACGGTGAACTGTATAACTACATCGAGCTAAGGCGTCGATTGCAGGTCTTGGGACACCATTTTTCCACTGAGTCCGACACCGAAGTGGTGTTGCGCAGCTGGATGGAGTGGGGTGATGAGGCCCTGGAAAAATTTAATGGCGCTTTCGCCTTCGCCATTTATGATACGGTTAAAGATGAAGTATTTATAGCGCGCGATCGCTTTGGTAAGCGCCCGCTGTTTTATACGCAAACCGACGGTGGTTATCTTTTTGCTTCAGAGATGAAGTGCTTTTTTGGCTTTCCAGGGTTTGAGTTCAAGTTTGACGAAATGTCCTTGTCCTCAATCCTCGCCCATTGGACACCCCTGCCATCGCAAACCCCGTTTCAGGGCATTCGTCAGCTGCCACCTGGGTCCATCATGACCTTGCGAGGGGCTCAGTGTGAGATCCGGCCCTACTACGCCCTGGATTTTCGCGCTGTGGATTTTGATGGCACTGAAAATGAAGCCAAGGAAGAGATCCGCAACACTCTTGAGCAGGCGGTCAAGCTCAGACTGCGCAGTGACGTGCCTATGGGGCTGTACCTCAGTGGTGGTGTTGACTCCTCCGTGTTGACCAGTATTGCGGCAAGGATCATCAAGCAAAAGCCGCTGCGCACGTTTTCTGTGGAGTTTGAAGATAAGAACCTGGATGAGTCGAGTGATCAACAACTCGTCTCTGCGTTGTTCTCGACCAAGCATGAACGGCTGATTATTAACCATAAAGACATTGTTGATAATTTCTCGGCGACGGTTTTCCATGCTGAAATGCCGTTGTTTCGTACCGCGCCCGTGCCGATGTACATGTTGTCCAAGCATGTTCGCTCGACCGGTATCAAAGCGATTCTGAGCGGAGAGGGAGCGGATGAAGTCTTTCTGGGCTACAACATCTTTAAAGAGACTCTGTTGCGCTCCCAGTGGGACACCACTGATCACGATGAGAAGAAACGCTTGCTGGCCAAGTTGTATCCTTACATGAAAAGCTTCAGTGAAGACAATGACTCGAACTTGATGGGTTTCTATAACGCTTATGCGAAAGAAAAAATCCCTGGGTTGTTCTCCCACGAAATACGTTTTCAAAATGGGCGCTTTGCCAGTCGGTTGCTGAAAACCAAGAATGATCCATTTGCTGGCATTCAGGCATGGGTGGCGAAAGACTCGGTGTACAGCGCGTTAAGCCCAACGCAAAAAGCCCAGTGGCTGGAGTTCAATACCTTGCTTTCCGGGTATCTCCTCAGTAGCCAGGGCGAGCGTATGGGCCTTGCTCATGGTATTGAAAACCGCTGTCCATTCCTCGACATCAATGTGCAGAAACTCGCCTCTTCCATCAATTTGCGTTTTGACGATGGCTTTACTGAAAAGTACATGCTGCGCATGGCCTACGATGGAATTCTGCCGGACCGTATCATTCATAAAGCCAAAACACCATATCGTGCGCCGGACAGCGGGCCGTTTGTCGAACACGCCCTCGATTATCTCAATCATCTTTGCGAGTCCAATGCGCTGGACGCCATCGAGCTGATTAATCCGGTGTTTGCAAAAGCACTGATCAAAAAAGTGGTCGAACGAACCCTTGCCGGCGGTGAAGACATAACAGTCAGAGACAACCAGGCGTTTGTCTATCTGATGTCCTTGATCGAGCTGGATAAATGGTTTGTCAAACGTCAGGGCGCGGCTTATATCAATCCTTGCCGGGTGGATAAGTTGTTGGTTCAAGCCGTAGACGCAAGGCACTAGAAACCAAAGGGACAACGTTTATGTCAAGCACAAAAACTGACCTAGATAGCACCCAGGTCGCTATTGTCGGGGTCGGCCTTCGCCTGCCTGAATCAGACTCTATTGATGCTTTCTGGAGCAAGCTTAAAGCTGGAAAGTCCCTGATTAGTGAGGTGAATGAAAAGCGTTGGTCGAAGGCTGAGCTTTACGGTGATCCTAAAACCGGCGGCGATAAAACATCGAGTATTTGGGGCGGGTTCGTCGACGATATCGAGTGCTTCGATGCCAATTTCTTCGGGATTTCGCCCCGTGAAAGCAAGTTCATGGACCCCCAGCAACGTATTGCCATGGAAATGGCCTGGCACGCCTTTGAAGACGCAGGGATATGCCCATCCAGCGTGAAAGGGACGAACACCGGCGTTTTTATGGGGGTGTGTCACTGGGATTACGCTGAGCTGTTGGCGCTGAATCACACGCCGATTGATCCTTACTTTCCGACGGGAACGGCGTACTCGATTTTATCCAACCGGATCTCTTATTACTTTGACCTCAAAGGCCCCAGTATCAGCATTGATACCGCCTGTTCAAGCTCGCTGGTGTCGTTGGCGTTAGCGGTCAATGCCATCAAGTCCGGCGAGTGTGAGCTGGCCTTGGCCGGGGGGGTGAATTTAATCTGGAGCCCGCAGCATTTTATCGCCTTTACCAAAAATGGAATGCTCTCTAAAGATGGCAAGAGCTATACCTTCGATGACCGCGCCAATGGTTATGTGCGCGGTGAGGGCGGCGGGCTTTTGCTGCTCAAAGCGTTGGACAAGGCCATTGAGGACGGGGACAACATCTACGCCGTGGTGCGAGGTATTGCCAACAACCATGGAGGTAAAACCGGCTCACTGACCGTGACCAACCCTCAGGCGCAAGCGGACCTGATCGCAGAGCTTTATCGACGCAGTAATATTGATGTTCGCGATGTTAGCTATATCGAAACCCATGGCACCGGCACGCCGTTGGGTGACCCTATCGAGATCCATGGGCTTAAGAAAGCCTTCGCTCAGGCGAGCCACGCTGTCGATGACCCGCAGTCCAGGAAGAACTACTGCGGTATTGGCTCGGTTAAAACAAATATTGGACACCTGGAAGGTGCAGCGGGTGTTGCCGGGATTATCAAGATTTTAGCCGCGTTAAAGAATAAAGAACTGCCCGGAAACCTGAACTTTAAAAGCATCAACCCCAAGATAGAACTGACAGATACGCCTTTTTATATTGTCGACAAGCATCAGCCTTGGGCGAGTCCTGCGGAGGGCTCGACAGGGCGCATCGCCGGTATCAGTTCATTTGGATTTGGTGGCAGCAATGCCCATGCGGTGATCCAGGAGTTCATTCCTGAAACCGCGCAGTTGTCAGCCCGTGCAGTCGCTCATAACCATCCCGTGTTTGCGATCCCTGTGTCGGCCAAGTCAAGTGAGTCGTTGGTGGCGTATGCCCAGCGCCTGCTGGCGTTTCTGGAGGACAACCCTTCTGACCTGCCCGGCATTGCCCATGCATTACAGTGCCAGCGCGACGCGCTCACAGAACGCGTGTGCTTTGTGGTTGAGTCTATCGACGAACTGAAACTGGCGATTCGGAGCTTTATAGATACACGCGCTGCTGCCGAGCACACATTTGTAGGTAACTCTTACGATGCCGGAGAAGGCAAGAAACTTAGGAGTTACGCCGAAGAAAATCGAGCGTCACTGACTGAAAACTGGATGTCCAATCACGATATGCTCAGCCTGGCCCAGTACTGGGTTTTTGGGGTTGCCGTCGATTGGAATGACCTTTATCTCGACGCTAGCCTGATCCCCGCGAAAGTCCGCTTGCCGCTTTATTCATTTGAGCGCACGGCTTACTGGTTCCCCAAAAAGAACGCTGATGTGGCCAAGCCAAAACAGCCGGGTACAGTCGAATTTACGCTGTCGAGTAAAGCCTTCTTCCTGGAAGATCACACGGTTAATAACCAATCTATATTGCCGGGTGTGCACTATCTGGAAATGATTTTATCGACGATTCCCCGTGCCGATAAAATGATCAATGTCGACTTCTCAAACGTATTTTGGTTATCGCCATTTGCCATCGAACTGTCCGACGACGACGTCGATATCAGAAAGTCGATTTACCTCGACTTCGACAGTAAGCAGGCTGATGCAAACGCTGCCTCTGGGCCGCCAGGCAAAGGCTTTCGTTTTTATACCCATCCCAAAAATATCGAAGGGCAGGCTAAAGATAACGTTCGTGTTCATGTGCAAGGCGAGTATCAGCCGGGTTCAACGGTAGCCGATCGTATTGACCTGCCGGACATGTCGTCATTCAAGGAAATTCACCGCGATCAATGCTATCAATACCTTCAGAGCACAGGTATTTACCATGGCCCGAGGCTGCAGGGTGTCGAGCAAATCCATGTCGGCGTGGATGAAGTCTGGGTAAAGGTTTCAATCGCTGGGAGTCAACAATCATTCTCTGCCCACCCGGCAATTCTCGACTCGGTATTGCAGGCCGGTATTGCGACGGCGTTGTCCAATAACGCCTCACGTTATCCCTATGTTCCTTTTTCACTCGACAGTTTATCGGTCTATCAGATTTTCCCCACGACCGTCTGGGCTCGTATCCGTGAGAAAAATCGATTTGCCGGCACTAAAGCCTCGTTGACCTTTGATCTGAATATTTTTACCGAACAAGGCGAACAGGTAGCGTCGGCGAAAAACTTTACGATGTTCTTATTGCGCAGTCCCGTGGGTGAGCAAATGACCAGCAAGAACAACAGTGGCTCGAATGAACCGAGTAGCCAGAATCTCTATTTTTCGAAACAGTGGGTTGTTGACAGTACAGATCATCAACAGCCGCCAATAAGCTCAACAGCGCCCGCAGATCGTGCTAATCACGTGCTTGCCCTTTATGTGGGCAGTACGATTCAGGATGATCGCTGGATCGCCAATTATCGTAATCAGGTGTCTGCGCAAACGTCCTGCACGTTCCAGTCGATGGCGCTGTCTTCCCCTGAGGCAGTGAGCAGCGCACAGACGATTGAAGCGTACTCCCACGTGTTTTCATACATTAAGAAACTCCTGGAAACCAAGCCTAAAACTATTCAACACCTTTTGGTCTGCGCCTCCTCGACACTGCCGGATGTGATCCGCTCCAGCCTGACTGCGCTGCTGCGGGTCGCGCACAATGAAAACCCACGGATCCAGGGCCGCTTTGTATCGATAGAAAACTCTCCGCTGGTCGATTCCGGATCGATCATCGCCCGTGAGTTTCTCATCGCCGACGGAGCATTTAGCGTACGTCATGATGCGCAAGGCCTGCGTCGGATAGAACGGATTACAGCGCAACCCGTAAGGCCTGTTCAGGGAAAAATTCCGGTGCTTAATGAACAGCCGGTGTTCTGGATAACCGGCGGGCTGGGGGGTATTGGTCAACTGATTTCCAGGCAGCTCGCAGCGGATTTTCCGGGGTGCACGCTCTACTTGACCGGGCGCAAAACCGCCGCCGAGCAGCAGGCTGTTTTCTCTGCCTTGAAAAGTGAAATACAAGCACGGGGTGGCAAGGTCGATTATCAGCCACTCGATATTACCGATGTCGTTGAGGTCGAGAATTTCGTCGCTGCACTGAAGAATACTCATCACAGCGTTGATGTCATATTCCATGCCGCTGGCCACATTGCCGATAACTTCATCTTGCGTAAAGAGGTCAAGGATTCGCTGCCAGTGCTGTCGCCAAAGCTCGATGGGACGCTGGCTATCGATCAGGCGATCAAGCGTCTGCCATTAGGCAAGTTCGTGCTGTTCTCTTCGGTGGCGAGCACGTTTGGCAATGCTGGCCAAAGTGACTATGCCGCAGCCAACGCCTTTTTGGATGCCTTCGCGATTGATCGCAATCAACGGGTGCGCGAGGGGGAGGGGACCGGGCAGACGATCGCCATTAATTGGCCGCTTTGGCAAGAAGGTGGCATGAAAATGGACGCCGGCACCTTAGCATCGGTGCATGAAACAACCGGCATGGAGCCGCTTCCCACCCATGAAGCGATGCACGCGTTGCGTTATGCGCTGACCACCACCGATGATTCTCCGATCCTCGTCACGTACGGCAACCAGGAGAAAATCCACGCTTACATCGCAGGCCTTAACCAGCGCAGCGTTGTGCCTGAGGGGGGCAGTCAGGAGAGTCCTGATCCCTCGAAGAGCGGTGATGACGTCGATAATGAGGCCCTGTTTCAATATGCCCAGGACTATCTGAAGGGCAAGTTGGCTATCGTCATTGAACGCGACGCCAAGACGATCCGAGGCGATCAGAAAATCGAAGAGTACGGCTTTGACTCGATTATGGCCGTAGAAATGATCCGTCAACTCGAGGGGCAATTCGGTCAGTTATCAAAAACGCTGTTTTTCGAATACTTCACGATCAATGAAGTGGCCGATTATCTGATGGATGAATACAGCGAAAAACTAAAGAGCCTGTACCTGGAGGGCAGAGCGCCTGTCGTCGAGGTCGCAGCTCATACAGACACGCCTTCTAAAGACAAACAAGTCGCTGAAGAGGCGGCTGCCGCACCGGCACCGTCGATCAACAAGCAAATTGAAGCAGTACCTGTCGCCAGTCAGGTCGCCGCCGATGACCGTGATCAGCATGATATTGCGATCATCGGTCTGTCCGGACGTTATCCTAAATCGAGAAACATGGATGAACTCTGGGAGTTGTTGAAAAGTGGCCAGCATGCGTTCGAGAAGATCCCGGCGGATCGCTGGAAGCACGACGCTATTTACTACAAAGAACGCGATGTGTGGGGTAAGTCGACGATCAAGACCGGTGGCTTCCTCGACGACATAGACAAGTTTGATCCGCGTTACTTTCAGATTTCTCAACTCGAAGCCGAGAAGATGTCACCGGAAGTCCGGCTGTTCCTCGAAGTGGGCGTCGAGGCCCTGGAAGATTCAGGCTATTCAAAAGAGTCGTTGCAACAGCTGTATAAAGGCGACGTGGGTGTTGTCGCGGGTACCATGAGCAACCACTACAACTTGTATGGTTTCCAAAACAACCTCACGCGGGGCGGTTCTGCCAGCGGCAGCTACACCGGCACGATCCCGAACATGCTGTCGTATTTTTATGGGTTCACCGGCCCGTCCTTGTTTGTCGACACCATGTGCTCGGCGACATCGACCTGCATTCATGTGGCTGTGCAAATGCTGCGGTCTGGTGAGTCGAAAATAGTCGTGGCGGGGGGCATGAACTTGCTCCTGCACCCTTACAACCTGATCTCCAGTTCCCAGGAACATTTCACCACCAAAACCTCAGATGTCATCAGAAGCTATGGGATTGGCGCCGATGGCACTATTTTGGGCGAAGGCGTGGGTGCCGTGGTCCTGAAAACCCTGGCAGATGCCAAGCGTGATGGCGACAACATCTGGGGCATTATCAAGGGAACGGCCCTGTCCAATGCTGGCGTACGCAATGGTTTCACCGTTCCGCAGCCGCATATGCAGGCTCTGGCGATAGAAAAAGCGATTGAAGATGCGCAAATTGACCCGCAAACCATTGGTTACTTCGAAGGCCATGGTTCGGGTACCGAACTGGGCGACCCGGTCGAAATAAAAGGCGCTACCCAGGCCTTCCGAAAATACACCGATAAGAAGCAGTTCTGTCCGATTGGCTCGATCAAGTCGAACGTTGCCCACCTTCTCGCGGCCGCTGGTATCGCCGGCATCTCGAAGATCTTACTGCAGTTCAAGCACCAGCAGATCGTGCCGTCGCTGGGTGCGGATACGCTCAACAGCAATATTCGTTTCGAAGACTCACCGTTTTATGTGCATAAAGAACTGCAGTCGTGGCCAGCTCCTCGTTCCGAAAGCAACCTGGTCTTACCGCGTCGAGCATCGATCACCTCCATCGGTGCTGGAGGGATGAACTCGCACATGATTTTGGAGGAGTATGTCGACCCTCGGACGACCAGCCGCAGCCCGCGCCAGACCCAGCAACAGCTGTTTGTATTTTCGGCGACCAATCGTGATTCGCTGGTCAGGAACCTGCAGGGTTTTTCAAGCTACCTGAAAGACCACCGTGATGTATCGCCCGCCTCGCTAGCCTACACCCTGCAAGTGGCCAAGAACCAGATGAAATGCCGCCTGGCATTCTGCGCAGACAGCGTCAATGAGGTCATTGGGTCGATTGATAGCTGGCTGGGTGGTCTTTCCAGCAACCGTTCCGTGCGCTTCGTGGACAGTGCGTCGGGTGCGACCAAGGAGTTCTCCAGGAGGGAACTGAGTCAGGCTATCGAGAGCGCTGAGCTTGAGACATTGGCCGAGTACTGGACCAATGGCTCGACCGTGGACTGGTTTGCCTTGCATGGCTTGAATGACCAAGCGGCCCTGGGTGCGATGATCAAAGTACGCATTCCGGCTTATCAGTTCGAGAAGAAACGCTGCTGGTTTGAGGTTCTGGAAGACGCCCCAAGCGTTATTGATCCTCTGGGCAACCGCAACAAATATCACCCGCTGGTCCGTGACAACACCTCCGACCTGAGCGGCATCCGTTACTCCGCTGATTTGATCGAGATTGAAATCCTCGACTACCTTTACCGGGTCAAGAAACAGCCGCAGTTAATCACGTTCAGCCTGCTCGATGCGGCGATTGCAGTGATGAAGCAGGCTGATCCGCAAAGCGGCTACACCTCTGTGCGTTGGGAGTTGCTGGCGCCTACCCCTGTTGTGCCTTCGCAGCTGTGTTATGCGGTGGCATTGAATGATCAAACGGGGCAATTTTCTGACGTTTACATCTCTTCCACAGCGGATGCGTCGACGCCGCATCAACTGTGTGCACGGGTCGAATTTGCCGTGCAAGCTGGCGATGGACGCAGGGTTCTCCAGCAGCCTTTTCCCGCGTTTGCGAATGCGACCGTTCGGGAAAGCCTTTCCGGTGCACAGGTCAGCAAAGCGCTGGAAGAGCACAAAATCGTTTTTGGCGATTACGTCAATGCTATCAGCGAGCTGCAGTTGATCGGTGAACAGCGCTATCGCGTGCACTTGAAAGATACTGATTATCGACACAATCACTTTGCCCGCAACACGACGTTTTTATCCGAACTCGGTTCGGCGTTGCAACAAGCCGTCCTCTACATCGCCTTGCGCCAAGGACTGGACCATTGGAGCGACTACGCGCTTTGCGCCTGCAATGTCCAGCTGGATTTAGCGTCTGTGTCGAAGGTCAGCAGCCTGCTGTTCTCCCTCGAATCGTCGGGGCAAGCGTTGCGCGGAACGATTGCGTTGGCTGACAAGAATGGCACTTTGTTGTCCCTCTTGGACGATGTGTATATCGCCAATAGCCAAGCCATTGAACCGCGTGCCGCCAAGACCATTGAGACGGCCAGCTTCCGCAGCCAACCCGTTTTCCGCCACGAGACTGCCGAGTCTCCGCGACCAGTCGCCGCCGCTGGCACGGAGTCCGACGGTCTCGGCAAAGCCGTGTCTGCCATCGTCGCTAAGCTTTTGAAGTTTGATGAATCCGAAGTGGACGCAAGAACCAGCTTCTACGAGTTCGGCTTTGACTCCATCGGCTTAACCCAGTTGAGCAAAGAAGTTAACGAGACGCTGGGCGCCAGAATCACCCCGGCCGTTTTCTTTGACTGCGAAAATATTGAGGCATTGTGTTTTTACCTCAAGGATCAAGGCGTCAGCGGCACCAGTGAAGAGGCGCCACAGAACAGCGCCTCTGCAGTGAACCAGGCTGCAACGCCGGTTTCTCGCGTCGAGAAACCAGAGGCCGAGCGGAATCACCGTCTGCCGGACCCTCATGAATCCATCGCGGTCATTGGTATGGCCGGACGATTCCCGGGGGCCGCGTCGGTTGAAGCGTTGTGGTCGAACCTGCTCAATAACCAAGACAGCATTCAAGACTTCCCCTACCAGCGTTACAACCAGGACACCCAAGCGGCGTTCGCCGGTGTGGCATGCGTCAAAAAGGGTGGCTACCTGGATAAGGTAGACGGGTTTGATGCGGCGTTTTTCAATATTTCGCGGGTTGAAGCGGAGTTCATGGACCCACAGCAACGCCAAGTCCTGGAGGTGGTCTGGCACGCCGTTGAAAACGCCGCTTATGACCCCAGCCAGTTGCCTTCTGACACCGGGGTATTTATCGGGGTCAGCAACAATGACTACCGGGCATTGCTGCAAAAAGACCAGGAGCTGGACGGTTACATCGCCACGGGCAACTCTCACGCCATGCTGGCGAACCGTGTGTCGTTCTTCCTGGACATCCACGGCCCGAGTGAGTCGATTGACACCGCGTGTTCCAGTTCACTGGTCGCTATCCATAATGCCTGTGAAAGCCTGCGTTCCGGCTCGGCGTCCTTTGCCATCGCCGGTGGGGTCAATCTGTTACTCGACATCCAGGGCTTCGCCGAGCCTGACCATGCAGGCATGTTGAGCCTGGATGGGCGTTGCAACACCTTCTCGCGCAATGCCAATGGTTATGTTCGAGGCGAGGGTGTGGGCGTGGTCATCCTGAAGCCGCTTTCGCTGGCGCAGAAAGACGGCGACAACATCCTGGCCGTGATTGAAAGCAGTGCGCATCAGCATGGCGGCCGGGCCAAGTCGCTGACGGCGCCGAATGCCAAGAGCCAGGCTGAGCTGTTGCGTACAACCCTTAAAAAGATCGACTTGAGCCAACTGCAATATGTTGAGGCTCATGGTACTGGCACCGAGCTTGGCGATCCTGTAGAGGTCAATGCGCTGAAACAGGCGGTGACGGAAACGCATGGTTTGCCGATTTATCTCGGCGCGCTGAAAAGCAATATCGGGCATCTGGAGTCAGCCGCAGGCGTGGCCGGCCTGATCAAAGCGGTGAAAGTACTCAGCGAGCGGACGGTGCCCGCCAATCTTCACTGCTCACCGTTGAACCCCTATATCGAACTGCATGACAGCCGCTTCGTGATCAACGAACGCCAGTCCAGCTTGAAGGCCAGTGATCAGGGGATTTTCGCGGCGGTCAGCAGTTTCGGATTTGGCGGCTCGATTGCCAGCGTCGTTCTGCGCCGTTATGAAAGCAATCGGACGACTGCTCGTGCGCACCGGGCGTTTTCCGGGCACGAGGTGGTTCTGGTGCTGTCGGCGAAAACTCGCCGTGGGCTGGTCTCGCAAGCGATCAATTTACGCCAGCACCTGTCCAGTCATCCCGAGCAGATTGAGGAGGTGGCTTACACCCTCCAGGTTGGGCGTGCCGAGCTGTCTTACCGTTTGTCGATTGTGGCCATGGATAGCGCGGATGGCCTGAACAAACTCACGCGGTTTATTGAAAGTGAGGCCGCACTGTCCGATGCAGACTTCTCGACCGGGGCCAATGAGTTAAACCACGTGTCCATCTTTACCGGGCATATCAAGGGCTCGAAAACCGAGAAAATGTCCAACGAGGCACTGCCAGAACTGCTCACTTTGGACAATGCCAATAGGGTGGCGGAGCGGTTTGTTAAAGGCGTTAAGTTTAACTGGAATTTGCTCTACGGAGGCGCACGGCCTAATCGGGTTGTGTTGCCTGGTTATCCTTTCGAACAGCAGCGGTATTGGCTGCCTAAAGACCAAGTGACCACCTGGTATGACGTCGATAATTTTTCAAATGAGCAATTTGTAGAGCACTCATTTTATGAAGATTTACTGGACAGAGTGCTTGTGGACGATCTGGATACCGAGACGGTCCTGCAGCTATTGAGAAAGGATTAAGGGTGTCGTCATGAATAACTCCAATGAGATTGCTAACTTTCAGCGTTACATTATTGATCAACTCAAAGCGGGTCGTATTACTAAAGAGCAAGCGGTTCAGGCGCTGGCCAAAACCGACGCCACCGGGGGCCGTATGCGTGAAGAGCAGTCCGGGCCGCCGGGCAGTACGCGTTATGTGCCGGTGTGGCGCGATGCGCCGCTTGGGCGCGCGCTCGATGTGGCTCAGGCTCACGAACAGCATTGCGTGGTGGTCGTAACGGAGCACGGTCATGAGCGGTTGGTGGATACCTTGAAAGCCCGCCTGGATCAACGCCTGCTGGCCCGGATGACGGTAGTGTCGGCTCCCGAAGAGGCGGCCGCCAAAGGCACGCTTGCCGACCAGATGAGCGGTTTGGCCAGTGCGATGATCCTCGACGTTTTCGTCAGTTTGAAGGCGCAGGTCACGGCCATTTTGCAGCATGGTAAAGGCCGGAAAAGCTCGGCGGATACGCTGCTCCAGGTGTTTTTTCTGAGGCCCGATAGTTACGCTGAAGACAAAGTAGCGCACGAATCTGTGTATGTCGGAGTGGAAGCGGCTATTTCAGCCATGCTGAAAACCCTGAATAAGGAGCACCCGAGCATTACCACTCAACTGGTGGCGCTCGATGAAGCCTCATTGGGTCAGTTAAGCCAAAATAGCCTGGCCGAGGAACAGCACAGTCACGCGGCGTATGTGCGCTACCTCAAGAATGTCCGTTATGTTCAGGTGTTTGAAACGCTCAGTGACCGTTCTGATGGTGCGTCGTTGCAAAGCTTTATAAAAACCGATGCGAGTTATCTGATTATAGGTGGCGTAGGCGGTATTGGTTTGCACTTGGCAGATTACATTTTGCGCCAGGGGCAGCAGGCCCGCGTCGTATTGACCGGGCGCCGCAGTGAAGCCGATCTGCAAAGTAATACGCCGTACCTGCAATTGGTAAACACCTACGGAAAGTCCCGGGTTTCCTATCTCACGGCGAACGCGGCGAGCTACTCGGACCTCAAGTCGCTGTTGATCAAGGTCGTCGCCTCCCATCACCTCGAAGGGATTTTCCACTGCGCCGGCACGTTGAATGACAGTTTTCTGGTCAACAAAACCGTCGAGCAGTTTGAAAATACCCTGGAAGCCAAAGTCAGTGGCAGCATCCATCTGATTCAGGCTGCAAACGACGTCAGTCAACAGACTGAAACGGGCTTTGACTTCATTCTATTTTGCTCCTCTTGTGCAGGCCAGTTAGGTTTTGTCGGCCAGATCGACTATGCGGCCGGCAATGGATTCATTGATGGTTTCAGCGACGCTCGAAACAAGGTCGGGCGTAACGGCTTTGATCGCCTGTTGTCGGTGAACTGGCCGCTCTGGGAAAACGCCGGTATGGGTGTTGATCAGCAGGCGCTGAAAGAACTCCACGTCGAGTACGGTCTGTTGCCGTTGCCGGTCGATGTGGCCCTCAATCACGTGAATACGTTGTTACTGGCCGCCGATACCCACCGTGTTCTGGTGACCTATGGCGATCCGGTGAAAATTGATAGCCAGTACGTTAACGCTAAACCACAGCGGAACCTGCAAACCCCGGCGCTCAGTCAGCAAACGGCTCAAGCAGCCAGCGGGAAGGGCGCAGTGACATCGGTTGAGACTGCCTATGATCCATTGGTCGCTCACCTCAAACAGTTGATCTCCAGCGTCCTGAAGCTGGAGACAAGCAAACTCGACACCTTCGAGCCGTTGCAAAGCTACGGCCTCGACTCGTTTTCCATCATGCGGATCAATCAGGCGTTGAGTGAGCATTTCTCTCGACTGTCGAAAACGCTGCTGTACGAAGTGGAATCCATTCATGACCTGGCCACCACACTGAGCCAGTTGCAACCCGACGCGGTGCAGGCGTGGCTCGGCGCGGTTGCCCCGGCAGCGAGCCAACAGGCTCCGCAAGCCTCTGCCCGTCAGGACGCTCAGCCGCGTCCGGCGGTGCCCCGCGCAGTGGATGCGCAGGCCGGTGATGCGGTCGCCATTATTGGTATTAACGCGCAGTTTCCGGGGGCGGCGAATATCGAAGCGTTCTGGGAGCTGTTGCGCAACGGCGTGAACGCGGTGACCGAGATTCCTGAGTCGCGCTGGTCCCTGGAAGACTTCTATGCCACGGACAAAATCGAGGCCATCAGAGACGGTAAATCCTACTGCAAGCAAGGCGGGTTTCTTGAACAGGCTTATGATTTCGATGAGCAGTTTTTCAAGCTCTCACCACGAGAAATCCTCGCCATGGATCCGCAGGAGCGGCTGTTTATGCAGTCTTGCTGGCGTGCCCTGGAGGACTCTGGTTACACCAAAGATAAAATCAAGCAGCAGTATGACGGCGACGTTGGTGTCTACGTCGGCATTACCAAGACTGGCTTCAATCTCTACGGCCCGGCACTCTGGAATCAAGACGAACGCACGATTCCGACGACCTCGTTCAGTTCTGTCGCCAGCCGTATTTCTTATCTCTTCGACCTCAATGGGCCCAGCATGCCCATCGACACCATGTGTTCATCGTCGCTGGTGGCGATTCATGAGGCGGTCCATAGTCTCAAGGCCGGGCGTTGCCAGATGGCGATTGTCGGTGGCGTGAACCTGTATCTGCACCCCGCAAGCTATGTACAACTCTGTGCGTCCAGCATGCTGTCGCAAAAAGGTCAGTGCCACAGTTTTGGCGACCAGGCGGACGGCTTTGTACCGGGTGAAGGTGTCGCGACGCTTATTCTGAAGCCGCTTCGGCAGGCCCAGGCAGACGGCGACCGGATTTACGCAACAATCAAAGGCTCGGCGGTCAATCATGGTGGCGCCGCCAAAGGCTACACCGTGCCGAACCCCAAGGCGCAAACGGCGGTGATCGAGAAAGCCCTGAACAGCGCCAATATCACAGCGGGCGAACTCAGCTACATCGAGGCTCACGGCACCGGGACGGAACTCGGTGACCCCATCGAGTTGAACGCACTCAAAGCCTGTTTCTCGGGTAATGACCTGCCTGAGTCTTCCTGCGCGATTGGCTCGGTAAAAAGCAATATCGGCCACCTGGAAGCCGCCGCCGGTCTGGCCGGTGTGATCAAAGTGGTGCTGCAGATGCAGCACCGGGTCCTGGTACCCAGCCTGCACGCACAGACGATCAATCCTAACTTGGAGTTCGACCAGTCGCCGTTCTATTTGCAGCGGGAGCTGATCGAGTGGCCATCGCGCAACAACCGCAATCGTATCGCCGGTGTTTCGTCGTTCGGTGCGGCGGGGGTGAATGCCCACGTTATTCTGGAGGAGTACACAGCGCCGCAGGAACAGGTCGTTGGCGCACCTGTCGGGCAAGAACATGTCCAGGCGTTGGTTTTCCCTTTCTCTTCGAATACCGAACAAGGCCTGAAAAGAAACTGCCGTCGGTTCCTGGATTTCCTTCAGGCGCAAGCGCCTGAAGCCTCCACTGCAATGGATATTGCGACGTTTATTCGCGCCACGCTTCGGGGGCTGGATAACAATCTCTCGTTGAATCAGGTTGACGATTCAACCCCCTTGGTCGATGCCGGGCTCAAACCATTTGATTTCTATCGACTGTTCGAGGCCGTCAACACCCGCTACGGGCTGAATCTGTCGATGCTCAATTGGCAAGGCAGTGTATCGATTGCGCGGCTGGTGGCGGTTATTCAGGGCGGCGCTTCATCGTCGACCGTACCCGCGTTGCGTGACATCGCGTTCACGCTGCAAACGTGTCGAAATGCCCATCAACATCGCGTCGCGATTTGTGCCAGGGATCTAGCCGGTTTTATCGAGCGTCTCCAGCGCTTCCTTGGCGAGGAAGACCCTCAGGTTAATGGTAGCGGCCTGTATGCCGGGGTGAAAACTCACCGGTTTGAAGAGCTTTCCAAGCAAAAAGCGCTGGCCCACGACCGCGTTCAGATTGCTTTTGCCCACCACGAGTCGGACGCCTTGGCGCAACTGTGGGTCAATGGCAGCTTTGAGCAGTGGGAAGGTTTGTACAGCGATGGGCTGCAACCGAAAAAATGCCGGATACCCGAGTATGCCTTTGCGGCCAACACCCATAGCTTCCTGGACAAAGTCGGTTCGAACGCAAAGGCCGTCAGACACCTGGATCAGCCATCAGAAGCAGGGAAGGTGAGCGCCGAAATCATCAGTCACGTGCCCGTTCGCCTTGAAGTGCCGGCCGTTGCCGGATTCATTCGAGAAAGACTGGCCAATGTACTCAAGATGGATGAGGCGTCGATCAACAATGAGGTGTCGTTTGTCGATTACGGTCTGGACTCCATTTTGGGCGTTGATTTAATCCATTCGCTTAATGAACAGTATCGTCTCGGTTTGAAAACCACGTGTATCTACGATTATCCGAATGTCGAGGATCTATCCCGCCATGCCCATGGGCTGATTACGCCTGTGACGATCGTCGACTCGTCGACTCAATTCGCTCGGCCAGCGCCTCAGCTACTCAGCGAGTCGCCTGCAACTGGCCAGGAACGCAACCAAAAGCCGATTGCAATTATCGGCATGAGTGGCCGTTTTGGCGGTGCCGATGATACCGAGGCGTTCTGGAACAATATCCGCGACGGCAAAGACAGCACCGAATCGGTGAATCGTTGGGACCTGGCGGACTATCTCAATCAGGAAAAGTATCCCGACGGTGTTTGCCAGCGCGGTGGATTCCTCAATGAAATTGATAAGTTCGATGCGATCTTCTTCAACATTTCCGGGGTTGAAGCCACGTATATGGACCCACAACAACGCCTTTTCCTCGAAGAGGCGTGGCATGCCCTGGAGGACAGTGGCTATGCAGGCAGTCGCCTGACCCCTGAAGTGAAAGATCAGTTCGGCATTTACGTCGGCGGCTGGACTGGCGACTACAACGAAGTGTTCGAGGCCAGTGAGGCACCGGCGCAAGCGCTGTGGGGCAACATGGGCTCGATGATTGCGTCGCGGATTGCCTATTACCTGGATTTCAAAGGGCCGGCGCTGACCATCGACACTGCGTGTTCAAGTTCGTTGGTGGCGATCCATCAGGCTTGTAAAGACCTGCGACTGGGGATCACCAATACGGCGATTGCGGGCGGTGTATTTGTACAGACGACGCCGCGCTTGTACGTGCAGGCGACACAAGCCGGGATGTTGTCGCCCACCGGGACGTGCTCGCCATTTGATGAAAACGCCGATGGTTTTGTCCCCGGCGAAGCGGTCGGGGCGATTATTCTTAAACGTTTGGACGATGCCTTGGCCGATGGCGACAACATTCGCGCGGTCATCTACGGTGACGGCATCAACCAGGACGGCAGAACCAACGGCATCACGGCCCCAAGCGCCGTCTCGCAAGAGAAGTTGCTGAAACGGGTGTACAAGGATTTCGGTATTACCGCTAACGACATCTCCATGGTGGAGGCCCACGGCACCGGCACCAACCTGGGCGACCCGATTGAGTTCAACGCACTTTGTGCAGCCTTCACCACGGACTCCGCGCACAAGAATTACTGCGCCTTGGGCTCGGTCAAAGCCAACATTGGCCACACCCAATTTGCCGCCGGTATCTCGAGTGTGATCAAGTCGGTGCTGGCACTGGAACACAGCACCATTCCGCCGCTGATTCACCACACCAAAGGCAACTCGCGAATTGATTTGGCCGGTAGCCCGTTTTATGTCGCGAAATCTTCACAACCGTGGCAAGCCAGAAATGGCCGGAGGCTGGCAACGATCAGTGCCTTCGGTGCCAGTGGCACCAATGCGCACGTGGTGCTCGGTGATTTACCCCAGCCGGTACGGCACACGGCGGAGAAGTTTGGGCCGCAGTTGATTCTGCTGTCGGCGAACTCTGACCCACAGTTGGTCAAACTCCTGCAGAAACTGCGTGAGCACCTCGAGTCTGACGCGACGGTGTCGCTGACCAACATCGCTTACACCTTGGCCTGCGGGCGCAGGCACTTCGGCAAGCGCGTGGCGATTCTTTGCCGCTCGGTTTCTGAACTGGCCAATGCACTGGGCTCCCTGCTGTCAGCAGCCAAGCCGAGCATGCAAATCTTTACGCCGAGCGACCTGGGGCAGGGCAATGCCCAGGCTTTGCTGAAACAAGCGCACGTCTATATTGAAAATGGCCAGGTCAACGACGCTTCGTTCCAGGGCAGCATTTGTAGCCTGCCGGCAAGTCCGTTCAATTCCATGTCGTTCTGGGCGTCTTCAAAGGATAAAGCGCCGGCGAAACAGGCCTCCGTTGCACGTCCGAGTCCTCCCGCATCAGCCCCACGAGCCACGGCGGCAAGGTCAAAAGCCGCCAGCAAGTACTGTGAATTCACCCTGACGGTGGATGATTTCTTCATCGCGGATCATTTGGTTATGGGACAGAAAGTCCTGCCCGGCGTGATGTATATCGAGCTGATGAAACGCAGTGTTTGCGCGGTGTATGGCGACAAGTTCAAGAATGCCTACCAAATAGCGCTGAACGATATTGCCTGGGTTCAGCCGATGGTCTTTACCGACGCCACGCCACGCTTACCGATTATTGTGGAAGTGACAGAGCGAGGCGACAACGCTGACCTGAAGGTGCTGAGCCGAGATAAAAAGCAGCTGTATGCCCAAGCCATCTGTGAGTTGTCGTCAGGTCAACAGGTGCTGGCAGAAGATCAGTCGTTCAGTCACCTGAAAGCACAGGGGATCCGGTTCGATGAGATTGACCTGAGCGCGGCAGGGCTGGCCCAGTATCGAAAAGTACCGGCAGCGCAATGCTATGACTTGTTGCGTCGCCATGGCATTACCCACAAGACCCGTTTGCAAGGCATCAAGGCCCTCTACTTTTCGCCCTCGACGGTCATCGCTCAATTGCAACTGCCGTCGATCCTGGCGAATAAACAGTCGCCTTTTTCGGTTCATCCCTGCCTTGCAGACTCTGCACTTCAGGCCATCTCGATTCTCGCTGTAGCGCGGGATAAAGCCAAACAAACCAGGGATCAGGGTGGGGTGCAAACCCGGGTTCCTTTTGCAATAGACCGCTTTCAACAGTATCGGGAAATTCCACTCAACGCCTGGTCGGTTGGGCATGTGCTGAATGATGGCAAGAAAGAAATCTGGACCATTGTTATCTACGACGCGCAATCCAATGTCTGTGCGGTGCTGGATGGTTATCGCCAACGGATACTGTCCGGTGTGCCGCGCTTGTCTGAAGCTTAAACAGGTCCTGGTGTTTGGGTGCTATTGATTGTTACCTCTGGGTAGAAGGTTTGATATGAGCAATGCCGTGCATAACATTTATGCTGTTAATCGTTGGCGGCCAATAGCGGGCAGCCCGTCGTTGGCGACCGATGAAAGCGTTCTGGTTATTATTCCAGTCACTTCTGCGGCGGGTGTGTCACCAAACAGGCAGAGATTATTGTCGTTGGTTGGCGGTCAGGCTCACTGCAGCTTTACTGCGCTGGATACGCTGGAACGTATGACCGCGACACTGGCGGACTACATCCCGGGAACGATTAAAAGTATCCTCTGGATCGGCGGTAGCCTTGATGTCTCTGTGCACGCAGAGGATCAAGGTTTACAGTATGGTATCGAAGAAAAAATCTTCTTCAGGTTCTTCAAGGCGTTGCTGGCATTAAAGGCTGATGAAGTCAGGTTGTCGATCACGGTCGTCACCAAGAATAACTTCAATGTCAACAACGAAGGCACTAACACAGCGGTCAACGCCGGGTTGCATGGGTTTGTCGGTGCCGCTGCGAAAGAATACAGCCATTGGACGATAAGCTTGCTTGATGTCGATGACGCCTTTGTGGCGCGTGCGACCTCAAACCCCTCGCTGGTGCGCTCGTCGCAAGGCATTGAAAAAAGAAAAGTCAAAGGACAGACGTATTGCTGCCGCGACGATCAATGGTATGCCGAGCACCTGGAGGTGTTGCCGGTTGAAAACGGCAGTGAGCCGGTCAAGCCGATCTACCGTGACAACGGGGTGTATCTGATCATCGGTGGTGCCGGTGGCCTGGGCCAGGCCTGGACCGAACGTCTTTTGCAACGGCACGATAGCCAAGTCATTTGGGCAGGTCGAAAAGCCATTAATGATGAAATCCGTCATTCATTGCGTGCCATGGAGAGACTCGGTCGTGCTCCCCTGTACGTATCGGTTGATGCCACCCAGCCACACCAAATGGAGCAATTACGACACACCATCCTCCGTCAATATGGCCGGCTGGACGGCATTATTCATTCGGCAATCGTCCTGGAGGACAAGACGGTTGCCAATATGTCTGAAACAACCTTTAGTTCGGCCCTTGCTGCGAAAGTGGATATTTGCCGAAACATCGAAAATTACTTTGCCGATCTAGACCTCGACTTCATCGCCTTCTATTCCTCGATCCAGAGCTTTGCTCGCCAGGCCGGGCAGAGTAATTACGCTGCGGGGTGCACCTTTAAAGACAGTTTTGCCCATTACTTGCAGGCCAAGTGCGCAACTACCCATGTCAGAACCATGAACTGGGGGTATTGGGGAACCGTCGGCATTGTCAGTGATGCGTCGTATCAAAAGGTGCTGGAAAAAAGCGGGATGGCGTCAATCAACCCGACCATCGGCATGTTGGCCTTTGAGGCGTTGATTGCAGGGGATCATTTACAGGCCAGTTTTATCGCTGCCTACGATCCAGAAAAAATAACATTGATAGATAAGGTGACACTTCATCAGAACACTACAGAATTTGGTTTTGTGCAATCAACAACTCAGTTAAATAACGATGGAGTGGAGGGCTGTATGATGGAATATGTGTATCGGAATGAACACTATATGGCCCTAAGGGAGGAAGGCGTTTTTTACCTGGAGGACATGGACAGCTACCTTTGCCGGATCGTCGCTGCCGACCTTGAAACCTTGGGCGTGTTTTCCGGTACTGAGTTTTCCGTTGAAGACGTGCTTCGCAAGACCGATATTCGCGCAGGTTTTTCGCGCTGGTTGACGGAGACCCTGATGAGCCTTGTGCGCCAGGGTTACCTTCGTCACGACGCCGGTCAATTCAGCAAAACGGCAGAGTTTCCTGAGAGCGATGCCAGCGCAGCCTGGCTCTCCTGGAACACCGCAAAAGTTGAATGGCTGCTGGATGATAATAAATCCGCTCAAGTCAAACTGGTTGAAGCCTTGCTGATCCATACCAAGGAGATACTGACCGGGAAAATAAAGGCCACCGACGTCATGTTCCCTGACTCTTCGATGCGCATGGTCGAGGGTATCTATAAAAACAACCGCGTTGCTGACTACTTCAACCTGGTGCTTTCGAGGACGGTGGTTGACGAAATCAACACGCTGCTGGCCGCTGACCCTCAGCGGAAAATTCGCATTCTGGAAGTGGGCGCTGGCACCGGCGGTACAACCGCCGTGTTACTCAAGCACCTGGCGCCGTTTCACGCCAACATCGCAGAGTACTGCTACACCGACCTTTCGAAGTCGTTTCTGTTTCATGCCCAGCGGGAATACGGGCCAGGCAATCCATTCTTGCGCTACGAGATTTTCAACGTAGAAAAGTCGGTCGATGACCAACCACTGCAGCGTGATTACTACGATATTGCAGTTGCCACCAACGTGTTACACGCCACCCGTGACATTGCCGCCTCGATTCGCCGGGTCTGGGAAGTTTTGAAAGATCAGGGCTCATTGATCGTCAACGAGCTCAGCCGCAATACCTTGTTCAACCACCTCACGTTTGGTTTCCTCGACGGTTGGTGGTTGTACAACGACGATCACATCAGGGTGCCGGGCTCTCCGGTTCTGGAGCCTGCCACGTGGCACAACACCGCCCTGCAAGTGGGTTACGGCTCTACGCAGTTCCCCGCCGAGCTGGCCCACGACATGGGGCAGTTCGTGATGTTGATGCGTGCGCAAAAGCACGCCGCGTCCCTTGCCCCCAAGGTCGTTGAGTCCGGATCCAGTCATTCATCAGGGAACGAGTCCTCCATGCATACCCCGTCAAATACCCCTTCGGCTGTCAACGTTGCAATGTTGAAAGCCAAGAGCCAGGCGTTTTTCACTGATCTGATCGCCGACGTCGTTCAGCTTCCTGTCGATGAAATCGCGCTGGACCTCTCCCTCGAAAAACTGGGATTCGATTCTATCCTGGTCGTCACCCTCACCAATAAACTGCGTGAGCATTTCGAGCAGGTCAGCAGTTCCCTGCTGTTTGATATTGATAGCGTCGAAGGCATCATCGATTACTTTATCGAGCAAGATAAACAGGCCTTGGCGGCGTTGCTGGGTATTGATTTCAGCGATGCACAACCACCTAGTGCTGCCCCGGTTGCCGTTGCTTCTCACACCCAGGCCCCTGCCAGCGCACCTGCGGTTACTGAGTTTGACGTGATCGACCTGGGCGCATTCTCCCTTCAAGAGGTTGACGCCCCGTCGGCGTCACTGCCTCAGGTGTTTGATTTCCAGGAAACCTACCCTGAACCCCGTCGTTCCGGCGATATCGCGATCATCGGGCTGAATGGTACTTACCCTGGCTCGCGGACCCTGGACGAGTTCTGGGAAAACCTGTCGCAAGGTCGTGACCTGGTGACCTCAGTGCCCAAGGCAAGGTGGGAGCAAACCGGCTTTAATCGGGTCGAAAATCCGGAAAATTTCAAGGGCGGCTTTATTGACGGCTTTGACGAGTTCGACGCGGAGTTCTTCGACTTCAGTGAAACCGATGCGCTGCTGACAGATCCTCAGGAGCGTAAATTCCTCGAATGTGCTTTCTCGGTGCTGGAAGATGCGGGCTACACCAAAGATTCCCTGGCCGAAAGTGACATGACCACCGGTGTCTATGTCGGCGCGATGTACCAGGAGTATCAGCTGCACAGCGAAACGGCTAAAGGTCTGTACGATGGGCATGCCATCTCCAACAGCTTTGCCTCCATTGCCAACCGTGTTTCCTACATCCTGAACCTGGAAGGCCCTAGCGTCGCCATAGACAGCATGTGTTCGTCATCGCTGTCCGCCGTGCACCTGGCGTGCTCTGCGTTGAAGCTTGGGGAGATTGATTACGCGATTGCCGGCGGGGTCAATCTGACCTTGCATCCCAACAAATATGGTGTGCTGAAACAGGGCGGCGACCTTTCGCAGACCGGTAAATGTGCGAGCTTTTCCGAGAGTGCAGACGGCTATGTACCGGGAGAAGGTGTTGGTGCGGTCTTGTTGAAACGCTACGAGGATGCGCTGCGCGATGGCGACCACATCTATGGGGTGATTACCGGGTCGCTGATCGTTCACGCAGGCAAGACCAATGGGTATACCGTTCCAAGCCCGAAAGCTCACAGCAAGCTGATCTCAAAAGTGGTCCAACAGGCCGGCATTCGTTCTGCGGACATTTCGTACATTGAAGCGCACGGTACGGGCACCAATCTGGGCGACGCCATCGAAATTCATGGGCTGAGGCAGGCGTTTTCCATCGATCAAGACTCGGCACAACAAGGTAAGTTCTGCTCGGTAGGCTCGGTGAAATCGAATATCGGTCATTGCGAAAGTGCCGCAGGCATGGCCGGTTTGACCAAGATTCTGCTGCAACTGAAATACCAGCAAATCGTCCCTTCGCTCCACTCGAAGAAAATTAATAAAAACCTGCAGATCGAAAAAACCTCCTTCTCGATTCCCCAGTTGCTGTCCCATTGGCGTCTGCCGAATAAAGAGGTCAAAAAGCGGATTGCCGGCCTGTCGTCCTTTGGCGCGGGCGGTGCGAATGCGCACTTCATCATCGAAGAGCACGAGGAAGTGTCGAATCAGGTCAATTACACGATGGATTACCCGGAACTGATCGTGTTGTCCGCAAAATCAAAGGAGGCGCTACACCAGAGAGCTGCGCAGTTGCTGGGCTACATCCACTACAACGCTCAGCAAAACACCTCCCTGAACAACCAGCCACGATACTGGTTGGGCAACATTGCCTATACGCTGCAAACCGGCCGCACTCAAATGCCGTACCGCCTGAGCTTCCTGGCGGACTCCATCGAGCACCTTGAAGACAACCTCGATGCATTCCTGAATGATAAAAAAAGCAAATCCCCGCTGCATGTCTGCTATGCCAGCGAGATGGACGCCACAGCGAAGCTGTTGTACGAGGATAACTCCCTTGAGCTGATTCTTTCTGAATGGCTGAAGCAAGGTAAATACCAGAACATCGTCGCGCTCTGGGCCAAAGGGGTGGTGATTAACTGGGGCGGCCTGCTGGGGAAAAGAGGGCAACGTATCAGCCTGCCGACCTACCCGTTCTCACAAAACCGTCATTGGTTGCCGATGGGCAACCACACGGCCGGCGTGTCTCAAAAAGTCGAGGCAGCCCCTGTGCAGCAGCGGGTGAAAACCGTAGCCGCTATGGTTGAACCGGTCGTTGAAAAAGTCGCAGGGAAGATTGTTCAGAAAACCGTTGAGCCGGTGGTTGGCGAGCCGGTCATTACGGCACCGGTGGCGGTCGAAAAAGTCACCGCCGAACCGAAGTCGTTGTTTATTCATCGCTGGAACAAGGTGGACGTGAGCCCACATCCGAAACCGGCGCAGGCCGATACGAAAATCTGTGTCGTTGGCCTGGACACCCTGGATTACTTCCAGCGAGATCTGGAGACCTGCGGCCTCGATGCCGGCTCTTCAGAATGGCAGCAAGTCCTGCCGAACGGCTTTGCCCAGTCTTTCGCTGATCTGGCCAAGTCCGTCTCACGCCAACTGGCGAAGAAGGTCAAAGCCTGGCTGGCGGACAGCACTCAGCCTTTGCACC
Organism: Pseudomonas sp. PvP028; assembly: GCF_017832255.1. Classification (NCBI taxonomy): domain Bacteria; kingdom Pseudomonadati; phylum Pseudomonadota; class Gammaproteobacteria; order Pseudomonadales; family Pseudomonadaceae; genus Pseudomonas; species Pseudomonas sp. PvP028. The sequence goes on from NZ_JAFIBL010000001.1 coordinate 2,295,313, forward strand.
TGCAAATCATCATGCCGTTCGATCGCCAGTATCAACTCTATGCAGCATTGACCGGGGCGTTGGAACAGCACGTGCTGGGCGCTGCCAATGTCAAACTGACGATTATTTACTGTGAAGCCTTGTGCTCGTTTGCCAACATTTCGACGCTGATCAACCGTGCAGCAGACACACAGACTCACATCGCTGAATACCTGTGTGCCCACGACAGTATCTATGCCGGCAGCGTGCAGAAAGTCAGCCAGCCGGAATCAGGCTCGTTACTCAATGACAACGGTGTCTATGTCCTGGCAAACGGCTTGAATGAGGTGGGCCAAAGTGTGATTCGTGCGATTGATGATGAAACCAGCGGATGCCATATCGCAATCCTGGGTGACGCGCTTTCATCGCCAGACATCGATGAGCAAATCGGGTTACTTCAGAACAGCCTGGACAATACCAAAGTCGGCTACTACGCGGCTGAACTTGACGATAGAAAGTCCGTGTTCAATGCACTGTTGCTGATAAAAGACCAACTGGGCGATGTCCAGGGTGTGCATTACATTGTTCCGGCCGATGACAAGGTTCAGCAGCATAAGGAACCGTTGAAAGACAAGGCGCTTATTCGTCATCTCGCGGCACTGATTAACCTAGATGAGGCGACCTACTCATTTGACTCCCAGCTGCAATCGTTCTCCATCGTCATGACCGTCGAGGAACACGACAGTAAACAGCTCAACACCTTGGCAAAAACCTTTGCTCGTTATCGCGCGGCGTTGCAGGGTAGTGGTTACCGCGAAGGCAAGACCGTAGCGCTGGAAGTGGAGGGCAACGCGGCCAATGACATTGCCACTGCATTTATTCACGCCCTGGACAAAAACCATTCGGATGAGCAATTCGCGTTCATCTGGAAGGCCGCAACTCTCGCTGACAACACGCCAGTCATTCAACCGCAGGTAACCGTGGAACCTCCCGTTGCATCGCCTGCGCCACTGGCAGCGGTCGCGCAAAAACAGCCAGCCTATTCGTTTGATGGCGCCAGTGACGAGTTGCAGGCAACGGTTTCGTGGTTGGTTTCAATCTCCTCGGAGTTGCTGGACAAGGAGTCAGCTTCGTTTAGTCCTGTAGCAACGTTTACTGAAAACGGCTACGAGTCGATCAGCATTGTTGGGTTGTGTGAGTTGATCAACAGCCGTCTGGGGCTGGCGATCTCTGTGGTGGTGTTTTTCGAGCACGACACCATTCAGTCGTTGGCACAGTACCTGGTGGCTGAGCACGGCGACCAGATTGAAGAAGTGTTAGAAACCGACGTGGAGGGCTGATGCAATGAATGTCAGGACCGATGCGCTCGCCAGAGACACCGCCTCGCCGCTGAACCAGGGGATGGTCTATCCCTTGCACAGGATATTTATGTTCGGCGGGCAGGGGTGTCATTACTATCAGATGGCGAGCCATCTATTCCTGACGCATTCAACGTTTCGTGAAGCCATGCTGCGGCTGGATCTGATAGGCCAACGCATACTGGGTAAATCGGTAATCGCGGAGATTTATCGTAAAGACAAGTCTCGCAGCGATGACTTCTCCTCTATCACGTTCACTCATCCGAGCATCGTGATGGTGCAACTGGCACTGGTCTCAACCCTCGCTGCTGAAGGGATCACCGCTGACTCGGTGATCGGCACGAGTTTGGGGGAGTTCATTGCCGCTTGTGTCGCCGGTGCCATTTCGGATACGGATTTATTGGCTGCAATCTGTGATCAAGCCATATTGATCGAGCAGTTTGCAGGACAAGGCAAGTTGCCGAAAGGCGGCATGCTGTCGGCATTGATTACCCCGGATGAAAGGGACGCACTGCTCGCCGAGTTTCCTGAAGTTGCTGTTGCGGGTGTGCATCACTCACGACACGTCACCTTTTCGGGAGATACGTGGGTGATTGATGCGTTGGAAAAGAGCTGCCAGCAACGAGCTTTTTTATATCAGCGGATCGCTGTGGACTACGCCTTTCATTCGCCTGCCATACGCCCGTTAAAAGCGGCTTCTTTAGCGTCGATAAAAAAGTACACAACCGGGGCATTCACGCTGCCTTTTTACTCCTGTGCAACGGTTGCGCGGTGTCGTGTGATTGACGCCGAGCACTTTTGGGGGATCGTTGAGTCCCCCATCAACTTTGCAGACACCATCGACTTGATAGAGGCAAGCGCCACAGGCGCGACGCCTGTGTATGTTGATCTTAGTCCTTCCGGATCGTTGCATGGATTTGTCAAACAGCATCTGGGTGCGTTCAGGGCAAAGCAGGTCCCTGTGAGCCTGACGCTGATGTCGTTGATGAGTAACGACACGACTCAATACCAGGCCGGCGTGCTGACCCTAAAGCGCCTTGCAAAGGCGTATAGCGAAAGCGCTATCGCTCAACCCGGGCCTCAAGACACTACCTTGGTAAATCATTCTATGGAAAAGACTCGAACAAGCGTGGTCGGCAATAATCCAGCAAAGAACACTGCCCTTGTTTTTCCGGGACAGGCCTCACAGCGAGTGGGCATGGGGCGTGAATTGTTCGAACGTTTCCGTCGGCAGACTGAAATCGCCAGTGATATTCTGGGGTATTCCATTGAGCAGCTGTGCCTGGAAGACCCACAGAAGCAGTTGAACAAAACACAGTACACGCAACCTGCGCTGTATACCGTGTGTGCATTGCAGTACCTCGCCTATCGGGAAGATAACGAGGTGGTGATCGAGTTCCTGGCCGGGCACAGCCTGGGAGAATATGCGGCGCTGTTCGCCGCGGATGTCTTTGACTTTGAAACGGGACTGCGCATCGTCAAGCACCGCGGGGAATTGATGTCTTCCGCGAATGCCGGTTCCATGGCCGTGATCCTGAATTATAAAGCTCAGGATCTGCAGCAACTGCTCAACGATAACGGCATTACCAGCATTGATATTGCAAACATCAACTCTCCGGATCAGTTGGTGATTGCAGGGCCGCATCAAGCGCTGGAGGCGTTTGAAGGCATTATCAACTCGCTGGCGGGCACCTACATTCCTATTCCGGTGGGGGCACCTTTTCATTCGCGCTACATGCAGCCGATAGCACAAGATTTTGAGCGGTTTCTCGAGCCTTTGACGTTTCGACCGATGAATAAAACGGTGATCAGTAACGTCACCGGTTTGCCCCATCAGCATGAAATGCTGAAGAACCAACTGGTGAAGCAACTGTACAGCCCAGTGCAGTGGTTGGACAGCGTTCGTTACTTGATGGGGTTGGAGGTCGACGAGTACGTAGAGATCGGTCCTGGTGATGTGCTCACCAAACTGACAACAAAGATCCGAAATAAATGCTCGCCATTAATCTTGGGTGAGAAAGTCATTCGCCAAGTGCCAGGCAGCACAGAAAGCGTGGAAAGCAAGGTTGCCCGGCAGCCTGCGAAAGACGGGTTGGGTAAGGCTTTCAAAAGTCGCTGGAGCCGGGGGGATGAGTTTTCTAGTTATTTTGGCCTGGCTTACCCTCATGTCCTGACGCTCTCGGAAGATAATCTGGATTATTCTTTTATAGAGCGTGCACAGGCGTGCGGACATCTAGCTTTTCAGGCAGTTCCTTGGACCGCTGAGGCGATTGATTCCGGTAGCCTGGACAGCATTCTTTCGAGATTGGGCGCCAAAAGATCCAATGACTCCGGGTGTGTGGGGGTGGCTATTACCCACAGTGAAAACGATAAGGTTCTGTTTTCAAAAGTTCTGGCGCATCAGTTGAACGCTGTCGCCCTGACCGGCGTCTACGGTATGACGACTGAACTGGTCTACTACCGGGTTATTTCGGCCTACCAAGGGCGTTTTAGTAGTACCCCACAAAAGAACAAGTTGTTTATCCGCGTGGATGATCCTCGCTGTGTTCAGGGCTTTTACCAGAAGCTACCGCAAGGTGTTCTTGAGCGTTTGCACCTGCAAGGGCGAATTGATGCTGCTCAGTTTGAGTTTGCGAAAAACATCGCTGCCTGTGATGCCATTATTCTCAATAATGAAGAGCATGACCTGGAGGCATTGATGGGCATTAACCGGTTGAGGGTTGAACACCCTGAACTGGATATAAAGATTGGCATCGAAGGCGCGCTGTCGGCCCCGAACGACTTCACTCAAGGGACGCTCAGTCAAATAGATTTTTTTGTCAGCAGTGAGTTGAACGTGCTGATAGGCGAGTCTTTTTTGCCTGGACTGATCAGGCAGACCCTTTTTTCCGCAAGCGACGCCTTTATAGTGGATCTCCCAGATCCTAAGACGATCCATTTTGGTGGGCGAGCCAAGACGTACATCACTAATGATCCAGCGATTCGCCAGCGTGCGGGTAACGCCCATGGTTGGCTGTCGGATGATCAAAGGCCAACGCTATGCAGGTTGCTACCGTCCAACTATCTGGCCATTTCCGAATGGCTCAAGGTTCAGTTCGTCAATAAACAGCCCTCGTTGGCTGAGTTAAGCTCGGCTCTTTTGAATGGCGTATAGGCTGCCAGGGCTTTGAGTAGTTGGACTGTCTCTTTTTTGTATATATTTAATTGCCAGGGAATGCCGGTATGACCAATCTGTTTATTTCTAACGTCGTGTTTGATTTCGGCGAGTCGAAGTCAATTGATAGCTTGTCATCTTGCATTAGTCCTGATGAGCTTAAGGCCTTTCGGGCGGGCGGCTTTGAATATTATGTAAATGAAAGTCGTGACGTTTATGCTGTGTGCGAAAAGGTAGCCGCGAAGGTCCTGGATGAGAGCCATGTCGTTCGAGAGGAAGTGACCGATATTGTCTATATCAGCTCAACCAAATTCATTGACAAGGTCGTTGGCCTGAGTGTCTACCTCTCGAAGTTGGCAGCGAATATCGGCATTCATAAGGCGACGTTGTATGCCTTGTCTGCGGGGGAGTGCGGTAATTTCGTTCATGCCTTGCGTTTTTGTGGGCAGATCCTGCAGGAGCGCCCAGACAGTAAGGTTTTGTTGGTATTCGCAGAAAAGCTGATGACTGACGAGGAGCGGCATTATCCTGGAACGGCGATTTTAAGTGACGGGGTAGCAGTTTGTCTGGTGACCTGCGAAAAAACCAGAAACTGCTACGAGGTTATCGCGCGGTCGGAGGCCACCGACCACCGAGTCACTAAGGCTTATGCTGAACAGAAAAATATTGATGCGTTGCGGCTCGCCTTGACCGCAATTCATACGCTGTCTAGGGATATTTTTTTGAAAGTTGATTTTGATAAAAGTGCTATAAGCCACTTCATAACCAATAACTTTATTATGCACTTGTCCAAAATGTACATTATGGAGGTCGGCGGCGACGCCTCAAAACTCAGGCTGCCAACGCTGCCTCCGAAAGCGCATGTTTTTACGATTGATAGTTTGTTGAATCTGACTGGGACCCCGATGGATGATGGTGATTTGGCCTTTTGCCTGAGTTTTGGCATGTTTTTTTGGGGGGCATGCATCGTTAAGTACCATGCCTGAAAAAGCTTTATGACCGCGTGTTTATGCCTTGGGGACGTACGCGCGCGGACGGGGTCGAGTTGCGGGGCGCGCGGTGAGTGACCAGGTATTCAATGATTTTTTGTCGAGTGAAATGTTGCTGTTGTGCAAGGGTGTGATATGCATGAACTACTGAAGGTGGCGATTGAGTCTGCTGTACTGTTATTTGTTCCGGGACCGACGAATACGTTATTGCTGGCGGCCGGCGTGTCCAAGGGGTTTTTGAAGTCTGCTGGTTTACCGCTGTTCGAGCTTTCCGGCTACGTGATTGCGATCACCTTCTATTCCATTCTGATCGAATATGTCTCGGGCAATACAGTTTGTCTGTTTTTCATGAAGGTGTTCTGTGCGGGCTATATATCTTACATGTCTTGCAAGACGTGGAAGCTTTCAGGTGACTTTTTAAAAGCGACCGAAACTATTTTGGGATTTAATATATTTATTGCTACGCTGTTTAATCCGAAAGCATTTATTGTGTCTTCGATCATCTTTTCCGTTACGCTTATCGACGATCCGCTTTTAATTGCTCAGGAAATGCTGGTCTTTTCTGGGGTTATGTTGCTGGCATCCCTTTTTTGGCTGAGCGTCGGAACTTTTGTCAATCTCCATTCGCAAGAAGGAGGGGGCCCAAGGCAGGTAATACTTAAAGCATCACCATCGGTATTGATGATGTTTTCTTGCGCTATATTATATTCAGGTGTTTCCAGCCTGCTGAGCTAATACTATTGATGACCAATATGAGCTGGACAGCGGTTTGCACAACCGTCTGTAGCAGCAATCATACCCTCCATGAATTTCCCCAAACTCCGAAGGATCACACGTGAGCCAGTCCCTGATTGCTGCCCTGCAAAATCCGGCCCTGTTCCCCCATCCGGTGGATCAGTTCCACGTCATCGAGACCCATATTTCCTGGGTCCTGCTTACGGGTAACTACGCTTATAAAATGAAGAAGCCGGTGAATTTCGGCTTCCTCGATTTCACCACCCTGGAAGCCCGCAGCCACTTTTGCAATGAAGAGCTGCGCCTCAACCAGCGCCTGACCGATAATTTATATCTTGAAGTGTTGCCAATCACCGGCAGCGCAGAAGCACCGCAATTGGGCGGCGACGGCCCGTTAGTCGACTACGTGCTGAAAATGCGCCAGTTCCCACAAAGCCAGCTGCTCAGCACCTTGCAAGCCAACGGCGAACTGACCAGCGCGCACATCGATGAACTGGCCAGGCAGATCGCGCACTTTCACCTGAATGCCCCGAAAGTGCCGGCCACACACACCGCCGGCACGCCACACGACGTCATGGTGCCGGTGCTGCAGAACTTCGAGCAGATCCGCCCTTTCCTCAGCGACAAGGCTGACCTGGCACAACTGGAAGCCTTGCAGGCCTGGGCCGAAAGCAGCTTCGAGCGCCTCAAGCCACTGTTTGAACAACGCAAGCTCAATGGTTTCATCCGCGAATGCCACGGTGATATTCACCTGGGCAACGCCACTATGATTGATGGCCATGTGGTGATCTTTGACTGCATCGAGTTCAACGAGCCATTCCGCTTCACCGACGTGTATGCCGACACCGGTTTCCTGGCGATGGACCTGGAAGACCGTGGCCTCAAAAGCCTGGCGCGGCGCTTTATCAGCCAGTACCTGGAACTTACCGGCGACTACCAAGGCCTGGAGCTGCTGAACTTCTATAAAGCCTACCGCGCCCTGGTACGCGCCAAGGTTGCACTGTTCAGCATGCCTTCCGAGGCAGACGCGGTGCAGCGCGCAACCACCCTGCGCCAATACCGCAACTACGCCAACCTGGCAGAAAGCTACAGCACTACCCTCTCGCTTTTCCTGGCCATCACTCACGGCGTGTCAGCCGTCGGCAAAAGCCACGTGGCCATGCGCCTGGTAGAAGCACTGGGTGCAATTCGCCTACGTTCGGATGTAGAGCGCAAGCGCCTGTTCGGCGAGCAGCATGTCGAGAACAAGCCGCAGGCAGGGATCTACGCGGCAGATGCCAGCGCCGCCACCTACGCGCGCTTGAACGAGATCGCCGACACCGTACTGCGCGCTGGTTTCCCGGTGGTACTGGATGCGACCTTCCTCAAGCGTGAACAACGCGACGCTGCGGCGAAAATCGCTGAGGCCACCGGCGCACCGTTCCTGATCCTCGACTGCAATGCGCCACAGGCCGTGATCGCCGCTTGGCTGGCACAACGTCAGACAGACAAGAACGATCTGTCCGACGCCACCCTGACCGTCATCGAAGGGCAGCAGGCCAATCGTGACCCGCTCAGCGCCGAAGAGTTGCTGCTCAGCAAACGCGTGGAGACCAATGAAAGAGGGACGCTTGACGCGTTGGTTGCGCAAATTCGTCAGCGACTGTCCCGTTCGTAAGTAAAATTTATTGACATCAAGCCCTCATCAGATAAGGGTCAAGAAATACTGGCATTTTTCTTGACCCTTTTTGCGCTTTTTCATGCTGACGTTGCCGACAGTGGCATCGTAACTCCATCGAGCCTTCCTCGGTCATCCGCAGTGCCGACAGCATAGAACGGCACCCTCTATCTTTTTGCGTAGGCTGAATCAAATGCATCGAGAGTGAATTTAAGTCATTTGCTGCCTGAATATGCCAGCTATAGCCTTAATCGAACAACATTACCCCCCCACCTGTTCAGCCTGCTGCAGAGTCACGTCCCACGGCTGGAAAATACTGTGCGCTGGCGCTGGCATAGCGGTGACGTAGCGATCTGGGATAACCGCGCCACCCAGCATTACGCGCTGGATGATTAAGGAACCCAAGAGCGCATCGTACGCCGGGTGACCTTCAAGGGCGAAGTACCGGTGGGCGTGCAAGAACAGCGGAGTCAGGTCACGAAAGGTCCTTAAAGCGGAATCTGGACGTTGCAAGCCAAATTGCAAGTGTCGATCGAAAAAACCAGCTATAGCAGACCAACAACTATTGATGGTGTAAAACGTGAAGGATAATCATGCAGAAAATATTAGTTGGCCCATAGTACGGTACAGGAAAGCTATGATGCTCACTTCACAGAAAAACGTTATTAATACGGGTATTCCAAGTCGAACTGCTTTTCAGGTTGCCGAACTCCGGGCCGCTCATCAGCTGCTGGATGAACCCATCATATTCAACGACCCGTTGGCCTTGCCGATTCTTGGCGAGCAGGCGGCAACCGACCTGCGACAGTATCCATTCCAATCCAACGATCTCCATGCGCGAGGCATACGTGCTGTCGTGGTTACTCGTAGTCGATTAGCTGAAGATGAACTCAAAAAATTTGTACACTCCGGAGTGAAACAATATGTCGTTTTAGGTGCCGGCCTTGATACATTCGCTCTCAGGAATACTTATCTTGAAGAGGGCCTTCATGTATTTGAAGTGGACCATCCATCTACCCAAGAATGGAAGAGAAGTCTCCTTAAAGAAGCGTCCATAAAAGTACCTGACTCATTGACGTTCGTGGCGGTTGATTTTGAAAGTAACACCTTAGCCGAAGAGCTGCAGAAAGCCGGTTTTCGCGCAGATCAACCTGCATTTTTTTCTTGGTTAGGCGTGACGATATACATATCCCAAGAAGCGATACTTGACACACTAACGTTTGTCGCGTCGCTGCCAAAAGGAAGCGGCGTAATTTTCGATTACGGCGTCACCCCTACGTTGCTCGATCCCATTGAAAATGCCATAGGCGATCATCTTGTGAGTTTGATCGGGCAACTGGGTGAGCCATGGAAAACATGGCTTGACCCCGCTGTCATTGAACATGAGCTTCAGAGTATAGGATTTCAGTCCGTGAGAGACTATGGCTCTGTTGAGCTGAATGAGCTCTATCTGGCTAGAAGAAAGGATGGTTTGCGAATGCTCGGAACATTTCGATTGATATGTGCGAAGACTTGAGTATGGGTTTGCACGGATCTAATAGGTGCGGTGTCGTGCATACAGTTGTTGCTTCAACCCTCTAACGCTACGTGACGGTCCCAAGCAAACGGCCCGCCTTGTTAGGGCCGTTTCGCTTTGTTATGGGCAGATCTTGCCGAGGGTGTCATCCTCTCAAAAAATATCCTCTCAAAATGTCAATCCTCCATAGCGAGATTGACAGTCAACGGTGTTGCTGACGAAAACGCCAGAAGTCCACTAATTTAGAAGCTACAACGCTGTCAATGTCGCAGGTGCTAGGTGATAGAAAGCATTACTGGCCGGATGATCCGTTGGTGGCGGAGGCGAGGGCGCGGGTGAAACTGAGGGGGACGTGAGGTCCGGGAGCAATGGCTCGTAATCCAGTAGACCGAGAGGCTAAGCCGTCAAGCTCTGCCAACCGATCACGTTGAACTGCGTCAGGCTAATTAGGAGCTCGGCTTTTCCAGCGGACTTTATAAAGCAAAAGCGCAAAAATGACGGCAAGAGGCTATCTATCCGGTTAAGCTGCCCGCCACTCAACCAATGGACAGGAATCCATAATGAAAACTAACTTCGCTTTGTTGTTGCTGGCAGTCATCTCTATCTCGGGCTGCGTTCAAACCGCTTACAGCAAAAGCATCGCAGTGACCAAGGATGCATCGGGCCGTGTTGTGCAGACCGTTGAAACAGAGACGGTCACGCAGCCAGGTCAAGGTTATGAAATGCGTCTTGAGAAAATTCAGGGCGTGCAACGTTGAGTTGATCTCTAGAGGGAGAACCTCTTTATTCTGGTCACTTAGCTTGCAAGCGAGACAGTGACCCAGAGAACGCCAGGGCGCAAAGCCCTGGCAGGCAGCAGATGTCACTTTTTCTTTTTAGCCGGCTTTTCAGCCTTTTCAACCTTGTCTGATTTCTTGGCCTTTTCTGGCTTGCTATCCGCTTTTTTGGCTGCTTTCTTTGGCTCGGCGTCTTTTTTCTTGTCTTTCTTTTCGGAAGACTTGGAAAGCGTCGAGGCCGCTTCAGATTTCTTGGCCGGTGATGCCTTCTTGTCTTTCAGGTCCTTGCTGGCTTTCGAGGCTTCGCCTTTACTTTTCTTGTCGTCTTTAGCCATGTTGATCACCCTTTGGTGTATGCCGGTATTGGCACGTCGCCCATGGAAGTATCCATGGGCTAATCATTAGGCGAGCGCGCTCAGAAACGGTTCAAACTGTTTTGACCCTGTCGGCTGCTGAAGGACGACATTCAGATGCTCGGTGACTCGCCAGCTTATCGAGGGCTATAGGGCTGCCATTTTCGCTTGGCTCCGGTATTTTCAACCACGCGAATACTCAAGAATCGATCGCGGAAAGTCGCCGAGCAATCGGGTAACCAGGGAAAGATATTGAACACTGCCAGATTTGTTTTCAAATCCCTTATCAAGCGCTGGATGAAAACCATCTTCTCACGGGATGACAACCGTAAACGCGAGCTCAAACCCCAGTGGACATCCCAGGGCCCGGGTTCAATCCTCATGGAGCGGTATCACCATATCGACGCCAGTGAGCAGGATAAGGACGGACTCTACGACTATTACTATGAGTACGATATGTACTACTTCACAGAAGGCACCTTGTCCCTCGTCGCGCGCTGTTACACGGATGATGCGGATAGTCGGACTTTATGGGCATCGAGTTTGATGGATATGACCGCGCGCTTGAGCCTGACGATCGGTCTCTCCCGTTGGTAAGCGCAGCCCTGGCCCAGTTGAAGGCTGATGGGAAAACGAAATTCTTTACGTTCACCGGAAAAGGTTACGAGCCCATATTTGCGGACAATGAGCATGAAGGCGGCACCATGCGCGGAGCGCGCATCGAAGCTTCAGCGAGCACTCGACGCGATGCTGAGGACGGATGTTGAGCACCCTTGACGCCTGAGTGCGCTTTGCCCTTTCAAGGCACCACCGGCAACAAAAACCGCCCAATCACCGGCAAATGATCAGATATCAGCAACGTATCATCCCGCCGAACCCGCGCACTGACCCGCTTCAGGCTCGGGCTGTAGAACAGATAATCCACCGTCCGGTCCGGCCCGTTGATGCGGCTGTCGTTGGGGAAGTGCGTCAGCCATTTGCTGCGGTCGATGCCGCTGGATTCGGCGTTGTCGGGGATCATCGGGTATTTGTCCCATAGCTCGTGCAGTTCGCTGTCGGCGGCGTAGCCAAGGCGCTGTTGCTCGGGGAGGCGCTGGTATTGGCCCAGCGGCAGCAGGTTGAAGTCGCCGCCGATCAGCCAGGGCGTGCCGCCGCTTTCCAGCTTGTCCAGCTGTGTTTCTGTGGCCGCGACCTGTTTTTGTGCGGTGTCGCCGGCGTGTCTGGCGGTGGTCAGGCTGGTATTGATGACGGCCAGTTTGCCGCCGTCACGCAAGGGCAGGTAGCTGACCAGCAAGGCATCCTTTGGCTGAAACTGACGGCTGATGATGTTGGCGTCGGGCACCGGCAGTTGTATACGTTCGGCGCTGTCGATGTGGAAGCGGCTGAGGGTCGCCAGTTTTCTGCCGACGCTGCCCCAGATATGCGGGTTGGGTACGAACTCTGCCTTCCAGTAGAACGCCTGCGTGCTGCATGGGTAGAGGTCCGCGACACGTTCCTTGATCAGCGCCAGCTGATCCTGATAGTCGGAGTTCTTGGCGCCATCGTCGACGCCTTGCAGCAGCACGATGTCGGGCTGTTCGTCACGGATGACCCGCGCCACTTCATCCAGATTGTAGGCAAGGTCTTCATGGGTCGGGCGTTCATCCGGGCCGCTGCCGTCGGCCATGTCGTACCAGAATACATAGCGTTTACCCGCCAGGTACTGGATGTTCCAGGTCATGACTTTCAGCGCTTGCCCCGGCACCAGTTTCGGTGCCTCGACCGCAGGGTTGCAGCTGGCCGTGAGTAATTCACGGGCTGGAGGACGCCAGGTCAGTTGGAAAACCAGTAACAGCAATACGGCGACCAGCAGCAAGCCGTACAGGGTCAGACGTAGCAGTAAACGGGGCATCGGCTCGACTTGGAGCGCCTGGCGCTCAGTGAGGGATTCTGTATTGAGCATACCGAATCGACGCGCCTGACGTCAGCCTTTGCTTCAGGCGCGGTGCGCGGGCTCGCTGATCAGCATGAACAGGCGGAACGTCACGATGGTGGTGAACAGCTGCAGGAAGCTGCCGATGCTGTCGGTGATTACGGAAACCGCTGCGCTTTGCGGTTCCGGAAACAGGTACAGGCTGGCGCCCTCGAGCAGCCACAGGGGAATATAGACGCTCAGGACACACACCAGAATGCGCGTGAAGTGTCCGGTGGTCATCTGCATGCTTTCGCGCATGGCCATGAACGGCGTGAGTTTGCGCAGAACCAGCAGGTATTCGCTGAACGCCAGTTTGATCATCACCCAGATGCCGGGTACGACGAACAGTGAAAGGCCGAACATGATCAGCAGGGTGCTCATGGCCGAGAGCACGGCGAAGGTCGGCCACAGGCGCACGGCCATGGCCAGTACATCGCGGGTGTGTACGTCCTCGCCACGGCTGCGTGCGTCGAGAAACAGGATCAGCGCGGCCGTATAGACAGGGTAGAAAAACAGCCCGATCACCAATGCGTAGGCAGGTGACGTGTCGGCGGACATGGCGTTGCCCAGCGCTTGTTTGGCCAGCACTTCAAGGATCACGACAGGCAGGCACAGCAGCGCGATGCTGCCGAGATTGCGCCGAAAGAAATAAAGCGAATCCTGGATGATGTTCAACGGGTTCATGGAGATAGATCGCAGGCTAAAAGCAGGCGCACACTTTAGCCCATGGCCCCTGTCGAACCAAGCGCAGTGGTTTTCGGCGCACGCCTTGTTATCTTTTTCTTCATGTCATTGAAGCGCGTCGATGAGGCCCCATTTTCTGCACATGGTCCTGCCATTGCGGCAGGGAAGAATTCCAGTGGCAACTCAGTGAGGTGGTCATGAACAGCGAAGAGCAAACCCTGATTGACGGTCTTTTCTCGAAACTGAAAGACGCTGAAACGGCATCCGCCCCGCGAGATGCTGCGGCCGAGGCGCGTATCAAGGAGCATCTGACCCGTCAGCCCGCTGCGCCGTATTACATGACGCAGGCGATTCTGGTGCAGGAAGCGGCGGTCAATCAGCTCAATCAGCAGGTAAAACAGCGCGACGAGCAGATTCAGCAGTTGCAGGCCGAGCTCCAGCAGGCCAAGGGGCAAGCCTCATCCGCGCCAGCGAGTGGCGGGTTTTTGTCGAGTATCTTTGGCAGCAGCGCCCCGCGCGCATCGCAGCCGCAACCGAGCCAGCCTTCCAGTGGCGGCTGGCGTGATGGTGGTGGTTTCAATCCTGCACCTGCGCCCGCAGCGCCGCAGGGCGGTTATGCCGCGCCGGCTCCGGCTGCCGGCAGTGGCTTTCTTGGCGGTGCGCTGAAGACTGCGGCCGGTGTCGCGGGCGGTGTGTTGCTGGCAGAAGGTATCAGCAGCATGTTCAGCCACCACAGCCAGCCGCAGGAGATCGTCGAAGTCATTCACGACGCGCCACAGGCTCAGGACACCGGCTTGTCCAATGACCAGGGCGGTTGGGGACAGCCGGATCAGCAGTACACGGCTGACGACAGTTTCGACGATGGTGGCGACAGTTTCTCGGACGATGATTCGTTCGTTTGAGGATGTGACGGTCGTTCTTCATGCTCCCACGCTGGAGCGTGAGGAGCGATAGGTGCCCGCAAGGTCGCTGATCGTGCCTGGACTCTGCGCTCATCGTTATACGCAAGTCTGCTCTTGATTCTGGCCGCAAGCCGTGGGAGCGAGCCGGGCTACGCTTCGCTTGCTCGCGAAGGGGGCTTTATAACCGTCGAAAATACATCGTCTGAAACACCGTCTCGCGAACAAGTTCGCTCCTACGCCCTGCGGGCAGAAGCTCGAAAGTCACGTTTTCCGGGCTCTTAAAGATTTGTGTATGACAATGAGCGCTGGAGCGCGGGAACGATAATCGCTGTGTCGACCTCAATTCCTTCCTCAAACTGGCATACTGGGCGCCGATTCACGTTCCGGATCGCTGTAACCCGTGGGCATGTTGCCCGCCATGAGGAATTGCGGTGAAGAAGATCGCGGTGTTCGCCGACGTGCAGAACCTGTATTACACCGTGCGCCAGGCGCATGGCTGTCATTTCAATTACGCCGCCTTGTGGGCGGATATCAGCAAGCGCGGCGAGATCGTTCACGCGTTTGCGTACGCCATCGATCGTGGCGACAGCAAGCAACAGCAGTTCCAGCAGATCCTGCGCAATCTGGGGTTCACGGTCAGGCTCAAGCCCTACATCCAGCGTAGCGACGGTTCGGCCAAAGGGGACTGGGATGTCGGCATCACCATCGATATCATGGATTTCGCGCCGCAAGTGGACGAAGTCGTGCTGGCGTCGGGTGATGGCGATTTTGACATGTTGCTCGAACGCGTGATCAGCAAGCATGGGGTCGAGGCGGTCGCCTACGGCGTGCCGGGGCTGACCGCGAACTCGTTGATCCGCGCCGCCAGCCGTTACGTGCCGATCGAAGGCGCGTTGTTGTTGAAATGAATTTACAGGGCCAGGCCAGTGTTGGAACGTATTGCAGTCATCGACTTTGAAACCACCGGCATCTCCCCAGGCCATAGCTGCCGGGCGACCGAGATTGCGGTGGTGATCATGGAGCAGGGGCGTATCGTCGAGCGCTTTCAGAGTCTGATGAATGCGGGCGTGCGTATTCCTGCGTTCATCGAAGGGTTGACCGGCATCAGCAACAACATGATTCGTACCGCCCCCAGCGCCGAGCGGGTGATGGGCGATGTGGCGGATTTTGTCGGTTCGACACCGCTGGTGGCGCACAACGCCTCGTTTGACCAGAAGTTCTGGGATTACGAGTTGTCGCGTATCGAGCGCACGCGCGAACAGAGCTTTGCCTGTTCGCTGCTGCTGGCCCGACGGCTGATGCCCGGCGCACCGAACCACAAGCTCGGCACGTTGACCCGCTATGCGCGCCTGCCCGACACCGGCAAGGCTCACCGGGCGATGGCCGATGCGGAAATGGCGGCCAACCTGACGGCGTACCTGACCAACGAATTGCGCCAGACCCACGGCATCTCTGCCATTTCTCACAAGATGCTGTGTTCCCTGCAGAAAGTCCCCGCCGCCAAGATCAGCGAAACGCTGAAGCGCCAGCGCGGCGTCTGAACTGTCAGTGCTCCTGTTTGCCGTTGCTGATCAAGTAATCGGCCGGCAGGCTGCGCTCCACTGCCGTCGACAGCACGATTGACGTCTTACTGAAGCCAAATTTGGCGATGCGGTTGATCAGGTCTTCCAGGTGCGGCATCGAATCGACCGCCGCGCGCATGATCACACACGGGTCGCCCGTCACCCGATAACACTGGATCAGTTCGGGGACTTTCCACAGGTCCTTATAGGCCTGCTGATTGCCATGGCTGCCCATGCGCAATTCGATGATGCATTGAATCGGCAGGCCGACTTTCGACAGATCGACCTTGGCCTCGTAACCGGTAATCACGCCACTGGCTTCCAGCTTGGCGACCCGCTCGGCCACCGCGGGCGCGGACAGGTTGACCAGTTTCGCCAGCTGCGCAAAAGACGCCCGGCCATTTTTCAGCAGCTCATCGAGCAGAATCCGATCGTATTTATCCAGGGTCATGGCGTGCCTCGTACCGAGCGATGGGCGGTTTTAAAATAAAAGGAAAGCAGGCCTGACAAGCATTGAATCGTAAGTTTCAGCGCGTTTTAAACAGGTTTGTCTGCTTAATATCCGACTTCGGCCTTCATACAATAGGTCAACCATAACAATGATCCCAGAGCCTAGCCATGCCTCAATCCGTTCGAGTTTCGCCCTTGCTCATCGGCGCCTTTCTGGCCTTGTACCTGATCTGGGGTTCTACCTATCTGGTGATCCGCATCGGCGTGGAATCATGGCCGCCGTTGATGATGGCCGGTGTGCGCTTTCTGATTGCTGGTTGCCTGATGTACGGCTTTTTAAGGTTTCGCGGCGTGCCGGCGCCGACCTGGGCTGAGTGGAAAGCCGCGTTCGTGATTGGCTTCCTGCTGCTGGCCTGCGGTAACGGCGGTGTGACCCTGGCCGAACACGCAGGCGTTGCGTCAGGTGTGGCAGCGCTGGCGGTGGCGACCATGCCGCTGTTTACCCTGCTGTTCGGGCTGTTCTGGGGCAATCGCACCACTAACCTTGAATGGGCAGGCATCGTGCTGGGCCTGATCGGCATCGGCCTGTTGAACCTCGGCTCCAATTTGCAGGCCAGCCCTTATGGCGCCGCCGTGGTGATCTTTGCCGCCGCCGCCTGGGCGTTTGGTTCGGTGCTGAGCAAGCACCTGCCGTTGCCGAAGGGGCCGATGGCCAGTGCGGCGGAAATGATCACGGCGGGAGCGACGCTGCTGATCGGCAGTGCCTTGAGTGGCGAGCGTCTAACGCATATGCCGACGGCGGCGGGCTGGGGCGCGCTGCTGTATCTGGTGGTGTTCGGCTCTATCGTCGCGTTCAGCGCTTATATGTACCTGCTCAAGAACGTGCGCCCGGCAGCGGCGACCAGCTACGCCTACGTCAATCCGGCCGTGGCAGTGATGCTTGGCGTGGTGTTCGCTGGCGAAACGATTGGTGTCGAAGAGTGCATGGCCATGGTGGTGATCATCAGTGCCGTGGTGCTGATTGGCCTGCCGCAATGGCGCCGGTCGCCGCCGCAAGAGGCCGTATCGACACGCACAAGCTAACCGAGGCGCGCCGGACAGGTTAAACTGCGCGCCTTGCGTTGAATCTTTCCTACGGTATTTCCATGACATTCGCCTCTCTCGGCCTGATCGAACCCTTGCTGCGCGCACTCGAAGCGCTCGGTTACCAGACTCCGACGCCTGTACAGACTCAGGCAATTCCTCCGGTACTGGCGGGCCGCGATCTGATGGCTGCTGCGCAGACCGGCACCGGCAAGACCGCAGGTTTTGCCCTGCCGCTGCTGCAACGGCTAACCATGGAAGGCCCGAAAGTCGCGCCCAATTCGATTCGCGCGCTGGTGCTGGCGCCGACCCGCGAGCTGGCCGATCAGGTTCATGAAAGCATTCGTCAGTACGCCGAGCATCTGCCGCTGACCACCTACGCGGCTTACGGCGGCGTGAGCATCAACCCGCAGATGATGAAGCTGCGCAGGGGCGTGGACGTGCTGGTCGCGACCCCAGGCCGCTTGCTCGATCTGCACCGCCAGAACGCGGTCAAGTTCTCCCAGTTGCAGACGCTGATCCTCGATGAAGCTGACCGTATGCTCGACCTGGGTTTTGCCGAGGAATTGCGCGGTATCTATGCGGTGTTGCCCAAGCAGCGCCAGACGCTGCTGTTCTCCGCAACGTTCTCCGACGAGATTCGTCTGCTAGCCGCGCAGATGCTCAATGACCCGCTGACCATCGAAGTCAGCCCGCGCAATGTCGCGGCGTCGTCGGTCAAGCAATGGGTCGTGACCGTCGACAAGAAACGCAAGGCGGATCTGTTCATCCATCTGATGAAGAAGCATCGCTGGGGCCAGGTGCTGGTGTTCGCCAAGACCCGGGTTGGCGTCGATCAACTGGTGGATCGCTTGCAGGGGTTGGGCATGAACGCCGACGGCATTCACGGCGACAAGCCGCAGGCCACTCGCCAGCGTGCGCTGGACCGCTTCAAGAGCAATGAAGTGAAGATTCTGGTGGCCACCGACGTGGCGGCGCGCGGTCTGGACATCGATGACCTGCCGACCGTGGTCAACCTGGACCTGCCGATCGTGGCCGAGGATTACATCCACCGTATTGGCCGCACCGGCCGTGCAGGGCTGACGGGGGAGGCGATTTCGCTGGTGTGTGCCGATGAGGTTGAGTTGCTGTCAGCCATCGAAGTGCTGACCCGCCAGACCCTGGAGCGCAAGGAAGAGCAGGATTTCGAACCGGAGCATCGCGTGCCGAGTACGGATGCCAGCGGCCAGATCCTGAAAAAGCCCAAGAAACCGAAAAAACCCAAGGTGTCGGGCAGCAAGCGCAACCTGGGCAAATGGGTCGACAGCGGCGAGTCCGAGCCTGCGCCGGTGGTCAAACCGGTGCGTAAAGTACCGGTCTTCAACACGGGTCCGCGCAAGAAGAAGCCTTGAAGCGCAGTGCGCATTCAACGCGGAGCGTGGCGACGATCATGATCAGCGCGATTGCAGCCACTCGACCATCCCCAACCCTGCAGCGCGGCCGCTGGCGAAGCAGGCGGTCAGCAGGTAGCCGCCGGTCGGCGCTTCCCAGTCGATCATTTCACCGGCGCAGAATACGCCGGGCAGTTGCCTGAGCATCAGACGTTCGTCCATGGCCTCGAAGGTAACGCCGCCTGCGGTGCTGATGGCCTCATCAATGGGGCGCGGTTTGATCAGGGGCAGTGGCAGCGCCTTGATGGCCTCGCTCAACAGCTGCGGATCGGCAAACGCTTCACGAGGCGCAAGCTCGCGCAACAGCGCTGCCTTGGCGCCGTCCAGCCCCAACTGGCTGTGCAGATGCTTGGACATCGAACGTGAGCCGCGGGGTTTGCTCAGGGCTTTTTGAATGTCTGTCAGCGCTTTGCCGGGCAGCAGATCGATATCCACAACCGCTGAACCGTGAAGGTTGATCTGTTCACGAATCTGCGCCGACAGCGCATACACCAGGCTACCTTCCACACCCGTCGCGGTCAGCACACATTCGCCCAGACGCAGGGCATGGCCATGCAGGCCCATCGCGATATTTTTCAGTGGCGCACCGGCAAACTTGTCGCGCAGCAGGTCGCTCCAGGCGTTTACCTCGAAACCACAGTTGGCGGCCTGCAAAGGCGCAACCTCGACCTGCCTTGCCTGCAGCCATGGCAGCCAGGCCCCGTCCGAACCCAGCCGCGCCCAACTGGCGCCGCCCAGCGCCAGCAACGTGGCTGTAGGTTTGATCGCCAGTTCACCGTCAGCATGAGTAATGCGCAGGCTGCCATCAGCGTTCCAGCCCGACCAGCGATGCCGCGTGTGAATCGTGACACCCGCGTCACGCAGCCGCTTGAGCCAGGCGCGTAGCAGGGGGGCGGCTTTCATGTCTGTGGGAAACACGCGCCCCGAGCTGCCGACAAAGGTCTCGATGCCTAGTGCATGAATCCACTGGCACAGCGCATCAGCGTCAAAGCCGCGCAACAGCGGTGCGATCATCGGCGAACGTTCGGCATAGCGCGCCAGAAAAGCCGGGTAGGGCTCTGAGTGGGTGATATTCATACCGCCCACCCCGGCGAGCAGAAACTTGCGCCCGACCGACGGCATGGCGTCGTACAGATCGACCCTCAGTCCGGCCTGGCTCAACACTTCTGCTGCCATCAACCCCGCAGGGCCGCCTCCGATGATGGCGACGGTTCGGGAAGCGGAGGGGGCGAGGTCGGTCATGGTCAGCGAAATATCGATAGCAGAGGGGTGGGGCATTCTACCCGAGCGCTCTTTCAAGGTGTGGCGCACGTCATGGCCTGCGACTGACGCGAAGTCCCGCGCAGGGTCACAGACCCATGTCGTTCCAGACCCGTTGCGCACTGTGATGGAGGATCCCGTGGCGCCTTGCGAGTGCCTGGCGGTCCTTACTGTAACCACCGCCGATCACGCCCATGACCGGAATGTCGCGACTCAGGCAGTGACGCAGCACCGCTTCGTCGCGATTGGCCAGCCCCTGGTCGGTGAGCTGCAGATAGCCCAGCGCATCATCCTTGTGGACATCCACGCCTGCGTCGTACAGCACCAGGTCCGGCTTGTAGAACGGCAGCAGGTAGTTCAGCAGGTCGTCGACCACGTTCAGGTAGTCGGCGTCGCCCATGCCCATTGGCAGCGGGATGTCCCAGTCGCTCTGCGCCTTGCGTGCCGGGAAGTTCTTTTCGCAGTGCAGCGACACGGTAATGGCATCCTCGGTATCGGCCAGAATGCGCGCCGTGCCGTCACCTTGATGCACATCGCAGTCAAAGATCAGGACCTTGTCCACGCGGCCGCTTTGCAGCAGGTACTGACTGATCACCGCCAGGTCATTGAAAATGCAGAAACCCGCCGGGTAGTCATAGTGCGCATGGTGGGTGCCGCCCGCCAGATGGCAGGCCAGGCCATGCTTGAGAGCCTGTTCGGCCGTCAGCAGCGAGCCGCCTACCGCACGGATGGTTCGGCGTGCCAGAGCCTCGCTCCACGGCAGTCCGAGACGCCGCTGGTCTTCGCGCGACAGATCACCGCTAAGGTAGCGGCTGATGTAGGAAGGGTCATGAGCCAGCGCCAGAATGTCCGCCGGGCACAACTCGGGACGCATTAATTGAACGTCACTGGTCAGGCCGCTGTCGATCAAGTAATCGCGCAACAAACGAAACTTGTCCATCGGGAAGCGATGATCCGCCGGGAATTCCGGGCTGTAGTCTTCGTGGTAGATAAGCGGTAGGGACATTTTGCGTCCGTTGAAGGGCCGAAGCCCGATAGTGCCAGTAAAGTATCCGCACGCCCAGTTGTGTGGCGCAGCGGACGGCTGCACTGAAGCCCATTAATGTCTCGTGACACGGGAGAATCGATGGAACCGATACTCAAGCTTGATAGCGCCCGACTGCGGATGCGGCAATGGCGTGACGATGACTTGCCGGCGTTCGCCCGGATGAGTGCGGACCCTCGCGTCATGCGCTATTTTCCGAAGCCCCTGAGCCACCTTGAAAGTGCTGCCATGATCGGGCGGCTGCGGGGTCATTTTGCCGAACTGGGTTTCGGGCTCTGGGCGCTGGAGCGCAAGGACACCGGCGAGTTCATCGGTTTTACCGGGCTGCATGTGGTGGGTTTCAAGGCGCCTTTTACACCGGCCGTGGAGATCGGCTGGCGCCTGGCTTATGACCACTGGGGCCTGGGCTTTGCCAGCGAGGCGGCCTGGACCGCGCTGGGCTGTGGTTTCGAGCGCCTGGAGCTGAAGGAGATCGTGTCGTTCACGGCGGTCAATAATCAGCCGTCACAAAAGGTGATGCAGGCAATCGGTATGCAGCAGGATGAGTCCGGCAGTTTCGATCACCCGAACCTTGAGGACGGCCACCCGCTCAAGCCGCACGTGCTGTACCGGATCAGCCATGAGCAGTGGCTCAAGACGCTGAAGCCTTGATCAGGGTGCAGATTGAATTAAGCCAACCATCTTAAGTCTGTATCATTCCGTTCCAGTGGGATGGGCCCGAGGCCTGTCGGAAAATGCAGCGACTGCTGTTGCCGTACCAGTGCAAAGTCGATGTACGAGAGGAATGAGAATGAGCCAAGTGCTGGATGATCTGGTTGAGTTGCTGACGCTGGAAGCCATTGAAGAAAACCTGTTCCGCGGGCATAGCCAGGATCTGGGCTTTCGCCAATTGTTTGGTGGTCAGGTGCTGGGTCAGTCGCTGTCCGCCGCCAGTCAGACGGTCGAAGAGGACCGTCATGTTCACTCGCTGCACGGCTACTTCCTGCGTCCCGGCGATGCCGGTTTGCCGGTGGTCTATCAGGTGGACCGCGTACGTGACGGCGGCAGTTTCAGCACGCGCCACGTCACTGCCATTCAGAAGGGCAAGCCGATTTTTACCTGCAGCGCTTCGTTCCAGTACGACGAAGAGGGCTTCGAGCACCAGGCGACGATGCCGCAGATTGTCGGCCCGGAAGACCTGCCGTCCGAGCTGGAGTTGCTGACCCGCCGCGCGCACCTGATTCCTGAAGCGATGCACGACAAGTTTCTGCGCCCCAAGCCGATCCAGTTCCGCCCGGTGACCTCCGAGGATCCCTACGATCCCAAGCCTGGCGAGCCCGTGAAATACGTGTGGTTCCGCGCCGATGGCAGCCTCTCGGACGTGCAGGCGCTGCATCGTTACATGCTCGCCTACGCCTCTGACTTCAACTTGCTGACCACCTCATTGCTGCCACACGGCAAAACCGTCTGGCAGCGCGACATGCAGGTTGCCAGCCTTGACCATTCGCTGTGGTTCCACAACGACCTGCGCACCGATGACTGGCTGCTCTACGCAATGGACAGCCCCTGGGCAGGCAACTCGCGCGGCTTCTCGCGCGGCAGTATCTTCAACCGCGACGGGCAACTGGTCGCATCGGTCAGTCAGGAAGGGCTGATCCGCCATCGTAAGGATTGGGCATGACACTCGAAGGTATACGGCACTGGGTATTCGACATGGACGGTACCTTGACCGTCCCTATCCACGACTTTCCGGCCATCAAACGTGAATTGGGCATCCCCCAGGACGACGACATTCTTGGGCATCTTGCTGCGCTGCCCGCTGAGGAATCGGCGGCCAAGCACGCCTGGCTGCTGGAGCATGAACGCGAGCTGGCGCTGGCTTCGCAGCCTGCCGAGGGTGCGGTCGAGCTGGTTCGTGAATTGTCAGCGCGCGGTTATCAGCTGGGCATACTCACCCGCAACGCTCAGGAGCTGGCCTATATCACCTTGAAGGCCATCGGCCTGGATGACTGCTTTGCCGTCGAGGATGTACTGGGCCGCGACGAGGCGACTCCCAAACCGGACCCGGCAGGCTTACTGCAACTGGCCACTCGCTGGAGTGTCGAGCCGGAGCAGATGGTCATGATCGGCGACTACATGCATGACCTGAACTGCGGCCGTGCGGCGGGCGCCAAGACCATTCTGGTCAACCTGAAGGACAACCCATGGCCAGAGCTCACTGACTGGCATGCGCAGGATTGCGCAGAGCTGCGCGGGATGCTGGGGTGATCTGAGCTGCTTATCGTGCCAATGCGGAGCGCTCATCGTTATCCACAAGTCTGCTTTTGATTCTGGCCGAAGGCCGTAGGAGCGAACTTGTTCGCGAAGGGGGCTGTATAAGCGCCGAAAATGCATCGACTGAAACACCGTCTTTGCGAACGAACTAAGCGTCGCCCGGTTCGCTCCTACGCCCTTCAGGCAGAAGCCTGGAAGCCCTTTATTCCAGGCGGTCTAAACCTTGTATGTAGCGCTGAACGCGGAGCGTGGGGACGATAGTTATATCCAGATCACTCAAAACGGCTTGAACAGCACCGCCTGGCCTTGCGGTGAGGTGAAGATCCCGTCGCCGTTGTGGCCGACTTTCGGCACGATCACCAGACGCTGGTTCAGCCCTTCCGGGTGACGCTTCTGCAGATAGTTGAAGTAGTTCTGCCCACGAATCAGGCGGTAGGCGCCTTGCGCTTCGGCGGCACAGGTCTTGTCCAGCGCCGGGTGATTGCGGTCGGTGTCCAGCTCGCCCATCAGGTAAGTGATGTCGCGCTTCACGTAATTCTTCTCGATGTCAGCCGGCTTTTCCTTGCCCGAGTAGAACGGCATCTTGTTGAGGCCGTATTTCCAGTCGTTGAAGTTCGGGCAGCTTTGCGCAGTTACCGGTTCAGGCCGTTCCGCGTCGAAGTAAGCGTAGGACGACGGATTGGCGATCACGTAACGCAGCTTCACCCCTTCACGTTGCAGCAGGGCGTCTTCCTTGCCGCCGATCATCGCGTAGCGCTGCACCACCTGCGCACCACCGGAGTGCCCGGCAATGACGATTTCCTTCAGGTTAGGGAACAGTTTGCTGTCGCTCAGGCGCTTGAGGATGTGGTCCAGCACCAGGAACGAGCTGACCGGCTTGGGATCGGTGGACGTTGCGCCTTCCATCCAGCTGTTCTGGCGCCAGCGCAGGATCGAGTCAGGCAAGTGGTGCGCAACGATATCCCTTTCATCCAGAAATTGCGGGGCGATCAGCAAGGTCTTGCCGCGCTCTCGGGACTGGTTGGCCGCCCGTTCGATGCTGCGCAGGTAGGTTTGCGCATTGCGCAGGCGACCGTGGAGGACGATCACCACGCGTTCGATCTTCGGCTTGGGATGTACCCACTCCTGGCTCAACCCGAGGGTCGCCTCGGCACCATTGATGGCGAGGCGATCCGGGCTGATGGAATTGACCGCTTGATCCTCGGCATGCGCCCCGAGGCTCACGAAGGCAGTGCTCAACAACAGGACCAGAAGCGGTTTAATCATGTGCTCAGAGACTCTTGGCGGCGAATGTATCGCATTGATTGATTTGACCTTGGGCAAAGCCTGCCTTGAACCAGCGTACACGCTGTGCAGACGTGCCGTGAGTGAAGGAGTCTGGGGCGACTCGACCACTGCTTTGCTGTTGCAAGCGATCATCGCCGATAGCGTTGGCCGCGTTCAATGCTTCTTCAATATCACCCGGCTCGAGCCAGTTCAAACGATTTTGTGCGTTGTAGGCCCAAACACCGGCAAAGCAGTCCGCTTGCAGCTCCTGGCGGACCAGTAAACCGTTGGCACCTTCCATTTTCTGTCCGGCCTGGCGAGCCTTGTCGACCTTGGCGGAAATGCCCAGCAGGGTCTGCACATGGTGCCCGACTTCATGAGCGATCACGTAAGCCTGAGCGAAGTCGCCAGCGGCGGAAAAGCGCTGAGCCATTTCACGGAAGAACTCCATGTCCAGATAGACCTGTTGGTCAGCCGGGCAATAGAACGGACCGGTTGCCGACGTGGCGCGACCGCAGGCGGAGTTGACCTGGCCGCTGAACAGCACCAGCGTAGGGTCCTTGTATTCGCGACCGTTCTGGGCGAATACGGCGCGCCAGGTGTCTTCGGTATCGCCAAGGATGCTGCGCACGAATTCCGCCTGCTGGTCGTTGGCCGGCGGCGCTTCACGCGTTTGCGCGCTGGGCGGGGCGCTCTGCTCGGTCACTTGACCGGTCAGTTGCCCGAGAATCTGCATCGGATCCTGGCCGGTCAGCAGGCCGATGGCGACGATGATCACGATGCCGCCGATACCCAGCCCTTTGCCGCCGATGCGCATGCCACCGCCACCACCGCCACTGCTGCCGCCATCGCGCGCATCGACTACGTTGTCGCTGCGTCGGCCTTTTTTCCAGAGCATGTCGGATCCCTCTTCTTTTCGTGCAATGAGTGTCGCTGCTGATACGCGAATACGCCAGTCCGGCGTTCCGGCCAGCGTCGTGTGCAGAATGCGAGGGTATAGAGGTGTAACGGGGCTGATTGGTTCGCGCAAGCTGTGCCGTGGCTGTGTTTTGCTGAAACCTGCCGCTGTCAGGCCTGTTTCACGGGCTGCGCGTTGAGCACGTCCGGCGGCGAGGCGTCGGCAAAACGGTCGACCTGGCGCAACGATTTGAAGCCCGTCATCCAGGCGCCGACCACGCCCAGCGTGCAGACACCCCCCAGAATTGCGGCAGGGATTGCGCCGACCAGCGAGGCGCTGGTGCCTGCGCGGAACTCGCCCAGCTCGTTGGAGGAGCCAATGAACAGCATGTTCACCGCATTGACCCGGCCGCGCATGTTGTCCGGCGTCGAGAACTGCACCAGCGCCGAACGGATGAATACGCTGACCATGTCGGCCGCGCCCGCGATCAGCAGGGCCAGGCACGACAGCCAGAACAGTGTCGACAGTGCAAACACCAGATTCGCTACGCCGAACAGGCCGACGGCGAGAAACATGGTCATGCCGACGTTGCGCTGCAACGGGCGCATGCTCAGGTAAATGCCGACGCCCAGTTCACCCAGGCTCATCGACGCACGTAACATGCCCAGCCCTTGCGGCCCGAGGTGCAGCACTTCATGGGCGTAGATCGGCAGCAGCGCCACCACGCCGCCGAGCAGCACGGCGAACAGGTCCAGCGAAATGGTGCCAAGGATGATCGGCCGCGAGCGAATGAAGGCAATACCAGCGGTGAACCGGCCCCAGGCGCTGGAGCCCAGTTCCACCGGTTTACCGGCAAAGGGCGTTGCCACGGGGGCCAGAAACAGGATGCCGGCAATGAATGCTGCGACGCAGACCGAATACGTCAGCTCTGCGCCGCCCAGCCAGTACAGATAGCCACCGATCAGTGGGCCACCAACGGTCGAGCAGCGCATGATCACGCTGTTGGTGGCGATGGCCGAGGCCAGTTGGTCGCGCGGGACAATCTGCGGCAACAGGCTTTGCAGCGCCGGACCGGTAAAGGCGCGGGCGCAGCCGTACAGCATCAGCGCGCCGTAGATCAGCCGCAGGTCTTGCAGCTTCAGCGCCGAGAACACCAGCAGAATGACGCCACAGATCGCCTGCACACCCCAACTGAGCATCAGGATGACCTTGCGGTTGTAGCGGTCGATTAGATCCCCGGCAGGCATCAACAGCAGCAACATGGGAATGAACTGAGCAAGACCCACATAGGCCAGCGCCATTGGCTCGCGGGTCATGTCATAAACCTGCCAGGCAACGACCACCGCCTGAATCTGCATGGCAAACACGGCCATCAGACGCGAGAGGATAAAACTGACGAAACCGGGCTGGCTGGACAACTTGACCGGTGCAGAAGGCGCGGAAGGCTCGGAGCTCAAGAAAAAGGATCCCATTGAAGCAGCTGATTCAGGTTTTTGGTTTATACCCCAGCGTATCGATAGGAAGCTAATAAATATTCTGACAGTTTCGCAGTGACGGGTATGAAAGAACTCTCGTTCCTCACGCTCCAGTGGGAATGCATTTCACGACGCTCCGCGTTGCAAGAGGACGCAGAGCGTCCAGAAAGGCATGCGACGCAGAGCGCCGCACGATAGTCGAGGTTATCGTTCCGCACGCTCCAGCGTGGGAATGCCGTGGGTGACGCTCTGCGTCACAGATCTGCGTCGCGCCGCATGTTCAGGATAGGACGCAGAGCGTCAAGAACGGCATGCCGACGCGGAGCATCGGCACGATAACCCAAACATCCTCAGCGCCTAACCAGCAGCACACCCGATTCCATGTGGTGGGTGTACGGAAACTGATCGAACAGTGCGCAGCGCTCGACCCTGTGGGTGTCGTGCAGTTGGGCGATGTTGGCTGCCAGGGTTTCCGGGTTGCAGGATATGTACAGAATGCGCTCGAAGCGCCGGGTCAGTTCGCAGGTGTCCGGGTCCATGCCGGCGCGGGGCGGGTCGACGAACACGCTG
The DNA here is from genome assembly GCF_017832255.1 of Pseudomonas sp. PvP028. NCBI lineage: Bacteria > Pseudomonadati > Pseudomonadota > Gammaproteobacteria > Pseudomonadales > Pseudomonadaceae > Pseudomonas > Pseudomonas sp. PvP028. Next base: position 2,322,641 of record NZ_JAFIBL010000001.1, read on the forward strand.
CCGAAATCGTAGCTCTTCAAGTCCACACCGTGCAGACGGCGGAACGGGCGCACTTCATTCAGGGCTTCGGTCAGTTCTTCGGCGGACAGGCGCACCAGCGTGACGTTGTCCACGCCGTTGTCATCCAGGTTGCTCAGCGCCGCATTGACCGAGGTCTTGCTGATTTCGGTCGCCAGCACCTTGCGTACGCGGGTGGCCAGCGGCAGGGTGAAGTTGCCATTGCCGCAATACAGCTCCAGCAGGTCGTCCTGCCGCTCGCCCAGCGCATCGAAGGCCCAGTTGAGCATCTTGCCGTTCACCGTGCCGTTGGGCTGGGTGAAAGCGCCTTCCGGTTGCCGGTAGCTGAAGGTGCGGCCAGCCACGTCGAGCTTCTCGGTCACGTAATCATGGCCGATGACCAGCTTCTGACCCTTGGAACGGCCAATCAGGCTGACGTCCAGTTCGGCGGCCAGTTGCTCGGCTGCGGCCTGCCATTCGGCGTCCAGCGGGCGGTGATAGCACAGGGTAATCATCGCGTCGCCTGCCAGCGTGGTCAGGAAGTCCACCTGAAACAGCTTGTGGTTCAACGTCGGGCTGGCTTCCCAGCGCTCGCGCAGCACCGGCATCAGCGCGTTGATGCGCTCGCTGGCGATCGGCAGGCCTTCGAGCAGGATCGGTGTCCTGTTGTCGCCCGGTGCGAACATCGCGTAGTAGCGCTTCTGGTCTTCGCGCCACAGGCGGAACTCGGCGCGCAGCCGATAGTGTTCGCGTGGCGAGTCGAACACCTGCGGTTCGGGTGCATCGAACGGTGCCAGCAACTCGCGCAGGCGGACGGTTTTTTCTTCGAGCTGACGGTCGTAGCTCGCAGGGTCGAAGGGAACACTCATGCGTTGAACCAGCCCAGCTTGATCACGAACAGGATCGACAGGATCACCAGCGCCGAATTCAGCTCGCGCCAGCGTCCCGACAGCAGCTTGATCGCTGTCCAGGAAATGAAGCCAAAGGCAATGCCGTTGGCGATGGAGTAGGTGAATGGCATGGCCAGGGCCGTGATGACTACTGGCGCTGCGACCGTGATGTCATCCCAGTCGATTTCCGCCATGCCGGACGCCATCAACACGGCGACGAACAGCAGCGCGGGTGCGGTCGCGAAGGCGGGCACGCTGCCGGCCAGTGGAGCGAAGAACAGCGCCAGCAGAAACAGCACGGCGACCACCACGGCAGTCAGACCTGTGCGGCCACCGGCGCTGACGCCCGCAGCCGACTCGATGTAGCTGGTAGTGGTCGAGGTGCCCAGCAGGGAGCCGGCCATCGCGGCAGTACTGTCGGCGATCAGCGCACGGCCCATCTTCGGCATGTGCCCGTCCTTGCCCATCAGCCCGGCGCGTTTGGCCACGCCGATCAGGGTGCCGGAGTTGTCGAAGATGTCGACGAACAGGAAGGCGAAGATGATGCTGACCAGACCGACGTCCAGCGCACCCATGATGTCCAGTTGCATGAAGGTCGGTGCCAGCGAAGGCGGCATCGACACCACACCGCCAAACGGCGAGAAGCCCAAGGCGATGGACACCAAGGTCACCGCTAGGATGCCGATCAGCACGGCGCCGCGCACCTTGAGGTAGTCCAGGGCCACGATCAGAAAGAAGCCCAGCGTCGCCAGTACCGGGGCGGGCTGCTTGAGATCGCCAATGCCGACCATGGTCGCCGGGTTGCTGACCACGATACCTGCGTTATGCAGGGCGATCAGCGCCAGAAACAGGCCGATACCGGCCGCAATCGCCGAACGCAGGGGGAGGGGAATGCTGTTGATGATCCATTCACGGATGCGGAAGATCGACAGGATGAAGAACATCACCGCTGAAATGAACACCGCGCCCAGCGCTACCTGCCAGCTGTGGCCCATGTGCAGGACCACGGTGTAGGTAAAGAAGGCGTTCAGGCCCATGCCCGGTGCCAGAGCAATCGGGTAGTTGGCGATCAGGCCCATCACCGTCGAGCCGATGGCCGCTGCCAGGCAGGTGGCGACGAATACCGCGCCCTTGTCCATGCCGGTTTCGCCGAGGATGCTCGGGTTGACGAACAGGATGTAAGCCATCGCCAGGAAAGTCGTGACGCCCGCAAGAATCTCGGTCCGCACGTTGGTGTTGTGTGCCTTGAGTTGAAACAGCCTTTCCAGCATGTCTGGCTCTCCGTGACGCGGCGCGCGTCGTGAATGATCGACTCCAACAGCAATGCACAGACTGCAGGGCAGCCCGTTTGATTTTTGCGGGTCGGAAAAAGCCGCGCATCATACCAGCAGCTTGGCGGGATGGCTGCCTGTGGATGAAGGCCTTTCGATGACAAGTACGCTCATCAAGAAAGCCTGAACGTTGCAAACCTCGCGAAGTCCCACCCCTTAAGACGCATAAAAAGTGCGCTAAGTGACCGCCTACCGTGAGGTTTCCATGAGTGCAACGACCCCGAATCCCCAGGACTTCGCCACCCACGCGATTTCCCTGACCCTGAACGGACAGCTCCGCCAACTGGATGTGCTGCCCTGGACCACCTTGCTTGACCTGCTGCGCGATCAGCTCGATCTGGTCGGCACCAAGAAAGGCTGCGACCACGGCCAGTGCGGTGCATGTACCGTACTGCGCGACGGCACGCGCATCAATGCCTGCCTGACGCTGGCGATCATGTGTGACGGCGCCGAGCTGACCACCATTGAAGGCCTGGCCGATGGCGACCAGTTGCACCCCATGCAGCAGGCGTTCATCAAGAACGATGCGTTCCAGTGCGGCTACTGCACGCCCGGGCAAATCTGCTCGGCTGTCGGGCTTGCCAATGAGGGGCGCGCCAGCACGCGTGCCGAGATTCAGGAACTGATGAGCGGTAACCTGTGCCGCTGCGGTGCCTACAGCAATATCCTCGCCGCCGTCGAAGAGGCGCTGCCTCAGTTCCACAATGCAGCGCCGAAGCCGGAGGTGAATGCATGAATCCGTTTACCTACAGCAAGCCGACCGACATCACTGCGGCGGTCAACCTGAGCGGACCGGCCACGCGTTTCATTGCGGGCGGCACCAATCTGCTTGACCTGATGAAAGAAAACGTCGCCACGCCAGAGCACCTGATCGACATCACTGGCCTGCCTTTAAGGGATGTCAGTGAGACTGCCTCGGGCGGTCTGATGATCGGTGCGTTGGTCAGCAACGCCGACCTGGCCTACCACCCGCTGATCGAAGCGCGTTACCCGCTGTTGAGCAAAGCGGTGCTGGCCGGTGCTTCGCCGCAGCTGCGCAACATGGCCAGTACCGGCGGTAACCTGCTGCAACGCACCCGCTGCTACTACTTCTATGACACCGGCGTGCCGTGCAACAAGCGCGAGCCGGGCAGTGGCTGCCCGGCGCGCACGGGCCTTAATCGCATTCACGCGATCCTTGGTGCCAGCGAGGACTGCGTCGCGACTCACCCATCCGACATGTGCGTGGCCCTCGCTGCGCTGGAAGCCGTGGTGCATGTTCAGGGACGTGCCGGTCGCCGCACCATCGAGTTCGCGGATTTCCATCGCCTGCCAGGTGATGCGCCGCAACGTGACAATCAGTTGGCTGACGATGAGTTGATTGTCGCCGTCGAGCTGCCTGCAAACGGCTTTGTCAGCCACAACGCTTATCTGAAGATCCGCGACCGTGCGTCCTACGCGTTTGCCCTGATATCGGTGGCTGCCGCCATCGATCTGGACGGCGACGTGATTCGCAACGTGCGTCTGGCATTGGGCGGTGTCGCGCACAAGCCGTGGCGCGACAAGGCCGTCGAAACACTGTTGGTCGGCAAGCCGGTCACCCGCGAGAACTTCGCCGCTGCCGCGGACGCCATGCTGGAAGATGCCCAGCCTCTGGAGCACAACGGTTTCAAAGTCAGACTGGCCCGCCGCGCGATCATCCGTGCCCTGAGCGATGCCGCAACAGGAGGGAGCGCCCAATGAACCAGCCATTTTCGCCAATGGGCAAGCCTGTGGACCGCGTCGACGGCCTATTGAAAGTGACCGGTGGCGCACGTTACGCCGGCGAATACCCTGAGGAAGGGTTGCTGTATGGCAGCGTGGTCTCCAGCACCATCGCCAACGGTCGCGTCGCCAGCATCGATACAAGCGAAGCGTTGAAGGTTCCGGGTGTGGTCGCTGTCATTGACCACACCAATCGTCCGTGGCTGGCCAGTTACGACGAAAACTATGAGGACGCCGATTCGGCCGACGGTTCGCCGTTTCGTCCTTTTTACAACGACAACGTGATGTACAGCGGCCAACCACTCGCGCTGGTCGTCGCCGATACGCTGGAGCTGGCGCGGCACGCCGGCTCGCTGGTGCGTATCGAATACGAGCAGCAGGAGCACCAGACCGATCTGCAGGCCATGCTCGATACGGCCTACAAAGCGCCTGCCGAATTGCCGCCGCCGCGTGGCAACTTCGAAGGTGAACTTGCCAGCTCGGCGTTGAGCGTGGACGTGACGTACAGCACGCCCAGCGAATACCACAACCCGATGGAACCGCATGCATCGACCGTCCTGTATCGGGCCGACGGCAGCTTGCAGATTCACGACAAGACCCAAGGCACGCAAAACTGTCAGGACTACCTGCACAAGGTCTTCGGCCTGGAAAAGGACAAGATCCGTGTGCTGGCCGCCTTTGTCGGTGGTGCTTTCGGTTCTGGCCTGCGCCCGCAGTATCAGTTGCCGCTGGCGGTGATGGCTGCACTGCACCTCAAGCGCTCCGTGCGCCTGACGCTGACCCGGCAGCAGATGTTCACCTTCGGTTATCGCCCGCGCACTGTTCAGCGCCTGCGTCTGGGCGCGGCTGCCAACGGTCGTTTGCTGGCGGTCGGTCATGAGGCCATCGGGCAGACTTCGCGCTTCGAGGACTTCAGCGAGCACGTCGTGGAGTGGAGCGGCATGCTCTACCACTGCGACAACGTGCAGTTGACCTACAAACTGGTGCCGCTGGACGTCTTTACGCCGCTCGACATGCGTGCGCCCGGTGCTGCCCTGGGCATGATCGGCCTGGAATGCGCCATGGACGAACTGGCTTACGCCTTGGCCATCGACCCGGTGCGCCTGCGCCTGACCAACTACGCCGAGCGCAATGGCAACGAAGACAAGCCGTATTCGAGCAAGGAATTGCGCGAATGCTACGCCCAGGGTGCCGAACGCTTTGGCTGGTCCAGCCGCAACCCTGAGCCCCGCAGCATGCGTCAGGGCCGTCAACTGGTCGGCTGGGGCATGGCGGGTGGTGTCTGGGAGGCCATGCAGATGAAGGCCAGCGCCAAGGCGCGCCTGCAAGCGGACGGCAAGCTGGTGGTCAGCAGTGCTACCACCGACATCGGCACCGGCACTTATACCGTCATGACGCAGATCGCTGCAGAGTCGTCGGGTATCGAGGTGGATAACGTCAGCTTCCTGCTGGGCGACTCTTCGTTGCCGACTGCGCCGTTGCAGGGCGGCTCGTTCACGGTGTCTTCAGTCGGTACTGCGGTGCAACAGGCCTGCCAGGCGTTGCAGCGTCAGGTACTGGAAGTTGCCAAAGGGCTGCATCCGCAATTCGCTTCTGTGACGCCGGATGAGGTTCGCTTCGAAGCGGGCAAGCTGTATGTCGGCGACCAGGCGCTATCGATGGCTGAACTGGCAGCGTCTCAGGCCCATGGTGTCATTGAGGTGCAAGTCGACGCCGAGCCGGACAAGAAGCGCGAAGCCTATGCGGCAGCCACGCACTCGGCGGTGTTCGTCGAAGTGCTGGTCGACGAGGATCTGGGCACTATCAAGGTCAATCGTGTGGTCAGTGCCGTCGCAGCGGGCAGGGTCGTGAACCCGAAAATGGCGCGCAGTCAGATTCTGGGTGGCGTTGTCTGGGGCATGGGCATGGCACTTCAGGAAGAGGCGATGCTTGACCACGACCTGGGCCGTCCGATGAACCACAGCCTGGCCGAGTACCACATCCCGGTGAACGCTGACATTGGTGATATCGACGTGCTGTTTGTCGAAGAGCACGACGACATCGTCAACGCGCTGGGTTCCAAGGGCGTCGGCGAGATCGGCATCGTGGGTGTGCCGGCAGCGATTGCCAACGCGATCTATCACGCCACCGGCAAACGGATCCGCGAGTTTCCGATCACGCTGGATAAGCTGTTGTAACAGTAAACGCACAGCCAACTGCCTATCGTGCCAATGCTCTGCATTGGCACGCAGTGGGTGGCGCTCTGCGTCCTCTTGTGCAGGCGGTGCGGCGCAGATGTGACGCGCAGCGTCACGAGCTGCATTCCCACACCGAGCGTGAGGAACGATAGGTGTCCGGAAGGGCTCAGCGTCTGCACTTGCTCTGCAGGTGAGACAAACCGCCACGCGACAATAGACCACACAACTTTAATGGCTGAACAGGACTACTCTTTGATGGTCGATTGATCTGCGTCATTGCGTTAAGTCAATGATCAGTGCATCGACCAGCGTTTTCGCTTTTGGAAACGCCAGAATAAAGAAACACAAGCACTCATTACCGTGGGGGCAATCGCTGTTGGCTTGTGGCCGGCAGCACGTTTCATCTGAGAGAGGAACATCTTATGTTCGGTTTAGAGGCTATAGATCTCGCCCGGATTCAGTTCGCATTCACGATTTCGTTCCACATTCTGTTTCCTGCCATCACCATCGGTCTGGCAAGTTACCTGGCTGTGCTCGAAGGTCTGTGGCTGAAGACCCGCGATGACGTCTACCGTGACCTGTACCACTTCTGGTCGAAGATTTTTGCAGTCAACTTCGGCATGGGCGTGGTTTCCGGGCTTGTCATGGCCTACCAGTTCGGCACCAATTGGAGCCGCTTCTCCGACTTCGCAGGTGCTGTGACCGGGCCGCTGCTGACCTACGAGGTGCTGACCGCGTTCTTCCTGGAAGCGGGCTTCCTCGGTGTGATGCTGTTCGGCTGGAATCGTGTCGGCCGCAGACTGCACTTCTTCTCCACGGTAATGGTTGCCATCGGCACGCTGATCTCCACCTTCTGGATTCTGTCGTCCAACAGCTGGATGCAGACACCGCAAGGGTTCGAGATCATCGACGGTCGGATCATTCCCACTGACTGGTTCGCCGTGGTCTTCAACCCGTCGTTCCCTTATCGTCTGACGCACATGGCCATTGCCGCGTTCGTGGCGACGGCGTTCTTCGTCGGTTCGTCGGCCGCCTGGCACCTGTTGCGGGGCCGCGACACACCTGCGGTGCGCAAGATGCTCTCGATGGCCATGTGGATGGCCCTGCTGGTCGCGCCTGTCCAGGCTGTCGTCGGTGACTTCCACGGTCTGAATACGCTCAAGCATCAGCCTGCGAAGATTGCGGCTATCGAAGGTCACTGGGAGAACGTCGGTGACGAACCGACCCCGCTTATCCTGTTCGGCATTCCCGACATGAAGGAAGAACGAACCAAGTACGCGGTGGAAATTCCGTACCTGGGCAGCCTGATCCTGACCCACAGTCTCGACAAGCAGGTGCCTGCGCTCAAGGAGTTCAAGCCCGAGGATCGCCCTAATTCGACGATCGTGTTCTGGTCGTTCCGGGTCATGGTCGCCCTTGGCATGCTGATGATCTTCACCGGCCTGTGGAGCCTGTGGCTGCGCAAGCGCGGCACGCTGTATAACTCGCGTCCGTTCCTGTACCTGGCGTTGTGGATGGGGCCGTCTGGTCTGATCGCGATTCTCGCCGGCTGGTTCACCACCGAAATCGGTCGTCAGCCGTGGGTCGTGTACGGCCTGATGCGTACCGCCGATGCCTCGTCCGGGCACAGCGTGGCGCAGATGAGCATCACCCTAGTGCTGTTCGTGGTCGTCTACTTCGTGCTCTTCGGCACAGGCCTTGGCTACATGATGCGTCTGGTTCGCAAAGGGCCGAAGGCCTATGTCGAACATGTGCCTCACGGTGGTCCCGGCCAGCAACGTACACCGGCCCGTCCACTCTCCGCCGCTGTTGAAGGCGAAGAAGATGGCGACAATCTTGACCGTCACGGCAAGGGGATTTAAGCCATGGGTATCGATCTTCCGCTGATCTGGGCCATCATCATCGTCTTCGGCATCATGATGTACGTGGTGATGGACGGCTTCGATCTGGGTATCGGGATTCTCTTCCCGTTCATGAAAGACAGTTCCGACCGCGACGTGATGATGAACACCGTCGCGCCGGTCTGGGACGGCAACGAAACCTGGCTGGTGCTGGGCGGTGCAGCACTGTTCGGCGCATTCCCGCTGGCCTACTCGGTGGTCCTGTCTGCGCTGTACCTGCCGCTGATGTTCATGCTCATGGGCCTGATTTTCCGTGGCGTGGCATTCGAGTTCCGCTTCAAGGCGACCGAACTGAAGCGCCACTGGTGGGACAAGGCGTTCATTGGCGGCTCGCTGGCTGCGACCTTCTTCCAGGGCGTGGCGCTGGGTACCTACATTGAAGGTATTCCGGTGGTCGATCGCCAGTTTGCCGGGGGCTCGCTGGACTGGCTCTCGCCGTTCCCGATGTTCTGCGGGCTGGCCTTGATCGTCGCCTATGCGCTGCTGGGCTGCACTTGGCTGATCATGAAAACCGAAGGCTCGCTGCAGAAGGCGATGCATGATCTGGCGCGTCCGCTGGCCCTTGCGGTGCTCGCGGTCATGGGCGTGGTCAGCCTGTGGACGCCGCTGGCCCACGCTGATATCGCGCATCGCTGGTTCAGCATGCCCAACCTGTTCTGGTTCATGCCGGTACCGATTCTGGTGCTGGTGACCATGTATGGTCTGTTCAAGGCGGTGGCCCGCAATGCCCACTACACGCCGTTTCTGCTGACCCTGTTGCTGATCTTCCTGGGTTACAGCGGTCTGGGCATCAGTCTGTGGCCAAACATCATCCCGCCGTCGGTATCGATCTGGACCGCCGCCGCGCCGCCGCAGAGCCAGGGCTTCATGCTGGTGGGCACGCTGTTCATCATTCCGTTCATCCTGGGCTACACCTTCTGGAGCTATTACGTGTTCCGCGGCAAGGTGACGGCTGCAGACGGTTATCACTAGTCCGAACCGAGGAGAATGACGATGTCTGGTAAAAATTCCATGCACGATCCTGATCCGGCGCTGAGCAAGCCGCTCTGGCAACGACTGGCCTGGCTGGTCGGAATCTGGGCGGGCAGCGTATTCGCGCTGTTCATCGTGGCCAGCCTGATGCGCATGTTCATGAGCGCAGCGGGCCTGACGACACACTGATACTGAATTCCCGTTCGTGTCTGCGGACACGTTTTGCGACCCTCTTGCCACTCGCGTGGCAAGGGGGTCTTTTTTTGTGCCGTGGGCGTGGGTTACTTGCGGGCTTTCAGGATCACGAATTTCGGCGTAGCGGCGACTTGTTCGACGCCGCGGAACAGGCGCGACAGCTTGGTGTGATAACCCAGGTGGCGATTGCCGACGATGTACAGCGCCCCGCCAGTCACCAGAGCGGCCCGGGCCTGAAGGAACATCCGCCAGGCAAGAAAGTCGCCGACCACTTGTTGCTGGTGGAAGGGCGGGTTGCACAGCACCACATCCAGCGAATCAGGCTCCTGCATCTCCAGACCGTCGCCTGCTTGAATCCGTACGGCGCGATCACCCAGCGTCGCTTGCCAGTTCTCGGCTGCCGATTGCACGGCCATGAACGACTCGTCGACCAGCGTGTAGTGCGCCTGCGGGTTGTCCAGCGCACTGGCGATGGCCAGTACGCCGTTACCGCAACCCAGGTCCGCGACCCGTGCCGTGCCAAGATTTTTTGGCAGATGCGGCAGGAAAGCGCGGGTGCCGATGTCTAGCCCGTCGCGGCAGAACACATTGGCATGGTTGAGCAGTTCGATGGCCGGTTCATCCAGCCGGTAGCGCGTCGGGTAGGGCGAGGTGCGCACTTCCATGGGCTGTGGCGTGGCAAACAACAGCCTGGCTTTTTTCACTGCCAGCGAGGCCTGGACCGGTCCGACATATTCCTCCAGCAAGTCGCCAGCCGAACGCGGCAAATGCTTGACCATTGCTGCAGCGATAACCCGTGCGCCGGGGGCCAGCTGGCCTTGCAGGCGTATCAGTTGCTCCTCGAGGAGCGCCAGGGTCTTGGGCACACGAATCAGCACCCAGTCGAATGGCCCCTGCAACGCTTCGCTGGCCGGAATGTGCGGTACTGCGTCGTAGCTCATGCCGTTGCGCGCCAGATTCTTTTCCAGCGCCTGTGCCGCCAGAAACGAGTCGGTACTGCTGATCACCGTGGCATGCGGCGCGAGACTTGCCGCCAGCGCGCCGAAACTGTCATTGAGCACCAGAACCCGGCTTGGCAGGCTCAGCCCTGTTTGTGCAACATGATTGAGCAGATACTCGTCAGCGGCATCGAAGGCCTGCAGGGGCTCATCCTGTTGCTCGGGCTGGCGAATGAGATCAAGTTCAGCGAAGGGACTGATGAGCAGGGGCATTGGCGGGAGAACTCTGTGCAATCGAAGGTATGTCAGTGAGCCCGATGACAGGTGGGCTCGCTGAGACAGACGATTTTACGTATTTTTTCGTTTCGATACCTGTCTGATTACGCGGTGATTGCCCGTTTTGTCAGAACATCCCGCTGAGTGCGGCTTGTACGGCGGCAGCCGTCTTGTTGCAAACGCCCATTTTTTGAATGGCGCTGGCAATGTGGAAGTGAATGGTGCGCTCCTTCAGGCAGAGGATCATTGCGATGTCGCCAGCTGTTTTGCCTTCAGCGGACCATTTGAGGACTTCGATTTCTCTCTGAGTCAGGTTTTTTGCTGGCGAGGGCTGTGAGAAATTTATGTCCATTGTGTTCATGTAGCCTCCTTGCAGTACGTGTACAGACCTTGCTGGGTGTTTATCCAGTCTAGGAACAAATAGACCGCAATCCGTCGGGCTGCGGATTGGCCGGACGGATGGGCTGATGGCACTTGGCAGTGCATTCTCGGGCTGTCGGCTGAAACCCCCGCGCGAGAGGGGGCGGGGTAATCGGCTCTGTGGATGTTCGACCCGGGAAGGGCTGATCCAAGAACCAAATACTCTAAGCGGCAGAGCGCGTTGCCGGGTAATCCATCACAAACAGCCGGTGTTTATCGAGCCTGCTTTGCGGGACACTGGGCTCTGCTTTCCATATTCAGGAGTTCAAAGCGCACCATGACCGTCAGTGACGACAAATTCACCCGACAGACACTGCAGCGTGTCACGCCGCTGACCGCGAACCTGTTTACCCTGCGCACCACGCGTGATCCCGGTTTTCGCTTTCGTGCCGGACAGTTTGCGCGTCTCGGGGTGACCAAGGCCGACGGTTCAGTCGTATGGCGTGCCTACTCGATGGTTTCTTCTCCGCATGACGAGTTTCTGGAGTTCTTTTCCATCGTGGTGCCGGATGGCGAGTTCACCAGCGAGTTGAGCCGCTTGTGTGAGGGCGACAGTCTGTTGGTGGAAAAGCAGGCGTTTGGTTATCTGACCCTGGATCGCTTTGTCGATGGGCGCGATCTCTGGCTGTTATCCACAGGGACGGGTGTCGCACCGTTTCTGTCGATCCTTCAGGATTTCGAGGTCTGGGAGAAGTTCGAGCGGGTGATTCTGGTGTACAGCGTTCGTGAGTCGCGCGAGCTGGCTTATCAGCAGTTGATTGCCGAGCTGATGCAGCGTGAGTACCTGGCTGAATACGCGGACAAGTTTCTGTTTCTGGCCACGGTGACCCGCGAGCAGCATCCGGGCGCATTGAATGGACGTATTACGCAGTTGATCGAAAACGGGGAGCTGGAGCGCGCGGCCGGCATTGCTCTCACGCCGGAGCATTCGCGGGTGATGCTTTGCGGTAATCCGCAGATGATTGATGACACTCGGGCGATTCTCAAGCAGCGCGAGATGCGCTTGAGCCTGTCACGCAAGCCTGGGCAGGTGGCGGTGGAGACGTATTGGTGAGGGTTGGCGGCTAACGATGGCTGTCGTGCCGAGCATTGGCACGACAGTCACATAACTATCGTTCCTCACGCTCCAGCTTGGGAATGCAGTTCGTGACGCTCTGCGTCACACAGCTGTTCTGTGATGTCAGGTAGATTGAGGTTCGACTCAGGTCACCTTTTCGCCCCTCGGCGACTCACTTTGAGGGACCAAAGTAAGCAAAGTCCTTAGCTCCGTTTCCGGCCCGACTTCGTCGGGTTCCTTCGCCCTGTCACTGATCCGGGGGTCGCCGCAAAGCGCCATCCATGGCGCGGTGCGACTAGCCTGGCGTCCTGCCAGGCTACCCCCGGATCAGCGCCAGGACTCAGCCGTCACTTACGTCGCACTCTGCGTTGTCAGTGCCATCGCGGTTGAAAAGCACTGCTTAGGGCCTATGGCCTGCAGGTGCAGGCCTTACTCAATCAAAGCGTACGCGCAGGATCCACGGTAATGGGCGCTGCCGGTTTGCTCTGCTCTTTGAGCAGGTCGCGTATCTCGCCCAGCAGGACTTCTTCTTTGGAGGGTGTTGGCGGCAGGGTAGGTGCCTTGGCTTCTTCGCGTTTCAGGCGGTTGATGGCCTTGACGCCCATGAAGATCGCGAACGCGACGATGATGAAGTCGAGGACGGTCTGGATGAACTTGCCGTACGCCAGCAGTACCGCAGGTGCAGTCCCTTGCGCGGGGCGCAGGGTGACGGCCAGGTCGCTGAAGTCCACGCCACCAATCAGCAGGCCCAGCGGCGGCATGATGACATCGCCGACGAACGAGGAAACGATCTTGCCGAATGCCGCGCCGATGATAATACCGACGGCCATATCAACTACGTTGCCTTTGACCGCGAATGCCTTGAATTCCTTAAGCACGCTCATGGGGTAATTCCTTGTAGCAGATAAATTTGATCCGGATGAGTGTAGCCCAGACGTACTGTTGCCGCCCGTGCCACATTCAATCGACCGGAGTCGTCCATGTAAGTTTTATCCGGTTTTCAAAAGCAGTCGTCGCCCAGCGACTGGCAGGTGTTGCAACCTGCGTTATCATGGGCGTTTTCTAACGACTGGGGTTGTCATGGCCAAGGCCAAACGCTTGTACGGCTGCACCGAGTGCGGCGCGACATTTCCCAAGTGGGCGGGCCAGTGTGGCGAATGCGGTGCCTGGAACACACTGGTCGAGACCATGATTGAAAGCGGTGCCGCCGCGCCGCCCACCGGGCGTACCGGCTGGACCGGTTCGCAGGCGCAGATCAGGACCCTGGCGGAGGTCAGCGTCGAAGAAATCCCGCGCTTCTCCACCAACTCCACCGAGCTGGACAGGGTACTCGGCGGCGGTCTGGTTGACGGTTCGGTGGTTCTGATTGGCGGCGACCCCGGCATCGGCAAGTCAACGATCCTCTTGCAGACGCTGTGCAACATCGCCCAGCGCATGCCTGCGCTGTATGTCACCGGTGAGGAATCCCAACAGCAGGTTGCCATGCGTGCCCGGCGCCTGGGTCTGCCGCAGGACAAGCTGCGGGTCATGACCGAAACCTGCATCGAGACCATCATTGCCACTGCCAAGGTCGAGAAGCCCAAGGTGATGGTGATCGATTCGATCCAGACGATTTTCACCGAACAGCTGCAGTCGGCCCCTGGCGGCGTGTCGCAGGTTCGTGAAAGCGCCGCCTTGCTGGTGCGTTACGCCAAGCAGAGCGGCACGGCGATCTTCCTGGTCGGCCACGTCACCAAGGAAGGCGCCCTGGCCGGTCCGCGTGTGCTTGAGCACATGGTCGACACCGTGCTGTATTTCGAGGGCGAGTCGGATGGTCGCCTGCGCCTGTTACGAGCGGTGAAGAACCGCTTTGGCGCGGTCAATGAGCTGGGCGTGTTCGGCATGACCGACAAGGGCCTGAAAGAAGTCTCCAACCCGTCGGCGATCTTTCTCACTCGTGCGCAGGAAGAAGTGCCAGGCAGTGTGGTCATGGCCACCTGGGAAGGCACGCGGCCGATGCTGGTGGAAGTGCAGGCGCTGGTGGACGACAGTCACATGTCCAACCCGCGCCGCGTAACGCTGGGACTGGATCAGAACCGTCTGGCGATGCTGCTGGCAGTCCTGCACCGTCACGGTGGCATTCCTACTCACGATCAGGACGTGTTCCTCAACGTGGTAGGCGGCGTGAAAGTGCTGGAAACCGCCTCCGACCTGGCCTTGATGGCGGCGGTCATGTCCAGCCTGCGCAATCGTCCGCTGCCGCATGACTTGCTGGTGTTCGGTGAGGTGGGGCTTTCCGGTGAAGTCAGGCCGGTGCCCAGCGGCCAGGAGCGCCTCAAGGAGGCCGCCAAGCACGGCTTCAAGCGCGCCATCGTGCCCAAGGGCAACGCGCCGAAAGAAGCGCCGCCCGGCTTGCAGATCATTGCCGTTACGCGACTTGAACAGGCCCTCGATGCGCTGTTCGAGTAACTTCGCCCTGAGGATTATTCCTGCAGTTCGATCAAGGCTGCCAGTTCCCGATCCAGTTCCTCGGGGTCTCCGAGGTTCAATTCGACCAGCCGCCTAAGGTGGCTGATTGACTCCAGCCCAATGTGCCGGCAAACGAATCCCAGTTGCCGGTTGTTGTCATGGGTGATTTCGACATCCATTTTCACATGGGCATCGTTGCTCAGAATGATGTCGACTTCAAAGGGCTGCGTCTGATCACCGTTCCACGGATCAGGCCGGTCGATCAGCAACCCTTTGAGGGACAGGTCGACCAGTTGCACTTTCCAGCTTTTGTCGCCTTGCTTCAGATCGGTCTTGGCATCAAAGGCAATGCGTTTGAAACGACGGCGATCTTCGGGTGAGTCGGTCATCGAATGAACTCTCTTGGTGACCGCCACCGGAGTCAGCGGGCAGGTCGTTATCTGATCGATTCTGTTATCCATGCACGATAGACCGGAAAGCAATTGCAGAACAGTTCTGCATCGCTGTTTTGTGATCGGAACGCCATCTGTCGAGGCCATTCCAGCCCTCTATGCCGGGTATCTGCCGCAATTGATCAAATTTCGACCTAGACCTTGGTTGGGGGTGGTCTTTCGCTGATCCGGCGCTAAACTCGCATGGCTTGCCTTCTAGTCAACTCTGCTGGAATAAAAAAATGAAAAATAATAATAGTCTGATGCGCCATGTTCCCTGGCTCATCGTCGCAATTGTCGGGGCATGTGCCCTTGGGGTCGTGGCCTTGCGTCGCGGAGAGGCGATCAACGCCTTGTGGATCGTGGTCGCCGCGGTAGCTATCTACCTGGTTGCCTATCGTTACTACAGTCTTTTCATCGCCACTCACGTCATGCAGATCGATCCGCTGCGCGCGACACCGGCGGTGGTCAACAACGACGGTCTGGACTATGTGCCGACCAACAAACACATCCTCTTCGGTCACCACTTTGCAGCCATTGCTGGCGCAGGCCCGCTGGTAGGCCCGGTACTGGCAGCGCAAATGGGCTATCTGCCCGGTACGCTCTGGCTGATTGCCGGCGTGGTGCTGGCCGGTGCGGTGCAGGACTTCATGATCCTGTTCCTTTCGACGCGCCGTGACGGACGCTCGTTGGGCGACATGGTCCGCGAGGAAATGGGCCGTATTCCCGGCACCATTGCACTATTCGGCTGTTTCCTGATCATGATCATCATCCTCGCGGTGCTGGCGCTGATCGTAGTCAAGGCCCTGGCTGAGAGCCCGTGGGGCATGTTCACGGTCATGGCGACGATCCCGATCGCGATGTTCATGGGCATTTATATGCGCTACATCCGTCCAGGACGCATTGGTGAAATCTCCATCGTCGGCGTCATTCTGTTGCTCGGCTCCATCTGGGTCGGCGGCATGGTTGCGGCGGATCCGACCTGGGGGCCGATGTTCACGTTTACCGGCGTGCAGATCACCTGGATGCTGGTCGGTTATGGCTTTGTAGCGGCCATGCTGCCGGTCTGGCTGCTGCTTGCGCCCCGTGACTACCTGTCGACCTTCCTGAAAATCGGCACCATTCTGGCACTCGCGATCGGCATCCTGATTCTGGCGCCCGAGCTGAAAATGCCGGCCCTGACCCAGTTCACCAACGGCACAGGCCCGGTCTGGAAGGGCGCACTGTTCCCGTTCCTGTTCATCACCATTGCCTGCGGTGCAGTGTCGGGTTTCCACGCACTGATCTCGTCGGGCACGACGCCCAAACTGCTGGATAACGAGAAGAACGCCCGTTACATCGGTTACGGCGGCATGCTGATGGAGTCCTTCGTGGCCATCATGGCGATGGTTGCCGCGTCGGTGATCGAGCCGGGCGTGTACTTCGCCATGAACAGCCCGGCTGCGGTGGTCGGCAGTGACGTGGTAACCGTTGCGCAGACCGTGTCCAGCTGGGGCTTTGCCATCACGCCGGAGCAACTGACCGCTGTCGCGAAAGACATCGGTGAAAACACTGTTCTGGCCCGTGCCGGTGGTGCTCCGACGCTGGCCGTCGGTATCGCGCAGATTCTCCATCAGGTGCTGCCGGGTGAAAACACCATGGCGTTCTGGTACCACTTCGCGATTCTGTTTGAGGCACTGTTCATCCTGACCGCAGTCGACGCCGGTACACGTGCCGGACGCTTCATGCTGCAGGACTTGCTGGGCAGCTTCGTTCCGGCCCTGAAGCGCACCGAGTCGTGGACGGCCAACGCCATCGGTACCGGCGGTTGCGTGGCATTGTGGGGCTATCTGCTCTATCAGGGCGTGATCGATCCGCTGGGCGGCATCAATACCCTGTGGCCGCTGTTCGGTATCTCCAACCAGATGCTTGCCGGTATCGCCCTGATGCTGGCCAGCGTGGTGCTGATCAAGATGAAGCGTCAGCGCTATGTCTGGGTGACCATGCTGCCCGCTGTCTGGCTGCTGATCTGCACCGTGACCGCTGGTTTGATCAAGCTGTTCGACGCCAACCCTGCGGTAGGTTTCCTGGCTCTGGCCAAGAAATACAGCGCGGCGGCCGATGCCGGTCAGATTCTTGCCCCGGCCAAAACCATGGACCAGATGCAGCACGTTATCTTCAACGCTTACACCAACGCCGGGCTGACCATATTGTTCCTGTTCGTGGTGGTCAGCATCCTGTTCTACGCCATTAAAGTCGGCCGTGCGGCCTGGAGCACCAAGGAGCGCACCGACAAGGAAGCTCCGTTCCAGGCCATGCCGCCAGCGTCACAGGTGTGATGATGGATACCCACAGAGGATTTGCCCATGTTCAATGACCTGAGTCGCCTCGGCAAATACCTTGGTCAGGCCGCGCGCCTGATGGTGGGCATGCCGGACTACGACACCTATGTCGAGCACATGCAGAACACTCACCCGGACAAGCCGGTGATGACCTACGAGCAGTTCTTTCGGGAGCGGCAAGAGGCCCGTTACGGCGGCAAGGCCGGTCCGAAGTGCTGTTGATCCGCTGATCTGCGTTATGGTTTGATCCGACGCGCCGCAGGCCATCACCTGTGGCGCGTTTTCATTTCAGCTGAATGCCTCACGCCAGGAGCCTTATGACTGAGTTGCAACCCATCCCCGTGACCGTGCTGACCGGTTTTCTGGGCGCCGGCAAGACCACCTTGCTGCGCCACCTGCTCAAGGCCGAACACGGCCTGAAAATCGCCGTGATTGAAAACGAATTCAGCGATGCAGGCATCGACAGCCAGTTGCTCGGCACCGACCCTGTGCAGATCATGACCCTGTCCAACGGTTGCGTGTGCTGCACCATCCACACTGACCTGACCAAGGCGCTCTACCTGTTGCTGGAGCGTCTGGACAGCGGCGAGATCGCTTTCGACCGACTGGTG
This sequence comes from Pseudomonas sp. PvP028, assembly GCF_017832255.1. Taxonomy (NCBI): domain Bacteria; kingdom Pseudomonadati; phylum Pseudomonadota; class Gammaproteobacteria; order Pseudomonadales; family Pseudomonadaceae; genus Pseudomonas; species Pseudomonas sp. PvP028. Next base: position 2,340,349 of record NZ_JAFIBL010000001.1, read on the forward strand.
ATCGAATGCACCGGTCTGGCCGATCCCGCGCCGGTCGCGCAGACCTTTTTCATCGATGAAGAGCTGCGCGAGCGTTACATCCTCGACGGCATCATTACCCTGGTCGACGCCGCGCACGCCGATACCCACCTGGCGCAAACCATCGCCCAGGCGCAGATCGGTTTTGCCGACCGGTTGCTGGTCAGCAAGCGTGATCTGGTTGACGACGCAGCCTTCGAGGCCCTCAGTGCACGCCTGACCCGCATCAACCGCCGTGCGCCAATCCGTATTGTCGAGCACGGCAGGATCGACCTCGCCGAACTGCTCGACGTACGCGGCTTCAACCTCAATGCTGACCTCGGCGGCGGCATGATCCTGCGCCCGCTGGCCCCGGCCGGCAATTCCGCTGACCGGATCAGCAGCCTGGTCCTGCGCAGCGAAAAACCGCTGAACCTGGACCGCCTCAGCGAGTTCATGAACGAACTGCTGGAAGACCACGGCAAACAATTGCTGCGTTACAAGGGCGTGCTCAACATCGAAGACGAACCACGCAAGATGGTGTTTCAGGGCGTGCTCAAACTGTATGGCTTCGACTGGGACACCGAGTGGGCCGAAGGCGAAAAACGCGAGAGCGTGATTGTGTTCATTGCCGATGAGTTGCCGGAGGAGAAGATTCGGGCGGGGTTCGAGAAGGTATGCGGTTGAGAGGTCGAACAGCGGCTGAGCTTCTGCCCGTACAGTGAACCGCCCAACAAAAAGCCCCGGCTCTCACGAGTCGGGGCTTTTGGTACTGCGTTTAAGCCAGGCTTATCAAGCACCGTAAACCGGCAGCTTCGCGCAGATGGCCTTGACCTTCTCGCGAACCGCGTCGATCACGGCTTCGTTGTTCAGGTCAGCCAGGATGTCGCAGATCCAGCCGGCCAGCTCCTTGCACTCTGCTTCCTTGAAGCCGCGAGTGGTCACTGCCGGGGTGCCGAAGCGCAGGCCGGAGGTGACGAACGGGGAGCGTGGGTCGTTTGGTACGGAGTTCTTGTTGACGGTGATGAAGGCGCGACCCAGAGCGGCGTCGGCGTCTTTACCGGAGATGTCCTGTTTGATCAGCGACAGCAGGAACAGGTGGTTCTCGGTACCGCCGGACACGACGTCGAAGCCACGCTCGATGAACACACCGGCCATTGCCTTGGCGTTCTTCACCACTTGCTGCTGGTAGGTCTTGAACTCAGGCTGCAGCGCTTCCTTGAAGCACACGGCCTTGGCTGCGATGACGTGCTCCAGCGGACCGCCCTGGGAGCCAGGGAATACTGCAGAGTTCAGCTTCTTCTCGATCTCGGCGTTGGCGCGCGCCAGGATCAGGCCGCCACGTGGACCGCGCAGGGTCTTGTGCGTGGTGGTGGTCACGACATCGGCGAATGGCACCGGGTTCGGGTAGACGCCTGCGGCGACCAGACCGGCTACGTGAGCCATGTCGACGAACAGGTAGGCACCGACCTTGTCAGCGATTGCACGGAAGCGCGGGAAGTCGAGGATCTGCGAGTAGGCAGAAAAACCGGCGACGATCATTTTTGGCTTGTGCTCGACAGCCAGGCGCTCGACTTCGTCGTAATCGATCATGCCGTCGGCATCGATGCCGTACTGAACGGCGTTGTACAGTTTGCCCGAGGACGAAACGCTGGCGCCGTGGGTCAGGTGACCACCGTGAGCAAGGCTCATGCCCAGAATGGTGTCGCCGCCTTGCAGCAGGGCCAGGTAGACCGCCGAGTTGGCTTGCGAACCCGCATGTGGCTGAACGTTGGCGTAGTCAGCGCCGAACAGTTCCTTGGCGCGGTCGATGGCCAGTTGCTCGATAATGTCGACGTACTCGCAACCACCGTAGTAGCGCTTGCCTGGATAGCCTTCTGCGTACTTGTTGGTCAGGGCCGAGCCTTGAGCTTCCATGACGGCCGGACTGGTGTAGTTTTCCGAGGCAATCAGCTCGATGTGTTCTTCCTGACGCAGAGCTTCTTGCTCCATGGCGGCAAACAGATCGGCGTCGTACTTGGCGATAGTCAAATCACGGCTGAACATGGCAGTCCTCAAGGGGGCATGGCGGAAAAGGCGACTATTCTACCCCATCGGGTTTTATCTGGCATATGAAAGGCAGTCATCTTGAACAGTGAGGGCGTTCACGCGGGTTTCGACCAGGGCCAAAATCATGGCCGTGCTGCAGGCGCAAGGCTTGTTCTGTGTGGGGCCCGGCCACATGAGATTGTCGAGGTCGATTGAGTGAACTGCAGCGTGAACCGGGCACATTCACTCGAAATTTCAGCGATCACGCATCTATTTACCTTCAACTGCCGGAACCGTTCCGGTCCGGACGACACTCAGTCGGTCTGTTGCCCGTACCCACCGACAGTAGGTAAAAACGCCATGATGCCCTCTCAGATCACGCGCTCCTCTCATTCCTCATTGCCGGAGGTTGCTCCTGCGTCCGGCGATGCAGCCGGCGTTAGTGAGCAAGCTCCGCAGCAGGCTCGTACCGTAGCGTTTTTTGCCTCCGGCAAGCTGGCTGTGGCATTTGGTCGCACCTCGGCCGCGCCAGCGCAGGACTCTGTGCGTCTGTTGTCTGCTCTCCAGCGTGAGCTGGATAAACAGCAGCCGTCCTGGCCCACAGTTGCCCAGCTCTGCCACAGCCTGGCCGAGGTCGCCACGACCGAGCAGGGTTGGCACCAACTCGCCAGCGAGGATCAGGCGCCGGCGCTGAAAGACCTGCTTGAGCGCTGTATTGGCCGGCTGGCGGACATGCCTGCTTCTCACGCATCTCACGACTCGCTGTCACTGGCCTGCGAGGGGCTCAGGACCGCGCGCCTGCACCAATCGGTCGCTCGTTTGACTGCAAAGTCGCCTGCGTTAGCCCGGGCGGTTCCGGATCTGCTGGCGTTGACTCATCTGGATCCCGAGACGCTGGGCGCAGAGCCACCCGTTGTTTCGTCTTACACGCTCTTCAGCCATTTCGTGTGCACGGCCAAGCAGCGTACGGCGGATTTGAATGACAGCCTCCAGCGTCAACCCGAAGCGATCGTCTGTCTGCTGCGCTCACATGCCGACACGCTCAATCACCTGGAGACGTTGCCCGGCGCATTGCAGGCATTGACCGAAAATTGCCAGGACGCGCCAGCCTGCAATGAATTGCGCGAGCTGGCGGAAGTGGCGGGGGCGCTGCTGCAGCTATTGCGCGAACACGATCTTTTGCCGAGGCCGGAAGAAATCTCCATCGAGCCAGGTGAAGCACCTGCACCCGGCCACGAGCCTGCCGAGCCCCGGCTGACGAGAAGCCAGGCGTTGCTCAAGGCCGGCGGTAATCTGGTGCGCAAGTTTGATGCCTACGGGGCGCTCGCGCCGATGGACGACAAGGGGTTGCTGGCCTTGATGCGCACCCCGGCGCCACACCTGTCGCCCGATCAGATGCATGCCTTCCTGAACAAGCATGTGCTGCATCTCACACAGGAACAACGCGATATCGTCAGCAATACCCCATTGCCCTTCGCCCCTGAAGGAGACATCGAGGCCCGGTGCGGCATGGGGTTCGATGAAAAACTGCGGTTGGCGCTGGCCAGCGGTTCGCTGGTGTTGAGCGAGGAGCAACTGGCACGTCTTGGTCATTTGCCAAGTGCTGCTACCACGACGTCCGATGTTGTGAAGACGCTACTGGAAAAGCCATCGTCGGCGCTGAGCGAAGCCGAGCGTGACATGTTGGGCGCAATCGTTCAGGCCAACGGTCAGGGCCAACTCGACGCCTGGCGCGCTCACAACGAAAAGTTGCCTGCAGTGTTGAGCCGCTCGGGGCTACCCTCTGATGTGAAAGACGAGTTGCTCAGCCTTAACCAAAGCATGAATGCCGAACTGGGCACGCTCAAGAACGGCGCCTCGCTCAAGAGTCGCGTCCTTGCAAGTCCGGCGATGCTGCTCGCGCTGGCACCCTTGCCACTGGCCGTGGCATTCGTCAGCAAGGACAACTCCTACAGCTCATCGCTGGTTGCCCACTTCACCAAGAACGCAGTGTTCATGGCTGGCCTGATGATGAACGAGCTGACCAACGCACGGACCAATGTCGATCACGGTCTGAACCGCTACTTCGTTACCGTGCTGGCCAACGCCATCGTGGCGCAGCCCACCTTTGCCAGAAACGAACACCTGCTGGAGCAGGTCGGCTTCGGTATCGCAACGGCCGTAGCATCGGGCGCAGCCACGCTGGGCGTATTCAACCGCGAATCGATCGTCGCCGCCTTCAAGCTCGCCAAGAGCAAGCTTTCCAGGCCAGACACCGGGAACGCCAGCATCCCGGAGGAAGACCATCTTGCCGTGGTCAGGCATTTCGAGGTCAGCGAGCATTTTGCCCAGCAGATGAAAGTGGCGACCGAATTGTACAAGCAAGACAAAAGCATCACCGACATCATGAACTCGAGCCTGACGTACCTGGGCACCCAAAGCAGCGAATTCCAGGCCAGGTTCGAAGGCGCCGATGCCCTGCGCGCAGGGCTGCAGCTGGCCGAGGGGGAGCGCAAGGCGGACCCTGACTTCTACACCAAGCTGGGGCTGGTGGCCTTGACTGCGAGTATCGGTGCGGCGCTGGTGATGTTGATGAAAAGCATGGTCGGCAAAGCCGATTACGCGGCGGACGGCGTCTGGTGCGTATCGGAGATGCTCAAACTGGCCATGAACCCTGAAGTCGACATGCAAAAGGCGGTTCAGGTCTTCAAGGAGATCGTCGGCCTGAATCTGGTGATGACGGGGTTTCTGGGCGTCAACAAAGTCTGGAATTTTCTCGACAAGGGGATCAAAGGCTACGCCTCCGGTGCTGCGGTCCTGACCGCAGCCAACCTCACGCTTCCCGGTATGGTTGGAGAAGTGGCTGGCGCAGCAGCTGGCAAGGGGTTGAGCTACCTGACTGACAAAGGCAAGGCGGCGCATCAGGCTGGCAGGGCGGCAGCGTCCTGGGCCGGAAATTACGTCAGCGCCTCGCCTCTGGGGAGCGCGGTCGGCACCCTGCAAACGGCAATTCCGGGCAGGATCGCAGGCGGGCAGGTAGTGGCGGGTCTCTACGACCGCTTCCGGTACCTGACCGGGTCGCTTCCGGCGTCTGCACAGCAAGCGGCTGGCGAGCCATAAGCCTGTAGCCGGTAGACCGCCGCCAGCAACGCAGGCGGTGGTCTTGCCTGGCTTACCACCATCACCGCCAATAATCCCTTCGCATCAACCCGCGCAAGCGTTTAACGGCGGCCTGCGTGCGGCCCACGGCTGGGCGCGCTCCAGTTGGCCGGCGAGGCTCAGCAAGGTCAGTTCGTCGCCAAACCGCGCGGCGAAGTGCGAGCCCAGTGGCAGCGAATCGGCTGTCCAGTAGAGGGGCACGGACATGGCTGGCTGGCCAGTCGCGTTGAAGATCGCCGTGTAGGGCGAGTAGCTGTGTGAAAGCGCGATGAAGTCCTGCAGGGACCGACTGTCGTCGTCGAAGGCCAAGTCTCCCAGGCGGGGCGGCGCGCGGTTGAGCGTCGGGGTGAGGACAACGTCGTACTCTTCGAAGAAGCCGGCCATCGCCCGGCCCAGTGCATGCATCGATTCGACCGCGGAAATGTAGCGTGTCGCCGACAGTTGCCCGCGTTCGCGCAGAATGACGCGGGTGCGCGGCTCCAGCTCGTCCATAGAGACCGGGAAACCGCGCATTTTGCCCAACAGATCGAGGTAGCCCTGGGTGTGTGAACCGATGATGTCGAACGTCGCGTCGAGGAATTCAGGCAACTGGACCGGCAGCGTCGCCGGTACCACGTAATGCCCTAGCGCCTCTAGCAAGGCCGCCGTGTGCTGCAGTGCAGCCAGGGCTTCCGGTTCGGCGGGCCAGGGTGATATTGCCGAGATCAGAGCGATTTTCAGGCGCCTGGGATCGCGTCCTGCGGCGTGTGCAAACGGCGTCGCCGGCATGGGCGCCGCATAGGGAGCCCCCAGGTCACTCCCTGCAGTGGCGTCGAGCAGGGCGGCGCTGTCGCCTACCGACAGGGTGATCGCATGGGCCGTGCTCAGGCCTGCCCAGCCCTCGCCAATCATCGGGCCGGACGGCAGCAGACCACGCGATGGCTTGAAGCCGAATACGCCGCAGCAGGAGGCCGGTACGCGAAGCGAGCCGCCGCCATCGTTGCCATGGGCGAAAGGGATGGCGCGCGCCGCAACCAGCGCTGCTGCACCCCCGCTGGAACCGCCCGCGCTGTATTGCGGATTCCAGGGATTGCGGGTCGCGCCGAAGCGTTGCGATTCGGTGCTGTAGGACACGCCGAATTCAGGCGCGGTGGTCGTTCCGATCAGTTGGCAGCCTGCCTGACGCAGCCGGCTGACGATTTCGCAGTCGATGTCTGAGCGAAACTCGCCCAGCGCATGCGAGCCACTGGTCATGCGAGCCCCGGTCATCGGGGTGAACATGTCTTTCACCAGCGTTGGTACGCCTGCCATGACGCCCTGTCTGACGCTGCTCCCGCTCGCCTGGCTGCGCGCCTGATCGTAAAGCCTTTCGCTGACGGCGTTCAGGCCGGGCTCGACCTGTTCTACCCGCTCAATAGCGGTTTCCAGCAGCTCGCCGGGGGTCACCTCGCCATTGCGTACCAGTGTTGCCAGGCCTCGGCCGTCCAGCGTATTGAATAATTCGTGCAGGTCTTTCATCGATCGTCTCCAGGATTGAAAGCGTGTCGTCGCGTTGCGCACGCCACTTAAAAGCTGATGCCGGTACGCAGCGCTACGGTGTAGCCCTCGGCACGGTTGTGGGCGTCGAACTCCTTGTAGGCGTGCAACCAGATGGGCGGCAGACCGGCGCCGGGTTTGAAGTAACTCACTGCAGGGCCTGCGGCGAGTACTCGGGCGCGATTGCCGCGGGTCAGTCCCGGCGCGTCGTCGTCCGACAGCTGTCGGTAGTAGTAGCCGCCAATGCCGACGGTCCAGTCGCCCACATGCTGGCCCACTGCAAACTCATGTCGGTACTCAACGCCACTGCGGTAATCGGTGTCGGGGTTACGCGCGTTTATATCGATCTGGAAACTCGAGGAAACCTCGAAGCCACCGGGTGAAATGTAGGTCGCGTTCAACAGCGGAGAAACCGTCCAGTGGTTGGTGCCAGGGCTGACCAGACGGTTTTTGTCATAGTCCCCGGTGGGCGCCTGAAACATCAGTTGGGCATTGATGCCCAGCCCCGGTCCGAGCTTCCAGTCCAGGATGATCGGCACCACTTGCAGGTCCGCCTGACGAAACAGCGATGCACTGTCGCTGAAGACCCGTTGCCCCCCGGCGTTCACGCCCAGGTCTGCATCCATCTTGAAGAAGATCGGCACCACCGCGAAACCATAGCGCGCCCCCAAAAACTCCTGCTCGGTCATTCGCAAATAAGCGAGGCCGATTGCCAGGACGTTGATCTGGAAATCGTTGGGGCTGTCATTGCCGTGGCTGTCCTTGATGACGTTCGCCCGGTAGTTGCTGATGCGCATGCCGACGGTGCCATTGGGGGTGGTGGGCGGCATGAAGCCTGCGCCAAAGTCGAAAACGCCGGCGGCTGTCGTAGGTGCAGCATTTTCGGTGGCGCAGGCTGTGGACGATAACCACAGGATCGCCATGGCGAGCCCTGAAGCGCTAAGGAAGTGGTTTTTTAATGACATCGGTAAGCGCCTTGTTATTTTTATGGGCGAGCACAGCCCTCCCTTGCGGGGTGGCAGTTATTGGAAAAACCGGAAATGGGCTGGAACGCGTTGGCGTCAGCCGTCAGTCAAATGCAGTAACTGAGCGATCTGCGCTTTACGGGTGACACCGAGCTTGTTGTAGATCTTTCTCAAGTGGTGCCGGACGGTGCAGGGCGACATACCGATGTTGCGCGCGACTTCCTTGTAAGTCTGTCCGACCGCAAAGCCTCGGGCGACCTGAAGTTCGCGCGTGCTCAACAGTTCCAGACTGCTGCGTCGACGCGCCGTCAATAGAACGAGGTCGCCCACCGGCTGCGACGTGATGTGCAGGTTCTGACTCGAATAGCCCTCTTGAGGGTTGCATTGTCTGGGCAGACGATTGGACGGTCTGTCGGGCCATTCCGAGCCCAGCATCGACGAGAACGCAGGCTCCATGGAAAGCAGCACACCGTAACGATCGCTCACCGCCATGGCGGTCTCATCGTAGGCGCCCTGAGTTTCCCGCAGGGTCGTGAGCGTGCGCAGATAACTGGCCTGTTCGGCGGCGATCAGATGCGGCATCAGCCACTCGATCAGGCGTTTGTCCAAAGGCGAAAAGGACGTATGGTCAGCCGAGCGAAACAGCGTCAAATGCACGCCCTGCTGGGTGTGCGGGTCGGTCAGGACAATGCCCAGAGCGAAACAAAGGTCGTACTGGCGTCCGAGTTCGGCCAGCGCGGGAGGTGCATCCGCTGCCGTACAGTGAATGACCTGACAGACGCCTTGGGTCTGATGCATTCTGCCGACGCTGGCATCCGAGGTCTTGAGTTGCTCCCACTCGGCGGGATAGCCGGTGGGCAGGCCGAGCAAAAAGGAACTGTGCTCGACGGGCCAGTTGTCACGCCAGGTGGATCTTCCCCACCAGGCCTTGTCGAACGGCACCAGCGCGCACGCCCGCTCAAGCGCCTGTTGATGAAACGTAGAGATCGACGCGCTGCTGACCTCGGTCTGAAGCGCGAGAATCACCTTGTTCAAGGCTTCAACGACCTGACAGGAAACACTGTCCAGGGATGTTGTATCGCTGATCATGCTACCCCCTTGTGTTCTTTATTATGGGTAGAGCGCTCGCTGTCATCGACGCTGTGCGAGGCAGTGGCTCAAGTCTACTCATATTCAAGGGTTCGGCTATCGTTCAAATGTACGATGGCCGGGGCGCGAGGCCCGCATTCAATCCAGCATGAACAACGCATCATTGCTGAATTGCGCTTCGAACTGCGCAGGGGGCATCGGGCGGCCGAACAGGTAGCCCTGGACTTCGTCGCAGTCGTGTTCGCGAAGAAACTCCAGTTGTTCATGGGTCTCCACGCCTTCGGCGATCACCGAGAGGTTCAGGCTGTGAGCCATGGCGATGATGGCGCGGGCGATCTGGGCGTCCTGCTCGCCGGATGGGAGGCCATCGACGAAGGTGCGGTCGATCTTCAGCACGTCAATCGGGAACTGTTTGAGGTAGTTCAGCGACGAGTAGCCGGTGCCGAAGTCATCGACTGCGATGCTCAGGCCAAGGTTTTTGAGGCCATCGAGGATCTGCATGGCCTCGTTGACCTCGCGCATCAGGATGCTTTCGGTCAGTTCCAGCTCCAGGCAGGCGGGTGACAGGCCGGTCTGTTCGAGTATGAGGGCGATTCGCTTGCCGAGCTGGCCGTCCGAGAACTGCCGTGCCGAGATGTTGACCGACACCTTGGGCACGCGAACCCTGGCCTGATGCCAGTGTTTGAGTTGGCGGCAAGCTTCGGCCAGAACCCAATCGCCGACTTCCACGACCAGCCCGAGCTCTTCGAGCACCGGGATGAAGTCGTTGGGCGGTACTAGCCCGCGACGTGGATGGCGCCAGCGCAGCAGGGCTTCTGCGCCCGTCAGGCGTTTGCCGTCGCCGCTGAACTGCGGTTGGTAGAAGAGGGTGAACTCCTTCTGCTCCAGAGCGTGGCGCAAGTCGCTTTCCAGCTCCAGACGCTCCAGAGCGGTGGCGTTCATGTCTGCCTGATAGAACTGGAAATTGTTCTTGCCGCGCTCTTTGGCGTGATACATCGCTGTGTCGGCATTCTTCATCAACTGACTCAGTTCCTTGCCGTCCTGCGGGCTGAGGGCGATGCCGATACTGGCGGTCACAAAGAACTCGCGGCCTTCGAGTACGAAAGGCGTTATCAGGCTGGTCAGAATGCGTTCGGCAACGTGAATCGCGCGATTCAGCGCGGCTTCGCGGGTTTCATCCGGTTCCAGCAGCAGGGTGAATTCATCCCCGCCCATGCGGGCCACGGTGTCATCCACCGATACGCAGGCGAGCAGGCGCGTGGCCATTTCCTGCAGCATCCGGTCGCCCGCGGCATGGCCCAGGGAGTCGTTGATCGGTTTGAAGCGGTCGAGGTCGAGGAACATCAGCACCACCCAGGCCTGCTGGCGCTCGGCGTGCTGCAGCGCCGAATGCAGTCGATCCTGAAACAGGGTGCGGTTGGGCAGATGAGTCAGCGCGTCGTAGTAGGCCAGACGGTGGATACGATCCTCGCTGGCCCTGCGCTCGCTGATATCGCTGAAGAAGCACACGTAGCTGGCCAGGTCGCCTTCATCGTCGAGGACTGCGGTAATGCCGACCCAGGCCGGGTAGTGTTCGCCATTACGGCGCTTGAGCCGGATTTCACCTTCCCACGTGCCTTGTCCGTTCAACTGCCTGAGGATGTGGCGCAGCCGGGTTTCCTGTTCGGACTCCACGGTGAGCATGCCCGGCAGTTGATCGAGCACCTGAGCCACTTCATAGCCACTGACGCGGGTAAAGGCCTCGTTGGCCTGCACAATATAGCCAGCGGGGTCGGTAATCAGAATGGCGGATGTCGAATGCTCGAATACGGTGGCAGCCATGCGCAGGTCTTTCTCGGCCCGACGCTGCTGACTGATGTCCCGGCCCACGCCGAAGATTCCCTCGAAATTGCCGTGTTCGCCCCACACCAGAACCACGCGCAGTTCCACCGGGATCTTGCGACCGTCGGCACGCAGGCAGTCGAACAGGAACATTCGGATGGTGACTTCTTCGCGCAGCCTGGCGAGTTCCTGAGGTTTGTCGAGGACCTTGTCGATGCGGTCCATGAGCGCATCAAAACCGACTATTTGCTGGGGGTTGGCAATAGCGGCGGACCAGCCGTTCTGCAGGATCCACTCGGCGCTGTAGCCCAGCGCACGTTCTACCGAAGGGCTGACGTAGTTGACTGCCAGCCGGCCGTCGGTGGAGAAAATCACATCACTGATGCTTTCGGCGAGCATGCGGTAACGCTGTTCGCTGTCACGCAGTGACTGGCTGGACGCGACCTGCTCGGTAATGTCCTTGGCAATGCCGATGATACGGGTGACCCGGTCTTCTGCGTCCCAGGCCAGCGCCTGCTCGCGAATGTCGAAAGACCGCCAGTTGCTCTCGCGGTCCCGGAAGCGCAGCACGCGTTGCAGTAATTCATTGTGCCCGTGGTGACGCTGGCGCAGGCGCATGTCCTGATAGTTTCGGGCGTCCTCAGGGTGCAGCAGGACTTCCCAGAAGAACTCGCCCATGGCGTGCAGTTCTGACTTGCTGTAACCCAGCGTGTAGCCGAAGTGGTGGTTGCTGTAGATCACCCGCTGGCTGAGTACGTCCTGAACGTACAAATGGTCCGGTACGGTGCGTACCACGTCGGACCAGAAGCTCTCGCGGTCCAGCAATGACAGCTCGACCTGTTTACGGCTGGTGATGTCGCCAATGCTGAGAATCACCGCATCGAAGTCGCTGCGTGTCTCGGGCAGGCGCATGACCAGCCACAGGTGCTGATCCTCACCGCTTGCGCGGGTCAGGCAGATTTCCAGTTCCAGTCGTGGCTGCCCGGCGAGAACCGCCTGAATGATCGGAATGCCGACGCCCGGACGCGAGCGTGATTCGCCCTCGATCAATGGTTGCCATGCCTGTTCGCGGTGCTCGATGTCCAGCAGGCTCAAGGCAACTTCGTTGAGTTCGCTGATGCGCAATTGCTGCAGCAGGCGTTTGAGCGAGGCTGGCTGGCTTTTGAGCAGACGCTCGAAGTCCTCGCTGGTCCTGACCTCAAGTGCTTCCAGTTGCTCCTGAAGGCCGGACATGTCCATGACACAGATCGCGACGCCCGCGCCTTCGAAGATATCCCGGTAGCGGCGCCTGCTCTGCAGCATCTGACGCTGGCGTCGGCGCAGGCTGATCAGCGCGATCAGCGGCAGGATCGACAGCAGCAGGCCGATCAGGCACTTGCCGATCAGTGGCGCAAGCAGTTCGCTGCGGGCCTTGTAGGTGTCGAACAGCCCCCGCAGTTGCCAGTCACTGTTGCTCAGCGGCTGCAGCAGAATGGTATCGGACAGACCACTGTCCGCTTCGTTGGCCGGCACCTGTTCATGGAGAATGACCCGCTGCGTCTTGCGCTGTTCAAGACGCCACAGGTGCTGAAAGTTCTGCGCCGGCTGGCTGGCAAGTTCTTTCAAGGCGTCGGGTGCCACGCGCACTGCCCAGTAGTCGCCGCTCACGCCGTTGCCCAGGCGAATCAGTATATAAATCTGGTTGCCGTCTTCGGAGCCGGTATAGAAGTAGGGGCGACCGCGCGCCTGCTTCATGGCTTGTTCGAGAAACTCACCGTCGCGCGAGGCCTCGGCACTGTCACTGACAATTTCACTCTCCCGATTCAGGCGAGCGACGCTGCGCAGTGCGGGCAGGGCAGTGCGCAGGTTCACCAGCGTCGTCGGCTGCTCCAGCCGCTCCCCCGAGGATAGCGCCTCGTCCAGCAGGTTCATGGCGATCTGCGCCTTGAGCGCCATGTTCAGACTCATCCGGTCTGACAACTGGACGCTGTACTCCAGACTGCGCTGACGCTGGCGCTCCTGAGTCTGATGAAATTGCTCGATCAGCTGCCAGAGCAACAGGGCAAGCACCACCAGAACCAGGCCCGCCAGCATGCCTTTCACTGACCCACGCAGAGGCCTGGTCGCACTGTCTGTAGCAACACTTGATGACGACAGAGGCGTTGAAGTGGGCAAATCGCTGTTCCTGACTGCTGGACTGAAGCAGTGGTGCTTTAGATAAAATAGGCGGTCGCCCAAAGAGGGCGGCTAGCATGCCTTTAGTTGTGGCAAAGTGCCAGTGCCATTGGGCCGTATCGTTTGCCCTGCACGCAGCATTCGGGTAGCTTTGCGCAACGTGTGGTATCCACCGACTCCTGCATGAGTGACTCCACTTTTTGCAATATCGATCAGGCTTTATATTTGCCAGCACTGCCCCGATATATTTCCAACTGAGTTTATTCAAGGCTCGGAACGGTCTCGCGGCAAGTCTCAAGGACAAATAAAAGCTTTTTTCCGGCCGGAGCTTTAAGCTCGTTACCCAAATCGGTCCTCATTACAGACGCTAGGTTTTCATTTCATGGCTCAATACGTCTACACCATGCATCGGCTGAGCAAAGTTGTGCCGCCGAAGCGTGAAATCCTGAAAAACATCTCTCTGTCTTTCTTTCCCGGTGCCAAGATCGGCGTGCTGGGCCTCAACGGTTCGGGTAAATCCACGCTGTTGAAAATCATGGCGGGTGTCGACACCGAGTTTGATGGCGAAGCGCGTCCGATGCCGGAGCTCAATGTGGGTTATCTGCCGCAGGAGCCACAACTTGATCCGAACAAGACGGTCCGTGAGGTCGTCGAAGAGGCGGTCAGCGTGATCAAGGACGCCCAGGCGCGTCTCGATCAGGTCTACGCCGAATACGCCGAGCCGGACGCTGATTTCGACAAGCTGGCGGCCGAGCAGGCCAAGCTCGAATCGATCCTGCAGGCCAGCGATGGCCATAACCTGGAGCGTCAGCTGGAAGTCGCCGCCGACGCGCTGCGCCTGCCGGCCTGGGATGCGAAGGTTTCGGTCCTTTCCGGTGGCGAAAAGCGCCGCGTCGCGCTGTGCCGCCTGCTGCTCTCCGCACCGGACATGTTGCTTCTCGACGAACCGACCAACCACCTGGATGCCGACTCGGTCGCCTGGCTGGAGCATTTCCTCCACGACTTCCCGGGGACTGTGGTTGCGATCACGCACGACCGTTACTTCCTGGACAACGTGGCTGGCTGGATTCTGGAACTCGACCGCGGCGCGGGTATTCCTTACGAGGGCAACTATTCCGGCTGGCTTGAAGCCAAGTCGGACCGCCTGGCGCAGGAATCCAAGCAGCAGACCGCTCACGAAAAAGCCATGAAAGACGAGCTGGAATGGGTCCGCAAGGGTGCCAAGGCGCGTCAGTCCAAATCCAAGGCGCGTCTGCAACGCTTCGAAGAGATGCAGTCGCAGGAATTCCAGAAGCGCAGCGAGACCAACGAGATCTATATCCCGGCCGGTCCGCGTCTGGGCGACAAGGTTATCGAGTTCAAGAACGTCACCAAGGGCTATGGCGACCGCGTGCTGATCGACAACCTGTCGTTCTCCATGCCCAAAGGCGCCATCGTTGGCGTGATCGGCGGTAACGGTGCCGGTAAGTCGACATTGTTCCGCATGCTGATGGGCAAGGAGCAGCCGGATTCGGGCAGCATCGAAGTCGGTGAAACCGTGCAGCTGGCCTGCGTGGATCAGAGCCGTGATGACCTGGACGGCAGCAAATCGGTGTTCCAGGCAGTGTCCGACGGTTCCGATGTGATCCGTATCGGTAACTATGAGATTCCGTCGCGTACCTACGTCGGTCGCTTCAATTTCAAGGGCGGCGATCAGCAGAAGTTCGTCAAGGACCTGTCCGGTGGTGAGCGTGGTCGTCTGCACCTGGCGCTGACCCTGAAAGAGGGCGGCAATGTGCTGCTGCTCGACGAACCGTCCAACGACCTCGACGTGGAGACCCTGCGTTCACTGGAGGAAGCGCTGCTGGACTTCCCGGGCGCTGCCATTGTGATCTCTCACGATCGGTGGTTCCTTGACCGTGTAGCCACGCACATCCTGGCGTACGAAGACGATTCGCAAGCGATCTTCTTCGAAGGCAACTACACCGAGTATGAAGCCGATCGCAAGAAGCGTCTGGGCGAAGCGGCTGCCCAACCGCACCGTGTGCGTCACAAAAAGCTGGCCTGATCCGCGTTCAGGCACGCGCCGCTCCTTGCAAGGAGCGGCACTGCCGCTGGTCGGCCTGGCTCACGCGTCAGGTTCGATCAGCAGCACTTCAATCGACTGATCGCCTGCCGGGCGCTGCCACAACACTTCATCGCCTTTCTGCGCACCGATCAGGGCGCGGCCCAGTGGCGACCCCCAATTGATCTGTCCTTTGGCTGCATCGGCCTGATCCTCTCCCACCAGATGCACGCGCTGCTGGTTGTCCTGTTCATCCGCGAACGTTACCCAACTGCCTATCTGCACTTTTTCGGTCGACACGGCCGGTGCGACGACCTGCGCGCTTTGCAGGCGCTGGTTGAAGTAGCGCAGGTCGCGTTCCAGGTCGGCCAGTCGCTGCTTGTCTGCCGCTTCGCCCAATGCGGTTTGCGTGCTGTGCTGCGCCTGCAGGCTGTTGACGTGTTTCTTCAACATGGTCAGGCCTTCGGCCGTGACGTAGTTGATCTGTGTACTGACCAGCCGCTCGACCGGTTGCTCGGCCTCGGCGGCAGCGTTGTCTTCGTTTACGAATGCGCGGCTCATGAAATGTTCTCCCTAATAGGCTTTGGGCCACAGCAGGGCATCATTGGTTTCGTCGATTTTCCAGGCTTTGTGGGTCAGTTCGGGCGGTAGGCCTTGGCGGCACTGCGGGTCTTTTCCCGCTCCCAGGCACGGTCACGCTCATTGAAGACCTGGCCGGGATCGAGCCGGTCGCGATTGTCCTGCGAGGTCTCGCACTGACGAAAGCCATCGGTCCAGCCCTGGGCGTAGAGCTTGTCTTTCAAGTAACGGGGCACGTTTTTGCGGAATTGGCCGGTAGTGGCGCCTGCTGCATCCCTGCCGCTGCTGCAGCCGTCCTGATAGCCGTCTGCAAAACCCGGCGGATAACCCTCCGCCAGCATCTGGTCACGGGTGGACTGACAACCCGCCAGCACGATGGCCAGCGACAACAACAGCCAATACCGCTTCATGGTGATTCCCTCTGCTTATGAGAGGAGTCTAGAAGGTAATTTGTGAGTTATTTGTAAAAGCGATGTAGGGAACGTGTAATGGCAGTGTGCTTTTATTTTCGACGCACACTGCCGGCGACTCGCTACTGATCCGGTCAGTAGTGATACCACTTCACCTCAAGCATCACTTCGTTCTGTGGCGAACTCATCTGGCTGAATTCACGCTGGGCGCTCAGGCGCAGGCCGAGGTTGCGGGACAGCTCCCATTGCTGGTTGAGACTGACGCTGCGGCGCACTTCGCCATTGGTGAAATAGTCGCCCTTGGCTTCCAGGCTGAGGTTGCCCAGCGGGTTGCGCCATAGCACGCCCGTGTTGAAGCCTGCAGCGGGGGAGATGAATTCGGCGAAATCGTTATTGTGTTCGACCCGCACGGTGCCCAGTGCGAAGCCAAGCATGTCATCGGCCAGTTGCCAGGTGCCGCCGCCACCACCGTTGACATGGCTGACGAGGTTTTCGTCGCCGTGCTTGCCGAGAACCCGTTCCAGGCCGCCGGTGACTTGCCATGACCAGGGTTTCAGCAGTTCAGTGCGCGGAGTCAGTGAGCGAATGGTCGCCAGGTCCAGTTGCTGTACCTGCCAGTCATTGCCTTCGTATTGACGCACCTTGAGCTGAAGAATCTCGATCTGCGCACCCAGCGGGAAGCCATAGGCGTTGTCGTTCAGGTCGTGATAGGCCATGCGCAGGCCATATTCGGCAAACGCCTTGTCACTGCGTGTGCCCGCTCCCAACTGCCAGGTGCGTGATTCATGGCCTTCTTCCGGCAGGCCGGGGCGCGGGATGTCCAGTTGTGGCGGCGGGTTCTGGTTGATCGCCTGCAACAGTTCGAAGCTGCGCTGCGAGCGTTGTGTATCGCGCTCAAGGCCGTTGGCGCGGTAGCGTTCCAGACGATACGCGGCGTCCTGAATCAACGCGCGGCGTTCCTTGGGCTGCGCAAGGTACTCGCTGTTCTGCAGTTGCTTCTGGTCGGCGCTGACCTTCAATACCCACTGTTGCTCGTCTGCATCGAGCGGTTCGGCGCGGCTCAGCAGTTCGCGTTCGCGTGACGGGCGATAGTCGATCTTCTCCACCAGCCCGGCGGCCTTGATCGCCTTGACCGTATCGGTCGGGATCGCGGTCAGGCCGAACTGATCGGTAAGCTTCAGGCCCGGGCGGGCGACCTGCAGCAATTCCAGCAGCCGGTACGAGCAGTTTTCGTCGAAGAAGAAATAACTGAAGCGGATCTGTTTCAGCTCCCAGACGTGCTCGACCATGCGCCCGGTTTCTTCCGCAGTCAGGTTCAGCCGGTATTCCCAGAGGTCACGGTTTTCCAGGCTGCGGTATTCCGACAGTTTTTCCTGATACGGCACTAGCGCAAACAATCCAGGATAGCCGCCTGCCAGACCTTTCCACGCGTACAGAATGCTGTTGTCCATGCCTTCGATGTAGGCACCGAAGTTGATCGCGTAGCTCAGTAAGGTGGTGTTGTTGGTTTTCGCGCTGGCCGGATCGATGCGCAGCAGCGTATGGCCAAACATCGACGAGGGGCTATTGAGGTAAGCGGCCGGGAAAATCAGCACCGTGCTGTCCGGGGCCACATCCTTGTACCAGGCCTTGAATTCCTTGCAGTCCGGGGTCGGCAGGTCGGTCAGGTGCAACTGGTCACGCAGCCAGCGGGTGCGTGCCGGGTACACGCACTGGGCGTGGGTCTGTTCGTTACTGACGGGTGCGTAAATAGCGTCGAGTGTTGCGCTCAGCTCCGCCTGCGGGTCGTGTGCACCGTTGGCGGCGAGAAAGAATTTGGGGTCTGTGACATAGCTGCGCCAGCCACCGAGCTTGCCGGCTTCGTAGTGACCCAGAGAAATCCAGAACGGTTCATTGGCCAATTGCTGCAAACGTTCAGCGCTGGCATGAGGTGCCGCGGACAAAAAAGGGGCACAGACGAACAGCGCCAGCGATACAAGACGTTTGAGCATAGAGGGCAACTAGTCAGAAAAGGGAATCCCGCCCTTTGCGAACAAAGGGCGGGCGAACGACTTTAAGCCTGGGTAGCGTACTTGGCCAGAGTCGGATCGTTTTTCAGAACATTGACGGTGTTGGTGTGGACGTCTTCGGCAGTGGCGTCGGCCTTGCTGAAGATTTGCGAGAAGTGCTCGTGAGTGACGGCGGCGAAGTGCTCGCGGTCTTCTGGTGCAACGCCCAGTACCACAGCGTAGGTCGTCAGTGCTTCGCCCTGACCCATGGCCATGTCCTTGGAGAGTTCATCCATCATGCCGTTCATGGCAAGCCAGGATTTACCGCCATAGGTCAGTGCGCCGTTGGTGGAGCAGCCGTTGGTGCCGGAGGTCATGCCGAAGGTGGCGTTACCTGAAGTACCGTTGGTGGTCGAAGCCAGGAAGTGAGCTGGAGTACCGCGTTGACCTTCAAACAGCATGTTGCCCCAACCGCAGTCAGGACCGCCTGGTGCTTGAGCCATAGCGTTGATCGATACAGCGGCGAAGAGCGTTCCAAGAAGAATCCGTTTCATAGCTTTTTCTCTTTTTAGTTCAGCCAAGGGTCGAGTTTCTTGAGTCGTTACATCAAGACAGGCGGCCAACCAACAACCACCTGTGCAGTTTGGAGTTTAGGCACGTTCCAAGGGTTCCGTCATCGATTACAGATTATTGCTTGAAAACGGCTTTTTTAAGGACATGGCTCATGGCAGCACCCACGCAAATGCTTTTCGGCTCTTTCCTGCCTTGCAAGTCGTGTACAGCGAGCGCCAGAATGCCGACATCTGCCCCGCCTGATGTAAGGATTACTGATGCCCGATTCTGTCGCAGCCAACCTACGCCTGGCGCCCAACGCGCTGACCCGTCCGTTTTCCGCTGAGCAGTTCAGCTTTGCGACCACCCATGAGCTCGAACCTTTTCGCGGTGTCCTTGGCCAGGAGAGAGCCGTAGAGGCCCTGCAGTTCGGCGTTGCCATGCCGCGCCCCGGTTACAACGTATTTGTCATGGGCGAGCCCGGCACCGGGCGCTTTTCGTTCGTCAAACGCTACCTCAAGGCCGAAGGCAAGCGGATGCAGACGCCGTCGGACTGGGTCTACGTCAACAATTTCGACGAGCCCCGCGAGCCCAAGGCACTGGAGCTGCCTCCAGGCACAGCTCATGAGTTCACCGCCGACATCGGCGGCCTGATCGACAACCTGCTGGTGACCTTCCCGGCGGTTTTCGAGCACCCGTCTTACCAGCAGAAGAAAAGCTCGATCGACCGTGCGTTCAATCAGCGTTACGACCGTGCTCTGGACGTTATCGAGCGCCTGTCACTGGAAAAGGACATCGCGCTGTATCGTGACAGTTCCAACATCGCGTTCACGCCGATGGCCGATGGCAAGGCGCTGGACGAGGCCGAGTTTTCGCAACTGCCCGAAGCGGATCGCGAGCGCTTCCACGAAGATATCTCCGCGCTCGAGGAGCGTCTCAACGAAGAGCTGGCCAGCCTGCCGCAGTGGAAGCGCGAGTCCAACAATCAGCTGCGTCAGTTGAATGAAGAAACCATCACCCTGACCCTGCAACCCTTGCTGGCACCTCTCTCGGAAAAATACGCCGAGAACGCTGCGGTCTGCGCCTACCTGCAGGCCATGCAGGTGTACCTGCTCAAGACGCTGGTCGAGCAGTTGGTCGATGACGCGAAGACCGACGCCCAGGCGCGCAAGCTGCTGGAAGAGCAGTACAGCCCGAGTCTGGTGGTCGGGAATACTCGTGATGGCGGTGCGCCGGTGGTTTTCGAACAGCACCCCACCTATGACAACCTGTTCGGGCGCATCGAATACAGCACCGATCAGGGCGCGCTGTACACCACGTATCGGCAACTGCGCCCCGGCGCGCTGCATCGCGCCAACGGCGGTTTCCTGATTCTGGAAGCCGAGAAGATGCTGGGCGAGCCGTTCGTCTGGGATGCGCTCAAGCGTACCCTGCAATCGCGCAAGCTGAAGATGGAGTCGCCGTTGGGCGAGCTTGGCCGCGTTGCCACCGTGAGCCTTACGCCGCAGGTGATCCCGTGGAACGTCAAAATCATCATCATCGGTTCGCGTTCGCTGTACTACACCCTGCAAGACCTTGATCCTGACTTCCAGGAGATGTTCCGGGTGCTGGTCGACTTCGATGAAGAGATTCCGATGGTCGACGAAACGCTCGAGCAATTCGCTCAGTTGCTCAAGACCCGGACCTCGGAAGAGGGCATGGCGCCTTTGACCGCCGACGCAGTGGCGCGGCTGGCGACTTACAGCGCCCGATTGGCCGAGCATCAGGGGCGTTTGTCGGCGCGTATCGGCGACCTGTTCCAGTTGGTCAGCGAGGCCGATTTCATCCGCCAGCTGGCCAACGACGACAAGACCGACGCCGGGCATATCGAGCGTGCGCTCAAGGCCAAGGCCACCCGTACCGGGCGGGTTTCGGCGCGGATTCTCGATGACATGATGGCTGGCGTGATCCTGATCGATACTGACGGCGCGGCAGTCGGCAAGTGCAACGGCCTGACGGTTCTGGAGGTCGGCGACTCGGCCTTCGGCGTGCCCGCGCGCATTTCCGCCACGGTTTACCCGGGCGGCAGCGGGATCGTCGACATTGAGCGCGAGGTCAACCTTGGCCAGCCGATTCACTCCAAGGGCGTGATGATTCTTACCGGCTACCTCGGCAGTCGTTATGCCCAGGAATTCCCGCTGGCGATTTCCGCGAGCATCGCGCTCGAGCAGTCCTATGGTTACGTGGACGGCGACAGTGCGTCGCTGGGCGAGGTCTGCACGCTGATCTCGGCGCTGTCACGCACGCCACTCAAGCAGTGCTTCGCGATTACCGGTTCCATCAACCAGTTTGGCGAAGTTCAGGCGGTGGGCGGGGTCAATGAAAAGATCGAGGGCTTCTTCCGCCTCTGCGAAGCCCGTGGGCTGACAGGCGAGCAGGGCGCGATCATTCCGCAGGCCAACGTCACCACGCTGATGCTGGACGAGCGTGTAGTGCAGGCTGTACGTGCCGGCCAATTCCACATCTACGCGGTGCGTCAGGCCGATGAGGCGCTGAGCCTGCTGGTGGGCGAACCCGCCGGTGCGCCTGACGAGCATGGCGAGTTCCCTGAAGGCAGCGTCAATGCGCGCGTGGTGGAGCGTCTGCGCGATATCGCAGAGATGCTCAGCGACGAAGACCTCAAGGAAGAGCTGGAAAAGGAGCCAGCGCAGTTGCAGCCTGAACTCAAGGTCTGACCGCGCAGGAGCCGGGCGGTGTAGCGCCGCCCGGTGCTCCGTTCATCAGGGATAGTTTCTCGCAGGATGGTTTTCTTCTAGTCTTGAGGTGATCGCAGTGGCCAAGGAGATTGGCGTGCATCCTGCTAAACGAGAAGGATGAATACTGTTGCTGATCAGGAGCGCATCATGCAGCGTAGCCTTTGCCTTACCCGAGAATGCATGGGGCTGATGACCCGTATCGAGTGTGTCATCCGGCCTCTGCGCAGTGACAGCGGACAGTGGATGGTGCTCTTCGCGGCCGGAATGGCTGCAGAACAGCCTTCCGCAATCAAGTCCCAGGGGCCTTTCAGAGGCTTGCCCGAAGCGCAATCGGTGCTCACCAGCGTTATCGAAAGCCTGTCGTTGCATGGTTATCAATGTGCCGATGACGTACCCATCTGGGCCCTGCACGTCCAGGCTGAACTGCGCCGTATCGATAGCGACAGGATGGTCTGTCAAAGCTCGTCGCTGTTCTAGGCTTCAATCCGGTTCCTCAGCAGCGCGCTAACGGCCGCTGTGCGATATTTTGTCGCACGCTCAGAGCGGCGCATTACCGCTGATATACTCGCCCGCTCCTTTAAAACACCTTGCGAGTATCAATGGAACGTTTTTTTGAAAATGCCATGTACGCATCGCGCTGGCTGCTGGCGCCGATCTATTTCGGCCTGTCCCTTGGCCTGTTGGCGTTGTGTCTGAAGTTTTTCCAGGAAATCTTTCACGTCATTCCCAACATCTTCTCGCTGGCCGAGGCAGACCTGATTCTGGTGCTGCTCTCGCTGATCGACATGGCGCTGGTCGGTGGCTTGCTGGTGATGGTGATGATCTCCGGCTACGAGAACTTCGTGTCGCAGCTGGACATCGACGAGGACAAGGAAAAGCTCAACTGGCTGGGCACGATGGATTCGTCTTCGCTGAAGATGAAAGTTGCAGCATCGATTGTGGCGATTTCTTCCATCCACCTGTTGCGAGTGTTCATGGATGCCACCAACATCAAGCCCGAATACCTGATGTGGTACGTGATTATCCACATGACGTTCGTGATATCGGCGTTTGCGATGGGCTATCTGGACAAGGTCACCAAGCACTGAGACAACGCTGAATGACAGGGGCGGGCATTATCGTTTCTGGCATGTCGGCGCTGTGTGTTGTAAAACGTCCGTTCCGATGCATCAGGCGTTTGCGCAGGAGGTTCGATCATGAATTATCAGGAATTTATCGGCCACGCCCAGGCCGGGCGGGTCGATGAGCTGAACCTGATCTCCATCGAAGGCGGCATCTATCTACTGGATGTGCGCATGAATGGCACTTCGGTGATGCTCAAGGACCCAGCGGGCAAGACCCTGCATCTTCGCTCCGTAGAGCACGCCCGGGACTTGCTCAAGGAAATACCGGTGGTGCCTTTTTACCTGGTCCATTGCGTGGTCCATGACGAGCTGTGTGGCATGCCTGTCAATGAACGCTCTGAAATGCGCCTGCCGATCTCGTTTCATTCCTCATGGTCCTGATCGCCAACTGCGGATTGCTGCTGCGGTAGGGGCTGCAGCGGCAATTGTGCTAGGCTGCTCGGCCTTTTGGTTCGGGGCGCATCAGCGTATAGCGTGATTGCCGTTCAGGTTTTGCGTGATACCGACTGCGTGCCCCTCTACGGAGCAGTGTCATGTCCGAAGTCAATCTGTCCACCGACGAAACCCGCGTCAGCTACGGCATTGGCCGTCAGTTGGGCGATCAGTTGCGCGACAACCCGCCACCGGGCGTCGATCTGGAGGCCATCGTGGCAGGCCTGCGCGATGCGTTTGGCGGTCAGCCAAGCCGTGTCGGTCAGGAAGAAATGTCCGCCAGCTTCAAGGTCATCCGCGAAATCATGCAGGCTGAAGCAGCCGCCAAGGCTGAGCAGGCCGCAGGCGCCGGCAAGGCCTACCTGGCTGAAAACGCCAAGCGCGAAGGCGTGACCACGCTGGCTTCGGGTCTGCAATTCGAAGTCGTGACCGCTGGCACTGGCCCTAAGCCAACCCGTGAAGATCAGGTACGCGTTCACTACCACGGCACGTTGATCGACGGTAACGTCTTCGACAGTTCCTACGATCGTGGCGAGCCGGCCGAATTTCCGGTCAGCGGCGTGATTGCTGGCTGGACCGAGGCGCTGCAACTGATGAACGCCGGCAGCAAATGGCGTCTGCACGTGCCGAGCGAGCTGGCTTACGGCGCTCAGGGCGTAGGCAGCATCGCACCGCACAGCGTGCTGGTGTTTGATGTGGAACTGCTGGACGTTCTGTAAGCGACCCGGTCGATGCAGATAGTCGCTGAACGGATCGCGCCGATTCGTTCAGCGACGCAGTTGTGCTGATGCTTCATGCTCAGTGCAACTCACCCATGGGGCGCAACGCCCGCGCGTAGCAGAACAGAAACAGGTTTCTCACCATCTCCTTGAGCACCAATGGCTCGCTGGAACTCAAACTGCACACATCCAGATCGCCCTGATCGCGTAGCTCCTCCAGCGCTTCCTCTTCCAGTACGGCACACACTTCCCCCGTCTCGCGATGGAGAATTCTCAGGTAAGGGTGGGGTCTGTCCAGCCATGCATCGATCAAATAGGTCATGTCTCATCTCCTGTGCAAGTCAGATGAGAATAATTCTTATCGGGATAATAGCAAGGCTCTATTGAGATTAATTCTCATTTTGCGCTGAATGGTTGATCCAGATCAGCGAATGCCGGTCGAGCGAGGACGCGGAGCGTCCAGAACGGCGTGCCGACGCGGAGCATCGGCACGATAGTTAGAAAACTATCGTTCCTCATGCTCCAGCGTGGGAGTGCCGTTCGTGACGCTCTGCGTCACACAGCGATGCCATCAGCCGGTCAGTGGTGCTCGCGGGTGGCGCGGAATTTCACGTCGGGCCAGCGTTCTTCCATCAGCGCCAGGTTCACGCGGGTAGGGGCGAGGTAGGTCAGGTGACCGCCGCCGTCCACTGCGAGGTTTTCCACCGCCTTGTTCTCAAACTCTTCGAGCTTCTTCTTGTCGTCGCAGTCGATCCAGCGGGCTGACCACACAGTGATTGGCTCGTAGGCGCATTCAACCTTGTATTCTTCCTTGAGACGGCTGGCGACCACATCGAACTGCAGCACACCGACGGCGCCGAGGATGATGTCGTTGCTGCGCTGCGGGAAGAACACCTGCGTGGCGCCTTCTTCGGCCAGCTGTTGCAGACCCTGACGCAGTTGCTTGGACTTGAGCGGGTCCTTCAGGCGTACGCGACGGAACAGCTCTGGTGCGAAGTGCGGAATACCGGTGAACCCCAGGGCTTCGCCTTCGGTGAAGGTATCGCCGATCTGGATGGTGCCGTGGTTGTGCAAGCCGATGATGTCGCCGGCGTAGGCTTCTTCTAGCTGCTCGCGTTCCGATGAGAAGAACGTCAGCGCGTCGCCGATCCGTACGTCCTTGCCCAGGCGCACATGGCGCATCTTCATGCCCTTGTCGTAACGGCCCGAGCAGATACGCATGAAAGCGATGCGGTCGCGGTGCTTGGGGTCCATGTTCGCCTGGATCTTGAACACGAAGCCGCTGAATTTCTCTTCCGCCGGCTCGACGGTGCGCTCGTTGGCCACACGTGCCAGCGGCTTGGGCGCCCAGTTCACCACGGCATCGAGTACATGATCGACGCCGAAGTTGCCCAGCGCGGTACCGAAGAACACCGGGGTCAGCTGACCGTCGATGAATTCCTGCTGGTTGAATTCGTGGCAGGCACCCTGTACCAGCTCCAATTGCTCGACGAAGCGCTCGTATTCATCGCCCAAGTGGGCGCGGGCTTCGTCCGAATCGAGCTTCTCGATGATTTTGGTTTCGGTGCGCTCGTGGCCGTGACCCGCGGTGTAGACAATGATGTAGTCATCGGCCAGGTGGTAGACACCCTTGAAGTCCCGGTAGCAACCGATCGGCCAGGTGATCGGTGCCGCCTTGATCTTGAGGACCGCTTCGATTTCATCGAGCAGCTCGATCGGGTCGCGGATATCACGGTCGAGCTTGTTGATGAAACTGACAATAGGCGTGTCACGCAGACGGCAGACATCCATCAGCGCGATGGTGCGCGGCTCGACGCCTTTACCGCCGTCGAGGACCATCAAAGCCGAGTCGACCGCCGTCAGGGTGCGGTAGGTGTCTTCGGAGAAGTCTTCGTGGCCCGGGGTGTCGAGCAGGTTGATCATGTGGTCGCGATACGGAAACTGCATCACGGACGTGGTAATGGAGATACCACGCTGTTTCTCCATTTCCATCCAGTCGGAGGTGGCGTGACGGTCGGATTTACGCGACTTGACCGTACCGGCGACGGAAATGGCCTTGCCCATCAGCAGGAGTTTTTCCGTGATGGTGGTTTTACCCGCATCCGGGTGGGAAATAATGGCGAAAGTGCGGCGTTTCGCGACTTCGGCGGCCTGTTGGGTCATGGGAAATCGCCTGGGATGGGATTGAAAAAGGGCGCAGATTATAGCTCAACTCGCGGCAATAACCGAACCGTTCAGACAATAAACGATGGCCAGATAATGTCTCGTGTGGGAACCTTTCAGGTCGTGGAGACGTCCACTCCCCCGTCAAGGCTCGCAACGAAGCCAACGCAAGGGGCTGATTCATCAGCATGTTGGTTTGACGAAGCTGCGCTTATGGCTTGTGTTTTCGCCGAGGTTAAACCCTTACCGGCGACCCACCCGCTGCTCTTCGCGAACGTCATTGCCGGCGTCCTCCCCGGACGTCCAGGTCAACGCGTTCGCCGACTGAAATAAGGAGTCCGCCTGTGGCAAATCGCTATGGCAAGGGGCTATTGGGAGGTGCGGTTGCGATCGCACTCCTGGCCCTGCTGATCCACTGGATCGGCGTTAGTACTATCAAGCAATACCAGGATGACCTGCTGTTCTATCTTCAGGCTCATCTGATTCTGGTTGTGGTTTCAATGTTGGCGGCCCTGGTGGTCGGCATCCCTGCGGGCATTGCCCTCAGCCGACCGAGTATGGTTGGACGCGCCGAACGCTTCATGCAGATATTCAATATTGGCAACACCGTTCCTCCTCTCGCCGTTCTGGCCATTGCCCTCGGGATTCTCGGGATCGGCAGCGGGCCGGCGATCTTCGCGCTGTTTCTCGCCTCGCTGTTGCCGATCGTGCGTAACACCTACGAAGGCCTGAAAAACGTACAGGGTTCACTCAAGGAAGCTGCCGTCGGTATTGGCATGACTCCGCGCCAGGTGCTGTGGCGTGTCGAGTTGCCCAACGCTGTACCGATCATCATCGGTGGCGTGCGGGTCGCACTGGCGATCAATGTCGGGACCGCGCCGCTGGCGTTTCTCATCGGTGCCAATAGCCTTGGCAGTCTGATTTTCCCGGGCATTGCGTTGAACAACCAACCGCAATTGGTGCTGGGTGCGGCGTGTACCGCTCTGCTGGCGCTGCTGCTCGATGGTCTGGTGATACTGGCCAGTCGTCTTTGGCTGGAACGCGGACTGGCTCGCTGAGCGAAGGAAATCTCATGAAAAGAATATGCTTGTTTTTAGGCTTTGCCTTGCTGTTTCCGGCATTGGCCCAAGCTGCAGAAAAGCCGCTGTTGCGTGTCGGCGCACGGGTGTTCACCGAACAGACCATCCTCGCTGAACTGACCGCGCAATACCTGCGGACCAAGAACTACGACGTGCAAATCACTGGCGGCCTGGGCAGCAACCTGGCGCGCAGCGCACAGGAAAGTGGTCAGCTGGATCTGTTGTGGGAATACACCGGTGTGTCGCTGGTGTCCTACAACCACATCGACGAAAAACTCGACAGCGCCCAGACCTATGCGCGGGTCAAGGAAGTCGATGCAAAGAAAGGCCTGATCTGGCTTTCGCCGTCGAAGTTCAACAACACCTATGCGCTGGCGCTGCCGCAGAAGATTGCTGACAAGTACCCGCAGGTCAACACCATGTCCGACCTGGCCAAGGTGTTCAAAGACGAAGCCAAAGAAGGGCATCTGGTCGCGCTGGACACCGAGTTTGCCAACCGGTCCGACGGCCTGGTCGGCATGGTCAAGCATTACGACATGAATCTGGGGCGTGAAAACACTCGGCAGATGGACTCGGGCTTGGTGTACACCGCGCTGCAGAACGGTCAGGTGTTCGCAGGGCTTGTCTACACCACAGATGGTCGCCTGAACGCGTTCAAGCTCAAAGTGCTACAAGACGACAAGCACTACTTCCCGGACTACACCGCGGCGCCGGTGATTCGTCAGGAATATCTGGATAAGCATCCGGACATCGAGACGTCGCTCAAGCCGCTGGCTGATCTGCTGGACAACCAGACCATGATCGACCTCAACGCTCGTGTCGACGTCGGCCATGAAAGCCCATCCGCGGTTGCTGCAGATTTTCTGCGTCAGCACCCATTGAATTAAGGAAGGAGACGATATGAGTTTCTTGAGCGCCTTCTCCCATCTGGACTGGGCACAGGTCCTGCACCTGACCTGGCAGCACATTACGCTGGTTGGCATCGCCGTGACCCTGGCGATTGTCGTCGGTGTGCCGTTGGGCGTGTTGATGACGCGTTTTCCAGTGCTGGCGGGCCCTTTGCAGGCCAGCGCCACGGTGTTGCTGACCGTGCCGTCGATTGCCCTGTTCGGCCTGCTGCTGCCGTTCTACTCCAAGTTCGGCCAGGGCCTTGGCCCGATGCCGGCGATTACCGCGGTGTTCCTTTACTCGCTGCTGCCGATTATGCGTAACACCTATCTGGCCCTCACAGGCGTAGAACCGGGTATCCGCGAAGCCGCCAAAGGCATCGGCATGACCTTCGGCCAGCGTCTGCGCATGGTCGAGCTGCCTATCGCAGTGCCTGTGATCCTCGCCGGTGTGCGCACCGCCGTGGTGATGAATATCGGTGTCATGACCATCGCCGCGACCATCGGTGCCGGTGGTCTGGGTGTACTCATTCTTGCTTCTATCAGCCGCAGCGATATGTCGATGCTGATCGTCGGCGCGGTACTGGTCAGCATTCTGGCCATTATCGCCGACCTTCTCCTGCAATGGCTGCAACGCACGCTGACTCCAAAAGGATTACTGAAATGATCGAACTCCAGAACCTCTCCAAGACTTTCCAGAGCAACGGCAAAGAAGTGAAGGCTGTCGATTCGGTCAGCCTCACGGTCAACGAAGGCGAAATCTGCGTCTTCCTCGGCCCGTCGGGCTGCGGCAAGAGCACCACGCTGAAAATGATCAACCGCCTGATCATGCCAACCTCCGGCAAAGTGCTGATCAATGGCGAAGACACCACTGGTCTTGACGAAGTGACCCTGCGTCGCAACATCGGCTACGTGATTCAGCAGATCGGGCTGTTCCCGAACATGACCATCGAAGAAAACATCGTGGTCGTGCCCAAGCTGCTCGGCTGGGACAAACAGCGTTGCCATGACCGTGCTCGCGAACTGATGAGCATGATCAAGCTGGAGCCCAAGCAGTACCTGCATCGTTACCCGCGTGAACTGTCCGGCGGCCAGCAACAGCGTATCGGCGTGATCCGTGCCCTGGCAGCCGACGCACCTCTGCTGTTGATGGACGAACCGTTCGGTGCGGTCGACCCGATCAACCGCGAGATGATCCAGAACGAGTTCTTCGAGATGCAGCGCGCGCTGAACAAGACCGTGATCATGGTCAGCCACGACATCGACGAAGCCATCAAGCTGGGCGACAAAATCGCTATCTTCCGTGGCGGCAAACTGCTGCAGATCGATCACCCGGACACCTTGCTCGCTCATCCGGCTGACGACTTCGTCAGCAGCTTCGTTGGCCAGGACAGCACCCTCAAGCGTCTGCTGCTGGTCAAGGCCGAAGATGCGGCCGACAACGCGCCGTCGGTCAGCCCGGAAACTCCGGTTGCCGACGCACTGGAAGTGATGGACGAAAACGACCGTCGCTATATCGTTGTCACCGACAGCGAGAACAAGGCAATGGGCTATGTGCGTCGTCGTGACCTGCACCGTCAGCAGGGCACGTGCGCGCAGTTCCTGCGTGAATTCAACGCCACTGCCGCTTACGACGAACATTTGCGCATCCTGCTGTCGCGCATGTACGAGTTCAACCGTGCCTGGCTGCCGGTGCTGGATGCCGAGAACGTGTTCCTGGGTGAAGTGACGCAAGAGTCCATTGCGGCTTATCTGAGCTCGGGCCGTTCGCGTGGCATGAAGACCAGTATTGTTTCGCCAGCCGAGCAAGTGGCTTCCTGACCGGCTGCGTTGCCGCCAGCGTCATGGCTGGCGGCAATGTTCACACTTGGAACTTCTCCAGGCCACATTGAGTGGCGTCGCTTTCCTGCAATGCAGACGCCGTCATGGCGTCTGCAGCATCGCTCTCATACAACGTTGTCACGACCCCCTGATACTCGACGATCACTTTACAGTGGTCATTACCCCCGAACTTCTTGTTGCTGGTCCAGACCCGGTTGGACACACTTGAATAGTAGGCGTTGCCTTGGGTGATCTCGGAGGCATAGAGGTCGTTGACGAAAAGCTTGTAGTTATGCTTTTTGAACGTGTCGCCCTCGAAATACACCTCCAGCAGGTCATCTGTTCTGACGACCTTCGCGACGGTCAGTCGTAACAACAGGCTCTGGGCAATGGCCAGATAAGAACGGTACGCTGCCCGGTTTGTCACGCTGATGAGCGGGTTGCCGTTGACGGTCATGTACAGGGCATCAACGCTTGCCTGATCGACACCTGCTACCAGTCGGGTCATCGTGGAGTCCGTGAAGAGCTGGCGGATAGGCAGGGCGATTTTTGCCTGCTCGACGTTGCCGGAGAACAGGGTATAAGTTTTCCCGATGCCTCCAGCTGCCGTGATGGTCACCTCTTGATGGCCTACGCCGCCGGGGCGTATCCAGGTGTTATCGATGAGTTCGGAGCCGTTGGGGTAGCCTTTTTCAAGCGTCGCATAAGGAGGGGCTCCGAAGATAATCGTATAATCATGACTCTTGAAAGCCTCACCCTCGAACGTCACCTGGACAAGTCCTGCACTGACGATCACGCTTCTTATAGTTTTTTGCAGGAGTAACCGTTGTGCACGGTTCAATAGGCGACCGTGCAGTTCATCGGTCCGGTCTTCATCCAGATTGGAGAAAAGAACGTCAAGCCTTGGCTGGGTAATGCCGGGGCTGAGCTCAGTGCAACGGTCATCGGTAAACAATGCCTTGATATTGAACAGCAGGATGGGGCGTGATGCCGTACTGGCCACAGCGTATAGCTTGCCCCCAGCAACCACCTTGACCGACGCTTCGTCCCCTTCGGAGATGGGTGTGCTGGCTTCCACGTAGGCGATGCCTTCTTCGATACGCGCTTCACAACCCACGCATTCGCCATTGTCTGCCCACGCCACTAACGCTCCGTTGAGCGTTATCTCGTAACGGTATGGCGTGTACCATTGCTCGGCAACGGTAAACTTTATCCGGTCTTGAAAGGTACCGTGCACGCTGGACAGGATATGCGCAAGCTGCGGGATATAAGTCA
This sequence comes from Pseudomonas sp. PvP028, assembly GCF_017832255.1. Lineage (NCBI taxonomy): Bacteria > Pseudomonadati > Pseudomonadota > Gammaproteobacteria > Pseudomonadales > Pseudomonadaceae > Pseudomonas > Pseudomonas sp. PvP028. The sequence goes on from NZ_JAFIBL010000001.1 coordinate 2,370,864, forward strand.
GCAATGGCAGATCGATTGGGATCGTCGTCTCAGCGTCATTTTCCCAAATGGCCAGTGTCAATGCGGGCAGGTCGGCGATCTGGTTGAGGGTTGCAGGGGTTGGGTACAATCCCCAGCGATCAAAGAATTCCGCCAGGTTGAGATGGCTCAGTAGCGAGGTTTCGACGATGAAGCGCTGCGCTTTATCGTCGTTGACGGTGGGCGGGTTGTTCATGAGCCGGTAGCGCTGGTGCAATTGCGGGTAAAACGAAGTACCGAAGCTAAGACGCAATTGCCAGAGCATCACGAGTTTTTGCATGACGTCTTTGATGTCGTCATATTCGCGCACTGTGCCGAGCAGGTATTGTTTTACGGCCGTGTACCTGGAGTCGATGTTATGGGCACGCCCGCAAAAAAACTCCTGGGTCGCCATCGAGTAGAGATTGACCGTCACCTCTGTCATTCCAGTGCCGCTGCCCCATGTCATGGGGGCGAGTTGCCGTTGATGACCGCTTTCGTGCCAAGGCCCCCAACCGTCGTCAGAGAGGGTTGACAGTAATTGGGCCAGGGGAGTCGCCCCGTTAAACCCCATATGGCCGTTTTTAGCAAACATGTAACCCTTATCGGCCTCTACATAAAAATGTTTGCTGGGGTCCAGCGACCATTCTTCAGTGCCGTACTGTTCGACGCCCGAAATCCGGTCCTGAGCCTCGATGGCCTTGTCGTAACGGGCCATCAATTCCTCTGGATTGGACAGATAGTTCCGAGCGCTGTTGTACCGCACCACGATGATGGCCCTGGGGCTGGTCAGCAGCACGACGGGCGCATTGCTGTATTGCGCCATCTGCTGTTCCCATTCCAGGTTGGTCATGTCCATTCTGAAAAACGGCACATGGTTGTACTGTCCTGCTATATCCAGAATCACGTGACCGAGCGGGTCCAGATTGGTAAAGCCCAGCAGGCCTGTGTTGGTAGCGACAAGGACGTTCAGGCCACGCTTCAGCGGGTACGGGGTGGGTGTATCCAGTTCGGGCACCCCGATCACTGCAGACACCAGATTCATGTACAGACTGGTTGCGGTTATTTCCAGCCGATCGCCTTTCGTTACATAAATGTTAGTCGGCTGAAAGTTGGTGTGTGCCCTGGCACGGGCGTGACGTTGGCGATGGCTTTCGGCAGAGCCGAAGCCGAAGGCTTGCCATCGGGTTTCTGCTTGAACTGCACTGGGCGCAACGGAGCTGGCGGCGTGAGGGTGTCGGTCATCCATGATCGTTACCTGAAAAGGCGGTCTGAGCTATTTATTGAGCGCGCGTCCTCTGCATCCGTCTACTGACAGAACTGACAGGCTGATTCGCTTTGCCTGGCGTTGAAAAGGTGATGGCCTGGAGCGCTGCGAAAAGGCAATGGCGACGGAGGTGGGGAACATCTGCCTGTCATGCAGGTCGGTTAAACAGGTCTTTGGGAAGGCAACTCAAAAGCCCTGTGCAAAAACGCGACATTTTTTGTTGATATCCGGCCCCTCAGGTCCTAAAGTTCGCGCCGAACGTCCATGCTGGAAACGATCCATCCGGCTCAAGTACTGACGACGAGACAGCAAGGCCAGGAAGGCAGCCCTTCAGGGCCTTTTTGCTTTCGGCGACATGCCTTGGGAAGTAGGCGAACCAAAGTGGGGATACGGAGGGCGTTCATTTGTACCCATTGACCAATACCGTTTGCCAATAGGAGTTCCAGCAGCATGCCGATCAATGTCGAAGACTACTACTCAGCCGAAACCTTCAAGAAAATGAAGGCGTTCGCTGACAAGCAAGAAACCCCGTTCGTGGTCATTGATACTGACATCATCAGCAAGGCATATGACGACCTGCGTGCGGGCTTCGAATTCGCCAAGGTTTATTACGCGGTCAAGGCCAACCCTGCCGTTGAAGTCATCAATCTGCTCAAGGAAAAGGGTTCGAGCTTCGACATCGCGTCGATCTACGAGCTGGACAAGGTCCTGAGCTGTGGTGTCGGCCCGGAGCGTATGAGCTACGGCAACACCATCAAGAAATCCAAGGACATTCGTTACTTCTACGAGAAGGGCGTGCGTCTGTTCGCCACCGACTCCGAAGCCGACCTGCGTAACATTGCCAAGGCGGCACCGGGCTCGAAAGTCTACGTGCGCATCCTGACCGAAGGTTCGACCACGGCCGACTGGCCTCTGTCGCGCAAATTCGGCTGCCAGACCGACATGGCCATGGACCTGCTGATTCTTGCCCGCGACCTGGGTCTTGTGCCTTACGGCATCTCGTTCCACGTCGGCTCGCAGCAGCGTGACATCAGCGTCTGGGACGCTGCCATTGCCAAGGTCAAAGTGATCTTCGAGCGTCTGAAAGAAGAAGACGGCATCGTTCTCAAGCTGATCAACATGGGTGGCGGCTTCCCGGCCAACTACATCACCCGCACCAACAGCCTGGAAACCTACGCCGAAGAGATCATCCGCTTCCTGAAGGAAGACTTCGGTGATGACCTGCCGGAAATCATTCTCGAGCCGGGCCGTTCGTTGATCTCCAACGCCGGCATCCTGGTCAGCGAAGTGGTACTGGTTGCCCGCAAGTCGCGTACCGCGGTCGAGCGTTGGGTATACACCGACGTGGGCAAGTTCTCCGGTCTGATCGAAACCATGGACGAAGCCATCAAGTTTCCGATCTGGACCGAGAAGAAAGGCGAAATGGAAGAGGTGGTCATCGCCGGTCCTACCTGCGACAGCGCCGACATCATGTACGAAAACTACAAGTACGGCCTGCCACTCAACCTGGCCATCGGTGATCGTATGTACTGGTTGTCCACCGGCGCCTACACCACCAGCTACAGCGCAGTGGAGTTCAATGGCTTCCCGCCGCTGAAGTCGTTCTACCTGTAATTTCCTCGCGTCAAAAAAAACCCATGAAAATGGGTTTTTTTTTTGCCCGTAAAAAATAATTATATAAGTCTCGGTGCGCTGAAACGTGCAGTAAGTGAGGGGCGTGTTATTAAACGTTTGCGGGGTAATATAATAGACCCAGCAGAATGTGTTGCTTATTCCTACAGGTGTTGTCCGTTCCGCTCACTGTGTGAAGTCGATACCCTTTGTTAATTTCCAATGACCTTGAAGCACCGATTTATAGTCGGCGCAAAACAGGCTCTACATAATAAGGAAATTAATCATGGTTACGACCGTTGAACCGCAATTTACGGACGGCGAAGCACACAGCGTCGAAGAAGTCAGTCGTGTCAGCAAGGACTTGATGGATGCCCTGACCAGTCGGGGCGCAGAGGTGGCGCGTGCCCCGGGCTTGTTGATTACCAACGAAGATGTTCGCCGCATCAGGCGTTATGTCAATACGGGCCTGGAACTGCCGACCACACTGGACGAAGTCAGCCAGCTGACAGGGGGGCAGGACAACGGCATTCCCGGCCTTGGGGCAGAAGCGATCGTAGAGCTGTACCTCGGTATTCAAGCCCATGCCAAGAGCTGGTCGGCGATTGAAACCGCCATGCAGAAAGTCGGCAGCGACCTGTACGTTTTCTCGGGCAATCTGATCGCCATCGCAACGGATGTGGTGGATTTCATCAAAGGACTCGATTCCTACCAGACCCTGCAATTGGGGGACCTGACGCCGTCGCAGATTGATGCAATGCCTCCCGTTGCACTGATGGACCAAGACAGCAAGAGACTGCCCGGGCTGTTGTCGCTGGTCGATGAACTCAAGGTACATATCAAGGACCATAGTGCCAGCACCACGCGAACCCGAGTCGGGGTGACCGATTTCAAGCGTCGTCTAAAAGACGAGATAGCGCCCGGCGTGGCGTTGAAAATAAGGTTGGCCGGCTCCGGCGACGCTGATGACGAAATTGCCCGGCTTACTGCGGACGTCGATCAGCTCAACGGACGCATCAATCATAAACTTGCCGAGTACGAAGAGTACTGCGAATACAAGTGGATCGGTTTCTGGTGGGGACTTGTCGGCGGAGCTGTTTCCCTGTCCATCTTTGGCCCGAAGGCATCGAAGGCTCTCGATGAAAAAGATCGTCTGATTGAAGAAAAACGCCAGATAGAGAAGAAGATAAAACAATCCAACGCGTTGTTGAGCGACTTGCTGGCCTTCGAAACCAGTCTGCAGGATTTGAAAGCCAGAGTCGACGGGGCGGCCAGTAGCGTCAGTAATATAGAGAGCCTGTGGGTATTGCTGGAAGAGCTGGTCGACGCCTCCTACGATCGTATTAAAAATACCAATAACGCCTTGTACCTGGTCAGTTTCGTTTCCCGCTTCCAAACCCTCATGAGCAATTGGAGGGAGATTCAGGTCCAGGCCTTCGATCTGTTGACCGCTTTTAACAATGCACTGGAAGAACCCGTTGCGTGAGTGTTGCCCACCTTAACGTTAAAGAGAATGCTGTTATGAATGTTCATGTACTTGCTATGCCCGCTCAACTGCCCAAACCTGATATGGAAATCATTATTGCCAGTCGTGAAAAACTCAAGCGCGAGGCCGATAGGCTGGGTGATATTTATTTACCGGTCATGAACGAGGCCTTGCACAGCCTGCTCAGTGAGGTCGGTCATGTCGACAAGGAAGCACTGGATACACTGACGCTTGTTCCGCATATGTACAACAGCGAAGAGATGCTGCCTTTTCTTGAGGCTGTCGAAAAGTTGAGAGGTGATCCTGAAGACGCTAAAAGCAGCGCCGCAATCGCTGACTTCAACGAGGAGATCAGCCTGCTGCTGGATACAAGGGAGGCCTCTTTGAGCAGCCAGGCCAAGGCGCTGGACAGGGCGCTCATCAATCTGGAGGCTGTGCGGGTCGATGGCGTAGAGCACCTGACGCCTGCCCTTGAGCAGGAAATCGCTGTACTGGAGGCCAGGCTGGAAACTGAGCATGCGCGCCTGACGGAAGTTATACGGCAGGCCGCAGCGGTCAACAATCTCATTAGAGATGTCGAAAGCCTCAGCTTTTTCGACAAGTTGAAGCCGCTGGTTGCTTCTCTGGAGAGGCTGGCGGATGTCGATCCCCTGAATCCGTTGATCGGCTCCGTTAAAGCGGGTATCGCCGGAGTTTCCAATATTCTGGATCTGCTGGACGCGGCCGTCGACTATGATCATCTGATCGCTCTGAGGGAACGACTTCAGACGCAGATGACAGGACTGCAGGAAACGACTGACGCGACTCGCGCAGCGCTGGAAACCGAAGTGAGCAAACGCGGCCAGCTCTCGGGGCTCGCCTCGGTCGAGGTCTGCAAGACCGACTACGTTCGCGAGATGAGTAAATTGCTCGAAGCGTTGAAACGTGTCCTGGCCAGCAGCCGCCTGCCTGAAACCGCAGTGATCGAGAAGCGCGTCGAGCACTTCAGCCGTCAGGCGGATGCGCTAAACAACTATCTGATCGATTTGCGCAGAAGCTGGCGCAGTTGATCAGCCGGCATCATCCCGCCTGCCATGCCTGGCGGGGTTTTGGTTGGGGGAAAAAGACACGTTACAGATAGACAGGTCATGGCCGTCAGTGCATTAATTGCGCCGCGAAATATGAGTGAGAGTGGCGAGCGTGCTGAAGAAAGTCCTGTTTCAGTTGCACTGGTTCTTCGGGATCACGGCAGGTCTGGTGTTGACCCTCATGGGGATGACCGGTGCGCTGTATTCGTTCGAGGACGAAATTCTCGACGCGCTGAATCCGGATGTGCTGTTGGTCGAGCCGCGCGGTGCCACGCTGCCACCTTTTGAACTGGTGCGCAGGCTGGAGGCCGCGACCGGCCTGACGGTCGCTATCCTGCGTGTCGAAACCACCGGCAATCGTGCTGCCCAGGTATTTTTCACGCCCAAAGCGGGTGAGCGTCGAGGACCCAAACGCAATTTCGACCCCTACACGGGTGAGCTGAAAGGCAATGCGGTAGGGGAGGGTTTTTTCGACTTTGTCCTGAAGCTGCACCGTTATCTGGCCATGGGCGAGGCGGGCAAGCAGGTTACGGCGGCGTGTACGCTGATTCTGGTGTTCTTTTGCCTGTCCGGGCTGTACCTGCGCTGGCCTCGCGCAGCGCGGAACTGGCGGGTCTGGCTGACCGTTGACTGGGCGAAGAAAGGCCGCAGTTTCAACTGGGACCTGCATTCGATCTTCGGCACCTGGTGCCTGCTGTTCTACCTGTTGTTCGCCATAACGGGACTCACCTGGTCGTATGACTGGGTGAGCAACGGCCTGAATAAACTGATCGGGGATTCGCCGCTCGAAGAAGGCGTCGCTGCGCCACCCAAGGCTGCGGGAAGGTTACCGTTGGCGGTCGATTATGTGGCGGTCTGGGACAGTATCCAGAAGGCTGCAGGGCCGGACTTGCTGGCTTATAACCTGCGCCTGCCTGCTGCGGGCGGTCAACCTGCCACCGTGTTTTACCTGCTCAAGGATTCTCCGCACCCGCGTGCGCTGAACACCATCACTCTTGATCCGGCCAATGGTCAGGTCAGCTCGGTCGTACGCTATGCCGAACGCAGTTTCGGTGCGCAACTGCTGGCCAGCAATTACGCGCTGCACGTCGGCAGCTACTTCGGTCTCGTCGGTCGAGTCATCATGACCGGCGCATCGTTGCTGATGCCGCTGTTCTTCATTACCGGCTGGTTGCTGTACCTGGATCGATGCCGCAAGAAGCGTGATATCGAGCGTGCACGCGGCGAGGTTCAGGGTGATGACCACGACGATGACGGATCCTGGCTGGTCTGTTTCGCCAGTCAAAGCGGCTTCGCGGAACAATTGGCCTGGCAGACCGCTGGCCAGTTGCAGGCCTCAGGATTGTCGGTGCGCGTGAAGCGGCTGGGCGATCTGAGCGAAGACGAGTTATGCCGAAGTCACAATGCCTTGTTCGTCGTCAGTACCTTTGGTGACGGAGAGGCCCCAGACAGTGCCCGACGTTTCGAGCGCAAGCTGCTGGGTCGTCCGCTTTCACTGGACCAGCTCGATTATGCCGTTCTGGCGCTGGGCGACCGGCAGTACCCACATTTTTGCGGCTTTGCCCATCGTTTGCACGGCTGGTTGACCGAGCGGGGCGGGCGCAGCCTGTTCCCGCCTGTTGAAGTAGACAGCGCCGATCCGGCAGCCCTGCAACACTGGCAACAGCAATTGGCGCAGTTGACCGGTTGCATGCCAGCGGCACACTGGCAGACACCGGTTTTCGATAACTGGACACTGACCCGGCGAGTGCTATTGAACGCTGGCAGCAGTGGTTCGAAGGTTTACCTGCTGGACCTGACGCCGCCAACCTCTGCGCACTGGCAGGCGGGGGATCTGGTCGAGGTGATGCCGCGCCACACGCTGCGGGTCATCGAGCCGTTTCTGGCCGGGCTGGGTGTCGATCCGGGCGCATGGGTAAGCGTGGATGGCTTGCAGGAGCCGCTCGCGCAGGCCTTGGAAAGCCGCCAGTTACCGCACAGCCGTTCGCATCTGGTGGGGCTGCATGCGCAGGCGTTGATCGATGCGCTGGTGCCAGTCTCTGTACGCGAATATTCGATTGCCTCAATTGCGCAGGACGGCTGCTTGCAGCTTATCGTGCGTCAGGAAGTGCATGCCGACGGCAGCCTGGGGCTGGGCTCGGGATGGCTTACCGAGCATTGTGCCGTTGGCGGTGCCGTCAGCCTGCGTGTGCGCCGCAACAGCAGCTTTCATCTGCCTGCCGAGCCGCTGCCATTGATCCTGCTGGGCAATGGCACCGGGCTGGCCGGTTTGCGTAGCCTGCTCAAGGCGCGTATCGCTCAAGGGCAGGTGCGCAACTGGTTGTTGTTCGGCGAACGTAACCGGGCGCATGACTTTTATTGCAGCGCCGAATTACAGGACTGGCTGCAGGCTGGTCATCTGACGCGCCTGGACCTGGCCTTTTCCCGCGATCAGGCAGAAAAAATCTACGTGCAGGATCGCTTGCGCGAAGCGGCCGATGAACTGCGTGTGTGGCTCGATGAGGGGGCAGCGATTTACATCTGCGGGAGCTTGCTGGGTATGGCGGCGGGCGTGGATCAGGTGTTGAACGAGGTGCTGGGCGAGCAGGCAGTCAGCGAACTGATCGAGGATGGGCGGTATCGGCGGGACGTGTATTGACTAGCGAAGATCGGACGCAGAGCGTCCAGAACTGCGTGCCCACGCTGGAGCGTGGGCACGATAGTCTTGTAGCTTGTAGCTTGTAGCTTGTAGCTACGCCGCTACAAATTGCTCGGCGTAATGGCAAGCCACCTGGCGGTTATCCACCAGGCGCAGCTCTGGCACTTCGGCTGCACAACGCTCGGTCGCATACGGGCAGCGCTTGTGGAAAGCGCAGCCGCTTGGCGGGTTGAGCGGGTTGGGCAGCTCGCCGACGATCTTGATCTTCGGCTTGAGCGGGTCCGGGTGGATGGTCGGGGTCGCCGACAGCAGCGCCTGGGTGTACGGGTGCAGCGGACGGTTGTAGATCTCTTCCTTGGGACCCATTTCCGCAGGCCGGCCCAGGTACATCACCAATACCGTATCGGCGACATGACGCACCACCGAGAGGTTGTGGGAGATGAACACATAGGCGGTGTTGAATTCCTGCTGCAGGTCCATGAACAGGTTCAGTACCTGCGCCTGAATCGACACGTCCAGCGCTGAAGTCGGCTCGTCCGCTACCAGCACCTTGGGTTGCAGCATCATCGCCCGTGCCAGCGCGATACGCTGACGCTGACCGCCGGAGAACATGTGCGGGTAGCGCTGATAGTGCTCAGGGCGCAAACCGACCTGGGCCATCATTGCCTGCACTTTCTCGCGGCGCTCGGCGGCTGACAGGTTGGTGTTGATCAGCAGCGGCTCGCCGAGCTGATCCCCGACTTTCTGCCTTGGGTTGAGCGAGGCATAAGGGCTCTGGAAGACCATTTGCACATCCTTGCGCAACTGCTTGCGCTCGGCCTTGCTGGCCCCGGCAACTTCCTGGCCGGCGATTTTCAGCGAGCCGGATGACGGCTCTTCGATCAGCGTCAGCGCGCGTGCCAGTGTCGATTTGCCACAGCCGGACTCGCCGACCACAGCCAGGGTCTTGCCGGCTTCCAGTTCGAAGGACACGCCATTAAGCGCACGCACCAGCGCTGTGCCCTTGAACAGGCCGCGGGAGACTTCGTAGTGACGGGTAAGGTCGCGGGCGGTCAGTACGACGCTCATTACGCCACCTCCTGATTCAAGGGATAGAAGCAGCGCGCCAGGCTGTGCGCCTTGGGATCAAGGGCAGGGCGTTCGGTTCGGCAGTTGTCGCGCACGTACGGGCAGCGCGGTGACAGCAGGCAACCCTGTGGACGGTCATAGCGGCCCGGGACCATGCCCGGCAGCGTGGCGAGGCGTTCAGCGCCCATGCTGTGCTCGGGAATGGCGGCCAGCAAGGCTTCGCTGTACGGGTGGGCAGGGACATCGAACAGCCCCGGCACCTGACCGACTTCGACAGCCTGACCGGCGTACATCACGCAGACACGCTGGGCGGTTTCCGCCACCACAGCCAGGTCGTGAGTGATCAGTACCAGTGCCATGTCCTGCTCTTTTTGCAGGCTCAGCAGCAGTTCCATGATCTGCGCCTGAATGGTCACGTCCAGGGCGGTGGTCGGTTCGTCGGCGATCAGCAGTTTCGGTTCGCCAGCAATCGCCATGGCAATCGCCACACGCTGGCTCATGCCACCGGACAGTTGGTGCGGGTAGGCATTCAGGCGCGCGGCGGCGCCAGGGATCTCGACCTTTTCCAGCAGTTCCAGTGCACGCTGGCGTGCGGCCTTGCCCGACATGTTCAGGTGCTGGCGCAGCACTTCCTCGATCTGGAAGCCCACGGTATAGCTGGGGTTCAGAGCGGTCATCGGGTCCTGAAAGACCATCGCCAGGTCTTTGCCGATGATGCGTCGACGCTGCCGCGAGTTGAGCTTGAGCAGGTCGTTGCCGTCGAAGTTGAGCGCGTCGGCGGTAATGATGCCGGGGGAATCGATCAGCCCCATCAGCGCCATCATGGTCACCGATTTACCGGAGCCCGATTCGCCGACGATGGCCAGTACTTCACCCTTTTCGACGCTCAGGGACAGGCCGTCCACAACAGGTACGGCCTTGGTGTCGCCGAAGCGGACGTTGAGATTCTTGATTTCAAGAAGTGACATGCGAATCTCCTCAGGCGGCGTTCTTGAGTTTCGGGTCCAGCGCATCGCGCAGACCGTCGCCCATCAGGTTGATTGCCAGCACGCTGAGCAAAATAGTCAGACCTGGCAGGCTCACCACCCACCAGGCACGTTCGATGTAGTCGCGCGCCGAGGCGAGCATGGTGCCCCATTCAGGCGTCGGTGGCTGTACGCCCAGACCCAGGAAGCCCAGCGCTGCGGCGTCGAGGATTGCCGACGAGAAGCTCAGGGTGGCTTGAACGATCAGCGGTGCCATGCAGTTGGGCAGCACGGTGATGAACATCAGGCGCGGCAGGGTGGCACCGGCCAGACGGGCGGCCGTCACGTAGTCGCGGTTCAGCTCGCCCATCACCGCAGCGCGGGTCAGACGAACATAGGAAGGCAGCGACACGATGGCGATGGCGATCACGGTGTTGATCAGGCCAGGGCCGAGAATCGCCACGATGGCCACAGCCAGCAGCAGCGAGGGCAGGGCCAGCATGATGTCCATCAGGCGCATGACCGAAGGGCCGAGCACGCGAGGGAAGAAGCCCGCCAGCAGACCCAGCAGAATGCCGGGGATCAGCGACATGACCACCGATGCCAGACCGATCAGCAGCGACAGGCGCGAGCCCTGGATCAGACGCGACAGCAGGTCGCGGCCCAGTTCGTCGGTGCCCAGGATGAATTGCCATTGACCGCCTTCGAGCCACACCGGAGGCGTCAGCAGGAAGTCGCGGTATTGCTCGCTCGGGTCATGGGGGGCAACCCAGGGCGCGAACAGGGCGCAGAACACGATCAGGATCATGAACAGCAGGCCGGCAACCGCGCCTTTGTTTTTCGAGAAGGCTTGCCAGAATTCTTTGTACGGGGATGGGTAAAGCAGGCTTTGATCGACTGCTACCGCAGGAGTAGGGGTGCTCATATCGATGATCTCAGCGCTGGTGACGAATGCGTGGGTTGGCAAAGCCGTAGAGGATATCCACCACGAAATTGACCAGGATCACCAGACAGGCGATCAGCAGAATGCCGTTTTGCACGACCGGGTAGTCCCGGGCGCCAATGGCTTCGATCAACCACTTGCCGATACCCGGCCAGGAGAAGATCGTTTCGGTCAGTACCGCACCGGCCAGCAATGTACCGATTTGCAGACCGAACACGGTCAGTACCGGAATCAACGCGTTGCGCAGGCCGTGAACGAATACCACGCGGGCGGGCGACAGGCCTTTGGCACGAGCGGTACGCACATAGTCTTCACGCAGCACTTCGAGCATCGACGAGCGGGTCATCCGGGCGATCACCGCCAGCGGGATGGTGCCCAGCACGATGGCTGGCAGAATCATGTGGTGCAGAGCATCGAGAAACGCGCCCTGTTCGTCACTGAGCAGCGTGTCGATCAGCATGAAGCCGGTGACCGGCGGAATGTCGTACAGCAGGTCTATTCGCCCTGAAACCGGCGTCCAGCCCAGCGTTACCGAGAAGAACATGATGAGGATCAGGCCCCACCAGAAGATCGGCATGGAGTAACCGGCGAGGGAAATCCCCATGACCCCATGGTCGAACAGGGACCCTCGCTTGAGTGCGGCGATCACCCCGGCCAGCAGGCCGAGAATACCCGCGAAAATCAGCGCCGCCAGCGACAACTCCAGGGTTGCCGGGAACAGCGAAGTGAATTCGGACCAGACACTGGTGCGTGTACGCAACGATTCACCGAGGTCACCCTGGGCGAGCTTGCCGATGTAATCGATGTACTGGGCGTAGAGGGGTTTGTTCAGACCCAGACGCTCCATGGCCTGAGCGTGCATTTCCGGATCGACACGGCGCTCACCCATCATGACTTCGACCGGGTCGCCCGGAATCAGACGAATCAGGGCGAAGGTCAACAAGGTGATGCCGAAGAAAGTGGGTATCAGCAACCCCACTCGGCGGGCGATAAAACTAAACATCTTGGTGTGTACCTCATCAGCCGGTTAGGCGTGCTCCGGCGAGTCTCGGGTTATGAGCTCGCCGGATTATTTTTCTACTTCACCTGGGTAGTGGCGAAGTTGTTGGTTGTGAGCGGGCTGATTTGGTAGCCCTCCACATTTTTACGCATAGCCGTGAACATTCTGGTGTGAGCCATGCTGATCCACGGCTGATCCTTGTTGAATATTGCCTGGGCCTGTTCATAGAGCTCTGCGCGTTCGTCGGGGTTCACTGTTTCACGCGCCTTATCGATCAGCTTCTGGAAATCGGCGTTGCACCAGCGTGCATAGTTCTCGCCGTTTTTCGCCGCTTCACAGCTCAGCATCGGAGTCAGGAAGTTATCAGGGTCGCCATTGTCGCCTGCCCAGCCTGCAGACACCATGTCATGTTCGCCATTCTTGGCACGTTTGAGCATTTCACCCCATTCCATGACGCGAATGTCGATCTTGATGCCGATCTTCGCCAGGTCGGATTGCATCATTTGTGCGCCGAGCATCGGGTTGGGGTTGGTCGGACCACCGCCGTTGCGGGTAAACAGGGTAAACGTGGTGCCTTCCGGCACGCCAGCTTCCTTCAGCAAGGCGCGTGCCTTGTCGAGGTCGATCGGTGGGTTCTTCAGGTCTTTGTTATAACCCAGCAGAGTCGGCGGATACGGGTTGACCGCTACCAGCGCATTGCCCTTGCCGAACACTGCGTTGACATAAGCGTTTTTGTCGAACGTCATGTCAATGGCTTTACGGACGCGCACGTCGCTCAGGTACTTGTGCGTGGTGTTGATAGCGATGTAGCCGGTGGTCATTGCCTCCAGCTCATCGATTTTCAGATTCGGGTCTTTCTTGATGCTTGGCACGTCGTCCGGCTTCGGATACAGCGCGATCTGACATTCGTTGGCCTTGAGCTTCTGCAGGCGCACGTTGTTGTCGGTGGCGATAGCCAGAATCAGGGCATCGGCAGGCGGCTTGCCGCGGAAATAATCCGGGTTGGCCTTGAAGCGTACCTGTGCATCCTTGGCATAGCGCTGGAAGATGAACGGGCCGGTGCCGATCGGCTTGCTGTTGAGGTCGCCGGTCTTGTTGGCTTTCAACAGCTGGTCGGCGTATTCAGCCGGGTAGATCGACGCGAAGGCCATCGCGAGGTCGGCCAGGAATGGCGCTTCGCGGCGGGTCAGGGTGAACTTGACGGTATAGTCGTCAGTTTTCTCGACGCTTTTCAGCAGCTCTTTGAAGCCCATGCTTTCAAAGTAGGGGAAGCCGACGCTCGATTTGTCATGCCAAGGGTGCTTCGGGTCCAGCTGACGCTGAAAACTCCAGAGCACATCGTCGGCGTTCATGTCGCGGGTCGGTTTGAAGTAATCGGTGGTGTGGAACTTGACGCCTTTACGCAGGTGGAAGGTGTACGTCAGGCCGTCGTCGCTGATCTCCCAAGAGTCAGCCAGTGCAGGAATCACTTCCGTGGTGCCGGGTTTGAAATCCGCGAGGCGGTTGAACATGGTTTCAGCCACGGCATCGGCCGTCACTGCTGTCGTGTATTGCACCATGTCGAAGCCTTCGGGGCTGGCTTCGGTGCAGACCACCAGGGGTTTTGCCGAAACACTGACGGCGACGCTGAGCAGGGCCAGGGCAATCGAGTTGCGTAGCGATAACAGTTTCATTGTGAACCCTCCATAGAGTTGACGCCGATGGTGATGTTCGGACGCAAGGCTGCTGCCTTGCGCCTGAACGGTTTTCAGCGAATCAAAGAATGTTGAACGGAACAGTGGTCACCAGGCGGAATTCGTTGATGTTGCCATCAGCCTGATTCTCGCTGGCGCGGTGAGTGGTGTACGTGGCGCGGATAGCGGTAGCCTTGAGCGGGCCGGACTGCACGGAGTACGATGAACCGATACCGTATTCGTAGTGAGTCTCGCCGTCCATTGCGTTTACGCCGCTCGCTGTCCGGACACCATTGATTGTCTGGACGTCGCCATAGACGTTGCCTTTGTATTTGGTACCGTCGATGTCCCAGCCACGTGCCTGGTAGATGTTGAATTTCAGGCCCGGCACGCCGTATTCGGCCATGTTCAGTACATAGGCGATCTGCAGGGACTTCTCGTTCGGGCCGTTGAAGTCCGAGAGCAGGGAGTTGGCCAGGAAGATCGCGTTGGTATCGTGCGCATAGTCGAAGTACTCATCGCCAGACACTTGCTGATAGGCAAGGCTGATGCTGTGAGCGTTATGCGTACCGGTGAAGGACAGGCTGTAGGTATCGTTGTCGATAGGGCCTTGTTTGCTTTGACCCGAGTCCTTGGTTTTGTAGTAGTTCAGGTTGGTGCTGAGCGCCAGTGCCTTGCTGTCACCCAGTTCGTGGGTGAAGCCGAAGTAGTACTGGTGCCAGAAATCTTCCAGGTTCGATGCATAAAAGCTGGTTGTCAGGCTGTCGGTCGGCTTGTAGTCAGCGCCGAACATGTCCAGACGGTCGGCGGTCTGGCTGCGATCACCGTACTCGGAGCGGAACTTGTCCAGACTCTGTTCCATACGTGGCGACACGCGGTCGAAACTACCTGCTTGAAAGGACAGGTTATTCAGCTCATCGCTCTGTACGGCAACACCCTGGAAGCTGGACGGCAGTGCGCGGTTACCGATGAAGGCGATGACCGGGGTGTTCACCGATTGGCGACCCATGGTCAGGACGGTGTTGGAAACCCGCGCCTTGACGTTGCCCAGGCCCATCTTGCTCCACTGACCGACTGCATCGCCGTCGCTGTGTGCCAGGGTACGGTTGGAGTTGCCGGCAAAGTCATCGGTATCACGGTCCAGCGCAATGGCGTTGTACAGCGCCAGTTCGGTGGAGAAACCTACAACGCCCTGCGTATAACCGGAGGTGTAGTTGACGATCGTGCCCTGCTGCCAGTTGATGCGACGCGAGGTCTGCTCGGCAACGCCGTTGTCGTTGTAGCGGAACACTTCGCCGCGGCGCTTGAGTTCATTGGCGTACCAGTTACGGGTCGTGCCGGTCAGGTGTTGATCTTCGATAAAGCCGTTGGCGTCGGCCTGTGCATTCTTTGAACTCAGCTCGGTCGGTACGAACGCCTGGCTTGCCGGTTCAGCCTGAACCAGTGCGCCAAACGACGAGAGAGACAATGCCAATAACGCAGTGCTAGTTGTTTTCACGATGTGCAGCTCCCTTTATTACTTTTTTATATGCCAGTTCTTTGAGCCTGGCTTTTGGTGGTGCAGGACTTTGGGTCCTGCGTTGTTATAGGTATCGACGCGCAAGTGCCCGCTCTCGCCGCGACACAAGATGGCGAGGGCGTGCGGGGTTTTCTATCAATCGACGATGCTGACGCCTGAGAAGTTATTGCGACCGAACGGGCTGACGTGGAAGTCCCTGACCTCGGCGCGCAATGGCTGATTGACGGTCGAGTGGGCAACCGGTGTGATCGGCACCTGCTCCTTGAGGTAGCGCTGCGCCTGTTGGTACAGGTCGGTACGCTTCGCGCGGTCAGTGGTCGCAACCGCGGCCTTGACCAGTTGGTCGTATTTTTCGTCGCACCACATCGAGTAGTTGTTGCCGCCAATCGCCGCGCAGCTGTAAAGCGTGCCCAGCCAGTTGTCCGGGTCACCGTTGTCGCCGGTCCAGCCGATCAGCGAGATATCGTGCTCGCCGTTTTTGGTGCGTTTGAGGTATTCACCCCATTCGTAACTGACGATCTTGACCTTGATACCGACCTTGGCCCAGTCGGCCTGAAGCATTTCTGCCATCAGCTTGGCGTTGGGGTTGTAAGGGCGCTGAACCGGCATGGCCCACAGGGTCAGCTCGGTGCCTTCCTTGACGCCAGCGGCACGCAACAGGGTCCTGGCTTTTTCCGGGTCGTAAGGTGCGTCCTTGATGCTGTCATCGTAGGACCACTGGGTCGGTGGCATGGCGTTGACTGCCAGTTGCCCTGCGCCCTGATAAACCGCGTTGATGATCGCCTTCTTGTTGACGGCCATGTCCAGCGCCTGACGCACTTCCAGCTTGCCCAAAGGTTCGTGGCGCACGTTGTAGGAGATATAGCCGAGATTGAAGCCTGGTTTCTCGATGATCTGCAGGCTTTTGTCTGCCTTGAGGCTGGCGAGGTCCGCCGGGCGCGGGTTGACCGAGACTTGGCACTCGTTGGCCTTGAGCTTTTGCATGCGCGCAGAGGCGTCGGTCACGATGGCGAAGATCAACTGGTCGATTTTCACCCGGCTCGGGTCCCAGAAATCCTTGTTGCCCTTGTAGCGAATCTGCGAATCCTTCTGATAGCGCTGAAACACGAATGGCCCTGTACCGATAGGCTGCTGGTTGATGTCGCGCACGTCACCCTTGGCCATCAGTTGCTCGGCGTACTCGGCGGAGAGAATGCCGGCGAAGTTCATCGCGATGTTCTGGATGAATGCCGCATCGACCGTATTGAGGGTGAACACGACGGTCAGCGGGTCGGTCTTCTCGACGGACTTGATCTTCTTGTTCAGGCCCATGCTGGTGAAGTAGGGGAACTCGGTCGGGTAAGCGACACGGAACGGATGATCGGGCTTGAGCATGCGATTGAAGGTGAACAGCACGTCGTCGGCGTTGAAGTTACGGCTGGGCTTGAAGTTCTTGTTGCTGTGGAACTTCACACCCTCGCGCAGATGAAACGTGTAGACCAGACCGTCTTCCGAGATGTCCCAGGAAGTCGCCAGCGCTGGAACCACGGTGGTATCGCCTTGCTTGAATTCGGTGAGTCGGTTGTAGATCGGCTCGGATGCATCGTTATCGGTGGAGGAGGTGTATTGCGCACCGTCGAAGCCAGCCGGGCTAGCTTCGGAGCAAAACACCAGATTGCTTGCCGCCTGGGCAAACGGGGCCAGTGCCAACAGTCCCAGGCACGACGTCATCGCAAGAGTTTTACGCATGATGATCCCTATCCTCGAAGGATGAGCCGAGGCTCGAATGTCTAACTGACCCAAAGGCGTCGCCCTACGCAACTTCGCATGACATGCCCGGCACACCTGGACACGAAGCGACGGGCTTCCTGCCATTGCCGTTGCCCTTCGACGGTAAGTCGTCAGAGGTCCGCGGTATATAGGCTCGAAGGCTGCAAAGCTCGTAGGAAATATCTTAGTGATAGTAGAAGAATGCCGTTATCGGCACTTTTTCAACCCATCGCTCGGGGCTTATATTCAAGTAGAGCGGTTTGCTGCGCCGGGTGAGCGGCGCAGCAAACAGTAGCGTTTACTTGCCGCTCACGCTCACACCGTAAAAGGAGTTCAAGCCAAACGGGCTGATCTTGAAGTCCTGCACGCTGGTACGCATGGGTTGATAGACCGTCGAGTGCGCAATAGGCGTCATTGGCACTGCGTCTTTCAGGAGGTGTTGCGCCTGTTCGTACAGTTTGGTGCGCTCGGCCTGATCGGACGTTTCCTTGGCCTTATGGATCAGCGTGTCGAACGGCTTGTCGCACCATTTGGCAAAGTTGTTGCCATTCAGGGCGTCGCAGCCGAACAGGGTGCCAAGCCAGTTGTCCGGGTCACCATTGTCACCGCTCCAGCCAATCAGCATGGCGCCGTTCTCGCCATTCTTGGCACGCTTTATGTACTCGCCCCATTCGTAGCTGACGATCTTGGCGTTGATACCGATCTTCTTCCAGTCGGACTGGAGCATCTCGGCCATCAGTTTGGCGTTCGGGTTGTAAGGACGCTGAACCGGCATCGCCCACAGGGTGATTTCGGTGCCTTCCTTGATGCCGGCTTCCTTGAGCAACTGGCGAGCTTTCTCGGGATCGTACTTGGCGTCCTTGATGGTGGTGTCATAGGACCACTGGGTCGGCGGCATGGCGTTGACCGCCAATTGACCTGCACCCTGATAAACCGAGTCGATGATCTGCTGCTTGTTGACCGCCATGTCCAGTGCCTGACGCACTTTCAACTGAGCCAACGGGTTTGGATGATCTTCGCCCTTGATCTCAGGCATCACGTTGTAGGCGATGTAACCCAGGTTGAAGCCTGCCTGATCAGGCATCTTGAGGTTTGTGTCGGCCTTGAGCGGTTCGAGGTCGGCAGGGCGCGGATAAGCGGTGATCTGGCACTCGTTTTTCTTGAGCTTCTGCATGCGCACTGAGGCGTCGGTGGTGATGGCGAAGATCAGGTTGTCGACCTTGACGTCTTCAGGCTTCCAGTAGTCCTTGTTGCCGGTGTAACGGATGTTGGAGTCTTTCTGGTAGCTCTTGAACACGAACGGGCCAGTGCCGATCGGCTGCTGGTTGATCAGCTCCGGCTTGCCCTCCTTGAGTAGCTTGGCAGCGTATTCTGCGGACTGGATGGACGCGAAGCTCATCGCCATGTTCTGGATGAACGCGGCGTCGACCTTGCCCAGAGTGAACTTGACGGTGTGGTCGTCGATCTTCTCGATTTTGGTGATGTTGGTGTCCATCGCCATATCGGTGAAGTAAGGGAATTCGGTCGGATACGCTTTGCGGTAAGGCATGTCCTTGTCGATCATGCGATTGAACGTGAACAGCACGTCATCGGCATTGAATTCACGGGTCGGCTTGAAGTACGGCGTGGTGTGGAATTTGACGCCTTCGCGAAGATGGAAGGTATACGTCAGGCCATCATCGGAGATGTCCCATTTGGTCGCCAGGCCCGGCACTACGGCGGTGCCGCCGCGCTCAAACTGACTCAGGCGGTTGAAGATGGTCTCTGCCGAGGCGTCGAAGTCAGTACCTGTGGTGTATTGACCTGGATCGAAGCCGGCAGGGCTGCCCTCGGAACAGAACACCAGATTCGATGCAGCGTGAGCGAAAGGTGCGCTGGCGAGCAGGCTGGCGCCGATCAGAAACGGAATGACCGCGTGTTTGAGCATGGTTGCCTCAGTTGTTGTCATTTTTGATTAGAGGGAACGACCTCGTGAGCCGATCCGTCCGATACTTATGCAGGGGCCATACCCAAAGCAAGACAGTGAGGCGAAAGAAGCGACAAAGAGTGGCACGATCGTACAGGAATGTCGCGAAAGTGTAACTTTCTTGAGAGTTGATCGTTTGCGCGACACTTTTTCGATTGTTTCGCGCACCAATAAGGCGCAACCGGGTGAGAAAAATGCACCCGGTTGGAGCCGTGTTGTTACTTCACTGTTCCCATGCTGACACCATAAAAGGGTGTCAGGCCGAAGGGACTGATCTTGAAGTCCTGCACTTCCTGGCGCATTGGCTGAAACACCTTGGAGTTGGCAATCGGGGTGATTGGCACCTGCTGCTTGAGAATGTGCTGAGCCTGCTGATAGAGCTTGATGCGCTCATCGCGGTCGCTGGTCAGCTTGGCCTGCTGCACCAGCTTGTCGTAAGCCGGGTCGCACCATTTGGCGTAGTTGCTGCCTTTGACGGCTGCGCAGCTGTAAAGCACGCCGAGCCAGTTGTCGGGGTCGCCGTTGTCACCGGTCCAGCCGTAGATCATTGCGTCATGTTCGCCGGCCTTGGCGCGCTTGATGTATTCGCCCCATTCATAGCTGACGATGTTGGCCTTGATACCGATCTTCTCCCAGTCGGACTGGATCATCTGTGCTGACATGCGTGCGTTGGGGTTCGACGCGCGCTGGACGGTCATGGCCCACAGGTCGATTTTGGTACCCGGCGCCACACCTGCTTCCTTGAGCAGTTGTCTGGCTTTGGTCAGGTCGTGCGGAGCATCCTTGATGGTCGGATCGAAGCTCCACTGACCCGGCGGCAGGGCATTTTCAGCCAGTTGGCCTGCGCTCTGATAAACCGCTTTGATGATCGCCGGTTTGTCGATGGCCATGTCCAGCGCCTGACGTACCTTGAGCTGGTCCAGCGGCGGATGCGTGACGTTGTAGGCCACGAAGCCCAGGTTGAAGCCGGGCTGACTGAGGACCTTGAGTTTCGGGTCCTTTTTCATTTCCTCGATGTCCTGCGGACGCGGGTAGCCGCTGACCTGGCATTCGTTGGCCTTGAGCTTCTGCAGACGCACGGCGGCATCGCTGCTGATCGAGAAGATCAGGTTGTCGATCTTTACATCCTCCGGCTTCCAGTACTCGGTGTTGCCGACGTAACGGATCTGCGAATCCTTCTGGTAGCGCTTGAAGACGAACGGGCCAGTGCCGATGGGCTTCTGGTTCAAGTCCTCGGCCTTGCCTTCCTTGAGCAGTTTGTCTGCGTACTCGGCAGACTGGATGGAGGCGAAGCTCATGGCCAGGTTCTGCACGAAGGCCGCATCGATGTTGTTCAGGGTGAACTTGACGGTCAGCGGGTCGACTTTCTCGACGCTCTTGATCGTCGTATTCAGGCCCATGTCGGTGAAATAGGGCGACTCGGAAGGATATGCCTTGCGGAACGGGTGGTTGGCATCGAGCAGACGATTGAACGTGAACAGCACGTCATCGGCGTTGAACGTACGAGTCGGGGTGAAATAATCCGTGGTGTGGAATTTCACGCCGTCGCGCAGGTGAAACGTGTAGGTCAGGCCATCCGGCGAAACGTCCCAGCGCGTGGCCAGGCCCGGCTCCACTTCCGTACCGCCACGCTTGAACTGGGTCAGACGGTTGAAAACGGTTTCGGCCGAGGCATCGAAGTCGGTGCCGCTGGTGTACTGGCTGGGGTCGAAACCGGCCGGGCTGGCTTCAGAGCAATACACCAGCGTGCTTGCCGCTTGGGCCAAAGGTGCGCAGGCCAGCAGCGCGGTGGTCAACAGCAGCGGTTTGAAAAGTGTGTGTCCCATGGATCCCTCGCGTGGTACGGCAGTAACCGTGCTTGAAAGTCGACAATCAGATAGACAACGGATAGTGCCGTACTTGGTCGGGGTCGGACAATACGCTTACTTGCCGGTAATCCTCGCCCAAAGGTCTGCCAGTGAAACACTTTCAAATAACACGCTCAGAAAATCGCTGCCGTCTTGGCTGAAACGCTGCAAGTCATTTTGCGCGCTGCGCTGCAATTGAAGTCTGGACTGGTCCAGCTCGCTCTTGAGCGTCGCCCGCTCGACCTGTTCGGGATTGGCCTCGGCCCATTCCCGGACAATCGAGTCCTGCCAATCGCAGTCCATGGGGTGAGTGAAGAACCGCGTTGCAACCTGGACCGGATGTTCGGCGCCTTCCTTGCCATGCCACTGGCCCAGAACGGCCTGACCTACTTGCAGCACGGCCGTTCTTGCCAGTCTTGCGGCAAGTGTGTGCAGCGGGTGCTGCGCATGATCCTTGGCCAGTTGCGAATGTGACGGATCGGTCGAGCCGCTGCTATTGGGGTCTTCATCAAGCAGGGTTTGCAGGTCGTCGACGCTGTTGCCGAGCCAGATGGCCAGACTTTGCATGACGACGCCAAAGGCATTGCCAAGCAATCGCCCTGGCGTACCGATGAAAGCGTAGAACTGTTCGACTTGTTCGGAGAACGGCTGGCTGGCCCACTGATCGCGCGCTTCGAGAAAAGCCTCGTAACCCGCGAGCAGTCGCGGGTCAGGGTGCTCGCTCAGAACGATCTGAATAATCTGGTCGCGTTCGTAACGTTCTCCAGCCTTGATCGCTTCGAACGGCTTTTCGTCTGTCGAGAACATAATCCTGCCAAGCGGCTCAGCGAGGCTGGCGATGATATCGCTGCCGCCGAACGTACCGGTTACCAGAGGCAAACGGTGCTTGCAGTCTGCGTCGGACGTCCACGGCAGAATGCGCTCATGGCCGAGTTTGATCAGGCTGAGTTCGGCGAAGTTGGAGTGGGCGAAGAAGTCTTCGAGAATGTGCAGCGCCGCGCCCATGTCACGTAGACCGTCGGTAGACCCTGGGCCGCCATTGACCGCCGATGCCAGCCCCGCAGCCATCACCTGCACCGAGCGCTGAATGTAGCGCTTCATTGAGGCGTCGGGGTCGACCTTCAATAGCGGATCGTCGGGCAGCACCCAGGCGTCGAAGTCGGCGTCGCGTTCCTTTGGGTTGGCCGGTTTGGGGTCAGGGGTTCTGGGGTTGTCGATGTGTTCAGCAGGGCGATAGACGCCGAGTCGCTCTGCGGTCACCACGAAGCGCGAGCGGTCTGTCTTCATCAGATCGGTGAATTCCTTGACTGCCAGTACGTCCACGATACGCGTCAGTGCGTCACGCGAAAGCAGGTCAGGGAAGCTTTTCGGCATGCTTGTCGCCCTGACGATTTTTGGATCGAGCAATTGCGAATAGTCGCGCAGCCAGTTGCCGAAATAGATCGCGCGGATTTCCTCAGGTCTGAAGCCGGCAGATTCGAGAACGCTCTCGATGGCACCGTGAGTATGTGTGTGTTCGTCGCCTTCACCGGCTTCGAATCTTAAGGGGATTGGAAGCGGCTCGCGGTAGGTATTCATGTTCTGATCAATGACAGCCGCAGGGTTGCGGGAAGCGTTATGCGGGGGATTCATCCTTGATTCCTTGATGGCAATGCGCGCTTTGGCCGGGTCACTCAGCCAGGGCGACAGTGTTCGAAAGTGAGACGGCAAGTTTCGCGAGCCGCGAGCTCACCGACAATCAGGCAGCGCATCAGCAAACGTAGGAGATTGCCGAGGAAGAAAGGGAGAAAGGAGGAGGTGGGGCGTGGAAAAGGGCGGTAGTCGACACTACCGCCCTGTCATTCAAGGAATCGCGACTTCGATCACACCATCCGCCGCGACGCTGACCTGGCTGGTGCCCGCCTCGACATCGGGCGTCGGTGCTGCGTCTTCACGCAACGACTTGGCCATCATCATGACCGGCGCGCGCAGATACGGCTGCGGGTAGCCCGAGGTGTTCAGGTTCAGGTTGACCAGCTTGTAGCCTGTGCCGCCCAGCGCTTCGGTGACCAGTTGCGCACGAGCCTTGAACGCAGTCACGGCGTCCTTGAGCAGGGCGTCTTCGCTGGTCTTGCGCGTCGATGGCGAAATCGAGAAGTCCATGCCGCCCATTTTCAGGTCGGTCAGCAACTCGCCGGTCAGCTTGGACAGCACGGCAAAGTCTGCACTTTCCAGGCGCAGTTCGGCGCGTTCACGCCAGCCGGTGATCTTCTGGCCTTTATCGTCGTAGACCGGGTAGCTATTGCGGCTGCCCTGGCGGATCTTCACGTCCTTGACCTGGCGCGCCTGTCCCAGCGCCTTGTTCAGCGTCTCGGTGATCTGCGCAGCCAGTTTGGCCGGATCGCTGTCCTGCGCTTCGGTGTACAGCGTGACGAGCATCAGGTCGCGCTGCACCTCCTGGTTGACCTCTGCGCGCAATGAAATCTGGTTGTAACGGGCTTCTTCAGCCATGGCGGGCAGGCTGGACAAAGCAGCGGCCAGCGCGACTAGGGTGGCGGCAGGGCGAAGGTTGAACATGAGAGCTCCTTGTTATCAAACGGCCTCCGACGGTGGTCGGGCGGCGCAAAGTGTTGTGACTGTAGCGCTTTGGTCCGGTTCCTGCGATGGCCGAGTGCTTCGGTGTGCGGTGCGTTGACGCACTTTTCCAGTTTTGCCTCCCGCTTGGTTATACTCGCTACGATCCGCCTGGAGCACTCATCAGGAGAGCTCATGCTCGCCCCCGTTCAAATGCTTTCAGCCACACGGCAAAACCTGTGGCGCCTGACATTCATCCGTATTCTGGTGCTCGCCGCGCAGGCTGGCTCGGTCGGTATGGCCTGGCTGTTCGACTTTCTACCATTGCCGTGGCTGCAGCTGTCGATCACTTTGGGGTGCTCGCTGGTGCTCTGCGGGCTGACGGTCATCCGCCTGCGCACATCGCTGCCGCTCACCGAGCTTGAATATGCACTGCAACTGGCGCTGGACCTCCTGATCCACAGTGCGCTGCTGTATTACTCGGGTGGCTCGGCCAACCCGTTCGTTTCCTATTATCTGGTGCCGCTGACCATTGCCGCCGCCACGCTGCCGTGGCGTTACTCGCTGATTCTGTCCGGCTTTGCGCTGAGCATGTACACCTTGCTGATGGTGCGTTCCTATCCGCTGGAAACCGACTCCATCGCCCGGGAAAACATGCAGATCTACGGCATGTGGCTGAGCTTTGCATTGGCCGCTGCGGTGATTACCTTCTTTGCTGCGAAGATGGCAGAAGAGTTGCGTCGCCAGGAGCAACTGCGTGCCGAGCGTCGCGAAGAAGGCCTGCGTGATCAGCAGTTGCTCGCCGTCGCGACCCAGGCCGCAGGGGCCGCCCATGAATTGGGAACGCCGCTGGCAACCATGAGCGTGCTGCTCAAGGAAATGCGCCAGGATCACAGCGACCCTGCGTTGCAGGATGACCTGTCCGTGCTGCAGGAGCAGGTCAAGCAGTGCAAGCAGACCCTGCAGCAACTGGTGCGCGCCGCCGAAGCCAATCGGCGCATGGCTGTCGAATATCAGCCCGCCACCCGCTGGCTGGACGAGTCCCTCAACCGCTGGCATCTGATGCGCCCGGAAGTGAGTTATCGTTTCTATCAATTGGGCAAAGGCGAGGCGCCGATGCTGGCGCCGCCGCCGGATCTGACCCAGGCACTGCTCAACCTGCTCAACAACGCTGCCGATGCCTGCCCCGATGGCCTCGAAGTCAATCTGGACTGGGACAGTGCGGAAATCTGCATCAGCATTCGCGACCATGGCGCGGGTGTGCCGCTGGCGATTGCCGAACAGATCGGCAAACCGTTCTTTACTACCAAGGGCAAAGGTTTCGGCCTCGGTCTGTTCCTGAGCAAGGCCAGCGTTACCCGTGCGGGTGGCTCGGTGAAGCTCTACAGTCATGAAGAAGGCGGTACGCTCACCGAGCTGCGCCTGCCCCGAGATACGCGAGGAGAAGAAGCATGAGTGACGATGACATCCAGGTCGAAGACGAAGAGCTGCCGCACCTGTTGCTGGTCGATGACGACGCGACGTTCACCCGTGTGATGGCGAGGGCCATGAGCCGTCGTGGGTTTCGCGTGAGCACCGCCGGCTCGGCTGAAGAAGGGTTGGCCCTGGCGCAACAGGACATCCCCGAATACGCCGCGCTGGACCTGAAGATGGACGGCGATTCCGGTCTGGTGCTGCTGCCCAAGCTGCTGGAAATGGACCCGGACATGCGCGTGGTGATTCTCACCGGTTATTCGAGCATTGCCACGGCGGTCGAAGCGATCAAGCGCGGCGCGTGCAATTACCTGTGCAAACCGGCTGACGCTGACGACGTACTCGCGGCCCTGCTGTCCGAGCACGCCAACCTCGACACCCTGGTCCCCGAGAATCCGATGTCGGTGGATCGCCTGCAGTGGGAGCATATCCAGCGCGTGCTGACCGAGCACGAGGGCAATATTTCAGCGACCGCGCGGGCGCTGGGCATGCACCGCCGGACCTTGCAGCGCAAGTTGCAGAAGCGCCCCGTGCGGCGTTAATGAAGGTTTTTTCATAGTGATCGCGTAGGCGTTTTTTTGCTTCATTGTGCTCAGGCATCGTACGTTCAAAGAGAGCGAGCCTGAACCACATGAATCGCAATGCTGAATATTCTGCCGTCAACGATACTGTGCAAGGAGCATTTCTACCCCGCGTCTGGAAGCTGATAACGCCGTACTGGCGCAGTGAGGAAAAGACCACTGCCTGGCTGCTGCTGGTCTCGGTGATCGCGCTGTCGCTGTTCAGCGTGCAGGTCTCGGTATTTTTCAACAGCTGGTACCGAGACTTCTACAACGCTTTGCAAAACAAGGATCTTGCCGCGTTCACCCACCTGATCCTGTACTTCAGCGGCATCGCCGCGATCGCCATTCTGGCTGCGGTCTATCGCCTGTACCTGACCCAGTTGCTGACCATCCGCTGGCGTCGCTGGCTGACGGAGCAACACTTCGCGCGCTGGCTCGCCGACAAGAACTACTACCAGCTGGAGCAGGGTGGTTACACCGATAACCCTGACCAGCGTCTGTCCGAAGACCTCAATGAGTTCACCACCAGCACGCTCAGCCTGGGGCTGGGACTGATGAGCTCGGTGGTCAGTCTGGTGTCGTTTTCGGTAATTCTCTGGGGCGTGTCGGGCAGTATCGAGCTGTTCGGCGTGACCATTCCCGGCTACATGTTCTGGGCGGCCATGCTTTATGCACTGGTGGGCAGCCTGCTGACACACTGGATCGGCAAGCGGCTGATCCCGTTGAACAACCAGCAGGAGCGATTCGAGGCAGACCTGCGTTTCGCGCTGGTGCGTGTACGCGAAAACGCCGAAAGCATTGCCTTGTCCGAGGGCGAACGCAATGAAAACCAGCGCCTGAGCGGGCGCTTCATGATGATCTGGAATAACTTCCGGGCCTCGATGAAGGTCCAGAAACGGCTGACGTTCTTCACCTCGGGCTATTCGCAGATTGCGCTGATCTTTCCGTTCATCGTGGCCGCGCCACGGTATTTCGCCGGCAAGATCGAGCTGGGCGATTTGATGCAGATCAACTCGGCATTCGGCAACGTGCAGGAGAACTTCAGCTGGTTCATCAGCGCCTATAGCACGCTGGCGTCATGGCGCGCCACCAGCGACCGTCTGCTCAGCTTCCGCCAGGCCATGACTGACAATGAAGGTCGGCAGCCGGCCATCGAAAGAATTCACGCCAACGACACGCTGGACCTGCGCAATCTGGGCTTGAGCATCGCCGGTGGGCGTCAATTGCTGAGCGACGCCAGTCTGCAGGTCGGCGCGGGAGAGCGGGTGATGCTCAGCGGTCGTTCTGGCAGTGGCAAAAGCTCATTATTGAGGGCGCTGGGCGGTCTCTGGCCCGAGGGTTCGGGGCAGATCCGCTTGCCCACCGGCACGGCGCTGTTCCTGCCGCAACGGCCTTACCTGCCCATCGGCACATTGCGTGAGGCGATGAGTTATCCACAACCCGCCGAACATTACCCGGCCCTGCGCTTTGCCGAGGTACTGGAGCAGTGCCGTCTGGCGCACCTGATACCGCGTCTGGACGAAAGCAATCACTGGCAGCGTTTTCTCTCACCGGGCGAGCAGCAACGGGTGGCGTTCGCTCGCGCGCTGTTGGTCGCGCCGAACTGGCTGTATGTGGATGAGGCCACTTCGGCCATGGACGAAGATGACGAAGCGGCCATGCACCAGGCAGTCATCGACGGGCTACCGGGCATGACGCTGATCAGTGTCGGGCACCGCAGCAGCCTGAAACGCTTCCATGGCCGGCATGTGCGTGTCGAGGGCGGCAAATTGATCGAGCAAGCGTAATCAGCAACGTTTTGAGGTTGATGCTATAGGGGACACGGCGCTTTTGAGGGTGTGATCATACAACCGCTGAGCTATGATTAGCCCATGTTTAGCAGTCCAGAGATCGATGTTGGATGGAAAATCAAAGCGCTCTGCCCCGCGCCCGCAGAAAACACCGCAGCCTCGCGCAGGAGCTGGTGACAGAGCTGTCCGAGCGTATTCGCAGCGGTCAGCTCAAGCGCGGCGACAAACTGCCCACCGAATCCGCAATCATGGAAGAGCAGGGCGTCAGCAGGACGGTCGTGCGTGAAGCGATTTCGCGTCTGCAGGCCTCTGGTCTGGTCGAGACCCGTCATGGCATCGGCACCTTCGTGCTCGACACGCCGAGCCCCAGTGGCTTCAGGATTGACCCGGCGACCATCGTCACCCTGCGTGATGTACTGGCGATTCTCGAATTGCGCATCAGCCTTGAGGTCGAGTCGGCAGGCCTGGCAGCCCAGCGTCGCAGTGATGAACAGCTGGCAGCCATGCGTTCTGCGCTGGACGCGCTCAATGAAAGCGCGGCACACGCCACCGATGCCGTGGCGTCGGACTTCCAGTTCCATCTGCAGATTGCCTTGTCGACCGGCAATCGCTACTTCACCGACATCATGACCCACCTGGGCACCAGTATCATTCCGCGTACCCGGCTGAATTCGGCGCGTCTGGCGCATGATGACCAGCAGCACTACATGGATCGGCTGAGCCGCGAGCACGAAGAAATCTTCGACGCCATCGCCCGCCAGGACTCCGATGCGGCCCGCGCCGCCATGCGCCTGCACCTCACCAACAGCCGCGAACGCCTGCGCCATGCGCACGAAGAGGCTGAATCGCAGCGGGCTTGATGCTTAAAAAGAGGAAGCAGAACGTTCTGAACTGACCCCAAAAAGTTGGACGGTTGACTATCGTTCCCATGCTCCGCGTGGGAATGCAGTTCGTGACGCTCTGCGTCACACGGCGGTTTTTCATTGTCTGGTGGATCGAGGTTCGACTCAGGTCACCTTTTCGCCCCTCGGCGACTCACTTTGAGGGACCAAAGTGAGCAAAGTCCCTGGCTCCGTTTCCGGCCCGACTTCGTCGGGTTCCTTCGCCCTGTCACTTACGTCGCACTCTGCGTCGTCCGTGCCATCGTGGTAGAAAAGCACTTTTGCGGCAATGGCTGCGGTGTTGACTATCGTTGCGCACGCTCCAGCGTGGGAATGCCGGTCTTGACGCTCCACGTCAAACATATGCGCGGCAGCGTAAAAATCAAAACCGGACCTCGTCCTCTCCCTCTGAAAAAACCCGAAAATCCCTGTTGAGTGATTCTATTATCAGTTGTACGATGACTTACGACATCGGCCCTGACCCGGTGATCCTCTAACAATTATGTCCTCCAGGGTGTTCGAATAATGAATCCACAAGAACTGAAGTCCATCCTCTCATCCGGTCTGCTGTCCTTCCCGGTTACCGATTTCAATGCCCAAGGCGACTTCCACCGCGCCGGCTACATCAAACGTCTCGAGTGGCTGGCCCCTTATGGCGCAAGCGCTCTGTTCGCCGCGGGCGGCACCGGTGAGTTTTTCTCCCTGGCTGCCAGCGAATACTCCGAAATCATCAAGACTGCCGTCGACACTTGCGCCACCAGCGTGCCAATCCTGGCCGGTGTAGGCGGTGCGACTCGTCAGGCCATCGAGTACGCGCAGGAAGCCGAGCGCCTGGGCGCCAAGGGCTTGTTGTTGCTGCCGCATTACCTGACCGAAGCCAGCCAGGACGGCGTTGCCGCTCATGTCGAAGCCGTGTGCAAATCGGTGAAGATCGGTGTGGTGGTCTACAACCGTAACGTCTGCCGCCTGACGCCAACCCTGCTGGAACAACTGGCCGAGCGTTGCCCGAACCTGATCGGTTACAAGGATGGCCTGGGTGATATCGAACTGATGGTTTCGATCCGCCGCCGTCTCGGTGACCGCTTCTCGTACCTGGGCGGCCTGCCGACCGCTGAAGTCTATGCCGCTGCCTACAAGGCGCTGGGCGTGCCGGTCTATTCGTCCGCAGTGTTCAACTTCGTACCGAAACTGGCGATGGACTTCTACCACGCCATCGCCCGCGACGATCATCAGGCGGTCGGCAAGTACATCGACGATTTCTTCCTGCCTTACCTGGAAATCCGCAACCGCAAGGCTGGTTATGCCGTGAGCATCGTCAAAGCCGGCGCGAAGATCGCCGGTTATGACGCAGGTCCGGTACGCGCACCATTGACCGATCTGACGCCAGACGAGTGCGACATGCTCGCTGCACTGATGGACAAGCAAGGCAAGCAATAACATCTGCCACGACAAAGCCGCTGAGCGATCAGCGGTTTTTTCGTTGCACTGCATGACCCTTACAGGTGGCAGAGGTCGTCGCCGTGACGCTGCCAAGGGGCCTGTAACGCTACACCCAAAAAACAGCTTTACCCGCGTAAAAAAATAATCAGTGGGAGCTCTACCATGCAAAAGTCCAAGCCGACGCACGTCCGCTATTTGATCCTGTTGATGCTGTTTCTGGTCACCACGATCAACTATGCCGACCGCGCCACCATCGCTATCGCTGGTTCCAGCATTCAGAAAGACCTGGGCATCAGTGCCGTCACGCTGGGCTATATCTTCTCCGCATTCGGCTGGGCCTACGTGGCCGGTCAGATTCCCGGTGGCTGGCTGCTCGACCGTTTCGGGTCGAAGAAAGTCTACGCCATGAGCATTTTCACCTGGTCGCTGTTCACCCTGCTGCAAGGCTATGTGGGTGAGTTCGGCGTCTCCACGGCAATCGTTGCGCTGTTCATGCTGCGCTTTCTGGTCGGTCTGGCTGAAGCGCCGTCCTTCCCGGGCAACGCGCGCATTGTCGCCGCCTGGTTCCCGACCGCCGAACGCGGCACTGCTTCGGCGATCTTCAACTCGGCGCAGTACTTCGCCACCGTGCTGTTCGCTCCGTTGATGGGCTGGATTGTCTACACCTACGGCTGGCAGCACGTGTTCGTGGTGATGGGCGCGTTCGGTATCGTGTTCTCCATGATCTGGATGAAGGTCATCTACGGCCCGCGCAATCACCCGATGATCAACGAGGCCGAACTGGAGCACATTTCCAGCAATGGCGCGCTGGTCGATCTGGATCAGGACAAGGGTAAAGGCACGCAAAAAACAGCCAGCAGCGGTCCCAAGTGGGATTACATCCGCCAGTTGCTGACCAACCGCATGATGCTGGGTATCTACCTCAGCCAATACTGCATCAACGGCATCACCTACTTCTTCCTGACCTGGTTCCCGGTGTACCTGGTTCAGGAACGCGGCATGACCATCCTCAAGGCCGGCATCATCGCGTCTCTGCCAGCGATCTGCGGTTTCATCGGCGGGGTGTTGGGCGGGATCATTTCCGACTACCTGCTGCGCAAGGGCCATTCGCTGACCTTCGCGCGCAAGGCGCCGATCATCGGTGGTCTGCTGCTGTCGACCTCGATCGTGACTTGCAACTATGTCGATATTGAATGGGTGGTCGTGGGCTTCATGGCCCTGGCATTCTTCGGCAAGGGCGTGGGTGCGCTGGGCTGGGCTGTGATGTCCGACGTATCGCCCAAGCAGATCGCCGGTTTGAGCGGCGGCCTGTTCAACACCTTCGGTAACATTGCATCGATCACCACTCCGATCGTGATTGGCTACATCATCAGCAGCACCGGCTCGTTCAAATGGGCGCTGGTGTTCGTGGGCGCCAACGCGCTGCTGGCGGTGATCAGTTACATTTTCATCGTGGGTGAAATCAAGCGTGTGGAATTGAAAGAGCCGCCTGCCAAGGGGCCATTGCTGAACGACTCGGTCAGCGACCTTTCCGAAGCAAAATCCTGAGGAAACCGTGATGAACCTGATTCAACATGCCGATTCGCCACGTTATATCCGGCTGCATCCGCTGGATAACGTCGTGGTTGTGGTCAACGACCAGGGTGTACCGGCCGGAACCGAATTCGACAACGGCCTGGTCACTGTCGATAACGTACCGCAGAGCCACAAGGTCAGTACCGTTGACCTGGCCGTGGGCGAGGCCGTGATTCGTTACGGCCACACCATTGGCTATGCACTGCAACCGATACCGCGCGGCAGTTGGGTCAGGGAAGACCAGCTGCGCATGCCTTCCGCGCCGGCGCTGGACAGCCTGCCGATGTCCGATGCGGTGCCGGAAAAGCAGGCGCCGCTCGAGGGTTACACTTTCGAGGGCTATCGCAACGCTGACGGTACTGTGGGCACTCGCAACATTCTCGGCATCACCACCACCGTGCAGTGCGTGACCGGTGTGCTCGACCATGCGGTCAAGCGTATCCGTGACGAGTTGTTGCCCAAGTACCCGAACGTCGATGACGTCGTGGCGCTGACCCACAGCTATGGCTGCGGCGTTGCTATTACGGCCACCGATGCCTACATCCCTATCCGCACGGTGCGCAATCTGGCACGCAACCCGAATCTGGGTGGCGAGGCGCTGGTGATCAGCCTGGGCTGTGAGAAATTGCAGGCCGGGCAGGTCATGCATGAAGGCGACAGCTCGGTGGACCTCAGCGAGCCTTGGCTGTATCGGCTGCAGGACTCCAGCCACGGTTTCAATGAAATGATTGAGCAGATCATGGAGCTGGCCGAGACGCGTTTGAAAAAGCTGGATCTGCGGCGTCGCGAGACGGTTCCTGCGTCCGAGTTGATTCTGGGCATGCAGTGCGGCGGCAGTGATGCGTTTTCCGGCATTACCGCCAACCCGGCGCTGGGTTATGCATCCGATCTGCTGCTTCGCGCCGGTGCGACGGTAATGTTTTCCGAAGTGACCGAAGTGCGGGATGCCATCTATCTGCTGACCTCCCGCGCACAGGATCAGGACGTCGCACAGGCACTGGTGCGGGAGATGGACTGGTACGACCGCTATCTGGCCAAAGGTGAGGCAGATCGAAGCGCCAATACCACGCCGGGCAACAAGAAGGGCGGGTTGTCGAACATCGTCGAGAAGTCCTTGGGGTCGATCGTCAAGTCGGGCAGCAGCGCCATCAACGGCGTACTTGGCCCAGGTGAGCGTGTCAGCAGCAAGGGGTTGATCTTCTGCGCGACACCGGCCAGTGACTTCGTCTGCGGCACCTTGCAACTGGCTGCCGGCATGAACCTGCATGTATTCACCACCGGACGCGGTACTCCGTATGGTCTGGCGATGGCGCCGGTGGTGAAGGTCTCGACCCGCACCGAGCTGGCCCAGCGCTGGCCTGATCTGATCGACATAGACGCAGGACGCATCGCGACCGGACGCGCGAGCATCGAGGACCTGGGCTGGGAGCTTTTCCACTTCTACCTGGACGTGGCCAGCGGCAAGAAGAAGACCTGGACCGAGCATTACCGGCTGCACAATGACATTACGCTCTTCAATCCGGCACCGATTACCTGACTGGAGGGTAACGCGGAGCGTCACGAACGGCATGCCCACGCTGGAGCGGGAGGAACGATCTGTGTCGGAATACGCCTGTCGTGCCCATGCTCTGCGTTGGTACGAGGTTCGGGACGCTCTGCGTCGGCGCTGAGTAACCGGTCACAATCCGAAATATTCTCTGAACTTTAAGGTCCTTTTTGACCTCTTCTACAGTAGGGCAGCCGGTCTGGCTGCCTTCGTTGATGGTGCAGGAGATTTCAAATGGGTTGGATATCGGAAAATCATTTGTGGTTGTTCGCAGCGCTGACCGCCCTGATCGTGATTTCGGACATCTGGGCAGTACTGCGTATTCGCAAGAGCAAGACACAATCCAGCAACAAGCTGATGTGGATCATTGTCGTTGTTGCCGTGCCAATCGTTGGTGTGCTGGCTCTGCTGATTGCGGGTCCGCGTCATGTGGACACACCGGCCAGACCTGAGCAGCAAAGCACCAAGTACTGACCCCGCTTTTCAAAAATACCCCGCCTGCGGGCGTGGGTATTTTTCCTTCTAGAGTGTTCCCTCCTGTTTTTCAGCACCTTTGCTCACAAAGGTGAGATGTCGGCTGGCAAAAATAAAAAACTCTGCAATTCTTCTGCAATGGTGAGGTGTTTACATGCTTGCCATCCAGACGTGAACAAGGAGAAAGCGTATGTCGATCATGACCAAGTGGGCGTTACAGGCAGCTGCGTTGTTTGTGTTGGGCTGGATGGCGGTTTCGGTAGCAAGCTGGAGCAATGACGTGGCCAATGGCACCGGCAGTGATCGGCTGGCAGAGCTGAATGCTGGCGTATTGAGCAGCCCGGTGCTGGCTGTGTCATCGTCGCCGGCAGCGCAAGGGGAGTAATCCTGCCGGATCAGCGGGAGAGCACCGGCACTTTTCTGCAGGCAAAAAAATGGCCCACAACGGGGTGGGCCAAATGGGATTCATCAAAGGAGTAGGGTCAATTTACGCAGCCGGACGTGAAGGGGATGTGAAACGGATGTCATGGAAACGAGAAGTGGTTCGATAATTCAAGCGGCGTCATGACAAGGTGAAACAGCGTCGACCATTGTCTGGCAACGCTGTGTCGAGTGATTCGCAGGGGAGGGAGTCGGTCTAGCGGGCGGCCGCCTGAACGCTTATTTCAGGGGCGGCGCGGCGTGCCATATGCGGCAGCGAATGAGGCGCGTC
Organism: Pseudomonas sp. PvP028; assembly: GCF_017832255.1. Lineage (NCBI taxonomy): Bacteria > Pseudomonadati > Pseudomonadota > Gammaproteobacteria > Pseudomonadales > Pseudomonadaceae > Pseudomonas > Pseudomonas sp. PvP028. The sequence continues at coordinate 2,404,667 of NZ_JAFIBL010000001.1, forward strand.
GATTCTGGATTTCATGCGGTCGGCAAATTCTCTGGCTTCCTGCCAGCTCCGGCATTTGACCGGATAGTCGTCCAGTATTACAACCCAAGCGTCGCCATATACACCTTCTTCAATTCGGATGAGCATTGTTGGCATCTCCTTTCTGTGAGGGTAAGTCTGTGCCGGGTCATCGGCGCTAAAGCAGACGCCCGAAATCCTGCGCCGAAAATCGGTGTCTCGCTACAAAAAATTACAATTCCCGATGAGTGTGCACGGGCTGCAAGCAAACGGGCTCTGCAGCTTTCAAGGCTGTGTTCGTGGGCAAGCCTGACTCAGAAATGTGACAGGCTGATGGATAAGCGCCGATCAGAACGCCAGCTTGAAACCGATCGTGCCCAGCATGATGGCCAGGAAGGGCCGTAGCAGGTCATCGGAGACGCGGCCTGCCATGTGGCTGCCCAGGTAGATGCCGGGCAGTGAGCCCATCAGCAGCCAGCCCAGCAATTCCCAGTTCATGTTGCCCATGCTCGCATGACCCAGACCTGCAACCAGCGTGAGAGGCACCGCGTGGGCGATCTCGGTACCCACCAGACGCCGGGTCGGCAGCAGTGGATAGAGGATGAACAACGCCACCGTGCCCAACGCACCCGCGCCGATGGAGGTGAGTGCGACCATGGTGCCGAGGATCAGACCGGTGATGACGGTCAGTACCGTCAGGCTGGTGCCGCTGAAAAACGAGTAGCCGTCCCCGCGTCGGTGAGCAAAGGCCAGCAGTTTTTTCTTGAACAGCACGGCGAGTGCGGTCAGCAGCAGCACAAACCCGAGGGCCTGTTTGATAATCGCGTTAAGCGCCTCGGGAGCGGTATGCAGGGTGCTCAAAAACCACAGCGTCATGAGCACCGCCGGCACGCTGCCCAAGGTCAGCAGCCCAGTGACTTTCCAGTCGATGTTGTCGTTCTTGCGATGGACCAGAACCCCGCCGGATTTGGTAATCGCCGCGTACAGCAAGTCGGTGCCGACCGCCGTGGCCGGATTGATGCCGAACCACAACAGTATCGGCGTCATCAGCGAGCCGCCGCCGACTCCGGTCATGCCAACGATGAATCCGACTACCAGCCCTGCAACGACGAAACCCAGACCACCCGCTTCCATATCCAACCTTTTTCAAGCAAACGCATAGGCAAAAAGTGGCGGGCAGCATAACGGCTTGTGGTGTAAACGGTTATGAAGATGTGTTCTAAGGTTATAACCGTTTGTCGCGCACGATTGCCGCTTCTGCGGCTTGGGCAGCACTCTGCAGGCGTTGGTTCGGGCCGATCCAGTTCAGAAGAGCCTCGGCTTCCATGGGTTTGGCGATCAGGTAGCCTTGGCCTTCATCGCAACCCCACTGCTTGACCAGGCGACGAATCTCATCGGTTTCGATGCCCTCGGCCACGACCCAGTAACCGAGCTTCTTGGCCAGACCGATCAATGCCTTGACCAGACGCTGATCGGTTTTGTCGGACGCCAGATTGCGGATCAGCGACTGGTCGAGCTTGACCGTCGTCGCAGGCAACTGCCGCAGGTAATTCCAGTTGCTGTAGCCCGTGCCGAAGTCATCGATTGCCACATCCATGCCCATCTGACGCATGCGCTCCAGTTGGTGGCGTACTTCTGCCGGGTTGTGCATCAACGCGCCTTCAGTGAACTCCAGCTCGAAGCGGGTAGGGTCGATTTTGTGCTTGCCCAGCAGACGGATCATCCGGTCAGTGAACGCAGGGCCGGTGAGGTCTTCGGGCGTCACGTTGATCGCAATACGGAAATCGAAGCCCTGTTGCTGCCAGCGAGCGGCCTGTTCGATAGCACTGGTCAGCACCCAAAGGCTCAGCGGGCGCATCAGCGCGGTCTTCTCGGCCAGCGGCACGAACTCGGCAGGCCCGATGGCCCCGAGCGTGGGGTGATTCCAGCGCAGCAGGGCCTCTACCGACGTGCACAGGCCGGAGTCGAGGTCGATGCGCGGCTGGTAGACCAGACGCAGTTGATCGTCAGCGTGCACCGCCCCGGTCAACGAACTGAGCAGTTTGAAAGCACGCTGCTGGGCGGCGTCGAAGTGCGGTTCATACATCGCCCAGCCGAGATCGCGGTCGCGGGCATCGTCGGCGGCGCTGATGACCATGCGCATCCAGTCCTGTTCTTCGGCCGGATTGCGGTTCAGGGTCACGACTCCCAGGCCGACCTGCATCTGTACCGGAATGCCCCGGCACTCAACGGGCGTCTCGAAGTCTTTGAGGATGGTGCGAAACAGGTGTTCGGGCGTGCGATCGCCAGCCAACAGAAAGCCGAAGCGCGTAGGGCTGACCTTGTACAGGGAACAGGTCGGCGGCAGCAGGCACTCCAGTCGGCTTTTGATCGCCGTCACCAGATCCTGCGAGAAGCTGTAACCCAGGGCCTTGACGATGTCGTTGAGGAACGCCGAGGTAATCATGTCCACCACGACCAACTGATAATCGACACTGGATGCCACTGCCTGACTGATGTCTTCCTGCAGGCGCGAGCGGTTGTACAAGCCGGTGGGCTGATCAATGAAGCAACTGAGTCTGAGGCCGACAATGCGCTTCATGACCAGTGAGGCAAAGCGCTTGAGCATCTGCGTCTGGTACTCGCTCATCGGCTCGCGCGGTTTAGTATCGATCACGCACAGGCTGCCCAGGGCAATGCCGTCATCGGTGATCAGTGGAGCGCCTGCGTAGTAACGAATGTCAGGGTGGCCGGTGACCAGGCTGTTGTTCACGAAGCGTTGGTCGAGCGTCGCGTCGGGAATCTCGAACAGCGTGTCGGAAAGGATGGTGTAGGCGCAGAAGGACACGTTACGCGGTGTTTCACGGGCATTCAGGCCCACCCTGGCGCGGAACCACTGACGATGCTCATCGACGATCGAGATCAGGGCAATCGGCGTCTCGAAAAATGCAGCGGTCATCGCGACGATTTCATCGAATACGTCATCGGACGTATCTTCAAGTACGCACAGCTCCCGTATGCGCAACAGACGTTGCGTTTCATTCAGGGGAATGGGGGCACTGGCGTTCATGATGATTCTCAATGGGTACTCGATGATGACTATATGACATCACGAAACTCACTTTAACAGACGAAAAGATTCCGACCACAGCGGCGAGATACCGATTAATCGGCCGCAGATCGGATTTTTTGAACGCTATCGTTGTTCAAGCCGCACACGGCGAGGGGTTGGCCTTTTATTTACAGTATGTTGCCAGTGCTACCATTCGTCGACTGGCCGAAAATAAGTAAATCGAGTGCCGTCATGCAGGCTCTTCGGCTACGTTTTTTACGTGCTGAGTGAGCAAAGGCTTCATCTTATGAAGGCGTGTGTTGCTTGCCTGCTCTCTCTGAAAATGAGCTCACCCATCGCAAGGTAATCAGGAGCTATACCATGAACATCGAGGTGCGACCCGCCGGCATGGCGGACGCTGATGCCATCAGCCGCGTGGTATTGGCGGCCTTGCGAACCAGCAATGCCAAGGACTATCCCGCCAGTGTGATCGAGCGCGTGCAATTGAGTTTCAGCCCGGCTGCGATCGAGCAGCTCATGCAACAGCGGCAAGTGTTCGTGGCGTCAGAGGGTCACGTGGTGAGAGGCACTGCGAGTCTGGAGGGTGAGGTCGTGCGCTCGGTATTTGTTGACCCTGACAGGCATCGGCAGGGGATCGGGCGTTTGTTGATGGCCGAGCTGGAGGTTGTCGCACGCAAGGCGGGCGCGGCGCGGATGGTTGTACCGTCATCCTTGACTGCGCGGGAGTTCTATCTGGCGCTGGGTTTCAGCGTGGTGCGGGAACATCTGGAGGGAGAAGAGCGCACATTGATCATGGAGCGGCAACTGCGCGTTTGAGGCATTCCATGCCTTAAGCGGTGACTTCCTGTATCTCCTGCATTTCCTGCAGTTGATAGTGCGCGTACAGGGTGCTGGCTATCAGCGTGCAGAATACTTTCAGGGTATCGAGGGTATTGGCGTCATCGAGTGGCGCAGGCTTGGTATCCAGGCCGCACAGGGTGCCGAAGAAATCGCCGTTGGGAAAAATGATCGGCAACGAGAAGTAGCTCTGGAAACCGTACATTTTAGTAATGGGATGCTCTGCGTAGACGGGGTCGGTCGCGACTTCGTTGATTACGATAGGCTGGCGGTGCAGACGCAACTCATTGCAGAACGTGGTCTCCAGCTTGAGCTGATGACCGGCTTCCAGCCCGAACTGAATTTCGTCGTAAACAGCGCATGCGGTCCAGCTGGCCTCGGTGACTTTGGCAATGGCCGCAAATCTTAGCCCGGTCAGCCGGGTTACCAGCCTTAACAGACTGGAAGTGGCCTCGATTTCACTGATGACTGCCAGCTCTGCGGAAGTCAGGTTGTTGTTCAAAATGTCTCACCCTGGTCATAAAAAGCACTGATGCGGCCTTGGCAGTACGCCGGACGCTGCCGATCCCGTGCAGGAAGTGATCGTGTCATACCTGATCGTGGCTTACATGAAATATTTTGTTGTTCGCCGTCAACTATCGAATGAGTTTAATGCCGCTGTCAACGTTACGGGCTTTTTCAAATAGTCCGGGCTCGTGAACAGGGTCTTTAGGGATCCTGTTTCAACTAAGGAAAGCGATGCGCCTGAAAGTCTGTCAGCAGGGTTGCGCGGGTTACAGGTTTTGAACGGAGAGGCTGGGGAGGGGAGGAGTCATTGCAGGTTTTTTGCCGAACGCTACTGACTCTATAAAAGAAGGGCAGTAGACGAATCTGCTGCCCTCTGTCATGTCTGGTCGGCGTAGATGTCTGGGTTACGTCTTGAAGCGCAGCACCAGATCGTTCAGGTTGACCGCCAACTGCGACAGTTCGGTACTGGCGATCAGTGTCTGCCGGGTGCCTTCACTGCTCTGCACGGCAAGGTCACGAATGCTGACCAGGCTTCTGTCGACATCGCGCGCTACATGCGCTTGTTGTTCGGAGGCCGCGGCGATCTGCAAATTACGGTTATTGATCTCGAGTACCGAGTCGGTGATCTGGCGCAGCGACTCCCCGGCGTCTTCTGCGGTCTTGCGAGTGCTGTGAACTTCCTGGGTGCTCCTTTGCATGGACTCGACCGTGGCGGAAGAACCGGCCTGAATCTCTGAAATCATCTGTTCGACTTCTTGCGTGGACGTCTGTGTGCGGTGCGCCAGAGCCCGTACTTCATCGGCTACCACAGCGAAGCCGCGACCCTGTTCGCCGGCACGCGCGGCTTCGATGGCTGCGTTCAGTGCCAGCAGGTTGGTCTGTTCGGCAATGCCGCGAATTACGCCCAGCACCTTACTGATGTTCTGAGCCTGACCGGCCAGCGCGGTGACTTGTGCAGAAGAGCCCTCGACCAGACCCGTCAGGTTGTGCATGGCTGTCAGGGTTTCAGCAACGCGCTGGTTACCCAGGTCAGCGGAAAGGCTCGACTGTTGGGCGGCCTGCGAGGTCGAGGTAGCATTACGAGCGACCTCTTCTACGGCAGCGCTCATTTCGTTTACCGCAGTAGCTGCCTGCTCGATTTCGCTGTTCTGCTGCTGCAGTGTGCGGTCGGCACTTTCGGTGATCGACGTCATTTCGACGGCGGCGGTGCTCAGTTGCGCAGACGCACCGGAAATTTCATGAATGGTGGTGCGTAGATTCCCCGACATGGTATTCAGGGCCGTCATCAAGCGTGAGGCTTCATCGCTGCCGCTAACGCTCAATTGCCTGGTCAGGTCACCGGCGGCGATGTCTTCCGCCAGTTTCAGCGAGACGCTGATCGGGTCGACAATGCTGCGTGTCAGTGCAATCGCGAGTACCACGGTAAGCAGGAACGCTGCGATCAGCACAATCATCAACACGTTGACGCTGTGGTCGTAGACTGCAGTGGCATCTTTCCCGGAGACGACCGCCTCTTCAGCATTGTGCCCACGTAGCACAGTGAGTTTTTCCTGATAGGCAGCGGCCTTTTGGGCCTGCTCTCCGTTGGCGAGGGAGACCGCTTTGTCGTGATCAGCGCTGTCCAGTGCGACGACCTGTTTCAAGCCATCAATGTAGACGCCCATCTTGTTATTGGCCTCTTCGAATTGCGCCCGGTCGGCTTCGCCTGACAGCAGGTGTTTTTGATAGAAGTCACTATTGGCACGCAGCGCCTCGATCGCTTCCCGAACCTTGGCTTCTGCGGTGGCGTGTACGCTCGGATCATTGCTGGCAAGCATCCTGATGCTTTCCAGGCGAGCGTGAAGCAGGGCGATCTGAATGTCGTCGACGACTTGAATGCTGGGCAGTGAGTTTTCTTCTATGTTCTGCTCGGCTATGCGCAGGTGGCCGATCTGTACGTAGGAGAAGGCGCCCAGACCGATCAACAGCAAGGTGATGACGCCAAAACACAGGGAAGCCCTGCGTGAAATGCTTAACGATCTGAGGTTCATGGTTGCCTCCAGCGGCAAAACAGGCGGAAGGCAAATACGTTCCTTCCAATGACTGTTTTTCTGCTGAAAACGAGAGAGCTTTAACAAAAGGGGGATGAAAGTTATTTCATAATGGCTTCATGCCATTATTTGCTGCCGGGCAATCGCGTAGTGTGAAAAGTTCCAGTAACACTGTGAATAAAGTTAGCCATTATTTGAGTGACCGTCATTAAAGTATTCACTCTAATACTGCAATTCTCAGCGCGCGAATCCATCAGGCCTCGACGTCAAGCTGCGGACTCTTCAACGTGTTCCACCAACGTGTCCAGAAAACCTGCGACGCGTCCCATGCAGGCCATTCGTTCTTCTGCATGGGGCATGTGACTGGACTCTTCGAAGACAGACCAACTGATATCGGGGACGTTATCCACGTAGGGCTTCACGACGAGCGGTGTGGCTTCGTCATACTTCCCGGAAATCAGTAAGGCAGGAACGCTGATGAGCTTCAGGCGATTGACGATGGTCCAGTCCTTCATCGTGCCGATGACGTGGAACTCGGTAGGACCATTCATGGCGTGGTAGACGGTCGGATCGGCGTCAATCGCGTCGAAGGTACGTTTTACCTCCTCCGGCCACGGTGTGATGCGGCAGACATGACGGTCATAGAACACTCGCGAGGCTTTCAGGTATTCCGGGTCTTTCAACGTTTCCGCTTTTTCGTGCTTGAGCAACGCGGCCTGGACCTCAGCTGGCAGATCCTCGCGCAGCCGGTTGGCCTCACTTACCCAGGTGTGCATGTCTGCGGGGGAGTTGGCGATGATCAGCGCCTTCAGCCCTTCGGGCTGACGCACGGCATGCTCTGAAGCCAGCATGCCGCCCCACGACTGGCCCAGCAATGCGTAATTGTTTTCGATGCCCAGGTGCTCAAGCAGGTTGTCGAGTTCGCTCAAAAACAGATCGACTGTCCAGAAGTCGCGCTTCACCTCGCGCAGGTGGGTCGACTTCCCGTTACCCAACTGATCGTAGTGGATAACGGCCCTGCCGGTGCTGGCGATGTCCTTGAACGAATCGACGTAGTCGTGCGTACAACCGGGACCGCCGTGCAGAATGACCAGTGGAGTGTCGGGACTGTGCAGGTCGCCTGTGATGCGATACCACGTCTGATAGTCGCCAAAGGGCGCAAAACCTTCCTTGATCGTCATATCTGCCATGTCGGCGGTCCCTGCTGGATAGTTTGGGTGCACCATAGCGCGGCGTCTTGCGTCTCATAACTATAGAAAATGATAGGTTTTGGCCTATAAACCGGTCAGTGGTCGAGTAAACGGTAGTGAACGGCACGCACCACCCCCTGCACACGGTTTTTGGCCCCCAGCTTTTGCATGGCCGAATTCAGATGCAAGGTCAGCGTGGATCATCTGATCAACCACGATGCGGGCGTCAACTGGATCGACCTCTACCACAGCCCCTACATCAACGTGTCGCGCAAGAACATCGAGCACTTGGGCCAGAACCCGTTTGGCCGCTTTACGCTCGAAGAAACGGTCAAGAAATGACATGAGCAGGGCGCCTGTCTGATCGACAGGCGTTGTTCAACGACGTTTTTCAGCGCGTATTCGGCCGGGAAACGTTAATTTGTATCCTCAGGTTTACCTGACCTTCAACAGGCTCTGCGGATGGTAAGGTTGCGGCCTTTTTGCGCTGTACCCCCGCGGAGCCGTCATGCATAAACCCACCCCCCGTATCGAATCCCCGAATGCGCTGGCGTTCATCACGCGTTTCTTCGCTGCTGAATCCGCAGGCGGGCTGGTGTTGATGGCGGCTGCGCTGGCGGCCTTGATCGTTGCCAACTCTCCGCTGGCCGACAGCTACTTCGCCGCGCTGCACGCTGTGTTCGCCGGGTTGTCGGTTTCGCACTGGATCAATGACGGCCTGATGGCAATCTTCTTCATGCTGGTTGGCCTGGAGATCAAGCGCGAAGTGCTCGCCGGTCAGCTCGCCTCCTGGAGCCAGAGGGCCTTGCCGGGCTTTGCGGCGCTGGGCGGCATGGTGGTTCCGGCGCTGATCTACGTGGCGTTCAACTGGGGGCGGCCAGACACCATCGGCGGCTGGGCCATTCCGGCAGCGACCGACATCGCATTCGCCCTGGGTGTGCTGTCACTGCTGGGCAAGCGCGTGCCGCTGTCGCTGAAGATCTTCCTGTCTGCACTGGCGATTCTCGATGACCTCGGCGCGGTGCTGATCATCGCGCTGTTCTACACCAGCGATCTCTCCATTCCCATGCTGCTGGCAGCGCTGGGCTCCATCGCCGTGCTCGTTGCACTGAATCGTCTGGGCGTTAAAAAACTGCTGCCTTACCTGGTTGTAGGCGCGCTGCTGTGGTTCTTCATGCTCCAGTCCGGCATTCACGCCACACTCGCGGGCGTCGCGCTGGCGCTGTGCATCCCGCTGGGCAAACCTGGTGAGGAGGCCCGCTCGCCACTGCTGCATCTGGAGGAAAAGCTGCACCCTTGGGTGGCGTTTGTCGTCGTACCGATCTTTGGTTTTGCCAACGCTGGCGTATCACTGTCGGGCATTACCGCCGACAAGCTCGTGGACCCGGTTCCGCTTGGCGTTGCGCTGGGGCTACTGGTCGGCAAGCAGATCGGCATATTCGCCATGGCCGCGCTGGCGATTCGCGCAGGCCTGGCCCGCTTGCCGGACGGCAGCAACTGGGGCCAGCTGTATGGCGTCGCAGCATTGTGTGGTATCGGCTTCACCATGAGCCTGTTCATTGGCGCACTGGCCTTCCCGGGCGCGCCGGAACTGGTCGACGAGGTCAAGGTGGGCGTGCTGATCGGGTCGGTGTTGTCGGCTGTGTTGGGTGTTGTTGTGTTGCGCAGGTTTGCGCCGCGGGGGTGAATCTGATCGCAATCTGGCATTACAGAAACCGGGCGGTAGGACGATAAAGACGGGACGTGCCAGGGACTCGGCCAACTTCTCCTACTTTGAGAGCCCACAGCATGCTTCACCTGTTCAGCCCCCGTCGTGACAAAAAAGCCCTTCAGCAACTGATCTCCTCGCTAAAGGGTGGCACTGAGCCCTCAGTAGGGGGTTGTGCTGAAAAAAGCGCGGTACTCGAATGCTGGAGCTCGCTGAGCGCCCAGCGTCGCCTCGACGAGCAACGTATTGCCGCGCTTGAGCAAGAACTGGAAACCGCCCGCCACCTGCTGGGCGAAGCCTCTGCCTCGGCCGCCGCTTATGAAACCCGCTTTGATCTGGTCAACCGCGCGTCGAGCGAGGGCCTCTGGGACATGGAGGTGGTCGCGGGCGATCCGGTCAACCCGAACAATCGATTCTGGTGGTCGCAGCAACTGCGCAAGCTTCTCGGTTTCAACGATGAGCGCGACTTCCCCAACGTATTGGCGAGCTGGGCAGACCGGCTTCATCCTCAGGATAAACAAGCCACGCTGGATGCATTTGCCAAACACCTGAATGACCGTTCCGGCAATACACCGTATCGCGTCAAGAATCGTCTGGCGATGAAGGACGGCACTTATCGCTGGTTCTATGCCCAAGGCGAAACGTTAAGGGACGCACGCGGAACGCCGTTGCGGGTCGCCGGTTCTCTGCGGGATATCCATGATGAGCTTGAGCGTGATCTGGAACACGATGTGATCATTACCCGATTCGAACTGGCTCGAGAGATGCTCTCCGACGGTCTTTGGGACATGGAGGTCATTGCCGGCGACCCGGTCAATGCGCGCAATCCTTTCTGGTGGTCTCCACAGTTCAGGCGTCTGCTGGGTTTTGAAACGGTGGAAGAGTTTCCCGACGTACTGGATAGCTGGGCGTCACGGCTGCACCCTGAAGACAAGGAACGAAGCCTGACGGCGTTCGGTGCGCATTTGAATGACCGGACTGGCAAGACTCCGTTCGATATCGAGTACCGCCTGAAGATGAAAACCGGGGAGTATCGCTGGTTCCGTGCGCGCGGCCAGACTCGCCGGAATCCCGAAGGTGTTCCGCTGAGGGTGGTGGGGGCGTTGGTGGATGTGCATTTGAAGCATGAGCAGGACGCTCTTCGCGATACCGAAGCACAGCATCAGAAAAACCTGGAAGAGAACATCGCTCAACTGACCCAGATAGTTGGCACTATCCAGAGCATTGCCAGCCAGACCAACCTCCTGGCGCTCAATGCGGCAATCGAGGCTGCACGCGCCGGTGAAGCAGGGCGAGGCTTCGCGGTGGTGGCGGATGAAGTCCGCAAGCTGGCGACCAGAACGACCGAAGCGACGGAGCAGGCGGCAAGCATGATGAGCCGCTGATAAAACCAGCGCCCTTTGCTAGATCGCAGCAAAAAAAAACGCCTCCACAAGGGAGGCGTTTTTTCAACTCAGCACATCAAACACATCAGGCCAGGTCGAAGCGGTCCAGGTTCATCACCTTGGTCCAGACTGCCACGAAGTCTTTGACGAACTTCTCGTGGGCATCGGAGCTGCCATACACCTCGGCAATCGCACGCAACTGAGCATGCGAGCCGAAGACCAGATCGACACGGGTGCCAGTCCATTTCACTGCGCCAGTCTTGCGGTCACGGGCCTCGAAGGTATCAGTGCCACCCGCGGTCGCTTTCCACTCCACGCCCATGTCCAGCAGGTTCTTGAAGAAGTCGTTGGTCAGGGTGCCTGGCTGATCAGTGAAGACGCCATGCTTGCTCTGTCCGACGTTGATGTTCAAGACCCGCAGGCCGCCCAGCAGTACAGTCATTTCCGGTGCAGTCAGGGTCAACAGTTGCGCCTTGTCGACCAGCAACGATTCTGCCGAGACCTTGTAATGCCCCTTCTGATAGTTGCGGAAACCATCGGCGATCGGCTCGAGGAAGCTGAACGACTCAACATCGGTCTGCTCTTGAGACGCATCGGCGCGGCCCGGTGCAAACGGAACAGTGACGTGCTGACCTGCATGTTTCGCAGCCTGCTCGACACCTGCGTTACCCGCCAGAACGATCAGGTCGGCGATTGAAACCTTCTTGCCGTTCGACTGACCCGCGTTGAATTCGCTCTGAATGCCCTCGAGGGTCTTCAGCACGCCCGCCAGCTGCGCAGGCTGATTGACCGCCCAATCCTTCTGCGGAGCCAGACGCAGACGGCCGCCATTGGCACCACCGCGCTTGTCCGAGCCACGGAAGGTAGAAGCTGCCGCCCAGGCCGTCGATACCAGCTGCGAGACCGAAAGGCCCGAAGCGAGAATCCTGGCCTTGAGTGCGGCCACATCCTGATCATCCACCAACGCATGATCAACGTGTGGAATCGGGTCTTGCCACAGCAGCTCTTCGGCCGGTGTTTCCGGGCCGAGGTAGCGGGCAAGCGGGCCCATGTCACGGTGAGTCAGCTTGAACCAGGCACGGGCGAACGCGTCGGCCAGTTGCTCGGGGTTGTTCAGGAAGCGACGGGAGATCTGCTCGTAAGCCGGATCGAAGCGCAGCGCCAGGTCAGAGGTCAGCATGCTCGGTGCATGACGCTTGGATGGATCGTGGGCATCCGGGATCTTGCCGGCGCCAGCGCCGTTCTTCGGCGTCCACTGATGCGCACCTGCCGGGCTCTTGGTCAGTTCCCATTCGAAGCCAAAGAGGTTTTCGAGGTACTCGTTGCTCCATTTGGTCGGCGTCGAAGTCCAGGTCACCTCCAGGCCGCTGGTGATGGTGTCGCCACCCTTACCGCTGCCGAATTTGTTCCTCCAGCCAAGACCCTGCTCTTCAAGGCCGGCTGCTTCAGGCTCAGGACCAACGTTGTCGGCAGGGCCGGCACCGTGGGTCTTGCCGAAGGCGTGACCACCGGCAATAAGCGCCACGGTCTCTTCGTCGTTCATCGCCATGCGACCGAAGGTTTCACGGATATCCCTTGCCGAAGCAACCGGATCCGGTACACCTTCAGGGCCTTCAGGGTTCACGTAAATCAAGCCCATCTGCACGGCGGCAAGCGGGTTTTCCAGATTGCGTTCGCCGCTGGCGGTACGGCTTTCTTCGTTGGCGTGATTCTCCGGCTCGGCCACCAGCGTGCCGTCGCCCGGTTGCTGCATTTTCTTCTGCACGCCGTAGCGTTCTTCACCACCCAGCCAGGTGGTCTCGGAACCCCAGTACACGTCTTCTTCCGGTTCCCAGACATCCGCGCGACCACCGGAGAAACCGAAGGTCTTGAAGCCCATGGATTCGAGCGCGACGTTACCGGTCAGCACGATCAGGTCAGCCCAGGAGATCTTGCGGCCGTACTTCTGCTTGATCGGCCAGATCAGGCGGCGCGCCTTGTCCAGGCTGACGTTGTCAGGCCAGCTGTTGAGCGGCGCAAAACGTTGCTGACCGGCACCTGCACCACCACGACCATCGCCTGTGCGGTAGGTACCGGCGCTGTGCCAGGCCATACGAATGAACAGCGGGCCGTAGTGGCCGAAGTCTGCCGGCCACCAGTCCTGAGACTGGGTCATGACGTTGCGCAGGTCCTGTTTGACCGCTTCGATGTCAAGGCTCTTGAACTCCTTGGCATAGTCGAAACTCTCGCCCATCGGGTCGGAGAGCGAGGAATGCTGATGCAGGATCTTCAGATTCAGCTGCTTGGGCCACCAGTCACGGTTGGTGGTGCCGCCGCCGGCAGCGTGGTTGAAGGGGCATTTCGATTCAGTTGACATGCTTGATACACCTTTTTGTCATTTGCATCCGGCCATCCAGTCCACTTGTGGGACCTCCGACAGTGATGACGGAACTCAACAGCACTGGGTTCATGCCGGCCGTTCGTTCAACGATCAGGCCAGCTCTACAGATACGCAGCACAGCGATCATCAGATTGCTGCGAGCCGAGCCCACAACGTGCGTCGCAAACTTGAGCTCATTGTTATCTCCTTATCAGGGTGAAACCGCACGACTTTCGCCGATGCTTATGCAGATTAGCCTTCTTCACGAAGATTTCTAATAGAAAGAACATTACGGGGCGATAGGCAGACTCTGGCAGCGCTGTCATCAAGGCATCAAGCGGCTCTGCTAACCTGTGCAGCCCATGAGACGGCAGGCCGCTTAGCCCATGATCACGATTCGCAGCATGACCCTGGACGACTACGACACGGTCATCGAACTGATGCGCAGCACACCGGGCATTTCCCTGCGCGACGCAGATTCACGCGAAGCCACCGCACGCTACCTCGAACGCAACCCCGGCATGAGTTTCGTCGCCGAGGCAGGTTGCGCCTTGTGCGGCTGTGTGATGTGCGGGCATGACGGACGCCGCGGTTATCTGCAGCACCTGATCGTGCTGCCCGAGTATCGCCAGCGCGGTATCGCCCATGAGTTGGTCGAACGCTGCCTCGAGTGTCTGGACGCGCTGGGTATTTACAAGTGTCACCTGGACGTCATGAAAAGTAATGAAGCGGCCGGGCGTTATTGGCACCGGCAGGGGTGGACGTTGCGGGAGGATATCGATCGGTATTCGAACGTGCGGCGCGGCGGCAATGTTTGAAGGGGCAGACGGGCGCTACGCATGCGTAGGCGCGTCAACTGATTGCGTCGCTTGATTCTGCTTCGTCGTACTTGCAGCGCTCGACGAAACTATCCTGCCCTCAAAGGAAATACATTTTCTGCCACTGCGCTTGGCGTGATACAGGTTCTCATCGGCCTCTTTCAACAGGTCATTGACCGTTTCAACCCGCGACAAACTCGCAACACCGCCACTGAATGAATAGGGCACTTGAGCCGCTTCGTCTTTTTGCGCGAGCATCAATAACTCTTCCAGTGCATGTACAGCGTCTCGGGCGTTCGCCGCCGATAAGATTACGCCAAACTCTTCCCCGCCCAAACGACCAAAGGCGATTCGCCCCTTTGTGCCCTTGAGGAGTGTCGCAAAACCAACAAGGACGTGGTCGCCCACGTCATGCCCATGGGTGTCGTTGATACTTTTAAAGTGATCCAGATCAAGCATGGCAAACCACAACGACGATTTTTCAGCGGACGCCAGCGCAGTATTCAGACTGGCAACCAGCGCACGGCGATTGGGGGCGTGCGTCAGGGTGTCGGTTTCGGACAGTTCCTGATAGCGGTCCCTGGCTGCCATGGTCTGCATGATCAGACTCAGGAAGGTTGCATTCAGGCAGCCACCCAGCAAGGTCGAGCTGATCAGGAACACATAAAACAGAGGTGTATGGTCGACGCCGATGGCCGTCATGTCCGTTTGCCACATGATCAACCAGATCAGCGCAGTCGCGGCGACGTAATCAATAAACTTGACGAAGAATACGCTCATGCCCGTGATGAGCAGGGAGGTGACAACCAGGCCCCACATCGACGCTTCCACGCCCATGCGTTCGATCTGTTCCCTGAACAGAAAGGTCAGGGATGCCATGTAAATGATGCCGAACAGACGCCACGCCAGCATGCTCCTGCTATTGGACGTGACAATGATCGACAGCGTCGCCCCCGCCAACGCGCAGCAGATGAATATATCCAGTGATCGATCAATGGAAGGATTCAGGCACCAGCTGATAACCCAACTGAAAAGACCGATCAATTGAGACAGCTTCAGGGGGACGAAAATAGAATTTTTCAGGTTTCTTCTTTGCGGCATGTGCAGTTTTCCATACTTATGCCAGCCGAACCGCTATCGACGGCACACGCCTTGGTCTAGAGGGGTGATGATATATGGCCACTATACTTTATTGTCAGATGAGGGGGATGGCCACTGGTCTTGCTGTGGACGGTGCGCGCAGGGATTTTTGAATGAAAGGCAGGGCAGAGGCTGGTCTGATCTACAGTTGCTTGCGCATAGGTACGCATGCCAAACGTAGCCCTGAGGGCGAGATGTAGAGAGTATGGGCGCTTCCGGTGAAGCCACAACGTTGATAGAACCTCTGTGCATTCAATGTGGCTTCGAGATGGATTTCGTTGAGTCCTGCCTCTCGTGCCAGATGCTCAAGATGAGCGACCATCCTTTTACCTATTCCCTGGCCCATGAATGAGGGCAATACGAAGATCGCCTCCAGCTCTCCGCTCTCGATATTGATCACCCCTGTTGCCACAGGAATTCCATCGACGCAGGCCAGGTAATAATCTTTTTCCACCCAGGATCTGTATTTATCCGTGAGCGGAACGCAGGTCCAGGCCACCACTTGGTCGTTCGTATAGACGGAGCTGCACTGGTTCTGAATTGCCTGAAAGCGGATATCGAACGCCGCCTCGGCATCGCATCGTTCTGCTCGACGGATCTGTAGCATCTTTACTCTCCTGTAATGAGGCCATGGTGAACGGAGAATAAAAAAGCCCCGTCCATTCCTGGCGGGGCTTTGGTCAATGCATTGGGGATGGGACGCATGGCTGTGGTAGGAGTCGGTGCTAGGTAGGTATGGCACAGGCGATGGCGCAGCCGCAGCCGTGCGCCAGTTCTCGGAGCTTGTTCGCGCCAGTGAGGGGGATGACTGGGCCTATGCACGCTGGCTGACTCTCCTCCTTGGCGAAGCCCGCAAGGGCCACCTACTCTCGCCTGGCTGGGCTCATGGCGAGCGGTAGTAAACGACGACCGGCTTTTCAGGCTCGCCGGGCTACCGTCAATCTGTTAGTTTGCCGCTTCTTTCGGCGAGCAATTGCAGTTTGCTCACGAACCCTATCTAGATCGCCATGGGTATGCCATGGCGGCGGGCTTAGTTGCGATAAAGGCCACTTTTATCGCGCATGCAATAAAGGAAGGCTAAATGCCCACATTGAATTGGATCGGCAAGGAAGCCGTTGTCAAGCATCACAAGGATGTCCCTTTCCGCCTGCTGGAGCCGGTGACAGAACTTTCCTGTGGCGACAATCACGGTAAGGACAGCGGTAATCTCATCGTGCAAGGTGACAACCTTCACGCGCTCAAGGCTCTGCTGCCACGCTATGCCGGGCAGGTGAGATGCATCTATATCGACCCGCCTTACAACACCGGTAACGAGCGCTGGATGTACAACGATAATGTTAATAGCCCCGAGATACGCAAGTGGCTA
Source organism: Pseudomonas sp. PvP028 (assembly GCF_017832255.1). Lineage (NCBI taxonomy): Bacteria > Pseudomonadati > Pseudomonadota > Gammaproteobacteria > Pseudomonadales > Pseudomonadaceae > Pseudomonas > Pseudomonas sp. PvP028. Next base: position 2,421,056 of record NZ_JAFIBL010000001.1, read on the forward strand.
GGCGATATCGTAGGTAAGGAAGGTGAAACCTTAGATCGCCATGACCGCTGGCTGAGCATGATGTATCCAAGACTCGTCATGCTGAGGCAGTTTCTACGGGATGATGGCGCAATTTTCATATCGCTAGATGACAATGAAATCGGACCTTTTCGAGTTCTCATGGATGAGATCTTTGGATCGAATAATTTTGTGGCAACTATTGTCTGGCAAAAAATTTTCACCATTAAGAATAGTGCCAAGCATTTCTCTGAAATGCACGACTACGTCATTGTGTACGCTAAGAAAAAAGATAAGTGGGTACGTAATCTTTCGCCTCGAAGCACCTCTGCGGAAGAAAGTTATTCTAATTCCGATAATGACGAGCGCGGTGAATGGACCAGTAATGCTCTGCAGTCGAGGAATTATTACAGTAAAGGGCTGTATTCCATAACTTGCCCGGGCGGGAACGTAATAAAAGGTCCGCCGCGCGGCACATATTGGCGAATGAGCGAAGAAAAGCTTTGGGAATTAGATAGGGATAATAGAGTCTGGTGGGGTAAATCCAAAAATAACAGCCCGCGAATCAAGAAGTTTCTTGACGAGGCGAAAGAAGGAGTTGTTCCATCAACATGGTGGGAGCACCGCTTTGCTGGGACTAACTCCGGCGCAAAAACTGAGTTGCGCGATATTCTTGGTGAGCAAGAGTTAGAGCTGTTCAATACGCCGAAGCCTTGGCAGCTTATTCAGCGAATAATTCAGGTGGCGACTGATAAGGATTCTATTGTCATGGATTCGTTTTCTGGCTCCGGCTCAACGGCGCATGCTGTTCTGAAGCAAAATGCCCGGGATGGAGGGTCCAGAAAATTCATACTCATCGAGGTCGAGAAACAAGTAGCGGAACAGGTCACATCAAAGAGAATGTCTAAGGTTGTGTCTGGATATTCATTTGTAGGTACGTCTCGTGACGAGTTGCTACGGGAGAGAGTGACTTTCAGTAGCTTCCGAAATGCTAGCAAAATACTCGAAAAAGTTTCTTTGATCGAGGAAGCTGAGAAGCCGCGGTTCACTAGGATAAAAAAAGAAGTAAAGGACGGAGAGTTGGTTGTCACTGGCGAGCTTGATGTTGAAGAGGACATGCCAGGTTTAGGCAGCGGTTTTCAATACTGCCGCCTAAGTGAGCACCCTCTCTTCAATGCCGATGGCCAAATACGCAGCGACGTGACCTTCGCGCAGCTGGCCGAATTCGTTTGGTTCGCTGAAACCGGCACGGGTTTTACCGGCACGGCCGACGGCCCACTGCTGGGCTTACATGAAGGCCGCGCCATTTACCTGCTGTACAACGGCATTCTCAAGGATAAGTCGGTGGCCGGCGGCAATGTGTTGACCGGGCCGGTGCTGGACATACTGCCTAAGTTTGCCGGTTCCAAAGTGATTTACGCCAGCGCCAATCGCCTTGGTAGCCGTGCTGCCCGCGAGGGCATCACCTTCAAGCAAACCCCTTACGCGCTGGAGGTGTGAGAGATGAGCGGATTCGTTCCTAAAATTTACCAGCAGCAAGTGCTCGATAGTGTCGAGTGCTATTTTAAGGCTTGTCACGAGCTGGCCTCGCCCTCGACGGCCTTTTTCACAACTACCGAGCGATTGTGGGGCAAAGGCAACCCATACAATCCGCTGTCGGGCTTCCCTAGCGATATGCCGTATTTCTGCCTGCGGGTGCCCACCGGCGGTGGGAAGACCTGGCTGGCGGCCAAGAGCGTGGCGCTGGTCAACACCCACCTGCTTCGATGCGAGCACAGCGTGATTCTATGGCTAGTGCCCAGTAGGCCGATCCGTGAGCAAACGATCAAGGCGCTGAAAGAAGGGAGCCACCCCTACAACGTCGCACTGCGCGAGACCGGACCGGTCACGGTGATGGATCTGGAAGAGGCCAAGAGCGTTACCCGCGCCACGCTGGACACCTCCACCACGGTGATAGTTGCCACTCGCCAGGCCTTCCAAGTAGAGGAAGAAGAATGCCGCAAGGTGTATCAGAGCAGCGGCGCCCTGATGCACCACTTCGATAACCTTTCTCCCGCGCAGCGCGAAGAGCTGCTGAGCGATGGCGAAGGGACGGAGCGCACGACACCGTATTCGCTGGCAAACGTACTGCGCCTGCGTCGCCCCTTTGTTGTCGTCGATGAGGCGCACAACAGCCGCACTGAGCTGGCCTTCGACATGTTGGCGCGCTTTCGCCCCAGCGGCGTGCTTGAGCTGACGGCAACGCCGGATCTGGAGCGCACGCCCAGCAATGTACTGCATAGCGTTTCTGCCGCCGAATTGAAGGCGGAGGAGATGATCAAGCTGCCGGTGGTGCTGGAAACCGAGCCCAACTGGCAACAGTGCCTGGCCGATGCTATCGGCCGTCGCGATGCATTGCACAAGCTGGCCGATGATGAGCGACGGGCCGGTGCGCCCTATTTAAGACCCCTCGTACTCATTCAGTCGGAGCCTCGTCGTGCGGGTGTCGAAACACTGGATTTCGATAAGGTGCGCCAGGAGCTGATCACCAATCACGGCATTCCTGAAGAACAGATTGTGGTGGCGACGGGCGAAGAAAAAGGACTAGAGCAGATCGACGCCGACTACAAGCGCGGGATCGCTGATCCGGACTGCCCGGTGAAATTCGTTATTACGCAGAAAGCGTTGGCCGAGGGCTGGGACTGCCCCTTCGCTTATATTCTGGTCAGCATGGCTTCCCTTTCTTCCGCTACCGCCGTCGAGCAGCTGCTGGGCCGCGTATTGCGTCAGCCCAATGCCAGTCATCGGCAAGCTAGGCCGCTAAACCAGTCTTATGCCTTCGTGGTGTCGCGCAATTTTGCCGAGACGGCGGGAGCCTTGCGTGATCGTTTGGTGGCTGGCGCCGGCTTTGAACGGCGCGATGTAAATGAGTTCGTCATTGCCGCCAAGGCTGAACAGTCGCGATTGGATCTAGAGGGGCATGCCGGGCGTGTGGTGGTTCACCCTGTGGTGGTCACGCTTGCAGAAAAGCCGAATCTGAAAAGTGTACCGAAGCCGGTGCGTGACAAGGTGAGCTGGGACGGAAAGCTCAATACGCTGACCATCACTACGCCGCTCACGGAAGACGAGACCGACGCGCTAAAGGCTTCGGTCGAATCTGAGTCCGCCACTCAGGCCATTGAGCAAGCGGCTGAAGTCAGCCGCACGACCGCCATCGAATATTTCCTAACGCCTGCCGAAATGGGCGAGCGTCTCCGGGTACCTCAGCTTGCTCTGCGCGTGCAGGGTGAACTGCATCTGTTCGATGACCCCGAAGTTCTGGAGTATCCGTGGGAGCTTTCGCCCTACGACGCAGCGCCTACAGCGGGCGACCTGTCAGCGCTCGGCGCCGCACTGCAGGTGGCTGAGGGCGGAGAAATTGATATCGATGGCAGCGGCAAGCTGATATCGCGCTTTCTGCCGGAGCTGCAGCGCGATCTTGGCCTCATTTATCAGCCTGAAAACTGGGACGAGGTGCGCCTGGCCGCCTGGCTGTGTCGGAACCTGCCCGAGCCATCGCTGACCCATTCGAGCAAGCAGGCGTTCGTTGCCGCTTGGCTGCAAGAGCTGATGATACGCGATGAATTTAGCCTGGCCCGTGTCAACTTGCAGAAATTTCTGATCCGTAATCAGGTGGAGGCTCGAATCCGCGAACTGCGTAAACGGGCGGTCGGCCAGGCTTTCCAGCAAGCGCTATTTGGTGACGACGCAGCCGCACGCGTTGCAGTAACCGACCAGTATGCATTCGAGTTCCATGCGCAGGCATATGCGCCAAGCCGTGACTATGACTGGCGCTTCGGACATTTCGATTTCCGAAAGCATTTCTACGGGCGCATCGGGGACTTTGATAGCAAGGAGGAGTTCGAATGCGCCTGCAAGCTAGACACCTGGGCTCAGCAGGGGCGCATCAAATTTTGGGTGCGTAACCTCGTAAGGCGTGAAGGCAGCTCTTTCTTCCTGCAGAAAGCGGATGGGCGTTTCTATCCAGATTTCCTGTGTCAGCTACCTGACGTTGAAGGCGGCTCGGGCCCGATTCTCATCGTGGAGTACAAGGGCGCAGATCGCTGGAGCAACGCAGAGGACGACCGCTTGATCGGAGGCTTGTGGGCCAACTTATCGGAAGGCACCTGTCGCTTTGTGATGGTCAAGGACAAATGCTGGGAATGGATTGAGGAGTATTTGAAGTGAGGATCGAGTTGACCCCCCCCCCAAAATTCGCAGCGCTTATTGGCGATGAGTAGCTTTACTCTCATTGACTTGGCGGCACGTCACAAAGACCTACTGCAGCGCCTGACAAATTCCTACAGAGCGTGTGTCTGACCAGCGTTCAAGAAAATTTTTAATCAAAGAAAAAAGACGAGAACACCAGCATGAGCAGCCAAGGACTGCTCATGCTGGTTTATACATGCTGGGCGAGTGTGGAACGCTATAGCTCAGCGCTGCGAAGTGATGCGAAACCTGATCCACTTTAGCAAGCAGCCGAATAGGCCTATTGCTAAGGCGAAGACCAACAGTACCGGCCAGAAGCGCAGCGCGAGAACCAGCAACGCAACCGCGACAAAGTAACTGCCCAAGCTGCCGATCAGCACGAAAAGCAAGGAAAAGTGTAGTGGTCTAATGAAGCCGGACACCCATTTAGGCGAGAATGCTCGCCAGATAGAGGTGTCTGATGACCAAACAACGCCGTACCTTTTCCGCTGAGTTCAAACGCGAGGCCGCAGGCCTCGTGCTCGATCAAGGCTATAGCCATATCGAAGCCAGCCGTTCACTTGGGGTTGTCGAATCCGCGCTGCGTCGTTGGGTCAACCAGCTTCAGCAAGAGCGCAATGGCGTCACGCCTCAGAGCAAAGCCCTGACGCCCGAGCAGCAGAAAATCCAGGAGCCGGAAGCTCGGATCGCTCGTCTTGAGCGGGAGAAATCCATTTTAAAAAAGGCTACCGCGCTCTTGATGTCGGAAGAACACGAGCGTATGCGCTGATTGATCAACTGAATGCTCATGAGTCGGTAGAGTTGTTGTGCGAAGCCTTTGAAGTGCCTCGTTCGTGCTACTACAACTATCGCCTCAGGCGCCGGACTCCAGACGTTGAGCGGGTTCGATTACGCAGTCGAGTCAACGAGCTGTTCACGAAAAGTCGAAGCGCTGCCGGCAGCCGCAGTATCGTGTCGATATTGCAGGGAGATGGCGAGCAAATCGGTCGGTTCAAGGTGCGTGGACTGATGCGGGAATTGGGTTTGATCAGTAAGCAGCCGGGCTCGCATTCCTATAAAAAGGCAACGGTGGAGCGACCTGATATTCAGAATATTCTGAATCAAAAGTTCGATGTACCCGCGCCCAATCAAGTCTGGTGTGGCGACATCACTTACATCTGGGCACAAGGAAAATGGCATTACCTGGCGGTGGTTATGGATCTTTATGCGCGTCGGGTGGTGGGCTGGCGTTTCGAACAAGCCGGATACGGACTTGGTGATCAAGGCGCTAGACATGGCCTATGAGCAACGCGGCAAGCCTCAGGGACTGCTGTTTCACTCCGACCAAGGCGCCCAATATGGAAACCGGCAGTTTCGTCAGCGGCTTTGGCGATACCGTATACGTCAAAGCATGAGCCGCCGGGGTAATTGCCACGACAACTCGCCGATGGCACGTGTATTCCGCAGTTTGAAAACTGAGTGGATACCGCCCGTGGGCTACATGACGGCCCAAGAGGCTCAGCGGGATATCAGCCATTATCTGATGCATCGTTACAACTGGATTCGGCCACACCAGTTCAATGATGGACTGGCGCCCGCTCAGTACGAGAAAAACCTTAACGCCGTGTCCGGGATCAGTTGGCCACTACAGGCGCTGCCTTCCCATCTGCACAGCTAAGCGTTAGGCAAGTCGTCGCAGGATCAAGTTCGAGCGAGGATCAGTGGATGATTATTTCTTTCGAACGCCATCAATCTCCGCATCTTTTCACAGAGGCTTGTAATGATCTATTTTCGTCGAGCTGCGGCAGAACTCAGCGAAACCCCGTCGATGCCTCACGTCAACCAATTGGGCGAGGCATTGATCGCGTGTCACCTAAGCCAGTTACTCTGCGACGCCATTGGGGTCCTAATTGCTTTCAAGAATTATCGCCTCATCAAGCTTGCACGCACTGGGGTGACCATCCGTTCCCCAGTGGTTGCTGCTGTAGAGGCCGCCTGAAACTGAAGCACCGTCCTCAGTAAAGACTTCAATCACTGCATTCCAGAGTGAAGTCCGCGGAGCCTCGGTAGCAGGGTCTAGGCAAAGCAGGTGAGTCAGGTGGTACTGACCTTCATGCTCATAGCCTTGATGGCCTGCGACCATCATCCAATGACCACTGTGCTTCGACCAACTAACGCCGATCAAGGGGACGTCATCTGAGTCCAGCGCCTTCAGGATGCGCTTGACCAGATTCTTCTTGTTGTCCGCCACGTGCTTTGCTTCGATACCGCTGCCGCGAAAGTGCTGAGCCAGACGTGTCAGATCTTCACCGGTGGTTCCGGAGGAAATCAGCACGCCGTGGGCGACCATAGCATCGCGAAATTTGCCCTCACGGCTGCGACCATCCCAGGCATTCATTTCGGTGATTTCGTCACGCTCTAACACCCCGAGTGTCAGTAATCCCATCATGAGCGCGTAGGGCCCGCAGGCGCCATCGGCATCGCCCTGGCGTAAATGCACCAGATCAGAATTTTCGGCACACGTCACAGGGCCGTTAGGGGACACCATCAGCCAGCGGCTTACGGACATTTGGTTCATGGGCTTTATCCTTCGATCCGTGTGAATTCGGCTTCAATCAGCTCTCCGCTTTCGCGCCATTCACGGAATTGCTCACGCAGTTTGTTTTGGGTATCGATGGCAACTTGAACGTCAGCGACATTTGCGCCAAGCAAGGCAAAGTCCGGGAAGAAGTTTTTCTCGAATGAGGCATCCTGAATCATTGCCAGCAGTTCTTCACGTTGGGCGTTGAAGTTGTCGACCATCTCGGTGATGGCCTTTCTGAACTGCTCTTCACGTTTCTTACGTTCGTAGCTATCCCAGGCTTCAAGCGCCAGGCCAGCCACCGACAAGATCCCGTTGAGGTTTTTCGCCAGATTGACCGCACCCCAAGGGCTGAATTTGAGAACCTTGCCCAAATCCACTCCTAAAGTTTTTGCCACGCTGACGATGCCGTCACGAGCTGCCAGGATACTACCGTTGTTGATCAGGTTGCCCTTGATGGCGTAGTTAACGCCTTGCTTGCCCAAGTTGATCACATTCGTGTTGAAGTGATCGATTTCGGAGTCGAAGCTCAGACGCATGCGGCCCAACTCTTGGCTAACCCCGTTTAGTTGACGATCAAACTCATTCTGCAAACGAGTGGTCACCATTACGCCATCGCGGCCTATTTCGCGCTCGAAAAACTCCTTGAAGGTCTCTTGAGTCAAGCCTTCTGTGCGCATGATCAACCCGGAAAAATAACGGCTCACAAACTCGCGCAAGCCAATGCGCACCTCGCCAATCTGCCCTTTGGCACCATCTAGCTGTCGGGTGAGCGTGCGGCTCACGCCAGTCAGGCGCTCCACTTCGTCGCCTAGGCGTTGGTCGTTTTCCACCGCCACGGGTAGTTCCTTGTGCAGCACATCGAGGATCACGCTCTTACGTGCCTGCTCGACGATTGCCGCTGGCCCTCCACTGGTTTGAATCTTTCCAGCAGTTGCTTGTTGCAAGGTGCCTATGTGCGACAGCGTCTTGAACTGGCCCAGACGTTCGAGCCAGTAATCGGTACCCATGTCGAATGGATTCGCGGCTACCGCAACGATACTCAGTGCCGCTACCTCGGTATCATTGGCGCCGATGGATTCGCGCAGACGGCTTTCGACGTTATGGCGCTTGACCTGCAGATGCTGCGCGTAGCTGGCTTCATCCTCCACGTCTGCCACTTCATCGAAGCGACTCAACACGAAGACCGTACGTGGCAGCAGGTCGAGCGTTCGGAAAAGCCAGTTCAAGTCGTCTTTGTGGCTGTCCTTGATCGGGTTGGTGGAGTTCATCACGTAAAGCACCAGGTGCGCTTCGCTCACGTATTTGCGCGTGATGTCCTTGTACTTTTCCACCGCATCGATATCGGCGTTGTATTGCTCCTTGAAACCGAACAGGCCAGGGGTATCAATCAACACGAAGTTGTCATCCACTTCGTAGACTTTCACTTCGTTCGACGATTCCTGCTGACTTATATTCATGCTGGATTTGTCGAGACGCTCCATCCACGCCGCAGCGATGGAAGTCTTCCCTTCAGAGAAGCCGCCAATCAAAGCAATCTTGAGTTTTTCATTGGCCAGGTTTTGGCTGGCATGCTCGAGTTTGCTCAACAGCGTAGGGTCGATATTTACCCCCAGCACCGAACCCTGCTCAAGAAACTCTCGCAGTTTTCCCAGTAGCGCCAAGGCCTTGTTGTTCCGGTTCAGGAAGAGTTCCAAGGTTGAATTCATTGTGCAGTTCCTTATGCTTTAAGATCGTGGGCAATCTTTTTCAGGCCTAGATGGGCGGCGTCTAGTTTCTGGTTGATGTGTCGGGCTTGCTGGGCAGGTTGCTGCAGAACGGAACAGATCTGTTCTATTTTCTCTTCGAGAGGCGGCAGCGCGTTTGCCAGCGTTTCGCGGAATTTTTCGCGAATTGCCTCGCAGGCGCTGTCCAGATTGGTATCGGTGGCCTTGCGCTGCTGACCTTTTTTGTAGTCGTCGTCAAAATAGCTCCACACGGCCTTTGCGAGACCGATGAGTAACGTTACTGCGCCAAGTGTCATCAACACCCAACCCACAGGGCTCCAGATCAAGGCAGCTCCACTTGCCAAAGTGGCCAGCAGCCCTACAGCGTTGATACCATTATCGATATTCACATTCAGGCTGAAGTACCCCGCCAGACGTGCCTTGCCGATCTCCGAATAGCCGGCTAGCAAGTCTTTTGCGTGAGACTCAAAACGCTCAACGATTTCACTGACATTCTTTTTAAACAGATCGAGTTGCTTATCAAGGGCGCCTGGTAATTTGTCTTGAAGTACGGACTGCTCACTCGTGAATACGCGTTCCAATACCGCTTTGAAGTCATCATTGCTGATATTGTCGTCAATGCGTTCGTACACGCGGTTTCGCACGGTGTCTTCAAATTCTCCGATGGCTTGTTCTCCCGCATTGCTCAGCCGGCTATTGAGGGACTTGAACGCAATCCGCAATTGATGGCTGGCGTTCTCGGCCTCTTCATCCAGTTTTTTTGCCAGAGGTGCAAATTGCGTTGTCTGAATGGTTTTTACTTCTGAACAAACGTCCGTTATCGCGAGTTGAACCTTGTTCATGTTCGAACGGCGTATTTTGGCTTTTACATCAGTAACCAGGTCTTGGGTGAGGTGCTTGTAGAACTGCCTGACCCCTGATTTCTCCAGCAGCAAATCTGGCTCAATGGCGTCCAGGAATTTCTTGCGACTGCTGGCAATTGTGGATCGAGGCATCAGGCAGTCGGCTGCTGCATAAAATGCAGGTAGCGCGCAGAGTGTCATGCTGCGTTGGTAATGCTCACCCAGTTGTTTGCGCATGATCTGGTCCAGATCATTCAGGCTGGCCTGCTCGTCAGGGCTGATCAAGGTCGGCCTCTGCAACGCCATAGGGTTGGTGATGCGCTTGTTGTAGAGCGTCCAAACTTCCGTCTGCGCGCCCAGTTGCGCCTTGATTTTTTCAAGCGTGCCGGGACGTCCCGTATCGCCGGTTTGGGGCGGCGCCGCTTTAGATGTTACATAAAACACCGCATGGGCACGCTTGACCGCCTTGTTGATCTGTTCGCTGACTTTAGTTTCATCACCTTCGATGCCTGGTACATCAAGCAACTGGAAATGCTGCCCCTGTGATTCAAATACATATGCCTGGGTTTGTCGGGTGAAGTCAGCACGGCCATCACCGATGATGCTGCCATCTTCAAATGCCGCCAGTTGCTGCAAATTTTCCAGCGTCGTTGCATGGCGTTGATGGGTTTGGCTGAGCTGGGACTCAAGGGTCTCGCCCTGCTGACGCAGCTTTGTCAGTTCGGTGTCCCGCTGCATAGGCAAAACGCAGCCCTCAGCCTGCAGCTGCACCAGAGCGATCTCTTCGGGTAGCTTGCGTAAAAGATTTAGGATGCGCTGGATCGGACCAGCACTACGTTTCTGCTCTTCGACACGCAGACGTAGAGCCTCTTCCTGCAATTGCAGCTCAGCCAGGCGCTGTTCATGGCGGGTGTCGGCGGCGACTGTTTCGTTCTTAGTCTCAGCCAACCGGTGCCCCAGCGTCTCGATTTCAGCTTCCAGTGCCTGCAGCGCTTCTTCACTCAGGCCTGACTGTTGCTGAAGAGCTATAAAACGCTGGCGTTGATCGCGCTTGGTGTTCTCCTTTAGCAAGATGCGTAGCGTTTCGATTAGCGTCGATTTGCCAGCATTCGTTTCGCCATAGAACGCAACGGTGAAGGTCTTGTGTTCAGCATTGTCCTTCAGCTCTTTGATTGCCTTAGTCAGCGCCTGTTCGATAATCTGCAGTTTGCTTTGTGCTTCTGCCTGAGCCGACGCCAGGGCGGGATCGTCTACTTCCCGAGCCAAGGCTTTGAGCAAATTACTGACGTGATCGACAAGTTTGAGATAAAGACCTTCAGAGATATCTTCAGCTGCAGTCATGGTGTCTTCCTGTCTGACTAAAATGTGTTCAACTGATCGCCGAGACCGGTTGATGACTGAGATTCGAGGTGGTGCAGGTGATATTAATGCGGTGCGTGCAAGCCCCCACCAAGACTTGCTCTTGATAGGGCGTATACGCAGCTGTGCATGAGATGTTGAGCAATCTAACCGTCCTTGCTGGCTCAAATGGGGCGCCTGCAAGTGCGACACAGTGCCGGCCTTTGGCTATCGGCATTGCGAACCCAGACTTTAGAACGCGCGGAGGGCGGCAGGCCCCCACTAAAGGCTGGTTGGTCGCGGGGGATGCAGTCTTAAGAGGCTGAGTTGACCATCACCAACTCGGCCTGCGGTATGGTCACTGCGATTTGATGTCGTCGCACGGACAAGGACTCATAACCGCTCACTCTGACTGTCAGCTTCTCGAGCGAATTGGAAATGCAGCGCGGACTATTGATCTTAGTGAAACGGTAATCACCTCGCGCATGGGCCTATATTTGACGAATGGTGTGATGCAGGCTCGACGGTAAGGTCGATCAGTTTGGGGTTTCTAAGTTTTAAGTTTTTAGGCTGGGCATGAGTTGAACACTCGAAAAGAACCGGTTTGCTGGGATATCCACTCAGCTATCCTTCGATATAAACATCACCGTGCTTTTATACTAAACCCATCAATAGGTATTTCTTCGGTTTTATTGTAAATTGGCAAAGTGCTAAAAGTCTTTCTCTCAAGACTGTCGCAGTCCCATGCTTTCATTTGGGCTGCTTCATACAGCATGCCTAACGTCATTACTGTCTTTGCGCGTCGATCTTTAGATCTGAAAAACACGAAAATGTCGGTTCCTTCTGGCTTGAAATAACGATAGTGGTCGTAATCGCCGGGATCAACGCCGAAGTGTTCGAAAAAATTCTCCATAAAGTCACTGGCATCTTCACCGTCAAGCCCTAGGTCCCAACTGACTCTAGTGGCGAGGCTAAGCGTTTCAAATGCCTTTTTTCCGAATCCAACATAAAAGTAAATTCTCTCTATGAGGTAATTAAGTACTTCATGGTTCAGATCATTTTTATCCATATTAAAAAACCTGGTCTTGTTCATCTACGATAGAGTTGTAGGTGTTCACCGTTACGTATCCTATTTTGCCTAATTCGTATGCAGTATAGGACCACCCGATAACGGGCGTCGCCCGTGCGATGAAACCGCCAATGCTTCGTGTCCATCGGAGGTGCGGCGGAAACCATCCTGTAAGAGATGGTGCTCTGAAGCTTCCGGGGAACTTGCGATTGTTTAGAGTGCGCCGCATGACTATAGACATAATGGAAGTGTTATTGATCGCTCCGCCAGGCTTTGTTCTAGTTGGTATTATGTTGGCGCCTAAGACGATAGTTAATGCAGCCCCAACATCGTCCAATCCAAATTCATCCATTGCCACCTCTGTGGCAATAACAAATAGTAGTTCATTTGCGGTTAGCCCGCAGTCGCCGTCGTAACAATATATTCTAGCCACTTAAACTATCCTTATGCGTAAGTGCTATTTTGTATTTGATCCCAGCCGCCGGAGATCTGTCCAATGATCAAGCCGGTGGTTCGGCTTTGCTGTGAATACTGCATGCTGATCTTGGCGTAATTAAACCTGACTACCTCCTCGGGAAAGTTCGAGGGTGATCGCTCAAATAGATTGCCGGAAACAACGCCGCTTATTATGACCTCGTCAAATACGTATTCCAGATATTTTTGCTTGTCGCCGCCCGCGCGACGTACGTACAGCTTCATCTGCTTGATATGTCGGCCAGCGCAACACGCCTCGAGAATTTTTGGGGTCGCACTGTCAGCGAGTTTTACAATACTGAAGTCGCTTAAATAGACCCTGGCTACGGTAGCCCCGCCTGCCGAGCTTGCAGTCCTTGACACTGATTGAGAAGCCGACAGGCAAAACGTATTAATCTCAATCCAGTTTTTGCAGTCAGAGTCCGTAGACTCTCCACTAATGCCATCAATCCAAAGATATGCATCAATACTCATTCCAGCTCCTTGGAACATCTCTTAATGTAATTCATTGCCGTTGCACGATAGCACAACCCCTGCATTTGAGGCTCGTAGTCAGGTACCTTTTACCGTTGCGGGTTGACGTCCCGTGACGTGATCACCTGAAATCGCAAAGCTAGGTCCTTACGTTGCGCGAGCTATGCTCCGTATGAAAAGTGGCTACGCATCGGTGATGGTGCCTTGAAGGCAGGCTCGTGCGCGGCTCTCATAGGTATGCTCTCTTACTACCATTACGCTCTGACCTTTCTCGCCTGTTCTTGCCTTGCCCGAACTGCGCTTGGCGACTTCTCGTAAGGGTCTGGTCGTATTCACAGAATTCCGCCCACAAAAAAAGACGCCCTGGGGCGTCTTCATTTGCAATTTGGTGGAGCCGGGGGGATTTGAACCCCCGTCCGCCAGTACTCCGCTGTCGGTACTACATGCTTAGCCGTGTCTATTAAGTTAACCCTCAGCGACCCGACGGGCAGGGTGCTTTGGGCGAGTTGTGTAAGTTTTAGTCGCTTCGTCCACAACGTACTAGGCGACGATCCTGTTCTATATGACAATCATTTCGGGTTTACAGGCATCCCCTGATGATTGCTGGAGCCGAAGCTACCAGAAGGAAGGCTAGCACCGCTTACGCGGCGAGAGCGTATTCCCCGTAGGTTTCGTCATTGGCAACTATAGAAAGTTGCAACAGTGGATTTACGAGTTCTGTTACCAACTCGGCATGCACCTAAAGTTTCATCACCGGCGTCGAATCCAAATCGGCCCCGAGACTGCTTTCGCAATCGCTGGGGCGCAGTGTACGCCAATTGGCGTGACGCGTCGACCCGTCTGCTGCAATCGTTCAGGCCAGCCTGGGTGGCTGGCCTGCTCGAAGGTTTACTTGGTGCCTTCGCTGCCCGAACCGGTGTTTTTCAGGGCAGTGAGCGTCTTGGTGGTGATCTCGACGCATTTTTTCTCGTCGTTCTGCGCTTGGGCCGCTTTGGCGTTCTTCACAGTCGTCTCAAGCATTGTCTTGTTTTCTGGGCTCAAGTTGGTGCTGGACGAAGTGTTAGCGTTTTCGATGGTCTTGATGTTCGCTGCGCACAGATCATCGGCGGCAAAAACCGGCGAAGCCAACAGGGCGGCGCTGAGGAACAATCCAGTGAGGGCGGTACGCTTCATGTGTCTCTCCTTGTAACCTGTGGACTCGGTATGGCCGGTGTTTGAGGCCGTCGCCCGAGGGGTTTGAAAGCCCGTTTAGTAGCTGGGCCTAAAGGATTGACTGTGGTGTAACGCAGGCGTTCTATTTTATTTTCGGAATACTGCGAAATAGCCACATTGCGCATTCAAGCACCAAAATGAGGCGATCTTCGCTTTGAGGTATCGAACGGGTTGAGGCGGGGGAGTGGAGCGGTGTGTGCGGGTAAAGGGGTCGATATGAAGTGCCAAATGTCCGGATCAGGACATCTGGCACACGCCAGCGCCGGGAACTAGTCTTCCTTGCCCTTGGAGCGCACGGCACGCTGGAGTTCACGGTCCGAATCGCGTTCGCGTTCGGTGTGACGCTTGTCGTATTCCTTCTTGCCTTTACCCAGTGCAATTTCGCACTTGACCAGGTGCTCCTTCCAGTAAACGGAAAGGGCGACGCAGGCATAGCCTTTCTGCTGAACCGAGCTGGTGAGCTTTTCGAGCTCGCGCTTGTTCAGCAGCAGTTTGCGGGTGCGTGTCGGGTCAGCGATGACGTGCGTGCTGGCAGTCTTGAGAGGCGTGATGTGGCAACCCATCAGCCAGGCCTCGCCATCCTTGAGCAGCACATAACTGTCGACCAGCTGTACCTTGGTGGCACGCAGGCTTTTTACTTCCCAGCCAGACAGGACCAGACCGGCCTCGAACTTGTGTTCGATGAAGTAATCGTGACGCGCTTTCTTATTTTGCGCGATGGTCCCTGTAGGGTGTTTCTTGAGCTTAGCCATAGGGGGCGCATTATAGGCAGTTGCATCAATGTCGGCTACGGGAAAGCGCGTGCTTGAGCACAAAGGTTGAATCCCGGACAATGCGCGATCTTTTTTGGCTGGGCGTTTCGATAATGTCGACGGACAAGGTTTCGGTCCACGGTAGCTGGGCAAGTCGCTGGGTGTTCATCCTGGCTGCTACCGGCTCTGCTGTGGGGCTGGGCAGTATCTGGAAATTTCCGTACATGGTCGGTGCCTATGGCGGCGGTGCATTTGTACTGGTTTTTCTGGCGTGCATCGCGCTGATCGGTATTCCGGTCATGATCGCCGAGACGCTGATTGGCCGTCGTTCCCGGCTCAGTCCTGCGAATGCGCTCAAGACGCTGGCGCAGGAAGCCGGGCATTCGCCGCGCTGGTCCTGGGGTGCGTTTGCCGGGATGATCACGGCGCTGCTGATTCTCTCCTTTTATAGTGTGGTGGGCGGCTGGTCGCTGGATTACATCATCGACATGGGGCGCGGCGACTTTCAAGGTGTGTCGCCGGATCAGGTCGGTGCGTATTTCGGTGCGGTGATTGCCGACCCATGGCGTCTGACTCTGTGGCACACCATTTTCATGCTGCTGTCGGCGGTGGTGATCGGCAAGGGTGTCGAGGCCGGGCTGGAGAAAAGCCTGCGCATCATGATGCCGATGCTGTTCCTGCTGATGCTCGCGCTGTTGGGCTATAGCCTGACCACCGGGCATTTCATGGAAGGCGTGCATTTCATGTTCGACTTCAACCCGGAGAAGGTGCTGGATGGCTTGCTGCCCGCGATGGGCCATGCGTTCTTTTCCCTGAGCGTCGGTGTCGGCTCGATCATGGTTTACGGCGCGTACATGACCAAAGGCGCGTCGATCAGCAGTACAGTCGTCGGTATCGCGTTGCTCGATACCTTCGTTTCGCTGTTGGCCGGCCTTGCGCTGTTCCCGATCGTGTTTGCTGCGGGCCTGAACCCCAGCGAGGGGCCGGGCCTTATGTTCGTTACGCTGCCTTACGCGTTCGGCAACGTCGCATTCGGCCAATTGATGGGCATCGTGTTCTTCGTGCTGGTGGCCGTCGCAGCCTGGAGCTCGGCGATTTCGTTGCTAGAGCCAATGGTCGCCTACCTGGTCGAGCGCACCCGTATTCGCCGCGCCTGGGTGACGTTCTGGCTGGCCTTTACCTGCTGGTTTGTGGGCCTCGGCACGGTGTTCTCGTTCAATATCTGGCAAAAAGCCAAGTTTTTCGTGAACGATGGAGGCGCATTCCACCTCTATCAATGGGGCGCATCGACTGGCCTGGACTTCTTCGGAGTTATTGATTTCTTCACTTCGCGGATCATGTTGCCGCTGGGTGGGTTGTGTTTTGTAGTATTCGCTGGTTGGGTGATGGGCCGTGAGACGGTGCGCGACGAATTGTCGATTCGCAGTCCGCTGCTCTTCAACCTGACGTACTTTTTGATGCGCTACGTGGCGCCGCTCGGCATTCTTGTGGTGTTTGCCGCTCAGCTCTGGAAATGACGCTCACATGACTACGCATATACAACGCTCTGCTTTACTGCCGTACCCGGCCAGGTTCCTTTATGACCTGGTCAATGATGTGGCTCGTTATCCCGAGTTCCTGCCGTGGTGTTCATCCGCTACCGTGGTTGAGGCCAGTGAGGCGCAGATGCGCGCCAGCCTGGAGATCGCCAAGGGTGGTTTGAGCCAGAAATTCATGACGCGCAACACGCTGGTTCCCGGCGAGTCGATCGTGATGGACCTGGTCGAAGGGCCGTTCGAACAGTTTCACGGTGTCTGGACGTTCAAGCCGCTGGGCGAGAAAGCCTGCAAGATCAGTCTGGATCTGTCCTTCGATTATGCCGGCACCATCGTTCGCGCCACGCTGGGGCCGCTGTTCAATCAGGCAGCCAACACGCTGGTGGATGCGTTCTGCCAGCGAGCGAAAGAGCTGCATGGCTGACGCATCGATTCAGATAGAGGTGGTTTACGCCTCAGTGCAGCGCCAGGTATTGAAGACGGTCGATGTCCCGGCCGGCTCTTCGGTACGTCAGGCGCTGGCGCTCAGCGGTATGGACAAGGAGTTTCCCGAGCTGGATCTGAGCCAATGCGCCGTCGGTATCTTCGGCAAGGTGGTGGCTGATCCTGCTGCGCGGGTGCTGGAGGCGGGGGAGCGGATAGAGATCTATCGTCCGCTGGTGGCCGACCCGATGGAGATCAGACGTCTTCGCGCGGCCAAGGCGCGTGAGAAAAGAACGCCTCTCGGCTGAGCTCGGGCTGAACGCGCGCTGAATGGAAGACACAAAAAAGCCCGGCATGCCGGGCTTTTTGTTGGGCGCTTTGGACTACCGGGTGTTGGTGTCCAGCGGCTCCTGGGTCGGGACCGGTACTGTCTCGACGCTGTCCACGTCCTTCTGGATTGTATCCAGCAACGAACCTGGCTTGGCCGGTTCCTCAGGCTGCTGCACTGGCTGGTTCTCTGCCGGGACAGTGGTGTCGCTGCCCTTGCCGAGAATGGCTTCATCGCGGCTGACGCCGGGCATGAAGTCGCCAGACAGGCTCACGAGCTGGTCATTGCCGTTGAATATAAGGCTGACACGCTCCTGCTGGCGTTCACCGCCACCTGGCTGCAGGCTGTACAGGTAATCCCACCGATCGGAGTGGAAAGTGTCGGTCAGCAGGGGGTTGCCCATGATAAACCGTACTTGCCGCCGGGTCATTCCGGGGCGTAACTGGTCTATCATGTCCTGCGTGACGACATTACCCTGCTGGATGTCGATTTTGTAAACCCCGGGGAATGAACAACCGGCGAGTGCGAGCAGTCCCACGAAGGTGAAACTGGTTAGCAAGAGCTTGGTGTTTTGCATCGGTGGGCGACTTCCACTATCTTGGCTGGGACAACGTAAACTCCGATCATACCTGCATTAAGAGAAGCTGCGAAGCAGCGTCTGCGAGAAAGCTGACCATGGTTGAAAATAACGAACTACGTAAAGTAGGACTCAAGGTAACCTTGCCGCGGGTCAAAATACTGCAAATGCTCGATTCTGCAGAGCAACGCCACATGAGTGCCGAGGATGTCTACAAGGCTCTCATGGAGGCCAGCGAGGACGTCGGTCTGGCCACGGTTTACCGTGTTCTGACTCAGTTCGAGTCCGCTGGACTGGTGGTGCGCCACAATTTCGACGGCGGTCATGCTGTGTTCGAGCTGGCTGATGGCGGCCACCACGACCACATGGTCAACGTGGAATCGGGTGAGGTGATCGAATTCTTCGACGAAGAAATCGAGAAGCTTCAGAAAGCCATTGTCGAAAGACACGGCTTTGACCTGGTGGACCACAATCTGGTGCTCTACGTTCGTAACAAGAAGGCGTAATCAGCAACAGGGGCGACCGCGGTCGCCTTTGTGCTTTCTATCGCTCAGCTTTTAGCCGTAACGACCATCTTTTTGGCGTGCGCCAGAGATTCCTTGGTCAGGTCGATGCCGCCCAGCATGCGGGCGACTTCTTCTATACGTTCAGTCTTGCTGAGCCTGGATACGGCTGTGCGCGTTGCGTCGTTGTCCCGCACCTTATGCACGAACAGGTGCTGATGGCCCTGCGCCGCGACCTGCGGCAGGTGAGTGACGGTCATGACCTGGCCGCGCTCGCCCAGGCGACGCAGCAGTTGCCCCACGATCTCGGCGGTCGGTCCGCCAATCCCCACATCCACTTCGTCGAATACCAGCGTCGGCACCCGTGAGGTTTGCGCAGTGATAACCTGAATCGCCAGGCTGATGCGCGACAGCTCACCACCCGACGCGACTTTCGCCAGCGCTTTCAATGGTTGGCCGGGGTTGGCGCTGACCAATAGCTCTACCTGCTCCAGGCCGTGAGGCGAGGGTTCTACGCTGGCGTTGGCTTTGAGGTCGATCTGGAAACGACCGCCGGGCATGCCCAGACGATGAATTTCCTGTTCTACGGCGCTGGCCAGTTTCGTCGCCGAATTGTGACGCAGGTCGCTCAGCTCACGGGCTTTATCCTGATAGTGCCGCGCGAATGCCTGCACTTCATGCTCCAGCCGTTCGATGGATTCGTCGTTGGCATTCAGCGTTTCTATTTCATCCAGCAGCTTTTGTTGCAGTGTCGCCACTTCGCCTGGCTGGATGCGGTGCTTGCGCGCCAGCGTATAGATAGCATCGAGTCGTTCTTCAAGCTGTTGCAGGCGGGCAGGGTCGGCATCGAAGTGATCCAGAAAGCGATTCAGCTCGCCTACCGCTTCTTCTACCTGTATCTGCGCGCTGGACAGCAGTCCTGTGGCCTCGCTCAGGGCGGACGGGGAATGGTCGACACTGCCAAGGCGATGCAGGCTGGCGGTCAGGGCATTGAGCACGTTGCCGGAATCGCTTTCGCTGCACTGCTCGACCACTTGTCGGCAAATGCTCAGCAGGCTTTCGGCGTTGGTCAGGTCCTTGTGTTCCTGTTCGAGCTGTTCGAGCTCGTTTTCGCCCAGGCTCAGGCTTTCCAGTTCTTCGAGCTGATAGCTCAGCAACTGATGCCGTGCGCGTTGCTCGTCACCCGAATTGGAGAGGCGCTCGAGCTCCTGCCGCGTCTGCCGCCAGCGCTGGGCGGCGAGATGAACCTGGCGGGCCAGATCGGTCGCGCCCGCGTATTCGTCGAGCAGGCGTCGGTGGGTGTCGGTCTTGAGCAGCGACTGGTGTTCATGCTGGCTGTGAATATCGATGAGCAGTTCGCCCAGCGCCTTCAGGTCGCCCTGAGGGCAAGGCGAGCCATTGATATAGGAGCGTGACCGACCTTCGGCTGTGATGACCCGGCGCAGTATGCAGGGGCCGTCGTTGTCCAGGTCGCGCTCTTTGAGCCAGGTCTGTGCCTCGGGAATATCGCCCAGGTCGAACGTGGCCAGGATGTCGGCCTTGTCGGCGCCTGGCCTGACCACGCCGCTGTCGGCACGGTCGCCCAGGGTCAGGCCCAGGGCGTCGAGCATGATCGACTTGCCAGCGCCGGTTTCGCCGGTGATGACGCTCATGCCTCGATCCAGTTCAAGGTCAAGGTGTTCGACAATGGCGTAGTTGTGTACGGAAAGGTGCACCAGCATTGAGCGGCTCCCGGGCTGTTTGTCTGGTTATTTATACAGTGTTTTATTTGTGGCTGACAATGCCCTTGCTTAGCTCGATTTGATCGGTCTGCAGTGGTTTTTAGTCCCTCTTGTGTCAATGCGCCATTTTTTGCCGGGCCGGAATCCGGATTATTTGTCAGGGAATGCGTATCTCGATCACAAGAAACCCTTGAAGCCGGAAAATCCGATCCCATATAGGTGGGCAGAAGCGCGAATCGGGATCGCGGACGTTTTTAGAGGAGAAGATGTATGGCTGACGAACAGAATCTGGATGCGCAGGCTCAGGATCAGGCTGCCGAGGCGGGCGCGGGTGATGAACTGACAACCCGAGTGCAGGTGCTCGAAGAGCAACTGGCTGCTGCGCAGGACCAATCCCTTCGCGTGGCTGCGGATCTGCAGAATGTCCGCCGCCGTGCCGAACAGGATGTTGAAAAGGCGCACAAGTTTGCGCTGGAAAAATTTGCCGGTGATCTGTTGCCGATCATCGACAGTCTGGAGCGAGGCCTTGATCTGTCCAGTCCGGACGATGAAAGCATTCGCCCGATGCGTGAAGGCATCGAGCTGACCTTGAAGATGTTCCAGGACACCCTCAAGCGTTATCAGCTGGAAGCCATCGATCCGCACGGCCAACCGTTCAGTGCCGACCAGCACCAGGCGATGGCCATGCAGGAAAGTGCCGACGTTGAGCCCAACACGGTGCTCAAGGTATTTCAGAAGGGTTATCAGCTTAATGGTCGCCTGCTGCGCCCGGCCATGGTCGTGGTCAGCAAGGCACCATCGCCTGCAACGCCGTCAATCAACGAGCAGGCTTGAAATCAGCTGTAAGGCCCCCATTTAAAGGTCAAGCGTTTAAGAGCTACCGCACGGTGTCAACGCACTGGCGGCAACCAAATCCAAGTTTTGCAAGTTTCGGGAGAGTCAAAGATGGGCAGAATTATCGGTATCGACCTGGGGACTACCAACTCCTGCGTCTCCATTCTGGAAAACGGTAACGTCAAGGTTATCGAGAACGCTGAAGGTACTCGTACTACACCTTCGATCATCGCCTATGCAAATGATGGCGAGATCCTGGTCGGTCAGTCCGCCAAGCGTCAGGCGGTCACCAACCCGCACAACACCCTGTACGCGGTGAAGCGTCTGATCGGTCGCAAGTTCGAAGAGGATGTCGTTCAGAAAGACATCCAGATGGTCCCTTACAAGATCGTCAAGGCTGACAACGGTGACGCCTGGGTTGAAGTGAATGGCCAGAAAATGGCGCCTCCTCAGATTTCCGCTGAAATCCTGAAGAAAATGAAAAAGACTGCCGAAGACTACCTCGGTGAAGCGGTTACCGAAGCGGTCATCACCGTTCCGGCCTACTTCAACGACAGTCAGCGTCAGGCTACCAAGGACGCTGGCCGTATCGCCGGTCTGGACGTCAAGCGCATCATCAACGAACCTACCGCAGCTGCGCTGGCGTACGGTATGGACAAGGCCAAGGGCGACCACACTGTCATCGTTTATGACCTGGGTGGCGGTACTTTCGACGTCTCGGTCATCGAGATCGCTGAAGTCGATGGCGAGCACCAGTTCGAAGTGTTGGCCACCAACGGTGACACGTTCCTGGGTGGTGAAGACTTCGACATTCGTCTGATCGACTACTTCGTCGACGAATTCAAGAAAGAAAGCGGCATGAACCTCAAGGGTGATCCGCTGGCCATGCAGCGTCTGAAAGAAGCTGCCGAAAAAGCCAAGATCGAGCTGTCTTCCAGCACCCAGACCGAAGTCAACCTGCCGTACATCACTGCAGACGCAACCGGTCCTAAGCACCTGGTAGTGAAGATCTCCCGCTCCAAGCTGGAATCGCTGGTTGAAGACCTGGTTCAGCGCACCATCGCTCCATGCGAAATGGCGCTGAAAGATGCTGGCATCGACAGAAGCAAGATCAACGACGTGATTCTGGTCGGTGGTCAGACGCGTATGCCGCTGGTTCAGAAGCTGGTGACCGAGTTCTTCGGCAAAGAAGCACGTAAAGACGTCAACCCTGACGAAGCCGTTGCCATGGGTGCTGCCATTCAGGGCGCAGTCTTGGCCGGTGACGTCAAAGACGTTCTGCTGCTGGACGTCAGCCCGCTGACTCTGGGTATCGAAACCATGGGCGGCGTGATGACTGCGCTGATCGAGAAAAACACCACGATTCCTACCAAGAAATCCCAGGTGTTCTCGACTGCCGATGACAACCAGAACGCGGTAACCATCCACGTCCTGCAGGGCGAGCGTAAGCAAGCCGGTCAGAACAAGTCTCTGGGCAAGTTCGACCTGGCCGAGATTCCACCTGCTCCACGTGGCGTGCCACAGATCGAAGTGACCTTCGACATCGACGCAAACGGCATCCTGCACGTTGGCGCGAAAGACAAGGCCACCGGCAAGCAGCAGTCCATCGTGATCAAGGCCAACTCCGGTCTGTCCGAGGAAGAAATTCAGCAGATGGTTCGCGATGCTGAAGTCAACTCCGAAGAAGATCGCAAGTTCGAAGAGCTGGCCTCTGCCCGTAACCAGGGTGATGCGCTGGTCCACTCGACTCGCAAGATGATCGCTGACGCGGGCGACAAGGTCACCGCTGAAGAGAAGACTGCGGTAGAAGCTGCACTGGTTGCTCTGGAAGCCGCTATTAAAGGCGACGACAAGGCTGCCATTGAAGCCAAGGTCGAAGAGCTGTCCAAGGTTTCCGCGCCAATCGCTCAGAAGATGTACGCCGAGCAGGCTGAAAACCCGGACGCTGCGGCCAAGCCAGCTGAAGAAACTGCCAAGGCTGACGATGTCGTCGACGCCGAGTTTGAAGAAGTAAAAGACCACAAGTAAGCGCAGGCTCACTTGAAAGCCGGTTGACCTCTTTCGAGCGCTGACTGGTAGGATGTCGCCGCGCGGGAGCTTGCTCCCGCGTTGGCGTGTCTGGAACAAGCAAAAATTTCGGCGTGTGGAGTTGCTCCGCACGCCACGTGGCAAGATCGCGACGCTCCTGCGTGGCGAATCATTCTGCCGCTTTCTCGGCCGGATGCATCTGGCTGCTGAACGAAGACCAGGATCGTTGAATCGACGTGAGTTGGGTCCGGGCCTGTATGGGGCTCAACGAGTTTGGTGCGGCTCAGGAGAGCCTTCGCCGAACGTCCTCAAGAGTGCGGAAGAATTATGGCAAAGCGTGATTATTACGAAGTGTTGGGAGTGGAGCGAGGCTCCAGCGAGGCGGATCTGAAGAAGGCTTATCGCCGTCTGGCGATGAAGCATCACCCTGACCGCAACCCTGATGACAAAGCATCGGAAGAGCTGTTCAAAGAGGCCAACGAAGCCTACGAAGTGCTTTCCGACGCCAGCAAGCGCGCGGCCTACGATCAGTATGGCCATGCCGGTGTCGATCCGAGCATGGGTGGCGGCGGTGGTTTTGGCGGCGGTGCCGGTGGCGCCAACTTCTCCGATATCTTCGGCGATGTGTTCAGCGACTTCTTTGGTGGCGGCCGTGCCGGCGGCGGCGGTGGTCGTGGCGGCGCTCAGCGTGGCAGTGACCTGCGCTATACGCTGGAGCTGAATCTGGAGGAGGCGGTTCGCGGTACTAACGTGAATATCCGCGTTCCGACGCTGGTCAACTGCAAGCCGTGCGACGGCAGCGGTGCCAAGAAAGGTTCTTCGCCGGTCACATGCCCTACGTGTGGTGGCATTGGTCAGGTGCGCATGCAGCAGGGGTTCTTCTCCGTGCAGCAAACCTGTCCGCGCTGCCACGGCCACGGCAAGATCATCTCTGACCCGTGCGATTCCTGCCATGGCGAAGGTCGCGTCGAAGAGTCCAAGACGCTTTCCGTCAAAGTGCCGCCAGGTGTTGATACTGGTGACCGCATTCGTCTGTCTGGCGAAGGCGAGGCTGGTACTCAGGGTGGTCCGACCGGCGACCTGTATGTCGTGATCAATGTGCGCGAGCACGCGATCTTCCAGCGTGACGGCAAGCACCTGTTCTGCGAAGTGCCTATCAGCTTTACCGATGCAGCGTTGGGCGGCGAGCTTGAAGTGCCGACGCTGGACGGTCGCGTCAAACTGAAAATCCCCGAAGGTACCCAGACCGGCAAGCAGTTCCGCTTGCGTGGCAAGGGCGTCGCTCCAGTGCGTGGCGGCGGTGCCGGTGACTTGATGTGCCGTGTTGCAGTCGAAACCCCGGTCAACCTGAGCAAGCGCCAGCGCGAGCTGCTTGAAGAGTTCCGCACCTCGCTTGAAAACGACGAGTCCCATTCTCCGAAAGCCAGTGGCTGGTTTGAGGGTGTGAAGCGTTTCTTCGGCGATCTGTAAGGCTATCAACGGGAGCAGGGCATGCGACGTATTGCTGTAGTAGGCGCCGCCGGGCGTATGGGCAAGACCTTGATCGAGGCGGTTCAGCAGGCGCCGGGCGCCGGGCTGACCGCCGCTATCGATCGTCCTGACAGCACGCTGGTGGGCGCTGATGCGGGCGAACTGGCTGCGCTGGGTCGTATCGGTGTGCCGTTGTCAGGTGATCTGGCAAAGGTGGCGGACGAATTCGACGTTCTGATCGACTTTACTCATCCTTCGGTGACGCTGAAAAATCTGGCGTTCTGTCGCAAGGCAGGCAAGGCGATGATCATTGGTACCACCGGTTTCAGCGCGGAAGAAAAGCTGCGTCTGGAAGAGGCGGGCAAAGACATTCCAATCGTCTTTGCTGCCAATTTCAGCGTCGGTGTGAACCTGTGTCTGAAGCTGCTCGACACCGCTGCACGCGTTCTGGGTGATGAGGTCGATATCGAAATCACCGAGGCGCACCATCGGCACAAGGTCGATGCGCCGTCCGGCACCGCCTTGCGTATGGGTGAAGTGGTTGCCAATGCGCTGGGTCGCGATCTGGAAAAGGTCGCGGTCTACGGTCGTGAAGGCCAGACCGGCGCGCGTGATCGTCAGACCATCGGGTTTGCGACCATTCGTGCCGGTGACGTTGTGGGTGATCACACCGTGCTGTTCGCAGCGGACGGTGAGCGGGTCGAGATCACGCACAAGGCATCCAGTCGCATGACCTTCGCCAAGGGTGCTGTGCGGGCTGCAATGTGGCTCGACGGCAAGGCGCCAGGGCTTTACGACATGCAGGATGTGTTGGGCCTGCATTGATTTCATACAGGGCCATTCGTGGCCCTGTCGCATTTTCCCGCATTTCAGGCTCATTGGTGGTAGACCAAAATGGGCCTTTTCTGTAAGCTACAGCTTTAGTGTGTCCACTAAAAGCGCGCAGATGATTCCATAAGAAAGCGGGGTGACGTAACTACGTCATTCCGCTTTTTTGCAGCCTGCGATCGCCCTTTCAGGTTTTATTTACGGGAGGTCTTCTTGACTAAGCCAGCCATACTCGCCCTTGCTGATGGCAGCATTTTTCGCGGCGAAGCCATTGGAGCCGACGGTCAGACCGTTGGTGAGGTGGTGTTCAACACCGCAATGACAGGCTATCAGGAAATTCTTACCGATCCTTCCTACGCCCAGCAGATCGTTACCCTGACTTACCCGCATATCGGCAACACCGGCACCACCCCTGAAGACGCAGAGTCGAATCGCGTCTGGTCCGCCGGCCTGGTCATTCGCGACCTGCCTCTGGTCGCCAGCAACTGGCGTAACAAGCTGTCCCTCGGTGATTACCTGAAAGCCAATAACGTCGTTGCCATCGCTGGCATCGACACGCGCCGCCTGACCCGCATCCTGCGTGAGAAAGGCGCCCAGAACGGCTGCATCCTGGCCGGCGATAACATCACCGAAGAGGCGGCCATCGCCGCTGCCCGCAGCTTCCCGGGCCTCAAGGGCATGGACCTGGCCAAGGAAGTCTGCACCAAGGACACCTACGAGTGGCGTTCCAGCGTCTGGGATCTGAAAACCGACAGCCACCCTGAAATTGCCGCCTCCGAGCTGCCTTATCACGTGGTCGCCTACGATTACGGCGTCAAGGTGAACATCCTGCGCATGCTGGTTGAGCGCGGTTGCCGTGTAACCGTGGTGCCGGCGCAAACGCCTGCCAGTGAAGTGCTCGCCTACAAGCCGGACGGTGTTTTCCTGTCCAACGGCCCTGGTGACCCGGAGCCGTGCGACTACGCCATCAAGGCGATCAGAGAAGTGCTGGAAACCGACATTCCGGTGTTCGGCATCTGCCTCGGCCATCAGCTTCTGGCGCTGGCCGCGGGTGCCAAGACCGTGAAGATGGGCCACGGCCACCACGGTGCCAACCACCCGGTCCAGGATCTGGACACCGGTGTGGTCATGATCACCAGCCAGAACCACGGTTTTGCGGTGGATGAGGCAACCCTGCCGAGCAACGTTCGCGCCATTCACAAGTCGCTGTTCGACGGCACCCTGCAGGGTATCGAACTGACCGACAAGAGCGCATTCAGCTTCCAGGGTCACCCTGAAGCGAGTCCGGGCCCGAACGACGTCGCGCCTTTGTTCGATCGCTTTATCGAAGCCATGGCCAAGCGCCGCTGACCGGTTGCCTTGAGACTGTAATACGCAGGTGCCCAGGGCGGCCCCGGACTCAATGTCCGGTCGCTGCCGCCCAGGCCACCTCAGACAAATGTTCAAGACGGCTTGCCGACTGACCTGCGGATTTGAGTGACAACCCATGCCAAAACGTACAGATATTAAAAGCATCCTGATTCTCGGCGCCGGCCCCATCGTGATCGGCCAGGCCTGTGAATTCGACTACTCCGGCGCCCAGGCCTGCAAGGCTCTGCGTGAGGAGGGTTACCGCGTCATCCTGGTGAACTCCAACCCTGCCACCATCATGACCGACCCGGCCATGGCTGACGCCACCTACATCGAGCCGATCAAGTGGCAGACCGTTGCCAAGATCATCGAAAAAGAACGTCCGGACGCGCTGCTGCCAACCATGGGGGGCCAGACGGCTCTGAACTGCGCACTGGATCTGGAGCGCGAAGGCGTTCTGGAGAAGTTCGGTGTTGAAATGATCGGCGCCAACGCTGACACCATCGACAAGGCAGAAGACCGTTCGCGCTTCGACAAGGCGATGAAGTCCATCGGCCTGGCGTGCCCGCGCTCCGGTATCGCGCACAGCATGGAAGAAGCCAACGCAGTTCTTGAAAAGCTCGGCTTCCCTTGCATCATCCGTCCGTCGTTCACCATGGGTGGCACCGGCGGCGGTATCGCTTACAACCGTGAAGAGTTCGAGGAAATCTGCGCCCGTGGTCTGGACCTGTCGCCAACCAAGGAATTGCTGATCGACGAATCGCTGATCGGCTGGAAAGAGTACGAAATGGAAGTTGTCCGCGACAAAAAGGACAACTGCATCATCGTCTGCTCGATCGAGAACTTCGACCCGATGGGTGTGCACACTGGTGACTCGATCACCGTAGCGCCGGCACAGACCCTGACCGATAAGGAATACCAGATCCTGCGTAATGCCTCGCTGGCAGTGCTGCGCGAGATCGGCGTTGAAACCGGTGGTTCCAACGTTCAGTTCGGCATCTGCCCGAATACCGGCCGCATGGTCGTGATCGAAATGAATCCGCGCGTATCGCGTTCCTCTGCACTGGCTTCCAAGGCGACCGGCTTCCCGATCGCTCGCGTTGCCGCCAAGCTGGCAGTGGGCTACACCCTTGACGAGCTGTCGAACGAAATCACTGGCGGCAAGACCCCGGCGTCGTTCGAACCGTCGATCGACTACGTCGTCACCAAGCTGCCGCGCTTTGCCTTCGAGAAATTCGCCAAGGCCGATGCACGTCTGACCACTCAGATGAAGTCGGTCGGTGAAGTCATGGCCATCGGCCGTACCTTCCAGGAATCCCTGCAGAAAGCCCTGCGCGGCCTGGAAGTCGGTGTGTGTGGTCTTGATCCGAAGCTGGACCTGAGCCATCCGGAAAGCATGAGCACGCTCAAGCGCGAGCTGACTGTGCCGGGCGCCGAGCGTATCTGGTACGTCGCCGACGCCTTCCGCGCCGGCATGACGGTCGAAGAAATCTTCGCCATGAACATGATCGACCCTTGGTTCCTGGTGCAGATCGAAGACCTGATCAAGGACGAAGAGAAGATCAAGACCCTGGGTCTGTCAGCAATCGACCGTGACGTGATGTTCCGTCTCAAGCGCAAGGGCTTCTCCGACGCGCGTCTGGCCAAGCTGCTGGGCGTTACCGAGAAGAACCTGCGGACGCATCGTCACAAGCTCGAAGTGTTCCCGGTCTACAAGCGCGTCGACACCTGCGCAGCCGAGTTCGCAACCGATACCGCGTACCTGTACTCGACCTACGAGGAAGAGTGCGAAGCCAACCCGTCGACGCGTGACAAGATCATGATCCTGGGTGGCGGCCCGAACCGCATCGGCCAGGGTATCGAGTTCGACTACTGCTGCGTGCATGCTGCGCTGGCGCTGCGTGAAGACGGTTACGAGACCATCATGGTCAACTGCAACCCGGAGACCGTCTCCACCGACTACGACACCTCGGACCGTCTGTACTTCGAGCCTGTCACCCTGGAAGACGTGCTGGAAATCGTCCGTGTCGAGAAGCCGAAAGGTGTGATCGTCCAGTACGGTGGTCAGACGCCTCTGAAACTGGCGCGTGCTCTTGAAGCTGCCGGCGTGCCGATCATCGGCACCAGTCCCGATGCCATTGACCGTGCCGAAGACCGCGAGCGCTTCCAGCACATGGTCGAGCGTCTGAACCTGCGTCAGCCGCCAAACGCCACTGTGCGCAGCGAAGACGAAGCGATTCGTGCCGCAGCGAAGATCGGTTATCCACTGGTGGTGCGTCCGTCCTATGTACTGGGTGGCCGTGCGATGGAAATCGTTTACCAGGAAGACGAACTCAAGCGTTACCTGCGCGAAGCGGTTCAGGTGTCCAACGACAGCCCGGTGCTGCTGGACCACTTCCTGAACTGCGCAATCGAGATGGACGTCGATGCGGTCTGCGACGGTACTGACGTGGTAATCGGCGCGATTATGCAGCACATCGAGCAGGCGGGCGTTCACTCCGGTGACTCCGCGTGCTCGCTGCCGCCGTACTCGCTGCCGGCTCACATCCAGGACGAGATGCGCGAGCAGGTCAAGAAGATGGCGCTGGAACTGGGCGTTGTCGGCCTGATGAACGTGCAGCTGGCGCTTCAGGGCGAAGACATCTACGTCATTGAAGTCAACCCGCGCGCATCGCGTACCGTGCCGTTCGTTTCCAAGTGCATCGGTGTTTCCCTGGCGATGATCGCTGCCCGCGTGATGGCAGGCAAAACCCTGAAAGAGCTGAACTTCACCAAGGAAATCATTCCGAACTTCTACAGCGTGAAAGAGGCAGTGTTCCCGTTTGCCAAATTCCCTGGCGTTGACCCGATCCTCGGCCCGGAAATGAAATCGACCGGTGAAGTGATGGGTGTGGGTGATACCTTTGGCGAAGCGTTTGCCAAGGCCCAGATGGGCGCGAGCGAAGTGCTGCCGACTGGCGGTACCGCGTTCATCAGCGTGCGTGACGATGACAAGCCTCTGGTTGAAGCGGTCGCTCGTGACCTTATCAATCTTGGTTTCGAGATCGTTGCCACCGCAGGCACCGCCAAGCTGATCGAGGCGGCAGGCCTGAAAGTGCGTCGCGTCAACAAGGTGACCGAAGGCCGTCCGCATGTGGTCGACATGATCAAGAACGACGAAGTCACTCTGATCATCAACACCACCGAAGGTCGCCAGTCGATCGCGGATTCCTACTCCATCCGTCGCAACGCCCTGCAGCACAAGATTTACTGCACCACTACCATTGCAGCAGGCGAAGCGATCTGTGAAGCGCTCAAGTTCGGTCCGGAGAAGACCGTACGTCGTTTGCAGGATCTCCATGCAGGATTGAAGGCATGATCAAATACCCAATGACCGTCCAGGGCGCTCGCGCCCTGGAAGAAGAGCTGACCCACCTGACCAAGGTGATTCGTCCCAAGTTGAGCCAGGACATCGGTACTGCGCGCGAACTGGGCGACCTCAAGGAAAACGCCGAATACCATGCTGCCCGCGAGCAGCAGGGGATGGTCGAGGCGCGTATTCGTGATATCGAAGGCCGCATGCAGAACGCTGTGATCATCGACGTCACGACTATTCCGCACACCGGCAAGGTGATCTTCGGCACGACAGTCGAAATCGCCAATGTCGAGACTGACGAAAGCGTGGTCTATCAGATCGTGGGTGAGGACGAAGCAGATATCAAGAAAGGCAAGATTTCAGTGGGCTCGCCCATTGCCCGTGCCTTGATTGCCAAGGAAGAGGGTGATGTCGTTGTCGTGAAAACGCCGAGTGGCGTGATCGAATACGAAATCGTCGAAGTGCGTCATATCTGATGCTGGCGCCCGTTTTTACGGGTGCTTTCAGCGGCAAAAAAGAGTCAGGGCTCGCTTTTGGCGGCCCTGACTTCTGTTTTTATCCGTGTGCGCGGTGGACGTTGGACAGTTGCTTGTTTACCTTTGGGTTCTTGCGATAGATCAACGCCATTTTGCCGATGACCTGAACCAGGTCGGCAGAACCGGCCTTGCACAGTTCTGCGATGGCACCGAGACGGCTTTCGCGGTCGAGGATGTTGAGCTTGATCTTGATCAGCTCATGATCGCTCAGTGCGCGTTCAAGCTCTGCAAGTACACCTTCAGTCAAACCATTGTCAGCCACGATCAATACCGGTTTCAGATGGTGGCCAATGGATTTGTATTGTTTCTTCTGCTCTGGAGTGAGCGGCATAATCTGACCTCTGCGTCTGATCTTTTAAAAGCGGCGGCCAGTTTACCCGAGCGAGTCCGGGACCGCCCAGTTAATCACGACTCGTTTATTTTTGAGGTGCCCCGTGGCCCGTTCCAAGACAAGCCATAACTGGCTCAAAGAACACTTCGACGACAAGTACGTCAAAATGGCACAAAAGGACGGTTACCGTTCGCGTGCCAGTTACAAGCTGCTCGAGATCCAGGAAAAGGACAAACTCATCCGTCCGGGCATGACCGTGATCGACCTCGGCGCGGCGCCGGGAGGCTGGTCGCAGGTGACCAGTCGTCTGATCGGCGGTCAAGGTCGTCTGATCGCTTCCGACATCCTTGAAATGGACAGCATCCCCGATGTGACCTTCATTCAGGGGGATTTTACCGAGGATGCGATTCTTGAGCAGATACTCGAGGCAGTCGGTAATACGCAGGTAGACCTTGTGATTTCCGATATGGCCCCCAATATGAGTGGATTGAGCGCTGTAGATATGCCGCGTGCAATGTTTCTCTGCGAATTGGCGCTCGATCTTGCTGGTCGGGTACTGCGTCCCGGTGGCGATTTTCTGATCAAGGTCTTCCAGGGTGAAGGCTTCGATGTCTACCACAAGGATATCCGCAAGCTGTTCGACAAGGTGCAGATGCGCAAGCCGTCGTCGTCCCGCGACAGGTCCCGCGAGCAATACCTGCTGGCTCGCGGCTTCCGCGGCATTGATGGCGCGGCCAGCATCGAACGTTTTTGACAAGGCGCGATAGCTTTTTTCAAATGGCGTTACCGATGCAGCATGACTGAACATTATGTTGTCAAAGTTTCACAAAGGGTTACAGACGGTGTCTGCCGTATCTGTAGGTTCTGTAGTAAGTTAGGCCGGTGAATATCATGCGAGGCACGCTTGCTGCGTGGAGCTTGCTTCAGAGGGTAGCTAATTGAACGATATGGCAAAGAATTTGATCCTGTGGTTGATCATCGCGGCTGTCCTTGTGACGGTGATGAACAACTTCTCCAGCCCGAACGAGCCGCAGAACCTCAACTATTCCGAGTTCATCCAGCAGGTCAAGGATGGCAAGGTCGAGAAGGTTTCTGTTGACGGCTACGTCATTACGGGCAAGCGCAGCGATGGCGACACCTTCAAGACCATCCGCCCGAACATCCCGGACAATGGCCTGATCGGTGATCTGGTCAGCAACAACGTCGTGATCGAAGGCAAGCAGCCTGAGCAGCAGAGCATCTGGACCCAGTTGCTGGTGGCCAGCTTCCCGATACTGGTGATCATCGCTGTGTTCATGTTCTTCATGCGCCAGATGCAGGGCGGGGCGGGCGGCAAGGGCGGCCCGATGAGCTTCGGCAAGAGCAAGGCGCGTCTGTTGTCAGAAGATCAGGTCAAGACGACCCTGGCTGACGTTGCCGGATGCGACGAAGCCAAGGAAGAAGTCGGCGAACTGGTCGAATTCCTTCGCGATCCGGGCAAGTTCCAGCGCCTGGGCGGTCGTATTCCGCGCGGCGTGCTGATGGTCGGCCCTCCAGGTACTGGTAAGACGCTGATCGCCAAGGCCATTGCCGGCGAAGCGAAGGTCCCGTTCTTCACGATTTCCGGTTCCGACTTTGTCGAAATGTTCGTGGGTGTTGGTGCGAGCCGCGTTCGCGACATGTTCGAGCAAGCCAAGAAACACGCGCCATGCATCATCTTCATCGACGAAATCGACGCAGTCGGTCGCCATCGTGGCGCCGGCATGGGCGGTGGTCATGACGAGCGTGAGCAGACTCTCAACCAGTTGCTGGTCGAGATGGACGGTTTTGAAATGAATGACGGCATCATCGTCATTGCCGCTACCAACCGTCCTGACGTGCTGGATCCGGCTCTGCTGCGTCCGGGTCGGTTCGACCGTCAGGTCGTTGTAGGTCTGCCGGACATTCGTGGCCGTGAGCAGATTCTCAAGGTTCACATGCGCAAAGTGCCAATGGGTGAAGACGTCAACCCGGGCGTTATCGCTCGTGGTACGCCAGGCTTCTCCGGTGCGGATCTGGCCAACCTGGTCAACGAAGCGTCGCTGTTCGCGGCTCGCTCCGGCAAGCGCGTTGTAGAGATGAAAGAGTTCGAGCTGGCCAAGGACAAGATCATGATGGGCGCCGAGCGCAAATCGATGGTCATGTCCGATAAGGAAAAGCGCAACACGGCTTACCACGAGGCGGGTCACGCTATCGTTGGTCGTCTGGTGCCAGAGCATGATCCGGTCTACAAGGTTTCCATCATTCCGCGCGGTCGTGCGCTGGGTGTGACGATGTTCCTGCCTGAAGAAGACCGTTACAGCCTGTCCAAGCGTGCGTTGATCAGCCAGATCTGCTCGCTGTATGGTGGTCGTATTGCTGAAGAGATGACTCTGGGCTTCGATGGCGTCACAACCGGTGCCTCCAATGACATCATGCGTGCCAGCCAGATTGCCCGGAACATGGTGACCAAGTGGGGTCTGTCTGAAAAGCTTGGCCCGCTGATGTACTCGGAAGATGAAGATGCAGGTTACCTGGGGCGCGGCGGCAGCCAGAACTCCAGTGTTTCCGGCGATACTGCCAAGCTTATCGACTCCGAAGTGCGCAGCATCATCGACCACTGCTATGGCACCGCCAAGCAGCTGTTGACGGATAATCGCGACAAGCTGGAAGCGATGGCCGACGCGCTGATGAAGTACGAAACCATTGATGCCGACCAGATCGACGACATCATGACCGGTCGTACTCCGCGCGAGCCGCGTGACTGGGGTGGTGGTTCGGGTACCAACGGTACGCCGATCACGCCTGACCCTCGTCCGGAAACTCCGATTGGCGGCCCTGCTGCCGAGCACTAAGGTCTGACATGACATCTGCGCTGTACCCAACCCGGTTGCCTTGCGGCAACCGGGTTCTTGATTTGGCCCATACGCATGTGATGGGCATCCTCAACGCAACCCCGGACTCATTTTCCGATGGCGGCCGCTACAGCCAGCTCGATGCGGCGCTGCGTCACGCCGAGGCAATGGTGCAGGCTGGCGCGACGCTTATCGATGTCGGTGGCGAGTCAACGCGTCCGGGCGCGCGTCCTGTCTCTGCGTCGGAAGAGGTCGAGCGTGTGGCTCCGCTGGTCGAGGTCATCGCGCGCGAACTGGATGTGATCATCTCTGTGGATACCTCCACCCCTGAGGTCATGCTGGCGACGGCTGGACTGGGTGCCGGGCTTATCAACGACGTTCGCGCGCTGCAGCGCCCAGGCGCGCTTGAGGCGGCCGCAAGCACCGGTTTGCCGGTCTGTCTCATGCATATGCTGGGCGAGCCCGGAACCATGCAGAATGACCCGCACTACGATGACCTGGTGGGCGAGGTCTGTGCCTTCCTGGCTGAGCGCATGAAGCAGTGCGTCGCTGCAGGAATCGGTCAGCAGCAGATCATTCTTGATCCGGGCTTTGGCTTTGCCAAGACACTGGAGCACAATCTGAGCCTGTTCAAGCATATGGAAGCGCTGCATGCGCTCGGCCGCCCTTTGCTGGTGGGTGTTTCGCGCAAGAGCATGATCGGTGCTGTGCTGGGGCGTCCCGTCGACCAGCGTCTGTCCGGCGGGCTCGCCCTGGCGGTTCTGGCGATGGCCAAAGGGGCAAGAATTCTACGTGTGCATGATGTCGCCGAAACGGCTGACGTGGTGCGCATGATCACAGCTGTCGAAGCAGCTGAATAACAACAGTGGGGCATCCATGACTACCAGAAAATATTTCGGAACCGACGGCATTCGCGGTCGTGTAGGGCAATTCCCGATCACTCCCGAGTTCATGCTGAAACTGGGTTGGGCCGCCGGCATGGCTTTCCGCAAGATGGGCGCCTGCCGGATTCTTGTCGGCAAGGACACGCGTATCTCCGGCTACATGTTCGAGTCTGCCCTCGAGGCCGGCCTCTCCGCTGCGGGCGCTGACGTTCTCTTGCTGGGGCCGATGCCGACACCGGCCATCGCCTATCTGACACGTACCTTTCATGCCGAGGCTGGCATCGTCATCAGCGCCTCGCATAATCCGCACTACGACAACGGCATCAAGTTCTTCTCCGGTCAGGGCACCAAGCTGCCTGACGAGATCGAAATGATGATCGAAGAGCTGCTTGACGCACCGATGACCGTGGCTGAGTCCGAGAACCTCGGCAAGGTCTCGCGGATCAACGATGCGGCCGGGCGTTACATCGAATTCTGCAAAAGCAGCGTGCCTACCAGCACCGACTTCGCCGGCCTCAAGGTCGTCATCGACTGCGCTCACGGTGCGACTTACAAGGTAGCGCCCAACGTATTTCGTGAGCTGGGCGCGCAGGTCGTGGTGCTTTCCGCGCAACCTGACGGGCTCAACATCAACAAGGACTGTGGCTCCACGCACATGGAAGCCCTGCAGGCGGCCGTGCTTGCCGAGCATGCGGACATGGGCATCGGTTTCGACGGTGACGGCGACCGCGTGTTGATGGTTGATCACACCGGGACCATCGTCGATGGCGACGAATTGCTTTACATCATCGCCCGCGACCTGCATGAGCGGGGTCGCTTGCAGGGCGGCGTCGTCGGCACATTGATGAGCAACCTCGGGCTTGAACTGGCCCTGGCCGAGCAGGGTATTCCTTTTGTTCGGGCCAATGTCGGTGACCGCTATGTGATCGCCGAGCTGCTAGAGCGCAACTGGCAGATAGGCGGTGAAAACTCCGGTCATATCGTCTGTTTCCAGCACGCCACCACCGGTGATGCGATTATTGCCTCGTTGCAGGTAATACTGGCCCTGCGTCGCAGTGGTGTGAGCCTGGCCGAAGCGCGTCTGAAATTGCGCAAATGTCCGCAAATCCTGATCAACG
The DNA here is from genome assembly GCF_017832255.1 of Pseudomonas sp. PvP028. Lineage (NCBI taxonomy): Bacteria > Pseudomonadati > Pseudomonadota > Gammaproteobacteria > Pseudomonadales > Pseudomonadaceae > Pseudomonas > Pseudomonas sp. PvP028. The sequence goes on from NZ_JAFIBL010000001.1 coordinate 2,456,401, forward strand.
TACGCTTCGCCGGGTCGGGTGTTGACCCGGTCTCGCATCCGTCGGTCCAGGAGGCCTGCGCTCGCGTCACCGAGCAGATGGCCGGGCGTGGCAGGGTACTGCTGCGCAAATCGGGTACCGAGCCGCTGGTGCGCGTCATGGTCGAAGGCGAGGACGAAACGCAGGTCAGGGCGTACGCCGAAGAACTCGCAAAACTGGTTACTGAAGTTTGCGCCTGATTTCGGCTTGCCAGTGTCGGAACTGTTGGGTAACATCTGCGCCCACTTTGACCCACGAGGTGTAGCATGCGTCGCCCAATGGTAGCTGGTAACTGGAAAATGCACGGTACCCGCGCCAGCGTCGCTGAGCTGATCGAGGGTTTGTGCAAGCAGTCTTTGCCAGGCAGCGTCGATATCGCCGTAATGCCTGCCAGTCTGTTTACTTGTCAGGTAGTCGAAGGGCTCAAGGCAACGTCGATCATCGTTGGTGCGCAGGATGCAGCCATTCAGGCTGAGCAGGGCGCGCTGACGGGTGAAGTTGCATCGAGCCAGCTGGCTGATGCAGGTTGCAAACTGGTACTTGTCGGGCACTCCGAGCGTCGTCAGTTGATTGGCGAGCAGGATGATGTTCTGAACAAGAAGTTTGCGGCGATTCAGGCGAAAGGTCTGACACCTGTGCTTTGCGTAGGTGAAACGCTGGAAGAGCGCAAGGCGGGGCAAACGCTTGAAGTGGTAGGGCGTCAGCTGAGCAGTGTCATCGCCGAGTTTGGCGTCAACGCACTGGTCAACGCTGTTATTGCCTACGAGCCGGTCTGGGCCATTGGCACCGGATTGACTGCTTCGCCTCAGGAAGCCCAGGAAGTGCACGCAGCAATCCGTGCGCAACTGGCACAAGAGAATGCCGAAGTCGCACAAGGCGTGCGACTTCTCTATGGCGGCAGCGTGAAGGCGGCCAATGCGGTCGAGCTCTTCAGCATGCCGGATATCGATGGGGGGCTCATTGGTGGAGCTTCCCTGAATGCAGATGAGTTCGGTGCGATCTGTCGCGCCGCGGGAAACTGAAAAAATGCTGGAAACAGTCGTAATCGTTTTTCACCTGTTGGGCGCTCTGGGCGTTGTCGCTCTGGTATTGCTGCAGCAGGGTAAAGGTGCCGACGCAGGCGCGTCGTTCGGAGCAGGTGCATCAAATACTGTCTTCGGAGGTCAAGGAACCTCTACCTTTCTCAGTAAGTTTACTGCTATACTTGCGGCATGTTTTTTCATAACCAGCTTGGGGTTAGGTTACTTTGCTAAAGAGAAAGCTCAACAGCTGACTCAAGTAGGTTTGCCAGACCCTGCAGTACTGGAAGTGAAGCAAAAGCCGGCAGCAGATGATGTGCCGGTTCTCGAAGGGCAAAAGCCAGCCGCTGTTCCAGCTGACGTACCTCAAGCCCCAGAGAAGAAGTAATACAGAATTCGGCGATGTTCGTGAGGTCGCCAAAAGAGTTGTAATGCCGAGGTGGTGGAATTGGTAGACACGCAACCTTGAGGTGGTTGTGCCCATAGGGTGTAGGGGTTCGAGTCCCCTTCTCGGTACCAATTAACAGGAGAGCCCGCACTAGCGGGCTTTCTTGTAGGTGGATGTTGGATTGACCCAGCAATGGATCGGTCGTATACTTCCGCCCCAGCTTTGTCGCGGGGTGGAGCAGTTTGGTAGCTCGTCGGGCTCATAACCCGAAGGTCGTTGGTTCAAATCCAGCCCCCGCAACCAGTTTTAGCGGAGCCCCTTTTAAGGGGCTTTTTGTTAGCTGGACAGTACATGACGTCGATGTTCAGCGGCGTTTTCAGGGATGGGCTTTTGCCCATTTTTTTATTTCTAAAGCATGCACGAGGGGGTTCAGGTGTCGAGCAAGCTAGAACAGTTGCAGGACTTGTTGGCCCCAGTGGTCGTGGCCCTTGGCTACCAATGCTGGGGAATCGATTTCAGTTCCCAGGGCAAGCATTCGGTGCTGCGCATTTATATCGACAAGGAAGGGGGCGTTCTGGTCGACGACTGTGCAATCGTCAGTCGCCAGATCAGCGGTGTATTGGACGTAGAAGATCCAATCAGCACCGAGTACACCCTCGAAGTATCTTCTCCTGGCATGGAGCGCCCGCTGTTCACTATTGAGCAGTTTGCTTCGTACGCCGGGGAACAAGTGAAAATAAAGCTGCGTTCACCTTTCGAAGGTCGACGCAACTTTCAAGGCCTTCTCCGCGGGGTGGAGGAGCAGGATGTCGTGGTGCAGGTTGAAGACCATGAGTTCCTGTTGCCGATCGACATGATCGACAAGGCCAACATTATTCCCACGTTTGACTGAGACGTGCCGGTTACTGCGGATCCCGCGGATCCAATGGCTTGCGAAAGGCGAGGCGTACGATGAGCAAAGAAGTACTGCTGGTTGTTGAGTCGGTGTCCAATGAAAAGGGCGTTCCGGCAAGTGTCATTTTTGAAGCGCTGGAGCTGGCTCTGGCCACTGCTACCAAGAAACGTTTTGAAGATGAAGTAGAATTGCGTGTAGAGATCAATCGCCAGACAGGCAACTACGAGACTTTCCGTCGCTGGACAGTTGTCGAAGACGAAGATCTGGACGATCCTGCTTACGAATTGGCCGTGGATCAGGCCCAGGCGAAAAAGCCGGGTGCTGTTGCCGGCGACCTGATCGAAGAAAAAATCGATTCCATCGAATTCGGTCGTATCGCTGCGCAGACCGCCAAGCAAGTCATTGTGCAGAAAGTTCGCGAAGCCGAGCGTGCTCAGGTAGTCGACGCCTACCGCGAGCGTCTGGGTGAAATCATTTCTGGTACTGTTAAAAAGGTTACGCGTGACAATGTCATCGTTGACCTGGGTAACAATGCCGAAGCCTTGCTGGCTCGTGAAGACATCATTTCCCGGGAAACTTTCCGGGTCGGTGTTCGCGTCCGTGCTCTGCTGAAGGAAATTCGCACCGAAAACCGTGGCCCTCAGCTGATCCTGTCGCGTACTGCGCCAGAGATGCTGATCGAGCTTTTCCGCATTGAAGTGCCGGAAATTGCCGAAGGTCTGATCGAGGTGATGGCTGCCTCCCGTGACCCGGGCTCTCGTGCGAAAATCGCTGTTCGCTCCAAGGATAAACGAATCGACCCGCAAGGTGCCTGTATCGGCATGCGCGGTTCGCGAGTTCAGGCTGTTTCCGGCGAGCTGGGTGGCGAGCGTGTGGATATCGTTCTTTGGGACGATAACCCGGCGCAGTTCGTGATCAATGCAATGTCCCCTGCAGAAGTAGCGGCAATCATCGTAGATGAAGACGCGCATGCAATGGATATCGCAGTGGGAGCGGACAACCTGGCCCAGGCTATTGGTCGTGGCGGTCAGAACGTGCGTCTGGCAAGTCAGCTGACTGGCTGGACCCTGAACGTAATGACCGAATCGGACATCCAGGCCAAGCAGCAAGCTGAAACCGGTGACATCCTGCGCAATTTCATCGAAGAACTCGAAGTCGATGAAGAATTGGCACAGGTGCTGGTTGATGAAGGCTTCACCAGCCTGGAAGAGATTGCCTACGTACCGTTGGAAGAAATGCTCAACATCGACGGCTTTGACGAAGACATCGTCAACGAGCTTCGCGCTCGTGCCAAGGATCGTTTGTTGACTAAAGCCATCGCTACAGAGGAAAAGCTGGCAGACGCCCATCCGGCCGAAGACCTGCTCTCGCTTGAGGGTATGGACAAGGATTTGGCGATGGAACTGGCGGTGCGCGGCGTAATTACCCGCGAAGACCTGGCCGAGCAGTCTATAGATGACCTGCTCGACATCGACGGCATTGACGATGATCGTGCCGGCAAGTTGATCATGGCCGCCCGAGCCCACTGGTTCGAGTAATTGGGCGCGGCCTGAGGAGAGAAGTGCATGACGCAAGTCACGGTGAAAGAACTGGCCAAAGTGGTCGACACACCGGTAGAGCGCCTGTTACAGCAGATGCGTGAGGCAGGTCTGCCGCACACCGCCGCCGAGCAAGTTGTGACCGATAACGAAAAACAAGCCTTGTTGACGCACTTGAAAAGCGGTCACAAGGCCAAGGTGGAAGAGCCTCGCAAGATTACCTTGCAGCGCAAAACCACCAGCACCCTGCGAGTTGCTGGCAGCAAGAGCATCAGCGTTGAAGTGCGCAAGAAGAAAGTCTTTGTGCAGCGTAGCCCGGAAGAGATCGAAGCCGAGCGCAAGCGCGAGATGGACGAACGCCGTGCGGTAGAAAACGCCGCTCGTCAAAAGGCTGAAGAAGAAGCCAAGCGTCGCGCTGAAGAAGATGCGCGCAATCAGCCTGCTGCTAGCCAGCCTGCTTCGGCTGCTGCCGAGCCTGTTGCCGCCGCCGAGCCTGTGCGCGAAGCATCGCCAGCAGCTGCTGCTCCGGCACCGGCCAGCGCAGCGCCTTCTGCCGATGCTCGCAAGCGTGACGAACAACGTCGCCCTGACAAGCCTCGTGCTGACGACCGCAACGCCCGTGGTGGCGACGGCGAGCGTAAAAACGCTCCGCATCGCGCTTCGGTCAAGGAGAAGGCTCCGGCCCCTCGCGTTGCTCCTCGCACTACCGACGAAGAAAGCGACAGCTTCCGTCGTGGTGGTCGTGGCAAGGGCAAGCTGAAGAAGCGTAACGCGCATGGTTTCCAGAGCCCTACCGGCCCGGTCATCCGTGACGTGGCCATTGGCGAGACCATCACTGTCGGCGAATTGTCGGCACAGATGTCGGTCAAGGCTGCTGAAGTCATCAAGTTCATGTTCAAGATGGGCACCCCGGTGACCATCAACCAGGTACTGGATCAGGAAACTGCCCAGTTGATCGCCGAAGAGCTGGGCCACAAGGTCACGCTGGTCAGCGACAACGCCCTGGAAGATTCCCTGGCCGAATCGCTGAAGTTCGAAGGTGAGTCGTTCTCCCGTGCACCGGTTGTGACCGTAATGGGCCACGTCGACCACGGTAAGACCTCGCTGCTCGACTACATCCGTCGTGCCAAGGTTGCAGCTGGCGAAGCCGGCGGCATCACCCAGCATATCGGTGCCTACCACGTTGAAACCGAACGCGGCATGGTCACGTTCCTCGACACCCCTGGTCACGCTGCGTTTACCGCCATGCGTGCCCGCGGTGCCAAGGCAACGGATATCGTGATTCTGGTTGTTGCAGCTGACGACGGCGTGATGCCTCAGACCATCGAAGCTGTTCAGCATGCTGTTGCGGCTGGCGTTCCGCTGGTTGTTGCGGTGAACAAGATCGACAAGCCTGGTGCTGACCTCGATCGTATCCGCAGCGAGCTGTCGGTCCATGGCGTGACGTCCGAAGAGTGGGGCGGTGATACGCCTTTCGTTTCGGTCTCCGCGAAGATGGGTACTGGCGTCGACGAATTGCTGGAAGCTGTTCTGCTGCAGGCCGAAGTCCTGGAACTCAAGGCAACCCCGTCGGCCCCTGGTCGTGGTGTCGTTGTCGAGTCCCGTCTGGACAAGGGCCGTGGTCCGGTCGCTACTGTTCTGGTTCAGGACGGTACGCTGCGTCAGGGCGACATGGTTCTGGTCGGTTCGAACTTCGGCCGCATCCGCGCCATGCTCGACGAGAACGGCAAGCCGGTCAAAGAAGCAGGTCCTTCCATCCCTGTCGAGATCCTCGGCCTGGACGGTACACCGGACGCTGGCGACGAGATGAGCGTGCTGTCGGACGAGAAGAAAGCCCGTGAAGTGGCTCTGTTCCGTCAAGGCAAGTTCCGCGAAGTCAAACTGGCCCGTGCTCACGCTGGCAAGCTGGAAAACATCTTCGAGAACATGGGTCAGGCAGAGAAGAAGACGCTCAACATCGTCCTCAAATCTGACGTACGCGGTTCCCTCGAAGCGTTGAACGGCGCCTTGAACGGCCTGGGTAACGACGAAGTGCAAGTGCGCGTGGTCGGTGGCGGTGTCGGTGGTATCACCGAGAGCGACGCCAACCTGGCACTGGCCTCCAACGCTGTACTGTTCGGCTTCAACGTGCGTGCCGACGCTGGCGCGCGCAAGATCGTCGAGCAGGAAGGTCTGGATATGCGTTACTACAACGTGATCTACGACATCATCGAAGACGTCAAGAAAGCCCTTACCGGCATGCTTGGCAGCGACGTCCGGGAGAATATCCTGGGTATCGCCGAAGTCCGCGATGTGTTCCGTTCGCCGAAATTCGGCGCGATCGCAGGGTGTATGGTTCTGGAAGGCACTGTCTACCGTAACCGTCCGATTCGTGTTCTGCGCGAAGACATCGTTATCTTTGAAGGCGAGCTGGAATCCCTGCGCCGCTTCAAGGACGACGCTGCCGAAGTACGTGCAGGCATGGAATGCGGTATCGGCGTCAAGAGCTACAACGACGTCAAGGTCGGTGACAAGATCGAAGTCTTCGAGAAGGTCCAAGTGGCTCGCAGCCTCTAAATCGCGAGCTTCAGGAGTCATGGTGGAAGCCTTGCATGCAAATGCTCTGCTTTCCTCATGGGCTCTAAACGCAACGCCCGGTCTGGCAAGTGTCAGGCCGGGCGTTTGCCGCTTTCAGACTGTCAGGGTTTGGTCCCGGATCAGTAACAGGTAACAAGCATGGCAAAAGAATACAGCCGTACCCAACGTATCGGCGATCAGATGCAGCGCGAACTGGCGCAGCTGATCCGTCGCGAAATCAAGGACCCACGCGTGGGTCTGGTCACCATCACCGCCGTAGACGTCAGCCGTGACGTGGGTCATGCGAAGATTTTCATGACCGTCATGGGCCAGGACAGCGCGGAAGAAATCGCGCAGACCATCAAGGTGCTCAACGCTGCTGCAGGTTTCCTGCGTATGCAGTTGGCCCGTGAGATGAAGCTGCGCAGCGTGCCTCAACTGCATTTCCACTATGACGAAAGCGTCGTGCGTGGCGCGCATCTCTCGGCACTGATCGAGCGTGCCGTGGCAGAAGACGGCCAGCATCAGGAAGGCCCTGCATCGCCGGATGCAAAGCCTGAAAGTACCGAGGAATAAAGAGTGGCTCAGGTCAAGCGTATACGCCGCAATGTCAGCGGGATCATCCTGCTCGACAAGCCACTGGGTTTCACTTCCAACGCCGCTCTGCAAAAGGTTCGCTGGCTGCTCAATGCCGAGAAAGCCGGGCACACCGGCAGCCTTGATCCTCTGGCAACGGGCGTTCTGCCGTTGTGCTTTGGTGAAGCGACCAAGTTCTCTCAGTACCTGCTCGATTCGGACAAGTCCTACGAGACCCTGGCGCAACTCGGTAAAACCACTACCACTGCCGACTCAGAAGGCGAGGTTCTGCTCACGCGTCCGGTGACCGTTGGTCGTGACGATATTGAAGCGGTTCTGCCGCATTTTCGCGGACAAATCAGTCAGATACCTCCCATGTACTCGGCCCTCAAGCGTGATGGCCAGCCACTTTACAAGCTGGCGCGTGCAGGGGAAGTAGTGGAGCGCGAGCCCCGTTCTGTTACTATTGCGCGCCTGGAATTACTTGCTTGCGAAGGTGACACGGCACGTCTGTCCGTCGATTGCAGCAAAGGCACCTATATCCGCACGCTGGTCGAGGATATCGGTGAGAAGCTTGGTTGTGGTGCTTATGTCGCAGAGCTGCGTCGTACCCAGGCCGGGCCTTTCACGCTGGCTCAGACAGTGACGCTGGAAGAGCTCGAGCAGGTGCATGCCGACGGCGGCAATGAAGCGGTTGACCGTTTCCTGATGCCATCGGACAGCGGTCTGCTGGACTGGCCGCTGTTGAAGTTTTCGGAACACAGTTCGTTTTACTGGTTGCATGGTCAGCCAGTGCGCGCGCCGGACGCACCGAAATTCGGTATGGTTCGCGTGCAGGATCACGAAGGTCGCTTCATCGGTATCGGTGAAGTCGCCGAAGACGGGCGCATTGCGCCGCGTCGCCTGATTCGGTCAGAGTGACCGAAACCAGTCCAGCCGTCGGCTTGCCGGCGAGTGGGGTGGAACGAGGATGGCTGTCAACAGGCACGGTCATACCTCATTTTTTAATACGAGGATCTGTCCTCGGCCTGTTGGAAACGTTTCTCCGGAAACGCTTCCTTGCACAAAAGGATTGCCCACATGGCACTCAGCGTTGAAGAAAAAGCTCAGATCGTAACCGACTACCAGCAAGCTGTTGGTGATACTGGTTCGCCAGAAGTGCAAGTTGCACTGCTGACCGCCAACATCAACAAACTGCAAGGCCACTTCAAGGCCAACGGTAAGGACCACCACTCGCGTCGTGGTCTGATCCGTATGGTAAACCAGCGTCGCAAGCTGCTGGATTACCTGAAAGGTAAGGACGTTAGCCGTTACAGCGCCCTGATCGGTCGTCTGGGTCTGCGTCGCTAATAACGACGTTGCTAGAGGTTGGTTGTCTGTCACGATCCGTCGGGTTTTCCCGGTGGTTCTGGCAGGCTCCCAGCCTCAAGTTTTATCTGGGCTGTGGAAGGGGCCGATTCCCCACGCTGCCCAAGAATTCGCAAGAAACCAGTTCCCCAAGAGCCACAAAGAAAGGTAGGAAACCGTGAACCCGGTAATCAAAAAGTTTCAGTTCGGTCAATCGACCGTAACCCTCGAGACAGGCCGTATCGCCCGTCAAGCCTCTGGTGCAGTATTGGTCACCGTTGACGACGACGTCAGCGTACTCGTGACTGTGGTCGGCGCCAAACAGGCTGACGCTGGCAAAGGCTTCTTCCCTCTGTCCGTGCACTATCAGGAAAAAACCTACGCTGCCGGCAAGATTCCTGGCGGTTTCTTCAAGCGTGAAGGCCGTCCTTCCGAGAAAGAAACCCTGACTTCGCGCCTGATCGACCGTCCGATCCGCCCGTTGTTTCCAGAAGGCTTCATGAACGAAGTGCAGGTTGTCTGCACCGTCGTCTCCACCAGCAAGAAAATCGATCCGGACATCGCTGCGATGATCGGTACTTCGGCTGCCCTGGCCATCTCCGGTATCCCGTTTGACGGTCCGGTCGGTGCTGCCCGCGTTGCTTTCCACGAAAGCACCGGCTACCTGTTGAACCCTACTTACGAGCAGTTGCAGGCTTCGAGCCTGGACATGGTCGTTGCCGGTACTTCCGAAGCCGTTCTGATGGTTGAGTCGGAAGCCAAAGAGCTGACCGAAGACCAGATGCTGGGCGCTGTGCTGTTCGCGCATGACGAGTTCCAGGTCGTGATCAACGCCATCAAGGAACTGGCTGCCGAAGCCGCCAAGCCTACCTGGGCCTGGCAGCCTAAGCCTGAAGCGACTGAACTGCTGAGCGCTATCCGCTCCGAGTTCGGCGAAGCGATCTCCCAGGCTTACACCATCACCGTCAAAGCCGACCGTTATGCGCGTCTGGGCGAGCTGAAAGATCAGATCGTTGCCAAACTGGCTGTGGAAGAAGGCAGCCCGTCTGCCAGCGAAGTCAAAGCCGCTTTCGGCGAAATCGAATACCGCACCGTTCGCGAAAACATCGTCAACGGCAAGCCGCGTATCGATGGCCGTGACACCCGCACCGTTCGTCCTCTGAACATCGAAGTCGGCGTTCTGCCAAAGACTCACGGTTCGGCACTGTTCACCCGTGGCGAAACTCAGGCGCTGGTCGTTGCCACGCTGGGTACTGCACGTGACGCACAGCTGCTCGATACCCTCGAAGGCGAGAAAAAAGACCCCTTCATGCTGCACTACAACTTCCCTCCGTTCTCGGTGGGCGAGTGTGGTCGCATGGGCGGTGCAGGTCGTCGTGAAATCGGTCACGGCCGTCTGGCCCGTCGCAGTGTCCAGGCCATGCTGCCAGGCGCTGACGTGTTCCCGTACACCATCCGTGTCGTATCGGAAATCACCGAGTCCAACGGCTCCAGCTCCATGGCTTCGGTCTGCGGTGCTTCCCTGGCTCTGATGGACGCTGGTGTGCCGATGAAGGCGCCGGTTGCCGGTATCGCCATGGGTCTGGTCAAGGAAGGCGAGAAGTTCGCGATTCTGACCGACATCCTGGGTGACGAAGACCACCTGGGTGACATGGACTTCAAGGTAGCCGGTACCTCCAAAGGTGTTACCGCGCTGCAGATGGACATCAAGATCAAAGGCATCACCGAAGAAATCATGGAGATCGCCCTGGGCCAGGCCCTGGAAGCTCGCCTGAACATCCTCGGCCAGATGAACCAGATCATCGGTCAGTCGCGTAACGAACTGTCGGCCAACGCTCCGACCATGATCGCGATGAAGATCGACACCGACAAGATCCGTGACGTGATCGGCAAGGGTGGCGCAACCATCCGTGCCATCTGCGAAGAGACCAAGGCTTCGATCGACATCGAAGACGACGGCTCGATCAAGATCTTCGGCGAGTCCAAGGAAGCGGCTGAGGCAGCACGTCAGCGCGTTCTGGGCATCACCGCAGAAGCGGAAATCGGCAAGATCTACGTCGGCAAGGTTGAGCGCATCGTCGATTTCGGCGCATTCGTCAACATCCTGCCGGGCAAGGACGGTCTGGTTCACATCTCGATGCTGAGCGATGCTCGCGTAGAGAAAGTGACCGACATCCTCAAGGAAGGTCAGGAAGTCGAAGTACTGGTACTGGACGTGGATAACCGCGGCCGTATCAAGCTGTCGATCAAAGACGTAGCCGCAGCGAAAGCGTCGGGCGTCTGATCGATCTGAGCGGTATGTGAAAAAGGGACTCTTCGGAGTCCTTTTTTTATGAGCGCAATTAGAGGCTTACCAATGGAGCATGCAAACTGCTCGGTGCAAACATGCATCTTGCAAGCCCGGGTTTGCATGAACGGGCAATCTGCACGACTCAGCAAAATAACTAAAAATCTAAGCAATTGATTTTAAACGTTATTTTTACTAGCTTGCTTTTGGCACACCGCTTGCGATATACCAGTTAACCCTGCCACCACATGCTGGTGCAGATTTTGAGAAAAACAGGAGTTATCGTATGAAGAAGTTCGCTATTGCCGCTGCTACCGCTACTGCCCTGACTCTGACCATGGCCAACGCTGCTTTCGCACAGACCTCGGCCCAAGCGCCAATGGTTCTGGCAGCTAACACCACTACTCAAGAAGTCAAAGAAGATACTTCTGATACCTGGATCACCACCAAAGTCAAAGCCGACCTGCTGACCGAAAAAGGCATCCCAGGCTCGGACATCAAGGTTGAGACCAACAAAGGCGTGGTTTCCCTGTCCTCCATGGTAAAAGTGACTGAAGCTCAGAAAACTACTGCCGTCGCTATCGCCAAGAAAATCAAAGGCGTTAAAGACGTATCGGCTGCTGGCCTGAAAGCCGAGTAATCGAATACTGCTCATGAACAGCCGCAGTCATTGATTGATGGAAGGTTCATGCGAGGCTACAAGGATGTAGCCATTAAAGGCCCCGACTGAAGAGTCGGGGCCTTTTCTATGGGCGCTACTAAACAGATCAAGGGAAGCAGGGGGGATCAGTTGCGGCGTTTGCTCTCAATGCCCACCAGGCGCCCGCCTTCGAAGCGCAGGTACTGATACATGCCGTTATCAGGACCGTATATCCACTCCTCGATCCTCACGGCTTCGGACCTTCGATAATTGCTATTGAAGGTTTCCTGAGTGCCGAGCACTTCCTGGCTGACCGGTTCGCCGCACTTCTGCTGGACTTCGAACGCCCGGTCACCGGTGCTGACCAGTTGGCTGCCGCAACGCAGGGTCGAACTGGCATACGCTGATGCGACAACTGACCCGGCCATGGCGGCGAGGGTCAGGTTGATCAGTCGTTTGATTCGGGTGTGTGCCAAAGGCTTCATTCGCTGTCGAGGTGGAGGGGGCTGATGACTTTACCATCCGGTTGGGCCTGGCCCAGTTGCGCGTCGACGAAGTACACGCGAGCGTCTTCGAGCTTGCCCTTGTCCACCAGGTAATCCTTGATGCTGCTGGCTCTGCTCTGGCCCAGTTCGCGCAGCAGCACCTCGTTACTGCTCCAGAACTTGAGTACGGCGGCACGCATCTGGGCAGCACGTTGTTCCTTGCCCAGACTGGTCCATTCAGCGGGCGGTTGCTGTTTCAGGCGTGTCCTGTAGATACCTTCGAGCATAGGCGTCTTTTCCTCTTCCGGGACCTCTATCAAGCCGGCCTTGGCTGGAACCTTGTCGCCGCGTCGCTGGAGGATCTTGTAATACGTGTACTGGTATTCGCGTTCCAGCCTTTGCTGGGCGATCAATGGACCGTCACTGCTGGCGGCGCTGGTGCCTTCGATCTCCAGTTTCAGGTCCGGACGCTCCTTGAGCGCTACCGAGAGCTTGTCCAGAGCCTTTTGCGCCTCTGCCGACAAGTCACTGGAGCCTGGCGCGAAACTTACGCTGCCGAGGTCCTCGGAGCTTCCACCGGCAACCAGCCCGCCGAGCATCTTGAACGGGGCCTGCGCTGCACGCAGCACCAGATTGCGCAGGGTCTGCCAGACAATCGGCATGACGCTGAACTGCGGGTTGTTCAGGTCGCCTTCGATGGGCAGTTCGAGGGAAATGCGCCCCTTGGTATCCTTGAGCAACGCGACCGCCAGGCGAATAGGCAAGTCCAGCGCATCCGGACTGTCGACCCGCTCACCCAGTTGCAACTGCTCCACCAGCACCTTGTTCTGGGCCTTTAGCTGACCCTTGGTGATCAGGTAGTGCAGGTCGAGATTGAGCCGGCCCTTGCGGATCCGGAAGCCTGCGAACTTGCCGGAGTAAGGGGTCAGGTTGGTCAGCTCGACGCGCTTGAAGCTGGTGGTGATATCCAGGCTGGCCATCGGGTCGAACGGGTTGAGGCTGCCCTTGATGGTCACCGGCGCATAGCGGTCGACCTTGCCCTCGATGTCCACCGGTGCCGGTGTAGGCTTGCGGTTGTCGATGGTGCCGATACGACCGTTAAGCTGCTGCACTGCGGTGGCGAAGTTGGGGGTCAGGGTCATGTCGGCAAAGTTTGCCGAGCCATTGTTGATATTCACTTCACCCACGTAGATCGCCAGCGGGTTTTCCTTCTTGCCTGCGGCTTGGGTTCTGGCTGCCTTTGGCTGGGCGGCGGTCTTGCCGGTAGCTGCGTCGGCTGGCTGCGGGATCAACAGATCATCGATGTTGGTGGTGCGGTCCTCATTGATCATGAAGCGCGCGTAAGGCTGATCCATGTTCACTTTGGCAATCGACAGGCCCTTGCCGTGCTGGTAGTCCAGGCCCTCCAGCGCCAGTTGCTGCCACTTCAGGAAGTCGCGCTGTTTGAGCGTATCCAGCGTGTGCAACTGATTGACCTGCGCTTTACCGGTGACGTTGAACGCCAGTGGCTCGGTGCTTTTCAGGTCGACCGCCAGATCGCTGCCGAGCATGCCGCTGCGCAGCTCCAGACGAATGAACGGACTGATGTAGGCCTGGGCGAGGCGCAGGTCGATGTCGCGGGTGGTTACGTTGAGGCGAGCGCTGACCGGGTTGAGGTTCACGTCACCGGCGGCAGTGAGATTGCCCTGTTTGCCCAGCCCGGTATCCAGCTTGAGCGTGAAAGGCGCCTTGTTCAGGCTGTCGAAGTTCTGGATGTCCAGATTCAGCGGGCCAACGTCCAGCGCGACCGGCTCTTGAGGCACGCGATCTGCCAGATGGACCATGTAGTTGCGCAACTGCACATCACGCAACAGGACTTGCCAGGGTTTGCTCTGCGCCACGGGTTGAGCGCTGGCTTTGGCGGTGGTCTCGGTGGCCGGGGCTGGCTCAGCGGCTTTTTCGTCCACGGCTGGGGTGTGCGCTGCTGCGGGCTTGCGCGCTTGGCTGGCGAACAGTTTTTGCCAGTCCAGTTGCCCGTCGGCTTCACGCGCGGCCCAGGTTTCCAGCTTCTGGCTGCGCACCTTGCCTACGGTAACCAGCTGCTTTGCGAGGTCGACCGATGTTTCGCTGACGTCCAGGCGTTGCAGGCGTACCAGTGGGCGACCGTCGGGAGCGTTGAGCGCGAAAGGCGCGACACTGGCTGACACGTTGGTCAACTTCAGCTCGGTTTCCTTGGACAGATTCAGTGTGTAGGCCGTGCTGAAATTCAGCACGCCGTCCTCGAGCGCCAGCGGCAAGGCATCACGCACATAAGGCCACCACAGCTTCATCTTGCTGTCGGTGACTTTCAGCGTGCCCTCGGAGGCGATCGGGATCAGACTGATGCGGCCGACCCAGTCGATCTGCCCACCGTCCGGACCCGCTGCGACCAAGGTCATGTCGGCATTGTCTTCAGGCAGAGTGCTGAGGTTCTTGAGCTCGAAATCCAGCGCGTCGTAGAGAAACTCGATGGGCTGGCTGGGGCGCAGGTCCTGGAAGTGAACGTAGCCTCCCGCCAGTTTGATTTCGTCGATACGCAGTGGGAATGGCTTAGTGGCGGGTTCGTCCTTTGCCGGTTCGCTGGCGGGCAGCTTGAACAGTTGTGCCAGATTGAGCTTGCCCTGTTTGTCGAACAGCAGCTCGGTGCGCGGTTTGATCAGCTCGACGCGTTGCAGATGCAGAGCCCGCGTCCACAGACTGTTGATTTGCAGATTGGCATAAAGCTTTTCAAACGCGACCTGCTCCTTCCCCGGCGTGCCGATGTTCAGGCCCCAAAGTGTCAGCTCCAGGGTGAAGGGGTTGAATTCCAGGCGTTCGAGCTTTGCTGGCACCGTGGCGTAATTGGCCAGTTGCTGGTTCGCGATCCGCAGAGCGACGCCGGGAAGAATGAAAAATCCCAGCAAACTGTAGAGCGCGATCACAGCCAGCAGGGAGCCAAGTGTGCGTTTCAATCCTCTGGACATGGGCAGCGGCGTCTCTCTCTTTTGGAAGCCCTTGGAGTATGGCATGCCTGTTCGGTTCCGAAGGCACTGCCATCGCGGCTTGTAGGAACTTTCCGGTTGTACTTTACGATAGCAAGCGCCGGATCAGAGTTGCAGAATCAGCGTTTTCAGCGGCGGTTGATTATCCTGAGACGGGAAGTCTGCGGCGGGACGCATCTCCTGGCAGTCGCGTACCGGACGCCCAGCCTTGGTGGCGCAGCGCAGTACCTGCTCACGCCAGTCCTGCATGCTGACTTTCGCCAGATTGTTGCAGCAGATCAGCACACCATCGTCCGCCGTGGTCAACAGCGCAGGTTTGAGCAGGCTTTGATAGTCGCGCAGCAAATCAACGGTGCCGAATGCGCTCTTGGCCCAGGCCGGTGGGTCGAGCAGGACCAGATCATATTGACGCTGTTGCAGTTTCACGTAGCTGGGCAATTGCTGGCTGCGGCGTGCAGCAATGGGCAGGCCGGCCAACTGGCGGATTGCCGGAAAATAATCCGACTGGATGAATTGCATGGGTGGCAGTTGCGGATTGAGCGCACCATTCTCGCGACCCACCGCCAGATTGCCCTCGGCGAAGTCCAGATTGCACACTTCACTCGCGCCACCGGCCGCAGCACTCAGACCGACGCCGCAGGTGTAGGCGAACAGGTTCAGCACGCTTTTGCCGGCGCTGTGCTGCTTGACCCAGCCGCGGGTGTTGCGCAGGTCGAGAAACAACAGCGGGTCCTGGCCTGCATGTCGGCCGCGGACTCGGTAATTGAGCCCCCATTCGTGGCCGACATGATCGGCCAGCGCCGCTTCTTCAGCCTTGTACACGGTGTCATGGCGATCCACGCGCGAATTGCCTTGCGAGCGATCGTTGTAGACCAGCAGGGTTTCCAGGCCCAGGCGCGTGTTGACCTGTTCATGCAGTGCCAGCAGGGCATCGCGATCCAGGCGGGTGTGAAAGCTCTGCACCAGCAATTGCGGGCCGTAGCGGTCGATGGTGAGCCCGCTGGCACCCTCCTGGCTGCCGTGAAACAGTCGATAGCAGTCCGTGCCTTGCCCATGCAATTGATCAAGCAAGGCCTGGCGATGATCGAGGGCGACGCTGAGCGCCTGATTCAAGGAAGACATGCTGAGCGCCTCGGGCTGGAATAAGGCGCGGGAGTTTACCAGTTACCGGGCGCCGGAAGTTTTTGAAGTCTGCCATGCGCTTGATCTACTGCGTTGTCATACAGCGCCAATATTCCCCTGTTACGGTGCTTTTTTGCCTGTCAGCGAGGGGATAACCGTGAGCCAGTTCGATCTCAAGCGTCGCCGTGTCATCCAGGCCGTCGGAACGGTAGGTGCCGGTCTGCTGTTACCAGGTGTTGCGCCGGCAGTCATCGCCTCGGTGCAGGATCGTCCGAAGATGATGGATGGCGTGCAGTCCGGCGATGTGTTCGGCGACAAGGCGATCGTCTGGAGTCGTAGCGACCGGCCTTCGCGCATGGTCGTCGAGTGGGACACACGCAGCATGTTCACCCAGCCACGCCGCGTGGTGTCGGCGCTGGCCGATCAGCGTAGCGACTTCACCGCGCGGGTCGAGTTGAGCGGGCTGCCGGTCGATCAGGCGATTTTCTACCGGGTGTCTTTCGAGGATGCGCAGAGCGGTGTCGTCAGCGAGCCGTGGTTCGGCCATCTGCGCAGCACGCCGCAGCAGCGCCGCGACATCCGCTTCGTCTGGAGCGGCGACACGGTGGGGCAGGGCTTTGGCATCAACCCCGATATCGGCGGTATGCGTATCTACGAAGCCATGCGTTTGCGCTTGCCGGACTTTTTTATCCACAGCGGCGACACCATCTACGCCGACAGCCCGGTGCCGGAGCAGCTCACCACGGAGGGCGGGCGCGTCTGGCGCAACATTACCACCGAGGCGAAGAGCAAGGTGGCGGAGACCCTCGACGAATACCGGGGCAACTACCGTTACAACCTGATGGATGAAAACCTGCGCCGCTTCAACGCCGAAGTCCCGCAGATCTGGCAGTGGGATGATCACGAAGTGACCAACAACTGGTCGCCCAGCAAACAGCTCGATGATCGCTACAAGGTCAAGGACATCGGCCTGCTGTCCTCGCGTGCCCGCCAGGCTTACCTGGAATATGCGCCGCTGCGCTTGCAGGAAGCCGACAACGGCGGGCGCATTTATCGCAAGATTCCCTACGGTCCGATGCTCGACGTGTTCGTCCTCGATATGCGCAGTTACCGCGCCGGCAACGATGCCAACCTGGCCGACAAGCCGGGTCCGACCACCGCATTCATGGGCCGTGAGCAACTGGACTGGCTCAAGCGCGAGCTCACTGCATCGCGTGCGCAGTGGAAAGTGATCGCGGCGGACATGCCCATTGGCCTGGGCGTGCCGGATGGCGAGGTCAGCCCCGGCGTACAGCGTTGGGAGGCCATCGCCAACGGCAATGACGGCCCGGCGTTGGGGCGTGAACTGGAGGTCGCCGAATTGCTGGCGTACCTGCGCGCGCAGAAGGTTCGCGATTGTGTCTGGCTGACGGCCGACGTGCATTACTGCGCCGCGCATCATTACCAGCCGGATCTGGCCGTATTTCAGGACTTCGACCCGTTCTGGGAGTTCGTCGCCGGGCCATTGAATGCCGGTAGCTATGGTCCCAACGTGCTGGACAAGACCTTTGGTCCCGAGCTGGTGTTCCAGAAGGCGCCCCCTGCGCAGAACACCTCGCCGTTTGCGGGTTTTCAATTCTTTGGCGAAGTGAATATCGACGGGCAGACCGGTGAACTGACCGTGGCACTGCGCGATCCGGACGGCGTCTCGGTCTTCGAGCGCAAGCTCCAGCCTATGAAGGAAGTCAGTCGCATCGTCTGAGAAGCGGCAGTCGCGGTGGGGGATCAGGGTTTCGGAAATTCCGTGCAACATGCTCGCCGTCGGTGGCCTATCATGAGCTACCTAACGACGGGACCGGACGCGTTGCATGCTGGCTATTTTTCTCGAAACCCTGAACATCACCGCCCCGGTGTTTGCCATGCTGTTTCTGGGCGTGTTCCTCAGGCGAATCGGCGCGATCAATGATGGTTTCATCGTTGCGGCTTCCGGGCTGGTGTTCAACGTCACCATGCCTGCGCTGCTGTTTCTGGGCATTATTCACGCCGACCTGCGCACC
Organism: Pseudomonas sp. PvP028; assembly: GCF_017832255.1. NCBI lineage: Bacteria > Pseudomonadati > Pseudomonadota > Gammaproteobacteria > Pseudomonadales > Pseudomonadaceae > Pseudomonas > Pseudomonas sp. PvP028. Next base: position 2,474,307 of record NZ_JAFIBL010000001.1, read on the forward strand.
GCCCTGCAGCCCAAACTGCTGATTTTTTTCAGCATCGCCACGCTTCTGAGTTTTGCATTCGCCTGGTGCTGGGCGATCTGGCGCTGCCCGCACGAAGAGCGCGGGATCTACGTCCAGGGCGCGTTTCGTGGCAATAACGGGGTTATCGGTCTGGCCCTGGCGGCCAGCATGTACGGGCCTGATGGCATTTCACTGGGCGCCATTCTCGCCGCGCTGGTCATCGTCTTCTACAACACGTTATCGACGGTGGTATTGGCGGTTTACAGCCCGGTGATCAAGTCCGATCCCTGGAGCATCTTCAAAAGCGTGCTGGCCAACCCACTGATCATCAGCGTGATCATCGCCTCACCCTTCGCTTACTTCGCCATCGGCCTGCCCAAATGGCTGGAAACCTCTGGCAGCTACCTGGCCCAGATGACCCTGCCGCTGGCACTGATCTGCATCGGCGGCACGTTGTCGCTGGCTTCGTTGCGCAAGAGTGGAAAGCTGGCTATCAGTGCCAGCGTCATGAAGATGATCACGCTGCCAGTGCTGTGCACGCTGGCCGCCTGGCTGGCGGGTTTTCGCGGCGCTGAATTGGGGATTCTGTTCCTGTATTTCGGCAGCCCGACAGCGGCAGCCAGCTACATCATGGCGCGCACGGCCAACGGCAATTACGAACTGGCCGCTGCGATCATCGTCATCACCACGCTGGCGGCAGCAGTCACGACCAACGTGGGGATTTTCATCCTGCAATGGGGCGGCTGGATTTAATCCGCTTTGACGTAACTGTCGATCACTTCCTGCGCCGCACGAAACGCGTCGATGGCCGCTGGCACGCCGGCGTACACCGCGCAGTGCAGCAGCGCTTCGCGAATCTCCTCGACCGTGCAGCCATTGTTCAGTGCGCCACGAACGTGGCCTTTCAGTTCTTGCGGGCATTTCAGGGCGGTGAGGGTGGCCAGGGTGATCAGGCTGCGGGTTTTCAATGGCAGGCCCTCGCGACTCCAGACGCTGCCCCAGGCGTGCTCGTTGACGAAATCCTGCAGCGGCTGGCTGAACTCGGTGGCATTGCCCAGCGCGCGGTCGACGTAGACATCGCCCATCACCTGGCGACGGATCTGTTCGCCTTCGCTGATCGTCTTGTCTGTCATGGCCTTGCTCCTTGTATCAATGCGGGTTGGAGGTCAGTGCTGGCGTCGCCAGGCGCGAATTGTGCCCCAGACAACCACAGCGCCCAGCACAGGTAACACCAGCGTGAGCATTTTGCTTTCAAGCCGTTCGGCCAGCGCCATACCGGTGCTGATCGACAGGATATGCAGCCCGTAGGTCAGGTACAACGACAGCAGAAACAGGCCTTCCAGACGGTCTATCCGGTATCCGGAATAGAACAGCGGCACGCACAGCAACGACACGCCGAGCATGATCGGCAGGTCGAACACCAGTGCATTTGGCGAGATCGTCAGCGGCACCGGGGCGACCAGTGCGGTCAGCCCCAGAACGCCCAGCAGATTGAACAGGTTGCTGCCGATCACGTTGCCTACGGCAATATCACGCTCACCACGAAACGCTGCGATCAGCGACGTCATCAGTGCCGGCAATGAGGTGCCAATGGCAATGATGGTCAGACCGACTATGCGTTCGGAAAGCCCCAGGTGTATGGCAATCACCACTGACGCGTCGACCAGCAGGTGTCCGCCAGCGGTCAACAGCAGCAAGCCACTGGCAAGCATGAGGATGCGCGTGAAGGTACGAGGTTTTTCGGTTGTCTCGGCCTGTCCGTGACGCGGCGCATGACCGCCTTGGCGGATGATGACGATCAGGCAGAACAGCAATCCGGCAAGCAGCACTGCGCCGTCCAGTTTGCTGAATTCGCCGCTCCAGGACAGGCCGATAGCCAGCAGGCAGGCGCCAATCATCAGCGGAATGTCGACGTGCAAAACCTGGCGGGCAACGCGTAACGGAATGATCAGCGCGCACAGGCCAAGGATCACCAACACATTGAAAATGTTACCGCCGATGACACTGCCCACAGCGATGTCGGTGTTATCGGCAAACGCGGCTTGCAGGCTTACTGCCATCTGCGGCGCGCTGGTGCCCATTGCCACGACGGTCAGGCCGACGATCAGTGGCCGGACCTTGAAAATCGCCGCCAGATGCACCGCTGCGCGCACTGACAGTTCTGCCCCGATCAGCAGCAATAACAAGCCACTGAGCATCTGGATGAGCGCGGGGGCGGGCAAGGCCGATAGCTGGAGAATACGAGTGTCCTTATCGGAGGTGATCGAGAGTCGGGGTTAATCCAGGGCCTGTACGCGGACTGGCGCTGTCCCGCTGCGCAGCATACCCAGTTGTTCGGCCGCTTCGCGAGAGACATCGATCAGACGGCCGCGCGTGTGAGGGCCGCGATCGTTGATACGTACGACTACCGACCTGTCGTTGTCGAGGTTGGTGACTTTGACGCGCGTGCCGAAAGGCAGCTGTCGATGCGCAGCGGTCAGCGCATTCTGATTGAACGGCTCACCGCTGGCAGTGCGGTTGCCATGATGGCGGGCGCCGTAATAAGCGGCGGTGCCGGTCTCGTCATAACCATGGGGGTCGATGATGTGATTAGCGCATCCTGCCAATAACGTCAGCAGGCTGCAGGCAAAAATAAGGCGGCGCATGGGGTGGGTTCCTGAGTGCCGGAGTAGTTGTGGTTGACGCTCGTGCCAAGGCTCCATGTCGGCATGCATTTCGTGACGCTCCGCGTCATAACCCGGTGTCGCAGCGCGTACTCGACAGCGGACGCAGAGCGTCCGGAACTGCATTTCCACACAGAGCGCTCATCGTTATACACAAGTCATGAAGAGCCCGGAAGGCGGGGTCTTTGACCATAATCGCGATGTGAATAAAGACCTCTGTGGGAGTGAGCTTGCTCACGAAGGACTTGGTCCAAACGCCCTGTCTCTAGAGGCTGTACCGGCCTATTCGCGAGCAAGCTCGCCCCCACAAGACTCGTGTATAACGCTGATCGCATAGCGTGGGAACGAGAGTGACGAGGATCAGCCCTCCAGCTTGGCCTTCAGCAGCTCATTGACCTGCTGCGGGTTGGCCTTGCCTTTGGAGGCTTTCATCGCCTGACCGACGAAGAAGCCGAACATCTTGCCGCGTTTGGCTTCGTCCGCTGCACGATACTGTTCGACCTGTTCCGCGTTGGCTGCCAGCACCTCGTCGAGCATCGATTCAATGGCGCCGCTGTCGGTGACCTGCTTCAGACCGCGTTTTTCGATGACTTCATCGGCGCTGCCTTCACCATTGGCCATTGCTTCGAAGACCATTTTCGCGATCTTGCCGGAAATGGTGTTGTCGGTGATGCGCTTGAGCATGCCGCCCAACTGCTCTGCACTGACCGGCGACTGGTCGATCTCCAGGCCCTGCTTGTTGAGCAGGCTGCCCAGCTCGACCATGACCCAGTTGGCTGCCAGTTTGGCGTCACCGCTGATGCTCACCACCTGTTCGAAGTAGTCAGCCTGCTCGCGGCTCGAAGCCAGTACGCTTGCGTCGTAGGTCGACAGACCGAACTGGCTCTGGAAGCGTTCGCGTTTCTGCGGCGGCAGCTCTGGCAAGGTGGCGCGGGTTTCTTCTAGGAACGAGTCCTCGATGATCACCGGCAACAGATCCGGGTCGGGGAAGTAACGGTAATCGTTGGCTTCCTCCTTGCTGCGCATGGCGCGGGTTTCGTTGGTGTTCGGGTCATACAGGCGCGTCTGCTGGATAACCTTGCCACCGTCTTCGATCAGATCAATCTGGCGCTGAATCTCGCTGTTGATCGCTTTTTCGATGAAGCGGAACGAGTTGACGTTCTTGATCTCGCAGCGCGTGCCGAACTCGACCTGGCCCTTCGGACGAATCGATACGTTGCAGTCGCAGCGCAGCGAACCTTCGGCCATGTTGCCGTCACAGATGCCCAGGTAGCGGACAATCGCGTGGATGGCCTTGACGTAAGCCACGGCTTCCTTGGCGTTGCGCATGTCCGGCTCGGAAACGATCTCCAGCAGCGGGGTGCCGGCACGGTTCAGGTCGATACCGGTCATGCCCTGGAAGTCTTCGTGCAGGCTCTTGCCCGCGTCCTCTTCCAGGTGCGCACGGGTGATGCCGATGCGCTTGACGGTGCCGTCTTCAAGGGGGATGTCCAGGTGGCCCTTGCCGACAATCGGCAGCTCCATCTGGCTGATCTGATAGCCCTTGGGTAGGTCCGGGTAGAAGTAGTTCTTGCGGGCAAACACGTTGTGCTGGCCGATTTCGGCGTTCACTGCCAGGCCGAACTTGACGGCCATGCGCACGGCTTCCTTGTTCAGCACCGGCAATACGCCAGGCATGCCCAGGTCGACGAGGCTGGCCTGCGTGTTGGGCTCGGAGCCGAACGTGGTCGCGCTACCGGAAAAAATCTTTGATTGGGTCGAAAGCTGGGTATGAATCTCCAGCCCGATGACGACTTCCCATTGCATGTGTTTCTCCTCAGAAGCCTTCAGGTGCGCGAGTGTGCCAGTCGGTGACTTGCTGATACTGATGCGCCACATTCAAGAGACGGCCTTCCTGGAAATACGGAGCGAGCAGCTGCACGCCGACCGGCAGACCGTCGACGAAGCCCGCAGGCATGGACAAGCCAGGCAGGCCCGCCAGGTTGGCGGTGATGGTGTAGAAGTCTTCCAGGTATTCGGCAATCGGATCGTTGGTCTTGGCGCCGATTTTCCAGGCCGGGTTGGGCGTGGTCGGGCCGAGAATCACGTCGACATCGACGAACGCACTCATGAAATCGTTCTTGATCAGGCGACGGATTTTCTGCGCCTGCAGGTAGTAGGCGTCGTAGTAACCCGCCGACAGCGCGTAGGCGCCAACCATGATGCGTCGCTGGACTTCCGGGCCGAAGCCTTCGGCGCGAGAGCGCTTGTACAGATCAGTCAGGTCTTTCGGGTCTTCGCAGCGGTAGCCGAAACGCACCCCGTCGAAGCGCGACAGGTTGGACGAGGCTTCTGCTGGGGCGATGACGTAGTAGGCCGGGATCGCGTGCTGCAGGTTCGGCAGGCTGACTTCTTTGACGATCGCGCCGAGCTTTTCAAGCTCCTTGACGCTTTCATGCACCAGCTGCGCGATGCGTGGGTCGAGGCCTGCGCTGAAATATTCTTTCGGCACACCGATACGCAGGCCCTTGAGCGAGGTATTGAGGCTGGCGGAGTAGTCTGGAACCGGCTCGTCGATGCTGGTCGAGTCCTGCGGGTCGAAACCGGCCATGCCTTGCAGCAGCAGTGCGCAATCTTCGGCCGTGCGTGCCATCGGTCCCGCCTGATCGAGGCTGGACGCGTAGGCAATCATGCCCCAGCGCGATACGCGGCCGTAGGTCGGCTTGAGGCCAGTGAGGTTGGTCAACGCTGCAGGCTGGCGAATCGAGCCGCCGGTGTCGGTGCCGGTCGCGGCGGGCAACAGACGTGCAGCAACAGCAGCTGCCGAGCCGCCCGAAGAACCGCCAGGGACGCATTCCAGGTTCCACGGGTTTTTCACCGCGCCGTAATGGCTGGATTCGTTGGCCGAGCCCATGGCGAATTCGTCCATGTTGGTCTTGCCCAGCGTCACTGTACCGGCCGATGCCAGACGCGAAACGACCGTGGCGTCATAGGGTGCCTTGAAATTGTCGAGCATCAGCGAGCCGCAGCTGGTGCGGATGCCCTGGGTGCAGAACAGGTCCTTGTGGGCCAGCGGGGCACCGAGCAGCGGGCCGTTTTCACCGGCTGCACGGCGCGCGTCTGCCGCCTGCGCCTGGGTGATGGCCAGGTCTTCGGTGAGGCTGATGAAGCTGTTGAGCTGCGGGTCGAGCGTCGCGATGCGCGACAGCAGAACGCGAGTCAGCTCTTCGGAAGAAAACTTTTTATCGGCGAGTCCGCGAGCGATCTCGGCCAGAGTCATTTGATGCATGCAGGCGCTTTCCCTTACTCGATGACTTTCGGAACCAGATACAGCCCGTCTTGGACCGCTGGTGCGATGGCTTGGTAAGTGTCACGACGATTTCGCTCGGTGACGGCGTCTTCGCGCAGGCGCTGGGTGGCTTCCAGCGGGTGAGCCAGCGGCTCGATGCCAATGGTGTCGACCGCTTGCATCTGATCGACCAGCCCAAGAATACTGTTAAGTGCTTCGGTGGTACGCGGGATATCGGCGTCATTGAGGCCCAGTCGGGCCAGATGAGCGATCTTTTCCACGTCGGAGCGTTCAAGCGCCATGGGGTATCTCCAGTGGAATGCTTATGGATTTGCTTTGTTGCCAATTGCGGAACACTATCGCGTTATTACTGTCTCAAGCCGCTAACGTCGAGGGTGGTGTTCGGAAAACCGCCAATTTAGCATATTGGCTCCTTGCCCAAAATCCCTGTCGTTGTTAGAGTTTGCCGCACTTTTTTTACCACGCGTTCCCTAGGGTCCCTTTCCCATGTTCAAGAAACTGCGTGGCATGTTTTCCAGTGATCTATCCATCGACCTGGGCACTGCCAACACCCTTATTTACGTGCGTGAGCGCGGTATCGTTCTGAATGAACCCTCTGTCGTTGCCATTCGTACTCACGGCAACCAGAAGAGTGTCGTGGCCGTCGGTACCGAAGCCAAGCGCATGCTGGGCCGTACTCCAGGCAACATCGCAGCCATTCGTCCAATGAAAGACGGCGTTATCGCCGACTTCAGCGTCTGCGAAAAAATGTTGCAGTACTTCATCAACAAGGTTCATGAAAACAGCTTTCTGCAGCCCAGCCCTCGTGTGCTGATCTGCGTTCCGTGCAAATCCACTCAGGTTGAGCGTCGCGCCATTCGCGAGTCGGCCCTGGGTGCAGGCGCACGCGAAGTATTCCTGATCGAAGAACCGATGGCCGCTGCAATCGGTGCCGGTCTGCCGGTGGAAGAAGCTCGCGGTTCGATGGTTGTCGACATCGGCGGCGGTACCACCGAAATCGCACTGATCTCCCTGAACGGTGTGGTGTATGCCGAATCCGTACGGGTCGGCGGTGACCGTTTCGACGAAGCGATCATCACCTACGTGCGCCGCAATTACGGCAGCCTGATCGGCGAATCGACTGCCGAGCGCATCAAGCAGGAAATCGGTACTGCCTATCCGGGCGGTGAAGTGCGTGAAGTCGACGTCCGTGGCCGCAACCTGGCCGAAGGCGTTCCACGTGCGTTCACCCTGAACTCCAATGAAGTGCTCGAGGCACTGCAGGAGTCGCTGGCGACCATCGTTCAGGCGGTCAAGAGCGCTCTGGAGCAATCGCCTCCGGAACTGGCCTCGGACATCGCCGAGCGTGGCCTGGTCCTGACCGGTGGTGGTGCGCTGCTGCGTGATCTGGACAAGTTGCTGGCGCAGGAAACCGGTCTGCCGGTGATCGTCGCCGAAGACCCGCTGACCTGTGTAGCGCGTGGCGGTGGCCGTGCGCTGGAAATGATGGATAAGCACACCATGGATCTGCTCTCCAGCGAATAATTCGCCGGGGTGCCTTTCACGGAGTCTTTTGTATGCAGGTGGCGGATATGCTACCTGTATGCATCAGGCTGACGCCGAAACAGGGTGCCTATCTCTTTCATTTGTCCAGGCCGGTTATATACCGCATGAATAATTGCCAATCGAAGTTCGATCCAACGATCGCATGCCCCGAAGGAGCGGCCTATTAAACCGCTTTTCTCAAAAGGCCCGTCGCTGGGTGTACGTCTGCTGGTGCTGGCCGTTCTGTCGGTTGCGTTGATGGTTGTCGACGCCCGCTTTACGATCCTCAAGCCCGTGCGCAGCCAGATGTCGATGGTGCTCATGCAGTCCTACTGGATCGTCGACCTGCCACAGCGTCTGTATCAAGGCGTCGCCAGTCAGTTCGGCAGCCGCACAGAGCTGATCGCCGAAAACGAAAAACTCAAGACCGAAGCCCTGCTTTTGCAAGGTCGCCTGCAAAAGCTGGCGGCACTGACCGAGCAGAACGTTCGGCTGCGTGAGCTGCTGAACTCCTCGGCGCTGGTCAACGAAAAAGTCGAGGTCGCCGAGTTGATCGGCATGGACCCGAACCCTTTCACCCATCGCATCATCATCAACAAGGGCGAACGCGACGGCGTGGTGCTCGGCCAGCCTGTGCTCGATGCGCGCGGCCTGATGGGGCAGGTGGTCGAATTGATGCCCTATACCTCACGCGTTCTACTACTGACTGACACGACCCACAGCATCCCGGTGCAGGTCAACCGCAACGGTCTGCGTGCCATCGCCAGTGGCACCGGTAACCCGGAGCGTCTGGAGCTTCGGCATGTGGCGGATACCGCAGACATCAAGGAAGGCGATCTGCTGGTCAGTTCGGGCCTTGGTCAGCGTTTCCCGGCCGGTTACCCGGTGGCGACGGTCAAGGAGGTGATTCACGACTCCGGCCAGCCGTTCGCGATCGTTCGTGCGGTGCCAACCGCCGCGTTGAATCGCAGTCGCTATCTGTTGCTGGTGTTCTCTGACGGCCGCTCGCCGGAAGAGCGCGCTGCCGATGCGGCGCAAGCACAGGAATCCCTCGACAAGGGCGTCGAGCCTTCCGTGATGGCAACACTGCCGCCGCCGACACCGGCTTTCCCGATGTGGCCGCAGGCATTCGTTCCGGTCTTTCCGGGCAGCACGCTGACGCACAAGCCGGCGGCGCAGTCGGCGACACCTGCACCGGCGGCAACGCCCGCGACACCTGCAAGGCCTGCCGCCCGGCCTGCGGCGTCACAGCCGCCTGCCTCCAGACCTTCCACTGCCCGGGAGCCTATCGATGGTTAGTCATGTTTCCGGGCGCAACGGCTGGGTGGTCTGGCTGACGTTTGCGATCGGTCTGCTGCTGAGCGTTTCGCCGCTGCCGCAATTCATGGAAATCTTCCGGCCACTGTGGCTGGCTCTGCTGCTGACCTTCTGGGTTCTGGCGCTGCCGCACAAATACGGTATGACCACCGCTTGGATACTGGGCCTGATGGAGGATGTGCTGTACGGCACATTGCTTGGCCAGAATGCCCTGATCCTCAGTCTGATTACCTTTCTGGTGATGTCCTTGCAGCAGCGCCTGCGCATGTTTCCGATGTGGCAACAGTGCCTGGTGCTATTGGTGGTATTCGGTCTGGCGCAGCTTGCGCAGCTCTGGCTGAGTGCGCTGACCGGCAACCGTCAGCCTACGCTGGCGCTGGTGCTGCCCGCGTTGGTCAGCGCTCTGTTGTGGCCCTGGATCAGTTATGGCCTGCGTGGATTGCGCAAACGTTTGAAAATCAATTAAGCGCAAGGTGAGCGCGACGCCTCGCTGCGTTGTTCGCGCTCACCCGTACAGACACGGAGATGTCCTTATGCCCTCGCTTTATCTGGCTTCTGGCTCGCCGCGCCGCCGCGAACTTCTGACTCAGATCGGTGTGCCCTTTACCGTACTGAGCGCTCAGATCGACGAAACTCCTTTCGACCATGAAACCCCGGCTGCCTATGTCGAGCGTCTTGCGCTGGGCAAGGCTCAGGCCGGGCTATCCGTGCTGTCAGCCGAACAACAGGCATGCGTGATCGGGGCCGACACGGCGGTGGTGCTCGATGGACGCATTCTCGGCAAGCCGGTCGATGAAGCGGATGCGCTGGGCATGCTCATGGCCCTGTCCGGGCGCGAGCATGACGTACTGACGGCTGTGGCGCTCTGTGATCGGCAACGCAGCGAAACCCGTATTGTTACCAGTCGTGTGCGCTTTCGCCCGATTCAAACCCATGAAGCCCAAGCCTACTGGACCAGTGGTGAGCCCGCCGACAAGGCTGGCGGCTATGCCATCCAGGGGTTGGCAGCGATTTTCGTCGAGGGTCTGCAAGGTAGCTATTCTGGGGTGGTGGGTCTGCCCCTGTGCGAAACCGCAGAACTGCTTGGCCATTTCGGCATACCCTGCTGGCAATGCCTGGAAGGTGACAAGTCATGAGTGAAGAGATTCTGATCAACATCACGCCGATGGAATCGCGCGTGGCTGTAGTGGAAAACGGGGTTCTGCAAGAGGTGCACGTCGAGCGCACCCAGCGTCGCGGCATCGTCGGCAATATCTACAAAGGCAAGGTTGTGCGGGTGCTTCCCGGCATGCAGGCGGCGTTCATCGACATTGGTCTGGATCGCGCGGCGTTCATTCATGCATCGGAAATATCCATGCGTGAAGGGCCTGCGGTCGAGAGCATCGCGTCGCTGGTACATGATGGCCAGAGCCTTGTCGTGCAAGTCACCAAAGACCCGATCGGCAGCAAGGGCGCACGGCTGACCACGCAACTCTCCATTCCGTCGCGTTATCTGGTGTACATGCCGCGCACCGCGCATGTGGGCATCTCGCTGAAGATCGAGGACGAAGCCGAGCGCGAACGACTCAAGAAAGTGGTCAGCGATTGTGTTGCTCAGGAAGGTATCAAGGAAGCCGGAGGTTTCATTCTGCGCACCGCTGCCGAAGGCGCCGGGGCGGATGAAATCCTGATGGACATCCGCTATCTGCGCAGGCTCTGGGATCAGATCGGCGAGCAGATCAAGACGGTCAGCCCACCCACGGTGATTTACGAAGATCTGGGCCTGGCGCTGCGCACCTTGCGCGATCTGGTCAGCCCGCGCATCGAGAAGATCCGTATCGACTCGCGGGAAACCTTTCAGAAAACCACTCAGTTCGTGGCCGAGCTGATGCCGGAAATCGCCGACAGGCTCGAGCACTATCCGGGCGAGCGGCCGATCTTCGACCTTTATGGGGTCGAAGACGAAATCCAGAAGGCCCTCGAGCGCAAGGTGCCGCTCAAGTCGGGCGGCTATCTGGTCATCGATCCAGCCGAAGCGATGAGCACCATCGACGTCAACACCGGCGCGTTCGTGGGGCATCGCAACCTCGAAGAAACCATCTTCAAGACCAACCTGGAAGCTGCCACGGCCATCGCCCGGCAGTTGCGCCTGCGCAATCTGGGCGGCATCATCATCATCGATTTCATCGACATGGAAGACGGTGAACACCAGCGTCAGGTGCTGCGCACGCTTGAGAAGCAGCTGGAACGCGATCACGCCAAGACCAACATCATCGGCATCACCGAACTGGGTCTGGTGCAGATGACCCGCAAGCGCACCCGCGAAAGTCTCGAACAGGTGCTGTGCGAACCGTGTCATTGCTGCGCAGGGCGGGGCAAGCTGAAGACCCCCGAGACCATCTGCTACGAAATCTTCCGGGAAATCCTGCGCGAGGCCAGGGCCTATCAGGCAGTGGGCTATCGTGTTCTGGCCAATCAGCGCGTGGTGGATCGCCTGCTCGACGAGGAGTCCGGCAACGTGGCTGAACTGGAGAGCTTTATTGGCCGCACTATCCGTTTTCAGGTAGAAACCATGTACTCGCAGGAACAATACGACGTGGTGCTGCTCTGAGGGTGCTGATCGTTTGAAATCTATGACAAGTGCCCTAAGGGTTTCTGGCAGGTATGCCGTTTTATCGAGAATGATGCGTGGCGAATGAGCAAAACCTGTACCTGACCGCACCTGCGCATCCGAGCCGGAATCCGTTCGCCGACTCTGCTCCTTGCACCCCGCAGTGGAGGGCCTCCTGAGATGGGACGTCTTCCTCGCCTCGTCGCAACCCTGACCCGCTGGGGGCTGAGCCTGTGCGCACTGATTTTGGTGCTTGCGGCGCTGTACGTGAGCCTCGGCCGTCAATTGACGCCGCTGGTTGCCGAATACCGTGTCGACGTGGAAACCCGTGCCAGCAGCGCGCTGGGCATACCGCTGAGCATCGGCAGCCTGGAGGGCAGCTGGAGCCGCTTTGCCCCGGTACTGCTGGCCCACGACGTGATGGTCGGTGAGGGTGCCAGTGCCCTTCGTCTGGATCGCGTAAGGGTTGTTCCTGACCTTTGGGAAAGCCTGCTGGCGCGTGACTTGCGCATCGCTCATCTTGAAGTGGACGGCCTTCAGTTCAGCCTCAGGCAGGATAAGGACGGCGCATGGTCGGTTCAGGGCTTGCCGGTGCACAACGACAGCCCGTTCGACCCCGAGCAGGTGCTCAGGCAGATGCAGATGGTCGCGCATGTGTCGTTGCTCGACAGCCAGGTCACGGTGCAACCGTTTGACGCTGCGCCGCTGACCCTCACCTATGTAAACCTCAGCCTGGACACCGGCAGCTATGCCCAGCGACTTGACGCACGCCTGACCCTGCCGGATGGTCAGCCGGTCGCGCTCAACGTGCGCTCGCGCATCCAGGCCAGTCAGTGGAAGGACGGCGAGGCCGACGTCTACGCCAGCCTGCCGCAAAGCGACTGGGCCAAGTGGCTGCCGAAAAGCCTCACTCGCGAATGGACACTGTCGAAGCTGCAGGCCGGCGGCGAGGTCTGGTTGAGTTGGGGCAAGGGCACCGTGCAAAGCGCGACCACGCGCCTCAATGCACCGCAGGTCAAAGGCGTTTATGCCGGTCGCAAACCGTCGACGATCGATAACCTTGCGCTGAACGCATGGTTTGCACGGACTGATAAAGGTTTCGACCTGAACCTCGATTCACTGGCGATGAGCCTTGGCGACACGCGTTGGGAAAGCCGTGTGCAACTGACGCAAACCGCCGCGACCCCTGACAGCGAAGAGCTCTGGCATGTACAGGCGGATCGTCTGGACCTGACGCCTGTCACGCCGCTGATCGACTCGCTCGCGCCCCTGCCTGACAAGGCCATGGCAGTGGTCGACGGCCTCAAGGTGACAGGCGGGCTGCATAACGTGCTGCTCGACTACCGGCCGCAGGCAGTCGGCGACAAGCGCCTGAGCTTTGCCGCCAATCTGGACAAGGTGGGTTTCAACGCGTATCGCGGGGCGCCTGCGGCCGGAAATGTCACCGGTGCCATCAGCGGTGATCTGGGGCAGGGCGAGCTGCGCCTCGACACCGATGATTTCATGCTGCACCTGGACCCGATCTTCGCCAAACCCTGGCGTTACCAGAAGGCCAATGCCCGTCTGACCTGGAAACTGGATGACCAGGCGTTCACGCTGATCGCCCCGTACATCAAGGTGCTCGGCGACGAAGGCAAGATTGCGGCGGACTTTCTGATCAAAATTCATCTCAATCATGATCAGGAAGACTACATGGACCTTCGGGTCGGTATGGTTGACGGCGACGGCCGTTACACCAGCAAGTACCTGCCGACCGCGCTCAGTCCTGAGCTTGATCACTGGTTGCGCACCGCCGTGGTGAGTGGCGCGGTCAAGCAGGGTTTCTTCCAGTATCAAGGGTCGCTGAACAAGAACTCGCCCGATACGGCGCGTGTCATCAGCCTGTTCTTCGACGTCAACAACGCAACACTGGCGTTCCAGCCGGGCTGGCCGTCGCTGACCGGGGTGGATGGCAAGGTCTACGTCGAAAACAGCGGTGTACGTGTCAAGGCAAGCAAAGGCCAGTTGCTGGATACCAAGGTCAGCAACGTGCTGGTCAATATTCCTCATGTGCCGTCAGGTCAGGACAGTCACCTGCTGGTGGACGGTAATTTCTCCGGAAACCTGGTCGACGGCCTGAAGATTCTCCAGCAGGCGCCCATCGGTACGGGCAGTACGTTTGCCGGCTGGCAGGGCGAGGGCCCGCTGGACGGCAAGCTGAAGCTGGATATACCGCTGGCCAAGGGCGTCGAGCCAAAGGTCGTGGTGGACTTCAGCACCGACAATGCGCGCTTGAAACTGGCTGACCCGGTACTGGAGCTGACCCGCCTGAAAGGCGACTTCCGTTTTGACAGCTCCAGCGGGCTGAGCGGCAAGGGCATCAAGGCCCAGGCATTCGATCGCCCTGTCACCGCAGAGATCGCCGCCGAGGGCAAGCCTGGCGACAACGTGACGCGCATTGTGGCGAACGGGCAAATCACCGTGAAGCGGCTCACCGACTGGCTGAACGTGACCCAGCCGTTGCCGGTCTCCGGTGACCTGCCGTATCAGTTGCAGCTGATTCTGGACAGCAAGGACAGCCCGCTGGTAATCAACTCCACCCTCAAGGGCGTGGCGATCGATTTGCCCGCACCGTTTGGCAAGACCGCCGATCAGGAGCGTCCCAGCGAATTCCGCATGACCCTGCAAGGCGCGGAGCGCAGGCTCGGCGCGGCCTATAACGATCAGGCCAACTTTGCGTTCGCTGCACCGAATGGCAAGTTTGCCGAAGGTCGTGGTGAGCTGTATCTGGGGCGCGGAGGGGCGATCGTGCCGGACGCCAAGGGCTTGCGGATCCGTGGAGAGTTGTCCGAACTGGACATCGCGCCCTGGCAGGAACTGGCCGCTCGCTACACGGGGAATGATCCGGGCGGCAACGCAAAACAACTGCTTAACAGCGTTGATCTGCAGATCGGCAAACTGACCGCGATGGGCACCACACTCAATGACGTGCGTGTCCAGTTGCAGCGCAACGCGGCAGCCTGGGCCCTGTCGCTGGACAGCGCGCTGGCCAAGGGCACAGCAACGCTGCCCGACGCCAAGTCTGCACCGATCGGCGTCAACATGCTCTACGTTCGACTGCCTGCATCCGATCCGACAGCGACCGTGGTGGAAAACGCGCCTGATCCTCTGGCGGATATCGACCCGCACAATATCCCTGCGCTGGACGTGAAGATCTCCCAGCTGTTTCAGGGTGATCAGTTGCTCGGGGCCTGGGCATTGAAAACCCGGCCAACGCCTGCCGGCATGCGTATGTCGGACATGAGCCTGGGGCTCAAAGGCATTCTGCTGGAGGGTGACGCTACCTGGGAGGGCACGCCCGGGGTCAGCAGCAGTTCGTTCAAAGGCCGTCTGGCAGGCAAGAACCTCGCGGATGTGCTCAAGGCCTGGAACTTCGCACCCACTGTCACCAGTGAACGCTTCGAGATGAACGTGGACGGACGCTGGCCGGGTTCGCCTGCCTGGGTCGGTCTGAAGCGCTATTCCGGCAGCCTGGATGCCACGCTGAACAGAGGTCAGTTCGTCGAAGTCGAGGGCGGTGCTCAGGCGTTGCGGGTGTTCGGGCTGTTGAATTTCAACTCCATCGGCCGGCGTCTGCGCCTGGACTTCTCCGACCTGCTGGGTAAAGGCCTGAGCTACGACCGGGTCAAAGGGCTGCTGGTGGCCAGCGACGGTGTCTATGTGACGCGCAACCCGATCACCCTGACCGGGCCGTCGAGTAATCTGGAACTCAACGGTACGCTGGACATGGTTCGCGATCGTGTCGATGCGAAGCTGCTGGTGACCTTGCCGGTGACCAACAACCTGCCTATCGCTGCACTGATTGTCGGCGCGCCCGCCATTGGCGGGGCGCTGTTTCTGGTCGACAAGCTGCTGGGCGACCGGGTTGCGCGTTTCGCCAGCGTGCAATACAAGGTCGAAGGGCCCTGGAAAGAGCCGAAGATCACGTTCGACAAACCATTTGAAAAGCCCCAATAGCGTCTCATGGAGTACAGTGGTGGCCATGTCATTCAGGAGCGGGTTGCCATGTCCTTCGCGGTGATTCAGATGGTCAGCCAAAGCGATGTCCTTGACAATCTGGCCAGCGCCCGACGTCTGCTGGAACAGGCAGCCGAAGGTGGCGCGCGGCTGGCGGTACTGCCCGAAAACTTCGTCGCAATGGGGCGCCGCGACGTCGCCGATATCGGGCGTGCCGAGGCTCAGGGGCACGGACCGATCCTGCCATGGTTGAAACTGGCCGCTCGCGACCTCAAGTTATGGATTGTTGCCGGAACCTTGCCACTGCCGCCGGATGAGCGGCCGGATGGCAAGGTGACGGCGTGTTCGCTGTTGATCGATGAGCACGGTGAGCAGGTGGCGCGTTATGACAAACTGCATCTGTTCGATGTGGATGTCGCTGACAACCGTGGGCGCTATCGTGAATCGGATGACTATGCTCATGGGAGCAGGGTGGTGGTAGCCGATACGCCTGTGGGGCGTCTGGGGCTGACCGTCTGTTATGACCTGCGCTTTCCCGAGCTGTACACCGCGCTGCGTGAAGCCGGTGCTGAGCTTATTACCGCGCCGTCAGCGTTCACTGCGGTAACGGGGGCTGCGCACTGGGACATTCTGATCCGCGCGCGTGCCATCGAAACCCAGTGTTACGTGCTGGCGGCGGCACAGGGCGGGGTCCATCCGAGGCCTCGCGAGACTTACGGACACGCGGCCATCGTTGATCCATGGGGCCGCGTACTGGCCGAGCAGGCGCAGGGTGAAGCGGTGCTGCTGGCCACACGCGACAGTGAAGAACAGGCGTCCATACGGGCGCGGATGCCGGTGTCCAGTCACCGGCGCTTTTTTTCGCAGGACGCCATGCGGCCTGCTTCGGAGTGAATATGAGTGATCTGTCCTCAGTCAGCGAACACCTTCTGGCACCCGGCGGCCTGAGCCTCGACAGCCTGCAGTCCGTGCTGGGCGATCTGGCCGGGCCAGGAATCGACGCGGCCGATCTGTATTTTCAGGGCATGATCTCCGAGTCCTGGTCGCTCGAAGACGGGATCGTCAAGGAAGGCAGTTTCAATCTTGATCAAGGTGTGGGCGTGCGTGCCCAGTCGGGTGAGAAAACCGGCTTTGCGTACAGCAACGCGATCACCCCCGAGGCCCTGCGCACCGCTGCACAGGCCGCGCGCTCCATTTCTCGCGCTGGCCAGAATGGTC
This sequence comes from Pseudomonas sp. PvP028, assembly GCF_017832255.1. NCBI lineage: Bacteria > Pseudomonadati > Pseudomonadota > Gammaproteobacteria > Pseudomonadales > Pseudomonadaceae > Pseudomonas > Pseudomonas sp. PvP028. The sequence goes on from NZ_JAFIBL010000001.1 coordinate 2,490,904, forward strand.
GCGTGCAGGCTTTCACCTCGCAGGACGTGGCGCAGTTGTATGCCCCGGATAACCCGCTGGAAGTGCTGAGCCGCGCCGAGAAGGTCGAGTTGCTCAAGCGCATCGACGTTGCGACGCGTGCGCTGGACTCGCGTATCCAGCAGGTTTCGGTGAGCATGGCCGGTGTCTGGGAGCGCATCCTGGTGGCCGCCGCGGATGGCAGCCTGGCCGCCGATGTGCGCCCGCTGGTGCGTTTCAACGTCAGTGTCATCGTCGAGCAGAATGGCCGTCGCGAGCGGGGCGGGCATGGTGGCGGTGGGCGTACCGACTACCGTTATTTCCTGACCGACGATCGCGCCATGGGCTATGCCCGTGAGGCCCTGCGTCAGGCGCTGGTCAACCTGGAAGCGATTCCTGCACCGGCAGGCACCTTGCCGGTGGTGCTCGGCTCAGGCTGGTCCGGTGTGCTGCTGCACGAAGCGGTGGGGCACGGCCTTGAGGGCGACTTCAACCGCAAGGGCAGTTCGGCCTACAGCGGGCGCATGGGCGAGATGGTTGCGTCGAAACTCTGCACCATCGTCGACGACGGCACCCTGGCGGGGCGTCGTGGCTCGCTGAGTGTCGATGACGAAGGCACACCGACCGAATGCACGACGCTGATCGAGAACGGCGTGCTCAAGGGCTACATGCAGGACAAGCTCAATGCACGCCTGATGGGCGTGGCCCGCACCGGCAACGGCCGTCGCGAGTCCTATGCCCACCTGCCGATGCCGCGCATGACCAACACCTACATGCTGGGCGGGCAGAGCGATCCGCAGGAAATCATCGCCTCAGTGAAGCGCGGCATCTACTGCGCCAACCTGGGCGGCGGTCAGGTGGATATCACCAGCGGCAAGTTCGTGTTTTCGACCAGTGAGGCCTATTTGATCGAAGACGGCAAGATTACTGCGCCGGTCAAAGGGGCTACCTTGATCGGTAACGGGCCGGAAGCCATGAGCAGGGTGTCGATGGTGGGTAACGATCTGTCGCTGGACAGCGGCGTCGGTACGTGCGGGAAAGATGGCCAGTCGCTGCCGGTCGGTGTGGGTCAGCCTACGCTGAAGATCGACGCGATCACTGTGGGTGGCACCGGTAGCTGAATGTGAGTCGGGGCCGGCTGCTTGTTGCTGCCGGCCTCGAGGGGTGAAATCAACGCAGACCGCGTTGAAGTTCGTCCAGCTCACGGATGTATTTGAAGATTTTGCGGCTGGTGGCCGGCGGTTTGTTACGTGCAACTTCGTGTTGCGCCTGACGGATCAGCGAACGCAGCTGCTGACGGTCGGCATCGGGGTATTCGACAACGAATTTCTCGAGGTCGGCGTCATCGCCCGCGATCAGGCGATCACGCCAGCGCTCCAGATTGTGGAAACGTTCATTGTATTGGCGAGTGGAGGCATCGAGTTGGTCCAGCAACACCAGAATGGCTTCCTGGTCCTGATCGCGCATCAGCTTGCCGATGAACAGAATATGCCGCTTTCGCGCGATGTTCGCCGTGTGCTTGGGCGCTTCGGCCAGGGCCTTGCGCAAAGCGTCGGTCAGCGGCAGCTTGGCCAGCACATCGGCTTTGAGTGTTGTCAGTCGCTCGCCGAGGTCGACCAGAGCATGCAGCTCTCGTTTGACCTGGGTTTTGCTTTTCTCCCCGTCGAGGGAGTCGTCGTAAGAATCAACCATGGGGGCAGTCCGCAAAGAAACGCCGCCATGATAACCAGTCGTGGGCCGCTTGTCCGGCCCGGTCGGTATTCGGCCTGTGCTGAAAGAAGAATTTGATGGAGAAAGTCATGAGTGCAACCCAAAGCGTCGGCCCACAAGCCTTGCCCGAGCTGCAGGAACAGGTCGAGCAGATCATCGCCGAAGCCCGGCGTCAGGGCGCCAGCGCCTGCGAAGTCGCCGTGTCGGTGGACCAGGGGCTGTCGACATCGGTCCGTCAGCGTGAAGTCGAAACCGTCGAGTTCAACCGCGATCAGGGCTTTGGTATCACCCTGTATGTCGGACAGCGCAAGGGCTCGGCCAGCACGTCGGCAACCGGCGCCGATGCGATTCGTGAAACGGTCGCCGCTGCACTGGCGATTGCCGAACACACCTCCGAAGATGAAAGCTCCGGGCTGGCCGACGCTGCGCTGATGGCAAAAGAGGTCATGGATTTTGACCTTTATCACACCTGGGACATCACGCCCGAGCAAGCCATCGAGAAGGCGTTGCTCTGCGAAGCGGCGGCCTTCGATGCCGACAGCCGCATCAAGAACGCCGATGGCACCACGCTCAATACCCATCAGAGCTGCCGTGTATACGGCAACAGCAATGGCTTCATCGGTGGCTATGCGTCAACGCGGCACAGCCTCAGCTGTGTGATGATCGCCGAGGGCGAAGGCCAGATGCAGCGCGATTACTGGTATGACGTCAACCGCCAGGGCGAGCTGCTGGCCGATGCACAAAGCATTGGCCGCAAGGCTGCGTTGCGTGCAGCGAGCCGTCTGGGTGCGCGCCCTGTGCCGACCTGTGAAGTGCCGGTGCTGTTTGCTGCGGAGTTGGCAGGCGGCCTGTTCGGCAGCTTTCTGGGTGCGATTTCCGGCGGCACCCTGTACCGCAAATCGTCGTTCCTCGAAGGCGCGCTGGGTCAGCGCCTGTTCCCCGAGTGGATGACCATTGATGAACGCCCGCACCTGAAGCATGCGATGGGCAGTTCGGCGTTCGACAGTGATGGTCTGGCGACCTTCGCCAAACCATTCGTGGCAGGTGGGGATCTGGTTTCCTACGTGCTGAGCACGTATTCCGGCCGTAAGCTGGGCATGCCGAGCACCGCCAACGCGGGCGGTGTGCATAATCTGTTCGTCACCCACGGTTCGGACGACCAGGCTGCGCTGATCCGGCGCATGGGACGCGGCTTGCTGGTGACCGAACTGATGGGCAGTGGCCTGAACATGGTCACCGGCGACTATTCGCGCGGCGCGGCAGGGTTCTGGGTCGAGAATGGCGAGATTCAGTTCCCGGTTCAGGAAGTGACCATTGCCGGCAACATGCGCGACATGTTCAAGCAGATCGTCGCCGTCGGCAGCGATCTTGAGCTGCGCAGCAACATCCGCACCGGCTCGGTACTCATCGAGCGAATGACCGTAGCGGGTAGCTGATCAGCCTGCCTCGTCAGCCCCGCACCTGAATGAACGCGTGCCAATGCCGCATTGGCTTTGGCACGCAGTTCTCGACATTCCGTGTCACACATCCCGACTGCGCTTCGCCCCATGATCAAGAGCTATCGACAGCGTTTGCGGCCTTGCATCATCCCTCCTCAAGAATCAATCTCATCAACTCGCTTGTGTTGAGTCAAAATCTCATTTAATAATGAATATCATTTGAAGGTGTGCTGTGGCCGTCAGGATCAGTTGATCCGGCCAGCCTGCGCCTCTGGAGGTATGTCATGCAGCATTGGAAACGCACCATTGAACAGGCCAATCGCTGTTTCAGTCTCGGTGAGTGGGTCGAAGCCCGTGAGCTGTACCTTCAGGCGCTGGCCTTGGCGCAGGTGCTGTTCGAGCGGTGGGCGGATGTCGACGAAGCGGTCGCGGCCTGTGTGATTTCTCACCATAACCTGGCGGATCTGCACCTGAGTCTGGGTCAGCCGGAGGAGAGCGCCGAGTACCTGTGCGCCATCCACCAGCACCTGTTGCGGACCCTGCAGGATCAACGACTCCCGCCCGCCCTGCGCGAGGCGGCCTTGCGCCACAGCAGCAAAACCTACGCCGAGCTGCTGAGTTTCATCAGCGAACATGGCGAATACCCGCGCACTCACCGGTTGCTGAACAGCAGCAGCGAGCATACGCGCTCTGCGCTGCAGCGCCATTCTGCAGCCCCTTCCGGACTTTTCTACGGAGCACATTGAAATGCCATACACCTTGCCTGCACTGCCTTACGCATACGATGCCCTTGAACCGCATATCGATGCGCAAACCATGGAAATCCACTACACCAAGCATCACCAGACGTACATCAACAACCTCAATGCGGCAGTCGAAGGCACGGAGTTCGCCGACTGGTCTGTGGAGAAGCTGGTCGCCAGCGTCCAGCAGTTGCCTGAAAACCTGCGTCCAGCGGTGATCAATCAGGGTGGCGGCCATGCCAATCATTCGTTGTTCTGGGAAGTCATGGTGCCGGGCGGTGGAGGCTTGCCTTCAGGCGCTGTTGCGTCGGCCATTGATGAGCAACTGGGCGGCTATGAAAGCTTCAAGGAGGCATTCACCAAGGCTGCGTTGACCCGTTTTGGCAGTGGCTGGGCATGGCTGAGCGTCACGCCTGACAAGAAGCTGGTAGTGGAAAGCAGCGGTAATCAGGACAGCCCGTTGATGAACGGCAACACGCCGATTCTGGGGCTGGACGTGTGGGAGCACGCTTACTACCTGCGCTATCAGAACCGTCGTCCCGAATACATCAATGCGTTCTATAACGTGATCAATTGGGATGAGGTGTCTCGCCGTTATCAGGCCGCCCTGGCCTGACTTCTGTAACCTGACCCAATGCAGTTTATGCGCTCAGGGATATTCGCCATCGGCCGAGTGCGGTTGTTGCGTCAGGCAGTCGGCACCGTACTGCTGATGGCGGGTATAGCGTTACTGGTCGCTCATGGGGTGAGCTGGCTGCGAATGCACTGGTGACGGGTGGGCTTACTCGCCCTCATCAAACTTGTTATCAATCAGCTCAACCAGTCCGTCGAGTGCTTCCTGTTCGAATTCACCTTCGGTGTGCAGGTGGATCTCGGTGCCCTTGCCGGCAGCCAGCATCATCACGGCCATGATGCTTTTGCCGTCGACCATGCTCTCCGGAGTGCGGCCGACCCTGATCTTGCAAGGGAACTTGCCGGCGACGCCGACGAATTTGGCGGCGGCGCGGGCGTGCAGGCCCAGTTTGTTGATGATGGTGATTTGACGAACGGGCATCGCAGTGTAAATCCTTCAGCTGAGGTCGCGGTGGCGGACCTGAACGTTCTTGAGTGATTGTTGCAAGACCTGGCCAAGCCGTTCGGTCAGGTAGACGGAGCGGTGATGCCCGCCGGTGCAACCGATGGCAATGGTAACGTAAGAGCGGTTGCTGGCTGCGAAGCGCGGTAGCCATTTATTGAGGTAGGAGAAGATATCCTGGAACATCTCTTCTACATCGGCCTGCGCGGACAGATAGTCGATAACCGGTTGTTCCAGGCCCGAATGGTCGCGCAGCTCAGGCTTCCAATAAGGGTTGGGCAGGCAACGCACGTCAAATACCAAGTCTGCATCGACAGGCATGCCACGCTTGAAGCCAAACGACTCGATCAGGAACGCCGTACCCGGCTCGGGCTTGTTCAGCAGGCGCAGTTTCAGTGCGTCACGCAGCTGGTACAGGTTTAGGTGAGTGGTGTTGATCTTCAGATCGGCCAGGTCGATGATCGGGCCGAGCAGGGTGGTCTCGTCCCGTATCGCCTCAGCCAGCGAGCGGTCCGCTGTGCTCAGCGGGTGGCGACGTCGGGTTTCTGAGAAACGCTTGAGCAGGGTGGCTTCGTCGGCGTCCAGGTAAAGCACGTCGCATTGGATATTGCGTGAACGCACTTCATCCAGCATCTGCGGGAAGCGTGTGAGGTGGCTGGGCAGATTGCGTGCATCAATGGAAACTGCCAGCAGCGGTTCAGCCAGTTCGGTGTTGATCAGCGCGCGTTCGGCCAGTTCCGGCAGCAGGCCGGCTGGCAGGTTGTCGACGCAATAGAAACCGTTGTCTTCCAGCACATCGAGCGCCGTACTCTTGCCTGAGCCGGAGCGGCCGCTGACGATGATCATGCGCATGGTCAGTGGCCGTTCTGCACGTCCAGCACCACTTGATAAAGCGCTTCACCGCTTTTGGCACTGCGTAGGCGTTCACGCACATCGGCGCGGTCAAGCATGCTTGCGATCTGGCGCAGCAGCTCCAGGTGTGCATCGGTGGCGGCTTGCGGGACCAGCAACACGAAAAGCAGGTCCACTGGTGCGCCATCGATAGCATCGAAGTTGATAGGGTTGGTGAGGTGAATGACCGCACTGACGGGTTCTTCACAGCCGGGGAGGCGGCAATGAGGGATGGCAATACCGTTGCCAAAACCGGTCGAGCCCAGCTTTTCGCGGGCAACGAGGCTTCCAAGCACCGTCTCGAAATCCATGCCCGGTACTTCACGAGCGATCAGATTGGCGATGTCTTCGAGTACACGCTTTTTGCTGTCACCCGGCACGTCCACGAGCGAACGGCCGGGGGTCAGGATATTTTCGATTCGGATCATTAAATGGGCGTTAGCGAGCGGCCGCACCTTTGAGGATGCTTTGCTGCTTTTCCTTATGCTTGAGCAATTGTCGATCTAGCTTGTCAGTGAGCAGGTCGATGGCAGCGTACATGTCATCATGTTCAGCATTGGCAACGACCTCTCCACCATGGATGTGCAACGTGGCTTCGATCTTCTGCTTGAGCTTTTCGACCGTCATCGTGACCTGCACGTTGGTAATCTTGTCAAAATGCCCCTCGAGCTTCTTGAGCTTGAGCTCAACGTATTCACGAAGGGGTTTGGTCACTTCCAGTTGGTGTCCACTGATGTTGACTTGCATACAGCTTTCTCCTTTGCCAGTGCATAAAGAGGCAGGCATGGCGCCTGCCACTGGGACGCTGTGGCTCGGCCTGTATCACATCAGTCGCTTACGCTCACTGGAAGGGGCGATCCCGAGAGACTCACGGTACTTGGCGACTGTGCGACGGGCTACTTGAATGCCTTGTGCCTCCAGTAAACCAGCGATCTTGCTATCACTCAACGGCTTTTTCTGATTTTCCGCCGCAACCAGTTTTTTGATGATTGCGCGAATTGCCGTGGACGAGCATTCGCCGCCCTCGGAGGTGCTCACATGGCTTGAGAAGAAGTATTTCAGCTCGTAAATGCCACGTGGGGTGTGCATGAATTTCTGCGTGGTCACCCGCGAGATGGTCGACTCGTGCATGCCCACTGCTTCGGCAATGTCGTGGAGGACGAGCGGCTTCATGGCCTCGTCGCCGTACTCGAGAAAACCGCGCTGATGTTCGACGATCTGCGTGGCGACCTTCATCAGTGTTTCGTTGCGGCTTTGCAGGCTCTTGATGAACCAGCGTGCTTCCTGCAACTGATTGCGCATGAAGGTGTTGTCTGCGCTAGTGTCGGCGCGTCGCACGAAGCCTGCGTATTGCGGATTGACGCGCAGGCGTGGCACCGACTCCTGATTGAGTTCGACCAGCCAGCGTTCGTTGTCCTTGCGCACGATGACGTCCGGAATGACGTATTCGGCTTCGGTGGATTCGATCTGCGAGCCTGGACGCGGGTTGAGGCTCTGCACCAGCTCGATGACCTGGCGCAGCTCGTCTTCCTTGAGCTTCATGCGCCGCATCAGCTGGCCGTAATCGCGGCTTCCGAGCAGGTCGATGTAGTCGCTGACCAGGCGTTGTGCTTCTGTCAGCCAAGGTGTTTTCGCCGGCAGTTGGCGCAGTTGCAGCAGCAAGCATTCGCTCAGGTTGCGTGCGCCGATGCCGGCAGGTTCAAACTGCTGGATGCGGTGCAGTACCGCTTCGATTTCGTCGAGCTCTATGTCCAGTTCGGGGTCGAACGACTCGAGAATCTCATCGAGCGTCTCGTCGAGGTAGCCCTGGTTGTTGATGCAGTCGATCAGCGTGACCGCCACCAGGCGATCCTTGTCGGACATCGGCGCAACATTCAGTTGCCACAGCAGGTGGCTTTGCAGGCTTTCGCCCACAGAGGTGCGTGTGGTGAAGTCCCACTCGTCATCATCATTGCTTGGCAGGCTGCTGGCGCTGGTCTGGTAGATGTCTTCCCATGCAGTATCGACGGGCAACTCATTGGGAATGCGTTCGTTCCATTCGCCTTCTTCAAGGTTATCCACGGTAGGCGCGGATTCCTGATAAGTCGGCTCCTGAACGTCGGGGTTGGGCTTTTGTTCGATGTTGTCGGCAAGCGGGTCGGAGTGGTCGAAGTCGTCGCCTTCTTCCTGCCGCTCCAGCATAGGGTTTGACTCCAGCGCTTCCTGGATCTCCTGCTGGAGATCCAGAGTGGAAAGCTGAAGTAAGCGGATTGCCTGTTGCAGCTGCGGTGTCATCGTCAGCTGCTGGCCCATTCTCAAGACTAGCGATGGTTTCATGGCAGGGGCTAAACACCTTATTCGCCGGCGCGCATGCGCCATCTACTACAGGCGCCGTGGCGCCAACTTAAGCAAATTATATGCCTGAAACCTGTACGTTTGCCTAGAGTGGTATGACAAATAAAATGTTGTCAATACACTGCGTAGGCATCAATCGGCTGCGAAGCGCAACGGGGCAGTCGATTAAAGGCGGAACTCGTGGCCGAGGTAGACCTCTTTCACCAGCTGATTCGCCAGAATGGTCTCGGAGTCGCCTTCCGCAATCAGCTGTCCATCGTTGACGATGTAGGCCATTTCGCAGATATCCAGCGTTTCCCGGACGTTGTGGTCAGTGATCAGTACACCGATACCCTTGGCCTTGAGATGGTGAATGATCTGCTTGATGTCGCCTACCGAAATAGGGTCGACACCTGCGAACGGTTCATCCAGCAGGATGAATTTCGGTGCGGTGGCCAAGGCTCGAGCGATTTCCACGCGGCGACGTTCACCGCCGGACAGGCTCATGCCCAGGTTGTCGCGGATATGGGTGATGTGGAACTCCTGCAGGAGGCTTTCCAGTTCCTTGCGGCGCGCACCGGCATCGAGCTCCTTGCGGGTCTCGAGAATCGCCATGATGTTGTCGGACACCGACAGCTTGCGGAAAATCGAGGCTTCCTGAGGCAGATAGCCGATGCCCGCGCGGGCGCGACCGTGCATGGGTTGATGGCTGACATCCAGATCGTCAATCAGCACACGACCCTGATCAGCCTGGACCAGACCCACTATCATGTAGAAACAGGTGGTCTTGCCGGCGCCGTTCGGGCCCAGCAGGCCGACGATCTGGCCGCTGTCGATGGAAATGCTCACATCGCGCACGACCTGCCGGCTTTTGTAGCTTTTAGCCAGATGCTGGGCTTTGAGCGTCGCCATTTACTGGGCCTTCTGAGGTTGATCGGTTTTCTTTTTCGGCTGGATGACCATGTCGATACGCGGACGTGGCGTAGTCACCTTGGCGCCGCCATTGGCCCGACCGGCGGTGACGACTTGTCTAACCGTGTCGTAGACGATTTTCTCGCCTTCCGAGGTGTTGCCATCATTGATGACCTTGGCCTTGTCGATCAGGACGATACGGTCCTGGCCAGCGTAATACTGGATGGTGACGGCATAGGCCTGCACGATCGGTTTGTCTACGGCAGGCTTCTGCTCGTAGTAAGCCAGGTTACCGACGGAGGTGAAGACGTCGACTTCGCCCTGGGCATTACGCGTGATTGTCACGGTGTTGCCCGTGATTTTCATCGAGCCCTGAGTGATGATGACATTGCCCTTGTAAGTAGCCACGCCTTTCTTATCATCGAGCTGAGCATCGTCAGACTGGATGTGGATAGGCTGATCTCGGTCGGTTGGCAGGGACCAGGCGCTCGCGCTTCCCAGTGCTGCGCCCAGGCCGAGCAATAAAGGAAGAGTTTTAACGAGCCTCATACTGTCCTCTTACGTTGGACAGCAGGTCCATCCTGCTGTCTTTCAAATACGCTTTCATTCCCTTGGCCGTAGTGACACCGCCCGCGCCGTCGATTCTAACGTCTTGGTCGGTCTGCGCATATTCCTTCTGAGGAAATACGGTCATGCGGCTGCTGGTAATAATGGTCGTGCGCTGTTTTTCATCGGTGCGTTCAACACGAACGGAATCCATCAGCTCGACCTGATCGCCGTCGGACGAAACTTCACCTCGTTTGCTTTGCACGTGCCACGGAAATGCTCCGCCGCGGTACATGTTCAGATTGGGTGTCGTCAGCAGGCTCACATCTGTGGCCTTCACATGCTCGACCTTGTCGGAGGTCATGTCGTACTGAAGTGTGCCGTCTGGCAGGTACTGCACGCTGCGAGTATTGATCGCATAGTAGTCGATCGCCGTGTCGTCAAGCGACGCATCAGGCTGGTCCATGAAGCTTTCCGGGCTGATGTTCCAGTAACCGACCGCTGCCAGCAGCAGCGCCAGTACCCCGAGAAGCAGGAACTTGCGAATTTTTTTAGTGAACATAATGGCTTCTATAAATAGGCGGAGTGAGCCGCTTCAAGGTTGCCTTGCGCACTCAGAATCAGTTCGCAGAATTCGCGCGCTGCACCTTCGCCGCCTCGCGCCCTGGTTATCCCGTGTGCGTGCTCGCGTACAAAGCCGGCAGCATTGGCCACTGCCATGCCCAGACCGACGCGTCTGATGACGGGCAAGTCTGGCAGATCATCACCCAGATAGGCGACCTGTTCGTAACTCAGGTTGAGTTCTGCCAGCAACTTGTCCAGTACCACCAGTTTGTCTTCACGTCCCTGAAACAGGTGTTCAATGCCCAGGCTCTTTGCCCGGCGCTCGACTATCGCGGTCTTGCGGCCACTGATGATCGCGGTGGTGACCCCCGAGGCTATCAGCATTTTAATGCCTTGGCCGTCGAGAGTATTGAATGTCTTGATCTCGCTGCCATCTTCCATGAAGTAAAGGCGGCCATCTGTCAGCACGCCATCGACATCGAAGATTGCCAGCTTGATGGCCTTGCCGCGTTGCATGAGATCCTGGGTCATTATTTCGGTTTCCATTACATGACGCCTGCGCGCAGGAGATCCTGCAGATTGAATGCGCCAACCGGACGGTCGTTCTGATCTACGACAACAAGCGCACTGATTTTGTTGTCCTCCATGATCTTCAGCGCCTCGGCAGCGAGCATCTCGGCATGGGCGGTCTTGCCATGAAGCGTCATGACCTCATCGATGATGGTCTGGCGGATATCGACAGGCCGGTCCAATGTCCGGCGCAAGTCTCCGTCAGTGAAGATGCCGGCCAGTGTGCCGTCGGCCTCGACGATAGCCGTCATGCCCAGACCTTTACGAGTCATTTCAAGCAGCGCGTCGCGCAGCAGAGTGCCGCGTTGCACGCTGGGCAGTGATTCGCCGGAGTGCATCACATTCTCGACCTTGAGCAGCAGGCGGCGACCCAATGCGCCGCCCGGATGGGAGAATGCGAAATCTTCGGCGGTAAAACCACGTGCGTCGAGCAGCGCCACGGCGAGAGCGTCGCCCATGACCAGTGCGGCGGTCGTCGAGGACGTCGGTGCCAGGTTGAGCGGGCAGGCCTCATGCACGACATGCGCGTTGAGGTTGATGTCGGCAGCCTTGGCCAGAATGGACTCGGAGTCGCCGGTCAGGCTGATCATCTTTATGCCCAGGCGCTTGATCAGTGGCAGCAGGGTGACGATTTCGTTGGTGCTGCCGGAGTTCGACAGGGCCAGGATGATGTCATCGCGGGTGATCATGCCCATGTCGCCGTGGCTGGCTTCGGCCGGATGCACGAAAAACGAGGTGGTGCCGGTGCTCGCCAGTGTGGCAGCGATCTTGTTGCCGATGTGTCCGGACTTGCCCATCCCGACCACGACCACACGCCCTTTGCTGGCGAGGATCATTTCGCACGCGCGCACGAAGTCGCCGTCAAGACGTTCAAGAAGGCCTTGTATGGCTTCTATCTCAAGGCGAATGGTGCGTTGCGCCGATTGGATCAGGTCACTGGATTGGTTCATGTCTGGAGAGGATCAGCCTGCTGAAAGGCGGCGATTATAGCTGTAATGAACGATTCCCTCACGTCTGATCGTCGTTGTGTTGTTTTTAAACGAATTTCCTACGCACCTGCGTGTCTGTATTCAAGCCTGTGGCCATAACATTGTGGTACAGAATAATTCAGCGAATACCTGAACCGCTCGGTTCTCTTCTTGGGGGCGGGTGGCTGCGGTGATATAGTTCGCGGCCTGTTCGGCACGCCTGGGCGGCCTCTCGGTGTTCAAAAACCGGCGGCTCGGGGTGGAAGCTGTATCGCAAGGAGTTTAGATGAGTCCTGATGACGCCTATGCGGTCGAGTTGAAAGGTGTGTCTTTCAAACGCGGTGCGCGCAGCATTTTCAATAACGTTGATATTCGTATTCCGCGCGGCAAGGTCACCGGGATCATGGGGCCGTCAGGCTGCGGCAAGACGACCCTGCTGCGCCTGATGGGTGCCCAGTTGCGCCCGAGCGAAGGGCAGGTGTGGGTCAACGGCCAGAATCTGCCGGAGCTGTCGCGCAGTGATCTGTTCGATGCCCGCAAGCAGATGGGCGTTTTGTTTCAGAGCGGTGCGCTGTTTACCGATCTGGATGTTTTCGAAAACGTCGCCTTTCCCCTGCGCGTGCACACCGAGCTGCCGGAAGAAATGATCCGCGACATCGTTCTGCTCAAGCTTCAGGCCGTAGGCCTGCGCGGCGCGGTGGAGCTGATGCCGGACGAATTGTCGGGCGGCATGAAGCGTCGTGTCGCGCTGGCGCGCGCAATCGCTCTTGATCCGCAGATTCTCATGTATGACGAGCCCTTCGTCGGGCAGGACCCGATTGCGATGGGGGTGCTGGTGCGTCTGATCCGCCTGCTCAACGACGCGCTGGGTATTACCAGCATCGTGGTGTCGCATGACCTCAGCGAGACTGCGAGCATTGCCGACTACCTATATGTTGTCGGCGACGGGCAGGTGCTGGGGCAGGGTACGCCTCAGGAACTGATGTCCTCGGACAATCCACGTATTCGTCAATTCATGACCGGCGAGCCTGACGGTCCTGTACCGTTCCACTATCCGGCGCCGGATTTTCGCGAAGATCTATTGGGGAAGCGCTGATGCGCAATAAGTCACTGATGGACCGGGTTCGCCTGCTGGGGCGGTCGGCCATTGATATTGTTACTGTTCTGGGGCGCTCCGGTCTGTTTCTGGTGCATGCCTTGCTCGGTCGCGGCGGTGCGGGCAGCAGTTTTCAATTGCTGGTCAGGCAGCTGTATTCGGTAGGTGTCATGTCGCTGGTCATCATTGTGGTGTCCGGCATGTTTATCGGCATGGTACTGGCGCTGCAGGGTTTCAGCATTCTGACCAAATACGGTTCGGAGCAGGCGGTCGGCCAGATGGTTGCCCTGACCCTGCTGCGTGAGCTTGGTCCTGTGGTGACGGCCTTGCTGTTCGCCGGTCGTGCAGGGTCGGCATTGACCGCCGAGATTGGCAACATGAAATCCACCGAGCAGCTGTCGAGCCTTGAAATGATCGGTGTCGACCCGCTCAAGTACATCGTTGCGCCGCGTCTGTGGGCCGGGTTCATCTCGCTGCCGATTCTGGCGATGATTTTCAGCGTGGTCGGTATCTGGGGCGCTTCCTGGGTGGCGATCGATTGGCTGGGAGTCTATGACGGTTCTTTCTGGTCGAACATGCAGAACAGCGTTTCTTTCACGAACGATGTGCTCAATGGGGTGATCAAAAGCGTCGTATTTGCCTTCGTGGTGACATGGATTGCCGTTTTCCAGGGTTACGATTGCGAGCCTACTTCCGAGGGGATCAGTCGCGCGACGACCAGAACCGTCGTTTACGCCTCGTTGGCCGTGCTGGGACTGGACTTTATTTTGACCGCTTTGATGTTTGGAGATTTCTGATGCAAAACCGTGCCATCGAAACCGGAGTCGGTCTGTTCCTGCTGGCGGGGATACTGGCTCTGCTCCTGCTGGCCCTGCGAGTCAGTGGTCTGAGCACGAGCGCAAGCACCGACACCTATAAACTTTATGCCTACTTCGACAATATTGCCGGTTTGACTGTCAGAGCCAAGGTAAGCATGGCTGGTGTCACGATCGGCAAGGTGACGGCGATCGATCTGGATCGCGATACCTTTACCGGTCGCGTCACACTGGAAATTCAGAAGAAGGTCGATAACCTGCCTTCGGACTCGACTGCGTCGATTCTGACGGCCGGTTTGCTGGGTGAAAAATACATTGGTCTCAGCGTCGGTGGCGATGACAAGCTGCTCAAGGATGGCGGGACTATCCATGACACGCAGTCGTCGCTGGTGCTGGAAGACCTGATCGGAAAATTCCTGCTCAATACTGTTAGTAAAGACGCCAAGTGAGGAGCTTCAAATGATCTCTATTCTGCGCCGTGGCCTGCTGGTATTGCTGGCCACTCTGCCAATGCTGGCGAATGCCGCGGCCACCCCGTCGGCTCATGACCTGGTGGAGCGCACCACCAAGGAACTGTTGAGTGACCTGGCGACCAATCGCGAGCAGTACAAAGCCAACCCAAGCGCGTTCTACGATGCACTGAACCGCATCGTCGGTCCTGTCGTGGATGCCGATGGCATCTCCAAAAGCATCATGACCGTGAAGTATTCCCGCAAGGCGAGTCCCGAACAGGTGAAGCGTTTCGAGGAAAACTTCAAGCGAAGCCTGATGCAGTTCTATGGCAATGCCTTGCTTGAATTCAACAATCAGGGCATCACCGTCGCACCTGCCAAGGACGAAGGCAATGACCGCACCAGCGTTGACATGCAGGTCAAGGGCAGTAACGGCGCGGTTTATCCGGTGTCCTACACGCTGGTCAAACTGAACGACGAGTGGAAAGTGCGTAACGTTGTCATCAACGGTATCAATATCGGCAAACTGTTCCGTGATCAGTTCGCTGATGCGATGCAGCGCAACGGCAACAACCTGGACACCACCATCAACAACTGGGCTGGCGAAGTGGCCAAGACCAAATCTACCGTCGATGCTACGCAGAAGCCGGTGCAATGACCGAATCTGCCGTTCGCCTTGTCGGGCCGGGTGAGCTCAGGCTGATTGGTGTGCTGGATTACCGCACAGGGCCGCAACTGCGCAAGCAGGGTGCGGCACTGATCAAATCCGGTGATCTTGCAGACCTCACGCTGGACTGCTCGGGTGTCGAGAAGTCCAGCAGCGTCGGTCTGGCCTTGTTGCTGGCGTTCATGCGCGATGCCCGGGATGCGGGCAAGTCCATGACGTTGCGCTCGCTCCCCGAAGACATGCGCCAGATAGCTCGCGTATCAGGTTTGACCGAGCTGCTGGACGCCCACTGAAAAGCACTATCGAAAAAGCCCTTTATCCGGGACCTGCTTGTCGGGCTTCGCATAACATGGGCTTTTTTTGTATGATGCCAGACCCGCGCGCGTACAGCGCCGATCGAGGTTAAGCATGCAGGCCGTAGAAGTTAAAAGCTTCCTTGAAGGAAAGCTGCCGGAAATCAAAGTGGAAGTCGAAGGCGAAGGCTGCAACTTCCAGCTGAATATCATCAGCGACGAGTTGGCCGGCCTGAGCCCGGTCAAACGTCAGCAACAGATTTATACCCATCTGAACCCCTGGATTGCCGATGGCAGCATCCACGCGGTGACCATGAAATTTTTCAGCCGCGCTGCATGGGCCGAGCGTTCCTGAGCCAATTGGTGTCGAGACTCTAATGGATAAACTGATTATTACCGGCGGCGTTCGTCTTGATGGCGAAATTCGCATTTCCGGGGCAAAGAACTCTGCCCTGCCGATCCTTGCCGCCACGTTGCTGGCGGACGGACCCGTCACTGTTCAGAACCTGCCGCACCTGCACGACATCACGACCATGATCGAGCTGTTCGGTCGCATGGGCATCGAGCCTGTGATCGACGAAAAGCTCAGTGTCGAAATCGACCCGCGAACCATCAAGACTCTGGTCGCGCCGTACGAACTGGTGAAAACCATGCGTGCGTCGATTCTGGTGCTGGGCCCGATGGTCGCTCGCTTCGGCGAGGCCGAAGTGGCTCTGCCAGGTGGCTGTGCCATCGGTTCGCGTCCGGTCGACCTGCACATCCGTGGCCTTGAAGCCATGGGCGCGATCATTGACGTCGAAGGTGGCTACATCAAGGCCAAGGCACCCGAGGGTGGCTTGCGCGGTGCCAACTTCTTCTTCGATACCGTGAGCGTGACCGGTACTGAAAACATCATGATGGCTGCCAGCCTCGCCAACGGTCGCAGCGTGCTGCAGAACGCCGCGCGCGAGCCAGAGGTTGTCGATCTGGCCAACTTCCTGATTGCAATGGGTGCCAAGATCCACGGCGCAGGTACCGATACCATCACCATCGATGGCGTCAAGCGTCTGGGCCCGGCCACCTACAAGGTCATGCCCGACCGTATCGAAACCGGCACCTATCTGGTGGCCGCTGCCGTTACCGGCGGTCGCGTCAAGGTCAAGGACACCGATCCGACCATCCTCGAAGCTGTGCTGCTCAAGCTTCAGGAAGCCGGTGCGGAAATTACGACCGGTGAAGACTGGATCGAGCTGAACATGCACGGCAAGCGTCCAAAGGCGGTCAATGTGCGTACTGCGCCTTATCCGGCGTTCCCGACCGACATGCAGGCGCAGTTCATCTCGCTCAACGCGATTGCCGAAGGCACGGGGGCGGTCATCGAGACCATCTTCGAAAACCGCTTCATGCACGTGTATGAAATGCACCGCATGGGCGCTCAGATTCAGGTTGAAGGCAACACCGCCATTGTTACCGGCACCGAAGTGCTCAAGGGCGCGCCAGTCATGGCGACCGACCTGCGTGCATCGGCCAGTCTGGTGATCTCGGCGCTGGTTGCCCAGGGCGACACGCTGATCGACCGCATCTACCACATAGACCGTGGTTACGAGTGCATCGAAGAGAAGCTGCAAATGCTGGGTGCCAAGATCCGCCGCGTTCCGGGCTAGCAGCATGCGGTCCTGATGCCACTGGCATCGGGGCCGCCTGTTCTGTCGCGGGTGTAATTTCTGATTCGTTTCACTTCAGGTCAACAGGCCTGAGGGTTGTCATGCGCCGCTTGCGTCGTGACAAAAGTTTCCTGATAAGGACTTACGTTTCCCATGTTGACCATCGCACTGTCCAAGGGCCGCATTCTTGACGACACTCTGCCGCTTCTCGCTGAAGCCGGCATAGTGCCGACCGAGAATCCGGACAAGAGCCGCAAGCTCATCATCCCCACGACTCAGGCCGATGTGCGCCTGCTGATCGTGCGTGCCACCGACGTGCCGACCTATGTCGAGCATGGTGCCGCCGACCTGGGTGTCGCGGGCAAGGATGTGCTGATGGAATACACCGGTCAGGGCCTGTATGAGCCGCTGGACCTGCAGATTGCCAAGTGCAAGCTGATGACCGCGGGTGCCATCGGTGCGGTCGAGCCCAAGGGGCGTCTGCGCGTGGCGACCAAGTTCGTCAACGTCGCCAAGCGTTACTACGCAGAGCAGGGCCGTCAGGTCGATATCATCAAGTTGTACGGCTCCATGGAGCTGGCACCGCTGATTGGCCTCGCAGACAAGATCATCGACGTGGTCGACACCGGGAATACCCTGCGCGCCAACGGCCTGGAGCCCCAGGAGCTGATCGCGACCATCAGCTCGCGTCTGGTGGTGAACAAGGCCTCCATGAAGATGCAGCACGCACGTATTCAGGCTCTCATCGACACCCTGCGCAAGGCAGTGGAGTCGCGACACCGTAGCTGATCCCTTCACGCAACGTTGAGTTGCGTCCAGCTATCCGTGTCATAGCCAAATTTCTCAGGTGCCTGCGCGGATAGCTTGGTAGCTTTAGGCTCCTGAGCATCCGCCAATTATTGAGGCCCCGCTATGACCACTCCCACTGCAATTCGCCGACTCGATGCTGCTGACCCGGATTTCGCACGACATCTGGATCATCTGCTGAGCTGGGAAAGTGTGTCTGACGACTCGGTCAACCAGCGCGTGCTCGACATCATCAAGGCGGTGCGTGAGCGTGGCGACGCGGCGCTGGTCGAGTTCACCCAGAAGTTCGACGGGCTGCAGGTTGCCTCAATGGCCGACCTGATTCTGCCCCGCGAGCGCCTGGAACTGGCGTTGACGCGCATAACCCCGGTTCAGCGCGAAGCCCTGGAAAAGGCCGCCGAGCGTGTGCGCAGTTACCACGAAAAGCAGAAGCAGGATTCCTGGAGCTACACCGAGGCCGACGGCACGGTGCTGGGCCAGAAGGTCACGCCGTTGGACCGTGCAGGTCTGTACGTGCCGGGTGGCAAAGCTTCCTATCCGTCTTCGGTATTGATGAACGCCATACCGGCCAAGGTGGCAGGTGTGACCGAAGTGGTCATGGTCGTGCCGACGCCGCGTGGTGAAATCAACGAACTGGTGCTGGCTGCTGCCTGCATTGCAGGGGTCGACCGGGTGTTCACCATTGGCGGGGCGCAGGCTGTTGCCGCGCTGGCTTACGGCACTGAAAGCGTGCCGAAAGTCGACAAGGTTGTTGGCCCTGGCAACATCTATGTGGCGACCGCCAAGCGTCACGTCTTCGGTCAGGTGGGGATCGATATGATCGCTGGTCCTTCCGAGATTCTGGTGGTGTGTGACGGCCAGACCGATCCTGACTGGATCGCCATGGACCTGTTCTCCCAGGCCGAGCACGACGAAGATGCCCAGGCCATTCTGGTCAGTCCGGATGCCGAATTTCTCGACAAGGTGGCGGCCAGCATCACCCGTCTGCTGCCGACCATGGAGCGGGCGGCCATCGTCGAAACGTCGATCAACGGTCGCGGCGCCCTGATAAAGGTGTCTGACATGGCCCAGGCCATCGAAGTCGCCAATCGCATCGCGCCCGAGCACCTCGAATTGTCGGTCGCCGATCCGGAAGCCTGGCTGCCGCAGATCCGCCATGCGGGTGCGATTTTCATGGGGCGCCACACCTCCGAAGCGCTGGGCGATTACTGCGCAGGTCCCAACCATGTGCTGCCGACCTCCGGCACGGCGCGTTTTTCCTCGCCGCTGGGCGTCTACGATTTCCAGAAGCGCTCGTCGATCATCTATTGCTCGCCGCAAGGTGCGTCCGAGCTGGGCAAGACAGCGTCCGTGCTGGCTCGTGGCGAGTCCCTGAGCGGCCACGCGCGCAGCGCCGAATATCGAATCACTGACCCTGACTGGAAAGCAGGCAACACAGAGGACGGCAAATAATGAGCAAATTCTGGAGCCCTTTTGTCAGCGATCTGGTGCCTTATGTGCCGGGCGAACAGCCGAAGCTGACCCGCCTGGTCAAGCTCAATACCAATGAAAACCCGTATGGCCCTTCGCCAAAGGCCATCGACGCCATGCGCGCCGCGCTGACCGACGATTTGCGCCTTTATCCGGACCCCAACAGCGATCTGCTCAAGCATGCTGTCGCCGATTACTACAAGGTGCAGCCCAATCAGGTGTTCCTGGGCAACGGCTCGGACGAGGTGCTGGCGCACATTTTTCACGCCTTGTTTCAGCACGATGCTCCGCTGCTTTTCCCGGATATCAGCTACAGCTTCTATCCGGTGTATTGCGGCCTGTATGGCATCGATCACGAATTGGTCCCGCTGGATGAGCAGTTCCAGATTCGTGCCGAAGACTACGCCAGACCGAATGCCGGGATCATCTTCCCCAACCCGAATGCGCCGACCGGTTGCCTGCTCGGTCTGGACAAGGTCGAGCAGATCATCAAGGCCAGCCCGGACTCGGTGGTGGTCGTCGATGAAGCGTATATCGACTTTGGTGGCGAGACAGCTATTACGCTGGTCGATCGTTACCCGAACCTGCTGGTCACCCAGACCCTGTCCAAGTCGCGTTCGCTGGCCGGTCTGCGCGTCGGCCTGGCGGTGGGTCATCCTGATCTGATCGAGGCGCTGGAGCGGATCAAGAACAGCTTCAACTCCTATCCGTTGGACCGCATGGCCAATGTAGGCGGGGCGGCCGCCTTCGAGGATCGCGAGCACTTCGAAACCACCCGCAACAAGGTCATCGAAAGCCGCGAGGTACTGGTCGAGCAGTTGCAGGGCAAAGGCTTTGAGGTTCTGCCATCGGCAGCCAACTTCATCTTCGCCCGCCACCCGCAACATGATGCCGCAGCACTGGCAGCCAAATTGCGCGAACAGGGCGTCATCGTCCGTCACTTCAAACAGCAGCGAATCGCCCAGTTCCTGCGCATCAGCATCGGCACGCCAGAGCAGCATCAGGCATTGCTGGAAGGTCTGAGCGACATCTGAGAAGCGGATCGGTCAGCCCGAAAACGGGCTGACTCTGCGCCGTCACTCATCGCCGACCTGTGTGAGTAATCCACATGGCTCGAAAACACCCCGTACCTGTGGGAGCGAGCTTGCTCGCGAAAGGGTCTGTAGAAGCGCCGAAAATGCATCGACTGAAACACCGTCTTCGCGAGCAAGCTCGCTCCCACAAGGTCATCAGTGCCGCAGGGCATTCGCATGGCTCGAAACACAGCCGACCTGTGTGAGTAATCCACATAGCTCGAAAACACCTCGGACCTGTGTGAGTGTTTCACATGGCTTGAAGACACCCCGGACCTGAGTGAGTGTTTCACATGGCTTGAAAAACACCCCGGACCTGAGTGAGTGTTTCACATGGCTTGAAAAACACCACGGACCTGTGGGAGCGAGCTTGCTCGCGAAAGGGTCTGTAGAAGCGCCGAAAATGCATCGACTGAAACACCGTCTTCGCGAGCAAGCTCGCTCCCACAAGGTCATCAGTGCCGCAGGGCATTCGCATGGCTCGAAACACAGCCGACCTGTGTGAGTAATCCACATGGCTTGAAGACAACCCGGACCTGTGGAGTTTTTCACATGGCTCGAAAACACCCCGTACCTGTGGGAGCGAGCTTGCTCGCGAAAGGGTCTGTACAAGCGCCGAAAATGCATCGACTGAAACACCGTCTTCGCGAGCAAGCTCGCTCCCACCAGGTCATCAGTGCCGCAGGGCATTCGCATGGCTCGAAACACAGCCGACCTGTGTGAGTAATCCACAAGGCTTGAAAACACCCCGGACCTGTGTGAGTGTTTCACATGGCTCTAAAACACCTCGCTCTCACGCCCTCCGGGCAGAAGCGTGGACACCTTTTATTCCCGGCGTCACAGATCTGCGTTGTACCGCACTTCCAGATGGCGGCGTCACTCCGGCGCGGCGACGGGTGTCGGGGCGGGCGGTGGGCGCAGGCCGACTTCGGCGCTCAGGCGCATTTCCTTGCCGTTACGCATCACGTCGATAGCAATCTTGTCCTTGGGTTTGGTGCGCGCCACCTGGTTCATCGAGCGACGACCGTCGCCGGCAGGTTCGCCATTGATGCTCAGGATCACGTCGCCCAGTTGCAGCCCGGCTTTCTGCGCCGGTCCGTCGCGGAAGATGCCCGCCACGACGATACCTGGACGATCCTTAAGCCCGAAGGATTCGGCCAGTTCCTGAGTCAGAGGTTGAACTTCGATGCCCAGCCAGCCACGAATGACCTGACCATGCTCGATGATCGACTTCATGACATCCATAGCCAGCTTGGTCGGAATGGCGAAGCCGATGCCCTGCGAGCCGCCGGACTTGGAAAAGATCGCGGTGTTGATACCGATCAGATTGCCGCTCGCGTCCACCAGCGCGCCACCCGAGTTACCCGGGTTGATGGCCGCATCGGTCTGAATGAAGTCTTCGTAGGTGTTGAGGCCCAATTGATTGCGCCCGGTGGCACTGATGATGCCCATGGTCACGGTCTGGCCGACCCCGAACGGGTTGCCGATCGCCAGTGCCACATCGCCGATGCGGATGCTGTCAGAGCGCGCGATGGTAATCGCCGGCAGGTTTTTCAGGTCGATCTTGAGCACCGCCAGGTCGGTTTCCGGGTCATTGCCGATGACCCGGGCAATGGTTTCGCGGCCGTCTTTGAGCGCGACCACGATCTGGTCCGCGCCGGTGGTGACGTGGTTGTTGGTCAGTATGTAGCCTTCGGGGCTCATCATGACGCCAGAACCCAGGCTCGATTCCATACGCTTCTGCTTGGGCGTGTTATCGCCGAAGAAACGTCGGAACTGCGGGTCTTCGAAAAGCGGGTTGTTGCCCTTGTTGACCATCTTGGTGGTATAGAGGTTGACCACCGCGGGCGCTGCGGCAATGACCGCGTCGGCATAGGAAGACGGACCTTGCATGACGTTGGTGGTCTGTGGAGCCTGTTGCAGATTGACATCCAGACTCGGCAGGCCGACCCACTGCGGGTAGCGCTGAATAATCAGCATGGCGATAAGCACGCCAGCCAGCAATGGCCAGCCGAAAAAACGCAGTGCCTTGAACATTTAACAAGTCCTGATGGTTGCGGGCGCAGAAAGTTTTGCCACGGGTGCGCCATAATGGCGGGCATTATACGAGTACAACGCAGCTCTGAACTGCATATTTAGGAGTCTTTTATGGCTGTTGCCCTGAGCACCCTGGTCGAAGAAGCCGACCGCTATCTGAACAGTGCCCGGATTCAGGATTACTGCCCCAATGGCCTGCAGGTCGAAGGGCGGCCGCAAGTCATGCGCATCGTCAGTGGCGTGACGGCCAGTCAGGCCCTGCTGGACGCGGCAGTCGACGCTCAGGCTGATCTGGTTCTGGTCCACCACGGTTATTTCTGGAAGGGCGAAAACCCGTGTGTCGTGGGCATGAAGCAGCGTCGCCTGAAAACCTTGCTCAAGCATGACATCAGCCTGCTGGCCTACCACCTGCCGCTGGATGTGCACCCCGAGGTGGGCAACAACGTGCAACTGGCGCGTCAACTGGACATCACGGTCGAAGGCCCTCTGGACCCTGAAAACCCGCGTGTGGTCGGGCTGATCGGTTCGCTGTCCGAACCCATGACTGCGCGGGATTTCGCTCGTCGCGTGCAGGACGCGCTGGGGCGTGAGCCATTGCTCATCGAAGGCAGTCAGATGATTCGCCGTGTCGGCTGGTGCACGGGTGGGGGGCAGAACTACATCGATCAGGCGGTGCTTGAGGGCGTCGACCTGTTCCTCAGTGGCGAAGCGTCGGAGCAGACGTTTCATAGCGCACGAGAGAACGACATCAGCTTCATCGCCGCCGGCCATCATGCCACCGAGCGCTACGGCGTGCAGGCACTGGGCGACTACCTGGCGCGGCGCTTTGCGCTCGAGCATATCTTTATCGACTGTCCGAACCCGATTTGAACGATCAAACAGCAGGGCATATGCATAGATCGTTTCGATCTAGTTGCATCGCTGATTAGCGATATCACGCATGTTAAAGTGCCCGGCTCGAATACGGCCCGCTGGCCGCCCCGGGGTTTCCCGGTCCATAACGAACGCAATCCGTGAGTAGCCATGGTTGACAAACTGACGCATCTGAAACAGCTGGAGGCGGAAAGCATCCACATCATCCGCGAGGTCGCCGCCGAGTTCGATAACCCGGTGATGCTGTACTCGATCGGCAAAGATTCGGCCGTGATGCTGCACCTGGCGCGCAAGGCATTCTTCCCCGGTAAACTGCCATTCCCGGTCATGCACGTCGATACCCGCTGGAAATTCCAGGAGATGTATCGCTTTCGCGACCAGATGGTCGAGGAAATGGGCCTGGACCTGATCACCCATATCAACCCCGATGGCGTGGCGCAGGGCATCAACCCGTTCACCCATGGCAGCGCCAAACACACCGATATCATGAAGACCGAGGGCCTGAAGCAGGCGCTCGACAAGCATGGTTTCGACGCTGCCTTTGGCGGTGCCCGACGCGACGAAGAGAAGTCCCGGGCCAAGGAACGCGTCTACTCGTTCCGCGACAGCAAGCACCGCTGGGACCCGAAAAACCAGCGTCCCGAGTTGTGGAACGTCTACAACGGCAACGTCAACAAAGGTGAGTCGATCCGTGTGTTCCCGCTCTCCAACTGGACCGAGCTGGATATCTGGCAGTACATCTACCTTGAAGGCATCCCGATCGTGCCGCTGTATTTCGCCGCCGAGCGCGACGTTATCGAGAAGAACGGCACGCTGATCATGATCGACGACGAGCGCATCCTCGAGCATCTCACCGATGAAGAGAAGTCGCGCATCGTCAAGAAAAAGGTCCGTTTCCGCACCTTGGGCTGCTACCCGCTGACCGGTGCCGTCGAGTCCGAAGCGACCAGCCTGACCGACATCATTCAGGAAATGTTGCTGACGCGAACTTCCGAACGCCAGGGCCGGGTCATTGACCATGACGGCGCTGGTTCGATGGAAGAAAAGAAACGTCAGGGTTATTTCTAAGGGGTGTCACATGTCGCATCAATCTGATTTGATCAGCGAGGACATCCTCGCCTACCTGGGCCAGCACGAACGCAAGGAAATGCTGCGCTTTCTTACCTGTGGCAACGTCGATGACGGCAAGAGCACGCTGATCGGGCGTTTGCTGCACGACTCCAAGATGATCTACGAGGATCACCTGGAAGCCATCACCCGTGACTCGAAGAAGTCCGGTACCACGGGTGATGACGTCGATCTGGCGTTGCTGGTGGATGGCCTGCAGGCCGAGCGGGAGCAGGGCATCACCATCGATGTCGCTTATCGCTATTTCTCCACGGCCAAGCGCAAATTCATCATCGCCGACACCCCGGGCCACGAGCAGTACACCCGCAACATGGCCACCGGTGCGTCGACCTGTGACCTGGCGATCATTCTGGTGGACGCCCGCTACGGCGTGCAGACCCAGACCCGTCGTCACAGCTATATCGCCTCGCTGCTGGGCATCAAGCATATCGTCGTCGCCATCAACAAGATGGACCTCAACGGCTTCGATGAAAGCGTTTTCGAGTCGATCAAGGCCGATTACCTGAAGTTTGCCGAGGGCATCGCGTTCAAGCCGACCACCATGGCTTTTGTACCTATGTCGGCGCTCAAGGGCGACAACGTGGTGAACAAGAGCGAGCGTTCGCCGTGGTACACCGGCCAGTCGCTGATGGAAATTCTCGAAACGGTCGAAATCGCCAGCGACCGCAACTATGCGGACCTGCGTTTCCCGGTGCAGTACGTCAACCGTCCGAATCTGAACTTCCGTGGTTTCGCCGGTACGCTGGCCAGCGGCATCGTGCACAAGGGCGACGAGATCGTCGTGCTGCCGTCGGGCAAGAGCAGCCGTGTGAAGTCCATCGTCACCTTTGAAGGCGAGCTGGAGCAGGCGGGGCCGGGTCAGGCGGTGACGCTGACCATGGAAGACGAGATCGACATTTCCCGTGGTGACCTGCTGGTGCATGCCGACAATGTTCCGCAGGTCAGCGATGCGTTCGATGCCATGCTGGTGTGGATGGCCGAAGAACCGATGCTGCCGGGCAAGAAGTACGACATCAAGCGCGCCACCAGCTATGTGCCAGGCTCCATTGCCAGCATCACCCACCGGGTCGATGTGAACACACTGGAGGAAGGCCCTGCCAGCTCGTTGCAACTGAACGAGATCGGCCGCGTCAAGGTCAGCCTCGATGCGCCCATCGCGCTGGACGGCTACAGCAGCAACCGCACCACGGGTTCGTTCATCGTCATCGATCGTTTGACCAATGGCACCGTTGCGGCGGGCATGATCATCGCCAAGCCGGTTTCAGGTGGCGGCTCGCAGCACCATGGCGAACTGGCCCACGTCTCCACTGAGGAGCGCGCGCAGCGCTTCGGTCAGCAACCGGCCACCGTGTTGTTCAGCGGCCTTTCCGGCGCGGGTAAAAGCACGCTGGCCTATGCGGTCGAGCGCAAGCTGTTCGACATGGGCCGTGCGGTCTATGTGCTGGACGGTCAGAACCTGCGTCATGACCTGAACAAAGGCTTGCCACAGGATCGTGCAGGTCGTACCGAGAACTGGAGCCGTGCCGCGCATGTGGCGCGTCAGTTCAACGAAGCCGGCCTGTTGACCCTGGCCGCATTCGTTGCGCCGGACGCCGAAGGGCGTGAGCGCGCCAAGGCGCTGATCGGCAAGGATCGCCTGCTCACCGTCTATGTACAGGCGTCGCCAACGGTCTGCCGCGAGCGTGATCCGCAGGGCCTGTATGCCGCTGATGGCGACAATATCCCTGGCGAGTCCTTCCCGTATGACGTGCCGCTGAATGCCGATCTGGTGATCGACACGCAGACACTCAACGTGGAAGAAAGCGTCAGGCAGGTGCTGGATCTGCTGCGCAGCCGCGGCGCGATCTGATTCATATCCCCTGGCAGGGGGCTTGCCTCCGCAAGGGATTACAGTTTCGATCCTACAAAAAAAGCCCGCCGCAGATGCTCTCTGCGGCGGGCTTTTTGTGTGGCTGCGAAAGCTTACTTCTTCAAGCCGTAATGCTCATCCAGCATGCCCGGGGAGTTGGGCGACTTGGGCGCGTAATCCTTGGGTGTTTCAGTGTCACGTGGCGGGGTCAGGCGGTCGCGATGATCGCGGTGCGCATGATTGGCCTCAGGGTGCAGGGCGGCCAGCAGGCGTTGGCGGGTCAGCTCGTCGAGAGCCAGACGGTTGGCGCCCTCGGCAAGGTGTTCCTGAACATCCTGATAGCTCTGTGAAAGCTTTTGTACCAGATTGGCCGTGCTGTTGAAGTGCGTGACTACCTCGTTCTGATAGGCGTCGAAACGCTCCTGAATGTCATCCAGCTGGCGCTGGGTGCTGTTCGGAACGGTGTTGGGCAGCAGGCGTGCCACCAGAAAACCAATGACGACGCCGGCCACCAGGGCGAGCGTCGGCAACAACCAGACTAAGAGCGAGTGTTCCACGAGTCCTTCCTCTATAAACGGCTTTGCTTTACGTTAACGGCTCGAACCTGCGCTGTATACCCGCGACGTATCGTTGATATGCATGCCGCAGACAATCAGCTAGACGAGTCGACCCATTTCGAGGTCACGGAGTTCTGTTTTGCTCATGCGTGAAACCCCATTATTTATCGATGGCCCTGAAGGCCAGCTCGAAGCGCTGTATCAGGATGTCCCCGACGCCCGAGGTGTTGCACTGATCTGTCATCCTAACCCGATACAGGGCGGAACGATGCTCAATAAAGTCGTCTCGACGTTGCAGCGTACCGCACGCGATCAGGGTTTGATCACGTTGCGCTTCAATTATCGCGGCGTCGGTGCCAGTGCCGGTACCTCGGTTGCCGGGCCGGGCGAGATCGATGATGCCCAGGCTGCCGCCCAATGGCTGCGGGCGCAACATCCAGATATGCCGATGACCCTGCTCGGATTTTCCTTTGGCGGCTACGTTGCTGCAAACCTGGGTGGCAGGCTGGAAGCGCAGGGTGAAAAGCTCACGCATCTGTTTCTGATTGCGGCTGCGGCGTCGCGCCTTGAGGACCAAAGCGTACTGCCCAAGGCTTGCCCGCTGACGATCATTCAGCCGGAGAACGACGAAGTGATCGACCCTGAGACGGTCTATGCATGGTCCGCCGCGTTGCAACGTCCCCATGAGCTGCTGAAAGTGGCAGAATGCGGACACTTTTTTCACGGCAAGCTGACTGATCTGAAAGATCTGCTCCTGCCGCGACTTTCCAGCTGATTGCAACCCGTATTGCATCCTATTGATAAGCGACCTGCCATGACCACTCGTATCCTGACCGGTATCACGACCACCGGCACTCCCCATCTGGGCAACTACGCGGGCGCCATTCGCCCGGCCATTGTCGCCAGCCGTCAGAGCGATTTCGACTCGTTCTACTTTCTGGCCGACTACCACGCGCTGATCAAATGCGATGACCCGCTGCGCATTCAGCGCTCGCGTCTGGAAATCGCCGCGACCTGGCTGGCGGCGGGGCTGGACGTCGATCGTGTGACCTTCTATCGCCAGTCGGACATTCCTGAAATCCCGGAACTGACCTGGCTGCTCACCTGCGTCGCGGCCAAGGGCCTGCTCAATCGCGCCCACGCCTACAAGGCGTCGGTGGACAAGAACGTGGAAGGTGGCGAAGACCCGGATGCAGGCATCACCATGGGACTGTACAGCTACCCGGTGCTGATGGCTGCCGACATCCTGATGTTCAATGCGCATCAGGTTCCGGTAGGTCGCGACCAGATTCAGCACGTTGAAATGGCCCGTGACATCGGTCAGCGTTTCAATCACCTGTTCGGCAATGGCAAGGAATTCTTCGTCATGCCCGAGGCACTGATCGAAGAGAGCGTGGCTACGCTGCCAGGTCTGGACGGTCGCAAGATGTCCAAGAGCTACGACAACACCATCCCGTTGTTCAGCGGTGCCAAGGACATGAAAAGCGCGATATCGCGCATCGTCACCGACTCGCGTGCCCCGGGCGAAGCGAAAGACCCGGACACCTCGCACCTGTTTACCCTGTATCAGGCCTTCTCGACGGCCGAGCAGTGCGCCGAATTCCGCTCTGACCTGTTGCAGGGCCTGGGCTGGGGTGAAGCCAAGAATCGTCTGTTCACGTTGCTGGATGCACAGCTGAGCGAACCCCGTGAAAAGTATCTGGGGCTGATCGAGCGTCCTGCCGATCTGGAAGACATCCTGCTCGCTGGCGCGCAGAAAGCCCGACGTGTCGCCACCCCATTCCTCGAGGAATTGCGCGAGGCGGTGGGCCTGCGGTCGTTCCGTACCGTGGTGCAGAACGCTGACACGGGCAAGAAAAAGGCCAGCAAGGGCGCTCGTTTCGTCAGCTTCCGTGAAGACGACGGTAGCTTCCGCTTCCGTCTGCTGGCAGCCGATGGCGAGCAGTTGCTGTTGTCGCGCAACTTTGCCGATGGCAAGGCTGCAGGCGTGGTCAGCAAGCAGTTGCAGCAGGGCGGCGAACTGGACCTGCGCAGCGAAGACGATCGCTTCACGCTGTGGCTGGACGGCGCCTGTGTGGCGGACAGCCCGGTATTCGCCGACGCTGCCGCGCGCGACAGTGCCATCGAAACACTCAAGCTGGCGCTCGCTCCTCAACAGGACTGATTGCCAATCCCCGGGGTCGTCGCTACAGTGACGACCCGTTTTTGTTGCCTTGCTAACGAATTATGACGCCCCTAGAACGATATCAAGCTGATCTGAAACGCCCGGACTTCTTTCACGATGCCGCGCAGGAAAACGCTGTGCGTCATCTGCAGCGCCTGTACGACGATCTGATCGCCGCTCACGACAGCAAGCCCGGCCTGTTCGGCAAACTGTTCGGCAAGAAAGAGCAGACGCTGGTCAAGGGGCTGTACTTCTGGGGTGGCGTAGGCCGCGGCAAGACGTATCTGGTCGATACGTTCTTCGACGCACTGCCGTTTCAGGACAAGGTCCGTACGCACTTCCACCGCTTCATGAAGCGCGTGCACGAAGAGATGAAGACTCTCAAGGGCGAGAAAAACCCGTTGACGATCATCGCCAGGCGTTTTTCCGATGAGGCGCGGGTCATCTGTTTCGACGAGTTTTTCGTCTCCGATATCACCGATGCCATGATCCTCGGCACGCTGATGGAAGAGCTGTTCAAGAACGGCGTGACGCTGGTGGCCACTTCCAACATCGTTCCGGACGGCCTGTACAAGGACGGCCTGCAGCGGGCGCGTTTCCTGCCGGCCATCGCGCTGATCAAGCAGAACACCGACATCGTCAACGTCGACAGTGGCGTCGATTACCGTCTGCGTCACCTGGAGCAGGCTGAACTGTTCCATTTCCCGCTCAACGAAGTTGCACAGGAGAGCCTGCGTAAAAGCTTCAAGGCGCTGACTCCGGATTGCGCGGAAACCATCGAAAACGATGTGTTGATGATCGAAAACCGCGAGATCCGTGCGCTGCGCACCTGTGACGATGTGGCGTGGTTCGACTTCCGTGAGTTGTGCGACGGCCCGCGCAGTCAGAACGACTACATCGAGCTGGGCAAGATCTTCCATGCCGTGCTGATCAGCGGCGTCGAGCAGATGGACGTTGCCACTGACGACATCGCCCGACGCTTCATCAACATGGTCGACGAGTTCTACGATCGCAACGTCAAGCTGATCATCTCGGCAGAGGTCGAATTGAAGGACCTGTACACCGGTGGCCGGTTGATGTTCGAGTTTCAGCGCACCCTCAGCCGTCTGCTGGAAATGCAATCCCACGAGTTCCTCTCGCGGGCACACAAGCCCTAGTCGCAGCGGCAAGTTTCAAGCTGCAAGCCGCAAGCTAAAAGCCCAGGCTCTTGCAGCTTGCAGCTTGCAGCTTGCAGCTTATAGCTTCTCCCTCTGACCCTCGAACTGTTGCCGATACTGATTGGGTGACAGCTCGGTGTGCTGGCGGAACAGTCGGGCAAAGAAGCTGGCGTCGTCGTAGCCCACTTCGTAGCTGATGGTCTTGATGCTCTTGCGCGTCCCCGACAGCAATCCCTTTGCCGTTTCGATCCGCAGCCGTTGCAGGTAATGCAGCGGCTTGTCGCCTGTGGCGGTCTGAAAGCGGCGCATGAAATTGCGAATGCTCATGCCGTGCTCACGGGCCACGTCTTCAAAGCGGAACTTGTCGGCAAAGTGCTCTTCCAGCCAGTGCTGGATCTGCAGAATGACCACGTCCTGATGAAGCTTCTGACCGCCAAAACCGATTCGCCCCGGCGAGTAGGTGCGACGCACTTCATAGAGGATGTCGCGGGCGACGGCCTGGGCTACATTGGCGCCGCAGAAGCGCTCGATCAGATAAATGTACAGATCGCAGGCCGAGGTCGTGCCGCCCGCGCAATACACGTTGTCGGCGTCGGTCAGGTGCTTTTCCTGATTGAGCAGGACCTTGGGATAGCGCTCGGCGAATGCGCTGAAAAAGCGCCAGTAGGTCGTCGCTTCCTTGCCGTCCAGCAAGCCGGCTTCGGCAAGCCAGTAGACGCCGGTGGCTTCGGCGCAGAGTACGGCACCGTTGGCGTGCTGCTCGCGCAACCACGGCAGGATCTGTGGATAACGCTGGCAGAGGGTTTCAAAATCGTCCCAGAAGGCCGGGATGACGATGATGTCGCTCTGGCAGAGCGCGCCGTCGACCGGCAGGGTGACATCGCTGAAGCTGCTGACCGAAAGCCCGTCCGGGCTGACCAGGCGCGTTTCGAAAGCGGGTACCAGGCCATTGCCCAGTTGCTTGCTGTAGCGCAGGCTCGCCAGATGGAAGAAATCCTTGGCCTGCATGACAGTGGAGGCAAACATCTTGTCCGTGGTCAGGATGCTTACGCGGCGCAGAAGAGTGGCGTGTTGGATCGGCATAATCGTTATTCTTATATGGGTAAATGGTCAAGCGACGGCTGGATCGTCTTATTTTTTGCCAAAACTGTCCAGCCTCGTTACGTGGGGCTCCTTGGCAGGGCTCCCATGATGGCTTTGTGCTAAGAGGGTAAATATCCGCCAATCCACGCCCCGCAGGCAATAAACAGAATGTGAACAAAAAATCCGGTTGAGGTTATTTTTACAGTCTGTATAATCCGCCAGCTCTTTGCAGTGGAAGTGATGCGCCGTCTGCCGAAGAATCTTGCCGTATAACGGACGCGCTGACCCGAGCCCCCGATAGCGTCTGTTTCCGGCTGCCTTTGACTTGTCAAAGTACGCACTATTCAGTAAGATCCGCCGTCTAATTTTCAGGGCGGCCCCTGAGGCTATAAAGAATGAAAACTTTTACTGCTAAACCGGAAACAGTTAAGCGCGACTGGTTCGTCGTCGACGCTGCTGGTCAGACCCTGGGTCGTCTGGCCACCGAAATCGCGAGCCGTCTGCGTGGCAAGCACAAACCGGAATACACTCCGCACGTTGATACTGGCGACTACATCGTCGTGATCAATGCCGAGCAGATCCGCGTTACTGGTGCCAAGACCACCGACAAGATCTACTACTCACACTCCGGTTTTCCGGGCGGGATCAAGTCGATCAACTTCGAAAAGCTGATCGCCAAAGCTCCTGAGCGCGTGATCGAGACCGCGGTCAAAGGCATGCTGCCTAAGAACCCGCTGGGTCGCGACATGTATCGTAAGCTGAAAGTCTATGCGGGCGCTGTACACCCTCATACTGCTCAGCAGCCCCAAGAACTGAAGTTTTAACGGAATAGTTCATTATGTCGGCGACTCAAAATTACGGCACTGGCCGTCGCAAGACCGCAACCGCTCGCGTTTTCCTGCGTCCGGGTACTGGTAACATCTCGATCAACAACCGCTCCCTGGATAATTTCTTCGGCCGCGAAACTGCCCGCATGGTAGTTCGTCAGCCGCTGGAACTGACCGAGACAGTTGAAAAGTTCGACATCTACGTCACCGTTATCGGTGGCGGTGTGAGTGGTCAGGCTGGCGCAATCCGCCACGGTATCACTCGCGCTCTGATGCAGTACGATGAGACGCTGCGTGGCGCTCTGCGTAAAGCAGGCTTCGTGACTCGCGATGCTCGTGAAGTTGAACGTAAGAAAGTCGGTCTGCGTAAAGCGCGTAAGCGTCCGCAGTACTCGAAGCGTTAATACGCTCTTCGTTCAAAGAAAGAACGTCCATCCCCTCGCGGGGCTGGGCGTTTTTTTATGGGCGTGATTTTTACGGTCAGGATGTTTTTGCGTTGCTCGTTTTGCGTCGATATTGTGAAATTTATCCGCCTGTCGACGAAGATTACGGAATTTACATCGCGTAAATGAGCTATCTTGTGGCCCGCGACGAACACCTGTCCTGTTGCGTTCATTATCGGATGCGCCCTTCAAGCGCGTTCGTTCGTCTGTCCGATAAATTTTAACAAGCGAGGAGGATCGCCATGGGCGTGACCAACCGGTTGGCCTGCTACTCCGACCCCGCCGACCACTATTCTCATCGCGTACGCATTGTGCTCGCCGAGAAGGGTGTCAGCGCCGAAATCATTGAAGTGGTGGCAGGTCGTCATCCGCCGCAGCTGATTGAAGTAAATCCATACGGCAGTGTGCCGACCCTCGTTGATCGTGACCTGGCGTTGTACGAGTCGACCGTGGTGATGGAGTACCTGGATGAGCGCTATCCACATCCGCCTCTGCTGCCCGTCTATCCGGTTGCTCGTGCCAACAGTCGTTTGCTGATCCATCGTATCCAGAGAGACTGGTGCGGCCTTGTCGACCTGATTCTGGATACGCGCAGCAAAGAGCCTGCTCGTGTTCAGGCGCGCAAGGAGCTCCGTGAGAGTCTGGCCGGGGTTTCCCCGTTGTTCGCGGAAAAAGCTTTTTTCATGAGTGACGAGCTAAGTCTTGTTGACTGCTGTCTACTCCCCATACTCTGGCGTTTGCCAATTTTGGGTATTGAATTGCCGCGGCCTGCCAAGCCGTTGCTTGATTATATGGAGCGCCAATTTGCGCGTGAGGCTTTTCAGACGAGTCTGTCTGATGCCGAACGTGAAATGCGCTAAGGCTTAAGGAGCCGTTAATGAACTCCAGTCGCCCTTATCTTGTTCGTGCTCTCTATGAGTGGATCGTCGATAACGATTGCACCCCGCATGTGCTGGTCAATGCGGATTACCCGGCTGTGCAGGTCCCACAAGGATTTGCCAATGACGGGCAGATTGTCCTGAATGTTTCGCCGAGTGCCGTGCGTCATCTGCATATGGATAACGAAGCGGTGAGCTTCGAAGGCCGCTTCGGCGGTGTGCCGCACACGCTTTATGTACCTGTCGCTGCCATCCTGGGTATTTATGCCCGCGAGAACGGTCAGGGCATGGTTTTCGATCTGGAGCCTTCCATGGAAGAGGGTGAGGAAATAGAGATCGAGATCGAAGACGATACGCCTCCGCCAGACAGCGAACCGCCGCGTCCGAGTGGCAGGCCGAGTCTGAAGGTCGTGA
Organism: Pseudomonas sp. PvP028; assembly: GCF_017832255.1. Classification (NCBI taxonomy): domain Bacteria; kingdom Pseudomonadati; phylum Pseudomonadota; class Gammaproteobacteria; order Pseudomonadales; family Pseudomonadaceae; genus Pseudomonas; species Pseudomonas sp. PvP028. The sequence goes on from NZ_JAFIBL010000001.1 coordinate 2,524,358, forward strand.
AGTAAAAAACGGGCAATAAAAAAGGCGATCTTCGGATCGCCTTTTTCATGCCTGCCGGTTACCCGTCAGTCGATGTACTCGAAGAGTTTGACGATCTTCTGTACGCCGGAGACGCCCTGTACCAGGTTGGTGGCGCGATTGGCTTCGTCCTGGGTTACCAGGCCCAGCAGGAACACGATGCCGTTCTCGGTCACCACCTTGATACGCGAGCCGGGGATGGATGCGTCGGCGATCATCTGGCTTTTGACCTTGGTCGTCAGCCAGGCATCGTTGTTGCGCGCCAGCAGCGAGGAGGGCGCCATCACCTGCAGTTCGTTGTTGACCTTCTTGACGCGCTGAACGGCGCTGGCGGCCTGTTCGGCCATGGCCTTGAGGTCGGCACGCGGTGTCTGGCCAGCCAGCAGCACGATGCCGTTGAAGCTGGTCACGACGATGTGCGAGCCCTCTGCGAGGTCAGGGCTGGCCTTGGAGATGTTGACGGCTGCCTTGGTCTCGATCAGCGAGTCATCGATCTTGCTGCCGAAGGTGCGCGTGCCGCGATCATCTTCGATCGGTTTTTCGCGAGTGGCCGTGATCACCGAACTGCATCCGGTGATGCTGAGGCACAGTGTCAGAACCAGTAGGCTGAGACGATTAGGGGTCATTCTTCACTCCCGAACAGTTGGCTGTCGATCAAATCGCAAAGGCAATGGATCGCCAGCAGATGGACTTCTTGTATGCGTGCCGTGACATTGGCGGGTACGCGGATCTCCACATCCTCAGGCAATAGCAGTGAGGCCATGCCGCCACCGTCGCGTCCCGTCAATGCTACGACAATCATTTCGCGATCATGTGCGGCCTGGATGGCCTGAATAATATTCGCCGAGTTGCCGCTGGTGGAAATGGCCAGCAATACATCGCCTGGCTGACCCAGTGCGCGGATCTGTTTGGAGAAGATTTCGTTGTAGCTGTAATCGTTGGCGATCGAGGTGATCGTCGAGCTGTCGGTGGTCAGTGCAATTGCCGGCAGGCTCGGCCGCTCACGTTCGAAGCGGTTGAGCAGTTCCGAGGAAAAGTGCTGTGCGTCGCCAGCTGAGCCGCCGTTGCCGCACGCGAGCATTTTGCCCTCGTTGAGCAGGGCATTGACCATGACCTGACTGGCTTGCTCGATAAAGGGTGCAAGGACTTCCATCGCCTGTTGCTTGGTTTCGATGCTGGCCTGGAACAGCCGGCGAATTCGGGATTGCATGTCCATCAATGTGACCTTAATTAGAGCGTACGGCGGCGGGACGGATGCGCCGGGTTCTCCCGGGAGCTATCCGGCACACAAGGTGTGCAGCCGGCAAAACAAATAGCGAAATCGGTGAGGGCTGTAGTGTATTGCAGGTCATGACTCAAGTCGGATTGCTGCTTCACTGCGCCAGATCAGCTGTCAAAAGCGCTCTTGATCCAGTTCAGTGGTGCAGCCTTGCCGGGCTCGCCTTCAATGGCGACCACGTCGAAACGGCAGGGGTGATTGGCCCAGGCCGTTGCGTGCTGCAGAAAAAGCTGTGCGGCCGTGACGAGTTTCTCCTGCTTGCGAAAATCGACGCTTTCCATGGCGCCGCCCCAGCCTGAATGGCGCCGGTAGCGAACTTCGACGAATACTACTGTATCGCCGTCAAGCATGACTAGATCAAGCTCGCCGCGTTTGCATACCCAGTTTTGTTCAATCAGGCGCAGCCCCTGTTGTTGCAAAAACTGCAGGGCGAAGGCTTCGGCCTCGCGCCCTGCTTGCTGGCGGGTGCTGCGTTGCATCAAGGAGCGGTGTCCGGCAGGCGCTGGATCTTGCCGTCGACGAATTCGGCCCATGGCAACTGACGTTCGACACGGCGGCCAGGGTTCAGGCTGAGGCTGCCGGACAGCCCGTCAATGCGGCTGTCAGGCATCGCCTTGAGCTGTGCGAGGCGCGGCGCCAGGCGATAGGCGTCGATACCCATCGCATACAGGCGACCCAGGCTGCCTGCGGCCTGCGGCCATTGCGCGGTGACCTGCTGGCGCAGCGGGTCTTCGGCGTTCAGCAGCCATGGCGTTTCGCAGAAGCGCACGCCATTGAGGTCCATGTATTGCGCATGATCGTTGCTGTTGGTGAACAGGTGCGAAGTGGCGTAGACCGGAACGTCACCTGCGTACTGAAAGACCATGGTGGGTTTGATCTGCTGCGCTTGCTGTGGGGTCGCGGCGAGGAACATGAAGTCGATGTCCTGGCGACGGCTTGGCTGAGCGGCGACTTGAGTGCCGGCCGTGCTTTGCAGGCGTTGCGCGCGGCCTTCGCTGTTGCGCAGCTGGAACAGATCGGCGACCTGCTGTGCCAGTTCTACAGGCTGATCGACGTGCTCTGCAGCGATCAGCGTGCCGCCCTTGGCCTGCCAGCTCTTGCGGAAGGCATCCAGCACGCGGTCGCCCCATTCGCCTTTCGGAACCATCGCCACGGCGCTGCGCTTGCCGTCTGCCCAGGCGCGACGTGCAACCTCGCGGGCTTCGTCTTCTGCGGCCAGACCGAACTGATACAGCTGGGCAGGGCCTTCATTGCTGGTATCGCTGTAGTTCAGCGCCAGGGTGGTGATAGGCAACTGCTGACGGCTGTTCAGCTGTTTGACGAGGTTCTTTTCCAGCGGACCGACGACCAGTTGCACACCAGCGGCCTGAGCCTGACGGTAGAACTCGTCCATCGAGGTGATTCGCGAGCTGTCGAAGACCTGGATGGCCGGAGGATTCTCGCCTGCTTGCTGAGCCTGGAAGTGCGCGGCCATGAAGCCTTCGCGCAACGCCTTGGCAACTGCGGCCAACTGACCGTCCTGCGGCAGCAGCAGGGCAATTTTGGTAATCGGCTCGCTGGTCAATGCGCGAAGCTGGGCGAGGGCGGTTGGCAGTTGCTGTGCAGCAGGGTGTTTAGGGTTCTGCGCTTTCCAGTTGTCGATGGCAGTCTGTTGCTGCTCGAGCGTGCCTGCGCCCTTGATCGAGCGAGCCAGGTTCAGCCAGCCGCCCATGTCGTCGGTGGCTGTGCTCTGCAGTTGCTCGGCAGGCAGGGCGGAGACCAGTGTCCAGATCGCGTCGTTGTTGGCGCTTGCGTCTGCGCCTTGCAGCAGCGGGCCGGCGTAAACACGTTCATTGGCGGCTGCGAGCGCCTGACCATCGGCTTCCAGGGCGCGCGCCTTGACCATGTGAGTGCGGATCTGCTGCTCGACCGACAGTTCGCCCAAGCGTTGCATGCTTGGATGATTCAGCGCGGTCAGCGCTGCCTTGGGCTGATTGCGGCCCATCGCCAGCTCAGCGGACAGTGTGCTGGCGAAAACCTGCAAGCCGGGCTTGAGTTGATCGATTTGCACCTGTCCGAGGATTTGCGCGGCGCGTCCTGCGTCATTCTGGCGGCTGGCCAGATCGGCAGCACTCAAGCGCAGCGTTGCGGCCTGCTCGGGTGTTTTGGCGCTGGCGGCCTGATCGAGCAATTGCTCGATGCTGGCATCAGGGGTTCGAGGCAGCTCGCCAAGGCTGGACGAGGGCGAGCTGGCACAGGCTGCGAGGAGGGCAGCGAGGCAGAGGGCAGAGAGCAGCCGCAGACAAGCGATCATTGGTATGTTCCTGAAACTCGAGCGAATTAACGGGGGATTGTACCCAAGCGCTGGCCGGGGTGCGATGTCGATGGTATTTAAAGCCGTGATATCAGTCGCGTTAAGGTCATCTGGCGGCCAAATCGTTCAATTGGCGAGGTGCGCCGCGTTTCTTGCTCGGGTCTGAACATGTTTTCATTCCTTTTTTGTCGGCATCCTGACGCGCGAACCGTTCCGCCGGGCCGCAGCCTGTACAATGCATTTTTTCCAAGCACCTGTTTTAACCTGCGAGGTTTGCGTTTTGACTGTTCCGGTTGTTTCGAATTCCACTCCGGGTTCGCTTTATGTAGTGGCGACTCCTATCGGCAATCTGGACGACATGAGTGTGCGGGCCTTGAAGGTGTTGCGCGACGTCGCGCTGATCGCAGCTGAAGACACGCGTCATTCCGCACGTCTGATGCAACACTTCGGCATCTCCACGCCATTGGCTGCCTGTCACGAACATAACGAACGTGATGAGGGTAGTCGTTTCATCACGCGTCTGCTGGCCGGTGATGACGTCGCACTGATTTCCGATGCGGGCACGCCACTGATCTCCGATCCCGGTTATCACCTGGTGCGCCAGGCGCGTGCCGCAGGTGTGCAGGTCGTACCGGTGCCGGGTGCTTGCGCCTTGATTGCGGCTTTGTCTGCGGCCGGGCTGCCGTCGGATCGATTCATTTTCGAGGGTTTTCTTCCGGCCAAGTCTGCGGGTCGCAAGGCCAGGCTCGAGCGTGTCAAAGAAGAACCGCGCACGCTGATCTACTATGAAGCGCCGCACCGCATCCTGGAGTGTCTGCAGGATATGGAACTGGTGTTCGGTGCTGACCGTCAGGCGTTGCTGGCGCGTGAAATAACCAAAACTTTCGAAACCCTTAAGGGTCTGCCTTTGGGTGAGCTGCGGGCATTCGTTGAATCCGACAGTAATCAGCAGCGTGGCGAGTGCGTGGTGCTGGTGGCTGGCTGGACGCCGCCGGATGACGAGGACGTCATTGGTGAGGAGGCTCGGCGGGTGCTGGATCTGCTGCTTGCAGAGATGCCGCTCAAGCGTGCCGCAGCGCTGGCTGCCGAAATAACGGGTGTGCGCAAGAACCTGCTGTACCAGGTGGCGCTGGAGAAACAGAAGGAGTAACGGCCTGCTTTTGAAAGGGGTAAGGGGGACACGCATGCTATTAAAGCTTGTTCTTGATGGCGTGTGCCGCTAACCTTGTCGGCGGAGAGTCGATTGGACAGTCGCTGCCTCTTGTTGTTCCGCAACAAGGGGGGGAGGAAAGTCCGGGCTCCATAGGGCGGAGTGCCAGGTAACGCCTGGGAGGCGTGAGCCTACGGAAAGTGCCACAGAAAATAACCGCCTAAGCACTTCGGTGCCGGTAAGGGTGAAAAGGTGCGGTAAGAGCGCACCGCACGTCTGGTAACAGTTCGTGGCAAGGTAAACCCCACTCGGAGCAAGACCAAATAGGGTTCCTAGGCGTGGCCCGCGCTGGAACCGGGTAGGTTGCTAAAGGCGTCCAGTGATGGCCGTCGTAGAGGAATGACTGTTCTCGACAGAACCCGGCTTACAGATCGACTCTCCACCTTTTTCTTCCCCTTCGTTTCAAGCAGCAAAACCCCTCCGTAATACCAAAAAAATCTTACAGCTCATAAATCACATTAACTTTGAATCGCAACGATTTGAGCTGCGTGGGATTTATCCGTCGGATCCTTCTCAGAATTACCCTTTTATCCCCAATACCTCTCCTAAATCTCCGAAATGTAAGGGTTTTCCTTAAGACCGTGCCTTGACGGTGTGGTGGCCGCGTTCCTATAGTGTGCGCAAGTGGCAGAAAGTGGCACGAAGTGGGTTTTTTTAGCGCAAAAAGCTAATATTCGGAGAATGCGCCTGTGTTCCGTGGTGCCAATGCGATCAATCTCGATGCCAAGGGCCGTCTCGCTATGCCGAGCCGGTACCGTGACGAGTTGGATTCGCGTAGCGCCGGCCAACTTATCGTGACCATCGATGCCGTTGATCCATGCCTTTGCCTTTACCCGCTTTCCGAATGGGAGCTGATAGAAGCAAAACTTCGTGATCTGGCGACCTTTCGTGAAGAGAACCGCCGTCTGCAAAGGCTTCTGATTGGTAATGCTGTCGATCTGGAACTCGACGGGAGTGGGCGTTTTCTGGTGCCGCCGCGCCTGCGCGAGTACGCGAGGCTGGATAAGCGCGTAATGCTGGTGGGCCAGCTCAACAAGTTTCAACTGTGGGACGAGGACGCCTGGAATGCTCTTGCTGATGCTGACCTGGCTGCCATTCAAAAACCTGGCGCGATGCCCGACGAATTACGTGATTTGATCCTGTGACTATGAATAGCGGCTTTACCCACATCACCGTGCTGCTCGAAGAAGCCGTGGAGGCTCTCGCGGTGCGCGCCGATGGCTGCTATCTGGACGGCACGTTCGGACGTGGCGGGCATAGTCGTCTGATACTCAGCCAGCTGGGCCCCGACGGTCGGCTTCTGGGATTCGACAAGGACCCTCAAGCGATTGCCACCGGGCAAGCGCTAGCGGCCGAAGACGGCCGCTTTGTCATTGTGCAGCGCAGCTTTGCCGAATTGGGATCCGAGACCCAGGAACGCGGTTTGGCGGGCAAGGTCAGTGGCATTCTGCTGGATCTGGGTGTGTCGTCCCCGCAGCTGGATGATCCCGAGCGCGGTTTCAGCTTCATGAATGACGGTCCTCTGGACATGCGCATGGACCCTGCCCGTGGCGTGAGCGCTGCCGAGTTCATCGCGACTGCACCGGCTGAAGAAATTGCCCGCGTCTTCAAGGAATACGGCGAAGAGCGATTTGCCAAGCGGATGGCCAACGCGGTCGTCGCGCGTCGCGAAGTCCAGCCTTTCGAGCGCACAGCTGATCTGGCAGAAGTGCTCAAGGTCGCCAACCCTGCCTGGGAAAAGGGCAAGAATCCTGCAACGCGTGCCTTTCAGGGCCTGCGTATTCACGTAAACAACGAATTGGGCGATCTGGAAGCCGGCCTAGAAGCGGCACTGGATGCGCTGGAAGTGGGTGGCCGTCTGGTCGTCATAAGCTTTCACTCGCTGGAAGACCGCATCGTCAAGCTGTTCATGCGCAAGCTCGCCAAGGGCGAAGCCGACAACATGCCGCGCAATCTGCCGATTCAGTACAAACCGTTCGAACCGAAAATCAAAATTCACGGCAAGGCTCAATTCGCTTCGGATGTCGAAACCAAAGCAAATCCGCGCTCGCGCAGTGCTGTCATGCGTGTAGCGGAGAAGCTCAGGTGAGCCGTCTGTTTCTGAAGCCTCTGCCCGGCGGCAGCTTCATTATGCTGCTGCTGTTCATTGCCGTCCTGATTTCGGCGATTGGCGTTTCCTATAGTGCACATTGGAATCGTCAACTGCTCAACTCGCTGTATTCGGAAATGAGCGTGCGCGACAAGGCGCAGGCAGAGTGGGGGCGGCTGATTCTTGAGCAGAGCACCTGGACTGCGCACAGCCGTATCGAGACTCTGGCCACCGAACAGCTGAAGATGCGCATCCCGAGCGCTGCCGAAGTACGCATGGTGGCGCCATGATGAAGCTCGATGGCGCTCTTTATCCGTGGCGTTTTCGCGTAGTCGTAGGGCTGCTGGTGTCCCTCGTGCTCGCCATTTGCTGGCGCATCGTCGACCTGCAGGTCATCGACCATACCTTTCTCAAGGAACAGGGCGATGCACGTAGCCTTCGGCATATTCCTATTCCGGCGCACCGTGGCCTGATCACCGACCGTAACGGCGAGCCGCTGGCCGTCAGTACGCCGGTGACCACGCTGTGGGCCAACCCGCGTGAAATGCAGCAGGACAAGTCCAAGTGGCCGATGCTGGCCGCCGCCCTGGGTCAGGATCTAAAGGCACTGACCGAGCGCCTGGACTCGCAGGCGAACAAGGAATTCATCTACCTGGTGCGTGGCCTGACGCCAGAGCAGGGTCAGTCGGTCATCGACCTGAAAGTGCCCGGTGTCTACGGCATCGAAGAGTTCCGCCGCTTTTATCCTGCTGGCGATGTTACTGCACACATGGTCGGCTTTACCGACCTTGACGACCATGGCCGGGAAGGCGTCGAGCTGGCGTATGACGACTGGCTCGCCGGTGTGCCCGGCAAGCGTCAGGTCATCAAGGACCGGCGTGGCCGACTGATCAAGGATGTTCAGGTCACCAAGAATGCCAAGGCCGGAAAGACCTTGGCTTTGTCTATTGACCTGCGCCTGCAGTACCTGGCCACCCGTGAACTGCGCAATGCCATCGTCGAGAACGAGGCCAAGGCCGGCAGCATGGTGATCATGGACGTCAAGACCGGTGAGGTGCTGGCGATGGTCAATCAGCCGACCTACAACCCGAACAACCGACGCACCATGGTGCCTGCCGCCATGCGCAACCGGGCGATCATCGACGTGTTCGAACCCGGCTCGACCATGAAGCCTATCTCCATGACCGCAGCGCTGGACAGTGGCCGCTGGAAGCCGACCGACAAGGTCGAGGTTTATCCGGGCACCCTGCAGATCGGCAAATACACGATTCGTGATGTGACCAAGACCGAAGGCCCGATCCTCGATCTGACCGGCATTCTGATCAACTCCAGTAACGTCGGCATGAGCAAGGTCGCGTTCGATGTGGGCGGTGAGGCGATCTTCCGTGCCATGCAGCGCGTCGGGTTCGGTCAGTACACCGGCCTCGGCTTCCCTGGCGAGCGCGTTGGCAACCTGCCCAACTACCGCGAATGGCGCAAGGCCGAAACCGCCACGCTGTCCTATGGCTACGGTCTGTCGGTCACTGCCTTGCAGCTGGTGCATGCCTACGGTGCGCTGGCCAACAACGGCCGCATCGTGCCGTTGACCATCCTCAAAACAGACAAAGAGCCGGAATCGACCCAGGCCATTCCGGAGAAAACCGCGAAGACTCTGCAGGGCATGTTGCAGCAGGTTATCGAGGACCCGCGCGGCGTCTATCGCGCCCGTGTGCCGTCCTATCACGTCGGCGGCAAGAGTGGTACGGCGCGCAAGACGTCCATCGGCACCAAGGGCTACGCGGAAAATTCCTATCGCTCGCTGTTCGCCGGTTTCGGCCCGATGAGTAACCCGCGCTACGCCATCGTGGTTGTCATCGACGAACCGAGCAAGGGTGGTTACTACGGTGGCCTGGTTTCGGCCCCGGTATTCAGCAAGGTCATGTCTGGCACGTTGCGTCTGATGAACGTGACGCCGGACAACCTTGCGCCGCCTGAACAAGTCAACGCCGCACCGGCAGCCAAAGGAGGGCGTGGTTGATGGCCTTTAATCTGAGCAAGCTTTTCGCTCACACCGACCGCGATGCGCTGATTCGCGAGCTGACTCTCGACAGCCGCAATGTGCGTCCGGGCGACCTGTTTCTGGCAGTGCCGGGCATCAATGTCGATGGCCGCGCGCACATCGCCGACGCGCTCAAGCGTGGCGCAGCTGCCGTAGCCTATGAAGTCGAAGGGTCGATCGTTCTGCCGATCACTGACGTGCCGCTGATTCCGGTAAAAGGGCTCGCCGCGCAGTTGTCCGCGATCGCTGGTCGCTTCTATGGCGATTCGAGCCGCAGTCTGAATCTGGTGGGTGTTACCGGCACCAACGGCAAGACCAGCGTGACCCAGTTGGTGGCTCAGGCGCTAGATGCCCTCGGCCAACGCTGCGGGATCGTCGGTACACTGGGCACCGGTTTCTACGGTTCGCTGCAAAGCGGCCGCCACACCACGCCTGATCCGATTGCCGTGCAGGCAACGCTGACCGACCTGAGACAGGCCGGCGCGCGCGCAGTGGCGATGGAAGTCTCCTCCCACGGTCTTGATCAGGGACGCGCTGCGGCGCTGGCCTTTGATGTGGCGGTGCTGACTAATCTGTCCCGCGACCATCTGGATTATCACGGCACCATGGAGGCCTACGCTGCCGCCAAGGCGAAGCTGTTCGCATGGCCTGATCTGAAATGCCGGGTGATCAACCTGGATGACGATTTCGGTCGTGAACTGGCCGCTGTCAAACAAGAGTCGCGCCTGATCACCTACAGCCAGCTGGACAGCACGGCCTACCTGTATTGCCGCGATGCGAAGTTCGATGACGATGGCGTGCGTGCCACGCTGGTCACGCCTCAGGGCGAACACTTCCTGCGCAGCAGCCTGCTGGGCCGTTTCAACCTGAGCAATGTGCTGGCTGCGGTCGGTGCGTTGCTGGGCCTGGATTACGCGCTGGACGAAATTCTCAAGGCGCTGCCGAAACTCGAAGGCCCGGTCGGACGCATGCAGCGTCTGGGTGGTGCCGACAAGCCCCTGGTCGTCGTGGATTACGCGCACACCCCGGACGCGCTGGAAAAAGTACTCGAAGCACTGCGCCCGCACGCCAAGGGCCGCTTGTTGTGCCTGTTCGGCTGCGGCGGTGATCGTGACCGTGGCAAGCGTCCGCTGATGGCTGAAGTGGTCGAGCGTCTGGCCGACGGCGTATGGGTCACTGATGACAATCCGCGCTCCGAATCGCCTGTCAGTATTTTTGACGATATACGCCCTGGCTTCGTTGCTGCGGACAAGGTGCGTTTCATCGAAGGTCGCGGTCAGGCCATTGCCGAACTGATTGCCAGCGCCAATGCCGATGACGTCGTGGTGCTTGCCGGCAAGGGCCACGAGGACTACCAGGAAATCAACGGTCAGCGGCAGCCGTTCTCCGACCTGCAAGAAGCCGCCAGCGCGCTTGCTGTATGGGAGCCTGCGAATGCTTAAGCCAATGACCTTCAGCGAACTGGTTGTGCCACTCGACGCCCGTCTGGTCGGCGGCGACTGCAGCTTTGCCGGCGTCAGCACCGACAGCCGGGGCATCGAGCCTGGCCAGCTGTTCGTGGCCTTGACCGGTCCGCGTTTCGACGGTCATGAATACCTCGATCAAGTGGCTGCCAAAGGTGCGGTCGGTGCTCTGGTCGAGCGTGAAGTGCAGGGCGCCGCCCTGCCGCAACTGGTCGTGCTGGATACCCGCAAGGCACTTGCCCAACTGGGTGCCATGAATCGCAATGCGTTCGTCGACCGGCCGGTTGCTGCCGTCACCGGGTCGAGTGGCAAAACCACGGTCAAGGAAATGCTCGCGAGCATCCTGCGCACGCGCGGGCCTGTGCTCGCGACCCGAGGCAACCTGAACAACGAATTGGGCGTTCCACTGACGCTGCTGGAACTGGCCCCTGAATACACGTCGGCTGTGATCGAACTGGGTGCGTCGCGGGTTGGCGAGATTGCCTACACCGTGAGCCTCGCCAAGCCGCACGTCGCCATGATCACCAACGCCGGCACCGCCCATGTTGGCGAGTTTGGCGGCCCGGACCGCATTGTCGAAGCCAAGGGCGAGATTCTGGAAGGTCTCGACGCGGGTGGTACGGCAGTCTTGAACCTGGAAGACAAGGCCTTCCCGATCTGGCGCAAGCGCGCTGGCAATCGCAATGTCCTGACCTTCGCACTGACCGACTCTGCGGCGGATGTGTACGCCAGCGAGCTTAGCCGTGATGCGCGGGGTTGCCCGGCTTTCACCCTCAACAGCCCGCTCGGCACTGCCCGGGTTCAGTTGAACCTGCTCGGCACGCACAATGTGTCCAATGCCCTGGCCGCTGCGGCTGCCAGCTGCGCAATGGGTGTGCCGCTGGAAGGGATCGTCACCGGACTGAACAGCGTGCAGCCGGTCAAGGGGCGTGCCGTGGCGCAGATCGCCAGCAATGGCACGCGCGTCATCGATGATACCTACAACGCCAATCCTGCCTCGATCAACGCGGCCGTCGACATCCTCACCGGCTTCACCGGTCGTACCGTACTGGTGCTGGGCGATATCGGCGAGCTGGGCGACTGGGCCGAGCAGGGTCATCGCGAAGTCGGTGCCTATGCCGCTGGCAAGGTGTCGGCGCTGTATGCCGTCGGCCCGCTGATGACTCACGCCGTCAGCGCCTTCGGCGAGCACGCTTACCACTTTGCCAGTCAGGCTGAACTGATTGCGGCGCTGGGCGCCGAGCAGGACCCTGATACCACTTTACTGATCAAGGGCTCGCGTAGCGCTGCGATGGAACACGTCGTGGCTGCCTTGTGCGGTTCTAGCCTGGAGAAACATTAATGCTGCTGCTGTTGGCCGAGTTTTTACAACAGTTCTACAAAGGCTTCGCGGTCTTTCAGTACCTGTCATTGCGCGGGATCCTTGGCGTGCTCACTGCACTGACGCTGTCGCTGTGCCTCGGGCCGTGGATGATCCGTACCCTGCAGATGCGTCAGATCGGTCAGTCCGTGCGTAACGATGGTCCGCAGTCGCACCTCTCCAAGTCGGGTACGCCGACCATGGGCGGCGCGTTGATCCTCTCGTCCATCGGTATCAGTACGCTGCTGTGGGCTGACCTGAGCAACCGTTACGTGTGGGTTGTGTTGCTGGTGACCTTCCTGTTCGGCGCCATCGGCTGGGTCGATGACTACCGCAAGGTGATCGAAAAGAATTCGCGTGGCCTGCCGAGTCGCTGGAAGTATTTCTGGCAGTCGGTGTTCGGCCTCTGTGCCGCGATCTTCCTTTATACGACAGCGCCGTCGGCGACTGAAACCACGCTGATCGTGCCGATGCTCAAGGATGTGCGCATCCCGCTGGGTATCGGTTTCATCGTGCTGACCTATTTCGTGATCGTCGGGTCCAGCAACGCAGTCAACCTGACTGACGGGCTGGACGGTCTGGCGATCATGCCGACGGTGATGGTGGGCGGTGCCCTGGGCATCTTCTGCTACCTGTCGGGCAACGTGAAATTTGCTGAATACCTGCTGATTCCCTACGTGCCGGGGGCGGGCGAGCTGATTGTGTTCTCAGGCGCGCTGATTGGTGCCGGGCTCGGGTTCCTGTGGTTCAACACGTATCCGGCGCAGGTGTTCATGGGCGACGTCGGTGCGCTGGCACTCGGCGCGGCGCTGGGCACCATGGCGGTGATCGTTCGTCAGGAAATGGTCCTGTTCATCATGGGCGGCGTGTTCGTGATGGAAACCCTTTCAGTGGTCATTCAGGTTGCGTCTTTCAAACTTACCGGTCGCCGCGTATTCCGCATGGCGCCGATTCATCACCACTTTGAACTCAAAGGCTGGCCCGAGCCACGTGTGATCGTCCGTTTCTGGATCATCACCGTGATTCTGGTGCTCATTGGCCTTGCCACGCTGAAACTGAGGTAGAACGAGTGTCCCTGATCGTTTCCGACCGCTTCCGCATTGTCGTGGGTCTAGGCAAAAGCGGCATGTCCCTGGTTCGCTTCCTGGCGATCCAGGGCGTGTCCTTTGCCGTGGCCGACACGCGGGAGAATCCTCCTGAGCTGGCGACCTTGCGTCGCGACTATCCGCAGGTGGAAGTGCGTTGTGGCGAGCTGGACGTGGATTTCCTCTGCCGTGCCGATGAGCTGTATGTCAGCCCCGGTCTGGCCCTGGCGACCCCGGCCCTGCAGCAGGCTCACGCACGTGGCGTCAAACTGTCGGGCGACATCGAACTGTTCGCGCGTTACGCGAAGGCGCCGGTGATTGCCATTACCGGCTCGAATGCGAAAAGCACCGTGACCACGCTGGTCGGTGAGATGGCCGCTGCCGCTGGAAAGCGTGTGGCGGTGGGCGGCAATCTCGGCACTCCGGCGCTGGACCTGCTCAGCGACGATGTTGAGCTGTACGTGATGGAGCTTTCCAGCTTTCAGCTCGAAACCACCGACCAGCTCAATGCTGAAGTGGCGACCGTGCTGAATATCAGCGAAGACCACATGGACCGCTACAACGGTCTGCCTGCTTACCACCTGGCCAAGCACCGGATTTTCCGTGGCGCGCGGCAAGTGGTGGTCAATCGTCAGGATGCGCTGTCCCGTCCGCTGATTGGTGAAGGCCTGCCGTGCTGGACATTCGGCCTCAACAAGCCCGACTTCCATGGTTTCGGCCTGCGTGAAGAGAACAGCGAAAAGTACCTGGCGTTCCAGTTTGAAAACCTCATGCCGGTGCGTGAGCTGAAAGTGCGCGGTGCACACAATCAGGCCAACGCGCTCGCCGCCTTGGCGCTTGGGCATGCAGTCGGCCTGCCGTTCGACGCCATGCTCGCCAGCCTGCGTGAATTCACCGGTCTGGAGCATCGCTGCCAGTGGTTGCGCGAGCACGATGGCGTTCATTACTACAACGATTCCAAAGCCACCAACGTTGGCGCCGCACTGGCGGCCATCGAAGGGCTGGGCTCGGATATCGACGGCAAGCTGGTGCTGATCGCCGGCGGCGATGGCAAAGGCGCTGACTTCAGCGGTTTGCGTGCGCCAGTCGCCAAGTATTGCCGCGCGGCGGTCTTGCTCGGACGTGATGCCGAACTGATTGCCCAGGCATTGGGCGACGCCGTTCCGCTGGTGCGTGTCGACACCGTCCAGGCTGCTGTCGAGCACAGCGCAAAACTGGCTCTGCGTGGCGACGCCGTATTGCTTTCTCCTGCATGCGCCAGTCTGGACATGTTCAAGAATTATGAAGAGCGCGGACGTGTGTTCGCGCAGGCAGTGGAGTGCTTGTCATGATCTTCGGTGTGATCAAGCCTTATCCATCGCCACTGATCAGCGGGCGCGGCATCGACCTGGACTTCCCGATGCTGGTCGGCTGCCTGGCGCTGCTTGGCCTTGGCCTGGTGATGATTACCTCGGCCTCGTCGGAAGTGGCCGCAGTGCAGTCGGGCAACACGCTGTACATGATGACCCGTCACCTGGTTTATCTGCTGATCGGCCTGGGTGCCTGCGGCGTGACCATGATGATCCCGGTCGCCACCTGGCAGCGTCTGGGCTGGATGATGCTGCTCGGCGCGTTCGGTCTGTTGCTGCTGGTGCTGGTGCCGGGGATCGGGCGCGAGGTGAACGGTTCGATGCGCTGGATCGGCTTCGGCGCGTTCAACGTGCAGCCGTCGGAAATCGCCAAGGTGTTTGTGGTGATCTTCCTTGCCGGCTACCTGATTCGTCAGCAGCAGGAAGTTCGCGAAAGCTGGATGGGCTTCTTCAAGCCGTTCATTGTGCTGTTGCCGATGGCCGGTCTGCTGCTCATGGAGCCTGACTTCGGTGCGACCGTGGTAATGATGGGCGCCGCGGCGGCCATGTTGTTCCTCGGTGGTGTCGGCCTGTTCCGTTTCTCGCTGATGGTGGTACTGGCGGTTGCCTCTGTTGTGGTGCTGGTTCAGGCCCAACCTTACCGGATGGCGCGTCTGACCAACTTTACTGACCCGTGGGCTGACCAGTTCGGCTCCGGCTACCAATTGACCCAGGCGCTGATCGCCTTCGGTCGCGGCGAGTGGTTTGGCGTCGGACTGGGCAACAGCGTGCAGAAGCAGTTCTACCTGCCGGAAGCGCACACCGACTTCGTGTTCTCGGTCCTTGCAGAAGAGCTGGGCGTCGTGGGTTCGCTGATCACCGTCGCGTTGTTCCTGTTCGTCAGTATTCGCGGCATGTACATCGGCATGTGGGCCGAGCGCGCCAAGCAGTTCTTCGGTGCCTACGTGGCCTACGGTCTGTCGTTCCTGTGGATCGGTCAGTTCCTGATCAACATCGGTGTGAACGTCGGTCTGCTGCCCACCAAGGGCCTGACCCTGCCGTTCCTCAGCTACGGCGGCAGCTCGCTGGTGATCTGCTGCGCGAGCCTCGGGCTGCTGCTGCGCATCGAGTGGGAATCGCGCAACAACATGGGCAGTGAAGAAGCCGAGTTCAAGGAAAGCGACTTCGCCGAGGACACGCCCAATGGACGCTAACGTGCTGATCATGGCGGGCGGGACCGGCGGGCATGTATTCCCGGCGCTGGCCTGCGCGCGCGAGTTCCAGGCACGCGGCTACAAGGTCCATTGGCTGGGCACGCCGCGCGGTATCGAAAACGAACTGGTACCGCAGGCCGGTCTGACGCTGCACCTGATCAATGTCACCGGCCTGCGCGGCAAGGGCCGCCTGTCGCTGCTCAAAGCGCCTTTCATGTTGCTCAAGGCCCTGATGCAGGCACGCAAGGTCGTACGTCAGGTGAAACCGGTCTGCGTGGTCGGCTTTGGTGGCTACGTCACCGGCCCCGGCGGTCTGGCGGCGAAGCTGGCAGGCGTACCGTTGATCATTCACGAGCAGAACGCCGTTGCCGGTACCGCCAACCGCAGTCTGGCGTCGTTCGCCAGCCGGGTATGCGAAGCGTTCCCGAACACCTTTGCGGAGTCGTCCAAGCGTCGCACCACCGGCAACCCGGTGCGTGTCGAGCTGTTTCTGGAAACACCGCGTCAGGCACTGACCGGACGCAAGGCTCGTCTGCTGGTACTGGGTGGCAGCCTGGGCGCGGAGCCGTTGAACAAATTGTTGCCCGAGGCGCTGTCCCAGCTGCCTCAGGACATCCAGCCCGAAGTCTTTCATCAGTCGGGCAAGAATCATGACGCAGTTACCGCCGAGCGCTATCGCAACGCGGGCGTCGAGGCGCAGGTTGCGCCGTTCATCCAGAACATGGCCCAAGCCTATGGCTGGGCCGATCTGGTGGTCTGCCGCGCAGGTGCATTGACCATCAGCGAACTGGCCGCCGCCGGCCTGCCGTCGTTGCTGATACCGCTGCCCCACGCGATTGATGACCATCAGTCACGTAACGCTGACTATCTGGCTCGCGAAGGCGCAGCCTTCGTCATGCCGCAAGCGACAACTGGCGCCGCCGAGATGGCAGCACGCCTGAAAGAGGTTTTGATGCAACCCGAACAATTGAACAGCATGGCCCGCACTGCACGCAGCCTGGCCAGGCCTGATGCAACCAGCACCGTCGTCAACATCTGTGTGGAGGTGGCCCATGGTTGAGAATCAACGCGCCATGCCACAACCTGAAATGCGCCGTATCCGTCGTATCCACTTCGTCGGTATCGGCGGTGTCGGCATGTGCGGGATTGCCGAGGTGCTGCTGAACCTGGGCTACGAAGTCTCGGGCTCCGACCTGAAGGGTTCGGCCGTGACCGAACGCCTGGAATCGTTCGGCGCACAGATTTTCATTGGCCATCGTGCCGAGAACACCATCGGTGCCGACGTGCTGGTAGTGTCGAGTGCCGTCAACACCTCCAACCCGGAAGTGGCCACTGCGCTGGAGCGCCGCATCCCGGTTGTACCGCGTGCCGAGATGCTCGCCGAGCTGATGCGTTATCGCCACGGTATCGCCGTTGCCGGTACGCATGGCAAGACCACCACCACCAGCCTGATCGCTTCGGTATTCGCTGCCGGCGGCCTGGACCCGACCTTCGTGATTGGCGGCCGTCTGAATGCGGCGGGCACCAATGCGCAGTTGGGCACCAGCCGCTACCTGATCGCCGAAGCCGATGAAAGCGACGCCAGCTTCCTGCACCTGCAGCCTCTGGTCGCGGTGGTCACCAATATCGACGCCGATCACATGGCGACCTACGAAGGCGACTTCAACAAACTGAAGAAGACCTTTGTCGAGTTCCTGCACAACCTGCCTTTCTACGGGCTGGCGGTAATGTGCATCGACGATCCGGTGGTGCGTGAAATTCTGCCGCTGGTCAAGCGTCCGACGCTGACCTACGGCTTCAGCGAGTCTGCCGATATACGTGCAATCAATGTGCGTCAGGACGGCATGCTGACCTTCTTCACCGTACTGCGCCGCGACCGCGAGCCGCTGGATGTGTCGGTGAACATGCCCGGCAATCACAACGTACTCAACTCGCTGGCGACCATCGCCATCGCCACCGATGAGGGCGTTAGCGACGAGGCTATCGTTCAGGGACTTTCCGGCTTCCAGGGCGTCGGTCGGCGCTTCCAGGTCTACGGCGAGCTGCCGGTCGATGGCGGCAACGTGATGCTGGTCGATGACTACGGTCACCACCCGCGTGAAGTCGCTGCCGTTATCAACGCCGTGCGAGGCGGCTGGCCTGATCGTCGTCTGGTCATGGTCTACCAGCCACACCGTTTCAGCCGCACCCGTGACTTGTACGACGATTTCGTCCAGGTGCTGGCGGACGCCAATGTGCTGCTGCTGATGGAAGTCTACCCGGCCGGTGAAGAACCGATTCCCGGTGCGGACAGCCGTAACCTGTGCCACAGCATTCGTCAGCGTGGCCAACTGGACCCGATCTACATCGAGCGTGGTGTCGAGTTGGCGCCGCTGGTCAAACCGCTGCTGCGCGCGGGCGACATCCTGCTGTGCCAGGGCGCTGGCGACATCGGCGGTCTTGCGCCACAGCTGCTGAAAAGCCCGCTGTTCGCCGGTGCCAAAGTGGCCTCCACCGAAGGGAAGCTGAAATGACAGCCGTCGCCCAGTCCTCCCTGCGCTCGACACTCGAGCCGAAAAGCTTCGGCCGTGTCGCCGTGCTCTTCGGTGGCAAGAGTGCCGAACGGGCAGTCTCGCTGAACTCGGGTAAAGCCGTGCTCAGTGCGTTGCTCGAGGCAGGCGTGGATGCGTTCGGCATTGATGTGGGCGATGATTTCCTGCAGCGACTGGTCAGCGAGAAAATCGACCGTGCCTTTATCGTTCTGCACGGACGTGGTGGTGAAGACGGCACCATGCAAGGCCTGCTGGAATGCCTGGAAATCCCTTATACCGGCAGTGGCGTACTGGCTTCTGCACTGGCGATGGACAAGTTGCGCACCAAGCAGGTCTGGCAGAGTCTCGGCCTCGCCACACCGCTGCATGCCGTTCTTGAAAACGAGAGTGATTGTATTTGCGCCGCGACGGAACTGGGCTTGCCTTTGATCGTCAAACCGGCCCATGAAGGTTCAAGTATCGGTATGGCAAAGGTGAACAGCGTCGATGAATTGATCGCCGCATGGAAAGCCGCCAGTACCTACGATTCGCAAGTATTAGTCGAACAATGGATTCAGGGACCTGAGTTCACTGTCGCGTCTCTGCGTGGCCAGGTGTTGCCTCCCATCGGCCTGGGCACTCCTCACAGTTTTTATGATTACGATGCCAAGTACCTGGCGTCCGATACTCAGTATCGGATTCCGTGCGGACTTGGCGATGCGCAGGAACAGGAACTCAAACAACTTGCAGCACGTGCTTGCGAAGCCATCGGCATTGCAGGGTGGGCGCGCACGGATGTCATGCAGGACGCACAAGGCAAGTTCTGGTTACTGGAAGTCAATACTGTACCGGGCATGACCGATCACAGTCTGGTGCCTATGGCGGCCCGTGCGGCAGGTCTGGATTTTCAACAGCTGGTGTTGGCGATTCTGGCCGACAGCGTTCAGGCGAGGGGTTAAGGCATGTACGGCCCGTCGACACGTCCTCAGCCACCTGCACCCGGCCGCAACAAGCCGGTGCCGCGCGGCGCCAGCCGTATGGTGGCCAAGGAGCCCTTGTCGGCGCGCCTGCCCAAGGCCAACTTCAGTTTTCTGAAGCGTCTGCTCTGGCCTGTGCTGTTGGTGGTTCTGGGCTTCGGTACTTATGAGGCAGCACAGCGTCTGCTGCCGTACGCCGACCGCCCGATTACCCGCATCAACGTGCAGGGCGATTTGAGTTACATCAGCCAGCAGGCTGTGCAGCAGCGGATTGCGCCTTATGTGGCGTCGAGCTTTTTCAAGATCGATCTGGCTGCCATGCGCACCGAGCTTGAGCAGATGCCATGGATTGCGCACGCCGAGGTCCGTCGTGTATGGCCGGATCAGGTAGTGATTCGTCTTGAAGAGCAGTTGCCGGTTGCCCGTTGGGGCGATGAAGCGCTGTTGAATAACCAGGGGCAGGCTTTCACACCGCGTGAACTGTC
Organism: Pseudomonas sp. PvP028; assembly: GCF_017832255.1. Classification (NCBI taxonomy): domain Bacteria; kingdom Pseudomonadati; phylum Pseudomonadota; class Gammaproteobacteria; order Pseudomonadales; family Pseudomonadaceae; genus Pseudomonas; species Pseudomonas sp. PvP028. The sequence goes on from NZ_JAFIBL010000001.1 coordinate 2,543,707, forward strand.
CAATTACGAACATCTTCCCCAGTTGTTCGGCCCGCAGCGGGCCCAGCAGCAGGTGATGCAGCAGTATCAGGTGTTGAGTCAGATGTTGCGCCCGTTGGGCTTCTCCATCGTGCGCCTGGAGCTGCGCGAGCGTGGCAGCTGGTTCCTGACAACAGGTGCCGGTAGTGCTGGCCCGGGTATCGAATTGTTGCTTGGACGCGACCACCTTGTCGAAAAAATGCGCCGCTTCATCGCGATTTACGACAAAACGCTGAAAGACCAAATAACGAATATCGCGCGCGTCGACTTGCGTTACTCCAACGGCCTTGCGGTCGGTTGGCGCGAACAGGCAGCGCCGGCGACGGAAAAACCCGCCGTCGCGAAGAATTGATAAGAGGCAGGACCATGGCAAATGTGCAAAGCGGCAAAATGATCGTCGGGCTGGATATCGGTACCTCCAAGGTGGTGGCACTGGTAGGCGAAGTCGCGGCCGATGGCTCGCTGGAAATCGTGGGTATCGGTACCCATCCCTCCCGCGGCCTTAAAAAGGGCGTGGTGGTGAATATCGAATCGACCGTGCAGTCGATCCAGCGCGCAATCGAAGAAGCGCAGCTGATGGCCGGCTGCCGTATCCACTCGGCATTCGTGGGCGTTGCAGGCAGCCACATTCGCAGCCTGAACTCGCACGGCATCGTGGCGATTCGTGATCGCGAAGTCAGCTCTGCGGACCTGGAGCGTGTGCTCGATGCTGCTCAGGCGGTGGCCATTCCTGCCGACCAGCGTGTGTTGCACACCCTGCCTCAGGATTACGTGATCGATAACCAGGAAGGCGTGCGTGAGCCTCTGGGCATGTCCGGCGTACGTCTGGAAGCCAAGGTCCACGTGGTGACCTGTGCGGTGAACGCGGCGCAGAACATCGAAAAGTGCGTACGTCGCTGCGGTCTGGAAGTCGACGACATCATTCTCGAGCAACTGGCTTCGGCGTATTCCGTGCTGACCGATGACGAGAAAGAACTGGGTGTGTGCCTGGTGGACATCGGTGGCGGCACCACCGACATCGCGATCTTCACCGAAGGCGCCATTCGCCACACGGCGGTCATCCCGATTGCGGGTGATCAGGTGACCAACGACATCGCCATGGCGTTGCGCACTCCGACCCAGTACGCCGAAGAAATCAAGATTCGTTATGCCTGTGCGCTGGCCAAGCTGGCCGGTGCAGGCGAAACCATCAAAGTGCCAAGCGTGGGCGACCGTCCACCTCGCGAGTTGTCGCGTCAGGCCCTGGCCGAAGTGGTAGAGCCTCGTTACGACGAGCTGTTCACCCTGATCCAGGCCGAACTGCGCCGCAGCGGCTACGAAGATCTGATCCCGGCCGGCATCGTGCTGACCGGGGGCACAGCGAAAATGGAAGGTGCGGTCGAACTGGCCGAGGAAATCTTCCACATGCCGGTCCGCCTGGGCGTACCGCACAGCGTCAAAGGGCTCGCTGATGTCGTGCGCAACCCGATCTACTCAACCGGCGTAGGCCTGTTGATGTACGGGCTGCAAAAACAATCGGATGGCATTTCGCTGTCCGGGATTGTCGGCAACAGCAGTTACAGCGACGAAACCAAGGCACCGGTGCTTGAGCGTATCAAGCGTTGGGTGCAGGGCAATTTCTAAGTTTCAACGTTCAACGGTTTCACAGCTTCAGATTCAGGGCTTCACCAGCAGTATCGGCAGGCAGTAGGCAAAACTAACTAGAAAGCGGAAGGAGAGAGAAAATGTTCGAACTCGTAGACAACGTCCCGCAAAGCCCGGTTATCAAGGTTATCGGCGTAGGCGGTGGTGGCGGCAACGCTGTCAATCACATGGTCAAGAGCAACATCGAAGGCGTGGAATTCATCTGCGCCAACACCGATGCTCAAGCGCTGAAAAACATCGGCGCGCGGACCATTCTGCAACTGGGCACCGGCGTGACCAAGGGTCTTGGCGCTGGCGCCAACCCTGAAGTCGGTCGTCAGGCCGCACTGGAAGATCGTGAGCGCATTGCAGAAGTTCTGCAGGGCACCAACATGGTTTTCATCACCACTGGCATGGGCGGCGGTACCGGTACCGGTGCAGCACCGATCATTGCTGAAGTGGCCAAGGAAATGGGTATTCTGACGGTCGCAGTCGTGACCCGTCCGTTCCCGTTCGAAGGTCGCAAGCGTATGCAGATCGCCGATGAAGGCATCCGCATGCTGTCCGAAAGCGTCGACTCGTTGATCACCATCCCCAACGAGAAGCTGCTGACCATCCTCGGTAAAGACGCCAGCCTGCTGTCGGCTTTCGCCAAGGCTGACGATGTACTGGCCGGTGCCGTTCGCGGTATCTCCGACATCATCAAGCGTCCGGGCATGATCAACGTCGACTTCGCCGACGTGCGTACCGTGATGAGCGAAATGGGCATGGCGATGATGGGCACTGGCTGCGCCAGCGGTCCTAACCGTGCACGTGAAGCGACCGAAGCGGCGATCCGCAACCCGTTGCTCGAAGACGTCAACCTGCAGGGCGCTCGCGGCATCCTGGTCAACATCACTGCCGGTCCTGACCTGTCTCTGGGTGAGTACTCGGACGTGGGTAGCATCATCGAAGCGTTCGCTTCCGAGCACGCGATGGTCAAGGTCGGTACCGTTATCGATCCGGACATGCGTGACGAGTTGCACGTGACCGTGGTTGCCACCGGCCTGGGCGCGAAAATCGAGAAACCTGTCAAGGTCATCGACAACACGCTGCAGACCACCCAGCAGGCTCCTGCACAGCAGGCGTCCCGCCAGGAAGCACCGTCGGTCAACTACCGTGACCTGGATCGTCCTACCGTGATGCGCAATCAGGCACACGCAGGCGCTACAGCCGCGGCGAAGATGAATCCTAACGATGATCTTGATTACCTGGACATCCCGGCTTTCCTGCGTCGTCAGGCCGATTGATGAAATGTATCAGGGGTATTAGGGTGATTGGTGTTCAGCAAAGGCATGGTCTGCTATCATCGCCAGCCTTTGTTGATACCAGTTCGCAACTTGCGCTGAAGCGGCCCATGCCATGATTAAACAACGCACCCTGAAAAATATTATCCGTGCCACAGGTGTAGGCCTGCACTCCGGGGAGAAGGTTTACCTGACCCTCAAGCCCGCACCTGTGAATACCGGCATTGTGTTTTGCCGAGCTGACCTTGATCCCGTCGTGCAGATTCCTGCGCGTGCGGAAAACGTCGGTGACACCACTCTGTCGACCACTCTGGTCAATGGTGATGTCAAAGTCGACACGGTAGAACACTTGCTCTCGGCCATGGCTGGCCTTGGCATCGATAACGCCTACGTCGAGCTCTCTGCCTCCGAAGTTCCTATCATGGACGGCAGCGCAGGCCCTTTCGTATTCCTGATTCAATCGGCAGGCCTGGAAGAACAGGACGAGCCGAAGAAATTCATCCGTATCTTGCGTGAAGTCACAGTGGAGGAGGGCGGTAAACGCGCTACCTTCGTGCCTTTCGAAGGGTTCAAGGTCAGTTTCGAGATCGATTTCGATCACCCCGTCTTCCGTGACCGCACACAAAGTGCAAGCGTGGACTTTTCCAGTACTTCCTTCGTGAAGGAAGTCAGCCGTGCCCGGACCTTCGGGTTCATGAGTGATATCGAGTACCTGCGCAAGCACAACCTCGCACTCGGCGGCAGCGTGGAAAACGCCATCGTGGTCGACAAGGACGGTGTACTGAACGAAGACGGCCTGCGGTACGAGGACGAATTCGTCAAACACAAAATCCTCGACGCCATCGGTGACCTCTACCTGCTGGGCAACAGCCTGATTGGTGAGTTCCGGGGTTTCAAATCGGGGCATGCACTGAACAACCGTCTGCTGCGTACGTTGATCGAGCAGAAAGACGCTTGGGAAGTGGTGACTTTCGAGGATGCCAGTACGGCACCTATTTCTTACATGCGTCCTGTCGCGGCGGTGTAAGCAAGCTTTACTCTCTTTCCTTTTGTTCTTTAAAGGCTGCCCTCGGGTGGCCTTTTTTTATGGTTTTTTTCAGGGAAGGTCAGTGCTCGCGGAGGTTGTGCAGCGATCAGGCAGGGTTATTTCCTGTCCTTCGCATGGCTGGCCAGCCGCTCCAGTGCGGCGCGCAAGCGCGGATCGGTGATGCCTTCAGCGGTGGCCTGAATGTTTTCGGCAGCCACTGCCGACAGGTCGATCGTGTGCGTGGCGGCTCCGCGTGGCGCTTCAGGCGGCTGCACCTTGAACACAATGCGGGTCAGGTTGATGAATTCGTCGAAGGCCATCATTTGCCGGTGCAGGCGTTTCTGCTGGTAGCGCAGGCGCGTGGCCCAATGACCATCCGTCACGATCAGCAACAAGGTACCTTCGCGCCACGATGCCACGTGACAATGCTCGCGGGCCGCAGGTTGCAGCTGGCTTTCGAGCAGGCGCTGCAAGTGGCTGAGTCGCTCGGCGTGGCGAAATATAGCCTTCAAGGGCTTGGCTTCACGCAGCAAAACCGCGGGCGGGCGGGCGTTCAGAGGACGAAAGGCCATGGAGGGGTGCCTGGGTAACAAGATGAACATCTTAACAGAAAGCGTTCTGACGGCTGCTTTTCAGGGCATTTCCGTGCTTTCATATGCAAATCAATGAGTAACTTCCCCGGCTAACGGGTTGAAGTGCTTGAAAATGGCCCCATTGTAAACCTGCCCCGTCACAGCGCTGTGCCAGCATCGTGGAATAACGCCACTTTCCTCACCATCGTTTCCGGGTAGAATGCTCGTTCGCATGCGGCCATCTGGGCTGCACGGGCGACTCACGGGGCCGCCCTCCATTCCTATGTGTGGAAGATCCTGTCGATATGTTTGCGCCTTTGTTGAAAAAACTTTTTGGAAGCAAGAACGAGCGTGAAGTAAAACGCATGCTCAAGACGGTACAGATCGTCAATGCCTTCGAAGAGCAAATGGTGGCCCTTTCGGACGAGCAACTGCGCGCCAAGACCGAAGAGTTCAAGGCCCGCATAGCCAAAGGCGAGACCCTCGATCAATTGCTTCCGGAAGCCTTTGCTGTCGCTCGTGAAGCGGGCAAGCGCGTCATGGGCATGCGCCACTTCGACGTTCAGTTGATCGGCGGCATGACCCTGCACGAAGGTCAGATCGCGGAAATGCGTACCGGTGAAGGTAAAACCCTGGTCGGTACGCTGGCGGTATACCTCAATGCATTGTCCGGCAAGGGTGTTCACGTCGTTACCGTGAACGACTACCTCGCGCGCCGCGATGCCAACTGGATGCGTCCGCTGTACGAATTCCTCGGCCTGACCGTAGGCATCGTCACGCCATTCCAGCCGCCAGAAGAGAAGCGCGCCGCCTACGCTGCCGATATCACGTATGGCACCAACAACGAATACGGTTTCGATTACCTGCGCGACAACATGGCGTTCAGCATGGACGACAAGTTCCAGCGTGAACTCAATTTTGCCGTGATCGACGAAGTCGACTCGATTCTGATCGACGAAGCGCGTACGCCGCTGATCATCTCCGGTCAGGCTGAAGACAGCTCCAAGCTGTACACCGAAATCAATCGCCTGATCCCCAAGCTCGAGCAGCATATCGAGGAAGTGGAAGGCGAAGTCACCAAGCCGGGTCATTTCACCGTTGACGAGAAAACCCGTCAGGTCGAGCTGAACGAAGCCGGTCACCAGTTCATCGAAGAAATGCTCACCGAAGTCGGCCTGCTGGCTGAAGGCGAGAGCCTCTACTCGGCGCATAACCTGGGCCTGCTGACCCACGTCTATGCCGGTCTGCGTGCGCACAAGCTGTTCAATCGCAACGTCGAATACATCGTTTCGGACGGTCAGGTTCTGCTGGTCGACGAACACACCGGCCGTACCATGCCGGGCCGTCGTCTGTCCGAAGGTCTGCACCAGGCCATCGAAGCCAAGGAAGGTCTGAACATTCAGGCTGAAAGCCAGACCCTGGCATCGACCACGTTCCAGAACTACTTCCGTCTGTACAACAAACTGTCCGGTATGACCGGTACGGCCGACACCGAAGCGTTCGAATTTCACCAGATCTACAACCTGGCCGTCATGGTCATCCCGCCGAACAAGCCTTTGGCGCGTAAGGACTTCAACGACCTGGTCTACCTGACGGCGGAAGAGAAGTACGCTGCCATCGTCACCGACATCAAGGCCTGCATCGCGGAAAACCGTCCGGTGCTGGTCGGTACGGCGACCATCGAAACGTCCGAGCACATGTCCAGCCTGCTCAACAAGGAAGGCATCGAGCACAAGGTTCTGAACGCCAAGTTCCACGAAAAGGAAGCGGAAATCATTGCGCAGGCCGGTCGTCCGGGTGCGTTGACCATCGCCACCAACATGGCCGGTCGTGGTACCGACATCCTGCTGGGCGGCAACTGGGAGGTCGAGGTCGCCAATCTGGAAGACCCGACTCCCGAGCAGATCGCACAGATCAAGGCTGACTGGCAGAAGCGCCATCAGCAGGTGATCGAAGCGGGCGGCCTGCACGTCATCGCCTCCGAGCGTCACGAATCGCGCCGTATCGACAACCAGCTGCGCGGTCGTGCCGGCCGTCAGGGCGACACCGGCTCCAGCCGTTTCTACCTGTCGCTCGAAGACAGCCTGATGCGCATCTTTGCCTCTGACCGGGTGAAGAACTTCATGAAGGCGCTGGGCATGCAGTCCGGTGAGGCCATCGAGCATCGCATGGTGACCAACGCCATCGAAAAAGCGCAGCGCAAGGTAGAAGGTCGCAACTTCGACATCCGCAAGCAGTTGCTGGAATTCGATGACGTGGCCAACGAACAGCGTAAAGTGATTTATCACATGCGTAACACGTTGCTGGCCGCCGAGAACATTGGCGAGACCATTGCCGACTTCCGCGAGGAAGTGCTCAACAACCTGATCATCCAGCACATTCCGCCACAGTCCCTGCCGGAGCAGTGGAACGTTGCCGGCCTGGAATCGGCGCTCAATACCGACTTCGCGGTGCAAATGCCGATCCAGCAGTGGCTCGACGAAGACGACAACCTGCACGAAGACAGCCTGCGCGAAAAAATCATGGCGCAGTTGCTGGTGGCGTACAACGAGAAGGAAGACCAGGCCAGCGCCGAAGCCCTGCGCTCCTTCGAGAAGCAGATCCTCCTGCGTGTGCTGGACGACCTGTGGAAAGATCACCTGTCGACCATGGACCACCTGCGTCACGGTATCCACCTGCGCGGCTACGCTCAGAAGAACCCGAAGCAGGAATACAAGCGCGAGTCCTTCACGCTGTTCCAGGAACTGCTCGATTCGATCAAGCGCGACACCATCCGTGTGCTCTCGCATGTTCAGGTTCGCCGCGAAGATCCAGAGGAAGAAGAAGCACGCCTGCGTCAGGATGCCGAAGAGCTGGCCAGTCGCATGCAGTTCGAACACGCGCCGGCACCGGGCATCGAGCAGCCGCTTCTCGATGAAGAGGGTGGCGAAGCGCCTGTTGCCGTTGCATCCGAGCCGGTTCGCAACGACCAGAAACTGGGCCGCAACGAGCTGTGCTGGTGTGGTTCGGGCAAGAAATTCAAGCACTGTCACGGCCAGATCAACTAAGCCTTTGACTGTGTAATACCTGCGCCGCGACCGGCTTGCCCGTCGCGGCGTTTTTTCATTGATCGCCGTACCGATGCGGACGGCGCCACACTCCATGAGGAGCACCCCGATGGCTGTTGGTCTTGGTCCTTTGCCTGCGTTGCACCCGGTTCCCGGCTTTGAACTTGGCATTTCTTCTGCCGGCATCAAACGCCCGGGGCGCAAGGATGTCGTGGTCATGCGCTGTGCCGAAGGCTCCAGCGTAGCCGGCGTATTCACCTTGAATGCGTTCTGCGCCGCGCCGGTCATTCTGGCCAAGCAACGTGTCCAGGGCACCGTGCGTTATTTGCTGACCAACACTGGCAATGCCAATGCGGGCACGGGCGAACCAGGTCTTGTGGCGGCGCGGCGTACCTGCGAAAAGCTGGCGCAACTGACCGGCGTCGATGCTTCGGCGGTGCTGCCGTACTCGACGGGCGTGATCGGCGAGCCGTTGCCTGTGGAAAAGATCGAAGGCGCTCTGCAAGCCGCGCTGGATGATCTGTCTGTGGATAACTGGGCCGCAGCGGCGACCGGCATCATGACCACCGACACTCTGCCCAAAGGCGCCAGCCGTCAGTTCAGCCATGACGGCGTGACCGTCACTGTGACCGGCATCAGCAAGGGTGCAGGCATGATTCGCCCGAACATGGCGACCATGCTCGGTTACATCGCCACCGACGCCAAAGTGGCGCAGAGCGTGCTTCAGGACCTGATTCGTGACGGCGCCAACAAGTCGTTCAACCGCATCACCATCGATGGCGACACCTCGACCAACGATTGCTGCATGCTGATCGCCACCGGCCAGGCTGATCTGCCGGAAATTACCGAGGCCAAAGGTCCGTTGTTCGAGGCGTTGAAGAAAGCCGTGTTCGATGTGTGCATGGAAGTCGCTCAGGCCATCGTACGTGACGGTGAAGGTGCGACCAAGTTCGTGACCGTGGAAGTCAACGGTGGCGGCAATCATCATGAATGCCTGGATGTCGGTTATGCCGTGGCCCACTCGCCACTGATCAAGACCGCGCTGTTCGCCTCCGACCCGAACTGGGGACGTATCCTGGCGGCTGTCGGCCGTGCCGGTGTGCCGGATCTGGACGTGAGCAAGATCGACGTATTCCTGGGGGGCGTGTGCATCGCCAGCCAGGGTTGCCGCGCCACTACCTACACAGAAGAGCAGGGCTCGGCGGTAATGGCCGAAGAAGAAATCACCATCCGTATCGAGCTGGGCCGCGGCGATTGCAGCGAAACGATCTGGACTACCGATCTTTCTCACGAGTACGTGAAGATCAACGCGGAATATCGCACCTGATTCAATGCCCGGCGCGCCGGCATCCTGTCTTCGCGCCGGGCTCAATGGAGCTGAACCATGAGCCTGCATCTGATTATCGGCGACAAACGCTACTCCTCCTGGTCGCTGCGTCCCTGGCTGGTGCTGGAAATGACCGGTGCTCCGTTCACCGATCAGGTTATCCGCCTCAACCAGCCTGACACCCGCGCGAACATTCTCAAGTATTCACCCACCGGCAAGGTCCCTGCGCTGCAGTGCGAGCACGGCACGATCATCGATTCGCTGGCCATTTGCGAATACCTGGTCGAACGTTTTCCGGACGCTGGCCTGTGGCCGAGTGATACCGCTGCGCGTGCCCAGGCACGTTCTGCCTGCGCGCAGATGCACAGCGGCTTTGTCAGCCTGCGTTCGAACATGCCGATGGACCTGCGCCAGGATCAGGCGCTGGAAGTGATTCCGGTCGATACCCAGAACGACATCGACCGTATCGTCGAGCTGTGGGCCGAATGCCGCACTGCGGCGGCCGAAAGCGGTCCGTTTCTGTTCGGTAAGCCAAGCATTGCCGACGCGTTCTTCGCCCCGGTAGCCATTCGCCTGCGCAGTTACCGTGTCGAGCTGCCTGAAGAAGCGCTGAAGTACATCGAAACCATTTACCAGTGGCCTGCCTTCAGACGCTGGCAGCAGGCCGGTCTGGAGGAGTCCTGATCGTGAAACGAGTTCATGTGGCCGCCGCCGTCATTCGTGGCGCTGACGGCAGCGTATTGATTGCCCGGCGTGCCGACACTCAGCATCAAGGCGGCCTCTGGGAGTTTCCTGGCGGCAAGGTCGAGGAGGGCGAGACTGTCCAGGCCGCGCTCGCACGTGAATTGCAGGAAGAGCTGGGCATCCTGGTGACGGCGGCACGTCCGCTGATCAAGGTCTGTCACGACTATCCGGACAAGCAGGTGCTCCTGGACGTCTGGGAAGTCTCGGCCTTCACTGGCCAGGCGCATGGTGCAGAAGGGCAGCCGCTGGTCTGGGCCAGCCCGCGTGAGCTGGCCAATTATGACTTTCCGGCCGCCAATCAGCCGATCGTCGCGGCGGCACGTTTGCCCGGCGAGTACCTGATCACCCCTGAGGGGCTGGACAATATCGAGCTGTTGCGCGGTATGCAGAAAGCAATCGCAGGCGGCATCAAGCTGGTCCAGTTACGTGCACCGGGTGGTTACGACCCGAAGTACCGTGACCTGGCCGTGGATGCGGCGGGCCTGTGTGCCGGCAAGGCGCAGCTCATGCTCAAAGGGCCTCTGGAGTGGCTGGGCGACTTTCCGTCCGCCGGCTGGCACCTGACGGCGGAGCAACTGCGCAAGTACGCCAGTCGCGGGCGTCCGTTCCCTGAGAACCGCTGGCTGGCGGCGTCGTGCCATAACGCCGAAGAGCTGGCTCTGGCCGAGCAGATGGGCGTGGATTTCGTCACCCTGTCGCCCGTTCAGCCAACCCTGACCCACCCCGATGCGCAACCGCTGGGCTGGCCGCAGGCAACGCAACTGATTGCAGATTTCAACAGGCCGGTCTTTCTGCTGGGCGGCGTAGGTCCTGCCGAGCGCCAACAGGCCTGGGAGAGCGGCGCACAGGGCGTGGCCGGGATTCGCGCGTTCTGGCCTGACGAAATCGTCTGACGCTCAGAAGAGGACGCAGAGCGTCCAGAACGGCATGCCCACGCAGAGTAACTAGCGTTATACACAAGTCTGCTCTTGATTCTGGCCGCAGGCCGTGGGAGCAAGCTTGCTCGCGAAGAGGCCAGTAAAACCCCTGAAAAATGGGGCGTCTGGACCGACGTCTTCGTGAGCCAGCCTCGCTCACTCCCACAAGACCTATACCTAACGACAGGACGCTGGCGTGAGGATCTCTTCTGTGCTGCTCCGTTTAATGGATATGCCCATCAAACCGGCTTGGGTGCGGGCTGCCAAAGGATCTCGGCAATGCCCTGTCTTCTGGCGATCAATCGAGCAGCGACGAACAGTAGGTCCGACAGCCTGTTGATGTACGCCAGCCCTGCGCCTTCCAGCGGCTCGACGGCATTCAGATGCTGACAGCGACGTTCTGCACTGCGTGCCAGGCTACGGCAGATGTGCGCTTGTGCGATCAGCGATGAACCGCCAGGCAAAATGAAATTCTCCAGTGGCCCCAGTTCGTCATTCCAGACATCAATTGCAGCTTCCAGTCGCTCGACCTCGGCTTCGTTCAGCGCCTTGTAGGTCGGCATGGCCAGTTCACCGCCCAGATCGAACAGACGGTGCTGGCAGGGTGCAAGTACTTCGATCACTTCCTTGAGCGCCGGGACGCGCTGAGCTTCATCGATCAGCCCCGCCAGCAACAGTCCCAGCTGGCTGTTGAGCGTATCGACCTCACCGATGGCCTCGACGCGCGGATGATCCTTGGAGACCCGACGGCCATCGCCCAGACCGGTTTCACCGGCATCGCCGGTACGCGTGTAAATCTTCGACAAACGAAAGCCCATTGATGCGATTCCTGATCAGGATTTTGAAATGACCTGCTGCTGAACGCTCACCTGGTTGGCCACCAGCGGTAGACGCAGCGTAAAGCAGGTGCCTGTGCCGAGAGAGGAATGTACCTCCATCTGGCCTTTGTGGTTGTTGGTGACAATGAAGTAGGACACCGACAGGCCCAGCCCGGTGCCCTGGCCGATTTCCTTGGTGGTGAAAAACGGCTCGAACGTACGCTTGCGGATGTTCTCCGACATGCCGATGCCGTTGTCCTCGACCTGAATCTCGGCCCACGGCGGATTGAGGCGCGTGCGCAGGGTAATGCGCCCGGGCTCTTCGCTCTCCGGCCGCTGGTGGATGGCCTGCGCGGCGTTCTTCAGCAGGTTCAGCAGCACCTGCTCCAGCTCGTTGGCAATGCACGGCACCGGACCCAGTTCGGGGTCGAACTGACGGATGATGTGCTGGCCCTTGAAGTCGAAACCGATGGTCAGATCGAAGTCGTTACTGGCGATCTCCACGGCCTGATCGATCAAGGCCGGCAAGTCACAGGGCGTTAACTGACGACTGCTCAGGCGGCTGAAATTGAGCATGTGGCTGACGATTTTTGCAGCCCTGGCACCGGCCTGCTGAATGCCGTCGAGCAGTTTCGGCACTTCGCGGCTTTCCAGGTAATGGTTGACCTGCGCCAGATCGACGCCGTCGGCCTCGGCCTGCTCGATGTTCTTCGGCAGCTCCGGAGACAGCCGCCGGCGGATGTTCTGCACGTTGTGCAGAATGGCGCCCAGCGGGTTGTTGATCTCATGCGCCATGCCCGCTGCCAGACCGCCGACGGACAGCATTTTTTCCGACTGCACCATCATTTCTTCCAGCGATATGCGCTGGGTGATGTCATCGATCCGGATCACCACGCCGCGCCCGGCATCGCCGGTCAACGGGTAGAACGTCAGCGCGTAGTGGCGGGACTCGTCATTCTTGATCCAGGTCACGCGCTCGATCTTGGTCACGCTGTGGCGCTCGACGGTGTGCTTGATCTGCGGCAGAAACGAGCGCATCGGCTCGAAGGCCAGGAAGATCGGCTGGTTCAGCGCTTCGTCCAGGGTCGTCCCGGACAATGCCGTCGCCTCCTGATTCCACTGGGTGACGTACAGCTGTTCATCCAGCGCGATCATCGCCGAGGGCATCGAGTCAATGATGCTGTTGAGGTAGTTCTGGAAGCCGGTGAGCTTCTTCTCGATCTTGCTGCGCACCTGGACTTCCAGCTCCAGCTTGCGGTTGGTGTGGCGGGTTTCCTCGGCCAGCCCCTGAGCCTGATCGTAGGCTTCCTGCGAGTCGTCGCGCGCGCGCTTGAGTTGCTGTTCGCGTGCTTCGATACGCGACAGCATGGTGTTGAACGCCTCGGCCAGGCTGCCGATTTCATCCTCGTTACCGGGTTCTGCGCGGAGTGCGTAGTTCTCTTCGCGGGTCACCTGCCGGGACAATTCTTCCAGTTGGTAAATGGGTTCAGTAATCAGGCGCCGAATCTGCCGTGCCACCACCAGCCACAGCAATACGCTGAACACCAGAATGCCGAGGCTGGCGGTCAGCGTGCCGGTGTAGAACGCAGGAGGCAGCTCGCTACTGGCAACCAGCAGCAGATGCCCTGGCGGCTCGTCGCCCTTCGGTACGGTAATGACCTGCGTGCTGCGAAATTCGGTCAGGCGCCAGCTGTCCATGTCTTTGAAGTGCTTGGGCAGCTCTAGACTTTCGCCCTGATGCATCTGTTCAAGCCGCTCGCCGTCGTTGTCATACAGGGCTGCGGCACGCAACGGCCCGTAGCTTCTCAGCTCCTTGAGCAGCGCGCGCGCCTCGTTCGGCGAGTACAAGGCCCGCTCGTTGAGGTTGGCGCTGCTGATCAGCCGACCGATGGTCTGCAGGGCCTGTGGAGCCATCGCCTCCTGAGAGATGTAGTAGGCCGCGCTGATGAAGGTCAGGTTGGCGACCAGCAGTACGGTGGTCATCAGGACCAGCAGGGCGGCCAGCAGTTTCTGGCCGACTGGCAGGTTTTCCAGGCGTTGGCGCAAGGGCATTGGGCAAGTCGCAGTGACGGGTGATGCGAGCAGGGTAGCGCGGGCTAGTCGGTACGCAAACCCTTGCTTGCCAGATGAGCGGTCAGACGCGTCTGCAACTGCTGCAGGTGCGGGGCCGGACAGCCATGACGCGCTGCGGCTGAGCATGCGTAACCCAGCAGGTAGCTGATTTCGGTGCGTCGCCCGTGAAGCACATCCTGATACATGGATGAGTAATTGGCGGCGGTCGCCTGGATGACCCGCAGCACTTCCGCATGCAGTTCCTGCGCAGCCGCTGGCTGGCCGCAGCGGCCCAGCAGATCGCTCAGCTCGGCGCACAGCGTGGCGACCTCGCAGGGGTGCTCGAGCAGGCCACCATTACGGCAGTCGTGCAGGACCGTCAGCGGGTTGACTGCGCAGTTGATCGCCAGCTTGCGCCACAGGCGGGTCAGGATGTCCGGCGTCCATTCGTGGGGAATGCCACTGTCGTGCAAATCCTGCAGAAGCGCGGGGGCTGTCGGGGCGGATACATCACCCAGCCAGTTGAAAACATGGCCAGCAAACCTGACACGCCAGTCCGACTCCAGAAACGCGCCTTCGGTGCTGGAGGCGAACAGGCAGCGCGCGTGGGGGATTTGCGCCGCCACAGCGTCCTGGCTGCCCAGGCCGTTCTGCAACAGGATGACGTCGGCCTGCGCCGTCAGTCGCGGAGCCAGCTGAGCGACAGCCTGCTCGGCCTCGTAAGCCTTGCAGGCCACCAGCAGCCGTTCGATAGGTTGTTGATGGTTGGCGGTCTGTGCTTCGACCGGGTACGCATGGGCGATATCGTTTTCGACCAGCGTCACGCAGCTGCCATTGGCTTGATAGGCGGCCAGCCGATCCGCGTTGCGAAGGATCAACCGCACCGGCAGATTCGCGCGTGCCAGTCGCGTCGCCCAGAGACTGCCCAGGCTGCCCGCACCGAGAACATGCCATGTCACCGCCATCACAGCGGCACGTTATGGCGCTGAAGCGGTCTGCAGAAGGTGAAAACAAGGATGTGCATGGAAGGCTCACAGTGAACGCCGGAAAAGTCTCGTTATAATGAGCGTTCTTTCACACCGTCAAGTCATGCGTGCCCGAATTGTGCGCACGCCGTTTATCTGGAGAACATACATGCCCTCGTTCGACGTAGTGTCCGAATTGGATAAACACGAAGTCACGAATGCCGTCGACAACGCTATCAAAGAGCTGGACCGTCGCTACGACCTCAAAGGCAAAGGCACGTTCGAGTTCAAGGAACTGACTGTCACGCTGACTGCAGAAGCAGACTTCCAGCTGGAGGCCATGATCGAAATCCTCAAGCTGGCGCTGGTCAAACGCAAGATCGACGCGAAGTGCCTCGAGATCAAGGACGCTTATGCTTCCGGCAAATTGATGAAGCAGGAAGTCATCCTGCGTGAAGGCATCGACAAGGAGCTGGCGAAGAAAATCGTCGCCCACATCAAGGAAGCCAAACTCAAGGTCCAGGCCGCCATTCAGGGCGAGCAGGTGCGGGTGACCGGCAAGAAGCGCGACGACCTGCAAGAAGCCATCGCAGCGCTGCGTGCCTACGATTCGGGCATGCCGTTGCAATTCAACAACTTCCGCGACTGATCGTTGCATTGAAAGCCGGGGAACCCTGCGTTCCCCCGCCAGTCCGAATCGCCCTGAGCATTGAAATGACGGCAGACCGCCGTGGTTTTGATCGCAGTTCGTGACGAGTAAGGAGATAACGATGGATTTAAACGCAGAAGTCGGTCATCTGTGGCAAGCGTCGCAGGCCTGGATTCCGATGATCATGGAGTACGGCAGCCGCTTGCTACTGGCAGTCGTCACACTGTGCGTAGGCTGGTGGCTGATCAACCGGCTGACCGGCAAACTGGGCGCCTTGCTGGCCTTGCGACACGCCGATCTGGCCTTGCAGGGCTTCGTCAGCAACCTGGCCAACGTCATTCTGAAAATCCTGCTGGTGGTCAGCGTCGCGTCGATGATCGGCGTGGAAACCACCTCGTTCGTGGCGGCAATCGGTGCTGCCGGTCTGGCGATCGGTCTGGCCCTGCAAGGCAGCCTGGCGAACTTCGCCGGTGGCGTGCTGATTCTGTTGTTCCGCCCGTTCCGTATCGGTGACTGGATCGAAGCCCAGGGTGTGTCGGGAACCGTCGACAACATCCAGATCTTCCACACCGTGCTGCGCACCGGCGACAACCGCACCGTGATCATTCCCAACGGCAACCTGTCCAACGGCATCATCACCAACACCAACCGTCAACCAACCCGCAAGATCACCTTCGACATCGGCGTCAGCCACGATGCCGATCTCAAGAAGGCCTTGCAGGTCCTGCTGGACATGGCCGATGACCCGCGCGTACTCAAGGACCCGGCCCCCCAGGCTGTGGTGGCTGCGCTGGGGGAGAACGCAATTACCTTGTCCCTGCGCGTCTGGACCAGCAGTGGCGACATGGGCGACGTGACGTCGATGTTCAACATCGAAGCGCGCGACCGCCTGAAGGACGCAGGCATCGAGATCCCACTGCCGCAACGGATTGTGCGGGTGGTTCAGGAATAGTGGTTTGTGCGGTATGACAAAGCCCTGGCTCGTGAGAGTCGGGGCTTTTTTGTATGCGTTCGTTAAAGGCTGGTCTTTTGTGGCGGTTACCGCCTTTATGGCCGACTCATCATCGTCTGCTTGAATATTGCGTCTACATAGATCAGACATTTTTGGGTGTGACTTTTGGGACTCATTGCAGCTTGATGATTAAAAAGCACACAAAGGCTGACGTTGCCGTCAGGCCTCCCGCCAAGGCATGTAAGAAAAAAACTGTTCGGATTTTTCTGGAGCGTCTCCACGGTTTCTTCAAATAGGCGTATATAAGCAACATTCCAGTTGCGACAAACTCTATGCCCAGGAGTGAGAATATCGTTCCGACGACAGTCAGCGCGCCCATGCCTAAATTGCTGGCCGTTTGAAGCACGTATATACAAAGGGCTATACCGCTAATGGGCAGCCAGATTCCCAAGCCAATGAGCGTGAGAAGAAAATAGTGGCCGATATGATTTTCAGCTTCTGTTGTCATTGTTCGATCCTTGTTTTTCAATCCAGTTGGCGTGCAGGTTTTTTCTTCGATAGTGAAATGTCACACCTCTCGCACGGCTCGTACTTACGGTGAACCATAGGTAAACGGATCTGCGCCACGGTTCTGGCTGTTCTTCGCTTTGCGGGCTTCATCGGGCGGGCGGACCATTTGTACGGTCAGGCTGCCATCGGTGCCGGCGTAGACCACGGCGCTGACGCCGCCATCCTTGTAACTGGCGATGGTCGCCAGATTGATCTCGACCAGCGCACCACTGACCCCGGTATTACCCAGACGACGACCGATGTCGTAGCCCTCTTCAACATTGCCCAACTCAAGACCATGGCCGTCCTTGTTCAGGTCGTGCAGGGCGTTGTTCAGGGCGATTTCCGCTTCCGGGTTATTGGTGCTGTCGTAGAACACCCGCACAGGTTTCTGACCGTCGGGCAGAGTGTCCAGCGCCTGTACCCACCCTGCTTGTAGGGCTTTGGCTTGCAATGCAGGTTTCAGGCGCTTGCCGTTTTCATCCTGCATAGGCGCCTTGATCGGGCGGTGCAGATAGCCGAGTACCGGCGCAGCGTCGAACTCCTTGACCTGATGCTGACCCCAACGGATTGGCAGCCAGGGGGAGGGCTCGAAGTTGCCGGGGCCACGGTTGCTGATGGTTTTCCAGAGGGTGGGGAGTTGGGATTGCCAGTAGGCGGTCGATATCGTACCAGGGGCGAGTGGAGCCTTAACCCCTTTGGCCTTTTCTGCATCCTCATATATTTTTCTAAATTTTCGCGGCTGTTCCCAGTAGAAAGCCCACAGTTTGCCCAGGTCAGTATTTTTGTTTTGATTGTCTTCGGGTTCTTGAGTCGCGTAAGGGCGAATATACCTGTCCACCCGGTCCGAACGAGCGACCAGCAGTCCGGTCATACTTTCGAATATTGTCGGTACTACTTGGGCGTTTTGCAGTGCCGGTGTCCCAGGCTTTCGATAAACGTCACGAGTAATATCCCCATCTCTGCTTGCGATGAGTGCCTGTGGCACCTGTGAATTGTCGTCGAAAAAATTAAATAGTCGTTCGATCATGGCCTGTGCATGGGTAGTGCTTTCATCGTCCTGCCAGAGAAACAGCGCAACTCCCAGTGTTGCTGCATTTCGGCCAGAGTTGATCAAGCCTGCAGCTCTATAGGCTTTATCGAATAGATTCGGAGGCCCCAGTGCGAACACGGGTATTGGCCAATAGGCGATCGCGTCGCCAGCCGAATGCTGGAAAGCTGCACGAATTTTTATATCTCTGCTAATTTTGCGTGAGTCAAGCGAGGCATCATAGTCCTTGGCGTCATTGGAGTAGATGGAGGTGGAATTGTTGTTTTTCTTCTTTATAAAACTCCAAATTTCTGATTGGTTATCGTGAAAAATGGCAATTCCCGCTCCTCTTATTTCCAGCGAATATGTCCGTTGCTGAGTCGCCGTTTGCTCGTTCTTTTGAGCTGTAACCTCTGTTCTATAAGCTGCCAGCTCAGCTTTCTCATGGGCGATGGCTTTCCCCCACCAGTGTCCGCTATAGACCAGCAAAACCAAGCCTAAAATGCCTGCGATGCCCCACCGCATTACTGGGTTTATGTCACGAAGTTGCATATCGTTTTCCTGTGCTTTTAGGTAGACAAGCAGGACAAATCCAAGCCAAAGTACCTGCAAAACTACGGTTGCCCAGAAATATCTTTTCAATTTCGGGCGAAGTAGCATGCTTTGTGGACGATCGATCATTGGGCACCCCGAGATTTAGGAGCGCTCTGGGTAAGTTGCGGCGGAGTTAGTGAAACTAGATCCGTTGAAGGGAACTCCCCTTCTTCATAGTACAGGTAGCTAGCCCTGACTAAATCCTGAGCTTCCTCACTGAGCCTTTCCCAGCCTGGTGACTCACTAATTGTGGAAAATTGCGCCTCGTCGATCTTCCAATCCGCAATCGCCACCAGCACATCACGCATTGCCGGATCATCCAAGCATTTAGCTTGGCCAATAGCGATGTCCATTGCAGTCACCCAGCGATGATTTTCCGGGCTACGTAGTATGCCTGAGTGATAGGAGTTTTCGCTCCATGCATCACGGTTTTTCTCCATACGATCTCGAGCTTCTTTTGGCGTTTCTTCCCTTTGGTAAATATACCCTGTCAAAACGTTGGCATAGTTTCTGGGTCTTCCTACCCGTACTTGGCGGGTTTTTTTTTCTGGATCATCAGAAAGCGCGTTGAAGCGTTCTAATGCTTGGCGCTTCGTCACTTTTGGACCGTCATATTCAGTGGGCATTTCTATCCATAAGAACGTAGCGGCGTCCTTCCCTAACGCAACGCTTTTGCCAACGTCGTCTGGTCTATCCAAGCCTGAAGTTGTTGGTGTGCCAGTTTCCGCTTCGCCGCCGAACATTTCTGGTTCATGAGGCGGAGTCAGCGCTTCGGCATTAATAAGGCGTTCTTGCCTTTCTGGGATGGGCGCGCGGGCAATCATACCGGCTCCAAATGAGCTACCTGGGTATCGAGCTTCGCCTGAGGCACGCATGAGTTCGGGTTGTGGCGTGTTGCCGATCAGGATCGGCTCACCATAGCGATGGCGCTTAGTCCACATGCGTTGATAGAAGCGTAGTTGCTGGAGCACCATCATTGCCATTCGTCCATCAGGTAGAGCATCAGGCATTCCATAGGTCCCGATGCCTTGGACGTCATCCAGTGAGACAGTGGTGTCATCCGGGCAGAAATACAGATACACCTTTCCTCGGTTATCTCGCTCGGGAAAGACTGTCATGCTGCCCACTTTATTTTTGCGGATACCTTGAGTGGGTGACCATCGCGAACCGCTTCTGCCGCAGTAGGTTTTAGCGTCCCTGAGTTCTGACATGGCTGGTTGTGTGTGTGGCTTATTTGTTATCGCAGTTACGATCCCAACTAGCGTTGAAAATGTGTCTTGGTCTTTGGGAGTGTTACCAGGCAACACACAATAAGGCGTATCAACCATGATAAAAGTATCTGCGCAACGGTCTCCTCCATCTACCAGCAACGCTTGCGCCAGCAAGGTGACTATCGTGCCTTGGCTGTGGCCCATGATTGTTATTGTCTCGTCAGGCGACACGCGACGGATCTCGCGTATCAGCATAGCCAAACGGTGAGCCGCCAATACGCAATAGTGCCGCGCTGGCGAGTGACCAAAATATAAAGCGTTGTCTGGCTTAAACGTTTCCAGAGCGATGCTTTTCAGATTGGGCCTAAAACCTTCACCATAGACATCCGGTATGTTATTGGTCGCGTTGGCAATAAAACCTCCCGCCTTGGCAAAGTGGCGGTCCAGACGGTTGCCGTTGATGTCCTGAAACTGATTACGCATTCTGAACGGATCGCCCGCGTTATCACGCTTGATTTGATCGGGTGCTGCCCGATGTCCCCAATAAAAGGGAATCAACAGGCTATGGGTTTTCGGGTCAGATGCGTCGCGCCGATAAAGATAGGTGTCAGGATCATCGAGCATGGCTTTCTGATCACTGTCCCTTTCCTCGTAGGGCACTTTTTTTGCCTCGTTGTACCTTACCCCATACCTTCCAGCCACCAGATCCGGCCGATCCAGCCGCTCATTCACCCCCTGACACAAACCGGTCTCCACCGACTCATAAGAAGCCCCCGGGTCATTCACACCGTGCAGAAAGATCACTACGCCTGGCAAATCGCCGGGCACTTCCATTTTGCAGGTGGTGTTGAGGTTGGGGATCAGGCGTGTGTTGCTTTGGGCAACGGCGTATTCATCGGCGCCGTTCATTGCGCACCTCCTTTCGGTGTGCCGCTGCGCAGTGCCGATACTTGCGCCTGATGCATCATTTCGCGTTCCACGCGCTCGGTCAGTCCGTCTGCGTTCGTCATTCCTTTCACCAGGCTGCCATCTTCCAGTTTGATTTCATACGAGTGATCCGCTGCTGCCCGCGGGCTTTGTTCGCTGTGGCCGGGGTAGTGGAAGGTGACCTGCTGGGCGGCGGGGTCGCGGCCGAATGAGGGGATCGCAGCGCTGTCGGTCTTGGGGCCGATCCAGTCGTGTTCGCTGGCGTGCACAGTGACTTTGCCTTGCGAGCCAATCTCGACGCCGCCGCCAATCTTGATGTAACTGCCGTCATCGGCGACCAGGCGGATGGTCGGCGCGGTGATGACCACTTCGCCTTCGACGGCCGAGACGTGCAGGTTTTTCTGGGCATTGAGGGCGATGTCGTCTTCCTGCGCTTGAACCAGTACTTTGCCGCGGTTGGCAATGGCGCTGATGCCTGCGTCCTGGGCGAAAGCTGACAGCCCTTTGCCCGCTTGCAGGTGCATGGCCGCGCCGCTGGTCAATTGCAGGTTGTCCTGCGCGGTGGTGTCGTGATTTTCACCGGCATAGTGAGCCTGCGAGCGTGGTGTGGCGCTGGCGATGCCTGCTGCTGCGGTCATGGCCAGTACCGGGTCGCCCAGGCCGTTATTATCCGGCGCGGGCCATTGATCGAGCGACTGGCGCAAGGCTTCTATACCTTTGACATCCACCGCCTGTCCGCCACGTGCGGCTGCGGTTTCGCCGAGGGATTTGAACAGCTCGCCGCACTCGGCCAGCAGTTTGAGCAGCTCTTCGCGGTCCAGTTGTGAGCCTTTTGCGTCGGTACGCGCGTAGGTGGTCAGCAACATGCCTTGCGCGGCACGCAGGGCGATGGCGGCATCGGTGCGCAGTTCTGCGCCGTTGCCGCGTGGCTGGGCGGTGCCGTCAGTGCGAGGGTCGGTCAGTTTGCCCAGGTTGAGGGCGGTGGCCTGATGGGTCGTGCCCATGCGTGCGCGCAGCGAGCCTGGCGTGTCATCGAACAGCAGTTCGTTGAAACCGCTGCCTTTGTGTTCCTGGGTGCGGATCCCCGACAGCGTGCGGTTGCCGGGCAGCCCCGAGGCCTTGCTGAAGCGTGGCGGCAGATTAATGTTGTTGTAGAGCACCGACGTCACCAGAGGCCGGTCGATATCGCCTGCCAGAAACGTCACCAGCACTTCCTGGCCGATGCGTGGCATGAACTGATGCCCGAAGCCGCTACCGGCACTGGGCATCGCCACCCTCAGCCAGGTGGTGCCTTGTGGCAGGCTGTCGCCGCGCTGCCAATGGAACCTGACCTGTATCCGCGCCAGTTCATCAGTGAATACTTCCTCACCTTCCGGCCCGACCACGATGGCGCTCAGCGGGCCAGCAATGCTCGGGCGCGGGACGGTAATCGGATGACGGTAGGGAATCTTGTGGCGAATGCACACGAACTCGTTCGTGTAGCCTGCGCTTTCGTCCGACAGGTAATTGTTGCTGCCCTCATGCTTGACCGTTATCAGCAGAAAACTGCGATCTTCAGCGGAGCCGCGGTCATGATCAAAATGCTGGGTCAGCTCAAAGGTGTGGCCAGGGTACATTGCGCGGCAGTTACTGTTGCCGGTGAATGTCTTGCCCTGAACTTCAATGGCCTCCAGACGCTGACGTACCAGGCGTTCACCGTCATTGAAGGTGCCATGGCTGTAGTGATCGAGCACGTCATACACTTCATACGAATCGACGTTGCCCTGCTCATTGAGGCTCGGCATGCCAACCGGCAGCGAATTGCGCGGCTGCTTGTAATCGAAAGTCTGAATGGACATGCGCCCCGATTGCAGACGTCGATGGCTGCGCCATTCGGTAATCGAATCCGCTGTCTCGGTAACGGATGCGCTGTGATAACGAATGGTGGGCTGTTGCGGCAGGGGTGACAGGTCACGCGAGTGATCAAGAATGATCAGCGTGTGCTTTTCCTGATTGTGATCGAAATAGAAGAATAGCCCTTCGTGTTCCAGCAAGCGCAATACAAAGGTCAGATCGCTTTCACGGTACTGGGTGATGTAACTGTGCGTCTTGAGTGGCTGGCTGAGTTGAAACTCGAAATCGGGCAGCGCACCATAGGCCGCAAATACCGTTCGGATAACGGCTTCGATGGTCTGTTCCTGGAATATCCGCGAGTCGACGCGCCGCGAGAGCATCCACAGCCAGGGGCTCAGTGTGGCGCTGTAACGTGCCAGACCGCCGTCGCTGCCTTCCAGGCTGAAGGTGCTGATATAGCCATTGATGAAGCGCGACTCGCCGGTGGCCAGCTCTATTGCCAGCTGTGCAGGCTGGCCGATCTGCGATTTGAGCTCCAGGCCGGCATCGCGGCTGATCATCGACAACTCGAAGCTGAACAGCTCGGACAGGCTTTCAGTACCGGAAAAACGTTCCAGCAGGAGTTCCTGTTCGTCACGGGCAACGGTCGTCAGCTTGATCAGGCGACGGTTTTGTGGCGCAAATAGCGCCGTTAGATCCTTTAACATTGTTGCTCCGTTATATAACACCAGCCGCTCGTTCCGGGCGATAGTGCTGATATAGAGAGGTGGGTGAGTCTATAGAGTTCTTTCCGGGGGCACACAGTTAAATTGCAAAGGGCCATTACTGAGCGACATTACTCTTGATGCCGCAGTGAGGTAGTGAAGAATGGCTAGCAATGTCGTCGGCCAATTCATAAGAAGCTGTAGTGCGTTTCTTACGGCGTGATGAGAGACGCCAGGAGGAAAGACTTTAAGGGGAGGGCGCGCGCTATATGAAAAAAGCCCTGGCGCGTGAGCGTCAGGGCTTTTTTAGTCGGCGATTACTGCAGGCTTATATTGGCCAGCGTAACGATAATGCCGATTGCCGCGACGAAGGCGGCGACTGCGTTGATCAAGAACACGGTGCGTACGGTTGTGGAAAGTCTCCACGGTTTTACGGCGAACGCATAAACCAGCAGAAAGATGATGGCGAAGATCTCCACCTGTGCGAGCAGAACCACCGCGCCGCCGAAGGCCATTGGCCCGGAAGGGGGCGCGGGATCCTGTGACAGGTAGGAGCTCAGCAGGGTGCCGATGATCGGCAGCCAGATCCCCAGGCTGATAAGGATCAGGGGAACGGGGTTGAAAGCGCGTGCTTTGTTTTCGGTGTCCAATGTTGTTCCTTGATGAGGTAGCCAGAGATCAGGGCTTGTCGATAACGGAAGCCTCTTGAGGCGGCTCGGTCTTCGCCGTGCGTATCTCTCGGTTCCATTGCAGGATGATCATCACCAGCGTCGGAATGCCCAACAGCGCGGTGATCAGGAAGAAGTTGTGGTAGCCGTACTTTTCCACCACCACACCGGAATAGCCGCCCAGCAGGCGCGGTAGCAGCAGCATGATGGAGCTGAGCAAGGCATATTGCGTGGCAGAGAATTTCAGGTTGGTGAGGCTCGACAGGTAGGCGACGAACGCCGATGTCGCGAGCCCCGAGCTGAGGTTGTCCAGCGAGATGGTGACGATCAGCATCTTCACGTTCGGGCCCATGTCCGCCAGCAACAGGAACAGGATATTGGTCGAAGCCGAGGCCAGTCCACCGATGAACAGGATCGGCATGATGCCGAAGCGCACAATCAGCAGCCCGCCGATACCGGCCCCCAGCAGGGTCATGATCAGGCCGAAGATTTTGCTGACGCTGGCGATCTGGTCCTTGGTAAAGCCCTGGTCGATGTAGAACACGTTGGCCATGACGCCCATCACCGTGTCCGACATCCGGTAGGTCGCGATCAGGCCCAGCAACAGCAGCGCCTGCCAGCGGTAGCGCATGATGAAGTCGTTGATCGGGGTGAGAACCGGCGCCAGTCCGCGGCGACCCATCGAGGACAGGCAGGCGATGGTCAGGAGCGTGTAGAGAATCGCGCGTAAAAACGCCCGGTCTTCCAGCAACAGGTCCATCCAGCTGGTGCCGTTGAACAGCACGCTGGCGAAGTCGGTATTGTAAAGCTGGGTAAACATCGCCGGTACGGAGACCAGCAGCACAATCAGCACGAACACCGAGGCCAACTGGTGCGTAAAGCCATAGCGCGCTGCCGACAGCTGGGTGCGCAGCGGCACCGGCGGCTCGCGCATGATCAGCGTGGTGACCAGAGCGGGCAGCATCAGCAGTCCGAACAGCACATAAGTGCCGGTCCACGCTGAATGCTTGTAGGCAAAGCCCGTCGAGCCGAAGCCCTCGGCGAAATACAGCGCACCCGCAGTCGCCAGCAGTGCAGCGACCCGGTAGCCGGACATATAGCTGGCGGCCAGGGCAGCCTGTTGGGTGTCCTGGGCAATTTCCAGGCGATAGGCATCAATGGCGATGTCTTGCGTGGCGGACGAGAAGGCGACCACCACGGCAATCGCGATCAGCCACGAGAGATGCTTTTGCGGGTCGCAGAAGCCCATGCCGATCAGGCCCAGAATCACCAGGCTCTGGGACAGCACCAGCCAGGAGCGACGCCGCCCGAGTTTGCCAAGCAGGGGCAGACGCCATTGGTCGAGCAATGGCGACCAGACCCATTTAAAGGCGTAGGCAAGGCCGATCAGGCTCGCATAGCCGATGGTCTCGCGCGCGACACCGGCTTCGCGCAACCACACGGACAATGTCGAAAAGACCAGCATATAAGGCATGCCCGCAGCGAATCCGAGCAGCAGTAACACTAATGTCGACGGGCTGGCATATGCGGCGAGCGCGGCGCGCCAGGTTTTACGGGGCATGGGCTGGAATCTGCCTCAGGTTACGAAAACAAAGGGCGCACTCTAACCGCTGTGCTATAGGGGACGCCAGCCATGGCGCTGCATATCAACCCGATTATTCACAATGGTCACGCCCTCGGCGCGCAAACGTGCCCGTTGTTCGTCACCCGAAACGCTGCCAGGCGGCAGACTGAGCCGCCCACCGGCGCCCAAAACCCGGTGCCAGGGCAGCGAAGAACCGTCCGGCAACTGGCTCAACGTACGACCCACCCAGCGTGCTGCGCGACCGAGGCCTGCCAGTTCGGCGAGTTGCCCGTAGGCGACCACTTTGCCTTCCGGTATCTGCGCCATCGTCAGGTAGAGGGCGGTGCGTCGCGCCTCGTTCGGCGACTGTCCTGCCGGGTAAAGTAATGTCAAGTCCGAGTCTGCCACGCGATAATCCTGTATAAAACGCTATTGATTGCTGTTCGCTGAACTTTTGCTTCTCCGGGCTGTCAGTTACCACCGTGCTTGATGGTACATGGATCGCACCGACACCTCCCCGCAGGAAAATGCCTGATTCCCGCCTTACAGAGCCTAGTTATCGCTTATGTTGTCCAGAACCCTGTTGTGCCTTGCAATCACCGCTGTTTCCACTCCATTGCTTGCCGATACCGTCTGGTTGAAGAATGGCGACCGCCTGACCGGCACAATCAAGGTGTTCGACGGCGGCAAATTATTGCTGCAAACCGAATACGGTGGCGCTATCGCGCTGGACTGGAAGCAGGTCAAGACCCTGAAAAGCGATCAGCCGTTGTTGGTCAAGCAGGATGAGCATGGCGGCGAAGTCTCCAATTCGCTGCAGGCAGCGGATGATGGCAAGGTCGTGCTGGCCAATGGCGATGCACCCAAAACCGTCGAGCTGGCAAGTATCCATCAGATCATCAAGCCCAAGCCGGTTATCACGGATCTTGTCTGGAAAGGCAACATCGATGCGGCGCTGGATTTCCAGCAGGCCGAAAACGATACCAATGATTACAACGTCGCCTTCAAGACCTCGGCTCGCCATGGCGACTGGCGTCACAACGCCAAGGGCGATTACAACCGCGAGACCACCGACGACGTGGTCGGCACTGACAACTGGAGCGCCGAGTACTCGCTGGACCGCTTCCTGACCGAGAAATTTTTCTGGGATGGTCGCGTCAGCTACAAACGCGACAAGGTCGAGGATCTGTCTCGTCAGCGCGTAGTCGGTACCGGTCCAGGTTACCAGCTGTGGGATGACGAACTGGGTGCATTCAAGGTCGGTGCGCTGCTCAACCGTACCGATTTCGAGTTCTCCAACGACGAGAAGGAAAACTTCTATTCCGTTGCCGGCACCTGGGATTACAACCGCTACCTGATCGGCAAGAAGGTCGAGTTCTTCACCAACGGCGAGCTGGGCAAACCGCTGAGTGCCGTCGCCGACTACTCGCTGGATGTCGAAGCGGGGCTGCGTTACAAGGTGACCGACTGGGCGTCGCTTAACCTGAAAGCCGAGAAGAACGTCATCAGTGGTTCGAGCAATGGCGATGTCGACAAGACACGCTACACCGCTGGCTTCGGCGTAAGCTGGTAAGCGAAGGGCAGGCGACGCACACCCTGTGCGTCGCCTGCTGCTTTTACGGGCTGACTAGATTCGCATCGCGCCATCCAGCTCAAGGATGCGTCCGCTGTAATAATCGTTTTCCAGAATATAAGCCACCGAGTGTGCAATCTCGTCCGGTCTGCCCATGCGCTTGAGCGGGATCGCCGAGGTCATCTTCTCCAGTGCTTCGGGGCGCATGCTGCCGGTCATTTCGGTTTCAATGAACCCCGGCGCCACGCCCGCCACACGGATGCCGTAGCGGGCCAGTTCCCTTGCCCAGGTAACCGTCGCAGCCGCCACACCGGCCTTGGCTGCCGAGTAGTTGGTCTGTCCGATATTGCCCGCACGTGAAATCGACGAGATATTGATGATCGCGCCCTGACTCTTCTGCTCGATCATTTTCGCCGCCACTTCACGTGTGCAGAGGAATACGCCGGTCAGGTTGACGTCGATCACCGCCTGCCATTGCGCAAGGCTCAGTTTGGTCATCTCGCCATCCTTGACCTTGACCAGCAGGCCGTCACGCAGAATGCCAGCGTTGTTGACCAGGCCATGAATGGCGCCGAAATCCTCGGCGACCTTGCTGACCGTGTCGACGACCTGTTCTTCATTGGCAACATTGCACAGATAGGCGCGAGCCTTGACCCCGAGTGCTTCGCAGGCGGCGACGGCCTGATCGAGTTTCTCCTGATTGAGGTCCAGCAGCGCCAGGTTGGCGCCTTTGCCGGCCAGGTATTCGGCCATGGCTCTGCCCAGCCCCTGGCAGCCGCCGGTGATGATTATCAGCTTGTCTTTCAATTCCATATGCGTGCCCAATCACAGTTGATCGTTTCCATGGCATCACTGGCGGGTTGCGAGTGCTTATGCCATAGCCAGAGCACGTTATAGGCTGTTTTTACGCGTTCGTCTCGGGCGGGCCGCCTGGCCCTGAAATACACCGATACACGTTTGTGAAGGCCTGGTTCAGCTCACTTGTGCGCATAATTTAGCGGTAAGCCAGATGCAGGGAGCTTGAATTAACGACCTTATGACATCACATACGGTCTACTCGGAAGGCATTCTTCCCTTGAGGAACTCATTTGATGCGTGTTTTTTTGCTGCTGTTTCTATTATTCCCGGTACTTGAGCTGTTTCTGCTGGTTCGTGTCGGGATGTCCATCGGCTTTCTCTGGACCTTTCTGCTGGTCGTCGCGACGTCGATGCTCGGCTTGTTCGTGATGCGCGTAGCCGGTTTCGCGACGGCGCTGCGTGCACGCGAAAGCCTGGCGCGTGGCGAGTTGCCTGCCCAGGAAATGCTCGAAGGCCTGATGGTTGCCGTGGGCGGCGGTCTGCTGCTGTTGCCCGGTTTCATCAGCGACATTCTGGGTGTGATCTGCCTGCTGCCGATCACCCGTCGTCTGCTGATCAACAAGGTCCGCCAGCGCGCCCAGGATCAGGCCATGCGTCAGCGAGCCTTCGCCGATGATTTGCAGACACCTGCCAATCAGGGCGCGTCGAGTCATCGCCCGACGGCGATTCACCAGCCTACCCGCGAGCCCGACGTCATCGAAGGCGAGTTCGAGCATCGCGACAAGTAATCTTCCACACCCCCCGGCAGCGCGGCACCTCAGGGTGCCGCGTTCGTTTTGACCAGCCGGTTCGGGTGTAAAAAAATTCAACCCAAGACTTGTAATCACTTTGCTCGCCCTTATGTATGGGTCACCGCAAGGTTTCTGGCCTGAAGGCCAGACCGTATTCTGCGGTTCGCGCGTCGAACCGTAACCGGCAAGTCCGGATTTAAACCGGCCGGTGCACTCACCGGACGATCAAACAAACATAATCAGGAGATCGACAATGAAGCTTCGTCCTCTGCATGACCGCGTCGTCATCCGTCGCAGTGAAGAAGAAACGAAAACTGCCGGCGGTATCGTTCTGCCAGGTTCGGCTGCTGAAAAGCCTAACCGCGGCGAGATCGTTGCTGTGGGTACCGGCCGCGTGCTGGACAACGGCGAAGTACGTGCGCTGGCTGTGAAAGTGGGTGACAAGGTTGTGTTCGGCCCTTATTCCGGCAGCAACACAGTGAAAGTAGACGGCGAAGACCTGCTGGTGATGAGCGAGAACGAGATTCTTGCTGTCGTCGAAGGCTGAGTGCTCCCGCTGACTTCCGTTACTACTAAGTATTCAAGGAATAATGATCATGGCTGCTAAAGAAGTTAAATTCGGCGATTCTGGCCGCAAAAAAATGCTCGCCGGTGTAAACGTCCTGGCTGACGCAGTTAAAGCGACCCTGGGCCCTAAAGGCCGCAACGTTATCATCGAGAAAAGCTTTGGCGCTCCGCTGATCACCAAAGACGGTGTTTCGGTTGCCAAGGAAATCGAGCTTAAAGACCGTTTCGAAAACATGGGCGCGCAGCTGGTCAAAGACGTTGCTTCCCGTGCTAACGATGATGCAGGCGACGGTACCACTACCGCTACCGTTCTGGCTCAGGCCATCGTCAACGAAGGCCTGAAGGCTGTCGCTGCCGGCATGAACCCGATGGACCTCAAGCGCGGCATCGACAAGGCGACCATCGCCATTGTTGCCGAGCTGAAGAAGCTGTCCAAGCCATGCACCGACACCAAGGCAATCGCCCAGGTCGGCACCATCTCGGCCAACTCTGATCACTCCATCGGCGACATCATTGCCGAAGCCATGGAAAAAGTGACCAAAGACGGTGTTATCACCGTTGAAGAAGGTTCGGGCCTGGAAAACGAGCTGTCTGTTGTAGAAGGCATGCAGTTTGACCGTGGTTACCTGTCCCCGTACTTCATCAACAAGCCGGACACCATGGTTGCCGAGCTGGACAGCCCGCTGCTGTTGCTGGTCGACAAGAAGATCTCCAACATTCGCGAAATGCTGCCGGTTCTGGAAGCAGTCGCCAAGGCTGGCCGTCCTCTGCTGATCGTTGCCGAAGACGTTGAAGGCGAAGCGCTGGCGACTCTGGTGGTCAACAACATGCGCGGTATCGTGAAAGTTGCAGCCGTCAAGGCTCCAGGTTTCGGCGATCGTCGCAAGGCCATGCTGCAGGACATCGCTGTTCTGACTGGCGGTACCGTTATCTCCGAAGAGATCGGCCTGAGCCTGGAAACCACTACTCTGGAACACCTGGGTAATGCCAAGCGCGTCATCCTGAACAAAGAAAACACCACCATCATCGATGGTGCTGGCGTGAAAACCGATATCGACTCGCGTATCTCCCAGATCCGTCAGCAAATCGGCGACACCAGCTCGGACTACGACAAGGAAAAACTGCAAGAGCGTCTGGCCAAGCTGTCTGGCGGCGTTGCAGTGATCAAGGTCGGTGCCGGTTCCGAAGTCGAGATGAAAGAGAAGAAAGCCCGCGTTGAAGACGCCCTGCACGCAACCCGCGCAGCCGTTGAAGAAGGCGTGGTACCTGGCGGTGGCGTGGCACTGGTTCGCTCCCTGCAGGCTATCGAAGGTCTGAAAGGCGACAACGCTGATCAGGACGTCGGTATCGCTCTGCTGCGTCGTGCAGTCGAAGCGCCTCTGCGCCAGATCGTTGCCAACTCCGGTGACGAGCCAAGCGTTGTTGTCGACAAGGTCAAGCAGGGTTCGGGTAACTACGGTTACAACGCTGCTTCCGGCGAGTACGGCGACATGATCGAAATGGGTATCCTTGACCCGGCCAAAGTGACTCGCTCTGCTCTGCAGGCGGCGTCCTCCATCGCCAGCTTGATGATCACCACCGAAGCGATGATCGCTGACGTGCCTGACGACAAGCCAGCAGGCGGCGGCATGCCGGACATGGGCGGCATGGGTGGTATGGGCGGCATGATGTAAGCCAGCTTTACCCCCAGCGTTACACCCATAAAAAACCCCGCCTTGTGCGGGGTTTTTTTATGGTCTTTGTGTGCCGGATCAATCACTGCGTCGGTTGTACCTTGCTGTTCTCGAGCCCCTTGGGTTCGGGGCGGTAAAGCACGAAGTAATAAACCCCCAGACAGATCAGCCAGCAGAACACTGCGGTCCAGATGTTATGGGAAAAGAAGTGCGCACCTTGCAGCATCCGCCCGACAGAGAACACCGTTCCAAGGCCGAACGCCAGAGCCAGGCCCATTTTCGCCATCCGTGGACGACGGTCGCGAAAAGCGAAGAACAGCGCGAACAGGGTAAAGCCGGTCGCCGCATGCCCGCCCGGCCAGCAGCGTCCCGGTTTATCGGTCGCAGGGCGTGGGCTCAACAGTTCGCTGTAGGTTTCCTGCCCACCGAATTCCTTCAGGCTCCAGGGGCATTGCACTGACGTCACCACTTTCACCGGGGTAACGAAGGCGGTTGATAGCGCCATGGACAGCACCAGGCAACCCAGCTCCCTGCGCCATGGGATCAGGCGCTGTACTTTGAAGGACGCCGCAAAGCCGATCATGGCCACCGCGCCGAATACCATGACCAGTTGTTTGGCGCGGTCGTGGAGAACGTCTTCGAGAAAATAACTGTGCCTGCCGATGAACTGCCCGCTGACGGGATCGAAGGCCAGTTTGGCGATGTCCATGTCCAGGGAAGTCAGTTCAAGCAGCATGAGGATCAGTGCCACGGCGACAGGAATACCCAGGTAAATCCACGGGTTGATCGAATGGGAGTAGGGTGGGGCGACGGTTTTCGACATATCGAATCCAGATCTTTGAAGGGCATGCCGCGATTATTGTGTGCGACGGTTCGTCTCAAAGTGTGTCATGAGCCTTATGAATCATAGGTGAAAAAAACGTCATGCCATTTCGGCGCTGGCCCTCACGCCCACTTCGTCTTAAGCTGCGCCAGCCCAAACTGCATATGAGAGTGTTTTATGCGAATTCTTCTGGTTGAAGACAACCGCGACATCCTGGCGAACATGGCCGATTACCTGGGCATGAAAGGCTATACCGTCGATTGCGCCCAGGATGGCCTCTCAGGACTGCATCTGGCAGCCACCGAGCACTACGACCTGATCGTTCTCGACATCATGCTGCCCGGTATCGACGGCTACACCTTGTGCAAGCGCCTGCGCGAAGATGCCCGGCGCGACACGCCGGTCATCATGCTCACCGCCCGCGATCAGCTGGACGACCGTCTGCAGGGCTTCCGCTCCGGTGCTGACGACTACCTGCTCAAGCCGTTTGCCCTGTCTGAACTGGCCGCGCGGATCGAAGCGGTATTGCGTCGTGCTCAAGGTGGCGGGCGGCGAACCTTGCAGGTGGCCGATCTGGTCTATGACCTCGACACCCTCGAGGTCACGCGTGAGGGGCGCATGCTCAAGCTCAACCCGGTCGGCCTCAAGCTGCTCGCCGTGCTGATGCAGAAAAGCCCGCACGTGCTGCGTCGCGAGATTCTCGAAGAAGCGCTGTGGGGCGATGACTGCCCGGACAGCGACAGCCTGCGCAGCCATGTGCACCAGTTGCGTCAGGTGATCGACAAACCGTTTGGCAAACCGCTGTTGCAGACCGTGCATGGCGTGGGCTATCGCTTGGCCGAGGGCCGGGATGGAGTTTAAACAGAGTCTTGCGCAACGGATCATCATTGCCTTCGCATTGATGAGTGCACTGGTGGCCGGGTCGTTCGCCATCGGAATCATCTCCACCGTCCACCTGGTCGAAGAAAAGCTGATTTCCGCCGGCCTCGGTGGTGACCTCAACCGTCTGATGCTGATGGACAGTGTCAGCGACTGGAGCCACCGGCCCAAGCCCGACCAGTTGTTCTATTTCACCAATGGTCCGGGCGACTTCGACCTGCCCAAGGATATTCGTCACCTTGAGCCAGGTTTCCATGAGGTGTTCCGTGGGCCGTTGTCCTACCACGCCATGATCGAGGTGGTGGATGGCCGGCATTACGCCCTGTTGCAGGATCAGAGCGATTTTGAAGAGCGTGAGCGGGTGCTGTTCGCCGTCGTGCTGGTCGGTTTCGTTCTGGCCTTGGCGCTGGCGGTGTTTCTGGGCTGGGTGCTGGCGCGCCGGGTCATGGCGCCTGTAGTACGTCTGGCCCGGCAGGTTCGTCACCGTGACCAGTTGCTTGGACTGGCACCGCCACTGGCGCCCGACTATGCCGCTGACGAAGTCGGCGAGTTGGCGGTGGCCTTCGACGCAACATTGGGTCGCTTGCGGCAGGCGTTGATTCGTGAGCGCATGTTCACCAGCGACGTGAGCCATGAACTGCGTACGCCGTTGATGGTGCTGGCCAGCTCTTGTGAGCTGCTGCTGGAAAACCCTGCGCTCGATTTGCGCGGCCGCCGTCAGGTCGAGCGTATCGGCCGTGCCTGCGAAGAAATGCGCGATCTGGTGCAAACCTTCCTGATGCTCGCTCGCACCCAGCGCGAAGACCCGGCCATGACGCCCAAGGCCACGCTGGTCGGGGTGGCCGAGCAATTGATTTCCCAGTGGCGTGACCCGATAGAGAGCAAGGGGCTGCAGTTGAGCTATACGCCACCTGCCGATGACCAGCTGTCCGATATTCGTTACAACGCGACCTTCCTGCATGCCGTGATGGGCAACTTGCTGCGCAATGCGCTGCACTACACCGATCACGGATTCATCGCGCTGACCCTGCACGCAGAAAGCTTCACCGTGGAAGACAGTGGAGTGGGCATTCCCGAGGAAAAACGCGAGGCG
The DNA here is from genome assembly GCF_017832255.1 of Pseudomonas sp. PvP028. NCBI lineage: Bacteria > Pseudomonadati > Pseudomonadota > Gammaproteobacteria > Pseudomonadales > Pseudomonadaceae > Pseudomonas > Pseudomonas sp. PvP028. Next base: position 2,576,981 of record NZ_JAFIBL010000001.1, read on the forward strand.
ATGTTCGAGCCTTTCGTACGTGGCAACGAGCAGCGCGGAGAGGGGCTGGGCCTCGGGCTGTCGCTGGTGCAGCGCATTTGTACCAATCAGGGATGGAGCGTGGATCTCACCCCAATGGAACCCCATGGTTGCCGGTTCAAGGTGACGCTCCACGTGATCAAACCCTGACCTTTCTCTCGAGTAGACCGGCCTTATTGTGTAGCGGCCAATCGATTGCACTTCGTCGATTGGCCACACACGGCCTCTAACTCTCTGTAAAATCTCGAAACACCTGACGTTAAAAGGTAACATTTTTTTCACATTCAGATGACCTGACGGTGACGGCCGTGCCTTTAGTTTGGCGCCCATCAACATCAGGAGCTGCTCTCATGAGCGATCGCATCGAACTCGAGTTTTCCCGAAAGTACGACAAGACACACGCCCGCCAGTACCTCGAAAAGCATCAGGACGGTATCTGGCGCAAGCTGTCGCATCACCGCGATGAACAGCTGGCGAGAAAGGCGCTGCACATGGCCGGGGACCCGGGCCTGGTGCTGGACCTGCCTTGTGGTGCTGGACGCTTCTGGCCGCTATTGGCCGAGAAGCCGAACCGCTCGATCATCGGTGCCGATAACTCCGCAGACATGCTCAGTACCGCCTGTGCCTCGCAGCCGGCAGACGTTGTAAAAAGGGTACAACCTTTGCAGACATCTGCCTTTGCCATCGACCTGCCTGATAACGCAGTAGACAGCATCTTCTGCATGCGCTTGTTGCACCACGTCGGTCAGTCCAGCGACCGGATGGCTCTATTGCGCGAGTTTCAACGCGTAACCCGTGACAGCGTGATCGTCTCCCTCTGGGTGGATGGCAATTTCAAAGCATGGAAGCGTGCGCGCCTCGAGAACAAGCGCCAGCAAAAAAACGGGCGGGAAAGTTACCAGAATCGTTTTGTGTTACCCGTTGTTACCGCAGAAACCGAATTTGAGCAGGCAGGATTTCGCATTCAGAACCGAATGGATTTCCTGCCCATGTACGCCATGTGGCGAGTCTATGTCCTACGTAAAAGGTAGAAAGATGGGTTTGCAGTCCGTGAAAGAACCAGTTGTGAACCCGATCCAGAATGAGTTTGATCAGTTCTGGAGCCAGCGTGGCGAATGGGTTGAAGAACCCAATGTGCGTCGCGGCGGAGAGAGTGGTGTGCAGCGGTTGATCATGGACAACGGGCAGACCCTCTATGCCAAACGCCAGACAGGTCACATCTACCGCAGCCTGCTGCACCCGCTGGGCCGACCCACCGTACTGCGCGAGCGCGAGGCGCTTGAAGGTCTACGCAAGCTTGGCGTCGTCGTCCCCGAAGTGGTGTTTTGTGGTGCCGAGCGGGGTGAGGACAACGCCTGGCGGGCATTGCTGGTCACCGTAGCGCTGGAAGGCTTCGAGGAAATTGAAAAGTGGCAGGCTGCCGGAGGGCGCGAGCGTCACGGCGAGCTGTTCTATGAGCGTGTGCTCAAGGAAGTGGCAGCCACTCTGGCCCGCATGCACCTGGGCCGCTGGCAGCACAGCTGTCTGTACATCAAGCACATTTTCGTGCGAGTGACGGGGGAAGGGGCGGACGCCAACGTCGAAGTCGCCTTGCTCGATCTCGAGAAGGGCCGTCGTCGCCTTACCGCTCAAGGCGCAGCCCAGCACGATATGAAACAGCTACGACGCCATTCGTCATTCAGCGCTGCAGACTGGCAGAAGTTGATCTACTTTTACCAGGCAGCGTTTGGCAGCTCTATCAAAGGTTTAGAGTCATGAAGCTAGAAATGGCAAGAGGTTTGTTTATCTTCGGTGCACTGGCAGTTGCCACCGTCGCCGTGGCGGCGCTTGAACAACCGTCTACCCGCATACTCATCACGCAGCATGGCGAGGGCTACTGCCCACTGCCACGCGTGGCGAAGAATCTTGTGAACGTGCAGCCGGACCACGACCTGTTGCTGTTCATGTACAGCCTGGCGCAGGGTACCGGGATCAAAAACTGAAGCCTTGGGCTCTCTTACCTAACCCACCTGAGCCAGATGAAGATGGTTGTCCCACAACCCGGCTGGCAGGTCCAACGGCTGGGCCAGCAGTTGCGCCTTGCGACAGTCATAGAAGCGGCAGCGTCCCTGGCCTGAGGTCACGACAAAGCCGTCGGCGACAGCCCCCACTCCCGCACAGTCCGGCAACGGCGCATCCAGTTTCAATGCGCCACTGTCCAGATCCCAGATAAAGAAGCGGTTGCCGCGGGGTGCCGTCAGAGCCACCAGCCGCAGTTCACTGTGCACTGCGACGCTGGCGGTGTAGTGGGCCATCGCGCGCAATTGCTCTTCTGCCACCGGAAACGCCTGGAATGGCTGGCCTGGACGCTTGATTGCCAGCAGTTCGGCCAACTCGTGGCTGTCGCCCATGAACTGTTGACCCGCGACGATGGTGCCATCGCTGGCGATGCCCATGTGGCGCACGCTGTTCATCTGCTGGGAAAGCGCTTCCTTGCTGAGCAAGGTACCGTCACGCTGCATGATGACCAGGCTGGGTTGCATGGCATCGAGGTTCATCTCTACCCGGCTTTCCGCTTCGGTGCGAATGCCACCATTGGCGACCACCAGCGTTTCACCGTCCGGCATCCAGGAGACCTGATGCGGGCCGATGCCATGCGTGGGGATCTCGGCCGAGTGCACCAGTCGCTCGTCGACGAAGCGGTAGACGCCCAATAAACCGCGGCCTGGATCGCGAGTATCGTTTTCCGTCGCATACAACCATTCGCCGTCGCGATGAATCACGGCATGGCCGTAGAAGTGGCGGTCGGGCTGCGAAACGATGGTTTGCAGCAAACGTCCATCGCGCAGGTCGATCAGGTAGCTTTCCGTGCCAGGACGACGGGCGATGAACACCGCGAGTGGCAGCTCAGGATGATTGATGATGTCGTGGCAGCGCTGGCCCACCCGGGTCGCGAATACCTGCGTTCCGTCGAGCTTGAAACCCACCGCATAGTGCTTGCCGTCGCCATCGTCGCGAGCGGAAAGCAACAAGGGGCGTGTGTTCTTTTGCTTGAACAGGGTCCAACCACCCAGCGTGCAGGCGCTGCGCAGAAGACTGCCGAGCGCCATGGCCTGACGTCGCAACATCACCTCTACCTCTTGATCAATCGCCGTCGTTGGCGTTGAAACCCAATTGAATGCCGAGGGCCTTGGCCAGCTCGCCTTCGTGCAGGCGGTGTACGGCATTCAGGCTGTCGTAAAACGCATTGAGTTGCTGGCGTCCTGCATCCGTGGCCAGCAGGTCGGCCAGTGGCGGTTTGAGTTCCGACAGCAATTTGCAGCTGTTAGCGTAGGCGGCATCGATTTTGTCGGCCAGCGGTTTCTGCTCGGCGGGCAGCAGGCTGCGCAAGCCCTTGTTGTCGACACCGGTCCACACCGTCTCGGCGCTGATCAGGCTGGCTTCCAGGCTGCTGAGCGACGACTTGCTGCGCCAGGCATCTGCCTGGAACGGCTGCGGCTGCCCCTTGCTCTGACGACCCAATGGCGTGCCGAGCTTTTTCTTCAGACTGTCGAGGGCGGTGACCTGAACCCGCAGCAATTCGGCAATCGCTTCATGAGAATCGGCGTAGCGCTGATTGGGGAACTTGCTCAGTTGCGCGAGCATGCCGTCGGTGCTGTTCCAGCTGTTGAGGATTTCTTCGGCAAGCAGCTTCTGGCGTTCACCGATGGCCATCAGTAGCGGGCAATAGCGTGCTTTTTGCTCGGCATTGGCCATGTCGATGTCAGCGTCGAAGAGGATGTATTCGTAGGCGGACAAACCCTGCACCACGACACTGGCCTTGGACAGTTCCTGGGCGGTGATCTGCGGCTGTGCAGTCACCAGTTGCTCGACCTGACGGCCCACCAGATTCTTCTTGTCTGGCCAGAACTGTATTTGCCAGGCGCGATTGCCTTCGGCCAGAGGGCCGATCAACAGCGGTTGCAACTCGGCCCAGGTCTTCTGTGCTTTCAGAAAGTCGGCGCGGGCGGTGGCCAGATCAGTCTTGCCCTGGCAGAACGCCAAGGCGCTGGCTGCCAACTGACGATCAGCCTCTACCCAACGGCTGTAGGTCGGCAGGATGACCTGTTTGGCAATCGCTGCGGACGTTACCGCCTGAGGGTCGGATGGCGAGCAGGCACCCAAGGCAAGCGCCGCAAGGCTGGTCAGCAACAACTTGGGTCGGAACATGTCCGGCTCCTTATTTCTGAAAGGAAGATGTGTGAACAGGAAGATTCTGCAAAGGGCGCAATCATAACGAATTCAGGAAGGCCAGCAGCGCTTCACGTTGCTGTGCGTCAAAAGCCAGAACCTGGCGCTGCGCCGCCTGGGCTTCGCCGCCGTGCCACAGTATCGCCTCAAGCGCATTACGCGCGCGACCGTCGTGCAACAGTTGGGTGTGTCCGCTTACCGTGCCGGTCAGGCCAAGCCCCCACAAGGGTGGGGTGCGCCACTCACTACCGGTGGCCTGGAACTCGGTACGGTTATCGGCCAGCCCTTCGCCCATGTCGTGCAGCAGCAAGTCGCTGTACGGGCGAATCTCCTGATTGGCCAGCTCGGGTTCGGCGGCGTCGCTACGGGTTTTGAAAGCGGGTGTGTGACATTGCTGGCAGCCCGCCTGGAAAAACAGGTTCTTGCCTGCCAGCACTTGAGGGTCGTCGACCTTGCGACGCGCCGGAACACCCAGGTTGCGGGTGTAGAACTCCACCAGGCGCAGGATGTTGTCGCTGACTTCCGGTTCGCCATCCGGGCCATTGCCATTGGGCGCAGCCAGGCAATCGGTCTGGGCCGGCGTGCAGTCATCGAAAGGGCGCAGGCTGGTGGTCAGCCCCATATCACCGGAAAAGGCATGCACGTTCTGCTGGTTGAGGTTTGGCTGTCCGGCTTTCCAGCCAAACCTGCCCATCACCACTTTTTGCCGAGCATCGTCCCACACCCAGTTGGGACGTCCCGAGATGCCATCGGCGTTCTTGTCGTCGGGGTCGGCATTGGCAAGGATGGCGTCATCGGCAATCGCCTCGAGCAAGCCTAGGCCGATCATCGGCGGGGCCACGCGAGCCGAGATGTGAGTATCGGGGTGCATGGGGCCATAGCCCAACTGGGTGATCCTGAGGGTCGGCTGGCGCAGCTCGACTGACGTGCCATCGCGAAACTCGACCGTCAGCGCATCGTACTCGACCCGCACCTTGCCCTCGGGCGCTACGCCGGGGTTCGACATGTCCTGCAATTGCCCGCCGTAAACCGGCTCGGGCAGCACGCCGTTGCGCTTTATGAGGTCGGCATAGGCCGGGTCATCGGGAATCGACAGCCTGACCAGCATGGACACGGCATTGCTGTCGCCAGCCTCCGGCGGGTGACCGCGACCGTCCTTGATGTGGCAGTTCTGGCAGGCATTGGTGTTGAACAGCGGGCCAAGCCCATCGCGAGCCGTGGTGGTCGATGGCGCAATCACCCACGGGCTGCGGAAGAAGCTGTTGCCGACGCTGAAGTCCAACCGCCGCACGGGGGCCAGATTGGCCGAGGGCATCGAGAAAGCGTTCTGGTCGCTCTTCCTCACGGTGGCGCTGCCACCCGACAAGGCTTCTCCCGGCTCGGCATGCGTGAAACGCGGGGCGTCATCGCATGCGCTCAGGACCAGGGTCGTGAGCAAGGCAAGTGATAGACGGAGCCGCGTACTCATAAACATCCTGCAACGGGGCGAAAAATCGGGGCGTGCAAGCTTATCAGCCTCGTGCGGTTTGAATAAGAGGGATTATCGTTTGCGACGTGTTGTGCAATGTGATGTTACGAATCTTTGAGGCTGGTCGGGTCCTGATGTTTTTGCCTATGCTGCGCAGGCTGCTTCACACGATCAGTCACATGACGCTGGCAGCATGCATACACCAACGGCCAGCAGAGCTTATCCAATGAATAACCCGGACAACAGCGCGTTCGTGACCACCATTCAGGCACTGGAAGCGATCTATGGACCGATCGCACCTCCTTCGCTCCTCAAGGAAGTTGACCACATCCACGAGGTCTACCGGCCTTTCATCGAGCAGGCCCCGTTCGCCGTGCTTGCCTCTGCCGGTCCTGACGGGCTCGATGCTTCTCCACGTGGAGATCAGGCGGGCCTGGTGCATATCGAGGACAGCAAGACGCTTTACCTGCCGGACCGACGCGGCAACAACCGCATCGATACGCTGCGCAACATCGTCAACGATCCGCGCGTCGCGCTGCTGTTCCTTATACCCGGCGTGGGTGAAACCCTGCGCGTCAACGGAACCGCACAGATATCGGTTGAGCCCGAGTTGCTGTCGCGCTTCGCAGTGAAGGGCCAACTGCCCAGGTCTGTCCTGCGTATTTCAGTGACCAGCGTGTATTTCCAGTGCAGCAGGGCGACCATCAGGTCCGGTTTGTGGGACCCGGCGAAGCACATCGAACGCAGTGCGCTACCCACTGCCGGGCAGATCCTCAAAGCGGTTTCGGCGGAGCAGATCGACGGCGAAGCCTACGACAAGGCGTTGCCGGGACGTATTGCGGATACGTTGTATTGATGCTTGGAAGTCTGCCCATGTCGCAGGTCAACGCGCACGGCAGTTGCAAACGATGCCTGTCAATCAGACACAAAAAATGCCGGTCAGCGAACTGACCGGCATTGATCGTTACTGCAACAAACGCGGTTGATCAGAACTCGTGATCGGCGTTGTCCGGGTTCAGGTCGGTGATGCCCAGCTTGCCAGCCGCCTGCTCGATAGCGCCTGTCTGTTTGACCAGCGCGGCGATGGCGTCACGCACCACCTGATTGCCAGCTGTGTTGCCGGCAGCGATCAACTGGTCGAAATGCTCGCCCTTGTTCGCATGATCGACGATGACCTGCAACTTGGCCTGAGTGTCGTCCAGATCAGCGCGCAAGGTGGCGTCCGTGGCCGGGTCTGCCTTGGCGACCAGAGACGAAAGGCTCGGCCCGCTGACTTTGCTGCCGTCAGTACGGGTGTACTCGCCCAGGTAGACATTGCGAATGCCTTTGCCGTTGTAGAAGTGCGAGTTGTGCGTGTTGTCGCTGAAGCAGTCGTGTTCGTCTTCGCTGGAGTTGGCTTCCAGTGCGACTTTCATGCGCTCGCCCGCCAGTTCACCCAGCGACAGGCTGCCCATGCCGAAGAGCATTTTGCGCAGGCCGCTTTCGCCGGATTCGGCTTCCAGCGTGGCGCGGTAGTTGTCGGGCACGCCGGGCTTCCAGTTACCGGACATTTCTTCAAGGTCGCTGACCAGCAGGTCGGTGACGGCCTTGAGGTAGGCGCGGCGACGGTCATTGTGGCCGCCGGTTGCGCCAGCCCCTTGCAGGTAATCGCTGGCCGGACGTGCGCCGGCGCCAGGGCCGGTACCGTTCAGGTCCTGGCCCCAGAGCAGAAATTCGATGGCGTGGTAGCCGGTGGCGACGTTGGCCTCGGAACCGCCCAGCTCGTTCAGGCTGGCGAGTTTTTCGGAGGTGATTTCCTTCACGTCGACCTTGTCTTCGCCGACCTGAATTTCGGTGTTGGCGATGATGTTGGCAGTGGCGCCCGGGTTGCCCAGCGCGTGCTGGTAATCCTTGGCCACATAGTCGATCAGGCCTTCGTCCAGGGGCCAGGCGTTAACCTGTCCTTCCCAGTCGTCGATGATGGTGTTGCCGAAGCGGAAGACTTCGCTCTGCATGTAAGGCACACGCGCAGCGATCCACGCCTCACGGGCGGCTTTCAGGGTTTCATCGTTGGGTTTGGCCAGAAATGCGTCGACGGCAGTGCTGAGTTTTTTCGCTCCGGCCTCGGCATCGTCGAACACGGCGGACACCATGTTGGCGTAGTTCGCGACCACAGCCTTGGCCGCCGCATCGTCAGTCTGGGCAGCGGCTGCCGGAGCAGGGGCCGCAGGCGTCACAGCTGGCGTCGCCGGAGCAGCGGCTGGCGCGGGCGCCGGTGCGGCAGCCTTGTCCTTGCCTTCGCCACAACCGGCGAGAGAGATAGCGATGGCCAACAGACTAGCGGTTGCCAGAGGCATACGAATCATGACGGAATCCTGCGTCGATAAAGGTGATGGCGGGGGTGCGCCCATAAAATCTGCGACATAATGCGAAAGATTTGCATTCGATGTAAAGGCAAAACGCCTGTGTGGGCGTGTTCAGGCATCCGGCAGGTTGTAACAGTCGGTTTCAAGATGACCTGAATGGCCGGAAGCGTGCAAGCCGGCTCACAGGCTGGCGGCGTGGTCCTGACGCGACTGCTTGAGGTAAGCCAGCAACTCCCGACCCGGCAGCGGCTTGCTGTACAGATAGCCCTGGCCTTCGTGACAGCCCTCGGTCATCACATAGGCCTCCTGCTCAACGGTCTCCACGCCTTCGGCAATGACTTGCATGCCCAGGCTTTTGCCCAACTGGATAATGGCTCGCACGATGGTGGCGTCATCGTCGTCATCGATCAGGTCCTGCACGAAGCTGCGGTCAATCTTGATCTTGTCCAGCGGCAGGCTTTTCAGGTAGCTCAGGGATGAATAGCCGGTGCCAAAGTCATCGATGGCAATCAAGGCGCCGGAACGGCGCAAGCTCAGCAAGTGCTGGGCGGCGGTGTTGATATCTTCCATAAGCCCGGTTTCGGTCACTTCCAGTTCCAGGCTGCGCGGTGGCAAGCGGTAGATCTGCAGCAGGTTGTTGACCACGCGGGGGAGTTCGGCGTGATGCAGTTGCACGGTCGACAGATTGACGGCCATGCGCAAATCGGTGAAGCCTTGATCGAGCCATTCGCGCAGTTGGCGGCAGGCCTGATCCAGCACCCATTCCCCTATGGCGATGATGGTGCCGTTCTGTTCGGCCAGCGGGATGAAAACGTCCGGCGGCACCAGGCCATGCTCCGGATGCTGCCAGCGGATCAGTGCTTCCACACCGACGATACGGTGATCGCGGTAGCTGATCTGTGGTTGATAGACCAAGTACAACTGATTGAGTGGCAGGGCTTCGCGCAGGTCTTTTTCGAGTTCGCGGCGGCGACGCATTTCGCTGTCCACGCTGGCGATGTAGAACTGATACCGGTTACGTGAGCGGGCTTTGGCCAGCGTCATGGTCTGCTCGGCTTTTTGCAACAGCTTCTCGGTGTTGTCACCGTCTTCCGGGAACAGCGTGATGCCGATGGTTGCCCGCAGTCGAATCTGCTGATCACCGACGATGAACGGTGCTTCCAGCTCATCCAGGATATTTTGCGCCAGCTCAGCCGCCTCGTAAGGCTGCTCGATGTTGGACTGGACCAGCGCGAACTGGTCGCCGCCCAAGCGCGCAAGGGCGCCGAGTCTTACGCTGTGCGCGCGCAAGCGATCAGCGAGGGCGAGCAGCAATTGGTCACCGGACTGATAGCTGAACTGTTCGTTGATGCCCTTGAAGTCATCCAGACCTACACAAAGAACCGCCACTCTGTGTTGCTGGCGTCCCGCGTCTTCCAGAATCCTGTCCAGTCCGGTCTGCAATTGAAGTCGATTGGGCAGGCCGGTGAGAAAGTCGTACTGCGCCATGCGCTGCAGGTTGTTCTCGGCCTCATGGCGCAGGTAAGTGTGGCGCTCAATGGAAGCCAGCAACTGGTTAGCGGTGTTGACCCAGATTCCCAGTTCGTTTTTCTCGTGGCCTTTGAGCAGCGGCAACTGGTGTTCGCTGGGGCGGTCGGGATTGATCGCGATCAGGTGTTCGATGATCTTTGACAGCGGTCTGGTCAGCAGCCAGTGATAGACCAGATACAACACCAGCCCCATTGCCAGCGCACGCAGCACGCCCGCGATAAAGATGATTCCGGCATTGACCAGAAAGCTTTCGCCGTAATTGGCGGTGTCCAGCGTGATGCGCAGGTCGCCGTAATACTCGCTGTAGGGGTTGCGGCCTACCAGTTGAGTGGTGAAGCTGCGCTCCTGGCCGAGGATGATGTCTGTCAGCCAGCGGGTAGAGGAGGTTTTCAGTGGCCGGTTTTTCTCGGCGAGCAGGCTTTCGTTGGGGTGCCCTATGGACGCCATGCGTACCGAGTCATCCTGGAACAGGCCCTCGATGACCTGCATGCCCATCTCGCGGTCCAGGCTGTAGACGGCCTGCGTCGAAGGATCGCGAAACATGCCGAGAATTCGCTCGGCATCGCTCGCCACGGCCTGACGTGTCTTGTAGGCGTCGAAGACGATTTGCGCACAGCTGAGCAGGATGCCTACCAGAAGCGCCGAAAGCAGCACAACGCGCAGCAACTTTACCGACAGGCTGTTCTTGAGTTCCAGCTTCAATGGCCGTTCCTTAGTTCGTGTCGCAGGGCATATCGCCTCATGACCCTCGAAAAACCAGACCCGCACGCTGTGACCTTGTCACAACCGGTGCGCCTTGCTGATCTTCGCGTTCCTTGCACCTGCTGGACAAAGCCACCTCAATGTGTCGGGTGGCCAGGTAGGTAATTAGGCTCTGTACGAAAAGTGGCTGCGCTCGGTGATGCTTCGTTAAAAACAGGCTCGGAATGCTCATTTACAACACGTAGACTCCGCTTCCTCGCCTGTTTTTGCCTCGCCTGACCTTCGCTCGCCGACTTTTCGTACAGGCCTAGAGCAGAACACTGTAAAGAATTACGTCATAGAGAATTACGTTGGGGTACGAGTCAGCTAGCGTTTTCTGACAATACACAAAGTACGAGCGGCAGGCGAAAAAAGATTTGCGATTCGCCTGACGGGCAGGCCGGTGTTCGACGCCGTCGGTAAAACAGGCGTCTGGTGAGCGGCCTGTACAGGCTGCAAAACATAAAAAACCCGGCGCGAGGCCGGGTTTTTTCGATGACGCTGGACTCAGGCTGCGAATTGCTTGGCCACGAAGTCCCAGTTGACCAGGTTCCAGAACGCTTCTACGTACTTCGGACGCAGATTGCGGTAGTCGATGTAGTAGGCGTGTTCCCACACATCGCAGGTCAGCAGCGGGGTGTCGCCGCTGGTCAGCGGATTGCCGGCACCGATAGTGCTGGCCAGTGCCAGGGAACCGTCAGCCTTCTTCACCAGCCAGCCCCAGCCGGAGCCGAAAGTGCCGATGGAAGTCTTGCTGAACTCTTCCTTGAACTTGTCGAAGGAACCGAATGCCTTGTTGATGGCTTCGGCCAGAGCGCCGGTAGGCTCGCCGCCAGCGTTAGGGGCCAGGCAGTTCCAGTAGAACGTGTGGTTCCAGACCTGAGCGGCGTTGTTAAAGATACCGCCCGAGGAGGTCTTGATGATCTCTTCCAGGGTCTTGCCTTCGAACTCGGTGCCAGGCACCAGGTTGTTCAGGTTCACGACGTAGGTGTTGTGATGCTTGTCGTGGTGATATTCCAGAGTCTCCGCAGAAATGTGCGGCACCAGAGCGTCTTTGGCGTAGGGCAGTGGCGGCAATTCAAAAGCCATGGTTTATCTCCTTTCAGGTCAATTGCGGTAGTCGCACGGCCGATCACGGGCGGCCAGATACAGCATGCACCGGGAGTTTTACTCTTTTGCGGCGCAGACCCCGGATCATAGCACCGGGTCTGCGCCTTAACCACGCAACAACTGTGTGGGATAGAGGTTCCCACGCGTTTGACTCTGCGGTCATGAAATCCGTCAGGCTGAGCGGATCAACTGGAAGGCCACGCTGAACATCATCACCGCGATCATCAGGTCCAGCATGCGCCAGGTGGCAGGGCGCGCCAGCCAGGGAGCCAGCCATGCCGCGCCCAGGGCCAGGCTCGAGAACCACAGCAGCGAGGCGCTGGCTGCGCCGGCGACATACGCGCCAGGTACGCCCTGTTGCGCGCCCAGCGAGCCAATCAGCAACACGGTGTCCAGATAGACGTGCGGGTTCAGCAAGGTGACGGCCAGTGCGCTGAGCAACACGGTGCGCAGCGATTTTCTGCCGACCGCTGCACTATGCTCCAGGCTTTGCCGCGAGCAGGCGCGGCGCAATGCCTGCAGGCCGTACCAGCTGAGAAATATCACGCCGCCCCAGCGCGCCACCGCCAGCAGGGTCGGATTCTGTGCCAGTACATTGGCCAGGCCGAATACACCTGCCGCTACCAGGATGGCGTCGCAGACGATGCACAGCATCGCCACGGCCACATGATGTTCACGACGCAGGCCCTGAGCCAGCACAAAAGCGTTTTGAGTTCCGATAGCCATGATCAGGCCTGCCGCGATCAGCAGCCCATTGAGGTAGCTTTGCCACATAAGGATGTTCCGTTGAGCAGATTCAGATGGTCATTCTTATGGGTGGAGAGATATAAGGAAAACCAATAATCTTCATCGCTCATTAGGAAAACTGATGTTCGACTATAAATTGCTGTCGGCGCTGGCGGCCGTGATCGAGCAAGCCGGCTTCGAGCGTGCCGCTCAGGTGCTCGGACTTTCCCAGTCAGCGGTCTCGCAACGCATCAAATTGCTGGAGGCACGCATTGGCCTGCCGGTGCTGGTGCGCGCCACGCCGCCGAGCCCTACCGACATTGGCCGGCGGCTGCTCAATCACGTGCAGCAGGTCCGTTTGCTGGAGCGCGACCTGCAAAGTCAGGTGCCAGCATTGGACGAGGAGGGCATGCCCGAGCGTTTGCGCATCGCCTTGAATGCCGACAGTCTGGCAACCTGGTGGGCGCCAGCCATTGGCGCGTTTTGTACGCAACACCGTTTGCTGCTGGATCTGGTTGTCGAAGATCAGGACGTAGGCCTTAAGCGCATGCGCGCCGGTGAGGTAGCGGCTTGCCTGTGTGGCAGCGAGCGTCCGGTGGCCGGGGCCCGCAGCCAGTTACTGGGGGCCATGCGCTACCGGGCGCTGGCCAGTCCGGCGTTCATCGCCCGCCATTTTCCGGACGGCGTCAGCCCGGAAACGCTCGCCAGAGCCGCGGCTCTGGTATACGGGCCGGACGATCTTCTGCAGCATCGTTATCTGGCACTGCTGGGTGTTCAGGACGGCTTCGAGCATCATTTGTGTCCGTCCTCCGAGGGTTTCATCCGTATGATCGAGGCGGGGATGGGCTGGGGGCTGGCGCCCGAGTTGCAGGTGCGCGACCAGTTGCGCAACGGCACGCTGCTCGAATTGCTGCCGGACCGTTGCATCGATGTACCGCTCTACTGGCATCATTGGCGCAATGGTGGGCAGCTTCTGACGCGCCTCACCGAACATCTTGCGCAACATTCGGCGCACTGGCTGGTGCCGCTGAGCGAAGACTGATCGTCAACAGGATCATGTGTAATCCATGCAGGCAGGGTTTTCCTTTCCTGCAGACGCGTTAATGGAGCGGTAAATGAAGATTCTGGTCACCGGCGCGAGCGGCTTCATCGGCGGACGCTTTGCGCGTTTTGCCCTTGAGCAGGGCATGAGCGTGCGGATCAATGGCCGTCGTGCCGAAGGTGTCGAGCACCTGGTCAGGCGCGGTGCCGAGTTTATCCAGGGCGACCTCGCCGATCCCTATCTGGTGCGCGCATTGTGCGATGACGTGGAAGCGGTCGTGCATTGCGCAGGCTCGGTCGGTACGTGGGGACGTCGCCAGGATTTCATGCAGGGCAACGTGCAGCTTACGGAAAACATCGTCGAGGGCTGCCTGAAACAAAGGGTGCGACGGTTGGTTCATCTTTCCTCGCCGTCGATCTACTTTGATGGGCACTCGCACCGCGGGATCAAGGAAGAGCAGGTGCCCAAGCGCTTTCACAATCACTACGCGGCCACCAAATACCTGGCCGAGCAAAAAGTCTTTGGTGCCGAAGAATTCGGGCTGGAAGTCATTGCCCTGCGGCCACGCTTTGTCACCGGCGCGGGCGATAACAGCATTTTCCCGCGTTTGCTGCACATGCAGCGCAAGAGGCGCCTGTCGATCGTCGGCAATGGCTTGAACGTGGTGGACTTCACCAGCATGCAGAACCTTAACGAAGCCCTGCTGAGCAGCTTGCTGGCAACGGGTTCGGCACTGGGCAAGGCCTACAACATCAGCAATGGCACGCCGGTCCCGCTGTGGGACGCGATCAATTACGTGATGCGCCAGATGCACTTGCCGCAGGCTACCCGTTATCGTTCGTACGGGCTGGCCTACAGCGCCGCGGCGATCAATGAGGCTGCCTGTATGCTGTGGCCGGGCAGACCTGAACCTACCCTGTCGAGAGTGGGCATGCAGGTCATGAACACGGATTTTACGCTTGATATCAGCCGCGCCAGGCATTATCTGGATTATCAGCCCCAGGTCAGCCTGTGGGCGGCGCTGGATGAATTCTGTGGCTGGTGGCAGGCACAGCACGCCATCTGAATGCGGCAGTAGCACAGTGAGATTGATTCTGCGCTGTTGTTATACTGCCCAACTTTGATTTAACAGCTTCCTGAAGGGTTATTCATGCGCAACGATCCCTACGACGACGTCGATGACGTTCCCAGCCTGAGCGCCAAGGACGATGACGACGACTTCGCGCCGAGCAATGGCGCACGCGAGCGCACCACCGTCTATTCGCGCACCGCGCCTGTAGTCAAGGTCAAGGCGCCGAGCACCGGGCCTTTGTGGGCGTTGGTCGGTGCGTTGTTCATCGCCTTCTGCGGTCTGGGCTGGTGGAGCTTTCAGCAGGTTTCCCTGATGGAACAGCAGTTGGTAGCGACTCAGGAAAGCTTTGCGCGCATCAGCGAAGAAGCAGCCGGGCGCTTGCAGGATATTTCCGGCAAGGTCGTCGCGACCGAAGCGCTTTCCAGTGATGGCGAGGCGCTCAAGCAGCGTATCAAGTTGCTCGAAGCGCAACTGGAAGATCAGGACAAACAGCGTGAAGGTGTCGAAGGCCAGCAGGGCAGTCTCGACAAGCGTCTGGAGCAGATGGCCGCGCAAACCGCCCAGCAGCAGAGTGAAAACGCGCAGTTGCAGGAGCAGCTCAAAAGCGTTGTTGCTGAACTGACCACCCTGAAGGCGGCGTTGCCTGACCTGAAGACCGCTCAGGCCGATCAGGGCAAGCTGGATGCGCAGATCAAAAGCGTGGCAGCTGATGTCGCCACGTTGAAAAAACAGGGCAACCCGTCTGCCGCTGTAGAGCGCCTGGAGCAGGACCTGATGGTGCTGAAAAGTGAACAGGAAAACCGCCCGGCTCCTTCAGCGCAAGCCAATACGGCCGAGTTCGATGCGTTTCGTGCTCAGGTGACTCGTAACATCAATACCCTGACCAGCCAGATCCAGAACCTGTCGCAACAGCTCAACGCACGCCGTTGACCCTGGCAGCATCTGCCGCCGTCAGTGCGGCAGGTCGACCAGGGAGCGCAGGCCAGAAAATTCAGGTGCACATACAAAGAAACCCCGATTCCTGCGAATCGGGGTTTCTGCTTTCACGACAGCGGCTTACATCCGTGGGTAGTCGATATAGCCGACTGGCCCTTTGGCGTAGAACGTCTCCGGATGGGCTTCATTCAGAGGCGCATCGCTGGCCAGACGCTCAGGCAGGTCCGGGTTGGCGATGTACGGCACGCCAAAGGCAATGGCGTCGGCCTTGCCTTCTGCCAGCCAGGCGTTGGCCGTGTCCTTGGTGAATTTTTCATTGGCGATATAGGCGCCGCCGAAATCCTTCTTCAGCTGTGGGCCGAGGCTGTCTTCAGCATCATGCTCACGGGCACAGATGAACGCGATACCGCGCTTGCCGAGCTCTTTGGCCACGTAGCTGAAGGTTTCAGTACGATTTGCATCGCTCATGTCGTGCATGTCGAAGCGAGGCGAGAGGTGAACACCTACACGGCCAGCGCCCCAGACATCGATGACTGCGTCGGTCACTTCGAGGAGCAGACGCGCACGATTTTCCACCGAACCGCCGTACTCGTCGGTGCGCTGGTTGCTACCGGTCAGCAGGAACTGTTCAAGCAGATAGCCGTTGGCGCCATGCACTTCCACGCCGTCGAAGCCCGCAGCCTTGGCGTTTTCCGCACCGACGCGATAGGCCTCGACGATGTCACCGATTTCCGCCAGTTCCAGCGCGCGCGGGGTTGGCAATGGGGTGATCGGGCGCATCAGGCTGACGTGGCCTTCGGCGGCGATGGCACTCGGCGCGACCGGCGTTTCACCGTTCAGGTAGGCCGGGTGGGAAATACGGCCCACGTGCCACAACTGCAGGGCGATGCGGCCACCGGCGTTGTGCACGGCCTTGGTGATGTTGCTCCAGCCACGCACCTGGTCGTTGGACCAGATGCCCGGGGTGTCGGGGTAGCCCACGCCCATTGGGGTGACGGAAGTGGCTTCGGTCAGGATCAGGCCGGCCGAGGCGCGCTGAACGTAATACTCGGCCATCATCGCGTTCGGCACACGGCCTTCATCGGCACGGCAGCGCGTCAGTGGGGCCATGATGATGCGGTTGGGCAGTTGCAGATCGCCCAGGGTGATCGGGTCAAAGATAGTCGTCATGTGTCTAATCCTCGTAATTGATCAATGCGTAGCAGGGGCCAGATCGGGGTTGCCGGTCTGACGAAAGGTAATCAGGGTAATCAGCAGCGCCAGCACGGCCAGGATGGCGGCGGCCAGCGGTACGCTGGTCAGGCCCAGACCGTGGGCGATGACGCTGCCACCGACCCAGGCGCCCAGCGCGTTGCCGACGTTGAAGGCGCCGATGTTCAGGGTTGAAACCAGGTTCGGTGCGGCTTTGCCGAACGTCACCACGTTGATCTGCAGGGCCGGGACGGCAGCGAAGGCTGCGACTGCCCAGAGGAACAGGGTGATTTCAGTCGGGATCAGCGCGGTGCTGGTCCAGCTGAGTACGGTGGAGATCACCGCCATCGAGACGAATACGCCAATCAGCGTGGACGACAGGCGGCGATCGGCCATCTTGCCGCCGATCACGTTGCCGGCGGTCAGGCCCAGACCGATCAGCAGCAGGGTCCAGGTCACGCCGTTGGGCGATACACCGGTGACTTCGCCCAGCAGCGGGGCAATGTAAGTGAACAGGGTGAACATGGACGCCGAGAACAGCGCAGTCATGGTCAGCGACAACCAGATGCCGGCCCCTCGCAGGGCGCCCAGTTCAGCGCGCATGTCGAGCTTTTCTTCATTGCGGTTGGTCGGCAGGAAGCGGATCAGGCCGATCAGCGCAATCACGCCGATGACCGTGACGGCCCAGAACGTCGAGCGCCAGCCTGCGTATTGACCCAGTGCAGTACCCAGCGGCACGCCCAGTACGTTGGCCAGGGTCAGGCCGGTGAACATCAAGGCCACCGCTGAGGCACGCCGGTTGGCGGGCACCAGACCTGCGGCAACCACCGAGCCGATGCCGAAGAACGCACCGTGACACAGTGCAGTCACCACGCGGGCGAACATCAGGACGTTGTAGTCACTGGCCAGCGCACAGAGCAGGTTGCCGATGATGAAAATCCCCATCAGCGTGACCAGCGCGGCCTTGCGCGGCAGTTTTGCCGTGGCCATGGCCATGAACGGCGCACCAACGGCGACACCCAGCGCGTAGCCGGTCACCAGCCAGCCTGCGCCGGGGATCGATACGCCAAGGTCGGCCGCTACATCGGGCAGCAGGCCCATGATGACGAATTCGGTGGTGCCGATGGCGAAGGCGCTCAGGGCCAGAATGAGTAGCGAAAGAGGCACGGGGCAGCTCCTGGTAAACGTTGGAAAATCAGGTCGGGTTGTTCAGTTCTTCAACCAGCGCCTGAACGAATGCCTGTATGACTTCTTCGTTGCGTCTGAAGAAATGCCATTGGCCGACCTTCTTGCTGCTGATCAGACCAGCGCGTTGCAAGGTCGCCAGATGGGCCGAGACAGTGGATTGTGACAATCCCGCACGCTGATCGATCTGTCCGGCGCACACGCCGTGTTCGATCGAGTATTCCTGGGCGGGAAAGCTTGCGCGGGGGTTCTTCAGCCAGGTCAGGATTTCTCGGCGGACCGGGTGGGCCAGGGCTTTTATTATGTCGTCGAGGTCGATAGGCATGTCGTTCTCACAGGCGGTGTAGCGTTATATCGCGATAGAGCGAACCTTATATCTGTATTTCGCGATATACAAATATGATTATGTGCTTAGGATCAGTGAAATCGCTATATCGGGTTATAACGATATATGGACATTGGGCCCGAAAGCGGCCTAGGCTTGCAGCCATGAACTACTTGGCACATCTTCATCTTGGCGGGCACCGGCCCGCTCAATTGCTTGGCAGCCTGTATGGCGACTTCGTCAAAGGTCCGCTGCCGGGACGTTTTCCTGCGGAACTCGAAGCGGCGATTCGTCTGCACCGTAGCATCGACGCCTTCACTGACAGTCATCCGCTGATCAAGGCTTCCATTGCCCGCTTTCCGCTCCAGAGACGGCGTTATGCGGGCATCATGCTCGATGTCTTCTTCGATCATTGCCTGGCGCGCGACTGGCATCGTTATGCCGACCTGCCGTTGGACGCATTCACCCGCAAAGTCTATGGCACGCTGGCTGCCGAGCCGCAATTGCCCGAGCGGCTGGCGCTGATCGCACCGCGCATGGCCGCGCAGGACTGGCTGGGGTCGTATCGGGATTTCGAGGTGCTGGAGCAGGTGTTGAGCGGCATATCCCGACGCTTGTCAAAACCCGAAGGGCTGGCCGGCGGCATGCAGGAACTGCAGGCGCTGTACCAGCCCTTGAGTGCGGATTTCGCCGAGTTCTATCCGCTACTCGAAGATTTCGCTCAGGCCGCTCTGGCCGGACGCGAAACCACTTCGCTCGGCTGAGCCGGCGGCTCGCCAAACAACGCCACCTGAACGGCCTGTTGGGCCTTGAAGGCCAGTGCGGCACGTTCCTGGTCAGCGGTCGGGATTGGTGTCAGCAGGTGGATATGCACATCGCTCTGCTCGTTGGCGAACAGCCGGCGCAGATGCGATAGCAAGTCATCGTCGCCAATGAACGGGGCTATGGGGTCCGGTTTGCCGTCACGTGAGTAACCAATGGCCACCGGCTGGATTGGCACGCCAGCGTCGATGGCGCTGGACAGCAGGCGACCGTGAAAGGTGCGCAGGCTTTTGCCGTCCGTGGTGGTGCCTTCGGGGAAGATCAGCAGTGCGTTGCCTTGTTGCAGGTGGTTGCACATCTGCTTCTGGATCAAACGGCTGTCGCCCGATCCGCGACGAATGAACAGCGTACCGGCCTTTAGCGCCAGCCAGCCCGCTACCGGCCAGGTCCGTACTTCGGCTTTCGACAGAAACGACAGCGGTGCGAGCATGCCGAGCAGGGCGATGTCGGTCCATGACACATGGTTGCTGACCCACAGCATGGGCTGGGTTGGCAGTTGACCTGTCACGGTGACGCGAAATGGCAGGGCGTTGGTCAGGCGTGCCATGAACCAGCGGCTCCAGCGCTGCCTGCGCTCCATCGAACCTCCGACCTTGGTGCGTTCCAGGATCGCGAACGCGCTGGCAATCGTCAATCCGAGCGCTACGACCAGTAGCACCCGGACTACGCGGGCGTAGCCGCGTAACCGGCTCATCACACGGCCGCCTTGAAGTGGCGGGCGTAGCGCGGGCACAGGTCGTCGCGCTTGAGCAGGATGAACACGTCGGCCACCTGGAAGTCTTCGTCCCAGCACGGTTCGCCGCAGATCTTGGCCCCCAGACGCATGTAGGCCTTGAGCAGCGGTGGCATCTCGCAGATCACATTGCTCGGGATGTCGAGGGTCGGCAGCGGGTTCTTTGGCTCGGCGCGCAGGTGCTCGTTGCACAGGTAGCGTTCGCGCAGGCGTTGCATGATCGCATGGGCCTGAATACCGCCGTCCTGCATCGGGATGCTCGCGCAGCCCATCAGGTAGCTGTAACCGCCTTCGTTGAGCACCTCGGCCAGTTCGCTCCACAACACCGCGATGGTGCCGCCGTTGCGATAGGTTGGATCGACGCAGGTGCGGCCCAGTTCGAGGATAGGCCCTTGCAGATTGACCAGCCCGTGCAGACTGAACTCTTCTTCGCTGTAGAAGCGCCCCAGCGTGTTGGCGGCCTTATGGTCGAGCAGCCGGGTCGTGGCAACCAGACGCCCGGTGTTCAGGTCGCGTACCCCGATGTGCGAGCAGTGAACATCGTAATCGTCGATGTCCAGGCCTTGCTCAGCGCCGTTGAGACGGGCGTTGAACTCTTCGCTGAACACACTGAAACGCAACGCCTGTGCTTCCTGCAAGGCGCGCGCTCCAATCAGGCGCTCGGCCTGAAGACGACGTTCAGAAGTGTTGTCACGAATGCGGGCGATCTGGGTCATACGAATCTCCATGAGCCAGCCTTGCAGATGCAGAGAGGGCTGGTTGACTGATTTGTCCAGGCGCTTTGCCGTACTTGCAGGCTAGGGAGATGGCGTGTCATGCCTGTGAAGCTTTGGTGATGGTTGTGTGACGGGGGATGCTGGGGCCATTTCCCCTGTGTCCGGTCTTGAGGGTTGCAGGGCGGCGCAGATTTGTGACGCTCTGCGTCTGCTCTCGGGTTGAATAGCTGACTGTCATGAAACGCTGATACGGTATGCGGACTATTCTGTAGAGGCCCTGTCATGCCGCGTGGATTTGTCAGTCTGTGTCTGGTTCTGATTCTGGGCTTCAGTGCCCAGGGCGTCGTTGCTCAAACATGGCCGGGAGAGCAATGGCCTTCTCGGTCTGTGCCGCGATCGGCGGCCATCGAAGAGCTTGAGGCTTACGCCTTCCCGCCCCGTGACGACGCCACGCGCAAGGGCATACGCACCGATGCGCTGCTGGTGATTCGTGATGGCGAAGTTGTGTACGAGCGCTACGGCGGTGTAACCACTGCGCAAACGCCGCACCTGACCTGGTCGATCAGCAAAAGCGTCATGGCGACGGTGCTGGGCGTGGCGTTTGCAGAAGGACGCTTTCAACTGAATGATCCGGTGGCGAAGTTCTACACGCCGTTCAAGGCGCACCCCGAGATCGCCATCAAAGACCTGATGCACTGGGCGTCGGGTCTGGATTGGCAGGAAGACTACGAATACGCTCCGCTCAACTCCTCGGTGGTCGCCATGCTCTACACCCGCGGGCGTGACGACATGGCACGCTTCACCGCCGATCACCGCGCTGCCCAACCCCCCGGCAAGACTTACCTTTATTCCAGCGGCGACAGCACCGTCCTGGCTGCGGCCTTGAAAAAGATGGTCGGCGATAAGGCTTATCCGAGTTATCCATGGACCGCGCTGTTCGACCCGCTCGGCATTCGCAGTGCCGTCTGGGAAACCGATGGCGCGGGTACATTTGTAGGCTCTTCCTATGCCTACATGACCGCCCGCGATCTGGCCCGCATCGGCCTGCTGATGCAGCGCGGCGGGCAATGGCAGGATCGGCAACTGCTCAACAAGGAGTGGATGGACTTCGCGCTGATGCCGTTTGCCGGTGCAGGCGTGGATGCCAGCGTTGAAGTGCCCGGAGGCCAATGGTGGCTCAACCGTACTGCCGATGGCGGCAAAGGACCGTGGCCGGACGCTCCCCCTGACACCTTCGCGGCACTGGGGCATTGGGGGCAGGCGCTGTATGTGATTCCCGATCAGAAGCTGGTGATCGTGCGCTATGCCGATGACCGCGACAGTACCTACAACCACAATGAGATGCTCAAGCGCGTACAGGCCGCGTTCGGCAAGGAGGACGGTCAATGAGCACGCGTCGAATGTTCATCCTGCGCCGTCCCTTCAGCAGCCTGCTGTTGCTGATCGTTGCAGCACTTGCCGTACTCGCCTGGCAGTACCGTGTGAACCTGCAGGCATTTCCGACCATCATCAGTGCCTACACCGCCAAGGAATACTGCTCGTGCAGGTACGTCATGAACAATTCCGAAGCGTATTGCCAGGGCTACATCAAGCAGTATCTGCCCAGCACTCTGGTCGACGACAGCAGTCAGAAACGGGTCATTGCCAGCGGCCTGGGACGTACCAGCAGCGCGTCGTGGCAGGGTGAGCGACAGGGCTGTCGCCTGCTGCCATGAGGGCTTGGTGGGGTGCCGCCGAACGCAGTCGTTTGCCAGCGGTCAGACAGGCGGATAAGGTGGCCCTCAATTGTAAGTCTGGAGTCTGCATGCTCACTATGAATCGCCTGCTGCTGGTCCTGCTGGCCGCAGTGGCGTTACCTGCCCATGCGAACTGGTATCTGGATAACGAGTCGTCGCGACTCTCGTTCACCTCGACCAAAAATGCCGATATTGCCGAAGTGCATCGCTTTCTCGTGCTGCACGGCAAAGTCGACGCCAAGGGGCTGGCTGAAGTGGAAGTTGAAACCGATTCAGTCAGCACCGGCATCCCTCTGCGCGACGAGCGCCTTCGAGAGCAGGTGTTTCAGGTGCGCAAGTTTCCGACTGCTCAGATCAATGCGCAGCTCGACATGCGCCCGATCAACGACCTCGCGCCCGGTGCGCAACTGGAACTGCGTTTACCGCTGACCGTCAGCCTGCGCGGCAAGACCCACAGCTATAACGCCGAGCTGCTGGCTACGCGTCTCGACGAGCGGCGCTTTCAGGTCGTGACGCTCGAGCCGCTGGTGATCCATGCCCAGGATTTCGATATGGCCCCGGATTTCAAGGCTTTGCGCAATGCCGCAGGATTGTCGGCGGTGAGCCTCTCGGTCCCGGTCGGGGCTGTCCTGATCTTCACGGCGCGCTGATATGAACGGTGCGATTTTTCCGTGGCGTGAAAACAACCGCATTCAATTGCTGATCGACGGCCCTGCGTTCTTCCCGCGCATGATCGCAGCCATTGATCGCGCCGAGCAGCAGGTCGATCTGGAGTTGTACCTCGTCGAAGCCGGGGCCTGCGCCGACGCCATCGTGCGCGCGCTGGTCGAGGCGGGCAGGCGTGGCGTGATCGTGCGCTGCCTGTTCGATGACTTCGGTTCAAAAGCCTTCGACGCCGGCCTGCGCAAGCAACTGACCGATGCCGGTGTGATTCTGCGTTTCTACAATCCGATCCACTGGCGGCGCGGCGTGCGCAACTTCTACCGCGACCATCGCAAACTGCTGTTGGTGGACAAGGCCTTGGCCGTGGTGGGCGGCACCGGTGTGACCGACGAGTTCTGGGAGCCGGACAAGGACGCCAGCCAGTGGCACGAAGTGATGGTCGAAATCACCGGGCCGCTGGTGATTGACTGGCAGGCGCTGTTCAACCGGCAGTTCCACGCCAACGCCCGGCGTTTCGCCTGGCGTCCGAAAGAAAACTTCGGCCTTGATCATCTGCCCAAGGCCCCGACAACCGGCGAGGGGCTGGGCCGCGTGGCGTATGCCGATTCCCGCCAGCACCGCGACATCCTGCAATCGCTGGTGCGTGCGTTGAACACCGGGCAAAAGCGGATCTGGCTGGCAACCCCTTACTTTCTGCCCACCTGGAAAGTTCGCCGCGCCTTGCGCCGGGCGGCGGCGCGTGGCGTCGATGTGCGTTTGCTGCTGACCGGGCCGCGCACCGATCACCCGTCCGTACGCTATGCCGGTCAACGCTACTACCCGCGCCTGTTACGCGCCGGGGTCAAGGTGTTCGAATACCAGCCCTGCTTTCTGCACCTGAAAATGGTCCTGATCGACGACTGGGTGAGTCTCGGCTCGTGCAATTTCGATCACTGGAACCTGCGCTTCAATCTGGAAGCCAACCTCGAAGCCCTCGACCCCGGACTGACCCGCGACGTGGTCGCCAGCTTCGAAAAAGACTTCGCCCTGAGCGCCGAAACCACGCTGGCAGACTGGAAGGCCAGGCCGCTGTGGCGACGGGTCAAGCAGCGCTTGTGGGGCTGGATCGACCGGCTGGTGGTGAACTTGCTGGATCAGCGTAATTGAGGTTTGCGCGGGGCCGATCGTGGCCCCGGGTTGTCATCTGATCAAACGATGCATTCCAGTGAGCGGTCAACCATGGCTTTGGCCATCTCGGCCATGTGCAACACCGAAAACGCCAGATCACGGCTGGTGCCCTGAGTGCTGTCGCCGGACTCATAGGCCGTCGTAATGATGCAGCGCAGCAGATCCGAAGCGTAGTTGAGCGCTTCCTCCTGGCTGACGGATGCGTTGACGGTGAACAGGGCGGTGGGCGGGTCGGGGACGATTTTATCGGGCATGTTTGCAACTCCAGCAGAACTTGTGGGAGCCGTCACTCATCGCTACCAAACGATAAGGTGGCGGCCGTGTGCAAGTTGGTAGACCGGCTGCTGGCACCCGGTGCATCCGAAGATGCCATGCGCACGGCCACCATGAAAACGGGACGAAAGAGATCGCCTCGCGGAGGTGGCACATTGCGCCAGCAAAAGCAGGTCTACCAAACCTGATCGCTGATTGGGCAGCGATCGATGAAGGCTATAGACCTGAATAGCCAAGCGCAAGAGGCCGGGATTTTCTCGGAAATTTCCTTCAATTGGAAGAGAGGCGTCCTGCTGATAATTCCTACAAGAATTATCGAAATGGGTTTTCTGAAGATGTTTTCGGTGTAGGCGGGGGGAAGTGACGAGGGCTGTTTGTCAGTATTTCAGCAAGCAGTACGTCACCGAGGGCGAGACGTTAAGCAGCTATCGGATCACAGTGAATCAGCATGATGTGTCTCCGCCCTACAGATAATGTGCGGAGTAGAGTGCTTGTAATGAAAATAGCCTGTGCAGCGTTTGCCGGACAGGCTTGTTGCATGAAGGAGTGGTTAAGGCTTTTTGATATTCTGCATGTAGGTATGATTCGGGTGGGTCACGACGTTCTTCGTCAACGCGTCGAGCTCCTTGCTGTGATACATGTCCAGGCATTTCAGCAGGTCGAATTTTATACCCTTGATCTGGGATTCGGCCAACGGGTTTGTGTAGTCTCTGGCGAGGTATTTTTCAACCAGGGCCTTGACGGCAAGAGGACTTTTTTCCATGTCATAGTAGGTCCAGTCACGCATCGCACTGACACTGCTGCCCGCGTCAATTCCGACGTTTACGTCATATTTATAAGCGGTGGTTATGCAGGTGGCTAGCGCCATGTCCTTGTAGTTTTTTTCAAAGGTTCTGTACATTCCTTCGGGCGATGAGGTGGGGGTGTAGGCAAAGCAGTTGGATGTTGCTAACAAGAGAAGTAGTTTCGTGGTTGCAAGAAATAGCCTCATGGCATTTAGCTCCTTGTGCTGCCTAGTGTTTTTTATAGTCTTGTATGTCGGTATGCGTAGGGTTGATTACGACCTTTTTTGTCAATGCGTCTAGCTCTTTGCTATGGTAAAGATCAAGGCACTTAAGTAAATCGAATTTCACGCCTTTTATTTCGGACTCAACCAGTGGATTTGTATAGTCTCTAACGAGATAATTGTCCACAAGTTCTCTAAGCTTTTCAGGGCTTTTTTTCCAGTCATAATTGGCCCATTCGCGTAGCGCGGTTACACTGCTGCCGGCATCTATCCCGACGGTTTCATTATAGTTGTAAGCGCTGGCGATGCAGGTGGCAAGAACAAGGTCTTTATAGTTTTGTGCATGAGTGCGGTACATTCCCTCTGGTGACGTTGGCGTAACAGATGCATAAATACTAGGCGTATCGAGCGTTAAGAAAATCAGAATTGCTGCACGAAACGAACGCATTACGTAAGGCTCCAGAAATTTGCTTGATCTGTCCGATAGTTAACGCCAGGTTCGTTGAAATAGCAATGGTCATAGCAGATGCTCCCGTCATACAAAGTTGCATGTCCTCGAGCGTCTGACCAGCCTGATATTTCAAATACTATGATGCCTTTTTTGTTGGCCAATGGTCCGCTATCAGAGGGCGGGTATTTGACTATCTCTGGTTTGCCCCAATTTCTTATCAGGAAATTTTTGAGATCAGTGATGCGGAAGAAATATTGATTTCGATCTTCTCCGGAGACTGTCTGATCTGGTGTTTTTGGAATTTTTGCTCCTGTGTAATTTAGAATGTAGCTCATTCTGACTGCGCAGGTGTTTTTCCATCTTGCCAGCGCATCAGGATTATTTATATTCTGTGCGACGAACCCTCCAATCACCTCTGCCACTCGTTTTTCCGGTGCCACCGGATCATAAATATGTTGCGAAGCCGCCCACGCAGCAGTAAAAAATGGCCGTGCCATAGTCCTTCCTTGATCATGTCGTGACGTTTGATACGTGCGCTTTCAAGAAGTCAGGAATAGACCTTGTTGTTGATACGGTTCCAGCCACCTGAGACATTCCCTCCACCGGCACCGTCAGATCTTTTCTGCTGGGTGTAGGTGGTTTTGATTTTTCCGTAGTTCAGGCTGATGGTCTCGCTGGGGATGCCATCGTTGGCATGCTGGGTGTAGTTGGAAATGATGACTTCTTCCAGCAGCACTTCAAAGTATTTGACCTTGTCTCCGCCTGCACGATGCAGTGACAAGACGACTTCCTTCAGGTGCTTGCCCGCGCACAAACTTTCCATGAGCTTGCAGCTCGACTTGTCCAGTGATTTGGTGAACGTGAAATCACTCAAGGACGTCCGACCCGACGAGGCGCCTCCTGAAGAGCTCGCCGTGGCGGAGGTACTTTGGTGCATGCCGAAACCATACCCGGTGATCTCGATACAGTCCTTGTAGCGGTCATCCAGCGCTTCGCCTGGAATGCCTTCGATTTTGATATATGCGTCAAATGCCATGTTTAAAACTCCACGTTCGATCGGTCTTACGTTGCATACAGGTATCCATATGTTTCGGCAGCGTAATCTTTATTTTTATCGAACGCGGTGGTCAGCAACCTTTGCAATGCACTGAAATATCTCCATTTTTTGTGGGAAATGTAGTACAGATTTAAGTGTGTTGGCTTTATTGTTATTGCCTTGCTCAGCGCATTGTAATATCACGTTTCAAGTTTTATTATATTGAAGCTCTTCTGCCAGGGCGGACATTTGTCCAGCGTCCTTCACCATTTAGTCCGCGCTTGAAACCGCGAAAAAAAATGTTGGACAGTGATCGTTGTTCCGGTTGCATGTTATCTGTGCGGGGTGTCTCACGGTAGAAAAACTTATCGTGAGGTACGGCGTATGCTTTATTTTCTTCCGCGGTTGCCGGCAGGAAGCTGCGGATCAACCAGGGGCCGGTCATGTGCATGGTTAACTTCAATCGGCTGAATAGTCCTTCACCCGGGGTACTTCGTTTCGTTTTCCATCCATAATTTTCATTGTTCTCCATCATACTAGGGCTTGTTGTGTAAAGGTCAACGATGGTGTCCATTATTTCACCAGCCATTTTGCCTCGGGGTTCGGAGGCGAGTACGGCGTTAGACGTCAAATTGTCTTCAATGTGTACAAGAAATCCATTGGGTGCATCGAGGCTCCCGAGCGGCTGTCCGACCGCGATATCCGCGTCCATGTACAGGCCTCCCTCCATGTAAGTTGAGGCCAGCTCTATTATATCGCTGGCTGCAGCGTAATTCTTATAAGGCCCATTTGTCTCGCGGCTATAGATCGCTTCGATTTTTTTTGCGTTTGGGTAGGCCTGGCCCAGTGAGCTGAATAGCTCTTCAGGATTGCGCTGTATTAACGAATCGCCATGCGCCAATGCCAGATGGCGTTCGGCAGGGTCATTGCTTTCACTCATTTCAGCTAATGGGTTTAGTAGGTGCTTTACCTTGGAGGTCCACACATTGATTTGGTAGTCGGGATTTATTTCTTTAAAAAGCAGCATGTTCTGCAGATGCGGTATTGGAATGTCGCCACCTTCCCAGTAAAAATGTGCGTTAAGGGGTATGGCTACGTTACCTTTCAGGTCAACATGATTAAGAGGGTTGTTTTTTAGCATTTTATAGCGATTAAGGTCAGTATCCTCGCCGGATATATCCGGATTGATCCACCGCTGTAGCCATGGCGCGTAATACCTGAACCCGTAATAATAAAGCCCGCTGGCGTCACGCTCTTTACCCGAATAACGCACTGTTTTGTACCTGGCCTCCACTGTACTGCGCGCCGCCCACCAAGCCGTGCCGCCAAAGGGGTAATAATTTTCCTGGCTGATCAGACCGCCTTGCTGATCAAGCTCCAGCGTGCTCGAGCCCAGATGATCACCCAGGCTGTAACGCACCTGATCGTTCGCAATGGCATCTGGTTTTCCAGCTTCCCAGTGCAACACCCGCACACTGTTGCGACCCGCCTGAGCGGTAACGACGTGAAGGGTTTCGCCATCGGCTGTGGTGCGAATTTCCAGCCCCGGCAGGTAGCGAACTTCATTGGTCAGTGTGCGACCTGATGCCTGAGCAGTACTGATCTTGCGACAACGTTGACCCTGGCCGTCATAGACATAGCGTTCGTCATCGTTCGACCCGTCTTCACGTTGCACAGTGGTGATGTGCTGCAACTGATTACGCGCATCCCAGCCCATAACCTGCCCGCGAACCAGTTGCAGCAGGTTGCCGTTGGCATCAAAACTCGTGGCGAAATCCACATCGTCGTCATCATCGGGCAGGCTGCGATTGCTGTCCGGGGCAACGTGCATGTTGCGGGTGAAGTTGTGCGCGCCTTCGTGGCGCATTTGCAGCAGATTGCCCGCTGCGTCGTAGCTGTAACGCTGTGTGTAGTTGCTGACCTGACACGGATCATCCGTCGGCAGAGGTTGCAGACCGGGCAGCGCCGGACCTTGGCTGGCGCCGTTCCTGACCTCACGACCCGTGGCTTCGATCAACTGATACAGCGTGTCGTAACGGTAACGGCTGATCGGTTCGATAAGCTGGTTGTCGCAATACCGGTCTGGTTGCGAGGCATCGTTGACGAGCAGGATATTGCCCACCGGGTCATAGCTGTAATTGAGTTGCTGCAGCAGCGTGCCGTCAGCAGAGATCGCGCTCAGCCCGATCAGCCTGCCGTCCTGCTGATCATAGGCGTAAAGGCTGACTACGCCATTGCCCGCTGTTTCCTGTTCGACCTGGTTGAAGGCGTTATAGCGAATCGCGCTGACCAGCGTCCGCGCATGCATGCTGCCGTTCAATATCAGGTCTGTGCTGTGCAGCTGACCGGCCAGATTATGAGTCGAAAGCTGGCTATTACCACTGGCATCGGTCTGCTTCAGCACTTCACCTTGTGCGTTGAAAACGCGACAGGTCTGAAGGCCGGCCGGCTCCACCAGCTCATTACGATCAGGCTCGGCTGATGGCCAGTCCGCTGCTTCTGCGGCAAGCATGAAATGTCGTGTTTCACTGAGTACCGAGCCATGCAGGCTGTAATCCTGCAGCAAGCGCGAGCCCGCCGTATCGTCATGGCGGACCAGTTGATTGCACTGGTTGTGTCCTGCCGCATCTTTCTGGCCATAGGTGAACAGCTCCGCGCAGCGATTCTGTTCGATGATCCTTGCCGGGCGCAGCAGCAGGTCGTACTCGAGCTGCCTCTCGGTGCCGCGACCATCCCAGCCGTGCAAGACCTGGCCAGCCTCGCCGAACAGCGCAACTCGCCAGCCGGCATCGACACTCTCGGTGGCCAACGCGTTGCCGCCAAGGCTGTAGACAATGCTCCGGTTGGCGTTGGCCAGACGTGGGTCAGTGGTGGCGAACATTCTGCCTGCCGGGTCGAAACGCTGTCTGGTAACCCGCATTGCGGCGGCTTCTGCGGCTTCGGTTCGATGTAAGAGGACCTGGCGCACGACCAGCCCACGAACCTCGGAAACGAGCAGTTCCGGCGTATGGGAATGTACCGCGCTATTAACCACGCTCGGCTGCCTTTCTCGCGGCCAGCACTTCCTCGGCTGTATCGTTTTCGTCCTCACTGATGGTGTACCAGACCCGATAGGTCTGTCGGCGCATCCAGCCTTTGGCGGTGATTGTGATGGTCGGACGCCCCAGCGGGTCGTAGAACTGTTTGTCGACAATGTTTTGTGAGCGTATCGATGCGTCGTTCACATACAGATGACTGTTGGCGAAATACGGCCGGTAAACGCGCACCGCCAAGCCTTTATTGTTGTATTCCACACGTTCACTGACACGCCAGCGCGGTGATGCGTGGACAATTTTCGGTTTACCGCCGACCAGTTCGAGATTGCCCCATTCATCGACTGAATAGGCGTTGCCGTCCTCCACCTTTTGACGGGTTTGCAGCGTGCGACCGAAGCCGTCTATCGACGCCATGCTGATGCGGATCTGCCTGTCCAGGTCTTCCGGGTAGCGGTCTGCCGCGAGGGCAGCGGTGGCCAGCGGGATATGGACCTGCCCCAGAGCCGTGTTGCCGTCGTAATAGAGCGCGCTGGCTTGCCTGTCCAGAGCGTATTCGGGTTGCAGCGCTACCTCGCCGGCAGAAGCCCAATAATGCGCGGCGCGATTGAGTGGAGGAAAACCGACTGCCTCACCCAGTTCCGTGCCGTAAAAGCTGGTTGCCCATATTCTGCCGAAGGCGTCGTAATCAGCTTCCTGACTGTTCTGATTGGGGTCGATGATTCGTTTTGGTTGCAGCACACGATAGTCGTATTCAGCGGTAGTGACGCAGCCTGCCGGGTCGGTGATGCGAGTCGCGAACAGATGGTAGGCGTCGTATTCGACGAGACTCCAGCCGTGACTGCGCGTGGGCCTGAACTGAGTGGGATGAAAGAAGTGCTCCTGACCGGCGTAGGTGGCGAAGCCGCGTTTTACCGACCATAGATTCAGGCTGTCTGCTGGCAGAAAGCTTGGCATCTGCTGATAACCGATCTTGACGAGTTTTTCGGCCAGAGTGACGCTGTCCATGACCCGCTCGTAGGCGCTCAGTGCATGATCATCCAGTTCAGCCGTTTCAACGGCGTCAGCCAGCGCCTGAAAGGTCGCCTCGCCATCGCCGCAACCGATGTAGCGTTGCACCGACAGACTGGTGAGCGTACGTGGCAAGGTTGCGAAGGGCCCGGACGGATCGGCGAACTGTTCGTAGCTGATCTGCTCAGGCGTCAAGGCGCTTGCCGGAATGAGCATGGCGTCGCCGCGTGTGCGGTAAGGCAGCCCCAGACGCCAGCTCTGCGGGCTGTCCAGGTGGATTGCTTCGGCATGCATTTCATTCAGGTAGAACTGTTGCTGGGCGTCGTCGTGTGACGCCTCCCACCATTGTTGCTGGTGAGGGTCCGCAAAGGGTGGCGCGTCACCCGGTTTCTTGCGCCGGGCATAGTTGACGCTGACTGAGTGGAGCGTCGAGCCGTAGCGGTCCCACGCCAGGTTCAGGCTGTGTTCGCACATCGGGTCCTCCAGTTCCTCGGCCTCGTAACGATAGGTGATGACTTCCAGGCTCAGCGGCAGCATCGACGCGTAGGGTCGATGTGCGCTCAATGCTTGCAGTTGGCGAACCAGATAGCGGCAGGACTGCGTCGAATACAGCACTGTGGGACGTTGACTGGCGTCGAGTCCAAAGACTTCGCTGCGCAGTACCGAGCCGCTCAGCGCTCGCGCCATTTCCTGCAAGGTCGCGTCATCCGCGTCCGTTATTGGCAGCTCTGTCTGGGTTGCGGCGTCGAGTCGGGACAACACATGCTCGCCGGGCAGGCGTGCCAGTAGGTCGCTGCGGTCATGGTCGGTGCAGGGTCTGGCAGGATAGCGTCCGGTGTGGAACCAGGTCTTGTTCAATACCGGAGCCGTAAAGTCTTCCTGATCCTGCGACGATGTTTCGGTGTCGGTCTGCAGGAGCAGGCCAAAGCCTCGAAACTCCCGTTCGCGAGGGTCATAGAAACCCTGCCGATAGCGGAACAACTGAGTCAGCGTATTGCCAGTGACCTTGTCCTGCATGGTTTGCCTGACGACCACATGAACCGGGAACGGTAATTCCGAGACAGCAACGCTGCCTGCGGTCCGTAGCTCGTTTTTTTCGTCCAGCCATTCCTGCGCCGAACTGCGATAGCTGACTTCTCCGGCAGCACCGAGATTGTTGTCCGAGGCCTTCAGCAAATAAGGTTTGCGCACCGAGCCTGCCCGGTCCTCCGCGTAATAAAGGCTCCAGTGCCGTGGCGCCATGTGCGGTACGGTCAGCACCAGGCTGGAGAAACCCAGGCCCAGCAGATCGACCGCACTGAACTGGCAGAACCGGTCATAACGCACGCCCTCCGGCCAGGGCTGATCGAAGGGCGCGGCCAGACCGTTGCCGCCCCGGTTCATGAAGACCTGAAAGCCATCGGCTTGCAGGTACAGCACGTCACTGGCACCTGAACCGTCCAGGTCGGCCAGCCGCACCTGGCTCGAATCAAAGACCTCATAGGTGTAGGGCAGGGTGGCAAACAACTGGCCCTTGCCGAACCGGCCTCGGCCCAGGTTTGGCCAGACGCGGATCTCGTTGTGCCGGATCCGGATCAGGTGTTGTTGCCCCGTACCCAGCAGGTCGCTAAACGCCACGAGTTCAGTGGAACTGTCGCTGAGCAATGGCAGGCGATCCTCGTCGTGAGGGATGTCCACTGCTGCGGCGAATCCATCGGCTCGACGGTTGGCATACAGGCGAACGCTACGTGGGCCAATCAAGGCCAGATCTGACAGCCCGTCGCCGACCAGGTCCGCCATCTGGCCTTGCGGGTGGAAAAACTCTGTAGGAAAAGCCGAGAACGTGGCGTAGTTCGACCAGCTTCGATCAGGGTTGAGCGTAAAGAATCCGGCCATTCCCGGCTGGGCGACAACCCAGTCCAGCCGCCCGTCGCCGGTCAGATCCGTGAGGGCCTGACGTACCGGTGTGGCTGAATCAGCCGTGGGGATGCGGGGTAGCGGTTGACAGGTTCCGTAGGCAACGGCGTCCGCTGTGCCAGCGGTATCACGGACCGGTTCGCGATAAAGCCACGCCTTGTCGTCTCGATACAGAATGCCGGGCAAGCCGTCGCCATACAGATCGACCAACTGGTATTGCTGGCCGTCATTCAAACCGGCCATGGGCTCCAGCGGCGTGTAGATGCCCGACTCGAGACTGAAATCGGTGTATTGAAATTGCACAGGAGGTTGCTGATCGACGCGCCGCCAGTCCGTACCATCCCATGCCTGCGAATGCGCTGCGCTCAGCAGGTTGTAGCCGAGAGCTGTCTGATAATGCTCCAGCAGCAGTCGCCGGGTCAGCAGCGGGGCTTCTCCGAGCTCATCCGGGAAGTGATGGAACATCAGAACCTGCCGGCACAGGCGCAGATTACCCAGCTCAAAACCATAGGCGAAACTTGAATGCGGATCACTGCGCACCGGCCAGGTAAATTGCTCATCGTATTCGGGGGGCGGGTCACTGCGGGTGTCGCGCTGGTCATAGTCGAATATCAGGTCGAAATGCCATAGCAAACCGTCCAGCGAATCTTCCTGCCACAGGTAAAGTACGGGGTGCGCCTTGGCATTGCCGTAGCGAACCCGGCTCAGGTAGCGTTGGGCGCGGAAGTTTCTCGGGTGATCCTCCGCCAGGTCCTGATGGTCTTCGGGCTTGTACTCATAGAGGATGTGTTCGCCGACGGCATTCATGCTTTCATCCAGCAACCATTCGGCAACCCGATTCATGTCTGCCGGGTCGGCAATGCGCGACGAGGTCCTCCTGCCATAAAGGTTCAGGCTGCCGTCGGCGCCGTGGATCAGCCAGAAGCCGGGATCTGCAATGTCTACGCGCCAATGCTCGATGCGCGCAAAGGCCCCTTCGACTCGGCTGAAGTAACGCACCACCTGATAAGTCGCATTCAAATCATGACTGTTGTAGCGGCTGACCTGACTCGAAACCAGCGCGCCGCTGTCGTCGCGTTCGGGCAGGCAGACATCGCCTCCGGGGCCGAAAATGAGGTCGTCGTCGGTGTAGTTCGGTACGCCCTTGCTGGCACGACGCGCCACTTTGCTGGTGTTCAGGTTCCAGCCAAGTCCGAATACGCCGTTGCCGGAAGTGCTCTGATAACTCAGCGACAGGGCAGGCGCGTAACCGCGGCCCTGGCTGATCGGCAGGGCGATTTCCAGTGACGCCGCGCCGTTGGTGCCAACGGCTCCCCAGCCCTTGCCGATGCTTTGAATCGCGCCACCGCCTTTGGGTAATGACGGAGTGGCTACAGCCGGTTGCAGGGACGGCGGCGATTGATTTTGCGATTGAGCTTCCATGGAGCTTGCTCCTAGTCGGTTAACGGTTTTTCGCCGTGTAGCGCATGTGCACGATAATGTCGGTGATCGAGTCGATCATTTCGCGCTGCGCCGCCGGGTTGGAAAAGCTCAGGGTCCAGCGAGAGATTGCGCCAGTGCCCTCGAACGGCAGATAGCGCTCATCGTCGAAGTTGAAAACGGGCCAGGTTGCGTAACAGGGAGAAGGGGTGCTCGGTCATGTCCGGCTCTCCAGTGGTCATGACCCAGCCTTGTTTACCATGGCGCTCGCGTCTAGCTGACAAAAGTGTCAGTCAACCCTCAACAACACCAAAAATTTCTCATCAAAACAAAGTATTAGCGCCCGACGCTGAAGGTATATTCATTGGCGATTGACTACCCAACGGTTATGCCTATTGGTTCTTGACCAAGCCGCGTGCTTCCGTTTGTCTGCTGTTATGGTTGAAGGGCGTCACTAACGGCGGGTAGAGGTTTCAAGGATGAGCTCGATCACGCACACCAACACGCCGCAATTGGCGGTCAGCGATTCACGGGGTCTGCCGGTACGCAGTGTGCAGTTCTATCGTGGCGCTGATGGTCAGCCTGTTGACGCGAGGGTGACGCAGTACTATTTCGACAAGGCCGGGCGACTGATCGCCAGTCGCGATCCACGTTTTTCCAGTCGTTTGAAATACGGTATCTGTGCGCCTGTGAACCTGATGCAAATCGTCAGCTTGTCCGGGGCTTTGCTGTTATCGAAAAGTGTCGATTCAGGTTGGCGGGTGAGCCTGAACGGCGAAGCGGGGCAGTTAGTCGACAGCTGTGACGGACGTGAAAACCCGCGCCAGATCGAATACGACAGGCTGTTGCGCCCTTTGGCGATCAACGAATCAGGCCGAATGACCGAGCGCTTCACTTATGGCGGGCCTGCCACTGCTGAGCATAACCAGTGCAATCAACTGATTCGCCATGACGATACGGCAGGCTCGCGCTTGCTGCTGGACTATGGACTGTCGAGTAGGGCGTTGAGAGAAAAAAGGTACTTCCTGCAGTCGCCCGACAGCCCGGACTGGCCACTTGCCGAGCCTGATCGTGATGCACTGCTCGAGCCCGTCGGCCTGCAGACGCGCTGGGCTTTCAACGCGCAGGGCGAAGCGCAGGTGCAGACTGACGCCAACAGTAACGTCCAGCGTTTCAGCCACGGTGTGGATGGGCAACTGCGCGCTGTTGAACTGACCCTGGCCAATACGGAACAGCCGCAAACGCTGGTCAGTGCCATTCACTACGACGCGTTCAATCAGGTCGAGCAGGAGACCGCAGGAAATGGTGTAGTCAGTCGCTATGTGTATGATCAACAGGACGGTCGTCTGATTGAGCTCAGTGCGCTATCTGCCGACGGCTCGGTGTTGCAAAAACTGAACTACAGCTATGACCCGGCAGGTAACGTTCTACTCATCAACGATGCCTCGCAACCAGACCGGTATTGCGGCAATCAGCGTATCGAGCCGATAAACCGTTACTGTTACGACACGTTGTATCAGTTGATCGAAGCCACGGGGCGGGAGGTCAGAAACGGGGCCAGCCATGGTCCGGCGCTACCCGGTCTGCAACCTCTGCCGACGCTCGATCCTTGCCAGGTCAGCAACTACACACAGCGTTACAGCTACGACGCTGCGGGTAACCTGCTGCAAATGCGCCACGAAGGCGCACACAACTTCACCCGCAACATGCACGTTGCCCCGGACAGCAATCGCAGCCTGCCGGACGATGACGGGGATGTGGATTTCGCTACGAGTTTTGATGCCAACGGCAACCTGCTGCAACTGGTTCGCGGGCAGGTTATGGGCTGGGATGCGCGTAACCAGTTGCAGCACATCACCACTGTGCAGCGTAAAGACGCACCGAACGATGACGAACGCTATGTCTATGACGGCCAGGGTCAACGTTGTCGCAAGATCAGCACCGCGCAGGCATCAGGTCGCACACTGACCAATGAAGTTCGCTACCTGCCGGGACTGGAAGTTCGGACCACGGCCGATGGAGAAACTCTTCATGTCGTTACGGCTCAGGCGGGTCGCAACAGCGTGCGGGTGTTGCACTGGGAAGCCGGAAAACCAGGCGCTATTGCGAACGATCAGGTGCGTTACAGCCTGGGTGATCATCTGGGCTCGAGCACGCTGGAGCTTGATCAGCAAGGCGGCCTGATCAGCCAGGAAAGTTATTACCCCTTTGGCGGCACGGCCTGGTGGGCGGCGCGTAGTGCAGTGGAGGCCAAGTACAAAACAGTGCGTTATTCGGGGAAAGAGCGCGATGCCAGCGGGCTTTATTATTACGGCTTCAGGTATTACGCGCCGTGGTTGCAGCGGTGGATCAATCCGGACCCGGCGGGCGTGATCGGCGGTAATAATCGCTACGGTATGGTTGATAACAGCCCGGTTTCCAAAGTCGACCCAGATGGATTGATGCCTAAACCCTATCAAGGTAAAGGGGATGAATACGAGAAGAAGTCAGAAGCTCGAAACGAGACAATTCTGGCTCGTGGGCGTGAGCAGATAAGGCAGATGAATCAAAGTAACCCGCAAAAAATGGATCAAACGCTCGAACTCATGAAGCTTTCCTATCAGGGCAGTATATCGTCGCTAGGGGCATCCACAGCAGATTCAAAGCTGCTGGTCGGGATGGTCATGGGGGAAGAGTCGTTACACCATCTTCCAGCGCTTAAGAAGTCTTACAGGTCGCTGGATAATATTGTCAACGAGTATATAGGTGGAGAGCGATATAATCAGTTTGCAATTACAAAAGGTTCTATTGGACACGCCTACGTGACGTTTACAGATCCTCATAAGCGAATATTTCTGTCCAATGAGTTGGTTGACAAACACACCATGGGAAACGCATTGGCTGTTAGTCATGAGCTTTCTCACCTGATGGATGAGAGGACGTTGGATTTTGCCTATCTAAGCTCGCCGCTGGTAAAGGAGAAGCGGGCGACTCTTAGCAAGGCTCAGTTGACGTCACATTTCGATGGGTTGGCAAAGGCCTCGTACCGACTTTCTCAGGGTCTGGAAAATGACTATATCTTTTCTCGTATTAAGGACGTTGCGCTACGTGGTCAGCTCAAAGAAGCGGAGCTCATGAGCTTGTTTGAGGTTTCCGACGCACAGGACATGAAGGTTGAGCGTTTGAGCAGTCCAGTTGTAAGGGCGAACATCCTCCGGCGAAATGCCGATTCTGTTGCCGCTCTCGGGATGCTCGTGTCGCACAAGAGCCTTACCGCCAAGCTGACGTCCTGGGGACAATATACGCATGGCTGAACGTTCAAAAGATCGATGATTGACCGGCCTTTTTTGAACTCGACAGCTTGATTGGTTTCATTGCGATTCCCGTGCCAAGCCCTATCTGATCGCCGTACCGGGAAAAGGATTTTTATCAAACTTTCATGGATGAAGGTCATGAGTTCGATTGTGCACAGCAATACGCCAATACTGGCGGTCATTGACCCGCGTGCGCTGGCCGTGCGTAGCGTGCAGTTCTGTCGAACTGTGGCCGGGCAGCCTCTTGCCGCGCGGGTGACCCATCAGCGCTATGACTGGGCAGGGCGTCCGGTTGTCGGTCGTGATCCGCGTCTGTTCAGTCGCTCGGAAACCGAAGCGCAGACCCCGGCAAATCGGCTGGTCAGGTTCAGTCTGTCCGGAGCGGCCTTGCTGAGCGAAAGCGTCGACTCGGGTTGGCGACTGAACCTGATGGGCGAGGCCGGGCAGTTGCTTGAAAGCCGGGACGGGCGAGGCACTCAGCGCTTGATGGAATACGACAGTTCGCTGCGCCCGGTCTCTGTGACAGAGCAGGGGCTTGTCGTCGAACGCCTGGCCTATGGTGGCGCCGACGCCGTTGAGCATAACCAGTGCAATCAACTGATTCGCCATGACGATACGGCAGGGTCCCGTTTGCTGCATGACTACGGCCTGCTTGGCGCTGCGCTGTGTGAGAAACGGCATTTTTTGCAAGCGCCTGAAAGTCCGGACTGGCCGCTGCCCGAAGCAGAGCGCAATGCGTTGCTTGAGCCTGTCGGGCTGCAAACCCGCTGGGGTTTCAATGCGCTGGGCGAAGTGCTCGTGCAGACCGATGCCATGGGCAACACGCATGCCTTTGGCATGACCGTCGCTGGGCAGTTGAAAACTGCTGAACTGACATTGGCCGGTGCCGCACAGACGCAGACGCTGGTCAGTGAAATTCATTACAACGCGCTTGACCAGGTCGAGCAGGAAACGGCGGGCAATGGTGTTGTCAGTCATTTCCAATATGATCCGCAGGACAGTCGG
The DNA here is from genome assembly GCF_017832255.1 of Pseudomonas sp. PvP028. Lineage (NCBI taxonomy): Bacteria > Pseudomonadati > Pseudomonadota > Gammaproteobacteria > Pseudomonadales > Pseudomonadaceae > Pseudomonas > Pseudomonas sp. PvP028. Next base: position 2,615,138 of record NZ_JAFIBL010000001.1, read on the forward strand.
CTCGGTGCGCTCAACGCGATGGCGGCGGATGGCGCGCTGTTGCAAAAGCTGATTTACAGCTATGACCCGGTCGGTAATATTCTGGTGGTCAACGATGCGTCCCAGCCAGACCGCTATTGTGACAACCAGCTTATCGAACCGATCAGCCGCTTCGAGTACGACACGCTGTATCAACTGATCGAAGCCAGCGGCCGTGAAGTCAGAAACGGTGCCAGCCATGGCCCGGCGTTGCCGGGCCTGCAATCTCTGCCGACGGATGATCCGTGTCAGGTCAGCAACTACACACAGCGTTACAGCTACGACGCTGCGGGTAACCTGCTGCAAATGCGCCACGAGGGCGCGCACGACTTCACCCGCAACATGCACGTTGATCCCGACAGCAATCGCAGCCTGTCCGACGCTGAAGGAGAAGTGGATTTCGCCACAAGTTTCGACGCCAACGGCAACCTGATGCAACTCGTGCGTGGGCAGACCATGAGCTGGGATGCGCGTAATCAGTTGCAGCACATCACCACCGTGCAACGTGAAGACGAGCCGAACGATGACGAACGCTATGTCTATGACGGCCAGGGTCAACGTTGTCGCAAGATCAGCACCTCGCAGGCATCAGGTCGCACACTGACCAACGAAGTTCGCTACCTGCCGGGGCTGGAAATTCGTACCACGGTCGATGGCGAAATCCTTCATGTCGTTACGGCTCAGGCGGGTCGCAACAGTGTGCGGGTGTTGCACTGGGAGGCTGGAAAACCGGATTCTATTGCGAACGATCAGGTGCGTTACAGCCTGGGTGATCATCTGGGCTCAAGCACGCTGGAGCTTGATCAGCAAGGCGGTCTGATCAGCCAGGAAAGTTATTACCCCTTTGGCGGCACGGCCTGGTGGGCGGCGCGTAGTGCAGTGGAGGCCAAGTACAAAACAGTTAGGTACTCGGGTAAAGAGCGTGACACCAGTGGGCTTTATTATTACGGGCTCAGGTATTACACGCCTTGGTTGCAAAGGTGGATCAATCCGGACCCGGCGGGGGATGTGGATGGGTTGAATCTGTACAGGATGGTCAGAAATAATCCGCTTGTTTACGTTGATGCGAAGGGCCAGCAACCTGAACCTGTTCCAAAAACTATTCACCAGATCTGGATAGGTGAAAACCGGGATGCCTTGAAGGCTCAGGTCAGCAATATCAACAGAACCGTTGAAATGGCGTGGGGGTATAAAGTGAAGTTGCATCTGGAAACGAGCAGGCCGGACATTTACTCTGAAATCGAAAAAGATTTGAAATCGGAAGTAGTCCCGCTCGCTGGGTCCGATTTTTTCCAGCGGTTCAAGGAGCAGCCGCTTTACGTGGCTTATGAAGATTTCCGAAAAAACAATCAGAATTACGCATTCGCGGTAGACGTTTTACGGATGCATACCGTTCATGAGTTGGGCGGAATTTATTCAGACGTTGATGATGTTTATACCGGCGCAGATACCGAGGATATGACGCCGTTGGGAGATCAATCACTGCTTGCTGAGCAGAACGAGGTTCTAACACTGAACCCGGTTCATGTGCCTTGGGAATCTGAATATTCGGTTGACAGTTTCATGGTTAACAATAGCTCGTTTGCCGCTCATGCCGGTGCTGGCGTATTACACGATATGATGGACGAAGGTGTCAAACGGTATAACAGTGCTTTAAACAGCGGGCTCTATCCAGATCCTATGGGGCTGTCGGGGATCGGCTTTAATTTAATTTGGAACGATGATGCAGACGCAAGGGTGCGAGTATTGTCAAACATCGTAGGCCCTGGTCTGTTTACAGACGTAATAGGCCGATCTGATCAAGAGTACGGAGACTTACTGGATCATTTTAGAGCTTACGTTTTTGACGACGCCCCTTTTACAGCTGACGAACAAATGATGAGGAAAATGCCGTTGAACGCCTATATACGGAGCGGCGCGGCGCAAACCTGGCGCTGACCATAACCGATAAAACCCGCCTCAATGAGACGGGTTTTATCCAGTATTTACTGCACTTCCACCGCCAGACTGTCGCTGATCTTCTTCTGCCAGATCTGCGGGCCGGTTATGTGAACGGATTCGCCGGTGCTGTCTACCGCAACGGTCACCGGCATGTCCTTGACCTCGAACTCGTAGATCGCTTCCATGCCCAGCTCGGCGAAGGCCACGACGCGGGATTTCTTGATCGCCTGAGCCACCAGATAGGCAGCACCACCAACGGCCATCAGGTACACGGCCTTGTGGTCACGGATCGCTTCGATGGCGGTCGGGCCGCGTTCGGACTTGCCGATCATGCCCAGCAACCCGGTCTGATCGAGGATCTGCCGGGTGAACTTGTCCATCCGGGTGGCCGTGGTCGGGCCGGCCGGGCCGACGACTTCTTCGCGTACCGGATCAACCGGGCCGACGTAGTAGATGAAGCGACCCTTGAGGTCTACCGGCAGGGTTTCACCCCTGTTGAGCATTTCGACCATGCGCTTGTGCGCTGCGTCGCGGCCGGTGAGCATCTTGCCATTGAGCAAAACGGTTTCGCCCGGTTTCCAGCTTTGTACTTCTTCCGGGGTCAGGGTATCGAGGTTGACGCGGCGGGCCGATGGGCCGGCTTCCCAGACGATTTCCGGGTAGGCGTCCAGCGATGGAGCCTCCAGCGAGGCAGGGCCGCTGCCGTCGAGCACGAAGTGCGCGTGGCGGGTGGCGGCGCAGTTGGGGATCATGCACACCGGCAGCGACGCGGCGTGGGTCGGGTAATCCATGATCTTGACGTCGAGCACGGTGGTCAGGCCGCCCAGGCCCTGAGCGCCAATGCCCAGCTGGTTGACCTTCTCGAACAGCTCCAGACGCATCTCTTCGATACGATTCTGCGGGCCGCGGGCTTTCAGTTCGTGAATGTCGATGGACTCCATCAACACTTCCTTGGCCATGACCGCGGCCTTTTCTGCGGTGCCGCCGATGCCGATGCCGAGCATGCCCGGCGGGCACCAGCCTGCGCCCATGGTCGGAACGGTTTTCAGAACCCAGTCGACGATCGAGTCGGACGGGTTGAGCATCGCCATCTTCGATTTGTTTTCCGAGCCGCCGCCTTTTGCCGCGACGTCCACTTCCACGGTGTTACCCGGGACGATGGAGTAGTGAATGACGGCCGGGGTGTTGTCCTTGGTGTTTTTGCGAGCGCCTGCCGGATCGGCAAGGATCGAGGCACGCAGCACGTTTTCAGGCAGGTTGTACGCGCGGCGCACGCCTTCGTTGATCATGTCGTCCAGGCCCATGGTGGCGCCGTCCCAGCGAACATCCATCCCCACGCGCACAAAAACCGTGACGATGCCGGTGTCCTGGCAGATCGGGCGATGACCGGTCGCGCACATGCGCGAGTTGATCAGGATCTGGGCGATGGAGTCACGAGCGGCAGGCGACTCTTCACGCAGATACGCCTCGTGCATGGCCTGGATGAAGTCCACGGGGTGGTAATAGGAAATGAACTGCAGTGCGTCTGCAACGCTCTGAATCAGGTCGTCTTGCTTGATCACGGTCATGCGGCGCGCTCCTCTGTAAGGACGGGAACATTCAATTACGCTATCGGCGGCAGTCTGGAACTGCGGCTTGAACCAGAGCTGTCAGGGTGGCGATAGCGGGCGCAAAAAGGCGCGGCAGTATAACCCGCCCGACAGGCCAGTCTGTACAATCGCCGTTATTTTCTGCACAGGCCGTTTTGATGCCTCAATTGCATGTGGGTGAGCTTAGCTGGTCGGTGGCATCGGCCAGCAATCTGCTCGACGCCCTGAACCATGCCGGTATTCCGGTCCCTTACAGCTGTCGTGCCGGCAGTTGCCATGCGTGTCTGGTGCGCGTCGTAAAGGGCGAGCCTGAAGATGCTTTGCCCGACGCGCTGCCTGTCGAAAAGCGCCAGCAGGGTTGGCGGCTTGCCTGTCAGTGCCGAGTGACGGGGGATCTGGCTGTCGAGGTGTTTGACCCACAGCGTGATGGCCTGCCTGCCACGGTGGCAGGCTGCGACTGGCTCTCTGCATCGGTGCTGCGTTTGCGTCTGGAGCCAGCGCGACCGCTGCGCTACAGCGCCGGGCAGCACCAGGTGTTGTGGACCGAGAGCGGTGTTGCGCGGCCTTACTCGCTGGCGAGCCTTCCCGGTGAGGATGCATTTCTGGAGTTTCACATTGACTGCCTGCAGCCCGGGGCCTTCCGTGACGTCACCCGCCAGTTGCAGGTCGGTGACGCCCTGAGGCTCGGCGAGTTGCGTGGCGGGGCGCTGCGTTACGACCCGGACTGGCAGGAAAAACCCTTGTTGCTGCTGGCCGCCGGCACCGGGCTCGGGCCCTTGTGGGGTGTACTGCGCGAGGCGCTGCGCCAGGACCATCAGGGCGCCATACGCGTGATTCATCTGGCCCGCGACAGCCAGGAGCACTACCTGGCCGATGAACTGCACGCCCTGGCTGAGCGTTATCCCCAAGTGCATGTTCAGTTGGTTACCCCGCAGACGCTACAGGCAACCCTGGCTGAACTGCGCCTGTTGTCGCGGCACGCGATGGCGCTGGTGTGTGGCAGTGCCGACAGCGTGGAGATATTCGCCAAACGCCTCTACCTGGCAGGTCTGCCGCGTAATCAGTTGCTGGCGGATGTGTTTGTGGCGCGGGATTAAGAGTGACGTCAGTTACAGCTCTCGTTCTTCGGCACGATAATCACATGATTCGCAGGGCTGACCCAACGCAAAAGGCCCCGACTCTTGCGAGACGGGGCCTTGGCTTGCTGTGTGCTGCGATCAGACCAATGGGTCGCCAACGTGCAGAATCTTCATGCCGTTGGTGCCGCCGATGGTGTGGTAGCTGTCGCCCTTGGTGAGGATGACCCAGTCACCTTGCTCGACCAGACCACGCTTGAGCAGTTCGTCGACTGCGGCCTGGCTGACCTGACCTGGCGGCAGGGCTGCCGGGTCGAATGGCACGGTGTAGACACCACGGAACATCGCTGCACGCGCCTGAGTACCACGGTGCGGAGAGAACGCGTAGATCGGCACCGAAGAGCGAATGCGCGACATGATCAGCGGGGTATAGCCGCTTTCGGTCAGTGCGATGATCGCCTTCACACCCGGGAAGTGGTTGGCGGTGTACATGGCCGCCAGCGCGATGCTTTCATCGCAACGGGTGAAGGAGTGACCGATACGGTGGCTGGAAGTCTTGCCGGTCGGGTGCTTTTCAGCACCGATGCAGATACGGGCCATGGCCTGAACCGCTTCGATCGGGTAGGAGCCTGCAGCACTTTCGGCCGACAGCATCACAGCGTCGGTGTAGTCGAGCACGGCGTTGGCCACGTCGGACACTTCGGCACGCGTCGGCATGGGGCTGGAGATCATCGACTCCATCATCTGCGTGGCAACGATCACTGCCTTGTTGTGGCGACGAGCGTGCAGGATGATGCGTTTCTGTACGCCGACCAGTTCGGCATCACCGATTTCAACGCCCAGGTCACCACGAGCGACCATGACCGCGTCACTGGCGCGGATCAGCTCATCCAGCACTTCGTCGTTGGCAACGGCTTCGGCGCGTTCGATCTTGGCCACCAGCCAGGCCGTACCACCGGATTCGTCGCGCAACTGGCGAGCGTATTCCATGTCGGCGGCGTCGCGCGGGAAGGAAACGGCCAGGTAGTCCAGGTCCATCTCGGCAGCGAGCTTGATGTCCTGCTTGTCTTTTTCGGTCAGTGCCGGCGCCGTCAGGCCACCACCACGACGGTTGATGCCTTTGTGGTCGGACAGCGGGCCGCCGATCAGCACGGTGCAGTGTAGTTCGTTAGCGGTCTGGGTGTCGACGCGCATGACCACGCGACCATCGTCGAGCAGCAACTCGTCGCCTACGCCGCAATCCTTGACCAGATCCGGGTAGTCGATACCCACGATCTGTTGGTTGCCACTGGTCAGCGGATGAGCGGTGGAGAAGGTGAACTTGTCACCGACCTTCAGCTCTATTCGCTTGTCGGTGAACTTTGCGATACGGATCTTCGGACCCTGCAGGTCGCCCAGCAGAGCGACAAAACGCCCGTGTCTGGCGGCGATTTCGCGGATCAGCCTGGCGCGAGCCTTGTGCTCGTCCGGAGTACCGTGGGAGAAGTTCAGACGAGCAACGTCCAGACCCGAAAGGATCAGTTGTTCGATGACTTCCGGCGAATTGCTGGCAGGGCCAAGTGTGGCGACGATTTTGGTGCGGCGAACGGTCATGCACAAACTCCTTAATTGAAGCGCAGCGAGAGGCTACTCCTGTCTGGGTCTTTAGTCATTGTTCCTTTGCACTACCGTGTCAGGGTCAGGGAGGGCAATCGGCTGACAACCGGCGCTCTATTGGCCTGAAGAAACAGGCTGTGACGCCGATACAGGGCAGAGAACAGGAGAGTCCCATGCGTATTGTAACGATTGTTGTATTACTGACTGCGCTCAGCGGTTGCACCCGCTGGGCGATGAATTCCAACCTTGATCACGCTTACCGTGCCTATCAGGAAGGTGACTGTGATCGGGTGATGCTCGATCTCTCCAAGGTCGAACGCCAGAGCCGCTCGCGCCGTTATGTCCAGCCGGAAGTGTCGATGTTGCGCGGCCAGTGCCTGGAACGACAGAAATTGTATGTCGATGCGGCACAGACCTATCAATTCCTGATGGCGCAGTATCCAGAAAGTGAATACGCCTTCCGTGCACGTGCCAGACTCGACACGCTGGCACAAACAGGTCTTTACCCCAGGGCTCAACCTGCCAGACCCATACCTGTACCGGTTCGAAACGCTCCTGTATCGAAATAATTACCCTCGTTTGAATGGAAGGTGCTGTGTTCGGGTGGATTTCGAATAATTGTGAGCTAGGCTGAGGTCACAAAACGGACGAGCTGCAGGGCTCCGGGTCGAGACTGTTGCCTGGATAGCCTCTGTCGTGCAGCGCATTAGAAGTCCGCAACGAACACACGGTGCCGCGTGGTCGCAGCATCGGTCTCTGAAGGCAGCCTGCCATGTATAAAGAGCGGAAAATCGAACGTCATCAACTGCAGGATTATCTGCAGGTTTTCAATCGTCATACCGGCAAGCTGGTGGGGTGTCTGGGGAATGTGTCCGGTGATGGGCTGATGCTTATCAGCAGCCTGCCGGTGCTTGTGGGCGCGAGATTCGATCTGTGCCTGAAACTGCCGAATGGCAATGTCGGACAGCCCATCGATGTGAGCGCCAGGTGCCTCTGGTGTCACGAAGACGAGACACCCGGCAGCTATGACTCCGGTTTTGAATTGTGTCAGGTCTCGACAGAGTATCTGGAGTTCGTGCAGCTGTTGCGACAGTACTTCTGTTTTTACCCCTCCTACGAAGCCTCTGCCTGAGGCTGCTGCCTGACGGGCAGGGCGTCGTTCATAACGTACCTGCCTTTTTCCAGCTCATGTAACGGTTGACCAGCTGTGGGCCCAGTTCTCCTGGCCGCGCATCCATGATCACAATGCCTTGCGCGCTCAAACGATCGTGCAGCGAAGCGCGGGCATTGAGGAAGTCGATCGTCCCGCAATAACTCAGTGCTTCATCGTAGGTGTGTACCGGCGAGTGGCGCAGGCCGTCGAGGACTTCTTCGCGCAGACTGGCGATCAGTACCCGATGCTGTTTGCCGAGCTGCCTGGCAGCGGCCAGCAGTTCCTCATCGTCTTCATCGCGCAAGTTGGTCATCAACACCACCAGTGAACGTCTTTTATGACGAACCATCAGATGGCGCACGGCGGCGCTGTAGTCAGCGGGGCGCCGGGTGGTCTGCAGGTCATAGACCGTGTTGAGCACCCGATTCAACTGCCCAGGCCCCTTCACCGGCGCCAGATAACGATCCTGCTCGCCGGCAAAGGTCGCAATACCGACAGAATCACCCTGACGCAGCGCGACATAACTCAATAGCAGGCAAGCGTTGAGGGCGTGATCGAAGTGAGACAGGTCGCCGTCCTGACTGCGCATCCGACGTCCGCAATCGAGCATGAAAACGATTTGCTGATCCCGCTCGTCCTGGTATTCCCGTGCGATGGGCGCTCGCTGGCGGGCGGTGGCTTTCCAGTCGATCTGGCGCAGGCTGTCGCCCTCGCGAAACTCACGCAACTGGTTGAATTCCATGCCTAGCCCGCGGCGTTGTAGCTGGCGTATGCCCAATTGGCTCAACCAGTTATCCACCGCCATCAATTGACCGCCGCAGAGGCGGGCGAAATCCGGATAGACCCGCGTGATGCCGGGCACTGCCAGGTAGCGTCGTGTCGTCCACAGGCGCAACGTTCCCGGCAGGCTGATTTCGCACTGCTCAAACGTAAAGTGACCCCGGCTTGACGGGCGCAGGCGATAGCCGATGCTGCCTTTACCGCGTGCGGCCAGGGTGAGGGACTGAGGCAGGTTTTCGTGTTCCAGCCCGTGCGGCACATGATCGAATAGCCGCACGATCACGGGTCTGCGATTGTCGTGCTGCACGTCGAGCCGGACTTCGTTCCAGCGGTCCAGCGTCAGACTGCCCGCCAGCTCGCGCTGCACGCGTGGCGAGGGACTTCTGAGCAGCCAGATTGCATCAAGCACGCTCACGACGACGAGGGCCAGCAATGCCCCCCAGTAAAGGTCGTCGATTTTTGCCGGATACTCGATGCCCAAGGCATGAAGCGTTCCGAGCAGCAAGGCCACGCCCATCAGTCCGCCGAGCCAGCGCAGCAGCGTTATCGACGGCTTGAGGACCTGTTTCACAGGCGCGGTGCCGAGACCTGGTCGAGGATCTGCCTGAGCACCTGATCCACCGACAGCCCTTCGATGTCCAGCTCAGGCGACAGCCTGACCCGGTGTCGCAGCACCGCCAGTGCACAGCCCTTGATATCGTCCGGAGTCACGAACTCGCCGCCACGCAACACGGCTCGGGCCCGCCCACCACGCACCAGCGCAATCGAAGCGCGGGGGCCTGCGCCCTGACTCAGACCTGGCCAGGTGCGCGTGCTGCGTGCCAGTCGCACGGCGTAGTCCAACACTTGCTCATCGATGGGCAGCTCGCTGGCAATGCGTTGTAGCGCCTGAACCTCGCGGGCCTGCATGATGACCCTGAGCGGTCGCACGTCCAGCATGTCAGCCCTGGACGAGCGGGTGACCTGACGCACCATGTTCAGCTCTTCCTGCGCTTCGGGATAATCCATGCGCAGTTTGAGCATGAAGCGATCCAGTTCAGCTTCAGGCAATGGATAGGTGCCCTCCTGTTCGATGGGGTTCTGGGTCGCCAGCACCATGAACGGCTGCGGGATCGGCAGGGCGCGCCCTTCAAGGGTGACTTGCCGCTCCTGCATCGCTTCGAGCAAAGCCGCCTGGGTCTTGGCCGGTGCCCTGTTGATTTCGTCGGCCAGCAGCAGGTTGGTGAACAGCGGCCCCTTGCGCAGCTTGAACTGCTCGGTCTGCAGGTCGTACACCGCATGACCGGTGACATCGCTGGGCATCAGGTCCGGCGTAAACTGGATGCGCGCGAATTCGCAGCCGATGCAACTGGCCAGCGCGCGAACCAGCAGCGTCTTGCCAAGCCCCGGAACACCTTCCAGCAACACATGCCCGCCACCGATCAACGCGGTCAACACGTCGTCGATAACCGCATTTTGTCCAATCACGGCCTTTTGCAGCTCATTGCGCAACGCCTGAGCCAACTGGCTGGCGCGTTGACGCTGCTGCAACTGGGTGGTGGATTCGGCTGCGGGCTCGGCAAGTGGCTCGGTGCTGCTGCCTGATGGGGCGGGCGTTTGATCGCTCAAAACTCCCGGAGCCTTGCTAACTGTTATATTAGATTTATCTTCCATAAATCAATCACTTACCAGATTTAACGTTTTTCGTAATTTTTGTGCGCAGCGACTGAGTGTTTCTTCTCTCGCCTAGCATTATTTCCATGGTAACCGCTCAGGGCATGCGGCGTGTTGGTGCATGCCATTCAATTGCACTGACGTAGCTGCTGTCTGCAACAAAGGTAGAAATCTGCGGAAGGATGCCTTTTCTGAATGGGTGCCTCGTGGCTCGAAGGTCAGCAGTTCCTTAAACAAACAGCTTGGGCGTGGAATAACGCCACCTAGGTGTGAGCTGTGTCATTTTCCGTGAACACCAGGGCACGTGGGCATGTAAGCTATTCAGGAGGCCCCTCGCTAACTCTCTCAGGATCGCTCGCGATTCGTCACCAATCCTGACAGAGAGCCCCATGACTGCATCCATCCTCCGAGCAACATCCCTTCGCCCTAGACAATTCAAGCACTTAACCCGCGTAGCATCCGTGACTGGCCGTCTACCAGAGCGCGACGTGATGCTTTTGTGGCTCACCCACACCACTGGCGTTCGCGTAACCGAGCTGGCCTTGGTGGAGGTCGCAGACGTGCTGTATCCCAGTGGGGCCATCAAGCCCGATGTTTATCTTCGCGCAGAGATCACCAAGGGCTGCCGGCCGCGCAATGTGTACCTGACCCATCCACGATGAGTTGCCGCCTTAGAAAGCTGGATAGCGGTTCGCTTGCAGCGCCGCTGGGGCCTTTCTGGCGATGCTGAATACCGAGGCCTGCGCCCAAGTTCAAAACTGGTCACCACACACAAGGGTCAAGCCTTTGAACTGGCGTTCAAGCACCGTGAGCTGGACGGATGGCCAGAAGTTTACCGGGCCTGTGATTCGCTCCAGCAGACCATCAGTAGGCTATACCGGCAAGCCGGTATCAAGCAGGGGGCATCGCACAGCGGCAGGCGCTCCCTGGCAGCAAAAGTGTTGGCCGCTACAGGCGACGTTGAGACAGTGCAGACCATCTTGGGGCACGCCTGCCTTGATCACAGCAAGCCTTATTTGACTGTAACCAAGTGACAATTCGACGTGCATTCGAGGTTGCACTGGCATAGCGACATCAGTAGTGTGGGTTGGATTCATCTTCGAGCAAGAATCGGTTGCTCAGCTACGACCAAGGCCTCAGTTTCCCTCAAACAGAAATGGAATTCGCAAGTGAATTTATTGCTCTGGCTCACTGATTTGAAAGAACTCTGGATAGCACTCGTAGGTGCGATCGTCGGTGGCTTGTTTACCATGTGGGCTACGCATCTTACTCAGAAGGGAGAATTGAATCGCGCAGCACAAGAGCGGCGCGAGGAAAAAGTACAGATTGACGCTGAACATCAGCTGGTCCTTGCCAATACGGCTAAGCTGATTTTGGTAGAGATCACCACCGCTTGGAACGTCTATCGAGATGAGTATGCTGCAGATCTGATGCAGCTGCCCGACGGTGTGCCCTACCTTTGCGTTTTTCCTGTGGGAGAAAATTCGTTTCCCATTTTTGATTCTGCCCCTACGTGTTTAGCGCAACTGCCTACTGAAACTGCGCAACTAATCGTCAGGTTCTTCATGCGTGCAAAAGGCCTAATTGCTATGGTCAACATGAACAATATTGATACCGAGCGAGCACGCGAATACGCTAACGCAGAGCTGCAAAAACGCAGTAGCCAAGCGCTGCTTTCAGTCCAGCTCGAAAACGCCGAGGATATCAATACGAGCTACGTCCAGGACGCTAAAAGAATGGCTTCACTGATTGGGATGGGCAGTACAGCTGACGGTATGAAAGGACTCACGATTGAGATAGAAACGTTGGTTCTCGATCTCCAAGCCCGACTGGTCTGCGTCGACTGACCAGTCGATCGTCTGAGTTGTTTGCTAAAAAAGCTGCTATCTCTCCCACGGACTTGCTGGTTGCTGCCGTCAAGAACGTCAAGTCAATCCGTCTACAACCAGATCCATGAACAATGGAAAAAGTCGCTGCATTCACAAGCCCGCCGAGTTGCGGGCTTTGGCAGTGTCAGGATGCGGTTTTCGCGTCCTCAAGAACGAAGCAGGCTCTATGAATAGTACCTATCTTGAAGCACTTGAGGAGTTTGAAACCCTGACGGGCACTCCCTACCGAGATGAGCTTTATCTAACTCCAGCATCTGTTCCTGCTGAACTGCTCGACGTTATCAGCAAAGCAAAAATCAGTCAGGCTCACGCTCAGCAAATCAGCATTTCCCATCAGATGCAGCATTTCAAACAAGGCAATGTCGCCGTACTGCCAGAGGATAAGACGTACCTGGTGGGTGATTTTGAAAAGTGCAGGGAACAAATCGAGCTATGGAGTGCTGCACGTTCAGATCGTAAAAGTAAGTAGGAAAGCGTACCAAGCGCACACGAAGATCAGCCCATGCTGGGCCGAGGACGTAAAAACAGGGCGTTTTCAGCCCACTACATCAAGTTTGAATTAACCCTAAGAGACGCTATAAATGCTGATGCAAACCCGTGAATATTACCCAATTGCCACCCTATCGGGTGCTCAACCAGTCAAGTTCGAGGTGTCTCCGTTTCACTTGCATGTGAGCATTGGGCAGCCATACACCAAGATGGCCGTCAAGTTGGGCCAATTGCGCTTCGAGGACACCACAATGACAGTCAACAAAATTCCAGTTGTCAACGTGTGCGGTGGTAGCGGCAGCGATTTGTTCTGGCAGATCGCGCTTAAGCCTGAAGACGCCGCCGACCTGCAAGCGCTGATCGCTGAAATTTCCGAAGCGGCCAAGAGTCTCTAGCGACCCCGCCCCAGTTCGACGGGTCTTCAAGGAAAAAAGAGCCTATGAACCTTGATGAAATTCCAGTTGCAGCGCTGTTGGCATTGGCAGTATCCCTGTTTGGGCTATGGCGCGCTGAACGGGCACAAGGCAGGTCCAGAGCAGCGGAGCGATTTCTGCTGCAGCAGACAGTCTTACTCAAGGTCGAGGCGGCCCGCTCCGAATGGTACGCACTGGAGCGGGAAAACAACACGTTGATCCTTCGCTTGAGTCTTGATAGCGGCCTTCAACCTGAACTCCGAGCAATCGCTTCCGACTACCTTAAAGGTCAGAAAGAATTTCTCGCGATGTGTATTGCCGACGCAACCGCGTGTGCAGAAAACGTTTTTGCTAACGGTACCAAGTTCAGTGAGAAAAAATGCCGCGATGACCTTCGCCTTATCGAACTCAGTCTCGAAAAACTGAGACGGAATCAAGGGGTATCAGAGCGAAAGTTTGACGAACTCATGCAGCAAGCAGCTGCTCACGGCTGAATCTAGGAAAACCACCCTTTGTATGTTTTGGGCTGTTACTGCCAGCTGCGGTGACAAGTCACCCCGTCCAACACCAGCTCCACGAACGTCTGGACCTCAATGAAGGGAAGAACCATGGAATTCAAGCTTACTTATCGAACACTTCGCTGGTCAGCAAACACCTCACTCCGAGTCAAAAAGATCGACACTGGATGGCACATTTCACATCAGGCGATTAATGGTGACGCGGACTGCGAAGGTGCACCCTTTCTGGAAATGAATCTGAATCAAGATAACGTTAAATTCCCCGAAGGAGTGGGTACGTTTCTTGGCTTCGTGTGGCATCAATTAGACATTGGCGATATCGACGAGGAGCGGGCCCAGCAGATGATTCAGGAAATTGGCGACTGGATTACTGCCTGTGAGGCATCGCAACCGGTGTGGAAGGTTTGGAACAGCTAGGAAAAGGCGAGGATACCAACATGGAAGAAGTAGCTGTTTTTACTCGGCAGATTGCCTTGCGATCTACTGATCACAAACGGGCTATGCAGCTCGTGTCGGCTGCAAATATCCCAAGTCAGATGATGGCAATTCTGCGTCAAGAGCTGGACTCAATGGTTAGGGTCATCTACCTATTGGCTCAGGAACCTGCACGGCGTGATGAATTAATTATCGCTTCCGTGAATGGTGAGCTCTGGCGGCAACCCAATGGGCGCGGTCGTGTAACGGATCATGAGATGGTTGAGCTGGCACAGCATCTCCAAAATTGGGCTCGATCCGTCTACAAATTTGGTTGTGCTTTCATCCATTTATCCAATTTGCACGATTACAACGACAGAGATCCGTTGCAGCAGCTTCCAGCCGCTGAGCGTGACGCGGTTCTAGAGCACTGCCGGCACTACCATGGTGGTCCTGTGGGATCAGACTTTTCGGAGTTGGTGCCATACTTGCCGAGCGTTTTGGAGAAAGTGTCGAGTAACCTTGAACACTACCTACAGCAGCTAAGGGATGGGGGATTTCATAAGCCCGGTGACATTTGGTAGGAAAATCCTATGAGAGTGCTATGACTAATCGAAAATTTGCGTATCTAGTCGCGGCGATTTTCGTGCTACTCGCGGTTTTCCACCGTCAGCTGATTGGTTGGATTGATGTCGACGGATTCTGGTTTCTGGTCGTTTTTGTCGCAGTGTTTACGGGCCGCTTGAGCCTGTACGTTTACAGGAAATCGCGAGGTCGTAAAGATAGCCTCGATACTCGCCGCTGGTGGGATATCTTTTGATCTAGGAAACGTGCCGCTTGCCCGGCCGCAATATTTACCTGTGGTCGCACTGTGATGGCCTGTCCAACGAACGATAGGAAAAATCGGTGTCTCGTCAAAGAAAGGTTTCAGTTGCAACGTGGTGCCTCATAGAGCATTCCTGATTGTTTGCAGGTGGGCTACCTGGCGGGTGAATTCGCTGTGTGACAGGCGTTGCGGCGGGCGAGGGCGCAGTGCGTCGCTGATGGCGCTGGTGGGCTGACGGGTCAGGCGTGCAAGCACTTGCCATTGTTCGGCAACGACCAGCCGCTCGAAACCGGGATGCAGCTGGCGGGCGCGACGCAGGATGTCCTGTTGCAGGCGTTTGATCAGCGTCTGCTGCCCGGTATGTTTGCGCAGGAACTCGGCACTGGCGCGCAGGTGCTCGGTCAGCTGGCGGCGTGCAAGTGGCGCGGGTCGACGCAACGGACCCTCGCGCAGACCGATATGCCACAGGCCCAGGCCGATCAGCAGTGCCAGCGTCAGCAGCGCCTGAGGATAGTTGCGCAGCAACAGGCTCAGCAGGTTGTCGTGTTCGGTTTGCAGCACCAGGGTCACCTGGCTGTCCTGCGTCAGATACCAGAGCAGCCAGGCATTGTCATAGTGGCCGATCGAGCGGGTTTTCCACAGGTTGGCGTCCGTGATAACCGTGATCAGCCCAGTGCCCCGGCTTATCTGCAGCAGGTGCGTGGCATCGGCGCTGTTGGCCCAGGACTGGGCGTGATCTTCCGGGTCTTCGAGGTGAAACGCCGGATCGAAACTCATGTAGGCCGGGGCGCTCTCGTTTTCCAGGTACAGACGGGTCAGCTCTGGCCAGGGCATTTTCTTGTGTGTGGGGGCCGGCGTCATCAGCGGGATGGGCAGTGGCGGCTGAGCGTCGGCCAGCTGCTGTTCCTTGGCATTGATGTCTTTGGTGAGGTACTGGTGAATCTGCAGACTGTCCAACAGCAGATCGCCGCTGCGACCTTTTTGTTCGTCCCACAGTTGTTCGGCGACGAACAGCAGGTGCCCGCCTGCTTCGGCCCAGTTCAGCAGTTTTTGGGTTTGCGCCGGCGTCATGTCTTCCCGGTCATCGAGCAGCAGCAGGGTCTGGGTGCTCTGACTCGGGTCGGGAAGCTGAGCCAGCGTATCGACGGTATTCACTGTGACAGAGAGGCCACGCAGAAAATGTTCGGCCGCCAGCCAGGGATTGGCCTTCGCCTCTGGCGAGGGGCCCTGATCGACCGTTTTCTCGTAGCGCTCGAGCTGAGTGCTCAGAAACAGCGCGCCACTTGCCAGCAGCAACAGGACCAGCAGCCCGATCAGCAGTCCGGTACGGCGGCTCATGGCTGCGGTGCCTGGTTGAACAGGCGACGCCAGCCATCGCAGAGTTCCTGCCGGGCATGCGCCGGTGGCAGGCGATGCCCGTAGGCGAGGTTTTGCCAGTGTGCGGTCAGCGCGCGGCTGAATTCGCTCAGCAGCGGCTGGTTGAGCGCGGCGATACGTTCGAGTACCTGACTTTCGGTATCAGCATTTTTCAAGGGCAATCGATAGTCGCTCAGCAAGCGGCTGAGCAAGGCGCGGTACAGCAGACCCAGCGCTTCGCGAGGCTGGCTGTTCCAGAGCTGCTCGGCCCGGCCGGCAACATCGTCGGGCAGGCTTTCAGCATTCACTTGCAGACCAAAGAGCTGATCGGGTGCCGGGCGGGTGGTTTTGGCCTTGCCGGTCTTCCGGCCAACGAAGGTCCTGAACCAGTCCCGGTAACGAAAGATCACCAGCCCCACAAGCCCGATGAACACGGCCCACAGCAGTACTTCAATCAGGCTGGCCAGGGCGCTCGCTGCGCGCAGAAGCCGATTGAGCCAGGTCATCAGCCAGCTCTGATCACGCGTGTCCCGAGCCGCAGACTGGCCTTTCTGTTTTTCAGGAAAGCGCCAGCCCGTTTCGGTCCGGGGGTTGCGGAAGGGCGGCTGTTGCAGAACGTTGTGGATCTGGCTGCGTGCCGCTTCGCTGGTCAGGGGCTGGCGGGTCAGGCGCGGCGTGTCGGGCGCCGCCACGGACGGAGCGGATTGCGCAGGGGCGGATTCCGGCAACGGGCAGCTGTAGCTTTGCTGATCGGCCCAGACCGGTGCTGGCGCTGCCGAAAGCATCAGCCCGACGCCCATCAACACGGCATAGGCCGTACCGATCAGGCGCTGGCGCAGGCGCCGGAAGATCAGTTCTATGTCCCAGGCTTCAAGAACCGTGCGGCGATTCAAGTACAGCGTGAAGCCGCAGGCGACATACACAGGCTCCCAAAGTATCAGCGCCAGGGCATAGAAGAGGTTGGTCAGGTGGTCGATCCACAGCCATTGGTTTTCGACGTCGAGCAGACTCATCCAGTGCCAGTCGATCTGGATTTGCTGCGGTATCAGGGCGTAAAGCAGGACCAGCAGGCCTATCCACAGTGCGTATTCCAGGTGTGCGCCAACGATGGTGAGCAGCTGTGCGGCACGCAGGTCTTTCTGGCTGAGAAGGCCGATGCGCAGGGCGCGTTCGGTGCCTGCCAGATGCTCCAGTTGCTGCACCGGCAGTTGGAAGCTGCGACTCAGGGAAAGACGTCGCCACAAGAGGCTGGGCAGCAGTTGCTCCTTCAGGGTCGCCGGCCAGGCCTTGAGGGCCTGTCGCAGTGTCGGCGTGGCACCGAACAGTGACTGCGAAAGGATCAGCAGCGGCAACCGCTCGAACGCAGGTTTGAGCCACCAGAACAGCAGGATGGCGGCCGTGGGGTAATCCCAGAACAGTGCACTGAGGACACAGAAAAAGGGCAGGGTGACGATTGCCCAACTGCTCATCAGCACACCGCGGTGCCGCCCGGCGAGCAGTACGCCCAGGTCGATGGCCTCCCACGGCGAGCGAGGGCGTATTGCAACAGTCGACTCAGTCAGGCGCATGAGGTGTACGTCCTGCCAGAGTCAGATACGCGGCCACCAGCACCCACAGGACGGCGCCTGTCAGGTACTTGAGAAGGGGCCCGGGCCAGGTCATCGATGACCAGTAGGCCTCGATGAAGGCTGCAATCAGCAGAAACAGGATCACCCCGCCGACTAGCTGCATGCTGGCCCGCGCGGCGATGCGCAGTGCGGCACTGCGCGTCAGTCTTCCCGGAGCCAGCAAGGCCCAGCCCAGTTTGAGGCCCGCCGCCCCGGCGAGGGCGATGGCCGTCAGCTCGAAGGCGCCGTGACCGATGACGAAGGGCCAGAAGGTCTGCCCGTAACCGATGTCTGTCAGATGCCCGGCGATTGCGCCGGTCATCAGCCCGTTGAAGAGCAGGAAGAACAGACTGCCCAGCCCGAACAGCAAGCCGCTTGCATAGGTTTGGAAGGCGATACCGATGTTGTTCATGATGTAGTAGCCGAACATCATCCAGTCCGTATCGGAACCCCGTTCGACGGGCTGACCGACCCGGCTGGCCGACGGGTCATACATGCTCTGCATGTCTGCCAGTTGTTCGGGGCTGACGACGCTGTAGATCAGTTGTGGAAAACCATAGACCAGCAACGCCATGCCGATCAGGCTGCCGAACAGCAGCAGGCTGGCAACCAGTACAAAGCGCCATTCGGCCCGCACGCGTCGCGGAAAGCCGCTCAGAACGAAGCTCAGCAATCGCACCCCGGCAGTGCTGCGGTGGCGGTAAAGTTGCTGATGACCGCGCATGGCCAACTGATGCAATGGGTCGACCAAATGGCTGCTGTAGCCACGCTCCTGTGCCAGCGCCAAGTGGTGGCAAAGGCGCCGATAATCGCCGGGAAAGTTCGCGCCGCCGCTGACATCGCCCTTGCCCTGTTCAAGGGCTGTCAGGCGCTGCTCGAAGCGTTGCCACTCCTGCTGATGGCGGGTTTCAAACAGGCTCTGCTTCATGTCGGCCCCAGCAGGTTGCGGGCGATGCCGTTTACATGAGCGACCGCCGTGTCGGCGTGGATACGCAAGGGTTCGGCGAGGATGGCCGCCAGTTCCTGGGTTCGCGCGCTGGACAGTTCAGCCTGCCGCTCCGCCAGGCCGAGCAGCGCGCGCTGTTCATCCAGACGCAGGGCAAAGGGCACCATGACCGGTTCGGCCTGCGGCAGGGTAGGGCGCGCCACCGGCCGGTCGCTGTAAATCACCAGCGTTCCGGCGGCGAGATCACCCAGCCGTTTGAATAGCGGATGGTTCAGACAAGTGATCGCGCCAAGCCCGTAGCCCAGCGGGAGCATGTCGACGAAGCGCAGCAGGTTGCGGATCAGCGAAGAAGACCAGTCTATGGGCGTGCCGTCGTCATGCACCACCCGCAGCCCGAGCAGGCGCTTGCCCGGTGTGCGTCCCTGGTTGAGTACTTCAAACAGCACCATGTACCACCAGTTCACCAGAAAAAACACCAGAGCGGCCAGACCCATGCCGAGCTTGTCGAACAGCTGAAGAAGCACGAAGAACACGCCGAGGAGGGCTGCGCGAATGGCGAAGTCGATGCCGAACGCCAATGCGCGGGAAACCAGCCCGGCAGGGCGCAGAAGCATATCGATGCCTTCTGGTGTCTCGATTTCAATGCGCGTGTCCAACGGCGTGGGCAGCGCTGCACTCCTTGGCGAAGCGGGACGGGATGACATTGTCGGAAGGACGCGCCTGAAAACCAAAACTGATGCTAGCTACCGCAGCGGAGCTAAGCAACCGACCATTCAATACGCGGGCTGTAAGAAAACATTTCCCGGTGCGCCGGATACGACCCGATTAGCCAATGACACCTGTCACGCCCTACACTTCGTGGGTCTTTTGTTCAGGATCAGCCCGTGACCTCCAGCATCTTCTGGTACGACTACGAAACCACCGGTATCAACCCGCGCAATGACCGTGCGCTGCAGATGGCCGGAATTCGCACGGATACCGACCTCAATGAAATAGCGCCTCCGGTCAATCTGCACTGCCAGCTCAGCGATGACATCCTGCCTCATCCTGTCGCCTGCATGATTACCGGAATCACTCCGGCCACGCTGGCAGAAAAAGGCCTGTGCGAGGCCGATTTCATGACGCGCGTACATGCCGAACTGTCTGCTCCGGGAACCTGTGGCGCGGGTTACAACACCTTGCGTTTTGATGATGAAGTCACGCGCTACAGTTTTTATCGCAACTTCTTCGACCCCTATGCGCGCGAATGGCAGGGGGGCAACAGTCGCTGGGATCTGATCGATGTTGTGCGGGCTGCCTACGCATTGCGCCCCGATGGCATTGTCTGGCCGGAACAGGACGGCCGGGTCACGCTGAAACTGGAGCGGCTGACGGCTGCCAATGGTATTGATCACGGGCAGGCGCACGACGCGTTATCCGATGTGCGTGCAACTATTGCGCTGGCACGTTTGATTCGTGAAAAGCAGCCGAAGCTTTACGACTATCTGTTTGCATTGCGCAGCAAACAGAAAGTCCAGGAACAGGTTCGCCTGATGCAGCCTCTGGTGCATATTTCGGGACGCTTTTCTGCGGCGCGCAATTACCTGGGCGTGGTGCTGCCGTTGGCCTGGCACCCGCATAATCGCAACGCGCTGATCGTGTGTGATCTGCACCTGGATCATTCACCGTTGTTGCACGAGGGCGCTGAAACACTCAAGCGGCGTTTATATACGCGGCATGACGCGCTGGGCGACGGCGAATTGCCCGTGCCGCTCAAACTCTTGCATATAAACCGTTGCCCGGTGATCGCGCCGCTGGGGGTGCTGCGCAGCGAAGATCAGCAGCGGCTGCAACTGGACATGGCCGGCTATCAGGCACGCGCAGCGCAATTGAGTGAACGCCGCGAAGTTTGGCACGATAAACTGGCGGCCGTTTACGGCAAGGACGACTTCGTCGCAAGTGAAGATCCCGAACAGCAGTTATATGACGGTTTTATAGGTGACCGTGATCGTCGACTGTGTGAGCAAGTTCGGCAGGCCGAGCCCGAACAACTGGCGCGTGACGCCTGGCCGTTTGATGATGCCCGATTGCCTGAATTGTTATTCCGGTATCGCGCTCGTAACTTTCCTGACACCTTGAGTGGCGAAGAGCAAACACGCTGGCGGGATTTCTGTCAGCAGCGCTTGCGCAGCCCGGAATGGGGCGCTCCCAACACCCTGCATGACTTTACGGCCGCTTGGGTAGAATGCTCCCTTAGTGCCGCGCCAGAGCAGTTAGAGGTGTTGCGGCAGTGGCAGGATTACGCCAACAAGCTGAGTAACCGTCTGGGCGTATAAAAATACCGGGCAATAAAAAACGCCAGCAGGCTGGCGTTTTTGCAATCGCAATGAACCGCGATCTGGCGAAGCTTAGCCCAGCAAAGTGGCCCAGCTTTCAACGTCGTCGCTGCCCCACTTGGCTTTCCACTCTTTCAGCGTCTTGTGGTTGCCACCTTTGGTTTCGATGACTTCACCGTTGTGCGGGTTCTTGTATTGCTTGACCTTGCGCGCGCGTTTGGTGCCGGCAGGTTTAACAGCGCCGCCACGGGGGGCCTTGTTTACCTTGGCATCCGGATCCAACAGGGCAATGATGTCACGCAGCGACTTTTGGTATTCGCCCATCAGCGTGCGCAGTTTGCCTTCGAATTCCAGCTCGGTTTGCAGTTTGTCGTCCTGCGACAGGTTCTTCAAACGGGCTTGCAGTTCTTTGATGGCTTCTTCTGTAGCGCGGTATTCGTTGATCAGGGACATGAGGAGACCTTATGTTGTGAGGGTTGCAGGGATACAGTGCGGCAATAATAGTCACTGTAAATGAGCAAGTAAACATTAAATAAAAGTTTTATTTGAATTATTTAGCAATATACACGCGTCCTACAGACGTCTGAACTAGGAGCGCGTCACGCTTCCTTCAAAAGATCGCCCCTATAAAGCCCTTCTTATTACAGGTTTTGTTTAGCGATGGGCACCCGGAAAACGCATACTGGCAAGGTGCAATCTTTGGCCTTGGCGGTGTGCTTTTTCGGCATCTGAATTCAGGCAACAGAGATACTGCAGTTTTGCTGCGCAGCCGCTAGAATAGCGGCTTTGCGAAGTTCTGGAGTTTCCCCCAATGCGCACTTTTCGTCTGGTGATTGCTTGCCCGGACCGTGTAGGCATCGTTGCCAAAGTCAGTAACTTTCTGGCGTCCCATAACGGCTGGATCACCGAAGCGAGTCATCATTCTGACAATCTCAGCGGCTGGTTTTTCATGCGTCACGAGATCCGTGCCGACACCCTGCCTTTTGACCTGGACGGCTTCCGTGAAGCCTTCACGCCGATTGCCGAAGAGTTTTCGATGGACTGGCGCATTACCGACTCGGCGCAGAAGAAGCGCGTCGTGCTCATGGCAAGTCGCGAATCGCACTGTCTGGCCGACCTGCTGCACCGTTGGCACAGTGACGAACTCGACTGCGACATCGCCTGTGTGATTTCAAACCACCAAGACCTGCGCAGCATGGTCGAGTGGCACAACATCCCTTACTACCATGTTCCGGTGGACCCGAAAGACAAGGAGCCTGCATTCGCCGAGGTATCGCGTCTGGTCGGTCATCACCAGGCTGATGTCGTGGTTCTGGCGCGTTATATGCAAATCCTGCCGCCGCAGTTGTGCCGTGAATATGCCCATCAGGTCATCAATATTCACCACAGCTTCCTGCCATCGTTCGTCGGGGCCAAGCCTTATCACCAGGCCTCGTTGCGCGGCGTCAAACTGATCGGCGCGACCTGTCACTATGTGACCGAAGAGCTCGACGCCGGTCCGATCATCGAGCAGGACGTCGTGCGCGTCAGTCACCGTGACAGCATCGAAAACATGGTGCGTTTCGGCCGCGACGTGGAAAAAATGGTGCTGGCGCGCGGCCTGCGCGCTCACCTGGAAGACCGCGTTCTGGTTCACGACAACAAGACAGTCGTCTTCGGCTGATCTATCTTTTCCGGAGCGCGTCTGTCGCGCTCCCGACTCAGCTGTCGGCAAGGGTGCAACGCGCAAGGTGACAGCCAATGACCGATCCTCTCGACAAAGCCACTTCCACCGCTCCGGCAACACTTGGCGAAGGCTGCCTGAGCCGCTATGACCCTGCTGAACTGACTGCTGAAAACGGCACTGATTTCGACGGTGCCGCAGCACTGTGGCGCGAGCTGCAGCAAGCGCAAGCGCCTGGTGAAGGGCTTGAGGAGGAGGGGTAACAAGAGGATGAGTGAGTCAGACCCTTGAGCGGTGCAAGGCATGCACCGCCCGAAGGGTTTCGGATCAGGCCAGGGCCTTGGAAGCCAGCCAGAACAACGCTGCGGACAAGGCGACCGTTGCCGGTAGGGTCAGCACCCAGGCCAGCAGGATGGTGCGCACGGTTCCGCCTTGCAGACCGCTCTTGTTGGCGACCATGGTGCCGGCTACACCCGACGACAGAATGTGCGTGGTGGACACTGGAAGACTGAACACGTTGGCCAGACCAATCGCGCAGGCGGTGGTGATCTGCGCCGACATGCCTTGTGCGTAGGTCATGCCCTGCTTGCCGATTTTCTCGCCGATCGTCAGTACCACACGTTTCCAGCCGACCATGGTGCCGATGCCCAGCGCCAGTGCGACCGCCAGAATCACCCAGAACGGTGCGTACTCGGTGGTGGTGGTCAGGTCCTTGCGAAGTTTCTCCAGGTCGGATTTTTCACGCGCTGACAGGTCCGGAAGTTTGCCGACCTTGCGGGCGGTGTCGTCCAGGCACAACAGGTAGCGACGAACTTCGATGCGGCTTTCAGGGGCCAGCGCGTGGTAGTCGGACACGCCCTTCAGGCGGTCGAGCAGCGCGTCGATGGTGGGTTCGGTCTGCTTCGGATTACAGGCAGAGCTGGACGGCAGGTCGCCTTTTTCGGCTTTACCCATGGCCAGGTATTCGCCCAGCGTGCTGCTGTTGCGCTGATAGAACTGGTTCAGGTGCTGGGTCGCATCGCGGGTGCGTTCGATCTGGTAGGTCGTGCTGGTGAGGTCAAGCACGAACTGGCTGGGCACGATACCGATCAGTACCAGCATGATCAGGCCAATACCTTTCTGGCCGTCATTCGAACCGTGTACGAAGCTGACCGCCATGGCGGAGATGACCAGCACCAGACGGTTCCAGAACGGCGGGTGCTTCTTGTCATCCAGCTTGCGGCGCTGGTCAGGGGTCTTGTGCATCTTCGACAGCGGACGCCACCATTTCAGGGCAATCAGTACCAGGCCCGCAACGATAAAGCCGGCCAGCGGCGAGAACACCAGCGAAGCGCCGATATCGATCGCTTTCTGCCAGTTCACGCCATCGGCCAGCGGGATATCGTTGAGCAGCGCATTGGCCAGACCCACACCGAGTATCGAGCCGATCAGCGTGTGCGAACTGGAGGCCGGAATGCCGAAGTACCAGGTGCCGAGGTTCCAGGTAATCGCCGCCGCCAGCAGCGAGAACACCATGGCCAGGCCATGTCCGGTGTTGACGTTGATAAGCAGTTCGACCGGCAGCAGGTGGACGATGGCATAGGCAACGCCCACGCCGCCCAGCAACACGCCGAGAAAGTTGAATACACCGGAAAAGAGCACGGCCAGATGAGGCGGCATCGCTTTGGTGTAAATGACTGTCGCCACCGCGTTGGCGGTGTCATGAAAGCCGTTGATGAACTCGAAGGTGAGGACGAAAGCCAGGGCGAGCAACAGGCTCACAAGCACCCAGGCATCAAGCCCGCTGAATAAATCGATCATGTAGGTTTTCTGACCGGGTCTGAAGGGGGCGCGATTATGACAGAAAAAATACCGAACGACTTGTCGTCACCACGTGGTGTCGCCTCAAACCAAAAAAAAGACGCATGAGCGCCGCCCCGTTGAATGTTCAATGAGGCAGTAAGGCGTGTAATTCCGGGGGCTGAAAGTCAGAAACGTATCGGGCAGGGATCATCGGCCCTGCGCTGTCATGGCTCTTCTTTCAGGCCTTCTTCCATTTTTTGCAGTTCTTGCTTGAACGCCTGGTCCAGCAGGCTGGCTCTTTTGCGCCAAGGCTTGCGTTCCGGTTCAGGTTGCGCGGCGTAGGTGGTGATTTCACCGCCGTAGACATCCTTGTAGCGTTGTTCCTGGCGCTCAAGTTCCGCGCGCAGTTCATCTTTAGTCACTTTAATACCTGATCGAGTCGAATGGGCTCTGGCGATGACGCAAAACATTGCAAGTATGTTCACTCCAGTCTGGCTGTATACCAACTACAGTCAGCGGCCTGTTCGGGCGATTGCGCGAAAGGGTTACTGGACATACCTGTTGTTGTCTGCGGCTACGTGCACCAGAGAGAAATACCTGTCGTAGCGACACACGTTTGATTTCAAGCACAGGGCTTGCGCTGGCAGGCTTGCTGATGGTCTCGCTGCGATGGTGCACCGTGACAACGCTTCGACAGGACAGTCGAGGCAGAAATCGGGTCAATGGATCAATCGTTGCGAGGGTATTGCCAACCAACTGACAGATACTATCTCCAAGAACTTCTGCTACGTCAACAACAGAGGTTGAATGAGTTCACATGTCTGGTTTTTTTGTACGATTGTTCCGAAGTTTCAGTGAGCCATTTATATGACATAAGTTTTATAAAACAGTTTTCACGTTCGACGACAAAATGTTGGCGAAGAAATTCACTGTCTTTTATATGCAGGATGTGTGGAGTCGCGTGGCAGGCACTGACCGAGAGCGGGATGAAGAGGAGGGTGTCGCGAGCATCTGGCACGAGGGGTGCGTCTGAGTAATGAAAACGGCCTTGCTTGGTGAGCAAGGCCGCTGCCTTGGACTTCTCAGTGGGTACCTGACCAGTATTTCCAAGAAGTCACTTCGTGGCAGAGGTAAAGGTATAAGTATATTTACATGGGGTCAATTGCGATTATCGGCCACCTGTTCGATAATCGCACAACTGAGGGCGGGCTTCGCTCCCCTGAAAAGAGCTGAAACCTATGGTTTACAGGGCCTGAAAGGCAGTTGCATAAGGTGTTTCAATGAACGACGAACTGCGTAAATCTTTTGCCTCGTTGGCACCGCCCATCGTGGCGTCGCCCGCAAAGCGCATTCAGGCGCTGACCGGTGACCCGGATTTCATGACCTCGCTGGCGCGCGGGCTGGCCGTGATTCATGCCTTTCAGGAGCGTAAGAGACACCTGACCATTGCGCAGATCAGCCACCGCACCGAGATCCCCCGTGCGGCAGTGCGTCGTTGTCTGCACACCCTGATCAAGCTCGGTTATGCGACCACTGACGGCCGTACCTACTCGCTACTGCCCAAAGTATTGACGCTGGGCCACGCCTATTTGTCATCGACGCCACTGGCAACGTCATCGCAGCCTTATCTGGACCGTATGAGCGACCAGCTGCACGAGGCGTGCAATATGGCGACTCTGGAAGGCGACGACATTCTTTATATAGCGCGCTCTGCGACCACGCAGCGACTCATCTCGGTCGACCTTTCCGTGGGCGGTCGTCTTCCCGCGTACTGCACATCCATGGGCCGCATTCTGCTGGCCGCACTGGATGACGTGTCGCTGCATGAATACCTTGACCATGTCGATCTGCAGCCCAAGACCAGCCGCACCATTCGCACGCCGGAGGCCTTGCTCGAATGTCTGCAGCTGGTTCGGCAACAAGGCTGGTGCATTGTCGATCAGGAACTGGAGCAGGGGCTGCGTTCGATTGCCGTACCGGTCTATGATGCGTCGGGCCAGGTGCTGGCTGCGCTGAATGTCAGTACCAGCGCCGGACGTGTGGCACGCAGCGAGCTGGAACAGCGCTTTCTGCCGATCATGCTCGATGCCAGTCGCGACCTGAGTACGCAGCTGTTTACCTGACGTTGCCGTATTTTAGACGGATTGAATTCGTTCGATTACCGAACGTTTAGTCGATTATCGGATTGTTTGCCTTCTTGCTCAGGCATAACCTCATTTTCATTCCGGCGCAGGTCTTCGCGCTGATCATTGAACGTGATGTTGGGTTCGGAGCACCTCATGGCAGACATTCTTTCTCTACGCGATGCGGTGAAGCAACTGGTCAACGATGGCGACACCGTTGCGCTGGAAGGCTTCACGCATCTGATCCCCACGGCCGCTGGGCATGAAATCATCCGTCAGGGTAAAAAAGACCTGACCCTTGTGCGCATGACGCCCGATCTGATCTACGACCAGTTGATCGGTGCCGGCTGTGCGAAGCGGCTGATTTTCTCGTGGGGCGGCAACCCAGGCGTTGGCTCCTTGCACCGTTTGCGCGATGCCGTTGAAAAGCAGTGGCCGCGCGCGATGGAAATTGAAGAGCACAGCCATGCCGACCTCGCCAACGCTTATGTAGCGGGCGCGTCCGGTCTGCCGTTCGCGGTGCTGCGCGCCTACGCCGGGTCCGACCTGCCCAAGGTCAACCCGCTGATCAAGACGGTCACCTGCCCGTTCACCGGCGAAGTGTTGGCAGCGGTGCCTTCGGTACGTCCCGACGTAACCGTGATTCATGCACAGAAAGCCGACCGCAAGGGCAACGTGCTGTTGTGGGGCATTCTCGGTGCGCAGAAAGAAGCCGCACTGGCTGCGAAGCGTTGCATTGTGACGGTGGAAGAAATCGTCGATGACCTCAAGGCGCCGATGAATTCCTGCGTGCTGCCGACCTGGGCGCTGAGCGCGGTGTGCCTGGTGCCAGGCGGCGCGCATCCGTCTTATGCGCATGGCTACTACGAGCGTGACAACCCGTTCTATCAGGCCTGGGACCCGATCGCCCGAGACCGGGAGACCTTCACGGCGTGGATCGATGAATACATCCACGGCACCGCAGACTTCAGTGAATTCCAGAGCAAGCTGGCTCGCGCTTCGGAGGCCAAATAATGACTTACTCCACCAGTGAAATGATGACCGTTGCCGCAGCCCGTCGCTTGCGTAATGGTTCTGTGTGCTTCGTCGGCATCGGCCTGCCTTCGAAGGCGGCGAATCTGGCACGTCTTACCTCTGCGCCTGACGTGGTGCTGATCTACGAGTCCGGCCCGATCGGTGCCAAGCCCACGGTGTTGCCGTTGTCTATCGGCGATGGCGAGTTGGCTGAAACCGCCGACACAGTGGTCTCCACCAGTGAAATATTTCGTTACTGGCTGCAGGGCGGTCGCGTCGATGTCGGCTTTCTCGGCGCGGCGCAGGTCGACCGTTTCGGCAACATCAACACCACCGTGGTCGGCGATTATCATCATCCAAAAGTGCGTCTGCCGGGCGCCGGTGGTGCGCCGGAGATCGCCGGGTCGGCCAAGTCAGTGCTGATCATCCTCAAGCAGTCGGCGCGCTCGTTCGTCGACAAGCTGGACTTCATCACCTCGGTCGGCCATGGCGAAGGTGGCGACTCGCGCAAACGCCTGGGCCTGCCCGGTGCCGGCCCAGTGGGCATCATCACCGACCTGTGCATCATGGAGCCGGAAGCCGGCACCCACGAGTTCGTCGTGACCACGCTGCACCCTGGCGTGACCCGCGAGCAGGTGATCGCCGCAACCGGTTGGGCGATCCGCTTTGCCGACACCGTTGTTGTGTCCGAAGAGCCCACTGACGTCGAGCTGACGGCGCTGCGTGATCTGGAAGCACGAACTGCCGCGGCTCATGGTCAGGTCGCAGGAGAAGCGTGATGCGTGATGTATTTATTTGCGATGCGATTCGTACGCCCATCGGTCGCTTTGGTGGCGGGTTGTCTTCGGTGCGTGCAGACGACCTGGCGGCGGTGCCGATCAAGGCGTTGATGGAGCGCAACCCTTCGGTCAACTGGGAAGAGATCGACGAAGTGTTCCTTGGCTGCGCCAATCAGGCCGGCGAGGACAACCGCAACGTTGCGCGCATGGCCGCACTGTTGGCCGGGCTGCCGGAAAGTGTACCGGGCGTCACCCTCAATCGTTTGTGTGCTTCCGGTATGGACGCCATCGGCACCGCGTTCCGGGCCATCGCTTCCGGTGAAATCGAGCTGGCCATCGCCGGAGGCGTCGAGTCGATGTCCCGTGCCCCCTTCGTGATGGGCAAGGCCGATGCCGCGTTTTCGCGGAACATGAAGCTGGAAGACACCACCATCGGCTGGCGCTTTATCAATCCGGCGATGAAAGCACAGTACGGCGTGGACTCAATGCCCGAGACGGGCGACAACGTGGCAACCGACTTCAGGATTTCTCGAGCCGATCAGGACGCTTTCGCCCTGCGCAGCCAGCAACGCACTGCCGTTGCCCAGGCTGCGGGCTTTTTCGAGGAAGAGATCGTGCCGGTGCGAGTCGCGCACAAAAAGGGCGAGACCCTTGTCGACAAGGATGAGCATCCGCGTGGCGATACCAGTCTGGAAACCCTGAGCAAACTCAAGCCGGTCAATGGCCCGGACCGCACGGTGACTGCCGGTAATGCGTCCGGAGTCAACGACGGCGCTGCTGCGCTGATTCTGGCGTCGGCCGAAGCAGTCAAAAAGCATGGCCTGACGCCCCGCGCCCGCGTGCTCGGCATGGCCAGCGCCGCGGTTGCACCTCGGGTGATGGGCATTGGCCCGGTGCCAGCGGTGCGTAAACTGGTCGAGCGGCTGGGCCTGGCGGTGACCGATTTCGATGTCATCGAACTCAATGAAGCGTTTGCCAGCCAGGGGATTGCGGTGCTGCGCGAACTGGGTCTGGCGGATGATGCGCCGCAGGTCAATCCCAACGGCGGGGCAATTGCCCTCGGTCATCCGCTGGGCATGAGCGGCGCGCGGCTGGTGCTGACGGCACTGCATCATCTGGAGAAAACCGGCGGGCGCAGAGGCCTGGCAACCATGTGCGTCGGCGTCGGGCAGGGGCTTGCTCTGGCCATCGAGCGGTAAACCCTCTCGCTTCAACCTGTTGTCCAGCAACCCGGATCGTTTGTCAGCCTCCACGAAAAGGCAGGCCGATGATCCGGGTTGTTGTTCGTCTGGACGCCCGGATTCTCAACGATCCCGCTATTCCAGTCGGCTGAATTGGTTTGACTGATTGTGCTCGATTAAAGACGGTGTTACAGATTGTTTCTTATGGACAGTTCTGCTTGGGGAAAATAATGACTACAACATCAAAAGCACCGCATTACACCGGCGAGGAGCGAAGCAAAAGAATTTTCGCCATTGTCGGCGCCTCATCCGGCAACCTGGTCGAATGGTTCGACTTTTATATCTACGCCTTCTGCGCGATTTATTTCGCACCGGCTTTCTTCCCTTCCGATGACCCGACCGTTCAGTTGCTCAACACCGCGGGTGTGTTTGCCGCTGGCTTTCTGATGCGTCCGATTGGCGGCTGGCTGTTTGGTCGTGTTGCAGACAAACATGGCCGCAAGAACTCCATGCTGATTTCGGTCACCATGATGTGTGCCGGATCATTGATCATCGCCTGCCTGCCGACCTATGCCTCGATTGGCGCCTGGGCGCCGGCCTTGCTGTTGATGGCGCGCCTGCTGCAAGGCCTGTCGGTGGGTGGCGAGTACGGCACCACGGCCACTTATATGAGTGAAGTGGCGCTGCGCGGCCAGCGCGGCTTTTATGCTTCGTTTCAGTACGTCACCCTGATCGGCGGGCAATTGCTGGCGGTGTTGACGGTGGTCATCCTCCAGCAATTCCTGACCACCGAAGAACTGCGTGACTACGGCTGGCGTATCCCCTTCGTGATCGGTGCTGGCGCTGCGGTCATCGCCTTGCTGTTGCGTCGCACCCTCAATGAAACCACCACGGCCGAAAGCCGGCAGGACAAGGACGCGGGCAGTATTGCGGCACTGTTCAAGCATCATGCGGCTGCCTTCATCACAGTGCTGGGCTACACCGCCGGTGGCTCGCTGATTTTCTATACCTTCACGACCTACATGCAGAAATACCTGGTCAACACCGGGGGCATGGAAGCCAAGACCGCCAGCTACATCATGACCGGTGCGCTGTTTCTGTACATGTGCATGCAGCCGTTCTTCGGCATGCTCGCGGACCGCATTGGCCGTCGCAATTCGATGCTCCTGTTCGGCGCGCTGGGTACGCTGTTCACAGTGCCGATCCTGATGACGCTCAAGACCACCACCAACCCGTTTATTGCCTTTGTGCTGATTACCCTGGCGCTGGCGATCGTCAGCTTCTACACCTCGATCAGCGGGCTGGTCAAAGCCGAGATGTTTCCGCCTCAGGTTCGTGCGCTGGGCGTGGGTCTGGCGTACGCGGTGGCCAACGCAATGTTCGGCGGCTCGGCTGAGTGGGTTGCACTGAAACTCAAGAGTGCCGGAATGGAAAACAGCTTTTACTGGTACGTGACGGCCATGATGGCGGTAGCGTTCCTGTTCAGTCTGCGTTTGCCCAAAGAGCCTAAGTACCTGCATCAGGATCATTGATCGCAGGTGTGTGCCGGCCACAAAAAAACCACCTGATCAGGTGGTTTTTTTGTCTGCCGCTGTCAATCAGAACAGCTGAACCGAAGGCTTCTCCTTGGAGATGGTTTCGGTCTGTCCGGTTCTTTCATACCAGCCGCCGCCGAGGGCCTTGTACAGGTTGACCTCGCTGGTCAGCTGCGACAGGCGATCGGTGATCAGCGTTTGTTGCGCACTGAACAGCGAGCGCTGGGCGTCGAGGAAGGTCAGGTTGCTGTCGATGCCGATCCGGTAACGACGCTCGGCCAGACGGTAGTAATCCTGGTTGGCCGCGACGAAGTCACGTTGCGCCTGGAGCTGCTCGTCATAGGTCTTGCGCGAAGCCAGACCGTCGGACACTTCCTGGAAGGCGGTCTGAATCGCCTTCTCGTAGTTGGCGACGCTGATTTCCTTCTGGATTTTCGAGTAGTCCAGGCTGGCGCGCAGGTTGCCGGCGTTGAAGATCGGGATGTTGATGCTTGGCTGGAACAGCCACGCGCCCGATCCGCCCTTGAACAGGCCGGACAGCTCGCTGCTGCTGGTCCCGGCACTGGCCGTCAGGCTGATGCTCGGGAAGAACGCTGCACGTGCCGCGCCGATGTTGGCGTTGGCCGCCTTGAGCGAGTGCTCGGCCTCGAGAATGTCCGGACGACGCTGCAGCAGGTCGGACGGCAGGCCTGCCGGCATTTCGGTCAGCATGTCGGAATCTAGCAAGTGGCTGGCAGGCAGGTTGTCAGGCAGGCTGGTGCCGAGCAGCAGCACCAGACTGTTCTGGTCCTGGGCAACCAGGCGCTGGTACTGGGCCAGTTTGGCGCGCGCGCTTTCGACGGCGGTGCGCGACTGGCTCAGGTCCAGTGCCGAAGACACGCCGACTTCGCTGGCGCGCGAGGTCAGACGGAAGCTTTCTTCGTAGGTCTTCAGGGTGTCCTGCGTCAGCTTGAGCAGTTCCTTGTCGGCCTGCCAGGTCATGTAGGCATTGGCGACGCTGGCCACCAGACTGATCTGGGTGCTGCGACGTGCTTCCTCGCTGGCGAAGTAGGTCTCCAGCGCCTGCTCGCTGAGGCTGCGTACCCGGCCGAAGAGGTCCAGTTCGTAAGAGCTGACACCCAGGGTGGCCGAGTAGCTGCTGGTGATGCCGGGCTGACCGGTTTGCGACTGGTCACCTGGCACGCGCTGACGTGAGCCGCTACCCGTGGCCGAAACGGCAGGGAACAGGTCCGAGCGCTGGATACGGTACTGGGCGCGGTAGGCGTCGATGTTCAGCGCCGCAACCCGAAGGTCACGGTTGTTGAGCAGTGCAGTCTGAATCAGCTGTTGCAGCGCCGGGTCATTGAAGAAGTGCCGCCAGCCTTGTTCCGCGGCGGCCATTTTGGCGCCTTCGACCGGCGAGTACGCCGGCCCTTGCGGATATTGTGCCGCGACCGGTGCTTCCGGCTGTTTGTAATCGGGGATCAAAGAGCAGCCGCCGAGAATGAACGCGGTAACTGCAAGTGAGATCAATGACTTGCTCATTGGCCAGCCTCATCGTGTGAAATATGTTTCTGCTTGCTCTTGAAGAGCCCTGAAACCGTTACGAAGAACAGGGGCACCCAGAAGATCGCCAGAATAACTGCGGTGATCATACCGCCAATTACGCCAGTACCGATCGAATGCTGACTGCCCGAACCTGCGCCCGTGGAAATCGCCAACGGTACGACGCCGAGGATGAAGGCCATGGAAGTCATGATGATCGGGCGCAGACGCATGCGGCAGGCCTCGATCGCCGCGTCCACCAGGCTCTTGCCCTGTTCGTGAAGCTCTTTGGCGAACTCGACGATCAGAATGGCGTTTTTCGCCGCCAGACCCACCGTCACCAACAGGCCTACCTGGAAGAACACGTCGTTGGACAGACCGCGCAGGCTGGTTGCCATCAATGCACCGATAACCCCCAGTGGCACCACGAGGATGACCGCGATCGGAATCGACCAGCTTTCATACAGCGCCGCCAGACAGAGGAACACGACCAGCAACGACAAGGCATACAGGGCAGGGGCCTGCGAACCGGAAAGACGTTCCTCGTAAGACAGACCGGTCCACGAGATGCCGATGCCCTGCGGCAGCTTCTTGGCCAGCGCCTCGACTTCGTTCATCGCGTCGCCGCTGCTGTAACCAGGGGCTGGAGTACCGAGCACTTCCTCTGCCGCCACGCCGTTGTAGCGTGACAGTTTCGGCGAGCCGTAGGACCATTTGCCGCTGGCGAAGGCCGAGAACGGCACCATCTCACCCGCGCTGTTGCGCACGTACCATTTCTTCAGGTCTTCAGGCGTCATACGCGCACCTGCATCGCCCTGGATGTACACCTTCTTCACACGGCCACGGTCGATGAAGTCGTTGACGTAGCTGCCACCCAACGCGATGGACAGTGTGTTGTTGATGTCCGACAGGGTGATACCCAAAGCGCTGGCGCGCTCGTCGTCGATGATCAACTGGTACTGCGGTTCGTCGTTCAGCCCGTTGGGACGCACACCCGCCAGAATCTTGCTCTGTGCGGCCATACCGAGGAACTGGTTACGCGCTTCCATCAGCTTGTCGTGACCCACGCCGCCTTGATCCTGCAAGTAAACATCGAAGCCGGTGGCGTTACCCAGTTCAAGTACCGAAGGCGGGACGACCGCAAACACCATCGCGTCGCGCAGGCTGAAGAAATAGCCCTGAGCCCGCTTGGCCAGTTCGAAGACGCTGTTGTTGGAATCACGCTCCTCCCACGGCTTGAGCATCACGAACGCAATCGCCGAGCTTTGACCGCGGCCTGCGAAGTTGAAGCCGTTTACCGAGAACACCGACTTCACTGCGCCGCTTTCCTTGGTCAGCAGGTACTCACGCATCTGATCGATGACTTCCTGCGTACGCTCGGTCGAGGAGCCGGCCGGTGTCTGGATCTGGGCGAAGATAACGCCCTGGTCTTCATCCGGCAGGAACGCAGCCGGAATACGCATGAACATGAACACCATGCCCGCGCAGATCAGTATGTAACCCAGGTACGCAGGCCACTTGTGCTTGAGCATGTTGCCGACGCCGCGCTCGTAACTCAGAACGCTACGGTCGAAGGTACGGTTGAACCAGCCGAAGAAACCACGTTTCGGTTGCCCGTGCTTCTCGTGATCGATGGGCTTGAGCATGGTGGCGCACAGCGCCGGGGTGAAGATCAGCGCAACCACGACCGACAGGGCCATGGCCGAGACGATGGTGATCGAGAACTGCTTGTAGATCACCCCGGTGGAGCCACCGAAAAACGCCATTGGCAACAGAACCGCCGACAGCACCAGGGCAATACCGACCAGTGCGCCCTGAATCTGTGTCATGGATTTGATCGTGGCGTCGCGCGGGGAGAGCTTTTCCTCCTCCATGACCCGCTCGACGTTTTCCACCACCACAATCGCATCGTCCACCAGCAAGCCGATGGCCAGCACCATACCGAACATGGTCAGGGTGTTGATGGTGAAACCGAAAGCCGCGAGGATGCCGAACGTACCCAGCAAGACCACCGGAACCGTCATCGTGGTGATGATGGTTGCGCGGAAGTTCTGCAGGAACAGGTACATCACCAGGAACACCAGCACGATCGCTTCGATCAGGGTGTGCACCACGCCGTTGATCGATTCGCTCACCACCGGTGTGGTGTCATACGGGTACACGACTTTCATGCCAGGCGGGAAGAATGGCTCCAGCGACGAAACGGTCGCGCGGATGGCCTTGGCGGTGTCCAGTGCGTTGGCGCCGGTGGCGAGCTTGATCGCCAGACCGGAAGCCGGTTTGCCGTCGAACTGCGAATCGGTGCTGTAGTTCTCTGCGCCCAGGCCGACTGTAGCGACGTCTTTCAGGCGAACCTGTGAGCCGTCGGTGTTGACCTTGAGGAAGATATTGCCGAACTGCTCGGCGGTCTGCAGACGCGTCTTGCCGATGATCGTAGCGTTCAACTGCTGGCCGCTGATCGATGGCAGGCCGCCCAACTGGCCGGACGACACCTGAACGTTCTGCGCGGTGATCGCGTTTTTCACGTCTACCGGGGTCAGCTGGAAGTTGTTCAGCTTGGCCGGGTCCAGCCAGATACGCATGGCGTACTGCGAACCGAACACCTGGAAGTCACCCACACCGGAGGTCCGGGAGATCGGGTCCTGCATGTTCGACACAATGTAGTTGGCCAGGTCTTCCTTGCCCATGCTGCCGTCTTCCGACACCAGACCGATCACCATCAGGAAGTTCTTCACTGCCTTGGTGACGCGGATACCCTGTTGCTGCACTTCCTGCGGCAGCAGCGGGGTCGCGAGGTTGAGCTTGTTCTGCACCTGGACCTGCGCCGTATCCGGGTTGGTGCCCTGATTGAAGGTCGCCGTGATGGTCATGCTGCCGTCGGAGTTACTTTCCGAGCTGACATAACGCAGGTTATCGATACCGTTGAGCTGTTGCTCGATCACCTGGACCACAGTGTCCTGCACCGTCTGGGCAGACGCGCCCGGATAGGTGACCTGGATACCGATGGCGGGCGGTGCGATGCTCGGGTACTGGTTGATCGGCAGGCTGGAAATCGACAGCGCACCGACCAGCATGATCACGAGGGCAATAACCCAGGCAAAAATGGGTCGATCAATAAAAAATTTCGACATGGGTTACTCCCCTTTGCTGCCTGCGGCTTTATCAGTGGCCGGGGCAGGTGCCGGGTTTGCTCCTTTGACGTTGGTCGCTTCGGCGACTTTCACTTCGGCGCCTGGTTTGACGTACTGCAAGCCTTCGGTGATGACGCGATCACCTTCTTTCAGGCCGTCTTCGATCAGCCAGTCGCTGCCCACGGTGCGATTGGCCACCAGCGTGCGCATTTCAACCTTGTTGTCCTGGTTGACTACCATGGCGGTCGGCGTGCCTTTCAGGTCACGGGTTACGCCTTGCTGCGGTGCCAGGATGGCCTTCGAATTGACGCCAGCCTGCAATTGAGCATGAACGAACATGCCCGGCAGCAGACGGTGTTCAGGGTTCGGGAACACCGCACGCAGGGTTACGGAGCCGGTGGTCTGGTCAACCGATACCTCGGAGAATTCCAGTTTGCCTTCCTGGGCGTAGACGCTGTTGTCTTCCAGGGTCAGCTTGACCTTGGCCGCGTTGTCACCGGCTTTCTGCAGCTTGCCGCTATCCAGGTCGCTGCGCAGCTTGAGCATGTCGGCAGATGACTGCACCACGTCGACATAGATCGGATCGAGTTGCTGGATGGTTGCCATCGCGTCGGTCTGCGCGCTGCTCACCAGTGCGCCTTCAGTCACCGCAGAGCGACCGATACGACCGGAAATAGGAGCCAGCACCTTGGTGTAGCGCAGGTTGATCTGGGCGGTCTGCAGGGTTGCCTGAGCTTCCTGGGTGGATGCCAGCGCCGTGTCGTACTCCTGACGGCTCACTGCCTGCTCGCTGACCAGTTGCTTGTAGCGATCGGACATCGACTTGGCGGACTGCAGGGTGGCCTTGGCGCTGTTGGCGTTGGCTTCATAGACAGCCGGATCGATCTGGTAGAGCTGCTGACCGGCTTTGACATCGCCACCTTCGGTGAACAGACGCTTGAGAATGATGCCGTTGACCTGAGGGCGAACCTCGGCAACGCGGAATGCGGTGGTTCGGCCCGGCAGCTCGGTGGTCAGGGTATACGGCTGTGCTTTGATGGTAACGACGCCTACCTGAGGGGTTTGCGCAGGCGGGGCGGCCTGTTCCTTCTTGCTACAGCCACTGAGCAGGGTTGCCAGGGCGATGGCAGTGACCAGAACGGTAACAGCTGGCTTGAATTGCATGAAGATCCTCGGGGCAGGAGCCTGTTTTCTCAACAGTACGTTGAAGTGTTAAAAAATATTTCGGCTAGATAAGTAGCATGCTAAGGAATATACTTACATTCGCGGTTGTTTGTAAACACCTGCCGTGCGCATTCGGCCAGTATTCAGGGAGCCGGGAGCCAATTCGGGACAAGGCGAGACAAATGCCGCCCGGTCATATCTCGAGGCATGACGCAAGACGCATGCCTGAGGTGAATCTTTTGAGGTCTTATTGCCATGGTTCGTCGCACCAAAGAGGAAGCTCAGATCACTCGCAGCCAGATTCTGGAGGCTGCCGAGCAGGCTTTTTATGAGCGAGGCGTCGCCCGCACGACGCTGGCCGACATTGCCACCCTTGCCGGTGTGACGCGAGGCGCCATCTATTGGCACTTCAACAATAAGGCCGATCTGGTGCAGGCCATGCTCGACAGCCTTCAGGAGCCTCTTGACGAAATGGCCGAGGCCAGCCAGAGCGAGGACGAGGAAGACCCGCTGGGCTGCATGAGAAATCTGTTGATTCACCTGTTTCATGAACTCGCACTGGACCCGAAAACCCGTCGCATCAATGAAATCCTCTTTCACAAGTGCGAGTTTACCGACGAGATGTGTGATTTCCGTCGTCAGCGTCAGGACAACGCCATACAGTGCCACGACCGTATCACCCTGGGGCTGAACAACGCCGTACGCCAGGGGCAATTACCCAAAGGGCTGGACACCGCCCGGGCTGCCGTGGCGCTGTTTGCCTACGTCAACGGCATCATTTACCAATGGCTGCTGGTTCCGGACAGCTTCTCGCTGCCCGCAGAGGCCGAGCAACTGGTCGACGTGTGCCTGGACATGCTGCGTTTCAGCCCGACGTTGCTGATCGACAGCAACCGCTCGACAGTTGGCGCCTGACAGAACGTGAGCGGCGGCGGCACCCGCCGGTTCCGCCTGCCAGCGATGCTGTGCAGAGCCTAACTCCAATCCGTGCCTCTTATATAGTGTGTTTACCGATCGTTTACCTGTATTTACCGATTGCGCTCGCCGTGCAGGCATCAGCGAGCGTTGATCTGACAAGATATTGTAGGAAGCAAGTAGGACATTTCCTGATACATGTAGCTGATTTCCCAAAGTAAATTCCGAGTATTGCTCCGCAGGAAAACTCCCTTCACTCTTCGCCTCCTGAAAGATCAGAAGAGAGGAAGGTTGCATGTTTTTGCCGAATCTTGCGCCTATGTGCCCTGAAATCATCACCAGTTACGCTGATGTCTACTCGGGCAGGCAGGGCCATGGCTACCCAATGAGCGGGGACATCTCTGGCGTGACCGATACCTGCGAAGGGCATGCAGGTACGCGCAAAAACCTGACCCCGGCGACTGATGGGAGGGCAGGGCATGTCGGACACTGCAACTGACGCTGTGGGGTTATTGGCCAGGATCACGCAACAATCTGAACGTGTGGCCATGGATTCAGTATTGGGCACACCGGTCATACGATTGGGGTTGATCACCACGCTGTATTTTCGCAATGGCCACACTGTGGAGATGAAGCGTCGCGTCGAAGCCTGCTTTTTGCGCTTTTACGAAGCGTTCAAAACCAGACTCAAATGGCAGCTCTTCAAACGCATGCGTCGCCTGAGCGGCTCCGGGTTCGCTTCGACCCGGCGCCAGATTGTCGAGAGCCCGCCTGACGAGCAGTTCATCTGGTCTATCGCCAGCGCCACTCAGGCTGAAGTCGCCACCTACAGCCTGTTCGTGATGAACACTTCAGAGGGCCAGGCCGACAACGATCGATCATGTCTGAAAATGGTTCTGCCCTGGTCATATCTGACCGAGCCCGACGGCTTGAAACAGTACGAGGAGTGGATCAGGTACCTCAGCAGCGAACTGCAGGCCGAGCACGGCTTTGGTGGTCTTGCCTGCGTTTTGCCGTGCGACGGCCATCAGTATTTGCCCCGGGAATTTCGGCTTGCTCAGGATTTTAGCGGGCTGATGGTCGATCCCGGCCCGCACATTGAAAGCCTGCGTCTGCTGGACCGCATAAAGGGCGTCAGTTGGTACACCGTGCTTGGCGATGCGTTCGTCAGGCAACTGGGAGGCAGCGACAAAATGCGCGGCGAGATGAGCGCTCACAGCGAGATCGTGTTCCACACCTATCGCAATGGCTTGATCATCCGCGCCGGTGAGGTGCCCGAGCTGGGCGGGAGAGGGCTGCCGCCGCCGCAGTCTTATGTGACGGTCAACAGGATGATCAAGCCGATTCGCCTGCAGGACACCGGCAATCTTCATCCCTACCTGGTTCCAGGGATTGGCTTTACCGATGAAACTACCGCGCAGTGGTATGCGCGATTCGACGAAAAGCCGCTGCCGCCGGTCAATGCCGGGCAAGCCTGCCCTCGCTCAGGCAGCTGGTTCAGCAGTGCACAGTCCGGCTCGCGTCGACACTTCGACGAAGGTGAACTCATGCCTGCGTTTGCCCATATAAAGAGCAAGAAAACGCAATGGTTTTGGGCCGGGATGCATTCCTGAAACTGAAAGGCCGATCAGTCCCGTCCTCGCAGCAACGTATTGGGCATCACCGCGGCTGCCGCAAGACCGAGCAACGAAATGGCCGCACTGGTGATCAGCAGGTTTCTGAAGGTCACTGCCAGTTCGGCGCGCAGAGTTTCCAGCGCCGGGCCGGTTGCCGCGTTAAGGCTGTCGAGCAGGACATTGCCGGAGCCGCCTTCGCCACCCAGTGCTCCTGCGCCAAGTTGGCCGACTCCGGTGTGTTGCAACATGGCCAACAGCAGCGCCGACATCAGTGCCACGCCCACTGCACCACCCAGTGAGCGGAACAGATTGGTCGTACTGGTGGCCACGCCCATATCCCGGAGCTGAACCGAATTCTGGGTGCCGACCAATGAGGTGGGGAACTGCATACCGGTCGCAACACCGGTGAGGATCATGAACAGGCTCATCACTATCAGCGATTGCGGCGGCGTGAAGGCCATGCCCAGAATCGCAACCGGCATCAACAGCGCACCGGTCAGGATCAGTGGCTTGTAACGCCCGGTATGCGCGGTGCGTCGCCCGGCGAAATAGGCACCCATCGGCATGCCGATAGCCAGTGGAAGCAAGTGCAGGGCGGCGCTGTCTGCGCCGCCCCCGGTAACGGTCTGATAACGCAGCGGCATCAGAACAATCAGGGAAATGGCCTGAAAACTGGTGAAGAACACGGTGCACCAGCACAGCACGGCACTCTTGTTGGTGAACAGATGCATGGGCAGCAAGGGTTCGGCTGTGCGACGTTCGTACCAGACGAAAATGGCCAGTGTCAGCAGGGCCGTGCCCAGTAACAACTGAACCTCGGTGTCGCCCAGACCATGCCCCTGGCCAATTTCGGTAATCCCCAGCAGCAGCGCTGTCAGGCCGATGATCATTAGCATGGTACCCAGGTAATCGATAATCGGCTTGCGTTGCGGGACTGGCAGGCCGACGAGGGTCCGATACGCGACGATCAGCGCGGCTGCTCCCAGAGGCAGATTGATCAGGAACACCCAGCGCCAGGACAGGTATTCGGTCATCAGGCCACCGAGTACCGGCCCGGCGACGCTGGCCACGGCGTACATGCTGCTGAAGTAACCCTGATAACGGCCGCGCTCGCGAGGTGGAACGATGTCGGCGATGATCGCCTGGCTGACCGAAACCATCCCGCCGGCGCCGATACCTTGAAGAACGCGCGCCAGCACCAGTTGTTCCATGCTCTGCGCCAGGCCACAGAACAGCGAAGCCAGGGTAAAAATCCCCAGCCCGAACAGCATCAGTTTACGTCGCCCGTAAAGATCGCCGAGCTTGCCGTAGATCGGCACGGCCACGGTCAGCGACACCATGTAGGCGGATATGACCCAGGCCAGGAGATCGATATCCCTGAATTGCGCAGAAATGGCGGGCATCGACACCGCGACGATGGTTTGGTCCAGCGCGCTGAGCAGGACTGCCATCATCAACGCAAACAGGATGCTGCGGATGGCCGGAGGCGTTTGATTAAGACTGGTCAAGGCAAAACCTGATGGCAGTGTTGACCCGCCGCAAGTGTGGCGGGAGAGTCTGGCCAGTCTAATCCGATAGCTTGCTAATCGATAGCTGCCTTTGTGCAATGGCAATGCGATTCACGCGGCGCGAGTCTCATCGCAAGGCGCTGAAGGTTGCATCGGTTGGCACGCAATGGCCAAACGTACAGCTGGAAACATAGGGGGCCTGGCGCGCCAGTTCGTTACGATAGGCACCGGCGCTGTAGACAGCCAATACCGCCAGAGCTCCTGCGACAACCATGCACTTTCTTGTTATTGCTTTCATGACGCACTCCTTACCTCGGCTACAGAGCAGTTTGAAAGGACTGATTAGAGTGTAGGACAAGGTTGGGTTTTGCGTCGGCGGCTTTATCGCTGCATGCCGCGTGTCGGACGAGCCGAAAGACGCGCTAGAATTCGCGCTTTGACGTATTGGCAGGGTTGAGAGACATGGCACGCAAGGAATACAACGGGTTTGAAGTGGTCTCGGCAGTCATGCCGTCCGAGCAGGGGTATAACGCGGCGATTGCCGTAAAGGCGCTGGGCGCCGGCGGCGCACCGCGCTTCCATGCGCTGCTGCCGGACCAGAAATTCAAGACCGCCGATGATGCCGACCTGGCCGCTGTGCAAGAGCTGCAGCGGCTGGTCGATATCGATGCAGAGGGCGAACCGGTGTGGGCTGACGCCTGATCAGGCGCCTGGGCGGAACATCTTGAACAGCGCTTCCGGGCCGAGCTGGAAGTAATCCGCCGGGCCGCCGCCGCGCAGAATCGGCTCGGCGGCGGCAGTGTCGTAAACGCCGTCCTTGAGCAGCGACTTGTCGATATGCACCGCCACCACTTCGCCGAGAATCAACCAGCTGGGCACCAACTCCTTGTCGGCACGCTGCAACTGAATGATCTGCGTGACCTTGCACTCGAACGACACCGGCGTTTCCAGTACACGCGGCACCGAGACGATCTGCGAGGCCAGTGGGGTCAGGTTTGCCAGTTCGAATTCGCTGACGTCCGGCGCCACCGGCGCGCAGCTCTGGTTCATGGCTTCGGCCAGCGAGCGGGTCGCCAGGTTCCAGACGAACTCGCCGGTTTGCTCGATATTATTGAGGCTGTCTTTGCGACCCACGCTGCAGAAGCCGATGATCGGCGGCACGTAGTTGAACGCGTTGAAGAAGCTGTAAGGTGCCAGGTTGAGTTTGCCGTTGGCATCCTGCGACGAAATCCAGCCAATCGGGCGTGGGCCTACAATCGCGTTGAACGGGTCGTGCGGCAGGCCGTGACCCTTGGATGGCTCGTAGGAGTGAATAGCGTCTGACATGCTCGGTTCCTGATGGGCTCAATAGTGGATGTCAGCATAGTGCTGCGCATTTGCAGAGGATGCCAGAGGGGCGTGCGTGTTTCATTCTGAGCCAGACATGAAGAAGCCCGACATCAGCCGGGCTTTGGGGGTGTTGCGTGAGCGATCAGCCCAGACGATTGGCGCCTACGCGATCTGCACCGTCTGCAGCAAGACGATTGGCACCGACGTGGTCTGCACCATCGGCAGCCTGACGGTTGGCACCGACGCGGTCTGCGCCATCAGCGGCGAGACGGTTGGCACCGACATGATCTGCGCCGTCCGCAGATACACGGATCGAGCCGACGTTAGTGTGTTTGGTGCCGCCTTCAGCAACGAGGGTGGTGCTGGACAGGTCGCTCTGAACGTGGGTGGCTGGAAGTGCAAATGCGCTCGAAGCCAGAACAGAGATAGCCAGGCCAAAGATCAGTGTGTTGATTTTCATGATGATGTCTCCAATGCGTGTCGGGTGAGTTGTCATCCCGGTATGGAGGCAATGCTACGCGCCAGCGGATTATTAAGAAGTTAATAGGATTGCTAGCGATCATCGCTGAAAATGATAGTTGGCTGTGATGCTCTGATTTCGGGCCTTTCAGCGGGGGTTGCATTATTGTGGTGCAATTCTTGAAAAGTCTTGTAATAAAGGCTCTTGACAAGTTAAAAGTGCAGTTCATTCAAGCGGTTATTGCTGAAAGTTGGCTAAATAGCGCACCGCCCTGTAACACTCTGTTGCAGGTGCTGCATGTAATGGATTGTTTTGGAGCGGCCGTTGTATCGATGCGGGCGATGATATTGATCGTTGTAAGTGAGCCTGAATGACTCTTCTGCCTGCGCGGAGTCCTCAGCGTTATACACACGTCTCGATAAGCCCGAAAAATGGAGTGAACGGGGCGGCGATCCCCATTGCTCACGAAGAGTCAGTAATAACGCTCTATTTCTGGAGACTGTACCGGCCTCTTCGCGAGCAAGCTCGCTCCCACGAGATTTGTATATAACGATGAGAGCGGAGCCTGGGCACGAGAATCGTCGGAATCCTTATCAGTCAGTTTCGATACGCGAGTGCTTGCGCGTGTCTTTCATGAACACATACACCAGCAGCGAGCAGGCAATACAGGCAGTGACGTACCAGTAGTAACCGGTCTCCATACCGATGCTCTTGAACCACAGCGCGATGTATTCCGCAGTGCCGCCGAAGATCGATACTGTCAGGGCGTAAGGCAGGCCGACGCCCAGCGCGCGGATCTCGGTCGGAAACAGCTCTGCCTTCACCACTGCGTTGATCGAGGTATAGCCGCTGACAATGATCAGTGCCGCCATGATCAGGAAGAACGCACCCCACCATGTCTGAATGGTATGCAGCGTGGTCAGGATCGGTACGGTACACAGCGTTCCCAGCACGCCGAACGCAATCAGGATCGGACGACGCCCGATCTTGTCGGACAGCGCACCAACGACCGGCTGCAACAGCATGAACAGAAACAGCGTCGCCGCTGATATCGACGTCGAGTCGGTGATGCTCATGCCGACGGTGTTGACCAGATACTTCTGCATATAAGTGGTGTAAGTGTAAAAAGCCAGCGTCCCGCCCATGGTCAGACCCACGACGGTCATCAGTTCCTTGGGATGACGCATCAGCGTGCGCATCAGGCTTTCCTTGGGCTTTTCCTTCTTCTTGCGCGTGAACGACTCGGTTTCTTCCATGCCGCGACGCAGAAACAGCGCGACGATTGCGCACAGTGCACCGATGACGAACGGGATACGCCAGCCCCAGGCATACAATTGCTCCGTGGTCAGCGTCTGTTGCAGAACGATCAGCACGCC
Organism: Pseudomonas sp. PvP028; assembly: GCF_017832255.1. Lineage (NCBI taxonomy): Bacteria > Pseudomonadati > Pseudomonadota > Gammaproteobacteria > Pseudomonadales > Pseudomonadaceae > Pseudomonas > Pseudomonas sp. PvP028. Next base: position 2,658,817 of record NZ_JAFIBL010000001.1, read on the forward strand.
CAGCGCGATGAGCTGGCCGGAAATCAGCGTGACGTACTGAAAGCTGGAGAAGAAGCCTCGACGTTCCTTGGTGGCCATTTCGCTGAGGTAGGTGGCGGACGTGCCGTATTCACCGCCGACAGACAGGCCCTGCAGCAAGCGGGCGAACACCAGCAGGATCGGAGCACCGACGCCGATGCTTTCATAGCCTGGTGTCAGGGCAATGATCAGCGAGCCGAAGCACATCAACAGCACCGATGCCATCAGCGCAGCCTTGCGCCCTTTGTAGTCGGCGTAAAGCCCCATCAGCCAGCCACCGATAGGCCGCATCAGAAAGCCGACGGCAAAGATCGCAGCGGTGTTGAGCAACTGGGCGGTGGTGTCGCCCTTGGGAAAGAAGGCTTTGGCGAAGTACAGCGAGAAGGCGGCGTAGACGTACCAGTCGTACCACTCGACCATGTTGCCGACCGAACCACTGAAAATCGATTTGAGACGGCTGGAGGTGGTTTTCTGGCCAGCGGCAGTAGCAGCCGACCCATGGGAGGCGGGATTGGAAGTTTCCATGGTGTTCCTTGTTTTTCATTATTTTTGGAAGGAGGCATTGGATGCCCTGCGTGTTACATAGCAGGAGCTGTGCCAGACCATGAGGGCTTGTTCTAGAGCGGTCGGGCGACTTTTATGAGCAAGAATCCGCTTATCTGCCCGGCAGGGGTAAGCGGATTCTTGCCGATCGAAGCGCTCGCAGCAGGGTCTTCTGATGGATTGCCGACAGAAGACCGCTCAAGCGCTCATTTTAGAGGAGATCAACAGCGCCGCCATGACGATGCTCAGCGTGCTGATGATCACCATGACTGTGTGCCTTGCATAAAACTGCCGAATCTTCTGCCGTGCAGGCGCTGTCTGAAACAGGTAGCGATAAGGCGACAGGGCGACCCACAGCACCACCAGCAGCAGATAAGCCAGCAGCGTGCGCGGGCCGTCAAGCACGTGGACAAGGCCCAGAAACAAAAACGGAAGCCCATGCCGCAAGACCAGCGCCTGGGCCCCGGGCCAGCTCAGCACCTTGGGCAGTAACTTGCTGCTCAGCCAGGCATCGGCAGGCTCTGCCAGAACCATCAGCGGACGCCATACACAGATAAAGATGAAGAAGCCGACGGTTGTCCAGAGCGGTGTCAGGAACAGCACGAGGACCCGCGTTCCCGGATTGTATTCCGTGCCTTCAGGCGCTAGTGGAGGCGCCAGCAACGCCAGCAGAAACGCGCCGATGTAGACCCAGATGAGCGGCGTGAAGTCGCTCTGCTCACGCATGAGTTTCCAGGCATTCAGGTGTGCTTCGGGGTAGCGCTTGAGGACGTCGGGGTAGTGGACGGTCAACTGCTCCTGAATATGCGCGCAGGCGTTCCACACCGAAGTGTCTTGCTTGACTGCGGTACGGATCCGCGCAGCCAGACGTGGCGGCTTGAACATCAAGTGCGCGGCCTTGCCTTCGGCAGTACTCGGTTTGGCATCGAGCAGGCGTTGCAGATGCTCGGCGTACTCCACTTCTTCGTATCGCTGGCGCAGTGTCTGCCAAAGGTCTTCAGGACCGGGGTGAAGGTTTTGCTGCAGGTTCCAGCCAAATACAGCGCGTGTCTGTTCCAGCAGGTCAGAGGTCACATGGTGGCTGGCAATCAGCAAGACCATGCACCTGCATTGCAAATGCTCGCGACGCTCCAGCTCTATCAGCCAGGGCTGCTGCTCCAGCGTCTGAAGTTCTTCAATGAAGCGCGCATGCTGCCCGCTCTCGATGAGTGCGCTGAACGCTTCGAACGCCTCGCGCAATATCGCCTCGGCCAAGGCGTGCTGCTGGTAGCTGCTGATATGAATGCTTTGCCATACCGTCAGCCAGCGCAGATGCTGAAATGCAGCTTTGATCAATTCGACGCGACGCGCCGAGTCGTTCAGGCACTCCAGCAGCAACAGTTGTTGAAAGCGCTCCGCCTGTCCATGCTCCATGGCGAGCTGCTGTTGCTCGGGCAGATTCTGCGCTGTGGTTTGCCTGACCTGTTGAAGCCAGTCCATGCCATCGGGCTGCTCGATAACGGTCGTTGTCAGAAGCGGGGCAGGCGAGGGCTCAGGCAAGGGCTGGCGCAGCATGACAGGCTGGTCGTCTTCATCTGCGCGCGATCGTGCCCGCTGCAGCGCCTCTTCATAGGCATCACGCAGATTCTGGAAGGCTACCGGGTCTTCATCTGGGCGGTTGACCTTCAGTAACCGGGCATATTGGCGTTTGATGCTGCGCTCGTCGGCATCGTTATTCAGCTCAAGTACGGACCAACAGTCGATCATCTTGCGCCCTGCTCGAACGTGTCGACTTCCTGTTTGAGTTGCTTGCGAATTTCGCTGATCTGCCGCTCGTCCTGCGTCTCCAGCACATGCTGGAACTGGGTGGTCCAGTGATCGATAAGTTCTCGATCGCTGCCCAGGCATTCCTGATACAGGCGTTCAAGTCTGGCGATCAGATGAGTATTGGCCTGCTGTTCGCGCGGATGGACTTTGAGCGCTTCAAGTACCTGAAGGCGTTCCTGTATTTCATCAGGCGTCATCACGCCTGGGTTGTTTTCGATGACCAGCTTGTGACGTTCCCCGGTCAACTGTGTCATCACGTCGGCCTCCAGCAGGCCGTTGTTGTCATAGGTAAAACGCACATCCAGCGCCACTTCGCCGGCCTTCGCCTTGGGGATCGGGATAATGAGCTCGCCCAGGGCGATGTTGTCCTTGACCATGCGGCTTTCGCCTTGAAAGATCCGCACCATAACGTGCTCTTGATCATCACTGACGGTCTGGACCGTTTTTACCCGGCTGACCGGTACGACACTGTTGCGTTCGATAATGGGCAGGTAATGACCGCTTTCATAGCGATTGCCAACTTGCGTGATGGTCTCGATCCCCAGTGTGTAAGGGCACACATCGGTCAGGACGATCTCCTCCAGCGCTGCGTCCCGTTGCTTGAGCGCCGCCTGCACCGCTGCGCCCTGAGCGACGATCTCATCGGGATTGAGTGCAATGGAAGGGAAGCGCCCGAACAGGCTCGCGGCAAGCTTGCGGATCAGTGGCATGCGCGTGGTGCCGCCCACCAGCAGAATCTCATCCAGATCGGCGACGCGTATCCGCGCGTCTCGAAGCGCACGCTCGGCCGGCGCACGAAGGCGGTTGAGCAGGGGCGCATAAAAATCGCTCATTTGCTCTTGAGTAATGGTTTTTCGCCATTCCCTGTCGGCGTGACGCAATACGAAGTCGGCACTCCCGTCCTGGCCCAAAGCCCTGCGCACCCGCTCGGCTTCGCGCCGCAAGGCCGGGGCAATCAGCTCCGTTGACGGGAAGTCCGGCTCATCGCGGTGCAGGTTCACAAAGTGCTCGACCATGACCTGATCGAAATCTTCACCCCCCAGAAAGTTGTCGCCCGCGCTGGCACGCACTTCCATCACGCCGTCGAAAAGTTCGAGGATCGAGATGTCGAAGGTACCGCCACCCAGGTCGAAGACCAGAAACGAGGTTTCGCCTTCCTTCTGGTGAAGGCCATACGCAAGTGCCGCCGCTGTTGGCTCGTTGATGAGCTTCTCGACCTTGAGCCCCGCCAGCTCCCCGGCGATACGCGTGGCTTTACGCTGCGCGTCGCTGAAATAGGCCGGGACGCTGATCACCGCTTCGGTGACAGGCTCGCCAAACGCGCGCTCGACATCAGCCTTCAGGCTTTTGAGCACCAGCGATGACAACTCTTCGGGGCGGTAAGTAGCAGATCCCAGGCGAATTTCTTGGGCGCTGCCCATGTAGCGCTTGAACAGGGCGGTGGTTTTTTCCGGGTGGGTCTGCAGGCGTTCGCGGGCTGCCTTGCCGACCAGGATCTGCCCGTCGTCGTCCAGCCCGACAACGCTGGGGGTGAGTGTTTCTCCCAATGCGTTGGTCACCAGCTCGCTGCTGCCGTCGCGCCATACGGCCACCAGGCTGTTGGTGGTGCCCAGATCAATACCGACGATCATCTCGAAAATGCTCCCTGCTCTAAGAGTGTTGCGATGTTTTGCGTGATTCTGAATCAAGGCAACCGGTGTTGTCTTGGTTTTATGCGTCGGTAGTGCCGGGATTCACTCATGCGTATCAGGCATCAGTGAATCCGCTGGCGTGATGAATTGATGCGAATCCATCCCCTTAGTGTTCGCCGCTACGGCTCACGGCCTTGTGCAGAATCGCGGCCAGATCGTCTCTGGAATAGGGTTTCTGCAACAGGTCGAAGCGATGTGTTTCGTCCTGAGCGATCGTCGCGAACTCAGTGCTGTACCCGGTGGTGAGAACCACCGGCATCCACGGGTAGCGCGCTTCGATTTCGGCGTACAGCTCCAGGCCACTCATGCCCGGCATAGCGATGTCCGAGAACACCACATGGAAGTTTTCCGGGTTGCCGGAAAGCTCTTTCAGCGCCTCGGCGGCACTGCTGACCCAGAGCACCTGAAAGCCCAGTTGCTCAAGCATGGGGCGGGTGTAGGTACCGATGTCCTGATTGTCCTCGACCATGAGCACGCATAGCCCGGGCAATGGGGTGAGCGTGTGGTGATGGTCTTCCTGGACGACTTCCTGATCCTGTGCGCTGGGCAGGCACAGGGTGAAGCGGCTGCCTTTGCCCAGCTCGCTTTCAACCAGCACTTCACCGCCCGACTGCTTGGCAAACCCGAATACCTGCGACAAACCCAGCCCGGTGCCCTGGCCGACACTCTTGGTGGTATAGAACGGTTCGAAGATCAGGCCCAGTTTTTCCTTGGCAATACCTGCGCCGGTATCGGTCAGCGATACCTTTACATAGTCACCCGCGCTGTGTGAGGCCGGCTGGTCTGCAGTGCAGTGGGCAGCGCATTCAACCTTTATGATCAGCTTACCCGCGCCGGACATTGCATCGCGGGCGTTGACCACCATGTTGACCAGCGCAGTATCGAACTGGCTGCCGTCGGCGAAGATAAAGCACGGTCCGGCAGGCAGGTCGATGCTGACCTGAATACGCGCGCCGGTCAGCGTGTCCATCATCTCGCCGATGCGCGCCACACTCTTGCACACATCGAACACTTCCGGCTGCAAGGCCTGACGGCGGGCGAACGCCAGCAGCTGTCCGGTCAGGCGTGCGGCCCGGTCGACCGTGCTAGAGATGGCCTCGACGTACTTCACACGACGGTGCTCTTCAAGGTTCGATGACCTCAGCAGGTCGCTGCAGGAGCGGATCACGGTCAGCAGGTTGTTGAAATCATGCGCCACGCCACCGGTGAGTTGACCGATGGCTTCCAGCTTCTGCGCCTGATGCAGGGCGTCCTGCGAAAGCCGCAGCGCTTCATTGGCCTCTTCCTCGGCCTGAATGTCACGGCCGACGGCATGGATGAATTGCTTGTCCGGCACGGCAGTCCAGGAGATGGTCCGGTACGAGCCGTCCTGATGACGATAGCGATTCTTGAAGTGCGGAATCGTGCGGCCGCTCTCCAGCCCACTCATGGCGGCCAGCGTGCTGTCCACGTCTTCAGGGTGCACCAGTGCCAGAAACTGGCTGTCGAGCAGTTGCTCTTCCGACCAGCCGAGGGCTTGCGTCCATGCCGGATTGACTGCCGAGATGATCCCGTCGAACTGCGCCACCAGCATCAGGTCGGTCGACAGCCGCCAGATGCGGTCACGGTCCTGGGTGCGTTCGACCACGCGCTGTTCAAGGGTCTCGTTGAGCGACAGCAGGGCTTCTTCAGCGTCTCTGAGCTGGGTCATGTCCCTGGAAACACAGAGAATCTTCTCCGGTTTGCCGTCCTTGCCGAAAATCGGGCTGACCTGCACATGCCACCACTTGGTGGTGCCCGCCAGGGTCTGCGCCGAGCCGGTGAAACTGGCGTTCTGGCCCGCTCGTGCCGCGTCAACCGCAGCAATGGCGTCCAGATTGCCCTGGTCCTGCCAGAAGTCAGGCCAGGGGCAGCCGCGAATCGCGTTGAAATCGCTGACCTCCATGATCCGCTGACCGCCTTCACTCATGAAGGTCAGGCGCGAATCGAGGTCTAGCACCTTGATGCAGTCGTTGATGCTCGACAGCACACGGTCGGTGAACGCTTCGTTCTCCGACTGACGGACTTCGGCCATGACCTGCAAGGTGGTCTCGTTGACCCGGCAGAACACACCTTCGATCAGGCCGCTATCGCCATACAGCGGCGAATAGGACAGCGACCACCAGGTCTGCTCGGGCTTGCCATTGCGCACGATGGTGCGCTGAATATTGTCAGACCGGCGGCTTTGTCCGGCCAGCGCCTGCTCGGCGAGCGGCCGCACGGCTTCCCAGGCATCGCCCCAGACCGAGGCAATGGGCTGCCCCTGCGCCTGTCGGGCGGCAATCGGCAGGACCTGAGAGTAAGCGTCATTGAAAAACAGGGTGTAGTCAGGTCCCCAGAGCAGGTACATGCTGTCCGGGCAACTGAGCATCAGATTCATTGAAGACAGTAGCGCTGCGGGCCATGCATGCTTGGGTCCCAGCGCGGACGTCGACCAGTCCGTCTCTCGGATAAACCGACCCATTTCGCCGCCTCCCAAGGGGAGGTCGAGGGGAGTATTCACGGTAGAAAATGCCCCATCTTTCGGACTGTCAAAGTGAGCTGGGTAACCAGGCGGCCATGATGTCATTATGCCTCACAAGTATCCAGCCATCACGACCTCATATAGCCGTGAACAGTATGCAGACCCGGCGCTGCGGGAAATGTTCGGTTATCGCCGGAACAAGCTGTACGGAATGTGCGCAGCCCTCATTCAAGGAACGTTTCGCGTACCAGAGCATGGCGCTGCATCTTCTCGTTCAGCGTCCGCCGCGGCAGTTGCAACTCATTGAGCACCGCCTTGATGTCGCCTTTATGACGGGCCAGCGAAGCGCGCAGGCATTGTGCTTCGAAGGCTTCCTGACGCGCCGCCAGCGAGTGCCCTGCCGATTGGGTATCAGATTGCGGCAGGGCGTGCTCCAGACCCAAAGCCTGCCGTTCGGCGGCATTGGCCAGCTCGCGCACGTTGCCTGGCCAGTCATGGCCCAGCAGGCGGCTCAGATGAGCTGCGTCCAGCGCGGGCGGTTCCCTGCCCACGCGTTCGGCGGCGGCGCGGGCGAAGTGGCTGAACAGTTGCGCGATGTCTTCAAGGCGCTCGCGCAGCGGCGGCAAGCGTAGCTCGGCAACGTTGAGGCGGTAGGCCAGATCTTCGCGGAAGCGCCCGGCACGCGCCTCTTCGAGAAGATCAGGCTTGGTCGCGGCAATGATTCGCAGATCGACGTCGATACTCTGATTCGAGCCCAGCCGCTCAAGGCGCTTGTCCTGCAGAACGCGCAGCAGCTTGACCTGTTGCGCCATCGGCATGCTCTCGATTTCATCGAGGAACACCGTGCCGCCGTCGGCATACTCCAGGCGACCGATGCGCTTGCCCTGCGCACCGGTGAAGGCGCCGCTTTCGTGGCCGAACAGCTCGGCTTCGAACAGGTGTTCCGGGATGGCCGCGCAGTTGAGTGCAACAAAAGGTCTGGCGGCGCGCGGACCGAAATCGTGCAGGCAGCGCGCCACCAGTTCCTTGCCGCTGCCGGTTTCCCCGCGAATGATCACGTTGACCGGCAGTTGCGCCAGTTCCAGCACCTGGCGGCGCAGTGTCTGCATGCCGGGTGATACGCCGAGCAGCGTGGCGTCCAGCCGGGTTCTGGCATCGGCCTGCTCGTGCAGGCGGCGGTTTTCCAGCACCAGTTGGCGTTTCTCGAGGGCGCGCCGCAGGTTGCTGATCAAGGTTTCCGGGCTGAACGGTTTTTCCAGAAAGTCATAGGCCCCCTCGCGCATCGCCTCCACGGCCATCGGCACATCGCCATGGCCGGTCAGGAGGATGACCGGCAGGTCGCGGTCTGCGCCTTGCAACCGGGTCAGCAGCTCCAGGCCGCTCATGCCCGGCATGCGCACATCGGTCAGCACGACGCCGGGGAAGTGCTCAGGCAGGTGGGCCAGGCACTCTTCGGCGCGGGCGAAGACTTGCACCTCGAACCCCGACAGCGTCAGCCATTGTTCGACGGCTTGCCGAATGGGCGCCTCGTCGTCTACCACGATGACCGAATTCAACATGCCGGGTCAGGCCTCCAGAAAGTCGTTGGGCAAGCTGAACCAGAACTCGGCACCGTCCGCATGGTTTTGCGCCGTCAGTTGCCCGCCCAGTTCATGAATGATGGCGTACGACACAGCCAGGCCAAGGCCCAGGCCGTCGCCTACCGGTTTGGTGGTGAAGAACGGATCGAAAATGCTGGGCAGATTTTCCGCGGCGATCCCGCTTCCGTTATCCCTGACGCTGAGCCGCCAATAGTTGTCGACGGCGTCGATACGCACTTCAAGATGCCTGGAGCGGCAATCGCGCATGGCGTCCAGTGCATTGCGCAGCAGGTTTATCATTACCTGTTCCAGGCGGATGGCGTCGCCGCGCACCCATGCCGGGCGAGCCAGATGAAGGACGCAGTCGACGTGTTCCTCGCGCAGGCGCGGGTCAAGCAACAGCAAAGCCTGATCGACAACCGTGGCCAGGTCCAGCCTCTCGCGCAGGCCGCTGGGGCTCTTACGCGCGAAGGTCTTCAGGTGGCTGGTCAAGGCGGCCATGCGTGTCAGTTGCTGATCGACTGGAACCAGCGCTTTACAGGCTTCATCGATGCGGCCCTGATCGAGCAGCAGTCGCAGGGTCGCCAGTTGCATGCGCTGGGCGGTTAGCGGCTGGTTGATTTCGTGGGCCAGTGCTGCCGACATCTGCCCCAGCGCCGCCAGTTTGGCCGACTGCACCAGACCGTCCTGCGCGGTTTGCAGATCACGCGTGCGCGCTTGCACCAGGCGCTCAAGTTCATCCCGGTTGCGCTCCCTCAATCGCGCCAGTCGCCAGCGCTGATAGAGAAACAGGCTCAGAAATACCAGCGCCAGCCAGATGCCTGCGGCGGCCAGTCCTGCATTGCGAACGTCCTCACTGGAGGGGGGCGGCTTGCGCAACAGGTGCAGGGTCCAGTTTTCGTCGGTAAGGGGCAGCGACTGCCAGAGATAATCCGTGGTGCCGTACGGGCCGTCGACACGGCTCAAATGGCTGTTTTCGCTGAAGCTGTCGATGACCCGGCTGCGCAGCGGTGACAATACCTGCTTGTCGTACTGGCGGGTGCGCAACAGGATGGCACGGTCTTCCATCGAGATCGGCAGCAGCTCGCGATAACGCCAGCCTGGTTGATTGGCGATAAATACGATGCCTTTCTCATCGCTGACCAGCAGCAGGTCCTCACCCTGATCCCATTCCTGCTCAAGGCTGGGGAACTCCAGTTTGACGACCATTGCCCCCATGAACCCACCGGTATCGTTCAAGACCGCGCTGGACAGAAAGTACCCCGGAATTCCGGTGGTCACACCGACCGCATAAAAGCGCCCGGTGCCCTTGGCGCGGGTTTGCAGGAAGTAGGGTCGAAAAGCGTAGTTGTGGCCGACATAGCTATTGGGCGTACGCCAGTTGCTCGCGCCAATCGCCAGACCATGCCGGTCGAGCAACTCCAGCGTCGACGAATGAGCCGCGCTGTTGATTTTTTCCAGCTTGAGGTTGAGTGCGTTCTGCACCTCACCGGTTACCGGGCCGCTCAGCGCGGCACGAATTTCCGGGTCCAGCGCCAGCACGGAGGGCAGGGCGCGATAGCGCTCGATCAGGGTGTGCAGGGTATTGGCATACAGTGCCAACTGTCCTTCGGCACGTGCGGCATCTTCCGACATTGCGTGACGCTGCGCCTGACGCATCGCTAGCCCGGCGCACAGGGCTGCACCGGCCAGAATCAGCAGCACGTACAGGGTAATGCGCCAGTAGCGATGCTTGAGCGTCATGTCGCAGCCTGATTGAACCCTGCTGGCGCGTTCCCGAGCGAATGCTCACGAACGCGCCACGCGCAGGGTTTACAACAGATTGAAGGTCGCTTCTTTCACTGCTTGCGAGTCCAGGCCGATCATGACCTTGAATTCGCCAGGTTCTGCCACGTGCTTAAGCTCGGTGTTGTAGAACTTCAGGTCGTCTTCACTGAGGGTGAAGGTCACGACTTTTTCTTCTCCGGGCTCGAGCATCACTTTTTCGAAGTTTTTCAGTTCTTTTACCGGACGGCTGATCGACGCCGCTACGTCATGCAGGTACAACTGCACAACAGTTGCACCGGCAACCTTGCCGGTATTTTTCACGGTCACGCTGGCAGTCAGCTTGCCTTTGCGGGTCATGTTGGCGTCCGACAACGTGATGTCCGAGACGTCGAACTGGGTGTAGCTCAGACCATAACCGAACGGGTACAGCGGGCCATTGGGCTCCTCGAAATAGTGCGAGGTGTAGTTGCCTGGCTTGCCTTCGTGATACGGACGGCCGGTGTTCAGGTGCGCATAGTAGACCGGCAGTTGACCGATCGAGCGAGGAAACGTCATGGCTAGCTTGCCCGACGGGTTGTAGTCGCCGAACAGCACATCAGCCACTGCGTTGCCGCCTTCGGTGCCCGGGAACCAGGTTTCGAGCATGGCGTCGGCCTGTTCCTGTTCGTCGACCAGAACCAGCGGACGGCCGTTCATCAGTACCAGCACCAGTGGTTTGCCAGTGGCCTTGAGCGCCTTGATCAGGTCGCGCTGTTTGCCCGGAATGTTCAGGCTGCTGCGGCTGGCCGATTCATGCGACATGCCACGCGACTCGCCGACCACGGCAACGATCACATCGGCCTGCTCGGCGACCTTGACCGCTTCGTCGATCATTTCCTGGGCCGGACGCGGGTCGATCTCTACTTCCTTCTCGATGAAGTTCAGGTAGTTGAGGACGTGTTCGTTGTCACTGACGTTGGCACCGCGCGCGTAAACCAGCTTGGCCTTGTCGCCGACTGCGTTGGCCAGCCCTTCATACACCGTCACCGACTGGTTGGGACGACCCGCTGCCGACCAGCTGCCGAGCATGTCGAGGTGACTTTGCGCCAGTCCGCCGATCACTGCGATGGTGCCTTGCTTCTTCAGCGGCAGTGTCTCGTTCTGGTTTTTCAGCAGCACCAGCGTCTTGCGCGCCACATCTCGAGCTTCGGCACGGTGCAGGCGGTCATCGGAATAGGTGTCGGCCGGATCTTCGGCAGCGACACCGATGCGACCGTAAGGCGAGGCGAACAGGCCCATGTCGTACTTGGCACCCAGCACTTCACGCACGGCGTTGTCGATTTCCTTCATGGAAACCTCGCCGTCTTTCACCAGACCGGGCAACTGCTCGCCATAGGCCGCGTCGTTCATACTCAGGTCGACGCCCGCCTTGATCGCCAGCTTGGCGGCCTCGCGGAAATCCTTGGCCACACCGTGATCGATCAGTTCCTTGAGCGCGCCGTGGTCGCTGATGGTCACGCCCTTGAAGCCCCAGTCCTTGCGCAACAGGTCCTGCATCAACCATTTGTTGGAGGTCGACGGGACACCGTTGATCGAGTTGAGCGCGACCATGATGCCGCCGGCGCCGGCATCGATGCCGGCCTTGTAGGGCGGCAGGTAGTCCTGGTACATGCGCGTCATGCTCATGTCCACGGTGTTGTAGTCGCGTCCGCCTTCTACCGCGCCATACAGGGCGAAGTGTTTGACGGCGGCCATGATGCTGTCGTTGGCTGCGACGTTCTTGCCCTGGAAGGACCTGACCATCACATCGGAAATGCGTGACACCAGGTAGGTGTCTTCACCGAAACCTTCGGAACTGCGGCCCCAGCGAGGGTCGCGGGAAATATCCACCATGGGGGCGAAGGTCATGTCGATACTGTCGGCACTGGCTTCTTTGGCCGAGACCCGGCCCATCAGTGCGATGGCGTCCATGTCCCAGCTGGCGGCCATGCCCAGGCTGATCGGGAAAATCGTGCGATGGCCGTGAACCACGTCATAGGCAAAGAACATCGGAATTTTCAGACGGCTCTTGGCGACTGCGGCTTCCTGCAGCGGGCGATTTTCCGAACGGGTAATGGAGTTGAACGTGCCGCCGATTCTTCCGGCGGCAATTTCCTTGAGAATTTGCGGCTGTGGCATTTCCGAACTGATACTGATGAGTCGTAATTGACCGATCTTTTCGTCCAGAGTCATTTGTTTCATGAGTTTGCCGATGAAGGCATTCTTGGCCTGAAGCGTTGTATTGTCCGTGGCGGCAGCGTTCTGGGCCATCACCGACTGACTGGCCATACCGACCAGCAAACCTAATAAACACAGCTTATTCATGAATGATTTCTCAAGGCTTTTGTCAGTAACTCGCGTTTAATGTCCGACAGCCAGTTTTTGGGTTATGGACCTTTGGCGTTATGGTTCGCACGGGATGCCAGGATAGTTGCCATCCGCTTCACTGTACGAAGTCTCCCCAAGGTGTGTACGAAAATGGCGGTTTGATTGATTTTTGTACAGACCCTGTTCGATCAAATAATGACCGCATCAGGTGTTGGCGATGGATTATGCCGGGGAACTTGTGTTTTGGCTAAGGCGCGTCGTTTCAATGGATTCAAAAAAACACCGGAGGTCTGGATTTTGAAGTCTGTTTCACAGTGGTTGTTGTACGTGGTGATGCTGTTGGGAGGGTTATTGCGTGCCGAGGCAGAGCCATCAGCACTGGTTTTTCCGCCGATGACCGGCAGTGTGGTGGACGCCGCACAAATGCTCGACAGCCAGACTACGGTTCGTCTGGCCAGACTTCTGAGCGCCCATGAAAAGGCGACCGGGGAGCGGGTGGTGGTCGTAACCCTCGCTGATCTGCAGGGCACGAGCATCGAAGAGTTCGGCTCTCGACTCGGTGACGCCTGGGGCCTGGGGCTGCATGGCAAGGATGACAGTGTTCTGCTGGTGGTCTATCGCGACAAGCGCAAGGTGTTCATGGAGGTCGGCGATGTGCTGAAGGATCGTCTCAATGACGCCCAGGCCTCTCTGATCATCGACATGCTGATGACCCCCGAGTTTGACGACAACCGGTTTGCCGTCGGTATAGAGCGCGGTACGCGCGCGGTTATCGCGGCATTGGGCGGGCAGATACCCGATTATCCTGAACCGAAAAGACAGATGTCCGAAGTTGACGAGCAGACCAATGACGACCAGGTCTGGCTGATCGGAATCGTGTTGACCCTCATCGTGCTGGGGATTGTAATCATCAGTGTCAGACGCGGCGGCGCCACCCGGCCTGCCCGTGAAAGAGCCGCTGATCGCAGTGGCGGACGTTTCGGCGGCGGCGGTGCTTCAGGCAACTGGTAGTTGATTGATTCGGAATGAGGGAACCATGGCTTTACTGAACAAAGACGAACAGCGGCAGGTTGCCGAAGCGATTGACCGCGTCGAGCAGCGCACTGACGCCGAGCTGGTCACGGTGCTGGCCGCTCGTGCTGACGACTATGCCTACATGCCGCTGATCTGGGCCGGGCTGATCGGTCTGTTGCTGCCGGGCACGATCAATTACTGCCTTCAATGGCTGAGCGCGGACGAGTTGATGCTGGCGCAGATGAGCACGTTCATTATTGTGGCGCTGGTGTGCCACCTGTCGAAGGTCTCAGCGTTGCTGGTGCCGCTTTCGGTGCGGCGCTGGCGGGCCGGCAACCTTGCGCGTCGGCAGTTCCTCGAACAGAACCTGCACAAGACCCATGACGGCACCGGCATTCTGGTGTTTATCAGCGAGGCCGAGCGTTATGTCGAAATTCTGGTCGATCATGGCATCGCCAGTCGTCTGCACGACGACACCTGGAAAGCGATGGTCGACGTGTTCACTCAACAGGTTCGAGACGGGCAGATTCTGCAGGGATTTCTGGGGTGTATTCACGCCTGCGGCGAGTTGCTTGCCGATCACGTTCCGGTAACCCACGGCAGAAATGAGCTGCCCAATCGGCTGGTGGTGCTGGGGTAAGGCCAAAAGGCAGGCGTCGAGTTCAACGACACCTGCCTTTCTTGAAACCCGTGCGGGTCAGACGATACGCTTTACGTTGTAAAACGATTTTATGTAAGTCTGCAGGTGTTCGACCTGCTGGCTGATCGACGTCGAAGTATCAGCTGGCGACGTTATCTGATCCAGAAAATGGTAGAGCGATTGATAAACCTTTTTCGCCTCTTGTACCCAAAGCGTTTTGCTCTGAGCAACGCCGGCGAGCGCTGTCAACTCGTCGAGTTTTTCTCGGGTTGCCTGTGCTTCCCGGAGAGCCGTGCGGGAATCGTCAAGCAGAGCGTTATAGCGAGACCTCAGTCTGTCGCGTTCTTCAATGAGGTCAAGGTAGTTCAGGGCGCTGCTGACCTTGTCGAGCAGTTTTCCGAGTCTGGCAATCCCGGCGTTGATCAACGCGAGTTCCGGAGAGGTCATGGTGACCAGCTTGAGTTCCTCTGGAGTAGGCAGCATTTCCTTGAACTGATCGGCAATGTTGTACTTTTCAAATGTCTTGATCGTTGTGTCAAGCAGGCGCCGGTCTGCAGCGATTAACGCCATTGCGCTTTCCTGCGTGGCTGAGCGTTGGGTCATGCTGTCGATCTGTTGCTGAAGTGTTTCCAGCAAACGGTTGCTTTCCAGCGTCAGGTTTATCTGCGCCACATCATCGCTGTGTGCGGCAATGGCTTGAGCGCTGCGGCGCACGACGTCTGTGAGATTCGATACCTGCCGAATGCGCTGCCCGTTCAGCAGGCTGATCGCTTGTTGTTTCTGTGTGTCGCTGAGCCTTGCGTCGGCTTCAATCAGTTGTTGTTTCTGATCGATCGGCTTCAGGTCTATGTTATTCAACTGTACGGTGACAGTGGCCAGTTCCTGGCCATAGACCTTGTCTGCACTCATCAATGCGGCCTGAAGCGGCAGCATTTTTTCTTTCATGACCGGCAAAAAGTCCAGCTTCAGCGCGGTCACTTGCGCAAGAATATTCTGACGGGCTGTTTCCATGACTTCATTGTCAGGGGGGGTGAGGATTAACAGCTCATCCAGGCGTTCAGTGCTCATGGTTATCGTCCTATGCCAATGGCGGGTTGCTGTTCGCGTTTAAACTGGTCCAGCGCGCTATCAAATATCTTTAATAGCTCAGTCGTTTTACCTTTTATTTCCAGCCACGGCATGACGACGCCTTGAAACTGCATGGCGAAAATCAGCAGTGCCTGATCGTCTTTGATGGCCGCCAGTTCATGTGCGGAACGTTCTATGTACGTGGCTAACAGTAACCAGAGGTCCTTCAGGTGGGTGGCGCCTTTGTGAGCGTCCAACATACGAATATACATATCATCAAACATGAGTTGCAGGCTGCGCACGGCGGCTGTCAAAGGAACTTTTTCCTTGAGCAGTTGAACTTTCTGAGCCTTGGAAGCAACCATTCGATTTTTTTCTTTTCGGATCTTCTCCGCTTTGGCGCCAAAAATACCTCCTGTGATAGCGACCCCTATGGGGCCGCCGAAACCACCCCAGGCAATATTATTCAGTGCGGTTTTATGCTCCTTGTTTTTCTGCTCGATGTCCGTCGTCAGTTGTTCGATATCTTTTTCCAGCTCCTTGATTTGCTGGTCCAGGTCTGAGCGCGCAGCCAGTTTCACTTTGTCGTTGATGCCGGGAATGAGCGTGACGCTTAATACGGAGCTGAACGTATCGATGTGTTGCTCCAGTGTTTCGGCAGCGTGCTGATGGTTTTTTATTTGTGACGCCGTTTTCTTCAGAAATTCAGCCAGCGTGCTACAGACCCTTTGATCGTTTTTTTTCAGGGGTACCGGAGGCGTGTTGCGGACCTCTTCAATGATCAAATCGGCAACAGTCAGATCCAGCTGTCTGGCAAAATCCATCTTTTCAATGCGGTCGATGATCTGCTGACCCTGTACCGAGAACTGCGCGGCAAACAGGTCAATATTGAACCCGGTACGCTTGATGCCATCCTCGATCCCCGACCAGCTTTTGCCGTGACTGTTAATGGCCTTGTAGGTCTTGAGCATGTCTTCAGGCTCAAGCCCGGGAATGCCACTTTTGGTAAAACCCAATTGCTGTTCGACGCGCGAAAGTGACGTGGGAATATTAAGGGCGTGTCGTTCGTAGCGTTTCAGACTAAGAATGTCTTCCTTGGTCAGAACAAGGCCGGCGCTACGGCCACCACTTTTTTCATCATCAAAGATAACGTTCAGGTATTCGACGGGTTTCAAGGTAACCCGTGCGATGTCTTCGTTTTCCAAAAGTGCTGCGGGAGTCAACATAATGCACGTTCCTTGTGCGAGTTATTTCAGTAGAGCAAAAAGCTCTAGAGGGTTGGTCTGATTATCTATAATCAGCCAAACCGACTATAAAGATGTTTTTATGCCGCGCAAGTAGCGGTTCATCGTTTTTGGCAAGGATTACTTTACCGTTTATGTGCGTTTCTTCAGGGGATGTAGGCACGTGCGAACAGTGTGTGTAGTCCCTGAAAAATAGGGGTGCCCATGACGCGCTGACACGCCTAAAATACAGGCCTGATTTTTCGAGTCCCGGACGGGACGCTTGAGGCACATTTTCAATGTCAGTCATTACCTCCACGTCACCCATCGCTGCGACCGATCATCTCGCGCAGTTCCTCGGCCTGCTGGAGACCAGCCTGTCGCAGAACTCGCTGATCAAGCTGGTCCTGGCCAAATACGTGGGCAGCGAGGCTGATCTGCAGCGGATCATCATCAAGCCGCTGACCGTCAAGGAACAACCGTGCCTGAGCTTCGTGTATCGCTACAAGACTCGCGACATCACCAAGAATTTTTCGCTTGCTGAAGCGGTGGCTGTCATTGCCAGCCTGATACCGGCGTCCTTCAAGAACGCGCACCTTTTGTCGCTGACCGACGAGGTGCAGCTGGAGTTCAGCAAGAAGGGCAAGACGACGCTGTTCAAAAGCAAGGCTCAGCAGGAGCGCCAGGCTCCTTCGGCCGGGCATGACCGCGAGAAGAAACGCTACCTGGAGCTTACCCGGCCATTCCTGACTGACTTGGGTGTGACCAATCGCCAGCATGAGCTGATTCCGGCCATGTCGCGCAAATGGAAGCAGATCAACAAGTTCATCGAAGTGTTTTCCCATGCACTGAGCTCATCGCCGCTCAAGCTCGATCAGCCGATCAAGGTTGCGGACTTCGGCTCAGGCAAGGGTTATCTGACCTTCGCCATCCACGACTACCTGTGCAACACCTTGCAGGCGCAAGGGCAGGTGACCGGTGTCGAACTGCGCGAAGACATGGTCAGTTTGTGCAACGAGGCGGCGGCGAAGCTCGATCATCCGGGGCTGACCTTTGCGCAGGGTGACGTGCGTACGGTGGCGCCCAGCGCGCTGGATGTGATGATCGCGCTGCACGCCTGTGATATCGCGACAGACTACGCCATTCATATGGGCATTCGCTCCGGCGCCTCGATCATCATGTGCTCGCCGTGCTGCCACAAACAGATCCGCTTGCAGATCCAGAGCCCGACGCTGTTGAAGCCGATGCTGCAATACGGTCTGCACATGGGCCAGCAGGCAGAAATGGTCACCGACAGCCTGCGCGCGCTGTTGCTGGAGGCATGCGGTTACGAGACCAAAGTGTTCGAGTTCATTTCGCTGGAGCACACCAACAAAAACAAGATGATCCTCGCGGTCAAGCGTACCGAGCCGGTCGATCCGGCTCAGTTGCTGGCGCGTATTCAGGAGCTCAAGACGTTCTACGGCCTTAGCGAGCATTGCCTGGAAACGCTCCTCAAGAGCGACGGCTTTATTGGCTGAAAATAGCCGTCCTGTGCGCAGTGGCCGAAGAGTCTGCGACCAACGGTCTGGCGTTTGACTGCTTCGTTGCGCTGGGTCAATGGTTGTACCTCGCGCAAGGCGGATGCTTGGCTCATTACCCAAGCATCCGCGCTACCCTCGAGGGTCCGTCATGATCAGCACTTTTTTCATCCCCGCTGTGAACATCATCGGCACTGGCTGCATTGATGAAGCCATGCTCGCCATACGCAAATACGGATTTCGCAAGGCGCTGATCGTCACGGATGCGGGGCTCGCCAAGGCGGGAGTAGCCAGTCAGGTCGCCGGGCTGCTGGTGGAGCAGGGCATCGACTCGGTGGTGTACGACGGTGCCCGCCCCAACCCGACCATCGCCAATGTCGAGAACGGTCTTGCCTTGTTGCAGGAGCGCCAGTGCGATTTCGTCATATCGCTTGGCGGCGGCTCGCCCCACGACTGTGCAAAAGGTATTGCCCTGTGCGCCAGCAACGGAGGGCACATCAGTGACTATGAGGGCGTCGACCGTTCGGCTAAACCGCAGTTGCCGCTGATCGCCATCAATACCACCGCCGGAACCGCGAGTGAGATGACCCGCTTCTGCATCATCACCGATGAAGCGCGGCACGTAAAAATGGCGATCATCGACCGCAACGTCACACCGCTGTTGTCGGTGAATGATCCCGACATGATGGTCGCCATGCCCAGGTCGCTGACCGCCGCCACCGGCATGGACGCCTTGACTCATGCAATCGAAGCCTATGTCTCCACGGCTGCCAACCCGATCACTGACGCCTGTGCGTTACAGGCTATGGCGCTGATCGCCAACAATTTGCGCGACGCATTCAACAACGGGGCAAACATCACCGCCCGCGAGAACATGGCCTATGCCCAGTTTCTGGCCGGCATGGCGTTCAATAACGCCTCATTGGGCTACGTGCATGCCATGGCGCACCAACTGGGCGGCTTTTATGATTTGCCACACGGTGTGTGCAACGCCGTACTGCTGCCCCATGTGCAGCGCTTCAACGCCAGCGTCAGCGCTGCTCGCCTGACCGACGTTGCGCACGCCATGGGCAGTAATATCCGTGGGCTGTCTCCAGAAGAAGGCGCGCAGGCCGCCATCGACGCCATTCATGCATTGTCGGCTGCCGTGGAAATTCCGGCAGGTCTTGCTGCGCTGGGCGTCAAGGAGGAAGACTTCCCACTGTTGGCCACCAATGCCCTGAAAGATGCCTGTGGCCTGACCAATCCGCGTCCTGCCGATCTCGAGCAGATTCAGGACATATTTCGCCAGGCACTTTAATCATTCCTGCACAACAGGCCCGCCATGGACGTGCTTTGGCCGTACACCCTTGAAGATCATGAGTGTTGTGGACGCGGGATTGACAGCGTCAGGATGGAGCGGGTGTTTTCGTGAGCCAGGGTGCCTGAACAGAGGCTGACCAGCACCATGGAACCGGAGCAGACCATGCCGCAGTCCGTTTAGCATCCAGATTGTCCTCGCGAATCCCGCGAGCATGACGGGAAGCTCAACCGATGACGCCCCTGCAATCTCTTTTGCAAAGCGGCTATCTGAAGATCGCCGCCACTCTGGTTCTGCTCTTTTCAGGCGCGCAATGCGTGCGGGCAGCAGACATACCTGAAGGTTTCGCCAAGGATGTGACCGGCGGAGGCTCTGCGGCTGCCGTGCATCCCTCCACGCTGGATGAACTTCGCTCAGCACTCTGTGCGTCGCATGACTCACACGGTGCCTGTACCGATGACACACCGCGAGTGATTGTCCTGGACCACACGTTCGACTTCCGCGCGAGCGTGATTGCCAACGGCAATACCACAACCACCGAGCCTGGCTGCGTAGTGAAACCGTGCCCGCAGGGTGGTGAGCAACTTGCACTGAATGGCGCCAACAACTTCTGCCAATCAAGGCCACGTGTCATGGTGACCTACGACAACGCAGGGCTGAAACCACTGAAAGTCGGCTCCAACAAGACATTGATCGGGCTTGGCGACAAGGCAGGCATTCAGGGCGCTGGGCTGTTCATTGGCGACGGCGCGCATAACGTGATCGTTCGCAACCTGACGCTTTCGGATATCAATCCACGTGTCGTATGGGGCGGCGATGCGCTGACCCTGAACAAGGCTGATGGCGTGTGGATCGATCACAACACATTTGCGCGGATCGGCAGACAGATGATTGTTACGGGCTGGGGCACTGCGTCACACGTCACCATTTCCAGCAATGAGTTCGACGGCCGAACGCCTTACTCGTCTACCTGCGATGGCCATCATTACTGGGTATGGCTGTTCCTCGGCAGTCAGGACACGCTGACGCTGTCGAGAAACTATGTACACGATACCTCTGGCAGAGCACCCCATTCAGGTGGCATGAACAATGCGCAGGTTCGTGCCCAACTGGTCAACAACGTTTTCCAGCGCATGACCTATCAAGGCGCAATCATGTCGCGTACCTCATCGTCACAGCTGCTGGTCGAGGGAAACGACTTCGAGAACGTGGCTCATCCGCTGTATAACGATGTGGACCAGCCAGGCACGGCGTTCGCCTTGTTCGATCCGGTTTCAAAAGCCGCCAATGATGCGTGTATGAGCGCGATAGGCAGAACCTGTGTCGTGAATCAGCAGCGCAGCAGTGGCGAGGACTATCGCCCTCGGGATGCCTCTGCCCTGGAGGCGTTCAGGGAGTATCGGCAGTATCTGGTGATGCCCGTTTCGGCGCAGGAAGCCAAGGCGCGGGTGCCGGGAGAGGCGGGGGTGGGGAAAGTCAGTGCCGGTCTACTGCAATGACTTCGAAGTTTGAGTTGCACTCACCTGTACCCAGTCGTTTTACTATCATGCAACACCGCGCCTTGTAACACCTTAAAAGGCCCGATCAGTGAGTCAGGGGAAGTCATTTTGATGGATCAAGAAAGCATCGTCCGGTACTGGCATGCGGTCGAGTTGTTGCAACCACAATCAGCACCCAAGCTGAAAAAACGCGCTAATCGATACGAAGCGTTTATCCATGACACGTCAATTCAGCGCCCGCTGCTTCCGTGGACCCCGGAAAGTAGCGTCAGTGCACAGGAACTGCCCAAGAAGCGCATATGGAGCCACACGCTCTATGCTCATCTTTACGACAGCCGTCTCGTTGCCGAGAAGCTCGATGCGATGTACGGCGCCGATCAGGGCTACCAGGAGCCCGGGTTTCGCGAGTCAGCCGTGTTTGCAGCAAAATTCACGATGGCGGGCCGACTGGTCGATGACAGCCTCGTGCTTTCAAGCGAAGCGTGGTTTCTAGGGCGGGTATTGACCGGCAAGGACTGGACCAGAGGGTTCGAGACCGACCAAAAGACCGTCAGGGAGCGCGCCAACACCCTGTTCGAAGGTGAGGTATCAAGCGCAGACTTGCGTGAACTGACTCACTGGACCCTCCAGTTTCTGGGGCTGGGGGACTTTTTTGGTGAGATGGACCACCATCATTTTCGCTTTCGCTCACAACCCGTCAAGCCCGACAAGCCCGAGTCGGAAGACGATCCACTGAACAGCTTTTTGCTGGACGATCTTGCCGATGTCGCCGATGCGATCTCCAGGGGGGTGAAAAGTGAACCACTGGACCAGTACCTGCGCTATCACGATCCCGAGCTTCGCCTGCATGTGGATGATAAGCGTGCATCGTTGCCACTGATGGGGCGACTGATGCCGGATGCCTACGCCAGTAGCTGTTGGCCCACCGAGCACCATTTGGGCCTGGTGCATTCCCAACAGCTGGCGGTCAACACAATCCAGTCCACCCTTGCCGATGGTCAAGGATTGCTTGGCGTCAACGGTCCACCTGGAACGGGCAAGACGACGCTGTTGCGCGACTTGATTGCAGCGATTATCACCAGCCGCGCTGATGCGTTCGCCAAGCTACGCCGCGCTTCCGATGCATTCTTAAGCGACGGGCGCGAAGCTGCCAACGACGGTGGCAGGCAGCAATACAGTTTCAGGCTCAACCCCGCACTGTATGGCTTCGAAATCGTAGTCGCTTCATCCAACAACGGTGCCGTGGAAAATGTGACGCTGGAGCTGCCGCAGCGAGACAAGATTGATGAAAGTTGGCTGCCAGAAGCAGAGTATTTCGCCGAGCTGGGGGAGCTGGTCTCGGATAAGCCTGCGTGGGGACTGATTTCCGGTGCATTGGGGAGTAAGGCGCGTCGCAACAAATTCGTAGATCGTTACTTCTATGGTCAGCGCCCGTTTGGCAGCGAAGACAAGGCTGCGGCGCAGGTAGAAGACGAGACGGAGGTCGACCCTGACGAAGAAGTCGACAACATCGTGGAAGCACTCTTTTCGGCCTCCTCTGCCGAGATGGAAGACGCTGACGACAGCGAGAGCCAGAGCGAAGATGCTCCACCCGAGGAAGAGAAGGGCCCGAAGGGATTTTGGGGGTGGCTCAATGTGAGTGCCGAGGTGAATGCGGTCCGTTCACCAGAGCAACGTCAAGCGTTGTGGCAGCAAGCAGTCTCTGACTACGAGGCGGTCAAGGCGCAAGAACGCAAAGCATGCCGTGACGCCAGTCGGATTCGTGAGTTGATCCTGGCCATCCTCGAGGCCAGGAAGAAGATTGCCGAAGACTCCGAAAAACTGAGGTCATTCGAACAGTCGCTGATTGAGGTAGCCAATGAACTCTCGCGCCTGGATAACGAGGAAGGTGGTCCCGCCAATACGGCACTGAAGAAGTGTCTTGACGCGCTTGGGATGCTCCCACCCAGACCCGGTTTCTGGTCAAATGTATTCAGTCTGGGAAATGCTCGACGCGACTGGAATGCCGCTCGGGCACTGCTGGAAAGCCAACGTGACGTTGCCAAGGCCGAGTTCGCGCGGATCACACGCCTTACTCAACAACTCGATATCGATAAGGTCCAGGCGGAAAGAAAAATCACTGACGCGCGCCGAGTGCTTCAGGGATCGCAGCAGCAGGACCAAACGCTTACGCGCGATGCCTGGGAACTGGCAACCACTCATCAGGCTGACCATCTGCTTGCTTGGTTAAAAGACAACGCTATCGGGGATGGGGATGCCATTGAACTGGCCGAACCCTGGCGCATTGAAGGCTGGCGGAAGGCACGTGCGCGGGTTTTCATCCAGGCACTGAAGCTCCACCAGACGTTCTTCGAGCTTGAGGCGTCAAGACTGCGTTCCAATTTATTCATGATCAATAGTCTGCTGACCGGTTCGCGTTTCCAAGGGTTGTCGCGCGATGCAATCCGTTCGGCGTGGGCTTCTTTGTTCATGGTCGTTCCGGTGTTGAGCAGCACCTTCGCATCATTCGCCCGTTCGTTTGGCTCGCTGGGTGCCAGTGAGATTGGCTGGTTACTCGTGGATGAGGCAGGTCAGGCCGCTCCGCAACAGGCAGTCGGCGCACTGTGGCGGTCCCGACGCGCGTTGCTGGTGGGGGACCCGCTGCAACTCAAGCCCATCGTTACCGTATCCGATGCGGTGCTGGAGCACATGCGTACACGTTACGGGGTTGATGCGCACTGGATTCCCAATCAAAAATCCGCACAGGTGCTGGCTGACGAAGCCACTCCTTGGGGACGCATGGCCGGGCCTGCCGGCGGCAAGACGTGGGTAGGATTGCCACTGGTCGTGCATCGCCGCTGCGACAAGCCTATGTATGCACTCGCCAACCGTATCGCCTACGACGGAGCAATGGTGTACGGAACGATTGCACCGCGCGCCGACAAAGAAACCCTCGCCAGTCTGCCGACAGGGTGGATACATGTCAGTGGGTCTTCCGAAGGAAATTGGGTGCCTGCGGAAGGCCAGGTCTTACGCGACCTGCTCAAGCGGCTGCATGGCGATGGCATAGAGGCGAAAGATATTTCGGTCATCACGCCTTTCAAGGCTGTGCAGCAAAACCTCAAGCGCATACTCCGAAGCAAGCTAGTGTCGGGCACGATCCACACGATGCAAGGCAAGGAAGCATCGATCGTCATCGTCGTATTGGGCGGCAACACTGCCGGAGCGGGTGCTCGCAACTGGGCTGTTTCAGAACCTAACCTGCTGAACGTGGCGGCGACGCGCGCCAAGCGACGTCTCTATGTGATTGGCGACAGAAACGACTGGAAGCACCGGCAGTTGTTCTGTGACGTCATGGATCTGCTGCCGCTTCAGGATATTCAAGCACACCCGTAAAGGGCCTTACGCATGAACGCCACAGCTCCACTGTGTGCCCTGCTGCAGCGTTCGCTGAGCGGAGATTAGTGGTTCGGGTGGATGTTTGAATTTGTCTTGACCCGATTGAACGCGATAGCGAGCCGGGACGATGATGAGAAGGACGTAGATTCCGCTCGAACGTCGGGCGGCCTGCCCGCCTGCCCAGCCAGAACGCTTCCTCCAGCCTCCCCCGGCTGTATTTCATCGGTTCCAGGAAACACCGCCTTAAGTCGCAAGAAAGCATGCCGACAACCTCATCAGCAATGAGATTGACGGTCTTCGACCGCGTCCTGGCGTACCTTCTCGAAGAGCAACACGATCGTCAAGATCAAGGCGGAGCAAACGCGCGTGAAGGTCATGAAACCAGCTTTCAAACCCGTCTCAGCGGCTTGAACTCATTCCCTATCCGTCCCCGATTCTTGCGTAATTAACTTGGCCAGGCATCCGTTGCCCCGGAGTTTCTACATGTGTTCGATGTGCGATGCACTTACCCAACTTTGGGACGAAGGAGCGACTGGCCAGGGTGCGGCTAAACAGACAGCCACCAACCAAGCGGCGCTTGGGCACCTGACGCTCGACCAACAAGCCAACTACCTTACCAATGGCTATTGGCACGACGCCTATGGCGGTTCCCAGCACCATTTTGACGTGCACGCCGGAGGGTCGCTCACTGTCAACCTGGCAAGTTTGAGCGCAAGCGCTCAGGTTGTTGCTCGATATGCGCTGCAAACCTGGACCAATGTCAGCGGCCTAAACTTTGTGGAAACCACCGCTGCCGCTGCGATCAATTTCAGCGAACAAAAAAGCGGTGCGTACAGCAACTCCAATTATGCAGGCAGCATCATCTCGGACAGCAGCGTCAACATCGCTTCCGATTGGGTGAAATACGGTTTGTATTATCAGCAAACCTACATTCATGAAATCGGCCACGCGCTGGGGTTGGGCCATGCGGGCAATTATAACGGGAGCGCGACCTTCCCCAACAATGCCTTCTATCAAGAGGACAGCTGGAAATACTCGGTGATGTCCTACTTCAGCCAGGACGAGAATACGTATTCCAACGCCTCTTTCGGCTATGTCGCTACCCCCATGCTGGCGGATATCGTAGCCATCCAGTCATTGTACGGCACCGCCGTTACCCGCACAGGTGACAATACCTACAGTTTCAACAAGACTTCCATCAACACCGGAACCGACTTCGTGCCCGGCCTGGTGGCCACGATCTATGATTCGGGCGGCAACGACACGATCAACGTCAGCACCTATGTCGGCGCTCAGACAGTCGATCTGAGAAGTGAAGCTTTTTCCAGCCTATACGGCGGTCTATCGAATATTGCAATCGCGCGCGGTACGGTTATCGAGAACGCCATCACCGGTGCAGGCGCAGATACGCTGATAGGCAACGCCAGTGACAACTTTCTAAATGCCAACGCGGGCAATGACCAGTTGCAAGGCGGCGATGGCAATGATCGGCTGATGGGTGGGGCGGGCTCGGACGTGCTCAATGGTGGCAACGGCATCGACACCGCCTTGTATACCGAGGCAGGTGCTCGCTACTTTGCAACGTACGATACCGCGCTGGTGAGGAATGCCACCCTCAGCGTTCATGATGCGCAAACGTCCGATGTGGACACACTTTCAAGCGTCGAAAGGCTGTCTTTCAGCGACCGCAATGCCAGTCTTGACGAACTGCTCATGGCTTTTCACAGCCGTTATGGCGCCTTCAACGCCGAGAGTGACGCCACTGTTTCGTTGAGTTTTAGCACCGATCTTCATCACATCGCGCTCACCGAGGATCAGGCTGACATTGCCAGGCTTTATTCACTGTTCGGTCGGACGCCCGATTATCAGGGGTTGAAGAACTGGCTGACGCAGCAGGCGATCGGCAGTTCGTATGCAGAGATTCGCGATGGCTTTCTGAATTCCATTGAAGGGATGCAGCACTACAGCGGGCTTGGTGATCGGGACTTTGTCCTTGATCTCTATCAGACCGTATTGCATCGCACAGGCGAAGAATCAGGTGTGTCGTCCTGGAACACGCTGCTGCAGGCGGGTGTGAGTCGAGCAGCGGTCGCTGATGGCTTCCTGAATTCGCGCGAGAGCCGTGACCTCTCGGAAGGCGAGACGGGGTTCATCAGGATCGTGGCTCATAACGCCTGGAACAATCTGGATATGGTCGTAGGCAAGGGCGTGGCTACCGGCACGGCTGGGGATGATCAGATCAGTGAGCAGGAAGTCAGGCTGGACAGCAATGCGGTTTCGCATCTGGCGGGCAACGCTGGTATCGACACCTTTATTTTCAACGACGCTGCATCCGCCTACACGATCAGCGCGCTTGATACCGGCACGCTATCAGTCAGTCGTTCCACTGGAGCGGCGGCGAAATTCGAACTGAGTGGGTTCAATGTGCTCGATTTCGCAGATCGCGAACTGTTCGTCCTCGACTCTGCGCAGGCAAACATTGGTCGTCTGTATACCATTCTGGATCGTGCTCCCGATATTGAAGGCCTGAAGTTCTGGCTGTCTCACGGCGCCGCAGGCGCAACCGGTGCCCAGGTTGCGGGTGGTTTTGTGCAATCTGCCGAATTTTCTCAAAGCCTGCCCAATGGCAGCAGCAATACAGCCTTTGTCGAACATCTGTATCACAATGTCCTGGACAGAGGCAGCGACGCTAACGGCCTTGCCTATTGGGTCCAATCGCTGGACGGCGGCACAAGCCGTGGACAGGTCGCATTCAATATCGCCAACTCCGCGGAGTCTGCTGCACTGACTCAAGGCGATGCCGGCTTCATTCACCTGGTAGGGCATGCTGATTGGGTTTGACTTCGCGATGGCTGCAAACCTTCCGTTCGCCGGGGTTGCAGACCACTTGGGGATTTCTCTCTCCGCTTCTAAACACGTCGAGCTGAGCGAGGCATTGGAGAAGGAGATTTCGTCGATTGAGTTGTACCCTGACGCTGTCCGGGCGATCGTTGAGCTTCAAAACTCAGACATCCTGGTAGGGGTTTATTGAGTGATCGAAGGGGAAACGCGGGTCAGACAAGACGCCGTGTCGAGGGAGTCGACGGTGCACCAAATTTTCGGGGCTTCCGGGAGAACTGATGGTGGGGCGGCGAGAAGGTATTGATGAGCTTAGGCGCTAGGGCGAAATTGCCTGGAATGCCCGGGATCATTGGCTGGAAGATGGAGCGGGTAGAGGGAATCGAACCCTCAACTAAAGCTTGGGAAGCTTTCGTTTTACCACTAAACTATACCCGCTCTGATAGCTGCTCTGAGCGGCTGACTTTGTACCAGAACCCTGCCCTGATTTGAAGCGCTAATTTCACCCCGCAGCGCTTTGCCCCCTGATACTCACCCTGAAAACCAACCGCCAGATGACGATGCTCCGTAACTGACGGCGGCTTCGTGTGTGGTTTTCAGAAGGTCAGGGACGGGTAGTCCTGAACCCGGTTATGGACGTCGCGTGACACCTGTGCCGGTTGCAGGAAATTCATCAGTACCTGTTTCGAGTCGCGGCAGGCGGCCTTGTGTTCCATGTCCAGGAAGTGGCCGGTGGCGTCGATGGTGCTGAAGCTGCAGTCGCGAAGGTATCTGGAGAAGTGGGCGGCGTCGTGCGCGCAGGTGTATTCGTCCAGGGCTCCGTTGATGAACAGTATGGGGACGGTGATGTTCTTGCCTGCGGTCAGGTAATTGTCCGGGTCGAGCTCCAGGACCTGGCTGAAGTGGTAATGCATCTGGTCATATTCGTGAGCATCCAGGCTGCTGATATGACGGAAATTGAAGCGTTTGAACAACGTAGGCAGATGCTTGCCGACGGTGTTGTTGATCAGGTGGCCCATGTCATAACGGTTATGCGCGCCCAGGTGCGTGATGCCGTGACACAGGTAGTCATGCATCTTCTCGTTGATCACTGGGGAGAACGAGCTGATCACTGCGCTTTCGATGCGTTTCGGCCGATGCGCCAAAGCAACCAGCGTGGCCGCGCCGCCCCACGAGAACGACAGCACGTGCTCGGCATTGAAGTGGTCGATCAATTCCAGCAGGAGCTGGCCTTCTTCTTCCCGGGTCAGTGGCGCGCCATGCAGGTTGTGCGGTTTGGATTTGCCTGAATAGGGCTGGTCGTAAAGCACCACGTTGAAGGTCGGGTAGAGGTTGCGGACGGTCTGGGTAAATGAAGCGGTGGTGGCCAATGAGCCGTTGACCAGAATGATGGTCTTGGCGGCGGCATCGGTGCGATAGAGTTCGGTATAAACCCGAAACTGTCCTTGTATGTCGAGCACTGCTTTTTCTGGCGACATAGGTTTCACTCCTAGCGTAGACAGGTATGCGTGCCTATGACATTGCCCGCGTTTCGTGACAGACATGCGATAGTCGATCAACGGCCTGTGCCGATCCGAACAGCGTCTGCCAGGAGGCCATGACGTTCAAAACAGGCCGATTTCGCCGGCGTTCAGCGCGCGATAGCTGCCTGGGCGCAGGCCAGGGTCCAGCGCCAGCGCGCCGATGGTTTCCCGATGCAGGCGCAACACTTTGTTGTCGAAGTGGCCGAACATTCGTTTCACCTGATGATAGCGGCCTTCGACAATGCTCAGGCGCGCACTTTGCGGCCCCAACAAGGTCAATTGCGCCGGTTGTGTGGTGAGGTTTTCGAATGCGAAATACAGGCCTTCGGCAAACTTCGCGGCGTAGCGTTCGTCGATCGGTTGCTCGGTCTCGACGTAATACACCTTGGGCATTTTGGTCTGTGGCTGAGTCAGGCGCCGCGACCATTGACCATCGTTGGTTATCAGCATCAGGCCGGTGGTGTTGAAGTCCAGCCGTCCGGCGATATGCAGTTCGTGCTTGTCAGGCTCGTCCAGCAAATCGAGCACGGTTGGATGCTGCGCATCGCTCGTCGCGCTGACGCAGCCTTCAGGTTTGTGCAGCATGAAGTAGCGGGGGACTTTGCCTGCCTGGAGGATCTCTTCGTCGAGCGCCACACAACTGAATTCGCGTACTTCGTGGTGCGGGTCGCGGGTTGCCTGGCCGTCTACCTGCACGCGTCCGCTGGCCAGTGCCAGGCGCACTTGCTGACGATTGAAGCGTGGCAGGTTGCTGAGGAAACGATCAAGGCGCATGGCGATAACGGCGAGCGGAGGAAGGGGCGTGCATCTTACTCTGTGGCCCGGCGTGCCTGGGGACCTGGCGCGGCATCCTCGATCCCGGCGCAGCGCGGGCACAGACACGCCTTGTCGCGAAGGTTATCCGGCAGGCCTGCCAGCAATGCCGGGTCGATGCTTTGCGAAAAGCACCAGCAGGGCCGGTCCACGGTGCGCGGATCGGCCAGGCTGCATTGGTTGCTGAAGCCGCACAAGGGGCACAGCGCGGTGTCAGGGGAGGCCGTTGTCATGTCGAGAGTAAGCGCCGTGCTGGATGATCGGGATGTCCGGTTCAGGCCATATTAGCAATCACCGAGCTCGCTGTCGGGGCATGATAGACGGGTGAGCGGTTCATCAGCGCCGATATCGCCGCACACCGGCAGTGCACGAGCAATATTCTGTCGTAATGGATGCCTTGAATGGACAGGCTTTCGAACAGGTCGGCCAGGGATGGCGGGGGCATGCCGAAGCGGTTGCGCACTGTCAGAACATCCATCGGCGTCGGCGGCAACCAGCCGCGCAAGGGCGACGCCCGCGAGTTGCCCACCACGCTTGCGATCTCGTCATAGCTCTCGCTGGTCGTCGTCTGAAACTTGGACAGGCTGTAGTTCTTCAGTCTGCCGGGCAGCGAAGTGCCTGCTATCAGCTTGGCGGTGAGAAGTAGAGGTTCAAGCGGTGTGGGCTGCATCACGCTATGCACCGCCGTATTGGAAAGTGCGAATGGCCGGGCGTTCTTGTTGACGACCCGATGCAGCTTCGGGTCCACCAGTTCGTAGCCATGCGGCGCGTAGGTGCGAATCTCGGTGCCATTGGGGATCTTCACCGTCCGGGTCCACGGTGTGTAGTACCCATGGCTGCTGACCACCAGAGTGCGCGCCTGACCCCTGTCGGACGTCCATAAAAGGAACCGTTTACCCAGCTTCCAGGCATGGACCTGCAACAGGTTTGACGAGACGGCAGTGCTGACTGTCCAGCGTTTGAGCAGGGCGTCGGTGTGAAAGAATTTCTCCAGCCGGGTCTGGCGCGGGGTGACAAATTGTCTGCGCAACGGCCGGGTGCCGAACGCCCGGTCGAGCGTAATCGCTACGGTTTGGGAACTGCTCACGGCAGGTTTTACGATTCGGCTCAGTGAGCGCAGCATCCTTGGCGTGTGCGGAGCCAGTTGCAGCAAGCCCAGTGTTAGCGTGGCCAGCAGCGCCTGGTTTTTCTCTGCGTAACGGCTGCCTGGCAGATGCGTTGCGGCAATGGCCAGCGAGGTGATGCCAATCTCCGTGGCCAGGGAGGCAACGAGCGCAGGTGTCAGCAACAAGGATATCGGCATCAGCAGCCGCTGTAATTGCTGAAGCCGGTCGGTCCAGTCCGCCAGTGTTACCTGCGTTGATGTGACGATCTGATCTTCTGCGTCATCCAGTGCGTTCTGCTTGAGCAGTCGGTGCAGAAAAGCGAATGGCGTGTCTTCCAGCCTTTTCTCACACAACGAGTGGTTCATGGCCTGGCGTGTGTCAGGGTTGTACAGCGCATCGATCCAGGGGCGAAGGATGGAAACGGGCGGGTTGGGCGCCTGTGTCCCGCCCCATAATTTGAGCAGGTAGTCCAGGCGCTGGTGATGACGGCGCGGAACATAACGCATGACCGTCTCACGCCACTCCGGACTGGCCGTTGCCCGGCTCAGATGCAGCTTCAGCGCCGTGTCGTCTGCAAACTCGATGAACGCATCGGCATGGCCCGCCTGATAAAGCACGTTCGGTGAGCCCGGCTGCTCAAGTACCAGCAGGCCGGTGTACTGCTGTTGCATGGCGTCGATCAACGCGCCCTGAACGAAAAAACCGAGTGACCGCCAGTTATGAGGAGCAGGGTGCGCGAGGGTGTCCACGAGCAGATCGAAGGTGCCGCGCGTGAGGCTGCCGCGCTTCAGGCTGATCAGTGCCTGGTTGATGAAGGTGGTTCTGAATGCCTGTTGTATGGTGGTTCGCTGCTGATCCCAGAAGTCGTGGATGCGTTGAGTCATCCAGGTCAGAAAGTCGAAGGCTCTGATGTAGTCCTCGAGCGCCTGCGGGCTGATATCAAGCACCTGACCCTGCTCACTGTCGCCCTGCCCGGTGGGGTCGAAGAACACCACGGTGCCGCCGCCGTGATCGATATAGCCAGCCGGATGATCGACTCGGTAATTGCTTATCAGCGCCTCGCTCAGGCTGATTGGCCTTGGGTCGGGCGTGTGAACAGACGTAGGCGGCAACCGGGGGTTGCCCAGGGGGGGGCTCGAATAGCCGGGTCGATAAGCGATGAACACATGCTCGGGGTTGATCGTCAGCGTGTGGTTTTCCTGTAAATAGCTCGCCATGACTTGCCCGGCCATTTTCGACGCAACCGGGATCTGTTCCAGAATGCTCGGCTGTGTCTGCCACAGGTCTGCGGCACCTGCCAGCGCCAGGCCACGAGCGACGGGCCTGAGCAGGTCGAGCGTGCTGCGCGCATGGCTGTCGGCAAGAAGCCCGGCGAACGAAGCCTGGGTCACTGCGGTGAACAGGTCGCCTTCGATCAGCGGCGCCTCGACAACGATGCCGGCATGCTGCTCAAGCGAAAGAAATACCTGGCCGTAGAGCCCTGAGGCGTTCATGGCCGCCAACAGCCGCCTGCTCATCTGGCGTGGATCATCGCTGATGTATTCGATGACGTTACCCTTGGCACCCAGAATGTGAATGAAACAATGCGACGTGGTTTTCGAGCTGATCTGAAATATCTCCGGCACCTGTTTGCCATTCAGCATCAGGGCTCGGACTTCGGATTTTTCACCTCGTCCGCTCATGCTCAGCGTGTCGGTGGCGGCGGGAAACCGGTCCAGCCCCAGGGCGTCCAGCGCCAACCAATAACCGTCCCGACTGATGTGTCTGTGGTTGAGCTGCCGAGCCAGGTTGTCAAGGAACGCCAGCCGCGACAAGGTGCGCCAGGTTGCCTCGTGCCGGGTCCTGAATGTCTGCAGTACGGCGTTGTAATTGCGTTTGAGCGGCAGCTCGCCAATCCGCTTGAACATCCGCGCGGTTGTCAGCGCAGGCGTGTCTTCGCACAGTGAAATATCGGCAAGGGTGCTACGCGACAGCGCCTGGAAGTGCGCAGGCTCGAAGCTGGCCAGCGCCACATCGGTCAGCGACAGGCTGACGCTGTAATGCTCGTGTCCACTGTCGTCCACGGCAGGTCGGTCATCGTTGCTGAAAGTGATCTGCAGGGCGTCCGGGTCGAGTGCCTTGTCGCTCGTCTGCGTGAGCAGCGTGGTCAGTTGCTGGCGAACATAATCCTGTCGCGTCGGCGGAAAGTCCATGTCCAGTTGGCAGGCTTGGAGGAGTAACGTCGAGTCGGCAATCAGCCGGAAACCTGCGCTGTTACGCATGGCTCTGAGTTGACGCTCGATGTGTGGCGCGGCGTCTTTCGGCTCGCTTTCTTCGGTCACCGCAGGCAACGGTGTTGGTTCGGGCACTGAAAAGCCGTCCGGCAGGATGAGCGGCATTGATGCGTTCAGCGTGTCGTGCCTGCTACTGCTGTGCTCGGGACGCAGAACGCTGGTTTGCTCCAGCAGTAAAGAGGACGGGTGAAACAGCGTGTCCTGACGAAGCGGACTCCAGATGGGGGGCATGACGTGCGGTCGAAATGAATGGATGCGCATTATTTCGGCAAGCGAGATGGGGAAGGTCATAACTATGTATTGCAACTTCCCGTCGCGCTGAAAGAGCGAGACGGCACGCCCGAGCATGCCGCCTTGCGCTCACTGCGGTTGCACGTGCGCACGCCAGCCGCCGAGATGGCTGATGTCGCGGGCGCCCTCCAGACCATAGGCTTCGCAGATGAAACCGGTCTCCCAGCGGCCGTCGGCCAATTGCACCTTGCCCAGCCCGAGCGGTGCTGGAATGCCGGTCAGGAACGACCCCAACTCGATACTTGGCAGCTCCCAGACCTCCACGTCGATGGCGACGCCGTGTTCGGCCACCCGCACCATGCCAGGCCGGAAGGGCGGACCACCGGCCAGCGCATACAGCCGATAGTCGGCCGAGCTTTGCGTGGTTTCCAGCAGGCGTGCCCCTCGTTGCCTGAGCTGCCAGTTCAATGCCAGTCCGTCCAAGTGAGCACCGCAGACCACCAACCGCGCCCTATCGTTGCGTGCAGTGGTTTGCGGTACAGGCAGCCGAGGTGCTTCGCCGCCAATCAAGGGCAGGGCGGTTTGCCGTTGCAAGGCGTCGGCCAGACTGAGCAGGTACTGATCGGTGAATGCGCGTCCGAACAGCGTCACGCCCCACGGCAGACCGTTGCCCATGAAGGCACTGGGCACGGCGACGGCGGCGTAGTCGAGCAGGTTGACGAAATTCGTGTAGTAACCCAGCTCCGAGTTACGCAACACCGGCTCGGCCGCCAGCTCTGCCGATGTCACCGGGCGGCCGATGCTTGGCGTCACCATGCATTCCAGGCCTTCAAGTGCCCGATCGCACGTCGCCTTGAGTGCTTGCAAACGGTACTGCGCGCGAAACGTATCGACCCCGCTGACCTGGGGAGCCTTGGCCAGCACGTCGCGGATCACCGGCAATACCGCGTCAGGACGTTCTTCCATTAACTGTCCGGCGACGCTATAGCGTTCGGCCACCCACGGCCCCTCGTACAACAACCGCGCCGCTTCGAGAAACGGTGACAAGTCCACTGTGACCGCTTCGCCACCCAGCGCTGCAAGGTGGTCGATAGCTGCGTTGAACAGTCTCGGCCCCTCGGTACAGCCGAAGAACTGCAGGTCCTCCGCACGGGGTACACCGAAGCGAAACGGGCGAGGTGTGCCGAAAGCCGAGGCGTCGTTCCACGAAGGGTTGCGACGGCTGTACTCATCGCGCGGATCAAATGCGGCGATCAGTGCCAATAGCTCGCTGGCTTCCCGCGCCGTGGCGGTGAAGGTCGAGACGCAATCCTGCGTGCGGCATGCGGGCACCACGCCCGCCGTGGAAATCAGTCCCTTGCTGGCTTTCATTCCCACCAGGTTATTCAGTGCCGCGGGCACCCTGCCCGAGCCCGCCGTGTCGGTGCCCAGCGAGAAGCTGCTGACGCCCAATGCCACGGCCAGCGACGAGCCGGCGCTCGAACCGCCTGACGGGTACTCGTTCAACACGCTGTTGGGGCAGGCGCCATAGGGCGAGCGGCTGCCGTTCAAACCTGTGGCGAACTGGTCCAGATTGGTCTTGCCCATGGGCACGGCACCCAGCGCGATCAGGTGCGCGACGACGCTTGCCGAGTGCTCGGGTGTGTAGGCGTAGTCCGGACAGGCCGCGGTGGTTGGAATGGCCGCCAAATCAATATTGTCCTTGATCGCGAAGGGGATGCCGAACAGCGGCAGGTCTTTGGGATCACGAGCATCCAGTGCAGCCAGATAAGGCTCGAGTTCAGCCGGGCTGAGCAAGTGGATGAAC
This sequence comes from Pseudomonas sp. PvP028, assembly GCF_017832255.1. NCBI lineage: Bacteria > Pseudomonadati > Pseudomonadota > Gammaproteobacteria > Pseudomonadales > Pseudomonadaceae > Pseudomonas > Pseudomonas sp. PvP028. The sequence goes on from NZ_JAFIBL010000001.1 coordinate 2,693,283, forward strand.
AGGTGATAATCGCTGTTCAGCCTTGCGGCTTTTTCGCGCAGCGCCAGGATCAGCTGGCGCGGCGATATTTTGCCGGACTGGTAGAGCGCGCGTACGGTGTCCAGACGCAGGTCATTGGGCAGTGCTATGTCGTTCATGACGGGATTCCCTTGAAAGTGAAAAGTGGGTCGATTCAGTCTGCGCTCAGCACCACCACCCGTTGCCCTGCGCGTACTGCCGAGCCGGGTTGCACCCTGACGTCCTGCACCACGCCGGCGATCGGGGCGAGCAGGGGGATTTCCATTTTCATGGATTCCAGAATCACCAGCACGTCGCCTGCTTCCACGTGTTCGCCCGGTTGTACCTGGACTTGCCAGAGATTGCCGGCGATGTGGCTGTCGACGCCTTGCTGGCCGGGTTGCAGAGGCTGTTCTTCGGTGTTTGGCGTCACGCCTTCATCGCTCTGGAAATCGGCCTGCCCGTTGGCGATCCAGCGTTCGCGCTCTGCGTTGAAAGCGGCGTTCTGCTGGGCGCGGAACGCCTCAATGCCTTCGGCTTCGCGGGTCAGGAAGGCTTGGTAATCAGCCAGATTCAGGGTGCTGTGTTCGATGTTCAGGGCGAAGCGACCCAGCGGGAAGTCGCGGCGGATACGCACCAGTTCGTCGGCGCTGACCGGGTAGAAACGGATCTGATCGAAGAAGCGCAACAGCCATGGTTTACCCTCGAAGGCAGCGACGTCGCGATAGCGATTCCACATCTGCAACGTGCGGCCGACGAACTGGTACCCGCCGGGGCCTTCCATGCCGTACACGCACATGTACGCGCCGCCGATGCCCACCGAGTTTTCGGCGGTCCAGGTGCGCGCCGGGTTGTACTTGGTGGTGACCAGCCGGTGGCGCGGATCCAGCGGCGTGGCCACCGGTGCGCCGAGGTACACGTCGCCCAGCCCCATGACCAGATAGCTGGCGTCGAACACCGTGCGCTGGACTTCGTCGAGGTTGGGCAGGTCATTGATACGACGGATGAACTCCAGGTTGCTCGGGCACCAAGGCGCGTCCTTGCGTACTGTGGTCATGTACTTTTCGATGGCCAGCTGGCAGGCCGGGTCGTCCCAGGACAGCGGCAGATGGACGATGCGCGAGGCCACTTGCAGGTCTTTCGCGGCGCACACGGCGTCCCATTCTCCGGCGATGATGTCGAGCAGTTGCCAAAGCGGCAGTTGCTCGGGGCGGTAGTGGACTTGCAGAGAGCGAATGCCCGGCGTCAGATCAATCACCCCCGCCAGCGCCTTGGCCTCCAGCGCAAGCATCAAGGCGTGGCCGCGCAGACGCAGCACCAGATCCAGCTCCGGCGCACCGATTTCCAGCAGCAGATGGGTATCCCCGGACAGACGCGCAACCAGGCGTTTATCGTCCTGACCGATGTCGAGGATGACTGGGGAGGGCAGATCCTCTATACGGACAACTTCGCTGTCACGGGAGTTTGCGGTGCCCTGTAGGAGCGGACTTGTCCGCGAAGAGTCCTCTACAGTCGATGGATTTTCTGCGTCAGGACTATAGCTTTCGCGAACAAGCTCGCTCCCACGGGAGTTTGCGTTGCCTTGTGGGAGCGGACTTGTCCGCGAAGAGTCCGGTGCGGTCGATGGATTTTCTGCGTCAGGACTATAGCCTTCGCGAACAAGTTCGCTCCTACGGAAGTTTGCGGTGCCTTGTAGGAGCGGACTTGTCCGCGAAGAGTCCTCTACAGTCGATGGATTTTCTGCGTCAGGACTATAGCCTTCGCGAACAAGTTCGCTCCTACGGGTATACGCGGCTTCCTGTAGGAGCGGACTTGTCCGCGAAGAGTCCGATGCAGTCGATGGATTTTCTGCGTCAGGACTATAGCTTTCGCGAACAAGTTCGCTCCTACGGAAGTTTGCGGTGCCTTGTGGGAGCGAGCTTGCTCGCGAAGAGGGCGTTGCAGTCGATGGATTTTCTGCGTCAGGACTATAGCTTTCGCGAACAAGTTCGCTCCTACGGGAGTTTGCGGTGCCTTGTGGGAGCGAGCTTGCTCGCGAAGAGGGCGTTGCAGCCGATGGATTTTCTGCGTCAGGACTATAGCCTTCGCGAACAAGTTCGCTCCTACGGAAGTTTGCGGTGCCCTGTAGGAGCGGACTTGTCCGCGAAGAGTCCGGTGCGGTCGATGGATTTTCTGCGTCAGGAATATAGCCTTCGCGAACAAGTTCGCTCCTACGGGAGTTTGCGGTGCTTTGTGGGATCTGGCTTGCTCGCGAAGAGGGCGTTGCAGTCGATGGATTTTCTGCGTCAGGACTATAGTCTTCGCGAACAAGTTCGCTCCTACGGGTATACGCGGCTTCCTGTAGGAGCGGACTTGTCCGCGAAGAGGCCGGTGCAGTCGATGGATTTTCTGCGTCAGGACTATAGCCTTCGCGAACAAGTTCGCTCCTACGGAAGTTTGCGGTGCCTTGTGGGAGCGAGCTTGCTCGCGAAGAGGGCGTTGCAGTCGATGGATTTTCTGCGTCAGGAATATAGCCTTCGCTAGCAAGCGCGCTTCCACATCGTTCTGCATGACACGCCTCGACGCTCACCGGAGTGAATCGGACCTTGTCGCCAGCCTTCAATTGCCCCAGCTGCCACAGGTCCGCTTCGATGATGGTCACCGGGCAGACGAATCCGCCCAGGCTGGGTCCGTCCGGCCCCAGGATTACCGGCATGTCGCCGGTGAAATCCACCGCGCCGATCGCATACGGGTTGTCGTGGATGTTGGACGGGTGCAACCCCGCCTCGCCGCCATCGGCACGCACCCATTCGGGTTTGGGGCCGATCAGGCGCACGCCGGTGCGGCTGGAGTTGAAATGCACTTCCCAGTCGGTCGCGAAAAACCTCTCGATGTACGCTTCAGTAAAGTATTCCGGGGCGGCATGCGGGCCGTAAATGACCCTCATCCGGCGCACGTCTGTCAGCGCTTCAAGTGCCTCGTCGGCAATCCGCTGCCCCGCACTGCGCTCCACCAGGGGCGCGATGTGCAGCACATCGCCGGCGCGCAGCGCGCGACCGCCATGGCCGCCGAACTGGCCGAGGGTAAAGGTACTTTTGCTGCCCAGGTAATCCGGCACGTCGAGCCCGCCGCGCACGCACAGATAGCTGCGCACACCGGCACCTGCGATGGTGCCCAGCGACAACGTCGAACCGGCGCTCACGAATAGCGCGGTGTTCATCGCACAGGATTGGCCATCGAGAGTGATCGGGATGTGCGCACCGGTCACTGCCACCACCGCATCGGTGTTGAAACGCAATAGCGGCCCGCTCATGGTGACTTCCAGCGCGGCGCATCCTTCAGGGTTGCCCAGCAGGCCGTTGCCCTGGCGCAACGCGCGGCTGTCCATCGGCCCGGATGGCGGTACGCCGACCGCCCAGTAGCCCAGTCGTCCCGGATAATCCTGAACGCTGGTCTGGGTGCCGCCGCTCAACACCTCGAAGGTGTCAGCGTGATACACCAGATCTTCCAGACAGCGGGTCCATGGCTGGCCACTGGCGAACGGCGCGTCGGCAATGATCTGGCGCAGGTAGTCGCGATTGGTTTCCACACCGTACAGGCGCGTTTCGTTCAGCGCGTCGATCAGCCCGGCGCTGGCGTCCTCGCGGCTCGGTGCCCAACTGATCAGCTTGGCGATCATCGGGTCGAAGTACGGCGGTATCTCGCAACCGGCCTCGACCCAGGTGTCGATACGCAGCGTCCGGCCATCGGCAGGCGGGAAATCAGCCGCAGTCAGCAGGCCAGGGCAGGGCTGAAAGTCACGGCCTGGATCTTCCGCGTACAGCCGCGCCTGAATTGCATGGCCAACCGGTTTCAGACCGGCCTGCAACTGATCCAGCGGCGGCAGATCACCGGCGGCCAGTTGCACCATCCAGCTGACCAGATCCACGCCCCACACCTGCTCGGTGACGCCGTGCTCGACCTGCAAGCGTGTGTTCACTTCCAGAAAATAGAAGCGCTGATCTTCACTGTCGAAGACGAACTCGACCGTCCCGGCGCTGCGATAATTGACTGCCCTGGCCAGTTTCACCGCCGCTATGCAGAGTTCTTCGGCCATGCCGTGCGGCAGGTTCGGGGCCGGGGTTTCTTCCAGCACTTTCTGATTACGCCGCTGTACCGAGCAGTCGCGTACGCCGAGCGCCAGCACTTCGCCCTGACCGTCGCCGAACACCTGCACTTCCAGGTGGCGGGCGCGCTGGATGTATTTCTCGATGAACACACCCGCGTCGCTGAAATTGTTCTGACCGAGGCGCTTTACCGCCTCGAACGAGTCGGCCAGCTCTTCGGCGCTGCGACACACACGCATGCCGATACCACCACCGCCCGCCGTGCTCTTGAGCATCACCGGGTAGCCGATGGTGTGAGCCGCCGCGATGGCCGACTCCAGGCTGTCGAGCAGCTCAGTGCCTTCGAGCATTGGCACGCCATGCTGTCTGGCCAGCGCTCGGGCGGTGTGTTTGAGGCCGAATACGCGCAGTTGCTCGGGCGTCGGGCCGACGAAGGCGATACCGGCGTCTTCACAGGCTTGGGCGAACCCAGCGTTTTCGGAGAGAAACCCGTAGCCGGGATGAATGGCTTTGGCGCCGCTGGCTTTGGCGATGGCGATGATCTTGTCCACCGCCAGATACGTTCCGGCTGCGCCACCTTCGCCCAGGCTGTGGGCTTCGTCGGCCTGCATCAGGTGCAGGCTGGCAGCGTCGGCTTCGGAATACACCGCCACGCCTTTGACCTGCAAGGTGCGCAGGGTCCGCAGGATGCGGCAGGCAATGGCGCCACGGTTGGCGATCAGCAGTTTGTCGAACATGGCATAACCCCGGAAACCCAGTCGCGCTCGGTTTCGTGATGGGAAGCGGGCCGTCCCGCTATTGATCAATCTACGCAACGGTCGTCCGTTGCTGAGGGCAGGTGCCGGGTCAGTCGCGAATCAATAACTGCGCAGGCGTCGGGTTGTAGCCGTTGCAGGGGTTGTTGAGCTGCGGACAGTTGGAAATCAGCACGATCACGTCCATTTCAGCGCGCAGCTCGACGTATTTTCCGGGTGCGGAAATACCGTCTTCGAAGGTCAGGCCGCCTTCGGCTGTCACGGGTACGTTCATGAAGAAGTTGATGTTCGGGCCGATGTCGGCCTTACTCAGGCGACCGTCATGCATGCAGGCGCGCAGGTAGTTGTCACGGCAGCTGTGCATGTAGCGCTTTTCCAGGGCATAGCGCACGGTGTTGCTCTCTTGCGCGCATGCGCCACCGAGCGTGTCGTGGCGACCGCAGGTGTCATCGACAATGGTCAGCATCGGCTGGCCGAGGTTGGAAAACAGCACGCTGCCGGTGGTCAGGTACACGCTGTTCTGGCGGCGCAGGGTGCGCTGTACGTCGTAGCGTTCACGCGGGTTGCTCAGGCTGAAAAACAGCGTGTCGACGGCCTGATTGCCTTGCAGATCGAGGATGCGCACGGTCTGCCCGGCCTTGACCTCGGCCAGAAACGGCTCGCCAGCCGGGATGGTCGCGTCGCAGCAAAGGTGAGTGGGTGAATTCATGACAAGGCTCCTCAGGCGAACAGGCGGTCGGTATTGATGAAGCCGCGCTCGTTTTCCGGACGCGAGGTGCGGCAGTGCTCGGCGACGCTTGCGTCGGCTTTCATCCAGCTGAGTTTCAGCGGTTGTGGGGTGTATTCGGGGTTGGGGTCCATCGAGTGTTGCAGCGCGGTCAGCACCACCAGCGTGTCCATCGGTGCGTAGAGTTCGATGTAGTCACCGGCTTTGGAATTATTCGGCGCGAAGTGCAGGGTTCCTGCCTCGTCGACATCGACACGGCTGAACAGGTTGAGGGTCATCAGCAGGTCGGACAGCCCCAGCCCCCATTTGCCCAGCTCGACCAGCAGGTTGTCGACGCCGTTGCGAAAGAAGCCGTTGCGCAATTCCTGATAACGGCCCTGGCCGTATTTTTCAGCGACTTCCTGAGCATTGAGCACGCCGCCGATGCTGTCGCTCCAGCCGCAGGTGTCAGTGACGATGGCCGCCAGTACGCGGCCCATGTCCGAATACAGGCAATGACCGTTGCTCAGACGAGCGGTGTGCTGGCATTTGAGGCTGTCGGGCAGGTTCAGCCGTTCGGTTTTTTCGTGGGCGTTGAGCAGGGTCAGGCTGACGTTGGCGTTGCCGTGCAGGTCGGTCAGGCGCAGCAGTTCGCCGCGCTTGAGGATAAACGAACGATGGCCGCCACCGGGCAGCATCTCTTCGGCGAAAACCGGGTACAGCGTGGTTGAGTCGGTCATTGAACGGGCTCCTCTGAAACGTTGAGCAGCGAATCGATGACGGCGCGTTCGGCGCGGCGTTCGCTGTTGAGGGGGATGTCGTAAGTGATACGCGCGCCATAGGCGCCGGGGGCGTGCGGGTCGTGGCGCACCTTGTCGAAAACCAGCAGGCGGGTGCCGAGGTTGAAACCTTCGGACAGGTCGTGGGTGACCATGAACACAGTCAGTTTCGTTTCGCGCCACAGGTCCAGCAGCAGGTGGTGCATGTCCTTGCGGATGCCGGGGTCGAGCGCGCCGAACGGCTCGTCCAGCAGCAGGACGCGCGGTTTCATGATCAGCGCCTGGGCGATGGCCAGGCGCTGTTGCATGCCGCCGGACAATTGCGTCGGGTACTTGTCCAGCGCATGCCCCAGGCCGACCTTGCCGAGCAACTGCGCAGCGTGCTCGCGCGCCTCGCTTTTCGCCTGGCCGAACAGACGGCCGAGCCAGGGCGAGCGGGGCAGCTCCAGACCCAGCGCCACGTTGTCGAGCACCGACAGGTGCGGGAACACCGAATAGCGCTGAAACACCACGCCACGGCTGGCATCCGGCTCATTGCGCAGGGGCGTGCCGTCCAGCGTGATCAGGCCGCGACTGGGGGATTCCTGACCCAGCAACAGGCGCAGAAAGGTCGACTTGCCGCAGCCCGAAGCGCCGACCAGCGTGCAGAATTCGCCTTCGGCCACGTCCAGGTTCAGGCCCTCGAGTACCACCTGATCGGCGTACTGCTGCCAGACATTGCGCACACTGATAAAGCTCATGCGCGTGCTCCTTCGTACCAGGGAAAGGCGCGTCGGGTCAGGGCTTTCAGGCCCCAGTCCATTAGCCAGGCGAGCAGGGTGATCCACACCACATAGGGCAGAATCACGTCCATCGCCAGATAGCGCCGCACCAGGAAGATCCGGTAGCCCAGGCCGTCAGTCGAAGCAATCGCCTCGGCGGCGATCAGGAACAGCCACGCCGAACCCAGCACCAGGCGCAGGGCGATCAACAGGCGTGGCAGCAATTGCGGCAGGATCACCCGCAGGATCAGTGTCCAGGTCGAGGCACCGAGGGTTTGCGCCTTGATCAGCAGTTCGACCGGGATTTCACGGGCGCGCTGTTCCAGATCGCGGGCCAGAATCGGTGTGATGCCGATCACGATCAGCATTACCTTCGATAACTCGCCCAGGCCGAACACGATGAACAGAATCGGCAGGATGGCCAGCGGCGGCACCATCGACAGCACCGTCAGCAAGGGCGACAGCGGTGCGCCGCACAGCGGCAGGATGCCCGCTGCGATGCCCAGACACAGGCCCAGCAGCGCGCTGATCCCCAAGCCGATGGCCAGGCGTTGCAGGCTCGATGCGCTGTCCTGCCACAGCAGGTAGTCACCGCTGCGCGGGTCGGCAACGAACGCCATGCGTTTGACCGCATCGGCCATCTGTACCGCGCTGGGCAGCAGTTTGTCGCTGGGGTTTTCCGCAAGCCGGGTGGCCGAGCCCATGAAATAGGCGAACAGCAACAGGGCGAACGGCAGGATCACCAGTATCAGGCGACCGGCACGATCCGGATGGCGGTTTATCAAGCGCATGGCAATGACCTTTCTACTGAACGTGATTTACAGCTTGCCGTCGACGGCCATCTGCACGTAGCCGGGGTCAAAGTGCAGCTTGAGATTGCCCTTGTCGCCGAGCGTCACGCCATTGGCGAACGACATGCCGACCGCATCGGCGTCGCGTGCGCCTTCGCCGAGCAAACCGTGAGCGAACGAGAAGTCAGCCACCTTGCGCTGTGTATCCGGCAGTTGTTTGCTGGTCGCGAACTCAAGCGCTTCCTTGGGCGTGGCAAACAGCTTGGTGGTGTCCAGTTGCGCCTGGAAGCCGGCCAGATCGGTGCCCGATGCTTTAGCCATGTGTTCCAGCGCAGCCTTGCCCTGAGCATTTTTGGCGTTCATCAGTTCGACCACTTCAAACCAGGCGCCGGTCAGGGCTTTGCCCAGGGCCGGGTTGTCTTTCAGGGTCTGAGTGTTGACGACCATCATGTCCATGATCTCGCCGGGAATCTGGCTGGAGTTGAACACTTCGGTCACGCCGGGCTTGGCCTTGATGTCCGAGAGCATCGGGTTCCAGGTGGTGACGGCCTGTACATCGTCGGTATTGAAGGCTGCCGAGATATCGGCATCCGAGGTGTTGACCACCTTGAGGTCTTTTTCACTGAGCTTGACGCTGTCCAGCGCTCGGGCCAGCAGGTAGTGAGACACCGACAGCTCGACCAGATTGACGTCCATGCCTTTCAGATCTGAGACTTTCTTGCCTTCGCCCTTGAGCACGATGCCGTCGTTGCCGTTGGAGAAGTCGCTGACGATCAGTGCCGTGCTTTCCACGCCACCTGCGGCCGGGATGGTCAGAGCGTCCATGTTGGTCATGGTGCAGCCATCGAACTGGCCGGCGGTGTACTGATTGATGGATTCGACGTAGTCATTGAGCTGGGTGACATCGATCTTGATGCCGTACTTTTTCGCCCACTTGTCGACGATGCCCTGGCTACCTGCGTATTCCCACGGCATCCAGCCTGCGTAGATGGTCCAGCAGACGTTGAAGTGATCTTTCTGGGCGGCATTCGCCGAGAGGCTCAACGCAGCAAGCAGGCCTGCCGTCAGCAGACCGAAGAGACGAGACTTTTGCATGTTGAGAAATCTCCAGTAGTGAAAAAAGGCGGCCAGGAGCAACGTGACACCACTGGTGTCCCTGTCTCCCGGGCTTTTGTCCCGCCGTGTAACCTCTACTGGAGGTCGCCAACTCTCGGACCAGCCACTTGCCTGGCGGCAAGCCGGAACCCTAGTCGGCTATTGCAAATTGTGGTGCCGCGAACCTGTGTTGACTCCTGCACATCGCTCATCAAGCGAGAGTTGTGCCAACTCGTGCTGCGCCTTGTTTTTCAAGGGCTGGCCGAGTCATCGACGGCCAGCTGCCGGAGGAACTGCCTTGTGCTGGTGCGAGACCGCACCGTGATGAGGCAAAGGTGGATGAAATGTTTTGTAGCATGTTTGTAGAAGGCCGAAACACGCCTGCAGGCCTTGGTTGCAGAGCCTTTGCGAGTCAGTTGCTGACCATTCGCGCCCAACCCTCTAAGCTGACCCAAGGCACTAGAAGGCCTTTTCGATGTCAGATATTTCGTCCGCCAACCGCTTTGACGGACGCCGACCAGCGTCGCTGGCTTGGCCCAATCGCGGTCCAGGAGGCCGCCATGTATCGAAGACCCTTGCTTATCACCTTGCTGACCCTTTTCCTTTCTGGTTGCTACGCAGGTCCCGGTTACTACGAATCCGATGTGTACACGCAGCCGACTGTCGTGGGCGGCGCCTACGCGTATGACAATGGCTACCGCTCTACCTACTATCAGGAGCGACGCATCTATGTGGCGCCTCAACCGCGCTATTACACCCAGCCTCGCTACTACGCCCCGGCACCCCGTTATTACGCGCCCCCGCCCCCGCCGCGCTACTACCAGCCGGGACGTCCACCGGGTTATGGCTGGAGAAACGATGGCTTTCGCGGCAATGGCGGTTTCGGCCGCAACGACGGCTTTCGTGGCGACCGAGGTAACCGTGGCTGGGACGACCATGGTGGGCGTGGCGGACGAGACGGCCGTGATCATGGAAGAGGCGGGCGCGGCGATGGTCGTGGCGGGCATCGATAGCTGAAATGTGTGCGCTCACTGTCATGCCAATGCTGTGAACTGACTACTGCTGCAAACTGACTATAGTGCCGACGTTCCGCGTCGGCACACTTTTCTGGACGCTCTGCGTCCTGCCTTGAAGACGCATAGCGCAACCGGCATTGACTTTGCCGCCTGGCTTTCCTAGTGTCCGCGCATTGTTTTTACCGGATGTAACCATGACTAGCGACGACCGCATCAAGCTTGAGCCGAGCTGGAAAAACGCCCTGCGTGACGAATTCGAACAACCCTACATGGCTCAATTGCGCGAGTTTCTGCGACAGGAGCACGCGGCGGGCAAGGAAATCTATCCGCCCGGGCCACTGATCTTCAATGCGTTGAACTCCACGCCGCTGGATAACGTGAAAGTGGTCATCCTTGGCCAGGACCCTTATCACGGTCCGAATCAGGCGCATGGCCTGTGCTTCTCGGTGCAGCCGGGAGTGCCGACGCCGCCATCGCTGGTCAACATCTACAAAGAGCTGAAACGCGACCTGAACATCGATATTCCGAACCACGGTTGCCTGCAATCCTGGGCTGATCAGGGCGTGCTGTTGCTCAACACCACGCTCACTGTCGAGCGCGCCAACGCTGCTTCCCATGCAGGAAAAGGCTGGCAGCACTTCACGGACCGGATCATTCAAGTGGTCAGCGAGCACCAGCCGCATCTGGTGTTCCTGCTGTGGGGCGCTCATGCGCAGAGCAAGCAGAAACTGGTCGATGCGACCAAGCATCTGGTGCTGACCTCCGTCCATCCGTCGCCGTTGTCAGCCTACAAAGGCTTTCTGGGCAACGGGCATTTCGGGCGGGCCAACAAGTACCTTGAGCAAAACGGCATTGCGCCGATCGACTGGCGCTTGCCAGCGCTTTGATTTGCGAGGATTCCAGCGACCTGTTCAGTCAGCGAGCCGTTTGTTCCAGCGTCGGTATAGCGGCTCGGCGAGAAACAGCACGAACAGCAGGCGCATGACCTGCATGGCCGTGACCAGCGGCACCGACAGTTGCAGCACTTCGGCGGTCAGGCTCATTTCTGCGATGCCGCCGGGCATCATGCCCAGCGTCAGCGAACGCAGGTCCAGGTGGGTGAGGGCGCTCAGCGCCAGTGCCGCCAGTGCGGCGATCAGCATGGTCAGCGCAGTGCCCAGCAGCGTGCGCGCCAGGAACGATGGCGCACGCCGAAAGAACTCCCGATTGAAATGACAACCCAGTCCGCTGCCAATCAGCAACTGGCCAAGCTGGCTGGCACCGTTGGGCAGGCCGATTTTCAGATCCCAGACCACGCTCGCCACGGCACTGAGCAACAGCGGGCCGAACAGCCAGGGATTAGGCTGCTTGAGGCGTTGCCACAGCCAGGCCAGCGCAGCCCCGAGCGGCAGCAGAACGGCCAGCCAGCGCCAGTCCACGACGCTGGCATGCAAGGCTGGTGCGCCATCACCCAATAGGTATTTGAAGATCGCCGGCACGCACAGCACCACGGCGAGTACCCGCAGACTTTGTGCGGCCGCGACACTGCTCAGCGTTGCACCGTTGCGAGCGCCGAGGTTGACCATCTCCCCGGAACCGCCCGGCATGCTGGAGAAGAACGCCGTAGGGCGATCCTCGCCGGTACGCAGCATCAGCCACACGCCGACCAGACACGACAGGCTGGTGACCAGGGCACCGATGAAAATCAGCCCGAAATGCGCCAGTACCTGTTCAATGACCACCGGGGTGAAGTGCAGGCCGATGCCGATCCCGATGATCAGCTGACCGCATTTGCGCCCGCCGGGAATCTGCGCCAGCTGCCAGGGTGTCAGGCAGCGCACCAGGATGATTGCCAGCAACGAGCCCACCATCCATGGCAACGGCCAGCCGACCTGGCTGGCGAGGTAGCCGCCTAGCAGGCCGATCAGTGGCGTTGCCCACCATTGGCGCAGAGACGAATCAGCCATGTGCCGCAGCGGCCTTCTGTTTGGCGCGCTTGCGCCAGATGCGCAGCAGCGGGAACAGCAGCATGAACACGGTCACCACCCAGACCCCGAGGGTGATCGGGCTGGACCAGAGGATCCCCAGTTCGCCATTGGAGATCGACAGGGCACGACGCAGGTTCTGCTCCATCAGACCCCCGAGGATGAACCCTAGTAGAATCGGCGACAGCGGGAAGTCCAGCTTGCGCAGGATATAACCGAAGATACCGATGCCGACCATCAGGAACAGGTCGAAGGTGGTGGCGTGCACCGCATACACACCGATGCCGGTGATGATCGCAATCACCGGGACCAGCGCCCAGTTCGGCACGGCGAGGATGCGCGTGAAGATGCGAATCATCGGGATGTTGAGGATCACCAGCATGATGTTGGCGATGAACAACGACGCGATCAGGCCCCAGACGATATCCGGTTGCTGTTGAAACAACATCGGGCCGGGCGTGATGTTGTACAGCGACAACGCGCCGATCATCACCGCCGTGGTGCCTGAACCCGGCACGCCGAGTGTGAGCATTGGCACCAGTGCGCCACAGGCTGTCGCGCCGATGGCTGTCTCGGGGGCGGCCAGGCCACGCATGTCGCCTTGGCCGAACTTGCCGCTAGCGCCGGCGATGCGTTTTTCCGTCATGTAAGCGACCGCGCTGGCCAGCGTCGCACCGGCACCAGGCAATACGCCAAGGATGAACCCCAGCAGACCGCAGCGAATGTTCACCACGAACACCGAAGCGGCTTCCTTGACGTTGAACATCATGCGCCCTGTGGCCTTGACGGCCTCCTGGCCACGATGGGTCTTCTCCAGGAGCAAGAGGATTTCGCTGATCGAGAACAGGCCCAGCACCAGCACCACGAACTGAATGCCATCGGTGAGGTGAATGTTGTCGCCCGTGAAACGGTACACCCCGCTGTTGGCATCGATACCGACCGCAGACAGGAACAGCCCGATCAGCGCGGCAATGAACGTCTTCAGCGGCCGGTCACCGGCCATCCCGCCCAGACAGACGATCGCGAACACCATCAGCACGAAGTATTCCGCCGGACCAAAGGCAATCGCCCATTTGGCGAGCAGGGGGGCGAACAGCACCATGCCGCAGGTGGCGATGAACGCGCCGATGAACGAACTCCATGCCGACAGCGACAGTGCAACCCCGGCCAGGCCCTGACGTGCCATCGGGTAACCGTCCAGGGTGGTCATCACAGTGGACGCTTCACCCGGAATGTTCAGCAGGATCGAGCTGATACGTCCGCCGTATTCGCAGCCCAGGTACACGGCGGCTAGCAAGATCAGCGCCGACTCGGGCGGCAGGCCCAGCGCGAAGGCGATAGGGATCAGCAGCGCTACACCGTTGATCGGTCCAAGCCCCGGCAGCAGGCCGACGACAGTACCGATCAGTGTTCCGCACAGCGCCGTGATCAGGTTGTAAGGCGTCAGGGCGACACCGAAGCCCTGGCCCAGATAACCGAAAGTATCCATTTTAATTCTCCAGAACGCTGAGCAGGCCTAAAGGCAAGGGGACGTCCATGGCCTTGTCGAACAGCAGGTACAGGCCGACGCTCATCAGAATCACCACCACCACGCTCGGCAGCCAGCGGCCGCCATACAGGCGGGCCATGGGGATGCCGATCAGAATGCTGCTGAGGATGAAGCCCAGCGGTTCGAACAGCCCCGCGAATATCAGCAGCAGGACGATGCACACGCCGATCTTGATCAGGGTCTCGCGATCCAGCTCCGGGTCTTCCTCGGTATGCACGATGGGCGTGGGTCTGATCAGCAGGTACAGCAGGGCGACGCCCATCAGCCCGAGCATCAGCAGCGGGAAGGCGCGCGGTCCGACCGGTTCATAGGAAAAAGGTGCCTGATAAGGCCAGGCCATAAGGGCAAGGCCTATGCATGCCAGCAACAGCACGCCAGCGAAGATGCGTTGTATGACCATGAGAAGCTCCTGAGTCGCGCCCTTCAGGCGGGCGCAACGGAATGTCAGTCAATTGAGTTCAATCACTGAATCAGGCCGAATTCCTTGGCCATCACTTTGTAGTCGGCAACCTGCTTCTTGACGTAGGTGTCCAGTTCCGTGCCGCTCATGGCGAACGGGAATAACTCGCGCTGGTCGCGCAGTTTGGCGAAGTCTTCGGAGGCCAGGATCTTGTCGAACGAGGCTTTCCACCAGTTGTAGTCTTCGTCGCTGACCTTTGGCCCGAGGTAGAAGCCACGCACTACAGGCCAGACGATGTCGTAGCCCTGCTCCTTGGCGGTAGGGATGTCTTTCATTTCGGGTTCGTCGATACGCTTCTCGGCGAATACCGCGAGCAGGCGCATGTCGCCGCTCAGAATGTGCGGCATGGAGTCGGAAATATCGGTACTGCCCACCTGGATGTGGCCGCCGAGTAACGCGGTGGCAATTTCACCGCCGCCTTCGAGTGCCACGTAGCGCAGGGCGCGCGGGTTGATGCCTGCAGCCTTGGCGATCAGCGCGGTCTGCATCCAGTCCTGGCTACCCACGGTGCCGCCTGAGCCGATCACGACTTTGCTCGGGTCGGCTTTCAGCGCCTTGACCAGGTCGTCGAGATTCTTGTAGGGCGAGTCGCTCTTCACTGCGATGGCGCCATAGCTGGTGCCCACGGCGGCTAGCCAGCGCACTGCGTTCTCATCGAAACGACCGAATTTGCCCTGCGCCAGATTGAGCAGCGAACCGCTGGACCACGCGACGAGTGTGCCGGCATCGGCGGGACGTTGTGCGACGACGGCGTTGTAGGCCACCGCGCCGACACCCCCAGGCATGTAGGTGACGCGCATCGGCGAGGTCAGAATCTTCTCGTTGATCAGCGCGCTCTGTACCAGTTTGCAGGTCAGGTCGAACCCGCCACCTGGCGAGGCGGGGGCGATGCATTCCGGACGTTTGGGTTCGGCAAGCAACTGGCTGGCAATCAGCATGCACCCAACGGTGGCGGCTATGTGGCGCAGGGGAAATTTCATGTTCAGTCTCCAGAGATATTGTTGTTTTTGGAAGAGAGAAGCTGTGTACCAAGCGCTTTTGTCACGCGCACGGCGAAACCTGCGCTGTCACAGCGGCGGGCGTTTGCGCTGATGTGTTGTTTTGAGGCGTGTAGCGGGAGGAGTGCGCAGAACAGCCCTCGACGGGATGTGCTCCATGGGCTGGCAAGCCTGGGCGGGCTTAGACATGACGTGACTCCGTTTTGCGATTTATTGTTTTTATTGTTCAGACGCATCCGGGCGCCTGTTTTTTACGTACCCTTTTATCGGGTCGTGACGCGATGCTAAACGACAAACCTTTCGTAAACCTTTCAGTTGCCTTTCACGTTGCGATTGGCGAGTCGCGAATCGTTTCTGCCCTTCACAGACCGCAGCCGGCCTGTAAACTCCACCGCCACGAGCCTCGATACACCGATCAATAACAACAGTGACAATCAGGAGACGGCGATGCGTGTTCTTCTTGTGGAAGATCATCTGCAATTGGCTGAAAGTGTCGCGCAGGCGCTCAAAAGTGCGGGTTTGACCGTTGATGTGCTGCATGATGGCGTGGCCGCCGACCTGGCGTTGAACAGCGAGGAATACGCGGTCGCCATTCTCGATGTCGGGTTGCCGCGCATGGACGGCTTTGAAGTACTTGCGCGTCTGCGAGCGCGCAGCAAAAACCTGCCGGTGCTGATGTTGACGGCGCGCAGTGACGTCAAGGACCGTGTCCATGGCCTGAATCTGGGCGCCGACGACTACCTGGCCAAGCCTTTCGAACTCTCCGAACTGGAGGCCAGGGTCAAGGCCCTGTTGCGGCGCAGCGTGCTGGGTGGCGAGCGGCAACAGCGTTGCGGCGTCTTGGCCTACGATCTGGACACCCGACGCTTCACGCTCGGCGAAGAACTGCTGACCCTGACTTCTCGCGAACAGGCAGTGCTGGAAGCGCTTATCGCCCGGCCGGGTCGGGTGATGAGCAAGGAGCAACTGGCGGCGCAGGTGTTCGGGCTCGATGAAGAAGCCAGCCCCGACGCCATCGAGATCTATGTCCATCGTCTGCGCAAGAAGCTCGACGGACATTCCGTGGCCATCGTGACCTTTCGCGGTCTGGGGTATCTGCTGGAAAGCCGTGATGATTAACGACAGCCTGCGCTGGCGATTGTTGTGGAATCTGGCCCTGCTGCTGGTGGTATTGATGTTGGCCAGCGGCATGAGCGCTTACTGGAATGGCCGCGAAGTGGCCGACACCGCCTATGACCGCACGTTGCTGGCTTCCGCACGTACCATCGCAGCCGGCCTGACTCAGCGCGATGGCACGCTGAGCGCCGACATTCCCTACGTGGCGCTGGACACCTTCGCCTACGACAGCGAAGGACGCATCTACTATCAGGTCAACGACATCCATCAGAAGCTGATTTCCGGCTATGAAAACCTGCCGTCGCCGCCGCCCGGTACGTTGCGTACCGACGATTACCCGGCCCTGGCGAAATTTTATAACGGGATTTATCAGGGGCAGGACGTGCGGGTTGTCAGCCTGCTCAAACCAGTGACCGATCCGGGCATGAACGGCACTGCTGAAATCCGCGTTGCCGAAACCCAGGAAGCGCGCAAGGGCATGGCGCGCAGTCTGATGGCCGACACATTGCTGCGGCTGGGCATGCTCGGGGGAGGCGCGCTGCTGCTGGTCTGGTTCACGGTAAGCGCGGCATTGCGACCGCTGGAGCGACTGCGCACCGCCGTCGAGGAGCGCCAGCCGGATGATCTGCGCGCGTTGCCGATGGTTGAAGTGCAGCACGAACTGCGTCCGTTAGTGGGCGCGCTGAACCACTTTACCGAGCGACTGCGTGTGCAGTTCGAGCGTCAGGCGCAATTCATCGCCGATGCCGCTCATGAACTGCGCACCCCGCTGGCCGCCTTGAAGGCGCGGGTCGAGCTGGGGCTGCGCGAACACGACCCGCAGCATTGGCGCAGCACACTGGAGTCGGCGGCGCTAGGCACCGATCGACTCACGCACCTGGCCAACCAGCTGCTGTCCCTGGCGCGCATCGAAAACGGCGCGCGGGCCATCGCCGAGGGCGGGGCGCAACAGCTGGACCTCAGTCAGTTGGCCAGAGAGCTGGGCATGGCCATGGCGCCATTGGCTCATTCCCGGGGTGTCGCGCTGGCGCTGGAGGCTGACGAGCCGGTCTTGCTGCGCGGCGAACCGACCTTGCTGAACGAATTACTGAGCAATCTGATCGACAACGCGCTGGCCCATACCGCACCGGGCGGCAACGTAGTCTTGCGGGTCTATGCGCCGGGTGTTCTGGAGGTCGAGGATGATGGTCCCGGCATTCCGGCCGATGAGCGTGAGCGCGTTTTCGAGCGGTTTTACCGTCGCAGTCAGCAGGGCAGTGGCGCCGGGCTCGGGCTGGCGATAGTGGGCGAAATCTGCCGGGCACATCTGGCCAGAATCACGTTGCACGAGGGCGCTGAGCGCGGCCTGAAGGTAAGGGTCAGTTTCAGCTCCACCTGATCCAGACTGTGTAAAAACTACTGCGCTTGCCAATACTGCGTTAAAAACAGGCGAAAAATGCTCATTTAGAACACCTAGAGTCGGTCGCGACCCCGGCCGTTTTCGCCTGTTTTTGCCTTGTCTTGCCTTCGCTCGTGACGTTTTTACACACCCTGGACCAACTGAGGCTAGTAGAGCATGCTCTTGGCTTCGTCCATCTGGGCGCTGAGCACGCCTTCTGCTCTGGCAAGCCCCAACTGGCTGTAGGCAGGCAGGTCGACCATTTCGATGAGGCCGAAGGGATGGTCGGTATTCCTGTGGATATGCACCGTGGCGATCTGTACCAGATCGGTGTAATCAGGGCTTTTCGAGACGCGCGCAAAGTTCTGGAACTGGCCCGGCACGCAGGCCAGTGGTTCGGGGAAATCCCATGAGCGCAGCAGGCGCTCGCCGATAACCGGATGAATGCTGTCGATCACGTGGTTGAGGCTGATCGGGTCGGACAGCAGCTCGTAATGGTCTTCGGCATAGGTCAGGATCGGCAGGATCCCGATCAGGTGGATTAATCCGGCGAGCGTGGCCTGATCAGGTTTCAGATTGGTATAGCGCTGACACAGGGTGTAGCTGATACCGGCAACCTGCAGGCTTTGCTTCCAGATATCGCGCATCTTCTGCTCGATGACCGGCGACTTGGCGTGGAACATCTGCTCGACCACCAGGCCGATGGCCAGGTTGCAGGTGTAGTTGACGCCCAGCCGTCGAATCGCAGTATTGACGTCGCTGACTTCAAAGTTCGGGCGCAGCAAGGGGCTGTTCGCGACCTTGATCAGGCGCGCGGAAAGGGCTGTATCGCTACCGATGACCTTGCTCAGGGCCGAGATGCTGATCTCGGTGTCCTCGGCAGCCAGGCGAATTCTCAGTGCCACTTCCGGCAGGGTGGGTAGAAACAAGGCATCTCTGTCGATGGCCTTGATCAAGTTTCTCTGCACCTCGTCAGCCATCTTGCTCATGTTGCATCTCGCAGCTGTTGGGGGTGTCCAGAGTTATCCGCGCGCTCTTCAGAGCGCCAGGCTGTACTGGATCGCTCTAAAGACACTAGGAAGCTGAATGTGTTCGTCTGGCTAGCGCTGAGTTTCGAGTTTGCTGTCCAGTGTGTAGGGCAGTTCACTCATTTGCAGCGCTGCGCCTTCTGGCGAGCCAAGATTGATACGGCCGTCTTCTGCCGCATCACCCTGCAATACCGCGAGCAGTTCGATGTTCTGCCCATCCTGTGCGGCCATGACGACGTTGCCCACGGCGCTGGCATGTACCGGTGAGAACAATGCAGTACCGGGTTGTGGGATCTCTTCGTCGCTCAGGGTCAGGCGATAAAGCCTGCGCTTGAGTTTGCCAAGATATTGCATTCTGGCAACGATTTCCTGGCCGGTGTAACAGCCTTTCTTGAAGCTGACGCCGCCAACTGCTTGCAGATTGATCATCTGCGGAATGAATTCTTCGCGGGTGCTGCCGAACACCTGGCCGATGCCGACACGTATCTGGCCCAGCAACCAGTCATTCAGCGGGCCTTCACTCAACTGCGCTGCCAGGCGCGACTTGATGCTGTCTGCCTGTGCGCTGCGCACCCAAAGCTCGGCCCGGCCTGGCGAGACGCGGATTGCAATCAGGTCATTGGCGCGCACCACGCTATCGGTTTCCTGGGGCAGATCCAGGCCCAGGCTGACCAGCGCGGCGTCCCCATCCTGCAAGCCGAAGCGCACCCAGTCTGCGCTTTCGTCCGTGAGTTTCGATTTGGAGAACACTGCGTATTTGCGCAGGTCGAGCAATTGCGCTTCGATCAGTTCGCCAGCCATCGCCAGCAGGCAGCCGTCGCCTTCGAACACGATGCGAAAACTCGACTGCATCCGGCCTTTCTGCGTGCAACGGGCACCCAGGCTGGATTTGTCTTCATTCAGATAGTTGAGGTTGCACGTCAGCTGACCCTGAAGAAACTTGCTGGCATCCACGCCGCGAACGGCGAGAACGCCCTCATGGGTTAGCGTGCAGAAAAAAGCTGTGTGGGCCATGGTCATCGCAGATTGGGAAAAAAGTCCGGGGGCACATCATAGTGCCGAGTCGAGGTTATGCATACGGGTACATGAAAACTGCTGCGACCATTGCGATATTCGCGCGCCCGGCTCACGGCTGTATACTTGCCGCCTACTTTGAGGAGCGCTCCATGGTCGAAGACGTTGAACTCAACCGCCTTTACTGGCACAGCCGCCGCGGCATGCTTGAACTGGACGTGCTGCTGGTGCCGTTTGTCCGTGAGGTCTACCCACATTTGAATGACGTGGACCGCGATTTGTACCGCCGTCTGCTGACCTGTGAGGATCAGGATATGTTCGGCTGGTTCATGCAGCGTGCCGAATCCGAAGATGCTGAATTGCAGCGCATGGTTCGCATGATCCTGGATCGTGTCCAGCCCCAGTGATCGCTTCGAATGTCACTGGCAGGCCTCGCGTCTGCTGGTGACGGCGTATCTCGCGGTCCAGTGTCTGGCACTGGTCGCGTTGTACTGGCTGGACATCGCCGCGTGGGCTGCGGCGCTGGGTGCGCTGATATGTCTGGCGCATGCTTTCCGGGTGATACCACGCTCTATCCTGCTGACGCATCCGGCGGCATTCACCGCGCTCAAGCGCGATCATCAAGGCTGGCAGCTGTGGAATGCACGTGACGGCTGGCAGCCTGTGCAGTTATGCCCCGACAGTCTTGCCTTGCCGTGGGTGGTCATTCTGCGTTTTCGCCCGATTATCGCCGGTCGTCCCGGACGATCGATCAACAGCTGCTGCATTCCGCGTGACGCACTGACGCCGGACATTCACCGACGTTTGCGCGTACGTTTGAAGTTCAGCCGGCATAAGTGGGCGGCACCAGAATAGTGTCCAGCGCCTCCGGCAACATTTCGGGATAGTCCAGCGTGTAGTGCAGCCCCCGGCTTTCCTTGCGCTGCATGGCCGAGCGGATCATCAGTTCCGCCACTTGCGCCAGGTTGCGCAACTCGATCAGGTCGCGGCTGACCTTGTAGTTGCTGTAAAACTCGTCAATCTCATCCAGCAGCAGGCGTACGCGGTGCTGAGCGCGCTGCAGGCGTTTATTGGTGCGCACAATGCCGACGTAGTCCCACATGAACCGTCTCAGCTCGTCCCAGTTGTGCGCGATGATCACGTCTTCATCCGAGTCAGTGACCTGGCTGGCGTCCCAGGCCGGAAGGTCGGCGGGCATCTGCACGTCAGCCAGTTGCTTCTCGATGTTTGCGGCGGCCGATCGGGCATAGACGAAGCACTCCAGCAGCGAGTTGCTGGCCATGCGGTTGGCGCCATGCAGGCCTGTGAAGCTGGTTTCGCCGATGGCGTAAAGGTTCGGCACATCGGTATGCCCCTTGCTGTCCACCATCACGCCACCACAGGTGTAATGCGCAGCGGGGACTACGGGGATCGGTTCGCGAGTGATGTCGATGGAAAATTCCAGGCAGCGTTCATAGACGGTTGGGAAGTGCGTCTTGATGAAGGCCTCGGGTTTGTGGCTGATGTCCAGATACACGCAGTCGATGCCCAGCCGCTTCATCTCATGGTCTATCGCGCGGGCAACGATATCGCGCGGCGCCAGTTCTGCCCGCTCATCGAAGCGTTGCATGAAGCGCTCACCGTTAGGCAGCTTGAGGTACGCCCCTTCACCGCGCAGTGCCTCGGTGATCAGAAAGCTCTTGGCCTGCGGGTGGTACAGGCAAGTGGGGTGAAACTGGTTGAACTCAAGGTTCGCTACCCGGCAGCCGGAACGCCAGGCCATGGCGATGCCGTCGCCACAGGCACCGTCAGGGTTGCTGGTGTAGAGGTAAACCTTGGCGGCGCCGCCCGACGCCAGGATTGTGAAGCGCGCGCTGTAAGTATCCACTTCGCCACTGTGGCGATTGAGCACGTAGGCGCCGAGGCAGCGCTGGCCTTCCAGGCCGAGACGGCGTTCGGTGATCAGGTCGATGGCAGCGCGCTGTTCGAGCAATTCGATATTGGGTCGCTTGATTGCCTGTTCCAGCAGGGTGCGAAAAATGGCTGCACCCGTGGCATCTGCAGCATGAATGATCCGCCGGTGGCTGTGGCCGCCTTCACGCGTCAGGTGAAATTCAAATCCGCTTTCGTCGGTGCCTGCGTCATCGCCGCGGGTAAAAGGCACGCCTTGATCGATCAGCCATTGAATCGCCTCGCGGCTGTGTTCGACGGTGAAGCGCACAGCGTCTTCGTTGCAAAGGCCGCCGCCTGCGTTCAGCGTATCCTCAACATGAGACTGCACGGTGTCGGTGTCATCCAGCACTGCCGCAACACCGCCCTGCGCCCAGAAGGTCGAGCCGTTGGCGAGGTCACCCTTGCTCAGGACCGCAATCCGCAGGTGGTCGGGCAGGGTCAGTGCCAGGCTCAACCCGGCAGCGCCGCTGCCGATTACCAGTACGTCATGCTGAAAATGTTGACTCATCTGCGAATTCTGCCCTTGGCGACCACTAGTATAAGTATTGGGGTAACGGCACAATAGCCTCGCCTACATGGCAATGTGAGACCACGGCGGGTCTGGATTGTGCTCCAGTCCCGGACGGCATGCCTATTGTTTTCCTTTTGTTCGGTCGCTGGAAATGCTCCAGTGCGTTGATTTAAGGGAACTTTAAGCAGTTTGAGTCTCACGCCGGCAATTGTGTCAATGGAACTTTTTGTAAAGAACCATGCTCAATAGCAGGTTGCCTACACAGGAACAGCGTCTATTTCGCAGGGTTAGATAAGTGATCATCAACTGCGAAACTGACGACAAGACTATTCGCGCAGCCGACCGTGTCGAGCTGCGTTTTTCGTGCACGCTTTATGATGGCTTGCAGGAAACTTGCTTGAAGGGGGAGAACTTTTGCGAAAAGCCCGAGTCTATGTTTGCAAGCCTGAACACTATCAGTTGCAACACTCCTTCATGCTTAACGAGGAGTGTTCATGCTAACCCAGGAAGAGGATCAGCAGCTTGTCGAGCGCGTACAGCGTGGCGATACGCGAGCATTTGATCTGTTGGTGCTGAAGTATCAGCACAAAATTCTAGGGTTGATCGTGCGATTCGTGCACGACACCCATGAGGCTCAAGACGTTGCACAGGAAGCCTTTATCAAGGCTTATCGTGCTCTCGGAAATTTTCGCGGTGACAGTGCTTTCTACACCTGGCTGTACCGTATCGCCATTAACACGGCGAAGAACTATCTGGTTTCGCGAGGTCGGCGACCACCGGATAGCGATGTAAGGTCTGAAGACGCGGAGTTCTACGACGGCGACCACGGCCTCAAGGACATCGAGTCGCCGGAGCGTGCATTGTTGAGGGATGAGATCGAGGGCACCGTCCATCGGACCATCCAGCTTCTCCCGGAAGATTTACGTACGGCACTAACTTTACGTGAATTCGATGGTCTGAGTTATGAAGACATTGCGAGCGTCATGCAGTGTCCAGTTGGTACCGTGCGCTCTCGGATCTTCCGCGCTCGGGAAGCCATCGATAAAGCCCTGCAGCCGTTGTTGCAGGAATCCTGAGACAGCGGCGATAGCCCAAGAGAGGAACCCGCCATGAGTCGTGAAGCCCTGCAGGAATCGCTGTCCGCGGTACTTGATAATGAAGCGGACGAACTGGAATTACGTCGGGTATTGAATGCCATTGACGATGCCGATACCCGCGCCACCTGGTCGCGTTACCAAGTTGCTCGTGCAGCGATGCACAAAGAGTTGCTGATCCCTCATCTGGATATTTCGGCTGCTGTATCTGCCGCGATCGCCGATGAAGTCAGCCCGCTCAAGGCAGCTCGCGGTCCTTGGCGTACGCTGGGTCGTCTGGCCGTTGCAGCGTCGGTTACCGTAGCCGTTCTGGCTGGTGTCCGCCTGTATAACCAGGACGACATTGCCGGTGCACAGTTGGCACAGCAGACTCAACAGCCTGCCAATCTGACTGTTCCGCAAGTGAAAGGCCCTGCCGTACTGGCTGGCTACACTGAAAGCGCCGAGCAAGCACCTGGTCCTATGGCCAACGGTGTACTGCAGGGCGGTGGTCAAGGTGACCAGCGTTTGCCGGGCTATCTGCGTCAGCATGCCCAGGAAGCAGCGTTGAAAGGCACTGAAAGCGCGTTGCCATACGCACGTGCTGCGAGTCTGGAAAACCGTTAAGGAGGATCATGCGAGCCGTCCCTCTACTGCCACTACTGCTTGGTGGATGGCTTGCCCTCCCGGTACAGGCTGATGATGCGCAAGACGCAATAAATCGTCTTGCCAAGGTTGATCAGCAGCAAAGCTATCAAGGCACCTTCGTATACGAGCGCAACGGTAGTTTTTCTACCCACCGGATCTGGCACCGCATAGCGGACGGCCATATTCAGGAGCGCTTGCTGCAGCTTGATGGTTCTGCTCAGGAAGTATTGCGTGTTGACGGGCTTACTCAGTGCGTCAGCGGCACGCTCGAAGCGGGTGTAGCCAATCCGGCCGACTCTTCTGCCCGCGCATTCGATGTCAAAAGACTGTCCGCCTGGTACGACATGAAAATTGCCGGCAAATCCAGAGTGGCCGGTCGTCAGGCGACTATCGTTGCGCTGTCCCCCAAGGACCAGCATCGATACGGCCTCGAACTGCACCTGGATAACGAAACCGGTCTTGTGCTCAAGTCGCTTCTGTTGAGTGAGAAGGGGCAGTTGCTCGAGCGTTTCCAGTTTACCGATCTCGATACCGCCAGCGTGCTGTCCGAGCAGATGCTCAAGACCAGTGCAGACTGCAAGCCTGTTTCTGTAGTGAAGACCAAGCCTGAGGCTTCCATAAGCCCTGTGGCCTGGCATTCTGACTGGCTGCCGCCGGGTTTTGACGTCAGCAGCAGCGGTGTACGCAAAGACCCCGCTACGCAGTCGCCGGTGACACATCTCATGTACAGCGACGGTCTGGCGCGTTTTTCGGTGTTCATCGAATCGGTTAAAGGTGGCGCGTCTTCGGATATTCGCACCCAGCTAGGCCCGACAGTGGCCGTTTCCCGTCGTCTGACAACGCCGCAGGGCGACATGATGGTGACGGTCGTCGGAGAAGTCCCGATGGGTACTGCAGAGCGCATAGCATTGTCGATGCGTAACGACGAATCTTCAGCCAATAAATAAACATTTGGAGTCACGGCTCCCGGGATGTAAAAATTTTCATCCTGGGTTACAGAAGCCGCCAGGCCGCACTCAACCTGGCTTGAGCAAAGGCGCTGAAATGTTTGGTGAGGTTTGCAGATTGCAAAAACTCTGTTTTTTTTCTATAGGTCACAGCCTCGCAGCTCTGGCCTTTTGTCGTTTCCAGAGGTCATGTGGCTGATCCAGAGATGAGCATCGCTGCTTGAGGTCTTTGAGTCGGTTGCTTCGGACTGCTTAATTTTTTCCTCGTTACAAACGGGAGCCATATGTCGATACCACGCATGAAATCCTACTTTTCATTGATTGCCGCTGTGCTGATGCTCGGTCAGGTGGCTACGGCTCAGGCCGAAAACCTGCCGGACTTCACCGGGCTGGTCGAGCAGGCATCGCCCGCAGTGGTGAATATCAGTACGCGTCAGAAATTGCCGGACCGTGCCGTCGCCAATCAGCAGATGCCTGATCTGGAAGGGCTGCCGCCGATGCTTCGCGAGTTTCTCGAGCGCAGCATGCCGCCGGGTTCGCGTCCGCCAGGCTCGGGTGCAGGCAAGGGTGATCGCCAGCGTGAGGCTCAGTCCCTTGGCTCGGGCTTCATCATCTCCCCTGATGGCTACGTTCTGACCAACAACCACGTAATCGATGGCGCTGACGAGATCCTCGTACGCCTGTCTGATCGCAGCGAGTTGAAGGCCAAACTGGTCGGTACCGATCCGCGTACCGACGTTGCCGTGCTGAAAATCGATGGCAAGGACCTGCCGACCGCCAAACTGGGCAATTCCAATACGCTCAAGGTCGGCGAATGGGTTCTGGCGATCGGCTCGCCGTTCGGTTTCGATCACTCCGTGACCAAGGGTATCGTCAGTGCCAAGGGGCGCAGCCTGCCTAACGACACCTATGTGCCGTTCATTCAGACCGACGTGGCCATCAACCCGGGTAACTCCGGTGGCCCGCTGTTCAACATGGCTGGCGAAGTCGTCGGGATCAACTCGCAGATCTTCACCCGCTCCGGTGGTTTCATGGGGCTGTCTTTCGCGATTCCGATCGACGTCGCCATGGATGTCGCGAACCAGCTCAAGGCCAATGGCAAAGTCAGCCGCGGCTGGCTGGGTGTAGTCATCCAGGAAGTGAACAAGGACCTTGCCGAATCGTTTGGTCTGGACAAGCCTGCCGGCGCGCTGGTTGCGCAGGTGCTTGAAGACGGCCCGGCTGCCAAGGGCGGTGTGCAGGTGGGTGACGTGATTCTGAGCGCCAACGGCCAGCCAATCGTCATGTCGGCCGACCTGCCGCACCTGATCGGCAACCTCAAGGACGGCAGCAAGGCCGAACTTGAAGTGATTCGCGACGGCAAGCGTCAGAAGCTGACGGTCACCGTCGGCGCACTGCCTGATGAAGGTCAGGAGATGGGCGATGTTGGCGGTACGGGAGCCGAGCGCAGCAGTAATCGTCTGGGTGTATCGGTGATCGAGCTGACCGCCGAGCAGAAGAAGTCCCTGGACCTCAAAGGTGGCGTTGCCATCAAGGAAGTCACAGGCGGCCCGGCTTCGCTGATCGGCCTGCAGGCGGGTGATGTGATCACTCACCTGAACAATCAGGCGATCACGTCCAGCAAGCAGTTCACCGAGGTGGCGAAAAGCCTGCCCAAGGATCGCTCTGTCTCGATGCGTGTTCTGCGTCAGGGTCGTGCGACGTTCATCACCTTCAAACTGTCCGAGTAACCGGTCGGTTTAAGCGGAAAGGGTGGCCATGGCCACCCTTTTTTGTGCCCGTTTGTTTACCGTGCGCCGATCCGGGTGCCTGTAAGCGTGACGCCTCTTGCTTAGTTCAGGTACAATTCCCGGCTATTTTTCGGCGGGCAATCTGCCTGCAACCTTTTTGAGTGTTGATCCGTGAGTGATTTGAGTCATATCCGCAATTTCTCCATCATCGCCCACATTGACCATGGCAAGTCGACGCTGGCCGACCGCTTCATTCAAATGTGCGGCGGC
The DNA here is from genome assembly GCF_017832255.1 of Pseudomonas sp. PvP028. Classification (NCBI taxonomy): domain Bacteria; kingdom Pseudomonadati; phylum Pseudomonadota; class Gammaproteobacteria; order Pseudomonadales; family Pseudomonadaceae; genus Pseudomonas; species Pseudomonas sp. PvP028. Next base: position 2,719,886 of record NZ_JAFIBL010000001.1, read on the forward strand.
CTGACCGAGCGCGAAATGGAAGCGCAGGTGCTCGACTCCATGGATCTTGAGCGCGAGCGCGGGATCACCATCAAAGCCCATAGCGTTACCCTGTATTACAAGGCCAAAGACGGTATCACCTACCAGCTGAACTTCATTGACACCCCGGGGCACGTCGACTTCACCTACGAAGTCAGCCGTTCCCTGGCCGCGTGCGAAGGTGCGTTGCTGGTGGTCGATGCAGGGCAGGGCGTAGAGGCGCAATCGGTCGCCAACTGCTACACCGCCATCGAGCAGGGCCTTGAGGTCATGCCGGTACTGAACAAGATGGACTTGCCACAGGCCGATCCGGACCGCGTCAAGGAAGAGATCGAGAAGATCATCGGCATCGACGCCACCGATGCCGTGGCGTGCAGCGCCAAGAGCGGCATGGGCGTTGACGAGGTCCTCGAGCGCTTGGTCGCAACCATTCCTGCACCGACCGGCAATATCGAAGATCCGCTGCAGGCGTTGATCATCGACTCCTGGTTCGACAACTACCTGGGCGTCGTGTCTCTGGTGCGTGTGCGCCACGGCCGCGTCAAGAAGGGCGACAAGATTCTCGTCAAGTCGACCGGCAAGCTGCATCTGGTCGACAGCGTGGGCGTGTTCAACCCCAAGCACTCGGCGACCGTCGATCTGAAAGCGGGCGAAGTAGGCTTCATCATCGCCGGCATCAAGGACATTCACGGTGCGCCGGTCGGTGACACCCTGACCCTGAGCACCACTCCCGACGTCGACGTACTGCCCGGCTTCAAGCGTATTCAGCCACAAGTCTACGCAGGCCTGTTCCCGGTCAGCTCGGACGACTTCGAAGACTTCCGTGAAGCGCTGCAAAAGCTGACGCTTAACGACTCTTCACTGCAATACCTGCCCGAGAGCTCCGACGCGCTGGGCTTCGGCTTCCGCTGTGGCTTCCTCGGCATGCTGCACATGGAGATCATCCAGGAACGCCTGGAGCGTGAGTACAATCTCGACCTGATCACCACCGCGCCAACCGTAATCTTCGAGCTGTTGCTGAAGACCGGCGAAACGATTTACGTCGATAACCCTTCCAAGCTGCCTGACCTGTCGGCCATTGAAGACATGCGCGAGCCCATCGTTCGCGCAAATATTCTTGTGCCGCAGGAGCACCTGGGCAACGTCATTACGTTGTGCATCGAAAAACGTGGCGTACAGCACGACATGCTGTTCCTCGGCACGCAGGTTCAGGTGAGCTACGATTTGCCGATGAACGAAGTGGTTCTCGACTTCTTCGATCGTCTCAAGTCTGTCAGCCGCGGTTATGCTTCGCTGGATTATCATTTTGATCGTTACCAGTCGGCCAATCTGGTCAAGCTCGACGTTCTGATCAACGCCGAGAAGGTCGACGCCCTGGCCCTGATCGTTCATCGCGACAATGCACACTACAAAGGGCGTGCGTTGACCGAGAAGATGAAAGAGCTGATCCCTCGACAGATGTTCGACGTGGCAATTCAGGCGGCTATCGGCGGTCAGATTGTGGCCCGGACAACCGTCAAGGCGCTTAGAAAGAACGTATTGGCCAAATGCTACGGCGGCGACGTCAGCCGCAAGCGTAAATTGCTGGAGAAGCAAAAGGCCGGTAAGAAACGCATGAAGCAGGTCGGCAACGTGGAAATTCCACAGGAAGCCTTCCTTGCAGTGCTCAGGTTGGAATAGTCAGGTCCTATGTCACTAAATTTCCCGCTGTTGTTGGTCATCGCTGTCTTCGTCTGTGGCGTGCTTGCACTGATTGATCTGGTCATCCTGGCGCCTCGTCGCCGGGCTGCCATTTCCAACTATCAGGGCAGCGTGGGCGAACCTGACATTGCTGTCGTGGAGCGCTTGAACAAAGAGCCTTTGCTGGTCGAGTACGGCAAATCGTTCTTCCCGGTGTTGTTCATCGTGCTGGTGCTTCGTTCGTTTCTGGTCGAGCCGTTCCAGATTCCTTCGGGCTCCATGAAGCCGACACTGGATGTGGGTGATTTCATTCTGGTCAACAAGTTCGCGTACGGCATTCGCCTGCCGGTACTGGATCAGAAGGTGATTCAGATCGGTGATCCGCAGCGTGGCGACGTGATGGTGTTCCGTTATCCGAGCGACCCGAGCGTCAATTACATCAAGCGCGTCGTCGGTCTGCCGGGTGATCGTATCCGCTACACCAGCGACAAGCGGCTGTTCATCAATGGCGAGCTGGTCGCCAAGAAGCTGATCGGCACCGAGCCCGGTACACTGGGCAGCGCGGAACTCTATGAAGAGCAGCTGGGCGAAGTCGAACATCAGATCCGTCAGGAAATGAGCCGCTACCGCGCGCCGCCTGACAGTGAATGGACCGTGCCTGCCGCGCACTACTTCATGATGGGCGACAACCGTGACAACTCCAACGACAGCCGTTACTGGGATGATCCCAACATTCCCAAGGATGAGCTGGGCATGGTCCCGGACAAGAACATCGTAGGCAAGGCGTTCGCGGTGTGGATGAGCTGGCCCGAGCCGAAACTGAGCCACTTCCCCAATTTTGCGCGCGTAGGGCTGATCAAGTAATCGATGCGGCGCTGCCTGAGCAGCGCCGTATGTCATTTGGGCTGACTGGAAACGCCTCTGAAGCATGAGTCGACCCGGTCAGGAGGCGTTGCACTCTTGAGGTCGAAGTCGAACATGACGTTCTCTACTTCTCAAAAAGGCTTTTCTTTCGTGGGCTGGCTGTTAGTGCTGGCGCTGGTCGCGTTTGCGACGAGCACGGCCTTCAAGCTGGTCCCGCACTACCTCGACTACATGACGATGAAGAAAATCATCGAAGCGGTCGACACCAACAAGACCCTGGACATCACCACGGTCGACGATTTTTACGGTTATGTCGGTAAGAACATGCAGGTCAACAGCATTCGGGATATAGATTTGAACAAGGCGTTGAAAGTGACGGTGGAGAACAATGCGTTCCAGGCTCATTTGAACTATGAGCAGCGTGAACCGTGGTTCCAGAACATCGATCTGGTGTTGAAGTTCGACAAGCAATTCAGCGTGGGTAAACCGTGAGCGTATCCTTGAGCCGCCTTGAGCGTCAGCTCGGCTACACCTTCAAGGATCAGGAGCTAATGGTCCTGGCCCTGACCCATCGCAGTTTTGCCGGTCGCAACAATGAGCGTCTGGAGTTTCTCGGTGATGCCATTCTCAACTTCGTGGCTGGCGAGGCGCTGTTCGAGCGTTTCCCCCAGGCTCGCGAAGGCCAGTTGTCCCGCTTGCGGGCGCGGCTGGTGAAGGGCGAGACTCTGGCGTTGCTGGCCCGTGGTTTTGACTTGGGCGAATATCTGCGCCTTGGTTCGGGCGAGTTGAAAAGCGGTGGTTTCCGTCGTGAGTCGATTCTCGCCGACGCGCTCGAGGCACTGATCGGGGCGATTTACCTGGATGCGGGCATGGAGGCGGCGCGCGAGCGCGTCCTGGCCTGGCTGACAACCGAGTTTGACAGCCTGACGCTGGTGGACACCAACAAGGACCCCAAGACCCGACTGCAGGAATTTCTCCAGTCGCGGGCCTGCGAACTGCCGCGTTACGAGGTGGTGGATATCCAGGGCGAACCGCATTGCCGGACGTTTTTCGTCGAATGCGAGATCAACCTATTGAATGAAAAAAGCCGAGGACAGGGTGTCAGCCGCCGGATTGCCGAACAGGTAGCCGCCGCAGCAGCACTCATCGCCCTGGGCGTGGAGAACGGTCATGAATGATACAACCGCAACACGCTGTGGCTATGTTGCCATTGTCGGCCGTCCCAACGTAGGCAAGTCCACGCTGCTCAACCACATTCTCGGTCAGAAGCTCGCGATCACCTCGCGCAAGCCGCAGACCACGCGCCACAACATGCTGGGCATCAAGACCGAGGGCGCCGTGCAGGCGATCTATGTCGATACCCCCGGCATGCACAAGAATGGCGAGAAAGCGCTCAACCGTTACATGAACAAGACCGCTTCGGCGGCGCTGAAGGACGTCGACGTGGTCATCTTCGTCGTCGATCGCACCCGCTGGACAGACGAAGACCAGATGGTTCTGGAGCGTGTTCAGTATGTGCAGGGGCCGGTCATCCTGGCGATCAACAAGACCGATCGCATCGAGGACAAGAGCGACCTGATGCCGCATCTGGAGTGGCTGCAGGGCCAGTTGCCGAATGCGTCCATCGTGCCGATCTCCGCGCAGCATGGCCACAACCTCGAAGCGCTGGAAAGCCTGATTGCCTCGCACCTGCCCGAGAACGACCACTTCTTCCCCGAAGACCAGATCACCGATCGCAGCAGCCGCTTTCTGGCTGCCGAACTGGTTCGCGAGAAGATCATGCGCCAGTTGGGCGCCGAGCTTCCGTATCAGATCACCGTCGAGATCGAAGAATTCAAGCAGCAGGGCCGCACCCTGCATATCCATGCGCTGATCCTCGTCGAGCGCGACGGACAGAAGAAGATCATCATTGGCGACAAGGGCGATCGCATCAAGCGCATCGGCAGTGACGCGCGTCGTGACATGGAACTGCTGTTCGACTCCAAGGTGATGCTCAACCTGTGGGTCAAGGTCAAAGGTGGCTGGTCCGATGACGAGCGCGCACTGCGTTCCCTTGGCTACGGCGACCTCTAAGCTGTCCTTTCGCCCGACCTTGCTATGGTCGGGCGAACACTTCCCTTTCGAGCCAGCCTGATGAGCACGCCTACCGGCCAACCTGCTTATGTGCTCCACAGCCGTGCGTATCGCGAAAACAGCGCGCTGGTCGACTTCCTCACGCCTCAGGGCCGTCTGCGTGCCGTGCTGCGCAGTGCCAAGGGCAAAGCCGGTTCGCTGGCACGTCCGTTCGTGCCCCTCGAGGTCGAGTTTCGAGGGCGGGGCGAGCTGAAGAATGTCGGTCGCATGGAAAGCGCCGGCGTCGCCACCTGGATGACCGGCGAAGCGCTGTTCAGCGGCATGTACCTCAACGAGCTGCTGATTCGCCTGTTGCCTGCCGAAGACCCTCATCCTGCCGTGTTCGAACATTACGCTGCCACGCTGCTGGCCCTTTCTCTGGGGCGTCCACTGGAGCCATTGCTGCGTTCGTTCGAATGGCGCTTGCTGGATGAACTGGGCTATGGCTTCGCGATGGACGCCGACATCAACGGCGAACCGCTGGCCATTGATGGCATGTATCGTCTGCAGGTCGATGCCGGGCTCGAGCGTGTGTACTTGCTTCAGCCCGGTCTGTTTCAGGGCGCGGAATTACTGGCCATGTCCGAAGCGGACTGGAGCGTCCCCGGCGCATTGTCCGCTGCCAAGCGCCTGATGCGTCAGGCGCTGGCGGTTCACTTGGGCGGTCGCCCTTTAGTCAGTCGTGAACTGTTTCGCAAGCCGTGATCAGGCTTTATTCTCTACAGCCTGCTTCGACCAGCTCGCCCATTTTTCTGGAGACCACCGTGACCCACAGCACTCGTATCCTTCTCGGCGTGAACATCGACCACGTAGCCACCTTGCGTCAGGCCCGTGGCACGCGTTACCCGGACCCGGTCAAGGCTGCCCTGGACGCCGAAGAGGCAGGCGCCGACGGCATCACCGTTCACCTGCGTGAGGACCGCCGACACATTCAGGAGCGCGATGTCCTGCTGCTCAAGGACGTCTTGCAGACCCGCATGAATTTCGAGATGGGCGTGACCGAAGACATGCTCGCCTTCGCCGAACGCATTCGCCCGGCGCACATCTGTCTGGTGCCTGAGACACGGCAGGAGCTGACCACCGAAGGCGGTCTGGATGTGGCAGGGCAGGAAGCGCGGATCAAGGCGGCGGTCGAGCGACTGGCGAAGATTGGCTGCGAGGTTTCACTGTTCATCGACGCCGACGAGCGTCAGATCGCCGCTTCAAAACGCGTCGGTGCACCCGCCATCGAACTGCACACCGGTCGCTATGCCGATGCTCAGACCCCGACTGAAGTTGCCGAAGAACTGCAGCGGGTCGCCGATGGTGTCGCGTTTGGTCTCGCCCAAGGGCTGATCGTCAATGCCGGTCATGGCCTGCATTATCACAACGTCGAAGCGGTCGCCGCGATCAAGGGCATCAACGAACTGAACATCGGCCACGCGCTGGTGGCTCATGCTCTGTTCGTCGGCTTCAAGGCGGCAGTGGCCGAGATGAAGGCGTTGATCGTGGCTGCGGCCAGATAACTCTTCCCTCAGGGCTTGCGCCCCACGATCACCGCACGCATGGGGGCAGGCATGCCCTCGACTGTCTTGCTGTGGTCGGTGGGGTCCAGATAGTCGCTCAGGGACTGGAAGCGCATCCATTCGGTGCTGCGTTGTTCGTCGACCGTCGTGTGGCTGACGTCGACGCAACGCACATCGGTGAAGCCGGCACGGCGCATCCATAACTCCAGAGCAGGCACTGAAGGCAGGAACCATACATTGCGCATCTGCGCATAACGATCTTCCGGGACCAACACCTGATGGACATCACCCGGCACTACCAGGGTTTCCATCACCAGCTCGCCGCCTTTTATCAGGCAGTCTTTCAAGGCCAGCAGGTGGTCGATGGGGGATTTGCGGTGATACAGCACGCCCATCGAAAACACCGTGTCGAAACCTTCCAGGTTGGCGGGCAGGTCTTCCAGCGCGAAGGGCAGGTGCCAGGCGGGCAGATCAGGCAGATAGCGCTGCATGGCCTGGAACTGACAGAAGAACAGCCAGTTGGGGTCGACCCCGATCACGCTGTCGGCCCCGGCGCCAAGCATGCGCCATTGGTAATAACCGTTACCGCAACCCACATCCAGAACGCGTTTGCCCTTCAGGTCCAGGTGTGGCGAAACCCGCGACCACTTCCAGTCCGAGCGCCATTCAGTGTCGATATGCACGCCGAACACATTGAACGGCCCCTTGCGCCACGGTGACAGGCCCAGCAGTGCCTTGCGCAGGACGGTGCGGGTCTCGCCGTTGCACTCGGCTTCCAGGGTAAAACTGTCGATCAGATCGATTCGCTCGGGCTGCAGGTCGGGCAAGGCATCCAGCGCACTTTGCCAGCGCTGCAGATCACCGTGACCCTTGGCCATCTTGGTATCGAGCTGGGCCTGCAGGCCATTGGCCCAATCGGCCAGAGGGGTTCCCGCCAGACGACGGACGAGGGGGGCGAGATCAATCATGGCAGGGCAATCAACGAGGTGAAGTTAAGGCATTGAAACCACGGCACCACCTTGGAAAAACCTGCGGCAAGCAAGCGTTGGCGGTGTTCTTCGAGGCTGTCGGGTTTCATGACGTTTTCGATGGCGCTGCGCTTCTGGGCAATTTCCAGTTCGCTGTAGCCGTTGGCGCGTTTGAAGGCGATGTGCAGGTCCGTCAACAGCGCATGTTCCTGCTGATCGTCGAAGCGCAGCTTTTCCGAGAGGATCAGCGCGCCGCCGGGCACCAGTGCGTCACGAATGCGCCCGAGCAATGCCAGGCGTTGTTCGGGAGCGATGAATTGCAGGGTGAAGTTCAGCGCCACCACCGAGGCGGGTTTGAACGTCAGCGCGAGAATATCGCCTTCGAGGACCTGCACCGGCAGCAACTCCTGAAACATGGAGTCCTGCGCGTTAAGGTATTCACGGCAACGCTCGACCATGGCACTGGAGTTGTCTATCGCGATGACCTCACAACCCTCGCCGCGTACATGGCGGCGCAGCGCCTGAGTGACGGCGCCCAGAGAGCTGCCCAGGTCATAGAGCACGGTGTTTGGCTGTGCAAATTGCGCGGCCAGCACACCGAGGTTTTCGACAATCGTCGGATAGCCGGGCACCGAGCGTTTGATCATGTCCGGGAATACCCGCACCACGTCTTCGTTGAAGGCGAAGTCAGGCACCTGGGTCAGCGGCTGGGCGAAAATGCGGTCGGTTTCTTTGCTCACGGCGGTTCCGGCGAAGGCTTTGAAAAGCGGGCATTCTAGCCAACTTGCCGCCGGGATGCATGATGCAGTACGTGCAGTCGGACAAGCCGTGCGCAACGCCTCATTTCACGCTGATGGCGCACTCGAAGGTCTGCTCCGGGGCGACTTCGGGTGCCCAGGGTTGCTGATAAACCATCATCAGCCGGCCGGTCCCGGCATCGGTGGCCTTGAAGCGCCAGACCGATTGCCCGCCGTTGCCGACCATTTCCTTGCTCTCGGCGTTGGCATACACCTCAGGCCCCAGGCTGCGCAGGATATTCTGGGCCGGGTTCTGGGTCAGCCAGCGAAAGCCGGTGGTCGGGTTGCTGGGCAGGGTCAGGATCAGCGTCTGTCCGGGCGTGAGAGTCAGCGGGCAGTCGCTTTGCGTGTCGATGGACACAATGTTTTTCGGCGTCTGAGCGCACGCCGTCAGCAGCGCAAGGCTCAGCGGGGCAATGAAACGGGCAGGGGTCATGGCAAATTCCGGTATTGCGAGACGAGGCGCAAGGATAACTGATCGGAGTTTTGTGGGGGAGTAGGACAGTCGCGCTCTGGATCGGACGCAGAGCGTCCAGAACTGCATCCCCACGCTCGAGCGTGCGGCACGAGAGGCGCCCGATAGAACACCTCTTGTGCCCATTCAGCGTGGGGGCATGCGCAGTATCAAGCTCTAGAACAACACCTTCACCACGTCCGCAAAGCGTTTGGCGAAGTGCACGGTAATGCCTTCCTTCAGATAGTCCGGCAGCTCTTCGAAGTTGCCACGGTTAGGCTCCGGCAGGATCAGTTCGTGGATTTTCTGGCGCCGCGCGGCAATGACTTTTTCGCGAACGCCGCCGATAGGCAGGACGTGCCCGGTCAGGGTCAGTTCGCCGGTCATGGCGACGCCTTTTTTCGGCGGCTGGTTGCGGGCCAGGGACAGCAAGGCGCTGGCCATGGTCACACCCGCACTCGGGCCGTCTTTCGGGGTGGCACCTTCGGGGACGTGTACGTGCACGAACGCCTCATCGAAGAACTTCGCGTCACCACCAAATTTCGACAGATTGGCGCTGACGTAGCTGTAGGCAATTTCGGCCGACTCCTTCATCACATCGCCCAATTGGCCGGTCAGCTTGAAGCCGCGATTAAGGGTATGAATGCGCGTCGCCTCGATCGGCAGGGTGGCGCCGCCCATGCTGGTCCAGGCCAGACCGGTGATCACGCCAGTGCCGGACAGCACCTGCTCGCTGCGGAACACCGGCATGCCCAACGACGCTTCGAGGTCTTTCGGTCCGATCTTGATCACCGAATCGGGCGCATCCAGCAGTTTGACCACCGCCTTGCGCACCAGTTTGCCAAGTTGCTTCTCCAGATGCCGCACACCGGCTTCGCGAGCGTAGCCTTCGATGACGGCGCGCAGTGCGCTGTCACTGATGCTCAGCTTGTTTTTCGCAACGCCGGCTTTCGCCAACTGCTTGGGCCACAAATGCCGCTTGGCAATCGCCAGTTTCTCTTCGGTGATGTAGCCGGACAGGCGGATCACTTCCATCCGGTCAAGCAGCGGGCCGGGGATCGAGTCCAGCGTGTTGGCCGTGCACACGAACAGGACCTTGGAGAGGTCCAGACGCAGGTCCAGGTAGTGATCGAGAAACTCGACGTTCTGTTCCGGGTCCAGGGTTTCCAGCAGCGCGGATGCCGGGTCGCCCTGATAGCTCTGGCCCATCTTGTCGATTTCATCGAGCATGATGACCGGGTTCATGACTTCAACGTCTTTCAGCGCCTGCACCAGCTTGCCCGGTTGCGCACCGATGTAGGTGCGGCGGTGGCCCTTGATTTCGGCCTCGTCGCGCATGCCGCCCACGCTCAGGCGATAGAACGGCCGCCCCAGCGATTCGGCAATCGAGCGTCCGACGCTGGTCTTGCCCACGCCTGGCGGGCCGACCAGCAGCACGATCGAACCGCTGATTTCACCCTTGTAGGCACCGACGGCGAGGAATTCCAGAATCCGCGCCTTGATGTCGTCAAGCCCGGCATGGTGCTGATCGAGCACCTTGCGCGCGTGCTTGAGGTCCAGCTTGTCGGCACCGTAGATGCCCCACGGCAGCGAGCTGGTCCAATCCAGGTAATTGCGAGTCACAGCGTATTCGGGCGAGCCGGTTTCCAGCACCTTGAGCTTGCCGATTTCTTCGTCGAACTTCTTGCGCGCCTGTGGCGGCAGGGTCTTGCCTTCCAGACGCTGCTCGAACTGTTCGATGTCGGCGCTGCGATCGTCCTTGCTCAGGCCCAGTTCCTGCTGAATGACCTTGAGCTGTTCCTTGAGGAAGAACTGCCGCTGATGCTCGCCGATCTTGCGGTTCACCTCGGCAGAGATTTCCTTCTGCAGGCGTGCAACCTCGACTTCCTTGCGCAGCATCGGCAGGACCTTCTCCATGCGCCTGAGCATCGGCACACAGTCGAGTACTTCCTGCAATTCGACGCCGGTGGCGGAGGTCAGGGCAGCGGCAAAATCGGTGAGCGGCGAGGGGTCATTGGGGCTGAAACGGTTGAGATAATTCTTCAGCTCTTCGCTGTACAGCGGGTTGAGCGGCAGCAGTTCCTTGATCGCGTTGATCAGGGCCATGCCGTAGGCCTTCACTTCATCGGTCGGCTCATTGGGCTGCTGCGGGTATTCGACTTCTACCAGATACGGCGGGCGATGATGCTTGAGCCAGGTACGGATGCGCACACGGCTGAGGCCCTGCGCGACGAACTGTAAACGACCATTTTCGCGACTGGCGTGGTGAACCTTGACCAGAGTGCCATACTCGGGGAGTGCGTCAGTCTTGAAGTGGCGTGGATCTTCCTGCGGAGTGTCCATGAAAAACAGCGCCAGCGAATGATGCTCGGACTTGCTGACCAGCTCCAGCGTTTCGGCCCACGGCTCTTCATTGACGATGACAGGCAGGACCTGCGCCGGAAAGAACGGACGGTTGTGGATCGGAATGATGTAAACCTTGTCGGGCAGGTTCTGGCCGGGCAAGGCAAGCGAGGTGCTGTCGGAACTCAGAGACACATCGTGCTCGTCTGCGTCGTTGGGCAAATCTGGCGAGTCTGTCTGCTGGTCGTTCATGGGGCACCTGAGAAGTTGAACATGGCTCTTAGATGGGGCGGTGGCTCTCAGGTTTCAATAGTCTTGGTCGATAGTCTGTAAAGCGATTGGAAAACCGCTATTTATGAGTGGTGGGGCCTGTCAGGGTAGAAAAGAGCGGGCTTATTTCATTTACGGCGCTGCCGTTATGGGTTGAATCAGGTATGACCAACGTATTTATATCGGCATTACTGGCCGGACTGTGCGTAGCCTCGGCTGCGAGCGCATCGGCTGCCACCTTTACCGCGCAGGTGATGGACAAGGAGGGCAAGCCTCTTGCGGATGCGGTGGTCACCCTCAAAGGGCCGCCCGATCCGTCACCCGTTGCGTTGAAGGCATCAATGGACCAGCGTGATCAGGAATTCGCGCCACATGTACTGGCCATCCACACCGGCACTCAGGTCAAGTTTCCCAACAGCGACAACATTCGCCACCAGGTCTACTCCTTTTCTCCGGCCAAGCGCTTCGAGTTGCGACTTTACGAGGGCACGCCCTCGGATCCGCTGTTGTTCGACAAACCCGGCGTGGTGGTGCTGGGCTGCAACATCCACGACTGGATGGTCGGTTACATCTACGTCACCGACGAGCCATGGTTCGGCGTGACCGACAGCAACGGCCAGCTCAAGCTCGATCAGATGCCCGCCGGGCACTACAACGCCACCCTCTGGCACCCGCAGATCGCGGACATGCAGCCGGTATCGGGCGGCGAGTTCGAGGTGCCTGCCGCCGGGCTCTCCCAGCGTTTTAACCTCGCGGTTGAAATGCAAGCTGAGGACAAACCCGGCAAGCCCGCATCTGGCGGCTTCGGTGACGCTTTCCATAAGGCCACGCATTAATGAAATTTAAAGCCAGCTTTCAGGCGCGCATCGCCGGGGTGCTGATTGTCCTGTTGCTGATTGTCGTGAGTGCGGTCTACATCGCCGTCAAGGTTGCAACAGAGGAGGCGGTACGCACTCAGGCTCAGGCGCAACTGGAGGTGGGCAGTCGTGTGTTCGAACGGCTGATCGATCTGCGCGGCAAACGTCTGCGTGACACCGTGCAATTGGTTGCAGCCGATTTCGGCTTTCGCGACGCGGTGGCCAGTGCCGACTCCTCGACCATTCGCTCGGTGTTGCTCAACCATGGCAAACGCATCAATGCCAGCGACATGTTCCTGTTGGGCATGGATGGCACAGTGATTGCCAGCACCGTACAGAAAGTTCCCGAGGGTTCCAGGTTTGTCTATGACCAGGCCCTGCGCAACGCCAAACGTGCCGGTCAGTCAGTGCTCATTGTGCCCGGCGGCGGAGACCCGCATTTGCTGGTGGAGAGCACCGTTCTCGCACCGTTGCCGATAGGCCGCGTGGTCATGGGCTTTACCATCGACAGCGATATTGCCGAAGAGCTGCGTTCGCTCAGCGGCTTGGAAGTGTCTTTTCTCACTGTAGAAGACGGCAAGAACGGTGATCTGATCAGTACCCAGCCGGAGGCCCTGCACGCGGGCCTGATCGAGCTGATGCGCAGTTCCTCGGAAGGCCAGATGCTGCTCACCGAGCAATCGAACCTTAACTTTCTCAGCCAGACGCTGATGCTCGCCAACACCAACAATGGCGGCGACGGGCAGGTCATCGCGCTGTTGCAGAGCCCTCTGGACAAGGCCTATCAGGCATTCGCGCCACTGAATCAAAAGATCTTCTGGATTTCCATGGCCGCCCTGGTGGCTTCGCTGATCGGCACCCTGGCGCTGGCGCGAAGCGTCTCGCTGCCGGTTCAGGTCCTGGCCACGGCGGCCAAGCGTATTGGTGATGGCGACTATAAAACCCCGGTCACCTTGGTCCGCAGTGATGAACTGGGCATGCTCGCCGACGCGATCAACACCATGCAGCAAGGCATTGCGGTGCGTGAGGGGCAATTGGCCCACAACGCCCTGCACGACAACCTGACCGGGCTGCCCAACCGGGCGCTGGTGATGGAGCGTCTGGGCAGTTCGATTGCCGCAGATCGTGCAGTTGCCCTGCTATCTCTGAGTGTCGAGAACCTCGCTACGGTCAGCGAAAGCGTGAGCGCCGAAGGCGTGGACCAGTTGTTGCGACAGGTGGGCCAGCGCCTGCAAGGTAATCTGCGCGCAGGCGATACCGTGGCGCGTCTGGGAGCCAATGAGTTTCTGCTGCTGCTGGACAACACGGCCAGCGCTGGCGCGGTGGGCATGGCTGACGCTGTGCAGCGGCTGCTGAGTGAGCCGCAGCGTATCGACAATCATGAGCTGGAGCTTGAATGCTGCATTGGTATCACGGTGTACCCGGAGCACGGTGACTCCGCCCAGGAATTGCTCAACCGTGCGGTAATTGCCCGCAAGGACGCCGCGTTCCTCCCCGGTCGCCTGCAGATCTATCAGGATGGCCGCGACCTGGCTCACCAGCGACAGATCACGCTCATTCGTGACCTGCGCAAGGCCGCGCAGAATGGCGAATTGATGCTGCATTACCAGCCCAAGCTGGATATCCGCCAGGGCTATGTGCGTCAGGCCGAAGCGCTATTGCGCTGGGCTCATCCGCAGTTCGGCAGTGTCTCGCCCGCTGAATTCATCGTCCTCGCCGAGCGCACCGGGAGCATTTACCTGCTGACCAACTGGGTGATCGAAGAGGCGATGCGCCAGCTGGCCGAATGGCGCAAGCGCGGTCTGGTCCTGCAGGTATCGGTAAACATTTCCGCTGATGACCTGCTGGGTGATGATCTGGTCGGCTATGTCGTGAAACTGCTCAAGCAATACGCCGTACCTGCCGAACAACTGTTATTCGAGATCACCGAAAGCGCCGTCATGAGCGAACCGGAAAAGGCACTGATCGTCCTGCATCGCCTGCGCGATTGCGGCATCAGCCTGTCGATCGACGATTTCGGTACCGGTTACTCGTCATTGGCCCACTTGAAACGTCTGCCCGTACAAGAGCTGAAAATCGATCAGTCTTTCGTGCGCAACCTGGATGAAACCAGTGAAGACGCAGTGATCGTGCGATCGACCATTGAAATGAGCCACAACCTCGGACTGAAGGTGGTGGCAGAAGGTGTCGAGTATCAACACAGCCTGGACCTGCTCCGGCGTTGGCACTGCGATACGGCCCAGGGTTACCTGATCAGTCGACCGCTGACCGCGTCGGCGTTCGAGGCATGGATTGCTACGTATCAGGCCTCACCCGGTCTTATGGTGAATTAATCCATGTTGCACAAAACATCGCTGCTGTTGGGGTCTTTGCTGGTGGGCATGGCGGGCGCTACTCCGACGTCCGCCCTGGGCGACAACGGCCGGTTGATCGCCACGGGCGGCGCGACCAGCATTGAAGGCAGCGCCGGCGGCGGCATAACCCCGTGGGCGGTGATCACCGGGTACAGCGAGCAAGGCGAGTGGGGCGCTACCGCCTTCGCCACGCACGTGAATCTGCCGGACTACAACCTCGATGTGGCAGGCCTGGCGTTCGCCTATGGCAATCGCGTGGAGTTGTCCTACGCCCATCAGCGTTTCGATATCAGCAACCTGCAGCACAGGCTCAGCCTGCCGGACGATAACCTCAGTCAGGACGTATTCGGCGTCAAAGTGCGGCTGTTCGGCGACTTGATCTACGAAAGCCTGCCGCAGGTTTCTCTGGGGGTGCAGTACAAGCATCAGAACGATTTCCTGATTCCCAGCCTGGTCGGCGCCCGGCGTGACTCTGATGTCGAGGGCTACCTGACGGCCAGTCGGTTGTTCATGGGCGCGGCGTTCGGCTACAACGTCGTGGTCAACGGCGGCGTGCGTTACAGCCGCGCCAACGAAACCGGACTGTTGGGGTTCGGCGGCGATCGGCGCGACAGCCGCAGCCTGCTCAAGGAGGGTTCGGTAGCCGTGCTGTTCAATCCGCGCTGGGCGCTGGGCGTCGAATATCGCGAGAAGCCGGACAATCTTTCGTTTGCCGGCGAAAGTGACTGGGCCGATGTGTTTCTCGGCTATTTCCCCAACAAGCACGTGTCCGTGGTCCTGGCTTACGCCCGCCTGGGTGAAATCGCCACCCTGGACAACCAGAACGGCACCTATCTGTCTGTGCAGGGGAGTTTTTGATGAGGCGCTTGCTGATAACCATGATGCTGACGCTGCTGGCCGGTTGCGCGCAGCAGCAACAGCCACCCAAGGATGACAGCCTCTACCACGACCTGGGCCAGCGTGCCGGTATCCAGCGCATCGTCGAAGGCATGCTGATAAACGTGGCCAAGGATCAGCGGATCGTCGAGCACTTCAAGAAAGTGGACATCGTGCGTCTGCGCGACAAGCTGGTCGAACAACTCTGCGTCGAGTCCGGCGGCCCGTGCCGCTATAGCGGCGACAGCATGGCCGAGGCGCACAAGGGGCAGAACCTGACCCGCAGCGATTTCAACGCGCTGGTCGAAGACCTCATCGCCTCGATGGACACCGAAAAGGTCCCGGTCCCCGTACAAAACCGCCTCATCGCCCGCCTGGCACCGATGCGTGGCGAAGTGATCGGCAAGTAAGTCGTAGCCTGGATCTTAAGAAATAGAACGCTCGTGCAGGCGCGAACTTGTTCGCGAAGAGGGCGTTTGGGCAGCAGAAATGTTGTAAATGTACAGGCCCTTTCGCGGACAAGTCCGCTCCTACAGAAACCGGGTTTCACACCGATTGCGAGTTGACTCGTTTATAGCGTGGCATGCGCTGCCGGGCGCTACGAAATCGGACGCTCGTGTAGGTGCGAACTTGTTCGCGAAGAGGGCGTTTGGGCAGCAGAAATGTTGTGAATGTACAGGCCCTTTCGCGGACAAGTCCGCTCCTACAGAAACCGGGTTTCACACCGAGTGCGAGTTGACTCGTTTATAGCGTGGCATGCGCTGCCGGGCGCTACGAAATCGGACGCTTGTGCAGGCGCGAACTTGTTCGCGAAGAGGGCGTTTGAGCAGCAGAAATGTTGTGAATGTACAGGCCCTTTCGCGGACAAATCCGCTCCTACAGAAAGCGGGTTTCACACCGAGTGCGAGTTGACTCGTTTATAGCGTGGCGGCGCTGCCGGGCGCTACGAAATCGGACGCTTGTGCAGGCGCGAACTTGTTCGCGAAGAGGGCGTTTGGGCAGCAGAAATGTTGTGAATGTACAGGCCCTTTCGCGGACAAGCCCGCTCCTACGGAAACCGGGTTTCACATCGAGTGCGAGTTGACTCGTTTATAGCGTGGCATGCGCTGCCGGGCGCTACGAAATCGGACGCTTGTGCAGGCGCGAACTTGTTCGCGAAGAGGGCGTTTGGGCAGCAAAAATGTTGTGAATGTACAGGCCCTTTCGCGGACAAGTCCGCTCCTACAGAAACCGGGTTTCACACCGAGCGCGAGTTGACTCGTTTATAGCGTGGCATGCGCTGCCGGGCGCTACGAAATCGGACGGTTGTGTAGGAGCGAACTTGTTCGCGAAGAGGGCGTTTGGGCAGCAGAAATGTTGTGAATGTACAGGCCCTTTCGCGGACAAGTCCGCTCCTACAGAAACCGGGTTTCACACCGAGTGCGAGTTGACTCTTTTATATAGCGTGGCAACGAGAGTGATCCAGCCCGCCTCAACTCAACCGAGTCAGATACCCCGGCACTTCCTGCTCCGGCAATACCGACAGGACTTTCAGGCGTTGCAGCATGCGCTGCCGGGCGCGTAGCAGGTGTTCCTTGAGGTTCAGGGCGGCGGCGTCGAAGGCGCCGTGCAGCAGCAATTCGATGATCAGCCGGTGTTCGGCCAGCATCGCTTCATCGGCGCCAATGCTCAACAGGCGGTAGAAAATCCGGTTGATGATCATCGGGCTTTGCGCCTGGCTGATCAGCATGGCGATCTTGCGGTTTTGCAGGCCGCCCAGGCATTGCTGATGCAGATCATCTTCAAGGCGCTCGATTTCCTCAAGGCTGCACTGTTCGGCGTTTTGCGCCTCGATGACTCTAGTCAGCATCGCTTCGAGGGTTTCGCGGCTCAGCTGTGGCGCCGTCTGGCGCAAGGCTTCGGGCTCGAGGCAGGCGCGCAATTCGTAGTCTTCGGTGATTTCCCGGGCCGTCAGCGGCCCCGCCAGCCATTGCGAGTAAGGCTCTTTTTCCACCAGGCCGCGATCGCGCAGACGCATCAGCGCCTCACGAACCACTGCGCGGCTTACTCCGTAATGCTGCGCGGCGCTTTGTTCATCCAGCCGGTAGTGACCAAACGCGATACAGGCTGACAGTGCCGCACCGATCTCATCATGAATGCGTTCGCCGAGCGGGCGGGTGTCGACCAGTTCTTCACTGCTGTCCAGCCCGAACTGCTTGTGGCTCAGGCTCAGGCGCAGCGGTTCGACTTCCTGCGCGTCAGGATTGACCAGATAGCCCCGGCCGTCGAAGCGGCTGATCAAGCCTTCTTCATGCAACAGGTTGAGCGCCTTGCGCACCGGCACCCGGCTGGTGCCGAACAGTTCTGCCAGCGGTGCTTCAAGCAGCACCAGTCCGTTGACGGCCGCGCCCGAGACGATAGCGTTACGCAACACCTCGCGGATCATGGCGTAGCGCGACGCGGTGCGCGGGTCCTCTTCTGACATCGGTTTCATACACTTCTGGCGGTTGACGGACGATTCTCGCACAGAAGCGTTGTTGTCACCTTGGCACACGTCCTTATGCTCGCTCATGGGGCCACCGTTACTTTTTTGCACCGAAATGTACCTTTTATAAAAGATACATTATTTCTTTATGACGATTTTGTGCGCTGGCGAAGCGTTGTCGCAACTGATTGATGCCTTTGCAAAAAGGTTTCTAGCACGGCGGTTCCAGCGCGAAAGGGCTATCAGCCCGGTCGGGTCAGGGCGTCGCGACGTGCAGATTGGCATGGAACCTGCCTTTATTAAATGTACATTTTATTAATAAGTACATTTTTAAGGGTGTGATGTCCATGACCGATACCGGGAGTCACAGCGTTACCCGTGATGCCTGCGCACTGGCCGAGGATTTTGCTCAGGGGTGCTGCGACCCTGTGCGGGCTCTGGACAAGGCTCTGCAACAGGCAGAAACCGCCGATCATGTGTTCATTTCCATGAGTATCGAACGGGCACGCCGGGAAGCCGAAGCGTCTGCCGCCCGCTGGCAACAAGGGCAGCCATTGAGCCCCTTCGACGGCGTGCCTATCGCCTGGAAAGATCTCTTCGACGTGGCAGGCAGCGTCACAACCGCTGGTGCTGCGGTGCGCACCAGCCTTTCGCCGGCGCTGCTGGATGCGCCGACTGTCGGGCTGCTGGCACGGTCCGGGATGGTCAGTCTGGGCAAGACCAACCTCAGTGAATTCGCTTATTCAGGGCTGGGTCTGAATCCGCATTTCGGCACGCCGATCAACCCCAGCAGCGACAGCTCGCCACGTATTCCTGGCGGTTCGTCTTCGGGTTCGGCAGTCGCCGTGGCCAACGGAACCGTACCGATCGCCATGGGCACCGATACCGCCGGTTCTATTCGTGTGCCGGCAGCGCTCAACGGTCTGGTGGGGTTTCGCAGCACCAGCCGCCGCTATAGCCGCGATGGCGTTTTCCCGCTGGCGCTGACGCTGGACAGCGTCGGGCCACTGACCCGCAGCGTGCGTGACGCTCTGGTGATCGACGATCTGCTCTGTGCGCGCAGCAAACCTTCATCGTTGATACCACGCAGCCTGGCCGGTCAACGTTTTCTGCTCGATCAGGCGGTGCTGGAAGACGGGCGCGTCACGCCGGCCGTTCGCGACAACCTGTTGCGTGCCGTCGAAGCCCTGCGTGCATGTGGTGCGCTGATCGAGGTCAAGCCATGCCAGGCATTTCAGGCCACCTTGCTGTTGATCCAGCAACAGGGCTGGCTTGGTGCCGCCGAAGCGTTTGCGCTGCATCAGGCGTTGCTCGACAGCGACGCCGCCAGCCAGCTTGACCCCAGAGTTCGCAAGCGCCTGGAGGCAGCCCGTTCCATGCCGGCCAGCCTGCTGGTCAATCTGTATGCCGCGCGCGAGCGCTTGCAGGAGCAGTTGACCCTCGAACTGGACGGCGCGCTGCTGATTACCCCGACCGTGGCCCATGTGGCGCCGCCGCTCGCACCGCTGCTGACGGACGACGATCTGTTCGTTCAAACCAACCTCGCCACGCTGCGCCTGACCATGCCCGGCAGCCTGCTGAACATGCCCGGCGTGTCACTGCCCAGCGGCCGCGATGCCTCGGGCTTGCCCACCGGGCTGTTGCTCAGTGCACCGGCAGGCGAAGACGCACGGCTGCTGCGTGCGGCGCTGGCTGTGGAGTCACTGATCGCAGCCCCTTGAACACGTTTTGCAGTGCCAACCGGCCCGCGTGCCGTACAGCGCGAAGCCGATCTGATTAACCCGTGGGAGAACAACGATGGCCAAAGAAATTCTGTGTGCGTTTGGTGTGGATGTGGATGCCGTTGCCGGCTGGCTGGGCTCCTATGGTGGCGAGGATTCGCCGGACGACATTTCCCGCGGCCTGTTCGCCGGTGAAGTCGGCGCGCCGCGTCTGCTCAAGTTGTTCGAGCGTTACGGTCTGCGCACCACCTGGTTCATCCCGGGGCACTCCATGGAGACCTTTCCCGAGCAGATGAAGGCTGTGGCAGATGCTGGGCATGAAATCGGTGTGCATGGTTACAGCCATGAAAACCCGATTGCCATGACCCCGGAGCAAGAGGAGATCGTGCTCGACAAGTCCATCGACCTGATCACCCAAATGACCGGCAAACGTCCGACCGGCTATGTCGCGCCATGGTGGGAGTTCAGCAACGTCACCAACGAGCTGCTGCTCAAGAAAGGCATCAAGTACGACCACAGCCTCATGCACAACGACTTCCACCCTTACTACGTTCGGGTGGGCGACAAGTGGACCAAAATCGATTACAGCCAGCACCCGGATACCTGGATGAAGCCTCTGGTGCGTGGCGAAGAAACCGATCTGGTGGAAATCCCGGCCAACTGGTATCTGGACGATCTGCCGCCAATGATGTTCATCAAGAAGGCGCCGAACAGCCACGGTTTCGTCAACCCTCGGCACCTGGAAGAAATGTGGCGCGACCAGTTCGACTGGGTCTATCGCGAACACGAACACGCTGTATTCACCATGACCATTCACCCGGACGTGTCTGGTCGCCCGCAAGTGCTACTGATGCTGGAGCGCTTGATCGAGCACATTCAAAGCCATGCTGGCGTCAAGTTCGTCACTTTCGACGAGATTGCCGACGACTTCGTGCGTCGCAACCCCCGTACCCGCTGATTCATTGCCCTGTCCGAGGCGTCACTCATGTCCATTTACAATAAGCTCGACCTGACCGGCTGGAAACCTGAGCAACTGACTCCGGAGCAAGTACGGTTCGCCACATGGATTGCGTTTTTCGCGTGGGTGTTTGCGGTATATGACTTCATTCTGTTTGGCACGCTGTTACCGGAAATCGGTCGGCATTTCAGCTGGAGTGAGGTCGAACAGGCCGAAATCGCGACCTGGGTCGCGGTCGGCACCGCGGTGGTGGCTCTGGCCATCGGCCCGCTGGTAGATCGCCTGGGACGGCGCGTGGGTATCATTTTCACCGTGAGTGGCTCGGCGATCTGCTCGGCGCTCACGGCCATCGGCGGAGCGTGGGGCAAGTCGCCCCTGATCCTCATTCGTTCGCTGGGCGGTCTGGGTTATGCAGAGGAAACGGTCAACGCGACCTATCTGAGCGAAATCTACGCTGCATCCGACGACCCGCGACTGACCAAGCGCCGTGGCTTCATCTATAGCCTGGTGCAGGGCGGCTGGCCGGTTGGTGCGCTGATCGCGGCTGGTCTGACGGCGGTGCTGTTGCCGGTTATCGGCTGGCAGGGTTGCTTTGTGTTTGCGGCCATCCCGGCCATCGTCATCGCGATCCTGGCGCGCAAGCTCAAGGAGAGCCCGCAGTTTCAGATCCATCAACGCATCACCCAGTTGCGCAAGAAGGGCGACCTCAGCCAGGCGAAGGCCGTGGCGCAGACGTACGCGGTGGATTACGAAGAACACAGCAAGGCCGGTATCGGCGCTGCCTTTCGCGGTTCCTCGCGCCGCGCGACCCTGGTGATCGGTGCTGCGATCCTGCTCAACTGGGCGGCCATTCAGGTGTTCAGCGTGCTGGGTACGACGGTGATCGTCAGCGTCCACCACATCTCGTTCGAGAACTCGCTGATCATTCTGGTGCTGTCCAACCTGGTGGGCTATTGCGGCTACCTGTGTCACGGCTGGATGGGTGACCGGATCGGTCGCCGCAATGTCATCGGCCTTGGCTGGATGCTCGGCGGCCTGGCGTTTGCCGGCATGCTGTACGGGCCAAGCAACATGGTGACAGTGGTCGGCTTGTACAGCCTGGGGCTGTTCTTCCTGATCGGCCCTTACTCGGCGGCATTGTTCTTCATCAGCGAAAGCTTCCCGACCAGCATTCGTGCCACGGGCGGCGCAATCATCCATGCCATGGGCCCGCTCGGTGCTGTGGTCGCAGGCTTCGGTGCCACATCGGTACTGAGCGCAGGCGGCGACTGGCAGACCTCGGCGTTGTACTTCGGCGCAGTGCCTTGCTTCCTGTCGGGTGCGCTGATGTTTGCCGCTAAACACGTGCGACCTGAAACGGTGAAATGAGGAGCAGCACATGACGCGTAAAGTTGCAGTGATAACCGGTGCCGCCAGCGGCATCGGTCAGGCCCTGGCAGTGGCTTTTGCCCGCCAGGGTGTGGCGGTGGCAGGCGGGTTCTATCCGGCTGACCCGCATGATCCGGACGAAACCCGCAGGCTGGTGGCGGAGGCGGGCGGCGAATGCCTGATGCTGCCACTGGACGTGACCTTCACCGAGTCGGTCGATGACCTGGCCGCGCAGGCGGTCAAGTTGTTCGGCCGCATCGACTACGCGGTCGCCAATGCCGGATTGTTGCGCCGTGCGCCGTTGCTGGAAATGACCGACGAGCGCTGGAACGAGATGCTCGACGTGGACCTGACCGGCGTTATGCGCACCTTCCGCGCCGCCGTCCGGCATATGGGCGAGGGCGGCGCGCTGGTGGCGATTTCCTCGATTGCCGGCGGTGTGTATGGCTGGCAGGACCATTCCCATTACGCAGCGGCCAAGGCCGGCGTACCAGGGCTGTGTCGGTCACTGGCGGTGGAGCTCGCCCCGAAGGGCATCCGTTGCAACGCGGTGATTCCCGGCCTGATCGAGACGCCGCAATCGCTGGACAGCAAGAACTCGCTGGGGCCCGAAGGTCTGGCGCAGGCGGCCAAAGCCATCCCGCTGGGCCGGGTCGGCCGAGCGGATGAAGTCGCTGCGCTGGTGCGTTTTCTGTGCAGCGATGAAGCCAGTTACCTGACCGGACAAAGCATCGTGATCGACGGCGGCCTGACCGTGCGCTGGCCCGAGTAGATCGATTCGGATCGGGAGCGAGCCTGCTCGCGAAGCGTTCAGTACAGGTGCGTGCCAGTGACTGAGCATTCGCGAGCAATACGCCGTGATCCCCAAATCAACCAAGGAATCCGACCCATGCAGCAACTCAAACAAAAGCGGGCAGTAATCACCGGAGCAGGCAGTGGCATTGGCGCAGCCATCGCCCGCGCCTATGCGGCTGAAGGCGCGCGTCTGGTGCTGGGCGACCGAGACGCCGACAGCCTGGCGAAGATCGCTGCAGAGTGCCGCCAGCTGGGCGCCCAGGTTCAGGAGTGCGTGGCCGATGTCGGCAGCGTCGACGGCGCGCAAGCCAGCGTCGATGCCTGTGTCGAGCAGTTCGGTGGCATCGACATTCTGGTCAACAACGCGGGCATGCTGACCCAGGCGCGTTGCGTCGACCTGACCCTCGACATGTGGAACGACATGCTGCGCATTGACCTGACCAGCGTGTTCGTGGCCAGTCAGCGGGCATTGCCGCACATGATTGCCCAGCGCTGGGGGCGCATCATCAATGTCGCTTCGCAACTGGGTATCAAGGGCGGTGCCGAACTGACCCATTACGCCGCCGCCAAGGCCGGGGTGATCGGTTTCAGCAAGTCCCTAGCGCTGGAAGTCGCCAAGGACAACGTACTGGTCAACGCCATTGCGCCCGGTCCTATCGAAACCCCACTGGTCGCCGGGATCAGCAGCGCCTGGAAAACCGCCAAGGCCGCCGAGTTGCCGCTGGGTCGCTTCGGTCTGGCCGAGGAGGTCGCCCCGGTGGCGGTGCTACTGGCCAGCGAGCCGGGCGGCAACCTGTTCGTCGGTCAGACACTGGGCCCCAATTCCGGCGACGTCATGCCATGAGCAAACAGCTGGAGAACGCCTGATGTGTGGATTGTGCGGGCTGTTGGGTGAAGACGTGCACTGGAGCGATCCGCTGGCTGCAGAACTGCCCCGGCGGCGTGAGCGCTTGCGGCGTATTGCTGCAATCAACAAGGTGGTCGCGCCGTTTCGTCTGAAGGTCGAAGATTTTCAAGGCGTTTCCTACCTCCTGCTCGGAGCCACCGGCAAGCAGGAGCTTGCGACCGGGCTGGAGCAGCTCTGGCAGAAAGCCGAGTTGCTGATCGGCCGGCCGCTGGACCCTCTTGATTCAGGTCTGCTCGATCATCTGCAGAGGTCATCATGAGTATTGCCCTGAACGTGATTACCGGCTTCCTCGGCAGCGGCAAGACCACGCTGCTCAAACGCCTGCTGGCCGATGAAAACATGGGCGACACCGCACTGCTGATCAATGAATTCGGCGACGTGGGTATCGATCATCTGCTGGTTGAAGAGGTCGCACCGGATACCGTGCTGCTGCCCAGCGGTTGTGTCTGTTGCACCGTCCGCGGTGAATTGAAAGACGCGCTGCTCGGCCTTCTGGAGCGGCGTAATCGAGGTGAAATTCCTGCGTTTCGGCGGGTCATTCTGGAGACCACCGGCCTGGCCGATCCGGCACCGATTCTCACCACGCTGAGCAATGACCCGCAACTTCGTGGGCGTTTTCATATCGGTCTGATCGTCACGCTGGTGGATGCCTGTCACGCGACGCTGCAGGAGCGTCTGCATCCGGAGTGGCTGGCGCAGGTCGCGGCGGCGGACCGGCTGCTGTTGAGCAAGACCGATCTGGTCGACGAGTCGGTGCTGGATGGCCTGCGCGAGCATCTGCAAGCGCTGAATTTTTCTGCGCCACTGCTGGATACGGCGGATGTCCACAGCGGCGATCAGTTGCTGCTGGGCGAGGGTATGCGCAGCGAAGAACCGGCCGCTGAAGTGACCCGCTGGCAACTGCATCGGGTGCTGTCGACCTCCGCACGGCATGGTGATGCGCAGGTCTGTTGCCTGACGTTCGAGCGGCCTCTGGACTGGGTCGGCTTCGGGGTGTGGCTGTCGATGCTGTTAAGATGCCACGGCGAACGAATCCTCCGCGTCAAAGGGCTGCTCAACGTGAACGACAATCAGGCTCCCATCGTGATTCATGGTGTGCAGCATTGCTTGCATGCGCCGGTGCACCTTGCCGCCTGGCCGGGCGAGGATCGTACCTCGCGGCTGGTGTTCATCCTGCGCGGTCTCGATCCCGATCTGCTGCGTCGTTCGTTCGAAGTCTTCTCCAGCAGTTTCGCGCCGCCGCTCAACGAGTCTGCAGCATGACCATCACCTTGCGCGTACTGGGCACCTCCGTGACCCTGCTGGAGTCTTTGCGTGAGCGGGCCGAGCAGGAACTGGGGATCAAACTGGTCTACCAGATTCATGACGTGCAAACCGCGCAACGTATCGCGGTCATGCAACCAGACAGCTACGACCTCTACGACCAGTGGTTTCATAACGTTGATTTCGTCTGGCCAGCCCGGGCGATTCAACCCATCGACACGCGGCGCATTGCGCTGTGGCACGAAATCAACGACTTGCCCAAGCAGGGCCGGCTGCGGCCTACCGACCAACCAGGCAGCGGCAGTGTGCCGAGCGAGCGTTTGTTCGTGCAGCACGATGGCAGCCTGGGCAGCGCGGTGACCGAGCGCATCAGCATGCTGCCGCTGACCCATAACGCCGACAGCTTCGCCTATCGCCCCGAGCGCTTGCCGGAGGGCTTGAGCTCGGCGGACGAAAGCTGGGGATGGTTACTCGACCCTGTCTGGGGCGGGCGCATCGCCTTGCAGAGTGACGCGGCCATCGGCGCACTGGATGCCGCGCTGGCGGTGCAGGGGGCAGGGCTGGCGAGCTTCAAGGACATCGGCAACATGAGCATCGAAGAGATCGATCGGCTCGCTGATGTGCTGGTGCGCAAACAGCAGCAAGGGCATTTTGCTGCGTTCTGGTCAGGCGACGAAGAAGCCGCCGAACTGATGCTCAGCCCTGACATCGACATTCAGAGCCTCTGGTCACCGACCCTGGTCAGGCTGCACCGTGCCGGTGTGAAGTATCGCGTCGCGGTGCCCAAAGAGGGCTATCGCGGCTGGTTTGGCGGGCTTTCCCTGTCACGCCACGCCAAGGGGCCGGTGCTGGATGCGGCCTATGCGTACCTGAACTGGTGGCTGTCGGGCTGGCCCGGCGCAGTGATGGCGCGGCAGGGCTATTACATCGGTAATCCGGCACGCAGCCGTGATCACCTCAGCGCTGCCGAATGGGATTACTGGTACGCCGGCCTGCCTGCCCGCGAACAACTGCTCGGCAGCGACGGCTTGCCGCTGATCGACGCCGGGGAAGTCCGTGACGGCGGCGCTTACGAAGAACGCATGGGCCATATTGCCGTGTGGAACTCGGTCATGAACGAGCACAACTACCTGGTCCGCCGCTGGAACGACATCCTGCGCGCCAGTGACAAAAGCAGCGCCAAAGCGCGCTAGTCATTCGCACTGATAGAAGCCCTCAAGAGAGGACGCAGAGCGTCCAGAACGGCATTCCCACGCTGGAGCGTAAGGAACGATAATCGTCTGGCAGCGCTCACAGATCCGCAGCCCTGCCTGGTAGCTAGATCAACCGGGATCCGGCTTCAGTGGCGACAAAAAAAAGCGGCTACCTCTCGGTAGCCGCTTTTCATTGACCTCAGCAACGCATTACTTCGGCAGTTTGAACGCCACCACGTAGTCACCCTGTTTGGTGCCCAGTGAGCCGTGACCGCCCGCGACGACCAGCACGTATTGCTGACCGTCCTTGCCGGTGTAGGTCATCGGGGTGGTTTGCGCACCTGCTGGCAGGCGGGCTTCCCACAACTGCTTGCCGTTACGCACATCGTAAGCACGCAGGTACTGGTCAAGCGTAGCGCTCATGAACGCCAGGCCGCTGGCGGTGGTGATAGGACCGCCGAGGCTTGGAACGCCCATGGTCAGCGGGAGCGGGATCGGCGAGCTGTCGCGCACGGTACCGTTCTTGTGCATCCAGATGGTTTTTTGCGTGGTCAGGTCGACCGCCGCCACGTAACCCCATGCTGGCGCCTGGCAAGGCAGGCCCATCGGCGACAGCAGTGCTTCCAGGATCACACCATAAGGCGCGCCCTTGTTCGGCTGTACGCCTTCGGTTTCGCTCTTGCGACCCGGGCCGCCTTCAACTTCGGCAGACGGTACCAGCTTCGAACGGAAAGCCATGTAGTTAGGATTGACGAAGGCGATCTGACGCACCGGGTCGACGGAAATACCGCCCCAGTCGAACACACCGAAGTTACCCGGATAAACGATCGAACCTTGCAGCGAAGGTGGCGTGAACGGACCATCGTAGCGCAGCGACTTGAAGTCGATCCGGCACATCATCTGGTCAAACGGCGTCACGCCCCACATGTCGCGCTCCTTGAGCGGCGGCGGCATGAAGTTCAGGTCGGACTTGGGCTGGGTTGGCGAGGTGTGATCGCCAGCGACAGCACCTTGCGGAACCGGTACTTCATTGATCGGCACGATCGGTTTGCCGGTGCTGCGATCCAGCACGTAAATGCTGCCCTGCTTGGTCGATGCCAGCACAGCGGGTTTGATGCCGTCAGCGGTTTTCATGTCCAGCAGCGTCGGCTGACCACCGACGTCCATGTCCCACAGGTCATGGTGAGTGAACTGGTAGTCCCAGCGTACGCGGCCGGTCGCGATGTCCAGTGCAACCAGGCCCGCGCTGTACTTCTCGGACTCTGGCGTACGGTCGCCGCCCCATTGGTCCGGCGTCTGGTTGCCCATCGGCAGGTAGATCAAGCCGAGCTTTTCATCGACGCTGAACATGGACCACATGTTCGGCGAGTTGCGCGTGTAGATCTTGCCTTCGGCAATCGGCGCAGTCTCTTCCGGATTGCCGCTGTCCCAGTTCCACACCAGACGGCCGGTGTGCACGTCGTATGCGCGGATCACGCCGGAAGGCTCGTCCATGGAGACGTTGTCAGTAACGTGACCACCGATAATCACCAGGTCCTTGGTGACCGCGGGTGGCGACGTCGAGTAGTAGCCGCCCGGAGCGAAGGTGCCCATGTTGGCGGTCAGGTCAACCGAACCCTTGTTGCCGAAGTCTTCGCACATCTTGCCGGTGTCGGCGTTCAGCGCAATCAGACGGGTGTCGGCAGTCGGCAGGAAGATTCTGCGCGGGCAGGCAGCACTGGCAGTGGCCGTGCCGTCAGCCGCAGGGACCGTCGGGCTTTGCGCCGGGGCACTGGCGGCGTAGGCAGCGTCGTCATGATAGGTGACGCCACGGCAGGTCATGTGCGCCCAACCCTTGAAGTTGGCAGCGTTCTGAGTGCTGAGCTTCGGATCGAAGCGCCAGATTTCCTTGCCCGAATCCGGGTCGAGCGCGATCACCTGACTGTGCGGCGTGCACACGTAGAGCATGCCGTTGACCTTGAGCGGGGTGTTCTCGGCAGTGGTTTCACCCGGGTCGTTCGGCCCCGGAATGTCACCGGTGCGATAGGTCCAGGCCGGCTCCAGCTTGTTGACGTTTTCCGGCGTGATCTGTGCCAGTGGTGAGTAGCGGTCACCGAAGGCGGTGCGGCCGTAGGACTGCCAGTCGCCGTCAGGCATGGCCGGTGCGGTGTTGGTCGTGCCAGCCGTCTCGCGGTCCAGCTGGCCTTCGATACGGCCCGGGTTAGTGAACTGGCTGGCCAGTGCGGTCAGTCCGGCCAGCACCACAGCGATGCTCAATGCACCGGTGCCCATGCGTGCCGGACCGTTGCGCAGCAGCGGCTTGCGGAACCATGGCAGCAGCAACACGATACCCAGTGCGAACCACAGCGCCAGGCGTGGCACCAATTGCCACCAATCAAGGCCGACTTCCCACAACGACCACACGGTGCTCGCGAACAGCAGCAGTGCATAAAGGCCCAGTGCAGCCGCACGACCCGTGATCAGCAGCACGCCAGTCACGGCGAAGCCGATACCGGCCAGCAGGTAATACAGCGAGCCATCCAGTTGCAGCAGTCGGGCACCACCGACCAGCAAGGCCAGCCCCATCAACAGGATCACCAGCCCGAGCAGGGTCGGTAACAGGCGATTTCTATTTGAAGCACCGTCAGTGCTCATAATGCGAATCTCCGCGAGAAGTAAGTAATTGACATCTTGTTTTAAGCATCGCCTGCCTTGGCGCCATTCCTTGAAGCTGCTTGTTGAGACGAATCGCCGACGGTGGAATTAAACCGTCAGGCAGAGCGCGGTTGCACGTTTGGTCGGCGCGGTCATTGAGTCGTAGACCATCACCGCCCGAATTCGTGCATAGGCTTTTGTCCGAAGGAACATCTGCAGAAGGGGGAATCTTCAATCCTTAACCCGGCAATGATAGGGCGCTAACAATTTTTCTAAAAGCGAAAAACCTGACATGGATCATTGCGAGGCCGGCAACAGTGCTGCAGGTCGACGGTGTTTTATCAAGGCGTGGGGCTTACAATGGCAGACTTTCGGGAAGTACCTGCTTACTCCAGAGATCCGTTCAGGTTCGTCTCCTCTTCATCCGTTGCAAGGCTCATCATGACAACACCCAACTCCGACCCATTGCACGGCGTCACGCTGGAGCAGATCCTCAGGGCGCTGGTCGAACATTACGAATGGTCCGGCCTTGCCGAGCGCGTCGATATTCGCTGCTTCAAAAGCGATCCGAGCATCAAGTCCAGTCTGACCTTCCTGCGCAAGACCCCTTGGGCGCGGGAAAAGGTCGAAGCGCTGTATGTGAAATTGCATCGCAGCAAGGGCTGGTAACAGACTCGCCAGAATAGCTCGGCATGGAGGCCGGCACTCAAGGATACCGATTGATGCTCAGCGAACATCCACAACCTGCGCAGGGACAGCGCTATTACGCCCTTGTTGCCGCTTGCCTCGGCTGGTCGGGACTGGTGATTCAGCTTTACCTGATCCTGATTGGCCGTTATGCCGATCACGCCAGTCTGCTGGGCGGGCTGGTGCGGTTCTCAAGTTTCTTCACTGTACTGACCAACATGCTTGTAGCGGTCGCGCTGAGTTGCGCGCTGACGACACAGCAGTCGGCAGGCCACCGGTTCTTCCGCCATCCAGTCGTGTGTGGCGGCATTGCGGTGAGCATTGCGCTGGTGGGCATCGCCTACAACATCCTGTTGCGCCACTTGTGGCACCCGGAAGGCTGGCAGTGGGTGGCCGATGAACTGCTGCACGACATAATGCCGCTGGCGTTCGTGCTTTATTGGTGGTTGTACGTGCCCAGGGGCACGCTGCGTCTGAGCCATATACCGCTCTGGGCGATCTATCCGCTTGTCTACTTCGCCTATGTCCTGCTGCGTGGCCACATGTTCGGTGATTACCTGTACCCGTTCATCGATGTCGGCACGCTCGGTTTTCCGAAGGCATTCATCAACGCGCTGGGCGTGCTGCTGGGTTTCGTGCTGATCGCATTGGTGCTGCTGGGAGTCGATAAACGGGCGTCTCGTCGTTCGCGGTGAGTAGCCCGGTCCTGCTTATTCTGCAGTGCTGTCCAGCTTCCAGTAACCGGCGGCCTTGACGAAGTCTTCTTCCAGGCCGAACTCGTCGAGCAGCACACGACGTAGCTTGCGTGACAGCGCGGATTCAGTCGCGACCCAGGCGTACAGCTTGCCCTCGGGCATCTCCAGGCGCCGCGTGACGTCCAGCAGATTCTGTTCGCCGCGTACGATCCAGATCACGTCGACCTGCGCAGCGCTGTCGAACACCTGCTGTTCCTGCGGGTTGGCCACTTCGACCACCACCAGCGCAGCACGATTGGCGGGCAGCGATTCAAGGCGTCGGGCGATGGCGGGAATGGCTGTTTCGTCGCCGATCAGCAGGTAGCTGTCGAACATGTCCGGCACCACCATCGAACCCTTCGGCCCTGCGATGTGCAGAAATTGCCCAGGCGCTGCCTGAGCGGCCCAGGTGGCCGCCGGGCCTTCGCCGTGCAGAACGAAATCGATATCCAGTTCCCCGGTTTTTTCGTCGTAGCGACGCGGCGTGTAATCGCGCATCGGCGGGCGCGGCGTGTCCTTGTCGCCGGCAGGGTTGAGGTTTTCCAAGGCGGCCTGTTCTTCTGCCGTTTGCGGGAAGAACAGTTTGACGTGGTCGTCGGTGCCCAGGCTGATGAAACCCGCCAGCTCCGGCCCCTGCAAGGTAATGCGGCGCATCAGGGGGGTCAGTTCCGTGACCCGCACCACCTGCAGCTTGCGTCGCTTGATTTCATGCATGACGCGATGGATTGACTGTGGCGAATTCATACCGACTCCTCCGATGCAGGTTGAGGCCCATCGACGACAGCCTTGGCTGTGCTGTTGAGCAGTTCGCTGACGCGCAGAATCTCTTCCGGACTCCAGCGGCCATGGTGCATCTGCAGCGCGTGGCGCAGGTTATGCACCGCTTCATGGATTTCCGGCGGACGATCATGGCCGCGCAGTGAGCGCTTGCTGACATCAATGCGCATGCGCACACCTTCCAGTGCCACGGCCTGATCTTCCAGGGATTGGCGACCTGCATCGGTGACGGTGTAGAGCTTCTTGCCGGCCTGTGCATCGCCGACCACCATTTCGCTTTCTTCAAGGAACGTCAGGGTGGGGTAGATCACGCCGGGGCTGGGGCAGTACGCACCCTCGAACAGACCTTCGATCTTGCGGATCAGGTCGTAGCCGTGGGCAGGCTGTTCGGCGATCAACGCCAGCAACAGCAATTTCAGATCGCCAGGGGCGAAAACCCGTGGGCCACGCCCACCGCGTTCGCGGCCTGGGCGTTTTTCAAAACCGTCGCGATCTTCACCTGCTTCACGAAGATGCGGCGGACGGTGATGGGGTGGGTGTTTATCTTCACGCATGTTTTTGCTCTCTGGTTACAAGTTAGATATACCTTAAGATATATCTTATTGTAATCACAGAGCGGGCAGACGAGCGGTCATTGCCGATCAGACACCCTTGGGCGCATCGGCAAGCGGGGCGTTGCACATCGCTTGTCCGTGGTTTTCCAGGTACGGCGTCAGAATCGGCGCCATGCCTTTGAGCACCTGCACCGGCAACGCCGAGGTAAAACGAAAGCCTTCGGCAGCGCGTCCCGGCACGAACGCCGTCAGTGCGCCAAAGTGGTTGTCGCCGATATAAAACACAAAAGTCGCCGTGCGGTTTATCGCCCTTGAGCTGAGAATGCGCCCGCCCGCACCGACGCTTTCGATCCTGTTATCCCCGGTGCCGGTCTTGCCACCCATTGCCAGCACACTGCCGTCCTGCATCTTGAATGTGCCTTGCACGCGTTTGGCCGTGCCGCCGTCCACCACTTGCGACAAGGCCTCGCGCATTGCCGCTGCGACTTCCGATGGCAACACACGCTTGCCCAGCTCCGGGTTGATGCTCAGTTGGGTGTCATAAGGCGTATCGGCGGCAAAATGCAGACTGTCGATGCGCACCGCAGGCAGGCGGATCCCATCGTTCTGGATGATGCCGATCAGCTCGGCAAGCGCGGCCGGACGGTCTCCCGAACTGCCGATAGCCGTCGCCAGCGAAGGCACCAGGTGGTCGAACGGATAACCCACACGCTGCCAGCGTTGCTCGATGTCCAGAAACGCTTCGACCTCCATCATGGTCCGCACCCGGCTGTCGCGAGCGCCTTTGTGGCGACTCTTGAACAGCCAGCCATAGACTTCCTGACGCTCGAAACGACTGGCGGCCACTGCGTCCTTGAACTGTGCTTCCGGGTGCTTGAGCAGGTAGCCCACCAGCCACAGTTCCAGCGGATGGACGCGGGCGATGTAGCCTTGATCGGGCAGGTCATAACTGCCCGGACCGTAACTCTGGTACAGATCGGCAAGACGTTTGTCGGTGAGTTTCGAGCTTGCCCTGGGCTCGTCCAGGTGGGCGCGGATAAACGCATTGAAGGTGCCCTGATCAGCGCCAGGCAGCAGATAACGGTGTACCGCAGCCAGGCGAATAGCCGTCGGGTGAATGCCGTCGAGGAAGGTGTCGAGCCGCTCCTGCGTGGTCTTTTCCTTGTAGCGTTTCCAGAAGCGCAGCAGGAATACCGTGCCTTCGCGGTCGGCAAACTGCGCCAGGTATTCCTGACGGCGCGGGTTGTCATCATCCTTGAGCAGCTCGGCGCTATTGTTGGGCGCCTGATAGGTGCTGTAGCGCACGACATCGCGCATCAGGCGAATGAACGGCAGGTTGATCGACTCACGCAGCGACTCGCGCAGGGTTGGAATCCGCGCGTTGTCCTCGCGCCGGAAATTATTGAAACGGTGCATGCCGCCACCGGTGAAGAACGCTTCTGCGGGGCTGGCCGAATAGGTGCGGTCGAGTGCGGCCGAAAGCATCTTCGCCAGGTCACGGTCCTTGTTGATCAGCAGATAATCCACCGCCCAGCGGGTCAGCCGATCCGGTTCCTCGACCGGGACTTTGCGCAATTGCGCAGGGCTCAAGCCCGCATAGCGCCCATGCAGCTCGGCGATGATCTCCAGATACGTCGTCAGCACGCGCATCTTCGCCGTCGAGCCCAGCTCCAGCTTGCTGCCTTCGTTGATGTCGAAAGGCTGATCGGTGCTGTCGGTCTGGACCCTGACCCGCGAGCCATCCACGCCGCGTTCAAACAGCGTGAAGCTGTAGCGCACCTGCGTTGTGCTGGCCGGGGTCAACAGGCGCTCGCCCATCAAACCGGTCTTTGCCGCAAACTCAGGGTTGGCCAGGTCACGCAGGTACTGGCTGACGCTGCGCTGCAATTCGCCATGCAGGGTGCTGGTGGCGGACAGGTCGAGACGGTCGAGGTCGTAAAGCGGGCGGTTGAGCAAATTCGACAGGCGAGTGCGCGCGACACTGATGCCCTTGTTGGTTTCGATGGGCTGCAGGGTCGGTTGCTGCGCCCAGTCGCGGTAGGTGACCTGGGCTGCCAGCGCCGCCTCGGCCAGCGGTCGGTCGATGACGTTGGCCTGGGCCAGCAGGCGGATGTGGCTGTCGGTCAACTCGGCGAGTTCAGAGCGGCCCTTGGCAAGATAGTGCGACGGACGACGCTGGGCGATCACCAGTGAGAGCACTTCACGCAGCGCCAGCGCCTTGTCGGCCAGCGCCTGTTTATTGCCTGGATTCGACGCCAGTATCTCGTTGGTTTTGCCGAAGTCTGCGCCGAACCATACCCTCAGTCCTTCAGCCAGACCATGCACCTCGCCATGCCCCGGCACCGCAGACAGCGGCACGCTGTTCAGGTAGTCACGCACCACTCGCTGGCGCACGGCGAGTGTCTCGATCCCCGGCTGATAGGCGCGAACGCTGGCGGAAATCATCTGCCGCAGCTTTTCCGAACCCGACAGCGTCAGCCCGTCTGGGGAATGACGGTATTTTTCCAGCTGAGTAGCCAGCGTGCTGCCCCCAGCCGACTGGCCGGGGAGGGCAAACATCTTCGCCAGTTGCGACCAGGCGGCTTTGACAAAACGTGGCCAGTCCACCGCAGGGTTGGCCATGGGCTGCTGCGGATCGAGCAGGTCGCGGTTTTCGATAAACAGCAGGCTGTTCACCAGCATCGGCGGAATGGCAGCAAAGGTCGGGTAAAACTGCTGTGGGTATCTGAACTCGTACAGCGGCTCGCTGCGGCAATCGGTGATCGACAGCCCGGCCTGGGTCTTTTCCTCGTAAGGCACGAAAAAACCATGCCGGACGTAACGCAGCAGTTCCGGGGAAAACCGGGTCTGGCGCGTAATCACATAATCGCGCTTGAGCAGGCGCGACAGGAATTCATCCATGGATGAATAGCCCAGGCGTCTGTCGAACGGCCCGTCACCGGGATATACCACGTCATGACTCGGCCCAGGCTGCATTGAATAACCCAGGCTCGCGGCAAAGCGGCTGAATTCCCGCGCCTGAAGCCTGGAGGTTCTGCTCTCCACAGCCACCGCCGCGCCCAAGGCAACCCCGGCCAACACCACCACGACCCAGAACACCCGCCATCCGTATCGCTTGCGACGAGGATATTTGGGCGTACGAGGATCATCCTCACGATCAGCGGATAGCGTCTCTTGCTTGCTATCGGAATGCCGAAATGCGCCCATAGTCGATTGTCCGGTCATCCTGTCAAAGCACCTGACCCAAGCTTAGACGCTGGATGGGATTGTGGGAGGGAATTGTCTGGAGGTTTTCGAGGGAGGATGGCGCGCAGTGGGGATGAGCGTCATGCACTAATCCCAATGCAGTCACACATGAACTGCTGTGGCGCTGGCTTGATCAGACGTGAAGATCAACCAACGGTTTGCGCTCCTCTTCACGCTTCGGCGCATTGCGCTCGATCTGGTAAATGATCGTGTCCATATACCCCTGTCGGTGATCCGGTCACTAACGAGTGGAAGACCGAGTATTACGAAAATGGTGAGTGGGTTGCTCAGACACTTGAGGCCAAGGTTTTTAAAGATCTGGCCCTTGGGGCTGAGGTGATCATCAGGGTCAAGCCAAGAAACTCACTGGTAGGTGGCAGGCTTCCCTACACTGTCAGATTGGGTTCCTATCCTGTTTTAAAAAGCTATGAACTGCTCGACGAACCGGGAGTGATAAGAATTCCAAGTGGGTATACTAACCCTGGCTGCGAACTGTTGCTCCTCGCGGTTAACGTCTAACTCAGCCTGGCGAATCATTTGTCTCGCCAGGCTGATGTTTCATACCGCCAACGAAATATACGAAAAATCTCGTTTCTCAGCATTACTCTGGACTTGCTGTATCCATTCGTCCTGCATTTTTTGTACGCTGGTGTTCATGATTTTGCCATAGTCGATCACGTCCTGAAAATTGCTGATATCCAGTTTATATCGGCCGCCAAATGTTTCATGGTCGTGGTCTACCAGGGTCATGATGGTCTTTGCGTGATGTTGGAGTTGTTCTTTGAATTCTCTGAACCCGTTGATGGCGTGGGTAAGAACTGATGTGTCGTTTTCAGTCAGGCTGTTATCGTAGTCAATTATCTTGATGGATGCACTTTCGGTCAGTGTGAAGCCGAAGTTTTTACGTGCAATGTCGGGGTGGGTTTCTTGCAGTTCTTTTCGAAAGCTATCATAGGTCACATTTACCAGCGCAAGTTCCAGTACGTCGAGTCTCTTTTTGTGAGCTACGTAGTCAAGCCTGTTTGTGATGTGTTCGTTGATCGGTTCCAACAACCACGGCTCTTTCTGATATTCGTAAAATACATTTTTTTCTGTCGTTTTGACTTCAGATGCAATGGCCTCTTGAAGGCTGACGTCTTCTGTCGGATCAACATGTTTAGCACCGGTTACCAACCCCATCTGTTGCGGGGTGTTTACCGGATTTGAAACTCCATTAATGTTCAAAGCGTTGCCCTCTCTTTGGTCTCATACCGAATAGCGGCCGGTTCCTGAAAAACTTGGCCTGACAAACCAGTAGGAAATCTCCGAGAGGGCATGCAAACGTGACGCTGTTCTCAAGTTGGCAATAGGTGTGGCGATGTTCCCAGGCGTTTATTCAACTCCAACCCATTGGCCATCAGCATCATCAACCCCAACCCGACAATCGCCGTGGTCACTTGCATAGGCCATGTATCGCCTGCCAGTGCATTGGCCATGTCTGCCAGTGGCGCGAGCAGGACGCCCAGGCAGAAGACTTCCAGTGAATAACGCCCCATGCGGGAGGTCTGGCGCGCAGGCCA
This sequence comes from Pseudomonas sp. PvP028, assembly GCF_017832255.1. Classification (NCBI taxonomy): domain Bacteria; kingdom Pseudomonadati; phylum Pseudomonadota; class Gammaproteobacteria; order Pseudomonadales; family Pseudomonadaceae; genus Pseudomonas; species Pseudomonas sp. PvP028. The sequence continues at coordinate 2,755,844 of NZ_JAFIBL010000001.1, forward strand.
GTTTTCCAGCCAGGTACTTGAGGCTGGCAGCAGTCGGGCGACGACGTAGACCAGGGCCAGGAAGTGCAGTAGCCGGACGGGCGCAAGGTCGGTCTTGCTGATCGGGTAAAGGCTTTCAAGGTGCAGGCTGGAGACCAGCGCGGCGTGCAGGCCGGGCCATTTTTCGCTGAAGGTCAGGATGCCTGCGACCAGCACGTAGACGGCAGCCACCATGAACAAGGGCTGTTGGCGCAACGGAGGGCGCTCAGCTGTTGTAGCTGTTTCGCTGCGCAACGCGCACGCACCGCCGAGCACGAACAGCAACTGCCAGGCGACCGGGTTGAAGTACCAGACACCGCCGCCTTCGTAGGCGCGCAGGTTCCAGCCGAATAGCGGCACCATTAGGTACAGGGCAATCGACAGGCCCACCGCCACTTCGAGTTTGCGCAACATCAATGGCAAGGTCAGCGGCAAGGTCAGCAACAGCACGATATACAGCGGCAACGGGTCGGTCAGGTTCGGCTTGAAGCGCAGCAGCAGTTCATCGGCCAATGCCTGTTGCGGGTTGCCGACGAAGTATTCAAGGCCCATCTGCTGGACCATGTCGCGCGTCTCGACGTGATTGTTGGCGACGAAGACGATGCCCATCAGCAGGGTCAGCAGAAAGATATGCACCACATACAGCACCCAGGTCCGGCGCAGGATACGCACGCCAGCCACCAGCATGCCGTCACGTCGGGCGATGCGCCCGTAGGCCAGTATGGATGCGTAACCGGCGAAGAAAACGAAGATTTCCGCTGCGTCGCTGAAGCCGAAGTTGCGTACGGTCAGTTGCGCCAGGGGATTGTCCGGCACGTGATCCCAGAAGATGAAGATCAGCGCCAGGCCGCGAAAGAAGTCGATTCGATGATCGCGTCCGTTATTCATAACGGTGGACTCTTGAAAGTGCTAATGAGTAAAGATAGGCCACAGAGGCTCAGGTTCCAGGCCAGCGACCAGTGACGTTCGGCGGCGCGGCAGGGTGCCGCTAATCGAGGGCAATTGCAAAGGCGCGCTATTACAGAATGTCTCTGGCCCACGTGGCTCGGCGGCTTCACGCCGACATCGGCGCCGTGTGCGTGTTCGATCAACCTCACCAATGATGGCAATCAATAGCAATCATTCTCATCTTCGGTTATGTTACTGTATAACTATTCCACTCAACTCACCGGAGAGATCACGATGAAACCCGATATCCATCCTCAATACCGCACCGTGCTGTTCCACGACACTGCTGCCGATGCTTACTTTCTGATCGGCTCCACCGTAGACACAGACCGCACGCAACAGCACACCGACGGCACTACCTATCCTTATGTTGCGCTCGATGTTTCCAGTGCTTCGCACCCGATGTACACCGGGCAGCAGCGCAAAACCACCACCGAAGGCCGGATCGCGGGTTTCAACAAGCGTTTCGCCGCCTTTGGCTCGGCTGGCAAGAAAGAAACCGCAGCCGCTCAATGAGCGGTCTGACCTCCCGGTCGTGGGCATTTCGCATGGATTGCCCACGACCGGGTTTTTTTTGTCTGAATTTCAGGCCTGCGGCTAATCATCTACTGGACTAACAGCCGACATTGCTTTTATCTTCGCGGCCTGAAAAACAGGAGTAACCGCTTTGAAAAAGTCAGTCGCCATCGTTTTCGGTGGGCAATCCAGCGAGCATGAGGTTTCGTTGCAGTCGGCACGCAACGTGATCAATGCGATTGATCGTGAACGCTATGCGCTGACCCTGATTGGCGTCGACAAGCTGGGCCGCTGGCTGCATTTCGACGAGGCCGATTACCTGCTCAATGCCACTGATCCCGCACGGATCAAACTGAGCGCATCAGGCAAGCCGTTGTCCTTGCTGCCGGGCAGCGTCGGCGGGCAGTTTGTCGAAGTCGAGTCAGGCCAGCCACTGGCAGCCATCGATGTAGTATTCCCGCTGATCCATGGCGCGTTTGGTGAAGACGGTGCGTTGCAGGGTCTGCTGCGCATGCTGGCCGTGCCCTTTGTCGGCGCCGATGTGCTGTCCTCTGCAGTTTGCATGGACAAGGACGTGACCAAGCGCCTGCTGCGCGATGCGGGCATTACCGTCGCGCCGTTCAGGGTCCTGTCGCGTGGAGAGAGTCTTTCTTTCACGGAGGCTGCCGACCAATTGGGGCTGCCGATGTTCATCAAGCCGGCCAACCAGGGTTCATCGGTGGGCGTGAGCAAGGTGTCTGACGAGGCTGGTTTCGCGGCGGCACTGGCGCTGGGTTTCGAGTTCGATCACAAGCTGCTGATCGAGCAGGGCATCGTCGGCCGGGAAGTGGAGTGCGCCGTACTGGGTAACGTCGATGTGCAGGTCAGTGTCTGCGGCGAAGTGATTGCCAACGATGAATTCTATGCCTACGACACCAAGTACCTGAATGGCGATCAGGCACGCATCGCCATCCCCGCCGAGCTGCCCGCCGACCTGAGCGATCAGGTGCGTGAGGTCGCGTTGCAAGCGTACAAGGTGCTGGGCTGTGCAGGGCTCTCGCGGGTCGATTTCTTCGTCACCGAAGGGCGCGACATCATCATCAACGAAGTCAACACGCTGCCGGGCTTCACCTCGATCAGCATGTACCCCAAGCTCTGGCAGGCCAGCGGTCTGTCGTATGCCGAACTGATCCATCGCCTGATCGTTCTGGCGCTGGAGCGGGCTGATCAGGCGCGGCTGCTGAAAACGGAGATCTTCGCATGAAGATCATCCGCATCGCGGCGGCGCTGCTGATCGGCGCGGACGGCCGGACTCTGCTGGTGCGCAAGCGCGGTACTCAGGCCTTCATGCAGCCGGGCGGCAAGATCGAGCCCGGTGAACCGGCACCGCAGGCGCTGGCCAGAGAACTCGAAGAAGAGCTCGGGCTGATCGTCGATCCGGCGCAGGCGGTATTTCTCGGTGAGTTCACGGCACCCGCCGCCAACGAGCCCGGTTTCGCAGTCAACTGCCAGTTGTATGAGGTCAGGACCGACGCTCAGGCAGTGCCTGCCGCCGAGATTGAAGAAGTGCTGTGGGTTGACGCGGACAGTCATGCGGGTTTGCAGCTGGCGCCGTTGACCCGCGATCTGATTCTGCCGCTGTATCTGAAGCGGCAGGCAGCGCGTAGCTGAACGGCGCAGTCGTCCTGCATCGCGGTGCAGGACGGCACTGTCAACAAACCCTATGTCAGCGAACCACACTTACCCCGTCGAGCGTCGAAAACGAGGTGTCCTTGGCGGTCAGCAGGAAATCGCGCATGTACGGTGCGTCAAGCATGTCGGCGCGGATACCGGCGTAGAGCGTCGCGAACAGTCCTTTCTCGCCCAGCCGCTTGGCCTTCACATAGCCGCGTGAGCTGTATTCATGCAGCGCCCAGTGTGGCATGCCGCAGACCCCGCGCCCGCTGGCGACCAGTTGCATCATCATCACCGTCAGTTCCGATGTTCGTACCTGTGCCGGTTCGATGTCGGCGGGTTCCAGAAAGCGCGTGAAGATGTCCAGCCGGTCGCGTTCCACCGGGTAAGTGATCAGCGTTTCAGCCAGCAAGTCTTCCGGAACGACATACGGCCTGGTTGCCAGCGCATGTTGATTGGCCACTGCCAGCATCGCTTCATAGGTAAACAGCGGCACATAGGTGATGCCGGGCAATTCCAGCGGATCTGAGGTCACCACCAGGTCCAGATCGCCGCGCGCCAGGGCTGGCAAGGGCGCGAACGAGAAGCCGGAAGACAAGTCGAGTTCGACCTCGGGCCAGGCATCGCGGAACTGGTCGATGGTCGGCATCAGCCACTGAAAACAGCTGTGGCACTCAATTGCCATGTGCAGCCTTCCCGCCGTACCACCCGCCAGTCGGGCGATGTCGCGCTCGGCACTGCGCAGTTGCGGCAGCATGGAGTCGGCCAGTTGCAGCAGGCGCAAACCTGCGCTGGTAAAGCGCACCGGTTTGGTCTTGCGCACAAACAGCGGCATACCCATGCGCTCTTCCAGCTCCTTGAACTGATGGGACAGTGCCGACTGCGTCAAATGCAGGCGCTCGGCTGCCTCCACAAGGCTGTCGGCCTCGCGCAGGGCATGCAGGGTTTTGAGGTGGCGTATTTCAAGCACGGTCAGTGCTCCATGAGCAGTATTTGTGATCAACACGAAAAAAATGAGTTTGTCTCATGTTGTGTCAGCTGTCGACAATAACCCCATCTTTTATGGAGGACGCATCGTGGCCCTGACTCAACACCCTGACTATTTTCACATTGGCGCGGACCGTGAATTGCAGCACGCTCTGCAGGCTTTCTGGAAACAGGATCAGGGGAGTACGACCACGGGTGCCGAACTGCGCACTTGGTTGATGGCGCGTTATCCGCAGCAGGTACCACACCTGAAGCGCGACCAGCGTTTTCAGCCCGATTGGGCGCCGCTGCTGGCGAGCGTCGGTGAAGCAGGCGAGCAAGGCCGCAAAACCGCGTTGATCGGTCCTCTGACACTGCTCTGGCTAAGTGACGTTCAGGGTGACGATGTAGATCGCCTCGACCTGCTGGAGCATCTGCTGCCGGTGTATGGCGAGATTTTCGGGCGGCTGGCAGCGCGCGGTGTCGAGTGGATTCAGATCGACGAACCGATTCTGGCGCTCGACCTGCCGCTGGCATGGAGCAACGCCTTCGAGCGTGCCTATCACATTCTCCAGTATTCGCCGTTGAAGAAGCTTATCGGCCTCTATCACGGTGACCTGCGGCCCAACCTGGGTGTCGCGGCCTTGCTGCCGGTTGCAGGGTTGCATCTGGACAGCGTGACCGAACCGGAGCTGCTGGCTCCGGTGTTTGATCGTCTGCCGGTTTACAAGGTTCTGTCCCTGGGCGAGTGCGATACGCATTCGAACTGGCATCAGGAATCGTTGCTCGAAGCGCGCGCCCGTTTTGGGGAAAACCTGATGGTGGCGGATCAGGTCGCTGCCTAACGCAAACCCCGATTAACGACCGCTCAGCGCCATTCATCAAACTGTCACGCAAGTGTGGCAGCGCGCTTGGAAAAACATCATCAGACTCGCGGCCTACTGGGGTTCTGTTTTTTGGTGTTTTTCATGCGGGTTTTAATTTTTCTGGCCGCGCTTCTGTGCGGCTTGCCGTCTTTTGCGGCCGATCGTTGTGATACCGATGTTCCTGTACAGATGGCTGACCTCAAGGACGTGCGGATTGCCTACCAGAGTATTGGTAGCGAGTCCGACCCTGCCTTGTTGTTGGTGATGGGGCTGGGTGGGCAGTTGATTCACTGGCCGGATGAGGTCGTGGTCGCGTTATGTCAGCAGGGTTATCGGGTGATTCGCTACGACAATCGCGATGTGGGTCTGTCGTCGTGGGTGCAACAGCCAGCGGATGCCAATCTGACGTTCGAAGTGCTGCGTTACAAACTTGGACTGCCTGTCTCGGCACCTTATTCGTTGACTGATATGGCCGACGATGCGCTGGGTCTGATGGATGCGTTGCAGATTCGTCAGTTCCACGTATTGGGCGCGAGCATGGGCGGCATGATCGCTCAGCATCTGGCTGATCTGGCGCCGTCGCGGGTCGAAAGCCTGACGCTGATCATGACCAGTTCCGGTGCGCAGGGTTTGCCTATGCCCAGTACCGCGCTCATGCAACTGTTGGCGCGTCGCGGCGCGCCCAATCGGGAAGTGGCGATCGAGCAGCAGGCCGATTTGCTAGCGGCGCTGGGCAGCCCGCAGGTCAAGGACGATCGCCAGCAGCTGCTGCATCAGGCGGCTGTTTCCTATGACCGGGCGTTCAATCCTGAGGGCGTGAAACGCCAGATCATGGCGATTCTGGCCGAGCCCAGCCGCGTGGAACTGCTGAACCGTCTGCGTCTGCCGGTACTGGTGGTTCACGGCACGGCTGACCCGCTGTTGCCGGTCATGCACGGTGTGCATGTGGCCGCGCACATTCAGGGCAGCCAGCTGCGCCTGATTCCGGGGCTGGCGCACCGTTTTCAGGAGGCCTTCAAGGCCCCGTTGCTCGGTGCAGTGCTGCCATATCTGAAAGCCCAGCATGAAGACGGTCGCAACCTGGCTCAGTTGTAAGCCGGCCCGGTTGTCAGGCATGGACAGAGGTGTATCGTGTGACCTTTGCTTCCAAACTGTGTAAAAACTACTACGCTTGGCAATACTGCGTTAAAAACAGGCGAAAAATGCTCATTTAGAACACCTAAACTCCGCTTTTTCGCCTGTTTTTGCCTTGTCTTGCCTTCGCTCGTGACGTTTTTACACACTCTGTACCGAAAAGGGCCGACATGACAACTGCATTGAAGATCGACTTCATCTCCGATGTTTCCTGCCCCTGGTGCGTCATTGGTCTGCGCGCGCTGGATCAGGCGCTGGAGGCATTGGGTGATGAGGTGCAAGCGCACATTCACTTTCAGCCTTTCGAGCTGAACCCGAACATGCCTGCCGAAGGGCAGGACATCAAAGAACACATCGCCGAAAAGTACGGCTCCACGCCGGAACAGATCGAAGGTATTCACCAGACCATTCGTGAACGCGGTGCTGAACTCGGCTTCACCTTTGCCAGCGGCGAGCGGCGTATCTACAACACGTTCGATGCCCATCGCCTGCTGCACTGGGCCGAGCAGCAAGGCAAGCAGCATGCGTTGAAGCAGGCGCTGTTCGAGGCGTATTTCAGCGACCTGAAAGACCCGTCCAGTCACCAGACTCTGGCAGATGTGGCGCAGAAGGTCGGCCTGGATCGTCTGCGTGCTCAGGCGATTCTGGATGGCGACGAGTACACCACTGAGGTTCGCGAGGCAGAGCAGCTCTGGACGTCTCGCGGTATCACCTCCGTGCCGACCATGGTCTTCAACGACCAGTACGCCGTCTCGGGCGGTCAGCCGGTCGAGGTATTCGTCAGCGCAATCCGCCAGATTGTCGGTGAATCGAAGTAACGTACTGTCTGTGCGGGATAGCACGCGGAGCATTCGCACGATAGGTGTCTTGCGGACGCCTATCGTTCCTCGCGCTCCAGCGTTGTCTGCGTCACAGATCAGCGCTACACCGCACCCTCAAGATCGGGCGCAGTGCTCAAAGCCCGTATTTCTTGACCTTGTCAAACAGCGTGGTCTTGGCCATGCCCAGTTCCTGGCTGGCCTGGCTGAGGTTGCCGCCGCTGCGTTGCAAGGCGTCGCCGAGCAATGAGCGCTCGAAGGCTTCGACTGCTTCGGCAAACCCAAGACTCTGGTTTTCACTGACCGTGCCTGACTGCTTGAATGCTGGCAGGCCCAAGGCAAAGCGTTCGGCCACGTTGCGCAGTTCGCGTACATTGCCCGGCCAGTCGTGGCTCATCAGGTTCGAGCTGGTTTGCCGATCCAGCACGGGCGGTTCGCGGTCGAAGCGTAACGACGACAACTGCAGGAAGTGTTCAAACAACTGCAGAATGTCTTCGCGGCGCTCACGCAAGGGTGGCAGTTCGAGCGTGACGACGTTCAGGCGGTAATACAGGTCGCTGCGGAACTGATTGGTCTTGCCCAAGGCATTCAAGTCGGACTTGGTCGCCGCAATGACCCGGCAATCCACGGCGACGCTCTGGTTGGAACCCAGCCGTTCGAGGGTTCGCTCCTGCAGGACGCGCAACAGCTTGATCTGCAGATTGACCGGCATGCTTTCCACTTCATCGAGAAACAGCGTGCCGTTGTGCGCGTGTTCGATCTTGCCGATGCGCCGCTTGCCCGCGCCGGTAAAGGCGTTGGCTTCGTGGCCGAAGATTTCCGACTCGAAAAGGCTTTCCGCCAGCCCGCCACAGTTGAGCGCCACGAACTGGCTGTCCTTGCGCCGACTGAAATCGTGCAGGCAGCGCGCGACCAGCTCCTTGCCCGTGCCGGTTTCGCCTTCTATCAATACGTTGGCGGAGGTGTCGGCGACGTTGGCAATCAACGCACGCAGGTTTTGCATGGCCGGGGAGCGGCCGATGATCCGGCCTTCCAGCGAATCGCGCTCGGCCAGCTGCTTGCGCAACGCCCACACTTCACGGGCCAGCCCGCGTTGTTCCAGTGCGCGCCGGGTGACGTCTACCAAGCGCTCGGGAGAAAAGGGTTTCTCCATGAAGTCGTAGGCGCCATCGCGCATTGCGTTGACGGCCATGGTGATGTCGCCATGGCCAGTGATCAGCACCACCGGCAGGCTGCTGTCACGTGCCTTGAGACGGCTCAGCAACTCCAGCCCGTCGATGCCCGGCAAGCGAATGTCACTGATGACGATACCGGCGAAGTTGTCACCGATGCGCTTCAAGGCCTCTTCAGCGTTGGAAACGCCCTCGCTGGCGATGTCTTCCAGCGCGAGGGCCTGCTGGCAGCCGAGCAATACATGCGGATCGTCTTCGACGATCAGGACGGTCAGGTCGCTGTTTATGCTCATGGATGTCGTCTCATGTCGGGCTGTCCGGGTGGCGGGCATCGGGGATGAACGGCAGGCTCAGGACAAACGTCGTACCGCCGTCCTGCGGATGCTCTGCGCTCAGGCTGCCCCCGGCTGCGGCGGCAAGGCTCGCCGACAGCGTCAGGCCCAGCCCCAGGCCTTGTTCGCCCGGTTTGGTGGTGAAGAAAGGTTCAAACAGATGCTTGCGCGCCTCGGCGTCGACGCCGTGCCCGTTATCACGTACCCGCAGACGGTATCGGCCGTCGACAACCGACCCGGTGAGCCATAATTCCGGTTGCGGCAGGTCGAACATGGCGTCCAGTGCGTTGCCGATCAGGTTGACCAGAATCTGTTCCAGGCGGGTCTGGTCGATGGTCAGCGTGGCGTCGACGAAGTCGCGATGCACTATCAGGCCGGACTGCTCCAGACGCACGCCCAGCAACTGCGCCGCCGCATCGACAGCCTTGCTCAGTTGCGCCTGGCCCTGATCGTCGCCGCGTCTGGCGAATGCGCGCAGGCTGGCGGTGATGCGGCCCATGCGGTCGACCAGATCATTGATGGTACGCAGGTTGGTACTCGCGGTGTCCAGCGCGCCTCGTTCCAGAAAGCGCACAGTGTTGCCGGACAAGGTGCGCAGTGCGGCCAGAGGCTGGTTCAGCTCATGCGCGATGCTGGTCGACATCTGGCCGATGGCTGCCAGCTTTCCGGCCTGTACCAGCTCGTCCTGGGCTCTGCGCAAAGTGTCTTCAGCCTGCCTTCGCTCACGAATCTGCGCCTTGAGGCGTTCGTTGCTGGCCCGCAGGTGTTCGGTGCGTTCGGCGATCTTGCGTTCCAGCTCGTTGTTGGCAGCCTGCAGCGCTTCCCTGGCAGCAAGCCGGGTCGAGATCACCTTGCGCCGCTCGTTCCAGGCGATCAGCAGAAAGGTCACCAGCGCGCAAGCCACGGCCACCAGCATGCCCTGATTGGCTGCTTCACGGCGCAGATCTTCCAGCGGGGTAAGCAGTGTCAGGTGCCAGGCGGTGTCACTCAGCGGGCGGCTCTGGGCCAGATAACTGACCTTTTTGTGTTCGCGGTCGACACTGATATTGGCGGGAAAAACCAGTGTTTCGACGCCCTCAGACAAGGTTTCCCGCTCCAGTGGCACCAGCTCGTTGAGCGGCCACCAGTAATATTGCAGGCTGCGAGCCAGACGCTCCTTGACCTCAGCCGTGAGCGGACGCACTGATTTCAGACGCCGGGCCGGATCGCTGGAGAGGATGATGATGCCATTCTCGTCGCTGACAAACGCCTCCAGCCGTGCTCGCTGCCAGCGTTCTTCAAGTGCTTCGAGGCGTACCTTGATCACCGCAACGCCGATGATGCGGCCTTTGTCTTCCAGCCCATGGGCCAGGTAATAGCCCGACTCACCTGTGGTGGTGCCGATGCCGTAAAAGCGCCCGGGCAAGCCGCGCACGGCGTCCTGAAAGTAGGCACGGAAAGACAGGTCTTCACCCTGATAACTGTCGGGATCACGCCAGTTGCTGGTGGCCAGCACGCGTCCGGTGGTGTCCATCACGTAAATGGCACGGCTGCGGCTGCGTCGATTCAGCCCTTCGAGGTAGCGGTTGACCTGCTGCTGAAGCTCGGGTCCCGGTTCGTTCAGCAACTGCGACACGCTGGATTCCAGCTCCAGCACGCTGGGCAGGTAGGTGTATTTGCTGATTTCGCTCTCCACCGTGCGCGCGTGCAGCTCGAGCTGGCGCTCGCCGGTTTCGCGCAGGCTCTTGATGCCGCTATGTTCACTGACCAGATAGGCGATATAGCCCAGCCCGATCATCAGCATGAGGATCAGCGGTGGCAGAAACAGTTGACGGATCAGGCGGGGTTTCACGGCGAGTGATGGCGGCGCGGCGCGATAAAGAGTGGGGTCGCATTTCATCACAGTCGTCCTGGACCGAACAGCTGCCCGCTGATAGGCGGACAGCCGTCAAGCTATTGCCTAGTGCTGAAGGATCTTGGCGAGGAATTGCTGGGCGCGTTCCGAGCGTGCGCTGACGTCACCGAAAAACTCTTCCTTGGCGCAGTCTTCGACGATCTGTCCCTTGTCCATGAAAATCACCCGGTTGGCGACTTTGCGGGCGAAACCCATCTCGTGGGTCACGCACATCATGGTCATGCCTTCCTGGGCCAGTTGCACCATCACATCGAGCACTTCATTGACCATTTCCGGGTCGAGTGCGGAAGTGGGCTCGTCGAACAGCATGACCACCGGGTCCATCGCCAGCGCGCGCGCGATGGCGACACGCTGTTGCTGCCCACCGGAAAGCTGCCCGGGATGCTTGTGCGCATGCTCGGAAAGACCGACGCGCTCAAGCAGCTTCAGACCCTTCTCGGTGGCTTCGGCCTTGCTGCGGCCCAGCACCTTGATCTGCGCGATGGTCAGGTTTTCGACAATGCTCAGGTGCGGGAACAGTTCGAAGTGCTGAAACACCATGCCGACCCGCGAGCGCAGCTTGGGCAGGTTGGTCTTCGAATCGGAGATTGATGTGCCGTCGACGACGATATCGCCTTTCTGAAACGGTTCCAGTGCGTTCACGCATTTGATCAGGGTCGACTTGCCGGAGCCGGACGGGCCGCACACCACAACTACTTCGCCCTTGCTGACCTCGGTGCTGCAATCGGTCAGTACCTGGAAGTCCCCATACCACTTGTTGACGTTTTTGATGGAAATCATACGGCAAACCTTTTTTGCAGACGCTTCACCAGCAGCGAGGCGGCAAAGCTGATCGTGAAATACACCAGACCGGCAATGATCAGGAACTCGTTGGCGCGCCCGATGATGTCGCCACTGGAGCGCGATGCGTTAAGAAAATCGACGAGGCCGACGGTGTACACCAGAGAGGTGTCCTGAAACAGAATGATGCTCTGTTGCAGCAGCAGTGGGGTCATCTTGCGAAACGCCTGGGGCAGGATGATCAGTCGCATCATCTGCGAGTAGTTCATGCCCAGCGCCTGCGCGGCGCCCATTTGTCCTTTGGAGATCGACTGCACGCCGGCACGGACGATTTCGCAGAAGTACGCGGCTTCGAACATCATGAAGGCCACGACGCAGGAGGCGAACGCGCCGATGGGCGTGTCTTCACCGGTAATCCAGCGCAGCACGAACGGCACGGCCAGATAGAACCAGGTGATCACCAGTAGCAGCGGGATCGAACGAAAGTAGTTCACGTAGGCACCGGCCACATTGGCCAGCAGCTTGTTCGATGACAGGCGCATCAGCGCCAGCAGCGTGCCAAGCACCAGGCCGCCGACGACACCCATCGCCATCAGCTTGAGGGTCATGACCATGCCGTTCCACAGGCCGGGAATGGCCGGAACGATTCCAGTGAAGTCCATTTATTTGCCCCCCAGTGAGATGAGTCCCGGTACGGCGACTTTCTTCTCGATCGCACGCATCAGCAGCATCAGGCTCATGTTCAGCGTGAAGTAGATGAGCGTCGCGAGGGTGAAGGCCTCGAACAGGTTGGCGGAGAACTCGGCGGTTTGTTTGGTCTGTGCGAGCAGCTCCATCAGGCCGATCAGTGACGCTACCGATGAGTTCTTGAACACGTTCAGGAATTCGGAGGTGAGCGGCGGAATAATGATCCGGTAAGCCTGCGGCAACAGCACGTTCCAGTAGATCTGTGGCAGCTTGAAGCCCATGGCGCGGGCGGCCGATTCCTGGCCCTTCGGCAGTGCTTCAATGCCGGTACGCACCTGTTCGCAGACCCGTGCAGCGGTGAACAGGCCAAGGCAGACCACGACGCTGAGGAACGCGGAGGTGGTCGGGTTCAGGTCTTGCTTGTACCACTCCTGCAGGTTTTCCGGCAGCAGGTCGGGCACCAGGAAGTACCAGATGAACAGCTGCACCAGCAGTGGCACGTTACGGAAGATTTCCACGTATACCGTGGCGATGCCCGACACCAGACGGTTTGGCACGGTGCGCATGACGCCCAGCACCGAACCCAGTATCAGGGCAATGATCCAGGCAATGACAGCAATGGCGATGGTCCAGCCCAGACCGGAGATGAACCAGTCCAGATAGGTCTCGCTGCCGACGCCGGTAGACTTGAAGAATACGCCCCAGTCCCAGTTGTAATTCATCAGGGTCTCCCCCTCTTTTTCTATTTATATCGAGATGCACGCACTGTCGGATGCCGAGAGTGAGGGGCCGGTCCCGAACAGTTTTTGCCTGCTCGGGATGCGATCAGTTCAGGCTGGCTGACCGGCTACTCAGGCTTTCTTGTCGTTAGCTTTGTCGTCAGCCGCTTTATCGTCAGCAGCTTTGTCGGTCGGGTTACCGATGAGCTTCTTGAACTCGTCGCTCATCTGGAAATTCAGGTTCAGACCTTTCGGAGGGACAGGAGACATGAACCATTTGCTGTAGATGTTGTTGATTTCGCCGGATTTGAAGGTGGCAACAATCGCGTCATCCACTGCCTTCTTGAACGGGGCATCGCCCTTGCGGACCATGCAGCCGTATATTTCGTAGGATTGTGCCGTGCCGGTCACTGCCCAGTCGTCCGGCTTCTTGGCCTTGGCCATTTCGCCTGCCAGCAGCGCGTCGTCCATCATGAAGGCGACTGCACGGCCGGACTCGAGCATCTGGAAGGATTCACCGTGGTCTTTGGCGGAGATCACGTTCATGCCCATCTGCTTGTCAGCGTTCATCGCCTTGAGGATGCGCTCGGAAGTGGTGCCAGCCGTGGTCACGACGTTCTTGCCTTTCAGGTCATCGAAGTCCTTGTAGCTGGAATCCTTTTTCGACAGCAGACGCGTGCCGACCTCAAAGATGCCGATGGAGAAATCAACCTGCTGCTGACGCTCGATATTGTTGGTGGTCGAGCCACATTCCACATCGACGGTGCCGTTCTGAACCAGCGGGATACGGGTCTGCGAAGTCACCAGGTTGTACTTGACCTTGAGGTCAGGCATGTCCAGGTCTTTCTTGATGGCTTCGACAATTTTCAGCTGGATATCGTGGGAGTAGCCCATCGGCACGCCAGAGGCATCAGCGATGTAGGAAAACGGGATAGAGGCGTCACGATGGCCCAGCGTGATGGTGCCGGATTCCTTGATCTTCTTCAGGGTGCCAGTGAGTTCGGCGGCGAAAACCGGCGTGCTGATCAGAGCGGCAGCGATGGCTGCGCCCAACAGGTGGGGAACGATGCGCATGGTTGAGTCCTTGATTTCATTTTTATTGATGGGGCCGTAATCAGATTCGGCCCGCTTCTTGGCGAATGCTTCAACGGCGTCCACATCCAGACACACGCCCTCGTCGAAACGCTCGGTTCAGAATGTAGAGCATGAGTCGTGCCAAGCAGTTTTAGTAATTCAAGCAACTGAATTTAAAAGGTTTTTTAAAGTTGGCTGTGGTGCCGCGGACCAAGGCGTCCGGGAAACCGAATAAGGCGGGGTAGACTGTTCGGGAAACCGAATGGAATGGGTTATGCGGGAGGAGGGGAGCAAGGAGAGAAGCCTGTTCACCTCGCAATGGGTGAACAGGTTGCGGGCGGATTATCAGGCCGCTTCGAAAGAGGCTTTATTGCGCACGACTGTTTCCAGGTAGCTGCTCACGGCGGCCTGTTCCTCAGGCGTCGTGAACAGGCCGAGCTTGGTGCGGCGCCACAGGATGTCTTCGATACTGGTGGCCCATTCCTGGTCGCACAGGTAATCGACTTCGCGGGTATACAGGCCTGCACCCAAATGCTGACCAAGGTCTTCCAGGCTTTGCGCGCCCTCCAGCAAGCGCCAGCTGCGGCTGCCGTAGGTAATCGACCAGCGCTTGGCAATAGGGTCTGGCAGCCAGCTGCAGCGACGAGTCATTTCTGTTGCCAGCGCTTCGGCGGTGGTCATGTCCTCGCCACCCGGCAGGGCAGCCTTGGCCGTCCAGCTCGGTTTCATCTGTTTGAAGAACGGTGCCAACTGCGCCATCGCCGACTCGGCCAGTTTGCGGTAGGTGGTCAGCTTGCCGCCAAACACCGACAGAATTGGCGCTTCGTCAGCGCCGCCTGACAAGGAAAGTGTGTAATCACGGGTAATGGCGGACGGATTATCGGACTCGTCATTGCACAACGGGCGCACGCCCGAGAACGTGTGGAGCACGTCTGCGCGACTCAACTGTTTCTTGAAGTGGTCGTTGGCCACTTTCAGCACGTAATCCATCTCGCCTTCGGTGATATCCACCTTGTTCGGATCACCCTGATACTCACGGTCGGTGGTGCCGACGATGGTGAAGTGCTCCAGGTACGGAATCGTGAACACGATGCGCTTGTCTTCGTTCTGCAGAATAAACGCGTGCTCACCTTCGTACAGTTTCGGCACGATCAGGTGGCTGCCTTGAATCAGGCGGATGCCGTAAGCCGAGTCGAGTTTCAGGTCTTCACGTATGAACTTGGCCACCCATGGGCCTGCCGCATTGACCAATGCCTTGGCATGGATCGAAAACAGGCTGCCGTCGCTGCGCTCCAGATGCAGATGCCACAGGCCCTTGATACGACGGGCGCTGACACAACGGGTTTGAGTATGAATGTGCGCACCGTTTTCACGAGCGGACATGGCGTTGAGCACGACCAGACGCGCGTCATCGACCCAGCAGTCGGAATATTCGAAACCGCGGGTGATGCTCGAGTTGAGCGAGCTGTCTGCACCGAAATGGATGGTTCGGGATGCTGGCAGTTTTTCGCGCTTGCCGAGGTTGTCATAAAGGAACATCCCGGCACGAATCATCCAGGCCGGACGCAGGTGCGGGCGATGAGGCAGCACAAAGCGCATTGGCTTGACGATGTGCGGTGCTTTGGCAAGCAGCACTTCACGTTCTGCCAAGGCTTCACGCACCAGGCGGAACTCGTAGTGCTCCAGATAGCGCAGGCCGCCATGAATCAGCTTGCTGCTGGCCGAGGACGTGTGGCTGGCCAGGTCGTCCTTTTCGCACAGAAAAACCGAAAGGCCGCGACCGGAGGCATCCGCTGCGATACCGACACCGTTGATGCCACCGCCAATAACGGCAATGTCGTAGACCTCTGAGAGGGGCGGGGTTGGCACATTGGTGTGGGGCATTGGTGGCCTCCTGGACAATTCGTGAGCAGTGCTCGAAAGGCGAATCTGAACATTAATGTTCACTTTCGAAAATAATAGCTCAATAAAATGACCCTTGCTAGCACGTATCGATTGAAAATACTGATGATGGAGTCAGTAAAAGAACAAATATGAACATTGTAGGGCGGGATTTTTTGCCGGGAGGATGGATGCACAGCCTGCACTGAATTGCTCTGACGCACAGATTTGCGCCACATCGCTGAAGCAGGAGGGGACGCAGAGCGTCCAGAACGGCATACCCACGCGGAGCATGGGCACGAGAGTGTTCTTCAGGACATCTATCGTTCCTCACGCTCCAGCGTGGCAATGCCTTGTGTGCCGCTCCGCGTCACAGATGCGTGCTGCGCCATACATACACAAGTCTTGTGGGAGCGAGCTTGCTCGCGAAGAGGCCGGTACAGACGCCAGAAAATAGGGCGCTCGATGCACCGTCTTCACGAGCACTGCGGACCGCCGCGCGAACACCGCCCGCGCCTGACAATCACACCACTTCCAGACGAATCTTGTGCTGATTCAGCAACTGCTGAAGGGCAGGGACGGGGGGCTGGTCGGTGACCAGGCAATCGATGAGGGTGATCGGCCCCAGGCGGACCATGGCGTTGCGTCCGAACTTGCTGGAATCAGCCGCCAGCAGCACTTTGCGAGCGTTGGCGATGATCGCCTGGGACACCCGCACTTCCTGGTAATCGAAGTCCAGCAGGCTGCCGTCTTCGTCGATGCCACTGATACCCACCAGGGCAAAGTCCACTTTGAACTGGGTGATAAAGTCGATGCTGCCCTGGCCCACAACGCCGCCGTCACGCCGCACATTGCCGCCTGCTATCAGCACCTCGAAATCATCCTTGGTGCTGAGGATCGACGCCACATGCAGGTTATTGGTGATGATCTTCAGGTTGTTGTGGTTGAGCAACGCACGTGCGATGGATTCGGTGGTGGTACCGATATTGATGAACAACGAGGCGTTGTCCGGGATCTGCGCGGCGATGGCCTCGGCGATCCGTTGTTTTTCGTCGCGCATCTGGTCCGCACGCATGGCGTAGGCGGTATTTTCGATGCTCGAGTCATAGGCTGCGCCGCCGTGGTAGCGGCGCAACAGGTTCATTTCCGCCAATTGATTGATATCACGGCGAATGGTTTGTGGGGTCACGACGAACAGCGTCGCCATCTCCTCGATGCTGACATAACCACGGTCACGGACCAGTTCGAGGATCTGTTGTTGGCGGGGAGGCAGGTTCATTGTTTTTCCTTGGGCGCCCTCTACAAATGGCGCCCATCATGCCGCAGGAAAGTGCAACCTGTCAGCCGGAATCCTGCTCCCCTCCTTACAACAGCACTGTCACTCTTCGTTTTCGTGCGGTTCCCAGTCACGAGTACGCGCGACTGCTTTCTGCCAGCCTGCGTAAAGTTTTTCGCGATGCGCTTCTTCACACGATGGCTCGAACACACGCTCGATCACGGCCTTGTTACGCAACTCGTCCAGGCTGCTCCAGAAACCAATTGCCAGACCGGCCAGGAAGGCTGCACCCAGTGCCGTGGTTTCACGCATCTGCGGACGCTCGACGTGGGTGCCGAGGATGTCTGCCTGGAACTGCATCAGGAAGTTGTTGGCCACTGCACCACCGTCCACACGCAGCGACTTGAGGCGTTCGCCGGAGTCCTGCTGCATGGCATCGAGCACGTCGCGGGTTTGATAGGCGATGGATTCCAGCGCTGCACGAATGATGTGATCGACTTTCACGCCACGGGTCAGACCGAACAATGCGCCTCGTGCGTAGGGGTCCCAATAAGGTGCGCCCAGACCCGTGAACGCCGGCACCAGGTATACGCCGTTGCTGTCCTTGACCTTGCCGGCGAAGTATTCGGTGTCCAGCGCGTCGTTGATGAGCTTGAGTTCGTCGCGCAGCCATTGCACGGTCGAACCACCGTTGAAGACCGCGCCTTCCAGCGCATAGGCCACTTCACCACGCGGGCCACAGCCGATAGTGGTGAGCATGCCGTGCGCCGATTTCACGGCTTTCTTGCCGGTGTTCATCAGCAGGAAGCAGCCAGTGCCATAGGTGTTCTTGGCCTGGCCGGGTTCGACACACATCTGGCCGAACAACGCTGCCTGCTGGTCGCCGGCAATACCGGCGATCGGGATGCCGCTCTTGCTGTGGCCGTAAACTTCGGAGGAGGCTTTGACCTCAGGGAGCATCTCGCGCGGGATGTCCAGCACGTCGAGCATGCGCTGATCCCATTCCAGCGTATGGATGTTGAACAGCATGGTCCGCGAGGCGTTGGTGTAGTCGGTGACGTGAACCTTGCCGCCGGTGAATTTCCAGATCAGCCAGGTATCGATGGTGCCGAACATCAGCTCGCCTTTGCGTGCGCGCTCGCGGCTGCCTTCAACGTTGTCCAGGATCCACTTGACCTTGGAGCCGGAGAAGTACGGGTCAATCACCAGACCCGTGGTGTCCTTGATGTACTCCTCAAGGCCGTCACGCTTGAGCTGCTGGCAGATCTCGGTGCTGCGGCGGCACTGCCAGACGATGGCGTTGTAGATAGGGCGGCCGGTGTCGCGCTCCCAGATGACCGTGGTTTCACGCTGGTTGGTGATGCCGATGGCGGCAATCTGGTTGTGGTGCAGATCGGCCTGCGCCAGTGCCTTGGTCATGCAGGCAGTCTGGGTGGCGAAGATTTCCATAGGGTCATGTTCGACCCAGCCTGCCTGCGGGTAATGCTGGACGAATTCGCTTTGGGCAGTGCTCACCACGTTGGCGTCGCGGTCGAAGATGATGGCGCGCGAGCTGGTGGTGCCCTGGTCAAGAGCAATGATGTAGTTCTTGTTCTGTGTGTCAGTCATTTCGATTGCCTTGCATTATTGGGTGGGATTCAGTTGTGTGAGATTCAAATTGAGTGACATTCAAGATGAAACCTGAACTTTGCCGCGAACCACAGGAGCCTCTTTTTCATGTTCAACAGGAGCGGCACTTGGCAGATGACGCGCGATCAGCGCGCGGTAGCCAGCAGCACCAAGGCAGGCACCCAGAATGGGCGCAAAAATCGGAACCAGGAAATAAGGAATGTCGCGACCGCCGGTGAAGGCCATTTCACCCCAGCCAGCGAAGAACGTCATCAGCTTCGGACCGAAGTCGCGCGCCGGGTTCATGGCGAAACCGGTCAGCGGGCCCATCGAACTACCGATCACGGCTACCAGCAGGCCGATCAGCAAGGGTGCCAGCGGGCCGCGCGGCAAACCATTGCTGTCATCGCCCAAGGCCATGATCACACCCATCAGAATGGTAGTGATGACCACTTCGACCAGGAAGGCCTGACCGACTGAAATGGCCGGATTTGGATATGTCGAGAACACCGACGCCAGTTCAAGACTCTGCTCGCTGCCGCGAATGATGTGGTGAGCATGTTCGAAGTCGAAAAAAAGGCTGATGTACAGCAGGTACACCAAACCCGCTCCGCAGAACGCGCCTGCGATTTGCGCGGAGATATAAAAGGGCAATTTACGTTTTTCAAAACCGGCGAACAGACTCAGCGCGATGCTGACGGCCGGGTTGAGATGCGCACCTGAAATGCCGGCGCTGAGGTAGATCCCCATGCTGACGGCCATACCCCAGATGATGCAGATTTCCCAAAGACCGAAAGTGGCGCCCGCGACCTTGAGCGCTGCAACACATCCTGTGCCGAAAAAAATCATCAGGGCGGTGCCAAGAAATTCAGCCACACATTGCCCGGTGAGCGTCGGTTGTTTTAGTGCGATGGACATGGATACCTCATTTTTTGTTTTTGTCTCGGCACCCTGAGACAGGCGTGGGTGCTCGTTATTCGTGCGTCTCAGAAAAAACCCCATTTCTGATCGCCGTTGCGAGTTATACCGAAAAATCGCTTTCGATAATATTCGTAAACGAAAAAATATAGGCAAGAAACACCGCTGTCAAAGGTCGGAACCGAACGGTCAGTAAATCGCCAGCACCCCGCAAGGACCCGGCAAGACCGCTTTATACCGGGGAATTCAGGCTGTTGCCAAAAGGCCATCAGTGTCGCAGGTGGCGTGAATCAAGGCATGTTCACTTTACTTCGCTTAAAGTGATGGGCATTCGGAACCTTTTGGAGCGTTGCATGACACCCGCACTGGATTTGCTGAAAAAAAACCGCGCCGAACATCGCATTCACAGTTATGAACATGATCCGAAAGCGCCGTCATATGGGCTGGAGGCAGCGGAAAAGCTGGGTCTGGAGCCTGCACAGGTTTTCAAGACGCTGCTCGCCAGTACCGAAAAAGGCGAGTTACTGGTCGCCGTCGTGCCAGTCGTCGGAACACTTGATCTAAAGGCGCTGGCGCAGGCTGCCGGGGCGAAAAAAACCGAAATGGCTGACCCTGCGGCGGCGCAACGTTCGACGGGTTACCTGTTGGGTGGCATCAGTCCCTTGGGCCAGAAAAAGCGTCTGCGCACCTTTATCGACGAAACTGCCCAGCGCTTTGACAGCATTTATGTCAGTGCCGGGAGGAGGGGGCTTGAGGTCGAGCTTTCGCCAGCAGTGCTGGCTGAACATACCCAGGCCAGGTTTGCCCAGATCGGCAGGGAATGATTCGCGCCTCAGCTATTGAGCGTATGCACGGCCACGCTGCCGGGTGCCGGGAACAGCACCAGATGCTCTGCTGCCACACGAATACCGACTTCCTCACCCTGGCCGTGGTCGGCGTGGCTGGGGAAAATGGCTTCCAGTTGACTGCCGGTCGACAGTTGCAGGCGGTACAGGGTCGAGGCGCCCTGAAACGTTCGGCCGATGACCCGTGCTTTCAGGTCGCTGTGCGGCGCGTAGACGATATCGTCAGGGCGTAACAAGACATCCACAGCGGCGCCAATGACGCCCGGGTATGCCCGGTTGCCGAGCAATACGCCGAGTTCGGTATGCACCGATTGCGGGTCCATCATCTGCCCGCGAATGAAATAGCCTTGGCCGATGAAGCTGGCAACGAATGGCGTGCGCGGCTCGTGGTAGAGATTGTAAGGCGTGTCCCACTGTTCCAGGCGTCCCTCCTTGAATACGCCTACGTGATCGCTGACGGCAAAAGCCTCTTCCTGATCATGAGTCACCAGAATCGCGCTGGTGCCACGCGCCTTGAGAATATCGCGCACCTCATGGCTCAGGCGCCGACGCAACTCGCCGTCCAGATTGGAGAACGGCTCGTCGAGCAGCAGCAGATGTGGCTCGGGTGCCAAGGCTCTGGCCAGCGCCACTCGCTGTTGCTGCCCACCGGACAGCTCGTGAGGATAGCGCTTGCCCAGCGCGCCGAGGTTGACCAGTTCAAGCAACTCGGCGATCACCTGATCCAGGCGCGGGTGGTTGCGAATGCCGAATGCGATGTTCTCGGCGACGCTTAAGTGCGGGAACAGCGCGTAATCCTGAAACACCATGCCGATGCGGCGTTTCTCCGGCGGCAGGGTCCAGCCCGGACGGGAGATCACTTCTCCCGCCAGAGTGATCTCGCCCGCATGGATCGGTTCGAAACCGGCAATGGCGCGCAGTGTGGTGGTCTTGCCGCAGCCCGACGAGCCCAGCAGGCAGCCTATATCACCCGCGTTGAGGTGCAGGTTCAAATCCTGCACCACGAGCTGGTTCTGGTAGCCGCAAGCGAGGTTGCGCAGGTTCAGCAGCAACGGGTTCATGCGGGCTGGCAGGACGGCGCGACGAGAAACTCCAGCAGCGCTTTCTGCGCGTGCAAGCGATTTTCGGCCTGATCCCAGGCGACCGAGCGTGCATCATCCAGCAGGTCGACACTGATTTCTTCGCCGCGATGAGCTGGCAGGCAGTGCATGAACAGCACGTCCTTGTCAGCCAGGTCGAGCAGGGCGCGCGTGACCTGAAACGGCGCGAACAATTTCTTGCGCCGAGCGGTTTCCTCTTCCTGACCCATAGAGGTCCACACGTCGGTGCTGACCAGATGGGCGCCCTCAACTGCGGCTTTCGGATCGCGGACCACGGTGACACGCTCGCCAGCCAATGCCAGGAACTCGGCGTTTGGCTCGTAGCCGGCAGGGCAGGCCACACGCAACTGGAAGTCGAATTGAATCGCCGCTTCTATATAGCTGTTGCACATGTTGTTGCCATCGCCTATCCAGGCAACGGTCTTGCCCTGGATCGAGCCGTGATGCTCCAGGAAAGTCTGCATGTCGGCGAGCAACTGGCACGGGTGCAGATCATCGGACAGACCGTTGATGACCGGCACGCGTGAATTGGCCGCGAATTCGGTCAGATTGCTGTGCGCATAAGTACGGATCATGACTGCATCCAGCATGCGCGACATCACTTTCGCGCTGTCGGCAATCGGCTCGCCGCGGCCCAACTGGGTGTCTCGATGCGACAAAAAGATGGCCTGGCCACCGAGCTGAATCATCCCTGCTTCAAAAGAAAGACGGGTACGTGTCGAGGATTTCTCGAAAATCATCCCCAATACCCGGTTCTTCAGCGGTTCAAAAAGTACACCGCGATTTCGCAGGTCTTTAAGCTCTACGCCACGACGGATCAAGCCCAAGAGTTCATCCGGGGTGTAATCCATCATCGAGAGAAAGTGCCTGGCGTTCATGATTAACTACCTTTTCTGCAACAGACCGCAGGTTATCAAAGCCGGTTTTTATCGATAAAACGGGCGAGACCTGCGGCGGAAGCCGCACGGGGCGACGAATAAGAAAGGCGCGATAGTATAAAAAAATGTCGCGTCTTACCAATAGCATGCGTTTTTCTGAAACATGGTTACTACTGGCGTCCCGTATAGAAGGGGCGCCGTTATTCTGTGTTGACGGGGCAAAACTGGCTACGCTGTGAAGGTTGACAGCCATCTGCACGTTTTCCGAAGGCAGCATTTGTACACTGCCCAAATAGCGCTTGGCAATTAGTACCAATCCTGTAACAGTCCACGTTTGCGCGGCCGTCGCCTGATGGGATGCGCCTCACGGGCTTGAAACAGGGACCGTTTCTTTAATCTCGGGCGTGGGTTATAAATCGTTGCCGATACATTACTGATCAAGGGGTGGGGGAATGGACTCAAAAGAGCATCAATTAACGGAGTTGCTCGGGCTCACCGCCCGCACGCTTACCCATCTGACAGCCTCGATGACCTCGATGTCTTTCGAACTGCTGCGCAGCGAGGACGAAGTCACGCGTACCGCGGGGCGGCGCATGATTGATCGCATGGCCACCATCAGCTCAGGCCTCGACGAGCACTGGCGCTTGATCGGCGATCTGACCGGCGTCCACCTGGCGCAGGAACAGGTCGAAACCGTGGCTGAAATCCAGCAACAGCGCAAGGTCGTGACGCCTATCGGCGGTTGATTCGGCCAACTCATCCGCGCGCCTGATGCCCCTCGATTCACGGGCCGAACATCAGTGGCGCGGGGCATGGCAAGGCAGCATAGTGAGTGTTCGGCAATCAACCGGATTGCCATGACAAGATCTGAGGCTGTGATGACCCGGACTGAACACTACCGAGCCTGCCACCTGTGCGAGGCCATTTGCGGTCTTGTGATCGAGACCGTCGTGGAGGCGGATTCTGCGCCGCGTATTACCTCGATCAAGGGCGACCCGCTGGACACGTTCAGCCGCGGTCATATCTGCCCCAAGGCGGTTGCGCTGCAGGACATCCAGAACGACCCTGATCGCTTGCGGCAGCCGATGCTGCGCAGCGGTGATCAATGGCAGCCGATTGCCTGGCAGCAGGCCTTCGATCTGGTGGCGGAGCGGCTTTACGCCATTCAGCAGCGCCATGGGCAAAACGCGGTGGCGGTCTATCAGGGCAACCCCAGCGTGCATAACTACGGGTTGATGACGCACAGCAATTACTTTCTCGGCCTGCTCAAGACCCGCAATCGTTTTTCGGCGACGTCGGTCGATCAGTTGCCGCATCACCTCACCAGTTTCCTGATGTATGGCCACGGCATGCTGTTGCCGATTCCGGATATTGATCACACCGACTTCATGCTGATTCTCGGCGGCAACCCGTTGGCGTCCAATGGCAGCATCATGACGGTACCGGATGTTGAAAAACGTCTGAAAGCAATCCAGCAGCGCGGCGGCAAACTGGTGGTCATCGACCCGCGGCGCAGTGAGACGGCTGCCATCGCTGACCAGCATCTGTTCGTACGCCCGGGCGGTGATGCGGCGTTGCTGTTCGGGCTGCTCAATACGCTGTTCGAGGAGGGGCTGACCCGCGAGAGCCATTTGCCCGTCGACGGCCTGGAGCGGGTTCGCCACGCCATTGCCGGTTTTACTGCCGAGGCCATGAGCCCGCGCTGCGGTATCGCTGCCGGGCAGATCCGGCAACTGGCACGGGATTTCGCGGCCGCTGACAAGGCGGTGTGTTATGGGCGAATGGGCGTGTCGACTCAGACCTTCGGCACGCTGTGCCATTGGCTGGCACAACTGATCAATCTGGTGACTGGCAACCTGGACCGTGTGGGTGGCGCACTCTGTACAGAGCCCGCCGTCGACCTCGTCAGCTCGACATCCGGCGGTCATTTCAATCTGTGGCAAAGCAGGGTGTCCGGCCTGCCGGAGTATGGCGGGGAGTTGCCGGTCTCGGCGCTGGCCGAGGAAATGCTCGTGGAGGGGGAGGGGCAGGTTCGCGCGTTGGTGACCGTTGCGGGTAATCCGGTTCTGTCGACGCCCAACGGCCGTCAGCTGGAGCAGGCGCTCGAAGGGCTTGAGTTCATGCTCAGCATCGATCTTTACATCAACGAGACCACTTGCCACGCCGACTTGATCCTGCCGTCCACCTCGGCACTGGAAAATGATCACTACGACACCACCTTCAACACCTTGGCTGTGCGCAACGTCACGCGCTTCAATCGGGCTATTTTCGACAAGCCCGAAGGTGCGCTGCACGACTGGGAGATCTTCGTTGGGCTGGCCAGCGCCTTTGCCGCCAAGGCCGAGCGGGCGCTGAAACCCACTTTGCCGCCTGCGCAGATGATCGATCGCGGGCTGCGTGCAGGCTTCTATGGCGACGCATCACCCCATAAGCTGTCACTGGAAACCCTGGACAGTCATCCGCACGGTCTTGATCTGGGGGCTTTGAAGGCTAATCTTGCACAGCGTCTGAAGACCGCCAATGGCCGCATCCAGGCCGCGCCTGAGGTGATCATGGCCGACCTGGCGCGCTTTGCAGCCGAGTCTGCTCCCCAGGCCGGTGAGTTACTGCTGATTGGCCGCCGGCATGTGCGCAGTAACAACTCATGGATGCACAACTACCATCGGCTGGTGAAGGGCAAACCCCGGCATCAACTGTTGATGCATCCTGACGATCTCGCGTGCCGTGGTCTGAGTGACGGCCAGCAGGTCCGGGTCAGCTCCCGGGTCGGGATGATCGAGGTTCAGGTGCTGGGCAGTCTGGACATGATGCCGGGGGTGGTCAGCCTGCCGCACGGTTGGGGGCATTCACGTGCAGGAGTAAAAATGGCGATCGCGCAGAGCCTGCCCGGCGTCAGTGCCAATGACCTGACCGACGAACGGCAACTCGACGCGCTGTCCGGCAACGCGGCGTTGAACGGCGTACCGGTGCACGTCGTGGCGTGTTAAGCCTCAAGACAGAGCGTCATGCTCGGGATTTCGTTACAATGCGCCACCGTGCCGACAACTGAGTCGGATATTTCAGCCGAGGTGCTCCATGGATATCATCGAAACGATCAAAGAGCAGATTGCCAACAACACCATTCTGCTTTACATGAAAGGCGCTCCGAACGCTCCGCAATGCGGCTTTTCGGCCAAGGCTTCCCAGGCATTGATGGCGTGTGGCGAAAAGTTTGCCTACGTCGACATTCTGCAAAACCCTGAAATCCGCGCCAACCTGCCAAAGTACGCTAACTGGCCGACTTTCCCGCAACTGTGGGTTGCCGGTGAGCTGGTCGGTGGTAGCGACATCATCACCGAGATGATGGCTGACGGTTCGTTGCAGACGTTGGTCAAGGAAGCATCCGCCGCCAAGGCCGAGTAAAGCCTCGCGCAGAGCGTCGCACGATAGTCGCGATTATCGCTTCCTACGCTCCAGCATGGTTTTACGCACAAGAAAAAGCCCGCTCTCGATTGAGGCGGGCTTTTTCATTGCGGCGCGATGGGGGAATCAGTCACCCATCTGCGACTGCAGGTAGTTCTCGATACCGACTTTGACGATCAGCCCCAGCTGAGTCTCCAGCCAGTCGATTTGCTCTTCCTTAGGCTCAAGGATGTCTTCCAGCAGCTCACGGCTGCCGAAGTCACCGACTGTCTCAAAGTGAGCGATCGCGGCTTTCAGATCGGCCAGACCTTTTTGCTCGATCTTCAGGTCGCACTCCAGCATTTCCTTGGTGTGCTCACCGATGAGAATCTTGCCCAGGTCCTGCAGGTTGGGCAGCCCTTCCAGAAACAATGTGCGCTTGATCAGCTTGTCAGCGTACTTCATCGCATGGATGGACTCTTTATATTCGTGGCCACCCAGCTTTTTCAGACCCCAGTCTTCGTACATGCGCGCATGCAGGAAATACTGATTGATAGCGACCAGCTCGTTCCCGAGGATCTTGTTGAGATGCTGGATGACGGTAATGTCGCCTTTCATGTTCGAGGTCCTGCCGGTGGCTTGTGTATATAAGTGCCGAGTGTGAGCTGCGCTTAAACGCCTGTCAAACCTAAGTTGTTGAATAATAAGTGAAATTAAATAGGAATAAGAATGTTTGAGTTCCGCATCTTGACGCTAAGCGCTTGAATTACAGGCATAAAAAAACCGGACGTGGTGTCCGGTTCTTTAAAAGAGGGGGTTCAGGCAGCTGAAAATTTTGCCGGATAGGCCAGCAATGCATGGCTGGTTTGCAGCTCGGTCAGCGTATCACGCACCACTTCCTTTGCCAGGCAGGCGCATTTCCCACATTTACTCGCAACGCCGAGTGTTTCACGGACTTCACGATAACTGCAGCAGCCTTCCAGAATTGCATCCCGGATTTGACCGTCGGTGACACCTTGGCAGAGGCAAACATACATAAGCTATGGACCGTCGCTGGTTTATTGCTTGGTGCCGAGGAGCTTAATGTTAATGAGAATGCTTGTCAA
Source organism: Pseudomonas sp. PvP028 (assembly GCF_017832255.1). Classification (NCBI taxonomy): domain Bacteria; kingdom Pseudomonadati; phylum Pseudomonadota; class Gammaproteobacteria; order Pseudomonadales; family Pseudomonadaceae; genus Pseudomonas; species Pseudomonas sp. PvP028. Next base: position 2,782,414 of record NZ_JAFIBL010000001.1, read on the forward strand.
AACTGTTTTGGGTTGTATTCAGGTCGAGCGATGAGCGGTTGCTTTCGCAGGAAACGCGTCATGAGTATGCCCTCAGGTTCATCCCGCTGCAGACATGAAAAAACCGGCACAAGGCCGGTCCATTCACAGACGTAACGTCCTCAGTCGTCGAAATCTTCCCAACCGCCCATTTCTTTCCAGCGATTGACGATGCCGCAGAACAGCTCTGCCGTCTTCTCGGTGTCGTAACGGGCCGAGTGTGCCTCGCGCCCGTCGAAGTCGATGCCGGCAGCCTGACAGGCTTTTGCCAGCACCGTCTGACCATAAGCCAGGCCGGCGAGGGTGGCGGTGTCGAAGCTGGAGAACGGGTGAAACGGGTTGCGCTTCATGTCCATCCGCGCGACGGCGGCATTGACGAAGCCGAGGTCGAAGCTGGCGTTGTGCCCGACCAGCACCGCGCGTTTGCAGCCATTGGCCTTGAGGGCCTTGCGCACGCCGCGAAAGATGTCGTTCATCGCGGTTTCTTCGCTGACTGCCATGCGCAGCGGGTGATCGAGCTTGATGCCGGTGAACTCCAGCGCCGCCGCTTCGATATTGGCACCTTCGAACGGTTCTACGCGGAAGAAATAGGTGTGTTCCGGGAACACGAAGCCTTTTTCATCCATGCCGATAGTCACCGCAGCGATTTCCAGCAAGGCATCGGTGGCTGAATTGAAACCGCCGGTTTCTACGTCGACGACCACTGGCAGGTAGCCGCGAAAGCGCGCCGCCATCGGGTGACGGGAACCGCCGCCACCGCCGTGGCCTTCGTGTTCGTCGTCAAAATTATCTTCACTCACGCGTGTTCCTCCAGACGCCAGCGCAGTGTTTCACCAGCGCGCAGCGGGATAACAGTCAACTCGCCGAACGGCAGGCTGGCAGGGGCGGTCCACTCGTCACGCACCAGCGTGATGGTGTCCTGATTGGCGGGCAAGCCGTAGAACGCCGGACCGTGAAGGCTGGCGAAGCCTTCCAGCTTGTCCAGAGCGTTACGCTGCTCGAAAGCTTCTGCATACAGTTCGATGGCTGCGTAGGCGGTGTAGCACCCGGCGCAACCGCACGCGTTTTCCTTGGCATGCTGGGCATGCGGCGCAGAGTCGGTGCCCAGGAAGAACTTGCCGCTGCCGCTGGTGGCCGCGTCGAGCAGGGCCGTCTGATGCGTATTGCGCTTGAGGATCGGCAGGCAATAGAAGTGCGGACGAATCCCGCCGACCAGCATGTGATTACGGTTGTAGAGCAGGTGATGCGCGGTGATGGTCGCCGCGACATTGGCGGAAGCTTCATTGACGAACTGCACCGCTTCACCGGTGGTGATGTGTTCGAACACCACTTTCAGGGTCGGGAAGCGCTCGACTACACGACGCAGGTGCTCATCGATGAAGACCTTCTCGCGATCGAATACGTCGATTTCGCCACGTGTCACTTCCCCGTGCACCAGCAGCAGCATGCCGACTTCGGCCATGGCTTCGAGGGCAGGGAAGATCTTGTCGATGCTGGTGACACCGGAATCGGAGTTGGTGGTCGCGCCGGCCGGATACAGCTTGGCCGCGTACACGAAGCCACTGGCCTTGGCGGTGCGGATGTCGTCGGGCGTGGTCTGGTCGGTGAGGTACAGCACCATCAACGGCTCGAAGCGGCTGCTGGCCGGGCGTGCAGCCAGAATGCGCTGGCGATAGGCATCGGCTTGCTGCGCGTTGCGTACCGGAGGCACGAGGTTGGGCATGATGATTGCGCGGCCAAAAGTTCGCGCTACGTCAGCAACGGTATGAGGCAAGACAGCTCCGTCACGGAGGTGAATATGCCAGTCGTCGGGACGCAGGAGGGTCAGGCGGTCAGACATTGGGGATTCCAGGCGGGTCAAACTCGCTGGGAATGCTACCGGAAAAGACTCTCTCAGGCATCCGCTATCAAGTTTTGCATGAAGTTACCGATAGCTCCCTTGTCAGTCGGTAATTTTCTGTTTCGCGTTCATTTCCAGTGGAGCCTCCCGTGCGCCAGCGATATTTAGCCCTGCTCAGCATGTTTGCCAGCCTCCCGGCGATGGCTATCAGTTTCCAGACGCGTCTGGAGAGCATCGAGTGGAAGGTCGAAGGCGATCAGTTCGAATGCCGCCTGACTCAACCGATCACCGACTTCGGTGCCGGTGAGTTCGTGCGCCGCGCGGGCGAGCAGGCGACGTTTCGCCTCAAGGCTTCATACAACATGCTCGGTAACGGCACTGCGACGCTGCTGGCCGCTGCTGCACCGTGGCAAGCGGGCCGCGGCGATATCAATCTGGGGTCTGTGCGCGTCAGCAATGGCGATATTCCCTTCAATACCTCTCAGGCCCAGGCCGGACGTCTGATCAGCGGTCTGATGGACGGGCGCAGTCCGCTCATTCGCCACTACACCCGGGACGGCGGCCAGATGGAAGTGCGTCTGCTGCCGGTCAAGTTCAGCAAGGCATTCAGCGATTACCAGGCATGCACTGCCAAGCTGCTGCCGATGAACTTCGATCAGATCAAACAGGCTGAGGTGGGTTTCCCGGGTGGCGGTATCGAGCTGGATGCCCGCGCCAAGGCGCGTCTGGACAACATGGTCGCCTATTTGAAGGCCGACCCGACCGTGAATCGTATCGAACTGGACGGTCATTCGGATAACAGCGGAAATCGTCTGACCAACCGTGACCTGTCCCGCCGTCGCGCGCTGGCGGTCATGGATTACTTCAAGGCGCAAGGTATACCCGAGCAGCAAATCACCCTGCGCTTTCATGGCGAGCGCTACCCGCTGGCGCCCAACACCAATGAAGCCAACCGTGCGCGCAACCGTCGTGTGAACGTGCACCTTGAGCGTGTTGCGCCCGATGAGCGCCCGGTGCCGGTTGCGTCTGCCAGCGCAGCGCACACTTCTTAAAGCCTGTAAAAAAGATCTGTCAGACGTCGCCTTGTCGTCACAAGCTGTCGCGCCCCTGTAAATTTGCCGGTTTGAACGGTAGAATCAGCGGTTTTCCGTACAACCCGGTGGAGTGATGGCATGGCGGACGTAAACAAGGTAGTTCTCGCGTATTCCGGTGGTCTGGATACTTCGGTAATCCTCAAGTGGCTGCAAGATACGTACAACTGCGAAGTGGTGACCTTTACCGCTGACCTGGGTCAGGGTGAAGAAGTCGAGCCGGCACGCGCCAAGGCGCAGGCCATGGGCGTGAAAGAAATCTACATCGATGACCTGCGCGAAGAGTTCGTGCGCGATTTCGTCTTCCCGATGTTCCGTGCCAACACCGTCTATGAAGGCGAGTACCTGCTGGGCACCTCCATCGCCCGTCCGTTGATCGCCAAGCGTCTGATCGAGATCGCCAACGAAACCGGCGCTGACGCCATTTCCCACGGCGCAACCGGCAAGGGTAACGACCAGGTGCGTTTCGAGCTGGGTGCCTACGCGCTCAAGCCAGGCGTCAAGGTCATCGCTCCGTGGCGCGAATGGGATCTGCTGTCGCGTGAAAAACTGATGGACTACGCCGAGAAGCACAACATTCCGATCGAGCGTCACGGCAAGAAGAAATCCCCGTACTCCATGGACGCCAACCTGCTGCACATCTCCTATGAAGGCGGCGTGCTGGAAGACACCTGGACCGAGCACGAAGAAGACATGTGGCGCTGGACCAAATCCCCTGAGGACGCGCCAAACGTTGCGACTTACCTTGAGCTGACCTATCGCAATGGCGACATCGTTGCGCTGGATGGCGTCGAAATGACCCCGGCCACTGTGCTGGCGACCCTGAACCGCATCGGCGGCGAAAACGGTATCGGCCGTCTGGATATCGTTGAAAACCGTTATGTGGGCATGAAGTCCCGTGGCTGCTACGAGACGCCGGGTGGCACCATCATGCTGCGCGCTCACCGCGCCATCGAATCGATCACTCTGGACCGCGAAGTCGCCCACCTCAAGGACGAACTCATGGCCAAATATGCCAGCCTGATCTACACAGGTTACTGGTGGAGCCCTGAGCGTCTGATGCTGCAGCAGATGATCGACGCGTCCCAGGCTCACGTGAACGGCGTTGTGCGCCTGAAGTTGTACAAGGGCAATGTGATCGTCACCGGTCGCAAGTCGGATGATTCGCTGTTCGACGCCAACATTGCCACGTTCGAAGATGACGCAGGTGCCTACGATCAGGCCGATGCAGCGGGCTTCATCAAGCTCAACGCATTGCGCATGCGGATTGCAGCCAACAAGGGCCGCAAGCTGTTCTGATACCGCAAGTTGTTCGACAAGTGCAGCCCATTCAGGGCTGCACTTCAAATACTATCGACAGGGTCATTCTTTCCAGGCGTCATGTAAAAAGACGTCGAGGCAGTGAAGTCATCGTGGTTGATAGGCAGGGTATATGTGCTATGCAAGGTAGCCGTACACCTGGAGAGCAATGCCTGTTTTACCATGCATTTCAGCGTGCAGCCTTCGCCAGAAGCATCAAGTATTTAGTCTTTGAAAATCTTCTTACAGTGATCACTGGTAAAATGCGTATTTGTTTTGGTGTTTTCCTACAGTAGCTGTAGAAGTTCAGGGCAGGGAATAACAGCGTTTTCCGTCGGCCAGCTGAAACGTATCGCACACTGTTTGTTTTTTTGCGTAATTATTCAGAGTCAGTCGCTCTCCTGTCGTGGCCGGAATTCAAACCGGTATGCCTTGCCGATGCTGAGTACCTGGCGAAGGCTAAGATCGAGTATCCGGGCAATCTCGGACGCGGTATAGCCCAATGCCGAGTAGTGCATGGCGTGACCTGCAACGACGTCATCGATGTCCGTAACGTCATCAAGGGCCTCGCTGCGTGGGACGATCAAGGGCTGGCTGAGGTTGATGGTCACGCCATGTTCTGTGGCCAGTCGGCGAACATCCCTTTTATTCATCCGCAATGAATACTGTAGCGCGGTAAAACCGGCCCCCTTGCCCGCCAGATACCTCAGTTGCTGCACTTTACCAGCGACTTCAAGCCTCTGTTCTGCCGCACGTTTTGTACGCGGTGATGACGGGGCGGCTAATTCAGCGGTCTCTCCTTCTGGAATGACTGCAATAACACCACCACGGGCAATAAAGGCTTCCACTGCGGTAGTGAGATCAGACGCGGTGGGCATTGATGACCGCGTACGAGCGTATTTAGTGTTCATGGTACATCCCTTTTGAACATGGTTATACACAGGGCCTACTCGAAAGAGTTGCCAGGAGCCCTGAGCGTTTCCAGAAAGCAGCGATGCCGGATCGGCTAGATACCCAGTGCGCTATTTCATCCGGCCGCGCACTATATGAAGCCTGCTTGAACGCACCGTTGAGGGAGTGCGCAAGTGCAGTACGCAGCAGCAGGAAGTCATATAGCTGCGCGTATTCAAAGGCAGTAATTAATAAAAGTTGCTGTTAAAAAAGTAACGACTGGTAATAAATTTTGCAAGAGGAAAATGGTTGAGTGCATGAATTGATTGAGTGATTTTTATAATGTCTTACGAGTTGTAAAGTTGCGTCTGCTAATCGTGTAGTCCATTTCCTATTCGAAAGAACGTGTCTGGCTTTGAAATAAAAAATGGTATTTGCTACTTGTCGAAAGAGCTAATTATGGTCTTGAATGATGTAGGGTTATGCTATGGTGTATGTAAGATTTTGCGACACTGAAAGGATGGGCCTTGTTAGATATAGCCATGTCAATGATAGGTTTGTAGAGGTGTGGCACTTTGAGGTTGTGTGTTTGTTTGTAGGATTTTTCTTGCCATTCTGTGAGGGTTTTCCTTAAATAAATATTTGTACGAAATTCTGTAAATAATGTGTAATTTTTAAACCTTGTTTACGTATGTAGCGTGTGGGATGTATCCAGTGGTCTTTGGACCTGTGTGTACAGGGCAGGGCATCCGCATGCAGAGACTTTCAGTCGCCCTGCTAGAGGGGCGTTATGTGCAGGTGTCGCTTTCCGGGCGGCAGACTGATGGCCATGGGCTGTGACAGCAGTCGGGCGCTACCGGGGGCGGGGATCGACCTGTTTTTTAAATGATTCAGCTAAAAGGAATTGGTTTAAGTAGCTGGCGATAAGCCATGTATCGAGTCGGTTCGTGACACTGATGCAGGAATGCTCTGGCAATACGGTTAACAGGTGCAACAGGGTCACATTTTTGAATGTAAGCGTTCGGCGGCCGCCTGTTGTACGCATTTATCTACTGATGCTGCGATGCTTGTGCTGCGGCGATCAGCAACAATATTCACCAGGTTCCGAAAAGGAAGGCTCTGTGAGAATTAATAAAAAATGTACGTTCCTGCCAAGTATTGTAGGAAGTTTCTGCTGTAATTGTAGGAATGGTCTTTGGCTGTCAGTCCACAAGGGTGAGCGCCATGCAAAGCAGTAAACGACTAAGTTATTGTGCTGGCTCTGAAAATTCGAATAGCGAAAAATGGACTGCCCATGAATAAAGTGCTGATCGTGGATGATCATCCCGTCATTCGCCTTGCTGTACGCATGCTGATGGAGCGTCATGGCTATGAGGTCATCGCGGAGACTGACAACGGTGTGGATGCGCTGCAACTGGCGCGTGAGCACCTCCCGGATATCGTCATTCTTGATATCGGTATCCCCAAGCTCGACGGACTGGAGGTAATCGCCCGTCTGTCAGCCATGACGTTGCCATTCAAGGTTCTGATCCTCACCTCTCAGGCGCCGGGCCACTTCTCCATGCGCTGCATGCAGGCCGGGGCCGCCGGCTATGTCTGCAAGCAGCAGGATCTGACCGAGCTTCTAAGTGCCATCAAGGCGGTACTGTCAGGGTACAGCTACTTTCCCAACCAGGCGTTGCACACTGTTCGCTCCAGTATGGGCAACGCGAGTGAGTCGGACATGGTTGACCGACTTTCCGGCAGGGAGATGATGGTTTTGCAGCAGTTGGCCCGAGGCAAGACCAACAAGGAAATTGCAGACGGCATGTTTTTGAGCAACAAGACCGTCAGCACCTATAAAACGCGTTTGTTGCTCAAGCTCAACGCACATTCTCTGGTCGATCTGATCGAGCTCGCGCAGCGTAACGGGCTGGTATGAATAAGGCACTGTTTAAAAGGGGGCGTGGCTGATACCCGGTCGTGCAGGTCGGCTATCGAACATTCATTTTCCGTATTGATCACGTATTGAAGCCTCTTCTGGAGAGGCTTCAAATGCCCTGATCGAGCAAGTCAGTGCGATTTCAGGGCTGTCTAGAAATCGAAGTCGTAATCAGCCAACTGCTTCTGCAAACGCCGCTCTTCAAGCAGGTTGTCGATGGTGCGTCGCTTGCTCAGGTTGGTCTTCGCCGGCTCGACAGTCACTGGTTCTGTGTCGTCCGTGTCGACGGAGACGAGGTCGTCGTCTACGTCCAGTTGTTCGTTGTCAGTGCTCATGAAGTCGACTCCAGGGCTTGTGCTCTCTGGCGCTTCTTATATCGACAATCCAAAGGTGGGTAAAAAAGATTTTTTCAATCGGCAAGGCAGCAATGATCTGTATGGCTCAATCGTCGGATGTTTTTGCCTTGTAATCGCACAGATCTTCTATACGGCAACTGCCGCACCGCGGTTTACGGGCCTGGCAAACGTAGCGCCCGTGCAGAATCAGCCAGTGATGAGCGTCGAGCAGGTAGTTTTTCGGCACAAATTTCATCAGTTGCCTTTCCACCTCCACTACATTTTTCCCTGGCGCGATGCCTGTGCGGTTGCTGACGCGGAAGATATGCGTATCTACCGCCATCGCGATCTGGCGGAAAGCGGTGTTGAGCACCACGTTGGCGGTTTTGCGCCCGACGCCCGGCAGCGCCTCGAGTGCTTCCCGGGTTTGCGGTACTTCACCGTTGTGCAGCTCCACCAGCATGCGGCAGGTTTCAATCACGTTTTTGGCTTTGCTGTTGTAGAGGCCGATTGTCTTGATGTACTCGGAGAGCCCCTCTACACCCAGTTCGTAAATGGCCTGTGGTGTGTTGGCTACCGGGTAAAGCCTGGCAGTCGCCTTGTTGACGCTTACGTCGGTGGCCTGGGCGGAAAGGATGACGGCTATCAACAGTTCAAAAGGCGTGGTGTAAGCCAATTCGGTTTTTGGGTCCGGATTGTCCTCATGCAGCCTGCGAAAGATTTCCTGGCGTTTTGCGGCATTCATGGGCGGAGCTTTTCCTCGGAATTAGCCTGTGCGGGGGGTGGCAGAAGTGCTGCAAGTGTCTGCTCGGCAGCTTCGTATTCGCGCTGCAATTCCACAAGCCTGGCGGCCTGCTCCGCAATGGGGGGGTGACCAAACGCCTTGAGCGACTTGTTGAGTTGCGCGCGGCTCATGGCCAGCGCAATTCGGGCTTTTTTCAAGGCCTCATCCGGTCCGGCAGGCTTGTCGTTCCGGGCGAGTGCAACGGCGGATCGAGGCAACACGTCCCGAGCGGATTCAACGCGCTGCGACCGCGCAAGGCGCTCTGCCAGCCGCTTTTGCTGCTCCCGGTGCAGGCGTGCATTTCGTGCCTCGAAACGCATTCGGGCATGACTACGCTTGCGCTGCCGCGCCTCCTGCAGCTCAGGGGTAGGGGCCAGACCGCCGACGATGGGCGTGACCGTTGCCAGTGGCAGCGGATGCATTTCAATACAATCCACCGGGCACGGCGCAACGCACAGATCACAGCCTGTGCACTCATCGATAATCACGGTGTGCATCAGCCTGGATGCGCCGAGAATGGCATCCACGGGGCAGGCCTGAATGCATTTGGTACAACCGATGCACTCTGCTTCGCGAATGAAGGCAACCTGTGCAGGTGCAGTGCCGCGTTGCATATCCAGTGTCAGGGCCGGAACAGACAGCAGTTCGGCCAGCTGGGCTATCGTTTCGTCGCCGCCCGGGGGGCACTTGTTGATGGCTTCGCCGCCAGCGATGCCTTCGGCGTAGGGCTTGCAGCCGGGATGGCCGCACTTGCCGCACTGAGTCTGCGGCAGAAGGGCGTCGATACTGCGGATGAGGTCCACGTCGGGAAGCAGGCGAATCAATTCAGTCATGGTCTTGCCAGGTGACCAACAGGTGTTCTGTCTATCCGGAGAGCAGCATTATCGGACAGATCAGGGAGCTTGCGAATGCGTAAAGGCCCGGTATCTGCCTGATGGCAAGATACCGGGCCTTGCGTTTTTTACTTGATGCGCTGGCCTGGCTTGGCACCGCTGTCGGGGCTGAGCAGATAGATCTCCTCACCGCCGGGGCCTGCCGCCATCACCATGCCCTGCGAAATGCCGAAACGCATTTTTCGCGGCTTGAGGTTGGCGATCATCATGGTCAGACGGCCTTCGAGTTCGGACGGGTTCGGGTATGCGCTCTTGATGCCGGAAAAGACATTGCGCTGCTCGTCGCCGATGTCCAGAGTCAGGCGCAGCAGCTTGTCGGCACCCTCCACGTGTTCGGCCTTGAGAATCAGCGCGACGCGCAGGTCGATGGCGGCAAAGGCGTCAAAGTCGATTTCCGCCGACAGCGGGTCTTTGGCGAGTTCGCCATTACCGGCAGGCGCGGTGTCCGCCGACGAGTCGGTAGCGGTCAGGTCTTCCTTGGAGGCAGTGGCCATGGCCTCGACCTTGACCGGGTCGATACGGGTCATCAGCGCCGAGAAAGGGTTGAGCTGATGATTGGTCAGCAAGATCTTGTGGTCTTCCCAGGTCAGTGGTTCGACGTTGAGGAATTTTTCTGCATCGGCGGCCAGATTGGGCAGGACCGGCTTGAGGAAAATCACCAGTTGGCGGAACAGGTTGATGCCCAGCGCACAGACGGCCTGGACTTCATCCTGCCTGCCTTCCTGTTTGGCCAGCGCCCATGGCGCTTTTTCCGCGATGTAGGCATTGGCGCGGTCCGCCAGGGCCATGGTCTCGCGCATGGCGCGGGCGAAGTCGCGGGCTTCGTAGGCGTCGGCAATGCTGGGTGCAGCCGCCAGGAACGCGTCGGTCAGTTCGGGCGCGGCATTGGCTTCGACCATCACACCGGCGTTGCCCTTGTGAATGAACCCGGCGCAACGGCTGGCAATGTTGACAACCTTGCCGATCAGGTCGGAGTTGACCTTTTGCACGAAGTCTTCGAGGTTCAGATCGAGGTCGTCGACGCCACGGCCCAGCTTGGATGCGTAGTAATAGCGCAGGTACTCGGGCGGCAGGTGGTCGAGGTAGGTGCGCGCCTTGATAAAGGTGCCACGCGATTTCGACATTTTCTGGCCATTGACGGTCAGGTAGCCGTGGACGTTGATGCCGGTCGGCGTGCGCAAGTCAGCGCCTTCCAGCATGGCAGGCCAGAACAGAGCGTGGAAGTTGACGATGTCCTTGCCGATGAAGTGATAGAGCTCGGTGGTCGCGCCCTTTCCCCAGTACGCATTGAAGTCCAGGTCTGGACGACGCGCACACAGGTTCTTGAAGCTGGCCATGTAGCCGATCGGCGCATCAAGCCACACGTAGAAGTATTTGCCTGGCTCGTCGGGAATTTCAAAGCCGAAATAGGGCGCATCGCGGGAGATGTCCCACTGCTGCAGGCCACTGTCCAGCCATTCGGCGATCTTGTTGGCAACGGCGTCCTGCAGGGTGCCGCTGCGCGTCCAGCTCTTGAGCATGGCGTCGAATGCGGGAAGGTCGAAGAAGAAGTGCTTCGAGTCCTTGAGCACCGGCGTGGCACCGGAAATCGCCGACTTGGGGTCTTTCAGATCCGTCGGGGCATAGGTGGCGCCGCACTTTTCACAGTTGTCGCCGTACTGATCCTCGGCCGCGCATTTCGGGCAGGTGCCCTTGATGAAGCGGTCGGCCAGGAACATTTTCTTTTCCGGGTCGAAGTACTGGGTAACCGAGCGCGTCGCGATATGACCCGCATCGCGCAGACGCTTGTAGATCATGCTCGACAGTTCGCGGTTCTCGTCAGAGTGCGTCGAGTGGAAATTATCGAAGTCCACCAGGAAGTCGGCAAAGTCGGCGCTGTGTTCGGCCTTGACGTTGGCGATCAGTTGCTCTGGCGTAATGCCTTCCTTTTCGGCGCGCAGCATGATTGCCGAGCCATGGGCGTCGTCCGCGCAGACATAGATGCATTGATTGCCGCGGTGCTTCTGAAAACGCACCCACATGTCGGTCTGGATGTACTCGAGCATGTGGCCAAGGTGAATGGAACCATTGGCATAGGGCAGGGCGCTGGTAACGAGAATCTTGCGTGGCTCGGACATGGGGCTCGGCTACTTGAAGTGAAACGGAGACCGGCCACTATAAAGGTCTGAACGATTTTTTTCACCCGTGCGGTTGTGGGAATGCTCCTGAATGGTTGGGCGCGGTTTAGTGAAATCATGTGGGCTGCTGGCAGAACAGGTACGATAGTCGGCTGTTCCAGTCAGTCTTTTTACGGAGTAAGCCCATGAGCGCAGTCAATCGCGCAGCGGTGGAGACGATTCTTCGCCAGTACACCGACCCCTATCTGAATCAGGATCCGGTCACTGCCGGTTGCGTCCGGTCCATCGATATTCAGGGGGCACAGGTCAGCGTGCAACTCGAATTGGGCTATGCCGCCGACCTGTTCAAGAACGGCTGGGCGCACGTGCTGAAAACCGCCATCGAGAATCTGGACGGCGTCAGTTCGGCCACCGTCGCCATCAGCAGCGTAATCAGCGCGCACAAGGCCCAGAGCCAGATTCCGGGGCTTGCCAATGTGAAAAACATTGTCGCCGTCGCGTCCGGCAAGGGCGGTGTCGGCAAGTCCACGACCGCCGCCAATCTGGCCTTGGCGCTGTCTCGCGAAGGCGCTCGCGTCGGTATCCTCGATGCCGATATCTATGGGCCGAGCCAAGGGGTGATGTTCGGTATTCCCGAAGGCACGCGGCCGAAGATCAAGGACCAGAAGTGGTTCGTGCCGGTCGAGGCGCATGGCATCGAGGTGATGTCGATGGCTTTTTTGACCGACGACAACACACCGATGGTCTGGCGCGGACCGATGGTGTCGGGGGCTTTGCTGCAATTGGTCACGCAGACTGCCTGGAATGACTTGGACTATCTGGTCATCGACATGCCGCCCGGCACCGGTGATATCCAGTTGACGCTCGCGCAGAAAGTCCCGGTGGCGGGGGCCGTGATTGTCACCACGCCACAGGATCTGGCTTTGCTGGATGCGAAAAAGGGTGTCGAGATGTTCCGCAAGGTCAACATTCCGGTACTGGGCGTGGTGGAAAACATGGCGGTGCACATCTGCTCCAGCTGCGGCCATGCCGAGCATCTGTTCGGTGAAGGTGGCGGCGCGAAGCTGGCGACGCAGTATGATGTCGAGCTGCTGGCGTCACTGCCGCTGTCGATGCTGATTCGCGAGCAGGCAGATGGCGGCAAGCCTACGGCGATTGCCGAGCCGGAGAGTCAGATTGCGATGGTGTATCAGGAGCTGGCACGTCACGTCGGTGCGCGGATCGTGTTGCAGGAAGCTGCAAGTCCAGCCATGCCGACGATTTCGGTAAGCGACGACTGATTGGATGGTGATGATCGGGCGGGGGAGGTGCTGTGCTTCTCTCGTTCTGGTCAGGCGTGCAGCGGGTGTTCAGCCAGCGAGAGGTCAAAAAGCGGGCAATAAAAAACCCCGCTTTTGAGGGCGGGGTTTTTAAGCGAATCAGTACAAGTTAGATAACTTGAACTTCTTCAGCTTGCATGCCTTTCTGACCGCGGGTAGCGATGAAAGAAACCTGTTGGCCTTCTTTCAGGCTTTTGAAGCCGTCGGATTGGATAGCTTTGAAGTGCACGAACAGGTCATCACCGGATTGTGGAGTGATGAAGCCGAAGCCTTTTTCATCGTTGAACCACTTAACGGTACCAGTTTGGCGATTGGACATAGTATATCTCCTTGGACAAAGTTAACTGCGGCGTAGGAAGAGCCCTGGCCGAGACTGAGTGCAAAGAGCTGGAAAATTCATGGAGATGGTTGGATCGAAATTCAACATCGTGTAGAGATTCTCAGTGACACAAGCAACACAGTGACGCCACCTTAACCCTTTTTTCCGAACGTGCCAATGGTCTGTTGATGATTATTTCCATTCGCAGCGAAACAGCCCGGCCGGTCACGCGAACTCGCGATCTGTTGCCTTTGAACCCTCGGCCTCAGCCCGGTAAGATGCCGGATATCTTTTTCACCTCGCTATTCAGGACACCGCCATGAGCATCAAATCGGACAAGTGGATTCGCCGCATGGCGCAGGAACACGGGATGATCGAGCCCTTCGTAGAGCGCCAGGTACGTGGCGAAGGCGCTGATCGGGTGATCTCTTTCGGGGTGTCCAGTTATGGCTACGACGTGCGTTGCGCCGACGAATTCAAGGTCTTCACCAACATCAATTCGGCCACAGTCGATCCGAAAAACTTCGATGAAAAAAGCTTCGTCGATATCAAGAGCGACGTGTGCATCATCCCGCCCAACTCGTTTGCACTGGCGCGCACCGTCGAATATTTCCGCATTCCGCGTAACGTTCTGACCATCTGCCTGGGCAAGAGCACCTACGCGCGCTGCGGCATCATCGTCAATGTCACGCCGCTCGAGCCTGAGTGGGAAGGCCATGTAACGCTGGAGTTTTCCAACACCACCACACTGCCGGCCAAGATCTACGCCAACGAAGGCGTGGCGCAGATGCTGTTCCTTGAGTCCGATGAGGAGTGTGAAGTGTCCTATAAGGATCGGGGTGGCAAGTACCAGGGGCAGCGTGGCGTCACCCTGCCGCGTACCTGATTTGCGCTCCAGCTGACTAGTGGAATTGAATTAATACTCTATTACGCACTCTATCTGTTCACATGCTTTCGCATAATTCATTACGTGCGAAAGCCTTTGATCTGGAGTGCCCTATGAAGACTACTTTCAAAATCTCTGAACAGGTTCAATCTCCGCTTAACGAGATCGGGTTGCTCGCCTGGTCGTTGATGGCTCATTCCGATCTCAGCCCGGAGCTGAACATGGTCGGTGGCGGGATCCCGGGTGATCCAGGCCGCGATACTCCGTTTCAGCCAACCGAGCCAGGCGGGCCTACTGTTCCTGACGAGCCGCCACCTGCACCTGTGGCCTGATTATCAGAAAACTGCCTGCTGTTCTCGTGAGCAGCGGGCAGTTTTGTATGTGGCGACCGGCGACGCTACGCCACTCGCCACACGGCATCACCGCCGGTCACGTAGATCGTACTGTCCGGTGCGGGGCGAATCTGAAAACCGCCCGTGAACTCGCCGAAGGCTGGCAGCAGACTGACTTGCCGGCCGAGGTAAAAGCACGCCAGCCGCAAGCTTTGCCGGCCGCGCCCGTGTAGTCGATACACCGGGTGAACGTGCCCGGCCAGTACGTGCAGGTCAGGGTGCGGATCGGGCTCGTGCTGCAGGGCAAATGGCCCGAGTGCCAAGGGCTCGGGGACCACATCAATGCCCAGAGAGGCGGGCGGATCGCCGGCTCGTTTGTCATGGTTGCCGCGGATCAGTGTGATGCGTAGTGTCGAACGCTCTGCCCGCCATTGTTGCAGCGTCGCCAGCGTGCTGACCGCGTGAGATTCCGGCGCGTGCAGGAAATCGCCCAGAAAAATCAGATGATCGCAGGGATAGGCATTCAAAAGGCTGTCCAGGCGGCGCAGATTCGCCTGTGTAGTGCCGTGTGGCACCGGTTGGCCGAGCTTGCGATAGGCGGCCGCCTTGCCAAAGTGCGCATCGGCAATCAGCAAGGATCGTTCGGCGGGGTAGTAAATGGCCTTGTCGGCCAGCAGCCACAGCTCTTCTCCTGCCAGTGTGACAGCCAGATATGGGGTCATTGTTCAGGCTCCGGGCCAGCGGCTTTCTCCAGGTCGCGGACCATGCGCGCGATGCGGTCGGCAAGTTTCTCCGAACTGAGGCTTTCGCGAAAGCGTTCGACCAGCAACGGAAAGGCCAGCGGGGTCGCGCGTTTTATTGCGTGCAGGTCCAGCGTGCGGCTGTTGATCTGGCGCAACGTCAGTTCCAGACGTTGCAGGTCCAGTTCCTGACGCAGGACTTCCTGTTCGGCCTGGGTCAGCAGCATGTTGTCAGCGTCGTATTGCTTGAACACCTCGAAGAACAGCCCGCTGGATGCCTGCAGCTGACGATTGCTCTTGGCCGCGCCAGGGTAGCCGGAAAACACCAGTCCGGAGATGCGCGCGATTTCCCTAAAGCGCCGCAGGGCCAGTTCGCCAGCGTTCAGGCTGGCGATAATATCGGCTAACAGATCCGTTTCGCTGAACAGTTCAGCCTGCAATGTCTGCGCCCAGTCGATCTCGCTGGCGCTGAGCAGCTCCAGCCCGTAGTCGTTGACGGCGATGGAAAAGGTCAGCGGCTGATGCCGGCTCAGGCGCCAGGCCAGCAGGCTGCCCAGCCCCAGATGCACGTGGCGGCCGGCGAACGGGTAGAGGAACAGGTGCCAGCCTTCCCGGGACCTGAGTGTTTCGGCCAGCAATGTGTCGCGTCGTGGCAGCCCTGACCACTGCTGCTGCACTTCCAGCAGGGGTTTGATGGCGAGCATTTCCGGGCTGTTGAATTCGCCCCGCGCAGCGGCATCGAACTTCTCCACCACGGCATCCGCCAGTTCGCTGGACAGGGGCATTCGACCACCATTCCAGCGTGGTACGGCGGCTTTCTTGCCGGTCGCGCGCTTGACGTAGGCCGTCATGTTTTCCACTCGAACCAGCTCCAGCAAGCGTCCGCCGAACAGAAAGCCATCACCGGGTTTGAGTCTGGCGATGAAGCCTTCTTCGACGCTGCCCAGCGAGCCACCACCGCCGCCTTTTTTCCAGTATTTCAGGTTGACGGTGGCCTCGCTGACGATGGTCCCCACGCTCATGCGGTGGCGTCTGGCAAGACGCGCATCGGGGACACGCCAGACGCCGTCCTCGTCGGGTTCGGCACGGCGGTAATCAGGGTAGGCGGTCAGCGAGTGGCCGCCGTTGCGGACAAACGCCAGCGCCCATTGCCATTGCCCGTCGCTGAGGTCGTGGTAAGCCCAGGCGCTGCGTACTTCGGCCAGCAGCTCATCGGGACGGAAGCCACCGCCCAGGGCGATGCTGACCAGGTGCTGGACCAGCACGTCCAGCGGTTGGTGCGGTGATTCGCGGGGTTCGATCATCCGTGCTTCGACGGCGTCGTGGGCGGCAGCGGCTTCGACCAGCTCCAGGCTGTGGGTCGGCACCAATGTCACGCGCGAAGGGCGACCCGGTGCGTGGCCCGAGCGCCCGGCGCGCTGCATCAGGCGTGCGACACCTTTGGGCGAGCCGATTTGCAACACGCGCTCGACCGGCAGAAAGTCCACGCCCAGGTCCAGGCTGGAGGTACATACCACGGCCTTGAGTGCGCCTTCCTTCAACGCGCGCTCGACCCAGTCGCGGACCTCTCGGGCCAGCGACCCATGGTGCAGGGCAATCAGCCCGGCCCAGTCGGGGCGGGCTTCCAGTAACGCCTGATACCAGATTTCCGACTGCGCCCGGGTGTTGGTGAACACCAGACAGCTCGCGCTGCTTTCCACCTCGGCCACGACCTGCGGCAACATGCGCAGGCCCATGTGCCCGGCCCACGGGAAGCGTTCGATGGACGGCGGCAACAGCGTATCGACCTGCAAGTCCTTGACGATCTTGCCTTGCACGGTCACGCCGCCGTCGCCGATCAGTACCTGCTGCGCGTGTTGCTGATTACCCAGCGTCGCGGAAATGCCCCACACGATCAGTTGCGGATTCCAGCGCCTCAGGCGGGCAAGGGCCAGTTGCAACTGCACGCCGCGCTTGTTGCCGATCAGCTCGTGCCATTCGTCCACCACCACCATCTTCAGTGTCGACAAGGCGACCTGAGCGTCGGCACGGGTCAGCAGCAGCGTCAGGCTTTCAGGGGTGGTGATCAAGGCAGAGGGCAGCCGCCGACTCTGCCGGGCGCGTTCGCTGCCGCTGGTATCGCCAGTGCGCAAGCCGACCGACCACGGGATGTCCAGTTCGGCCAGTGGCGCCTCAAGGGCGCGGGCGGTATCGGCGGCCAGGGCGCGCATGGGCGTGATCCACAGGACACTCAGCGGTTCGGCAGGCGGTTTGCGTTTGCGGGGTTTGTTGTCAGCGGTGAGCGTATTGGCTTTGGCGAAGCGGTTGAGCGCGGCGAACCATACGGCGTAGGTCTTGCCCGAGCCGGTGCTGGCATGCAGCAAACCGGACTCGCCATTCTTCACCGCCGCCCAGACCTCTTTCTGGAACGCAAAGGGCTTCCAGCCTCGGGCGAGAAACCATCGTCGAGCGAAATCGGTGGGTCTGCTCATCCGTTTGAGTGTGCTCTGAGTGGCGTTAAGTCAGAGACAGCAGAGAAAGGGTAATAGTTTTAAATGGTTATGTGGCTGATCGTTCCTGGATTGCCTATCGTGCCGATACCAGGGATACCACCATGACTATCGTGCCGATGCTCCGCGTCGGCATGCCGTTCTGGACGCTCTGCGTCCTCTTGATGACGTAGAGCGTCTTCCACGCTTGAGCGTGGGAACGAGATTTGAGGGGGATCGAGACGTGTGTACGCAGCAATCCGTGCTACTTCAGATTGCCGCTCAAGAACTGCTGCAAACGCTCGCTTTTCGGGTTGTTGAGGACTTCGTCCGGGTGGCCGGATTCTTCGATCTGGCCCTGGTGCAGGAACACCACCTGGCTCGCCACCTTGCGCGCGAAACCCATTTCGTGGGTGACCAGAATCATCGTCCGGCCTTCTTCAGCCAGGCCCTGAATGACCTTCAGCACTTCACCGACCAGCTCCGGGTCCAGCGCGGATGTCGGTTCGTCGAAGAGCATGATTTCCGGCTCCATCGCCAGCGCACGGGCGATGGCCACGCGCTGTTGCTGGCCACCGGAAAGAAACGCGGGGTACTGATCGGCGACACGCTCAGGCAGGCCGACCTTTTCCAGGTATTTGCGCGCGCGAGCTTCGGCTTCGGCCTTGGGCACGCCCAGGACCCGGCGCGGCGCCATGGTGATGTTTTCCAGCACGGTCATGTGCGCCCACAGGTTGAAGTGCTGAAACACCATCGCCAGCCGCGTACGGATACGCTGCAGCTCATCCGGGTCGGCAACGCGCATACCGTCCTTGTCGCTGACCATGCGTACTTGCTTGCCATCCAGGCTCATCGCCCCGTCACTGGGCTGTTCGAGAAAGTTGATGCAGCGCAAAAAGGTGCTCTTGCCGGAGCCACTGGCGCCGATCAGACAGATGACGTCACCGCTGCTGGCCTTGAGCGATACGCCTTTGAGCACGTGATTGTCGCCATAGCTTTTGTGCAGGCCATCGATGGTCAGTTTGTACATGACAGGTCCTCAAGGAGAAAGTAGATAGCCGCTGCGATAGGCATGGGTGCCGGCGATGTGCGCAATGACCATGCCGGCAGTCGCCATGCGGCGCAGGGAACGCGCATACAGCAGGCCTGCGTTGAGGGCATGGATGCAGGTCACGGTGTCGCTGATCGGATCGATGACCTCGGCAATCAGTTGGCCGGCCTCGACGTGTTCGCCGGGCATCGCGCAGAACACCAGCAGGCCGCCGACCGGCGTAGCCACCGGTTCGACCGCTGCCAGTGGCGTAGCGGGGTAGAGCAGTTCGGGCAGCGGCTGCAGATCGCCGTCAATCATGCCGGCATCGATCAGGTAATGAATGATCGCCTGGCAGTCGCGGCTGGCCAGCGCATGGTTGACATCGCCTTGCCCGCGCAGCTCCAGGGTCACCGAAAAGCTGCCCATGGGAATCGGAAAGCGCTCGCCAAAGCGTTGCTGCAATTGCCACCAGACCAGCGTGAAGCACTCATCGAACGACTGCCCGCCTGAGTCGGTCGCCAGCAGGCTGGCTTGCGCCCCCAGGTAGCGTGATAACGGTTCGACTTTCGGCCAGGCTTCGGGCGTGGTGTACAGGTGCTCGACCGACTCGAAATCACAGTGCAGGTCCAGCACCATGTCGGCATCGCAGGCCAGGCGCTGCAGGGTCAGGCGCAACGAATGCAGCTGTGTGGTCGCCGGTACGGCATTCAGCGCCGCCAGCAGGCTGTCCCTTACCAGCGCGCAGTTGTGCTCTGCGTCGTTAGTCAGTCGGGCTTCGATGTCATCACCGACCTGAGTGCAGAGGTCGCTGAACCCGCGATTGAAGTTCTGGCCGCTTTCCAGCTCGTAGCGGCCCAGCGGGGTGTCCATCAGCACCTGTTCCAGACCGATCGGGTTGGCGACGGGCACCACAACGATTTCGCCCAGCAGTCGCCCGGCGTTTTCCAGTTCGGCCAGACGCTGCTTCAGGTACCAGGCCACCAGCATGCCCGGTAGCTCGTCGGCATGCAGCGACGCCTGAATATAGACTTTGCCGGCGCCGTTTTGCGGCCCGTAATGAAAGCTGTGGATTTGCCGGCCAGTGCCGGGCACTGGCGACAGCAAGTCATGGGGGTGATGGCGCATGTTCAGTCCTGATTAATGGGCCGGGCCGAGAAAGGCCAGCCAGCGGCGTTCGGCAAGGCGGAACAGCCCGACCAGAATGAACGTCACGGTCAGGTACATGACGGCGGCGATACCGAAGGACTGGAAGGTCATGAAAGTGGCGGAGTTGGCATCCCGCGCCACTTTCAGGATGTCCGGCACCGTGGCGGTAAAGGCCACAGTGGTCGAGTGCAGCATCAGGATCACTTCGTTGCTGTAATACGGCAGTGAACGGCGCAGCACCGACGGCATGATCACGTAGGCATAAAGCTTCCAGCCGGTCAGGCCGTAGGCCTTGGCCGCTTCGACTTCGCCGTGGGCCATGCTGCGGATCGCCCCGGCAAAGATCTCCGTGGTGTAGGCGCAGGTGTTCAGGGTGAAGGCCAGGATCGTGCAGTTCATCGCATCGCGAAAGAACGCATCGAGCATCGGCTGTTCACGCACCGCGGCAAGGCTGTAAATGCCGGTGTAGCAGATCAGCAGCTGTATATAGAGAGGCGTACCGCGAAACAGGTAGGTGTAGAACTGCACCGGCCAGCGCACCCAGCGTTTTCCCGACACCCGCGCAATCGACAGCGGGATCGACACGCAGAAGCCGATGACGATGGAGGCGCTGAGCAGCCACATGGTCATCGCCAGGCCGGTCACGTTGACGCCATCCGTATAAAGGAAGGGTTTCCAGTATTCCTGCAGCAGTTCGATCATCGCTGTGCCTCCCGGCTGCCTGCGGCGTAATACCGCTCAGCCCAACGCAGGGCGAAGTTCGAGGCGCTGGTGATCAGCAGGTAAATCAGTGCCGCCAGCACCAGAAAGTAGAACAGCTGATAGGTGCTCTTGCCCGCATCCTGTGACGCCTTGACCAGATCAGCCAGACCGATGATCGATACCAGCGCAGTCGCCTTGAGCAGCACCTGCCAGTTGTTACCAATCCCCGGCAGCGCGTAACGCATCATCTGCGGGAACACGACGTAACGAAAGCGCTGACCGCGTTTCAGTCCATAGGCCGTCGCTGCCTCCACCTGACCGCGAGGCACGGACAGAATCGCGCCGCGAAACGTCTCTGTGAAGTACGCACCATAGATGAAGCCCAGCGTGATAACGCCTGCGCCGAACGGGTTGATCTCGATGTATTCCCATTCCATCGCGTCGGTCAGCATGGTGAGCCAGGTTTGCAAGCTGTAGAAAATCAGCAGCATCAACACCAGGTCCGGAACACCACGGATCAGTGTCGTGTAAATTTGCGCCGGCACGCGCAGTAGCGCGGAACTCGACAGTTTGGCGCTGGCCCCGATCAGTCCGAGCAAAATGCTCAGAGCAAGCGACAGCACAGCCAGTTTGACGGTCATCCAGGTGCCTTCCAGCAACAGCGGGCCAAAGCCCTTCAGGCTGAATGCCGAGAGTCCCAGGTTTTGCATGAGTGCATCGAGCATGGATAGGCCTTGTTACCAACAAAAACGCCCACCGATCGGGCGACGAATGATCGCCGAAATCGATGGGCGTCGGGGTGTTATTTACCGCTGTAGAGGTTCAGGTCGCCAAAGTGTTTTTTCTGGATTTCAGCGTAGGTGCCGTCGTCGTGCATCGCCTTGATGCCTTTATCCAGCAGCGCCTTGAGTTCCTTGTTGCCCTGGGCAATGCCGATGGCGGTTTTGGCTGGCAGCAGTTCGCTGTCGATAGGCTTGCTGACTTCGTAGTCAGCACCGGCCGGCGATTTCAGGAAGCCCAGTTCGGCCTGCAGCATGTCCTGGATCGAGGCGTCGAGACGACCGGAGGTCAGGTCGGAGTAAACCTGGTCCTGGTTGGCATAGGCCTTGGTGGAAATACCTGCCTTGTCCAGTACGGCCTTGGCGTAGGCTTCCTGGATGGTGCCTTGCTCATAGCCCACGGTCTTGCCTTTCAGGCTGGCCGGGTCGGCGGTAAAGCCTGCACCTTTCTTGAACACCAGCGAGGTCGGGCCGGAGAACAGTTCGTTGGAGAAGTCGATGACTTTTTCGCGAGCAGGGGTCACGGTCATCGAGGAAATGACGCCGTCGAATTTGCGTGCCTTGAGGCCGGGGATCATGCCGTCGAAGTCGCTTTCGACCCATTTGCAGGTGACTTTCAGCTCTTTGCAGATCGCATTGCCCAGATCGATATCGAAGCCGACCAGGCTGCCATCGGCCGCTTTTGATTCGAACGGTGCGTAGGATGGATCGACGCCAAAGCGCAGTTCCTTGTATTCCTTGGCCATGGTGTTACCGGCGGCGATGCACAGAGCCAGTGCAGAAAGAGTCAGCCATGCTTTTTTCATTGTTCAGTCCTTAAAACCTTAAATGGGGCGTTGGGAATACGCGAAGCGTGCTACCGGCAAGTGCCAGATAGGCATTGGGTAGCAATTTCCGAACCAGAGGAACGAACGTGCGTTTGAAATGTAAGGCGTTGTCGCTATTTCGTATAAACGGCTGGCAATTGGCCGCCCATGCGCGCTTACAGGGTTGGTGTTCATCGCCCGGTACTACGCAGGGAGCTTTGTCAGGTGAGACAGAGCGGAAGATTGGTAACGAATCAGGAAGTTTCCTACAAACGATCAGGATGATTTGCCTGTTGGTGTTTCAAAAAGGTGCACGGTATTTGCCATGCGCCCTTTTGGTGCTCTAGTTCAGCAGGTCTTGCAGCGTCGCCAGACTGTCGGCTTCGGCGACCGGCTTGTCCTGCCGCCAGCGCAGCATCCGCGGGAAACGCACCGCGATGCCGCTCTTGTGACGCTTGGACAGGGCGATACCTTCAAAGCCCAGTTCGAACACCAGCGTCGGAGTGACGCTGCTGACCGGCCCGAATTTCTCCACCGTTGTCTTGCGAACGATGGCGTCGACCTTGCGCATTTCTTCATCGGTCAGCCCCGAGTAGGCCTTGGCGAATGGCACCAACGTGCGCTCACTGGCTTCGGGCGGGCCGTCCCACACCGCAAAGGTGTAGTCGCTGTACAGACTGGCGCGTCGTCCGTGACCGCGTTGCGCGTAAATCAGCACGGCGTCGACGCTGAACGGGTCGATTTTCCATTTCCACCACACCCCCATGTCCTTGGTGCGACCGACGCCGTACAGCGAGTCGCGAGCCTTGAGCATCATGCCCTCGACGCCCAGGCTGCGCGAGGCTTCGCGCTGGGTGGCCAGGTCGAGCCAATCCTTGCCGGTGAGCACCGGGGAGGGCATCAGCACCTCGCTCTGGCAGGTTTCGATCAGAGCTTCCAGTTGCGAGCGGCGCTCATGTTGCGGGCGACTGCGCCAGTCATCGCCTTGCCACTCCAGCAGGTCATAGGCCAGCACCACGACCGGAACGTCGGCAAGAATCTTTTTGCCCAGCGTCTTTCGGCCTATGCGCTGTTGCAGCAGGGCGAACGGCTGAACCGAAGGCGCAGCCACAGGAGCATCGCTGTTCAAGGCAAACTCCGCATCGGCATCGGGGTTCGCATCGGGGGCTTTCCAGACCACGATTTCGCCGTCGATCACCGTACCGTCCGGCAGGCACTGCACCAGTCTGTGCAACTCCGGAAAACGGTCGGTTACCAGCTCCTCGCCGCGCGACCAGATCCACAAGCGCCCGTCACGTTTGACCAGTTGCGCGCGAATACCGTCCCACTTCCATTCCACCTGCCAGTTCTGCGCCGGACCGAGCAACGCCTCGAACTGATCGGCGGGCTGTTGCAGCGAGTGGGCGAGAAAAAACGGGTAGGGCTGGCCGCCGCGTTGGGCGTGCTCGTCTTCGGATTCAGGCGCGATCAGCTTCAAATAGCGTTCGGCGCTGGGCCGGTGCGACAGGTCGGTGTAGCCCACCAATCGTTGTGCGACACGTTTGCTGTCGATGTCCGCCAACGCCGCCAACGCACGGGTGACCAGCAGCTTGGACACGCCGACGCGGAAGCTGCCGGTGATCAGCTTGATGCAGACCATCAGACTGCTGCGGTCCAGCTGCGACCAGAACAGCGGCAGCCGCTCGGCGAGTTCTTCAGGCGGCAGACCGCGCAATGGCAACAGCTTGTCTTCCATCCAGGTGGCCAGGCCTTCGTCATTACTGTGGTCGGCCTGGGGCAGCAACAGCGACAGGGTTTCCGCCAGGTCACCGACTGCCTGATAGCTCTCTTCGAACAGCCATTCCGGCAGACTTGCCAGGGTCATTGCCTGTTCGCGCAGTACACGGGTAGGCACCAACTGTCGTGGGCGTCCGCCTGACAGAAAGTACACTGCCCAGGCTGCGTCCTCTGCTGCCGCCTTTTCGAAGTAGTCGCGCATTGCGGCGAGTTTGGCGTTGCTTGACGTGGTCGCGTCCAGCTGTGCGTAGAGTTCAGCGAAGGCTTTCATGACTGAGCCTCACCCGTGCCTGCCGCCTCGGGTTCGCCGGCTGCCGGGTTGCTGTCTTCCTCATCGCCGTATTCGGTGCTGAAGCCCTGTGCATCCAGGCCCAGTTCTCGCAGGTAGCGCACCAGTATGCCGACCGAACCGTGGGTCACCATGACGCGTTCGGCGCCGGTCTGTTCAACAGCCCATAGCAAGCCTGGCCAGTCGGCGTGATCGGACAGCACAAAACCGCGATCCACACCGCGCCGGCGTCGTGTGCCGCGCAGCATCATCCAGCCGCTGGCAAACGCATCGCTGTATTCGCCGAAGCGCTTCATCCAGCTGCTGCCACCTGCCGAAGGCGGAGCCAGAATCAACGCCTGACGCAGCGCGGGGTCGGTCTTTTTGAAATCGCCGGCGTATTGGGTTTCCGGAATATAGATACCGCCTTCACGATACACGCGGTTCAGCGGCTCGACGGCACCGTGGACCAGAATCGGTCCGATCTGCGCGTCGATGCCGTGCAAAATGCGCTGGGCTTTGCCGAACGAGTAAGCGAACAACACGCTGGCCTTGCCCTGGGCTGCATTGGCACGCCACCACTGGTTGATGCCTTCGAAGATCTGCGCCTGCGGCGCCCAGCGATAGATCGGCAGGCCGAAGGTCGATTCGGTGATAAAAGTATGGCAGCGCACCGGCTCGAAGGCCGCACAAGTCCCGTCCGGCTCGACTTTGTAGTCGCCGGAAGCTACCCAGACCTCGCCTTGGTACTCCAGTCGCACCTGCGCCGACCCCAGCACATGCCCGGCCGGATGCAGGCTCAGCTTCACGCCGTGATGGGTGATGGTTTCGCCGTATTCCAGGGTCTGCAGGTTGATGTCCTGCCCAAGGCGCGAACGCAGAATGCCTTCGCCACTGGCGGCTGACAGGTAATGCTCATTGCCGGTACGGGCATGGTCGCCATGCGCATGGGTGATGACGGCGCGTTCGACAGGACGCCATGGATCGATATAGAAATCACCAGGTGGGCAGTACAAACCTTCGGGGCGAGCAACGACAAGATCCATGGGGCAACCGTATGGATGGGCTTGTTAGCTATGAGCCGGGAAGGATCTGGAAGTTCGGGGAGTTTGCGTGAGCGCTGCGGAGCGTGAGGTGCGACAGCAGGTGAATCAGGGCTCGACTCAAGGTCACCTTTTTGCCTCTGACTATCGTTCCCATGCGCGTGGGAATGCAGTTCGTGACGCTCCGCGTCACACAGGGGTTCTGCGATGTCAGGTGGATTGAGGTTCGGCTCAAGTCACCTTTTCGCCCCTCGGCGAGTTACTTTGATGGGGCCAAAGTAACCAAACCCCCTGGCTCCGTTTCCGGCCCGACTTCGTCGGGTTCCTTCGCCCTGTCACTGATCCGGGGGGCGCCGCAACGGGCCATCCATGGCCCGGTGCGGCTAGCCTGGCGTCCTGCCAGGCTACCCCCGGATCAGCGCCAGGACTCAGCCGTCACTTACGTCGCACTCTGCGTCGTCAGTGCCATCGCGACAGAAAAGCGCTTTTATGCACGATGGTGTTTCTTCCGGACATTGATGACTCAAGCCGAACCCCAATCTACCTGACAAAGAAAAACCGCTGCGTCCGGTTTTCGGCGCTTACTTGCCCGGTGTCAGCGTCAGGCGTTGCTTGCCGTAGCCCTTTTCGTAGTTCTGTTGTTGCACCGGAATCGACTGATACTGGCCTTTCTGCCACGGCTCGATGCTGTTGGCGTAATACGGGCTGGCCGGGTTGTCGGATTGGCCGGTGCTGATCAGGCCGGTCATCGGTTCGACCAGGCTGAAGTCGACAATCATGCGCAGACCGGGGGCCATGCGGGCGTCGAAGCCCTTGCCCCACTCGAAGCCGGACACGTTCAGCGTCGTGTGATCACCACCCGCTGGTGTGGCGCTACGGTTGAACTCGCCGCCACCCAACTGCTTGGCCAGCGGGCTGGTCGAGACCCAGTTGTCACGGTGCAGTTTGCCCCATTGCCAGGCCTTGTGATCGCTGCCCAACAGGCTGTCGCCACTGGTGATGGCAGCCGCCAGACTGCGCGCGAGGATGGCCGGTTTGTCTTCCTTCTGCGGGGTTTTAACGTCATCCCAATACGGACTGTCATCTCGGCCCAGTAGATGGTCGGCCTGTGGTGAGTAGGATGAGCTGGCATTGGCCACCAGTGCCTGCCAGGCAGGGCTGGTTTCCGGACCCAATTCATCAAGGAAAATCTGCTTGGCGCTTTCCTGCAGAAACAGCTCGTACAGCGCCGCATCGGCCGAGGTAGCACTGAGCTTGCCATCGAACGCCATCAGGCGCGTGAACGCTTCGCGGGCCTTGTTGCGATCGGCTTCGGGCAGGGCATCGATGGCCTGTTTGAGCGGCTTGCTCATGCCTGGCGCCTGGAACATGGTCTTGAGCTTGGCGGCGAACGTCGTGGTCTGGTCGTATTGCATGGCGATGGTGCTGCGCAGGTCCTGCTTGCCACCGTTGGCCAGTTCGGCAATCCGCTCGGCACGCTCCGGGTAGCCCCACGAGTTGGAGAGCTGCATGCCGTAGCCTTTCGGTATCGTGCGCTGGTTGGCCGCTGCGAGCCAGCCTTGGCGCGGGTCCTGATCATAAGGGTGGAGCATTGAGTCGGCAAAACCGTCCCAGTCGTACTTGCCCTCCCAACCCGGCGAAGGCAGTAGACCCTGGCCTTCACGCCGGTTCGGGAAGCGGCCGGTGACCTGCCAGCCAATGTTCGAGGCGTCGGCAAAGATCATATTCAGGGTGATCGCCCGAATCTCGCGGCTGGTATCGAAGGCTTTCTCGACGTTGGGCGCACGGGACAGATCGAAGAACGCATCCAGGCTCTTGTCGTCCTTGAAGTTCGGGACTTGCAGCGCCAGGCTCAAACCGTTGCCGGGCGGGGTTGCAGAGGCGTTGAGCAGCGCGCCGTGGCGAGTTTCATACACGGTTTCACGCAGCGAGCTGCCGCCCTTGACCAGAAAGGTTTCTTGATGCGCCGCCGCTGGCAGCCATTTGCCGTCAGCCATATAAGAGACGCGGTTGCCTTCGCGCTTGATCTTCTCCAGAAACAGGTCTTGGTTGTCGCCCTTGACGTTGCTCATGCTCCACGCCAGCTTGCCGTTGAAACCGCTGAGCACCAGCGGCATACCGGCGATGGTGACGCCGGACACCTGGTATTTCGGTGCGCGGATCTGCACGAAGCTCCAGGCAGAATTGAGCCCGGCAGGCAGCTGCATGTCACTGGCCAGCAGACTCTTGCCGTTGCGGCTGCGTTGTGGCGCGATGGCCCAGTTGCTGGAGGCCGCAACGCCGAGCATGTTCAGGTCCGAGAGCTGCAGGGCGATCCTGTTCAGATCGCTCAGGCCGGTGACCTGATTGTTGAGGTTCAGGCCCTTGAGCTTGTCGGCTTCGGCAAATGGTAATTCTTCGTCAGGGTAGGTCGGCAACAGCCAGGCGAGTTTGTCCGCGCTGACTTTCTGCGCCAGAACCAGCGCCGACAGCTCTTCCTGCAGGTTTACCGACAGGCTGAAATTGAGCAGGCTGAAGATCAGCGCCGAGTCTTCCGGCTTCCAGTATTCCGGCTTGTAGCCCGAACTGGCGATCTCGGCAGGCAGCTTGTCGCGATAACGGAACAGGTAGGCGTTCACACCGCGTGCATAGACATCGAAGAAACGTTTCAAGCGTGGCGACGCTGCGTTGTACAGGTCGCTGGCGTTCTGCTTGAGGTTGACCGAGCGCATCAGGCGGTCGACGTCCAGCGCATCCGCGCCGGCCATTTCCGACAAGCGGCCCTGTGCTAGCAGACGCATGCCGAGCATCTGACCGATTCGATCACCGGCATGAACGTAGCCGAGCGTGAACAGCGCATCGTGGTAGCTGCTGCTTTCTATCAGCGGCATGCCCATCGTGTTGCGGCGCACCGAAACATTTTGCGCCAGCCCTTTGAGCGGGAATGTCCCGGAAACAGGCAGCACGGTCTCGGGATCGCCGCCGCCCAATTGGCAGCCGGCAAGGCTCAGGAAGCTCGCCGCAGCGGCGGCAGCGCCGAATCGGGGTAGAAAATGACGAAGGGCTGGCGAGGCCATGGGCAAGCTCCTGGAGGGGTAACGTACAAAAGCCGCTACGTTAGAGAGCAGCCCGCCAGCGCGCAAGCGGGAAGGGCGAGTTTATTTCAGGATTTTGCAGAAGTGACCAGACGGCTCTTGTGCCATTGCTCAGCGCAGGCACAAGAGTCGCCATTTGAGTCCAAGGGGACTCAAGGCTTCGACGGGTTGATCTTCTCGACCAGCGCATACGCGCGTTGTGTCGCTTCGCGACCGGCGATGCTGTCGAACCAGCGCTTGAGGTGCGGGAAGTCGTCCAGATTCTGCTGTTGATAGGTGTGCGGCACGATCCATGGGTAGATCGCCATGTCGGCGATGCTGTACTCGTCACCCGCCACAAACTGGCGATCGGCCAGACGCTTGTTCAGTACGTCATACAGTCGTGCAGTTTCTTTGACGTAGCGCTCGATCGCGTAGGGGATCTTTTCCTTGGCGAAACGATTGAAGTGATGATTCTGACCGGCCATCGGACCGAGCCCGCCCATTTGCCAGAACAGCCATTGCGACACTTCCTGGCGACCACGTAGATCCTGCGGGATGAATTGCCCGGTCTTCTCGGCGAGGTACAGCAGAATGGCGCCCGACTCAAACAGGTTCAGCGGTGCGCCGCCGTCAGCAGGCTGGTGATCGACAATGGCCGGGATGCGGTTGTTGGGGGCGATTTTCAAGAATTCGGCTTTGAATTGCTCGTCTTTGCCGATGTTCACCGGAAAGATCGTGTAGGGCAGACCTGCCTCTTCCAGAAACAGCGTGATTTTGTGCCCGTTGGGCGTGGTCCAGTAATGCAGGTCGATCATTGAGCGCTCCATGTGGGTGACCGAAACCCCATGTTTTACATTGCTCACCTGCCGCCTACAAATGAAAACGGCCTGCAATGCAGGCCGTCGTCCATAATGCTCCGCGCCTTACGCGCCGTGGCATTTCTTGAATTTCTTGTCGCTGCCGCACGGGCAAGGATCGTTACGACCGACATCTTTAAGGGTATTGCGCACCGGTTCCTGGTGAGCGTGACCGCAGTCTGGACCGTGTACATGGCCGTGCTGGTGGTCGTGGTGATCGTGGTCATGGTTGCAATCGGGGCCATGCACATGGGCTTGCTGGTTCATCGGTTTTACTCCGCAATTAAATCTGGCGCGCATTATCCCGCAAATCACGGCCAAGCAGTATCGGCATATTGGGATTCGCACAGCGCCATTTTTTAAGTATGCTTAGTATCAGTTGAGCATTTTTCAGTATTCTTTATTGCCATGTGCGGAGCCGATTCATGACCCGACAGGAACGTATCGCCAGGGCAATCGCCGCCAGCGGCCTGAAGAAAGGTGAGATTGCCGCCCAGTGCGGCGTGGCCAACTCTGCCGTTACCCAATGGATCAGTGGGGAAAGCAAAAGCCTGCGGCCGGAAAATCTTTACGCACTGGCCAGGGCCACGGGCTTTCGTGCCGAATGGCTGGCGATTGGCGAGGGGCCGGAACAGGCGCCTGCCTTCGACGCCAACGTTGCGCTGATCGATCAGCCGAAAATGTCCTTCCGCTATCCGGTGATCAGCTGGGTGTCGGCGGGCTCCTGGGAAGAGGCGGTTCAGCCTTATCCCGACGGCTTTTCCGACCGCTATGAAATCTCCGACTACGACTCTAAGGGGCCGGCGTTCTGGCTGGAGGTCAAGGGCGATTCGATGACCGCGCCCACCGGCGTCAGTGTGCCGGAAGGAATGATGATTCTGGTGGACACGGAGGCTGATGTGCAGCCCGGCAAGCTGGTGATCGCCAAGCTACCCGCCAGCAACGAGGCGACGTTCAAGAAGCTGGTCGAGGACGGTGGCACACGCTATCTGAAGCCCCTGAACCCGGCGTACAAAATGATCGAATGCGGTGCCGACTGTCGCATTATCGGCGTAGCGGTGAGGATGACTGGCAGGCTGTAAGCCTCGCGTGACAAGGCTTGCAGGCTTTTTCGCCAAAGATGCTCGGCAGGAAACGTCCTACGAAATGCTTGCGAGGTTCATACAGCTGGAATACTGTATTTATATACAGTTATACCTCGGAGGCTATCATGGCTGGCAATGATGCTGGATCGACAGGCAGGTCTTCCTACGAACAGATCGGCAAGCGCATTCAACGGCTGGTCTCCGCGCCGAATGTTCAAAAGACCCAGTGGGTCATCGTCGCCCGTCGTGATGATGAGCCCGAGGACAGCTGGAACGTGGTGCTGCAGGAAATCGAAGAAACCGAAGGCATCGAGATTGACCGTCAGCCAGACGGTTCGGTAAGGATTGGCTGGCAGCGCTACATCGACAACTGACCTCAAGCCTCTGATGCTCGCCCGGTGGCGCGGCGGGTTGGTGGCATACGTTTGCTTGTGTTTTTAAGCATGCTTAATTTTTCCGGTTTTCTAACGGTGCCTGCGCCGCAGCAATCTGCGGCACGCCCCCCCCAGTGCGTGAATTTTCTGTGTTCGTGAACGGCTGTATTTCTTGAACGGAGTCAGAAGCGATGGATATCTTGAATGGTTTGGCAGACCGAGGCGAGTGGCTGGTAGCCGGTCTGGTGGGTGCGATCATTTCTGGCTGGTGGCATAAGGCAGGTCTGCTCGACTGGCGTGCCTGGCTGGTTTTTCTGGTGACCGGCGTGGCCTGTGCAGTATTCCTCACCGGCATCGCCAGTGATTACCTTGGCGTGGCAGATCCGCGCAACACTACGGGGGTTGGGTTTCTGCTGGGATCGTTCGGCGGTGCGCTGATCAGTGCCGTCAACCGGGCATTGTGGGCCGCGGACATCTGGAAGTTTCTTCTTGAGCTGATCAAGGGCAAGCTGGGCGGATAGGCTGAATGATTAACGGCGCTGGATCAGGTCTTCCGGCAGCACGTCGCCTGAAGTGCCGATGCGCACGTTGTGCCTGAACACGATGCCGGTCTTGAGCTTGCCGTCCAGCTGATAATGAACCGGCTCATCAGGCTTTTTCAGCAGTTGAGCGATGTACCGTGCGTAGCGCCAGAGGTTGGTGCGAATCGGCACAACAAAGGTTTTGCGGCTATTACCGTCGACGACAAACCAGTCGCTGAACGTGTCATCGACAAGGACCATGTCATTGAGGGTGATCTTGTACTTCAGGCCACGTACCAGCAAGCTGTCTTCGTTGGGGTTATCGACTTCGAAGTACAGCTTGAAATCCTGCTGTGTCAGCCTCGCCTTGACCACCTGGACCTTCAGCAAATGCACTTCCGGTTCCTGAGTGCGGTCAAAACTCAGGAGCGAGCATCCGCTGAGCCCGGACAGGATCAACGCAAGGCTTATGATTCTTGTAATGTGCGCCTGAAAAAACATGGATGTGCTCCCTTTGACGCCTGAGTCTACCAACTCGACGTTCAACGGCAACGCGCTTATTGCGCTGTCTGACGCTTCGCCATACTTTTACTGACGTGCATATCGGTGTCTTCTTCCATGAATCTCTACGAAATTGTCTTCAGTGCCGAACTGGTCGCCGGAGCACAACCCGAGAAGGTAAGGGCTAACCTTGGCAAGCTGTTCAATGCAGATGCCGAACGTCTGGACCTCCTGTTCTCGGGACGCCGACTGGTTCTGAAAAACAATCTCGACGCAGCAACGGCAGAGAAATATCGCGCCACCCTCGAGCGCGCGGGTGCTCTGGTGCGTGTGCTGGAAATGAATACACCATTGCCCATGGAAGAGGTCGAACTGGCGCCGCCGCCCGACGCACCGAACTGGTTGCGCAAGACCCCGGTCAGTCCCGGGCGTTTGCAGATCAAACCGCGCGACGCCTATATGGCGGCTTTTGTGGACGTCGATGCGCCGGATTACTCGGTCGCAGAAGCGGGCGTCGAGTTGCTGCCCGACAAGCCTCAGCCTGTTGCGCCGCTGCTGGATCTCTCGCATTTGAGCCTGGCCCCGGTGGGCAGCGACATGGGACAGGTCGAAAAACTCGAGTCGCAGGAGGCGCCCGATACGTCGCACCTGAAGATCATCCCGGAGTGACGCGCTGCGAGTCTGCTGAATCCTGAAACGGAATTATTTTCAATCAGCCCTGTTACTTTCGAGCGCTCGTCCGGCTAACAGGCATTGAGAAGTATTCCATCAGGAGTTGCCCGATGTCCCGTTCGTTAGACACCCTTCTGCGTCCCAGTCTGTTGGCCGTGGCGATCGCCCTGTGCACGCCTATGACCAGCCCGCTGTCGATGGCGGCGCAGCAGGCCAGCCTGGTTGCCTACGATCTACCCGCAGGCCCGATGGCGACCACGCTGAATCAGATATCCAGCCAGGGTGGTCTGGCACTGAGTCTTGACCCGGCGCTGGTCGCTGGCAAAACCAGCTCGGCGGTGAAAGGCAATTTCGACGCGGCGACGGCCTTGCGCGAGGCCCTGCGTGGCAGCGGCCTGCAACTGGTGCAGAGCAGTGCCGGGACGTACACGCTGATGGCCATGGAACAGAACGCCTTGAACCTGTCGGACGTGAACATCAACGCCAACAGCACGCCCCTCGAAGGTTCGGAGGCAGCAGGTTATCGCAGCGAGAACGTCAGCAGCGTCGGCGCGCTGGGTGGCATGCGGCTGCAGGATACGCCTTATTCCATCAGCGTCACGCCTCAGGCATTGCTAAAAAACATCCAGGCGACCTCGCTGGACGATGTCATCAAGCACAACCCGTTCACCCAGATGTACTCGCCGACCAGCGCCGGTTACGCCAGTGCCGTCAATATTCGTGGTTTCAGCAGCGCGGGCAGCCTGAACATCGCCAATGATGGCCTGCGGTTCACCAACGGTGCCGACGGCAGCAACTACATGGAAGAGATGGAGCAACTGGAAGTCATCACCGGTCTGACCGGCTTCCTGTATGGTCCAGCCTCGCCGGGCGGGCTGGTCAACTACGTGCTCAAGCGCCCGACCTATCAACGCTACAACAGCGTCACCCTGGGCAATGCCGGGGGTGAGAATTACTACCTGCATGGTGACTTCGGCGGGCCGATCGACAGCGAGGGCAAGTTCGCCTATCGCCTTAATGTGCTGACTCAGGATGGTGAAACGGCCGTCGATCTGAACAAGCGTCGTCGCGAGATGATTTCCCTGGCACTGGACTGGAACGTGTCCGACGACCTGCTGGTACAGTTCGACGCCTCGCACAAGAAGACCGAAATTCGCGGCCTGACCAGTTACTGGTATTTCGGCGACCAGTCCCTGCGCCCCAGCGCGGCATCGCTGGACAACGACAGGCTCTACAGCCAGAAGTGGTCGTTTTCCGATTACGAGTCCGACAAGGCCGGTGTGCGCGCCAAGTGGCGTTTGAACGACACCTTCACCTTGCGCGCGGCCTTCGCGGCCCAGCAGTACACCTCGGAGAACACCTACACCGGGCCGACGGTCTACAGCGCGGGCCTTTACTCGCAGCCGCTGTATGCCTTCGCCCCGATTGAAACCGAAGAAAAGACCGGCTCGCTGTTTCTCGATGCGGCGTTCGATACCGGCTTCATCGGTCACAAGGTCACCGTGGGCTATCAGGGCAATACCTCGCGCCAGAAGCAGTACGAGGATCACATTCCGTACACGCCCGATCAGCCGGGCCCGCAATACACCTCGCCGGTGGGCACAATACCGCTGGACCAGACGCCTCAGGTTGGCAAGCCTGCGTACTCCATCGGGCATGGCGACCAGCGCCTGGCCAACAGCTCGGAAAGCAACAATGTCCTGATCGGTGACGTCATCACCTTCAACGAGCAGTGGTCGGCGATCCTGGGTGTGACCAACACGCAGATCAAAACCTACGCCAACGAGTTCGTCTACGCCAAGGCGTTCGGTTCCGCCGAAACCGAGACCACCTACAACGAGAGCAAGACTTCGCCGAACATCTCGCTGGTCTATAAACCGCTGCCGTGGCTGACCACCTACGCCACGTATATAGAAGGCCTGCAATCGGGCGGCGTCGCGCCTAGCGGGACCGCCAATGCCGGCCAGGCGTTTGCGCCTGAAATCAGTGAGCAATACGAAATCGGTGCCAAGGCGACGCTGGGTGAAACCCTGTTGACCCTGGCGCTGTTCAACATCGAGAAGCCCAACGGTTACACCACTGCCTCCAACATCTACGTTGTGGACGGACGTCAGGAGAACAACGGCCTGGAATTCAGCGTCACCGGCAAGGTCATCCCGGAACTGACCGTAGTTGGCGGCTTTACCTTGCTCGACCCGAAAATCAAGAAAACCGGCGTCGCAGCTGATGAAGGTAACGTACCGACCAACGTCGCCAAGCAACTGGCCAAGGTTTATGCCGAATACGACATCAACCCTATACGAGGCCTGGCCATGACCGGCGGGGCGTTCTACACCGGCAAGCAATACACCGATCAAAGCAACGAAAACGACCTGCCGTCCTTCACCACCTTCGACGCCGGAGCCCGCTACCGCCTGCGTCTTGCAGAAAGCGACCTGACCCTGCGCGTCAACGTCAGCAACCTGACCAACAAGGAATACTGGCTCAACAGCAGCTACCTGGGCGACCCACGCACCGTCGCGTTCTCGGCACAATTGGAGTTTTAAGGCGAGCCCAATCCACCTGATAACGCAGACCGCCGTGTGACGCAGAGCGTCACGAACTGAATTCCCACGCGGAGTGGTGTGAGGAACGATAGTCAAAACCGCAGCCACTGCCGCAAAAGCGCTTTTCAACCACGATGGCACAGGCGACGCAGAATGCGACGTAAGTGACGGCTGAGTCCTGGCGCTGATCCGGGGGTAGCCTGGCAGGACGCCATGCTAGCCGCACCGGACCATGGATGGTCCGTTGCGGCGACCCCCGGATCAGTGCCAGGGCGAAGGAACCCGACGAAGTCGGGCCGGAAACGGAGCTGGGACTTTGCTCACTTTGGCCCCGTCAAAGTGACTCGCCGAGGGGCGAAAAGGTGACCTGAGTCGAACCTCAATCTACCTGACATCACAGAACAGCCGTGTGACGCAGAGCGTCACGAACTGCATTCCCACGCGGAGCATGGGAACGATAGTCAACCGCGGAGTTCTCGACGTTCAAGCAAAGAGCCGCGACTCAGTCCACATAAGCCGAGCAGCATTTCTTGAACTTCTGCTCACTGCCACACGGACACGCATCATTACGCCCAGCCTTCAACGGCACGGTTGAATCGATAAAATACCAGCGCCCCTGATTCTGCACGAACGACGAACGCTCCTTATGACTGTGCTCACCATTGCCATCATGCCAGCGAGCGGTAAACGTCACGAACGCATGCTCCGGCTTGCCGCCGAACACCTCCGAGCTTTCTACCTCCAGCCCCAACCAAGTGCTCTGCGCACTCCACTGAGCGATAGCCTCACGGTCCAGCCCGCCTTGCTGCACCGGCAGAGTGGTCTGGACCAGATAGTCAGTCAGCCCCAGCACATAGGCGCTATAACGCGAGCGCATCAGCTTTTC
Source organism: Pseudomonas sp. PvP028 (assembly GCF_017832255.1). NCBI lineage: Bacteria > Pseudomonadati > Pseudomonadota > Gammaproteobacteria > Pseudomonadales > Pseudomonadaceae > Pseudomonas > Pseudomonas sp. PvP028. Next base: position 2,817,718 of record NZ_JAFIBL010000001.1, read on the forward strand.
CGCGCCTGGCGCAGGCTGACCTGCGTGATAGCGACCGCAGCAGGCCAGCAACAGATCGCCGCTGCCGCAGGGGCAAATGGCACTACTCATAGGTCACCACCAATACTTTCCAAAATTCTCCGGGTTGGCCCAGTACTTCGCGTTCAGCCAGTCGGGCACCTGTTTGTACTCACGCAAGTCGTACGTAAACAGGTTCAGCACCTGCTCGTCGCGGGCGAAGCGTTCGCTGGACTGTAGCGCCAGCGAGAAAAAATCCGTCTCCTGCCAACCGCAGGCCTGCAAGTCGGCGAGCACCGCGATGCGGCTGGCGTTGAGGTTGCGGATGCCACCCAACAATTCCAGGCCGGTGCGCTTGGGGATGTGTTCGAGACAATCGACCACCAGCGCCAGATCGAAACGTTGCGCGGCCAGATGAGCAGGCAGCGCACCGGGTTCGGCCAGCGCGACCTCGGTCTGCGGGTGGGCCTCCTGAAAGGCTTGCAACGCCGGAAACTCCTGAGCGCCGATCAACAGCAGGCGCTGCGGCGCATAGCGATCGAGAAGGGCAGCCAGCGCTTGTTGGGGCGTACGGTTCGAGTAGCCGACGGTCATTGAAAGTCCTCTGGTTAGCTGACAAGACTAGCCTGCCCGGCGAGGTCTGGAAAGCGTCGTTCACGGGCTTTCAGGTGCAGCGACCGGGTTATTAAGTCATTTGGCAGATACTTAGATTATAAAGTTACTTGCAAGCTGTTTTCAGACGCATTAGGATCCGCAACACAAATTGGATCCCAAGAGTGGCTGCATGGACGCGACGTATAAACACCTACTATGTAACTCACTTGTATTCTCTGCGATGCCTTGATAAAGGCGTGGTATGTGCTGTGTGTCCAGCGGACACGCAGAATATTCTGGCCATGGGCTATTAGACGTACAACGTTCATTATTATGGACCGTCTTTCTGTGCGCCTTGAATACGTAAAGCGATGATATTGCCCGGGCCATTGGGTGCGTGTCAGTGACGGCTGTTAAAAAACACCGGCTGTTTAGCTGCCGCCTCTGGCAATAGGCAAGGTCACTTGTTTGACGTCATTTTTTATTTTACGCAATCGTTGTTTGACCTATCGATCAGCTTTCGCTCGCGGTTCTGGCCGTCGGTCATTTGTTTTGTTGTGATACGGATAACACGATTCAGCAGGGCGCTGAATATTAAATATCATTAAGCCATTAATGATTAACATGGAGAGAAGCAACCGATGATATCCACCGCTGAGATGCTAAAGACGCTTGAAAGCACTGTTGATACCTGCCTGGAAGCAGAATTCAAAAAAGACACCGTCATGGGCGAGTTCCATAAAGGCGACTGGTTCAATGAGTCTTACTACAAGCGTCATATTCTGGAGTGCGTGATCCGCATTCACATGAACAACGAACTGGACGCACGTGCTGTACAGGTTGCGGCAGTCGACAACATTTCCGCCGCCAAACAATTGTCTTACTATTTGTATGATGAGTTCGGTCACGACGAAATGTTCGGTCAGGACCTCATCACGTACGGCTATTCTCCCTCCGACGTTCAGGCGCAGTTCGCCTTCCCGGAAACCTGGAAACTCATGGGTTACCTGAACTTTTGCGTGAGCAAGTTCGGTCCTTTGTCCTCGATCACCTGGGACTGGTTCCTCGAATACTACGGCGACAAATACAGCTCGTTCATCACCCAGAAGGCCAGTGCCAGCATGGGCCAGCCAGCGGTCAGCGGAGCGGCTTCTCACGTGGCTTTCGACGAAGCCGAGGACCACAGCGGCATGATGAACAACATGCTGGCGTCGGTTATCAAGGACGAGAAGGATCTGCAAAAGGCTGTCGTTCATATCAAGGCATTCATACCGATGGTCGGTGAGTACTTCCAGGCCCTGCGTGCAGCAACGCTTTAATACACCTTACTCAGGGTTGGTGTAATGGCAATCTACAGTGTGCGTATTGGAGACCAGACTTACACCGCCGAGAGTCAGCAACCCCTTACCGATGCCCTTCCTCATGAAGCGTTGGTAAGGGGGTGTCTCAAAGGGGTGTGCAGAGTGTGCAAGTGCACACTTGTTTCGGGGCGCGTTCTGGAACAGGGAAAAGTCGTTGCCTTGAATGAAGCCTTCCTGCCATGCGTCAGTCGTGCTGAAACGGATATTGATATCCGTGTTGCGATCAGCACCTTTCATAAGGCCAGGCTGAAAAGCAAACGGATGCTGTCCGGGCAAATAATGGAAGTCGTGCTTGAGGTCAAAAAGGTTTTTTATAACGCCAAGTCGGTCATCAGTTTGAAATATCCCGAGGGTTCAGCGGTGCGCAGTTATTCTGTGGTGACCTTGGGTGGCAAGGATTACGACAGCCTGACCTGCCATGTGAAATTGCGTGAGGGTGGCCTGTTCTCGGGGTTATTGTTGCAGTGGCCAGTGGGCGAACCGCTGGAATATTCAATTGCAAGCCCTGCCTTGCCGGTCTATGAACAGTCCCTGAGTCGTTTGAATGTCGTGAGTGGTGGTAGTGGAATGGGCGCGGCATTGAGTCGTGCGCAGGAACTGGTAGCGAAGTACGGTATTAGTGAAGTTGCCATTTACGCCGTCAATCGTTCAGGCCTCAGCGATTATCACGCAGGGTGTATAGAGATGTTCCGCAAGACGGTTGAATGCGACGTTCACGTGACCAACTTTCCTTTTTCCGAATGGACCCACCCTGACTTCGCCATTGGCGAACACTTGATGCACGACACGCTCACCATCGGCGTCGGGTCGGATGGGGTGATCGGCAAGTTAAAGAACCTTCCCTTGTGTGAACTTGAAAGTTTTGGATAGTCGGAGACTGAGCCATGTCCATCGTTGTCATTGATCCTGTTTCATCCGGTATTAACTATATCAATGCGGCGCAGCAACTGGGCGTCGGTGTCTATGTGTTTTCCTGTGACGGTGGCGAGCAGGAGCTCAACGCTGAGTTGCGGGCCAAGGTACGTCAGGTCATCAAAATCGACACCGGTGATTTTGAGGCACAGCTGAAGAAAATCAATGAGTTGGGAGACGTCCGCGCCGTTCTTCCCGGTGTGGAGTACGCCGTGCCCATGGCCGCGCGCCTGGGGGCAGCATCAGGCACAACGCATCTGCACGACGGTGCAGTAGAGAAAGTGCGCAACAAATTCAATTTCCGCAGCCGGCTGACTGAGGCGGGGCTGAGCACGATCGGCTTTTTCCTTCTGGATGCCCACGCGCCGGTAGCTGTGCCGGAGGGCTTCAGCTTTCCGGCGGTGGTCAAGCCGATCGATATGGCGGGCAGTATCGGTGTGCGCAAGCTCTACAACCATCAAGAGTTGATCGAAGCAGTGGAGACATTTCGTCAATCACTGCCCGACGACATCGGCTTTACTGCCAGTGGCCAGCTGATTGTCGAAGCGTACATTCCCGGCACTGAATACAGTGTCGAAGGCATCGTGCGCAGCGATGGCAGCGTCACCCTTGCGTCCATCACGGAGAAACTGCTCGGCTCGGAGCCGTACTTTGTCGAAGTCGGTCACATCGTGGGCCAAGGCTATGAAGAAGGATTTCGCAGGGTACTGACCGACTATTCGCTGGCGGTGCTTGAGGCCATAAAGCTGAACGTCGGGCCGTTCCACCTGGAGTTGCGTGTAACGCCACAAGGTCAGCCGGTAGCGGTTGAACTGGCGGCCCGTCTTCCAGGCGACAATATCGTCGAGTTGATCAGGCGTGCCAGCGGCATTGACCTTGCCAAAGAGACACTGTGTGAGTACCTGGACATCGACAGTCGGGCCGTGCCACGTGCGAACGGCGTCAGTGCCATCGCTTTCATCCCCCGAGGCGATAAGAGCGAATTTACCGAGCTGCAAGGGCTCTCCGACATTTTCGACAGTCCTTATTACCTTTCGCATCAGGTCTATTACCGATCCGGCGACGCTCTTGGCTCGGATCAGGACTGGACCTCAAGAATCGGCTACGTCATGTTCGGCGGTACCGACGAGGCGCTTGTAAGAAGCCTAGTCGGGCGGGTACACACAGAGGTTGGAATCGTATGAAGCATGTCCTGATCATCAACCGCTATGACGACGAGCTTTCGGACTACCGCAACTACATCGATCACTCGCAGGTCGATGTCTCCTACATATCACTGGCAGGGCATTCGCGGCTGATTGATCCGCAGGTCAGCGCCAACGTAGTCGAAGTCAGCGCACTGGACGCCGATCTGATACTTCAGGAAGCGCGGGCCATTCATCGTCGTCAGCCTGTCGATTTCGTGATCGCCTTTTCGGAATACGATCTGGACGCCGCTGCGCTGGTGCGTACCGAATTCAACATACCCGGTGCCAAGGTCGCCGATAACCTGCTGTGCCGTAACAAGGCGAGCATGAAGGAAGCATTGACCGGTTCTTCGGTTCGTTATCCTCAGTATCGGAATGTAGCGTCGCGTGGCGGCGTCGAAGCCTTCTGTCATGAGCACGGCTTTCCGGTCATCCTCAAGCCCCAGGTTGGCGCAGCCTCGGACGGCGTGGTGAAGATCGAGCGCCTGGAAGATATACCCGACCTGCCGGATTTCAATGGCTACGAAGTCGAAGAGTACATAGAAGGCGATATCTATCATGTCGACGCGATACTGGCGGCTGACAGCATGCCGTACTTCAAGGTGTCGAAGTACCTGAACACCTGCCTGGACTTTCGCAATGGCCTGCCGCTCGGCTCGGTCACGGTCGATGACCGGGCATTCATCGCGCGAGCGCGTGCGTTCACCGAAGAAGTCTGCCTGCGCCTCAACCTGCACAACCAGGCCATTCACCTGGAGATCATCGAACGTCGTGGCGAGCTCGTATTTCTGGAGATCGGCGGTCGAGTCGGTGGCGGTGAGATTCCGTTTGTCGCGTTGCGCAGCGAGGGGATCGACCTATATGAGCTCTGGACCCGCGCCGCGCTGGAAGTGGCTATCGCTCCGGTAGACACCCGAATCACCGGTTTTCTGATGATGCCCAATCCGTTCCCCGGCGGGTTCACCTTCGATCCGCTGATGGAGCTCTCCCATCCGCTGCTGACCTATAGCAGCGTGCAGTCCCAGGGCGATTCAAATGCGTTCAGCTACGAGGATATCCCCGCCAGATTGCACTTCGCCGCCGACAGCCAGGCTGCGATAGAGCAGGCCATTGTGCAGTGCATGAATATTTTGCAGACGTCGATTCGCGCAACCTGATTTCTGGAACCCTGAATGAAAGTGCTCCTGCAGCTTCCCTCTGTCGTGCAGCCTGTTTCCATGTCGATATTCATGGAATCGCAGCAGCCGTATTCGCTTCGGCAGGCAGATGCCGATGTCATGGCTCTGGCCAGCTCTTTCAATGCAGCGGGTTTCCCGACCGTTTTCCTCTCCGATGCGCTGTTCAGCGAAGACGGTCCGCATGTGGCCATCGAGGATATGCGGCGCTTGGCAAGGCGGGCGTTGCGCTTTGCCGACAATGTCGAACATGGGCGCCAGCAGCTTGCTCACCAGCAATTGCTCCGCTGCAGTCGGCAGGAGTTGGCCGAGATCATCATCAACCAGCCCGAGCTACGGCTGCATTACGATGACGAGTTGGGCCGGATCAGTCCGGACGCTACCTACGAGAGCTACCGTATTCAACCGCTGTACGGGCTTCTGTTTCCGCAGGACCACTTCATGAACGTCGGCGGGCAGCCGGTTTTCGGGCGGCTGAAGCGTCAGGACAGGGCGCGCGAGGTTGACGTGGTGAAGCAGGTGGTCGCTGCCCATGGTCACGTTCCTGTCGAACTCGATCAAGTGCTCGAGGGCGGTGATTATCTGGAAAACGAACACATATCCTTGATCAACACCGGCTTTCGTACCGAGGCCCCAGTGCTCGAGTTCTTGCTGGCTTCAAGCTTGCTGAAGGGCGAGGTTGTGCTGGCGGTGCAGGACATATGGCGTAATCCCGAACAGTTTCACCTGGATCACTACGCCTGCCTGCTGCGTGACACTCTGCTGATCGACGCGAAAAGAGCGGACGCAGCCGACCGCTCCCTGGTCAGCGTTTATCGGCGCGTGTCATCGGGCTGGCAATTGACTGACAAGGACCTGACGTTTCGCCAGGCAGCACAGGTTGCGGGTATCGGCCTGATACGGCTGGACGACGAAATGATGGCGGCATGGTGCGCGAATGCATTTTCATTGGGCAATCATGTCTGGATCGATCAAAACGCACCGGTGCGCCTGCTTGATCAGTTGGCTGAGCTTGACTGTCATGTTCGTTTGATCGCCTTTACAGAGCATCAAAAGCAGTTCGGCGGCATTCATTGCGCCACTCAACTCCTATAACTTCGAGGGACCGTCATGAAGGTGGGTAATAAGGCGTTTCTGCCTGTTCTGGCACTGATCATAAGTACCATCGGTGTGGCCTCCGCCATTGCGTTCGTCAAGCTCAGTGAAGTGGATGCCACGTCTACCCTGATGCTGCGAATGTTCATGGCGGGCGGTATGGCCTCTGCGCTGGCCGCCTGGCCAGCAGGTAAAAACACTGAGACCGGGGCTGTCGGTACGGCGCGCAGCCGGCGGGCGATGCTCTGGCTGCTGGTGCTGTCGGGCGTGGTGTCGTGTGTGGATCTGCTGTCCAATCACTGGGCGGTCAAGCTGACCAGCATGGCCAACACGTCGGTCCTGATGAACCTGTCCCCGGTGTTTGTGGCGCTGCTGTCCTATCTGTTCATGAAAGAAAAAATCGGCGTCTATCAAGTGTTGGCGCTGACCCTGAGTATCGGCGGGGCGTGTCTGCTGGTGTTTGACGGCAGTGCCAGCGTGGCGTTTTCCAGCCAGAGCGTGACTGGCGACCTGCTGGCCCTGAACTCCGCGCTTTTCTATGCGATCTACCTGATCCTGATCAAGTCGCTGCGCGACTGCTTCACGTCTCGCAAGATCATTATCTGGAATAGCTTTACCTGTGCAGTGCTGTTACTGCCCATCGCTTTGCTCACCAGTGCGAAGATTCTGCCGGACACCGTGCAGGGCTGGGTGGTCATTGCGTTGCTCGCGCTGATCAGCCAGCTTCTGGGCCATGGCCTGATGGCGTATGCACTCAGGCACGTCGATGTAGTACTGGCCTCTGTTTCGGCACTGGCCCGTCCGGTGGTGGCGATTCTGATCGGGTTCTTCTTTTTCGATGAGCAGCTCACGTTGGTTCAATGGCTTGGCGTTGCTGCGGTATTGGTGGGTGTCTGGTGGTACAAGCGTCCGGTGCCGGTGGTACGTCCAGTCGTCCAGGCCAAGACTCCCAGCGAGGCCTGACAGGCTCGATACACACCAGAGGTCCTGTAAAAAGCCCTGCACCCTTGTGACAGGGCTTTCTGGTGTCCGCTAACCTTGATTGCAGCATTGCCGCACACAATAATTGTCCAGCGTCGAGATCATTCCGGATCTTTCTCAATACACCGCTGGCATATTCGGCGTACAGCACGTCTACTGTGCGGCGACGAAAAGCATGCGAAGACTGCAATTTCGTAACGGATCATGACAAGGGGTGGGCGGGCAATGAAGGTGTTTTGGGGGCTGGGGAAGATATTGATGCTGGGCTTTTGGCTGGTGGTGCTGGTCAACGCGGCGATTGAGGCGCCCAGCCCGTTTGGCGTGATGATCGACATGGCCGGCGCGGTGCTGTTGTTGACTCATTTGCTGGAGCTGATTCTGTTCAACGGCAGCCTGCGCGGTCGCCGGCATCCGTGGCGCGACCGGGGCAAAATCATCCTGTTTGGCATCTTTCATGTTCAATCCATCGGCCGTTCGGTCAGGGGGCACACTCATGCGTAAGCTCGTTCTGCTGGCGGCGTTGTTCAGCCCTCTGGCCATGGCTCAGGCAATTATCGTCGCTCCACACTCGCTGATGCGTCTGCCTGGCAACAGCAGCGTTCTGCAGGTCGAGCGCCTTGAAGTGTCCGACTACGGCACTCTGCTGATTCCGGCCGGTATCGATGATGTGAAGATTGGCGAGCTGGTACTGGGGCACGAAGCGCGAATTGCCATCGTCCCTGGTGTGCAGTCGTTCAACATGGTCGTGCTGCACGGTGAGTTCGGCACCGGCAGCCAGATCACCGCACGGGGTGCGCCGGGTACTTTCGAGAAGCCGGCACGGCCAGGGCGCAACCTGACCCTGCGCCTGCAGAGCCTGGATGCCGAAGAACTGTCGATTGATGCCCGCGGTGGCGCAGGCAGCCCAGGCTATGCCGGGCTGGATGGCGGCTCGGGCGAAGCCCCGGGCTGTACCTGGGGCCAGGCCGGGCGTGGTTATAACGGCGACAGCGGCGGCAATGGCCACGATGGCGCTGCGGGCGCGCAGGTTCGTCTTGAACTGCCACAGAGCTATCCGGCCGAACGCATCAAGGTGAATGTCGCAGGCGGCGCGGCGGGCAAAGGTGGCGAAGGCGGCAAGGCAGGGAAGGGCGGTGCGTCGAAAGGCTGTGTTGTCTACCGCGCTGAAGGCGGCAAGTCTGGCAGACAGGGTGAGCCCGGTCTGCCAGGTGCTCCGGGACCGGCAGGCGCGTTGATCCTGCAACGTCTGTAATCTGCGAGCTGTCCGGATCAGGCGCAAGGCCATGATCCGGATAGTCGCGAATCGCTTCACATCACGTTATTGCGGTACGCCTTTTTCCCAATTCTTCCAGTCGCCGACAATCGCCTGCACCAGCGGGTTGCCGGTGCGGTAGAGGTTTTCCAGCGCCGGGACGAAGGCACCCTGATCGGCGTACTTGAGCAGGTTGTCCACTTCGCTGTAACCCGGATACGGACGATCGAAGTCGGAGCCCGCGCGGACGACAGCCAAGCGATTGACATCGACCTTGCCTGCCTTGCTCGCTCGCAACAGAGCCTCGTAGGTGGAGTTATCCTCTTGCTGGGTGGTGCAATACTCGCCCTTACCGTCGGTGAGCAGCTTGGTCCAGACTTCCGCACGCTCGCTCAGACGCGTCCCGGAAAACCAGGTATTACCTGCCAGCGTGTCGCACTGCGTGACCTGCGGTGGCTGGTTGGCAGGCGCATAAGGGTATTTGACGCGCCAGGCCGCGGATTCCTTGCTTTCGCTGAGTGTCACCTTGTGCGACAGGGCAAACGCCTTGGCCTGCAGCTTGGGGTTGAGCTCGAAGACTTCTGTCTTGTAATCCAGCGGCGGCTTCTCGTTCGGGCCCTTGGTGTTGATGCCCAGATAACCGGTCGGCCATTCCTTGGGCACATCGCGGGAGTCGATTTCCCACTGCGTGCCGAACTCCACCAGATAATGCGCCCAGGCAGTGGTGCCGAGTGTGCCGCGGTGCGGGTTGATGCCGGCAATGCCCGCGACAATGAAGTAAGTCTTGCGCAGGTCGAATTGCGGCGACAGGGCCAGTGCCAGGGTCGATGCCGCAGCGTTGGTCTGGCCCATGCCGGTGACCAGCAGGCAGACGTCCTGGTCATTGCAGCGGATGGCCGGGTACTCGGCGGCAAGGCCAGGCACCTGGATTTCCTTGGTCAGATGCAGCCGGTCGATCCAGTTCTGTGCTTCGGGCGCAAACATGGCGATCAGCATGACCTTGGGCGTGACCGGTGCCACCGGCGCGGTAGCCGCCCAGACAGCAGGGCTGAGCAGCGCCAGCGTGGCGCACAGTGTGTTGCGAGTGGTGTGTTTCATGAAAATTCCTGTCGTCATAATAAGGTTCAGAATTGGTAACCCACGCCTGCGTAGTAGCCCCAGCCATCAGAGCGCGCGCGGAAGTTGCCATCGCCGAAGTTCAGCTCGCTGCCGTCCTGCCAGTTGCCGCCATTGTGGAAGTAGCGGCCAACCAGGGTGAAGCGCAGGTGCGTGAAGGCGTAAAGCAGCACATTGGTGGCGACCGTGGAGTTGCCGGTGCGTGCCGGATCGTTCTTGAGGTCCGAGCCGAAATCGAAGTTGGTGAAGCCGATGTAGGTCAGCGAGGCGCCGTTGTCGAAGGTGCTGATCGGTACGATGTATTTGAGCTGGGCACGATAGCCGTCCCACGAATATTCGTTGCTGGCACCGTAGTTCTCCCACTGGTAGCGGCCATAGAAGTTGGCCGACAGATTGACCCGCGAGTGGGTATCGATGTCAGTGCCCAGGCCGCTGTACAAGGTGTTGGCCCGGTTCGCCGTATTGCTGCCGTGGTCATAGATCCAGTCGAAGGCGACGTACCATTCTTTGAATGGGCCGATGGCCAGACTGCGCCCGGCAAGGTAGTCGATCGAGACGCGTGGCTCGTGTTCCATGAACAGCGGCGAGCCATGGTCCCAGACACCTTTGTCATTATCATTGCCGATGCCGAGGATCTTCGGTACGTCGACATAGCCGTACAGCTCGAACGGCCCTTTGCGGCCGAAGTATTCGTACTCCAGATAGATGTCATCGTTGGGCTTGGGGCCGAAGCTGATGTCCTTGCTGCCGATCAGCGTCAGGTCCTGATTGAGCCAGTCTGAAAAATACGCGCCTTTACCTTCCTTGGGCGAGGCGGGCGGGCTGAGTGCTTCGCCTTGCGCCGAGTCTTCGGCCGCGGCGGGCTGTGCCAGGACGCTGGTACAGGGCAGTGCCGCGGCGGCGGCGAACAGCAGTGGCATAAGGAATCTTGAGGGCGTTGCAGGTCGAGTGAATGGCGGCTGTGGCATTGAAGCTCCTTTTCGTGGGCGCGTACTGCTGATCGCAAGCGTTTGCACAGCCCATGCCAAACTGTTTCAAGATGTTGAATGCCTTGGATATCAGGCACAGAAGATGACCGATCGGGCAGGAAAACGCCCGCAAGCTGTGCGCGGTGTCACCGCCAGTGCCCCGTGATGTTCCGTTTTGCCTCAAAGGCCCGGACGAGCAGCGGCGAGCATGACCACGGCCAGACCGATAATCAGGTTGATGCCGACCAGGCGGCGGATATTGCCCAATGCCGCCGCGCCCTCGGCCCACTGCTCGGCTTCCACGGCACGACGCAGCTCCGGCAGTTGCAATGACTGGATACGCAAAAACAGCGCAACCATGACGACGTACAGGCCCATCATGATTTGCACATAACGCGGCGCGGTTTCAAAGCCGGTGAAGTTGAGCTGAATCATGCCGATGCCGGTTATCGGCAGCAGTACCACCGCAGCCCAGACCCAGGCGAAGAAGCGCGGAAACACCTGGACCCACACTTTCAGGCGAGAAGGGCCTTCAAGTGCTGCAATGACTGCTGGGCGCAACACCATCCAGGCGAAAAACATGCCGCCAACCCACACCAGGGCAGCCAGCAGATGCAATGTATAGACAGTAGAAAAAGCGGTCATCGGACACTCCGTTCTGCGCGGATGGATTTAGCGCGCTATGATAGCGCCCACTCAGAACTACTGAAAATTTATCCAGCCTTTTTAGCCGTGCCCCCGAACCGAAGCCAATGATCAGTACCGAACTCAAAACCCAGATCCAGGGCGCTTACTCGCGTTTCCTCGAAGCCAAGAGCCTCAAGCCACGCTATGGCCAGCGATTGATGATCGCTGAAGTCGCCAAGGTGCTGGGGGACATTGACACCGATGAAGAGGGCCGTCGTTCGGGCGATCCAGCGGTAGTGGCCGTCGAAGCCGGAACGGGTACCGGCAAGACCGTGGCCTATGCCATCGCCTCGATTCCCACCGCCAAGGCGGCAGGCAAGCGGCTGGTGATCGCCACCGCGACCGTCGCCTTGCAGGAGCAGATCGTCTACAAGGACCTGCCGGACCTGATGCGCAACAGCGGACTGAATTTTACCTTCGCCCTGGCCAAGGGGCGCGGGCGTTACATGTGCCTGTCCAAGCTCGACGCATTGCTGCAGGAAAGTGACGCGACCAACGCGACCGCGCAGCTGTTCGAGGAAGAAGGCTTCAAGATCGAAGTCGATGAGGCCAGTCAGAAGCTTTTCACCAGCATGTTGCAGAAGCTGGCGGGCAACAAGTGGGACGGCGATCGCGACAGCTGGCCGCAGGAACTCGCCGATCAGGACTGGGCGCGTCTGACCACCGATCACAGCCAGTGCACCAACCGGCACTGCCCCAACTTTCAGCAGTGCGCCTTCTATAAGGCGCGTGAAGGTATGGGCAAGGTCGATGTGATCGTCACCAACCACGACATGGTGCTGGCCGACCTGGCACTGGGTGGCGGTGCGGTGCTGCCGGACCCGCGTGACACCTTGTACGTATTCGACGAAGGTCATCACCTGCCGGACAAGGCCATCGGCCACTTTGCCCACTACACCCGATTGAAATCGACCGCCGACTGGCTGGAACAGACTGCCAAGAACCTCGCCAAGCTGCTGGCCCAGCATCCGCTGCCTGGCGATCTGGGCAAGCTGATCGAGCAGGTGCCGGAGCTGGCCCGCGAGATCAAGGGCCATCAGCAGTTCATGTTCGGTGCCTGCGAGCAACTGGCGGATTTCCGCGCCGGTGAAGACATGCAGGGCCGCGAGCGTCCACGTCACCGCTTTGTCGGCGGCGTGATTCCCGAGCACATCCGCGAAATGGGCATCGAGCTCAAGAAGGGCTTCGCGCGCCTCGACGACCTGTTCACGCGCCTGACCGAGCTGCTCAAGGAAGGCATGGACGGTGAGGTCAACATCGGCATCGCCAGTCATCAGGCCGAAGAATGGTATCCGCTGTTTGGCAGCCTGCTGGCCCGCGCGCATGGCAACTGGGAATTGTGGACCGCCTTCACCGCCGAAGACCCGGAAGACAGCCCGCCAATGGCGCGCTGGCTGACCCTGGCCGACAGCGGTGCAATGTTCGATATCGAGGTCAATGCCAGCCCGATCCTGGCGGCGGAAATGCTGCGCCGCAACTTGTGGAACATCGCCTACGGCGCGCTGGTCACCTCGGCGACGCTTACCGCGCTGGGCAAATTCGACCGCTATCGCATGCGTGCCGGGCTGCCCAAAGGGGCGGTGACCGCCGTGGTACCAAGCCCGTTCCATCACGCCGATGCCGGTGTGCTTCGTGTACCGGACCTCAAGGCCGACCCGCGTGACTCGGTGGCGCATACCGCCGCGATCATCCGCGACCTGCCCGGTCTGGTGGAGGGTTCGCGAGGCACGCTGGTGCTGTATTCGTCGCGCAAGCAGATGCAGGATGTCTTCGACGGCCTGGATCGTGACTGGCGCAAGCAGGTGTTCATTCAGGGCAACCTGTCCAAACAGGAGACCCTCAACAAGCACAAGGCACGCGTCGACAGCGGCGAGTCCAGCGTACTGTTCGGGCTGGCCAGCTTCGCCGAGGGTGTGGATTTGCCCGGCGCCTACTGCGAACACGTGGTCATCGCCAAGATCCCGTTCGCAGTGCCGGATGACCCGGTCGAGGCTGCGCTGGCCGAGTGGATCGAAGCGCGTGGCGGTAACCCGTTCATGGAGATCGCCGTGCCCGACGCCTCGTTGCGTCTGGTGCAGGCCTGTGGTCGCTTGCTGCGTACCGAAGAGGACCGCGGCACCATCACGCTGCTGGACCGCCGCGTGGTCACCCAGCGCTATGGCAAGGCGATTCTCAATGCGCTGCCACCGTTCCGTCGGGAAATAACGTGAGCCAAAGATGAAGAGCGTTTCACATCTGTTCCCAAACCGCTCGATCGCTGAAACAATACGGCCCGTTTAGCCTGTCGCCAGGCTCATGTTGTCAGTCAGGAGTCAGCCGTTGCAGATCCAGGGTCATTACGAACTTCAATTCGAAGCAGTACGTGAAGCTTTTGCGGCGCTCTTTGACGACCCTCAGGAGCGCGGCGCCGCCTTGTGCATTCAGGTTGGTGGCCAGACCGTCATCGATCTGTGGGCAGGCACTGCCGACAAGGACGGTGCCGATGCGTGGCACACCGACACTATTCTCAACCTGTTCTCCTGCACCAAGACCTTCACCAGCGTGGCGGTTCTGCAACTGGTCGAAGAGGGCAAGTTGAAGCTGGACGAACCCGTGGCCAGGCTTTGGCCCGAATTCGCCGCTGCGGGCAAGGCCTCCATCACGCTTCGCCAATTGCTCTGCCATCAGGCCGGGCTGCCCGCGTTGCGTGAGCCATTGCCTGCCGAAGCGCTTTACCAGTGGGACACCATGACCGCCGCCCTGGCAGCCGAAGAACCCTGGTGGACACCGGGTCAGGGGCATGGTTATGCGGCGATCACCTATGGCTGGCTGGTGGGCGAGATGCTGCGCCGCGCCGATGGTCGAGGCCCTGGGGAATCCATTGCTGCGCGTATCGCCCGCCCGCTGGGGCTGGATTTTCATGTCGGGCTGCAGGATGACCAGTTTCATCGCGTGGCCCACATCGCGCGCGGCAAAGGCAATGCTGGTGACGACGCTGCCCAACGCGTGCTGCAGGCGACGATGCGCGAGCCGGCTTCGATCACTGCCAAGGCGTTCACTAACCCGCCGTCGATCATGACCAGCACCAACAAGCCGGAGTGGCGCCGCATGCAGCAACCGGCGGCCAACGGCCACGGCAATGCACGCAGTCTCGCCGGTTTCTATAACGGTCTGCTCGATGGCAGCCTGCTTGAAGCCGACATGCTCAATGAGCTGACCCGGGAACACAGCCTCGGTCAGGACAAGACATTGCTGACCTCGACCCGTCTGGGGCTGGGCTGCATGCTCGATCAGCCGGGCGTTGCCAACGCGACCTACGGCCTGGGGCCCAAAGCCTTTGGCCATCCGGGGGCGGGCGGCTCGGTAGGGTTCGCCGATCCTGATGACGAGGTTGCCTTTGGCTTCGTTACCAACACCTTGGGGCCCTACATTCTGATGGACCCACGTGCGCAGAAACTGGTCGGGGTTCTGCGTGAGTGTTTGCAGTAAGTATCGGCTATAAGTGCTTGTTTCATACCGACTGTCAGTTAAATGGCTGTAACAGGAACCGTACGACGGTTTCTTTTTCCAACTGCATCTTTATGCATGTTATACCGGCGTAGTTACGTCCTTCTGTCTGATCAAAACCGTTGCGGGTTACCCATGTCGTCTAATAAAAGCCTCGTTCTCGCCCTGTGCATCGCCGTGACCGGCTGTGCCCAAACCCCACAATCCGACTCTGCTGCAACCGGAGGCCATTGGTGGCAGTTCGGTTCCGGCAGCGACTCCGCTGACGCAGGCACCGCTGCCAAGGCCCCGGCATCGAGCCCGGCGCCCGCTCCGGTTGCCAAGGCTGCTGCCACGCCGGCACCTGCGGCAGGTGCTGAAAACAGCGCGCCGTGGTACTGGCCGTTCGGTTCGAACGATAATGCGCAGGCCAAACCTGATGCCGTGGCCGACAAGCCGGCAGCCAAGCCCGCTGCGCCGGCGATGGTTGCCAAATCGGAGACCGACACCAAGTGGTGGTGGCCGTTTGGCAACGATTCCGCCAAGGACGAGCCGAAAGTGCTGCCGATGCCTGATCCGAAAGTGACCCAGGCCTGGCTGGACGAGTACGAGCCGCGTCTGCGCGCTGCAATCAAGGACAGCCCGTTCCAGCTGGAGCGTCGCGAAGACCTGCTGGCAATCACTGCGCCAGTCGACAGCTCGTTCAACCCTGATCGTCCGGCCATGCTGCTGCCGAACACGCTGGGTCCGATCACCCGTCTGGCCAAGGTGGTCGAAGGCGATCAGAAAACTGCCGTGCTGATCCTCGGTCATGCCGACACTTCGGGTCCTACCGAAGCCAACCAGAAGATCAGCCAGGAGCGCGCCCAGTCGGTTGCCGCGATTTTCCGTCTCAGTGGCCTGGAGCGTAACCGCCTGAGCCAGCGTGGCATGGGGGCGGTGATGCCGCGTGCCGCCAACGACAGCCTGCAGGGCCGTGCGCTCAACCGCCGGGTCGAGATCCTCATGACGCCGCAGGACACCATGCGCGCGCTGATGGCCCGTTATGCGCTGCCGCCGGTTGCTCCGGTCATGGTTGCCACCCAGGACGTCAAGCCAGTAGCGCCAGCACCTGCTGCCGCGCCTGCCAAGAAAGCCGCCGTGGCGAAGAAAGACACTGCCAAGAAAGCGCCGGCCAAGGCCAGCACTGCCAAAAAGGCAGCGCCTGCCAAGACCACCGCAGCAGCTAAAAAACCAGCAGCGACCAAGGCCAAGGCGCCCGCCAAGAAAGATGACAGCCAGGCCAGTAACTGAGGCCTGGTTACCTCACGACTTTCGTCTCCACGCTCCGCGCTTTGCGTTGTGCACAAGTCCTGAATAGCCTGAAAAATAAGGCTTTCAGGCTTCTGCCCGGAGGGCGTGGGAGCGAACTTGTTCGCGAAAAGGCCGGTACAGTCTGCGAAACGTATCGTCTGAATCACCGTCTTCGCGAACAAGTTCGCTCCCACGGCCTTCGGCCAGAATCAAAAACGAATGTGTGATAACGGCGAGCGCCGAGCCTCGTAACGAGAGTTAGCTAACGTTCATGATATCTGCGCAGGAATGAAACCATGACTCAGACCCTGGCCGACATGCGCCGTGATTACACGCGCGACGGGTTGACCGAAGCGCAATCGCCGGACGAGCCCTTTGCACTCTTTCATGCATGGTTTGCCGACGCGGTGAACACCGAGCAGCCGCCTGTCGAGGCTAACGCCATGACACTGGCGACGGTTGATGAGCAAGGACGTCCACATTGCCGCGTCTTGCTGCTCAAGGGCCTGGACACTCAGGGCTTCACGTTTTTCACGAACTACGAAAGCGCCAAGGGCCAGCAGATCGCTGCACGTCCATTTGCCGCGATGACCTTCTTCTGGCCGACACTCGAGCGCCAGGTGCGTATCGAGGGCCGGGTGGAGAAAGTCTCAGCGCAAGAATCCGACGCTTATTACCAGGTGCGCCCTCTGGGCAGCCGTCTGGGTGCATGGGCCTCGCCACAGAGTCGCGTGATCGCGGATCGCGACGAACTGGAAGGCCTGATCAGACAGACGGAACAACGCTTCGCAGACACCCAGCCACACTGCCCCGAGCACTGGGGTGGCTATCGTCTTTTGCCCGAGCGGATCGAGTTCTGGCAGGGTCGCTCCAGTCGACTTCACGACCGTTTGAACTATCGTTTGATAGACGACAGATGGAAACGCGAGCGCCTTGCACCCTGATTGAATTATTCGTTTGGTCAATCGTCTGAGCGTTATACGGGCTGTGGCTGTATGAGGCCTGAATCAATTTAATTTGCAGGCTCGGGGCCGTGACAGCACCTTTGTCGGGTAGTCTAATGGCCACTGATTCCTCTGGAGATTCCTTTTATGCGCAAGTCTGCTCTTCTGGTTGCTTCGTTCACTGCCATGGCTCTGACGCTGGGCGGCTGTACCTCGAATCTGACCGGTGATTCCTATTCCCGTGACGAGGCCAGGACCGTACAGACAGTTCGCATGGGGACGATCGAATCCTTGCGTCCGGTCAAGATCGAGGGCACCAAGACCCCGATCGGCGGCGCGGCGGGTGCAGTTGTTGGTGGTGTGGGCGGCAGCGCTATCGGTGGCGGTCGCGGCAGTATCGTGGCAGCGGTCATCGGTGCAGTGGCCGGTGGTCTGCTGGGTTCGGCGACCGAGGAAGGCCTGACCCGTACGCAAGGTGTCGAAATCACCGTGCGTGAGGATGACGGCAGCATGCGTGCCTACGTGCAGCAGGTTCAGGAAAACGAGATTTTCCGGGTCGGCGAGCGCGTGCGCATCATGAGCGTCAATGGCACCAGCCGCGTTACCCACTGATCTGCAACACCGCACAGCAAAACCCCGAGTCGCAATGCTCGGGGTTTTTTATTGCCAGGCGTGAATGCTCCCACAAGGCTTATGTATAACGATAGTCAGACCGGGGTCAGCCCTCGATACCCAGCATGTCGCGTACCAGCGCTTCGGCCACCCGAATGCCGTCCACACCAGCCGAGAGAATCCCGCCCGCATAGCCAGCACCTTCACCGGCCGGGTAAAGGCCTTTGGTGTTGAGGCTTTGCAGAGTCGGCCCGCGGGTAATGCGCAGCGGCGCCGAGGTGCGGGTTTCGATGCCGGTCAGCACAGCGTCGTGCAGCGAGAAGCCTTTGATCTGCTTGTCGAACGCAGGCAACGCTTCACGAATGGCTTCGATGGCAAAGGCGGGCAGGGCCTCGGCAAGGTCCACCAGCTTCACACCCGGCTTGTAGGACGGTTCAACGCTGCCCAGAGCGGTAGAGGCCCGGCCTGCAATGAAGTCGCCGACCAGTTGCGCAGGCGCTTCGTAGCTGCTGCCGCCGAGCAGATAGGCGTGAGATTCCAGACGCTCCTGCAACTCGATACCGGCCAGCGGGCTGCCAGGGTAGTCCTGTTCCGGCGAGATACCGACCACGATGCCCGAGTTGGCATTGCGCTCGTTGCGTGAGTATTGGCTCATGCCGTTGGTGACCACTCGACCGGGCTCTGACGTGGCTGCCACGACCGTGCCGCCAGGGCACATGCAGAAGCTGTAGACCGAGCGGCCGTTGCTGGCGTGGTGCACCAGCTTGTAATCGGCTGCGCCGAGCTTCGGGTGACCGGCGTACTTGCCCAGTCGTGCGCGGTCGATCAACGATTGCGGGTGTTCGATGCGGAAGCCCACCGAGAACGGCTTGGCTTCCATGAACACGCCACGGCCGTGCAGCATGCGGAAGGTGTCACGGGCACTGTGGCCCAGCGCCAGAATCACGTGCCTGGACTCGATCTGTTCGCCGCTGTCCAGTTGCACACCCAGCAATTGGCCGTCCTCGATCATCACGTCGGTCACGCGCTGCTGAAAGCGCACTTCGCCGCCCAGCGCCTCGATCTGATGGCGCATGTTCTCGACCACGCCCGTCAGGCGGAACGTGCCGATATGCGGCTTGCTGACATAGAGGATTTCATCCGGCGCGCCGGCCTTCACGAACTCGTGCAGCACCTTGCGGCCGATGAATTTCGGGTCCTTGATCTGGCTGTAAAGCTTGCCGTCGGAAAAGGTCCCGGCACCGCCCTCGCCAAATTGCACGTTGGAC
This sequence comes from Pseudomonas sp. PvP028, assembly GCF_017832255.1. Classification (NCBI taxonomy): domain Bacteria; kingdom Pseudomonadati; phylum Pseudomonadota; class Gammaproteobacteria; order Pseudomonadales; family Pseudomonadaceae; genus Pseudomonas; species Pseudomonas sp. PvP028. Next base: position 2,836,625 of record NZ_JAFIBL010000001.1, read on the forward strand.
TCGGCGTTGAGGACGTTTTTGCGCCACAGCGCCCAGGTGTCCTTGGTGCGCTGACGAACTTCGGTGCCGCGCTCGAGAATGATCGGCTTGAAGCCCATCTGCGCGAGCAGCAGGCCGGCAAAGATACCGCAGGGTCCGAAACCCACGACGATCGGGCGCTCTGTCAGCCCCTCGGGAGCGTGACCGACGACTTTGTAGCTGACATCAGGTGCCGGGCCGACATGGCGGTCATTGGCCAGCTTGCGCAGCAGTGCTTCTTCATCCTTGACCTGGAAGTCGATGGTGTAGATGAAGCACAGCTCGGAAGACTTTTTGCGCGCGTCGTAGCTGCGCTTGAAGAGGGTAAAGTCCAGCAGTTCGCCGCTGTCGATACCCAGGTGCTTCAAGAGCGCAACGCGCAGGTCTTCTTCCGGATGATCGATCGGCAGCTTGAGTTCGGTGATTCGTAACATTAAGGGGTCCAGTTTTCGGGCCGCAGGTTCAGCCCGACAGCACTACAAGAACCGGCGATTATAAGCGCTGAACCCCTTTGGCGGCGAGCCTGGGCGATCAGTCGTCGCGTGAACCGCCGTAATAACCGCAGCCACGCTGGGCCTGGCCGTTGATGCGCAGCTCTGCGGTGAGGTGTTGCACCGAGCCGTCGACGCTGTCGACGCAGCGCTGTGGCGCGACCCAGATCTCGATGCGTTGGTTGTTGGCTTCGCTGCTGACGCTGAAACTGCCGTCCGGCAGCTTCTCTTCCACGTAGGGCAGCGCCAGTGGCGCAACGCCCTCGCGCTCCAGAACCATGCCCTTGCCGCTGACATTGACGTTCCAGGCGGGCTTGTTGCCATTGACGTGCAATGTCAGGCGTTTGAAATTGAGGTCTTCACAGGCCTGACCGGGGCGTTCGACGCGGTACAGCTGATGCAGGTCCAGCTGACCGTCACTGTTGGCCGCCTTGCTTGCGGCAAAGCTGCCGCGCAGATCGGCAAACACCGTGCCCTTGCTGTCTGCCAGCGAGGCCGCTTCCTGCAGAATGCCGGTGTTGCCGCGATCCTTGACCACGTAGCGACGCTGCTCGTTACACGGCTTGAACAGCAACTGGCCGTTTTCCCCGGTCAGGTCGCCCTGCATACGGAGCATGCCCGCGGTGGAAACCTTCGGTTCCTCGGCCTGTTTACCGAGCAACTGACACCCGGCAAACAGCGGTAGAAGAGCAAATACGAGGACGGAACGGGCAGCGAACATGATGTGGTCTCCAGACAAGTGCCGCCACGTTACTCAGACTGGAGGTGCATCACAAGGGTCGGGATGCTTATCGCGCGAGCAGTGGCTTTGACTATCGTGCAGGTTTGACGCTGACCGTAGCGAACCTGTTCGCGAAAGGGCCGTTTTGTTCGACGAAAATACATCGTTTAAACGAACGCCTTCGCGAACAAGCGAAGCGTCGCCCGATTCGCGCCTGCAAAACCGCTCAGGCCTCTCGGGACGTGGCGTGCGCTTAGCCGCCCAGATACGCGTCCCGTACTTTCGGATCGACCAGCAGTTCTTCGCCTGTGCCTTGCATGACCACGCGGCCGTTTTCCAGTACGTAGGCGCGGTCGGCGACTTTCAGGGCCTGGTTGGCGTTCTGTTCGACCAGAAATACCGTCACGCCATCGCGGCGCAGCTGTTCGACGATCTCGAAAATCTGCTGGATGATGATCGGCGCCAGACCCAGTGAAGGCTCGTCCAGCAATAGCAACTTGGGCTTGCTCATCAGTGCACGACCAATGGCCAGCATCTGCTGTTCGCCGCCGGACATGGTGCCGCCGCGCTGATTGAAGCGTTCCTTGAGGCGTGGAAAGAGGTGCAGGACCTTGTCCATCTGTTCCTGATAATCCTCCTTTTCCGTGAAGAAACCGCCCATCGCCAGGTTCTCTTCAACGGTCAGACGCGCAAACACCCGACGGCCTTCCGGCACCACGGCAATGCTCTTGCGCATGATGATCGACGACTCCAGCCCGACCAGTTCCTCGCCCATGTAGCGAATACTGCCGCTGTGGGCGCGCGGTGAGCCGCACAGGGTCATCAGCAGGGTGGACTTGCCCGCGCCGTTGGCGCCGATCAGGGTGACAATTTCACCCTGGCGTACTTCCACGTTGACGCTGTGCAGCGCCTGGATCTTGCCGTAGAAGGTGGAAACGTTTTCGAACTGCAGCATTTACGCTTCCCCCAGGTAGGCTTTGATCACATCGGGATTGTCACGAATCTGTTCCGGGGTGCCATCGGCCAGAGGCGTGCCCTGATTGATCACCACGATGTGGTCGGAAATGCTCATCACCAGTTTCATGTCGTGCTCGATCAACAGGACCGTCGCGTTGTGCTCGCTGCGCAACACGCCGATCAGTGCTTTCAGATCATCGGTTTCCCTGGGGTTCAGACCCGCTGCCGGTTCGTCGAGCATCAGAATGCGCGGACGCGTCATCATGCAGCGGGCGATTTCCAGGCGGCGTTGCTGACCGTAGGCCAGCGTCCCGGCAGGGCGGTTGGCGAATTCCCTGAGGTTGACCGCCTCCAGCCAATGCTCGGCGTAGTCCATGGCTTCACGTTCGCTGCGGCGGAACGCGGGCGTCTTGAACAGGCCGGACAGGAAGTTGGTGTTCAAATGCCGGTGCTGGGCAACCAACAGGTTTTCCACGGCGGTCATTTCCTTGAACAGGCGCACGTTCTGGAACGTACGCACCACACCCTTGCGCGCGATCTGGTGGCCAGCCAGGCCCTGGATCGGCTCACCGTCCAGCAGAATCGTGCCCGCGCTCGGCCGGTAGAAACCGGTCAGGCAGTTGAAAACTGTCGTCTTGCCGGCGCCATTGGGGCCGATCATCGACACAACCTGCCCCTGATTGACCGTCAGGGCAACGCCATTGACCGCCAGCAGGCCGCCAAAACGCATGCTCAAGCCAGTGGCTTGCAGTAATGGGCGGCTCATTTCGGCAGCTCCGCTTTCAATTTCATTTCGGGACGCTGCATCGGCAGGAAGCCTTGTGGACGCCAGATCATCATCAGCACCATCAGCGCGCCGAACATCAGCATGCGGTAGTCACTGAACTCACGCATCAGCTCAGGCAACAGGATCATTACGATCGCCGCCAGAATCACGCCCAGTTGCGAGCCCATGCCACCCAGCACCACGATGGCGAGGATGATTGCCGACTCGATGAAGGTGAACGATTCCGGAGTGATCAGACCCTGACGTGCAGCAAAGAAGCTGCCCGCGAAACCTGCGAACGCAGCGCCAAGGGTGAAGGCCGAGAGCTTGATCACGGTCGGGTTCAGACCCAGTGCGCGGCAGGCGATTTCGTCTTCGCGCAAGGCTTCCCAGGCCCGTCCGATCGGCATGCGCAGCAGGCGATTGATGACGAACAACGCCGCCAGCGCCAGCAGCAGGGCGATCAGGTAGAGAAAGATGACCTTGTTGATCGAGTTGTACGGCAGGCCGAAGAACTCGTGGAAGGTCTGCATGCCCTCAGCGGCCTTGCGCTCGAAGGTCAGACCGAAGAGGGTCGGTTTTTCGATGTTGCTGATGCCGTTCGGACCACCAGTGATATCAGTCAGGTTGCGCAGGAAGATACGGATGATCTCGCCGAACCCCAGCGTCACGATGGCCAGGTAGTCGCCGCGCAGACGCAACACCGGAAAGCCCAGCAGGAATCCGAACAGCGCCGCCATCAATCCCGCGATCGGCAGGCAGATCCAGAAGCCGAGCCCGTAATAATGCGACAGCAGGGCATAGCTGTAGGCGCCGACCGCATAGAAACCCACATAGCCCAGGTCAAGCAGACCTGCCAGGCCGACCACGATGTTCAGGCCGAGGCCGAGCATCACGTAGATCAGGATCAGCGTGGCAATGTCCACCGCACCGCGCGACCCGAAGAATGGCCAGATGAAGGCCAGTACGATGAGCGCCGCGAGGCCCCAGCGCTGGGTTTTCGGCTGGGTCAGGAAGTCGCTGGTTTTTTGCGGGATCAGCGGTTTGTCGGAGCCGCGACGCAGGCCGCTGATCTGCTCGGCGAACAATACGCGCAGAAACAGCAGGACCGAACACACGGCAATGATGGTCAGGGTCAGCGGGCTGGCGTTCTGCACTTGCAGGGTGACGCCGGAAAAGGCCAGTTTCAGGCCGAACACCGGGTAGGCCACGGCCCAGACCAGTAAGGCGCTGAACAGCGCCTGTTTGAAAGACTTGCTCATACTTTCTCAACCTCCGGACGACCCAGAATGCCGGTCGGTCGGAACAGCAGCACCAGGACCAGCAGGCCGAAAGCCACGACGTCCTTGTACTGATCACCAAAAATGTCGGCACCGAAGGCTTCGGCGACGCCCAGCACCAGGCCACCGAGCACAGCACCCGGGATCGAACCGATACCGCCCAGTACCGCAGCCGTGAAGGCTTTCAGGCCGACGAGGAAACCGGCGTTGGGGTTGATCACGCCGTATTGCATGCTCAGCAGCATGGCGGCGACGGCGGCCAGTGCAGCACCGACCACGAAGGTCAGGGCGATGATGTTGTTGGTGTTGATGCCCAGCAGATTGGCCATCTTCATGTCCTCGGCACAGGCGCGGCAGGCGCGGCCCATTCGCGAGCGGGAGATGAACAGGGTCAGGCCGGTCATGGCCACCAGGGTGACGACGAACACCACGATCTGCATGTAGGAAATCAGCACTTCCTCTGCGCCACCGGGCCCGAACGAGAGGCTGCCGGGCAGCAGGTTGGGGATGGCGAAGTTGCCCGAGCCCTGGGAAAGCTGGACCGAGTTCTGCAGAAAGATCGACATGCCGATGGCAGAAATCAGTGGAATCAGACGGTTGCTGTTGCGCAACGGACGGTAGGCCACGCGCTCGATGCTGTATCCGTAGGCACTGGTCACGATGATCGCAGCGGCGAAACCGGCAATCATCAGCAACGGCAGGCTGTGAATCCCCAGCATCGCCAGACCGGCGAGGGCCATGAAAGCTACATAGGAACCGATCATGTACACCTCGCCATGGGCGAAGTTGATCATTCCGATGATGCCGTACACCATCGTGTAACCGATGGCGATCAATGCATACGTACTGCCAATGGTCAGGCCATTGACCAGCTGCTGCATGTAGTGGAATAACTCGGGCATTTACCGCGCTCCTAAAAACCTGATCTGCATTTCTCTGACCTGCGCCGGGGTGGCATTCTGTCGATGCGTAGCCTGTTGCGCTATCAAGGAACCGCTATTGACGGTTTTAAGATTTTCAGGGGGCCTCGTGCACGCCGTTCGGGTCGCCGAAACGTGCGTACGGGCCTGGATTCGTAAAACAAAGCCCACTGCGCTGGCAGTGGGCTTTGAGGGTTGACGCAAGCAGCTTATTTGGCGGCTTCGGTCTTGGGTTTGCCGAAGTGCCACTCGTAGACCACGAACTGGAAGTTCTTCAGGTCACCTTTTTCGTCGTAGCTCAGCTCGCCCATTGGCGTCTTGAAGGTACCGGCATGGATGGCAGCAGCCACCTTGGTGGTGTCTTCGGACTTGGCGGCAGCGATGCCGTCAGCAATGACCTGCACGGCGGAGTAGGACGGGTACACGAACGGGCCGCTCGGGTCCTGGCTCTTGGCCTTGAAGGCTTCGGTCAGTGCCTGGTTGGCCGGGTCCTGGTCGAAGGATTTTGGCAGGGTGACCAGCAGGCCTTCGGAAGCTTCGCCAGCAATTTGCGAGATCGACTCGTTGCCGACGCCTTCAGGGCCCATGAACTTGGCGTTCAGGCCTTTTTCCTTGGACTGGCGCAGGATCTGGCCCAGCTCTGGGTGGTAGCCGCCGTAGTAGACGAAGTCGACGTTGGCCTGCTTGAGCTTGGCGATCAGCGACGAGAAGTCCTTGTCGCCAGCGTTGATGCCTTCGAACAGTGCAACCTTGACGCCTTTTTTCTCCAGCGTCTGCTTGACGGCTGTCGCGATACCTTCGCCGTACTGCTGCTTGTCGTGGATGACTGCAACGATTTTCGGCTTGGCGACGTCGGCAATGTAGTTGCCGGCGGCCGGACCCTGGGCGCTGTCCAGACCGATGGTGCGGAACACCAGTTTGTAGCCGCGCGCGGTGATTTCCGGGCTGGTGGCAGCCGGGGTCACCATGATGATGCCTTCGTCTTCGTAAACGTCAGAGGCTGGCTGGGCGGAGCTGGAGCAAAGGTGACCGACCACGTATTTCACGCCGTCGTTGACCACTTTGTTGGCGACCGCAACGGCCTGTTTCGGATCGCAGGCGTCATCGTATTCGACGGCTTCAAGCTTTTTGCCATCTACGCCGCCTTTGGCGTTGATCTGCTCGATGGCCATCTTGGCGCCATTGAACTGCATGGTGCCGTATTCGGCGACAGGGCCGGTCTTGGGACCGGCGATGCCGATCTTGATGGTGTCAGCTGCGAACGAATGGCTGGCAACCCCCGCCATAACCAGTGCGGCAAACAGCCTTGAAAGCTTATTGGTACCCTTAGTCATGATGCTCCACTCTTGCGTTGTAGTTTTTATAATCCTGATGGCCAAGGCTCCAGGACCGATTCGATCACCGGTTGTCCCACGCCGCCAACTGTACCGGAACAGTTTAGAGCGCGGTTCGCTGGCTTGGAAAGCCGGGCGTCTGAGGACAAACCTGTGGGTGTCGCTTAATCGAAAGAAAGTTACAGAATCGAACCGCTTGAGCGTCTGAAATCACTTCAGATCCATAGGGTTATCTGCACTTCCCTGCGATAAATCGCCTGCTTCTGGGCTTGCCGGTGGGAAACTCGGCGTTATCATTGCGCCGATTTTCTTTTTGGTGAAACCCATGACGCAAGAACCTAGCACCCTCTATGCCAAACTGCTTGGCGAAACGGCATCAATCACCTGGACTGAATTGCAACCATTCTTTGCCAAGGGTGCCCTGTTGTGGGTCGAGTTGCCTCTGGATTTGATCGAAGTCGCCGAGGCGGTGGCCGAAAATGATGCAGCCAGGGTGTCTGCATGGTTGGCTGAGGGTCGGGTTGGCAAGGTGTCTGAAACCAAGGCGCTTGAGCTGGTGGAGACAGATCCGCTGCTCTGGGCTGTAGTAGTGGCACCTTGGGTTTTGATTCAAAACAGGGCGCAGGATTGATTTGCGCACCAGTCAGGTGCCGAGCGGTTTTCCGGAGTGAGTTGGAAGGTAACTTTTCGGCAGCCCGCGTAGCGTAAAACCCCACCTTGGAGGTAGCGGTTCCGCGGGCTGCACTGTTTCTTTAGACGGTGGAGCCGTGCGCCGCCCCCTCAGGTACGGACAGGTCTGGGACTGGCGAAATCGTCATTGTCACGCAGTTCGGCAAACACATCCGGAATGGCTGGCGTTTCGCTGCCCGACTCCTCGCTATGCTGTTGTGGCAGGGCAGACCAGCGGGTCGTGGGCTCGCGCTGGTTCATCTGTCTGGCAAGAGGCAGGATGCGCTCCAGCGGCTGGGGCCTGCTGAACAGATAACCTTGTACGTAATCACTGCCAAACTGCCTGAGAAACTCCAGTTGATCCTGGGTTTCGACGCCTTCGGTCACCACTTTCAAGCGCAACGTATGCGCCATGACGAGGATTGCCTGAACGATTTCCATGTCCTGCGGGGACTGCGGAATGTCGATAATGAACGAACGGTCGATCTTCAGCGTGTCTAGTGGCAGTCGCTTGAGATAGGCGAGCGACGAGTATCCCGTGCCGAAGTCGTCAATCGACAGTGAAACACCCAGGCTGCGAATGTGCTTGAGCATCTGGATGGTATTGCTGATGTTGCCCATCAAGGCATTTTCGGTCACCTCCAGTTCAAGCTGTCCAGGTGCCGCGTCAGCATCGGCCAGCGCCCGTTCAACCTCTTCGACCAGTTCGTTGCGGCCCAGCGTCAGCGCTGAACAGTTGACGGAGATGATCAGCTGTTCCAGCCCTTCCTGGCCTAGAGTGCGCAGGTCGTGACAGGCGCGGCGCAGCACCCAGTTATCCAGCTCGGCAATCAGGCCGTTAGTCTCGGCAATGCTGATGAAGCGTGCGGGTACCAGCAGGCCGTGGTGCGGGTGATTCCAGCGTACCAGCGCCTCGAGCTTGGCAACGTGGCCAGTGCGCATGTCGACAATAGGCTGGTAATACACCTGTAGCCCCTTCCCCTCGCGCAAGGCATTGCGCAGTTCTTCTTCCAGTTGCAGTTCCAGACTGGCTTTGGTCTTGAGAGCCGGGTTGAAGAAGTTGACGCCGTTGCGCCCTTTGTCCTTTGACTGGTAGAGCGCGAGGTCTGCGTGCTTGAGCAGCTCATCGCAGGTCGAACCATCACGCGGGAACACGGCAATGCCGATACTGGTGGTCATGACCATACGCCTGCCTGCCAGCGCGATGGTCTCCTTCATTTTGTGCATGACTCGATGAGCCAGATGTCTTGCCTCTTCGTAGTCCGGAATGCTCAGCAGAATGCAGAATTCGTCGCCGCCGAAACGCGCAACCACGTCCTGGGCACGTGTAGCGCTGCGGATGCGCTCGGCGATCACCTTGAGCAACTCGTCACCCGCGTCATGGCCCAGGCTGTCGTTGATGCGCTTGAAGTGGTCGATGTCAAGGAACATCACCGCAAGCATGCCTTTGTTGAAGGTGTGCTCCTGCAGCTTCTCGGCGAAGATCTGATTGAAGCCGCGACGGTTGATCAGGTTGGTCAGTGGGTCGTAATGTGCAACCTGCTGAAGCGAGACACGTGCCTGATCAAGCTGGCTGAGCAGCACATTGACCCGTTGCAGGTCATGCTCCTTGCCTTGCAGTTTCTTGTCGGCCATTGCTGCGCTGATGCTGCCGGCGATGATCAGCAGGGCGATGGCCGCGATGGTAAGCCCCAGCTGTTGGCTGTTTTCGGTAGTGGGGCCGTGCAGCGCAACGCCTTCTGGTATTACCAGCCGCAGCGCCTTCATGCCCATCAGGTGCATGGTCAGCAGGCCTGCGCCCAGCAAAAGGCTGACCGCGTAACGGAACATCTGATGAAACATGCCGCTGTACTGGCGCAAGTGCCGGGACAGGGTCAGGAGCGCAATGCTGGAAAGAACCGCCACCAGAATCGACAGGGCAAACATCCGCGGCTCGTAGTACTGCGTGGCAGTGGAGCGCATGGCCGACATGCCCAGGTAGTGCATGACACTGATGCCGATCCCCATCACCACCGCGCTGATCAGACAGCGCTTCAAGGTCAGCTCGGGGATGGTCAGTGCTCGCATGGCCACCAATGCGGTGATCAATACGATCAGCAGGGAAATCAGCGTGATGGAGAGGTCATAGGCGATTTTGAGGGGGGCCTGGAAGGCCAGCATGCTGATGAAATGCATCGCCCATACGCCACCGGCCAGGCAAAGCGCGCCCAGCGCTTTCCAGAGGCGACGGCTTTTGAGGGCGTCGACCTGGATGACACGGTCCGCAATGTCCAGCGTGGCAAAGCACGCAGCACAGGCCACGCCGTAAGCAAGCGCGACCAGAAACAGGTTGTGACTACAGTCGATCAACAATTGCACGTCCGCTGGTGGGTCAGCGAATACGTTCAAACCCAGCCAATCCATAGCTTGCCCTATTCTCACTGCAAGGGCGCCAAGGCTGAAGGCCTGGCGTTCTAGGCTGAGTATAGAAGCTGTTTACATCCTGCCAATACACGAGGTGCCAATTTGGCATCAAAGTGATGGCTGGCGCGTCTGGACTCTATGCTTGGGAGGACGCAGAGCGTCCGGAAAGGCATGCCCATGCGGAGCATGGGCACGATAGGGGGGGCGTATATCGCGTGGCAGGTGGGTGTGTAACCGGCCCTCAGCCTGCGACCAGTACCCGGATCGCTTCCAGACGCAGTGCCGCTTTTTCAAGCATGGCCAGACCCTGTTCACGTTGAGCGCGCAGAGCCACCAGTTCACTGTCGCGCACGGTCGGGTTGACCGCTTGCAATGCCGTCAGGCGGGCCAGTTCTTCTTCAGTATCGGCTGCCAGGCGGCGCTGCGCTTCGGCAACGCGCTCTGCGTGTTTCGGCGTGATTTTCTCTTCGCCCGCGTTGATCCTCGGGGTCAGTTGGTCACGTTGTGCCTGGATGAACTTGTTGGCGCTGGCACGGGGCACACTTTCGAGCTGATCATTGAGCGTGTTGAACGACACACGGCTGGCCAGATCGTTGCCATTCGGGTCGAGCAGGCAGCGCAGCGCGGCAGGCGGCAGATAACGTCCCAGTTGCAGCGAGCGCGGCGCAACCACCTCGCTGACGTAGATCAGTTCCAGCAGAACGGTGCCCGGCTTGAGCGCCTTGTTCTTGATCAGCGCCACGGCGGTGTTGCCCATCGAACCGGACAGCACCAGATCCATGCCGCCTTGCACCATCGGGTGCTCCCAGGTGATGAACTGCATGTCCTCGCGGGACAGCGCCTGATTGCGGTCGTAGGTGATGGTCACGCCTTCGTCGTCGCCCAACGGGAAGCTGGCGTCGAGCATCTTTTCACTCGGCTTGAGGATCAGGGCGTTTTCCGAATGGTCCTCGCTGTCGATGCCAAACGCGTCGAACAGGGTTTCCATGTAGATCGGCAGGCTGAACTGATCGTCCTGATCGAGGATCGCTTCGACCAGCGCTTCGCCTTCGCCAGCACCGCCGGAATTGAGTTCCAGCAAACGGTCGCGACCGGTATGCAGTTCGCTTTCCAGGCGCTCGCGTTCGCTGCGGGCTTCATCGATCAGGGTTTGCCACTCGTCGTCGTCACCGCTTTCCAGTAGCGGCAGCAGGCGCGGGCCGAACTGATGCTGCAGGGCGTTGCCGGTCGGGCAGGTATTGAGAAACGCGTTGAGCGCTTCGTGATACCACTGGAACAAGCGGGCCTGCGGACTGGTTTCCAGGAACGGGACGTGCAGCTCGATGGTGTGCTTCTGGCCGATCCGGTCCAGACGCCCGATACGCTGCTCCAGCAAGTCCGGGTGCGACGGCAGATCGAACAGGACCAGATGGTGGGAGAACTGGAAGTTGCGGCCTTCGCTGCCGATTTCCGAACAGATCAGCACCTGGGCGCCGAACTCTTCGTCTGCAAAGTAGGCCGCCGCACGGTCGCGCTCGAGAATGTTCATGCCTTCGTGGAACACCGTCGCAGGGATACCGGAGCGCACACGCAGCGCATCTTCCAGGTCCATGGCGGTTTCGGCGTGGGCACAGATGACCAGCACCTTGACGCGCTTGAGCATTTTCAGGGTATCGATCAGCCAGTCGACGCGGGGGTCGAAGCGCCACCAGCGCTCTTCTTCACTGACTTCCGATTGCGACTGAAAGCTGACTTCCGGGTAAAGATCGGCATGCTCGCCGACCGGCAATTCGAGGTATTCGACAGGGCAGGGCAGCGGGTATTGATGCAGCTTGCGCTCCGGGAAGCCCTGCACCGCGGCGCGGGTGTTGCGGAACAGCACGCGGCCGGTGCCGTGACGGTCCAGCAGTTCGCGAATCAGACGCGATTTGGCTTCTTCGTCGCCGGTATTCACCGAGGCCAGCAGCGAATCGCCTTCGGCACCCAAGAAGCCGTGAATGGTCTCTTGCGCCGCAGCGGACAGCTTGCCCTTGTCGAGCAACTCCTGAACGGCCTGAGCCACCGGGCGATAGTTCTCGCTCTCGGCGCGGAAGGCCTTGAGGTCGTGGAAACGGTTCGGGTCCAGCAGGCGCAGACGGGCAAAGTGGCTGTCCTGGCCCAGTTGTTCCGGCGTCGCGGTCAGCAGCAGTACGCCGGCAATGACTTCGGCCAGCTGTTCGACCAACGAATATTCGCGGCTGGCCTTGTCTTCGTGCCAGACGAGGTGATGCGCTTCGTCAACCACCATCAAGTCCCAGCCCGCCGCAAACAGGGCGTCCTGGGCTTTTTCGTCTTCGACCAGCCATTCCAGGGCAACCAGCGCGAGCTGGGTGTCTTCGAACGGGTTGCCGGCATCGCTTTCCATGAAACGCTCGGCGTCGAACAGCGCAACCTGCAGGTTGAAGCGGCGACGCATTTCCACCAGCCACTGGTGCTGCAGATTTTCCGGAACCAGGATCAGTACGCGGTTGGCGCGGCCCGACAGCAGTTGGCGATGGATCACCAGACCGGCTTCGATGGTTTTACCCAGCCCCACTTCGTCGGCCAGCAGAACGCGTGGCGCGATGCGGTCCGCGACTTCGCGAGCGATGTGCAACTGGTGGGCGATAGGCTGTGCGCGCACGCCACCCAGGCCCCAGAGCGAGGACTGCAATTGACGGCTGGTGTGCTCGAGCGTGTTGTAGCGCAGCGAAAACCATGACAGCTGGTCGATCTGGCCGGCAAACAGACGATCGGTCGCCAGGCGGAACTGGATGAAGTTCGACAACTGGGTTTCCGGCAGCGTGACCAGTTCGTTCTGCGCGTTCAGGCCGTGGTAGACCAGCAGGCCGTCGACATCGTCCACTTCGCGGACGGTCATTTTCCAGTTTTCGAAGTGCGTGATTACGTCGCCAGGGGAGAAGCGCACGCGGGTCAGCGGCGCGTTACGCAGTGCGTACTGACGTGTTTCGCCAGTGGCCGGATAGAGCACGGTCAACAAGCGGCCGTCCTGTGCCAGAACGGTGCCCAAACCCAGCTCGGCTTCGCTGTCACTAATCCAGCGTTGCCCCGGTTGATACTGCTGCGCCATGCTGCCTGTCTCCCGCTTGAAAAAGCTGAGTATGTTAACGGAACGCGCCCCGAAGGCCAAAGGCAGCGTGAAAAAACTCATGGTCAGCGCCGGAACCTATCGAATTTTTGGTTCCATGACACTTATTTCACTGAGAGGAGTCAAAAAAGATCTTATAAACCATCACTGGCTATTTCAGCCCGGTTCAAGTTGCCTCGTGCACGGCCGACACCCCGGTAAGAGGAGATAAAACCATGCTGCAACCTATGCTTCCGTTAAGTGTGGTGCCAGTGACATCACAGCTGGATCCGGCCAAACGCATGCCGGACATTCCACCTGTCGCGCCGGTGCAGCAGAGCTCCAGCGAGACCTCTATCGACCTGCGCAATGAAGATACTGAACGCAGCGCGTTGCTGTTGCGTGAAGAGCAACAGCGCCAGCAGCAACAGCAGCAGGCTCATGGCGGTGGAGAAGCCGAGGAATACGTGGGGCTGGTGGTTCCGGGTGATTCGCTGAACGCCGACAATACCGTACCCGTCGTACCGCTCATCGACGACGAGCCGCGTCAGGGGCTTTGGGTGGATATTCAGATCTGATCGCTGCACCGCCCATGTCTGTACGGGTCACGGGACTGGCTAGGGCTGCTGCGATTGAGCATTATTGGCCCTGATTTCCCGTGTTCGAGAACCGCAAGCCATGAGCGACGACGCACAACTGATCGACCTGGGCGCCGAGCGCGCCAAGCGTATCCACGATCTGAATGACAAGCGCCTCAATGAAGTACGCAATGCCTTCGAGCAGGCCATGCCGTTGAGCAAGCAGAAAAAGTCCGGCAAAAAGCCCAAAAAGCGCTGACCCAGCCGCCACGCTCCTGATCTGATCAGTTTGGTTTCACAACAGCTGATCTGGATCAACTCGCCTTTATGCACGCTGCCTTAATCTTGTTGCATCGGATGCGCTGTAGGCGGACACGCGCCTGACTGCATTCAATGAGCACGCAAGGCACTTGGGGCGACTTCGGTCGCCCTTTTTTTCGTCTGCATGCCACGCCCTGCATCGAGCGCTATCAGTTCACAGTGTTGGCGCCGGCATGGGTCAGGTCATAGGCTCTGGCGGCTTCGGCGGTCTTGATGTCGCGCTGATAGCTCGGCGTCCAGGCGGTCACCGCTGACTTCTGGGTGAAGCTGACATTACTGCCGATGTCCTTGAAGTGCGCATCGCCATAATCATCCAGCACGCCGGAGTTGCTGGCCTTGCCGGAAACATCCACTCCTTTTGCGAAATAGTTGGCCTGCGAAAGGATGGTCGCATTCCCCGTCGCGGTAAAGCCAAGATGGAAATTGTCGATCGAGTTGTTATAAGCATCAAATAGCCCTTGACGCATCAATCCGGGTGCTCGTACATCAAGGTTGCTGAACACGTTGTTGGCGATGGTCATGCGCGGGTAGCCCTTGTACTCGGCCTTGGCTTGAGCGGAGTCGTCCGGCTGACCGAGAATCACGCCATATTCGTTGTTCTGGAATTTCGAGTTGGTCAGGCTGACGTTGTCTGCCTTTCCGCCGACATAGAGCAGCTTGTCCAGACCTTTGGGATTCTGATCCTTGGTGCCTGAATAGGTGTTGTGGTCGATCCAGTATTTCTGACCGCTGCTGATGAACATCTGCATGTCACCGTTTTCGCGATAACGGCTGTCGTGGTCGAAGTTCAGGTTCTGGAAGATGTCATTGCTGGCGGTCTTGCCGCTGGCCAGGTAGATGTTGTGCAGACTGTTGCCCTTGTCGGTGCCGAGCAGAGTCTTGTTGGCGCCAAAGTTGATGGTCACTTTGCTGTCGGCAGACAGATTGGCCCCCAGTTTGACGGTGCGGGCTTTATCGTCCTCCATGTACTTCTTGAGGTCCGCCACGGTATTGACAGTAACGACTTCGCCACCGTTACCGCCGGTGGTGTTGGCCTCTTTGGCGAAACCTACGATGCCGGACATGTCCGCGCCCTGGCCATGCGCTGCCGGGGTCACGGTTTTCGCTGCTTTAACCGTGTTATCGGTCTTGGTGGTGTCCGTCGAGGTTTTCGGCAGGGCAGGGTCATTGACCACTGTCGGGTTTACCGCATCGGGCCTGGCGGGTGTCTTGTCTGGAGTGGCACTGCTTCGCTCGGCCGTCCGGTCTGCTGTTTGTGACGGCGCAGTGGACGTCGGCTCTGTATTTTTTTGCAGTGATACAGGTTTTTCTGAAGGGTGATCGTTCTGCACCACAAACGGTTTTTCTGCGTTGCCCTGAGGTGTCGAAGGCGACGAGGAAGAGGAAGAGGACGAGGGCGATGGCGATTGAGCGAGTGTCGGCGTCTGTTCGCGTTGAGTCTGTGCAGGCCCGGAGCCGTTCTGTAGATTGCCTTCCAGCAGAGAAAGCAGGTTGTTGAGGATGTTGCGGATCGCTTGCACAAGTTTGTTCAGTACCTGCTCACCGTTGCCACCCAGCATGTTTGAAGGCGTGCTCGTGTCAGTCGGCTGGACTCTGGAGCCTAGTGTATTCAGCGAAGAGTGCGGGCCATTGGCCTGCTGTGTCAGGCCGAAGTCGATCAGGTTGCTATTGTGGCCCGGCTTGATGCCCTGACCTTGAAGCTGCAGTTGATCGGTCTGCGCCGGAGCATCCTGCGCAGAAGTCCCGGAGACGGGGTAATAGTTTCTGTTGATCGTATTCATGGCTGATTTCCCCGCCTGTGGGATGAACAATTCGTGATCCGGATAGGGAGTGCTACTGGTTTCCTGAGTGGAAAGCGCAGGAAAGCAGTTCCGGGTGCATCATGAATTTTTGTTCAGGCCACTGGCGGGTCGGTCGGTCGTGCGCTCTGCGTGGCGCACGCCCGTGCGCGGTATCAGCCGAAAGTGATCTCGGGCAATACGGTCAGGTCGACGGTCTGCTGCTTGCGCGGGGCGAGAATCTCGGCTTCGCCGTCCACAACCAGCTCATCGTTCTGATTGAAAACGCGGGTGGCGATGCGCACGCGGAACTTCGGCAGTTTTTCCAGGATTTCCAGGCGCACCGTCAGGGTATCGCCCAGTTTTACCGGCTTGAGGAAGGTCATCTGTTGACCGATATAGATGGTGCCGGGGCCAGGCAACTCGCACGCAACCGCCGCACTGATCAGCGCGCCGCTGAACATGCCGTGGGCAATACGCTCCTTGAACATGGTCTTGGAGGCGTATTCGGCGTCCAGGTGGACCGGGTTATGGTCGCCAGACATCGCGGCGAACAGCTGAATATCACGCTCTTCCACTGTCTTGCTGTAGCTGGCGGTCTGACCGACTTCAAGGGCTTCGTAAGGCGTGTTGGTGACTTGAGTCATGTGGCTGTCCTGACAATAAAAATGAATTGAAGCGCGCCGGTTCGTGCAACCCGACCTGGCCTTGATTTGTAACACTTGATGACCTGTCGCCGCCAATGCGCGGACAAGATCATTCAGACGCTTGCTGGCGCTCCCCGGATCACATTCAAGGCAAATAATAAGCAAACGTCGTGTGAATACGGCTACTGCGCTATCGGGCAGGTGTCTTTACCAGCCCGATTGCCGTGCGCAGTGTATCGCTGGCGACAGATTTCAGTCTGAACAGAGACAAGATTCATGCTGCTGATGAGGCCCGGATGATGATTTGCCTGAGGTGCTTTAACTGCTAACGTCCGCTCAGACCTATGCAGGGAAAAGGGATAAAAATAATGCGAGCTGACTTCTGGGATGACAAGCGTCCGGCGGGTGTCGACGCCGAGGTGGATCTGCAGACCTACCAATCGGTCGTCGAGGTGTTTGAGCGCTGCTGCAGGAAATTCGCCGACCGACCTGCGTTCAGCAACATGGGCGTGACGCTGACCTACGCGGAACTCGAGCGTCACTCCGCCGCCTTCGCCGCGTATTTGCAGCAGCACACGCAACTGGTGCCGGGTGACCGCATTGCCGTACAGATGCCCAATATCCTGCAGTACCCGATCGCCGTATTCGGTGCGATGCGTGCCGGTCTGACGGTGGTCAACACCAACCCGTTGTACACCGCGCGCGAGATGCGCCATCAATTCAAGGACTCCGGCGCCCGGGCGCTGGTCTATCTCAATCTGTTCGGCAAGCTGGTGCAGGAAGTGCTGCCGGACACGGCCATCGAATACCTGATCGAAGTGAAAATGGGCGACATGCAATCGGCTGCCAAGGGCTGGCTGGTCAATACCATTGTCGACAAGGTCAAGAAGATGGTCCCTGAATTCCATCTGCCTCAGGCCGTCGGCTTCAAGCGAACGCTGCGCCTGGGGCGCGACAGCCGCCTGCAGGTCGTGCCGCGAGGTCTGCAGGATGTTGCCGTTCTGCAGTACACCGGTGGCACCACGGGGCTGGCCAAGGGCGCGATGCTCACCCATGGCAATCTGGTCGCCAACATGCAGCAGGTCTATGCCTGCATGCGTCAGCAAGGGCCGCAAGGCGGATCGCTGTTTGAAGAAGGCAAAGAGGTGATGATCGCGCCGCTGCCGCTCTATCACATCTACGCGTTCACGGCGAACTGCATGTGCATGATGATCAGCGGCAATCACAACATTCTGATCACCAACCCTCGCGATATCGGCGGCTTCATCAAGGAACTGGGCAAGTGGAAGTTCACTGCCATGATCGGCCTCAACACACTGTTCGTTGCGCTCATGAACCGTCCGGAATTCAAGAATCTGGATTTCTCGGCGCTGAAAAGCACCAACTCCGGCGGCACTGCACTGGTCAAGGCCACGGCCGAGCGCTGGGCGCAGATCACCGGCTGCATGATCGTCGAAGGGTACGGCCTGACCGAGACGTCGCCTGTTGCCAGTGCCAATCCCTACGGCACTCTGGCGCGCTTGGGAACCGTGGGCATTCCCGTGCCCGGCACCGCCATGAAAGTCATCGATGACAATGGCATCGAGTTGCCTTTCGGCGAGCGTGGCGAGCTGTGCATCAAGGGGCCGCAGGTCATGAAAGGCTATTGGAACCAGCCCGATGCCACAGCCGAATGCCTGGACGCCGAAGGCTGGTTCAAGACCGGTGACATTGCCGTGATTGGCGCTGACGGGTTCGTCAGTATCGTGGACCGCAAGAAAGACCTGATCATCGTGTCCGGTTTCAACGTCTACCCCAACGAAATCGAAGACGTGGTCATGGCCCATCCGAAAGTCGCCAACTGCGCCTGCATCGGCGTGCCGGACGAGCGCTCGGGGGAGGCCGTAAAGCTATTCGTGGTGGCGCGAGACCCGGGGCTGAGCATCGAAGAGCTCAAGGCCTTCTGCAAAGAGAATTTCACCGGCTACAAGGTGCCCAGGCAGATCGTTCTGCGTGATTCATTGCCGATGACCCCGGTGGGCAAGATTCTGCGCCGCGAGCTTCGGGACATTGCCTGACCCTTTAATCGTCTCCATCTGTGTACCTGACCCCGTTTGCAGATCGCTGCAAACGGGGTCGATTTTTTCCGGAAACAGGCGATTATGCTGAGGGGCCGCTCTGGTCCGGTGCTTTTGAGGCAGTGATGAGGTTTTATTAAATGTATTAAAAGTGACCAGATGTGATTTTCTGGTCTTATTGGTGACTGTCGGGCCTTCTTATGCCTCTAGTCGGCCTTTGGCAAAGCTGCTACTCTCGGCGCGCTTTTTGATCAGTCATAAAGCGGAAAAAGCGTCTACTGCATAATTCCAAGCACAAGAAAATCATCGCTTCAGGCGATGTGAAGAATTCGCTATCGCTACGGAGCCGACTGAATGATTGATAACTTCTGGAAGGACAAGTACCCGTCCGGTATCCCTGCCGATATCAACCCCGACGAGTACCCTAACGTCCAGGCGGTCCTGAAGCAGTCCTGCCAGCGCTTCGCCGACAAGCCGGCGTTCAGCAACCTGGGCAAGACCATCACCTACGGCGAACTGTATGAGCTGTCCGGCGCGTTTGCCGCCTGGATTCAGCAACATACCGACCTGCAGCCGGGTGACCGTATCGCCGTACAGCTACCCAACGTATTGCAGTACCCGATTGCCGTCTTTGGCGCGATTCGCGCCGGGCTGATCGTGGTCAACACCAACCCGCTGTACACCGCGCGGGAAATGGAACACCAGTTCAACGACTCCGGTGCCAAGGCGCTGGTGTGCCTGGCAAACATGGCCCACCTGGCCGAGAAGGTCGTACCCAAGACGCAGATCAGGCAGGTGATTGTCACCGAAGTGGCCGACATGCTGTCACCGTTCAAGCGCTTGCTGATCAACAGCGTCATCAAGTACGTGAAGAAAATGGTCCCGGCCTATCACTTGCCCAAGGCCGTCAAATTCAACGATGTACTTGGCAAGGGCCGTGGTCAGCCAGTGACCGAGGTGTCGCCTGGCAGCGCCGATGTTGCCGTGCTGCAGTACACCGGCGGCACCACCGGCGTGGCCAAGGGGGCAATGCTCACGCACCGCAACCTGATCGCCAACATGCTGCAATGCCGGGCGCTGATGGCGTCAAATCTGGGCGAAGGCTGTGAGATCATCATCACGCCGCTGCCGCTGTATCACATCTATGCCTTCACCTTTCATTGCATGGCGATGATGCTGCTCGGCAATCACAACATCCTGATCAGCAACCCGCGTGACCTGCCGGCCATGGTCAAGGAGCTGTCGAAATGGAAGTTCAGCGGCTTTGTCGGCCTTAACACGCTGTTCGTGGCCCTGTGCAATAGCGAAGGCTTCCGCAACCTCGATTTCTCGGCGTTGAAAGTCACCTTGTCCGGCGGCATGGCCTTGCAGCAGGCCGCTGCCGAGCGCTGGAAGCAGGTGACGGGCTGTCAGGTCTGCGAAGGCTACGGCATGACCGAGACCAGCCCGGTGGCCACGGTCAATCCTTCTCAGTACGTGCAGATGGGCAGCATCGGTATTCCGGTACCGTCGACCCTGTGCAAGGTCATCGACGATGCGGGCAACGAGCTGGCGTTCGGTGAAACCGGCGAGCTGTGCATCAAGGGGCCGCAGGTCATGAAAGGCTACTGGCAGCGCCAGGAAGCGACCGATGAAATGATCGACAGCGAAGGCTGGCTGAAGACCGGCGACATCGCGATCATCCAGCCTGACGGCTATATCCGGATTGTCGATCGCAAGAAAGACATGATCCTGATCTCCGGTTTCAACGTGTACCCCAACGAACTGGAAGACGTGCTGGCGACGCTTCCCGGCGTGCTTCAATGCGCGGCGATCGGCGTCCCGGACGAGAAGTCGGGCGAGACCATCAAGGTCTTCGTGGTCGCCAAACCGGGCGTTACCCTGACCAAGGACAAGGTCATGGAGCACATGCGCGCCAACCTGACCGGCTACAAAGTGCCGCGCAGCGTCGAATTCCGCGACGTGCTGCCGACCACCAACGTCGGCAAGATCCTGCGTCGCGAGCTGCGTGACGAGGAATTGAAGAAACTGGGTGTGAAGAAGTAAGGGCAGGCCCGAAACCGGATTGACGTTCATTTCCACGCCAGGCGCTCATCGTTATATAAAAATCTCGATGAGTGCAGAGCAGGGCTTTTGTAGATAATCTGTTCACGGTCAAGCTTTTATCAGGTGCTTTTCGCTGAAAAGCTTGGCTGTGTCAAAATCTTCTCCAGCGTGCATGCACGCCCACAAACCCGTCAGATATTTACGCATGACAGCACAGATGGCCTGTATTTTCCTTTTCCCACTCCTTCAAGGCCGAGGGCAGAAATTCAAGCTCAAAGGTCATCTATATCTACCGACACCGGCTTTTCATGTTGGCGAGATTTGATCAGCTCGGCCAGATCAAGGTCATCAAGCCTCTCCATCATTGCTTCAAACACCTCGGCAGGGACCATGTAGCCCATGACTTTATTGTGATTAAGGACGGCCACAGGTAAACCATGAGCGCCACTCAGGACCGCTGACGGATTTTTCTTGAGTTCAGAGACGCTGACCGCGACATCTGCAAGGATGCTTTGCATGATTTAGGACTCCAGTTAGTGCTCAATTTTGGTCTTTTTTGATGCGCTGGTGCAAGAGAGAAGATGCTGCGTCGTTGCCGTCATAGACCGCCCAATCCTCAGACCATCGTCACGACCCACCGCAATCTGCGACAATCCGCATCTGCCATTTGAAAAAAGACCCTGCGCGCCTGATGACCGACGAATCGCCTTCTACCGACCAACTTCTGAAAAACCTCGACCAAGCGATGATCAGCGAACGTTATCGTCTGCGCCGTCAGTTGCACGACCTGCGCAAAAAGCCCGACGAGGCGAAGCTGGCGCAGTGGGTTGCGCGCGTGCAGGCATCCTGCGCGCAGGTCACGGCGCGGCGTGAAAGTGTCCCGGCGATTCGTTATGACGATAACCTGCCCATCGCGGCCAAGCGTGACGAGATCAAGGATGCGCTGCTCAAGCACCAGGTGCTGATCATTGCCGGCGAGACTGGCTCCGGGAAGACCACCCAGTTGCCGAAAATCTGCCTGGAAATCGGTCGCGGTCAGCACGGTCTGATCGGTCATACCCAGCCGCGCCGGATCGCCGCCCGCAGCGTGGCCAGCCGGGTTGCCGAGGAAATCGGTACGCCGCTCGGTGCGCTGGTCGGCTATCAGGTGCGTTTCGAGGACCAGAGCGACAGCAACACTCTGATCAAGCTGATGACCGACGGTATTCTGCTGGCCGAAACCCAGCACGACCGCTTTCTCGAGCGCTATGACACGATCATCGTCGACGAAGCCCACGAACGCAGCCTGAACATCGATTTCCTGCTGGGTTATCTGAAGACCCTGCTGCCGCGTCGTCCGGACCTTAAGGTCATCATCACTTCCGCGACCATCGACCTGCAGCGCTTTTCCGAGCACTTCAACGATGCGCCGGTGATCGAAGTGTCCGGGCGTACCTTCCCCGTGGACGTCTGGTATCGCCCGCTGACCAGCGAGCAGGACGAAGACGGCAACAGCGTTGAAGAGGACCTGACCGTCGATCAGGCGATTCTGGCCACGCTGGACGAACTGGCGGCCTTCGAGCGCAGCGAGCGCAAGAGCCCAGGCGATGTGCTGGTGTTCTTGCCTGGCGAGCGCGAGATCCGCGATGCCGCCGAGGTGCTGCGCAAGGCGCAGCTCAGGCACACCGAGATTCTGCCGCTTTACGCGCGCCTCTCGCCGGCCGAGCAGCAGCGTATCTTTCAATCGCACCCTGGTCGTCGCGTTGTACTGGCTACCAACGTCGCTGAAACCTCGCTGACTGTGCCGGGCATCCGTTACGTGATCGACACCGGTACGGCGCGCATCAGTCGCTACAGCTATCGCGCCAAGGTCCAGCGCCTGCCGATTGAGGCGGTGTCCCAGGCCAGTGCCAACCAGCGCAAAGGCCGTTGCGGACGGGTCGAGCCCGGCCTGTGCGTGCGTCTGTACAGTGAGGAGGATTTCAACGGTCGGCCTGAATTCACCGACCCCGAGATCCTGCGCACCAACCTGGCCGCGGTCATCCTGCAGATGCTGCACCTGCGCCTGGGCGAGATCACCGACTTCCCGTTCATCGAGCCGCCGGACGGCAAGGCGATCAGCGACGGTTTCAACCTGTTGCAGGAGCTCTCGGCGGTCAACCGCGAGAATCAGCTGACCCCGCTGGGCCGCCAACTGGCGCGTCTGCCGGTGGACCCGCGCATGGGCCGCATGCTGCTGGAAGCGGCGAAGCAGGGCAGCCTGCAGGAAGTGCTGATCGTCGCCAGCGCCATGTCGGTACAGGACGTGCGCGAGCGACCGCCCGAGCGTCAGCAGGCTGCGGATCAGGCTCACGCGCAATGGAAGGACGCCGACTCGGACTTCGCCGGGATGGTCAATCTGTGGCGCGGCTTCGAAGAGCAGCGCCAGACCCTGACTGCCAGTCCGCTGCGTAACTGGTGCCGGCGCAATTTCCTGAATTACCTGCGCCTGCGTGAATGGCGCGATTCCCATCGGCAATTGAGCCTGATCTGTCGCGACCTGCAACTGACGGTCAACAAGGAGCCGGCCGATTACCCTAAGTTTCACAAGGCTATTCTTTCCGGTCTGCTGAGTCAGATCGGGCAAAAGGCCGACGAGGGCGATTACCTCGGCGCACGACAGCGGCGCTTCTGGATTCATCCGTCCTCCGGATTGGGCAAGAAGCGTCCACAGTGGTTGATGACCGCCGAACTGGTGGAAACCACCAAACTGTACGCGCGCATGGTCGCCAAGATCGATTCGGACTGGATCGAGCCGCTGGCCGGCCATCTGATCAAGAAAAACCACTTCGAGCCGCACTGGGAGAAGAAGCGCGGGCAGGTCGTGGCGTTCGAACAGATCACGCTGTTTGGCCTGATCGTGGTGGGCCGTCGCCCGGTGCATTTCGGGCCTATCGACCCGGTGGTTTCGCGCGAGCTGTTCATTCGTGAAGGCCTGGTGCGTGGCGATATCCTGTCGCGGGCCAAGTGCCTGAGCGCCAATACCCGCTTGCTGGAACAGCTCGACGAGCTGGAAGCCAAGGCTCGACGCCGCGATATTCTGGCTGACGAAGACACCCTGTACAGCTTCTACGAAGCACGCATTCCGGCCGAGATTCATCAGACGGCCACCTTCGACAACTGGTACAAAACCGAAAGCCAGAAGAATCCACAGCTGTTGATCATGCGCGAAGAGGACGTACTGGCGCGCGAGGCCAGCGAAGTCACCGCCGCGCAATATCCGGACACCCTGCGGCTGGGCGACCTGAGCCTGTCGCTGAGCTACCACTTCGAACCCAATCACCCGCGTGACGGCGTGACCTTGCGTGTTCCCGCGCCGTTGTTGCTGTCGCTGCCTGCCGAGCGTCTTGAGTGGCTGGTGCCGGGGTTACTCGAGACCAAGTGCATTGCGCTGGTTCGCAACCTGCCCAAGGCGGTGCGCAAGAACTTCGTGCCGGTCCCGGATTTCATCAAGGCGGCGTTGCAGCGCATCACCTTCGGCGAGGGCTCATTGCCTCAGGCGCTGGGCCGTGAACTGCTGCGCATGACCGGCGTAAGGGTCGGCGACGAAGCCTGGGCCGAGGCGGCACAGCAGCTTGAAGGTCATCTGAAGATGAATCTGGAAATCGTCGATGGCAGCGGCAAGTTTCTCGGTGAGGGGCGCGATCTGGCCGAGCTGACGGCGCGCTTTGCCGAGGCGAGTCAGGCCGCGCTGGCCGTGCCGCAAACCGCGAAAAGCCAGCAGCCCGTGCAGGCCAAGGCCTTCGCTGCGGTGGCGCAGAAAACCCAGCAGAACATCGCCGGGCTGTCGATGACGGTTTATCCGGCGTTGGTCGAAGAGGGCGGAGCGGTCAAGGAAGGCCGTTTCTCGACCCAGGCCGAGGCCGAGTATCAGCATCGCCGCGCCTTGCAGCGTTTGCTGTTGCAGCAGTTGGCCGAACCCGCCAAGTTTCTGCGCAACAAATTGCCGGGGCAGACCGAACTGGCCTTGCTTCATCGCGAGCTGGGGCGCATCGATGCGTTGATCGAAGACATCCTGCTGGCCAGCCTCGACAGTTGCGTGCTGGAAGGTGAAGCCGAGTTGCCGCGCGACGGTGCCGGCCTGCTGTCGCTGGCTGAGCGCAAGCGCGCCGACTGGACCGAGCATGCCGAGCGGCTCGCGAAGCTGACGCTGGAAATTCTCAAGCTGTGGCACGGTCTGCAAAAGCGCTTCAAAGGCAAGATCGACCTGTCCCAGGCGGTGGCGCTCAACGATATCAAGGCGCAACTGAGCAAGCTGGTGTACCCCGGATTCGTCCGCGAGACCCCGGCGGTATGGCTCAAGGAGCTGCCGCGTTATCTGAAGGCCATCGAGATGCGTCTGGAAAAACTGCCGTCTCAGGTGCAGAAGGACCGGGTGTGGAGCATCGAGCTGGCAGGTCTGTGGACGCAGTACCAGGCACGCGCCGACAAGCACGCGCAAGAAGGCAAGCGCGACCCGGAACTGGCGCTGTACCGTTGGTGGATGGAGGAATACCGCGTCTCGCTGTTCGCCCAGCAACTGGGCACGAAAATGCCCGTGTCGGACAAACGGTTGAGCAAGCAGTGGAGTCAGGTGGAGAGCTGATCCGCTGCTTCCTGTCACGAAGTAAAAGGCGTCTATCGTGCCTATATTCATTGGCCCGATAGCGCCAAAACCGGGCTCTGTGGCACACTCCGCGCCTGTCTTCACCGTGTCATGAAATGCTGCTCCCGGTTACGGGCAGCTTTTACAGTCGCACTGGTACGCAGGTCCCAAAAAGCAGTGGGCCTTCAGTTGCCGTGCGTGAGCAGGTCATTACCTGCAACTCAATAAGAGAGGAACGACCGTGCACAACGTCGTCATCAGCGGCACAGGCCTGTTTACCCCGGCCAACAGCATCTCCAACGAAGAGCTGGTGCAGTCTTTCAATGCCTATGTTGCACAGTTCAACAGCGATAATGCCGCCGCTATCGAACGTGGCGACGTGCAGGCGCTGAGTGAGTCCAGCGCCGCTTTCATCGAAAAGGCTTCGGGTATCAAAAGCCGCTTCGTCATGGACAAGGAGGGCATTCTCGATCCGCAGCGCATGAAGCCCAACCTGCCGGAGCGCAGCAATGACGAATGGTCGATCCTCTGTGAGATGGGTGTAGCTGCCGCCAGACAGGCGCTGCAACGCGCCGGCAAAACCGCTGCCGACATCGACGGTGTAATCGTTGCCTGCTCCAACCTGCAACGCGCCTATCCGGCAATCTCCATCGAGATTCAGCAAGCGCTGGGCGTTGCCGGTTACGGGTTTGACATGAACGTGGCCTGTTCGTCGGCCACCTTCGGCATTCAGACGGCCTGCAACAGCGTGCAACTGGGTCAGGCTCGCGCCTTGCTGGTGATCAGCCCGGAAATCTGCACCGCACACCTTAATTTCCGTGACCGTGACAGCCACTTCATCTTTGGTGACGGCGCCACGGCGGTGGTGGTCGAGCGCGCCGATCTTGCCACGTCGCCTTATCAGTTCGATATCGTCAGCACCCGGCTGCTGACCCAGTTTTCCAACAACATCCGCAACAATTTCGGTTTCCTCAACCGTACCTCGGACGAGGGCCAGAGCGCGCCGGACAAGCTGTTTGTGCAGGAAGGCCGCAAGGTATTCCGCGAGGTGTGCCCGATGGTCGCCAAGCTGGTCGCTGCGCATTTGCAGGACAACGGCATCAACATCACTGACGTCAGACGCTTCTGGCTGCACCAGGCCAACCTGAGCATGAACCATCTGATCGTCAAGAAGCTGCTGGGCCGCGACGCCAGTGTCGAAGAAGCGCCGGTGATTCTCGACACCTATGGCAATACCAGCTCGGCGGGCTCGGTGATTGCGTTTCACACCTATCAGGACGACTTGCCGCGAGGCGCTCTGGCGGTACTCAGTTCGTTTGGCGCTGGTTACTCGATCGGCAGCGTGATTCTGCGCAAGCGCTGATCGCGTTCGACGGGTAGCGCTCTTGAGACGGGCGCTACCTGTCATATCCCGTTATGTCATGTGCAGGCCGTTGGGTCTTTATCGTATTGGCTATTCACAAAGCCATTAGCGGTATCGACCATGTTCACCCTCAGATACAACCCCTTTGAAACAATAGAATCGTCCGTTGCACACGCCTCTGTAACGCCTCCACCGCAGGACGCGGCGCCGTTCGAAGCGGAGCACGCCAACACCGAATTCATCAGGCTCAACTTGCCAGACTGGTATGTGGGCGCGCCTACGGCACTGCGCCAGGCGCTGCACGCCAGCCAGCAAAGCGCACGCCGTTGCGCGCAGGCGCTGGAACCAATGCGCAACCGGCTGTTATCGGCGCAGCAGTTTGCAGCGCCCTTGCTGTCGAAAGCGTTTGTCGAACGTTTCAAGCTCGACCTCGACGTTGAAGGCTTTCAACTGATGACCTGGCGCTACGACAGCACCTGGAACCCGGTCCCGCTCGAGCAGACTCTGCTCCAGGCGGCCTTGCAGAACTTCGCTCCGAGCAACAGAAGCCGCTTCGATCCCTACTCTGCAATCTTGCGCGCAGGTGGCCTGCGCTACTGGCTGATCGACAGCGCCCAGCGCCGCTACAAGGTGGAATACCGGGACCGTCAGGCGATCGATCTCGAACAGTTCGCTGATTTTTGCCATGAGCTGGATCTGGGCCGCCAGTATCAGACCCATCTGGACAGCGTGTTCAAACCGCCAGGCCCGGCTGCGCAAGCGGTTGCCAGCGCATTCATGGACAGCGAGCGTGCCGCCGTCGAGGTGCTTGCGCATATCGCTGTGATGAAAGGCGATATCACTGAAGCGGCGTACCAGACCCTGCTGGACATGGTGAAGTCCGTTGACCAGCCGCGATGGGATGGCAAGGGCGTGCGTTACTGCCAGCTGCACATGCTCGACACCTACACGTTCCCCGGCTCGCTGTTACAGGGTGCTTTGCTGATACAGCAGGATGGCGCCAGGCCCGATGACGGTCCTTGTCTGGTCTACCTGCCTTCCGAGCCCTCGCATCCGATCAAGCAGTTCGCATCGTTGCGGGCCTTCAACGCCTGGCTGGTGACGGCGTTGGGCAGCGAACACTATCGACGCTACTTCAGCCGTTTCGTCAGCCTCGGCCAGTCTTCGGCATTTTTTACCAAACTGGACGCGCGGCTGTATCCGGCCAGGGATCGCAAGCTGAACCCCGATGCCGACCTGGTCGTGCAGGCACAGCCATTCTCGAAGCCGCCATTCGCGCAGCTATACGACCATTTACTGGCCAAAACCTATGACGACTCAAAGGCTATCGCGGTGCCTTCCGCTCAGGTGGACCAGCAGGCTCACGATGCACTGATCGAAAGCCTTGAAAACAATGGTATGAACCTGCTCAACGTGGCCGGGTTCTTTGTGCCGGTGCTGGGTGAAGTCATGTCCGTGGTCGCCCTCTATCAGCTCGCCAGCGAAGCGTTCGTTGCTTACGAAGACTGGAAGCACGATGAAGTCGAAGACGCCATGCAACATGTCTACGACATCGGCGAAAACGTTGCACAGATGCTGGTGGCAGGCGGCGTCGTGGCTGCGGTGAACGGGCTGCAACCCTCGATGTTCATCGAAAGCCTGGTGCAACGGCGTGTCGACGGGGCCGTACGTCTCGGCAAGCCGAGCATTGATGCCTATGCGCATACGGTTTCGTTGCCCGACAACCTGAGCAGCAACGCCCTTGGGCTTTATGAGCACGAGGGCAAGACCTGGTTGCCACTGGACGGCAAACTGTATCGCGTCGAGTCCGATGCAGACGGCACCCAATGGCGCGTCAGGCATCCGGTGAATGAGCGTTCGTACGCGCCAAGGCTCAAGCACAACGGTGCCGGTGCCTGGCGCCATGAATGGGAAAACCCCATGGGTTGGGACGAGGTAACGGCTTTCAGACGCCTGAACCCGACGTATCATGCGTTCCTGGAAGAAGACATTCATAAAGTCCTGCGCATCACCGGCACCCAAGAGGCGTTGTTGCGCCAGGTCCATGTCGAGAACCTCCAGCCTCCGGCCTTGCTGAAGGACGCCATTCAGCGCGTTGAAACAGAACGGCAGTTGCACGCCTGCATCGACGCTCTTCAGGCCGCCGACGTGGCTGATGTCCATGTTTCTCATCTTGAACCGTGGCTGAAACTGCTGGTGTCATCACCGCGCTGGCATGAGGCCCGCGGCCTGCTACTGATCGACGCCCAAGGCGCGCTGCTGGAAGCGTGGAACGCGGGATCGCAGATGACGCTGTCGTCCCATGTCACAGGGCCGACCGGGCAGCTCACTGAGGTGCTGGGTCAATTGCTGGAAAATCTGTCCGCCGATGAAGCCGCTCGTCTGAGCGGAAGCGACAGTGCCGACAGGGCCGTTCAACTGCGTGGCCTCAAACGCTATCTGGCCGATTACGCCCAGACGCACATCGGGCGCCTGCTAGATGACGTGCAGGCGCTCAAAGGTCGCAGCGACGACCCGCATGTCCAGCTGCTACAGCGCGACTTCGAAAGCCTGCCGAGCAGCGTGGCGCTCGAACTCATCGGCATGGCGAGCGATGCAGACAAAGCGCGAATGACCACTGAAAAGCGCATTCCTCTAGGGCTTGCCGAGCATGCCCGCGAGTATCAGCAGCAACTGCGGATAAACCGCGCCAACGAAGGCTTCTATCGGGCGGTAACCGATAATCCGGACACCCGGGCAGCGGGGCTGGGCATGCTGCAGTACGTGCCAGGCTGGCGGGGTGATGTTTCGATCGATCTGTTGAAGGATTCGCTGGAGGGCGACGAAATAGCCAGTCTCGACAGCGATCAGGCCTCATCGCACCGGCTGCTGGTCAATACCGAGCAGGGTGTTCAGTGCTTTGAGCCGTCGGGCGAGTCGCTCGGTGAAGTGGATCAGCAGTTTTTCAGGGCGTTGTTGCTGGCGCTTCCTGAGCAAGTGCGGCTCGACGTCCAGCTGCCCGCCGATGCGGATGAGCTGCAACTGCGCAGCCTGTTGCGCAATACGGCAGTCGAACGACGCGAGCGCATGGCTGCCGTTCTGCAATTACAACTGATCAAGCCGGGTATCAAATGGCCGCAACGCTTGCCCCATGGCCGTATTGGCTACCCCCTGAGTGGACGGTTGCGACGTTTCTTTCGTCGTCTGGGCATCGGCGCGTCCAGGTACTCGCCGGAGCTTGCGGTAAAAAGCTTATACCCTGATTTTTCCGATGCAGAGGTGTCCGGTTTCCTGAACGCGTTGCGCGCCGAACACACCGGACTGGCGAGGGAGTTGTCGACTTTCGTCCGGCAAAGACTGAGCAGCCTCGCCGATGAACTGCGAACGCTCCAGGTTACCCTGGACACTTGGGTCGCGGAAACGCCCTTTTCTTCGATGCGCCGGCCGAGGGAGGTTGCCGCGACGCGCATTCACGACTGCTGGAAACGCTTGAGCGTTCAGTGCCGAAACTTTCAAGGCGACTTCTTGGGGTACGCGCTCGATCTGGATAATCTGCGTATCGGACAACTACCGGATATCACGGCCAACTTCGACCATGTGGCGGTGCTGAAAGCCCGCGCCATGCAGCTTACCGATCCACAAGCGGATGCATTACTGAAAAACTTCAATAGACTGCGTTCACTGAGCCTGGACTTCAATGACCTGCGATCCTTGCCGACTTCGATAGGGCAAATGCCTCAGCTTGCAGAGCTGTCCATCAGCCACAATCCGCTGATCTGGACAGAGTCCGCCAACGCGACGTTGCAGAACCTGAACCGCCTGGAAATTCTGGACCTCAATTTTTGCTCGCTCGGCGAGGACGTCCCCATCAATGCACTGAACTCCCTGCGCCTGTTGTTTCTGCGCGGCTCCGGCATTAGCAGATTGCCGGCATGGAACTGGCTTCGGTCTGAGCTGATTCGTATTGATGTGCGTGACAATCGCATCTCGGAAATATCCATCGATGAGCTCGATAACATCGAGCGCTCCCTCAGTTCCTCGCGCCTGCACTTGCATCTGAACGGCAATCCGTTGAATTCACCCACGCTGGAGCGCATCAGGCTGTTTCGCGAGGGAAGGCTGCGACCGCGATGGGGTGTCAGCCAGAGTGTCAATCCGGTTGAGGCCGTGCCTGACAGTGCGCCGTGGCTTTTAGGCCTGAATCGTGAGCAGGCCAATACCCGCACAAGGCTGTGGCAAGACCTGCGCGCTTGTGCCGGCTCCACGGATTTTTTTCAGATGCTAAGCGATCTGACACACTCGGCCGACTTTTCAAGTAACCGCGATGAGCTGATTGCGCGGGTCTGGTCGATGATCGAATCGGCGTCGGTAAACGCCGAGCTGCGTGCCCAGCTCTTCGATGTTGCTGCGCACCCGCAGACGTGTGGCGATGGACTGGCATTGGTGTTTGGCGACATGGAAGTGCGCGTCCAGATCTTCTCGATCATGTCATCCACGCCGGCGTCTGCGCAGCCACGCAAGCTGTTCAGGATGACCCGCAGTCTGGACCGTCTGGACCAGGTGGAGAAAATTGCCCTGCGCGAGATTGCGTTTCGCCAGGCGAGCGGCGAGAGCGTCGATGAGGCCGAAGTACGCCTGGCCTATCGCGTCGGTCTGCAGGCGCGGCTTGAACTGCCGGGCCAGCCGCGAACCATGTGGTTCCGCGCTATTGCCAGGGTGAGCGAAGCGGATTTACAGACGGCGTACAACGAAATCATTGATCGCGAAACCACCCCTGAGTTTTTTCAGTCGATGATTGCCCGGGAGTTCTGGATGAGTTATCTGGAAATTCGTTACGCCCCGGAGTTCGAGCCGGTCAAGCAGCCTTTCAATCAGCGCCTGGTGGCCCTGGATGAGTTGCCGCCTGACGAGCAATCCGATCAGCAGTACCTCGAGCAGATTGGCGTGATCTCCCGTGAGCGTGAGCGAGCGATCAACGAATTCGCGGTCACTCTTTCCAGGCAGATTGCGGAGGCGGTGAACATCACGGCTCAATAAGGGATATTCTTCACCCTGTCTGCCTATCGGGGAACCTGCATGCCTGTTCACGTAATCGACAGCCTCGCCACCGTCACGCCTGCCCAATGGGATGCGCTGGTCCCTGGCAATCAGCCATTCCTGCGGCATGCGTTTCTCAGCTCGCTGGAGGACAGCGGCAGCCTCGGCCCACGATCAGGCTGGCGTGCCGAACATGTGCTGCACTACGAAAACGATCAGTTGGTGGCGGCGTTGCCGGCCTACCGAAAGTGGCATTCGTATGGCGAGTACGTGTTCGATCACGCCTGGGCAGACGCCTGCCGTCGCGCTGGCATCGCCTACTACCCCAAGCTGCTGGTCGCCGTGCCTTTCAGCCCGGTTGGCGGTTCGAGGATTCTGTCCGCGACGCCTCAGGGTGGCATCGAGTTGCTCGGCGAGCTGCCGGCGTACCTGCAACGTGAGGGGCTGTCGAGCGCGCACGTGAACTTTACCGATCCGGCGGCCGATGCCCTGCTTGAAACCCAACCGGGCTGGTTGCAACGGATTGGTTGCCAGTTTCATTGGCAGAATCGCGGCTACCGCGATTTCCAGGATTTTCTCGACGCATTGAGTTCGCGCAAGCGCAAACAGATGCGCAAGGAGCGTGAACAGGTGGCCGGGCAGGGCATCGAGTTCGAATGGCTCGAAGGCGCGCAGATGAGCGAAGTGCTGTGGGACTTCGTGTATGCGTGCTACTCCAATACCTACGAGGTGCGCGGGCAGGCGCCTTACCTGACGCGTGAGTTCTTCAGCCTGCTGGCCGAGCGCATGCCCGAATCGATCCGTGTGGTCATCGCGCTGCAGGGCTCACGGCCTGTGGCGATGGCTTTCAGCCTGATCGGTGACGACAGTTTCTATGGGCGTTACTGGGGCTGCCTGGCCGAGTTCGACCGGCTGCATTTCGAAACCTGTTTTTACCAGGGTATGGACTACGCCATCGCCCACGGCCTGCAACGCTTCGACGCCGGTGCGCAGGGCGAACACAAACTGATCCGCGGCTTCGAACCGCAGATCACCCGTTCGTGGCATTACCTGATGCACCCAGGCCTGAAAGACGCGGTCAGCGAGTTTCTGGAGCAGGAGCGCGTCGGCGTAATGGCCTATGCCGAGGATGCGCGCAGCGCGCTGCCGTATCGGCAGGCGGAGTAACCGGCCAGAAGATATTCAGCGACTGCACTGACCTCTTCGCGAGCAAGCTCGCTCCCACAAGTTCGGTGTACACCTGACCGACAGGTGAGCAGCTACCCAGAAGACATCCAGCGACTGCACGGGCCTCTTCGCGAGCAAGCTCACACAACTTCTGTGTACACCTGACCGACAGGTGAGCAGCTACCCAGAAGACATCCAACGACTGCACTGACTTCTTCGCGAGCAAGCTCGCTCCCACAAGTGCGGTGTACACCTGACCGACAGGTGAGCAGCTATCCAGAAGACATCTAGCGACGGCACGGGCCTCTTCGCGAGCAAGCTCGCTCCCACAAGTGCGGTGTACACCTGACCGGCAGGTGAGCAGCTATCCAGAAGACATCTAGCGACTGCACGGGCCTCTTCGCGAGCAAGCTCGCTCCCACAAGTTCGGTGTACACCCGACCGGCAGGTGAGTAGCTATCCAGAAGACATTCAGCGACTGCACTGACCTCTTCGCGAGCAAGCTCGCTCCCACAAGTGCGGTGTACACCTGACCGACAGGTGAGCAGCCATCCAGAAGACATCCAGCGACTGCACTGGCCTCTTCGCGAGCAAGCTCACACAACTTCTGTGTACACCTGACCGACAGGTGAGCAGCTACCCAGAAGACATCCAACGACTGCACTGACTTCTTCGCGAGCAAGCTCGCTCCCACAAGTGCGGTGTACACCTGACCGACAGGTGAGCAGCTATCCAGAAGACATCCAGCGACAGCACTGGCACCTTCGTGAGCAAGCTCACACAACTGCTGTGTACACCTGACCGACAGGCGGGGTAGCGGGGAGATCACTGCCCCTGAAGATTTTGTGGCTTGTGAAGATCTTGTGGGAGCGAGCTTGCTCGCGAAGAGGCCGGCAGCCTCGCCCTATCAATCCACGCCTACAAACCCACCGGTCTGATGCTGCCACAACCGTGCATACAGCCCGCCATGCGCCAGCAGTTCGCTGTGCGTGCCGGTTTCGGCGATCTGGCCTTTCTCCAGAACCACCAGGCGATCCATGCGTGCGATCGTCGACAGGCGGTGCGCGATGGCGATCACGGTCTTGCCCTGCATCAACGTCTCCAGGCTCTCCTGAATCGCCGCTTCGACTTCCGAGTCGAGTGCCGAGGTGGCTTCGTCCATGATCAGGATCGGCGCGTCCTTGAGCAGCACGCGAGTGATCGCGATACGCTGGCGTTGACCGCCCGACAGCTTGACGCCGCGCTCACCGACATGGGCGTCGAAGCCGGTGCGACCTTCGGAGTCCGAGAGCAGTGGGATGAACTCGTCGGCGCGCGCCTTGTGAATCGAATCCCAGAGCTGTTCATCAGTTGCGTGCGGATTGCCATACAGCAGGTTCTCGCGAATCGAGCGGTGCAGCAGCGAGGTGTCCTGGGTGATCATGCCGATCTGCGCCCGCAGGCTTTCCTGGGTGATTTCGGAAATATCCTGGCCGTCGATGAGGATCCTCCCGCCTTGCACGTCGTACATGCGTAGCAGCAGGTTGACCAGCGTCGACTTGCCCGCGCCGGAAGGTCCGATCAGGCCGATCTTCTCACCCGGTCTGATGTCCAGGTTGAGGTTGTGAATGATCCCGTTGCCATTGCCGTAATGGAAATCGACGCCGTCGAACCGGACGCCGCCGTTTTCGATCTTCAGCGGCAGGGCGCCGGGTTTGTCATTGACGGTGACGGGCTGCGAGATACTTTCCAGGCCATCCTGCACGGTGCCGATGTTCTCGAAGATGCCGTTGACCACCCACATGATCCAGCCGGACATGTTGACGATGCGGATGACCAGACCGGTGGCCAGTGCGATCGCACCCACCGAGATCATCGACTGGGTCCACAGCCAAAGGGCCAGACCGGTGGTCGCGACGATCAGTACGCCGTTCATGGTGGTGATGGTGGTGTCCATCGAGGTGACCACGCGGCCAGCCAGCTGACTTTTTTCGGTTTGATCGCGCATCGCTTCGCGAGCGTACTGCTGCTCGTGGTTGGTGTGGGCGAACAGCTTGAGCGTGGTGATGTTGGTGTAGCCGTCGACGATGCGGCCCATCAGTCTTGAGCGGGCATCGGACGAATCCACCGAGCGCTGCTTGACCCTCGGCACGAAATACATCAGCGAGAGGATGAACGCCGCGATCCAGGTACCCAGCGGGATCATCAGGCGCCAGTCGGCTTCGGCGAACAGCACCATTGCGCTGATCGCGTAGATCAGCACATGCCACAGCGCATCCACCGACTGCACGGCCGAGTCACGTAACGAGTTGCCGGTCTGCATGATGCGCTGAGCGATACGCCCGGCGAAGTCGTTCTGGAAGAAGTTGACGCTCTGCTTGAGCACGTAACTGTGGTTCTGCCAGCGAATCAGGTTGGTCATGCCGGGGCTGATCGTCTGGTGGACCAGCAGATCATGCAGGCCGACGAAAATCGGCCGCAGCAACAGGGCTACGACGACCATCCAGATCAGTTCGGAAGCGTGAATGCTGAAGAAATTCTCCGGCGGCGTGGTTTGCGCCAGGTCGATGATGCGGCTCAGGTAACTGAACAGCGACACTTCGATCAACGCACCGATCAGGCCGACCACCAGCAACGCAGTGAACGTCGGCCACACCTGACGCAGGTAGTAGAGGTAAAACGCGAAGACGGTATTGGGCGGGGCTGCGGTAGGAGCGTCTTTGAAGATATCGATCAGTTTTTCGAAACGACGATAAAGCATTGGCTATCACACCCACGCGACGTGGGTTCTCCTTGATAAGTGGAGGCTCTCCCGTCCGGACCGCACGAAGCCCAAGGCTTCATGCGGTGCAGGTTTCCCGATCAGTTGACGCGTTTGGCGGACTTGATCAGGATCGGGTCGATTGGCACGTTTTGCATGCCTTTCTGAGTAGTGGTGCGGGCGTTGACGATGTTGTCGACGACGTCCATACCCTTGACGACTTTACCGAACACCGCGTAACCGAAGTCGCGCGCGCCGTTGTCGAGCATGGCATTGTCATTGGTGTTGATGAAGAATTGACTGGTGGCCGAGTTCACGTCCGATGTACGCGCCATGGCAATGGTGCCACGCACGTTATGCAAACCGTTCTGGGCTTCGTTCTTGATCGGATCCTTGGTCTGCTTCTGAACCATCTGCGGGGTGAAGCCACCGCCCTGCACCATGAAGCCCGGAATCACCCGGTGAAAGATGGTGTTGGTGTAGAAGCCGCTGTCGACATAGCCCAGAAAGTTCTGGGTGCTGACCGGCGCCTTGGTGTCTGCGAGTTCGATTTCAATCTGGCCGAAGCTGGTGTCGAGTACCACGTGCGTGGCTTTATCCGGGGCAGCCATCAGGTTGGCGGCGAACAGCACGGAGCAGGCGGCGAGAGCGATTTTTTTCAGCATGTGGCAACACGTCCTTCATTGAGAGATATCGACTGTGACCGGCAAGGTAACCACGTTTGGCTTTTTTTGCCCAGCGTGTTGGCGGGTTTGCAGCACTTCAGGCGACCAGGCTGCACGTCCATGGACCGCACAGGATTTCAGACTGCGTTGCTGGCGATGAATTCCAGCCGCGTGCGATTGAAGTGCTGCATACAGCCCTGATTGTACGCAGAGTGCCATGTGGCTGCTCCGGTCAGGCGTTTTGCGGCGTGCCGAGTGCTGGTGTGAGCGGGGCCGTGTCGAAGGTGCGGATCAGGTCGATCAGAATCTGCGT
Source organism: Pseudomonas sp. PvP028 (assembly GCF_017832255.1). Lineage (NCBI taxonomy): Bacteria > Pseudomonadati > Pseudomonadota > Gammaproteobacteria > Pseudomonadales > Pseudomonadaceae > Pseudomonas > Pseudomonas sp. PvP028. The sequence continues at coordinate 2,872,563 of NZ_JAFIBL010000001.1, forward strand.
GGCCGGGCCCAGCGGCCGGTCCTTGCTGGAGTAAAGATAGAAGGTCGGGTTGCGGCTGCCGCCCTTGTCCAGGCGCAGGGGCTTGAGCAAGCCTTCGCGCAGTTCGCGCTCGATCATGTGCCGCGGCAGCCAGGCGAAGCCCAGGCCGTTGCTGACGAAGGTCGCGGCGGTGCCCAGGCTGCCGACGGTCCAGCGCTGTTCCGCGCCCAGCCAGCCGAAGTCCCTGGGTTGCTGCCTGCCCGAATCACGGATGACCACCTGCAACTGGCTTTCCAGGTCTTGAAAGGTCAGCTCGCGATTGGCCTGATGCAGGGCGTGGTCAGGGTGCGCGACGGCGACGAACTCGACCGAGCTCATCTCGGTGCCCAGATGCCCGGCAATGCTGTAGCCGCTGATGGCCAGGTCCGCAACGCCTTCGAGCAAGACCTCTTCGACGCCGGAGAGCACCTCTTCACGCAGTCGCACCCGGCAGCCGCGGCTCTGTGGCATGAATGCGGTCAGCGCCTTGACCAAACGTGCCGAAGGGTACGCCGCGTCGATCACCAGACGCACTTCCGCTTCCCAGCCCTGCTCCATATGGTGCGCGAGGTCTTCCAGTTGACTGGCCTGCTTGACCAGTTGCCGCGAGCGGCGCAGCAGTACGCCACCGGCTTCGGTCAGCACCGCCTTGCGCCCGTCGATACGCAACAACGGCACGCCGAGTTGTTCCTGCATGCGCGCCACGGTGTAACTCACCGATGATTGCGAGCGATGCAACGCTTCGGCGGCCTGAGCAAAACCACCGTGATCGACCACGGCCTGCAATGTGCGCCACTGGTCGAGAGTCACGCGGGGCGCTTTCATGCTGTAATTCCTCTTTAAATACGGGCTTATTGTTCTACTCTGACAATCCCGACTCGGAGATTGCCGAATGAATCGACTGTGTTGTGCGCTGCTGGTCATGTTGCCGGTGACGGCCCTGGCGTACCCCATCGAGGTGGAAAAACAGTACCAGGACGTGAAGATCGATTATGTTGCCCACGACGTCTATCACGATACCGGGTCAATCACCGTCAACAACTACGGTGAAGTAGACGTCAAATGTTCGGTGGTGTTCATCAACGGGCCGGAGGCACCGCGCACCCGGCGTGTGCAGGTTGGCGCAGGCAAGAGTCTCGACGTCTCATCCCGATTCAATCGCAGCATCATAAAGCTGCGAATCAGGCTCAGCTGTCAGCCCGCCTGAGAGTAGAGCGCTCTTATGGATAAGACAAATTTATGGGTGGGGGCACAGAGGCTCCGCGTTTTTGCGCAACGCGTTGGTGTAGGACCGGGGTTGCGGGGGATGTCACTCACCCCGGTCGCTCTTGCAGATATTCTGAGGGTGCAGCCCCGTTTCCAGGGCTGTTTAAGCGTTATGTGCTTTGGGACGATCAGACAATGATGTCGGCGGCCTGCAGCGTCTGCACGCCCGTGAGCTGGATTTCGAAGTCCGCGCCGATATTGTCGTCGATGTTGCCGTACAGCACGCCATCGGCAAAACGCAGTTCGCCGTTGTTGTTGGCGCTGAACGCGGCATTGCCGATGAACACGAAGGCATCGTGGCCATCGGTCAGCGGGCGGGCATCGAAGCCGGAGAAGTCCAGCTTGTCGCCTTCGGCTGTCTTGAAGCCATTGATGATGTCGCGCAGTCCGCCCAGGCCCGTATCGCTGATGCCGTTGAACACGTAGTGGTCTGCACCGGTGCCGCCGATCAGCGTATCCGCGCCTGATCCGCCGATCAGCACGTCGTCGCCCGCGCCGCCGGACAAGGTGTCATTGCCAGCGCCTCCACTCAGAGTGTTGGCGTTCTTGTTGCCGGTCAAGGTGTCGGCAAACTGGCTGCCGATCAGGTTTTCAGTGCTCTTCAGTGTGTCCAGGCCCGAACCGCCGGTGGCTTGCTGAGCGCTGGTGTTCAGCGCAACGGTGACGCCGGCAGTGGCGAACAGATACGACACGGTGTCATTGCCGCCACGCCCGTCCATGACGTTGTCGCCAGCGCCCGCATAAATCAGGTTATCCAGGGCGTTGCCGGTGGCATTGGCGGCCCCGCTGCTGTTGATGACGATGTTTTCCAGATTGGCCCCCAGCGTGTAGCTGGCCAGCGAGCTGTACACCGTATCCACGCCGCCCACTTTTGCATCGGCATTGGTCTCGACCACCCGGTCGGCGGCATCGTCGACATAATAACTGTCCGACCCATCGCCGCCGGTCAGCATGTCGGCACCTGCAGCGCCGTCGAGGATGTTGTTGCTGGCATTGCCGATGATGACGTTTTTCACGGCGTTGCCGGTGCCATTGATGGCAGATACGCCGGTAAGCAGCAGGTTTTCCAGGTTTGCGCCCAGCGTCCAGCTGACAGACGACACCACGGTGTCCACCTGCGAGGGGGAGTCGTTGCTTTCGGTGACGGTATCGAAAGCGTTGTCGACCACGTAGATATCGTTGCCATCGCCGCCGCTCATGTCGTCCGCGCCCTGATCGCCGTCCAGCACGTCATTGCCGGAACTGCCGACCAGCGTGTCGTCGTCACTGGTGCCGAAGATATGGCCACCTTCGTTTTGGCCACTCTCGAAAATGGCCGCCGGGTCGTTGTTGTCAGCTGCGTTGCCATGAAAGCCCAGGTCATCGGCGATGAAATCGGCCAGACGCTGGCCGACGATCTCGGCGGACTCTTCATGCAAGTGCCAGACGTCATCGGGGTAAACCAGCGGGTTGACCTCGTAACGCAGGGGCAGGTCGGTGTAGTCAACCGCCAGCTTGACGTCGGCGCGCTCAGTGGCAATGGCTTCCTGGACGCTTCTGACGTACCCGGTGCCCTCGACGATGGCGTTGATCTTTTCTTCGGTGTAACCGCGCGCCTTGGCGGCGTCGGTCTGGTAGTGCCCGGTTTCGGCGATGTACACGGTGAAATCACCGATCTGCGCGTGCAAGTAGTCGAACACTTTCAGGGTCGAGGCCTTGTACAGGTCGGCCGCCGCCTGCTTGTCAGTGGCGCGGGCGATTTCCTGAGCGGCTTCTTCGCCCTGACCCCAGATGATCCCGGTGGTCACTTTGTCGATGGCGGTCAGCGACGCCAGTTGCGACTTGAGCAACTCGGTGGCGCGCAACAGCGCAGGGCCCGGCTCATCGGTGTCGACCAGCCACCAGGAAACACGCTGTTCATCCTGAGTGCCGGTCGAGTAGCCGACCACGGTGCTGCCGCCCACGGCGAGGTCGATGCCATCACCGTTGGCGTCGGTGAACTGGCTGCGCACGTCGTAATCGGTGTAGCGAGTCAGGTCCTTGACCATTTCCGAGGTGCCGGACTGGTTATCGTCTTCAGTCATGCGCAGCAGGCGCGCATTGGACTGGCCCAGCGTCGGCAGGTAGAGAATCTCCTGCGACTCACGCTGGCCGAAGACGAAGTCCGCGTCGGTCAGGGTGTCGATCAGGTTGCCGCTCAGGGCGATTTCGAAGCGATTGCCGTCGGCATCCGCCGTGGCGGACTTGATGTAGGTCTTGTCGCCCGTCTCGTTGAGGGTCATGTACAGCGTGTGATCTTCGCCGTTGCCCAGCCCCAGAAAGCCCAGCGCGGAGACGTCTATCTTGTCCTGACCGGGGGTGAAGTCATAGATCGTGTCGGTGGCCGTCAGCCCGCCAGCGTCGTAATCGCGGTAGCTGTCGGTCAGTGCGCTGTAGACGAACGTGTCGGCATCGGCGCCACCGTACAGGGCATCGCGTCCTGCGCCACCGTTGATGATGTCGGCACCGGTATCGCCGCGCAGCGTGTCGTCACCGCCCAGGCCCAGAATCGTGTCGTTGCCTTCGGTGCCGTACAGCGCCTCGGCGTTCTCGGTGCCGGTGAGGATCCCCGGTGTCACGTTGCCCACATTGATGGCAAAACTGTCGGCCACCGAAGCACCGGTCGCGTCGCTCGCGGTCAGCAATACCGAGTAAAGCCCCGATGCCGTGCCGCCCGGTGTGCCGCTGAAGGTCAGGGTCTTGCTGTCGAACTTCAACCAGTCGGGCAGGGCGCTGTTATCGGCCAGGGTCGCGCTGTAGGTCAGCGTGTTGCTGTCCGGGTCGCTGAAGCTGCCGGGCTGCACGGCGTAGGAGAACGCCTTCAGCTCGGTGATGTTCTGGTCCATCAGCGGCGTATTGAGCACTGGCGCCTGATTGGCGGCGGCTGCGGTGGAGAAGATGAAGTTGGACGCACTGAGTTTGTCGGCCAGGTTGCCTTGCAAGGCGATCTCGAAGCGATTGCCTGTGCTGTCGACCGCATCGGTCTTGATGTAGGTCTTGCTGCCGTCGGCATTGACGGACAGGTAAATGGTGTTGGCGCTGCCATCGCCCAGGCCGCGCAGGCCGATGCTGGACAGGTCGATGCGGTCTTCGGCCGGGTTGAAGTCGGTGATCGTATCGCTTTGCTTGGTGCCGCTGGCGGTGTAATTGCGATAGCTGTCCAGGCGCGAGTTGTAGATGAACAGGTCCGCGCCTGCGCCACCGGTCAGGGTGTCGGCATCGGCTCCGCCAGTGATCGTGTCGGCGCCCGCGCCGCCATCGATACGGTCCGTACCGGCATTGCCGTTGAGCACGTCATTGCCGTCGGTGCCGGTGAGGGTATCGCCGCCCGCCGTGCCTTCCACGACATGCTGGAAGATGAAGTGGCTGGCATTGAGCGTGTCTTTCAGGTTGCCGCTCAAGCCCAGCTCGAAGCGGTTGCCGCTGGCATCGGCGTCGAGTGATTTGACGTAGGTGCGGTCCAGTGTGGCGTTGTAGCTGATGTTCAGCGTACCGCCCTTGCCGCTGCCCAGCCCGGTGAAGCCCAGGTTGGTCAGGTCGATGCGGTCCTGGCTGATGTCGAAGTCGGTGACCAGGTCGGTGGAACTGGTGGTCGCCGTGCGGTAGCTGTCGGTCAACTGATCGAAGCGAAAGGTGTCGGCCCCCGCGCCGCCGGTGAGCTTGTCGGCCCCGGCACCGCCGACCAGGATGTCGTCACCCGACCCGCCGTTCAGGGTGTCCTTGCCCGCCAGGCCGAAGATCTGCTCGTGGGCTGCGCCACCGGTGATGACATCGTTGCCCTCGGTGCCATTGACGGTCACCAGCGGGAACGCATCACCTGCAAAGCTGCCATCGCCGTACACCAGGGTCAGCCCCTTGCTGGTGTGGCTGATGGTGTTGCCGACGATGCTGTTGCGGTCGGTGCCGTCTTCGTTGCGCTCGGCGACGCCGTACGTGGAGTTGTCACTGCCGGTGATCGTGTTGCCACGGATCAGGTTGTCGCTGCCGCTGAAGAACTTGCCGGACACGCCTGTGGTGTCGTCGTAGGACTGAATGATGATTTCCGGAACCGCTGAACCCTGCGCGTTGTTGCTCAGAGTGTTGTCGAAGATATCCACCCCGGAACTGCCATAAATGCGCACGCCGGCGTTGCCATTGTCGTGGATGTCCACGCCGCTGACCGAAACCTGGCTGGACAGCTTGATCAGCACGCCTTCTGCCGCGTTGCCATACACCGCGCCGCCGGTGATGGTGATGTTGGCGGGCGAGGGGATGTTCTCGCTGCCGCGCTGCACCACGATGCCGGTGCTGCCATTGCCATAGGCAACGTTGTTGCTCAGGGTGAAGTCGTGGGTGCTGGTGACCACGTTGAAGCCGTGGCGATCGTTGTCGTACGCAACGTTGTTTTCAAACACGCTGTCGCTCAGGTAATCGGCCACGAAGCCGTCCAGGCCGTTGCCATGCGACACGCTGTTCTTGATCACCATGTTGACGGTCTGCTCGTGCGGGTCGAAGCCGTAGCCCGAGCAATCCTTGATCTCGACGCTGTCGAGGGTGACGTTCGAATCCTTGCCGTCAGAGCCTGGAATGTAACCATTGAACCAGCCGTCCACCTTGCCGGTGGTGGCGTCCCGGTTACCGTCCAGCGTCAGGTTCTTCATGCCGAAGTCGTGGGTTTCTTCGCCGTAGGCCGAGCGCACGATGCCGGTCACCTTGGTGTCCGAGCCATCCGCGAGCTTGATGACCGTCTCGCCCATGCCTGCGCCCGACAGGGTGACATTGCTCTTGAGCATCAGGCAGCCATCCGAAGGCTCCTCGCCACCGGACACGACGTAGGTCCCGGCCCCCATCACCACTTCACCGCCGCCTGCAGCAGCGGCTGCGTCGATCGCGGCCTGAATGGCTGCCGTGTCGTCAGTGACGCCGTCGCCCAGTGCTCCGAAGTCTTTTGTGTTGAATATCATGGTGTTACTCCAGGCGACGACGAATGTGGATGAAATGAGTCAATATTGCAGCGTCGAGATGATAAGACCTTTTTCTGTGGAAAAGTTGCCGATATAGGCTATATTTTCGTCGAAACCGACGACATGTACGTCAATAATGCGACTGTCATATTTGTGACGGGTAACGCGGAGCGCGGCGACGGGTTGGCGTCAAAAAGCGGCGGCCTCTGAGTGGACAGTAAGTGACGCAACCGCTATGGTCGCGCCCTTCAAAAATGGGGGCGGGCATGGGTTATCTACTTTTCGTCACACTGATTCAGGCGTTTTCGTTCAGCCTGATCGGTGTCTATCTGGCCGGGCACGTCGACAGCTATTTCGCGGTGCTGGTCCGCGTGGTGCTGGCGGGTCTGGTATTCATTCCGCTGACCCGCTGGCGTCAGGTCGAACCGCGCTTCATGCGCAGCATGCTGCTGATCGGCGCGCTGCAATTCGGCGTGACCTATGTCTGCCTGTACCTGAGCTTCAGGGTGCTGACGGTGCCGGAAGTGCTGCTGTTCACCATCCTCACGCCGCTGCACGTGACGTTGATCGAAGATGCGCTTAACCGGCGCTTCAACCCTTGGGCATTGCTGGCGGCAGTAGTCGCGGTGCTGGGCGCCGGGGTGATTCGTTACGATGGCCTGGACGGCGACTTCCTTGGCGGCTTTCTGCTCCTGCAACTGGCCAACTTCACCTACGCCGCCGGGCAGGTGCTGTACAAGCATCTGGTGGCGCGCTACCCGAGCGATCTGCCGCATTACCGACGCTTCGGCTACTTCTACCTCGGCGCACTGGCCGTGGTCCTACCGGCGTTCCTGATGTTCGGTAACCCGCAACACCTGCCCGAAGCGCCGACCCAATGGATCGTGCTGCTATTTCTTGGTCTGTGTTCGACGGCGCTGGGCATGTATTGGTGGAATAAAGGCGCGTGCATGGTCAACGGCGGCACACTGGCGGTGATGAATAACCTGCATGTGCCGCTGGGGCTGTTGATTAATCTGCTGATCTGGAACCAGCATGAGGACTTCACCCGCCTGCTGATCGGCGGCGGGGTGATCGTGGCGTCGGTGTGGATCAGTCGCCTGGGCGTGCGACGCGTGCCGGAGAGCGTTTCCGGCACACGTTGAGTCAGACGTGCTGGCCGCCGTTGACGTGAATCTCCGCACCGTTCACGTAGGACGCGCCAGCCGTACACAAGAAGTAGATCAGCGAGGCGACTTCCTCGGGCTTGCCCAGCCGGTGCATCGGCACCAGCCGCTCGACAATCTCGGCGGTGCCGGGTGACAGAATCGACGTATCGATTTCACCCGGCGCAATGGCATTGACCCGTATCCCGTGCGGACCGAAATCGAAGGCCATTTCCCGCGTCAGCGCCGACAGTGCCGCCTTGGACGTGGCGTAGGCGACCCCCGCAAACGGGTGGACCTTCGAGCCGGCGATTGAGGTGACATTGATGATGCTGCCCTTGGCTGCCTTCAACTCGTCAAACAAGCCCCGACCCAGCAGCGCGGTGGAGAACAGATTGACGTTGAACACCTTGATCCAGGTGCTGTAATCCGACTCCAGCACACCCATGCGCCCGCCGTCCTCGGTCTTCGGTGAAACGCCGGCATTGTTGACAAGCGCATCGAGCCGCCCGCCGAGCTTGTCCTTGATCGCCGCCATGCTCTCGCTGACGCTGTCGATATTTTCCAGGTCCAGGTGAATGTGGTTGAGCAGACCTTCAGCCCAGGGGCAGTCAGCGACCCAGTTCTGCCGCGATGCGGTAAACACCTCCCAGCCAGCGGCATTGAAATGCTTGACCGTGGCATGACCGATACCCCGGCTTGCGCCAGTCAGCAAAAGCTTTTTCTTGTCGCTCATGAGTGCGTTCCGGTTTTTAGGGTGGATGCATCATGTTTTTTGGTGGGTGGGGTGTCAACGGGGTTCAGGCAGTACCGGTCAGGCGGCAGTGCGCATTGTGTTGATGCGCTTCAACACCCTGCGCCATAACGGCCGCTTTGGCCGGGGCGCTGCCTCGGCCACCACATTCGGCATGTCGCGCAAGCGAACCCAGGTTTCGCTGCGCCAGTGCAGCACGCTCAGCGATGTGCCGGGCCATTGCAGCTGGCTCATTCTGGGGTTATCCAGCGTGACGTTCTGTTGATCATGCAAGGTCGTCAGCACCTCATGCGTCAGCCACTGACGCAGCGCGCGGTTCTCGGGCACGTAGTGATGAACCAGCAGCGCTAGCACGCCGGACTCGCTGATCATCAACTGCCGCTGGCACTCGCCATGAGCTTCCAGCCAGACCTCGCGACGCTGATCCGCATCGAGCTTGAGCGTGGCACGCTCATCCAGCGCCCTGCCCATCAGACGGGCAAGGTCGGCGAGGCAGAACCAGGCTTGAGATTCGGTAAAAATGGCGCGAAGGGTGCGGCTGTGGCGGAGGAAGAGGATGGCTTCGAAATGGGGTGTATGGGTGTTTCTGAGAACGATATTTTGCATGGGTGACGCTCTTTTTGGTTATCGAGAGCCGCCACGGATTGTCGCCAAACATTGGGTGGCAGCTGTGTGCAGGTTGGCGAACCGGGCAAAAAGACAAACCCCGGCAGACCCGAAGATCTCCCGCGCACAGCCGCCATAGCGCGACATGCAGGCCGACAGGATCTGCTGTTTCGCGATGGAGCGTATTTTTGTCTTTTCTTTGGGTCGCCAAACCCAGCTGCTGATTTTGCAGCGAGCGGCGGGGAGGTTAGCGTGGTGGGAACGGGGTGGCAAGGGTGTGGGCGTCGGTTTGCAGCGTAGGAAATGGCGTTTTTTGGATGGGTAAGATGCGTGCGGTTTTAGGGTGTGGTCAGATGGTGTGTTGTTGGTTGATGTTTATCATCGGGAAGGTATCCATGCATATGGAGTAGATGAGGTCAGTAAACCCTCGATCACCCTCGACAAACCCACACAGGAGGCGACATGTTCGACAAAGGCATCTGGCTGAACCAACCCCGGCACTGCAGCGTGAAGGACGAGCGTCTGACAGTCACCACAGACCCGCAAACCGATTTCTGGCAGCAGACGCACTACGGCTTTTGCCGCGATACCGGTCATTTTCTGGGAGTTTCGGTGACCGGTGATTTCACCGCGCAAGTGCATGTGCAGGGTGATTTCAAGAAGCTTTACGATCAGGCGGGCTTGATGGTCCGCATTGATGAGCGCAACTGGGTCAAAACCGGCGTTGAAGTCAGTGACGGAGCCCTGATGCTGGGCAGCGTTTTAACCTGCGGACAATCCGATTGGGCCACGGGTGTATTTGATGATTCGTCATCCGGCCTCTGGCTGCGAGTCACCGTCGCCAAGGGCGTGCTGCGCATTCAGCACTCCAGCGACGGCCTGCGCTGGCCGCTGCTGCGCCTGGCACCATTTCCCGTGAGTGAGTCTTATGCCGTAGGCCCAATGTGCTGCAGCCCGGAGCGGGGAGGGCTGGAGGTGGTGTTCTCTCATTTCGAAGTCATGCCTGCACTGGGCAAGGATTTGCATGATCTGACGTGAGTGGCTCTTCAGCGAGCCATTGCAGGCTCGCTGAAGAGCGACAGAGTTATTTCGTGTTACTGAACGACAGTGAACTTGCAGTTTTCAGCTGATGTTTTTTCACACACGTTATAGACAAGACCAAAAGGCCCATCTTCTTTCTTCCAGGCATTGCCTGCAGTTTTTATAGTGAAATCCTTATTGTTTTTAGCGATGAAACGCATGTCCAGCGCCTCGCGCCCACCGATGTTGTAGGTGCAGTGTTGCAACATTTGAGGTGCGTCTGCACCCTCTTGAATAGCAATGGCCAGGTCAAAGGACTGCACAGGCATTTTCTTTGTCACAACGCCTTGCAGCACGCCGGTCCACTCGCCGTCATTGCCGCTCGCCCGGTAAACACCGGGCGAGACCTGTTCGATTTTCGAGACAGCAGGGCAGTTTTCCGCCGCTTGAGAGGTCATGGACAGTCCCAGCAGGGAAGTAGCCATTGCGGCGCTGATCAGTAATTTTTTCATGATATTCCTTAAATTGTTTTAATTCTTGATGTGTATATAAGCGTATATGTAAGATTTTTACGCAGTTAGGCCGAGCGAGCTTGTTTCCCAAGTCTGCTAGTTAGTTGCATATAGCTATCTAGTGTGCAGCAAGAATTGTGTTGCTTGTTATCTCGTTGTTAAGCGAGGTGCGTGCTTCAGTAATAACTTGATCGTATCCAATGTGGATGGGTTTATCGTAGGGGTTAGTCTGTCTATTGTCTGCGCCTTCAGGCCTTAATTGTGTGTAGGAAATGGCGTTGGCTTGTGTGGGGGTAGTGGGTTGGCTGATTGCTCCTGAAACCCTGTCCATATAGGCATGGCAAGGGCAGCGCGCGGGATGACGCCTCGAAAGGCCAAGCCGGGGGCTTCACCAAGGCTTGGTTCGTGAAAGCCACTCCCCACAGGCGTACGCACCAATAATGCCTTTGCGGTATCTGCATATGGGAACCAAATTCTTTGGCTGGCGGGATGGCGGTCATGGTCCATTAGATCTAACGCCGAAGCGCTCAGAAATTCTGATCATTCTTGAGGCACCATTCACGTATGTGCGCCTCGACCAAGCCAGCGCCATAACTGCATTTCTGCTAACCATAGGTTATCCGGCGTACCCAGTATTCTAGGACTTCTCTTTCGATATTCAGGGCCATGGGAACAGATTGATTCTTATGGGTAGTAGTAGCGACTGGGTTAGGAAGGTCTGAGCTTCGAACTCTCTTTTGTTCGGGCCTGCTGTTAATGACTGCTTTGGTTCGATCGACTGCCGCTGGTCAAGCAAGCGGCGTCAGTCGATTCAAAGCGGCCGATTGTCAAGGTCGGCTAACAGCCGAAAGCAGGCTATTGCATGTGCGTGACGTCGACTCGTTTTAGACAGCTGACCTAGATTCAATAATTACTGGGGACCTCAGGCTGTTACGCTTATTGGTTGGGTCACAGCCGCAAAGAGCCTCGTTCGCGTTAATGATAGCTCCTAGCATTTCTTTTCTGTAAATTAGGTTTTTTCTTGCCAGGCGACAATTATGCTCCCCGCAGACTCCTACCGCGAAGCTCTCAACTCACATCGGCATTACGACACTATGGCAAACATGGCCCTGTCTCTCATGGTCGCCACCATGGCGGGTACTCCGGTCTTGTATGGAGCGATATCAAAGATCTTGGGAGCTGAGCTTGTTTTTTTACTGGGCGTGGTCATCATTCACTTTACTATTCAAACGTATAAACGTTTTGATAGCTACGCCGCTATTGCGTTGAATGTAGCAGCTGCTATCGAGAGCGACGACCAGCGATTCCGCTCTCCTGCTCTTGGCTTCGCCACTGTATTCAAAGACATCCAGCGTTTTCCCACTTTAGCTCCCAATGGTGTTTCGCGCACCTATCGACGGATCCGTTCAGTTGGATACGGAGCCTCTGCATTGTTCCTGCTGGGAGCCTTACTAATTTTTGTTAAGGTTTTTTCCTAGGGCAGTCTAATCATCGGCTTAGTAGCCCCTGTTTTAGGCTCAGGATGGAAAAGCAATGTCTTAAGCAGGTATCGACCCAAAAAGCCCAAAGCCCGCAGTTACGCGAGCTCCAGGGCATTCCTTGCTATACCTGCCATGGATATCAATCAAAGGCGGCAAGGTTTAAGACAACTCTTTTTCGAAGGAGTGATCAGCCCTGCTCAAGGCCCTACACGCACACCTTTTTCCTGCGCTTCCTTTACAAGCCGCTCACGGTCTTCAGGAAGCAGCATCCGCGCTTCAACCAGCGAGTCTGCAGCTTTACTCACTGCAGACACGTAAGCCTCCTTCGTGGGGTAGCGTTCCTCGAGAGAAAGGCGAGGATCTCCGGCCACGATTCGCTCTTTCTTCGTCGCGGCAAACGGGAGGAAGCTGCCTTGGAAGTTGCAAAAGCCGCCATCAAAAAACTCGGGCCGGAAGGTGTTCCAACCCGTGTAAGTCCCGATGGGGGCACCCAGATACACATCCCGAACGCCACCCACATCAATTCCGTCTGCATCCACTTGAGGCACCAAGAGGCCGTAACTACCAACCCCCGATTTCGGCGGCTCGTTTGTGAGAATGCCAGAGCTGTCTTCGGGACGAAAACCAGGTCCAAAATCAAGAACTTGCAGGCTATTGACTGCACCGGTGTAGCGGAGCTCGGGGCGCGAAACGCCACCATAATTGGTCGTGGGGATGAGCGGGAAACTGACCCTGTCCGCCGACACGAGGGTGCCGTCCGCCACTGAAGGCTTTATCGAAGCGGGCGGTGTTGTCTCATCACGAACCCAGCCGACGAGATTGATGAACGCTGCGCGCATGGCCCAGGTGTGTGGATTTGGATTTGATTGAACCTGGCAAAGCCCAAAGGGTGGGTTAGCCGGGAGTGGCAAAGACGGCGGTGCGTGCTGCGTACTTGCCATAATAAAAGTGCGGACGTTTTCCGGTTCAGGTGCATCGCGCAAGCCGAGTGGATCGGTAAGGCCAAGCGACTGGCGTCCCTCCCAAAGTTCAAGGGCCGTTGCCATGTGGAATATCAGAGGGCAAGTATTGTTATCGTTGCAGCGATCCAGCAAACCCTGCGAGCGCCCGGTAACAGGATCGGTTTCCCGGCCATAGGTAAACGGAAAATCGTAAGCAGGAGAATCATGATCGACCTGCTGGCCCCACGCCCGACCAGGTTGAGCAAATCGGATATTGAGCGGCATCAGGCCACCACCGATATGCGGCATCGCACCGTCATAGACCCGATGACCTTCCTCGCTGCGGTTGAAACCCAGCGCGATCATGCTGCGGATGAATCGCCCGGCTTGTGATGAGCCAGTGATAATCGACTTGACCTTAGGCCCATGCACTACAGGGTTGGGCACACCAGTATCGTCATGCTCAGCCTGCTGGAAAAACGCACCAACATCCCGTGCGATAGCAAAACCAATACCCATTACCGCCGGCTCCTTGGCCTGGTAAATCAGCTCGTAAAGCTTACCGGGCTGAAAACCCGCGGGTAGGCATATCTGGGTTTCGCTCGGCGTATTGCAATCGCCAAACTTCCAGTCATTCACTGGAATTTCCTGTCGGGGCGCATTTGCCCGCGAACGCACTGTCAACGTCGGACGAAAGCCATCCGCGAGCACTTTGGTATTGTCGGTTTCAACCGATTTATAGCTGGTATGAGGCGGCGTGGAGGTGAACCAACCTGCGGACAGGTTAAGGCTGACGGTCGGTGAGAGCATGGTCAACTCACTGCGCACCACACCTGTTACCGGCGACCCATCAGTATTTATGGCCGTCGGCAATTGCACCATCATACGGTTGTCACCCGGGGCAACGTCCCCCTGCCAGGCAAACGCGATCAGCGTCGTACCCTGGCGCTGTAGAAAACCGTCCCCAGCGACTTCGAAGTTGTTGAACGCTGCTGGACTACCCTGCATATCAGCGTTGAACAATAACATCGCGCGCTTAGAGCCTCGATTTGGCACGTCGAATAGAAGAATGTCATTCGATTTGGCCACGTCAGCGGGACGCAGGATTGCAACATCAGTCGTGTATTCAACCATCCCGCGCCCGTTACGGGGTGCAAGTTCGATGTCTTGAATAATCTTGTTTCCAGAAACTCCTGGGTCTAACTCACCATGAGCGCGCGCAAAGACGCGTTCGTAACTCCCTGTATTCCCTAAGCTTTCGCCTCCGAAAGCGGGTTCGGTCCGCAGGATCTCCAATTGTGTGATACGGGCTTGGGCGGGTGCTGCAACGATCATCATGGAGCTTGCCAACGCTGCAGCATGAAATAGGCGCTTCATCCTTACCCCCAATTTGTCATTTTTTTATGGATGGCTTTTGATGCTCTGATGACGATGATTTGTACAGACCATAGGGCGTCAAGCATAGCCCGCAGCTAGCTCGGTTATCATGAATTCGTAAGCGTTCCGAGAGCATACCTTGCCAATTTCAGTATTCAGGTGGGCAGTGGCTAGGTGAGGATGTAGCCATGGCGTATTTCAGGATTGCGCGCTGGACGAACAGTCCAAACACGAATCATTGAGCATCAGTTGCTATCGGATCGAAGCGGACTGTGTGCGTTCATACATTTAAAGGTCCTGGTGTCAGAGGCGATGAAGCCCCGTTAGGTTCCGCCAATACAACGTCTCTTCGAACTGGAAAGTGATCAGGAACAGAGAAGAACACATCTCAGCTATAGATTCGGCTATTTTGTTCAGATCTTCCATGGCCGAATGGCCTTCCGGTTCAGGGCCTTTGATTCTGATGTTACAACGCATCGCGACGCGGAAGTCGATACCTTTTGTATCCTCAGCGTAAATCGTAGAGTCAGTAGTTACGCCATTGGTGGTCAATGTTAGCCCCGAAATGAAGACGGCTTCCAAACCGCCGTCTAGCGTGTTGACTTCCAACGCACCTGCATTTTTCAAGGCTTGTTCAAATGCAGGAGCTGTGAGCACGTTATCAGCTTCTAGATACAGATCGAGACTCATTCGAACCTTTCCTCTTGCAGGAGCCCTAGTATCAAAGGGTATTTTCAGCGCATGCGTTGTGGCATGGTATTGATCAACGGTTTGAGCCTCAGCTATTGGCCCAGAGTGTGTAAAAACGCTCTCCTTGGCGGAGCTTTACAAGGATATCGCGTATTGTCGGTTGCTAGGACTAGATCGATTCCAAAAGGATGAAAATGACGTTGACTGTCGAGAGGTTGGCCAGGATAGCAATGGCCAATCCATTAAACGCGGAAATCATCTCACGCTTACCTTCACTCGGTTTGAATCAATGCATGCTCACTGCTGGCTGCCTGTTCCAAGCCGTCTGGAATCATCAGTCTCACCTGCCGTCAGCTTGGGGGGTGAAGGATTACGACGTTTTTTACTTCGACAATGATCTGTCTTGGGAGGCAGAGAATGAGGTCATCGACTCTGTTCAGCGGCTCTTCCAAGACCTCGAAGTTAACATTGAGATCAAAAATCAGGCTCGCGTTCATCTGTGGTACAGCCAGCGGTTTGGCGGGGATTATCCCCAGCTTCAGTCGGCTAAAGACGGGATTGATCGCTACCTAATTGCCGGTACCTGCATTGGTTTGGATGTTGAAACTAGTGAAATCTACGCTCCCAATGGCTTGGCCGACACCGAGCAAGGGCTACTTCGTATCAATCCAAAGAATCCCAAGCCAGATCTGTTCTATCAGAAGGCGAAAAGTTATCAAGCTCGCTGGCCCTGGCTCAGGATCTTAGATCCCCAAAGCTAAAATGGGGACGCGCGGAGTATGCCGATGAGGGCATTTATGGGGGATGAGAGCCGAGTGCTGTCCCTGCGGGCTGCAAACGGCACCGGTTTGTGAAGCACATCCGCGAACCGCTTTGCCATTCTGGCTTCCAAGCTTTAATAGCGATGTATTTGACAGAAAATAATTTCTTGGGTTTACGTACAGAGCCTTGAGATCACGGGTTGAGTTGAATTTTTAATAAAATAAAGCTCATGTTGCTTGCTCTGGTGTTGCCGCCGCTATTCACGTACCTACTGCGTCAACCTGATCTGGACAGCCACCAGGACGCGGGGAGACTTCAGAAGCCGCCAGTGGCGGGCGGGGGGCGACCATGGAAAAGAATGGGGTGCGTTCATATAAAGTGTTAATCGGTACCCACTTCACTATCATGTCCGCAGCAGCCCTGTGGTGATCGGCGATGTACAGTCACCGCCCTTCAGCACACCATCCACGCTTTGCTAGCTCATCGGTTACGTCGATGATGCCAAGGTCACCAAAGTAGCCTGTCGTGTCATGATAATGGATGCCTGCCAGCGACACCTTGGCCCCACCTGATTCCCGATCAAAATAGGAAAGGAAATGCCATCCACCGGTGGTGCCTCCAGGATGAGGGAAGTTGATGGCGGCTTTTCCAGTTATGTAGTGCTGGAGCGAGACACGTTTGAGATCAAAGTCGAACAGAGGGTGGCTCATGTCAACTGCCTTGTGCGAGTCGTGGCTCTGATGCCGTCCTTAGGCAAAGCGGGTTGATCAGCTGTGACCATTGGGTTCGCTACTAGACTGAAGATATCGGATTCGTTACGCATTACTGGATCAGAGCCTAATAGATGTGGCATATAGCTGCTATCGAGGACGGCGCTGGCCTAGCTGGTGCTCAATTACTTTGCAGATGCCCAAGCCTGAAGGCATGGATGTCTAGGACAAGGATCGCCAATGTCTCAGGGATGGTTAGCCAGTATCAGACTGAAATGCGCCGCTTTTTCGGTCGCGGCTAAAGAGGGGATTCGCATCTTCCGCTCGTTATGCTCAGCGCCTTCCTCATCGGGTACGTTTGAACCGCTCACACCAGTCCTGATCGATAGCGATCATTTTGACCGCTATGAGCGAGAACTGCTTGGCGCCCTCGGCAAGGATGAGGTTTTAAATATCGCACTCACCGGTGGCTATGGGGCAGGCAAGAGCAGTGTCCTCAAAACCTTCTTTGAGAGACATCCAGAGTTTCAAACGGCTTATGTTTCACTCGCTACTTTCAGCAAAGATGCCCCACCGCCTTCGACCGGCTCAGGTACTGAGCCACCTGAGACCTCAGCGAGAAACTCCCAGTCAGTACAGGATACTGGCGAAGGTAGTACATCAAGCGATTTGATCGCAAGGATTGAGGAAACCATAGTCCAGCAGCTCCTTTACGCCGTGCCAGCTGCGCGCTTACCCAAAACCAGGCTCAAGCGAATTGTCCAGACATCGGGTCGCAGCATCGCAAGGCGCACGATTGTTTTGGGGGTGATCTTCATTGCAACCATGCGGCTCTATGTTCCTACGTTGAAGGAAATGCCTACGCTAGATCCGGCTTGGTTGCTGACGAGCCTTTTAACGATTCCGGGTTGGCTGTCAGTCTTGGTAGCAGGGCTAGGTGGATTTTATCTCCTCTACGCGAGCCTCAAATTTCTGTCTATGTTCAGTATCGACGGCTTGACGCTGAAGGGAGGAAAGCTTGAGGCTGTGAATCACGGATCCGTACTCCACAAGAACGTGGATGAAATTATCTACTGTTTTGAGCGAAGCGATGTTCGTGTCGTGGTGATTGAGGATCTAGATCGTTTCGGAACTCAGGGAATATTTTTCCGTTTACGTGAGATTAACTTCACCATCCGTAATTCACCCCAAATAACTCGACCTGTTCACTTTATTTACGCTATTCGTGACGAACTGTTTACCGTCACCGACAAGACTAAATTTTTTGATCTAATTATCCCAGTTATTCCTGTGGTCAACTCTGAGAACTCAAGGGAGAAACTTAACGAGCTGATGAAAATACGGGTGGTTGATGGCAAGGCTCTGGGTGCTGATCTTGACCCAGTCTTAGTGGAGACTGTTTGCTATTACATAGACGAGATGCGGCTAATCAAGAACATCGTCAATGAGTACGATATTTTTGCGAGCCTGCTTTCCCATGGTGGCCTCAACCTGGATCAGAACAAGTTGTTCGCCATAGTGGTGCTCAGGAACCTCTACCCGGAAGAATTTGCAGAGCTAGTTAAGCGGAGAGGAAAGGTGTACAACTTGCTCACCGGGTTGTCTTCTTGGGCTGACCAACCATCGCAGGCACTCGCTGAGCTCGAACGATTAATCAAAGAAAAGTCTCAGCGTGAGGAACACGGTGAAGAGCGCATAATCGATCTTAGGTTAAGTGTCTGGTTCGAAGTGCTGAGGGCAAGTGGAATAGATAGTGCGAATTACGTTCTAGTCGACGGTAACCAGCGAGTCTCTCTCAACGAATTTCTACAGGACGAAGTCTTCACTCGAGTCTGTGAGGCCGAGCAACTCAAGGGTATGCTCTTTTCACAGTGGGCCAACCATAACCCAATTGGACATGTTGTTCGTCCAGATGATGCACTTGAAAGAGCGTCCTATCGTACGCGTCTCGCGTGGATTCATCACTCCCTGAAGTCGCTAGAGGGGGCCATTGGGGCGGCAGAAAGGAAACTGACTGAGATCAAGACTATTTCCTTCCGTGAAGCAGCCCGTGGCGAATATGGAATGATCATAGAACAGCGTCTGGTAGGAATGGAGATGGTCGTTTACCTGATGCGTGCCGGATACCTCGACACTGATTACACAGACTATCTTGGATTTTTCTACGAAGGTTCGCTGACACGCGGCGATCAGAATTTGATCCTTGCGCTCAGGCGCCGTACTAGCCTCGACGTCGCCTCGCCAGTCCGGAATCCTGAGCGAGTGGCCGGCAAACTGGAGCATGATGCTCTCGGGGATGGTAAAGGCATTATTGTTGACTTGATTGTGGAACTCTCACTCTCGGCGCCACTGACTGATTTGTCGGACGCAAGAACCCAGAAGCTGGACATCATCCTGCAGAGCGGCCATCAGAATACGAGCCGGTTGGCTGAGGCTGTATCTATCATCCTTGCAGGGGATGCTTGGTTACCGCTCGTTCGCGCTGTGTATGCATTGGCCCCCGACCTCTTCACCGTGATCCTGAGTTCTGAGCGATTTACGGAAGCTGACGCGCGACAGACCTTGATATGCGGGATGATGGACAGCTTGTCTCAACAACAGCTGGAGGTCTTCGCTCATCGGAAGCCTCTCCTTAACACAATCGCCAGTCTCATAGACATCGATCACCTGATCGCAGGTATGGAGTCGAGTATCAATGGCTGGGCGTGGCTTCGCCGTGAGCCTGTCCACTTCAACAATCTCGCCGCAGATGTCGGTTCAAGTATACTGGGGCAATTGATTGGCTGGGGCTGCTTGCAACTGAGTCTCCCGATGATGGCATTGATCCTGAAGACGTTTACGGGCGAGGGGGGAGATGTCTCTTACAAGCGCCTTCGAGCGTTAAGTCTCGCAGGACTTGATTCATTGATTGAGACTGCTCCTGAAGACTTCATCTTCGAGTTGATGAAGCAACCGAGTAAGCTTCAGGAAAACACTGAATCGCTTAGGTACATTCTTGGGCTAGTACAGGATGATCAAGAGGTGCAGGAGGATTTGTTCCGGCACACCGAAGGGCTGATTGATGACCTGGAAGGCTTTACGGCTAACATCTGGGAGAAGGTGCTTGAACTAGACCGGGTGACCTCAGTGGCGCAAGCGGCTTGGAGTTATTATATAGGCATGATAGTAAGGCCGACGGAGACGCCATCTCAATCTATTGACAAGGAAGAGCAGGATCGCATCCGAGATATCTTCACAGCGTTTCTTGCTAGGAACGCCCGAGAAGCTCAGCGGCTTTGGGATGATGTGAGAGACGAGGCGGATGACCTGAAAGCCTATTTGCTGGCTTCGGAGCTTGACGATGACTCGCTGGATGAAATTTTCGGGAGTACCACTGTAGGCCCCGAGTCTCTCGCAGGGCTGAACATATCGGCTGATCGATGGGGATTTCTGGCCCAGGCTCATTTCGTGCCCTTCGATGGTCAGGTTCTGGAGGAAATTAGCAACAATGCCCCAACCGCAGAGGCGGCGTATCTGATCAGGTGCTGGGCTGATGCTCGTGACTATGTCGACCTGCGGAAGTTTGATCCGAAGGCTGTCGGTTTAATCAGCGACGCGCGCAGCGTCCCTATTGGTGATATTGCCGAGATGTGGGAGGGTTTGGTTGCGCGAGAAGAAGCCAGCCACGCGGCTGTAGTCGGGAAACTTGCATTGGTGTGCGCCAGGGCTAATGCCGAGAATTTCATCATGCCCCGTAATTGCAGAAACATCATTGCATCGCGGGCGTGTGATGCCAATCTTCCGCAACGTGAAAAGCAGGAGCTACTGCATCAGGCTCTAAAACTGCATATCGATTGGGCTACAACCTCGTCGATACTGGTTTCGCTCTCCGGCGGATACGCTGAGTTGTTAGGGGATAAACGAACTGTGCGGTTACCGAATTTGGAACTCGATGTTCGCCTTTCTCAGGCGCTCAATGAGCGTGGATTTGTAGGCAAGATCAAGCCGGAAAAAGACCATATAATGGTCTATACAAAGCGAGTTGGCAGGCTCTAGGTAGGGAGCTTTCACCTGCCCAGAATTGATAGGTCACCAAGCCGCAATGGGGCGCACTTCACAGCAGGAAATAACCTCAGCTTTGTTACTGTCCAGCTAGCTGGGAGACTAGGTCATAGGATTTCGATCTTCTCTGGCTGGAGCCATCCAGCCTCAATAACTCGCTGTTTCGCCGTCGCGGGCTGGGTGGTGTAAATCACAATCGCGAGACTTTCTTCCGCTCGGCTACAAGTGACGTACAGCAGACGACGAGTACGAGCCAAGGAATCATCTTTGCCCTCGCGCGGATTTTTACATCGCTGTCAGAAACAGGCTTTGAAGCGCTTACCTTGATTTGAGGGAAGGGGGGCATCAAAATCGATGCCCTGCCTACTTTTGGATCCCCATCTAGTATGACCGATCCGATTGTCTCCAACGTAATGTTATTAAGATTTGTTCCGCTGATAGAGTAAGCTTTGCTTTGCGCCTTTTTATAGTCACAAAGATTAGCCGTATTGAAACCTATTTAGAGTTCTGGATTTAAGATTTCATTGAGAGCCGCAGCAATTGCTGTAGCGCGCTTGCCTATGAATTTTTCATAATCATTATCTAGAATTCCGTAGCTTTTTGGGCTGCCAATAAAGTGAGATTTTAAAGTGGCAGAAAGTTTTGAATTGGAGCCTTCAAACTCTCCAACGTAGATGCTTGGAGACTTCGCGCGAATTGTGTTGTTCGAGGTAGCGTCAATTAATGTGATGTTGGCAATTAAGTTGGGTTCACTATCTTTAAAGTGTTTGTTGACGTAAGCCTTGGGGAAGAAGTGGTGGTAGTTTCTGCTGGATGCAATTTTCAGGTTTGAGTTGTCTAGTATTACGTCGCTGTCATCATCAAGGTTTCTTGGCTTTTGAGAGGCGAGTAAACAAATAATGGTTTTAATGTATGAGTTGCCAGCCGAAAACCAAGTTATAGCAATCTCCTCCGCGGAAACTGTAAGCTCATCCGAAGAGTATTTTGGTTTTTGCCCTTTCAGTATCAGTCCGATTTTTTTGAGATCTTCCGCAATCTTCGTTTCGGTAGCGCTGCTGTATCGCGAGCTTAAGCCGACCCAGTAAAAAAATTGCTTTAGTAGCTTTGATTGACTTTCAGTTGGCTTTTTATTGTTATTTTTAAAAAAGAAATAAGTGAGTGGCACCAGCAAAGAAGAATACGGCAGAAGCTGAGAGACAGGGACGTGTAGTTTGGTTCTGATGAAATCGACGGCTGTGAACATCGACGAAACCATGGGTTCCCAATTTGTGATAAATTTTTCACGGCCAATTTTTAAAATATCCTTAGCGCGAATGCTCCCAACTGCAATTGCGGCAACAGCCTGAAGCACTGTGGCTGCTGGAATTGTTTCAAATTTTGCTTTGGCTAAACTCTTTGCCACTTCGTCGCTACCATAGAGTAACTCTTCATATTTCAAAGAGAGATCGAAGTTCCTAGCCTCATCGTAGGTCATGGCTACCATGATCTCAAAAAGCGTCAGAGGCTTTCCGCCCGTGTTTATACGAGCAAAGACGTCGCAGGCAATTTCTATGGGGTAGTCTTTGATCGTGATAGTCGCAAAGTCGTAGGTTGTTAGATTTGTTTTGTATTGTTGAAATTTTTTAGCTTTTTCTTTGCCAAGGTTTTCAATGAAATCCAACGCATCCGACGTCAGGATATCATGCACGGATACATAAGTTTTTTGCTCTTCCTGTTGGCTAGTTACGATCTGCTCATCAATTAAAGGGTCATAATCAAGGTTAACAAAAATATCCTTGTAGTCGATTTCTTTTTTATCCTTAGTTAGTCGGATGCCTTTTCTAATAGCGTACAGTGATGTGATTCGTTGCTGGCCATCGAGTATATAGTGGGCATAGTCACCTTTAGGCGTGTCAGGCAATTTATGATTGCCGATATCTTTCACGGATCTCAATGTTTCCTTGGTCTTCCATAAAATAAACGTCCCTATAGGATATCCCTTGAGAATACTGTCTATTAGTTTAGCGCTCTGCTCTTTGTCCCAGACGAATTCGCGTTGAAACATGGGTAGCTTGATTTGGCCTGAGTCAATTTCAAGAAAGAGAGCTTCATATTTCTTGACGGCGTTTTCTGGTCGTAAAAGAAATTGGGGCTCTGTTTGAGTTGGTTTGTTTTTAACTGCCATGGGTATTTCCTTATAGTGTTTTTCTACAATTAATGGTGTTGGCAGGGTTCATAGCCTTTCTTTGAATACGCTATTAAACGATCCCGCAAGCTACCTCTACGTGTTGCGGAGTCTGCGTGTATCTGGTATTTGACCCACGTTACGAACGAGTACCAGATAGCTGCCTGCAATGCTGCCTGGAACGGTCTGCAATGACACAATCTCTTACTTGGCCGTGATTTTCAATTTTTGAGTACTAATATTTTTGCTTTTGATTCGAGAAATCCACACCGAGTACGCTGGCAAACGCAAACAACCCAGTCCAGAGCGTTTCCCGATCAAGTCGCACCTTGTAAGGGCTTGATAAGCACCATGGAGCCCGAAGCGGAGGGAAGGCGGCCAGCTTTCCTTTGATGGCCTCGCTGCCTATTCATCTGATGCAGCCTAGTTCGGCTGCAGAGGTCTGGCGATAAAGGAAGCCTGCACGAGACGACGATCCTGCGTCGGTGTCAGGGTGCGATCCATGCGGCAATGAGTGATGGATTTCATTTGCCCGCTGCGTTGGCAGGTGTGAAAGCTAGAGTCATCGAGTCTCCTTTTGACTAATGTTGAGTTCCTAGCCAGTCGCTAGGTTCCGGGAATACCCTTCTGGGAGTGGCTAGATTTATAAAATCCATCGGTAAAAGCCTTGATTTTTTTGCTAAGGTTTTATTAGATACTACAAATGATATCTCTTCATCTACTAGCTAAGGAGTTATAAGTGTCTGACGGAATGTTATCCATCATCAAAGGTATTTTTCCTGCATTTTTGGCTGGGGTTAAAGATCTACAGCGATCCATAATAACTCCAACCGATTTCTTCAAAGATATGCGGTTGCGAAATTTTTGGTGTGCGCAAGCGGGCTCGGTAGGGTTCGTAATGGCTGTAGCGTTATCGCTGCTAAGTTTTCCGTCGCTGAAAGGGATTGGGATAGAGTTGAGTAAGGATTTTCTATCTGTTATGCTCGTTCTGAATTGCATGCTCTTAATCCTATATGGAGTTTGCTTTTGGCTGGGCGCTCGCATTGTCCTCGGAAAGGGGACGCTGTTTTCTACGATTAACTCCTTTTTTTATATTTCGATCTTCCTTGTTTTTATGAAGATCGCCGAGATGCCAGCGTTAGGCTCGAGAATGACTGCTTTGGCGCAGAGCTGTGAGCTTGGTGATTTTGGAATTAATGTTACTGCGGCGATATCTGCCAGTTCGGTATCCAGAACGTCAAACACCATGATAGGGTTATTTTATCTTGCATTTACTGTTTGCTCTGTAAAGTTGCAGAGAGGTGTGAACCATTTTGGGATTTTAAGAGGGGTGGTTTCCGCAATTTTGGGGATGATATTTCTAAGCGTGGCTGTCGTTTATATTCAGGAGCCTGCTATTTATGCTATGGTATGCGGTTATGTTGGCGGTAAGTAACTCACCATGATTAGTTAAGTTGTCTAGCGTTTTTTGTTTGGTTTAACTGTCAATGCAGTTAATGCTCATGCGGTGTACCAGGGCTGTCCTGCTGTTTGGGTGAACAGCCATGACACGGCAGGTCAGGGCTGTGTACTATCACATGTGAGCTGAGCTCATCTTCAATCCTTTTCAACCATCCAGAGCTTTCTGGTTTGCTAGCTGATCCCCTATCTGTTTAATAGCTTATGTCCGGCACACTCCGTTAGTTCGGGATGCATTCTAGAGCGATCAATTGATCCCAATCACCGCTGATATAGACGCAGCTTATTGACTATGTAGCTGGTCAATCACTGCCAAGTAACGCTGAAATGGCACCGCAAGACGCTTGGGCAAGATGCGGTGACAGGTTCCACGTCGACACTCATTCCAGACGTCTTCTTCGGGACGATGGTTAATGATGCCGAGGCGGTTCTTGTAGCCCACCAAAGCATTGCCCTAGCCAGCCAAAAATGCGGCAATGGCAATGTGCATGAGGTGGCTCGGCAAGTCTTGAGGTGTCCTTGGGCGATCCAGCGTGATCGTCAGGCAACGCTGCTCATTGAACTCATGCCAATCAGGCCCCGCGATATCGCCGAGGTTGGCGACTTGCTTTGCTGCTGACGCGCTTTTGCCGTTGACGACTCCCAATAGAACTATAGGGCTCTTAAGGTCGAGTGCCGCACAGACCTTGGCTAAGGTCGCTTTTACTCGTTCCAAGTGCTCATCGGCGGCAAATACAATGAACTGGTGCCGGAAGTCATCCCTCTCGATTAGCGTAGAGGGCAACTGAACATAAAGTGGATAGAGCAGGTCATTCAGGTAGATGAACGTCTTACGCCGCCCGCTATCATCGCTGCTCTTCGTTACTGTAAGCGCCTGCTTGGCCCACTGCGGTGTCAACTGCTCCAGATTCATGTCGGTGATGTCGATGGAGATGAGCGGGAATCCCGTGGAGCGACTTGCCAGAGCCTTTCGCCCGTCAAATGCGTGGCCAAGTTCAATTTCGATACCCGCCAGCACCATCGGATGCCGAAGAATGGGCTTGCCAAGCACTGCCACATCAAGACGATAGGCGTTACCGAACGGTGTTTTGATACTCTGTTCCTGTGTAACTCTATCAGCCCCGAGTAGAAGGTTGCCGGCCAAGTGGTATTGGCTGATGGTTCCATCCATGTAGTACCAAGGCATCGCCAACCCTGCGTCGAGTCGGTGCTGAAGCTCATTGGCGATCAACTGCTTGGCTCGCCTATGCTCCTCGCTTTCGCCAATATGAAGTTGTCGAGCTTTTTCCTGAGTAATGAAATAGTCGCCAGCTCGGGCGCCGCGTTTGCCATTGTAGGTTCTGAAATAGCTGCGTGTTTTCAGCTTTCCTTCATCATTGAAACAAGGGCTCACCCAGTTTACGAGGCGATGCGGTTTATCCATGGTGACCAAGGGCCACAACTTTCGGTAATGCTCCCGACTTTTGATCTCGTAAGCCGTAACCGGAGTTTGGAAGAGGCCTTTGCGTGAAAAGACTACCAGCGCATCATCCATATCAATGCATCCGAAGAGGTGTATCCAAGGACAGTAATGCTTCTATTCAGGCTCGAAAAGCTTGAGTTCGTAGAGTACGAAAGTGTTGGGTTAGCACCGCAGCGATACGTCGATGAAGCGTTGTTAGCATCATCAGTATGGGCTGCTTTTCTACAAAGTCATGTGATGCTTCGGTATCTCTGGATCGGTGCTGCAGACACTGCCGCGGAACCGATTGCCTTTTCTGATTCGACATAAGCACCAACACCTCAATCGAAGATCTACCCAGCGTCGGTAGGGTAGGCTTGCCTGGCGTGAAGTACAGCGAGAACTTCGATCCGATCTGTCACTTTGTAAACAACGAGATAATTAGGGTGGACAACGATTTCCCTTGTTCCAGGCACTCGCCCATGGCGATACAAGTAAGGATGTTGAGGTAGGGCTGAAGTGGCTACTTCTATTGCCATTCCCAGTTCGCTGGCTGCTCGTATATTTCTGTCTGCGATGTAGGAAAGTATTTGCTTCAGGTTCATTCGTGCTGCCGGCCGCCACTCAACCAGCATCTGACGGGGGCTGCTTAGACTCTAGAAGCGCACGCATCTCGGCCATGACCTGATCGTGTGAAATATTGGGTGCCGGATCATTGATTGACGCCTGGACCTGCGCACGAAACCACTTGTCGTAGCTGGCGGCCTGTTCCTCGGTTTCAAACTCCGACACGATTGGAGAAATTCGAGCGCTCATGATCAAGCTCCTGTTGGCGGTGGATCTATCTTAGGCCTTCAGTTACGCATTGTCTGCGCCGTTCAGCCTGAATGTTTTGTAGGAAACGGCTCTACCAACGGTGTAGCCCCCACCCGCGCCGGCTCCCCCCTCAACCCCACCCGCATATCCGCCCCACTAGGCTGCTGATACAAACTCAACCCGAACTCCGGCATCACGGTAATCAGATAATCGAAAATATCCCCCTGTATCCGCTCGTAATCCACCCACACCGTGGTGCGGGTGAAGCAGTAGATTTCCAGCGGGATGCCCTGCGAGGTGGGTTCGAGCTGGCGAACCATGCAGGTCATGTTCGGGTTGATGTCGACGTGGCTTTTCAGGTACGCCAGGGCGTAGGCGCGGAAGGTGCCGATGTTGGTCATGCGTCGGCGGTTGGCGGACATTTGTGCGACGTTGCCTTGCGCCTGGTTCCAGGCCAGCAGTTCGGCCTGTTTGCGGCCGATGTAGTCGGTGAGCAGGTGGATTTGCATGAGTTGCTGTTCTTCATCGTCGCGCACGAAGCGCACGCCGCTGGCGTCGATGAACAGGCTGCGCTTGATGCGCCGTCCGCCTGATTGCTGCATGCCGCGCCAGTTGCGGAACGACTCTGACATCAGGCGCCAGGTCGGGATGGAGACGATGGTTTTGTCGAAGTTCTGCACCTTGACGGTGTGCAGGGTGATGTCCACCACGTCGCCATCTGCGCCGACCTGCGGCATTTCGATCCAGTCGCCGACGCGCAGCATGTCGTTGCTGGTCAGCTGCACACTGGCGACGAAGGAGAGCAGGGTGTCCTTGTATACCAACAGGATGACCGCCGACATGGCGCCGAGGCCGGACAGCAGTAGCAGCGGCGAACGGTCGATCAGGGTGGCGACGATGATGATCCCGGCGAAGACGTACAGGATCATCTTCGACAGTTGCACGTAACCCTTGATGGAGCGCGTGCGGGCGTGCTCGGTGCGCGCGTAGATGTCCAGCAGGGCGTTGAGCAGGGCGCCGATGGCCAGGGTCATGAACAGGATGGTGAAGGCCATCGCCAGGTTGCCGATGACGTTCTTGCCTGTGGCGCTCAGCCCGGGGACCAGGTTCAGGCCGAATTGAATCACCAGCGACGGCACCATTTGCGCCAGGCGATGGAAAACCTTGTTGTGGCGAAAGTCGTTGATCCAGTGCAGCGACGCCTGACGGCCCAGCATCCTCACGGCATACAGCACCAGAAAGCGCGCCACGCGGCCAAGCACCAGTGCGGCGGTCAGCAACAGGATCAGCGCCAGCCCGGTACGTATCCACGGGTGCTGATCGAGCATGTCCCAGATTTCCTGGGTCTTGAGCCAAAGCGAGTGAATATCCATAAAAGCATCGGGCCCGTTGAGCGAAGAGGGGGGGCGTGATTAGAACATTTACCGGGTCGGACGGGGCGGCCTGTGAGCACGAAGTGCACGTTGGGCAATGATTTCAAATTGTATCAATTGCTGAAGTAAACTCATCGCTCATTATCAGAGGAGTTGCGTCTTGCACCTATCCATCGTTCAACGCTGTGCGTCACGTCTCGGGTTGCAGGCCTTGTGGGTACTGGTCGGCCTGGCCTCTTCGACACTGGTCAGTGCCGCCGGTGCGTTACCGACCTACGGTGAAATGGACGCAGCAGGGTTCGCGGGCTCGCCCCGGGAGAACTACGCCCTGCAGGGCTTTTCCGATAAATACCGTGCGACGCTGGATATTTCAGCCAAGGACGATGTGTTTCGTCCCGGCGTGATCAACGTGTACGACAAGGCCAGCGGTGCGGCTTTGATCCGCGTGCAGTCCGACGAACTGGTGCTTGGCACTGACCCCAAAACCGGCAAGGTCAAAACCAACGTGCACGAGTTGCCCTATGGCGAACAGAGCGTACTGATCTATCAGGATTTCAACTTCGATGGCATCAAGGACTTGGCCTTGATGGACGGGCAGAACAGCTGCTATCACGGCCCCTCGTATCAGGTCTTTCTCGGCACGGCCGATGGTTTCCGGCACAGCGATTCGTTTACCCAACTGGCGCAAAACAACTGCGGCCTGTTCAGCGTGAATGAGAAAGCCCGCAAGATCGAGACCATGACCAAAGACGGTTGCTGCTGGCACCAGACGTCTACCTACAGCATCCGTAATGGCGAGCCGGTTCTGGAAACGCAAACGGTCCTTGACCATACCGGTGGGTCGGGACTGCCGACTGAAACAGTCAGTCGCAATCAGAATGGCAAGATGACGCACACCACCAGCATCGTCTGGGAGGAAGACCAGCAGCGTGAGATTCTCCTGTCGTTCAGGCTCGCGCCGTCCGG
The DNA here is from genome assembly GCF_017832255.1 of Pseudomonas sp. PvP028. NCBI lineage: Bacteria > Pseudomonadati > Pseudomonadota > Gammaproteobacteria > Pseudomonadales > Pseudomonadaceae > Pseudomonas > Pseudomonas sp. PvP028. Next base: position 2,901,065 of record NZ_JAFIBL010000001.1, read on the forward strand.
CAAGCGCATTGTGTTGTTCCGCTCAGGGGACGCAAGCCCGGTCTTCTACGCGGCCGTGGACAGCAAGAATCAGGTCGGGCTGCTGTTTCCCCAGGCTGACGGTGAGCAACTGAAGTACGACGCTACCAGTCACGTATTGAGCTTCGTGCGCGGCGACACCGCTTACCGGATCTTGGGTGACGCAAAGGGTGCGCCCACCGCCATGCAAGTGGTGGTGCGTGGCAAAACCACCGAGCTGAAACTGCTTGCCGAGCCCGCTAAAGGTTCGCTGAACAAGGTCGCGGATGCGTTGAAAGCCGCGCAGTAATCAGGCGACGGAGGCGCTAGCCCCGATACCTCACCGCCTCGACAAACGCACTGAACGCCGGCGACGCCTGTCGCCGGTTCGGGTAGTACAAGTGAAAGCCTTCGAAATACGGGCTCCAGTCGACCAGCACTTCTTTCAAGCGGCCGCTGGCGATGTGCGGTTCGGCCATGGAGTCCGGCACGTAGGCCAGGCCCACGCCGTCCAGTGCGGCGTTGAGCACGTGGATCATGCTGTTCGACGTGAATTGCCCATTGACCCGTATGTTGAGCTTGCGGCTGCCCTTCTCGAACTCCCAGGCGTAGCAACTGCCGTTCGGCGAGTGGCGGATGTTGATGCAGGTGTGTTGAGTCAGGTCCTGAGGCTGCAGCGGGACGGGGTGCCGCTCGAAGTAGGCCGGCGAGCCGACCACTGACAAGCGCCAGTCAGGCCCCAGGCGTACGGCAATCATGTCCTTGCTGATGGATTCACCCAGGCGAATGCCTGCATCGAAGCGTTCGCTGACAATATTGGTGAAGCCGTAGTCGATGCAGATCTCGACCTGGATATCCGGGTACTGCGCCAGAAACCCTGCAAGCATCGGGCGGATGATGCCTTCTGCGGCGTCATCGGAGCAGGTAATGCGAATGGTGCCTGCGGGCTTGTCGCGCAGTTCGCCCAGCACTTCGACTTCTGCGGCAATCTGATCCAGCAGCGGCCCGATCGAGCGCATCAGCCGTTCGCCGGCTTCGGTCGGGGCTACGTTGCGGGTGGTTCTCGCCAGCAGGCGCAGGCCCATGCGTTCTTCAAGGCCGCGAAGGGTGTGGCTCAGGGCTGAAGGCGTAACGCCCAGCTTGGTGGCCGCCTTGGTAAAGCTCTGATCGCGTGCTACCTGCAGAAAGGCTTGCAGATCATTGAGTTTGGGTGTGCTCATTGCTGAATCCTCCTCACAAGCGCGTTTAAATTGCGGTGTCTAATCATCCTAATACCTTTGCCCTAACCTGTGCCGACTATTTTCAACATCGCCAGGTCAGGACGCATGCAGGCATTCGATTCAACGCTAAAGGGGGCTGAGACGACAGCACATCCGCCAGCCTGGGGCGCCGTGTTTTCGATGGCGCTGTGTGTGGTGGTGCTGATTGCGTCGGAGTTCATGCCGGTCAGCCTGCTGACACCCATCGCGCAGGACTTGGGCATCAGTCAGGGGCAGGCAGGCCAGGCGATTTCGATCTCCGGCTTTTTTGCCGTGTTGACCAGCCTGCTGAACACGCCGCTGGCCGGACATCTGGATCGCAAGCCTGTCCTGCTGGGCTTCAGCCTGTTGCTGCTGGTGTCTGGCGTGATTGTTACGCTGGCCTCCAACGGCTGGTTGTTCATGACAGGCCGTGCATTGCTCGGGATCGCCATTGGTGGCTTCTGGTCGATGTCGACCGCTACCGTGATGAAGCTGGTGCCGAAGCAATCGGTCGCCAAGGGCCTGGCACTGATCAACGGTGGCAATGCGCTGGCTGCAACGGTCGCCGCGCCATTGGGCAGCTTCATGGGCCAGTACATCGGCTGGCGCGGCGCGTTTTTCCTGGTCATCCCGCTCGCCGCGCTGGCGTTTGCCTGGCAGTGGCTGAGCCTGCCGGCCATGCGCAGCCAGCCGAACAACAGGGCACGCAATCCGTTCCGCCTGCTGCGCAACCCGCAAGTGGCCGTCGGCATGAGCGCGATCCTGTTGCTGTTCATGGGCCAGTTCGCCGTCTTCACCTACCTGCGCCCGTTTCTGGAAGAGATCACCGGGGTCAGCGTCAACACGTTGTCCCTGATGCTTTTGGCGCTGGGGGCCAGCGGGCTGGTCGGCACCTACCTGATCGGCAGGCTGCTGCACAAAGGCCTGTATGCCTGCCTGATCGGCATTCCGCTGCTGATGGCGGTGCTGGCCGTGGCGCTGACTGGTCTGGGTCATTCGCCTCAGGCCGTCGCCATTGTGCTTGCCTTCTGGGGGCTAATTGCCACACCTGCACCGGTCGCCTGGGGCCTGTGGTTGAGCCGCACGCTGCCCGACGATGCCGAGGCGGGCGGCGGCCTGATGGTGGCGACCATTCAACTGGCGATCACCGCCGGGGCCGGCATCGGCGGCGCGCTGTTCGACAGCCTCGGTTGGTGGAGTCCGTTCGCATTCGGTGGCGTGTTACTGGCGTGTTCGGCCGCGCTGGCCTGGACGGCATGCGACAACGCGTCCCTGCAGGAAAGCAACACCGGTCAGGGCCGGGCAGATAAACGCGGGTCAATTTCTCAACGAGGTAACACGCCATGAAAAAGATTCTTTTGATGCTTGGGCTTTTAATAAGCTCATACGCTGCGACAGGAGCAGACATGTCTCACGGTGCCGATAATTTCTACACAAGCGACAAGGTCGTTGCGCAAAAAGTGCTGTTCAACAACCAGTACAAGATGAAAGTCGCCGGCAATCTGTTTATACCCAAAGGCTCGAACCCGAACGTTAAAGCTCCGGCCATCATCGTCGGCCATCCGATGGGGGCGGTGAAGGAGCAAAGCGCCAATCTGTACGCGCAGAAACTGGCCGAGCAGGGGTTTGTCACTTTGTCGCTGGATTTGTCGTTCTGGGGCGGGAGCGAAGGCCAGCCGCGTAACGCCGTTTCACCCGATCTCTACGCCGAAGACTTCAGTGCTGCAGTGGACTTCCTGGGCACTCAGACCTTCGTGGACAAAAAACGAATCGGCGTGCTGGGGATTTGCGGCAGTGGCAGCTTTGTCATCAGTGCCGCGAAGATCGACCCGCGTATGAAAGCCATTGCCACGGTGAGCATGTATGACATGGGTGCCGCCAATCGCAATGGCCTTAAACATTCGCAGACGCTGGCGCAGCGCAAGACGATCATTGAGCAGGCGGCACTGCAGCGCGACGTGGAATACAGCGGCGGCGACACCGCGTATACCAGCGGCACCGTACACAAACTGACTGAAAAATCCGGCCCGATCGAACGCGAGTTCTACGATTTCTATCGCACGCCACGGGGCGAGTTCACGCCCGAAGGCCAGTCCCCCGAGTTGACCACTCACCCGACGCTGACCAGCAACATCAAGTTCATGAACTTCTATCCGTTCAACGACATCGCGACTATCTCGCCACGCCCGATGTTGTTCATCGCCGGCTCAAAGGCGCACTCTCTGGAGTTCAGCGAGGAAGCGTACAAACTGGCCGGCCAGCCCAAGCAACTGATCATCGTGCCGGAAGCCGGGCATGTGGATCTGTACGATCGGGTCGATCTGATCCCGTTCGACAAGCTGGGCGAGTTTTTCAAGAACAACCTGAAGTAATCCGCCAGAAAACACCACGCATGAAAAGGCCCTGCACAAGCAGGGTCTTTTCGTTATCTGTCAGTGACGGTTTCAAATCTGCCTAAAGATCCGCCGGCTCATCCTCATCGCGCAGGTGAATGTCCAGCCCCTGCCGACCCGGTGCAAGGTCCGCTCGCAATGTCAGTGCCGGGATCTCGTAGTCGCCGTCGTTTTGCCTGCGAAATGGCAAGGGCTCAAGGATGAACAGGGTATCCAGGCGGTCGCCATAATCGGCGCAAATCCGCGCAAAGGTTGTGCTGTCCACCTTGCCTGCCCGGTACACGGGGAAGGGCGCGAGCACATCGAAGCCTGGATAGAACAGGATGCCGTGCTGGATAGGAAAGAGCACATCGTTCAGCGCCCCGTTTACGCCTCGCTCGCTGTAGTGGGACTCCCAGCCGCCCATGGTCACCACCAGCATGGCGCGCTTGCCTGCCAGCGTCCCTTCACCGTATCGATCACCCCAGTGCTGGTCGCTGTGCTCGCCCACGCCGTAGGCGAAACCACAGGCGTATACCCGCTCTATCCAGCCTTTCATGATCGCGGGCATCGAAAACCACCAGAGCGGAAACTGAAATATGACGGCGTCTGCCCAGAGCAATCTGCCCTGTTCGGCCTCGATGTCCGGCGGCTGGATACCGGCGGCAAACACGCGTTGCGACTCAAGGGCAGGGTCAAAGCGGCTGTTGTTCTCAAGGCCGGGTGCATCGTTGGCGTCGATGATCGCTTTCCAGCCCATTTGGTAAAGGTCGGACACCTGCACCTGATGGCCGTTGTTCTGCAGATGATCGACGGCGAAGTCTTTCAACGACCCGTTCAGCGAGCGCGGTTCGGGGTGGGCGTAGACAATAAGTACGTTCATGAGGGGCTCCGGTTTGTCTGTCATGAGGCAACGCTACAGAATCGATCGGGTATGCTGGAAATCAATCTCCCAAACACTTGGTATGTGCATGAACAATACCTTGCGGCGTATCGACCTCAATCTGCTGGTCACGCTGGATGCATTGCTCTCGGAGCAGAACGTCACCCGCGCGGCCCATCGGCTGAACCTGACCCAGCCCACCGTCAGCCTGCAATTGGGCAGGCTGAGGCAGGTGCTGGAAGATCCGTTGTTGTTGCCGGGGCCGCGAGGCATGACCCCGACCGCGCGGGCTGAAGAACTGCGCGAACCACTCCGTCAGGCACTTGCAGCGCTGGAGTCAGCTTTGCTGCCCGGCCGGGATTTCGATCCGGCAACGGCCGATCACACCTGGCGCGTGGCTGCCAGCGACTACGCGACCATCGCATTGATATGGCCGTCGCTCGGCAGGTTGCGCAGCAGTGCGCCGGGTACGCGCTTGGCCATGTTGAACAAGCACCCTGTCAGCCTGGCCGCGGATCTTGAAAACGGTCGGCTGGATCTGGCGTTGCACACCCGCGAGGAGGCGCCGCCCAAGCTGCGCCAGCGGTCGTTGATTCATGAACGTTATGTGCTTGCTGCCCGGCATGATCATCCGGACCTTGCGCGACCAGTATCGTTGACACGTTTCTGTGAGCTGGAGCATGCGGTCATGTCTCCCAACGGCGGCGGCTTTGCCGGAAGCACCGACCAGGCCTTGGCGGCGCTGGGTTTAAGTCGGCGGGTCGTGTTGTCGGCACCGCATTTCGGCTCGCTGGTGTCTGCATTGACCAGCAGCGACCTGGTTGCAGTGGTGCCTGAACGGCTGGTGCGCAATCAGCCGATGCTCGTGGTTCAGGAACCACCGCTTTCGATTCCCGGGTTTGAAATGCTCATGCTATGGCCAGAGCGTTTGCACCGTGATCCGGCTCATATGTGGCTGCGAGAACTGATGGTCTCGGCCATTGATTGAGCCGTGTCAGCGACCGGACTTGCCCCGTCGCCTGGCTGCCGCCGTGCATGCGACTCAGAGTTTTGCGGTGTTCGAGCATGGCTTTCATGCGTGTGGCGAGGGTAAAAATAACGTCGATGAAACCACCTTGGACTTTGTCTTGATGCTGGATGCGCAGCCCCGTGACGGCGCTCTATGGTTTTGCAACGTTTCTAATGGCCTTATCCGCCCGTTGGTAAACAAAATCGGCCTTTGGTGGTAAAGAAACTCGGCCCCGGCGCTCGAAACCGTTACGCTATGCAGCTGTATTTTTGTTTTTCGTCGAGGTAGCACCCGTGTTTTCCGAATTCGCCCTGCACGAACGCCTGCTCAAAGCTGTGGCCGAGCTTAAATTTGTCGAGCCTACGCCCGTGCAGGCGGCCGCCATTCCGCTCGCACTGCAAGGGCGCGACCTGCGGGTGACTGCGCAAACCGGTAGCGGCAAGACCGCCGCATTTGTGCTGCCGATCCTCAATCGTCTGATCGGCCCGGCCAAGGTTCGCGTCGACATCCGTGCGGTGATCCTGCTGCCGACCCGTGAGCTGGCTCAGCAGACGCTCAAGGAAGTCGAGCGCTTTTCGCAGTTCACTTTCGTCAAGGCCGGGTTGATCACCGGTGGCGAGGACTTCAAGGTTCAGGCCGCCATGCTGCGCAAGGTGCCGGACATTCTGATCGGCACGCCGGGTCGTCTGCTGGAGCAGTTGAACGCAGGAAATCTGGACCTCAAGCACGTTGAAGTGCTGGTACTGGACGAAGCCGACCGCATGCTGGACATGGGCTTCTCCGAAGACGTCGAGCGTCTTGCCGGCGAATGTGCCGGTCGTGAGCAGACCATGCTGTTCTCGGCGACCACCGGCGGCGCTGGCCTGCGGGAAATGATCGGCAAGGTGCTCAAGGATCCACAGCACCTGCAAGTCAACAGCGTCAGCGAGCTGGCTTCCGGCACACGCCACCAGATCATCACTGCTGACCACAACGTGCACAAAGAGCAGGTTCTCAACTGGCTGCTGGCCAACGAGACTTACCAGAAAGCCATTATCTTCACCAACACCAAGGCCATGGCCGATCGTCTGTATGGTCGCCTGGTGGCGCTGGAATACAAGGCGTTCGTGCTGCACGGCGACAAGGACCAGAAGGACCGCAAGGCGGCTATCGACCGTCTCAAGCAAGGCGGTGCGAAGATCATGGTTGCCACCGATGTGGCGGCTCGCGGCCTTGATGTCGAAGGTCTGGACATGGTGATCAACTTCGACATGCCACGCAGCGGCGATGACTACGTCCACCGCGTCGGGCGTACTGGCCGTGCAGGCAGCGACGGTCTGGCGATCTCGCTGATCTGTCATGGCGACTGGAACCTGATGTCGAGCGTGGAGCGCTACCTCAAGCAGAGCTTCGAGCGTCGCGTCATCAAGGAAGTCAAAGGCACCTATGGCGGGCCGAAGAAGGTCAAGGCCTCCGGCAAGGCGGTCGGCGTCAAGAAGAAAAAGACCGACGCGAAGGGTGACAAGAAGAAGGTCGCGGCCAAAGGGCCAACCAAACGCAAGACGGTCAACCGTCCCAAGTCCGACCTGGTCAGCCAGGACGGCATGGCCCCGCTGAAAAAACGCAGCACCCCGGCCCCGGCTGCCGAGTGATTGCCGTGATCGCTCCCGTGCATTCGGGAGCGATCAACCTCTTTAAAGTACTGACAACGCCTCGTTACACCGCCCGCCAGCTTCTCTGAACCGTCATACGCCTCGCAGGTCACACCCTTTGAGTCGCATGCCCGTGGCTGGAGGTCATGGGTGATCATTCCATGCTGGACGGAGGTTTAGAGAAATGACTTACAACTGGGATCTTATCGAGCGTTTGTTGCACGATGTGCAGAACAACGGCACCGCCTCGACATCCACTGAATTCGAGACGCTGCTCAATCGCAGCTACATCGAACCGCGCCCTCGCGAGGAAGGCGGAGGTGGCTCGACGTACATGCTGACAAAGCGCGGCGCGAGCCTGCTGGCGTTGATTGACAGCAGCATTCCGGGAAACGACCACCCACGTCAGGTGCTCAATGAGCAGGCCGGCGACCCCCTTGACCCCGCGCTCTTCGACACCATCGCCAAAAAGCCCCAGATCGCCTGAAACCGCCGACCCCGCGCATGCCGATTCCGGGCAGGACGCAGAGCGTCCGGAACGGCATACCCACCCGGAGCATGGGTACGATAGCTGTGGTGAGAGGGCTATCGGACTACTTCTGCGACTTCAGGCAATCGAGGTCGGTGAAGTCTTTGCGCATGTCGGCGATGCGGCTCAGCAATTTGGCGCGTTGTTCCGGGGTGCTCAGGGCGGTGATGTCGACGATCAGCAATATCGCGGCCTTCTCGGTCTGGTCGTAGGCCTTGCGGTATTCAGGGGTCCAGAACGTTTCGCGGTCCTGCAGTAATGCGGCGATGCGTTGCGGAAAGTCACTGGCCTGCCGCTGCTGCACGGTGGCCAGGAACAGGTTCTGCCAGCGCGTACGGTTTTCAATCCAGGCCTTGTTCTGTTCGCCCAGCGATGCAGACCAGGCCTGAATGCGGTCTTTCTGCGCCTGATTGAGCTTGCCGACCCACGGCGTCACGCGTTTCTGCATACGGTCGGCACGTTCTGCGATCTGGCGTTCCAGTGGCTGGTCGAGGTATTTGTTTTCGCGTTTGCGCTGATCCTTGGCGAACGACTCCTGCATCTCCTGCACTTGCTTGTCATCAAAGCGCGACAGCAACTCCACCGCAGACGGGGTGATTTCCTTCGAGATCTTGGCAATCGCCTCTTTGGCTTCGCTGGTACGAGCCTGCAGCCCTTCGTACGTCACCTGGTCGGTCTTGACCATGTCTTCGAGCTTGTCCAGCCAGGTCAGGTATTCCGGCAGCTGGGTGCTGCAGTGCCAGCTCAAGTGTTGCTTGAGGCGCACGTCCAGCCAGCCTTTCTGTTCCGAATTCATGTCCAGGTAGTCGCTGAGCGTCCACGGAATGATCACGTCGAGGTTGCGATACGCCAGTCCTACCTGATTGCATCCTGCGAGCAGTGCAACGGTCATCAACAGCGTGACGAATGCTTTGAATAAAGACTGCATGACATCTCCTTGGCGTACTGACGTGCAGTAGAGGAGTGTAGCGTCTGGCAGTTCAACCGGTTTGGGCCTTTAAAAGAATGAACGCACCGCTTTGAGGGTAAACGTCCCGTCACAGCGTGCGTTGTGGCCGCTGTAAACGCTGCAATCGCCGCCGCTCAGGCTGGAGCCGCTGTAGATGAGGTTCATGTCGATGCCCAGCCAGGGGCGTGACAGGTTCAGCGACCAGTCGTTGAAGCCGTTGATCAACCCGCCGTCGGCGGCGGACTGCGGGGTATCGAACTGGTGATTGGCGTACTGCATGCGCACCCCGACGCCGAGTTGCTCGATGGCGCCCAGATCGACGAATACCGTGCTATCGCGGGTACCGACATCGTTGCTGAAGGCCGCGCCGATCCGGCTGTCACGCATGCGCAGACCGGCATAGAACTCGTGGCTGTCGATCTGGCTGGTGTCGGGGTAACTGTAACGAATCATCCCCAGCTCGTAGCCAAGGGTGTTATCGAAGGGCTTCTTGAAGCCCATGTAGGAATCGAGCTCCATCGCGGTATCGGAGGCCAGGCCCACGTTGGGCGCCCACTGCCCGAAGTAGAAACCGCTCTCGTGAGTCAGGTCCATGCCGCCGTGAAAGGAGCCGGAGCCGCCGGTGGGCGTTACCAGACCCTGGGCCATGCTGCGCGTAGGCGTGGTGGCGAGTTTCAGGTCGAAGTCGCCCAGATCCCGCTCCAGAACCTGGGCAGAGACGGACTGACAAACAAGCATGGCGCTGAAAGACAGCACGTGTAAGCGATGGCTGAGCATGGCTCACTCCTTGATCTGCGAGGAGTGTGGTCAGGGATGGCGTATCGAAAATGGCTCAGGAGCCGACACATGCCGCGAGCTAGAGCCTCGCAAGCATACCGTCGAAATGAGCAGAGGGCGGACCGTTCGTCGATCCGTTGTGTGTCAGTTGGCCGCAGTGGTGCGTGCAGAGGGGATGATCAGACCGCGAATCACCACCAGCGCCTGCTCGAACGACGGGTAGCCGCTCTTGGCGACGTCCAGTTGGGCGTATTCAGCCTGGTAACGTTCGGCAAGCTTTGGATCGCTGACGCTCAATTGCTGGGAGAGCAGGGCGATGGCCAGGGGATGCTTGTGTTTCGCAGCGGTTTGCAGCAAATCGATAATCTGCTTTGGGTCGGCCTGCTGGCGAATCAGCAACACGGCCTGATAGAACTCGGCTTCGCCCGACGCGTCGTCAAGTGCGGCTCGGCGCAGCATGGCTTCGGCCAGCTCATAGTTTTCGCGGTTGTCTTCGCTGATCAGCAGTTTGGCCTGCAGCATGTCGTTCTGATACAGCAGGTGCTCCGCCCGGCAAGGGCTGTCGGTGAGCTGACTGTCGTTGGGGCCATTTTCGCAGTGGTGCGACGCGCAGCCGCCAAGGTAGACAAGTGCACCGAAAAGCATCCAGTTCTTCATTCGAGCATTCCACAAAGAAGATAACGTCCAGAGCGTGATCCAGCTCGTGGTCATAGTGATATCAGAGGAGAGAGTAGCAGCGTGGCCGGAAGAATATCCAGCGAAGGATGGTCAATCTAGCGCCTTGAGTGTCAAGGCGCGTAGAGATCGACAGGCAGGACGCGGTTTTACTTTTTACCGAGATTGATCTGCTTGGAAGGTGCGAAGGTCTGGCCACTCACGCCTTTGGCAATTTGCTGGATTTCACCGCCGGACTTCAGGAAAGCTGCAATCTGCGCGTTGATCGAGTCGCTCGTTTCAACGGCTGGGGCGGGTTTGGCTTTCGAGTGGGATGCTTTGATACGCATGGCTGCCATTTACCTTCATAAACGTAATACGGCCAGCCAGAGTACAGGAAACGCTTGATTATTGCTTGGTGAATATGGCATTCGCCCGAGCCGGGCCTGTAATCGGTGGCTGGCCGGATTTCCTCTAAATGGTGCTAACCGACTGTTTTCAGATATAAATTTTCGATGAGGCGCTGCGCCGCCGCCCAGCAAGGCCGATCGATGGGTAACCGGGAAACTGACGAGTGGAGGCTGCATCGCCACCTTCGGCCACGCAACGCGAACCCGGACTCAAAGTCGGGTAGAATGCCGCCCACGTAATGAGGGTATCTGGAAATGGCTTTAATCGGGCGCTACAACAGCTTGCAAATCGTCAAGCACACGAACTTCGGTCTGTATCTGGACGGTGCGCAGGATGGTGAAATCCTTCTGCCCAATCGGTACATCCCCAAGGACGTTCCTACGGAAGATGAAGACTGGCTCAATGTGTTCGTCTATCTGGACAGCGAAGACAAGCTGCTCGCCACCACTGAAAAACCCAAGGTGCAGGTCGGTGAGTTCGCCAGCCTGAAGGTGGTTGAAGTCAATAGCATCGGTGTGTTCCTCGACTGGGGCCTGCCCAAAGACCTGTTGCTGCCATACTCCGAAGAGAAGCGCACCCTGCAGGCCGGTGATTACTGCGTAGTTCACGTCTACCTCGACAAGCACACACGGCGCATCACCGCCACTGCGCGCCTGGACCGCTACCTGGATAAAACTCCCGCCAATTACAGCGTGGGGCAGGAAGTCGATTTGCTGGTCGCCGAAGCGACCGATATGGGCTTCAAGGCGATCATCAACAACAAGCACTGGGGCCTGATTCACAAGAACGAAGTGTTCAAGTTCATGCGCGCCGGCAAGCAGGAAAAAGGCTACATCAAGGAAATTCGCAGCGACGGCAATATCAGCCTGAGCCTGCAGCCCGTTGGTGCAGAGGCCGCAAGCAGCTTGAATTCGAAGATTCTTGCCAAGCTGCGCGAGAACGACGGCATGCTGCCAGTCAGCGATAAAAGTGATCCGCAGGTCATCAGCGGCCTGTTTGGCGTCAGCAAGGGCAACTTCAAAAAGGCTATTGGTGCGTTGTACAAGCAGGGCCAGATCGTGATTCACGCCGACCGTATCGAGCTGGTCTGATACGGCATCGCAGCCTGGGTGCCCTTGAGTTAATCGATGTGAGCTGCAATCGAAGCAGCTCGCAGCACCTCAGGCCCAGGTGGCGAGCGCATCTATTTCCTGGCTCAGGCGCTCGAACGGCAAGGTGCCATTGAATACCCGGGCGTCTTCCAGTGCCTCGTCACTGCGTCGCAGCAGCACGACCGGCACCGCTCTTAACCCAAGCTTCTGCGCCAGTTGCTGGTCGTCCATCACGGCCTTTTCGAAATGACCGGCGTTGAGTGCCTGCTCCATCGCTTGCCGATCCAGTCCGGTGGTGGCGGCCAGCTCGAGCAACGTGTGCGTCTCGCCGATATCCAGCCCCTTTTCGAAGAAAGCCCGATAAGCCTCTTTGTGGAAGGCTTCAAAACTTCCTGCGTTCCTGGCAAAGGCCGCGGCTTCCAGCACCTTGCGGCTGCGCGGCTGAACGCTGGGCATCTTCATTGTCACCTGACGCCTGTCGGCCATCGGCAGCACTGAGCGAGACCAGGTTTCACGCAGATAATCGGCACTCGGGTCGAGCAGTGCCAGCGGATCAGGGCGCAGTTCAAAGGCATGCCAATTGAATTCGAGCCGTTCACCGTAGGTTTGCTGAAGCTGTTCCAGGACGGCCAGTTGCAGGTAGCAGAAGGGGCAGACGTAGTCGCTCCAGACATCTATTTTCAGGGGACCAACAGTGTTCATGTGCTTGAAACTCCATAACGCTCGTTAACACTGACTCCCTTAACCTTTTAAAAGTCCTGAAGTTGGATGGATCAATGTCTACCTTTGGTCGGTCATACCCTCAAGCGGGCTTTCCCGGCCCTGAAACTTCATCAAGGACGCGCCATGAAAAGAATACTGATCGCTTACTTCGGCACATTGCTGGCGTTTCTGATCCTCGACGGACTGTGGCTGGGCGTGTTGATGGGGCCGACCTACCGTGAATGGCTCGGACCGCTGATGCTCGATACGCCCGTATTAGGACCTGCCATCGCGTTTTATCTGCTGTATGGGGCGGGGGTGGTGTTTTTCGGCGTCATGCCTGCGCTCAGAGTGCAACGACTGAGCCATGCGACATTGTGCAGCGGTCTGCTGGGGCTGATTGCCTATGGCACCTATGACCTGACCAACTGGGCCACCTTGCAGGGCTGGCCGGCGCAGCTGGCGCTGGTGGATCATGCGTGGGGCACGATTGTGTCGGCGCTGGCCGGTACGGCGGGCTATCTGGCGGTACGTAAGTTTGCCTGAAGCGCTGTGCCGCAATGAGCGTTGCCGATGCGCAACGTTCACCCGACGCAGTGCGCGAGCGTAGCGGCTACGCTGCCGCTACGTTCAGAGTTACTTCTGCAGGAAGCTGGCAAAACTCAGGTTGCTGCCCTTGGGGCGCATGTCCTTGAGGAAAGAGTCCTTGTCGGCGCTCAGCTCCAGGCTGACGGTCGGCTTGCGCTTGTCGCCATTGCGCACTTCAAGGCCTTCCATGTGATCGCGCATGAAGACCGTGGTCACTTTCAAATGCAGCAACTGGTCGGTTTCAGGCGTGTGCAGCAGCAGGTGCAGCCACTCGTACTGACCTACTTGCAGGCGCGGGACAGGCAGGTCGAACCACCAGATGTTTCTTTTGTGGTCCAGCACGGCGAAATGCGTGTTGTTGACGCCCAGCACTGCACCACCCAGATCCTGGTTTCTGCGTGCGATGGCCAGCTTTTTATCGAGTTTCATAACGTTCCTGTGAATCGGTGTGTTCAGCGTGTCGGCCCTGCCGGACAACGGTGGCGCGCATTCTCGCACAAACTCTGCCGCAAACCTGCCCCAATGCACGGCAGATGAGCGGCAACAGGGCCCCGAAAATAGTTGAAACTCTTTGCCTCCCACACAGGTCAATCTTTTGTCGAGTACGACATCCGATTCCAGCGCGGTCTTCAGACCCAGGAGATTTTCGATGAGCAGCACCAGCGATAAAGCCAAAGGTATGGCCAACGAAGCAGTTGGTAACGTCAAGCAGGCTGTTGGCAAGGCTACCGACAATGACAAACTTCAGGCTGAAGGCAAGGTACAAGAGCTGAAAGGCGAAGGCCAGCAGACCGTAGGCAAGGTCAAGGACGCGATCAAGAAGGGCGTTGACAAGGCTTGAGTCGATTGTTTCCGGCGCGTTGGCGCCGGGAGCGGGCATTACCGATAACGGTCATCCACGGATGGCCGTTATGCTTTCTGCTCTGCGGGACTGAAACCTTTCATGGCCTGTCCAGTCAATGTGCCATCGGTATTCGTGTGTGGCTCTGTCAGCGCGATATGGCACCTACGGCATGCCGGTTTTCAGGATGTAAGGTTTTCCAGTAAGGGAGCGAGAGGAAGCGCCATGATTTTCCCCCATTTGCGTAAATTGAAAGTCGGCAAGGTGCTGGTGAGAACCGTCAACGAGTTCCTCGATGACGAGATGTCCACCTATGCATCTGCACTGGCTTACCAGATGCTGTTTTCTCTGTTTCCGTTCCTGCTGTTTCTGATCGCGCTGATCGGTTTCTTGCATCTGCCGGACTTTTTCTCCTGGTTGCGACTGCAATCGGAGTTCCTCTTGCCGCCGCAGGCCCTCGAGCAGGTCAACCCGGTCATCGACCAGTTGCAGCAGTCCAAGGGTGGCTTGCTGTCGATCGGTATCGTCATCGCGCTGTGGACCGCGTCAGCGGGCGTACGCCTGATGATGAGCGCCATGAACGCTGCGTACGACGTCGTCGAAGGGCGTCCTATCTGGAAGCGTCTGCCGCTGTCGATTCTCTACACCGTAGGCATTGCCGGCATGTTGCTGGCGGCAGCCGCCTTCATGGTGCTCGGGCCGCAGGTCATGAACTGGATTGCCGCGCAGATCGGCATGGAAGACTTCATCGTCACACTGTGGACCATCCTGCGCTGGCCCGCGATCATCATTCTGCTGATGGTCGCTGTGGCACTGATCTATTACGTGATGCCTGACGTCAAACAGGAGTTTCGCTTCATCACCCCAGGCTCGGTGCTGGCCGTGGTGGTGTGGATCGTTGCTTCCCTGGCCTTCGGTTTTTACGTCAAGACCTTTGCCGACTACAACGCCATGTACGGCAGCATCGGCGCGATCATCGTGCTGCTGCTGTATTTCTACATCTCGGCGGCGGTGCTGTTGCTGGGGGCGGAAATGAATGCGGTGATCGAGCACATGTCCGCTGAAGGCAAGGACGCAGGCGAGAAGGAAGCCGGTGACGGCGGCGAAGAAAGCAGCGAGACAGACAAGCAGCATGTCTCCGGTCTGGGCCGCGACCACTCAGTGCCGCTGCAGAAGGCTGACGAAGCCTGATCGATTTCTGTGGCAAGATCGCTTTTTAAGTCGGCAAGAGACAGGCAGTCATGATCCACAAAATCCTGAAGATGGGCGATGAGCGCTTGTTGCGCATCGCCCCTCCGGTGCCCGCAGAGATGTTCGGCAGCAGCGAGCTCGATACGCTGATTGCTGACATGTTCGAAACTATGCACAGCGTCGGCGGTGTTGGCTTGGCGGCACCGCAGATCGGCATTGACCTGCAACTGGTGATTTTCGGTTTCGAGCGCAACGAGCGCTATCCCCAGGCCGAGGCGGTCCCGCAGACGATCCTCATCAACCCGCTGATTACCCCGCTGAGCCCGACGCTGGAAGAGGGCTGGGAAGGGTGTCTGTCAGTGCCCGGATTGCGCGGCATGGTGGACCGTTATCAGAGCATTCGTTACGAAGGCTTCGATCCTCAAGGCCAGCCCATCGAGCGTGTTGCCCATGGTTTTCACGCGCGGGTCGTTCAGCATGAATGCGACCACCTGATCGGTCGGCTTTACCCGTCGCGTATCACCGATTTCAGCAAATTCGGCTTCATGGACGTGATGTTTCCGGACATGGACCCCAACGCCGACGAGTGATCGTCGTGTGGCACAGCGAAGCCGTCAGGCTTCGCGGCACAGTGCTATCAGCGGCTTGCTGCGGCTGTAACGCATGAATCGTTCGCCGAGGGTCTGTGGCAGACGCTGTGCCGTCTCGAACCCTGAGCGTTGGTAGAAGACCAGCAGGTCCGGATGGCAGAACAGCCAGACCGGCCCGCCCAACGGTTGCAACGCGGCTTCGATCAAGCCCCGCGCCACTGCTTGTCCACGCAGCGCCGGCGCCACGAAAAGCCCGGTCAGCCAATGCCCCTCTGCAACAGGCGTCAAGCACAACGCGCCGATGATTTCTGCCTGCTTTGCAACCCATGCCTGGCCTTTGCTGGCAGCGCGCATTGACGACTGGTGCTCGCGGTAGAACTTGCCCAGCAATGGGCGACATTCATCAGGTAGCGGGTAGAACTGGATTTCGGACATCGCGGCTGCGCTTGAAATAGGAGCCTTGCATCATACAGAGGCTCAAGCCGTGACAACTAATCGGCGCAGGCTGGTGTCGATACTTTCAGACCCGTTTCTTCCGCGCCATTTGAGGTGAGCATGAAATCAATAACACGACTACTGGGCTGTTCACTTCTGGCGCTGGGCCTACTGGGGCAGACCGCGACAGCGGCTGAAAAAACCAAGCCTATCCAGTTTGGCGCGCTGACCTGGGAAAGCGGCAGCCTGATCACTGAAGTCCTGCGTACCATTGTCGAGAAGGGCTATGGCTACCCGACCGATACCCTGCCAGGCAGTACGGTCAGCCTGGAAACCGCGTTGGCGAAAAATGATATTCAGGTGATCGCCGAAGAGTGGACCGGACGCAGTCCGGTGTGGGTCAAGGCTGAAGAGGAAGGCAAGGTGCTCGGCCTGGGCAACATCGTCAAGGGCGCGACCGAAGGCTGGTGGGTGCCCGAGTACGTGATCAAGGGCGACGCCGCCAAAGGCATCAAACCGCTGGCGCCGGACCTGAAATCTGTTGCGGATCTGGCGCGCTACAAGGACGTCTTCGAAGACCCGGAATCGCCGGACAAAGGCCGATTCCTGAATAGCCCGAGCGGCTGGACCTCGGAAATCGTCAACACCCAGAAACTCAAGGCTTATGGCCTGGCCGACAGCTTCGTCAACTTCCGCACCGGCTCGGGCGCAGCACTGGACGCCGAGGTCGCATCGTCCATCCGGCGCGGCAAGCCGGTGTTGTTCTACTACTGGTCACCTACGCCCCTGTTGGGCAAGTACAAGCTGATCAAACTGGACGAGCCCGCCTTTGACGCTGAAGCCTGGAAAACCCTGACCGACGCCAGCAACCCCAACCCGCGCGGCACGTCTTCGCTGGCGGCAACGCTGTCGATCGGCGTGTCGGCAGAATTCAGCAAGCAATACCCTGAGCTGGTGAGTGTCTTCAAGGGCGTGGATTTTCCGATTGACCTGCTGAACAAGACCTTGGGCGAAATGAGTGACAAGCATGAGGATGCCAAGGTTGTGGCTGCACGCTTTCTCAAGCAACATCCCGACGTCTGGAAAGCCTGGTTGCCTGCCGATGTGGCGGAACGGGTCAGCAGCAGTCTTTAACGTTCACTCTGCCGCATGACGCCAGGCGCATAGCTGATAGCGGCATCAATGACCGGTATGCGACGCGCCGAGTGGTAAAGCCCCGCCGAGCTGATAAGTTCAGGTCTGGGTCAATCGATGCTCGGGAGGCGTCATGACTGATCACGCTCGGGGCTCGCGCGGTACTTGGCAGACCTGCCTGGCATTGCTGGCCTGTCTGTGCCTGGACGCGATGCATCCGGCCAGCGCCGAAGAGGCCGACGACATGGCGCTGGCCCTGGTGGAACAACGAAACCTGGGCGAAGGCCTTGCCTGGCTGGGCTATCAGGTCGCCTCGCGCACGGCGACGTTTGCCGGTATCGTGCAGGCTGTCGGCAAGACTGAAGCGCAGGAGCTGGTACAGAAGGAATTGCAGCGCCTCAAGCCGGAATATCAGGCGCAGTGGGACCGCAATCTGGCAGCCGCTTATGCTCATGCCTTTACCGCTGAGGAATTGCGTTCGCTCAATCAGGGGGCGGACTCGCCTGCATTAGGGAACAGATTCAGGTCGAGAAACACCCAGGTCAGCGTCGATATGAAAGCCCGATCATCGGAGCTGCTGGGACAATTTGTCAGTCGTGCGCTGAGCAATGCCGAGGCAGCACTGCGACGCTGACAGCTATTTTGACGAGACGAGGCAAAAAAACATGGACGCATTCATGCAGGCAGCATTCGATGAGGCGCAACTCGGGCTGAAGGAAGGCGGAATTCCTATCGGCTCGGTCATCGTCCACGGCGGCAAAATCATCGGTCGAGGCCACAACCGTCGTGTACAAGAGGGCAGTGCGACGAAGCATGGCGAGATGGATGCGCTGGAAAATGCCGGTCGCCAGCCTGCCAGTGTCTACCGTGACTCGGTCCTCTACACCACGCTGTCGCCTTGTGCGATGTGCAGCGGTGCGATCCTGCTCTACGGGATTCGCAAAGTGATCATCGGTGAGAATGAGTCCTTCATGGGCGAGGAAGAACTGCTGCGCTCGCGTGGCGTGCAGATCGACGTGCTGGACAACCCTGAGTGCACACACATGATGAAAGACTTTATCGCCAGCAAGCCCGAACTGTGGAACGAAGACATCGGCGAGTGAATCCCGCGTCTTGTCAGCCCCACGCTCCGCGTTCATCGTAAATCTGACTGCTCATCGTGCCAATGCTCCGCATTGGCATGCAGTTCGTGACGCTCCTGCCTTAAAGTGCGGTTTGTGCCACTAATGTGCCTTTAACGGTGATAACCTCCTCTCATCTTTATCACGGTATGCACATACCCAGCCGTTTACCTGGCCATTTTTGGAGCCCGACATGTCGGTCCAGCAGCGCAACAACGTCAATATTTCAGGCGACGGACCGATCACTCTGATTTTCGCTCATGGATTCGGCTGCGATCAGAACATGTGGCGTTTTATGGCGCCGCACTTCGCAGCGCGCTTCAAGGTCGTGCTGTTCGACCTGGTGGGCAACGGCAATTCTGATGTGTCGGCCTGGTATCCGCACAAGTATTCGTCGCTCAAGGGCTATGCAACTGACTTGTTGCAAGTGGTCAACGAGTTCGCCGCAGAGGGGCCGGTGGTGCACGTCGGTCATTCGGTCAGTTGCATGATTGCCGTGCTGGCCGAGCTTCAGTCGCCCGGCCGGTTCGACGGTCACATCATGATTGGTCCATCCCCGCACTACCTCAACGAGGGAGATTACATGGGGGGATTCACTCGCGCCGATGTGGATTCGTTGCTTGAGACGCTGGAAAGCAATTACCTTGGCTGGTCGAGCACCATGGCGCCCGCACTCATGGGCGCCTCGGACCGGCCTGAACTGAGCGAAGAACTCGCCAACAGTTTCTGTCGCACCAATGCCGAGATCGCCAGACAGTTTGCCCGCGTGACGTTTTTATCCGACCATCGTGCAGATGTCGCGCAACTCAAGAGCAGAACACTCATTCTGCAAAGCAGCGACGATATGGTGGTGCCAGTCGAGGTGGGTGAATATTTGCACCGCGTCATTACCGACAGCACCCTGCGCATGATCGACAACGTAGGGCATTACCCACACATGAGCGCAGCCCAGGAATGCATTACTGCGATGAATCAGTTTCTGGCCTCTTACGAGAGCGCCGCACATGACCGTTGAACAGGTGAGTCTGCCTGTTACGGGAGATCTCTACGAGCATGCGCCCTGTGGTCTGTTGATCACGTTGCCCAACGGCACTATCGAGCGCGCCAACCTGACGTTTTGCCGATGGCTGGGGCTGGAGCGCGACGCTGTTGTGGGCCGCCGCTTTCAGGAACTGCTGAGTCTGGCAGGCAAGGCCTTTCTGCAGACTCACTGGGCACCCACACTGCTGGCACAAGGTTCAATTGCCGAGGTCAAGGTCGAGCTGATTCATGCCGATGGCCGCCCCATTCCGATGATGCTCAATGCCGTCCGCCGCGAGTACCCGTCGGGGTATTTGCATGAAGTTGCCGTGTTCCTGGCCGAAGAGCGCAACAAGTACGAGCGCGAACTGCTGGCTGCCCGCAAGATCGCCGAGGAGCTCCTGCAACAGCAGATGACCGTGCAGAGCGAGCTGACCTCGGCGCGTAATCGCTTGCGTCTGGCGCATGCCGAGGCGGAGATCCGGGCTATTTTTGCCGAACAGATGATTGGCATCGTCAGCCACGACCTGCGCAACCCGCTGGCCGCGATCAAGATGGCTGCCGGGCTGCTGGAACGCACGCCGCTGGAGTCGCGCCAAGAGCGGATTCTTGGACACATCAACCATTCCACCGACCGTGCCGATCGCATGATTGTCGACCTGCTGGATTTCACCCACGCCCGGGTCGGCAGTGGCATTACCGTCGTACCTCAGCCTGTCGATTTTCACGCAGTCGTCGCCCGTGGCGTCGAAGAGCTGCGCCAGGTTTTCCCGGATCGGGTGCTGACCCATCGCAGCGAAGGGCAGGGCGCGTGTTCGGCTGATCCTGACCGCCTGCTGCAGATGCTTGGCAATCTGGTCAGCAATGCCATCAATTACGGCACCGACGACGGCGAGGTTTTGATTACGTCGTCGTTCGACACCTGGATGATCAAACTGTCGGTGCACAACGTTGGTGAACCGATACCCATGGAGAAGGTAGACGACCTGTACGAGCCCGTCGTACGCGTGGTCAGCGACAGTGACGAGACCCGCACCGTCGGGCTCGGGCTGTTTATCGTGCGCGAGATCGTTCGAGCCCATCTGGGCGATGTGACGGTTCGTTCTTCGGCTGAAGAGGGCACGACCTTCACCGTGGCGTTTCCGCGTCCCCCGGCGAAAACCGAGGTTTGATCAGGTTTCATGCAGATTGACGATCAACCGGTGTTATTCACGGGTGCAGAAAAATCGTTACAGTTCTAAACTTACGAGCTGCGTCATCACATCAAGGCTCATACAGGTTCTACATGCGGCGATCCCTTTCAAATGATGTGGCCACGATCAGTCGGATCAGCGCGGTGCCGGCCATCCTGCAAGTCATTGCCGAATCCACCGGGTTGGGTTTCGCCGCCGTGGCGCGTGTAACCGAAACCACCTGGACGGCCTGTGCGGTATTGGACAAGCTCGATTTCGGTTTGAAACCCGGCGGCGAGCTGGAGCTGAGCAGCACCATCTGCCACGAGATTCGCAGCTCCCACAAGGCTGTGGTGATTGATCATGTCGCTGAAGATCCGTTGTTCTGTGCGCATGAAACACCACGTCTGTACAGCTTCCAGAGCTATATCTCGGTGCCGATCTTTCTTTCCGACGGCTCCTTTTTCGGCACTATCTGTGCGCTGGATCCCAAGCCGGCGAAGCTGATCGGTACGCCCATCGAGGCCATGATGGTGTCGTTCGCACGTCTTCTGGCGCTGCAGATCGAGGCCGAGGAAAACCTGCAACAGGCGCGTGAAGACCTGCTCGCCGAACGTGAGGTGGCTGAGCTGCGCGAGCAGTTTATCGCCGTGCTGGGGCACGACCTGCGCAACCCGCTGTTTGCCATCAATGCCAGTGCCGAACTGCTGCTGCGCCGTCCGCTGGACGAAAAGGCCCAGCAGGTCGTGCAACACATCCTGACCTCTGGCCAGCGCGCCTCGCAGTTGGTCGATGACGTGCTCGATTTTGCCCGTGGCCGCATGGGTCATGGCATTCCTCTCAGTATCCATGAGGCGCCCGGCCTGGATAAAACCCTGGAACATGTGATTTCAGAGGTGCAGCGTGTTCACCCGTCGCGGCCGATTCACTCGAACATAGGCGCGCTGGAGCGTATCCGCTGCGATCACGAGCGAATCGCGCAATTGCTCTCCAATCTGGTGTCCAACGCGATCAGCCATGGTGATGCCGAGAGCCCGGTGGAAGTGACGGCAGGCGTGCATGGCGAGGTGTTTGTGCTCAGCGTTACCAATCAGGGAGAGCCGATACCTGAATCGGTTCGTGCGCAACTGTTCCTGCCGTACTCAAGACCCATCACCGACGAGCCGCAAGCCGGGCTCGGACTGGGCTTGTACATCGCCAGCGAGATAGCCATCGCTCATGGAGGTACGCTTGAGGTGTGCTCGACGCGCGAGCAGGGCACGGTCTTTACCTTCAGCATGCCGTTGAAAACTGCGTAGGCACCCTGCGCCAGCCTGTGCCTTTTGAGCGCACAGGCTGCTCATCAAGTGTTTTTTTGGGCTCCGCAAACCTTGGAATGCAGGCCGTTGCGTCGTTCGGTTTCGACAGCCCTGACCATCCTTGTTACAAACTCTCCCAGCGCTTTGCTTGCTCATCGACAGTGTCGCGTCGAACCTGAGGCCCGGGTTGCCATCAAAAGCCTGAGCCTTCACGGTTACTCCGAAGTTTCACTTTGCCCAGAGGTAGTGATGAACAGTTTTGTGCGCAATCTTGTCGGCGGCGTGCTTGTTGCGTCATGCAGCATCGGTGCGGTCCAGGCGCAGACGCTGCCAAACAGCACCCTCAACAACGGTGCCAGCAGCAACCCCTATAACAGCCCGATTCACCGTGCCAATCCCAACAGCCGCCAAGGCACCGAGTCCAGCGTGCCACCGTCCCGAGGCCCCAACATTGCGCCGCCGGTGCGCAAGCCCACTCTGGAAAACGGTGGCATCGGCAACGGCTACCCTACGCGCCAGAACACGCCACGTCCTTCTACTACTCCGATAACCGACCCCAAGCGCGGCAACTGAATTTTCAACCCGGCGAACCCTTGCGGACGTCGACTCAATGCATAAGGAAACGCTCATGCTTAGAAAAACCCTGATCGCGACATTGTGTACTGCAGCCATTCTGAGCCTGCCACTGACGGCCAGCGCCGCTACGGAGTCCTACAAAAGCGAGCTGGGCACCGTCACGGTGACGCCTGTTGTCGAAGGTCTGGATCATCCGTGGGCGCTGGCCTTTCTGCCTGACAGGCAAGGCATGCTGGTGACAGAGCGTTCCGGCAACCTGCGCGTGGTGTCGGCGGATGGCAAATTATCCGCACCGCTTTCCGGGGTGCCCCAAGTCTG
Source organism: Pseudomonas sp. PvP028 (assembly GCF_017832255.1). Classification (NCBI taxonomy): domain Bacteria; kingdom Pseudomonadati; phylum Pseudomonadota; class Gammaproteobacteria; order Pseudomonadales; family Pseudomonadaceae; genus Pseudomonas; species Pseudomonas sp. PvP028. The sequence goes on from NZ_JAFIBL010000001.1 coordinate 2,923,595, forward strand.
GGCGCAAAAGCAGGGCGGTCTGCTCGATGTCGTGCTGTCACCGGACTTCGCCAAGGACCGTATGGTTTATCTGACCTACTCCGAGGGCAGCGGCAAGACCGCCGCCGAGGGCGATACCGCCGGCACTGCCGCAGGGCGTGGTCGTCTGTCCAAGGACATGACCCGTCTGGAAGACTTCGAAGTCATCTTCCGCCAGGAACCGAAACTGTCGGTGGGCAACCACTTCGGCGCGCGGATGGTCTTCGATCGCGACGGTTACCTGTTCATCGCGCTGGGCGAAAACAATCAGCGCCCCACTGCGCAGGATCTGGACAAGCTGCAGGGCAAGATCGTGCGCATCTACCCGGACGGCAGCGTACCGAAAGACAATCCGTTCGTGGGCCAGAAGGGCGTACGCCCCGAGATATGGTCCTATGGCCATCGCAATCAGCAGGGCGCCGCGCTGGATCCCTGGACCGGGACGTTGTGGACCAATGAGCATGGTCCCAAGGGCGGTGATGAGCTGAATATCATCGAGCGTGGCGCGAATTATGGCTGGCCGATCGCGACCCACGGTATCGACTACTCGGGTCAGCCGATTCCGGAGTCCAAGGGCAAGGTTGTCGAAGGAACCAAAATTCCGTTCCAGGTCTGGGAAGTGTCGCCGGGCCTCAGTGGCATGGCGTTCTATGACCACAGCCTTTTCAAGGCATGGGATCACAGTGTATTCATCGGTGCGCTGGCCACTGAAGAGTTGATCAGGCTGCAGTTCGAGAATGACAAGATCGTTCATGAAGAGCGTCTGTTGAAAGACATGAAACAGCGCATACGTGATGTTCGTCAGGGACCGGATGGTTACTTGTATCTGTTGACCGACGACGATAAGGGCAGTCTGCTGAAAGTGGGCTTGGCTCAGTAATAAACTGTTAACCGCTTGAAAAAGAAAATTCCCACAATATTGTGGGAATTTTCTTATGAGTTGCTTGCGGTGGTAATCGGTAAAGCAGTCGGATCAATTATCTTTTGCGTCACGTACCACTTCGCCCGTTTTGGCATCAACGTCGTAGTTCCACTCCACACCCTTGGCGTCTTTCAGTTCGATCTGATAGATCAGGCGGCCGGTGCGGTCCTTGTCCAGTTCGGTATCGCTGACCGTGAAGCCCTGGTGCTTGGCAACGGCATTCTTGTTGAACTGTTCAAAGTCACCCAACGCTTGGGACTTGTACAGGCGGATCACTTCATCGGGACCAACGTCAGCCTGGGCGGCACCTGCAACAGCAGTGAGGGCAACAGCGGCGAAAACGGCAGGCATAAGTTTCATGGGGTATTCCTTTCTGATTGATCTGTCTTGATTGATTCATCACACGCTGATTGGTTCAGCGGTTTTGTTGAACTCAGATTATCCGCGCTTACTTAATTCACGCTTAATTATTCAAGTGTGTGGGGCGTTTTGAAGCCGGTCTCGCTCTGCTGATTCGTAAGTAAAGTTTTCCCCAGCACTTCGTTTAAAGGCAAAGCATCACGTAAAGGTTGAAAAAAACCGACAGTGAACGTAAAAGGTTGGCCCCTGCCGGAAGGTGCGTCGCGTCTGTCCAGGCATCTGTCCTTGCGGAGTCTGCTCGATGAGAACGCCTTACCGACCTGCCATGCGCCACGCCTGGCGATTGTTACCGTTGGGTATGGCGGTTGCCTCGCCGTTGCTGGCCGCAGAGGTGCTCAGCCTGGATGCGGTCAATGTCACTGGGTTCAGCGAGCCGGAAAGCACCGGCGACTATAAAGCCGAGCGGGCATCGATCTTCGGTTTCGATCAGGCTTCACTGCTGGATACGCCTGCCTCGGTGTCAGTGTTCAACGCTGCGCTGATCAAGGACCGTCAGGCAAAACTGCTGAGTGAAGTACTGCGCAACGATGCGTCGGTCGGCGACGGCTATGCCCCGGTGGGCTATTACGAAAACTTTGTGGTGCGCGGGTTTTCGTTGAACGCCGCCAACAGTTATCGCATCAATGGCCGCAGCATTGCCGGTGAGCAGAACGTAGCGCTGGAGAACAAGCAGCAGGTCGAGTTGCTCAAGGGGCTTTCCGGCCTGCAGAGCGGCGTGGCCGAGCCCGGTGGGGTCATCAATTATCAGACCAAACGGGCGCAGGACGTTCGCTCGGTCACGGTCTCGACCAACGAACACGGCGAACGCTACATCGCGACCGACGTCGGGGGCTGGTTCGGCAGCGAACAGCAATTCGGCCTGCGCGCCAACCTTGCCCATGAAGACATTCGTTCGTATGTCGAACACGCCGATGGCCAGCGCGATTTTGCCTCGCTGGCGTTCGACTGGAACATCAGCGAGCGCGCCCTGCTGCAACTCGATGTCGAGTACCAGACCAAAGAACAGCGTTCGGTGCCCGGTTATCAGCTTCTGGGCGGCACTGCGCTGCCTCACGACGCCTCGCCACGTAAATTGCTGGGCTACCAGAACTGGTCCAATCCGGTCGGTATCGACTCGCTGAACATGAACGGACGTTTCGAATATCGCTTCAATGACAGCTGGAAGGGCAGTCTCAGTGCTTCGCGCAGTCGCGTGGTCATCGATGACTACAGTGCCTTTGCGTGGGGGTGTTACGGCTCGGCCAGTTGCGCCGGGCAAGCGGTGCCTAACCATTTCAGTGCCGAGGGCGGTTATGACATCTATGATTTCCGCAGCCCGGACGATACGCGTCGCAACGATGAAGTCGAAGCAGCCATGTCCGGCACATTCACTACGGGATCGCTGGGGCACGAACTGACCTTCGGCAGCAGTGCCTACCGCCGCACGGTCGACACGCGCGGGACCTTCAACGAATTCGTCGGCTCGGGCAATATCAATGAGGCACCTGAGCAGGTGGCACCCTCGACCCTGGCGCTTGCACATACCGAGCGCCGCCTGGACAGCCGCCAGTACGGGCTGTTTGCCACCGACCGGATCAGCTTCAACGAGCACTGGCAAACCGTGCTGGGCGGACGCGGGGTGCAGCTCGACGAGCAGGCATTCAACGAGGACGGCAGTGATGCGCGACACACCGAGCGCTATGTGTTTCTGCCGCAGGCGGCGCTGATCTACAAGCCGGTGGACAATGTTTCGCTCTACACCAGCTACAGCAAGGGCCTGTCGCTGGGCGGGACGGCAGCGTGGTTCACCACCAATGCCAGTGAAATTCTTGCGCCGACCGTATCCCGACAGCTGGAAGCAGGCGTCAAGTATGACTGGCAGCGCATGAGCCTGACCGCCGCAGTGTTTCAGGCCCGTCAGGCCTACCAGTATTCCAGACCCAACGATGACGGTACGTTCACTTACGTACAGCAAGGCGAGCAGAAAAACACCGGCCTTGAGCTGGGGGCAAGTGGCTGGGTGACTGACCGCCTGCAGATATCCGCCAGTGCGGCGGCCATCCGGGCGCGCGTTGAAGACAGCGGCACCGAGGCCTATGACGATCACCAGGCCCTCAATGTGCCCAGATACCGTGGCACCCTGCAAGCCGACTACAGCCTGCCGGTGCCCGGGTTCGCGTTGCTCGGCGGCGTGCAGTACAGCGCCAGCAAGTACGCTGACCGTAAAGGCACCGTGCAGGTCAATGACTACGCACTGTTCAATATCGGCAGCCGTTACAGCACCCGAATCAGCGGCTACGACACGGTCCTGCGCCTGACGGTAGACAACCTGTTCGACAAACGCTATTGGCGTGATGCCGGAGAGTATCTGGGTGACGACTACCTGTTCATGGGCGCGCCCAGAACGGCGAGACTGTCAGCCTCCGTCAACTTTTAGCGAAGGGCTCTGGTACGCGGAGCATCGGCACGACAGTCGAGATGATCGTTCGGCATACTCCCGCATGGCAATGCAGTTCTCGAGGCTCTACGTCGTCAAGAGGACGCAGAGCGTCCAGAACGGCATGCGACGCGGAGCGCCGCACGATAGTCGGGATCATCGTTCCCGCTACAGGCCTCAGCTCCGTATCAGTGCGCCCGCAAGCTTTGCTATTCTTCGCGCCCTGTGAGCGTCAGGCGCTCTTTTCAGCCATGTTTCGGGGGCTTCATGACGGCCATCGTTCAATCCACTCCGCAACCTTTCACCAAAGGCGACTACAAGACCCTGAGTCTTGCCGCGCTGGGTGGGGCGCTGGAAATCTACGACTTCATCATTTTCGTGTTCTTTGCGCTGACCCTCAGCCAGCTGTTCTTTCCCCCGGACATGCCAGAGTGGCTGCGTCTGCTGCAAAGCTTCGGGATCTTCGTGACCGGCTATCTGGCGCGCCCGCTGGGCGGGATTCTCATGGCGCACTTCGCCGACCGGCTGGGGCGCAAGCGCGTGTTCAGCCTGAGCATTCTGATGATGGCCCTGCCTTGTCTGCTGATCGGCGTCATGCCCACTTACGCACAGATCGGTTACTGGGCGCCGCTGGTCCTGCTGGCGCTGCGCATCCTGCAAGGAGCCGCTGTGGGCGGCGAAGTGCCAAGCGCCTGGGTATTCGTAGCAGAACACGCGCCCAAGGGGCACCGCGGCTATGCACTGGGCGTACTGCAAGCCGGCCTGACGTTCGGATATCTGCTGGGCGCGCTGACCGCAACATGGCTGGCGCGGGTCTTCAGCCCCGGCGAAATTCTTGACTGGGCATGGCGTATTCCGTTCCTGCTCGGTGGCGTATTCGGTGTGGTTGGGGTCTGGTTGCGCCGCTGGCTAAACGAAACCCCGGTGTTCATCGCCCTGCATGCCCAGCGTGAACACCTGCCGGCGCTGCCGCTTGGCCAGGTGCTGCGCGATCATCGCCAATCCTTGCTGCCTGCTGCGCTGCTGACCTTTGTGCTGACCTCAGCAGTGGTGGTTCTGGTGGTGGTTACTCCGACTGTCATGCAGCAGCGCTTTGGTATCAGTGCCAGCGACACCTTTGCCCTGAGCGCCGTCGGTATCGTGTTTCTCAATATAGGCTGCGTGCTGGCAGGCATGCTGGTCGACCGTATCGGCGCCTGGCGCGGCATCCTGTTCTACAGCCTGCTGATGCCGATGGGCATCGGCGTGCTTTATACCAGCCTCATCGAGCAATGGATGCCACTGGGCATTGCCTACGCGATTGCCGGACTGGCGTGCGGGATTGTCGGTGTGGTGCCGTCGGTGATGATCGGACTGTTCCCGGCGAACATCCGGGTGTCAGGCATCTCGTTCACTTACAACATCGCCTACGCCTTCTGGGCCAGCACCACGCCATTGCTGCTGATTGCCCTGGTGCCTTGGAATATCTGGGTGTGTGTGCTGTACAGCCTGATCATGGGCGCCACGGGCCTGATGACCGCTGCAGTATTCGGCCTGCGCCGGGGCATGGTGGTGGATGACCTGGCAAGCGGTAAAGCCGGATAACTCCGGGCGGGGTGACGCAACGCCCGCTGCTCACCTCTGCAGGGGTGAGTGGCAGCTCGAACATGGCCGGAAAGTTCCTTGTGCAGACGCGTTCAATTGTAACAAGTGATTGTAATTCCATTTCCTCAAGTCTATCTTGCCCCTCTCTATAGTGTTTACGTTATTTATCTAGTGCGTCCTTGATTCGTGCCCGTGGAAAATATTTCGTCAGGTGGGTCATTCATGGCATCGATAAATAGGAATACGTAATTATTCTGTATTTACTGTAGGAGGTTTCCTCAGTATTTAAATATTAAAGATTTTTCTTACAGCTTGCAGCTTTATTGCGAAGCTTTGAGGGCTATCTTGTGTTAATGCAAAACAAGACTAAATAAAATGATTTCTGTGCCGATTTACTGTGTAGGTCATGGAAGACGAATGTAAGAAACATCCTACGAATTTGCCGATTAGGCAAAATGATGGCAAGGGGAAGTATCATGTGGGTGACAATGAGAGAGCAGGAGGTTCTTGGCCTGTTGTTGCAGGGATGTACGAACAAGGAAATTGCCAGGCAGCTCAGTATCAGTGACTACACCGTTCGCGATCACGTATCTTCGCTGCTAAGAAAGAATCAGGTAAGGACGCGTGCCGAGCTCATGGCCCGGTGTGTATCTCTATTGCTTCCGGGGAACACTGTCCAACCCCCTACATCTGTCGGATTGCGCAGCGAGCCAGCACATACATAATGTGTCTTGTCGCAACCTGTAACTTGTTAATGCAATAAGCACTGCTGATACTTTGGCAGTGCAATCAATAATACCGTGCTGCTCTGTGACTGCCGTCAGCCACTGCTTCCTGGCTGTCTGCATAAAGGACTATCCGAAACCTGCTCGCACGACGAACTGTAAACAATAAAAAAGGAGCCACTCATGACTGTTTGTTTTGTTCGGGGCGAGTCAGGTGCCGACACGTCGTTGCGGCTGGATCCGCAGCGGCCTGATTTTAATATGACAACGGACTTCCAGCATCTGACAACCCGGCAGTCCGCGCTTTCGGTGACGCAACTTGCCGAGCAACAGGCAAAGCTGTCCGGCCCCGTTGGCCTGTTTGCCAAACTCTGTCGGCAGCTTCGTTCGCATGGGCGTCAGTCACCCTTGCTCGAAGACATTGCACGGCTTGAGGGCCGCAAGCGTCAATGGCTGGCCGAGCGCGCCGTACAATTTGCACTCGGGCTGCACGGCCGTCGGTCAGAAGCCGAGAACCCGTTCAAAGGCCTGGTGCGCGAAGACCTGTGCTGCATCGTATTCGATGATCCATCGCCGCACACGCTGGTCGAGCGTTATGCCGCCAGCGAAGCGCTGCGGGCTCAGGACAGTGAGTACTTCGTCAAACTCATAGCTACCACGCGCAATACCGTCGAACGGCGAATCGTCTTTCATGGTCTGCTCGAACACTTCGACCGGCTATTGCCCATCGAGAAGAGCATCTATCCGCTCAACTATCGAGCTGTTCAGCAAGCACACCTCGATCATGAAGAAGCCCTCTACGGCGCACTGATAAAGCAGCAGCCCATTGGCACATTGCTTGAGAGGCATACGCCTGAGTGGCTGTTGGATAACCTCTCATCGTTTGAACTTTCCATTGATCAAGCGTGTGGCTAATCAGGTCTCGGACGTGGGTATCTATACCAGTCAGTTGATAGGATTTTTACAAGCGGTTTAGGTTTTCTCTAACAAACATGTTTAATCAGAGCGCGCGTTAGCGCGTTCGGTGAATGGTAAAAAATAGCGGTTCGTGCAGATGCTTTCAAGCCTGCGGCTTTCGCACGGCCGATGAATTTGATTTATAAATATTGGAGTAACACCTGTGAAAAAAATAGCACCTTTGCTTGTGTTGTTAGTGTCGGCTGCCAGCCAGGCGGGCGATTATTCTGTTACGACCACCCGAACACCGACGTTTATCAATGGGCCTGGTCACAGTGCGTTTTCCCGACACCAATTGAGATTGGCTGATTACCCCCGCGGCGCGGCGAATAACTCCCGGTTGCAAAAGATTTCCTGGACCGCTACGTCTTTTCCGGAGAGTACGGGTGAGCAGGCAAAAATATGTTTCAGACGCGGAGGCGTACACGAATCGAGCTGTATTCAGATTGATCCAGGTATGCCAGGTGATACTGATCAATTTAATAGCTTGGGGTTCAGCTATGCATCGGATGTTTTGATAAAACACCAAGCTGTCAATGGGCCTTGGCAAAGCAAGCCTGCCGGGCCAGAAACAGTCACCTTTCATTTAACGTATTGATTGTTCATCCCTGGCGATAACCGCCAGGGAACTTTCGGGGCAGGAGCCAACGTCATGCGAGTCATAAGTTCCGGAGCAGATGCACTGATAGCCGCGCAACAACTTGATGATAAAAGAGCGGCAAAAAACATGCCCTCAATTACCAATCCCCCCCTCCGATCAACCTCTCCAGACTCTGCGGTGACCATCAGCGGCCAGGCCCTCCTGAAACACAGGGTGTTCGGATTCGCGGACTCTGCTCGTTCTGCACCCATGCTAGGAAAAGCCGAATGTGGAATGTCCATGCCCCAGACGTTTTTTCTAACCCGGGATGATCGGAGTCTGTTGGGTGACGTTTACGGTTGGGCGAGTGATCAGGGAGCTGATTTGAGCTATGTCGATGACTTGGCGTTTCAGTTGGCTTCTTACAGAGAGAGTGATGATGGAGGGATAATGCTTCGTCATAACCAAGGCAAAACATATGACGTAGAAGGCCACAAGGTGTTCTACAGTTTTACCGAGCCGCACGCGGCCACCGCCAAGCGTATTACCGAAAGCGATGGGTTAAAAACAACGCGGCTGGATCAGGGGTTCGTTCGCTTCATCACTGACAAGGACTACGGGTCCATAGGTCACAATAATTTTGAGTTCATGGAAAAAGTCATCAACAGGTTTTCAACGGCGGGGGAAAGGGACGAACAACTGGGTGCAGACTTCACTACTTATAAAAGCCAGAAGAGTGACTACATAAGGACGCTGTCCAAGGAAAAATACACGCCAGGTGAAGGCGACTCTCGAGAAACGACCTCCGTAAAAAAAGCCGCTAAACCCAAGGAAGTAACTCTGGAAAGCCTGCGTAACGATATGCGCGAGACGTTTCTGAAAGCGATGGGGGTCACGAGTCTCTCATCCCTGTTCGACATGCTGTTCAAGGATAAGCGTTGACGGATCAGGCTTGTGCGCCAAGCGACTGGAGTTCTGGTTGCGCATCCTGATGGCTGGCGACGCGGTTGCGGCCGGTGCTTTTGGCCAGATACAGCGCTTTGTCTGCTTCGTGCAGCCACGACGACGCATCCGGCATTTCAGGGGAGTAGGCGGCAATGCCGATACTGAGGCTGACCTTGAGATCGCAATGCAGGGTGTAGGTCATTTCATCTATCGCCAGGCGCAGGCGCTCAAGAATTTCCTTTGCTTGAAGCAAGCAGGTGTCGGGCAAAATGACGCAGAACTCATCGCCGCCACAACGCCCGATCAGGTCGGAATCGCGCAGGTTTTCTGTCAGTGCCTCGCTGATACTCTGCAATACCGTGTCGCCCATCAGGTGACCATAAGTGTCGTTGATGACCTTGAAGTGATCGATATCGATCAACGCGATGACGCACTCCTGATACGCGTTCTGGCTACTGGCGTACTCCAGGTCAAGCAGATCCTTCCACGCTCCGTGATTGAGCAGACCGGTCAGGCTGTCGGTACGGCTGACCTTGCGCAGGATGTTGCGGTGCTCCCATAGTTTGAGTGTGACCTGATGGCTCAGCCAGCCGATGAAAATAGGGTAGGTCACCAGTACCGGAAGGCAGGCGTAGATCTGCGCCATGTTGCCATGCAGATTGACGACAGGGTCGAGCGCGGCCAGCGAAATCAGCACGCCCAGTGCCTGCATGCACAGGCCTTGCAGCATCAGACGTGGACCGGCGGCCGCCATGTTATGCATGGCCATCATGGCGAGGACCGTTATACCGGGAACTGCGCTGAAACCCATCGCGCCAACCCAGAAACCACCCATCATCGAATCGAAAAGCAGATTTCGCCATTCAGCCTGGTAGGGCTCGCGCGACGTTCTTGCGAGCTGGTAAGCAACATGCGGCCATACGAGGCTGTAGAGCAGTGCCAACAACCACGCCCAGTGTGCTGTATTCACGTAATACAGAGAAACAGCGACCGTCACAAAGCCAACGCTTACACCGAAGCATCTCGGGGCGTAGATCCGCTTGGCGAATGCCATCCCTCTGCGGTGATAGGTGCTCATAGATTCTTACCGGACATTACTTTCGAATCGGTCAGAAATCGACGCCGCTTGACCGAAGGGCTGGAGTTTGAGCGTTCACTAGTGGCAAGGGAAGAGTATTTTGCCGAGGGGTGTCAAATAATTACATATTGATGAAACTGGCTGTTTAAAAGTCAATTAAATGACATAAACAGTACTAAAACCTGTTCAAAAATATGACGAAACATACAATTTAATACACCGTGAATAACCGGGGCAGGGTGTCTGGTTGTTGGCAGACACACCGCCCTGCGAGTTCAGTCAAGCGACGGTCAGGCGATTACAACGTTGCCTTGTTTTGCTGCGTGCTGGTCATCCATGCAACGGCAATGGACAGCAGCGCAACAACAGCGGCGACATACCCTACGGCACCCAGCCCCAGGTGCTCGATGGTAAGGCCTCCGATGATCGATCCCAGACCGATCCCGGCATTGGCGGCCGAGACATTCAAGGTCCCGGCCAGTGCCTGGGCCTGAGGCGCGGCTTTCATCACCCTGATCTGGCAGATCGGAAACAACGCCGTATGCGCGATGCCCCAAATCACCAGTACCACGGCCAGCAACGGCATGGAGCCTGCGGCCGGTACGCTTGCGGTCATGCCCAGCGCGAGCAACAGCGCAAAGGCCATGGTCGAGCCGAGCGGGCTGCGGTCCACATAACGTCCACCCAGGGCATTGCCGATCAGGCCGACCGCGCCGAAGCCCATCAACCACCAACCCACTTGAGCCGATTCGATGCCCGCGATGCGTTCCAGCGTGTCAGCCAGGTAGGTGTAGGCACCGAACATGGCCGTGAACAGCAGGATGGACAGCAGCAGGTTGGCGAGGAAGAACGGATCCCGGAGAATTTTTGCCTGCTCGGCGAGGCCGACTTTTGCGGTAGGTTCGATACGCGGCATCGACAGTGCCAGCAACAGAGCCATTAACGCTGACAGCAGCGTCAGCGCCCAGAATGCCCCGCGCCAGCCCACGGCATCGGCAAATACTGTACCCAGCGGGATACCGAACAGCATGGCAGCCGAGATGCCGAGGTAGACCTGCGCAACGGCCTTGCCAGCGCGCTTCGGTCCGGCCAGCAGGCTTGCCGTTTCACTGGCGGTGCCCCAGAACACCGGCAAGGCCAGTGCCGGAATGAACCGCGCCAGCGCCAGCACCCAGATATTGCTCGACACCGCCGCCAGTGCGTTGGCGGCGGCGAAGATCAGCAGAATGACGATGAACGTGCGCTTGCGGTCAAGGTGCGAGAGCATGGCTGTCAGCGGTGGGCCAAAGAGCATCACCGTGAAGGCGAACAGCGTTACCAGCAAGCCGGCGGTAGAGATGGAGATCCCCAGATCACGGGCCATTGAAGGCAACAGACCGATGATGAGAAATTCAGTGGTGACGATCACGAAGCCGGCCAGGGCCAGAATCGCGATGGACAAGCCGGCGCCGGTCGAGCTTTCGCTACGGGCGCCGGAGGCAGTGGTTTCCAGAGAAGGCATAGTGCAGACCCATTAAAAATAAGTCCGCCAGCTTATTGCAGAAATGAGCTTCTATCTTTGCCAAGTTTTCCCTTTGTTGTGGACTGGAATTCACTAATAAGGATTCGTAGGCACCCTGCCCAAGGTCCAGACCCTGGGCGAGTGATTATGCGAGGTGTTTCGCGCGGATCAAGTCGCATCGGAGCGGCTGACCGGTCCGCAGATCATTGGCCGATGACAGTCTTCACCAGCGCGGCGTGCTCTTTCGGATTTTTTGCATTGGAGACCACGTTCAGCACGGCTGCGCGGGTACCCGATGCAGCGATGATCGATGTGCTCAGCACCTGAGCGTCGCTCATGGTTGCCGAGGTATCCAGTTGGCGCACACCAAGACCATTCTTCTTGACGATCTTCTTGTCACCCAGCTTTTTGAAGTCCTTGTAGCCGGTACTCTGCTGGGCAAGGATGCCGGTGACCAGCCCGTCAAGTACTGCGCCGTCGTTATCGTTGGCCTGCACGCCCATTGGCATAGGCGTTTCGGTAACGATCAGCACGCGCTTTTCGGCCGCATTGGTGTAGAGCGACCCGGTCACACCCTGAGCCTTGGCTTTTGCATCAATCTCGGGCATCTCGCCCTGTACGTAGCCCGCAGGAATGGTGAAGGCCAGTTTGCCGCCCAGCAGCGAAGCGTTTTGCACTGCGGCAGCGGCGGGCGCAGCGGCCTGCGGTTTGGTGGCAGCCTGAACGCTGACCATGCTCTGACATGCTGCCAGTGCGACACATACAGCCATTGCCTTGAAACCGAAAAAGCGCATGGAAATTCCTTTTTGTCTGTTAATGACGGAGGCGTTTGCCCTGAGGCATGTGATTGACCAGACAGGTAAAAGTGCCCATAAAAAAACGACCAGCCCGATCACTCCGGCTGGCCGTCGTTTTGCCGCGTTATGCTTATTCGGCGATCTGCAGCTTGCGCGACTCGGTATAGACGTAGCGCACTTTTTCATACTCGAACGGCGAGTTGAGCTGACCGTAACGGAAGCTGGTGACGTAACGGCGGTCAACGGCACGCAACACGGTGATTTCCGGATGGTCGCTGCTGACTTCAGCCACGTTGAGGAAGTTGATCTGGTTTTCAGCCGTGTAGTCGAACAGCATGCCGCCAGTGTCACGCAGGTTCGATGGGCCGAACAATGGCAACACCAGATAAGGTCCTGAAGGCACGCCGTAGAAGCCCAGGGTCTGGCCGAAGTCTTCGCTCTGGCGCGGCAGGCCCATTATGGTCGCCGGGTCCCACAGACCGGCGATGCCGATGGTGGTGTTGAGCAGCAGACGGCCAGTGGTGTCCAGCGAGCGCTCGCCCTTGAACTGCAGCAGGCTGTTCAACAGGTTGGAGACGTCACCCAGGTTGCTGAAAAAGTTGCTCACACCGCTGCGTACGAAGCCAGGAGTGATGTAGCGGTAGCCGTCCACCACCGGCAGGAATACCCATTCATCGAAACGGTAGTTGAAGTGGTAGACCCGGCGGTTCCAGGATTCCAGCGGATCATAGACTTCCAGTGCGTTGATGGAGGCGCGCTCGAACTCACGCTGATCCAGCCCCGGGTTGAATTGCAGCGACTTCAGCGGCTGAGTGAAACCATCAGCATCGGTCTGACGGGCCACAGTGGCCGGGTGCTGAGCCTTGTTGCTGGTATCCGCGTCAGCGGCCTGGACTGTGCCGGCACAGAGCAGAGCGGCAAGAAGTAAAAGACGTTTAGCCACGGAAAAACTCCAGCATGGCGTCGGTGTTGACGCGGTAATTAAGGTTGCCGCAATGCCCGCCGTACGGGTAAACGGTCAGGCGATCGCCAAAGGTCTTGCGCAGGAAGCCGAGGTCACCCGAACCCAGGATCACGTCGTCGGCGTTGTGCATGACGGCAATCTTGGTGTTGCTGTGCAGGTAGTCCTTCAGGGCGTAGAGGCTGACCTGGTCGACCAGTTGCAGCAGGCTACCGCCGTCGGTGCGTGCACGCCACATCGGGATGACCTGTTCGGTCAGGTAGCAATCGAAGTCGCACTGCAGGGCGCGCTTGAGGAACGGCGTCAGGCTGGTGCCTTCGGTGATCGGGAATTTCGGTGGCGTAATCAGACCGCGACGGTTGATCAGGTCGGAGGTGAACGCGATGTCAGCCGACGAGAAGCGGAACGAGGTACCGATCAGCATCGCCATCTGTTCATTGGTCAGGTGCTGCTTGGACTGCTGGAAGTCGAACAGCAGTGCATCATTGAGGTCGATGTAGCCTTTTTGGCGGAAGTAGCGGGTCAGCTTGGCCAGCACCAGTTCATAGAACGTGGTGGTGTTGTTGATGCCCTTGACGTTGGTCTGTACCAGTTTGTCGAGGTTGCTGATCGAGGTGTAGAGATTGACCGGCGGGTTGAGCAGCAGGACCTTCTTGAAGTTGAAGCTGCGACGGGTTTCGTCCAGCTTGCTGACGAATGCAGCATTCAGTGCGCCAAGGCTGTAACCGGTCAGGTAATAGTCGGTTACCGGCAGTTGCGCCTGCTGAGCCCGAATGGCCTGCATCACGCGATAAATGTCTTCTGCGTCGTCGGTGGAGACGCCAGGAGTCGCAAAGCGCGAGGCCGAGGTCATGAAGTCATAGCTGGTGGGCGAAGACAGCTGCACGACGTGGTAGCCCGCGCCGTAATAGAGCTTTTTCAGGAATTCATTGATGGTGCTGTTATACGGCGCGCCCGTGCCGGCGATCAGGAAGATCAGCGGGGCAGCGTGGTCTTGTTTGGCCAGGCGATAATGCAACTTTTTCACCGCCCAGAAGTTGTCGGGCAGGGTGAACTCGCGCTCGGGATGCAGGTTCAGGGTGTAGACATCCTGATCGATATCTTCATCGTCAGGCAGGTCGGGGCGCAGAGCGGGCGGTGTGGTCGCAATGGTCGCTTCAAACGGATTAGTCAGCGGGTAGCCATAGGTGGCGGAGTCGACGGTGGTTGCCAGAGCGGACGCACTTAAACACAAGCCACCTATAACAGTGGCGAGGCGCAGAAAACGGAGCATGACTAAATCCCTTGGGAAAGAAGTGCTGATGAGATACGCAGGCTATGACCAAGGTGTAGTGCCAAAGTGCCCCATCCACCGGTTAACCCTGTAAATAAGACGGAACAATACACGTTCTTTGGATTTTGCAATGCAGATATGCGGTTTATTTTTGCGTGACTAGCGTATTTGCTGGCCCGGCTCGACGTTTGCAGTGCTGGTGAAGGTTGGCAGGCCATGGCCTGGAGGCGAAATTTGCGGCTTGCGTAAAGCACAAAGGAGAGCCGTAGCTCTCCTCCAATGTGGTTCACGTGCTCTTTTTATTGTTATGGGGCGGCCTGTTATTGTTGTTGGCGACCAGTCCCTCTACAGCGTTGTTGTGCGACCCCCATACGGGGTCAAGAGCAAACGTATTTTTTTGAGCGCTGATTCGCTTTAATCACCTGCCTGCACAACAGGGTGATCCCACCGGTTCTGGAGCTACCTGACGGTAGTTTTATTGTTCTCGGGCCGGTCGCGAGGCCTTTCATTGAAAGGTCCCTGTAAAGCTGATCCACTCCAAAAAAATCTGTTAGCTGCGCCTCTGTCCGTTTTGTTCTTGTTGTGTCAGAGCCGTTACGTATTGTTTTTATTGGTTTGCTGCATCATTTGTTGTTTTTGTTGTATCAGAGATATAGCAGGACCCGTGCCAGTTTTTTAAAACTCTTTTAAATCAGTAGCTTGTGAATTCTGATGGTTGGCGCGTGGTCGTAGAGCCGGAAAAAATGTTTCCGTGTTACCCGTTCGCGGTGGTGATCGTAAAGCTGCGGTAACACATCGTGTTTCCTTCGTAGCATGAGCCAGAGTGGTGCGCTGCAAGTCGGTGTCGTCTATACGACGATGGTATGGGGGAGGGCGTTCTCCTCTGGGCATAAAGGTGTGCCCCTGCCGCTAATGGCCAGCTTCAGGCGTTTTTCGCTGTGCGTTGTCGTTGATGGCTCGTTGTTGTCGTTTCCCATTGCCCCAGTGTCGCAGACAGAGCATGCCTGCCTGTCGTGCAGGTCGATGATCAGGGTGGCGTTGCGGTGCGTTTGATTGCGCGTGGCAGCGATAAAAACGTGCAAGGCGCCGCGTGCCCCAAGGTCGGGCGCGGGGGCGGTCTGGAGAACAACGTTAACCATGCCCCGACAACCGTCGGTGCAGACTTCCGGGGAAGCGACAATGATGATGCGAAAAATACTGGGGGCGGGTGCCGCTCTGGTACTTGCGGTCAGCTCCACGCTGGCGATTGCCGAAACCAAGACCCTGACCATCGGCTATGTGGAAGGCTGGTCCGACAGTGTCGCGACCACCTTCGTGGCCTCCGAAGTGATCAAGCAAAAGCTTGGTTATGACGTCAAGTTGCAGTCTGTCGCCGCTGGGATCATGTGGCAGGCGGTGGCAACCGACAAGCTCGATCTGATGCTGTCTGCGTGGCTTCCGGGCACGCATGGCGAGTACTACGCCAAGTACAAGGATCAGGTCGTCAACTACGGGCCTAACTTCAAGGACGCCAAGATTGGCTTGATCGTGCCTGAATACGTCAAGGCCAAAACCATCGAAGACCTGAAGACCGATGCTTCCTTCAACAAGAAGATCACCGGCATCGATGCGGGCTCGGGCGTGATGCTCAAGACCGATCAGGCCATCAAGGACTATGGTCTGGACGGCTATAAACTGCAGGCGAGCTCCGGCGCAGGCATGATTGCCGAGCTGACCCGCGCGGAAAAGGCGAAGAAGTCCATCGTCGTCACCGGCTGGGTGCCGCACTGGATGTTCGCCAAGTGGAAACTGCGTTTCCTGGACGATCCGAAAGGTGTCTACGGCGAGGCTGAAACCGTCGACAACGTGGGCAGCCTGGGGCTGGAGAAGAAAGCTCCTGAAGTCGTGGCCTTCCTGAAAAAATTCCAGTGGGCGTCCAAGGATGAAATCGGTGAGGTGATGCTGGCGATTCAGGACGGTGCCAAACCTGAAGCTGCAGCGAAGGACTGGGTCGCCAAGCACCCGGACCGCGTCGCCGCATGGACTGCCAAATAGTCGCAAAGTGTCTGAATAGCCCTTCTCAAGGCCGTCTGGTGTTATCGCCAGACGGCCTTTTGTTTTTCTGCCCCGGAGTATTTTCCGTGCGACCGACTGCCGGTGGGTTCAGACCGTGCGAGAAGAGGTATCCACAGCTAATGTCGTTCTAATACTAAGGTCGTCTGGAGTGCGCGCCGGACCCGACTAAAGTGCATTACGTGACATCTCATCTGTGCTGCGAGGACAAAAACAATGAACGACAGCATTTACCTCTCGATTCAAAACAGCCCCCGTTTCAAGGAGCTGGTCTCCAAAAGAGAGCGTTTCGCCTGGATTCTCTCGGCGATCATGCTTGGCCTGTATGCGGCCTTTATTCTTTTGATTGCTTACGGACCCCATATTCTGGGGGCCAAACTAAGTCCCACTTCGACCATTACCTGGGGAATGCCGATAGGCGTAGGGCTGATCCTTTCCGCGTTCATATTGACCGCCATCTATGTTCGCCGTGCCAACGGTGAATTCGATGACCTGAACAACGCGATCCTCAAGGAGGCTCAGCAATGATCCGGCGCCTATCAGCAGCACTTGGCCTGGCAGCCTTCGCGCCGACCCTCTGGGCGGCAGACGCGTTGACGGGTGCAGTGCAGAAACAACCCCTGAACGTCGCCGCGATCGTCATGTTCGTGGTCTTCGTCGCTTTCACGCTGTACATCACCTACTGGGCATCGAAAAAGAACAAGACTGCGTCGGACTATTATTCGGCAGGTGGCAAGATCACCGGCTTCCAGAACGGTCTGGCGATTGCCGGTGACTACATGTCGGCAGCGTCCTTTCTGGGGATTTCCGCACTGGTCTACACCTCCGGCTATGATGGCTTGATCTACTCGATCGGCTTCCTGGTGGGCTGGCCGATCATCCTGTTCCTGATCGCCGAACGCCTGCGCAACCTGGGTAAATATACCTTTGCCGACGTGGCCTCGTACCGCCTCAAGCAAAAGGAAATTCGCACCCTGTCTGCCTGCGGCTCGCTGGTGGTGGTGGCGTTTTACCTGATTGCGCAGATGGTGGGTGCCGGCAAACTGATCCAGCTGCTGTTCGGTCTTGACTACGCCGTTGCGGTGGTGCTGGTCGGTATTCTGATGTGTCTCTATGTGCTGTTCGGCGGCATGCTCGCCACCACCTGGGTGCAGATCATCAAGGCGGTGATGTTGCTGTCCGGTGCGTCGTTCATGGCACTGATGGTCATGAAGCACGTCAACTTCGACTTCAACATGCTGTTCTCCGAAGCGATCAAGGTTCACCCCAAAGGTGAAGCGATCATGAGCCCTGGCGGGCTGGTGAAAGACCCGATCTCTGCGTTCTCGCTGGGTCTGGCCCTGATGTTCGGTACTGCCGGCCTGCCACACATCCTGATGCGCTTCTTCACCGTGAGCGATGCCAAGGAAGCCCGCAAGTCGGTGCTCTACGCGACCGGCTTTATCGGCTATTTCTACATCCTGACCTTCATCATCGGTTTCGGCGCGATCCTGCTGGTCAGCACCAATCCGGCGTTCAAGGATGCGGCAGGCGCCTTGCTGGGCGGTAACAACATGGCGGCGATTCACCTCGCCGATGCAGTCGGAGGCAGTCTGTTCCTGGGCTTCATCTCGGCAGTCGCCTTCGCCACCATTCTGGCAGTGGTTGCCGGTCTGACCCTGGCGGGTGCTTCGGCGGTTTCTCACGACTTGTATGCCAGCGTCATCAAGGCAGGCAAAGCCAACGAGAAGGACGAGATCCGTATCTCGAAAATCACCACCATCGCCTTGGCGGTCGTGGCGATCTTTCTGGGCATTGCCTTTGAAAGCCAGAACATCGCCTTCATGGTGGGCCTGGCGTTCTCGGTCGCGGCAAGCTGCAACTTCCCGATCCTGCTGCTTTCCATGTACTGGAAAAACCTGACCACCCGTGGCGCCATGATTGGCGGCTGGATGGGCCTGATCAGCGCAGTGGTGCTGATGGTGCTGGGTCCGACCATCTGGGTGCAGATACTGCATCACGAGAAAGCCATTTTCCCTTACGAATACCCGGCGTTGTTTTCCATCGCCATTGCCTTCGTAGGGATCTGGTTCTTCTCCATCACCGACAAGTCGAAAGCGGCGGAGGGCGAGCGCGCTCTGTTCTACCCGCAATTCGTCCGCTCGCAGACCGGGCTGGGTGCCAGTGGTGCGGTTTCACACTAAGGCATGAGTGTTATGAACTAAGCAGCCTTCGGGCTGCTTTTTCATGGGCGATAAAAAACCCCGCTTGAAAAAGCGGGGTTTCTTATTGGCTACATGCGCTGCTGCGTGGAGCAGCAGGTCATATCTTGCCGAGCAACACCAGAATCAGCAGGATCACCAGGATCGTACCGATGATGCCCGACGGACCGTAGCCCCAGCTGCGCGAGTGCGGGAATACTGGCAAACCGCCAACTAGCAGCAGAATCAGAACGATGATAAGAATAGTGCCGATGCCCATGGTGAGTTCCCTCTTTACATTAATGTTAATTAGCAGATGCAGTTGAAACGTCACACCGAACGGTATGAAGTGGCCTGCTTGACTCATCGGACTCTGGGCGTTGGAGAAAGGTTCGATCTATTTTAAATAATTTATTACACATTTTAAAATCATTGAAAGTCAGAGGCTTACCGTATTTTTGTCTGACAATAAATGGGGCTTTTTTTGACTTGGCGCGTTTGAATCGGTCTTAAAAACAATTGAACTAAAGACCCTGGAAAGTCTCAGCGCGATGCGAACTTTCTACCTGAGGCATGGCCCGCAAGAGGACACAATGATGGTTTATCGAGTGGCGGCGGATGCCGTGGTCATGTTTCATCTACTGTTTATTGTGTTCGTCCTGTTCGGCGGACTGCTGGTATTGAGAAGGCACTGGCTGGCACTGCTGCACGTTCCTGCTGCGGCCTGGGGGACAGCGGTCGAGTTTCTGCACCTGTATTGCCCGCTGACACCGCTGGAAAACACCCTGCGCAGCAACGCTGGAGGGCAGGGCTATACCGGGGGCTTCGTTGAGCATTATCTGATCCCGCTGATTTACCCGGCCGGGCTTACGCCGGGCATGCAGCTTTGGCTGGGTGGCATGGTCGTGCTGCTCAACGTGTCGGTGTATGGCCTGTTGCTGCTGCGTTATGTGGCCCGGTCCAGGCGTTCATAGGGCTGCGGTTTGCTCCAGGCATTCAGCGTCTTGATGGTGGGTTTGTGGTGCTTCTAGTGTGATTACACTCAGACAACTCCTGCACATCACAAGGCACTCGCTATGCAAAACCGCATCATGATTACTGGCGCCGGCTCAGGTCTGGGTCGTGAAATTGCACTGCGCTGGGCACGCGAAGGGTGGCGGCTGGCACTCTCGGACATCAATGATGCCGGCTTGCAGGAGACCCTTGCGCTGGTACGCGAAGCGGGTGGTGACGGCTTCGTACAGCGTTGCGACGTTCGCGATTACAGCCAGCTCACCGCGTTTGCTCAAGCGTGCGAACAGCGTTTTGGCGGCATCGACGTCATCGTCAACAATGCGGGGGTGGCTTCCGGGGGCTTCTTCAACGAGTTGTCGCTGGAGGACTGGGACTGGCAGATCGCGATCAATCTGATGGGGGTGGTCAAGGGCTGCAAGGCGTTCCTGCCGATGCTGCTGGCCAGCAATGGCCGGATCATCAACATCGCCTCGATGGCAGCGCTGATGCAGGCGCCGGCGATGAGCAATTACAACGTCGCCAAGGCCGGGGTCGTCGCGCTTTCCGAGAGCCTGCTGGTCGAGTTGCATGACCAGGGGATTGGTGTTCATGTGGTCTGCCCGTCGTTCTTTCAGACCAACCTGCTGGATTCCTTCCGCGGCCCCACGCCCGCGATGAAGGCGCAGATCGGCAGGTTGCTGGAGAAGTCGCCGATCACCGCCGGGGATATCGCCGACTGCATCTTCAGGCAGGTCGGCGAAGGCGAGTTCATGATCCTGCCTCACGAAGAAGGCCGCATGGCCTGGGAAATGAAACGCAAGCAGCCACAGGCGATGTATGACGAAATGACCGTCATGTGCGCCAAGATGCGCGCCAAGGCGCAGAAGGGGCATGCCTGACTGACCCGGACGCTCCGCGTCCTCTTGGGTGGTATCAAGGTCATGATCGCACTGTTTTCTGATAGGGTTGCGTGCATATTTCAGCCCTGATCTGTGAACCGTTCATGCTCAATTACCTGTGGTTCTTCCTTGCCGCCCTGTTCGAGATATTCGGTTGCTATGCCTTCTGGCTGTGGTTACGGCAAGGCAAGAGCGCGCTGTGGGTGATTCCTGCACTTGTCAGCCTGACGGTGTTTGCACTGTTGCTGACACGTGTGGAGGCGGCTTATGCGGGCCGAGCCTACGCGGCGTATGGCGGGATCTACATTGTCGCGTCGATTGCCTGGCTGGGCCTGGTCGAGCGGGTCAGGCCGTTGGGCACGGACTGGCTGGGTCTGGCTTTCTGCGTCATCGGTGCGACCATCATTCTGCTCGGGCCGCGTTGGTCCGCCGCTTGATTAACCACAGCCGCTAACGACATTTCCCACGGATTTGGCCGGAAAGTAAGACGTTTCCTTCAGTCTTTTCCGGTGCTGTTGCAGGACGTTACTGATTTGCCATCAGTGCATTGAAGCGCCGTGTCTCGCCATGCACCCTGCCTCTTTTGCGCAACGCAAGGGTGGGAAAAATGCTGGTACTGACGCGGGAAATTGGCGAAACGTTTTCCATCGGTGATGACATCACCGTGCAGATCCTGGGGATCAACGGCAATCAGGTCAGGCTCGGGATCAATGCCCCGAAAGACGTCAAGGTTCACCGCGCCGAGGTCTACAAACGAATTGCCAGGACGCTTGCCCAACAGGTAACAACGCCGCTTCAGTGAGCGGCGTTGTCAGCAAACGATGTCGTAGGTGAATGACCTGACGCAGGCCCTGTAGGGGGCTATTCGAAAAACTCCTTCGGCACGTCGTGCTTGAGCATCAGCTGACACTGCTGGCTCTCAAGGTCGAAAAAGATCACCGCCTGACCCTTGGTCAACGCATGACGCACGCGCAATACCCGGGTTTGCAGGGGTGTTTCGTCGCCATTATCGGTGCCCTCACGGGTGACGAAGTCCTCGATCAGGCGAGTGAGGGTGTCAGGTTCCAGTTGGTCGTAGGGGATCAGCATGGCGGTTCTCGTGTCGATGAGCGGCGATGATAGAACTGCGGTGCCGTGCACCGCAATTCACAGGGCCTCAACTCTCTTCGCGATTCTGCCCGATAAGGCTGTCAACGGGTGGCACGCGGGTATCGGATTCCATCTGCGCATCGTGCTCAATCTGATGGCTGAAGCGCTCCAGCGAGCTCTGCGCTGGTTTGGCATCGCTGGCGAATACCGGCGGGCTGAGGATGTAGGCACCCAGCAACTTGCTCAGCGCTGCCAGACTGTCGATATGCGTGCGCTCGTAGCCATGCGTCGCGTCACAGCCGAAGGCCAGCAGGGCGGTGCGGATGTCATGCCCCGAGGTCACGGCCGAGTGCGCATCACTGTAGTAATAGCGGAACAGGTCACGGCGCACCGGCAACTCGTTGTCCACGCCCAGCCGCAGCAGATGGCGGGACAGGTGGTAGTCGTAAGGACCGCCCGAGTCCTGCATCGCCACGCTGACGGCGTGTTCGCTGGAATGTTGACCCGGCGCAACCGGTGCAATGTCGATGCCGACGAACTCGCTCACGTCCCAAGGCAGTACACCCGCTGCGCCCGTCCCGGTTTCTTCGGTGATGGTGAACAGCGGGTGGCAGTCGATCAACGGCTCGGCACCGCTTTCGACAATGGACTTCAGGGCGGCGAGCAGTGCTGCCACACCGGCCTTGTCATCCAGGTGACGGGCACTGATGTGTCCGCTCTCGGTGAACTCCGGCAGCGGGTCGAAGGCCACGAAGTCACCGATGCCGATGCCCAGTGATTCGCAGTCGGCGCGCGTGGTGCAATAGGCGTCCAGGCGCAGCTCGACGTGGTCCCAACTGATCGGCATTTCGTCCACGGCGGTGTTGAACGCGTGACCGGAAGCCATCAGCGGCAGAACGCTGCCACGGATCACGCCGGTGTCGGTGAACACGCTGACCCGGCTGCCTTCGGCAAAGCGGCTCGACCAGCAGCCGACCGCAGCCAGCGCCAGGCGGCCGTTGTCTTTGACTTCCCGAACACTGGCACCAATGGTGTCCAGGTGCGCCGATACGGCCCGGTCAGGGCTGTTCTGCTTGCCCTTCAGTGTGGCGCGGATAGTGCCGCGGCGGGTCAGTTCGAACGGGATCCCGAGCTCTTCGAGTCGCTCGGCCACGTAACGCACAATGGTGTCTGTGAAGCCGGTGGGGCTTGGGATCGCGAGCATTTCCAACAGAACTTTCTGCAGGTATTTCAGATCCGGATCGGGGATATTTGCAGGGGTCATGGATGCTCCTTATGGAACAGTTGCAAGCCACGGGCTGCAAAGGCTGATGCGCCTCTTGCAGCCGTGCCCGCAGCTGCGATCAGATATGCACAGGCAGGCTGTGCGGAAACAACAGATCGACGAAACGTTCGGCGGTGGGTTGCGGTTCGTGATTGGCAAGCCCTACGCGTTCATTGGCTTCGATGAACACGTATTCAGGCTGATCGGCGGCCGGCACCATCAGGTCCAGGCCGACGACCGGGATGTCCAGCGCCCGCGCGGCACGCACCGCTGCGTCGCTGAGCACCGGGTGCAGAATGGCCGTTACATCTTCCAGGCAGCCGCCGGTGTGCAGGTTGGCAGCACGACGCACGGCCAGGCGCTGATCCATCGGCAGAATATCGGCATAGTCGAAACCGGCCTCGCGCACTGTGCGCTCGGTTTCCTGATCCATCGGAATACGGCTTTCGCCATCCGTTGCTGCGGCGCGGCGTCGGCTTTGGGCTTCGATCAACTGTTTGATGGTGTGGCGGCCGTCACCGATGATTTCAGCCGGACGGCGTATCGCCGCAGCCACGACCTGAAAGCCGATCACTACGATGCGCAAGTCCAGGCCTTCATGAAAGCTTTCCAGAATCACGCGAGTGTCGAACTGGCGGGCCTGCTCGATAGCACTCTGTACATCGTCAATGGTGCGCAGATCAACCGCTACGCCCTGGCCTTGTTCACCGTCCAGCGGCTTGACCACGATTTGCCCGTGCGCTTCGAGAAACGCCAGATTGTCGTCTGCGCTGCCCGCCCTTTGCTGCGCGGGCAGGCGCAGGCCGGCAGCCTTCAGGGCACGATGGGTCAGGCTCTTGTCCTGACACAGGGTCATGCTCACCGCGCTGGTCAGATCGCTCAACGATTCGCGGCAGCGTATACGACGACCGCCGTAGCTGAGGGTGAACAGCCCGGCATCCGCATCATCCACCTGCACGTCAATGCCGCGCCGATGGGCTTCCTCGACAATGATCCGCGCATACGGATTGAAGTCCGCCTGCGGGCCAGGGCCGAGAAACAACGACTCGTTGATACCGTTCTTGCGCTTGATGGCGAAGGTCGGCAGGTTGCGGAAATTCAATTTGGCGTACAGCGCCTTGGCCTGATCGTTGTCATGCAGCACCGACAGGTCGAGGTAGCTCAGGCCGCGACTCATGAAGTGCTCGATCAGATGCCGAACCAACACTTCGCCGACACCCGGCCGCGTGCATTGCGGATCAACCGCCAGGCACCAGAGGCTGCTGCCTTTCTCCGGGTCATTGAAGGCCTTCTGATGATTGAGGCCCATGACGCTGCCGATGATCGTCTTGCTGCCTTCGTCCTCGGCCACCCAATACACCGGGCCACCTTCGTGGCGCGGGGTCAGCAACTCGGGGTCGATGGGCAACATGCCGCGCGCCAGATACAGGTTGTTGATGGCCTGCCAGTCGTTCTCGTTGTGGGCACGGCGGATACGGTAGCCGCGAAACACACGCTGCGCCGGGCGGTAATCGCTGAACCACAGACGCAGCGTGTCCGACGGGTCGAGAAACAACTGCTGCGGCGATTGCGCCAACACCTGTTGCGGCGCTGCCACATACAGCGCGATGTCGCGCTCGCCGGGTTTTTCGTTGAGCAGGTCCTGAGCCAGCGCTGCCGGATCAGGGTAGGTGTGACCGATCAGCAAACGTCCCCAGCCACAGTGCAGCGCCAGAGGGTCTGCATCTATCTGGCTGCCGTCTTCAGCGAGTCGTGCCTGCAGACGTTCGTACGAGGGCGACTGGCCGCGCAACAGGCGCTGGCTATAAGTCGTCGCGTTCTGTTTCATCGATCACAGTCCCTGTTCGCTGAGCCAAAGGTTCAGCGCTGCCAGTTGCCACAGCTTGGAGCCGCGCAATGGCGTGAGCTGGCCCTCGGGGTTGGTCAGCAGCTTGTCGACCATCGCAGGGTTGAACAGGCCGCGGTCCTGACTGGAGTCGGTCAGCAACTCGCGCACCCAGTTAAGCGTGTCGCCCTGCAAGTGTTTGAGGCCAGGCACCGGGAAGTAGCCTTTTTTGCGGTCGATCACTTCCGAAGGAATGACCATGCGCGCAGCTTCTTTCAGCACCTGTTTGCCACCGTCGGGCAGCTTGAATTTACCCGGAATGCGAGCCGACAGTTCGACCAGGCGATAGTCAAGGAACGGCGTTCGCGCTTCCAGGCCCCAGGCCATGGTCATGTTGTCGACACGCTTGACCGGGTCATCGACCAGCATCACAGTGCTGTCCAGACGCAAGGCCTTGTCGACGGCAGCGCTGGCGCCTGGCTGGGCAAAGTGATCGCGAACGAAATCACCGGCGGCGTCATTGGCAGTGCGCCACTTCGGCTGCACAGTCTCGGCGTATTCTGCGTAGCTGCGGTCTACAAATGCATCGCGGTAGGCTGCAACCGGATCGCTTGCGCCGTCGACTTGCGGGTACCAGTGGTAACCGGCGAACAGTTCATCGGCGCCTTGGCCGCTCTGTACCACCTTGCAGTGTTTCGACACTTCACGCGACAGCAGGTAGAAGGCGATGCAGTCGTGGCTGACCATCGGCTCGCTCATGGCGCGGAACGCCGCAGGCAACTGCTCGATGATCTCGCGTTCCTGAATACGCAACTGGTGATGGCGCGTGCCGTAATGCTTGGCGATCAGGTCGGAATACTGAAATTCGTCGCCACGCTCGCCGCCGGCATCCTGGAAGCCGATGGAGAAGGTCGACAGGTCCTCGACACCCACTTCACGCAGCAGACCTACCAGCATGCTCGAGTCGACGCCGCCGGACAGCAGCACACCGACGTCCACTGCAGCACGCTGACGGATCGCTACCGCTTCACGCGTACTGTCCAGTACGCGGTCGCGCCAGTCTTCGAGGGTGAGGTTTTTCTCGTCTTCGTGCGGGCCGTAGGGCAGCGTCCACCAGACTTTCTGTTCGACCTTGCCGCTGGCGTCGATACGCATCCAGCTGGCCGGCGGAAGTTTTTCGACGCCGGCCAGCAAGGTGCGCGGCGCAGGCACCACCGCATGGAAGTTGAGGTAATGGTTGAGCGCCACCGGATCAAGCATCCCACTAATGTCACCACCTTTGAGCAGGGCAGGCAGCGAGGATGCGAAGCGCAGGCGCTTGTCGGTTTTCGAC
Source organism: Pseudomonas sp. PvP028 (assembly GCF_017832255.1). NCBI lineage: Bacteria > Pseudomonadati > Pseudomonadota > Gammaproteobacteria > Pseudomonadales > Pseudomonadaceae > Pseudomonas > Pseudomonas sp. PvP028. The sequence goes on from NZ_JAFIBL010000001.1 coordinate 2,949,407, forward strand.
AGGTACAACGGCTTGACGCCGAGGCGGTCACGGGCGATGAACAGCTGCTTGCTGTCACGTTCCCAGATGGCAAAGGCGAACATGCCGTTGAGCTTGGGCAGCATGTCTGCGCCCCATGCGTGATAGCCCTTGAGCAACACTTCGGTGTCACCGCCGGAATGGAACTGATAGCCAAGGCTTTCCAACTCGGCACGCAATTCAGGGAAGTTGTAGATCGCGCCGTTGAAGGCCAAGGACAGGCCCAGATTGCTGTCGATCATCGGCTGCGCCGAGCCGTCCGACAGGTCCATGATTTTCAGGCGACGATGACCAAGGGCAACCGGCCCTTGGCTGTGAAACCCCCACGCATCCGGGCCGCGAGGCGCCAGCTCATGGGTAATGCGTTCAACAGCGGCTAGGTCCGCTGGTTGATGGTCGAAACGTAATTCACCTGCTAATCCGCACATAAGTCCTTACCGGGTTTCCGTTGGGGAGGTGACTGAGAAAGTGCAGTCACCCAGAAACTGACCCAGTGAGGGCATGGTAGTTTTAGATCAAAAAGTTATAAGCGTTTGTTTTCAGCTGGTTGGCAACGTGCTTCTGGAATTGATGCGCTAACTGGGTTCGGTTTGCTGTCGTGCTTACCGCACCCGCTTTAAGACGGATTTTTCTGACATGTAAAGCGGATTCGGCTCATTGACGGTGATGTTTGCAGCACGCTAGTTTGGGGCCTATGAAAGCACGCCAACTCACTCGGCATACATAAAGGGGTATCGATATGAACAAGCACATTGCACAGGTTTGCGAAGAGTACGAAGGCTTTTAAACCCGTTCAGGAATTTCAAATGGAGGCCCCGATCGGTCTCCATTTTTTATGAGAAAAATCATATGGATATGTGGCTGGCTCTGGCCGAACTGCTGGCAAAAGAAGCGCTTCGCAATGTTCTTCTGTTCTGCGGAGTGCTCACTGCGATCGTTTCGATGTACATGGTGTTGGCTCTCGCAGCGCCAACAGGTGTTTCGAATTGAAAGCGCAACCGCCAACAGGATCCGCTCAATACCCGGTCATCTCCAGATACCCCACACCTTCCTGACTCCCGCTGAACTTCACCGGCCCCTCCCAGTAGGGAATACTCACGCCCATCCAGGCGGCCGGGTTCAGCGCGTCGGTGGTGATGTCCAGGTTTCGGTCGGGGACCCTGACTCTCCAGCGGGTGGGCACTTTATGCTCGCCGATCAAGGTTTCCTTCAATGGCTCCAGACTGATTTCGTTGGCGTGCAGCATCCGGGTGGTGCCGTCGGCGCTGATCCAGTTACCGGTCAGGTAGGGGGCGCCGTTCTTGTGACGGATGCGATACAGCATCAGGCGATCGCCGTCTGCCAGTTGCAGCGAAAACCAGTCCCAGCCGCTCTGGTTGGCGGTCAGTGGCTGGCTGCTCCATTCCCGGTCCAGCCAGGCGTGGCCGGTGACCTGATAGGACTTGCCCTGTATTTCCACGCTGCCTTTGGCGTCGAAGAAGGGCTGGCTGTAGTAGTACGACGCCTGGCCCGCCTCCGATTTCTGGCTGTAGCCCTGTTCGCCCTGCAGCACCAGCGGTTTGCTGGATGTCAGGTTCAGGTCGTAGCGAAAGTCCTTGCCGCTGGCCTTTAGCTGCATGGCAGTCAGTGGATCACCGCTGTGAACACTGCTGGTAAAGGCCCAGTCATCGATCCATGCCGAGAAGGGGGCCAGGGTCACGTCGGCCTGACCGATACCGCCGCGTGCGTAACGCTCTGCTACATAGTGGCCGCTGCTCGACGTTGCCGCCGCATGGCCCAGCCAGATCGTGCCGTCATTCCAGCCGCTGCCAGTCTGTTGGCCGGGGCGCAGGGCATTGCGAAACAACGTCCACTGCACGCCGAACTGCTGGCCCGCGTCATCCTTGAGGGTGGCGGTGATGTACCACCACTCGATACGAAAGCCGGGATGCTGGCCATGGTCTTGCGGGAATGAAAACACCTTGCCCGGCGTCACCTGCGCGTAACTGTCGGCGGTATTGCCCAGTCCGGCGAATCCGCTTTCAGGTTGTGGTTTGTCGTCGCAGGCAGCGAGCAGCCCGACGAGGACCAGCGGCATCAGCCATTTACTGTTCATTGGCGAATGTCCTGAGTAGATCCGCTGGACGGCTGCGGTACAGCTTCAGCAGCGGCCAGGCCGAGGCCAGCAAAGTCGCCAGCATCGCCAGCGCCATCAATTGCAGCAGTTGCAGCGGGAACACCTGCAGCGGCAGGCGCCAGCCAAAGGCGCGAACGTTAATCACCGCATCCAGGCACCAGGCCAGCAGCAGCCCGAGTGGCAGCGCGAGCACCAGTGTCAGGACCGCCAGCAGCCAGGTCTGTCCCAGGTTGAGCAGCATCAGTTGCCGTCGCGTGACGCCCAGCGCCCATAATGGGGCGAGCTGCCCGAGGCGGCTCTGGCTTTGAGTCAGCAGGCTGATGAACAGCGCCACGCCAGCAACGCCCAGTGTCAGGCTGTTGAGAGCGGCAGTGGCGGCAAACGTACGTTCAAAGACCTGGCTCGACCAACCCTTGAGCTGGCTCTGATCGATGATGTGATTGTCGTCCAGCTTGAAACGCGCTTGCAGCCGGGTGACCAGCGACGGGATTGCCGCCTGATCGACCCTCAGGTTGAAACGCACCGGCATCGATTGCGGCCAGTGGGCGAGCAGGTGCCGGGCATTGACCAGCAGATGTCCCTTGGGGTTGCCATAGTCGGCATAGATCCCGACGATGCGCGGGGTCCACTTGCCAGTGGGCACCGGGATGCTCAGCGTATCTTCCAGCCCAAGTTGCAGGCGGCGTGCCAATTGTTCGCTGAGCATCACCGTGTCTTCATCGCGCAAAACATTCCACGGATCACCAGCGACGGATTCCAGCAATGCCCAGTGCTGGCGATAGGTGCCGTGATCGATCACGCCAAACAGGTCGGCAGGCCAACCCTGGACTTGCACCGGCACCTGCCAGTTAGGCAGCACGGCGCTGACATCCTGTTGCTGGCTCAGCCAGGTGTTCAGCGGCCCGGCCTGCTCGGGGTTCTGCGGGCTGACATACAGTTCAGCGGTCAGGCGTTGCTCCAGCCAACTATTGAATGTCTGGCGAAAGCCCGACGTCATGCTGCCTGCGCCGATGTTCGCGGCCATCGCCAGCAACAGGGCCATCAGCGCCAGGCTCAGGGCGGGCAACTGTTGACGGCAATCCGCCAGAAACCATTGCCCGAGCACCGAGCGGCTGCGCTTCAACAGGCCGCCAAGCATGGCGTCCAGCAAAACCGGCAGGGCCAGCGCGGCGCTGAGCAGCAGGGCGGACATCATCACAAACCCCAGCATCAGACTGGTGCCGAACAACAGCGCGCTCACGGCAACCACCGCGCCCAGCACCGCCACCCAAGCCTGGCGCTGCAGCCACCGCGCATGGGCTTGCTGCCATGCCTGGGCATCGGCCAGTGCCAGCAACGGCAGGCGCGCAGCCCGCAACAGGCTATTGGCACCGGCCAGCAACGCGCCAAGCAGACTCAGGCCGATACCGCTCAGCCACCACCACAGACTGAGGTTCAACTGGCCAGCGACCTCTGCGCCATACAAGCCGCGCAGGCTGGCCGCGACATCCGGCAATAACAGGCTGGCCAGCAGATAGCCGCTGACCACGCCAAAAATACCGCCCAACAGCGCCAGTGCCCCAAGTTCTACGCCCAGCGCAGCTATCAACAGACGTGCGCTGACGCCACAGGCACGCAGGTTGCGCAGCAGACCACGGCGCTGTTCAAGGGCCAGGCCAATGGCGGCGTGGACAATGAACAGGCCGACGATGAAGGACAGTACCCCGAGTGCGTTCAGATTCAGATGGAAGCTTTCGGTGAGGCGCTCCAGATTGTTTTCTTCGCCGCTTTTCTTGATCACCAGCAGGTCATTCAGGGCTGCCGGTAGCGCAAGGTTTTGCCGGGCAAAATCCTTGGCCAGCAGCATTCCGGACAACTGCCCTGGCTGGCCCAACAACGGTTGCGCAAAGCCTATGTCCGTCAGCAAAACACCGGGCGCCATGTCGGGTTTGGCGTGCAAGGGGGGCAGCGCGACGCCGGTTTCGGTCAGCGGCTGCTGGCCTTCCTCAAGCCCCAGCGCTTGCAGGGTCTGCGGCGCAATCCAGGTCATGCCCGGCGGTGTGAGGAAGTCCACGACCTGTTCGGCGTTCAACGTCTGTCCGGCCAGTGCCGAGCCGGGCGGCAAGGTCACCGGCTCGATACCCATCAGTTGCAGGCGACGGTCTTCACGCCCTTTAAGCACGATACGGCCTTGCAGCATGGGCGACACGGGCCAGCCTTCGCGGCGCAGCTCGATAAACAATGCTTGCGGGAACAGCCCGCCGCTGCTGGCGGTGATACGGGTCTGCGGCTCGCCGCCAATCAACTGGCTGGCACGCTGGTAGCTTTCCCGCGCCTGGCTATTGAGCGCCTGCACGCCTGTGAGCAGCGCGGTGGCCAGCCACAAGCCGGTCAGCACACTGAAAAACTGCACCGGATGACGGCGCCAATGGCTCAGCAGGGCGCGCAGCGTCCAATAGAAAACCCGCATCAGCGTTTGCCTTCGTCAGCCAGACGCCCCAGATGCAGCACTACTTTGCGCGACAGCCGCTGCGCGACGCGCGGGCTATGGGTGACCATCAGCAGACTGGTAGGGCTGTCGGCGAGGATATCCAGCAGCAGTTGCAGCACCTCGTCGCTGGTGGCTTCGTCGAGATTGCCGGTGGGTTCGTCAGCCAGCAGCAGGCCGGGTCGCGAGGCGAGGGCGCGGCCTATCGCTACACGTTGCTGCTGTCCGCCGGAGAGTTGTTCGGGATAGCGATCCAGCAGCGCGGCCAGGCCCAGTCGCTCGATCAAATGCGCCTGCCAGGCTGCATCAACGCGCCCGGCCAGTCGTGCCTGAAACGCCAGGTTGTCGGCTATTTTCAGGCTGCCGATCAGGTTGAACTGCTGAAACACCAGACCGATCTCGGTACGCCGCCAGTTGGCCAACTGGCTTTCGTTCATCAGGTCCAGACGCTGGCCTGCGACCTCGATGCTGCCATCGTCGACCTGATCCAGGCCCGCCACCAGATGCAGCAAGGTGCTCTTGCCACTGCCGGACTCACCCATCAACGCCAGGCTTTCGCCCTGTGCCAGATGCAGATCGACACCACGCAAGACATCCAGCGGTCCCTGTGCCGTGGTGTAGCGCTTGAATACGTTTCGCACTTGCAGCATGAGCAACCCAATCGTTCTGACAGACGCTCAAGAGTAGCGCCTGAGCGTGCTCGTAGGAAATATCGTGCGACGCTCTGCGTCGTCATGCCGTTCAGGACGCTTTGCGTCTTCTTTGCGACGCAGAGCGTCGAGAGCTGTATTCCCACGCTGGAGCGTAGGGAACGATCATCTCAACTAGCGTGCGATGCTCCACGTTGGTCCTGCTTTTCAGGCGACTTCCCGCCGCCGCGAATCAGCCCGCGCAGCGCGAACCGGTTGGGGTGACAGGCCTCGGCCACGCTACGTGGCAAAGGCAGTGGTTCGTTGTCGAGCCAGGCGGCGATCAGTTCGCCACACAGCGGCGCGGTGATCAGCCCGCGCGAACCGTGGCCGCTGTTGACGTACAGGCCGTCCAGCCACGGGCAGGCGCTGTCCGGGACCTGACGTGCATCCTTGCCCAGTGCGGCATAGGCCTGCATGAACGCCTTGCGGTCGGCCAGCGGACCGACGATGGGCAGATAATCCGGGCTGGTACAGCGAAACGCCGCGCGCCCCTGCAATTGTTCGGGCGACAAAGCGGCGGCCTCAAGGCGTGAAGTGAGGTCTTCCGAAATTTCCCGCAACAGCCCCAGATTGTCCAGATGATCGGCCAGGTTCGGTGTCAGATCAGTGCTGTTGAAATCGAAACTGGCGCCCAGCGTATGTTCGCCCAGGCGCGCCGGAGCCACATAACCCTCGGCGCACACCACGCTGCGCAATGCCGTGCTGGCTTGAGTCTGCGGCAAACGGGTGATCTGCCCGCGGATGCGTTTGAGCGGCAAGTCGGCGCTCTGTGAAAACTGCTGAATATCAGCTGCACCGGCCAGCACCACGACCGGAGCGCTGTCGATCAACTGTTCCTCACTCCAGACCTGCCACTGATCGTCGACACGTCTCAGCTCCAGTGCCTGTTGATGAGTGATCAGGCTGATATTGGCGTGCGCAGCCTGTGCGTGACACAACGCAGGCGGATGAACCCAGCCACCTTCGGGGTAAAACAGCCCGCCACTGTTCAGCGCAACGCCGCTCTGCGCTTCGGCCGCAGGCTGGTCCAGCAGGTGCAGGAGTGATTCGGGGAAGGCATCGGCCAGTTGTTTCTGGCGCAGCGCTTCCTTGTCGTCGAAGGTCAGTTGCAGCACCCCGCAAGCGTCCCAGTCGACCCCCCGCTGCAAGCGCTCAAGCAGTCTTCGTGTATGACCGAAACCGCTGAGGATCAACTGTGACAGCGCCGTACCGTGCGCCGACAGTTTCAGGTACAGCACGCCCTGCGGGTTGCCGGATGCTTCCTGTGCCGGTGCGGCGTGGCGCTCCAGCAGGCTGACCTGCCAACCGCGTTGCGCCAGACTCTGTGCCGTGGCGCAGCCGGCCAGCCCCGCGCCAATCACCAGCGCTTTACGCTCGCCGCCAATCGGCGCGGGGCGGGCGAACCAAGGCTTGGCAGCAGCGGGGAGCGCTACGTCCTCTGGCCAAGCGATAAAAGCGCCACGCAGGACTTCCCATTTGTGGCCGATGCCCGGTACGCGCTTCATCTTGAACCCTGCCGCATTCAGCGAGCGGCGCACCCAGCCGGTGCTGGTGAAGGTGCCTATCGTGGTGCTCGATGTGGACAGGCGCGCGAGTTCGGCAAACAGCTCGGGGGTCCACATTTCCGGGTTTTTCGCTGGCGCAAAACCGTCGAGAAACCAGGCGTCCACCTGCCCGTCCAGTTGCGGCAGCATCTGCAGCGCATCGCCGATCAGTAGCGTAAGCGTCACGCGGCCGCCCGCGAACACCAGACGCTGAAAGCCTTCATGCACAGCCACATACTGATCGAGCAATTGACCCGCAAACGGCGACAGCTCGGGCCACAACGCAAGGGCACGCTGCAGGTCGGCGTGGCTCAACGGGTATTTCTCGACGCTGACGAACTGCAGGCGCGCATTGGCGGGCGTGCACTCGTCGAACAACTGCCAGGCACAAAGGAAATTCAGCCCGGTGCCGAAGCCGGTTTCACCAATGATCAACCGGGCTTCATCCGGCAATTCGGTGAAGCGCCGGCGCAGGTCGTTCTGCACCAGAAACACATGGCGCGTTTCGTCCAGACCGGACTCGGTGGAAAAGTACACGTCGGAAAAATCACGGGAACGCGGGTTGCCGTGTTCGTCCCAGTCGATCTGGGCGTGGCGGGTAATGGTCATGTCGGGCTCAGCGAAGGCAGTGGCGGCATTTTAGCCGTCTGCGCAGAGAAAAGTGCTATCAAGGATGTGCGGATTGACCGATGCCTGTAATCAATGGTCACAATCTCCATCAGGCGTTCTCTGAGCCCACATCAATCAGGAGCTGTGCATGTTTGAATCCGCTGAAATCGGTCATGTCATTGACGATGAGACTTACGAGGCAGCGTTGCCGCAACTGCGCGAAGCGTTGCTCGAAGCGCAGATAGACCTGCACGAGCAGGCTGGTCGCCAGATCATCGTGCTGATCAACGGCATAGAAGGCGCGGGTAAGGGCGAGACCGTCAAACTGCTCAGTGAGTGGATGGACCCGCGCCTGATCGAGGTGCGTACCTTCGATCAGCAGACCGACGAAGAACTCGCTCATCCGCCCGTCTGGCGCTACTGGCGGCAATTGCCGGCCAAGGGCCGCATGGGGATTTTCTTCGGCAACTGGTACAGCCAGATGCTCCAGGACAGGGTTCACGGGCGCTTCAAGGACGCCGTGCTCGATCAGGCCATCAGCGGTGCCGAACGACTGGAAAAGATGCTCTGCGATGAAGGCGCGCTGATCTTCAAATTCTGGTTTCATCTGTCCAAAAAACAGATGAAGTTGCGTCTTAAAACCCTCAAGGATGATCCGTTGCACAGCTGGCGCATCAGCCCGCTGGACTGGCAGCAGTCCAAGACCTACGACAAGTTCGTGCGCTTCGGCGAACGGGTCCTGCGTCGCACCAGTCGTGAATACGCCCCCTGGCATGTGATCGAGGGTGTGGACGCCAACTACCGCAGCCTGACCGTCGGCCGCCTGTTGCTGGAAGGTATGCAAGCCGCGCTGAACAAGGCCGAGCCCGAGACCGCGGCGCTGACTGTCGGGCCGCTGGCGATTCACAGTAACGAGCTGACCCTGCTCGACAGTCTCGACCTGAGCCTGAACCTGAGCAAGGACGATTATCAGCAACAGTTGATTACCGAGCAGGCGCGGCTGTCCGGCAACATGCGCGACAAGCGCATGAAAAGCCACGCGCTGCTGGCAGTGTTCGAAGGCAACGATGCGGCAGGCAAGGGCGGTGCGATTCGACGTGTGGCGGCGGCACTGGACCCGCGTCAATACGCCATCGTGCCGATCGCCGCGCCCACCCAGGACGAGCGCGCGCAACCGTATCTGTGGCGTTTCTGGCGGCAGATACCGGCGCGCGGCAAATTCACCATCTTCGATCGCTCGTGGTACGGCCGCGTGCTGGTCGAGCGGGTCGAGGGTTTTTGCAGCGAGTCGGACTGGAAGCGCGCGTATTCGGAAATCAATGACTTCGAAGAGCAGCTCACCGACGCAGGCGTTGTGGTGGTCAAGTTCTGGCTGGCCATCGATCAGCAGACCCAACTGGAGCGTTTCAAGGAGCGCGAAAAGATCCCGTTCAAGCGCTACAAGATCACCGAGGACGACTGGCGCAACCGCAAGAAATGGCCTGACTACCGCCAGGCAGTCGGCGACATGGTGGATCGCACCAGTACCGAAATCGCACCGTGGACATTGATCGAGGCCAACGACAAGCGCTGGGCCAGGGTCAAGGTATTGCGCACCCTCAACGAAGCGCTGGAAGCGGCGTTCGCCAGGGACAAGAAGAACTGATGATCTGAGTGTTGCGGTGGCGTCGGCTTCGCTCGGCGCTATCGCTTGCAACAGCCCGGCGTTCGCGTCTTCTGCCTGAGAATATAGATCGTCACCAGCACTGCGCTGGTCAGCATGAAGACCCGTGCCCAGGGTGAGGGCACCAGGTAGCAGGACAGGCTGATGCTCAGCCACATCAGGCCGATGGCGTATACCTTGCCCTTGAGCGGGATGCCATTGCCTTCGAGGTAATCACGAATCCACGGACCGAGTTGCGGGTGGTTGACCAGCCAGTCGTAGAAGCGCGGAGAGCTGCGCGCGAAGCAGGCCGCGGCCAGCAGCAGAAAAGGCGTGGTGGGCAGCACCGGCAGGAAAATACCGACCACGCCCAATATCACGCTCAGCCAGCCAATCGCTACAAGCAGATAGCGCACCGACCGGTGACGGCTGGTGCGCGGTGAGCCTTGCGCCATAGGCGCCGACTCAGTGATGGCGGGGCTTGAGGATCGCCGGCTTTTCGTCCGGTGCCTGGCAGAGCAGGTACAGGGCGGTCAGCGCTTCGGGGATCTGCACGATCATGTCGTCCATCAGGTTGGCGTCCTGGGCGATGTCGGCGAACTCCGGCTGTTCGTCGAACAGGCCCGAACCGACCATGATCGGCAGGAGCATTTCGCTGACTTCTTCCTCGGCACTTTCAAACCAGGCGTTTTCACGCAGGAACACGCCTTCCATGAAGCCGATGCACCAGCCGCGCAGGTCGGAATCATCAGGGTCGTCGCCCAGGTCAAGATCGCACGGCAGCTCGAACTCTTCGTCCGAAGCCAGCTGGCGGGCAATGTGTGCCTTGAGGGCAATCAGCGTCGCTTCGACTTCTGTCTGTTGCGCTTCGCTGGAGTACTGCGGCGGCTCGGAGAACAGCGCGTCGATCCACTCGCGCTCCGGCACCTCTTCAGCGCAGATTGACAAGGCGGTCAGGTAGCCATGCGCGGCCACGTAGTCCAGTGCTTCTTCGTGCAGTTCATCTGCATCGAGGAAGACTTGCAGGCGGGTTAATTGCTCAGCGAAGGACATGGAAGCGCTACCTTGAAAATATAAACGATGCTGGATTCTAGGCCCTGAGCGTCCGTGGCGCCAGCGCGCAGGCCAATTGCAGTTAATTTCGACCGCTCATGTCCCAGTCATCCATTGCTCCCGAGCGCTCGGGTATACTCCCCCGTTTTGCAGTGCAGCAGGATATTCCGGGGTTTTTTATGCTTGAGCAGGCACAACGCGTACTTAAAGACATCTTCGGTTACGACAGCTTTCGTGGTCGCCAGGGTGCCATTATTGAGCGCGTAGCCAGCGGTGGCGATGCGCTGGTGCTGATGCCCACCGGTGGCGGCAAGTCCCTGTGTTTTCAGGTACCAGGGCTGTTGCGCGACGGGCTGTGCGTGGTTGTGTCGCCACTCATCGCGCTGATGGACGACCAGGTTGCCACGCTGGATGAACTGGGCGTGTCGGCCGCTGCACTCAACTCGACGCTCAGCGCCGAGCAGCAGCGCGAACTGGCCAATCGCATTCGTCTGGGCGAAGTCAAAATGCTTTACCTCGCCCCGGAGCGCCTGGTTCAGCCACGCATGCTGTCATTCCTGCAAAACCTCAAGATCGCCCTGTTTGCCATCGACGAAGCGCACTGCGTGTCGCAATGGGGTCATGACTTCCGCCCGGAATACCTGCAACTGGGTCAACTGGCCGAGCTGTTTCCGGATGTACCGCGCATCGCGCTGACCGCCACCGCCGACAAGCGCACCCGCGAAGAAATCGTCACGCGTCTGCACCTGCAGAACGCCGAGCGCTTTCTGTCCAGTTTCGACCGGCCCAACATCTTTTATCGCATCGTGCCCAAGGAACAGCCGCGCAAACAGCTGCTGGCCTTTCTTTCCGAACGCCGCAGCGACGCCGGTATCGTCTATTGCCTCTCGCGCAAGAAGGTCGATGAGGTCGCCGTCTTTCTCAGTGACAACGGCTACCCCGCGCTGCCTTATCACGCTGGTCTGCCGTCCGAAACCCGGGCGGCCAACCAGAAGCGCTTTCTCAACGAGGAAGGGCTGATCATGGTGGCAACCATCGCGTTCGGCATGGGCATCGACAAGCCCAACGTGCGTTTTGTCGCGCACATGGACCTGCCCAAATCGCTTGAGGCTTATTACCAGGAGACCGGTCGGGCAGGGCGTGACGGTCTGCCCGCCGATGCCTGGATGGCCTACGGTCTGCAAGACGTGCTGATGCTCAAGCAGATGCTGCAGAACTCCGAAGGCGACGAGCGTCACAAGCGGCTGGAGCAGCACAAGCTCGATGCGATGCTGGCCTTATGCGAAGAAACCCGTTGCCGTCGGCAGACCCTGCTGGCCTATTTCGACGAAGACATGCCCAACCCGTGCGGCCATTGCGACAACTGCGTCGATGGCGTGCAGACCTGGGATGCCACCGAACCCGCGCGTCAGGCGCTGTCGGCCATCTACCGTACCGGCCAGCGTTATGGCGTCGGTCATCTGGTCGACGTGTTGCTCGGCAAGTCTAATGACAAGGTAGAGAGCTTCGGTCATCAGCACCTGTCGGTGTTCGGCGTCGGCAAAGCGCGAACCGAGTCCGAGTGGCGCTCGCTGTTCCGCCAACTGGTTGCACGTGGTCTGGCGGACATCGATCTTGAAGGCTATGGCGGCCTGCGTCTCAGCGAAACATGCCGCCCTTTGCTGCGTGGCGAAGTTTCTCTGGAACTGCGCCAGGACCTCAAGCCACAAACCACATCGAGAAGCAGTTCCGGCAGCCCGGCCAGTCAACTGGTGCGTGGCGAAGAGCGCGAGCAGTGGGAAGCCCTGCGTGCCCTGCGGCGCAAGCTGGCCGAAGAGCACGGTGTCCCGCCTTACGTTATTTTCCCGGACTCGACCCTGCTGGAAATGCTGCGCAGCAAACCCGGATCGATGGCCGAGATGGCCAAGGTCAGCGGTGTGGGTGCGCGCAAGCTGGAGCGTTATGGCGAAGCCTTTCTCGAAGTGCTCAGCGGCAAGGCCGAGGCACCACGGGCGGTCGCCGATGTGCGTCACGAACTGATCAGCCTGGCGCGCGCAGGCATGACCCCGACGCAGATCGCCGGTCAGTTGCAGTGCTCGGAAAAAAATGTCTACACCCTGCTGGCCGAAGCCATCGGCAAGCAGCAGTTATCCATTGAGCAGGCGCTGGACTTGCCGGAGGACCTGCTGGGTGAAGTGCAGGATGCCTTTCTCGATGGAGAAGGGGAACTGCCGCCGGTGTCGGCGATTGCCGAGCAGTTTGCCGGGCGGGTGCCGGAGGGTGTTTTGTATTGCGTACGTGCAGCGCTGCAATCGGAGTTTGAGGTATAACGGCGTGCGACGGAGCGTCACCGTCCCGTGCTTGCTTGAACATAAGGACCATGCTTAGCTCGCTAATAATTAGTTTTAATCACGAGTGTCCTTATGCCAATGACTGATGAACATCGTTTCGGGATGCAACTCGGACACCTCACGCGAGGCTGGCGTGCGGAGCTGGATCGCAGGCTGGCCGATCTTGGCCTGTCTCAGGCTCGCTGGCTGGTCCTGCTGCACCTCGCGCGCTTCACCGAGCCGCCCACCCAGCGCGAGCTGGCGCAGAGTGTGGGCGTAGAAGGCCCCACCCTGGCGCGCTTGCTTGACAGTCTTGAAAAACAGGGCCTGGTGCAACGTCAGGCGGTGCTTGAGGATCGACGTGCAAAAAAGATCCTGCTCAGTGACACGGCATTGCCCCTGATCGAAAAAATTGAAAACATCGCCAATGTATTGCGTATCGAGTTGTTCGAGGGCGTGAGCGAAGAGGATCTGCGCGTCAGCATGCGTGTGCATTCGCAGATTCTGGCCAATCTGGAAAGATCCTGAGACGAAGCTGCGCATTCTCAACCATAATCGTTAAACGGATACCGACGTCCATTTGATTACGTGAGAAGCCTGCCGTGGTTTCCATAAGGGTTCGCATGCTGAAGAGTTCACTGGCTGCTGTCGAAGGTGCAGGTCGCAGGGCGCGCGGGGCGTTTGGCAGGGGCGTGTTAGCGGTCTCGTTACTGACCTGCTCCACGTTGGCGTCTGCGTTGGGCCTGGGTGAAATCACCTTGCACTCGGCGCTCAACCAGCCATTGAATGCCGAGATCCAGCTGCTGGAAACCGGCGGTCTGAGCAATGAAGACGTGGTCGCCCGGCTCGCATCGCCCGAAGCGTTCGCCAAGGCGGGCATGGAACGCGTGTTCTTTCTCAATGACCTGCGCTTCACGCCGATACTGCGCGGTGATCGCGGCGTGATTCGGGTGGTGTCCAGCAAACCGGTCACCGAACCCTACCTGAGTTTTCTCGTCCAGTTGGCGCGGCCGAATGGCGATTTGCTGCACGAATACACGCTGCTCCTTGATCCTGCCACCTCGGCGCAAGGCCTGGCTGCCACGCGCAGCCGCAACCAGCAGCGCTCGGCCACCTCCGCTTCGGAAAGCCGCATGCCGGTCGCGCCACCGGCGGCCGTGCAGGGCAAACGCTATACGGTGGCCAGTGGCGACACGCTGAATGGTATCGCCAGCCGCTTGCAAGGGCCGGGCAACAAGGTGTCTGCTAGCCAGTTGATGGACGGTATCCGTTCGCTCAACCCGCAAATCTTCGCCGCAGGCGCCGGGTCTGCGCTTAAAGTTGGCCAGGACCTGTTGCTGCCGGACGCCGCAGTGCTGCCGACCGCGGCAGCGCCTGCCGCAAGCGCTGCCGCGCCGTCGCCAAAGCCTGTCGAATTGCAGCGTACCGCCGAGCAGTTGTCGGCCGCTGCCATCGAAAACCAGCAATTGACTCAGTCACTGGAGGCGCTCAAGGCGCAGACGCAGGAATTGCAGGAAGAGATGAGTGGCAAGGACAAACAGATCATCGCCTTGCGCAGTGATCTGGCCGCTGCGCAATCCGCGGCCACGCCAACTGCCACGCCAGCTGCACCGGCAACAGTCACGCCAGCACCTGCGACACCTGCAGTTGCGCCTGCCGCCCCTGCTCAACCTGTTGCTGCGTCGGGCAGCGATTCATTCCTCAGCCTGCCGATACTGATCGCTGCCGTATTGATCGTGCTTTTGCTGGTGGCGTTTGCTTATTCAAAACGACGTCAGCAGCGCAAGGAATCAGCGGCGCCCGCCGCCACCCCGGATGACCAACTGATCAAGCCCGCTCAGGCATCCATGCTTCCGGTGTTCGAAGTGCCTGCTGTTGCGCCGCAGCCCGTGGTGCAGAGCCCATCGACGCAGGCACCGGCCAAGCCATCGCCAGCACAACGCTCGCCTGGCGCTGCTCCGGATGCGCTGGATGGCGTGAGCATTTACATCGCCTACGGACGCTTCACCGAGGCGATGGGTATTCTGCGCAGCGCCCTGGAAACCCAGCCCGAGCGTGATGACATACGCATTCGCCTGCTGGAGTTGCTGGCGGAGCAGGGCGACGGCAGTGGTTTCGTTCGCGAAGAACAGGCTGCGCTGGAGCATGGCGTCGATCCGCAGACCATTCAGGACATCCGCGATCGCTTCCCGCAGCTAAAGGCTGCCGAGATCGCTCCCGTAGCGGCTGTTGTGCCGGCTGTCGCGGTAGCAGCCAGCACATTGTCTTTCGATAAATCCGAGCCAGAGCCTGAGCTCTACCTGCAGCCCGAGGCTGAGCCAGAACCCGCCGCGCAGCTGGATGAAAGCGCCGCTGCGGCGCTGAACCCGCAGCACGCCGACGAGTTTCAGTTGAACCTGGACGACCTGTCGATGGACGCCGACTGGGATCTGGTCGATCCATTCGACAGCCCGCCGCCGCGTGCCAAGCCTGCCGCTGCGCCAGCGCCCGCTGAAGTCGATCCCGGTTTTTCTTCGGACCTGACTCAACTGCCGGAGGTCTTCGAGCTCTCGGATGAACAGTTCCTCAGTGACTTCTCCGAGCCCGAGGTGGTCGAGCCAGTCGAAGTACTTGCGCCATCTGCCGCCGACGGCCTGAGTGACGATTTCCTCGACAGTTTCATGAACGATGACGCCGATTTCGACCTGCTGGATCTGGAAGAACCGCCGCTCAGCCAGATCAATCAGGCGCAAGTGCTGATTGAGGACGGCGATCTCGAATCGGCCCGTGAAATCCTCCAGCAGATCATTGACGAGTCCGATGAGGAGCATCGGCGCATGGCCCGCGAGCTGTTGGCCAACATCAGCTAAGCGCAGCGTGTAAGGGGCGACCGGTCCTGCGTTCAGCGAAAGATCGGTCGGATCCCCCGGCATTTCGGGTAGGCCACACAACCCCAGAACTCCCCGGCGTTCTTGCCGGTGCGGGCCACCTTGATCACCATGGTTTTCCGACAGTGCGGGCACGCAGGCGCCGCCGGCTTTGCCGTGGGTGTTGGCGGCGCAGGTTTGTGGGGCTTTTTGCCAGGGTTGGCGCGGCGGGTTCTGACTGGCGCTTGCGGTTCAGGCAATTGCGCTGCAGGCGTAGCGGGCTCCGGGTGCTGTTGCCGGTTCGGTGTGCCTCCCGCAACCCGGCTCAATAACCCGCGCAGTTTCTTGATAAGTGCTTGCAGCGCAGAGGTCGTGTTGTGTGCCATGGGGTTGCCTTGGGTCGGGATGCGATCAGGTGCCGGATGGTGCAGGCATCCTCCTTGCGGCGCAAACACCTTACGCCGCTCTCATTCCTGCCGTTTCTTGAGTGACGTAATCCCCAACCGTTGTTAAAGCCCTGAGTCTTGGGGGCGATAACAGTGCATCATGACTATCGGTTGTCACTTTGAAAGGCTGTGCTACACCTTCAGCATCTGCCCGGAGTATCAGCATTATCACGGAGTGATTCCTAATGCGCGTCAACATGCCTATCACGCAGACTGAGCGGACTTTTCCGGCCTCTGAACGCCTGATCTCCACCACCGACCTTAACAGCCACATTACTTACTGCAACGACGCCTTCGTCACCCTGAGCGGTTTTACTCGCGAAGAGCTGGTCGGGCAGACGCACAATCTGGTGCGCCACCCGGACATGCCAGCCTCGGTGTTCGCGCATATGTGGGAAACTATCAAACAGGGCAAGCCGTGGATGGGGGTGGTCAAGAACCGCTCCAAGCAGGGTGATTACTATTGGGTCAGCGCTTATGTGACGGCGGTTTACGAAAACGGCCGGATCGTCGGGTACGAGTCGGTGCGCTCGCTGCCGACCCGCGATCAGGTGCGTCGCGCTGAAGCGCTGTATGCGCGGTTGCGGGCTGGCAAGTCGGCAGTGTCCTCCAGCAGCTCGGCGGCCTATCACCTGATTCGCCAGTTACCGATGATCCTCTGCGCGCTTGCGCTGGCTGTGGGTGTTTACCTGCTCGACGATTTGCCGTCGATCATCATGATCCCGATTGTGATGGTTGTGTTGGGCGTTTTTCTTGAAGTGCGTCAGCGCCGCAGCATCCGCGAAACCCTTGAAGAACACCCCAAGGCCTTCACCAGTGCATTGATTGCGCTGACCTACAGCGATAATCGCGGCCCGCAGGCCCAGCTCGACCTGGCCATGCTCAGCGAAGAAGCGCGCTTGCAGACGGCCTTGACGCGTCTGGCGGATACCGGCGAGAGCGTGCGCCAGCATGCCGGCCGGTCAGCGCAATTGTCCCTTCGCCAGGCCGAGTCGCTGGATCAGCAGCGCAGTGAGGCCGATCAGTCAGCCACGGCCATCAACCAGATGGCGGCGACCATTCAGGAAGTCACCCACAACGTGCAGAACACTGCCCATGCTGCCGAGGAGGCCGACAAGCTCGCGCAACAGGGGCGTGGGCTGGCAGATGAAAGCCTGCTGGCGATTCGGCACATGGCGACCTCGGTTACCGACATTGGCAACGCCGTGGGGGAACTGGCTGACGCGACCCAATCGATCGGCAGTGTGGTCGATGTGATCACGTCCATCGCCCAGCAAACCAATCTGCTGGCGCTCAACGCGGCTATCGAAGCGGCGCGTGCCGGTGAACAGGGGCGTGGTTTTGCGGTGGTGGCCGACGAGGTGCGTTCGCTGGCGTCTCGCACGCAGTCGTCGACCGAGCAGATCCAGCAAATCATCACCTCGCTGCGTGATGGCGCCGACCGTGCGGTACAGACCGCCAACAAGGGCGAGCAGATCTCTCAGGAGAGTGTCGCCAGCGTTGAAGCCGTGCAGAAGGCGCTGGATGGCATCAGCCAGTCGGTGACCCGCATCACCGGCATGAGCCAGCAGATGGCGTCGGCGTCTGAAGAACAGAGCCACGTCGCGGAAACCATCAGCCAGCAAATCACCCGCATCGCGCAACTCTGCGACGAGAGCGCCAGCCAGGCGCAGCAAGGCTCGCAGATCAGCAGCGAGCTGGAAGAAATGGCGCAGTACCTGCACAGTCTGGCGGAACGGTTCAGCCGCTAGGCAGGCCACTCCCTGGATAGGGCGCGGAGCGTCCTGAACGGCATTACCACGCGCGCACCACTTATCGTGCCCATCGCTCCGCGTGGGCATGCCGTTCATGACGCTCTGCGTCATCTTTTTCCGGGAATCTCAGAATGAATATTTATTATTGCCTGACAAGTTTTGGTGCTTTCAGACAAGTAACGCCGTTGGCAACTGTTACTGGAAACACTAGGTAGAGCGCGAGAAAAACAAGTCGCGTGCAATTAAATGGCCACTACTCCGCACTTGAGCCGCATAATAAAATCCAAAATAAACTCAATAGATTCAAGCGCCTATCAGCTATGTATATGTCCTGCGATGCGTTTTCCTTATGTCTTAACCTTTGTATCAGAATTGAAATAAAACTGTTGCCAAGTTTTACACTGCGGACTATGTTCTGGAATCGCTCAATCAAGAGCCAACCAGTATCAGGTGTGCAGGGATGCAAAAGTCGAAGTGCGTGAGTGTTGTCCGTTATTCGTTCAAGCCTGTAGCAACCGGCGCGCTGTGCGCGCTGTCTTTTACGTTTGGCTGCTCGGCTTATGCTGACTATGTCGAGCAGGGCAAGCCGGGTGACGCTGCCAGTTGGCGCTCGGCAGAATTCCAGAGCGACTGGGGTCTGGGCCGTATCCAGGCTGATCAGGCCTACGCCGCTGGCATCACCGGGGCTGGCGTCAAAATCGGTGCGCTGGACTCGGGCTTCGACCCGTCCCATCCGGAAGCCACGCCGTCCCGCTACCACGCCGTCACCGCTACCGGTACCTACGTCAACGGCTCGCCGTTCAGCATCACCGGTGCCATCAACCCGAACAACGACACCCATGGCACACACGTTACCGGCACTATGGGCGCGGCGCGCGATGGTGTGGAGATGCATGGTGTGGCGTACAACGCGCAGATCTACGTCGGCAACACCAATCAGAACGACAGCTTCCTGTTCGGCCCTAACCCCGACCCGCAGTACTTCAAAGCGGTGTATGGCGCCTTGGCGGATGCCGGCGTGCGCGCCATCAACAACAGCTGGGGCAGCCAGCCGGCCGACGTGACCTACGCCACCGAAGCGGGCGTGCGCGCTGCCTACGCTCAGCACTACAACCGCGGCACCTGGCTGGACGAAGCGGCGAATGTCTCGCGCAAGGGCGTGATCAACGTCTTCAGTGCAGGCAACACCGGTTACGCCAACGCCAGCGTGCGGGCTTCGCTGCCTTTTTTCCAGCCGGATCTTGAAGGCCACTGGCTGGCCGTGTCTGGCCTCGACAGCAGCAACGGTCAACGCTACAACCAGTGCGGCCTGTCCAAGTACTGGTGCATCACCATGCCCGGTCGGCTGGTCAACAGCACCGTGCCGGGTGGCGGTTACGGCATCAAATCCGGCACCTCCATGTCCGCGCCGCATGCCACTGGCGCACTGGCACTGGTGATGGAGCGTTTCCCGTACATGACCAACGAGCAGGCGCTGCAAGTGCTGCTGACCACCGCCACCCAGCTCGACGGTTCGATTACTCAGGCACCGACCAATAGCGTCGGCTGGGGTGTGGCCAACCTGAAGCGGGCAATGCGCGGTCCGGGCCAATTGCTCGGCACCTTCGACGCTAACCTGGGCGCAGGTTTGACGGATGTGTGGAGCAATAATATCTCCGATCAGGCGCTGATCCAGCGTCAGGCCGAGGACAGCGCCGAGCAGGCCACCTGGCAGCAGACGCTGATCAGTAAAGGCTGGCAGAACGGCGTTGCCAGTACCGCCAGCCAGCAGGATCAGGCCGATTATGCCACCGGCACTGCTCGCGCCGCCGCAGCGGCAAAGCGTCAGTACCAAGGCAGCTTGATTAAATCCGGCGCGGGTCGACTGATTCTGGAGGGCGCCAATACCTATCGCGGTGACACACTGGTCAATGGCGGTTTGCTGTCGGTCAATGGGTCGCTGGTGTCAGCCGTGCAGGTTAATGCTGGCGGCACGCTGGGCGGCAATGGCCAGATCGGCGGGCTGACAGCGCGCAACGGCGGTATCGTCGCGCCGGGCAATTCCATCGGTACATTGCAGGTCAATGGCAATGTGACCCTCGAGCCGGGTTCGACCTACGCCGTGGAGCTTTCCCCAACCGCCAGTGACCGCATCGTCGCTACAGGCAGCGCCACGGTGTCAGGCGCGAACATGACGCTGGCGCTGGAGAATGCAACGCCTGTGGCCTTGAGTTCTGCTCCGATCCAAAGCGTGGTAGGTCGCCAGTACAACGTGCTGCAAGCGGCCAATGGCATCAATGGCCAGTTTGGCAGCGTGTCCTCCAACTACGCCTTTCTCGGTGGCCGACTCGACTACGCAGCCAATGCGGTCGCACTGAACGTCGAGCAAACTGCCGCTTTCAATAGCGTCGCGCAAACCCCCAACCAGGCGGCTGTGGCGACTGCCGCCGAACAGCTCGGTGCCGGTAACGCGGTGTACGAAAACCTGCTGCTTACCCAGAGCGCTGCCTCGGCACGCGACAGCTTCCAGCAATTGTCCGGGGAAATTTACCCGGCCATCGGCAGCGTGTTGATCAACGACAGCCGTCAGGTCCGCGATGCGGTGGGTGAGCGCTTGGGCGCCAGCGTGTTCGGCACCGATGGCAACACTGCCGCACAAGACAACGTCTGGCTCAAAGCCCTGGGCGCATGGGGCAAGACCGACTCGCGCGACGACACCGCGGGTTACACCTCCTCGATTGGCGGGCTGCTCGCCGGTGTCGATGGCAACCTTGCCGATGACACCCGTCTGGGCGTCGTCGCAGGCTATAGCGACAGCTCGCTGAACATGGGCTCCGGCACGCACTCCAGGGCGTCGGTGGACAGCTACCATCTGGGCGCGTACCTCGGCCATGAAATCGGCGCACTGCGCCTGACCCTGGGCGCCGCACACAGCTGGCATCGCATCGACGCGCAACGCGACGTGCAGGTCGGCGGCGCAGCGGGCAAGGAGAAAACCAAACACGATGCGCAGAGCACCCAAGTGTTCACCGAGGCGGCGTATCGCATTCACCTGCAACCCGCGACGCTTGAGCCGTTCGCCAACCTGGCCTACGTCCACCTGAACACCGATGGTTTCACCGAGAAGGGCGACGCTGCAGCGCTGTCTGCCGGTAGCGACAACCGTGATGCGGTACTCAGCACTCTGGGCCTGCGTGCCCTGAAGAGCATCGCGATCAGCGACCGTCAGAAGGTCGACCTGTCCGGCAGCCTCGGCTGGCAGCACAACCTGAGCAACACCGACTCCGAACAGCACCTGGCATTCGCTTCCAGCGGCAACAGCTTCGGTATAGAAAGCTCGCCGCTGGTGCGTGACGCCGCGCTGGTCGGTGCTCACGCCAGTCTGGCGTTGAGCAAGGAGGCAAGGATCAGCCTCGATTACAGCGGCCAGCTGGCCAGTCGTGAGAAAAGTCACGGTGTCGGCCTGAGTCTTAACTGGCAGTTCTAAGCAGAAGACAACCCTAAACCCAAAAGAACGACGCGCATGCAGATGCATGCGCGCGGAGATTCGTGCGCGTTAACTAAGGACGGTAATTTTCATGAAAGATGCACTCAGCACCCGACACACCTCTGTCAAACCCCTGAGACAAGCCATTCGGGCGGTCAATCGCGCATCCTGTGGCGCGCTCGCCTGCTACCTGGCGACACTGGGCGTGGCTCATGCCGCACCGTATGTGGAAGCAGGGCAGGCGGGCAATGCCGCCAGCTGGCGCAGTGCCGAATTCAATGCCGACTGGGGCCTGGGCGCGATCAACGCCGATCAGGCCTACGCCGCAGGCTACTCGGGCAAGGACATCAAACTGGGCATCTTCGACCAGCCGGTCTACGCCCCGCATCCGGAATTCGACAGCCCCAACAAGGTGGTCAATCTGGTCACCAGCGGCATCCGCGAGTACACCGACCCGTACATCCCGGTGAAGGCGGGCGACGCTTTCCGCTACGACGGCGCACCGAGCCTGGACTCCGGCGGCAAACTCGGTAACCACGGCACCCACGTCGGCGGCATTGCCGGTGGCAATCGCGACGGCGGGCCGATGCACGGCGTGGCCTACAACGCGCAAATCATCAGCGCCGACAACGGCGACCCGGGCCCGGAAGACGGCATCGTACTGGGCAACGACGGCGCGGTGTATCAGGCAGGCTGGAACGCGCTGGTCAACAGCGGCGCGCGGGTCATCAACAACAGTTGGGGCATTGGCATCACGGACCGTTTCGACAAAGGCGGGCGCGATCCGGCATTCCCGCACTTCACCGTGCAGGACGCGCAAGTGCAGTTCGACCAGATTCGCCAGATCCTCGGCACGCGTCCGGGTGGCGCGTATCAGGGCGCGATCGACGCCGCACGCAGCGGCGTGGTGACTATCTTCGCAGCAGGTAACGACTACAACCTCAACAACCCCGACGCGATGGCCGGGCTCGGCTACTTCGTACCGGAGATCGCCCCCAACTGGCTGACCGTCGCCGCCCTGCAACAAAATCCGGATGCCGCAGCGGCCGCTACCACGCCCTACACGTTGAGCACCTTCTCGTCGCGCTGCGGCTACACCGCCAGCTTCTGCGTCTCGGCACCGGGCACGCGCATCTACAGCTCGGTGCTCAACGGCACCAGCCTGGCAGACCTGACCGTCGGCTGGGCCAACAAGAACGGCACCTCGATGGCCGCACCTCACGTCGCAGGCAGCATGGCTGTGCTGATGGAGCGCTTTCCGTACATGACCGGCGCGCAGGTCGCCGACGTCCTGAAAACTACCGCCACCGACCTCGGCGCGCCGGGCGTCGATGCGCTGTATGGCTGGGGCATGATCAACCTCGGCAAAGCGGTCAACGGCCCGAGCATGTTCGTTACCGAAGCGGACATTCCTGCCGAGTTTCGTATCGACGGCGCCTACGGCGACAGCCAGTTCGTGGCTGACCTGCCTGGCGTCGGTGCGATTGTCGATGCCGGCAAACCGACCCAACGCACCTGCAGCGGGCCGCAATGCGGGCTGGACGTATGGAGCAACAACATCTCCGGCCACGGCGGCCTGACCAAACAAGGCATCGGCACCCTGGTGTTGACTGGCGCCAACAGCTACAGCGGCCCGACGCTGGTCAATCAAGGTCGTCTGGCCATCAACGGCTCGCTGGCCTCTGCGGTCACCGTCAATAACGGCGGCATACTGGGTGGCAATGGCAGCGTCACCTCGCTGAACGCCAACCGGGGCGGCACCGTCGCGCCGGGCAACTCCATTGGCACCCTGCAAGTGGCGGGCGATCTCAACCTGGCACCGGGCTCGACCTACGCGGTTGAATTCTCGCCCACCGCCAGCGACCGTATCGTGGTCGGCGGCACCGCGACCGTGAGCGGCGCCAACATGGCCCTGTCTCTGGAAAACGACAATCCTGCACTGCTCAGCAGCAACCAGACCAGCAGCGTTCTTGGTCAGCAGTTCAACGTGCTGCAGGCGGCTGGCGGCGTTCAGGGGCAGTTCGGTTCTGTGACCGATAACTATGCATTCCTGGACGGTAACCTGGCCTATAGCGGTACAGGCGTGACATTGGCCCTTGCACGTAACGGCGACAGCTTCGCCAGCGCCGCACAAACCGACAACCAGCGCAGCGTGGCCCAGGCCATCGAGCAACTGAGTACAGGCAACTCGGTCTACGAGGGCATCATCCTCAGCCAGGACACTTCCAGCGCACGCCGCGCATTCACCCAGCTGTCGGGCGAGGTGCATCCGGCCATCGCTACACAGCTGATCAACGACAGCCGCCAACTGCGCGACGCCGTGGGTGATCGTCTGCGTGTAGAAGGCTTGTATGACCAGCCAGCACCGGGCACTGAAGACAACTCGGTGTGGGTCAAGGCGCTGGGTGCCTGGGGCAAAAACAGCGGCAGCAGTGACAGCGCCAGCTCGACCTCATCGCTGGGTGGCCTGTTGGCAGGCGTCGACGGCCTGATCAGCGAGCACACCCGTTTGGGCGCGATGGCAGGTTACAGCGACACCTCGCTGAGCCTGGGCGATGACACCCACTCGCGGGCCTCGGCAGACAGCTACCACCTGGGCGCCTACATCGGCCACGAACAGGGCGCATTACACCTCACCGCAGGCGCGTCGCATAGCTGGCACCGCATCGACGTGAAACGTGACCTGCAATTCGGCGCGTTTTCCGACCGTCAGAAGGTCAAGCGCGACGCCCAGTCGAGCCAGGTGTTCACCGAAGCCGCCTACCGCCTGAACCTGCAACCGCTGGCACTGGAGCCATTCGCCAACCTGGCTTACGTCCACTTCGACAGCGACAGCTTCACCGAAAAAGGCGGCGCCACAGCCCTCAAAGGCAGTGACGACACCCGCGACACCGTGCTCTCGACCCTGGGTATGCGCGCCGGTAACCGCTTCAACCTCAACGACACACAAAAACTCGACGTCTCCGCCACCCTTGGCTGGCAGCACAACCTGAACGACACCTCGTCTGAACAACACCTGGCCTTCGCCAGTGCCGGCAACAGCTTCAACGTGCAAAGCGTCTCCATGGACCGCGACGCCGCCGTAGTCGGCGCCCGCGCCAGCCTGGCCTTGGGCAGGGACGCACGCATCAACCTGGACTACAACGGTTTGCTGGGTGCGCGGGATAAGACTCACGGTGTGGGGCTGTCGCTGGATTGGCAGTTCTGATGGGGGATGCCTGCGGGGTGTAGTGGCCCCGCAGGCTCTCGCCACCTGTCGTGCCCATTGCTCCATATGAATATCGGGCCAATGCTCCGCGTTGGCACGCATTTCGTGACGCTCTGCGTCATATCCAAGCCATCAGGCAAATGCCTGATCACTCACAACTCCGGCTTCTGGCCGGAGGCCGTGGGGCGCACCGGTCGACGTTTCGCTGACCCGCTTCTGCCCGTAGGGCGTAGGAGCGAACTTGTTCGCGATCTGCCGGGTACCGGCAGCAAAACCTGTGTATACGTTACGTCCTTGGCAACCAAATCTCAGATTGGCCTAGCCATGCCTCATTGCCAAATAGGCTCACCGAAAAACCCGAATCCTCAACAACCACCTCAATAAACAAAATTTGATGGCTCATTACCATCATGGTAAAACCTTGCAACAGACACTTGTCTGCACTCGCTAAGGAATAGCCATGAAAAAGACAGGGACAGGCCTCTTCGCCATACTCGCATTGCTCTGCGCCTTCACCGTGCAGGCCAGAGGAACCCAGGTAACAGACGCCTCAATCGTCAAAGCCATCATCCAGGAATCCATCGACAGCTACCCCGGCAACTGCCCATGCCCCTACAACGCTGCCCGCAATGGTAGTCAATGTGGCAAGCGCAGTGCGTACAGCCGCAAAGGCGGCTACGCACCCATCTGCTACAAGGATGACGTCACCAAAGAAATGATCAACGACTACCGACGCCGCCTGAAAGACTGATCCGACGAGACACAATGGCCGTCACCCACACGGCACGGCCATCACGCCGCATTCAACCCAACCGAGAAGCAGGCAACACCGCCCGCCACCAAGGCCTGCCTAAACTGCGCGGACGCCCCTCAACCTGCATCTGCGGGTGCGCCAACAGCATCGGCATATCCCGCAACCGTATCCACGGCTCGCTGTGCCAGTGCAACATACTCACCGACAACCCCGGCCACTGCAGCATGCTCAGGTTCGGCGTGCAGTCATCGAACGGCACCTGCCCATCCCGCAACGCAGGCACCACCTCATGGGTAAGCCACTGTCGTAACCCACGATTCTCCGCGTGATAGTGATGCACCATCATCGCGTACGCCCCCGACTCACTGACGATCAGCTCTGACTGTGCTTCGCCGTGCAGGTCGAGCGTGATCATCCGGTGCTGGTCAGCGTCCAGCTTGCGCAGCGTCCGCTCGTTCAAAGGCCAGCCGATCATGCGACCCAGATCGCGGGCGCTGAACCAGGGTTGGTTTTCGAGTAGGAGGGCGAGGAGTTGGCGGTTGTGGCGGTGGAAGGGGGTTGGGGTGAGGGGCGTCGTCTGATTTAGGTTTGTGATGTGCGGCATCTAGGTAATCTCTACATTTTTAGCTTTTTGAGAGCTAGGCGTCGGGAGCTAAGAAACCCCAATGTAGAAAAGGCCGGACGTATTCCCCTTGCGGGTCTTGTATTGGTCCACTCCCGACATATCAGAGATTTTAGAACGCGCAGCCGAAGGCTGCAGGTACAAAAAGCCGCATTTTATCGGAAGCGGTCAGGCCGCTACATTTGAGTTTCTTGGGCGTTTCTTAGGCGCGGTGTAAGGGTATTAGGCATCAGATAGATGGACAAGGTGCTAACGCGTAGGATTTTTCTGAAAAATCGTCGTATCAAATGCCTAGCGTGAGTGATGCTGAGGTCTGCGAAATCATTCGTCCAAGGCCTTCTTTAAATCCTGAAGATAGGCGCTTGTGGTTAGCTCTGGCGCCTTGAGCTGACACTCCCATATTATTATTGTCCTCCAGCCGAGCTGTCTGAGAGCTAAGATTGACTTAGCATCTCTAGCAACGTTCTTGGAAAATTTTTCTGCCCAGAATTCGGGTCTTGTCTTAGGCATCGTTGCGTACCGGCATCCCGGGTGCCGATGCCAAAAACATCCATGTACAAATATACAGGTCTTTAGTTTCGGCAGTACAATGTCGGGATTTCCAGGTAGGTCCTTCCGATGGAGCCGGAATCGAAAGCCATGAGCATGAAGAAATTTTCTCACCAACAGCTCGGGACGAGTGTTCTTCCCCCTGATACCAGACATCATTCTCGATCGCGTCGCACTGTCTACGATGTCCATTACGTTCACCCCTTGGCAGACTTGACAAATGAAAACAGTTGAACCTTTGCAGGTTGTGGACCTTTTTGCTGGTCCTGGCGGCCTTGGCGAAGGCTTTTCTTCCCTAAATAATGGAAAAAGCTTTGAGGTATTAGTCTCCGCAGAGATGGATCCGTTCGCAAGAAATACGCTGAGACTTAGGGCTTTTTACCGTGCTTTGAAAAAACAAAACCCGGATGCTTTAAAAGACTATTATAGATTTTGTGAAACAAACAGCGCTGTCCAACCATGGACAGGAGATAGTTTCGAGCAGTGGAAGTATGCTGACAGCGAAGCGCGTCAAATAAAGTTGGGCAGCATTGAGGGAAATGCAGAACTTGATGCAATACTCGAGGACAGGTTAGATACTAGCAAACCATGGGTTTTAATTGGTGGGCCTCCATGCCAAGCTTATTCTCTTGTAGGACGTGCACGGAATAAAGGAAACTCTGAATATAAAGCTGAGGACGATAGTCGCCACTTTTTGTATAGAGAGTATTTGAGAATAATTCAAAGTAAAAAGCCTGCCGTATTTGTGATGGAGAACGTAAAAGGTATTCTCTCGTCGAAAATAGCAGGAGAACAAATATTTCCCCAGATACTGAAAGATTTGTCAGATCCTGACGCTGCTCTAGGAGTTAAAACCGATAGCGGCTCTAAGTATAAGATTTTTTCATTGGCTTCCGATGATGTATATGAATCTGGGATGAATACTGATGATATTAACCTGAGCAGTTTTGTCGTTCGCTCAGAAAACTACGGGATTCCCCAGAGTCGACATCGAGTAATATTAGTCGGGATTTCTGAAGACTATGTAAGTGGATTGGACAACCTTAAGCTAGTACCAACTAAGGGTGCTACCGTAAGCGAGATGATTGGTACCTTACCACCACTTCGTAGTATCTTATCCCGAGGAAAAGATAACGCCGATGTATGGTGTGGTGACATTCTAACGCACCTAGATGGCCTGTATAAAGATTTAGCTGCATCGGGGAAGCGTGATCTTTCACTTGAAATAGAGTTGAAAATTGTAAGAGAGTCATTCTCAGGTGGGCGACTTAATAACGGTGGTTTGCGGGTAAAGAAAGACAAGTTTTGGGATGGTAGTATAAAAGATAGCGGTTTAAATGAGTGGTTTCTGGATTCTCAGTTGGGGGTTTGGTTAAATCATGAAGCGCGCGGTCATATGAGCGCAGATTTAAAGCGTTATGTATATGCCGCAACATATGCTCAGGCGCACAACATATCGCCAAAAGGTCATCATCAATTCGATTTGCCGGGTTTAGCACCTTTGCACAAAAATTGGGAGACTGGAAAGTTTAGCGACCGCTTTAGGGTTCAAGTGAAAAACCAAACGTCATCCACCATCACGAGTCATATTTCCAAAGACGGCCACTATTTTATTCATTATGATCCTAATCAATGTAGGAGCTTGACAGTTAGAGAGGCTGCCCGTCTTCAAACCTTCCCAGACAATTACTTTTTCCTGGGCAACCGTACTCAGCAGTACCATCAAGTCGGTAACGCCGTCCCCCCTCTCCTAGCAAGAAAAATCGCCACCGTGATTGAGCGCATTATCGCTCAGAAAAGCACTGCCGCGGATATAGAATTTAAGGACGAATATGAGCTTGCGCTCCCTCTTATTTTATGAGATGAATACTGGCGAAAGGGTGGCTCTTGACATTAGGTGCAAAACTCCTTTTTTTGAGGGCGAAGCACCCGGATCATGCATATGAGGACATGGAATGTTGAATAGAAGAGTGTCTACTAACAGTGCATTTTATTTGGCGCACTGGTTATGAGAGAGATTGATAACCCGCCTAATGCAGCATCACTTCTCGAATCCATGCGGTCTATTGGCTATACATTGGAATCTGCTTTGGCAGATCTGATAGACAACAGTATTTCAGCGCAAGCTAAAACTATAAATATTGAATTTAGGCCATATGACGATCCTTATGTAGCGTTGATCGACGATGGCATTGGAATGTCTTCCGACGTCCTTCACAATGCGATGAGACATGGAAGCACGAGTCCTATCTATGAGCGAAAGTCTGATGATATGGGTCGGTACGGGCTGGGTCTTAAGACTTCATCCCTGTCTCAATGCAGGCGTCTGACTGTAGTTTCAAAACATGAAGGGTGCGTAAGTGCATTTTGTTGGGATCTAGACGTTGTAATCGATAAGGGTAATTGGGTAATGCTGGCTCTTGACCCCGCGGATTATGAAGTTCTTCCGCATTACGATGAGCTGAGCAAACAAGATTCTGGTACTGTCGTGCTTTGGCAGAATCTAGATAATTTGGTTGTAGGCGAAAGGTCTGTTGAGTCTGCCCTAGGCGAAAAAATGCTATATGTGCGAGACCATCTTTCTTTGGTGTTTCACAGGTTTATTTCAAGTTATCACACAAAACAGCGCTTGAGCGTTTTTTTGAATGGTGCTCCCTTACAGGCGATAGATCCTTTCTGGGCCGATCATAAAGCAACTCAGGTGTTAGATGAAGATAACTTTACAATTTCGGGGCAACGGGTTTCGGTAAAGCCTTATATATTGCCGCACGTTAACAAAATGTCTTCTTCAGAAGTACTTCATGCTGGGAGAAGTGAAGGAATAAAAGCGCAGCAGGGCTTTTATATTTACCGGAATAAAAGGCTTATTATATGGGGTACTTGGTTTCGACTGGCGAAAAAAGATGAGCTGAGTAAGCTGGCTCGAGTCAGAGTCGATATCCCAAATTCATTAGATTATTTGTGGACATTGGATATAAAAAAGTCCGCTGCGCATCCTCCTGAAGCGGTAAGAATTAATCTGAAGAGGACAGTAGAAAGAATCAGAGAGGCCAGTGGTAGAACTATTAAATTTAAGGGCAGGAAGGTTGAAGGCTCAAAGACGTCTCCCGTCTGGCATGAGGTTATTGCTAGAGGAGGGGTGCGTTACGATATAAATCGTGAGTATCCGATGATTGTTGAATATAGGAATAGCTTGGAAGCATCTAATGTTCCGTTATTTGATTTGTTGTTGAGTGTGATTGAGAATTCGTTTCCAGCGGAAGCTTTGTATTCGCAAATGGCAGGAGATATTCGCTCTGGATTTAACGATGATGAATCGATGGAGCGATTGAGAGAGCTAGTTGGAAATCTTTTTTCCCAACTGCCTAAAAATTCTGATGCACGTTCTAGGCTGTTGTCGACTTTGCATTTGCTTGAGCCATTCAGTTTACATCCAAATTTAACTAAAGATATTGTAAAGGAATATGAATTATGAGCAGTGATGCCAGATATCAGTTGTCACCTAATGGTCGCAGATTAGAGTTGGGTGTTATTACTGCATTAACAGTTGATGGTATTCCTACTGAGCTTGAGATTCTTGAGCTTGCGACCTGCTTGAGAGCGATACCTATATACGCAGTTTCAGATTTCGAATTCGAAAACGTTATAAAAAGATTACATGTTGCTCTAACTTTGGATATGGGCTTAGGCAGCTACGTTTATGATGAGCATAACCCTTGGCTACGAGCGCGAAAGGCTGACATTGATCCTTTCTATTGGGAGCGTTACCAAGCTGATCTGCTCAAGCAGGGTTGGGGGCCAAAAGTTGTCAGCTCTTTAGACAAGGTTACTGATGAGATACTGGACTTATTAGGTAATCCCAAAGATTCTGTTGGGTGGCCTCGTCGGGGGCTGGTGATGGGCGATGTTCAGTCCGGTAAAACTTCAAACTATACTGGGTTGATATGTAAGGCTGCGGATGCAGGGTACAAACTTGTTATTTTGCTCACTGGAACGTTAGAAAGTCTGAGGAGACAGACTCAAGAACGGCTTGATTCAGGTTTCGTAGGCTTGGATAGTTCTGGTGTTGTAAATAATCGAAAGCGTCATCGTAAAGAAATTGGTGTTGGGCTTATCGATGCTGCCAGGTCCGCAGGCGTTTTTACATCTACCGTTGGAGATTTCAAAGCCGCAACTGTAAATCAGTTGGGTTTCAAGCTTAAAGACTATAAAGAGCCTGTTCTTCTGGTAGTTAAAAAGAATAAAAGAATATTGGAGAATCTTGCTGACTGGTTAGTCACCTTTAATGCTAGTGGATCTGGCAATATAGATTTGCCGCTTTTGCTTATAGATGATGAAGCTGATAACGCATCTATTAATACTAACCCCAAAAAAGCTACCGCGATTAATTCGGGTATCAGGGGCTTACTTAAGGTTTTTCCGCGCTCCAGTTATGTAGGCTTTACTGCAACTCCTTTTGCTAATGTCTTCATAAATCCAGATACTACAACCGAAATGGAGGGCGATGATCTCTTTCCAAGAGACTTCATATATGCATTAGATGCGCCATCCAACTATGTAGGCGCACATCGGATATTTGGTGATAATGCAGATTTAAAGTGTGTTGAGCCTATTTGGGATGCGGAAGAGTATTTTCCAAAGGGGATGTCTTCTGACAGTGTCATCGATGCTGTCCCTGACAGTATGCTTGAAGCGGTGTCGTGTTTTTTTATAATAAACACGATTATGGATCTTCGTCCTGGAACGCCTAAGCACAGATCAATGCTGGTAAATGTTAGTCACTTCACGCATGTTCAGAACCAAATTAGAGATATCTTGGATCATGAGGTTAGACTGATGCAGTCTGACATAAGAAACTATGCCTCGCTTTCAACAACAGAAGCATTACGTAATGACTCTATTCGAAAGTTACACGCTTGTTACAGTAAATTCTACAGCGGTCTAAACATACCTTGGGCTAAAATTCAAGCCGGATTGACTGCAGCTAATTTGCCTATACAGGTCGTAGCAGTCAATCAGAAAAGTGGTCCTGCAAGCTTGGATTACTCATCTTATAAAGAGTATGGATTAAGGGTAGTTGCTGTAGGTGGGAATAGTCTTGCTAGGGGGTTGACTCTTGAAGGACTTTGTATTAGTTACTTCTTCCGTGGTACGCAGATGTACGATGCTCTGCTCCAGATGGGGAGATGGTTCGGGTATAGAACAGGATACGAAGACCTATTTAAGATATGGATGTCCAATGAAACCTTTGATTTCTACTCTCATATATCTCAAGCTACTGATGAGCTTAGAGGAGAGGTCAGACGGATGCAGATCTCTCGGCTTAAACCAATAGATTTTGGACTGAAAGTCAGATCCCATCCTGAGTCGCTACTGATCACCGCAAAAAACAAGATGCGTTACACTGATGAAATCGTACAAACAATATCTATTTCTCAAGAGAGTTTAGAGTCGCCTAGGCTGCTAAAAGATCCTGCCATTCTCATTGGTAATTATAAAGCTGCACAAAGTTTTGTGCTTGAAGTTATGAGTAATAATGTACGGGAGGAGGCAAAGTTTCCCATCTGGTACGGAGTTTCAAAAGCGCTCATAGTGAAATTTTTGAGATCGTTTGTAAATCATCCTTTAAGCGTAAAACTGCAAACCTCGAGTTTAGCTGATTTTATTGAGAAGTCTGACGATGATAAGCTTAGAAAATGGGAGGTCGCGATCCCTAGTGGAGAAGTTGATAGTTATAATTTTGTCCCTGGGCTCACTGTAAAACCAAGACGACGCAATATAACTGAAGACGAATCCATCCGCGCTTTGTTGATTAATGGTAGCAAATTACGAGTCGGTTCTGCTGCTGATGAAAAAATAGGATTAACTTCGTCAGAGATTGAAAGTGTAGAAGCTTTATTTCGTTCGGACTCTAGGAATAAATCAAAGACTGTTCCAGGTAGTAAATATACTGCGGTTCGCCAAAGGCCGTTATTGCTTCTCCATCTGATAAATTCAAAAAGCACCGATAGTAACGCTACATCTTTTACTCCCCAAGGATGCGGCGCATTGGTAGCGATCGGCCTCAGTTTTCCCGAACTAGACATGGCAAGTCATCGAATTGCTTATAGGATCAACCTTGTTGAGCTGAGAAATATACTTTCAGGGGATACTTCTAGCATTGAGTCAGACGATGAGGATGAGGATGACCAAGACGATGAATAACTCAGTGTTTCTTTGGAGTTCAACTTCGTCGGGTTCTTCGGAAAAATCAGGCGCCGGCTTCAGTAGGGTAGACGCTTCCCACTCACTGGACTTTTATCTTGGTTTCGACAAAGATGGCAGGCACACGTTACTCTTGATCTGTAATAGTCGACCGGATTTTCAGAGCGACTTGAAACTGGTACGAGTGAAGTGCGTGGCACGTGATGACGGCCGCTGGTCATTATTCCTGATGCTCGAAGATATTGCTCTACTTGAAATATTCTCTTTGCTATGTAGCGACTTAATAGAGTCATCACGTGATATTCCTAACGTAGAAGAAGCGTTAGGGTTTGTCTTGCAGAGATTGGCTAGTTGGCGGTTACTTTTCGAAAGAGGTGATTTAGGTCTTTTGTCGGAGTCAGAAATCAGAGGTCTATGCGGTGAATTATTATATCTGCACGATTTAACCGAAATCTATGGTTGTAGCTTATCTGTAGCAAGTTGGGTTGGGCCTTACTTGGCTGATCAAGACTTTCAGATGGACACTATCGCATGGGAAGTAAAAACTTTGCGACCAGGTATTTCTGATATATTTATTTCGTCGGAGCGACAACTCGACTCGTCAGTACGAGAAATAGTACTAGTTGTATATGAAGTAGCTAACTGTTCCACTATGTCTGTAGGTGCCTTTACATTGAACTCTTTAGTGAAAAAGCTTAGGGCATCAATCAAAGCTTCTTATGATTCGAGAGTTATGTTTGATAAAGCACTATTCAGGGCAGGGTATATAGAGCGCTCTGAGTATGATGAAATAAACCTTGTTGTAAGGGAGGTTTCTAGTTATAGCGTAGGCCTAGGATTTCCTTGTATCACCAAGGCGATGCTGCCAAATGGCATTAGTGAAACAAGGTATAAGCTGGATATTTCGCTGTGTGAGACTTTCAAAGTCTCTGTCGCCTGAGCTGGAGAGTAGATAATGAATTTGGAAGACTTTCATCGAGAGTTTATCGAAACAGTTAGGGCCAGAGCTGAATCAACGAGAGATTTTATTCGTGCAGTGTTTGTTGATGAATGCGGTGATCGTCTTATAGATGCTGAGGAGTTTTTTTCTTTTGAGAGTTGCCGTTTTGAGGGTGTAGGCATCAAAAAGAGAAAGCTACGTGTAGATGGCTACTATTACGATGATGCTGATAGTTCTCTAACTTTAATGGTGGCTGAGTTCTTTAATGATGACGAAATGGGAACATTCGTTACTCAAGACGTAAAACGTGCTTTTGAACAACTTCGCTCCTATTTAGAGGAGGCTCTGAATGGATCTTTAACTGACGGATCAGTTGATGAGAGTAATCCTGGATACGGTCTGGCTTGTGACTTGATGGATTGGCATTCAAAGATTACAAGATATAAATTTTATTTTGTTACTGATAGGGTTTCAAAAAGTAGACAGAAGGATTGGTTTGAAGAAGAAGTTAAAGATGTTCCTGTGGAGCTGCATATCTGGGACATAGCTCGCTTTCATTCTGCGTACGTGTCCGCTACTGGACGAGATGAGCTTTCTGTGGATTTTTGTACCGCCGATAGCCCTGGCCTGCCATTTCTAGCCGCAGTCCAGTCCGGCGACGAGTATGATGCTTATCTGTGTATGATATCTGGAGATTCTTTGGCGGATATCTATGATAAGTACGGTAGTAGATTGTTAGAGGGTAATGTTCGGACTTTTCTAAGCACCAAAGGTAAAGTGAATTCTGCTATACAAAATACTATACGTCATCGTCCGGAAATGTTTTTTGCTTTCAATAACGGTATAGCCGCTACTGCTGAAAACGTCGTAATCCAAGAGACCCCAGCGGGATTACGTATAACAAATGTTACTAATCTACAGATCGTTAATGGTGGGCAAACTACCGCTTCGCTCGCCTATGCAAAGCGTGGATCTTCAGGAAAGAAGGATTTTGCTGATCTTTCTAACGTAATGGTCCAGATGAAGTTGTCAATTCTCTCTCCCGAGCGGATTGGTATGCTCACGCCGGAAATCGCTAGATATGCCAACAGTCAGAATAAGGTAAGTGACGCTGATTTTTTTTCAAATCACCCCTATCACATCCGACTGGAGGAGTTTTCTCGCCGTATTTTTACTTCCCCTATCGGTGGGGCTCAGCATGGCACGCACTGGTTCTATGAACGTGCCCGTGGACAGTTTGCGAATGAGCAAGCTAAGCTTACAGCTGCCCAAAAAAATCAGTTTCTTATTCAAAATCCCAAATCACAGTTGTTTAATAAAACTGACGTGGCCAAATATGAAAATAGTTGGCGAGAAATGCCTCATAAAGTAAGTATGGGGGCTCAAAAGAACTTCATGCTTTTTGCAGATGTTATTTCTAAGCTCTGGTCTAATGATGGAAAAAATTACAATGAAGATTATTTTCGCTCGCTTGTTTCGTTGGCTATAATATTTAAAAGGTTAGAGGCACTTGTAAGCCAGCAACCTTGGTACCAAGGAGGTTACAGAGCTAACATTGTGACTTATACGGTTGCCAAGCTGCATAATATGATATCCGAACAAGCGTTAGGGAAGCAGTTAGATCTTCGTGCGATTTGGGATCTGCAATGCGTTCCAGAATGGCTTGTCAGTCAGCTCGTAGTAGTTGCTAAATGTGTTTTTGAAGTTTTAACTGATTCTGAGCGACCTAAAGATAACGTGACTGAATGGGCTAAAACACAAGCCTGTTGGGAGCAGGTTAAACTGCTTGATATACCGTTTAAAAACGACTTCTATGAAAAGCTTGTTGATGTGAGTTCGGTAGTTGATGAAGGTAAGAAATCCAGAAAAACTCAAAAAACCGATGATGGGATTGAAATTCAGATTCAGGTTGCTAGTGTGCCTGGCGCGGAATGGAGTCGCATGCTTAATTGGGGAGGTAAGCATAACCATCTAACGCCTAAACAAAAAAGTCTTTTGTTGATAGCTTCTCAAATACCTAAGAAGTTGCCCACTGAGAAGCAATGTATAGAGATATGGAAAATCCGTGATGCGATGATCAATGAAGGATTCATTGCTATGTGATTTTTTGTAATGGTAAAGATTATTGTATTGATCAAATGATCTTGGACACGATGTTAAAGTTTTTCTCGTACTGAGCGGGCGCCAGTCCATCATTGAACTGGCACGGCCGAATCCAGCTATAACGACGCATCCGATAATGAAGGATATCCTGCTGAACCTCTCGGGCCGTCATGTTGAACCGACCGATTTTCTCGCCATCTTCCTGCAATATCGACACGATACTGCTTTTGCCGGCTGCGCTTCGAGTTCATCGACCCCGCTGAGTAGACGATCCCGCTCGGGTCTGGAGCCTGGCGTCGCATGCAATGGTCGTAGTATCACGAGCGAGGTATCTCGAACACTTCGCACAGCAACTCGATTGGCTCATGGGCACACCAGCGACGCAGCGCAGACTCGACCAACCCAAGTGAGCGTGAGGCTTCGATATTGCTATAACCTGATTGAGCCTCCGGCCTTGCATTTGAATTCAGCGGAGAAGGTACGGCGTTGTCTGGTCATAAGAGACCTCTATCTGGCGATATTCTTGCCTAAAAGAGTGCCCGGAATCATTAGACCACTCCACGTGTCAGACAGCGCTATTCGTAACTTTCCCCTTTGGCGGGTACCAAAGGCATGCCTAGCGCCACCTCGAAATACTGACTGGTGGTTGTGAATTTTATTGTGCACCCGCATCTCTCGACTATAGCTTGCACGATGGCGAGGCCGAGACCGCAGCCAGTACTTGAACTACCGCGCCAAAATCGCTCAGTCAGGAGATGAATATTATCTTGTGACATCTCAACGCTCACGTTCTTAACCGTCACCAACGCGAACCCGCTATCGTCGGTCACGCTAACGACCACCTGCGTATTTGCTGGGCTGTGGCGCAGCGCATTATCAAGTAGGTTGCGAAGCGCAGCCACGGCAAGTACGGCCGGCATATCCAGGCACGCCAAGGGTCTTACAAACTGAAAGGTCTGAACTATCCGCTCTGTGCTGGACGTTGCATCCTGAACAGCTAACGAAACGACCTGTTCGACACCGCATTGACTTCCATCATCAAATGACAGACTGCCTTCAACCCTGGCCAACAGAAGCAATTGCTCAAGCGTGCTATGCAGACGATCAGTACCTTGCTCGGCTCGGCTCAACGCCAAGCACTGCGCTTCCCCTGAAGTCATTTGCGCAACCTGCAGATGGGTTTTAATGGCCGTCAATGGACTACGTAATTCATGTGCTGCATCACCCGTCAGGCGGCGTTCACGCTCGATTGCCCGGCTGATACGCATCAACAAGTGATTTTGAGTTTCCAGCAAAGGCTTTAACTCACAAGGAAGCATCTGAAGGTGCAGTGGTTCAAGGGAGTCGATGTTGCGCTTTCTCAATTCGTCGCGCATACGATTGAGTGGCGCCAGGCCCTTACCTATTCCCAACCAAAGCGTTGCGACGCAGGACAAAAGCGCTACCAATACTGGCATTGACGCTGATAGCAGGACAGAGTGATTCAGTTGCTCACGCTCTTGCTCGCGGTCAGCCGTCGTGATGCGAACGTCGTCCTGCACAAGCGTGAAACTTCTCCAATGCTCTCCATCAATCACTTGGTCATAAAAACCACCGCTGGGACTGGCGATGACAGTGCCAGTATTGCTGCGGTTACTTGCCAAAATTTCCCCGCGTAACGAACTGACCTCACACGCCATGCCATCGGGGATGCCCAACTGATCGGCGCTGAAATGAGCCCCGTGATCTTTGCTGGACAAAGGTTGAGGCAACTGGGCGACCAAACCCGCAACCATTCGTGCTGATGCCACAAGTCGCTGATCCAGTGAGTACATCATTTGGCTACGTACATCTTGGAACATCCAGGTCGCAGCGAGTGTCCAGACCGCGACAAAAGCAACACCCAGTATCAGACTTAAGCGTAAACGCAGGCTCATGAACAGCAACTCTGGAGTGAAGAGGCAACGCCTAGTCGATACCCTGAGCCTCTAACCGTCTCGATGATTTGCCCTCCCAATTTGCGCCTTAGATGAAAAATATGGACATTAAGTGCATTGCTCTCGACCTCATCAGTGAACCCGTACACGCTATCTTTTAGTTGCTCAAGCGAGAGAACACGCCCTGGATTGTTCAGGAGGGCCAAAAGCACTGCTTGTTCACGACGCGAAAGGTCTATGGCAGTGCCAGATAGCCAGGTTTCCCGCGTACTGGGGTCGTAAGTGAGAATGCCATGTTCGATGTGGTTTACCGTTCGTCCTGCAACGCGACGAACCAACGTATGTAATCGAGCAAAGAGTTCCCTAAGGTCGAATGGCTTTACCATGTAGTCATCAGCTCCAGCGTGGAGCCCCTTGACCCGATCATCCACGTCATCACGTGCGGTCAAAATCAACACCGGGATGTTATGCCCTCGACTTCGTAAGGATCTCAAAAGGCTGATACCGTCTTCATCGGGCAACCCCAGATCAAGAATCATCACGTCAAACTGCGCCGCATCTAAGATCGCATGAGCCGCAGAGGCTGAGCCAACACGGTCAAGGTTAAGGCCTTGAGCATGTAAACCAGCGACGATGCCACTGGCAATAAGCTCGTCATCTTCACAAAGCAGCACGTGCATTGTTGGACCCTAATGGAGGAAAGAATTACACATAGAACGCATTGGAGTCGCTACGGTCTGCGTTCACGAAAAATAACTATGCCTGATGTTGCAGATTGCCTCTCTGACTGAGCGTTTATTTCTCAACAGGCGGATGATTGATACAGCTATGTTCATATCATCCGCCCCAAAAAAACAGCTTGAGTGTTATCTTCAATCACTTTAAATATTCAAGCCCTCATCAACATCAGTGCGTCGGCTTAGACAGTGGAAAGCATTTTTCAATGGATTGGCTTTTCCTCGGCTTTTGACACATCTTTGTGTTTGACTGATGAGGTGACAGCCGATTTATCGTTGTGCTTTTTGTCTTCAGGCCCCGCAAGTTTCTCACGTGCTTGCTGACGCTCAAGCGCTCTAGCTTCTTGGCGTTTTTGCAACATATCAGCGCCGTCTTGAGCAAAAGTGGCGCAGCAGCACAGACTAAGAAACGAAGCCAAAACCAGTGTCGGCGTTTTCATTAATACATTCCTCTCGGGGCAGGTTTGCAGAGCTAATCCGTCTGCTTGGATGAGCTATAATTTAATGCACCTCGATTAACCCAGTATTAAGAGCGACTAAAAATTACAAAAAATACAGACGTATACGATTATTCCTGTCGTTCAGCGCCCTCGCGCCGCCTGTAACCTACAGCCGTCTTTATAAAGGGCGGATTTGCTATGCAAAAGAATGGCTAAACATCTGCTCTTGTAAATGCCGACAACAACTCACCCTGTAAGCGAGCGCACATCGTTAATGTACGGGTATGACGTTGTTGCTCACGCTACGGACACTAATGAAAACAAGAGCAAGGCTCACCAACGCAGCCGCAAGCAGCAAAGCCAACCATGCATGCGCGCCGATCTGTGCGAGTGAGCCGGCCAACGGTGTAGCAAGCGAACCTAGAATGTGCGTGCTGGCACCTAATAAAGCGGCAGTGGCACCTAACGCTCGTTCTTGTGAGGCCATCGCAATGGACATGAGTGATGGTTCGGCGATCCCAAAACCGAAAACAGCGATGAATAGCGCTGGGACGATGCCATAAAGATCTGCACCTACGTACACGGCGAGCAGTGCCAGCGCTGAACCGCCGCTCATCATGGCAACTCCAAGCAGTGCCATCAGGCTCGCCGAGCATCTGCTGGCCAAACGGCTACCGGTCATTGCACCCAACATCATAGCCACGCCCGTGCCGCCGAATACAAAGCCGAAGATGTCTGAACGCAAGGCGTAGCCACTTTGGTACACAAAAGATGCACCACCGACGTAGCCAAACAAAAAGAAAAACACGGATGAAAGGGCCAGAGCAGGAAGGATAAATCGCTTATCCGCAACAAGACGCCGATAGGTGCCGAACACACTGGCAGGCCTGAACGGCGTGCGCTTTTCTCTGGCTAAGGTTTCCGGTAGGCAAACACTGGAGTTTAACAAAGCCAACACACCGACAATGGCCAGCGCCAGCATCACGGCTCGCCATCCGAAGTGCACATTGATGATGCCGCCGAATGCCGGTGCGAGTATCGGGGCGGCACCCTGTATGGTCACGAGCAGAGCGAAAAGCTGCGTGGCACGAATGCCGCTGGAGAGGTCGCGCACCGAGCTCATGGCGATAACGAGCACCAGCGCAACAGACAGCCCCTGAAAGAATCGAGCGAGCAGCATGGCGCCCATCGACTCGCTTAAGGATGCCCATAACGAAGCCAGGATGAACGCCGCCAGGCCCGCCAGCAAAGGGCGTCGGCGGCCTAGCGCGTCGATAACCGGCCCGAACACGAGCTGTCCCGCGCCCATTGCCAATAAAAACACCGTCAACGTCAGCTGCATGGTGGCGTAGTCGGTATTCAGGTCCTTGGTCATCTGGGGCATGGCCGCCAAGTACATATCGATGGCCGAGGGCCCAAGTATTGTGATCAAGGCCAGAGAGGCTGCTGCCTTGAAGCCGACGGTGTGCTGTGGGGTATCCATAATTTGACCGACTCGTACCTTCAGGATGCACTTGCAACGCATCAAAGAGAATTCACATACGTTACGCATGCCAAATCAAATCGTATTGACATTCGAGAGGTATGTCAATTAGCGTACGCGGCGTATGTGAGCTAAAAAGGATGCTTTTATGCAGCAACAACGCCGTACGCGCGCCGGAATGATTGAGCAAACTCGCGCCAAGCTGGTAGCAGCCGCCCGGCAGGCATTTGCCAGCCAGGGCTTCGCCCATACTTCAATGGATGATTTCACCGCCGAAGTCAGTCTGACGAGGGGGGCGATCTATCACCATTTTGGCAATAAGGAAGGATTGCTACTCGCAGTCATCGAGCAGATCGAGACCGAAGTGGGCGAACGCCTTCAGGCAATTTCGGATGCGGCACCTTCTCCGTGGGAAGCATTCCGTCGACGTTGTCGCGCCTATCTTGAACTGGCACTGGAGCCGGAAATCCGCCGGATTATCTTGCAGGATGCACGTGCCATCTTCGGTGATGTTCCGCAAGCCGCTCAGTCATTGGGCATTGCCGCACTGCAAGCCGCGCTCGACGGACTGATTGCCGAAGGTGTCGTGGCACCGCTGCACACAACCGTGACAGCCCGAATGATCTATGGCGCTGTCACCGAAGCATCGTTCTGGATCGCAGAACCTGATGGCGACATTGAGGCACGTTTGGCCCAAGCACTTGAAGGCTTGGAACGGCTACTAAGCGGTCTGCTTAATAGCTAACCGCTGCCACCTCACTTTTCAGGAATACCTACTATGCAATGGCGCAATAGCGCGACCTGTTTTGGTGGCCTTGCCAAATTTTTTCACTGGACGAGCGCGGCTTCATTTATCGCGGCTTACATCGTCGTCTATTACGTTATCTGGTTCATGGATGACACCTCTCCGGAGTCTTTGCCAGTGCTCAATATTCATTGGGTGCTTGGCCTGCTAGTCGGTTTTCTAGTGTTGCCCAGGTTGCTATGGCGATTGCTGGACATGCAGCCGGATAACCCGCCCGGTTCGGCGTTGGAACACATACTCGCGCACGTTGCGCACGGGGGACTCTATGGTCTGATGATTGCGATGCCGCTAACGGGCTACTTGGGCACGGGGGCACCTACGGACTTCGGACTGTTCAGCATGACAGGCTTCAATGAAACCAAGCTATTCGCCTGGTTCAGTGTCACATTCAGTTTAAGCTATGAAGCGTTTGAGGCTCCGATAGATACTGTTCATCATTTCCTTGGGAAGTGGGTTGCCTGGGTCGTGGTGAGCCTGCATGTGTTAGCTGCGCTCTTCCATCATCTGGTACGTCGCGACAGTGTTTTGAGACGTATGCTGCCTTGGTCAAGCCTACCTAAAGCGTCATGAGCTGTGGGAGCCCGGCAAGCGTGGAGAACGCTTCCAAATTAAGGAATTGATGTTTAAATCCTGCCTCTGACAGAGGGGCAGGAGTCATTAGTCTACTATCTCCTTTGTTCCATGTTAATTGTTGACTGGCCAGCCAATCGAGCAGCGCCTAGAGCAAAGTTCAAACCCCGCGTCTATCGATCAGTCCCGCGCCTCCAGATAAGGTGATATGCCCGCGTTTTGCCTTGGCAAATGAAGCGAAAACGGTTTATTGAATGCGGGAGGGGTGTACTGGTAATACGGGACAAGCCCTCATTTCTGTTTTTCTCTTTGTAAGTGTCAACGCTATTATTGCAGGCCTAGCAGCTTATCCGGGGTCAGGGTCTTTTTTTCGTCGGTTCGAACCGTTCACGACTTAGGGGAAAATAGAGAAACCCGCAGTCCGGAAGTATCAAGGTGCTACTAGCCGGTACTGTCGGCACATCAATGACATTCTCCCAGGTCCCTATGGCAGTCATGCAGACAGGGCAAGCCAGGTTCTGACATCCGGTTTATCTGCGACAAACTTGTGCTGTAACTGCCGAGTTCTGTATGGAACTTGGCCAGCACGCCAGGAATTCGGCAGGGCCGCGGACATCGTCACTCGGCTCCCGAAAGGATATTAAAATCAGGGATGTTTACGCATGACGTCGTCGCATCAACACGTATCGAACAACTCCAATGTCTCGTATGAACTATCTTCTGTACAGCAGGGTATCTGGCTCGGTCAGATAGCGAATCCGGACATACCGCTGTACAACATTGGCATGAAGCTGGAGATCAAGGGTGATCTCGATATTCCAATGTTCGAGAAGGCTATCAATCTCGTTGTCAGGCATAATGATGCGCTACGACTTGCCTTGTTCCAAGAGGGTGATATAGCCCGGCAGAGAGTGTTGCCATCTGTCGATATCACACTCGAACTCGTCGACTTTTCAGACTACGTTGACAGCGTCGAGCGAGCGCAGGAATACCTTCAACACGCATTTTCCCGACCCTTCAATCCATTGGCAGGCATTCTTTGGGAGGCGCAGCTCGTACGGTGCAGTGCATCCCGTCACTACTGGCTGGGTCGCTACCATCATTTGGTCATGGACGGCTCAGGGGCGACGCTGTTTTGCCATGCAGTCGCGAAGGCCTACAACAATTTACTGGTGGGCATCGACGAGCTCGAGGAAGGCCCTTCCTACAGAGACTTCCTGGTCAAAGACCAGGCCTATCTGAATTCGCCGCGCCTGGAGCGTGACCGGTCGTTTTGGCGCGAACGCTACGCAAAAATACCGCCATCCCTGCTGCAGTGGTCCGGCGACCATGCCGTGGGTTCGATGTGCAAGAGCGGTCATATTCGCTCGACGATCAAGCGTGACCTGTTCAATGCTGTGGCCGCGGTTGCCACCGAGCATGGCCTTTCTCCTGTCACGGTGTTCTTTGCAGTCGTCAGTGCCTATTTTTCACGCGTCGGTGGTGCAGAAGAAGTCATCATTGGCATGCCCCTGCATAACCGCACGACGGCCCGCCATAAACAGACGATCGGGATGTTTTCTTCCGTCATCCCGATCGGCGTACGGGTTGACCCTAATCGCTCCCTGCTCGAATTGATGGGCGATGTGGCCGCCGAATTGCGACGCTGCTACCGCCACGAGCACTTCCCGATTGCGGAACTGAATCGCGCCCTGAATATTGGCCATTCCAGGCGCAAGCAGATCTTCGATATCACGCTTTCATTCGAAAAATTTGACGCAGACTTTTTCTTTGGCGGCGCCCCTTCGAAGGCGATCAGGATGTACAGCGGCTTCGATCAGACGCCGCTCTCAATCGCTATCTGTGATTACTATTCGGATGAAGACGTAGTCGTCGACTTCAACTTCAATCTGGCCTGCTTTCGCCCGGACGAAGTTGAGCGGATTCGGGACCGCATTACGCTGCTCCTGGAGTCGGTTGCCGCTCATGAATCGACGCCGATTGGCCAGCTTG
Source organism: Pseudomonas sp. PvP028 (assembly GCF_017832255.1). Taxonomy (NCBI): domain Bacteria; kingdom Pseudomonadati; phylum Pseudomonadota; class Gammaproteobacteria; order Pseudomonadales; family Pseudomonadaceae; genus Pseudomonas; species Pseudomonas sp. PvP028. Next base: position 2,992,692 of record NZ_JAFIBL010000001.1, read on the forward strand.
CGCTTATGGGGGAAGCGGAACGCCGGCAAGTGCTGGTCGAGTTCAACGCAACACATCAGGCCTTGCAACAGGATCTATTGGTCCATCAGCTTTTCGAACAGCAAGCGCAGCAGCAGCCCCAAGCGCTTGCACTGGTCTGCGGCGACGAGCGCGTGACCTACGCTGAACTCAACGAACGCAGTAATCAGGTGGCTCATGCCTTGCTGTCACTGGGCATCGCTCCGGACGACCGTGTAGCGATCTGTGTGGAACGCAGTGTTGAGATGGTGGTGGGCTTGCTGGGGATTCTGAAGGCGGGCGCTGCCTACGTGCCGCTGGACCCTGGGTATCCGCCGGAGCGGTTGCGCTACATGCTGGAGGACAGTGCGCCGGTGGCGGTGCTGGTGCAGCGTACGACCCGGGACTTGCTGGGTGCGCTGGCGATGCCGGTGCTGGATCTGCAAAGCATGAACTGGGCGGCTGAAGCGAGGCATGATCGCGTGTTGCCGACGGTCACGCCACAGCACCTGGCTTATGTGATCTATACCTCGGGCTCGACCGGCCAGCCCAAGGGCGTGATGATCGAGCATCGCAATCTCGTGAACCTGGTGGCCTGGCATTGCGAGGCTTTCAATCTGACCCATCGCAAGCGGGTTTCGAGCGTGGCCGGTGTCGGTTTCGATGCTTGCGTCTGGGAACTATGGCCAGCGCTGTGCGTGGGCGCCAGCCTGTCGCTGTTGCCTGGACAAGCGCTTGGCAATGATGTCGATGCGCTGCTGGGATGGTGGCGTCGGCAAGAACTGGATGTGAGCTTCTTGCCTACGCCGATTGCCGAGATTGCGTTCGCCCAAGGGATCGAGCCGGCGTCGCTGCAAACGTTGCTGATCGGTGGAGACCGGTTGCGTCAGTTTCCCAATCCGGATAGTCGGGTTGCGCTGATCAACAACTATGGTCCGACCGAGACCACGGTTGTGGCCACATCCGGTCTGATCGATGCAACGCAGTCGGTATTGCACATAGGCCGTCCGATAGCCAATACGCAGGTTTACCTGTTGGATGCGCACGGCCAGCCTGTGCCTATCGGGGTCAGCGGCGAGATTTATATCGGCGGCGCGGGGGTTGCCCGGGGTTATCTGAACAGGCCGGAACTGACGGCGGAGCGTTTTCTGGATGACCCGTTCAGTGCCGAAACGGCGGCGCGGATGTACAGGACCGGCGATCTGGGGCGCTGGTTGGCGGACGGCAATATCGAGTACCTGGGGCGCAATGACGATCAGGTCAAGCTCCGGGGAGTTCGTATCGAGCTGGGCGAGATTGAGGCGCAACTGAGGCAGATCGCGGACATCAGAGACGCGGTGGTGATTGCCCAGGAGGATACGCCGGGTGAAAAGCGTCTGACGGCGTACTACACGATGCAGGAAGCTGCACAGGCCATGACAGCGCAGACGTTGCGTGCTGCCTTGCAGGCGAGGCTGCCGGAATACATGGTGCCGGCGGCGTATGTGAAAGTGTCCGAATGGCCGCTGACGCCGAACGGCAAGCTGGATCGACGGGCATTGCCGGCGCCGGGGGACGACGCTTATGCCAGTCGTGACTACGAGGCGCCGGCAGGCGAAGTCGAGCGTGCGCTGGCGGAGATCTGGCAGGAGCTGCTCGGTGTCGATCGGGCGGGGCGCAACGATCACTTCTTCGAGCTGGGTGGGCATTCGCTGCTGGCGATGAGGCTCATCTCCCTGGTCCGGCAGCGTTTGAGCGTGGAATTGGAACTGGCCGCGTTATTCGCGAATCCGCAGCTCGAGGCGCTTGCCTGCGTGGTGGCGCAGGCACAAAACAATACACTGCCGCAGATTGTGCCAACGTCACGAGAGGCGCAACTGCCGCTGTCGTTTGCTCAGCAACGGTTGTGGTTTCTGGCGCAGATGGAAGGTGCCAGCGCTGCTTACCACATACCGGCGGGGCTGCGCATCGTCGGCGCGCTGGATGAGGCGGCCTTGCAGCGTGCGTTGAACCGGATTGTGGCGCGTCACGAAGTACTGCGCACAACGTTTGTCCAGACCGGGGATCAGGCCGTAGTGCTCTGCATCCATCCCGAGGAAACAGGCTGCCCGTTGCGCAAGTACGATCTCACGACGCATGCCGATAGCTCGAGTGAGTTGGCACGACTGATGGACGAAGAAGCCATTGGGCGCTTCGATCTTCAGCAGGGACCGCTGATTCGAGGGAGTCTGGTTCGGCTGAGCGATGACGAGCATGTGTTGCTGTTGACGATGCACCACATCGTATCGGATGGCTGGTCGATGGGCGTGTTGACGCGCGAGTTGGGAGCACTCTACGCGAGCGGTTGCCAAGCTGATGCAGACCCGTTGCCGCAGTTGTCGATCCAGTACGCTGACTATGCGGTGTGGCAACGAGGCTGGTTGAGCGGCGAGGTATTGCACAAGCAAAGCACCTACTGGCAGACCGCTCTGCTCGATGCGCCGGCATTGCTGATGTTGCCCTCTGATCGTGTACGTCCGGCGCAACAGGACTATACGGGCGATGCGGTGCCCGTGGTGCTGGATGCGACGCTGAGCCATGAGCTCAAGGCGCTGAGTCGGCGGCACGGCACGACCCTGTTCATGACATTGCTGGCGGGCTGGGCGACGGTATTGAGTCGTTTGTCCGGGCAGGATGAGGTGGTGATCGGTTCGCCGGTGGCGAACCGGATGAGCGCTGAGGTCGAGGGCCTGATCGGGTTTTTTGTCAACACCCTGGCGTTGCGCGTGAATGTGTCGGACGATCCGGCGGTCGAGGCATTGCTGAGTCGCGTCAAGGCCTGCACGCTGGCGGCCTATGAACACCAGGATCTGCCTTTCGAGCAGGTGGTGGAGTTGCTCAAGCCGGTGCGCAGCTTGTCCCATAGCCCGCTGTTCCAGGCGATGCTGTCGTGGCAGAACACGCCGCCCGCAGAACTGGCGTTGGAGGGGCTGGAGCTAACGCTGCTGGATTCGGTAGCACGCACCACCAAGTACGATGTGTCCCTCGACTTGGCGGAGGTGGAGGGACGGATCGTCGGTTCGCTGGAATATGCGACGGCGCTGTTCGACCGCGAGACGGCCCAACGCTACGTGGCGTATCTGGAACGGGTGCTGCGTGCGATGGTCGAGAACGAGCGCCAGGTTGTGGGCGCGATCGAGCTTTTGGGCGAAACCGAACGTCGGCAAGTGCTTGTCGAGTTCAACGCGACACATCAGGCCTGGCCACAGGATCTATTGGTCCATCAACTTTTCGAACAGCAAGCGCAGCAGCAGCCTCAAGCGCTTGCACTGGTGTGCGGCGACGAGCGTGTGACGTACGCGGACCTCAACGAACGCAGCAATCAGGTGGCTGATATTTTGCTGTCACTGGGCATTGCTCCGGACGACCGCGTGGCGATCTGTGTGGAACGCAGTGTGGAGATGGTGGTGGGCTTGCTGGGGATCCTGAAGGCGGGTGGTGCCTACGTGCCGCTGGACCCTGGGTATCCGCCGGAGCGGTTGCGCTACATGCTGGAGGACAGCGCGCCAGTGGCGGTGCTGGTGCAGCGTACGACCCGGGACTTGCTGGGTGCGCTGGCGATGCCGGTGCTGGATCTGCAAGGCGTGAACTGGGCGGCTGAAACCGAGCATGACCGCGTGTTGCCGACGGTCACGCCACAGCACCTGGCTTATGTGATCTATACCTCGGGTTCGACCGGTCAGCCCAAGGGCGTGATGATCGAGCATCGCGCCATTGTGAACCGCCTGTTGTGGGCACAGGACCAATATCGGCTGAGTCGCGAAGACCGCGTCTTGCAAAAGACACCGTTCGGTTTTGACGTGTCGGTCTGGGAATTTTTTCTACCCTTGCTCGCGGGTGCGCAATTGGTGATCGCGCGTCCGGGAGGCCATCAGGACCCCGAGTATCTGGCCGAGTTGATCGCAGACTCGGGTGTCACGATATTGCATTTCGTACCGTCCATGTTGCAGAGCTTCCTCAATCAGTCTGGCCCGCTGGCCTGTAGCACATTGCGGCAGGTGTTCTGTAGCGGCGAGGCGTTGCCCTATAGTTTGCAAAAGCACTTCGAGCAACGCTTTGCACATGTGCAATTGCACAACCTGTATGGCCCCACTGAAGCCGCTGTCGACGTCACCTACTGGCACTGTGTGCCCGACCTGCATGCGGGGATCGTGCCGATCGGCCGGCCGGTCGCCAATACCCGGATGTATCTGCTGGACCCGCACATGCAACCGGTCCCGGTTGGCGTCTGCGGCGAGATTTATATCGCGGGTGTACAGCTCGCGCGCGGCTATTTGAATCGTGATGCGCTGACCGCAGAGCGGTTCGTGAAAGACCGTTTCAGCAACGACCCGACGGCGCGGATGTACAGGAGCGGCGATTTGGGTCGTTGGCTGGCGGACGGCAATATCGAGTACATGGGACGCAACGACGATCAGGTCAAGCTCCGCGGGTTCCGTATCGAGTTGGGCGAGATTGAGGCGCAGTTGGCTGGGTGCCCTGGTGTCGGAGAGGCGGTGGTGATTGCCCGGGAAGACACGCCGGGTGATAAACGTCTGATCGCGTATTACACGACGCGGGAAGCGAAAGAGACTATTGCGGTGCAGACGCTACGGGCGGCCTTGCAGGCGAGTCTTCCGGAGTACATGGTGCCAGCCGCGTATGTGAAACTGCCGGGGTGGCCGCTGACACCTAACGGCAAGTTGAATCGCCGGGCGTTGCCTGTGCCGGAGGCTGACGCTTATGTGAGCCGCGGCTACGAAGCGCCGCGCGGGACGGTGGAGACGGCGCTTGCCGAAATCTGGCAGGAGCTGCTTGGTGTCGAGCGGGTGGGTCGCCACGATCACTTCTTCGAACTGGGTGGGCATTCGCTACTGGCCGTCAGTCTGATGGGCCGGATGCGTCAAGCGGGACTGTCGGCGGATGTGCGGCTGCTGTTTGCCCAGCCAACCCTTTCGGCGTTTGCCGAGGTATTGGGTAACGGTCATGAGGTAGAGGTGCCCGCCAACGGAATCGTGGTCGGGTGCACACGAATTACACCGTCGATGTTGCCGCTCGCGGACCTGAGCGAGGATGCCATCGAGCGGATTGTGCGTGCTGTGCCAGGCGGGACGGCGAACGTCCAGGATATCTATGCACTGGCGCCACTGCAGGAAGGGGTGTTGTTCCACCACCTTGCGTCGGTCGAGGGTGACCCCTATTTGCTAAATACGCGTTTTGCGCTGCCAAGCGAAGACCACCTGAAGGCATTTGTCCGGGCACTTCAGGGTGTGATTGCCAGGCATGACATCTTGAGAACGGCGGTGCTGTGGGAGGGGCTGGACGAGCCGGTTCAGACAGTCTGGCGCGAAGCGCCATTGGCCGTTGAAGCGTTGGAGCTGAAGGCGGCCGACGGAGACATCGAACAGCAACTCCAGGAGCGCTTCGACCCCAGGCATTACCGGCTGGATTTGACGAAAGCGCCCTTGATGAAGATGGCTTACGCCTACGACGAAGCCAATAGTCGCTGGGTGGCGATTCTGCTGTTTCACCATATGGTGCTGGACCATACGGCGCTGGAAGTGGTGCAACATGAGGTACAGGCGGATCTGCTGGGGCAGGCAGCCGGACTGCCGGATTCGGTACCCTATCGCAACCATGTGGCGCAGGCGCGACTGGGCTTAAGCCAAGCGGCGCATGAAGCGTTCTTCCAGGAAATGCTCGGTCAGGTGACGGAGCCGACGCTGCCATTCGGTTTGCACGATGTGCAGGGTGACGGTCGGGACATCAAGCAAGCCAGGCAGGCAGTGGCCGCAGAGCTGGCGGGCAGGATCCGTCGGCAAGCCAGGAGTCTGGGCGTAAGTGCTGCCAGCCTGCATCATCTGGCCTGGGCGCAGGTGCTGGGGCGCACGTCGGGCCAGGAAGACGTGGTGTTCGGTACGGTGTTGCTGGGACGCATGCAGGGTGGCGACGGTGCCGACCGCTCGTTGGGGATGTTCATCAACACCTTGCCGTTGTGCTTGAACGTCGGTGAGCAAGGCGTGCGTGAGGGGGTAAAGGCCACGCATGCCCGCCTGACCGCGCTGCTCGGTCACGAACATGCGTCGTTGGCGCTGGCGCAACGCTGCAGCGCCATTGCTCCGCCGTTGCCGCTGTTCAGCGCGCTGCTGAATTACCGCCACAGCGCCGAGCCGCAAGTCTCGGACCAGGGAGACCGCGCCTGGGGCGGAATCGAGGTCCTGGGCTGGAATGAGCGAACCAACTATCCGCTGACACTGGCTGTGGACGATCTGGGCGAGGGCTTTGCACTGACCGTTCAAGCCACGGCGGGGATCGATCCGCAGCGGGTATGTGCTTACATGGAGACGGCGCTGGAGAGTCTGGTTGACGCGCTGGAACACTCACCTGAGTCGTTGCTGCGCAGTCTGGAGATGCTGCCGCGATCCGAGCGTCAGTTGCTGCAGGAGTGGAATGCGACGGCCGTGGATTATCCGCAAGGCACCTGCGTCCATCAGTTATTCGAAGCGCAAGTAGAAAAAACGCCAGAAGCGATTGCGCTGGTATTTGAGGCGCGCACATTCACTTATGCGCAACTGAATGCGCGCGCCAACCAGTTGGCGCATCATCTGATCGGCCTGGGCATCGGGCCGGATGACCGGGTGGCGATCTGCGTGGAGCGTAGCCCGGAAATGGTGGTGGGCTTGCTGGGGATCCTGAAGGCGGGTGCTGCCTACGTGCCGCTGGACCCGGCGTATCCGGAGCAGCGGTTGCGCTACATGCTGGAAGACAGCGCGCCGGCGGCGGTGCTGGTGCAGAGCGCGACCCGGGCGTTGTCGGGCGAGTTGGCGGTGCCACTGCTGGACCTGGAAGGCGGGTGCTGGGAAGCTGAGGCTGACCATGATCCAGTGGCGCGAGCCGTCAAGCCGGATCATCTGGCCTATGTGATCTACACCTCAGGCTCGAGCGGCCAACCCAAGGGCGTGTTGATCGAGCAAAGGGGCTTTCTAAACCTGATGCACTGGTATCTGGCCGAGCTGAAACTGGCGTCCGATGATGCCGTACTGCTTGTTTCCTCCTATAGCTTCGATCTGACACAAAAAAATATTCTCGGTCCGTTATTGGTCGGTGGAACACTGCACCTGGCCAGAGAGGCTTTCATTCCCGAGGTGCTGCTGGAGCAGATTCAACGCGAGCGTATTACCCATATCAATCTTTCACCCAGTGCGTTCAACACGCTCATCGACGCAAACGATTCAAGGCAACTTGACAGCATTCGCCGGGTGGTACTGGGTGGAGAGCCTATTCAAGTCGCCAGGCTGGAAATGCTTCCCGAGCCGAGGCCCGAATTCATTAACAGTTACGGGCCCACGGAGTGTAGCGACGTGGTGGCCTGGCATAGACTGGTTGACGATATCGACTGTTATCGGTCTTCGGTATTTCCAATTGGCCGTCCGATCGCGAACACACGGATTTACCTGCTGGATACACACGGCCAGCCGGTGCCCATCGGGGTCAGCGGCGAGATCCATATCGGCGGTGCGGGGGTTGCCCGTGGCTATCTGAATATGCCGGAACTGACGGCGGAACGTTTCCTGGATGACCCGTTCAGTGCCGAGCCTGCGGCGCGGATGTACAAGAGCGGCGATCTGGGACGCTGGCTGGCGGACGGCAATATCGAGTATCTGGGGCGCAACGACGATCAGGTCAAGCTCCGCGGCTTCCGTATCGAGCTGGGTGAGATCGAGTCTCAGCTGGCGGCTTGCCCCGGGATCAGGGAAGCGGTGGTGCTGGTGCGCGAGCACCGTCCCGGCGACAAACGCCTGGTGGCGTACCTGACGGCGCAGGAAGGTGTCGAGTTGTCGGCGGCGCAGTTGCGCGAGCAACTGTCGCAAGGGCTGGCGGAGTACATGATTCCGAGTGCCTTCGTAACGCTGGCGCGTTTCCCGCTAACGCCGAACGGCAAGCTGGATCGACGCGCATTGCCGGCGCCGGAGGACGACGCTTATGCCAGTCGTGGTTACGAGGCGCCGGCAGGTGACGTCGAGCATGCGCTGGCAGAGATCTGGCAGGTATTGCTGGGGCTGGAGCGTGTAGGTCGCCACGATCACTTCTTCGAACTGGGTGGCCATTCGTTACTGGCGGTACAACTGGTGTCGCGTCTGCGTCAGCGCTTCGAAGTCGAAGTGGCGCTGCGGGATGTGTTTGCCGAGCCGACACTGCAAGGTCTGGCACGTCAGGTGGCGAACGCCCGGCTATCGGCGCAGACGCCGTTGACGCTGGTGGATCGCGATCTGCCATTGCCGCTGTCGTGGGCGCAGCAACGCTTGTGGTTCCTCGATCAACTGGACCGTGCGGCGGGGGCTGCCTATCACATTCCGGCGGGACTACGGTTGCGCGGCCGATTGAACTGCGAGGCCTTGCAGGCCACGCTGGACCGGATCGTGGCGCGCCACGAAACCCTGCGCACCCACTTTGCCTTGCACGAGGGCCAGGCGATCCAGGTGATCGCGCCGGCGACTCAAGGGTTCGCCCTGATCACTCATGACCTGCGCCCGCTGGACGGCGCGGCGCAACACGAGGCGGTGGAGCGGCTCGCTCGCGAGGAGGCGCTGGCGCCGTTTGACTTGTCGAGCGGTCCGCTGATTCGCGGGCGGCTTGTGCAACTGTCGGAGATGGAGCACATCCTGCTGGTGACCCAGCACCATATCGTTTCGGACGGTTGGTCGACGGGCGTTCTGCTGCACGAAATCGGTATGTTGTACCGCGCCTTCAGCCAGGGGCTGGCCGATCCTCTGCCGGCACTGGCCTTCCAGTATGTCGACTACGCCGCGTGGCAGCGGCAGTGGTTGCAGGGCGAAACCCTGCAAACGCAGGTCGACTTCTGGCGGCAGCACCTGAGCGGCGCACCGGCCTTGCTGGAGCTGCCAACCGACCACCGCCGCCCACCGTTGCGCAGTTATGCCGGCGGACGGGTGAGCCTGGCCCTGAGCCCGGCATTGACGGCAGGGTTGCGGCAGTTGGGCCAGCGTCACGGTGCGACGCTGTTCATGACCTTGCTGGCGGGCTGGTCGAGTCTGTTGAGCCGCTTCAGCGGGCAGGACGATGTGGTGATCGGCACGCCGGTGGCGAATCGTCCGCGCAGCGAACTGGAGTCGCTGATCGGCTTCTTCGTCAACACACTGGCGCTGCGCATCCGGCCGGAAGGGGGCCTGAGCGTGGCGGCGTTGCTGGAGCAGGTCAAGACGGTCATGCTGGCGGCGCATGCGCATCAGGACCTGCCGTTCGAGCAGGTGGTGGAGGCGTTGCAACCACCGCGCAGCCTGGGTCATAGCCCGATCTTCCAGGTCATGCTGGCGCTGAACAACACCCCGGGCGGCGGCGAACTCAGCCTGCCGGAGCTGAGCCTGGAGCCGCTGCAAGCGCCGCACACGACGGCCCAGTTCGACCTGTCGCTTGCGCTGGTCGAGGCGGATGGCGGGTTGATCGGCTCTCTGGAATACGCGAGTGATCTGTTCGAGCGTGCGACGATCGAACGGATGGCGGGGCACCTGCAGGTGCTTCTGGAAGGCATGGTGGCGGATGACCAGCAAGCGGTCGGAGAACTGCCGCTGCTGTCCTGCGAGCAACGTCGGCAGGTATTGGAGTCGTTCAACGATACGGCAGCGGCCTACCCGGCGGACAAGTTGCTCCATCAACTGTTCGAGGAACAGGCGGCACAACAGCCCGATGCCCTGGCGGTGGTCGATGAAACCGCAAGCCTGACCTATAGCGAACTCAACGCCCGGGCGAATCGACTGGCACATTACCTGATCGGCCTGGGTATCCAGCCGGATGATCGGGTCGCGATCTGTGCGCAGCGCAGCCTGGAAATGGTGGTGGGCTTGCTCGGTATTCTGAAGGCGGGTGGTGCCTATGTGCCGCTGGATCCTGGGTATCCGCCTGAGCGATTGCGCTACATGCTGGAAGACAGCACGCCGGTAGCAGTGCTGGTGCAAGCGGCGCTGCAGGAATGCCTGCCGGCGGTAAATGTGCAGCAGGTCGTGTTGGACAGCGTGGACCTGTCCTCAGGGACCGGTGGGCTGCCGTGTGGCAATCCGGATCTTGATGCCCTGGGGCTGACGTCGAGAATGCCGGCTTATGTGATGTATACATCCGGCTCCTCGGGAGTGCCGAAGGGCGTGCTGATTGAACACCGCAGTGTGCTGCGTCTGGTTATCAATAATCCTTACGCCAGGATCACCACAGAGGATTGTGTTGCGCATGGCGCCAATACGGCCTTCGACGCTTCGACCTGGGAAATCTGGAGTGCGCTGCTCAATGGGGCGAAACTGTTGGTTGTGTCTCAGGCGACGCTGCTCAATCCCGCGCGCTTGAACCATGTATTGATTGAAGGTGGCGTGACCGCTTTATGGTTGACTGCTGGATTGTTCAATGAATATGTCGATGTACTCGCCGCTGCCTTCTCAAAGCTGCGATATCTCTTGGTCGGTGGGGATGTGCTCGATCCAGTGAGCGTTGCGAAGGTTTTGTCCCGCGCCCATCGCCCGAGGCATCTGATCAATGGCTATGGACCAACGGAAACAACGACCTTTGCCAGCACCTATGAGATCCATGCGCTGTCCGACAATTCGCGCTCGATTCCTATTGGCCGCCCTATCGGCAACACACGCATTTACCTATTGGATGCACACGGCCAGCCGGTGCCCATCGGGGTCAGCGGCGAGATCCATATCGGCGGTGCGGGGGTTGCCCGTGGCTATCTGAATCTGCCGGAACTGACGGCGGAGCGTTTTCTGGAAGACCCGTTCAGTGCCGAGCCGGCGGCGCGGATGTACAGGAGCGGCGATCTGGGGCGCTGGTTGGCGGACGGCAATATTGAGTACCTGGGACGCAACGACGATCAGGTCAAGCTTCGGGGCTTCCGTATCGAGCTGGGCGAGATCGAGTCGCGACTGTCTGAGTGCCCTGGAGTCAGGGAGGCGGTGGTGCTGGTGCGCGAGCACCTTCCCGGCGACAAACGCCTGGTGGCGTACCTGACGGCGCAGGAAGGTGTCGAGTTGTCGGCGACGCAGTTGCGCGAGCAACTGTCGCAAGGGCTGGCGGAGTACATGATCCCGAGTGCCTTTGTAACGCTGGCGCGTTTCCCGCTAACGCCAAACGGCAAGCTGGATCGTCGGGCATTGCCGGCGCCGGAGGACGACGCTTATGCCAGTCGTGATTACGAGGCGCCGGCAGGTGAAGTCGAGCATGCGCTGGCGCAGATCTGGCAGGCGTTGCTGGGGCTGGAGCGTGTAGGTCGCCACGACCACTTCTTCGAACTGGGCGGGCATTCGTTACTGGCGGTACAACTGGTGTCGCGTCTGCGTCAGCGCTTCGAAGTCGAAGTGGCGCTGCGGGATGTGTTTGCCGAGCCGACGCTGCAAGGTCTGGCACGTCAGGTGGCGAACGCCCGGCTCTCGGCGCAGACGCCGTTGACGCTGGTGGATCGCGATCTACCTTTGCCGCTGTCGTGGGCGCAGCAACGCTTGTGGTTCCTCGATCAACTGGACCGGGCGGCGGGTGCTGCTTATCACATCCCTGCAGGACTGCGCTTGCGCGGCCGATTGGACAGAGACGCCTTGCAGGCCACGCTGGACCGGATCGTGGCGCGTCATGAAACCCTGCGCACCCATTTTGCCTTGCACGAGGGTCAGGCGATCCAGGTGATCGCGCCAGCGACCCAAGGGTTCGCCCTGGTCACTCATGACCTGCGCCCGCTGGACGGCGCGGCGCAACATGAGACGCAACACGAGGCCGTAGAGCGGCTCGCTCGCGAGGAGGCGCTGGCGCCGTTTGACCTGTCGAGGGGTCCGCTGATTCGAGGGCGGCTTGTGCAACTGTCGGAGACAGAGCACATCCTGCTGGTGACGCAGCACCATATCGTTTCGGACGGTTGGTCGACGGGCGTTCTGCTGCACGAAATCGGTACGTTGTACCGGGCCTTCAGCCAGGGGCTGGCCGACCCTCTGCCGGCACTGGCCTTCCAGTATGTCGACTACGCGGCGTGGCAGCGGCAGTGGTTGCAGGGCGAAACCCTGCAAACGCAGGTCGACTTTTGGCGGCAGCACCTGAGTGGCGCACCGGCCTTGCTGGAGCTGCCAACCGACCACCGCCGCCCACCGTTGCGCAGTTATGCCGGCGGGCGGGTGAGCCTGGCCCTGAGCCCGGCATTGACGGCAGGGTTGCGACAATTGGGTCAGCGTCACGGTGCGACGCTGTTCATGACCTTGCTGGCGGGCTGGTCGAGTCTGTTGAGCCGCTTCAGCGGGCAGGACGATGTGGTGATCGGCACGCCGGTGGCAAATCGTCCGCGCAGCGAACTGGAGTCGCTGATCGGCTTCTTCGTCAACACACTGGCGCTGCGCATCCGGCCGGAAGGGGGCCTGAGCGTGGCGGCGTTGCTGGAGCAGGTCAAGGCGGTCATGCTGGCGGCGCATGCGCATCAGGACCTGCCGTTCGAGCAGGTGGTGGAGGCGCTGCAGCCCCCGCGCAGCCTGGGTCATAGCCCGATCTTCCAGGTCATGCTGGCGCTGAACAACACCCCGGGCGGCGGCGAATTCAGCCTGCCGGAGCTGAGCCTGGAGCCGCTGCAAGCGCCGCACACGACGGCCCAGTTCGACCTGTCGCTTGCGCTGGTCGAGGCGGATGGCGGTTTGATCGGCTCTCTGGAATACGCGAGTGATCTGTTCGAGCGTGCGACGATCGAACGGATGGCGGGGCACCTGCAGGTGCTTCTGGAAGGCATGGTGGCGGATGACCAGCAAGCGGTCGGAGAACTGCCGCTGCTGTCCTGCGAGCAACGTCGGCAGGTGTTGGAGTCTTTCAACGATACGGCAGCGGCCTACCCGGCGGACAAGTTGATCCATCAACTGTTCGAGGAGCAGGCGGCGCAACAACCCGATGCCCTGGCGGTGGTCGATGACGCCGGAAGCCTGACCTATGGCGAACTCAACACGCGGGCGAATCGACTGGCACATTATCTGATCGGCCTGGGTATCCAGCCGGATGATCGGGTTGCGATCTGTGCGCAACGCAGCCTGGAAATGGTGGTGGGCTTGCTGGGGATTTTTAAGGCAGGTGGCGCGTATGTGCCGCTGGATCCTGCGTATCCGGAGCAGCGGTTGCGCTACATGCTGGAGGACAGCACGCCGGTGGCGGTGCTGGTGCAGGCCGAGACCCGGGCGTTGCTGGGCGAGTTGGCGGTGCCGACGCTCGATCTGCAAGATGCCGAGTGGGAGGTTGAAGCTGAACACAATCCTGTAGTGCCGGCCATCACGCCGCAGCACCTGGCCTATGTGATTTATACCTCGGGCTCCTCCGGTAAACCCAAAGGCGTGGGCGGTCCACATCAGGCCATGGTTAACCGTCTTTACTGGATGCATAGCACTTTCGGTGGTCAGCGACTCGAAAAGCATGCACAAAAAACGTCGATCAGTTTTCTCGATTCGGTGACTGAAACGCTGATGCCCTTACTGTTTGGCGCGCAGCTGCATATCGTGTCGCCGCTGGCCTCCAGGGATCCGCTACAGCTATGGCAGGCGGTTACAGAGCATCAGTTGACCCGTCTGGTTCTTGTCCCTTCACTGCTGGAAGAAATGTCGAGAATAGAGAACCGACAAGTTTCGCCAGAAAAGCGGCTGATCGTTTGCAGTGGCGAGGTGTTTTCGTCCTCCCTGCTTGCTCGCACTCGTGCTTGGTTACCTTCGGCCACGATACTGAATTTCTACGGTTCGTCGGAAGCGGCGGGTGACTCTACTTTTTACCTGTGCGACAGCGCTGTTCAAGCGGGTCATTCACTGCCGATAGGTCGTCCGATCGCGAATACACGGATTTACCTGTTGGATGCACATGGCCAGCCGGTACCGATTGGGGTCATTGGCGAGATCCATATCGGCGGCGCGGGGGTTGCCCGTGGCTATCTGAATCTGCCGGAACTGACGGCGGAGCGTTTCCTGGATGACCCGTTCAGTGCCGAGCCGGCGGCGCGCATGTACAGGAGCGGCGATCTGGGGCGCTGGTTGGCGGACGGCAATATCGAGTACCTGGGGCGTAACGACGATCAGGTCAAGCTACGCGGTTTTCGTATCGAACTGGGCGAGATCGAGTCGCAACTGTCTGAGTGCCCCGGTGTCAGGGAAGCGGTGGTGCTGGTGCGCGAGCACCGTCCAGGCGACAAACGCCTGGTGGCGTACCTGACGGCGCAGGAAGGTGCCGTATTGTCGGCGGCACAGTTGCGCGAGCAACTGTCGCAAGGGCTGGCGGAATACATGATTCCGAGTGCCTTCGTTACGCTGGCGCGTTTTCCGCAAACGCCGAGCGGCAAGCTGGATCGTCGGGCATTGCCGGCGCCGGAGGACGACGCTTATGCCAGTCGCGTCTATGAGGCGCCGGCAGGTGACGTTGAGCATGCGCTGGCAGATATCTGGCAGGCGTTGCTGGGGCTGGAGCGTGTAGGTCGTCATGACCACTTCTTCGAACTGGGCGGGCATTCGTTACTGGCGGTGCAACTGGTTTCGCGTCTGCGTCAGCGCTTCGAAGTCGAGGTGGCGCTGCGGGATGTGTTTGCCGAACCGACACTGCAAGGTCTGGCACGTCAGGTGGCGAGCGCCCGGCTCTCGGCGCAGACGCCGTTGACGCTCGTCGATCGCGATCTGCCATTGCCGCTGTCGTGGGCGCAACAACGCTTGTGGTTCCTCGATCAACTGGACCGTGCGGCGGGGGCTGCCTATCACATCCCGGCGGGACTGCGCTTGCGCGGCCGATTGGACAGCGAGGCCTTGCAGGCCACGCTGGACCGGATTGTGGCGCGCCACGAAACCCTGCGCACCCACTTTGCCCTACACGAGGGCCAATCGATCCAGGTGATCGCGCCGGCGACTCAAGGGTTCGCCCTGGTCACTCATGACCTGCGCGCTCTGGACAGCGCGGCACAACACAAGACGCAAGACGAGACGCAACACGAGGCCGTAGAGCGGCTCGCTCGCGAGGAGGCGCTGGCGCCGTTCGACTTGTCGAGCGGTCCGCTGATTCGCGGACGACTTGTGCAACTGTCGGAGACAGAGCACATCCTGCTGGTGACGCAGCACCATATCGTTTCGGACGGTTGGTCGACGGGCGTTCTGCTGCACGAAATCGGTACGTTGTACCGCGCCTTCAGCCAGGGGCTGGCTGATCCTCTGCCGGCACTGGCCTTCCAGTATGTCGACTACGCGGCGTGGCAGCGGCAGTGGTTGCAGGGCGAAACCCTGCACACGCAGGTCGAGTTCTGGCGGCAGCACCTGAGTGGCGCACCGGCCTTGCTGGAGCTGCCAACCGACCACCGCCGCCCACCGTTGCGCAGTTATGCCGGCGGACGGGTGAGCCTGGCCCTGAGCCCAGAGTTGACGGCAGGATTGCGGCAGTTGGGTCAGCGTCACGGTGCGACGCTGTTCATGACCTTGCTGGCGGGCTGGTCGAGTCTGCTGAGCCGCTTCAGCGGGCAGGACGATGTGGTGATCGGCACGCCGGTGGCAAATCGTCCGCGCAGCGAACTGGAGTCGCTGATCGGCTTCTTCGTCAACACACTGGCGCTGCGCATCCGGCCGGAAGGGGGCCTGAGCGTGGCGGCGTTGCTGGAGCAGGTCAAGGCGGTCATGCTGGCGGCGCATGCGCATCAGGACCTGCCGTTCGAGCAGGTGGTGGAGGCGCTGCAACCACCGCGCAGCCTGGGCCATAGCCCGATCTTCCAGGTCATGCTGGCGCTGAACAACACCCCGGGCGGCGGCGAACTCAGTCTGCCGGAGCTGAGTCTGGAGCCGCTGCAAGCGCCGCACACGACGGCCCAGTTCGACCTGTCGCTTGCGCTGGTCGAGGCGGATGGCGGATTGATCGGCTCTCTGGAATACGCGAGTGATTTGTTCGAGCGTGCGACGATCGAGCGGATGGCGGGGCACCTGCAGGTGCTTCTGGAAGCCATGGTGGCGGATGACCAGCAATCGGTCGCAGAACTGCCGCTGCTGTCCTGCGAGCAACGTCGGCAGGTATTGGAGTCGTTTAACGATACGGCAGCGGCTTACCCGGCGGGCAAGTTGCTCCATCAACTGTTCGAGGAACAGGTAGCACAACAGCCCGATGCCCTGGCGGTGGTCGATGAAACCGGAAGCCTGACTTATGGCGAACTCAATGCCCGGGCGAATCGACTGGCACATTACCTGATCGGCCTGGGTATCCAGCCGGATGATCGGGTCGCGATCTGTGCGCAGCGCAGCCTGGAAATGGTGGTGGGCTTGCTGGGTATTTTGAAGGCGGGCAGTGCGTATGTGCCGCTGGATCCTGGGTATCCGTCCGAGCGATTGCGCTACATGCTGGAAGACAGCGCGCCGGTGGCGGTGCTGGTGCAGGCCGAGACCCGGACGTTGCTGGGCGAGTTGGCGGTGCCGACGCTCGACCTGCAAGCTGGCGACTGGGAGGTTGAGGCTGAACATAATCCCGTAGTGCCGGCCATCACACCGCAACACCTGGCCTATGTGATTTATACCTCGGGTTCCACTGGTAAACCCAAAGGCGTGGCCAACCAGCATGACGGCGTCGTCAACCGGTTGTGGTGGGCAAAGAGCGAATACCGGATTGGAGCCGACGATCGTGTCTTGCAGAAGACGCCCTTCGGTTTCGATGTATCGGTCTGGGAGATCTTCCTGCCTCTGCTGGCCGGGGCACAACTGGTCATGGCCCGCCCCGGCGGGCATCAAGACCCTCACTACCTGATGGAGGTGATCGAGCGCCGAAGCATCAGCATGCTGCACTTTGTTCCTTCCATGCTGCAGGCCTTCGTCAATCAGACGCCAGCAGGCCGGTGTTCGACGCTCAAGCGAGTACTTTGCAGTGGTGAAGCGCTGCCGCATGCTTTGCTATTGCAAGGCCAGGCACATTTCCCGAAAAGCGAGTTGCACAATCTGTACGGACCCACCGAAGCAGCCATCGACGTCACGGCATGGCATTACGTGGCAGAGCAGGATATCGGTATCGTTCCGATCGGCCATCCGATAGCGAATACACAGATTTACCTGTTGGATGCGCACGGCCAGCCGGTACCGATCGGGGTCAGCGGCGAGATCCATATCGGCGGTATCGGGGTTGCCCGTGGTTATCTGAATCGTCCGGAGTTGACGGCGGAGCGTTTCCTGGAAGATCCGTTCAGTACCGAGCCGGCGGCGCGGATGTACAGGAGCGGCGATCTGGGGCGCTGGCTGGCAGACGGCAATATCGAGTACCTGGGGCGTAACGACGATCAGGTCAAGCTTCGGGGCTACCGTATCGAACTGGGCGAGATCGAGTCGCAGCTTGCGGGTTGCCCCGGGGTCAGGGAGGCGGTAGTGCTGGCGCGCGAGCACCGTCCCGGAGACAAACGCCTGGTGGCGTATTTGACGGCGCAGGAAGGCGCCGTATTGTCGGCTACGCAGTTGCGCGAGCAACTGTCGCAAGGGCTGGCGGAGTACATGATCCCGAGTGCCTTTGTAACGCTGACGCGTTTCCCGCTGACGCCGAACGGCAAGCTGGATCGTCGGGCATTGCCGGCGCCGGAAGACGACGCTTATGCCAGTCGTGGTTACGAGGCGCCGGTAGGTGAAATCGAGCATGCGCTGGCGGAGATCTGGCAGGCATTGCTGGGGCTGGAGCGGGTGGGTCGCCATGACCACTTCTTTGAATTGGGCGGGCATTCGCTGCTGGCGGTGCAACTGGTTTCGTGCCTGCGTCAGCGCTTCGAGGTCGAAGTGGCACTAGGCGATCTGTTCATGCACCCGACAATCTGTGAACTTGCCGCGTCTTGCCATAGCGGTCTGAGCAAGGCTCTGCATCCGAATCTGACCACCATTCGCAAAGAGGGGGCTCAACATCCTTTGTTCCTCATTCATGAAGGCTCAGGGGATATCGGCTATGCCCAACAGTTGGCAAAGCAAATTCCCTCTGACATTCCGGTGTATGGATTTTCGGCGAGCGGACTGCAAAGTGGGGAGGAACACCTCACCACTATCGAGGCAATGGCCTCACGCTACATTGAGGGGATCCGCCATATACAGCCACAGGGGCCGTATCGCGTCGCTGGCTGGTCTGCCGGGGGAACGATCGCCTATGAAATTGCCCATCAACTGATAGGGGCCGGTGCTACGGTAGAATTCCTCGGGCTTATCGACACCACCAGCGACTATCGGCATTTGTTTGATGCGCAGGAGGGGGGGTACGCTCATCTCGATGAGAGGCCGGATTTCGACGAGATCGAAGCCTTATTGAGGCTTCTGCCGCCTGATGTACGTCAGGGGCCTGTCAGACACTTGGCTGCTGCTCGGGATTTCGAGGCCTTGTTGGCTTATACGCAAGTTCAAGGTCTGCTTCCTGAAGGTATAGAGAGTGATCTTGCAAAAAGATACCTGGCACTGATCCGCAGTATCGGTCTGGCGCTCTACCGTTACATGCCGCCCGCGCTGCCGGTGCGTGTCACTTTATTCTCAGCAATGGGAGAAAACCGTAGTGATATCAGCATTGGTTGGGAGGCGCTGATGCCCAAGGAGCAACTGCAAGTCATCTCCATCATGGGAACTCATCACTCCATTGTGAAAGAGCCCGACATTCGTGAGCTGGGGCGGGCGATCCTTGAGTCAGTCACCAATAAGGGGAGGGCCAGCCAAACCAGATTGCCTTTGGAAACCGTGTAGTTTCGTTTGACCTTCCCTTTGCCATCATCCGTCGTCCTGGTCTTTGCCGTCTGGGATGATGGCCGAGAGGAAGGTCAAGCAAGGCAAAAACAGGCGAGGCCCGGCCGGAGTCACATTCGACTGGATTTAACCGAGTCAAACCTCACATTTTTGCCGAAACAAAAATAAAAAAGGCTGCCAGTTGGCAGCCCTTTTCTCAGAACCCGCTTCATTGTTGATGAGATGGGTTCAGCTTTTTTTGCAACTCCGCGGGATGCAAATCAATCCCAGCTCAAAGCTCCACCTGTCTGATACTCAATAACCCGCGTCTCAAAGAAGTTCTTCTCTTTCTTCAAGTCCATGATCTCGCTCATCCAAGGGAACGGGTTGGTCGTCCCTGGATACTCTTCCTTCAAGCCAATCTGGCTCAGGCGGCGGTTAGCGATGAATTTCAGATAGTCTTCCATCATCGCAGCGTTCATGCCGAGTACGCCGCGGGGCATGGTGTCGCGGGCGTATTCGATTTCCAGCTGGGTGCCTTGCAGGATCATCTGCGTGGCTTCTTCTTTCATCTCGGCATCCCACAGGTGCGGGTTTTCGATTTTGATCTGGTTGATCACGTCGATGCCGAAGTTCAGGTGCATGGACTCGTCGCGCAGGATGTACTGGAACTGCTCGGCGACGCCGGTCATTTTGTTGCGGCGGCCCATGGAGAGGATCTGGGTGAAGCCGCAGTAGAAGAAGATGCCTTCCAGTACGCAGTAGTAGGCGATCAGGTTGCGCAGCAACTCTTTGTCGGTGTCGACGGTGCCGGTTTCGAACTTCGGATCGGAGATCGAACGGGTGTACTTCAGGCCCCAGGCTGCTTTTTTGGCGACCGACGGGATCTCGTGGTACATGTTGAAGATCTCGCCTTCATCCATGGCCAGCGATTCGATGCAGTACTGGTAGGCGTGGGTGTGGATCGCCTCTTCGAAGGCCTGGCGCAGGATGTACTGGCGGCACTCCGGGTTGGTGATCAGGCGGTACACGGCCAGCACCAGGTTGTTGGCAACCAGCGAGTCGGCAGTGGAGAAGAAGCCCAGGTTGCGCATGACGATGCGGCGCTCGTCGTCGGTCAGGCCTTCGGGGTTTTTCCAGAGGGCGATGTCGGCGGTCATGTTGACTTCTTGCGGCATCCAGTGGTTTGCGCAACCGTCCAGGTACTTCTGCCAGGCCCAGTCGTACTTGAAAGGTACGAGCTGGTTGAGGTCGGCGCGGCAGTTGATCATCATTTTTTCGTCAACGGCGACGCGGGCGCTGGCGCCTTCGAGTTCGGCCAGGCCTTCAGCGACGTCCAGTGCGTCCAGCGCTTTCTTGGCGCGGATCAGGGCAGCGGAGTCGGCGGCGGTCACGGCGCGGGCTTCCTGGGCTGCGAGGCCACCGGCGCTGTCGAGGCGGTCCATGTTGGCTTCGTTGGCGTGGCCGGCGTTGGTCGCTTTGGCGACTACTTCGCCGTCTTCTTTATCGAATTCGTCCCAGCTCAGCATGGTGTACTTCTCCTGCTTGAGGGTCAGTCGGGTGGACTGGCCTGTTGGATCTAGAGGGTGTGTTGCTTGCTTTTCAGGTGTGGCGCGCAAGGAACATGAATTTTTGGCTTTCGGGGCCTTTGGGTGAGGAGGAGGGTGGCAAGGGGATGTGTATCCTTGCCGGCCTCTTCGCGGACAAGTCCGCTCCTACAGGTACAGCGTCAGGCTTGTTGGCCTCTCGCTCCCACAGGGTTGTGTTTCTCCTGTGGGGGCGAGGCGGGTTGCCTTACTGGCAAGCCTCACAATCCGGCTCGTCGATCGCGCAAGCTTTTGGCACTGGGGCCGGGCCGGCAGGTGCTGCTTCGGTTGGACGCGGGGCGGTGATCGCCGAGTCGTCCGGGCCGTGGCCGCCGCTCGATACTGCGTTGAGCTTGCCGGTGTTGACGGTGGACTTCTCGGTGCTGGTCGCGGCCAAGGCACGGAGGTAGTAGGTGGTTTTCAGACCACGGTACCAGGCCATGCGGTAGGTCACGTCCAGCTTCTTGCCCGAAGCGCCAGCGATGTACAGGTTCAGCGACTGAGCCTGATCGATCCACTTCTGACGACGGCTTGCTGCATCGACGATCCACTTGGTGTCCACTTCGAAGGCAGTCGCGTAAAGCTCCTTGAGCTCCTGCGGGATGCGCTCGATCTGCTGCACCGAACCGTCGTAGTACTTCAGGTCGTTGATCATGACCGAGTCCCACAGGCCGCGGGCCTTGAGGTCGCGAACCAGATACGGGTTGATCACGGTGAATTCGCCGGACAGGTTCGATTTCACATAGAGGTTCTGATAGGTCGGTTCGATCGACTGCGACACGCCAGTGATGTTGGCGATGGTGGCGGTCGGTGCGATGGCCATGATGTTCGAGTTACGGATACCTTTCTGCACACGGGCACGAACCGGCGCCCAGTCCAGGGTTTCTTTCAGGTCGACGCTGATGTACTTCTCGCCACGCTGCTCGATCAGGATCTGTTGCGAATCCAGCGGCAGGATGCCTTTGGACCACAGCGAACCCTGGAACGTCTCGTAGGCACCGCGCTCGTCGGCCAGGTCACAGGACGCCTGGATCGCGTAGTAGCTGACCGCTTCCATGGAGGTGTCGGCGAACTGCACGGCAGCATCGGAACCGTACGGGATGTGTTGCAGGTACAGCGCGTCCTGGAAGCCCATGATGCCCAGGCCGACCGGACGGTGACGCAGGTTGGAGTTCTTGGCCTGCGGTACCGAGTAGTAGTTGATGTCGATCACGTTATCGAGCATGCGCACGGCTACATCGACGGTGCGCTTGAGCTTGTCGGTGTCCAGCTTGCCGTCGACGATGTGGTTCGGCAGGTTGATCGAGCCCAGGTTGCAGACCGCGATCTCGTCCTTGTTGGTGTTCAGGGTGATCTCGGTGCACAGGTTCGAGCTGTGAACCACGCCCACGTGCTGCTGCGGGCTGCGCAGGTTGCACGGGTCCTTGAAGGTCAGCCAAGGGTGGCCGGTTTCGAACAGCATCGAGAGCATCTTGCGCCACAGATCCTTGGCCTGGATGGTCTTGAACAGTTTGATCTTGCCTGGGTATTCGGTCAGCGCTTCGTAGTACTCGTAACGCTCCTGGAAGGCCTTGCCGGTCAGGTCGTGCAGGTCCGGTACTTCGGAGGGCGAGAACAGGGTCCACGGGCCGTCGTCGAAGACGCGCTTCATGAACAGGTCAGGGATCCAGTTGGCGGTGTTCATGTCGTGGGTACGACGACGGTCATCACCGGTGTTCTTGCGCAGCTCGATGAACTCTTCGATGTCCATGTGCCAGGTTTCCAGGTAGGCACAGACAGCGCCCTTGCGCTTGCCGCCCTGGTTGACCGCAACGGCGGTGTCGTTGACCACTTTCAGGAACGGTACGACGCCTTGCGACTTGCCGTTGGTGCCCTTGATGTACGAGCCCAGCGCACGAACCGGCGTCCAGTCGTTGCCCAGACCGCCTGCGAATTTGGACAGCATGGCGTTGTCGTGGATCGCGTGGTAAATGCCCGACAGGTCATCCGGCACGGTGGTCAGGTAGCAGCTGGACAGCTGTGGACGCAGGGTGCCGGCGTTGAACAGTGTCGGGGTCGACGACATGTAGTCGAACGACGACAGCAGGTTGTAGAACTCGATGGCGCGGTCTTCACGGGCTTTCTCTTCGATTGCCAGGCCCATGGCCACACGCATGAAGAAGATCTGCGGCAGTTCGAAACGCACGCCATCCTTGTGGATGAAGTAACGGTCGTACAGGGTTTGCAGGCCCAGGTAGGTGAACTGCTGGTCGCGCTCGTGGTTGATCGCCTTGCCGAGTTTTTCGAGATCGAATTCGGCCAGCACAGGGTTGAGCAGTTCGAACTTGATACCGGCGGTGACGTAGGCAGGCAGCGCCTTGGCGTACAGGTCGGCCATTTCGTGGTGGGTGGCGCTGTCGGCGACACCGAGGAAACCCAGGCCTTCGGCGCGCAGGGTGTCCATCAGCAGGCGGGCGGTGACGAACGAGTAGTTTGGCTCGCGCTCGACCAGGGTACGGGCGGTCATCACCAGTGCGGTGTTGACGTCTTTCAGGGCCACGCCGTCGTACAGGTTTTTCAGGGTTTCGGTCTGGATCAGGTCGGCGTCGACTTCAGCCAGGCCTTCGCACGCTTCGGTGACGATGGTGTTCAGGCGACCCATGTCCAGCGGCGCAAAGCTGCCGTCGGCGCGGGTGATGCGGATCGACGGGTGAGCCTGGACCTGCTCTTCGGGGGCGCGAACGGCACGCTCCTTGGCGCGCGAGTCACGGTAGATGACGTAGTCGCGAGCCACTTTCTGCTCGCCGGCACGCATCAGTGCCAGTTCGACCTGATCCTGGATTTCTTCGATGTGGATGGTGCCGCCCGAAGGCATGCGACGCTTGAACGTGGCGCTGACCTGTTCGGTCAGGCGGGCAACGGTGTCATGGATGCGCGACGAGGCAGCAGCATTGCCGCCTTCAACTGCAAGAAACGCCTTGGTGATGGCAACGGTGATCTTGTCGTCCGTGTAGGGAACGACAGTACCGTTACGCTTGATCACGCGCAGTTGACCGGGGGCAGTGGCAGACAGATCCTGCTGGGTCTGGCTTGCCTGCGGCGCGCCGGTCGGCGAGTTCTCGCGAGTTGTGTCTGTTTGCATGTGTGACTCCACGTTCTTTAAGTTTGTTCGGGCATTGCTGCCCACCATTTCGTTTAGAGCAGTCAGTCGCAAAAGGCGACCAAAGGGCTCCAAAACGAAGGTGAAAGCGGGGTGCTGTCGCCGCTTCCAGGTTTTGAAGCCAAAAAGGACCGGGCTATGCCCGATCCTTCGAAAATCTGATCAAGAGTGCGTGTTCGATGTTGCAAAACGTGTACGGGATGGCTCTGGTTCACGCGCGAGCGTCTTGGTGCCTAAACTGGCTTGAAGTTCAACCCCTCAGACGCAACAAAAATGCTTGAATTTCCCATTTGAGTTGTGCTGGCGTTTTTATTCAAAACCCCACATGTAGGGTGTGTCTCGTCGCCGGGCTACAAGATAATGCGTTTTGGACATGAATTGCAACGCACCGCTTGTGGATAAAGTGTGTGTAGTTTGTGTATGAATCGCACACCTTGCGTGTAGGCCGCATAACTACTGGATCGTGACCGTTTGTCACCGTTTTCTGTAGGCACTGGTGAGGCACTGCTGATTTTTAAGGGCGCGAACCCTATCACAAAAAAACACAGCTGAAAGGCCGTTCTGGCATGTCATGTGCTATGTCGCGTGCGGTGTCGTGTGATCCCCGCGAGGGTTGCTACACTGGCCTGCGACGTGGTGCCGCAACCCCTGCGTTGCAAAAACAAAAAACGGTCGATAACGACAAGGAAAGATGGCTGTGGAACCACACACCTGGCACGTGCTGATCGTCGAGGATGACCAGCGACTGGCCGAATTGACCCGTGATTACCTGCAGAGCCACGGCCTGCGCGTGAACATCGAAGGTGACGGCGCGCTGGCGTCGGCACGGATCATCGCTGAGCAGCCGGATCTGGTGATTCTCGACCTGATGCTGCCCGGCGAGGACGGTTTCAGCATCTGCCGCAGCGTGCGTGACCGTTACGACGGGCCGATTCTGATGCTCACCGCACGCACCGATGACACCGACCATATAGAAGGTCTCGATACCGGCGCCGACGATTTCGTCTGTAAACCGGTGCACCCGCGCGTGTTGTTGGCGCGTATCAAAGCCTTGCTACGCCGTAGTGAAGCGCCGCAGGTGCCGGCTGCCGAGCTGCGCCGTCTGGTGTTCGGCCCGCTGGTGGTGGACAACGCACTGCGTGAGGCCTGGTTGCGCGAGCAGAGCATCGAGCTGACCGGTGCCGAGTTCGACCTGCTGTGGCTGCTGGTGGCCAACGCCGGGCGCACGCTGTCGCGCGAAGAGATCTTCACCGCGTTGCGCGGCGTGGGGTACGACGGGCAGGATCGCTCCATCGATGTGCGTATCTCGCGTATCCGCCCGAAAATCGGCGACGACCCCATTCATCCGCGTCTGATCAAGACCGTGCGCAGCAAGGGCTATCTGTTTGTGCCCGAAGCCGCACAGGACATGAGCGGCCACGTGTTCAGCGGCTGACCTGATGAATTCGATCTTTCTGCGCATCTACGGTGGCGTACTGGGCGTGTTGGTGCTGGTCGCGCTGCTCGGCGTGCTGGCCCTGCATGTGCTCAACCAGTCGCGCGGCGAGCAGTACCGCGAGCGCCTGGCTCATGGCACCTTTACGATCATGGCCGACAATCTGGTGCCGCTCGATGGCATCGAACGGCGCCGCGCCCTGGCGGTCTGGGAGCGTTTGCTGGGCATTCCCCTGAGTCTGCAAACCCTTGAGCAGGCTCACCTCGACAGCAGCGCACTGGGCCAACTGGCGCGCGGCAAGGTGGTGGTCGAACAGATCGGGCCGCACGCTGCCAGGGTTTATCGTCAGTTGAGCGACAAGGAGCCGCTGTTGCTGACCGGCGAAGTGCAGCAGATCACCGAACAGTTGGCGAGAGCCACTATTTACCTGCTGATCGATGAACTGGTGCGCTTTCCGGTCGACGAGCAACCGGCGCGCCTGCAGGCCCTGCGCAGCGACAAGGGGTTCGGTTTCGACCTGCACCTGCTGGCGCTGGATCAGGCGGATCTGGACGATGACCAGCGCCGCCGCGTCTATGAGGGCGATACGGTCATGGCGCTGGGCAAGGGCGGCGATTCGATCCGCGTGCTGGCCGGGATCGTCGACACCAACTGGGTGCTGGAAATCGGTCCGCTGTACCAGATGAACCCTTACCCGTTGCATTGGCTGCTGCTGATCGCCTTGATGGGGCTGTGTCTGATCGGTCTGGTGGTGTACTTGCTGGTGCGGCGTCTGGAGCGACGGGTGCTGGAGCTGGAAGCGGCGGCCACGCAGATTGCCCAGGGCAGTTTGCAAACCCGCGTGCCGACCGAGGGCTCCGACTCGGTGGGGCGTGTGGCAGCGGCGTTCAACAGCATGGCCGAACACCTGCAGCGCTCATTGATGATCCAGCGCGAACTGGTGCGCGCGGTGTCCCATGAGTTGCGTACGCCGGTGGCGCGTCTGCGTTTCGGTCTGGAGATGGTCAGCGACGCCGCGACTCCCGAGGCGCGGCGCAAATACATGATCGGTATGGACAGCGATATCCAGGACCTCGACAAGCTGGTCGATGAGATGCTCACCTATGCGCGTCTTGAGCAGGGCGCGCCGACCTTGAACTTCCAGCGTGTCGATCTGGATGCGCTGATCGATCAGGTGATCGCCGAACTGGCGCCATTGCGCGCCAACGTAAGGGTTTCGCGGGGCGAATGCCTGAGGGCCGAAGAGGGCGAGGCTGCCTGGGTCGAGGGCGAGCCGCGCTACCTGCATCGCGCCGTGCAGAACCTGGTGAGCAATGCGCTGCGCCATGCCGATAACGAGGTGCGTATCAGCTATCGGCTGGAGGCGCAGCAGTGCCGTATCGACGTGGACGACGATGGTCCTGGCGTTCCGGAGCAGGCGTGGGAACAGATTTTCACGCCGTTCATGCGCATCGATGACAGCCGCACCCGAGCCTCGGGCGGGCATGGGCTGGGCCTGTCGATCGTGCGGCGGATCATCCATTGGCATGAAGGCCGCGCGCTGATCGGGCATAGCGTCAGCCTGGGCGGAGCATGCTTCAGCCTGTCTTGGCCGCGCACGCAGGTGCCGCGATGAGCTTGCCGTTGTTTGCCGGGCCATTTGCGCGATTCGGGCGGACCTTGCTGACGGCGGATGACGCGCGCCCGTTGATGACGTTGCCTGATCTGCTGCGCCCCGAGCGTCTTGATCAACTGCTGCTGACTGTTTACGGGCCGCAGCTGATGCCTGATCAATTGCCTGTGCTGGTGTCGCAGTGGGCCAAGTTTTACTTCATGCAACTGATTCCGCCGGTGCTGGTCGCCAGCCTGGTGCATGACTGGCATTGGCCGTTGCAGCTGGAACAGGTGGCGCTTTTGCTGGATGAGCGAGGCGTACCGAGCGGTGTCAGGCTGGCGGGGGAGGGACGCGTCTGGCGGGGTATGCCGGTTGATCCGTTTCAGCGCTTTGCCGGGTTGCTCGATGACAATCTGCAGCCCTTCATTACTTCTCTGAGCGCTTATGGCGGACTGTCTGCCGCGGTGTTATGGAGCAGCGCCGGGGATTATCTGGAAGGCTGCCTTGCGCAACTGGCCACCTGCAGTGATGCGTCGCTGGCTGCCGGGCGGGCGCTGTTAAGCGAGAAGAAAAGGCCGGACGGGCGCGCCAATCCTCTGTTCCAGGCCGTGCGTTATGTGCCGCAGGCGCAGGGCGGTGAACCTCGCAGGCAACGGCGTGTGTGCTGCCTGAGTCATCGGGTCGAGTGGGTTGGACGTTGCGAACATTGTCCGCTGCCCGGCTGATCAACCTTCGACGGCGACCAGGCTCAACAGGTGGTCGTCCTGCACACTGAACTGACCGTCCAGCTCCTTGCCCGCATGCCACTCGCTGGACAGGTCGATCAGCAGTTGTAATCGGGCGTGGCCATCGGCGGACCATTCCAGCAGTTGCGCGTCTTCGAAGTAGAAGCGCTTGTGCACGATGGGGTAGAGCGCCTTGAACAGCGCTTCCTTGATCGAAAAGGTCAGGGTCACGCGCAGCGCGATCTGATCTTCCGGACCTGCCGCCATCTCTGCCAGCTCGGCCGCCGTCAGAATTTCCCCGGCCAGCCGCGAGGCGCGGTCGTGGCTCAGCAGGTTTTCCGTATCCAGCCCCAACCCGCGCCACTGCTGCTTATGCGCAACCACGGCAGCGGCCCAGCCGGTGCTGTGAGTGATCGAACCGCAGACATCAGCGGGCCAGATCGGCGCACGGTCTTCGCCCACTGCAGGGACATGCAGGCGGCCATCCAGCTGACGCATGGCTTCGCGGGCGCAGAGACGACCGGCGAGGAATTCAGTCTGGCGCTTGGCCACCGAACGCTGAATGCTCGCGGGCATTTGCAGCTCACAACGCTGAAAGTCGCCGTCGACCAGCTTGAGCGGATCAAAATGCCCACTCACGAGCAGCGCCCCCGGCAAGGCTTGCGGCAACGGCCAATGCCGGATCAGTTCCGGGCAGCAGATGGGGAGGTGGGATAGTCGAGTCATGGGCGGCATTTTGCCGGGGTAATGGGTTGGAGGGAAGGGCACTAGCAGTAACTATCGTGCCGATGCTACAGCGTGCGGAACGCTAATCCTGGCTATCGTGCGGCGCTCTGCGTCGCATGCCTTTCCGGACGCTCCGCGTCCTCCCAGACTCGGGTGGACGCGCAGTGTCAGCTATGGCTCAACCAAATATCTTCTTGAAAAACACTTTCATGTCCGCCCAGGAGCTCTCATCGGCGGCCTTGTCGTAGCCGATGTCCGGGCCGCCGTGTTCGCCGTGGCTCAGGCGGTCGGCGTCGGGGTTGGTGAAGCCGTGTTTGGCGCCGTCGATGCTGACGAATTTGTAGTCGGCCTTGGCGTCGTCCATTTCCTTCTTGAACGCGGTGACGTTTTCAGGGGTGACCATGCTGTCCTTGGCGCCGTGCTCGACCAGCATTGGCACCTTGATGCCCGGTTTTGCAGGAGTGTTGGTGACCAGTGCGCCGTGGAAACTCACCACGCCCAGCAGCGGTTCACCGCGGCGTGCTGCGTCGAGCACGATCTTGCCGCCGAAGCAGTAACCGATCGCTGCGATCTTTTTCGGATCGGTCTGTGGCTGCTTCTTCAATTGCTCCAGCCCGGCGTCAAAACGCTTGTCGGCGGCATCGCTGTCCTTCAGCGCGGCCTGCATGAAGGCCATCGCGTCTTTCGGGTGCTCGGTGTTCTTGCCTTCGCCGTACATGTCGATGGCCATCGCGCTGTAACCCAGCGCAGCCAGGTCGCGGGCGCGGCGCTTGGCGTAGTCGTTCAGGCCCCACCATTCGTGAACCACCAGGACGCCAGGGCGCGGGCCTTTTACAGCGTCGTCGTAAGCGTAATAGCCCACCAGCTTGGTGCCGTCGGCACTTTTATAATCGATCTGCTCGGTCTTGATCGCCGCCTGGGCGAGGCCGGTCAGGCCCATTATGATCATTGCAATCCACACACGCATGGTCAGCTCCTTGTTGATGTTTTGAAGTCGCAAACAACCATAGCCGATTCTGCTGCACAGGGTGTGGATGACTGTTCAGCGCCGGTTCATGCAGTGTTCAGTCGGGGTTCAGCCCGGCGCGATTACTGTTGGCCCATACCTTGACAGCGTCCCCGAGCGCAAAAGGAGTCGATATGTTGAATCTCAACAAGTTTTTCCTGGCCTTGGCTTTTCTGGGTGGCAGTGCTGCGGTGCAGGCGGGTGATGGTCGGCTTGACGTGGCCCGTATCGAATTCAGCAAGACCAGCGAAAAGCTTGACGATACCAACAGTTGGGGACACGCGCTCGGGGAGCAGGCGCATTCCAACGTCTCGGTGGGGACGCTTTATTCGCCACCGGTTTACGGCAGCCTGACGGGCACTCACAATGGTGCGCCTGTCAGCCGCGAAATCCTGCTGGGCAGCTATGATGTGACACAACACGTGCCCGTCAGCGCCCGCCTGTTGAGTACTGATGCGACGATGTCGTTTCATTCTTTGTCTTGAGGCTGCGATTGTGCCTGGGAGAGCTGCATGAAGTTGTTGGTAGTTGAGGATGAAGCGCTGCTGCGCCACCACCTGCGAACCCGTCTGACCGAAGCCGGGCATGTGGTGGAAGCGGTGGCCAACGCCGAAGAGGCGTTGTATCAGGTCGCGCAATTCAATCACGATCTGGCGGTGATCGACCTGGGCCTGCCGGGCATCGGCGGCCTTGACCTGATTCGCCAGCTGCGTGCACTAGGCAAGGCCTTTCCGATCCTGATCCTCACCGCGCGCGGCAATTGGCAGGACAAGGTCGAAGGGCTGGCGGCCGGGGCTGACGACTACGTGGTCAAACCCTTCCAGTTCGAAGAGCTGGAGGCACGGCTGAACGCCTTGTTACGGCGTTCCAGCGGCTTCATCCAGTCAACAATAACGGCTGGTCCGCTGTTGCTGGACCTCAATCGCAAGCACGCCGCACTGGCCGAGCAGCCGTTGGCGCTGACGGCCTACGAATACCGCATTCTTGAGTACCTGATGCTCCATCATCAGCAAGTGGTGCCCAAGGAGCGCCTGATGGAGCAGCTGTACCCCGATGACGACGAGCGCGACCCGAACGTGATCGAAGTGCTGGTCGGTCGTCTGCGTCGCAAACTGGACGGCAGCGTGGCTTTCAAACCTATCGAAACCGTGCGCGGCATGGGCTATCTGTTCAATGAGCGCTGTACGTGATTCGTTCGCTTCGCCTGCGCTTGATGCTGGGCGCCGCCACGCTGGCGGTGATCTTCATGCTGCTGATGCTGCCTGCACTGCAGGGGGCGTTCAGCCTGGCGCTACGCGGAGCGATCGAGCAACGCCTGGCTTCTGATGTCACCACCATGATTTCGGCGGCTCGCGTCGAAAACGACCATCTGTTGATGCCCTCGGTGTTGCCGGGCGAACAATTCAATCTGCCCGGCAGCCGTCTGCTGGGCTACATCTATAACCGCCAGGGGCAGATGGTCTGGCGCTCGTTGTCGACCGAAGGCGAGAACATCGACTACCGCCCGCAATATGACGGGCAGGGCAGCGAGTTCACCAAGATCAAGGAAATCAATGGCGATGAGTATTTCGTCTATGACGTCGAGATCCGGCTGCTCGGCGGGCGCAATGCCGCGTTCAGTATCGTTGCCGTGCAACCGTTGCGCGGCTATCAGGAAACCATCGACGGTCTGCGCCGCAAGCTTTATCTGGGCTTTGGCGCAGCACTGGCGGTGCTGCTCGGGTTGCTGTGGATGGGCCTGACCTGGGGGCTGCGGGCCCTGCGCGGCTTGAGCCAGGAACTGGATCAGGTGGAATCCGGCGTACGCGACAGCCTCAGCGAAGAACACCCCAGCGAACTTCTGCGCCTGACCGACTCGCTCAACCGCCTGCTACGCAGCGAGCGTGAGCAGCGGATTCGTTACCGCGACTCTCTGGACGACCTGGCGCATAGCCTGAAAACCCCGCTGGCGGTCTTGCAAGGCGTAAGCGAGAACATTGCCAAGCGCCCCGAGGATGTCGAGCAGGCGTGGGTGCTGCAATCGCAGATCGAGCGCATGAGCCAGCAGATCGGCTATCAACTGCAACGGGCCAGCCTGCGCAAGAGCGGTCTGGTGCGGCATCACGTGATGCTGCGACCCGTGGTCGAAAGCCTGTGCAACACGCTGGACAAGGTGTATCGCGACAAACAGGTCAAGGCCACGCTGGACCTGCCCGAGCACTGCCAGGTGCATATGGAAGAGGGCGCGTTGCTGGAAATGCTCGGCAACCTGCTGGAAAACGCCTATCGGCTGTGCCTGAGTGAAGTGCGCGTCAGCTTCACGCGCTCGACGACCGGCGATGAACTGTGCGTCGAAGACGACGGCCCCGGTGTCCCGCAGAGCCAGCGTGCGCGCATTCTCGAACGCGGCGAGCGTCTGGACCGCCAGAACCCCGGGCAAGGCATTGGCCTGGCGGTGGTCAAGGACATCATCGAAAGCTACGGCGCGCAATTGACGCTGGGCGATTCCCCGCTGGGCGGCGCGGCGTTCAGGATTCATTTTCTGGCGCAGTGAGGGTGTGATTCGCCCCAGTTTCAAGAGCGGACGCAGAGCGTCCAGAACGGCATGCCAACGCGGAGCATTGGCACGATAGTGTTATCACACCTATCGTTCCTCACGCTCCAGCGTGGGAATGCCGTTCGTGACGCTCTGCGTCACACCTCTGTGCGTCATCGAGCGCTCCCGTCACCGGCGAAAGAAGGCGGATACCCGCCACTGTGTGCCTGTTTTTCCCACCATACGGCGGAAAACCGCCACCTCTCCTGTCAGATCCCGGCTACCGTTACCAGTGTGCGCCTTATGCTGCGGGGCTTTGATATCAAAATGACTCCATGGCACGCGTATTGCTACCTACATGGCAGAGACCTGCCTTGCGCAGCTCGACAAAACAAATCCCTCCAGTGCAGGAGGGTTAGCGCTTTATAGGCTCGCGCGCATCAGGTGAAGATGCCGACGACGCCCTTGAGGAAAACTGCAATGACGACTCGTCAGCCCATCTACAAATCCCTCTATTTTCAGGTAATCGTAGCGATTGTCATCGGTATCCTGATCGGTCACTTCTACCCGGACACCGGCAAGGCGTTAAAACCGCTGGGTGACGGGTTCATCAAACTGATCAAGATGGTTATTGCCCCGATCATCTTCTGTACCGTCGTCAGTGGTATCGCTGGCATGCAGAGCATGAAGTCGGTCGGCAAGACCGGCGGCTATGCGCTGCTGTACTTCGAAGTTGTTTCGACCATTGCGTTGCTGATCGGTCTGATCGTAGTCAACGTTGTTCAGCCGGGTGCCGGCATGAACATCGACGTCAGCACGCTCGACGCTTCGAAGATCGCCGCCTACGTTACGGCCGGTCAGGATCAGAGCATCGTCGGCTTTATCCTTAACGTCATTCCTAACACCATCGTCGGCGCGTTTGCCAACGGCGATATCCTGCAAGTGCTGATGTTCTCGGTGATCTTCGGCTTTGCGCTGCATCGCCTGGGTGCCTACGGCAAGCCGGTTCTGGACTTCATCGATCGCTTCGCCCACGTGATGTTCAACATCATCAACATGATCATGAAGCTGGCCC
This sequence comes from Pseudomonas sp. PvP028, assembly GCF_017832255.1. Lineage (NCBI taxonomy): Bacteria > Pseudomonadati > Pseudomonadota > Gammaproteobacteria > Pseudomonadales > Pseudomonadaceae > Pseudomonas > Pseudomonas sp. PvP028. The sequence continues at coordinate 3,025,173 of NZ_JAFIBL010000001.1, forward strand.
CGCTGGGTGCGTTCGGTGCCATGGCCTTCACCATCGGTGCCTATGGCGTTAGCTCGCTGGTGCAGTTGGGTCAGTTGATGATCTGCTTCTACATCACCTGTGTTCTGTTCGTCGTGTTTGTACTGGGCGCGATCGCCCGCGCTCACGGCTTCAGCATCTTCAAGCTGATTCGCTACATCCGTGAAGAGCTGTTGATCGTACTGGGTACTTCTTCTTCGGAATCGGCCCTGCCGCGCATGCTGATCAAGATGGAGCGCCTGGGTGCCAAGAAGTCTGTGGTCGGTCTGGTTATCCCGACGGGCTACTCGTTCAACCTGGACGGTACCTCGATCTACCTGACCATGGCCGCCGTGTTCATCGCTCAGGCAACCAACACGCACATGGACATCACGCACCAGATCACCCTGTTGCTGGTGCTGCTGCTGTCGTCCAAAGGTGCTGCTGGCGTAACCGGTAGCGGCTTCATCGTACTGGCTGCGACCCTGTCGGCTGTAGGCCATCTGCCGGTTGCCGGTCTGGCGCTGATTCTGGGTATCGACCGCTTCATGTCCGAAGCCCGCGCCCTGACCAACCTGGTCGGTAACGCTGTTGCTACCGTTGTGGTTGCCAAGTGGGTCGGCGAGCTGGACACCGACAAGCTGCAGTCCGAGCTGACTTCCGGTGGCTCTGCCATTCTGGAAACCCGCCCTGAAGACGACCTCGGCGTTGCCGAAGGCCCGACTCCGGCCGCTGCGGTGAACACCACCAAGACCGTCTGATAACCCTCAGGCCATAAAAAACCCATCTTCGGATGGGTTTTTTTGTGCCTGCAGTTTGCCGGAGGATTATTCCGTGCGCGTCTCGCCGCTGAACACCAGAGGCTCGCGGCAGCGACGGCACAGGTAGCGCCGCCCCTTGCGAACCATACCGTGACGCTGCGCGGTGAACGGAAAGTCGCTGTCCGGGCACGGGCAGCGGTAGATGTAACGGATCACGCTACGCCGCTTGACCGCATAGGTGTGGCAGCGATTGGGCGGCAGTTCATAAACGCCGCGCATGATCAATTGCCATTCTTCGCCATGCGGCTGGATGCTGCCACCGAACAACTGATGGGCAATAAGGTGCGCGACCTCGTGGGGCACGGTCTGGCGCAGGAAGTCTTCGGCGTTTTCCTTGTAGAGCTGCGGGTTGAAGCGCAGCAGGTTTTCATGCAGGTGAGCGACACCGGCCTTCTGACCGCGCAACTGGAAACTGACCACCGGGCGTTTGAAGGTGCGCTTGAAGAAGGCTTCGGCTTGTTGGTAACAGGTCTCGACGCGTGAATTGAGTTGTTCGGGCATGCTTTAGGGTTCTCCAGTGCGCCAAGTATGCCGCAATGTGGCTAAGCTCTGAACAGGCCAACTGCCCGGTGGTCATTTTTGATCCAGCGTGGTCGCCTGTCTGAACAGTACAGGCGCAGCATATTTAACGAATGGTCGGTTACGGGTAAAATGTCCGGCTTTTCTCAAGCTACCGTCAGCGGATACTTCCATAAATGGGCACCCTTTCAGTCAATCAGAACAAATTGCAGAAACGTCTGCGTCGGCTGGCCGGCGAAGCGGTTGCCGACTTCAACATGATCGAAGAGGGTGACAAGGTCATGGTCTGCCTGTCCGGCGGCAAGGACAGTTACACCATGCTCGACGTGCTGATGCACCTGCAGAAGGTCGCGCCGATCAAGTTCGACATCGTGGCGGTCAACATGGACCAGAAGCAGCCCGGCTTTCCCGAGCACGTGCTGCCTGCCTACCTCAAAGAGCTGGGTATCGAGTACCACATCGTCGAGAAAGACACGTATTCAGTGGTCAAGGAACTGGTCCCCGAAGGCAAGACCACCTGCTCGCTGTGTTCACGGCTGCGTCGCGGCACGCTGTACACCTTCGCTGACGAGATCGGTGCCACCAAGATGGCGCTCGGGCACCACCGCGACGACATCGTCGAGACATTCTTTCTCAACATGTTCTTCAATGGCTCGCTCAAGGCCATGCCGCCCAAGCTGCGTGCCGATGATGGCCGTAACGTGGTGATCCGCCCATTGGCGTACTGCCATGAAAAGGACATTCAGGCCTACTCGGACCTAAAGCAGTTTCCGATCATCCCGTGCAACCTGTGCGGTTCGCAGGAAAACCTGCAACGTCAGGTGGTCAAGGAGATGCTGCAGGACTGGGAGCGCAAGACGCCAGGCCGGACGGAGAGCATCTTTCGCGCCCTGCAGAACGTGCAGCCCTCGCAGCTGGCCGACCGCAACCTGTTCGACTTCAGCAACCTGCGCATCGACGAAACCGCTGCGTCGCGGTTCGTCAATGTGGTCAATATCTGACGGCACTCAGTGGTTGACGGTGAACGCCAGCATGGCTGACAGCTGGCACATCGGCCGACCGCTTTCTGCGTGCCACTGGTTGAAGACGTCCTGCACGATCGCCTGATCGCGTTTGCTGCTCGGCACACGGTCGACGATATCCTGCGCGTTCAGGGCGGCAACCACATCCCAGGTCGGAATGAAGGTGTCCTTGCCGATCATGCGCAGAAAGCGCGGCGCTGACAGGCCGCCCATCTGGTTGCCGTGTTTGGCGATGTACTGCCACAGGCCAGTGATGTTATCGACCGGCCATTCGGCGATGAATTTGCCGAAACTGCCATGCTCCTGCTCGATGTCCAGAATCAGTTGCGCATTGCGCGGCACGCTCTTGAGCTTGCCCAAATGACGAATGATGCGCGCATCCTGCATCAGCCGTTCCAAGTGATCGGCGCCCATCAGCACGACTTTCTCCGGGTCGAAGCGAAAAAACACTTCTTCGAACGCTGGCCACTTGGCGTCTACCAGGCTGTGTTTCAGGCCTGCGCGGAAAACCCGCAGGGCCATGGTCGACAGGTAGCGGTCGGCGCTGATGGCTTGCAGTTGTCTGGGTGTCTTAGGGGAGGGCAGATGAGCTTCCAGAGCTTTGGCGGAGCCGAATCGATTCAGGCAATACTCGTTCAGCCATTTGTAGTCGTGCATCGGTTCTCCAAAGAAATTCAACAGGCAGGACAAGGGTTCAGACCGACCCTTGCCCTGCAAGTTTACGATTTAACTGAAAGCATCCGGCGCTCTGCCGATTCAGCTGCGCGGCGCGTCCAGTTGCACCGCGGTCCTGGCCAGACGCTGGCCCAGGGCGCGGCACAGGTCGGTTTCATGACGGTCCAGCGCGCGCTTGCCGTCGGCACCGGCGTGATGGCTGGGACCGTAGGGCGTGCCACCGCCGGTGGTTTCCAGCAGCGCCGATTCGCTGTAGGGCAGGCCCATGATCAGCATGCCGTGGTGCAGCAGCGGCAGCAGCATCGACATCAGCGTGGTTTCCTGACCACCGTGCAGGCTGGCGGTGGAGGTAAAGACGCCGGCGGGTTTACCGACCAAAGCGCCGGTCAGCCACAGGTTGCTGGTGCCGTCGAGGAAGTATTTCAGCGGCGCGGCCATGTTGCCGAAGCGCGTCGGGCTGCCCAGCGCCAGGCCGGAGCAGTTTTTCAGGTCATCGAGGGTCGCGTACAGCGCGCCGCTTTCCGGAATCTCGGGGGCGGTCGCTTCGCAGTCGGCGGAAACGGCAGGTACGGTGCGCAGCCGCGCTTCCATGCCACCCAGTTCAATGCCGCGGGCAACCTGCCGGGCCATTTCGCTGGTGGAGCCGTTGCGGCTGTAATAGAGGACCAGAATGTAGGGTGTGCTCACGGCAGCAGCTCCAGAATGTTCTCGGGTGGGCGGCCAATGACAGCCTTGTCGCCAGCGACCAGAATCGGTCGTTCGATGAGTTTGGGGTGAGCGGCCATGGCGGCGATCAGTTGCTCGTCGCTCAGGCTCGGGTCGGCCAGATTGAGTTGCTTGTAATCGTCCTCGCCGGTACGCAGCAGTTGCCGGGCGCCGATGCCCAGCTTGCCGAGCAGGTCGCGCACACGGTCGGCGTCGGGTGGGGTTTCCAGGTACAGGACGATGTCCGGCGTCAGGCCGCGGGCCTGAAGCAGTTCCAGCGCGCCGCGGGACTTGCTGCAGCGCGGGTTGTGATACAGCGTCAGATCGGTCATTTGCACGTCGCATCTTGTGTGGGGTGGCGTATTCTAACCAGCGATGGCACTGTCCGACATATCGAATGGTCAATAGTCGTGGCTTGGGTATAAGTAATTGCAGGTTGAACGGGGCGAGGAAACAAGCAAATGGCAAGGCGATTAACAGCAGCGGTAATACTTTTCGGCAGTTTGCTGCTCAGCGGATGTGGCGTGGACCTGGGCAATGATCAGAATGGCCAGAAGGTCGCCAGCGAGCGCATCAAGGGGCACTGGCTAGTGGTCAACTACTGGGCCGAATGGTGTGGCCCTTGCCGCACCGAGGTTCCGGAGTTCAATGCATTGTCCGAGCAGCTCAAGGACCAGAAAGTCACCGTGCTGGGGGTCAACTTCGACAACCTGCAGGGCGACGAACTGAAAAGCGCTGCCAATGCACTGGGCATCAAATTCACCGTGCTCGCCCAGGACCCGGCCGAGCAATACAGCCTGCCGCCCTCCGAGGCACTGCCGGTGACCTACATCATCGACGACAAGGGCAAGATGCGCGAACAACTGCTAGGCGAACAATCAGCCGCGACCGTGATCCAGAAGCTCAAGACACTGCGCGGCGAGGGCTGATCGGATCGATTTTCGACGCTTGGCGTAGCAACGAGGACGCGGAGCGTCCAGAACGGCATGCGACGCGGAGCGTCGCACGATAGTGATCGTTCCCTGCGCTCCAGCGTGGGAATGCAGTTCTAGACGCTCTGTGTCGCAAGTTACGCTGAGATAGTTACAATCAGCTATCTTCCAGCCAGAAACGCAACGGCTTGCCCTGCGTTGGCCACAGACGCAACTGCTCGATGGGCGAGATATCCCAGCGCTGAACACTGCTCATCGCCTTGATAAAACGCTGCTCCTGCTCCATCAGCGCCGGCGCGCACATCTTGCGCGTCTTGCCCAGCGGACCGAAACTGATGCTGTGATCGTTCAGCGTATAGGGCGCAAACCAATGGTTGCAGCCCGCATTGCCATACGCACGGCCATCGGCACCCAGCGTCATGGTCAAACGACTGTTATCAATCAGCGGACGCTCGCCGATCCACTCGGTTACATAGCTGTGATCCTGCTGGATCGGCAGCGGGTCAGCAGTACAACCAACCAGCAGCGCGCCGCCGATCAGGCTCAGGAGCGCAAACTGTTTCATGCCGCTTTCTCCTGGCACTTCTTGCAGAAGTGCTTCTCGCCATCGGTTTTCCAGCCCAGCTCCGCGATGCGCGCGGTAGCGGCCGGTTTCTGCGCCTTGACGCCCAGCTTGCTCTCTACCATGAACTCGAAGTTCAGTTCGGCGGCGCAGCTGTCGCAATTCACTTTCCACTGATGAATTGCCAACTCGTCGAATACCGGGCCTTTGGCCACCGCAATCCACTGGCCGGGCGGGTTGATCAGGTGCCGGACTTTCTCGACGGTGAGGCGCATGTGCAGGCTTTTACTGCCTTTGATGGTCACCAACAACTGGTCGTTGTCGTGAATCGAGCCGCCGTTGCCGGTGACCTGATAGCGACCGGGCGCCAGAGTTCGGCATTCGGTCAGCGTGTGCTGAGGGTTAAGCATGCTGTAGCGAAAATCGTGTTCGACCATGGGTCCTCCAAAATTGCGCGCATCCTAACATGCTCCGCCCACGCTGGAGCGTCAGGCACGAAAGGTGTCCCGCCGCACGCTCAAGCCATGACCCGCGCCTCGGCTTCCAGGCGAATGATGGCCTTGTCCAGATCGTTCAGGGCCTCTTCGGTGTGCGGAGCGTCTTGCTTGAGCAGGGTTTCGGCGCGCTGGCAGGCACTGCGCAGTTGAGGAACGCCGCAATACCGCGTTGCGCCGTGCAGACGGTGGATGCGTTCGATCAACGCGTGCACATCCTGGCTGGCACGCGCCGCACGAATGGCCTCGCGGTCGGCATCCAGGGAAGCCAGCAGCATGGCCAGCATGTCGGCGGCAAGATCCGCCTTGCCTGCCGCCAGGCGCAACCCTTCTTCATGATCCAGCACCAGCGGCCCGACATGCACCTCAAGCGCTTCATTCTGGCGTTCCGGCGCAGGGTTGCGCAGCGCCAGCCCGGTCCACTTGAGCACCACCTGCGCCAGTTGCCGTTCGCTGATCGGCTTGGTCAGGTAGTCGTCCATACCGCTTTGCAGCAGTGAGCGCTTTTCATTGGCCATCGCATGCGCGGTGAGGGCTACGATCGGCAGCGAACTCTGGTTGCGTTCGGCTTCCCAGGCGCGGATCGCCTCGGTGGCCTGCCGGCCGTCCATGCCGGGCATCTGCACGTCCATCAACACCAGATCGAACGCTTCTTGCTGTACCGCATTGACCGCCGCGTAACCGCCCTCGACAGCGACCACTTCAGCGCCCATGTCTTCGAGCAGGGTCTGTACCAGTAGCAGGTTGGCCGGGTTGTCGTCCACGCACAGCACTCGCGGTGCGCGGCTCGACAGTGGCGGGCCGATATCGGTACGCACCGCTCGCGGCGCGATCAGCTCGGACAGGGCTTTTTGCAGTTTGCGGGTGCATGCGGGCTTGGCCTGCAGTTGCGTGTAGACATCGTGGACCGCCAGCTGGAACAGCGCGTGCTCGGTGGTCGGGCACAGCACCATGACCTTGCAGTTGAGGTTTTCCAGGTCCCAGATGTGCTGGCGCAGCCGTTCAGGAGAGATTTCCAGCGCCGTCACGCCCAGTACCGCCAGATCGATGGCTGCTGGCGTTTCGTGCGCTGCGGTCACGCCGTTGAGCAGGTTTTCCAGATTATTGAACACGATGGTCTGCAGGCCGCAGTCTTCCAGCTGATGCTCCAGCGCCTGACGCGCCAGGTCATGATGTTCAAGTACTGCGGCGCGCAGGCCTCCGAGCGGAATATTGAGTGATTCTTCCTTGTCTTCACGGGCCTTGGGCAGTTTCAGGCTGATCCAGAATTCCGAACCTTCGCCCGGCGTGCTGTCGACACCGATTTCGCCGCCCATCTGCTCGATCAGGCGTTTGGAGATCACCAGACCCAGCCCGGTACCGCCCGGTTGACGCGAAAGAGAATTGTCGGCCTGGCTGAAGGCCTGGAACAGTGCTCGGACATCCTGGCTGGACAGGCCGATCCCGGTGTCCTGCACGCTGATGCGCAGCTGCGCGTGCTCTTCGGTTTCGTCCTCGAGCATGGCGCGCGCGACGATCGTGCCTTCGCGGGTGAATTTGATCGCGTTGCTGACCAGATTGGTCAGGATCTGCCGCAGACGCAGCGGGTCACCGGACAGCGCCAGTGGCGTATCGCGGTACACCAGACTGACCAGCTCCAGCTGTTTGGCGTGCGCCGCCGGGGCGAGGATGGTCAAGGTGTCCTGCAACAGATCGCGCAGGTTGAACGGAATATTGTCGAGCACCAGCTTGCCGGCCTCGATCTTCGAGAAGTCGAGAATCTCGTTGATGATGCTCAACAGGTTGTCTGCGGACTTTTCGATGGTGCCCAGATAGTCGAACTGGCGGGGGGTCAGCTCGCTTTTTTGCAGCAAATGGGTGAAGCCCAGAATGCCATTCAGCGGCGTGCGGATTTCATGGCTCATGTTGGCCAGGAATTCGGACTTGATCCGGCTTGCTTCAAGCGCTTCCTTGCGTGCCAGATCGAGTTCGATGTTCTGGATTTCGATGGTCTCCAGATTCTGTCGCACATCCTCGGTTGCCTGATCGATGCTCAGTTGCAGTTCTTCCTGCGCGTTCTGTAGCGTCGCCGCCATGCGGTTGATGCCCGACGCCAGCTCGTCCAGCTCCCGGCTGCCCAGCGGTGGCAGGCGGGTTTCCAGATTGCCGTCCTTGAGTTGCGAAACCGCCTGCTTGATCTGGCTCATCGGCCCGTTGATGGTGCGGCTCATGCGTACCGCGAGGGTCGCGGTAAACGCCAGCCCGGTCAGGATCAGCAGCAGGCTGGCAAACAGGCTTCGGTAACCGCGCAGCAGCGTGCCGTTATGGGAGATTTCAAGCTCGACCCAGCCCAGCAGGGTATCGGCTTCGGCAGGGATGATCGGGCTGGTCAGATGGCGTTGACTGCCGAATACCGGCAGCAGGTAGCGCGTGGCATCGGTGCCGGTGGAACTGAGCAACTGCGAGGCGCTGCCAATCGGCGACGGGCTGATCATGGTCGGCCCGGCGTGGGCCAATACCGTTCGATCGGTGTCGAGAAACGACACGGCGCGCACGTCGGCCTGCTCCAGCGTCTGGGTGGCAATGCGACTGAGCAGCACTTTATCCTTGCGCCCCAGGGCATTGGCGGCAAGCGGCGCCAGATCCTGGGCGATCATTTCGCCGCGTTGCAGCAGTTGGCTTTGCAGTTCGCTCAACTGCATCCAGGTGAAATAACCACCGAGCGTCGCCGCCATCAGGCTGGCAGGCAAAATAGTCAGTAGCAGCACACGGCCTTTTATACCCAGCTTGGTCAGCACGCTCTTCCTCCGGCAACATGTATCAGTCCGTCGATATCAGGCATCGGCTGCCTTGCTGTATCGGCACAAGGGAATGAGTTTAGCCATTTACCATCGGCATGGGCACCTTACTCTCTGTGCAGGGCGGGGCGGCAGTGGAAAAATCAGCGTTTATTCTTTTTGGGAATAAGCAGCGCACTTTGCGTGATATGGGCTTTGGCCTTTTGCCGTTATGATAGGCACCCCCCGCAGTCTGGATTGCGAAGACGCCATGACCCTGCAGTATCAAACCATTGCCGATTGCGTCGGCAACACCCCGCTGGTGCGTCTGCAACGCATGGCGGGTAACACCAGCAATACCCTCCTGTTGAAACTCGAAGGTAACAACCCCGCTGGCTCGGTAAAAGACCGCCCGGCCTTGTCGATGATCACCCGCGCCGAGTTGCGCGGCCAGATCCAGCCGGGTGACACACTGATCGAAGCCACCTCCGGCAATACCGGGATCGCGCTGGCCATGGCCGCGGCGATCAAGGGCTACCGGATGATTCTGATCATGCCGGACAACTCCAGTGCCGAACGCAAGGCCGCGATGACCGCCTATGGTGCCGAGCTGATTTCTGTCAGCAAGGACCAGGGCATGGAAGGTGCTCGCGATCTGGCCGAGCGCATGCAGGCCGAAGGGCGCGGCAAAGTGCTCGATCAATTTGCCAATGGCGACAATCCTGAAGCGCATTACACCTCCACCGGTCCGGAAATCTGGCGGCAGACGGGCGGTACCGTGACCCATTTCGTCAGTTCGATGGGCACCACTGGCACCATCATGGGCACCTCGCGCTACCTCAAGGAGCAGAATCCGGACGTGCAGATCGTCGGCCTGCAACCGATGGAGGGCGCCTCGATCCCCGGTATTCGCCGCTGGCCGTACGAATACCTGCCGAAAATCTATCAGTCGGACCGTGTCGACCGCATCATCGACATGGGCCAGACCGAAGCCGAAGACACCATGCGTCGACTGGCCCGCGAAGAAGGCATCTTCTGTGGCGTGTCGTCCGGTGGTTCGGTCGCCGGGGCGTTGCGTATTTCCCAGGAAGTCGAAAACGCCGTGATTGTGGCGATCATCTGTGACCGAGGCGACCGTTACCTGTCGACCGGCGTCTATGATTCGCCCAACTGATGGCCAAGCATGAAAGAGGTTTGCGCTTTCAGCCTGCGGGCGGCGTTAAAACCGTACAGATTCCTACCGGTAAAAAGCAGCGGCTGACCATCGAGCGGCTGTCCGACGACGGTCGCGGTATCGCCTTTCTCGAGGGCAAAACCTGGTTTGTCGCCGGCAGTCTGGCAGGCGAAGAGGTCGAGGCGCGCGTGCTCAATGCGCGCGGCAAGGTCGTCGAGGCGCGCACCGAGCGGGTCTTCACCGCCAGCGCCATGCGTCGCGCTCCGGCCTGTGAGTATTTCGGTCGCTGTGGTGGCTGCAGTGTTCAGCATGTGCCCCACGAAGAACAGCTTGCCCTGAAACAGCGCATGCTCGCCGAGCAGTTGCTGCGCGTGGCGAATGTTGTGCCGGATGAATGGGCGGCACCTTTGAGCGGTGCCGAGCTGGCCTATCGCCGACGCGCGCGGGTCGCGGTTCGCTGGGATGCCAAGGCCAAAAGGCTGGAGGTGGGGTTTCGCGCAGCCGCCAGCCAGGACATCGTCAGCATCGAACACTGTCCGGTGCTGGTACAGGCCTTGCAACCCATCATGAATGAGCTGCCTGGCATGCTGAAAAGTTTCAGCAAGCCGCAGTCGCTGGGTCATGTCGAGCTGTTCAGTGGTGTGGCGACTGCTGTGTTGTTGCGCCACACCGCGCCGCTTGCCGAGGCCGATCTGGCGCTGTTGCAAGCGTTTTGCTCCAGGCATGGCGCGCAGCTGTGGCTGCATGGTGACGGCGAGCCCCAACCGGCCAGCCCTGGCGATACGCTGGGCTACCGGCTGGAGCCGTGGAACCTGCACTTGGCCTGGCGACCGGGAGATTTCATTCAGGTCAACGCGGCGGTCAACACCGCGATGATCGAGCAGGCTATGCAATGGCTGGCGCCTGCAAAAGACGAACGTGTCATGGACCTGTTCTGTGGTCTGGGCAATTTCGCCTTGCCGCTGGCGGGTCTGGCCAGGGAAGTGGTGGCGGTTGAAGGCGTTGCGACCATGGTCGAGCGTGCAGCCGTCAACGCAATGAGTAATGATCTGCACAATGTGCAGTTTTTTCAGGCGGATCTTTCGCAGCCGCTGACACATGCCGACTGGGCGGCAGAAGGGTTTTCTGCGGTACTCTTGGACCCACCGCGTGATGGGGCCTTTGAAGTGGTCCGTCAAATCAGAAAGACGGGGGCCCGGCGACTGCTCTATGTTTCATGTAATCCGGCAACTTTGGCTCGTGACGCGGTCGAACTGATCCGTCAGGGCTACCGGTTAAAACGTGCCGGAATCCTCGATATGTTTCCGCAGACGGCGCATGTCGAGGCGATGGCTTTATTTGAAATGAGTAAGTGAGCAGCGTTCACTGGAACGAGGTCGTTGCTGACAAGGAATCTCATTTAATCCGACTGGCCCGCGAATGCCGGTCCTTGCTTGCCCGGCAAGTGGCATTCGCTCAGAAGGCTGGCGACTGATGGCGCTATTCATCGCGCCGTAGGGAAGGTAAGCAGCATGGTACAGGTGAGAGCGAACCAGCCGATAAACACAGACGGCAGTATCAATCTCGACGCGTGGCTCGATCATATTGTCAGCGTCGACCTGGTCCTGGACCGGGAAGTCATGAAAAAGGCCTGTGAATTTGCCCGGGAAGCCGAGCAGACCGACAAGGCCCACAAGAATCATTGGGCAGAGGGCACCTCCAGTTTTCAGACCGGTCTGGAAATCGCGGAGATCCTGGCTGACCTCAAGCTGGATCAGGACTCGCTGATCGCTGCGGTCATTTACCGTGGCGTGCGTGAAGGTCTCATTGCGCTGCCTGAAGTCGAGCAGCGCTTTGGCGCAACGGTCGCCAAGCTGATCGACGGCGTGCTGCGCATGGCCGCGATCAGCGCCAGTCTCAGCCCTCGTCAGTCATTGGTGCTCGGCAGTCAGGCGCAGGTCGAAAACCTGCGCAAGATGCTGGTGGCGATGGTCGACGACGTTCGTGTTGCACTGATCAAGCTGGCCGAGCGTACCTGCGCGATTCGTGCGGTAAAGAACGCCGACGACGAAAAACGCAACCGTGTGGCCCGCGAAGTCTTCGACATCTATGCTCCGCTGGCCCACCGCCTGGGCATCGGTCACATCAAGTGGGAGCTGGAGGACCTGTCCTTCCGCTACCTGGAGCCTGATCAATACAAGCAGATCGCCAAGCTGCTGCATGAACGCAGGCTGGACCGCGAGCGCTTCATCAGCGACGTCATGTCCCAGCTCGACAACGAACTGCAGGCCACCGGCGTGACCGCTGACATCAGCGGGCGTGCCAAGCATATCTATTCCATCTGGCGCAAAATGCAGCGCAAGGGCCTGGCCTTCAGCCAGATCTATGACGTGCGTGCGCTGCGTGTGCTGGTCCCGGAAATGCGCGATTGCTACACCGCGCTGGGTATCGTGCATACCTTGTGGCGGCATATTCCCAAAGAGTTCGACGACTACATCGCCAACCCCAAGGAAAACGGCTATCGCTCGCTGCATACCGCCGTGATCGGGCCGGAAGGCAAGGTGCTGGAAGTGCAGATCCGCACCCACGCCATGCATGAAGAGGCCGAGCTGGGCGTGTGTGCGCACTGGCGCTATAAAGGCACCGACGTCAAATCCGGCTCCAATCATTATGAAGAGAAGATTTCCTGGCTGCGTCAGGTGCTCGAATGGCATGAAGAGCTGGGCGACATCGGCGGTCTGGCCGATCAGCTGCGGGTCGATATCGAGCCTGACCGCGTCTACGTCTTCACCCCGGACGGCCACGCCATCGACCTGCCCAAGGGCGCGACACCACTGGACTTCGCCTATCGGGTGCACACCGAAATCGGCCACAACTGCCGGGGTGCGAAGATCAATGGTCGAATCGTACCGCTCAACTACAGCCTGCAGACCGGCGAGCAGGTCGAAATCATCACCAGCAAGCACGGTACGCCGAGCCGCGACTGGCTGAACTCGAACCTGGGGTACATCACCACCTCACGGGCGCGGGCCAAGATTGTTCACTGGTTCAAATTGCAGGCCCGCGACCAGAACGTCGCTGCCGGCAGAACCCTGATCGAACGCGAACTGGCGCGCCTGGCGTTGCCACAGGTCGATTTCGACAAGCTCGCGGACAAGGCCAATCACAAGACGGCCGATGACATGTTCGCGGCCTTGGGCGCAGGCGATCTGCGTCTGGCGCAACTGGTCAATCTGGCTCAGCAGCAGGTCGAGCCTGATCGCGTCAATGAACAACTGGAGCTGATCCCGCGCAAGGCCACCGGCTACAAGCCCGGCAAGCGTGGCGATATTCAGATTCAGGGCGTCGGCAACCTGATGACGCAGATGGCCGGCTGCTGCCAGCCGCTGCCGGGCGATGCCATCGTCGGTTATATCACCCAGGGTCGTGGCGTCAGCATTCACCGTCAGGATTGCGCTTCGGTGCTGCAACTGGGCGGTCGCGAGCCCGAGCGGATCATTCAGGTCAGCTGGGGACCGGTGCCGGTGCTCACCTATCCGGTGGACATCATCATCCGCGCCTACGACCGTTCCGGCTTGCTCCGGGATGTCACCCAGGTGCTGCTCAACGAGCGGATCAACGTGCTGGCGGTCAACACCCGTTCGAACAAGGAAGACAACACAGCGCTTATGTCCCTGACCATCGAGATTCCGGGTCTGGACGCGTTGGGGCGGTTGCTGGGGCGTATTTCCCAGTTGCCGAACATCATTGAAACGCGCAGGAACAGGACGCCCTAGGGGCAGCTATAAGCTGCAAGTTCCAAGCTGCAAGCTAAAGCGGATTGCGGTGGCTTGCAGCTTGCAGCTTGCAGCTTGAAGCTAAACCGCTGCGACCGAAGGAAACCCATGTATACAGTTCAAGACCTGCTCAACCTCATGGCCCGGCTGCGTGATCCGCAGTTCGGCTGCCCGTGGGACCTGAAGCAGACCTACGCCAGCATCGTGCCGCACACGCTGGAAGAAGCCTATGAAGTGGCCGATGCCATTGAACAGGGCGACCTCGACCATCTGAAAGGCGAGTTGGGAGACCTGCTGTTTCAGGTGGTCTTCTATGCGCAGTTGGCCAAAGAGGAAGGCCGGTTTGAATTCGACGATGTGATCGACGGTATTACCCGCAAGTTGCTGCGTCGCCATCCGCACGTGTTTCCGACCGGCGAGCTGTACGCGTCGGCAGAAACGCCGCGCCTGACCGACGAGCAGGTCAACCTTCGCTGGGACGAAATCAAGGCCGAGGAGCGTGCCGAAAAGGCTGGCGTTCCCGAGCAGTTGTCGCTGCTCGACGACGTGCCTCGGGCCTTGCCGGCGTTGAGTCGTGCGGCCAAACTGCAGAAGCGTGCGGCGCAGGTGGGTTTCGACTGGCCTGCGGCTTTGCCGGTGGTCGACAAGGTGCGTGAAGAACTCGATGAAATTCTTGAGGCCATGGTCGACAATGACGCCGAGGGCATTGCCGAGGAAGTCGGCGACCTGCTGTTCAGCGTCGTCAACCTGGCCCGACATCTTAAGGTCGACCCGGAAACTGCGCTACGCTCGGCCAATAGCAAGTTCGACAGACGCTTCCGATTCATTGAACAGGCTTTGCGCCACCTGCAGCGTCCTATCGAAGCGTGCTCGCTCGAAGAAATGGACGCGTTGTGGGGCGAAGCCAAACGTCAGGAAAAGAGCACACCCGGCTGCGGCTGAGTGTGCGGTAACGGTATAAGTGAGTAGACAATGAGCCTTTCCCTTCGCGATCAGTTGCTCAAGGCAGGTCTGGTCAACCAAAAGCAGGCCAAGCAGGTCGGCAAAGAAAAGCAGAAAGAGCAGCGTCTGGTGCATAAGGGTCAGGCGCAGGCCGATGACTCGCAAAAGCGTGCGGCCCAGGAGGCCATGGCCGAGAAGGCCAAGCGTGATCAGGAGCTGAACCGTCAGCAGCAGGAGAAGGTCGAGCAGAAGGCCCGTACTGCTCAGGTCAAGCAACTGATCGAAGTGTCGCGCCTGCCCAAGCTGATCACCGAGGATTACTACAACTTCGTTGACGACAAGAAGGTCAAGCGTATCCCGGTCAACGCCATGGTGCGCAACAAGCTCAGCAGCGGTTCACTGGCCATCGTTCACCACGGTGGCGGTTACGAGATCATTCCGCGTGAGGCTGCGCTGAAGATCCAGGAGCGTGACCCGCGTCGTATCGTGCTGCTCAACACCCCGACCGAAGCGCCGGATGCAGACGACCCGTACGCGGCGTATCAGGTGCCTGACGATCTGATGTGGTAAGCCCACGGCGCTGTCATTGAGTTGTCAAAACAAAACCCGCATTCAGCGGGTTTTGTCTTTTTCTGTTCTTGGAATTGTTCAGTGGTTGCCCTGGCTTTCCAGCGCTTCCAGCTCTTCCTTATAGCGAAGGGCATCGGACTCAACGTGGAACATGCCGACAAGTTGGTCCTGTTGGTGTACATCCCAGATCTGGATGCCGTCGGCAACGGCTTCGTGAGAGAGGTGGGCGTCGTCGCGTTCAGTAACTCTGACAGTCATAGTAGTAAGCTCCTGACTTTGATGGCCTCGATGGTTAGGCCTCTGGATACTGCGGCGATGTGTCGCAGGACTCTTTTATAGGATTTGTTAGCTGCCTAAGTAAATAGCCTGTTCAGGTTCCCCGGTGGTCAGAAATTGATCGATCTTCTGCAGCCCTTGCTTGACGAGGCTTACAGCGCAGTGGTGGCAAAATGAAGGATGTTTCATGTGCTTCGGGTGCGCTGTCGGCTCGTCCGAACGCGCCTGGATACGCCGTTCCAGACGCTCCGCGTCCTCTTGGCGGCGCGGAGCGTCGAGACCTGCATTCCCACGCTGGAGCGTGCGGAACGATAACCTCAACTATCGTGCCCGATGCTCTGCGCTTCTGCCCGAAGGGCGTGGGAGTGAGCTTGCTCACGAAGGGGCCGGTGCCGGCGCGACTATCGTGCGGCGCTCTGCGTCGCATGCCTTCAGCCAATAAAAAGCCCCGCTAAAAAGCGGGGCTCTGTGGTGCGGGCGGTCAAGGCTATCAGCTGCCTTTGACGGCTTTGCCGTTGACGGTGCCGTCCAGCAAGACGATGTTGTATTCCTTGCCGTCGGTTTCGACCTGTTGCAGGCGGACCAGCAGGTAATCCCAGTCCTTGGCGAACCACAGCACGGTGGTGCGCTTGCTCTGCGTCGGGTCACGCACGCGCTCGACCTTGATCGCATCGACCTGGCCTGTCTTGGTGGTGACTTTTTCCGAACCCAGCACGCGGAAGTCGTAAGTGTCCACTTCATCACCGTCGACAACCTGATAGCTCATGCTCTTCTTGCCCTCAGCGATGTCATGTTGCAACGCCAGCTGATAGGTGGACTTGTCGAGGATGCCACGGTTGAGCGGCAGCTTGATCGCATCGCCACGGTCGGTGCCGGTGACGAACTTGGTGTTCCAGTCGAACGCCAGATCGACCTTCTTGGATTTGCCCAGACCACTGCGCTCGAAGCTGTAGGTCTGCGGCAGCAGGGTGTCCTTGTCGACCTTCAGTGTGCTGACTTCAGTCAGGCTGGCGATCATCATCGAGGCCTTGAAGCTCAAGGTCCAGGTGCCGTTGGCGCCGGCTTCCAGGCTGCGTTCAGCCGTACCGCTCATGGGCAGCTGTTTCCAGTCGGCGGTGTAGCTGGCGGAGAAGGGTTGAAGGTCTGCGGCCTGTACGGCAGGCAATGCGAGCAGAGCGAAAGCGAAGAGCAGAGCGCGACGCATAGTATCTCCTAATGTCGAATCAGATGGCCGCTGGCCGGGAGTAACTGGCTATCGAGTAACGCACCTTGTTCACCAAGGCTCAGTCGGCCTTCGGCAAACCAGCGAATGGCCAGTGGGTAAATACGGTGCTCTTGAACATGGACCCGTTGCGCGAGCGTTGCGGGCGTGTCGTGCAACTGTACCGAAATAACTGCCTGTACGACCAGTGGGCCGCCATCGAGTTCCTCGGTAACAAAATGCACGCTGCAGCCATGCTCGGTGTCGCCGGCTTCCAGCGCACGCTTGTGCGTGTGCAAGCCTTTGTAACGCGGCAGCAGGGAAGGGTGAATATTCAGTAGACGGCCGTGATAGTGGCGAACGAACCCTGCGCTGAGAATGCGCATGAACCCGGCCAGTACGACCAACTGTGGCTGGAAGGCGTCGATCCGTTCGATCAGCGCTGCATCGAAGGCCTCGCGACCTTCGTACGCGGTGTGATCCAGTACGCAGGTTTCGATGCCTGCGTCTCGGGCGCGTTGCAGGCCGAACGCATCTGCGCGGTTGGATATCACCGCGCGGATGCGGACGGGGCTAGCCCCGTCCTTGAAGCTGTCGATCATCGCTTGCAGGTTGCCGCCGGTGCCGGACAGCAGCACCACGACGTCGCAGATGGCTGGCATCAATGCGCCTTGAGGTTTTTCAGCTCGACCTGTGCTGCGCCTTCGGCAGCGGTGTCGATCTGGCCGATCACCCAAGGCTGCTCGCCCGCTTCACGCAGCACCTTGAGTGCCGCTTCAACGTGCTCCTGAGCGACGCAGATCACCATGCCCACGCCGCAGTTCAGCACGCGGTGCATCTCGTTTTCCGCAACGTTGCCTTGCTGCTGCAGCCAGTCGAACACGGCCGGACGCTGCCAGCTGGCGACGTCGACAACGGCCTGAGCGCCTTCAGGCAGTACGCGTGGAATATTGTCGAGCAGGCCGCCACCGGTGATGTGGGCCATGGCCTTGACTGCGCCGGTTTCCTTGATCAGCTTGAGCAACGGCTTCACGTAGATGCGGGTCGGCGCCATCAGCAGTTCGGTCAGCGGTTTGCCGTCCAGCTGGATGTTCTCGATGTCCGCGCCTGCCACTTCGATGATCTTGCGGATCAGCGAGTAACCGTTGGAGTGCGGGCCGGACGATGGCAGGGCGAGCAGGGCGTCACCGGCAGCGACTTTCGAGCCGTCGATGATCTCGGCCTTTTCCACCACGCCGACGCAGAAGCCTGCGAGGTCGTAGTCTTCGCCTTCGTACATCCCCGGCATTTCAGCGGTTTCGCCACCCACCAGCGAGCAACCGGCCAGTTCGCAGCCGGCGCCGATGCCGGTGACGACCTGAGCGGCGGTGTCGACGTTCAGTTTGCCGGTGGCGTAGTAATCGAGGAAGAATAACGGCTCTGCACCGCAGACCACCAGGTCATTGACGCACATGGCGACCAGGTCGATGCCGATGGTGTCGTGCTTGTTCAGGTTCAGCGCCAGACGCAGCTTGGTGCCCACGCCGTCGGTGCCGGAAACCAGAACCGGTTGCTTGTAGCCGGCCGGGATTTCGCAGAGGGCGCCGAAGCCTCCCAGGCCGCCCATGACTTCCGGACGCTTGGTGCGCTTGGCGACGCTCTTGATGCGTTCGACCAATGCTTCACCGGCGTCGATGTCTACACCGGCGTCTTTATAGCTCAGGGAGGGTTGCTTGCTCATAGAAAATCCAGGCCTTTAGGGGGGATTCGGAGGTATCGACCGCTGCGTTAGGGCCCGTTCAGCACCGCGCTGTCATGCGGTGGTAATGTTGGGGCCATGGCGATTGCCGGTCTGCGAAGGCGCGCGATTTTATCAGGCTTGCTCATCAGGGGCCATCCTTGCGCCGACAACAGGGCGGTGTTGCACCAAATAAACCTCAACCAGGTGGCCTGTCAGTGCGAGCCTGGACGTTTAGGGTGTACTTTATGCGCGAACTGAATGATGGGTGGCTCACGTCTGTCCCAGACCTGTACACCTGCTGAAACAGCTTCTTTTTACTTTTTTCCGTTCGGGAACTGTCCATGCGTTTTTCCAGAATTCTTCTAATCGGCTGTCTGTCCCTGATCAGCCTTCCCAGCCTTGCCGAAACGGTCAGCAACCTTTATCAGGTTCGCGAGCCGGTCAATGGCCAGTCGCCCGATGAACGCACGCGGGCCACGCAGGCCGCCGTCGAAACCCTGGTGCTGCGCCTGACCGGGGACGCCAAGGCCGTGCAGGGTTCGGCCATCGCCGCGCTGCGCAAAGACCCGCAGCAGATCATTAGCCAGTTCGGCTACGAGGCCGGACCGCCGGAAACCCTGCTGGTCGACTTCGATCCGGCAACCACCGACCGTGCGCTGCACGATGCGGGTCTGTCGATCTGGGGCAGTAATCGCCCATCGATTCTCGGCTGGTGGCTGAATGACTCGGTGGAAGGCTCGAATCTGGTCGGCGACGGTCAGGCCGCCGCCGAACCCTTGCGCCAGGCCGCTCAGCACCGCGGACTGCCACTGCGCCTGCCGCTGGCTGATTTGAGCGAGCAGGGTATCGGTAACGCGAAAACCCTGGAGGGCACTGACCCTGCGCCGCTCAAGGAAGCCTCCGAGCGCTATGGCGCTGACGCGATACTGGCCGTGCACGCCAGGGAAGATGGCGGTCAGTGGCAGGGCAAATGGCGCTTGTGGCTGGGTGATCAGCGCGAACAGGGCACCGCAACCGGTGCCACCTCCGAGGCGTTGGCCGATGCGGTGCTGCTCTCGGTAAGCGAGCGTCTGGCGCCGCGCTTCGTTGCCAAGCCAGGTGCGTCGACCGGCATGCTGATCCAGGTTCAGGGCATGACGCTGGAGCGCTATGCGCAACTGCTTCAGTTACTCGAACCGTTCGGCGTGCGTCTGAGTTCTGTCGAAGGCGATAAAGTGGTGTTTGAGGTCAGTGGCAGCACCGATCAGCTACGCTCGCAGTTGTCGCTGGCCAAATTGCAGGAAGTGCCTGCAGCCGAGGCAACCGCTACCGCAACGCCGCCTGCCGCGCCTGTCGATGCAACTGCGCCGGTGGCGCCAGCGAATGGAGCTGCTCCTGTTGCGGCACCTGCGCCCGCACCGATGATTGTTCCGGCGTCCGCGCCACAGCTTTATTTCCGCTGGTAACCCGGCAAGAACGCTTTTCTATTGGCTTGAGGGATATTGATGACTGATATGCGGCGTTGGTTCTGGATCGGCGGCCTGGCCTTGCTGGTCGCATTCGTGGTGCTGTTGCACCCAATCCTCACTCCCTTTCTGGTGGCATTGCTACTGGCCTATATGGGCGATCCGCTGGTGGATCGACTGGAGCGCGCCGGACTGTCCAGAACCCTGAGCGTGGTGGTCGTTTTCGGGCTGTTCACGCTGGTGCTGATGGCGTTGCTGCTGATTCTGGTACCGATGCTGGCCAAGCAGTTGTTCCGCCTCTACGAACTGGCGCCGCAGATCCTCGACTGGCTGCAACACGCGGCGTTGCCGTGGGTTCAGGCCAAGTTCGGGCTGGCAGACGGGTTCTGGAAGTTCGACAAGATCAAGGCAGCCATCTCCGAGCATATGGGCCAGGCCGGGGACATCGTCTCTATCGTGCTGTCCCAGGCTACTGCGTCCAGCCTTGCGCTGATCGGCTGGCTGACCAACCTGGTGCTGATTCCCGTGGTGTGTTTCTACCTGCTGCGCGACTGGGACATCATGACCGGCAAGATTCGTGGCCTGCTGCCGCGTCAGCGTGAAGCGCAAATCGTCAAGCTGGCGGGCGAGTGCCATGAAGTATTGGGCGCGTTCATACGCGGTCAGTTGCTGGTGATGGTCGGCCTTGGCGTGATCTACGCGGCCGGTCTGATGCTGGTCGGGCTGGAACTGGGCCTGCTGATCGGCGTCATTGCCGGTCTGGCGGCCATCGTGCCTTACATGGGTTTCGTGATCGGTATCGGTTCGGCGCTGGTGGCCGGGCTGTTCCAGTTTGGCGGTGACCTGTACCCGATGATGGGGATTGTGGCGGTGTTCATGATCGGTCAGGCCCTGGAGGGGATGGTGCTGACGCCATTGCTGGTCGGTGATCGCATCGGCCTGCACCCGGTCGCGGTCATCTTCGCGATTCTCGCAGGTGGCGAGCTGTTCGGCTTTACCGGCATTCTGCTGGCCCTGCCGGTGGCTGCGGTGATCATGGTGCTGGTGCGCCACATGCATGATCTGTACAAGGACTCGGAAATCTACGCAGGCGCGGAAGATCCGGAGCTGTAAGGTCGACGCAAGCCTCTTCGCCGACCGGTGAAGAGGCTCATGCCTTGAGGGCATGACCCCCTTCAAACGCCCCGTACTGGGCTCTGTACGAAAAGTGGCTGCGCTCGGTGATGCTTCGTTAAAAACAGGCTCGGATGCGAGTCCAATCGGAATGCTCATTTACAACACGTCGAGTCGAACGCGACCCCGGCCGTTCCTCGCCTGTTTTTGCCTTGCCTGACCTTCGCTCGCCGACTTTTCGTACAGAGCCTGGGCGGCGCTTTACTCACCCTGACGCAAACCTTTGATTTTGCTTGAGGTCTGTCGCATTGTGCGACCAGCGTCACGGGTATAAACTTTGCGCTCTTTACACAGAGGCCCTTGACGGTTTGCATGAGCCGTTAGTCAGCATGAAACCGATTCAGCTGCCCCTGAGTGTGCGTCTGCGTGATGACGCCACTTTCGTCAATTACTATCCAGGCGCCAACGCCGCTGCACTCGGCTATGTCGAGCGGCTGTGCGAAGCCGACGCTGGCTGGACCGAAAGCCTCATCTATCTGTGGGGCAAGGACGGGGTAGGGCGCACGCACCTGCTGCAGGCTGCCTGTCTGCGTTTCGAACAGCTTGGCGAGCCTGCGGTGTATCTGCCGCTGGCCGAAGTGATAGATGAAGGCATCGAGCTGTTCGATCATCTGGAGCAATATGAGCTGGTGTGTCTGGACGACCTGCAGGCGATCGTCGGTAAGCCGGACTGGGAAGAAGCGCTGTTTCATCTGTTCAATCGTCTGCGTGACAGTGGGCGTCGCCTGCTGATTGCCGCGTCCAAGTCGCCCCGCGAACTGCCGGTAAAGCTTCCCGACCTGAAATCGCGCCTGACCATGGCATTGGTGTTCCAGATGCGCGGGCTGTCCGACGAAGACAAACTGCGCGCCTTGCAACTGCGTGCTTCACGCCGAGGCCTGCACCTGACCGACGATGTCGGGCATTTCATCCTGACGCGTGGTACACGCAGCATGAGCGCGTTGTTCGAATTGCTCGAGCGCCTCGATCAGGCGTCACTCCAGGAAAAGCGCAAGCTGACCATTCCCTTCCTTAAAGAGACCCTCGGGTGGTAGATCAGGCGCTGTTGATGCAGACGGCGGCTGCCTTGCGCCATGCACAACGGATTCTGGTGATCACCGGGGCGGGTCTGTCTGCCGATTCGGGGCTGCCGACCTATCGCGGCGTGGGCGGGCTCTACAATGGCAAGACCGACGATGGCCTGCCTATCGAAATGGCCCTGTCCGGGCCCATGCTGCGTCGTGACCCTGAACTGTGCTGGAAATACATCGCCGAACTGGGCAAGGCGTGCCTGGGTGGCGAGCCGAATGTCGCGCATTACGCCATCGCCCAGTTGCAGCGCATCAAACCCGAGTGCTGGGTACTGACCCAGAACGTCGACGGTTACCATCGCGCGGCGGGCAGTCCGCCGGAGCGCCTGATCGAAATTCACGGGCAACTCTCGCCACTGTTTTGCCAATCCTGCGGTGCTGAGGATTCTCAATTGAGCGAGCACTTGCAGCGCCCTTTGCCCCCCTTATGCCCGGCATGTAGTGGCATTTTGCGACCGTCCGTCGTTCTTTTTCAGGAAATGCTCCCCGAAAAAGCGCTGGAAACACTGCATGAAGAGCTGGCTAAAGGCTATGACGCGGTCCTGAGTATCGGCACCACCGCAAGCTTCCCCTACATTCACGAACCTGTCATTCGCACCAGGGTTTCCGGGGGTTTTACCGCAGAAATCAATCCGCAGCCGACGGATCACAGCGCGCAGATGGACGTCTTTTTACCGTACCGCGCGGCACATGTCATGGCCGAACTCATAAGTCACATCTAGTTCGATTGAATTTGCAAATCACCTTCATAAAAGGCATAGTCTCGCCATCTTAACTAGTCAGCCACGGTTGTGCCCATGCAAGTTGTTCGCTTCGCACCCCTCGTGCCTCTCGCACTCGTTACATTTCTCTTCGGTTGCTCGGCCAATATGCCGGTCGCACAGCAGGAACAGGCCCAGCCAGTTCCACGCTATCAGAGCGCAATCAATGCCAACGCCCAGTCCGCAGCCCGTCGCGCAGACGCGGCAGTCCTGCAGGACGAGCTCGCTACCGAAGACGAACTGTCCCAGTTCGCTGATAACAAGTCTTACCAACTGCCGGCCTTGGCCGACAGCATCCTGGAGCGTGGCAAGTCGCTGATCGGCACACGCTACAAGTTCGGCGGCACGTCGACTTCTTCAGGTTTCGATTGCAGCGGCTTCATCGGTTATCTGTTTCGCGAAGAGGCCGGCATGAGCCTGCCACGTTCCACGCGTGAAATGATCAACGTCAACGCACCTCTGGTGGCGCGCAACAAGCTTCAGCCGGGCGATGTGCTGTTCTTCAGTACCCGCGGTCGCGGTCAGGTCAGCCACGCAGCGATCTACGCCGGTAATCGGCAGTTCATCCACTCCAGCAGTCGCCGCAGCGGCGGTGTGCGCATCGACAGCCTCGATGACGCCTACTGGAGCAAGACCTTCATCGAGGCCAAGCGGCCTCTGGCGATGGCCCCAGGTACTGTTGCAGTAAAATCGACACCTGAAGTAACGCAGACAACGGCGATGACTTCGACTACAGTCAAGACCGCGTCCAAGCGGCGTAAATAAATAGAACGCGCAGTACAAGACCTTCGGGTCTTTCTGCGTTTTTGAGCTTCTCGGCAGCGTAAGCCGCATCCGGATGGGTTGTTGTGGTTATGTCGATTGCGTTGCGGCTGTTAGTCATCTCTGTTGCTGCGTTGCTCGGTGCCTGCGCCAGTGCGCCGCCTCCGCCCAAAGCGCCCCGGATCGTTCAGCGTCCGGTGGTCACTGCACCTCCCCAGATTCTCTCTCCGGCTGCCGAAGACGTGCTGTTTCGTGCGTTGGGGCTGGTTGGCACGCCTTATCGCTGGGGCGGCAACACGCCTGACTCCGGTTTCGATTGCAGCGGTCTTATAGGTTATGTCTATCGTGATGCGGCGGGCATTTCCCTGCCGCGTTCCACGCGCGAGATGATCGTGATGGGCGCACCGAATATTCGTCGCGAGCAATTGCAGTCAGGTGATCTGGTGTTCTTCGCCACATCGGGCGGTTCTCAGGTGTCCCACGCCGGGATCTATGTCGGCGAAGGCCGCTTCGTGCATGCACCTGCCACCGGCGGCACGGTCAAGCTCGACAGCCTCGACAAGCCTTACTGGCAGAGAGCCTACCTCAACGCCAAGCGCGTAATTCAGCCCGCCAGCCTGGCGCAGAATCGGCCTTAAGCGCTTCGCGCTGATTGCTCTGCGCGCGCTCAAGAGCGTCCAGAACTGCATGCCCACGCCCACGCGGAGCGCTCAACGTTACACCTAAGTCTGCTTTTGATTCTGGCCGTAGGCCGTAGGAGCGAACTTGTTCGCGAAGGGCCTGTATGATCGCCGAAAATGCATCTTCTGAAACACCGCCTTCGCGAACAAGTTCGCTCCTACGCCCTTCGGACAGAACCCTGAAAGGCACGTATTCCGGGCTCTCCAGGACTTGTGTGTAACGCCGAGTGCTGGAGCGTAGGGAGCGATGATCTCAACTATCGTGCGACGCTCTGCGTCAAATCTCTACGCTCGGCGTTACTGAGCAGCCTTGGCGGATGTCACGCGCCAGATCTTGTTGCCGACATCGTCGGCCACCAGCAATCCGCCGCGCTGATCATTGACTACGCCAACCGGACGACCCATGGCTTTTTCATCCTTGTTGAGGAAACCGGTCAACACATCGACCGGTGTGCCGTTGGGTTTGCCGCCACTGAATGGAATGAACACCACCTTGTAGCCGCTGTGCGGTTTGCGGTTCCACGAGCCGTGCTGGCCAATGAACAGACCTTCGTTGAACGGTGCAGCCAGTGTCTTGCCGTCGGCGAACACCAGGCCCAGCGAGGCGGTGTGTGGACCGACTGCGTAATCCGGGGCAATCGCCTTGGCGACCAGTGCCGGGTTCTGCGGCTTGACGCGCTCGTCGACGTGTTGGCCGTAGTAGCTGTAAGGCCAGCCGTAGAATGCGCCGTCCTGCACCGAGGTCACGTAGTCAGGCACCAGATCGCTGCCGATCTCGTCGCGCTCGTTGACCGCCGTCCACAGTTTGCCGGTCTTCGGTTCCCAATCCATGCCGTTGGGGTTGCGCAGGCCGGAAGCGAAGATCCGGTGGTTACCGGTAGCCGCGTCCACTTCCCAGATCGCCGCACGGCCTTCTTCCTTGTCCATGCCGTTCTCGGCCACGTTGCTGTTGGAGCCCACGGTCACGTACAGCTTGCTGCCATCCTTGCTGGCGATGACGTTCTTGGTCCAGTGGTGATTGAGCGTACCGCCCGGCAGGTCGACGACCTTGGTCGCTTGCGCGCTGATCGAGGTCTGCCCGGATTCATACGGGAAGCTGATCAGGCGGTCGGTGTCGGCGACATACAGCTTGTTGCCCACCAGGGTCATGCCGAACGGCGAATTGAGGTTTTGCAGGAAAACCGTGCGGGTCTCTGCCACACCGTCCTTGTCCACGTCGCGCAGCAAGGTAATGCGGTTGGCGCTGGGCACACCGGCACCGGCGCGGCCCATGACTTTTTCCATCACCCAGCCGCGAATGCCTTTGGAGTCATCCGGTTTGGCGGGCGAATTGGTTTCTGCCACCAGCACGTCACCGTTGGGCAATACATACAGCCAGCGCGGGTGATCGAGGTTCTCGGCGAACGCAGCCACTTGTGTGCCCGGCGCGGCGACCGGCTTGGCGCCTTTTTCCCAGCCTACGGCGGGTGCGATGTTGACGGTCGGAATCAGCGTCTTGTTGGGCTCCGGCAGCTTGGGCGAGGGGCCTGTTCCATCCGAGACTTGCAGGCTCGACGACTCGCCGCAGGCAGCGAGGCCGCCGGCGACCAGCAGCAACACTGCGTAGTGGGGTCTGAGTTTGAACATGATCGATCTCCATTAACAAAGGCGTGGTCCAGTAACTGATAGAGGCGCCGCCAACCCGCTAGGTTCAATAACGTTCCGCGGCGACGGTGTTGATTGACGCTCCCGGTCCAACCCTCTACCCTTCGCGGTTTGTTTCAGGTGCTCTGCAATCCTCGATTGGCAGAGTGAAACAGGGAAGCCGGTGTGGGTCGACAGATCCGATCCCGGCGCTGCCCCCGCAACGGTAAATGAGTCAAGGCTGTGCCTGACGCCACTGTGTTTCGACATGGGAAGGCGCGCAGCCGGGGTGACCCGCTCATGAGCCCGGAGACCGGCCTGAATCATTCAATGACATCACGGAGGGTGGTGTTCTGTGCAGGGCGTTGCCGTGCTGTCCAGTGCTGTCCTTCCGTCTGTTGTCGCCTGCCCCGAGCGGAGAACCCAGATGAACGAATCCCCCGAACGCGACGAACGCCATCTGGCGCGCATGCAGCGCAAGAAAGCCTTCATGGACCAGCGTATTGCCAGCTCGCCCAACGAGTGCGGCCTGCTGCTGGTATTGACCGGCAATGGCAAGGGCAAGAGCAGTTCGGCATTCGGCATGCTCGCCCGGGCCATGGGCCACGACATGCAGTGTGGTGTGGTGCAGTTCATCAAGGGCCGCAACAGCACCGGCGAAGAAATGTTTTTCCGCCGTTTCCCCGAGCAGGTGCGCTATCACGTGATGGGCGAGGGCTTCACCTGGGAAACCCAGGATCGCCAGCGTGACATCGCCGCCGCTGAAGCCGCCTGGGCTGTGTCTCAGGAAATGCTTCGCGATCCGGCCATTGGGCTGGTAGTGCTCGACGAACTGAACATCGCCCTCAAACATGGCTACCTCGACCTCGAACAGGTGCTGAGCGACCTGCAGGCACGTCCGCCGATGCAGCATGTGTTGGTGACTGGCCGCGGTGCCAAAGCCGAATTGATCGACCTGGCCGATACCGTTTCCGAGATCGGCGTGGTCAAGCACGCGTTCCAGGCCGGTATTCGCGCGCAGAAAGGTATCGAGCTGTGACCCCTTCATCATTGAGCGCATTGCAATGAGAGCCCCGCGTGATTGCCCGGCGGTATTGATCGCTGCGCCTGCCTCCGGGCAAGGCAAAACCACGGTGACCGCTGCACTGGCACGCCTGCACCGCAATCAGGGGCGCAAGGTCCGGGTGTTCAAGTGCGGCCCGGATTTTCTCGACCCGATGATTCTCGAGCGGGCCAGTGGCGCGCCGGTCTATCAATTGGACATGTGGATGGTCGGTGCGGATGAAAGCCGTCGCTTGTTGTGGGAAGCGGCTGATGAGGCGGACCTGATTCTGATCGAGGGGGTCATGGGCCTGTTCGATGGCACGCCGTCGAGCGCCGACCTGGCCCGGCATTTTGGCGTGCCGGTACTCGGTGTGATCGACGGCACGGCCATGGCGCAGACGTTTGGCGCACTGGCGCTGGGCCTGGCGCGCTATCAGCCTGATCTGCCGTTCGCCGGTGTGCTGGCCAATCGCGTCGGCACGGTACGCCATGCGCAATTGCTGGAGAACAGCCTGACCGAAGGCCTGCGCTGGTACGGCGCACTGTCCCGGGAAGTCGGCTTCGAACTGCCCAGCCGCCATCTGGGGCTGGTCCAGGCCAGTGAGCTCAACGATCTGGACGTGCGTCTGGACATGGCGGCTGCGGCGCTTGCCAGCACCTGTGAAGTGGCCTTGCCGCCGGCCGTGACCTTCACTGCGCCCGACCCGGTTCAGGTCGAGCCGCTGCTGCGCGGCGTACGCATCGCCATCGCGCGCGACGAGGCCTTTGCCTTTCTGTATGGCGCGAGTCTGGACCTGCTGAGGAACATGGGTGCCGAGCTGAGTTTCTTCTCGCCGATCCATGATCGCGAGTTGCCCGACGCCGACAGCCTGTACCTGCCAGGTGGCTACCCGGAGCTGCACCACGTCGCGCTGGCCGCCAATGGCGCGATGCAGGCTTCGATCAGGGCTCACCATATTGCCGGCAAGCCGATTCTGGCCGAGTGCGGCGGCATGCTCTATTTGCTCGAAGCCTTGACCGATGTCGAGGGCGTGCGTGCCGAACTGGTCGGTTTGCTGTCCGGTGAAGCCGTCATGCAGAAGCGTCTGGCTGCGCTGGCCTTGCAAGCCGTCGAGTTACCCGAGGGCACGCTGCACGGTCACACTTATCATCATTCGCTGACCAGCACCGAGCTGCAGCCGATCGCGCGTGGCGTCAGCCCTAATGGCGGACGCGGCGCAGAAGCGGTTTATCGCCTGGGTCGCCTGACCGCGTCCTACGTGCATTTCTATTTTCCTTCCTGCCCTCGGGCGATAGCGGCGCTGTTCAAACCATGACCGAGCAAGCGTTCAGCCCCGAAGAGCGGGCTGCGGTGTACCGCGCCATCGCCGAACGTCGCGACATGCGCCACTTCATCGGCGGCACGGTCGCGCCCGAGCTGCTGGCACGCGTACTGGAGGCCGCGCATCAGGCTCCCAGCGTCGGGCTGATGCAGCCGTGGCGCTTCATCCGCATCAGCGACCCGTTATTGCGCGACCGGATGCAGGCGCAGGTAGAGGAAGAGCGTATTCGTACCGCCGAGGCGCTGGGTGAGCGAACCGACGAGTTCATGAAGCTCAAGGTCGAAGGCATCAACGACTGTGCAGAAGTGCTGGTCGCCGCGCTGATGGAAAAGCGAGAGCAGCACATTTTCGGCCGTCGCACCTTGCCGGAAATGGACATGGCCTCGCTGTCCTGCGCGATCCAGAACCTGTGGCTGGCCTCGCGTGCAGAAGGCCTGGGCATGGGCTGGGTGTCGCTGTTCGACCCCGAGGCGCTGGCCGAACTGCTGGGCATGCCTGACGGCGCCAAGCCGCTGGCGATCATTTGTCTGGGCCCGGTCAAGGAATTTTATCCTGCGCCAATGCTGGTGATGGAAGGCTGGGCGCAGGCGCGTCCGCTGCATGAGCTGCTGTACGAGAATCAATGGGGAGTGAGTCAATGAGTGTGGCGCTGTTGAGCGTCGCCGGGGTCGCGCTGGATGCGCTGCTCGGTGAGCCAAAACGATGGCATCCGCTGGTGGCGTTCGGCAACTTCGCCAGCCGGGTCGAGCAGCGCTTCAACAGTGGCGGCCGTGGCTGGCGCAGTCATGGCGTTACTGCCTGGGTCATCACCGTTGTACCGCTGACGCTGCTGGCCACGCTGCTGAGCTGGTTGCCTGGCGTGGGCTGGCTGTTCGATATTCTGGCGCTGTATTGCGCGCTGGGCATGCGCAGCCTGGGTGAGCACGTTCAGCCGGTGGCGCAAGCGCTGCGCAGTGATGATCTGGTCGAAGCACGTCAGCGGGTCGGTTATCTGGTCAGTCGCCAGACCACTGAGCTGGACGCTACCGAAGTCGCCCGCGCAGCTACCGAGTCGGTGCTGGAGAACGGCAGCGATGCGGTGTTCGCGGCGCTGTTCTGGTTCGTGGTGGCTGGCGCGCCCGGTGTGGTGCTGTACCGGCTGAGCAATACGCTGGACGCCATGTGGGGTTACCGCAATGAGCGCTTTGAGCGTTTTGGCTGGGCTGCGGCGAAGATCGATGATCTGCTCAACTATATTCCCGCACGTCTTGTGGCATTGACCTATTCCTTGCTGGGCAAGACCCGACTGGCGCTGCGTTGCTGGCGTACGCAGGCTCCGGCATGGGACAGTCCGAATGCCGGCCCGGTAATGGCCGCTGGCGCAGGCGCGCTGGGCGTCGAACTGGGGGGCGCGGCGATCTACCACGGCGAGCTGCATCAGCGTCCGCAACTGGGTGAGGGTACGCCTGCCGATGCGGACTCGATCGATCGCGGCTGGCAACTGGTGCAGCGCGGCGTCTGGTTATGGCTGCTGGTCATCTGCGTGGCAGCTGAATTTTATGCTTGAGCACGGCGGGCGGTTGCGCGCGGCCGCGCAGCATTACGGTATCCCTCTGGCCGACTGGCTGGACCTGTCCACCGGGATCGCGCCCTGGTCGTGGCCCATCCCGGAGATTCCGACGCGTGCCTGGGCGCGGTTGCCCGAGACTGACGATGGTCTGGAAGCGGCGGCCTGCACTTATTACGGCGTGTCCCGGTTATTGCCGGTGTCTGGTTCGCAGGCTGCGATTCAGGCGCTGCCACGGGTGCGCAGCGGAGGGAGGGTTGGCGTACTGTCGCCCTGCTACGCAGAGCACGCGCATGCCTGGCGCAAGAACGGCTTCGTGGTCCGTGAGGTGGGTGAGCAGGAGGTCGACTACTTCCTCGACAGCCTGGACGTGCTGGTGGTGGTCAACCCCAACAACCCGACCGGCCTGCACCTGAGCGCCGAGCGCCTGCTGGAGTGGCATGCGCGACTGGCCGAGCGCGGTGGCTGGCTGGTCGTCGATGAAGCGTTCATGGATAACACGCCGGGCATGAGCCTGGCGGCCGAGACGTGGCGCAGCGGACTGATTGTCCTGCGTTCGTTTGGCAAGTTTTTCGGCCTGGCCGGCGTCCGGCTTGGTTTTGTCATGGCCGAGCCGGTGCTGTTGAGGATGCTGGCGCAGGAAATCGGGCCTTGGTCGGTCAGTGGGCCAACCCGGATCATCGGTCAGGTGTGCCTTAGCGATCAGCAGGGGCAGACGCGCCAGCGTGAGCGCTGTGAGCAGGCCCGCGAGCGGCTGGTGGCGTTGCTCGACCGCTACCGTCTGAGCCCGCAAGGCGGCTGCGCGCTGTTCCAATGGCTGGTGACCCCTGAAGCGCAGACGCTCTATGAGTTTTGTGCGCAGCGTGGCGTGCTGCTGCGCCTGTTCAAGGGTGACAGCTCCGAGTCGTCCAGTCTGCGTTTCGGTCTGCCCTGCGACGAGGCCGACTGGCTGCGGCTGCACGATGTTCTGCTTGAATACCGCAAGGAATACCCATGAGCACGCTGATGGTACAAGGCACCACTTCCGATGCCGGCAAGAGCACCCTGGTGACGGCCCTGTGCCGCTGGCTGACTCGTCAGGGCGTCAAGGTTGTGCCGTTCAAGCCGCAGAACATGGCGCTCAATAGCGCGGTGACGGCAGACGGCGGCGAGATCGGTCGCGCACAGGCCGTGCAGGCCCAGGCGTGCTACCTCGAACCGCACACCGACATGAACCCGGTGCTGCTCAAGCCCAACAGTGACACCGGCGCGCAGGTGATCATTCACGGCCGCGCCGTGACCACCATGAACGCGGTGGCGTATCACGGCTACAAAGAGATCGCCATGCAGGCAGTGCTGGAATCGCATCGGCGCCTGGGTGAGAGCTATCCGGTGATTGTGGTCGAGGGTGCGGGTTCTCCGGCCGAGATCAACCTGCGCGCCAACGATATCGCCAACATGGGCTTTGCCGAGGCGGTCGACTGCCCGGTGCTGCTGATTGCCGACATCAATCGTGGCGGGGTGTTTGCCCATCTGGTCGGCACGCTCGAGCTGCTGTCGCCCAGCGAGCAGGCGCGGGTCAAGGGTTTCATCATCAACCGTTTTCGCGGCGACATCGCCTTGTTGCAGCCGGGCCTGGACTGGCTGGAAGCGCGCACCGGCAAGCCGGTGGTTGGCGTGCTGCCCTACGTGATGGATCTGCACCTGGAGGCCGAAGACGGCCTGGACCAGCGTCAGACCGACAAGGTCGAGCATGTGCTGAACGTGGTGGTCCCGGTGCTGCCTCGCATCAGTAATCACACCGATTTCGATCCGTTGCGCCTGCACCCTCAGGTCAATCTGCAATTCATCGGCCCCGGCCAGGCGATTCCTCCTGCGGACCTGATCATTCTGCCCGGTTCCAAGAGTGTGCGCAGCGATCTCAACTACCTGCGCAACAATGGCTGGGACACCGCCATCGAGCGGCATTTGCGTTATGGCGGCAAGCTGATGGGGATTTGCGGTGGCCTGCAAATGCTCGGTGAGCAGGTACACGATCCACTCGGGCTGGAAGGCGCAGCCGGGTCCAGCCCAGGGTTTGGCCTACTGGCAATGAGCACGGTGCTGGAAGCGGAAAAGCAACTGCGCAATGTGCGCGGTCGTCTGACCCTGGAAGACGCCGAGGTCAGCGGTTACGAAATTCATGCCGGGGTAACGACAGGGCCGGCGCTGGAGCAGGCTGCCGTGCAACTGGACGACGGGCGTTGCGATGGTGCGCAGAGTGCCGATGGCCAGGTGCTGGGGACTTACCTGCACGGCCTGTTCGAATCACCTGCTGCCTGTAGCGCGTTGCTGCGCTGGGCGGGGTTGACGAACGTGCAGTCCGTCGATTATCACGCCTTGCGCGAGCGCGACATCGAACGTCTGGCGGACCTGGTGGAAAAGCACCTGGACGGCCCATTGCTTCGCGAACTGTGTGGCCTGGAGGCGAACTGAATGCTGCAATTGATCCTCGGCGGCGCGCGCTCCGGCAAGAGTCGTCTGGCGGAAAAACTGGCCGCCGACAGCGCGCTGAGGGTGACGTACATCGCCACCAGTCAGCCTCTGGACGGCGAAATGAATCAGCGTGTTGCCAGTCATCGCGCACGCCGTCCCGAGCACTGGGGGTTGGTCGAAGAGCCGATCGAACTGGCGCGGGTACTGCGCGAAAACGCGGCGCCCGATTGCTGCCTGCTGGTCGATTGCCTGACCCTCTGGCTGACCAATCTACTGATGCTCGACAACCCCGAGCGCCTGCTTCAAGAACGTGAATCCCTGCTCGACAGCCTTGCTGGGCTGCCGGGTGAAATCATTTTTGTCAGCAACGAAACCGGGCTTGGTGTCGTGCCGCTCGGCGAACTGACCCGTCGCTATGTCGATGAAGCCGGCCTGTTGCATCAGGCGCTGGCCGAGCGTTGCCAGCGTGTCGTGTTGACCGTTGCCGGCTTGCCCCTGACGTTGAAAGGAACCGCGCTATGAGTAATTCCTGGTGGCTCAAGCCTGCACAGGCCATTGATGTGCCAATGCGCGAGGCGGCACTGGCCCGTCAGCAGCAACTGACCAAACCCGCCGGTTCACTGGCACAACTGGAGCGCCTGGCGGTACAGCTGGCCGGTCTGCAGGGACGTGAGCGTCCGGCCGTCGATCAACTGTGGATCGCGATTTTTGCCGCTGATCATGGCGTCGTCGCTGAAGGTGTGTCGGCGTACCCACAGGAAGTCACCGGTCAGATGCTGCACAACTTCGTCAACGGCGGCGCTGCGATCAGCGTGCTGGCGCGTCAGCTCTCCGCGCAACTGGACGTGGTCGATCTGGGCACCGTGTCGCCAATGGATCTGCCCGGGGTGCGCCATCTGCGCATTGGCGCGGGCACCGCCAATTTTGCCCAGGGGCCGGCCATGAGTGTCGAGCAGGGGCTCGCCGCCCTGCAGGCCGGGCGTGACAGCGTATTGCGCGCCAAAGCTGTCGGCACCGAACTGTTCATCGGTGGCGAGATGGGCATCGGCAACACCACAGCCGCCAGCGCAGTCGCCTGCTCACTGTTGGAGTGCGCCGCGCCATTGCTGGTCGGACCGGGCACCGGGCTGAACGCCGAGGGTATTCAGCACAAGACGCGTGTCATCGAGCGCGCACTGGCATTGCACGCCGAGCAGGCGGGTGACCCGTTGAGCAGCCTGTTCTGTCTGGGCGGCTTCGAAATCGCCGCACTGACTGGTGCGTACCTGGCCTGCGCGCAGGAAGGAATTGCGGTACTGGTCGACGGTTTCATTTGCAGCGTGGCCGCGCTGGTGGCGGTGCGCCTGAACCCTTCCTGCCGTAACTGGCTGCTGTTCGGTCATCGGGGCGCCGAACCGGGCCATCGGCATCTGCTGGAAACGTTGCAGGCCGAACCGTTACTGGACCTCGGTTTGCGTTTGGGCGAGGGCAGCGGTGCCGCACTGGCGGTGCCGCTGGTGCGCCTGGCGTGCGAGCTGCACAACGGCATGGCGACGTTTGCCGAAGCGGCTGTGGCGGATCGTCCCGCATGACCTTGCACCTGGACTTGTTGCGTCACGGCGAAACCGAACTGGGCGGCGGCCTGCGCGGCAGCATCGACGACGCTCTGACCGAGTCTGGCTGGCAGCAGATGCGTGCGGCAGTGGCGGGTGGCGGCCCCTGGACGCGGATTGTCAGCTCGCCGCTGCAACGTTGCGCCCGTTTCTCCGAGGAGCTGGCGCAGCGCTTGTCGTTGCCTCTGCACCTGGAGCCGGGTTTGCAGGAGCTGCATTTCGGTGACTGGGAAGGGCACAGCCCTGCGCAACTCATGGAGACCGATGCCGAGGGCCTGGGGCTGTTCTGGGCGGATCCCTACGCCTTCACACCTCCCAACGGTGAGCCGGTGCTGGATTTCTCGAACCGCGTATTGAGTGCCGTTGAGCGTCTGCATCAGGCTTATGCGGGTGAGCGCGTGTTGCTGGTCAGTCATGGTGGTGTCATGCGCCTGCTGGTGGCGCAGGCGCGTGGTTTGCCGCGTGAGCAACTGTTGCAGGTGGTGGTCGGACATGGCGCGCTGTTGTCGATTCAGGTCGCTGCTGATCGCGTACTCACGGAGATCTGAGATGCTGCCGTTCTGGATCGCTCTGCAATTTCTCGGCAGCCTGCCGATCAGGCTGCCCAGTATGCCGCGTCCCGAAGAGCTGGGGCGTTCTTTGCTGTTCTACCCGTTGGTGGGGGCGGTGTTCGGCACCCTGCTGCTGGGTTTCAACACGCTGCTCAGTGGTGCGCCGCTGATGCTGCACGCCGCGCTGGTACTCACTGCCTGGGTATTGCTCAGCGGCGGCCTGCATCTGGATGGTCTGGCCGACAGTGCTGACGCCTGGCTGGGCGGCTTCGGTGACCGTGAACGCACCTTGAAGATCATGAAAGATCCACGCAGCGGGCCTATCGCCGTGGTCACGCTGGTCTTGGTGCTGCTGCTCAAGTTTGCCGCGATTCTGGCGCTGATCGAGAGCCATGCCAGTGTCTGGCTGCTGTTGGCACCGGTAATCGGGCGCGCTGCCATGCTTGGGCTGTTTTTGGGGACGCCGTATGTGCGTTCCGGAGGGTTGGGGCAGGCGCTGGCCGATCATCTGCCGCGTGGCCCTGGACGCAAGGTTTTGCTCGCCACTGCCATTGCGTGCGTGCTGCTCGCCGGCTGGTCAGGGGGAATGGTATTGCTGGTCTGCGCCGCCTGCTTCTTCTGGTTGCGGCAGCTGATGATGCGCCGTCTGGGCGGATGCACCGGTGATACAGCCGGGGCATTGCTTGAGCTGCTGGAGTTGGCGGTGCTGCTGACGCTGGCGCTGCTTTGAGACCCTGCGCATCGCTTTGTTGACAGCTTTTACCGGCAGCGCGTAGCTTCGCGAATCGCGGGTAAAACCATGTAACACAAAGCGCAGGGAGCTTAACCATGACATCGATCTGGCGTACCAGTGGCTGGGTTCTGCTGGGGAGTGCGCTGATTCTTGCGCTTTCGTTGGGCACGCGGCACGGCTTCGGTCTGTTTCTGGCACCCATGAGCGCCGAGTTTGGCTGGGGACGTGAAGTCTTTGCCTTTGCCATTGCCCTGCAGAATCTGATGTGGGGCCTGGCACAGCCCTTCGCCGGGGCGCTGGCCGATCGATTTGGTGCGGCGAAAGTCGTCTTCGTCGGCGGTGTGCTGTATGCCGCAGGTCTGTTGTGCATGAGTACCGCCGATTCTTCCCTCAGCCTTTCATTGAGCGCCGGTCTGCTGATCGGTATCGGTCTGTCCGGCACATCGTTTTCGGTCATTCTGGGTGTCGTGGGGCGTGCGCTGCCTGCGGAAAAACGCAGTATGGGCATGGGGATCGCCAGCGCGGCCGGCTCATTCGGTCAGTTCGCCATGCTGCCCGGTACATTGGGTTTGATCAACTGGCTGGGCTGGTCCGGTGCCTTGCTGGTGCTGGGCGTGATGGTGGCGTTGATCCTGCCTTTGGTGGGTATGCTCAAGGATACGCCGAGCGTATCCACCGGCGTCGAATTGACCCTGGGCGAGGCGCTGCGTGAGGCGTGCTCGCATTCGGGGTTCTGGCTGTTGGCGCTGGGGTTCTTTGTCTGCGGCTTTCAAGTGGTGTTCATTGGCGTGCATTTGCCGGCCTATCTGGTGGATCAGCACTTGCCCGCCAAGGTCGGCACTACAGTGCTGGCCCTGATCGGCCTGTTCAATATCTTCGGCACCTACACAGCAGGCTGGCTGGGCGGGCGCATGTCCAAGCCCCGACTGCTGACCGTGCTTTACCTGTTGCGTGCGGTGGTGATCGTGATGTTTCTCTGGATACCCTTGAGCCAGACCACAGCGTATCTGTTCGGCGTGGCGATGGGCTTGCTGTGGTTGTCGACCGTGCCGCTGACCAACGGTACGGTCGCGACACTGTTCGGTGTGCGCAACCTGTCAATGCTGGGCGGCATTGTCTTCCTGTTTCACCAGCTAGGCGCCTTCCTCGGTGGCTGGCTGGGCGGGCTGGTGTATGACCGCACCGGTAGCTACGACCTGATCTGGCAAGTCTCGATACTGCTGAGTCTACTCGCCGCGGCGCTCAACTGGCCGGTGCGCGAGCGGCCGGTGGCACGATTGCAGGCGCAGGGCGGTCTGGCATGAGTCGGCGCTGGCCTCTGCTGGCGGCGCTGCTGGTGGGCGCCGTGGTGCTGGGATTGCTCTGGAGGGCCTGGCAGCATGTCGGGCTGGGCGCATTGCAATTGGGAATGGGCGCTTGCTAGGCAGACGCTCCTGCATGGGGTAGCGTGTCGGCAGACCAAAACAATATTCAGGGCCGCCATGATGAACATTCGCTTTTTTTCGATCCCTCTTTTGCTGCTGGCCATGAGCGGTGCTGCAATGGCCGCCGACTGCCCGCCGTTGCTGCAAGGCGAGTTGCCCAAGCTGCGCGCCAAGGAAAACATCGACCTGTGCAAGCGCTTTGCCGGCAAGCCGCTGGTGGTGGTCAATACTGCCAGCTTCTGCGGCTTCGCCCCGCAGTTCAAAGGCCTTGAAGCGCTGAGTCAGCGCTACAAGGGGCAGGGGCTCGAAGTATTGGGCGTGCCGTCCAATGACTTCAAACAGGAAGCCAAGGATGGTGAGGAGACTGCCAAGGTCTGCTACGTCAATTATGGCGTGACCTTCACCATGACCGAGCCGCAGGCCGTGCGCGGTGATGATGCGACCCATTTGTTCAAGGTGCTGGCCGAGCAAAGCAGTGCGCCGCGCTGGAACTTTTATAAGTACGTGGTCGATCGCCAGGGCAAGGTCATCGCCAACTTCTCCAGCATGACCAAGCCGGATGATCCTGAGCTGATCGCAGCCATTGAGAAGGCGATTGCGTCTAAGCCTTAGGGGGCAAAAAAGGGCGGCTTGAGTCTTGTCTGAATCGACCTGGCATCGCAGAACCCTTGTGTGATGCGAGGCGCCACATAGGGGACGCAGAGCGTCCAGAACTGCATGCCGACGCTGAGCGTCGGCACGATAGTCAGTCAATGACGCGGAGTATCTGTACGCTATTCAATCAATTCAGGTCTGAGCGCACCAGGCATGCACTAAAAAGCCCGCAACCATCACTGGTTGCGGGCTTTTTTTCAGCCTGGCAGTTGCTTATCAGAAGCGATAGGTAACCGAAGTACCCAGGCCGTGAGCGGTGTTGCGGTAGTCGGCGCTGTACGAACCTTTGGACGGGCTGCTGTCGCGGATCTTGGTTTCGTCTTCACGCAGGTACGAGTACGCCACGTCGATGGTCAGGTCGTCGGTCGGGCTCCAGCCGGCACCGAAGCTGATGATCTTGCGATCGCCCGTCGGGATGCGTGGGGAGCGGTTGACGTTGTTGGTCGGCGACTGATCAACGGAGAAACCGGTACGCAGCGTCCACTCTTTATTGACCTTGTACGAAGCACCGATGGCGTGCGCCCAGGTGTCGTGCCAGTTCTGCTCTTCAGTGATGGTGCCGATCGGACCGGCAGAACCGCCTAGCAGGGCAGGGACGCCATCGTTGTTGACGGTGATGTCTTGCAGGCGGCTCCAGCGAGTCCAGGTACTGCCGGCATAGACCGTCCAGTTCTCGTCGATCTGCTGGGTGATGGAGAAGTCCACGGACTCAGGCGTGGAGATATCCAGCGAAGCGTCATACTTCTGGCCGGAGAACCCGGCAAAGCCCGAACCTTCGATCTTGGTCTTGCCCTTGAGCTTGTAATCGACCTTGGAGTGGTAAGTCAGGCCCAGGCGAGTGGTGTCGGTAGCCTGCACCAGGATACCGGCATTGAAGCCGATTGCGGTGTCATCGCCTTCGATCTTTACCTTGCCGTCGTTGAGGCCCGGGCTTCTTCCATTCAATGTAGCGGACGTCAGCTCACCGTCGATGCGGTTGATCGTCGGGCCGAAACCGATGGACACCTTGTCATTGAATGCATAGCTGACAGTCGGCTGGAAGGTCACGACCTGGACGTGACTCTTGTCGCCCCAGTAGCGGCCAGCGAAGCCTTTTTCGTAATCGGTGACCAGGCCGAACGGTACGTACACGCCCAGACCAAATGCCCAGTGATCATCGATTGGTTTGACGTAGTAGCCCATGGGTACGCCGACCACCGGAACCATGTCGCCGTCGTTGCTGCCGCCAAATGTGCCACGGCCATTGTCGATATCGGTCTTGGCGATCACTGCCGCTGCACCCACGCTGATTTGTTCGCGTTTGATGCGGGACATACCGGCAGGGTTGCCGAATACGGTGCTTGCGTCATCGGCTGACGAGGAGCGACCTGCAAAGCCGGTGCCCATGCCGCTGATGCTTTGTTCGTTTAGGGCAAAGCCGGCAGCGAGCAGTTGAGAAGAGGCCAGACCCAGTGCGAGTCCAAGCGTTGTCCGGTTCAGTGCTTTTGTCATTATTTTCATTATTAGAACTCCTTGTTATTCACCGGTCGAAAATTACCAACATTTTCGACGGCGCGCTATAGGCTGAGGAGCCCGATTTAGAGCTATTCTTGTAGGACAATCCTGCCGAAGGAGTAGGAACTTCGAATTAGCGCAGTTCCAGAGCCTTATCGTCGCATAATGACACTGTTATAAAGCGCGCATAAAAAAAGCCCCGCCTTTGCAGTGCGGGGCTTTTGGCTTGCGGTGCAACGTTTTCGTCAGGCGATGAGGGCCTGGCGGGTACGCTCGATCACGGCCTGCAGCGGTTCGGCGCTGGCGTACTGATCGGGGTACAGGCGTTCGCTGTGGCGGGCGATGCCGTGTTCATTGACGATGGTGAAACTGAAGCAGCCTTTGCGAGCGGCCATGATCAGGCAGTTCATTGGGGCAAAAGCGTTGGTCAATGTGTGAATTGCATGTTGAGTCTGAGTATTCATATTCAAGGTGTTTCCTGAAGCAACACGGAACAATACCGTGCAAAAATAAAGATTCCAGTAAACGCGGGCCGACATTTGATACAAAAGCCTGGCTGGGCGGAGAACCTGACTGGAACAAAGACAGGCAGTTGAAGCGCGCTTTATCGTATGGCGCTCTGGCTGACCGGTAGGTACTTAGGAGGGCAGGCAACACAACAGGAGCAAAGGTTCTACGCTCCGGGTGAAGATCCTGATCAATTGCAGGCTGGTTGAAGCAGACCATGAGGGCCATGACTGCACTGTCACCCCAAATGGTGCATCAGCGCGAAAGGTTCATGTCTGGAAACCATCGAGGTGGTCGATCCCTTGTTGCCAACATTCTCGTCGCATGGAGGAGTGTCTGTCGGGGGACTTGTCGACCGGAATTGATTTTCAGCTTGGTACTAACGGCGGCGATATTACCCGCCTCATCTGGACATTGCAAGTGGCAGTGTATAAAACTTCACCAGTGCCCGGCCAATCTATAGATCAGTACGGTGATTGACGCAACCATCGAGCAGCCCAGCACGTAGGCGGTGACAGTCAGCCGCAGCGACCTGCGGCTTTCGATGGCGCGCATGATGTCGCCTGTCGCGTTGATGCGCCCGCTGCTCAGGTCACCGCAGATGATCAGCATCAGGGCGATCGCTGACAGCAGCACGCTGTAGGCGAACACGCCGCCGTCCGGGGGTGGCAGCACGATACTGACTGCCAGGGCGACGAAGCAAACAGCCAACAGCAGCAGGAAGAACTGGGCGATCTCCTTCATGGATTCCTTCACTGAATCGTTGGTTCATTAGGATGGGGAGCATTTTTGGCAGTGCTTGGACCGCACTATGTGCAATTTGTCGCCTGTGTTGCTTTCATTGCCCTGAATAATGCGCAAAATGCCTCTTCATCAATGTCGAACCAGAAACCGAAAACCTGCTGAGAGCCTTGTATTCATTGAGAATGCGATGCGTTCGGGCACGCAATAAATGATGCATGAAATGACCAAAAACGGCCCTGATGAGGAGTTGTGCACATTAGCGCCACAAGCTGCGACATCACTGTCACAAGCGAAGCTAAGGGTTTGATTTATGATGGTGAATTATTAAGTCAATGAAAAACATCGTTTTTTTTTAGCTGGTGAAAAAATCGTCAGTTTGAGCGCAGGCCCCATGCTGCTTGCGTTTGCGGAAGTTAAAGGGCGGTTGTCCACTGAGTTATCCACAGCTTCTGTGGATTGTCCCGCGCAAATGTCCCCCTAATAGGGGCTGTGTGCCGTGCTGAAAGCGCGTACAATCCGTTCCCCCGATTTGCCCCCGCCTGTTGATCCCGTCTCACCCGAGATGATGTTTCTGCTGCACTATCACGCTCTACTCAATCTGCCGCTGGCCTTTATTATTCAGCCCGCATGGAGTCTTTAATGGCACTGGACCTGAACAGCCTGTTACTGGGGCTTGGCGCAGCAGCGTTGCCCTTGCTGGGCCTGCTTTGGCATCTGCAGCGCCGTCTGGCCGCTCGTCAGGCCGAGAGCGCGTTGCTCGATGAGCGTTTGAGCATGGCGCAAATGGCGCAGGAAGGTCTCAACGCCCAGCTGGATGCGTGCCGTGACGAGGTCAGCGACCTCAGTCAGGCCAATGCCGCCAAGCAGGCTGATCTGGCGGCTTTGCGCCGCGAGGTCGAGTTGTTGCGCCAGGAAAGCGATAACGCGCGCGAAACGGCACAGGACTGGAATCATGAGCGTGCCGCCAGAGAGGCAGAGTTGCGTCGCCTTGATGCGCAGTGTGCAGCGCTTAACGCTGAGCTGCGCGAACAGCAGGATGGCCATCAGCAGCGCCTGAACGATCTGCAGGGGTCCCGGGATGAGCTGCGCGCGCAGTTCGCTGAACTGGCGGGCAAGATTTTCGATGAGCGCGAGCAGCGCTTCGCCGAGACCAGCCAGCAGCAGCTGGGCCAATTGCTCACGCCGCTCAAGGAGCGTATCCAGTCGTTCGAAAAGCGTGTCGAGGAGAGTTACCAGAACGAAGCGCGCGAACGCTTTTCCTTGGCCAAGGAGCTGGAACGTCTGCAGCAGTTGAATCAGCGTTTGAGTGATGAGGCGACCAACCTGACACGCGCCTTGAAGGGGCAGAAGACCCAGGGCAACTGGGGCGAGCTGATCCTGGAGCGCGTGCTGGAGCATGCCGGGCTTGAAAAGGGCCGTGAGTACCAGACGCAAATCAGCCTCAAGGGGCCGGACGGCGAGCGCTTTCAGCCTGACGTGTTGATCATGTTGCCGGGCGACAAGCAGGTGGTGGTCGACGCCAAGGTCAGCCTGACGGCCTACCAGCAATATGTGTCTGCCGATGACGAGGTCATTGGTCAGGCTGCGCTGAAGCAGCACGTACTGTCGTTGCGTAACCATGTCAAAGGCTTGTCGGGCAAGGATTATAAGCGTCTCGAAGGACTTCATAGCCTGGATTTCGTTCTGCTCTTCGTGCCTATCGAGGCCGCTTTTTCTGCCGCCCTGCAGGCCGAGCCGAACCTCTTCCAGGAAGCCTTCGACCGCAACATCGTGATTGTCAGCCCCACGACCCTGCTGGCCACCTTGCGGGTGATTGACAGCCTCTGGAAGCAGGAGCGTCAGAGCCAGAACGCCCGTGAGATCGCCGAACGCGCAGGCTGGCTGTACGACAAGTTCGTATTGTTCATCCAGGATCTGGATGAGGTGGGCAACCGCCTGCAACAACTGGACAAGGCTTACTCGGCTGCGCGCAACAAGCTGACGGAAGGGCGTGGCAACCTGATCAGCCGCAGCGAGCAGCTCAAACTGCTTGGGGCGCGCGCCAGCAAGAGTCTGCCCGCCGATTTACTGGAGCGGGCGATGACCGACGGCGATGGCCTGATCAGTCCGCCTGACTGAGTCTGGTCGACTCGTCGGCGTAATGTTCAGTAACAGGCCGTCCGTCGCAAAGACTAGAAGCGATCCTGCACAAATGTCACATTGGCTCCATCGGGAAAATTGTTTCTCGTTGCACTCGGCTAACAGTTCATTTGCTTCTATGATCTCTAGTGAGTGATGAGTACGGATCGACTGCCGAGTATTTCCCTCAAGGGGGCTCTATGAATAGCAAACTGCAAGAATGGCTCCACGATGTAGGCGTTGCATTGGGTCTGATAGAACGCCCAAAACTGCAACCCATTCCGGTTCGTGCCGACGATGATCGTCGCCGCCAACGCCGGTAAGCCTCTCGCCTGACCCTGGCCACAGGGTAATGCGCATGTTGAATTTCGTCGGGGCGCACAGGGCGTCCCGATAAAAGGGCCGGCTTTCAATGCTGATGCCCGTGCTTTTCCTCTGACTTTCCCGGTTCCTTTTTCAGCTCATGCAAAATCAGCTTGACGATGCTGTCCAGCGCAAACTGATCTGGTCTGGCGGTTGCCTGTCTTCTGATGGCTTCAGGGAGGGTGAAATCGAAGGCTTCCTCCAGCGCGCTGAAAAAGCGCTCGATATCCTCGTCATCAAGGGCCAGATCGGCGAGCGTTGCGTCATCCTGAATGGCGCTCTTGTCCACTAGAATGATACCCAGGGCGTCGAATACCTTTTGCCTGATCTCTTCGCGATTCATGAAAGCCCCTGATGTGGATCTTGTCAGATACAGCAGGCGTACTTCATTTCTCCAGCCCAGACCCATGAGGCTAGCTCAAATCGCCGTTGCGGCTTCGGATTGCCCCGCCGTTGGGAGGCTGATTTGTTTAAAA
This sequence comes from Pseudomonas sp. PvP028, assembly GCF_017832255.1. Taxonomy (NCBI): domain Bacteria; kingdom Pseudomonadati; phylum Pseudomonadota; class Gammaproteobacteria; order Pseudomonadales; family Pseudomonadaceae; genus Pseudomonas; species Pseudomonas sp. PvP028. The sequence goes on from NZ_JAFIBL010000001.1 coordinate 3,067,830, forward strand.
TGCCTGGCTGTTCGACAGGCGGTTTGCGGCAATGCTGATTCATCGCGCAGTGCAGCCTCTTTAACCTTGTGAGATTGACCGAGTACCCATCGATGTCCCGCGCCCGTTGTGAACGTTGTCTGCGTCCTGCTACGCATTGTCTGTGCGCCCTGATTCCACAGCTGGACAGTCGCACGCGAGTGTTGATCCTGCAGCATCCCGATGAAGTCAGCCATGCCTTGAACACCGCCCGACTGGCCGCGCTCGGTCTGCTCAATGCGCAGTTGTTGGTGGGTGAAGTGTTCGACGATCTGCAGCGGATTCTGAATCCGCCCGGTTATCAGCCTCGATTGCTGTTTCCGGGCGAGGCTGCGCAGACGCTGACGCCTTATGCGCAGGATTCACTGCCCATGCTGCTGGTCGTGCCGGATGGCACGTGGCGCAAGGCGCGCAAGCTGCTGCACCTCAACCCCTTGCTCGCCGAGCTGCCAAGGGTGACGCCGGGCGACGTGCCTGTTTCGCGTTATCGCTTGCGCAAGGCGCCGGGCCCGGAGGCCTTGTCGACGCTCGAGGCCATCGTGCATACCTTGCAGACGCTGGAAGCACCCACCTCGTTCGAGGCGTTGCTGAAGCCGTTCGATGCGTTGATCGAAGGTCAGATTCAGGCCATGGGCAGTGAGACCTACCAGCGCAATCACGGCGGCCAGGGATAAGGAACACAATTCGCGCCGTTAACTGCACCCAGCTGTAACTGTTGCTTTGCCGATCAGCGCCTAGAATGAATGTTCTGTTTTAACCCTCTTGCGGAAGTTGCAATGCATATCTCGTCTGGTCGCTGGGTCTATGGCCTTTGTCTGTCACTGTTGACCGCGCTGCTTTGGGGCATTTTGCCGATCAAGCTCAAGCAGGTGCTGCAGGTGATGGATCCTGTGACAGTGACCTGGTTCCGCCTGGCTGTGTCCGGTGCGCTGTTGTTCATCTGGCTGGCGTCGGTCAAGCGCCTGCCTAGCTTCAAAGTGCTGGGGCGCAAGGGCAGGGTGCTGGTCGGGCTGGCTGTGTTCGGTCTGGTCGGCAACTATGTGCTGTACCTCATTGGCTTGCGCCTGCTGAGCCCGGGCACCACGCAATTGCTGGTTCAGGTCGGTCCGATTTTTCTGCTGATCAGCAGCATCTTTCTGTTCAAGGAGCGTTTCAGTCTGGGGCAGGGTATCGGCCTGATGGTACTGCTGGTGGGCTTCGGATTCTTTTTCAATCAGCGTCTGGTGGAGCTTTTCACCTCGTTGGGTGACTACACCCTGGGCGTGCTGGTGGTGCTCCTGGCCTCGACCATATGGACGTTTTACGGGCTGAGTCAGAAGCAGCTCCTGACGGTGTGGAATTCGCTGCAGGTGATGATGGTGATCTACCTGTTTTGCGCGTTGTTGCTCACGCCGTGGGCGCACCCTGCCGAAGCATTGCTGTTGAGCCCGTTGCAAGGCTGGCTGCTGCTGGCCTGCTGTCTGAACACGCTGGTGGCCTATGGTGCCTTCGCCGAAGCGCTGGCGCACTGGGAGGCTTCGCGGGTCAGTGCGACGTTGGCGCTGACGCCCCTGGTCACGCTAACCGCCGTGGCGGTTGCCGCCTGGCTGTGGCCGGATTACGTGCTGGCTGAAGAGTTGAACATGCTGGGATACGGCGGTGCGCTGCTGGTGGTGGCCGGGTCGGCGCTGACTGCGCTTGGCCCTTCGCTGGTCGCCGGCCTCAGGGCACGCAAGGCGCGGCTTGCGCAGGCCTGACGTGCGGGTGGTGGGGCAGATCAGCGTCTGCCCAGCCCCTGCGCCTGAATAATCCATTCCTGGCGCTGCTGTTCGCTGGCGCTGTGTACCGGAGCAAACTCGGTCAGGCGTTTGGTCTTGATCCCGCAAAAGCCGAGTATGGTCCGCACCATCTGGCGGTGCGCCGGCGCGCCGTAAATCCATTTAAAGTAGCGCGGCGGCGTGTCCATGGCGACCAGCAGTTCCGCCGTTCGGCCGCGAAGCAGTTCATTGGATGAGTGCTTGCGGCCATGCACCTTGAACGCAAACCCGGGTGTCAGTACCCGGTCGAAAAAGCCAGTCAGCAAGGCAGGCAAGCCGCCCCACCAAACCGGATAGACGAAGACCAGATGCTCGGCCCAGTGGATCTGACGCTGGGCTTCGAGCAGGTCGGGCTCAAGGGTCTGAGTCTGATCGTAGCCGTTGTGCAGAATCGGATCGAAGTCCAGTTCGCCCAGCTTGATGACCCGCACCACGTGCCCTTCGCCACGCGCGGTCTGCGCATAGGCGTCACCCAGGGCGTGACAGAAACTGATGGCCTTCGGCGTGCCGTAGACCATCAGGATTCGTTTGCCATTACCTTCCAGTGGCGTTGCGCCGCTTCTGGCATCAGCCATTACTGCCTGCCTCGAGCATTTTGTCCGGCCGCACCCAGGCGTCGAACTCTTCATCGGTCAGGTAACCCAGCGCCAATGCCGCCTCGCGCAAGGTCAGACCTTCGGTGTAGGCTTTCTTGGCAATCTGCGCCGACTTGTCATAGCCGATATGCGGATTGAGGGCGGTGACCAGCATCAGGCCGCGCTCCAGGTGCTCGGCCATTTTTTCGCCATCCGGCTCCATGCCCGCGATGCAGTGCTCGTTGAAATTGCTGCAGCCATCGGCCAGCAGGCGAATCGACTGCAGAACGTTATGAATGATCACCGGCTTGTACACGTTCAGTTGCAGGTGACCCTGACTGGCGGCAAAACCGATGGTCACGTCGTTGCCCATGACCTGGCAGGCCAGCATCGACAAGGCCTCGCACTGGGTCGGATTGACCTTGCCGGGCATGATCGAACTGCCTGGCTCATTGGCAGGCAGTCTGACTTCTGCCAGCCCGGCACGTGGGCCTGAGCCCAGCAGGCGCAGGTCGTTGGCGATTTTCATCAGCGTACCGGCCAGCGTCTTCAATGCGCCGGACAGCGCAGCAAGTGGCTCATGACCGGCCAGCGCGGCGAACTTGTTGGGGGCGGTGACGAATGGCAGGCCTGAGAGCGCGGCCAGTTCTGCGGCAATGGCCTCGGCAAACCCTTTGGGTGCATTGAGCCCGGTGCCGACTGCTGTACCGCCCTGAGCCAGCTCGTAGACGGCGGGCAGAGCGGCGCGAATGGCTTTTTCCGCGTAATCGAGTTGCGCGACAAATCCCGACAGCTCCTGGCCGAAGGTGATCGGCGTCGCATCCATCATGTGCGTGCGCCCGGTCTTGACCAGCTTCATGTGCCGCGCGGCCTGTTCGGCCAGACCGCTGGACAATTCGGCAATGGCGGGCAGCAGTTGCTCCTTGACCGCCTGGGCAGTGGCGATGTGCATGGCTGTCGGGAAGCAGTCGTTGGAGCTTTGCGAGCGATTGACATGATCGTTGGGATGGACTGGCGACTTGCCGCCACGACCTTGGCCAGCCAGCTCGTTGGCGCGGCCAGCGATCACCTCGTTGACGTTCATGTTGCTCTGCGTGCCACTGCCGGTCTGCCAGACCACCAGCGGAAATTGCGCGTCATGCTGACCGTCGAGCACTTCGTCGGCGGCCTGCTCGATCAGGCGGGCGATATCGGCAGGCAGATCGCCATTTCGGTCGTTGACCCGTGCGGCGGCTTTCTTGATCAGTGTCAGCGCGTGCAGGACGGGCAGCGGCATTCGCTGGTCGCCAATCGCAAAATTGATCAGTGAGCGTTGGGTCTGCGCGCCCCAGTAGGCATCTTCGGGGACTTCGATCGGGCCAATGCTGTCGGTTTCGGTGCGGCTCACTGGTCTTACTCCTTTAAGTACGTTGCAGGGTTAGGTGTCCATATGCCCACAGGGTTCCCGCGCAGTGCTTTTTAACCGCTGGGTGAACCGGGGGTTGAGCCAAAAGCCCAGATAAGCGCAGAATGGTCGGCCCTGGGGTAATGCCTCGTTTGCTAGATAAGGAAACTCGATGACCCGTCTTCGTGCCATTTGTACCGCGGTAGCCCTGGTCTGTGCCAGCGGCCAGGTTTTCGCCGACACCGCCAGTCACAACGCGAGCGCCGAAACGTTCCTGAAGCTTGCCAACGCCGATCGCCTGGGCGCTCCGGTCTACGCTCAGGTTCAGCAGATGTTCGCTCAGCGTTTTGCTGAAACCAAGGCACCTGCGTCGAAAAAAGCCCTGCTTGAAACTTATCAGGCCAAGGCCAATACCGCTCTGGACCAAGCCATTGGCTGGAACAAGCTCAAGCCTGAGATGGTCAAGCTCTACACCGCCAACTTCACCGAAAGCGAGCTGAAGGATCTGGTTGCGTTCTACCAGTCTCCACTGGGCAAGAAAGTGATGACCAAGATGCCTGAGCTGGCTCAGCAGTCGGCCCAGTTGACCCAGAGCAAGCTGGAAAGCGCTGTTCCGGTCGTCAACAAGCTGCTGGCTGACATGACTGCCGAACTGGAACCTGCCAAGGCAGCTGCTCCGGCTCCGGCCAAAAAGCCCTGACAGGCGATTTCCATCATGACCATGCAACAACGAATCGAGTCGGCGCTTGCGCTGCTGCAACCGCACCACCTGCAAGTGCTCGACGAGAGTCATATGCACAGTCGTGGTCAGCAGACCCATTACAAGGCTGTTCTGGTCAGTGATCAGTTTCAGGGCCTGAACTCGGTCAAGCGGCACCAGAAGGTTTACGCCACGCTGGGCCCGCTCATGGGCGAGTTTCATGCGCTGGCGCTGCACACGTACACGCCTGAAGAATGGTCGAAGATCGGTGCAGCGCCTGCTTCGCCGACCTGTGCCGGCGGGCATTGATCAGGGCTTTTTACTGATCCGGCCCCCTTGCCGGGGCGATTGACCCGCCGAGCTGCCTGCTGTACTCCGGTTTTTGCTAGAATCCGCACCGCGCCGCTTGGCCGGTGCGTTTTTTTGGTCCGCAATTTTTTACCCGGTAGGCCCTTTGCGAGGGTCGCCACTGGAGAGATACATGACTCAAGAGCCGATGACTCAGCCGATCGTCGTGGCTGCGCTGTACAAGTTCGTTACCCTCAGCGATTACGTGGAACTGCGCGAGCCGCTGTTGCAGGCGATGATCGACAACGGCATCAAGGGCACGCTGTTGATCGCCGACGAGGGCATCAACGGCACGGTGTCCGGCAGTCGCGAAGGCATCGATGGTCTGATGGCGTGGTTGAAGAACGACCCGCGCCTGGTTGACATCGACCACAAGGAATCCTACTGCGACGAGCAGCCGTTCTATCGCACCAAGGTCAAGCTCAAGAAAGAGATCGTGACCCTGGGCGTCGAAGGCGTCGACCCGAACAAGAGCGTCGGTACGTACGTAGAGGCCAAGGACTGGAACGACCTGATCAGCGATCCCGAAGTGCTGCTGATCGATACTCGCAACGATTACGAAGTCTCGATCGGCACCTTCGAGGGCGCCATCGATCCGAAAACCACGTCGTTTCGAGAGTTTCCGGAATACATCAAGGCGCATTTCGACCCGGCAGTACACAAGAAAGTCGCCATGTTCTGCACCGGTGGCATCCGCTGCGAAAAAGCGTCGAGTTACATGCTCGGCGAGGGCTTCGAAGAGGTCTATCACCTCAAGGGCGGCATTCTCAAGTATCTGGAAGAGGTCCCTGAGCAGGAAAGTCACTGGCGCGGCGAGTGTTTCGTGTTCGACAATCGGGTCACGGTGCGACACGACCTGACCGAAGGCGATTATGATCAGTGCCACGCCTGCCGCACGCCCATCAGTGCCGAGGACCGCGCCAGCGAGCATTACTCGCCGGGCGTCAGCTGCCCGCATTGCTGGGATTCGCTGAGCGAGAAGACGCGTCGCAGCGCCATCGACCGGCAAAAGCAGATCGAACTGGCCAAGGCACGTAACCAGCCTCATCCGATCGGTCGCAACTATCGTTTACCCTCCGAGGCCTGAGCCATGTCTGCCCGCCTGATCTATGTCATGGACCCGATGTGTTCCTGGTGCTGGGGCTTTGCCCCGGTTGCCGACGCGTTGGTGCAACAGGCTCGGGCGGCGGGCGTGCCGCTGCATCTGGTGATGGGCGGGCTGCGCTCCGAAGGTGCGGCGCTGGAGCCTGCCAAACGTCGTTACATTCTTGAACACTGGCAGGCGGTCGAAGAGGCCACCGGCCAGCCGTTTCGTCGCGAAGGTGCGCTGCCGGAAGGGTTTGTCTACGACACTACACCTGCCTGCCTGGCCGTTACTGCGGCACGGCAGTTGGACCCGGATCGCGCCTGGGAGCTGGTCGGACTGATTCAGCGGGCTTTCTATAGCGAAGCCCGTGACGTAACGCGTCCGTCATTGCTGGCTGAGCTCGCGGAGCAGACGGGGCTGTCGCGTCAGGCATTTGCCGATGAGTTTGAAAGTCCTCAGCGGCAAGCGGCGACCGCTGCCGATTTTGCCTGGGCACAGGATCTGGGCATTGCCGGCTTCCCGACCCTGCTGGCCGAGCGCAATGGTCAGCTGGCGCTGCTGACCAACGGTTATCAGCCACTGAGCAGCCTTTCGCCCTTGCTGGGTCGATGGCTGGAGCGTGCAGCCAGTGCATGATGAGGTGACTGAGGCTGCCCGACCGTCGCACGCCACGCGCAGCGATGCATTGAGCTGGGCCGAGATCCGTCGTCTCGCCTTGCGGCATAAAAAGTCCCTGTGGCTGGCCAACGGTGTCGCGGTGCTGGCCACACTGTGCAGTGTGCCTATCCCGTTGCTGCTGCCGTTGCTGGTCGACGAGGTGTTGCTGGGCCGTGGCGATGCTGCGCTCAAGGTCATGGATCACCTACTGCCTGGCAGTTGGCAAAAGGCGGCGGGCTACATTGGCCTGATGCTGTCGTTAACGCTGGTGCTGCGGGTCGGAGCGCTGGTGTTCAATGTGTTGCAGGCGCGGCTGTTCGCCGGGCTGGCCAAGGACATCGTCTATCGTATCCGGCTGCGGCTGATCGAGCGGCTCAAGCGCATTTCCCTGCGTGAATACGAAAGCCTGGGCAGCGGCACGGTGACCACGCACCTGGTCACCGATCTGGATACGCTGGACAAGTTCGTCGGTGAAACCCTCAGTCGTCTGCTGGTGGCCACGCTGACCCTGGCAGGCACCGCGGGCATTCTGATGTGGATGCACTGGAAGCTGGCACTGCTGATTATGCTGTTCAACCCGCTGGTCATCCTGCTCACGGTAAAACTGGGCAAGCGCGTCAAGCACCTCAAGAAGCTGGAGAACGACAGCACATCGCGGTTTACCCAGGCGCTGAGCGAGACGCTGGATGCGATTCAGGAAGTCAGGGCAGGGAACCGACAAGGCTTCTTTCTGGGGCGCCTGGGCGTGCGTGCGCAGGAAGTGCGTGACTACGCAATCAATTCACAATGGAAAAGCGACGCCTCGGGCCGTGCCAGCGGGCTGCTGTTCCAGTTCGGTATCGATATTTTTCGCGCCGCGGCAATGCTTACCGTGTTGTTCTCGGACCTGTCCATTGGGCAGATGCTCGCGGTGTTCAGCTACCTGTGGTTCATGATGACGCCGGTGGAGCAACTGCTGAACCTGCAATACGCCTATTACGCAGCCGGCGGAGCTCTGACGCGCATCAACGAGCTGCTGGCGCGTGCCGACGAGCCGCAATATGCCGGTGGCACCGACCCGTTCGAGGGCAAGGAAACAGTAGGGGTCGAAGTGCGTGGCCTGACTTTCGGCTATGGCGAAGACCTGGTGCTGGACCAGTTGAACCTGAACATCGCGCCGGGAGAAAAGGTCGCCATTGTCGGTGCCAGCGGCGGCGGCAAGAGCACCCTGGTGCAGTTGCTGCTCGGGCTCTATACGGCCCGTACCGGGGTGATCCGTTTTGGCGGCGTCAGCCAGCAGGATATCGGCCTGGAGACCGTGCGTGAGAACGTCGCCGTGGTGCTGCAGCATCCGGCCCTGTTCAATGACACCGTACGCGCCAACCTGACCATGGGCCGTGACTGCAGCGATGAAGACTGCTGGCGCGCGCTGGAGGTTGCGCAACTCGACCCTGCGATCCGCGATCTGCCACAAGGTCTGGACAGTGTTGTCGGACGCTCCGGGGTCAGAATGTCGGGTGGCCAGCGCCAGCGCATGGCCATCGCGCGCATGGTGCTGTCCGACCCCAAAGTGGTGATCCTCGATGAGGCCACCTCGGCGCTGGACGCTGCCACCGAGTACAACCTGCATCAGGCGCTCGCACGTTTTCTACGCAGCCGCACGACGCTGATCATTGCCCATCGCCTGTCGGCCGTGAAGCAGGCTGACCGGGTGCTGGTGTTCGATGGCGGGCGTATTGTTGAAGACGGTGACCATCAGCAGTTGATTGCCGATGGAGGTCTGTACGCCAAACTGTACGGACATTTGCAACAAATCTGATGTGCGAAGCCTCGATCAGCGCACAGGTTGGCTCGATTGCGGGAGAATCACCTGCCATCACGGGCGAATTTAGCCTAGTCTCTGCGCTAGACGTTTATTCAGGCATGTGGTGACGTGAAACCCATGAAGCAAGCATGGACCTTCTCCAAGCCCCGTCTGTTGGGCATCGTGTGGCCTTTCATTGCCGTCGCCCTGTTTCAGGCGTTGCTGGGGTGCGTCAGTCTCTACACCATGTCTGCGGTACGCAGCTATGTGGCGGGGGAGAGCCTCTGGTCCAAGGGGCAGAAGGACGCCATTCACTACCTGAGCCTGTACGCCAGCCGTCACGATGAGCGTGACTACCTCAAGTATCAAAAAGCCTTTTCCGTACCTCAGGGCGGCCAGGCGCTACGCAAAGCCCTTGATCAGCCCAACCCGTCGCTGGCCGATGCCAGAAGTGGAATCATTCAAGGCGGCAATCACCCGGATGATGTAAACGGCATCATCTGGATGTACATGAATTTCCATAGCTTCAGCTTCATGAAGCAGGTCATCCATTTCTGGGAAGTGGGTGACGGCTACCTCATGCAGCTCGACGAGCTTGCGCGGCATATTCATGAGCGGGTCGGGCAGGGCGCTGTGAGCGCCGCCGAGGTCGATCAATGGCGCGAGCAGATCAATGTGATCGATGAAGGCGTAACGCCTGCTGCGCGCGCTTTCAGTGATGCACTGGGCGAAGGCTCCAGGCTGATCCTCAACCTGTTGATAGCGGTCAACCTGGTCACCGCCGTGTTACTGATTCTCTTGGCGCTGCTGCGGGTGCGACGTCTGATCGTTCAGCGGCGTGTATTTGCCGATGCCCTGCAACTGGAGAAGGAGCGCGCACAGATCACGCTGGAGTCTATCGGCGACGGGGTGATCACCATCGATGTGGCCGGCGCCATTGTTTACATGAACCCTGCCGCAGAGGGCCTCACCCATTGGAAAAGTACTCAGGCCAGCGGGCTTCCTCTGGCTGCACTGTTCAATCTGCTGGATGAAAACGATCAGAAGGACCAGTCAACGCTGGTCGAGCAGATCATCACCGGCAAACTCAAGGGCGGCAGCGCCAACAGCAAGCTGATTCAGCGGCTTGATGGCAGCACGGTGTCGGTCGCGCTGGTGGGTACGCCGATCTACACCGAAGGCGTGATCAGTGGTGCGGTGCTGGTGCTGCATGACATGACCCAGGAGCAGCAGTACATCGCCGATCTGTCCTGGCAGGCTGCCCATGATCCGCTGACGGGGCTGGTCAACCGCAGTGAATTCGAACGCCGCTTGCAGCGAGTGCTCGATGAAGACTGCGGTCAGGGCCGCAGCCACTGCCTGATGTTTCTCGATCTGGATCAGTTCAAGCTGGTCAATGATACCGGTGGCCATGCGGCGGGTGATGAGCTATTGCGTCAGCTTTGCCGGGCCTTGCCGCAGGGTTTGCGTGACGGCGACACGCTGGCCCGGCTGGGAGGTGACGAATTCGGTGTGTTGTTGGTCGATTGTCCCGCCGAAACGGCGCTCGATATTGCCGAGGCGTTGCGCGAGGCGGTGCAGCGTCTGCATTTCATGTGGAAAGGCCGGCCATTCATGGCTACCGTCAGTATTGGCCTGGTGCACCTCGGCGACACGCCTGCGTCTCTGGAAGGATCATTGTCGGCCGCTGACATGGCTTGCTATATGGCCAAGGAAAGAGGTCGCAATCGGGTCCAGGCCTACAGTGTGGATGATCTGACGCTGTCGATGCGTTTTGGCGAGATGGCCTGGATACAGCGCCTGCATATGGCCATGGACGAGAATCGCTTTTGCCTTTATGCGCAGGAAATCGCTTCGATAAAGGGCGAGTCGGGTGAAGTACGACACATTGAAATCCTCCTGCGCCTGCGCGACGAGTCCGGGCGAATGGTCGTCCCGGACAATTTCATTCCGGCCGCCGAGCGCTACGGACTCATGACCACCCTGGATCGCTGGGTGGTACACAATGTGTTCAAAGTCATAGCTCAGTGCCAGAGTGATGATCGGCATCAGGTGCCACAGGCGCTATGTGCTATAAATTTGTCAGGATCGAGTATCGGAGATGATACGTTCCTCGAATACCTGAAACAGCAATTCGAGACGTTTGCCGTATCGCCCGGGATGATCTGCTTCGAGATCACCGAGACCAGTGCGATTGCCGACCTGCAAAGTGCGATCAGATTCATCAACGAGTTGAAGGGATTGGGCTGTCAGTTTTCCCTTGATGATTTCTGCTCGGGCATGTCGTCCTTTGCCTATCTCAAGCATTTGCCGGTGGATTTCCTGAAGATCGATGGCAGTTTTGTAAAGGACATGCTCGACAACCCGATCAACAAGGCGATGGTCGAGGTGATCAACAATATCGGTCATGTCATGGGCAAACGCACCATTGCGGAGTACGTTGAGACGCCGCAGATCGAAGCTGCGTTGCAGGAAATGGGCGTGGATTTTGCACAGGGCTATCTGATTTCCCGCCCTGAATTGTTCACTTGCGAGAGTCTTTATATTCAGCCCGTACGGCCTGACCCCCTGATGTTCGGCGCGCCAGGAACGCTACGTTAATCAGTTGAAACCCTCATAAGGAGATACCCCAGTGATCGACGCTTTCGAAAGAACCGGTCCGCTCATGGAAGCCAGCAGTTATCCGGCCTGGGCGCAGCATTTGATCAAGGATTGCAGCGCTGCAAAAGCGCGGGTGGTCGAGCACGAGTTGTACCAGCAAATGCGTGACGCGAAGTTGAGTCCGCAGATCATGCGGCACTACCTGATCGGCGGGTGGCCAGTCGTCGAGCAGTTTGCGGTGTACATGGCCAAGAATCTCACCAAGACCCGTTTTGGTCGTCACCCGGGTGAAGACATGGCGCGCCGCTGGCTGATGCGCAATATCCGTGTCGAACTCAATCATGCCGACTACTGGGTGAACTGGTGTGCGGCCCATGAAGTGACGCTTGAAGACTTGCACGATCAGCGGGTAGCGCCCGAGTTGCACGCGCTGAGCCACTGGTGCTGGCAGACCAGTTCGTCAGATTCGCTGGCCGTGGCGATGGCGGCTACCAACTACGCCATTGAGGGGGCGACCGGCGAATGGTCGGCCGTGGTCTGCTCCAGCGGTGTGTACGCCGAAGCCTTTCCTGAAGAGACACGCAAGAAAGCCATGAAGTGGCTCAAGATGCATGCACAGTACGACGACGCGCACCCTTGGGAGGCGCTCGAGATTATTTGTACGTTGGTGGGTAGCAAGCCGAGTGTGCAATTGCAGGCCGAGCTGCGTCAGGCCGTTACCAAAAGCTACGACTATATGTACCTGTTTCTTGAACGTTGCATGCAGATGGACAGGGTCAAGCCGCGAGGACGTGTTGCCGCGCTGGAGGCGTAAGGACGGGCGAGACGGCAGGAGAGAGTGCTAGCTTGCCATGGCGATACGATTGCGGCCTTCGCGCTTGGCGACGTACAGAGCATTGTCCGCACGACGCAGCAGGCTGTCGGCTGTTTCAGTCGGCAGCAGTGTCGAGCAACCCAGGCTGACAGTCATGGTCAATGCCGGGCTAAGCTCGCGAAACTCGAGATTTCGCACGGCCTGGCACAGACGCTGACCAATCAGTTCGGCAGAATCGGCGCCAGTGTTGGAAAGAATCACCACGAACTCTTCACCGCCATAGCGGAACACCCGGTCGATATTGCGCAGTTGTGCCTTAAGGCTCTGCGCGACGGTCTTCAGCACATCGTCACCGGTGTGATGACCGTATTCATCATTCACTTTCTTGAAGTGGTCGATATCCAGCATCAGCAGGGACAAGGGTTGCTTGTGGCGACGTGAAATCTCGATTTCACGGGCCAGGCTCTGATCCATGGCGATGCGATTGCCGGTGCTGGTCAGCGGGTCACGCAGGGCAGTCTGGGTAGCAATGCGGTACAGCAGCGCATTCAGCAACGGGTACACCAGGCACACCAGCAGGGATTCGAGGTCGCTCAGTTGCCGCGTATCGAATGGCCTGGAGCCCTGAAACTCCAGTTCGCCGATGCATTTGCCTTCGTGACGCAGATGAAAACTGGCGCTGTCGGATGACATCTCGCCCAGACGCAGGTGCAAGTCGCTTTCGATATGTCGATACATCAGACCGCTCAATGGCAGGAACCGTTGTACGCCTTGAAAGAACAGGGTCAGTATCCGCTCGGCTTCCAGACTGGTCTGCAATTGTCGCCCAAGCTGATAGATCAGCTCGGGCAGTGACGGGGGGGGAAGCACGGCGTCAGGTCGATTTCTAAAACCCAGGCGCTGCAGTTCAGCCGTATCGAAATCGATTGCATGGGTCTGGGTAGGAAAATTCATCTCTTCGCTCCTCAGCACATATTGCTGGCTTGGCTGGGTTAGAGGGGACGTGGTGCCATTCGGTTCATTTTTGGCCAGACTTATTAAAATCAGTGGTTTAGCTGACGCCATCTCTCTGACAGTGGCCCCGGATCGGCAATTCCTTGACTTAAAAAGCCGCTCGAAACAGCCTTTGTGACGGTTTTTCGTCACGACGGCCTTTTCCCTTCACTGGGCATTCAATGCCTGCCCGTTGATGCCTTTGCTGTCCGGCCCCATCAGGTACAGATAGACCGGCATGATCTCTTCAGGTGCCGGATTGTTCTGCGGGTTTTCATCCGGGTAGGCCTGCGCGCGCATGCCGGTACGGGTCGCGCCGGGGTTGATGCTGTTGGCGCGGACAGTGCTGACGCCTTCCAGCTCGTCAGCGAGGGTTTGCATCAGACCTTCGGTGGCAAACTTCGATACGCCGTAAGCGCCCCATTGTGCGCGCCCTTTGCGGCCCACGCTGCTGGAGGTGAAAGCTATCGATGCATCCTCCGAACGCTGAAGCAGCGGCAGCAGTGCCTGGGTGAGCATGAAGGTGGCGTTGACGTTGACGTGCATGACCTCCATGAAGTCTTCGCCGGGCAGGTGCTCCACTGAGGTACGCGGGCCGATGATCGAGGCGTTGTGCAGCAGCCCGTCAAGACGGCCGACTGTGCGCTCGATCATGGTCGCCAGCGCTTGATACTGCGCAGGGTCGGCGCTTTGCAGATCGAAGGGTATGACCAACGGCTGCGGCTGGCCTGCTGCATTTATCTCGTCATGGACCTGCGCCAGGCTGGCTTCGGTCCTGCCCAGCAGCAGGACGGTGGCGCCATGCGCTGCGTAGGCTTTGGCGGCTGCGGCACCGATGCCGCGAGCGGCGCCAGTGACCAGAATGATCCGGCCCTTGAGCAGTTCCGGGTGCGCGGAGTAATCAAACATGTAAAGCCTCGTTTAGCAGCTGCACAGTGCGTTATCCAGCACCTTGCGCAATTCCAGCGGATGATCGACCACCACGTCGGCGCCCCAGTGATCCGGGTTGTCGTCGGGGTGGATATAGCCGTAGCGCACGGCGGCGGTCTTTGTGCCGGCGTCGCGCCCGGACTCAATGTCGCGCAGGTCATCGCCTACGAACAGAACGCTGGCCGGGTCCAGGTCAAGCATCCGGCAGGCCAGAATCATTGGTTCCGGGTGTGGCTTGCTGTGTGTGACATGGTCAGGGCAGATCAGCAGCGCCGAGCGTTCCGACAGGCCGAGCTGCTCCATGATGTGTTGGGCAAAGCGCACCGGTTTGTTGGTCACCACACCCCAGATCAGCCCCGCCTTTTCGATGTCGGCCAGCAGTTCGTCCATGCCGTCGAACAGTTTGCTGTGGACGGCGCATTCACGCTGATAGCGTTCCAGAAACTCCAGGCGCAATGCCTCGAATTGTGGATCTTCGGGTGACATCGCAAAGCTGGCCGCGACCATGGCTCTGGCACCGCCGGAAACTTCGTCGCGGATCAGTTTGTCCGGCACCGCAGGCAGGTTACGATCGGCAAGCATTGCCTGGGCGATGGCGATGAAGTCCGGTGCGGTGTCGAGCAGGGTGCCGTCCATGTCGAATAAAACCGCTCTCAGGCGCATCAATCATGCCTCCCACAGGGTCTGGATCATGTAGTTGACGCCGACATCGGAGGTCAACTTGTAATGCTTGGTCAGCGGGTTGTAGGTCAGGCCGATGACGTCCTTGACCTGCAGACCGGCGTCACGGCTCCAGGCGCCCAGCTCGGAAGGGCGGATGAATTTCTTGAAGTCGTGAGTGCCGCGTGGCAGCAGGTTGAGGATGTATTCGGCGCCGACCACGGCGAACAGATAGGCTTTCGGGTTGCGGTTGATGGTCGAGAAGAACACCTGGCCGCCAGGCTTGACCATGCGGTAGCAGGCGCGGATCACCGAGGAGGGGTCCGGCACGTGCTCGAGCATTTCCAGGCAGGTCACTACATCGTATTGCTCGGGCATTTCTTCGGCCATGTCCTCGGCGGTGATCTGTCGATACTCGACGCTGACACCCGATTCGAGCTGATGCAGCTGCGCAACTGCCAGCGGCGCTTCGCCCATGTCGATGCCGGTCACCGTGGCGCCGCGCAAAGCCATCGCCTCGCTGAGAATGCCGCCGCCGCAGCCGACGTCCAGCACCTTCTTGCCCGCCAGGCCGACACGCTCGTCGATCCAGTTGACGCGCAGCGGGTTGATGTCATGCAGCGGCTTGAATTCGCTTTCGCGGTCCCACCAGCGATGGGCCAGGGCCTCGAATTTGGCGATTTCTGCGCGGTCGACGTTGCTCATGGGTGTCCCTCTTGAACTCAAAATTCTTTTTCATCAGTCAGGGTTATAGATAAGCCTGACTGGCATGTGTTCGGTCCGAATCGAATTATTCGGTTTTACCGGAAATACGCTGGCCCCACGCGATCGCGGTGTCGCGCAAAGCGTGTTCATCCATGCGGGTCAGCTGGCGAGCGTCGAGCAATTGCTTGCCGGCCACCCAGACATGACTCACGCAATCGCGGCCAGTGGCATATATAAGCTGCGATACCGGATCGTAGATCGGTTGCTGGGCCAGGCCCGACAGGTCGAAAGCGACCATGTCCGCCGCCTTGCCGATCTCCAGGGAGCCGGTCTCGGCCTGAATACCCAGGGCGCGAGCGCCATTCAGCGTTGCCATGCGCAGCGCGCGGTGTGCATCCAGCGCCGTAGCCGAGCCAGCAACAGCCTTGGCCAGCAAGGCGGCTGTGCGGGTTTCGCCGAGCAGGTCCAGGTCATTGTTGCTGGCGGCACCGTCGGTGCCCACCGCAACGTTCACACCGGCCTGCCACAGTCGTTCAACCGGGCAGAAACCGCTGGCCAGCTTGAGATTGGATTCCGGGCAATGAATGACGTTGGTATTGCTTTCCACCAGCAGGGCCAGATCGTCGTCGCTGATCTGGGTCATGTGCACGGCCTGGAAGCGCGGCCCGAGCATGCCCAACCGGTTGAGGCGGGCGAGGGGGCGTTCCTGGCGCTGTTCGACAGCCTGCTCGACTTCAAATGCGGTCTCGTGGACGTGCATCTGGATCGTGGCGTCCAGCTCGTCGGCGATTACCCGGACCTTCTCCAGGTTCTCATCGCTCACGGTATAGGGCGCATGCGGGCCGAAGGCGATCTTGATGCGTGGATGATGGGCGAGATCGTTGAACAGTTCGATGCCGTTGTGCAGGGCTTCAGCCGTGGTATGGGCACCTGGAATCGGAAAATCCAGCACCGGGACGGTGATCTGCGCACGCATGCCGCTGGCGTGGACGCGTTCGGCGGCCACCTTGGGGTAGAAATACATGTCGGAGAAACAGGTGATGCCGCCCTTGAGCTGCTCGGCGATGGCCAGGTCTGTGCCGTCACGCACGAAGTCTTCATCGACCCACTTGCCTTCGGCAGGCCAGATATGGTCCTGCAGCCAGGTCATCAGTGGCAGGTCATCGGCCAGCCCGCGAAACAGGGTCATCGCCGCATGGCCGTGGGCGTTGATCAGGCCGGGGCTGAGCAGCATGCCGGGCAGTTCCTGCACCTGCACGGCGTTTTGCCGCAGCGCTTCGGCACGTGGACCGATATAGACGATACAGCCATCGCGAATGCCGATGCCGTGGTCCTTGAGCACGACGCCTGCGGGCTCGACCGGCACCAGCCAGGCGGGCAGGAGCAAAAGGTCGAGCGGTGCTGTAGCGTTCGGCATGAGAAGGTTTCCATCGTTTATTACGTTGATGACGAAGTATACCCGAGCGTCTTCGCAGGCGGCTCGCTATAATCAGCGGCTTTTGATGCTGGGTTTCGGATGTTCAAGATGGAGTTGGCGATGCGCGATCGAATGTTGGCTGCAGAGAAAGTTAAGGCCATCGATTGGCGAGACGACGCTCTGTACCTGCTGGACCAGCGGGTACTGCCGTTCGAGGAAGTCTGGCACCGCTATACCACCGCCGAGGGAGTCGCCGAAGCGATTCGTACGATGGTCGTGCGCGGCGCGCCGGCTATCGGCATCAGTGCTGCCTATGGTGCGGTGCTGGCCGCACGTGCGCGTATCGCGCAAGGTGCAGACTGGTATCCGGCGCTGGAAGAGGACTTGCAGTTGCTGGCCGATTCGCGCCCGACGGCAGTGAACCTGTTCTGGGCGCTGAACCGGATGCGTGATCGTCTTATGCGCGTCAAGCACGGCGATGACCCGCTGGCGGCCCTCGAGGCCGAAGCCGTGGCGATTCACCTGAGCGACCGCGAGGCCAATCTGACCATGGCGCAGCTGGGCGCCGACCTGATCCGCAAGCACCAGGGTAATCTGCAGACGGTGCTCACCCACTGCAATACCGGGGCGCTGGCCACTGGCGGCTTCGGCACGGCGCTGGGCGTGATTCGTGCGGCGCATCTGGAAGGCATGATCGAGCGGGTCTACGCCGACGAAACCCGGCCCTGGCTGCAGGGTTCGCGGCTTACCGCCTGGGAGCTGGCCAACGAGGGCATCCCGGTGACCCTGAACGCAGATTCCGCCGCCGCGCACCTGATGCGCACCAAGGGCATCACCTGGGTCATCGTCGGTGCTGACCGCATCACCGCCAACGGCGACGTGGCGAACAAGATCGGCACCTATCAGCTTGCTGTCGCCGCCATGCACCATGGGGTGCGCTTCATGGTGGTCGCACCGAGCTCGACCATCGACATGGACATGGCCAGTGGTGACGACATCATCATTGAAGAGCGCGACGGCCGTGAACTGCTCGAAGTGGGCGGCCAGCGAGTCGGCGCCGAGGTCGAGGCTTTCAACCCGGTGTTCGATGTGACGCCGGCAGACCTGATCGACGCCATCGTGACCGAAAAGGGCATTGTCGAACGTCCCGATACCGCGCGCATGGCTCAATTGATGAGCCGTAAACACCTTCACTGAGGCAGACAGGCCTGACCCGTCGCCGTTGTGCAATGCGGCTGGGCGGGCCTGTAAGCGTTTCTCAGGCGTGTTATGTGTCTGCGGCTCGCTTTCAGCGCCTGCAAAGGATGTGAGCGCCTCGGCGATTGTGGTAATATCCGGCGGTTATCGGGGACACTGATTGTAGTCGCCCACGCTGCGTAGATTCATGGCATAACTCGTTGATTTGTCGTAAGTCGCTGCCCTGCATATGCTGGCAGCGGCGAGCTTCGTATACCCCGAATGGGTTTGCGAGGTTTCACCAGAAAAAGGAATCAGGCTTCTCATGGGCGAACTGGCCAAAGAAATCCTCCCGGTCAATATCGAAGACGAGCTGAAGCAGTCCTACCTCGACTACGCAATGAGCGTAATCGTCGGTCGCGCACTGCCCGATGCACGCGATGGCTTGAAGCCCGTGCACAGGCGCGTGCTGTTCGCAATGAGCGAGCTGGGTAACGACTGGAACAAGCCGTACAAGAAATCCGCCCGTGTGGTTGGTGACGTGATCGGTAAGTATCACCCGCACGGCGACACCGCCGTGTACGACACCATCGTTCGTATGGCTCAGCCATTCTCGCTGCGCTACCTGCTGGTAGACGGTCAGGGCAACTTCGGTTCGGTCGACGGCGACAACGCCGCCGCCATGCGATACACCGAAGTGCGCATGACCAAGCTGGCGCACGAGCTGCTGGCCGACCTGCACAAGGAGACCGTGGACTGGGTGCCGAACTACGACGGCACCGAGATGATCCCGGCGGTCATGCCGACCCGTATTCCCAACCTGCTGGTCAACGGTTCCAGCGGTATCGCCGTGGGCATGGCGACCAACATCCCGCCGCACAACCTCGGTGAAGTCATCGACGGTTGCCTGGCGCTGATCGACAACCCCGAGTTGACGGTCGACGAGTTGATGCAATACATCCCCGGTCCGGATTTCCCGACTGCGGCGATCATCAACGGTCGCGCCGGCATCATCGAAGCCTATCGCACGGGCCGTGGACGCATTTACATGCGTGCCCGCTCCATCGTCGAAGACATCGACAAGGTGGGCGGTCGCCAGCAGATCGTTATCACCGAGCTGCCTTACCAGTTGAACAAGGCGCGTCTGATCGAGAAGATCGCCGAGCTGGTCAAGGAAAAGAAACTCGAAGGCATCACCGAACTGCGCGACGAGTCCGACAAGGATGGTATGCGCGTGGTCATCGAGCTGCGTCGTGGCGAAGTGCCTGAGGTTATCCTCAACAACCTCTATGCCCAGACCCAGCTGCAAAGCGTTTTCGGTATCAACATCGTCGCCCTGATCGACGGTCGTCCGCGCATCCTGAACCTCAAGGATCTGCTGGAAGCCTTCGTTCGTCATCGCCGCGAAGTGGTGACCCGTCGTACCGTGTTCGAACTGCGCAAGGCGCGCGAGCGTGGCCACATCCTTGAAGGTCAGGCCGTTGCGCTGTCCAATATTGACCCGGTCATCGCCCTCATCAAGGCCTCTCCGACACCTGCCGAAGCCAAGGAAGCGTTGATCAAGACGCCTTGGGAATCGAGCGCAGTGGTCGAGATGGTCGAGCGTGCCGGTGCCGATTCGTGCCGCCCCGAGAACCTCGATCCGCAATACGGTCTGCGTGAAGGCAAGTATTTCCTGTCGCCGGAACAGGCTCAGGCCATTCTGGAACTGCGTCTGCACCGCCTGACCGGTCTCGAGCACGAGAAGCTGCTGGGCGAGTACCAGGAAATTCTCAACCAGATCGGCGAGCTGATCCGCATCCTGAACAGCGCAACGCGCCTGATGGAAGTGATCCGCGAAGAGCTGGAACTGATCCGCTCCGAATACGGCGATGCCCGTCGCACCGAAATTCTCGATGCACGTCTGGACCTGACGCTGGGTGACCTGATCACCGAAGAAGAGCGTGTTGTCACCATTTCCCACGGCGGCTATGCCAAGACTCAGCCATTGGCGGTCTATCAGGCTCAACGTCGTGGCGGCAAGGGCAAGTCGGCCACCGGCATCAAGGATGAGGATTACATTGCTCACCTGCTGGTTGCCAACAGCCACACCACGCTGCTGATGTTCTCCAGCAAGGGCAAGGTCTACTGGCTCAAGACCTACGAGATTCCGGAAGCGTCCCGCGCTGCCCGTGGTCGTCCGCTGGTCAACCTGTTGCCGTTGAGCGACGGGGAATACATCACCACCATGCTGCCGGTCGACCTTGAAGCCATGCGCAAGCGTGCCGATGAGGAAGGCGAGGCCCTGGAAGGCGAGCTGGACGACGCGGAAAACAGCAGCGAGACCGAAGAAGAGCGCAAGGCCCGTATCAAGGCGGCCGACAAGAAGAAGGCTCCGTTCATCTTCATGTCCACCGCCAACGGTACTGTCAAGAAGACCCCGCTGGTTGCATTCAGCCGTCAGCGCAGCTCGGGCCTCATCGCCCTTGAACTGGACGAGGGCGACATCCTGATCTCCGCAGCCATTACCGATGGCGAGCAGGAAATCATGCTGTTCTCCGACGGCGGCAAGGTGACCCGCTTCAAGGAATCCGACGTGCGCGCCATGGGCCGTACAGCCCGCGGCGTTCGTGGTATGCGTCTGCCAGAAGGTCAAAAGCTGATTTCGATGTTGATCCCGGAAGAAGGCAGCCAGATTCTGACCGCTTCCGAGCGCGGCTACGGCAAGCGTACGGCGATCTCCGAGTTCCCCGAGTACAAGCGTGGCGGTCAGGGCGTCATCGCCATGGTCAGCAACGAGCGTAACGGCCGTCTGGTCGGCGCGGTTCAGGTGCTCGATGGCGAAGAAATCATGCTGATTTCCGATCAGGGCACGCTGGTTCGTACCCGTGTCGGTGAAGTTTCCAGTCTGGGTCGTAACACCCAGGGCGTTACCTTGATCAAGCTGGCCAGCGACGAGAAACTGGTCGGTCTGGAGCGTGTTCAGGAGCCGTCGGAAGTCGAAGGCGAAGAGCTTGAGGGTGAGCTTGTCGACGGCGTGATCGTCGATGCTGCTGAAGTGGACGATGCCGGTGAAGGCCTGCAGGCGGATGCTGCGTCAGACGAAGACGAACCACAGAACTAAGCGGTAACGTAAATCAGGTAAGGGCTGGCTCGTCTGTGCATGCATCTGCATTCCAGGCAAGTCCAGCCCTTGCGGCATTTGGCCAGCCCGGCGGCCGGATCAAGATTCCCGCAAGGAGCTGCCAGTCGCTGCGGCGTCTGTCTGCTCGTGGCAAGTAACCAGAAACAAGCGCGTACAGACCCAACGTATTTGACGAGAGTGGATATGAGCAAGCGAGCCTTTAACTTCTGCGCAGGTCCTGCTGCGCTTCCTGAAGCTGTTCTGCTGCGTGCCCAGGCGGAGCTCCTCGACTGGCATGGCAAAGGCCTTTCCGTCATGGAAATGAGCCACCGCAGTGATGAGTTCGTCTCCATTGCCACCAAGGCCGAGCAGGATCTGCGTGACCTGCTGTCCATTCCTTCGAATTACAAAGTGTTGTTCCTGCAAGGCGGTGCCAGCCAGCAGTTCGCCCAGATCGCGCTGAACCTGCTGCCTGAAAATGGCAAGGCCGATTACATCGACACCGGCATCTGGTCGCAGAAGGCTATCGACGAGGCTTCGCGCTACGGCGCAATCAACGTCGCGGCCAGTGCCAAGGCCTACGATTACTTTGCCATTCCCGGCCAGAACGAGTGGAAGCTGTCCAAGGACGCGGCTTACGTCCACTACGCGCCAAACGAAACCATTGGCGGCCTGGAATTCAACTGGATTCCGGAAACCGGCGACGTGCCCCTGGTCGCCGACATGTCTTCGGACATCCTCTCGCGTCCGCTCGATATCTCGCGTTTCGGCATGATCTACGCCGGCGCCCAGAAGAACATCGGCCCCAGCGGCATCGTGGTGGTGATCATTCGCGAAGACTTGCTGGGTCGTGCGCGCTCGCTGTGCCCGACCATGCTCGACTACAAAGTCGCGGCCGACAATGGTTCGATGTACAACACGCCGCCGACCCTGGCCTGGTACCTGTCCGGGCTGGTCTTCGAATGGCTGAAAGAGCAGGGCGGTGTCGAAGCGATCGGCAAGCGCAACGAAATCAAGCAGCGCACGCTGTATGACTTCATCGACGCCAGCGAGCTGTATAGCAACCCGATCAACAAGCCTGATCGTTCGTGGATGAACGTCCCGTTCCGCCTGGCTGACGATCGTCTCGACAAGCCGTTCCTGGCCGGTGCCGATGCAAACGGCCTGCTTAACCTCAAGGGCCATCGCTCGGTGGGAGGCATGCGTGCATCCATCTACAACGCAATCGATATCAACGCTATCAACGCGCTGGTGGCCTACATGAAAGACTTCGAGAAGGAGCACGGCTGATGTCCGAGCAAGAACTCAAGGCGCTTCGCGTCCGTATCGACAGCCTCGATGAAAAGGTTTTGGAACTGATCAGCGAGCGTGCCCGCTGTGCCCAGGAGGTGGCCAGGGTCAAGATGTCCTCGCTGGCTGAAGGCGAGGTGCCGGTGTTCTATCGGCCGGAGCGCGAAGCTGCGGTGCTCAGGCGAGTCATGGAGCGTAATCGCGGGCCGTTGAGCAACGAAGAAATGGCGCGTCTGTTCCGCGAAATCATGTCTTCCTGCCTCGCGCTGGAACAGCCGCTCAAGGTCGCCTATCTTGGCCCTGAGGGGACGTTTACCCAGGCCGCCGCGATGAAGCATTTCGGGCACGCCGTCATCAGTCTGCCGATGGCGGCAATTGACGAAGTGTTCCGCGAAGTGGTCGCCGGTGCCGTGAATTTCGGCGTGGTTCCGGTGGAAAATTCCACCGAAGGCGCGGTCAATCACACCCTCGACAGCTTTCTTGAGCACGACATGGTGATCTGCGGCGAAGTCGAACTGCGCATTCACCACCATCTGCTGGTGGGCGAAAGCACCAAGACGGAAAGCATCACGCGCATTTATTCCCATGCCCAGTCGCTGGCTCAGTGCCGTAAATGGCTGGATGCCCATTACCCGAATGTCGAGCGCGTCGCCGTTGCCAGCAACGCCGAAGCTGCCAAACGGGTAAAGGGCGAGTGGAACTCGGCGGCCATCGCCGGCGATATGGCGGCAGGTCTGTATGGCCTGACCCGTCTGGCGGAAAAGATCGAAGATCGTCCGGACAATTCCACGCGTTTTCTCATTATCGGCAATCAGGAAGTCCCGCCGACCGGCGATGACAAGACCTCAATCATTGTGTCGATGAGCAACAAGCCGGGCGCGCTGCACGAGCTGCTGGTGCCGTTTCACGAGAATGGCCTGGACCTGACGCGTATCGAGACCCGTCCTTCGCGCAGTGGCAAGTGGACCTACGTGTTCTTCATCGACTTCGTCGGCCATCACAAGGATCCGCTGGTCAAGGCCGTGCTGGAGCGAATCAGCAGCGAAGCCGTCGCCTTGAAGGTGCTGGGTTCCTACCCGAAAGCGGTGCTCTGAGGGTGTGGTCCATGATTCGTTTGTTTTTTACCTTGCCGGGTTGTCAGGTGTGTTCGCGTGGTTGATGTGATTGCAGAACAGTCAGTACGGCCGGTGATCGGTCGTCTGGTGGTCGTCGGGCTCGGGCTGATCGGTGGTTCCTTTGCCAAGGGTGTGCGCGAAAGCGGCCTGTGTGGCGAAGTGGTCGGCGTCGACCTCGATCCGCAGTCGCGACAGCTGGCGGTCGAGCTGGGGGTCGTGGACCGTTGTGAGGCTGACCTTGCCACCGCTTGCCGTGGTGCGGACGTGATCCAGCTGGCGGTGCCGATACTGGCCATGGAAAAGCTGCTTGCGCTGCTGGCGCCGATCGATCTGGGTCATGCAATCCTGACCGATGTCGGCAGCGCCAAAGGCAATGTGGTGAGGGCTGCACGTCAGGCGTTCGGGCACATGCCGTCGCGCTTCGTTCCCGGCCATCCGATTGCAGGCTCCGAGCAGAGCGGTGTCGAGGCGTCCAATGCGGCGCTGTTTCGTCGCCATAAGGTCATTCTCACGCCACTGACTGAAACCGATCCCCAGGCGGTGGCGATTGTCGACCAGTTGTGGTCAGCCCTTGGGGCCGACGTAGAGCACATGCAGGTCGAGCGCCACGACGAGGTGCTGGCTGCCACCAGCCATCTGCCGCATCTGCTGGCATTCGGTCTGGTCGACTCGCTGGCCAAGCGCAATGAGAACCTGGACATATTCAGGTATGCCGCGGGCGGGTTTCGTGATTTCACGCGCATCGCAGGCAGCGATCCGACCATGTGG
Source organism: Pseudomonas sp. PvP028 (assembly GCF_017832255.1). Taxonomy (NCBI): domain Bacteria; kingdom Pseudomonadati; phylum Pseudomonadota; class Gammaproteobacteria; order Pseudomonadales; family Pseudomonadaceae; genus Pseudomonas; species Pseudomonas sp. PvP028. The sequence continues at coordinate 3,091,750 of NZ_JAFIBL010000001.1, forward strand.
CATGACATTTTCATGGCCAATCGTGATGCCGTACTGCGCACCCTGGACAGCTTTCGCACCGATCTCGACGCCTTGCGCGAGGCTGTGGATGCCGGTGATGGCGCGCAGTTGATGGATGTATTTACCCGTGCACGCGCAGCGAGGGAGCACTTCGGCAGAATTCTCGCCAGCCGTGCGCGTGTCGATACCGAACCTGAGGAGCCTCGTGCACTTCACAGCGGGTCTGCTGAGGGTGTCAGTCATCGCATCAAGGGGCCGGTTGACGTGACGTCGGCGGTGCTGTTCATGGTCGCGACGTCGATCAGTGAAGGCTGCGATCTGCTGCTGGAGGACGTTCCCGTCAGTTCCTCTTGCGAGGGGGCGATCGATATTTTGCGCCTGATGGGCGGCGATATCGTGCTGCAGAACGTCCGCAAGCTGGCGAATGAAGCGGTCGCTGACCTGCATGTTCGCTCGGCCCGGCTCAAAGGCGCTGACATCCCCGAAGCACTGGTGCCTCTGGCGCTGAATGCATTTCCGGTGCTTCTTGTTGCCGCAGCCTGCGCAGAAGGGCGTACCATTCTGCGCGGCGCGCAGGCCCTGCAAGCCGATGAGTCGGAGTGCGTCAGGCTGATGGCTGACGGTTTGCTGGCGCTCGGTATCGAGGCCGAGCCCGTGCTGGATGGCATCATTATCGAAGGCGGTGTGCCGGGTGGCGGCGAGGTGGATGCTCGCGGTGATCAGCGTATCGTCATGGCGTTTCGCGTTGCATCGTTGAGGGCTTCGGCACCCATCCGTATCCAGGCGTGCGCGGATGCCGCCGCATTGTTTCCCCATTTTCTGGCGCTGTGCGCTCAAGTTGGCATGCGTGTAGCGCAAGAGGACAAAAAGTGAAAATCAAAGCTCCTGTTATTACCATCGACGGCCCTAGCGGTTCCGGAAAGGGCACGGTTGCCGGATTGCTGGCCAGGAAACTTGGCTGGTGCCTGCTCGACTCCGGCGCGTTGTATCGCCTGCTGGCTTTCGCGGCGCGCAATCACGGTGTCGACCTGACCAATGAAGAAGCGCTCAAGGTTCTGGCCGCTCATCTTGATGTTCAGTTCGAAGCGACTGCGGCAGGGCAGGGGCAGCGCATCATTCTGGAAGGCGAGGACGTCACCCACGCCATTCGCAACGAGCAGGTCGGCAGCGGCGCATCACAGGTGGCCTCGCTGCCGGCGGTGCGCGATGCGTTGCTGTTGCGTCAGCGAGCGTTTCAGGAAGAGCCGGGTCTGGTCGCGGACGGTCGCGACATGGGCACCGTGGTCTTTCCGGATGCACCGCTGAAGATATTCCTCACCGCCAGTGCCGAGGAGCGTGCGCGTCGACGTTACTTGCAGTTGAAGGCCAAGGGCGATGATGTTAGTCTGTCGAGTCTGCTAGATGAGATATGTGCACGCGACGAGCGTGACACCCAGCGAGCGGTAGCACCGTTGAAGCCGGCGCACGACGCCATACAGCTGGATTCCACTGAATTGTCCATCGAACAGGTGCTGGAACGCATTCTGAGCGAAATCGCGCTTCGCGGTATTGCCGGATGACGAAGAAGCATGTGGGAGACCAGTCATAGTCCCGCAGGCTTTCTTTTACTTGAACGAAACCCACGTTGTCTGGAGCGTGGCAGATGGGCGTATTCTTCGCCCTTGATCAACAGGAATTAAAATGAGCGAAAGCTTTGCAGAACTTTTTGAAGAAAGCCTAAAGACCCTCAACCTTCAGGCCGGTTCGATCATCACCGCGATCATCGTTGATATCGACTACCAGGCAGGTTGGGTTACGGTTCACGCCGGTCTGAAATCTGAAGGCCTCATCCCGCTGGAGCAGTTCCACAACGACGCTGGCGAGCTGACCATCAAGATCGGTGATGAAGTTCACGTTGCGCTGGACGCGGTCGAAGATGGCTTTGGCGAAACCAAGCTGTCCCGCGAAAAAGCCAAGCGTGCCGAGTGCTGGATCGTTCTGGAAGCGGCTTTCGCAGCTGAAGAAGTGGTCAAGGGCGTTATCAACGGTAAGGTTAAAGGCGGCTTCACTGTCGACGTTAACGGCATCCGTGCGTTCCTGCCTGGTTCTCTGGTTGACGTCCGCCCTGTGCGTGACACGACTCACCTGGAAGGCAAAGAGCTCGAGTTCAAGGTCATCAAGCTGGACCAGAAGCGCAACAACGTTGTCGTTTCCCGTCGCAGTGTCCTGGAAGCCGAGAACAGTGCCGAGCGCGAAGCTCTGCTCGAGTCCCTGCAGGAAGGTCAGCAAGTCAAGGGTATCGTCAAGAACCTCACCGATTACGGCGCATTCGTCGATCTGGGTGGCGTCGATGGCCTGCTGCACATCACCGACATGGCCTGGAAGCGCATCAAGCATCCATCGGAAATCGTCAACGTTGGCGACGAGATCGATGTCAAGGTCCTGAAGTACGATCGCGAGCGCAATCGTGTTTCCCTGGGTCTGAAGCAGCTGGGTGAAGATCCATGGGTCGCTATCAAGGCTCGCTACCCGGAAAGCACCCGCGTTACCGCGCGTGTTACCAACCTGACCGACTACGGCTGCTTCGCAGAGCTGGAAGAAGGCGTGGAAGGCCTGGTACACGTTTCCGAAATGGACTGGACCAACAAGAACATCCACCCTTCGAAAGTCGTTCAGGTTGGCGACGAAGTGGAAGTCATGGTTCTGGACATCGACGAAGAGCGTCGTCGTATCTCCCTCGGCATCAAGCAGTGCAAATCTAACCCGTGGGAAGATTTCTCTGGCCAGTTCAACAAGGGCGATAAAATCTCCGGCACCATCAAGTCGATCACCGATTTCGGTATCTTCATTGGTCTGGACGGCGGCATCGACGGTCTGGTTCACCTGTCCGACATTTCCTGGAACGAAGTGGGCGAAGAAGCCGTACGTCGCTTCAAGAAGGGCGACGAGCTCGACACTGTGATCCTGTCGGTTGATCCTGAGCGTGAGCGTATCTCGCTGGGTATCAAGCAGCTGGAAAGCGATCCGTTCTCCGAGTACGTCACTGTCAATGACAAGGGCGCCATCGTTCGCGGTATCGTTAAAGAAGTTGACGCCAAAGGCGCCATCATCACTCTGGCCGACGACATCGAAGCGACCCTCAAGGCTTCCGAAATCAGCCGTGACCGCGTTGAAGACGCGCGTAACGTTCTGAAGGAAGGCGAAGAGATCGAAGCCAAGATCATCAGCGTTGACCGCAAGAGCCGCGTAATCAGCTTGTCCATCAAGTCGAAAGACGTTGAAGACGAGAAAGAAGCGATCCAGAGCCTGCGTAGCAAGCCTGAAGTCGCTGAAAGCACTGGTCCTACCACTATTGGTGACCTGCTGCGCGCGCAAATGGAAAAACAGAACTAAGTTCTGCTTGACCAAAAAAAGGACGACTTCGGTCGTCCTTTTTTGTTTCTATCGTTCAGGCGCTACAGGTTCGGGTCTTCCTGGCTTGCTCTCACGCACAGTGTGAGTCGCAAAACGCCTCCATTGGCCTCTCAGGCTGTCTCGTTTCGTCTATTGCTCCAGATCCCTTCCCCTGCCTCGCCCCTGTCATGTCGCTGTAATCTGTTTATGCCTGGTTAGACGGGATTGAACATAAGTCAATAGATGGGCTGTTCAAATTCATCCGGTCATGCTAAAACCTTCCAAGCGCTGATCTAGCTGCTTGAAAAAGAAGGGAAAAATATGACGAAGTCGGAGTTGATCGAACGAATTGTCACCCATCAAGGGCTGCTCTCATCCAAGGATGTCGAGCTGGCCATCAAGACCATGCTTGAACAAATGTCCCAGTGTCTGGCAACCGGAGACCGAATCGAGATTCGAGGCTTTGGCAGCTTTTCGCTGCATTACCGCGCACCGCGGGTAGGGCGCAACCCGAAGACCGGTCAGTCGGTCAGCCTCGATGGCAAGTTTGTCCCGCATTTCAAGCCGGGCAAGGAGCTGCGGGATCGGGTCAACGAGGATGAAGAAGAGGGCTTTTAAAGCCATTCACCACAGGATCACCAGATGCGTATCTTCAAACGAGTCATTTTGATCGTCGCCGTATTGCTCGTTGTTTTGGCAACAACTGTGTTTGTGCTTGAGAACCGGCAGTCTGTTGCCGTGACGTTTTTCGGTTGGTCGGCGCCTCAGCTTCCGCTGGCATTGCCTGTTGTCCTCGCGTTGCTCGTGGGCATGGTCATTGGCCCGATACTGGCGTGGATAGCCAGCCTTCGCAAAAAGCGCGCACCTTCCCCTCGCTCTGTCTGAGCAGCGCTGATCATGCGTCGTCGGAGAACGATCTGGCGACACGATAGCGCGCGTATTTTACTCCCTTCTGTTCATGAAGCAGCATGCGCTGCTGCTGAGCTGGCACGCTTTGTTGTGTCTTCAAACAGTTTTGTCGAAAAAAGAGTCTTATAATTCTGTCGGTTTATTCTTCTGTTATATGAAGATTAGTTACTACGCCGTGTAGGAATATTCGCTTTTTTAAATCGTGTACCCATTTTAAAGGGGGTGCGGGTTATATTGATTTTCAGCGTCGATTACTGCTGCCCTGACAGCCTTGTGTCAAGGCTTGAAAATGATTCGTTCAAGTGCAGAATGCGCCGAAACTTAATGTTCAGCCCTGATATCGGATATCCCGGATATTCAGAGCAGGCTGGCAAGAAAAGGTGACTGCATGTCTTATCCGCAAATCATTCATCACGGCGCTGTCGATACAGTAACGGGCTCGTGTCATCAGCTGCACATTGACGTATCGAGCAGCCTGCTGATTGACTGTGGGTCGGTGCAGGAGCGCGGCAGGCAGTCCGAAAGCGCGTCATTCGGATTCGATCCCGAGGCTATCAGGGCGCTGCTGATCAGCCACGTACACAATGACCATGTCGGGCGTATTCCAGAGTTGCTGGCATCCGGTTACAAGGGGCCGATACTGTGCAGTGAGCCCAGTGCCCATCTGTTGCCACTGGTCATGGAAGATCTCCTGAAAATTGAATTTGCACACGACCCCGGGCAAGTCGCGCGCTACCTGGACGTCATCAACAAGAGAATTATCGCTCTGCCATTCGATGACTGGTTCAGCCTGATCGACAACGAATCCGTGCATTGCCGGGTCCGCTTGCAGCGCGCCGGACACATATTGGGGTCGGCCTATATAGAATGCGATCTTCAATATCCTGCACAAGGGCGTTCTGTGCGGGTGGTGTTTTCCGGTGACCTGGGGGCGAGTCATACGCCTTTTCTGCCTGCGCCGAAGCCGCCCGAGCGCGCGGATGTGCTGGTGCTGGAAAGCACCTACGGCAATCGTGTTCACGAAGATCGCAACATTCGTCAGCTTGGACTTGAGCGCATCATAGACAAGGCGCTGGAGGATAACGGCACCGTGCTGATACCGGCGTTCAGCATCGGCCGAACCCAGGAATTGCTCTACGAGCTGGAAGACATACTGCGACGCAAGATGCCTTCGAATCATTGCACTGAAAGCAGCGAGCACCGGGGTGAGAGTGCCCCAGACTGGTCGAGGTTGCCGATCATCCTTGATTCGCCTCTGGCGAGTCGCTTTACCAAGGTCTATCAGTCGTTCGAAGACTATTGGGAAGAGGACGCCTGGCTAAGGCTCGACGTCGGCAGAAAGCCGTTGGGTTTCGAGCAACTGGTTACCGTCGACACCCATGAAGAGCATTTGCGTACGGTCAATTACCTGGCCAGTACGGCGCGTCCGGCCATTGTGATTGCCGGTAACGGCATGTGTGCAGGAGGCAGAATCGTCAATTACCTGAAAGCCATGCTCGGCGACACACGACATAACGTGGTATTTGTCGGCTATCAGGGCAAGGGAACACCGGGCGAGGCCATTCAGTTACATGGCCCATCGAGCGGCTATGTAGAGCTGGATCGCGAGCGCTTTGATATAAATGCCGGAGTCCATACCGCAAAAGGCTATTCTGCTCACGCCGATCAGGTCGAATTGGTCGAGTTCGTCACGGGGATGAAAGAGTGGCCGACGCAGATTCGGTTGGTGCATGGCGAAGCGGCTGCGAAAAAGGTTCTGGGTAATATTCTGAGTCGTAAGTACTCGCTCGAAAAACGCCCGTTGGAACTGTTTATCCCTTGAAGGCACGATGAGCACGTTAGTTGTCGGCTGGCGTGGTAATCGAATTCTTGCAAGTGAGTGCCAGGACATGATGATTGTGCATTGACCCTGGTACACGTTGAGCATCATCGTGAACGTTATAAAATGGATTGAACATATTTCAGTTGTCAAAAGGCGTTACTTGAGCAATATTTGGCCGATTTGGAAGGGCGTGTTTGCATGAGCGGTGATGTTGCATTGGTTGCAATAACAGGTGCGACAGGTTTCGTGGGCAGTGCCGTGGTTCGTCGGCTGATCGAGCGCACAGGCTTTGCTGTGAGGGTTGCAGTCCGAGGCGCTTATGTCGCTTCCAGTCCGCGCATCGATGTTGTCAGCGCGCAATCATTGGCACCGGACAATCAATGGGCAAGTTTTGCAGCTGGCGCGGACGTGGTGATTCATTGTGCTGCCCGTGTTCATGTACTGAACGAGACCGCTGAAGCGCCGGATCAGGAATACTTCCGCGCTAATGTCACCGCAACGCTGAATCTGGCCGAGCAGGCCGCAGCCGCAGGCGTCAGACGCTTCATCTTTATCAGTTCCATCAAGGCCAATGGCGAGTCTACGCCTGTGGGTGCGCCATTCACGGCCAGCGACCCGTGCAATCCGCTGGATGCCTATGGTGTTTCAAAGCACAGGGCCGAAGAGGGCTTGCGTGAGTTGTCTGCCCGCACCGGTATGCAGGTGGTGATCATTCGACCGGTACTGGTCTACGGTCCGGGGGTCAAGGCTAACTTCAGAAGCATGATGCGCTGGCTGGACAAGGGGCTGCCGTTGCCGCTCGGGTCCATCGATAATCGTAGAAGCCTTGTGGCGGTGGATAACCTGGCAGACCTGGTGACGGTCTGTGTGGATCATCCTGCTGCGGCTGACCAGACGTTTCTGGTCAGTGATGGGGAGGATTTGTCCACGACCAGGCTGCTGCGCGAAATGGGCAAGGCCCTGGGCAAACCTGCTCGACTGTTGCCGGTGCCGGCCTCGCTGTTGAAAGCGGCTGCAGCACTGTTAGGCAAGAAAGCTTTTTCACAACGGCTGTGCAACTCGCTGCAGGTCGATATCAGTAAAACCTGTACGATGCTGGATTGGCATCCACCTGTGAGTATTGAACACGCCATGCAGGACACTGCCCGATATTATCTGGAACACGACAAGCATGATTGAGTGGCTGTCGGTAATCGCTATTGCCTTTCTGTCTCTGATTCTAACGGCGTTGCTGCGCAAGTATGCGCTCGCCAAAAGTCTGATCGACATTCCAAACGCCCGAAGTTCGCATTCCATACCCACGCCCAGGGGCGGCGGTGTTGCCATCGTCATCACTTTCATCCTGGCGATCGCTGTGCTGGGGTGGGCGGGTTATCTGCCTCCCTCTGCGCTTGCCGCAATTGTCGGTTCGGGAGGCCTGGTGGCGGTGATCGGTTTCATGGACGATCACGGGCATATCGCCGCACGGTGGCGCCTGCTGGGGCATTTTGCTGCGGCTGCCTGGGCCTTGTTCTGGCTGGGCGGACTTGCCCCGCTCGACGTCATGGGCTGGACGGTCGACCTGGGGGTGCTCTGGCAGGTGCTCGCGGCGTTCTATCTGGTGTGGATGCTGAACCTCTACAACTTCATGGACGGAATAGACGGCATCGCCGGTATCGAGGCGGTCACGGTATGCCTGGGCATGAGCATTATCTACGCGTTTGGCGGCCAGGCCGGGCTGTCCTGGGAAGTGCTCATGCTGGGCGCTGCCGCAGCAGGTTTCCTCTATTGGAACTTCCCTCCGGCGAAGATATTCATGGGCGATGCGGGCAGTGGTTTCCTCGGCATAGTGCTCGGTGTGCTATCCATTCAGGGTTCCTGGGCTTCACCTCAGTTATTCTGGTCCTGGTTGATTCTGCTGGGAGTGTTTGTCGTCGATGCGACCGTAACCCTCGTGCGACGCCTGTTACGTAAAGAAAGGCTCTACGAGGCGCATCGCAGCCATGCGTACCAGTTTGCTTCGTGTCACTACGGCAGGCATGTGCCGGTTACGCTTGCGGTGGGGTTGATCAATCTGGTCTGGTTGCTGCCCATTGCACTATGGGTTGCGCTGGGCGATGGGGAAGGGCTTATATGGGCGGTCATTGCTTACTGCCCGCTGATTCTGCTGGCGTTGAGGTTCGGCGCCGGCGAGGCAGAATAAGGTAACGAAGTGTTTTTCTGGTTGTCTTAGACACGTAGCTGTTTCACAGGTACCGATTTCAGATCATGTTGCAACCGGTAGCATAACGGAGCATAAAAAAATTGATGAGCAGATTGCGGACCAGATTACTGGCTCTACCACGCCGCAAAAAACGAATAATTCAGGTTGCTACCGACGTCTTCCTGGTCTGGCTGGCTCTGTGGATGGCGTTTGTGGTACGGCTGGGTATCGATGAGCTGATCAATCCTCTCGAGAAGCACACGTGGCTGTTCATCAGTGCGCCCGTTGCGGCTATCCCGCTGTTCATACGATTCGGCATGTATCGCGCAGTCATGCGCTACTTCGGCAATGATGCGCTGATTGCCATCATCAAGGCCGTCACGATGTCGTCGTTGATCCTTGGTTGCATGGTCTACGTGTACAGCAACCACCAGCAATTGGTTCCGCGTTCGGTGATCTTCAATTACTGGTGGCTGAGCATGGTCATGATCGGCGGTCTGCGCCTGGCCATGCGGCAGTATTTTCTCGGCGACTGGTTCGCTGCGGCGCAGCACGTGCCTTTCGCCAAGAGCGACAACGGTTTGCAGAAGGTTGCCATTTACGGCGCCGGTGCAGCGGGAAACCAGTTGGTCGCCGCATTGCGCATGGGCCGTCTGATGCATCCGGTGGCGTTCATCGATGATGATGAGTCGATTTCCAACCGGGTCATTTCCGGTCTTCAGGTCTACAAGCCGCGAAACATCCAGCGAATGATCGATTCCACGGGAGCTCAGGAAATCCTCCTGGCAATCCCGTCATCGTCGCGCGGGCGTCGTCGGGAAATCCTCGGCTTTCTGGAAGGCTTTCCGCTGCACGTACGAAGCGTTCCGGGCTTCATGGATCTGGCCGCTGGCAGGGTCAAGGTCGATGACCTTCAGGAAGTCGACATCGCAGACCTCCTGGGACGCGACGCAGTCCCGGCTCGCGATAACCTGCTCGAGCACTGCATCAAGGGCAAGACGGTGCTGGTGACCGGCGCCGGCGGCTCGATCGGTTCCGAGCTGTGCCGACAGATACTGCTGCTGCAACCTACCCAATTACTGCTGCTGGACCATAGCGAGTTCAATCTCTACAGCATTCTCTCCGAACTTGAACAGCGCTCGGCTCGAGAGTCACTCTCGGTGAAATTGCTGCCCATACTCGGTTCGGTACGCAATCACCCCAAGCTGCTGTCGATCATGAAAACCTGGAAGGTCGATACGGTCTATCACGCTGCTGCCTACAAGCATGTGCCGATGGTCGAGCACAATATTGCTGAAGGCGTCATCAACAACGTCGTGGGTACGCTCAATACCGCCCAGGCGGCGTTGCAGGCGGGGGTGTCCAACTTTGTCCTGATCTCTACCGACAAGGCGGTCCGCCCCACCAATGTGATGGGCAGCACCAAGCGCCTTGCCGAATTGATATTGCAGGCATTGAGCCGCGAAACCGCGCCAGTGATCTTCGGTGACAAGGCCAATGTCTATCAGGTCAACAAGACCCGCTTTACCATGGTGCGCTTTGGCAACGTGCTTGGCTCTTCCGGTTCGGTGATCCCGCTGTTCCACAAGCAGATCCAGTCAGGCGGTCCGCTGACGGTGACGCATCCAAAGATCACCCGCTATTTCATGACCATCCCCGAAGCCGCTCAGTTGGTGATTCAGGCCGGCTCCATGGGGCATGGCGGCGATGTCTTCGTTCTCGATATGGGGGAGCCGGTCAAGATTGTCGAACTGGCGGAGAAGATGATCCATCTTTCCGGTCTGGCCATTCGCTCGGAGAAAAATCCGCACGGTGATATCTCCATCGAGTTCACTGGCCTGCGTCCCGGCGAAAAACTCTATGAAGAGCTGTTGATCGGCGACAACGTGGTTGCCACCGAGCACCCGATGATCATGAGTGCAAACGAAGATTGCCTGCCATGGGATGTATTGAAAGGCCGCCTGACAAAGCTGCTGGATGCGGTCGACCGAGATGATTACACCAGCGTGCGTCAGTTGCTGCGCGAAACGGTAAACGGTTATACGCCAGAAGGTGAAATCGTTGACTGGATGTATCAGGAACGCAGCGGCGAAACGTGATTTCATCAGTACTGCCGGGGCTCTGGGCAGGGGTGGAAACACGTTGAACGATCCGGCAACAGGCAGCAACGCTCGACTTCTTTTCCAGGAGGGGACGCTGGTCTAAGTTTCAGGCACAGCATGTGGATGCTGCCTTGAACTGCTATGGAGCTTTATCTATGCGAACCCCTATCTTCAGTGCCTTGATCTTTGCCTTGCTCACCAGTACCTCGGTTGCGGTCAACGCCGCGCCTGCGTCCCAGCCCGCCATCCCGCAGCCCGCGGTATCCCATTCGCCGATGATGGAAGAAACAGCACCCGCTGTGGCGCATGAGCAGCGCAAGGACAGGGTCAATCTCAATACTGCCGATGCTCAGACACTGCAGAAAGAACTGGCAGGGATCGGGAAGAACAAGGCTGATGCCATTGTGGCTTATCGGGAAGCCAACGGCGATTTCACCTCGATTGATGAACTGATCGAAGTAAAAGGAATCGGCAAGGCCATTCTGGAGAGGAATCGCGAAAAGCTTGCACTCGACTGATCAGTGCTTCATCCGCTAAACACACAGGCCGATCAATGATCGGCCTGTGTGTTTATAAACTCTCACCGGGGAAGCTCTCCGAGAAAGTATCTGTTCCAGAGGATCAGTTGGTGCTCTTTTTTATCTCCTTTTTGAGATAGTCGCGGGTCGTGTCCAGAATGCGCTGTGACAGTTCCTCGTCAAAAGCGCTGCGGGCGAGTGCCAGACCGCCTACCAGTGCGGACAGCACCGGCAGGCTTTTGGACTCCAGTCCATTCTCCGCCAGGGGCTTGTCGAACTGCTCAAGCAGATGAAGGATGATTTTATCCGTCGTCATGCTGGGCTGATCGCGCTGGCCTAGTTCGAGGCACATAGTCGGTAACGGACAACCGCCGTCTTCCGCATCACGGCTGGCTATCGATAGGTAGAGATCAATGAATTCACTGAGCGAGTCCTGCCTGGCGAAAACGTCGCTGGTGATTCCTTTCACATTGTCGAGGGCGTGACTCAATGCCTGTTCAACAAGATCATCCTTGGATTTGAAATGCGCGTAGAACCCGCCATGGGTCAAGCCAAGTGCCTTCATCAAAGGTTGCAAGCCCGTAGCACCAATGCCGTCACGACGGAAGCGCATGGACGCTTCCTTGACGATGCGTTGGTGCGTTTGGGCCTTATGATCAAGCGCGTAACGCATGCGCTGAGTCTCCAGAAGGGCCAATGTGTAAGCGCATTTATACATGGATAGGTGAAACGATGCAGCAGGCTTTCGCTCGCAATGACAACTTCATCTCAATCAGGTAGGTGAATACCCAGCTATTTATCCAGGTAATGAGTGAGGCTGGCTCTGGACAATTCGCCCAGATGACTGTCGATCAGCCGTCCGTCTGGTGAGTAGAAAAGAGTGGTGGGCAGCGCCGCCGAACCCACCTGGCGGGCGAACTCGCCGTCCGGATCGAGAAAGCTGTTGCTTAGCACCAATTGCTGTTTCGACAAGTAGTCGCTGACTTCTCCGGCGCTTTCGGCCTGATTGACGAACAGAAATGTAATGTCCTCGCGTTCCCGTTGCATATCGCGCAGCACCGGCATTTCGCGGCGACACGGAGGGCACCAGGTGGCCCACAGGTTGATGACCACTGGTTTGCCCCGATAGTCGGAGGCCCTGACCGGCTCGCCAGTCAGCGTCCGAAGGGTTGTATCAGGCAGCGAATTGCCCTTCTGATAGTGGTCCAGAATCAAACCGCCCGATACCCAGATCGCCAGTCCGATGCTCATTGCGAACGTCAGGGCGCGCCGCTGTCCGGGACGGCGCCAGCCAATGATCAAGCCGCCCAGCAGAGCGCAGATAACCCCGGGCCAGACTACAAAGCCGCCATCACGGATGTCCAGCGCCTTCCAGGGGGCGTCGCTGTATTGCGCGAAATAGGTCAGGACGAATGCGATACGTGCAGTGGCAATACCCAGAATGAAGAGTCCGAATACTGCGGTCTTTCTGGTCAGGGTGTGCCGGACGAGCCGGGCCTCTACCCACGTGGCGGTTATCAAGGCGCCCAACAGCAAAAGATGGGATATCGCGAGGGCGAACGGCCCGGCGTTGATGCTCAACATCGTTTTTGGTCCTTGAAGAGGTTTTTGCCGGATTTACCGCACAGGCGCGGCATGGTATCGCTGCTGTCCCTCCAGGAAAAACGCAGAACTGTTCCCGAATGTTAAGCCGCGGGGTCGGCTCGATTGAGCCCGTAAGCTGTTGAAACACTAATTCCTCGACAAGAGGTCGACCGTCCTCCAGCCCTTTGTGCAAAAGGCGTGCGCTCGAACGCCAGCATGTCGTGGAAGAAACTATTGTCCTACAAACCTTTGACTTCTGGCGTCAATCCCGGAGAATCTCGCCCGCTGTTTTCGAGGGGAGCGCTGAACTGCCGGTTTTTTCGATGCGTTTCCCTTTTTGATAAACCGGCCACGGAGAGTCGACCGGATGAATGATCAGGCTAATGGCGTCGTAGAACGTCTGGATGTAGCTCCCGAGAGCATCGCGTCGTGGAATCGTAATGACACCACCTGGATGCTCGGATTGTTCGGTACCGCCATCGGTGCGGGTACCCTGTTTTTGCCAATCAACGCGGGTATCGGCGGTTTCTGGCCATTGATGGCGCTGGCACTGCTGGCGTTTCCCATGACGTTCTACGCTCACCGCGGTTTGACGCGCTTCGTGCTCTCAGGACGTGAGGGGGCCGACATCACCGATGTGGTCGAAGAGCATTTCGGCAAGAGTGCTGGCGCGATGATCACCTTGCTGTATTTCTTCGCCATCTTCCCGATCCTGCTGATCTACAGCGTGGCCCTCACCAATACCGTGGGCAGTTTTCTTGAGCACCAGCTGCACATCACGCCACCGCCGCGCGCCGCACTGGCGTTTGTGCTGATCATGGGGCTGTTGGCCGTGGTGCGTTGTGGCGAGCGGTTCATCGTCAAGGCCATGAGCCTGATGGTTTATCCGTTCATCGTCGCACTGTTGTTTCTGGCGATATTCCTCATTCCGCACTGGACCGGCGGCATTCTGAGCACCGCCACCACGTTCCCTGAGCTATCGGCGTTCATACCCACGCTGTGGCTGGCCATTCCGGTGATGGTGTTCTCTTTCAACCACACACCGATCATTTCCGCGTTTGCCGTCGATCAGAAGCGCCAATATGGCGAAAACGCTGAAGTGCGCAGTTCGCAGATTCTGGCCCGCGCCCACGGTCTGATGGTCGTGATGGTGCTGTTCTTCGTATTCAGTTGCGTGTTGACCCTGTCGCCTGTCCAGCTCGCCGAGGCCAAGGCGCAGAACATCTCGATCCTGTCCTACCTGGCCAACCACTTCAACAACCCGACCATCGCCTTTGTCGCGCCACTGATTGCGTTCGTGGCTATTTCCAAGTCGTTTCTCGGTCACTACATCGGTGCAAGCGAGGGCTTGAAAGGCCTGGTTCTGAAGGCGGGTCGTCGTCCTGCACCCAAGGCGCTGGACCGTATGACGGCGGCTTTCATGCTGGTGGTGTGCTGGCTGGTGGCAACACTCAACCCAAGCATCCTGGGCATGATCGAAACCCTGGGCGGGCCGGTGATTTCGGCTTTGCTGTTCCTGATGCCGATGTACGCCATCCACAAGGTACCGGCCATGCGTAAATACGCTGGCGCGTGGTCCAACTACTTTGTGGTTGCCGCCGGTGTGGTGGCCATTTCAGCACTGATCTTTTCGCTGATCCGCTAAAGCCAGCAAGCGAAACCTCGAAGTCTGCGCCGATCCAGCGGCGCAGACTGCGATAAGGTTATGCGATCGTGATCAGTCCACTGGCTCGGGATACAACGGCCTGGACAAGTGCATGATGCTCGCATAGTCGTAAACGTACTGCCTTCCCGCATGGCTGGTCGAACGCAGTTGGTCGATCAGTTGTCGTTCTTTCTTGTTCAAGTATCTCAACGCCGGATCTTGGCTGGACTTCAGGCGATCACGTTCATGGGCGTCAGGGAATGCGATGACGTTCGTCATGAAAAATCTCCTTGGGTTTTAGTCCTTGTTTGCTTTGATGTTGCCCCGGTTGCGGTGGTGATGGCGACGGTTAACCTTACCCACAAAAACTTGATGCGATCAACCCTGCAGATGCCGGGTGTGTCACAACGTTTGTGTGATCTCGTAGGATTGTCGACTGCCGTTGATGACAATCTGTACGGCATCGTCTTCGAATTTGCCCAGCAGGCTCTGCCCGAGCGGGGCTCTGGCAGTAATGACGGTGACCAGTTGATCCCCTGCACTGACCTTCAGGCCGGCAGCATCGGGGCCGAGAAACAGATAGTGTGTCTGCCCGTCGGCATCCTCGACGACCACCAGATCACCGGTCTGAATGCCACGCGATTCATCGAATGGCTTGAGAGACCATTTCCGATAAAGCGTCAACGACTGACGAATCTCCTCGACGCGGCGCGCCTGGCCGGCTGCCAGATAAGAAGCCTCCAGCCCTAGCGTGTCGTACTTGTTCTCGGCAATGTTCTCTTCGTGAGTGGCCGTTTCGTAGGCGGTCTGCGCCGCTCGTTCGGCGATGTCCAGATCGCTGTTCAGTTTGTCGACGATCCGTTGCAGTACATCCTGTTTGTTCATGGTTTATCCGCAGTACTGATTGATGCTGGCACGGCTTTTTTCGCTAGGCGCGGTGCGATCCTGCTGTATCCAGAAGTCACACTTCGAGCGGTTGAAGGTGCGCTGCTGTTGCTCCTGCGCCTGTTCACGCGCCTGACGCGCCTCGCTTTCACGCAGGCTTTGCTCATATTTGCGAAACATCTCGGTCTCCGGCGCAGACGGGGAGGCGGGCTTTTGCGCGGGCGGGGTGGTCAACTGTGCGGCGGCATTGTCCAGCGCCTGGGTCTGGGCCGGTGGCAGGCTTTTGTAATACAGCAGGGCGGTCAGAAACACCGCCAGGGCGCCCAGCCAGATGCCCAGCGCAATGCACACGATCAATTTCAACGACACGTACAGGTCGCGACGGCGGGTAGGGAATGACATGGCTGAACTCCTTGCAGGCCAACAGATGTGATTGTGCCATGCCTGATGGTTGGGTATGAAAACTGTGCCACCTGTTTGTCCGACAGCATCAGGCTGGTGACAACGTGCCGTTCTGAACGACAATCAGCGTTTTTTGCCATCCAGCCTCAGGGAGCCAGGATGAAAGCCTCGTGGGACATTTTTTGCAGCGTAGTCGACAACTACGGTGATGCGGGCGTGACCTGGCGCCTGGCGCGCCAGTTGGTTGCCGAGCATGGCTTGCAGGTGCGTTTATGGATCGATGATCTGTCGGCCTTCGTTCGCTTATGCCCCGGTGCCGATCCCCAGGCCCGGCAACAATGGCAAGAGGGCGTGAGCGTCTGCCAGTGGCCGACCGAATGGCTGAACACCGATACTCCTGATGTCGTCATCGAAGCGTTCGCCTGCCGCCTGCCGACGCGCTACACCGAAGCGATGCTGCAGCGTTCGCCAAGGCCGCTGTGGCTGAATCTCGATTACCTCAGCGCCGAGGACTGGGTGTCTGGCTGCCACGGCCTGCCTTCGCCACAGTCGAACGGTTTGAAGAAGTTCTTTTTCTTCCCGGGTTTTTCCGAAGCCACGGGTGGCCTGTTGCGCGAAAAAAACCTCATCGAGCAGCGCCAGGCGTTTCAGCAAAACAGCGCGGCAAGGCAAGCCTTCCTGAGCGGGTTGGGTATCGAAGCGTTGGCCGATGCGCGCCTGATCTCGGTATTTGCCTATGAAAATCCCGCGCTCGGCAGTTGGCTTGATGCCCTGGTCTGCGACAGCCGGCCGACGCATCTTCTGGTGCCAGAGGGGCGCATACTCGGCGACCTGCAGCGTTGGCTGGGTAACAAAGATCCGCTGCGCGCCGGGTTCATTCAGGCCTGCGGCGGGCTGACGGTTCAGGTCCTGCCGTTCATCCGTCAGGCGCTTTACGACCAACTGCTCTGGAGCTGCGATTTCAACATTGTGCGCGGCGAAGACTCGTTCGTGCGTGCGCAGTGGGCGGGGCGGCCGATGCTCTGGCACATCTACCAGCAGGAAGACGACGCGCATCTGCCCAAGCTCGATGCGTTTTTAACGCTCTATCTCGCGGGTCTTTCGCCGGCAGCCGCGCAGGCGCTGAATCAGTTCTGGCAGCGCTGGAATGTCGGTGGCGACCTTGGCGAGTGCTGGGCGGCGCTGGCAGAACACTGGCCGCAGATCCAGCACCATGCCGAACACTGGTCCCAGCAACAAGCCGCACAGACTGATCTTGCCACGGCGCTGGTGCAGTTTTATGTAAATTCGCTATGATACGCGGCCTTGATACAAGGCTCTGTACGAAAAAGGCCTGCGCAGGTTGTTTCTCGTACAGAGCCTTTGGTTAATTCCATCCAAATTCGGATATATGCAATGAAAACTGGTAAAGAGCTGAAACCCGGTACCGTGATCCGTCTCGAGAACGATCCTTGGCTGGTTCAGAAAGCTGAGTTCACCAAATCCGGTCGTAACAGCGCGATCATGAAGACCAAGCTGAAAAACCTGCTGACCGGTTACAAGACCGAGATCGTTTACAGCGCCGACGACAAGCTGGACGACGTGATCCTGGATCGCAAGGAAGCCACCCTGTCTTTCATCAGCGGTGACACCTACACGTTCATGGACACCACTGACTACACCATGTACGAGCTGAACGCCGAAGACATCGAAAGCGTTCTGCCTTTCGTTGAAGAAGGCATGACCGACGTCTGCGAAGCCGTGTTCTTCGAAGACCGTCTGGTTTCCGTCGAGCTGCCGACTACTATCGTGCGTCAGGTTGACTACACTGAAGGCTCCGCTCGTGGCGACACGTCGGGCAAGGTCATGAAGCCTGCCAAACTGAAAAACGGCACCGAGCTGAGTGTTGCTGACTTCATCGAAATCGGCGACATGATCGAGATCGATACCCGTGAAGGCGGTTCCTACAAAGGCCGTGCGAAGTAAGCACGGTTTTGTAACCCCGTTACGCAAAAAACCCGCATCGCTGCGGGTTTTTTTGTGCCTGAGGTTCTTGTGAGGTGGCCGTTACTCAGGCGTCAGACCGGATCAGACCGTTACATGCAGGCGCACATCGACGTTACCGCGAGTGGCGTTGGAGTAAGGGCAAACCACGTGAGCGGCATCGACCAGTTGCTGAGCGTCGGCTTGCTCCAGGCCTGGCAGGCTGACATGCAAATCGATGTCCAGACCGAAACCGCCTGGAATCTGGCCAATGCCTACATGGGCGGTAATCGAGGTGTCTGCCGGAATGCTGCGTTTGCTCTGACCGGCCACGAACTTCAATGCACCGATGAAGCAGGCCGAATAACCGGCAGCGAACAGCTGCTCAGGGTTAGTGGCTGCGCCGCCAGCACCACCGAGTTCTTTCGGGGTCGCCAGCTTGACGTCGAGAATCTTGTCGTCGGAAACAGCACGACCATCACGGCCGCCGGTGGCGGTTGCAACTGCGGTGTAAAGAGTGTCCATGATTTTGCCTCGTTCGATGAAGGTTTGATTGCGCTAAATACTTGCGCGCTAACTAATCGCAAAGCAAAGGTAGTCCAAGGATAGTTTGCGCGCAAGCTAATTTTGCAAAAAGGTCGAGGATGGTCGTTGGAAGCAAGAAAACATGCTTGGAGCACCTGTCAGACCTCACGCGCGGTGACGAGAGGCAGGTCTGCACTTTTTCCTAGAGGCTGTGGTGCAGGTGCTCGCGCAGCTGCAGCAACTGGGCTTGCAGGTCGCGAAGCTTTTCCATGGTCAGCCCGCTCGACGAAAGAACACAGCCAGGGACGGTCAAGGCCTTCTGCTGCAATTCGCGGCCCTGCGCAGTCAGGTGAAGCAGCACCACCCGCTCGTCTTCCTTGCTGCGCGTACGGCTGATGAAGCCCTCACCTTCGAGGCGTTTGAGCAATGGCGTCAATGAGCCCGGATCGGTGAGCAGGCGGGTGCTGACATCCCCCACGGTAAGCCCGTCCCTTTCCCACAGCACCATCATCGCCAGGTACTGCGGATAGGTGAGCCCGAGCGCCTGCAGCAGCGGCTTGTAAACCTTGGTCATCATCAACGACGTGGAATACAGGGCGAAACACAACTGGTTATCCAGCAGCAGCGAATCGCAATCGGCAGGTGCGGCGCGGGTCGGGCTTTCGTCGGCGCTCATATCAGGTCCTCAAACTCGGTCGGATGAGTTTAACTTAGTGTTGCACTCTTTAATGCGCCAGATAATTTTGCTCATGTGCGCTCAACGCGCTGGGATTGTGCGTGACGCGTGAAAAAAAACGGCGCCATCGGGTGTCGGTCCAGAGCAGGACTGCGTAGCATTTGCTCATTGATTGGGTGGGGATGCAGTGTGATTGAAATTGTGATGTTTGTGTTGCTGGGTGCAGCGATGGGCACCCTGGGAGGATTGTTCGGCATCGGTGGTGGTCTTGTGGCAATTCCCGCACTCGGGGTGCTGTTTGGTCTGGATCAGCAACTCGCTCAAGGGACCGCCTTGTTGATGGTCCTGCCCAATGTGTTGCTTGCCTTGTGGCGTTACAACCAGCGCAACCGGATTCTGCTGCGTAATGCGCTGATGTTGATCATCCCCAGTTTCATTTTTGCCTGGTTGACCTCACTGCTCGCGGTCCGCGTCGACCCGCAGGGCATGCGCCTGGCCTTCGTCGGTTTTCTGGTGGTACTGACCGTGTTCAACGTTGCGCAGATGTATTGGCGCAGCAAACAGGCCGCGGGCGGGTTGCGTCATGAAAAGTGGCTATGGCTGCTGGGCGTCGGGTCCGGCGTGACCGGTGGTCTTTTTGGCGTTGGCGGCGGGGTAGTGGCGACGCCGATCCTCACCAGTGTCTTTGGCGCGACCCAGGTCGTGGCCCAAGGGCTGGCGCTATCCCTGGCGGCGCCGAGCACCGGCATCACGCTGGTCACCTACGCGCTGCACGATCACGTCAACTGGGCAATGGGCATTCCGCTGGCCATTGGCGGCCTGGCCAGCATCAGTTGGGGCGTGAAGCTGGCGCATTCGTTGCCGGAGCGCACCCTGCGCCTGATGTTCTGCGTGTTTCTAGTGCTCTGTGCGGTCATTCTCGCGCTCAAGGTTTGAAGCCGGCGATGATGTAATCGGCCATGCATTCGGTGATGGGCGAGGGATTTTCAGGCTTGCGTAGCAGGACGATGCTGGCGGTTGGCAACTGTGGCAATTGTTCCGCCTCGCCGAGGATACGCAAATCCGCTGTGGCCAGGCTCTGGAACTGCGCGGTGACTGCCAGGCCTGCGCTGACCACTGCGGTGATCGCCGCCATGCTCGAGCTGCTGTAGGCGATGCGGTAGTCACGCCCGACGCCGTCCAGCGCATTGCATGCCCAGTCACGACAGAAGCAGTGGGTGTTGAACATCGCCAGGGGAATGGGCGTTTGCTCATGCGGGGCAAAGCCGATGGCCTCCATCCACATCAGACGTT
This sequence comes from Pseudomonas sp. PvP028, assembly GCF_017832255.1. NCBI lineage: Bacteria > Pseudomonadati > Pseudomonadota > Gammaproteobacteria > Pseudomonadales > Pseudomonadaceae > Pseudomonas > Pseudomonas sp. PvP028. The sequence goes on from NZ_JAFIBL010000001.1 coordinate 3,111,627, forward strand.
CCTGACGCAGCAATGTGCCGATCTCGGTGCCTGGCTTGCGCGTGACAATGGTCAGATCCAGGTCGTGACGTTGCAGCAGAAGGTCCGATGGCTCGCAATGCACTTCTACCTGAACCAGCGGATACGCTTGGGCGAACTGCGCCAGAATGCCGGGCAGGAAGCGCATCACGTAATCGTCAGGCGAGCCGATTTTTACCACGCCGATCATGTGCGGCTCGCGCAAGGTGTTGAACACCTCGCTGTGCAGCTTGAGGATTCGTCGCGCGTAACCGAGCAATACCTGGCCCTCGGCGGTCAGGTTCAGGACCCGACCTTCACGCTGAAACAGCGGGCGCTGCACGACATCTTCTTCCAGACGCTTCATCTGCATGCTGACCGCCGACTGAGTGCGGTTGACGGCTTCGCCTGCACGGGTAAAACCACCGTGATCGGCAATCGCCACGAAGGTGCGCAACAGTTCGGTATCAATGCTCGGGTAGGTGGCCAATACATCAATCTCCCAGATGGAAGGCATAACGAACATTCGTTGGATTGATCCTACGCCCGAAGCGAGACTTCAGTCATCCCACAAGGAGGGCAAGATGATGAAAGGTCAGAAACAATGCGTAGGGGTGGAAAGGGCTGATGGGTGTTTGCAGGCGGGCGCGGTGTTCACAGTGCTCAAGGGTCATCTGCAGCGCTGGCTGGAGTTGCACCGCCAGCGCCACCTGCTGGCGCAAATGAGTGACGGAACACTTAAGGACCTGGGCTTGAGCCGTGCCGACATTCAGCAGGAAGCCGAACGTCCGTTCTGGGACGACCCGCTCAAGCATTGAGCGGGCAGTTGGCCCGGGTTTCCTGTATTAGCGCCTGACCTGCTTGAGGGTCTCGGCAATCAGGAAGGCCAGTTCCAATGACTGATCGGCGTTCATGCGTGGGTCGCAATGCGTGTGATAGCGATCCGAAAGGCCGTCTTCAGTAATCGGGCGCGCACCACCGATGCATTCGGTGACGTTCTGTCCGGTCATTTCGATATGAATGCCGCCCGCGTAAGTGCCCTCGGCCTGGTGGACTTGAAAGAACTGCTTCACTTCGCCAAGGATCTGCGCGAAATCGCGGGTCTTGTAGCCACTGCTGGCCTTGATCGTGTTGCCGTGCATCGGGTCCGAGCTCCACAGCACCTTGCGGCCTTCGCGCTCGACGGCGCGGATCAGCTGCGGCAAGTGATCAGCCACCTTGTTGGCACCCATGCGGGCGATCAGGTTCAGGCGGCCCGGGTCGTTGTCCGGGTTGAGGATGTCGATCAAGCGAATCAGATCGTCGGTATTCATGCTCGGGCCGACCTTGACGCCGATCGGGTTGTTGACCCCGCGCAGGAACTCGACATGCGCGCCGTCCAGCTGACGGGTGCGGTCGCCGATCCACAGCATGTGCGCCGAGCAATCGTAGTAATCGTTGGTCAGACTGTCGCGTCGCACGAAGGCTTCTTCGTAGTTGAGCAGCAACGCTTCGTGAGCGGTGAAGAAGCTGGTTTCGCGCAATTGCGGCGAGCTGTCCATGCCGCAGGCGCGCATGAACGCCAGGGTTTCATCGATACGCCCGGCCAGCTGGCTGTATTTTTCGGCGAGCGCCGAGTTGGCGATGAAGTCCAGGTTCCATTTGTGGACCTGATGCAAATCGGCAAATCCGCCCTGAGCGAAGGCGCGCAGCAGGTTCAGGGTGGCGGTGGACTGGTTATAGGCCTGCAGCAGGCGCTCCGGGTCCGGCACACGGCTCTTCTCGTCGAACCCGATACCGTTGACGATATCGCCGCGGTACGCCGGGAGCGTCACGCCGTCGATGATTTCGTCATTGGCCGAGCGTGGCTTGGCAAATTGCCCGGCCATGCGTCCGACTTTCACCACCGGGCAGCCGGCGGCAAACGTCATCACGATTGCCATCTGCAGCAGGACCTTGAACGTATCGCGAATCTTGGCGGCGGAAAACTCCATGAAGCTTTCTGCGCAGTCGCCGCCCTGCAGCAAGAACGCACGCCCTTGGGTCACTTCGGCAAACTGACGGCGCAACTCACGGGCTTCGCCGGCGAACACCAGCGGCGGATAACTGGCCAGCGTCTGTTCGACCCGGTGCAGGTGCTCGGCATCAGGGTAGTGAGGTTGCTGCTGAATCGGCAGTGCCCGCCAGCTGTCGGGGCTCCAGGGTTGGCTCATTATTGGCTCTAGAGTTGTGCAATCGGATCGGCATGTTAGCAGTTCGCCGTTGCTCTGCCAGTCTGGTGCGGAGCATTGGAGCGGTGCTGTACGCCACAACGTGTGACAAAGCCGTGCGCTTGCCCGACAATTCGTATTTTGCGCTCAGCGCAGGCAACCAGGAACGGTGATGACGGAAGAGCGTGAGCGCGTAGAGCGAGTCCTGGCCGAGGTCCACGACGACTTCGGCATGATTCGCGTGCTGGAAGTGGAGGACTACCGCTTTCTGGAGTTTGGCGATGCCATCGAGCAAAGCTGCACCTTTACAGCCGATCCGAGCTGGCTGGAGTACGACTACACCCGGGCGATGCTGATCGGCGCGCTGTGCCATGACGCGCCGGAAAGCGCGCTGTTTCTGGGGTTGGGGGCCGGTACGCTGACCCAGGCCTGCATGAAGTTCCTGCCACTCGAGGACGTGGAAGTCATCGAGCTGCGCCCGGATGTGCCACGTCTGGCCATGGAGTTCATGGGGCTCGACGACGATCCGCGACTGTATATCCGCATCGGCGATGCGCTGGACCTGCTGGACAGCGCCGAGCCTGCCGACCTGATCTTTGTCGACCTGTACACCGATGTCGGGCCTGGCGTCGGGCACCTGGCCTGGAATTTCCTGCAGAGCTGTCAGCAGCGGTTGAACCCGGGCGGCTGGCTGATCATCAATCAGTGGGCCACTGACGACGGCAAACCGCTGGGAGCGGCGTTGTTGCGCGGCCTTTACCACCGTCATTACTGGGAGCTGCCGGTGAAGGAGGGCAACGTCATCCTGCTCGTGCCCGCCGACCTGGATCAGACGCTGGATATCGACGCGTTGAGCGGGCGAGCCGAGGCACTTGCGCCGCATCTGGGCTACTCGCTGGCGTCGCTGATCAGGGCCATTCGTTCCGCCACCTGAGCAGGCGGCAGGTGAGTAGGTTGTTCTGAAAACGGGGTGGGACAATTCGCCACACCTCGAAGGCCAGAATGCCGGTCATGTGCAAGAATAGGTTAAACGTTTAAGCGGCAATGCCCGCAATCTCGGGCCCGCGCCCTGATCAAGCGGTCTTCTGCCCGCACTCAGGGCCTGCCGCCGCTCAAAAATGGCGCAACGTTTCGTAAAAAAAGACTCACCAAGGTGCGTATTTCCGGTATAGTGCGCGCCGGTCTTTAACAGGACCCTCGTCAAGGTATTGCAATTTCCCGAAGCCAGCTTCGGCTGCTTGTTCGCTCTGCGGACTATCCTAGGCGATCCATTCATCAAACGTTTTCGCAAATCCCCGCCGACAAAGCAGCCAGGGTGACTTTAGGGTCGTACACGGCACGCGCAGCTTTGGAGCATGGGTCTTTGCGGATGCACTAGAGGCAGACCCATGACCCAGGAATTCGGCGGCTTCGCCGCTTTTGAACTTCATCCAAATATCCTCGCAGCCGTTATCGCCACTGGCTACGAAGAGCCGTCGGCCATTCAGCAGCAGTCGATCCCGATCATCATGGCCGGCCACGACATGATCGGTCAGGCGCAAACCGGTACGGGTAAAACCGCCGCTTTCGCACTGCCTATCCTGCATCGGATCGACCCGAGCAAGCGCGAGCCGCAAGCACTGATCCTGGCCCCGACCCGCGAACTGGCACTTCAGGTTGCCACCGCGTTCGAGACCTACGCAAAACAAATGCCGGGCGTGACCGTTGTAGCGGTCTACGGCGGCGCGCCGATGGGCCCTCAGCTCAAGGCTATCCGTAATGGCGCACAGATCGTCGTCGCTACCCCGGGCCGTCTCTGCGACCACCTGCGTCGTGACGAGAAAGTCCTGGCGACCGTGAACCACCTGGTTCTCGACGAAGCGGACGAAATGCTCAAGCTGGGCTTCATGGACGACCTCGAAGTTATCTTCAAGGCCATGCCGGAAACCAAGCAAACCGTATTGTTCTCGGCTACTTTGCCGCAGTCGATCCGTGCCATCGCTGAGCGCCATTTGCGTGATCCGAAGCACGTCAAGATCCAGACCAAGACCCAGACTGTTACCGCGATCGAACAGGCTCACCTGCTGGTTCACGCTGACCAGAAGACCTCGGCTGTACTGAGCCTGCTGGAAGTCGAAGACTTCGATGCCCTGATCATGTTCGTCCGCACCAAGCAGGCGACCCTGGATCTGGCCAGCGCCCTTGAAGCCAAAGGCTACAAGGCTGCCGCACTGAACGGCGACATCGCCCAGAACCAGCGCGAGCGCGTTATCGAATCCCTCAAGGATGGCCGTCTGGACATCGTTGTGGCGACCGACGTTGCTGCCCGTGGTCTTGACGTTCCGCGTATCACTCACGTATTCAACGTGGACATGCCTTACGATCCAGAGTCCTACGTTCACCGTATCGGCCGTACCGGTCGTGCCGGTCGCGAAGGTCGCGCACTGCTGCTGGTGACGCCTCGTGAGCGCCGCATGCTGCAAGTGATCGAGCGTGTTACCGGTCAGAAGGTTGCGGAAGTCCGCCTGCCGGATGCCCAGGCCGTTCTGGATGCGCGCATCAAGAAACTGACCAACAGCCTGTCGCCGCTGGTCGCCGATGCCGAATCGACTCACGGTGATCTGCTCGATCGTCTGACTGCCGACATCGGCTGCAGCCCTCGCGCTCTTGCCGCTGCACTGCTGCGCAAGGCTACCAACGGTCAGGCACTGACCCTGGCAGCCATCGAGCGCGAGCGTCCACTGGTTCCGAACAACGCCCCACGCGGTGATCGTCCAGAGCGCAGCAGCGACCGTGGTGATCGTCCTGAGCGTGAGCGTCGTGCGCCGGTTCCATTGGCCGAAGGCCGTGCTCGTTGCCGTACCGCGCTGGGTGCGCGTGATGGTATCGCTGCCAAGAACCTGCTGGGTGCCATTCTCAACGAAGGCGGCCTGGCCCGCGAAGCGATCGGCCGTATCCAGGTTCGTGACAGCTTCAGCCTGGTTGAACTGCCGGAAGATGGTCTTGAGCGTCTGCTGACCAAGCTCAAGGACACCCGCGTTGCTGGCAAGCAGCTCAAGCTGCGTCGCTATCGCGAAGACTGATCTGCTCTTGAGCTGATCGGCCAATAAAAAATCCCCGACTGGTTCGGGGATTTTTTTGCCTTGGATTCAGGCAGGTTGGCGCTATTGGCTTCACCCGAACCGATAGATATCCATCCCGAGTGCGCCCATGGTGAAGCCCTGATGGGCAATGCCGAAAACACCGCCAGCGCCGCGTGCGAAATACAGCGGCAGCAGGTGCTCGTCACTGGGGTGCGCACGGGCCGCGTGAGGGGCGAGGCTGCGGTAGTGGTGCAGTGCGGCTTCGTCGTCGTTTTGCAGTTTGTCGATCATCCAGTCGCGAAACGCGGCAGCCCAGGGCTCGATACTGTCGGGGCCGGCGTTCCAGTCAAGGTCACGCAGGTTGTGCGTGATGCTGCCTGAACCGATGATCAGCACACCCTGTTCACGCAAGCTGGCCAGTGCCCGGCCCACGCGGGTCTGTAATTCCGGCCCCTGGCGGCTGGGCAGCGAAACCTGCACCACCGGAATATCGGCGTCCGGGTACATCAGCGACAAAGGCACCCAGACGCCGTGGTCGAAGGGACGTCTGCTGTCGATGCGTGCAGGCAGGTCGCTGGCGGCAAGCAGTTCAACCACCTTGCGCGTCAGTTCCGGCAGCCCTTGCGCCGGGTACTGCACTGCAAACAGTTGGGGCGGAAAGCCGCCGAAGTCATGCCATGTCTCGGGTTGTGGGTTGCCGTTGACGATCAGCTCATGGCTTTCCCAGTGGGCAGACACCATCACGATGGCGCGAGGCCGGGGCAGGCTGGCAGCCAGTCGCTTCAGAGCCGGGCCGCTTTCGCCGGGTTCCAGCGCCAGCATGGGGGAGCCATGGGAAATAAACAGGCTGGGGAACATTTAAAGCTCCAGAATAGTGGGATGACTCATAGTCGGTCATTTTTATGATCTAAATCTAATATAAGTTCTGGCGCTTTTTTATCGAATTTTCAGGAGGTTTCATGCAGGCGGATTTTTGGCTGCAGCGCTGGAGTGCCGGGCAGATCGGCTTTCACCAGTCAGAGGTCAATAAGGACCTGCAACAATATTGGTCCTCGCTGAATGTTGTTCCGGGAGCGCGGGTTCTGGTGCCGTTATGTGGCAAGAGCCAGGACATGAGCTGGCTGAGGGGAAAGGGGTATCACGTGGTGGGCGGCGAGCTTTCCGAGGCAGCGGTGGGGAGCTATTTCACCGAGCGTGGTGAGCAGCCGCAGATTACGTCGCAGGGCGACTTCAAGGTTTATGCAGCGCCGGGTATCGAAATCTGGTGCGGTGATTTCTTCGCGCTGACTGCGCGCGATATCGGTCATTGCGCGGCGTTTTACGACCGCGCCGCGATGATCGCCTTGCCAGCGGACATGCGTGAACGCTATGTGCAGCACCTTGAAGCGCTGATGCCGCGGACGTGCAGCGGTTTGCTGATTACCCTGGAATACGACCAGGCCCTGCTCGAAGGCCCGCCATTCTCCGTCCCGCAAACATGGCTGCACAGGGTCATGTCAGGGAACTGGGAGGTCACCAAGGTTGGTGGGCAGGATACGCTGCACAGCAGTGCCAAGGGGTTGAAGGCCGGATTGGAGCGTATGGATGAGCATGTTTATGTGTTGGAACGTGTGTAACTCTGAGCGCGCAAGCCTCCCGACTCTCACTTCCGTGGATGTGCATTGAGTCAATTCTGGGAGGCAGCACAACGTCATGGCTTGTCCATAGCCACTGCACATAAAAGCGCTTTTTTATCGCGATGGCACTGACGACGCAGGGTGCGACGTAAGTGACGGCTGAGTCATGGCGCTGATCCGGGGGTAACTCGGCAGGACGCCGAGTTAGCTGCACCGGGCCATGGATGGCCCGTTGCAGCGACCCCCGGATTAGTGACGGGGCGAAGGAACCCGACGAAGTCGGGCCGGAAACAGGAGCGAGGGGATTTGCCTACTTTGGCCCCATCAAAGTAGGTCGCCGAGGGGCGAAAAGGTGACCTGAGTCGAACTTCATTTCCCCTGACAAAGAAAAACCAGCGTCTCACGCGGAGCGTGGGTGCGACCATCTGATTCAACCGCGGCGGCGCAGGGCCTCGATGCGTTGCTCCAGCGGCGGGTGGCTCATGAACAGGCCGGCGAGGCCCTTCTTGAGACCGGCATTGATACCGAAGGCGGTCAGGCTGTCAGGCATGTTCACCGGGACGCCCTGTTCGGAACGCAAGCGTTGCAGCGCGCCGATCATTGCACTCGTACCCGCCAGTCGTGCACCGGCATCGTCAGCGCGGAATTCGCGTTTGCGCGAGAACCACATGACGATGGCGCTGGCCAGAAAGCCCAGTACCAGCTCGGCGAAGATCGTCGTGATGTAGTAAGCGATGCCCTGACCGTTTTCAGTCTTGAAGATCACCTTGTCGACGAAATTACCGATGATGCGGGCGAAGAACATCACGAAGGTGTTCACCACGCCCTGCACCAGCGCCAGCGTCACCATGTCGCCATTGGCAATGTGGCCGATCTCGTGCGCCAGTACGGCTTTCACCTCATCCGGCGAAAAGCGCTCGAGCAGGCCCTGGCTGACCGCAACCAGGGCATCGTTCTTGTTCCAGCCCGTGGCAAACGCGTTGGCTTCGTACGCTGGGAAAATACCGACCTCCGGCATCTTGATGCCCGCGTCGCGGGACAGTTGTTCAACGGTCTGCAGCAACCATTGCTCATGGCGAGTGCGAGGCTGGCTGATGATCTGAGTACCGGTGCTCATCTTCGCCATCCACTTGGAGATGAACAGCGAGAACAGCGAGCCCGCGAAACCGAACACAGCGCAGAAAACCAGCAGCTGATTGAGGTTCAGATCAACCCCGTTGGCCGCCATGAACCCATTGAAGCCAAAAAGGCTCAGGGTGATGCTGGCAATCAGCACGACCGCAAGGTTAGTGGCCAAAAACAGCAAAATGCGCATCATGGTCGAAACGTTCTCCTCAGGTAAATATGTAACTCGATGCCGGGTATATAAGGTGATGCTTGCTGCTATTCAACAGAGGGACTATTTCAAACTGTGTCCTCTTGTCGCAATCAATGGTAATCCCGCAAGGCTGAACGGCGCCTGAGCCAGAGCGGTCGATGCCTGAAGCGTTTGTGGCAGGGCGCTCATGATGTTTCAGGCACGCAGAAATAAACTGCCCCGAGCGGGTCGGGGCAGAGAGGTCAGGCGGGAGGGCTGTGGCTGTTTACTGCCGATAACTCTTGAGGAAGTTACCGATGCGGCCAATGGCCTGCTCCAGCTCATCGACGCGGGGCAGGGTTACGACGCGGAAGTGGTCAGGGTATGGCCAGTTGAACGCCGTGCCCTGGACCACCAACAGCTTCTCGGACAGCAGCAGGTCGAGGACGAACTTCTCGTCGTTGAGGATCGGGCAGACCTTCGGGTCAATGCGCGGGAACGCATACAGCGCGCCCATCGGCTTCACGCAGCTGACACCGGGAATGTCGTTGAGCAGCTCCCAGGTGCGGTTGCGCTGTTCCAGCAGACGGCCAGGAGGAAGAATCAGGTCGTTGATGCTCTGATAGCCGCCCAGCGCGGTCTGGATGGCGTGCTGGCTCGGTACGTTGGCACACAGGCGCATGTTGGCCAGAATGTCGATGCCTTCGATGTAGCTCTGCGCGTTGTGTTTCGGCCCGGAAATGGCGATCCAGCCGGAACGGAAGCCCGCAACCCGATACGACTTGGACAGGCCATTGAAGGTCAGGCACAGCAGGTCCGGCGCCAGCGAGGCGGTGCAGATGTGCACTGCGTCGTCATACAGGATCTTGTCGTAGATTTCGTCGGAGAACACCACCAGATTATGCTGGCGGGCCAGTTCCAGCATGCCCAGCAGTACTTCGCGCGAGTACACCGCACCTGTCGGGTTGTTCGGGTTGATGATGACCATGGCCTTGGTGTTCGGGGTGATCTTGGCCTTGATGTCTTCAAGATCAGGCCACCAGTTGGCCTGCTCGTCGCACAGGTAATGCACCGGGCTGCCACCGGACAAGGCGACAGCAGCGGTCCACAGCGGGTAGTCAGGGGCCGGAACCAGCACTTCGTCGCCATTGTTGAGCAACGCCTGCATCGACATCACGATCAGCTCGGACACGCCGTTGCCCAGGTAGATGTCTTCGATGCCGACACCTTCGACCTGCTTCTGCTGGTAATACTGCATCACCGCCTTGCGGGCGCTGAACAGGCCCTTGGAGTCGCTGTAGCCCTGCGCAGTCGGCAAGTTGCGGATCACGTCCTGCAGAATTTCGTCCGGCGCCTCGAAACCAAACGGCGCCGGGTTGCCGATGTTCAGCTTGAGGATGCGATGGCCTTCCTCTTCCAGGCGTTTGGCGTGCTTGAGCACTGGCCCGCGAATGTCATAGCAGACGTTTGCGAGCTTGTTCGATTTGTTGAACTGCATGGTGATGATCCCGAAAATGGACGAGCTGTCGCCGGCTTGCAATGAAGGTCGCTACATTCGCCATGAAAATGGGTTTGTGTACGACAAACGCGGGTGCCAGACTGACGTCTGACCTGGCGCAATGATACGTGCCACCTGATCTGCGGAAAAGGTACAGATCAGGGTTTTTCGAATTCGGAGGTGTACCTGTGGACAAGTTGGAAAAAACGCGGGAAGAGTGGAAGCAGATGCTCGACCCGGAGCAGTACAACGTCTGTCGTCTGAAAGGCACCGAGCGGCCGTTCTCCGGCAAGTACAACGGGACAAAGACAGACGGTATCTACGAATGCATCTGCTGCCATGAGCCGCTGTTCGATTCCACCACCAAGTTTGATTCAGGCTGCGGCTGGCCCAGCTTCTATGCGCCGCTCGAGGGCAGTGCAGTGATCGAGGTTCGCGATATGAGCCACGGCATGATTCGTACTGAAGTGGTCTGCGCCAAATGTGATGCGCACCTAGGCCACGTGTTCCCGGATGGACCGCCACCTACCGGACTGCGTTATTGCATCAATTCGGTATGCCTGGATCTGGTGCCGCGCGCCTGAACGCCCTGCAGATTCAGCCACCGCCCTGTTCCAATTCCAGTATCGAGGCCTCCTTTGATGAGTGAAAACCTGCTGAGCATCCCGGTCACGACGATCAAGGGCGAACAGAAAACCCTCGCTGATTTTTCCGGCAAGGCGTTGCTGGTGGTCAACACGGCCAGCAAATGTGGCTTCACCCCTCAATACAAGGGGCTGGAGAAGCTCTGGCAGGATTACCGGGATCAGGGGTTGGTGGTGCTGGGCTTTCCCTGCAACCAGTTCGGCAAGCAGGAGCCAGGCGACGAGGGGGCGATTTCCGGGTTTTGCGAGCTGAACTATGGCGTCAGCTTCCCGCTGTTCAAGAAGATCGATGTGAACGGCGAGCAGGCCCATCCGCTGTTCGTGCAGCTCAAGCAGCAGGCTCCGGGGTTGCTGGGTACGGAGCGCATCAAGTGGAATTTCACCAAGTTCCTGATTGGCCAGGATGGTCGGCTGGTCAAGCGTTTCGCGCCATTGACCAAGCCTGAGGAACTGACGGGCGAGATCGAGGCGCTGCTGCGCTGAGCCTTCAGTCGATACCGGTAATGGGTATCCACTGATCCAGAATGCTGACCAGTTCGGCACGCCGGAACGGCTTGGCCAGATAGTCATTCATGCCTGCCGCCTTGCAGCGCTCGCGTTCATCGGGCATGGCATTGGCGGTAAGGGCAACGATCGGCAGGTTCGGCCAGCGGCCACTGCTGCGGATCTGGCGGCTGGCTTCATAGCCGTCCATGACCGGCATGTTGCAGTCCATCAATACCAGGTCGAAATGGCCTTGCTCCAGCTGTTCCAGGGCTTCGCCGCCGTGGCTGCTGATGATCACTTCGCAACCCAGCTTGCCGAGGATGCCCTTGGCGACCAGTTGATTGACCGGGTTGTCCTCCACCAGTAACACCCGCGCCAGACGTGGCGCAGTGTGTTCGAGCGCCTGCGTGTCCTTGAGCCCCGTTTCTTCCTGACCCAGTATGCGCCGCAGCGTGTGGTAAAGCGCATTGCGCGCCAGTGGTCGGGCCTGCTGTTGCAGCGGGGCCAGGGCGGCAACCTGTTCGCCAGGCATGAAGTTGCCATAGGCGGTCACCAGCAGGATCGGCACGGGCGTCGTGGGGCGAATGGCAAACAGGCACTCGGGGCAGTCGGTAATCACCAGATCAGGACTGCCGTCGAGGTCCACTGCTTCCGGGCGATCGTCGATGCTGCGTCGCTTGAGGTCGACCCCCCAGAACGGCAGCAGGCTGCCAAGCAGCTCCACCAGGCCGCTGCCTGCCGAGCTGACCACCGTCACACGGCCCTTGAGCGGGGTCTGAGTGACCGCAGGCACGTGGACCGGCAGCGGCAGCTCGGCGCAGAACTGGCTGCCGAAACCGGACTGCGACTGGATGCTCAACGTGCCATTCATGGCCTCGCAGAGGTTGTTGGTCAGCGCCAGGCCCAGCCCGGTGCCGCCGTACTGGCGGGTGATGGCGGTTTCAGCCTGGGTGAACGGCTGGAAGATTCTGGTCTGGGCGTCCTGCGCAATGCCGATGCCGGTATCGCGGACTTCGATGCGCACGCGGTTTTCACCGGAGCTGGCGTCCCGATGATGAGTCAGACGCACATCCACGCGCCCGAAACGGGTGAACTTGAGGGCGTTGGACAGCAGATTGCTGACGATCTGACGCACCCTGGTCGGATCGCCGGTGACCATGGCCGGGAAGTCCGGCGCGATGAGGCAGGTCAGCTCCACGCTGGGGGCTGCGTTCTGCGACAGCAGATTGGCGGTGTCCTCGATCAGCATCCCCAGGTCGAAAGGAATACGCTCGATCTCCAGGTGGCCGGCATCGAACTTGGACATGTCGAGAATATCGTTGAGCAGCTCGACCAGCACCTTGCCGGAGTCGTGGGCGATCATTAGCTGCTGGCGTTGTTCGGCACCCAGCGGACTGTCCAGCGACAGCGCCAGCATGCCCAGCAGACCGTTGAGCGGTGTACGAATCTCATGGCTCATGTGCGCCAGGAACGCCGAGCGCGCATGGGCCATGTCCAGCGCCGTGCTGCGTGCTATCTGCAGTTCCTCATTGGACTCGCGCAGGCGCAGGTTGCTGGCCTTGAGCTCGTTGGTGCGCGCCGAGACGATGTTTTCCAGTTCGTTGAGATGGTCGGTCAGCCGGTCCTCGGCCGCGCGGCGCCTGGAAAACTCGCTGCTCATGGTTTCAAACTGACGGTTGAACGTCTCGACCAGCACACCGATTTCATCCTGGGCATGGTAGGGCGGGCAGGTGATTTTGCCTTGGTCAGGGTTACGCGGATCGCGACTGCTCAATTCGCGGATCACTCTCACCAGCGGCTTGGTCAGGGTCGCGTAAAACAGGATGGTCAGAATCCCGGCCAGCGCCAGGCTGCGGACGAAGCCGTTGAGCAGGGTGATTTCAGCGCGTTGCAGAAAATGGCTGCCGAACGCGAAGGTGTCCACGGTCAGGTACAGTGTGCCGATGGTTTCATTGGGCAGGTGATTGAGGTGCAGCTTTTCCTGAAACTGCCGGCTTTCGCCGAATAGCCAGTCACTCAACACCCGATAACGCCCGGTGGCCATTGGGCGCTCGACGCTGGAGAGCACGGCGTCGTTGTTGTCGGTAAGCCTGGCGCTGACCACGGCAGGGGAGCGCAGCAGGCCGAGTGTGAGTTCCTGGGCCAGCTCGGAGTCGATGTTGTAGGCGATGCGCGATGCCGGGTTCTGGATGATTTCCAGCAGCGACTTGATTTCTCGATTGATGGAAGCGTCTTCGCTGGCATAATCGATCGCAATCTGAAACAGGCTCAGCAAGGTCCCCAGCACGAAGCCGATCAATACAGCCAGGCGTGCCTGCTTGAACGACAGCCTGTTTTTGAGCGATATATCCATGAGTACTGCCACTTCTGGTGCCCGGTGCCGGCCAAGCATAGCTGATCGGCACTGCTGACTAATCAGTTAAATATAAGGAGATCCCGTGGATTCTCGGTTGGATGCTTTTCTGCAGCGCGCCGACGCCGTGCTGGCTCGACTGGAGCCCTTGCTGCCAGCGCTGCGCGAGCCGGTCGACTGGTCGCAGGCTCTCGCCGCGCGCTGGGTGCAAGAAGGGCGCAGCGGTTACCTGATGCCGTTGCAAGTAAGCCTGGATACACGCCTGACCGATCTGATCGGCGTCGACCTGCAGCGCGATCAATTGGGGCGCAATACCCGCCAGTTTATCGAAGGACTGCCTGCCAACCACGCTTTGCTCTGGGGTTCGCGCGGCACCGGCAAGTCATCCTTGATCCGCGCGCTGCTGGCCGAGTACGCCCCGGCCGGGCTGCGTCTGATCGAGATCGAACGCGATCACCTGGGCGACTTGCCGCGTGTGGTCGAACAACTGCACAAGCTGCCGCAGCGTTTCGTATTGTTCTGCGATGACCTGTCGTTCGAGTCGGGCGAGGGTGATTATCGCGTGCTGAAGAGTGTGCTCGACGGCTCGCTGGAGCAGGCGCCTGACAACGTGCTGCTGTATGCAACCTCCAATCGTCGGCATCTGGTGCCCGAGAAGGAAAGTGACAACGTTGACTGGAAACACGTTGACGGCGAACTGCACCCCAGTGAGGCCGTCGAAGACAAGATCGCCTTATCTGACCGGTTCGGGCTATGGCTGTCGTTCTATCCGTTCACTCAGGAACATTATCTGAACGTGGTCGAACACTGGATCACGCAATTGGCGCAAAAAGCCGGATTGCAGTGGCAGCGTGACGAAAACCTGGAAAAAGCCGCGATTCGCTGGGCAACCGCGCGTGGCAATCGCAATGGCCGCTGCGCCTATCAATTTGCACGTTACTGGGTAGGACTTGAATTGTTGGAGCAACACACATGATTGATCTGCAAAATACCGGCGCGGGCCTGGACGGCTACGGCCTGCTGGCCGCACAACTTGAGGCACTGCTGGCCGATGAGCGCGATTTCATCGCCAATGCGGCGCAGTTTTCGGCGTTTCTCTACACCCAGCTCGATGATCTGAACTGGGCGGGTTTTTACCTCAATCGTAACGAAGAACTGGTGCTGGGGCCGTTTCAAGGGCAGATCGCCTGTGTACGCATCCCTTTCGGCCGCGGCGTTTGCGGGGCGGCCGCGCAGAGTCGGCAAACCCAGCGCGTCCAGGACGTTCACGAATTTCCCGGACATATTGCCTGCGACAGTGCATCGAACAGCGAGTTGGTAGTGCCATTGATCAAGGAGGGGCGTCTGATCGGTGTGCTGGACCTGGACAGTCCGAGTGTGGGGCGTTTCAACGAGGAGGATCAGGCAGGGATCGAGCGTCTTGCGGCTATCTTTCTGGCATCGACCGACTGCTGAGCCGGTCGGCCTGCCGCTGCCCGGCGCACAATTCCGGCAGCGGCGGGGCAGTCATCAATCGTAGATGACTTTCTTCTTCCATTCCGATTCGGTGTCGTCCTGCTTCAGGCCTTCGGTCAGTTCGTTGTCGTCGTCTTCGGTCGGTGCGGTGTTGGTCAGTACCACCGAGTTGGCGCGGGCCAGCTGTTTTTCCATCGCCAGCAGTTGCTGTTGATAAGTGACCGGGTCCGGCTGGTTGCGCAAGTACTGTACGCCGCGTTCGAATGCCAGGCGTGCCTGACCTGGCTGATCCTGGGAAAGTGCGGTCTGGCCAAGGTTGTTGAAAAATTCGATGTGCAGGTTGACCAGGATCGTGCGGATTTCACGAATCCAGTGTTTCGCTTCGCTGGTCTGCAGAAAACCGTCATGCGCAGCGCGCGTCACCTGACCGTGCAGGGCTTCCAGCAGAAAACGCACGTCCTTGGCCTTGGCTTCGGTCTGGATCGGTGTGACCGGGTTGGGTATCTCGATGCCTTCGCCCTTGGCAATCTGCTCTTCCAGTTCGCCAATGCGGTGCTTGAGCTGAGCGTTGCCTTTCTCCATGTTCAGCATGCGCTGCACGACGTTCAGCTCCAGCCGCGCCAGCAACAGCTTCAAGGCGGGGGACATCAGCTGGCCCGGGAACACTTCGGTGATCTCGCTGCAGCGACGCAGGCGATCCCCGAGTTCGACCTTGGTGCGAGCCTTCTCCAGTTTGCCGTTTTCAGCGACGTGATTCAGGTAGCCGATCGCGATGAGCAGTGCGATACCTGCTACTACCATCAGCGTGATCATGAGTGGAGTCACTGTGCAAACCTCATTCGTTCAATTAGTTTTAGTGCGAGTGTAGTGGCTAAGCACTACTGCGCATAGATGTCCCTCTCGGAGTTTGTCGGCATCTCTTCTATATAGATGAGGGAAGATTGATCAGCCGCGCGCCTGGCGACGGTCGGTCATCCTCCGAACGGCATCGAAGTTATTGATTTCAATAAATTTTCACATGGGGGTTGACGACCCCTCAATCCATCCATAGAATGCGCGCCACTTACAGCGTAAAGCACACAGCGTAGCGCAAATAAGTAGTGAATGTTGTACGTGTGTCCCCTTCGTCTAGTGGCCTAGGACACCGCCCTTTCACGGCGGTAACAGGGGTTCGAGTCCCCTAGGGGACGCCATTGCGGGAATAGCTCAGTTGGTAGAGCACGACCTTGCCAAGGTCGGGGTCGCGAGTTCGAGTCTCGTTTCCCGCTCCAATTTTAAGCAGCTTTGCCTTAGGGCAGGGTTGAGTGAAACCAGAACACGTCTTCGGATGATGTCTGGAACTGAAACACACACCATGGTGTTTCAGGCAGTGTCCCCTTCGTCTAGTGGCCTAGGACACCGCCCTTTCACGGCGGTAACAGGGGTTCGAGTCCCCTAGGGGACGCCATATTGCGGGAATAGCTCAGTTGGTAGAGCACGACCTTGCCAAGGTCGGGGTCGCGAGTTCGAGTCTCGTTTCCCGCTCCAAATTCACAAAAACGCCGCTCAACAGAGCGGCGTTTTTGTTTGTGCGTTTTAAGCCAGATGTTTTAACGTCACGGGTTTTTAACGTTATATAAAAGAACGCCGCTCTATTAAGAGCGGCGTTTTTTCGTTTCAGGCTCAAGGCATCTGCGGCAATTCATTTGGCCGCATGTCGAACACCAACACCTCTGCGTCAACCCCTGCGCTCAGGCTCAGCGTCTGTTCGTCGCGTACACGCACGCCATCCCCTTCACCCAGTTGCTCGCCATTGAGCACCACGCTGCCACGGGCAACGTGCACGTAGGCATAGCGGTTGGCTGCCAGCTCCAGGGTGGCGGTTTCATCGCCATCGAACAGGCCGGCATACACGCGAGCGTCCTGGCGCACCTTGAGCGCACCGTTCTCGCCTTCCGGCGAAATGATCAACTGCAAGCGACCGCGTTTCTGCTCGGGGCTGAAATGCTTTTCCTGGTAGTTGGGCGCCGCGCCTGCAACATTCGGCACGATCCAGATCTGCAGAAAATGCACGCCCTCGGTGCGCGAGTGGTTGAACTCGCTGTGCGCCACACCGGTACCGGCGCTCATCAATTGCACGTCACCGGGACGAATCACCGAGCCAGTGCCCAGCGTATCCTTGTGTTCCAGCGCGCCTTCCAGCACATAGGAAAAGATCTCCATGTCCCGATGAGGATGCTGGCCGAAGCCTTTGCCTGCACTGACACGGTCGTCGTTGATCACCAGCAGGTCGGAAAAGCCCTGTTCCTGCGGGTTGCGATAGCCGGCAAAGGAAAAGGTGTGAAAGGATTTCAACCAGCCATGGTCGGCTGTACCACGATCAGAGGCTTTGCGAAGAGTCAGCATGATTCTTTCTCCATCTATCGACGCTGCACATTCAGCAATCGATCACGTAGGACGAAGAGTACGGCTTATCGACTGTCGCAATAAGTAGCTGAAATATGAATGACTGTCTCTCTGAGGTTGACAGTAGTCAACGCTGCGTTACGCTCTGTCGAACGCCATTAGCGCTTGATCAGGTCGCAATACATGAACCCTTTTGAAGACATGCGCATGTTCTGCCAGGTAATGGAGTCCGGCAGCCTGACCGCCGCGTCCGACAAGTTGGGCCTGTCCAAGCAGTTCGTCAGTCGTCGCCTGATGCAACTGGAGGAGCGTCTGGGCGTACGCCTGCTCAACCGCTCGACGCGACGTCTGGATATCACGCCGTTGGGGCAGAGTTACTACGAGTCGGCTCTGCGTCTGCTCGCCGAGCTGGAGCAGGTGGAGCAGGGCATCACCGGGCAGAACAACGAACCGCGCGGCACCCTGCGCGTGAGTGCGCCGCTGTCGTTTGCCGTTACGCACCTGGCGTGCCTGCTGCCGCTGTTTTTGCAGCGCTATCGCGAGGTGGCGGTGGAGGTGGACCTGAGTGACCGTCCGGTGGATGTGATCAGCGAAGGCTACGACGTGGTGCTGCGTATCGGGGTGCTGGAAGACTCCAGTCTGATCGCCCGGCGCATTGCCTCGATCGACCGGGTGTACTGCGCCAGCCCGGCATACTTGGCCGAGCGCGGCACACCACAAAAGCCCGAAGACCTGCACACCCATGATTGCCTGCCCTATGGCCACAGCCGTCAGGCGCAATGGCGTTTTCAAGGGCAGGACAAGCCGTTGACGCTCAACGTCAGCGGGCGCATGCGCGCCAACAATGGCGAGTTGCTGAGGGAATCAGCCATTGCCGGGCTGGGCATCACCTATTTGCCGACCTTCATTGTCGGCGCGGCGCTGCGCGAGGGCAGCCTGGTCCGGGTGCTGGATGACCTGCGTCCCGAGCCGTTGACGCTGTCAGCGGTTTATCCGCAACACCGACAGGCGTCGCGACCGGTGCAGGCATTCATCGAGTTCCTGCGCGAGCGTCTGGAATCAGGTCTCGAACTGAATGATCGGCAAGCTTGAAGCAGGCTGGCACTCGATCTATTGATGATTAATTTGCATCTTAGGCTAGAACAAAAATGAATTTAGCTAATTTTTGTTCGGGTGTTAGGGTCGTTGCCGATCATTTCGATTTGCCCAATGCCTGTGGAGAACCTACCTGTGCCAACGACCCTCGTCCGCTGGAGCCAACGCTTGCTGAAGGGGCTGGTGCTGAGCCTTGTGGCCTCGCTCAATACCCAGGCGGTCAATCTGATGGTCGGCGATCAGAGCTACAGCGCCCGTACCGTGATGGAAGCCGCCGGGGTGCTCAAGGATCTGCCTTACGAACTGGAATGGAAGCAGTTCACCGCAGGCTCGCCGGTCGCCGAGGCCTTGAACGTCGGCAGCCTGGATATTGGCTTGCTGGGTGATTCGCCTGCGCTGTTCATGGGCGCGCTGGGGGCTCCGATCAAGGTCATCGGTGTGTCGCGACAGAACCTCGACGGCGTTGCCATCGTTGTGCGCAAGGACTCGCCAATCAAGACCGTGGCGGATCTGGCGGGCAAGAAGGTCGCCATCTGGAAAGGTTCGTTCAGCCAGCAACTGATGCTCACTGCACTGGACAAGGCAGGTGTCGCCCGCGATGCCGTTGACTATCGCTACCTCAGCGCACTGGATTCTTCCCATGCGCTGGACGGCGGTTCGGTGGATGCGATTGCTACCTGGGAACCCTACGTCACTCAACAGGAACGACAGGGCGCGCGGATTATCGCGACTGCCGAGGGCTTGATTCCGGCGCAAAGCTTCATCGTCGCCAACGATCAGGCCATCAAGGACAAGCGTGCGCAGATCAGCGATTTCCTGCAACGCCTGCAGGCCGCCCGCGCCTGGTCGGTCAGCGATCCGCAGCACAATGAACGCTATGCCAACGCCTGGGCCGCGCTGACCAAGGCCGATGCCGAGGTAGCACGCCGCTGGTTTTCCCGTGCTCAGGTAGTGGTCGTGCCGATCACTGCGCAAGTGGTGGCCGGTGCGCAGCAGACCATCGATTTCTTCAACAACGCTGGGCTGACCAAGCGTTATCCTGCTGCCAGCGTGTTTGACGAGTCGTTCAGTGCCGCGCTGGCCGATCAGGCGCAAGCAGTGCGCTGACCGACTGCCTGCCACTGCGCTATCCGGGAGCCATCACCATGAGTTTCACATCATTGCATTGGGGCGCTTACCGTCCACAGGTCGAGGACGGCAAGCTGACCGGGCTGCTGCCGGCAGAATGGGATAAGGACCCGTCTCCGATCGGCGATTCGGTTGCCGAGGCCATTACCTCACCGACCCGCATCAGACGCCCGGCGATACGCCGCAGTTTTCTTCAGCAGGCCGGTGGACGGCCGGATCTGCGTGGTCAGGAGCCGTTCGTCGAGGTTTCCTGGGAGGTCGCGCTGGATCTGGTCGCCAGCGAGTTGCAGCGAGTCCGGCACGAGCACGGCAATCAGGCTATTTTCGGCGGCAGCTATGGCTGGGGCAGCGCGGGGCGTTTTCATCACGCGCAAAGCCAGTTGCATCGCTTCCTTAACTGCATCGGCGGTTATGTGTTCAGCACCGACAGCTACAGTCTGGGTGCCGGGCGGGTACTGATGCCGCACATCGTCGGCAACATGGACTGGCTGCTGGCGGCGCATACCTCCTGGAAAAACCTGGCCGAGCATTGCGAGCTGTTCGTCGCGTTCGGTGGCTTGCCCGCCAAGAATGCCCAGACCAGCCCCGGTGGTGCCAGCGACCATCTGCTGGGCGACGCGCTACAGCGTATGTCCGATACGGGCGTGCAGTTCGTCAATGTCAGCCCGCTGCGTGACGATCTGGTTGGCCCGACGCATAACCAGTGGCTGGCGGTACGTCCCGGCAGCGACACGGCGTTGATGATGGCGCTGTCCTGGGTGTTGATCAGCGAAGGGCTGCACAACGAGGATTTCGTCCAGCGCTATACCGTGGGCTATGCGCGTTTTCGCGAGTACCTGCTGGGCCACACCGATGGCCAGCCGAAAGACCCGCGCTGGGCCGAGGCGCTGACCGATATTCCTGCGCAGCAGATTGTCGAGCTGGCCCGACGCATGGCCAACAAGCGCACCATGATCAACGTCGCCTATTCATTGCAGCGTTCGCTACATGGCGAGCAACCGTTCTGGATGACCGTGACTCTGGCCGCGCTGTTGGGGCAGATCGGTTTGCCCGGTGCCGGTTTCGGTCTGGGGTATGGCTGCATGAACAACACCGGCAGTGGCCGCAAGGCGTTCTCGGGGCCGCGCTTTTCCCAGGGCAGCAACCCGGTCAAGGCGTTCATTCCGGTCGCGCGGGTGACGGACATGTTGCTCAACCCCGGGACGCCCTTCGATTACAACGGGCAGCCACGCAGGTACCCGGACATTCGCCTGGTGTACTGGGCGGGTGGCAATATCTTTCACCACCATCAGGACCTCAATCGGCTGCTGGAGGCGTGGCAGCGGCCGCAAACCATCATCGTCCACGAGCAGTTCTGGACAGCCCAGGCACGCTATGCCGACATCGTGCTGCCGGCCACCACGGCCCTGGAGCGAAATGACATCGGCAGTTCGGCCTCCGACCGTTTCATGATCGCCATGCAGCAGGCGATCGAGCCCGTGGGAGAGTCGCGTGACGACTACTCGATTCTGGCCGCGCTGGCCGAACGGCTGGGGGTGGCACAAGCGTTTACCGAAGGTCGGGATGCGGGGGAATGGCTGCGCTTTATCTATGACGAGTCTCGGCAACGGGCCGAAACGTTTGGCATCACCCTGCCGGAGTTCGAGCAGTTCTGGCGTGACGGTGTACTGGAAATAGACTACCCGCACACCGACAACGTGCTGCTTGAATCCTTTCGTCATGACCCTGACGCGCATCCGTTGCCGACGCCGTCCGGGCGCATCGAAATTTTCTCCGAGCGCATCGCAGGCTTTGGCTATGCCGATTGTCCCGGTCACCCGGTGTGGCTGGAAAAGCCTGCGCCGACCCACGCGCTGCACCTGTTGTCCAACCAACCGAAAACCCGTTTGCACAGTCAGTACGACCACGGCAGTTACAGTCGCTCCTCGAAAATTCAGGCGCGCGAGCCGCTGACCCTTAATCCGCTGGATGCTCGCGCCCGTGGACTGGTCGATGGCGATGTGGTCAAGGTGTTCAACGAGCGTGGCGCGTTTCTGGCCGGGGTGATCGTGTCGGACGGCATTCGCCCCGGCGTAGTGCAGATTGCCACCGGGGCCTGGTTCGACCCGCTGGTGCATGGCGAGCGGGGCAGCCTGGAAAAACACGGCAACCCGAATGTGATCACCGAAGATGTGGGCGCCTCCAGCCTGTCGCAGGGCTGTTCAGCACAGACAGCATCGGTGGACATCGTCAAATGGGATCAGGACCTGCCGCCGGTGACGGCGTTCGAGCCGCCGTCACTGCTCTGACGCGTCTTATTGGTCTTTGCTGCGTGCCGCAAACGCCGCCTTGCCCACGTTCACCAGCACCGCATCGTTCTGTGGGGTGTGCACCCGACCGCACAGGACGTTGCGGTAGTGGCGCTGCAACGGGTTGCTGCGTGACAGTCCAGGATTCCCCGAAGCCTCAATGGCCAGCTCCACCGCGCGGATGGCGTTGCCGGTTACCAGGTATTTGATCTGCCCGGCGTGCTGGGCAGGTGTGTGCCCGTGAGCAGCCGATTGCAGCAGGCTGCGATTGGCGAACAGCAGAGTATCGATCTGCCCGACGGTTTCCTGAAAGCGCGGCAGGGTCGACAGCGCCGCGCCAAGGTTGGAGGGTGTGCGCTGTTCCAGCCAGTGCACCAGCCAGTCGCGGGCGGATTGAGCGATGCCGTCGTAGACCGACGACAGCAGCACCGCCATCCACAGCAGGCCTGATCCATCCAGCTCGGATTGCGGTGCGCTCCACGGGCTGACGCTGACGGCGTGATCGAGTGGCACCAGCACGTTGTCGAATCTGACTTCGTGACTGCTGGTTGCACGCATGCCCAGATGGTCCCAGTCCTCAATGATGGTGATGCCCGGCGTGTCCTTGTGGACCAGCCAGCTGCCCACCAGCGGGTCATCGTCATCGCTGCGCGCCCATACGGCAAACCAGGTCAGACCGTGGCTGCCGGTGGAGTAGATCTTGCTGCCGCTGATGCGCCAGCCTTGCGCGGTGCGGTGTGCGATGGTGCCTGGCAGGCCGCCCCGCGCGGGCGTTCCCAGATCGGGCTCGACGCGCAGAGCGTTGATCAACGCGCCCTCACGCACGGCCTGTTCGGCCACCTGCACGCGCAGATGGTTCGGCCAGTTGCGGTTCTCCTGCAGCCTCGAATGCTGCAGGTATTGCATGACCAGAATCAGCGCCGTCGACGGCTCTCCCTGGGCCACCGCGCTGATCACCTGTTGAGCGCGGGGCAAGTCGGCACCGCCGCCGCCCAGTGCGGTCGGAACCGTCAGGCCAAGCAGGCCGTGAGCGTGCAGCAGTTGGAAGTTGGCATGGGGAAATTGCGCGCTGATATCGTATTGCTCGGCGGTTTCGGCCAGCGCTGCGGTCAGTTCTGCCAGCCGTTTACTGAAGTCCTCGGCGGACTCGTGCGCTTCATGCAACTGGTGCGGGATAGGGCGCAGGGTCGAGAGTGTCATGCGGGGTCCTTTTCGCAGCGTTTATTGAGCGGTGGCCTGCGCGATCTGCGCGCGCGACGCGTTGAAGCTTTTGTCGAAGCCTGTCGAAACGTCGATCCGTTTGCTTAGAATGCCTTCAGCCAAGTAAGTGTCTGCAGTGTTTTGCAGGCCCTGGACAATCTGGTCATCAATCGGCGTGCGCTGCATTTTCGTCGCCTTGGCCACTGCGAGGTGCACCGCCAGGGGCAGGCCGGTGACTTTCGCCTGGGCCTCCGCGTACTCCTCGGGATGGGCGTTGGACCAGTTGAAAGCGCGCTCCACACGGGCAACGAAATCATCCAGTTGCGCGCGTTTGCCTTCGATGGCCTTGCTGGTTGCGGCAAGGTAGAGATGGTTGCTCAGCAGCTCGCTGCCACTGACCAGCACCCGCGCGTCGCTTTGTGTGATGGAGATCGTGGTGTACGGGTCCCATGTCGCCCAAGCGTCGGCATCGCCACTGTCCAGCAGCAGACGCGATTCGCTGGGCAGCAGATTGATGAAGGTAACATCACTGGTTTTCAGCCCGGCCTCATGCAAGGCGCGGATCGCCAGATAGTGGCCGATGGAGCCGCGTCCGGTGATGATGCGCTTGCCCTTGAGGTCGGCAACGGTCTTGATCGGCGAGTTTTTCGGCACCAGCACCGCAGTGGTGAAGCGGCCTTGGGCGTGGGTGATGCTGACCACTTTCAAGGGTGCTCCCGCACCCAGAGCGAATACATAGGGCGCATCACCCAGCGCACCGATATCCACCGCGCCCGCATTCAGCGCCTCTCCCAAGGGCGCCGCTGCGGGAAACTCGGAAAACTGAATCTCGTAAGGCACGTCCTTGAGCTCACCGGAAACCTGCAGCAGGGTTTTCAGCAACGACTTCTGATTGGCGACCAGCAGCGGCGCCTGCTCGGCAGCCACCACCTGCTGACCTGCCAGCACACTGAGCAGCGCGCCGAGCAGCAGAGTTTTAAAAGGCAGGGTGGATTTGAAAAAAGGCAGCATTTAAGTGTGTCTCCAATAGGGTGATAAATAGTCCTGATGAGCCTTTGACGCTTATGCCAATACGCCTCACCTTTAGAGTCGGACGCAGCCTTGTGGGAGCGAGCTTGCTCGCGAAGACCCTGTTCCAGACGCAGAAAATGCACTGAATGTAGCGCCCTCTTCGCGAGCAAGCTCGCTCCCACTTGGCGCTTGTACCAATGCGCTGCGCGGTGTACTCAACGGCATCAAATCACATAAAACCCGTGTGTTCCGTCACGTCCCAGCTGCTCCACGAGGCCGAATTCCCAGTCCAGATACGCCTGCATGGCTTCGCGCGGTGCGTCGGTGCCTTCGTACGGGCGGCGGTAGCGATCGATGCGTGGCGAGGCCAGTCGGCTTTCGCCATGCTCCAGCGGCAGGCCGGCCTTGATCCAGCTGGCGGTGCCGCCTTCGAGCAGAAACACCGGCTTGTCGGTCAACGCTTCCAGGTCGGCCACGGCAAAGCGCGCCAGACGGCTGCTGCCGCAGGTCAAGACATAGCGGTCAGCTGCCGGCAGCTTGCCCAGCGCCTGCTTCAGGTCGGCACGCAAGGTCCACCAGGCACCGGGGATATGCTGTTTGACATAGTTGGCGCTGGCGGTGAAATCCAGCACCGCCACGTTTACCTGTTTCTGCCATTGAGTAAGGGTCTCGACGCTGATCGCCTCGACCTGCGGCGGCGTCGGGAAGGGTGCGTCCCAGTCGCCCTGTTCGCTGAAATCCGCTGCCTCCAGGTCATCAATCACCGACACGTCCCAGCCCAACTGCGCCAGCCAGGAGGCCGACATGTTGGCGCGCACGCCGTCGTCGTCCAGCAGCGCGATTCGCGCACCGCGGACGCTGGCGAAATGATCGGTTTCCTGCACCAGTTGCCCACCCGGTGTGGAACGCGCTCCGGGCAGGTGGCCTTTGGCAAACTCTTCCGGGGTACGTACATCGAACAGGTAAGTGGTACGTGAAGCCTCGGCTTGCCAGCGTTGCAGATCAGCACGGCTGGCTCGTTTGACCTTTGCGCGATCGGCCACCTGGCGCGCATCGGCACTGGCGGTTTCGCGGGTCTCTTCACTGACTGCCGCAAAACGCCGGTTCTGGCCATGGTCCAGCGTCTGGCCGGCCAGCAGCCAGCCAATGGTGCCATTGCGCAGTGCGTTGATCGGATTGGGCAGGCCCGCGTTGACCAGTGACTGGGTGCCGATGATGCTGCGCGTGCGACCGGCACAATTGACGATGATTCGAGTAGTGGGATCCGGTGCCAGCTCACGTGCCCGCAGCACCAGTTCGGCGCCTGGTACGCTGATGCCGCCTGGAATGCTCATGGTCTGGTATTCGTCATAGCGCCGGGCATCGAGCACCACCACGTCGGCATTGCTGTCGATCAGGCGCTTGACCTCTTCTGCGGCCAGCGACGGGGTGGCGCGGTGATGCTCCACCAGCTCGCCAAACGCCTTGCTCGGCACATTCACGTCGATGAACAGCTCGCCACCAGCCGCGCGCCAGCCCTGGAGGCCGCCGTCGAGCAGTTTCACGTCGCTGTAGCCCAGTGCCTGCAGGCGCTGCAGGGCGATCTGCGCCAGACCTTCGCCATCGTCGTAAAGGGTCACGGCCGTGTCGCGTCGCGGGATGCGGGAGAAAATCTCCAGCTCCAGCTTCGACAGCGGGATGTTCACGGCAAACAGCGGATGAGCCTGGGCAAAGGGGGCCTCTTCGCGGACATCTACCAAGGCCAGCTCCTGGCGGTCCAGCAAGGCCTGGCGAATGTCGGCGAATGATCGGGTGGCAGGTGTGGTCATGGGGTCGGGCTCCCTGTTGGCTGATCCTGATGGGCGGTGGCGGCGGCGTTCGAATAGCCGGAGATGAACAGTTTTTCGGTGCCGTCGAGGTCATAGACCGCACGCTTCACAGTGCCGATATCGGCGCCGTAAACGTGGATGCTGATCGACACCTGATCGTTGAAGGCGTTGCTGACCTGATGGACATCATTGCTGTGCGGTGACAACGCCTCGACCTGGCCGGGTTGCAGGCGAATCGCCGGGCCGCTGGTTTCCAGGTGCCCTTGCGCGTTGCGAAGGTAGCCTTGGGAATCTTCCGCGCCGCGCAACATGCCGATCAGGCCCCAGACGCGGTGGTCGTGAATCGGGGTGCGTTGCCCCGGCCCCCAGACGAAACTGACTACCGAAAAACGCTGCTGTGGATCGGCATGCAGCAGAAATTGCTGATAGCGGTTGGCGTCGGGTACGGTAAATTCTTCTGCCAGCCAGTCATCGTGGCTGACCAGTTGCGCCAGCAGCTTGCCGCCGCGGCGCAACAGATCGCCTTCATGCGGCTCGCTGCCAAGCAGTTCGGTGAGTGCATCGATAAAGGCCCCGAGTCGCTCCGGGTGTCGGTTCTGAGTCATGTCCATTTCCAGATCAAAGTCAGGGAATGGTTCGATATAAGCATAATATAGATATTTAATATGCTATTTTTTAATGATTAGGTTATAACGAAAACGTCTTTTACTTGTTTGTCGTAATTCGCGAAATCTACGCTCGGGCTATCCATGAGCGCCTGCTGGTACTATGCTTTTTGCCTATGTTTAATCTCTTTTTTATGTGCGGTCCGAATGAAAATTGATGATATCGATGCGTTCGTTGCAGTCATCCGCTGCCAGTCGATCAGCCACGCCGCTGAATCGCTGGACCTGACCCAGCCCGCCATCACGCGTCGGGTGCAGAATTTCGAGCAAGCCCTCGGGGTCGAGCTGTTCGACCGCAATACCAAACCGCTCAAGCCGACTCCGATGGGCCTTCAGGTGTACCAGAAGTGCCTGGCGATCCTGCGCGAGATGGATTCGTTGCGCGAGCTGGTGGCCAGTGACACGCCGCCCAGCGGTCTGTTGCGTCTGGGCGTGCCGCAAACCATCGGTGACGTGGTGCTGCTCGATGCGCTCAAGCAGTTGCGTGGGGAGTTTCCCGATCTGCGCGCCCAGGTCAGCACCGGTTGGGGCAGCCACCTGATCGGCAAGATCGAAAACGGCGAGCTGGATGCAGCGGCTGCGCTGTTTCCGGCAGGCAAGATATTTCCAGACAACATCATTGGTCAGTCGATTGGCAAGATGGAGCTGGTGGTGGTCTGCGCCAAGGGGTTGGCCCCGAAAAAGCCCGGCAAGCTGGCGGACTGTTATGAGCAGGGCTGGGTGCTTAATCCGGACGGCTGCGGTTTTCGTGCAGGCTTGCAGCGCACGCTGACCGATCAGGGCTTGAGCATGAAGGTCAATCTGGAAACTTTCGGCACCGAGCTGCAACTCGGGCTGGTGGCCGACGGCATGGGGCTTGGCCTGGTGCCCCGTCCGCTGCTGGAACGCAGCGCGCACCGCGAGCAGTTGGTGGCGCTGCCGCTCAAGGACTTCAAGCCGGTAATGGACTTGTGGCTGTTCTACCCGCGCTTTCTCGGTAACCTGCAAGCGCCGGTGGAAGCCTTTGGCACACTGGTGGCTCGGTCGCTCAAGCCGGTCTCGGCAGCCGCCTGAACACCGCATTGCGGGCAGGCGGTCTGGCGTTGGGCGTCAGACCGGCCCGCAGGATATAGGTTGAATCAGGCGACCTGTTCGCGAGCCTGCTGTTCACGTTGCGCCACCAATGCGCGGGTCAGCGGGATCAGCTTCTTGCCGTAGTCGATGGCATCTTCCAGTGGATCGAAGCCGCGAATCAGGAAGGTGGTAATCCCCAGATCGTAGTAATCCAGCAGCGCTTCAGCGACCTGTTCCGGGGTGCCAACCAGCGAGGTCGAGTTGCCCTGTGCGCCGAGCAGGCCGGCGATGCCTGTCCACAGGCGCTTGTCCAGGCGCGATCCTTGTGCAGCAGCGGCCAGCAGGCGGCGTGATCCTTCATTCGGCGGTTCGCGACGTACAAAGCCGTTGCGGTCTGCCAGGGCCTTGGCCTTTTCCAGAATACTGTCGGCACGTGCCCAGGCCTGTTCCTCGGTCTCTGCCAGAATCGGACGCAATGACAGGCTGAAACGAATGGTCCGCCCATGTCTGCCGGCTTCGGCGCGGACCTGTTTCACCACGTCACGCACCTGCTCGTATGTCTCGCCCCACAATGCATAAACATCGGCGTGTTTACCCGCCACAGCAATCGCCGCCGCCGAGGAACCACCGAAGTACAGAGGGATATGTGGCTGCTGTGGGGATTTGACCAACGAGTGCGCACCCTCAAGCTGGTAGTAGGTGCCGTTATGATCGAACGGCTTGTCGCTGGTCCATTCCTGACGCACCACGCTGAGGTATTCGTCGCTGCGTGCGTATCGTTCGTCCTTGCCGATATGGCTGCCGTCGGCGCGCAGTTCCTTGTCGTCACCGCCGGTGATGATATGCACGGCAGTGCGGCCGCCATTGAACACGTCCAGCGTCGCGAACTGCCGTGCGGCCACCGTGGGCGCGATGAAGCCGGGGCGATGGGCGACCAGAAACTTCAGTTTGGTGGTGGCGCTGGCGGCATGCGCTGCGACCAGCGTGCTGTCCGGGCTGTTGGAGTGGTAGGCGATCAGCGCGCGATCAAAACCGGCATCTTCATGAGCCTTGGCCACGGTCTTCACGTAGTCGGGCTGGATGGCCGCGCCGCTGCGCGGGTGAATTTCAGAACCGGGTTGCGTGGCGATATAGCCAATGAATTCGATGCTCATGAAAACTCCTGCCAATGGTTGAGGTCCGTTCGACCTTGTCGAGAGGCACCATAAAGGCAAGGGGCAGACGCTGTGAAATTCGATTTCGGTCTAAGTTAATTATAAAAAATATGCATTATATTTATTTGTTTGATCAAATATTTTGACTATTAGCTTAGGTCTAAATCGAATTTCACGCAGCGTTCTTATGCTAATAGCATGGCCTTCATAATGTATCGGGTGCGTCCTGCCCGGTTTGTCCAGGAAGGATGTGCCCATGTCTGACACAACGCTGAACCTCGCAGACCCCGGTTTTCTGGTGGTCAAAAAACCCGAACAGAGCCGCGTCTCGCAATCGGTTCGCCCGCGCTGGCAAGTACCGGGTTTTGTCTTGCGTCTGCTCAGCCCGCTGGTGCTGTTGCTGCTCTGGGAGCTGGCTTCACAAACCGGTCTGCTGCCCGTCCGCGTGATTGCCGCGCCGTCGCAGATCGGCGGTACGCTCTGGTCGATGATCGTTTCGGGCGAACTGGCCCATCACTTGTGGGTTTCGTTGCAACGGGCACTGTTGGGCTTGAGCATTGGCGTCAGCATCGGCGTGGTCGCTGCGCTGGTGACCGGGCTTTCCCGACGCGGCGAAATCGTTCTCGACTCGCCCATGCAGATGTTGCGCACCATTCCCTCGCTGGCACTGGTGCCACTGTTCATCCTCTGGTTCGGCATTGGCGAGTTCACCAAAGTGGCGCTGATCGTTATGGGCACCACCTTTCCGGTGTACCTGAACCTGTTTTCCGGCATCCGCAATATCGACCCGAAACTCATTGAGGCTGCCAATACGCTCGGCTTGAGCCGCCGCGAGCTGATCTGGCACGTCATCCTGCCCGGCTCGTTGCCTGCGTTTTTTGTCGGGCTGCGCTATTCACTGGGTATTTCGTGGCTGGCCCTGGTCTTTGTCGAGCAAATCAACACCACCGCGGGCATCGGTTATCTGGCCAGTGATGCGCGGGACTTCATGCGCACTGATGTAATCGTTATCTGCCTGTTGATCTACAGCGTCCTTGGCCTGGTGATCGACGCCATCATTCGCACGCTGGAGCGCTATGCGCTGGCTTGGCGACCGACCTTCGTGAGGCATTGAACACATGGCGACTCCTGATCTGCGCAACACTCCATTGGTCGTCCCCCAAGCGGGGCAGGCGCCTGTACAACTGCGCAACGTGGTGCGCCAGTTTGGTCGGCAACGGGTCATCGACGGGCTGAATCTGGACATTGCTCCGGGCGAATTTGTCGCTTTGCTCGGGGCCAGTGGCTCCGGCAAGACCACCTTGCTGCGCACTCTGGCCGGGCTGGACGAGATCGACAGCGGTGAGCTCCGTGTGCCGGTCGCGCGTGCGGCGGTTTTTCAAGAGCCGCGCCTGATGCCGTGGAAAAGCGCGTGGAAAAACGTGGTTCTCGGCCTGCGCATCAACGATGCCAAGGCTCGGGCTGAAGCGGCATTGACCGAAGTTGGCCTGGCGCATCGGCTGAATGCCTTTCCGGCCACCTTGTCCGGTGGCGAAGCGCAGCGTGTGGCGCTGGCGCGTGGGCTAGTCCGTGAGCCAAAACTGTTGCTGCTCGACGAGCCTTTTGCCGCACTCGATGCGTTGACGCGCATTCGCATGCATCAACTGATCATCGACCTGTGGCGCAAACACACCCCGGCGGTGCTGCTGGTGACGCATGATGTCGATGAGGCGATCCTGCTCGCTGACCGGGTCATCGTGCTGGCCGACGGCAAGATTGCCGACGACATCCGCGTCGACCTGCCGCGTCAGCGCGACAGCGGGCAGGCCGGGTTCCAACTGATTCGAAGCCGCTTGCTGGGCTTGCTGGGCGTCAAGGTGAACGCAGCTGCCGATACCGCTCCGCAAGCACCGGAGCAGGACGTAACGCTCAGCGCACTGCGCCGCTTCGCCAACGCTCGTTGATTCGGCGCACGCTGCGTATCATGGTCGTCTGAATTTCCGAAGGGGACGCCCATGTCTGTCGAAAAGCCTGAAGTCATCATCACCTATTGCATTCAATGCCAGTGGCTATTGCGCGCCGCCTGGCTGGCCCAGGAACTGCTGAGCACATTCAGTGATGATCTGGGTAAAGTCTCGCTGCAGCCAGGCACCGGCGGCGTGTTCCGTATTACCTGTGACGGCGTACAACTCTGGGAACGCAAGGCCGATGGCGGCTTTCCCGAAGCCAAGGTGCTCAAGCAGCGGCTGCGTGACCAGATCGATCCGGCCCGCGACCTGGGCCACAACGACCGCCATACTCCGGCAGACCCTCAGTAATACAGGGCAACTGTCACGACATCGCCACGCACGTGTCACATTCGGTTAACCGGCATGCTCCACTCTTCTGGAAACCCTGCCGGAGGTCGTCACATGACCAGTGCTCAGCTCGCCACACCCAGCCGCAAACAGCGCGTGCGCACCTTGTGGATTTCCGACGTTCATCTGGGCACACGTGATTGCCAGGCTGAGCACCTCTCCGCGTTTCTCAAGCGCTATCAGGCTGACAAGGTGTACCTGGTCGGCGACATCATCGATGGCTGGAAACTGCGCTGCGGCATGTACTGGCCACAAGCACACACCAACGTGATTCGCCGCTTGCTGACCATGAGCAAGCGCGGCACCGAAGTCATTTACGTCACCGGCAATCACGATGAATTCCTGCGCCGTTACTCCAAGCTGGTGCTGGGCAACATCCAGTTGGTGGACGAAGTCGAACACGTGACGGCCGATGGACGTCGTTTTCTGGTCATTCACGGCGACCAGTTCGACGTGATCACCCGATACCACCGCTGGCTGGCCTTTCTGGGCGACTCGGCCTATGAATTCACCCTGACCCTCAACCGCTGGCTCAACCACTGGCGCGCCAAATACGGCTATGGCTACTGGTCGCTGTCGGCGTACCTCAAGCACAAGGTCAAGAGTGCGGTGAATTTCATCAGCGATTTTGAAGAAGCCATCGCCCACGAATGCGTGAAGCGCGGGCTGGACGGGGTGGTCTGCGGGCACATCCACCATGCGGAAATTCGCCAGGTGGGCGGCGTGGAATACCTCAACTGCGGCGACTGGGTCGAATCCTGTACCGCCCTGATCGAACACCTGGACGGCAACATCGAACTGTTCCGTCTGGCGGATGCGCATTTGAAGGCGCAACAGGTTGCGGTCGAGGAACCCGCCAGCGAAACGCTTGCCTGAAGCAACCGGCCTAGGCTCTGTACGAAAAGTCGGCGAGCGAAGGTCAGGCAAGGCAAAAACAGGCGAGGAAGCGGAGTCTACGTGTTGTAAATGAGCATTCCGAGCCTGTTTTTAACGAAGCATCACCGAGCGCAGCCACTTTTCGTACAGAGCCTAGAAAGGCACCTTACCCAAGAGCATGTCGCGATACATCACGAAGTCGCCGAGCAGACTGTAAAACGGATGCTTGAACGTGGCCGGACGGTTCTTCTCAAAAAAGAAATGCCCGGCCCACGCGAAGCCGTAACCCGCAACCGGCAACAACCACAACAACCCCCAGCGGCCGCTGCCCACACCAAACGCCAGCAGGAAAATCACCAGAGACGTACCGACAAAATGCAGACGCCGGCTGGTAGCGCTGCTGTGCTCGGCAAGATAGAAAGGATAGAACTCGGCAAAGCTCGAAAAACGCCTGATGGTATCCACGGTGCCTGTCCTCGTGTGGGTTCTTATTGTTATACACAAATTTAGCCGACTGTCGTGCCGATGTGGAGCATTCGAGTCGTGCTCATGTTTACGACTATCGTGCCAATGCTCTGCGTTGGCACGCAGTTCGTGACGTTCCGCGTTACAAATCCAAGATGCGAAACACCGTCATGCCTTACCCGCGGCCGCTGCCAGCGAAGCGCTTTTCGACCACGATGGCACTGACGGCGCAGAGTGCGACGTAAGTGACGGCTGAGTCCTGGCACTGATACGGGGGTAACTCGGCAAGGATGCCGAGTTAGCCGCATCCGGGCCATGGATGGCCCGTTGCGGCGACCCCCGGAGCAGTGACAGGGCGAAGGAACCCGACGAAGTCGGGCCGGAAACGGAGCTTGGGGCTTTGGTCACTTTGGCCCCATCAAAGTGACTCGCCGAGGGGCGAAAAGGTGACCTGAGCCGAACGCCAATCCACCTGACATTGCAGAACCACTGTGTGACGCGGAGCGTCACGAACTGCATTCCCACGCGGAGCATGGGAACGATAATGCCTTACCCGCGGCCTCTGCCAGGCCTCAATGCCGCCAGAATGCCGGTACACAGAGCACCAACACAGTAATGATCTCCAGACGGCCAAGCAGCATGCCGCCGGACAGAATCCATTTGGCCGCATCCGGCAGGGTAGAGAAATTGCCCGCCGGCCCGATGACCTCACCCAGCCCTGGTCCCACACCCGATACCGTACTGGCAGCGCCGGTCAGCGCCGTCATCCAGTCCAGCCCGAGCAGCGACAGCATCAGCGCGATCAGACAGATAGTGATCGTAAAGAAAAACGAAAAGGTCAGGATCGAGCGCACGATCTCATCGTCCAGCCGATGGCCATTGTATTTCTGCTTCATCACCGCGCGCGGATGGATCAGTTGATTGAGGTTGGTCTTGAGCAGAATGTAGGCCACCTGAAAACGGAAGATCTTCACTCCGCCGGCTGTCGAGCCAGAACAGCCGCCGATAAAGCCCAGATAAAAGAACAGCATCAGCGAGAAATTACCCCACAGGCTGTAGTCACCCAGTGCAAAACCCGTCGTCGTCACCACCGAGGTCACGTTCAGCGCGACATGGCGCAGCGCCTCGGTCCACGGCAGGTCCGTGGTATTGGCGTACCAGACCGTCATGACCAGCCAAGTGATCAACAGCAGCCCGATCAGGCCCTGAACCTGCTCATCCTTGATCAACGCCTTGCGGTTGCCACGCAATGTCGCGACATACAGGGTAAAGGGCAGGCTGCCAAGGATCATCACCACGATCGCCACCCAATGCACCGCCGGTTGCGGCCATTTGGCCAGCGACTGGTCGGAGGTGGAGAAGCCGCCTGTGGAAATCGCCGACATCGCATGGTTGATCGCGTCGAACAGACTCATGCCCGCCGCCCAGAAAGCCAGACTGCCCAGCGCGGTAAAGCCGACATAGGCGAGCACGATGAACTTGGCCACCATGTGCGAGCGGGGCATGACCTTTTCCGAGCGGTCCGAGGACTCGGTCTGAAACAGACGCATGCCGCCGATGCGCAGCAGGGGGAGAATCGCCACGGCCATACCGATGAAGCCGATACCGCCCAGCCAGTGCAGCATTGAGCGCCAGATCAGAATGCCCGGCGACATGCTGTCCAGATGGCTGAGTACTGTCGAGCCGGTGGCCGTGATGCCGGACATGCTCTCGAAGAACGAGTCGGTGTAACTGATGTGCTGGGTCAGCAGAAAGGGCAGGGCGGCGAAAATGCACACCACGATCCAGCTGGAGACGGTCAGCATGTACATGTCCCGAGGGCGCAACTGAACGTTGTCGGGGCGTCCGGGCACCACCAGCGCCAGACCGGCGATAAAGGTGATGGCGCTGGCCCAGAGAAACTCGCGCAGATCTTCGAAACGGTCGTAGATGACCAGCGTGGCCATGGGCACGATCATGGCGACAGCCAGGGTGATCAGGAAGATGCCGATAATGAAACCGATGATACGCAAGGTCGGCAACGACATGACAGGCTCTGGCTGGTGTGAGGAAAGGCGCCATTCTACCTGCGCTTGAGGGCATGTAAACCGGCGCGGCCGAGGACCGGCTTCAAGCGCAGAGGTAACGAATTGTGCGTCGCACTCGTTATTGACGCTAAACAGGCTCTAGAATGCTCGATCACTTTTCAAGGAGACAGTCCATGCAGGCGCTCGACGTTTTGCTCAATCGTGTATCGGTTCCACGACTGGTCGACCCGGCCCCGGACGCTGCGCAGCGGGAAATCCTGTTCGGTGCTGCATTGCGCGCGCCGGATCATGGACAGCTTAAGCCGTATCGTTTTCTGACGGTTGAAGGCGCGGCCCGTGAGCGCATGGGCGAGATGCTGGCGCAGGCGCTGCAGGAGAGTGGTGTTGAAGTGACCCCTCAGGCGCTGGAAAAGGCCCGTCTTGGCCCATTGCGCGCACCTTTGGTGGTGGTCGTGATCGCGCGCTTGCAGGACCACTTCAAAGTCCCGCACTCGGAACAACGGATCACCGCCGGATGCGCCGCCCATGGCGTGTTGCTGGCAGCGTATGCACTGGGTATCGGTGCGGTCTGGAGGACTGGCGAGCTGTCCTATGCGCCACAGGTAGCCAAGGGCTTCGGCCTTGAAGCCGGCGAAGAAGTGCTTGGCTTTCTGTACCTGGGCACCCCGCTGAACCCGCCGCGCGAAGCACCAAAAGTCGATGTGGGCGGGTTTGTCAGCGAGTGGCAGGGCTGATCAGACAGCCGACGAACTGAGCGGCTCTCTGGGCAGATCCAGTGTGGCGATAAACCCGCCGTCCGGGTGATTGCCCAGCATAAGAGTGCCGCCATGTCGTTCCGCTGCGCGTTTGGCGATCGCCAGCCCCAGGCCGTGACCCGGGGTGGTCTGGCCGGGGGCTCGGTAAAACGGCTCGCCCAGTTGCGTCAGGTGTTCGTCGGCAACGCCTGGGCCATGATCGCGAACGCTCAGACGGATGTGATCGCCGACCTGAGTTGCCTGCAGATCGATGCGCTGGCCGCTCGGGTTGAAGCGCAGCGCGTTGCGCAGCAGGTTGTCCAGCGCCCGTTCGATCATGTCCGGCCAGCCTTTGAACTGCAGGTTGTCCTGCACATCAATGTGAATATTCTGATCGACACCGTCCAGCTGTGTGTCGCTCTTCAGGCGCTGCAGCAGCGCTTCGAGGTCGACGGGCTCCGGGCCGCGAAGCTCTGCGTCGAGGCGTGCCAGGGCCAGGATCTCGCTGATCAGCGCCTCCAGTCGGTCACATTCACGGCCCAGCCGTGGCCAAAGCTTTTCACGCTCGGCAGGCTCCGCACGTTCAGCCAGCGCCAGGGCGATGCGCAACCGGGCCAGCGGCGAGCGCAGTTCATGAGACACATCGCGCAGCAACTGGCGCTGGCTGCCAATCAGGCTTTGCAGGCGCGCACCCATGCGGTTGAAGTCCTTGGCCAGCACGCCGAACTCATCACGCCGGTTGGCCAGTTGTCCGAGGCTGTGCTGTTGATAGCTGGTTTGCCCCAGATCGTGCACTGCGCCGCGCAGGCGACTCAGCGGTCGGGTAATCGACAGCGTCACGAACAGGCTGAACAGGGTCAGGACCACCAGTGCAATGCCCAGCGCGCTCAATGGCCACATCAGACTCTGACGGTGCCACTCGTCGAGCTCCGGGTGCGGAACGCGGTAGATGAAGAGGTAGGTTTCGCCGGTCTTCGGGCTGCTGTACTCGGTGGCCAGACGGCGCCAGGGCAGTTTGCGCCCCTGCTCATCGTCTTCCCGCTGCCGTGCTTCCAGGGCTGCGGCGCGCGGCGGGAAGGTGCCACGCACCATGGGCTCGCCGCTTTCGCTGAGCACTTGAGTGTCGATACGATTGCGTCGTTTGATGTCCTGAAGAAATTCCTGAGCGTTATCCGCTCCCTTGTCCTCGAAGCGTTGTGTCCACTGTTCGGGCAACGAGTTGAGCACCGGGTGACGACTGAGGATCCACGCATCCTGATTGAGCATATGCCCCATGAGCACCGACAGGCCGCCTACCAGAGCGATGGCCAGCCAGAAGCTGGCCAGGATTCGCCAGAACAATGAACGCACGGGATTTCCTCGGTCTCAGTAAAAAAGCCCGGCATGCGTGCGCATGCCGGGTTGTGTTCAACTCATCGGGCCGCGAGGCCTGATGGTTACAGCGTTTTTGCTGCTTTTGCCGCTTTCCAGGCCTTGAACTCGGCCCATTCGGCGCGACGTTCATCTTCTTTCTTCTTGATTTCGTCAAACTGCTTCTGCTGGTCAGGCCTCAGCAGTGCACGAACTTCGCTGTCGGTCTTGGAGCGTTTGGCTTCGATTTCGTCATGCATTGCTTTCTGGTCGGCAGCAGGCATTTTTTCCAGGTAGCTTTGGGTGATTTCGCGGCGCTCGTGTCGTTGCTCGCGCATCAAACGTTCGATCTGCTGACGCTGTTCACGTGTCAGGTCCAGCTCACCCATCGGTCCCATCGGGCCAGGGCCGCGGTCCATACGTGGGCCAGGGCCGCGGTCATCGCGATCCATGTGCATGGCAGGTCCGTCAGCATCCGGGCCACCGGCAGGTGGCGGTGGTGGTGCGGCCATGGCGATGGTCGGCAGGGCAGTAGCAAACATCAAAGCGATCAGGGTCTTGCGCATTGTGTATCTCCTTGTCTCTAGTGCGGCTCGATGCCGATGAGCCCAGTTTAGGGAGATCAAGGTCAAGCGCAGTCAGCGCTTGGTAAAGCTTGTGTAAGGGCAGCTGCAAGTTGTCAGCTTCAAGCTTCAAGCTTGAAGCTTGTAGCTGCTCAAAGAGCATAATAATAGCCGCGGCTGCGCAGCGCGACGATGCGTGGGCGGCCGTCGGAGTGCGGGCCGATTTTCTTGCGCAGGTTGCTGACGTGCATATCCAGACTACGGTCGTACAGGGTCAGCTTGCGGCCCAGGGCCAGTTGCGCCAGTTCCTGCTTGTCCAGCGGTTCGCCGGGCTGGCGCATCAATGCTTCCAGCAAGCGGCTTTCGGACACCGTGAGGGTCAGTTCCTTTTCGTCGACACTGACCACGCCGCGCATTGGACTGAAGGTCAGGTCGCCCAGTTCGAGCTGGCTTGACGACGCCACCGGATGACTGCGGCGCAGTACGGCGCGCAGGCGGGCAGTGAGTTCGCGAGGGTCGCAGGGTTTTGCCAGATAATCGTCAGCGCCCAGCTCCAGACCCAGGATGCGGTCCAGCGGCTCGCCGCGTGCCGAGAGCATGACCACTGGCAGGTCGGGGTGGTCGGCACGTAATTGCTTGAGCAACTCCAGGCCGCTGCCATCGGGCAGCATCACGTCCAGCACCACGGCAGCCGGGGCGGCGTCGGCCAATGCCTGACGCGCGCTGGTCCCGTCGTGACAGGCGCGCACCTGAAAGCCTTCCTGGCTCAGCCAACTGCTCAGCAGCTCGCACAGCTCTTGATCATCATCAATTAGTAACAGCTCGCTCATGACTCACTCAATTGGCCACTGCCGGGGTGCCGCGTGACTCTGCCTCGATCAGAAAGCAGAGCTGTTAAAAAAGTCGGTCGGGCAGGCTCAGGGCAGGACCTGCTTGAACGGTTTGACCACGACGTTCGCGTATACACCTGCGGCCACGAACGGATCGGCTTCGGCCCAGGCCTTGGCGGCGCTCTGCGATTCGAACTCGGCAACGATCAGGCTGCCGCTGAAACCGGCAGCGCCGGGCTCGTTGCTGTCGACTGCCGGGTGTGGACCTGCCAGCACCAGACGGCCTTCATCCTTGAGCGCGTTGAGGCGCTCCAGGTGTGCCGGGCGAACGCTGAGGCGTTTTTCCAGCGAGTTTTCGACGTCGGTGGCGATGATTGCGTAGAGCATGTCAGTCCTCGGATTTGGTCGTATTGGGAGCGGTGTCGTGCAGGTGGCGTGACAGGTAGATCCCCTGGCCGACCAGGAAGATCAGGGTCATGCCCAGGCTGCCGAATACTTTGAAGTCGACCCAGAATTCCTGATAAGTGAAGGCCACATACAGGTTGGCTGCGCCACAGAACAGGAAGAATATGATCCAAGCGATGTTGAGGCGGGTCCAGATCGCCGCCGGCAGGGTCAATGCATGACCCATGATGCGCTGGATAAGCGGCCGGTCGCCGATGAAATGACTGCCGGCAAAGGCGACGGCAAACAGCCAGTTGACCACCGGGGCTTTCCATTTCAGAAAAGTTTCGCTGTGGAAGGCCAGGGTCAGGCTGCCGAACACCAGGCACGCCACCAACGTGAGCCACTGGCTTTTTTCCAGCTTGCGCTGTTTGACGTAGAGAATGCCGTAGACCACCACCGAACTGATGATCAGCATCGCCGTTGCACTGAAAATGCCGCCTACCATATAGGTATTGCCGAGGATATCCACGGCACGCGGCTCGGTTTTGTAAACGATGAAGAACAGCAGCAGCGGGATGAAGTCGATGAATTGTTTCACAATGGCAGCCAGAAGCAGGATGTGGCGGCATAATAACAAACATCAATGAACACGAAAGCCTCACTATGAATGTAGACCTGCACTGTCACAGCACCGCTTCCGACGGGGCACTCTCGCCCACGGCACTGGTCACGCGTGCTCATGAAAACGGCGTGCGCGTCCTTTCGCTGACCGACCACGACACCCTTGAAGGGCTTGAAGAGGCCCGTGCAGCGGCGCATTCATTGGGTATGCAACTGGTCAACGGGGTGGAGCTGTCCTGCACCTGGGGCGGCGCGACCATTCATATTCTGGGTTACGGATTCGATACCCAGGCCCCGGCGCTGACCGAGGCCATCAGCCGTTTGCATGAAGGACGCTGGCTGCGTGCGGAAGAAATCAGTCGCAAATTGGCGATCAAAGGTATGCCTGGCGCGCTGGAAGGCGCTCGCGCGATTCAGCAGGAACTGGGTGACAGTGGTAATGCGCCCGCGCGTCCGCACTTTGCCGACTTCATGGTGCGCTCGGGTTTCGTCAAGGATCGCGCCGAGGCATTTCGCAAATGGCTGGGCGCGGGCAAACTGGGCGATGTGAAGCAGCACTGGCCGACGCTGGAGGACACGGTCGCCACCTTGCGGGCGTCGGGTGCATGGGTCAGCCTCGCGCATCCTTCACATTATGACTTTACCCGCAGTAAACGGCGTAAACTGGTCGGCGATTTCGTCCAGGCTGGTGGGCACGCCATAGAAGTGGTCAATGGCATGCAGCCTGCCGATCAGGTCGGCACCCTGGCCATCCTTGCACGCGAGTTCGGTCTGCTGGTTTCTGCCGGCAGCGACTTCCACGGTCCTGGTACCTGGGGCGAGATCGGCACTTATCGCCCCGTGCCTGAAGATCTACCGCCTTTGTGGTGCAGATTCAAACATGAACAGCCTACTGCCTCCGTCTGAACAGGAAGTAATCGTGAGTCAATTTTTCCAGGTCCATCCGGAAAACCCGCAGCCGCGCCTGATCAAACAGGCCGCTGAAATCATCAAGGCCGGCGGGCTGGTGGTGTACCCGACAGATTCGTCCTATGCATTGGGTTGCCAGATCGGTGACAAGAGCGCCATCGAGCGTATCCGCCGCCTGCGCCAGCTGGACGACAAGCACAACTTCACCCTGATGTGCTGCGACCTGTCGCAACTGGGGCTGTTTGCCAAGGTCGACACCGGCGCGTTCCGTGCGCTGAAGGCGCACACGCCCGGGCCGTACACCTTCATTCTCAACGCCACCCGCGAGGTACCGCGTCTGGTGCTGCACCCCAAGCGCCGCACCATCGGCCTGCGTGTGCCAAGCCATCCCATCGCCCAGGCCCTGCTGGAGCAATTGGGCGAGCCGCTGATGAGCGTCAGCCTGATCATGCCGGGCGACAGCGTGCCGCTCAGCGATCCCTACGAGATGCGCCAGATTCTCGAGCATCAGGTCGATCTGATCATCGATGGCGGGATCGGCGGTATTTCGGCGTCCACGGTCATTAACCTGGCTGAGGGTGAACCCCAGATCGTTCGGGTCGGCTGTGGTGATCCGACGCCTTTCGGTGAACGCGCCTGATGACAGCCGTCGAGGCAGTCGACAGCCAGGCCGACGCCCAGCAAGAGCTGCCGTTCGCGCTGGTCTACGGGCGTGCTGTCACGCAGATGCCGCTGGACCTGTACATCCCGCCCGATGCGTTGGAGGTTTTTCTCGAAGCGTTCGAAGGGCCGCTCGACCTGCTGCTGTACCTGATCCGCAAACAGAACATCGACATCCTTGATATTCCCGTGGCCGAGATCACCAAGCAGTACATGGGGTACGTCGAGCTGATGAAAACCGTGCGCCTGGAGCTGGCTGCCGAGTATCTGGTCATGGCCGCCATGCTGGCCGAGATCAAGTCGCGCATGCTGTTGCCGCGTTCGGCGGAGGTCGAAGAGGAAGAGGGTGATCCGCGCGCCGAGCTGATTCGCCGCTTGCAGGAATACGAGCGCTTCAAGGCCGCCGCCGAGGGCATTG
The DNA here is from genome assembly GCF_017832255.1 of Pseudomonas sp. PvP028. Taxonomy (NCBI): domain Bacteria; kingdom Pseudomonadati; phylum Pseudomonadota; class Gammaproteobacteria; order Pseudomonadales; family Pseudomonadaceae; genus Pseudomonas; species Pseudomonas sp. PvP028. Next base: position 3,152,187 of record NZ_JAFIBL010000001.1, read on the forward strand.
ATTGCCTGAGCCGTGTAGGCCGCGATGTCATCGTGCCGAAACTGGACGCTCCCGAAGCCCGTGCACGCAAGTTGCTGCCGGATGTCAGCCTTGAAGAAGTGCTGATGTCGATGGCCGAAGTGCTGCACCGCGGTGACATGTTCGAAAGCCACCAGGTCAGCCGCGAGGCACTGTCCACCCGCGAGCGCATGAGCGACGTGCTGGAGCGTCTCAAGGGCGGCGGTTTTGTGCCGTTCGCCGAGCTGTTTACCGCCGAAGAAGGGCGTCTGGGTGTGGTCGTGACGTTTATGGCGGTGCTTGAACTGGTCAAGGAGTCACTTGTCGAGCTGGTCCAAAACGAGCCCTTTGCGGCGATCCATGTCCGGGCGCGAGCCGAGTAGAGCTAAAACACATTCATGAACCTCAACGAACCTCGCGAACTGGCCCCGCTGCTTGAAGCATTTCTGCTGGCCTCCGGAAAACCGCAGACGCTGGAGCGCCTGTATGAGCTATTCGAGGAAGGCGAGCGCCCTGAACCCCCGGTGTTCAAAAAGGCACTCGAGGTGTTGCGCAAGTCATGTGAGGGGCGCGCTTTCGAGCTCAAGGAAGTGGCGTCGGGTTATCGCCTGCAGATTCGTGACCGCTTTTCGCCGTGGGTCGGGCGGTTGTGGGAAGAACGGCCGCAGCGTTACTCCCGAGCCATGCTGGAAACCCTCGCGCTGATCGCCTACCGCCAGCCGATCACGCGGGGCGAGATCGAGGATGTGCGCGGTGTCGCGGTCAACAGCCACATCGTCAAGACCCTGCTCGAGCGCGAGTGGATTCGCGTGGTGGGCTACCGCGATGTGCCCGGCAAACCGGCGATGTTCGCGACCACCAAAGGCTTTCTCGACCACTTCAACCTGAAAAGCCTCGACGAACTGCCGCCGCTGGCCGACCTGCGCGAGATGGAAACCGAGCCGGTGCTGGATTTCGAAGAAGCGCCGGTGCCTGCGCACCTGCAAGCCCTGGCCGACGCCAGCCTCGACCCGGACGCAGAGCCAGAAGCCCCGCGTGACGAAACCAGCTTCCGCAGTCTGCTGGTGGAACTGGATTCGATGGAGCAGGGCCTCAAGACCGACTTCGACGACCTGCTGCGCGCGGAGCCAGAGCCTGAAGACGACAAAGGCGACGATGAGGTCTGATTGACTAGCGCTCCCACGCTGAAGCGTTCAGCGTGATACACAAGTCTCGTGGGAGCGAGCTTGCTCGCGAAGGCGATGGTGCAGGCTCGCTATTTTCGGATTCTGTAAGGGCCCTTTCGCGAGCAAGCTCGCTCCCACAATACCTGTATGTAGCCATGAGCGCTCTGCGTCCTCTTGATACCTCGTCCTGGAGCGTGCGGAACGATAATCAGAACTGTCTTGCCAACGCGCAGTGCACTTCGGTCGAATTCATGCGCCAGCCCAGGGTCACATCTGATACCACTCGCCATGAGATTCGCTGCCCATGAGTTCGACCAAGAACCCCTGCATCAGCCTGTGCAAGTTCGATGATGATATTTGTCTGGGCTGCGGTCGCAGCAAGCGCGAAATCAAGTCCTGGAAGAAGCTCGACAAGGACGACAAGCGCACGGTGCTCGATGAGTCTGCCAAGCGGCTGGCGAAGCTCAAGACCGCCGGTCGCAAAAAGAAGAAGTGATTCGGGCATTTGCCGTTGACGCCGGATGCGTAAACCAGCGCAGGGGCGTATGATGGTCGACCCTCGGCGATCAAGTGTCGCCCGGGCTTTCAAGTATTTCGCCTTGCCGCTATCCACAGCGCGCCGGGTACAGGTCTTGCCGGTTCTCGGCCAGCCCTGATTCGACACACCGGGAGGTGCCCAGATGAGTGAAAAAGACAAGCAGGACAGCCAGGAAATCGGACCCGCAGGCGAAAAGCTGCAGAAGGTTCTGGCGCGCATTGGCGTGGGTTCACGCCGTGACGTGGAAGCCTGGATTACCCAGGGCCGTATCAAGGTCAACGGCAAGGACGCGACCCTCGGTCAACGCGTCGACCTGCATGACGCCATCAGTGTCGATGGTCGCGTCATCAAGCGCGAAGAAGCGGCCGAAACGGTCCGTCGCGTCATTATGTACAACAAGCCCGATGGTGAAATCTGCACCCGTGACGACCCTGAAGGCCGTCCGACCGTGTTCGATCGTCTGCCGCGCCCGAAAGAAGGCCGCTGGATCAACATCGGTCGTCTCGACATCAACACCACTGGCCTGCTGATGTTCACCACCGACGGTGAACTCGCCAACCGCCTGATGCACCCGTCGTTTGAAATGGACCGTGAATACGCGGTTCGTGTGCGTGGCGAAGTCGATGACGACATGTTGCTGCGCCTCAAGAACGGTGTGATTCTCGAAGACGGCCCTGCGCGCTTCACCGATATCCAGCAGGCACCGGGCGGCGAAGGCTTCAACCACTGGTATCACTGCGTGGTGATGGAAGGCCGTAACCGCGAAGTGCGTCGTCTCTGGGAATCCCAGGGGCTGGTGGTCAGCCGCCTGAAGCGCGTGCGTTACGGGCCGGTGTTCCTCAACTCCGACCTGCCGATGGGCCGCTGGCGCGAAATGAGCCAGTACGAAGTCGACATTCTGGCAGCCGAAGTCGGTCTGCAACCTGTGGCCCAGCCGCAGATGAATGCCAAGACCAAGGACAAGATGGAGCGTCTGCAGCGTCAATCGTCCCGTCCGTTGGGCAAGGGCGAGCGCGTTGTCCGTACACTCCGTCCTGCCGCTGGTGCTCCGGCGACCGGCGGCGAGCGCGCACCGCGTCAGCCGCAGATCACCGGTAGCGAGCGTGATCGTCCGCGCGGTGGCGATTCGACTCAGCGTCCTTCGCCGCGCAAGGATTCGGGCAAGCCCGGTTCACGCGCGCCGCGTCCGGCCGACAACAGCCGTGGTACGCCGGTCGCCGAGCGTCCGAGCGACATGAACAAGCGTCCGGCCAAGCCGGGCCCGAAGCGTGTCGGCATCAAGCTGGTCAACGATGATGCGCCGTCAGGCAAGCGTCGTGGCCCACCGGCAGGTTCAGGTCAGCGTCCGGGCTTCGGTCGTCGCAAGCCTGAGTGATCGCTCGGTGTGAATGAATGGCAACGCCAGTCCACAGGGCTGGCGTTGTCGTTTTCGTCGCTCTGAAAAGCGCTGTCACACTGCCGTCGCGCATCGACCTCCCTGTTTTGAACCTCAGCCGGGTTGCACGTGTACAATGCTGCGCTTTTTTCTGTGAAACAGTGCTGTTCAACGCTTTAGGCCATCCGCCTCTGGCGCTGCAATTCTGTTGCGCCACGAGCGCAGCAGGTTCTATTCCGTCACAGAACAAGATCGATCAGGTGGCTATTGAATGAGTGAAACAACCTCACCCTCGGGCGAACTGAAACGTGGCCTGAAGAATCGACACATCCAGTTGATCGCCTTGGGCGGTGCCATCGGGACAGGCCTGTTTCTCGGTTCGGCGGGCGTGCTGAAATCAGCCGGGCCGTCGATGATTCTCGGTTATGCCATCTGCGGCTTCATCGCTTTCATGATCATGCGCCAGCTGGGCGAGATGATCGTCGAAGAGCCGGTCGCCGGCTCGTTCAGCCACTTCGCGCACAACTACTGGGGCGGTTTCGCCGGGTTCCTGTCGGGCTGGAATTGCTGGCTGCTGTACATCCTGGTCGGCATGTCCGAGCTGACCGCCGTCGGCAAATACATTCATTACTGGTTGCCGGACATCCCGGGCTGGGTCTCCGCGGCAGCCTTCTTCGTGCTGATCAATGCCATTAACCTGACCAACGTCAAGGTCTTCGGCGAGACCGAGTTCTGGTTCGCGATCATCAAGGTGGTGGCGATCATCGGCATGATTGCGCTGGGCAGTTACATGCTGGTCAGTGGCAGCGGCGGCCCGCAGGCCTCGGTCAGTAACCTCTGGGAGCATGGCGGATTCTTTCCCAATGGTGTCAGTGGTTTGGTGATGGCGCTGGCAATCATCATGTTCTCCTTCGGCGGCCTGGAGATGCTCGGTTTCACCGCTGCCGAAGCCGAACAGCCGAAGACCGTGATCCCAAAGGCGATCAACCAGGTCATTTACCGCATCCTGATTTTCTACATCGGCGCGCTGGTGGTGCTTTTATCGCTGACGCCGTGGGATAGCTTGCTAGCCAGCCTCAATGCGTCTGGCGATTCCTACAGCGGCAGCCCGTTCGTGCAGGTGTTCTCGATGCTCGGCAGCGACACGGCTGCGCACATCCTCAACTTTGTGGTGCTGACGGCAGCGCTGTCGGTCTACAACAGCGGCACTTACTGCAACAGCCGCATGCTGGTGGGCATGGCCGAGCAGGGTGATGCGCCCAAGGCGCTGGCCCAGGTCGACAAACGCGGGGTGCCGGTCAAGGCGATCTTTGCCTCTGCCGCCGTGACACTGGTCGCGGTTCTGCTCAACTATTTCGTGCCGCAGCAGGCGCTGGAACTGTTGATGTCGCTGGTGGTGGCCACGCTGGTGATCAACTGGGCGATGATCAGCTACTCGCACCTGAAATTCCGCCAACACATGAACCGGACCGCCCAGGTGCCGCTGTTCAAGGCGCTGTGGTATCCGTATGGCAACTATGTGTGCCTGGCCTTTGTGGTGTTTATCCTCGGCATCATGCTGATGATCCCCGGCATCCGCATATCGGTCTATGCGATACCTGTGTGGCTGGCGGTGATGTGGGTCTGTTACCGGGCCAAAAACAGGCGTAGCGTTGTCCTATCTGCACAGTCTGGCAAATAGCCTTGCCCGTTTCCGAGAAGAAGAGACCCCTATGCTGGTGATTTCCAACAACGTTCATCTGCCGGATGCAGAGATCGAATTGACCGCTATCCGTGCTCAGGGCGCGGGCGGGCAGAACGTCAACAAGGTCTCCAGCGCGGTGCATTTGCGTTTCGACATCAACGCCTCATCGCTGCCGCCGTTTTACAAGGAACGGCTGCTGGCGTTGAGTGACAGCCGGATTACCAGCGACGGCGTGATCGTGCTCAAGGCTCAGCAGTATCGGACCCAGGAGCAGAACCGTGCCGATGCCTTGCTGCGTTTGAGTGAGCTGATCGTCAACGCGGCCAAGGTCGAAAAGAAACGCCGCCCGACCCGTCCGACGCTCGGCTCCAAGACCCGGCGCCTGGAGTCCAAGAGCAAACGCGGCTCGATCAAGGCCGGACGCGGGAAAGTGGATTTCTGAGGTGTTTTTCAGTCTCGTGCCACGCAGTGCTCAGCGCTATACAAAAGCCTACGCTTGATTCTGGCCGCAGGCCGTGGGAGCGAACTTGTTCGCGAAAGGACCCGTACCGTCGCAAAAGATTTAGCGTTCAAAACAATGCCTTCGCGAACAAGTTCGCTCCTACAAAAGCCCTCACGCTCGAACGTAGCGAACTTGTTCGCGAAAGGGCCCGTACCGTTGCGGAAGATTTGGCGTTCAAAACACCACCTTCGCGAACAAGTTCCTACAAAAGCCCCGTTCCCACGCTCGAACGTAGGAGCGAACTTGTTCGCGAAAGGGCCCGTACCGTCGCAGAAGATTTAGCGTTCAAAACAATGCCTTCGCGAACAAGTTCGCTTGTATGGTAAGACTTGAAGGGAGGAGGAGGGACTTAGTTCGCTTCTGACTGTTCGCGCAGTACAGACCCGTAGGAGATTTCACCCCTCCTCCTTTCACCCAAGCGCCGATAAAGAATGCTTAAGGCTCACAACCTACGATAGAAACAAGCCTGCGCCTCTGGGTGGCCCCTTCAAGTCTGTAAACCTTATCCCCGAGGAGGCGTTATGGCAATGCGGGTTACTCTGGAAAAACCGATCATCGGTGTAGATGTCGCCAAGAATGAGCTGGTGATCTACCACGATCAATATGATCGACTTGAGGCAATCCCCAATACCAAAGTCGCCATCACCCAATGGCTGAAGGCCTTGGCGAGCAGCTGCGCCATCGCCATCGAAGCCACTAACGTCTATCACGTCCTGTTCGCGGATGCGGCCCACGAAGCAGGCTGTGACGTTTATATGGTGGATGGCTATCAGCTCAGTCATTACCGTAAAGGCGTCAACATACGCGCCAAAACCGATGCCCAAGATGCTCGTTTGTTGGCCCGATACCTGAAAAACGAGCTTGATGAGTTGCGGCCCTGGATACCTGCGAGCCCGCTTTATCGGCAGCTTCTGAGCCTGTTCCGACGTCGTGCAGCCTTGGTTCAGGCTCGTACTGGCCTGGTACAAAGCTGGACCAACGAGCCTTTTCTGAGAACAGCGTTCGCCAATCAGGTCAACTCGATGAAACGATTTGAGGCGCTCGTTGAAAAGAAGATTCGCGATGTACTGCAGGAAGCCGGGCTGATGAGGCAGGTCAACCGCTGTATGAAAGTAGAAGGGATCGGCTTTCTGACTGCAGCTCGCTTGGTCACTTCTTTTCAGCGAGGCGAGTTCAGCGGAGCGAACGCCTTTATCGCGTTTCTTGGGCTGGACCTGAAAGTATCCAAATCAGGGCAAAGTGATGGACCTCGTCGATTGACCAAACGCGGCGATCCAGAAGCCCGACGGTTGCTGCACAACGCGGCTATGTCCGGGAGCCGTACGCCGGCCTGGAAGCCTTTTTATGAAGAGCAGAGAAAGCGTGGCTTTAGTACAACTCAAGCGCTGGTCATGCTCTCCCGAAAGTTGGCTCGAGTAGTCTTCGCTCTGTTAAAGAACCAGAGCGAATATCAAACAAAAGTGGCTTGAGGGCTTTGCCAAAACCATAGAATCTCCTACAAAAGCCCCGTTCCCACGCTCGAACGTAGGAGCGAACTTGTTCGCGAAAGGGCCCGTACCGTTGCGGAAGATTTGGCGTTCAAAACACCACCTTCGCGAACAAGTTCCTACAAAAGCCCCGTTCCCACGCTCGAACGTAGGAGCGAACTTGTTCGCGAAAGGGCCCGTACCGTCGCGGAAGATTTGGCGTTCAAAACAATGCCTTCGCGAACAAGTTCGCTCCTACGCCCTGCGGGCAGCAGCCTGAAAACTCCGCTTTTCGGGCTGTTCAGGACCTGTATGACTATGAGCACCGATCATTACTGGCGCAGCACCTGCGCCTGCTTGTACAGATAAACGCTCAACGCCAGCCCGGTGAATGACGCCAGTGCCGCGAACAGGAAGATCGAGACGAAGCCGAAACCGGCGGCAATGGCGCCTGCCAGTGGGCCGGTGATGCCCAGTGACAGGTCGATGAACAGCGAGTAGGCGCCCACTGCAGCGCCTCGGCTTGACGCCGGGACCAGATTGACCGCTTCCACGCCCAGCGCCGGGAACACCAGCGAAAAGCCGAAACCGGTCAGCGCCGCGCCAGCCAGTGCCAAGTCCGGAGTGGGCGCAAGCCACAGCAGCAAGAGCCCCAGGCTTTCCACGGACATACAGACAATCGCCACTCGAAAGCCGCCCAGGCGATTGATCAGACTGCCGAACAGCAGGCGCGCGGCGATGAAGCTGCCACCAAACAGCGTCAGGCACAGCGCGGCGTTCGGCCAGTGGTTGCTCGCGTAATACAGGGTGATAAACGTCGCGATAGTGCCGAAACCGATACCGCCCAACGCCAGGCCCATGCCATGCGGAAACACTCGTCCGAGTACATGCATGAATGGTAGTCGCTCGCCCTGCACGATCGGCGCGGGCTCTTTATGCCACGTCAGGTAGAGCCCCAGCGCGCACAGCAGCATGATGCTCACACCCACTGTCCACAGGCCGAGTTCGTCAACCATCCACACACCCAGTGGCGCACCGATGGCCAGCGCGCCGTAGCTGGCGATGCCATTCCAGGAAATGACCTTGGCGGTGTTCTGCGCGCCGACCCGGCCGATGCCCCAACCAATCGAGCCAGAACCGACCAGGCTTTCCGCCGCACCAAGGATCACCCGGCCAATCAGCAGAATCACCAGGCTCGCCATCGGCCAGCTGTCCAGCCACACCGGCACCAGCATGAACACACCGCTCAGCCCGCAACCGGTCAGCCCGATCTGCACAGCTTTCTTGCTGCCCAGATTGTCGATGATGCGACTCGACCAGGGGCGACTGATCAGCGTGGCCAGGTACTGCACGCTGATGACCAGCCCGGCGATGACTGCACCGAAGCCCAGATCACTGTGGACGTAGCCGGGCAGAACGGCGAGGGGGATGCCGATGTTCAGGTAGCCGATAAAGGTGAACATCACGATGGACACGACGGTCAGCGTAACGGCCATCGGGGTTTGTGGTGTGTTTTGCTGTGTCTCGGACATGGGGCGGGCTTTCATTCTTTTGCGGGCATGGCGTTCGAGCGGGCGGGGAAAAACCCTTAGCAAGCTCTCGAAGTGCTTATCATACCGATGCATCGGGCGATGCAGGTGCAACAGATTGAAATAAACCTGAATGGAGAGGGCTATTTGTCTCTGGGTGACACAAGGTGCGTCGTCACAAGAGCGGCCAAGGCGTTTTCCTGAGTACCGAAACGGGCGAGCAGGGCGCTCTGTTTTTCCGGGCTGAGGCGTGACCAGATCTCGATCATTTTCTCGGCGGTGCCAATCAGGGCGCTGGCTTGGGTTTCAGTGAAGTCGCTCATAAAAATCTGCTGTTTGCCTGTTGCTGGTTTTCCAGGCGTATTGAAAACCGGCAAAACCGTTTTTCGATACGCCTGAAAACAATCGCCTTCAGTCTTTGCGTCCGGCTTTTTGGCTGTCTTGAGCCGAGGGTGCTGCTTTCATTGCTACAAGTTGACCAAGCTCTTGCTGAGCCAGAGTCGACTGTTGTGGTTCCTGTTGGCCTGGTGGGAAGTTAGGGATTTCATGCATCGTCGTCGCTCCTCGCAAGGGGTTGCAGATAGAACCGTGCTTTAAAAAAGCATGCGCAGGATAACTCACTGAAAATGACAATCAGGATATTTTTTTACCCCGATTGCCCTGATCGTGAAACAAAATGGCTTTTTCACTGTCTGGCTTTTCGCCTCGCGAGGCGCTGAGCAGCTTGATTTCATTGGGCCGGACCGCGTGAGCAGGGTCCGCTGCCCGCTGATCATTTTATTTTCGGCCTTCTGCACCCTTGGCCACTTCATCCGTGCGCGCGGCCATGATGAAGTCGTTGCGATGCAGGCCCTTGATCGAGTGGCTCCACCAGGTCACGGTCACCTTGCCCCACTCGGTGAGCAGGCCCGGGTGATGGCCTTCCGCTTCGGCAATTTCGCCCACGGCATTGGTGAACGCCAGCGCCCATTTGAAATTCTTGAACAGAAACACTTTTTCCAACTGCATCACCGCGTCGCGGACCTCGATGTTCCAGTCCGGGATCTGCTTGAGCAGTTCCGGCAATTCGGCTTCGCTGACCTGCGGCGCATCGGCACGGCAGGCTTCACAGTGGGCTTGATTCAAGGTGGTCATAAGCAGAGTGTCCTTTTCGGATAGCGGGCCGAGCGTCAGGCGGCGTGGCTTTTGGTTTTAGGTGGAAACTTGGGAGCGTGCAAGCCCAACTGCATGCCTTGCCCGACCAGCGCCATGATGTCTTGCTGCGCCAGGTCGAACAGATGCTTCAGATCCGGCAGGACAAAGTACAGCGGTTGCAGAATGTCGATGCGATAAGGTGTGCGCATCGCCTCAAGCGGATCGAAAGGTTGGTGTTCGGGGGCTGCCGATAAGCTGTACAACGCTTCCTTCGGTGAAGAAAGGATGCCGCCGCCGTAGATTTTCCGTCCTTGCGGTGTATCGACCAGACCAAACTCGATGGTCATCCAGTACAGCCGGGCCAGGTACACGCGTTGTTCCTTGCTCGCGCTCAGGCCGAGTTTGCCGTAGGTGTGGGTGAATTCGGCAAACCATGGATTGGTCAACAGCGGGCAGTGGCCAAATATTTCATGAAAGATGTCCGGTTCCTGCAGGTAGTCCAGTTCTTCTGCGCTACGAATGAACGTCGCCACCGGAAAGCGCTTGCTGGCCAGCAGTTCAAAAAACGTCTGGAAGGGGATCAGCGCGGGCACTCGCTCGACCTGCCAGCCCGTGGTCGCGCCCAGAACCTTGTTGATTTCGCCTAGCTGAGGAATGCGATCGAGCGGCAGGCCCAGTTGCTCGATGCCGTCCAGATACTCCTGACAGGCACGTCCTTCGACGATCTCCATCTGCCGGTTAATCAGGGTGTTCCATACCGCATGTTCGTCCGCCGTGTAATCGATGAAACCCGAAGCGTCCGGCTCGCGTGCCACGTAAAGCGTCTGGGCCATGCTGATGTCCTCGAAAGGCTGGTGTTTTTAGAGTGTTCTTGTAAAAGCCTGTGTTCAGGAATAACCCGGTTTCGAGGGCGCGTCAGCGGGTGTGGGCAGGGCTGCGCATGGGTTTGATCACTGGTTCGTAACGAAAAGTTTACGCTTGCGATGGAAGAGGCTTGAAATCAAGCATACTGCCGCTCGCGAAGCGGGCATGCGTAACGTATTGTTGACATTAATTTTGCCGACTCATGAAAAACATACCCTCACAGGGACGATGACTCATGCGCATCAAGGTGCACTGCCAGAACCGCATCGGCATTCTTCGCGACATTCTCGATCTGCTGGTGGCTTACGGCGTCAACGTGGCGCGCGGTGAAGTGGGGGGCGAACACGGTGACGCGATCTATCTGCATTGCCCGAACCTGATCAACCTGCAGTTCCAGGCCTTGCGCCCGAAGTTCGAGGCGATCACCGGGGTGTTCGGCGTCAAGCGCGTCGGGCTGATGCCCAGCGAGCGCCGGCACATGGAGCTCAATGCCTTGCTCGGTGCGCTGGAATTCCCGGTGTTGTCCATCGACATGGGCGGGGCGATCGTTGCGGCCAATCGTACCGCTGCGCAGTTGCTGGGCGTGCGGGTCGATGAAGTGCCGGGCATGCCCTTGTCGCGTTACGCCGAAGATTTCGACCTGCCTGAGCTGGTGCGCGCCAGCCAGTCGCGGATCAATGGGCTGCGGGTCAAGGTATGTGGCGATGTGTTTCTTGCCGACATCGCACCTCTGCAATCGGAACATGACGACAGCGAAGCCATGGCCGGGGCCGTGCTGACGCTGCACCGCGCGGATCGGGTCGGCGAGCGCATCTACCATGTGCGCAAGCAGGAGCTGCGTGGCTTCGACAGCATCTTTCAGAGCTCGAAGGTCATGGCTGCTGTGGTTCGCGAGGCGCGGCGCATGGCGCCCCTCGATGCGCCGCTGCTGATCGAGGGCGAAACCGGCACTGGCAAGGAATTGCTGGCCCGCGCCTGTCACCTGGCTAGCCCGCGCGGCCAGTCACCGCTGATGGCACTCAACTGTGCCGGGTTGTCGGAGTCCATGGCCGAGATTGAGCTGTTCGGTTATGACCCTGGTGCGTTCGAAGGCGCGCGTGCGGAAGGGCGGCTGGGGCTGTTGGAACTGACCGCGGGCGGCACGCTGTTTCTCGATGGTGTAGGTGAGCTGAGCGCCCGTATGCAGGCCAAACTGCTGCGCTTCATTCAGGACGGCAGCTTTCGCCGGGTCGGCAGTGACGAGGACATGTTTCTTGATGTGCGAGTGATGTGTTCGACCCAGGTCGATCTTTCGGAGCTGTGCGCCAAAGGCATGTTCAGGCAGGACCTTTATCATCGCCTTAACGTGCTGTCGCTGCATATACCGCCACTGCGCGACTGTCTGGACGGTCTTGAGCCTCTGGTGGAGCATTTTATCGATCAGGCCAGCCGGCAGATAGGCTGTCCGCTGCCCGGCATATTACCTGCGGCCATCAAGCGTCTGAGTCAGTACCACTGGCCCGGCAATGTGCGGCAACTGGAAAACGTATTGTTTCAGGCCGTATCGCTGTGTGACGGCGGCAAGGTGCAGGCCGAGCACATTCGTTTGCCGGATTACGGCGTGCGACAAGGATTGAGTGAAGTGTCGCTGGAGGGCGGGCTGGGCGCTATTATCGGGCGCTTTGAAAAGTCGGTGCTGGAACAACTGTATGCGCAACATCCCAGCAGTCGCCAATTAGGCAAACGCCTGGGGGTGTCTCATACAACGATTGCCAACAAGTTGCGCGACTATGAATTAGGGCGCGAATCAGATCCGCATCCAGTCGATAAATAACTCGCTCATTGCTAGTCGTGTCAGCCACTTCGTGCATGCGCCTCGCACCTTATAAAGAGCGGCGAGGCGTCGTGCACAGGTTGCAACGGCAAGAAGCCTCAACCGTTGCTGCAGCCGTTGCCCATCACCTGATAGCCCATGGTGTGGCGCGCGCCTTGCGAATCTTCATACACCATGCGCGCAGGGACCACTGCGCAGACGTTAGGGATCTGGCTGATGGAAATAACCCGTGCGATATCCAGATGAGTGCCGTAGGTATATTGCTCGACACGCGCCTGTTGCGCAGCCACTTTGGTCTGCGATTCTTCGGCCATGGCGAAACTGCTGATACCGCACAGGGCCAATGCCACTAATAAAGCTTTCATTGTCGTTTACCTTTTTGAAAGTGAGCGCCGTCGCATCACGTTTTTGACGTCATGGGCTAAGGCGGTCTGATACGTTTTTCGAGTTGGAACAACACTGCGTGGGGGCAGTTGATGTCTGCCTTGTTGGCGGATCGAATTCTATGCCTGTTGCGACAGCGCATATATAAAGACTTTGGATAAGCGCTTTTATCAAAATGGTAATAATCTTGAGGGCAGCTGCAAGCTGCAAGCTTCAAGCTTCAAGCTTCAAGCTTTCGGGCTTTATGCTTGCGGCTTGCGGCTTGCGGCTTATGGCTTGCAGCTTGCAGCTTATGGCTTGCAGCTCTGGCCCCGCCCGGTAAGACCAACGTCGAATGGCCCCTGCGGGTGGGGCGGGATACAACAGGGGCATAAAACAACAACTATCCACCGAGGTAACCAAGATGAGTGCAGCTTCCCTGTACCCCGTCCGCCCAGAAGTCGCAGCGACTACGCTGACGGATGAAGCGACCTACAAGGCCATGTACCAGCAGTCGGTGGTCAACCCTGATGGTTTCTGGCGTGAACAGGCTCAGCGCCTCGACTGGATCAAACCTTTCACCGTGGTCAAACAGACCTCGTTCGATGATCACCGTGTCGATATCAAATGGTTTGCCGACGGCACGCTGAACGTTGCCTACAACTGCCTGGATCGCCATCTGGAAGAACGCGGCGACAGCATCGCCATCATCTGGGAGGGCGATGACCCTTCCGAGCACCGGGAAATCACCTACCGCGAACTGCACGCCGAAGTGTGCAAGTTCGCCAACGCGCTGCGTGGCCAGGACGTGCACCGTGGTGACGTCGTGACCATCTACATGCCGATGATCCCCGAGGCTGTGGTCGCCATGCTGGCGTGCGCGCGGATCGGTGCGATTCACTCGGTGGTGTTCGGCGGCTTTTCGCCCGAAGCGCTGGCTGGCCGGATTATCGATTGCAGTTCCAAAGTGGTCATCACCGCTGACGAAGGTCTGCGTGGCGGCAAGAAGACGGCGCTCAAGGCCAACGTCGACCGCGCCCTGACCAACCCGGAAACCAGCAGCGTGCAGAAGGTTATCGTCTGCAAGCGCACCGGGGGCGAGATCGAATGGAACCGTCACCGTGATATCTGGTACCACTCGCTTCTGGAAGTGGCGTCCAGCACCTGTGCGCCGAAAGAGATGGGTGCTGAAGAGTCGCTGTTCATTCTCTACACCTCGGGCTCGACCGGCAAACCCAAGGGCGTGCTGCACACCACTGCAGGTTATCTGCTGTATGCGGCGCTGACCCACGAGCGCGTTTTTGACTACAAGCCTGGCGAAGTCTACTGGTGCACCGCCGACGTCGGCTGGGTCACCGGGCACAGTTACATTGTCTACGGCCCTCTGGCCAATGGTGCGACCACGCTGCTGTTCGAAGGCGTGCCAAACTATCCGGACATCACCCGCGTGTCGAAGATCATCGACAAGCACAAGGTCAATATCCTCTACACCGCGCCGACCGCGATTCGCGCCATGATGGCTGAAGGCACCAAGTCCGTTGAAGGTGCTGACGGTTCCAGCCTGCGCCTGCTGGGTTCGGTGGGCGAGCCGATCAACCCGGAAGCCTGGGCCTGGTACTACAACACGGTCGGCAAGCAGAACTGCCCGATTGTCGATACCTGGTGGCAGACTGAAACCGGCGGCATCCTGATCAGCCCGTTGCCAGGCGCGACCGCCCTGAAACCTGGCTCGGCGACACGTCCGTTCTTCGGTGTGATTCCGGCGCTGGTGGATAACCTGGGCAACCTCATCGAGGGCGCTGCCGAGGGCAATCTGGTGATCCTCGATTCATGGCCGGGCCAATCGCGCTCGCTGTACGGCGATCACGACCGCTTCGTCGACACCTACTTCAAGACGTTCCGTGGCATGTACTTCACCGGCGACGGCGCCCGTCGTGACGAGGACGGTTATTTCTGGATCACCGGGCGTGTGGATGACGTGCTCAACGTTTCCGGCCACCGCATGGGCACTGCTGAAATTGAAAGTGCGATGGTTGCGCACCCGAAAGTCGCCGAGGCTGCTGTGGTCGGTGTGCCGCATGACCTGAAAGGGCAGGGCATTTACGTTTATGTGACCCTCAACGGCGGTGAAGAACCGAGCGACGCGCTGCGCACCGAATTGCGCAACTGGGTGCGCAAGGAGATCGGCCCGATTGCCTCGCCTGACTTCATTCAGTGGGCGCCCGGTCTGCCGAAGACCCGTTCGGGCAAGATCATGCGCCGCATCCTGCGCAAGATTGCGACCGCCGAGTACGATGCGCTGGGTGACATCTCTACCCTGGCCGACCCGGGCGTGGTGCAGCATCTGATCGACACGCACAAGGCCATGAACGCTGCTTGAGTGATCCTGTGACTGAAGCGCCCCGTTTGGTGAGAGCCGAACGGGGCGCCTTCGTTTTCGGCGTCTGGTACGGGAAAAGGGATATATATCGGGTTGTTACCGGTTTACACGGCGTTGTCGCGCAGCGCTTCGTTGTGGGACATGTCTGGGGTTTCTGTGTAGGAAAGTACGACGCAGCAAGGCTTTTAAATCGCCATGTGGCACGCTGGGCTTGCCGGATTAAAAGGGTTTGCCAATAATGGGCGCGCTTTTTGCTGTTATGACAGGTTTAGTCTGCGCTGCTGGATCAGCAGAAACGGGCCCCGTCAATACCGTGTGGTGGGTTTTCAAGCGCTTCTGTAACTAGTTGTCGCATTGAAGAAATATCGACTTCGAGCCTGTCGTTAAAATGCCCCTCATTCGCCGAAGGGCTGTGAGCCGCCAGCGCGGTGTCACGTATCCGGCGTCGCTTTTCCCCGAGATTGTCCTTTCGCACATTGGGCGCTTGCTCACTTTGCCACTTGTCGTGCTTTACCGATGGAGTCCCTGGAAATGAAAAAGCTCATGCTTATTGGCGCGATGGCGTTGTCCGTGCTCGCCCAGCCGATCTTTGCTGATGAAAAACCACTGAAAATCGGTATCGAAGCGGCTTACCCTCCGTTCGCGTCCAAGGCCCCGGATGGCAGCATCGTCGGCTTTGACTACGACATCGGCAATGCGCTGTGTGAAGAAATGAAGGTCAAGTGCACCTGGGTCGAGCAGGAATTCGACGGCCTTATCCCGGCGCTGAAAGTGCGCAAGATCGACGCGATCCTGTCGTCGATGTCCATCACTGACGACCGTAAGAAGTCCGTTGATTTCACCGGCAAGTATTACAATTCCCCGGCGCGTCTGGTCATGAAGGACGGCACTACGATCAGCGACAGCCTGGCTGAACTCAAGGGCAAGAAGATCGGCGTGCAGCGTGGCTCGATCCACGAGCGTTTCGCCCGTGAAGTCCTCGCTCCCAAAGGTGTCGAAGTGACGCCGTACGGTTCGCAGAACGAAATCTACCTGGACATCGGTGCAGGTCGCCTGGACGGTACTGTCGCCGACGCCACGCTGTTGCAGGACGGCTTCCTGAAAACCGACGCTGGCAAAGGCTATGCGTTCGTAGGTCCGTCGTTCGTCGATCCGAAATACTTTGGTGACGGCATCGGCATTGCCGTGCGCAAGGGCGACAAGGCCGACCTTGACCGTCTCAACGCCGCCATCGCCGCGATCCGTGCCAACGGCAAGTACAAGGCTATCCAGGACAAGTATTTCGATTTCGATATCTACGGCAAATAAGTCGTCGTCCTTACCCTGACCAATGGCGCAAACAGAATTGCCTGGATTGCGCCATTTTTATTCCACGCTTGAGGACCGCACATCATGTTGAAAGGTTACGGAGCTGTCATCCTCGAAGGTGCCTGGCTGACGTTGCAGCTGGCCCTGTCGTCGATGGCTCTGGCGATCGTTCTCGGTCTGATCGGCGTGGCGCTGAGGCTGTCTCCGGTACGCTGGATCGCCTGGCTGGGCGACCTGTACAGCACGGTGGTTCGTGGTATTCCCGATCTGGTCCTGATTCTGCTGATCTTCTACGGCGGCCAGGACCTGCTCAACCGCGTCGCCCCGTTGCTGGGGTTTGACGACTACATCGACCTTGATCCGTTGATGGCTGGCATCTGCACGCTGGGCTTCATCTTCGGCGCGTATCTCTCGGAAACCTTTCGCGGTGCCTTCATGGCCATTCCCAAGGGGCAGGCCGAGGCGGGCATGGCGTATGGCCTGAGCAGCGGCAAGGTGTTCTTCCGCATTCTGGTGCCGCAGATGATTCGTCTGGCGATTCCCGGTTTCACCAACAACTGGCTGGTGCTGACCAAGGCCACCGCGCTGATTTCCGTGGTCGGTCTGCAGGACATGATGTTCAAGGCCAAGCAGGCGGCCGATGCCACCCGCGAGCCTTTCACCTTCTTTCTGGCGGTTGCGGCGATGTACCTGGTGATCACCAGCGTGTCGCTGCTCGCCTTGCGTTACCTCGAAAAACGCTACTCGGTGGGCGTGAGGGCGGCTGACCTATGATCTTTGACTACAACGTGATCTGGGACAGTCTGCCGCTGTACTTCGGCGGCCTGCTGACCACCCTGAAGCTGCTGGCGATTTCGCTGGCGTTCGGGCTGCTGGCGGCATTGCCGCTGGGCCTGATGCGAGTCTCGAAAAACCCTTGGGTGAACATGCCTGCGTGGCTGTACACCTACGTGATTCGCGGCACGCCTATGCTGGTGCAGCTGTTTCTGATCTATTACGGGCTGGCCCAGTTCGATGCGGTGCGCGAAAGCTTTTTGTGGCCCTGGCTGTCCAGTGCCACCTTCTGTGCCTGCCTGGCGTTCACCATCAACACCAGCGCCTACACGGCGGAGATCATCGCGGGCAGCCTCAAGTCCACACCGGCCGGTGAAATCGAGGCCGCGCGGGCCATGGGTATGTCGAAAGCCAAGATGTACCGGCGCATTCTGCTGCCCTCGGCCTTGCGCCGGGCGCTGCCGCAGTACAGCAACGAGGTCATCATGATGCTGCAGACCACCAGTCTGGCGTCCATCGTGACCCTGATCGACATCACCGGCGCGGCCCGTACGGTCAACGCGCAGTTCTACCTGCCTTTCGAGGCTTACATCACCGCAGGCGTTTTCTATCTGTGCCTGACATTCATTCTGGTGCGGCTGTTCAAGATCGCCGAACGCCGCTGGCTGGGCTACCTCGCCCCACGGAAGGTCTGAAATGCAAAGAACCGATCATGTATTGCCGTGGAGCACCCTCGGCACCCAACGCACGCTGAGCGTCTTTCGCTTCGGCACCGGCGAGCGCAAGGCCTACATCCAGGCCAGCCTGCATGCCGACGAACTGCCCGGCATGCGCACGGCCTGGGAGCTGAAAAAACGCCTCACCGAGCTGGAGCAGCAGGGCCTCCTCAAAGGTGTCGTCGAACTGGTGCCGGTGGCCAATCCACTGGGCCTGGGGCAGTTGCTGCAAGGCGCGCATCAGGGCCGTTTCGAGTTCGGCAGTGGCAAGAATTTCAACCGTGACTTCACCGAGCTGAGCGAGCCGGTCGCCGAGTTGCTGGAAGGTCAACTGGGCGACGACCCGCGCGCCAATACCCGGCTGATTCGCCAGGCAATGAGCGCTGCGCTCGAAGGTCTGCCCGCGCCGCAGAGCGAATTGCAAGGCATGCAACGCATCCTGCTCAGTCATGCCTGCGTCGCTGATGTGGTGCTCGATCTGCATTGTGATGCTGATGCCGCGTTGCACATGTACGCCTTGCCGCAGCACTGGCCACAATGGCGTTCGCTGTCGGCGCATCTGAATATCCAGGTGGCGCTGCTCGCCGAGGATTCCGGTGGCAGCTCTTTCGATGAAGCCTGCTCGCTGCCGTGGTTGCGCCTTTCGCGGATTTTCCCGCAGGCGCAGATCCCGCTGGCCTGCCTCGCGACCACTCTTGAACTGGGCGGTCAGGCCGATACCGGCAAGCCGCAGGCAATCGCGCACGCCGAGGGTATCCTGGCGTTCCTCGCCGAACAGGGCTTCATCAGCGGCGACTGGCCGCAGCCGGCGCACGAAGCCTGCGAAGGCTTGCCGTTCGAAGGCACCGAATTGCTCTATGCGCCGCACCCTGGCGTGGTGACGTTCCTGCGCGCTGCTGGCGAGAGGGTCGAGGCGGGCGATCCGCTGTTCGAAGTGATCGACCCGCTGTCCGATCAGGTCAGTACCATTTGTGCGAATACTGCCGGGGTGTTGTTCGCCATCGAGCGGCTTCGTTACGCTCAACCCGGTTTCTGGCTGGCCAAGGTGGCGGGGCGCACGGCGCTGCGTCACGGACGTCTGCTCAGTGATTGACCGTTCTGTGGAAACCCAAAGCATGAACAAACTGGAAGTGCAGGACCTGCACAAGCGCTACGGCAGTCACGAAGTGATCAAGGGTGTGTCCATGACCGCCAAGGCCGGCGATGTCATCAGCATCATCGGCTCCAGCGGCTCTGGCAAAAGCACCTTTCTGCGCTGCATCAACCTGCTCGAACAGCCCCATGCCGGCAAGATCCTGCTCAACAACGAAGAGCTGAAGCTGGTGCCTAACAAGGAAGGCGGTTTGAAAGCTGCCGACGCCAAGCAATTGCAGCGTATGCGTTCACGCCTGTCGATGGTGTTTCAGCACTTCAATCTGTGGTCGCACATGACGGCACTGCAGAACATCATCGAAGCGCCGGTCCATGTGCTGGGTGTGTCGAAAAAGGAAGCGCTGGAAAAGGCCGAACACTATCTGGCCAAAGTCGGCGTGTCCCATCGCAAGGACGCTTACCCTGGGCACATGTCCGGCGGTGAGCAGCAGCGTGTGGCGATTGCCCGCGCACTGGCGATGGAGCCCGAGGTGATGCTGTTCGATGAGCCGACCTCGGCGCTGGACCCGGAGCTGGTCGGTGACGTGCTCAAGGTCATGCAGGGCCTGGCTCAGGAAGGCCGCACCATGGTGGTGGTGACTCACGAAATGGGTTTCGCCCGTGAGGTCTCCAATCAGTTGGTTTTCCTGCATCAGGGTGTCGTTCTGGAGCGTGGTGCCCCGCGCGAAGTGCTGGCCAATCCGCAGACCGAGCGTTTGCAGCAATTCCTGTCCGGCAGCCTGAAGTGACGATCGGCAGCGTATGACGATGCCTTTTTATGGCAGAACAGGGCATGCTGCGCGACGCGCGACACGACCTGGATGTTCCAGATCGAGCTATCTTCCAAGGCTCGGCTTTTGCGGCAATACGTATCGGATGTCCCAATGACTGCCCATCGAATAGGTTTCCTCGTCTGGCCTGGCACCAAAGCCCTGACCCTGGCACTGGCCGAGGAAGCCTTGCGCGTTGCGCAGCGCGTTCACCCTGAAGTGGTCTATGAGCTGTCGTTCCTGCAGGCCGAGGCCACGGAGCCTTCGGCGCTCGCCAGCGCGTGGCAATTGCCGGGTGAGCCCTGGGCCGGCCGGCTGGAAGGCTTTCAGAAGCTGTTTTTGCTGGCTGACGAGCCTCCTGCAGGTGTGGCCCCGGCGCTGGGCAGTGCGCTCAAGCAACTGGTGCGTGCCGGCTGTTCGATTGGCGGGCTGTCAGCGGGCGTCTATCCGCTTGCGCAACTGGGCCTGCTGGATGGCTACCGTGCCGCCGTGCACTGGCGCTGGCAGGACGACTTTGCCGAGCGTTTCCCCAAGGTCATCGCCACCAGCCATTTGTTCGATTGGGATCGGGATCGCCTGACCGCCTGTGGTGGCATGTCGGTGCTCGACCTGCTGCTGGCGGTGCTGTCCCGTGATCATGGGGCCGAACTGGCCGGGGCGGTTTCCGAAGAGCTGGTGGTCGAGCGCATTCGCGAAGGCGGCGAGCGTCAGCGCATTCCGCTGCAGAACCGTCTGGGCTCCAGCCATCCCAAGCTGACCCAGGCGGTGCTACTGATGGAAGCCAACATCGAAGAGCCATTGACCACCGACGAAATCGCTCAGCATGTGTGCGTGTCTCGTCGTCAGTTGGAACGGATCTTCAAGCAGTACCTCAACCGTGTGCCCAGCCAGTACTACCTGGAGCTGCGCCTGAACAAGGCGCGCCAGATGCTGATGCAGACCAGCAAGTCGATCATTCAGATCGGCCTTTCGTGCGGTTTTTCCTCGGGGCCGCACTTCTCCAGCGCCTACCGCAATTTCTTCGGTGCCACGCCGCGCGAAGACCGCAATCAGCGACGCAGTAGCAGCCCGTTCGAACTTTCCCCTGTGCCTGCCGAACGCGGTTGATTGTCTTGTCGCGATAGAAGTGCTGCCGCGACAGCTCAGGTCCAGACAGGCCCGCCTCAATCCGTTTAAACTGCGCCTTTGTGACGCAAATTGTCGCATTGCCGAAAACCTTGAAAAAACCCGGTTTTGCGCTGTAACAAGTTGTCGCCTGGCGGCAAGGCCGAACACAAATCAGTCCTTACAATCTTTCCATCGCTCGCCAGTTTCAGGCAGGCGTTCCTCATCAGGAGACTCCGATGTCCGTTGAGCATGCTGCGGTGCAACGCGCCGATTTCGACCAGGTAATGGTCCCCAATTACGCCCCGGCCGGGTTCATCCCTGTGCGCGGTGCGGGCTCCCGGGTCTGGGATCAGGCGGGGCGCGAACTGGTGGATTTCTCGGGCGGTATCGCCGTCAACGTATTAGGCCACTGCCACCCGGTGCTGGTCGGTGCGTTGACCGAGCAGGCCAATAACCTCTGGCATGTGTCCAACGTCTTCACCAACGAGCCGACCCTGCGTCTGGCGAAAAAACTGGTGGATGCGACGTTCGCCGAGCGCGTGTTCTTCTGCAACTCCGGTGCTGAAGCCAACGAAGCCGCCTTCAAGCTGGCACGCCGTGTGGCGCATGACCAGTACGGCCCGGAGAAGTACGAAATCATCGCGGCGCTGAACAGCTTTCATGGCCGCACCCTGTTCACCGTCAGCGTGGGTGGGCAGCCGAAGTACTCCGATGGTTTCGGGCCGAAGATCACCGGCATCAGCCATGTGCCGTACAACGACCTCGACGCACTGAAGGCTGCTGTTACCGACAAGACCTGTGCCGTGGTGCTGGAGCCGATTCAGGGCGAGGGCGGTGTTCTGCCGGGTCAGCTGGAATACCTGCAAGGTGCGCGCAAGCTGTGTGACGAGCACAACGCCCTGCTGGTGTTCGATGAAGTGCAGAGCGGCATGGGCCGCAGCGGTCATCTGTTCGCCTACATGCATTACGGCGTGACCCCGGACATCCTTTCCAGCGCCAAGAGCATCGGCGGCGGTTTCCCGCTGGCGGCCATGCTCACCACTGAAAAGCTCGCCAGGCACTTCGCGGTCGGCGTGCACGGCACCACCTATGGCGGCAATCCGCTGGCCTGCGCGGTCGGTGAGGCGGTCATCGATGTCGTCAATACGCCTGAAGTGCTTGCGGGCGTGCAGCGCAAGCATCAGCAATTCAAGACCCGTCTGGAAAGTATCGGCCAGCAATACGGCGTGTTCAGCGAAGTGCGCGGTCTGGGCCTGTTGATCGGTTGCGTGTTGTCCGATGCCTGGAAAGGCAAGGCCAAGGACATCTTCAATGCGGCCGAGGCCCAGGACCTGATGATCCTGCAGGCCGGCCCTGACGTGATTCGTTTCGCGCCGAGCCTGGTGATTGAAGACGCAGACATCGAAGAGGGCCTGAAGCGCTTCGAACGCGCCATCGCCAAACTGACATCCTGACCCGATTGCAGCCTTGCGGCGTCCGCTTGATGGCGGACGCCGCACCTGTTTCCTGCGCCATGCGGCCTGACGCCATGTGGTGCTTTTACTAGCGCCGGTCGTAAAGGCTGGTCGATCTACAAGGAGTGGCACCATGCTGGTAATGCGCCCTGCGCAAATGGCTGACCTGGCCGAGGTTCAACGCCTCGCTGCCGACAGCCCTATCGGTGTCACGTCCTTGCCCGACGATGCTGGCCGCCTGACCGACAAGATCGGCTCGTCGGAGGCGTCGTTTGCCGCCGAAGTCAGCTTCAACGGCGAAGAAACCTACTTCTTCGTGCTCGAAGACAGCGAAAGCGGCAAGCTGGTGGGCTGCTCGGGCATCGTGGCCTCGGCGGGCTACTCCGAGCCGTTCTACAGTTTTCGCAACGAAACCTTCGTGCATGCTTCCCGCGAACTGAAGATCCATAACAAGATTCACGTGCTGTCGCAGTGTCATGACCTGACCGGCAACAGTCTGTTGACCAGTTTCTACGTGGTCCCGGAGCTGGTCGGCACGGCATGGTCGGAGCTCAATTCGCGCGGTCGGCTGCTGTTTGTCGCCAGTCACCCCGAGCGCTTTGCCGATTCGGTGGTGACCGAGATCGTCGGTTACAGCGATGAGCAGGGCGACTCACCGTTCTGGGATGCCATCGGGCGCAACTTCTTCGATATCAATTACGCCGCTGCCGAACGCCTGTGCGGGCTGAAAAGCCGGACCTTCCTCGCCGAGCTGATGCCGCATTACCCGATCTACGTGCCACTGCTGCCCGACGCAGCGCAGGAAGCCATGGGGCAGGTGCATCCGCGCGCGCAGATCACCTTCGACATCCTGATGCGCGAGGGCTTTGAAACCGATCACTACATCGACATTTTCGACGGTGGACCGACGCTGCACGCGCGGGTGTCCGGGATTCGTTCGATTGCCCAGAGCCGTCTGGTTCCGGTCAAGGTCGAGCCCGGGCAAGGCAGCGATGTCGGCAAGGGCGGGCGTCTGTATCTGATCGCCAATGGCCTGTTGCAGGACTACCGCGCGGTGCTGCTGGAACTGGACTGGGCGCCCGGCAGGCCGGTGGTGCTGAGTCTCCAGGCTGCCGATGCCCTGGGTGTTGGTGAAGGTGCCAGTGTGCGGATTGTCGCGGTCTGAACCGGACGTTCGATAGCTGATTAGCGAGTTTCAAGGCTCTTGATGAGCCGCTGAGGAGATAACATGATCGTTCGTCCTGTACGCAGCAGCGACCTGCCCGCGTTGATCGAGCTGGCGCGTAGCACCGGCGCCGGTCTGACGACTCTGCCCGCCAATGAGCAGCGTCTGGCGCACCGGGTAGGCTGGGCCGAAAAGACCTTTCGCGGAGAAGCCGAGCGCGGCGATGCCGATTACCTGTTCGTGCTGGAAGATGACGACGGCCGGGTGGTGGGCATTTCCGCCATTGCCGGAGCGGTCGGTCTGCGCGAGCCCTGGTACAACTACCGGGTCGGTCTGACCGTCAGCGCTTCACAGGAGCTGAACATCTACCGGGAAATTCCGACCCTGTTCCTGGCCAACGACCTGACCGGTAATTCCGAGCTGTGCTCGCTGTTCCTGCACAGTGATTCGCGTAACGGCCTCAACGGTCGCCTGCTGTCCAAGGCGCGCATGCTGTTCATCGCCGAGTTCCCCAGGCTGTTCGGCAACAAGATCATTGCTGAAATGCGCGGCATGTCCGATGAGCAGGGCCGTTCGCCGTTCTGGGAAAGTCTGGGGCGGCATTTCTTCAAGATGGAGTTCAGCCAGGCGGATTACCTGACCGGCGTGGGCAACAAGGCATTCATCGCCGAACTGATGCCCAAGTTTCCGTTGTACAGCTGCTTTCTTTCCGAAGACGCACGCAACGTGATCGGTCGGGTGCATGCCGACACCGAGCCTGCGCTGACCATGCTCAAGAGCGAAGGCTTTTCGTATCAGGGTTATGTCGACATCTTCGATGCCGGCCCGGCCATCGAGTGCGAGACCGGCAAGATTCGCGCAATCAAGGACAGCCAGGCGCTGGTGTTGGCCATAGGCACGCCAGGTGACGATGCTCCACAGTTCCTCATCTACAACCGCAAGCGTGAAGACTGCCGCATCACGGTAGGCGCTGCGCGTTTTGCCGCCGGTACGCTGGTCGTCGCTCCGCAAACCGCCAAGCGCCTGCGCATGAGTGCGGGCGACAATGTGCGCGCGGTACCCTTGTCTGCGGCGCGGGAGGGCGTTTGATGAATAGCCTTTACATCGCAGGTGCCTGGCAGGACGGGCAGCGTGAGGTGGTCAATTCGCTGAACCCGGTGACCCAGCAGGTGCTGTGGTCCGGGCGTGGGGCGAGCGCCGCGCAGGTCGAGCAGGCGGTGCAGGCGGCGCGTCAGGCATTTCCTGCCTGGGCACTGCTGTCTCTGGATCAGCGCATCGCGATACTGGAGGCCTTCACTGCACGGCTCAAACATCACGCCGACGCGCTGGCGCAGTGCATCGGTGAAGAGACCGGCAAACCGTTGTGGGAATCAGCGACCGAAGTGACCAGCATGGTCAACAAGATTGCCATCTCGGTGCAGAGCTATCGCGAACGAACCGGCGAAAAGAGCGGGCCACTGGGCGACGCCACTGCGGTACTGCGCCACAAGCCGCACGGCGTGGTCGCCGTGTTCGGCCCGTACAACTTTCCCGGGCATCTGCCCAACGGCCATATCGTCCCTGCCTTGCTGGCGGGCAACGTGGTGCTGTTCAAACCCAGCGAACTGACACCGAAAGTCGCTGAGCTGACCGTCAAGTGCTGGATCGAAGCCGGACTGCCTGCCGGGGTTCTGAACCTGCTGCAGGGCGGTCGCGAAACCGGTATCGCGCTGGCGGCCAATCCGGGTATCGACGGCCTGTTCTTCACCGGGTCGAGCCGGACCGGCAATGCGCTGCATCAGCAGTTCGCCGGTCAGCCGGACAAGATCCTTGCCCTGGAAATGGGCGGTAACAACCCGCTGATCGTCGATCAGGTACAGGACATCGATGCAGCGGTGTACACCATCATTCAGTCCGCTTTCATTTCTGCCGGCCAGCGCTGCACCTGTGCGCGTCGTCTGCTGGTGCCCGAAGGCGACTGGGGTGATGCCTTGCTGGCACGACTGGTGGGCGTCAGCGCAACTATCGAAGCCGGCGCGTTCGATCAACAGCCTGCGCCGTTCATGGGCTCGGTGATTTCGCTGGAGGCAGCACGCGCCCTGCTCGACGCGCAGCGCAATCTGCTCGCCAACGGCGCACTGACCCTGCTGGAAATGCGCCAGCCGCAGCCCGGCTCGGCGCTGCTGACGCCGGGCATTATCGATGTCAGCGCGGTGCCCGATCGACCCGACGAAGAGCTGTTCGGCCCGCTGCTGCAGGTTATCCGCTACGCCGGGTTTGACGCCGCCATCGCCGAAGCCAACGCCACCCGTTATGGCCTGGCGGCAGGCCTGCTCTCTGACTCCGAAGCGCGTTATCAGCAGTTCTGGCTGCACAGCCGTGCCGGGATCGTCAACTGGAACAAGCCGTTGACCGGAGCCGCCAGCAGCGCCCCGTTTGGCGGGGTAGGCGCCTCGGGCAACCATCGCGCCAGCGCCTATTACGCGGCCGATTACTGCGCCTATCCGGTGGCTTCGCTGGAGGCCGGCAGCCTGACGCTGCCTGCGACACTGACCCCCGGCATCAGGCTGAGCTGACAGTGTGCGCACGATTGCTTATAAGAATAGATCCACGGAGCCTTGCCGATGAAGTCCTGTGAAGTGAATTTTGACGGTCTGGTCGGGCCAACCCACAACTACGGCGGGTTGTCCTACGGTAACGTTGCCTCCCAGAGTAACAGCCAGCAAAGTGCTAACCCGCGTGAGGCGGCGCTGCAAGGCCTGGCGAAAATGAAAGCGCTGATGGACCTGGGTTTTACCCAAGGCGTGCTGGCACCGCAGGAACGTCCTGATGTGTCCGGCCTGCGCCGTCTGGGCTTCACCGGCAGCGATGAGCAGGTGATTGAAAAAGCGGCCCGTCAGGACATGCCGTTGCTGGTCGCCAGTTGCTCGGCATCCAGCATGTGGGTGGCCAACGCGGCCACGGTCAGCCCCAGTGCCGACACTGCCGATGGGCGCGTGCATTTCACGGCGGCCAACCTCAACTGCAAATACCACCGCAGCATCGAGCATCCGACCACCACCCGCGTGCTCGGCGCGATGTTCGCGGATGCAAAGCATTTCGCTCATCACCCTGCGCTACCGCCTGTCGCGCAGTTTGGCGATGAAGGCGCTGCCAACCACACCCGTTTCTGTCGTGATTACGGCGAGGCCGGTGTCGAGTTTTTCGTGTTTGGCCGCAGTGCCTTCGACACGCGCTACCCGGCGCCGCAGAAGTATCCGGCGCGTCAGACCCTGGAGGCGTCACGCGCCGTTGCGCGGCTGCACGGTCTGAGCGAAGCCGGCGTGGTCTATAGTCAGCAGAACCCGGAGGTCATTGATCAGGGGGTGTTCCACAACGATGTGATTGCGGTCGGCAACGGTGAGGTCTTGTTCTATCACCAGGACGCATTCCTCAATACCGAGCCGATGCTCGATGAGCTGCGCGACAAGCTCAGTCTTGTCGGCGGTAAGTTGCGGGCGATTTGCGTACCGCGTGCCGAGGTCTCGGTTCAGGATGCCGTGCGCTCCTACCTGTTCAATAGCCAGCTGTTGTCGCGGTCCGATGGCTCGATGCTGCTGATAGTGCCGCAGGAATGCCAGGCGAACGCGAGTGTCTGGGCTTACCTGCAACGATTGATCGCCGATGACAGCCCGGTTGCCGAGGTCAAGGTGTTCGACCTCAAACAAAGCATGCAGAACGGTGGTGGTCCAGCCTGCCTGCGCTTGCGGGTGGCGCTCAACGACACCGAGCTGGCGGCGGTGAATCCGGGGGTGATCATGACTGCGCCGTTGTACGAAACGTTGACGCAGTGGGTCGACAGGCACTACCGGGACCGCATGAGTGAAAGCGATCTGGCCGACCCTCGATTGCTCGACGAATGCCGCGCGGCATTGGATGAACTGACGCAAATCCTTAAACTGGGCGCGGTTTATCCGTTCCAACTGAATTGAAGCATCCTGCGCGTCGGGCCACTGTCCGGCGCACTATTTCCTTTATAGAGAGCATTTTTATATGAGCGACGCCCTGCAACTGATCCTTGAAGACACTGATGGCACCCAGTTGGAAACGTCCTGCACCCGCGTTGCCGTCATCTGGCAGGGCAAGGAATTGTGGATTCAGCAGGATGGCCGTGGCCAGTTGCTGATCGGCGTTGACGTCGAAGAGGACGATGCCGAATACGCCAACCTGCTGCTGCGTCCGTTGGCGACCAACCTGGTCAGCCTGCAACTGGAAATGGAGCCGGCCGACATGGGCGTCGAGGAAGACGGTCACGTTCACGGTCCTGACTGCAACCACTAAGGAAGCGCGCCATGCTCGCCCTCGGCAAACTGCTTGAACTGACCCTGGCTGGACGTGAGCCGGCGGAAAAGACTCAACTGACCGTCGCAGGCGTGCGCATGCGCTGGATGGGCGAGGGCGCACTGGAAGTCCGCCCGCCACAGGCTCGTGACAATGGCACTGACCTGCTGCTGTCTGCCGGTATCCATGGCAACGAGACTGCGCCCATCGAGCTGCTGGATGAATTGATCCGCAGCATTGCGCGCAGCGACCTGAAACCGCGCGCACGAATTCTGTTCCTGTTCGGCAATCCCGACGCTATGCGACGCGGGGCGCGTTTTGTCGAGCAGGACGTCAATCGGCTGTTCAACGGCCGTCATCTGCAAAGCGGTGGCGCCGAGGCGTTGCGGGCCTGCGAGCTGGAACGACTGGCCGCCAGCTTTTTCAGTCTGCCGGAGCGTTATCGGCTGCATTACGATCTGCACACCGCCATTCGCGGCTCGACGATCGAACAGTTCGCGCTGTACCCGTGGAAGGAAGGACGTCAGCATTCCCGGCTTGAGCTGGCCCGGCTGCGGGCCGCGGGCATGAGTGCGGTGCTGCTGCAGAACAAGCCGTCCATTGTGTTCAGCGCCTACACCTACGATCAATTGGGGGCCGAGGCTTTCACTCTGGAACTGGGCAAGGCGCGGCCGTTCGGGCATAACCAGCAGGTCAATCTCGGGCCGCTGCGCTTGTGTATCGAGCAGCTCATCGAGGGCACCGAGCCCGAGCGGGATGACAATCTTGAAGGCTTGCAACTGTTCAGCGTGGCGCGGGAAGTGATCAAGCGCACCGATGCGTTCACCTTCAACCTGGCCGATGACGTCGAGAACTTCTCCCCGCTGGAAAAGGGCTACGTGCTGGCCGAAGACGCGGGTGGTTCACGCTGGGTAGTGGAAGAAGAGGGCGCGAGGATCATCTTCCCCAACCCCAAGGTCAAAAACGGCCTGCGGGCGGGGATTCTGATCGTACCCACTGATGCGGATAGCCTCGGCTGATCGCTCGGCACCCTCAGGACCGGACGCAGAGCGTCCAGAACGATAGGTGTCCGGGAGAACACCTACCGATGCTGCGTCTCAGCAGGCCGCTTTCTGCTGTGCATCCAGACGGCGCAGGCTGCGTACCTTGTTCAGGGTGTCGGCGCAGGTCTTGGCTGCTTCTTCGCCCTTGTGCACAAAGTGATCGAAGAAGAACTTCTGATGCTCTTCGCCGGCATGGAAGTGATGCGGTGTCAGGACCACGGAAAACACCGGTACTTCGGTTTCCAGCTGGACCTGCATCAGCGCGCTGACCACTGACTGCGCGACGAATTCGTGACGATAGATGCCGCCGTCCACTACCAGTGCGGCGCCGACGATGCCAGCGTAGCGGCCGGTGTTGGCCAGCAGTTTTGCATGCAGCGGGATTTCAAAGGCGCCGCCCACTTCAAAGATGTCGATATCGCTTTCGGCGTAGCCCTGATTGGCCATCTCGGCGATAAAACCTTTGCGGCTCTGGTCGACGATATCCTTGTGCCAGCAGGCCTGGATGAACGCGACACGCTCGTTTGCGTGGCTTTTGCTTTTGCTGTCGATTGCGGTTGGTTGCACGTGTTCTGACTCCTGTTTATGGAAAAAACAGGGCATTTGGATCGAAAGGGATTCAAGCTGCGTAGGAAAGCCTCCTGAACGATGTCGTTCATGGATAGGTTTTACAGACGTTCTTGTTGACACCAATCCCGCTCTCTCTTCATCCGGACTATGACCGTCGGCCCCGGAATCACACCGGGTCTGCTGACCTTGCAGATCGCGGCCAACGCCACGACCCCCAAGCGCTCGCGGGCTAGACGCATTGCGCGTCATTACCGCCGGTGGGGAATTACACCCCGCCCTGAGAACGTTGCCGTCACTTTACGTGGCCGGCGCGAGATTTTTATCATAGTTCGCTGGATCATGCATGGACACTTTCGTACGGTATACCTG
Organism: Pseudomonas sp. PvP028; assembly: GCF_017832255.1. Lineage (NCBI taxonomy): Bacteria > Pseudomonadati > Pseudomonadota > Gammaproteobacteria > Pseudomonadales > Pseudomonadaceae > Pseudomonas > Pseudomonas sp. PvP028. The sequence continues at coordinate 3,181,704 of NZ_JAFIBL010000001.1, forward strand.
CCTTTTTCTTATAAGGAGTCGGAGTATCGAGAGCGGCCGCGCTTGATTATCATGTACCGGGTCGTCAGTAATGCCTTGTTGCAAGCCAAAGGTTGCATGCATTATCGATCTTCAACTTCAGGGAGCTTTTTCGTGACTGTCATCGATCTGCGCAGCGACACAGTGACTCTGCCCACGGCCGGCATGCTTGATGCCATGGCACGTGCGCCCGTTGGCGATGACGTCTACGGCGAGGACCCTACCGTCAATCTGCTCGAAGCGACGCTTGCCGGGCGCCTCGGGTTCGATGCCGCGCTGTTCGTGCCGTCGGGCACCATGAGCAATCTGCTGGCGCTGATGGCGCACTGTGAACGCGGCGACGAGTACATCGTCGGTCAGCAGGCCCACATCTATAAATACGAAGGTGGCGGTGCGGCAGTGCTGGGCTCCATTCAGCCACAGCCGCTGGAGGTACAGGCCGACGGTTCTCTGGACCTGCAGCAGGTGCTCGACGCCATCAAGCCCGATGATTTTCATTTTGCCCGCACGCGCCTGCTGGCCCTGGAAAACACCATGCAGGGCAAAGTGCTGCCCTTGGACTACCTGGCTGCCGCGCGTACCCTGACTCTGGAAAAGGGGCTCGCTCTCCATCTGGACGGCGCACGGCTGTACAACGCCTCGGTCAGGCTGGGTGTCGATGTCCGCGAGATCACCCGGCACTTCGATTCGGTTTCGGTCTGCCTTTCCAAGGGGCTGGGCGCGCCGATCGGCTCGGTGCTGTGCGGTTCGCAGCCATTGATCGCCAAGGCCCGCCGCTTGCGCAAGATGCTCGGCGGTGGCATGCGTCAGGCTGGAGGGCTGGCGGCGGCAGGGCTCTACGCGCTGGATCATCAGGTCGAGCGGTTGGCAGACGACCATGCCAACGCGGCGTTTCTGGCTGAAGGCCTGAGCGGGCTCGGCTACGCTGTCGAGCCGGTGCAGACCAATATGGTCTATGTGCAGATCGGCGAGCGCGCGGCATCGCTCAAAGCGTTCTGCGCCGAGCGTGGCATCGTACTCACGGCCTCGTCGCGGCTGCGCATGGTGACCAACCTGAACGTGTCGCGCGCTCAGATCGAACAGGTCATCGCCGCATTCGCAGCCTTTGAACACTCATGACATGCCGATAATCCAGTTACTTGTTTCTATCGCACAAACACACTGTACCGAGGGCGCAACGCCTATATAATGCGGCCCTTTGCCGTCGCTACGTCATTTGACGTTTTGCACTTGCCTCTGGCCGCAGTCTCCGTGGAAGAACCTATGAAAAGCGCAGAAATCCGTGAAGCCTTCCTTGGCTTCTTCGAAGAGCAAGGCCACACCCGTGTCGCTTCAAGCTCCTTGATTCCGGGCAATGACCCAACCCTGCTGTTCACCAACGCAGGCATGAACCAGTTCAAGGATTGCTTCCTGGGCCAGGAAAAGCGCGCCTACACCCGCGCCGTTACCAGTCAGAAATGCGTGCGTGCCGGTGGCAAGCACAACGACCTGGAAAACGTCGGCTACACCGCTCGTCACCATACTTTTTTCGAAATGCTGGGCAACTTCAGCTTCGGTGACTATTTCAAGCGTGATGCCATCACCTACGCCTGGACCTTCCTGACCTCCGAAAAATGGCTCAACCTGCCCAAGGAAAAGCTCTGGGTCACGGTGTACGCCACTGACGACGAAGCCTACGACATCTGGACCAAGGAGATCGGCGTACCTGCCGAGCGCATGGTCCGTATTGGCGACAACAAAGGCGCACCGTACGCCTCCGATAACTTCTGGACCATGGGCGATACCGGCCCATGCGGCCCTTGCAGCGAGATTTTCTTCGATCACGGCCCGGAAATCTGGGGCGGCCCGCCGGGCTCGCCGGAAGAAGACGGCGACCGTTACATCGAGATCTGGAACAACGTATTCATGCAGTTCAACCGGACTGCAGATGGCGTGCTGCACCCGCTGCCAGCGCCATCGGTCGATACCGGCATGGGCCTGGAGCGCGTCAGTGCGGTCCTGCAGCACGTGCATTCCAACTATGAAATCGACTTGTTTCAGAGCCTGCTGGCTGCGTCGGCCAAGGCCATTGGTTGCAGCAATGACAACCAGGCTTCGCTGAAAGTCGTGGCTGACCACATTCGCTCGTGCGGCTTTCTGATCGCCGACGGCGTGCTGCCGTCCAACGAAGGACGTGGTTATGTGCTGCGCCGCATCATTCGTCGCGCCTGCCGTCACGGCAACAAACTGGGTGCCAAGGGCAGCTTCTTCTACCAGATCGTTGCCGCGCTGGTTGCCGAGATGGGGTCTGCGTTCCCTGAGCTGGTGCAACAGCAGTCGCACATCGAACGCGTACTGAAAGGCGAAGAAGAGCAGTTCGCCAAGACCCTCGAGCAAGGTCTGAAAATCCTCGAGCAGGATCTGGCCGACCTAAAAGGCACCGTGGTTCCGGGCGAAGTGGTGTTCAAGCTGTACGACACCTACGGTTTCCCGATGGACCTGACCGGCGACATCGCCCGCGAGCGCAACCTGACCCTGGACGAAGCAGGCTTCGAGCGTGAAATGGACGCCCAGCGCGTGCGCGCCCGTTCGGCCAGCTCGTTCGGCATGGATTACAACAGCCTGGTGAAGGTCGATGTGGCCACGCAGTTCACCGGTTACTCGGCGACCACTGGCAGCGCCAGCGTCGTGGCCCTCTATAAGGAAGGCCAGTCGGTTTCTCACCTGAATGAAGGCGAAGAGGGCGTGGTGATTCTCGACATCACCCCGTTCTACGCCGAGTCGGGCGGTCAGATCGGTGACAGCGGTTTCCTGCAGGCCGGTGACGCGCGCTTTGACGTCAGTGATACCACCAAGACCGGTGGTGCGTTCCTGCACCACGGCGTTGTGGCGTCCGGCAGCCTGAGCGTTGGCGCGCAGGTTGAAACACAAGTGGCTGATGAAGTTCGCGATGCAACCAAATTGAACCATTCGGCCACTCACTTGCTGCACGCCGCATTGCGTCAGGTGCTGGGTGAGCACGTTCAGCAGAAAGGCTCGCTGGTCGACAGTCAGCGTCTGCGCTTCGACTTCAGCCACTTCGAAGCGATCAAGCCCGAGCAACTGCGCGCGCTGGAAGATATCGTCAACGCCGAGATTCGCAAGAACACCGAGGTAATGACCGAAGAAACCGATATCGACACGGCGAAGAAAAAGGGTGCCATGGCGCTGTTCGGCGAGAAGTACGGCGACAGCGTTCGCGTACTGAGCATGGGCGGCGAGTTCTCTGTCGAGCTGTGTGGTGGCATTCACGCCAGCCGCACCGGTGACATCGCGTTGTTCAAGATCGTCAGTGAAGGCGGTGTTGCAGCAGGCGTGCGCCGTATCGAGGCCGTCACTGGCGCTGCGGCGCTGGCCTGGCTGAATTCGGCCGAAGATCAACTTAAGGAAGCTGCGACGCTGGTCAAAGGCAATCGCGACAACCTGCTGGACAAGCTGACGGCGGTGATTGAACGCAACCGTCTGCTGGAAAAACAACTGGAACAACTGCAAGCCAAGGCAGCCAGTGCCGCCGGTGACGACCTGTCGTCAGCTGCGCTGGATGTCAAAGGGGTCAAGGTTCTGGCCACGCGCCTGGATGGTCAGGACGGCAAGGCGCTGTTGGCGCTTGTCGATCAGTTGAAGAACAAGCTCGGCCGCGCAGTGATCCTGCTCGGCAGTGTTCATGAGGACAAGGTTGTCTTGGTCGCAGGCGTGACCAAGGACCTGACTGGCCAACTCAAAGCCGGTGATTTGATGAAGCAGGCAGCTGCCGCCGTAGGTGGTAAAGGTGGTGGCCGTCCTGATATGGCTCAAGGCGGTGGTGTCGATGCCGGCGCGCTGGATTCAGCGCTGGCACTGGCCGTTCCTTTTGTAGAGCAGGGTATCTGAGTCGGGTCAGCGTGCCTGCCGCACACCGGCAGGCCTTACTGGGACTCGAATGTTAATGGGTGCTCTTAACGGGATTTGAGGCGGCTTTGAGATGGCTTTAATCGTACAGAAATTTGGCGGCACCTCCGTGGGCTCTGTAGAGCGCATCGAGCAGGTTGCCGACAAGGTCAAGAAATTCCGTGAGGCGGGTGACGACCTGGTGGTCGTGCTGTCGGCCATGAGCGGTGAAACCAATCGTCTGATCGAGCTGGCCAGGCAGATCAGTGATCAGCCGGTTCCTCGCGAGCTGGATGTCATTGTCTCCACGGGCGAGCAGGTCACCATCGCGCTGCTGGCGATGGCCTTGATGAAGCGTGGCGTTCCTGCGGTGTCCTACACCGGCAATCAGGTGCGTATTCTCACCGACAGCGCGCACAACAAGGCGCGCATCCTGCAGATCGACGACCAGAAGATCCGCTCCGACCTGAAAGCGGGTCGTGTGGTAGTGGTCGCCGGTTTCCAGGGTGTCGACGAACACGGCAACATCACGACCCTCGGGCGTGGTGGCTCGGACACGACCGGTGTTGCCCTGGCGGCGGCGCTGAAAGCGGACGAGTGCCAGATCTACACCGACGTCGATGGCGTCTACACCACTGATCCGCGCGTCGTGTCGCAGGCCCAGCGCCTCGACAAGATCACCTTTGAAGAGATGCTGGAAATGGCCAGCCTCGGTTCCAAGGTGCTGCAGATCCGTGCGGTCGAATTCGCCGGCAAATACAATGTCCCGCTGCGCGTTCTGCACAGCTTCAAAGAGGGGCCGGGCACCCTTATTACAATCGATGAAGAGGAATCCATGGAACAGCCGATCATTTCCGGCATCGCCTTCAACCGCGATGAAGCCAAGCTGACCATCCGTGGCGTGCCAGACACCCCCGGCGTGGCGTTCAAGATTCTCGGCCCGATCAGCGCGGCCAATATTGAAGTGGACATGATCGTGCAGAACGTCTCGCACGATAACACCACCGATTTTACCTTCACGATCCATCGCAACGACTATCAGGCGGCCTTGCAGGTGCTTGAGGCCACCGCGCGTGAAATCAGCGCGCGTGAAGTGTCCGGCGATACCAAGATCGCCAAGGTGTCGATCGTTGGCGTCGGCATGCGCTCGCATGCCGGCGTTGCCAGTCGCATGTTCGAAGCGCTGGCCAAGGAGAGCATCAATATCCAGATGATCTCCACATCGGAAATCAAGGTTTCCGTGGTCATCGAAGAGAAATACCTGGAGTTGGCTGTGCGCGCATTGCACACGGCCTTTGAGCTGGATGCTCCGCGGCAGGGTGAATGACCCTGTCATCGAAAGGCGCGGCGTGACCGCGTCTTTCGGGTGCTGCGCAGAAGGGCTTTTGTTTTCTTTGCGTTAGTCGATATACAGGTAGTGGTCATGGCGTTTTGCTAGTGTCACTGCCTATAGGTTGCAGACTGTTGTCCCTGAATAAAGGCGTAAGGAGAAAAGTATGCTGATTCTGACTCGTCGGTGCGCGGAAAGCCTGATCATTGGGGATGGTGAAATCACCGTCACCGTGCTCGGAGTGAAGGGTAATCAGGTGCGTATTGGTGTCAATGCGCCCAAGGAAGTCGCTGTCCACCGTGAAGAGATTTACCTGCGTATCAAGAAAGAGAAGGACGAAGAACCAAGCCATTAATTTTTATTGAATTTTTGGTTTGCAAACGGGGAAAAGGGTGGTTATTATACGCCCCGTGTTGCGGAGAGCTGGCCGAGTGGCCGAAGGCGCTCCCCTGCTAAGGGAGTACACCTCAAAAGGGTGTCGGGGGTTCGAATCCCCCGTTCTCCGCCATTATTTATGTAGTGCGTAAAACTGGGCTTGATCTGTAAGTTGTTGAATTTACTAGAAAAAGTGCTTGACTAAACAGTTTTACGACCTATAATGCGCGGCACCAACACATGCACTCGTAGCTCAGCTGGATAGAGTACTCGGCTACGAACCGAGCGGTCACAGGTTCGAATCCTGTCGAGTGCACCATTTAAAGTTGTTTGAAGTGTTGTAAGCAATTACAAGGTTTCCGATAACTGGCTCCAACCAGAGGTGATCTGGTCTAAAAACACCAATGCACTCGTAGCTCAGCTGGATAGAGTACTCGGCTACGAACCGAGCGGTCACAGGTTCGAATCCTGTCGAGTGCACCATACAAACGAAAAGCCCACATCGAAAGATGTGGGCTTTTTGCTTTCTAGCGTTTTCCTTTAACGCATCCGTGCTCGTCAAATGTCACCTTATTGCTGCGGCCTTTTTTCTGGTTGTACACGTAATGCAATTCTCCATTGCGGTTGGTGACCTTGTCGGGACGCCCCAGCAGGCTCTCGACATCACGCTGCGTCATGCCGGGAGGGGTACGCTGGTTGATGATCGCAGCCCGGCGCTGTTCGGCGCTCAAGCGGTTGCCGCAGCCATCATCGCGTGTGCCCACCACGACAACTGTCTGGTCTGCCGGCTTTCCGCGCGCGGTTTGCGCAGTGCTGGCGGGCGGTAGCACATCGATACGGGTTCCCGGCGGTGCATTGAAGGCGCTTTGCAGGCGGGTGCTGTGCCCATCCGGGCATCCCAGGGTGGTAAACGTAATCTTTCCGGATGCATCCTCGCAGCGATGAACGTTGCTGGCGGTTGCAGTCGCAGGCAGGCAGAGCAGGGCGCTCCACAGTAGCAGGTGATTGGCAGGTCGCATGCCCAAGGTCCTCCGTGACGGGTGTCAGCAAAGGCTAACTCCCGCCTTTGCAAGGGGCGAGCGTGTTTTGTTGGCTGAATGTGACGTCGAACCCTGGCTGGCTTACGGAGTTGTGCAGGTTTGCACTGCAAACGGTTGTTCTGAGCTGAATTTTCTCGCGTGCGCTTCGCTCAAAGCGGTGTATCATTGCGCCCGTCAGCTCCGCCGGGGCTTGTGGAACACCTCCATGGACATACCCAGTCGTTACTCGATAATGTTTTTCAACAATCATGAATTAACTGATTGATCTCCCGGCGTGCTCCGCTGCTGGGAGTGGAGTTCGCCTATGACCGAAAGAGAAGTAAAAAAAACGCAGGAAAGCTTGCAGGATCGCCTGGCTCAGGTCGTCGATCTGCTGCAGCGCCAGCGTATTGTTGAGGACCTGACCCATCGTCAGGAAGGTCAGCATCAGGACCGTGTAGAAAACCTGGTTCACCGGCAGAACCTCGTCGAGTTGCAACGCAAGCTCGAAGACCTTCACTCTGCCGACGTCGCTTATATCCTTGAAGCCTTGCCCCTGGAAGACCGTCTGACCGTCTGGCAGCTGGTCAAGGCCGATCGCGACGGCGATATTCTTCTCGAAGTATCCGATTCCGTTCGTGAAACCCTGATCGCCGACATGGACGATCATGAGTTGCTCGCGGCGGCACGGGACATGGACGCCGACGAACTGGCCGACCTTGCTCCCGAGTTGCCCCGCGACGTCGTTCACGAACTCATGGAAACACTGGATTCACAACAGCGTGAGCGCGTGCGGTCGGCCCTGTCCTATGACGAGGATCAGGTCGGTGCGCTGATGGACTTCGAGATGGTGACGATCCGTGAGGATGTCAGCCTTGAAGTCGTGCTGCGCTACCTGCGCAGGCTCAAAGAGCTGCCCGGTCACACCGACAAACTGTTCGTAGTCGATTCCGAGGGCGTGCTCAAGGGTGTGCTGCCGATCAAGCGTCTGCTGGTCAATGATCCGGAGAAGCAGGTTGGCGAAGTCATGGCCAACGACCCGGTCAGCTTTCACCCGGAAGACGATGCCTACGATGCGGCACAGGCATTCGAGCGTTACGACCTTATTTCCACGCCGGTCGTGGACAAGAACGGCAAGCTGATCGGCCGTCTGACCATCGATGAAATGGTCGACCTGATCCGTGAGGAAAGCGAAAGCGAAGTCCTCAACATGGCGGGTCTGCGTGAAGAAGAAGACATCTTCGCGTCGGTATGGCGTTCGCTGCGCAACCGTTGGGCCTGGCTGGCAGTCAACCTGGTAACTGCGTTCCTGGCCTCGCGCGTGATCGGCCTGTTCGAAGGCTCCATCGAGAAGCTGGTGGCGCTCGCTGCGCTGATGCCTATCGTGGCCGGTATCGGTGGCAACTCCGGTAATCAGACCATCACCATGATCGTCCGCGCGATGGCGCTGGATCAGGTCAATACCGGTAATACGGCGCGCTTGCTGCGCAAGGAGCTGGCTGTCGGCCTGATCAACGGGCTGCTCTGGGGGGGTGTGATCGGCGTGGTCGCCTACATGCTGTATGGCAGTTGGTCATTAGGTGTGGTCATGACCGCAGCCATGACGCTCAACCTGTTGCTGGCAGCGCTGATGGGCGTTTCCATTCCCATGGCGCTTGCTCGCCTTGGACGAGATCCCGCGATGGGGGCAAGCGTCATGATTACGGCGATGACCGACAGCGGCGGCTTCTTCATCTTCCTTGGACTGGCGACGATCTTTCTGCTCTAAGCCTCGCGACTCTTACAGTCTTTTGAAATAAAAAACCGCCGTGATCAGGCGGTTTTTTTATGCTTCGGCCAGGTCTTCATCTCGTTGTGTAACGCAATAAGCCGACGACTAATAAAGAAAAAGACTACAAGAAGGCTATAACGAAAAAGGCCAGCTTTCGCTGGCCTTTGTCTGTTAAGTGAAATCTCAGGACTCTTCGGAAGCGAGTTCCGTGTCATGAGCAATCAGCGAAACAAGAGCGTTCTGTTGACGATGTGAAAGCTGACGAAAGCGCTGCAGCAGCTCGCGTTCGTGCAAGGACAGCTCAGGACTATCGAGACGCAGGCTTGGTTCATCACCAAGAGCGCCTTCCTGAATCAGGCTTTGTTCGAGACGAGCGATGATTTCCGAGTTCATGCTGCGGTGATGATTCTTGGCTACCTCTTGCACGCGATTACGCATGCCGTCTGGTAGGCGAACGACGAACTTGTCAGCCGTGCGGCTGGAATAAGTAGCCTGTTTCATAGGGCTCATATATTTAACCGGTTAGTTCAGGGGAAGCGGTTCTAGCAAGTGGCCGCAAGATTGTCACAGTCAGACAGTCATTTTGGCCAAATGTTCAACCGGGGTTCCAAGGGGCCGACATAATGCCGTATTCCGTCGAATCCTTGGCGTCAATTCTGTGACAAATATTGACTCAGGTAGAGGCGTATTGCCAGCACCAATTATCAGAAATGCGAGCGAATTTGCAAAGTCTTCGCATTTGTCCCGGGATAAAAGGGCACGCCACCGAGCTTTTTTCCTGTCATGGCCATTTGACTCCAAGTATGCGTCTAAATTCAGCGTGAGCGAGGTTAGCCGACAAAGGGTTGGCTTCGGTGCAGGAAGGTTCTTTTGGAGGAGGGGAGATTCTGGATGCGAACGGTCAGACGACCGGGCAAATTGCTGCAAGTAGCTTCGCTGTCAGCGAAGCACCGGGTCGAATTTGAAGCGACGACCGACGAACAACGCAACCACGAAGAGACTGGCAAACACGCCGGCGGCGATGTTTGCAGCGATACTCATGGCTTGTGCATTAACAGGAAGCAAAAGGTCGACGACGAAAGCCATGATCGCCAGGACCAGAAACGACAACGCGGATTTTGACATGGCTACTCTCTCTTGAAAGGGTCGTTGCGGGCGTTATCAGAAAACCCAGCGCTGTTCGGCGCGTGGAAACTGAAGTGACTCATCATCGTCATTGGCCAGCACCGCTGCGCTTGCAACGCGTTCAGTCATGATTGCCAGTTTTGGCGCCTGACTGATCTGGTGGTGGACTGGAGCAGGCATAGCGGCCTGAGCGTCCTTGATACCAGAATCCTGGAAATGAAATGCCACCAGAGCCACCAGAGCTGCCGCATTCAACACTGAGAGAGTCTTGTTCATTTTCCAGTACCTGTGCCCGACCGTTTGGGATGAGATGTGTTCCACAGATATCAATAATGCAGTCTGCATGCCAATCGTGAAATGATAAAAAATCCTTTCTAATCAATGGCTTATTAAATTAAAAAAAGTGCTCTGCAGTGCGTTTTGCAATGATGGCTTTTTGGGGTATTGCAAATTGCATGATCGGTTTATCAGGCCGTGTTTCCAGGCGACATCGGCTACAGGGTCGAAGGGCAATGACGACATGACAAAAGCGCCACATGCCGCTAAGATGCACGCCGTCCTCGCTGGCACCGATCGGTGTGTCGGCACGCAGTGTCTCAGTAGCTCAATTGGATAGAGCATCCCCCTCCTAAGGGGAAGGTTGCAGGTTCGAACCCCGCCTGGGACACCATATAAATAAAGCCTTTCAAGGTATTATCCTGTCAGCGCGCCTTCTCGGTGACTGTAGGATGTCTTCCTGAACTCTCGAGGCTAGCCTCTACTGACTCTTCGATACGCAAGTACCTAGTCACTTCCATTTGATCTTCCACTCAAAGCCCTGCTACTGGCACAGACTTACCAAGAGTCTTAATCTGCTTAAGATCGGAGGCGTCGAGATCAAACCACTCACCCTCAAGGCGCTTTGCTTGATAGGCAAGATGCAAACTCCGCTCTGCATAGGTGTAGTCATCAAACCAGGCGTAATGCTCAAGACTTATCGGAAAGGGGAGCTTGACCTCGAAGAGCCGGGTGCGAGCCTTCAGGTGAATTGTCTTGCCTATCTTGAAACCCAGCTTAGATCGAATGACATAGACGTAGCCACCTGTGGGCGAACTAGAGGGTTGACTCACGCTTCTCACGGGCGGTGGCGGCACCGGGATGTCGAATCCGGCGATGTCTGGAAAATATTCGGCATGTAGATCTGGAAGACCGTACCGGTTGACCACGTCAGGGGCAAAAGCAAACCAGTGTTTGGTTTGCTCCCAGTAACGTCTTCCGCTCGAGCTAGGCCGAAGCGTGATATCAGTTTCGCGCCACAGGATCTTTGCACGACCTGATGCTTGATCAACTGTCATGACGATGCCAAATGCGCTCACATTACCAATTTGGGCTCTCGCGTCCCAACCGGCCAGCACAATGCAGTCCTTGGGACGCGCCTGAAGAATCAGGCCGACTAAATCGGAATCCACCTGCACGTCGTGCATCACGGGCATGACAAGTTTTTGGGGATCAAAGCGATAAAATTTCACTTAAGCTTCCTTGCACAGATCTATAGTCTACTAGACTATCGCAGCGACATAGCGCCCTGAAGTTCATTAGATGCGCCGGAACGGTATCCAGCGTAGACCAGTGATAATCTCCGCTGCCATTATCCAGAACAACGGTCGCCGTCAGTCCCGCGTGGGATCAGGTTTTCCATACAGCAACCGGCTATCGAAATGCTTTTCGAAAAGCGCCTTGAACGACTCAGGGTCACCATTCCAGTCTCCCTTCCGGTGAAGGCCAAGCAACGAGTCGAACCGCGCTACCCATTTTTTCTTTCCCAGCTTACCTGCAAGTGCAAGGGCTTCAGGGAGGACGTGGTTGAATACATCAGCTTCTCTACCAACTCCGTGGATGTAGGCATTCTGATAGTATTTCAGGGCTTGTTCTTCCTGCCCAGATAGAACTAGAAAGCGTCCGCGTAGCCAATCAATGATGTGATAAGTCTCTTCAGAAATGGGCTCCCACGTCTTTTCAAGGCGTCTCAGCATATCTTCGACGGCGTGCGCATCTCTTGGTGTAGCTGGATTGTAAAGTGCTTCGCGAATCGCCGAAAATGGGCGATCCGGGCCGATATTCAAACTTTCAGCCCTCTCTATGGCTAACTGCCGTTTACGCCAGTAATAGGCTTCTAGAGCGGAGTCAGCGTCTTCGGGTAGATCCAGGTGATTTAAAATCGCTTCGCGATATTTAAGTGGCGTCCGAGCTAGGAGTCTAGCGGCTACCATCCACAGTTTCGGTGCAAATTCTTCGCCGAGCCCTAGCGCTTGAAGAATCTCTCGCGCTCGGTCTAGGTTTGGAACCGCTGAGCCTCTCAGCCAATCGTCGAGAGTATCTCGGCAATTGTCGAGGTCGATTGCATTCACCTCTGCCCGATATTCACAGATTTTGGTGTAGTCCTTAGTTCCCCAAGTACAGAAGGCCTCAACGAGAAAGCCAAAGGGCGCAGTGGCAGACAGCAGTTTGCCCAAAGGAACGATTGGCAAAATGTGGTGAATCATCTTCAGCACCAGACTGCCGCCAAACGCGAATATCGTTGGCCATAGCAGGTACATCATGTCTCGACGGTGGAGTAGGCCTGCATCATGCCTAGGAATAATCGACGCGTAGTATTCGAGCCAGCGACGCCATGCTACGAATATCGAGTTGGCAAAGACCTCATCTCCGATAAAGGTGGCCAACCTGTTCTCAAGCTTGAACAGAATGGTGGTTGGTATTTCGATTGGGTCAAGGCCAGGGCGTCTGCGCTCGTCCTTGAATGCCTTCAAATCATCATACAAGCCAGTACCCTCTGTAGAGAGTACAAGGCCGCTACGGGTCGCAATCTCGTAAACGACTTCGCCTATAGATGGATAGGGTGAGACTGGGAGTTTCATGCGGTCACCTGCCCAAGGGGGAAGGCCCCCTCGGGATGCTAAATCCTTTTATTTTTTTGCTTTATCTGCCGCCCTCGCGGCTCGGGAAGCGAAGCTATCCGGAGGGATAATGCCGTCATTCTCTCGAGAAGTCGCGGAGTAGATGCGGGCTTTGGCTTCTTTAGTCATAGGTTGTGATTTAGTGCTTGAAGATTTTTTGGTCATGTCATTTTCCTTGAGGTTCGGGTTGAACGCCTGAGCGCTGCAATCGACTTTACGTAGCCTTCCGATTGCAGTCAGGGGGGCAAACTCGGAAAAATCTAAAACCAGACTCTCAACTCGCAAATGATCATGTTCAACCCTTTGAGAAATGAATCAATTCCATGGCGATACACTTATTTTCCGGGCGGCATCGTGGGTAGGTAAAATGGTGATCTAGAGTTCTAGATCACCATGGACGACCAGAGCCTACCTAATGTCATCGACTCCACGCCCAACCTCCCATCGCGATCCCGAAGAAGATTTCGGAACGTTGACCGAACTGTTTGCAAGAATGATCGAAGCTCAGCGAAGTCATGCATTGAGTTCCGAGGATGCTTGGATGAATCACGCCCAGATATTGGCAGTAAAGCTTTTCAAGCAAGCCTGTTCGGTCAGGCTAATACTCGATCCGACGCAGTTAGACTTCCACGACGGCTCGCAAATCGTCTTCGTCGATCACTCTTCGGCAACAATCTTGGCTCGTGCCTGCTTGGAAACTTTCATTGTCTTCCACTGGATATTCCAATGCCAAGATCCCGCTTTGCGGCAATTTCGATACGGTGTTTGGCGATTAGGCGGATTGATGGACAGACTCAAGCTACATCCATCTACCGATCAGGCTAGTGAGGCACTAAAGGTGGCACGGCTTCAAGCCGCCGACCAGATTGCAGAAATTGAGCCATCTCCTTTTCTCGGCGGCTACAGTCCGGATCAGGTTAAGCGTTTGATGAAGGGAGACTGGAGAGCTGGCTGGTCATGGACGGACGAAGCAGTAAGGGCTGGCTTCAGCAAAAAGTATTTTCAGAACGTGTACTCCCATTTTTGCGGGTACGCGCACACGTCCTACATCAGCTCAATGCAAATGGGGCAAGCTCAGTTAATCGACGATCAGCGAATGCTTGGCTTAGTCGCCTTGCAAACCAGCATCCATGTGATGGCTCGAGCGGTAGCGTTTTACGCGGAGCTTTTCCCATCAGGCCGTACTGCGCTAAAGATGTCTCCAGAGCAGGCTCAGAATGTGGCTTATTTCTGGGGCTTCACGAATGTTGATATGGATCCTTTGTACGAAGAGCCTTCAGGGGAAGATCTTTGAGGCAGGCGGGTTGCCTGATGCAAGTTCCGTCATCTGCATTGAAAGCCGCTAACCATGCGCATAGCAGGTACTGTTTATCATCCACAGGTGCCCCTCGAGCCTACAGGTGCAGAAACCTGCTCATGGCCGCAGCATCCCTTACGCTGCCGCAACCTGCCGTACTCATTCGGATTGACGTAGCTTTCCTCGCGAAGTTCACGGGCCCAATGAGACTAAAACGCCCGGTAATATTGGGCTTGTGGCTGTAACCGCAGGGCTAAAATTGCCCCCTAGGTGCAGGTTCGAACCCCGCCTTGGACACCACACAAACAAGCATCACTGACTCTCCGCCGCCGCATCCTTCCCAGCCCCCTCATTAATCAACACCATGCTCTGCGGTGCAGACAGCGCTACACCCAATTCCCTCAGACGCCCCAAGACCGTAAACAACAGATCACTCCGTGCGCCACCCACCGAGCGTGGGCTGTTCACGTAGCCGCTGGCGCTGATGATCAAGCCGGTATTGGTCAGGTCCTTGAAGGTGACTGAAGGCGCTGGTGCATCGAGTATCGCTTCGTGTTCGGTGAAGGCCTGCAACAGCAGTTCGCGTATTTGCAGGACGTCTGTTTCCAGGGGCAGGGTAAGGGTGATTCCGACTACGCCCAGCGCATTGCCCATGGTGACGTTGCGCACGTTCTGCGTGATGAACTGCGAGTTCGGCACGATCACTGTCGAGCGGTCGCCCATCTGGATTTCGGTCGCGCGGACGTTGATCCGGCGAATATCGCCTTCGACCCCCGCCAGGCTCACCCAGTCGCCGACTTTGACCGGACGCTCGGTCAGCAGAATCAGGCCGGAGATGAAGTTCTGCACAATGGCTTGCAGGCCGAAACCTATCCCCACCGACAGCGCACTGACCACCCAGGTCAGATTGGTGAGGCTGATGTTGAGCGTGGACATCACCACGGCCACCACCAGCACAAAGCCGATGTAACCGATCAGGGTCACCAGCGAGGCCTGCATGCCTGCGTCCATGTTGGTTTCGGGCAGCAGGCGTTCTCCAAACCACTCCTTGAGTACACGCACACTCAGCAGGCCGACGACCAGGCAGACCAATGCCACCAGAATGTCGCTGGGGACGATGTTCAGGTTACCCATGGATTTGGACGTGACATCCAGCTGAGTAAAGCTGGCGAGCAGGTCGCCCGGGCTCGATCCTGAGGGCAGGAACGCCAGCAGGACAGCGGTGAGCAGCAGCAAAGTGCGGCCTATGCCGGCCAGCACGGTACTTGCCTGCGCCTGATGGCGAGTGGACAAACCCAGCGCTGAGCCCAGCGCCAGGCCGCCAGGTTGTTTGGGCGACAGGAGGGTTTCGCAGATGTCACCGAAGCAGGCGATCAGCAGGTACGCAGTGGACGCCACTACGCTGACCCAGAGCAGTTTCACTGCCAGAAAGTAAGCCAGCGTCAGGTAGCCGCTCAACAACGCCAACAAACTCAGGCCGACCCACACCGTAACGATAAACGGAATCAGCCCGGCGAAGCCTGCCGGGCGCTCCAGCTCAAAGCGGCGGCGGGTACGGCGATAACGCAGCAGGGCGTAGAAAAACACCAGCGAAACCGCCAGTGCCGTCAGGCCATTGACCGCAACCGTCAGGGCCAGGCTGCTGGCAATCACACTGTTGATTCGTTCCTGCGTACCGATGACCATCAATGCCAGCGCCAGGGCAGGGGGGAAGCGGCCCAGTGCGGTGGCGATCTGGTCAGGAATTTGCGGCAGGCGCCACGAGGCGTGTGCCAGCATCAACAACGCACGGCCCAGACCGACGATGAAGGCGCAGAAGGTAATCAGCGTCTGCACCTGATCGAGCAGATTGACTACGTCATTGCTGAGCACCGCGTTGTGGACGATTCCCCAGCGCAGCAAGGAAGTGGCAATGGTAATGGTAAGAATGGTCGACAGCCCGACAGCCAGGGCCAGAGCACTGCGGCGCAGGCGGCCTTCGGGCAGCCAGCGAATCATCGCCCAGATCAGCAGGCGCTCCAGCAGGCGCCGGACAACCACCCAGATGAACAACGCGCCCAGCACCACGCTGATGAATTGCACACGGTTGTCCGGTGCCATCGCGTTGTTGAGCACCTGACGCACATCCACCAGAAGCCTGTTCAGGCGTCCCAGATCGTCATCGGTCGGGCGAATCAGCGTGGACCAGAATGCCGAACTGAGCGGGCTCGCCGTGCGCGTGCTGATCTGTGAATCGAAGAGGCTGCGGCGCAGGTTGAATATCTGCGTGGCCAGATCCCGGGCTGACTGGCTTAGCTCATTGGTCTGCCGTTCATCATTGACCAGCGCGTTTTTCTGCGCGGTCAACGTCTTGCGCTGACTGGTCAGGCTTTGCGCTTCGTCCGGTTGCACCGGCCCGAGAATGTTGAGCTGATCATTCAGGTGTTCGATGTCGACAGCTTGCTGCGCAACCAGATTGTCGGCTTGTTTCTGAACCTGCAAAGCCGCCTGACGCAGGCTTGAAAGCAGGTCATCGTTGGCGCTGCCCGTCACTTTCTGACGGATCTGATCGAGCTGTTGGTTCAGATCATCCAGGCTCGGGACAACCACGGCAGGCGATGCGCTGCTGGCGCTATCGGCCTGGGGCGCGGGGGCATTCTGGGCCAGGACCGGCAAGGTCACGCACAGCAAGAGCAAGGCGAGCAACCCGGTACGAAAACGGTTCAGCGAAGCGTGCTGCATTCTTTCTCCTTCTTTCTCTGCGCGATGCGGCCTGGCAAGGCCTGTGGTTCGAGCCTGGGTCTTGTACGTTTTTGAGCAGCATTCACTGGCCGCCCGAGATCGGCGCACAGGATATCAAGGCGCTCACGTTTGAGCGCTGTCAATGCGGGCCAACCCATGCCTGAAGGCTGCATTTTCAGCAGAATCCTGCCCGGTTGCTAGGCTTGCTGATCAGCCGAGCCAAATACTTTCACCTAACAAATGTTAGGTAGGCGTTGACTTGGTGAGGGAGTACCGCTAAGTTATGGCTACCTAACGATAGTTAGGTAGGTTTTTTTACCCTACCTCACAGGCCCGACCATGACCTCCAAATTGCGACTTTTCACCTCTCCTTCGGCTTTTCCGAATCCTCAACGCCTGCGTTTGTTCATCCACGAAAAAGGCATTGCCGATCAGTTCGACGAAACCATTTATGACATGACGCCGGGCGGAGAGCAGCGTGGCTGGCGTCACCTGAATATGAACCCGTGGGGTGAAACACCGACCCTGGAACTGGCAGACGGCAGCTTCATTTCCGAGACAGCCGCTATCGCTCGCTATCTGGATCAGGCTTATCCGGGCCGCAAGATCATGGGCGAGGGCGCTCTGCAGCAGGGCCTCGACAACATGTGGGATAACCGCATCTGGGTGCATATCCTCTATCGGATCGTTACGGCCTTTCACGTGCTGCACACCGGCCTCGGTTTCAAACTTGAACTGACCAAGAACGAAGCATGGGGCGAGCACTGCCGCAAAGAGGCGCTGAGCCATGCGGCATTGGTCAATCGTCATTTGTCCGATGGTCGCGAGTGGCTGCTGGGCGGCGATGCGCCAACGTTCGCGGACATCACGCTTGCAACCGCCATTGCCTTCTCCAAGTTCCCGGTCAACGCCACGCCACTGGATGAGCGTTTCGAGTTCCTGGACCTGTACTGGCAGCGCTGGCAGAAGCGTCCGGCTTTCCAGGCGGCCTATGCTGATCGCAGCAGCGGTATTCCTGAGCTGGACTCGCCGGCCGAATGATTGAGCTGTTGTACGCGCACCTTATCGCCGGGAACGTCAAGCAGGATGTTCCCGGCGATAGCCGTTGCAGCTTGAGAGAAACCGACGATGGCCGTTCAGCAGCCATGCGCTACACCGTCTTTCTACCTAACAAAAGGCAGGTTTTTGAATTAGCATGTGTCGGTCTCCAGAAACGCGTCCGAAGTACAAGGCACTACGATGACCATCAACGCCCGTGAGGCGATTCTGCTTGCTGCGAGAAACATTGCCCAGTCGCAGGGCTACAACGGCCTGAACTTTCGCGATCTGGCCGCCCAGGTCGGAATCAAGCCGGCCAGTATTTACTACCACTTCCCCAGCAAGGCTGATCTGGGTGTCGCGGTTGCCAGGCGATACTGGCAGGACGGTGCCGCTGCACTCGAGACGATCTCCGCAGAAACCCCCGATCCCGGCGAAGCGTTACAGCGTTTCCCGGAAATTTTCCGGCGTTCGCTGGAGGTTGAAAACCGCCTTTGTCTGGGCACTTTCGTCGGCGCTGAAACCGACAACCTGCCGCCGGAGATGACTGAGGAAATGCAGCTGTTTGCCCAGGTCAACATTGCCTGGCTGAGCAAGCTCCTGGTGGCCGCGAACATTTGCACGCCCTCGGACAGCGAGGTGCGGGCGCAGGCCATTTTTTCCGCTGTGGCGGGCGCTCAACTGGTTGCCAGAAGCAGGTCGGACATTTCCCTGTTTGACACGTTGATCGACACCTATCGTGCCTGTGGGCCGTTGCCGAACCAAGTGAGTGTGGAACGGCGCTGACACTCGAATTCGAGAAGCTGCCAACCCGACCCACGCCATTCACTCCGGCAAGCGAAACTGCTTGCGCAAGCTCTTATCGAACGCCCCGGCAGGCGCGAAGCGCCGTAGCAAGCTGATTTGTCGGGCGGTCTTGCCGGCGGTGTATCGATGCCGGGGACGAACATCGCTCGCCGCTTTCAGCACCACCGCTGCGACAACCTCGGGCAGGTCGGCTGTCGGCATGACATCGGCGAGCAATGCACGGACACTGGCTCGCGCCTGATCGTACGCTTGCAACTGCGAGTCAGGCTCGATGCCGTTTTGATCGAAGACGGTGCGTACGTAGGCTGGCTCAATGACCGAGACCCGGACGTTGAAGGCACGAATTTCATGATCGAGCGATTCCGAATAGC
This sequence comes from Pseudomonas sp. PvP028, assembly GCF_017832255.1. NCBI lineage: Bacteria > Pseudomonadati > Pseudomonadota > Gammaproteobacteria > Pseudomonadales > Pseudomonadaceae > Pseudomonas > Pseudomonas sp. PvP028. The sequence goes on from NZ_JAFIBL010000001.1 coordinate 3,200,397, forward strand.
CTTCCAGGGCATGCTTGACCGCCGAATAATGAGCCGAGTAGGGCGCCGGTATCAGCCCCAGGACCGAGCCGATATTGATAATGCGCCCCTGACCTCGTTGGCGCATTGATGGCAGTACTGCGTTGGTCATGCGCATGACGCCAAACAGATTGACGTCGAACAGTGCCTGCACTTGCGGGATCGAGAACTCCTCGGCGCCGCCCAGCATACCGATGCCGGCATTGTTGACCAGCAGGTCGATACGCCCGGTTTGCGCGAGGACGGTGGCAACGAGCGCGCGGACAGAATCGTCATCCGTGACATCGCAGGTCAGCATGGAGACCTGTGCCTCACTGTCACCGGCTTTGCGGCTGGTGCCAAACACGGTGTACCCCGAGCGCGCCAAGGCCTCGGCGGTGGCGCGACCGATGCCCGATGATGCACCCGTGACGATGGCGGTTCTTTCGGAAGAGGTGTTCATTTGATACTCCAATGCTCGACAGGTGCGGGCCTGAAGGGTGGTTGAGCGGGGCGTCGAATAGGTGCCTATCTGATCTTCACAACGACCTTGCCTTTGGCGCGGCCCCGACCCAGGTATTCAAGCCCTTCGCGGGCCTGTTCAAACGCAAAGACGCTGTCAATCACCGGTTTTATCTGGCCACTTTCGAGCAACCTGGCAATGTCGCCAAGTTGAGCGCCATCCGCGCGGACAAACAGAAACGAGTACGACACACTCTTCTTTCTGGCCAGGCGCGTGATTCTGCGGCTCATCAACCCGAATACGAAGGCGAAGAAGGCATTCATCCGCCGAGCCCTGGCGAATGCCGTATCCAGCGGGCCGACCAGGGATACGATCCTGCCACCGGGCTTGAGGATGTCGACAGCTCTTTCAAGGTCGTCTCCCCGGGTGGTGCCAAGCACCAGGTCAGCGTCGTGTAGCACCTGTTCGAATGCCTGCTCTTTGTAATTCACCACTTCATCTGCGCCCAGGCTACGAACCAGCGCCATATTTCCTGTGCTGGTGGTCGTGGCCACTGTGGCGCCCAGGTGTTTGGCCAGCTGGATGGCGAAGGTGCCGATACCTCCAGCCCCGGCCGGTATGAACACCTTCTGGCCGGCTTGAAGAGGGGCGCGATCTTTGAATGCCTGCCACGACGTAAGCCCGACCATCGGGATGGAGGCTGCCTGAACAAAGTTCAGGTTGGCGGGTTTCAGGGCGGCAGCGTGTTCCGGTACGGCGGCGAACTCGGCGATGGCGCCCCCACCCAGTTCGAACAGGCTCGCGAATACCGCGTCGCCTGCCTTGAATCGAGTGACTGCGCTGCCCACTTGAATGACCACGCCCGCCAGATCGCTGCCCATGGTGGCCGGTAGTTGCAACTTCACCACCGACTTGAAGACACCCGTAGTGATGATGTTGTCGATCGGGTTCAATCCGGCCGCGTGAACTTCCACCAACAGTTCGTCAGGTTTGATGGCGGGTATGGGTACGTGGGTAATCGCAATCTCAGGCGACTTGCCGTAATTCTCAAATGTCAGTGCTTTCATGACGCTCTGATTCCAGTGTCGTCGAACAAGGATGTGCATCTGCCGCGGCTTGATCCGCTTCAGGCTTGCGGGCGATAGCGCTCGGCCGCCTGAGCCTGTCGAATGTCCGACATCAGCCCTAGTCGCGCCTCATCCAGCGAGTCCCAACGCCCCGCCACATGCAGCGGTGGAATGGTCACCTGTTCGCGGCGGTCGAAACCCACCAGTGCTGCATCAACCAGCTCTTCGACGTCCATCACCTCTGCAATAGTGTTCAGATCGATCCCCGCACGCTCCCAGATTTCTGTGCGCGTGGCTGCCGGAAGCACCGCCTGGACGTATACGCCCTTGGGCGCCAATTCCACGTTCATTCCTTGGGAAAGGAACAGTACGTAGGCCTTGGTCGCACCGTAGACCGACATGCCGAACTCTGGCGCAAAACCCACCACCGATCCGAGGTTGACGATCGAGCCCGAGCCGGACTGCGCGAAACGCGGGGCCACGGCGGCCGCAAGGCGTGTCAGGGCGACGATATTGAGTGCGACAAGCTTGTCGATGGACTCGGCGCTCTGTTGAACGAACCCTCCGGATTGGGCAATGCCCGCGTTGTTGATCAGCACACCGATGCTGGCGTCCTCACGCAGACGGGTTTCCAGAGCTGTGAGATCGGCAGATTGAGTCAAATCCGCCTGGATGACTTCAACGGCAACGCCGTTTTCTTCACGAAGGCGTGTTGCCAGGGCATCAAGACGTGCCTTGTCACGAGCGACCATCACGAGATTGTGACCGCGACGGGCAAAGCGTTCGGCATATACCGCGCCGATGCCGCTGGAAGCACCGGTAATGAGAACAGTGGATGGCGTTGTCATGGAGGAGGTACTCGTAATGTGCGTTGAGGAAGTCGCACTTATGATTACGATCCAAATCTAAAATGTCAACGTATTGATGTTGATCGACATCAAAAATGCTCGATGCCGATCTTGCTCGGTTTTCGGAAGGGGACGTGGGGAACATCGTCGCAAGACGTGCGGGCAAATGGCATGCACACCGTCGAAACCGCTTCTGTGCAAGCGCAGTCACGACGGCGGTTGTTTATCAATCGGATGGCGGCAGTGCGCCTGTTTTCAGCCTGAGGGCATAAGCACGGAGCATGTCATCAATTGCAGTACCGACTCGGCAGAGGGAATAGGGGGGTTATTCGTCTTTCTGTCGATGGTCAGGGAAGCGTAGCCGTGCGCGGTGCTCCAGGCGAGGAAGGTGCGCTGTTCAAGCAGTTCCGGCTCGGGCTCGCTACCGTATTTCGCTATCCAGGCATTGCGTATCGACTGGCGGAGCACTTGCAGCGCACGTTCCCCCGATTTTAGAAGCCTGGGCAACGTGCGGTTTACACCCGCGCCAAACATCAATCGGAAGTGCTCCGGGTAACTTTTGGCGAAACTTACATAACCAATACCGCAACCCAGGAGGGTGTCGTCAAGTTCCTCTTGGACGGCAATGATGACGTCGGCCATGCGCTCATATCCATCGGCCACCACCTCTGCCAGCAGATTTTCCAGAGAGCCGAAATGGTGGGCGGGGGCGGCATGAGAGACATTCGCCCGTCTGGCGCACTCGCGCAGTGACATGCCGCGGACTCCCGCTTCCCCCACGATATCCCAGGCGGCCTGACGCAGGACGGCGGGCAGATTGCCGTGGTGGTAGGTCCGTGGGGCGTCTGAAGTCGACATGTAAGGCTCCCTATCATGAAACAAAAGTTATATTCCCATCGGTTCAGCCTATCTTGTCAGTGACAAGATAGGCTGTTCTAATGGCGCCAGATCATCTGACGGGCGTGGGGAATACCGATGAGCGACATCATCAACAGGCTTCGACTATTGACGCTGCGCGGCACGTTCACGCTGACCAGCCGTATTCTACCGGGCATCACTGGAAGATATCTCGCTCGACGTTTTGTGACTCCGCAGGCGTCCGGACGTGCCAAGGCTGCTGAAATTCTGAGTACAGCGACGGATGTGCAAACCGGTAGCCTTGAGCTGGACGGCATCAGAATTGCCACCTATGTCTGGGGCGATCCCTCCAGCCAGCCGTATGTGTTGCTGGCCCACGGCTGGTCAAGTTACGCGATGCGGTTTATCGGATGGGTGCCGTTACTGCGCTCCATGGGCTACGCCGTGGTGGGGTTCGATCAGCCCGCGCATGGGTTGAGCGCGGGCAGCATCAGTCATATGACCCAGTTCGTGGCTGTGCAGCAGCACGTGGGGCGCCATTTCGGAAAGCCTTCGGCGGTGATAGCGCATTCACTCGGCGCTTCATCGATTGTTTTCGCTCAGGAGCAGTCGTGGTGCCCTGATCGTTTTATTCTGATTGCGCCGTTCCTGGCACCTACGGACAGCGTCCTTCAACTGTTCGATTCAGTCGGTGTTGCCCACACAGTATTCAAACCTTTCGAGGGCGTCCTGCATTCGCTGACCGGTCGCCGCTTTGCAGACTACGACGCCAGTTCGCGACTGCCGCTGCTTGATCGTCCCGCCTTGGTCATTCATGACCGCCGTGACCGTGAAACACCGTGGGAAAAGGGCGCTCGTTTTGCAGAGTTATGGCCGGGAGCGCGTCTGTTTACCACTGAAGGGCTTGGCCACAATCGGCTGATTGATCATCCTTCGGTGATTACAGAAGCGATGAAATTTCTGACACCGGATCATCGTTAACGGCATCCGCAACGGATGGCTTTTCCAACGCTTCCACTCTAAAGCGTCTACACGCAGCGTCATGAAATCCGTATGTGCCAGTTGGATCTGGCTCGTTTAATTGCAAGATGAATAACGGAAGCCAGATGCGTTTCCGCTCATCACGAGCTGAGCTTCTTTTAAAAGTCCTGACGTAGCCGGACAGGCGGGTCAGTGTCTTCAGAAGTGGGAGGCCGCTATGGGTTTTAATAATTTTTCCGATGAATTGGCGGTGCTTGAAATTGTCCGCAGCGCGAACTTCGTCCGCCCTGGAAAGTTGACGTCTGGTCAAATTTATCTCGCGCTGATACGTCTTCAATCAGACGTTCCGGCGGCCGGGGATTTTATGGCCATGATTGATGAACTGGTCAAAGAGGGTCTGCTGGTTTCCGCCGCTGTGCTGGAGCACGACATCTCGTTTCCCTATGTCCAGCACATTGTTCTTGGTGTTACCGAAACAGGTGCGGCCGTACTGGAAGACCGGAGTTTTCAGGCTGACCTTTTTTACATGTGTTCGACGGTGCCGTTCCAGCTACAGCGTCAGGAAAGAACTGACAGTCGCAACTGTCAGTCCCGGACTGACGAACCTCACTTGCCCTGCAGTTTATGCCGCGCATAAAGCACTGCCGTTCCACCAGAGGCCGGACGGGACTGTAGCTCGAACGTTTGTGGATAGCCTTTGATCAAATCGCTCAGTTTCTTGTAGCCATGGGTACGAGGATCGAACTCAGGCCGCAGTTTGGTGATGTTCGTGCCAATGGCGCCCAAGGGCGCCCAGCCGTCTTCATCAGCAATATCGTCCATTATCTTTGCAATGAAGCCCACAGGGGCTTTGGGTTTCTTGCTCGGCTCGGTTGCCACTGATTTCACGTTGCTCGGTGTTGCAGCTGCATCCGGCGTAGAGTCTCCGGTGGCCGGTGTGGTGATCTCTTCACGAAGCAATTCGATGTAGATGAACTTGTCGCAGGCCGCGACGAAGGGTTTGGGTGTCTTTTCTTCGCCAAAGCCATAAACGGTCAGACCTTCCTCACGCAAGCGCGAGGCCAGGCGTGTGAAGTCACTGTCGCTGGATACCAGGCAGAACCCGTCGAAACGACGCGTGTAGAGCAAGTCCATAGCGTCGATTATCAATGAGCTGTCAGTGGCATTCTTGCCTTTGGTGTAGGCGAACTGCTGGATGGGCTGGATGGAGTAGTCGAGCAGAACTTTCTTCCAGCCGCCGAGTTGCGGGCCGGTCCAGTCACCATAGATGCGCTTGACGCTGGCCACGCCATATTTGGCGATCTCTTCGAAAAGGCCTTCTACGATCGCTGCTGGCGCATTGTCGGCATCGATCAGCACCGCCAGATGCTTTTGAGAACTGTTGGGGTTTTGGACGGCCATGGATCACCCTCATAGGAAAGCCTAACCATACCGGCAAAACGAGAGATTGGCGCTATTCCCCGATATTTATGCAACGCAGCGTTTTTCATCAGGTTTTGATAACGTCACGAAAACAAAAATGAAGTGCATGGAACGCATCCAGAGCGCGTTTCAATGTATACCTCTCTCCGACGTCTCGCATTTACTGCGGCCTGCGGGTACATCGGCAAGAGTGGTTCTCAATTGGCGTGAATCAAGCGAGGTTTCAAGTGATCGCCAGGCGTAAATTCAGCGACGCAATGCAAGGGAAAAACCTTCGCTTTCTGAAAGAGGAACAGCCTGAGTCCACACGGCAAACGTGTGCCGGTTTTCTTCTGCTGGAGCATTTTTCGTTACCTGCTTTCACCCAGGTGCTGGACGCCATTGTCACGGCCAATCTGCTGCGACGAGATCTGTTTTCGACCATCACGCTGGGTCTTGGCGAAGGCGAGGTGGTCAGCGATCTTGGGCTGGTGATTCGCCCGGACGATCTGTTTGGGCGTGACAGCCTTGCAGGACTGGACCTGTTGGTCATCTGCGGAGGCTATCGCACCGAGTTGAAGGCAAGCGATAACCTGATCCGCTTATTGCGCGACGCTGCTGCTCAGGGTGTAACCTTGGCAGGATTATGGAATGGTGCCTGGTTCCTGGGGCGGGCCGGCTTGCTGGATGGCTACCGATGCGCGATTCACCCGGAGCATCGACCCGCTCTTGCGGAAATTGCCAGCGTGGGCCAGGTCACCAGTGAAGCGCATGTCGCAGACCGGGACCGACTGACCGCATCAAGTCCGACAGGCGCTTATCATATGGCGTTGGAGTGGATCAAAGGTCTGCATGGCAAGGCGCTGGTAGAAGGTATCGAAGACATCCTCTCATTCGAAGAGTCCAGATACCGGCGTATCAAAACCTCGCCGTTACTGTCCGTAAGCGCTCCTTTGCGCGAAGTGATTGGACTCATGGAGTCCAATCTGGAGGAGCCTCTGGAAATGGAAGAACTGGCCGTTTATGGAGGGCGTTCGCGACGTCAGCTCGAGCGATTGTTCAAAGAGCAATTAGGCACTACACCACAGCGCTATTATCTGGAACTTCGCATCACCGAAGCTCGGCGGTTGCTACAGCACACCGAGTTGTCTCAAACCGAAGTGCTGGTGGCGTGCGGCTTTGTATCGCCGAGCCATTTCAGCAAGTGTTACAGCTCCTACTTCGGCTATCGCCCCTCTGCAGAGAAAAGGCGTGTCAAATAAGCGAGTGAGCGAGCAGCACAATGATGTTGATCATCACGTGTTGTGGCGCGAAAGTGCGGACTCACCGCTTGCCTGTTTTTCCGACGCCTCATGCTCTGCATACCACTGTGCATAAGGCGTGTTTTTAACCTTGCGCCGATTGAAATCCTCAGCGCCATCGGTCCACCAGACTTCACCGCGCTCGCCCAGTGCAACTTTGGCCTTGTCGACACTGGCACGAGCCACCTTCAGGGCTGCGGGGTCTTCGGATGCCTTGGCGGCTTTGACTGCACGACGCGCAGCCATCAGCTCATCCACCAGATGCTGGCGGACGTCGTCGCTCAAAAAGGGATTGGAGCATCGCCAGAGTTGCCCCTTGACCACAAAATACCGACCATCTGGCGTGGTCGGATTCACCCTACGAATATCCGCGGGCGACCGCGTCAGCGCCGATCAGGCCTGTCACCCGTCCGGCCAGTGCGTCCAGCCCGAACGGCTTGGTCAGCACTTGCGTGCAAGGTCGCAGGTGGCAATCGTCCAGCACCGACGTCTTGGCGTAACCGGTGATGAACAGGGTCGGCAGGCCTGGTCGACAGTCACCGGCCGCATCGGCCATTTCCCGGCCATTCATGCCGCCTGGCAAACCTATGTCACTGATCAGCAGGTCGATGCGTGTGTCCGACTGCAGGATCTGCAAGCCTGATTGTGCGTCTGCCGCTTCCAGGCAGTTGTAGCCCAGACCGCTGATGACTTCGGCGACGAGCATCCTCACCGAGGGTTCGTCGTCCACGATCAGAACGGTTTCGCCGGTGTGATGCGGCGGTTCTTCGATAACTTCCGGCTCGACGGGGCGGGGAGCGTTTTCAGCGGTGTGGCGGGGCAGGTGCATGACCACGCTGGTGCCCTGGCCTTCGATCGACTCGACGCGAATCTGCCCCCCGGACTGGCGCACAAAGCCATACACCATCGACAGCCCGAGACCGGTGCCGGCACCTATGGCCTTGGTGGTGAAGAACGGTTCAAAGGCTTTGGCGGCGATGTCCGGGCTCATGCCGATGCCCGTGTCGGTCACGCGGATGCTCAGGTGCTCGCCGGCGGGAATACCGTGGTCCGGGTCGGTGCACTCTTCAAGGGACGCATTGGCGGTCTCGATGATAATGCGTCCGCCGTTGGGCATCGCGTCACGGGCGTTCAGGCACAGGTTCAGCAGCGAGCTTTCAAGCTGGGCATGATCGATCAGCGCGGGCCACAGGTCATTCTGCGCAACGACCTTTATGTCTATCTCCGGGCCGACGGTACGAGCGATCAGCTCTTCCATGTCATGAATCAAGCCGTTGACGTCGGTGACTCTCGGCGACAGTGTCTGGCGTCGAGAGAACGCCAGCAGGCGGTGAGTCAGCGACGCCGCGCGGCGTACCGCGCCCTGGGCGACCGACACGTAACGGTCGACGTCACCAACGCGGCCCTGGGCCAAGCGTTTGGTGATCAGTTCCAGGCTGCCGGAAATGCCAGCCAGCAAATTATTGAAGTCATGGGCAATGCCCCCCGTCAGTTGCCCGACGGCATCCATCTTCTGCGAGTGGCGCAGGGCATCTTCAATTTGCTCGCGTTCGAAAACCGCCTGTTCGATGCGCTGTTCAAGTGTCTGGTTGAGCTCTCTGACCGCCTCTTCGGCTTTTTTTCTGGCGGTGACATCGATGGATGAGCCGATCAGACCGATCACCTCGCCGTTTTCATCGAGCAGGGGCGCTTTGGTCGAGAGCCATATCGCTGCAGAGCCATCAGCCAGATTGACCTGTTCTTCGATCTGTTCGCTGACATTGTTCTGCATGATCCGGCGGTCGGTTTCCATGAGGATCCGCGCCTGTTGCTGGTCATCCAGGAAATCGAGGTCCGTCTTGCCAATGAAAAACTCGGGCGGTTTGCCGATCAGGTCAGCGGTGCCACGATTGGCAACGAGCATGCGGCCCTCAAGATCCTTGGCGTAGACCACGCCGGGAACGGCAGCGGTGAATATTCTCAACAACTCGTTGAGCCGGTCGCGCTCTTCTTCGGCAGTACGACGGCTGTCTATATCGAGCAATACACCCGGACTGCGGACAGGTTTACCGCGACTGTCGCGCTCGATTTTTCCGCTGGCTTCGATCCAGCGATAAATGCCGTCTTCATGCAGAACCCGGTATTCGCATCGATAGGTTTCGCTGCTCTGCAGCGCCTCCTCGATCGACTTGTCGACTCTGGCCGAATCGTCAGGATGAATGGAGGCAATCACCAGTTCCAGTGGCAAACCTTTGGCGCACAGCTTCGGGCACAAGCCGAAGGTCCGGGCAAAACGCTCATCGCCGGTCAGTTGATCGGCAATGATGTCCCACACCCAAGTGCCGACAACTGCCCCAGAATCGAGGGTGAGTTGCAGCCGCTCGGCCGCGTCCTGCGCCGAGGATAGGGGGGGCTGGGGGGCGAATGGCCTGCCGCCATAAACATCATTGCTCATCACTATCGACCCACTTGAACGCCTGGTTCACAAAGACTCAGTCATAGGGCAGCGCAGCGGCCTGAAAGTTGTACAAAATTTATTCTATTTTGTGCCTGATGCCTGACAAAGCGATCAGTGACACTCGATCATTTCATGATTCAGGTAGGGGTGATATTAAAATAATATCATTTGAGGCGCGCGCAAGCTTCAGCGGAGCAGGCAGGGCAACGCTTCCAGGTCATGCCGGGGCTGGCGAATCACCTGAAAGCGCTGGTTTCATTCAAGTACTTAGCGTCTTGCCAACACCTCAATGCTGTCCGACAGGCGCAGGCAGGTTGGCAGCCTGTACCGGTGACCAGCGAGTCAGCGCATAAAACACTGCGCCGCCCAAGATGCAGCCGGTAAACCAGGCGAAGTTGGCAATCGGCTTGAACCACTCGACAAAGGTGAAGCACAGACCGACCAGTGCGGTGAGCAGCAATGCCTTGACCGCGATCCAGTTCACGCCGTTGGTGTACCAGTAGCGCCCGCTCGGCGTGTCATTGAACAGGGCGTCGACATCGATCTGCTGCTTCTTGATCAGGTAGTAATCCACCAGCAGGATGCCGAACAGCGGGCCGATGCAGGCCGCCAGCACGTCCAGGGTGTAGTGAATCACTTCCGGGTTGTTGAACAGGTTCCAGGGTGTGATGAAGATCGACGCCACCGCAGCGATCATGCCGCCTGCACGCCAGCTGATGCGGCTGGGCGCCACGTTGGCGAAGTCGAAGGCGGGGGAAACGAAGTTGGCGACGATGTTGATGCCGACCGTCGCGGTCACAAAAGTAAAGGCACCGAGCAGCACGGCCGTGGTGTTGTCGATGCGCGCGACGGTCGCGATCGGGTCGTGAATCATCTCACCGAAAATCGGCAACGTGCCTGAAACAATCACCACCGTTACCAGTGAGAACGCCAGAAAATTCACCGGCAAACCCCAGAAATTGCCGCGGCGCACGTCGGCCATGCTGCGGCAATAGCGGCTGAAATCACCGAAGTTTAGCGTCGGCCCGGAGAAATACGAGACTACCAGAGCAATGGCCATGACCACCTGGCCGAACGCCGCCCAGCCGGACAACTCCTTTTCAGCCAGGGTAAAACTGATGTTGTCCCAGCCCGCGCGCCAGACAATCCAGCCTGCCAGCGCGAACATCACCGCGTACACGGCCGGGCCGGCCCAGTCGATGAAGCGCCTTATCGATTCCATACCTGTCCAGAACACCGCGGCTTGCACCACCCACAACGCGAGAAAGCCGAACCAGCCGAGCCAGGACAGACCGAGAAACATCACGCTTTGATACGCGGCCAGTTCCGGGAAGAAACGCAGCACCACGATCACCAGTGCGCTGGACGCCAGGTAAGTTTGAATGCCGTACCACGCCACGGCGATGAGCCCGCGAATGATGGCGGGAATGTTGGCTCCGAAGACGCCGAAGGCCAGGCGGCAGATGACCGGGTAGGGCACGGCGGCTTGCTGACTGGGTTTGGCGACCAGATTGGCGATCACCTGAATGATGCAGATCCCCACCAGCAGCGCGATCAGCACCTGCCAACTGGCCAGTCCCAAGGCGAACAGACTGGCAGCGAAAACGTAGCCGCCAACGCTGTGCACGTCGCTCATCCAGAACGCCAGAATGTTGTACCAGGTCCACTTCTGCGGCACCGGCCCCAGATCGTGGTTGTGCAGACGCGGGCTGTACCCGGCTGGGCGTTGATCTGTCATTGCGTGACTCCCTCGGTGTGTCGTGACGGGATCGGAGTACGATCGATGATTTTTTTGTATACGATCGTGTACGCAAAACATGTGCCATACGATTTTCTCGTTGGTAGGGAATGGCTGCGAGTCTTGTTTTAGGACGTTTCTACTCAGGCGGGCGGGTAAATCAGGAAAGTCCGAGCAGGTGCTTGAAGTGCACGTAAACAGGGCGCTTTTGCTCATTTACGGTGCGATTAATTCGTTTTCAGTTGAGTGGCTATCTGGCCTGTTAATCAAATTGCGCTACTCATCATGTTCCGCATCAGGCACTATTCTTGTATACGATCTGTAATGCCAATGTGATGTGAAGCCATGATCCGACCTGACAGTGCCCCGTTGTTTCTCACGCCTTCTACCGATGAAAAGGGCCGTGATGAACAGATTTACCAGCATGTCCTGGAAGCCATCGTCGAACACCGGCTCGCTCCGGGAACACGCCTGCCCGAGGACGCCCTGGCCGACGTATTCGAGATCAGCCGCACCGGTATTCGCAAGGTCTTGCAGCGTCTGGCGCTGGAGCGACTGGTTACCCTACGGCCCAAGCGCGGCGCAGAGGTTGCGCAACCTTCGGCTCAGGAAGCACAGGACGTATTGGGTGCCAGGCAACTGATTGAGCCCGCGCTGATGGCCGATATCGCCACGCGAGTCGGCGGCCAGCGTCTGGAGGCACTGCGCGCGCTTTGCGATCAGGAGCATGAGGCGCAACACGCCGGGCGCCACAGCGAAGCGATTCAACTGTCGGCGCGCTTTCATGTGCAGTTGAGCGCGCTGGCGGGCAATCAGGTGTTGACCGAACAAGTCGCGCAGCTCACCACGCGGTCGTCGTTGATTGTGGCGGTCTACGGCTCGCGACGCAGTGTCGGCTGTGATTGTGGCCAGCATGTCGACTTGCTGGCCTTGCTCGAAAGCGGACAGGGCGAACAGGCGCGCGATTGGATGGCCGAGCATTTGCGCCGCATCCGTGCCAGCCTGAATGTGGATGCGCCGGTCAGCGAGACAGTGGATTTTCATAGCATTTTCAAACGGCGCTGAAGGAGTCCCGGTGCGTATTCAAGTGATCAACCCCAACACCAGCGAAGCCATGACCCACAAGATCGGCTTGGCCGCGCAAGCCGTGGCGCGCCCAGGCACGCAGATCATCGCCTGCAGTCCGGCGGATGGCCCGGTGTCCATCGAAGGCCATTTCGATGAGGCGATAGCGACGCTGGGCGTGCTCGAAGAAGTGCGCAAGGGGCGCGAGCAACAGGTCGACGCGCACATCATCGCCTGTTTCGGCGACCCTGGCCTGCTGGCGGCACGCGAGTACGCCAGCGCCCCGGTGATCGGCATCGCTGAAGCGGCCTTTCATATGGCCAGCCTGATTTCCACCCGTTTCGCCGTGGTCACCACGCTGACCCGCACGCGGATCATTGCCGAGCATCTGTTGCAGCGTTATGGCTTCAGTGAGTTGTGCACATCGGTGCGTTGTATCGATCTGCCGGTGCTGGCGCTGGAGGAAAGCGGACCGGAGCTCATCGAATGCATGGCCGAACAGGCCTGGCGCGCCCGTGACGAAGAAGGGGCGGGAGCCATTGTGTTGGGTTGCGGCGGCATGGCGGATCTGGGCAGGCAGTTGAGTGAAGCGATCGGCCTGCCGGTCATCGACGGCGTGGCAGCGGCGGTGAAACTGGCCGAATCACTGGTGGATCTGGGCCTGACCACCAGCAAACACGGCGACCTGGCCGACCCCATCGGCAAACCGTTCAAAGGCCGGTTTGCCTACATGAGTCGGTGATGGCGTTTGCCCGCAGGGCGCAGGAGCGAACGTGTTCGCGAAAGGGGGCGGCATGAACGATGAACATACATCGTCTGAAACACCGTTTTCAGGCTTCTGCCCGCAGGGCGTAGGAGCGAACTTGTTCGCGAAAGGGGTGGCATGAACGATGAACATACATCGTCTGAAACACCGTTTTCAGGCTTCTGCCCGCAGGGCGTAGGAGATTCTATGGTTTTGGGAAAGCCCTCAAGCCACTTTTGTTTGATATTCGCTCTGGTTCTTTAACAGAGCGAAGACTACTCGAGCCAACTTTCGGGAGAGCATGACCAGCGCTTGAGTTGTAGTAAAGCCACGCTTTCTCTGCTCTTCATAAAAAGGCTTCCAGGCCGGCGTACGGCTCCCGGACATAGCCGCGTTGTGCAGCAACCGTCGGGCTTCTGGATCGCCGCGTTTGGTCAATCGACGAGGTCCATCACTTTGCCCTGATTTGGATACTTTCAGGTCCAGCCCAAGAAACGCGATAAAGGCGTTCGCTCCGCTGAACTCGCCTCGCTGAAAAGAAGTGACCAAGCGAGCTGCAGTCAGAAAGCCGATCCCTTCTACTTTCATACAGCGGTTGACCTGCCTCATCAGACCGGCTTCCTGCAGTACATCGCGAATCTTCTTTTCAACGAGCGCCTCAAATCGTTTCATCGAGTTGACCTGATTGGCGAACGCTGTTCTCAGAAAAGGCTCGTTGGTCCAGCTTTGCACCAGGCCAGTACGAGCCTGAACCAAGGCTGCACGACGTCGGAACAGGCTCAGAAGCTGCCGATAAAGCGGGCTCGCAGGTATCCAGGGCCGCAACTCATCAAGCTCGTTTTTCAGGTATCGGGCCAACAAACGAGCATCTTGGGCATCGGTTTTGGCGCGTATGTTGACGCCTTTACGGTAATGACTGAGCTGATAGCCATCCACCATATAAACGTCACAGCCTGCTTCGTGGGCCGCATCCGCGAACAGGACGTGATAGACGTTAGTGGCTTCGATGGCGATGGCGCAGCTGCTCGCCAAGGCCTTCAGCCATTGTGTGATGGCGACTTTGGTATTGGGGATTGCCTCAAGTCGATCATATTGATCGTGGTAGATCACCAGCTCATTCTTGGCGACATCTACACCGATGATCGGTTTTTCCAGAGTAACCCGCATTGCCATAACGCCTCCTCGGGGATAAGGTTTACAGACTTGAAGGGGCCACCCAGAGGCGCAGGCTTGTTTCTATCGTAGGTTGTGAGCCTTAAGCATTCTTTACCGGCGCTTGGGTGAAAGGAGGAGGGGTGAAATCTCCTACGGGTCTGTACTGCGCGAACAGTCAGAAGCGAACTAAGTCCCTCCTCCTCCCTTCAAGTCTTACCATACAAGCGAACTTGTTCGCGAAGGGGGCAGTGTGAACGATGAACATACATCGTCTGCAATACCGTTCTCGAACACGTTCGCTCCTGCGGCCTTAAGCTAGAATCAAAGGCGAGCCCGTAACTTACATAGCCGGCACGCCACCCCCGACCAAGGCTTCGGTCGTGTCATCCGGCACCACAATGGTGTTGTTGCCAGGCGTCAGGATGACCTTGCGGCAATCCTCTTCCTTCTTGTCGAACAGCTTGTAGCCCTTCGCCGCATCTTCCAGTGACATCCGGTGCGTGATGATGGCTTCGGGTTCCAGGCGGCCGGCCTCGATATGCTCCAGTAATTCAGGCATGAAGCGATGCACGTGGGTCTGGCCCATTTTGAAGGTCAGGCCCTTGTCGAACGCATCGCCGAACATGAAGCCGTGGATGAACCCGGCATAAACCCCTGGCACACTGACTACGCCACCGCGTCTTACCGCCGCGATGCACTGACGCAACGCCTTGCCGCTGCTGCCTTCCAGTTTCAGCGTGGCGAGAATGGTTTCAGTGGTGCTGCCCTTGGCCTCGAAACCCACTGCGTCCACTACCCCATCCACACCGCGCATGCCGGCGGTCTGGCGAATAATCGTGTCGGCCGGGTCATCGTCGTCATCAAAATTGATCGGGATCACGCCGTAGGTTTTCTGCGCATAAGCCAGACGATACGGGTGGTGATCGACCATGAAGATCTTCTCGGCACCGAGCATTTTTGCGCACGCTGCGCTCATCAGGCCGACCGGGCCAGCGCCGTAAATGGCAACCGTCGAGCCCTGGCCAATCCCGGCGTTGAGTACAGCCTGCCAGGCGGTGGGAAGAATATCGGAGAGGAACAGAACCTTCTCGTCAGCCAGCGTGCCTGGCACCTTGAACGGGCCGACGTTGGCCTTGGGCACTCGCACATATTCAGCCTGGCCGCCCGGGACGCCGCCATACAGGTGGCTGAAGCCGAACAGCGCCGCTCCTGGTGGAATCGACTTTTTGTTGATAATCGCGCCACGTCCGGTGTTGGTGGTTTCGCAGGCCGCGAACTGGTCGAGGTTGCAGAAAAAGCAGCTGCCGCAGGCGATGACAAACGGGATCACCACGCGATCGCCTTTGGCCACAGCCGTGACGGCCGAGCCGGTTTCTTCCACGACGCCCATGAACTCGTGACCAAAAATGTCGCCGTGTTCAACCGTAGGGATTTTGCCGCGATACAAGTGCAGGTCGGAACCGCAGATAGCGGTCGCCGTGACGCGCAGAATGATGTCATCCGCTTGCTCGATCACAGGGTCCGGCACTGTATCGACCTTCACACTGTTCGCGCCGTGGTAAGTCAAAGCTCTCATGGTTAATCCTCAGTGGTAGCAGAAAATTCCGATCCGTTACTGAAGATGAACCATGAGGTTTTTGTTGGTTCAGCGCGATTGCTTGACGTGGGGACTAACGGTAGGTCAGTTGCGGAATGCTGTCATATCCTGCAACAGCATGCCCATCAGGCGATTGGCGCCGACGCTCAGTTGACGGCCCAATCGGCTGATCAGGTGAGTCTGCGGGCTGCTGAACACCTCATGCTGCAAGGGCAGGGCACGCAATCTTCCGGCCTTTATTTCTTCCTCCACGACAAAGGTCGGCAGCAGCGTGACGCCACCCTGCATGGCGAAATGCTTGAGCATCGCGAAGGTGCTGCAGGTCAGCGTCGGCTGCACGGTGATGCCCAACTGATGCTCGGCTTGCAGCAGAATCTGGCGGATACCGTAAGACACGGCTGGCAGGGCGACACGGTAGTCTTCAAGTGCCCGCAGCTGTATCGGGCCAGGTTCTTCGGCGAGCGGATGATCTGGCGCAGTGATCACACAGACCGGTTGACGCTGATGCGCATGCGAGCGGATTTTCGGGTCGGCAGCCGGGTTGAAGACCAGACCGATGTGCGCTTCATCCTCGACCACCTGGCGAATCACTTCGTTGCTGCCACAGACGTTCACGATCAGTTCGATCCTGGGGTACAGCTCGGAAAACCGGGCCAGCGGCTGCGCGAGACTTTCCAGAAAACCCTCCCCGGAGACCAGTGTCACCGAGCCGCTGTGCAAGCCTTTCAAGGCCTGAATCGAATCCAGCAAAACCTCCTGCTGCGTCAATCGCTGGCGGTAGTAGGCCAGCACCTTGTCGCCCGCCTCGGTCGGTTTGACGCCGCGTCGATGACGCTCCAGCAGGGGAGAGCCCAGCTCCTGTTCCAGTTGCGCGATCTGACGGCTCACCGCCGAAGGCGCAACGTTGAGGAAGTCGGCGGCAGCCCGGACGCTGCCCAATCGGACGGCTTCGAAAAAATACAGGATGCGTCGATCTTGAACGAGGCTCATGGGCTTCCAGTGTTGCGCTAAAGGCAACATAAATTCGATTTTTGGATTATTGCTGAGAGGGGAGAGCGCTGTCCATACTCGAATCATCAGCGCATTGCAGGCCGATAGGGCTCGCAGCGTCATCCTCTAATTCGTACAAAATCTTTGATCGGGATGCAGACATGACTTTGAAAGCAGGTGTGATCGGATTGGGCAACATGGGTGGCGGCATGGCTGCCACCCTGGCGGGCAAGGGCTTTGATGTCAGCGGCTTCGACCTGTCGCAGGCCGCGCTGGCCCTGGCCGAAAGCAAGGGCGTCAAGCCGGTTGCCGACCGCACGCAACTGATTCAAGGCGTGGACATTCTGATCCTCTCGCTGCCCAAGGCCGAGCACGTGGAATCGGTGTGCCTCGGCGCGGGTGGCATCAACGAGATGGGGCGCAAGGGCCTTATCGTTGTCGATACCACGACGTCGACGCCGGAAATGAGCCGCAAGGTCGCCGCCGAACTGGCGAAAAACGGCATCGCATTCATCGACGCGCCGGTGTCTGGCGGCCCGAAAGGCGCTGCCACCGGCACCATGTCGATGGTGATCGGTGCCGAGGACGCTGACCTGGCGCGCGCCATGCCGGTCCTGGAAGGCATGAGCGGGACACGCGTGCATGTCGGGCAATGTGGCGCAGGCAACGTCGCCAAGATCGCCAACAACATGCTCGCCGCCTGTCACCTGATCAGCACTGCCGAAGCCGTGGCGATGGCCGCGCGTGCAGGGGTCGATCCGGAAAAACTTCTGCAGGGCCTGAATGCCGGTTCCGGGCGCAGTGGTGCCACGCAAGTCATGTTCCCGACCTGGGTACTCAACAAAGCGTATGACTCCGGTTTCACCATGGGCCTGATGCGCAAGGACGTCGGCCTGGCCAGCGATCTGGCGGACAGCCTGGACATGGACCTGCCGCTTTCGCGCGTCGTCGCCCAGTTGTGGCAGGCCAGCAGTGAAACCCTGGCGGACAACGAAGACTTCTGCGCCATCGTGCAACGCACCGATGGCAAACTTTACGGTCATGGAGAATAAGCGATGAGCACTGTAAAAATCCTCGAACTGATGCGTCCTTACTGGGGCGATCGCAGTGTCATCGCCAGCTACGTCGGCGGCCAGTTCATCGAAGGTCACGGCGCGCCCGTCGAAGTGCGCAATGCCCATGACGACAGCCTGCTGCTGAGTTTTCCGGACGCCGACGAGTCGTTGGTCGAAGTGGCCGACAAGGCCGCCAGGGCTGCTCAACAACAATGGTGGGCACTGACCGCTCAGGCACGTGGCCGCGCCATGTATCAGGTGGGCAATCTGATTCGTGACGAGCTGGAAAACCTCGCGCAGATCGAATCCCTGACCGCCAACAAGCCGATCCGCGATGCCCGTGTCGAAGTACTCAAAGTGGCCGAGATGTTCGAGTATTACGCCGGCTGGGCGGACAAGCTGCACGGCGAGATCATCCCGGTGCCGACCACGCACCTGAACTACGTGACCTACGAACCACTGGGCACGGTGTTGCAGATCACCCCCTGGAATGCGCCGATCTTCACTTGCGGCTGGCAGATCGCCCCGGCAATTGCAGCGGGCAACGCGGTCATTCTCAAACCGTCGGAACTGACCCCGCTCAGCTCGCTGATGGTCGGCGTGCTGATCGAGCGGGCCGGCGTGCCGAAAGGGCTGGTCAACGTGATTGCCGGTTTCGGTCATTCCATCGGCCAGGCGTTCATTGCCAAGGCTGACATTCGCAAGGTGGTGTTCGTCGGCTCACCCGCCACTGGCCGGCATATCGCCGTGGCGGCAGCGCAGCGTTGCATTCCTGCGGTGCTGGAACTGGGCGGCAAGTCGGCCAACATTGTGTTCGACGACGCCGATCTGGAAGTCGCCTTGCGCGGTGCCCAGGCTGCGATCTTTTCCGGAGCCGGGCAGAGCTGTGTTTCCGGTTCGCGCCTGCTGGTGCAGGAGTCGATCTTCGAGAAGTTCACCAATGCCCTGGCGGTGGCTGCGACGCAGTTCAAGGTCGGTGATCCGAGCGACCCTGAAACCCAGATCGGCCCGATCAACAACGCCAAGCAATACAATCACGTGAAAAACATGGTCGAGCAAGCGCTCAAAGACGGCGCGAAGCTGGTGGGCGAGCGTGCTGATCCGATCCCGAAAAAGCCCGGTTACTACATCAACCCGACCGTTCTGGCAGGCTCAAACGAGCTTTATTGCGCGCAGGAAGAAATCTTCGGCCCGGTGGTCGTGGCGATTCCATTCAAGGACGAAGAGGATGCGATCCGCATCGCCAACGACAGCCGTTTCGGCCTGGCCGGTGGTGTCTGGACCCGCGATGTCGGCCGCGCTCACCGCGTTGCCAGACAAGTGCGGGCCGGGACCTTCTGGGTCAACGGTTACAAGACTATTCACGTCAGTTCGCCGTTCGGCGGCTATGGTGAGAGTGGTTATGGCCGGTCTTCCGGTCTGGATGCCCTGCGCGAGTACAGTGAAGTGAAAAGCGTCTGGGTTGAAACCGCCGCCAAGCCAGCCGCCAGCTTTGGCTACGGCGCGAGTCTGGAGTAAGCACATGTCCATTTCAAAAACGTTGATTGACGAAGCAACCGTGTGGCGCCGCACCCTTCATGCCGCGCCGGAACTGGGCTTTCAGGAGCTGAAAACCTCTGACAAGGTGGCTGAGCTGCTGAGCAGTTTCGGCATCGAGATTCACCGTGGTCTGGGCGGCACTGGCGTGGTCGGCACCCTGCGTAACGGCGACGGCCCGACCATCGGCCTGCGTGCCGACATGGATGCCTTGCCGATTCAGGAGCTGGGCGACAGCGTTCACAAGTCGACCCACAAGGGCTGCATGCACGCCTGCGGTCACGATGGCCATACCGCGATCCTGCTGGCCACCGCCAGGCATCTGGCCGAGACTCGGCGCTTTCGCGGCACGGTGCATTTCGTCTTCCAGCCTGCCGAGGAGAACCTCGGCGGCGCACAGCGAATGATCGAAGACGGGCTGTTCGAGCGCTTTCCGATGGAAGCCATCTACGGCTTGCACAACTGGCCGGGCGTGCCTGCGGGCAAGGTGGTGATCAATCCGGGGCCGATGATGGCGTCGCTCGACACCTTTGAAATCACCCTGACCGGCAAAGGCAGCCATGCGGCCATGCCGGACAAGGGCAACGATCCGATCGTTGCCGCTGCCGAACTGGTCCTGGGCCTGCAAACCATCGTCTCCCGGCGCCTGTCGCCGCTTGATTCGGCGGTGGTCAGCATCACTCAGTTCAATGCCGGCGAGGCGATCAACGTGATCCCGGAAACCGCCACGCTGCGTGGCACCGCGCGTTGCCTGCAAACCCCTGTGCGGGAAAAGGTCCAGCGCCTGATCGGCGAGTTCGTCGAGCGTTTGCCGACGGCCTTCGGCGTGCGCGGCGAACTGGTCTACAACGTCGGCTACCCGGTGACCGAAAACCACGTCGAAGCGGCAGCCACGATCCGTCGTGCAGCGGTCGCTGCAGTGGGCGAGGCCAACGTGCAGTGGGGCTGCAACCCGTCGATGGCCTCCGAAGACTTCGCCTTCATGCTGCACGCCTGTCCGGGAGCCTACATCTGGATGGGCGTCGACGGCGAGAAGCCGTCGGCGGCGTTGCACAACCCGTACTACGACTTCAACGACCAGGTCATCGAACCCGGCGTTGCGGTGTGGACCTCGCTGGTGGAGCAGTGCTTGCCGGTGGCTTGAATGGCTCGCGCGCTTACGCCAGCCTTTGATTCTGGCCGTAGGCCATAGAGCTAACCGGTTCGCGAAAAGGACGGTACATCCGCAGGGAATGTACCGTCCCTGACGCTCTCGAATACGTCGCGACGCCGATGAGTGCCTGTCAGCACTCGATCAGGTTGACCGCCAGGCCGCCGCGTGAGGTTTCCTTGTATTTGTCGTGCATGTCGGCGCCGGTGTCGCGCATCGTGCGGATGGCGTGGTCCAGCGAGATGTGGTGCTCGCCGTCGCCGCGCAGGGCCATCTGGGCGGCATTGATGGCCTTCACGGCAGCAATCGCATTGCGCTCGATGCAGGGGATCTGCACCAGCCCGCCGACCGGATCGCAGGTCAGCCCCAGATTATGCTCCAGGCCAATCTCGGCAGCGTTCTCTACCTGCTCGGGCGTCGCGCCGAGGATCTCTGCCAGGCCCGCGGCGGCCATCGCGCAGGCCGATCCTACCTCACCCTGACAACCGACCTCGGCACCGGAAATCGAGGCGTTTTTCTTGCACAGAATGCCGACTGCAGCGGCGCTCAGGAAAAACCGTACAACGTCATCGTCATTGGCCGTGGGTTTGAATTTCATGAAGTAGTGCAGCACGGCGGGCACGATGCCAGCCGCGCCGTTGGTGGGCGCCGTCACCATGCGCCCGCCTGCGGCGTTTTCTTCGTTGACCGCGAGGGCGAACAGGTTGACCCATTCCATGGCGCTCAGCGTCGAGCCGATCACGTTGGGGTTGTCCAGGTTCTGCAGGTTCTGATGCAGGCGGTAGGCACGTCGCCGCACGTTCAGGCCACCGGGCAGGATGCCGGTTTCCACCAGGCCCTTGTCGACGCAGGCACGCATCGCGGCCCAGATCACCATGATTTTCTCGCGGATTTCTTCCTCGCTGCGCCAGACCTTTTCGTTGGCCATCATCAATTCGGAAATGCTCATGCCGTGGGTTTTGCACAGCTTGAGCAACTGCGCGCCGCTGAAAAAATCATAGGGCAGGACGGTTGTGTCGTTGTCCAGCACGCCGCTGGCGGCCTGTTCGGCGTCGATCACAAAACCGCCGCCCACCGAATAGTAGGTTTGCTCGTGGAGTTCGCCGTTCTTGCCATAGGCGCACAGCGTCATGCCATTGGGATGGTAGGGGAGGCTTTCATCGAGCAGGCACATGTCCCGCTCCCAGACGAAGGTGATGGCCTGTTCGCCCGCCAGCATCAGCTGGTTATCGGCACGCAGCGCGTCGATGCGCTGGTTGACCTGGCTAGGGTCGATCTGGTCAGGCCACTCACCCATCAGGCCCATGACTGTTGCGCGATCGCTGCCGTGACCGATGCCCGTGGCCGACAGAGAACCGTACAATCGCACCTCAATCCTTTCCACGTTGGGCAAACGGTTGTGGTTGCGCAGCTCGGTCACAAACAGTGCGCCGGCGCGCATTGGCCCGACGGTGTGCGAACTGGACGGCCCGATGCCGATTTTGAACATGTCGAAGACGCTGATAGCCATCACGAAGGTCCTTCAGGTGAGATGATGCACGGGAATTTGGTATTCCCCTTTTTCTGTTACTCATCTTTGGCTTCGGCTGTCGAAACGACAAACGATTGTTGCTATGCAACGCTTTAGCGGAACTCTTCAATGAGCAGAATCTTCAACGCACAGATGCACGCCTGGCTACAGGTGTTCGCCTGCGCGGCCCGTCACCTGTCCTTCACCCGCTGCGCGGAAGAATTGCACGTCACCCCCGGCGCGATCAGTCAGCAGATGCGCCAGCTCGAAGAGCGCCTGGGCTTTGCGCTGTTTCACCGGGTCGGGCGCGGGCTTGAGCTGACCGCTGAAGGTCAGCGTCTGGCGGTGGTCGCCAACGAAGTGCAGAGCCGTATCAGCGAAGAACTGCGCCTGCTGTATTCCGGGCGTATCGGCGGGGTGTTCAAGCTGCGCTGCATTCCATCATTCCTGAGCAAATGGCTGATGCCGCGCCTGCCACGCTTGCAGGCGGCGTTTCCCGACATTCAGTTGCGGATCATTGCCGAGGACAGCAGCGGGTCGTTGCGTGATGACGATTTCGATCTGGCCATCGACCTGAACGACGGCAGCTATCCGGGGTTGTCGACTACGCCCTTGCTGGAGGAAGAGCTGTTTGCGGTCTGCTCGCCTGACCTGCTAGTGGGCAAGCCGCCGTTGGATACGCCCAGTCAGCTGGTGCACTTCCCGTTGCTGCACGACATCACCGCCTGGCGCGGCAGCTATGAATATGCGGAGTGGGAGTTCTACCTGACGGCCATCGGTGCCGATGGCATCGATGTGCGTCGCGGTCACACGTTCAATCGTAATCACCTGACCATCGACGCCGCGCGCATGGGCATGGGCGTGGCCATTGCGCGTAAGGCGCTGATCACCGATGAGCTGGAGCAGGGCTTGCTGATCGTGCCCTTCGGCCATCCGATCAAGGCCAGAAAGAAATACGTGCTGGCCTATCGCGAAGGGGCGCTGAGCACCCCGTCACGTCGCGCAGTGCATGACTGGCTGGTGAACGAGGCGCTGGGCTGACTCGCGCCGAATCAGGCAGTGTGGATCAATGGAACAGCTCGGCGATCAATACCGCACCGATGAACGTACCGAAGTTGGCGAGGAACGACACCAGTACAATCCTCCAGCCCAAACGGCGGAAGGCTGGGAGGTCCTTGGCAATCGACAGACCGGCGAAGGTCAGCATCGGAGTAATGACCGCCAGCAGGTTGATCGAGCTGGTGATCCGCGCAATCTCGGCGGCCCAGGGGCAAGCTGGCGAGGTCAGGAACATTGCCACCAGCGACACCATGCACACCGCAGGGATCTTGCGGCGAAGCAGGTTGCAAAACACCTCACCCACGAAGGCACAGAAAATCATGATGCCCATGCCGGTGAAGGCATCGCCTGACAGTGTCTTGTAGCCGACATAGTTGGCAATCAGTGCCAGTGCACCCGCAGCCAGCCACGCACTGATCTTGCCCGACCAGCCCAGTTCCGGCACCTCCAGCGACACGTCGCTGTGGCGCAGGCCTTCCTCGCTCATCGATGCCTTGGTGGTGCGGCCGATCAGCGGCTCGAGCACACGATAGCCCCAGACTGCCAGTGGCAGGGAGATGAACAGGGTGAAGTAGGTGCCGATGGTGGTGGTGATCAGGTTCGAGGCTGCCGCCAGCGTCATGACTTCCTTGGCGACTTCCGGTGTTTGTTGCGCGGCAATCGCCCCGGCAGCGGCAGCCATCATGCTGCCCGAACCGATGCCTGAGCCCATCGCCAGCGAGTTGGGATGGAAGATCCCCAGGCTGGCGATAAACCCGGCGACGATGGCAATGAACAGCGCGCCGAACAGGGTGCCCGTCAGGTACTCGGCCAATACGCCGCGACCTTCCGGAGAGTCCATGCCATAGCGCTCGCCGATGATTGCCAGGCTCGGCTCACGGCCGACCGAGAAGGTCGCACCAATGGCTTCGCGCTTGATACCGAGCATCAGTGCGACCGGCAGACCGAGCATCACGGTGCCGACGAAGTGGCCGAACTCCTGAAACATCAGCGCCCACCCGGAGGCGAACACCACCGGCAGCGAGCCACCGACCACCAGGCCGAGCTTGGCAATGAAAAGCAGCAGGGCAGGTTGCAGGATGGAGGCCGAGCGCAGTTGTGTGCCGTGATCGATGCCAATGGTGCCTGGCATACGGCGGCTGGCAAGGCCGATCATCGCGCCCAGCAGCAGCGCCCACACCATCGGCAACAACACCACCTTGCCGGGGCCCAGCGCGATACTGACGGCACCGATCATTTCGGCAATGGTGAGGATAACGGCGGCCCAGACATACAGTTTCACCGTCGATGAAACGGCCTGATTGTCACCCGACACTGCAGCGTGTGAGTTTTGCATGATGATCCCCTTGCCTGCTGAATGGCCTTTTTCAGGCCTTATCAATCGTTATTCTGTTTTTCAGGTAGGCGCGGTAAAGCGCCAGGGCAGCGTTGAAAAGTCCATGAAGTCATGGAGACCGTTATCCGGCCAGGTATTTTTTATGAGGTCTGAATGTGATCCAGACCCAGGCTGCTTCGAGCCTTTGCAAGGGGATCACAGGGTGCGCTATTTGAAGGGATGAGCCTTTGAATACGGCACTTTGCTGTCCACACGCAACCGCAGTATGCATAGCACGAGGTTGCACACCAATATTGCGAATTTTATTTATCGTTGCTTTAAACAGAACACAGAACGCACTGGGAATGTGATGCAGAGCGCTCATCATTATGCGCAAGTGCGCTTTTGATTCTGGCCGAAGGCCGTAGGAGATTCTATGGTTTTGGCAAAGCCCTCAAGCCACTTTTGTTTGATATTCGCTCTGGTTCTTTAACAGAGCGAAGACTACTCGAGCCAACTTTCGGGAGAGCATGACCAGCGCTTGAGTTGTACTAAAGCCACGCTTTCTCTGCTCTTCATAAAAAGGCTTCCAGGCCGGCGTACGGCTCCCGGACATAGCCGCGTTGTGCAGCAACCGTCGGGCTTCTGGATCGCCGCGTTTGGTCAATCGACGAGGTCCATCACTTTGCCCTGATTTGGATACTTTCAGGTCCAGCCCAAGAAACGCGATAAAGGCGTTCGCTCCGCTGAACTCGCCTCGCTGAAAAGAAGTGACCAAGCGAGCTGCAGTCAGAAAGCCGATCCCTTCTACTTTCATACAGCGGTTGACCTGCCTCATCAGACCGGCTTCCTGCAGTACATCGCGAATCTTCTTTTCAACGAGCGCCTCAAATCGTTTCATCGAGTTGACCTGATTGGCGAACGCTGTTCTCAGAAAAGGCTCGTTGGTCCAGCTTTGCACCAGGCCAGTACGAGCCTGAACCAAGGCTGCACGACGTCGGAACAGGCTCAGAAGCTGCCGATAAAGCGGGCTCGCAGGTATCCAGGGCCGCAACTCATCAAGCTCGTTTTTCAGGTATCGGGCCAACAAACGAGCATCTTGGGCATCGGTTTTGGCGCGTATGTTGACGCCTTTACGGTAATGACTGAGCTGATAGCCATCCACCATATAAACGTCACAGCCTGCTTCGTGGGCCGCATCCGCGAACAGGACGTGATAGACGTTAGTGGCTTCGATGGCGATGGCGCAGCTGCTCGCCAAGGCCTTCAGCCATTGTGTGATGGCGACTTTGGTATTGGGGATTGCCTCAAGTCGATCATATTGATCGTGGTAGATCACCAACTCATTCTTGGCGACATCTACACCGATGATCGGTTTTTCCAGAGTAACCCGCATTGCCATAACGCCTCCTCGGGGATAAGGTTTACAGACTTGAAGGGGCCACCCAGAGGCGCAGGCTTGTTTCTATCGTAGGTTGTGAGCCTTAAGCATTCTTTATCGGCGCTTGGGTGAAAGGAGGAGGGGTGAAATCTCCTACGGGTCTGTACTGCGCGAACAGTCAGAAGCGAACTAAGTCCCTCCTCCTCCCTTCAAGTCTTACCATACAAGCGAACTTGTTCGCGAAAACGATGTTTCAGGCGATACATTCTCGGGAAGGCTTGCGGCCCCTTCGCGGACAAGTCCGCTCCTACGCCCGTTGTGCAGAACCAAGACGGCCTTCTGGACAAGGGGTAGCGAACCGGGAATGTGACGCAGCGCGCTCATCGTTATACACAAGTGCGCGTTTGATTCTGGCCGAAGGCCGTAGGAGCGAACTTGTTCGCGAAAACGATGTTTCAGGCGATATATTTTCGGGAAGGCTTGCGGCCCCTTCGCGGACAAGTCCGCTCCAACGCCCGTTGGGCAGAATCAAAACGGCCTTCTGGGCAAGGGGTAGCGAACCGGGAATGTGACGCAGCGCGCTCATCATTATGCACAAGTCCGCTTTTGATTCTGGCCGAAGGCCGTAGGAGCGAACTTGTTCGCGAAGACGATGTTTCAGGCGATATATTTTCGGGAAGGCTTGCGGCCCCTTCGCGGACAAGTCCGCTCCTACGCCCGTTGGGCAGAACCAAGACGGCCTTCTGGACAAGGGGTAGCGAACCGGGAATGTGATGCAGAGCGCTCATCATTATGCGCAAGTGCGCTTTTGATTCTGGCCGAAGGCCGTAGGAGATTCTATGGTTTTGGCAAAGCCCTCAAGCCACTTTTGTTTGATATTCGCTCTGGTTCTTTAACAGAGCGAAGACTACTCGAGCCAACTTTCGGGAGAGCATGACCAGCGCTTGAGTTGTACTAAAGCCACGCTTTCTCTGCTCTTCATAAAAAGGCTTCCAGGCCGGCGTACGGCTCCCGGACATAGCCGCGTTGTGCAGCAACCGTCGGGCTTCTGGATCGCCGCGTTTGGTCAATCGACGAGGTCCATCACTTTGCCCTGATTTGGATACTTTCAGGTCCAGCCCAAGAAACGCGATAAAGGCGTTCGCTCCGCTGAACTCGCCTCGCTGAAAAGAAGTGACCAAGCGAGCTGCAGTCAGAAAGCCGATCCCTTCTACTTTCATACAGCGGTTGACCTGCCTCATCAGACCGGCTTCCTGCAGTACATCGCGAATCTTCTTTTCAACGAGCGCCTCAAATCGTTTCATCGAGTTGACCTGATTGGCGAACGCTGTTCTCAGAAAAGGCTCGTTGGTCCAGCTTTGCACCAGGCCAGTACGAGCCTGAACCAAGGCTGCACGACGTCGGAACAGGCTCAGAAGCTGCCGATAAAGCGGGCTCGCAGGTATCCAGGGCCGCAACTCATCAAGCTCGTTTTTCAGGTATCGGGCCAACAAACGAGCATCTTGGGCATCGGTTTTGGCGCGTATGTTGACGCCTTTACGGTAATGACTGAGCTGATAGCCATCCACCATATAAACGTCACAGCCTGCTTCGTGGGCCGCATCCGCGAACAGGACGTGATAGACGTTAGTGGCTTCGATGGCGATGGCGCAGCTGCTCGCCAAGGCCTTCAGCCATTGTGTGATGGCGACTTTGGTATTGGGGATTGCCTCAAGTCGATCATATTGATCGTGGTAGATCACCAACTCATTCTTGGCGACATCTACACCGATGATCGGTTTTTCCAGAGTAACCCGCATTGCCATAACGCCTCCTCGGGGATAAGGTTTACAGACTTGAAGGGGCCACCCAGAGGCGCAGGCTTGTTTCTATCGTAGGTTGTGAGCCTTAAGCATTCTTTATCGGCGCTTGGGTGAAAGGAGGAGGGGTGAAATCTCCTACGGGTCTGTACTGCGCGAACAGTCAGAAGCGAACTAAGTCCCTCCTCCTCCCTTCAAGTCTTACCATACAAGCGAACTTGTTCGCGAAGACGATGTTTCAGGCGATACATTCTCGGGAAGGCTTGCGGCCCCTTCGCGGACAAGTCCGCTCCTACGCCCGTTGGGCAGAATCAAAACGGCCTTTTGCCCAAGGGGTAGCGAACCGGGAATGTGACGCAGCGCGCTCATCATTATGCGCAAGTGCGCTTTTGATTCTGGCCGAAGGCCGTAGGAGCGAACTTGTTCGCGAAAGATTCGGTATGGGCGCCAAAAAGCATCGCCTGAAACATCGTCTTCGCGAGCAAGCTCCCACTAATTAGCAGGCGGGACTGCTCAGTTCCAGTTCCCTGGCGCATTTCTCCAGGGAACGCCGTTGGGTGTCGGCATACAGGTCCAGTTCGTTGAGCGTCCCGCGTCCCAGCGCCCGCTCGAAATCCTGCTGATTCGAATTCGTCGCGTAATGCGCCTGTGCGTTATCGCCCAGATTGGACTGGAAGATGCCCGCCGCACTGACCGGCAAAAAGTCTTCGTACACCAGTGGCTCGAAGCGCACATGACCGGCTTCGACAAGCTGCTCCAGACTGCCGGATGCGCGCGCGGCAATGCCTGACTCGGTCGGGAAATAGCGAAAGTAGGCCAGACCCTGCCTGCGCATTTCAGCGTGGCTGTCCGGAAACGCTTTGAACGTTTCTTCCAGCAGCCCGGCATAGCGAACGGCATTAGCCTCACTGGGGAATTCGCCCAGCGCTTCGCGGGCATCGTTCAGCAGCCGGTCATACAGCTCGCGGCCTTTGGGCGTCAGTGCAGCGCCACGCTGTTCTATCTCGCCGAAGCGTGCCGAGTGGCTGCCCGACTGAATGCTCCCTTGGCCGATGAAAGTAATCGGTTCTTCCAGCGCCTTGAAACTGGTCTGGCGAAGCAGAACCGGGCACTGACGACGCGGTGGTCCTTCAACCACCGCTTTGGGTGTGATGCCCTTGCCAGGCATGCCGGCCTGAACCGCATCGATGTCCAGCGTACGTGGCGTCAGGTGGTTGATATGCGGACCTCGAAACGCCACCACATCAGCGATAAGGCGATGCTGAGTGTTCAGCTTCTGATAGTCGTCCAGCGAAACCGTCGCTGTGTTGTGCCAGCGAAAGGTTTCCAGCGCCTGCTGGATGAACTCGGACGCATCGGCTTCGCTCAAACCGCCGTCTGCTTCATGCTTGTCGATTAACGCCAGGGCGCCGGGCGTGAAGATACTACGCTTGCCCAGCACCTGACTGGCGAACTCACGCAGGCCGTCGCTTTCGATCAGCTCCAGGCGCAGCAACGAGGTGAACACCCGAAACGGACTGACCTGCAGCGCCTGCTCATGCACGGCGCGAAAGGCGGTGGAGTGAACCGGCACGCCGGCCGCGCTCAGGTCGTAGTAACCCACCGGCTGCATGCCCATGACCGCGAACAGGCGGGCGAGGGTGGCCAGTTCCTGTGCCGTGCCGACGCGGATCGCACCGTGCCGTTCCATGTCCAGGCGCTGGATTTCACCGGTCTGGCGCAGGCTGTCCAGCACACTGCTGTCATGGCTCATGACCTGTTCGTTGACTTCACTCACCAGCGCCATCAGCGTGCCGTACAGCGGCACTTCGTGCTTGTACATCTGCGACATGGCGCGAGAAAAACCCGCGCGGATCTGATCCGGGTCGGCAAAGCGTGCTGTGCTCATCAGGGTGTTTTCTCCGTACGGGTTCAAGCCAGCGCCGCCAGGCAGCGCTCGAAAATATCCAGCCCTTCGTGCAGCACATCGGGCTCAATGGTCAGCGGAATCAGCAGGCGGATAATGTGCCGTGACTTGCCGCTGGGCATCAGCAGCAGCCCGGCGTCCCTGGCTGAGCTCAGCAGCTCGGCGAGCTGTCGGGTGCCGGGCTCGCCCTCCGCCGTGATCAATTCGATACCGCGCATGCAGCCAACACCGGTCAGCCTGCCCAGGTACGGCGACAGTCTGCTCGCCTGCCAGGCTTCATAGCGTGAAACGATGGCGTGTTCCTGCTGCTCGCCCCAACTGGACAGGTTGGCATCGGTCATCTGCGCCAGTGACGCAAGGCCCGCTGCGCAGCCAATCGGGTTACCGGAATAGGTACCGCCCAGGCCGCCCTTGGGCAGGTTGTCCAGCAACGGCTTGCGACCTACCACTGCGCCCAGCGGGATGCCGCCCGCAATGCTTTTGCCCAGCAGAATCAGATCGGGCTCGATGCCCAGACGACTGAACGCAAAACGCTGCCCGGTACGGCCGAAGCCGGACTGGATTTCATCGGCGATCAGCACGATCCCGTGCTTATCGCAGAACGCTCGTAATACCTGGGCAAAGTCCGGCTGCATGGCCAGAAAACCGCCTTCGCCCTGAACTGGTTCGAAGATGATGCAGCCCACGTCGTTGACGTCGATCTCGACGCTGAACAGCCGGTCCATGGCCTTGAGTGCCTGCTCGGTGGACACGCCGTTATCCTTGCTGGGGAACGGAACGTGAAAGACCGGACCGGGCAGCACGCCGACTTTCTGTTTATAGGGCGCTACCTTGCCGTTGAGGTTCAGGGTCGCCAGCGTTCGGCCATGAAAGCCACCGTCGAAGGCGATGACCGCCGTGCGGCCGGTGGCGCCACGTACGATCTTCAGGGCATTTTCGGCCGCTTCCGCACCGCTGTTGGTGAGCATGCCGCTGAGGGGATAACTGACCGGCACGAACTGCGTGAGCTGCTCCATGAAGCGGATGTACGGGTCATGAGGCGTGGCGTTGAAGCAGTAGTGGGTCAGCTTTGCCGCCTGATCCTGAATGGCCGTGACCACCTGCGGGTTGCAATGCCCCAGATTGAGCACCCCGATGCCGCCGACGAAGTCGATATAGCGTTTGCCGGCGGTGTCCCAGACTTCAGCGTTGCGGCCGTGGGACAGCGTGATGTTGTGGACAAACGAAATGGATTCGCTGATGTGTTCGCTCATCGGCCTGGCCCTGACTCCGGGTGATCATGATGGCCTTATCCAAACAAACATCGGGCAGCGCTCGCAAACGAAATAAAATCACCGGGTCATTCCAATAATTCCCGATGTAATGGCTTTTCTGGCTGCTAATGATCAGAAGTTCATTCCTAAAAGGAATCATGTTTTTCAAAAACGTCGTTTGTAGCCCGACCCTGAGTGGCTTGATACTGAGGTCATCGATGATTTCCACCGTGGTTTCATGACAGGAGAATCAACATGGTTGCCGAGTTACTAGCACGTCTGGGCGTGGCGAACAGTGCCCACACACAAGGGGACTATCCGGTTTACACCCCGATTGATGGCAGCCGCATTGCCTCGGTCACGCTTGAAGACAAGGCACAGGTCGTGGCGCGTATCGACAGCGCCCACAGCGCGTTTCTGAAGTGGCGCACAGTGCCGGCCCCACGGCGTGGCGAGCTGGTGCGGATCTTTGGTGATGTGCTGCGTGAGCATAAGGCTGATCTGGGCGAACTGGTGTCGGTCGAGGCCGGCAAGATCACTCAGGAAGGTCTGGGTGAAGTGCAGGAAATGATCGACATCTGCGACTTTGCCGTCGGTCTGTCGCGTCAGCTGTACGGTCTGACCATCGCCTCCGAGCGCCCCGGTCATCATATGCGCGAAACCTGGCACCCGCTGGGTGTGGTCGGTGTAATCAGCGCGTTCAACTTCCCGGTCGCGGTCTGGGCCTGGAACACCACGCTGGCGCTGGTCTGCGGCAATCCGGTGATCTGGAAGCCTTCGGAAAAGACCCCGCTGACGGCACTGGCCTGTCAGGCGCTGTTCGACAAGGCGCTGAAGATTTTCGGTGATGCACCCGCAGCACTGGCGCAATTGGTGATTGGTGATCGTGACGCAGGCGAAGCGCTGGTCGATGACCCGCGCGTGCCGCTGATCAGCGCCACCGGCAGCACCCGCATGGGCCGTGAAGTCGGTCCGCGTGTCGCCGCCCGTTTCGGGCGCAGCATTCTGGAGTTGGGTGGCAACAACGCGATGATTCTGGCCCCGAGCGCCGATCTGGACCTGGCCGTGCGCGGCATTCTGTTCAGTGCGGTAGGCACCGCCGGTCAGCGTTGCACCACGTTGCGCCGCCTGATTGTGCACCGTTCGATCAAGGACGAAGTGGTCGCCCGCGTCAAGGCGGCCTACGCCAAGGTGCGCGTCGGTGATCCGCGCGAAGGCAATCTGATCGGTCCGCTGATTGACCAGCAAGCGTTTTCGGCCATGCAGAACGCGCTGACCAAGGCCCGTGACGAAGGCGGACAGGTGTTCGGTGGCGAGCGTCAGTTGCAGGACAAATACCCGAACGGCTACTACGTCACGCCGGCCATTGCCGAAATGCCTGGCCAGAGCGACGTCGTGCGTCACGAAACCTTCGCGCCGATTCTCTACGTGCTGGCCTACGACGACTTCGAAGAGGCCCTGCGCCTGAACAACGAAGTGCCGCAGGGCCTGTCGTCGTGCATTTTCACTACCGACCTGCGCGAGGCCGAGGCTTTCCAGAGCGCCGCGGGCAGCGATTGCGGGATTGCCAACGTCAATATCGGCACCAGCGGTGCGGAAATCGGCGGGGCATTTGGCGGCGAGAAGGAAACCGGTGGCGGCCGCGAGTCCGGCTCCGATTCGTGGCGCGCCTACATGCGCCGGCAGACCAACACCGTCAACTACTCCCGCGAGTTGCCGCTGGCTCAGGGCATCGTTTTCGACTGATGTGAACCGGGCGCTTATCGCCGACATTGCTGGAGTTTTTCGATGGTGCAGTTTGCTGAAGGCTGTCTGTGGGAACAATTGACTCCGCAACGTCCGGTCAGCCCGGCCCTGAGCGGCGAGCGGAGCGCCGATGTATGCATCATCGGCGCCGGTTTCACCGGTCTGTCAGCGGCGTTGCGCTTGCTGGAAGGCGGCAAGTCGGTGTGCGTGGTCGAAGCGCACCAGGTCGGGAATGGCGGTTCCGGACGCAACGTCGGTCTGGTGAATGCCGGGACCTGGGTGGCGCCCGATCAGTTGGACAAGGCACTGGGCAGCGTCGAGGCCAGCCGACTGAATGGCGCATTGGGCGCGGCACCGGCACTGGTGTTCGCGACCATCGACCAGTACCGCATCGATTGCCAGGACACGCGCACCGGCAACCTGCACATGGCGCATAACGCCAAGGGCCTGGCTGACCTGCGCAGCCGCGCCGCACAGTGGCAGCGGCGCGGTGCCAACGTCGAATTACTGACCGGCAAACCCTGCGAAGATGCCTGTGGTACCGACAAGGTCAGCGGTGCCTTGCTCGATCACCGCGCCGGCACGGTGAACCCGATGGCCTATGTCTCGGGCATGGCGCTTAACGTGGTGGCGCAGGGTGGGCAAGTGTTCGGTGATTCTCCTGTCAACGGCTTGCAACGCACCGCTGACGGCTGGAAGGTCTCTACTGCTGCGGGCAGTGTGAGCGCCGAGAAAGTGATCATCGCGTCCAATGCCTACACCGAAGGCGAGTGGACCGATATCAAGGATCACATCTTCACGGGTTACTACTATCAGGTCGCTTCGCAGCCACTCAGCGGTGCCGAGCAGGCGCAGATTCTGCGCGGCGGGCAGGGTTCGTGGGATACGCGCACGGTGCTCAGCAACATTCGTCGTGATGCCCATGGGCGCCTGCTACTGGGCAGCCTGGGTAACGCCGGCAATTATCCGCTGTGGTTCATTCGTCAGTGGGCGGATCGCGTCCAGCAGCATTACTTCCCGCAACTGGGCCGGGTCGAGTGGCAGAGCACCTGGACCGGGCGCATCGGCTTCACGCCGGACCACTTGTTGCGCCTCTTCGAACCAGCGCCAGGCTTGCTGGCGGCGACCGGTTTCAATGGTCGGGGGGTGACCACCGGGACGCTGGTGGGCAAGTGCTTTGCCGATTACCTGCTGACTAACGATGCAACTGCGTTGCCGATGAGTTTTTCAAGCGGCAAAAAGGTCTCGGGCAGTTCGTTGCGCAGCCTGGCCTACGACGCGGGCTTCACCCTGTATCACGCCGGGCAATGCCTGCGCGTGGTGCTTTGAGCCGAGCAGGGTTCAGCTCGTCCTGCTCTTGATGCGCAGCTCTGCACACAGTCCACCCTGCGCCGAGTTGCGCAGGTGCAGACTGCTTTCAAGTTTGCGCACGATCATGTCGACGATCGCCAGCCCCAGCCCTGCGCCATTGCTGTGACCCTGACTGTAAAAGCGTTCGAACAGGCGCGCCTTCTGTTGTTCGTCGATACCCGGCCCTGCGTCTTCGACTGACAGGTGCGCGCTGCCATCTTCCTGAGCGTGCAGGGCGACGCGAATCTCGCTGGCGGTCGGGGCGAAATTCAGCGCATTGGTCAGCAGGTTCTGCAGGGCAATGGTGATGGCTGCCGGGTCGCTGCGGATCACGCAATCCTCGCCTTCCTCGAACACCAGATCGACGCGCTTCTCCAGGGCCAGCGGCGTGAGTTCGGCCATTTCCTCGCGTACCAGCGTGTTCAGCTCGAAGGTCTGTAACTGGCTGACTTCAAGACGCGGTTCCAGGCGTGCCATGGTCAATAACTGACTGGCCAGGCGGGCGGCGCGGTCGACGCCATGCACGAGGAAATCCAGTGCTTCCAGGCGTTGCTCCGGGGTTTCGGCCTGGCGTGCGTTCTGCGCGTGGATGCGCAGAATGGTCAGCGGTGTACGCAGTTCGTGGGCCGCGTCGGCGATGAAGCGTCGCTCGCGCTCCAGCACACTCTCGATCTGGGTCAGCAGGCGGTTGAGCGCGTACTGCATGGGCTCCAGTTCTTTGGGCAGGGGCGTTACATCAAGCGGTTCGAGGCTTTCGGCATCGCGCTTGCGGATGACCCTGGCCATCGCTTGCAGCGGGCGCAGGCCCCAACCGATGGCCAGCCAGATCGCGACCACCAGCAGTGGCACACCGATCAGCGTTGGCCACAGCGTGTGACTGACAATGCGCTGAATCAGGTCCTGGCGCACGTCATCGCGCTCACCCACCCAGATCAGAAAACCCTGCTGTGGATCGGCGAGGAGAAAGCCGCACCACTCGTGCCCGTTCTCGACCAGATCATGGGAGCCTTCGGTTGCCGGAGGTGCACTGAGCAGCGGCGCTTCGGCCGAGCGCACCAGCAGCTCGCCCGAGGTACGCCAGACCTGAAAGGTCAGCCGGGTTTCGTAGGGATGGGCTACGCCGCTGGTGCCGACCCGGCTCATGGCCTGATCGAACGCCTGATACAGCTTGTCGAGGTCCTGCTCACCCGCTGCGCGCTGACGCAGCACACCTTGCAGCAGGCGCGCGCTCTGGGCCAGCTGTGCATCGTAGACTTCTTCGATTTCGTGATGGCTGTCGCGCAGGGCGAGCAGGCTGATGGTCAGGTCGCCGAGCAGCAGCAGCATCAGTACCGGGATCAGAATGCGCGCGCGTACCGAGGTCATGCCTTGAGCTCCAGCAGGTAGCCGACGCCGCGCACGGTACGGATCAGCTCGGTAGACAGTTTCTTGCGCAGGTTGTGAATCAGCACTTCCAAGGTGTTGCTTTCGACCTTGTCCTGCCAGCCGTACAGGGTATTGGACAAACGCTCGCGGGTGACCACTTTGCCGGGGCGGATCATCAGTTGATGCAGCAGCTGGTACTCCATCGGCGTCATCGGTACTTCGCTGCCCTTAAAGCTGACCTGTTGCGACGTCGGGTCGAGGCTGATGCCCGCGTGCTCCAGCAGCGGTTGCGCACGGCCCTGGCTGCGCCTGAGCAGGGCGCGGACCCGGGCTTTCAATTCATCGACGTCGAAGGGCTTGATCAGGTAGTCGTCCGCACCGGCATCCAGACCGGCAATACGGTCGGCAGTCCCGTCGCGTGCAGTCAGGATCAGCACCGGCAGGGTGAGTGCTTCGGCGCGCAACTGGCGCAGCAGGTCCAGGCCATCCATGCGTGGCAATCCGAGGTCGAGCAGCAACAGGTCGAATGGCTCGCTGCGCAAGGCGTGCAGCGCGCTCAGTCCGTCCTCCAGCCAGTCAAGGGTGTAGCCCTCGGTATTCAGGGCCACGCGGATGCCTTGACCAATGGCTCGATCATCCTCGACGAGAAGCAGGCGCATAGGGTTTGACCGGTGAGTGTGGGAAGAAGGGCGCCATGATGCCGTCAGCAGGCAGCAGCGCGAAGTGCCGTGTGTCCGGGAAGATGTTACGAGCTATTACGTATTAAGCTTTTCCTAAGATTCGTTTCGCACAGTAGGCGCTCCTTAACTGCTTGCGAGTATCTGTCATGCGTAAAGTCCTGCTGATTTCCCTGTGTCTGGCCAGCCCGCTGGCACTTGCCGGGCCGCAATGCACCACGGCTGACAAGTCCCAATGGCAGGATCAGGCCAAATTCCAGGAGCAGCTCAAGGCTCAGGGTTACGAGATCAGCAAGTTCAAGGTGACTGACGGCAACTGCTACGAAATCTATGGTTTCGACAAGGACAAGCGCAAGGTCGAGATCTATCACGATCCGGTGACGGGTAAAGCGGTGAAGACCGAGACCAAGTAATGAGCCGTGTTTCCCTGCGCCTGTGGGACCCGCTGGTCAGGCTGTTTCACGTCTCGATCGCGGGTGTTTTTGTTGCCAATTATTTCTTCAATGAAGCAGGTGGCGACTGGCACATCTGGCTGGGCTATTACGCGGTTGCCTGGCTGGCGGTGCGCGTGGTGTGGGGATTCATTGGGCCGCGCAGCGCACGCTGGAGCGATTTCTGGCCGCATCCGGCGCGCCTGCGTGCGCATATCCGCTCGCTGATCGACCGGCGACCGATACATCGGCTCGGTCATTCCCCGCTCGGCGCGCTGGTCATGGTACTAATGATGGTGCTGATCTTCGGCATGGGCCTGACCGGTTTTCTGATGGAAGAGGTCGATGCCTTGTGGGGCGCCGACTGGCCGCAGGACATCCATGAAATTCTCGCTAACACCTTGTGTGCCCTGGTGGTGCTGCACATGGCCGCCGCCATCTTCGAAAGCGTTCAGGTGCGTGACAACCTGCCCCTGTCGATGCTGACTGGCAAACGACGTCCGTTGCCCGAAGATCGCCATCGCTGAAACCACACCTTTGTTCCTCTTTACAGTGATGCCTCCCGATGCGTGTTATTTCCCGAAACCTGACTGCATGGAGCGCAGGCCTGATTGTTGTGGCGATTTTTCTCAGTGCGTGGCTCAGCCATCCACAGCACCGTATTGCGCCCTTTGCGCTCAGCCCCGCGCCAGTGGGCGCTGAGAGCGTGGCGCCCAAGGCGTCCTATATGTCGCGTTTCGCGTCTTCCGACCTGGACGACTTCGTGCATTCCTCAGCCGTGACAGCATTGCCCGGCGGCGACCTGATGTCGGTGTGGTTCGCCGGTTCTCGCGAAGGGGCGGGCGACGTTGAAATACGCACCTCGCGCTTCGATGCGGCCAGTGGCGAGTGGGGCGGCGAGCAGGTGCTGGCAACCCGTGAGTCCACCCAGTCAGGCACCGGTAAATACATCCGTAAACTGGGCAATCCGGTGATCGCCCTGGCTCCGGACAATCGCCTGTGGCTGTTCTACGTTTCAGTCTCGGTCGGCGGCTGGGCGGGCAGCACGGTCAACGCCATGGTCTCCAGCGACATGGGCGCCAGCTGGTCGCCGCCATGGCAACTGGTGACAACACCGTTCCTGAACATCAGTACGCTGGTGCGCGGCGCGCCGGTGTTTCATGCCGACGGTTCGATCGGCCTGCCGGTCTATCATGAGTTTCTCGGCAAGTTTGCCGAATACCTGTACCTGAGTGCCGACGGTGAAGTGATCGACAAGTTTCGCATCAGCCGTGGCAACAATTCCCTGCAACCCACCGTGGTGCCTTTGGATGGGCAGCGCGCCGTGGCCTTGTTGCGCTATGCCGGCGAGACGTTCCACCGGGTGCTGGCCAGCCGCACCGAAGACGGCGGGCAGAGCTGGAGCGAGCCGTATCCGCTGACCCCGAGCAACCCCAATTCTTCGCTGGCTGCGGTCGGTGTGCCGGGCAGGGGGTTGCTGGTGGCGCTCAATGACCTGCGCGAGGGGCGCTTCAAGCTCAGCCTGTACGGCACTGATGAAGAGATGAACGTCTGGAGGCCCTTGATGGATTTCGACAAGTCGCCCGATCCGCTGGGCACGCCGTTTACCCTTGAGGCGTACAAGGAGGTGATCGGCGAGGGCTTCCGCAGTTCCAGTGGCGCCCTGCGTCAACCGATGGAAGAGGCGTTTCTGAGCAATCTGGACCAACGCGTCTGCTCGCCCCAGGGCTGCGACTTCGAATACGAATACCCGTACTTCATCCGTAGCCCGGACGGCCTGTATCACCTGGTCTACTCATGGAATAACACCTTCATCAAGCATGTCAGCTTCAACGAGGCCTGGCTGGCGGAGCAACTTTTATGATCGCGTTGGGATTGGCTCATCTGGCGTTTGCCTGGACCCTGTTTGTGCTGTTGGCGCCGCTGACCGCATCGTTATGGTGGCGCTGCGGCCTGCTGGCCGCCGTCTCGCTATTGAGTGTGATCTCGATCGACGGGCTGTCGATGGCGTCCTATGCCCGCAGCCTGACCGATGACCTGGCCATCAGCAGCCTGGTGCTGCTGGGCTGGCTGACCCTGCAGCGACTGGGTGTGCTCAAGCCACTGGCCGTGTCCAGGCGCGCGGTGGTGTTGCTGGTGTTTGCTGCGCTGGCACTGACGCTGTACCCGGCCACACTGGGCCTGACGTATTTCGATCCGTACCGCTGGGGTTACAACCCGCGGCCGATGATCATGATTGTCGCTGTCATCGCGCTGGGGCTGGTCTTTATGCGCAATGCGCTGGCCGCGGTGATGCTCAGCGCTGCGACGCTGGCCTTCACTTTCCGCATCAAGCCATCGGAGAATTATTGGGATTACCTGATCGATCCGCTGCTTGGCCTTTACTGTTGTGGGGCATTGCTGATCCTGGCTGTCCGTTTTGTTTATCGCCGGGCAATGGAGACGCGCCGTCCGGCCGCTCTGTCTGTCGGCAATGTCTAGGGGAATGACGATGAGTTGGTTGCAATCGCGACGCCTGCATTATTGGCTGGGCGCGGTCATGGTGGTGTTCCTGCTGTCGGCGTTGCTGAGGGGTGTGTTCTTCTTCGGGTTTTCCGGCATCGAGCCGGGCACGCTGTTCACGCATGGCGAGGTCGCACAGACGCTGGGCATCGGTCTGCGCTTCGACTTGCGCCTGGCGCTGCTGATACTGCTGCCTATCGCGCTGCTGCTCTGGTTGCCGGGCTGGAACCTGATCAGCGTGCGTGCCCTGCGCTGGCTGGCGCGAGGCTATCTGATCGTGGCGCTGGCGATCCTGACGATGATTTACATCGTCGATTTCGGCCATTACGCCTATCTCGGGGTCAGGCTCAACGCCAGCGTGCTGCGCTATCTGGAGGATGCGCAGATTTCCCGGGACATGCTCTGGCAGACCTATCCGGTGTTGTGGATCACTGTCGGCTGGCTGCTAACGGTCGCCGTGCTCGGCTGGGTATTGATCAGGCTTGAACGTGTCACCCTGGACCGTGAGGCCAGGCCAATCAAACGCGGGTCCGTGGTCTGGGGTTCGGCGCTGATGGTCTGTGCTACCTTCCTCGGCCTGCTGGGCCGGGTCGAGAATCTCAATCTGGAAAACCCGGTACCGTTGCGCTGGAGCGATGCGTTCTTCTCCGGCAACAGTCAGGTGGCGGCGCTGGGGCTCAATCCAGCGCTGTTTCTGTACGACACGCTCAAGGTCTCGCAGTCGAACTTCGATGAACCCGAGGTGCGCAAGCACTATGAACGGGTCGCGCGTTATCTGGGCGTTCCCCAGCCAGACGTGCAGGGGTTGAGTTTCAAACGTCACCAGACCGTGCAGCCTTACCGGCTGCCGGGCGAGCGGCCGCCGAATGTCATGTTCGTCATGCTCGAATCGCTGGGCACCAGTGCCGTCGGCGCCTACGGCAACCCGCTGAACCCGACGCCGAACCTGGACCATCTGGCCACCCAAAGCTGGTTCTTCAAGCACTTTTACGTGCCGGTTACCGGCACTGCGAAAACGGTCTGGGCGAGCATCACCGGGGTGCCCGACGTGACACGGCAGGAAACCGCCACGCGTCACCCGCTGCTCACACGGCAAAACACCATCATCAACGACTTCAAAGGGTACGAGAAGCTGTACATGATTGGCGGCAATTCCGGCTGGGCCAACATGAACGCCTTGATCCGTC
Source organism: Pseudomonas sp. PvP028 (assembly GCF_017832255.1). NCBI lineage: Bacteria > Pseudomonadati > Pseudomonadota > Gammaproteobacteria > Pseudomonadales > Pseudomonadaceae > Pseudomonas > Pseudomonas sp. PvP028. The sequence goes on from NZ_JAFIBL010000001.1 coordinate 3,240,262, forward strand.
GCAGTATCGACGACGTACGGCTGTATGACGAGCGCGATTGGAAGTCACCGCAGGTGGATGTCTGGGGGATTTCCGACCTGGACCTGTTCAAGGAGAGTGACCGGATCCTGCGTGCGTTGCCAGCCGACAAACCGTTCTTTGCCTACGTGCAGACTGCGGGTAATCACCGGCCGTTTACCATCCCCAAAGACAACGACGGTTTTCAGGTCAGCGACAAGACTGTTGAGCAGGTTCAGGCCGCCGGTTCGCGCAGCGTGGAGCAGTACAACGCCGTGCGCCTGCTGGACTTCAATATCGGGCGATTGATGGAACTGGCCAAGGCGGGCGGTTACTACGAAAACACCATCTTCGTGCTGTTTGGCGATCACAACACGCGGATCAGCCAGATCCCGCACATGGCGCCGGCGTTCGAGCAACTGGGCCTGGAGAGCAACAACGTCCCGCTGTTGATTCACGCCCCCGGCCTGCTGGGCACACGGGTCGTCGACGAAGCGGTCGGCCTTGCCGACCTGTTGCCGACAGTCGCCGGGATGGCCGGTATGGACTTCACCAGCGGCACCATGGGCCGTGACATTCAGCAGGCGGCTCCAGAAGGTGAGCGTGTGGTGCCGCTGGTACTGCGCGAAGGTACGTTCCCGCTGATCGGCGGTGTCACGCGCAACTACCTGCTGCAAATGGAGCACGACGGCAGTTCGCCCACGCTCCACGACCTGTCTTCCCCCACGCCGCTGGACAACGTTGCCGAACAGAACCCGCAAGAGTTCGAACGGCTGCGCGACCTGACCCGCGGCCTGCATGAAACCTCGCGAATGATGCTGTACCAGAACGTGCGTTGACAGAGAGAGCCGGCTTTATTCAGGGGCATACGCGAGCCGCCGGTCGAGTCGGTGGCTTGCGTCTTGCGTAAGGATGGCATCGCAATTAGATGATGTTAAAGTGCTTGCTCCTGTGAACCGCGCACGCACCAAACGCGTATAGGGCTCGGTTTTCGACTATCGCCTTTAGTTGAGCGCGTATTTCGCGGGGAGTTGTAGACCGTCGTCTTGTAACCCTGACTCTTTTTCTTTATGGATTGTGGTATTTCATCGCAAACGCAGGAAAAAACTGTCAGATTTTGCTCTGAATCTGTATTTTGGCGGCCTGTTTTCGCTCGGATGCGTTTTCTGCCCATTGCACACTCAAGAGCCTTCCTGGATGCCGGCAAGTTTTTCATCTGTTACCCCGCCGAAACTGCTTGATGCACTGCGTGCTGAGACGAGTCAGTTGCACGTCAGGCTTGAAAAACGCATGCCATTTTTTTCATCCGCTCTGGATCGCGCCCATTACCTGCGCCTGCTTCAGGCTTACTACGGTTTTTATGCACCGCTTGAAGCGATCCTGCATGCCAGTGCCTTGATCCCCGCGGAGCTTATCCCGCTCGAGAGGGTCAAAACCCCTGTGCTGGTCGAGGATTTGCGTGCGTTGGGGCTGTCCGACCATGACATTGGCCAATTGCCTCGCTGCGAACAGTTACCCGCTGTTGATTCTCCCGGGGCCTGTATGGGGGTGATGTATGTGCTGGAAGGGGCCACATTGGGCGGGCAAGTGTTGCGACGCGAAATAAACAAGCGTCTGGGTCTGGATGAGCAAAGTGGAACGGCCTTTCTCGATGTGTACGGTGCCCGCACCGGACCTCGCTGGAAAGCGTTTCTTGATCATCTGGATGAAGTACCCCAAGAAGTTGCCTTTACTGATGCCGCCGCTTTTGCAGCGCACTCCACATTTGCATGTTTCGAGCACTGGCTCGAGGGTCAAGAGGTACTGTTATGAGCCAACTCGACAAAGATGCCTTTGAAGTCCTCCTGGCCAATTGTGCGGATGAGCCCATTCAGTTTCCCGGTGCCATTCAACCTCATGGCCTGCTGTTCACGCTGACAGAGCCCGAGCTGACGATCCTGCAAGTCAGTGCCAATGTGCAGACCGTGCTGGGCCATGTGCCGGAGGAGGTGCTCGGCAAGGGGCTGGACTGTGTGCTGGGCGCTGGCTGGGCCGACGTGATCCGAAGCGCCAGTGCTCATGATTCGTTCATTGACGCGCAACGCCTGCTGATGTCCATCAACGGCATCGAGTTCGAAGCCTTGCTGCACCGCCATCAGGGCGTTCTGGTTCTGGAGCTCGAAATTCAGGGCAAGGATGCGCAATCGGTCAGTTATTCCGAGCGCACCGGCAACATGGGGCGCATGTTGCGTCAACTGCACGCTGCGAGTGATCTGCAGACCCTGTATGAAGTCAGCGTCCGCGAGATCCAGAAAATGACCGGTTACGACCGGGTGCTGATCTACCGTTTCGAAGAAGAAGGTCATGGTCAGGTGATCGCCGAAGCCTCGGCGCCAAGCATGGAACTCTTCAACGGTCTGTTCTTCCCGGCATCGGACATTCCCGAGCAGGCGCGCGAATTGTATCGCCGCAACTGGCTGCGCATTATTCCTGATGCCGATTACACCCCGGTGCCCCTGGTGCCTCAACTGCGCCCGGACACTCAGCAGCAGCTTGACCTGAGTTTTTCGACGTTGCGCAGTGTTTCACCGATCCACTGCCAGTACATGAAGAACATGGGCGTGCTGTCATCCATGAGTGTGTCGCTGATTCAAGGCGGCAAGTTGTGGGGATTGATCAGTTGCGGCAACCGTACGCCGCTGTACGTGTCCCACGAACTGCGCAGTGCCTGTCAGGCGATCGGCCAGGTGCTGTCCCTGCAGATCAGCGCCATGGAAGCGCTGGAAATAAGCCGTCAGCGAGAGGCGAAGGTCAGGGCGCTCGAGCAATTGAATCTGGCCATGGCCGGGTCCGAAGAAAACGTCTTCGATGGCCTTGCGCAGCAACCACAGTTGTTGATGGATATGGTGGGCGCAACCGGCGTCGCCATCATCGAAGACCGGCAAACGCATTGTTTCGGCATCTGCCCGGAGCCGTCCGACATACGTGCACTGCATGCCTGGATGATCGCTGGTGGCGAACCAGTGTATGCCAGTCATCATCTATCCAGTGTCTACGCGCCTGCCGAGGCTTATCAGCCAATCGCCAGCGGCGTGTTGGCGATGAGCCTGCCAAAGCCGGTCGACAACGGTGTTATCTGGTTTCGTCCCGAGGTCAAGGAAACGGTCCAGTGGAGCGGTAATCCGAAAAAACCACTGGATATGGAGAGCTCGGCAGGCGGCATGCGTCTTCGGCCGCGCACCTCGTTTGAGATCTGGAAGGTCGAGATGACCGGGATCGCTACGAAGTGGAGCTATGGCGACGTGTTCGCTGCCAATGACCTGCGCCGCTCCGCCCTGGAAAACGACCTTGCCCGTCAGGTGCGCAGGGAGCAGCAGGCTGTTCGCGCCCGCGACGAACTGGTAGCGGTTGTGTCCCATGACTTGCGTAACCCGATGACGGTCATTTCCATGCTTTGCGGAATGATGCAGAAGTCGTTCAGCTCCGATGGGCCGCACACGTCGCGACGTATTTCCACGGCAATCGATACCATGCAGCAAGCCGCCAGCCGCATGAATGTGTTGCTGGAAGACCTGCTCGACACCTCGAAAATCGAAGCAGGCCGTTACACGATTACGCCGCAGCCGCTGGAAGTCAGCCAGATATTCGAGGAGGCCTATACCTTGCTGGCCCCGCTGGCGATGGACAAGTCCGTCGAAATTTCCTTCAGCGCCGAGCCGGACATCAAGGTCAATGCTGACCCGGAGCGCCTGTTTCAGGTGCTGTCCAACCTGGTTGGCAACGCTATCAAATTCACCCCGAAACTGGGCAAGATCGACGTGTCAGCCATGTCCAACGGCTCCGAAATCGTGTTCACCGTGCGGGACTCCGGCGAGGGTATCCCTCCCGAACAGTTGCCGCATATCTTCGAACGCTACTGGACCGTCAAGGAAGGCAACCCGACCGGCACCGGCTTGGGCCTGTACATCTCGCAAGGCATCATCAAGGCCCACGGCGGTGAACTGGCTGCGCAAAGCCGGGTGGGCGAGGGCAGCGAGTTCCGCTTCACGGTGCCAATGGCGGTTTGATCGCTTTCTCAGGCTTGCAGTGAGTTTCAGCTCAAGCCTGAGTCGCATCAGCCCTGATACCAGTTAGTAGCCTTTTCGATGTATTCAACGTTCGCTGGAAGTACCTCGCGCAGGAAGGCGAGGTACTTGCCCATCAACGCCTTGCTGGGAAAACGCGCGGCAAAGCCGGTGGTGATATCGTCGCAATGGATGATGACCATCAGGCGTTTGTGATCGACCGTGACGAATTCGTGCAGTTGCCATGGGGCGGTTTGTCGATGGTGGACAGGGTTTTCCCAGGTCAGCAGTTTGATGGCGGCGATGAAAGCCATCGCTACCGGACCGACCAGAAAGAGTAACGATCCGGTCAGGATGGCGACGAGTCCGAATACCAGCATGACGAAAATGGCGATGCCTTTGAAGAAGCTTGAGGCGAAGTCGGGGTAGTGGAGGTAATACTCGACCGTGGCTCCATCGGTTTTCAGGGTGTAGTTGAAGATGGTTTTTTGGCGGATGAGCAGGCCTACGAAATAGGCGAGATACCCTACAAGTGCAAGAACTGTGTATACCAAAGAATAAAGGCTATCCGAAAACATTATCCAGCCTCCCCAAATAAAAAGTGAGCTGGCGGTCAGATAGAAGGCGATAAATCCAAGCTGTGTGATCATGATCTCTTTAGGTGACCTCGCCAGCGTTTTGACTTTCCAGTTTAAAATGTCTTTGCCTTTCGGCAGGTCTAAAGCCTTTTCTTGCTGAGTCATATAGGTGTGCCCTCTGCGACTTCCAGGGTAAGGGAACCAGTTCTGCTTGATGCCTTTACCGCGAGTTCCATCGCCGCCAAGCCGTCAATAGAGGTATCGCCTCTTGTGCCAAGCTCCATCTGAAAAAGATAGCTTCTATCGTCCTCGCCGGAATTTATAAGGTCAGACGGATACCAGAGTTGTAGCTCCAGAAAAGTTGCTTCCTTATCAAGCGGCACCCAGGTTTCCCAGATGAGGTCCTCGTTTTCAGGGGGCATTAGAGGGTAGGTGAAGTCTTCACTAGCCTTGGCAGTTGGTTTGTTAGTGAGCATCCCGAACTGCTCGACCTTCCTGAATTTTCCGCGGTTCAGAAACGCTTCATATATTGGGGTATCTATTTTTTCTACAGGTAGCACGCCCCACGGGCGCTTGCTACTTACAATGTTGAAGTGGACAGATTTGCCGCGTAAAAAGTGTGGGAAATACACCTGTACCCCAGCGCCATTTTGCACAGCGACACTCATATAGTCGCCTTTGCCAAGGTAACGATCCTCATAATGCACGGTACTTTTTACATGAGCTTGCGGAGATAATTGAATTTCCATCAACGCGCTTACTTCTTCATTCTTACCTTTTGCAGTCTCGTCGTAGCGATAGTCTATGGTTCTTGACCAACAGCACTTACGTAGCCACCAGCCCACACTGTCTTGCTTGAAATAGTTTAGGGTCATCGTGGCAAGGAGATAAATAAAGCCAACTGCCATCAGGGCTACGCTGAACCACGAACTCATCGCAATAATCGTAAAAGTGCTAGCAGGGAAAACGCCTGCTAATAGCTGTGCCGAAGAACCTAAACCCATCAGGAATACAGCAACTCTCTTAATACGGAGTCCGTGTTTTTCATCTGAAGTTTTAGCTGCGTAAAAATCATCCAAAGCGTCAAATAGCTCTAATGTAACCGCCGCGATCCCAAACGCCCCCATCGCCACCATCGAGCCTCTAAACCCCCTTATCGCATACCCCCAAACCGCATTACCTCGTGCTTTCCAGTAAGCCGCCGATTTATCGAGAATGCCTATGTCATATCCGCCAATAGAAAGAGGCTTGGCTGTACTGATAACCCCCCACGGTGCTTCAACAAACACCGCCATCAGCAAGTTAAAGCTATACCCCAACCCATACGTCACCTTGCCGATGTCCTTGGTGCTGAATTCGCCATCCCGAGTAAGGTCGCGATAGGTGAAGGCGGTGTTGATGAAGTTGAGCATGATCACGCCCCAGGTGATCGAACCGGCAATCCCTCCCAGTCCATCGAGCCAGCGCCTGACGGTGCTCAGCCATTCTTTGGCGATGGCTTTGCCGGACTGGAAGTGCAGGCGAATTTCGTCCTGCAACTGCTTGGCGTATCGGTTGTTCTGATAGTCGAGCAGGGCGGGCATGCTCAGTTCGTGCAGGCGAAGCTTTTGCTCGAGCGCGCGCAGGTGGCTGGCGATGCTTTTGCGGGGGTTGTAAGCGGTTGGGTAGAGCCAGCTGCGACGGATATCACTGATCTGTTTGTTGAGTACCCGCCATTCGCTGATCCAGTTTTTCAGTTTCGCGAGCATGTTGTGATCGATCGCAATACGCGCCTTTGAATCGAGCAGGATCTGGCCGATCAACAGTGTGCGAATCAGTGCGACGATGTTCTGCTGCTTGCCCACCGCCAGACGGCTGTCGATGGGCACCCAGGCCAGCAGGATACTTTCGAACGTTGCCTTGCCAGCACTGCTGGCCAGTTGGCCGAGGGCTTTGAAGGTGTCCTGAACGGGTTGTTTCAGCGCCTTCATCCACGGCTTGTCGGCAAAGCCCTGGTGATTGAGCGTGCCGTTGAGTTCGCCGATGCGGGTAGCCAGGTTGGTGATGTCGCCAAGGCCGTTCAGCAGCGCGTTGGCTTCCTGGTGCAGCGCGTGCTTGAGCGCCGGTGAGAAGCCGTAGCGCAAGGTGCCAAACAGGCTGCTGTCGTTGGCTTCCTGCTCGGCGAGCCAGGCGCTGGCGGCGTTGTCCTGAGCGTAAATGATCTGCAGGTTAAGCATGAGCGTTTGCAGATAAAGCAGGCTTTCAGGGTGTGTGGGGTCGACAAACAGCTTGAGCGGTTCCGTGCCCAGATGGATCGCCCATTGCTGGAAATCGCTTTGCGTGTCACGCACCTGTAGCAGCAGTGTGTCGCCGGTTGGCAGGTGCTGCTGAAGGTACTGACGCGCACCGCTCAGATCGACCTCGCGCCGCCATTTGTGGCGATCGTTCCAGGCTTGCAGGGCGTCGTCGGAGGGCGCCCTGCCGTAACGCATTTCAATCGATCTGCGCATCTCCGGGCTTTTGAAAATATCCGGCAGCAACAGCACGCCACCGGGAGCGGTGTTGTTGCCGATCTGCTCTTGTTCAAACGTGCATTGTTCAAAATAGGCTTCGACGTCGCTCAGGTACTGATGGGTGAGCGCGGCATTGTCGCGCACCGATGCCGGCAGTTTCTCCGGTTCGCTTTCAGCGCCACATAGCGTGGTGACGGTCTGGGCGATCTGGAGCTTGTGTTCGTGCTCGGCTTGCCAGTTACGATAGGCGGCCTGATCGCCAGCCAGTTGCATGCCCAGATCATTGAAAATGGCCAGCGGATCATCAAGAGCAATGAGCAGGGAGCTGTCCTGGTCTTCAACGCTGCCCTGCCAGAAAACGTCAGCGCCGATTGGCGAAAACAGCGGCTGGGTTTCTTCACTGGAGGACTCGGACGTAGGAACAGCCGAGTCTGCAAAGCGGTCATCATCAACCACATGCTCCTTGTCGATGTCCGCCACCGCTTCGGCTATGCGGTTCAGTGGCAAGGTATCCGGCTCGGCCATGGTCATGCAGTAGCGTTTCAGATCCAGCGCTTTCATCCATGAAGAGCGGCTTTCCGGATTCGAGCGCAGGTGTTCGCAGATTCGCCAGGTCCACTGCTGCGCTGAAAAGGCGATGCGCAGCAGGTTGCTTCGCGGATACAGCAGGAAAGGCTTGGCATCGCTGCCGCCACTGCGCTGGTTGCTGCCAAGCTGCGCATCGGTCCAGACAATACGGCTCAGGTTGCCGGTGGCGGCTGACACCGCGTACTCGTGCAACGTCTCTGCCGTTTCGTCATAGACATACACATAGCCGTCATACAGTTGGCGAAGGGTATAACTGCGTGTTTTCAGCTTCGGCATCACCGCCCAGCGGCTGCCCGTGAGTAGCGGTTTCAGCTTCTGGGGAGCGGCATCGTAGCGGGAGCGGTCCAGCGCATAGCGCACCGGCACGATAGCCACGTCAGGTCCTCGGAAGGGACACAGGCTGGTGGCCGTGGCGGGTGTTTTGGCGAACGTTGCAGCACGTCGTTGTGTATGGGTGCCGGATTTTTCGATCATGCATGGAATCTCTGCGCAGAAACGGGCGATATCGCCCGCTGTATGCAGAGGTGCATTCCAAGATATGTGCCGACTGTCTATTTACCTATAAAAAACAAATAGATAGAGATTTAAAGCAAAGACATTGAGCAAAAAAAACGTGAAATAGTGCGCAAACGTCTGCGCACATGCGCCGACTCATTCCTGTGTGCTGCAGCGTTTTAAATACAAGCCTTGGTCAGTTTTATGCGGGTATCGGGTGCGCAAAAATCTGCGCATCCCGCTTCATGCCAAATACGCAGGATCACGCTGTCTTCGGCCATGGTGATCAGGCGGGGCCTGCCACCTTGACTGCTGACGAACGACTGACCCGCAATGCCACCAGGCTACCAACGATGGTCAGCGCGGCCAGTGCATACAGCGCCAGGGTAGTCGAGCCGGTTTGATCCTTGATCCAGCCCACCAGGTAAGGGCTGAGAAAGCCTGCCATCTGCCCAATCGAGTTGATCAGCGCCAGCCCGCCTGCGGCAACGCTGGCGCTCAGCAGGGCGGTCGGCAATGGCCAGAACATCGGCAGGCTGGTCAGCGCACCCATGGTCGCGATAGTCAGCCCGATGATGGCAACGATGGGCAGCGTCGCGAAGTTGGCGGCAATGATCAGGCCGGTCGCGCCCATCAGCATCGGGACCACCAGATGCCAGCGGCGCTCATTGCGCAGGTCGGCGGAGCGGCCGGCCAGCAGCATGAATACGCCCGCCATCAGGTACGGCACGGCGCTGATCCAGCCGATTACCAGTGCATCGCTGAAACCGAGGTTCTTGATGATCGACGGCAGCCAGAAATTGATCGCGTAGACGCCGCTTTGAATGCAGAAGTAGATAAAGCCCAGAATCCATATGAACGGCATGCTCAGCACTGAGGCCACCGAGCTTTTGCCGTGTACCGGGCGGCTCAGTTCATCGTTGGTGATATCGGTCTTGACCCGCTGACGCTGCTCGGGCGTCAGCCAGCGGGCATCCTCGACCTTGTCGCACAGCAGAACGAAGGCCAGCGCACCCAGCGCCACGGTGGGCACGCCCTGAATCAGAAACATCCATTGCCAGCCGGCCATGCCGCCCTGGCCCGCAGCGAAATGATTGAGAATCCATCCGGAAAACGGGCCGCCCAGCAGGCCGGAGACCGGAATGGCCGACATGAACAGTGCCATGATCCGCCCGCGACGCTGATTCGGATACCAGCGCGAGAGGTACAGCACGATGCCGGGGAAGAAACCGGCCTCTGCCATACCGGTCAGAAAGCGCAGCGCGTAGAACTCGACCGGCGTGGTGACGAACAGCAGGCAGGTCGAGAAGATTCCCCAGGTAATCATCATCAGACCGATCCAGCGACGCGGCCCGAAGCGGTTCAGCGCCAGATTGCTGGGCAGGCCACACAGCACGTAGCCAATGAAGAAGATACCGGCACCGAGGCCATAAACCGTCTCGCTGAAATTCAGGGCATCGAGCATCTGCAGCTTGGCGAAGCCGACGTTCACGCGGTCGAGGTAATTGAACAGGTAGCAAATGAAGATAAACGGGATAAGGCGCAGGGTGATGCGACGGTAGACAAGATTGCCTTCAGCGTCGCCCACCTCGTGGGTCGAAACAGGTGTCATGGCGGGTGTTCCTCTGTGCTTGTTGTTTTTATATAGCCCGATAGCTATTGGATGCACGCTTGATCATAGGTGGCCGGTGACGAAAACGCTTTGGGGGTTTGCACGGCGGCAGGGGGCATGCGTTGTGTGATTGCACAACGCAGGTACGCGGGGGAGGTTATGGCTTGTCGCCAACGTCAGTACGCAACGAACATCACAGCGCCGGGGCCAACGCTCTACTCGACCGCCTCATACGGCAGGCCCACGTAGTTCTCGGCAATGGTCCTGCGCCCGGCTTCCGAGCCGACGTAGTAGTCCAGTTCGGTCTGCTGGATGCGCTGGCTGAAGGCGTCGGTGTCGGGGAAGTTATGCAGCACCGACGTCATCCACCAGGAGAAACGCTCGGCTTTCCACACGCGGCGCAGGCAGATTTGTGAATACTTTTCCAGCAAGTCAGTGCGGCCTTCCTGATACACCTTGAGCAGGATGCGGTATAGCGTGCTGACATCGCTGGCCGCCAGGTTCAGCCCCTTGGCACCGGTTGGCGGGACGATGTGCGCGGCGTCGCCGAGCAGGAACAGGCGACCGTACTGCATGGGTTCAACCACAAAGCTGCGCAGCGGCGCGATGCTTTTCTCGATGGACGGCCCGGTGACCAGACGCTCCGCCAGATGCTCGGGCAGGCGGGATTTGAGTTCATCCCAGAAGCGCTCGTCCGACCAGTCTTCGACCTTCTCGTCGGCACTGACTTGCACGTAATAGCGGGTGCGAATGGCCGAGCGCATGCTGCACAAGGCAAAGCCGCGCGGGTGATTGGCGTAGACCAGCTCTTCGTTGACCGGCGGCGTATCGGCCAGTACGCCGAGCCAGCCGAACGGATAGACGCGTTCGAATACCTTGAGGGCGTCAGCGGGAATCGATTGCCGTGACACTCCGTGAAAGCCGTCACAGCCGGCAATGTAATCGCAGTCCAGGCGCACGGTCTCGCCGTCTTTCACGAACGTCAAGTACGGACTATCGCTCTTGAGGTCGTGCGCCTTGACGTCCGCGGCATCATAGATCGTCATTGCACCGGTCGCTGCGCGCGCGGCCATCAGGTCGCGGGTGACTTCGGTCTGACCGTAGACCATTACCGTCCTGCCATCGGCGAGACTCTTCAGGTCGATGCGCTCGCAGCGACCGGCGAACGCCAGCTCGAAACCGTCATGGATCATGCCCTCTGCGTCCATGCGTTCGCTGACGCCCGCTTCACGCAACAGGTCGGTCATACCTTGTTCCAGAACGCCGGCGCGGATGCGCGAAAGGATGTAATCGGGGTCCTTGCGCTCGAGGATGACGTTGTCGATGCCGGCACGCTGCAGCAGTTGGCCCAGCAGCAACCCGGAAGGGCCTGAACCGATAATGGCAACCTTGGTCTTCATGGCGATAGTCCTGTCTTTTGATCCCTGCCAGGTTTAGCCAGCGGGACGTGTTTGTTTTTGTCTCCTGCATTTTTAATGGATGCCGTCTGGATAAGAAGGCAATATCCGCTGCATTATCTGGACTTTTCGAGGGTCCGGACGAGAGAGGACGACATGGCCAGACCTGCCACAGCAGCGATACCGGTGTTCAAGCTCTACGGAGAGACCACGGCCTGGCCCACCCCGGACCTGATCCATTGCGAGTCGATCCCCGAGCGCAGCAGGATTCACGAATGGGAGATCAAGCCGCATCGGCATGGCGATCTGGTCCAGCTGCTTTACGTGCAGTCGGGCAAGGCCATGCTCAAGGTCGAGGACCGGGTCAGCGAGGTCGAGATGCCTGCGCTGCAGGTCGTTCCCGCACTGAGCGTGCACACTTTCAGGTTTTCCAGAGATATTCAGGGCCATATTCTCAGCCTGGCCAGACCCTTGGTGGAGCAACTGGAGGCTGCGCTCGACGTCTCTGCCCTCAGCGCTTCCCGCTGCTATGTGCTCGGGGCAGACAGCGATTATGTGGACACGCTGTTCAATGCCATTGCCGATGAATACCGGCAGCCCAGAGCGGGCCGCGATCTGATGCTGCACTCGCTGGTCAATGTGCTGGCGGTATGGCTCAGCCGGCGCAGCAGTGAGCATGCCGGCGAAGAGACTCATGCGATGGATCGCGGTCGCGAGCATTTGCAGGTATTCATGCATCAACTGGAGGCGAGTTTTCGCGAGCACTGGTCGATCGACCAGCATGCTCAGGCGATGGGTATCAGCGCCGCGCATTTGAATGCACTGTGTCGGCGGCTGTGCAATCAGTCGGCCTTGCAGATCATCAGTGAGCGCTTGTTGCTGGAGGCCAAGCGCAACCTGATCTACACCACCCTGACCATCAATCAGGTGTCAGACAGCCTGGGTTTTTCCGAGCCTGCGTATTTTTCGCGCTTCTTCAAGCGCGCTACCGGGCAGTCGCCCAAGGCCTTTCGCCAGCAGAAATAGAAACGGGGTGTTCAAGAGCACCCCGTCGGCTTGCAGCATGCCGTTATGCGGTCAGGTCACGACCTGGTAGCACGGCACGTACGCCGCGCCGCCTGGCAGCTTCATGCGGTGCTGATCGACGAAGGCCTGCAACAACTTGTCCAGCGGGCCCATGATCGATGGGTCGCCGTGGATCTGATAAGGACCATGCTGCTCGATCAGACGAATGCCCTTGTCCTTGACGTTGCCGGCGACGATGCCGGAAAACGCCCGGCGCAGGTTGGCGGCCAGTTCGTGAGTCGGCACATCGTGGTTCAGTTGCAGTCTGGACATGTTCTCGTGGGTCGGATCGAAAGGGTGCTGGAAGCTTTCCTCGATCTTCAGCAGCCAGTTGAAGTGAAACGCGTCGTTACGCTCGCGGCGGAACTGCTTCACTTCCTTCAGGCCCTGCGTCATCTGCCGGGCAACGTCTGCCGGGTTGTCGATGATGATCTGGTAGTGACGCTGCGCCTCTTCACCCAGCGTGGCACCGACAAACGCGTGCAGCTGCTGCAGGTAAGGTTCGGTGTTTTTAGGGCCGGTCAGGATTACCGGGAATGGCACGTCCTTGTTGTCTGGATGCATCAGAATACCCAGCAGATACAGGAACTCTTCGGCAGTGCCCGCGCCGCCAGGGAAAATGATAATGCCGTGGCCGACGCGCACGAACGCTTCGAGGCGTTTTTCGATGTCCGGCAGGATGACCAGCTCATTGACGATCGGGTTGGGCGCTTCGGCGGCGATGATGCCCGGCTCGGTCAGGCCCAGGTAGCGACCGCCAACGATGCGCTGCTTGGCGTGCGCGATGGTCGCGCCTTTCATCGGGCCTTTCATCACGCCGGGGCCGCAGCCGGTGCAGATATCCAGGCTGCGCAGGCCCAGCTCGTGGCCGACTTTCTTGGTGTATTTGTATTCTTCGGTATTGATCGAATGGCCGCCCCAGCACACCACCATCTTCGGCTCGACACCGGCGCGCAGGGTACGAGCGTTGCGCAGCAGGTGGAACACGTAGTCAGTGATGCCCTGGGAATTGCTCAGGTCGATGCGCTGGCTGTCCAGCTCGCTTTCGGTATAAACGATGTCGCGCAAGGCGCTGAACAGCATTTCGCGGGTGCTGGCGATCATTTCGCCGTCGACGAATGCATCGGCAGGCGCGTTGAGCAGCTCCAGGCGAACGCCGCGGTCCTGTTGATGGATGCGGACTTCAAAACTCTCGTACGCTTCAAGAATGGTCTTGGCATTATCGACGTGGGCGCCGGTATTGAGAATGGCCAGGGCGCACTGGCGAAACAGGGTATAGGTGCTGCCTGAACCGGCCGCGCTGAGCTGCTGCACTTCACGTTGGGACAGGGTTTCAAGGCTGCCTTTCGGGCTTACGGTGGCGTTAATCACTTGTCTTGGGATCATTCTATTTTCCATTAGAGCGATGCAGTCGAGCATCAGGATGGCGAATATCGAGAACATTCGCCCCTGTGGAGCCTTTTCTACAGCACTTGGCCGGGAAAGCAAACGCCGGACCGCAGACGTCCCCTGTTTGAGCCGTTGTGCGTCATCGCAGGATTGAATCGGCAGGCGAATTCTTTTGAAAGCAGGCACTTGCTTCGCTGACCGTGCGGCTGAATTTTGACGCGGACAACGGGCAATAGTGAACCTGACCCCTTTAACGGAGTCTGTTAGCTGATGGACTTTCTGGACGGCCTGCATGAAAGGGATCATCAGGTGCTTTTTCAACGCGCCTGATAGGCAGACATTCCGTCCGGGCAGGAGTTGCAAAACCGTTGATCACTTGCCGCTCCCATCCTTAGCCGGCCCGTTAAACGAGGCTTTATTTTCATTTCAGATAAAGATAATTATCGCCATGTCTCGTCATTTTTCCGCACTTCTTTCCCGAGCCCCTGGCCTGTTCGCCGTTTCGCGTCGCTTGCTCGGCGCAGGCCTGGTTGGCGCTGCATTGACCGTTGTCATGCCTGGCAGCGCACAGGCCGCAGGCAGCGATCGCTGGGTCAGCGACAGCCTCACCACCTATGTACGCAGCGGACCAACCGACGATCACCGGATCGTGGGGACGCTGAAATCCGGGCAGAAGGTCGAGCTGCTCAGCGCTTCGGGCAAGTTCAGCCAGGTGCGTGGCGAAGGCGGTTCCACGGTGTGGATTCCGAGCAGCGACTTGCAGGAAGTCCCTGGGCAGGCCGAGCGTGTGCCACAGCTGACTCAGCAGGTCGCCGATCTGACCGAGCAACTGGCGGGCATCGACAATACCTGGAAGACCCGCGTGCAGGGCATGCAGGAAACGCTGGACGCGCGCAAGAAACTGGTCGACGAACTGGAGGCGCGCACCAAGACCCTCAACGATCAACTGGCCGACTCTCAGGCTGAATTGCGTGCGACTCAGGCGCGACTTGGCGATGAGAACAAGCAAGTGATGATGCGTTACATGGTCTACGGCGGCAGCATTGCCGGTGCCGGCTTGCTGGTCGGCCTGATCCTGCCGGCGTTGACCAAGGGCCGCAAGAAGAACGACGGCTGGGTGTAAACCGCCTGGACCACCTCACATGCCAGCGCCCCGCGCTGGCATGCTGTCCACCACGTTGTGCGTTATATCGAGTGCGCAGCCGATGTGTGACGGACCTCTCCGAAAATGCCTTTCCCCTGCCGCAATCACGACCCAGCCCACACTCTTTATGTCTGCCTGGCATAGGGTTCGTGTGCGAAGTTGATGTTCGTTCTACAGTTTCTGCGTGGATGGTCGAAAAACTGAGTGTTGCCCTCAGCCTCGCGCTTTGATGCGCGGGGAGGGGGCATGGCAAGTTGTGTTATGGCTCTTTGCCATCAGTTATTATGTGCGTCCTGAAAAATGGGCTGCCGAGTCGGGTCTGAATGATGTTCAGGCCGCGGATCTCATATTTTCACCCTCTCCTGTGCAGGAATCCGGATGCTGGCGTACAACCAAAAAAGCTTTCTTATCGTTGATGATTTCTCTGACTTTCGCAGTTCAGTGAGATCGATGCTGCGTGAACTGGGCGTCAAGGAAGTGGACACCGCCGACTCCGGCGAGCAGGCTCTGCGCATGTGCTCGCAAAAGCGTTATGACTTCGTGCTGCACGATTTCAACCTGGGTGATGGCCGCAAGAACGGCCAGCAGGTGCTGGAAGACCTGATGATCGAGCGCCTGCTGAGTTACGAAAGCGTATTCATCATGGTCACTGCCGAAAACAGTCAGGCGATGGTCATGAGTGCGCTCGAGTGGGAGCCGGATGGTTACCTGACCAAGCCGTTCAACCGCGCCGGGCTGGCCCAGCGGCTGGAAAAGCTGGTGCAGCGCAAGACCTTGCTCAAGCCGATTCTGCAGGCCCTCGACCGTCGCAAACCGGCCGAGGTGCTGGCCGCGTGTGACAAGCTGATCGAGCAGGACCCGCGTTATGCGCCGTTGTGCCTGCGCTACAAGGCCGATGCCTTGCGTGACCTGAAGCAGAACGAGCCCCTGGAAGCGTTCCTCAAGACCATTCTGGCTGATCGGGCCACGCCGTGGGCCTACGGCGCATTGGGCAGCCTGCTGCTCAAGCGCGGCAAGACCGCCGAGGCGCAGGCTGTCTACGAACAGGCAATCAAGGCATTTCCGACCATGCCTGCGCTGTTCGATGGCCTGGCTGATGTGCTGGTCGCGCTTGGCGATGGCAAGCGCGCGCAGTCTGTGCTGGAAAGCGCAGTGCGCCTGTCGCCGCTGGCGGTGCGTCGGCAGAAGCTGCTGGGCAAGCTGGCACTCGGCAACGATGACTTCGAAAGTGCTTCCAAGGCCTATCGCCAGGCCGTCTCCCAAGGTCAGCATTCGCGTTTCAAGGATCCGGAAACCAACCTCGGGTTGGCGCATGCGTTGATCAGCAAAGGTGGCGATCAGGGGCTCGATGCGCGCACCCGTGTCGAGATCAACAACGCCCTCGTCGATGTCGCCAAGGAGCATGGCGATGACGAGGGGCTGCAAGTACGTACCCGGCTAATGAAGGCGGCCAGCCTGCAGCATTCGGACCCGGAAGCCGCAGCCAAGCTCACCGAGCAGGCAATGGCCAGGCTGGATGGCATGGAGCAGGTGCTCAGTGCCGACGCCGCACTGATGGTGGCTGCGCAACTGAAGAAACTCGGTCAGGAAGAGGCCGGTGCCGGCGTCTTGAAGAGTTGTGCCGGGGCCTACGGCGACGATCCTGCAGTGATGAAAAGCATTGCCAGCATGACCGATGATCCGGCGATTCTGGGGGCCAGCAAGGCGGCTGTCGATTTCAACCTGCAAGGCGTGCGCAGTTACAAGGCCGGCAACCTCACCGAAGCACAAGCGTTTTTTCGCAGTGCGCTTGGCTTGCAGCCAAAGAACATCAGTATTGCGCTGAATATGGTGCAGTCGCTGCTTCACCCTGGCCAGAATCTGGGCCAGGCCGGAATTGACGAGTGTCGTGCCAGCCTGACCATGCTTGGCAAGATCCCGGAAAGCGATCCACGTTATGAGCGCTACCATAAACTCAGGGAGAGGGCGTTTAGCGCATGAGTGAAGAGACAGAGCAGGGCCTCGACTTTTCCATGGTGATCGCCTCCACGGTGCACGACATGAAGAACTCGCTGGCGACCCTGACCCAGGCACACAGCCAGTGGCAGGCGAAGCTTTCGGTCCAGCAGCGCGACACGTCCGAGCATGGCATCATCGACTATGAATTTGCCAACCTCAACGGCATGCTCGTGCAGTTGCTCGGCCTCTACAAGCTGGGTGTCAACCAGATGCCATTGCGTCCGGACTACCACGAACTGGACGATTTCATCGAAGCGCAACTCGCCCATCATCAGGACGTGCTGGCCAGCCGCGGGATTGCCGCGCGTCATGCGATCGACGTGGCAAGCCCCTTGGGCTTTTTCGACCGCGAACTGATCGGCTCGGTGGTGGGCAATATCATCGTCAACGCCATCGGCTTTGCCCGCGAGCAGATTTCTGTGAGTGTCGGTGATGAAGGCGGGCAGCTGAAAATCACCATCAATGACGATGGCCCCGGCTACCCGGCGTATCTGATCGAGCGCCAGACCGACTATGTGCAGGGCATTAACCAGGGCAGCGGCAGTACCGGCCTGGGCTTGTACTTCGCTGCGCACATTGCCCGGCTGCATGTACGCAACGGCATGCGCGGGCGCATTGAAATCGCCAACGGCGGCGTGCTGGGCGGGGCAATGTTCAGTATGACCCTGCCCTGAGGCAGCGGCCTTGCAACGAGGACCCCGCAACGCCTTGTCAGGATTGCGGGGCGTGTTGGGCGCTTAGATATTCAATCCGAAGTTCTGTTTGATGCTGTTCAGGCTGTCCATCAGCTCCTGATCAGACGCCAACGGATGTCTGACCGGTTCGCAGCCGTGCTTGAGCGTGAAGTGTTCAATGGCTGCGAGGGCGTTTTTGCGGTGCAGGGTATCGGACGAAATCGTTGAGCCCTCGAGCGTCCAGGGCTCGTCGCCCAGATACAGCTGCGAATTATCGATGTCGGCAAAAAACCAGAAAGGCGGGTGCATGTTCTGGTTGATGATGGCCAGTGTGTGATCGACGTGTTCAAAGGCGTTGTGATACGTCTCGTCCATCAGGCCGGCCGCTTCCAGGCTACGTCTGGAATAGTAGGAAAACGCACCAACGCAATGGCGGTACAAGGGCAGGTTGATGCCATTGCCGTAGTCAATCCGGTACACCGCGTTGGCCTCGCCGGACGGCGTCTTGTTCATCAGACCATGCTGGCTGTAGTTGAGGTGCTGAATGCCGGTCAGCGTCGAGGTCAGAATATAAAGCTCGAAGACTTCCGGACTTTTTATATAGATGTCGTCTTCGATCAGGAACAGGTGTTCACACCCGGCGTCCATGAGTCGCGACAAAGCTCTGTTCTTGGATTTTCCAACGCCGAGGTTGGTTTCGTTATTGAAGAAGACCTCGCTGTCATACGCTGAAAACTCCGGGTACACCTCGCCGTCATTGATGATGACAACGCAGTCGATGATCTCGGCAGGCAGGGAATCGTAAAGCTTTTTCAGCAGCGCAGGACGGTTGTAGGTGACGATTCCGCAGCCAACCTTTTGACCATTGATCATGGTGATCCTCTGTTCTCTCGGGCGTTAGCGTGATTGTTTGTTGATTGGCGTCGCAGCGTGGCGGGCAGTTCAAGCCCGCGCTGACGTAAATCGATGTATGTACGCGGTGGATTGCAATATTTGCGCCAATTGCTGGCACGCCAAAGGCCTGGAGCGGTGCTGGTTAAAGTTTTAGCGGACACCGCCGAAATCGTTGAAAGGCTGTATTCGATATCACGATGAGCGGTGGGTGGGTGATGCTGTTAGCTAAAAAGTACTGCCAGGGGCACGGTATAGAGTTGGGCGCCGCGGCTCACAATGCGTTCAATCTTGCCCATTGCCTGAACGTTGCGCCGTGCAACGGTGTGGATTTTCTGCACCCTCGCGACATGGAAGACTATCAGCAGTACTTCGTCGAGCAGATGAAAGTGTCGGGCGACGTTTCGAAGGTCGACATGCTGGGCGATTTTCAATGCATCCATACGGCAGACTCGTCGGTTGACTATCTGATCAGTTCGCACGTCATCGAGCACGTCCCCAACCTGCTTTCTGCCTACGTCGAATCCTTCCGAGTGCTGAAGAACGGCGGGGTATTCTTCTGCATCTTTCCCAAGCGCACCGCAGCCAAGACTGATCGGGCGCGTCGTTTGACGACGCTGGCGCAGATGATCGAGGACTATGAAAACAAGGTCGACATGACCACCGTCACTGAAGGCGAGTGGCGCGGTCACTATCAGGTCTTTTCCCTGCAAAGCATGCTCCGCGCGGTCAATTACGTTAACTCGTCAGGCCTGGGTTGCTGGTACATCGAGTGCGTCGAAGAAACCGATTCGAAAGTAGGCAACGGCCACACCGTCGTGCTGCGCAAAGTGGAGGGCCTGTCTGCCGAAAAGTGGCAGGACGTCGGCGACTTCAACACCCAGTTCAACCAATTGTTGATGGCGGGCAAGCTCGAGAACGCGCTGACGCTGACCAAGATTATGCTGTCATTCAATTTTTTCGATGCCACCAGGCTGCATCTCGCCGGCGCCCTGAGTCGTCAGTTGGGCAATGTGGCCGAAGGCGTCGAATTCCTGCGCCAGGCCCTTGTGGTCGACCCGGAAAACGAAGACTACCGAAAGGAATTCATCGAAGTGACCGGGACACCTTTCCATAACCCGGTTCTCTGACACGTCGAGCAGCAGGCCGACAGCGTGAAGCGCGGTGCTTGAAGATTGCAGCCTGAAGGTTGAAGCTTGGCGTTTGCTGCTCAACTAAAAGGACTGACCCATGACACGCAATGACCCCCATCCGCAGCAAGAAATGCTGATGGGCATTGATGAAGTGGAGTGTGTAACCCCGGATTTGAACGGTGTACCGCGCGGCAAGGGGATGACGGCTGAAGGTTTTCTCGAAGGTCGCCGTTTGCAGCTGGCGCGCGGCGTGTTGTTGCAATGCATCATGGGCGGCTATCCGCCGGCGCACTTTTACGGCAGTGACGACGGCGATCTGGCGCTGATCAGTGATCCGCAGCAGCTCCACCGTCTGCCCTGGAGCACGTCGCCGCGTGCCTTGGCCATTTGTGATGCGCAGGACCTCGATGGCCAGCCCTGCATGCTCTCCACCCGTAATCAGCTCAAGGCGGTTATCGCCCGTTACGCTGCGCAGGACCTGGTGCCAGTGGTGGCCACCGAACTTGAGTTTTTTATCTTCGCGCCCAATCCCGAGCCGCTTTATCCGTTTGAGCCGCCGACTGGGCTGGACGGGCGACGCGAACAGGGGCACTCGGCATTCAGTGTCAGCTCCAACAACGGCTTGCGGCCTTTTTTTGCCGAGGTGTATGCCTGTATGGCCGCGCTGGGCCTGCCACGTGACACCGTGATGCACGAGATGGGGGTCAGTCAGTTCGAGATCAACCTGCTGCATGGCGATCCGCTGCTGCTGGCCGATCAGACTTTTCTGTTCAAGCACTTGCTCAAGGAGGTTGCGCTCAAGCACGGGCTCATCGTGGTGTGCATGGCCAAACCGCTGGCGCATACGGCGGGCAGTTCGATGCATATTCATCAGAGCGTGGTGGCAGCAGAGACCGCAGTGAACGTCTTCAGTGATGCGCAGGGTGAGCCGACCGACGCGTTTCGTCATTTTATTGCTGGCCAGCAAGCCTGCATGGCGGACTTCACCGCGCTGTTCGCGCCCAATGTGAATTCCTACCAGCGCCTGTGCCATCCTTATGCGTCACCCAATAACGCCTGCTGGTCCTACGACAATCGCGCTGCCGGATTACGCATTCCGTCGAGTGCAGCGGCGGCCAGAAGGGTGGAAAATCGTCTGCCGGGCGCTGACGCCAATCCTTATCTGGCTATTGCCGCAAGTCTGGCGGCCGGGCTGCATGGCATCGAGCAACGACTGCAACCGACGCCGCCGCTGCAGGGCGAACTGGAGGTGCCGGAAGAATTGTTATTGCCGTGTACCTTGCACGCTGCTCTGGAGCGTCTGAAAAGCAGTCAGTTGGCCAAGGAACTGTTTGGTCATGAATTCATCGAAGGCTACATCGCGTCGAAGACCCTGGAACTGACCAGTTTTTTTGACGAGATAACCCCCTGGGAACGGCGCGTGCTGGCTGCTCAGGTTTAAGAATCGCAGTGTCGGGCTCGCCCAGTCGGGCGACTCCCTATTTTTGGAAAGTTGATGCGCCAAATCTGGAAGTCCTTTCGAGCGCTTTATTTTGCCTCGTTGATGATGTTGATCGGCTCGGGTCTGCTGAGCACTTATCTGGCCCTGCGCCTGGCCGCCGATCAGGTTGACAGCCTGTGGGTGGGTGCGTTGATGGCTGCCAACTATTTCGGTCTGGTACTGGGCGGCAAGATCGGTCACCGCCTGATCGGCCGTGTCGGGCATATTCGCGCCTACGCCACCTGTGCCGGCATCGTCGGTGCGGCAGTGCTCGGGCATGGCCTGATTAGCTGGTTGCCAGCCTGGCTGGTGCTGAGGGTGATCGTCGGTCTGGGCATGATGTGCCAATACATGGTCATCGAGAGCTGGCTGAACGAGCAGGCGGCTGCCAAACAGCGCGGCATGGTCTTCAGCGGCTACATGATTGCGTCCTACCTGGGGTTGGTGCTGGGTCAGTTGGTGCTGGTGGTTCACCCGCAACTGGGGCCTGAGCTGCTGATGCTGGTGGCGATGTGTTTCGCTCTGTGTCTGGTGCCCGTCGCCATGACCCGGGCGATTCACCCGGCACCGCTGCATCCGGCGCCACTGGAGCCGCGCTTCTTCATGAAGCGTGTGCCGCAGTCGCTGACGGCGGTACTGGGCGCCGGTCTGATCATCGGTTCGTTCTATGGTCTGGCACCGGTCTACGCCGCCGAGCAGGGGCTGTCCACCGAGCAGGTCGGTCTGTTCATGGGCTGCTGCATTCTGGCCGGTTTTCTGGTGCAGTGGCCGTTGGGCCTGCTGTCCGACCGCTATGACCGCTCCGTACTGATGCGTATCTTTGCCGCCGCGTTGGTGGTGGCGTCGTTACCGCTGGCGGTGTTCCCCAGCGTGCCGGTCGAGGTGCTGTTCGGTGTCGGGTTTCTGGCTTCGCTGATGCAGTTCTGCCTTTATCCGCTGGCAGTGGCCTTCGCCAATGACCACGTCGAGGCCGAGCGCAGAGTGTCGCTGACGGCCATGTTGCTCATGACCTACGGCATCGGCGCCAGTATCGGTCCGCTGGCTGCGGGTGTGGTGATGAAGCTGTTTGGCGGGCACATGCTGTATGCGTTCGTGTGTGGCGCTGGTGTGATTCTGGTACTGCTGATCAGGCCAAAGGCGGTCACTCACCTGCACCAGGTCGAAAACGCACCGCTGCACCACGTTGCGATGCCGGACAGTATGTCCAGTTCGCCACTGGTGGTTGCACTTGACCCGCGTGTCGACGAGCAGGTGGTTCAGGAACAGATGCAGGCAACCGTTGAGCCAGAGCCGGAGCCGGATTCCGAGGTCGTGTCCGAAGCAGAGGTCGATACGGAAAGCGAGGTTCTGGTTCAGGCCGGGCCGGCTGCCGAGGCGGAAACGGCTGAAGCCGATGAGCATGAACGCGAGCGTGAAAGCGAGACCTGGAAGGCCTGACGAGTAGCGCAGGGCAGTGCACGATTGCGGCAGCAATGCCGCAATCGTTGGGCGATTCGGATGAGTGTCAGAAGTCGTCGTCTTTGTCGAAGCGTCGTGCTTCTCGCTGTAACTGATAGACGAAACGTTCGACCTGACGCTGCACCAGCCCACTCATGTTGTGGAAGCGCACGCCGGCAAAGGTAGTGTTGATTCTTTCTTCGAAATGCAGATGGCGTAACTCGACAGGCGCTGTCATGGCGCCGAAAGGCAGCTTGGCAACGAAGCGTTCGTATACCTGGCCCAATTGCATGCGATCGGACACGTCGCCCTCGAAGCGCAACTTGCAACCGGTAGCAGAAATATCCAGCAGCTTGCCGGCCAGCGTAAATTTCAGGCGGTCACCGCCGATTTCGACGTCGACCAGTTGCGCCAGCTTAAGCGCGGCCCGGAATGCGTTGCGGCGCTGGTGATAAACCACTTCCTCAGGCATCGGACCACGGTACATGCGTTGACCGTCGGTGCTGAGGATGTCCATTTGCGCAGTACTTTCCCAGGCAATCCGCACCCCGTCGTGAAAGCCTTCGACGCGGAAGGATTCGCCGTTGCTCAGAAATCGTTCGCCATCGCGGGGGATCATTTCGTCGAGGGCCATGACGTTGTTGTCGCGGTCGACTTCAAGTATATAGCTCTGAAAGCGCTGGGGGCGCTCATGAAAGGTAATGATCAGAGGATCATGACTCTCGAGTAGCAGCCGCAGGTTAGCGGCAATTTCCAAAGGTGTATTGAGAACCTTCGGGGGCTGCGGAGCATCGTCCGCGCTTGAGCCATTCACGTTCTTGAATCTCCAGGCAAAATACTACGGCAACGCAACATCAGGCATTCTGCCACCATGCACGAAACCTTGATACAGGAAGTTACGCCTGACTCAGAGGGCGTGGTTTTGCTCTAAGTGCAGTCGACCCGCGGCTGTCATAGAGTGTAGGCGTATCGCCACCGTTCAAGATGCGAAGCTGGTGAGCGGTACTGACCTGCTGCATCTGGATCAGACTACCATTGCGCTCGTTGAGCGTCTGGCATTCATTGATCAACGTATTCAGCTCGTCGGCAGCCAGCAGCAATTGCTCACCGATATCCGACTGGCTGGCCAGTTGCTGGAGACCACTGCGATTGGCTGGCAGCCCCATGCCCGCAAGCACCTGGCTACGTTTGCGACCATGTTGATCGAGAAGAATGACCAGCGCCTGTTTCTGCGCCAGCACCTGCTCCATCTCGCCCATGTCGCGGCCGTGAAGAATCAATGATTCGGCCTGCAACAACTCAAGGAGCTGTCGGGCCGAAACCATGTCGTCAGTGATCATCTGCAGCAAAGTAGTGTCTTGCATCGCATGCTCTGGTTTTTAAGCGTCCAGAATATCCAGCGCCAGCCTGAGCTTAGCGTTGGGTTTCGAAATTCAACAGTTTGCTGGCGACACGGTTGCTGTCCACTGTGTAGCTACCGTCGGCGATGGCCTGTTTGAGCTCGGCAACGCGAGCACTGTTGACGGTTGGCAGATCGGTCAGCTTGTCCGTGATTTTCTGCAACTGTTGAGCCTCACTGCTCAAGGAAAAAGTTTCCCCGGTGCTTTTGACGCCTGCGGTGACGGCAGGGTCTGGGGCAGCGGTTTTGGCGGTGTCTTTACTGGGGCTGGTACGGGAAGCACCGGCAACAGACTGTGAGTTGTTAAGGCGACTGAAATCTATGACCATGATTGAAAAAACCTCTGGGTGTTTGGACGCTTGCCTTGTTTTCGGCCAACCCCTATCAAACTTTAGGCTGATTGTGAGAAAGCTTCCCAATAGACGACATTTGCCGTCGGGCATTCCCCGCAGTCTAAAAAAAACACACCCTTCGCGCCACTATCAATGCACTACATAGCGACTTCCACCTGCCCTGGGCCGGTGACACTTGCCTTGATCACCCGCTGGGAATTGAGGTTTTTCACCCGTATCTGTTCGTTGAAGCCTCCATCGGACATCGCTTCGCCGGGCATGCGAACCGCCAGCGAGCCGCTGCGGGCAATGATCACAACCTGATCGCCCTTGTGAACCATTTGTGGCTGCTCAAGCGCCACCGGGGTAATGACCTGGTCGATGACCATTTGTCGGACAACCTTCTGACCGACTGCCTGATCCAGCGATGCCAGGAAACCCTGACCCAGGCTGCTGACATCCCGCTCGCGCATCGCAACGTCTTCTTCGGTGACGATCGCGTCACGCTTGAGCGGGCGCATCACGGTCACGACGTTGCGATACAGCAGCACCTGGGCGGGTACAAACACCGTCCAGGGTGAAGAACCTTCGCAGCGCACCCGCACGGTGACCCGGCCAACCGGGCGCGGACTTTCCAGTGTGGCTGTCAAATCCTTGTCGCAGGCACCCATCCTTAAACGCGGGTCGAGTTGCTTGACCTGTATCTCATGACGCCCGTCAATCTGGTTGGTTGCCAAATAGTCTTCTACTGTGAACTCAAGAAACCCTTGGGTGACGCCGATAAGCTGCTCAGGCAGTGTGAAATTCTCGGCGCGAGCGAGGGTCACCGTGCTGGAAAGGCACAGCAGGGCGATTGCGCACAGAAGCCTGCGGGTTTCTAATGCGAGGTGTCGAGAAATTGTCGTCTTTGCGTTCATGAAGTAATAAATAGCAAAGCCCGTGCCGCTTGTTGATCTGGTGTCTGGGCGGCGGTCATTTTGTAAGGGGGTTCGGCATGGCAGGTGTAATGGATTCGGTAAACCAGCGAACTCAGCTGGTGGGTCAGAATCGCCTGGAGCTGCTCTTGTTCCGTCTCGACGGCAAGCAGCTCTATGGGATCAACGTCTTCAAGGTAAAAGAAGTACTGCAATGCCCGAAACTCACCATCATGCCCAAATCGAGCAAGATCGTTCGGGGCGTGGCCAATATTCGTGGCGGCACGATCCCGATCATGGATCTGGCAATGGCGACAGGTTCCACAGGCATGATTTCGCTGGTTAATTCCTTCGTCATCATTACCGAGTACAACACCAAGGTTCAGGGCTTTCTGGTGCATTCTGTCGAACGCATCGTCAACATGAACTGGGAAGAGATTCATCCACCACCCAAGGGCACCGGGCGCGATCATTACCTGACCGCCGTTACCCGGGTTGATAACCAGCTGGTGGAAATCATCGACGTCGAGAAAATTCTCGCCGAAGTCGCTCCAGTGTCCGAAGAGATCTCGGTCGGTGTCATTGACGCCGAGGTTCAGCACAAGGCTGTCTCCCTGCGCGTGCTGACGGTCGACGACTCGTCGGTGGCCCGCAAGCAAGTGAGCCGCTGCCTGGAAACCGTCGGGGTGGAAGTCGTAGCGCTCAACGATGGTCGTCAGGCGCTGGATTACCTGCTCAAGATGATCGCAGAAGGCAAAAAACCTGAAGAAGAGTTCCTGATGATGATCTCCGACATTGAAATGCCGGAGATGGATGGCTATACCCTTACCGCAGCAATACGTAATGATCCACGCATGCAGAAGATGCACATCACTTTGCATACCTCGCTGTCAGGGGTATTCAACCAGGCGATGGTCAAGAAAGTTGGCGCGGATGATTTTCTCGCGAAATTCAGGCCTGATGATCTGGCGGCCAGGGTCGTTGCGCGGATCAAGGCAGCAGAATAACCAGCCGGGGGCGTCGTCCCCGGTGATTCACATGATTTGAGAGGCGGCACTTTGTCTACGGGTAATTTGGATTTTGATCAGTTCCGGGTATTTCTGGAAAAAGCCTGTGGCATCCTGCTTGGGGAAAACAAGCAGTACCTGGTGTCCAGCCGCCTCAACAAATTGATGGAGCAGCAAAGCATCAAGTCGCTTGGCGAGTTGGTCCAGCGCATTCAGACCCAGCCGCGCAGTGGTTTGCGCGAGCAGGTAGTCGATGCGATGACCACCAACGAAACCCTGTGGTTTCGCGATACTTATCCATTCGAAGTGCTGAAGAACAAGGTGTTGCCCGAGCAGATCAAGGCCAGCCCTGGTCAGCGACTGCGC
This sequence comes from Pseudomonas sp. PvP028, assembly GCF_017832255.1. Lineage (NCBI taxonomy): Bacteria > Pseudomonadati > Pseudomonadota > Gammaproteobacteria > Pseudomonadales > Pseudomonadaceae > Pseudomonas > Pseudomonas sp. PvP028. The sequence continues at coordinate 3,266,693 of NZ_JAFIBL010000001.1, forward strand.
ATCTGGTCGGCCGCCTGTTCGTCGGGTCAGGAACCGTATTCGCTGTCGATGTCCATCGATGAGTTCGAGCGTGCCAATCAGGGGCAGCTCAAATCGGGCGTGCAGATCGTCGCAACCGATCTGTCGGGCTTGATGCTCAATAACTGCAAGACCGGCGAATACGACAGTCTGGCCATTGGCCGCGGCCTGTCGCCGGATCGTTTGCAGCGCTTCTTTGACGTAAAAAGTCCGGGCCGCTGGGTGGTCAAGGCGCCGATCAAGAGTCGCGTGGAATTCCGCTCGTTCAACCTGCTCGACAGCTACGCCTCGCTGGGCAAGTTCGACATCGTTTTCTGCCGTAACGTATTGATCTACTTCTCGGCCGAAGTGAAGAAGGACATCCTGCTGCGTATCCACGGCACGCTCAAGCCAGGCGGCTACCTGTTTTTGGGGGCTTCCGAAGCACTCAACGGTTTGCCGGATCACTACCAGATGGTTCAGTGCAGCCCCGGGATCATCTATAAGGCCAAGTGACGATCTGTCAGTTGCCTGTCATGAAAAAAGAGACCTTCGGGTCTCTTTTTTTGTGCGCGGCCGAAAACAGCTCTGATCGTCTGCCCATCGGTTTCATGTTTGCGTACTGCTGCCGCTCACCAGTTTTGCAAAAGCGTTGGCGGCAGCGCTCTGGTAGCCGTTTTTACGTCGCAGCAGCGCAACCGTCCGCCCAGGCAAGGCAGGGATGGTCTGAACTTCGCGCAATCCAGGCTGCTCGCGAACGATGGCATCGGGAAGAATGGTCGCCATGCGGCCCTGGGCGACGACCTTGAGCAAAATGGCAATCGAGTTCGCCTCTAGGCCGACTGTCGGCTTGAAGTTTTGCATCTGGCACCAGGCATCCAGCGACTGGCGAGTGGCGAATCCGGGAGCGAGCAAGGCAAAGCGAAGCGCTTGCAGGTCCTCAAGTGTCAATGCGGCCTGCTTTTCGGGGCCAGGCTTGGCCATGACCAGGCACAGTTGTTCATCGAACAGAGCCTGGCTGTCTATCTCGACAGCATGACTGCCGGCAAAGCCGATGGCCAGATCGAGCGCGTCACTGATCAATGCCTCGGTAATCTGCTCCAGAGGCAGTTCTGTGAGGATAATTGCCACTCCGGGATACAGCGCGCTGAAGCGGTCGATCAGTGGTGCTATCAGGTATTCACTGAAGGTGGGCGTGACGCCGAGGCGCAATTGTCCGCGTGACAGATCGCTGACATCGTCGAGCGCACGCTTCCCGGCCTCCAGCTCAAGCAGGCAGCGACGCGCGTGGTCCAGATACACGCGGCCGGCATCGGTCGGCACGACACTGCGGCGGGTGCGGTCGAACAGTTGCACACCCAGACTGCTTTCCAGCTGCCTGATCTGCTGCGACAACGCCGGTTGCGAGACATGCAGGGCCTCGGCTGCCCGGGTGAAATTGCTATGGTCGGCGATTGCCAGCAAATAACGTATATGGCGTAAGAGCACAGCATCACCATAAGTCAGGATTATGGCGATGATCATAAATCAGTCTTGGATCTTATGGTGATAGTTGCCGATGCTGTGATTGACGTGAATTCATTCCGGAGGGTTACCTATGCCGCACAGCAATATTTCCAGAGCGCCGCGCCAGCATCTGACTGAACGTGTGCTGCAGGCCAAGACTGCAAAGAACCTGACCTGGGCGGGGCTCGCAGAAGGTACGGGGTTGAGCGTGGTGTATGTCACCGCTGCCTTGCTCGGTCAGCACCCTTTGCCGGAAGCGGTGGCCGAGGTGGTCGCCGAGCGTCTCGGGCTGGACCGGGACGCGGTCGCCGAACTGCAAACCATCCCGTTGCGCGGCAATGTCGAAGACGTCTCCAGTGACCCGACTATCTACCGCTTCCATGAAATGGTTCAGGTCTACGGCACAACGCTGAAAGCACTGGTGCACGAGCAGTTCGGCGACGGCATCATCAGCGCAATCAACTTCAAGCTCGACATCAAGAAAGTCGACGATCCGGAAGGGGGCGAGCGAGCCGTGATCACCCTCGATGGAAAATTCCTGCCCTACAAACCGTTCTGAGGACGCCGAGATGAGTGATAAAGGAAGACCGCCATTGCCACCCTTCACCCTGGAGACTGCAGTCCAGAAAGTCCGTGGCGCCGAGGATGGCTGGAATTCGCGCGATGCGGCGAAAGTCGCGCTGGCCTACACCGAAGACACCTATTGGCGTAACCGCAGCGAGTTCGTCAATGGTCGCGCAGAGGCTCAGGCCTTTCTGGAACGCAAGTGGCGCAAGGAACTGGACTACCGGCTGATCAAGGAACTCTGGGCATTCACGGATAACCGCATCGCCGTGCGCTATGCGTACGAATGGCATGACGACTCCGGCAACTGGTTCCGTTCGTATGGCAATGAAAACTGGGAGTTCGCTGCAAACGGCCTCATGCAACGGCGCTTTGCCTGCATCAACGATTTGCCGATCGCCGAGTCCGAGCGCAAATACCATTGGCCATTGGGGCGCCGACCGGATGATCACCCGGGTTTGAGTGAGCTGGGTCTCTGATCAACCGTCAAAGGGACCTTCGGGTCTCTTTTTTTATTGGGTGTCTGATCGAGGCAATGATGAAGGGCCGCCATTGCCAGGCGGCAATCCGGTACTGGCAAAAAAACGGCACCCACCTTGCCGCTTTACCCCTCCACAGCGGAAATGCCTTGCCGCTTTTCTGGCATTGCCGCCTCGCCACCGCCTGCGGGCCCTGCAAACATTGACTTTTACAACATGGCACGCCGATTGCTTTGTCAGTAACAACAGAATCAGGTCAACCGGCAAAGGTTTCCCGAAATGAGCATCAGCTTCGATAAAGCGCTAGGCATACATGAAAAGGCCCTCAACTTCCGGGCTCAGCGGGCAGAGGTGTTGGCCAACAACATTTCCAACGCCGACACCCCGAACTTCAAGGCTCGTGATCTGGAGTTTTCTTCGGTGCTGGCTGCCGAAACCGACAAGGCCCAGAACGGTCACTTCGCGCTGAACAAGACCAACAGCCGCCATATCGAAGCCGAGGGCATGGGCAATGACGACGGGACGCTGATGTATCGCACGCCGTCGCAGCCTTCGCTGGACCAGAACACCGTTGATTCCCAGGTCGAGCAGGCCAGCTACACCGAGAACGCCATGGGCTTCCAGGCCAGCTTCACATTGCTCAACAGCAAGTTCAAGGGGCTGGTTGCAGCCCTTCGCGGAGAATAATTCATGTCACTAGCCAATGTGTTCAACATTGCCGGTAGCGCCATGAGTGCCCAGACCACGCGTCTGAACACCACGGCCAGTAACATCGCCAACGCCGAGACCGTGTCTTCGAGCATGGACCAGACCTATCGTGCCCGTCACCCGGTGTTCGCCACCGTGATGCAGGGTCAGCAGTCGACCGGTGGTTCTTTGTTTCAGGACCAGGGCGAAGCCGGGCAGGGCGTTCAGGTCAACGGCATCATCGAAGACAGCTCGAACCTGGAAGCACGTTACGAGCCCAATCATCCTTCCGCTGACAAGGACGGGTATGTCTATTACCCCAACGTCAATGTCGTGGAAGAAATGGCCGACATGATTTCTGCCAGCCGGTCTTTCCAGACCAACGCAGAAATCATGAACACCGCTAAATCCATGATGCAGAAGGTTCTGACCCTCGGTCAGTGATAGAAGGCGAACGTTATGGCCGTTGATAGCACCACAGCAAACAGCGTTTCATCGACATTTTTGAATACGCTGCAGAATCCGACGCCGACCGCGACGAATTCTACCGGCACGCTGGGCAAGGACTCTTTTCTGCAGTTGCTCGTGACGCAGATGAAGAACCAGAACCCTCTGGATCCGCAGGACAACACGCAGTTCGTGGCGCAACTGGCGCAGTTCAGCAGCCTTGAAAGCATGCAGAATCTGACCTCGACCGTTGACACGATCGCCAGCAGCTACAAGTCGTCGCAGGCCTTGCAGGCCTCGTCACTGGTCGGACGCTCGGTAATCATCGATGCGAGCAGTACATCGGTCGATACGACCAAAGGCCTGACCGGGTCGATCGTAGTGCCGAGCGAAAGCTCGCTAACGACCGTCAAGGTGTACGACTCGCAATCGAATCTGGTCGACAGTGTTGACCTGGGCACGCAAAAAGCCGGTACCACCAGCTTTGCCTGGGACGGTACGGACTCAAGCGGTACTCAGTTGCCATCGGGAACTTATACCTTCAAAGCTGAAGGCTCGGTCGAAGGCAAGAACACACAGCTTTCAACTTACCTGCCCGCCACGGTCAACAGTGTCACGATGGGTGTCAATGGCGCAGAAACAACGCTTAACCTGGCCAGCGGCAGTGTCGCCCTGTCCAAAGTTCAAACTATCGGATTGTAGAGCCGCTACGGCGCAGGAGTGAAACATGTCTTTCAATATCGGCCTTAGTGGGCTCTATGCTGCAAACAAAAGTCTCGACGTTACCGGCAACAACATTGCCAACGTCGCGACAACCGGTTTCAAATCGTCACGTGCCGAGTTCGCTGATCAATACGCTCAGTCGATTCGTGGTACTTCCGGCAATACCAACGTCGGCAGTGGCGTGAGGACCGCTGCGGTTTCCCAGCAGTTCTCCCAGGGCAGCCTGACCACCGGAACAGCCAACAGTCTGGACCTTGCCATTAATGGCGACGGTTTCTTCATGATGAGCAATAACGGCGAGAAGCTGTACACCCGTGCCGGTGCATTCCACACCGACAAGGAAGGCTACGTCGTCAATAGCAGCAACATGAAGCTGCAGGGTTACAACGTTGACGCCAATGGCTCTGTCGTGACCGGCGCGCTCAGCGATCTGCGTGTGAACGCGTCCAACCTGGACCCCAAGGCAACGAGCACGATCACCAACTCCGCCAACTTGAACTCGACGACGCCATTACCGACCGTTGCGACGTTCGATGCGACCGACACCAAGAGTTACAACAACAAGTACAGCACCCCGACTTACGACACTCAGGGTAATGCTCACACCCTGGATCAGTATTTCGTCAAGACCGGCACCAATACCTGGTCGATGTATTCCCTGATGGACGGGCGCAGCATTTCCGATCCGACGTCTACAGCGCCGGACAAGAATGACCTGACGTTCGATTCCTCGGGCAACCTGGTGACCACCGCCGGCGCCGCTGTTCCTACTGACAGCGCCAACATCAAGTTCAATGCTGACGGTACGTTTGCCGTGAACAACTGGGTACCTGGCGTGCAGGTCGGTACTGGCACGACGGCCACTTGGGCAGCCAACGGCGCTGCTGGCGCAGCTTCGATCAAGCTGGACATGTCGTCCACTACCCAGACCGCTTCGGTATCGGGCCTGCTCAAGCAGGATCAGAACGGTTACGCCACTGGCCAGTTGAGCGGCATGAACGTCGACTCGAGCGGCAACCTGTTCGCCACTTACACCAACGGCAAGTCGCAGGTCATTGGCCAGACTTCGCTGACCAGCTTTGCCAACGTGCAGGGCCTGGCGCAGGCCGGCGGCACCAACTGGCGTGAAACGTTCGCTTCCGGCGTACCGGTGAGCGGCGCTCCACAGTCGGGTACGCTGGGTTACATCACCGGTCAGGCGCTGGAAGAATCCAACGTCGACCTGACCATGGAGCTGGTTAACCTGATCAAGGCGCAGAGCAACTATCAGGCTAACGCCAAGACCATTTCCACACAAAGCACCATCATGCAGACCACTATTCAGATGACGTAACAAACGTTGTTTGAACTGTATTGAAAAAGCCCCTGTAAAAGGGGCTTTTTTATGCCTGCCTGCCCAGTACGTTGTTATATCTTTTAGTGCTGAAAGTTACGGATTACTCCCGCACCCTACTTGGAAACTTCCTACGCACGATGATGTGAGAATAAAACTCCTCTATGAATTGCCTTTGCGGCAAGGGAGTCCTCATGTCATTCAATACAGCGATCAGCGGTATTCATGCTGCCAATAAACGACTGGAAGTGGCGGGTAATAATATTGCCAACGTCGGTACTCTGGGTTTCAAGTCGTCCCGTGCGCAGTTTTCGGCTTTATATGCGTCCGCACAGCTGGGGGCCGGGCAGCACGCTGTCGGGGATGGTGTACGACTTGCTTCGGTGCAGCAGAATTTCAATCAGGGTGAAACCGTGATCAGTTCCGGCAATGCGCTGGATATGCGTATTCAGGGCAACGGTTTTTTCGTGGTCAGTGATCAGGGTTCGCTGGCCTATACGCGGGCCGGCGCCTTTTTGAAAGACGCTGCCAACTTTGTCGTCGACAGCGATGGCGGACGTTTGCAGGGGTATGCCGCAAACGATAAGGGCGAGATTGCCAGTGGTATCCGCACGGACTTGCAGATCGATACGTCCAACGTCGGTGCCAGGGCTACGACCACGGTGGCTGAAACTATCAATCTGGATGCCTCGCTGCCTTCGCTTGCTCGCTTGCCGACCTTCGACCCGGACGACCCCGCGACCTACACACGGGTCGCCACCCGGACCATCCAGGATGTGGGCATCACTCCGGTGCCCGCAGCCGATCATGAGCTCAAGCAGTATTTCGTCAAGACCGAGGCCAATCAATGGTCGATGTATGTGCTGGTGGACGGGCGCAATCCGGTGGATCCCGACAGCGTAGCGCCGCTGCAGGTAAGCCTTGAGCTCAAGCCTGACGGCTCGCTGTCGTACAGCGGCAATGATCAGCACCTGAGCAAAGTCTCGGACACCGAATTTGCCTTGCAGGGTTGGGTGCCTGCCGCGCAGGTCAATGGCGCTTGGGCGGCGAATGGCTCGCTGAACGGCGGGGCTGTTTCGTTGCCGTTGAACGATGCCGGGGCCAGTCTGCTCGATCCCGGTGATACGGTCATGCATCGGCCGGTTCCAGACTTCAATCCGGCAGACCTGAACACCTACAGCAGGATGTTCGGTAACCAGATCTTTGACAGTCAGGGCAACACTCATGAGCTGAAACAGTATTTCGTGAAGGACGGCACCAACAGTTGGCGCATGCACGCACTGATCGATGATCGAAACCCGCAGAACTCCGCGTCCACCACGCCGCTGACGGCGAACATCGTCTTCGATTCCCATGGCGCCGTTGCGTCGTTGACCGGCAGTCCTGGCCTGAGCAGCAATGGCACTCAGCTGAAACTCACTGGCTGGTCGCCTGTGATGGCGGTTGATCCTGGCACCGCCCGCGAGCGCTGGATATCCAACGGGGCGGCTGGCAGCGCTGACGGCATCACCATCGACTTCACCCGTCTGCTTCAGCACAACGCTACCAGTTCGCGCTCGGCTGCCTACGTGGATGGCCATTCGGCAGGCGAGCTGAAAAGTCTTGAAGTTGGCCGGGACGGCATTCTGCGTGCCGGGTTTACCAATGGCATGACCAAGTCTATCGGTCAGGTGATGCTCGCCAGTTTCGCCAATCCGCATGGCTTGCAGCCGCGTAGTGATACACGCTGGACCGCCACCGCTGATTCCGGAGTGGCTGAATATGATGTGCCGGGCGTCGGTACGCTGGGCAGCATCGTCAGTGGCGCGCTGGAGGGTTCTAACGTCGTGCTGGCCGATGAGCTGATTGCGCTGATCCAGGCCCAGACAGCCTATCAGGCCAACTCGAAGGCGATATCCACCGAAGTGACGCTGATGCAGACGCTGATTCAGTCGACCTGATTACATCGAGCAGTCGGCTTTGATGAAGTGGCCTTTCAATCGTTTCCAGCCTGGGCCCGGGCTGGCCTGGGCGCAGACGATCCGGCTGTCGCCCTGCCATTTGTAATAGTGGGCGGGAGCGGCCTGAGAGAGCAGGGCAAAGGTCATCAGGCTCGCGCTCGCGATACCGATGATGCACGCACGAAAAGGCATGACGGTTCCCGATCAGGGTTGCGGTGTCGGCAAGATTATCACTGTCGATCCGGTTGTCAGCGCAGTTCGATGAAGTTTTTTTGGCGGTGTTTCCTGCCTGGCAAGCGGCAGGCGGCAGTCCGCCGCCGCTATTGGCTGGCGCTCTGTCCTCAGGTCATCGGCGAACACCAGTTTTTACTGGTTAATCAGGCATTTGTATCGAGCCTGACAAGTTGGTTCAAAAATTGCTTTAACCCTTTCAGAACAGCTACAGGCGGCAAGCGTCTGTCGGAGGAGGAAGACTGTGGACAAGTTGCTTTACGTCGCAATGAGCGGTGCATCCGAAAACGCGATCGCGCAAAAGGCTCATGCCAACAACCTGGCAAACGTCTCGACCAACGGTTTCATGCGTGACCTTGAACAGGCCCGCTCGATGCCGGTGTTTGGCGAGGTCATGCCATCGCGCGCCTACGCCATGAGCGAGCGTCCCGGTACCGACTTTTCCGCCGGTGCCATGGTGCAGACCGGTCGCGAGCTGGACATCGCCGTCAAGGGTGATGGCTGGATCGCCGTGCAGACGCCCGATGGCGGTGAAGCCTATACCCGCAGTTCCGGCATGAACATCGATGCCCTGGGCGTGTTGCGCGACGGCAGTGGTTTGCCGGTTATGGGCAACGGCGGTCCGATCGCCGTGCCGCCTCAGCAGCAGATCGAGATCGGCGCCGACGGCACGATCAGCATTCGTTCGCTGGGCGAGAGTCCGCAGGTGATGGCGCAGGTTGACCGCATCAAGCTGGTCAGGCCTGACCTGAAGACCATGGAGAAGGGCCCTGACGGCCTGATCCACACCAAGACCGGCCGGCCTGCCGACGCAGACGCCACCGTTCAGGTCGAGTCCGGCTTTCTGCAGGCGAGCAACGTCAATGCGGTCGAGGAAATGACCTCGGTACTGGCCTTGTCCCGTCAATTCGAATTGCACGTCAAGATGATGAAGACCGCCGAAGAAGACGATCAGTCTATGGCTCGCGTCTTGCAACTTGGCTAATCAATGACAGCTTGCGCCGACAAACCGGCGCTCGAGGAGAACACACATGCTTCCTGCACTATACGTCGCCAAAACCGGCCTTGCCGCTCAGGACACCAACCTGACCACCATCTCCAACAACCTGGCGAACGTCTCGACCACGGGTTTCAAGAGTGACCGTGCCGAGTTCCAGGACCTGCTGTATCAGATCAAACGCCAGCCGGGTGCTCAGTCCACTCAGGACAGCGAACTGCCTTCCGGCCTGCAACTGGGTACCGGTGTGCGCATTGTCGGCACGCAGAAGAACTTCACTGCCGGTAGCCTGCAGACCACCAACAATCCGCTGGACCTGGCGGTCAACGGTCGTGGTTTCTTTCAGGTGACTCAGCCGGACGGCACCATTGCCTACAGCCGTGACGGTACGTTTCACCTCGACGCCAACGGCCAGATCGTGACCGCTAACGGTTATGCCCTCGAGCCTGCGATTGTCGTTCCGCAGAACGCCCAGACCTTCACCGTCGGCCAGGACGGTACTGTTTCCGTCACGCTGGCAGGTGCAACCGCTACGCCGCAGATCATCGGCAACATCCAGACTGCCGACTTCATCAACCCGGCCGGTCTGCAGGCCATGGGTGGCAACCTGTACCTGGAAACCGGTTCGAGCGGCGCGCCGCAGATCGGCACTCCTGGCCTTAACGGCCTGGGTCCGACCCTGCAGAACACCCTGGAAAACTCCAACGTCAGCACCGTTGAGGAACTGGTCAACATGATCACTACCCAGCGCGCTTACGAGATGAACTCCAAAGTGATCTCAACCGCTGACCAGATGCTGCAAAACCTGACGCAGAACCTGTAAGTCCTTGATGTCGCTGCTCGTAGAACCGCTCAATCCGATGGGGCGCCTGATAAGCGCCTGTTACACCGCGAGGTTTCAAGTGTCATGAACCGCCTTAGTGTTCCGCGTTTTTCAGTGTTGATCGCTTCATTGTGCGGGATCACCCTGCTGTCCGGCTGTGTTGCGCCGACGGCCAAGCCCAATGACCCTTATTACGCTCCGGTGTTACCGCGTACGCCCATGTCGGCGGCTGCCAACAATGGCGCCATCTATCAGGCCGGTTTCGAGCAGAACCTGTACGGTGACCGCAAGGCCTTCCGCATTGGCGACATCATCACCATCACGCTTTCCGAGCGTATGGCGGCGAGCAAGGCGGCCACTTCGGCGATGTCCAAGAACAGCAACAACAGCATTGGTCTGACCTCGCTGTTCGGTTCGGGGCTGACCACCAACAACCCGATTGGCGGCAATGATTTGAGCCTCAACGCCGGTTACAACGGCGCGCGGACCACCAAGGGTGACGGCAAGGCCGCACAGAGCAACAGTCTGACCGGCTCGGTCACCGTGACGGTTGCGGATGTGCTGCCCAACGGCATTCTGGCGGTACGTGGCGAGAAGTGGATGACCCTCAATACCGGCGACGAACTGGTGCGGATTGCCGGTCTGGTCCGGGCTGATGACATCGCGACCGACAACACTGTGTCGTCCACCCGTATCGCTGATGCACGTATTACCTATTCGGGGACCGGAGCCTTTGCCGATACCAGCCAGCCAGGCTGGTTCGACCGGTTCTTCCTCAGCCCGTTGTTCCCTTTCTGATAGCGGGATAAACATGATCAAGCTCAAGCAACTGATAGCGGCGACCTTGTTGTTGTCCACAGCGTTCGGCGTCCACGCCGAGCGTCTGAAGGACATCGCGAGCATCTCCGGCGTGCGGGCCAACCAGTTGATCGGTTACGGTCTGGTCGTCGGTCTCAACGGTACAGGTGACCAGACCACCCAGACCCCGTTCACCCTGCAGACCTTCAACAACATGCTGTCGCAGTTCGGCATCAAGGTCCCGGCCGGTTCTGGCACCGTACAGTTGAAAAACGTTGCAGCAGTTGCGGTGTACGCAGATTTGCCAGCATTTGCCAAGCCAGGCCAGACGGTCGATATCACCGTTTCCTCGATCGGTAACTCCAAAAGCCTGCGCGGCGGTGCGCTGTTGATGACACCGATGAAAGGTGTCGACGGTAACGTCTACGCCATCGCTCAGGGCAACCTGGTGGTCGGCGGTTTCGACGCGGAAGGCCGTGACGGCTCGAAAATCACTGTCAACGTTCCGTCGTCGGGGCGCATTCCTGGCGGAGCGTCGGTCGAGCGTTCGGTGCCGAGCGGTTTCAATCAGGGCAATACCCTGACCCTGAACCTGAATCGCTCCGACTTCACCACTGCCAAGCGGGTTGTCGACAAGATCAACGAATTGCTGGGCCCGGGCGTCGCTCAGGCGCTGGACGGTGGTTCGGTGCGTGTGACCGCGCCGCTTGATCCGGGCCAGCGTGTCGACTACCTGTCGATTCTGGAAAACCTGGAAGTCGATCCGGGCCAGACCGCTGCCAAGGTCATCATCAATTCGCGGACCGGCACCATCGTCATCGGCCAGAACGTCAAGGTGTCGCCTGCTGCCGTGACCCACGGCAGCCTGACCGTGACCATCACCGAAGACCCGATCGTCAGCCAGCCGGGCGCATTGTCCGGTGGTCAGACTGCGGTCGTGCCACGCTCGCGGGTCAATGCCCAGCAGGAGTTGCACCCGATGTTCAAGTTCGGTCCAGGCACGACGCTGGATGAGATCGTTCGCGCGGTCAATCAGGTGGGCGCTGCGCCCGGTGACCTGATGGCCATTCTCGAAGCCCTTAAGCAGGCCGGCGCGTTGCAAGCCGACCTGATCGTGATCTGAGGATTCGAGCATGGATATGCCCAAGAGCGGAATTTCGTCGGCGGTCGATTCGGGTGCCTATACCGACGTCAACCGTCTGGCGTCGCTGAAGCATGGCGACAAGGACAGTGTGGAAAACCAGAAGAAAGTGGCCCGCGAGTTCGAGTCGCTGTTCGTCAGCCAGATGCTCAAGGCCATGCGCTCGGCCAACGAAGTGCTGGCCAAGGACAATCCGATGAACACCCCGGCCACGCGGCAGTATCAGGATATGTATGACCAGCAACTGGCGGTCACGCTGTCCACCCGTGGCAACGGTATCGGCTTGCAGGACGTGCTGATGCGCCAATTGTCGAAAGACAAGGGGATAAACCACGCCGCGCCGATCAATACGACCGACGCCGCCAAGGCTGCAACGGCCGCTATCGACGCTGCGCCGGCCAAGACCGGCCTGGCGACCAGTGTCTACCAGCGTCCGTTGTGGGCCACACGCTCGGTGGCTGCCGATCAGGCGGCGGCTGCGGCATCGGCGTCCGGAGAAGGGCGCAATGACATGGCGATGCTCAACTCGCGTCGTCTGTCCTTGCCCGCCAAGCTCACCGATCGCCTGCTGGCTGGCATCGTGCCTTCCGCTACAGCGGCGGTCAGCAACAGCCCGGTACCTGCTCGCGCGACAGCCGGCAGCACAGGCAACAACGGCGACTGGACTCTTGATCCGAACCTGGCACCCGCGCCGGAGTACGTGCGCTCCATGGCCCAGCCACCGCTGGCACCGGCCAAGCGTGCGTTCAGCAACGCCGACCAGTTCGTCGAAACCATGCTGCCACTGGCCAAGGAAGCCGCAGCACGAATCGGCGTCGACCCGGTCATGCTGGTGGCGCAGGCGGCACTGGAAACCGGTTGGGGCAAATCGATCATGCGTCAGCAGGACGGCAGCAGCAGTCACAACCTGTTCGGCATCAAGGCGGCGGGCAGCTGGAAGGGTGCCGAAGCACGCGCGATCACCAGCGAGTTCCGCGACGGCAAGATGGTCAAGGAAACGGCGGACTTCCGTTCCTACGATTCCTACGCCGACAGCTTCCACGACCTGGTCAGTCTGTTGCAGAACAACAGCCGGTATAAAGAAGTGGTCAATTCGGCCGATAAACCGGAACAGTTTGTAAAAGAATTGCAGAAGGCCGGCTACGCCACTGACCCGGACTATGCCAGCAAGATTTCGCAGATTGCGAAGCAGATGAAGAGTTACCAGACTTACGCCGCTGCAGCGGGCTCTTCCACGACTTTATAAGGTTTGACTCATGTCGCTGATTTCAATTGGGCTCTCAGGTATCAATGCCAGCAGTGCCGCGATCAACACCATCGGTAACAACACGGCCAACGTGGATACCGCTGGTTACTCGCGTCAGCAGGTGCTGACCACGGCGTCGGCGCAGATCGCTCTTGGTCAGGGTGTAGGCTACATCGGTACCGGCACTACGCTGTCCGACGTACGTCGCATCTACAACGGCTATCTGGACACCCAATTGCAATCGAGCACCGCCCTCAGCGCGGATGCAGTGGCTTATTCCGGTCAGGCCAGCAAGACCGATACATTGCTGTCCGACAGTGCGACGGGGATCTCCGTGCAGCTGGCGGACTTCTTCACCAAGATGCAGGGCATCGCCACCAGCGCCACGCAGTCGGCCGAACGCTCGTCGTTCCTGACCCAGGCTGGCGCGTTGAGCGCACGCTTCAACTCGGTGTCGTCGCAGTTGTCCACGCAGAACGACAACGTCAACACGCAGCTCGACACGTTCACCAAGCAGGTCAACGAACTGACCACCACCCTGGCGAGCCTGAACAAGCAGATTACACAAGCGTCGGCGGGCAACGCCACGCCGAACACCTTGCTCGATTCGCGCAGCGAGGCGGTTCGTAAGCTCAACGAGCTGGTCGGTGTGAAGGTTGTCGAGAACAACGGCAACTTCGACATCTATACCGGCACCGGACAATCACTGGTCAGTGGCGGCACGTCCTACAAGATGTCGGCCAGCCCGAGCCCGTCCGATCCGTTGCAGTACAACGTGCAGGTTGCCTACGGCCAGACCCAGACGGATGTGACCTCGGTGCTCACGGGTGGCTCGATCGGTGGTCTGTTGCGTTATCGCAACGAAGTGCTGGTGCCCGCGACCAATGAATTGGGCCGTACCGCGATGGTGCTGTCCGATCAGGTCAACAGCCAGATGAATCAGGGTATCGACAGCAAGGGTAACTTTGGTTCGAACCTGTACTCCAGCATCAACAGTGCGGATGCCATTACCCAGCGCAGCATCGGCAAAACCACCAACAGTGTCGGCTCCGGCAACCTCAACGTGACGATCGGCGACACCAGCAAGCTGACCGCCAACGATTATGAAGTGACGTTCAGCGACTCATCGAATTTCAGCGTGCGCCGCCTGCCCAACGGCGAGAGCGTGGGGGCCGGTTCGCTGGCTGACAATCCGCCCAAGCAGTTCGAAGGCTTCAGTGTGAGCCTCAATGGCAACACGCTGGCAGCCGGTGACAGTTTCAAGGTCATCCCGACACGCACTGGCGCGGCGGGGATTTCGGTGGCGCTGACCGATGCCAAGGACATTGCAGCTGCGGCGCCCCTGACGGCAACGGCGGGTAGCAGCAACTCCGGCACCGGTGGCTTCACTCAGCCGGTGCTGAACACCAAGTCCAATATATACGACAGCACCCAGACCGCTGACCTGCGTAATGCGCTCAAATCCTCCACCCCGATGAAACTGGTGATGGGTGCTGCGAATAGCAGCGGCGTGCAGAGCTACACCCTGATCAATGCGAGTGGCGGTGCGGTGCTTGACCAGAATGGCAACGCCGTCGGCGGTTCGATCATTCAGGGCCAGGCCAACACGGTCAAGTTGAACGTTGGCTACACTGACACTACGACGACGCCAAGCAGCAAAACCGCTTTTGAACTGCAAATGACTATCTCCGGCTCGCCGGTTGCCAATGACACGTTCAGCATTGGCATGACCGGTGGTGGCTCGTCCGATAACCGCAATGCGTTGGCGGTGGCAGGTCTGCAGACCGCCAAGACTGTCGGCGTCATCAACGGTGGTGTGGGCACCAGCCTGTCCGGTGCGTATGCAAGTACGGTATCTGTGGTAGGTACGTTGGCCAGCCAGAGCAAGAACGATGTGACCGCCACTGCGGCCGTGGTCAGCCAGGCCAAGTCGTCGCGTGATTCGGTCTCGGGTGTATCGCTCGACGAAGAAGCGTCCAACCTGATCAAGTACCAGCAGTACTACACCGCCTCTTCGCAGATCATCAAGGCGGCACAAACCATTTTCAGCACGCTGATCAACAGTCTTTAAGGAATCGTGAGCCATGCGTATCTCGACTACCCAGTTCTTCGAATCCACGAACACCAATTATCAGCGTAACTATTCGAACCTGAACAAGACCAGCGAAGAGGTCTCCAGCGGCATCAAGCTCAATACCGCGGGCGATGATCCGGTGGGTGCGGCGCGCGTACTGCAACTGGCCCAGCAGAACTCCATGCTGACCCAGTACGAAACCAATATCGGCACGATCAATACCAACGTTGTGACTACCGAAACGACCCTGACCAGCATCATCGACACGATGCAGGCTGCGCGTGAGCAGATCGTCTCGGCGGGCAGTGGCGCCTTTACCGACTCCGACCGTCTCGCCAAGGCTTCGGCGCTCAAGCAGTACCAGAGCCAGATTCTGGGCTTGATGAATAGCCAGGACCCGAATGGTCAGTACATATTTTCTGGTTCCAAGGCGTCGACGCCACCGTACGCGCAGAACGCTGACGGCTCTTACAGCTACAAGGGCGACCAGACCAGCGTCAATCTGGCGGTGGGCGACGGCCTGGTAATGGCCAGCAATACCACAGGTTTCGAGGCCTTCGAGCAGTCGGTCAACACCACCCGTACGTCTGCCACGCTGCTTTCGCCTGCAACCGATGACGGCAAGATCGGCCTCAGCGGTGGTCTGGTGACGTCCACTCCGACCTATAACGCCAGCTACCAGGGCGGCGAGCCGTACACGCTGACCTTTCTCAGCGGCACGCAGTTCAAGATCACTGACGCCAGTGGCACTGACGTGAGTTCCGATACGTCGTCGGGTGGCAAGTTTTCCCACGGCTCGTTCGATGCCCAGACGTTCACCTTCCGCGGCGTGGAAATGACCCTCAACGTCAACCTGCCAGCCGCTGACCGGGTCTCGGACGCTACCGCCGATGCGGCGCTGACCAATCGCAGCTACCAGCTGGCATCGACACCGGACAGTGTTTCCACCGCGCGCAGCGCCGGCAATACGTCAACGGCGACCGTCAGCAGCTCTGCCGTGGGCAATACCGCTGCGGACCGGGCCGCGTTCAACAATACCTTCCCGACAGAAGGCGCGATCCTCAAGTTCACCAGTCCGACCGATTACGACTTGTATGCTGCGCCATTGACCAGCAGCAGCAAGCCAGTGTCCAGCGGCACCATGACCGGTTCGACGGCCAATGCTTCAGGGGTGAACTTCAATATCAGCGGCACACCGGCTGCCGGCGACCAATTCATCGTCGAATCCGGCACACACCAGACCGAGAACATCCTGAATACGCTGACAGCGGCGATCAAAGCCCTGTCGACGCCCACCGATGGCAACCTGGTAGCTTCGCAGAATATGACGGCGGCGCTGAACTCTGCACTGGGCAACATGAGCAGTGCCATCGAACAGGCCTCTACGGCACGTTCCAGCGGCGGCGCGCGTCAGCTGGCGGCAACCGCCCAAGGCACGACCAACGATCTGCTCAAAGGTAACAACACCACTGAGCAAGGCACTTACGTAAACGCCGATATCGTCGAGGCGACCACCCGCCTGACATTGCAGAAAACCATGCTGGACGCTTCTCAGCAGGTGTTTACCATGCTATCCAAGTTGAACCTGTTCAGTCAGCTTTGAGTTCTGACGTTGAGCATCCGCCGTCTTTTTTCAGCGGTGAGGGAGGCCACTCGACTGATGGGTCCCCAGCCGCTCGCGAGTCAGTCATAGTGAATTCAGTCCCTCTCGTCAGTATTGTCATTCCCTCCTTCAATCCGCGTTTTTTCCGCGCAGCGCTGCAAAGTGCGCTGGACCAGGTCTACGACAATCTCGAAATCATCGTCTGTGATGATTGCCGTAGCGACGAGATCAAGGCGATTTTCGACGAACTGGTGGCTCCCGACAGCGACCGGGCCCGTTACCTGCGCAATCCTCAGCGCCTGGGGTTTCAGGGCAACCTGCTCAAGGGGCTGGAGCAGGCGAGCGGCGAGTACATCAAGTTTCTCTGTGACGACGACCGCCTCTATAACTACTGCATTGCGTATCAGGCGCAAACCCTTGATGCCTACAAGGACGTCCAACTCGTCGTCAGCAAGCGCCATCTGGTGGATGTCGATGATTATGTCTTGCCGGCCCGCATGGAAAACGTCGGCCTCGTGCCCTACGACGCCGTGTTCAAGGGCGAGGACATGCTGGCGATTTTCGAGCGCACGCCGCGCAATTATCTGGGCGGTTTCAGTGGTGCGCTGATGCGTCGCGCCGATGTCCAGGAGTACCTGCCGTCCATTGCGCTGCCGCAAGGTTTCGTCGCGCTGCTGGATTTCACGCTGTTTATCTGCCTGCTGCGACGCGGCAATCTGGTGGTGCTGCACAGTATCCAGAGCACCGAACGCCTGCATCCGGGGCGCTTCAGCAGTCAGGGCGATATGCACCAGAAAGCCACCACCGAATGGGGCTGGCTGAACGAAATGCTCAAGGCGCGTAGCGGCGAAGACGCACCGGCTCAGGGCTGGGTGCGTTTTCTGCCTCTGCGCCGCGCGCACGAAGAGCCGCGCGAGTGGGATGAGGTCGGCCTTTACGGGGTGATGGCTGGTCGCCAGGGCATCATGATGAGCCGCGTTGGCAGCAGCAGTGACAGCTATGCAGAGCTTTACGCCGAATGGCTGTCCTGCCGCCGGTTTTCCGAGCCGCAAAAAAAACTGCTGGAACAGCGCATCGTCAGTTGGGCCTGGCAGCCACGTATCGTGCCGGTGATCATCGATGCGGATGGCGATGCCGAGGCCCTCGATATCACCTTGCGCAGCCTGGCCGAACAGGACTATGCCGCAGACTCGGTGGTGGTGCTGACCAACGCCAGTGTCGACGATCCGCAGGTGTTGCGTTTTTCTCTGCAGCCGGACTGGGCTCGGCAACTGAACGAAGTATTGCCATTGCTGGACAGTGCCGACTGGGTCTACCTGTTGCGCGCCGGTGACCGGTTGACGCAGCCAGCGTTGTTGATTCTGGCCGAGCGTATCGCCCAGATCCCCGGGCTGCTGTGTGTCTACAGCGACGAAGGCGCGCTGGTCGAGGACGAGTCCAGAGAGCCGATTTTCAAACCCGGCTTCAACCTGGACCTGCTGCGTGCCTACCCTTATGTCGGGCGCACGCTGGCGTTCGAACGTCGAAATCTGCTCGACATGGGCGGTTTCGATCCGGCCTTCGATGAACTCGCCCCGCACGATGTGATCTGGCGTCTGGTCGAAGGGGCCGGGCCACAGAGCATCGAGCACATCGCCGAAGTGCAGGTCGAGTCGCGTCTGGCATTCGCTGACTGGCTGTCACTGCCTAGTGTCATCAAGCACAGCGAGCCTCTGGTTGCAGCCCACCTGTCACGGATCGGCAGAGAACACGTGATTCATCACGATCAGTTGCCGTTGCTCAATCGCATCGAGTACGTTCACCCGTCGCAGCCTCTGGTCTCGATCATCATCACCGCCAGGGATCAACTGGGCGCCCTGGAGCGCTGCATAGACAGTTTGCTCAGCAACACCACCTACCCGAATTACGAAGTCCTGATCGTCGACAACGCCAGCGAAAGCGCCGAAGCGCGGGCATGGTTCACGGCGATGAGTGAGCTGGGCAGCGACAAGTTGCGGATTTTTTCCCTGTCCGCAGCAGGCAGCGAGGCAGCCGCCCAGAATCATGCCGCCGGTCAGGCGCGTGGCGATTATCTGCTGATGCTCAGCGCCTATGCCCTGATCCATCAGGCGGACTGGCTGCAGGGGCTGATGCACCATGCCCAGCGCCCCGAGGTCGGGATCGTCGGTCCACGTATCCTCAATCCACAAGGCAATATTCTGTACGCAGGCATGGTCATGGGCATGGATGGCCTGGCCGGTCGGCCGTTCATCAATTTCCCTGCAGGTGCCAGTGGCTACATGCAGCGCCTGCAATTGACCCAGAACTGGAGTGCGGTCAGCGGCAATTGCCTGATGGTGCGCAAGGAGGTGTTCGACGCCGTCGGCGCACTGGAGGCGGCGACCTTCACGCAGGGGCTGCAGGATCTGGACCTGTGCATGCGCGTCGGGCACGAGGGTTACCTGATCGTCGGTACCCCGGATTCATCGCTGGTACTGGCCGAGCCTGCTGCCGCCGAACGTAACGAGACGTCTCGTCAGGTACTCGACAACGAGCAGAAATCATTCTTCCAGAAGTGGCTGCCGAAGATGGCCAGGGATCAGGCCTACAACCCCAACCTGTACCTCAACGAGGCGCTGTCGTTCACTCTGGACCCTGGTCTGCTGGCGGGCTGGAGCCCGTTCTGCACCCGGCATCTGCCGTCCATTTTCGGTATGGCGGTCAACTCCTCGGCGGTGGGGCACTACCGGGTCAGCCAGCCACTGCTGGAGTTGATGGCGGCCGGGCGGGTGGTTGGCCGAATGACTTACGAGACCGCAACACCGGTCGAAATAGAGCGCCAGTCGCCGGATGTCATCGTTTTCCAGGGCCGTTACACAGAAGCCAAGGTTCCGGACATCGAGCTGGCGAAGAACTACTCCAGTGCCATGCGTATTTTCGAGCTCGATGACTACATCGCCGATGTCCCCGAGCGCAACGAGCACAAGCGCAACATGCCGGACAACATTGGCGCCATGCTGCGCAAGGGCATAGGCCTGTGTGACCGTGTGGTGGTATCGACTCACCCGCTGGCCGAGGCGCTGTCGAGCATGCACAGCGACATTCGCGTCGTGCCGAACATGCTGGCGACCCACTTGTGGAGTAACCTCCGGACCCAGCGTCGCAGCTCGGACAAGCCGCGAATCGGCTGGGGCGGCGGCACCAGCCATCGGGGGGACCTGGAGCTGATTGCCGATGTGGTGCGCGAACTGGCTGATGAAGTCGAGTGGGTGTTCTTCGGCATGTGCCCGGATCTGCTCAAGCCCTACATCCATGAGTTCCATCCAGGGGTCAGCCTGAAAACCTACCCGGCCAAGCTCGCCAGCCTGAACCTTGATCTGGCCTTGGCACCGCTGGAATTCCATATTTTCAATGACTGCAAAAGCAACCTCAGGTTGCTGGAGTACGGCGCCTGCGGCTATCCGGTGATCTGTTCCGACACCGAGGCGTATCGCGGCCATCTGCCGGCGACCCGGGTGTACACCAACAGCTCGGAAGAATGGTTGCAGGCGATCCGCATGCACTTGTCCGACCCCAATGCCAGCTACCGCATGGGCGACGAGTTGCGCGAGACAGTACTGCGTGACTTCATGTTGCGCGGCGAAAACCTGCAGTATTGGGCCAACGGCTGGTTGCCGGACTGATCCGATCCGTTTGAACACGCACCAGCGGGTTGTCCGCTGGCACGGTCACGCTACGCTCTTGCTTCAACGCCCGCTGCGGTTGAAGGCGCAATCGATTCGTTATAAGGAAAGATCATGCAAAGCCATTCGGGAAATGAACACACCGCTTTGAATCAGCGTCTGACCCTGCTGTTGATGGCCAGGGACCAGCCAGACTTCCTGCGCCGCGCCTTGAAGTATTACAGCCAGTTTCCGTGCACCCTCATAGTGGTCGATGCGTCAGCCCAGCCTGATGCGGAGATTGCCGGCACAGCCGGCCTGCATTACCTGCACAGTGACGCGCTGGCCAGTGCCAGCCTTGGCGTCAGGGTCGCCGAGGGGCTCAAGCAGGTGACCACCCCCTTCGTGGTTCAGGCTCCTGTCGACAGTTTTTTGCTGCCTGATGCACTGAGCGCAGCGCTGAGCTTTCTTGAGGCCAACCCGACCTACGGCGCCTGTCAGGGCTACAGCCTGAGCTATCAGGCGCAGGTCGGTCAGGTGGACTATTTCCGTCGCGATCGCAAAACCTGCGAAGACTATGCCTCGGATGACGCGGGTGAGCGGGTTCTGAGTTTCATGAGCGAAAGCCTGTCGCTGCTCAGCGCAGTGACGCGTACGGAGCTGGCGCAGCAGTGGTTCACCTCGGTTACCGATGACACCGAGCCGCATTGGCAGGAAATCGGCCACATGAACTATCTGGTTGCGGCGGCTCGCCTGCGCATCCTGCCAGTCCCTCATGCGCTGCATTTCACCTCGGGCAAGCAGGCCGAGCTGCGCCATGGCGCGGCCATTGCCGCAGCCGTCAGGCACACTGATCCCAAAGCCAGGGCAGCCCGCGATGCGTTCGCCAAAAAACTCGCCGCGCTGCTCGGTGAAGGCGCGGGCTTCGACGGCGCGCAGGGCGAACAGAAGATTCAGGCCGGTCTTGCCGCCATGGGCGAGTGCCTCAAGACTCAGGGCTTCCAGGGCGATGAGAAAATCATCAGCGCGGTGTGGAATGTCGGCCTTGAGCAATCGGACGCGCTCTTCGAGCCTCGCCAGTTCGTCGAAATGCCGTTTTACAACCAGGCACTCTTCGATGAACTGGCCAGAATCGAATTCCTCATCCATCTGATGCCGGCGGGCCGTCTGCAGCTGGAAGGGGTGGAAGCGGCGCTGCTCAAGCAGGCCGAGTTGTTGCGCGAGCAGAGCAACCCGGACGCCGAGGCGCGCATCAGCCGCTTGTGGTACGCCTACGAAACCTACGCTTTCAACCTGGGCGTCGTGAAGAGCCTGATCGCGGAATTGATCAGCGGCAAAGGCAAGGACAGCGAAAAGCAGATCGAACAGGTTTCGGCGTGGAGCCAGCGTCTGCAGGCGGCATCCGCTTTCGACAATGGTCGGCTGCTCGATGGCATGGCTTCCGGTCAACTGCTCAACTGGCTCGATTCGCGCGATCCGGCGCCTGAGGCCCTCAAGCAGATCAGCGACAAGCTCGCCAGCAAACCCGCCGGGTCGCAGATCGGTATCCTGTTGCTGGACCTGGAGGCTGACGTATTCAAGCTGCAGTCCACGTTCGACAGCCTGATCAACAGTCATTACAAGGCCTTCAGGGTGGTGGTGTTCACCACCGGGGAATTGCCAGCAGTGACCACGCTGCACGATACCCTGCACTTTGTGAAAGTCACCGAAAGCAATTACGTCGACAAGATTAATCAGGTCGTCAAACAGTCGCCCAGCGACTGGCTGATGCTAGCGCAGGCCGGCGAAGAGTTCACCCGCAGCGGTCTGCTGCTGGCCAGCGCCGAGCTGATCGATGCGACGCAGTGCCGGGCTGTTGCAGTGGATGAGGTTCAGCGTCAAGCCAATGGCACGCTGGCCCCGGTGTTTCGCCCTGGTTTCAACCTTGATCTGCTGCAAAGCCTGCCAGCATTGATGGCTCGTCACTGGCTGGTGCGTCGCGAGTTGCTGGTCGAGGCGGGTGGTTACTCGCGCGAGTTTCCCGAGGCGCTGGAATTCGATCTGTTGCTGCGCTTGATCGAGCAGGGCGGCATGAGTGGCCTGGCCCATCTGAGCGAGCCGCTGCTGATCTGTGATGCGCCCGAGCTGAAAGACAATCCGGACGAACAGAAAGCGCTCAAGCGCCACCTTGGCAAGCGCGGTTATCAGGCTGAAGTCAGCTCGGCGCAGCCTGGCACCTACAAGATCGATTATCGCCACGCCCACCGGCCGGTGGTTTCGATCCTGCTGCACAGCCAGGACAACCTCCCCGAATTGCAGCGCTGCCTGCAAAGCATTCTGCAACGCACCCGCTATCAGCGTTATGAAGTGCTGATCGGTGACAACGCCAGCACTTCTGCCGAACTGTCGACCTGGCTTGACCGGCAGGAGCAGGTGTCGGGTCGGGTGCGGGTGTTCCGTACCGAACAGCGCATGAGTCCCGCGACCCTGCGCAATCTGATCAGCCAGGAAGCCGGTGGCGAATACCTGATCCTGCTGGATGCCGAAAGTCAGATCGTCAATGTCGGCTGGATCGAATCACTGCTCAACCAGGCGCAGCGCCCGGAAGTGGGTGTGGTAGGCGCCAAGCTGGTGGATGGCGAAGGCGCAGTGACTCAGGCCGGTCTGGTGCTGGGTCTGAATGGCGGTGTGGGTTCGGGGTTTGTCGGTGAGCCCAAGACCGCCACCGGCTACATGCAGCGTCTGGTGGTCGAGCAGAACTACTCTGCCGTGTCATCGGCCTGCCTGATGATTGCCAAGGAGCTGTACAACACAGTGGGTGGTCTTGATGAGGAGGCATTCGCCGAAGCGCTGGGCGATGTCGACCTGTGCCTCAAGGCTGCGCAAGCCGGCTACCTGACCGTATGGACGCCGCATGTGCAGGTGGTGCATTCCGGTGTGCTGCATGCCCCGCAGCAGGCGCGCGAAGCATTGATGGACAAGTGGTCAGCGCAGTTCGCGCAGGATGAAGCCTACAACGTCAATCTGGATCTCCACGGCAAAGGCTTCACTCTGGCCGTTTGAGTCGTTCACCCCCGTAAAACCGGCTGCTTCGCGGCCGGTTCGTCACTTTGAAGGCTTCTTCGCAGGAAGCTGCCGGCAAGCATCAAGTGCATGTTCCCTCGACGCAAATTATCCTAAAGCATGCACACGGGAGTGACCTGCGGGTCATAAAGTGCATCTCCACTGTATTGTTTTACAGGGAGCGACATGCGCCTGACTTGCTTTAACCTGCCAAGCGCCCTGAAAATGTCCGTAAATCACCCCTATTCGGTAGCGCCCCGATTTCGTCGGGACGAAAAATGACCTGTTTACTCATCGGGAAGCCATGATGATTGGCATTAAAAGCATAGCGAGTTACGTGCCTGTTGCAGGTGTTGATAACTACGCTCAAGGCGCCAGATTCGGCAAGGATGAAGAATTCATCCTTGGGAAAATCGGCTCCACCTTCCTGCCGCGCAAAGACGCCGGCCAGGAAACCTCGGATCTGTGCGTTGAGGCAGCCAACACGCTGTTTGCCAATAACCCGCAGCTCAAGCGCGAAAGCATCGATGTGCTGATCGTCGTCACCCAGAATGGCGACGAGGAAGGGCTGCCGCATACCGCAGCCATCGTTCAGGACAAGCTGGGGCTGTCGACCAACGTCGCTGCATTCGACATATCGCTGGGCTGTTCCGGCTATGTGTACGGCATTTATGCGATCAAGGGCTTCATGGAGGCGGCAGGCTTGAAAAATGGCCTGTTGATCACTGCCGATCCGTATTCGAAAATTGTCGATCAGGAAGACCGCAACACCACCATGCTGTTCGGTGACGCGGCGACAGCCACCTGGATGGGCGAGGGTGCCGAATGGCAGCTGGGCAAGGCGAAGTTCGGTACCGATGGTTCCGGTGCGCCACATCTGAAGGTCAGTAACGGCATTTTCTTCATGAACGGTCGTCAGGTGTTCAACTTCGCACTGTTGAAAGTGCCGGCGCATCTGCATGAGCTATTGGCCGAGTCGGATCTGACTCCAGACGATATCGATGCCTTCTGTATTCATCAGGGCAGTGCCGCGATCGTCGATGCGGTCGCGCGGCGCTTCGAGGACAAGCCTGAGAAGTTTCTCAAGGACATGGTCGAAACCGGCAACACCGTGTCCTCCAGTATTCCGTTGCTGATCGAAAAGCATGTGCTTGGCTCTTCGTGGAAGCGGGTCGCCTTGAGTGGCTTTGGTGTGGGACTTTCCTGGGGCTCTGCAATTATCTATAAAGACTGAGTTCGACTCGTCTTACAAAGAACGCCTGCGGATAACTCCCCGGGCGTTTTTAAATTAAACTGTGATCTCCGTCACATTTTGAACTTCGCTACGCAACACGCTTGCCTCACCCTGTTTCTCACTGTCATCAATTCCTCTCTTTTTCGTCGTGTGATTTTGCCCCAAACCCTTGTTTTATAAGGGGTGTCACGGTGATGGCAAAATATTAAAAAAAAACACTCAAGCAACCTGCCATCGCGACGATAACTATTACGAAGGTTCTCTAGGCACACCCGGCGCTTGCAGGGGCCGGAAGCCACGTAGTACCAAACCAACGAGGAATTCATCATGGCTTTAACAGTAAACACCAACGTAGCATCGTTGAACGTCCAGAAGAACCTGGGTCGCGCTTCCGACGCCCTTTCGACCTCGATGACTCGTCTGTCTTCCGGTCTGAAAATCAACAGCGCCAAAGACGACGCTGCTGGCCTGAACATCGCCACCAAGATCAACTCGCAGATCAAAGGTCAGACCATGGCGATCAAAAACGCCAACGACGGTATGTCCATTGCTCAGACCGCTGAAGGCGCGCTGCAAGAGTCGACCAACATTCTGCAACGTATGCGTGAACTGGCTGTTCAGTCGCGAAACGACAGCAACAGCGCTACTGACCGCGTTGCGCTGAACAAAGAATTCACTCAGATGAGTTCGGAACTGACCCGTATCGCCAACAGTACCAACCTGAACGGCAAAAACCTGATCGACGGTTCTGCCAGCACCATGACTTTCCAGGTTGGCTCCAACTCCGGCGCCTCGAACCAGATCACTCTGACTCTGAGCGCCAGCTTTGACGCAAACACCCTGGGTGTCGGTTCGGCAATCACCATCGTCGGTTCCGACAGTGCTGCTGCAGAGACCAACTTCTCTGCTGCAATGGCCGCTATCGACTCGGCTCTGCAGACCATCAACAACACGCGTTCTGATCTCGGTGCTGCACAAAACCGTCTGACCAGCACCATCTCCAACCTGCAGAACATCAACGAAAACGCCAGTGCTGCACTGGGTCGTATCCAGGATACCGACTTCGCTGCTGAAACTGCACAGCTGACCAAGCAACAGACCCTGCAACAGGCTTCCACCTCTGTTCTGGCTCAGGCTAACCAGCTGCCATCCGCAGTACTGAAACTGCTTCAGTAATAGCGGCGTGAGTTTTAGCGGGGGAGTACTTAACAGTGCTCTCTCGCTTTTTTACTTTCTGAGGTAATGGTCATGGATATGAGTGTGAAGTTGAACGTGACTTATCCGGCCGTTCTACCGGTGAGTCAGGCCCCTGTGCCGGATGCGTCGGTTGACAAGCCTGCTGATAAGGCGCCCGTCGAGCGCGTTGCCGCAACGGCCGAAAGTAAAGGCTCCGGTCTGCACAAGGATGATTCCAAGGACGATGCCAAAGTCAAGGCAGCCGCTGAGGACATCCAGAAGTTCTTTCACGAGGTAAAGCGCAATCTCGAGTTTTCGATTGACGAAGATTCTGGCAAAGTCATTGTCAAGGTCATTGCCAGCGACTCGGGTGAAGTGGTAAGACAGATTCCTAATGCAGAAATCCTGAAGCTGGCCGATAGCCTGAGTGATGCGAACAGTTTGTTGTTTCGCGCCAAGGCTTGAACACCGGTACGGTATTTGTTGCAGGTTGCCCGGTGCTTTGAAAGCGCAGGAAAGCCGGCGGCATTCTTGAAGGGAGAAGTAACATGGCAAGTCCAATTTCAGCTTCAACAGGCTTGGGTTCGGGCCTGGCGATCGGCAATATCGTGACGGTTCTTGTCGACGCCGAGAAGACGCCCAAGCAAAACCAGATCGACAAGCAAAGTGCCTCAACGACTGCATCGCTGTCGGGTGTCAGTCAGTTGACGTCTGCACTGGCTGCGTTCCAGAAAACACTGGACACCCTTGCCAGTTCCACCACGCCTGCCTTTCAGGGCTTTGCTGCTACGTCTTCCAATGAAGCGGTGGTCAAGGCCACAGCGGGCAACACGGCAGTCAACGGCACCTACGCGATCAACATTAGCCAGCTGGCAACGCCTTCGAAGGTGGCTACCGCCGCGCTGAGCTCGACGCAGGCGAGTGCTATTCCGAGTGGTACTCTGAAAATCACTCAAAATGGCACTGATTACAACGTGGCGATCGACAAGACCTCGACGCTGCAGGAAGTGCGCGACAAGGTCAACTCGACGCTGCAGGGTAAAGGCATCACTGCCAACATTATCAACGACAACAACGGTTCCAGGCTGGTGTTCAGTTCGACGACCACCGGCAAGGGCAGTGACATTTCGGTGACGGGGTCTTCCGGCCAGGAAGCACTTAACATTGATGGCACCAAGTTGATGAGTGCCTCGGGTACTGGCGCCGGTGCGATTACCGATGTCGCCAAGGACGCCGCATTCACGGTCGATGGCTTGAGTCTGACCAGCAAGACCAATACCGTGAGCACGGCGATTTCCGGTCTGACATTCGAGCTGGTCGCGCCCAGCGCTTCTGCTGATCCTTCGGCATCGACCAAGGTCACGGTAGCCACTAATACCGATGGTCTGAAAACGTCATTGCAGTCGTTCGTCGACTCCTACAACACACTGGTTTCTCTGGTGTCGTCGTTGACCAAGGGCACTGTCGACAGTCAGGGTAAATACACGGCCGCCGCGTTGACCGGCGATTCCACGCCGCGTGCGCTGCTGGCAACGATACGTGACCAGATTGCCACGGCTACGTCGAATGCCGGCTTGAGTTCCCTGTCGCAGTTGGGGATCAAGACTCAACAGTCTGACGGCAAGTTGACGTTGAGCACTACCGAACTCACAACAGCGCTGAGCGACAAGAAGCTGGGCAGCCAGATTCAGGCGATGTTCACCGGTGTGACCAATGCTGACGGCACCAGCTCGGGTGGCTTGATCGCACGCATGAACACTGCGCTTGAGCCGTATACGAAAGCCGATGGCGTTCTGGCTGGCAAGACCACCAGTCTTAATAAGGTGCAGACGCGACTGGCCAATGATCAGGAGGCGCTCAACCGTCGTATTACGACATTGACGGCAACCCTCACCAAGAAATACAACGCAATGGACCTGGTCGTCGGGCAGTTAAAGGCAACGGCTTCAAGCATTACTTCTATTTTTGAAGCGATGAACGCGCAGAAAAACGCCTCGTAAAACAACAGTGCAGAAGTACCAGGAACCCGACGCTGTGTCGGGTTCTTGCTTTTGGGCTAAAGTTTCTGCGCACTGCGTCGATAGCTTGAGTATCAGTATTCTGGATTTGTTACGAGGCCCATTATGAATCCGATGTTAGCGTTGCGGCAGTATCAGAAGATCGGCTCCCAGGCTCAGACCTCGGAGGCCAGTCCTCATCGTCTGGTTCAAATGTTGATGGAAGGTGGCCTCGACCGCATTGCTCAGGCCAAGGGCGCCATGGCGCGCAGGGATATCGCCAGCAAGGGCGTGCTCATCAGCAAGGCCATCGACATCGTGGGCGGCCTGCGTGAGGGGCTGGATCTGGAAAACTCGCCCAGCGATGCGCTGGTCAGGCAGGACAGCCTCTATCACTACATGATGACGCGTCTGGCGGAAGCCAACGCCCGTAATGATCAGAAGATGCTCGATGAAGTCGCCGGCCTGTTGATCACCGTCAAGGAAGGCTGGGACGCTATCGGCACCCTGCAATAATCTGCTGGCCTGAGGAGAACAATAATGAGTGCTGCGCTCAAGCGTATCGAAGAAACCCGCGAAGCCTTGGTAGGCGCGCTGGCTGATCGTGACTGGGAGGCTATCGTCAAGCTGGACCTGGCATGTCGCGAGTGCGTCGACGCGGTGGTCGGCGAAGCGCCCGACGACGAACCTGCACTGCGCAGCAACCTTGAGGAGTTATTGGGTGTCTACAGGCAACTGATTGATGTTGCAACCGGCGAGCGTCAAGCGGTTGTCGAAGAAATGACTCAAATCCAGAATGCGAAGAGCGCGACGAAGGTATACCATCTGTTTGGTTAATGTTTAATTGTCATTTTTATTGTTCGACAAGAATTTCGCCATAAATTTGACTGTGTCCGTTTTTTTGACTTAACTAGTGATGTTTACTATTTTCTGGCGTCTCAAGGTTTATACAGCTGAGAAAGCCAAGCTGCCCCCCCAATCATGGGCATTGAGTTGACTAGGGAAGTTGCTATTGCATGTGGCGTGAAATCAAGATTCTGCTAATCGATGACGATAGCCAGCGCCGCCGGGATCTGGCGGTTATCCTGAATTTTCTTGGCGAAGAAAATCTCTCCTGTTCCACTCAGGACTGGCAGCAGGTAGTCGGCTCTCTGGCGTCTCCACGAGAAGTACTGTGCGTACTTGTCGGTAGCGTAAATGCACCGGGCAGCCTGCAGGGGCTCCTTAAGACCATCGCGGCATGGGATGAGTTCCTTCCGGTGCTGCTGATGAGCGAAAATTCCTCTGTCGAATTGCCCGAGGATTTGCGCAGGCGAGTCCTCTCTGCCCTCGAAATGCCGCCCAGCTACAGCAAGCTGCTCGATTCGCTGCACCGTGCCCAGGTCTATCGCGAGATGTACGACCAGGCCCGCGAGCGCGGCCGTCATCGTGAACCGAACCTGTTCCGCAGTCTGGTAGGTACCAGCCGTGCGATTCAGCACGTGCGGCAGATGATGCAGCAGGTCGCCGACACCGATGCCAGCGTACTGATTCTTGGTGAGTCGGGGACCGGCAAGGAAGTGGTTGCGCGTAATCTGCATTACCACTCCAAGCGTCGTGATGCGCCGTTCGTGCCGGTCAACTGCGGTGCCATTCCGGCCGAACTGCTCGAAAGCGAGCTGTTCGGACATGAGAAGGGCGCGTTTACCGGCGCGATCACCAGCCGTGCCGGCCGTTTCGAGCTGGCCAACGGCGGCACATTGTTCCTCGACGAAATCGGCGACATGCCGCTGCCTATGCAGGTCAAGCTGCTGCGCGTCCTGCAGGAGCGCACGTTCGAGCGTGTGGGCAGCAACAAGACGCAGAGCATTGATGTGCGCATCATCGCTGCGACGCACAAGAATCTCGAGACCATGATCGAGCTGGGCAGCTTCCGCGAAGACCTTTACTACCGTCTCAATGTGTTCCCGATCGAAATGGCGCCGTTGCGCGAGCGTGTCGAAGACATCCCGCTGCTCATGAACGAATTGATTTCGCGTATGGAGCACGAGAAGCGCGGTTCGATTCGCTTCAACTCCGCAGCCATCATGTCGCTGTGTCGCCATGCCTGGCCGGGCAACGTCCGTGAGCTGGCCAACCTGGTCGAGCGCATGGCGATCATGCATCCGTATGGTGTGATTGGTGTGGCCGAGCTGCCAAAGAAGTTTCGCTACGTCGACGACGAAGACGAGCAGATGGTCGACAGCATGCGCAGCGAGATCGAAGAGCGTGTGGCGATCAACAGCAATACGCCGAACTTCGCTTCAGGCGCGATGCTGCCGCCTGAAGGGCTCGATCTGAAAGACTACCTCGGTGGTCTTGAGCAGGGCCTGATTCAGCAGGCACTCGACGATGCCAACGGTATCGTTGCCCGCGCTGCGGAGCGCCTGCGCATTCGTCGGACCACGCTGGTCGAGAAGATGCGCAAGTACGGTATGAGTCGTCGTGAGGGCGATGAACAGGCAGATGATTGACGCCGGTTTTTTGTGCCAAAAACCAAGCCCCTGATTTTTCAGGGGTTTTTTTTAGGCACGGGGATTGCTAAGTCTCTCTTAACACACCGTTTACTGACGGTTCGCCACGAGAGAGATGAATCATGTCCCAGGCCGCCCAACTGACTTCCGCCCTATCTGTTCAGGCTCAGTACTCCCCGGAACTGGAAAGTCGTCAGGGGCTTGAGCAGGCATTCTCGCTGTTCAATCAAATGTCGGCGCAACTGACCAATTCCTACGGCGTGCTTGAAGCGCGTGTTACCGAACTCAAGGGCGAACTGGCGCATGCCGGCGCCCAGCGTCTTCAGGAACTGGCGGAAAAAGAACGCCTGGCCAACCGCCTGCAGAATCTGCTTGATCTGTTGCCTGGTGGCGTCATCGTTATTGATGGCATGGGCGTCGTGCGAGAGGCCAATCCCGCTGCCATCGATCTGCTCGGGCAGCCGCTGCTGGGCATGCTCTGGCGTCATGTGATCAGCCGCTGCTTTGCACCCCGTGAGGACGATGGTCACGAAGTCTCGCTCAAGGACGGTCGCAGGCTCTCTATTGCCACGCGTTCGCTGGATGCCGAGCCGGGGCAGCTGGTATTGATCAATGACCTGACCGAAACCCGTCATCTTCAGGAGCAGCTGGCCCGTCACGAGCGCCTGTCTTCACTGGGGCGTATGGTCGCTTCTCTGGCGCATCAGATTCGTACACCGTTGTCCGCTGCGATGATTTACGCCAGCCACTTGACCGAGCGGGAACTGCCGGTAGAAACCCAGCAACGTTTCGCCGCGCGGCTCAAGGATCGTTTGCATGAGCTGGAGCATCAGGTTCGCGACATGCTGGTATTCGCCCGGGGCGAGCTGCCGCTGACGGATCGGCTAACCCCCGGAGCTCTGTTTCAGGCGCTGCAAAATGCTGCTGCGACGCATGTTCAGGGCGTAGCGGTGCGCTGGCAGTGCGACAGCATCGATGGCGAGCTGCTGTGCAATCGCGACACATTGGTCGGCGCACTGCTCAATCTGATTGAAAACGCCGTCCAGGCCAGCGCCGGCCGGACGCTGCTGAAAGTCCACGCCTACAGTCGCGGCAATGAGCTGCGGATCTGCTTCAGCGATAACGGCAGCGGCATTGACAAGGCTGGGCTGGCGCGCATCGGTGAGCCATTCTTTACGACCAAGACCACCGGCACAGGGCTTGGTCTGGCTGTGGTGACGGCGGTGTCGCGTGCGCATCAGGGACGCGTGCATTATTTGTCGCGGGTCGGCCGTGGTACCTGCGCCATTATCAGTCTGCCGTTGATCCCGGCTTCCAGTTCGACAGGTACTAACTGATGCCGATCAATGTGCTGCTGGTCGAGGATGATCTTTCGCTCCGGGAAGCGCTTGGGGAAACCCTCGAGCTGGCCGGTTATGACTATCAGGCGGTCGGTTCTGCCGAAGAGGCGCTAGTGGCCGCCGACGCACAGCCCTTCAGCCTGGTGATCAGTGACGTCAACATGCCGGGCATGGACGGGCACCAATTGCTGAGTCTGTTGCGCAGCCGGCATCCGCAATTGCCGGTGCTGCTGATGACCGCGCACGGCGCGGTCGAGCGTGCGGTCGATGCCATGCGCCAGGGCGCTGCGGATTACCTGGTCAAACCCTTCGAGCCCAAGGCGCTGATCGCACTGGTTGCGCGGCATGCACTGGGTCGTCTGGAGCCTGCCGAGCGCGACGGGCCGATTGCCGTGGAGCCCGCCAGTATCCAGTTGCTGAACCTGGCCAGTCGCGTGGCGAAAAGCGACTCCACCGTGTTGATCTCCGGCGAGTCCGGTACTGGTAAAGAGGTTTTGGCGCGTTTCATTCATCAAAACTCGCCCCGTGCCGATAAGCCTTTTATTGCGATCAACTGTGCAGCGATTCCGGACAACATGCTGGAAGCCACGTTATTCGGTCATGAAAAGGGTTCGTTTACCGGCGCCATTGCGGCGCAGGCCGGCAAGTTCGAGCAGGCTGACGGCGGGACGATCCTGCTGGACGAGATTTCCGAAATGCCGCTGGGGCTGCAAGCCAAATTGCTGCGTGTGTTGCAGGAACGCGAAGTCGAGCGCGTAGGGGCGCGCAAGCCGATCGTTCTGGACATTCGCGTCGTGGCGACCACCAACCGCGATCTGGCGGGCGAAGTAGCGGCGGGGCGCTTTCGTGAGGATCTGTTTTATCGCCTGTCGGTATTTCCACTGGCATGGCAGGCGTTGCGTCAAAGGACTGCCGATATTCTGCCGTTGGCCGAGCGGCTTCTGGCCAAGCACGTCAATAAAATGAAGCACGCGCCGGTTCGTCTTTCTGCAGAAGCGCAGCAGTGTCTGGTGAGCTATCCATGGCCCGGGAATGTGCGGGAACTGGATAACGCAGTACAGCGGGCCTTGATTCTGCAGCAGGGCGGGGTGATTCAGGCGCAGGATTTCTGTCTGTCCGGGCCGGTTACCAGCTTGCCTGTTGCCGCACCCGCCGAGGCTGCAGCGGCTGTGACCGTCACTACCGTGGCGGAGAACGCAGGGACCGGCGTTAGTCCGGAATCTGCCGGCGCGCTGGGCGATGACCTCAGGCGTCATGAGTTTCAAATGATCATCGACACCCTGCGTTCTGAACGGGGACGTCGCAAGGAGGCTGCGGAACGCCTGGGTATCAGCCCACGTACATTGCGTTACAAGCTGGCGCAGATGCGTGACGCTGGAATGGATGTGGAAGCCTATCTGTTTGCCACATGAAGGAAGCACACTGATTGCCGTTCCCGATCGGCGGTCACTGAATATTTTTGCTGTGATGCAAGTCTGAAATACACCCGACGCCCCGTAAATAAGGGCGATTCGGCGTGATCTCGTGTCAAGTGACATGATGCACTTATCTGGTGTGGCAAATAGCCGCCATCTAGCTGGCATCGTTGTTGCTATACCTTCTGTACCCGCTGAATCAGTGTCAAAAATTTGCGGGCCTTACGAGAGATATGTCCATGAGCCAAGGTGTTGAATTTAATCGCTTGATGTTGGATATGCGGGCCATGCAGATGGATGCGATGTCTGCGCCCAAGCCCGTGTCCGGTGCGCAGGAAGCCGGTGCCAGCAGCTTCGCTGACATGCTTGGTCAGGCCGTCAACAAGGTCGCGCAGACCCAGCAGGCTTCCAGCCAGTTGGCCAATGCATTCGAAGTCGGCAAGAGCGGCGTGGATCTGACCGACGTCATGATTTCGTCGCAGAAAGCCAGTGTGTCTTTTCAGGCGTTGACCCAGGTACGTAACAAGCTGGTTCAAGCTTACCAAGACATCATGCAGATGCCGGTTTAAGGGACGTACTGAGTCATGGCCGAAGCAGCTGCCGATACCGTTCCTGCAAGAGCGGGCGCTTCCGAAAGAAAACCGTTGTTCGGTATGTCTTTTCTGGAAAATCTTTCCGAAATGACCATGCTGCGGCAGATCGGCCTCATGGTCGGTCTTGCCGCGAGCGTGGCCATCGGCTTTGCCGTGGTGCTCTGGTCCCAACAGCCTGACTATCGTCCGCTTTATGGCAGTCTGGCGGGCATGGACAGCAAGCAGATCATGGACACCCTGACTGCAGCTAACATCAACTACACCGTCGAGCCGAACTCCGGTGCGCTGCTGGTCAAGTCCGATGATGTGCAGCGTGCCCGCATCCAGCTGGCCCAGGCGGGCGTGGTACAGAACGACGCCAACATCGGCTTCGAAATCCTCGATAAGGATCAGGGCCTGGGCACCAGCCAGTTCATGGAAGCCACGCGTTATCGTCGCGGGCTGGAAGGCGAACTGGCGCGTACCATTTCTGCGTTGAACAACGTCAAGGGTGCGCGCGTGCACCTGGCCATTCCGAAAAGCTCGGTGTTTGTTCGTGATGACCGTAAGCCAAGCGCCTCGGTACTGGTCGAGCTGTACGCCGGTCGCTCGCTGGAGCCGAGCCAGGTGCTGGCCATTATCAATCTGGTCGCCACCAGCGTTCCCGAATTGAGCAAGTCGCAGATTACCGTCGTCGACCAGAAGGGCGCGCTGCTTTCTGATCAGGCGGAAAACTCCGAGCTGACCATGGCTGGCAAGCAGTTTGACTACAGCCGGCGCATGGAAGGCATGCTGACCCAGCGTGTGCAGAACATCCTGCAGCCGATCCTGGGTAATGACCGCTACAAGGCCGAGGTCTCGGCGGTGGTTGATTTCAGCGCTGTCGAATCGACCGCCGAAAGCTTCAACCCTGACCAGCCTGCCTTGCGCAGCGAGCAGTCGGTCAATGAACAACGTTCCAGCAGCTCAAGCTCGGGCGGCGTTCCGGGGGCGCTGAGCAACCAGCCGCCCGGCCCGGCGACGGCTCCGCAGACTGCAGGTGCTGGTGCCGCCGGTGCTGCCGGCCCCATTGCGCCTGGCCAGCCCCTGCTGGATGCCAATGGTCAGCAGATCATGGACCCGGCAACCGGTCAGCCCGCGTTGGCGCCTTACCCGGCCGACAAGCGCGTGCAGTCGACCAAGAACTTCGAGCTTGACCGTTCTATCAGTCACACCAAGCAGCAGCAGGGCCGTCTGACCCGTCTTTCGGTCGCGGTAGTGGTCGACGACATGGTCAAGACCAACGCGGCCAATGGCGAAGTCAGCCGTGCTCCGTGGAGCGCGGCGGATCTGGCGCGCTTCACGCGTCTGGTGCAGGATGCCGTCGGTTTCGACGCCAGCCGCGGTGACAGCGTCAGCGTGATCAACGTGCCGTTCTCCAGCGAACGCGCTGAAGTGCTGCCTGAAGCGTCGTTCTATTCGCAACCCTGGTTCTGGGACATCGTCAAGCAGGCTGTTGGCGTGATCTTCATCCTGATTCTGGTGTTCGGTGTGCTGCGCCCGGTGTTGAACAACATCACCAACGGCAAGCGCAAGGAACTGGCAGGTTTCGGTGGCGACGCCGAGCTAGGTGGCATGGGCGGTCTGGACGGCGAATTGTCCAACGATCGTGTAAGCCTGGGCGGCCCGCAGAGCATTCTGCTGCCGAGCCCGACCGAAGGCTATGACGCACAGCTGAATGCAATCAAGAGTTTGGTGGCTGAGGATCCTGGCCGTGTGGCTCAGGTTGTGAAAGAGTGGATCAACACTGATGAATGAACGAGCCATGGTAGCCAAACTCTCCAAAGTTGAAAAAGCGGCTGTACTGTTGCTCTCGCTGGGCGAAACCGATGCGGCTCAGGTGCTCCGGCACATGGGCCCCAAGGAAGTCCAGAAGGTGGGCGTAGCGATGGCGCAGATGCGCAATGTGCATCGCGAGCAGGTCGAAGAGGTCATGAGCGAGTTCGTCGACATCGTTGGCGATCAGACCAGCCTTGGCGTCGGTTCCGATGGCTATATCCGCAAGATGCTGACTCAGGCACTGGGCGAGGACAAGGCCAACGGCCTGATCGACCGGATCCTGCTGGGTGGCAATACCAGCGGTCTGGACAGCCTCAAGTGGATGGAGCCGCGTGCCGTTGCCGACGTTATCCGTTTCGAGCACCCACAGATTCAGGCCATCGTGGTCGCCTATCTCGACGCCGATCAGGCGGGCGAGGTGCTTGGGCATTTCGATCACAAGGTCCGCCTCGATATCATCCTGCGGGTGTCGTCGCTCAACACCGTACAGCCAGCGGCTCTCAAGGAATTGAACCAGATTCTCGAGAAGCAGTTCTCCGGTAACGCCAACACGTCGCGTACCACACTGGGTGGTATCAAGCGTGCGGCCGATATCATGAACTTCCTCGACAGCTCGATCGAAGGTTCACTTATGGATTCGATCCGCGAGGTCGACGAAGACCTGTCGGTGCAGATCGAAGACCTCATGTTCGTCTTCAACAATCTTTCCGATGTGGACGATCGCGGTATCCAGGCGCTGCTGCGCGAAGTATCCTCGGACGTGCTGGTACTGGCCCTCAAGGGCTCGGACGAAGCGATCAAGGAAAAAATCTTCAAGAACATGTCCAAGCGTGCCTCCGAGCTGCTGCGCGACGACCTGGAAGCAAAAGGTCCGGTGCGTGTCAGCGATGTGGAAACCGCCCAGAAAGAAATCCTCACCATCGCGCGTCGTATGGCCGAGGCCGGCGAGATCGTACTCGGTGGCAAGGGTGGCGAGGAAATGATCTAAGGATTCAGCCGACTCATGTCCAGTTCCAATAAAGAATCGGCCAGCGACCTCATTCGCGCCAAGGACGCCGGGTTGCTCGATATCTGGGCGTTGCCCAGCTTCGATCCGCACGTCGAGCCCGAACCTGAACCGGAGCCCGAGCAGCTCGACGAACCGGCCGAGATGGAAGAAGTGCCGCTGGATGAAGTCCAGCCACTGACCCTGGAAGAGCTGGAAAGTATCCGCCAGGAGGCCTGGAACGAAGGCTTTGCCACCGGTGAAAAGGAAGGTTTCCACAGCACTCAACTAAAAGTGCGTCAGGAGGCTGAGGTCGTTCTTGCGGCAAAAGTCGCCAGCCTGGAACAACTGATGAGCAACCTGCTGACACCTATCGCCGAGCAGGACACCCAGATCGAGAAGGCCGTCATTCACCTGGTCGAGCACATCGCGCGCCAGGTGATTCAGCGTGAACTGGTTACCGACTCGGCACAGATTGCCAGCGTCCTGCGCGATGCCCTCAAGCTCTTGCCGATGGGCGCGCAGAACGTGCGAATTTTCATAAACCCTCAGGATTTTCTGCTGGTCAAGGCCATGCGCGAACGTCACGAGGAGTCCTGGAAGATCGTCGAAGATGAAGACCTGCTGCCGGGTGGTTGTCGGATCGAAACCGAACATAGCCGTATCGACGCCAGCGTCGAAACGCGCATCGCCCTGGCAATTTCCAAGATGCACGACCAGTTGCATGAGCAGGTAACCCATCCTGCGGCAGCCGATCTGAGTATCGATCTGCAAGCCTCGCCAGGTGCAGTGCCTACTGCTGACGAATCCGACGCGGACACCCTCAATGCGCCTTGATCGCACCAGTTTCGCCAAGCGCCTCGGTTCCTATGCCGAGTCAATCAGCCTGCCTGTCCAGCCCGTAGTGGAAGGCCGCCTGCTGCGCATGGTGGGTCTGACGCTTGAGGCCGAGGGCCTGCGCGCGGCGATGGGCAGCCGCTGTGTGGTCATCAATGACGACAGTCATCACCCGGTGGAAGTCGAAGCCGAAGTGATGGGTTTTTCCGGTGGCAAGGTGTTTCTGATGCCGGTCGGCAGCGTGGCCGGCATCGCGCCTGGCGCACGGGTTGTGCCGCTGGCCGATACCGGTCGGTTGCCGATGGGCATGAGCATGTTGGGCCGGGTGCTCGATGGCGCTGGTCGTCCGCTGGATGGTCGCTCGCCGATCAAGGCCGAAGACTGGGTACCGATGGATGGCCCGACCATCAACCCGCTCAAGCGTGACCCCATCAGTCGGCCGCTGGATGTCGGCATTCGGTGCATCAACGGTTTATTGACGGTGGGCCGCGGTCAGCGTCTCGGGCTATTTGCCGGTACGGGCGTGGGCAAGAGTGTGCTGCTCGGCATGATGACGCGCTTCACCGAGGCGGACATCATCGTCGTCGGCCTGATCGGTGAGCGGGGCCGTGAGGTCAAGGAGTTCATCGAGCACATCCTCGGCGAAGAGGGCCTGAAGCGTTCGGTCGTCGTCGCTTCGCCAGCCGATGATGCGCCACTTATGCGCTTGCGTGCAGCGATGTATTGCACGCGAATCGCCGAATACTTTCGTGACAAGGGCAAGAATGTCCTGTTGCTGATGGACTCCCTGACCCGTTTTGCTCAGGCTCAGCGGGAAATCGCGCTGGCCATTGGCGAGCCGCCGGCCACCAAGGGCTATCCGCCTTCGGTATTCGCCCGTTTGCCCAAGCTGGTGGAGCGCGCTGGCAATGCCGAGGCGGGTGGTGGTTCGATCACCGCGTTTTACACGGTGCTCTCGGAGGGTGATGATCAGCAGGACCCGATTGCCGACTCGGCGCGTGGTGTGCTTGACGGTCACATCGTACTGTCCCGGCGCTTGGCCGAAGAGGGGCATTACCCGGCCATCGATATTGAAGCGTCCATCAGCCGGGTCATGCCTGCAGTGGTCAGCCCTGAACACATGGCGCGTGCCCAGCATTTCAAACAGCTGTGGTCGCGCTATCAGCAGACCCGCGACCTCATCAGCGTCGGTGCTTACGTGGCCGGTGGCGACCGGGAAACCGACATGGCGATCGCGCTGCACCCGGTGCTGGTGCGCTACCAGCGCCAGGGCCTGCGTGAAAACGAAAGCATAGAAGGCAGCAGCGAGGCGCTGGCGTCGATTTTCGCACCAGCGCCTGGCGGCTGATAAGCCATGGCCCAGAGTCGAGCGGCGCGTCTGGCGCCGGTGGTCGAGATGGCAGAAGCCGCCGAGCGAACCGCCGCCCAGCGCCTTGGGCACTTCCAGGGGCAGGTCAACCTTGCCAATAACAAGCTGCAGGAGCTTGACCAGTTTCGTCAGGATTATCAGCAGCAATGGTTGCAGCGCGGCAGTGCCGGGGTTTCCGGGCAATGGCTGCTGGGCTACCAGCGCTTTCTCAGTCAGCTCGATGTCGCCGTTGCCCAGCAATACAAAAGTCTCGAATGGCACAAGGCCAATCTGGATCGGGCGCGCAGCGCCTGGCAGGATTGCTATGCGCGTGTGGAGGGCTTGCGCAAGCTGGTGCAGCGCTACATGGACGAGGCGCGCAGGCTGGAGGACAAGCGCGAGCAGAAATTGCTCGACGAGTTGTCGCAGCGTCTGCCTCGCCATGAACAATTCTGACGTTTGACTCAATCAGACCCGCAGCAATCTCTCGGGCTGGTCTACGCTATCAATGTCTCGGTGATGAAACACCTCGAGGTTCCCATGACAGTCACTTCCAAACTTTCTGACGACGGCCGGACGCTGATCCTTGAAATCGAAGGACGCTTCGATTTCAACTCCCATCAGGCGTTTCGCGCTGCCTATGAGGACCATCCGCAGTCATTGAATTACGTGGTCGACCTGCGCGGTACGCATTATCTGGACAGCTCGGCGCTGGGGATGCTGTTGTTGCTGCGCGATCATGCTGGCGGTGACAAGGCGTTGGTGCGCCTGGTCAACTGCACGCCTGATGTGCTGAAGATTCTGGCCATTTCCAATTTCTCGAAGCTGTTCGAATTGAGCATACCCAGTGCAGTCAGCCCCGAAAAAACTGTGCATTCTGATCGCTGATGACAGCACCAGTGACCGCTTGCTGCTTTCAACTATCGTTGCGCGGCAGGGTCACCGGGTTCTCAGCGCGGGCAACGGTGTCGAAGCGGTTGCCATCTTCAAGGCCGAAAGCCCGCAGTTGATTCTGATGGACGCCATGATGCCGGTCATGGATGGTTTCGAAGCGGCGCGAAGAATCAAGGCAATGGCCGGCGAATCGCTGGTGCCGATCATCTTCCTGACCTCGCTCACCGAAGGCGAAGCGCTCGCACGCTGCCTGGATGCCGGTGGCGACGATTTCATGTCCAAGCCTTACAACCCGCTGGTATTGGCCGCCAAGATCAACGCCATGAACCGCTTGCGGGTATTGCACGAAACCGTCCGCCAGCAGCGTGACCAGATCGCCAGGCATCATGAGTATCTGCTCAATGAGCAGCGTGTCGCCAAGGCGGTGTTCGATCAGATCGCCCACGCCGGTTGCCTGGGGGCGAGCAATATCCGCTACCTTCAGTCTCCCTACGCATTGTTCAACGGCGACCTGATGCTCGCCGCTTATACGCCAGCCGGGCACATGCAGGTGCTGCTCGGGGATTTCACCGGACATGGCTTGCCGGCGGCGGTGGGTGCCATGCCACTTGCCGAGGTGTTCTACGGCATGACCGCCAAGGGCTATGGTCTGGTTGAAATCCTCCGTGAAATGAACGCCAAGCTCAAACGCATCCTCCCGGTCGACATGTTTTGTTGTGCGACGCTGCTGTGTATCAATCTGCCGCAGCGGCAGGTTGAGGTCTGGAGTGGCGGCTTGCCGGACGGTTACCTGTTGCGCGGCGTGCAGGGCGAGCATGTGCCGCTGGCTTCGAATCATCTGCCATTGGGTGTATTGAGCGTCGATGCCTTCGACGCGCGCACTGACGTGTATCCGTTGGCACCGGGTGATCGCATATTTCTGTTGTCCGACGGCGTGCTCGACACCAGTAACAGCCAGGAGGAGCTGTTCGGTGCGCAGCGTCTGCGAGAGGTTCTGTCTGCCAATCGCGAACCGCAGTTGCTGATCGAAGAGATCCTCGAGGCGCTCAACGAATTTGGCGGCAAGGCGCGTGACGATGTCAGCCTTCTGGAAGTCAGCGCTGTCGAGGCGCCGCTGAAAAGTCTGCCAGCGATGATGTATTCGGACAGCGGTGCATCCAGCCCGCTGGACTGGTCGGCCAGCTTCGAGTTTCGTGCCTCGACCCTCAAGCGTTTCAACCCACTGCCTTATGTGCTGCAACTGCTGCTGGAGGTTCATGGCCTGCGTGATCAGGGGGCCGCACTGCACATGGTGCTTGGCGAGCTGTACAGCAATGCGCTGGAGCATGGTGTGCTAGCGCTGGATTCGTCGCTCAAGCACGATGCAGCAGGTTTCGCGCTTTATTACCAGCAGCGCGCAGAGCGTCTCGACAGGCTGCAGTCCGGCTTCATCCGGGTGACCCTGCAGGTCGAAACGGTCGCGCAGGGCGGTCGGCTGACCCTCAGCGTCGAGGACAGCGGCCAGGGATTCGATGTGGAAAAGATCCGGACGCCGACGTCTGCCAGCAATGAACTGTATGGTCGCGGACTGCACCTGGTCTGCGAATTGAGCCGCGAGGCCAGGTGGTCCAGGGATGGCAGGACGGCCTGCGTGGAATTTTCCTGGAAGGGAGTGGCATAATCCTCGCCTGGAGTCTTGATCAAGGAGTGAACAAGTGTCGATTCATCTGGATTACAGCGTATTGAATGCCTTGCAGGAGGTCATGGAGGAGGAATATCCGACCTTGCTGGATGTTTTTCTCAAGGATTCCGAGCAGCGTATCGCGCAACTGCGCCTGGCTGTCGGGTCGCACGATCCTGATTTTCAGGAGTTGAGCCTGACCGCTCACAGTTTCAAGGGCAGCAGCAGCAACATGGGCGCCTTGCAGCTTTCCGAGCTGTGTCGTCAGCTCGAGGACCAGGCTCGCCAGCAGCAGTTCGCAGGCCTGGCAGAGCTGATTCGCACGATCGACAGCGAATACATGACGATTCGCGGGCTGTTCAATTCCGAGCGGCAGCTGTTCGTCAGTTGAGTCCTGACGTCACCCCGTTGATTCCCGTTACCAGGGATCATTTAAAAATTGGCCCGCAT
The DNA here is from genome assembly GCF_017832255.1 of Pseudomonas sp. PvP028. Taxonomy (NCBI): domain Bacteria; kingdom Pseudomonadati; phylum Pseudomonadota; class Gammaproteobacteria; order Pseudomonadales; family Pseudomonadaceae; genus Pseudomonas; species Pseudomonas sp. PvP028. The sequence goes on from NZ_JAFIBL010000001.1 coordinate 3,308,183, forward strand.
ATTGCTAGCTACTCCGGTAAGGCGATAACCAGCAGCTGATGCGGAGACCGAAATGCCCCTTGCTACCAATGCGCTTCTTCAGGCCACAACCTCTGTGACCGCCAGGTCCGGTGTGGCCAATAATGCGGTCAAGTCTGCTGACAGCAGCAAGGACGGGGCCTCCAGCTTTTCCAATGTCTATGCAAAGCAGGCCAAAGACACTGCCCCTGCGCGGGAAGATGCGCCAGTAAAGCCAGCTCGCGACAAGACCGCGCCTGACAAGGACAAGGTCGCCGCCGGCAAGGACAAGCCTGCAAGTGATCAGGCAAATGCCGCCGACAAGTCGAGCGTTGCCGATAGCGGCAATGATTTGCCAGCCAAGCCGGCTGCTGCAGATGATGACGCGGGGCATTCTGATGCTAAACAGGATGATGCACAGGCCTCTGCCGATCCGGCGTTGACTGAGGGCCAGGCGGTCGTCGATCCGGCCCTTGATCCGGCATTGCAGGCAATGGTCGCACAGGCTCCCGGGGCCCCTGTAGCCAAGGTGCCACCCAGTTCGGAAGTCGTCACTGCGCCAGTGGTCTCGGCGCTCACCACCACTCAGGCGGCACCGCCGGCCGTGGTTGAAGACGCCTTCAACCCAGACGCCGATCCGCTTGATGGTCTGGATGCCGTGCAGTTGGCGCTGGAAAACGCCACTGCCAAAACCCAACTGGCTGCGCAGAATGCCCAGGCTGCCAACAAGGCGACGCCGAGCAATGCTGAAGCTGACCCCAATCAAAATATCGTCAATAACCTGTCGGTCTTGAGCGAGCAGCTTCCGTCCGAAGGCAGCAGCACTGAAAGCAGCGACAAGTCGTTCAGTGGTTTGATCGGTGAGGGACTGAAGGATGTCAAAGGCGCCGCCGGTGACACGCGCGTCGACAACTTTGCCGATCGCCTCGCTGCGCTCAGCCAGGCCGCGCAACCCGTACGTGCAGCGGCGGCACCGGCTGCGCCCTTGATGAACCAGCCGTTGGCCATGCATCAAAGTGGCTGGACCGAAGGCATCGTCGATCGCGTCATGTACCTGTCGAGCCAGAACCTCAAGACCGCGGATATCAAGCTTGAGCCTGCCGAACTCGGCCGTCTGGATATCCGGATCAACATGGCGCCTGAGCAGCAGACCCAAGTGACCTTCATGAGCGCGCACCTGGGTGTCCGTGATGCGCTGGAAAGCCAAATGTCGAAGTTGCGTGAGTCGTTCGTGCAGCAGGGGCTTGGCAACGTCGACGTGAATGTCTCCGATCAGTCGCAACAGCAGGCCCAGCAACAGGCTCAAGAGCAGGCCAGTCGCGCCCAGCGCAGCGGTCGTGGTGGGGGCAGGAGCTCTGGCGATAGCTCGGATGAAATCGCAGGCGTCGATGCGGCCATCCCTGTCAGCCAGCCAGCGGCACGAGTGATCGGCACCAGTGAGATCGATTATTATGCGTGAGGCAAGTCTGTCCTGATCTGATTCTCCTGCCAACGCTTCGCGCAGGCACGGAGTTCTTGGTGCTCCGCATCACAAATCGTCGATGCGAAACAATGTTATGCCTTCCACGCAGTCGCTGCTAACGCAGTGCTTTTCGACCGCGGTGGCACAGACGACGCAGAGTGCGACGTAAGTGACGGCTGAGTCTTGGCGCTGATCCGGCGACCCCCGGATCAGTGACAGGGCGAAGGAACCCGACGAAGTCGGGCCGGAAACGGAGCTGCGGGTTTTGCCTACTTTGGCCCCATCAAAGTGACTCGCCGAGGGGCGAAAAGGTGACCTGAGCCGAACCTCAATCCACCTGACAAAGAAAAACCGTTGTGTGACGCAGAGCGTCACGACCTGCATTCCCACGCGCGTGAGGAACGATAGTCATCAGCTACCGCGCCGCGCCTTCAACGCCTGTATAAGAGTCACCATGCCCTTGCGCCCAAGCGCGTAACCGTTTGTGTCCAATACATCCCCGTTTCGTACAACTCTGGCATAACACTTGCTCTGCCTCTGTCACGTATTGAAGAACCTCTTGAATAGTGACGGATTATTGGCATGGCGCAGAGCGAAGAAGTTAAAGACCCCGCGACCACAGGCAAAGGTAAAGGCAAGCTCAAGCTCATTATCATTGCCGTCGTGGCGTTGCTGCTGGCGGTAGGCTTGTCGGTGGGCGCGACCTGGTTCCTCATGCACAAGAGCGAAAGCAAGGTAGACCCAGCGGCGGCCGCAGCGGCAGCGAACGTCAAGCCCGTGGCGGTGTTCGAGCCGATGACCCCGGCCTTCGTGGTCAACTTCAACGCCAATGGCCGCCAACGCTACATGCAGGTGAGCATCACCATGCTGGGTCGAAATGCAGCCGACATGGAAGCGCTGAAGGTACACATGCCATTGATCCGCAATAATCTGGTCATGCTGTTCGCAGCCATTCCCTTCGAATCACTGGCTTCGCCGATCGGCCAGGAAATGCTGCGTCAGAAAGCGACCGCCAGTATTCAGGAAGTCGCACAGAAAGAACTCGGCAAGACTGTGATAGAACAGCTGCTCTTCACTAACTTCGTATTGCAGTAGGACTCTCACATGGCCGTGCAAGACCTGCTCTCCCAGGACGAGATCGATGCGCTGCTGCATGGCGTCGACGATGGGATGGTCCAGACTGACAACAACAGCGAACCTGGCAGTGTCAAAAGTTACGACCTGACCAGCCAGGACCGGATCGTCCGCGGACGCATGCCGACGCTGGAAATGATCAACGAGCGATTCGCTCGCTACACGCGTATCAGCATGTTCAACCTGCTGCGCCGTTCGGCGGACGTGGCAGTGGGCGGTGTTCAGGTCATGAAGTTCGGTGAGTACGTGCATTCCCTGTACGTGCCGACCAGCCTCAACCTGGCCAAGATCAAGCCGCTGCGAGGCACCGCGCTGTTCATTCTCGACGCCAAGCTGGTGTTCAAGCTGGTGGATAACTTTTTCGGCGGTGACGGTCGTCACGCCAAGATCGAAGGCCGGGAGTTCACGCCGACCGAACTGCGTGTCGTACGCATGGTGCTGGATCAGGCGTTTGTCGACCTCAAAGAGGCCTGGCAGGCGATCATGGAAGTGAATTTCGAGTACATCAACTCGGAAGTTAACCCGGCCATGGCCAACATTGTCGGGCCGAGCGAGGCTGTAGTGATCTCCACCTTCCACATCGAACTCGATGGCGGTGGCGGCGACTTGCACGTGACCATGCCGTACTCGATGATCGAGCCGATCCGCGAAATGCTCGACGCCGGTTTCCAGTCCGATCTGGACGATCAGGACGAGCGCTGGGTCAACGCGCTCAAGGAAGACGTGCTGGATGTCAACGTGCCGCTCACCACGACCATCGCCCAGCGCCAGTTGCCGTTGCGGGACATCCTGCACATGCGCCCTGGCGATGTCATCCCGGTGGAACTGAGCGACTCGCTGGTCATGCGTGCCAATGGCGTACCTTCATTCAAGGTCAAGCTTGGCTCGCACAAGGGCAAGATGGCCCTGCAAGTAATCGAACCTATAGCGCGACGCTGACCTTTCAGGTCTGCGTCGGAAATTGTTGCGTAACTGAAATACTGCGTGCAGAGGACAACCGATGGCTGATGAAAACGATATGACGTCTGCTGAAGACCAGGCATTGGCCGATGAATGGGCTGCTGCATTGGGCGAAGCTGGCGACAGTCAGGCTGATATTGATGCGTTGCTGGCTGCGGACGCCGGCAATTCGGGTAGCCGGATGGCTATGGAGGAGTTCGGCAGCGTGCCGAAAAGCACCGGTCCGGTTTCTCTGGATGGTCCCAACCTGGATGTGATTCTCGACATTCCGGTGTCGATTTCCATGGAAGTAGGCAGCACCGACATCAACATTCGTAACCTGTTGCAGCTCAACCAGGGCTCGGTGATCGAGCTGGATCGTCTGGCAGGCGAACCCCTGGATGTGCTGGTCAACGGCACACTGATCGCGCATGGCGAAGTGGTGGTGGTCAACGAAAAGTTCGGCATCCGTCTGACCGACGTGATCAGCCCGAGCGAACGCATCAAGAAGCTGCGCTAAGTGAGGCGCTGGCTGAGTGTTTTGCTGACCCTGCCATCGCTGGCCTGGGCTGCCGAACCCGCCGCTCAGGCGGCACCTGCGCAAGTGGCCAACACGGTCTCCGGCGGCATGGGCGGGCAGGTGGTGCAATTGCTGTTCGGTCTGATCCTGGTGATTGGTCTGATTTTCGTGCTCGCCTGGCTGATGCGCCGGGTGCAGCGCGTCGGGCCTAACAGCAATCAGGTGATCGAGCTGGTGAGTTCGCGCGCACTGGGCCCGCGTGATCGGCTGGTGCTTGTGCAGATCGGTAATGAACAAGTGCTGCTGGGCATTACGCCCGGGCGAATCACGCCTCTGCATGTGCTCAAGGAGCCCGTACAGGTGCCGGTGCGCGAGCAGGCTACCCCTGAATTCGCTCAGCGCCTGATGGAGCTGATGGGCAAGGATAAGGACAAGAAGTGATGGGCGCCTTGCGTTTCCTGATACTGCTGTTGCTGGTCATGGTGACGCCTGCTGCGCTGGCGGCCGATCCGCTGTCGATTCCGGCGATCACGCTGTCCAACGGTGCCGATGGTCAGCAGGAGTATTCGGTCAGCCTGCAGATTCTGCTGATCATGACCGCGCTGAGCTTCATTCCGGCGTTTGTCATGTTGATGACCAGCTTTACGCGAATCATCATCGTCTTCTCGATCCTGCGTCAGGCCCTCGGTCTGCAGCAGGCGCCGTCGAACCAGATCCTCACCGGCATGGCGCTGTTTCTGACCATGTTCATCATGGCGCCGGTCTTCGACCGGGTGAATCAGGACGCCTTGCAGCCTTACCTGGCGGAGAAGCTTTCCGCGCAGGATGCGGTGGCCAAGGCGCAAGTGCCGATCAAGGACTTCATGCTGGCTCAGACGCGCACCAGCGATCTCGAATTGTTCATGCGCCTGTCCAAGCGTACCGACATTCCGACCCCGGATGCCGCGCCATTGACTATTCTGGTTCCGGCGTTCGTGATTTCGGAACTCAAGACGGCGTTTCAGATCGGCTTCATGATCTTCATTCCGTTTCTGATCATCGATCTGGTGGTGGCCAGTGTGCTGATGGCGATGGGTATGATGATGCTGTCGCCGCTGATCATTTCTCTGCCGTTCAAGATCATGCTGTTTGTGCTGGTGGACGGCTGGGCGCTGATTGTCGGCACCCTGGCTGGCAGTTTTGGTGGCGTATGAGCCGTTTTACTGAGGAGTCTGCCCGATGACGCCGGAAGTAGCCGTCGATTTGTTCCGCGAGGCGCTGTGGCTGACCACTGTGCTTGTCGCGATTCTTGTGGTGCCGAGCCTGTTGTGCGGTCTGCTGGTGGCCATGTTTCAGGCGGCCACGCAGATCAACGAACAGACCTTGAGCTTCCTGCCGCGTCTGCTGGTGATGCTCGTCACCCTTATCGTCATCGGCCCGTGGCTGTTGAAAATATTCATGGAATACATGCTGTCGTTGTACACCAGTATTCCGACCCTGATCGGCTAGCACCGCATGCAGCCGATGCTTGCGCTGACCGATACCCAGATCAGTACCTGGGTAGCCAGCTTCATGCTGCCGCTGTTTCGCATCATCGCGTTGCTGATGACCATGCCGATCATCGGCACCACGCTGGTCCCGCGTCGCGTGCGCATGTACCTCGCCGTGGCGATCACCGTAGTGGTCGCGCCTGCGCTCCCAGCCATGCCGCCCGTGCAGGCGCTCGACCTGAGCGCGCTGTTGCTGATCGGTGAACAGATCATCATCGGCGCCGGGATGGGCTTGTCGTTGCAGTTGTTCTTCCATATTTTTGTCATCGCGGGACAGATCATCTCGACGCAGATGGGGATGGGCTTTGCGTCAATGGTCGACCCTACCAACGGTGTTTCCTCCGCCACCATTGGTCAGTTCTTCACGATGCTGGTCACCCTGTTGTTCCTGGCCATGAACGGCCATCTGGTGGTGCTGGAGGTTCTCGTCGAGAGCTTTACCACGATGCCGGTCGGCAGTGGTTTGCTGGTCAATAACTTCTGGGAGCTGGCCAACGGGCTGGGCTGGGCACTGGCTTCGGGTCTGCGACTGGTATTGCCTGCGATCACCGCGCTGCTGATCATCAACATCGCCTTCGGGGTCATGACTCGCGCCGCGCCGCAACTCAACATCTTTTCCATCGGCTTCCCGCTTACGCTGGTGTTGGGCATGGTCATTCTGTGGATGACGATGGGTGACATGCTCAATCAGTATCAACCGATCGCAACGCAGGCCTTGCAGGCGTTGCGCGATATGGTGAGGGCTCGTTGAATGGCAGAAAACGAGAATGGCCAGGACAAGACAGAAGACCCCACGGAAAAAAAGGTCAAGGACTCACGGGCTGACGGCCAGATCGCGCGCTCCAAGGAGCTGACCACGCTGGTGGTGATGCTGATGGGGGCGGGCGGGTTACTGATGTTCGGCTCTGATATCGCCCTGATGATGTCCGAACTGATGCGTGACAATTTCACGATATCCCGTGAAACCCTGATGGACCAGTCCTACATGGGCAAGGCGCTGCTCAGTTCCGGGATGCATGCGCTGGTCGTGGTCCTGCCGTTTCTGATCGCCATGCTGGTTGCCGCACTGGTGGGGCCGATCATGCTCGGTGGCTGGTTGTTCGCAACCAAATCGTTGATGCCCAAGTTCAGCCGGATGAACCCGGCAGCAGGGCTCAAGCGCATGTTCTCGCCGCATGCGCTGGTCGAGTTGCTCAAGTCCTTCGGAAAATTCCTGATCACTCTGGCAGTGGCGCTGGTGGTCCTGAACAATGAGCGCAAGGATCTGGTCGCGATTGCTCACGAGCCGCTCGAGCAGGCCATGATCCATAGCCTGGTGGTGGTGGGCTGGAGCAGTTTCTGGATGGCGTGCGGCCTGATATTCATCGCGGCGGCGGATGTGCCGTTCGTGTTGTATGAAGCGCACAAGAAATTGCTGATGACCAAGCAGGAAGTGCGCGACGAGCACAAGAACAGCGAGGGCAGCCCGGAGGTCAAGCAACGTATTCGTCAGTTGCAGCGTGAAATGTCGCAGCGGCGCATGATGGCCTCCGTTCCCGAAGCAGACGTGATCATCACCAACCCGACACACTTCGCCGTCGCCCTCAAATACGATCCCGAGCAGGGCGGGGCGCCGATGTTGCTGGCCAAGGGTACGGATCTGGTGGCGCTGAAAATTCGTGAAATCGGCGCGCATAACGAGATCCTGATTCTGGAGTCTGCGGCACTGGCGCGTTCTATCTACTACAGCACCGAGCTTGACCAGGAAATCCCCGCCGGCCTGTATCTGGCGGTCGCACAGGTGCTGGCCTACGTCTACCAGATCCGCCAGTTCCGCGCCGGTCAGGGCAAGCGCCCCGACCCTCTGGGCGACATCAGGATTCCTCCCGACCTGCAGCGCGACGCGTAGCCCGCTCTCCCTTCGTTGCCGGCAGACCACCATCTTGCCCATGCTCCACGTGGGCATGCCGTTCCGGGCGGTCCGCGCTCCGGTTTAACCTGGCTTGTGTCTCTAAAACCTTACCGCCGCTGGCTTTGTAAAAGTTGGACAGCTTTTTGCAACAGGGTCGATACAGGGCGCCATCGGCGTCAATGTTTTGATCTAGTGCGCAGGTAACGAATCAGTGGATCGCTCTCAATTACTCAGTAGCGCACGCAGCAACATCACAGGCCTGGGCCGTGGTCAGTTGGGCGTTCCGTTGTTGTTGCTGATCATGCTGGCAATGATGATGTTGCCCATGCCGCCGTTCCTGCTGGACGTACTTTTCACGTTCAACATTGCACTGTCCATCGTCGTGCTGCTGGTCTGCGTATACGCCCTGCGGCCGCTGGATTTTTCTGTGTTTCCGACCATTCTGCTGGTCGCCACGTTGCTGCGTCTGGCGCTGAACGTGGCTTCCACCCGGGTGGTGATGCTTCACGGCCAGGACGGCCACGCCGCGGCGGGCAAGGTGATTCAGGCCTTCGGTGAAGTGGTGATCGGTGGCAACTACGTCGTCGGTATCGTGGTGTTCGCGATTCTGATGATCATCAACTTCGTGGTTATCACCAAGGGTGCCGGCCGTATTTCCGAGGTAAGCGCGCGCTTCACCCTCGACGCGATGCCCGGCAAACAGATGGCGATCGACGCCGATCTCAACGCCGGTCTTATCGACCAGCCGGAAGCCAAGCGCCGTCGTGCCGAAGTGGCCCAGGAAGCCGAGTTCTACGGGTCCATGGACGGTGCCAGCAAGTTTGTACGCGGTGACGCGATTGCCGGCCTGCTGATTCTGTTCATCAACCTGATCGGCGGCATGCTGGTCGGTATCTTTCAGCACAACATGACCTTCGCCGATGCGGGTCGCGTTTACACCCTGTTGACCATCGGTGACGGTTTGGTGGCGCAATTGCCATCACTGCTGCTGTCCACCGCTGCCGCGATCATGGTGACCCGTGCTTCCGGTTCTGAAGAGATGGGCAAGCTGATCAATCGCCAGATGTTTGCCTCGCCCAAGGCGCTGGCTGTATCTGCCGCCATCATGATCGTGATGGGTCTGGTGCCAGGCATGCCGCATTTCTCCTTCATCGGCCTTGGCCTGGTGGCCGCAGGTGGTGCTTACCTGCTGTGGAAGAAAGACAACCAGGTGAAGGTCGAGGCGCTGGCCGAAGTGCAGCGTCAACAGGACCTGCTGCCGTCACCGACCCGCGTTCAAGACTCCAAGGAGCTGGGCTGGGATGACGTCACCCCCATCGATATCATCGGCCTGGAAGTAGGTTATCGCCTGATTCCGCTGGTGGATCGCAATCAGGGTGGTCAGTTGCTGGCGCGTATCAAGGGTGTGCGCAAGAAGCTCTCGCAAGAGCTCGGTTTTCTGATGCCCACCGTGCACATTCGCGACAACCTTGATCTGGCGCCAAGCGCCTATCGTCTGACACTGATGGGCGTGATTCTGGCCGAGGCCGAGATCTACCCGGATCGCGAGCTGGCGATCAACCCCGGTCAAGTGTTCGGCACCCTTAACGGCATCACCGCCAGAGATCCGGCGTTTGGGCTGGAAGCCGTGTGGATCGAAATAAGCCAGCGCAGCCAGGCTCAGTCGCTGGGGTACACGGTGGTCGATGCCAGTACTGTAGTGGCGACTCACTTGAACCAGATTCTCTACAAGCATTCGCATGAGCTGATCGGCCACGAGGAAGTCCAGCAATTGATGCAATTGCTGGCCAAAAGCTCGCCCAAGCTGGCTGAAGAGCTGGTACCTGGCGTGCTGTCGCTGTCCTCGCTGCTCAACGTGCTGCAAGCGCTGCTGGCTGAACACGTACCTGTCCGTGATATTCGCAGCATTGCAGAGGCTATCGCCAACAACGCCGGGAAGAGTCAAGATACCGCCGCTTTAGTGGCCGCGGTGCGCGTTGGTCTGAGCCGCGCAATCGTCCAAAGCATTGTAGGCGTTGAGCCGGAGCTGCCTGTTATCACTCTGGAACCAAGGTTGGAACAGATATTGCTCAATAGTTTGCAGAAGGCTGGTCAGGGTCAGGAAGAAGGCGTTCTTCTTGAGCCAAGCATGGCTGAGAAGCTCCAGCGTTCGTTGATCGAGGCCGCCCAGCGTCAGGAGATGCAAGGGTTGCCGGTAATTCTTCTGGTAGCAGGGCCTGTCCGGGCGATGCTGTCACGATTTGGACGATTGGCTGTACCGAACATGCATGTTCTGGCGTACCAGGAAATTCCGGACAACAAGCAAGTAACCATCGTAGCGACTGTCGGGCCAAACGGCTGAGGTAGTGAGTCATGCAAGTTAAGCGATTTTTCGCCGCCGATATGCGTCAAGCCATGAAGCTGGTTCGCGATGAGCTGGGCGCTGAAGCGGCCATCATCGGTAACCGGCGCATTGCCGGTGGCGTAGAGCTGACTGCTGCTCTGGATTACAAGCTGTCCGCCCTGGCACCGCGTGTGCCGAACATGGAACTGGAAGACGAGCTGCGCAAGACTCAGTCGCGCATCGTCTCCGCCCAGGCCGAATTGAACAACCGCAGCGACAGCGACGCATCGATCAACCTGCAGCTTTTTTCCGGCAAGCCGGCCAACCCTGCCGATACGCACATTGAGCCGACGCTCGAAGAGCCGCCGCGTCCATTCGCGTACGCACCGCCACAGGCCGCCGAGCCTGCCATTGGCCAGCGCGCCTATGACTCGATGCGCTCCGAATTGAACGGCCTGCGTGAGTTGCTGGAAGTCCAGCTCGGCTCGCTGGCCTGGAACCAGCTGCAGGGCAGTCGTCCGCAGCAGGCCAACCTTTGGCGTCGCCTGCAACGTGTCGGCCTGTCCGGCCCGCTGTCACGCGACCTGCTGTCGATGATTCCGGAGATTGACGAGCCTCGTCAGGCCTGGCGCATGCTGCTGGCGCACCTGGCCCGCATGATCGCCGTACCCGAAGTCGAGCCGCTCGAAGAGGGCGGCGTGATTGCAATGGTCGGTCCTGCAGGAATGGGCAAGACCACCACCCTGGCCAAACTGGCAGCACGTTACGTGCTGAAGTACGGCCCGCAGAATATCGCACTGGTCAGCATGGACAGTTTCCGCATCGGCGCGCAGGAGCAGCTCAAGACCCTTGGGCGCATCCTCAACGTACCGGTCACCCATATCGATCCTGGCCAGTCTCTGGTTCAGGCGCTGGAACCGCTGTTGCGCAAACGCGTGGTACTGATTGACACCGCCGGCCTGCAGGCCAGTGATCCTGCGCTGCGCATGCAGCTGGAAAGCCTCGCGGGTCGCGGCATCAAGTCGCGCAACTATCTGGTACTGGCAACCACCAGCCAGAAGCAGGTGCTGACAGCCGCGTATCACAGTTACAAACGTTGTGGCCTGGCCGGATGCATTCTGACCAAGCTTGATGAAACTGCCAGCCTTGGTGAAGTCCTGAGCCTGGCGATCAGTCACGAACTACCTGTGGCCTACCTCACGGACGGACCACGTATTCCTGATGACCTGCATACTCCGCGTCGTCATCAGTTGGTAAGCCGCGCTGTGAGTGTGCAGATGCAGGACGAGCCTAGCGAAGAAGCAATGGCTGATATGTTTGCTGACCTCTATCACACCCCTGGCAAGAGAGTGGGTTAAGTGATGGATATTATTGGAATGTCCCTGCGTCAACGGTCTGCCATACAGTGTTCATTTGCGAACGTGCAGCCCTCGATGTGGTTTCGGTCTACGCAAGACAAGGTAAAGAAATAACATGGGCAGCATGCATCCCGTACAGGTTATCGCGGTGACCGGTGGCAAAGGTGGCGTCGGTAAGACTAACGTGTCAGTGAACCTTTCACTGGCCCTCGCCGAGCTTGGCCGTCGCGTCATGCTGCTGGACGCCGATCTGGGTCTGGCCAATGTCGACGTGCTGCTTGGGTTGACGCCCAAACGCACGCTTGCCGATGTCATGGAGGGGCGTTGTGAGTTGCGCGACGTGCTGTTGCAGGGGCCGGGCGGGGTTCGAATCGTACCCGCCGCTTCCGGCACCCAGAGCATGGTGCATCTATCGCCCGCCCAGCATGCGGGCTTGATCCAGGCGTTCAGTGAGATTGGCGACAACCTCGATGTGCTGGTGATCGACACAGCCGCCGGTATCGGTGAGTCGGTGGTCAGCTTCGTGCGCGCCGCTCAGGAAGTGCTGCTGGTGGTGTGCGATGAGCCCACGTCGATCACCGATGCCTACGCCCTGATCAAACTGCTCAACCGCGATTACGGCATGAACCGCTTCCGGGTGCTGGCCAACATGGCACAGAGCCCGCAGGAAGGGCGCAACCTGTTCGCCAAACTGACCAAAGTGACGGACCGTTTTCTCGATGTTGCACTGCAGTATGTAGGTGCCGTGCCGTACGACGAGTGCGTACGCAAGGCGGTACAGAAACAGCGCGCTGTTTACGAAGCATTCCCGCGTTCCAAATGTGCACTGGCCTTCAAGGCCATTGCCCAGAAGGTTGATACCTGGCCGTTGCCAGCCAATCCGCGGGGTCATCTCGAGTTCTTCGTTGAGCGACTCGTTCACCAGACCAGTGCAGGGCCTGTGCAATGACTGCGAGCGGCTACCAGATGTACAGCAAGACTTCCCGTAATTCACAGTACGAGTTGATCGAGCGCTATGCGCCATTGGTCAAGCGTATCGCTTATCATCTGCTGGCGCGCTTGCCGGCCAGCGTGCAGGTCGAGGATCTGATCCAGGCCGGCATGATCGGCCTGCTTGAAGTCTCCACCAAGTATGATTCCACCAAGGGTGCGAGTTTCGAGACCTATGCTGGCATTCGCATCCGTGGTGCGATGCTCGATGAAGTGCGCAAGGGTGACTGGGCGCCACGCTCGGTACACCGCAATACGCGCATGGTCAGCGACGCAATTCGGTCAATTGAAGCTAAAACCGGCCGTGATGCTAAAGATCACGAGGTTGCGGCCGAACTCCAGTTGAGTCTCGATGATTACTACGGGATTTTGAATGACACCTTGGGCAGCCGCCTCTTCAGTTTCGACGACCTGCTGCAGGACGGCGATCATGAAGGGCTGCACGAGGATGGCGCAAGCGGATCGCTTGAGCCGTCGCGCGACCTGGAAGACGAGCGCTTCCAGGCTGCGTTGGCCGATGCAATTGCCAATCTGCCAGAGCGCGAGCGTCTGGTGTTGGCGCTGTACTACGACGAAGAGCTGAACCTCAAGGAAATCGGAGAGGTTCTTGGGGTCAGCGAATCTCGGGTCAGTCAGTTACACAGCCAGTGCGCAGCTCGTTTGCGAGGGCGTTTGGGGGAGTGGCGAGCGCGTTGACAGGCAATGTGCGGTCCTTGGCCGCACGTTGGCTGCAAGCCGGCTGTGCAGAGCGTTACGTGGTAACAGGATGGACTCGTCAGAAGCCTGTCAGGCATTGCCTTGATGGGCTTGTTTCTCAGGTCCTTGCCTGTTGTTGTGCCAAGCCCGTCGTCGTTTCGTACAGCCGGAGGTGTGCTGTGCCAGTATTGAGTGAACAGCGTGTTCAGGTGCTGAACGCGTTAAAGACTGCTTGGAGGTCGAATTGGACAAGAACATGAAAATCCTCATCGTTGATGACTTCTCAACGATGCGGCGGATCATCAAGAACCTTTTGCGTGATCTGGGGTTTACCAACACATCGGAAGCGGATGATGGTCTGACCGCATTGCCGATGCTGCAGAGCGGTGCCTTTGACTTTCTGGTGACGGACTGGAACATGCCTGGCATGTCCGGTATCGATCTGCTGCGCGAAGTCCGCAAGGACGAACGCCTCAAGAGCCTTCCCGTGCTGATGGTCACTGCCGAAGCCAAGCGTGAGCAGATCATTGAAGCTGCCCAGGCTGGGGTGAACGGCTATGTAGTCAAGCCATTCACTGCCCAAGCCCTGAAAGACAAGATCGACAAGATCTTTGAACGCGTCAATAGCTGATGCAAGCCGCGAGGGCGCTATGGATAACAATGATTCGATGGCCGACTTTGAGTCGACCTTAAAGAGACACGCGCAGGAACTTGTCACCAGCCTTGAAAAGGGTCGTTTCGGTGACGCTGTGCAACTGATTCACGAACTCAACCAGACACGCGACCGCGGCCTTTATCAGGAAGTGGGCAAGCTGACTCGTGAGCTGCACAGTGCAATCGTAAACTTTCACATCGATCCGCACATGCCTCAAGCCGAGGAAGTGTCGCAGATCACGGATGCTACCGAGCGCCTGTCGTATGTGGTGAGGCTGACCGAGAATGCGGCCAACCGCACCATGGACCTGGTGGAGGAGAGTACGCCGGTCATGAACGGCCTGAGTTCCGACGCCAAGGCGTTGAGCGACGACTGGGGACGTTTCATGCGCCGCGAAATCGGTGCCGAAGAGTTCCGCGAGCTGGCCAAGCGGGTCGATGGTTTTCTGACGCGTACCGAGAAGGAAACCCATCAGGTTTCCGCGCATCTCAACGACATTCTGCTCGCCCAGGATTACCAGGACCTTACCGGTCAGGTTATCAAGCGAGTGACGCAACTGGTCACTGAGGTCGAGAGCAATCTGCTCAAACTGGTGCTCATGGCCAGTCATGTCGATCGCTTTGCAGGCATCGAACATGACGAACAATCCATCCTCGATGAAAAAGATCCTAAAAAACATCTCGCTCAGGGTGAAGGTCCGCAGATTCATGCCGATAAACGTGAAGACGTCGTATCCGGACAGGATGATGTAGACGATCTGCTATCGAGCCTCGGCTTCTAAGGTCTGTTGACGGTTAATTTTAGGGAGCACCCCATGAGCTTCGGCGCCGATGAAGAAATCCTTCAGGATTTTCTGGTAGAGGCCGGCGAAATTCTGGAGCAGTTGTCAGAGCAATTGGTCGAGCTGGAAAGCCGACCGGATGATGCTGATCTGCTCAATGCAATTTTTCGCGGTTTTCACACTGTAAAAGGGGGCGCCGGCTTCCTCCAGCTCCATGAGCTGGTGGAGTGCTGCCACATCGCCGAAAACGTGTTCGACATCCTGCGTAAGGGTGAACGTCGCGTCGATTCCGAATTGATGGACGTGGTCCTGGAAGCACTGGACACCGTCAACAGCATGTTCGGTCAGGTACGTGAACGGACTGACGTAACTCCGGCGACGCCAGAACTGCTGGCCGCGCTGGCGCGTCTGGCCGAGCCACAATCCGCCGATGAAGTAGCGGCTCCTGAACCTGAGCCGGTGGTTGAAGTCCAGGCTGCTGCTGCGGTTGCGGAGCCAGCCGCTGGCGACGAGATTACCGATGATGAATTCGAGCAGTTGCTCGATTCGCTGCACGGCTCAAACCCGGTATCTGCAGCGCCTGCAACGGCGCCAGCAGCGGTTGCGGCTGCGCCGGCGGGTGATGAAATCACCGATCAGGAATTCGAATCCCTGCTTGATCAGTTGCATGGCAAGGGCAAGTTTGCGGCTGACGCTGCTCCTGCTCCGGCACGTGCACCTGTGGCGCAGGGGAGTGCAGCGCCTGCCGGTGATGAAATCACCGACGACGAATTCGAAGCGTTGCTCGATCAACTGCACGGCAAAGGCTCGTTTGATGGCGCCGTAGCGGCTCCGGTAGCTGCTGCACCTGTAGCCGTTGCTGCCAAGGCACCCGCTGCTGCTTCGGACGAAATCACCGATCACGAATTCGAAAGCCTGCTCGACGAATTGCATGGCAAGGGCAAGTTCGAGCCTGAGGCGATCGTTGCCAACGCGCCTGCTCCGGCCGCAGCGGCTGCTCCGCCACCTCCTGTCGCCAAGCCTGCACCGGCGCCTGCTGCGAAAGCCGAGCCGGCCAAACCTGCTTCGGCTCCAGCCCCTGCGCGCACTCCTGCGCCTACCGGCGAAAAGCCGGTGGCGACAGAAGCCGAAACCACGGTTCGTGTCGATACCGCCCGACTGGACGAGATCATGAACATGGTCGGCGAGCTGGTACTGGTGCGTAACCGTCTGGTGCGCCTGGGTCTCAACAACGGCGATGAAGCCATGTCCAAGGCAGTTTCCAACCTGGATGTGGTGACTGCCGATCTGCAGACTGCGGTGATGAAAACCCGCATGCAGCCGATCAAGAAAGTCTTCGGCCGCTTCCCGCGTCTGGTCCGTGACCTGGCTCGCCAGCTCAAGAAAGAGATCAACCTGGAACTGGTCGGTGAAGAGACCGACCTTGACAAGAACCTCGTAGAGGCGCTTGCCGATCCACTGGTCCACTTGGTGCGTAACGCAGTCGACCACGGTATCGAAACGCCGGAAGAGCGCGAAGCCACGGGCAAGTCCCGCGGCGGTCGTGTGATCCTTTCGGCAGAGCAGGAAGGCGACCATATCCTGCTGTCGATTTCCGATGACGGTAAGGGCATGGACCCTAACGTACTGCGCTCCATTGCAGTGAAGCGCGGCGTCATGGACAAGGATGCAGCCGATCGGTTGAGTGACACCGATTGCTACAACCTGATCTTCGCGCCGGGCTTCTCGACCAAGACCGAGATTTCCGATGTGTCGGGTCGCGGTGTGGGCATGGACGTGGTCAAGACCAAGATCTCCCAGCTCAACGGCTCGATCAACATCTACTCGACCAAGGGCCAGGGTTCGAAGATCGTCATCAAGGTGCCGTTGACCTTGGCGATCATGCCGACCCTGATGGTGATGCTGGGCAACCAGGCTTTCGCTTTCCCGCTGGTCAACGTCAACGAAATCTTCCATCTGAACCTGTCGACTACCAACGTGGTTGATGGCCAGGAAGTGGTGATCGTACGTGACAAGGCCTTGCCGCTGTTCTACCTCAAGCGCTGGCTGGTCAGTTCGGCGGCTCACGAGGAGCAGCGCGAAGGGCACGTGGTAATCCTCACGGTCGGCACTCAGCGCATCGGCTTTGTCGTCGATCAACTGGTCGGTCAGGAAGAAGTGGTCATCAAACCGCTGGGCAAGATGCTGCAAGGTACGCCGGGTATGTCGGGCGCCACCATCACCGGTGACGGTCGCATCGCCTTGATTCTCGATGTACCCAGCATGCTCAAGCGTTACGCCGCACGGCGTATCTGAACCCGGGGTCGCGGGCAGCCTGGCTGCCTGCGGCACCTATTGGAGTGTTTATGGCAGTCAAGGTCCTGGTGGTGGATGATTCCGGTTTTTTCCGCCGCCGCGTTACGGAAATTCTTTCTTCGGACCCCAACATTGTAGTGGTCGGCACCGCCACCAACGGCAAGGAAGCGATTGAGCAGGCGCTGGCGCTCAAGCCGGATGTCATCACCATGGACTACGAAATGCCGATGATGGATGGCATTACGGCAGTTCGCCATATCATGCAGCGTATCCCCACCCCGGTATTGATGTTCTCGTCGCTGACGCACGAAGGTGCGCGCGTGACGCTGGATGCTCTTGACGCCGGTGCGGTGGATTTTCTACCCAAGAATTTCGAAGATATCTCGCGCAACCCGCAGAAGGTCAAGCAACTGCTGTGCGAGAAGATCAACAGCATCTCACGCAGCAATCGTCGTTCCAGCGGGTTCGGTTCAGCCAGTGCAACTCCGGCAGCACCGGCTCCGTCGACGTTGACCAGCCGCGCTTCTGCGCCAGCCCCGGCACCCGCCAGGGCGGTGCCGTCACGCACGGCAACACCCGCTGCCGCTTCGGCCGCCCCGGCCCATCATGCGCCGGCGCACCCGACGACGTCAGGCACGGCCAAGCGCAAGGCCTACAAACTGGTGGCCATCGGCACGTCAACGGGCGGCCCGGTCGCACTGCAACGCGTACTGACCCAACTGCCAGCCAACTTTCCGGCACCACTGGTGCTGATTCAGCACATGCCTGCGGCGTTTACCAAGGCGTTTGCCGAACGTCTCGACAAGCTGTGCAAGATCAGCGTCAAGGAAGCGGAAGACGGCGACGTGCTGCGTCCTGGTCTGGCGCTGCTGGCACCGGGTGGCAAGCAGATGATGGTTGACGGACGCGGCACGGTGAAGATTCTGCCGGGCGACGAGCGCCTCAATTACAAGCCCTGCGTCGACATCACCTTCGGCTCTGCCGCCAAGTCCTACGGCGATAAAGTGCTTTCGGTGGTCTTGACCGGCATGGGCGCCGACGGCCGCGAGGGCGCGCGTTTGCTCAAGCAGGCTGGCAGTACCGTGTGGGCTCAGGATGAAGCGAGCTGCGTGATTTATGGCATGCCGATGGCCATCGTCAAGGCTGAACTCGCGGATGCGATCTACAGTCTCGACGACATCGGTCGGCACCTGGTAGAGGCCTGTCTCTGATGGATGTACTGAGCCTTATCGGTCTGATCCTGGCGTTTGTCGCAATCATTGGTGGTAATTTTCTCGAAGGCGGGCACCTCGGTGCCTTGCTCAATGGTCCGGCGGCGCTGATCGTGTTGGGCGGTACACTCGGTGCTTCGCTGTTGCAGTCGCCGATGAACGCGTTCATGCGTGCTATGAAAATCATCCACTGGATCATTTTTCCGCCACGTATCGATCTGCCTGGCGGTGTCGATCGAGTGATCGGCTGGAGCATGACCGCTCGCAAAGAGGGCTTGCTGGGTCTGGAAACCGTAGCTGATTCCGAGCCCGACGGTTATTCGCGCAAGGGCCTGCAACTGTTGGTCGACGGTGCAGAACCCGCCGCGATTCGCAGCATTCTTGAAGTGGATTTCATCACGCAGGAAACCCGCGATATTCAGGCTGCGAAAGTATTCGAAAGCATGGGCGGCTACGCGCCGACCGTGGGTATCATCGGCGCAGTCATGGGCCTGATCCATGTCATGGGCAACCTGGCTGATCCCAGCCAGTTGGGCAGCGGTATTGCGGTGGCCTTCGTCGCCACCATCTACGGCGTGGCCATGGCCAACCTGATCCTTTTGCCAGTGGCGAACAAACTCAAGGCCATTGCCCACCGTCAGGCGCGCTACCGCGAAATGTTGCTTGAAGGTCTGTTGTCCATCGCCGAGGGTGAAAACCCGCGCTCCATCGAACTCAAGCTGCAAGGCTTCATGGAGTAACAACGCATGGCTCGCCGTCGTCAGGTCGAAGAACATGAAAATCACGAACGCTGGCTGGTGTCGTATGCCGACTTCATTACCTTGCTGTTCGCGTTTTTCGTGGTGATGTACTCGATTTCCTCGGTCAACGAAGGCAAGTACAAGATCCTGTCCCAGGCATTGGTCGGCGTATTCAACGACACTGAACGCACCATGAAGCCGATCCCCATCGGTGAGCAGCGCCCGGTCTCGGTCAAGCCTGCCGAGCCCCTGGTCAAGGACAGCGAGCAGACTGACGCCGGTATAGGTCAGGCGTCCGATGACCCGTTGCAGACCATTGCCCAGGACGTGCGCGATGCGTTCGGTGACCTGATCAAGTCCGATCAGATGACGGTGCGTGGCAACGAACTGTGGATCGAGATCGAGCTCAACTCCAGCATGCTTTTCGGCAGCGGCGATGCGATGCCCAGCGACAAGGCGTTCACCATCATCGAAAAGGTCGCCGGAATCGTCAAACGCTTCGACAACCCGATCCATGTCGAGGGCTTTACCGACGACCAGCCGATCAGCACTGCACAATTCCCGACCAACTGGGAGCTGTCTTCGGCACGTTCTGCCAGCATTGTGCGCATGTTGGCCATGGACGGCGTCAATCCGGCGCGACTCGCTTCGGTGGGCTACGGTGAATTTCAGCCGATCGTTCCCAATACCAGCACGGCCGGACGCGCCAAGAACCGCCGTGTAGTGCTGGTTATCTCGCGCAATCTGGACGTTCGCCGCAGCCTGACCAGCGCTGGATCGGCCAATGTGCAGCCTGATGCTGCATTGCGGCGTGCTGGCACACAAACTGCACCGGTGCCAGCAAAGCCGCCGGTACGCGCGAACGCCGTCAATTCTCCGTCACCCGCCCCCTAAACATCGTATCGGTATGGTCGTCGCTGTACGCAAGGAAAACAATTAATGAGAGTCTGGGCAGTAGCCAACCAGAAAGGTGGAGTCGGAAAGACCACCACGACCATTGCCCTGGCCGGTTTGCTGGCCGACTCAGGTAAGCGCGTGGTTGTGGTCGATCTGGACCCTCACGGCTCCATGACCAGTTATTTCGGGCATAACCCGGACGAGCTGGAACACAGCGCTTTCGATCTGTTTCTGCATAAAGGTGCTGTGCCGGACGGTCTTCCCGGCCAGTTGTTGCTGCCTACCAGCGATAAACGCATCTCGCTGATCCCCTCCAGCACCGCGCTTGCCACGCTGGAGCGCCAGTCACCCGGCCAGAGCGGCCTGGGTCTGGTTGTCGCGAAAAGCCTGGCTCAGTTGTGGCAGGATTTTGACTATGCGTTGATCGACAGTCCGCCGCTGCTGGGCGTTCTCATGGTCAATGCACTGGCGGCCAGCCAGCAACTGGCGATTCCGGTGCAGACCGAGTTTCTGGCCGTGAAAGGTCTGGAGCGCATGGTCAATACGCTGACCATGATCAATCGTTCGCGCAAGGTGCCGTTGCCTTACACCATCGTGCCGACCTTGTTCGACCGCCGTACCCAGGCATCGATGGGCACCTTGAAACTGTTGCGCGACAGCTTTCCCGAGCATGTCTGGCAAGCCTACGTGCCGGTCGATACACGACTGCGCGATGCCAGCCGTCTGGGGCTTACGCCGTCGCAGAACGACAGCAAGAGTCGCGGTGTGATCGCTTACCGGGCATTGCTCAAGCATATGCTCGCCGAGCAGCTCAATGCGCAGGTGGCCTGACGTGAACGTCTACTCTTTCTGCATTGTTTGCTCAAGTGATGCCTCAATGCGGCCGATAACTGTATCAGGCTGCACATGCTCCATTTTTCGTTGGGCCCCGGTATGAACCGCCCTGTAGAAGTAGCAACACGACCCAAACTGGCTTTGCAGTCCTACCTGGACGCACTGCTGTACGACGCGACTGAAGTGCTCGAAGAGCCCGTCAGCAGCATCGATGAATTTCAGGCGGCTGTGCTCGAAGAGCAGGCCTTTGATGCGCGGATGCAGGCGCAGATCAAGCCGCTTGCGGTCGCGGTTGCCGCGCCGGCTCCGGTGGCTGTCAAGGTGCAGGTAGCAGCGCCCGCGCCAGTGGTTGAAGTCGCTCCGGTGATCGTTGCCGAAGCGGTGCAGGTTGAAGAGGCAGTGCCAACCGTTGCGCTGGTTGAACCGGTCGCCGAGTTGAGCACGCTGGCAGCCCAGCGTACCCCGACGCCACCGCCGACCAGTGATGGTCGTCCGGCATGGGCTGCCGAGCCATTCGAATGCCTGTTGTTCGATGTGGCCGGTCTGACACTGGCGGTGCCGCTGGTGTGCCTGGGGTCGATATATCCGCTGGCGGGGCAGGAGCTGACGCCGCTGTTCGGTCAGCCGGACTGGTTTCTCGGGATCCTGCCGTGTCAGGCAGGCAACCTGAAAGTGTTGGATACCGCGCGCTGGATCATGCCTGATCGCTACCGCGACGATTTTCGCCAGGGATTGCAGTATGTGATTTCGGTGCAGGGATACGAGTGGGGGCTGGCGGTGCATCAGGTCAGCCGTTCGTTGCGTCTTGATCCGAACGAGATCAAATGGCGCGCGCAGCGAGGTCATCGTCCATGGCTGGCGGGTACGGTCATCGAGCATATGTGCGCGTTGCTGGATGTAGCAGAGTTGGCCGAGCTGATAGCCAGTGGCGCGGTCAAGCAGTTGAACAAGTCGAAATAATCATGGGTCGATGCCAGTGGCGTCACCTGCAAAGAACACACGTGAGGGGTTGGGGTTATGAATAAGTCGTCTGCACAAGGTTCCGAAGATCCTATTCTGCAATGGGTTACGTTCCGCCTGGACAACGAGTCCTACGGCATCAACGTAATGCAGGTGCAGGAAGTGCTGCGCTACACTGAAATCGCCCCGGTGCCGGGTGCGCCAAGTTATGTGCTGGGCATCATCAACCTGCGCGGTAACGTCGTGACCGTGATCGACACCCGTCAGCGTTTTGGCCTGGACCCGGTTGAAGTCAGCGACAACACGCGTATCGTGATCATCGAAGCTGACAAGCAAGTGGTCGGTATTCTGGTCGACAGCGTTGCGGAAGTGGTTTACTTGCGTCAGTCAGAAGTTGAAACTGCGCCTAACGTCGGTAACGACGAATCGGCCAAGTTCATTCAGGGCGTTTGCAACAAGAACGGCGAACTGTTGATTCTGGTTGAACTGGACAAAATGATGTCCGAAGAAGAGTGGTCCGATCTGGAGAACATCTGATTGATCTTTGAGGTAGCTGTCGTCTTTCTGGGCATTCTCTGGGTAGTGACCCTGTTTATGTTCCTGGCCCATACCAGGCGTCAGCGCAAGCTCGACGCCGAGCGTGATGAGGCGGCTGCCTTGCGGGATCAGCGGATCAAGGAGTTGGCCAGGCGTCTGGACAACTACCAGAACGGTACGGTGCGCATGGGCGAAGCGTTACATGAGCTGCGTGCCGTCGTTGCGCCGTTGCCGGACAAGCTCACCGCTCTGGAGCAGCGCGATCCCTCCACGCTATCCTTCGCCCAGGCCGCCCGTCTGGTCGGCATGGGTGCCAGCATCGACGAGCTTACCCAGTCCTGCGGCCTGACCCAGGCCGAAGCGCAGTTGATGACCAAACTGCACGGCAATACAGCGAGCTAGTTTCTCTTCCCTGCACGCCTGCGCTGCACACCCAAGGTCGGACGCAGAGCGTCCAGAACTGCATTCCCACGCTGGAGGAACGATAATCTTGTAATTCTCGTGCCAGTCACTCCGCGTTGGCATGCCCTCCGTAACGCTTGACGTCATAAATTTCCGGCGCGGCACAAGATCATGCCTTAACTGTTAATGCTGCCTAAAATGCTTTTTTATCGCGATGGCACAGACGACGCAGGGTGCGACGTAAGTGACGGCTGAGTCCTGGCGCTGATCCGGGGGTAGCCTGGCAGGACGCCAGGCTAGCCGCACCGGGCCATGGATGGCCCGTTGCGGCGACCCCCGGATCAGTGACAGGGCGAAGGAACCCGACGAAGTCGGGCCGGAAACGGAGCTGCGGGCTTTGCCTACTTTGGCCCCATCAAAGTAGGTCGCCGAGGGGCGAAAAGGTGACTTGAGTCGAACCCCGATCCACCTGACATCGCAGAACCGCTGTGCAACGCGGAGCGACGGTCAGCGCCCCGTCTTACTGCTCGTCCAGCGCAAACTCGGTCAGGCAAAACGTCGGGATCTTCAGGTCGTTAAGACGCTGGGAGCCGCCCAGTTCCGGCAGGTCGATGATCGCAGCAGCCTCGTACACTTCGGCACCCATACGGCGGATCAGGTTGGCAGCGGCGATCAGCGTGCCTCCGGTCGCGATCAAGTCATCGAACATGATGACCGAGTCACCTTCGCACAGACTGTCGGCATGCACTTCCAGATACGCTTCGCCGTATTCGGTCTGATACGCCTCGGACAGTACATCGGCAGGCAGTTTGCCTTGTTTGCGGAACAGCACCAGCGGCTTGTTCAATTGATACGCGACCACCGAACCGATCAGAAAACCCCGCGCGTCCATGACGCCGATATGGCTGAACTCGGCATCGATGTAGCGCTGCACGAAGCTGTCAATCACCTGACGGGTGGCCTTGGGCGACTGGAACAGGGGCGTGATATCGCGGAAGACCACGCCCGGCTTGGGGAAGTCCACGACCGGGCGGATGAGGGATTTGAAGTTCGATTGATCGAAAGTCATCAGGGGATTCCATGGCAGTTTTGGCCGACAGTTTAAGCCGACCCGCCAAAGATCGCACGTTTCAGCTTTGCATCGACCCGCCAGCCAGTGCGCACAGCTCGATGGGGGCGAGGATGTGAATCTCTTTGCCCTCGGCAGAAATCAGCTGATTTTGCTGGAACCGGGTAAAGACACGGGACACGGTCTCGACTGCCAGACCCAGGTGATTGCCGATTTCGTTGCGCGACATACTCAGGCGGAACTGATTGGCCGAAAAGCCTCTGGCGCGGAAGCGTGCAGACAGGTTGATCAGAAACGTGGCGATACGCTCATCGGCGGTCTTTTTCGAGAGCAGCAGCATCATTTGCTGATCGTCACGGATCTCACGGCTCATGACGCGCATCAACTGCCGACGCAGTTGCGGCAGTTTCGCGGAAAGCTCGTCCAGACGCTCGAAAGGGATTTCGCAGACCGACGTGGTTTCCAGTGCCTGGGCCGAGACTGGGTAAGCCTCGGCGTCCATGCCGGACATGCCCACCAGTTCGCTGGGCAGGTGAAAACCGGTGAGCTGTTCTTCACCGCTGTCACTGATATTGAAGGTTTTCAACGCCCCGGAACGCACCGCATAGACCGACTCGAAGGTGTCCCCCTGACGAAACAGAAATTCGCCTTTCTTCAGCGGGCGGCCGCGTTTGACGATCTGGTCAAGGCAGTCCATGTCTTCGGTATTCAACGAAAGGGGCAGGCACAACGGCGCGAGACTGCAATCCTTGCAGTGAGCCTGGTTTTGCGCGCGCGACTTGACTGGCTCGGACATCACTTAATTCCTTGTGGGAAATCACACATAAGCCGTAAGGGTAACTCACCCGTGCTTGTCGGGGCCAGCCTGCAAATCTGTCGGCGTCGTCAAGGTTACAGGTTGCCTGCCGATAACCACGTATTCCTTCAGCCAAGCCAGGATGCCTCGTCATGTCAACGACACTCCCGTTGATCAGCAGCATTACGATACGGACTGCGACCTCGCAGACCACCTACAGTAACGCTGAGCAAATCACTACCGCGGCGTCGGCAAGCGAGACAAAGGGCGTACAGGTCAATTTGTCGGCAGAAGGCAAGGCGGCTGCGTCATCGTCTTCCAGAAACGCTGATATCGAA
This sequence comes from Pseudomonas sp. PvP028, assembly GCF_017832255.1. NCBI lineage: Bacteria > Pseudomonadati > Pseudomonadota > Gammaproteobacteria > Pseudomonadales > Pseudomonadaceae > Pseudomonas > Pseudomonas sp. PvP028. The sequence continues at coordinate 3,332,537 of NZ_JAFIBL010000001.1, forward strand.
CAGAGCGGCCTGCCTGGTTCCGTGCAGAAGATCCTCAAGGCGATTCGCGAACTTCAGCGCAGGATCGAGGAAACCATGGAGCAGATCCAGAAGGCGCTGAATGACCCCAGCCTGAGCCCCGAGGAGCGAAGGACCAAGGCTGCGGCGCTACAGACCGTGCTCAGCACGTTGCAGGCGCAAGTGAGCAATTCCACGGCCGATCTGTCGTCGCTCATGAACAGCCTGGGCTCCAGTGACGCCGACAAGACCAAGGCGGGGATGCTGGTTCTGGCCAAAATGTAGCACCCGGCCGCAGGTCATATCACCTGGGAGAACTGCTGTCTGTTCTGCCGGGTCAGGTAAGTATCGAAGACCATGCATACTGCGCGTACCAAAAGGCGGCCTGCCGGTCTGACTTCAATGCCCGTCTCGCTCAGCGTAATCAGCCCGTCGCTGGCCATGCCAAGCAGTTGCGGCCACGCTTCGCTGAAATAGTCCCTGAAATCGATGCAAAAAGTCTTTTCGATCTCGCCGAAATCCAGCGTGAAGTGGCAGATCAACTGCTGAATGATCGCGCGCCTGATGCGGTCGTCATCGTTGCAGATCAGCCCGCGTCGGGTTGCTGGCTGGTCGCTGTCCAGCAGCCTCAAGTACTCGTTCAGGTCGCTGCTGTTCTGGCTGTACAGCTCGCCGACCTGGCTGATGGCCGAGACACCCAGGCCGATGAGGTCGCAGTGACCGTGCGTGGTATAGCCCTGAAAGTTGCGCTGCAGGGTCAGGTCTTCCTGAGCGGTGGCCAACTCGTCGTCGGGCAGGGCGAAATGGTCCATGCCGATGTAGCGATAACCGGCGTTGCCCAATTGCTCGACGGTGCGCTCCAGCATCAGCAGTTTGCTTTCTGCATCCGGCAGGTCTGCCACGTCGATGCGCCGCTGCGGCATGAAGCGCTCGGGCAGATGCGCATAGTTGAACACCGACAACCGATCGGGCTGCAGATCGATGACCTTGTCCACGGTGTGGCTGAAGGTTTGCGGATTCTGTGTGGGCAGACCGTAGATCAGATCAATATTCACCGAACGAAATTGCAGCGTGCGCGCCGCTTCAACGATTGCGCGGGTCTCTTCCAGGCTCTGCATGCGGTTGATCGCCCGCTGCACCGTCGGGTCGAGGTCTTGCACGCCCAGGCTGACCCGGTTGAAACCCAGCTCGCGCAGCAGGCCCATCGTCGACCAGTCGGCTTCGCGAGGATCGATCTCGATGCCATAGTCGCCGGAGTCGTCGTCCAGCAGGTTGAAATGCAAGCGCAGCTGCGCCATCAAGCGGCGCAGTTCGTCGTGACTGAGAAAGGTCGGCGTACCGCCGCCCAGATGCAGTTGCTCCACCACCTGACCGGGCGCCAAGTGACAGGCGAGCATCTGTATCTCGTGCTCGAGCCGTTGCAGGTAGGCCTGAGCGCGTCCGCGATCCTTGGTGATGACTTTGTTGCAGGCGCAGTAGTAGCAAATGTTCGCGCAGAAGGGCAGATGCACGTAGAGCGATAACGGACGTGACGCCTTGCGGCTTTCGCGTAGCGCGTGCAGCAGGTCGAAGGCGCTCACTTGGGTATGAAACTGCACCGCTGTCGGATAGGACGTATAGCGCGGTCCGGCCACATCGTAGCGATGGATCAGGTCTGAATCCCAACGAATGGCGTCAAGCATGCGCGCGTTTCCCGGTCCGGCTGGCGATATCGCGAGCATACGCAGGAGGCCGAGGGTCGGCGTTGATGTGGATCAAATGGCAAGAGTTGCCGGCCTCAATGCCCCATCAGCCAGTGCTGATGCGGGCCTGGCAAGGTCCAGATACCGAAGACCATCACCAGCAAGCCTCCCGCCATGCGCACGCCACGTTTGCGCAGCAAAGCCGTAGTGCGTTCGGCAGCCAGGCCGGTGGCCAGCAGAACGGGCCAGGTGCCCAGCCCGAAGGCCAGCATCAGCAGTGCACTGTCGAGAGGGTTGCCCTGGCTGGCGGCCCAGAGCAGGGCGCTGTACACCAGCCCGCAGGGCAGCCAGCCCCACAGGGCGCCGAGCAATAGGGCGCGCGGCACACTGGACACCGGCACCAGGCGACTGGCCAAGGGTTGCAAATAACGCCACAGGCCTCGGCCGAGACGCTCTATATAGGTCAGTCCGTTCCACCAGCCGGCCAGGTACAGCCCCATCATGATCAGCAACACGGCGGCGACGATGCGCAAGCCCGTCGCCAGCGGACTTTGCGCCACAGCCCAGCCGACCAGGCCGGAACACAGGCCGGCTGCGGCGTAACTGAGAATGCGCCCCAGGTTGTAGGCCAGCAGCAGACGAAACCGGCGGCTGCGCTGTTCCTTGGGGATGGCCAGCGTCAGGGCTCCCATCAGGCCGCCACACATGCCCAGACAGTGGCCGCCGCCGAGCAGCCCGAGAATGAACGCCGAGAACAGCATCGAGGCGAGTTCAAACATCGCGTTTCTCGTCCGGGCCCGGTTGGGGAGACTCAGGCGGGGCATGCTCCACAGGCGGTGTGTCGTCGAACAATATGCTGTGTGCCGGACCGTCCATGTCGTCGTACTGACCGCTGTCCACTGCCCAGAAGAACACGTAGATCGCCACGCCCACCAGCAATAGAGCGGCAGGAATCATGATGTAAAGCGCGGGCATGAAACCTCCGGGGCAGATGGGGAAACGGGCGCACGACGCGGCAGGCGGGTCAGGCGCAAGGCGTTGAGTACCACAGTCAGCGAACTGAGCGACATGCCGATCGCCGCCCACACCGGAGTGATCCAGCCCAGCGCCGCGAAGGGCAGCATGAGGCCATTGTACAGACCGGCCCAGAGCAGGTTTTCGATAATGACGCTACGCGTGCGCCGGGCCAGATTCAGCGCGTCGATCAGCACCGGCAAACGGTTACACAGCAGCACGGCGTCAGCGCTGGTTTTGGCGAGGTCGGTGGCCGAGCCCATCGCCACACTGATGTCGGCTGCTGCCATGACCGGTACGTCGTTCACTCCGTCACCGATCATCAGCACCTTGCGCCCCTGAGCCTGAAGCTGGCGCAGCACCTCCAGCTTATCGTCCGGGCGCATGCCGCCACGCGCCTCGTCGATGCCCAGCGCCTGCGCGACACGGTCAACCATCGGCGAGCTGTCACCAGACAAAAGCAGCGTCTTCCAGCCTCGCGCCCGGCACGCGTGTAACAGAGTGCCTGCATCCTCGCGCAGTCGGTCGTCCAGTACCAACCATGCGAGTGGGCCCTGCGTATCGCCCAACAACAGCCATTGGCCGGAACGCTCGGTTGGCAAGGGTGTTTCAGCACCGCTCAGCGCACAGACGAAGGCCGCCTCGCCGATGCGCAGCAGATGCCCGTCAACACGACCTTGCAGGCCCAGTCCCGGTGTGCTGAGCACCTCTTCGGCAGCCGTTGGCGCTCGACCGAAGGCGCGGGCGATGGGATGCTCGGAGCGGTTTTCCAGGGCTGCCGCCAGTTCCAGGCAGCGATTGGCGTCCAGCTCGCGCAACGGGTGAATGCCGCGCAGTGTCAGGCGCCCCTCGGTCAGGGTGCCGGTCTTGTCGAAGATGACCGTATCGATCTGGTTGAGGCCTTCGAGCACATGACCCCGGGTCAGCAGCAGACCAAGTGTGTGCAGCGTGCCGGTCGCCGCAGTCAATGCAGTCGGCGTCGCCAGCGACAGTGCGCAGGGGCAGGTAGCGACGAGCATGGCCAAAACGATCCAGAACGCGCGCGATGCGTCCAGCTGCCACCAGATCACCCCGATCAGCGCGGCCGCGATCAGCGAAAACAGCAGAAAAGTCTGTGCTGCACGGTCAGCGATCTGCGCGAGTCGGGGCTTTTCTGCCTGCGCGCGTTCAAGCAGTCGGACAATGGCCGAAAGACGGGTTTCGTGGCCCAACGCCGTCACGGCAACGGTCAGCGGGCTTTCGACATTCAGCGTTCCTGCGGTGACCGCATCGCCCACACTGCGCATCTGTGGCAGGTATTCGCCGGTCAACAGCGATTCATCGACACTGGAGTGACCCTCGAGGATTTTGCCATCGGCCGGTATCACTGCACCGGGCTGCACCAGCACCCGATCAGCCAGGTGCAGTTCGCTGAGCATGATGCGCTGGCTCTGGCCGTCATCGCTGAGGCGCAGGCATGAGGCGGGCAGCACGTTGACCAGTTGGGCCGTGGCCGCCGCCGTGCGCTCGCGAGCCCGGCGTTCCAGGTAACGTCCTGCCAGCAGGAACAGCGCAAACATGCCGACTGCATCGAAATACAGTTCGCCAGCGCCGGTGACGGCGGTCCAGATCCCTGCGGCGTAGGCCGCGCCTATTGCCAGCGACACCGAGACATCCATTGTCAGGTGACGGCTGCGCAGGTCGCGCCACGCGCCGCGAAAGAACGGCGCGCAACTGTAGAAGACGATCGGCGTGGTCAGAAACAGCGCCACCCAGCGCAGTATGGTGTGCATCTGCGGGCTGAGGTCGATATTGAACTCCGGCCAGGTGGCCATGGTTGCCATCATTGCCTGAAACCACAGCAGGCCGGCGACGCCCAGTTGTCGCAACGCCAAGCGATTGTCACTCGCCATGCGCTCGGTAGCGCGGTCGGCCTGCCATGGATGGGCGACATAGCCAATCGCGTGCAGTTCGTTCAGCAATTGGCTGAGGGCAAGCTGGTCGGCGTTCCAGCGCACCAGCAGGCGATGAGTGGATAGATTCAGCCGCGCTTCGGTCACCGCGGGCAATCGCCCCAGGCGTTGCTCGATCAGCCAGCCGCAGGCCGCGCAACTGATGCCTTCGACAAGCAGGGTGGCCTCTGAGAGGTCGCCGTCGTGGCGCACGAACGGCGCCTGTACGTCGGGGCGGTCGTAGAGCGCCAGTTCATCGAGCAATTGGCTGGGCAGGCTTTCCGGGTTGGCCGAGGTTTCACTGCGATGGCGGTAATAGTTGTCCAGACCGCTCGCGACGATGGCCTCGGTTACTGCCTGGCAACCGGGGCAGCACAGCTGTCGGGTTGTTCCGAGCACCACCGCGTTGAAATGGCTGCCCGCCGGAACCGGCAGGCCGCAGTGGTAGCAGTGCAGCGGCGCGGGGGAGGAGGGCCTGGCCACGTTCAGTCTTTCCGGCGTTGCGCGGCTTGCAGGGGCTCGTCACCCAGGGTCACGTCATTGGTGCCGATCTGTTCTTCCTCGAACAGGCGCCAGGTCTGCTCGCCTTCGACACCCAGCAGTTCCACAAAACGCCGACCGTTGACCTTGTCCTGCAACTGACCGATGTAACGGCCTGGTTCGGACGGGCTGCGGGTCAGGAACACCCGGCGGTCACTGTCAGGGCGCGTGGGTGAAATCAGGTTGAGTTCCAGACGCTCCGGGTTGCTGTTGCCACTCAGGCGCAGTTCGACTTCGCCGGTCAGCTCATCCATGTTCAGGCGCGCGTGCAGCTTGAGGGTCTGGGCGAGCACTTCGCGATTCAACGAGCGATTGATGCCCTTGCCGGCCTCGTAATAGTTATCGGTGACCAGCGGATCCGGGTGGGTCACGGCGATGAACACCATCGACAGGCTCAAGGTCACCGAGCCGGTCAGGATGGCGATGATGATCCATGGCCAGAGGTGCCGGTACCAGGGGCTTGCAGCAGTCGCAGCGGGCATGACGGGGCTCTTAACGAATAGGTGGGCCAAGAAAGCGGCTTTGGGTCTCGACCTGTGTATCGCTGTCGATGTCCTTGAGGGTAAAGGTTACCTCGTTGCTGTGCGACGGTAGTTTTTCCGGCGCGCTGGACAGCTCCACCGGCAGGCTGACGATTTCACCCGCCGGGACGCTGATTTCCCGACGGCCCTGCAGTTTCAGGTCCGGCAGACCGTTGGCTTGGAACACATAGGTGTGGTCCACCTGATCCTTGTTCATCACTTTCAGGCTGTAGACGTTTTCGATCCGGCCTTCGGCGTTTTCCCGGAACAGCATGCGGTCCTTGCTGACCTCCAGGCCCACCAGCGTACGCATCCAGAAAGCAGCCGTCAGCAGCGCAATCATCAACAGCAAGACCAGCGCATAACCGATCAGGCGCGGGCGCAGGGTGCGGGTGCGTTGCCCGGACAGGTTGTGCTCGGTGGTGTAGCGAATCAGGCCGCGAGGGTAATCCATCTTGTCCATGACCGTATCGCAGGCATCGATGCACGCCGCACAGCTGATGCACTCCACCTGCAGGCCGTCACGAATGTCGATGCCGGTCGGGCAGACCTGCACGCACATCGTGCAGTCGATGCAGTCACCCAGCCCCAGTGCCTGAGGATCGGCTTCCTTCTTGCGCGGGCCTCGGGCTTCGCCACGATTCTGGTCGTAGGAGATGATCAGCGTGTCCTTGTCGAACATCACGCTCTGGAATCGCGCATAGGGGCACATGTAAATGCATACCTGTTCGCGCAGCCAGCCGGCATTAAGGTAAGTGGCCAGGGTAAAGAAACCGACCCAGAAATAGGCCCAGCCATCCGCCTGGCCCGTGAACAGATCCACGCACAGCGTGCGAATGGGCGAGAAATAGCCCACGAAGGTCATACCGGTGGCAAACCCGATCAGCAGCCACAGGCTGTGCTTGGCGAATTTGCGCAGCATTTTGCCGGCACTCATAGGGGCATGGTCGAGCCTGATGCGCTGGTTGCGGTCGCCTTCAGTCACTTTCTCGCACCACATGAAGATCCAGGTCCAGACACTCTGTGGGCAGGTATAGCCACACCAGACCCGCCCGGCATAGACGGTGATGAAGAACAACCCGAACGCTGCAACGATCAGAATGCCGGACAAGAGGATGAAGTCCTGCGGCCAGAACGTTGCGCCGAAGATGTAGAACTTGCGTTCCGGCAGGTTCCACCAGACCGCCTGATGCCCGCTGCGACTCAGCCAGACCGTGCCGAAAAAGATCAGCAGCAACAGCGCGCCGCCGAGCATCCGCACATTTCGAAACAGGCCTTTGAACGCGCGGGTCTGGATTTTCTGGCGCGAAGCATAGAGGTCGGTGAATTCGCCGCCTGTTTCGGATGCCGGGGTGATGTCGTGTACTGGAATCTGCTTGGTCATCGATGAGTCCAGCGGCCTGGCTCCGGCCGACACAGGTCAGGCAGGTTCATATCCGCGTTCAACGTGATGCACGTGAATATACGGCCGCTTCTTCATTCAACTGGCTGACCCAGGGATTGAGCAACGCGACCCCGCACGACTGAAAGTCCATTGTGTTGCGTGTGACCACGGTCATGCCATGTACCAGCGCAGTGGCGGCTATCAGCGCATCGCATTCGCTGCGCGGGTCGGGAACGTGCAATTGCGCGCAGCGCCTTGCGACCTGGGTGTCGACTGTCAGGATACGCCCGGCGAATGCTTTCAATACGTGCTGGTCGAGCCACATTCGCAATACTGCGCCTTGTGTCGGGTCGCGGCGTTCGATGCGCAGGATACCTGTTTCGAGTTCAAGAATCGTGATGGACGAGATGAACAGGCTGGAGGCCATCTGTGTTCGCGACCAGCGCAGCACGTTGGCGTCTGCAGTGCGCTTCCTGAGCTCTGAAACCACGTTGGTGTCGAGCAGGAACATCAGGACAGATCAACCTGTCGGGGCGTGATCACGGCGCGCTGAGGCTCGAATTCGATATCGATGTCAGTGGGCATTATCAGCATGTCGGCGATGCTTGCCGCGCTGCCGGTCAGCTTCAGGTAATCCTCGATGCAAAGCAGCACATGGGCCGGGCGGCCGCGGTCGGTAATGAACACCGGGCCTTCATTAGCCGCTTTCTTGGCCCCGCTGGTGTCCTGATTGAATTCACGGCTGGAGAGGGTAGTGGTCATGTGTGCGACTTCCAGAATGAGTAGACAGGGTGTCGTGGTCATCAATGAGTCTAGTCATGTAGAGATGTAACTACAAAGAATTTGTTCTTTCAGAATGCTACAACCCCAGGCTGACCGGCGCCCTGTCATCTGGATTCGGCTGGTGGCTCTTGACGGGACAGGCTGTAAACATAGGCAGCCAGAATATGAACCCGGTCATTGCCTTGCAATGCTTGCTGAGCAGGCATCTGGCCCTGGCGGCCATCACGAATGGTCTGCTGCAACTGAGCGAAGCTGGAGCCGTAGATAAACGCGTTGGGGTGGGTCAGGTCCGGCGCGCCGAGAATCGGCATTCCTTTGCCCTCTGGCCCATGACAGGCAACGCACAGGCTGGCGAAGGTCTTCTGTCCTGCCACCGGGTCAGCCTTGGCATCCTGCGGTAGCGCGCGCGCGTCCAGTTGCGTCAGCACATAGGCCGCCACATCGCGAACCCCTTGTTCGCCAAGCACGCCGCCCAGGGCCGGCATCACGCCCATGCGCCCGGCGAGGATAGACGTCTTGATCGCCTGCGCATCGCCGCCCCAGCGCCAGTCGGCATCGGTCAGATTGGGAAAGCCATAGGCGCCTTTCGCGTCAGAGCCGTGGCAGACCGAGCAGTTGGACGCGAACAGGCGTGCGCCGATTTTCAACGCCTGCGGGTCTTTCGCCACTTCCTCGACGGGCATGGCGGCGTACCTGGCAAACAGCGGCCCGTAGCGGGCTTCGGCGTTTGCGACTTCCCGTTCCCATTCATGGATACTGGTCCAGCCTTGCTGGCCGTCGGAGAATTGTGTCTTGCTGTCCTGGTCCCGGTATTCATAACCGGGCAGCAAGCCCTGCCAGTTGCCCAGGCCCGGGTACAGGAGCAGATACCCCAGGGCAAAGACGATGGTCGCTACGAATAGATAGAACCACCATCTGGGCAGCGGGTTGTCGTACTCCTCGATACCGTCGAATGTATGGCCGACGGTTTCATCCGTGGGTTCGTCGGGCTGACCTTTGCGCGTGGACACCAGCAGCCAGAGCATTGCGATGAGGGTGCCCAGGGTCAGGACCGCGACGTAAAGGCTCCAGAACGTGCTCATGACCGGCCTTCCCGTTCAGCCTTGGCATTTTCGACCTTGCCGATGGCCTCGGGGTCATCCGCGAAAGGCAGCAAGGTCGCGTCGTCGAAGTCTGCCTTGCGGGCAGGGCTGAACACCCACAGCATCAGGCCGATGAAGGCGACCATCACGACCAGTGTGCCAAGGCCTCGAATCATTCCGATGTCCATCATGATCACCGTTTGCTCTTGATGAGCGTGCCAAGGCCTTGCAGATAGGCCACCAGCGCGTCCATTTCGGTCTTGCCCTGCACCGCAGCCGCCGCACCGGCGATATCCGCGTCGGTGTAAGGGGTGCCGAGGGTACGCAGCACCTGCAGTTTTTTTGCAGTCTGCGTGCTGTCGATTGTCTTCTCTGCCAGAAACGGATAAGCCGGCATGATCGAGGTCGGGACTAGGTCGCGCGGGTTGTTCAGGTGTACCCGGTGCCACTCGTCCGAGTAGCGACCGCCGATCCTTGCCAGGTCCGGCCCGGTGCGTTTGGAGCCCCACAGGAAGGGATGGTCCCAGACACTTTCGCCTGCCACCGAGTAATGCCCGTAGCGCTCGGTTTCGGCGCGCAACGGGCGGATCATCTGCGAGTGGCAACCGACGCAGCCGTTGGCGATGAACACATCACGGCCTTCCACCTCAAGCGCGCTGCGTGGCTTCATGCCCTCGATAGGCTGGTTGGTTACGTCCTGAAAGAATAGCGGGACGATCTGCGTCAGCCCACCGATGCTCACGGCAATCACCATGAAGAAGGCCAGCAGGCCGATGTTTTTTTCCAGCGCATCGTGCTTCATCAATGCGCTCCTGCGACTGCGATGCGGGTGGCCGCTGCTGCCGCCTGAGGGTCAGAGGCACGTATCGTGCGCACGACGTTGTAAGCCATCAGCAACATGCCGCTGGTGAAAATGGCGCCACCGATGGCCCGCACGATATAGCCCAAGTGGCTGGCCTGCATGGTTTCGATGAAAGAGTAGGTCAGCGTGCCGTCGTCGTTCACCGCGCGCCACATCAGGCCCTGAGTGATGCCATTGACCCACATCGAGGTGATGTACAGCACGGTGCCGACGGTCGCGAGCCAGAAGTGCGTGTTGATCAGACTGACGCTGTACATGTGCGGGCGGGCGTAGAGTTTCGGAATCATGTGGTAGACCGACCCGATGGTAATCATCGCGACCCAGCCCAGTGCTCCGGCGTGGACATGGCCGATGGTCCAGTCCGTGTAGTGCGAAAGCGAGTTGACGGTCTTGATTGCCATCATCGGGCCTTCGAAGGTCGACATGCCATAAAAGGCCAGCGAGACCACCAGAAAGCGCAGTATCGAATCGGTCCGCAATTTATGCCACGCGCCCGACAGCGTCATCATGCCGTTGATCATCCCGCCCCAACTGGGGACCAGCAGAATGATCGACATCACCATGCCCAGCGACTGCGCCCAGTCCGGCAGGGCGGTGTAGTGCAGATGGTGCGGGCCGGCCCAGATATACAGGGTAATCAATGCCCAGAAATGCACGATGGACAAACGATAGGAGTAGACCGGGCGCTCGGCCTGTTTGGGCACGAAGTAATACATCATGCCGAGAAAGCCGGTGGTCAGGAAAAACCCGACGGCATTGTGTCCGTACCACCACTGGATCATGGCATCGGTCGCACCGGCATACGCCGAATAGGATTTGAACAGGCTGACCGGCAACGAGATATGGTTGACGATGTGCAGCATGCCGGTTACGACGATGAACGCGCCGTAAAACCAGTTGGCGACATAGATATGCCGGGTGCGGCGTTTGACGATCGTACCGAAAAACACCACTGCGTAGGCGGCCCAGACAATGGCCAGCAGAATCGCCACCGGCCATTCGAGCTCGGCATATTCCTTGGTAGTGGTGTAGCCCATCGGCAGGGTCACGATGGCACCGACAATCACGGCCTGCCAGCCCCAGAAGGTAAAGGCCGCCAGACCGTCGGAAATCAGCCGCGTCTGGCAAGTGCGTTGCACTACGTAATAGGAGGTGGCGAACAGCGCACAGCCGCCGAAGGCGAAGATCACCAGATTGGTGTGCAGCGGGCGCAGGCGTCCGAAGGTGGTCCATTCAAGGTCCAGGTTCAGCCCTGGCCAGACCAGCTGCGAAGCAATGAACACGCCCAGGCTCATGCCGACCACACCCCAGACCACGGTCATGATGGCAAACTGGCGCACCACGGTGTAGTTGTAGGTTGTCGGACTGATTGTTGTGCTCATTGCAGACTTCCACGATTCAGAGGGTTACCGCAGACGTAATCGGGCCAGGGCGATGCAGTGCTGGAAATGGCATCGAAGCACACCGAAAAGGCAGGGGCAGGAACAGACAGGCACATCAACGAGCGTCAAAAGGGTTGCGGCAGACGCGTGTTGGCGAGTTTAACTTTGAAACAGGGGTGTGGGAAGTCGCAGGCTCTGTACGAAAAGTGGCTGTGTTTGGTGATGCTGCGTTGAGAGCAGGCTCAGAAGGTATTCCGCACCCCGTTGCAGGGTGCGGAGTTCACGCATCGCCGCTGGACTGGAATACAGCGGTGGCGATCTTCGCGTACAGACGAGTTGATCAGGACTCGCGCAAAGACTGTCACGTCTATTCAGTCGGCAGTAACACCTGTCATTGCCCAGCAAGTTGGCCTGAGCAGGCATATGACTCTGGTGACCGACTCAGCGGTGTTGTTGCACGTGTGCGCGTCCAGTGCCGTCAATGAAACCGCCCGGCGGTGTCGAGTTTGGGGCGCTCATTGTCTCGGTGCTTGACCTTGTGCACCTTGACAGAGTACCCAGGCAGACCTGAATGGTGGCTGTCCGACGTGGCAGGGCATGCCGATGCGCCGTGCGCTCGCGATTCGTGCAGGATTCGCGACCCTGTTCGCCGTTATAGTGACGGGCTACTTTGCGACCCACCTGAATGAGGCAACCATGAGCAACGGCTTGAAGCCCGATATCGGTCAGGATCAATGGCTGCAGCTGGTCAATGAAAGAGGCTGGCTGTGGACGCCCGCGCAACCTGCGGATGCGCTGGACACACCGACCCTGCTGCTGGCGCATGGTGCCGGCGCACCCATGGACAGCGACTTCATGAACCGCATGGCGGCTGATCTGGCGGCGCAAGGTATCAGCGTACTGCGCTTCGAGTTTCCCTACATGACGCAGCGGCGTCAGGGCGGCAGCAAGCGCCCCCCCAATCCACAAGCGCAACTGCTGGAGTGCTGGAGAGAGGTGTTCGCCTGCGCCCGTGCTTACATCCCCGGACGTCTGGCGATCGGCGGCAAATCAATGGGCGGGCGGATGGCCAGCTTGATCGCCGATGAGCTTGAGGTCGATGCGCTGGTGTGTCTGGGGTATCCGTTCTACGCCGTGGGCAAGCCTGAAAAACCACGCGTGGCTCATCTGGCCGAGCTGAAGACACCCACGCTGATCGTTCAGGGCGAACGCGACGCGCTGGGCAATCGCGAAGCAGTAGAGCGCTATGCATTGTCCAGTGCCATCCGACTGCACTGGTTGCCGACTGCCAATCACGACCTAAAGCCACTGAAGGTCGCGGGCGTTAGCCACGAGCAATGCCTGACTGAATCCGCGAGAGAGATTGCCGGGTTCCTGCGCGCCTGAGTCACCGGCAATACAGGTCGAAGGCGCCGTCGGTCACATCAAGGTTGATGGACGACATATTGAAACTGAACTCGCCCCTTATCCGCAGTGTGCAGGGGTTGGCTTCAAGCAGCACCAGCCGGCCGCCCTGGAAATGCGCCGAGTGGTAGACGGTGTTCTTCCGGTGCAGCGTTTCGGTGTAGATCACCTTGATCTGCTCATGATCGATAAGGTCGTGGCCGCCGGGCTCAAGATCGCGATCCAGAAACAAGCCGATGGTGGTTCGTCGGCTGCCCACCTTGCCATCGGCGATGACCTGCCATATCCAGTGAGCGGGGGCCTGTTCCAGCTCCGATCTCAGTGTCAGTCGACCGGTCAGTGAGGACGTCCTGAAAGGTTGTGTGTTGATGCTCGCGGCAAAGCGGTCTTCGAGAACAACAGGGTGGACGCAGCGTTGGCGTGAGGGCGTCGGTCGGTGCATGGGCTGGCCCTGAGAAGCTCCTGAAAGCGGTGACAGGGCGTTACACCTTTAGCGCAACGCCCTGCCGGATTAACAATGGGTTCAGCAATCGATCATCTGATGCCTACGCCAAGACTGGAATTGTGACTCTTCAGTTTGAAGTTGCCGCCAGTGACCATGTTTTTCACGTAATACCAGTTCCATCCGCCGATACCGGCGCTTGAAACAGTCGACGACCAATAATTGCCTTTGCCCATCGGCCAGCGATTGCCATACAGGGCGTGGATATCCACCAGCTCGTGGATGGTTGGAATCCTCGCGCCGTTGTTGCCCGCGTTTTTGCTGATCTGAGAAAAGCTGCCGCTGCCCAGGCCGATGCAATGGATGACGCCGGTGACGGTCACCGTGTATTGCTTGCTCGCGCCCAGCGCATCGGTCGCAGTAATGATGGCCGTGCCTTTGCCCCGAACCGAGGTCAGGCCATTGCTGTCCACTTTCGCGACCAGCGGGTCGCTCGAAGCGTACTGATAGGGTGCCTGTCCGCCACTGGCCTGACGCAGAAGGGTGGTGTCGGCCGGGAAGTTCGGCAACAGGTCCGGTGAGCCCGGAAGCAGATACACCTTGCCACCCAGCGTGACCGGCGAAGTGTCCAGCACCAGCTCGGGCTGCGCCGCCAGAATCTGCAAGGCCAGCGTGCCGGATACCTGAACCAGACCGTTGACGCGATTGACGACATAAGAAATCGCCACCGTCTGCCCGGCGTTTGCCGTCACCAGCGCCGCAGCAAACACTACCTCCAGCGTCTTGCCCGCTTCTGCGCCAGTCAGGGTTTTTTCCCGGGTGTCGTTGCCGTTGGGCCCTTGCCATTGTGTGATGACCTGGTCACCCGCTTGCAGATTGGCGACGGCGTCGATCACCACGGTTGCACCGGATGAAGCGTTGGCCGGGTCGAGCGTGGTGCCGATGGCTTCTTTCAGGGTGGGGGTGGGGAGGGGCGTTACGTGCGTGAGTTGCAACTTTACGTCCACAGCCTCAGAGGCCATTGACAGATTCCCTGCCAGGTCTGTGACGGTGTAGTAAACCGGCGCCTCAATGTCGCCGATCAACTCCAGAAACGATCGGGTGAAGTCGACCATTGTTCGCCTGAGACCTACGTCATCCTTGCTCACCACCGCCATAGGACCGGGTAGATCATTCCAGTAAGTGCGGACAACATCGCCCTCCTGCATGCCGTTGTAGCTGGCAATTGTCCCTGAAAGCACGTTGCCCATGGTTTGCAGTTCGTCGGAGGTCAGACCGTTCTGTGTCTGTGCGGGAAAAATGATGGGGGCCAGCAGCGGATCGCCAGGCGGGGTAAGGTCTACGATTACAGCTGTCTCGGCAGAAAACTCGACGACCATATTAATCGGGTTTTCGACCGCGTAAGCCACCGAGTGACGGCCTTCCTTCAACAGCTCGGGTGGAATGTGCAGCATGAGGTCGTCACCTGGCATCTGCGAAGGCAGTATCTCTTTCTTGAGACCAATAAGCACTCCATCGAAGTACAGCTGATAGGTATAGCCGGGGCGCGCGCCTTGCCATACGTTCAACAGCACTTCGAGGGGCGTGTTCAAACTGTCGACGGGTAATAGTCCATCGTTCAAGGCGGCTGCGATGACAGGCGCAGTCAGCACGTTTTCTTTTTTTTCAGTCGTGGCGTTATACATGGGGCGTTCCTTATAAGTGTAAAAGTTGCGGGCCTCGTGAGCCCGCAACGGTTTAGCGACTCAGACAGGTAAAGTCGGTAGGTTTAAGCATGTGCACGACGACGCGAGTGACCGTGGAATTTGCCGCACTTTGATTGCTGCCTTCGACAGGGTCGACGGTATAACTCGCCTCCGCAAACCCTGTGCAAATAAGAAGTGTGTTGATCTGAGGGACCGTGAATACATGCCCTTGCACAACATCCACTTCATCCAGCTTACGAGTCGCCACGTAGGTAGCGGCCTCAATGGGATTATTGGAATCGTCAAATCCCTTGAAGGTGAAGGTGATCTTCTGACCCTCGGCAATGTTTAAATACGGTGAAACTTTTACATCTGCACCGTCCGGATTTTCATTGGGACCCAGCACTCCGTTTGGCGTGAGATTGAACGTGGGTCCGGTCAATCCGTTCTCGCCACCGGGTTGCTCTTCTCGAGACCGTACTGTTACAGGCTGCATCGGACTCGTCATGCTGTTCGGGTTTCCTGTACGCGTGACGGTGAAGTACACGGGAATGGCTTCGCCGGTGCCTTGCAACTTCATCAGCTCATTGTCAATCGGAATGATCAGGTCTCTTGCTGCTGCAACGTCGCTCGACCGTATTTGATACCACTGCGGTTTTACCTGATTGCCCCAGTACAGGTTCAGGTCATCATTGATTTCGAACCCCGTATTCCAGGCCACCACCCCTCTGCCGTTCAACTCGTAATCGTCTTCATCGATGAAGTTGTCTTGGGTGTTCGGGTTTTGTACGCTCGTCCCTTGTACCGTCACGTTGTTCAAGGGGGTGGGGAAGGGAAGTGTTGTAAAAACGTCTATGTGGGTGTCCAGCGACGTGCCAGTCAGTTCGCCGTTGCGAAACACTTCATAATGAACCGCTGTGTCGCCTTGTGGACCCTGGGCGATGGCCTCGAATGGCAACTTCAAGGTCAGTATGACAGCCTCATTTTCGTCGCCAGGCGTAACGAACACAGGGGTCAGTGGGTTATTGATGCCCCAGAATAGCTGGATGCTATCAAGCGCTGCCGCGCCTGGATAATGCGGGATGTCGACCACTACTCCCGCCTGCGCTTCCAGATAATCGACCAGATCGCCTACCGCCTGATCAATAACAGGTGCCGGATAATCGGAGGGCAAGTCTTTCAGTCTTAATTTCACCGGGACGGTGTTCGAGAGGATTGAAGGATTGCCCGCACGGTCGATGACCTGATAGCACACCTGCTTTTCTTCCTCCCCCAACGTTTGCAGAAACGCTCGTGTAAAAGTGACCGAGACCTTGTCCAGTCCCATGTCGGTTTCGTTGACGACAGCAGTGGGGCCTACGATATCTCCCCACCTGGTCAGGATGCGGTCATGCTTGGCCATACCTGTGTAGCCGGCAATCTGTACATCAAGTTGGCCACCCAGTTGATCGAGCTCGGCAGCAGTCAGACCGTTCTGAATCTCGGCTGGAAACTGTATGGCAGCAAGCTCCGGAGCGCCTGGCGCTGTCCGGTCGATCTGAATCCGGAAAATTTCCGATTTCTGTTCTGTCTGATTGATCGGATTAACAACGACGTACGCGACATCGTGGAAACCTTCCAGCAGCAGTTCGGACGGGATCTCCAGTTGCAGAGGGTCTCCTGGTGCATGTGAGGGCAGAATCAGTTTTTGGGGGCCGGTCGCGATACTATTGAACAGCAGTTGATATGTGTAACCAGGAAGCGCGGCTGGCCATACAACGAGGTCGACCGTCAACGGTTGAGATGCCTCAGCGACCGGTATGAGTCCTGGCGTATCTTGATCATGAAATGCGACTGCAATATCAGGGGCAGTCAATACAAGATTCAAGTTTCGACGTCTGTTTCCAGGAACTGAAACAGGTGTTGAGAGATAGCGTGTTGAGAGATTTTCCATGTGTAGAAGCCTTTTTTATTAAAAATTTTGTAGGGAGTTTCCTACTTTTGTCGAACGAGTTTTTGTATGAGGTTTTTGTGATGAGCTCTTGATGAACGCGCCAATTATGTCCTCAGTCACGATTGGACGTAATAGGGTTTTTGTAAGTTGGTCAAGTGGGTGTGCAGATATTTCTTAATTCTTTTGCGAGTTTTTTTGCTTGACGCTCATGTAGAATCTCGCTGTAAGAAACTTCTTATATTATTTTGGGATTGCTCCTACGTACTTGATATTGAACAGGTTAAAAGTTTGTGAGCTAAGTGGGCTACCTTTCCATTCTCAATGAACGAGGAGATGGACGGTGTCTTGTAGAGAAAATAATGTCGTTAAGTCGCGGGGTGGCGCGTTTCAGCTTGCCGTGATTGCCTTTGGCGCTCTAGCTAATGTGCAGGCGTCGGCAGCGGCATCGGGCGATAATAATGGTCTGCCTTTAGACTCCAAAATAGTCAGCGGAGTGTTGCCGGCTGAAGAGTTGCCAGATGAAACCGTCAGACGGCGTGAAATCATTACCGTAGGTCCTGATACGCCCTTTGATTCTTACCACATCATTGATCAAAGTGTTCTTAATGTTGTCGGTGGGCGAGTAGACTTTGTGGGCGTGAGAAACGCTACGGTCAATATTGAGTCCGGCGTGGTGGAGAGTGGTATCAGCCTCACCGATGCCTTGGGTAATCTCTCCAACGCTACCGTAAAAAACGCGACAGGTGTCGGCATCGTTCTTCAGGGAGTGATCGGCGCTATCAAACCTGGTTCCTCGGTATCGGCTCATTCAAGCGAGGTATCGGGCTCTGGCTATGGCATTGCAGTCGGAATGTGGGGCGCGCTGAATATTTTTAATACCGATGTGCGCGGATTTGCATCGCAAGGCAAGGGTGGTCAGGGAATTTTTGCTTCTGGCGCCAATGTGCTGATCGCTGACAACAGCCATGTCACAGGCGACATGAATGGAATCAATCTGGTAGATGGATCTGGCAACGGAGTAGTGGACGGAAACAAGTCCGTCACTGTGATTGACCGGTCGATCGTCGAGGGGCTGGGCGGGGCCGCTATCAAAGTAAACCAGCGCGTCGCATTCGACATCGAGGCCGACATAGCTGTGCAAAACCAATCCGAGCTATGGTCCGGGAATGGCAACCTGCTGGAAGTGGAAGATCACAGCACCGCCAACTTCAACGTCGACAACAGCACCCTCAATGGCAACCTTGTCGCCGATGACACCAGCACCCTGAACATCACGCTGCAAAACGGCGCGCAATTGAACGGCGACATCGTCAATGGCAACCGTCTGGCGATTACCTCGGGCAGCCACTGGCAGATGCAGGGCGACAATGCCGTCAGGTCGCTTTCCCTGCAGGCTGGCAGGGTCTCGTTTGCTGGCGAAGGGTTTCATACCCTTTCGCTGAATGAGTTGTCAGGGGCTGGCACGTTCGGCTTGCGCGTGGATCTGGACAACGGCGTCGGAGACCTCATTGACGTCAACGGCCAGGCCAGTGGGCAGTTCGGCTTGCGGGTGCGCAACACGGGGGAGGAGATTGTGTCTGCCGACATGGCACCGCTCAAGGTGGTGCATACCGAAGGTGGCGACGCGCAATTCAGCCTGCTGGGCGGACGGGTCGACCTGGGCGCCTATTCGTATTTGCTGGAGCAGCAGGGCAATGACTGGTTCATCGTCGGTAAACACAAGGTCATAAGCCCTTCGACCCAGAGCGCGCTAGCCCTTTACAGTGCGGCACCTGCCATCTGGATGAGTGAGCTCTCTACCTTGCGTTCGCGCATGGGTGAGGTTCGTGCAAGCGGCAGGGCGGGCGGCTGGATGCGTGCCTATGGCAACAGGCTGAATGCCACGACCAGTGACGGTGTTGACTACCGGCAGAAACAAAGTGGCCTGTCGCTGGGTGCCGATGCGCCCGTCGAGGTCAGCAACGGCCAACTGGTAGTGGGTGTGCTGGGAGGGTACAGCACGTCCGGTATCGATTTGAGCCGTGGCACTACGGGTAAAGTCGACAGCTACTATGCAGGCGCCTATGCCACCTGGCTGTTGGACGAAGGCTACTACGTTGACGGCGTGCTCAAACTCAACCGCTTTCGCAACAAGGCAGATGTTGCCATGAGCGATGCAAGCAAGGCCAAGGGTGACTACACCAACAACGGGGTAGGGGGATGGGTAGAGTTCGGCCGCCACATAAAACTGGCGGACGATTACTTTCTCGAACCGTTCGCTCAGTTGTCCAGTGTCGTCGTTCAGGGACAGGAACTGCGCCTGGACAACGGCATGAAGGCGAAGAACGACCAGACCCAATCGGTATTGGGCAAGGTGGGCACCTCGCTGGGCCGCAGCGTCGCGCTCAAGGATGGCGGGGTATTGCAGCCTTATGTGCGCGTCGCCGTTGCACAGGAGTTTTCGCGCCGCAACGAGGTGAAAGCCAACGATGTGAAATTCGATAACAGCCTGTTCGGTTCGCGCGGCGAACTGGGAGCCGGGGTATCGGTGTCGCTGTCCGAGCGTATGAAACTGCACGCAGACTTCGATTACATGAAAGGTCGGCATATCGAGCAACCCTGGGGAGCGAATGTAGGGCTACGCCTGGCATTCTGATTCTTAAGGCCAGTGCCTGAGCAACACCAGAGCCCCCGGTGAATGATCACCGGGGGCTTTTCAGTTAATGATCGGTGAACCTGCGTTTGCGTTGTCTCTGTCGGGAGGTGACAGGCACCGCGTAGTTGACGTTCACCCGTAGCACTGGCGATGTGCCGATCAGTCGATGATCACGATAAAGCTCGTAATACAGATCAACCAGACCGTACTGAATATAGGGCGTAAAAGTGTAGGAAATGCACAGCACACGTATCACGCTGTTTTCGCCTACCCGATGAAAAAGCGTTGTCGATGACAGGTTTTTTCCCCAATAAAAACGGATTTCGTCACCCCAGCACATTTTGATTGACCCTGGGATATGAATGGTAATGCCCGCATGTGCCTGTTCGTGACTGATGGAGTCAGGATCGATGTCGGGCAGCACAGGTGCTTTCAGCGTATCGGAAATGTCGGATGGAAGATGGAGGGGGCTCGCGTGCCGGTAGAGGCTCTCGTGGGGCGGGGCTTCTTGAACAGTGATCGCGCTGTTGGGATTGTTTTTTTCTTTTTGGGTGCGCGCCGCTACATCCGTGGATTGTTCTTTATCCATCGTGAACTCTTTTATTGACATTAAGTTGAGTTGTTATGTGCGTGCCGGCAGTTGTCGGCAACGGAAATATTACAAGGCACATAAGTGTTCAGGTCAAGTGTCTGCCGATATCAAAGGTAAGCCAAGGTTGTGCGAGGTTGTGCAGTTACATTTGGTATCATGTGCATAGTGAGTTATCGCTCGTTAGTGTCGGAGATGCTGTAAATAAAGGGTGTGGCTTGATATGGGTATTTTTCCAAGGCTTTTTAGGCATGAATTAACTGTAGGACATTAACTACAGATAAGTCTTACAAAAGGTGAAAAATTAAGTTTTGGCTGAATTCCCACTCCTGCGTAGGAATATTCACTCAGCTTTATCATTAGGGTCTCGCACGCGTTAGCATGCGAGGCCGTCAAGGTTGTGAGCCAAAATGTAGGCTACTGTGCTTAAATCTGTATTGAAAGTGCCGGGGTCTCCAGGCCGAGCAGGAACGCTTTGTTTAAAACGATCTGCATGTCGGCGTAACGGGTAATAGATAACTACCGCATCACCTGAATTTCAACTAATCTGAGTAAGCGTTCACTGTCAATAGACAAAAATCATGCATGGCTGCTACTGAAGATTTTAAAGAAATATCCTACACAGTCTTCAGATGGCTTTTAAGATTTCGTCAGATTTGAATAGAGTGTTAACAGTGCATACTACTAATGCTCATAAAAAAGCCCCGACCAACCGAAGTTTGTCGAGGCTTGGCATACAGTCTCAGGCCTTAGCGATTAAACCGCTCTACCAGTGAATACTGTGAGTTGGCCGTGTCGGTCAGTTCGCCACTTAATACCGCAGAGCGACGCGCTTCGTCAGAGGTCTGGTCTGCCAGGCTGGCGATGGTGGCGATGTTGCGATTGATTTCCTCGGCCACGGCACTTTGCTCTTCCGTGGCGGTGGCGATTTGCGTGGTCATGTCGGTGATATTGGCGACAGCCTCGCTGATGCCCACCAGCGCCTGATCGGCCTCCAGTACCCGGGCAACGCCTTCTTCGGCCTGACGGCGACCGGTGTCCATGGTATGTACCGCGTCGGTTGCGGTCTGCTGCAGTTTGGCGATCAGGCCATGAATCTGCCCGGTGGACTCGGCGGTGCGTTGCGCCAGCTGGCGCACTTCATCTGCCACGACGGCAAAGCCGCGACCCATCTCACCGGCGCGCGCTGCTTCGATCGCGGCGTTAAGGGCCAGAAGGTTGGTCTGGTCGGCGATGCCTTTGATCACATCGACCACGCCGCCGATTTCATCGCTGTCCTTGGCCAAGCGGGTCACGGTCAGGCCGGTTTCGCCCACCGAGGTGGACAGGCGCTGAATGGCTTCGCGGGTTTCACCGGCGATATCGCGCCCGCGACGCGTCAGTTCGTTGGCCTGCTGGGTGGCGTCAGCGGCACGGTTTACGTGGCTGGCGACTTCCTGAGTGGTGGCGGCCATCTGGTTGATGGCGGCGGCAACCTGCTCGGTTTCCACACGCTGACGTTCCAGCCCGATCGAACTGGCATTGGCCAGCGAGTTGGACTGACGAGCCTGACTGTTCAGGTGTTCGGCCGTGTCCTGCAAACGCGTCAGGCAGGTTTTCATGCGCGCTTCCTGGCTGAGGATCGACATTTCCAGGCGCGCTTGCGGGCCGCGGCTGTCGGTGTACATCTGCGCGATCAACGGGTCGGAAGTGGTCTGCTCGGCTAGGCGCAACAAGCGTTTGATGCCACGCTGCTGCCAGGAAAGCCCCAGCAGGCCCAGTGGTACCGACAGTGCCGCAGCCAGGGCAAACCCCCAGTGTGAATTGAGCCACACGCCGATCAGGAAGCTCAGTTGGCTGACCAGAATGAACGGCAGCCAGTCCTGAAGTACCGGCAGCCACTTGTCGCGGTTTGGTACGGCGCTCTTGCCCTTGTTGAGGCGGGTGTAAAGCGCCTCGGCACGGCGGATCTGTTCGGCGGTCGGCTTGATACGTACCGACTCGAAACCCACCACATGGCGGTTTTCCAGCACCGGCGTCACGTAGGCATTGACCCAATAATGGTCGCCGTTCTTGCAGCGGTTCTTGACGATGCCCATCCACGGCTGCCCGGACTTGAGCGTGGTCCACATGTGCTCGAATACAGCAGGCGGTACATCCGGATGACGCACCGTGTTGTGCGCCGCACCCACCAACTCAGCCTCGCTGTAACCACTGATGTCGACGAAGGCATCGTTGCAATAGGTGATGGTGCCGCGTGTGTCGGTGGTGGAAATCAGTCGTTGTTCGGCAGGAAATGTCCGCTCATGTTGAGTGACGGGCTGGTTGTTGCGCATGGGATTTCGATCCTTCGATCCGGAAGACTATGGCGTGGTTATCGGCGGGCACGTCGATAAATTGAGCGGCGTGCGACAAGTGACCGTAGAGTCAGCCCTGGCGGGCCAGCATGGGGTAGGTGAACAGCCCGAAATGCACGAGGTTCAGGCCCAGATGGCTGATGACGGCGGCCTGCAGCCCGCCGAAACGAAATGCGATGCCGTACCCCAGGCCCGCCATGCTCGCCAATGCTACCCACTGCGGGCCGGCACCTGCGTGCGCAAGTCCGAACAGGCCGGCAGCGAGGGTGATCGATAATGCCGTCGCATACCTTGAGCCCTTGAACAGGCGCATCAGGCTGCCTTGCAGATAAGCGCGGAAAAACAGCTCTTCGGTCAGGGTCACCAGCAACAGATTGTTGAGCAGCCATATCAGGCCCTGGTCAGGCCATTTCGGTGTCCAGCCGACGACGTTCAACATGACCGCAGCGGTCATGCAGAACGCCGAGGTCACAATCAGCGCCAGAAGCCCGGTTTGCAGTGAATGGGCGACGTCAACCTTAGGCAGAATCCAGGGGCAGGCCAGTATCAGCCAGAAGCCGATCAGCGGCTTGTCCAGACTCAGGTCCATGGAGAACAGCGCGGCATCGGCACTGAATCGCGTTGCTTCGATGACGTTGGCGTTATTGAAGCCAGGCGCCAGGTGAAAGGCCAGCGCCAGACCGGTCACGATGAACAATCCGTGGCCACACAGGCGAATGGAGGAATAAGAGGATCGCGCCACGCAAAACCAGGCAATGAACAACGCGCCAAAGCTCAGCGCCGCCGAAGGGTCAAGGTTGCCGTAGAACAACGCCAGCGCGTAGCCGCTGCTCAGGAGGCAGAAAGTCAGCCAGTGCCTTGTGGTCATGAGTAAGTCCTGCCTTGAGAGCTGGGAATTCTATCCGGCGTTCAGCAGGGCAGGGGCGAGATTATAGAAATTTTCATGCAAGGGGCCTGACCCTGAAACTGGGTGCAGGCCCTATTCAGGGGGTATCAGGACGCGATCAGCTGGCGCAGCACGTAATGCAGAATGCCACCTGACTTGAAGTATTCCACTTCGTTAAGCGTATCGATACGGCACAGCACGTCGACGGTTTCCTTGCTGCCGTCTTCGCGTTCGATATGCAGGGTCAGGCTCATGCCCGGCTGCACGTCTGCGTTGGTCAGCCCGGTGATCTTCAGTGTCTCCTTGCCGGTCAGGCCGAGGGTCTTGCGCGTCTGGCCGTTCTTGAACTGCAATGGCAACACGCCCATGCCCACCAGGTTCGAGCGGTGAATCCGTTCAAAGCTTTCGGCGATGACAGCCTTGACGCCCAGCAGGTTGGTACCTTTGGCAGCCCAGTCACGGCTTGAGCCCGTGCCGTATTCCAGACCGGCAATGATCACCAGCGGCGTGCCTTCTGCCTGATAGCGCATGGCTGCGTCGTAGATCGCCAGCTTCTCGCCGGAGGGCACATACACCGTGTTGCCACCTTCTTCGCCACCGAGCATTTCGTTGCGAATGCGGATATTGGCAAACGTCCCGCGCATCATCACTTCATGGTTTCCACGGCGCGAGCCGTAAGAGTTGAAGTCCTGATACTTGACGCCTTTTTCCTGAAGGTAGCGCCCGGCAGGACTGTCGGCCTTGATATTACCGGCGGGTGAGATGTGGTCGGTGGTTACCGAGTCGCCCAGCAGGGCCAGGATGCGCGCGTTTTCCACGTCTTCGATAACCGGCAGGGGACCGTCGATGCCGTCGAAGAACGGCGGGTGCTGAATATAGGTGGAATCGTCCTGCCAGACGTAGGTGGCAGCCTGCGGCACCTCGATGGCTTGCCATTGTTCGTCGCCGGCAAAGACTTCGGCGTATTCCTTATGGAACATGCCGGTGTTGACGCTGGCCACGGCGTCGGCGATTTCCTGCTGACTCGGCCAGATATCACGCAGATAAACCGGCTTGCCGTCTGCACCTTCGCCCAGCGGCTCGCTGCTGATGTCGATGCGCACCGAGCCTGCCAGCGCATAGGCAACTACCAGGGGGGGCGATGCCAGCCAGTTGGTCTTGACCAGCGGATGGACGCGGCCCTCGAAGTTGCGGTTGCCCGACAGTACCGACGCAACGGTCAGGTCGGACTGCTGAATGGCTTTCTCGATAGGCTCCAGCAGCGGACCGGAGTTGCCGATGCAGGTGGTGCAGCCGTAACCGACCAGATCGAAGCCCAGGGCGTCGAGGTATTGGGTCAGACCCGCTGCGTTGTAATAATCGGTCACCACTTTGGAACCGGGAGCCAGCGAGCTTTTCACCCACGGCTTGCGTTTCAGGCCTTTCTCGACGGCTTTTTTCGCGACCAGCCCGGCTGCCATCATGACGCTGGGGTTGGAGGTATTGGTGCAGGACGTGATCGCTGCGATCACCACGGCGCCGTCTTTCAGGTGATAAGTCTGGCCGTCGTATTCATATTGGGTTTCGCCACTGACCTGAGCCTCGTTGCCAACCGCGACACCGCCGCCGCCTTCGCTTTCCAGCCGACCTTCATCGACCTTGGCAGGCTTGACCTGCAGACCGAGGAAATCGCTGAACGCCTTGGAGACATTCGGCAGTGCTACACGATCCTGAGGGCGCTTGGGGCCGGCAAGGCTGGCTTCGACCGTGCTCATGTCCAGTTCCAGGCTGTCGGTGAACACCGGTTCCTGACCCGCCAGACGCCATAGCCCCTGAGCCTTGCAATACGCTTCGACCAGCTTGACGGTTTCGTCGGGGCGACCTGACAGACGCAGGTAGTCCAGCGTCACGTCATCGACCGGGAAGAAGCCGCAGGTCGCGCCATATTCGGGCGCCATGTTGGCAATGGTCGCGCGGTCGGCCAGCGGCAGATCGGCCAGGCCGTCGCCGTAGAACTCGACAAACTTGCCGACCACACCTTTCTTGCGCAGCATCTGGGTGACAGTGAGCACCAGGTCGGTGGCGGTGATGCCTTCCTTCAGTTTGCCGGTCAGCCGGAAACCGATCACCTCCGGGATCAGCATCGACACCGGCTGGCCGAGCATCGCCGCTTCGGCTTCGATACCGCCCACGCCCCAGCCCAGCACGCCCAGGCCGTTGATCATCGTGGTGTGCGAGTCGGTACCGACCAGGGTGTCCGGGAACGCGTAAGTGCGACCGTCTTCTTCCTTGGTCCATACCGTGCGGCCCAGGTATTCGAGGTTCACCTGATGGCAAATGCCGGTGCCGGGTGGCACCACGCTGAAATTATCGAAAGCGCTCTGGCCCCAGCGCAGGAACGCGTAGCGCTCGCCGTTGCGCTGCATCTCGATATCGACGTTCTCGCCGAAGGCTTCGGCGTTGCCAAACTTGTCGACCATCACCGAGTGGTCGATCACCAGGTCCACCGGGGAAAGGGGGTTGATTCGCTGAGGATCGCCGCCGGCCTTGGCCACGGCCGCGCGCATGGCGGCCAGATCGACCACCGCCGGTACGCCGGTGAAGTCCTGCATCAGGACGCGGGCAGGGCGGTATTGAATTTCCCGGTCCGAACGACGCTCGGTCAACCAGTCGGCGAGGGCCTTGAGGTCGTTGCCGGTTACCGTCTTGTTGTCTTCCCAGCGCAGCAGGTTTTCCAGCAGCACCTTGAGTGACATGGGCAGCTTGTCCAGATCGCCCAGTGATCGGGCGGCTTCCGGCAGGCTGAAGTAGTGGTAGGTCTTGTTATCGATTTCGAGGGTTTTAAGGCTCTTCAGGCTATCGAGGGAGGGCATGAATGTCTCCTTTGAGGAATGTTCTCCGAACATCGGTTTACGGGCTCCATGTGCATCAGGTCGGGAGCGCCGCATCAGGCTTCAAGTTCTGTGGACTGTTCGGCCGCACCAGTGGTTCCTGGATTGGGCTATCATGCGCGGCTTTCAAGTCTGCGGGGTTACGCCCGAGTGCCCACTGCCCAGGAGTAACCCATGAATACACTGTTTATGCACTGCCGACCCGGTTTTGAGGGCGAAGTCTGCTCGGAAATAGCCGATCACGCCGCGCGCCTGGACGTGGCCGGGTATGCCAAGGCCCGTCCCGACACGGCCTGCGCCGAATTCATCTGCACCGAGGCGGATGGCGCCGAACGGTTGATGAACGGTCAGCGCTTCGACAAGCTGATCTTTCCCCGGCAGTGGGCGCGGGGTCTTTTTCTCGAGTTGCCGGAAACCGATCGCATCAGCGTGATTCTCGCGCAGCTGGCGGCGTTTCCTACCTGCGGCAGTCTGTGGCTTGAGGTCGTGGATACCAACGACGGCAAGGAACTGTCGAATTTCTGCAAGAAGTTCGAAGCGCCGCTGCGCAAGGCCCTGACTCAGGCAGGCAAACTGGTGGATGACCCGCGCAAGCCGCGTCTGCTGCTGACCTTCAAGAGTGGTCGCGAGGTGTTTCTCGGTCTGGCCGATGCGGACAACTCCGCCATGTGGCCCATGGGCATCCCGCGCCTCAAGTTTCCCCGCGAAGCGCCAAGCCGTTCGACCTTGAAGCTTGAAGAGGCCTGGCATCACTTCATTCCCAGAGACCAGTGGGACGAGCGCCTTTCCGGCGACATGACCGGCGTGGACCTGGGGGCCGCACCGGGCGGCTGGACGTATCAACTGGTGCGCCGCGGCATGCTGGTGACCGCCATCGATAACGGGCCGATGGCGGAAAGCCTGATGGACACCGGGCTGGTGCAGCATCTGATGGCGGACGGTTTTACCTACAAGCCTCGACAGCCCGTGGACTGGATGGTCTGCGACATCGTCGAAAAGCCTGCACGCAATGCGGCGCTGCTGGAGACCTGGCTGGGCGAAGGACTGTGCCGCGAAGCGGTGGTCAACCTCAAGTTGCCGATGAAACAGCGCTACGCTGAAGTACGCCGACTGCTCGACCGCATCGAAGAGGGCTTTCAGGCGCGAGGGGTACGGGTGTCCATCGGCTGCAAACAGCTCTACCACGACCGCGAAGAAGTCACCTGCCACCTGCGCAGGCTGGACGTGGCCAAAGCGGCGAGAAAGTGATTTCTCACTCTTGTTTCGCACGCTCCAGTGATTATCGTGCCAATGCCGCGTTGGCACGATCCTCACAATCAGCAAGAATTAGCGCGCATCACAAACCCCACTCAGCCAAACCCCACAATAGCCTTGGTCTCCAGATACTCTTCAAACCCCTGCACGCCGTACTCGCGACCGTTGCCCGAGCGCTTGTAGCCGCCAAACGGGGCCATCGGGTTCCAGGCGGGGTAGTTCAGGTGCACCTGCCCGGCACGAATGCGCGAAGCCACCGCGCGTGCCTGATCGAGGTTTTGCCCCTGGACATGCGCACCCAGGCCATAGACCGTATCGTTGGCAATTGCGATAGCCTCCTCGACCGTATCGTAGGCAATCAGGCACAGCACCGGGCCGAAAATCTCTTCCTGGGCGATACGCATCGACGAGTCCACCTCGGAAAACACCGTTGGCCGGGTATAGAAGCCTCGCTCATGGCCCTTCACCCGTCCCGGCCCGCCGCACACCAGCTTCGCGCCTTCGCTCAGCCCTGCATCGATCATCGCCTGGACACGGTGAAACTGCGCCTCGTTGGCGATCGGGCCCAATACCGTCCCCTCCAACTGTGGATCGCCCACAACAATGGCTGCGGCCGTTTCGGCAGCCAGAGCCTCGACTTCCGCCAGTCGGTTTCTGGGCACGATCATTCGCGTCGGCGCGCTGCACGACTGACCCACATTGCGGAACGCGGCCATCACGCCGGGCGGCACGGCTTTGGCGAAGTCGGCGTCGGGCAGCAGGATATTCGGTGATTTTCCGCCCAGTTCCTGAGTCACTCGTTTAACCGTCGGCGCGGCGGCTTGCGCCACCAATGCGCCTGCCCGGTTGGAGCCGGTGATCGAGATCATGTCGATATCAGGGTGGGCCGCCATCGCGCCGCCGACCTCGGGGCCGCTGCCATTGACCAGGTTGAACACGCCGGGCGGCAGACCCGCGTCATGCACCAGTTGCGCGAATAGCAGGGCGCTCAGGGGTGACAATTCGCTGGGCTTGAGCACCACCGTGCAGCCGGCCGCGATGGCCGGGGCGACTTTGGCGGTGATTTGATACAGCGGCCAGTTCCACGGCGTGATCAGCCCGCACACACCGATGGGCTCGCGGTCGATCGCCGTGCCGCCTTCGACGGTATGGAAGCGGTAGCTCGCCAGCAGGTCACGTGCGACACGCACGTGTTCTGCGGCCAGCGGCACCTGCATGGCCCGTGCCGAACTGATGGATGCGCCCATCTCCAGCGAGATCGCCTGCGCCAGTTGTTCCTTGCGCTCGATAATGAGCTCGTAGATTCGGCCGATGACCTGTGCCCGGGCGTGTGGCGAGGTGCCGGACCAGCTGGCAAAGGCTGCCCGCGCTGCCGCAACCGCACGGTCGACATCGGCGGCCGAGCCACTGGCGACATGCGCCACCACCTCTTCGGTCGCAGGGTTGATCACCGCGATACTGACCGGGTCGAGCGGGGCGGACCAACCACCATCAATATAGAGTTTCAGCGCGGTGTCCGGATCAACGTGATGGCTGTTCAAGGACTGTGAGGTCATCCAGCGGGCTCCCTGGAGCAATAGTGGTCAAGGCCAGGCCCTTTACGGTCAGGCCGTTCGATACCCATAAGCTAACAAAGCAGTCTGGATAAAAAGCGCCGATCTGCCGGGTTGCAAAGAATAATCTGCTGTATGCAACCCGCTAACATGGCGGACCTGTTTCGGCCGTTTACCCGCGCTGGTGACTCAGCCGATCGCCTGAGTCACCAGCGCGAATTGCTGCACATCCGGGCTCGAGGCAGGCGGCGTCCCGAGCACCATGCGCGGTGCCCTGTCGACACACGGCAGCCCCAGGCTTTCGAGCCACGGCGCCAGCCCGCAGTCAGCCAGAATGTCGAAGCGCACGAATAGACGGGGTATCTGTTGCAACAGGTGTTCAATCAATCGTTGTGCCTGATCGACATCACGGGCAACCACCGGACCGATGATATGACCGCGCCCGAAACGGCGCAGCAGGGCGATGCCTTGCAACCGGCCTGCGTGTTCAATGCCGACCGCCTGTTCTGCATCGTGCAACAGATCAGTCAACACGGCAGTGCGATCCAGGCCGCTGCCCGCGTTGGCCAGTCGGATCAGTTCTGCGTGGTCGGTCGCGCCCAGCGTACGAATAGGCAGGTCGTCTTTCGATGGCGCCATGCCTGACAGGTCGGCAACGCCCTGATGCTGCTGGATACGCGCGAAGTCAACGAAACCCAGGCTCTGGTAAAGCGGCGCGCCCAGTTCCGTAGCGTTGAGGATCGGCGTGCGCGGTGCCGTCGCGTCGAGACACAGCTTCATCAAGCGGCGACCGATGCCTTTGCCCTGATGATCATCGCGGACGATCACCAGCCCGATCGAGGACCAGTCGCCCTGATGGCAGGTAAACGCCACGCCAACCAGCTGGCCATCGTGCTCGGCGACAAAACCCTCGGAAGTACGTTGCACCATCGCCCAGTCCTGTTCGCGGTGTGGCCACTTGAGGCTCACTGAAAGGGCATGGGCTGCCGGGATATCCGCCGCAGTCACGGGGCGATACTGGTAGTGAGCGTCTGAGGTTGCAGGCATGGCGCCTCCGTTGCGATGAGGTGGGTGAGTGGTTGGGCTCATACCAGCTTTCCAGTGCTCATCAGGCTGGACATGAGCGGCATTTCGATGGCCGTCGGATCGGTGAAGCGGCGAATATCGAACGGGCTGATCAACGTGCGCGTGCTGCCGGTGCTGATCAGCTCGGCCATGACGTCACCGACGCCGGGACCAAGCTGAAAACCGTGGCCGCAGAAGCCAAACGCGTAGAACAGGCCGTCGACTTTGCCGCTGCGGCCCATGATCGGCAGCGAGTCCGGCGTGTAACTCTCGATGCCGCTCCAGACGCGGATGATGTTCAGCTTTTCTGCGCCTGGTAGCAGGCGTTTCATCTGTTTCATCTGGTTGATCAGGCTCTCCGGCTTGAAGTAGGCGCGGCGGTTGAGCATGTCCGGTTTATTGCGATTGCCGCCCCCGATGATGATGTTGCCGCGCGGGATCTGTCGGAAATAGATCACTTCTTCCTTGATCTTGGTAAACACCCCGATCACCGTCGGCAGTGCGTAAGGTACCGGTTCTGTCACCGACATCTGCGGTCCGTTGGGCTCAAGAGGGACAGACTCGCCGAACTGCTCGGCGAGCCTGGCACCCCAGGCACCGGCAGTGATGAGCAACTGTTCGGCGACGAATAGCTGTCCATCGGCGGTGGTGACTTGAAACTCGCCGCCGACCTTCTGTACCTCGGTCACTTCAGTGCGTTCTTCGATTCTTGCCCCCGCACGAATCGCCGCACGGGCGAACGCGGGGGCTGCCAGCCTTGGGTTGGCGTGCCCGTCATGGGGCGCATAGGAACCGCCTTTGACTTGCGCACCGAGAAACGGAAAACGGTCGTGCAGCGCCTTGCCGGAAAGGATCTGTAAGTCCAGCTCGCGGGCTTCCGGGGCGGCGGCATAGGCCTCCAGTTCGGCGATTTCGTCTTCGCGATAGCACACGCGCATATGCCCGCTGGGAATGAATTCCAGGTCTTCGCCGATCAGCTCCGGCAGGCGCTTCCACAGTGCCCAGGAGCGATTGGACAGTTCCAGTTGGCCGAGAAACCGTCCCTGACGGCGCACGTTGCCGAAATTCACGCCGCTGGCGTATTGGCCGATCTGGTCGCGCTCCAGCAGAGTGACCGAACGGCCGTGCTGGCGCAGAAAAAACGCGGAGGACGCGCCCATGAAGCCGCCGCCGATAATCAGGACATCGCTTTTTTGTGGGGTCATGAAGGGCTCCCGCTCATGTGGATTGGCTACAACGCGCCAGCGCTTCGATCTCGATCAGGTAGCCGTGGTGCAATTCCGGAACCGGCACCACCGCGCGCGCAGGGCGATGTTCGCCCAGATAGCCAGCGTAGATGCGGTCGAAGGCAGGCCAATGCTGGACGCCGGCGATATAAATGGTCACTTTCAGCAGGTCATCCGTATTGCATCCCGCCGCGCCAAGGATGGCCAGCAGATTGTCCAGCGCGACCGCAGCCTGGACCTCGAACGGCTCGCCGACGCTGTGACTGCCATCGGCGCGCACCGGCAGTTGTCCGGAAACATGCAGCGTGCCTTGATGCAGCATCGCCTGCGAATAATGCCCACCGGGTGCTGCGGCCAGGGACGTACTGATCGGTTTCATCTCACCAGCCATGCAGGCGACTCCAGGTATGGATTGCGCCTTCGCTGTCGCAGGCGTGGTAGTCCGGGAATTGCGCGCCGGTGGCACAGGCGTGGTTGGGCAGAATGCGCAGTCGGCTGCCGATGGGAAAACGCTCGCTGATGTCGGCCTCGCTGCCCGCAGCAAGCGTGATGATGCCGTGCTCTTGATTGGCACCGGTGACCCGTGCACCGTCGATCCATTCACCGCTTTCGCTGCACACCTGGCCGTAGCCGAAATCCTCACTCTGGCGCTGCGTGCCGCGATCGCGGCTCATGGCCATCCAGCCTGCGTCAACGATGATCCAGCCCTTGTCCTGCTGATGGCCGATGACCGTGGTCAGCACGCTCAGGGCCAACTCATCTGCCTGGCATACGCCAATGTTGTGCATCACCAGATCGAAGAACACATACACCCCGGCGCGAACTTCGGTCACGCCGTGCAGGCTCTGCGCCGAAAGTGCCGTCGGCGTTGAACCGATGCTGACGTCCGCACAGGGCAGTCCTGCCTGACGAATCCGCTCGGCGGCGCTGACGCAGAGCCTGCGTTCCTGTTCGGCGAGGGCTTGCAGTGCTGCGGGTGTGTCGAGGTCATAACTGGACCCGGCATGGGTCATTACCCCACGCAGTTGCATGCCACCGTCGACCAGCGTGCTCGCGACCTCGACGAGCGAGGGGTCGTCGACGGTCAGGCCGGAGCGATGACCGTCGCAATCGATTTCTATCCAGACGTCGAAACGTTCGTCATGCGCCTGGCCGAAGGCGACAATTGCCCGGGCAGCCGTCACGCTGTCGGTCAGGATGCTCAGGCGGCAACCCTTGCGCCGCAGTCTGAGTGCCTGCTCCAGCTTGCCGGGTGCAATGGCGACGGCATAGAACACGTCGTCGATGCCCTCGGCGAAGCAATGCTCAGCCTCCTTCAGCGTCGACACCGTGACACCGCTGGCACCCGCTGCAATCTGCGCCTGTATGACCGGCAGGCATTTGCTGGTCTTGACGTGCGGGCGCAAACGCACGCCCAGCTCGTTCATGCGTTGTTGCATACGCTGGATATTGTGCTGCATGCGCGACACATCGAGCAGCGCGACAGGCGTATCGAGAGAAGACAGGGAGGCTGACATGGAAAGCGCTCGTGTGGCTGGGTACGGGAGCCACTCTACGCAGCGATGATGAAGCTGTGGTTCAATACGTGATCATCAATCATTAAGCTGAAGTGAATGATCGCTATCGAAGACCTGCGTCTGGCCGTGACCCTGTCGCGCTGCGAATCGCTCAGTGCTGCCGCCAGAATTCTCAACGTCTCGCCGCCTGCATTGTCGATGCGCTTGCGCAAACTGGAGACGCAACTGGGCATCACCCTGGCCAGTCGCGACGCCAGACGCCTGAGTCTGACCGCTGATGGCGAGCGTTTCGCCCGCGAAAGCGCACAGTTGCTGGAGCAACTGGAGTCACTCCCGGAGTCTTTCAGGCAGCGTGATGAACGGCTGGTGGGCACATTGCGTCTGGCAGCGCCGTTCGGTTATGGACGCCAGCGCATTGCGCCGCTGCTGGCGCGCTTCGCCAGGCTGCATCCGCAGTTGTGTCTGCAGCTGGACCTGCGCGAAACACCCTGGCCGGACCGTCACGACAGCGATGCGGTGATACACATCGGTAGCCTCAATGACAGCCAGTGGATCGCCAGGCCATTGGCACAGAATCATCGCTGGCTGTGCGCCAGCCCGGCATATATCGAGCAGCATGGTGTGCCCTCGACGCCCGATCAACTGGCTGGCCATCGCTGCATCTGCATTCGCGAAAACGATGAAGACGTCACCCTCTGGCACCTGAGCAAGGGCCAAACGAAAAAGACCCTGCGCATCGAGCCCGCGCTGCTCAGCAACGACGGCTCGGTCGCCCGGCGTTGGGCCGAACAGGGGCTGGGCATCGTGTTGCGTTCGCAGTGGGACGTCAGCGACGCCATTGCCAGCGGCAGGCTGGTGCGGGTGCTTGCCGATTGGCAACTGGCCAGTGCGCCGATCAACCTGCTGGTGCCTGTACGAAAGCATCGCAGCGCACGGGTACAGGCGTTGACCGAGTTTCTCGAGACAGCCCTGAAAGCCTGATTCGGCAAAGCACCGGCACGCTGTTGGTCGCTGTGTTGAACACCTTAATTGACGCTCACGGCAACGCGCGGGTATAAACCGCGTCTTGTGTTTTTGTCGGATTTTTCTCCATGAGCTTCAGCCCCCTGATTCGCCAGTTGATCGATGCCTTCCGCGTGCTGCCGGGCGTCGGTCAGAAAACCGCTCAGCGCATGGCGTTGCAGTTGCTGGAGCGCGACCGCAGCGGCGGTTCGCGGCTGGCGCAGGCATTGGGGCAGGCGATGGATGGCGTGGGTCACTGCCGCTCGTGCCGCACGCTGACCGAAGAGGAACTCTGCCCGCAATGCGCAGACCCGCGTCGCGATGACACGCTGCTGTGCGTGGTCGAAGGCCCGACGGATGTCTATGCGGTGGAACAGACCGGCTATCGCGGTCGTTACTTCGTGCTCAAGGGGCACCTGTCGCCGCTCGACGGCCTGGGACCGGAGGCCATTGGCATTCCGCAATTGATGGAACGCGTCAGCCAGCAGGGCACCTTCACCGAGGTGATCCTCGCGACCAATCCAACGGTGGAAGGCGAAGCGACCGCGCATTACATCGCCCAGTTGCTGCATGACAAGGGCCTGGTCGCATCGCGCATTGCCCACGGCGTTCCGCTGGGTGGCGAGCTGGACCTGGTCGACGGCGGCACGCTGGCGCATTCGTTTGCAGGGCGCAAGCCGATTGCAATGTGATACCGGCCAGCGCTTCTGCAGTCAGTAGCGCGGCGTAATATCGCGCTCGACAGGTGGCGCGTTCGGGTCCTGACCAGCCGGAAACTTGCCTTTCAGGTGCCAGGCGAACGCGATGATTTCGGCAATCGTGCGGTACAGCGGCTCGGGAATGCTGTCGCCCAATTCCATGCGGGCCAACAGCTTGACCAGTTCAGCGTTCTCATAGATGGGCACTTCGTATTCGCGGGCAATGGCCAGAATCGCCTCGGCCAACTGGTCGTCGCCCTTGGCGCTGAGCGTCGGGGCGTGCTGGCCGTCATAGCTGAGGGCGATAGCCTGGCGCGGAGTGTGGTCGGGTAAGCTCATCAGGCGTTCTCGTCGATCCAGCGTTGTTCGAGCGCGGTACGCGGACCGCTTGGTGGTGCGCCGTGACTGCAGGCCAGTTCGCCCACTGCCAGGCCGCAGGCTATCAGCCGTTCGCGCAGATACCCCAGCTCATGTTCGATCAATGCCGCACTGTCGGGGCGCTCGGCCCACAGCTGGCTGGACAGCGTGCCGCGCAGTAACTGTGCATGCACCTGCAAGGGCCCCAATGGCTCGAGATCGAACGCCAGGTCGACTTTCCAGAGCTTTTCCCGGGTGTCCTTGATCTCGATATCATCACGGTCTTCGGCCGCGTCCTGATCGGGCGTGTCTTCACGCTGCACCTTGACCTGCAAGGGCACGATGTCGTGGGCGTTGCGCATCGGCACTTCCAGCTGCCAGGTGGTCACCTGGGTGCCGTCGGCGTTGGTGCGCGTTTGTTCCAGCCCGCCCAGTTGATGGCTTTGCAGGCGTGAGACAGCAGCCGCAGCGAGCTTGAGGAGGATTTCCAGATCATCCTCCTTCTCGCCACCGCTGACCGTGCGCGACGGCAGCGGAAAAATGCTTGGCTGAGTGCGTGCCGCGACCAGGCCGAGGGTACCCAGCGCATTGCGGATTGCATTGGGCATCGTGCGCGCCAGGGTGTTGGACGCCGCCGCTGCGCCGTAAGACATATTGTCCGGCAGGCCGGGCAGGATCTGGGCGATCAGACGCATCAGGTTGGCCTTCATGTCCGGTAGCTGCTGCGCCGGGTTCAATCCGGCCAGCAGTCTGGCTTCCAGAAACACGCCACTGGCGTTCAGCGCCTGGGCCACGCCCTTAGGGGTGGTCATCTGCTCGACGTCGGGCAGGTCGGCGAGCAACTGATTGATACTGGCCTGCAGCGGCGCGCTGATGGCCGGGCTGGTACTGGTCGGGCTGCCGGACTGCAGGTTTTGCAGGGCATTGATCAGGGTGTCCAGCGAGCCTTGACGATTTTGCTGTGCGGACAGTTGCTGCGCCACGGCCAGTTGGTCGAAACGACCGGGCAGGGCCACGAAGTTGAGTGCCTGATTGCCTTGTACCTGAGCGCTCAAGAGGCTGCCAACCGTCAGCGGCTGCGGGCTCTCGATGGTCAGACTGGAACCCGCCAGCGCCGTGTTGAGCAGCATCACGATGGAGCGGTAGATGGGCGTCGCCGCAGCGGGGTTCTGGGTGGCCAGTTGATTGACTGCCTGAGCGATCACCTGGCTGGTCATGACTTTGCCTTGCAGCAGCGTGCCGACCGGTAATTGTTGGGTATCGATGCTGGTCATCGAGTTTTTCAGCGCGCCGTTGAGCTGCTGCAGCGTCAAGGTCAGCTCGTTGGCCGACGCCTGCGCCACTTGCAGCAGGCTGCCGGGCGTGAACGGGACGCTGCTGGTGACCGGTAAATTGGTCAGGCTGCCGTTGGCGAGCACCAGCCGCAACAGCAGCTGGAAGTTCTGGTTGACCTGCTTGAGGGTCAGCACTTCGGCGTTAGCGGTTTCGCCTTCAGGGATCAGATTTTCCGCTGATTGCAGCATGGTCAGCACTTGCGCGGGGGAGATGCCGGCGCGCAACAGTGTCAGGGTGGCGTTTGTTGCCGGAACGCTGGTGATGTCGCCTGTCATTGAACTATCAACCCGAGGAAATTGCCCCTTTGATAACAGGACTCGCATGTATAATACCGGCCGAAACCGGACCAGCCGCCATTAACTTCTCTTCATGTAACGGCCGTATCAATCCCGACTTGAACCGCGTTTTACTCTGTATGTCTCTGTTTTGGCACATTTCGCGACGCAAAGCACTGGAAACGCTTCATGATCCCAGCCACCCCATTTTTGCAAGCGACGGCTCTGGCGTGTGAGCGGGACGGGCGGATGCTGTTCGAAAACCTCGATCTTCATCTGCACGCGGGCGACATGCTGCAGATCAGCGGTCCCAACGGATGCGGCAAGACCAGCCTGCTGCGCCTGCTGTGCGGGTTGATGCAGCCAACGGCCGGGCAGGTGGTGCTCGACGCGCAGCCAGTGGATCGTGGGCCCGCGGCACCGGGCAGCAAGCTGTTGTGGATCGGTCATGCGCCAGCGCTCAAGGATGTGCTGACGCCGCTGGAAAACCTGTCCTGGCTCAGCGCCCTGCACCAGCCAGCCGATGCCGGCGCGATAGCTACCGCGCTAGATGCGGTCGGCCTTGCAGGTTTCGAGGACGTGCCCTGTCACACTTTGTCGGCCGGGCAGCAGCGTCGCGTCGCGCTGGCACGTCTGTACCTGCCGGGCCCGCCACTCTGGCTGCTCGACGAGCCGTTTACCGCGCTCGACCGCCAAGGCATCGAGCAACTGGAGAAACACCTCGCCGAGCACTGTGAACACGGCGGCATGATTGTCATGACCACCCACCACAGCCTGAGCCGTCTGCCCGCGGGCTATCGGGACCTCGACCTGGGGCAGTGGTCAGCATGAGCAATGTGTTTGTTCTGCTGATGCTCCGTGAGGTGCGGCT
Source organism: Pseudomonas sp. PvP028 (assembly GCF_017832255.1). NCBI lineage: Bacteria > Pseudomonadati > Pseudomonadota > Gammaproteobacteria > Pseudomonadales > Pseudomonadaceae > Pseudomonas > Pseudomonas sp. PvP028. The sequence continues at coordinate 3,369,648 of NZ_JAFIBL010000001.1, forward strand.
GCTGGCGAGGCGTCCGGCAGAGCTGGCCAACCCGCTGGTGTTCTTCGCGATCGTGGTCGCCCTGTTCCCGCTGGCGCTGGGGCCGCAGACGCAATTGTTGCAAACCTTGTCGCCGGGGCTGGTCTGGGTGGCGGCACTGCTGGCCGTGCTGCTGTCGCTGGACGGGCTGTTGCGCAGTGATTTCGAGGACGGCTCGCTGGAGCAGTGGGTCCTTTCGCCGCACCCGCTGGCCCTTCTGGTGCTGATCAAAGTGCTGGCACACTGGGTTTTTTCCGGGCTGGCACTGGTACTGTTGTCACCTTTGCTGGCCTTGATGCTCGGTCTGCCGGTGCAGTGCCTGCCGGTGTTGATGGTTTCGCTGCTGCTGGGCACCCCGGTGCTCAGCCTGCTGGGGGCGTTGGGGGCGGCGTTGACCGTGGGTTTGAAGCGTGGCGGCCTGCTGCTGGCATTGTTGATTCTGCCGCTGTACATCCCGGTGCTGATTCTGGGCAGTGGCGCGTTGCAGGCCGCGCTGCAGGGCATGCCGACGACCGGCTATCTGCTGTGGCTGGGCAGCCTGGCGGCGCTGGCGATCACCCTGACACCCTTTGCGATAGCCGCTGGCCTGAAAATCAGCATCGGCGAATAATTGAGGTTCCGGGATCGAGACTTCGATGCCGGTCAACACCCTGGATGCACTCTGATGAAAAGCAACGCCATGAAAAGCAGCATCGGTTGGGCCTGGCTGCACACGCTCGGCTCGCCGAAAGGGTTTTACCGCGTCAGCGCACGCCTGCTGCCCTGGCTGAGTGTTGCCGCTTTGCTGTTACTGGTCATCGGCATGGTCTGGGGCCTTGCGTTCGCGCCGCCGGATTACCAGCAGGGCGACAGCTTCCGTATCATTTATATCCACGTCCCTGCCGCGATGCTCGCCCAGTCCTGTTACGTCATGCTGGCCGTGTGCGGGTTGGTCGGGCTGGTCTGGAGAATCAAGCTGACCGATGTCGCGCTGCACTGCGCTGCACCCGTTGGCGCGTGGATGACCGCGCTGGCGCTGGCGACCGGCGCGATCTGGGGCAAGCCCACCTGGGGAGCATGGTGGGTCTGGGACGCGCGACTGACCTCGATGCTGATTCTGCTGTTCCTGTATTTCGGCCTGATCGCGCTGGGCAACGCCATCAGTAACCGCGACAGCGCCGCCAAGGCCTGCGCGGTGCTGGCCGTCGTCGGTGTGGTGAACATTCCGATCATCAAGTATTCGGTCGAGTGGTGGAACACCCTGCACCAAGGGTCGACGTTCAGCCTCACGGAGAAACCCGCCATGCCGGCTGAAATGTGGCTGCCGCTGCTGTTTACCACACTGGGTTTCTACTGCTTGTTCGGCGTGCTGTTGATGATGCGCATGCGTCTTGAAGTGCTGCGTCGCGAAGCGCGCACCCAGTGGGTCAAGGCCGAGATTCTGCGCAGCCTGGGCCACACAGCAGCGCAGTCGGAGAACACGCTTTGAGTTTTGCATCGCTCAGCGATTTTCTTGCCATGGGCCGCCACGGGGTGTTTGTCTGGTCGGCCTACGGGCTGTGCCTTGTGGTGCTGCTGATCAACGTGGCGTTGCCGCTATGGGCGCGGCAGCGCTTTCTGAAACAGCAGGCACGTCGCCTGAAGCGGGAGAATCGCCCGTGAGCCCGCTGCGCAAAAAACGCTTGTTGATCATTGTCGCGCTGCTGGCCGGTGTCGGTCTGGCCGTGACCCTGGCCCTCGGCGCCTTGCAGGAAAACATCAACCTGTTCTACACCCCCAGCCAGATCGCCAATGGCGAGGCACCGCTGGATACGCGCATTCGGGCTGGCGGCATGGTCGAAAAGGGCTCCTTGCAGCGCTCGGCCGATTCGCTGGACGTGCGTTTTGTGGTCACCGATTTCAACAAGTCGGTAACCATCACCTATCGAGGCATTCTTCCTGATCTGTTTCGTGAAGGGCAGGGCATCGTGGCGCTGGGCAAACTCAATGCACAGGGCGTAGTGGTGGCCGATGAGGTACTGGCCAAGCATGACGAGAAATACATGCCCCCCGAGGTCACCAAGGCGCTGCGTGACAGCGGTCAGACGGCACCGGCTGCGCCTTCCACACCCGTCAAACAGGGTTGATCGATGATTCCCGAACTCGGCCAGCTGGCCATGATTCTGGCATTCTGCTTTGCGCTGGTGCAGGCCATCATTCCGCTGATCGGCGCATGGCGCGGTGATCGCCTGTGGATGAGCCTTGCCCGTCCGGCAGCCTGGGGCCAGTTCAGCTTTCTGATCTTCGCCTTCGGTTGTCTGACCTACGCGTTCATGGTCGACGACTTCTCCGTCGCCTACGTTGCACAGAACTCCAACACCGCGCTGCCCTGGTACTACAAGTTCAGTGCCGTGTGGGGCGCGCATGAGGGGTCGTTACTGCTCTGGGCCGTGATTCTCGGCGGCTGGACCTTCGCCGTGTCGGTGTTTTCACGGCAACTGCCGCAGGTGATGCTGGCGCGGGTCCTCGCCGTGATGGGCATGATCAGCCTGGGTTTCCTGTCGTTTCTGATCATGACCTCCAACCCGTTCGCGCGTCTGTTGCCGCAGATACCCGCGAATGGACGTGATCTGAACCCGTTGTTGCAAGACATTGGCCTTATCGTGCATCCGCCGATGCTGTACATGGGCTATGTCGGTTTCTCCGTGGCCTTTGCGTTCGCCATTGCGGCCTTGCTCGGCGGTCGACTCGACGCTGCCTGGGCGCGCTGGTCCAGGCCGTGGACGCTAGTGGCCTGGGCCTTTCTCGGCATCGGCATCAGCCTCGGCTCGTGGTGGGCGTATTACGAGCTGGGTTGGGGCGGCTGGTGGTTCTGGGACCCGGTGGAAAACGCCTCGTTCATGCCCTGGCTGGTCGGCACTGCACTGATTCACTCGCTGGCGGTCACGGAAAAACGTGGCGTATTCAAGAGCTGGACGGTATTGCTGGCCATTGCTGCGTTTTCTTTGAGCCTGCTGGGCACCTTCCTGGTCCGTTCCGGGGTGCTGACCTCCGTGCACGCCTTTGCCTCGGACCCGGCACGCGGTGTGTTTATCCTGATGTTTTTGCTGGTCGTGGTCGGCGGTTCGCTGACCCTGTTCGCGATTCGCGCACCGGTGGTCAAAAGCCAGGTCGGATTCGGCCTGTGGTCGCGGGAAACCCTGCTGCTGGGCAATAACCTGTTGCTGGTGGTTGCTGCGTCCATGATTCTGCTGGGCACCCTTTATCCGCTGGTGATTGATGCCATGAGCGGCGCCAAGATGTCGGTCGGCCCGCCGTACTTCAATACGCTGTTCGTGCCGTTGATGGGCTTGTTGATGGTGGTGATGGCGGTCGGCGTACTGGTGCGCTGGAAGGACACGCCGCTGAAATGGCTGCTCGGCATGCTGGCCCCGGTACTAATCGGCAGCGTCGTCCTGGCGGTGCTGGCCGGTCTGCTGCTGGGCGATTTCCAGTGGGCGGTGCTGGCGACCCTGATGCTCGCCGCCTGGGTGCTGCTGGCCGGGGTTCGCGACCTGCTCGACAAGACCCGCCACAAGGGTCTGCTCAGCGGCGCACGCGGTCTGACCCGCAGCTATTGGGGCATGCAGCTGGCGCACCTTGGGATTGTCGTGTGCGCGCTGGGGGTGGTGCTGTCGAGCCAGAACAGCGCCGAGCGCGATTTGCGCATGGCCCCTGGCGAGTCCACCGAACTGGGTGGGTATACCTTTGTCTTCGAGGGTGCCCGGCATTATGAAGGGCCGAACTTCACCTCTGATCGGGGCACCGTTCGCGTGTTGCGCGACGGCGTTAAACTGACCGAACTGCGCCCGGAGAAGCGCCTCTACACCGTGCAGCAGTCGATGATGACCGAAGCGGGCATTGATGCCGGTTTCAGCCGGGACCTGTATGTCGCCCTGGGTGAACCGCTGGGCGATGGTGCGTGGGCCGTTCGGGTTCACGTCAAACCGTTTGTGCGCTGGATCTGGCTGGGCGGCCTGCTGACCGGCCTGGGCGGGGTGCTGGCGGCGCTGGATCGGCGTTATCGCACCCGGGTAAAGAGCAAGGTGCGCGAGGCGTTGGGTTTGTCGGGAGCAGCACAATGAGACGCTGGGTCATGGTGCTGCCACTGGTGCTGTTTCTGGGCGTAGCGGCGTTTTTGTATCGCGGTTTGTATCTGGACCCCGCCGAGCTGCCCTCGGCACTGATCGGCAAGCCTTTTCCGGCATTCTCGCTACCGGCGGTGCAGGGCGAGCGGATGTTGAGCCGTGCCGATCTGCTCGGCAAACCTGCGTTGGTCAACGTGTGGGGCACCTGGTGCGTGGCCTGCCGGGTGGAGCATCCGGTGCTGACCCGGCTGGCGCAGCAGGGCGTGCTGATCTACGGCGTGAATTACAAGGACGTCAACGCGGACGCGCTGAAATGGCTCAAGGAATTCCATGATCCTTATCAGTTGAATATTCGTGACCAGGACGGCTCTCTGGGCCTTAACCTGGGGGTATACGGTGCGCCGGAAACCTTCCTGATCGATGCCCAAGGCGTCATTCGTTACAAACACGTCGGGGTTATCGACGACGCAGTGTGGCGCGAAAAGCTTGCCGCGCGTTATCAGCAACTGGTCGATGAGGCGCGGCCATGAAGCGCTGCCTGATGATCGTCCTGTTCAGCGTGCTGTGTTCCGGCATCGCCCACGCGGCCATCGACGCTTATGCCTTTCGCGACGATGCCGAGCGCGCGCGCTACAGCGAACTGACCCGAGAACTGCGCTGCCCGAAATGCCAGAACCAGGACATTGCCGACTCCAATGCGCCGATTGCCGCTGATTTGCGCAAGGAAATCTACCGCATGCTGGGCGAAGGGCAGAGCAATCAACAGATCATCGATTTCATGGTCGATCGCTATGGCGATTTCGTTCGCTACAAGCCGAGCCTCAATGCACGCACCTGGCTGCTGTGGTTCGGGCCCGCCGGCCTGCTGGTTGGCGGGTTTGTGGTGATCGGCCTTATCGTTGGCCGCCGCCGCAAGGCACAATCCGCACAGACCGACGAGCTTTGCGAAGATGAGAAGCAGCGTCTTGCCACCTTGCTGGATGAGCACCGCCCATGATCGACTTCTGGATGGCTACCGGGCTGTTGCTGATGGTCGCGCTGAGCTTTTTGCTGATTCCGCTGCTGCGCGGCCATCGCGCGCAACGGGAAGAAGACCGCACAGCTCTGAACGTGGCCTTGTATCAAGAGCGACTGAGCGAGCTGCAGGTTCAGCACGAGCAGGGCGTGCTGTCGGTGGCGCAATTGCAGTCTGCACGTGCCGAAGCAGCGCGTGAGCTGCTTGCCGACACCGAAGGCGCAGAGCCCGCCCGCACATCGCGTCTGGGCAAGCCCTTGCTGGTGCTGGCTGCGCTGCTGGTCCCGTTGTTGGGGCTGGCGGGCTATCTCCAGCTGGGTGCCAGTGACCGGGTTGAACTGAGTCGCGAATTCGCTCGACCACCGACCTCACTGGCAGACATGACACAGCGCCTTGAGCGCAGCGTGCAGGCTCAACCGGATTCAGCCGAAAACCTTTATTTTCTGGCGCGCAGCTACATGGCGCAGAACCGTCCGGGTGATGCCGCGCAGATGTTCGAGCGCTCGGTGGCGCTGGCCGGAAGGCAGCCCGAGTTGCTCGGGCAGTGGGCTCAGGCGCTGTATTTCGCCAGTGGCAAACACTTCACACCCCAGGTGCAGGAGCTGACCGACGAAGCGCTGCAGGCTGACCCCAAGGAAGTCACTAGCCTTGGCCTGCTCGGGATTGCCGCGTTCGAAACACAGCGCTATCAGGCGGCGGTGGATTACTGGACCCGGTTGCTTGCAGCACTGCCCGCAGATGACGCATCGCGTTCGGCACTGGAAGGCGGTATTGCCCGCGCCAGAGAAAACCTCGCCAAACGCGTGGCAAACGCGGCGCCGGCGGTGAAGACTAAATCGATAAAAATTCATGTCGAGCTGGCTGCGGCGCTTCAAGGCAAGGTAAGGCCGAACGACAGCGTGTTCATCTTTGCCCGCGCCATCAATGGCCCGGCGGCGCCTTTGGCGGTCAAACGCATTACCGTGGCGGACTTGCCTGCCGACGTGGAACTGAGCGATGCCGACGCAATGATGCCGCAACTGAACCTGTCGAACTTTGCGCAAGTCCAACTGGTTGCGCGAGTGTCTCGCGCAGGGCAGCCAACCACCGGTGAGTGGGTCGGCCGCAGTCAGCCACTGGCCAGTGATACTGCGGCGCAGCAGGCGTTGACCATTGACAGTCCGGATAACTAGAGAATTCGCTTATGTACCGTACCGCACGCATCACCTTGTTGGGTCTGGTCGTTGGCCTGAGTGCCTGTGCTGTCCAGCATCCGGCACCGCCACATAGCCAGGATCCTATCCTTAACCTGCCGGGTGGCCAGCAGCCCGGCGCACCGCGTCCGAGTAGCGCGCCGTCGGAGCCTGCCAAGGCGCCTGCCGCAGCGCCGAAGTCCTCGGCCAGTTTCGCGCCGCCACCGGGCGGCGGCAGCCACTGGGACCCGCGCCTGGGCGTGTACGTGATGGACGATCAGCCTAATACCTTCTATCGCCAGCGCACTTACTACCAGTGGAATGACGGCTGGAGCTGGGCAACCAGCCCCAACGGTCCGTGGCAGGCGACTGATGTCAGTGGCGTGCCGGCAGGGCTGGGCAAACAGTTCAGTAAATGATCCAGGCTCAATAAAAACGGCGACCTCGAAGGTCGCCGTTTTGCATCGCCTGAGCGGTTTATTTGCCCGGATAGATCTGGTCGAACACACCGCCGTCGATGAAGTGGGTCTTCTGCACCGTGCGCCAGTCACCGAAGGTTTTCTCCACCGAGAGGAAGTCCACTTTCGGGAAGCGATCGGTGTACTTGGCCAGCACCTGCGGATCACGCGGGCGCAGGTAGTTTTTGGCCGCGATCTCCTGGCCTTCCGGTGACCACAGGTATTTCAGGTATTCCTCAGCCAGGGGGCGGGAGCCTTTCCTGTCCACGACCTTGTCGACCACACTCACCGGTGGCTCGGCTTCTGCCGACACGGAGGGGTAAACCACTTCGAACTGATCGCGACCGAATTCGCGGGCGATCATTTCCGCTTCGTTCTCGAAGGTGACCAGCACGTCGCCGATCTGGTTGGTCATGAACGTTGTGGTCGCACCACGGCCGCCGGTATCAAGGACTGGCACATGGCTGAACAGATCACCGACGAATTTCTTCGCCGCCGCTTCATCGCCGCCTTTTTTCAAGGTGTAACCCCAGGCCGAGAGGTAGGTGTAGCGGCCGTTGCCCGAGGTTTTCGGGTTGGGCACGATGACTTCCACGCCATCCTTGATCAGATCCGGCCAGTCTTTGATCGCCTTCGGGTTGCCCTTGCGCACGATGAACACCGTGGCCGAGGTGAAGGGCGCGCTGTTGTTTGGCAGGCGGCTGACCCAGTCTTCCGGCACCAGCTTGCCATTGTCGGCCAGGGCGTTGATGTCAGTGGCCATGTTCATGGTGATCACGTCAGCCGGCAGCCCGTCGATGACCGAACGCGCTTGCTTGCTCGATCCGCCGAAGGACATCTGCACGGTCACATCTTCATGCTTCTCGTCTTTCCAGTGTTTCTGGAAGGCGCTGTTGTAGTCCTTGTAGAAATCACGCATCACGTCATAGGAGACGTTGAGCAGCGTTGGAGCTGCCTGGGCAGCGCTGGCAAAAGCCAGGCCGGCGGCCAGTAGCGAGGCGGCGAAGAGTTTATTCACTGCAGGGTCCTTGAGATGAAGAGTGTGATCAGCCTGATGGCGTAATGCCGCGACACTATCAGCATCGCGCCTGCGGTTTAAAGACCGAAAAGATCTTTGCTTATGCCGTGTGCTCTGTTTTTTTAAACAATTGATTGCCGCAGCGTGAGCAGAACGCCGCGCCGTGCTCGTGAAGGTTTTTCGAGCACACCGGGCAGTCGTGTTTCAACTGCTCGCCGCGCATGGCGTTGGCCAGCTCGGCGGTGAATATCCCGGTGGGCACGGCGATGATCGAGTAGCCGGTAATCATCACCAGCGAGGAGAGCATCTGGCCGAGTGGAGTCTTGGGCACGATATCGCCAAAGCCCACCGTCGTCAGGGTCACGATGGCCCAGTAAATACCCTTGGGAATGCTGGTGAAACCATGCTCCGGACCTTCGATCACATACATCAGCGTGCCGAATACGGTGACCAGCGTAGACACCGTGACCAGAAACACGATGATCTTCTGCTTGCTGCCACGCAGCGCCGCCAGCAGGTAATTGGCCTGCCGCAGGTAGGTGCCGAGCTTGAGCACCCTAAAAATCCGCAGCATACGGATGATCCGCACGATCAGCAGGTATTGCGCATCGCTGTAATAGATAGACAGCACGCCCGGCACGATCGCCAGCAGGTCCACCAGCCCGTAGAAACTGAATGCGTACTTCAGCGGCCGCGGCGAGCAATACAGGCGCAGCATGTATTCGATGGCAAACATCAGCGTGAAGCCCCATTCGATCCACGCGAAAAGCATCGCGTAATCACGATGAATACTCTCGATGCTGTCGATGATAGTGACCAGCAGACTGAGCAGAATCGCGACCAGCACCGCCTTGTCAAACGTCCGCCCGGCAGGCGTATTGGCCTCGAAAATAACAATATGCAACCGCTCGCGGCGGCTGAGAGAGCTGTCCATGGTGGTTCCCGAATCAAAGATCGGGAGAGCCTAGGAGCATTGTGTGGTTGAGTGCAAGCGCACAAGACTTGCGGGAGCGAGCCGGGCGACGCTTCGCTTGCTCGCGAAGAGGGCGTTATAGCCGCTGTAAAGGTGACCTGAGCCGAACCCCAATCTACCTGATATCGCAGAACCGCCGTGTGACGCAGTGCATCACGAACTACATTCCCACGCTGGAGCGTGTGAACGATAATCCGGGTAGTGACTGACACGGGGAGTAAACATGCAGTATGCAGGCGAAGGCTTTTCTCTCAGGATATTGGCATTTGATGATGCCGAGCTGATCAACCGTTATGAAAATACCCATCGCCAGCATCTGCAGCCTTGGGAACCGCTAAGGGACGATGACTATTTCATTCTCGAAAACGCCCGGTCAAGGGTCCAGCAGCAATGGGAAAGCATGCAGGTCGGCAGCGCGTTTTTTTTCCTTATCACCGCTCCGGACGGAGAATTGCTGGGACGCTGCAGCTACACCAACATCGTGAGAGGCGCTTTCCAGGCCTGCAACCTCGGCTTCTCACTGGCAGAAACCGCTCAGGGGCAGGGCTTGATGAAAAGGTCACTGGAGGTCACCAATCGCTACTGCTTCGAACACATGGGCCTGCATCGAATCATGGCCAACCACCTGCCACACAACCTGAAAAGTCAGCGACTTCTGCAATCACTCGGCTTCGAAAAGGAAGGGCACGCGCGCGCCTACCTGAAAATTGCCGGTGTCTGGGAAGATCATGTCCTCAGAGCACTGATCAATCCGAACCACGCCTGATGGCGAGGCGAACGCCCATCCTACTGCTGCGCCACGTCATCCTTCTCCCAGCCGCCGCCGAGTGCCAGAAACAGATTGATCTGCCCCATCGCCACCTGAGTGTTGGCTTCGGCCATCTGCGCGCGTACGTCAGTGTAAGTGCGCGTAGCCTGCAGGTCGGCGAGGAACGAAGCGCGTCCGGCCTGATAGAAACGGTGTGTCTGGTCAGCCGCTTCCTTGGCAGATTGCTCGGCGTCTTTGAGCGCGTCGCGGCGGTCGAGCAGGGCGGTGTATTGCGCCAGACCGGTCTGGGTTTCACGGATGGCATTGAGCACCACACCGTCAAATCGCGCCAGCGCAGCTTGCGCCGAGGCTTCGGCCTGATGGATGCGGGCGCGTGAGCCGTTGGACGGGATAGTCCAGTTCAGCAGCGGCCCGAAGCCCCAGCGATTGGCCGCCGGCTTGCCAAGGTTCTCGATCAGGCCGGTGGTGCCAATGCTCGCGCCGATGCTGATGTCCGGATACAGCTCGCCGGTGGCAACGCCGATCTCGGCAGTCGACATCGCCAGATGGCGTTCAGCCTGACGCACATCCGGGCGGCGTTTGAGCAGTGCTGCGCCGTCGCCCACCGGCATGACCTGCGCAATATGCGGCAGTTGGTTGCAGGTGCTGACCCCGGCGGGCAGTTGCTCGACAGGTTTGGCCAGCAACATCGACAGGCGGAACATCGCAGCCTGACGACGCGCCTCGTAACGGGGCATTTCGGCGCGCAATGACTTGAACTGCGTTTGCGAACGAGTGACCTGGGTTTCATCGCCACGCCCGGCATCACGCAGGCGCTGGTTGAGGGACACACTCTGTTTTTGCAATTCCAGCGATTCGCGGGCGATGTCGAGCTCTTCGTTGGCCGCACAAATCTGCGTGTACGCGCGCACCACATCGGCGACCACCGTGATACGTGCCGTATCCACCGCCGCCTGATTGGCATCGACATTGGCCTGCGCCGCTTCGATGCCACGCTGCAAGGTGCCGAACAGATCGAACTGGTACGAAGTGGTCAGACCCACATCGCCGACATTGGCCACCGGCACCTTGTCGGTCAGCAGAAACGCCTCGCCGGACTCCTGCACGCGCTGCGCGCCGATCTTCGCGCCGTTGGTAAAGCCGCCGGCCGCCTCGGCTTCCGAGGTCTGATAGCGGGCACGCTGCAGGTTGGCGGCAGCGATGCGCAGGTCGGTATTAGAAGCTATGGCTTGGCCCACCAGCTCATCCAGACGCGCATCCTGGTACAGGCGCCACCAGTGAGCAGGCACCGGGGCCGAAACCGTGTTGACCGAGCGACCAGCCAGTTCACCCTGCAAGTCAGGGCGATTGATCGCGCCGTCTTTGGGCAACTGGTAATCCGGACCGACCATCTGGCAGGCCGACAGCACGGCGGTAAAGCCGAGCGCGGCCACGCGTAAAGCACGTTTCATCGGCTGCGCTCCTGCGTGTCGTCGATAATCGACACTGTCGCGGTACGCCCGGCAATCATGCGGAAATCGGCAGGCACGTCATCGAAGGCAATCCGCACCGGAATCCGCTGCGCCAGACGCACCCAACTGAAGGCCGGGTTGACGTTGGGCAGCAGGTTCGAGCCGCTGCTGCGATCGCGGTCTTCGATACCGGCAACGATGCTCACCACATGGCCGGTCAGCCGCGCGTTGTCGCCGATGACACGGATGTCGACGCCCTGGCCGACATGGATGCCATCGAGCTTGGTTTCCTCGAAATATCCGTCGATGTGGAACGACGTCGAATCGACCACAGAAAGCACCGGACGCCCGGCAGTGACGAACTCATGTTCGCGGGGGGCGCGGTCGTTGAGGTAGCCGTCCACCGGACTGCGGATCACCGAGCGATCCAGGTTCAACTGCGCGGCATCTACCGCAACCTTTGATTCGCCCAGTGCCGAAAGGGCTCGGGCTTCGCGTGACTGGCTTTCTTCCAGTTGTTCGCGGGCGACCAGATTGCCCAGGCCCCGGTTACGTTTGTTCTCGCGGCGCGTCTGTTCCCAGGTTTCCTGACGTTCGGCGACCGTCGCCTGCGCCTGGCGCAGTGCCAGACGGAAGCGGTCCTGATCAATGGTGAACAGGACCTGGCCCTTGTGCACAGGCTGGTTGTCAGTGACTTCGACCTTCTGGATCAGCCCGGACACGTCCGGTGCGATCTGCACGATGTCGGCGCGGATATGCCCGTCGCGCGTCCACGGTGCATACATGTAATACATCACCATGCGCCATACGACCACGGCGGCCAAGGTGACAACCAGCAGGGTCAGGACCACGCGGCCCAGTGTCAGTATCGGTTTTTTCATGTCATCAGGTATCGACTTAGAGTATCCACGGCGCCGAGCAACAAAGCGTATAGACCTACGTTGAACAAAGCCCGGTGCCAGACCAGACGGTAGAAGTGGGCACGCGACAGCACCGCGTGCACGACCAGAAACAGCAGATAGGCGATGCCCATCATCGCCAGGAACGTGGGGATGAAGATCCCGCTGATGTCCAGATCACCGATCACAGGGGCGCTCCATCGATGTTGTGCGGCAGTTGCTCGGTCAGTTCGCCGCCTACGGTGACGATTTCGACCCCCGGCAGCAGCGCCAGGCGCAGGCCGCTGAGAGCATGCAGCAGGTGCAGTCGGGCCGGGTTGTCGCCCATCTCCTGATCGGTCAGTGAACGGCGTGCGCGGTCCATGGCCATCAGCAGGCCTCTGGGCGCCGGCAGCCGTTCACCGGCCTTGCGACACTGTTTGAAATAGCCGCTGACTTCTTCGATCACCTGACGCAGCAGTACCTGGGCCGCAGGCGTGGCACGGCGGGTGTAGGCCAGCAGGTCGAGCATGTTCAGCGCGACGCGCAGTTCACGCAAGGCAATCCCGGTGTCCTGGGCGGTGAGCGTCAGGCGCGGCAGTTGCTGCATCAGGCGGTCGAGCATTTGCACGCCCATGCGCCGATGCTCGGCCAGCGAAGCGTTTTCACTGAGACTGGCGATGTCACGCCAGCTGAAACGGGTGAGGCGCTTGACCGCCAGTTCGACGCCGAACGGGCGGAACACCAGGGTCCAGATGAAGGCGAACAGCAGCCCGGCAGGACCCGCCAGGTTGGCATTGAGGAAGTTCATGAAGTCCGCGTCATAAGCGCTCTGGATACTGATGAACGACGAGGTGTTGACGATGGTCAGCAGCGTGCCGAGAAAGAAGCGCGGCTGCACGGTCAGGGTCCCGACGCATATGAACGGCACGGCGAAGGCCAGCACCAGCATCGGGAAGTCATGCAGGTTGGGCAGCACCACAAACAGGTACAGGCTGGCGAACACCACCGAGAGCAGGGTCCAGAAGAAGAACCGGTAGATTTGCGGGGCAGGGTCGTCCATGGCGGCGAAGAAGCTGCACGACACCGCCGCCAGTGCCACGGCACTTGCGCCGTCTTTCCAGCCGAGCAGAATCCACAACACCGACGCGGCGATGATCGCCAGTACTGTCGAGGTCACCGAATAGAGCATCAGACCGCGGTCGAGAAACGGGGTCAGCCGGCCCAGGCGCCAATGGCGATAGACCGCGCGCCACTGTGACTGGTCGTCGGTCTTGATCGCGTATTGCAGGGTTCGGCAATCCAGCCACAGATCGATCCACTCACCCAGCCTGAACAGCGTATTGGAAAGCAGCAGTTGATTGCGGTCGTCCAGTTGCGCGGAGCCCGGTTGCAGGCTCTGCAGATCGCGGTGCAACTGCTGCCATTGCTCCACCTGCGGCCCATCGGCAGTGCTTTCGAGCCAGTCGCAAGCCTTGTGCAACAAGGGCTTGATGCTGGCCAGCAGCTCTGGCGTGCGTCGCTCCAGCGCCCACAGCGCGTCGTCCAGCGCATCGATGACCGGCAAGAGGTGGATCATCCGGCCGCGCAGTTCATTGGCGTTGCGCACGGTTTGCTTGCGGGCGCCTTCGTGACTCAACTGGCCGATCATCATTTCCAGCGAGTTGAAGCTGCCGACCATCGAATTGCGCAGCGTACCGATTTCTTCGGGCTGGCAGGTGCGGCTGATAAAACGCTGGCTGTAGGTCGCGGCATCGCTGAACCACTTTTCCGTGGTGGCCTGAAACACCGGCGCCAGGCGTCTGGGCCAGAACATCGCACCCACGACAGCGGCGCAAATGATGCCAAGAAAAATCTCTTCGGTACGCGACACCGCGATGTCGAATACAGCTTGCGGGTTGTCGACCACTGGCAGCGAAATCAGCGGCATGGTGTAGCCGGCCAGCATCAATGCGTAGCTGTTGGCGGTGCGCAAGTGCAGGGACAGAAACAACAAGGTGCCGGTCCACAGCCCGACGACGATGGCCAGCAACAAGGGTGTCTGCACGAACATGGGCACCAGCACGACCGAGGCCGCAGCACCGGCAAGGGTTCCTGCCGCTCTGTACAGCGCCTTGGAACTGGTCGGGCCGACGAAGGGGCTGGAGACGATGTACACCGTGGCCATTGCCCAGTAGGGGCGGGGCATTTCCATCAACAATGCGATGTACAGCGCCAGCATCGACGCGCCGAAGGTGCGTACACCGTAGAACCAGTCACGTGCAGGTGGAACGCTGGAGAAAAATCCGTTCAAGCCTGGCCCCCGTGTTCGCGCTGCGCCGCATCGGCAAACGCCTGTAACACCCGCAAGGTGGCTTCCAGGTCGGCAGGTTGCAGGCCTTGCAGCACTTCGGCACGCAAGCGGGTCAGCTCGGCTTCGATGGAACAGGCCAGTGCGCGACCTTTGCGCGTCAGGCTCAAGGCCTTGGCGCGGCGGTCATTCGGGTCTTCGGTGCGGCAAACGATATCGGCCTGGCACAACTGATCGAGCAGACGCACCAGCGTCGGGCTCTCCATGCCGGCCGCCTGGGCGACTTTTACCTGATGTGCGCCATCGCCCAGGCGTGCGATGGCCAACAGCGGACCTGCGCAGGCTTCGGAAATGCCATAGGTCACCAGCGTGTTCTGGCAGATGCGTCGCCATTGGCGAGACGCGGCCACCAGGCCACTGCTGATTGTCCGATGCAGGGATTCGACAGACATGGAAACACCAGGAATTTAGTTAGGAGCAATATTGTTAGTAGGGATATAAATAGCTTGCTAACTAATATCCCGTAACAACTGCTTACAGTCAACCCGAAGCCGCCCGGCGGAGGCGCTTTCTTTCTAATCCGTTAATAGCGCGTTTCGAGAAGACGGGACGCCCTAAAAGGGTCGCCTTGGTCAGCTTCAAGTGGCGGAAGTTCATTTGTGACGAAGATAATTGCTACCGTCTGTCGGTGATTTGCGGTTTTTTGTGCTGTATCGGCCTCGACACATTCAAAAAAATGACGCGTTTCACAAAACACTTCTTCACGTTAATCAACGCTTGTAGCTCGACAGTGGCACATGGCTGCATCGCAACAATTGATATCGCAGTGATGGCATTGGCTATTTTTAGACGGTTTGTTGACGCCAAAGCGTTGTCGAGGCTGTTTAAAAAATAAACGATTCAGCCGATAGTCTGGATGACCAAACGGGCCAGCACACCCGTTTCAGAGCCATTCAGTTGGTGCGCGATGCGCACCTTGCGAGCTACGCGATGATCGACCTTGCTACCTGGAATCTCTCCGTACCTGTCGGAAGCCCTGCGACCATTATCGAAACCCCCAAGTTGGTAAAGGGCTACCGGGATGGCTACTTTCAATCGGGGGATACGCTGTTCTTCTGGGCGCCGGTGACGGGGTCAACCACCGAAAACGCCAAGTACCCGCGTTCCGAATTGCGTGAGACGACTTCAGACGGAAGAGTCTTCAACTGGGCCTACTCGAGTGCCGACAACTTTTTGCGCGCCACCCTGGAAGTCGATCAGGTGCCTTCCAGTGGCAAGATCGTGATCGGTCAGATTCACTGCTACCAGAGCACCGAACCGCTGCTGAAGGTGGAGTATCAGTACAAGGAGAAGCTGCAGACCGGTAACATCGTCGCCAAGTTTCGTCGTACGCCGGACTCGGAAATCGAGGTCATCACCATCGCGCAAGGTGTGCCGCTCAACAAGCAGTTCAACTACACCATCAACCTGTCGCCGTCTGGCGATCTGACGGTCAATGCCTTTGACGCAGTTTGGTACGCCAAGCTGGATTCAGCCTGGGCCAGCAAACTGTTCTACTTCAAGGCAGGGGTCTATACCCAGGACAATACCGGCTACACCACGGAAGGCGGCTCGGCCACGTTCTACAAGCTGGCCATTGCCCACGAGAAAAAGAATTGATCCTCGCGCACCGCAGGCTTCAGGCCGCCGGGAATATCAGACTGAAGCAGATTCTGCCGACGGCGGGTTGATCGACTTCGACCCGACCGCCGTGCAGTTGCATGATTGCCGTGACGATCGCCAGCCCCAGGCCGTTGGAATCCGAACGCTCATGGCGTGAGGCGTCACCGCGATAGAAACGATCGAACAAGCGCGCGAGTGTGGCTTGCGGCAGCACCGGTCCCTGATTCTCCACATCGATCTTCCAGTGCCTGTCCACAGCCGTCACCCGCATCAGAATTTCGCTGTCTTCATCGGCGTAGCGAATCGCATTGGCGACCAGATTGCTCAGTGCACGCCGCAGCAAAATAGGATCGGCCAGCAACGTGCCTTGTCCGTGGGTGCTCAGGGTCAGATTGCGTTCTTCGGCCAGCCCCTCGAAATAGCCGGCGACCCGTTGCAGCTCATCATGCAGATCCAGCGACTGACGTTCCAGCGCGGCTTGGGCTTCGTCCGCCCGTGCCAGAAACAGAATGCTTTCTACCAGCCGCGAGATGCGCTCCAGCTCTTCCAGATTGGAGGCCAGTAGCGCCTGATATTCATCGGCGCTGCGGTTCTGGCGCAAGGCGACCTGGCAGTGGCCCATCAGCGATCCGACCGGTGTGCGGATTTCGTGGGCCAGATCGGCAGAAAACTGCATCAGGCGTCGGTAGCCATCGTCCAGACGGTCAAGCATGGCGTTGAACGCGTCGCTCAGTTGTTGCAGTTCGACGGGCGTATCACGGCTGTCGAGGCGTTTGTGCAGGCTGGCCGGGGTGATTGCGGCGGCATGGGCGGCCATTCTGCGCAGCGGACGCAAGCCGCGGCGCAACAGCACATAGCCCAGCGCTGCGGTGATCAGAAACGCCAGGGCCACGGCTATATAGATGCGCTGACGGAAGCTGGCGAGCATGGCCATTTCCTTGACCATCAGGTGTGCGGCCTGCAAGCGTACTTCGACACCGTTGGACATCACCTGCACGGCAGCAGCGCGCAACGGCACGCCTTGCAGGCTCATGCCGCTGCGCAGGTCGTCGACCTGCAGCGGCTGGTCCTGCGCCACGGTCGGCAGCTCCGGCAGAGGCGCGTGCTGCGGGTTGACCGAGATCACTGGTGATTTGCCTGGCTCGCCGATGATGAAGATGTCTTCTTCGCTGTCGAGCATGTTCTCGAACAGCTGCGGGCTGCCTTTGAGGTTGTCCATGGTCAAGTCATAGCGCAGCAGCTTGCGAAAGTGGTCCAGCCGCGCGAGCACGGCATGGTCGCTGCGTTGCATGACCGTTTCTTCGATGGACTGATACAGGTACAGGCCGGCGCCGCTGACGGTAAGCATCGCCACCAGGGCAAAGGCCAGGGTCGAACGCAGGGTCAAGGAAGGCTGGCGTCGCATGGCCGCACCTCGCACACATAACCGATGCCACGCACGGTGTGGATGAGTTTGACCGGGTAGGGCAGGTCCACCTTGCTGCGCAGGCGCTTGATGGCGACGTCCACGACATTGGTGTCGCTGTCGAAATTCATGTCCCAGACTTCCGAGGCAATCTGTGCCCTGGACAGTACGTCGCCTTCGCGGCGCAATAACAGGTGCAACAGGGCGAACTCCTTGTTGGTCAGCACGATGACCTGCTGCTGGCGCGTTACGCGGCGGCGCAGCAGGTCCAGTTCCAGATCGGCCAGATGAAAGTGGTCCGCCTCGCGTACCACGCCCCGGCGCAGGATGGTGCGGATGCGCAGCAGCAGTTCAGTGAAGGAAAACGGCTTGACCAGATAATCGTCGGCACCCAGTTCCAGGCCGCGAATCCGGTCCTGCAACTGGTCGCGCGCGGTCAGAAACAGCACTGGCACGTCCTGCCGGGCGCGCAGTACTTCGATGATTTGCCAGCCATCGATGCCCGGCAACATCACGTCCAGCACGATCAGGTCATAGCGGTTTTCCAGCGCCAGGTGCAGGCCGTCGGCCCCGTGTTGGGTCCAGTCCACCTTGTAGCCGGACTCACCCAGACCCTTCTTCAGGTACTCGCCGGTTTTGGTGTCATCTTCAATCAGCAGGATATGCATCGTTTTGTCCGCTACGCTTTTGCCTGCACCCATGGTGCGCCGATGCCGGAGTCTAACCAGTTGCCGACAAGGTGTCCGACGAATGACAAAAATGTCATTGCCCGGTCATTCTGCGGTGCCGGTAGCGGTGCAAAGATGGGTTTCAGATCTCACCTGCCAAGGAAGTACCGATGAAGACTGCACTCTCTACTACGTTCGGCCTGCTGTTGCTCAGTGCCGCTGTCATGACCCAGGCTGCCGACATGAAGGTGGTCAAACCGATGCGTGGGACCGTCGACAGCGTCAGCGCCGACACCCTCGATTTCACCACCCGTTCGGGTCAGCACGAAAGCATCAAGCTGACTGACAAGACCGGTATTCGTCTTGTGTCCGAAGCTGACTTCAAGCAAATCAAAGGCGACAGTTTTGTCGGTTCGGCTGCCATCCCGCAGGCGGACGGCACACTGAAAGCGCTGGAAGTGACCGTTTTTGAGGCGAGCCTCAAAGGCAGTGGCGAAGGTCACTATGGCTGGGAAAACGCTGATGGCAGCACCGGCACCATGACCAATGGCACCGTTGGCACGTTGGCTGGCACCGATGGTCGCACGCTGACCGTCAAATACGAGGGTGGCGAGAAGAAACTGGTGGTGCCGCAGGATGTGCCTATCGCCTACGTCGAGCCAGGCAAGGTCGCCCAGTTGACCAAGGGCGCCAAGGTCGTGGTGTTCCCGGCTGACGACGGCAAGTCCGCTCGTGGTGTGGCCGTCGGCAAAGGTGGTTTCACCCCGCCGATGTAATCACCGCCAGAGCTGTCAGGGGCGCAAGGCTGCCCCTGACAGCCTTTTCCAGGCCTGATCAGAGGGATCTCGACATGAAAACCCGCCCCATCCATCCGTGGCCGGTGCGCCTGACCCACTGGGTCAATGCCGTGGGCATGGTTTGTATGTTCATGAGCGGTTGGGCGATCTACAACGCATCGCCACTGATGCCGTTCACCTTTCCCAAATTCTTGACACTCGGCGGCTGGCTGGGCGGTTCCATTGCCTGGCACTTCGCGGTGATGTGGCTGTTGGTCATCAACGGTCTGATTTATGTGTTGTATGGCGTGTTCAGCCGCCATTTCAAACGCGACCTGTTGCCGGTCCGGCCGTCCGAAGTGACGCGTGACATGAGCGACGCGTTGCGTTTTCGACTGGTCCACGTCAAAGGCCGTTACAACGCCGTGCAACGGTTGATGTACTGGTTGGTGCTGGCCATGGGCGTGCTGGTCGTGCTGTCCGGTCTGGCTATCTGGAAACCGGTGCAGTTTCAGGAGCTGGTCAGTCTGCTGGGCGGATTCGATTTCGCCCGTTGGGTACATTTCGGGGCGATGACCGCCATCGGCGCGTTCGTTATCGTCCATCTGCTGCTGGTCGTGCTGGTGCCCAGTACTTTGCTGCCGATGATTACCGGCGGCCGCCAGCCGAACGAAGACGGAACTGCGCAATCATGAACGAACCACGTAAACGCATCACTCAGCGTATCCGCCTTGAGCCCGCGCAAGAGCGCCAGCTGGTCGATATTCAGCGCCGCTCGTTTTTGCGCGCGGGGCTGACCGTGGGCGCGATGTCGATGCTCACAGGCTGCAACCTGCAGGATGGCGATCAGGTCGATAAAGTGCTGTGGGCCATGTCGCGCTGGAATGACCGGGTTCAGGCCTGGCTGTTCAACGGCCAGAAGCTGGCGCCGACCTACAGCAAGGCGCAGTTGACCAATCCGTTCCCGTTCAATGCGTTCTACCCTGAATACAATGTGCCGGAGCTGGATCTTTCCGATTACCAGCTGGCGGTGTCGGGGCTGGTGCGGGACAAGCAGCCGTGGACGCTGGAGGCGCTGCGCAAACTGCCGCAACGCACGGACATCACGCGGTTGATCTGTATCGAGGGCTGGAGTGCGATAGGGCAGTGGGGCGGCGTGCCGCTGAAGACGTTCCTGGAGTATATCGGCGCTGACACGACCGCGCGTTTTGTTGGTTTCAAGTGCGCTGACCGCTATTACTCAAGTCTGGATATGCCTACTGCGCTGCATCCGCAGACGTTGCTTGCGCTGGACTTCGGTGAAGTGGCGCTGCCACCTGATTACGGTTACCCGTTGCGGGTGCGGGTGCCGACCAAGCTGGGCTTCAAGAATCCCAAGCACATCGTGGAGATTTTCGTCAGTAACGAGAATCCTGGAGGGTATTGGGAGGATCAGGGGTACAACTGGTTCAGCGGGATCTAGGAACGGACGCAGAGCGTCCCGAAATGTGGAGCATGGGCACGATAGGTGTTCTCACGAGCTCCTCTCGTTCCTCACGCTCTAGCGTGGGAATGCCTTTCGTGACGCTCTGCGTCACATGGCGGTTTTTTCTTTGTCAGGTGGATTGAGGTTCGGCTCAGGTCACCTTTTCGCCCCTCGGCGACCTACTTTGATGGGGCCAAAGTAGGCAAAGCCCGCAGCTCCGTTTCCGGCCCGACTTCGTCGGGTTCCTTCGCCCTGTCACTGATCCGGGGGTCGCCGCAACGGGCCCTCCATGGCCCGGTGCGGCTAGCCTGGCGTCCTGCCAGGCTACCCCCGGATCAGCGCCAGGACTCAGCCGTCACTTACGTCGCAATTTGCGTCGTCAGTGCCATCGCGTTAAAAAGCACTTTCAGGCGCGGCGCTTCAGATCAATTCAGGCCCAGTTTGCCGCGCAGGGTCGAGAGGTCTTCTGCCAGGGTGTTGACCGGACCGATCAGGGCTTTGCGGTCGTTCTCTTTGACCTTGTCGTAGGTTTCAAAGCCACCGTCCTTGGTCTTGTACTTGGCGAGGATTTTGTCCACGGTGGCGAAGTTCTTGTCGACTTTGCTCGAGAAGGCCTTGTCCTGCTGTTCGATCTGCGGGCGGAACAGGTCGACGATTTTCTTCGCACCATCGATGTTGCCCTGGAAGTCATACAGGTCAGTGTGGCTGTAACGGTCTTCCTCGCCGGAGATCTTGGTCGCTGCCACTTCTTCCAGCAGGGCTGCGGCGCCGCCGACGACTTTTTCCGGCGGGAAGGTCAGCTCGGCCACGCGCTTTTCCAGGTCTTTGACGTCGCTCAACAGCTTGTCGGCGATAGGGCCCTGATCCTTGGTGGTGTTCTGCGAGAACAGCGCATACTCCAGGCGATGGAAGCCGGTGAAGTCTTCCGCCGTCACGCCTTGTTCATGGTCGTCGACGCGCGAGTCGATGGACGCGTCCAGGTCACTGAACAGTTCGGCAATCGGCTCTACCGACTCGTAGTACACGCGAGTAGGGGCGTAGAGCTTTTTGGCTGTCGCGATGTCGCCTTTTTTCACGGCATCGGTGAATTTCTGGGTGTGGCTGACCAGTTCTTCGATGTTCTCGGTCACGTAGATCTTGTAGTCCGACACCGGGCCTACCAGATCCAGCGGCGCGGTGGCGGCGAAGGCCGCCAGTGGAGTCTGGAGCAGGCCAAGGGTCAGGAGCAAAGCCAGGGGCGTCTTTTTCATGAGTGTCTTCCGGGTCAGGAGTGGATAGGTCATGCGTTTTGAGTGGACGATACGGCCGCCAGCAGCGAGCGACCGATGAAATCCTGGTCGCCGGTTACCCCCGGCAGGGTGAAGAAATAGCCGCCACCGACCGGCTTGAGGTACTCCTCCAGCGGCTCGCCGTTAAGCCGGCTCTGTACCGTAATGAAGCCTTTTTCCAGATCGGCCTGATAGCAGATGAACAGCAGGCCCATGTCCAGTTGACCGTTCTTGTTCACTCCATTGGAGTAATTGAACGGGCGGCGCAGTATCAGGTTGCGCTGGCTTTCGGCGGTACGCGGGTTAGCCAGGCGGATGTGCGAATCCAGTCGGGTTTTCTTGCCTTCCGGGTCGGCTGCGTAGTTGGGCACATCGCTCTCGACTTTGCCGTCCATGGGCGCGCCGGTGCTTTTGCTGCGGCCGAAAATCGACTCCTGCTCCTGCAAGGGCGTGCGGTCCCAGCGCTCGACGAAGTTGCGGATGATGCGCACCGCCTGATAGCTGCCGTTGGCGGCCCAGGCCGGTTCGTCGCTGCCCGGCTGCACCCAGACCAGTTCGTTCATGGTCTTCTGGTTGTTGGAATCCGGGTTCGCCGAGCCATCCCGGAAACCCAGGAAGTTGCGCGCGCTTTCCGGCGGCTGACCGGGTTTCTTCGGTGCCTGCGGCGGCACGGTGCCTTCCTGTTTCCAGCGCACCAGCAGCAGGTCGGGCAGGTTCTTGACGATGTCGCGCAGCGCATGGATGTTGCTGTCGGCAGTGTTGGCGCAGAACTGGATGCTCAGGTCGCCATGGCAACTGGCCGGATCCAGCGCATCGTTGGGGAAACCGGTCATGCGGCTCAGGCGTTTCGGCTTGACCGGGGTCAGACCGAAACGCTCGTCGAACAGCGACTCGCCTACCGACACGGTGATGGTCAGGTTGTCCGGGGTCACCACCGGACCGAGAATGCCCGAGTCCGGCGGTGGCAGTTTCGGATCGATCTCCGGCACAGGGCCACCGGTCATCAGGAACGCGATGCGCTCGTTCAGGGTGCGAAACAGACGTTCCAGGTCTTCACGGTCGGCGGCCAGAACATCGAATGCCACCAGCATGCCCGCAGCAGGGCGCGGGTTGACGATGCCGCTCTGATGCAGGCCGTGAAACTCGTTGTGGTCCTGCGTTTTCTCACTGTTCGGCGCTTCGGCGACCTGCGCAGGTGCTGCGGCAAGTGCGTTGCCACTCAGGCTGCTGCCAGCCAGCGCGGCCCCTGCAGCGCCGAGCCCCATCAGAACGCGGCGGCGTTGCAGGGAGGCCGGAGCATTGCTCGTGTCTGAATTGCTGTCCGGATTTTTCATCGTGCTGTGCTCCAGTAAATCAAAGGCCGGAGAGGCCGAGTGCCGGGTCGATGCCATTGAGTGCGTCAGCCAGAGCGCCAGCCTTGGCGGCGATCTGCTGACGCTGCACCTTATCCACCTGATCGTAGGGACGCACGCCACCATCGGCGGTGCTCAACGCATCAAGCGTGGTGTCCAGATCAGCAATGGCTGCGTCGATCTTCTGCAACAGATCACCCGCACTGCGGGCCAGCAACGGCCGCAGCAGGTCGACGATCTTGCGGGTGCCGTCCAGGTTGGCGGCAAAGCCGTTGAGGTCGCTGTGGCTGTAGCGTTCCTCTTCGCCGTTGCTGCGTACCTCAGCCAGGCTGCGCAGGGTGCGCGTGGCAATGGCCGCCAGCTGTTCGGGCGCCAGCGATTGCGCCATCAACTGTTGCTTGAGCTGGGTGACGTCGGTTTGCAGACGCTGCGCGACCGGCGCCAGGCCCTCGACGCTGTGTAGCTCGTACAGGCCATATTCAATTCGGTGAAAGCCGCCGAAGCCAGGATCCTGTTCACGTTTCTCGTAATAGTCGGCGCGGGCATTGATCGCATTGTCCAGCTCGGCAAGGCGCTGTGCAGCCGGTGCGATGCGCTGGTAGACGGCGCGGGCGGGCAGGTAGGCCGCCTGGGCGGCGCTCAGGTCGCCGGCATCAATGGCCTGTTGCAGGGCTGTGACGGCCTTGATCAGCGCCGAGCTTTGCAGGCTCAGGTACACGCGGTACTCGGAGAGCGGCCCGATGAAGGCGGTCATGGACGGACGCGCCTTGGCCTTGGCGTCGGACTCTGCCGTCGGCGTGACGTGCAAGGTGCCGCGCGGATTACTCAGCAGACCGCAAGTAATCGTGTAATCACCGGGCGTCAGGTTGGCATTGATCACCTGGCTCAGCCCTGGCGCGATGTTTTCCCGTTCTTCAATCACCAGCACGCCATCGAGAATTTCCCATTCGACGGCGCGTTCCGAGCGGTTGACGATGCGAAAGGCGTTCTTGCCCGCAGCGACCGTCAAGGCGTTCGGTTCGCAGTTATGAGCGTGGATATTGACCACGGTCTCAGTACCGGCATTGGCCGCGCGCTTTTTGGCTGCGACCTGCGAGGCGTAGTAGAACAGCCCGCCTGCGGCGATCATCAGGATCACTGAGCCGGCGACTGCCAATCGCAGGACACGGGGCGGCCGGGCTTTCCCGGAAGGCCCTGAGGGACGGTTAGACATGGAGGCCCTTATTCGTTCGTAACAGAAGATGTGTTTGGCTGCATGACCTTGCCAGCGGCCGGGGTGTGCGGCTTGAAGAACAGCAGCAGCGCCCCGATCAGGTAAATCAGGTAGGCACTCAGGGTGCTGACCGTCGGCGCGTCCTGGTAACCGAACATGCCCGCCAGTACCGAACCGGCAGGACCGTCCATCGGTAGCAGCGCACTGATGTCGAAAACCACTTCCTGCAGGTGATTCCAGACCCCGGCTTCATGCAGTGCCTGGACGGAGTTGGCGAGGATCCCCGCCGCCACTACCAGAATGAACAACCCGGTCCAGCGGAAAAACAGGCTCAGGTTGAGGCGCATGCTGCCGCTGTAGATGGCCACACCGAAAGCGACTGCCAGTAACAGGCCGAGCAGGGCGCCCAGCGGCGCGCCGGAGCCGTCGCTCTGCTGGAACACGGCGAGCAGAAAGAAGACGGTCTCCAGGCCTTCGCGGGCCACGGCGAAAAACACCATGGCAATCAGCGCGTAGGTCTGGTTTTTCGAGCCGGTGAGGGCGGCGTCGAGTGATTCATGCAGCGCGTTTTTTATCGACCGTGCGACCTTGCGCATCCAGAACACCATGGAGCTGAGAATGCCGACCGCGATCAGGCCGACGATGCCTTCGAACAGTTCCTGCTGCTTCTGCGGAAACTCTGCGCTCATCAACTCAAGCCCGCCGCCGACGAACAGCGAGAGCGCGGCAGCCAGAAATACGCCGATCCATACCGCAGGCATCCACTCGCCGCGGCCGGTCTGCTTCAGGTAACTGGCGATAATGCCAACGATGAGCGCGGCTTCGATGCCTTCGCGCAGCATGATCAAAAAGGGAACAAGCATATCTCACCGAGTCAAAGCTGTAGGGTGAACGTGTCTTAGCGGGTCGTAGGCCGGAAACACTGCGTAACATAATGATACTCATTCTTGAATGCGGGTAGTTGTTTTTTATCGGCTATGCGTTTTTGGCAGGTCGTTCAGGTCAGGTTCAGCTAATCGGTCACGGTGTTTTGAATGTTCCGCGGTCTTCGCAAATCAGCGATCATTTCCGCCTCTGCGTAAACCCTGTTTGCCCGCCTGGCCGCTTCAATCTGGAAGTCATCATGTCATCAAAATCACACAGCGCTGACCGCGAGCATGCTGAGGCGGTCGCGGCGCTTAGGTCCATAGACGTGCAATGGCAGTCGTTGATCGACCATGTCGGCCCTTGTCTGCATCCGGTCAGCGCAGCGCAGGACCCGTTTCAAGCGCTGGTCAAGGCGGTCGCCTATCAGCAATTGCATGCCAGGGCAGGCGATGCGATGGTCAGGAGGCTGCGTGCGTTGTTTCTGGATGACAGCCTTCCAGAGGTCAGCTTTCCGGGCGCGCAGGCACTGGTCGATCTGGATGATCAGGCGCTGCGCTCCTGTGGCTTCTCGGCGTCCAAATGCCGGGCGATCAAGGCGATTGCTGCGGCGCGGCTGGACGGTCTGGTGCCTGAGGTCAGTGCTGCGCTGGCGATGGGCAACGAGGCGCTGGTCGAACGCCTGATCCAGCTACCGGGCGTGGGCCGCTGGACCGTGGAGATGATGCTCATCTACGGGCTCGGTCAGCTGGATGTGATGCCAGCCAGCGATTTCGGCGTGTGCGAAGGCTACCGGCGACTGTATGCTCTGCAACTCAAGCCGTCGCACCGGCAAATGGCCCGGCTTGCCGAGCGCTTCGCGCCTTACCGAACCATCGCCGCCTGGTATCTGTGGCGAGTGCCGGTCGATTTCAGCGAACTCGGCTCATCTCGAATTTGAAAGCAAGACTCGGAGTGCCCAGTGGCTCTGACAGGCGCAGTCTTATCGAAACTCAAGGCGGGCTCGACCATGGACAGTACAGAACGCACTCAACCGGCACGCGCCCTGCGCACTGAAGACGATCCGCGCTGGGACATCCTGGTCAATCGGCGTTCAGACGCTGGCGCTGCCTTCGTTTACGGCGTGCTGACCACTGGCATCTATTGCAACCCGTGCAGCCCGACCCGGCTGCCGCGTCCGGAAAACGTGGTGTTTTTTGATAGTGCACACGACGCCGAGGCCGCCGGGTTTCGCCCGTCCCTGCGCAATGCCGGCGACTCACATGCGCTGCAGCTCAAGCACGCGCAAGCCGTCGCCCAGGCTTGCAGACTGATCGATGCCGCCGAATCGATGCCCACTCTGACCGAGCTCGCGGAGCAGGTCGGGATGAGCGGTTTTCATTTTCACCGTATTTTCAAAAGGCTGACCGGGCTGACGCCCAAGGCCTACAGTGTTGCCTCGTTACGCTCGCGGGTGAAAGTCCAGCTCTCACAGGACGTCAGCATTACCCGTGCGTTGTACGAGGCGGGCTACAACGCCAACAGTCGGTTCTATGAGGCATCGCAGAACATGCTTGGCATGAAACCTTCCGAATACCGCGCGGGCGGGACCAATGTCGATATCAGGTTCGCTCTGGGTGAAAGTTCGCTGGGTTCGATTCTGGTGGCCACGAGCAGCAAGGGCATCTGTGCAATTTCGCTCGGTGATGACCCGCATGCGCTGATCGAAGCTTTCCAGGACCAGTTTCCCAACGCCAACCTGATCGGCGCAGACGCAGCGTTCGAACAACTGGTTGCCGAGGTCGTGGGTTTTGTCGAATCACCCGCGACCGGCCTGGCGCTGCCACTGGATATCCGCGGCACGGTGTTTCAGGAGCGGGTCTGGCAGGCGCTCAGGGACATTCCTGCCGGATCGACGGCCACCTACACGCAGATCGCGACGCAGATAGGACTGCCCAGTGCAGTCCGTGCGGTTGCCAATGCCTGCGGTGCGAATAAGCTCGCAGTGGCCATTCCCTGCCACCGTGTGGTGCGCAGCGATGGATCGTTGTCGGGCTACCGCTGGGGCGTCGAGCGCAAGCGCAAGCTGCTTGAAATCGAAGCGGCCGAGGGGACAGGACTGTTTTCAGGGCGTTGAGCAGCAGCCCATTTTCTGCAGAATCCGATAGGCCAGTTTCACCCGCTCCTCGTTCGGGTAGTTTTTGTTGGCGAGGATGGCAATCCCCAACTTCTGCTCCGGAATGAACGCCACATAGCCGCCGAAACCGTTGGTTGATCCGGTTTTGTTGACCCAGACCGAAGATTGCGCTGCCTGCGGTGGCTCGATCATTTCGGTTTTGACCGTGTTCAGCATGGCGCTGGCATTGCCCTCAAGCAGCGTTTCCAGATGAACCGGCAGCGGATACTGCTCCCAGATCAGGTCCTGAGTCATGCCGCCGACCTTGAAATAGCCGGTCCGGGTATCGCGCAGGGCTTTTTGCAGCGCGGCGTCGTTTTGACCGAGCCCGATGTTCGCTTCGACGAAGCGTAGCAAGTCGCTGCTGCTCGATTTCACTCCGTAGGCTTCAGCCGCCAGTGGACCTGGATTGACCCTGACCGGCTCGTCGAGTTTGTTGTAGCCCTGCGCATACAGCGCCTGTTTTTCATCGGGCACGTTGATATAGGTATTACTCAGACCCAGCGCCGGAAACAGCCGCTGCTGCAGAGCCTGTTCATACGGCAGTTTCATGCTGCGCGCCGCAACCATGCCGAGCAGGCCCACACTGGGGTTGGCGTAGGTGCGATGGGTGCCGGGCAGATAGTCGGGCTGCCAGGCCTTGAAATATTCCATCAACTGGCGGGTGTTTTGCACTTTATCCGGCACCTGAAGCGGGAAGCCGCCAGCCGTGTGGGTGCCCAGATGGAAAACCGGCACCTTACCCAGCCGCGTGGCCTGCAACTGCGGAATAAAGCTGTCGATGCTTTGCGTCAGCGACAGCTGCCCATTGGCCTGCGCCCAGGTAGCGAGGGTGGCGGTGAAGGTCTTGCTGATCGAGCCGAGTTCAAACAGCGTATCGCGGGTGACTGGCTGGCCGGTGGCTTTTGACGCGACGCCATAGGTGTAGAACTGCTGTTTGCCCTGGCGAGTAACGGCGATCGACAGGCCCGCGATATGATTTTCCTGCATCACTTTGCTGGCTTCTGCCTGCACGAATGCGTCGACAGACGCTGTGTCATCGTCGGCAACAGCCACCGCATTGAACAGCAGAAGTCCTGTGCAGAGCAGCGCTCCATTCCATTGCATTGGATTATTCCTTGTTGTTTTGGGGCATGGGCCGATCATCAGAGAGCTTTCCTGGAAGCCCCACCGTGGTGGTCGGTCGTCAAAGGTTTGCGTAATATGCCCCCTTTTTTGCGCTTCCTCCATGGAGCGCCGCTCAGGTAACCCATGAAAACGATCCGTATACGTGCCGAAGTCCTGGCAGGCCTCACCACATCTTTTGCATTGGTGCCCGAGTGCATCGCCTTTGCGCTGGTCGCCCATCTCAATCCGCTGATGGGGCTCTACGGTGCGTTCATCATCTGTACCCTGACCGCGCTGTTCGGCGGGCGTCCGGGCATGGTGTCCGGTGCGGCCGGTTCCATGGCGGTGGTGATCGTCGCGCTGGTGGTTCAGCAGGGTGTGCAGTATTTGCTGGCGACCGTATTGCTGGGCGGTCTGATCATGATCCTGTTCGGCTTGCTGCGGCTCGGCAAACTGGTGCGGCTGGTGCCTTATCCGGTGATGCTGGGCTTCGTCAACGGCCTGGCGATCGTCATCGCGATGGCGCAACTGGAGCACTTCAAGTTGGGTGAATCATGGCTCAGCGGTACGCCGCTGTACGTGATGCTCGGGCTGGTGGCGCTGACCATGGCGATTGTCTACCTGTTGCCACGCTTGACCCGCATTGTGCCGCCAGCGCTGGTGGCTATCCTCAGCGTCGGGCTGGCGGTCTACCTGCTCGGCCTGCCGACCCGCACCCTGGGCGACATGGCGCACATTGCCGGTGGCTTGCCGGTATTCGCCATGCCGGACATTCCGTGGAATCTGGAGACGCTGCGCATCATCGCGCCTTACGCGATCCTGATGGCGCTGGTCGGTCTGCTGGAAACCCTGCTGACCCTCAACCTGACCGACGAGATCACCGAAACCCGTGGTTATCCGGATCGCGAGTGCGTGGCGCTGGGCGCTGCCAACGTGGTCTCCGGTGCCTTCGGCGGCATGGGCGGCTGCGCGATGATCGGCCAGACCGTGATCAACCTGAGTTCTGGCGGCCGTGGTCGTCTGTCGGGCGTGGTCGCGGGCTTGATGATCCTGATGTTCGTGCTGTTCCTCTCGCCGCTGATCGAGCGCATTCCATTGGCGGCGCTGGTCGGGGTGATGTTCGTGGTTGCCCAGCAGACCTTCGCCTGGGCTTCGCTGCGCGTGCTGCGTAAGGTGCCGGTCAACGACGTCCTGGCGATCATTGCCGTGACCGTGGTCACGGTGCTGACCGATTTGGCCACCGCAGTGCTGTTCGGGATTATCATTGCAGCAATCAATTTCGCCTGGCAGCAGGCTCGCGAGCTGTACGCCGACAGCCATGTCGAAGCCGACGGCAGCAAGGTCTACCACCTGCATGGCACGCTGTTCTTCGCCTCGACCACACCGTTTCTCGACCAGTTCAACCCGGCCGAAGACCCGGCGCAGGTGACACTGGACTGCCGCCACCTGAGCTTTGTCGATTACTCGGCCATCGCTGCGCTCAAAACCCTGCGCGAGCGCTACGCCAAAGCGGACAAGCATTTGCGTGTGGTACACCTGTCCGAGCGCTGCAAGCGATTGCTCAAACGTGCCGGCGTGCAGCATGCCTGAGTTGAGTTGATGAGTTGCGCGGCGCAGCCTCTTATAGGCTGGATGTCTTTTCTCCGATAGCGAAGGGTGTGTGCCTGATGGATGCCGTCTCTCCTCTGCAAGCCTACGAACGTGCCGTCCAGCGTGGTTTTCAACCCGATCAGGCGCAGTTGCAGGCCGCCCGGCAATTGCAGGCGTGTTATGAGGGGCTGGCCGACGCTCGCGGTCGGGCTCGTGGCGTTTATCTGTGGGGGCCGGTCGGACGTGGCAAGACCTGGCTGATGGACCGCTTTTTCGAAAGCCTGAGCGTACCGGCCCGGCGTCAGCATTTTCATCACTTCATGCGTTGGGTGCACAAACGCATGTTCGAGTTGATGGGCACTTCCCAACCGCTGACCGTGGTCGCCAAGGAGCTGGCGCGTGACGTGCGGGTGATGTGTTTCGATGAGCTGTTCGTCACCGATATCGGTGACGCAGTGATCCTTGGCGGGCTGTTGCAGGTGATGTTCGAAGAGGGCGTGGTGCTGGTCTGCACGTCCAACCAGCCACCGGAGCAGTTATACAGCCATGGCCACAATCGCGAGCGCTTCCTGCCAGCGGTTGCGGCCATTCTGAAGTACATGGATGTCGTGGCCGTCGACGGCGGCGAGGATCACCGGCTGCACCCCGGGCAACTGCATCAGCGCTACTGGATTGCCGAAGCCGGTCGACCCAGCGCCTTGCAGGGCATCTTCGAAGCGTTGAGCGCGGATCAGCCGGTTCACGATTCGCAGGTCATGCTCGGTTATCGCAGCATTAATGTAGTTCAGCATTCCGACACGGCCGTGTGGTGCCGCTATCGCGACCTTTGCGAACAGCCGCTGGCGGCCATGGATTTCATCGCCTTGTGCGATCGCTTTTCGGTGATTCTGCTCAGCGAGGTGCCGCTGCTGGGGGCCGCACAGCGCGAAGCGAAAATTGCCCGCGGTACCGAGGATGGCGTCGAGCAGGTGACCGCAGGCGATCGCGAGCTGCCGCAGTTGTCGCCCAACGATGATGGCGTGCGGCGCTTCATCGCGCTGGTCGACGAGTGCTATGACCGGCGCATTCCGCTGTATGTCGAAGCGCCGGTGCCGATGGACGAGCTGTACACCGAGGGCTACCTGTCGTTTGCCTTCCGGCGCACCCTCAGTCGACTTCAGGAAATGCAGCTGGAGCGTTTCACCGAGTCCTGATGCTTAGCTCGCATCGCGGCGGCGCTGGGCCCGCATGTGCTTGGCGCCTTCGATCATCAGGACCACGACGGCCATCCAGATCGGCAGGTACGTCAGCCATTCATCGCGACCGATGCTCTCGCCCAGCAGCAGGGCGACGCCGACCAGCAGGATCGGCTCGACATAACTGAGCAGTCCGAACAGGCTGAACGGCAGCAGACGGCTGGCAAGGATGTAACTGACCAGCGCCGAGGCACTGATTACCCCGAGCAACGGAATCAGCAGGTACAACAGCGGTGTCTGTTGAATGGCCTGCGGATGGCCGTGGGCGATGAACCACAGGCCGATGGGCAGCATCAGCAGCATGTCGAACCAGAGCCCGCCGAGGTGATCGGTCTTGAGCGTGCGACGCAGCACGAAGTACAGCGGATAGCCGCCCGCGACCAGCAGGGTTTCCCAGGAGAAACTGCCCAGCCGCCACAGCTCATGCGCCACGCCGATCATGGCAAACACCGCAGCAACTTTCTGCAAGTAGGAGAGGTGCTCGCCATACACCACGCGGCCGGTGAGAATCATGCTCAGCGGCAGCAGGAAATAGCCCAGCGACACCTCCAGACTGCGCCCGTGCAGCGGTGCCCACATGAAGATCAGCAACTGCGCACCAAGCAGCACCGAAGACAGCAGCAGCGCGAAGATCAGCAGCGGTTGCTGCCTGAGTCGGACAGCCACTTCGCGGACTCGCCGCCAGTCACCGCTGACCAGCATGAACAGCGTCGCGCAGGGCACGGTGAGCAGCATGCGCCAGCCGAAGATTTCTTCGCCGTCGAGCGGGGCCATCAGTGACGTATAGAAATACATGACCCCGAACAGCGTAGACGCCAGGACCGACAACACCACACCTTTGTACACAACGGCCTCCGCAACAGCTGATTCGACAGATTGCGCACCCGTCTGGTGCGCGTGGTCGCCAGTCTACTGGCCTGAGGTGCAAAAAGCTGCAAATCAGACGGCCTCTGCACGGCGATGGAACGAGCCCTTTCCAAGTGCATCAGAGGTTTTGGCTAACCGATCAGATTTGTTAGGCTGTCGCGCTGGCCGGTGTGACCGTACTCGGTAAATTACAAGGAGCATGCATGACCTCTTTCAGCACCGCAGCCCAGGATGCCAAGGCTCGGGCGGAGCAGTCTTCGACGCGTATCGCGTTTTTCATTGCCGGCTTCAGCGTGGCCTCGTGGGCGCCGCTGGTGCCTTACGTCAAACAGCGGATGGGCCTTGATGAGGGCACGCTTGGGCTCTTGTTGCTGTGTCTGGGGGTGGGCTCGATCATTTCGATGCCGCTGGCGGGAGCACTGGCGGCGCGCTTTGGCTGTCGGCGTCTGCTGGTGTGTTCGACGCTATTGATCTGCCTGTGCCTGCCGCTGCTGGCGACGATTTCCAGTCTGCCGCTATTGATCGCCACGCTGTTTCTGTTTGGCGCGAGCATGGGCGGAGTGGACTGCACGGCCAACGTGCAGGCGGTAATTGTCGAGCGCGCCAGCGGCAAGACCATGATGTCGGGGTTTCACGGCCTGTTCAGCCTTGGCGGGATTGTCGGTGCAGCGGGCGTCGCCGGTTTGCTCAGCCTGGGTATCTCGCCATTCACGGCGATGCTGATCGTGGTCTTCCTGACGTTGGTCGCGCTGGCCAAAGCGGCGCCGAATCTGTTGCCTTACGGCAGTCCGGCCGATGGGCCAGCCTTTGCAATCCCGCGTGGCGTGGTGCTGTTCATTGGCCTGCTCTGCTTCACCGTATTTCTGGCCGAAGGCGCGATGCTCGACTGGAGCGCGGTATTCCTGACCTCGTTGCGTGGTGTCGAGCCTTCCTATGCCGGGCTGGGTTACGCGGTATTCGCCGCGACCATGACCCTTGGGCGGCTGTTTGGCGATGCAGTGGTAAAACGCGTCGGCTCCAACCGAGTGATTATTCTCGGCGGACTGTGTGCCGCAGCGGGCCTGGCCGTCGCGACATTGATCCCGTTCTGGCAGGCGGCGCTGCTGGGGTATGCATTGGTGGGGGCGGGTTGCTCGAACATCGTGCCGGTCTGCTACAGCGCAGCCGGTCGGCAGAAGACCATGCCTGAAAGCGTGGCAATCCCGGCCATTACCACAGTCGGTTACGCCGGGATTCTGATCGGTCCTGCGGCAATCGGTTTCATTGCCCATGTCAGCAGTCTTGAGCTGGCGTTCATGATCGTTGCCGTGATGCTGGTGGGCGTGGCGATCGGGGGCAGCAAACTCAGGACCTGATCGGTATTACAACCTGCGCGCCATCCCCGACACCCGGATCGAGCTTCCCGGTTGCTGCGGGATTTCGGCGCGCAGACGCGATGGGCTGCCCATGTCCTCGCCCTGAATAATGTCTATCAAACCGCCATGCGGCCAGCCGATATCACGCAGATAGCCGCCCAGCGCTGCCGTGGCCGCGCCGGTGGCCGGGTCTTCGTAGACGCCGCCGAACGCAAACGGGTTGCGGGTGTGAAACAACTGATCGGTCTCGGCCCACACCAGCAGAATCGTCGCCCAGCCTTCACGGACCATCAGGTCGTGACCCGTCTGCTGGTCGTAGCGCATGGCCTTGAGCTTTTCGCGGCTGTTCAGCGCCAGCAGCAGATGCCCGGCACCGCCATTGATATGCGCGGGGGTAATGCGCTCATGCAGATCGGCATGGTTATAGCCGAACAGCGCCAATGCTTCTTCCAGCAACGGCACACTGACCGGCTTGCTGAACGTGGGTGGCGATTGCAGCGCCGCCGACGTCAGCGAGCGCTGTGCGTGGCCCTCGACCGTAATCTGCGCCTGATTGAGTGTCAGCTGAAACACGCCATCGCCTTGCTGCGCCGCCAGCGCTGCGCCCAGGGCGATGGTGGCGTGCCCGCAAAACGGTACTTCTGCCAGCGGCGAGAAATACCGCACCCGCCAGCCGCCTTCGACAGGCGCAGCGAACGCCGTTTCGGAAAAACCGATGTCGGCGGCAATCTGCTGCATGACGGCATCCTCGGGTAACGCATCGCCAATCCACACACCTGCCGGATTGCCACCCCGATCTCCGTCGCTGAACGCCGCCAGTTTGAGTACTTCAGTTGTCATCGAAGGGTATCCTTGCCTGGGTCAGTAGAGGACAGTGTGCAATGACGAGGATTTGATTATCCAGTGAGAACATTTGATGCACGGTATGCGTGTGCCTGATGCATCACACCTCACACCTCGCCAGACGTCGCTGTATCAGGCGCTCACGCAGCGTGTCGTAAGCCCAGTTGAACAGCAGGGTATAGGGCAGAAACATCAGCAGCAGACCGATGTCCAGCCAGAACGCTTCCATCAGGCTGATCGTCAGCCACCATGCGGCCAGCGGCACCACGGCCAGAATCAGTCCGGCTTCGAAACCCGTTGCGTGCAGGACGCGGACCGTCAGGCTCATGGTAAATCCGTAGCGGTTGCGCAGGCGGTCGAACAGCGCGTTGTAGGTCATGTTCCACAGCATGGCGATGGTCGAGATCATCACCGTCATGGCGCCCATCATCGCCAGCGACTGGTCCATCAGCCAGGCCAGCAGTGGTGCGACCAGAATCACACCGCCGATCTCGAACAGCGCGGCATGCATCGCCCGCTCACGCAGGGTTTTGCTGGCGACGCCGGGTTGCCGGTCGATGTGCGGTTGGCTGTTACTCATGACTACGTTGCCCTTGGTGATGATTGATGGCGGTATTATCATCGGTGTTTACGTTAAGTTGAAAATCAATACCATCGGTTAAACCGATATGAGAGCGCCATGAGTTATTCGCCAGAAGCCCTGGAAGCCTTCGCCCAGATTGCCGCGCTGGGTTCGTTCAGCGCGGCCGCACGCCGTCTGGGCAAGAGCCAATCGACCATCAGTGAAGCGATCGCCCGCCTGGAAATCGATCTGGGGCTGGAGCTGTTCGATCGCTCTTCCAGGCAACCGGTCCTGACCGAAGCGGGGAGGGTCATGCTGGGCCGTGTCGATGATCTGCTGTGCGCCTCGGACCGGCTGCGTCG
This sequence comes from Pseudomonas sp. PvP028, assembly GCF_017832255.1. Classification (NCBI taxonomy): domain Bacteria; kingdom Pseudomonadati; phylum Pseudomonadota; class Gammaproteobacteria; order Pseudomonadales; family Pseudomonadaceae; genus Pseudomonas; species Pseudomonas sp. PvP028. The sequence goes on from NZ_JAFIBL010000001.1 coordinate 3,404,524, forward strand.
CGCGGCTGCGCGGCTTGCGGCAGGGGTCGAGCCACGGCTGACGCTGGTGCTGTCGGATGCCAACCAGTTTGCCGATTTCGAACGGCTGATGACCGAGCTCGATCAACGCTTTCCAGAGCTGGAAATGGAATGCGTGTTCGCCGAGCATGGCGACGCCATCAGCCTGGTGCAGTCGGGCAGGGCTTCACTGGGGCTGCTGTCGGCGCAAGCCAGCTACCCACCGGAAATCGGTCACGCGACCATCGAGGAAAGTGCCGATTTCGGTCTGTTCGTGTCGCACAAACATCCACTGGCCGCACTGGAACGGGTCGATTACCAACAGCTGGCCCGCTATCGCGCCTTGCGCCTCAATACGCTGATCGAGCACAGCATCCCCACCGACGACCTGCCCACTAGCGGCCATCGGCATTGGTCGGCACCCAATTACCTGCTGTTGATGGACATGGCTGCGTTCGGGTTTGGCTGGTCGGCATTACCGCGCTGGCTGGTGTCGCGCTATTCGGGCGGCCTTCTGAAAGAGCTGCAAGTCTCCGGCTGGCCGCGGCGCTCGGCGGTGGACGTCATCTGGTCGTTCCAACGCAGTCTGGGGCCTGCGGGCGCGTGGCTGCTTGAGTCGCTGGTGCCGTTTGCGGGAGAGTGAGTCGGGTTTGCGCAATTTCCTGTACGGCACAAGCTTTTCCAGTCTCGCGACTGCAGCAGAATCCCTTTATAAAGAGTGTCTGCAACCCGACAGCACGAGGAATCAGGCATGGCTTTCGATTGGCACTCCGACCTCATCACGCGCGACACGCCAGTGAATGACGACTATCGGAACACGCAGAACGTGAGGCGCTTCATGACCTTGCAGTGCGGGGCGTCGTTCAGGTTCGATCGGCCATTCATGGCGTGGATCAAAAATGGCGAGCCCAAGAACATGGGGCAAGTCGCAGACCAATGGCTGCGCCTGCATGCGGCAACCTCAGCGTCGAACTGACAGCGTGCGCCGCAATGGGACCGATCCCGCACGGCAGGTCCTGTGCTGGTGAAGACTGTTCACAAAAGCATGTCTCGATCTGATTTGACGAAAACCACCAATTTCTGAACTCAAAAAGCCATTATTTTTGCAAGCGAGCGTTTTTTCTCGTAGCGTGTTCGCGTCGCCCCGCACGACGGGAAAGCGGCACAACCAATACCTCAGGTGCCGCCGCTGTGACCCCGACAGATTTACAACGTCTCCAGAGCCGGTTAGCGGCTCTGGAGCAGGAAAACGCCTCGCTTAGAGAGAGCCTGAGTGTCACCGGTCGGGAGGCCGAATACGCCCTGGCACAATCCCAAGAGCGTTATCGTTTTCTGTTCAACGCGATGGATGAAGGCTTTTGCATCATTGAGTTCTTTGACGGGCCGCACGGTCCGCTGAGCGATTACATTCACGTCGAAGCCAACCCGGCCTACGAGTACCACGCCGGCATTTCCAACGTGGTGGGCAAGAAGCTGCGCGAGATGGTTCGCGAGGAGGCTGATGGCTGGGTGGAGTTTTACGGCGATGTGTTGCGGACCGGCAAGCCGATCCGTTTCGAGCGCGAGCTGGTGGCCACCGGGCGTTATCTGGCTTTGACCGCGTTTCGCATCGAGCCGGCCAGCCGCCGGCAGGTCGCGGTACTGTTTCAAGACATCACTGAACGCAAGCGCGCCGAGCTGGCGCTCAAGCAACTGAACGAAACACTGGAGGCGCGCATTGTCGAAGCCGTGGCCGAGCGCAATGTGCTGGCCGATGTCGTCAACGGCACCAATGCGATCATTCATGTCGTCGACTGCAATTTTCGCTGGATGGCTATCAATGGCGCTGCCCTGCGCGAGTTCGAGCGCCTGTTCGGCGTCCGGCCGCAAGTGGGTGACAGTATGCTCGACCTGCTCGACGACCGGCCGCAGAGCAAGGCTGATCTTGAACGGCGCTGGACGCGTGCGTTAGCGGGCGAGGAGTTCGCCGAAAGCGTCAGCTTCAGCGACTCGAACGATCCGGCCAGCCATTTTGAAATACGTTACAGCACGCTGCGCAATGCTCAGGGGCAGGCCATTGGCGCTTACCTGTTTGCCTACGATGTCAGCGAGCGGCTGCGCGAGCAGAAGCGCCTGAGCCAGGCTGAAGAAGCCTTGCGCCAGTCGCAGAAGATGGAAGCCGTAGGCCAGTTGACTGGCGGTATCGCCCACGACTTCAACAACCTGTTGACCGGCATCACGGGCTCGCTGGAACTGCTCAAGACGCGGGTGAGCCAGGGTCGTTTCAATGAACTGGACCGCTACATAGGGGCTGCGCAGGATGCTTCCAAACGTGCGGCGTCACTGACTCATCGATTGCTGGCGTTTTCGCGTCGGCAGACCCTGGACCCCAAGCCGGTCGACGTCAACCGGTTGGTCATCGGCATGGAAGAACTGATTCGGCGCACGGTCGGGCCGCACATCACCGTGGAGGTGGTGACCTCGGTCGGATTGTGGTCAACGTTCATCGATGCACCGCAGCTGGAAAATGCCTTGTTGAACCTGTGCATCAACGCCAGGGACGCCATGCCGCGAGGCGGGCGGATTACCATCGAGACAGCCAACCGCTGGATTGACGAGCGTGGTTCGCAAAGCCGCGATCTGATCCCCGGGCAGTACCTGTCGTTGTGTGTCAGCGACACCGGCACAGGCATGTCGCCCGAGGTCATCAATCGGGCATTCGATCCTTTCTTTACCACCAAGCCGCTGGGGCAGGGCACGGGGCTGGGGTTGTCGATGGTGTACGGTTTCGTGCGCCAGTCCGGCGGCCAGGTGCGCATTTATTCCGAGCCTGATCAGGGCACGAACATGTGCCTGTACCTGCCGCGTCATTACCTTGGGGCGCCGGAAGAGATCGAGTCTGCGGATGCCTCTGAATCGACGTCGGTACAGACCGAGCGCACCGTGATGATTGTCGACGATGAGCCGACCATCCGCATGCTGGTGGCCGAAGTACTGGAGGACCAGGGCTACATTCCGATCGAGGCGGGCGAAGGCGCATCTGCGCTCAAGGTGCTGGAGTCCGATGCGCGTATCGACCTGCTGGTGACCGACGTCGGGTTGCCGGGTGGCATGAATGGCCGGCAATTGGCCGATGCGGCGCGCATCATTCGACCCGACCTCAAAGTGCTGTTCATTACGGGTTACGCAGAGAACGCCATCATTGGCAACGGCCATCTGGATCCGGGGATGTGGGTGCTCACCAAACCCTTCACCATGGAAGCGTTTGCCAGCCGCATCTACGAAATGATCGAGCGCGAAGACTGATTCCAGCCGCCGTCAGCGGACAGGCGGCGCCTGGAATTCACCCTTGGACAAGCCTTCTACGTCATTGCCCATGCTGTCACGAATGCTCAGGTCTGCGCCCTTGTCGGTCAGCTCCTTGAGCACTTCAGTGCGTTTGAACAAGGCGGCGTACATGGCCGCAGTCTGTCCGGCATTGTTGGTGAGGTTCGCACCACAATCTGCCTGCACCAGACGCTTGGCGATGCTCAGTTCACCTTTGAAAATCGCACCCATCAGCGCCGTATTGCCGCGATTGTCCTTGGCGCATGGGTCCGCTCCGGCGTCTATCAGGCGTATCACCGAATCCTCATGGCCGTGATAGGCCGCCAGAATCAGACCGGTATAGCCTTGTTCGTCACGGATGTTGAGGTCGTAATGAGCCTCGATAAACGTGTCCAGCATCGGGTTGTTGCCTTCACGGGAGGCGTCGAAAAACAGCGTGCGCAGTTGGCTGGCAGTCTGTTCGGCGCTCAGCTCTGAAGGCGGTGGAGTGGGGGTGGGGGTCGATGCCGGTGGTGTGGCGTTAGCGGCTGCGGCAAACAGCAGCAAGCCATAGATCAGATGCTTCATGGGCGTTCTCCTGACGGGAACCGTCCCGGCGACAGAGCACCGGGACGGGGTATCAGATCATCAGTCCTTGAGGCTTGCAGCCAGGGACTTGACCTTGCTCAGATCGCCTTTGGCGACTTCGGCTACCCGAGTGCCGTAGTCCGGATCCGCCTTGTACAGGTACGACAGCATGATGTTCTTGCTTTCAGTGTCGGTGTCGGCAAGCGACTCACCAAAGCTCTGCACCAGGTCAGTCTTCTCTTTCGCGCTGTAGGAGCGATACAGATCACCCGCCTGCTTGAAGTTCTGCTCACGCGTGATCTTCGCCTGCTGGGTAGTGCCACTGAGCGGCAGCTGGCTGTAGCGCGCTTTGTCATCCGCTGGACGCGGTTCCAGACGGCTCGGCTCATAGTTGACGCCGCTGGTGGTGTGACCGGTATTCAGCGCGCCGTCCTGATTGCCGTTGTTGACCGCAACTTTTGGCTGGTTGACGGGCAGGCTCAGGCCATTCGCGCCAAGGCGATACATCTGGGTGTCAGCGTAGGAGAACACACGGCCTTGCAGCAGACGGTCCTCGGAAGGTTCGATACCTGGCACCAGGTTGGCCGGGGCCATGGCGACCTGCTCGGTTTCCTGGAAATAGTTATCGACGTTCTTGTTCAGGACCATCTGCCCGATTTTCTTCTCGGGAACATCCGGCCAGATCTTGGTAGCGTCCAGTGGGTCGAAGTCGAATTTCGCCAGCTCTTCAGGCTTCAGGACCTGAACGTACAAGTCCCATTTCGGGAAGTCACCCTTTTTGATCGCGCCGACCAGATCGTTGGTCAGGTGGCTGTAGTCCTTGGACTGGACCTGAGCAACTTCCTTGGGATCAAGGTTCTTGAGGCCCTGCAGGGATTTCCAGTGGAACTTGACGTAGTGCACTTCGCCCTTGGCGTTGACCAGTTTGTAGGCGTGTACACCGTTGCCGTCCATGAAGCGATAGCCCGCTGGGGTGCCCTCGTTTGAATACAACAGGGTCAGCGTACGGGTGGCTTCCGGTACGTGGGAGAAGAAGTCGAAGCGACGCGAATCGTTGTCCAGATTGGTACGCGGGTCAGGTTTGAACGCGTGGACCATGTCCGGGAACTTGATGGCGTCACGAATGAAAAAGGTCGGAAAGTTGTTGCCAACCAAGTCCCAGTTACCGTCAGCCGTGTAGAACTTGGTGGCGAAGCCGTGCGGGTCGCGCAGGGTTTCAGGCGAGTGATTGCCGTGAACCACGGAGGAGAAGCGTACAAATACCGGGGTCTTCTCGCCGGATTTGAAAACGGTCGCCTTGCTCAGGTCGCTGATGTCGGCGGAGGCCGTGAACTCGCCTTTGACGCCAGTGCCACGGGCATGCACGACGCGCTCAGGAATGCGTTCGCGATCAAAGCGCTGCAGCTTTTGCAGCAGCTGCACGTCTTGCAGCAGGACAGGCCCTTCGGCGCCTGCGGTCTGAGAATTCTGATTGTCTCCAACGACGGCGCCATTGTCGCGGGTCAGGGTGTCGGCTGCATAAGCGGTCGGAATAGTAATCAGACCGGCTGCAGTTAGACACACCATGTGTCTGGACCAGTTTAATAACGGCATTTTGAATCCCTCATATTTTTAGTAGGCCGGATTATCTTAGGCGCGTGAGGGAAATGCGGTGATTATAAAAATGTATCGGGGTGATTGAGATAAATACTCAGGCAAAAGGTAGACCCGGTGAAGAATGTTTGCACTGAATTCGCCTGGTGCATTGATGCCCGTTCAGACGTTGTGGATCAAGTTATATATCCGAGTTTTCTCTAGTTCAGCATCCCTCTGAAATAAATGGATTTTTATTGAATGTCGACAGTCATTAAACTTGCCGTCTCGCCCCTCTATCAGGCAGATGTGAATCATTATCAACTTTGTTGTCTGGCTCCCGTCAGGTCGCTGTCGAGTGGGTTGGTACGATCGTACTGGTAGTTAGGATCATCGTTCAGGTGGGTGGCTATTTGACATTCTTTTTTTAAGTCATCGTATAAGTTGCAACTAAGTTGGCGCGCTGCTGGATGCTGGCAATATGACAATATCGGTCCTGAATGCTTCGACGCGCTATCATGTGGCCACGTCCTGTACAGACACACCTATTAAATGGAGCCCCTTGTCCCATGCCGACGATCATGCTGCTACACACCCCGCCGCCGGAGTTCATCCGTAGCCAGATCCAGCAGATGGTTGTCGACTACGTGACGGACATCAGCCTGGTGGCCATTGCGCCGAGCAACCCGCTGTACAACCTTTACCAGTACGGCGTGGGCTACGAGGTGCATTTGTACCTGAATGCCATGGACGGTTCGCAGCAGCTGACCGTGGAGCTGATCGTCGCACTGGACGATGAAGACCCCGAAACCGTATTGGGTTTTTTGCTGTACATGCCTGTCCAGGATGATCCGCAAGCCTGCGCCGTAGCCTACATGGCGGTGCGCGACAGCCACCGTCGTCAGGGCATCGCACGCTCGATGCTGGAGAAAATGACCAGTCGCTATCCGCACGCAGAGCTGTATTGCGTGGTCGGCAAAGTCGCGTATTTCGAGGCAATGGGCTTTCAAGTGCTGGGTGCGCGTGGTCCGCAGGTCATCATGAACACGCGTGATCACGGTACTGACGGCTTGCTTGCGGTCATGGATATCGCGCCGATCTACAACTCGGTGGAAGTGCGGCAGATTCACGCTTACCTGCTCAAACAGCACGGCAACAGCGCGATGGTCGATGCGGAAAAGCAACGCGATCGCCATCTGGACCGTATGACCCTTGAAGCGAGAACGTTCGCCGAGCAACGTCTTGGCAACAATGAGTTGGCAGACGACGCGTCAAAAACTTCGCGCCTGCACTGACAAAGAACGCAATGAGGCAGGACCGATAGAGAGCGTTGGCCGCACAAGTGCGACTGCCAAAGTCTTTTCTATCGAAAAAAGAAGAGGTTGTGGAACGATCCAAATGAGGTGAAGTCATTATGACATCATCGCTGTTTGATCACCTCATTTCGGCACTGACACCACTCCTCATTCAGCAACAGGTAAGCCCCATGAACGTCCTGCGTCAGTCCAAATTCTCCACCAAGCTGCTCTCTGCTTTCATCATCTGTGCATTGATTACGCTGGCCGTCGGCGCTCTGGGGATGGTGGGCGTGACCCGCCTGGCCAACGCCCTTGAGCTGACCTTCTCCAACAATCTGATCTCGGTTGGCAACACCAATGAAGCGCTGACCAGCTTCACCGCTCACAACCGCGGGCTTTACCGTTTGCTGGATGCGCAGGATGGCGGTGTCTCCGAAACGGACAAGGATCGAGTTCGTCAGGCATTGGGTGATGACCTGGCCCGTGCGCAAAAAGTGTTTGCGATCTATCGTGCCACGCCTCTGGAAGATGACGAACGCGCCGCCGGGGACCAGTTGGAACTGATGCTGCCCGCTTACGTTTCGGGCTCTCAACAGGTTGTCGACCTGATGAAGGCGGGTAATTACCCGGCTGCCCGGACCCAGTTGAACAGCCTGTCCTCGGAAAGCTTTACCAAGGTGCGCAGTTACATGCGCACCATGATCGATTCCAACAACCGTCAGATCAAGGAAGGCGCAGCCGCTGCTGCCGATCTGAAGGCCAATTCGGTATTGATGCTGGAGATTGGCGTGGTGATTGCCTTTCTGGTGGCCATCATGCTGGGCGTACTGATTACCCGCATGATCACCCGTCCTTTGGCCGTCGCAGTCGCCAGTGCTCAGCGCATTGCGGGCGGTGACCTGACTCAGCCTATTGTTTCTAACAGTGGCGATGAAGCCGGACAACTGTTGAACGCGCTCTCCGATATGCAAAACGGTCTGAAAAATACTATTCAACAGATTGCCAGTGCCTCGGACCAGCTGGCTTCCGCTGCCGAAGAACTGAGCGCCGTCACCGATGAAAGCACCCGCGGGCTGACTCGCCAGAACGACGAAATCCAGCAGGCGGCAACGGCTGTCAATCAGATGACCGCCGCAGTGGAAGAAGTGGCGCGCAACGCGGTGTCCACGTCCGAAGCGTCGAAGTCTGCGACAGACGATGCTGTCGATGGCCGTGGTCAGGTCGATCACACAGTCAAGGGCATCACCACCATGGTTCACGAGATCACCGCATCCACCGGCGCTGTATCCGAGCTGGCCGGGCATGTGCGGGAAATCAGCAAGGTGCTTGACGTGATTCGCAGTATCGCCGAACAGACTAACCTGCTGGCCTTGAACGCCGCCATTGAAGCTGCGCGTGCTGGTGAACAGGGGCGTGGTTTTGCGGTGGTGGCTGACGAGGTTCGGGCTTTGGCGCACCGTACTCAGGCATCGACAGTGGAAATCGAAGGCATGATCAGCACCGTGCAGTCGGGCGCCGACGGCGCAGTTGCGGCGATGGGCAAGAGCCTGTCGCTGGCCACCAACACGCAGGGACTGGCTCAGCGGGCGGGCGCGGCGCTGGAGAAAATCACCCTGGGTGTAGCCACCATCAATGAGCGCAATCTGGTCATTGCCTCTGCCTCGGAAGAGCAGGCCCAGGTGGCCCGCGAGGTAGACCGTAACCTGATCAACATTCAGGACCTGTCGACCCAGAGCGCTGCCGGTGCCAACCAGACCAGCGCGTCCAGTCAGGAACTGTCGCGACTGGCCACCTCGTTCAACTCACTGGTTGCCAACTTCAAGCTGTAAGTCGCCCTCACGGGGCATTGTCTGGCGCACGTCTGGGCCCGATCGGTAGTGAAATTCCGGTCAGGCATAAAAAAGGCGTTGCGCCCGACCGGGTCATTTCGCGCATCATAGGCGGACTCAGCCCGAGAGAGACTTTTCATGCCTGTCATTCATTACCTTCTGCGCCTGTCGCTCCCGCGAGTGTCATTATCCTTTCTGGCCGTATTGTGCTCTGGCGTGTTTGCCAGTGCTGCGCTGGCCGGTGACGAAACGCAACTGATCGAATCCCTCAATGCCTATCGCAGCCAGGCACAGCGCTGTGGCGAGCAGGTGTCCATGGAGCTGCCGCCGCTGACCAGCGACGCGCGTCTGGTGCTGCCGGCCAGTGGCAATCTGGACCTGCAACAGGCGCTGACGCGTGCTTCCTATCCGATGGTCACTGTGCAGGCGATAAGCCTGTCCGGTCCGAACAATGCAGACGCTGCACTCAAGGCGGTTCTGGAGAGTTTTTGCCGTGTGGTGCTGGACCCGCAGTTCGTCGATATCGGGGTCAGCCGTGAAGGACGAGACTGGCGTATCGTGCTGGCGCGTTCGCTGGTCGCGGCGCGTCTTGGCGACTGGCAGGCAGAGGGGCAAAAAATTCTGGACATGATCAACAATGCCCGCACTCAGGCACGCCAGTGCGGCACACAATCCTTCGCCGCTACTACGCCGCTGGCCTGGAACCTGGTACTGGGGACCGCTGCGCAACGTCATTCCCAGGCGATGGCCAATCAAAACTTTTTTGACCACAAGGATCGTGACGGCCGTACACCTGGCGACCGCGCCGAACTGGCCGGGTATGTGGGTCAGCAGGTAGGGGAGAACATTGCCGCCGGTCAGGACAGTGCGCGCAAGGTGGTGGATGGCTGGCTGCTGAGCCCGGGCCACTGCGCCAACCTGATGAATCCGGATTTCCGCGAGCTGGGCGCAGCCTACGCGATGGACCCGAAAAGTGACGCAGGGATTTACTGGACGGCAATGTTCGGCACGCAGCAGTAGTGTCTGCCGCTGCGTAACGGGCTGGCAAGCCTGGGCAGATCATTCGACAAGGAAAGATGCCGGGAAGCGAGCCTCCCGGCAGAGGGGCTTAAACGCGGAATTGCTTGGTGAGACGGTTCAGGCTTGAAGCCAGGGTCGACAGTTCTGCAGTGGCGATGGCTGTCTGATTGGAGCCCTCGGATGTCTGGCTGGACAGATCACGAATGCTGACCAGGCTTCTGTCGACTTCTCGAGCGACCTGAGCCTGTTCTTCGGCAGCGGTGGCGATCATCAGGTTGCGTTCATTGATCTGGCTGATGGATTCGGTGATTTCCAGCAGCGCCTTGCCGGCGCCATTGGCCATCTCCAGCGTCTTGTGGGCCTGAACGCTAGTCTGCTCCATTGCGCTGACGGCATTGCCGGTACCGGTCTGAATCGAGCCGACCATCTGCTCGATTTCTCGGGTCGATTGCTGAGTGCGATGCGCCAGTGCCCGGACTTCGTCGGCAACCACCGCAAAACCTCGTCCGGCTTCACCTGCGCGGGCCGCTTCGATGGCCGCGTTGAGCGCCAGCAGGTTGGTCTGTTCGGCGATGGCGCGAATAACATCCAGCACCTTGCTGATGTCCGTCGCCATGACGGCCAGGCCTTGTACCTCGGTGGACGTGATCTGCACCTTGGAAACCATCAGGTTGATCGCCGTGACGGTCTCATCGACCTGCGCGCGTCCGGCCATGGCGGCAGTGCTGGATTGCGAGGTCACTTCCGATGCCGATGCGGCATTACTGGCGACTTCTTCTACCGCCGCGCTCATCTCGTTGACGGCGGTGGCTGCCATTTCGATCTCGTTGGTCTGGCGCAGAATGGTGCGCGATGCATCTTCCGTGACGGCATGCATTTCCTCGGAGGTGGCCGCCAGCTGGGTGGAGGAGTCGCCGATCAGGATCAGGGCATCGCGCAGGTTGGTTTGCATGGTGGCGAGTGCGGCAATCAGTTTCGCCGCCTCGTCAGTGCCATGTTGCGGGATATCCTTGCTCAGATCATTGCTGGCGATGCGTTGCGCGATACTCAACGAATCGCCAATCGGGCCCGTCACACTGCGGGTGTACATCCAGGCGAGGAGCAGCGTGGTGATGACGCCCACGGTGATGAAAATGCCCACCATCCACAGCGTCTGCTGATAGGCAGCGTTAGCGGCAGCGCCGGCTTTCTCGGCTTTGGCGTCGTTGACGCCGATGAGTTTCTTCAGCCCGACTTCAACCTGATCGGCCGCGCTTTTCATTTCGCCATTGGAGGTTGCCACTGCAGCTTCCAGATTGCCGGCGGCCACTGAGGCCAGGTAGCGATCCTGTGCCACCTGATACCCGGCCTGTGCCTGAGACAATTCATCGAATGCCTGGCGCCCTTGCGGGGTCACGATCAATTTGCCGAGCGTGTCAAAATAGCCGGCGATCAGCGAGCGAGACTGCTGGATATCGCTGAGCGCCTTGTTCTTTCGATCCTGCGGCTCAATCGGATTGCGCACACGGGCGTTGTTGCCGCGGATACTGACAAACTCCCGATCAATCGACCCGAGCTGTTTTACGCTCGGAAGCACATTGGTCTCGATGAATTTTTCCGCCGCATTGAGCTCGGCCGCCTGACGCAGGGCGAGGAGGCCCAAGGCAATGATCATCAGGCAGAACACGCCGAAACAGAGCGTCGAACGAGCGGCCAGGTTGAGTTTTCGCAGGATCATAGTGTTTCTCCGAAGGGGTAATCAGCTATCGCCCTCATTCGGATTAACTTGGCTGTAAAAGGGTAACAAGGTGTTTCAGAAGGGTTGCAGTGTCGGTTCTTATCAGTACCGGCTGGTTCTGTTATGTGCGCTCAACGTTTCTCCATGCCCAACATGAAGGTATCGACTGCGCGTTTGACCAGTGCGCGAATTTCTTCGATGCTCAGCGGCATGGGCGCCTGTTGGTAAAGGCGAATCTCGGTTTCGGCAGTCAATAGCGCAGTCAGCTGCAACGCGGCGATATGCGGGTCGGTGTCACGCAACTGGCCTCTTCGCATCGCCAGAGCCATCATTGAGGTGACTGTCTGCAGACACTGGCTGGGACCGGACTCGTAGAACATCATGCCGATGTCCGAGTGTCCGGACTCGGCGACCACCATGCGATACACGGCCAGTGCCTTGTCATCATTGATAAGCACCATCAGCATGCGTTCCCCGAAGCGCGTGAACAGGGTCCGCAAATCGATCGGTCTGTCATCCTGGATCGCCAGCTCTGAAACCGCGTCGGCCAAATGGGCGGTTGCGAGTCTGTCGACTACGGCGATGAACAGTTCTTCCTTGGAAGGGAAATAACTGTAGATCGTCGCCTTGGAGCCACCCATTCGTTTGGTGACCTCATTCATCGATGCACGCTCGTAGCCCATTTCGAGGAAGACACTTGCTGCGGCATCAATGATGGCTTCGCGGCGAGCTTCAGTACGGACCTTCATTCATATCCTCAATTCTCCGGTGGGCAGATAGTGTGCAAAATTCTCTAGACTGGAACTGAACCGTTCGGTACGATTTCAGTCGACTCCGTGGAGCTTACTGGAAAAGCAGGCGTAGATAAATGCCGATGGACTGCACCCGGCCACTCGTTGCCCGAATCCATTCAAAGATGGAGTGAACAGTTCTATGACCATTATCGACTTCAACAAATCCGTCAAACGCTCTTTTCGTGGTAATACGGCAACGGCTCCTCAGCTGGAAAAAATGCTGACGGTGATTCTGAAGACCGATGCTCCTGTGCTCATGGGGATATGCAGCGATGGACTGCGTAGCAACAGCACTGTTTTGGGCGGGGAGTTTTACGGCGAAAACTTCAGCGGCTCGGTACTTTCCGGCGGTAGCAATACGCTGGTTGAGTTGTCATCCGAGCTGGCCTTTCTCGAAACCCGTTTCACGCTGGTCACCCAACTGGGTGAAATGATCAACGTAGAAAGCAGAGGCGCTCTGCTTGTTGACGAAATGGGCCAGCACGAGCTGCAGAACGGAGTATGGCCAATCAGCGAAGGCCATTACCAGTGCACTTGCACACCCCGCTTTCAGGTTTCTCTGGGTCCTAACGAGTGGCTGGAGAAGAGCGCGTTCATCGGCAGGTTCGAATACCTGTATGGCAATGAAGCGCTGATCAGCTTTTACCGAATTAAGTTCTGATACATCCCTTCAAGTGCCACCGAGCAAGCCCGCGCAGGCCTGCTCTGTGGCAACGTCTTAAAACGTGACGCTGGCGCTCAGGCGTGCGGTGCGCGGTTCACCCACATTGACTTGCAACTGGCTGCCGGTGCTGGACGGGTAGTACTGCTTGTCGAACAGGTTATCCACGTTCAACTGCAGGCGTGTTTTATAACCGGCCATAGGCACGTCCCAGCGCAGAAACGCATCGGCCACGGTATAGCTGCTCATATAGAAGGTGTTGGCATCGTCGCCGGCGCGTTCGCCGACGTAGCGTGCGCCGCCACCGGCGTGCCAGTCGCCCAGACCGGACGGGACTTGCAGGTGGTGGGTGAGGTACAGGCTGGCCGTGTGCTTGGGGGCTTGGCTCAGACGATTGCCCTTGTTGCTTGGATCATCCAGCACTTCGGTGTGGGTGTAGGCGTACGTGCCGATCATGTCCCAACGCTCGGCAATTCGACCGGTCACGTCCAGCTCCACGCCTTGTGAACCTACCTTGCCGGCTGCTTCGCTGACACCGGTCACGCCGGTAGGCGTAACGACGTTTTTCTTCTCTATGTCGAATACCGCGAGGTTGAAGTTGAGTTCCGGTGCCAGTGCATATTTGGCCCCGACTTCGTAGCTGCGGCCTTCTTCCGGGTCGAAGGTGGTGCCGTCATCGTTGACGTCATCGTTGGGTACGAAGGAGCGGCTGTAGTTGCCGTACAGCGACAGGTCTTCATTGACCTTGAATACCAGACCGGCCATTGGCAGGAAGACATCGTCATTGCTGTCCAGGTTCACCGTGCGGTTCGCGCCCAGGCCCTGTTTGATGTACTGATCGTAATGCTGGTAACGGCCACCCAGGACCAGAATCCAGCGGTCATCAAGGTGCCAGTTGTCCTTGAGGTAAACGGACGACGAGGTCAGTTGATTGCTCAGGTTGCTGGTGGTCGCACTGACGACACTGGGCTCCGCCAGGCTGCCATAGCTGGGCGAAAAGATGTTGAAGCCGTTCTGCGCGGTGTTGCGGTAGGTCTTGCCGCGGTACTTGTCGGAGTCTTCCTGCTCGGCACCGATCAGCAGATCATGTTGCTGGCCAAACACCTCCTGCTTGCCGATGAAGTCCCAGCTGGCATAACGCGTTTCATAATCGTAATGGCCGCCATTGGCCTGACGCCGCAGCACGCCGCTGCTGGACAGCGTACTCGGCTGGGCAATCGAGAGGCTGTAGCGGTCGTTGTTCCAGCCGTAGGTCAGGCGGGTTTTCCAGTCATCGCTGAGCTGGTACTCGAAGCGCGCGGTCGCGGTTTCGCTGATGCCGACGGTATTTGCCCATTTTTCGTCCAGGCGCTTGTCGTAGCTGATATCGGCCGGATGACCGCCCGTGAACACCGTGCCACGATCGAACGGGCTGACGTAGTCGTTGTATTCGTAAGCCAGCGTCAGGCTGGCGCGCTCCCCGGTCCAGGACAGCGACGGCGCGACCAGCGTGTGCTGGTCAACGCCATAGTTACGCCAGTAGTCCTCGCTCTGACGCTCGGCCACAAGGCGGTAGGCCAGCCCCGAGTCGCCGAGCGGGCCGGTGGTGTCGACGCCGAAACTGCCGCCGCCTTCACTGTACGCCGAGCCACTGAGCGTGGTGCTTTGCACGTATTGCGGCTGTTTGCTGATCACGTTGATCACGCCACCTGGCTCCATTGCTCCGTACAGCAGCGAGGCCGGGCCTTTGAGCACTTCAACGCGTTCGGTCGTGGCACCGAAATTTTTCGACACCACCGAGCGCACGCCGTCACGCAGCACCGAGCCATCATCGTTGGTGCCGAAGCCGCGCTTGACCAGTGAGTCCTTGGTGTTGCCGAGCGTATTGCCCTGGCTGACGCCACTGACAAACTTCATGGCATCGTCCAGCGAGCGCACGTTGTAGTCGGCAATGGTCTGTGGTGTCACCACGTTGACCGACTGCGCTTCTTCCTTGAGTGGTACATCACTCTTGCTCGCGGTGCTGGCGCTTTTGGCGCTGTAGCCTTCCTGCGCTTCGGTCGCGGTTGCCGACACCTGCGTAGCGGGCAGCGTTGCAGTTTCAGCTGCATGCACTGCGCCGCCGGAGAACATCGCCAGAGAAAGCGCGGACAGCAGAAAAGTGCCGGGACGGCGAGGGCATTGGAAGGACGTGCTCAAGGGAGATGCTCTGCTATGACGTTAATAGCAATAATTGTAATTTGATATTAATTCTCATGTAAATAAATGATTGAGGCGCCTGTTGGTTTCGGTCCCCTCGGCAAACAGAGAGCGCTCGGCTCAGGACTGAGCCGTTACGTTGGCATCGATCCGCTTGCCCATGCTGATAATGAGCTCCGGCGTGTAGCCCAGGGTTTGATAGAAGGCCTGCACGCTTTCATTGAAGGTATGGATCTGCAGGTTGATCTTCACGCAGCCGAGATCCGCAAGCGCCTTTTCTGCGTGCCTGACCAGCCGGGTGCCCAGGCCGTTGCCGCGCTGTTGCGGATCGACGGCAACCGAATACAGCCAGCCGCGATGCCCGTCGTAGCCAGCAAGGAGGGTACCGACCACTTGGTCATCCGCGAGTGCAACGAAGAACAAATGGTCGTCGACAGCCCGTTTCTTGTCGATCGACAGGTCTGGGCGATTGTGTGGCATGTCGTCATTGAAGACGGTCTTCCACAGCTGGATGACCGCCAGGCGGTGATGCGGGTCTGAATATTCGACAATACAGTTCATTGCGGGGTCCTTAGGCCATGAGTCCGAAGACTACTGCCACGCGCCCGGCGCTGTCTAACCGGCGTTCTTTGAGTCCTTGCCCTGTTTTGTCACCTGAGGCAGCGATGCCGGTGTATCGAGCAGGGCGCGAATGGCCCGGCTGTAAGCGGGCTGCCCGAGTTGCATGCTGTTGTTATGCGTACCGCCAGGCACCAACAGCAGCTTCTTGGGTTCCTGCGCGGCTGCAAACAACTGTTCGCTGAAGCGGGACGGTACATAGCGATCCTCGGTGCCGTGCACGATCAGCACCGGCATATGGATGTCTGCAATCTTGTCCAGCGAGTCGAACTTCTGCGACAGCAGCCAGCGCACCGGCAGCGAGGTGTTGGCCAGCGCGGTGGCCACATCGGCCAGGTTGGTGAACGTCGATTCTATGATCAGCCCGCGGGCCTGAATCGGCGCATTGCCCTTTTCAGCGTCTTCGCCCAGTTCGGCCGCCAGATCCACCGCCACCGCACCGCCCAGAGAGTGCCCATAAATCAGCCTGCGCTGCGGGTTGGGTTGCAATTGCTTCAGGCGTTCCCAGGCGATGCGTGCGTCTTCATACACAGACCTTTCCGACGGTAGTTGGCCCATGCTTTGCCCGAAACCCCTGTAATCGATCGCCAGTATCGAGTAGCCCTGCGCCTTGAGTTGCTGGATACGGAACAGCTGACCGGTGAGGTTCCATCGTGATCCATGCAGGTACAGCACCGCCGGAGCGTTCTTGTCCGCAGCGGGCCACCACCATGCATGGATATTCTGGGAGGTGCCGAATGCCGGTGTACTGAGTTCGATTTCCTGCACATCTGCCGGCAGACCGCTGTACCAGCTGGCGGTACCGGGCTCGATGCGGAACACCAGTTCGCGCTCCTTGTGTTCAAGCACTGCACAGCCGACGGGCAGGCCAAGGATGACGGCTATCATGCTAATCCATCTGAGCGGACGGGCTTTGAAGCGAGCCAGCGGCGAAATCGACATAAGAGGAATAGTCCGGTCAACAAAATGAAATAAATGCAGAATCTGCATCCGGGATGCAAGACCAGCCGACGAACGCCGGGTTACAGGATATTGCGCACCCGCGCCGCAAATACCGAAAGGTTGAGGCGAGTAAAGCCCTTGGCTTCAATACCTTGCGCGAGGAGGCCTAAAGGCAGCATCGACAACGACGCTTATTAGCACGTTTTGTTATTGAGGTAGCCCTTTTCGATAGCCGCGGATTATGCTGTGTGGGCGAGGGCGCTGTGTTTTTGTCATCTACCGTCGCCGGATTCGCCGATCTGCTTGCTGTATTCCCGCGCTTTCTTCAATTTCTTCAAGAGGTTACCGCCTATGTTCACTCACCGTCCCCTGGAAGAAAAAGACGTCCCTCTCATTTGCGAGCTGCCGCAGAATGCCGATGAGCTGTTCTATATGTTCCCCAGGGCAACGTACCCGCTGACCGCCTCGCAACTCAGCCAAGCGCTTGAGACACGGCATGATTCGACCGTCATTGAAATGGACGGCGAAGTGGTAGGTTTTGCCAATTTCTCTCAATGCAACTTTCGCGGCCGCTGTTCGCTGGGTAATGTCATCATCGCCCCGAAAGCCCGGTCCAGAGGGGTAGGGCGCTTCATGATCACCACCATGATGGGGATCGCGTTCGACAAGCATGAAGCCACTGAAATGGTCGCTTCCTGCTATAACCATAACGTCCCTGGCCTGCTGTTCTATCCGCGGATGGGATTCCGTCCATTCCATATCGAAGAAAAGCGCGATAAGCGCGGCGAGCGTGTCGCGTTGATTCATCTGCGGCTGTCCGGCACCGACGCAAAAGAGAACATGCAAGACACGCAAGAATAAGTTTCGAGCAGGGCACGCACGGCTCTTTTCGACGGAGCGGGCGTGCCTTGCAAGCGCCGCATCCGTTTCAGGCTTCAACCGTTCGTCAGTCTTAACTTCCTTCTTTTACGTGCAGTTTATCCACGCGGGTTCACCTCAAGTGCCATTTTGTTGATGAACAGGGCAGTGAATCGTTTTTTCTGTTGACGCCGTCAATAAAAAACTGCGTTAAAAGGGTTGTCGATATTCAGTTATGGAAGTTGCCTCAAGTGCAGGGCGCAGTGTATAACGGGTTTAAGCATCACGTGAGTGGCGACAGATAATTGGCGGGCTGGCGCGGGCCGTTTTTAAAAAGTCATCAACAATAAAAATTATCAAGATTTTGTCACTGTCGGGACATGCTTACACACATAAGGAGATAAAGAAATGATCGCGAGTGGACTGTCCGAGTTAGAACTCAGGAGTATGGTTGAATGTGCGCTTCTGCCGTTGCGTTGCACCTGTACGATTGTCGATGAGCAGATGAATGTGCAGATAAGCCACCCGGTATCCGGGCGCACCCAGCGTCAGAAGAAACTGCCGCTCAGCCGTATCAAGACCGTTCGGGACATCGCTGAGCTGGTGGCCGAGTTGCGTGAAGTGCCGGTGACGGCTCGAGTCGCGAAAGCTTACTACAGCGCTGCCTGATACCGCTGCACACCGCTGATGCTCCGGCATTACGTTACCTGGCCCTGATCATCGCTGATCGGGGCCTTGTCGTTTCCACGGGTCGATTTATCAATCGCATTCAGCGCAGAGAGAGGGGCTCGTCTGCTCTTCATGAGCGCGGACCCTTGGGTGGCACACATCGGTAGTGTGCTCGTCAAATTAACAGCGTCGAAAGCCTGTTGTTTTTAGCGCAGACGATAAAAAATAAGTTGAACGCGTTGAACGCTGTAATGTCGTCGACAACTGCTCTTTTGAAGGGGGCTTCCACGGCTGAAAGATACAAGCTCATTCAAATCATCAGGTTATAAAGCGTTCCGGGCCGTTGCCGCTGCTTGCAGCCCATTTGACACTCTTGCTTTTCTTTGCAACTATTCAGTTGCCCGACTTATTTTGTAACGCATTGTCACTCTTCTCAAGTTGATAAAAGTGCTGGGTTAAAAAAGGGCGGTAGCATGACGTCTTATCCCTGTCAGGTCTGAACTTAAGGCCTGTGTCTGTTTTACCTATTGTAATTTTTTGTGAAGAACACTTTTTCTGACCATGGCGGCTCACAGGTGCCGTGAGTGAGAGAGTGTGCAGTGTGCTGCATGTGTTTTGCCTCGAATCGTGCAGGGACGCTGATTCGCTTTATCAATCAGGTATTCGACCCTCCAGAACTTCTGGACTGCACCCACGTATGAAAATGACGATGGAGCATCATTATGTTTGATACCTGTATGGAAACAGCCTGCGGTTGCGTGGTGGGTGGCGCAGGGCTCGCGGGCATGGGCTTTTTGTTCAACGCCCTGAAAAGCGGCGCGATGCCCGGGCTCGCAGCCAAAGGACTGATTGTCATTGATGCAAGTGACCGGCCCGGTACGGGTGCGCTGGGAGATTACCGGATCACTGCCAACTCGGTTGGCGATGTGTTCATTGATTGTCTTCGCGATCCGGCATTGCGCGAGGTATTCGAACCCCTGGAAAACTCCGCAGCTTACTGGCGCATCAAGGCTCAGGCACAGAGCGCGCCGCAACTGTCGGATGTGGGCCTGCTCATGGCCGAGGCATCCAGGCTGGTGCTGGACCACATCGTGCAACGTTATGGTGTAGAAGTCTGGTCCGGCACGCGCCTGGATGAGGTGATATGCGAGGGTGACGAGTTTTGTCTGCACGTCGACAGCGTGTACGGCAAAAGACGCGTGCGCTGTCAGGCGCTGGTACTCAACCTGGGCGGGCGCCAGGATCCACAACACTTGATCCATGATCTTGCTCGACAAGGCCTGACGCTGCCGGACCACTGCACTGTCCAGAGCGCTGACCGCTTGCTGCGCATGAACGCGGTGCAGTTGCGCGAAGTCTTTGCCCCGGCGCTGGTCGATAACGGGCGCATCACCATCGTCGGGGGATCTCATAGCGCTTTTTCGACGCTGGAGAATCTGGCGGATGCACTGGAGTTTGCCGGCTTGCAGGAACTGTCACTCGTTCATCGCAGCAGCATCAGGCTGTTTTACGAAAGTGTTGAACTGGCGCACGCGGCCGGTTACGTATTTGACGCGCAGCTTGATGTCTGTCCGGTTTCAGGTCGGGTCAACCGTTCCGGAGGTTTGCGTTACCGTGCGCTGGAGATCGGGCGCCAAGCGTTGCAAAACGGTCGCGTGGGCAAAACCGGCGTGCGCGTGCAGATGTTGCAGACACTGGGCGGACGCCCCGATGAATATGAGCAAGCCCGACTCGCGCTGGCCGACTCGGCTGTGATCGTGCAGTGCTCTGGCTATCAGCCCGTGTTGCCCCGACTGAGTGATGCCAATGGCAATCTCGTCAGTTTGCGCGAGGCCAAAGGGGGGCTCGATTCGGACGCTGGCGGCTGCCCGTTCGATCAGCACGGTCGTCGAATCAAGGGCATGCATCTTTTCGGTCTGGGCGCCGGATTGGGCGTCGACCCGCAATTGGGCAGCGAACCCGCTTTCGACGGCCGGGTATATGGCGTCTGGCAGTTTCACCATGATGCCAGCGGAGTGGTACTGGAGGCGATCACGCGCAGACTCGCTCATCAGCCTGTAGCTGCCGAGACGTTCATTTCGGAAGGATTCATGCAAGCGGCTTTAGGCCTTCAGGCCGGTTAGGCTGGTGCAGCGCAGGTTGGTGGTCATAAAAAACGGCGTCCCAGGGACGCCGTACGGCCGGCCTGCCAATAAACGGCAGGTCAGCATTGAATAAGGGGGTAGTGCGGGAGTTATTGTGGGTCCTGGTTGGGAGCCAGTTCTGCCTGGATACGTTTGTAGATTTCTTCACGATGCACTGAAACATTTTTGGGTGCATTGATGCCCAGGCGGACTTGAAGCCCTTGAACGCCAAGAATCGTGACGGTGATCTCGTCACCGATATTTATGCTTTCGCCTACTTTGCGAGTGAGTATCAACATAATCTTTTCCTTGATGGCCTCTTGAAAACGCCTCTCTCAAGAGGCTGGCGTTTGCCTTTGCGTGGTGATTGTTGCCGAGTGCATCCAAATGCATCCGTCTTATGACGTCGCACAGGTGAATTAAATTCCCTCGGTTCATTTTCTTGTCATCGAGATTTGCATCCCGGATACGACGAGTGCGCCAATTCTGCCCGTTTCGACGTGAAAATGCCCGTATTTACTGGCGTCATATAAAAAGTAACGTCAACCGCTGCACCGTTCCGGGTCATCATCATCTTAGCCGACGGTGCTGCTTGAGCCATTTCGATATGAGTACAAGCGTAGGCACGACTGCACCAGATTGCCCGGGCTTTCTGAAAATTCAAATGAAAGTGCTGAGCGAGTGTGTAGGAAGGGTCTGCGGATCACCTTAGTGTTCACGCTGATGCTGGGTACCACGGGGGGCAGGGAAGGGATGCACAGGTGTGAGGCAGGGCCAGGCCTTCGCGGGTTTCAGCGCCCGCGAAGGCTCGTTCGGGGTTTACACCGCCATTGACAACAGCATGATGAAAATCAGGCCGACGACCGAGAGGATGGTTTCCATCACCGTCCAGGTCTTGAAGGTCTCGGCAACGGTCATGTTGAAGTACTGCTTCACCAGCCAGAACCCGGCGTCATTGACGTGCGACAGGATCAACGAACCGGCACCGGTTGCCAGCACCAGCAGCTCGCGATTGACGCCGGGGATCAGGCCGACCACCGGCGCTACGATGCCAGCACCGGTAATGGTTGCCACCGTCGCCGAACCGGTTGCGATACGGATGACCGCCGCTACCAGCCAGGCCAGCATGATCGGGTTGATCTGCGCCTGCACAGCCATGTGTCCGATCACGTCACCCACGCCACTGGCGACCAGCATCTGCTTGAAGCCACCGCCTGCGCCCACAATCAGCACGATTGCCGCCACTGGAGCCAGGCTCTGGTCCAGCAGCTTCATGATTTTGCTGCGATCAAAACCACGTGCGGCGCCGAAGGTGTAGAACGCCAGCAACAGCGCGGCAAGCAGGGCGGTGATCGGGTGACCGATCAGGTCCATCCAGATGCGGAACATGTTGTTTTCCGGCAACACCACATCGGCAAAGGTCTTGAGCAGCATCAGGAAGACCGGCAGCAGGATGGTCACCAGTGTGATGCCGAAGCCTGGCAGGTTTTCAGTGCTCGATTCCTTGGCGATCTGATCCATCAGTTCCTTGGACGGCGTACCGGGGATGCTTTTGGAAATCCAGTTACCGAAGATCGGGCCGGCGATGATGGCCGTCGGCAGTGCAACGATCAGTCCGTAGAAAATGGTTTTGCCGATATCGGCGCCGAAGATGCCGATGGCCAGCAACGGACCCGGATGAGGCGGAACCAGACCGTGTACGGCTGACAGGCCTGCCAGCAGCGGGATGCCGATCTTGACGATGGGCACGCCGGTGCGCCGCGCAACAATGAACACCAACGGGATCAGCAGGACAAAACCGATCTCGAAGAACAACGGGATGCCCACCAGGAAGGCAGAGAACATCATTGCCCAGTGCACTTTCTGTTTGCCGAACGTGCGTATCAGCGTTTGCGCAATCTGGTCCGCGCCGCCCGAGTCAGCCATCAGCTTGCCGAGCATTGTGCCCAGGCCGAGGATGATGCCGACGAAGCCCAGCACCCCGCCGAAGCCGTCCTGGAAGGATTTCATGACTTTTTCGACCGGCATTCCCGAGGTCAGGCCAAGAAAGCCTGCCGCCAGGGTCAACGCGACGAAAGGGTGCACCTTGAAGGTGGTGATCAGCAGCACCAGGCCGACGATGGTCACCAACGCATCGACGAGCAGGAACGTCTCATGGGTCATACCGAACATGGATATCTCTCCGGTTTATTGTTTTAAGGAACTGTTAACAGCGCCGACTTCAATCGTGTGTGCGCAAGACAGCGCTGTCTTTTGCACTCACGCCTTTATCAGGCGTGAGAGCCTTTCCACCATGCTGCGGCTTGTTTGCCGATGACATCGATAGGCTGGGACGCGTCCACGATCAATGTAAGCGGTTCGCCATAGGGCGGTTCGAGGGTCGCGAACTGGCTGTCTACAAGGCTGGCGGGCATGAAGTGCCCAGGCCGGTGCGAGCAGCGTTCGCTGGCGAGTTCCTTGCTGAGTTCCAGAAAAACGAAACCCAGGCCTGGCACCGCATCACGCAGGCGCTGGCGATAGATGAGCTTGAGCGAAGAGCAGGTCAGAACCGGGTGTTCACCGTTGGCGAGGGCGGCAGCCATCTCTTCGCCCAGGCGGGTCAGCCAGCCGGCACGGTCTTCGTCGTTGAGGGGGGTTCCGGCGCTCATCTTTTCGATGTTGGCTGGAGGATGGAACGCGTCGCCTTCGATCAGGCGGCCGCCGCTGTTCAGGGCAATCTCGGCACCGACGGCGCTTTTGCCGCAGCCAGATACACCCATCACCACAAGGGCGGAAATAGCAGTATTCGCAGTTGTCACAGTAGGCACCTCATCTGGAGACAGCGCTGTCTTCTTTCGGGGGGACATAAGTCTCATCCCGGACTGTTCCAGTTATTTGTCGTTGTTTTGGGCTCATCAATAAGCATGGGAGGCTGTTCTCCGCGGACCCGAATCGGGTAACCCCTGTGAAACCAGCGATAAAGCATTGTCACGTTCCATGAGACAGCGCTACCTTATGGGGCATTCGACACATTTGGCAACCCCTATGTTAGTTGGCAACGCATGATACGCATTGGTTCCCGCTCGACTGGTCGCCCCACGCTCAATGAAGTGGCGAAGCTGGCTGGCGTCTCTCCGATCACCGCCTCGCGAGCCTTGCGCGGTATCAGCACCGTGGCGCCTGAGTTGGTCGAAAAGGTCCGTGCTGCGGCGCAGAGCCTGGGTTATGTGGCCAACCCGGCAGCCAGGGCGCTGGCCTCTTCCTGCAGTCAGACCGTCGTGGTGCTGGTGCCGTCGCTTTCCAACCAGTTGTTCATCGAGACGCTGGAAGCCATTCAGGACGTGTTGCGCGTGCGCGGCCTGGACGTGCTCATCGGCAACTACCATTACTCACCCGAAGAGGAAGAGAAGCTGCTGCGCAACCATCTGGTCAATCGCCCGCGCGGTATTCTGCTGACCGGTTTCGACCACACGGCAGCGTCCCGCCAGATGCTTGAAACCAGCGGCATACCCTGCGTGCACATGATGGAACTCGACACTCGCCTGGGCGCCTATTGCGTCGGGTTCTCGCAGCAACAGGCCGGTGCCGAAGCTGCGCGGCACCTGCTCGGGCGTGGCCGTCATCGGCTGGCATACATGGCCGCCCAGCTCGACCCTCGTGTGCTGCAACGTGGCACCGGGTTCCGTCGGGTGCTGGAAGACGCCGGGCTGTTCGACCCCGCGCTGCAGGTCTCGACACGCCAGGCCTCCTCGATCGGTCTGGGCGGGGAGTTGTTCGCGCGCCTGCTTGACCAGCATCCGGATGTCGACGGGGTGTTCTTCTGTAATGACGACCTGGCGCAGGGCGCTGCGCTGGAGGCCTTGCGCCTGGGGGTCGCGATTCCCGAACGGGTCTCTCTGGTGGGCTTCAACGACCTGCCTGGGTCCGCGCACATGGTGCCGCGCCTGACCTCGATTCGCACACCCAGGGAAGAAGTCGGACAGCGTGCTGCTCAGGTCTTGCTGGGCCTGCTGGACGGGGTCACCCAGCACCCGCAGGTCGATCTAGGGTTTGAACTGGTGGTGCGGGAAAGCTCTTGAGTCTTTTCCCCGACCAGCCCTGGCGATCCCTCCCCGAGTCATTGTACTGACCAATGGTAGGGGCGCTCTGCGGGCTCGATGCCTCCGGGCTGGAGTGCCCGACCGTGCTGTCCTGCACTGTTGTCGATACCCTCATTCGAACGGTTTCGGCACATTTCGACTGTTATTTCTGACAGTACCCATCCCCCCGTGTTGAGTATTCAATGACCCTACGTTTTTGGCTCGGAGCGGCATAAGTGTCTTGGCCGCATCGTTGGATGACGGGGATATATCTTCTTATCTATTCCCCGTTCTGGCGGTCTTACAAGACCTATTGAAGGTGAGAGAAATGCAAAAAAAAGCATCTCAGAACGTTAGAGCCCTGACGCATATCGTCGACCCCGTCGGTTCAGGTGTCCCCCTGGACATCGCCTGGCTGACCGGCATTATCCCGCTGGGCTTCGTACCCGCAGAGATCGCTATCAGCCCTGATGAAACCACGTTGTATGTCGCTCATGAAAGTGGTCGCGAAGTCAGTGTGGTCGACATCGCCAGTGCCAGCGTAACGGGTGCCATCAAGCGGGCAGGGGCAGGCGCGATTACCCTGAGCCCCGATGGCAAAAGGCTTTACACCATCGGCCAGAAAAGGTGCTACGTGGTCGATACGCGCATGCGCGAAGTGATCAGGATACTTCCTGCAGCCAACGTCAACAGGATCCTGTGCAGTGCCGATGGCCGTTTTATCTGCCTGTCCTTTCAGAACGCGCTCGGCGGGTTGATTCGCCTCATCGAGACCGAGAATTACACGGTCGAAAACGAGTTCGATCTGGGTGCCCTGACCAACGCATCACTGGCCCTCGGGATCAGCCCGTTGAACGACAGGTTTTACGCAACCATGCTGGTTGACCGGACCGCGCCTACCGATGTTCTTGCGATCAGCAAGGTCGATTACCTGCAACATGACATTCCCGGCTTCTCCGACCCGCGTTCGATGGCCTTCAGTTCCGATGGCGCCTGGCTGTATGTCGGTGGCATCGACGAGGTTTACATCATCGATGCGGCTACCAACAAAACCTTCTATCGGGAAAGGATCGGCACGCAAGGCTACCCGGTGAAAGTCATCGGAGTGACCTCGGATGACCGCTATGTCTACGCGATCTATACCTGTAATTACGACGTTTACCGGATCGACACGGTGAAGGGCATCGCCACCTGCATCGCTTACTTTCCGTCGGTAGGCGGTGCGGTACTCAACAAGACCGGCACGTACATCTATTCCAGTCATCCGGACATGAGCTGGATTTCGATCTACCGGCTATGAAGACTCCTGCAATGGCCTGGCTTGCGTGTTACCAGCCGGGTCGACCGTCAGTCGGCGTCAAGCGCTGCGACGCCGGCCTTGGCGACCTGAGCATCCTGTTCGGCCTTCACGCCTGAAACCCCCAGCGCACCGATCACCTGGCCGTCGACGATGACCGGCACACCGCCTTCCAGGGAAGTCAGCAGCGGAGCACTCAGGAATGCAGTGCGCCCGCCATTGACCATCTCTTCGTAACCCTTGGACTCACGTTTGCCGAGTGCCGAGGTGCGGGCTTTTTCGATCGCGATGTAGCTGCTGATCGGTGCGGCGTCGTCCAGTCTCTCGAATGCCAGCAAATGGCCGCCGTCATCAACGACGGCGATGGAAACGGCCCAGCCATTGGCCTGCGCCTCTTCGCGTGCGGCACCGAGCATCAGGCTGACTTCGGTCTGGGTCAGTACGGCTTTGATCTTCATGGAGCTCTCCGGAGTAATGATTATTGAATGGCGTTCAGTGTGATTCAGGCGTGCCAAGCGCCGCGTCGATCAGTTCGATCCAGTGCCGCACTGGCGTTCGGCCGGCGCTGGCCAGATGGGTCTGACAGCCTATATTGGCGGTGGCAATCACCTGCGGTTTGCCGCTCTCCAGTGCGTTCATGCGGTTGTCGCGCAGTTGACGGGCGATGACAGGCTGGGTGATGGAGTAGGTGCCTGCAGAGCCGCAGCATAAATGACCGTCCGGCACTGTGGTCAGATTGAAGCCTAGACGAGTCAGGACACGCTCGACTTCGCCGCCGAGTTTTTGCGCGTGTTGCAGCGTACACGGGCAGTGGAACGCCAGGCGCTGATCGGTCTTGATGCAGAGGGTTTCCAGCGGTTCGTCGCGCAGCAGTTCGACCAGATCCTTGGTTCGCGCGCTGATCTGCCCGGCCTTGTCGGCATAGGCTGGATCATGGCGCAGCAGGTGGCCGTAATCCTTGACGAAGGCCCCGCAGCCGCTGGCCGTCTGGATCAGGCTTTCAGCACTGCCTTGCAACGCGGGCCACCACGCGTCGATGTTGCGCCGTGCCCGGTCCAGCCCTGCCTCCTGTGCATTGAGGTGATAATCCACGGCGCCGCAGCAACCCGCCTGTCTGACCGCCGTAATGCCGATGCCCAGACGATCCAGCACCCGCGCCGTAGCGCTATTGGTGTTTGGCGACAGGCCCGGCTGAACGCAACCTTCCAGGAGCAACACCTGGCGCGCATGACCGGTGTGCGGGCGAAGTCCGGCAGGATGGACCGTCGCCGGCAGCTTGGTGGCCAGGGTTTGTGGCAGCAACGGCCTGAACTTCAGGCCCATGCCGGTCAGGGATTTGAACAGTCCGGGGTGGGGGATGACGCGACGCAAGCCTTCACGCAGCACGCGTTCTGCGAGTGGCCGCGGCACCAGGGCCTCAACCGCCGCGCGGCCGATGTCCAGCAGGTTGTGGTAATCCACCCCGGACGGGCAGGTGGTCTCGCAATTGCGACAGCTCAGGCAGCGGTCCAGATGCACACGGGTTTTCTCGGTAACCGGCTGACCTTCGAGCACTTGTTTGATCAGGTAGATCCTGCCGCGTGGACCGTCCAGCTCATCACCCAGCAATTGATAGGTCGGACACGTAGCGTTACAGAAACCGCAATGCACACAACTGCGCAGGATACGTTCGGCTTCTTCGGCGCGCGGCAGGGTTCTGGCGTGTTCACTCAATGTGGTCTGCATGTTTCAAAGCTCCGCGTACAGTCGACCGGGGTTGAAAATCCCCTGCGGGTCGAGTCGGGTCTTGAGTGCCTTATGGTAGCGCAGCACAGGTGCGGCCAACGGTTCAAACGGGCTGTCGACGACGCCTTGGCTGTAGCAGGTCGCATGGCCGCCAACCGCCATGGTGATGGCTCGAATGGTCTGTCCGTCAGCGTCCGACTTGAGCCAGCGTTGCGCGCCACCCCAGTCGATCAACTGCTCGCCCGGCAGATCCGGCAGGTGGCTGTCGGCAGGTACACAGAGCCGCCACAGGGGCCGCGGGTCATCGAAGAAGGGCAGGTGATGCGCATTCAACTGTTGCCAGTACGCGGCATCGAGTAGCTCGCCGCCGAGCCGGTCCCGGGCTGCGGCCACTGAACCTTCACCGCCTTCCAGGCGCAGACGCAGTACGTGGCCATCATGGCTGGCCGCGCTGATCGGTATCGGTTGCTGACCCCACTCGGCAAGGCGCGCCAAGGCCAGCGCGCTGTCCATTTCCAGTGCGATGCTGCTGCACAGACGTGGTTTGGGCAGCACCTTGAGCGACACCTCGGTCAGCAGCCCCAAGCAGCCGAAACTGCCTGCCATCAGGCGTGAAACGTCATAACCTGCAACGTTCTTCATGACTTCTCCGCCGAAACGCAGGTGTTTGCCAAGACCGGTGATGACCCGTGTGCCCAGCACGAAATCACGCACCGATCCGCTCCACGGCCGGCGCGGTCCCGAGAGTCCCGCAGCGACCATGCCGCCGAGCGTCGCGGCGCCGAAGTCGGGCGGTTCGCAAGGCAGCATCTGGCCTGCGGCATCCAGCGTCTGCATCAGTTCGTTCAATGGCGTGCCGGCGCGTGCAGTGATCACCAGTTCTGTCGAGTCATAACTGACGATGCCACGGTGCTCGCGGGTATCGAGTATTTCGCCAGCGGTTTCACGACCGAGACAAGCCTTGCTGTTGCCGCCCTGAATACGTAACGGCGTTTCGTCGCGCAGCGCCTGATTGACCCGCTCGAGCAGTGCCTGGCTGACGTCGTTGTCCATCGTGCTCATCAGAAACGCTCCAGGTCGGGGAACGGCAATTGCCCGGCGTGGATGTGCATGGCACCAAATTCCGCGCAGCGATGCAGGGTCGGGATGTTCTTGCCGGGGTTGAGCAGGCCGCTGGCGTCGAATGCCGCCTTGATGGCATGGAAGAAGGTCAGCTCGTCGCTATTGAACTGGGCGCACATCTGATTGATCTTCTCGCGACCGACACCGTGCTCGCCGGTAATGCTGCCGCCGACCTTGACGCACAGCTCGAGGATTTTGCCGCCCAGTGCCTCGGCGCGCTCCAGCTCACCCGGTTGATTGGCATCGAACAGGATCAGCGGATGCATGTTGCCATCGCCCGCATGAAACACGTTGGCGACGCGCAAGCCGTATTGCTCGGATAGCTCCCTGATGCTGCGCAATACGCCCGGCAACTCACGGCGCGGGATGGTCCCGTCCATGCAGTAGTAGTCCGGCGACAGGCGACCCACGGCCGGGAAAGCGTTCTTGCGCCCGGCCCAGAAGCGGACCCGTTCGGCCTCGTCTTTGGCCTGGCGCACTTCGGTAGCGCCCGCCAGTGTCAATACCTCGCTGACCCGTTCGCAGTCAGCGTGCACATCGGCTTCCACGCCGTCCAGTTCGCAGAGCAGGATGGCTTCGGCATCGACCGGGTAGCCTGCGTGAATGAAATCCTCGGCGGCACGAATCGCCAGATTGTCCATCATCTCCAGCCCGCCGGGGATAATGCCCGCAGCAATGATATCGGCCACCGCGCGCCCGGCCTTTTCCACGGAATCGAAGGCTGCCAGCAGCACCTTGGCCACCTGCGGTCTGGGCAGCAGTTTGACCGTGACTTCGGTAATGACGCCGAGCATGCCTTCGGAGCCGGTGAACAGTGCCAGCAGGTCGAAGCCCGGCGAGTCCAGCGTGTCGCTGCCCAGCGTCATCGGCTCGCCTTCCACCGTCAGGATCTCGACCTTGAGCAGGTTATGCACGGTCAGCCCGTATTTGAGGCAATGCACGCCGCCGGCATTTTCCGCCACATTGCCGCCGATGGAGCACGCGATTTGCGAGGACGGGTCCGGCGCGTAATACAGGCCGTGGGGCGCTGCCGCCTGGGAAATGGCCAGGTTGCGCACGCCGGGCTGAACCCGCGCCAAGCGCGCGGAGGGATCTATATCGAGGATCTGGTTAAAACGCGCCATGACCAGCAGCACGCCTTTTTCCAGCGGCAACGCGCCTCCCGACAGCCCGGTGCCCGCCCCGCGAGCGACCACCGGTACGCGACGTGCGTGGCACAGCCTGAGCAGCGTCTGTACTTCTTCCACATGCCGCGGCAATGCCACCAGCATCGGTGTGGTGCGATAGGCCGACAACCCGTCGCACTCATAAGGCCGCAGCTCTTCGGGACGATGCAGGATGTCCAGGTCGGGCAACTGCTGTTGCAGCGCCTGCAACAGCAGCTGCTTGTCGACGGCGGGCAGCACGCCGTCGATGCGTTCGTCGTACAGAATGTTCATCAAGCCACCCTGGGTTGTTTTTGTCGGGTTAATGCATCCTAGCTCATTCGCTGCGAGGCTTGAGTTGACAGCGAGGGTCCGATCACGCAATTTACGCATGACGTAATAGGTTTACGAAAATAAAAATACCGCATCCATGCGAATATTTACCTGCTACCCCAGTTGTACGCAGCGCATCGTTACCGCGTCGACCCGACTGCATTCGTGCGTATTCAGCGGGTCGAGCATCTGGCCCGGCAGCCCCCGGCCTTTTACCAGGCACACCCTGATGCACAATCGGATAAGCCGGAGTAGGCTGCCCTCATGAAGATTCTAGGTCTGCAACTGATATTCGGTGATTTTCTCGCACGCAGCGTGCGAGGGATTCCGTGCGCGCCGCCCGCAGGACAGTGATTGCCAGGGTTACCCACTCTCACTTTCCTGCAAGGAGCCAGTCATGGCTGATCTCTACGAAAACCCCATGGGCCTGATGGGCTTTGAATTCATCGAATTCGCATCACCGACGCCCAACAGCCTTGAGCCTGTGTTCCAGATGATGGGCTTCACCAAAGTCGCAACGCACCGCTCCAAGGACGTGTCCCTGTTTCGTCAGGGGGCGATCAACCTGATCCTCAACAACGAACCGCACAGCCTGGCATCTTACTTTGCCGCCGAGCATGGTCCTTCGGTATGCGGTATGGCGTTCCGCGTGAAAGATGCGCAGAAGGCCTATAACCGGGCACTGGAACTGGGCGCACAACCGCTGGAAATCGCTACCGGGCCCATGGAATTGCGCCTGCCCGCGATCAAGGGCATCGGTGGCGCGCCGTTGTATCTGATCGACCGCTTCGGCGAGGGCACGTCGATCTACGACATCGATTTCAACTTCATCGAAGGCGTTGACCGCCACCCTGTTGGTGCCGGTCTGAAATTCATCGATCACCTGACCCACAACGTGTACCGCGGACGCATGGCGTATTGGGCCGGTTTCTATGAAAAGCTGTTCAATTTCCGCGAGCTGCGTTACTTCGACATCAAGGGCGAATACACCGGCCTGACCTCCAAAGCCATGACCGCCCCGGACGGCATGATCCGCATTCCGCTGAACGAAGAGTCGTCCAAGGGCGCGGGTCAGATCGAAGAGTTTCTGATGCAGTTCAATGGCGAAGGCATTCAGCACGTGGCGTTCTTTACCGATGACCTGATCAAGACCTGGGACGCGCTGAAAGCAACCGGCATGCGCTTCATGACCGCGCCGCCGGATACCTACTACGAGATGCTGCAAGGTCGCTTGCCTGATCACGGTGAACCGGAGGCCGAGCTCAAGTCTCGCGGTATTCTGCTCGATGGCTCTTCCGAAGGGGGCGAGCGTCGTTTGCTGTTGCAGATATTCTCCGCAACGCTGATGGGCCCGGTGTTTTTCGAATTCATTCAGCGCAAAGGCGATGACGGGTTTGGCGAAGGCAACTTCAAGGCACTGTTTGAATCCATCGAACGCGACCAGATTCAGCGTGGTGTCCTGACGCCGGACTGAGCAATCATAAAAAGCGTCCGTCTTGCGCGATCAGACGAGCCTGCCCAGGCTCGTTCTGAGTCATTTGTGCTTGAGAACGTCAGCTTGCCGGTTGTGAGAAGAGATATAGCGCTCGGTGAAGTCATGCGCCGGCATGGGGCGACCATACAGATAGCCTTGGCCTTCGTCGCATACATAATGGCGCATCAGACTTTCCTGCTCACGGGTTTCTATGCCTTCTGCCGTGACCTGAAGATTGAAGCCGTTTGCCAGCCTGACAACGGCCTCGACGATGACTTCATCTTTTTTGCTGCGCTCTACGCCACTTACGAATGAGCGGTCAATCTTCAGTCGTGTCACCGGATAGTCTTTCAGCAGGCTCAGGGACGCATAGCCGGTACCGAAATCGTCGAACGCGATGCCCACACCCAACGAGCGAAGGTGACGCAGCGGTTCCATAATGCGCTGCTCGTTTCGCAAGATGATGTTTTCCGTGATCTCCAGTTCGAGTGAGTGTGCAGGCAAGGAAAAGTCTTCAAGCGCACTTTCAACCATTTCGGCAAAGTCGCGCATGCGAAACTGCGCGGCGAACAGGTTGACGCCGATGCGGAATTCCTCGCAGCCGGTATTTCGCCATTTCGCTGCCTGCTCACAGGCTGAACGCAGTATCCATTCGCCCACCGGCACCGCAAGCAGGCCTGCTTCCAGTGCGGGCAGAAAAACCGCCGGGGACACGACGCCCAGTGTCGGATGGTTCCAGCGTATAAGGGCTTCGGCTCCGGTGATACGACCATCCGCAAGTCGTACCTGAGGTTGGTAGTAAAGCTCGAACTCTTTGTTGGCCCATGCCTGACGCATCGATGAGCTGAGCGCTCCTCTTCTTGAAGCGGTCTGT
Source organism: Pseudomonas sp. PvP028 (assembly GCF_017832255.1). NCBI lineage: Bacteria > Pseudomonadati > Pseudomonadota > Gammaproteobacteria > Pseudomonadales > Pseudomonadaceae > Pseudomonas > Pseudomonas sp. PvP028. The sequence goes on from NZ_JAFIBL010000001.1 coordinate 3,436,701, forward strand.
CGATGCTCGGAGGTGAAGGTGCGAACCAGGGAGCGGCCGTCAGACTTGGCCTGGTAGAGCGCCAGATCCGCATTGCCGAGCATTTGCTCATCGTCGTAATCAGCGCCAGACCTTACGGAGACGCCGATGCTGGCGCCGATGTAGATTGAATTGTCTTCAAACTCTATCGGTTCCTCGATGACCGCGATGAGCGCCAGGCCCAGCTTGATCGCCTTGTCAGGGTCTGCGGTGTCGGACAGGAACACGACAAACTCATCGCCGCCCAGACGCGAGACCATATGGCAGGCCGGTACGTGTTCGCGAAGACGGTGAGAGGTCACCTTGAGTACAAAATCGCCTGCAGCGTGGCCCAACGTGTCGTTGACGTCCTTGAAGCCGTCCAGATCGATCAGCAGGATGGCTGCTGACAGCTGCGCGTCGCACGCCTCTTTGATCCGCCTTTTGAGTGTCGATCGATTGGCAAGCCCGGTCAGGTGATCGTATTCGGCCGCATGCTTGAGTAATTTGTCCGCCTCGACACGCTGGGTGATGTCCCGAATGATCGCTCCGAATTGTGGCTCGCCGGCATACGTCCATTGTGAGAGCGAGAGCTCGATGGGGAGGGTGTGACCGTCGCGATGGATGGCCGTCAGGTTGATGGATTTTCCGATAATGGAGGCCGGGCCACCCGCAGCAACCCTCGATAAACCTGCATGGTGCCTGGAGCGCATTTCGGGCGGAATAATGATGTCGAGAGGCTTGCCCATGGCGTCCTCGGATCGATGCCCGAAAATGAGTTCGGCCGAGTTGTTCCATGAGATGATCCGGTTTTTGCTGTCCGAGCAGATGATCGCGTCGGGTGAAGTCGAGGTGATATTCATGAAGCGGGTGTGGCTGTCTTCATTCTCGAGCGTGAGTCGACGCAACTCCATTCTCTCGATGACCATGACCGCCAGGTCCTGAAGAACCCGCTGATCTCGCTCCGAGAAAGTCTCTCGAGGTTTATTGTCGATCAGGCACAGGCTGCCCAGTACATGACCGCTGGCGGTTATCAGCGGCGCCCCGGCATAAAAGCGAATATGGGGAGCGCCGACTACCAAGGCGTTTGAGCTGAACCGCTCATCCTGCAATGCATCAGGCACCAGAAAAACGTTACGGCCCATGAGCGCAAAATTGCAGAATGAAACGTCGCGGCCCGTTTCGCAGACATCGAGGCCAACGCGCGCCTTGAAGAATTGCCGGTCTCGATGAACCAGAGAAATCAGAACAATGGGCACATCGAAAATCCGCGATGCCATTTGCACGATCTGATCGTATTCGTGCTCAGGTGGGGTATCCATCAACGAAAAGGCATTCAAGATACGAATACGTTCTTCGTCATCATCGCCGACTGGGTAACTATTCATTTGAGGCCATCGCTAAACGCTGATCGCACGCGAGACACGAAGCGATCGATGGATAACGCCGCTGTGTCGGCACCGGCGGAGGTACCCTGCCAGCATGCGCTTGCGCCACGCCGGAAAAGGAAAGTCAGATACATGCAGCACCTCTCGCGGTAGCGTCTCGATAGCTGTCCAAGGCAGCTTAGAAGCTATATCGTCAAAAAGCCGGATACCTGTAACAACTTCTCAAGCAACTAGCGTGGCGGGTATGGATCCAACTAAGGCCAGTATTACCCGATCGTAACGAAGTGTTCAGGTTTGGCGTCGCAAGGGTATGGAAACTGCATAGCGGTTTTCACTGCCAATTTGATGACGACCCTATGCAGCGGCTTTTCTCTATTTCGACGAGGCTTGCACCTTCGGCGCTCAGCAAGGCGTTGATCGGTTTCATTGCCCTGGTCTGTCTATCGTTGATCCTGGCCACCGCCTGGCAGATGAACCAATCCAAGCTCGAGCGCGTCGCCACTGCCAGGATTGCGGTGTCCAATATCGTGCTTGCTGCTGAACAGCAGGCTCAGGACACCCTGCAGCAGGCTGACAATACGCTGCGTGACCTTGCCGAGCGGGTTGAGCAAGATGGCGCCGCAGGCGAGCAGCAAAGCCGCTTGACCAGACTGATGGCTCAAGACCTGGTCAACGTCAAAGGGCTTCAGGGGCTGTTCATCTATGATGCTCAAGGCAACTGGGTCGCCAATTCCTTTGCCAAGGGCGTGCAGACCAGGAACAACGAAGACCGCGCCTACTTCATTTACCACCGCGACAACCCTGACCCGTCCATTCATGTAGGGTCCATTGTTGAAAGCCGCAATACAGGGGACATGGTCATCCCGGTCAGTCGGCGTATCAATGCGGCGGATGGCAGTTTTGCAGGCGTTGCACTCGCCACCGTGCCGGTGGCTTATTTCCAGGCGTTTTTCCAGCGTATGGATGTAGACGACAAGGGTGTGATCTTCCTCGCTCTGAATAATGGCGACCTGCTTGCGCGGCGGCCCACATTAACCGCACTGATGACCACCAATGTAGCCAAGGGCGATATCTTCACTCGCTATCTGCCGTACAGCGACAGCGGCACCGCAGTGATCAACTCCGTGGTGGATGGGGTGGAAAGGGTATACGCCTATCGGCGCGTGTCCGGATTGCCCATCGTCGCCGCTGCCGGTATCTCCAGTCAGCATGTGTTCGCGCCCTGGTGGGCCTATGCACAGCGGTCCATGACCATCACCGGCATCATTATCCTGGCGCTGGTCTTTCTGGGCGTGCTGTTGTACCGACAAATCCAGCAGTTGATCACGGCGGAGGGTGAACTGAATATCGCCAGGAACGACCTGGAGATCATCGCTCACACGGACAGCCTGACGCACCTGGCCAATCGACGTTGCTTCGATACGGCCTTGCAGCAGGAGTGGGGGCGGGCGAGCCGGAATGATGCAACCATCGCAATTATTTTGCTGGATATCGACTGGTTCAAACAATACAACGACACCTACGGCCATCTGCAGGGTGACGACTGCCTGAGGCAAGTGGCGGGGCTGATTGGCAACAGTCTTGACCGGTCCGGGGATATGGCAGCACGTTACGGCGGTGAAGAGTTTGTCATTCTGTTGCCTGAAACCGACCTGGCAGGCGCGCTGAGGCTCGCGGAAAAAATCAGATCATCCATTGAAGCCAGTTGTATAGAGCACTCGTCCAGCCCGCTGGGCAGGCTGAGCATCAGCTCGGGCGTGGTGGCGATCAACGCAGCAGAGAAGAAGGATGAGCACACAGCTGCGCTGAAGGAAGCGGATCGACTCCTTTACCTGGCCAAAACCAAAGGGCGTAACCGTGTCGAAGGTCGCTTGATTCAAGGGTGGCAAGCAGATAGTCATTTTGCCAGGGTATCCACAGCGTCCACTCGATAGTCGAGCGTCATGGATCTGTACCTGCACAGGGTTGCTATCAATATGTTCGGCAAACCAACGTACGTCCGCAGGCGCAACGTCAGTCTGACGGACGGCTACCTCCCATGCGCTCGCTGATTGTCACCGCCGTTTGCAAAAGCCTTCTGGCCGCCAGACTCTGCGTCTCGTCGTTCAACACCGATCCCGGTCCGACGACCGTGATCACGCCCACCAGCTTGTTACCCATGGCGAATAGCGGTGACGAGGCTGCGTTGATACCCGGCATCAGCAAGCCCTGAATCTGGTGCACGCCAGTGGTACGAATCTGCTCGACATGCTGCTCGGCCTCACGCAGCTGGCTGGCGCTCAGCAACGGCACTTCCTGCTCGCGAAGCGCAGCGGTTTCGCGCCCGTTCAGAAAACTGTCGAACACCAGGCCGGTGGACGAGCCAAGCAGTGGCAGCACCGAACCGATCTGCGTGACCAGCGTCACGGCACCCATCGAGGGTTCGACATACACCACGGTCGGGCCCTTGTTGCCCCATACCGCCAGAAAGCAGGTCTGGTTCAGTTCATCGCGCAGGCTGGCAAGCCAAGGTGCCGACACCTTGAGGACATCCAGCTTGCCGAGTGAGGCCAGTCCCACCTGCAACGCCTCGCGCCCCAGCCCATAGTGATTGTTGACGGCATCCTGTTCGGCAAAACCGCTGGCAATCAGCGCCTGCAGGTAACGATGAACCTTGCTGGCGGGCATGCCCAAGTGTTCGGCCAGTCTTGACAAGGACGTGGCAGGGGAGAGTTCAGCGAGCGCCTTGAGTACGCCCAGCCCGACTTCGGCCGCCTGGACCTTTTGCGGGCGTCCGCCTGCGGGGCTTTCGGTTTGCTGGGTCATGGGATGTTGTGCGCCGATCGGGAAAGGCAGCTTTATAGCTTGACCGGCTGGCAAACTCAAATTACGTTATGCGTAATCTGTTTACGTTAAATAATGTTTCGTCCTGTCTCCGTCCGACCCCATTACAACAAGAGGTCCAGATGGCTATCCACTCCAGTTCCGACGCATTGGTTTATCAGTCGGGCTTCGGCAACCAGTTCAGCAGCGAGGCGCTGCCCGGTGCCTTGCCGGTTGGCCGGAATTCGCCGCAGAAACATCCGCTGGGTCTGTATGCCGAGCAGTTCTCGGGCACCGCCTTTACGGTCGCGCGCAGCGAAGCCCGACGTACCTGGCTGTATCGGATCAAGCCATCGGCAGCCCATCCGCGTTATCAGCGCATGGATCTGCAGATGGCTGGTCAGGAGCAGGGGCCGATCAACCCCAATCGGTTGCGCTGGAATGCCTTCGATATTCCGGCGGCACCGACCGATTTCATCGACGGTCTCATCCCCCTCGCCAGCACCTCGGCGGCGGAGCAGGTCGAGGGTGTCAGCGTCTACCTGTACACCGCCAATACTTCCATGCAGCGAGCGTTCTTTAGTGCGGATGGAGAATGGCTGGTGGTGCCGCAGCAGGGCCGACTCAGAATCATCACCGAACTGGGCTTGCTGGACATCGAACCACTGGAAATCGCCGTCTTGCCGCGAGGTTTGAAGTTCTGCGTCCAACTGCTCGACAGCAGCGCTCGTGGGTACCTCTGCGAGAATCACGGTTGCGCCTTGCGCCTCCCGGAACTGGGCCCGATCGGCAGCAATGGGCTGGCTAATTCACGTGATTTTCTGACCCCGGTCGCCTGGTTCGAAGACAGTCGCCAGCCAATACAACTGGTGCAGAAGTTCCTCGGCGAACTGTGGTCGACGCAACTGGAGCATTCACCGTTCGACGTGGTGGGCTGGCACGGCAACAACGTTCCGTACAAATATGACCTGCGGCGTTTCAACACCCTCGGTACGGTCAGCTACGATCACCCGGACCCGTCGATTTTCACCGTGCTAACCTCACCGGGGGCTATTCACGGCCAGGCCAATATCGATTTCGTGATCTTTCCGCCGCGCTGGATGGTGGCGGAAAACACCTTCCGCCCGCCGTGGTTCCACCGCAACCTGATGAACGAATTCATGGGGCTGATCGACGGCGCGTACGATGCCAAGGCCGAAGGCTTCATGCCCGGAGGCGCTTCGCTGCACAATTGCATGAGTGCGCATGGCCCCGATAATGTCACCGCCGAAAAGGCCATTGCCGCCGAGCTGAAACCGCACAGGATCGACAACACCATGGCCTTCATGTTCGAGACCGGCAAGGTGTTGCGCCCCAGTCGTCACGCGCTCGACTGCCCGCAACTGCAAACCGATTACGATGCCTGCTGGAAGGACATGGCCAGAACGTTCACCCAGGAGCCACGCTGATGACTACCGCGCTCAATCGTCGTAGCTGGGTCGAATCTGCCAACGGGCATGCCGATTTCCCCCTGCAGAACCTGCCCATTGGCGTGTTCAGCCATGGCCAGACCGCTCCGCGTGGTGGGGTGGCCATCGGCGACAGGATTTTCGATCTGCGCGTGGCAACAGAGTCCGGGATGTTTCAGGGGCAGGCCGCCGAAGTAGCTGAAATTGCCAGCCGCGACCAGCTCAATGATTTTCTTGCGCTGGGTGCCGCTGCCCGACGGGCGTTGCGCGCCGCCTTGTTGCAGTTGCTCGATGAAGACAGCCCGCAGCGCGACAGGCTGCAGGCTGTTGGCGGTTTGTTGCTGCCGATGAGCGAGTGCACGTTGCACATGCCGGCTCGGGTGGGTGATTACTCGGACTTTTACGTCGGTATTCATCATGCACTGAATGTCGGCAAGCTGTTCCGCCCGGACAACCCACTGCTGCCCAACTACAAATACGTGCCTATCGGCTATCACGGCAGAGCGTCGACCTTGTGTCCCTCCGGTACGACGGTGCGGCGGCCCAGCGGGCAAACCCTGGTGCCAGGCCAGGAGGTTCCCGTTTTCGGTCCCTGCAAACGCCTCGATTACGAGCTGGAGTTGGGGGTCTGGATCGGGCCGGGGAATGCCCAGGGTGAGGCCATCGGGATCGATCAGGCTGCCGAACACATCGCCGGGTTGTGCCTGCTCAACGACTGGTCGGCGCGTGACATACAGGCATGGGAATACCAACCATTGGGACCGTTTCTGTCCAAGAGCTTTGCCACGACGATCTCGCCCTGGGTGGTAACCGCCGAAGCACTTGAGCCGTTTCGTCGCGCGCAACCGACGCGTCCGGAAGGCGATCCGCAACCGTTGGCGTATCTGCTGGATGACCACGATCAGCAGCGCGGGGCGCTGGATATCGAGCTGGAAGTGCTGCTGCTGACTGCACAGATGAAAGCCGACGGGCTGGCGCCTCATCGGTTAGGTCTGAGCAACGCGCTGAACATGTACTGGACAGTGGCGCAGATGGTTGCGCATCACAGCGTCAACGGCTGCAAGTTGCAACCGGGAGACCTGCTCGGCACCGGTACGTTGTCCGGCCCCCAGGAAGGTCAGTACGGCAGCCTGCTGGAGATGACCGCAGGCGGCAAGCAACCGGTGACCTTGCCTAATGGCGAAACGCGAATGTTCCTTCAGCGGGGCGACGAGGTGATTCTGCGTGCCCGTTGTCATCGCGAAGGGCACGTCTCGATTGGCTTCGGCGAGTGCCGGGGCGTTGTGCTCGATTAAAAATACCGTGTCCGGCTGCTTCAGCGGGCTATTTCGTACCAGCCGAGAAACATGTCCAGGGTCGATTCGACCACCGTGTGCTGCTCCTCGGGGGTAAGCAATGCCGCACTGAACGTGACCTGCGGCCAGAACGCGAACGATTTGAGCAATGCGTGCATTTGCGTCGCGGCAAAGGCCGGGTCGACCGGTTTCAGACGGCCGTCCTTCTGCGCGGCGCGAATCCAGGCACTGAAGGTTTCTTCTCGTTCATTGATCCGCGCCATCCACACCTGCGCCCGCTCGGGCGAGTGAATGGTCGCGCCAACCACCACGCGGGCCAGGTCGAGGAAGTGACTGTTGGTCAGGTTGCGCATCTTGCCCCAGAGCAATTCCCGCAACTGCTCGCGCAAGCCGATCTGCGGATGAAAAACCACTTCGGCCTGCGGCGGGGCGCAGCTCCAGAGGCGCTGCAGCATCTCGGCGAACAGTTCTTCCTTACTGGGGAAGTGGTTATAGACCGTACGTTTGGAAACCTCGGCCCGCGCGGCGATCCGGTCCATGCTGGTGATCTCGAAGCCACGATCGCCGAATTCGGCGATAGCCGCCTGGACGATGGATTCGCGTTTCTGATCGGTGAGGCGCATGGGTTCGGTCATAGGTTCGCTTCAAACGTGCGTTTAGAGAAAATTACACTCAGCAGTTTACTTGTCGCCAAGGATCATGCAAGCTTAAAACTACACCGTGTAGTGTAAAACACTGTTACATATTTTCCCTCGGACATCCTGCAACAGGATCACGTACGAAGTATGCACGGCTGGAGCCTCAACCTGCCCCCAGGAGTCAGCGAACCATGGCCTCGACGCATCAGAAAAAGGACTCTTCTTCACTGCCTGTCTTGTCCCGTCACGAAGGGCGATACCGCAATCACGCCACCATGAAGCCATCGAGTCTGCTGCGCACGCTCGGTATTTTCTGGGATCAGGCGTTCAACAAGCCCAAGGACACACGCCCGGCAGGCGACATTCCGGTACAGCCGCTGTCGCGTCAGCAATTGCTGGCTGCACCGAACAATACGGTGTACCGCCTGGGGCACTCGACCGTTCTGCTCAAACTGCGCGACCAGTTCTGGCTGACCGACCCCGTGTTTGCCGAGCGTGCCTCGCCCGTGCAGTGGGCGGGCCCGCAGCGCTTTCATCAGCCGCCGATCAGCCTCGAAGAATTGCCACCGATCACAGCGGTGATCCTTTCGCACAACCATTACGACCACCTCGATCGCATGGCGATCAAGGCGCTGACCGAAAAGACCGAGCATTTTCTGGCGCCGCTTGGCGTGGGCGATACGTTGATCGAGTGGGGCGTGCCTGCGCACAAGGTGCATCAACTGGACTGGTGGCAGTCCACCGAGGTGGCGGGAATCGAGTTCGTCGCCACACCCTCACAGCATTTCTCCGGGCGCACGCTGCTCGACAGCAACCGCACCTTGTGGGCGTCCTGGGTGATGATCGATGGCGATCAGCGGATCTTCTTCAGTGGCGACAGCGGTTACTTCGATGGCTTTAAAACCATCGGCGAGCAATACGGACCGTTTGACCTGACCCTGATGGAAACCGGCGCCTACAACGTCGAGTGGCCCGATGTGCACATGCAGCCCGAGCAGACGCTGCAGGCGCACCTGGACCTGCGCGGTCGCTGGTTGCTGCCGATCCACAATGGCACCTTCGACCTGTCGATGCATGCCTGGCACGAGCCGTTCGATCGCATTCTGGCTCTGGCTTGGGAGCAGAATGTCTCGATCACTACGCCGATGATGGGCCAGCCGTTCTATGTGCAATACCCGTGTCGCGGTCTGACCTGGTGGTTGGCCGTGGATGAGGTGGTTGAGGTGGTCGAGTCCGAAACCGAACAGGCAGACGGCGCAGAATCCTGCAGTTGCCGTCGCCAGAACGCCTGAAAACCATCTTTGGCAACAGTGAACTGATTTTTAAATAGCATGGCCCAGATTTTGATTTGTCACTTGAGCACGCGCCCGGCCTAATCGTGATCATCAATAGCGATGGTGACGGTATGCAGATGCGTGGTTCGGCAGTTCAGAATATGGGGTTGATGATCAGTGTCCTGTTGGTGGCGCTGAACCTGCGCCCGTCGATGGCTGCGGTCGGTCCATTGCTGGTGGCGATTCGGCTGGACGTTCCGCTCGGTTTCGGAACGGCGTCGTTGCTGACCATGTTGCCGGTCATGAGCATGGGACTGGCAATGTTTTTCGGCATGGGCATCGCTCGTTACCTGGGATCGTATCGCAGCATCCTGCTTTCACTGGCGTTAATCGGTTTGGCAACCGTGGCGCGTCTGTTTCTCGATTCTGCTGCTGAACTGATCCTCAGCGCTGTGCTGGCGGGGCTTGGTATCGCCTTGATTCAGGCGCTGATGCCTGCGTTGATCAAATTGCGTTTCAAGGCCAACGTGTCCTTGTACATGGGATTTTATGTGACCGCGATTATGGGTGGCGCCGCATTGGCTGCTTCATTCAGCCCTCTGGTGATGGACAGCAGTGGCAGTTGGCGCGTCGGCCTGGCGGTCTGGTCGCTACTGGCTCTTCTGGCGATGTGCTTCTGGTTTGCCCAGCGGCACGCTTTGCAGTCCGACGCGTCAACCGCTGCAGGGCACCGGCAGACTTTTTTTCACATGCCTCGGGCCTGGATGCTGGGGATTTTCTTCGGCCTTGGCACGGCGTCCTATACCTGCGTGTTGGCCTGGCTGGCGCCGTATTATCTGGAGAATGGCTGGAGTGAGCAGAGTGCAGGGCTGCTGCTGGGCTTTCTGACCCTGATGGAGGTCGTATCGGGTCTGCTGGCTCCGGCGCTGGCCAACCGCAGTCGCGATAAGCGCGTGGCGCTGGTTGTACTGCTGACGTTGATGACGACTGGCTTTGCCGGGCTGATTCTGATGCCGCAACAGCTGGGCCTGCTGTGGACATGCCTGCTGGGGTTGGGGATTGGCGGTCTCTTTCCGCTGAGCCTGATCGTGTCCATGGATCATTTCGATGATCCACAGCAGGCGGGTGGCCTGACGGCATTCGTGCAAGGCGTGGGTTATCTGATCGCCAGCCTTTCGCCGCTGCTTGCCGGCGTCATTCGTGACCTGACGGGCAGTTTTGAGGGGGCGTGGTGGGCACTGATGGCGTTGGTCGCGATCATGCTGTTGATGGTGGTGCGACTCGACCCCCGACGTTATGCTGATCATCTGCGCAACGCACTCGACGAACCTGTCATCACTGGCAGGGAGGCGGCATGATTGCATTTTGATGCTATCTTGTGCGCGTTGACCTGACCGCCCGGTCACAGCGCCAGCGAGATACCTTGATGCTTAACAGTAATGCCCTGAGAAAGCTGGACATGCAGGACCTGATGGTCTTTGTCTCGGTGTATGAGCAGCGCAACCTGACCCTGGTCGCGGAAGCGTTGCATGTCAGCCAGTCGACGGTCAGTTATTGCCTGAAAAAGCTGCGTGCGAACTTCGAGGACGATCTGTTCATCTGTACTCGCAACGGCATGCGTCCGACCCGCAAGGCGCTGGCCATGCACGACCATGTGCAGCAGATTCTCCGCTCGGTCAATCTGTGCCATAACGGCCTCGACCTGTTCGACCCGACTCGTGCACAGACCACCTTCACGGTCTGTGCCCCTGAGTATTTCGAGCTGCTGGTATTGCCGCATCTGCTGCGTGACTTCGCTGCCGCCGGTTGCTCGGTGACGGTCAATGTGCAAAAGCTTGAAAAGCAGTTGCCTGCCGAGCAATTGAACGATGGCCTGTTTGACCTTGCCCTGTGCTTCGGGCCTGGTTTTCACCGAGTCCCGGACAGCCTGATTTCGCAGGTGTTGATGGAGGATGATCTGGTGTGCGTCATGGACTCCAGGTTCGCGCCGCTCAGCGCCCTGATCGACCTGCAAACCTTTATCCAGCACCGCCATGTCTACCCGACGCCGTGGACGTCCGATACCAACATGGTGGATGGCTGGCTGCAGCGGCAGGGGCTTGAGCGCAATATCGTCGCACGGGCCAATAGCTACCGCGCAGCCTTGCAGTTGCTGGAAGGCACGGATTTCATGCTGGTGCTGCCACGCCGTATTCAAACGCTGCTGGGTAATGAACTGTGGATTTCCGTATTCGAACTGCCGCCTGACCTGCCTGGCTTCAGTCTGGACATGCTATGGAGCGCCCAGGCGGATCGAGACGAAGCCAGTGGCTGGCTGCGTGAACAAGTCGTGAAGGTGTGTGCCGAACGCGGCTTGCTCTGACGCGGTATCAGTTGCCGGACTTGTCTTTCTGCGGGTCGGGCGAGGTGGCGGGTCGGGCCTGTTCACCCTGCTGATTGAGCTGTTTGTTTTTCTCGCCCACTTTGCCGGCGTTTTCAGGCTTGTGATCGAGGTCTTCGCGTTTGGATTCATCAGCCATGACCGTATTCCTTATTGTCGGGGGGTGTGGTTATTGGTCAGTGTGGCGGGTGCAAGATTCGATTTAAATGACGCGCGGTCCGTTGCCCGATGCTGATAGCGTCGGACGCCGAACCGCGCAGATCGATCAGCTCAGCAGAGTGATCAGGTCTTTGGCGGCCTGCGCCGAGCTGGCCGGGTTCTGGCCGGTCACCAGTTTGCCGTCGGTCAGCACGTAGACGCCCCAGTCGTCGCCCTTGGAATAGTCACCGCCCAGTTGCTTGAGCGTGTCTTCGACCAGAAAAGGCACAACCTTGGTCAGGCCGACCGCTTCTTCTTCACTGTTGGTGAAGCCTGTGACGCGGCGGCCTTTGACCAGCGGCTGGCCGTCCGGCGCTTTTACGTGACGCAATACGCCAGGTGCGTGGCAGACCATCCCGTGTGGCTTGTCTGCCTTGGCAAAGGCCTCGATCAGCGCGATGGAGTCCTTGTCTTCAGCCAGGTCCCACAGCGGGCCGTGACCGCCCGGATAGAACACGGCATCGAAATCGGCAGCATTGACGCCAGACAGAAGGCCGGTGTTAGCGAGCGCTTTCTGTGCATCAGCATCTTTGGAGAAGCGCTTGGTGTCTTCGGTCTGAGCGTCGGGCTCATCGCTTTTCGGGTCCAGCGGTGGTTGACCGCCTTTCGGAGAAACCAGCGTAATGTCGGCACCGGCCTCTTTGAACGCGTAATACGGCGCGACGAACTCTTCGAGCCAGAAACCGGTTTTCTTGCCGGTGTCGCCCAGTTGGTCATGGGATGTCAAAACCATCAGGATTTTCATGTGCATGCTCGCCTTCGAAGGGTTGAGAGGGTGTAGACAGGCGAAAACCTCAAGTGTTGTGAGAATTTTTTACCTCCGGAACGAGCAGGGCCGGATATCGACACAATGGCTTGCGTCGACATCCGGCCCTGTTTCAGCGCTGCGTTGGAGAAACGTCAGATGATGATCATTGCTCTTTGGTCAGATCCACCAGCGGCTCTTTGCGCACTTCGGTCTCGCGACCGTCCTGAATGTGCTTGACCTGTCCAAGGGCTTTGTCGACCGCGCCTTTGTCAGCCAGCAGGCTGTAACTGATCTGGAACTGACGTTGCTCTTTCGGGGCAATGGTTGGTACCAGATTCAGCGGGCGCTGGAAGCGGCGGTTATAGGAGAAGCTGGTCCCCGGTTCCAGCCCGGTGACGTAGCCCTGACCTTTGGTGTCGGTGTTTTTCCACAGCGAGAACACCGGCAACTGCTTGGTATTGAAACCGACCGACACGCCCAGGCTGCCAGCCTTGTTGTGCAGCACGGTCAGCGTGTCACCCTTGGCATCACCGTAGGGCACGATGTTGTAGACCGTCTCGTCGTAATCCGGCGTCGGCGCGCGGTAGGTCTGCCAGTCGCCGAGATCACCCTTGGCTTTGTCGTTGAACGGCGAAACCTGCTTGACCGGCGCTTCGAAACGCGCCCCTTGTTCCAGGAACGGCGTGCTGAAGTTACTGTGGTAAAGCGCCTGGTATTCTTTCGGATAGTCGCCATTGTTGGTCAGCGTATCGTTGAGCGAAAAGCTCGTGCTGCCTGGCTCGGTGACCAGTTCGGTTTGCACCGAGAAGTCGACCTTCTTGAACGCCTGCTCCCTCAATTCGCCCTTGAGGCGGATTGCGTACGGCGGTTTTTCGTCGATCTGCAGTGTCACCTTGCTCGCCGGAATGTTGGCGGCACGGCCGTGCAGGGTCAGCAACTCGCCGTTGTCCATCCCCGGATGGCCCACCCACTCGTAGCCGCAGCGAGCCACCAACTCGTTGAAACCTTCCAGCCAGCCCAGGCCGCCGCGGCCATTAAGCTCGATGAAGGCCGGATTGACCACGTCCTTGACCGGCGAATCCCAGCCCATGCGCACATCGCCGACTGACGCCTGCAGCACATTCATGCCACGGGTCGGGACGACTGACAGCTTCATCGTGCCATTGTCGATATCGATGATGCTCACGCCCTCCTGACGACCGCCATGCAGCGTACGCATCGTGACAGTGAACGGCTTGTCGGTCTTGACGCCCAGTTGCTGACTGGTGATCTGCTGATTCTGCGCAGCCTTGTCGGTGTCGAGCAGCACGTAATCCCAGGCAAACACACTGGAAGCGGCTGTAAGAGCACCGAGGCCTACGAGCAGAGGAAGGGATTTCATGGTGGTGGTCCTTCTGTAATTATTGGAATTATGGTGTTGCCTATCATCTGAACAGCTATTTAACGCCGAGTTAAACGATTCAGCAATGGGCTGAGTCCGGGCAAAGCACTTTTCAACCACAATGGCACTGACGGCACAGAGTGTGAGGTTACTTTAGCCTCATCAAAATCACTCGCTGATGGTCGCAAAGGAGGCCTGAGTTGAACCCCAGTCCACCTGAAATCGCAGAACCGCTGTGTGACGCAGAGCGTCACGAACTGCACTCCCACGCGCAGCGTGAGGAACGATAGTCATCAGGTTCCGGGCCGTGCCTCTAGCCCGACTACTCTAAAGCGCTTTTCAACCACGATGGCACAGACGACGCAGAGTGCGACGTAAGTGACGGCTGAGTCCTGGCGCTGATCCGGGGGTAGCCTGGCAGGACGCCAGGCTAGCCGCACCGGGCCATGGAAGGCCCGTTGCGGCGACCCCCGGATCAGTGCCAGGGCGAAGGAACCCGACGAAGTCGGGCCGGACACGGAGCTAAGGACTTTGCTCACTTTGGTCCCTCAAAGTGAGTCGCCGAGGGGCGAAAAGGTGACTTGAGTCGAACTCTAATCTACCTGATATCACGGAACCGCTGTGTGACGCCGAGCGTCACGAACTGCATTCCCACGCGCAGCGCTCAGCGTTATACACACGTTCTAGAATGCCCGGAATAAAGGACTTACAGGCTTCTGCCCGACGGGCGTGGAAGTGAGCCGGGTGACGCTCGCTTGTTCGCGAAGACGGTGTTTCAGTCGATGTATTTTCGGCGATTATACAGCCCCCTTCGCGAACAAGTTCGCTCCCACGGCCTTCGGCCAGAATCAAAAGCAGACTTGTGTATAACGATGAGTACGGACGATGAGGAACGAGAGGTGCCTCGGTCAAACATAACCACGCACGTTAAAGCACCGCTCATTGAGAGTCAGGTGACTGCCCCGGAACCTGATCGAGCCCAAGCTGCCCGGCTGCCGCCTCACCCAGCAACCGCTCGATCTGCGCATGCTCCCAGCCACTGAGCAAACTCACCGGATCAGTGCGCAGCCAGCTTTCGAACGAGCCTTCCCGACCCAGCGGACAGCGGCACGCCCGACAGCGGGTCGGGCTGCCCTCGGTGACTTCCAGCGTCAGCAGCCAGCCGTCGATGTCCACCTGTTGCAGCCCGAAGCCGGAGGGTGTGCCGGTAAACTTCAGCGACCGTGTACCCATCGCAGCATCCCGCAGTTGCTGATACACCTCACGAGTCGTCAAAGCTTTCACAGGCATCACCCAATTCCATTTTGCTGAGTAAAGCACGATTCCGAATCGTGCCGGTTAAAGCAGACATGCGGGGCAGATATATTAAAACGTCGACGGCGCACCAAACAGGCTTTCGATCTCGGGCCGGGTCTGGTTGATCGCACCCAATTGACAAATCAGTTCTGCCTGCCTGCTGCCACGCACACCAGCAGTGGTCATCAGCGCATCGCGTACGTAGGTGTAGACACCGCTGACACCGAACGGCGTGATGTAGCGAACATGCTTGCTGATGCCTTGAGTAATCGTCTTGAACTGCTCACTGGCATAGTAGGTCCGGCGCGTCCAGGCCGATTCGAACACCAACTCCATCATGACGATATTCAGGCGCGACTCTACGACCTCATGATTAACATCCGGCGCAGGCGGTGCAGGCCTGGCGTTATCGTAAGGTTGTGCGAGGTGCAGGCGCAGTTTCAGCACGGCATCGGAACCCGCCATGTCACGGGCCAGCTGCTCAATGGCTTTTCGGGCTGCAGGCAGGTCAGCGCTGGCGAGATGAAAGTGCAGATGCATCTTGTCCAGCGTGGCGGTTTCGTTGGGGATCGGGTCAGGCAGGCGATCCACCAGCGTGCTGGAGCCATCCGGTACGTCGTAGGCGATGGTTTCCTCGAACATGTTCTGCTCGTCGGAGAACAGCAGGGCGCTGGCATCCTTGAATTGTTTCTGCGCTTCGGCGGACAGAAAGCCGATCTCCACGCCACCATCCAGTACGTAGCCAGGCAACGCCGTAACGCCTTCGATGACTGGCCACAGATGGCCGTCCTTTTCCCGCGTCAGGTGATGCTGAACATACCAGCCCAGGCCTTCAAGCCTGGCGCACAGCGGGCCATGAACGTCGCGCCAGTAAGTCGCGAACAGCTCATGGGGAACGCCCGTCTTGCGCAGCACGGTGGTATAGGAGTTGATGACGATGTTTTCATCGCGAGCGGCGTGGTTGCCGGAAAAGTGGCTGGCGGAAAATGCTGAGTTGGGCATGGAGGCTCTCTGTCATGGAGATATTCCTCTCAGGCGCCTCGCCGCCGAGGTAAGTTCAAGGAAACTTACCGGCGGACGCACCCTTGTGCTGCGATGCAGGGCGAGACGAACAGGTAACCCCGGTAGGCGCCGGCCAGAGTCCGTATCGACACGACCGACCACATCAGCGCCAGCAGCGCCACGAGCCACGTGCCAAAGACATCGAAGAAGCCCAGATGCAGGGTGGCGCCGAGTTTGAGCGTCGCCACTGCGTACACGCCGAGTGGAAAGGTGAACGCCCACCAGCCCAGGTTGAAGCCGATACCCTGTTTAACGTAGCGCGCCGTAATCAGCACGGCCAGCGCCATCCACCACAGACCCAGCCCCCAGAACAGCATACCGACCAGCACACCGATGCCTGCTGCCACCGTACCGATGGATGCAAGGCCGTGGGCGGCGAAGACGGCCGGGGCGTCGCTGCCCATCACCAGCATGCCCAGTGCGCCCGTACCGATGGGACCGAGTGCCAGCCAGCTGGAGGCGGCCATGCTTTCGTGGGGCAGTTTATGCAGCGCCAGGCGCAACAGCAGAATCACCAGAATGCTCAACGCCACGGGCACCGAATAGGCCCACAGTACGTAGCTGGTGATCAGCACCGTGAACTGCGAGTCAGCACCCGCAAGATGCGTTGTCAGCGATCCCCCACAGGCCGCTGCAACTTCTGCCGCGACCACCGGTAACAACCAGACAGCGGTCATCTTCTCGATGCTGTGCTCCTGACGGGTGAACATCATGAAAGGGATCAGCACCCCACACGCCAGGGCCATCGCCACGTCCAGCCACCACAAGGCTTCAGCAACCGGGACAATGGCACTGCCCCAGCGCGCCGGCCCGAACACCAGCAGGCCGTTGATGATGGTGGCCAGGCCCATGGGAATGGTGCCGAAGAACATCGACACGGTGGAGTGCCCGAAGACCTGACGTGCCTCATCGAAAAACAGCAACCAGCGGCTGGCGTACATCACGCTGAACAGCGTGAACAGGGCGATGTTCAGGAACCACAACGCTTCACCCAGCGCGCGCAGCGGGGCAGGGCTACCCGGCAGTTGAGCCAGCGCCAGCGACAGAATCCCGGTGCCCATGGTCACGGCGAACCAGTTGGGGGTGAATTGCCGAATCGCCTCCAGCGGGCTGGTCAGTGCTGCGAAGGGGGCGTTGCCCTTGATGAGGATTGCGAGTCTGCTCATGGCAGTCTCCTGCTGGTGATTTCGGGATGTACCATCAGTCTACGGATCGACAGTCAATCTTCTAAACGGGTAATCTCTATCATCGTTACCTGTTTTTCAGGTAGGTCTACCCGGCGAGAGAGATGGCCTTGAGAATCAACCTGCGGCAATTACAGATTTTTTGCGCGATCACCCGCTGTGGCAGCACCACCAGCGCAGGTAGCGCTCTGGCGCTGTCCCAGTCAGCCACCAGCGCGGCATTGAACGAGCTGGAAAGCGCACTGGGTACGCGTTTGTTCGACCGGGTAGGCAAGCGTCTGCTGCTCAATGACAGCGGGCAGGCACTGCTGCCGCGAGCCATGAAAATGCTGGAAAACGCCCAGCAGATCGAGGACAGCTTTCTGTTGCCCGACGCGGCGTTGAATGCTCGCCTGCGCATCGGCAGTAGCAGCACCATCGGCAATTACGTTGTGCCGCAGATCGTCGGGGCACTGCGCGGCTCGACGCCCCAGTTGCGAATCGATGTGGACATCGGCAACAGCGCGCTTATTGCTCGCAAGGTCGCGCAGTTTGAAATCGACATGGGTCTGATAGAGGCACCCTGTCATCTGCCTGAGCTGATCGCCGAGCCATGGCTGGTCGATGAAATGCTCATCGTCGCCGGCTGCGCCCATCCGCTAGCCGGGCAGGAACACGTGTCGCTGGGCGAACTGCAGAGCGCGGAGTGGCTGCTGCGTGAGCAGGGTTCGGGAACGCGCGAAGAGGTCGAACACTTGCTGCTCAGGCATTTGCATGACCTGCAGGACATGCGTCAGGTAGGCAGCTCGGAAGCGATCATGCGCACCCTCGCGCAAGGCATTGGCATCAGTTGCCTGTCCCGCCGTGTGGTCGCCGACCTGCTGGCCAGCGGGCAGTTGCGCACGCTCGCCAGCCCGCTGCCGCCGCTCAATCGCCGGTTCTTCATGATCAGGCACCGCGACAAGTTCATCTCGCCGAGCCTGGAGCGCTTCAGGGAAACCTGTCGTCAGGCCGCCGATCAGGCTGACACGTTACGCCACTGCTTGAGCCACAACGCCAACCCGACCAGCAGTAGTGCGCCATAAACACAGCTCAGGCCCAGTTGCAGCCAGGTGTCGTGCAACGGATGCAGCAACAGGGCGGCGATAGCCATCAGCAGGCTGGCCAGCAACCAGTGGCTGCGCCACGGCAAGACATGCAGCAAAGACTGGCGGCGCATCAGCAGCACGCCGGTGACCAGCGCACCGCCCAGCGCGGCGAGGGCAATGCCGGTCAGGCCGAAGGCGACGGGCAGTGCGCCGAGCAGCAGCGCATTGCACAGACTGCCGACTAGTTCGCAATTGAGCGGCAGGCGTGTGTCACCGGCGGCGTAGGCATAGCGCGCCAGCAAGGCATTCCAGGCACCGAACATCAGCGGCACGGCAAACCAGGCCAGCAATTCCGGTAGCGGCCCGCCCTGGGTCTGATTGGGCAGCAACAGTGTTACCAGCGCCCCGGCCGCGCCGATCAGCCCGGCCACCGCCGGCAGGGTCAGCAAGGTCGCGCTGCCCAGCCCGCGTTTCAGCAGCGACAGGCGCTGATCGCCGGCACTGCCGCTCATCAGACCGAGTAACACCTGATTCAGGCTCATCAAGGCAATCAGCGGCAGGTTGATCAATTTGCGCGCCAGGTTGACCCAGGTCACCGCGCCTTCGCCGAGCAGCGAAGCCACCATGCGCTCCAGCAGGGCAAGACCCTGGCTGGCCAGGTTGCTGCTCAGCAGCGGGACGATACGCTGCAACAGCTCACGCATTGCGCCAGCTTCCGATTGCCACTGCCAAGGCCGCCAGCCCGAGCGATACAGGGCTGGCAACAACACACCCGGCATCAGCACGCTACCCAGCACGCACGCGCTGGCCAGCCCGGTCGACGTCGAGGCATGGCTTAACGTGGCGAGGTAGATGACCGGCGGCAGGTTGAACAGCAGCGAGCCGAGCCCGGCCAGCACGAAGCGCGAGCGAGCCTGCAGCGGTACGCAAAACAGCGCATGCAGCATGAAACCCGGTGCGCACCAGGCCAGCCAGCGCAGGCCGCTGGCAGCCTGCGCGTAGCCGTCTGCGTCTAGCCCCGGACCGATCAGGCGCACCAGCCCCCCGGCGCTCAACAGCAGAATGACACTCACGGCCAGCCCGGTCAGTAACAGGCGCGGTGCCATGCCTCCCAGCCAGCGCTGTTGCCGTTCAACGCTGCGCTGCTGATAAAGGGGCAGGGCAGCGGCGCTGAGCAAGCCCGCCGCCAGTGACATGCGCAGCGCCTCGGGCAGGAACATCGAAACCAGAAACGCGTCGCTCTGGCCTCCGGCACCCCAGGCCGCCACCAATAGCCATTCGCGGGCAAATCCGGCAGCCAGCCCGGTAAGGGTGGCCAGTGTCAGCCAAAGTGTCGAACCCAGCATCGCCTGCGCTTCTGATCAGTGAAACAAGGTGAACAGGCCTTTGCCGCCCACCTTGTAGTTGAGGCCGCGAGCGCGCTCGCCCTTGATTTCCGCGTTCGGGCCACTGACGATGGCGTAGGGCGGAACCGGTTTGGAGACCACGCTGTTACCGCCCACCACTGCACCTTCGCCGATGTCGGCACCGAACGAAAGCAGCGCGCGGCTGCAGATCCAGGCGTAGTCGCCGATGAACACCGGCCCGCCTACTGCCCAGAATTCAGGCTCGTTGAGATCGTGTCCGCCGGCGATGATCAGCACATGTGAAGCGATGGTGACGTGATCGCCGATCACCAGGCCGCCGCGTGCGTCCAGTTGGCAGTGCCAGCCCACCGTGCTGTCATTGCCGATGCGCAGGCTGTCGACGCCCAGCACCTCGGTATTGCGCCAGACCGTCGAGCCCTTGCCGATCTTTGCGCCGCCGATGCGCAGCCACAGCAGGCGCAGGGTGTGGCTGGGGATCTTGCAGATGAGGATGTTGTACGCCTGCTCCCAGGTCCGCAACATGCGGTCGCGCAGGGTCGGCCAATTGATCCCGTACAGTGGAATAAGGGGGCCTTTGGTTTCGATGGCCAGCAGCTTGTAGAAGCGTCGCGCCAGCGGGTGTTCGATTCTTGGCTCGATATTGAGGTAGCAGATGAACGACAGGGTGCGATCCTTGATCCGCGTTTCAAAGCATACTTCGTTGTCCAGCATCCACTGGTAGGCGGCTTCCAGCTCGTCGAGCGGCACCGCCATCTTGCGCGCGTAATCGGGCAGTGCCTCCCTGAGATTATGAGAATGCATCATGCGGTGTTTCATGAGGAGGCTCCCGGCTCGTGTGAGGCTTCAAGATGTCTGGGTGTTGTGTAGGCGCTGGCGCGCAGGCGTCTGGTTTCGTACAGGCTGATGCCGACAAATAGCCAGAAAAATGCGACCAGCACACTGGTGAAACTGAAGTAATGGTCGAACAGGCCGCTGAACAGCGCTGCCAGCACACCGGTTGTGCAGCCCAGCGCAATGCCGTTGTCGCGAGTCAGCACGATCCGGCCGCTTCCGGGGCGCACTTCCTTCCACCAACTGACGGTGATGGCGATGAACAGCAGCATGCCGGGTATGCCGATCTTGTAGATGTAGTTCAGCCACAGGTTGGAAATGCCAAACTCTGTGTAGCCCAGTACCGGCGGGTCGGTCTTGAAACCGATGCCGAACGGGAAGGTGGCAACTGCATCGGGGAAATGGCTGTATTCCAGAAAGCGAATCGCGGTACTGGCGTCGTCATCGCTGAACAGCCCCATCAGGCGGTCTTGCAGAGGCGGGTAGAACATAAGCAGAACAATGCCTGCCACCAATCCACCCATCAGCAGCCGCCCCAAGTGCGGGATGCGTCGCCGGGCCATCAGCAGCATCATCGCGATCAGGCTCAATAGCGCACCGCGTGATCCGGTCAGCAACAGGCCGACCGCGCCCAGTGCGGCCACCGTCAGGCCCAGCTTGCGAGCCGCGCCGCTGCGCGTCATGCCGAAGCAGAAGGCTAGCGGCAGCAGCATCGCCAGCGCACCCCCGGCCACGTTGGGGTGCATCCACGGTGAGCCCATGCGGCTGGCGAGCGAAAGCAGGCTCTGGCTCAGGATGTCGGCACCGCTGTAGCCCAGGCTGCCGAGGATCGGAATAATTGCAGTGGCCGAGCCTTTGGTGACATAGACTCCGATCGAGAGCAGCAGCAATAACAGCGTCCCGCCCAGCAGCGCGATGACTGCATTTTCCAGCGTCTTGAGGTCGGTCAGCAGGCGTGGCACCAGAAACAGGATCGACAGGTTGAACAACCAGCGTATCCAGTTGATCGGTCCGTTGCCCTCGGCGACAACCGTCAACTGCCCGACCAGAAAAGGAAACGCACTGAACAGCATCAATGCCACCAGCAGCCGTTCGGGTCGCAGCATATGGGGCACACGCTGGCGCTCCTGGAAGACTGCATGCAGCAGGTAACTGGCCCAGGTCAGCATGATCAGCGCTTCGGACACCGTGGTGCGAATGCCGATTTGAACCGTCGAGTATGGCAGGAAGGTTCCGATCAGGCAGAACAGCAGCAGCCCGCGTACCGGCCGACGCATGATCGTGGCAACCGCCACGATACCGATTGCTGCCGCCACCACGAAGGGCGCGGGCAACATCCAGATCATCACGCCGAACAGCAGGCTGAACAGCAGCCCCAGGGGTAAGGCCATTGGCATCAGCGCAATTCCTCCAGCGCCGCGTGCACGCGTTCGCTAAAGGCTTCCAACTGGTAGCGTTGCGTCCAGTCTTTGGCAATCGCCGGATCCTCTTCGGGCGCCTGAGAAAGTGAGCCCATCAACCTGATCAGATTACCGCTGTCGACTGGCGAAAAGCGCGGGCTGTCGGGCGGGGCGACTTCGTCCAGCGACGAGCCAGTGGCCACTGCAACCGGTGTGCCTGTGTTCAGTGCTTCGATCACCGGCAGCCCGAAACCTTCGCTTTTGGAGGGTTGCCAGAGCCGTTCGGCATTTTTGTAGACGGCGTGCAGTTCGGCGTCGCTCAGGCCGCTGAGCACATGCAGACCCGGTAACTGGCGCTGGGCCTCGGTCAGCGGATCATCGCCACCGACCAGTACCAGCTCCGGGGTATCGACGAATTGCATGCGCGCGGTCTGCCAGGCATCCACGAACCATTTGATGTTCTTGCGCGGTTCGCGCGTGCCCACGCACAGCCAGTAACGCAGCGGCAGGCGCAGTTGCGCGATGTCGGCCGGCTCACCCTTGAACGCCTCCACCAGCAGCGGTATGACGCGCAGCTTGGCCTTGATCCTGGGGAACATACGAGCAGCTTCGTTTGCAGTGAACTGCGAGGGCACCCAGATCTGGTCGGCAACCTTCAACGACCAGGCAATCGACAGGTAGTCGGTCATCCGGTAGAGCCTGGCTTTCAGTTGCGAGCCGTGACTGTTGTGCTGCGTGAGCTGAAACAGATCGTGCAATTGCAGCACGTAGCGCATACCGGCCGGTTTGCGCCCCAGCGGCAGGCCCATGTTGATATTGGCCACGTAGATCTGAATACCGGCATCGCGCAGGGCTGCAGGCAGGAACTGGCCTTCGAAGCGCAGGCGATCGGGCAGCCGATGCACCGAATTCAATGGGGCGGCCCAGCGCGGGGCATGCATCAGGCGGCGTACCGGATGATCGTAGGGGGCCACGCCGAACAGCTGCAATTGCACGTCCGGGTGTTCACGAAACGCCTGTTCCAGCGCCAGGTTCTGGCGTCCGATGCCGCTGGTGGGGTAACCGGCTGCGGCGCGGTAGTCGAGTCCTATACGCATGAGCGCAATCCTTGCTTGGAGAACGAAAAACGGGTGTAAATCACTTCCAGCTGAGCGGCCGAAACGGACCAGTCATGCCGGGCGCGAACATAAACGCGGCCGGCCTCGCCAATCTGCTCGAGCTGCAGTGGTTTGTCGGTGTATTCAGCGATCAGTGCCGCCAGCCCGGAGGCATCCTCACTGCCCAGGTAATGTTCGCCGTGCCGCACCGCCAGCCCGGAAACCCCCTGCGCGGTGGTCACTACCGGCAGGCCGGCGGCCATGGCTTCCAGGGTCTTGAGCTTTGAGCCGCCACCCTGGCGCAGTGGCGCGAAGAACATCGAGGCAGTGGCCTGCAAGGCACGCAGGTCAGGCACAAAACCCAGCCATTCAATGCGCGGGTCAGGCCAGCGCTCGCGCCAGGCCGGGGGCATACCGAAGCCGCCGATGGCAAAACGCACATGGGGTGCCAGGGCCCAGACCTTTGGCATGATTTCGTCCAGCGCCCATTCGATGGCGTCGACATTGGGGCCGTATTCATAGTTGCCGATGAACAGCAGGCGATGGCTGTGACGGTCCGCATGAACGCTGGCGTAATAATCGCAGTCGACACTGTTGACCACATAGGACGTAGCCCTGCCGCTCAGACGCGAAAGCGCCTTGGCATCGTCCTCGGTGACCGCGATCAACTCGCCGGTCTGGCGAAACACGCGGGTTTCCCAGCGCCGGTAGCGCCAGCGGTCATAGACCGCGAAGGCATTGGCCCAGCGAGGCAGACGGTCGTAGCTGGCGGCACCGAGGTCCGATTCGACATTGTGCTCGGTCAGCACGAAGGGCTTGCCAGAGCGCTTGAGCGCACGCTCGAAGGGCTGGAAGGCATAAGTGTGCTGCAACTGAATAATGTCCCAGTCTTCCTCCAGCAACTGCTCGAAGACCTTTTCCAGTTGCGGCGCGTAGCCATTCACGCTGGCCAGCATCGGTGGCGCGGCAAACGCCACGGCCAGCAGGGTACGCAGGCTGAGCAGAGGGCGGCGATCGATCACGATCAGGCGTTCCAGCCACGGCTCCAGTGCCGCGCGAGCGTCGTCGTCCAGCGGGTTTTTGGACTGGACCAGCAGCGTGATGCGATGGCCACGCGCTGCCAGGTTGCGCAGCAAATGGTATTCCCGGGTTTTGCCGCCACTGGTGGTGGGCCAGGGCAGGTAGGGGAGCGTCCACAGGATTCGCATGGCTCAGGGCTTCCATTCCAGAATTTGCAGAGTCGGCTTCAGCAGCAGGGTGACGCCCTGGCTGCCGGACAGCGGGGTGCGGCTACCGGTCAATGGGTCGTGAACCACAGCGTCGGTGATAGCCGGGAAATTCAGCGACGTGCCCGCCGCACTCCAGAACATCAGCAGATGCGTGCCATCTGCACGCGTCCACGGAACGGCATAAAGGTCGTCCGGGACGCTGCTTACAGCTGGCGGTTCGGCGGGTAGCAGGCGCGGGCCGGTGATCTTCAGAAAGTTCTGCAGCGCGGTGTAGACCGGTTTGGGACTGGCTTGCAGGTCAAGCAGTCCGTAGCCCTGATCGCGGGCCGAGGCGCGCTCGTCCAGATCGCTGAGGTTGAACAGGAAGATGCGCTGGAAATCCATGGCGCTCATCAGCGCCAGACGTCGCAGGGTATAGTCAGCCTGGCCGGAGGTGCCAATCAGGTGCTGCATCTCCACCGGGCCTGCATAGCTCGACCAGCCCCATTCAGTGGCCCACACCTGCTTGACGCCGTTGCTGTGCAACAACTGGTTCATGGCATTGGCGCGCACCAGGAAATCGCGATCCGGTGTGGAATCGCCTTCCGGGTACTCGGAGTAGGGGTGATAGGCCGCGACAATATTCTGCTGGCCCAGGCCATTATCGAGCAGGGTCTGCAGCATGTAGCCGGAGGTGCTGTGCATCTGGCTGTAGTAAGCCATGCCCGCAGTGACGATCGTCTTGCTCGGCAGCACCGCACGGATCGCATTGGCAGTGGTGGTCAGCAAACGGCTATAGGCAGCCGGGTCCTCTTTGGGCAGCCAGACGATGTTCGGCTCGTTCCAGACCTGCCAGTTGTTGACCTGAGGATAGCGCTGGGCCAGGGCGGTCATGCGTGCGGCGAACACGTTGAAATCGGTTGGCGGATATTGATCGCGGGCCTTTGCCCCGGCCGGCGCGCTGCTGGCGAAGGGCGCTGACCCGACCAGGTACGCCAAGGTGTTGTAATTATGCGCCTTGATCGCGGCCATAGCGGCGTCCAGCTCGGTCAGGGCGTAACGGTCCTTTTGCGGCTCGATTACTGGCCAGTGAATGGTCAGTCGCACCCAGTTCAGGCCCAGTTCATCCAGACGGCTCATCTGCTGTTGATAGATGTCAGGCGCGAAGTACTGAAACTGCACGTTGACGCCCAGAAAGTCTGCCCATACTACCTCGCGGGGAGCCTTGAGGACCGTTGACGCTTGCGCGGCACAGCTCAGCGCTGCGCCGAGCAGTGCGCTGGTGACGAGTTGCCCGAATCTGGATGGACGCTGCATGTCACTTCTCCTGGCAAGCCTGGCGAAATACATTCTGAAAATGTTCTGCGGTATGGCTCCAGACCCTGGCCTTGCCCATCTGCGCAGCGTTATCGGCCCATTGCCTGACCAGTTCCGGTGTTGCGCAGGCGCGGGCCAGGGCTTGCGTCAGCCCGTCGACGTCGCCTTGCGGGTAGATCATGCCGTTACCATGTGAGACTTCTTCGGCAAACGAGCGTGCATCCGAGGTAATGACGCCTCTGCCACAGGCCACTGCCCACGACAGCGCGCCACTGGTGCCGCGCAGCTTGCCAAGAATCTTCAGTTTGCTCGACTCGCGATAAGGCAGGACCATGACGTGATGGGCCTGGATAACCTGCGGGATCTGTTCGGCAGGGAGGTCCAGTTGCCAGTCGATCAGATCGACAAGGCCCAGTTGGCGGATGCGCAGTCGCAGTTGTTCCAGATAACTGCCGGAAGGGCCGAAGGCCATTTCCGGCTCGCTGCCACCGGCCAGGGTCAGGCGCACGGTCGAGCGCAGTGCAGGCTGGGCAGTGAATACGCTGGACAGCGCATCGAGCAGATCCTCGATACCCTTGCCGCGATAAATGAAACCGAAATACAACAGGCGCAGGGGATTCAATGGCGGCAACGGCGCGGGGGCGATGTCGAGGTTGCCGTGATTGATGACCGCCATCTGCGCCGCTGTCAGCCCCATGCGCTGGCGCAGGCTCTGGCTGCCCGCCTGGGTCAGGGTCACCAGGCGGGTCATGTGCCGCGCCAGCTGCCGTTCTTCATGCAGGCACAGCGGGTCGGCCAGTACCGTGGCGATTTCCGGCAGCGGCGAGCGCATGCCGCTGACCATCGACAACGGCCAGGGCAGTTTTTCGCGCCGCCAGACCAGCCGCTCGGGATCGTGTACGGTCGCGGTCAACGGCAGCTTGGGGAAACGCCGACGCAGTGCGCGCAGCGCTTGAAACTCTGCCAGTCGCCCACCGCCCAGTTCAGCGTGGACCAGATCGATGCCGCTCCAGTCAGTTTCGGCCACCCGCTGCTCTGCGGCGCGGGGATCGTTGCCGACGCCCTGCAGCGGTGTAGTGACCTGCAGACCCAGGCCTTCAAGCGCATTGCGCAGATGTCCGGCGTAATCGGCGATGCCATTCTGCTCGGGTGGCAGCGGCGCAAGCAAAGCTATTCGCATCAGCCTCTGCTCCCGATTCGCTTGAGAAAACTCAAGACTTTTTCAGGCACTTCGAAGCGCCGACGGTTGATGATGATGCCGTCGACTTTCTTGAAAGCGGTGTTGAGGTTGTTCAACGTGTCTTCCAGCATCGGCACGGTGGTGTCTTGGGCGCGAACCACCAGCACGATCAGGTCAGCCTTGCGCAACAGCACGAAGGCGTCCTGATTCGCCGACAGTGCCGAAGCGTTGATCAGCACAATTTCGCCCGGAATGGCCGGACTGCGGCCTTCGGTACGCACCCGATGGCCCTGTTCGATCAACAGCGTGCTCAAACGCGCGATCACGAACGACACGCCGGCCCCGTACTTCACCGACGTAAAACCAATGGTCAAACCGCGTTCTTCTACCTGATCCAGCGGCAGAATGCCGTACACCCGATGCAGGTTCGATGTAAGGGCTGCACTGCGTTCCTGGGCACGTTCCAGGTCGGGGAGGCTGGTCCAGACCGGAACACCGAAGCTGCTCTCGATCTTGTCGCCGTCATGAATGCGCTGGTCCAGCAAGTAGAAGGAGTACAGCGCCACGGCACCGACCACGACGCTCAGCGGGAACGCCAGAAACAGCATCATCAGGCTTTTCGGGAATACCCGGCTGGGGTTGAAGGTCGCCTCCTCGATGGTCGCGATATTACTGATCTGACTGTTGTCCAGTTCACGGTCGATACGCGATTTTTCCAGGCTGTTTTTGTACAGCGCATAGCTTTTTTCTGCCGCATCCAGCTCGTTCTGCAGGCGTGACAGTTCCGGCTCCAGATTCAGTGCCTGCTGGCGGTCACGTTCCAGCTGCGCGATTTGCTCGTTCTGCTGGATGAACTGGGTTTGCAGGCGTGCGTAGCTGGTCTGCTGGTCGGCGTACACGTTCTGCATGCGGTTGTAGATCGGGTTGGGCGTGATGCTTTCGGAGCGCTGTACGGTGGCGTCCTGTTCCTTGAGCAGCTTTTTGAGGTTACTGACTTCCTCATTGATCGCACGAATCGGCGGCGCCTCGTCCTTGAACGAGCGGAGCATCTCCTGACGTTCCACTTCCTTGCCGTTGATGCGGTTCTGCAAGTCCTGGCGATTGGGGTTGAGGGCCAGTTCGCGGCCTGCCGAGACGGTCTTGGGCTGCTCTGCCAGTTGTTTTTTCAGCAGGTCCAGACCTGCCTTGGTCGAGGCAATCGAGCGGGTGGTGTTGTTGCGCTCGGTGCGCAGATCGTTGAGCGCCTGCGAGGTGTCCGCCAGACGCTGGGAAATACTTACCGCGCTCAACTGGTTCAGGTAGTTCTGGATCTGCTTCTTGTACTCGATGATGTTCGCACCGGTCGTCTTCACTTCCCCTTCGTAGAACGCGTACAGGCTGACACGGCCCAGCGTCTTGGTGCGCTGCGTCTGGTACTCGGTGATCCAGGTCTTGAGCACGGTCTGCGCGACTTCCGGGTCGCTCCAGGTAAACCTCAGTTCCATCACAGACGAGCCAGGCTCATGGCTGACCTTGAAGTTTTTCTCCAGATCCTCCGCCAGGCGCTCGGCCTGGGAGCGGTGTTCCACCAGCCCGATGAATTGCAGAACGCTGCGCACGCCGTTGACGAGCGCCCCGACGACGGTCTTGATGCCGTTCTTCACCGAGGCCAGAGCGCCCGTTTCAGGCGGCACCATGGACAGCTCGGCGAGGTATTTCTCGGAAACGGCACGCATGATCGGCCGCCCGCTTAGCATGCGCTCCTCGTCGAGCAGCGGATCGCGCAGGCCGCTCGGTATCACGATGGCCTGTCGGTCGGACAACTCGATAGGCACCGTGCTGCTGTCGCGGCCGGGCTTGACCAGCAGCAGGGCGGTGGACTCATAGCGGTTGGGGAGCAGAAACGCGCCCAGAAGAATGATGACGAACGTCGCCAGCACGGTAATCCTGACTTCGCGCTGGAAGATGAAGAGCAGGCGCAGCAAGTCGCGGAATGAGCGGATGTTGATCATGTCTGTTTCCCTGACAATTAATTGTTGTTGCGCAGCTCGTAGTTCAGGCCCAGGCCGATCGACTTCGCGAAGGGGATCAACTGGTTGAAATACAGGGACACGCCGTCAACCTTGTTGCCGACCGATGATTTGGGAACGAACACGATATCGCCGCGTTTCAACAGGACCGGTGCGGTAGGGCCACCGACGCCGCCCGCCCAGAGGAACTTGCTGTAATCGAAGAAGTAGGTCTTGTAGAGGCCGTTTTCTTCCTGACGCAGAAGCGCGACCTGACCGGCATCGGCATCGAGCGCCACGCCGCCCGCGCCGACGATGGCCTGGTCTAGGTTGGTGGCGACGTTGACCGGCAAGGTGACCGAGTTGCGCACTGCGCCACCGACAAACACCGTGTTGCCCGGCGACTGGGAAATGTTGATCGTCAGCGCGGTCTCGCGGTAAACGGTCTGCAGTTTGCTTTCCAGCAGGTCGTTAAGCTGCTGGAGGGTCAGGCCCGCGGCTTTCACCGTGCCGATGTAAGGGTAGGAAAAGGTGCCGTCGTTGAGCACCTGAAACAGGGTCAGTTCATAGATGGAGTTGGCGGTAAACGCCGAAATCGACGGTGCCTCGCCACTGTTGCGCACGATGCGCAGCGTGTCGCCGGGGCGGATTCGCTCCGGCGGCAGTGGCTTGCCAGCCAGTGCACGGCCCGCAGCCTGGCCGGCCTCGATTTGCGCACGGTCATCGGGCAGGCCCACCCTGGAAGGGGTATTGCACGCACTCAACAGCAATAAGCTGGCGATCAGCATCATGCTTTTCATTGTTCCTGAGCTCCTGTCATGCACAAATACGGCTCCCTCGCGGGTAATAAATTCATGTAGGCGGGTCATGCCTGTTCCGTGTGCAGTCGATTGCGTGGCGCTTGAATCAAGCGACGCTTGTTGCTGCGCCGATCAGCTCTTCACGGCCTTGTCGGGTACACGTCCATAAATGTCGGTAAAACGCACGATGTCGTCTTCGCCCAGGTACTCGCCGCTCTGCACCTCGATCATCACCAGATCGATGACGCCGGGGTTGACCAGACGGTGTGTGTGGCCCGGCTTGATAAAGGTCGACTCGTTGGTATCGAGCATGAACTCGCGCTCGCCGTTGGTGACGGTGGCCATGCCGCTGACCACGATCCAGTGTTCGCTGCGGTGATGGTGCATCTGCAACGACAGCGACGCCTGCGGGCGAACCACGATGCGCTTGATCTTGAAGCGCTTGCCCTCTTCGAGGACGGTGTAGGTGCCCCATGGGCGTGTGACCGTGCGGTGCAGGCGGTAGGCATCATGGCCTTGGCGCTTGAGCTCCTGAGCGATGATCTTGACCTCTTGGCTGCGGCGACCGTCGGCGATCAGCAAGGCGTCGGGGGTGTCGACGATGATCAGATTGTCGAGGCCGATAGCGCCCACCAGACGCTTTGGGGAGTCGATGTAGCAGTTGCTGACGTCGTGCAGCACGGCTTCGCCATTGCAGTAGTTGCCTTGAGCATCGACCGGAGACAGCTCACGCACTGCCTGCCACGAGCCGATATCACTCCAGCCAAGCTGGCAGGGCACCACGGCGACTTTTTCGGAGCGTTCCATCAGCGCGTAGTCGATGGAAATGTCCGGTGTCAGGGCAAACGATTCACCGTCCAGCTCGACTTGCAGCTCACGATTGCCTTCCTTGCGCGGGCTCGATTCCAGGCACGCGCTGACGGCGCTCAGGACGTCCGGCGCATGCGTGCGCAACTCGCGCAGCACGGCGTCGGCGCGCATGCAAAACATGCCGGCATTCCAGAAATGCTGACCGCTGTCCAGATAGCCCTGGGCGGTGATCGCATCGGGCTTTTCGACAAAGCGGGCGACCTGACAGGCGTCCGCATTGAGTGCCGGGCCTTTCTCAATGTAGCCAAAACCGGTTTCCGGTGCGGTCGGCAGAATGCCGAATGTCACCAGCCAGCCCTCTGCAGCCAGCTTCTGTGCAGCGCCCACCGCTCTGGAGAATTCCCCCACGTCGGTGATCAGGTGGTCGGCAGGCAAAACCAGCAGTTGCGCCTCGTCGCCATACAACTGACTGACGTGCAGCGCCGCAGCGGCAACCGCAGCTGCCGTATTGCGGCCGAAGGGTTCGAGGATGAAATCCAGGCGCGCATTGCCTTTGTTCAACTGGCGGTAGTCGTCCACCGTACGGAAATACACTTCCCGGTTGGTCACCGTCAGCAGACGCTCGACGCCCGGCAGACCCACCGCACGCAGAAAAGTCTTCTGCAGCAGGCTCTGACCGTCTGGCAGGCGCATGAACGGTTTGGGCATGGCTTCACGCGAAACCGGCCACAGGCGAGTGCCGGAGCCGCCGGCAATAATGCAGGGAATGAGAGTGCTCATCAGTAAGCCTCACGGGTGAATAGCACTGCAGGCACAGTGCGCATAAGGATGTAGAGGTCGAACCAGACGGACCAGTTTTCTATGTACTCAAGGTCGAACTCGACGCGTTTTTCGATTTTTTCAACAGTGTCGGTTTCGCCCCGATAGCCGTTGATCTGCGCCAGTCCGGTAATGCCTGGTTTGACGCGATGCCGCGAGGTGTATTCCTTGACCGCCTGCTCGAACAGAATCCCCGCAGCCTTGGTCGCCGTGGCGTGCGGGCGCGGCCCGACCATCGACATGCTGCCCGCCACCACGTTGAACAATTGTGGCAGTTCATCAAGGCTGGTCTTGCGAATGAAGCGTCCTACCCGGGTGATTCTGGCGTCGCCGCGGGTGGTTTGCCGTTCGGCGGTTGCATCGGCCTGGTGCTGATGCATGGAGCGGAACTTGAATACTTCGATCAAGCGATTGTTGTAGCCGTAGCGCTTCTGACGGAAAAACACCGGGCCTGGGGAATCGAGTTTGATCGCCAGTGCGACCAGCAGCATCAAGGGTGACAGCGCCAGCAATGCCAGCGATGACAGCACGATGTCTTCAGCACGTTTGATGAACGGCGACCAGCCACTGAGCGGCAGATCCGAGGCATTGAACATCGGCAGCCGGGCGACTTCAGTGATTCGGTTGTGGGTGTGTCGGAAGGCAATCATGTCCGGCACCAGCAACACGTTGACCGGTAGCCTGCGCAATTCGCGGATGATGTAGTCCATGCGGTTTTCTGCGGTCCAGGGCAGGGCGACCAGCACCTGAGTCACTTTCTCTTCGCGGATCAGCCGTTCCAGATCGCTGGTATTGCCCAGCAGCGGCAGGTTGGCCACGGTCTTGGGCATGCGGCCGATACGGTCGTCGATAAAACCGGTCACGCCTGAACGAATGTCCTGATGTTCAAGCAGGTATTCGGCCAGACGCTGGCCGTTCTCCGTCGCGCCCAGAATCACCGCGTGCTGCAGGAAGACGCCCTTGCGCATCTGATGTTTGAACAGCGTCAGTAACAGCAGGCGAATGATGCCGAACAGTGCAAGGCTGGTCAGGTACCAGATCAGCAGTTCTTCGGGTGGCAGGTAGCCGAACAGGCCCATTGCCTGCTGCATGAACAGCAATAGTCCGAAAGCGGCGGTCCAGGCCAGCGCCATCGCGCCCATGCGCAGATCGTTGCTGAACAGCGCTTCGGAATAGACGCCCATGGCTTGAAATACCAGCACCCCTACACAGCCGAAAAACAGCAGCATGGTCAGGTAGCTCTGATGAGCGTCCGTGCCGCCGTCCTTGATCAATAACATGATCACCAGGCCCGGCAGTATGCAGGCGATGCCATGCGCCAGGCGGATGCCGAAAAGAAAGTATTCGACCAGGCTGGTGCGGGTCAGCGAAAGACTGTCGACGGGCTGCAACCTCATAGAAATCCCCTACTCCCTGTATGCGCCTGAATTCTGCTGATTCAGGACAGCTTTCTACTGTCTGCCTGCAACACCCTGGAGGTGTTTATGCGTGGACTGTGTCCAAGCGTAGCCAGTTACACATCGTGCTGATGAGGAATCCAGATCGTCTTTTGTGAATAGCACTTTATGTATGTCGTCCCTGACCGGATTTTATTTAAGCCTTTTCAATCATTTGTGAAGGAAATTTCCCTCAGTTGAGGGTAATGCTGTCAGTAAAGCTCATGAAACGAATAGCGACAGTACAAAAGTGCTTCATTCATGACGCAGGCGTTGATCCGGACCGCCCGTTAAGTGGCTCTCGCCAGTGCCTGCGGGGCAAAACGAGCGGTTGCCAGGGTGAAAAAAATTTCCGCATCGGATGGGCTTTTTCCGACCGCCCGGGGTCACAGTCATGCGTCGTGCGAAATGTAAGCGGGCGCCGATAACAGAAAAGAGCGTCGCTCGCAGGTTTCAATTCGTAGGGTTCGGCAGAGGAGGTGTCATGACACAACGCAGGGCAATGCTCATTCTTCACGGTAAACAGGCACTCAATGAAGACGTGCGTGACGCAGTGGCAGACAAGCGTAAGCAGGGTTGGGAACTGGACGTGCGACTGACCTGGGAAGCCGGCGATGCCCAGCGCCTGGTCGACGAAGCCTTGGCCGCCGGTCATCGGCACATTGTCGCAGGTGGTGGCGACGGCACCTTGCGCGATATCGCCGAAGCTCTGGCACTGGCCGAAACCAAGGCCAGCCTGACTATTCTGCCGTTGGGGACTGCGAACGATTTTGCCCGTGCGGCCGGCGTGCCTCTCGAGGTCTCCAAAGCCCTGCAACTCATGGACGTGGCTCCGCGTGCGGTCGATCTGGGTGAGGTGGGCGGCAAGCTGTTCCTCAATATGGCGACCGGCGGGTTTGGCAGCCAGGTCACGGCGAACACGTCCGAGGACCTGAAGAAGGTGCTGGGTGGTGCTGCCTACCTGTTTACGGGCCTGACCCGATTCAGCGAGCTGCATGCGGCGCATGGTGAGCTCACCGGGCCGGATTTTCATTGGCGCGGAGACTTGCTTGCACTGGGTATCGGCAATGGTCGGCAGGCGGGCGGTGGACACGAGCTGTGCCCGACCGCGATGGCCGACGATGGTCTTCTCGACATCAGCATCCTGCCAGCGCCTCAGGAAGTGGTCGGCACGCTGAGGAGCCTTCTGGAGGGCGGGCTGGGTATCGACAATATGTTCATTCGCGCGCGTTTGCCTTGGGTAGAGCTCAAGTCCGCCCAAGGTTTGGATATCAATCTGGACGGTGAGCCGCTGTCGGGCGAGGACCTGCGTTTCGAGGCCCGGCCGGGCGCGCTTCACGTCCACCTGCCAGCGGACTCTCCGGTACTGGGCGGTGCACCGAAGCTCAGTCGTCCAGACTGATAATCCGTTCGCGAACGCAAAACAGCACCAACCCGGCCACGTCGAATATCTGCAGGCGTTTCATGACCTGGGCGCGGTGAGTCTCGATGGTCTTGACACTCAGCCCCAGGCCATCGGCGATCTCGCGTGTGGACTTGCCGCGCACGATCAGGCGCAGGATTTCAAGTTGCCGAGCGGTCAGTCGAAAGCGCTCTTTCGCCGCCTGGGCCCGGTCCGAGGGTGTACCGCGCAGTGCGCACTCGATGACCATCTGAGCAATGGCCGGGCTCAGATAGCGCTCGTTGCCACGTAGCGCCTCCAATGCCTGTTCGAGTTCCGCAGCCGTAGTGTCCTTGAGCAGATAACCCTGCGCGCCGATGTCTAGCGTACGCATGATCATGTCCGGATCATTCTGCGCCGACAGGATCAACACCTTGCAGTGCGGTTGCACCTTCAGCAGGTGCTCAAGTGCAACCAGGCCGTCGATGCTTTTCATGCAGATGTCGAGCAGGATGATGTCGGGCTTGAGGCGCTGCGCAAGACTCGCCAGTTGCGAGCCGTCAGCCGTTTCGCCCAGGATGGTGTATCCAGGCATGTCTGCAACCAGCGCTCGCACGCCGGCTCTGATAAGGGAGTGGTCGTCGACCAATAACAGATTGCAGGTCATTGTGATTTCTTGTGCAAATGAGACCGCTCAAACGTGTGTGCAGCCTCGGGTCATACTTGAATAGGATGTTAGCTGCAATAAAGACAATGAACGGAAAATGCTGACGTGACAACGCTGCCTCAATGACATCGCGATGTGACTCTCAACGGCCGGATGTGATCGAGTGTTATTGGCGGGTTACATCTTTCGGCGAAGCCGATTGCGCGGAGACGCTGGCCAGTTTTTCCAGCAGTTCAAGCTGTTCGTTGTCGTCCATCGTCAGCTCGCCGGTATGCGGATCGAGAAGCTCGACTTGCCAGTACATCAGTGTCAGGCAGTTCTTGACGGCGAGCAGGGCTTCCTGAGAAAGCTCGTTGGCCTGGCCGCCGGTTTTCAACAGTTGGCACAGCTGACGGGAAAAATCGGCAATGCACGGCACTGGAACGGCTTCTGCCTCCTGCGCGAGCTTGCGCAGGGTGGTCAACAGGCAGCCGGTAGCGTCCTCATCGTTGGGGATCAGCTCCAGATGCGAAAGACATTCTTCCGACTTGTGCAGAAGTGCCTGAGACAGGCTCAGGAACTGGTCGTGCTTGTGCTGCCAATCGTTGTGGCTCAGCATCCTGTGTCTCCACTGATCATGGATAGCGAACTTCCGCCCGCGGCGAATGGCTGACAGTTAATGTCGATTTCAAACAAAAGTATGTAGGGCGTTTCTGAATGTTGCCAGCGCCGATCGATTGCAAAGATTGGGACGCGGACACAAATCAAACGCCATTCATGTAGTGAGAATGCCGTCACAATAGTGGCAATTAGATGTCGATCATATCAGGTTATCCCTGATTGACTTTTTGCAGATATTTGATTTGGTTTTGGTCGCAGAGAGGCACCGAGGCATTTTCGGTGCTGGTTTGGAGCTGCATTTGCGTGTCTTGAAAGCGACATCAGTAAAGCATGATGGTAAAATGACATCAATGCTTGAGAATGGCCGTTCATCGCCATTAAGGTCCGGCTGATTTCAGCCGATACAGGCTCAACAGAATCAATGTGACCATCGCTTCAGGAGCTAATAATGGCAGGCATTCTCGACACAGTAGATCAGCGCACACAACTGGTGGGCGAGAATCGCCTGGAAATCCTCATGTTTCGCCTTGCCGGTCGGCAGTTGTTTGCGATCAACGTGTTCAAGGTCCAGGAAGTATTGCAACTACCCAAACTGACCCTCATGCCGCAACGTCATTCGTTTGTGTGTGGCGTGGTCAACCTGCGCGGCCAGACCCTTCCGGTCATCGACCTTTCCCAGGCCATCGGCATGCGCCCGCTGGTGCCGGGTCCGGGCAGCACGATCATCGTCACCGAATACAATCGATCGGTTCAGGCCTTTCTGGTTGGTGGTGTCGACCGCATCGTCAACATGAACTGGGATGCAATCATGCCGCCGCCGGTCAGCGCCGGTCGTCAGCATTACCTGACTGCCATCAGCAAGGTCGATGATCAACTCGTAGAGATCATCGACGTTGAAAAAGTACTCGCCGAGATCGTCCCTTACAACGCCAAGGTGTCCCGCGAGAAGCTCGAAGACCCGGTGCTGGAAAACGCCCGTGGCCGCGAAGTGTTGCTGGTCGACGACTCCAAGGTTGCGCTGGCGCAGTTGCGCGACACGCTGTCTCAGTTGGGCCTCAAGCTGCACGTCGCCAGCGATGGTCTCAAGGCGCTGAACATGCTCAAAGCCTGGGCGGATGCAGGTGAGAACGTGCATGAGAAGCTGCTGATGGTGTTCACCGATGCGGAAATGCCGGAAATGGACGGCTACCGTCTGACCACCGAGATTCGTAACGATGCACGTCTGCGTGGTCTGTACATCGTCCTGCATACCTCATTGTCCGGCAGCTTCAACGAATCAATGGTCAAGAAGGTCGGCTGTGACAACTTCCTCTCCAAGTTCCAACCCGACAAGCTGGTCGAGGTCGTGCGCGAACGTCTTTTGATGATTGTCTGACGCCGCGCGCGATTCTTCACCGCGAGTGCCGTCGGCTCCGGCTTCGGATAAGCTTTGCTGTCTGCATCAAAGCTTATCCAGCCCTCAAAGGAATCGGCGCCCATGTTACGTCTCAGCTCGCTCTATCGTTTCCCGCTCAAATCCTGCAAGGCCGAGTCGATGCAGCGCGCATCGTTCGATGCGTTGGGGTTGGCGGGTGATCGACGCTGGATGCTGGTCGACGCCAGCAATGGCCGGTTCTTCACTCAGCGTGCGCTGCCGCACATGTCCCAACTGTCGGTATTGTGGAACGCCAGTGGCGGCGTGACGCTTTCGGCACCT
This sequence comes from Pseudomonas sp. PvP028, assembly GCF_017832255.1. NCBI lineage: Bacteria > Pseudomonadati > Pseudomonadota > Gammaproteobacteria > Pseudomonadales > Pseudomonadaceae > Pseudomonas > Pseudomonas sp. PvP028. The sequence continues at coordinate 3,473,456 of NZ_JAFIBL010000001.1, forward strand.
GGCTTCGAACCCCAGGACGTCGCGGTTCCGCTGAATATCGACCTGAATCTGCGTGGCGTCACCGTCTGGCGTGACTCGCTGCAGGTGCCGGATGCGGGCGATGAGGCGGCCGAATGGGTCAGCCGGTTTATCGGCAAGCCCACGCGTATGGTCTATCTGCCGGCGGAGCGTGCACGCTGGATCCCTGGCGGCTATCAGACGGTCAACGATCGGGTGAGCTTTGCCGATGGTTTTCCACTGTTGCTAATCGGTCAGGGATCGCTCGATGACCTCTCAGCGCGCATGGGCAGGCCGATGGAAATGCTGCGCTTCAGACCCAATCTGGTGATCGAAGGGGCCGAGGCCTTTGCCGAGGATGGCTGGAAACGCATCCGCATCGGCGACATCGAGTTCCAGCTGCTCACGCCTTGCGCACGCTGCATCCTGACCACTGTCGACCCGGCAACCGGCGAGCGCAGTACAGATCGCGAACCGTTCGCCACGCTCAAGACTTATCGGGAAGTGGAAGGCAACGTGCTGTTCGGCCAGAACGTGGCCAACGAGGGGTTGGGGGAGCTTGAAGTGGGCATGTCCGTCGAAGTGCTGGAGTAGGGGCGGGGACTGCCGTTGTCCGGCAGGAGTGCTGAGCGCAGCACTCCTGCCGACCGGTCACTGGTCGTCGAAGAACCGCTCGTGCCAGTCCACCAGAGGCTGAGGCGAGTTGAGCTTCTGGCCGTAGATCACCGAGTACGACAATACGTTTTGCACGTACTGACGGGTTTCATCGAACGGAATGCTCTCTACCCAGACATCGAAGGCCAGATGGTTGGCACCTTTAAGCCATTGGCGCACACGGCCCGGGCCGGCGTTGTAGGCCGCTGAGGCGAGCACCCGATTACCGTTGAACTGCGCATGCACCGAGCTCAGGTAGGCGGCGCCCAGCTGGATATTGGTGTCCGGGTCCAGCACCTGCTGAGGCGAGGCCAGCGGGATGCTGTACTTGCGCGCGGTCTCCTTGGCAGTGGCAGGCATCAGTTGCATCAGCCCGCTGGCACCGACGCCCGAGCGAGCATCGTCCATGAAGGCGCTTTCCTGGCGTGTGATGGCGAACACCCAGCTCGAATGTAGGCCACGCACCTTGGCTTCGCGTACCAGCGTGTCGCGGTGTGCCATCGGGAAGCGAATATCCAGATCGTCCCAGTATTGCGCCTGGCTGATGGTACGGATTGCCGGGAAATACCATTGCATGTCGTAGGCCAGCTTGGCCTGGGCAACCATCTCGTCACGATTGAACAGGCGGCTCACGTGATACCACTCGCGCCGACCGTTGACGATCTCGCCGCGATCGTGAAACTCCAGTGCGCGACGCACGCCGGGCGTGTTGCGTACCTTGTTGATCAGCGCCTGGCTCAGCACCAGGGGCTTGTTGTTGAGCTGGTACGGGCTCTGGGTGCGGTCGGCAGCCAGAAAACCGTAGAAGTCACGCTCCTTGGCGACGTCCTTGTACAGCGCGGCAATCAGCGGGCTGTTGGGTTGCGCCAGTTCCAGAGAGCGGGCTTCCCAGTAACGCCAGCGATTGGTCGCTGCCAGATCCTTGGGCAGTCGGCGCGCGAGCTCATAGGCGTCTTCCCAGCGACCCAGACGCAGCAGCAGTCGCAGGCGCCATTCGGTCACGGTGTCGTCACGCAATTCAGGGTCGTATTTGGTCATGACCTCCAGCGCGCGGTCGTCATAACGACGTGCCAGGGTCAGGCCGATTTCCTTGGCAATCTCGACCTGCTCTTCGCGGGAGAAATGCATGGTCGCGGCGTAGCCATCGAGCATCGACAGGGCTTTCTGCGGGTCCTGCTTGGCGAGTCGGCGCAGGCCGAGACCGACCACGTCGGACATCGCTTCGTCTACCGGGGTAAATTGCGACGGGTTGTTGACCATCTCGGGTTTCTGCGCGACAGCCAGCAGCAGGCGTCCTTGCGGTGCCAGCGAGTTGAGGCTGTCCACCAGCGTGCTGGCCAGACTGTAATTGCGCGTCTGCGCCGCCAGCTTGGCGCGCTGCCAGCGCTTCTGTTCGGTCAACTGGCCGGCCGCCGCCCACTGGGCAAAGAAACCGTCACAGGCAGCAGGTAATGTCTTGCCGGTCATCCAGAGCTTTTCGGCACTGGCGAAACCTTCGGCGCGCTTGTTGCTGTTCAACTGATACTGCCCGTACAGGCAGTCCAGCTCGACGAATTTCATCTTCGGGTCGTAATACTTGACGAAGGTTTGCCAGTCGCCACGCTCGGCCAGCCAGCGCAACCAGCGCAGCTTCATCCAGTTGGCTTGCGGCAGGTCGCCGTGCTCGGCAAGAAACTTCTCGATTTCGGGATTGCTTGCCGTTTTCAGGCGCGCCGTCAGTTCGTCGTATTCGAGGTAAGGCTCCAGCGGATAGTCGGCCAGGGCCGTGGCGTACATCTGGTAGGGGCCGGAATCGCCCTTGGCCAGTGCGCGTTTGGCTTCGTCGTAATACTTGCGTTGTTGGTTGAGGTCTACCGCATGAGCAGTCTGGACGGCGGTGGCGGAGAGGAGCAGGCACGATAAAAAGCTGAACAAACGACTGCGCATGAGACTTCCGAGCAGATGAGTCGGTGAAAAGTATTGCTAGCTTAGCCTTTTGCCAGCTCTTGGTGAAAGCATTGCCGACGAGCTTGTCTCATATGGAAATAATTGGCGGTCATAAAGTCTTGTCGAGGCGCGCGGCGGTGCCACGAATGCCGACATCTGCCTGCTATCTCAGGTAGAATGCGCGCCCGGTTTTTGGAGAAGCTCATGACCCTGCTCAAATTCAGCGATGTGTCCCTTGCTTTCGGCGCCATGCCGTTATTGGACAAGGTGTCCTGGCAGATCGCCCGTGGCGAGCGGGTGTGCATCATCGGCCGTAACGGCACAGGCAAATCCAGCATGTTGAAGCTGGTAAAAGGCGTTCAGAAGCCTGATGACGGGGCTGTCTGGCGCGCCCCCGGCCTCAAGATCGGCGAATTGCCCCAGGAATTGCCGGTAGCCGACGGACGGACGGTGTTCGACGTGGTTGCCGAAGGTCTGGATGGCGTCGGTGCCTTGCTGGCCGAGTACCACCACCTGGCGCAGAACTGCGTCACCGAGGAAGACCTGAACAAGCTGATGCATGTTCAGCAGGACCTTGAAGCCCGTGATGGCTGGCGCTTGCAGCAGTTGGTCGACAGCACGCTCAGCCGCTTGCAGCTGCCGGCCGACAAGACCCTGGCCGAATTGTCCGGTGGCTGGCGTCGCCGTGTTCTGCTGGCCCAGGCGCTGGTGTCCGAGCCAGACCTGCTGTTGCTCGACGAGCCGACCAACCACCTGGATATCGGCGCCATCGCCTGGCTTGAAGAAGCCCTCAAGGATTTCCAGGGTGCAGTGCTGTTCATCACGCACGACCGGGCATTCCTGCAAAACCTTGCGACCCGCATCCTTGAGCTGGACCGTGGCGGCCTGATCGACTGGGATGGCGACTACGCCAGTTTCCTGGTCCACAAGGAAGCCGCGCTGGCTGCTGAAGAGACCGCCAACGCACTGTTCGATAAGCGTCTGGCTCAGGAAGAAGTCTGGATCCGCCAGGGCATCAAGGCGCGTCGTACCCGTAACGAAGGTCGCGTGCGTGCGCTCAAGGAGCTGCGTGTAGAGCGCAGCGAGCGTCGTGAACGCACCGGCAAGGCCAACATTCAGCTGGATACTGCCGAGAAATCCGGCAAGCAGGTCATGATCCTTGAGAACGTCAGCTTCGCTCATCCGGGCGGGCCGACCCTGATCAAGGACTTTTCCATGGTCCTGCAGCGCGAGGACCGTATCGGTCTGCTCGGTGCCAACGGTACCGGCAAGACCACGCTGCTCAAGCTGATGCTCGACAACCTTCAGCCGACTGCCGGCAAGGTTGAAGTCGGTACGCGTCTGGACGTGGCCTATTTCGACCAGTTGCGTCACCAGCTCGATCTGGAAAAGACCGTAATCGACAACGTTGCCGAGGGACGTGATTTCATCGACATCGACGGCCAGAGCCGTCATGTGCTGAGCTACCTCGGCGACTTCCTGTTCAGCCCGCAGCGTGCCCGCACGCCGGTCAAGGCGCTGTCCGGTGGTGAACGAGCCCGTCTGTTGCTGGCCAAGCTGTTCAGCAAGCCAGCCAACCTGCTGGTGCTCGACGAACCGACCAACGACCTGGACGTCGAAACCCTGGAGCTGCTCGAAGAGGTTCTGCTGACCTTCAAAGGCACCGTGCTAATGGTCAGTCACGACCGGGCATTCCTCGACAACGTCGTCACCAGTACTCTGGTGTTCGAAGGCGAGGGCAAGGTTCGTGAGTACGTGGGGGGTTATCAGGACTGGCTGCGTCAGGGCGGTTCGCCGCGTCTGCTGGGCGTCGCCGACACCAAGTCGGGCAAGGCCGAGCTGGCCAGCGCTGTGGTGCAGGCCGCGCCCGTCGCCGCTCAGGACATGCCGGTGGCGAAGAAGAAGCTCAGCTACAAGCTTCAGCGCGAACTGGAGGCGTTGCCTGCGCAGATCGATGAAGTCGAAGGCAAGATGGCCGCGCTGAACGCGGAAATGGCCGAGCCGGGCTTCTATCAGCGCTCGGCGGAGCAGACTGCAGCCGTGCTGGCGCAGCTGGAAAACCTGCAGGCCGAGCTGGACAAGCTGCTGGAGCGTTGGGCCGAGCTGGACGAGTGATAGTCCGGCGCGTTCCTGACATGCAAAAAAGCCCGGGTTAACCGGGCTTTTCTCTGTGGCGGGTCAGCTTACTCGGGTTTCTTGAGGCTTACTGCCAGCACATCGCAGGGTGCGCCGTGCAGGACGTCGTTGGCGGTCGAGCCGAGCAGCAGGGCCAGGCCGTGACGGCCATGGCTGCCGACAACGATCAGGTCGCATTCTTCACTCTTGGCCAGCTTGTGGATCTCCTGGCGGGGCTGGCCGAACACCATGTGGCTTTTGCTGTTCTCCAGTTCCGGATACTTGTCCTCCAGCTTTGCTAGCTTCTGCCTGGCCTGATCGATCTGTTGCTGTTGCAACTGTGAAAGGTCCATCGGCACGTCGCCGCCGAACGCCATGGCGATCGGTTCGACGATGTGCACGACCGACAGTTTTGCCCCGCTGGCCTTGGCCAGCCCGCTGGCGCGACGTATGACCGGGTCACACTCATCGGTGAGGTCGATGGCAACCAGAATGTGTTTGTATGGCATGAGGGTGTCCTCCGGGAGAATTGCAATGATGGGAGTATGGCTCTTTCGTTCGCATCTGGGCAGACCCATGTGCAAGTCATTGTTTTCTAGAATGTTGTAAAGAGCCTGAAATCGGCTGGGGGCAAGAAATATGACGGTCTGGATAGTCCTGTCAATCATTGGTGTGATGTTGAGCCCACTGGTGTGGCTGCGTCCCTCGCGCCAGCAGAGCGGCAGGATGGCGTTGCGCATGCAGGCGCGGCGCCTGGGCATGGGCATGCAACTGACCCCGCAGGAGTGGCCGCACTGGCTGAGCAAGGAGCCGCCCAGCCCTTGCGCGCAGTACCATCGCCCGCGCCTGGGCTCGCATGCAGATGCCTGGGTGTACTGGCAAAGCGAGCCGGGCGTGTGGCGCAACCGCTGGCGCGAGCCTTGCGAAGACGCGAAGCTGCTGCCTTACCTGCAAACATTGCCCGTGGATGCCTACAAGGTCGAGGCTGACGGGCAGCTGGTTGCGGTGTACTGGGCGGAGCGGGGCGAGGCAGAAGTGTTACAGCGTATTGATGCGCTGCTCAAGGCCCTGGCCTGACCCTGAATCGCAGGCATTAAAAAGCCCGATAACAACATCGGGCCGGGGTTGGCCAGGCAGGCCGATAATTCGTCGCGTGCCGACAGGCTTTCGCCGCCATGTCGGCTTTCGCTGTTGCGCACCCGCAAATCAGCTGCATTGCGAGCCTCTTGTGGCGCAGTGCTGCGACTCTAGACCTTTTGCTTCTTTTTGTCGCGATTCCTGCGAATATTTTTTGCGCGTGCCCTCATACGGTGCGTTCGTGGCTAATTGTTCGCTGCGCCTATCGAATGTCACGCGGCATGGCTATCGTCATGCAGAAGCCCGCCAGGCCTAGTGTGGCGGCGTATTACCGCGTGCCCCATGCGGCACCTGCAGGGCATTCGAATGGCCACTATCATTACTGCGAATGATGGAGGATCGTAGGTCTTCGTGGGCATTATGAAGCCTGCGCATGCTCCTGTTAAAACGTGGATTTTCAGGTGTTTTGTCGAATTGACAATCGTGTGGTTATGCCTGATGGTGTGCGTACCCAAATCAAACGGGCGTATGAAATGAGCGTTTGGTCGTCAGAGAGCTCTGACAGAATCCCGACTACCACGTCGCGGCGGTAAGCGTGTGATTTGGCGTGTTCATCGACGGCGACGTCGTAGCCCCGTCGGACATTGAGGTCCGGCGGGTATTGTTCAGCTTCCATATTGTGGAGATCAGTTGATGATTTACGAAGGTAAAGCCATCACGGTTAAGGCTCTTGAAAGTGGCATCGTCGAATTGAATTTCGACCTCAAGGGTGAGTCCGTCAACAAGTTCAACCGTCTCACCCTCAATGAGTTCCGCCAGGCAGTCGATGCGGTCAAGGTCGACGCATCGATCAAGGGCGTGATTGTCACCAGTGGCAAAGATTCATTCATTGTCGGCGCCGATATCACCGAATTCGTCGACAACTTCAAGTTGCCGGAAGCTGAGCTGGTCGCCGGCAATCTGGAAGCGAACAGAATTTTCAGTGATTTCGAAGACCTGAACGTGCCGACTGTCGTGGCAATCAACGGTATCGCGTTGGGCGGCGGTCTGGAAATGTGCCTGGCCGCAGACTATCGAGTCATCGCCAGCAGCGCTCGCGTCGGTCTGCCCGAGGTCAAGCTGGGCCTGTACCCGGGTTTCGGCGGCACCGTGCGTCTGCCACGCATCATCGGTGCCGACAACGCGATCGAGTGGATTGCCTCGGGCAAGGAAAACGCCGCGGAAGACGCTCTCAAGGTGGGTGCCGTGGACGCGGTAGTAGCGCCCGACAAGCTGCAGGCCGCCGCCCTTGATTTGATCCAGCGCGCCATTTCCGGCGAGTTCGATTACAAGGCCAAGCGTCAGCCGAAGCTGGACAAGCTCAAGCTCAATGCCATCGAACAGATGATGGCATTCGAAACCGCCAAAGGTTTTGTCGCAGGTCAGGCCGGCCCGAACTATCCGGCCCCGGTCGAAGCCATCAAGACCATTCAGAAAGCCGCCAACTTCGGTCGTGACAAGGCACTGGAGATCGAAGCCGCCGGTTTCGTGAAAATGGCCAAGACTGCAGCCGCGCAGAGTCTGATCGGCCTGTTCCTGAACGATCAGGAACTGAAAAAGAAAGCCAAGGGCTACGACAAGATTGCCAAGGACGTGAAGCAGGCGGCCGTACTGGGTGCCGGGATCATGGGCGGCGGTATCGCCTATCAGTCGGCAGTCAAAGGCACGCCGATCCTGATGAAGGATATCCGTGAAGAAGCCATTCAGCTGGGTCTGAACGAAGCGTCCAAACTGCTTGGCGGTCGCCTGGAGAAAGGTCGTCTGACCGCGGCGAAGATGGCCGAAGCGCTTAACGCCATTCGTCCTACGCTGTCCTACGGCGATTTCGGCAATGTCGATCTGGTCGTGGAAGCAGTCGTCGAGAACCCCAAGGTCAAGCAGGCGGTACTGGCCGAAGTCGAAGCCAACGTGGGTGAAAACACCATTCTGGCGTCCAACACCTCGACCATCTCGATCAGCCTGCTGGCCCAGGCCCTCAAGCGCCCGGAAAACTTCGTCGGCATGCACTTCTTCAACCCTGTGCACATGATGCCGCTGGTGGAAGTGATCCGTGGCGAGAAATCCAGTGAAGAAGCGGTCGCCACGACCGTTGCCTACGCCAAGAAAATGGGCAAGAACCCGATCGTGGTCAACGACTGCCCGGGCTTTCTGGTCAACCGCGTGTTGTTCCCGTACTTCGGTGGTTTCGCCAGGCTGGTCAGTGCGGGCGTGGATTTTGTGCGCATCGACAAGGTCATGGAGAAATTCGGCTGGCCGATGGGCCCTGCCTACCTGATGGACGTGGTCGGTATCGACACCGGCCACCACGGTCGTGATGTCATGGCCGAAGGTTTCCCTGATCGTATGAAAGACGATCGCCGTTCTGCGATCGATGCTCTGTACGACGCCAAGCGCCTCGGACAGAAGAACGGCAAGGGTTTCTACGCGTACGAGACCGACAAGAAGGGCAAGCCCAAGAAGGTCAATGACCCGGCAGTGCTGGACGTGCTCAAGCCGATTGTCTACGAGCAGCGCGAAGTCAGCGATGAAGACATCGTCAACTGGATGATGATCCCGCTGTGCCTGGAAACGGTCCGCTGCCTGGAAGACGGCATTGTCGAAACCGCTGCCGAGGCTGACATGGGCCTGATCTACGGTATCGGTTTCCCTCCGTTCCGTGGCGGCGCGCTGCGCTACATCGATTCCATCGGTGTTGCCGAATTCGTTGCCCTGGCTGACCAATACGCCGAACTGGGTGCCCTGTATCAACCGACCACGAAGCTGCGTGAGATGGCCGCCAAAGGCCAGAGCTTCTTCGGTCAAGCGTCTTCCGAGGAATGAACCAATGAGCCTTAATCCAAGAGACGTCGTGATTGTCGACTTCGGTCGCACCCCGATGGGCCGCTCCAAGGGCGGCATGCACCGCAACACCCGCGCTGAAGATATGTCCGCGCACCTGATCAGCAAATTGCTCGAGCGCAACAACAAGGTCGACCCGGCTGAAGTCGAGGACGTGATCTGGGGCTGCGTCAACCAGACCCTGGAGCAGGGCTGGAACATCGCACGCATGGCGTCATTGCTGACCCAGATCCCGCACACCTCGGCCGCCCAGACGGTAAGCCGTCTTTGTGGTTCGTCCATGAGCGCGCTGCACACGGCTGCTCAGGCCATCATGACCAACAACGGTGATGTGTTCGTCATCGGCGGTGTCGAGCACATGGGCCATGTCAGCATGATGCACGGCGTTGACCCGAACCCGCACATGTCCCTGCACGCCGCCAAAGCCTCCGGCATGATGGGCCTGACCGCCGAAATGCTCGGGAAAATGCATGGCATCACCCGCGAGCAGCAGGACGCTTTCGGCCTGCGCTCCCACCAGTTGGCGCACAAGGCGACGCTGGAAGGCAAGTTCAAGGACGAGATCATCCCGATGCAGGGTTATGACGAGAACGGCTTCCTCAAGGTCTTCGACTACGATGAAACCATCCGTCCGGACACCACCCTGGAAAGTCTGGCGGCACTCAAGCCCGCCTTCAATCCAAAAGGTGGCACCGTGACTGCCGGTACGTCCTCGCAGATCACTGACGGTGCATCGTGCATGATCGTCATGTCGGCCCAGCGTGCCCAGGACCTCGGTATCCAGCCGATGGCGGTGATCCGTTCCATGGCGGTGGCCGGTGTCGACCCCGCAATCATGGGCTATGGTCCGGTTCCGGCCACCCAGAAAGCGCTCAAGCGCGCGGGCCTGAGTATCGCCGATATCGATTTCTTCGAGCTCAATGAAGCCTTCGCTGCACAGGCCTTGCCGGTGTTGAAAGATTTGAAAGTGCTCGACAAGATGAACGAGAAGGTTAACCTGCACGGCGGCGCCATCGCTCTGGGGCATCCTTTCGGGTGTTCCGGTGCACGCATCTCCGGCACTCTGCTCAACGTCATGAAGCAGAATGGCGGCACCTTTGGTGTATCGACCATGTGTATTGGTCTGGGTCAGGGCATCGCGACCGTTTTCGAACGCGTCTGATTCCCGAGTGTGATGCGAGCCGGGGCTTGGTGCCCCGGCTTTTGTTTTTTGAAAAAATGGTTTCAGGCAAATTTTTTGGACGTGTTACAAGGGGACCGCAACATGCAGCTGCAACCAGGGCTCTATCGCCATTACAAGGGCCCGCACTACCGGGTTTTCAGCGTTGCAAAACATTCCGAAACCGAAGAGGAAGTCGTGTTTTATCAGGCTTTGTACGGCGATTTCGGCATGTGGGTACGTCCCTTGAGCATGTTTCTGGAGTCGGTCGAGGTTGACGGCGAGCACGTCCCGCGCTTTGCTCTGGTTGAGGCTGAACCCAGCCTGTTTTCCCGAACGTGAGAGGCGATTGCACAACAGGCTGTGCTTGACCTCACCTTGTAGCCACTATATATAGCGTGGCCTTTACAAGCTCCTCACTGTCTTTCATCTAGTATTCAGGAATTTTCTGATCCATGGGCAAATCGCTGGTCATCGTGGAATCCCCGGCTAAGGCCAAGACCATCAACAAGTATTTGGGCAACCAGTACGTGGTGAAGTCGAGTATCGGCCATATCCGAGACCTGCCCACCAGCGGTTCGGCGAGTGCCGCCAAAGATCCTGCCGCCAAGCGTGGCAAGGCTGCCGCGGGCGAAGGCCCGGTACTGACGCCGAAAGAAAAGGCGCAACGCCAGCTGGTCTCGCGCATGGGAGTCGACCCGGAACACGGCTGGAAAGCCAAGTACGAGATCCTCCCCGGCAAGGAAAAGGTCATTGAAGAGCTGCGCAAGCTCGCCAAGGATGCCGACATCATCTATCTCGCGACGGACTTGGACCGCGAAGGGGAAGCCATTGCCTGGCACCTGCGCGAAGCCATCGGGGGTGATGACAGCCGCTACAAGCGCGTGGTGTTCAACGAAATCACCAAGAAAGCCATTCAGGAAGCGTTTTCCAAGCCAGGCGAACTGGATATTGCCCGGGTCAACGCCCAGCAGGCGCGTCGCTTCCTCGACCGCGTCGTCGGCTACATGGTCTCGCCGCTGCTCTGGCAGAAAGTTGCCCGTGGCTTGTCTGCCGGACGTGTGCAGTCGGTCGCAGTAAAACTGGTAGTCGAGCGCGAACGTGAAATCCGTGCGTTCAACCCCGAGGAGTACTGGGAGATCCACGCCGATCTGGGCACTGCCAAGGGCGCAAATGTGCGTTTCGAAGTGGTGCGTGAAAATGGCGAAGCGTTCAAGCCGCTGAATGAAAGCCAGGCCATGGCCGCCCTTGAAAAGCTCAAGGCGTCCAGCTACAGCATCGTCAAGCGTGAAGACAAGCCGACCAGCAGCAAGCCGTCGGCGCCATTCATCACCTCGACCCTGCAGCAGGCGGCGAGCAATCGTCTGGGCTACGGCGTGAAGAAGACCATGATGATGGCTCAGCGCTTGTACGAAGCGGGCTACATCACTTACATGCGTACCGACTCGACCAACCTGTCGGCTGATGCCGTCAGCATGGCGCGTGACTACATCGAAACCGAATTCGGCAAGAAGTACCTGCCGGAGTCGCCCAACGTCTACAGCAGCAAGGAAGGCGCGCAAGAAGCTCACGAAGCGATTCGTCCTTCCGACGTCAACACTCACCCGAGCAAACTGACCGGGATGGAGCGTGACGCCGAGCGTCTTTACGAGTTGATCTGGCGTCAGTTCGTGGCCTGCCAGATGCTGCCTGCGCAATACCTGTCGACCACCGTTACGGTCGCCGCGAGCGATTTCGAGTTGCGCGCCAAGGGCCGAATCCTCAAGTTCGACGGTTACACCCGTGCGCTGCCGCAGATGGCCAAGCCGGGCGATGACGATGTTCTGCCGGACATGGCCCAGGGCGAAACCCTGAAACTGAACAAGCTCGACCCAAGCCAGCACTTCACCAAGCCGCCTGCGCGTTACTCGGAAGCGAGCCTGGTCAAGGAGATGGAAAAGCGTGGCATCGGTCGCCCGTCGACCTACGCAGCGATCATCTCGACCATCCAGGATCGTGGCTACGTGGCGTTGCATAACCGCCGCTTCTACTCGGAAAAGATGGGCGACATTGTCACTGGACGTCTGTCCGAAAGCTTTTCCAACCTGATGGACTATGGCTTTACCGCCGGGATGGAAGAAAATCTCGACGACGTGGCTCAGGGTGAGCGCGACTGGAAGAACGTGCTGGACGAGTTCTACGGCGATTTCCGTAAAAAGCTTGAGGTGGCCGAGGCCGCTGATGGCGGTATGCGTGCCAACCAGCCAGTGATGACCGATATCCCGTGCAAAGTGTGCGGCCGTCCAATGCAGATCCGTACGGCCTCGACGGGCGTTTTCCTGGGTTGCTCCGGCTACAGCCTGCCACCCAAGGAACGCTGCAAGGCGACCGTCAATCTGACTCCCGGCGACGAAATTGCCGACGATGATGAGGGTGAGTCCGAGTCGCGTGTTCTGCGCGGCAAGCATCGTTGCCCGATCTGCAGCACGGCGATGGACGCCTACCTGCTGGACGAGAAGCACAAGCTGCATATTTGCGGCAACAACCCCGATTGCACCGGTTACGAGATCGAGGAAGGCACTTATCGCATCAAAGGCTATGAAGGTCCGAGCCTGGAGTGTGACAAGTGTGGCAGCGAGATGCAGCTCAAGACCGGCCGTTTCGGCAAGTTCTTCGGCTGCACCAACCCGGACTGCAAGAATACCCGCAAACTGCTGAAAAGCGGTGACGCGGCGCCGCCGAAGATGGACCCGGTGAAAATGCCGGAGCTCAAGTGCGACAAGGTTGACGATACCTACATCCTGCGTGATGGTGCTTCGGGTCTGTTCCTGGCTGCCAGCCAGTTCCCGAAGAATCGCGAAACCCGCGCACCGCTGGTCATCGAAATCGCTCCGCACAAGGACGAAATCGATCCCAAGTATCACTTCCTTTGCGAAGCGCCGAAGAAGGATCCGGACGGTCGTCCAGCAGTGATCCGCTACAGCCGCAAGACCAAAGAGCAATACGTCCAGACCGAAGTAGAAGGCAAGCCTACCGGCTGGCGTGCGTTCTATGACGGCAGCGCCTGGAAGGTTGAAGACAAGCGTTGATCGCAAGCGCCCGGCTCAAGTGAGCCGGGCGCTGTTTTCGATAGGCATCCGCCTGTTTTGCCGGACGGCCCAAGTGCCGCAGGCTATGCTGTTCTCTATCCTATCGTTATGGAGAGTGTCGCCATGGCTCATGAGCTCTATACCCGTACCAACCAGAAAATCTATTTCGCAGGGCTCTCGCTCGAAGCGTTGGGGAGGGCGGAGAAGGGGCAGGCGGTGAACTCTCCTGCGTTGCTGCAGGCAGAACGCGAGTCCGCGCTGTTTCATCTATATGGTGCGCTGCTGGGCCTGTGTCATGAGATCGCAGGTTACTACCGTCTGCCGCAAGCCAGTGCGCGACGTGCGGAAGAGTTGTTGACGCAAGAGGTGCTGAACGCCATCGCCATTCCCGAAATGGCCGAGCTGGTAGAGCTCGCCCAGAATCGCCAGACATGGCTTGCGCAACTGCTGGCAGCCTATAACGCGTTGTATGAGCCACCGCGAGCGCCGAAAAAGCTCAAGGGTGATGTCACGCAGCCGATGATACAGGCAGTGAACCTGGACGCAGAGCCGGAGTCTGAACTCTCACGTGAAGAGCTCGAAAATTGGCGCCAACAGCTTAAAGGGTTGGCCATCCGTTTTCGTGAAGGCCTGAGCGAGTGCTGAAAACCAATGAAGTAAGGGCTGGCAGGCTGTTACAATGCCGGCTTATCGCGGAGTAACTGTACCAATGCCTACCTCTTTCCTGGAAATTGTCGAACTACCTGACGGACGTATCGAGCTGCGTCGTGCCGATGACGAGGGTTCTCTGGTAACGCTTGATTTCTCTGCGGATGCCAAAGCGTTCATGCAGGGTCAGCATGTCGAAGTCGCCAAAGCCATGTTGAGTGTGGGTGTGCAGATGGCTGGCCGCTTGGCGGAAGGCGAAATCGAAAAGGATGATGTGCCTCACGTTCTGCATTGATCGACGACTGGGCCTTAGCCCAGCCGGATGTTCAGGCTCTGTGCTTCCCCGATTTTTGCTGCACTGATCAGTTGCTGACGCGCTATGGCGCCTAGCGGGTTGATCCAGCTCACCACCGTATGACTACGCCCCAGTCGAAGTGCTTCGCGAGTCAACTCCAGTACGCTTTGCGTGCCGCGTGGCTGCAGAAGAAGAATCCGCTCCCTGTTCAGCCCGGCATCGCGCAGCCATGTCTGCGTCAGGCTGGATGGCGGTGCGATCAGTGTCAGCCAGCGCGCATCCAGCTCCTCACTCAGTTCCCGAAGAATAGGGGCCAGAAGGTTGAGGCAGTTCCCGGCAGCGCCGCGCAATGACAGTTCACTGAAGGGCTCTGGTTCATCGCCCCACGGCGTTTCGACTGCATCTGTGAGCAGCGGGGCGATGGGCTGAGCCAGAAACGCCTCGAACAGCGGCAATTGCGAATGCGGTGCTTGATGGAACTGCATAACGTCTCCTTAGCGGCGAATGACGCCGACGCTCAAACCTTCGATCACCAGTTCCTGATCCTTGAGATCGACCTCGATGGGTGCGAAATCAGGGTTTTCCGCCAGCAGCCAGACCTTGCTGCCTTCACGCTTGAAACGCTTGACGGTCACTTCATCGCCAATCCGGGCAACCACGATCTGGCCGTTGCGGGCCTCGCGTGTGGTGTGCACGGCGAGCAGGTCGCCATCCAGAATGCCGACGTCCTTCATGCTCATGCCGTGAACGCGCAACAGGTAGTTGGCGCTGGGGTGGAAGAAGGAAGGATTGATGTTGCAGGACTCTTCGATGTGTTGCTGGGCCAGGATCGGTGCACCTGCTGCAACGCGGCCGATGACTGGCAGGCTGCTGTCATCCGGCCGCGCTTCGAAGCCGGGGATGCGAATACCGCGTGAAGCACCTGGGGTCATTTCGATGGCGCCTTTACGCGCCAGGGCTTTCAAGTGCTCTTCCGCCGCGTTGGGCGATTTGAAGCCCAGCTCCTGAGCGATTTCCGCACGTGTCGGCGGGAACCCGTTGTCTTCCAGGCAGCGTTTGATGAAACCCAGGATTTCAGCCTGGCGTGGCGTCAGTTTGATCATGAGGGGCGCTCTGGCTTTTTATACAGTGACTGGGATTATATACAGTGAAGGCGCGTTGGCAATCATCCATTTCATTTTCGCTGCCGAGCGGTGGCCCTACTCATGCAGTGCCTCCCGTCAAAAACCTCGGCAATACCTGAGTTTTGTCATTTAACATCCATTACCGTGACTGTTCGGCCACAAAGTGAACGCGCCGACTTGACAACCGAGGCGTTTGATACGTATGTTTCAAACGTTCGTTTGTTAGGCAGAGAGCCATGGCCCAGTCGGAAACCGTTGAACGCATTCTTGATGCTGCAGAGCAGTTGTTTGCAGAGAAAGGCTTTGCCGAAACGTCATTGCGTCTTATCACCAGCAAGGCGTCGGTCAATCTGGCTGCAGTGAATTATCACTTCGGCTCGAAGAAGGCGTTGATTCAGGCCGTGTTCTCGCGTTTTCTGGGACCGTTCTGCATCAGTCTCGATCGCGAGCTGGAACGTCGCCAGGCAAAACCCGAACACAAGCCAAGCCTTGAGGAACTGCTGGAGATTCTCGTCGAGCAGGCGCTTGTGGTGCAGCCGCGCAGCGGTAACGACCTGTCGATCTTCATGCGCCTTCTGGGGCTTGCGTTCAGTCAGAGCCAGGGCCACCTGCGTCGCTACCTCGAAGACATGTACGGCAAGGTGTTCCGTCGCTACATGACGCTGGTCAACGAAGCCGCGCCGCGCATTCCACCCATCGAGCTGTTCTGGCGCGTGCACTTCATGCTCGGCGCTGCGGCGTTCAGCATGTCCGGTATCAAGGCCCTGCGCGCCATTGCCGAGACCGATTTCGGCGTCAATACCTCCATCGAGCAGGTCATGCGCCTGATGGTGCCGTTTCTGGCCGCCGGCATGCGCGCCGACACCGGGGTCAGCGACCCTGCGATGATCGCCGCCCAGCTCAGGCCGCGGACCAAGAGCAGCACCAGCGCGCCTGCGGTCGCCAAGGCCTGAAGCTTCTGCCCTGAGTCACGCTGTACCGGCGTGTCGGATTGCGTCGGGCTTCAGGATCAAGCACCATGCCCGGATTGTGAACGAGCACTGCTGTGTAAGGGTTTTCTATGAGTTCTGGCCTGCAAGGCTCCCTGATGGTCGATGTCGCCGGCACCTGGCTGACCAGCGAAGACCGTCAGTTTTTGCGTCAGCCCGAAGTGGGCGGTTTGATCATCTTTGCCCGAAACATCGAGCATCCCCGTCAGGTTCGTGAATTGAGCGCCGCGATTCGTGCCGTGCGCCCGGACCTGCTGCTGGCCGTCGATCAGGAGGGCGGGAGGGTGCAGCGCCTGCGTGAGGGCTTCGTACGCCTGCCGCCGATGCGCGCCATCGCCGACAAGCCTGACGCCGAGCTTCTGGCTGAGCAGTGTGGCTGGCTGATGGCGACCGAAGTGCTGGCGGTCGGACTGGACCTGAGCTTCGCTCCGGTACTGGACCTCGACTACCAGCGCAGCGCTGTGGTCGGCACGCGTTCGTTCGAAGGCGATCCGCAGCGGGCGGCGTTGCTGGCAGGGGCGTTCATTCGTGGGATGAACGCTGCGGGCATGGCTGCCACCGGCAAGCATTTTCCCGGCCACGGCTGGGCTGAAGCCGATTCTCATGTGGCTATCCCGAATGACGAGCGTAGCCTGGAAGAGATCCGCGCCAGTGATCTGGTGCCGTTTGCTCGTCTGAGTCAGCAGCTGGCTGCAGTGATGCCAGCGCATGTCATTTACCCGAAAGTCGATTCGCAGCCCGCAGGCTTTTCAAGGCGCTGGTTGCAGGACATTCTGCGCGACGAACTGCAATTTGACGGTGTTATTTTCAGCGATGACCTGTCGATGGCCGGGGCTCATGTCGTCGGTGATGCGGCCAGCCGTATCGAGGCAGCGCTGACAGCCGGATGCGACATGGGCCTGGTGTGTAACGACCGGGCGGCCGCAGAGCTTGCGCTGGGCGCTGCACAGCGCCTGAAGGTCAAGCCTTCGCCACGTATCGCGCGTATGCGCGGTCAGGCGTCGGCCAGCACCGACTATCGGCAACACCCGCGCTGGCAGGCCGCGCTCCAGGCTCTGCGCGCTGCTCAACTGATCGATTAAGGATTTGCGATGACTGTTTACGCGATTATTGGCGGTACTGGCCTGACCCAGCTCGAGGGCCTGAATATTCGGCAATCCCTGCCGATGAACACCCCTTATGGCGCACCGTCCGGCGAAATCCAGATCGGCGACTATGCCGGTCGTGAAGTGATGTTTCTGGCGCGCCACGGCCACCCGCACCGCTTGCCGCCGCATCAGGTTAACTACCGGGCCAATATCTGGGCACTCAAGCAGGCAGGTGCCGAAGCGATTCTTGCGGTCAACGCAGTCGGTGGCATTCATCCGGCCATGGGCACCGGGCATTTCTGTGTGCCGCATGATCTGGTCGACTACACCAGCGGTCGTCAGCACACCTTCTTTGCCGATGATCTGGAAGAGGTCACGCACATCGACTTCAGCTATCCGTACAGCGAACCGCTGCGTGCTCGGCTGATTGCGGCGTTGGCGGCAGAGGGATGCGCGTTCTCCGATCGGGGCGTCTATGCCTGTACCCAGGGACCGCGTCTGGAGACTGTTGCCGAAATCATTCGCCTGGAGCGTGATGGTTGCGACATAGTCGGCATGACTGGCATGCCCGAAGCCGCCTTGGCGCGTGAACTGGAGCTTGAATACGCCTGCCTGGCGCTGGTGGTCAATCCGGCAGCGGGCAAATCGACGACTGTCATTACCATGGCGGAAATCGAACAGGCCCTGCGCGAGGGGATGGGCAAGGTGAAGGCTACGCTTGCCCGGGTTCTTTCGGCGTCCTGAGTTACAGCATGCGCTTGAGGGTATCGTCCTTGCGCACCAGGTGGTGCCAGAGCGCAGCGATCACATGCAGACCAATGACATAGTAAAAGATCGAGCCCAGCAACTTGTGCACGTCTTCGAACGTTTCGGCCAGGTGGTCCGAGGTGGCCAGCGGCCAGGGAATCTGCAGGTCGGTGAGGGGGATGGGCAGTGCGCCTTTCTCCACCATCACCGTCAGCAGGCCCAGTAACGGCTGAGCAAACAGGAACGCATACAGCGCGTAATGGGTCAGGGTTGCGACGATGCGCAACGCACCTTCAAGCGGCGGTGTAATGCCGGGTGGACGATGACGTCGACGCTCGGCGGCACGGAAAAACGCCATGATCAGAATCAGAATGCCGACCCAGTAATGGCTCTGCACGACCAGCAAACGGTATTCCGAGCCCTTGCTGAACTGGGTGCGGCTCAGAATCAGGGTGTACGCCAGCACGATCAGAATGGCCATTGACCAGTGCAGCCACCTGGCCCGGGCGGTGTAGCGTTGAGAAGTCGATGCATCCACGGTTTGATTCCTTGTCTCTTTGTTTGCAGGTCTGGTGCACAGCTTAGGCTGTCGATCGGGCGCCTGCGTTTCATGATGGCCTGATTTTTTTCACGTGCCTCTCCGGCCACTAAATATGGCAAATACACAGCACGTGAAATACGCGACGGAACCTGTGCCCACGGGTGGCTTCATATGCCGTGAATATTCACCCGGGAGCAAGTCTTGACCAGTGCCAATCCGCCTGTCGGCCCAGCAACACCAGTGTCCGCCAGTGTTTCATTGAATGTACTGACCATGAACATGCACATGGGCTTTGGCATTTTCAATCGCCGCTTCATTCTGCCGGAGTTGCGTGAAGCTGTGCGCACTGTATCGGCCGATATCGTGTTTCTTCAGGAAGTGCACGGCGAACAACAGAGCCATGCGCGCAAGGTCAAGGACTGGCCGACGATTTCGCAGTACGAGTTTCTGGCCGACAGCATGTGGAGTGATTTTGCCTACGGCCGCAACGCGGTGTACCCGGATGGCGATCATGGCAACGCGTTGCTGTCCAAATACCCGATCATCCAGCATGAAAACCTCGATATTTCCATTCATGGCACCGAGCAGCGCGGCTTGTTGCACTGCATTCTCGAGGTGCCACACGCCGGCCGGGTGCATGCGGTCTGTGTGCACCTGGGGCTGCGTGAAAACCATCGGCGTCAGCAGCTCAAACTGCTTAACGAGCTGATGGCACGTATTCCCGAGGGCGAGCCGGTGATCGTTGCCGGTGACTTCAACGACTGGCGCCGGCGCGCCGATGCATCGCTGCAGGGCAGCGGGCTGCATGAGGTTTTCGTCGAGCGCTTCGGGGCACCGGCCAAAAGCTTTCCGGCCCGTTGGCCCTTGCTCTGCCTGGACCGGATCTATGTCCGCAATGCGACGTCGCACCGGCCGAAAGTGTTGTCCAGCCGGCCGTGGTCCCACCTTTCCGATCATGCACCGCTGGCGGTGGAGTTGACCTTATGAGCGACACGACAGGGCAGTGGCGTGACGGCAACTCGGTAGAGTTGCTGATCAATGGCGAGGATTTCTACGCCCGGGTATTCGAGTGCATACGTGCCGCGCGCAAAGAGGTGCTGATCGAGACCTTCATCATCTTTGAAGACCGAATCGGCGAAAGTTTGCAACAGGCGTTGCTCGAAGCCGCCGCAAATGGCGCGAAGGTGGTCGTCACGGTGGACGACTATGGCACTTCGGACCTGAGTTCGACGTTTGTCAGAACCATGATCGACGCCGGCATCCAGATTCAGTTGTTCGATCCGCGCCCGCGGTTCATGGGCATGCGCACCAACCTGTTCCGCCGCCTGCACCGCAAGGTGGTGGTGATCGACGGCGAACTGGGTTTCATCGGCGGCATCAACTACAGCGTCGATCATATGACCGACACCGGGGTGACGGCCAAGCAGGACTACGCCGTTCTGGTCCGCGGGCCGATTGTTGGCGATATTCACCACAGCGCGTTGAATATGCTCAGCAAGGTCGTTCGTGACAAATTGCCACCCATTGAACTCAAGCTGGACCGCGCCGGTGACGCCAGCATGCTGCTCGCCGAGCGCGATAATGACGAGCACAGCACCGATATCGAAGAGCAGTACCTCGAGGCGATTCGCGCTGCGAAGCAACGCATCACCCTGGCCAATGCATATTTTTACCCCAGCTACCGCTTTCTGCGTGAGCTGCGTAATGCCTCACGGCGGGGCGTCAAGGTCACCCTGATTCTGCAGGGGCAGCCCGACATGCCGTTCGTGCGGGTCTGCTCGCGACTGACCTATACCTATCTGCTGCGCGATGGCGTGGCCATTCACGAATACAAGCAACGTGCATTGCACGGCAAGGTCGCGTTGATCGACCAGGACTGGTCCACCGTGGGCTCCAGCAATCTCGACCCGCTGAGCCTCGCGCTGAACCTGGAAGCCAACCTGTTCATTCGTGATCGCGCGCTCAATGAGCATCTGCAAAATCATCTGATGGAGCTTGCCGCCGCGCACAGCAAGCAAATGAGCCTCAAGGGGGCGGCACGTGGCCAGTGGTGGCGTGCGCCGATGATCGTATTGAGTTTCTTTTTCCTGCGCCGTTTCCCGGCCATTGCCGGTTTGTTTCCGGTTCACGGTGTGCGCCTCAAGCCCCTGCGTGCCGGTGATGTAGTGCCCGAAGCGAAAGTGATCGAACAGCAGCAGAACAACCATCCGATGGACCAGGAGAAAACCCTATGACCCAAGCCACGCAGGCAGCGCCGCACAGTGCGCAGGGAACCAAGTGGAAGTGGGCAAAGCGGGTGTTCAACCTGTTTTTCTTCATCGCCGTCCCGGTTCTGCTGTTTATGCTGGTCAAGAAGCTTGACTGGCAAGAGGTGAAACAGGCGTTGGCGTCCTACAAGGCCAGCACCTTGGCCATCGCGGCGGCGGTGGCTTTTGCCAGCTACGCGACCTACTGCGGCTTTGACGTGTTGGCGCGCTATTACACCCGGCACAAGTTGTCGATCAAGCAGATCGTGCCGGTGACGTTTGTCTGCTACGCGTTCAACCTCAATCTCAGTTCCTGGGTCGGCGGCATCGCCTTGCGTTACCGCCTGTATTCGCGACTGGGGCTGGACGTTTCGACCATCACGCGGATTCTCAGCCTGAGCCTGATTACCAACTGGCTGGGCTACATGCTGCTGGCCGGTTTTGTGTTTTCGATGCGTTTTCTGGAGTTGCCCAAGGAGTGGTCGATCGGCACCACAACCCTGCAACTGATCGGCTTCGGACTGTTGGCCGTGTGTTTTGCGTACCTGCTGGCCTGCCGGTTTTCGAAGAAACGCTCATGGACCATCCGTGATCAGGAATTCAATCTGCCATCGATGAAGCAGGCGCTGATGCAGGCCAGTCTGGGCGCTCTGAACTGGTCGTTGATGGCTGCGGTAATTTACACCCTGCTGCCGGACAAGGCGTTTTATCCGGCGATTCTCGGTGTGTTGCTGATCAGCAGCATCGCCGGGGTGATCACTCACATTCCAGCAGGCCTCGGCGTGCTCGAGACTGTGTTTATCACCTTGCTGGCGCACCAGTTTTCCAAGGGCAGCCTGCTCGCAGCGTTGATCGGTTACCGCGCGATCTACTTCCTGCTGCCGCTGCTGCTGGCGCTGGTGGTGTATCTGGTGCTGGAAAAACGCGCGAAGAAAATGGGCGAGAAGAACCAGCAGCGCATGGGCGAGGAAGCCAAATCCTGAGGGCTCTGCCCTCAGTCATCAAACCCGACCTGCTCGTGTATTTCATCGACCTTGAGCTCCAGGCGATACGCCACGGCAATGAAGAGCGCCTGGCACAGGCATAGCGTGGCGCTCAGCGAGCGGAAGGCGAACGAGCTGCCCTCGTTGACCAGCAACACCGAGTTGGCGCGCTTGGCCAGCGGCGACAGGTTGCTGTCGGTGATGATCAGCGTCTTGGCCTGATGATGCTGGGCAATGCGCAGGCAGTGCTGGGTCTCCTTGCCATAGGGCGTGAAGCTGATGGCAATCACCAGGTCATTGGCGCGCACACTGCGCATTTGCTCGCGATAGCTGCCACCCAGGCCAGAGATCAGGTGAATGCGCTTGTTGGTGTGTTGCAGGTTGTAGACCAGATAATCAGCCACCGCGAACGAGCGGCGCACGCCCACCACATAGATATTGTCGGCGTTGACCACCAGGTCCACGGCTTTTTCGAATTCATCGTCATCCAGTTCGACACTCAGGCGTTCCAGGCCAGAGAGGGTGGCGCTGACGCATTCGCGTGCCAGATCGCCTGCGTTGGCTTTCTGTGACTTGTTGGCGATCAGGCTGCGGATACGCTGCTGGTAGTTCTGCACCGGCGTGGTCTTGTGCGTATAAGCCTCGCGAAATAACGCCTGCATCTCGCTGAAGCCACTGAAGCCGAAGCGCTGGGAAAATCGCACGATGGCCGAAGGGTGGACTTCGCACTCGCGGGCGATGTCGCTGATCCGGTCAACCATGATCCGGTCGCTCTGCTGGCTCATATAGCTGGCGATCCGCTTGAGCTGACGTGGCAGTCCCTCGTATTCATCAGTGATCAGTCGCAACAAGCCTTCGGCACTGTTCGGCGGCATGTCGACGCTCGTCCCGGGCAAAGTGGACTGATCGGTGCTGGTCATATTCACATCCTATCTGCTTGTTCTTTTTCAGGGCAACTTCGTGCACAGCACGACCGTTGTGGGCCTGACGGTGGAGGCTGCCTTGGGGCAGGAGCGACGACTATATCCTACCCGCCTGTGCAGCGTGCCAGCACTTGAGTGGCGGTATGGAAAAAATATTCCAATAAAAATAATTATAGAAAAAATATTGATTGATGCGCGCTTACGTTTTACGCTGCATTCACAAAGCAGCGTGTACACATGATGCAGGCGCTGCAGGCTGATAAAAATAACAGGAGCCACCATGGGCCAGACACGCTTTGCCACTGGGCGTCAGTTGGATCTGATTTGCCTCGGACGCCTGGGCGTCGACCTTTATGCACAACAAGTGGGCGCGCGGCTGGAAGACGTTTCCAGTTTCGCCAAGTACCTGGGCGGCTCGTCGGCCAATATCGCCTTCGGCACGGCCAGGCTCGGGCTCAGGTCGGCCATGCTCAGCAGGGTCGGCGATGATCACATGGGCCGCTTTCTGGTCGAATCCCTGGCCCGCGAAGGCTGTGATGTCAGCGCCATCAAGCGCGACCCCGAGCGCCTGACGGCGATGGTGCTGCTGGGGCTGAAGGATCGTGAAACCTTCCCCTTGGTGTTCTACCGTGAAAACTGCGCTGACATGGCCCTGCGCGCCGAGGACATCGACGAGCAGCAGATTGCCTCGAGCAAGGCGCTGCTGATCACCGGCACGCATTTCTCCACTGATCAGGTGTTCAAGGCCAGCAGCCAGGCGCTCGACTATGCCGAGAAGCATGACGTCAAACGCGTGCTGGATATCGACTACCGCCCGGTGCTCTGGGGGCTGGCAGGCAAGGCCGACGGCGAGACCCGGTTCGTTGCCGATCAGAAGGTCAGCCAGCATGTGCAGCGCATCCTGCCGCGTTTCGACCTGATCGTCGGCACTGAAGAAGAATTTCAGATTGCCGGCGGTTCGACCGATTTGCTCGCTGCCCTGCGCAAGGTGCGTGAACTGACGGCCGCAACGCTGGTGGTCAAGCTCGGCCCGCAAGGCTGCACGGTGATTCACGGGGCCATTCCTGCGCGGCTGGAAGAGGGCGCCATCTACCCCGGCGTGCAGGTCGAAGTGCTCAACGTGCTCGGTGCGGGCGATGCGTTCATGTCCGGTTTTCTCAGCGGCTGGCTCAAGGAGGCCAGCGACGAACGCTGCTGCCAGCTGGCCAATGCCTGTGGCGGGCTGGTGGTGTCGCGGCACGCCTGTGCGCCCGCCATGCCGACCCCGGCCGAACTCGATTACCTGTTCAACAGCCCTGAACCCATTACTCGCCCTGATCAGGATGTCGCCCTGCAACGGCTGCATCAGGTCAGCGTGCCGCGCAAGCAGTGGCGACAGTTGTTCATCTTCGCCTTCGATCATCGCGGCCAGTTGGTCGAACTGGCGCAACAGGCCGGGCGTGATCTTCGCAGCATCAGCCAGCTCAAGCAGCTGTTCGTGCAGGCGGTCGAGCGGGTCGAAGCCGACCTGCGCAAGCGCGGCATCGAAGCCGATGTCGGTCTGCTTGCCGACCAGCGCTTCGGTCAGGATTCACTCAACGCGGCGACCGGTCGCGGCTGGTGGGTAGCGCGTCCGGTGGAAGTGCAGGGTTCAAGGCCGCTGGCCTTCGAGCACGGTCGCTCCATCGGCAGCAATCTGCTCGCCTGGCCGCAAGAGCAGATCATCAAGTGCCTGGTGCAATATCACCCCGATGACGAGCCGATGTTGCGCCTGGAGCAGGAAGCGCAGATCAAGGCGCTCTACGACGCTTCGAAAGTCAGCGGCCATGAGTTGCTGCTGGAAATCATCCCGCCCAAGGATCACCCGTCGCCTCATCCGGACGTGATGCTTCGCTCGCTGAAGCGTTTGTACAATCTGGGCATCTACCCTGCGTGGTGGAAGATCGAGGCGCAGAGCGCGCAGGTCTGGCAGCAACTGGACGAACTGATCCAGCAACGCGATCCGTATTGCCGCGGCGTGGTGCTGCTCGGGCTCAATGCACCGGTCGAGGACCTCGCCGCCGGCTTTGCCGAAGCACGCCACAGCCGCGTCTGCCAGGGCTTTGCCGTCGGCCGGACAATATTCCGTGAGCCAAGCCGGGCCTGGATGGCCGGCGAAATAGACGATGCGACGCTGATCAGTCGGGTGCAGAGCACCTTTAACTGGTTGATCGAATCCTGGCGCGAAAGCCGCGCCTGATCGGTTCCGGGTTTCGACGTCACGACAACAACGTCGCTATAACAACAAAAAAGGTGCAGCCATGCCCGTTTCGACTTCCACACCCAGGATCCGCATCGGCATCAATCCGATCTCCTGGAGCAACGATGATTTGCCGGCCCTTGGCGGAGAAACCCCGCTGAGCACGGCGCTGAGCGAAGGCAAAGCCATTGGCTACGAGGGCTTCGAGCTCAACGGCAAGTTTCCGAAAGATGCCAAGGGCGTCGGTGATGTATTGCGGCCCCATGATCTGGCGCTGGTGTCCGGCTGGTATTCCAGCCGCCTGGCGCGGCGTTCGGTGGCCGAGGAAATCGAAGCCATCACTGCGCATGTGCAACTGCTCGCCGAAAATGGCGCTTCGGTGCTGGTGTATGGCGAGGTGGCCGACTCGATTCAGGGGCAGCGTATTCCGCTGGTCGAACGACCGCGTTTTCACACCGATGCCGCCTGGCATGAGTACGCCGAAAAATTGACCGAGCTGGCGCGTTTCACCCTGTCCCGGGGCGTGCGTCTGGCGTATCACCATCATATGGGCGCTTACGTCGAGTCGCCGCAGGATATAGACCGGCTGATGGCGCTGACCGGCGAGGAAGTCGGACTGCTGTTCGATTCCGGGCATTGCTACATGGGCGGTGGCGAACCTCTTCAGGTGTTGAGCAAGCACATCCAGCGCATCTGCCATGTGCATTTCAAGGACGTGCGCAAGCCGGTGGTGCAACTGGCGCGCAACAATCTGTGGAGCTTTCCGGACTGCATCATCAACGGCACTTTCACGGTGCCGGGCGATGGCGACATCGACTTCTCGGCGCTGCTCAAGGTGTTACTGCAGGCCGATTACAACGGCTGGCTGGTGGTCGAGGCCGAACAGGACCCAGCCGTAGCGCCGAGTTATGTCTACGCCAAAAAAGGCTATGACACGCTGCGCCAACTGCTGGCCGATGCACGATAAGGAGGACTCAAGCATGAATCTGCTGACCAAGAGTAAATCCACTGGCCGCGACGTCGTAGCGCTGGCCCCCGGTTCGCTGGAATACGTGAACTTCGCCGCCTACCGCCTGGAGTCCGGAGAAACCCTGCCACTGAGCGCAGGAGAAAACGAGCTGTGCGTGGTCCTGCTGACCGGGCACGCCAGCGTCAGTGGCGAAGCGCCGGGGCAGGGCGCTTTCAACTGGGAAAACATCGGCGACCGACAATCGGTATTCGAGGAAAAATCGCCATTCGCAGTCTACCTGCCGCCGCATAGCCAGGCGCAGTTTGTCGCGCGTGGCGCGGTGCAGCTTGCCGTATGCACGGCGCCGGGCGATGCCGGCAAACATTTTCCGGCACGCTTGATCATGCCGGGCAGCATGAAGCGCAGCGTACGCGGCAAGGGCGCCAATACCCGTTATGTGTGCGACATATTGCCGGACAGTGAAGCGGCGCATTCGCTGCTGGTGGTCGAGGTGCGTACACCTTCCGGGCATTCCTCCAGTTACCCGCCGCACAAGCATGACCGGGACAACCTGCCGCACGAGAGCTTCCTCGAAGAAACCTACTACCACCAGGTCAACCCGCCGCAGGGCTTCGTTTTCCAGCGGGTGTACACCGACGACCGCAGCATCGATCAGGCCATGGCCGTGGAAAACAATGACCTGGTGACCGTGCCCAAGGGCTACCACCCGGTCTCCGTCCCCTATGGCTACGAATCCTGGTACCTGAACGTAATGGCCGGCCCGACGCGCGCCTGGCAGTTCCACAACGATCCGCAGCACAGCTGGCTGCTGGATCTCTGATTTCCCATTTTTGTTCTGGAGGCATGAGATGAACGAGTCACCGGTAATCGGCCACTACATCAACGGACACCTGGACACGGGCGAGGGCGAGCGTTACAGCGATGTCTTCAACCCGGCAATCGGCACGGTCCAGGCGCGTGTTGCGCTGGCCAGCGTGAAGACCGTGGATGAAGCGGTTGCGGCGGCCAAGGCGGCGTTTCCGGCCTGGTCCGAGCAGTCCTCGTTGCGCCGTGCGCGGGTGATGTTCAAGTTCAAGGAACTGCTGGATCATCACCACGACGAACTGGCGCAGATCATTTGCCGCGAGCACGGCAAGGTGTTGTCCGACGCACGCGGCGAGGTGGTGCGCGGTATCGAGATCGTCGAATTTGCCTGCGGTGCTCCCAGCCTGTTGAAGAGCGATTTCAGCGACAACATCGGCGGCGGTATCGATAACTGGAACCTGCGTCAGCCACTGGGCGTCTGCGCCGGGGTCACGCCGTTCAACTTTCCGGTCATGGTGCCCTTGTGGATGATCCCCATGGCGTTGGTGACCGGCAACTGCTTCATCCTCAAACCTTCCGAACGCGATCCGTCGGCCAGCCTGCTGATGGCGCGCCTGCTCAAGGAAGCCGGTCTGCCCGATGGCGTCTTCAATGTGGTGCAGGGCGACAAGGTGGCGGTCGATGCATTGCTACAGCACCCTGACATCGAGGCCATTTCCTTTGTCGGCTCGACCCCGATCGCTGAATACATCCATCAGCAAGGCACTGCCCACGGCAAGCGCGTGCAGGCGCTGGGCGGGGCCAAGAACCATATGATCGTGATGCCCGACGCTGATCTGGATCAGGCCGCCGACGCCTTGATCGGGGCGGCTTATGGCTCGGCAGGGGAGCGCTGCATGGCGATCTCGATTGCCGTGGTGGTTGGCGATGTCGGCCAGCGTCTTATCGACAAGCTGCTGCCGCGCATCGACCAGCTCAAGGTCGGCAACGGCATGCAGGCCGATTCGGACATGGGGCCGCTGGTCACCGCCGTGCACAAGGCCAAGGTCGAGGGTTTCATCGATCAGGGCGTCAAAGAGGGCGCCAGGCTGCTCGTCGATGGGCGCAACTTCAAGGTGCCGGGTGCCGAGCAGGGCTTTTTCGTCGGCGCGACGCTGTTCGACCACGTCACGCCGCAGATGCAGATATACAAGGAAGAAATCTTCGGCCCGGTGCTGGGCATCGTCCACGTCGCGGATTTTGCCAGCGCTGTGGCGCTGATCAACGCACACGAGTTCGGCAATGGTGTGTCGTGCTTCACCAGCGATGGCGGCGTGGCCCGCGCGTTCGCTCGCAGCATCAAGGTCGGCATGGTCGGCATTAACGTGCCGATCCCGGTACCCATGGCCTGGCATTCGTTTGGCGGCTGGAAGCGGTCGCTGTTTGGCGATCACCATGCCTATGGCGAAGAAGGCCTGCGTTTTTACAGCCGCTACAAAAGCGTCATGCAGCGCTGGCCGGACAGCATCGCCAAAGGCCCCGAGTTCAGTATGCCGACTGCCAAATAGTCTTCATCAATGGAATGTTTGCGGAGAATAAGAACAATGAACCACCCTCTGCGTTTCGCCCTTAATCGAATGGTCGCGCCGCGCCTGTCTCTGGAAAGTTTCGTCGACCTGGCGGTTGAGCTGGGTGCCGATGCTATCGAGATTCGCAACGACCTTAAGGGCATCGAGATCGAAGACGGCACTGCCCCCGAGGTCGTCCGTGATCTTTGTGCTGCCAGGGGGGTAGAGGTGTTGTCCATCAACGCCCTGTACCCGTTCGATGTGTGGAACCAGGAGCGCGCTGCTCAAGCGACCAAGCTGGCGCAGTACGCCCGCGACTGCGGTGCCCGCGGTCTGGTGCTGTGCCCGCTCAATGACCGTGCCGACCCGCGCAACGGTGCGCAGCGCGCTGCGGGATTACGCACCGCATTGACGGCCTTGGCCCCGATTCTTCGCGAGCACGGAATTCTCGGCTTCGTCGAACCCCTCGGCTTTGAGGAGTGCTCGCTGCGACTCAAGCGTCAAGCGGTGGATGCGATCAAAGCTGTCGGCGGGCTGGATGTTTACCGACTGGTTCACGATACCTTTCACCACCATCTGGCCGGCGAGGTCGAGCTGTTCCCGGAGCTGACCGGGTTGGTACATATCTCCGGTGTCGAGGATGCGCAGACACCGCTCAACAGCATTCGCGATGGTCATCGCGTGCTGGTCGGCGAAGGCGACATTCTGGGTAATGCGTCGCAGATCGAGCGCTTGCTGGACAGCGGCTATGAGGGGCATCTGTCGTTCGAACCGTTTGCTGAAAGCGTTCACGTGCTGGATGACATTCCTCAGGCAATAGCGGCAAGCATGACGCATTTGTCACGAGCCGTTTCGCAGCGTCACTGACTTCAGCCGTCAGGCCGGCTTAAACCCTGGCCACCTCAAACAAGAACAAGGTGCGAACATGAGTACAACCCGACTGACCATGGCCCAGGCCCTGGTGAAGTTTCTCGATAACCAGTACGTCGAAGTCGACGGCGTACAGAGCAAATTCGTCGCCGGCATTTTCACCATTTTCGGGCATGGCAACGTGCTGGGGCTTGGGCAGGCGCTGGAGCAGGACAGCGGCGACCTGGTGGTCCATCAGGGCCGTAACGAGCAGGGCATGTGCCACGCCGCCATCGCTTTTGCCAAGCAGCACCTGCGTCGCAAGATCTACGCGTGCAGTTCATCGGTCGGCCCTGGCGCGGCGAACATGGTCACCGCTGCGGCAACGGCCTCGGCCAACCGCATCCCGTTGCTGCTGTTGCCGGGCGATGTCTACGCCAGCCGCCAGCCCGATCCGGTGCTGCAGCAGATCGAGCAGTTTCACGACCTGAGTATCAGCACCAACGACGCGTTCAAGGCGGTGAGCAAATACTGGGACCGCATCAACCGGCCCGAGCAGTTGATGAGCGCAGCGCTCAATGCCATGCGCGTACTGACCGACCCGGCCGACACGGGCGCCGTTACCCTGGCGCTGCCTCAGGATGTGCAGGCTGAAGCCTACGACTACCCGGACAGCTTCCTGCAAAAGCGTGTGCACCGTATCGACCGGCGTCCGCCAAGCAAGGCCATGCTTGACGACGCATTGAGGCTATTGGCCGACAAGCGCAAGCCGTTGCTGATCTGCGGCGGCGGGGTGCGTTACTCCGGCGCGGCGGATGCCTTGCAAGCCTTTGCCGAGCGCTTCGATATCCCGTTCGCCGAAACTCAGGCCGGCAAAAGTGCCATCGTTTCGGCGCACCCGTTGAACATGGGCGGCATCGGCGAAACCGGCACGCTGGCGGCCAATCGGCTGGCCAAAGAGGCTGACCTGATCATCGGCGTAGGCACCCGTTACAGCGATTTCACCACCGCGTCGAAATGGCTGTTCCAGAACCCGGATGTGCAGTTTCTCAACCTCAATGTCGGTGCCTTTGATGTGCAGAAACTGGACGGCGTGCAGGTCCTGGCCGATGCGCAGATGGCATTGCAGGCGCTGACCGAAAGCCTCCAGGCCTGCGGTTATCGTGCGGCCTGGGGCGATGCACCGCGATCGGCACGTGCCGAGCTGGATGCCGAGGTGGATCGCCTGTACGCGGTCGAGTACCAACGTGAGGATTTTGTCCCGGAAATCAACGATCACCTGGACCCTGCCGTGCTGCGCGATTTCATCGAGCTGACGGGTTCGTGTCTGACTCAGAGTGGTGTATTGGGCATCCTCAACCAGAGCCTGCCTGCCGATGCGGTGATCGTTGCAGCAGCGGGCAGCTTGCCGGGTGATCTGCAGCGCGCCTGGCGCAGTATCGGAGTCGACACCTATCACGTCGAATACGGTTATTCGTGCATGGGTTATGAGGTCAACGCCGCACTGGGCGTGAAGCTCGCAGCGCCGCACCGCGAAGTCTTTGCGCTGGTCGGCGATGGCTCTTACATGATGCTCCATTCGGAACTGGCCACCTCGATCCAGGAGCGGCGCAAGATCAACGTGGTGCTGCTGGACAACATGACTTTCGGCTGCATCAACAATCTGCAGATGGAGCACGGCATGAACAGCTTCGGCACCGAGTTCCGTTTCCGCAATCCGGAAACCGGCAAGCTCGACGGTGACTTTGTGCCAGTGGATTTCGCCATGAGTGCTGCCGCCTATGGCTGCAAGACCTACAAGGTGAGTACTGCCGAACAACTGCGCCAGGCGCTCGCCGATGCGCAACGTCAGACCGTGTCGACGCTGATCGACATCAAGGTCCTGCCCAAGACGATGATCCACAAATACCTGTCGTGGTGGCGTGTCGGGGTTGCCGAAGTGTCGACCACCGGCACTACCGCTCAGGTGTATGAAAAGCTCAATCGCGAGCTGCTCAAGGCTCGTCAGTACTGATCACTTTTATCGTTCAGCGCCCGTGATCCGTTCACGGGTACATCCAATAACAAAAAAGGAACATGAAAATGGCATTGAAACTCGGCGTGATCGGTACAGGCGCAATCGGTCAGGATCATATCCGGCGTTGCAGCAAGACGCTGGTCGGCAGTCAGGTGGTGGCCGTCACCGACATCAATCTCGAACAGGCAGCGAAGGTGGTGCGCGATCTGGACCTCGGCGCCGAAGTGTATGCCGACGGGCACGCATTGATCGCCGCGCCGGATGTCGAGGCGGTCCTGGTCTGCTCCTGGGGCCCCAGTCACGAAGAATATGTGCTGGCAGCCATCGCTGCGGGCAAGCCGGTGTTCTGCGAAAAGCCGCTGGCAGTCACTGCCGAAGGCTGCCGGCACATTGTCGAAGCCGAGATCGCCAGTGGCAGGCGTCTGGTACAGGTGGGGTTCATGCGCCCTTATGACCAGGGCTATCGCGCGCTCAAGGCAGTGATCGACAGCGGCCGGATCGGCGAGCCGCTGATGCTCCACTGCGCGCACCGCAACCCGAGTGTGGGCGAGAATTACAAGACCGACATGGCCATCACCGATACGCTCATTCACGAACTCAACGTACTGCGCTGGCTGCTCGACGATGACTACGTGTCGGTGCAGGTGGTATTCCCGCGCAAGACCAGCAAGGCCCTGGCGCACCTGAAGGACCCGCAGATCGTGATGCTGGAAACGGTCAAGGGCACACGCATCGACGTCGAAGTATTCGTCAATTGCCAGTATGGCTACGACATCCAGTGTGAAGTCGTCGGCGAGACGGGTATTGCCAGACTGCCGGAGCCCTCTCAGGTCCAGTTGCGCAGCGAGGCGAAGCTGTCCAACGCGATTCTGATGGACTGGAAAGACCGCTTCATCGCTGCTTACGACGTCGAGTTGCAGGACTTCATCGACGGCGTCAAAGCGGGGACTCTCTACGGCCCTTCGGCCTGGGACGGATATGCCGCCGCTGTGGCCGCCGATGCCTGCGTGCTGGCGCAGAACACGGGCGCAGTCGTGCCGATCACCCTCGCCATGCGTCCGGTGTTCTATAGCTGACCATCCTGCGTTTAACCAGTACATCTCTTGAAAGGAATAAAAGGAGGCATCATGCGTATTGCACTGGACCCTTACATGTATCGCCATCTGTCTCTGGGGGCGATGGTCGATAAAACCGCGGAGCTGGGCTATGACTATATCGAGCTGTCGCCGCGTGAAGATTTCATGCCATTTTACAAATACCCGCGGGTGGATCGGGCGCGGATCAGGGAGTTTCGCAAAGCCCTGAGTGATGCCGGGGTGAAACTCTCCTCGTTGCTGCCGCTGTACCACTGGGCTGCGCCAGATGAAGACCTGCGTATTGCAGCGGTTCGCAACTGGAAACGTGCCATTCAGGTCGCCGTTGAGATGGACTGCGACCTTATGAATACCGAGTTCAGCGGGCAGTCCGACCATGCGCTGGTCTGTGAAAACCAGTTCATGAAATCCATGGATGAATTGATGCCGCATTTCGAGCGTGAAGGTATAAAGCTCGATATTCAGGCGCACCCCTACGATTTCTGCGAGCGCAACAACGAGTCGGTGGATATTATTCGCGGGCTCGATCGGGACTGGATCAACTACCTGTACGCGGCACCACACACTTTCTTCTACGACGATGGCGTTGGTGATATCGCTTCGATGCTGCGCTATGCCGGCGACAAGCTCACGCATCTGATCATTGCCGACACCTATAATCACCGGGCTTCTTCCAACCTGCGCTACATCGTCAACCCGCCCGGCGTGACGGCGACGGTGCATCAGCACCTGGACATCGGCCAGGGCGAGGTGAACTGGGAGGCGTTCTTCTCGACGTTGCGGGACATCAAGTTCGACGGCATTGCCACAGTGGCGGTATTTGCCTGGGAGGAACGCGCAGATGAATCGAGCCGATTCATGCTGGAGCGGGTCAAAAGCGAGCTGCTCCGTTGAAACGGCGGCATCAACTACACAACCGACGGCTGCGGCCATGAGGTTCATGGACTACAGGAGACATGCATGCGAGCAGGGCTGGTGGGCTATGGCAAAGGCGGGCGTTACTTTCATGCGACGCTGATTTCAAGTTTGCCGGGTGCCACGTTTGTGGGTGTGGTAACCCGTTCACCCGAGCGCAAACAGGAAGTGGCCAAAGACCATCCCGGCGTGGCGACCTTCGATACGCTGGTCGATCTGGTCGCTGCCGGGGTTGATGTGGTGGTGATTTCCACACCGCTGGCCTCGCGCCGAGCGTTGATCCTCGAAGCGATAGAACTGGGTGTCGGAGTGGTCAGCGACAAGCCCTTCGCCAGTGATGCAGCGCAGGCACGCGAGCTGGTGGACGCGGCCGAGCGCCGTGGCGTACTGCTCAGCGTTTATCAGAACCGCCGCTGGGATTCGGACTTCCTCACCGTGCGCAAATTGCTCGACAGTGAGGCTCTGGGCGCGGTTAGCCGGTTCGAGTCCAGCATCGAGCGTTATTCGCCACGGTCTGTCGGCAAAGCCAGCGGCGGTGGCGTGCTGCGTGATCTGGGCAGTCATCTGCTGGATCAGGCGCTGGTGCTGTTCGGGCCGGTCGAACGGGTGTATGCCGAATTGCAATTCGCTGCGCCGCAAGACGAACTGGACCACACGTTCTTCGTTTCCCTGAGGCATGCCAGCGGCGTGACTTCACACCTGTCCGGCAGTTGCCTGCAAAACAGTGCCAAACCGCGTTTCAGGGTCAGTGGGGCGAAGGGCTGTTACAGCGTGGACGGGCTGGACGGCCAGGAAGAGGCCGCCTTTGCCGGGCTCACGCCAAAGTCCGAGGGCGAGCGCTGGGGTGTCGAGGAGCATCGGCGCTGGGGCTGGTTCGAGCAGGGTGAGCATCGCGAGCGTGTACCCTCGGAGCGCGGTTGCTGGCTTGAGTTCTACCGCCAGTTACAAAGCGCCATTGACGAGCGGGGCAGTAATCCGGTCAATCCACACGATGCGATAGCCTCTGCGCAGGTCATGGATGCCGCGCGCCTGAGCGCTAGAGAGGGGCGGGTCGTAGTGCTGTAGCCATCGCGCACTGCAGCGCATCCAGCAGCCCGTTATCGAAGAGAGCCTGACGCTTGCCATGCGTCAGGCTCTGTCGTTTCTGCAACCGCACAAAATGAAATGGAATAAAATTCTAAAATCAGTTGAATTGGAAAATATTTTCCAATAGAGTCGTTTTCAGGTTACCGACGATCGAATCACTCGCGTTTTGAAGGTTTTTCAGATCACGAGAAGCAAGCCCGACAAAAACAAAACAAAAGATAGGTACTGTCGATGAAAACCCCTACCTCTGGCGTCACCGCCAAGTGTTCTGCCACCCCGTCATTCTGGATCCGGACCCTGGAGCGATTTCTCACCGTCGTCGCCCGGGGCCTGTGCGTGCGCCACAAGGATGCGCAACTGTTCTGCATCCCCGGTGCTACCGGGATCCGCCTGTCACGCTGATTTGCTGCATCCACACAACAACAAGAATTTGGAGACAGATCCTCATGAAGACCAAGATTGCTTTGACCTCGTTGGCGATGGCGCTGATGCTGGGCAGCGGTGCAGCGTTGGCCGATATCAAGATCGGTGTGTCCATGTCGCAGTTCGATGACACCTGGCTGACCTACCTGCGTGACGATATGAGTGCCAAGGCCAAGGTCATGTCCACGACCGAGAAAGTGGACCTGCAGTTCGTCGATGCCCGCGCGGACGTCAACAAGCAGCTCGATCAGGTCAAGGACCTGATCAACAAGAAAGTCGACGCGCTGATCGTCAACCCGGTCGACACTGCCGCCACTGCGCGGATCACCAAGGAAGCGGTCGCCGCCGGTATCCCGCTGGTCTACGTCAACCGCCGCCCGGACGATCCGAAGCTGCCAGCAGGCGTCGCCACCGTGACGTCGGATGACATGGAGGCCGGTCGACTTCAGGCGCAATACATCGCTGACAAGATGGACCACAAGGGCAGTGTCATGATTTTGCTGGGTGACCTGGCCAACAACTCCACGCAAAACCGCACCAAGGGCGTCAAGGAGGTGTTGGCCAAGTACCCGGACATCAAGATAGACCAGGAGCAGACGGGTACCTACCTGCGCCAGAAGGGCATGGACCTGACCAACGACTGGCTCACTCAAGGGCGCAAATTCAATGCGGTGCTGGCCAACAACGATGAAATGGCCATTGGTGCGGCGATGGCGCTGAAGCAGGCAGGCGTCGGCAAGGGCAGCGTTTTCGTCGCCGGTGTCGACGGTACGCCAGACGGACTGAACGCCGTGACCAAGGGCGATCTGGCCGTATCGGTCTATCAGGACGCGAAAGGGCAGGCCGACGGGGCGATAGATGCCGCGGTGAAACTGGCCAGGAAGGAAAAGGTCGAGCCCCAGGCGATCATCATTCCCTATCGCCTGATCACCCCTGAAAACGTCGCCACTTTCAAATAACAACGATCGTCAGGCCCGGCAGGGCACGCAAATGCTCTGCCGCAGCCTGCCGCTTGAGGAGTTGTGATCATGTTCGGTTCTGCTACTGCCAATCCGCCCGAGCAACGCGATCTGCCGTCCGGCGACGGGGATGGCGGGGCGCCTGACGCCCAGGCCCCGTATCTGCTGGAAATCAGCCATGTCACCAAGGGCTTTCCTGGCGTGGTTGCGCTCAATGATGTGCAACTGCGTGTTCGCCCTGGCAGCGTGCTGGCGCTGATGGGCGAGAACGGAGCCGGAAAATCTACCCTGATGAAAATCATTGCGGGCATCTATCAGCCGGACGCGGGCGAAATCCGTCTGCGTGGCAAGCCGGTCCGCTTCGAGACGCCTCTTTCAGCGTTGCAGGCAGGCATCGCCATGATCCATCAGGAACTGAACCTGATGCCGTTCATGAGCATTGCCGAGAACATCTGGATCGGTCGCGAGCAGCTCAACGGCCTGCACATGGTCGATCACCGCGAGATGCATCGCTGCACTGCCGAGCTGCTGGAGCGCCTGCGCATCAAGCTCGATCCCGAGGAACTGGTCGGCACGCTGAGCATCGCCGAGCGGCAGATGGTGGAGATTGCCAAGGCCGTGTCATACAACTCGGACGTGCTGATCATGGACGAACCGACCTCGGCCATCACCGAAACCGAAGTCGCTCACCTGTTCTCGATCATCAGCGACCTGCGTGCCCAGGGCAAAGGCATCATTTACATCACCCACAAGATGAACGAAGTCTTCGAGATCGCCGACGAAGTGGCGGTGTTCCGCGACGGTGCCTACATCGGTCTGCAGCGTGCTGAAAGCATGGATGGCGACAGTCTGATCACCATGATGGTGGGCCGGGAACTGACCCAGTTGTTCCCCGAAAGGGAGAAACCGGCAGGCGATGTGCTGCTGTCCGTCAACCGGCTGAGCCTGAACGGCATTTTCAAGGATGTGAGCTTCGACCTGCGTGCCGGGGAGGTGCTTGGCATTGCCGGGCTGATGGGGTCCGGACGCACCAATGTAGCCGAGACGCTGTTTGGCATAACCCCCAGCGATAGCGGCGAGGTGCGCTTCGATGGCAAGACGGTGCACATCGGCGATCCACATCAGGCCATCGAACTGGGTTTTGCGCTACTCACGGAGGACCGCAAATTGACTGGTCTGTTTCCATGCCTGTCGGTGATGGAAAACATGGAGATGGCCGTGCTGGACAACTATGCCGGCAACGGTTTCGTGCAACAGAAGGCCTTGCGCGCCCTGTGCGAAGACATGTGCAAAAAGCTTCGGGTCAAGACGCCGTCACTGGAGCAGTGCATCGACACATTATCCGGAGGTAACCAGCAGAAGGCGCTGCTGGCGCGCTGGCTGATGACCAACCCCAAGGTACTGATTCTGGATGAGCCGACGCGCGGTATCGACGTGGGTGCCAAGGTAGAAATCTACCGGCTGATCTCCCTGCTGGCCAGTGAGGGCATGGCGGTCATCATGATTTCCTCTGAGCTGCCGGAGGTGCTTGGCATGAGTGACCGGGTCATGGTCATGCACGAAGGCGAAATGATGGGCATCCTTGATCGCAGTGAAGCGACCCAGGAAAAAGTCATGCATCTGGCCTCCGGCCACAAGGTTCATTGAGTTCGCACTACAGGGCTCGGTAGAAGAAGAACAAGAGGATAACGAACATGAGCGACGCGATTCTGCAAAATAAACCGGCCATGACGCCGACCAGAAGCAAACGGCGGCTGCCCACCGAACTGAGCATCTTTCTGGTGCTGATCGGCATCGGCCTGATCTTTGAACTGTTCGGCTGGATCGTCCGTGATCAGAGCTTCCTGCTCAATTCCCAGCGTCTGGTACTGATGATCCTGCAGGTGTCGATCATCGGCTTGCTGGCCATCGGCGTGACCCAAGTGATCATCACCACCGGCATCGATCTCTCCTCCGGCTCGGTGCTTGCGCTTTCAGCGATGATTGCCGCGAGCCTGGCTCAGACTTCCGACTTCTCCCGGGCGGTGTTTCCGTCGCTGACCGACCTGCCGGTGTGGATTCCGGTCGTTGTCGGTCTCGGCGTCGGGCTGCTGGCGGGCGCCATCAATGGCAGCATCATTGCCATAACCGGTATTCCGCCGTTCATTGCCACGCTGGGCATGATGGTCTCTGCGCGCGGCCTTGCACGCTTCTACACCGAAGGTCAGCCGGTCAGCATGCTCTCCGACTCGTACACGGCCATTGGCCAGGGCGCGATGCCGGTGATCATCTTCCTGGTGGTGGCGGTCATCTTTCACATAGCCCTGCGTTACACCAAGTACGGCAAGTACACCTACGCCATTGGCGGCAACATGCAGGCGGCACGCACCTCGGGGATCAACGTCAAGCGCCATCTGGTCATCGTCTACAGCATCGCCGGGCTGCTGGCCGGGCTGGCGGGTGTGGTCGCCTCGGCGCGAGCGGCAACCGGGCAGGCCGGGATGGGCATGTCCTACGAGCTGGACGCCATCGCCGCTGCGGTCATCGGCGGCACTAGCCTTTCCGGAGGGGTCGGGCGGATTACCGGTACGGTTATCGGTGCGCTGATCCTCGGCGTGATGGCCAGCGGTTTCACCTTTGTTGGTGTAGACGCCTATGTTCAGGACATTATCAAAGGCTTGATCATTGTCGTGGCCGTGGTAATCGATCAATATCGCAACAAGCGCAAGACCAAGCGCTGATTCCATCACCTGCATCAAAGGGCCTTTCAAGGCCCTTTTGTGCGTTGGAGTTTGCAGGAACCGATTCGTTGTCAGTGGGTCAGAGCCTCATCAAGCAACCTGCTGGCCAGGTCTTTCGCCCGCACTTGAAGGGTTTTAAGGTATTTGCTGTACAAAAATCCTTCAATTGTGTTGCCGAGCCCGCTAGCCGGCCTTAGACTGCCGCCCCTCGTAAATTGAGTGCCAGGTGGCGCTTGGAGATTATTGGTTTGTACGGCAACGTCAGGCCGCTCCTCAATGCACGTTTTTTTATAGAGAAATAAATGACAAAGGAAAAGTTGCTGGCCATGCCGGCCGATGACTACATGAACGCCGAGCAGCACGCTTTCTTCGTCGAGCTGTTGCAGGGCATGAAGGTCGAGAT
Source organism: Pseudomonas sp. PvP028 (assembly GCF_017832255.1). NCBI lineage: Bacteria > Pseudomonadati > Pseudomonadota > Gammaproteobacteria > Pseudomonadales > Pseudomonadaceae > Pseudomonas > Pseudomonas sp. PvP028. The sequence continues at coordinate 3,511,918 of NZ_JAFIBL010000001.1, forward strand.
CCATGAGCGTATCGAGCAGAGCCGCATTGCGATCGAGAGCCTGGACACGCCTGCCGATCCGGCTGACGCTGCTTCGGTCGAAGAAGAGCGTCACTGGCTGGTCAATGTGATCGATCGCGACCAGCGCATGCTGCCACAGTTGGAAATGGCCCTTTCGCGTATTGCCGATGACACCTTCGGCTGGTGCGACGACAGCGGCGAGCCAATCGGCCTCAAGCGCCTGCTGATCAGCCCGACCACCAAGTATTGCATCGAAGCGCAAGAGCGCCACGAGCAGATCGACAAGCACCAGCGCCAGGCCTGATAGACAGGTAACAGCGACTGAGTGTCCAGACCGGGAGGCAAGCAATTGCCTCCCGGTTTTGTTGTGCCCGGAATTTGTCGAAAACGCGTTGACGTCCATCGCCCGGTCGCTACGACCAACAGCGCATGGCACAAGGCCGTTATCTGGCGTTTAATAGCGCCATAACGACAATGACAGACGGGGTGACGCAACATGGCCGACAACCTATCCATGGCAGCCGGATTACCGCTGGCCGATACGCCCGACGCTGCATCGAGGTGGTGGGTGCCGGCGGTGCAAAGCGTGGTCCTGTGCCTGCTGCTCGCCGCCATGAGCGTTGCAGGCCTGTCGCTGTATGTCGTCGTTCCGCTGGCGTTGCTGGTGGTCTGGTTGCCGCGCCTGGTGCGCAGCAGGCAAGCGCTTCCAGGCAGCGCGGTGGGCGACAGCGATATCGCCTTGCTGACCCGCGATCTGTCGCGCACCACCAGTCATAACGCGCTGTCCGCGGCCCAGGTGGCCTTTTCGGTCGGGCAACTGGCTGGCAAGGTGCAGTCGCAACTGGGGGCTGCCGAACAGATCGTCAGCAGTGCCGAACAGATGATCGCCACCGAGCAACAGACAGCCCAGTTGAGTCAGCAGGCATTGGTTGCCGCTAGCGAGGCGCGGCAGCGCAGCGAATCGGGCAGCAGCGTGCTGAATGAGTCCATCGAACGCATGCACCGCCTGAGCAAGCGTGCCGTCGGCAGCCGTGAGCTGATCGAGGCACTCAGCCAGCGCAGTGAAGAGATCCAGCGTGTGACGCTGGTCATTCAGTCGATTGCCAGCCAGACCAACCTGCTGGCGCTCAACGCCGCCATCGAAGCGGCGCGGGCTGGCGAGCACGGACGCGGTTTTGCGGTGGTTGCCGACGAAGTCCGTGGTCTCGCCGGTCGCACTGCCAGTGCCACCGGGGAGGTCGGGCAGATGGTGGCGGATATCCAGCAGCGCACCGCACAAGTCGTGGAGCAGATTCGTGAGCTGTCGTCCGATCTGGATGTGGGTGTCGAGCAGGTCGAGCTGACCGGCGAGCACCTGGGCAATATCGCCCGGCTTGCGGTCGAACTGGAAAGCCAGGTCGGCGAAATCGCGCAGGGGGCGAGGAGCAATCAGGATCAGTTGGCGAGCCTGTTCGACGCTGTCGAGCACATGCGCAGTGATCTTTCTGTCAGCGATGAGCAGACCCGGCAACTGGCCAAGTCCGCAGTGCAGATGGAGGGGCAGGCCGAGACTATCAGTCAGCGCCTGGCGCAGGTCGGTCTGGATGAATACCACCAACGCATTTACGACCTGGCTCGTGAAGGCGCGCGAATGATCAGCGAAAAATTCGAGGCCGATATCGAACAGGGACGCGTCAGCCTTGATGACCTGTTCGACCGCAATTACAAACCCGTCGCCAACACTTCACCCACTCGCTTTACAACACGTTTCGACCGTTATACCGATCAGGTATTGCCAGCACTGCAAGAACCGCTGCTGTCGCGCCACGAAGGTCTGGTATTTGCCATCGCCTGTACCCAGCAAGGCTATGTGCCGACGCACAACAACGCCTTCAGTCAGCCTTTGACAGGCGATGCCACGGCGGATAATGCGCACAATCGGAGCAAGCGCAAGTTCGATGACCGTACCGGCATTCGCTGTGGCAGCCACCAACAGCCGGTCCTGCTGCAAACCTACACGCGAGACACCGGTGAACTGATGCACGACCTGTCCGTGCCGATCCTGGTCAACGGCCGACATTGGGGCGGCCTGCGCTTGGGGTACAGGCCGCAAGGCCGCTGAGACGCGTAACCGATCATTCAGGCCGGCAAAAGGGCTGGCCTGTTAGTTGGTTTTTTCAAAGAAATAACTAATCAGCAAAGTTGCTGGCGCGTGTGTAGGTTTTTAGTTGAAGGTAATAAAGTCATGGCGATAGAAGTTGTAGGAGCTGTCTGAAAACGTGCAACATGGCTTGACTGCTCACTGTCTTTAAGCAAGCTGTTTAAATCAACGTTATTTACGTTTTGATTTAAGCGCAGCCTTTTCATGGCTTGCCTCTAGGGACGGAAGTGTTATGAGCGATAAACGGAGTTTTCAACAGTCGGCAGCCCTTTCAGATGTGGTGACACGGCGCGTCACGGCGCGGGTAGGGATTTTCTTCGATGGGACGGGAAATAATCGCGTCAATAGTCAGATCGGAGCCGACTGCCAGGCATTGATGGAGATCAATGAGGGGCAGCATATTAAAGCGTGCGCGGGTCGTCATGTTCAGCCTGGCAGTAGTTACAGTAATGATCCAAGCAATATAGCCAGACTGGTCGATATCTACCGTCTGCAATCTGTTGCCGAAAATGACGGTGAAGGCCTGAAGGTGTATTACCCGATCTATGTAAGCGGGGCCGGCACCACCTCCGGTGGACGTGATTCGGTATGGCCGGGGCAGAGTTTCGGTCGCGGGGCCACCGGTGTGATCTCCAAGGTGGAAAACGCATTCAAAAAGCTGGAATCGGTATTGAAAGCGTTTCCCCGCGACAACCCGGATTGTGTGCTCGAAGCGCTGGAACTGGACGTGTTCGGCTTCAGCCGAGGTGCAGCGTCGGCCAGGCATCTGGTCAATGAAATACTCAAGCAGCGTTCGGGCATGCTCGAGCCGATACTTGAAAGCCGCAAGGCCAGGCTGAGCGACAGTTTCAGCTGGAGCAACGGCAGCGTACGGCTCAAGGTAATCGGTCTGTTCGATACCGTTGCAGCCATCGGCAGCTTCAAGGACATGGGCAATACCCGCGATGCGAGCAACAGGAGAGTCAATCTTTACCTGCCTCCGGGGTGTGCGCAGCAGGTGTTGCATCTGGTGGCCCGCGATGAGTCACGGCGCAACTTTGCGCTGAACAGCGTTCGGCCCGTGTGGCCCAGGGAAATCGTTCTGCCCGGTGCACATTCCGATATCGGTGGGGGTTACCCTCCACAGATGGAGGAAAGCGTATTGCTTACGCGTCCCCGCAGCAGTGTGGTCAGCCGTGGCAGCCCTTGCGAGGAGGCACCAAGCTGGAAGGAGGCACAGGCTGAATTGAACCGAATGAACCGCGATCACTGGATCGACCCGCTCGATAGTCAGGCCTGGCTGAGGGTTCAGGCTTGCGAGAGCAAGTGTTATCCGTGCAGGAAAAGCCTGAATGGCATGAGTACAGTTGTTGCCGCAGTGGGGATGGGCCGCCAGGTATTTGGCCACCTGTCGAGAGTATCGTTGCTGGTGATGCACACACTGGCGTGTGATGAGGGCGTGCCTTTCAATCCGGTGCCACTGACCCCCGAATTCCAGTTGCCTCCCGAGCTCGAGAACATCTCTACCCGGTTGATCGACTATGCGCGAGGCGGGCCTTACCTGCTGGACAGTCATGAAGAGGCATTACTACGCTGGCGCTACATTCATCAGTCTGCGCACTGGAATGCAGTGGTCGGCAGAGTGGGTACATTAGGCGACGCTGTTTTCGTCCACGCACCCCAGTCAGGCGGCCGGATATTGCATCCCAATATCGGCCAGCCCGGTTATCCGCAATAGGCCTCAACGCCCGAGTGGCTCACTCGGGCTTTTTGTGAAGACGCACGTTCAGTTCGTCGACCACCATCGCCCATTCGGCATCTTCGTGCAGCTGCTCCTTGAGAAAGTCAGACTGACGCGGCGTCCAGAACTCTGCGTCGATCAGCTTGACGTCGTCGGGCAGAGGATGGCTGGCGATAAACTTTTCGATGCTCTCATCATCGGAGTCCAGCGCCAATTGGGCGAACAGGTCGTTGATGGTAGTTGTAGTCTGTTCCATGTCATCTCCTCGCCGGGGGTTATCCCCGTATTCATCAGTTCTTATGGGAGTAGTGGGCACAGGCAAGAGTTCGATGCATTTGGCTGTGCAGGAAAAGATGGCTTTTTCTACAGCGGCTATAAATGATATGTTTCTGCTATCGCAGGACGCACACATTGCAGGCTGGAACCCGTCCAGCCTTTGCGCCGTGCCCGGGCTGACCTTTATTTTCGGGGCCCCAGCGCTTGCGCGACACTGCTGTGTACAAAAGGTATATATCCCGTAGCTGCCATGAGCCGGTAGAATCCGCCACCCGCCTGCACAAGGTTTGCGGCGGCGCTGTCTGCGCTTCTGCGTGCAGCATGCCGGAAAATTTCCGGCCACATGAAGCGGTCTATGGATGAATCACTTTTTCGACTGCCCTGACATCAGGCAGCCTCATTTCATGTTTGAGGGTTTGTACTTTGGCTGTAAGTAATCTGGATACCCATGCCTTGTTCGTGCTCGGCGACCTCCGCGCACAATTGGTCAAGCAGTTTCAATCCCGTTTTGTCTACATCACCGAGCAATCAGCCGAAGGCATCTATATCGCCGAAATCGACACCGAAAGCGCATTGGTCGTCGACGACAAACCTCGCCTTGAGCTCAAGGTGGGCGACCATTTCCGCGCGTCTGTTCTGCCCAGCCGCGAGGGCGGCAAGCTCGAATTGAAATTCCGCGAAATCAAGACCACCGTGTACGGGCTGGGCGAATATGCCTTCGTCGACGTCCCCGAAGGTCACGGTATCGTGTTCAAGGAAGGTCAGACCGTGTTCATGGTTTTCGCTGCGAAAGAGCAATTGCAGATCGGCATGAGCAAGCTTCTCAAAGGCGCCGTCGGCAAGGCTGCCAAATGGCGCAAAGGCGAGCTGACGTTCAAGGCCAGCGAGTAACACTGGCCAGACGTTGATTCAGCCGCCTGCCGATTCTCCGTTGCCGGTACCGCTGCTGACCTCCGCGGGCACGTCGTCACCGGCCATGCGCTTGCGGAACAGCGCCGTTCGCGCCAGCAACAGCGTAGTCACCGGTACCGTGATCGCCAGCAATACCGGGATCAGCCAGGCGTGGATCACCGGCTCCGCCTTCAGCGCCGAAAAGTAGATGATCGACGCCAGCGCAACGCACCAGGCGCCCAGCGTCGACGCGAGGGCGGGTGGATGCATGCGCTGGAAAAAGTCCTTGAGGCGCAGCAGCCCGAGCGCGCCGGTCAAGGCGAACAGGCTGCTGGCGATCAGCAGCCCGGCGGTCAGTATTTCCACCCAGAAGGGTACTGTGTTCGGCAGTCCGGTCATTCGATCACTTCTCCGCGCAGCAGGAACTTGGCCAGAGCGAACGAGCCGACGAAGCCGAACAGGGCAATCAGCATGGCCGCTTCGAAATACGTGTCACTGGCGTAGCGAATGCCAAGCACCAGCATCATCAGCATGGCAATGATGTACAGATAGTCCAGCGCCAGTACCCGGTCCTGGGCCGAAGGCCCCTTGAGCAGGCGCAGCAGGGTGATCACCATCGCCAGGGCGAAGATCAGCAGGCTGATCAGGATGGCGTTGTCGAGCAGTGCACTCATTGAAAGATCTCCATCAACGGTCGCTCATAGGTGGTTTTGAAGTGCTCGATGAATTGCGCTTCGTCCTCCAGATCGAAGACATGCATCAGCAGCACGCTGCGATCCAGTGCCAGCTCCGACCACACCGTTCCGGGGACTACCGTGGTGACCATCGCCAGCGCGGCGAGGCCGTGAGCATTGTGCAGGTCCAGTGGAATGCGCACGAAGGCCGAGCGTGGCGGACGGCTTTCGAGCCGCCAGACGCTCAGGCCGACCTGCACGTTGGAGACCACCACGTCGCGTCCCACCCGCCATAGATACTTCAGGATCGTGCCGGGTTTGCGAATACGCACCGGCAGCGGGCGCAAAGGAGCCATCAACAGCGGCGCGAGAAAACCCAGCACCGCGCCCAGCAGCAGGTGACCAGGGCTGATCGACAGGTTCAATACCAGCCATAGCAGCCAGAGTGCCAATGAGAGGAGAGGGGCGGGAAACAGGCGTTTCATGGCTGTCCCTCCGCATCGACTTCCCGACTGGTGGGGCCGGGTATCGGGCGTGTGGCGAGCACTGACTGCACGTACTGCTTGGGCTCATGCAGCGCTGCAGCGGTGTCCTGGGTGTAGCGCAACAAGGGTTCGGCCTTGAAGGTCAGCGCGATACACAGACCCAGAAGAATGATGATCGGCAGGCATTCGTTGCGGCGCAGCATCGGCGAAGGACGCTCGTGTGGCGTCCAGAAACGTTGCGTGCCGAGCCTTGAAAAAGCGATCAGCGACGCCAGTCCGGAAAAGATCAGCAGGCCGATCAGCATCCACGCCTGAGTGGAAAGCGCCTCATCCTTCGCGACGTCCAGGCCCAGCGGGTTCATCAGGGCGCTGATCAAGGTGAGCTTGCCGATGAACCCCGAGAGCGGCGGCATGCCGATGATCAGCAAGGCGCAGGCGATAAAACTCAGGCCCAGAAAAGCCATGGTCATGGGAATGACCTGACCGACCACGACCTTCTGTTCGTCGTCCAGGTTGGCGCCGGGCGGCGGATGCAGAGACTCCAGAGTACGAGGCAATTGATCCACGTCGTATTCCAGAGGGATCTCGTTGGCCGAGCGGGAGCGTTCGATCAGTTCGCCCAGCAGGAACATGGCGCTCAATGCCAGCGTCGAGCTGACCATGTAGAACAGCGCGCCCGAGGTGAGGCTCGGTTGGGCGAAGCCAACGGCGGACAGCAGAATGCCTGCTGACACCAGTATGCTCAGGCTGGCGAGTCGTTCCAGGCGCTGGGCGGCGATGATGGCGATGGCTGCGGTGAAAATCGTCGCCATGCCGCCGTAGATCAGCCAGTCGCCGCCGAAGAAGGCCGACGCACCGGCCTGACCGGAAAACAGCAGGGTCCACAGGCGCAGCAGGGTGTAGACCCCCACTTTGGTCATGATCGCAAACATCGCCGCCACCGGCGCGCTGGCTGCCGAATAGGCGGGAACCAGCCAGAAGTTCAGCGGCCACATGCCAGCCTTGGCCAGGAACGCCGTGGCCAGAATTGCAGCCCCCGCGTGCAGCAGACCCAGGTCGGACTCCGCTACCTGCGGGATCTTGATGGCCAGGTCGGCGAAGTTCAGCGTGCCGGTCACCCCGTAAATCAACGCTGCACCGATCAGAAACAGCGACGAAGCCAGCAGGTTGATCGAAATGTAATGCAGGCCCGTCGACACCCGTGCCCGGCCGGAGCCGTGCAGCATCAGGCCGTAGGACGCCGCGAGCAGTACTTCGAAGAACACGAACAGGTTGAACAGATCCGCAGTCAGGAACGCGCCGTACAGCCCCATGAGCTGGATCTGGAACAGCGCGTGGAAGCTGGCACCGGCCCTGTCCCAGCGAGCCAGCGCGAACAGCAGGGCGCAGACCCCGACAATCCCGGTCAGGACGAGCATCATCGCTGACAGGTGGTCGACCACCAGCACGATGCCGAACGGCACGCCCCAGTTGCCCGGCAGATAGACACCGATCGAGCCGCTGCTGCCGCTGTGTTGCACCCAGAGAAACAGCGCTACGGAAATGCCCAGCCCGAGGATGCTGGAAAACAGATTGATACGGCCCTTGAGCGGCCGGTGCTTTTCGCCCAGCCAGAGCATCAGCCCGGCGGTCAGCAGCGGCAGCAGGATGGGCGCGATGATCAGTTGGTTCATCCAGCTCATGCCTTGGGCTCCCGGCCATCTACATGGTCGGTGCCGGTCAGGCCCCTGGAAGCGAGCAAGACCACCAGAAACAGCGCGGTCATGGCGAAGCTGATGACAATCGCGGTCAGCACCAGCGCCTGTGGCAACGGATCAGTGTAATTGAGCAGGTCCTGAGGAATGCCGTCCTTGATGATCGGCTCCCTGCCGATGAACAGGCTGCCCATGCTGAAGATGAACAGGTTGACCCCGTACGACAACAGGCACAGCCCCATCACTACCTGGAAGGTACGTGGCCTGAGGATCAGCCAGACGCCCGAGGCGGCCAGTACACCGATGGCGATTGCAATGACTTCTTCCATCAGAGGATTCCTTGCGGGTTGGCGACAGGCTTGGGCAACTGCGTCGGCCGATGGCTGCGCACCGACTGGTGCGCCAGTGCGGTGAGAATCAACAGCGTCGAGCCGACCACCACGGCGTACACGCCGACATCGAAGAACAGCGCGCTGGCAATGTGAATATCACCCAGGATCGGCAGATCGACATGGGCGGTGTGGGTGGTCATGAACGGATAACCCAGCGCCATCGAGCCTGCGCCGGTCAGAACCGCGCATAACAGGCCCGTGCCCATCCAGCGTAGCGGGCGCAGGCTCATTTGCGCCTCGACCCACTGGGTGCCTGCCACCATGTATTGCAGAATGAACGCCACCGACATCACCAGCCCGGCAACAAACCCGCCGCCAGGCTGGTTGTGGCCGCGGACGAACAGGTACATCGAAATGATGAAGGCAATCGGCAGCAGCAATCGAACCAGCGCTGCCGGAACCATCATGAAACCGAGCGCGGTATCGCTGGCGCTGCGCGGGTTGACCAGGTCCGTTACCACGTCACGGGCCAGCAGGCGCTGTTGTGCGGGCAGCAGAATGCTTTCCTTCGGTGGGCGGAAGCGTCGCAACAGGGCGAACACTGTCATGGCGACCGCCGCCAGCACGGTGATCTCGCCAAACGTGTCGAAGCCGCGGAAATCCACCAGCATCACGTTGACCACGTTGGTGCCGCCGCCCTGGGGCAGCGCACGACTCAGGTAGAAGGACGAGATGGCGTTGGGCGTCTGGCGGGTCAGCATGGCGTAGGAGAGTATCGCCATGCCCAGTCCCACGAGCACCGCCAGGCCGAAGTCGCGTATGCGTCGGGTGCGGGCACGCAGGCGTGCGCTGAGCGGGGCGACGTCTTCATTGCGTCGCGGCAGCCAGCGCAAACCGAGCAGGATCAGCACGGTGGTCACCACCTCCACGACCAGTTGCGTCAGTGCCAGATCAGGGGCCGAGAACCAGACGAAGGTAATGCAGGTCATCAGCCCGCAGACGCTGACCATCACCAGTGCCGCCAAACGGTGATATTTACCCTGCCAGGCCGCGCCTATGGCGCAGGCAATCGCGATGAGCCACAGCGTGACAAACACCCCGGAACCCGGAATCTTCGGTCTGTCGCCCCAGGTCAGGCCGCTGAAATACATCGGAATGAAACCGCCCAGTACCGCCGCGAGCACCAGCAGAAACAGTTGTGGCTGCAGGCGGCGAGTGCTGACCTTGCGTTCGAAACGGCGTGCCCAGTGCATCATCACCACCTGACTGCGCTCGAAAAAGCGCTTGCCATTGAGACGTCCCACCAGCGGCGGGGCGGTGATGCGCTCGTGCTTGAGCGGCTTGCGCAGTAATAGATACAGAATGATACCGCCCGCCATTGCCACCAGGCTCATGACCATCGGCAGGTTCCAGCCGTGCCAGATCGCCAGGCTGTATTCGGGCAGTGTGCCACCGACCACCGGACGCGCAGCGGCGGCGAGCAGGGGCGCGACCGATTGCGCCGGGAAAATCCCCACCACCAGACACGTCAGCACCAGCAGTTCGACCGGCGCACGCATCCAGCGCGGCGGTTCGTGGGGCAAGTGCGGCAGATCCTTGGCCGCCGGACCGAAAAACACATCGACCGTGAAGCGCAGCGAATAGGCAACGCTGAAGATCCCGGCGATGGTCGCGATCACCGGCAAGGCAATTTCGACCCAGGCAGTGGCGGAAATAAACACGGTTTCGGCAAAGAACATTTCCTTGGATAGAAAACCGTTGAGCAGCGGCACGCCGGCCATCGAGGCGCTGGCGACCATCGCCAGTGTCGCGGTGTAGGGCAGCAGCCTTACCAGACCACTGAGACGCCGGATATCGCGGGTTCCGCTCTCGTGGTCGATGATGCCGGCGGCCATGAACAGCGACGCCTTGAAGGTCGCGTGGTTGAGAATATGGAACACCGCAGCCACCGCAGCCAGCGGGCTGTTGAGGCCGAGCAGCAGGGTGATCAGGCCCAGGTGGCTGATGGTCGAATAGGCCAGCAGGCCCTTGAGGTCATTCTGAAAGATGGCCGCGTAGGCGCCGAGAATCAGCGTGCAGGCACCCGCGCCACTGACGATCCAGAACCATTGCTCGGTGCCGGACAGCGCCGGCCACATGCGCGCCATGAGAAACACCCCGGCCTTGACCATGGTCGCCGAGTGCAGATACGCCGACACCGGCGTGGGGGCCGCCATAGCGTGCGGCAGCCAGAAATGGAACGGGAACTGGGCGCTTTTGGTCAGTGCGCCGATCAGAATCAGGGTGAGTAACACCGGGTACAAGGCGTGTGCACGAATCGCGTCACCGGCGGCCAGGACACGGTCCAGGTCGTAACTGCCGGCCACATGGCCGAGGATCATCATGCCGGCCAGCAGCGCCAGACCGCCCGCACCGGTGACCATCAGCGCCATGTAAGCGCCGCGTCGGGCATCGGCCCGATGGTGCCAGTAGCCGATCAGCAGAAACGAGAACAGGCTGGTCAGCTCCCAGAAAAACACGATCTGAATCAGATTGCCGGACATCACCAGTCCGAGCATGGCGCCCATGAAGGCCAGGAAAAACGCAAAGAAGCGCGGCACCGGATCGTCCGGTGACATGTAATAACGCGCGTATAGCGAGACCAGCGCACCGATGCCCAGCACCAGCATCGAGAACAGCCAGGCGAAGCCGTCGATGCGCAGAACGAAGTTCATGCCCAGGCTTGGCAGCCAGAAATACTCTTCACGAATCACGCCGCCGTCGGCGATCTGCGGGAACCACAAGGCCATCTGCACCGCGCCGATGAGGGCGATCAGACCGGCCAGAAACGATTCCGCATTACGCGCGTTGTGCGGCAAAAAGGCCGCCAGACAGCTGCCGATGAAAGGCAGAAGCAGTAGAACTATCAGGGACATAGGCTTCTAATCTGCAGGGGAATGTCAAGCATCATACGTGCCAGACACTCCGATACCAAAGGGACGGTTTCCGAAATTTCCTACAAAAAGTGTCTGCTTTTTTAATTCGGTAAATAATTACTTCTGATGCAGCGATATGTATTTGAAATAGCTTTGAAGAAGCAAGGTGTTTCATGGCTGGCAAAGCCCGCTGTTCACTCAGCTTTGCGCACGGCTTGTTCATTTCCCTCTTCGTCGACAATGCTCTGATCATCAGACGCCGAACGCCGCTTCATTTCGCTGACGATCACCCCGGCCACAATCAGTGCCGCGCCCAGCAGGGCGACGCCCGGCAAACGCTCGCCGGCGAGTCTTCCGACAATTCCGGCCCAGACCGGTTCACCGGCATAAATCACCGTGGCGCGGGTCGGCGAAACACTTTTCTGTGCCCAGTTCATGGCGATCTGGATCGCCGCACTCATGGTCCCAAGCCCCACAGCACTGAACACCAGCAACCAGGAAAAATCCGGCAAGTGTTCCTCGGTCGGGACGATCATCAGAAATGCCAGCGCCGATGCGGTAGCCAGTTGCACCACGGTGACTCGACGCACATCGACCTCACCGGCATAGGCACTGATCATGATGATCTCGGCGGCGATGGCCACTGTGCTGATCAGCGTCACGATCTCGCCGGAACTGAGTTGCAGGGAAGCGCCCTGCGGCCCGGCGACCAGCATCAGCCCGGTGAAGGCGAGGATGATGCCCAGTGTCGGCATCAACCCTGGTCGCCGGCCCAGTACCAGCCATTGCAACAAAGGTACGCAGGGTACGTAGAGCGCCGTGATGAACGCCGACTGACTGCTGGGGATGGTCTGCAGTCCGATCGTCTGCAGGCCATAACCGAGCATGATCGCGATGCCGATGAAGACGCCGGCCTTGAGCTCAAGAAAGGTAAGACCGCGCAGCACCTTCATTGAAAACAGCGCTACGATAAGCGCTGCGGCGGCAAAGCGCAGGCCGACGAAGAACATCGGCCCGCTGACGGTCATCGCATGCTGGACCAGTAGAAAGGTGCCTCCCCAGAGCATGGTGATCAGAATCAGTACGGCTTCTGCCTTGCTGATGCGGGGTGTGCGGCTGATAGACTTCATGTCAGCTCCGGATTCCTGTTAATTGCCATGCGCGCGGTGTGAGGCTGAACACCCTGACAGTGTCCCTGGGCTGGGCAGTATAATGCGCAACGGTTTGATGTGAGCACCAGCATGCACAAAGAAAATTCCCAGCGCCCTCCGGTGCTGCAGCACGTCAGCCAGAACGTACGGCGTCTGCGTAACAGTGCGGACCTCAGCCAGACGGCGCTGGCGGAAAAGTCCGGGGTCAGCCGACGCATGCTGGTCGCTATCGAGGCCGGCGAGAAAAACGTCAGCCTGGCGACTCTGGACCGCGTAGCCGAAGCCCTGGAAGTGGCGTTCAGCGACCTGATCCAGGCCCCCGAAAATCGCGATTACAGCCGCATCAACGAGCTGGCTTGGGCCGGTACGATCGCGGGCAGCAAGGCGGTGCTGCTGGCCAGGGCCGTTGCCCGGCGCGAGGTGGAGTTGTGGGAGTTCTGTCTGCAGCCCGGGGACGCCTATGTCTCGGAGGCCGATCCCGATGGCTGGAGTGAACAGGTCTACGTCGTCGAAGGGCATCTGACGATACGTTTTTCCGACCCTGGGGCCACGCAGCAGATAGGAGCGGGCGAGTTCTTCATGTTCCCCAGCAATCAGCCGCACCGCTATTGCAACGATGCCGATGTGCCGCTGCGCTTCGTGCGTAACGTCGCGCTCTGACCTTCCGATTCTTTATCGCAACCCGACCGAGGCACTGTTCGATGACCGAAGATTCCCACCAGACGGCTGACATTCTGATCATCGGCGGCGGTCTGAGCGGGACCATGCTGGCGGCGCAACTGCTGCGCAGACCGGGCCAGCGGCGAATCCTGATCATCGAAACCCGTAGCGAACTCGGCAGGGGCGAGGCCTACAGTGCGACGGAGCCGGGCCATACACTCAATGGCAACGCTGCGCGGATGAGCGTCGATCCGGATAACCCGGATGACCTTACCCGATGGCTGACTGACTATCTGGCCGCTGGTGGCTGGCCTGAAGCCGCTGAGCAGAGGGTCCCGGTCGCCGAACTGTTTCCGCCGCGCGGGGTGTTCGGGCTTTACGTCCAGCAGCGGCTGCGTGAAGCCCGAAGCGCTGGCGAAGCCTTTGGCTCGACCGCCGTGCATGTGCCCGGCGAGGCAGTGGACCTGCAGGTCCATGAAGGTGGCGTCAGTGTCTCGCTGGCTGACGGTCTTATGCTGCGCGGCAGCCACGCCGTACTGGCGACCGGTATGTACGCGGCGTCACGCACCCCGCGACGTGATTCGAACGAGCTGAACACTGCTGCGCTGGATCCCTGGGATGTGGCGGTGATGAGAAAGCTCGATCCGCAGTCGAGTGTGCTGATCATCGGCTCAGGGCTGACCATGGTCGATGCGCTGGTCTCGCTGGAAACGGCCGGGCATCGTGGGCCCATCCAGATCTTTTCCCGGCACGGCCTGTTGCCGCATGTCCGGCGTCAGCCGCCGGAATGGTCTGATTTTCTCGCTCAGGACCCGAGTATCCGCAGCACTCGGCAACTGGTGCGCAAAGTGCGCGAGCAGTGCGAGCTGGCCATCGAGAGCGGGATTGACTGGCAGGCACCGCTGGACACCGTGCGTGCCAATGTGAGCAGGCTGTGGAATCAGGCCAGCGATCAGCAGCGCCGCCAGTTCGTCCGTCATGTACGACCGTGGTGGGAGAGTCACCACCATCGCTCCCCGCCACCCGGCGCTGCGCTGCTGGCGCGGCTGATCAGGCAAGGGCGGTTGAGCATTGACGCGGCCTCGTTGCAGGGCGTGGCCAGTCTGCCGTCAGGTCAGGTACAGATCAGCGTGCGTCGGCGCGGTGAGAGTCAGCCGACGCAGATTACTGGTGATGCGTTAATCAACTCTACCGGCATCGAATACGACTGGCGACGCGTGGATCGCCCGTTGCCCCGGCAGTTGCTGGTTCGCGGTCTGATACAGCCCGGCCCGCTGGCACTCGGCATCGCCGCCGACGCCGCTGGCGCTGTGCTCGACGCACACGGTCAGTACTCGACACGCCTGTTCGCCATGGGCCCGCCATTGCGCGGCATGTGGTGGGAAAGCACCGCAGTGACCGATGTAGCGATCCAGGCCAAGGCGCTGGCGATGCGTTTGTCGTAAAGCGCCGCTTGCTCAGAGCATGGGCACGATGGTGTTCTTCCGGACAGCGATCGTTCCTCACTCCAGCGTGGGAATGCAGTTTGTGACGCTCTGCGTCACACAACGGTTTTTCTTTGTCAGGTGGATTGGGGCTCGACTCAGGTCACCTTTTCGCCCCTCGGCGACCTACTTTGATGGGGCCAAAGTAGGCAAAGCCCGCAGCTCCGTTTCCGGCCCGACTTCGTCGGGTTCCTTCGCCCTGTCACTGATCCGGGGGTCGCCGCAACGGGCCCTCCATGGCCCGGTGCGGCTAGCCTGGCGTCCTGCCAGGCTACCCCCGGATCAGCGCCAGGACTCAGCCGTCACTTACGTCGCACTCTGCGTCGTCAGTGCCATCGTGGTTGAAAAGCGCTTCAGAGTAATTTGGCTAAAGGCACGGCCCGGAGCCTGATGACTATCGTTCCTCACGCTCCAGTGGGAATGCCGTTCATGACGCTCTGCGTCATCGGTCTTGACCTTCACACCGACAGGTGCAGCATGCGGTCGCCCTGGACGTTTTCACCCGGTCTGCGTTTGTTGACCGCCAGTTCGCCAATCTTGATCAAGCGTGTGCGCGTGACGTTGCGGGTCAGGCCCAGCAGGCTGGCTGTGTGCACCTGGTTGTGGTGGCAGAAGCGATAGGCGGTTCTGAGCAACGTATCCTCGACCTTCTCGTGCAAGGCACCGGCCTGTTCTTCAAAGAGCTTTTGAAACGCCCGGTTGAGCAGTTGCTCGGCTGATTCGTCAGGCGGGTTCTGTTCATCCTGGCGCTCGATTCTAAGGTTGGACATGCGCAGGTCATCACGCTGAATAACGCCTTCACGGCACACCAGCAGGGTGTGATGGATGACGTTTTCCAGCTCGCGAATATTCCCCGGCCAGCTGTAGGTCTTGAGCTTGTGCTCGGCTTCTGGGCTGATCCGTACCGGACCATGCCGCAGCCGCTGGCTGTAGACCTCTATGAAATGTCGGGCCAAGGGCAGGATGTCGCCCGGCCGGTCGCGCAGCGGGCTCAATTCCAGATTGACCACGTCGAGCCGGTAATAAAGGTCTTCGCGAAAATGCCCGGCGTTGATGGCCTTTTCCAGCTGCACGTTGGTGGCTGCGAGGACCCTTACATCAATGGGCACGCTCTTGCGCGAGCCCAGACGCACCACTTCACGCTCCTGAAGCACGCGCAGCAATTTGACCTGCAGCGACATGGGCAGGTCGCCGATCTCATCGAGAAACAGCGTGCCGCCGTTGGCCTCTTCGAACCAGCCCGCCTTGGCGCTGATCGCTCCGGTGAACGCGCCTTTTTCGTGGCCGAACAACTCGGCCTCGATCAGGTTCTCGGAGAACGCGCCGCAGTTGACCGCCACGAACGGTTTGTCGCGGCGGGCGCTCAGTTCGTGGACGTGACGTGCGACCAGTTCCTTGCCGGTGCCGGTCTCGCCAATGATCAGCACGCTGGCATCACTGGGCGCAACCTGGCGTACGTGAGCGAGCAGGGCTCGGGACTTGGGGTCTTCGAACACCTGCGCAGTGGCCCTGATCGAGGTGGCCAGCGCAGGCGAGTGCGGTAAGGTCAGCAGTTGTCCGGACATCACTTGGCCTGCGGGGGCAGATCGTTGGCGATCATTTCGCCGAACGGGCCCGTCAGGTTAGTGATACCGCGCCCGGCGAGGCTGGCGCAAGGCTCAGGCAGCAGCGGGAAGACCAGCTCGGCAAAGCGGTAAGCTTCTTCAAGATGCGGGTAACCCGAGAAAATGAAGCTCTCGATGCCCAGGTCGGCGTATTCCTTGATACGTGCCGCGACTTCTTCGGGATTGCCGACCAGCGCCGTGCCTGCACCGCCGCGTACCAGGCCGACACCGGCCCACAGGTTGGGCGCGATCTCCAGGTTGTCGCGACGCCCGTCATGCAGTGCCGCCATGCGCCGCTGGCCTTCGGAATCAAAGCGCGAAAAGGACTTCTGCGCCGCAGCAATGGTGTCATCACTGATGTGTTCGATCAGCGTGCTGGCGGCTTTCCAGGCTTCTTCGCTGGTTTCGCGCACGATCACGTGCAGGCGAATGCCGAACTTCACGGTACGTCCCTTGCGCGCAGCGCGTTCACGCACATCGGCGAGCTTTTGCGCCACGGCTGCCGGAGGCTCACCCCAGGTCAGGTACACGTCCACCTGATCGGCCGCAAGGTCATGCGCCGCGTCGGAGGAACCACCGAAATACAGCGGCGGGTAGGGTTTTTGAATCGGCGGGTAAAGCGCTTTGGCGTTCTGCACGCGCAAGTGCTTGCCTTCGAAGTCGACCGCTTCGCCCTGCAGGACGCGACGCCAGATTTTCAGAAATTCGTCGGTGACTTCATAACGCTCGCTGTGGTCGAGAAAGCTGCCATCGCCACGGTTTTCGTCCGGGTCGCCACCGGTCACCACGTTGATCAGCAGCCGGCCGCCGGACAGGCGATCCAGCGTGGCTGCCATGCGTGCCGAGACGGTCGGCGAGATAATCCCCGGACGGATCGCCACCAGATACCTCAGGCGCTCGGTCAGCGGCACCAGCGCCGAGGCGATGACCCATGAGTCTTCGCAGGAGCGACCGGTAGGGATCAATACGCCGTAATAACCCAGGTCATCGGCGGCCTGCGCTACCTGTTTCAAATAGTTGAGGGTGACGGGACGTGCGCCCTTTGTCGTGCCCAGATAATGGCCGTCGCCGTGAGTCGGAAGAAACCAGAAAACGTTCATGACAAATCCTTGGAAGTAATCAGCCAGATGGAAGCTGACGGGATCCGCTGTCGGTTGGCAGACACCTCACCAACAGCGTTCGGGGTGGGGCCATTTATAGAACGTCTTTTTTATTCCGCAAAAGAACGTTAAACCATATTTTTAGATCCTAAATGCATATGTCCTCCGCGACCTCGCTGACATCTCTGCGCCAGCCCTTTGAACACAAGGCTTTTGACGGTGGCAGAGCCCCGTCAATAAGGCGCCTGCCGAGCGCCGACGCGGTGAAAGTCTGGCATTCAGGATAAAAAACGTTTCCGGTTGGGCAGGTTTCCCGGCGCTCGTCAGGCTGCCGAAACTTTTCTCCGACCGGCCCTGTCACTTTTCCAGGACCAACAGGAGTCAGACCATGGCAAGGGCAATCTGGAAGGGCGCAATCAGCTTCGGGCTGGTGCATATACCGGTCGCGTTGGTTTCGGCGACAACGTCGACCAGTGTCGACTTCGACTGGCTCGACAAACGCAGCATGGACCCGGTCGGCTACAAGCGAATCAACAAGGTCACCGGCAAGGAAGTCACTAGCGAAAACATCGTCAAGGGCGTGGCGTACGAGAAGGATCGCTATGTGGTGCTCAGCGAGGAGGAAATCCGTTCTGCGCACCCCAAGTCGACGCAGACCATCGACATATTCGCGTTCGTCGACAGCCAGCAGATCCCCTTGCAGAACATCGACACGCCTTATTTCCTGACCCCCGACAAGCGCGGCGAGAAAGTCTATGCGTTGCTACGCGAAACCCTGGTCGACACCAAAAAGGTCGCGCTGGCCAATGTTGTGCTGCATACCCGCGAACACCTCGCGGCGGTCATGCCACTGGAATCGGCGCTGGTGATGGTGATCCTGCGCTGGCCTGCCGACGTGCGTGAGCTGGATGCACTGGAACTGAGCGATGCGGTGACCGACGCCAAACTGAACAAGAGCGAACGTGACATGGCCAAGCGCCTGGTCAAGGACATGAGCGCTGACTGGCAGCCTGAGCTGTATCGCGACACCTTTCAGGACAAGATCATGCACCTGGTCAAGACCAAGGCAGACGAAGGCGAAATCGAGGATGTCGAGACCGATCCGGCCGAGGAAGAACGCAAGAGTGCCGATGTCATCGACCTCACCGACCTGCTGCGGCGCAGTCTGGCGGGCAAGGGCGGGGCCAGTAAAGGCAAGGCGAGCAAGCCTGCGGCGAAAGAAAAACCGGCCGACAAGGACAGTACCAGGCCCAAGCGGCCCGCCGCACGCAAGAAAACCAGCAAAGCCTCTTGAGCCCTACGGAGTGACCGGTGATGGCCAAGCCCGCCAGTGAATACACCCGCAAGCGCAATTTCGCCATCACCTCCGAGCCTGCGGAAAGCAAACGCAAGGGCAAAGGCAAATCGCAGCCCGGTGCGCTCGGTTTCGTGATCCAGAAGCATGACGCTCGTAACCTGCATTACGACTTTCGACTGGAGCTGGATGGCACGCTCAAGAGCTGGGCCGTGCCCAAAGGCCCGAGCCTGGACCCCACGCAAAAGCGTCTGGCGGTGCATGTCGAAGACCATCCGCTGGACTACGCCGGCTTCGAGGGCAGTATCCCGCAGGGGCAATACGGTGGCGGTGATGTGATTGTCTGGGATCGGGGTGTCTGGCAGCCGCACGGCGATCCGCAAAAGACCTACGAGGACGGCAAACTCAAGTTCACCCTGGTCGGCGAGAAACTCAGCGGTGACTGGGCACTGGTGCGTACGCGCCTCAAGGGCAGCGGCAGCAAGGAACAGTGGCTGCTGATCAAGGAAAAGGATGACATCGCGCGACCTGCTGCCGAATACGACATTACCCAGGAGCAGCCGCAAAGCGTGATCAGTGGTGCTCATGTGGGCAAGCAACGCAGCGCCTCGAAAAAGTCCGGGGCCAGTGCTGCAAGCGGCAAAGCCAAGGCCGCCACATCAAAATCAAAAGCGCCGACGCCAGTTGCAAAGCCGACCCGCAGGAAAGCGAAAGCGGCTTTCCCGGATACGCTTTCGCCGCAACTGGCAACGCTGGTGGAAGCGCCGCCAGCCGGTGACTGGCTGTACGAAATCAAATTCGATGGCTACCGCATGCTGACCCGCATTCAGGGCGACGATGTGCGGCTGTTCACCCGCAACGGGCATGACTGGACCGAGCGGCTGCCCGAGCTGGTCAAGGCGCTCAAGGGCATGAAACTGCGTGACAGTTGGTTCGACGGCGAAGTGGTGGTTCTCGATGAGCAAGGGCTGCCCGACTTCCAGGGCTTACAGAATGCCTTTGACGCGGGGAACAGCAAGGACATTCTGTATTACCTGTTTGACATGCCGTTTCTGAGCGCGGAGGACCTGCGTGAAGTGCCGCTTGAGCAGCGTCGTGATGCCTTGAAGCAAGTCCTCGACGCCCAGAAAAGTCGCCTGTTGCGTTATTCGGATGCTTTTCAGGCGGGCCATCAGGACATTGTCGCGAGTGCTGCGGCAATGGGCCTGGAAGGGGTGATCGGCAAGCGTGCCGGCAGTGCGTACGTCAGTAAGCGCAATGCCGACTGGATCAAGCTCAAATGTCGCTTGCGACAGGAATTCGTGGTCGTCGGCTACACGGCGCCGCAGGGCAGCCGATCGGCATTCGGTGCCCTGTTGCTTGCGGTCAATGCCGGTGAGGACGGGCTGGTCTACGCCGGACGGGTCGGCACCGGGTTCACTGAAGTGACCCTTGAGCAACTGCATAAACAGCTGAAGAAGTCGCAGCGCAAGGATTCACCGCTGGCCAAAAAGCTCTCCGCGTCCCAGGCCCGCGGCGTGCAGTGGGTGGAGCCGCAACTGGTCTGTGAAGCCGAGTTCGCCCAGTGGACCCGCGAAGGCATTGTGCGCCAGGCCGCCTTTGTCGGACTGCGCAGCGATAAGCCCGCCAAGGACGTGGTGCGTGAAGACGCTCAGCCTGCCAATGTGCCCAGCCAGGCACGAACCAAGACGGCAGCGCCCAAGGCGCGCAAAAAGGCTGCGCAGGGGAAAGTTGATGTGGCGGGCACCGGCATCAGTCATCCGGACCGCGTCATCGACAGCAAGACGGGCACCAGCAAGATCGAACTTGCACAGTTTTACCAGTCCATCGCCGACTGGATTCTGCCCTACCTGAACAAGCGTCCCGTGGCCCTGCTGCGCTGTCCTGAGGGCATCGACGGTGAGCAGTTTTTCCAGAAGCATGCCGAGCATCTGGCGATCCCGCACATCAGGCAACTGGATCGTGCCCTGGACCCCGGGCACGCCGCGCTGATGGAAATAGATTCGGTGCAGGCGCTGGTCGGTGCTGCGCAAATGGGCGCTATAGAGCTGCATACCTGGGGCGCTACGCGTGACAGGATCGAAACGCCGGACCATTTCGTGCTGGACCTTGATCCCGATCCGGCACTGCCCTGGCGCAGCATGATCGAGGCCACACAAATGGTGCTCGCCGTGCTGGAAGAGCTGGGTCTGGAGGCCTTTCTCAAGACCAGCGGCGGCAAGGGCATGCACATCATCGTGCCGTTGGCGCGGCAGGCAGACTGGGACACCGTGAAGGCGTTCGCCAAGGCCATCGCCGAGTTTGCCAGCCGTCAGTTGCCGGAACGCTTCACCGCCACCATGGGGCCGAAAAACCGCGTCGGAAAAATCTTCATCGATTACCTGCGCAACAGCCGCGGCGGCAGCACGGTGACCGCCTATTCAGTACGCGCCCGGCCCGGGTTGCCGGTCTCGGTGCCGATTGCGCTGGATGAGCTGGCGGGTCTGAAATCGTCGGCGCAGTGGGACATCACCAACCTTGAGCAGCGTTTGAAGCGGCTCAAGGACGACCCATGGGCCGGTTACAGCAACCGGCGCAAGATCACGCAGAAGATGTGGAAGCAACTGGGTGCGAAACGGCCTTGAGGCAAGGTCGCTGTCCGGGTTTAGCAAGGGGAAACGTGGGCGGCACGCCAAGCAATAACTGACATGCCGGCCGCACACTGGGGCTTAGAGAATCCGGTACAGCAGTCGCTCGACCCGCACGCGGCTGACACGCTTGAGAAACTTGCGCACGCCTTCGGGGTAGTTGGCCAGTGTGTCGAGCTCGTCATACTGGTTGACGCGCTGCGTGTTGCGCATCAAATGCGCGATTTCCGCTTCCCGTGGCTCGCTCCACTGGCCCTTCGGATCGTCGATCAGCAAGGCGTTTTCCAGGTCCAGATTAAAGGCGCGAGGGTTCAGGTTGTTGCCGGTCAGCAGGGTATAACGCTGGTCTACCCAGATGCCTTTGAGGTGGAAGGTGTTATCGCCGTGTTTCCACAGGTGCACATTGAGGCGGTGCTGAGCGATTGCCTTCTGATGCTTGTGGGCAAAGCGCCGCAGGCTGATTTCATAGAGATAGGGCAGGGCCGAGATCACCTTGAACGGCTCATCCGGATCGATGAAGAAGTCGTTGGCGGTCTTGTCGCCAATGATGATGTCGACCTGTACGCCGCGCTTGAGCGCCCGGTTGATCTCGCGAGTGACGGCAACCGGCAGGTTGAAGTACGGCGTGCAGATGGTCAGCTGGATCTTGCTCGACGCGATCAAATCGCAGATGGCGCGGTTGAGATTGTTGCGCGGACCGACGCCAAGCAGCGGAATCACGCGCATGTCGCCGTTTTCCTTTTCGCCCGCCGAGGTGTCGTAGGTGGCGCGTTTCAGGTCGCCACGAAACGCGCGGATCTCGCTGCGCAAACTGCGCGAGCTGGGCGGCGATTGCAGATCCAGGCGGTGCACGGCCGGCGACGAAAGTATTTCCCGCTGCACCAGATTCTGGAAAGCGTCGGCCAATGCTGCGTTTTCGATCAGGTGATAACGGTCCAGACGGTATTTGTCGAGCTTGTGCAGGTAGACGTTGTTGATGCTGGCGCCGCTGTAGATCACACAGTCGTCGATCACACTGCCCTTGAGGTGCAGCACCCCGAACAGTTCGCGGGTCTGCACCGGCACGCCGTAGATCGGCACTTCTTCATCGTATTCGAGGTTCTGCGCCTGATACCAGCTCGAGTTGCCGGGCTGGCGTCCGGCACCGATCAGGCCGCGTTGCGCGCGAAACCAGTCGACCAGCACCACCACATCCAGCTCCGGCCTCGCGGATTTGGCGGCGTACAGCGCGTCGAGAATCTCCTGGCCGGCTTCATCCTGTTGCAGGTACAGCGCGATGATATAGATGCGCCGGGTGGCCGAAGCGATCTTTTCCAGCAGGCAGCGTCGATAGTCGGCGGCAGAAGGAACAATGGAGATTGCATCGCTCTGCAAGGCAAAACCACGAAGTGCTGCCAGGGTCGAGCGTCGGAAAGTGGACTGCATAGGCCTCTCGATGGGAAAACCAATAGCCTGTGAGCTTACACGACAGTCGGCCTCCTGTGGCTGTCGCCAACCTGTTTCAAAGCATTGCGGAACGCCACGGGCCGCCATGCGCGCTGATTTTTCATGATGCAGCGCCGGAACGAACCGCATCACGTTGCTGACTTATCATCTTCTATGCATAAACAAATGATAAGCATTACCAGTAACATCTGATATCATTTCGCATCCACCCGATCGGTGATGTCCAGGACGGTTGCTTCCGATCTCGTTCAACTTGTCTTCAGGACCTACTGATGAACTCCCCATCGTTCCCGATGCGCCTTACGTTGCTCGCGTTTTGCTGTTCCATTGGATCTCCGGCCTGGGCCGCTGCAGAGGCTGCCACTCGGCAGGACGGCCCTATGGTGCTGGGCGAGACCGACATCAGTGCCGACAAGGCCGACCCTCACGCGCTACCGCCGGTTTATGCCGGTGGGCAGGTGGCGCGCGGTGGGCAACTGGGCGTTCTGGGCAATGCCGACATCATGGACGTGCCGTTCACCATGAGCAGTTACACCGAACAATTGATCGAGGATCAGCAGGCTGAAACCGTCGGCGACGTATTGCTTAATGATGCATCGGTGCGTCAGTCGAGTGGTTATGCCAACGCTTCGCATATCTTCGTCATTCGCGGCCTCAAGCTGACCACCGACGATATCTCCTACAACGGCCTTTACGGCGTACTGCCACGCCAGATCATATCGACCGATGCGCTGGAGCGCGTTGAAGTGTTCAAGGGCCCCAACGCCTTCATCAACGGCGTGACGCCGACCGGTTCCGGGATTGGCGGCGGCGTGAACCTGCAGCCCAAGCGCGCGCAGGACACACCGACGCGTCGTTTTACCTCCGACATCAGCAGCGACGGCCGGGTCGGCGAGCATCTCGACCTGGGGCAGCGCTTTGGCGAGGGCAATCGCTTCGGCGCGCGTCTCAACCTGTCGCAGCGCGAAGGCGAGACCGGCGTCGAGGACGAAGAGCATCGCAGCAAGCTGTTCGCGCTGGGGCTCGATTATCGAGGTGACGACTTCCGTTTGTCCGGCGATTTTGCCTACCAGAAGCAGCGCATCAACCAGAGCCGCAACACGGTGTTTGTCGACAGCGCCCTGACCAGCGTGCCGCATGCTCCGGACTCGGATACCAATTACGCGCCGAACTGGACCTGGACCGAAACCGAAGACACCTTCGGCATGAGCCGCGCCGAGTATGACCTCAACGAAGACTGGACGCTGTACGCCGCAGTGGGCGCCAAGCACACCCGTGAGGTCGGCGTATATGGCTCGCCAACTGTCCACGATGCCGCAGGCAATACCACGGCCGCACCGTCTTTCATCCCGCATGACGAAGACAACAAGACCGCCATGGCCGGCATCAACGGCAAGCTGCAGACCGGCGCGGTCAGCCACAAGATCAACTTCGGGCTGTCCGGTATCTGGACCGAACAGCGCAGTGCGTATCTGTTTGGCGGCACCTCCAGCAACAACCTTTACGACCCTGTCTCCCAAGAGCGCCCGGCACTCGACAGTTTCACCGCAGGCGATCTGAATGATCCCGGCATTGTCGGCAAGAGCCGCATGCGCAGTGTCGCGTTCTCAGACACGCTGGGCTTTTTCGATGATCGCCTGTTGCTGACTGCCGGCCTGCGTCGCCAGCAACTGCGTGTTCAGGGGTATGAATACGGCAGCGGCCCGCGCAATGCGCTGTACGACGAAGCGATCACCACGCCGGTCTACGGGGTGGTATTCAAGCCTTGGCACTATGTGTCGTTCTACGCCAACCGCATCGAAGGTCTGGCGCAGGGTCCAACGGCTCCGGATACCGTCACCATCAACCCTGGCGAAGTTTTTGCGCCGTCGCGTTCGAAACAGGTGGAAGCGGGCGTCAAGCTGGACATGGGTACGTTCGGCGCGAGCCTGGGCGTGTACCGCATCGAGCAACCGGCTGACGGCTATCAGGTTCTGGAAGGCACCGGGTCGCGTTATGTCCGTGATGGACAGCAGCGCAACCGCGGCGTTGAGATGAACGTCTTTGGCCAACCTGTCAGCGGCTTGCGCCTGCTGGCCGGTCTGACCCTGATGGACACCGAGGTGAGCGGTACGGCCAGTGGCAGCAACGACGGCAATCGGGCCGTGGGTGTGCCGACCTTCCAGTTCAATGCGGGTGCCGATTGGGACATTCCGGGGATCGAAGGCGCGGCCATCAATGCGCGAATGCTGCGCACCGGTGGGCAATATGTCGATGCTGCCAACAACCTGAGCATCCCGACCTGGAACCGCTTCGACCTGGGCGCACGCTACACCTTCAACGTTGCGCAGAAGGACGTGACCCTGCGCGCCAACGTCGAGAACCTGATGGACAAGGATTATTGGGCATCAGCCAATGGCGGTTACCTGACTCAGGGCGAGCCACGTACCCTCAAGCTGTCGGGCACTATCGACTTCTGATCGACTGGCCGCATCGCAGGATGCAGCCAGCCGCTGGATCAGTAGCCGTTACGCTTCAGAATCGTTTCAATGCTTTCTGTTGCCGGCCGCTCGTAGAACTTCAACAGTTCGGCGGTGCGGTTGGTGAAGAAGCCGTCCGCGCCATCATGGCTGATCCGCTTGAAGTCCTCTGCGTCATCCACCGTGTACGGGTGGATGACCATGCCTTTCTCGTGGGTCAGGTTGTTCATCCAGGGTTTGACCAGGTCCATGTAGCTCTGGTCGCCACCCTTGGCCAGTTGCGACGAAGGGCCGGTGCCGATGGCGCCGTGGGCCTTGGCCCAGTCAATCCACTGCTCGAACTCTTGCGCTGATTTGACTTCCTGGGTCGCGTAATAGCTGGCCTTGTCCTTGGCTCCCGAGTCCTTGAACGCGACGCTGGATTTGGGCTCTATCGAGCCTTCGCCAATCCACAACAGCATGACCTTGGGCACTTTTGGCATTTCTTTCTGCAGCAGTTCCAGGCTTTGCTTCTCGAACGTCTGCAGGACGACGCGTCCTGGCATGTGCGCGACGTTGACATGGCCGGCCTCTGCCGCAGGGCGCTGGTCGAGCCAGCCGCGTTTGGCCAGCAGTTTCTTCAGGTCGGCTTCGACACCAGGAAACTTGTTCGGCACCTTGGTCTCTATGTACAGCCCAGGTTTGTTGGCGCCGCCCTCGGCGATGTCGATGACCTCATCCAGCGTCAGGATCTGCAACCCGTTGTAACTGTCGCGGGCCCTGTCCGGGTAAGCCTTGTTGAACCACGAACCGGCGTCCAGTTGCTTGAGCTCCGCCAGAGTGAAGGTGCTGACCGGGTCTTTCACCCGTGTCGGGAACACTTGAGCGATGTTGGTAGTGCGTTCCAGCACGTCATCGTGCAGCGCTATCAGCACGCCGTCCTTGGTTCGCTGGATGTCCATTTCCAGGTAGTCCGCGCCCAGGTCCCGCGCCAGGGTGTAGGCCGGGATGGTTTCTTCCGGTGCGTCGAACGAAGCACCGCGATGGGCGATCACGGCTGGCCAGGGCAGGCCGTATTTCTCGCTCAGCACCTTGCCTGGGGCGTCCGCCGCCGCTGCCATGCCTGACGACAGCATCAGGCCCGACATGACAGCCGCAGCCAATAGGGTCTTTTTCAACAGGGTGGTGGGAAATCCTTGCATGGGCGGGTGTTTCCTTGTTTTTGAGAAAGCCTGTTTTATGAGCAGCCTGCGCGCCAGACCTTAGAGCCACTGGTCGCGTCACTGCACGCAACCATAACGCACTCTGCTGATTGCCAAGTCTGCTTGCGCATTAGTCTGTCCCGCAAATGCGTCCACTTTATGAACGCCTGGCGTATTCGGGAAGGCTTTTTTCAGTTCCAGCGTCAGCGGCGCTGCACAAGTGGGTCGAGTCGCGTTAAGGTCAGCATTTTGCTGATCGAACGGGAGCGCGCATGACAACGGTATTGGTGCTGGTGGAAAACCTGGACACGTATTTGCCGATTCTTGAAAGCAGCGGTTTTCAGTTGATTCGCGCCCCGACGGCCGAACTGCGTGCCGAGGCGATTGCCACGCACGGGCCGAGCATCATTGCCGTGGTGACACGCGGGCCGTTGGGATTTTTCGCCGAGGAAATGGATGCACTGCCGCAGCTTCGCATCATTTGCGTAAGCGGCGCCGGTTACGAGAAGGTCGATCTGCCTGCCGCGCAGGCACGTGGCATCGTCGTGACCAATGGTGCAGGCGTCAACGCCGCCACGGTGGCCGATCATACGCTGGCGTTGCTGCTGTCGTTGGTGCGCGACATTCCGCAGGCCGATGCCTCGGTGCGACGCAGCGAATGGCGCAAGGTGGTGCGCCCGTCGCTGGCAGGCAAGCGTCTGGGGATCGTCGGGCTGGGGGCGGTAGGGCTGGCGATTGCCAAGCGTGCAGCCGCCTTTGATATTGCCATCGGTTACCACAACCGCAAGCCACGCAGCGACTGCGATTACACCTGGCATGCGACAGCGCAGGCGCTGGCGGCCGCATCGGATTTTCTGGTCATCGCCACGCCCGGTGGCAGCGGCACGCAGCATCTGATCGACGCTCGGGTGCTTGAGGCGCTGGGCCCTGACGGGTTTTTGGTCAATATTGCCCGCGCCAGCGTGGTGGATACCCAGGCGTTGGTCAGTGCACTGCAGCATGAGCAGATTGCCGGGGCCGCGCTGGACGTGTTCGACGATGAACCGACTGTGCCGGATGTGCTCAAGACGCTGGACAATGTGGTGCTGACACCGCACGTGGCAGGCCTGTCCCCCGAGGCTTCGAGAGACAGTGTGCAAATGGTCAACGATAACCTGCTGGCGTTTTTTGCCGGGCAACCGGTGCTGACGCCTGTGACTGAATGAGCAACCGTGCAGCGTTGCACGCGAGGCATTGCTGTAACGCCCATTCTGCTGATTTTGCTGCCTGTTTATAGTCCCCCCGGGCTGTACGA
The DNA here is from genome assembly GCF_017832255.1 of Pseudomonas sp. PvP028. Classification (NCBI taxonomy): domain Bacteria; kingdom Pseudomonadati; phylum Pseudomonadota; class Gammaproteobacteria; order Pseudomonadales; family Pseudomonadaceae; genus Pseudomonas; species Pseudomonas sp. PvP028. Next base: position 3,539,345 of record NZ_JAFIBL010000001.1, read on the forward strand.
CATCAAACAGGGAGCAGGGCATGGGCAAAGCAGATAACACACGCAACGGGATACGGATCGGTCTGGTAGGGGACTTCAGTGCGGATGTCCCTGCGCATCAGGCCATTCCGTTGGCCTTGCAGAGGGCGGCGGAGGCCGCGCAGGTACGGGTCGGTTTCGAATGGCTGCCGACGCCGGGGATCGGCAGCGGTGCGCAACTCGCCGAATTCGATGGTCTGTGGTGCGTTCCGGCCAGTCCGTATCGGGACATGCTGGGCGCGTTGACGGCCATTCGTTTCGCTCGTGAGCACCGGGTGCCGTTTCTGGGGACGTGCGGGGGCTTTCAGCACGCGTTGGTCGAGTACGCCCGCAACCAGCTGGGCTGGGCAGACGCCGAGCATGGCGAAACTGCGCCGCACGCGGCAAACGTGATTATCGAGCCACTCAGTTGCTCGCTGGTTGAATCGGTGGCCGCGATCCAGTTGCAACCCGATACGCTGATTGCCCAAGCCTATGGCAGGCTCGACATCGAAGAGCGCTATCACTGCCGCTACGGTCTGCGCCGCGAGCTGGAGTCGGCGCTGTTCGGCGAGCACCTGAAGGTCAGTGGGCGCGGTCCCGAGGGCGAAGTGCGCAGTATGGAATTGCAGGGGCACCCGTTCTACGTCGCCACACTGTTCCAGCCGGAGCGCGCTGCGTTGCAGGGCCAGACGCCACCTGTGGTGGCCGCGTTTGTCCGCGCCTGCCTGAGCAACCCGGCATGATGGCCGCCCGGTTTGCCAAGCCTTACTTCGCTGTGGTGTTCACCTCGCTGCGTACGCCTGACGATGATCAGGCGTACGCGGAGGCGGCGCAGCGCATGGTGAGTCTGGCCCGACAACAGCCCGGTTTTCTGGGCGTTGAGTCGGCGCGCGGTGAGGACGGCCTGGGCATCACCGTGTCCTACTGGACCGACGAAACCGCGATTGTCGCCTGGAAACAGCAGGCCGATCATGCTCAGGTCCGCGAGCAGGGACGTTCGCGCTGGTATCAGGCGTTTACCACGCGAATCTGCCGGGTCGAGCGTGACTACGCGTTCGACGCGTAGGCATTCAGGGCATTACCGGTGGCACATAGGCCAACGTGGTGCCCAGTGCCCAGAGCAGAAACAGCACCAGCGGCGTGTGCACCAGAAGTTGCACGAACGAGAAGCCGATCAGGTCCCGCGCCTTCAGGCCCAGCACACCCAGCAGCGGCAGCATGTAGAACGGGTTTATCAGGTTGGGCAAGGCTTCGGCTGCGTTGTAGATCTGTACTGCCCAGCCGAGGTGATACTGCAGGTCGTTGGCAACTTGCATTACGTAGGGCGCTTCGATGATCCACTTGCCGCCGCCCGACGGAATGAAAAAGCCCAATATGGCCGAATAGACGCCCATCAGAATCGCGTAAGTGTCGTGGGAGGCAATGCTGGTGAAGAACGTCGAGATGTAATGCGCCAGGGTTTGCGCATCGCTGCCCTTGACCGTGGTCAGTAGCGCGGCGATCGAACCGTACAGAGGGAATTGAATCAGCACGCCGGTGGTGGTGGGCACCGCCCGCGCGACGGCGTCGAGAAAACTACGCGGTCGCCAGTGCAGCAGGGCGCCGAGCATGATGAACAGGAAGTTGTAGGTATTGAGCCCGGAAATCGCCGTGATCGCCGGTTTGCTCGAAAACTCGTTGAACAGCCAGCCAACCCCCAGCAGCACCATCAGGATGATCAGCAGCGGGCTGTATTCCAGCCATTCCCCGGGCCGTGTGCGGGGCGGCAGTGGCGGCAGGTTGAAGGCCGGGTCGACACCGCAGGCCTTGGCGTCGCGGGCGCTGTTCGGGCCGGGCGCGGTGGCATAGGCAACGATCAGTGAGATGACCACCAGCGCGGCGAGCATGACCCCGGATTGCCAGAGAAAGATGGTTTCGGTGAACGGGATCACGCCGGTAATCGCCAGGATCGACGGCGGCAGACTGGCCGGGTTGGCCTGCAATTGCGCGGCCGAAGACGACAGCCCCAGCGCCCAGACTGCACCCAGGCCCAGATAGGCGGCTGCGCCGGCTGCGCGGTAATCCATGCGCAGGTCAGTGCGGCGGGCGAGGGCTCGCACCAGCAGGCCACCGAACACCAGCGACAGGCCCCAGTTGAGCAGCGAAGCGAGCATGGAAATCAGCGCCACCCAGGCCACCGCCGAACGGCCGTTGCGCGGCACCCGGGCCAGTCGGTCGATCAGGCGCACCGCAGGCGGTGAACTGGCGACCACGTAACCGCCGATGACCACGAAGGCCATCTGCATGGTGAACGGAATCAGGCTCCAGAACCCGTCACCGAACGCCTTGGCAGCCTCGGCCGGGCGCGCGCCGATCGCCAGTGTCGCCAGCGTGACGATGACCACTGCCAGTGCGGCAAATACCCATGAATCGGGAAACCAGCGTTCAGCCCACGCGGCGCAGCGCAAGGCAAATCGGGCGGAGCGGCTTTCTTCTATGTTGGCGGCCATCTGGGGCACCTCTTTTTGTAATTATTATCGGGGAGTTACTTGAACAGCCGACTATTGCGGACGCTCCGCGTCACACGGCGGTTTTTCTTTTTCAGGTGGATTAGGGTTCGACTCAGGTCTCCTTTTCGCCCCTCGGCGACCTACTTTGATGGGGCCAAAGTAGGCAAACCCCCAAGCTCCGTTTCCGGCCCGACTTCGTCGGGTTCCTTCGCCCTGTCACTGCTCCGGGGGTCGCCGCAACGGACCATCCATGGTCCGGTGCGGCTAGCCTGGCGTCCTGCCAGGCTACCCCCGGATCAGCGCCAGGACTCAGCCGTCACTTACGTCGCACTCTGCGTCGTCTGTGCCATCGTGCTCGAAAAGCGTTTTAGAGCAATTTGGCCAAAGCCCCGGCTTGTGAGCTGATGACCATCGTCCCCACACTGGAGTGGGAACGAGGGTGGCTGGCCATGAGTATCTTGCCAATGCTCCGTGTTGGCCTGCACTCAGAAACTCATCTCGATCACGTCATCCGGCACGATCAGCTTGCCTGCGGTTTTGGCCACGATTTCTTCCACGCTGACCCCCGGCGCGCGTTCGCGGAGGATGAACGCGCCGTTTTCGATTTCCAGGTAGGCCAGATCAGTCAGCACCTTGCGGATGCAGCCTGCGCCGGTCAGTGGCAGGCTGCAACGGGTGAGCAGTTTGGATTCGCCGTCCTTCGACGCATGGGTCATGGTGACGATGATGTTGTCAGCCCCCGCCACCAGGTCCATCGCGCCACCCATGCCCTTGATCAGCTTGCCGGGGATCATCCACGAAGCGATGTTGCCCTCGATATCCACCTCGAAAGCGCCGAGCACCGTCAGGTCGACATGGCCGCCGCGGATCATGGCAAAGGATTCGGCCGACGAAAAAATAGAGGCGCCGATGCGCGCGGTGACCGTCTGCTTGCCGGCATTGATCATGTCTGCGTCGATGGTGTCTTCGGTGGGGAAGGCGCCCATGCCCAGCAGGCCGTTTTCCGACTGGAGCATGACGTCGATGTCATCGGGCACGTAGTTGGCCACCAGCGTCGGAATACCGATGCCAAGGTTCACGTAATAACCGTCCTTGAGCTCACGGGCGACACGTTGAGCCATTTGTTCGCGGGAAAGTGCCATCGTCTGAAGCCTCTTTATTGTTGTAGGGCCAAGGCTGCGCTATCAGGATTTTCTGACGGTGCGCTGTTCGATGCGTTTTTCGAAAGTGCCCTGGATGACCCGGTCGACGTAGATGCCTGGGGTGTGGATCTGGGTAGGCAGCAGCACGCCCGGCTCGACGATTTCCTCGACCTCGACCACGGTGATTCGTCCGGCGGTGGCCACCACCGGGTTGAAGTTCTGTGCGGTATGACGATAGATGACGTTGCCGAAGTGGTCGGCTTTCCAGCCCTTGATCAGGGCGAAGTCACCGGTGATGGCCTCTTCCAGAATCACGTTGCGGCCGTTGAACTGACGGGTTTCCTTGCCTTCGGCGACCGGCGTTCCGTAACCGGTTGCGGTATAGAACGCCGGAATGCCTGCGCCACCGGCACGCAGTTTTTCCGCCAGGGTGCCCTGTGGCGTGAGTTCGACTTCCAGCTCGCCGCTGAGCAGCTGCTTTTCGAACAAGGCATTCTCGCCGACGTAGGACGAAATCATTTTGCGGATCTGCCGGTCTTCAAGCAGGATGCCGAGTCCGAAGCCGTCAACGCCGCAGTTGTTGGAGACCACGGTCAGGCCCTTGATACCCATGCGCTTGATCTGCGCGATCAGGTTTTCCGGGATGCCGCACAGGCCGAAGCCGCCGCAGAGTACCGTCATGTCGTCGGTCAGCCCGGCGAGGGCTTCTTCGTAGGTCGCTACTCGTTTATCGAGTCCAGCCATGATGATCCGCCTTTTATAGTTGTTGACCGACAGTCGCGCTGTCGGAGGATCGGGTGACCTGCATCTTCTCTCGGCGTGACTGATTTGTTAATTTTGTTTTTCTGATCAATTCATAAGAAAAGCAAATATATGAACGTCAAGCAGCTTCGCGCTTTTCTGGCCGTCGCGCAGTACCTGAGCTTCGCTCAGGCCGGCGAGCGACTCAACGTGTCGCAACCAGCCTTGAGCCTGACGATCAAGAGCCTCGAAGAGGACCTTGGCGGACAGCTGTTGACGCGCACCACGCGCAACGTCGGTCTGACGCCCGAGGGCGAAACCTTGTTGCCGCTGGCGCGCCAGTTGCTGGCCGACTGGGACAACACCGAAGAACTGCTGCGTCAGCGTTTTACTTTGCAAATGGGCAGGGTGTCGGTCGCCGCCATGCCGTCATTTGCCGGCAATCTGCTGCCAGCGGCCTTGAAGGTGTTTCGTGGGCGCTACCCGCGCGTCAATGTCGCGGTGCATGACGTGATCAATGAGCAAGTGCTGGAAATGGTTCGCCATCGCCGTGTCGAATTGGGTATCGGCTTTGAGCCCGAGTCGAACAGTGCCCTGTCGTTTACCCCGTTCTATATGGACCGCTTCGTCGCCGTGGTGCCCCGGGAGTCGCCGCTGGCCGAGCGGCGTGAGGTCACCTGGGAAGAACTGCTGCGTGAAGACTTCATCGCCCTGCAACGCCCGTCGGCGGTACGTTTGCTGCTGGAACAGGCCATCGAGCCCCGCCACGGCAAGCTGGCGGTCGCGTTCGAGAGCCATCAGTTGTCGACCATCGGGCGCATGGTTGCCAATGGCCTGGGCGTCAGCGCGGTACCGTCACTGTGCATCGGGCAGATGCAGGAACTGGGGGCCTGCTGCGTTGCGCTGGTGGAGCCGCTGATCGAACGGCGTATCGGCCTGATGATGCTTGCCGATCACAAGCTTTCAACTGCGGCTCAGGCGTTGCGCGAGGTGTTGATCGAGAATGCTCGCAACAGTCGATAGCGACTATCACGGCGGATGATTTTTGCTGCGTCAGGGGCAGGCGTAACCTTGCTTCATTCCTGAAATGAAGCCCGACCGGAGGCCCCCGATGAACCGTATGCTCGCCCTTGCGCTTGTCCTGACATTCACTGTTGCGCTGGTTTCCGGCTGCTCCACTCACCACGCTGTCGAGCAGCGAGCGTTCAGCGCCGAAGAAAGCCATCAGTTGGCCCTTGAAGACCTCAACCGTCGCGGCCTGTCATTTGATGAGTACCAGGCGCGCAAGGCGCAATTGATGGCGGATCCGCAGATCCAGCAGGCGCGGGACTTCGATGAAAAAGGCGAAACAAGCGTCGATCTGGGTGTCACGGGTCAGCAGCCCCAAGGTTAACAGTCTGCTTGAAAAGCGCTTTGTGTAAAAACTGTACTGCAGTAATTGGCCGGCAACTGTCCGTGTGTTTCCTGCACCGCCTTCGATAGGGTGAGCACCTGACTCACTGATCCGGACAGGCAGCATGTTTCTCTCTTTCGATTTGCTTCTGGCATTCACACTCTTCGCATTCGTCACCTCCATCACTCCCGGCCCCAACAACATGATGCTGCTGGCCTCGGGCGTGAACTTCGGTTTCAGTCGCACCCTGCCGCACATGCTGGGTATCAGTGTCGGTTTTTTCGTTCTGGTGCTGGCCGTCGGTTTCGGTCTGGGCAGCGTGTTCAAGGCCTGGCCGGTGCTCTACACGATCCTGCGCTATGTGGGCGCTGCCTATCTGCTGTACCTGGCCTGGAAAATCGCCACGTCGGGACCGGCCTCCGATAGCGTCGACAGCCAGGGTAAGCCGCTGAGTTTCATGAGCGCCGCGCTTTTTCAATGGGTCAATCCCAAGGCCTGGATCATGGCGATCGGCGCGATCAGCACTTACACCCCCATGCAGGGCTACTTCTACAATGTGCTGGTGATTTCGGCAGTGTTTGCGCTGATCAACCTGCCCAGCGTGGGCGTCTGGGCAGGCTTTGGCAGTTTGCTGCGCAACGTTCTGCGCGATCCGCTCGGGTTACGTATTTTCAACGGCGTGATGGCAGCGCTGTTGGTGGCCTCGCTGTATCCGCTGTTTATCGAGCATTGATGCTTTTGCTATTCCGGCACTACAGCGCCAGTTGCAAGTGCCCGCCAGCCTGCTGGTGACGCGCCTGCAAGCGACGTTGCAGGCCATGGTGGAAATGTTCCAGCCCTTCATGCAGACGCTCCGTGAGGATTTCGTCCAGCGTACCGCCTGATTCGTTGTCGTCGTAGCTGACCTGGGTATCGATGGCGAAGATGCCGTGCAGCACTTCCTGCGACTTGAGCGCCGACAGCACCGGTTTGAGCGCGTAATCCACGGCCAGCATGTGCGCGATACTGCCGCCGGTGGCCAGCGGCAAGACCACTTTGCCATGCAGCGCGCGCTCGGGCAGCAAGTCGAGCAGGGTTTTCAATGCGCCGGAAAATGACGCCTTGTATACCGGCGTGCCGATCAGCAGGCCATCGGCCTGACTAACCGCTTCGATCAATTCGAGCACCTGCGGGCTGTCGAAACGGGCGAAAAGCAGGTCCTCTGCATTGAAGTCGCGTATGCGCAATGTGGTGACTTCGACGCCGTGACTCTGCAGCCAGCGGCCGGCGTGGGCCAGCACAACGCCGGAACGGGATTTGGGGGAGGGACTGCCTGAAAGTGAAACGACGCGCATGAGGGATGTCCTTGCGATAAACGTAAGCCTGCAAAGCAGCTTATGTGCCAGCCTTCTTGTGTGTCTGGCGATGGCCCGCAGCCGTTGGGTCTGCGTGTCTTTCACGCAGGGGGAGAGAGTTCGCCGCGCTGATGCAAAAGCTGTCAACTGTTGAACCGCTGTTGCTCTGGCAACAGTCTGGTCCCGTGCGACAGGCAAAAAAATCCCCGCACAACCGCGTGCAGGGAGATTGGCGAACGGCCGCCTGGGTCAGTTGCGAAAGGCCGCACCGGTCTGTATCACGCTGGCCGAGCCGAGCAACTGGCTGATGAAGCGGCTCCAGCGGGTGATATCGGCAGGACCGACGAACACCACATCCTGCGCCTTGAGCTCGAACTGCCCCGCCAGCAGGTAGGCGGTGGGCTTCTTGGCATTGAGGTGGTAGACGGTGGAAGGCGCCTGGGCGAAGTTTTCCGCACCGCGTATGACGTACACCGCATCGCCGTCTGCGCTGTCGGGGCTGAGGCCACCGGAGTTTCCCAACGCCTCGAGCAGCGTCAGGCGGGTGGTGCCGAACGAGATCACCTGAGGGTTACGGACCTCGCCCAGCACGTAGATCTTGTTTCGCGAGTTGCTGTTGAGGTGCAGGTAATCGCCGTCCTTCAGGAAGATCCGGCTCAGTTGCGAGTCCCGGCGGTTCAGCGAGTCGATGTCGATCAGGTAGTCCTTGCCCTCCCGGCGCAGGGTCAGCCCGGCCAGGTTGGCATCGGTCAGGTCGACACCGGCGACACTCACCGCCTGCACCAGGCTCAACGGAATATTGGTAATCGGTTGCGGGCCGGGGACCTTGAAAGAACCGGACAGCAGTATTCTCTGGCTGTTGTAGCGCAGCACTTTGACGTCGACCTTGACCTCGGTGTATTGCGGCGCCAGGCCCATGCGTAACTGCTCACGAACCTCGCTGACCGTTCTGCCATTCGCGCGGATTCTGCCTACATAGGGGAAGTAGAGCGTGCCGTCGTTGAGCACTTCCCGGGTGTTGGCATCCAGTTGGTCCTGTGAGCCCGGCGCGGTCAGTTCGGGGTGTTCGAAAACGGTGACCAGCAAGGTATCGCCAGCACCGATCACGTATTCCGGAGTCCTGTAGTCCAGTAGCACCTGCGGCAGGGCCTTGGCCTCTGCAGTGGCGCGCAGTTGCTGTTGCTGCAGGGTCTTCGGCGTGACCTCGATCAGCTGTGCACGGGGTTCGTCCGGTTTGTCGAGAGTGACGTCATCCGGCGTCATATGTTGCCCCGGCGCGAATGCACAGCCTTGCAGCGCCAGGCTGACCAGCAGTAACGCAGTAACGCTTCGATTCATGACGTTTTTCCTTTCATGGGATTGCTCCGTTCTTGTTGCGTACCGAGGGTGTTCGGTGTGTGCTCAGGTCAGCGCTGGCATCAGAAGGCGTTTTTGTTGACGAACCCCTTGAGCAGCGTCAGCAGAATGATTTTCAGGTCCAGCCAGATCGACCAGTGCTCGATGTATTCCAGGTCGAATTCGACGCGCATGCGCATCTTGTCCAGCGTGTCGGTTTCGCCGCGCCAGCCGTTGATCTGCGCCCAGCCGGTGATGCCGGGCTTGACCTTGTGGCGCAACATGTAGCCGCTGACCTGCCTGCGGTATTGCTCGTTGTGGGCAATGGCGTGTGGGCGTGGGCCGACGATGGACATGTCGCCGTGCAGCACGTTGAAGAACTGTGGCAGCTCATCCAGCGACGTCCGGCGCAAAAAGCGGCCCAGCGGTGTTACCCGCGCGTCGTTGCGCGTCGCCTGAAGCACCACATCGGTGTTTTCCTGGACGCTCATGCTGCGAAATTTCCAGACCATGATCGAGCGGCCGTCCAGCCCGTAGCGGCGCTGGCGGAACAGCACCGGGCCGGCCGAGGTAAGCTTGATGGCTGCCGCAATGGTCAGCAGGGGCACGGCGATCAGCAACAGAATCAGGCTCGACAGCACGATGTCTTCGGCACGTTTGGCCAAGCTCCAGGCACCGTCCATGGGCGAATCGAAAATGCTGATGCTGGCCAGGCCGTTGATGCTTTCACTGCGCGCGTGCAGCAGGTCGAACATGAACACATCCGGAATCAGATAGACCGAGGCGGTGGTGTCGCTCAGGCCGGTAATCAACTCGCGCAGTTGCGGTTCTGCGCTGAAGGCGAGGGTGATGTACACCTTGTCGATCCGGCCAGCGCGGGCATCTTCGATCAACTGCTGCAGGTCACCCAGTACGGGCGGGCGGCGCTTGTGCGCCTGCAGATTCATCTGCTGCGGATGCGCGTCGTAAAAGCCGAGCAGGATCAGGCCCATCCAGGGCGCCAGGGCGATGGACCGGGCCAGCCGCTCGCCGACCTGCCCGGTGCCGACGATGGCCACCCGGCGCGTATTGAAGCCGCGCCGACGCAGGGTGTGCAGGGCTAGGCGAATCAGCAGCCGGTAGCCGCACAGCACGGCGAGGGCCAGCGCGAACCAGCTCATCTGGCCGTTATCGGGCAATTGCGTCTGGTTGAGCAGCAGGCTGTTCAGCGACAGCAGGGTGATGAAGGTCATCGCCCAGTAACTGAAGACCTTGGTCAGCTCGCGCAGGATGCGCTCGCCGCGCCATGAGCCATACAACTGGTGGTACTCGCTGACCCAGTGAAAGACCAGCACCGCGAGGAAAATGTGCGACCAGGCTTCTGTGCTGTCGGTGACTGTCAGCCCGGTTTGCCAGTAACCGATCAGCACAATGACGGTCAGGTCCAGCAAGCGATGGGCGAGCGAAAGCGCTGACTGGTGGGCACGCAGAATGCCGCGGACTGAAGTACGCATGGGGAGGGCTCGCTCAGACGATTTTCAGAGCGACGACACGGTTCGGCAGTTCGCTGCCCAGGCCGGGCGCTGCCTGGGCGACCCATTGCGACTGAGGTAGGCGCGCCAGATGAACCCTGCTTGAGAGGGCCAGACGGTCCTCGACGAAGGCTTTGATCTCCTGCTCGAAGCGCGCGACCGAAAACCGCTCGGCATTGGCCCGGCAAGCCTCGGGAGAGATGCGTGATTGCGCCGCTTCGAATTCGCCGATGGCGGCAATCAGTGATGCGACTGTTTGCTGTCGGTAGAGCACGCCGGTCGGCTGCGGGTGATCCAGACCGCGCACGGTTTCCATGACGCCGCCCTTGGCGAAAGCGATGACCGGCGTGCCGCAGGCCTGGGCCTCGACCGGGCTGATGCCGAAATCTTCCTCGGCGGCGAAGACAAACGCCTTGGCACTGCGCATGTGCTCGAGCAGCACGTTACCTGGCTGAAAACCCAGCAGCGTCACGTTGCTCACCTGGCTGGCAATGGCCTGTGCCTTGGCCAGGTCCGGTCCGTCGCCGATCATGATCAGGCGTTTGTCAGGCATCGCGGCGAAGGCCTCGACAATCATCGGCATGCGTTTGTAAGGCACCATTCGCGAGGCGCAGAGGTAGAAGTCCCCACGTGTGCCCTGTGCGGTGAAGCCGAGCGTGTCCACCGGCGGGTAGATGACGGTGGAGTCGCGTCGATAGGCCTTGCTGATGCGCGCACCGATAAACCCGGAATTGGCAATGAAGGCATCCACGCCGGTCGACGTGCGCTGGTCCCACAAGCGAATGTAATGCAGGACCAGGCGTGCCAGGCCACCCTTGATTCCCTTGCTCAGCCCTGACTCCTGAAGGTACTGATGCTGCAAGTCCCAGGCATAGCGGATCGGCGAGTGCACATAGCTGATGTGCAATTGGTCCGGGCCGCACAGCACGCCCTTGGCCACTGCGTGGCTGCTGCTGATGATCAGGTCATAGCCGGACAGATCCAGTTGCTCGATGGCCAGCGGCATCAGTGGCAGGTAGCGCGAATAGTGTTTGCGGGCACCGGGCAGCTTCTGGATGAACGTCGTTCTGGCGACCTTGCCATGCAGGTGCGCGCGGTCCTGATCGCTGAGGAAGTCGATGACCGCAAACAGGTCCGCAGCGGGCCAGACGTTGATCAATGACGCGAGCACGCGCTCGGCACCGGCGTAGCTCACCAGCCAGTCGTGGACGATAGCGATTCTCATGGGCGTTCCTTGCTGTAATGGCCCGCACTAATGCGGACGCGACGGCGCGCATCCTGGCGTTGCTGTTGTGGATTCAGGGTTTGCCGGTGGACGATTCGGTGGCGATGTTCAGTCTGCTTTGCTGCGCGGGGTCGGACGCCAGCAACGTATCGATGTGCTGGGAAAGACGCTGTGCGGAAAGCTCCCAGGAAAAACGCTGCACGTTTTGCAGGCCCTGGACACGCAGCGCGTTGCGCAAGGGCGCATCCAGCAGAATGCGCTGCATGGCTGCGGCCATGTGGCTGACGTCCAGCGGGTCGAAATACAGCGCACTGGCCTGCAGAACTTCCGGAATAGACGCAGCATTGGCCGCCAGCACCGGACAGCCGCAGGCCTGGGCTTCGAGCGGCGGGATGCCGAAGCCCTCGTAAAGCGAAGGGAAGACGAACGCAGTCGCGCCCTGGTACTGCGCGATCAGCTCGGCATCACTGAGGCGCCCCAGAAAACGGATGCGCGGGTCACGGCAGGCGAGGTGCTGCAGGTTCGGGTCGGCGAACAACGCGCTGGCTGCGCCGACAATATGCAACTGCAGATCCGTATGGCCGCGCAGGCTGAGAAAGGCCTGAATCATCCGTCTGAAATTCTTGTGCACGGCCGGCGAGGATACCGCCAGCAGGTATTTCGGATGATTCACCGCGGTCGAACCCGGTATGAAATCGTCGCTGACAGCAGCCGGTACGACGAGCACCTTGTCTTCTGCGTAGCCATAGAACGAGGATATTTCTTTGCGCGAGAAGTGGCTGCCGGTGATCAGGGTTCTGGCGCGCGACAGCAGGATCGGGGTGATGGTCCGATAGGCCAGCCGGAACAGCCGGGTGTAACTTTGCGGGTAGCGCACATAGTTGATGTCGTGGTGAGTCGCAATCTGGTTGCCATACAGCATGGGCCCGGTGTTACTGATCGAGATCAGCAGCGGACTGCCCCGACGTTTCAGATACAGCGGCAGGTCGATCTGCTCCCACGCATGCCCGGTGGAGCGCCCGATGCAGTGCGCCTCCAATGCGCTGGCGCAGTCATGCAGTCTGATGTTATGCGGGGCAACGAATACCAGATCGTCGCGCAGTCGCTTCAGCGCTCGGCACATCTGCTCTGCGTAGCGCTGTACACCACTGATGTCCTGGGTAAGAAACCGTGCATTGATGAAAATCATCTTGAGCATCCTGCTGATGAAGGTGAACTGGCGGGTGCCACACCGTGTCCGTGATGTCGTCGAACGGGGCGACTGCGCCCGTTCGCCGTGCTACTTGCCAGGTGCTACGTGCTGCGATCCTGCAAGGTCTGGGCGAAGATGCTTTCGTACTGGTCCAGCATCAAGTCCAGGTTCATCAATGACGCGACGCTGCTGCGTGCCTGGCTGCCGAGGCGTGCCAGCAGTTCGGGCTGCTGATGCAGCCTGAGCATCGCCAGCCCCAGTGAGTCAGGGTCATCGGGGCTGCACAGCAAGCCATTGAGCGGTTCCTGAATGATTTCCGTGAGCCCGCCCATGCGGCTGGCGATCACCGGCAGCGAGTGCGCGCACGCCTCGACCGCGACCATGCCGAATGGCTCATTCCACAGGGAAGGCACAACCGCCACGTCGATCTGGCGATAGAAATGCTCAGGCCTCTGAAAACCGACGAAGCTGATGTCAGGGGAAGTGACCATGGCCCTGAAGCGCTTTTCATCGGATGGCTGTCCGCGCCCGGCGATCTGCAAGGTGGCTTTGAACGGCAGGCGCTGGAACTGCTCGATCATCCACTCCAGCCCCTTGTTGGTCGACAGGGTGCCCAGGTAACCGAAACGCAACGGTGCGTTATCGACAAGTGCTTTGGGCTGCTCGCGAAGCGCTGGTGTAAACGGGCTGGCGTTATGCACCACATAGCCTCTGGCATGCTTGAAATAATCCTGCGCCCGCAGCGTGTCGAGCATGAAGCGGCTGACGCCGACCACCGCGCTGACCTGTTCCGACTGTTGTGCATGATGGCTGCGCAACCGTGTACACGTCGTGCACTGGCGCTGACAGCCTTTGCCTTTTCTGAACATCGTGCTTGCCGGGCACAGCAGGTAGAAATCATGCAGCACCTGCACGATCGGGCAATTGGCCTGGGTGATCTGGTCCCATGCCGAGACCGACCAGCCCGTCAGGTTATGGCACACCACCAGTTCTGGCTGCTCCAGCTCCATCACGCGCTCCACGTACTCACGCATGCCTGCGTTGTAGCGGTCGCGCCAGTGCCAGGCAAAGCGCGCCAGACGGCCCGGACGCTGGGCGATGAAGTGCCAATAGTGGTTAAGCAGGCCGGCCCGATAGACCTTGACCCGGTTGACCTCCGCCAGTTGCAAGCCGGGCCGGTCAGTGGTGGCCAATACCGCGACGCCGTGCCCGCGCTGCTGCAAGCCCTCGACCGTACGCTGCAGAATGATTTCTGCGCCGCCGCCGATATCGGGCGCGTAGAGGCTGTTGATGAAAAGGATTTTCATAGTGGATAGGCCCTGTTCAGGCCCAGCCTGCCGGCTTCGCCTTCGCGAATGGCGTCGTTGAGCAGGTCCAGACGCTGGGCCGCGTCATGGCGCCAGGCATACAGGCTCAGCAGGCAGAGAAACACCCGGCGATTGAGCCGATAGCTGAGCGTGGAAGCCGCCCAGACATGTTTGTCGAACCAGGCCTGATTGCGCGCTGCGTAGTAGGCGCGCAGATCCGAGCCGCCCAGCAGGTAGCTTTCATAGACATTGCGGGTCCGTGCCTTGATGTTCCAGGAGTCTTCCAGATCATCCAGCCGCGCATCGGGCACCAGAAACAGCTTTCCGCCACCGTCGGTGATGCGCCAGGTGTATTCGCTGTCATCGCTGTACAGCTTGAGAGCATCCAGTGGCAGGCCGATCTTTTGGTAAAGGCTGCGATGGGCAAGCAGCCCGCCGTAAGTGGCAAAAGGCAGTTGCACGCGTTCCGGCATCAGCCGGGTCGCATCGGGCTTTCCCCACGGCAGGCGTCGCCAGATCTTGTAAGGCAACTGGGCGATGTGAAAGCCGAAGAAGCTTGAGCGCCGCTGGATCGCATATTGCAGCGGCACACCTGCGGCGATGTCGGCTTGATGCGTGGGGCGAAAGCCGAGCACCGCGCAGTTGTCCTGGCCGTCGAGGAGTTGCCGTTCACGCAAGGATCGATGCAATGCCTCGATGGCATGTTCGGTCGGTGCGTTATCGTCGTCCATCAGCCAGATGCAGTCGTCTCCGGTTTGCAGCGCGGCGTTGATGCCCACCGAGTAGCCATTGGCCGAGCCGGTGTTGTGCGGCAGCCAGATCACCTGAACCCGATCGGGCCACTTATCGCACAGCACTTGCAGCGGCGCGGTGGAAGCATTGCTGACTACGATCACACGGCCGATCAGCGGGCTTTCCAGCGAGCGGCTGATCAGGGTGTGCAAATAGCTGAAACGGTCACCATAGGTGAGCGTCACCAGGGTGGTCTGGCGCGGCATGGTGCGATTCCGAGGCTGGTGGAACAGGCGTGCGACGCATGCTTTCAGTACACGTCGTGCGGCAGGTTGCGGCGGGTTCGAGCGCTAGGCGCTCGCCTCGATTCGCGACAGGCTGCTGATCGGCAGCACCACTTTTTGCTGGCGTTGCAGCATATTGAGCAGGATCACCGCGCGCTGCGCGCCGTCTTCGCTCAAAAAGATGGCCTCGACGTCACCCCAGCTGGCATGGGTGATCAGCACCGCGTCCCCCTGGGTAAACTGTGTTTTCGGCGCGGGTGTGGCGAGTCGTTGGCGGATCTGCTCGATCAGATGATCCCGAACCGGCACCGGATGACCACCGAAGGTCACGATGCGCGAGACGCCGCGGGTGGAGCGAATCGGGTACCAGTTGTCCTGCACCTGATCCATGTGAATGAACAGATAGCCGGGGAACAAGGGCTCGCCGGCCTGAGCCTTAGCGCCGGTTTTTTTTGCATCGGCCTGTAACGGTCGATAGCACTCGAACTGCTGACGCCGCAAATGTTCTTCGGCGCGGGCTTCCTGCCGTGGTTTGGTCTGGATCAAGTACCAGCGGACATCCTGGTCGGAGCGGGACATGGTTAATTCCTTTTAAATGAAACAGCTCGGTCAGCGGCACGCGGCGCCCTGGTTATCGTGGCGCGGGGTGGTAGTTGTAGCCGTAGGCGGCGCAGTCGTAGTCGGAGGTCGTAGCCTTGCGCACCACCGCGTTGAAAATGGCGCCCTTGATCAGAATTCCGTTCTGACCCAAACGTCGTTTGCTGGCTTCGATTTCCTGGACGGTGGTCATGCCGAAGCGCGCCACCAGCAGGCAAGTGCCCGCCTGACGGCCGACCAGCGTCGCGTCGGTTACGGCCAGGATGGGCGGGGTGTCGATCAGAATCAGGTCATACAGCGGCGACAGTTCGGTAAGCATCTTGTGGAAGTTGTCATGCATCAGCAGCTCTGAGGGGTTAGGCGCGGCGAAACCACAGGAGATGAAATCCAGATGCCGGACACGGGTGGTGTTGATGACCTCGGTACAGCGCAGACGCGCCGCCAGGGTGTCTGACAGCCCGTGTTTGGGTTGCAGACCGAAGAGGCGATGCAGGTAGCCTTTGCGCATGTCGGCGTCGATCAGCAGGACCCGTTTGCCGGTCTGGGCAATGATGGTCGCCAGATTGCTCGACACAAAAGACTTGCCTGCTCCGGGTGTCGGGCTGGATATCATCAGTACGTTGTTGCGCGCTTCAAGCATGGCGAAGTGCAGGCTTGTGCGCAGACTGCGCAATGACTCGATCGCCAGCTCGGCGGGCGCGGCGATGCTCAGCAGCTTCGACTCCTGGCCTGCATGGTCGCGCTTGTCCAGATGCTCCTGTTGACGCGAGTAGGGCAGCGACGCGTAGACTGGCATGCCCAGATTTTCAATGATCTCGGCGCTTTCTACGCCGCGATAGAACGCCTGACGCACGAAAACCATGGTCATCGCCACCAGTGCGCCGAGCAGCGTGGCAATCAGCACGATCAGTGTTTTCATCGGTTTGACGGGTCTTTCGACATTGGTGTCGGCGTTGTCGATGACCCGTACATTGCCGATGTTGCCGGCGCGCAGAATGTCCTGCTCCTGGCTTTTGTTGAGCATCAGTGTGTAGGTCTGGCTGATGACCTGCATATCGCGGGTCAGACGCAACAACTCTTGCTGGGTCATGGGCAGCGCGTCGATTTTTTTCAGCAGGCCCTGGCGCTGTTGTTCCAGCTGGTTCATCTGGCTCATCAGGCTGCGATAGGTCGGGTGCTCACGGGTATACAGCCGCTCCAGTTCGACGCGTTTGAGTTTCAGTTCGGACAGCATCGAGTCAAGACTGACCACCTGGTCAAGCACCCCCTTGGTTTCGATACTCAGGTCCACCGATCGGGCGCTGGTCTGGAAGGTATTCAGTGCGGTCTCCGATTCCTCAAGCTGCTTGCGTACGGCGGGTAACTGCGAGCGCAAGAACTGCAGGCGCTGGGCGGCCTCGGCTGAACTGCGCTCGACGTTCTGACGTACATACAGATGGCTGACCTCATCGAGAATCCGGTTGGCCCGTTGTGCGTCCTGGTCCTCGATCGACAGGTAGATGATGCCCGAGTCCCTGCCGGCCTCGGCGATCTTCAGGCGGTTCTGATAGATCAGCGCGGTGCTGAGCGTGCGCTGTCTGGAGACAGTGAAATCGGTGCCGGGCCGGGCCTGCAACGTAGCGACCTGAATCTTGATTCCGTGGCCTTCGACCACGCGATTGATCGCACCGCCGAGCAGCAGATTGTGTTCGCTGTCGTAGAGCGAGAACTGGCCGGGTTTGCCTGCGGTCAGGGTGAGCCTTTCACCCAGCAGGTGCTCTGGCACTTCCAGTTGGAACACCTCTATTTTTTCGCCGCCCCACGCATATTGGGTCAGGCCGAATAAAGGCTGCGCCAGTTCACCGTCGCGTGCGGGCTTGAAGGTGCGATACAGATACGGACCGATCACAGGAAACAAATCAGGTGTCTGGAGCCTATTGAGCTGCAGATCGTCGACGACCTTGCCCAGCAGTGCGCGGGACTTGATCAGCTCGATCTCGGTGGTCGCCTGCGACACCGAGAGTGGCTTGGCACTGACTTCCGGCGTGCCCTCGATGCCGATTTTCCGAGGCTCTATCTGAATCATGGCGGTGGCCTGATACACCGGTGTGGCCAGAATGGCATAGCCCAGGCCGATCAGGAAAAACACGCCGAC
Organism: Pseudomonas sp. PvP028; assembly: GCF_017832255.1. Lineage (NCBI taxonomy): Bacteria > Pseudomonadati > Pseudomonadota > Gammaproteobacteria > Pseudomonadales > Pseudomonadaceae > Pseudomonas > Pseudomonas sp. PvP028. The sequence goes on from NZ_JAFIBL010000001.1 coordinate 3,556,761, forward strand.
GGTCCACAGGATCAGGGTCTTGTGATCGAACAGCATCCGCAGGACTGTTGCCAGATCGATCCGGGAGTCCGCTTGGAAATTCAGGGAAGGATGGTTCATGACGGTCATTTATCCTGTTGCTCCTGACTGAAAATGAGGGAGCCAGTCGTCGATGCAGCGCGAGAGCTGCGCGTAGGTCTGTTCGAAGGCTGACGCGGGCCGCCGGTAAGGGTCGGTGATGTCGAGCGGGTCCTGCCATTTGCCGATCAGAAAGGCTTTGCCGCGCACCTCGGGGGCCAGTTCGAGGACGTCGGAGAAATGCGCCTGCTCCATCAGCAGGATCAGGTCGGCCTGGCGCAGCAGCTCGCGACTCATCTGGCGAGCGGCATGCCGCCGGGGCTGTACCCGGTGCGACTGCAGCACCGCATGTGCCGTCGGGTCGATCGACGAACCCGACAACGCGGCGATGCCTGCCGACTGGATACGCACCTGCGTGGCCTGCAGGCGTTCATGCAGCATCGCCACGGCCATCGGACTGCGGCAGACGTTGCCGACGCACAACACCAGCACACTACTGAACATGAGCTTTGCCAGTGGCGGGCGGCAGGCGCCTGCGCAGATTGCCGATCATGTTGACCGCCACTTTCCACAGCGTCTGCAGTTTGTGGCGGGGGGCGAGTGCGGCCAGCGACAGGCACACCGTCTGCATCAGGAAATACTGGTACAGCGGCTGATTGCCCAAGCGGTTGTAATAGTTGGCCAGGCTTGAGCAGGTCTGCAGGTTCATGTGCAACTTGCGTTTGTCACTGCGCATCGAGAACACCCCGCCAGGGTGCACGCGATAGGCGGCCGGCTTGATCCCGGCCATGAACTTGCCCTTGCCGTAGGCCCCCAGCAACGACCACCAGCACATATCGTTCAATGGTGCGCTGCACAGGCTCAGTTCGGGTGGCATCTGGCTGAACACATTGCGAAAGCAGACGGTCAGGGTCGACAGGCGTCTTGCCTGTTGCAACTCCAGCGCCGAGGCATCGGCGCGCAGGTGGCCTTGCAATTGCACTCCGTACTGGCCGTGATCATCGAAGACGAACGCGTCGTGATAAGTGATGACGTAATCCGGATGAGCTTCGAGAAAGTCCACTTGTTGCTGCAGTTTTTGCGGATCGGTCCAGTAGTCGTCGGCTTCGCAGTAGGCGATGTAACGACCGCGCGCTTCGCCAAACAGGCCCGGGACGCAAGCTCTGCCCTGGCTGTACTGATTGATCTGCTGATAGAAGGGCCGAATGATCGTCGGATGCCGCTCGGCGTAGTGCGCAATGATGCGCGCGGTAGCGTCTGTGGAGGCGTCGTCGTTGATCAGGATTTCGTACCTGAAATCGGTCTGCTGTGACAAAAGCCCGTCCAGCGTCTGGGCGATGAAGCCTTCCTGATTGTAGGCGGGGCATACGATGCTCAGCAGCGGCGGCGCCAGGCAGGTTTCCTCGGTATTTCTTACAGTGTCGTCCATGGCTCAAGTACTCGGTTTACTGAACAGAACATAGAGTTTCGATGCCAGCGGCCGGTGACTCGTCGCCACCAGCGTCAGGGTGACAAGCCCGCTGAGCGCGAGTGCCAGAAGCACGCTGCTGCGGCTTTCACCGGCAATCAGATTGAATACGGGAGCGCTGACCACCAGGCCAGCAGCGGTCATGACGCTGATACGCAGGATGTCGCTCAGCCACTGGCGATGAAGGCCGGGGGCCAGGTGTCGATGCACGATGGCTGGCCATATCGCGAAGGACGTCGCGCGCAGAAAAAACCACGCCAACGCCGCGCCGTACACGCCTTGGTAATGAATCGCCAGCACCATCACCGGCACGCTGACCAGCGTCGATATCAGGCTGTACCACAGGTGCAAATGCATTCGGCCATAGGCGTATTGCAAATAGAACTGAAAGGCACTGGCGGCCATGATGGCGCTGCCCAGTGCGTACCAGCCCAGTACCGGGCGACTCCAGTTTGCGGCGACCGGATCGCCGGTCCAGGCGAGAATCAACGGTTCTGCATACAGGGCAATGACCGCCGCCAGAGGAAACACAAAGGTGCAGGCGAAGCGATTGGCGGCGAGGAACAAGGCGTGCATCTCGTCGCGCCGCCCCTCGGCCATCAACACTGTCAGGCGCGGCAGCAGCGTCTGGACCAGCGGATTGGTCAGCATCACGATGCCGGTGGCGATCAACGCCACCAGTGAGAAGTAGCCGTACTGGCCCAGCGGCAGCAGATTCGACAGAAGAGCCTTGTCCACCTGAGTCAGCACGATCCACAGCACAGCGCTCAGCGACAGGCTGGCGGCGAAGGGCAGGATCGGCTTGATCAATGGCCAGTCCAGACCGGTCAGCCAATGCGGCGCAGGCATCTGCCCGCGGGCCTTGCCGGCAAACCACAGGGTTTCGAGCAGCCCCACCGCAAGTTGAAATTCAAAGAAGTCTCGTGGGTCCCGGGAAAACTGACTGACCAGCACCAGGCCACCGAAGTAGCGCAATGTCGCGATCAACACATTGGCGACGTTGAGCCAGCCATGCTGTTCAAGGCCCTGAATCGCGCTTTTGTACAGCGTCGAATACAGGCGCAGGGCAATGATGATGCCCATCAAAGTGATGCAATGGGTCAGCGTGTCGGGTTGTAGCGTGTTTGCGTTCAGCCAGTGCGCGGCGATCCACGGGCTGGCGATACAGACCAGCAGGGCGCAGAACATGGCCATCGGCAGAAAAACCAGTTCGAACGAGCGCAGCAGACGGCCCAGGTATTGTTTGCTTGCAGGGGTGTCTCGCTGATGCGCCACCGCCCGCACCAGGCTGGGCGACAGGCCGGCATCCAGCAATTGCAGCCAGGCCTGCAGCAGGGTGAAGAAGCCGATCAGGCCATACGCTTCGGCACCCAGATGGCCCAGATAAAACGGCATGATCAGAATCCCGACCAGCAGCACGTAAGCCTGCCCGCCATAATTCAGGAGGGTGTTGCGAATGAGGGAATGTTTGCCTGGCATGGTCGTCAGCAGACCCGCGCAACGGTGCAAGCCCGGTAGTCAGTTTCAGTCCCGTTGCAGGCTTCGATCAGGGTGCGGATCACCAGGTCCTGCTCGCTTCTCAGCAGACCTGGATAGATCGGTAGGCACAGCACTCGCTCGCTCAACGCTCTGCAGACCGGCTGGCCGGGCTGAGGCTGCAGGTATTCAAGGGTATCCAGCGAGGGGTAGAAGTAGCGGCGAGGGTTGATCTTGTGCTGGTTGAGTGCCGTGCGCACGCTCAACAATTGTTGCTCGTCGCGCAGGGCCACAGGGTAATAACTGTGATTCAACTGGCTGTCGGCCTGGGGTGTCTGCAGATCCAGGTAGTCCTGCAGCGACGAGGTGTAGTGATCGGCTATCTCTGCGCGCTCTTCGAGAATGTTGCTGATGTTGTCGAGAATGCACAGACCCATCGCAGCAGAGAATTCGTTGAGCTTGGCGTTGATGCCGTCGATCCGGTCGACGCCGGAAATGCCGAAGTTGCACATCAGATGGGCCTGTCTGGCCAGCTCGTCATCGTTGGTGATGATCGCGCCACCTTCAATGGTGTGAAACAGCTTGGTGGCATGGAAGCTCAAGGTGCTGATGTCGCCGTGATTGAGCACCGACTGGCCTGCGTGACGCACGGCGAATGCATGTGCGCCGTCATAGACGACCTTGAGCTTATGCTCGCGGGCTACTTGCTCGATGGCTTGCACGTCACACGGATTGCCGAACACGTGGGTTGCGACGATCGCAGTGGTGTCTTCGGCAATACTGTTTTCGATGTGTTTCGGCGAGATGTTCCAGGTGTGCGCATCAATGTCGGCAAAGATCGGCCGGATGCCTTCCCATTGCAGCGAACTGCTGGTCGCGACAAAACTGAATGGCGTGGTCACTGCGCTGCCGCTCAGCCCCAGCGCCCGATAGGCCACTTGCAGGGCAAGGGTGCCGTTATTGGTCAGAATAATGTGCCTGACGCCCAGGTAGTCCTTGAGTCGATCCGTCAGCTCCCTGGCCAGCGGACCGTGATTGGTCAGCCAGCCACGTGCGTAGATGCCTTCGACATAGCGTTTGAACTGGTCGATATCACCCAGATATGTCTTGGTCACGTTAATCATCGAAGCCTCCATGTTTCTTTGAATCAGCGCGTTGCCAAGCGGGTGACCGGGCATCTTTCGCAGACGTGCGTTGACTGCCGGGCACGCTACCGCCGAATCGTGTCGATCCAGTCAGGGCGCTGCTTACACAGAACCAACGCGTAAGCGTCGAGTGGGTCGCATTGCAACAGGCAAAGCTACCGCCACACCGAACGCATTCAGCAGTTTAAAAAGGAAGTGAGAGTCAACAGACATCCGCCAGCGCCGGGTAAGCGCCGTGGAAATAACTGACAGGGTGAGACGGGACAGCAGTCAACTTCGGCGGATGATTCCGACGCCATGCTCTGCGGCATGTGCGTAAAACCGGAATGTGCCTGACGGTCCTATATATCGGTGGCGGCAGGGTATCTGTCAAATTATTTCGTCAGGTTTCTGTTAGATTTTTGATAAATGGTAGAGCGGAGAATCTAACGTACTGATTTATAAGTGTGTCAAAAAAATATCATCCGTCGATGTCTTTTTAACGACACAGCTCACGACCTCTGTCCGGCGTCGAGAGATCAACAGATTTTACGACAGCAGCTTTTTAAATATTCAATTTTGATCTATATAAATACTAATTGATAATTTTTGGTTCTATTTGATTTCGTGCATGATCTTCCTCATGGTCTGTAAACGAGGAACGTGTATGAACGAGCCAGTGCTGTATTTCGATTACGCTGCCACCACGCCTGTGGACGAGCGCGTCATCAGAGTGATGGTCGATTGCCTGGGGGCATCAGGCAATTTCGGTAATCCCGCCTCCAGCTCCCATTCGTTCGGCCAGAAAGCCCGCCTTGCAGTGGAGTTTGCCCGTGGGCAGGTTGCGCACCTGGTGGGTGCGCAAGCCTCGCAGATCATCTGGACTTCCGGCGCGACCGAATCCAGCAATCTGGCAATAAAGGGGGTAGCTCAGGAACGTGCCAAGCGCCAGGCAGCGGTCTTCGGAGGCAGACCCGGTCATATCATCACCAGCCTGATCGAGCACAAGGCTACCCTCGACACCGCCCGTCAACTTGAGGAAGAGGGCGTCGATGTCACTTGGCTGGCGCCGGACAGCGAGGGCCTTATCAGTGCCGATGCGGTCAGTGCAGCCTTGCGTGGCGATACATTTCTGGTCTCGCTGATGCTGGTCAATAACGAACTGGGTACCGTCAACGACATCGCCGAAATCGGCAGGCGTGTACGTGGGCACGGGGCGCTGTTGCATGTCGACGCTGCACAAGGCGCTGGCAAGCTGCCGATTGACCTCAGCCAGCTCGCGGTGGATTTGATGTCGCTCTCGGCACACAAGATCTATGGGCCCAAGGGCGTTGGCGCCTTGTACGTCGGTCCGCGCGCGCAGCAGCGTGTGCTCGCTCAGATTCATGGGGGAGGCCACGAATGTGGCTTGCGCTCCGGGACACTGGCGACGCATCAGATCGCAGGAATGGGCGCTGCCTTTGCCCTGGCGGCAGAGGTGCTCGAAGAAGAAGTGGTTGAAGTACAGCGGCTGAGTGATCTTCTTTGTGAGCGCCTGGCCAAGATCCCCGGGGTGTGTATCAACGGCAGTCCCACGCAGCGGATTGCCCACACACTCAGTTTTACCTTCACCCATAACGATCTGGACGTCGCCGCGCTGGGTGAGAGTCTGGCCTTTTCGTCCACCTCAGCCTGCAACTCGGCGAAAAACCTGCCGTCGCATGTCCTGCTCGCACTTGGGCTGAGCCCGCAGGCCGCCAGCCAGACCATACGTCTGAGCCTGGGGCGCTTCACCCGCGAGCAGGACATAGAGCGTGCGGTCGACTCGATTCGCGCCTCTCTTGTTCAGCCTGCGTTCTGGGCGGTTGCTCAGGCTCGATGAGTGCTCCATTATCTGAACCAGTGAAAGCAGTCAATTTCCGGGTCAGCAGGAGAGTCAATGAGCACGCAATCCAATGCCAGTTCAGACGTGGCAGAACGTTTGGCGCAAACCCGCGCCTTGATGAGCAGGGAGCGCATCGATGCCTATCTGGTGCCGTCAGCGGATCCGCACCTCTCCGAATACCTGCCCGGCTATTGGCAGGGGCGCCAGTGGTTGTCGGGTTTTCACGGCTCGGTCGGTACGCTGATCATCACCCAGGATTTTGCCGGCATTTGGGCTGATAGCCGCTATTGGGAGCAGGCCACCAAGGAGCTGGCCGGCAGCGGCATCGAGTTGGTGAAACTGATGCCTGGCCAGCAAGGTCCGCTCGAATGGCTGGCAGATGAAGCCAAGGCCGAAAGCGTGGTTGCCGTTGATGGGGCGGTTCTGGCCGTAGCTTCTTCACGGACTTTGGCAAGCAAGCTCTACGAACGTGGCGCGCGGCTGCGAACCGACATCGACCTGCTTACCGAGCTATGGCAGGACCGCCCGGCGTTGCCGTCCCACCCGATTTACGAGCATTTGCCTCCCCAAGCGTCACTGGACCGTAGCGAAAAACTCGCGCGGGTTCGTCAGATCATCGTCGAGCGAAAAGCTGACTGGCATTTCATTGCAACGCTGGACGACATCGCCTGGCTGTTCAATCTGCGTGGCGCAGACGTTTCCTACAATCCGGTGTTCATCGCGTTTGCCTTGATCGGTCCGCAAAGCGTCACGCTGTTCGTGGACTCGAAGAAAGTACCGGACTCGGTGCGTGCGCGCCTGGAGCGCGAGGCCATCAACCTCATGGAGTACACGCAGATTGGCGCCGCCTTGCGTGAACTGCCGAAGGATGCGCGACTGCTGGTCGATCCGGCGCGGGTTACCTGCGGACTGCTCGATTACCTGGACAGTGAGGTCACGCTGGTTGAAGGGCTTAACCCGAGCACGTTGCTGAAATCGCGAAAAACCGAGACCGATACGGCTCATATCCGTCAGGCAATGGAGCAGGACGGCGCGGCGCTCTGCGAATTTTTCGCCTGGCTGGACAGTGCACTGGGGCGAGAGCCTGTCAGCGAACTGACCATCGATGAAAAACTCACGCAGGCACGTGAGCGACGTCCGGGTTATGTCTCGCCCAGCTTTGCGACTATTGCGGGTTTCAATGCTAATGGCGCAATGCCGCATTATCGCGCCACCGAGGCGGAGCATGCGCGGATAGAAGGTGATGGTTTGCTGCTGATCGATTCGGGCGGTCAGTACCTTGGTGGCACCACTGACATCACGCGAATGGTGGCGATCGGAACACCGAGTGCCGAACAGAAGCAGGACTGTACGCGCGTCCTCAAGGGTGTGATCGCACTGTCACGTGCTCACTTCCCCAAGGGCATTCAGTCGCCGCTGCTGGACGCCATTGCCCGAGCGCCGATCTGGAGTGAGGGTGTCAATTACGGCCACGGCACCGGGCACGGTGTGGGGTATTTCCTGAATGTGCACGAGGGGCCGCAAGTCATTGCCTATCAGGCACCTGCAACGCCGCAGACGGCCATGCTGCCAGGGATGATCACGTCCATCGAGCCCGGTACGTACCGGCCTGGACGCTGGGGGGTGCGTATCGAAAACCTGGTGATCAACCAGGAAGCAGGCAAAACCGAGTTCGGCGAGTTCCTGCGCTTTGAAACCCTGACGCTGTGCCCGATCGACACCCGTTGCCTTGAGGTGTCGATGTTGAACGCAGAAGAACGCGCCTGGCTGAACGACTACCATGTGCAGGTTCTGACGCGCTTGAGCCCGTTTCTGCAGGGCACTGCGCTGTTGTGGCTGCAGGCCCGCACGATCCCTGTCTGATCAAGCCTTCACGTTGCCGCGGGCTCAGTCCTGCGGTGACGGATCGGCCAGTGGTGCTGCTTTCCTGCACACAATGATCATGCTGCGGCTGGTGTAACCCGCCGGGTTCAGGCCGAACGGATAGTCTTCGGGCTCCTCGGTGGCATCGCCGGACTTTGCGATCACTTTGAATGTTCTGGAAGCGCAGGAGTTGGTAGCCAGTTCGTAGCATTTTGCCCAAGACGAAGTGAGGCCTGAGCAGTTGATGTGGATGCCTCGCTTGCTTTGCGTGACGGGTTTGGATGTGGCTGCACAACCTGCCACAGCCAATATGGCCAATACGACAAAAATGTATTTCATTCCTTTCCTTAGCGGGCCATTGCTGATCGCGATCCATCCGATTGACTGGACCATGAGTCGTTTGAACTGTAACGCATAGCCACCGAATATAAATCGGTCAGGTACAAACATGGCGCATGCGCGTAACAAATGCTAGTGCCATATGGCTTCTTGCTGCGTGGTAAGTTCAGTCGGCCGGTACCAGTTGAGGTTTGCTGTTTGCAGAACCAAGGGTTGCGCCGATGGAGGCGAAGATGATTGCGCCGATCGCCAGCCATTGCGTCAGTGAAAGGCTTTCATGGAGAAAAACCAGGCCGGAAAGCGCTGCGAAGACGGGTTCCAGGCTTGCGAGCGTGCCAAATGTACGCGCCGACATCCGCGTCAGGGCAATCATCTCCAGGCTATAGGGCAGGGCAGTCGACAGGATAGCGACACCCAACGCTGCGGGTATCAGTGAAATATCCAGTAACGCAGAGCCTGCGTGGATCACGCCAATCGGTCCTATAAAGAGCGCGGCAATAACGACGCCGAGGGCAGCCGTCTGCACACCGTTGTCGGCGCCAGCCTTGTGACCGAACACGATGTATGCGGCCCAGCACACCCCGGCGCCCAAGGCATAGCCTGCACCGAGCAGATCGATCGCGGCAGCTGAGGTCCCCAAAGGGATCAACAGCAGCAGGCCGATGACTGCCAGAGTTACCCAGAGGAAATCAATGGGCTTGCGGGAGGACAGCAACGCCACAGCCAGCGGGCCGGTGAACTCCAGGGCTACTGCAATTCCCAAGGGCACTGTCTGCAACGACATATAGAAGAGAAGGTTCATGCAGCCCAGCGCAATGCCGTAGATCACGACAGTGCGTAACGACTTTGCAGTCAGATTCGCCCGCCACGGGCGCAGGACGGCAACCAGGATAAGGCTTGCGAATACTAGCCTGAGTGTCGTGGTGCCTTGCGCGCCCACGACAGGGAAAAGACTCTTTGCCAGCGATGCGCCGCTTTGAATCGAGATCATGGCGATCATCAGCAGTCCCAGAGGGAACAGGGCAGAGGCTAGGTTGCGGGATTTCTCAGACATTTCAGATGTACATCCTGGGCGTGATCCTGGTACAGGTAATGGCGCATGATGCGGAATAATCAATGAATGGGCAATATATTGCGCAAGGCGCGTGTGCTCTTCTATATAAGTAATCACGAAACGGTCAATTTCGGCGATTTTGAAATTAACGGTCGACGCCCTCTGTCAGGTGTCTATAATTCGCCCCACTTCCGGCGCAGACGGAAACGAAAAAGCCTTGTAGATCAATAGTTTGCAAGATTTTGGAGTGAAGAGTCAGCGAGGAAGGAGGTCGGGTCTGGGTTGATCGACGGCGGTGAGAAAAAAGAGTTTGACACGCGGTTGTAACGCTGTAGAATTCGCCTCCCGCTGATGAGCAACTCAAGAGTTGATCGCAGCGCAAGTGGTTGAAGTTGCAAAGGAAACTTTGAAAACTTATTAAAATAACCGCTTGACAGATACAGAGGACGCTGTAGAATGCGCGCCTCGGTTGAGACGAAAAGTCTTAACCAACCGCTCTTTAACAACTGAATCAAGCAATTCGTGTGGGTGCTTGTGGTGTCAGACTGAAGTCAACAGATTATCAGCAACCCAAGTTACTCCGCGAGAAATCAAAGATGTAACCAACGATTGCTGAGCCAAGTTTAGGGTTTTCTCAAAACCCAGTTAGATGTTTGAACTGAAGAGTTTGATCATGGCTCAGATTGAACGCTGGCGGCAGGCCTAACACATGCAAGTCGAGCGGCAGCACGGGTACTTGTACCTGGTGGCGAGCGGCGGACGGGTGAGTAATGCCTAGGAATCTGCCTGGTAGTGGGGGATAACGCTCGGAAACGGACGCTAATACCGCATACGTCCTACGGGAGAAAGCAGGGGACCTTCGGGCCTTGCGCTATCAGATGAGCCTAGGTCGGATTAGCTAGTTGGTGAGGTAATGGCTCACCAAGGCGACGATCCGTAACTGGTCTGAGAGGATGATCAGTCACACTGGAACTGAGACACGGTCCAGACTCCTACGGGAGGCAGCAGTGGGGAATATTGGACAATGGGCGAAAGCCTGATCCAGCCATGCCGCGTGTGTGAAGAAGGTCTTCGGATTGTAAAGCACTTTAAGTTGGGAGGAAGGGCAGTTACCTAATACGTATCTGTTTTGACGTTACCGACAGAATAAGCACCGGCTAACTCTGTGCCAGCAGCCGCGGTAATACAGAGGGTGCAAGCGTTAATCGGAATTACTGGGCGTAAAGCGCGCGTAGGTGGTTTGTTAAGTTGAATGTGAAATCCCCGGGCTCAACCTGGGAACTGCATCCAAAACTGGCAAGCTAGAGTATGGTAGAGGGTGGTGGAATTTCCTGTGTAGCGGTGAAATGCGTAGATATAGGAAGGAACACCAGTGGCGAAGGCGACCACCTGGACTGATACTGACACTGAGGTGCGAAAGCGTGGGGAGCAAACAGGATTAGATACCCTGGTAGTCCACGCCGTAAACGATGTCAACTAGCCGTTGGGAGCCTTGAGCTCTTAGTGGCGCAGCTAACGCATTAAGTTGACCGCCTGGGGAGTACGGCCGCAAGGTTAAAACTCAAATGAATTGACGGGGGCCCGCACAAGCGGTGGAGCATGTGGTTTAATTCGAAGCAACGCGAAGAACCTTACCAGGCCTTGACATCCAATGAACTTTCCAGAGATGGATTGGTGCCTTCGGGAACATTGAGACAGGTGCTGCATGGCTGTCGTCAGCTCGTGTCGTGAGATGTTGGGTTAAGTCCCGTAACGAGCGCAACCCTTGTCCTTAGTTACCAGCACGTTAAGGTGGGCACTCTAAGGAGACTGCCGGTGACAAACCGGAGGAAGGTGGGGATGACGTCAAGTCATCATGGCCCTTACGGCCTGGGCTACACACGTGCTACAATGGTCGGTACAGAGGGTTGCCAAGCCGCGAGGTGGAGCTAATCTCACAAAACCGATCGTAGTCCGGATCGCAGTCTGCAACTCGACTGCGTGAAGTCGGAATCGCTAGTAATCGCGAATCAGAATGTCGCGGTGAATACGTTCCCGGGCCTTGTACACACCGCCCGTCACACCATGGGAGTGGGTTGCACCAGAAGTAGCTAGTCTAACCTTCGGGGGGACGGTTACCACGGTGTGATTCATGACTGGGGTGAAGTCGTAACAAGGTAGCCGTAGGGGAACCTGCGGCTGGATCACCTCCTTAATCGACGACTCAGCTGCACCATAAGCACCCACACGAATTGCTTGATTCATTGAAGAAGACGATTAGAAGCAGCTTTAAGCTCCAAGCTGATAGCTCAACGCTAGCGGCTACAAGCTCGAAATTGGGTCTGTAGCTCAGTTGGTTAGAGCGCACCCCTGATAAGGGTGAGGTCGGCAGTTCGAATCTGCCCAGACCCACCAATTTTGTGTGGGAAACGCCTGTAGAAATACGGGGCCATAGCTCAGCTGGGAGAGCGCCTGCCTTGCACGCAGGAGGTCAGCGGTTCGATCCCGCTTGGCTCCACCACTTACTGCTTCTGTTTGAAAGCTTAGAAATGAGCATTCCACCCCGTAAGACAAGGGGTGCCTGAATGTTGATTTCTAGTCTTTGATTAGATCGTTCTTTAAAAATTTGGGTATGTGATAGAAAGAAATATAGACCGGGCACCTCTTTCACTGGTGTGTGTCCGGGCTAAGGTAAAGTTTGTGAAATGCAAACTTTCGGCGAATGTCGTCTTCACAGTATAACCAGATTGCTTGGGGTTATATGGTCAAGTGAAGAAGCGCATACGGTGGATGCCTTGGCAGTCAGAGGCGATGAAAGACGTGGTAGCCTGCGAAAAGCTTCGGGGAGTCGGCAAACAGACTGTGATCCGGAGATGTCTGAATGGGGGAACCCAGCCATCATAAGATGGTTATCTTGTACTGAATACATAGGTGCAAGAGGCGAACCAGGGGAACTGAAACATCTAAGTACCCTGAGGAAAAGAAATCAACCGAGATTCCCTTAGTAGTGGCGAGCGAACGGGGACCAGCCCTTAAGTTGTATTGAGATTAGCGGAACGTTCTGGAAAGGACGGCCATAGTGGGTGATAGCCCTGTACGCGAAAATCCCTTTGCAATGAAATCGAGTAGGACGGGGCACGAGAAACCTTGTCTGAATATGGGGGGACCATCCTCCAAGGCTAAATACTACTGACTGACCGATAGTGAACCAGTACCGTGAGGGAAAGGCGAAAAGAACCGCGGAGAGCGGAGTGAAATAGATCCTGAAACCGTATGCGTACAAGCAGTGGGAGCCCACTTTGTTGGGTGACTGCGTACCTTTTGTATAATGGGTCAGCGACTTATTTTCAGTGGCGAGCTTAACCGAATAGGGGAGGCGTAGCGAAAGCGAGTCTTAATAGGGCGTCTAGTCGCTGGGAATAGACCCGAAACCGGGCGATCTATCCATGGGCAGGTTGAAGGTTGGGTAACACTAACTGGAGGACCGAACCGACTACCGTTGAAAAGTTAGCGGATGACCTGTGGATCGGAGTGAAAGGCTAATCAAGCTCGGAGATAGCTGGTTCTCCTCGAAAGCTATTTAGGTAGCGCCTCATGTATCACTGTAGGGGGTAGAGCACTGTTTCGGCTAGGGGGTCATCCCGACTTACCAAACCGATGCAAACTCCGAATACCTACAAGTGCCGAGCATGGGAGACACACGGCGGGTGCTAACGTCCGTCGTGAAAAGGGAAACAACCCAGACCGTCAGCTAAGGTCCCAAAGTCATGGTTAAGTGGGAAACGATGTGGGAAGGCTTAGACAGCTAGGAGGTTGGCTTAGAAGCAGCCACCCTTTAAAGAAAGCGTAATAGCTCACTAGTCGAGTCGGCCTGCGCGGAAGATGTAACGGGGCTCAAACCATGCACCGAAGCTACGGGTATCATCTTTTGATGATGCGGTAGAGGAGCGTTCTGTAAGCCTGTGAAGGTGAGTTGAGAAGCTTGCTGGAGGTATCAGAAGTGCGAATGCTGACATGAGTAACGACAATGGGTGTGAAAAACACCCACGCCGAAAGACCAAGGTTTCCTGCGCAACGTTAATCGACGCAGGGTTAGTCGGTCCCTAAGGCGAGGCTGAAAAGCGTAGTCGATGGAAAACAGGTTAATATTCCTGTACTTCTGGTTATTGCGATGGAGGGACGGAGAAGGCTAGGCCAGCCTGGCGTTGGTAGTCCAGGTTTAAGGTGGTAGGCTGAGATCTTAGGTAAATCCGGGATCTTAAGGCCGAGAGCTGATGACGAGTGTTCTTTTAGAACACGAAGTGGTTGATGCCATGCTTCCAAGAAAAGCTTCTAAGCTTCAGGTAACCAGGAACCGTACCCCAAACCGACACAGGTGGTTGGGTAGAGAATACCAAGGCGCTTGAGAGAACTCGGGTGAAGGAACTAGGCAAAATGGCACCGTAACTTCGGGAGAAGGTGCGCCGGTGGAGGTGAAGCATTTACTGCGTAAGCCCCTGCCGGTCGAAGATACCAGGCCGCTGCGACTGTTTATTAAAAACACAGCACTCTGCAAACACGAAAGTGGACGTATAGGGTGTGACGCCTGCCCGGTGCCGGAAGGTTAATTGATGGGGTTAGCGCAAGCGAAGCTCTTGATCGAAGCCCCGGTAAACGGCGGCCGTAACTATAACGGTCCTAAGGTAGCGAAATTCCTTGTCGGGTAAGTTCCGACCTGCACGAATGGCGTAACGATGGCGGCGCTGTCTCCACCCGAGACTCAGTGAAATTGAAATCGCTGTGAAGATGCAGTGTATCCGCGGCTAGACGGAAAGACCCCGTGAACCTTTACTATAGCTTTGCACTGGACTTTGAATTTGCTTGTGTAGGATAGGTGGGAGGCTTTGAAGCGTGGACGCCAGTCTGCGTGGAGCCAACCTTGAAATACCACCCTGGCAACTTTGAGGTTCTAACTCAGGTCCGTTATCCGGATCGAGGACAGTGTATGGTGGGTAGTTTGACTGGGGCGGTCTCCTCCTAAAGAGTAACGGAGGAGTACGAAGGTGCGCTCAGACCGGTCGGAAATCGGTCGTAGAGTATAAAGGCAAAAGCGCGCTTGACTGCGAGACAGACACGTCGAGCAGGTACGAAAGTAGGTCTTAGTGATCCGGTGGTTCTGTATGGAAGGGCCATCGCTCAACGGATAAAAGGTACTCCGGGGATAACAGGCTGATACCGCCCAAGAGTTCATATCGACGGCGGTGTTTGGCACCTCGATGTCGGCTCATCACATCCTGGGGCTGAAGCCGGTCCCAAGGGTATGGCTGTTCGCCATTTAAAGTGGTACGCGAGCTGGGTTTAGAACGTCGTGAGACAGTTCGGTCCCTATCTGCCGTGGACGTTTGAGATTTGAGAGGGGCTGCTCCTAGTACGAGAGGACCGGAGTGGACGAACCTCTGGTGTTCCGGTTGTCACGCCAGTGGCATTGCCGGGTAGCTATGTTCGGAAAAGATAACCGCTGAAAGCATCTAAGCGGGAAACTTGCCTCAAGATGAGATCTCACTGGAACCTTGAGTTCCCTAAAGGGCCGTCGAAGACTACGACGTTGATAGGTTGGGTGTGTAAGCGCTGTGAGGCGTTGAGCTAACCAATACTAATTGCCCGTGAGGCTTGACCATATAACACCCAAGCAATCTGCGTCGAATGAGCAGATTGCGGTGACTGTGAAGATGACACGAACCGAAAGTTTGCGTCACGAACGACACCTGAAACAGCTTGCTATCACATACCCGATTTGCTGAAGCGCGCCGCAGGCACGATTCGGTACCCGAATTTCTTGACGACCATAGAGCATTGGAACCACCTGATCCCATCCCGAACTCAGTAGTGAAACGATGTATCGCCGATGGTAGTGTGGGGTTTCCCCATGTGAGAGTAGGTCATCGTCAAGATTAAATTCCAGAAACCCTCATCGCTTACGCGTTGAGGGTTTTTGTTTGTCTGGTGCCTGCAAAAAAACACGTTTTCGTTTCTATGCATCATGAAACCAGCGTGGCTCTGCGTGGCTATATCTGCCGCCGATCGACAGGCACAAAAAAACCACCGATAAGGTGGTTTTTTATTGTCAGGGCAATCAGTCGCCGCGGTATTCACATCCGCTGGTGCAGGTCTCGTGAATGCGGACTGCCGACAGCTCCGGGAGCAAAGGCTTCAATTCATTCCAGATCCATTTCGCCAGGTTTTCGCTGGTTGGATTCTCCAGGCCCGGGATGTCATTCAGGTAGTTATGATCGAGGCGTTCATACAGCGGCTTGAAGATCGCCTTGATTTCCGAGAAGTCCCGGATCCAGCCGGTATGGGGATCAACCTTTCCGGCCAGATGAATGCCGACACGAAACGAATGGCCGTGCAGGCGTCCACACTTGTGCCCCTCTGGAACGTGGGGGAGGCGGTGTGCTGACTCGAAGGTAAACTCTTTGAAGATTTCCACTGTGTATTGGCCCCGGAAAAATGGCGATCGCTCACGCGATAAATGCAATCGACGAGTTTAACAGCAATGGCCTGAAACTCCATGCAAGGGTTGGCCGCGATAACCCCGCTAGAACGCTTGATGGCACTCGGCCAGATCTATTCAGTTTGAGTTAAGTTGTACCGGTTAAGGTGGACGCCATAGAAGCACCGATCGCTATGGATACCCCCTATGAAAACGCTGACCACCCTGCTGGCGGCCCTTACATTTGTTTTGACGTCCTGCTTCATTCAGGCGCGTGGGGTCGACCCACAGGAAGTGCTGCGCCTCAGTGAGGCCGGTACGCTTCATTCGACTGAAAAGCTCGATGCCAAAGCGCTGAGCAAACACCCCGATGCCAGTATCACCGGCACGCAGTTCAAGAACATCTACGGCAGGTACGTTTACAATGTCGAGCTGCGTGACAAACAGGGTGTTGAGTGGGTTCTCGAAATGGACGCCGCCACGGGCCAGGTCTACAGGAATCATCAGGATAACTAATGAATGTCGACAAGCGTCTCTGTGTCATCCTTGGTTTGAGCCTGACCTGCTCTTTTGTGTATGCCAGAGATCTGAATCAGGATGAAGCGCTCAGTTTGCGGCAGCGCGGGGTCATCCTGCCTCTCGAACAGTTCATCGAACGCGCGATGGGCCTTCATCCGGGCTCTCGTCTGCTGGAGGCCGAGCTCGAGGAAAAGAATAATGTGTACGTGTATGAATTTGAGTTGCTGACCCCTGAGGGCGTCGTCCGCGAGCTCAAGTTCGATGCACGTGATAGCCGATTACTGAAAGACGAGGACGATGATTGATGCGCCTGCTACTGGTTGAAGACCATGTTCCCCTTGCCGATGAGCTGCTCGCTGCGCTGGGGCGTCAAGGCTACGCGGTCGACTGGCTGGCTGACGGGCGTGATGCGGTTCATCAAGGCGCAAGTGAACCGTATGACTTGATTGTTCTGGATCTGGGTCTGCCTGGCATGCCAGGGCTTGAGGTTCTCCAGCATTGGCGCAGCAAAGGTCTGGCGACCCCCGTGTTGATTCTGACCGCGCGGGGCTCCTGGTCAGAGCGTATAGAAGGCTTGAAGGCAGGCGCCGATGATTACCTGACCAAGCCTTTTCATCCTGAAGAGCTGCAGCTGCGTATTCAGGCATTGCTGCGACGTTCGCACGGGTTGGCCAACCAGCCCACGCTGGAATCGGCCGGCCTTAATCTGGATGAAGGTCGTCAATGCGTCAGCCGGGATGGCGTGGATATCCAGCTCACCTCGGCTGAGTTTCGTCTGCTGCGTTATTTCATGCTCCACCCGGGACAGATTCTCTCTAAAAGCCATCTTTCAGAGCACTTGTACGATGGTGAAAACGAGCGTGATTCCAACGTCATCGAAGTCCATGTCAATCACCTGAGGCGCAAGTTGGGCCGCGCAGTCGTCGAGACACGCCGCGGTCAGGGCTATCTTTACGGTGGAGCAGGCGGTTGAAATCCATACAGCGGCGTCTGAGTCTGGGTTTGATCGCCGTTATGGTGGTTGTCGGTCTGGTGATGGCGCAGACCAGTCTCTGGCTATTCGAAGTGGGCCTGCAGCGCTATCTGGAGTCAGGCCTGCGCAACGAAAGTGAAAACCTGCTGGTAGCACTGGTGCGAGGTCCTGCCGGGCTGCAGCTGGATGACCATCGCCTCTCGGGTGCCTACCAGCGTCCGTTGTCCGGCCATTACTTCCGCATGGATCTGCCACAGGGGCACTGGCGCTCCCGCTCCCTGTGGGATTTCGAGCTGCCCCAGCCTGGGGTGGGTTTGCATGCCAATCTTGAGCTCGGCAAGACCGGGCAATCGCTGTTGATGCTGACCAGCGAATACCGCAAGTTCGGCAAGCAGATTTCAATCACCGTCGCACAGGATTACACGCCGGTCAGGGCGAGTTTTCGTCTCATGCAGCAGATCGGACTGGGACTTGGGCTTGCCGCGCTGATCCTGGTGCTGGTGTTACAACGCATCACCGTGCGAAGAGCGCTTCGTCCGCTTGAAACCGTTCGCGAGCAGATTTTTCAGCTCCAGCAGGGCCAGCGCTCACAACTGGATAATCAGGTTCCCCTCGAACTCGAGCCGCTGGTGGCTCAGATCAACCACTTGCTCGCGCATACCGAAGACAGCCTGAAACGCTCACGCAATGCACTGGGTAATCTTGGACATGCCTTGAAGACACCGCTCGCGGTCTTGCTCAGCCTGGCCCTCAGCGGCCAGTTGGACGCCAACCCGGCCTTGCGCAGGACGCTGCAGGAGCAGCTGGAAAATATCCGTCTGCGTCTGGAACGCGAGCTCAATCGCGCACGCCTCTCCGGCGACGCTCTACCGGGAGCCCGCTTCGATTGTGACGCCGAACTGCCCGGGCTTTTCTCCACACTGGGCATGATTCATGGTGTCCATCTCCAGTTGATCAACGATGTCGAGGCGGGCATGTACCTGCCGTGGGATCGAGAGGACATTCTCGAACTGCTCGGCAACCTGCTGGACAACGCCTGCAAATGGGCCGACAGCGAAGTGCGTCTGGACATTCTCAGTCAGCATCAGGGCTTCTGTCTGTTGGTGGATGACGATGGGCCTGGTATTCCCGAGGCGCAACGCGCAGAAGTGTTCAGTCGGGGCGCTCGTCTTGACGAGCAGATTACTGGCCACGGGCTGGGTCTGGGTATCGTGCGCGACATCGTCGAGGCGTGGGGTGGTCAACTGGAATTGCAGGAGAGTCCGGCAGGGGGATTGCGGGTACGCATAGACCTGCCAGAGCGGACTGCCCCGTAGTACGTCAGCCGGCACCTTTCAGAGAAATTAATCGCAGCGTTCATCAGATCTTGAGTGCAGTCGAGGGCGTCGCCGATGAAACCCGGCACAGCGCCAAGACCTCACGCAGCCTGGCTGAACGGGCGCGCGCCTGGACAGCCTGCTCGGTCAGTTCCGGCGCTGATGTCTGTCGGGCAGTGGCTTGAATCCCTGCCATCACCCGTGACTTTCGTCGCCGTCATATTGCCTTCATAGAAGATGGCACTCGTGCGCTTGTGTGCTGACTAAGCTCTAGACCGGGCGCGATGCGCGGTCTAATGACATGGACAGGACATGAACGAAACCACGCTGCAATACAAAACCCTCATTCTGCTACTGGTACTGGTGACCATTGCCTTCATATGGATTCTGCTGCCGTTCTATGGCGCAGTGTTCTGGGCGGTCATCCTCGGAATCATCTTCGCGCCTGTGCAGCGCAAGTTGCAGATCAAGTTCAACTGGTCACGCAATCTCACCTCCCTGTGCACCCTGATGATCTGTCTGGTCATCGCCATTCTGCCGGTGATCGTGATCAGCGCCTTGCTGGTTCAGGAGGGCACCACGCTGTACAAGAACGTCGAGACCGGGCAACTGGATATCGCCGGCTATCTGGCCGAGTTCAAGGACCTGTTGCCGCACTCCATGCAGGCGCTGCTCGATCGTCTGGGCATGGGCGACCTGGAAGGGTTGCGCGACAAGATCGCCAAGGGCGCGATGCAGGGCAGTCAGTACCTGGCTACCCAGGCATTCAGCTTCGGGCAGGGCACCTTCGACTTTGTCGTCAGCGTCTTCATCATGCTTTACCTGCTGTACTTTTTCCTGCGCGACGGACAGGAGCTGGTACGCAAGATCCGCACCGCCTTCCCGTTGGGCGAACAGCAGAAGCGCCGTCTGCAGCTCAAGTTCACCCGTGTGGTACGTGCCACGGTCAAAGGCAACGTGGTGGTCGCGGTGACGCAAGGTGCGCTGGGCGGCTTCATCTTCTGGGTGCTGGACATCCCGAGTGCGCTGCTTTGGGCGGTGATCATGGCGTTCCTGTCGCTGTTGCCTGCGGTGGGAGCCGGGATTGTCTGGGCGCCGGTGGCAGTCTACTTCCTGCTCAGCGGCATGATCTGGCAAGGTGTGGTGCTGGGCTTGTTTGGCGTCTTCGTGATCGGTCTGGTGGATAACGTACTGCGCCCGATCCTGGTGGGCAAGGACACCAAGATGCCGGACTACCTGATCCTTATTTCCACGCTGGGCGGCATGTCGGTCTTTGGTCTGAACGGCTTTGTGATCGGACCTCTGGTGGCGGCGCTGTTCATGTCCAGCTGGGGGTTGTTCAGCGGCGCCAAGAAGCCCGTAAAACTGCCAGGCTGATATTGTAAGGAGGCGGAGCCGACACAGACCCGCGCATGCCTCCTGCCATTTATCAGGCAGGAGCATGCGCGGTTTTTTTGATTAGGACATAACGCTCGGAGCAGGTCTCATTCTAAGCCTTTTGCCGCGATGGCAGCCGAGTCCATGAAGGCTGTCAGATCAGTATTGAAGCGTGATGCTTCTTCCAGAAATGGCGCGTGGCCTGAATTTTCGTACACCTTGGATTGAATCCGCGCATTGAGTTGCCGGGCACGTGCGATGCTGGGCTGAACATTGACCAGCTCATCCTTGCCGCCATACAGCATCAATACTGGCACCTTTGCTCTGGGCAAGCCTTCTGCCGCATCGACAGTCATTGCAGGCGTAGCACGGGTCATCGCCCACGATGCCATCGCGGCACTCGACAGCAGCCGCTCGAAGGTCAGTGCATCCGGCTTTGTCTGGAAGCACAGTCCGAGAAAAGTACGTACTGCATCAAGGTGGGTCTTCAGGTCCTCTGAGCTCAGGCCTGCATACACTTGAGGATGAGCTGTAATCAAGGCAGCGTTGAGCTCGATGACACCATCGACATACACAACCCCGCCGATCTCCGCATCGCCATAGGCGGCGAGGTAGTTGGACATGACCACGCCCCCCATTGACCAGCCAACCAGCACCGGACGCTTGCTTGCAGTGGCTTCAACTACCGCTGCCAGATCGTCCGCATAATGACGTCCATTGCGGTACGCCTCGATATTCTCGGGCTTGTCGGAAAGCCCGTGACCGCGCAGGTCATAGGTAATCATCCGGTAGCGCTGCAGTTGAGGGCTGCCGATCTGCTTCTCCCAATTGAGGTGACTGCCCAGCAGACCGTGGATGAAAATCAGAGCCGGGCCGCTCGGATCTCCTGATTCCTGCACAGCGAGCTTGACGCCGTCAGGGGCTGTGACGGTGTAGCTTTTTTCTATTGCCAGGGCAATCGACGATAGTCCGCTTAACAGCGCGACAAGCCAGGTATTACGCAGTAGGCGAACGAAGCGAATGTGATTCATGAGGCGATTTCCCTGCGGCAGAAGTGATGGGCGCACTGTAGGTCGATGACGCAGGACGGTCTATGACGTAAGATCCGGAAAAATTGATTAATTGTCCTGAATTTGTGGTCACCGTTCTCCATGCCAACCTGCTCAAATGACCCCATCAGCGAACTGCTGCTCGGTATGCGTCTATTCGGTGTTCAATTCCGCAGGCTGGAAGTCGTACAGCCCCTTGGTATTGGCTTCAGTAACGCAATCGGGCGAGCACAGTTTCATTTCGTCGGACGTGGGCCGGTGTGGTTGCGTAGCGCTGAGAACGTTCTATGCAGGCTCGACAGCGGGGACGCGGTTCTGATTCCGCGCGGTGGGCACCATGCCATTTTGCCGGCTGAAGACACGGCTGCGAGCGATATACCGCTGTTTGACCCGTCTCCTGGCATTGTCGATGGCGTTCACAATGGGGCATACGACGAGGAGGGCGGAGTCTCTGATCACGCGATCATTTTCAGCTGTTGCATGGAGTTGGAGCTGGGCGGCATGCAACCGCTTGTTGCCGCCATGCCGGATGTCATGCAGGTCAGCACGCTGTTGGAGACATGTCCCGAGCTGCGGCCCATGCTCGCGGCAATGGAGCGTGAGACCTTGATGCTGCAGGCCGGGCATGCGGGGATTCTGGCACGTCTTGCCGAAGTGGTTGCTGCGCTGCTGGTGCGCGGCTGGGTCGCGGGCGGCTGTGGAAATGCCGCGGGCTGGCTCGGCGCTTTGCAAGACCCTCGGCTGAGTCGCGCCATCGTCATGATGCACCAGCGTCCAGGCAGACGCTGGACGGTGGCCACGCTTGCCCGTGAGGCCAGGCATTCCCGCTCTGTGTTCGCACAGCGCTTTCTCGAGGCAACGGGTATGCCGCCATTGCAGTACCTGACGGAGCTGAGAATGCGCTTGGCATTGCATAGCCTGAGCCGTGAACACTGTTCTCTGGAGGCTGTTGCCAGTCAACTGGGTTACGGCTCATTGGCTGCCTTCAGCCGTGCATTCAAAAGAACCGTGGGCCTATCCCCTGGCGCTGTACGGGCCGCGAAAGGCGTTGCCGTGTAGCCGTTCCAGCCGTTTCGGAGACAAAAAAAAGCCCTGCTCGAGAGCAGGGCTTTGCGTTTGCGCAGGATCAGCCCGCTACGTGCAGACCGGCATTGAGCACCAGATCGAGCAGCGGTTGCGGGTAGACACCCAGCACGAAGGTCAGGATCGCAACGGCCAGCAGCATCACGCCGCCCGTGCGCTGTGCCCAGTTGATGGCTGCGTCGTGGCGAGGAAGCTTGTTGTCGACCAGATACATGGTCACCATCACACGCAGGTAATAGAACACGCCGATGGCGCTACCGATTACCAGAGCCCCGACCAACCACCACAGCTGCGATTCGACACCGGTGGCGATGATATAGAACTTGCCGATGAAACCTGCGGTGAGCGGGATACCTGCCAGCGACAGCATCATCAGGGTCATGACTGCCGTCAGGTAAGGGCGACGCCAGAACAGACCACGGTATTCGAACATTGCGTCAGCATCACGTCCGCTGTAAGGCGAAGACATCATGGTGATCACACCGAAGCTGCCCAGCGAGGTCAGGACGTAAGTCGCCAGATAGACGCCGACCGCCTCGACCGCCATGCCTTTGCTGGCCACCAGCGCAATCATCAGGTAACCGAAGTGAGCGATGGAGGAGTAGCCCAGCAGACGCTTGAGGTTGGTCTGAGTCAGCGCCAGCAGGTTGCCGACCAGGATCGACGCGACGGCGATGACTGCCAGTACGTCATGCAGGACACCGCTGCTGGCTGCCGGTGAAACCTGGAACAGACGCACCAGTACCGCGAACACCGCCACCTTGCTGGCGGTCGCCAGGAAGGCTGCGACCGGCGCAGGGGCGCCTTCGTAAACGTCCGGGGTCCACAGGTGGAAAGGTACCAGTGACAGCTTGAAGGCCAGACCGACGACCATCATGCCCAGACCCAGGCTGGCAATCGGACTCGGCATGCCTGTCGCCGCGATGGCCTTGCCGATACCGTCGAAGCTCAGCGAGCCTGCCTCTGCGTACAGCAGCGCCATACCGAACAGCAGGAACGCCGAGCCTGCGGCCGACAGGACCATGTACTTGATGCCGCCTTCCAGCGAACGCTTGTTGAAGAAGGCATAAGCCACCAGCCCATAGACCGGCACCGACAGCAGTTCCAGGCCGATGAACAGGCCTGCCAGATGCTGAGCGCTGACCAGCACCAGTCCACCGGCAGCTGCCAGCAGGATCAGCAGGTAAAGCTCTTCGCGATTGCCGGGATACCCGACCTTGCCGTCACCCAGATAGGCGTGCGCCATGGTCACGCAAGCGAGGGTAGAGGCGAGGATGATCGCCATGTACAGGCAGGCAAAGTTGTCGATATGCAGCAGTGGCGTCACGACCAGAGGGGCAACTTTCAGTGCTGGATAGATCGACAGAAGAGCCAGGTTGAGGCCTGCTACCGAAAGCAGGAACGTTTGCGAGTGATTGCGGCGCCATGCGATCGCCAGCATCACCACGACAATGGTGAGGCTGGTGATCAGCAGTGGCGCAAGCGCAATAAAGTGTTGAATCGTCAGGTCCATAGCGCTCTTACCGGGCCGAAGCGAGTTGAGTGAAGGCAGTGCCTAGCCATTGCTGCACGCCGTGCATGGTCGCCGCCGATGTGTCGAGGAACGGCTGCGGGAATACCCCGAGCACGACCAGCAACACGGCAAGGCCCAGCACCATGATCATTTCCCGTCCGTCCATGCCCTTCAGAACCTCGTCGGACTTCGACGGGCCGAAATAGGCGCGGTGGATCATGATCAGCGAGTAGACAGAACCAAACACCAGACCGGAGGTGGCGATCGCCGTGATCCATGGTGAGCTGGCGAAGCTGCCCAGCAGAATCAGGAATTCGCCGACGAAGTTGCCGGTGCCCGGCAGACCCAAAGAGGCGGCGGCAAAGAACAGGCTGATGGCCGGGATGTAGGCGATGCGTGACCACAGACCGCCCATCTCACGCATGTCGCGAGTGTGCAGACGCTCGTACAACTGACCACTGAGTATGAACAGTGCTGCAGCCGACAGACCGTGGGCGATCATCTGAATCAGTACGCCTTGCAGGGCTTGCTGGCTGCCCGAGTAGATACCGATCAGTACGAAGCCCATGTGCGAAACGCTGGAGAACGCGATCAGGCGCTTGATGTCAGTCTGGGCAAACGCCAGGAATGCGCCGTAGAAGATACCGACCAGGCCCAGCGTCATTGCAATCGGTGCGAACTCGGCCGATGCGTTGGGGAACAGCGGCAGGGCAAAGCGCAATAGGCCGTAAGCCGCCGTCTTCAGCAGGATACCCGCCAGGTCGACGGAGCCTGCAGTCGGTGCCTGGGCATGCGCATCCGGCAGCCAGGAGTGCAATGGCACCACCGGCAGCTTGACGGCGAAGGCAATGAAGAAGCCCAGCATCAGGATGTACTCGGTGCCCGGTGCCAGTTTGGTCTTCAGCAGGTCGGCGTAGGCAAAGGTGATCACGCCGGTCTGATTGAAGTGCACCAGCACCAGGCCCAGGATCGCCACCAGCATGATCAGGCCGCTGGCCTGAGTGAAGATGAAGAACTTGGTGGCTGCATAGATACGGGTTTTCTTGCCGTCCGAAGAACTGTGACCCCAGAGCGCGATGAGGAAATACATCGGCACCAGCATCATTTCCCAGAAGAAGAAGAACATGAACAGGTCGATGGCCAGGAACACGCCGACGACACCGCCCAGGATCCACATCAGGTTAAGGTGGAAGAAACCGACCTTGCGCTGGATTTCCTTCCACGAGCACAGCACCGACAGCACGCCCAGCAGGCCGGTCAGCAGGATCATCAGCAGCGACAGGCCATCGAGTGCCAGATGCACGTCGATGCCGAAGCGGGTGATCCACGGGTGGTGGAATTCCAGGGTCCAGGTCGGATCGGCACCCGGCACCGGCGCGTAGCCGAAGTTGCCGGTAGCCCACAGCCAGAGGCCGAGAACCAGTTCAAGGGTCATTGTCAGCAACGCAATCCAGCGCGGCAGGGTAGAGCCGAAGCGCTCACCCAGCCAGCACAGCAGGCCGCCGATGAAGGGGATCAGGATTAGCCAGGGCAGAATCATGACGGGCTCAATTCCTTTCGCAAATTCGCAAGGTTCATATCAGATCGCAACCAGAACGACGGCACCGAGTACCAGAACGGCACCCACGGCGATCGAGGCAGCATACCAACGCAACTGGCCGGTCTCGGTGCGGCTCATGGTGTCATGACCGCCTTTGACCAGACGTGGGATCAAGCCGATGGTGCGGTCGAACGGATCGCTACGCAGTACATGGCTGATTGCCAGATACGGCTTGACGAACAGCTTGTCGTAGATCCAGTCGAAGCCCCAGGCCGCGAACCACCAGGCCGAAAGGAAACGGCCCGGACCGCTGTTGGCGATAGCCGTCGCCAGGCGGCGCTTGCCGAGAAACAGCAACGCTGCCAGCAGGATACCGGCCAGCGCGATGGCGCCGGAAGCGATCTCCAGACTGTGCTTGGCTTCGCCACCGGCATGGCCGACGCTCTGCGGCAGCACACCGGCCAGGGGCGGAGTGATCAACGCGCCGATGAACGTAGACAGCACGATCAGCACCGACAGTGGCAGCCAGTGAGCGATGCCGTGACCTGCGTGTGCTTCGGTCTTGGCTTCACCATGGAACGCGATGAAGATCAGACGGAAGGTGTACAGCGACGTCATGAACGCGCCCACCAGACCGGCATACAGCAAACCGTTGTTACCGCTGGCAAATGCTTCCCAGAGAATTTCGTCCTTGGAGTAGAAGCCCGCCGTCAGCAGCGGCAGGGCGGAAAGAGCAGCGCCACCGACGATGAAGCTGGCGTAGGCCAATGGCAGTTTCTTCCACAGGCCGCCCATCTTGAAGATGTTCTGCTCGTGGTGGCAGGCAACGATCACCGCACCGGAAGCAAGGAACAGCAGCGCCTTGAAGAAGGCGTGGGTCATCAGGTGGAAGATCGCGCCTTCCCAGGCGCCG
Organism: Pseudomonas sp. PvP028; assembly: GCF_017832255.1. Classification (NCBI taxonomy): domain Bacteria; kingdom Pseudomonadati; phylum Pseudomonadota; class Gammaproteobacteria; order Pseudomonadales; family Pseudomonadaceae; genus Pseudomonas; species Pseudomonas sp. PvP028. The sequence goes on from NZ_JAFIBL010000001.1 coordinate 3,582,740, forward strand.
ACACCCAGTGCCAGGAACATGTAGCCGATCTGGCTCATGGTCGAGTAGGCGAGGATACGCTTGATGTCGGTCTGTACCAGTGCGGCGAAACCCGCCAGAACCAGCGTGACGCCGCCGACAATGCCAACCAGATGCAGAATGTCAGGTGCCAGTGCGAACAGGCCGTGAGTGCGCGCGATCAGGTAAACGCCCGCCGTGACCATGGTCGCTGCGTGGATCAGCGCCGAAACTGGCGTAGGACCGGCCATCGCGTCCGCCAGCCACGTTTGCAGTGGCAGCTGTGCAGATTTACCGACCGCACCGCCCAGCAGCATCAACGTCGCCAGCACGATCCAGAAATCGCCGACCTTGAAGTGTTCCGGCGCCCTGACCAGCAGTTCTTGCACATTGAGCGTGCCCAGTTGCTGGAACAGGATGAACAAGCCAATAGCCATGAACACGTCACCGATACGGGTGACGATGAACGCTTTGAGCGCTGCGTTGCCGTTGTTGCGGTTGCTGTAATAGAAACCGATCAACAGGTAGCTGCACAGGCCTACGCCTTCCCAACCGAAGTAGATGAACAGCAGGTTGTCGCCCAGGATCAGGAACAGCATGCTGGCAATGAACAGGTTGGTGTAGGAGAAGAAGCGCGAGTAGCCCGCTTCACCGCGCATGTACCAGGACGCGAACAGGTGGATCAGGAAGCCGACGCCAACCACGACGCCCAGCATCGTGACGGACAGTCCGTCCAGATACAGCGCGAAGTTGGGCTGGAAGCCATCGACGTCCATCCAGCGCCACAGCACCTGGGTGTAGTGACCGCCTTCGGGTGGCGCCACGTTGAACTGCCAGATGACCCAGGCCGTGACGATGGCTGACAGGCCGATGGAGCCGACGCCGATCAGCGCAGCGAGGTTTTCCGAGAGGCGTCCACGGGAGAACGACAGCAGCAGAAAGCCGATGAGGGGGAATACGAAAGTCAGAAAGAGAAGATTCATCCGCGCATCTCGCTGGCAGCATCGATATCGAGAGTGTGGAAGCGGCGATACAGTTGCATCAGGATCGCCAGGCCGATACTGGCCTCGGCTGCCGCAAGGCTGATCACCAGGATGAACATCACCTGCCCGTCCGGTTGCCCCCAACGGCTGCCGGCCACGACGAACGCCAGTGCAGCGGCGTTCATCATGATTTCCAGGCTCATCAACACGAAGAGAATGTTACGGCGCACCATCAGGCCGACCAGACCCAGACAGAACAGGACCCCGGCGACCGCCAGACCGTGCTCAAGAGGGATAGCATTCATTGGCTTGGCTCCTTGGCCTCGTTGCGGCCCAGATGGAAAGCCGTGATGGCTGCTGCAAGCAACAGCATCGAGGCGAGTTCCACCACCAGCAGATAGGGCCCGAACAGGCTGATGCCGACTGCCTTGGCGTCGACCGTGGTGTGACCGACACCAGCGCCGGTCGGGTTGGCGAACAGCACGTACAGCAACTCGGCCAGCAACAGCGCGCCGAGAATGACCGGACCGATCCAGATGCCGGGTTTGAGCCAGGCACGTTCCTGCTGAACCGAGGCCGGGCCGAGGTTGAGCATCATCACCACAAACACGAACAGGACCATGATCGCGCCCGCGTAGGCGATGACTTCCAGCACACCGGCGAACGGCGCACCGAGGCTGAAGAAAGTCATCGCTACGGCGATCAGCGAGATGATCAGGTAGAGCAGGGCGTGCACCGGGTTCGTGTTGGTGATCACCCGCAGGGTGGACACAACAGCGATACCAGATGCGAAGTAGAAAGCGAATTCCATCTTTACTTCCTTAAGGCAGCAAGCTCTTGACGTTGATCGGCTCGGCTTCGTTCTGTGCGGAGCCCTTGGGCTTGCCGCCGATGGCCATACCGGCAACGCGATAGAAGTTGTAGTCAGGGTTCTTGCCGGGTCCGGAGATCAGCAGGTCTTCCTTCTCGTACACCAGATCCTGACGCTTGAAGTCGGCCATCTCGAAGTCCGGCGTTAGCTGGATCGCGGTCGTCGGGCAGGCTTCTTCGCACAGGCCGCAGAAGATGCAGCGCGAAAAGTTGATGCGGAAGAAGTCGGGATACCAGCGTCCGTCCTCTGTCTCGGCCTTCTGCAGCGAAATGCAGCCGACCGGGCAGGCTACCGCACACAGGTTGCACGCCACGCAGCGCTCTTCACCATCGGGGTCGCGGGTCAGAACGATGCGGCCACGGTAGCGGGGCGGAAGATAAACCTGCTCTTCGGGGTATTGCAGGGTGTCGCGCTTGCGAAAGCCGTGGCCAAAGACCATGACCAGGCTGCGCAACTGGGTACCCGTACCCTTAACGATGTCACCAATATATTTGAACATGGGTCAAATCCTCACTGAACCGAGCCTGCCGGTGTGTTCAACAACACAATCGCAGCAGTCACCAGCAAATTGATCAGGGTCAGCGGCAGACAGAACTTCCAGCTGAAATCCATGACCTGGTCATAACGCGGGCGCGGGATGGAGGCGCGCAGCAGAATGAACAGCATGATGAAAAACGCGGTTTTCAAGGCGAACCAGAAGAATGCCAGCGATGGCAGAATGTCGAACGGGCCGTGCCAGCCGCCGAAGAACAGCGTCACCAGCAGCGCCGAGATCAAAATGATCCCGATGTATTCGCCCACGAAGAACATGCCCCATTTCATGCCGGCATATTCAATGTGGTAGCCGTCAGCCAGTTCCTGCTCGGCTTCCGGTTGGTCGAACGGGTGGCGGTGAGTCACCGCCACGCCTGCGATGAAGAACGTACAGAAGCCAAAAAACTGCGGAATGATGAACCACAGGTTCTGCGCCTGATATTCAACGATGTCGCGCATGTTGAATGAGCCGACCTGAACCACGATGCCCATCAGCGCAAGGCCCATGAACACTTCGTAGGACACGGTTTGTGCCGAAGCACGCAGGCTGCCCAGCAGGGCGAACTTGTTGTTGCTCGACCAGCCGGCGAAGAGCACCGCATACACCGACAGACCCGCCATGGCAAAGAAGAACAACAGACCGATGTTCAGGTCCGCGACGCCCCAGGTCGGGGTGATCGGGATGACTGCGAAGGCGATCAGCAAGGCGCTCATGGCAACCACCGGCGCCAGGGTGAAGATCACCTTGTCAGCGAACGGTGGGGTCCAGTCTTCCTTGAAGAACATCTTCAGCATGTCAGCTGCGATCTGGAACATGCCGAACGGACCCACGCGGTTCGGACCATAACGGTCCTGCCACCAGCCCAGCAAACGACGTTCGACGAAGCTCAACAAGGCACCGCCAACCACGACGCCCAGCAACACCACGATGGCCTTGACCACTGCAATGATTGCGTCGATCACATCAGGGGTAAACCAGGTCATTGCGCTGCCTCCTGCAGACCGTCAACGGATTTGCCAAAGAGTGCTGGCGGAATGCCAGGCAGTCCTGCCGGCAATGCCACAAGGCCCGCGCCCAGTTCTTCGCTGATGCGCAACGGCAAGGTCAGCGTTTCGCCGCCGATGCTCAAGGAGAGCAGGGCACCTTCGTTGACGCCGAGACGATCGGCTTCGGACTTGGCCACTGCGACATAGGCCTGCGGGATGCGTTCCTGAACCGGCGCGGCCAGAGACGAGGTTTCGTCGCTGCCGAACAGGTGGAAGAACGGTACGACCTGCCAGGTGCCGCGCTCTGGAGAGAACGCGCGTGGCACGCTGGAGAACCACGACAGACCATCGCCCTGGCTTTCGATCAGGCGAGTGCCCGGGTCGCCGGCACGCAAGTGACCGCCGACTTCATCCTGAAACTTGTTCCAGGCCTGTGGCGAGTTCCAGCCCGGCGACCAGGCGAATGGCACCTGCTGACGAGGCTCGGCCGAGCCCGAGTAGCCTTCCATGGAGAACGAGAACGCTGTGTCGATGTCTTGCGAGGTGCGCGGCTCATGCACGCTGATGTTGGCTCGCATCGCGGTACGACCGCTATAACGCAGCGGTTCGCGAGCCAGTTTCAGGCCCTTGATGCGGAACGACGCAGACGGCGCGGCGTTGACGATACCCGCCAGTTGCGGCGTGCTGCCGGCGCAGGCTTCGGTGACGTGGTCGAGTTGCGTCCAGTCAACCGGCTTGTTCAGCAAGGTGGCACGCAGGGCATGCAACCAGCGCCAGCCTTCGTGGATCAGAATGCTGGCATCCAGATAGGTCGGATCGAAGACCTGGAAGAAGCGCTGGGCGCGGCCTTCCTGGCTGACCAGTGTGCCGTCGCCTTCAGCGAAGCTGGCAGCTGGCAGGATCAGGTGGGCGCGGTCGCTGGTCGGGGTTTTCTGATGGTCAGCGACGATCACGACTTTCGCTGCGCTCAGCGCGGCGTCGACGATCCTGGCGTCCACACGACGATACAAATCGTTTTCCAGCACCACGATAGCGTCGGCCTTGCCGGAGATCACGGCTTGCAGCGCGGCATCTACGGACTCGCCGCCGAACATCGCCAGGCCCATGCTGTTGGCTTCAGGCACGATCAGGCTGATGGAACCCTGCTTGTCGCGCAGTTTCAAGGCCTTGGCGATGTTGGCAGCAGCTTCGATCAGCGCTGTCGAACCCAGTGAACTGCCGGAAATGATCAGCGGTCGTTTGGCAGCCAGCAGTGCATCGGCAATGCGTTGCGCCAGTTCCAGCGCCTCGCTGTCCAGACCTTCGACAGCAGGTGCGCTGGCGTCCAGGGCATGGGCTACGGCAAAACCGATACGCGCCAGATCATCGGGCGCTGCATGTACGCATTCTTCTGCGACGTCGTCGAGACGGGTCTCGGCGATGCTGGCGATGAACAGCGGATTGAGCTCGTGCTGACCGATGTTCTTCACGGCTGCATCGAGCCACGGCTGGACTTTCATCGCCGCTGCCATGTCTTCAGCCTTGCCTTTGACGGCCTGGCGCAAGCCCAGGGCCATACGTGCCGCTGTCTGGGTCAGGTCTTCGCCGAGGACGAAGATGGCATCGTGATCTTCGATGTCGCGCAGGGTCGGAATAGGCAGCGGGCTGTCGTTCAGGACCTTGAGGATCAGCCTGATACGCTCCAGTTCACCGGCTTCGATACCGCTGTAGAAATGCTCGGCACCCACCAGCTCACGCAGCGCGTAGTTGCTTTCAAGGCTGGCGCGAGGAGAGCCGATACCGACGATGTTACGGCCGCGCAGCAGGTCCGCCGCTTTGTCCAGTGCCTCGTCCAGGCTCAGTTTGACCTGGCCGTCGGCGAGCAATGGCTGACGCGGGCGATCCTTGCGGTTGACATAGCCGTAGCCAAAACGTCCGCGGTCGCAGAGGAAGTACTGGTTGACCGAGCCGTTGTAACGGTTTTCGATGCGGCGCAATTCACCGTAGCGTTCACCCGGGCTGATGTTGCAGCCGCTGGAACAGCCGTGGCAGATGCTTGGAGAGAACTGCATGTCCCACTTGCGGTTGTAGCGCTCGGAGTGGGTCTTGTCCGTGAACACACCGGTCGGGCAGACCTCGGTGAGGTTGCCGGAGAACTCGCTTTCCAGCGTGCCGTCTTCAACGCGACCGAAGTACACGTTGTCATGGGCGCCGTAGACGCCCAGGTCGGTGCCGCCTGCGTAGTCTTTATAAAAGCGCACACAGCGATAACAGGCGATGCAGCGGTTCATCTCGTGCGCGATGAACGGCCCCAGCTCCTGATTCTGATGGGTACGCTTGGTGAAGCGATAACGGCGCTCGTTGTGGCCGGTCATCACCGTCATGTCCTGCAGGTGGCAGTGACCGCCTTCCTCGCAGACCGGGCAGTCATGCGGGTGGTTGGTCATCAGCCATTCGACGACACTGGCCCGGAAGGCCTTGGACTCATCGTCTTCGATGGAAATCCAGGTGTTGTCGGTGGCTGGCGTCATGCAGGACATGACGATACGACCGCGGGTGTCGTTCTCGTCCGTGTACTGCTTGACCGCGCACTGGCGACAGGCGCCAACGCTGCCAAGGGCGGGGTGCCAGCAGAAATAAGGAATATCGAGGCCAAGCGACAGACATGCCTGTAACAGGTTGTCTGCACCATCGACTTCGAGCGCTTTGCCGTCTACGTGAATAGTAGCCATGGTTCAAAGGTCTTCGTTGGCCCGTTGTCAGCGGGCGTGGCTAATGGAATCTCGGTAGTACCCGTATCGTTCAGCCCGGAGGGCGTCAGCAGGTACGAGGACGGCAGCTCGAACAGCTGCCGACCGTTGTGTCTTGTTATGCGCCGACCACTGTCGGACTTTTGCCCGGAACGAGCGTGGTTGCGCTGGCTGGCGCGATACCGGCTTCGAACTCGGAACGGAAATACTTGATCGCACTGCCCAAGGGTTCAACGGCGCCCGGTGCATGGGCACAGAAGGTCTTGCCAGGGCCGAGGAAATTGACCAGACCCAGCAGGGTTTCGATATCCCCCGGCTGACCCTGACCGTTCTCGATGGCGCGAAGCATTTTCACGCTCCATGGCAAACCGTCGCGGCATGGCGTGCAGAAGCCGCAGGACTCCTGAGCGAAAAACTCTTCCATGTTGCGCAGCAGCGAGACCATGTTGACCGAGTCGTCGACCGCCATCGCCAGTCCAGTACCCATCCGGGTGCCGACCTTGGCGATACCGCCTGCATACATCTGGGCGTCCAGGTGTTCCGGCAGCAGGAAACCCGTACCGGCGCCTCCGGGCTGCCAGCACTTGAGCTTGAAGCCATCGCGCATGCCGCCGGCGTAGTCTTCGAACAGTTCGCGAGCCTGTACGCCGAAAGGCAGCTCCCACAAACCGGGGTTTTTGACCTTGCCGGAGAAACCCATCAGCTTGGTGCCGTGGTCTTCACTGCCTTCGCGAGCCAGCGACTTGTACCAGTCGTTGCCGTTATTGACGATGGCAGGCACGTTGCACAGGGTTTCGACGTTGTTCACACAGGTCGGCTTGCCCCAAACGCCCACTGCAGCAGGGAAGGGCGGCTTGGAGCGCGGGTTGGCGCGGCGGCCTTCCAGCGAGTTGATCAGTGCGGTTTCTTCGCCGCAGATGTAGCGACCGGCACCGGTGTGCACGAACAGCTCGAAGTCGAACCCGGTGCCGAGAATGTTCTTGCCCAGCAAACCGGCAGCCTTGGCTTCCGCCACTGCGCGATTGAGGTGCTTGGCCGCAGTGACGTATTCGCCGCGCAGGAAGATATAGCCGCGATAGGCTTTCAACGCGCGGGCACTGATCAGCATGCCCTCGACCAGCAGATGGGGCAGTTGCTCCATCAGCATGCGGTCTTTCCAGGTGTTGGGCTCCATCTCGTCCGCGTTGCACAGCAGGTAGCGGATGTTCATGGACTCGTCTTTGGGCATCAGGCCCCACTTCACACCGGTGGGGAAGCCTGCGCCGCCGCGTCCCTTGAGGCCGGAATCCTTGACCGACTGGACGATATCGTCAGGCGCCTGTTGCATCAGCGCCTTGCGCGCTGCGGCATAGCCGTCCTTGGTCTGGTACTCGTCGAGCCAGACCGGCTCGCCGTCGTCGCGCAGACGCCAGGTCAGCGGATGGGTTTCTGCCGTGCGCGTAATGCGGTTGGCAGGGCCGAAGGAAGTGATGGTCATAGGTAACCCTCCAGCATCTTGGCAACGCCAGCAGGCTGTACATCGCCGAAAGTGTCGTCGTCGACCATCACGGCCGGCGCCTTGTCACAGTTGCCGAGGCAGCAGACCGGCAGCAGTGTGAAACGACCGTCGGCGGTGGTCTGACCCAGGCCGATGCCCAGTGAGCTCTTGATCTCGTCGACCACGTTTTCGTGGCCGCCGATGAAGCACACCATGCTGTTGCAGACGCGAATGATGTGACGCCCGACCGGCTGGCGGAAGATCTGGCTGTAGAAGGTGGCAACGCCTTCGACGTCGCTGGCAGGGATGCCCAGCAGGTCGCCGATCGCGTAAATGGCGCCGTCGGGCACCCAGCCGCGTTCCTTCTGAACAATTTTCAGGGCTTCGATGGACGCCGCGCGCGGGTCCTCGTAGTGATGCATCTCATGCTCGATGGCCGAGCGCTCGGTTTCGCTCAGGGCGAAACGGTCTGTCTGGATTAGCGGGCTATTCATGCTTAGCGGTCCACGTCGGCCATAACGAAATCGATACTACCCAGGTACGCGATCAAGTCCGCGACCATGCTGCCTTTGATCACCGAAGGGATCTGCTGCAGGTGCGGGTAACTCGGGGTGCGGATCCGGGTACGGTAGCTCATGGTGCCGCCGTCGCTCGTCAGGTAATAGCTGTTGATACCCTTGGTCGCTTCGATCATCTGGAAGGATTCGTTGGCCGGCATGACCGGGCCCCACGAAACCTGCAGGAAGTGCGTGATCAGGGTTTCGATGTGCTGCAGGGTGCGCTCTTTCGGCGGCGGCGTGGTCAGCGGGTGATCCGCCTTGTACGGGCCTTCCGGCATGTTGCGCATGCACTGGTCGATGATCTTGATGCTCTGGCGCATCTCTTCGACGCGGACCATGCAGCGGTCATAGGCATCGCCATTGGCGGCCAGCGGCACTTCGAATTCGAAGTTCTCGTAACCCGAGTAAGGGCGAGCCTTGCGCAGGTCGAAGTCGCAACCGGTGGAGCGCAGGCCTGCACCGGTGACGCCCCATTCGAGGGCTTCCTTGGTGTTGTAGGCGGCAACGCCGACGGTACGACCCTTGAGGATGCTGTTCTGCAGCGCAGCCTTGGTGTATTCGTCGAGGCGCTTCGGTAGCCAGTCGACGAAGTCCTTGACCAGTTTTTCCCAGCCACGCGGCAGGTCGTGAGCGACCCCGCCGATGCGGTACCAGGCAGGGTGCAGACGGAAGCCGGTAATCGCTTCGATCACCGTGTAGGCTTTCTGGCGGTCGGTGAACGTGAAGAACACCGGTGTCATGGCGCCCACGTCCTGAATGTAGGTACCCAGGAACAGCAGATGACTGGTGATTCGGAAGAACTCGGCCATCATGATGCGGATGACGTCGACCTTCTCCGGCACCTTGATGCCTGCCAGCTTTTCGACCGAGAGCACATAAGGCAGGTTGTTCATCACCCCGCCCAGGTAATCGATACGGTCGGTGTAGGGAATGAAGCTGTGCCAGGACTGGCGCTCGGCCATTTTCTCGGCACCACGATGGTGGTAGCCGATGTCCGGAACGCAGTCGACGATTTCTTCGCCGTCCAGTTGCAGAATGATACGGAACGCACCGTGAGCAGAAGGGTGGTTCGGCCCCAGGTTGAGGAACATGTAGTCCTCGTTGGCGCCAGAGCGTTTCATGCCCCAGTCTTCCGGACGGAAGCGTGCGGCTTCTTCTTCCAGCTGCTGTTTGGCGAGGGTCAGGCTGTACGGATCAAATTCCGTTGCACGGGCAGGGAAGTCCTTGCGCAGCGGGTGGCCTTCCCAGGTTGGCGGCATCATGATGCGGCTCAGGTGCGGGTGGCCTGGGAAGTCGATGCCGAACATGTCCCAGACTTCACGCTCGTACCAGTTGGCGTTGGGCCAGATGCTGGTAATCGTCGGTACGCTCAAGTCGCTTTCGGAAAGCGCTACCTTGATCATCACGTCGCTGTTTCGCTCGATCGACAGCAGGTGATAGAACACGGTGAAGTCTGCGCCGGGCAGACCACGACGGTTTGTGCGCAGTCGCTCGTCCACGCCATGCAGGTCATACAGCATGGAGTAGGGCTTGGGCACGTTGCGCAGGAACGTCAGAATTTCAAACAGTCTGGCGCGCTCGACCCACAGCACGGGCATGCCGGTGCGAGTCGGCTGGGCGGTGAAAGCCTCGGCACCAAAACGGTTATTCAGTTCAACGACGACATCTTGGTCGTCAGCCTTGTAAGGCGGGATGTACAGAGCGTTGTCTGCAGTCATAGGTCTCAATCACTTCGGTCAACGTACAGAATCAACCCCGGTTCTTGTCTTTTTTATAAGAAGAACGGGCTGGATCAGACTTCGTCGGGGCTGCGCAGGTTGGTCACCTGAATACGCTGTTCGCGGCGCTGTTCCTTTTGCGACGGCATCTCGGCGCGATACACGCCTTGATCGCCAACGACCCAGGAAAGAGGGCGACGCTCCTTGCCGATGGATTCCTGCAACAGCATCAAGCCTTGCAGAAACGCCTCGGGGCGGGGCGGGCAGCCGGGCACGTAGACATCCACGGGAAGGAATTTGTCCACCCCCTGGACCACTGAGTAGATGTCGTACATGCCACCGGAGTTGGCACACGAACCCATGGAAATGACCCACTTGGGTTCGAGCATTTGCTCGTAGAGACGCTGGATGATCGGCGCCATCTTGATGAAGCAGGTACCGGCAATAACCATGAAATCCGCCTGTCGTGGCGACGCCCGGATGACTTCGGCACCAAAGCGGGCGATGTCGTGGGGTGCCGTGAAGGCGGTGGTCATTTCCACATAGCAGCACGACAGGCCGAAGTTGTAGGGCCACAGGGAGTTTTTACGTCCCCAGTTGACCGCACCGTTCAGCACGTCTTCCAGCTTGCCCATGTAGATGTTTTTGTGGACTTGATCTTCTAACGGATCGGAAACGGTTTCCCGTTTGCCGATGGGGTACTGCTCGTTAGGAGCGTCCGGGTCGATCCTGGTGAGATTATATTGCATCGCCAAAGCCTCATTGTTTCAGCTTCGCTTGCCGATTACGGCGACCTTCAGGAGCCCAGTCAAGAGCGCCAACCCGCCATAGGTAGACAAGACCTGCCAACAGAATTGCTATGAAAACGAGAGCTTCGACGAATCCGGTCCAGCCGCTTTCGCGGACGGACACAGACCAGGCAAAGAGAAAGAGGGCTTCAATGTCAAAGATCACGAAAAGCATCGCGACCAGATAGAATTTTGCGGAGAGACGCAGGCGCGCACTGCCGGTAGGCAGCATGCCGGATTCGAAAGGTTCGTTCTTGCTGCGACCCCAGGCCTTGCTTCCGAGCAGGCTGGACAGACCGAGCATGAAGGCGCAAAGGCCGACAACACCCAAAAGGAAAATGGCGAAGCCCCAGTTATGGGCAATCAGACCTGTCGATTCGGGCATGCTGTCAGTCCTTGTTAGAGAGCAAAGGTCTCTGTGCTTGATAAAGAGTCGAGGCAGTGACGAAATGTCGCAGTGCGGTCAACGGATTGATTTTATGTGCAAACACTTGGCAAGTAAATTTTCTACATCAAATTTATTTACGGAATTAATTGCCCACGGCCTTTCACGGAGGCTGCAGGGCCTGCCAGACGGGCGTCAGCGGGGATTTCATTAATTATGTTTCTTGTGCACGAAATGTAAGGAAAGGCAATTTGAATGATAATTAATATCATTTGAGGGAGCCTTGATAGTTCAGCGTGCGGTAGTCGTCGCATAGTGGGTAACGGTACTGCTTATAAAGTGCGCCTTTTGTAGCATTCGCTCGGCAACTGCATATTGTCCGAAATCAATACCGGCACCTTCTGACACAAAACACAGACCGCCCTTACGGGCGGCCTGTCTTTTCAACGCGTTGCGCGGTGTATCAGTGGAATTGCTCTTCTTCGGTGGAGCCGGTCAGTGCGGTTACCGACGATACTCCGCCCTGGATCACGGTCGTCATGTCATCGAAATAGCCGGTACCCACTTCCTGCTGGTGGGCCACGAAGGTGTAGCCCTTGGCAGCGTCGGCGAACTCCTGTTCCTGCAGCTTCACGTAGGCGGTCATGTCATTGCGGGCGTAGTCGTGTGCCAGATTGAACATGCTGTGCCACATGTTGTGAATGCCTGCCAGGGTGATGAACTGGTGCTTGTAACCCATGGCCGACAGCTCGCGCTGAAATTTGGCGATGGTTGCGTCGTCGAGGTTTTTCTTCCAGTTGAAGGACGGCGAGCAGTTGTAGGACAGCAACTGGTCCGGGTATTCCTTTTTGATCGCTTCGGCGAAGCGGCGTGCCTCGTCCAGATCCGGTCTGGCTGTTTCGCACCAGATCAGATCGGCGTAGGGCGCGTACGCCAGGCCACGCGAGATCGCCTGATCGAGACCGGCGCGAACCTTGTAAAACCCCTCGTGGGTTCGCTCGCCGGTCACGAATGGCTTGTCGTACGGGTCGCAATCGGATGTCAGCAAGTCGGCAGCGTTGGCGTCAGTCCGGGCCAGAATGATGGTCGGTACACCGGCCACGTCGGCGGCCAGGCGTGCTGCGACCAGTTTCTGTATGGCTTCCTGAGTCGGGACCAGCACCTTGCCGCCCATGTGGCCACATTTCTTCACCGAAGCCAGTTGGTCTTCGAAGTGCACCCCGGCGGCACCGGCTTCGATCATGCTTTTCATCAGCTCATAGGCATTGAGTACACCGCCGAATCCGGCTTCCGCGTCTGCCACGATCGGGGCGAAGTAGTCGATGTAGCCTTCGTCGCCCGGTGCCTTGCCGGCTTTCCACTGGATCTGGTCGGCACGGCGGAACGAGTTGTTGATGCGCTTGACCACGGTCGGCACCGAGTCGACCGGGTACAGCGACTGATCCGGGTACATGGACTCGGCAGAGTTGTTGTCGGCAGCGACCTGCCAGCCGGACAGGTAGATGGCCTGAATACCGGCCTTGACCTGCTGCACGGCCTGGCCGCCAGTGAGGGCACCCATGCAATTGACGAAATCCTTGTCCGGTCGAAAGGACGGTTTGGCACCCTGGGTCACCAGATTCCACAGCTTGTCTGCACCCAGTCGTGCAAAGGTGTGTTCGGGTTGAACCGAGCCGCGCAGGCGGACCACATCTGCAGCGGAGTAAGTACGGGTCACGTTTTTCCAGCGCGGATTTTCAGCCCAGTCTTTCTCGAGAGCCGCTATTTGTTGTTCGCGTGTCAGTGCCATGGTGATAAACCTCTAGAAGTAGGTCTCGTTGGAAAGTCCTGCTCCGCCAAAACGCCTCGTTTATCGAAGGCACGGTAGATGGCTGCTCGCTGATCCGGGGCTTTGCTTGAAGCCGCACGTTCGTGGGTCGCGACAGGTGAACGATGTACTCGAGGGGAGAGCGGGCGTCCGGACATGAGGCTGTCAGGTGGACAGTCGGGCCTGCAGTGGCGTTGTGCATCACCGTCGGCCTTGCCGGGTTACCGTTTACGCTTCCGTCCCTCGGGACAACTTCGTTCCAGTCGCAACCTCGTCAAACTGCCTTGTGGGCGGTGCGGACACGAATCGGCTCTGCGGGGTGTGTGAGAGCGGCGACTCGAAGACTCTTTGCAAAGCCTCTGATTAGCGGGAGCGAGGCAATCATGCCTCGCACTTCCGGGGGGCGTCAAACCTTTTGTAGTGCTTTTTTTAAATCACTACATATTTGTGGGAAGTCGACCGGCCAGTCATCAAAAGGCCCGTAAGTATTGGGTTTTCACCCCATACAGGCTATTCGAGGGTTTCGACCTTTACGCGCAAAATCATATCGTCGCGACCCTGGGTGGAATAGCGTTGCGCCAGACCACTCTGATCGGCGACGGATTCGTTGCTATTGCTCGCCAGCGTGATCCATTCTCCCAGCCTGCCACTCACCTGGCTGTCGGTACTCTGCACCTTGACGGCGTCAGGGCGCTCCTGGCTCATGCGGTCATGATTGGTGCTGATGCTCAGGTGAACCGTGTCGCCGGTCACGCTGGCCGTGACGTAAAACCCCTGAGTTACATTGCGGTACTCGGTGTCGCTTCGCGAGTATCCGTACGCGTCCGTGGATGAGGAGGTCAGTGGCACGCTCTGGCCAACCTGAATGAGTGCAGGGGTCCCTTCGCTGGTTTGTACTTGTTGCACGCCGCCTTCACGGCTGGCGGTACCGTACTCGATCACTGGCGAGCCGCTGCTGTTGCGCGTCGCGCTGTCGCTGGTGTCAACGCTGATCAGCAAGCGTTTCGGTGCGGTATCGAGTTGCGAGATCAAGGCGCGAAGTTCTTCGATCTTGCGTGACTCTGCATTCACGATCAGTTGATTGCCGTAGGCGCTGACGGTGCCTTCGTCCCCCAGAAAGGATTTGGCGACCGGCAATAGATCGGCACTGGTGCGGTAGTTGAGCGGGACGACTTCGGTCGCTGCGAAGACGTGAGCGCTGAGGACGATCAGCATCGAGGTGAGCGCTGCATTGAGCAAGTTGCGTACTGACATGTTCATTCTCCGCGGTAAGCGCGTAAAGCATGATTGTGCCACTGTGTCGGCTGCAGGCAATCAAGCTGAATGGTCAGGCATGAAAAAGCCCTGCCGCTTTTCGGTTCGACCTTGAGAGGGTCTAGCGAAAAAGGGCAGGGCGATCATTATGTAGTGCCGCGGTGAGCGCCTACATAATCGCGTTGATCACGCTTCGCGGAGCATATCGACGTGTGGCAGGCCGGCTTCGAGAAACTCGTCGCTGATAACCGAAAAGCCGAAGCGCTGATAAAACTCGACGGCCTGCACCTGAGCGCTCAGCTTGAGCGGCTTGAGGCCACGCTGTTCAGCTTCATGGATCACGGCACCCAACAGAGCCTCGCCGACCTTCAGGCCACGCCAGTCTCTCAGGACTGACAAGCGGCCGATCTCGCCATCTGGCAGCAGTCGGGCAGTGCCCACCGCATATTCACCTTCGTACGCAAGAAAGTGCACGGCACCTGCGTCTTCGGCATCCCACTCCAGTTCCGGCGGCACCGATTGTTCGGCAATGAATACCGAATCGCGTATGCGCCGGATATCGGCGTTGTTCTTCTGCCATTGGGCGACAGCTACAGTGACTTTATTCATCGGCAAATCCCAGGCTTCCTTGTTTTACGAGTTCGCAAAGCAAATTGCGCCCCTCGTCATCGGCCAACCATTGGCCAAGGTTTTCGCTGTGCAACGCATCGGCGGCACAGATCAGTTTGAGCAGGTCACGCAGGCTGCCCGGCAGCAGACGGCTCTGGCCACTGGCAAACAGTAGTAGATCGTCATCAACTTCAGACCAGGCCAGCCGTGCGCTCGGGTTACGAATCAGCACCGCGCCCTGCTCGAGGCTGTCGAGCAGGTCCTGTTCTTCCAGCTCAGGGCCGGTCACCAGTTCCGGGTAGCGCGGCTCGGTCATGAACTGGCCGAACCAGGTCAGCAGCAGGCGTTCGTCACTCATGTGCTCGGCCAGCAGCGTTTTCAGGCGATCGAGCGCGTCATGCTGGATCTGATGAGGGTCGCTGACCGGCTGGGCGTCAGCATCGGTATAGCGCTCTTCATCCGGGATGAACTGGCTGAGGAAGTCGGTGAAGTGAGTCAGGACTTCGGCAGCGCTTGGCGCCCGGAAACCGACCGAGTAGGTCAGGCAGTCGTCGACGGCGACGCCGCAGTGCGCCAGGCGTGGCGGCAGATAAAGCATGTCGCCCGGTTCCAGCGT
Organism: Pseudomonas sp. PvP028; assembly: GCF_017832255.1. Taxonomy (NCBI): domain Bacteria; kingdom Pseudomonadati; phylum Pseudomonadota; class Gammaproteobacteria; order Pseudomonadales; family Pseudomonadaceae; genus Pseudomonas; species Pseudomonas sp. PvP028. Next base: position 3,598,055 of record NZ_JAFIBL010000001.1, read on the forward strand.
CCACTCTTCGGTCTTCTCGAATTCGGCAAGGATGCGCAGGTCGGCATGCTGCAGCAGCGGGCTTTCCGCATCGCACATCTGGCCGATCTGCCAGTGCCGTTTGCCATGTCCCTGAAGCAGGAACACATCATAGTTGTCGAAATGCGGACCGACGCTGCCGCCAGGGGCTGCGTAGCTGATCATCACGTCGTCAATCCGCCAGCTGGGCAGAAAACGGAAGTTTTCCAGCAGCTCGCTGACCTCCGGGACGAATTGGTCCACGGCCTGGACCAGCAGCGTCCAGTCGCGCTCGGGCAGCTTGCTGAACTCGTCTTCAGCGAACGGGCCACGACGCAGCTCCCATGGACGCTCGCCGTTTTCGATGACCAGGCGCGACTCCACTTCTTCTTCCAGGGCGAGGCCGGCAAGCTCGTCCGCGTCGATCGGGCTTTGAAAGTCCGGCAGAGCCTGGCGGATCAGCAGCGGTTTTTTCTGCCAGTAGTCACGCAGGAAAACGCGAGCACTGATGCCGCCCAGAAGTTGCAGAGGAATATCAGGATTCATGTGTAAGCCCTTGAAATGAAAACGCCCGGCACAGCCGGGCGTGTGCAATTTTTTTGCGTGTCAGATGCGCTTGGCCTGAGCGGCTGCGTTACCGATGTAATTGGCCGGCGTGAGCTTCTTGAGCTCGGCCTTGGCTTCGGCAGGCATGTCCAGGCCGTCGATGAAAGTCTGCAACGCTTCAGGACCGATGCCCTTGCCGCGTGTCAGTTCTTTCAGTTTTTCGTATGGGTTTTCGATGTTGTAACGACGCATGACAGTCTGAATCGGCTCTGCCAGAACTTCCCAGCATGCGTCCAGATCGGCGGCAATGCGCTGTTCGTTCAGTTCCAGCTTGCTGATGCCCTTGAGGCTGGCTTCGTAGGCAATGACGCTGTGGGCAAAGCCGACGCCCAGATTGCGCAGCACGGTGGAGTCGGTCAGGTCACGCTGCCAGCGAGACACAGGCAACTTGCTCGCCAGGTGCTGGAACAGTGCGTTGGCGATGCCCAGATTGCCTTCGGAGTTTTCGAAGTCAATCGGGTTGACCTTGTGCGGCATGGTCGAGGAGCCGATTTCGCCAGCGATGGTGCGCTGCTTGAAATAGCCCAGCGAGATGTAGCCCCAGATGTCGCGGTCGAAGTCGATCAGGATGGTGTTGAAGCGCGCAATAGCATCGAACAGCTCGGCAATGTAGTCGTGCGGTTCGATCTGCGTGGTGTAGGGGTTGAAGCCCAGGCCCAGCTCGTCTTCGATGAAGGCGCGCGCGTTGGCTTCCCAGTCGATGTCTGCGTAGGCAGAGAGGTGGGCGTTGTAGTTGCCGACTGCGCCGTTGATCTTGCCGAGCAACGGGACTGCCGCGATCTGGCTGATCTGACGCTCGAGGCGGTAGACGACGTTGGCCAGTTCCTTGCCCAATGTGGTCGGGGAGGCGGGCTGGCCGTGGGTGCGGGACAGCATCGGCACGTCTGCGAAGCGAATCGCCAGCTCGCGGATAGCGTCGGCGATCTGACGCATCAGCGGCAGCACGACAGTGTCGCGGCCCTCGCGCAGCATCAATGCGTGAGACAGGTTGTTGATGTCTTCGCTGGTGCAGGCGAAGTGGATGAACTCGCTGACCTTTTCCAGCTCTGGCAATTTGGCAGCCTGCTCCTTGAGCAGATACTCCACAGCCTTCACGTCATGATTGGTGGTGCGCTCGATTTCCTTGACTCGCTCGGCATGCTCCACGGAGAAGTCTTCGGCCAGGGTATCCAGGATGGCGTTGGCTTGCGCGGAGAAGGCCGGGACCTCGGTGATCTGCGGGTGAGCCGCAAGACGCTGGAGCCAGCGAACTTCAACCATCACGCGGAAACGGATCAGGCCGTATTCGCTGAAAATAGGGCGCAAGGCCTGGGTTTTGCCGGCGTAGCGGCCATCAACAGGGGAAACCGCAGTGAGCGAAGAAAGCTGCATGGGATGCTCTCGGACAGTCGGGCGACGAAAAGGGCGCATATCATACATGAAAAGTCAGTCGGACCGGAGTCCGCCGACCAGCGTAGACAGCGTCGTGCCAGGGGTGGTGAAGGTCATTGGCGCGCGGCGGGTCAGCCGTGCAGCAATGGATAAAGTTCTTTCAACAACTTGCGGCGGCTGAACACCAGTTGCCAGCGATGACCGCCAACTTGCCGCCACAGGCGGGCAGAGCGAATACCGGCCAGCAGAATGCCGCGAATCTTCGAGGCATTATTCGGCTGCTGCAGATTACGCATGTCGCCTTGCACCTGAATGCGCTGGCGCAAGGTGCTCAGGGTGTCCTGATACAGCGCGCCGGTCGCGGCAATCACGTTCTCGTGGGCGATGCCAAAATGCTCGACCTGTGACTGAATCACCGGAATGCGTTTGCCGATCACTTCAAGCAGGTCATCGCGCTTGGCCAGCTGACGCTCGAGGCCGAGCATCGACAGGGCGTAGCGCAACGGCTCGCGTTGCAAGGTTGCCGGGTCGCGCTCCAGGGCGCTGGCCATGGCGCGATAGCCTTCGTGCAGGTTGAGATCGTCGCCGCCGTAGACGTCCAGCGTATCCTTGGGATCGACCACCAGCAGGCTGCCGAGCATGCAGCCCAGGGCCGCTTCGCTGATCTGACCGGTCTTGGCGATCCGGTCGACGAGCACGGCGGCCTGGAATACACCGCCCAGAGCGATCAGTTGTTCCTGAGTCGGGCTCATCAACGCTTGTCCTTGCTGGTCCAGGGTTCGGCAATTTCGATCACGCCGCCGCCCAGACAGATTTCGCCGTCGTAGAACACCACAGACTGGCCGGGAGTGACGGCGCGTTGCGGGTCATCGAATGTGGCGCGATAACCGTCTGCGGTTTTTTCCAGTGTGCATGGCTGGTCGCCCTGACGATAACGGACCTTCGCGGTGAGCCTGCGCGGGCTGCTCAGATCGATCGGGTTGACCCAATAGATTTCCGAAGAAACCAGCGCACGGGAAAACAGCCAGGGGTGATCGTTACCCTGACCGACAATCAGTTCGTTGTTGTCCAGGTCCTTGACCAGCACGTACCACGGATCATCGCTGGCATCCTTGAGACCGCCGATGCCCAGACCCTGACGCTGGCCGATGGTGTGGTACATCAGGCCGCTGTGACGACCGATGACTTCACCTTCGGTGGTCTTGATTTCGCCGGGCTGGGCGGGCAGGTACTGGCGCAGAAAATCAGTGAAGCGGCGTTCGCCAATGAAGCAGATTCCGGTGGAATCCTTCTTCTTGGCAGTGGCCAGGCCGTGCTTTTCGGCAATGGCGCGCACTTCCGGTTTTTCTAGCTCGCCAACCGGGAACAGGGTGCGGGCAATCTGCTCGCCGCCAACGGCGTGCAGGAAGTAGCTCTGATCTTTGTTCGGGTCCAGGCCCTTGAGCAGCTCGGTACGTCCATCGATATCACGGCGGCGTACGTAATGGCCTGTAGCAATAAGGTCGGCGCCGAGCATCAGTGCGTAGTCGAGAAACGCCTTGAACTTGATTTCGCGGTTACACAGGATGTCCGGGTTCGGCGTGCGCCCGGCCTTGTACTCTTCAAGGAAGTGCTCGAAGACGTTGTCCCAGTACTCGGCCGCGAAGTTGGCCGTGTGCAGCTTGATGCCGATCTTGTCGCACACGGCCTGGGCATCTGCCAGGTCTTCGCGGGCGGTGCAGTATTCCGTTCCGTCGTCTTCTTCCCAGTTCTTCATGAACAAGCCTTCCACCTGATAACCCTGCTCCATGAGCAGTACGGCGGAAACGGAAGAGTCCACGCCGCCGGACATGCCGACTATGACGCGCTTCATTTCTGAGTTCGAGGGGGCTGGATCACGCATGGGGATTCAACGGCTGACCTGTAAAAGGACGCGATTCTATCAGGCTGAGGGCGTCGAGTCTCACGCCTTGTCGCGCAGCAGGTCGAGACTGAAATGTTCACCATCGAGGTAGTCGTCCAGGCAGCGCAATACCAGCTCGCTGCGCCAGCGCTCCTGCTGGGCTACCAGTTCATCGCGAGTCAGCCAGACTGCGCCGACGATGCCTTCATCGAGTTGATATTCCGGATGGTGGCGCAGGGCCTTGGCGGCAAAGCAGATTCGCTGGTAGGTCACGCCATTGCTCGGTGCGGTGTACAGGTAGATGCCCACCACGCTAGTCAATTCGACGTCCCAGCCGGTTTCTTCCAGGGTTTCACGCACTGCAGCGCGTTGCAGGCTCTCGTTCGGGTCGAGGTGCCCGGCGGGTTGGTTGAGTACGGCGCGTCCGCCTTTGATTTCTTCGACGAACAGAAAGCGGCCTTGATCTTCGACGATAGTGGCGACGGTAACGTGGGCTTGCCAAGTCATGATAATGGTCTCTTTGCTGGGGATTGAGTCAGCCGTAACAGCTTATTGTTGATCGAATTGCAGATCATGCCTCAGGGCGCTGACGCAGAAGTCCACAAAGGCTCGCACCTTGGATGAGCGACGACGGCCCTCCAGGTAAACAACGTGAACCGGTTCCGGGATTATTTCGAACGTCTCCAGAACACACTTGAGCCTGCCTTCCTGCAGGTGCTCGCGTATCTGATAGTACGGCACCTGGGTCAGTCCCCAGCCCTGTAACGCTGCGCTGATCGCCGCCTGATAAGACGTCAGACTGAGTCTTGAGGCGACGTCTACTGAATAATTCTTGTCATCGATCCGGAAAAGCCAGTGAGGCGAGCGTTCGGCGGTGGTGGTTGAAACTGTGGAATGCTGTCGCAAATCGTCGGGATGCTGCGGGGCTCCATGCTTTTCGAGGTAGGCAGGGGAGGCGCAAACCATGCGCCGCACGCTACCTGTCGGGATTGCGGTAAGAGACGAATCGGGCAGGGTGCCGATCCTGACCGCCACGTCGATGCCCTCATCGAGCATGGACACTACCCTGTCGACCAGAATGGCACGGATGTCCACGGCCGGAAACCGCTCGAGAAAGCTCGTCATTACGGGTACGACATGCAGCGCGCCGAACATCTGAGGTGCGGTGACCGTCAGCAGGCCGCCTGGCAACGCATGCAAGCCGCCTGCCGCGCTTTCAGCCTCATCAAGGTCGGCAAGCAATCGACGGCAATCAGCGGCGAAGCGCTGGCCCGCCTCGGTGAGCCGCATATTGCGAGTGGTGCGCACCACCAGAAGGATGCCCAGGCGGCTCTCCAGGCTCGCGACAGCCCGGGTTACCGTAGCGGTCGACAGGCCAAAGTGGCGGGCCACCCCGGCAAAACTGGTTTGCTCGGCAAGTGCGGCAAAAAGCGTCATTTCCTGAATACGGTCCATAGGCTGCCTGCTTGCCACGAGAGATGCGAAATCGTATCAGCATTTCAGATTTTGAAATGGTGAATTGATTTTTGCGGTGATTCTGCATTTTAGGAGCAATGATTAGGATGGCTGCACATTCATCAAGCCCGGTCAGACTCTTCTATGAAAAATTTCGGTTCAGCCGACGCTGAAAATGCCGCATCCGGTGTCAGTCGGCGCAAGGTTTTACAGGTGTCAGCGTTAGGCGCTGCTTCTGCTCTCGGGGCGTCGTTGGTGAGCGCCGCTTCTGCAAGCAATAAACCTCTATCCAGGGAAAATGCAATGAACATTGATGACGCCTTCCGCGTGACGTTTCACACTCAGCAGGTAGGAGACGTCAATGTGTTCTATCGCGAAGTCGGAGCCAAGGACGCCCCGGTGCTGCTGTTGCTTCATGGTTTTCCGAGTTCCAGCCACATGTTTCGCGACCTGATGCCCTTGCTGGCGAGTCAGTACCGCCTGATCGCTCCCGACCTGCTTGGATTCGGTAATACCAAGGCTTCACCGCGCGGGCAGTTCGATTACACATTCGAAAACCTTTACAAGGTGATCGAGCGCTTCACCGAGGCGCTGGGCCTGAAGAAATACGCGTTATACCTATTCGACTATGGCGCACCGACAGGTTTGCGGCTCGCAGCGGCGAACCCGGAGAAGGTTACTGCAATCATCAGTCAGAACGGCAACGCCTACCTGGAAGGATTCAGCGATCAATGGGGTCCGTGGCAAGCCTATTGGCGCGAGCCTTCGGCAGCCAATCGCGAAGCCTGTCGCGCCTCGTTGTCACCGCAAGTCATCCGGGACTGGCAATACGGTACGGGAGCCGATCCTGAAAAGCTTTCTCCCGATGGCTACAACCTCGACATTATGTATATGGCGCGGCCGGGCGCAGAGGAGATCCAGCTTGACCTGATTCTTGACTACCGCAGTAACGTAGCGGCTTACCCCTCGTTTCAGGAATACTTGCGCAAATATCAGCCTCCCTTGCTGGCGGTCTGGGGCAAGCACGATCCTGCGTTCATACCGCCTGGCGCGCATGCTTATCGCAAGGACGTCCCGGCTGCTGAAGTGCATCTGCTGGATGCAGGGCACTTTGCATTGGAAACACACGCGCCTGAGGTCGCCGAATACATTCGCGACTTTCTTTCGCGCACACTGAAAAGCTGAAGGGATAAATGGTGTGCTTGAGCGAGCATCTCCCTGGCGCCTGGGCTTACACAGGCGGCTGAAATTTTTCATGGATAAAAAAAATCCCCGGCAACAGGCCGGGGATTTTTTGTGGGGCGGTGCATCTTTTATGCACCGCCTCGGATTGCCTCTTACAGCGCGGCGATGGCCGCGTTGAGCGTGGCGCTCGGGCGCATGGCCTTGCTGGTGACTTCCGGGTTAGGGAAGTAGTAGCCGCCAATATCCACCGGCTTGCCCTGAACGGCGTTCAGCTCGGCAACGATTTTTTCTTCGTTGTCGGTCAGGGTCTTGGCCAGAGGTGCGAACTGCGCCTTGAGGTCTGCATCGTCGTTCTGAGCAGCCAGTGCCTGAGCCCAGAACAGGGTCAGGTAGAAGTGGCTGCCGCGGTTGTCGATACCGCCTACCTTGCGCGAAGGCGACTTGTTGCGGTCCAGGAACTCGCCAGTGGCCTGGTCGAGGGTCTTGGACAGAACCAACGCTTTCGGATTGTTGTAGGCATGGCCCAGATGCTCGAGGGACGCTGCCAGCGCGAGGAATTCGCCCAGCGAATCCCAGCGCAGGAAGTTTTCCTCGACGAACTGCTGCACGTGCTTCGGAGCCGAACCACCCGCGCCGGTTTCGAACAGACCGCCGCCGTTCATCAGCGGAACGATCGACAGCATCTTCGCGCTGGTGCCCAGTTCCATGATCGGGAACAGGTCAGTCAGGTAGTCGCGCAGAACGTTGCCGGTCACCGAAATGGTGTCCTTGCCTGCGCGCGTGCGTTCCAGGGTCAGCTTCATCGCGTCGACAGGTGACAGGATCTGGATATCCAGGCCCGACGTGTCATGGTCGCCCAGGTACTTGCGCACTTTCTCGATCATCACGCTGTCGTGGGCGCGGGACGAGTCCAGCCAGAAGATAGCCGGGGTGTTGCTGGCGCGGGCACGGTTGACGGCCAGTTTCACCCAATCCTGGATCGGTGCGTCCTTGGCCTGGCACATGCGCCAGATATCGCCGGCTTCGACGTTCTGTTCCATCAGCAGGTTGCCCTGGCTGTCGGTTACGCGAACCACGCCGTTGGTCTGAATGTGGAACGTCTTGTCGTGGGAGCCATACTCTTCGGCCTTCTGAGCCATCAGACCGACGTTCGGTACGCTGCCCATGGTGGTCGGGTCGAATGCGCCATTTTTCTTGCAGTCTTCGATGACCGCTTGATAAATGGTGGCGTAGCAGCGATCCGGAATGACGGCCTTGGCATCGTGCAACTGACCATCTGTGCCCCACATCTTGCCGGAGTCACGAATCATTGCCGGCATCGAGGCGTCGACGATGACGTCGCTCGGCACGTGCAGGTTGGTGATGCCCTTGTCGGAATTGACCATCGCCAGCTGTGGACGAACGGCGTAGACCGCTTCGATGTCAGCCTTGATTTCTGCCTGCTTGTCAGCGGGCAGGGCAGTGATGCGTTCGTACAGGTCGCCGATGCCGTTGTTCAGGCTGAAGCCGATCTGCTTGAGCGTATCGGCGTGCTTGGTCAGCGCGTCCTTGTAGAACTCGTCGACGATCTGGCCGAACATGATCGGATCGGAGATCTTCATCATGGTGGCTTTCAAGTGCACCGAAAACAGAACGCCCTGCTTGCGAGCGTCTTCGATTTCGGCAGCAATGAAACTGCGCAGGGCCTTGGCGCTCATGACCGAGCAGTCGACGACTTCGCCCGCCTTGACGGAGGTTTTTTCCTTCAGGACGGTGGTGGTGCCGTCCTGGGCGACGAGTTCGATCTTGACGGTGTTATCGGCTGCGATCTCGGCAGCTTTTTCGCTGCCGTAGAAGTCGCCGTTGCTCATGTGTGCAACGTGAGCCTTGGAGTCAGCTGACCAGGCGCCCATCTTGTGCGGGTGCTTGCGCGCGTAGTTCTTGACCGACAGCGGGGCGCGGCGATCGGAGTTGCCTTCGCGCAGAACAGGGTTCACGGCGCTGCCCTTGGTCTTGTCGTAGCGTGCGCGGGTTTCTTTTTCCGCGTCAGTGGCAGGGTTTTCAGGGTAGTCAGGAATGTTGTAGCCCTGATTCTGAAGCTCCTTGATGGTCGCCTTCAATTGCGGGACCGAGGCGCTGATGTTAGGCAGCTTGATGATGTTGGCCTCTGGCGTAGTGGCCAGTTTGCCCAGCTCGGCGAGATGATCCGGCACTTTTTTGTCGGCAAGCAATTCCGGGAAGCTGGAAAGAACACGGCCCGCCAGAGAAATGTCGCGTGTTTCCACGTCGATATCGGAGGTTGCCGTGAACGCTTCGATAATAGGCAGCAGGGAGTAGGTGGCGAGGGCCGGAGCTTCGTCGGTGAAGGTGTAGATGATCTTCGAGCGGTTGGACATTCGTATTAACTCTCTTTTGCTGAGCATGCACAAAATCTCGATACGCGCATTCTAAGCGCGCTTGCCCACGGTTCGGCCATGAGCCAGGTCGAGGTTTATTCGCGGTGATGTTGGGTGCATCAGTCGAGCGTCAAGCTGTCGGGTCAGGTAGCAGCCCGACGCATAAGGAAGGCCGAGGGTCAGAATTCGGACGGGTCGGCCTTGATGACTCTGCGGTCACGGCGCGAGTATATCAAACCATTGGCACCAAGCATTAATGCTATGCGAGCTATCGAAAAATGAATATCCGCCGTTGGTCGAACGCGCAGTCCTCCAGGCAGCTGTCTGGAATGGTTGGCATGTGGGGCCTGGCACGCCTTGATGGGGGGGGCAGATGGTGAGGGCGGATTTTCGTTGTTCAGGACGGTTTGGGGTAGACGAACGGAACGTTCTGGATTGGAGTCTGGGTATCCGCGGTGCAATAACCGCTAATTCGACACCCTGTGGAGCGTGACGGATATAAACAGACCAATGTCCCTGTCTTTCTACGTGTCCGGCAAAGCTCATTGCATGTTTCTATTGATTCGGCTGGCTCTGATGGCTGCCGCTATAGATCTAATCACTTTTTCAACATGAGTATCAGGCGTCCGCGTGAGCGTGGTCCTGCTGGTGCAGCGGATGTGTTTCTTTTGCCGGATCCAGCTTTTTATCTTCCAAGCCTTTGATTTTTACCGCATGAAGCCCTTTTGGACCTTGGGCGACTTCAAATCTGACTTTCTGGCCAGCCTTTAGAGTTTTGTAACCGTCCATTTCGATGGCCGAGAAATGAGCGAACAGATCCTCGTCATTGCCTTCAGCGTTTATGAACCCAAACCCTTTTGCATTGTTGAACCACTTGACTTTTCCTTCAATCATTACCATCTCCCTCTGCAAAGGACTCCGTCAGGAGTATCATCCACTTCAATCCGCTGCTCACCCAAAAAATTTTGGTTGACTGCACGGACCCTTTTTACCCAATGTGGGCTCTATTGTTTGTAACACCGTTTAGCTGATAGTCAAGGTCATGTGGCAGCCCATTTAAAAACCGCCCAGACTGCGACTAAATTGCTCAATCCGCCCTCAAACGAACATTTCTTTCCATGCATGCATTCAGCAAGATTCGACTAACATTCAATCAGGATGATCCGCAGTCGCACGAGGACGACTCGGCGGGCATTGCGGTGCAGGACGCCAAGCCGGCCCTGCAGGCGCCACCGATGTACAAGGTGGTTTTATTCAACGATGACTACACCCCGATGGATTTCGTCGTAGAAGTACTCGAGGTGTTTTTTAACCTGAATCGTGAGCTGGCCACCAAAGTCATGCTGGCCGTCCATACAGAGGGACGGGCAGTCTGCGGATTGTTTACCCGTGACATCGCCGAGACCAAGGCAATGCAGGTCAATCAATACGCCAGGGAGAGCCAGCATCCGCTACTCTGTGAGATCGAGAAGGACGGTTAAACGCCGACCACTTGGGTATGAGGTGAAGCTATGTTAAACCGTGAGCTCGAAGTCACCCTCAATCTTGCCTTCAAGGAGGCACGTTCGAAGCGTCATGAGTTCATGACGGTCGAGCATCTCCTGCTGGCTCTATTGGATAATGAGGCTGCAGCCACTGTCCTGCGTGCCTGCGGCGCAAACCTCGATAAACTCAAGCATGATCTGCAGGAGTTCATCGACTCCACCACTCCGCTGATCCCCGTTCATGACGAGGACCGCGAGACACAACCGACGCTCGGGTTCCAGCGCGTGCTGCAACGGGCAGTCTTCCACGTGCAGAGCTCAGGCAAGCGCGAAGTGACCGGCGCCAATGTGCTGGTCGCGATTTTCAGTGAGCAGGAAAGCCAGGCCGTATTTCTGCTCAAACAGCAGAGCGTGGCCCGGATCGATGTCGTCAACTACATCGCCCACGGTATCTCCAAGGTGCCAGGGCACGGCGAACACTCTTCTGAAGGTGAACAGGATATGCAGGACGACGAGGGCGGTGAAGCATCTTCCTCAGGCAATCCTCTGGATGCCTATGCCAGCAATTTGAACGAGTTGGCACGTCAGGGGCGCATCGATCCACTGGTCGGCCGCGAAAGCGAAGTCGAGCGGGTGGCACAGATTCTGGCTCGTCGTCGCAAGAACAACCCTTTGCTGGTCGGTGAAGCGGGTGTCGGTAAAACGGCTATCGCTGAAGGTCTGGCCAAGCGCATCGTCGACAATCAGGTGCCTGACCTGCTTGCCAATAGCGTCGTCTACTCGCTCGACCTGGGTGCGTTGCTGGCCGGGACGAAATACCGCGGCGATTTCGAGAAGCGCTTCAAGGCGTTGCTCAACGAACTGCGCAAGCGTCCTCAGGCGATCCTGTTCATTGACGAAATCCACACGATCATCGGTGCTGGCGCAGCCTCCGGCGGGGTAATGGATGCTTCCAATCTGCTCAAGCCGCTGCTGTCTTCCGGCGAGATCCGTTGCATCGGTTCGACCACCTTCCAGGAGTTTCGCGGGATTTTCGAGAAGGATCGTGCCTTGGCGCGTCGTTTCCAGAAAGTCGATGTGTCCGAGCCTTCGGTCGAGGACACCATTGGTATTCTGCGTGGCCTGAAAAGCCGTTTCGAGCAGCATCACAGCATCGAATACAGCGACGAAGCCCTGCGCGCTGCCGCAGAACTTGCATCGCGCTACATCAACGACCGTCATATGCCTGACAAGGCCATTGACGTGATTGATGAAGCGGGTGCCTACCAGCGTCTGCAGCCGGTCGAAAAGCGCGCTAAACGTATCGATGTGCCCGAGGTTGAAGACATCGTTGCCAAGATCGCGCGTATTCCGCCAAAACACGTCAATAGCTCCGACAAGGAACTGCTGCGTAACCTGGAGCGCGATCTCAAGCTCACGGTGTTCGGGCAGGATGCGGCCATTGACTCGTTGTCGACGGCGATCAAACTGTCTCGTGCAGGCCTCAAGTCGCCTGACAAACCGGTAGGTTCGTTCCTGTTCGCCGGTCCTACGGGCGTCGGCAAGACCGAGGCGGCTCGTCAGCTGGCCAAGGCTTTGGGCGTCGAGTTGATCCGTTTCGACATGTCTGAGTACATGGAACGGCATACCGTTTCCCGTCTGATCGGTGCGCCTCCGGGCTACGTCGGTTTCGACCAGGGCGGTCTGCTGACCGAGGCCATTACCCGCCAGCCGCATTGCGTGCTGTTGCTCGATGAAATCGAAAAGGCTCACCCGGAAGTCTTCAATCTGCTTCTGCAGGTGATGGATCACGGTACGCTGACCGACAACAACGGGCGCAAGGCGGATTTCCGCAATGTGATCGTGATCATGACCACCAACGCCGGGGCCGAGTCTGCTGCGCGCGCTTCGATCGGTTTCACTCATCAGGACCACTCGTCTGACGCGATGGAAGTGATCAAGAAGAGCTTCACGCCGGAGTTCCGCAACCGTCTGGATACCATCATTCAGTTTGGTCGCCTCAGCCACGAAGTCATCAAGAGCGTGGTCGACAAGTTCCTCACCGAGCTTCAGGCCCAACTGGAAGACAAGCGCGTACTGCTCGAAGTGTCCGAGGCGGCGAGAAGCTGGCTGGCGCAGGGTGGTTACGATGCGGCAATGGGGGCCAGACCGATGGCTCGCCTGATTCAGGACAAGATCAAACGGCCTCTCGCCGAAGAGATCCTGTTCGGCGAACTGTCAGAACATGGCGGCGTGGTGCACATCGATATCAAGGATGGCGAGATCACCTTCGATTTCGAAACCACGGCAGAAATGGCCTGATAGCCTACGCCTCGCCCCGCATCATGATGATGCGGGGCAGGTTGAGGGCATCGATTGTAGAAAAACAGGCATACAAAAACGCCCGGCTTATGCCGGGCGTTTTCGTTAATGCCTGTTTAGCGAGCGCGGTAGGTGATGCGCCCTTTGCTCAGGTCGTAGGGCGTCAGCTCTACACGCACTTTGTCACCGGTCAGAATACGGATGTAATTCTTGCGCATCTTGCCGGAGATATGCGCGGTTACGACGTGCCCGTTTTCCAACTCCACGCGAAACATGGTGTTGGGCAGGGTGTCGACGACAGTGCCTTCCATTTCGAAGCTGTCTTCTTTCGACATGCAGTAAAGCCCTCGGTATACAAATGAGTGGCCCGGTGCAAGTGGCGCCAGGCAAAAGCGGCGTGCATTGTGCCCGAAAAAACCAGTTTAAGCCAAGGGGTTCAATACAGAGTGACCCATCTTTGATTGGTGAGCAGCTCGATGGGGCGATATTGGGTCTTGTAATTCATCTTTTTGCAGTTCTTGATCCAGTAGCCGAGGTACACCGCCTGCAGTTGCAGCCTGGCAGCTTCGGCGATCTGCCACAAAATCGCGTAACGGCCCAGACTGCGGCGTTCTTCATCGGGTTCGTAGAACGTATAGACCGCTGAAAGCCCGTTGGGCAGCAGGTCGGTGACGGCGACTGCCAACAGGCGTTGATCGACACGAAATTCGTAAAAGCGCGAAAAGGGCAGGTCGCGGACCAGAAAGGTCGAAAATTGCTCGCGACTTGGCGGGAACATGTCGCCGTCAGCGTGCCGTTGTTCAATATAACGCCGATAAAGATCGAAATATTCCTGAGTGAACACTGGTTTGGCGCTTTGCACCTGAATGTCGGCATTGCGTTTCAGAATGCGTTTTTGCTGGCGGTCGGGGACGAAGAGGCTCACCGGAATGCGTGCGGGTACACAGGCGCTGCAGTTCTGGCAGTGCGGGCGATAGAGGTGATCACCGCTGCGGCGAAAACCCATGTCCGACAGGTCGGCATAGACCTGTACATCCATCGGCTGGCTGGGGTCCAGAAACAGGGTCGTCGCCTGCTCTTCGGGCAGGTAACTGCACGTGTGCGGTTGAGTGGCATAAAACTTCAGCCTCGCCAGCTCTGTCATGGTCGTCGCCTAATGGTGAATCCTTACCCATGAGTGTATGCCAGCCTGTCAAACTCGCCTAGCTGACCAGTCGGCGTCGGTCGGCTGGTCCAGATGGCGGGACAGGTAATCGGCGAAAGTCTGCCGAGGAATGGCGCGCGCGCCGAAGCTGTGCAAATGTTGAGTGGGCATCTGGCAATCGATCAACACAAATCCCCAGTCAGTCAAATGCTCTACCAGCGTGGCAAAGCCGACTTTCGAGGCGTTGTCTGCCCGGCTGAACATCGACTCGCCGAAAAACAGCTGGCCCATTGCCAGGCCGTACAGTCCGCCGACCAGTTCATCCTGATCCCAGACCTCGACGCTGTGCGCGTGGCCACGGCGGTGCAACTCAACGTAGGCCGCCTGCATCGAGCCGGTTATCCAGGTTTCGTTGGCGTAGCTGCGAGGCGCAGCGCAGGCCTTGATCACGCTGGCAAAATCCTGATCGAAGGTCACCCGATAGCGCGACTGGCGCAGAACCTTGCCGAGGCTTCGCGAGACATGGAGTTCTTCAGGAAACAGCACGGTGCGCGGATCGGGAGACCACCAGAGAATCGGCTGACCGTCCTGAAACCAGGGAAAGCAGCCATGTCGATAAGCGCTGATCAGGCGATCGGCCGACAAGTCTCCGCCTGCGGCAAGTAGACCGTTGGGTTCACGGAGGGCTTTTTCCAGTGGGGGAAAATCGAGGCTGTTGCGGGTCAACCAGGTCAGCATGGCATCACAACTTTGCGGAAGGGGAGGGCGCACCTGTCTGTGTGTGCAACTCTGTGTGACAGGCGTGGTCACAAGCGGTTGTCATTATGGCGCGTACCTTGTGCATGCGGTAGGGCGTGAGCCTCGCAACGGTCGCGTGGCCGCTCAAGTTGCAGACCGTTGACAGAAACACGCCATAAGCCTTTGTCACAAAACGCAATGCATGCTCAAATTGAACATCGTCAGTGAAGGTGAAAGCGTGTTCCGTCTTGCGGAACCTTCTGAAGTGGATCTGGTGTGTTTTCGTACAGACTCAAGTGGCTGTAAAACCGTACAATGCCTGTTTTGGGCGTTATCATTCAAGCGTCTGTCGACAGGCTTTCCCGCTGTCTGCGCTCCCTGTCCATGCGGGAGCAGTCAGTGCCGTCCGACAGCCGTTTCTGGTCAATCAACGAGATGTTCGCGCTATTGCGCAGGAAATAAAGAGTTTTGAAGAAATCCACCCCAGCACCCAGCGCTGTCCCGCTTTGGCGACAGCAATTGCACTACCGGCTCAAGGAAGGGGCCCTGATTGCCTTTGGCGCACTGTGCCTGTATCTGATGATGGCCTTGCTGACCTACGATCAGAGCGATCCCGGCTGGAGCCACACCAGCAGCAATGCGGCACAGGTGCAGAATGCCGCAGGGCGTGCAGGTGCGTTCTGTGCCGATATTCTGTTCATGGTTCTGGGCTATTTCGCCTACATCTTCCCGCTGTTGCTGGCGATCAAAGCCTGGCAGGTCTTTCGCCATCGCCATGAGCCATGGCAATGGAGCGGCTGGCTGTTTTCCTGGCGCCTGATCGGTCTGGTGTTCCTGATCCTGGCGGGCGCTGCGCTGGCGCATATCCATTTCCATTTCTCGGCCGGCTTCCCAGGCTCGGCAGGCGGTGTGCTGGGCGAAGTGCTCGGCGATCTGGCCAAGAAAGCGCTGAATATTCAAGGCAGCACCTTACTGTTCATTGCCCTTTTTCTGTTCGGCCTGACCGTGTTCACCGACCTGTCCTGGTTCAAGGTGATGGATGTCACCGGCAAGATCACCCTCGACCTGTTCGAACTGTTTCAAGGCGCTGCGAACCGCTGGTGGACTGCCCGCGCCGAGCGCAAGCAGATGGTTGCGCAGTTGCGTGAGGTGGACATGCGCGTCAACGATGTGGTGGCGCCTGTGGCTCCCGATCGTCGCGAGCAGGCCAAGGCCAGAGAGCGCCTGGTTGAGCGTGAAGCGTCGTTGAGCAAACACATGACCGAGCGCGAAAAGCACGTGCCAGCGGTCATCGCGCCAGCGCCTTCGAAGCCTGTAGAGCCCAGCAAGCGCGTCATGAAGGAAAAGCAGGCGCCGCTGTTCGTGGACAGTGCAGTGGAAGGCACGCTTCCGCCGATTTCCATCCTCGATCCGGCAGAGAAGAAGCAGCTCAACTATTCCCCAGAGTCTCTGGCGGCCGTCGGTCATTTGCTGGAAATCAAGCTCAAGGAATTCGGTGTGGAGGTCTCGGTAGACTCCATCCACCCCGGTCCGGTCATTACCCGCTACGAGATCCAGCCAGCCGCCGGCGTCAAGGTCAGCCGCATTTCCAACCTCGCCAAGGACCTTGCGCGCTCGCTCGCCGTGACCAGCGTTCGTGTAGTCGAGGTGATTCCGGGCAAGACCACCGTCGGTATCGAGATCCCCAACGAAGATCGCCAGATTGTGCGCTTCTCCGAGGTGTTGTCGACTCCCGAATACGATAACGCCAAGTCGCCTGTCACCTTGGCCCTGGGCCACGACATCGGCGGCAAGCCGGTGATTACCGATCTGGCCAAGATGCCCCACCTGCTGGTAGCCGGTACGACCGGTTCCGGTAAATCGGTGGGTGTGAACGCCATGATCCTGTCGATCCTGTTCAAGTCCGGCCCGGAAGACGCCAAGCTGATCATGATCGACCCGAAGATGCTCGAACTGTCCATCTACGAAGGTATTCCGCACCTGTTGTGTCCGGTGGTCACCGACATGAAGGACGCCGCCAACGCCCTGCGCTGGAGCGTTGCCGAGATGGAGCGTCGCTACAAGCTGATGGCGAAGATGGGTGTACGTAACCTGTCCGGCTTCAATCAGAAGGTCAAGGAAGCTCAGGATGCCGGCGAGCCGCTTGCCGATCCGCTGTACAAGCGCGAAAGTATTCATGACGAAGCGCCGCTGCTGAGCAAACTGCCGACCATCGTCGTGGTGGTGGACGAGTTCGCCGACATGATGATGATCGTCGGCAAGAAGGTCGAAGAGCTGATCGCACGTATCGCCCAGAAAGCGCGTGCTGCGGGTATCCACCTGATTCTCGCGACCCAGCGTCCGTCGGTGGATGTGATCACCGGTCTGATCAAGGCCAACATTCCGACGCGTATGGCATTCCAGGTATCGAGCAAGATCGATTCGCGGACCATCATCGACCAGGGCGGCGCCGAACAACTGTTGGGCCACGGCGACATGCTGTACATGCCGCCAGGCACCAGCCTGCCGATTCGTGTGCATGGCGCGTTCGTTTCCGACGAAGAAGTGCATCGTGTGGTAGAAGCCTGGAAGCTGCGAGGTTCCCCGGACTACAACGACGATATTCTCGCCGGTGTCGAAGAGCCCGGCAGCGGCTTTGATGGCGGTGGCGGCGAAGGCAGTGAAGACAGCGAAAGCGACGCGCTTTACGATGAGGCCGTCAAGTTCGTGCTGGAAAGCCGTCGCGCTTCGATTTCTGCCGTACAGCGCAAGTTGAAGATCGGCTATAACCGCGCAGCGCGCATGATCGAAGCGATGGAAATGGCAGGGGTCGTGACCTCCATGAATACCAACGGTTCGCGCGAAGTCCTGGCCCCCGGGCCGGTGCGCGACTGATTTTTATCACCCCGTATTGCGGCGACGGCGTGCACGCCACGCTGTCGCATCATCATCGACTTCAAAGAGGAATCCCATGCGCCTTATCCGCATGCTGTTGGCCACTGCACTGACCTTCTCCATGATCCCCGCCCATGCCGACAGCAAGGACGTGGCGCGCCTGACCCAGTTGCTGGAGAAATCCCA
This sequence comes from Pseudomonas sp. PvP028, assembly GCF_017832255.1. NCBI lineage: Bacteria > Pseudomonadati > Pseudomonadota > Gammaproteobacteria > Pseudomonadales > Pseudomonadaceae > Pseudomonas > Pseudomonas sp. PvP028. The sequence goes on from NZ_JAFIBL010000001.1 coordinate 3,615,653, forward strand.
GACCCTGACCGCCCGCTTCTCGCAACTGACGCTGGACGGTGGCGGTACCCAGTTGCAGGAAACCACCGGCGAAATGGCCCTGCAGCGCCCCGGCTTGTTCAACTGGCATACCGATGCGCCACAGGAGCAGTTGATGGTCTCGGACGGCAAGAAAGTCTCGCTGTGGGACCCTGATCTGGAGCAGGTCACGATCAAGAAGCTCGATCAGCGCCTGACTCAGACTCCAGCCTTGCTGCTGTCCGGTGATGTATCAAAGATCAGCGAAAGCTTCGACATCACCGCGAAAGAGGCGGGTGGCGTGATCGATTTCGTGCTCAAGCCCAAGACCAAGGACACGCTGTTCGACAGCCTGCGTCTGTCGTTCCGCAACGGCATCATCAACGACATGCAGTTGATCGACAGCGTAGGTCAGCGCACCAATATCCTGTTCACCGGGGTCAAGGCCAACGAGTCGATCGCAGCCAGCAAGTTTCAGTTCCAGATTCCCAAGGGTGCTGATGTCATTCAAGAGTAAAAGGGCCGATTTCTGACCATGGACTTGTTCAGCCGCGAACCGATAGCTCAGCCTCTGGCTGCACGTTTGCGTGCTACCAACCTGGATGAGTATGTCGGCCAGGAACACGTGCTTGCCCACGGCAAGCCTCTGCGTGAGGCGCTGGAGCAAGGCGCACTGCACTCGATGATTTTCTGGGGCCCGCCCGGGGTGGGCAAGACCACCCTGGCGAAGCTGCTGGCCAAAGTGTCGGACGCGCACTTCGAGACGGTTTCGGCGGTGCTCGCCGGGGTCAAGGAAATCCGTCAGGCCGTCGAAGTCGCCCGGCAGCAGGCCGGACAGTACGGCAAGCGCACCATCCTGTTTGTCGACGAAGTGCACCGCTTCAACAAGTCACAGCAGGATGCCTTCCTGCCTTATGTCGAGGACGGCACGCTGATCTTTATCGGCGCGACCACCGAAAACCCCTCGTTCGAACTCAACAACGCCTTGTTGTCCCGGGCGCGTGTCTACGTGCTCAAAAGCCTGGACGAGGCGGCGTTACGCAAGCTGGTCAACCGTGCCCTGACCGAAGAACGCGGGCTGGGCAAGCGGCAACTGGCCTTGAGCGATGAGGGTTTTGCGATGCTGATGTCCGCCGCCGATGGCGACGGTCGGCGCATGCTCAACTTGCTGGAGAACGCCTCGGATCTGGCCGAAGATGGCAGCGAAATCGATGTCGGGCTGCTGCAGAGCCTGTTGGGTGACAGTCGACGCCGCTTCGACAAGGGCGGCGAGGCGTTTTACGACCAGATATCGGCACTGCACAAGTCGATTCGCGGTTCCAATCCCGACGCGGCCCTGTACTGGTTTGCGCGGATGATCGACGGCGGTTGTGATCCGCTATATCTGGCGCGCCGCGTGGTGCGCATGGCCAGTGAAGATATCGGCAATGCCGATCCTCGTGCGCTGCCGTTGTGTATGTCCGCTTGGGATGTGCAGGAGCGCCTTGGCAGTCCCGAGGGAGAGCTGGCGGTCGCGCAGGCTATTGTCTATCTCGCCTGTGCGCCAAAAAGCAACGCGGTCTACATGGCGTTCAAGGCGGCTATGCGCGAAGCAGGTGAGCACGGTTCGCTGGAGGTTCCGCTGCACTTGCGCAATGCGCCTACCAAGCTGATGAAGCAGCTAGGTTATGGCGAAGAATATCGCTATGCCCATGATGAGCCCGATGCTTATGCAGCTGGCGAAGACTACTTTCCGGACGAGCTGGAGCCACGGCAGTATTACCAGCCTGTGCCTCGCGGTCTGGAGCTCAAGATCGGTGAAAAGCTCAGGCATCTGAACGCATTGGACGATGCCAGCCCTCGCAAGCGGAGAAAGTGATGATTCAGACTATTCTTGCGGTGTCGATTGCCGGGATCGCTGGTACATTATTGCGCTTTGCGACAGGCACCTGGGTCAGCGCCAACTGGCCTCGTTATTTTTATGCGGCGACGCTGGCGGTCAACATCGTCGGGTGCCTGATCATCGGTGTACTGTACGGACTGTTCCTGCTGCGTCCGGAAGTGCCCATCGAAATTCGTGCCGGCTTGCTTGTCGGCTTTGTAGGCGGTCTGACGACCTTTTCATCCTTTTCACTGGATACGCTGCGCCTGCTGGAAAGCGGGCAGGTACCGCTGGCCCTCGGCTATGCCGGTATCAGTGTATTCGGCGGGCTGCTCGCAACCTGGGCTGGCCTGTCCCTGACCAGACTTTGATAGACGAGAGAACGATATGCTCGATTCCAAACTGTTACGTACTCAACTTCAGGACGTAGCGGATCGCCTGGCTTCCCGTGGTTTCACGCTGGATGTGGCGCGCATTGAATCGCTGGAAGCCCAGCGCAAGGTAGTGCAGACCCGCACCGAACAGCTGCAGGCCGAGCGCAATGCACGCTCCAAATCCATTGGTCAGGCCAAGCAGCGCGGCGAAGATATTGCGCCGTTGATGGCTGATGTCGAGCGCATGGGCAATGAGCTGAGCGAAGGCAAGGTCGAGCTGGATGGTATTCAGGCCGAACTGGATGCGCTGGTGCTGAGCATTCCGAACCTGCCCCACGAGTCCGTGCCGGTCGGTGCCGACGAAGAAGGCAACGTCGAAGTACGTCGCTGGGGTACGCCGACGTCATTCGATTTCGAGGTCAAGGATCACGTTGCGCTGGGCGAGAGGTTCGGCTGGCTGGATTTCGAGACCGCAGCCAAGCTGTCCGGCGCGCGCTTTGCGCTGCTGCGTGGCCCGATCGCGCGTCTGCACCGTGCCCTGGCACAGTTCATGATCAATCTGCACATCAACGAGCACGGCTACGAAGAGACTTACACTCCGTATCTGGTGCAGGCACCAGCGTTGCAGGGCACAGGTCAGTTACCCAAGTTCGAGGAAGACCTGTTCAAGATCTCCCGCGAAGGCGAGGCCGATCTGTACCTGATCCCGACTGCCGAAGTGTCGCTGACCAATATCGTGTCGGGTGAAATTCTCGATGCCAAACAGCTGCCTCTCAAGTTTGTTGCCCATACCCCTTGCTTCCGCAGTGAAGCGGGCGCGTCCGGGCGTGACACTCGCGGCATGATTCGCCAGCACCAGTTCGACAAGGTCGAGATGGTCCAGATCGTTGCGCCTGATGACTCCATGGCCGCGCTCGAGTCGCTGACCGGCAACGCCGAACGCGTCCTGCAATTGCTTGAGCTGCCTTATCGCACGCTCGCGCTGTGCACCGGCGATATGGGTTTCAGTGCGGTGAAGACTTACGACCTGGAAGTCTGGATTCCGAGCCAGGACAAATATCGCGAAATCTCTTCCTGCTCCAACTGCGGTGATTTCCAGGCGCGGCGCATGCAGGCGCGCTGGCGTAACCCTGAAACCGGCAAGCCGGAGCTGGTCCACACCCTCAACGGGTCGGGCCTGGCGGTAGGCCGCACACTGGTGGCAGTGTTGGAGAACTATCAGCAGGCGGACGGTTCGATTCGTGTGCCTGAGGTGCTCAAGCCGTACATGGGCGGCCTTGAGGTCATCGGTTAAATGGAATTTCTGCCGCTGTTCCATAACCTGCGTGGCAGCCGTGTGCTGGTGGTTGGTGGCGGTGAAATTGCCCTGCGCAAATCACGCCTGATTGCCGACGCCGGTGCAGTGCTGCGCGTGGTTGCGCCGGAAATCGAGGCACAACTGAGCGAGCTGGTTGTCCAGAGCGGCGGTGAAATGATCCTGCGCGGCTACAGCGAATGCGACCTTGATGGTTGCGTGCTGATCATTGCTGCGACGGATGATGAGCCGCTCAACGCTCAGGTGTCACGCGATGCCCGCTTGCGTTGCGTTCCGGTCAACGTGGTTGACGCCCCGGCGCTGTGTACGGTGATCTTTCCGGCCATCGTCGACCGCTCGCCCTTGGTGATTGCCGTGTCCAGTGGCGGCGATGCGCCGGTGCTGGCGCGTTTGATTCGCGCCAAGCTGGAAACCTGGATTCCCTCCAGCTACGGGCAGCTCGCCGGACTGGCTGCGCGCTTTCGCAATCAGGTCAAAGGCCTGTTTCCGAATGTGCAGCAGCGCCGAGCGTTCTGGGAAGATGTTTTTCAGGGCGCCATTGCCGATCGCCAGCTGGCCGGGCAGGGTGCTGAAGCCGAACGTATGCTGATCGCCAAGATTGCTGGCGAGCCGCCTTCTGAGACCGGTGAGGTCTATCTGGTCGGTGCGGGTCCAGGTGATCCGGATTTGCTGACTTTCCGGGCCTTGCGCCTGATGCAGCAAGCGGATGTGGTGCTGTATGACCGCCTGGTCGCGCCAACGATTCTTGACCTGTGCCGTCGTGATGCCGAGCGTGTCTACGTTGGCAAGCGCCGTGCGGAGCATGCCGTTCCGCAGGAACAGATCAACCAGCAACTGGTTGCACTGGCAAAGCAGGGCAAGCGAGTGGTGCGTCTGAAGGGCGGTGATCCGTTCATCTTCGGCCGTGGCGGCGAGGAAATCGAAGAACTGGCGGCGCATGGCATACCGTTCCAGGTAGTGCCCGGCATCACCGCTGCCAGCGGTTGCGCAGCATATGCGGGTATACCGTTGACGCACCGTGATCATGCGCAATCGGTGCGCTTCATCACCGGGCACTTGAAAAACGGTACGACAGATCTGCCCTGGTCAGATCTGGTAGCGCCTGCGCAAACACTGGTGTTTTACATGGGGCTGATCGGTTTGCCGGTTATCTGTGAGCAGTTGATCCGGCACGGTCGCTCTGCCGACACGCCTGCTGCACTGGTCGAGCAGGGCACCACCGTCAATCAGCGTGTGTTCACGGGTACTTTGGCAAACCTGCCGCAGCTGGTCGCCGAGCATAACGTTCATGCGCCGACGCTGGTGATCATCGGTGAGGTGGTCAAGTTGCGTGAAAAGCTGGCGTGGTTCGAGGGCGCTCAGGCGACTCTCTGATGTCAATGGTGGGTAGCCCGTCCGGGCTATCCACCACTTCTTCCCATACGTCAGTTGTTCCAGACACCTTCACCGGACAGTCGCTCACGGTCGTGATCTGCCTGCAGATCGAGTGCGGGCCCCTTCGGTATGATGCCGGTCGGGTTGATGGTGCGATGGCTCCCGTAATAATGCCCTTTGATGTGTTCGAAACTTACCGTCTCTGCGATACCCGGCCACTGATAAAGCTCACGTAGCCAGTTGCGGAGATTGGGGTAGTCCGCGATGCGCCGCAGGTTGCATTTGAAGTGGCTGTAATACACCGCATCGAAGCGCACGATGGTGGTGAACAGGCGTATGTCGGCTTCGGTGAGGTGTTTGCCTGTCAGGTAACGCCTTTCGCCGAGCAGATTTTCCAGCACATCCAGTTCAGCGAACACATCGTCGAACGCCTCCTCATACGCACCTTGCGAAGTTGCGAAACCAGCCCGGTACACGCCGTTGTTGACCTTCGGGTAGATCTGCTCGTTAAGCTCGCCAATGCTCGCGCGTAACGCTTGCGGGTAGAAATCCAGCGTATTGCCGGTCAGATCGTCGAATGCGGAATTGAACATGCGGATGATTTCCGCAGATTCGTTGCTGACGATGCATTGCTGCTGCTTGTCCCACAGCACCGGAACGGTGACGCGGCCGGTGTATCGAGGGTCGTCGGCGGTATAGCGCTGGTGAAGGAACTGCAGGTCGTCCAGGGCATCGCCGCTGGAGCCTTTCTGCTGATCGAAGGTCCAGCCGTCTTCCAGCATCAGCCAGCTGACTACCGATACATCGATCAGGCCTTCCAGGCCCTTGAGCTTGCGCAAAATAAGCGTGCGGTGTGCCCACGGGCAAGCCAGAGACACGTACAGGTGATAGCGGCCCGCCTGCGCAGCAAACCCGCCTGCACCGGACGGTCCAGGCTGTCCATCGGGCGTGACCCAATTGCGTCGCTGCGCATTTTCGCGCTGAAATGCGCCATCTTTGCTGCTTTCGTACCACTGGTCTTGCCAGTGTCCTTCGACCAGAAGGCCCATGTCTGACTCCCATTTCCAGGTGATAGAGCTTGGAGGTCAGCGCGGGTGCATCGGTTCGACTGGATTACGGCCTTTCATTGTCGAAAGGCCGAAGCGTCACAGATTGATGTCGCGGCGATCCCAGAATACCTGCGCCTGGGCGAAGGCCTCGTCACGATCGACGCCCAGGCCGCGCAGGGCGAGCGCCATGGTCGATATCAATGCAAGTTGCGGGTAACTGTCTTCGATTTCTCCTCGCCACAAGGCCAGCAGTTGCTGCGGGTCGAGTGTCGCCGGTTTTACATGGCGACGCGGTGAGAGCGCTGGCCATTCTTCATCCCACGGCTGGCCGCCGGTGGTGCCGTACAGGTGGCTGATGGTGTCGGGGTTGATCTCGATTTCGCCGCCATCACCCTTGACCACGATGGCGTTGTCGCCGAGCAGGCTGCTGGCATCGCGATGCACGCTTTGATAGCCCGGGTGAAAAATGCTTTGCAGGCCACACCGCGCCTGCAGCGGATTGAGAATGCGTGCCAGCGAATGAATGGGCGAGCGTAGCCCCAGCGTGTTGCGCAGATCGATCATGCGCTGCAACTGCGGTGCCCAGTCGGCGAGCGGAATGAACGCCAGCTGTTCTTGCTCAAGCGAGGTTTTGACCGCTGACCAGTTGCGGCACAGCGGTATCTTCAGCAGGTCCAGCAGCTGCTCGGTGTACAGACGCCCTGCGGTATGCGCGCCCCCGCCGTGCAGGAGGATCCTGACGCCGTTTTGCGCCAGGCATTTGGCTGCCAGCAGATACCAGGACAGGTGACGCTTTTTTCCGGCGTAGGTCGGCCAGTCGATGTCGACCTGCATGTCGGGAGCGTGCAGACGTTCACGCACCGCTTCGGTAAACCCCGCCAGCTCCTCGGGGCTTTCTTCCTTGTGACGCAGTAGCATCAGAAAAGCGCCAAGTTGGGTGTCCTCGACTTTTTCATCGAGCAGCATGCCCATGGCTTCCCGTGCTTCCTCGCGAGTCAGGTTGCGCGCGCCACGTTTGCCTTTGCCCAGAATGCGAACGAACGTCGCAAAGGGATGTTCTTCAGGTGTTTCAGTGACAAGCGCAGCGTAATCATTCATATGCAATTGGTCGGTTTGGGCAGGCCCGCCAGCTTGGCGGCGAGTTTGGCGGGAGTGCCGTTGAACAGGCGATTGAGGTGCATGCTGTTGCCTTTTTCTGCACCCAGCTTCAGCGCGGTGTATTTGATCAGCGGCCGTGTTGCGGGCGAAAGCTGGAACTCGGCGTAAAAACCTCGCAGCAGCTCAAGGATTTCAAGGTGCTCGGCACTCAGCTCGATACCTTCCTCGGCGGACAAGGCGTGGGCGACGTCCAGCGACCAGTCGCTGAGGTCTTGCAGAAAACCATCCTTGTCCAGTTCGATGCTGCGCCCATCAATGTTCAACTGTTTCATAACCAGGTATTGACCTTGTCGAAGCGCAGCGACAGTTCCACGAACGCCGGGTAGTCGATGCTGCTGACTCCGGCAGGGAGGGGCAGATTGCGTGCGCTGAGGTCTTCGTCGAGGGCGAACAGTTGCGATGAGTCGACCGACGACTGAAGGGCTTTGAGCTGCGCACTGGATGGCATCAGCGCATAGGTGGCATCGCCACAGAGCAGTACGCCATCATCGTTGCCCAGCAAGCGCAGGCAACTGTCCAGCCGGGTGTCGGCAAACGGCGAGTGAGAGAGAACGTGCAAAGTAGCCATCAGATCGTGATTACCTCGTCATACCGGTCAAAAAGTGCTGACAATTCTGCGCGCGTAGTCAATTGGCTCAGCTCTTCGCTCAATGCGCCGGGGGAGATGCCGCGCTCGGCCAGGCTTTGTCCGCAGACGTAAAGGTCTTCGACACCGAACATCGGCAGGGCTTTCAGGTTTGCGGTCAGGTCTTTCTGTTGCAGGGCGTCGGGCGACTGCTGTGGCAACAACTGAAAAACCCCGTCGTCCAGAAACAGCAGGCCTACCGACAGATCGAATGCCCCGCCCGCCAGTACGATATCCAGCGCTTCGCGGGCACCGGGACCGGACCACGGCGACTGACGGCTGACAACCAATAGTGATCTGGGCATCTCACGGCCCTCCGAAGCAGATCAGGCGATCAGCCGATTGCACAGCATCGTGCAGCTGGCCCAGCCCGGACAATTCCCACGGCTCGCGCAGGTTTGCCGCCGGCCGCTGATAACGCTCGGCCTCTTGCGTGTCGAGCACACCGCGACGCAACGCCGCGGCAATGCACACCACGCCGTCCAGCTTGTGCTCGACGATGAAGTCACGCCACTGCAGTGCCATATCCTGCTCGTCCTGCGGCGTCACGACGTTGGCTGACGCGCTGTGTACGCCTTCCTGATAGAAGAACAACCGGACAATTTCGTGCCCGCCTGCCAGCACCGCCCTGGCGAACTGCAAGGCTCGCCGAGAGGAGGGCGCATGCGCGGCGGAAAAAAGGGAGATGGCGAATTTCATGATCGGCTCTGCCAACAAAACATGCGCAATGATAAAGAATTCAAGGGCAGGCGTGTGAGTTTGGCGCGTGTTGACCTGCGAGCGCTGGGCCGGGATGCAACGGTTTGCGCCCGGATTGATGTTCAATAGGCATCAATCGATGAAAACATAGCACTTATCGTTTCAAAGTGTGTCCGGCAGACTCCTCCATCACAAGCGCTTACAACACTCTAATAAGATCGCTGGAGAACACTGATGCACGGCTCATCCCCATTACGAAAAGAATCCTCCCGGTCGAAGGCAGGCGCGGTATTTCGGGTCACCTCCGGTAATTTCCTCGAGCAGTTCGACTTCTTCCTGTTCGGCTTTTACGCCACCCAGATCGCCTCCGCCTTTTTCCCGGCCAGCAGTGAGTTCGCTTCGCTGATGATGACCTTCGCGGTCTTCGGTGCTGGCTTCCTGATGCGTCCGTTGGGTGCCGTGATTCTGGGCGCTTACATCGATGACGTGGGCCGCCGCAAAGGGCTGATCGTGACGCTTTCGATCATGGCCAGTGGCACGCTGCTGATCGTTCTGGTACCCGGTTACGCGAGCATCGGCCTGTGGGCGCCGGCCCTGGTATTGGTCGGCCGCTTGCTGCAAGGCTTTTCTGCCGGCGCGGAACTGGGTGGGGTGTCCGTGTATCTGGCAGAGATGGCGACACCCGGCCGCAAGGGCTTCTATACCAGTTGGCAGTCGGGCAGTCAGCAGGTGGCAATCGTTGTCGCCGCTGCACTGGGCTATGGCTTGAACCAATGGATGGCACCTGCTGCTGTCGCCGATTGGGGCTGGAGAATTCCGTTCGCCATCGGTTGCCTGATCATTCCGTTCATTTTCCTGCTGCGCCGCAGCCTGCAGGAAACAGAGGAGTTCGCCACTCGCTCTCATCGTCCGACCATGCGGCAGGTGTTCGCGACGCTGCTGCAAAACTGGCGCGTGGTGATTGCCGGAATGCTGATGGTGGCGATGACCACTACCACCTTTTATCTGATCACCATCTACGCACCGACATTCGGCAAAACCGTACTCAACCTGAGTACCTCCGATGCGCTTCTGGTGACCTTGCTGGTCGGTGTCTCCAACTTTATCTGGCTGCCTGTCGGCGGCATGTTGAGCGACCGTTTCGGGCGCAAGCCGCTGTTGGTTGCGATGACGCTACTGACCATCGTCAGTGCGTACCCGGCGCTGTCTTTCCTCGCTCTGGCGCCCAGCTTCGGCCATATGCTGGAAGTGCTGTTGTGGTTCTCGTTTCTCTACGGCTTGTATAACGGCGCGATGATTCCGGCGTTGACCGAAATCATGCCGGTAGAGGTGCGTGTTGCCGGTTTCTCGCTGGCCTACAGCCTGGCGACGGCGGTTTTTGGTGGTTTCACTCCGGCGATTTCGACCTGGTTGATCCACCTCACCGGCGACAAGGCTGCACCTGCTTACTGGATGACATTTGCTGCAGCCTGTGCGCTGGGTGCCACATTGGTGCTCTACCGGCACATCTCGACCCGCCCGCAACTGGCTGTTTAATCAAGGAAAATCATTATGAAATCGTTATGCAAACATCAATTGGCCGCGCTTTTTCTCGGCTGTATCGCGGTCAGTGCGGCGGCGCAGGCTGAACAGCTCAAGGTTATGACCTCCGGCGGCTTTACGGCTGCGTACAAACTGCTCGGACCGCAATACGCGGCGTCTTCCGGGGACTCGCTGGACACCATTCTCGGCCCATCGATGGGCAAGGCGCCCGAGGCCATCCCGAATCGTCTAGCCCGTGGCGAGCACGCCGATGTGGTGATCATGGTCGGCTATGCGCTGGATGATCTGATCAAGCAAGGTAAGGTAGACCCGGCATCGCGGGTCGAACTGGCTGACTCGCGGATCGGGATGGTGGTGAAGGAGGGTGCGGCCAAGCCGGCGATCGGCACCGACAGTGAGCTCAAGGCCACCTTGCTCAAGGCCAGGTCGGTGGCTTACTCCGACAGCGCCAGTGGCGTGTACATCGAAAAAGAGCTTTTCAAAAAGCTCGGTATCGAGAAGGAGCTCGCGCCGAAGGGCAAGATGATCGAGCGCATCCCGGTTGCTTCGGTGGTTGCCAAGGGTGACTACGAGGTGGGCTTTCAACAGGTTGCCGAGTTGCTGCCGATTCCCGGCGTGACGTTCGTGGCGAAGATCCCGGAAGACGTTCAGTCGGTTACCCGTTATGCCGCGGGCATCCCGGTCAATGCCGAGCATCCGAAAGAGGCGAAGGCCTTGCTGGATTACCTGGCTTCCCCGAAGGCCCAGGCTACAGTGCAGTCTACCGGTCTGGATTCAGTTCCCCGCTGAGCGTGAAGGCATTTTCCTGACCAGTTGTTCCAACTCGAGGGCTGCCGGTGTCAAGGTCCTGCCACGACGCTTGATCAGCCCTACATTGCGAATCACCTCGGGCGCAACCAATGGCACGCTCACCAGAAACGGGTGAGCGGTCATCGGCATGGCGATCGACGGCACCGCAGCCACGCCAAGCCCGGCTTCCACCAGGCCGATCATGGTCGTGACATGGCGGGTTTCGCAGATGCTTTCCTTGTGCGGGCGCGAAGGTGCCAGCGCCTGATCCAGCACCAGACGATTACCCGAGGTGATGTCCAGGCCGATGTAGTCGTGGCGGTACATCTCTTCCCAACTGACGCTGTCGCACTTTGCCAGCGGGTGATCCCGCCTGCAGGCCATCACGTAGCGTTCCTGCAGCAGCAGCTCGAAATCCACCTCCGGCGCCAGATTGCCGCTGAAACTCACCCCGAAATCGGCTTCGCCCAGGGCAACCGCGCTGTTGACCTCATTGGCGCTGGCGTCCATGACCCGGATTCTGATTTTCGGAAACAACCGGTGAAAGGCGCTGATGACCTGAGGCATGAAGTAATAGGCGGCTGAAGGCACGCAGGCAATCGTCACGCTGCCCATTCGCGTGGAGCCGACGCCTTCGATGGTCATCAACGCGCTGTCCAGATCATCCAGAATGCGTTCGACCTGAGGCAGAAATGCGCGGCCGACCGTGGTCAGACTGACCCTGCGGGTGGTCCGCTCGAACAGCTTCACATTCAGCGCAGACTCGAGCTTTTCTATTCGCCGACTGAGCGCAGGCTGGGTGATCTGCACGGTTTCAGCGGCCTTGCGGAAGCTGCCATTCTCGACCACGGCACGAAATGCCTGGAGGTCGTTGAGGTCGAAATTGATGGGCATTGCGTAACCAGGCTGATTGATTCGGTATGGACATCAATATATCAGGTTGCGTGCTGCAGCTCGCACGGCGGGGCGGTGGGAGGAATTCGTGGCGACCAGAAACGACAAAGCCCTGAATAATCAGGGCTTTGCGCTGCCAAATATGGCGGAGGCATAGAGATTCGAACTCTAGGACCTGTTACAGTCGGCAGTTTTCAAGACTGCTGCCTTAAACCACTCGGCCATACCTCCACTTCGTTGCGGGCGCCATAATACCGGAATGAAACAAGCTGTCAAACTCTGTGACTAGCCAGTTGCAGCGCCTCTGTTATGATCTTTGCAACTCAACATTTCAACAGCAAGGAGTTTCGCCATGCGCGAACAGGATTACAGCCTTAAAACCGGCATGCAGGCCGACCAGCTCGAGGTTAGTCGTGTCCTGCGCAATACTTATGGTCTTCTCGCCCTGACACTGGCTTTCAGTGGTGTCATGGCCTTTGTCGCTCAGCAGATGCGCGTCGGCTACCCGAACATTTTCGTGGTGCTGATCGGCTTCTACGGTCTGTTCTTCCTGACCAACAAGCTGCGTGATTCGGCCTGGGGCCTGGTGTCGACCTTCGCCCTGACAGGTTTCATGGGCTTTCTGCTGGGTCCGATCCTGAACCGTTACCTGGGCATGGCCGGTGGTGCTGAAGTGGTCAGCTCCGCCTTCGCGATGACGGCTCTGGTATTCGGTGGCCTGTCAGCCTACGTACTGATTACCCGCAAGGACATGAGCTTCCTGGGTGGTTTCATCACCGCAGGTTTCTTCGTACTGCTGGGTGCGGTAGTGGCCGGCATGTTCTTCCAGATCAGCGGTCTGCAACTGGCTATCAGCGCGGGCTTCGTGCTGTTCTCGTCGGTGTGCATTCTGTTCCAGACCAGCGCGATCATTCAGGGTGGTGAGCGTAACTACATCATGGCGACGGTCAGCCTGTATGTATCGATCTACAACCTGTTTATCAGCCTGCTGCAGATCTTCGGCATCATGAGCCGCGACGATTGATTTACCAGGCCTGAATATTCAGGCCGCTGCACTTCAACAAAAGCCCCGACTTGTCGGGGCTTTTTGCGTTTGTGTGGCGGGGAAAAATGTCAGCATTGGCCCATCGCACTGCTGGCGGTGTGCCGTTCCTGGCGGCTGAGTGAGCCGGAGCATTACTCAGAGCATTTGCGGCCAGTCGACCCCGTAAAATTCCTGACCTATCAGTCATATTTATCAAGCTTGCTACAGTCTGTTCAAGCGTTTATCGACTATTTCATCATCACAAAAAATAATATCAGGCGATTCTCCAACGCCTGTAGGCGCTTGCCCATTTAGGGCCACTTGACATCATCGAACAGTGCTGGACACAAGATTTCAGGATGTGTCAGTTTTGTTACGCAATACGATTTTTATGCTTCACAAGGCGAGTGACCGGACTCTCTCGCTACAGGGGAGAGTCCTGTCGTACCTAACCTGTCAAACAGCAAACAAGGAAGTGTCATGACGAAAGTCAAAGAAAATGCTGCAATTCAACTTTCCGCTGCTACCAGCACCTCTTTTGACCAGATCAATGCGTTCGCGCACCAGTATGACCGTGGCGGCAACCTCACGATCAATGGCAAGCCCTCGTATTCGGTCGATCAGGCCGCTGATTATATTCTTCGCGACGACGCCGCCTGGACGGATCGCGATGGCAACGGCACCATCAACCTCACCTACACGTTCCTGACGGCCAAGCCTGCCGGGTTCGACAATTCGCTGGGGACTTTCAGTGCGTTCAACGCGCAGCAGAAAGCACAGGCGGTATTGTCGATGCAATCCTGGGCAGACGTCGCCAAGGTCAGCTTTACCCAGGCGGCTTCCGGCGGCGACGGGCATATGACCTTCGGCAACTACAGCAACGGCAGCGCAGGCGGGGCAGCTTTTGCCTACCTGCCGAGCGGCAACAGCCGTACTGACGGCCAGTCCTGGTACCTTGTCGATAACAGCTACAAGGTCAACACCACCCCGGACAATGGCAATTACGGCCGTCAGACCCTGACCCATGAAATCGGCCATACCCTGGGCCTGTCTCACCCGGGTGACTACAACGCGGGCGAGGGCAATCCGAGCTACAAGGACGCCACCTACGCAGAAGACACCCGTGGCTATAGCGTCATGAGTTACTGGAGTGAGTCCAACACTGACCAGAACTTCGTCAAGGGCGGCGCTCCGTCGTACTCTTCGGCACCGTTGCTGGATGACATCACTGCCGTTCAGCAGCTCTATGGCGCGAACATGAGCACCCGTGCCGGTGATACGGTCTATGGGTTCAACTCCACTGCCGGGCGCGATTTCTACAGCGCCACGTCCGCCTCCTCCAAGGTGGTGTTCTCGGTGTGGGATGGCGGGGGCAAGGATACCCTCGACTTCTCCGGCTTCACCCAAAACCAGAAGATCAACCTCAATGCCGCCTCGTTCTCGGATGTCGGTGGCATGGTGGGCAACGTTTCGATCGCCAAGGGTGTGGTGGTTGAAAACGCGGTGGGCGGTTCGGGCAATGACCTGTTGATCGGCAATGCTGCCGCCAACGACCTCAAGGGTGGTGCCGGCAACGACATCATCTATGGGGGTGGCGGCGCCGACAGCCTGACCGGTGGTGCGGGTGCCGACATCTTCGTGTTTGGCGCCAGCTCCGACTCCAACCGTGCAGGCCAGGATACGATTCGTGATTTCGTCAGCGGTCAGGACAAGATCGACGTGTCGGCCATTTCCACGCTGAGCGCGCTGCAGTTCGTCAACGCGTTCAGCGGCCATGCTGGCGAGGCGATCCTCAACTATAACCAGAGCAGCAATCTGGGCAGTCTGGCGATCGACTTCACCGGGCAGGGCATCGGCGATTTCCTGGTCGGTACCGTAGGTCAGGCAGTCGCTGCTGACATCATCGTTTAACCGGTAAAAATCATGGGCGAGTCGATCGGCCCGCCCATGATCTGGAACGTTCGTCCTTATGAAGCTCAACCGTTTTTTTCAATTCGCTCCAGCCGCTCTTGCGCTGCTGGTGAGCCTTTCTGGAGCATGCATGGCCATGAGTCTGAAACTGCCAAGCCCCGCTGAACTCAGTGGCAAGTGGTACCTGTTTATTCATTCACAGGCTGATCGAGCCTGCGAACTGCAGTTGAACACCGAGGCGCCCCAGCTGGGCGGCGATACCGCCTGCGCCACCAAATGGCTGAACGAAGCACCAGTCGGTTGGTTCCCGACGCCTGACGGTCTCGCCTTGACCGACAAAGAGGGCAATCGACTGATTCATTTCAACCATATGGGAGAGCAGCGCTATGAGGCGCGCCTGCCGAGCGGTCAGGTGCTGAGGCTGGAGCGCGCAGCCGAATAAAGGGTGCCGGCCGTGCACCGAAAAAATGTCCGAAATGAATGTCCCCAAGGATGTCACCCGGCCGCACTCGCGGCTTTCAAGGAAGAACCATGAGTATGTCCTCCCAAGGCAACCCTGCGCCGTTGTACAAAGCGCTGGCTGACTACAAGAGCGCGTTGATTGGTGTCGGTTGCTTTACCGCCCTGATCAACGTGCTGATGCTCGCCCCATCGATTTACATGCTGCAAGTCTATGACCGCGTACTGACCTCACAGAACCAGACCACTCTGGCCATGCTGACGCTGATGGTGGTCGGGTTTTTTGCGTTTATCGGCTTGCTGGAGATGATCCGCAGCTTTGTGGTGATCCGCATCGGCAGCGAGCTGGAGAAGCGTTTCAATCTGCGCGTCTATCAGGCCGCGTTCGAGAGCAACCTGCACGCCGGACAGCGTCAGGCTGGACAGGCGCTGGGTGACCTGACCTTCATCCGCCAGTTTCTCACCGGGCCGGCGCTGTTCGCGTTCTTCGACGCCCCGTGGTTTCCCATCTACCTGGCGGTAATCTTCCTTTTCGACCCCTGGCTAGGCGTGCTGGCCAGTGTGGGGACGGTGTTGCTGGTCGGACTGGCTTGCCTCAACGAATGGCTGACCCGCAAACCGCTGGCCGAAGCCAGCGGCTACTCGCAGCAGTCTGCGCAATTGGCGACCCGGCATCTGCAACAGGCCGAGGCGATCCAGGCGATGGGCATGCTTGAGGTCTTGCGGCGTCGCTGGTTCCATGTGCATGGGCGCTTTCTGGCCCTGCAAAACCGTGCCAGTGACACGGGAGCGGTGATCAGTTCAATCAGCAAGGCTTTACGCCTGTGCCTGCAGTCGCTGGTGCTGGGGTTGGGCGCACTGCTGGTGATAAATGGAGACATGACCGCCGGCATGATGATCGCCGGCTCGATCCTCATGGGTCGGGTTCTGAGCCCCATCGACCAGTTGATCGCCGTCTGGAAACAATGGAGTTCTGCACGCCTGGCCTACGGGCGCCTTGACCAGTTACTCAAGACCTACGCCGAGCCTGCGCCGCGCATGCCGCTGCCGGCACCGCGCGGTCAGATCAGTGCCGAACAGGTCAGCGCGGCGCCTCCAGGCAAAACGTCGCCGACGATTCAGCAAGTGAGCTTCCAGTTGCAAGCCGGTGAAGTGCTCGGCGTGCTGGGCGCATCCGGCTCCGGAAAATCGACCCTGGCACGCGTGCTGGTTGGTGTCTGGCCAGCGCTGGGCGGAACGGTACGTCTGGACGGGGCCGATATGCATCGCTGGGACCGAGAGGCGCTGGGTCCCTATATTGGCTATCTGCCGCAGGACATCGAGCTGTTCGGCGGCAGCGTGGCAGAAAACATCGCGCGCTTTCGCGAGGGCGACGCGAGCGCGGTGGTTGCTGCCGCGCAACTGGCGGGCGTGCACGAATTGATTCTGCGCCTGCCGCAAGGCTACGACACGCGGCTGGGCGATGATGGCGCTGGCTTGTCCGGCGGTCAGAAACAGCGCGTCGCGCTGGCCCGTGCGCTGTATGGCGATCCGCGACTGGTGGTGCTCGATGAGCCCAATTCCAATCTGGATGCCGCGGGTGAAGCGGCGCTGACTCAGGCGATTGCTGAACTCAAGACCCGCGGCTGTACCGTTGTGCTCGTCACCCATCGTACGCAGTCGTTGAACCAGACCGATCGCCTGCTGGTGCTGAGCGAAGGTCGCATGCAGGCATTCGGTGCCACGGCTCAGGTGTTGCAGGCCTTGTCCGGGCAGCCATCGTCAGCGCAAGCAGCGCAAGCGCACCCTCAATCGCAATCTCGCCCGGCAGCCGGGCTTTCCATGAGCCGTCAATACGGCGCGCAGAACAGGCAGTCCGACGTATGAACAGCCCTATCGACACTCATTACGCCGTGCCGGGCAAGGAGCGTGGCGTGCAGTTCTTCGTTCGCGCCGGCTGGATTCTCATGCTGGCGGGGGCGGGCAGTTTTTTTCTGTGGGCCAGTCTTGCCCCTCTGGATCAGGGCATTGCCGTGCAGGGGACGGTGGTGGTCTCTGGCAAACGCAAGGCCGTGCAATCGCTGGATGGCGGCGTGGTCAGCAAAATTCTGGTCAGTGAAGGTCAACTGGTCAAAGAGGGCGAACCGCTGTTTCGCCTTGATCAGACTCAGGTCGAAGCCGACGTGCAATCGCTGCGAGCCCAGTACCGAATGGCCTGGGCCAGCCTGGCGCGCTGGCAGAGCGAGCGCGACAACCTTGACGAGGTGCGTTTTCCCGCAGAACTCATTGCCGCCGGGCAGGGGCAAGACCCCGACCCACGGCTGGCGCTGGTGCTTGAAGGGCAGCGGCAGTTGTTCAGCAGCCGACGCCAGGCCCTGGCGCGCGAGCAGTCCGGTCTGCAGGCGAGCATCGAGGGTGCCGGATTGCAGCTCGCCGGCATGCGCCGTGCACGCTCGGATCTGATGGCTCAGGCTGATTCGCTACGCAAGCAACTGAGTAACCTGGAGCCGCTGGCGCAGAACGGGTTCATTCCCGGCAATCGCCTGCTGGAGTTCCAGCGTCAGCTTTCTCAGGTGCAGCAGAGCCTGGCGCAAAACGCAGGCGAAACCGGACGTATAGAGCAAGGTATCGTCGAGTCGCGCCTGCGCCTTCAGCAGCAGCGCGAGGAGTACCAGAAAGAGGTGCGCAGCCAATGGGCCGATGCCCAGGTCAAGGCGCTTACCCTTGAGCAGCAACTGGCCTCGGCCGGTTTCAGTCTGCAACACAGCGCCATCCTGGCGCCGGCGGATGGCATCGCCGTCAATCTGGGCGTGCACACCGAAGGTGCGGTGGTGCGTGCCGGCGAAACCCTGCTGGAAATCGTCCCACAAGGCACACGGCTTGAAGTTGAAGGGCGGCTGCCAGTGCAACTGATCGACAAGGTCGCTAGCCATTTGCCGGTCGACATTCTGTTTACCGCGTTCAATCAAAGCCGTACGCCGCGGGTTTCCGGCGAGGTGAGCCTGATTTCTGCCGACCAGATGCAGGATGAAAAAACCGGCCAGCCGTATTACGTCCTGCGCACCTCGGTGGGCGACGCGGCGCTGGAAAAACTCAACGGGCTGGTGATCAAACCCGGCATGCCCGCTGAAATGTTCGTGCGCACGGGTGAGCGCTCGCTGCTCAATTATCTGTTCAAACCTTTGCTGGACCGTGCCGGCTCCGCGTTGACGGAGGAATAGGATGTTTCGTCATCCCCTTAAAGCTGCTTTGCTGACGGCCATCCTGATGGGTACTGCACCCTTGAGTCAGGCCATGGGCCCGTTTCAGGTCTATGAACTGGCGCTTCGCAATGACCCGGTTTATCTGGGCGCGCTGAAGGAGCGTGACGCGGGTCTGGAAAACCGGGTGATCGGTCGTGCCGGCTTGTTGCCCCGCGTGTCATACAGCTACAACAAGGGGCGCAACGATTCCAAGGCGACCCTCAAAGGCAGCACTCAAGACACCACTGATCATCGCCACTACAACAGCTTTGGTTCGAGCCTGACGGTTCAGCAGCCATTGATCGATTACGAGGCGTACGCCAATTACCGCAAGGGACTGGCCCAGGCGTTGTTTGCCGACGAGACCTTTCGCAGCAAGAGCCAGGAGTTACTGGTGCGGGTGTTGACCCTGTACACCCAGGCACTCTTCGCCCAGGACCAGATCAATATCGCGCGTGCCAAGCAGCAGGCGTTCGAACGCCAGTTCGCGCAGAATCGGCAGATGTTCGAGCAGGGAGAGGGCACACGCACCGACATTCTCGAAGCGGAGTCGCGCAACGAACTGGCGATTGCCGAGCAGATCGAAGCCAGCGATGAGCAGGACGCGGCCTTGCGCGAGCTGGCCGCGTTGCTGGGCGAGCCGAGTATCGATGTTGCGCAGCTGGAGCCCTTGAGGGACAGCTTTCAGGCGTTGGTCCTCGCACCGTCCAGCTTTACCGAGTGGCATGCGCTGGCGATGGCCAACAGCCCGATCCTGGCTTCGCAGCGTCAGTCCCTGGAAGTGGCGCGATACGAGGTGGAGCGCAATCGCGCGGGGCATCTGCCGACGGTGAATGCCTACGCAAGTATCCGTCAGAACGAATCGGACAGCGGCAACACCTACAATCAGCGTTACGACACCAACACGATAGGCATCGAGCTCAGTCTTCCGCTGTACGCCGGAGGGGGCACCAGCGCCTCGGTGCGCCAGGCCAACAGCAAGCGCGAGCAGGCTGAATACGAGCTGGAGGGCAAGACCCGCGAAACCCTGATCGAGCTGCGTCGCCAGTTCAACGCCTGTGCGTCAGGGGTGAGCAAGTTGCGCGCCTATCAGAAGGCGCTGATCTCGGCGCAGGCACTTGTCGAATCGACCCGCCAGAGCATTCTGGGTGGCGAGCGCATCAGCCTGGATGCCCTCAACGCCGAGCAGCAGCTTTACAGTACTCGTCGCGATCTGGCGAAAGCCCGTTACGACTATTTGATGGCCTGGATCAAGCTGCATTACTACGCCGGCACCTTGCGTGACACCGATCTGGCGCGCATCGACGAGGCTTTCGTGGTGGCGCGCTGATCAGCACTGTCTGGCGAAACGCTGCAGTGAAAAGGCCGAGAGATCCACATCGCTCTCGCCTTCGATACAGCGTTGCGCCAGCGCCAGTCCGAGCCCGGCCGAATGTTTGAAACCGTGGCCGGAACAGGCCGAGACCACCGTCACATTTTTCAGGTGCGGGTGTTCATCGATGATGAAGTGGCAGTCCGGCGTGACCGTGTAAGCGCACACCGAAGACTTGACCACCTTTGGCGTCAGTCCCGCAATCCTGCCCTGCACCTGAGTGCGGAACATTTCCTGTTCTTCCCGCGCGGTAATGGTGCGGTCCAACTGGTCAGCCGCTGACGTCTCAAGGTATTGCTCGGTGGCGACCTTCATGCTGTTTTCACCGGGCAGCGGCGGGAAGCCGTAATTGACATCGGCGTCGCCCGGCCCGTGAATCAGGATGAAGCTTGGCGACGGCGCAGCAAAGGCAGCCTCATGCTGCAACTCGAACCAGAACAGCTTCTGCCGGCACACCCGCAGCAGGTCGCTGAACGGTGCGCCAAGCAAATCGGCCGACCACATGCCCGCGCTGACCACGACCTTGTCGGCGATGATCGAGCCCTTGTCGGTGGTGATTCGTACCTGATCGCCATGCGCCTGCAGTTGCGTGACCGTCTCGTGGGTCAGCAAACGCGCGCCGTGTTGCCTTGCCAGCTTGAGCTGTACGGCGATGCAGCGCTCGGGCCGAACGAATCCGCCCTCTGGTTCGAAATAGCCGATGGCGCTATCCAGCACAGGAGCGAACTGAGGGAAGCGCTCGCGAATCGCTGCGGCCGCCAATACCTCGTGTTTCACCCCATAAGTGCGGGCCAGCGCGATGGTCTGATGGGTAAAGTCGTTGACGTCCTCTGGATCGTAAGCGGGGCTTGAAGTCATCACCAGCACTCCGCACTGCTCGAACAGCGACTCGCCGCTCAATGCTTCAAGTTCGCGCCAGATGCGCTGCGAGCTGCGTACCAGTGACAGGTATTGCGGACCTTCACCGGCCGACAGCCGCGTGATGCGGGTATCGCCGTGACTGGAGCCTTGTGTGTGCGGAGGGGCGTAGCGGTCGATGCCAATCACATCGACTCCGGCCTTTGCCAACTGATAGGCCGTGGCAGCACCCATGGCACCCAGGCCGAGTACGGCCACGTTACAACGCTGTTGCATGGTTGAGGCCTCGATAAATCGTCTATTTCACGCGGGACTGCCTGTCGAATCAACCGCCAAACGTGCATAAGGTTATGTCGGGCGGCCTCGTGGGCCATTACCGATGCCATCACCCCGGAATTCAAGGCCCCCGTCAAAAATTTACGCTTGCACTGCTCAGGGTTTTTAAGGTCCGAATTCGATGAAAAGTTGTCCACGGAAATCGTGGGTATGTCTGTGGGTAACTTTTTGAAACCCTTGTTACACGTGGCTTACAGCTGTGTGGTTATTTTATGAACAGCCCATGTTTTGCACTTCTATGTTGCTGTCATCCGGGTACAAAACCGGTCCGCTATAAGCGACTCCGGGCACAAAAAAGAAATTTTTTCCAAAAAAAAGCGCGACCCTCATCAGGTCGCGCTGCTGTGTTGCGGATGCTGTGTTGCGGATTTAGCCGATGGCGATTACGCGACAGGCTGATCACTCCATTCGCCATTGACCAGACGACGCAGGCCCAACGGGTTGGCGTTCTGCAACGCAGGTGGCAACTGGCTGTCCGCCAGGTTCTGATAGCACACGGGGCGCAGGAAGCGGTCGATGGCGAGGGTGCCCACCGAGGTACCGCGTGCGTCCGAGGTTGCCGGGTATGGGCCACCGTGAACCATGGCCTCGCAGACCTCGACACCGGTCGGGTAGCCGTTGAACAGAATGCGCCCGACTTTCTCTTCGAGAATCGGTTGCAGCCAGTTGTACTGGCTCAAGTCCGCAGGCTCGCCGATCACCGTCGCAGTCAGCTGACCACGCAAGGCTTGCAGCGCGTCTTTCAACTGCGCATCGTCAGCGACTTCGATCAGCAGCGTGGTCGGGCCGAAGACTTCCTCTTGCAGCAATTGATCACCGTTCAGTAACAGGCTGATGTCAGCCTTGAACAACTGCGCCTGAGCCTGCTTGCCTTCCTGTGGCTTGCCGGCCAGATGAGTCACGCCAGGATGCGAAAGCAGATGTTCCACGCCCTTGCTATAACTGCGCAGGCCACCCGCGTTGAGCATGGTCTGCGGAGCCTGACTGCCCATCTGTTCGGTCAGTTGCTCGATGAATGTCGAGAACGCCGGGGAGCGCAGGCCGATGACCACGCCGGGGTTGGTACAGAACTGACCGGCACCCATGACCACCGAGCCGGCAAGCTCCTTGGCCACGGTTTCACCACGTGCCTGCAAGGCGCCTGGCAGCAGCACGACCGGATTAATACTGGACATCTCGGCAAACACCGGAATGGGTTGTGGACGCTCGGCAGCCATTTTGCACAGCGCGTTGCCACCGTTCAGCGAGCCGGTGAAACCAACCGCCTGGATGGCCGGGTGCTTGACCAGGCCTTCACCGACGCCGTTGCCGAAGATCATGTTGAACACGCCTTTGGGCATCTGCGTACGCTCGGCAGCGCGAATGATTGCGCTGGCCACCAGATCGGCAGTCGCCATGTGACCGCTGTGCGCCTTGAATACTACCGGGCAACCGGCGGCCAGTGCTGCTGCGGTATCACCGCCCGCAGTGGAAAACGCCAGCGGGAAGTTGCTTGCCCCGAACACAGCAACCGGGCCCACGCCGATGCGGTACTGGCGCAGGTCGACGCGTGGCAACGGCTTGCGATCCGGCAACGCCAGGTCGATACGTGCACCGACGAAATCACCGCGGCGCAGGACCTTGGAAAACAGACGCATCTGGCCGCTGGTGCGCCCGCGCTCACCCTGAATACGCGCCTGGGGCAGAGCGGTTTCCTGGCAGACGATAGCGACGAAGTCATCGCCAAGCCCGTCGAGTTCATCAGCAATGGCGTCGAGGAAATCCGCGCGACGGGCCGGGCTCAGCTGACGAAATTCCGGGAATGCAGCCTTGGCAGCCAGTGCCGCGGCGTCGATTTCGCCGTCGGTGGCCTGATGAAAGCTGTAAGGCAGCTCTTCACCCGTGGTGGCATCCAGGCTTTTTTGCAGGCTCTGGCCCAAAGCGCTGCGGCCGCCAGCGATGAAGTTCTGGCCGAGAATGTTAGGCATCGGTATCTCCTGTTGTTTTGAGGTTGGAGGTCGGCAGGGAAGGTATCCGGACCGGCGCTCCTTATGGGTTGCCGAGTTGCTTTACAGATTGTCAGTGATGGGGCGTCTAAAAGCAGGCCAGCCATCATTTTTTCAGTTACCAGTGGGCAGTCATCGTACAACCTGATTCGCCGCCTGTGCAACTGTCGACCTTATTTGCCAGGCCGAGTGCCTTTGCTCTTTATAGTGCAAGGGCGCAATCAAGCCTCTATCGTGGCGCGCCTTTATGACCTTTTGAGGTCTTGCAGCGCATCCAGCACCTGACGCAGGGCTTTGCTGACCGGTTTGTCCTGGCGTAAGGCAATTCCCAGTGTGCGAGTCAGCGCTGTTGCCAAGGGCAGCACTTGCAGGCCGCGGCGATGGTGCAGCGCAGCAACGGCCATCCGCGGCACGATGCTGTAGCCCAGGCCTGCAGCGACCATTTCCTTGATCGCTTCAATGCTGCCCAGTTCCATGACCGGTTTTACCCGGATCCCGGCATGCAGGAACCATTCATCGATCAACTGACGCGTGCTGCTGCCGGCTTCGAATACGACCAACGGCTGTGCGCTGAGGCGCTCCGGGGTCATGTGTGCCGGCATCGGTCGCTGGCTGCTGGCGAAAATCGCGACGAACTCATCTTCAAGCAGCGGCGTGATGTGCAGACTGCGGCCAGAGGCGGGCAGGGTGACCAGCGCCAGATCCACGAGGTTTTCTTCGACCGCCTTGAGGATGCCTTCGGTGTTGCCGGTGCTGACGCGCACATCCAGTTCGGGGAAACGCCGACGCAGCGCCTGCAACATGGGCGGCAGCAGATGAATACACGCTGTTGCGCCGGTGCCGATGGCGATTTTGCCGGCAATGCCGCTGGCATGGCTGGACAGCGCCTGCAGGGCGTCTTCGACCACCGCATCGATGCGCGCGATATGCTCCAGCAGTACATTGCCTGCGGAGGTAGGTTTGAGGCGTTTGCCGACCCGTTCGATCAGTTGCAGCTTCAGTTGATCTTCCAGCTGTCGCACCTGCAGGCTGACCGCGGGTTGGGTCAGGTGCAAACGCTCCGCCGCCGCAGAAAAACTGCCATGGGCAATGACCAGCGAAAAGGTGTGCAGGTGATTGAGGTTCAGCCGACGCATGACAAAGTATTTCTTATGCTGTGGATGACAAATCATAGCTTTTTTAATGTCGTGGTGAGCGGCATCATTGCGGCCATTCACAGACATTCGTACAGAGCCTGGACATGACTTCAACCTTTGACCTGCGTGACGCCCGCGACGATGACATGCCCGCTGTACAGGCGATCTACGCTGACCACGTGCTGCACGGGATTTCCAGCTTCGAGCTGGAGCCGCCTGACCTGGCCGAATTGCTGCAGCGTCGTCGTATGGTCCTTGCGAAAGGCTTGCCGTATCTGGTCGCTGAGCGCGGCGGAGAAATTGTCGGCTATGGCTACGTTACGCCGTATCGGCCACGTCCAGGCTACCGCTTTACCGTCGAGGACTCCGTGTACGTGCGCGATGGACTCGGCGGTCAGGGGATCGGCCAGGCGCTGTTGAGTGCCCTGGTGCAGCACTGTGAAGCGGGCGGCTGGCGGCAGATGATTGCGGTAATCGGCAACAGCCAGAATATCGCGTCGTTGCGCCTGCATGAGCGTCTTGGCTTTCGCCGGGTCGGGGTGTTTGAATCGGTCGGTTTCAAGCATGGCCGTTGGGTAGACACGGTGCTGATGCAGCGCATGCTGGGCGAAGGTTGGGGCAGTGTTCCGGTGGAGCGCACCTGACCCTGCCATGGCTCTGCTGTACAAGATGAAATTGTCGAACAATCCGGCTCAATAGCGTTGCCAGCGCTTGCCTGAATCGTTAGGGTACGCGGCTGTTCAAGAAGGAGCCTGATATGACTCGGCATGACCCCACGGAAACGGGCACGGCAGTCACCCGACAGCGACGCGCGCCAAAGGGCGAAAAGCGCCGCGAAGAACTGCTCGATGCGGCCCTGCAAGTGTTTTCCCTTGAAGGCTATACCGGCGCTTCAGTGGCCAAAGTGGCGGCCATCGTCGGTATTTCCGTCGCCGGATTGCTGCACCATTTTCCGAGCAAGATCTCGCTGCTGATGGGCGTGCTGGAGCGACGCGACGAGGTCAACGGCCGAATTGCTGCCGAAGTCCGCACCGATAACACCTTGACCGGTCTGCTCGGCGGCTTGCGCGCGATCAACCGCTCCAACGCCACGGCACCCGGCGTGGTACGCGCGTTTTCGATCCTCAATGCGGAAAGTCTGCTGGAAAACCAGCCTGCCTATGAATGGTTCCAGACGCGCTACGAGCGTATTCACGCGCACTTGCTGGGACAGTTTTCGGCCTTGGTGGAGCGCGGGGAGGTACGTGCGGATGTGGATCTGGACAAGATTATCCGGCAGCTTCTGGCGATGATGGATGGCTTGCAGATTCAGTGGTTACGCTTTCCCGATCAGGTGGATCTGGTCGAGTGTTTCGATACCTACATTGCGCAGGTCGATGCAGCGGTAAGGGCTCGTCCTTGAGCCTTTATTTGTCCGTTTACCTTTCAGTCAGCTAACGCTTACTCAACGGTCTGCTTGAATACACCGCCGGTCTTGACCGGTGGTTTCTCGACCAGAACCGAGTTCAGAGCGGAGCGTGGCAGCGGGTTGCTGGTGGTGGTCGACAGTTCCTGACGGAACGAGTTGACCAGCTTGGCGTTCAGGCGGATGTCCTGCGACGACGAACCGAGCGAGATGTTGAAGGTGTCGGCATCGACCACCCACTGCTTGCTCTTCTCATCGAAGTAGGCCAGCGAGCGATCATTCAGCTCAATGGTCACACGCTTGCTTTCACCCGGCTTGAGGAACACCTTCTTGTAGCCTTTGAGTTCCTTGATCGGACGCTCGACTTTCGGGTTCTGCTGGCCCACGTACAGCTGGGCGACTTCCGAACCACCGACCTTGCCGGTGTTGCTCAGGTCGAAGGACACCTTGATCGGCGTGTTGCCGACCGCGACGCCTGGCGTCACCTTGATGTTGCTGTAGCCGAACGTGGTGTACGACATACCGTAACCGAACGGGTAGAGCGGCTTGATGCCTTTCTTCTCGTATCCGCGATAACCCAGCAGCAGGTCATCCTTGTAATCCATGTCGGTCAGAGTGTTCTGATTGTCGAATTTCGGGAAGGAAGCGTAAGCCGGGTTGTCTTCGATGTTGCGTTCGATACTGATCGGCAGTTTGCCCGACGGGTTGACCTTGCCGAACAGGATCTCGGCCAGGGCCTGACCACCGTTCTGACCTGGGTAGAAGGCGTGCAGCGCTGCTGGAACCTGTTCGATCCAGTCGCTCATCTTCAGACCCGTACCGCCATACATGGTCACCACGGTATTGGGGTTGACCTTGGCGATGTTCTGGATCAGCTCGTTCTGGAACTCAGGCAGATCGAAGCTGTGGTCGAAACCTTCACCTTCGTATTCGTTGCTGTTACCTACGGCAACCACGACGGCGTCATAGCCGGACAGGTCCTGAGGAGCGTTCAGCGAGGCGGAGCTCAACTGCACACCTACCAGGCCGCCCATGGTCGACAGGTAGCCGGCACGACGCGAGTACTCGAGCTTCACGTCGTAAGACTGGCCCGCTTCCAGGTTGATCTTGGCGAACTCTGGAATGGTAGGCGGAATGCTGTTGCCCGGAAGCGGCTTGCCGTCACCGTTGTCGATGATTTTCTTGCCGTTGACCCACAGACGCACGGCGCCGTCGGCACGCACCTTGAACACTTGCTCGCCGCTCTGGGTCGGGGTGACCTTGCCGGTGTAGCGAATCGAAGTGGACGATGTATCGCCATTCAACTGGCCAGCGGTCGAGCCTTTGGTGGTGTACGGATCGGACGTCGAAGTGTTGCTTTCGAACGGCAGGTTCTTGTCGTTGGCCCAGTCCAAGTCAACGTGCTTCTCGGTGCGGGTGACAGCGGCATCGCCAGACCAGTTGGTGTTGCTGAAGTACTCGGCCTTCATGCCTTGGACTTCATTGCCAGTTGCGTCGGTGGTGGTCCAGGCACTGGTGCTTGGGTCCAGCGACAGGCCTTCGATGAAGTCGACCTTGGCGTTAGGCGCGATTTGCTGCAGACCGCTCAATTCGCTGACGTAATGGCTGGCCATGACGTTGGCGCTGCCGAAACCGGTCGGTGGCGAGTACTTGGCCAGGGTGCCGACAACGGCGATTTTCTTGACTTTCTGCTTGTCCAGCGGCAGCAGGTTGTCCTGGTTTTTCAGCAATACGATACCTTCACGCGCAGCGTTCAGAGCAACCTTGTTGCTGGTCGAGCTGTTCATGTTGTGCGTGGTCAGCGGCGTCTTGCTGTCGAACTTGTACAGGTAGATCTGCTTGAGAATACGACGGACCTTGTCGTCGATGGTCGCAGCGCTCAGGTCGCCGGCGTCCAGATGCGGCTTCAGCACGGAGCTGTTCATCTGGTAGCCCATCATGTCCAGATCGGTACCGGCGCGGGCAGCGTTGAAACCGTGAACGACAGCGTTGTAGTCGCTCTGTACGAAGCCTTTGAAGCCCCATTCCTTCTTCAGGATCTGGGCGATCAGGTGCTCGCTTTCGCAGGCGAACTCACCGTTCACTTTCTGGAAAGCGCACATCATCATCGCCACGTTGCCGTTTTTCGACGACGATTCGAACGCAGGCAGCGACATTTCGCGCAGCACGCGCTCTGGCATTGTCTGGTTCAGATTGAAGCGGTTGCTTTCCTGATCGTTAGCCGCGTAGTGCTTGGCGTTGGCCCATACACCACGAGACTGGATACCGTTGATGACACCTGGTGCCAGGCTGGCGCCGAGGAACGGGTCTTCACCGGAGAGGTATTCGAACGCACGGCCGCCGAACGGCATGCGGTACAGGTTGACGCCGGGGCCAGTGATGAACTGGTAGCCGCCGACGGCAGTGTCATAGCCCAGCGCACGGCCGAGGTCGATGGCACGACGCGGGTTGAAGGTGGCGGCCAGGTTAGGGCCGGACGGGTAGACAACACCCTGATCGTTGCCTTCGCTGGTGTAGCGCACGCCCACACCGCCGTCAGCGCCATGGATCTGCGGGACGCCGTAGTTGGTCAGTGGTTTGACGTCCCAGCCGCCGGTGCCGCCAATGTAGGCCAGCTTTTCTTCCATGGTCATCTTGGCCAGGGTTTTCTGTGCGGCTTTTTCGGCGCGATCTTCACGCCCTTGTTGTACGGTAGGGTCAGCGGCGTGCACCTGGGATACTGCCAATGCCAGCAAGGCCAGCGCCGAGTGCGCGCCTATCATCTTTCGCTTGTTCATATTGCTCTCCAACTGCGTTTCAAATAACTGTCTGCCTGCGCACGTGCGCAGGATAAATGCGTTCTTATTTACTGCTTTCGGCCAACTTTTCTTTGGGCAACAGTTTCCCGTCGTCGCGTTTATTCCCTGTTTCAAGGGCGCGAGGTAGGACTCCTTAGTTACCGTATTAGTTTTGTATGGCGTTTCTTTTTTTACTTGCCGAGCGCTATCAAATTGACATCGCGTGATGGCGTTTTGAATCTACAAAACGATACAATTAAGTATAAAACAAGGCATAAATGTCAAATAAAAGCGTATTTTTCTTTGATTTGGTAATTTTTCTTTACATCTGAGGAACTCTTGTTAAACCTACTGGTCGATGGGTTTAAGATTTTTCAGGATGAAGAAAGACGGCTCGCAAGTTGCGACATATGCGGTGCGCTAGTGCTTGACCGGTTTCTACAACTGCCCCGCTTTTTTGCGGGGCTCTTTTTGTTTTTTGAGGAGTTACTACGATGAAATTTTCCATGATGAGTGCCGGTGTGGTGTTAGGTCTTGCCCTGAGTGGTGCAGCCTTTGCCGACGACGCGACGGATGCAGATGCAACTTCCGGCGCCAGCGACGAGACCGTGATGACCCAGACTCAGGACGCCAAGGCGGCTCAGAAAGCGCAAAACCAGAAGACCGAAACGACAAAAGGCGGTCGCCCGCAGAACGCAACCCCTCAAAAGCAGTCAAACTGATCGTTTGAAGCCTTTGAGCGCAGCACTCTCCGGTCGGAGAGTGCTGTAATATGTCCCTCCGAAGTAGCAAAATGCCCTCATTCATGCCGTCAGCTCCCGTCGAAGTTTCCCGTCTGCTCATTCCGGATGCCCAGCAGGTTTGCGCCTGGCTGATCGAAAATGCCGGTCTGAAAACGGCCGATCTGGAGCGCGCGCAGCGCTTGCAGCAGGAGTCGGAAGGCACTGAGTTGCTCGGGCTGCTGACGCGTCTGGGACTGGTTTCCGAATTCGAACTGGCCCGCGCATGGGCGGCCTTGCTGCAGGCACCTTTGTTGCTCGCCGACGCTGTGCCACCGCTGCTGGATCCTTTGCCGCCACTGACCGAACGCTTCATGCGTCACTATCAAGTCGTGCCGGTAGGCTGGAGCGATCAAGGCCTGCAAGTGCTCAGCGCCAACCCCGCCACGGCGTATCCGTTTCAGGCCATCGCCTATGCCTGCGCGGTACCGGTGCGACTGTCCATCGGCCCACGCAACGAGGTCGAGACCCTTATCGAGCGTTATTATGGTCAGGGCCGCTCTGCAATGGGCACCCTGATCGAGAACCTGGATGAGGAGGGCGGCTCGCTGGAAGACATCGAGCATCTCAAGGACCTGGCCTCCGAAGCGCCGGTCATTCGTCTGGTCAACCTGATCCTGCAGCGCGCGGTCGAACAGCGTGCGTCAGACATTCATATCGAGCCCTTCGAGAGCCAGTTGAAGGTGCGCTATCGCATCGACGGTGTTTTGCACGAAGCCGAAGCACCGCCGTCCAGCTCTTCGGCGGCGGTGATTTCCAGGGTGAAGATCATGGCGCGGCTGGACATCGCCGAGCGGCGTCTGCCGCAGGATGGCCGGATCATGCTGCGCATCCAGGGCAAGGAGCTGGACCTGCGGGTATCGACAGTGCCCACCAGCTTTGGCGAATCGGTGGTCATGCGTCTGCTGGACCGACAGACCATCAACTTCGATTTCCCGAGCCTGGGTTTCGATGGCGAACGGCTGGACGAATTTCTCGACGTGCTGGAGCGTCCGCACGGCATTCTGCTGGTTACCGGGCCGACCGGTTCCGGCAAGACCACCACGCTGTATACCGCGCTGTCACGGCTCAATACGGCCGAGCGCAAGATCATCACCGTTGAAGATCCGGTCGAGTATCAGCTCGAAGGTATCAACCAGATTCAGGTCAAGCCTTCCATCGGCCTGGATTTCGCCGGAGCGCTGCGCTCCATCGTGCGTCAGGACCCGGATGTCATCATGATCGGTGAGATGCGCGACCTGGAAACCTGCCGTATTGCCATCCAGTCCTCGTTGACCGGTCACCTGGTGCTCTCGACCCTGCACACCAACAGCGCGGCGGCGAGTATTACCCGCTTGCTGGACATGGGCGTCGAAAGCTACCTGATCGCTTCGACGGTCAACGGAATTCTGGCTCAGCGCCTGGTCCGTCGCCTCGATCCGGCAACCCGTGAAGCCTTCGATGCGCCACCGGAGCTGATCGCCGAACACGGGCTGGAGCGTTTCACTGACGAGCGGCCCATCCGTCTGTATCGTCCGCGTGCCGATGCGCCCGGCGGCGGCTATCGCGGGCGCAGTGCAATCACCGAACTGCTGGTGATGAACGAAGAGCTGCGCAGTCTTTTGATGCGTCACGCCGACGCCTCGACGCTGGAAGAGGCTGCCCGACGTGGCGGCTTGCGCACACTGCATGAAGAAGGCCTGCGTCAGGCCGTTGCAGGGGTGACTTCGCTGGAAGAGGTGCTGCGCGTCACCCGTGGTGAAGGCACATGAGCCTGTTCAAGTACCGCGCGCTGGATGCTCAGGGTGCGCCGCAGAATGGCACGCTGGAGGCCCGCGATCAGGACGCCGCCATTGCCGCGTTGCAGAAGCGTGGCCTGATGGTTTTGCAGGTCGATGCTGCCGGTCTGGGCGGTTTGCGTCGTGCGCTGGGCAGCGGTTTGCTCAATGGCGCGGCGCTGGTCAGCTTCACCCAGCAGCTCGCAACGTTGCTCGGCGCAGGCCAACCGTTGGAACGATCGCTTGGAATTCTGCTCAAACAGCCTGGACAACCGCAGACCAAAGCGTTGATCGAGCGCATCCGCGAACAGGTCAAGGCAGGCAAGCCGCTGTCCGTGGCGCTTGAAGAAGAGGGCAGCCAGTTTTCGCCCCTCTATATAAGCATGGTCCGCGCCGGTGAAGCCGGTGGCGCACTGGAAAGTACGCTGCGCCAGCTGAGCGATTACCTGGAGCGCAGCCAGTTGCTGCGTGGCGAGGTGATCAACGCGCTGATCTATCCGGCCTTCCTGGTGGTAGGCGTGTTGGGTTCCCTGGCGCTGTTGCTGGCCTACGTCGTGCCGCAATTCGTACCGATCTTCAAGGATCTCGGCGTGCCGATTCCGTTGATCACCGAGGTTATTCTCAACCTCGGAGAGTTTTTGAGCGACTACGGGCTGGCGGTGCTGGCGGGCCTGATCGCGTTGATCTGGGGAATGGCCATTCGCATGCGCGACCCGCAGCGTCGCGAGCGCCGTGATCGCCGTTTGCTGGGCATCCGGGTGATCGGTCCTTTATTGCAGCGCATTGAGGCAGCACGTCTGACTCGAACCCTCGGGACGCTTTTGACCAATGGAGTGGCGTTGTTGCAGGCGCTGGTGATCGCTCGCCAGGTCTGTACCAATCGTGCCCTGCAGGCGCAGGTCGAGCAGGCGGCCGAGTCGGTCAAGGGTGGCGGTACGCTGGCCAGCGCATTTGGCGCGCAACCGCTGTTGCCGGATCTGGCGCTGCAAATGATCGAGGTCGGCGAACAGGCTGGCGAACTGGACACCATGCTGATGAAGGTCGCCGATGTGTTCGACGTCGAGGCCAAGCGCGGTATCGACCGCATGCTGGCCGCACTCGTACCGGCGCTGACGGTGGTGATGGCGGGCATGGTCGCGGTGATCATGCTGGCCATCATGCTGCCGCTGATGAGCCTGACCAGCAATATCTGAATTCATGAAACAGGAAACCATTCCGATGACTTTTAGCCGTACACGTTTCAAACCCGCACGTCGACAGGGCGGCTTCACATTGCTGGAAATGCTCGCCGTTATCGTATTGCTGGGCATCGTTGCGACCATCGTCGTGCGTCAGGTGGGCGGCAACGTCGACAAGGGCAAGTACGGGGCAGGCAAGGCTCAACTGGCCAGCCTGGGCATGAAGATTGAAAGCTACGCGCTGGACGTCGGTTCGCCACCCAAGACCTTGCAGCAATTGACCGAGAAGCCGGGTAATGCATCGAACTGGAACGGCCCTTACGCCAAGCCTTCGGACCTCAAGGATCCGTTCGGCCACGCATTCGGCTACCGCTTCCCTGGTCAGCACGGCAGCTTCGACCTGATCTTCTACGGCCAGGACGGTCAGCCGGGCGGCGAAGGGTACAGCGCCGACCTGGGCAACTGGGAGTAACGTTCGGCATGAGAACGCCTGTCGCAACCCGGGGTTTTACCCTCATGGAAATGCTGGTGGTGCTGGTGTTGATGAGCATCGCCGTCGGTCTGGTGGGTTTCGGTCTGCAACAGGGTTTGAGCACCGCCAGTGAACGGCGCGCGGTCGGCGACATGGTCGAAGCGTTGCGGGCCACCAGAGTGCGCGCGATTGTCACCGGTCAGCCGGCGCGCACCGAATTCAATCTGCGCAAGGCGACCTTCAAGGCGCCCGGCAAGCGCGAGATGCACTGGCCGGAAAGTCTGCGCGTGACCATG
Organism: Pseudomonas sp. PvP028; assembly: GCF_017832255.1. Lineage (NCBI taxonomy): Bacteria > Pseudomonadati > Pseudomonadota > Gammaproteobacteria > Pseudomonadales > Pseudomonadaceae > Pseudomonas > Pseudomonas sp. PvP028. Next base: position 3,648,296 of record NZ_JAFIBL010000001.1, read on the forward strand.
CAGACCTCGTCCGATCTTGGTTCCGCTGTGGAGTTCTACCCGGACGGCGGCTCCAGTGGTGGCAACGTGGTGGTCGCTGACGGCGACCGACGCTGGCGTATTGATATTGGCTGGCTGACCGGCAGCGTCCAGGTCCGGACGCTTTAATGAAAACATCGCAGTCGGGGTTCACCCTGCTGGAAATGCTTGCTGCATTGACCGTCATGGCGGTGTGCAGCGGTGTTCTGCTGGTGGCGTTCGGGCAAAGTGCGCGCTCCTTGCAGCAGGTGTCGCGCAGTGACCGGCTGAGCCATGCGGCACGCACGATAATGGATCAGGAAAGCGCCGGTCCGCTGGAAAACGGTACGCGAAAGGGAGAGCTAGCAGGCATCGACTGGACACTGGATATCCGTCAGTTGCCGGGTGCCAATGGTCAGGCGAGGATGTTTCGCCTCGACCTGATGCTCAGTGAACATCAGCGCAAGGCGCAGTTCAGCACGTTTAAATTACGCGGCGCTGTCAGCGGTGCGGGGTCATGATGCGTACCCAGCGTGGCTTCACGCTGCTGGAAGTGCTGCTGGTGATCAGCCTGCTCGGCGTGTTGCTGGTACTGGTTGCCGGGGCGTTGCTGGGCGCCAATCGTGCCGTGCTCAAGGCTGAGCGCTACACCGTTAACCTGGACGAGATCCGCGCCGCGCAAGCGTTTCTGCGCAGCTCGATCGCTCAGGCGCTGCCGCTGGACACGTCTGGTGAGGATGACGTCAACAGCGGTTTTTTTGAAGGCTCGGCGCAGCAGTTGCGGTTTGTCGCAACGCTGCCGGGCGAGCTAGGCGGCGGTATCCAGGTTCACAGCCTGGAGCTCAAGGGGCCGCAAGACCATCGGTCTTTGCAAGTGTCGTTCGCTCAGGTTCTGTCCAGTGCGAATGGCATCGCCCTCAAACCCTGGGGTGAGCCTCAGGTATTGCTGCAAAACGTCGAGTCGTTGACGTTCAGTTATCGCGGGCTGACCCCCAAGGGCAAACCGACCGGCTGGATGGCCGAATGGCCCTGGCCGAATCGCTTGCCGGGCGCGGTGCGCATCGACATGCAGACCCATGGCGCGGTGAAATGGGTCTCGGAAGTGGTGGCCTTGCGTCTGGACCTGTCCGGCGGGGCGGGCGGCGAATGAACGTGACTAGCCAATCGCAGCGCGGTGTTGCGCTGCTGGTGGTGCTCTGGGTGCTGGCACTGCTGAGCCTGTTGCTCGGCGGGCTGGCCGGGTGGGTGCAACTGGAGAGCCGGCAGTCGCTCTGGTTACGGCAAAATACCCAGGCGCTGATGGCCGCCGAAGCTGGCATGAATATGGCTGTACAAGGCTTGCTCGATGCTGAGCAGCGCAAACGCTGGATTGCCGACGGGCGTGTGGTCTCGTTGCGTATGGATGATACGCAACTGCTGGTGAGCATCAGAAGCGAGCGCGGCAAGCTGGACCTCAACAGCGCGCCGGTTGCTGATATATCGCGTCTGCTGCAGGCCTGCGGCGCGGCTAAAAATCAGGCCAGCGGTATCGCCCAGGTATTGGAGTCGCAGCGCAATGGCGGTCAGTCACCGCTGCGGGTGGTAGAGGAAGTTCGCCAGCTGCCGGGCATGAACCAGGCGCTGTATACCCGGCTGTTGCCGGAAATAACATTATGGAGCGGTCTGGATCGGCCCGACCCGGCGTTCGCTTCGGCGTTGCTGCGTCGGGCCTTGAACCTGCCGAACCAGAGCGCGGTCGGAGCCGACCCCGGTGAGGTACTGGCCATAGACACGCGCGCAGAACGACCGGGCGGCGTGACCGCCCTGTTACAGACCACTGTTTTATTGAGCCCATCGGAGGGAGGCGCACAACCCTACAGGGTGTTGCGTTGGCAAGAATGAATTCATCAGTTTCTGCACGTCTGGCGCCTGTTTACGCGTTACGCGAACAGGTCGCCCGGCAGTGGCGTGGCAGTCCGGCGCAACATGCCTGGCAGTGGTGGGTGACGGAGCTTCGCGCCTGCCTGCCGCCGCGTGTGCGTCGATGGCTGGGCCGCGAGACCGTGGAGCAGACGCTTGTCTGGCCGTTGGTCGAGCCGCTGCCCGATGCATCGCCTCAGGTACGGCGGGTTCTGCTGCTGCCGCCCTCGGCTGTGCTGTTGCAGACCTTGCAGCTTCCTGCGGCTGCGGCACGCAATTTGTCGACTGTGGTCGGCTACGAGCTTGACCGTTTCACGCCATTTGACGCTGGGCAGTTGTACTTCGTCGCCCGTCAGGACAGTCGCAGCGCCAGCTTTGTGCAGGTCACGCTGGTGGCAATCCTGCGCGAGCGGCTGGACGCGATACTCAGTGAGTGCGCCGAGCGTGGCTTGCGTCCCGATGCTGTCGATGTGGGCACTGACGTGGGTGCTGACAATCTGGTTGCAGGGCAGCGCATGGGGATTGATCTGCTGCCGATGCCACTGCGTCCGCAGCAATCGCGCTCCGGCCATCGCTTGCAGCGCGGGCTGATCTGGCTGTGTGCCGGTCTGCTGCTGAGCGCCATGTTGCTGTGGCTGAACGATCGGCAGAACCTGCTCGAGGACATGCAGGCCAGCGTCAAGGCGCAGAAGGCTCAGGTTGGCGAGGTCCAACAACTGCGCCAGCAATTGACTAACACTCTGGGCGCTGCCAACTACCTGTTGCGCCGCAAGGCTGCGCAGCCGCCGCTCTCGGCGCTGCTCAGCGAACTGACCGCCTGCCTGCCTTCGGACACCTGGATCGAGCATCTGGAAATCAGCGACAGTGCCGAGGTGGCCTTTTCAGGGCAGAGCGCCAAGGCCAGTGCGCTGATCGGCCGCGTCAAGGACTGCCGAAGTCTGGATAATGCGCAGTTTCAGGGGGTGATCCAGCCCGACACCAAAACCGGCAAGGATCAATATTCCCTGCGCGCGCATTTGCACCAGAACCAGCAGCAGGAGAACGCCGATGCGCCGTCCACTGACAAGCCGTGAGCGGCGGGGCGCTGCCCTGATGATTCTGGCCCTGGTGTTGTGCCTGGCTTACTGGTTGTTGATCGACAGCTGGTTCGCCGGACCCTTGCGCGACATCAACGAACAGACCGACCAGTTGCGCGAACAGCAGCAGCGCTACGCGGGCCTTCTGCAGCAGGGTGACTCGTTGCGCGAGCAACTGGAGCAGGCCCGCCGTGATCCGGCCAGTAGCACCAGCTTGCTGCCGGGCGAAGATCCCAGTGCCGTGGCCGCTGATCTGATGCAGCGCATTGCCGACCTGATCAGCAGCCAGGCCAGCACTGGCGGCGGCTGCGAGTTGACTCAGCGCATGCCGATCACCCCTGAGCAGGACAGTGCCGAGCCGTATCGGCAGGTCAAGGTCAGCCTGACCCTGAACTGCGCCATCGAACCACTGACCGCCATCCTGCATGCGCTGGAGTATCAGCGCCCGTTTCTGTTCATTGACGAGATGAGTATGCGTCGCGACGCCAACGCTCCGGCCAGCGGTGCTGCCGGCAAACTGGTGGTGCACCTGCTGGTGCGCGGCTACCTGCAACCGGCCAGTGCCGGGGAGGGCGAGCAATGATCGGTTCACTGCGTCCGCTGGAGTGGGCACTGCTGGCTTTCGCCGCAGTGTTGGCAGCTTTGATCGCACTGGTCTTCAGCGGCGCTGCGCATTCACCGGACTGGCTGCCCGAGCAGGCGCCGCGCAACCCGGTCGATCAGCGGGCGCAGGTCCACAGTGCGCCGTCGGCGACCCTCGACAGCCTCGCCAATACCTGGAAAACCCCGCTGTTCAGTCCTGATCGCAGCCCTGACGTGGCCGTTCGCAAAGCCGATGCGCAAGCCACCAATCTGGCTGGCCTGACCCTGACCGGGGTGATCATGGACGGCTCGCTGCGTGTGGCATTGCTCAAGCAGGCCAGCGGCCCGGCATTGAAAGTCCGTCAGGGCGATCGCTTGCCCAACGGCTGGACGCTGGACCGTCTGGAGCCCACCCAGGCCACGTTCAAACTCGATGACCGCACGCAAGTCCTGCGCCTGCCCGCGCTGCGTCTGCCGCCGCCGTCGAATACACCGCCGATTACCTTAACCAACGATTCCACCCTGTGATGGGTACCTTTTCTGGAGTTCCTGCCATCGCTACCTTGCGCACACCCTTGCTTTGCCTGGCCACCGCCGTCGCCCTTGGCGGCTGCGCGTCACAGTCAGACACACTCGATCCCGACAATGGCATGCTGCAGGAAGCGCTCCAGGGAACCGGTTCACAACGCCCGCCGGTAGACCCGCGCAGCGAAAGACCGCCCGTCGAGCCACCTTCCCAGCAGACGACCAGCTCGCCGCAGCGGCAGATCATCAAAGGCAACCAGCGTTTCATCCGTCAGCCTGCCGCCGCTCCCGCAGCGCGTCAGGCCGAGACGGGTGACATCGTCTTCAACTTCACCAATCAGCCGATTCAGGCGGTGATCAACAGCATCATGGGCGATCTGCTGCACGAGAATTACAGCATTGCCCAGGGTGTGAAGGGCGATGTGAGCTTCTCGACGTCCAAGCCGGTCAACAAGCAGCAGGCGCTATCGATTCTCGAGACGCTGCTGTCCTGGACCGACAACGCGATGATCAAACAGGGCAACCGCTACGTGATCCTGCCATCGAACCAGGCGGTGGCGGGCAAGCTGGTCCCGGAAATGCGCGTGGCGCAACCTTCGGCGGGCATGTCGGCGCGGCTGTTTCCGCTGCGCTACATCTCGGCGACCGAGATGCAGAAGCTGCTCAAGCCGTTCGCTCGCGAAAACGCTTTCCTGCTGGTAGACCCGGCGCGCAATGTGCTCAGCCTGGCGGGTACGCCCGAAGAGCTGGCCAACTATCAGGACACCATCGACACTTTCGATGTGGACTGGCTCAAAGGCATGTCTGTCGGCGTCTTCGGCCTGCAACGCGCCTCGGTTGGCGAACTGATGCCCGAACTGCAGAAAATGTTCGGCCCGGAAAGCGGCATGCCGCTGGCGGGCATGGTGCGTTTCCTGCCAATCGAGCGGACCAATTCGGTGGTGGCGATTTCCTCGCAGCCTGAATACCTGCACGAAGTCGGCGAGTGGATTCACACCATCGATGAAGGTGGTGGCAACGAGCCGCAGATGTACGTGTATGACGTGCGCAACATGAAGGCCACTGATCTGGCCAAATACCTGCGGCAGATCTACGGTACGGGTGCCATCAAGGAAGACGCTGCGGCCAAGGTTGCACCGGGCCTGCGCACCACCACCTTGTCGTCGCTCAACTCCAGTGGCGGCAACGGTGTCGGCGGCATGAGCAGCTCCAACGGGCTGGGCGGTACCGGCAGCGGCCTGAGCAATGGTGGCGGGTTTGGCAACAGTCAGGGCATGAACAACAGCCAGAACAATGGCGACAGCGAATCCGAAGGCGACGATCAGAGTGGCGGTGATTCGGATTCGGCCAGCCAGGAAGGCAGCGAGTCCGGTGGCAACAACAAGTCTCTGGACGCCAGCACACGCATCACGGCGCAGAAGAGCAGCAACCAGTTGCTGGTGCGCACCCGTCCGGCGCAGTGGAAGGAGATCGAGTCGGCCATCAAACGCCTCGATAATCCGCCGCTGCAAGTGCAGATCGAGACGCGCATTCTGGAAGTCCAGCTCACCGGTGAGCTGGACATGGGCGTGCAGTGGTACCTCGGGCGTCTGGCGGGCAACTCGGGTACCACCGGCAACGTGACCAATACTGCGGGCAGCCAGGGTGCGATTGGTACTGGCGGTGCTGCGCTGGCCTCTACTGACGCGTTCTTCTACTCCTTTGTCAGCAACAACCTGCAAGTCGCCTTGCGGGCGCTGGAAACCAATGGCCGCACGCAGGTCCTGTCGGCGCCTTCGCTGGTGGTCATGAACAACCAGCAGGCGCAGATTCAGGTCGGCGACAACATCCCGATCAGCCAGACCTCGATCAACACCAACACCAATGCCGGCACCACATTGAGCAGCGTCGAATATGTGCAGACCGGTGTGATTCTCGATGTCGTGCCACGCATCAATCCGGGCGGCCTGGTGTACATGGACATTCAGCAGCAGGTCAGCAGTGCCGACACCAATGCCAACAACAGCGATGCCAACGGCAATCCGCGTATTTCCACCCGTTCGGTGGCCACGCAAGTGGCCGCACAGAGCGGTCAGACCGTGCTGCTGGGCGGTTTGATCAAGCAGGACAATGCCGAGACGGTCAGCGCCGTACCTTACCTGGGACGCATTCCGGGCTTGAGATGGCTGTTCGGCAATACCAGCAAATCCAAGGGCCGTACCGAACTGATCGTGCTGATCACGCCGCGGGTCATTACCAGCAGCAGCCAGGCCCGTCAGGTGACGGATGATTACCGTCAGCAGATGCAGTTGATCAAGCCGGAAGTTTCGCGGACCAGCATGCAGAACTGAGGCTGTGTTAGTTTCTGCCACCACGCCCACTCACGACGCTGCCCGTTGGCAGCGTCAAACAGAGGTGATGAACATGCTGAAATTCTTCGCTGCCTTGCTGTTTGCCTTCACCGCAATGGCACAGGCCCAGGACACCTTGCATACGGACCTGCCACTCGATTACCTGGCGCAGACCAATGTCGACAAGCCTGACCAGCCACTGGTGATTTTCATCCACGGCTACGGCAGCAATGCCGCCGACCTGTTCGGGCTCAAGGAAGAGCTTCCGGCCGACTACAACTACGTGTCGGTACAGGCGCCGATGGAGTTGCGCGCTGACAGCTACAAGTGGTTCACGCAGAAGCCCGGCGTCGCGGATTACGACGGTGTGACTGAAGACCTGAAAAGCAGCGGTACCCGGTTGGCTGCGTTCATCGGCAAAGCCACTGAGAAGTTTCATACCCAGCCAGGCAAAGTCTTCCTGATCGGTTTCAGTCAGGGCGCAATGATGAGTTACGAAGTCGCGCTGCGACAGCCAAAGCTGGTCGGCGGCTTCGCGGCGTTGAGCGGACGGCTGTTGCCGGTTGTGAAGTCCGAGGTCAAGGCCTCCGACGATCTCAAGGCACTGAGCGTATTCATCGGTCACGGCACGCAGGATCGCCAGGTGGCCTATGCCAGCGCCCCGCAAGCCGAAGCGACGTTGAAATCGCTCGGTCTGACGCCGCAGTTGCATGCCTATGACGGCATGGGGCACAGCATCAACGAGGCTGAAGTGATGGATCTGGCGGCTTGGTTGAAGCAGTCAAACCGCCAGTGAATACGTGCGTCGTCCTTGGGGGCGACGCTCATTCTTCGTTCAACTAGTTGACCTTGACCTCGTTGAACTTGAGCACGTTGTCCTTGTTCTCGCGATCGCGGAAGGTCAGCTTCAAGGCAGGTGACTGCTTCACACGGCCCTTGGTCGCTTCAAAGATCAGTGTCACGCGGGTAGGCACGTTGCGGATCAACTGGAAGCTGTCCCAGCGATCGAACCTTGCATCGCCGACACGCAGTTGCGAAAGCCCCAGCGCGCCGCCGGTTTCTTCGAACAGGCTGATCGGGTTGAGAAACCTGAAGTCGCGATCGGCGCTTTTATTGATCAGCTCCAGCATGCAGGTAGGCGACTGGCCGTTCTGGTCACAACCCAGCAACTCCATACTTACGTTGTCGACGGTCTCGGAGCGCTTGCCGAACAGGTTGGCGCTTTCGTTCTCGGTAAACAGTGTCTGAGCGCGGGCGAAATCGACCGAAGGTTTAGCGTATTCGCCGCCCAGTTTGAAGAACACCGCGCAGAGAAATAGTGACAGTGCCAGCCAGACGCCGAGCTTGAGCGGCGATGGAAGCTTTCTGGCCATGATTGCGATGTACAGCCCGCTTATCACCATGCCGGTGCCGACGATAATGACCAGTGTCTTCCAGTTTATGAAGTCAATACTGAGGCCAAGAACGGCCGGGTCCGGGAAAAGGTAGGTGAAGATGCTCCAGATAGCCCCGATCATAACGCTGATGCCGAGCGATATCTTGGCGAAAATCGCGGAAATCTTGCTTGTTCGTGGTGCTGCGTCCATTGCTGTTATGCCTTGTTCGGGTTGCGCAAGTGCGTGCCGATGCGCTTGAAAAGCAGTATCGACGGATTCGGGGCCTTGGGATGAGGCGTGTGTACAATCCGTGTTCAATCGCGCAGATCCAGAGCTGCCGGATACGCGAGCCTTTAGGTGCGAGAGAGAGCCAGAAGGGCGATGGGGTATGACATCGCCGCGGCATTATCCTGCAATTCAGTTACAAAGTGCAGGGTTTACGCATTCTGCCTGGATCGGTCCCTGAGCAGCGCGAGCAATGCAATCAGTGGCAGTGCCGTGCCAGCGATCAGCACCCAGGTCCAGCCACCGTGATCAAACAGCGGGCTGGCGACTGCCGAGCCAATGGCACCACCGATAAAAATACTGGTCATGTACAGCGCGTTGAGCCGGCTGCGGCTGGCGGCATCCAGCGCGTAGACCGTGCGCTGGCCCAGGACCATACTGGTCTGCACACAGAAATCCAGCACTACGCCGGTTATGGCCAGGCCAATCACGCTGTAGGCTGGATGAACCAGGCCTGGAAGAAAGCTGAGTGCGCCGAACAACAGTGCGCCCAGTGATGCGATGCGGGTGTAGCCAGCGTCTGCCAGGCGGCCGCTGATCGGTGCCGCAATGGCACCGATCGCGCCGATAAGGGCAAAGAGCGCGATCTGGGTTTGCGACAGCCCGTGATTGCGCGACAGCTCCAGCGGGACGGCGGTCCAGAACAGACTGAAGGTCGCAAACATGCAAGCCTGATAAAAGGCACGCTGGCGCAGCACCGGCTGGGTACGCAAGAGCGTCCAGAGCGAGAACAGCAACTGGCCGTAGGACGCACGATGATCCGGGAGGCGTTTTGGCATGGTGGTCGCCAGTACCACGCTGATGCCGATCATCACCACGGCCGCCGAGCCGAACACCGCCCGCCAGCCGAAATGGTCGGCCACCAGACTGGCAATCGGCCGCGCCAGCAGAATCCCCAGCAGCAGTCCGCCCATGATCCCGCCAACGACCCGCCCACGCGACTCCTCCGGAGCCAGATGCGCCGCCAACGGAATGAGCATCTGCACCGATACCGAACTGAAGCCCACCAGCAGCGAGACCAGCAAAAACACATTCGGCTGCTCGGCGAAGGCGGCACCCAGCAGGCTGAGAATCGCGACGACAGTCGTCACCAGCATCAGCCTGCGGTTCTCCAGCAAATCGCCCAGCGGCACCAGAAAGAACAGCCCTAGCGCATAACCGATCTGCGTCAATGAAACGATCAGACTGGCCGCCGTGCTCGACAGCCCGATGTCCGGCGCAATCAGCTCGATGATCGGCTGGGCGTAGTAGATGTTGGCGACAATTGCGCCGCAGCAGAAGGCAAACAGCATGACCATGGCCGGGGTCATGGTCACAGCGTTATGCGCGGATTGGGACGAGTGGGGCATGAAAATCTCGCTTGAGCATGGACTGTCAGACGCTGGAAGCGTGTCTGTCAGACGGTTTTTGATCGATGCAGCGCAGGCTAACGGTTTTGTCGGCCATTAAGTAGGTGCGGCGAGTTGATACAGGATATTTCCGGGAATGATGATCAGCGAAGCGCAGCGATGTGTCGGTATAGTCACGCACGCTCGCGAACTATTGACCTTCGCTTGCCACGGATGAATACTCTTTTCAGAAATTCATATAGATGACTGGATGAATAAAACAATGAACAAGCTTTCCAGCGACGAACGTCTACCACTTTATCAACGCCTGCGCGACAGCCTGGCTGAGCAGATTGCCAATAATCGCTGGCGTCCGGGTGAGGCGATTCCTACCGAAGCGGCGTTGTCTGCAGAGTATGGCCTGTCCACCGGTACGGTGCGCAAGGCCATTGATCTGCTGGTCAGCGACAACATTCTGGAGCGCCAGCAGGGGCGTGGCACGTTCATTCGTCGCGCGCAGTTTCAGTCCTCGCTGTTTCGTTTTTTCCGTTTTCAAACCGAAGCGGGTGAACGCCGTGTGCCGGAAAGCCGGATCTTGTCCGTCGAGCCTGTGGATGCGCCTTCGTCGGTCGCTCAAGCACTGGGGATGGGCGCAGGTGCGCCGGTGATTCGTATGGTCCGCTTGCGGTTGCTGGATGGCCAGCCGGTGCTGGCCGAAGAGATCTGGCTGCCACGTGCGCGGTTTCAGGCATTGCTGGAGCTTGACCTCGATACGCAGGGGCCATTGCTTTATCCGATCTACGAAGATGTCTGCGGTCAGGTGGTCGCCTGTGCGCAAGAAAGCCTGACGGCCGAGACGGTTAACGACGTATACGGCCGGTTGCTGCAGATTCCGGTCGGCAGTGCGGTGGTGGTCATCGAACGCCTGGCGCGCAACTACGCCGGTGAGCCTCTGGAGTGGCGCCGCTCGCGAGGGCACGCCAGCCATTTCCGCTACAGCGTGGACATTCGCTGACAGCGCTGCAGTCTGCCCGGGCCGTGCAACGCCCATAAGGATAAGCGCCATGTTCAATTGGTATCGCGACGTCACTCCCAAAGAACGCAAGACCTTCTGGGCCTGTTTTGGCGGCTGGTCGCTGGACGCTCTGGAAGTGCAGATGTTCGGTCTGGCCATTCCGGCCCTGATTGCTGCGTTTGCCCTGACCAAGGGCGATGCCGGGCTGATCAGCGCGGTGACGCTGGTAACGTCCGCGTTGGGTGGCTGGGTGGGCGGGACGCTGTCCGACCGCTATGGCCGGGTGCGCACGCTGCAGTGGATGATTCTGTGGTTTTCCTTCTTTACCTTTTTGTCTGCGTTCGTGACCGGTTTCAACCAGTTGCTGATCGTCAAGGCGCTGCAGGGCTTTGGCATCGGTGGTGAGTGGGCGGCAGGCGCGGTGCTGATGGCCGAGACGATCCAGTCCCGCTACCGCGGCAAGGTCATGGCCACCGTGCAAAGTGCGTGGGCCGTCGGCTGGGGCCTGGCAGTGGTGCTGTTTACTCTGATTTATTCGTTTGTACCGGAGGATATTGCCTGGCGGGTCATGTTCTTTGTCGGCCTGCTGCCCGCCCTGATGATCATCTGGGTGCGACGCAATGTCGAAGAACCGGAGAGCTTCCTGCGCATGCAGAAAAGCGCCGCGCCGAAGGTCAACTTCTTCAAGTCGATGGCCGGGATTTTTCGCCCCGAACTGCTGCGCGTTACCTTGCTCGGTGGCTTGCTGGGGCTCGGTGCGCACGGCGGTTATCACGCGGTCATGACCTGGTTGCCGACCTTTCTCAAAACCGAGCGCAACCTGTCCGTGCTCAGTTCAGGCGGCTATCTGGCGGTCATTATCGTTGCGTTCTGGTGCGGTTGTGTGTGCAGCGGTCTGTTGATCGACCGCATAGGTCGACGCAAGAACATTATGCTGTTCGCCTTGTGCTGCGTGGTCACCGTTCAGTGTTACCTGATGCTGCCGTTGAGCAACACGCAGATGCTGTTTCTCGGCTTTCCGCTGGGCTTCTTCGCCGCAGGCATTCCGGCCAGCCTCGGCTCGTTTTTCAACGAGCTGTACCCGGCAGAGGTGCGGGGTGCCGGGGTGGGCTTCTGCTACAACTTCGGGCGCGTGCTGTCGGCGGTGTTCCCGTTTCTGGTGGGGCATATGAGCCAGTCAATGTCGCTCGGCAGCGCCATCGGAATCGACGCCGGCATTGCCTACGGCGTGGCAATGATTGCCGCTTTCTGCCTGCCGGAAACCCGTGGACGCAACCTCGAGGCTACGCTGCCCGTTGCCGAACCACTGGACAAGGGCGCCGCGCAGCGGGCTTGAAAACCTTTCATTCGCGGTGTTGCGGCGCCGCGCTGACTCTTTATAGACGAACCCATGACTGATTCTTGTACCACGCCAATATTGGGCATCGATGCCCACGCACATGTCTTCAGCAAGGATTTGAGCCTGGCGTCAGGACGGCGTTACAGCCCGGACTACGACGCAACGGTGCACGCCTATCTGGCCAACCTCAGCGAACATGGTCTGAGCCACGGTGTTTTGATCCAGCCCAGTTTTCTGGGCACCGATAACCGGTTTCTGCTCGATGCCCTGGCGCAGGCTCCGGACCGCTTGCGCGGTGTGGCGGTGGTCGACACGGACATCAGTCGCGGTGCGTTGCAGCATATGGCCCGGCTGGGCATCGTCGGCATCCGCCTGAACCTGATCGGCAGGCCGCTGCCAGACTTTGCCGCGCCGGAATGGAAGACGCTGTTCAAACACATCTGGACGCTAGGCTGGCATGTCGAACTGCACCGCGAGGTCGCTGACCTTCCGGGGCTGATTCGGCAGTTGTTGCCGTTCGGTTGCAAGCTGGTGATTGACCATTTCGGGCGGCCCGATGCGCGCCTTGGTGTTGATGATCCGGCGTTCCAGGCCTTGCTGGAGTTGGGCCTTAGCGGACAGATGTGGATGAAGATTTCGGCGATCTATCGTCTGGGCGGCAGTGTCGAGCAGAACGCGACGTTTGCTCGCGCCGCATGGCCGTTGCTGCTGCAAAGCTTTGGCCCGCGCCGACTGGTATGGGGCAGCGACTGGCCGCACACCCAGCATGAGCACGTGGTCAGCTACACCGGTGTGGTCGAGCAGTTTCGCGCGCTTGAATGCCCGGACCCGCTCAAGCGCATTATGTTGGTCGAGGCCCCACAGGCGCTGTTCGATTTCCTGCCGGTGGAAATCTGACCTGCTAAACAGCGGGTGGCCTGATCCGATAGCTGACCATATACAGCGCCGGCAGGAAAAACAGGGTCAGCAGGGTGGCGATGGCGATGCCGCCGATCATAGCGATGGCCATCGGCCCCCAGAACACCTCGCGGGCAATCGGGATCATGCCCAGGCTCGCGGCCGCAGCAGTGAGCATAATCGGTCGGCAGCGATGTTCGGTGGCCTTGACCACCGATGTCCAGGCGCTTTCCCCGGCGGCAATGAATTCATCGATCTGCGTGACCAGAATCACCGAGTTGCGGATGATGATGCCGATCAGCGCCAGCACGCCCAGAATCGCCACGAACCCCAGCGGATAGCCGGAAATCAACAAGGCCGCGACCACGCCGATCAGGCCCAGCGGCACTACGCTGACCACCAGCAGCAGTTTTTTCACGCTGTGCAACTGGATCATCAAAAAGCTGACCACCAACAGCAGCATCAACGGCACGACCTTCAGGATCGGCCCCTGTGAGCGAGCGCTGGCCTCGACTGCGCCGCCAGTGGCGACCGAGTAACGTAACGGCAGGTCGGCGCTGAACGCATCGACGTCGGGCTTCAATTGCCTGACCAGCGCTGCCGGCTGCAAAGTGCCGAGCACGTTGGCTTTCAGGGTGATGGTCGGCAGTCTGTCACGCCGCCACACCAGCGGCTGTTCCTGCTCGTAACTGAGCGTGGCGAACGCCAGCAGCGGCACACTCGCACCGCCGGGTGTGGGAATCTGCAGGTTGGCAAGGGTCTGCACCGAGCTGCGTTCGTCGCTGTCCGCACGTCCGACCAGGTCGATCAGATAGGTGCTGTCACGCACCTGAGTGATGGTGGTGCCGCTGACGAGGCTGTTGAGGATTTGCGCCACGTCCTCGGAGGACAGACCGAACTGGCGCACCTTGTCCTGCGCGATGTCGATCTTCAGCACCTTGCCCGGTTCGTTCCAGTCATAGATGACCTGGCCGATATTGGGGTTGGCATCGAGAATCGCCGCCAGCGCCATGGCCTGGCTGCGCACCTGTTCGATGTCCGGCCCGCTGACCCGGTATTGCACCGGCCAGCCCACTGGCGGCCCCATGTTCAGCGGCTGAACGTAGCCACCCACGCCGACGTAATCGTCGCGAAAGCGCTGACGCAAGCGTTCGATCAGCCGGTCACGCGCTTCGCCACCCTGGCTGACGATCACCAGTTGTCCGTAGAACGGGTTGCTCAATTGCTGATCCAGCGGCAGGTAAAAACGCACCGCGCCCTTGCCCACGTAAGAGCTCCAGCGCAGCACATCGGCATCCCCTTTGAGCGCTGCTTCAAAGCGGTCCATGGTTTGGCGGGTACCTTCGATGGAGCCGTTTTGCGGCATGTAGATATCCACCAGAATTTCCGGCCGGTCGGAGTCCGGGAAGAACTGGTTCTGCAGCAGCCTGCCTGCAAACAGCGACGCGATGAACATCAGCAGAGTGATGCCTATGACCCACCCCCGGTGCTCGAGTGCCTTGACCAGCAGTCGGCTGAAACCACGCATCCAGCGCCCCGGCGCTGCGTGTTGCGCGGACGCCTTGAGGATGTGCACGCCAATCAGTGGCGCGAACAGTACCGCCACCAGCCAGGACAGCAGCAACGCTACGGCAATGACGGCGAACATGGTGAACACGTATTCGCCTGCGGAGCTGGAGTTCAGGCCGATGGGCACGAAACCGGCGACCGTGACCAATGTGCCGGTCAGCATCGGGAACGCTGTCGAGGTGTAAGCGAAGGTAGCGGCCTGCGGTAACGAATCGCCGCTTTCAAGGCGAGTGACCATCATCTCGACGGTGATCATCGCGTCATCCACCAACAGCCCCAGGGCGATGATCAGCGCGCCCAGCGAGATACGTTGCATGGTGATGCCGCTGTACTCCATGAACACGAAGACCAGCGCCAGCACCAGCGGAATCGAACAGGCCACCACCAGACCGGCACGGATGCCGAGGCTGATGAAGCTGACGACCAGCACAATCAGGATCGCTTCAAAGAGTGCATGGGTGAAGCCGCCGATGGCTTTTTCGACCACATCGGCCTGGCTTGAGACCAGGTGCACGTCGATGCCCAGCGGTAATTCGGTAGTCAGATCGTCGACGCGCTGCTGCAACTGGGTGCCGAATGCCTGGATGTTGCCACCTTGCTTCATGGCCACCGCAAGGCCAATGGCTGGCTGGCCATTGAAGCGGAACAGTGAGGAGGGCGGATCTGCATAACGGCGCTCGATGGTCGCCAGATCGCTGAGGCGAAAGAACCGGTCGCCGAAGCGCAGATTGACGGCCTCGAGGTCTTGTTCATTGCTGAACTGCCCACTGGCCCGCACCGCAATGCGTTCGGGACCGGCCTCCATCACGCCGGCAGGCGTAACCGAGTTTTGCGCTTGCAGGCTTTTCAGCACTTGGCGCTGATCGATGCCCAGCGCCGCGAGCTTGCGGATCGAGAAATTCAGATAAATGACTTCGCGCTGGGCGCCGAGCAACTCGATCTTGCCCAGGTTGGGCACGCTGCGGATGTCGGCGCGCACTTGCTCGACATAGTCGCGCAGTTGGCGGAAAGACAGGCCATCGGAGGTGAACGCATAGATGCTGCCGAACACATCGCCAAACTCGTCATTGAACGCAGGGCCCTGAATACCGCTGGGGAGTTCGCTGCGCACATCGCTGATCTTCTTGCGTACCTGATACCACGCTGCCGGGATATCAACGCTTCGGGTTTCACTTTTGAGGAAGACAAAAAGCGTCGATTCGCCAGCCAGCGTGTAGCTTTTCACGTAATCCAGCGCGTCGATTTCTTCGAGCTTCTTTTCCAGCCGATCAGTTACTTGCTGCAGGGTGTCGGGCAGCGTCGCACCCGGCCAGCGCGCCTGAATGACCATGGTTTTGATGGCGAATGAAGGGTCTTCCTCACGCCCCAGATTCAGGAATGACCAGCTGCCCATCAGCAGTGAAACGAACATCATGTACCAGACCAGCGTGCGATGCCTGAGCCCCCAGGCCGATAGATTGAAGCGCTCCTTCACAAACCGACCTCTCGCTGCACACGGATCTTCTGACCGGACTGCATGCCGTTGACGCCGGCAGTCACTACTTTTTCGCCCTTGTGCAGCGCGCCACTGACCCTCTGATCCATTCGTGCTCGCGAGCCGATAGCGCGTTGATAGAGCTGCTGGTAGCGCGTCAACTCGTCGCGCGCCTGTTGCCAGGCGGACTGGGCTTTGCCGAGTTCCGCCTGGCGGGCACGCAAACGGTGTTGCTGGTCGCCGGGTTCCAGGGTGGCGAGCAGATCGCCCTTGCGCACTTGATCGCCGATCTCCGCGTGCCGGGTTGCCAGTCGGCCAGCGACGCGAAACCCCAATTCCGCTTCATACTGCGGCTCGATGACGCCGGCGAAGCGGCCATAAGAGGCGCTGTGCTGATCGACTATTTCGGTGAACAGCACCGGGCGTTCGACAACCTCGCGAAGCGGTTTGTCGCGGCATCCCGGCAGTGCCACGATCAGAATGCAGATCAGCCAGCAGCGGGATCTCGTTCGTGGTTCTACGCACGAGGTGCTCATCGCGCAGCTCCCGACGACGCCAGCGAGACGCTTTGTTCGGCTGGTGCTTGCTCTGCGACCTCTACCCGTTGTCCCGGGTAGAGAAACTGCAGCCCTCGGGAAACCACCCGATCACCTTCGGACAAGCCCTCTGAAACGATGACCTGGCCCTGTTCGTAACGCAGCACTTTCACAGACGTCAGCCTGACCCTGGCCTGAGCGTCCACCCGCCAGACTGCCGGTTGTCCTTGTGTACGGCTCAATGCGGACCAGGGCAGGGCGAACGCCGATTGCGACTGCGTCTGCAAGCGAGCGCTGACCACGGAGCCCAGTGCGAGCGACGCAGCGGCGCCCTGCAGTGCAACGCGCACCCGCAACGTGCCGTTCGCGGCGGAGACGATAGGGGTGATTTCCCTGATGATGCCGCTCAGCTGAATCTCCGGCTGGCCCAAGGGGCTGACAGTCACTGCAGCACCGGCCTGATCGGCTCGCAGCAGCGATTCGTACGCGGAAAACACCGCTTCGCGCTCGCCATCATGAGCGACGCTGAAAATCGCAGTGGCGGCCTGAACCACCTGACCTTCTTCGGCATAGCGCGCCGTCACGACGCCATTGGCTGCCGCGAACAGTTCGGTGTAACCGACCTGATCACGCGCGTTGGCCTGCTGCGCCTGCAGCGCGGCCAGATCCCCCCGCGCACTGTCGAGCCCGGAGCGGGCCCTCTGGTATTCGCTGAGGTTGGTATAACCCTTGGGCAGCAGCACTTGCTGACGCTGGTAGTTTTGTTCGGCGAGGTGCAGCCGCGACTGTCGTACGGCGACTTCGGCACTGGCTGACGCCAGCTCGGTCTTTTGCTCGCGCGCGTCGAGTCTGGCCAGAACTTGCCCGACCCGCACTCGATCCCCGACATCCACATAGCGCTTGATCAGCTTGCCGGAGACACGAAACGATTGCTCGGTCACCTTGCGTGCCTGGATGTCGCCCGTCAGCGTCACACTGCTGGCGACGTTCAGTAAGGCAACCGGTTGCGCGGTGACTCGCACCAGCGCCTTTTCTGCGGGTTTTCCTGCAGAGCAAGCGCTGAGCGAGAGTAGCGAGATGAACCCCAGCACCACGCCGGGCCGAGTGTACAGAGAGTGCAACGGCCGGATATTTCCGTAAACACGGCAGCACGAACGCCGGAGCGTTGCAAAGGGAAAAGTCATCAACGAATAGCACTGCCCGATCAAAGAAGCCAACATCATCCATGAGTCACAGCGTCAGACCGGAAAAGCGCAAGGGCTTCCCGGGCCTGGCGACCGAGCTTCAGGCCATCGCGGTGACGCTGGGCCAAACCTCCTGGTTAGCTTCAGTGCCCAGAAATGTCAGTACGTTTCTTTGCGAGTGATGCCACGCCGCCTTGCTTTCCAGGTCCAGAAAGTGCCCGGTGTCCGGAACTACGTTGAAACTGCTTTTGGCAATGTAGTTGGAAAACATGCGGGCATCTTCAACGGTGGTGTATTCATCTTTTTCACCGTTGATGAACAGCACCGGAATGTTGATCGAGGAAAAACGCTCGACGTAATTACTGGCGCTTAGTTGGCGAATCTGGCTGATGTGAAAGTCGATCTGGCGATATTCGTGCTCGGCAAGACTGATCAGGTGCTTGTAGTTATAGAGTTTGAACAGGCGCGGCAGGTACTTGCCCACGGTGTCGTTGAGCAGTGAGCCGATCTTGCGTTTTTCTCGCGCGGCGAGGTAGACCTGGGCGTTGTCGATATAGTCGAGCATGGCCTCGTTGAGCACCGGCGAGAACGAGCTGATGATGGCTTTTTCTACGGATGGAGGGCATGCAGAGAGGGCCAGCAGGGCCGATACACCGCCCCAGGAGACCGACAGCAGGTGGTTTACCTGATAGAGATCAATCAGTTGGAGGAGAATGTTTACTTCATCTTCCTTGCTGACAATCATGTCGTCCGGGTTATGCGCTCGGGATTGTCCCGAAAACGGCAGATCGAACAGCACCAGGTTGTAGTGCGGTTGCAAGTACTTGACCGTCTGCCCGAAAGAGCCAGTGGTCGACAGTGCACCGTTGACCAGCAGAATGGTCTTGGCGTCGCTGCCTTTCCAGTAAGCCTCGGCGTAAACCTTGTACTTACCGATCGTTAGAATCTTCGATTGTGCGCCCATAACAGCCTCCCAGCTAAAATTTTATCCAGCAATTAGTGCAGCGTTCTCTGCTTCGGCAGCCATGCCAAAGCCTCGCCTGGTAAGTGGCGAAATCCGGTGAGTTATTATTCTGGATGCAGCGGAAACGTTACCGCAGGAACTGTGTCTGCCCGGACATAGATAACGCAGTGCCAGCATTGCGACAAGTCACTGACGTCATAAAAATGTCTAGTCGCTCACGTTTCACCTTGGCGTTTGGCCATCACTTTTTGCGAAAGAGAAGGATTTAATCGGGGAAAAACGCCGTATCCAGCCGTAAAAGCGTATTTATTGAGAGGAACTTGCGCAGGCTGAAACGGTCAAGCTGGGTATGATTTTGTAACACCTAGTTACAAATTTATGCTTGGCAGAACGCGCCAGATTAATATCTAAGTCGCTGAAACCCTTGGGCCAGACGCGTTAATCTCGTCAAAAAGCAGGCGCGATCGTGCAATCGTGGGCTTGAAAAGTGCCTGAATATCAGGCCAGCGTATTCACTGTGCGGCATTCCAGCAGCAAACTTGCGCCGCCGTATTCGCTGGTGCCTATCTGCAGCGTAAAACCGTGCAGATTGACGATTGCGGCCACTACCGAGAGACCGAGGCCGAAGCCGCTTTGCTCGGTTCCGGCCTCACTGCGATAAAAGCGCTGGAAGACAGCGGCGCGCTCGGCGACGGGGATGCCAGGGCCGGAATCCTCTACCTCGATGCACGGTGTGGTACCGCCTGGGGCAGGGTAGGCGCTGACTTTGACGACTCCACCGGCAGGGGTGAACTTGATTGCGTTGCCCAGCAGGTTGGTCAGTGCCTCGAACAGCAGGGCGCGGTCGCCCACCAGGGTGGGTAACGTTTCATGCAGGTCAAGTATCAAGGTGATCTGGTCTTCTTCAGCCAGCGGCAGGTGGAAGTCGTGCAGCTCCTGCAGCAATGGGCGCAGTTCCAGTTCAACGAATGCCGAGCGCCGCTGGCGGTCTTCCAGCTCGGAGATGCGCAGCAGTCCACGAAAGCGTGCCATCAGCGTGTCAGCTTCGCTGATGACCTGGGCAATCTGCGTGGCATGGGTCGAATCGTGGGCTGACTGCTGTTGAATACGGTAAAGCTGCGCGCGTAAGCGCGTCAGCGGTGTGCGCAGGTCATGGGCGATGTTGTCGCAGACGCCCTTGACCTCGTTCATGAGCTTTTCGATGCGGTCCAGCATGGCGTTGACGATCACCGCCAGCATGTCTAGCTCATCGCGCCTGTTGGAGACCGGCAGACGGCCGGCCATGTCGCCGGCGATGATCGATTCGGCGCTGGCCTGGATCGCACGGATACGCCGCAACGGTCGCCGGCGCAGCAAGTGCCAGCCGGCAACACCGGGAATAATGGTCAGCGAGATGCCCCACAGCAAGGCATGCAGGATCAGCGTGCTCACCGCAAACAGCGAGCCGTTCTCGCGAACGAGCACCAGCCAGCGGCCGTCCGAGGTGCGATTGACGATCGCATCGCAACTGCCTTGCGGCATGCCTGGATCGTCCGACTCGATGCAATCGTTCAGCACATGAATCTGGCCGTCTATCGGCAGGTTTTTCGGGACGCTGTTGATAGGCCCGGCAACCGGCCGGAAGTTCTCGTCGAACAGACCGTAGGCATCCACGGACCGGGTATCGAAGGTCATGCTGGTGGCCAGAGCGTCCACCAGTCCTTGCCCCTCGAAGCGCGAAAACAGTTGCTGGCGATGGGTAAGTGACTGGCGGGCGAGGGTGTCCAGATAGGACGTAACTTCCCAGTACAGGACGCCAAGCAGAATTACGCTCCAGGCTACGAACAGCGAGCTGTACAGCGCCAGTAATCGACTCGTTGATGATCGCCAGCCGTCAGACGGGTTCGGCAATGACATAGCCGGATCCTCGCACGGTCTGAATGAGCTGTGCGGTGCCGGGTTGGTCGATCTTCTTGCGCAGACGGCCGATGTGTACGTCGATCAGGTTGGTGCCCGGGTCGAAGTGGTAGCCCCAGACTTCCTGAAAAATCATCATTCGCGTGATGATCTGTCCGCTGTTGCGCATCAGAAACTCAAGCAGCTTGAATTCGGTGGGCAGCAGGATCAGCGGCTCGCCGCCGCGACACGCTTCCCGGGTAATCAGGTTCAGTTCCAGGTCGGCAACCTGCAATACCGTCTTGGCGGCACTGACCGGGTTGCTGCGCCGCAACAGCACCTCGACGCGCGCAGCCATCTCATCCGACGCGAAGGGCTTTGGCAGATAGTCGTCCCCTCCGGCACGCAGGCCGCGAACGCGCTCGTCCACGTCGGAGAGGGCGCTGATCATCAGGATCGGCGTGGAAATGCCCTGGGCGCGCAAGTGGGTGACGATGGTCAGACCATCCATCTCCGGCAACATGCGGTCCAGGGTAATAAGGTCATAATCACCACTCACTGCACGCGCCAGGCCGTCACGGCCATTGTCGACCCAGTCCACTTCCAGCCCGTGGCTGCTGAGTTCGGTCACGATTTCCTTTGCAGTGATGGCATCATCTTCGATTGCCAGAATTCGGGTCATGGTCCCTGCCTGAATAGATGCGTTCAAAGAGTCATTCTGCCTTTAAAATCCGCCGCGTTTCCTGAAAGAAAGTTTAATGATAGGGATCATATTTCTCGCTTTGCCGTGAAATCCGCTTCCTTGAGCTTCTGCGCCTTCTCCAGGCGAAGTTTTTCTTCCTTGTTTTTGCGATCGCGCTCCATTTTCTCTGTGGTGTCTTTTTCACTGCGGATCTGCGCATGGCTGATCAAAGCGAAAATAAAACTGCCACCGATGATGTTGCCTGCCAGCGTGGGGCCTGCGAAGGCAAACCAGAAATCCTTCCAGCCCAGTTCACCCGCGAATACAAGATAGGATACTTCGGCCGAACCCACCACGATGTGCGTGAAGTCGCCAAGCGCCATCAGGTAAGTGATAAGCACAATGATCGCTATCTTGGCGTTTTCCATCGACGCGATCATCCAGACCATGGTCGCAATCATCCAGCCCGAGACGATGCCCTTGGAAAACATCTGGGCCATGTCGTTTTCCATGACCTTGTGGCCAATTTCCAGAAACGCCTTGTCTGTGCTGGTATCGAAAATCGGCAGATTGAGCATGACATAGGCCACCGTCAGCGTACCGACCAGGTTGCCGGTCAGAACCACACCCCACAAACGCAGCAGCCGCCCGATGTTGGCCAGGTTCAGCTTGCTCATGACGGGTAGCACAGCCGTGATGGTGTTTTCCGTGAACAGTTGCTGGCGCGCCAGGATGACCGCCAGAAACCCTGCAGAATAGCCGAGGCTGCTGATCACATGACTGCCGGGGATGCCTTCGAGGCGCGAGTTCAACAACCCCATGGCCATCAGCGACAGGCCCATGGTCAGCCCTGCAGCCAGTGCCGACCACCACAGCGCGGCTACGCTGCGCTCCAGTTCGTGGTCGCCCTGCATGCGAATGGTTTCGTGCAACACCGCCGCGCGGGGCGGCTGATTCTCATCAATCTCGCGCTCTTCCTCGGCGGAAAGGCCGGGGGTCTTGCCATCTACTTCGTGATCCATACAACGTCCTCAGCGCCAGTGATGAAATGGACCGACCGGGGCAATGTCGGGCCGATGGTTCAGACAGGCGCCGCACGCTGTCGTTCGCCAGCGGCGGGGCGTATCGAGAAATGTTTGAGTCAGTTGGCAGAATGTGTCGGTCTAGCCCAGCAGATCAGCGCTCTGCACGCGTTCGATACCCATGCCCAGCATGGTCCTCCAGGCGTGCTCCAGCGAGCCGTTCATGTCGATGGCGCGACAGGCGTCTTCGACCACAAAAGTGTTGAAACTCGCACAGCGTGCATCCTGCGCCGACCAGGCGACACAGAAGTCCAGCGCCAGACCGACCACGAACAGCGTGTCGATGCCGCGCTCTGTCAGATACCCGGCCAGCCCTGTGCGGGTCGTGCGGTCTGCTTCCAGAAATGCCGAGTAACTGTCGATGTGCGCATTGCAGCCCTTGCGCAGGACCAGTTGCGCGTGCGGCAGGTCGAGGTCGGCATGTAACTGCGCACCGTGACTGCCTTGTACGCAATGATCCGGCCACAGCGTCTGCGGACCGTAGGGCAGGGTAATGCTCTCGAACGGCAGGCGCTGCGCATGGCTGGAAGCAAAGGAAATGTGCCCGGCAGGGTGCCAGTCCTGAGTGATGACCACATGGGAAAAGCGCGCACCCAGGCGATTGATCAACGGCAGCAGCGCGTCACCTTCAGCCACCGCCAGTTGCCCGCCGGGCATGAAGTCGTACTGCATGTCGATCACCAGCAAGGCGCATCGAGGATCGGCAGGCTTGTGGGAAAGGGGCATCGTGGGTTCTCTGGTAAGGAGCAATTAGCGCAGTTTGCCTGTTTATCGCCACATTGGCTAAGCGTCATACGGTGACTGAGCAAGAGTATTTTTGGGAATTTGTATCAGGCGTTAATACGAATCTGTACTATTCGCAAAAAATCCTGCCAGGTCCCAAGAGGTCTGGTTTCTTGCCAAGGGCTGCATGTCGATGCGTCGTACTCTCGTTTCACTTTGCGTTATCCAGGCTATCTCTCAAGCGGCCTGGGCTGATCAGGTGGCTGGCGTCCAGCCTGCCATGGAGTTGCAGAATATCGATATTCAGGGCGCCGCCAATGCCGAAACGGCACAAGGGCCGGTCGATGGTTATCGGGCCACACGGTCCGCCAGCGCCACGCGTACCGATACCTCGTTGCACGAAACCCCGCAATCGGTCAGCGTCGTGACCCGCGAAGCGGTCGAGGACATCGGTTCCACACGTTTGCAGGATGCTCTCGACTACGCGGGTGGCGTCGGGCGAGCCAACAACTTCGGCGGCCAGGGGCTGACCACATTCACGGTGCGAGGCTTCACCACTGGCGAGTTCTATCGCAACGGCTTCCCGATCAATCGTGGTTATCCGAACATGCCGGACGCCAACACCATCGAGCGCCTTGAGGTGCTGCGTGGTCCGGCCACCACCCTCTATGGCCGCGGCGATCCGGGCGGCACCTTCAATGTAGTTTCCAAACAGCCGTTGGCCGAGCCTTCCGTTACCTTGGGCAGTCAGCTCAATGATCAGGGCATGAAGCGTGGAACGCTGGATGCCTCCGGGCCACTGGATGATGAAGGCCGTTTTGCCTATCGCCTGAATGTCGTGGGTGAGGGCGGCGATACGTTCCGTGACCACGTCGAAACCGAGCGCTATGGTGTGGCGCCGGTATTGAGCTGGCAGGTCAACGACGCCACGCGCATCACCTTCGAAGGTGACTTCATGCGCAATAACGCGCCGCTGGATCGTGGATTGACGCGTTATGCCAACCAGACGGGCACCGCTTCCCGCGACACGTTCTTCGGCGAGAAGAGTGTGGGCAAGCTGCATAACGATAACAACATGGCACAGCTGCGCTTCGAGCATGACCTCAACCCGGACTGGACGCTGGGCGGTGGCGTGCAGATCCTTGATGGTTCCCTGCAAGGCGATGCCATCGAGGCCAACGGGCTGGCGGCGGACGGTCGCACCCTCGGGCGCAACTTCAACTATCGCAAGCTGGAATGGACCGATCGCGATGTGCAGCTGAATCTGACCGGGCATTTTTCGGCGGGCGGTTTCGAGCACACGCTGCTGACCGGTGTCGAGTACGAAGATTATGACTACAAGTCGATCATTCAACGCTCCAGCGGTGCAGTCAGTGCCTACCCGATCGACCTCTTCAATCCGGTCTACGGCCAGGCTCGTCCGGCACTGACCCGAACGACAACCCACGACAAGGAGAACCTCAAGACCTGGGCTGCCTTCGTGCAGGATCAGGTGGCCCTGACCGAGCGCCTGAAGCTGCTGGGCGGTGTGCGTCTGGAGCGTTTCGAACACGATTACGATTCTTTCCTGCCCGGCACCAGCAGCTGGACTGCCAGCGATAACGCGGTCACACCGCGCCTCGGCCTGAGCTACGACCTGACCGACGACCTTGCCGTCTACGCCACCACCGCTCGCTCGTTCAAGCCCAACAGCGGTGCCAGCCGACTGGGTGGCGGGTTCAAGCCGGAGGAGGGCAAGTCCTATGAAGTCGGAACCAAGTGGGAAGCGCTGGACGGGCAGCTGAGTGTCGACACGGCGATCTATCAGATCGAAAAGCGTAACGTGCTGACCACCGATCCGCTCGATTCAACGTTCAGTGTGGCGGCGGGCGAGGTGCGCAGTCGCGGCCTGGACCTGAACGTGGTCGGCAACCTGACGCCGCAATGGCGGGTAATGGGCAGCTACGCCTACGTGGACGCCGAGGTCACCAAGGACAACACGCTACGCTCCGGTACACGGTTGATGAACATTCCCGAGCAAACGTTTAGCCTGCTCAACGTCTACGAGTTTCAGGACGGCGCCCTGCGTGGTCTGGGCCTGGGCGGCGGCGGTCGCTATGTCGACCAGCGCGCCGGGCGGACAGCCAACACCTCTTTCTCGATGGACAGCTATACAGTGTTTGACCTGTTGGCCTATTACAAGGTCAACCCGCACGTGAAGCTCAATCTGGACCTGAAGAATGTGTTCGACACAGACTATGAGGAAGGCTCTTTCGGCAATGTCTATGCCTATCCGGGGGCTCCACGGACAGTGCAGGTGGGGATTGCCTATACGTTGTGATGCCGTGTGCCGGTATCGGGTTCTGATGGAGAAAGCCTGACCCTTTCAAGGGCAGGTTCAGCAGCGTGTGTCATGGGCACCGGCCCTTGCGCACACGCGGCCGTGCATCATCAGTACTGATCGGCCGTTGAAAAACCGGCACGATGGCGAAGTTTGCCCCCTTGGAACTGTTCCTTGCCGGGCAAAATATCCGCTCCGGCTGCTTTGAGAGCGCTCATATTATCCCGCAAGGCGTTGGTGGCGGCGTCCTTTTGCTGGAAGGTATTGTTTGCTGTCAGGTTGGCATTACCCACTTCGCCAATCTGGAATTTATAGCCAGCTTCTTTCAATGCCTTGATCTGGCTGGCGAGTCGCGAAGAGGCTTCGCTTTCTCTGGCATATACATGAAAGCTTCCAATCAGGGCTGGGTTGTCGTCGCCATTGGCAGCCTTTAATTGAACGGCAAACTTGACCAGGCCGCTTTGCGGACCTGCGGTCAGGCCACCCCCCCAATTGCTGTCCTCGACAACAATACTTCCTCTATAACCGGCATCGCGCGCGGATTTAATTAATGTGGTCTGCATGTCAGCCCATTCCTGACTTGCGCTTTTACCGCCCTGATGGAAGGTATCCAGTACAAAGCCTGTACGACTGCCAAACCTTTTGACAATGGTACTGATGTCGGCCGCGGCCTCCTTCAATTTGTCCCCCGTCAGCACGTTTCCGCTACCCTGGTTCGCATCGTCGCGGAACGTGAACTGAACTTTTACACCCTGTTTGCCCCCTTCACTGAGCAATGCTCTGAGCTTATCCAACTGCCTGCCGTCCTTGATCTGATCGTGCGTCATCTGAAAGCGCAAGGTTCCGCCTCCAATCGCTTTCAGGTCCTGAATCATCTTCGTGGCAGCGGCAGGCGTGGCGATATCATCAGGATTGACGTTGGCCCCTCCGCGCAAGACGGGCTCGGGGGTTTTGACGGGGTCTGAAGCGGAAACCTTGTCTTTGTCTTTGATTTTTGTATCTGGCTCGGCAGAGGTCGTGTTGTCTTTGACAGGGGCCGCGTCATTAAGCATGGCCTTGGTATAGACCGGCGACGTTTCCGCTGCTTCAGCGGAGCGCCTGTCGGAGGGGGTGTAGGTATCAAGTTTCGTCTGCGTATCCGAAGTTGCAGCCGTCGTGCCAGCGCTCGCCGGCTGTGGGGTCCTGTCTGCCATGACAGGTTTTTCGTTAGCTGCCATGAGGCTGTCATGTGGCCCGACTGAGCGGATATTCATCGGATGTCTCTGTGGTCTATGCGAAAAGTGACTGCGCCTGGTGAAGCAGCAGAATGAAGCTCGAGGCAGGCGATAACTTCTAAAATGACAGTGTCCATATAAGCACGTCGGAAACTTGATTGAACGATTGTGCGACTGTTTCCATGTTTCTGTTGTTTATTGATGCTCGGGCTCAGGGTGCAACGGTATCCCGCACATTGTCCACTGGACGAGCAGGTTCGTATAGAACTCATTTTCCGTGCAGCAAAAGTCTGGCCGGTTAATTCGGTTATGGCCTTTTTCTGTCCGAAGCGCTGGTCGTTTACTGGCCTGGAAGCGAGGGCCGACATCGCGGCCCGTGATCAGGCTTTAAAGCGGCTGATACGCAACGCCCAGGAGCAGCGTGGCATCCATAGGTTACAGCCTGATGTTGCAGGGCTCGTCAGCCAAACACCCGAATGGGCGACCCCGCATGCCACGCCTGGATGTCTTCGATCATCTGCCCGTAGAAAGTCCGGTAGTTGTTCTCGGTGACGTACCCGATGTGCGGGGTCGCCAGCACGTTGTCCAGGGTACGGAACGGGTGGTCGGCCGGCAGCGGTTCGATGTCGAAGACGTCCAGCGCTGCGCCGGCGATTCTGCGCTGCTGCAGTGTTTCGATCAGCGCGGCCTGATCGATGATCGGGCCGCGTGACGAATTGATCAGATAAGCGCCGGGCTTCATCCAGTTCAGTGCTTCTGCGTCCACCAGGCCACGACTGCGATCGCTGAGCACCAGGTGTACCGACAGCACATCGGCCTGCTCGAACAGTTGCTGTTTGCTGACATAGGTGACGCCGGACTCGGCAGCAGCCTCTGGCGTCAGGTTCTGGCTCCAGGCAATGACCTTCATGCCGAATGCCTGCCCGTAGCGGGCGATCCACTTACCGATACTGCCCAGGCCGAGAATGCCCAGGGTTTTGCCATGCAGGTCGCTGCCCAGTCCTGCCTGCCAGTTGCCGGCACGCAACGAGTTGGCCTCGGCCACCAGGTTGCGGGTGATGCCCATGATCAGCGCCCAGGTCAGCTCCGGTGCCGCATGCTTATAGCTTTCTGTTCCACACACGACAATGCTCTGACGCTTGGCCGCAGCGGTATCAATCGCCGCATTGCGCATGCCGCCGGTGACCAGCAGTTTCAGCGCCGGCAGCTGGCTGAGCACTGTCGCATCGAACAGGGTTCGCTCGCGCATCACGCAAATGATGTCGAAGTCTCGCAGGCGCCGCGCCATGGTCGATGTATCGGCAGGGTAGTCATGCAGAAAACTGACCTTGCCCACTGAATCAAGCACGGACCAGTCCACTACAGTGCTGGCTACGTTTTGCCAGTCATCGAGTACCGCTATTTTCAATGGGGTCATTGTCTTAAGGCCTCTTGACGGGATTGTTTTTCAAGGCAAACGCTAATTGAACAGGCTGGCGGCGATGTTGATCGAAAAACCCAGAATCGCGGTGTTGAACACAAAACAGATCAATGACTGGCCGAGCACGACCTTGCGCATTTCACGCGTCGCTACGCCAACGTCGGAGGTTTGCACCGCGACGCTGAGGGTGAACGAAAAGTACAGAAAGTCCCAGTAATCGGGGTTCTTTTCACCGCCCACAAATGCCAGCGCGGGCTCTTTGCCTTTCCAGGTGTAGAACATGCGTGCGTAATGCAGGCTGAAGATCACGCCGATCATCAGCCACGATCCTATGACCGTCAGGCCGGTGAAGGCGTGGTGAAGCATCTTGGCGTCGTTGGAAAGGCCTTTGCTGTTGGCGATTTCAAAAATGATTGCGGCCAGGCTGGCCAGCGCCGCAACGCAGACCGTCACCAGAATGACCCCCGCGTTTTCGTCTTCTCTCATCGCGACCCGCCGCACATCGTCAGCGTCGCTGCGCAGCGTGCGGATGAAAATCATGATCAGATAAAGCCAAACCCCCGTGTCCCAGCCAGTCAGCAGGCTCTGGGTCAGTGTCGACTGAGGGATGAGCCAGGACCAGGCGATGCCTGCGGTCAGGCCGACCAGAGCGGCAAGGGTGAGGCGAGGGCGGGTGCGGGCGAGATGGCGCATGCGGTCTAATCGTTACTGGACATTACCAGACAGTAGCATGCCGCTTCGGCAAGCCAAATTCGATTAAAAAAAACGGCGCGCAAGGGGGTTGCGCGCCGTGTGCCAGCCAGAGGTTGAACAGGCGGCGAGTCAACGGCGAATGTCAGACCGATTCAACGCACCAGACAAGGCTGCTTGTTGTTGAATTTCCAGTCCGGGATCAGAAACTGCATGGACACGGCGTCGTTACGCGCGCCCAGGCCCATGCCTTTATAGAGTTCGTGAGCCTTGGCCAACTGGTCCATGTCCAGCTCGACACCGAGCCCCGGTTTCTTCGGAACCTCGACCTTGCCACCGATGATTTGCAGCGGCGCCTTGGTCAGACGCTGACCGTCCTGCCAGATCCAGTGTGTATCGATCGCGGTGATAGTGCCCGGCGCTGCAGCGGCCACGTGGGTGAACATCGCCAGGGAAATATCAAAATGGTTGTTAGAGTGCGAGCCCCAGGTCAGGCCCCACTCGTTGCACATCTGCGCCACCCGTACCGAGCCCTGCATGGTCCAGAAGTGCGGGTCGGCCAGTGGAATGTCCACTGACTGCAACTGTATGGCGTGACCCATTTCCCGCCAGTCGGTGGCGATCATGTTGGTGGCTGTCTTGAGTCCGGTAGCGCGGCGGAATTCGGCCATCACTTCGCGACCGGAATAACCGTTTTCTGCGCCGCACGGATCTTCGGCGTAGGCCAGCACATGATGCTGATCGCGGCACAGGCGGATCGCTTCCTTGAGCGACCAGGCTCCATTGGGGTCCAGCGTAATGCGCGCGTCGGGGAAGCGTTCGGCGAGCGCCGTCACTGCTTCGATTTCCTGGTCGCCGCTCAACACGCCGCCCTTGAGCTTGAAGTCCTGAAAGCCGTAACGCTGATGCGCGGCTTCGGCCAGGCGCACCACGGCCTCCGGCGTCAGTGCTTCTTCATGGCGGATACGGAACCAGTCGTTGTCGGCCTCCGGTTCGCTGCGGTAGGCCAGATCGGTCTTGCGCTGGTCGCCGACATAAAACAGGTAGCCGAGCATTTCGACCTGATCGCGCTGCTGACCTTCGCCCAGCA
Source organism: Pseudomonas sp. PvP028 (assembly GCF_017832255.1). Lineage (NCBI taxonomy): Bacteria > Pseudomonadati > Pseudomonadota > Gammaproteobacteria > Pseudomonadales > Pseudomonadaceae > Pseudomonas > Pseudomonas sp. PvP028. The sequence continues at coordinate 3,677,768 of NZ_JAFIBL010000001.1, forward strand.
GCGCCGCAACCGGTACTTCCAGATGCTGGCCAAGCAGGTCGAGGAGCGCCGCTTCCAGCGCGGTGACCGCATGAATGGCAATGCGCAAGTCGAACGTCTGCAAGCCACGGCCACCGGAGTCCCGATCGGCAAACGCCTTGCGTGCCTCGTTAAGAATCTTCTGGTAAGTGCCAATGCTGCTGCCGACGACCAGCGATCGCGCGTCTTCCAGCGTCTGGCGAATCAGCTCGCCGCCAGGCACTTCGCCCACACCGACATGCCCTGCGTTGTCCTTGAGAATGATCACGTTGCGGGTGAAGTAGGGGCCATGTGCGCCGCTCAGGTTGAGCAGCATGTCGTCATGGCCCGCTACGGGCACAACCTGCATCTCGGTAATGACGGGGGCCTTGCTGGTGATATTGGATTGCTGAATGTTCATGACGGGTCCTTTAAACGTAAGGCCTTGAAAATATGACCGATGAAAAAGCGGCTGCGCACGTGCATCAGTGGGTTGCCGGCGTCTGAATGGCGGCGACCGGCGTCGCGCCAGGCTTGGGGTTATTGCGCGCGGCGAAAACAATGATCGCGGCGATGATCGAAGTGGCGGTCAGGCCATACAGTCCGCCCTGGATCGAGCCGGTGTGTTCTTCCAGCAGGCCGAAGGTGGTCGGTGCCACGAAGCCGCCGAGGTTGCCCACCGAATTGATCAGCGCGATGACCGCAGCGGCGATCCGTGCGTCCAGATAGGCCTGTGGGATCGGCCAGAACAACGAAGAAGCCGATTTGAAACCCAGCGCTGCAAAGCAGATGGCAACGAAGGCGAAGATCGGGCTGCCGGTGGTCGACATGAACATCCCGGCAGCGGCAATCAGTAGCGCAATGGCTACCCAGGCCTGCTGACGTTTCCACTTGGCGGACAGCGTGGCGAACACGTACATGCCGATGATCGACAGCAGCCACGGAATCGAGTTGAACATGCCGACTTCGAAGTCAGTCAGACTGCCCATTTTGCGGATAATGCTCGGCAGCCAGAACGTTGCTGCGTAAATCGTCAGCTGAATGAAGAAGTAGATCAGGCAGAACAGAATGATCTGACCGTCCTTGAGCAGCTTGCCGATGGAGGCCTTGACCGGCGTCGCCGCTTCACGGGCAGCCTGTTCGGCATCGATGGCGTTGACCAGCGCATCCTGTTCTTCGCGGGTCAGCCACTTGGCATCGTGCGGTTTGGAGTCCAGCCAGAACCAGACGAAGAAGCACAGACCGACCGAGAACATGCCTTCGATGAAGTACATCCACTGCCAGCCTTTCAGACCGAAACCGGTGATTTGCAGCAGCAGGCCGGACAACGGGCCCGAGATCAGCGAGGCGATGGCCGAGCCGCTGAGAAAGATGGCAATCGCCTTGCCACGCTCGACGCCAGGCAGCCAGCGGGTGAAGTAGTAGATCACACCTGGAAAGAAACCGGCCTCGGCCACGCCGAGCAGAAAGCGCAGGATGTAGAAGTGGGTTTCGGTCTGGATGAAGGCCATGCAGGCGGCGACGATACCCCAAGTGAGCATGATTCGCGTCAGCCAGATACGCGCGCCGACTTTCTGCAGCAGGATGTTGGAAGGGACTTCGAAGAGGGCGTAGCCGATGAAGAACAGTCCGGCACCCAGGCCATAGGCTGCAGCGCCGATACCCAGGTCATGCTCCATGTGCGAACGCACGAAGCCGATGTTGACCCGGTCGATGTAGTTGACGATGAACATGATGACGAAAAGCGGCAGGACGTGACGTTTGACCTTGGATACGGCTGAATTCAGAACCGAACCTGTGCCGTCGGCCATCCTGGAATTGGATGTGCTCACAGTTGAATCTCCCACTCGTTGTTTTTATGCGGGTATGTGCGAAGTGTGTCCTTCGCATTGTCGGTCATCATACAAGTAAAAAGCCGTTGTGCAATCCCTTGGCAGTGATGATCTGCGAGATTATTAAACCGGAGGCACTCGCCGTTGTGCAGGTGTGCCCGGCATATATGACCGTGTTGAATTGAAGTTTAGACCAATAAATACAGGGGTTTTGCTTGTGTGCATTAGCTGGGCTTGGTGGGTGCCGTTGAGCGCAACGGCTGACGGAAGGCAAGATGCGCGGAAACAGGCGCTTTGACAGGCGGGGAATGCTTGTAATACAAGTAAGACAACTGCGCAGGGCTGTTAAACCCGGCTTCTGGCCGCTCCCAGCCCAGTATTCTCGCTGCCACCGCCGTGATACGGCAGCTTAAACAGACAAGTCAGGATTCATTCATTATGCAAGAGCCTGCCAGCACAGCGCCCAAACGCCGTCAGCACAGCCTGGCTACTGATCTGGTCACCGAACTGAGCCAGCGAATTCTGCTCGGCAAGATCGCACCCGGACAGAAGCTGCCGTCCGAGAACCAGATCGTTCGCGAGCATGGCGTCAGTCGAACTGTGGTGCGTGAAGCGATCTCCAAATTGCAGGCGTCCGGGCTGGTGGTGACCCATCACGGCATCGGCACATTCGTGCTCGAGCGCAGTGACCAGACGGGGCTGCGGCTCAAGGTCGAGACCGTTTCCAGAGTGCGCGATATCATCGAACTGCGTATCGGCCTGGAAACCCAGGCCGTGGCGCTGGCGGCTGTGCGCCGTACCGATGAGCAACTGGCGGCTATGCGTCAGGCGCTGGATGATTATCAGGACCTCCTGGCCAACGACGACAGCTGTGTCGAGGCTGACAAACGCTTTCACATGTTGATCGCCGAAGCCACCGGCAACCCGTATTTTCTGGAGATCATGCAACACCTGGGCAGCGCGGTCATTCCGCGCAGCCGCATTGCATCGAGCGAGCGGGCAGGCAACAGCCTCGCGCATCAGGGCTATCTGGCCAACCTCGAACACGAAGCACTGCTCAGCGCCATTCGCCGCAAAGACCCGGATGCCGCGCGCGCGGCGATGTGGACGCACCTGAGCAACAGCCGAGAGCGGCTGGTCCCGCTGGAGTAGGCGCGAACGTGTTTGCCCCCACAAGAGCCCCTCATGCTCAAGCGTACGGCAAAAATGTAGGAGCGAACTTGTTCGCGAAAGTACCCTTACAGCCGCAGAAGATTTGGCGTTCAAAGCAACGCCTTCGCGAACAAGTTCGCTCCTACAAAAGCACCCCATGCTCAAGCGTATGGCAGAAATGCAGGAGCGAACGTGTTCGCGAAAGGGCCCTTACAGCCGCAGAAAATTTGGCGTTCAAAACACCGCCTTCGCGAACAAGTTCGCTCCTACAAAAAGCACTCTATGCTTGAGCGTACGGCAAAATGCGGGAGCGAACGTGTTCGCGAAAGGGGCCGTACAGCCGCAAAAGATTTAGCGTTCAACACAACGCCTTCGCGAACAAGTTCGCTCCCACAGAAGCCCTCCATGCTTGAGCGTGCGGCAAAAATGTAGGAGCGAACTTGTTCGCGAAAGTACCCTTACAGCCGCAGAAGATTTGGCGTTCAACACAACGCCTTCGCGAACAAGTTCGCTCCTACAAAAGCACTCTATGCTTGAGCGTACGGCAAAAATGTAGGAGCGAACTTGTTCGCGAAAGTACTCTCACAGCCGCAGAAGATTTGGCGTTCAACACAACGCCTTCGCGAACAAGTTCGCTCCTACAAAAGCACTCTATGCTTGAGCGTATGGCAAAAAAGTAGGAGCGAACTTGTTCGCGAAAGTACCCTTACAGCCGCAGAAGATTTGGCGTTCAACACAACGCCTTCGCGAACAAGTTCGCTCCTACAAAAGCACTCTATGCTTGAGCGTACGGCAAAAATGTAGGAGCGAACTTGTTCGCGAAAGTACTCTCACAGCCGCAGAAGATTTGGCGTTCAACACAACGCCTTCGCGAACAAGTTCGCTCCTACAAAAGCACTCTATGCTTGAGCGTACGGCAAAATGTAGGAGCGAACTTGTTCGCGAAAGGGCCCGTACAGCCGCAGAAGATTCGGCGCTCAAAACGACGCCTTCGCGAACAAGTTCGCTCCTAAATAGGCGTGGCCCCCGGTATCAACAATACAAGGGCGGCGGTTGCGTACTACGGCGTTGCGTTCAGCACGCCGAGCATCACGTGGGTCTGCCACTCGAAATACGGGTTAAAGGTCAGCCGCGCATGGATCTTGCCCGGCTCGGTATAGCCCCAGTCCGAATACCACACCGGCTCGCCCGCCATGCACTTGGCGGTGTCTGCCGTGCTCTGGCCGTTCCAGCAGATACGCTGGCTGCCCGATAGGCCGTAAAGCGGATTGTCCGCTGAAAAAAGCAGGCCCATGTGTGAGAAGCGGCTGATGCGGTATTCCGGCAGATAGTCCTTGCGCACCTCGACGCGCGGCGTACTGGCAGCCCGGGTGGGAAGGTCGCCGTACCAGATCAGCCGACTGGCGGGGTGGCTGAAGCGCTGGCTGAAATTATCCAGCACGTAATCAGTGTCGAGTACCGAGTCGTGCTCGGCGATGGCGATGAACACCGGCTTGTCATAGCGCTGCTGATGCAAACGGTCCTGGGCCAGCGCGCTGCTGCGATAGAACTGCGCAAAACCATTGGTGGGCATGTTCATGTAGCGAACCGGCGTCTGCATTGGGCGCAGGCCTTCGTTCGGCGCGGCAAGCCAGGGTCGTGCCCAGCCGATCCACGGGGTCAGCCAGGCATAGCCGCTGTTGGAGCGAAATGCTGGCGAGAACAAGAGCAGGCCGGCGATTTCGTCATGACCATAGGCGTAATCGAGGACCAGATTGGCGCCGGTCGAAAAACCGCCCAGATAAACCTTCGGCACTTCGCGACCGAGCAACTGCGCCTGTTCGCGCACCACTTGCTGCCACTGTTCGAGGCGCACGTCGAGCATGTCTTCGGGCTTGGTGCCATGCCCCGGCAACAGCACGGTTCGGACCAGATAGCCCTGAGCGGCGAGCGTCTGTGCCACGTCATGAAACGACCACGCCGAATCTCCCAGACCGTGCGCCAGCAGCACGCCGCCCTTGGGTGTCCCGCTCGGGGTCCACTGGCGCGGCGCGTTCCAGCCCAGTTCGGCCTGGTGGTCGGCGGTCTGGAAGTTGCGCTGGTTGCGGATCAGCTCGAGGGTCTGCTGACGGTAGTCTTCAAAGCGTTGCTTTGGCTCTTCGCTTTCTGCCATTGACGTGCAGGCTTGCAGGGTCAGCAGCGACAGCAGGCTGGCGAGTCGGAATTTGATCAAAAGGGGGCCTGTGCACACATATTCGAGGGTTCAAAAGGTCGACGCGGGCACTCTGCCATGTACGTCGCGCCCGTGCCTACTTTCAGGCACACTCGGGCGTTCTATAACTTCAACAAAATGTATCCATATGCCCAACCATTGCAAGCCTCGCCATGCGTCCGGAGTCGTTCATGTTCGCCCTTGATCGAGCGCTGGCTCAGGACATCGTCGACCGGGCCATGGCCATCCTGCCGTACAACGTCAATGTCATGGACTACCTGGGCATCATCATCGGCAGCGGTGATGCCGAGCGATTGTGTACCCGTCATGAAGGCGCGCAGCGAGTGCTGGCCAACCGGCAGGTGGTGGAAATCGATTCCCTGGCGGCGTCGCAACTCGGGGGTGTCAAGCCCGGCGTCAACCTGCCGCTGATGCTCGACCATCAACTGGTGGGCGTGCTCGGTATCACTGGCGAGCCGGACGAGGTGCGGGTGTATGGCGAATTGGTGAAGATGACTGCCGAGATGCTCATGGAACAGCGTCGTCAGCAGGCTGATCTTCAATGGCGGGCGCAGCGCAGCGAAGACCTGCTCGCTCGCCTGCTGTTGCCGGAGTGTCCCGACAGCCTGGTGGATGAAGCACGACAGCTGGGTTTGCAGCCGCACATGGCGCGTCAGGTGGTGCTGCTGCAGTTTGGCGAGGAGGGGCTGGCTGCCAGCCAGGCTGCCAAATGGCTTGGCACGCGCTACGCCGACAGCTGGTGCGTGCTGCGCGAGCCCACCTTGCTGTACTGGTGCCGCGCGACGGGCAAGGAGCGTGACGATGCGCTGCTGCTCAAGCAGTTTGATGAACACCACTGGCCAGTGCAGCGTATGGCCACCGTGGCGCAATCGGCAGACCTGCCCACCCTGCGCCAGGCCTGCGCCGCAGCGCGGGATCTGCTCGACTACGCCAGCCAGGCAAGGCCGGCGCAGCGTCTGCTGCGTCTTGAAGCGTATCGGTTGCCGGTGCTGTTCTGGCGCTACCGGCATGACTGGCTGGCGGAACACGTCGCCGAGCCGTTGGAGCGTCTGCACACGCATACTCAACTGCTCGACACCTTGTGCAAATGGTTCGAGTACAGCGGCGAAAGTCAGGCCTGCGCCGAAGCGCTGGGTATCCATCGCAACAGCCTGCGCTACCGGCTGGAGAAGATTGGCGAGTTGACGGGCTGCGATCCCTACAAGACCGACGACCTGCTGCGGCTGTACCTGGGGGCGCAGATGATCACTCGCCAGACCTGAAGCCGGGTTTTGTTCAAACGCCCGAGAATGGCGACGGATCATTGTGCGATCGACAGGCGGAAAGCACGGTTTTGAATGAGAGCATTCGAGTACCGGATCTGGAGAACAACAATGAAAATAGTCATCGCCCCCGACTCGTTCAAAGACAGCCTCAGCGCCCAGGCAGTTGCCGACGCGATCGCCAGTGGTGTGGCAGAAGTCTGGCCGCATGCCGAGCTGATCAAATGCCCGATGGCAGACGGCGGGGAGGGCACCATCGAGGCGCTGCTGGCTGCCTGCAATGGCGAGCTGATGAGCGCCAGCGTCAGCGGCCCGCTGGGCGCCCCGGTCACTGCCCATTGGGGCTGGCTGGCGGAGAGCAGGACCGCAATCATCGAAATGGCCATGGCCAGTGGCTTGCAATTGCTGACCCTGGCACAACGCGACGCCTGTGTGACCAGCACGGAAGGCACCGGCCAATTGATCTCGGCGGCACTGGATGCAGGAGCCCGTCGGGTGATTCTGGCCATCGGCGGCAGCGCAACCAACGATGGCGGCAGCGGCATGCTTACAGCCTTGGGGGCGCGCTTTCTGGATGCCGACGATCAGCCGCTGGCGTCCGGTGGGCTCGCGCTTGCCGAGCTGGCGCGTATCGATCTGAGCGGTTTTGATCCACGCTTGTCTGACGTGTGCGTCGAAATCGCCGCCGACGTCGATAATCCACTCTGCGGACCGAATGGCGCTTCCTCTATCTTCGGCCCGCAAAAAGGCGCATCGCCCGAGCAGGTCATGGCGCTGGACGCCGCGCTCGGCTGTTTTGCCGACCAAACGGCTCAGGTCCTCGGCGAGGACTTGCGCAACAGTCCTGGCAGCGGTGCGGCCGGGGGCATGGGCTTTGCCGCCAAGGCCTACCTGAAGGCCTCGTTTCGTGCCGGCGTGGAAGTGGTGGCCGACCTGACCGGGCTGGAGCAGGCGTTGATCGGTGCCGATCTGGTCATTACCGGCGAAGGTCGTTTCGACGCGCAAACCCTGCGTGGCAAGACCCCGCTTGGCGTTGCGCGAGTCGCCCAGCGTCGGCAAGTGCCGGTGATTGTGCTGGCGGGAACCCTGGGGGAGGGCTACGAGCAGCTGTACGCGCATGGCATCGGCGCAGCCTTTGCTCTGGTCAGCGGACCAATGAGTCTCGAGCAGGCCTGCCGCGATACCCGCCGCCTGTTGCACGAGCGCGCGCGCGATGTGGCGCGGCTCTGGCAGATGGCTTCGGGCGGCTGATGACAGCACTGTGATCAGCGAACACCGGCCCAGCTATTGGCCGTTACTTTAAGCAACCCTGCAAATGATCGCAGGCCGACCTAAAGAATTGCCTGACCAGGGCGATACGCTGTCGGTTGTCTGACAACTTCGCGTCGGACACTGCCCTCCAAAAAATATAAAGAGCCCTGGTCATGAATTTACGCAAACTCACTATCGCTCGTCGTGCCGGTCTGGGTTTTACCCTCATTTCCCTGTTGGTGGCTTTGCTGGGGTGGTTTGCGCTGGCGCAGATGTCGACCATTCGCCAGAGTGAAGTGGCGGTGGAGACCAACTGGCTGCCCAGCATGCGAGTGGTCAACGATATCCGCGAAATCATGCTGCGCATTCGGACCATTTCCTTGCGCATGGCGCTGGACACCGATCCTGCGAGCATTCCGACCTACCGTGGCCAGATGGATGTACGCCTGGGCGATCTGGACAAGAAGCTGGCTGTCCTCAAGACCTTTGTCGACACGCCCGAAGAGAAGACGCTGACCGACCAGTTCATGGTGACCATGGGCCAATACCGCAGTGCGCTGGACCGCTCCTTTGTACTCGCTGGCCAGAGCGACAGCGTCGGGCTGAACAAGCTGCTGCTGGTCGACATGAAGCAGATCGTCGACGGCTCCGGCAAGCAACTCGGTGACCTGGCGGACTTTTATGTCACCAAGGTCGATGCGGAAGGCAAGTCGGCCGAGGCCCAGTACGACAAGTCGCGCGACATCGTCATTATCTTCGTGGTGATTGCTGCGCTGTGCACCATCGGCCTGGCGCTCTGGCTGACCCGCAGCATCGTCGGTCCGCTGCAGCGTGCGGTAACCGCTGCCGAGCAGGTTGCCAACGGCGACCTGACCCATACCATCGAAGTCGATGGCGAAGACGAAGTCACCCGACTGTTGCGTGCGCTGGCGATGATGCAGGTCAATCTGCGTGAAGCCATGCGCCACATCGGCAGTTCGGCCACCCAGCTGGCATCGGCCGCTACCGAGCTCAACTCGGTCACCGAAGACAGCTACCGCGGCTTGAACCAGCAGAATGCAGAGATTGATCAGGCCGCTACAGCGATCAACGAAATGACCTCGGCAGTAGAAGAAGTTGCGCGTAATGCCGTGTCCACGTCGGACGCCTCCAACCAGTCCAGTACCTCGGCATTGGCTGGCCAGACGCGGGTGATCGAGACGGTGCAGTCGATCCAGACGCTGACCGACAACGTGCAGGCCACCTCGATGCTGGTGCAAAGCCTTGCCAATCAGTCGCAGGACATCGGTAAAGTGCTCGACGTGATCCGCTCGATTGCCGAGCAGACCAACCTGTTGGCACTCAACGCCGCCATCGAAGCGGCACGTGCAGGCGAGTCGGGCCGTGGTTTCGCGGTAGTGGCGGACGAAGTCCGGGCATTGGCGCATCGCACCCAGCAGTCGACCCTGGAAATCGATTCGATGGTCAGTGCCATGCGCAGCGGTTCGGCGCAGGCACTCGATTCGATGAACACCAGCCGCGATCGGGCCGACTCGACGTTGGCGCTGGCCAAGGGCGCGGGCGAGTCCTTGAGCGAAATCACCTCGTCGATCAATCAGATTTCCGAGCGCAATCTGGTGATTGCCAGCGCGGCGGAAGAGCAGGCGCAAGTCTCGCGTGAGGTCGATCGCAATATCGTCAACATTCGCGATCTGTCCATGCAGTCGACTCAGGGTGCCAACCAGATCAGTGCGTCGAGCCACGAATTGTCGCGTCTGGCGGCCGATCTGAGCCAGGTGGTCTCACGCTTCAAGGTGTAAAACCCTACATTGATACAGGTTGTGTCCGCTTGCCGACGATCGACCGGACGCGCATTATGCCCTCGGTCGAAATGACCTCCGGTACAGTCTGGGCACAACCTTATCGAAGGGGGCGGCATCGCTTCATGAATAACAATAATCAAACCTTCAGCAGTTGGCTGCGCTCGCCAGCCCATCACCAGTGGCTGGCACTGGAAGGCAATCGTTTGTTGACCTTCGCCAAGGCTTCGAGGCTGGACAACGGCTTTGGCAGTCTTGATGACTACGGTCGGCTGATGGTCGGTGCCACCGCAGGAACCATGAACACGGCGCGCATGACCCACTGTTTTGCCATGGCGCATGCGCAGGGCATCCCTGGCTGTGCTGCGCTGGTCGATCACGGTATCGCCGCACTGCGCGGACCGTTGCACGATGCCGAACACGGCGGCTGGTTCAGTGCCGCGCTCGAAGACGGCGGCAAGACCGAAAAGCAGGCTTATCTGCATGCGTTCGTCGCACTGGCGGCCAGTTCTGCCGTGGTGGCGGGGCGGCCTGGCGCGCAGGCATTGCTGTCAGACGCCATCCAGGTCATCCAGACGCATTTCTGGAGCGAGCAGGAAGGTGCCATGCGTGAGTCGTTCGCGCGGGACTGGAGCAATGAGGAATCGTATCGCGGCGCCAACAGCAACATGCACAGCACCGAAGCCTTCCTTGCACTCGCCGATGTGACGGGTGACGCGCAGTGGCTCGACCGGGCGCTGAGCATTGTCGAGCGGGTTATCCATGAGCATGCCGGTGCCAACAACTTTCAGGTCATCGAGCATTTCACCCAGGACTGGCAGCCGCTTGCCGATTACAACCGGGAAAACCCGGCTGACGGTTTCCGGCCCTTCGGCACTACGCCGGGGCATGCCTTCGAGTGGGCGCGGCTGGTGTTGCATCTGGAGGCTGCGCGCCGTCAGGCCGGACGCGCCAACCCCGAATGGTTGCTGGACGACGCCCGCCAACTGTTTGCCAATGCCTGCCAGTACGGTTGGGATGTCGATGGAGCACCGGGTATTGTCTACACCCTCGACTGGCAGAACCAGCCGGTGGTCCGTCATCGCCTGCACTGGACTCACTGCGAGGCGGCCGCTGCTGCTGCCGCATTGCTGCAACGTACCGGCGAGCAGCAGTATGAAGACTGGTATCGCTGTTTCTGGGAGTTCAACGAGACCCTGTTCATCGATCATGAACATGGCAGCTGGCGCCATGAGCTGAACGAGCGCAACGAGCCCAGCGCAGACATATGGCCCGGCAAGCCGGACCTTTATCACGCCTATCAGGCCACGTTATTGCCGGTGTTGCCGCTGGCGCCAAGCCTGGCCAGCGCTCTGGCGGGACTGGAATAAACCACTGGGTCAAGCCTGGGCTGTCGGCTCAAGCCTGAAATCTGAAGTCAAAGCGCAGGGATGCGTTTGTCGGTCAGGCGGATGATCTGCCGGGCCAGGAAGCTACCGGTCAGGATCACGCCGAACAGGCGCAAGGTCTGCATCGCCAGTACGAAACCGACGTCGGCATGTGTATCGATGGCAATAATGGCCATGGTGTCCAGGCCGCCCGGGCTGGTCGCCAGGTACACAGAGAGATAATCCTTGCCCAGCATCACGGCAATCAGCCAGGCCGACACGGCGCAGAGCACGATCAACAGCAATGAGGCCAGAATCATCATCGGCAGCCGTCTCCAGACGTACTGCACCGTCGGCCGGTCGAAACGCAGGCCGACGTAGCAGCCTATGGCACCGTAAGCGATGGGCAGCAACCAGGCCGGAACGGTGATCTGCATCACGCCACTCAGTTGCAGCGCGCCGCCCAGCATCAGTGGCACCAGCAGGGCACCTGCCGGGAGGCGCGAGCCGAGAGTCACGCCTGCGGCAATCACTGCCAGGCTCAGCGCAAGGTCGACAAGGTTCAGGCTGGGCAGTACCGCTGCACTGGTGTGCAGGGCCGCAGCGGAATCCGGGGCGCCGATAAAATGGCTGACCAGCGCGCCGATAGTGACCACGCAGACGACGCGCACATATTGCATGGTGGCGACGATGCGCGAATCGGCACCGTAGTCCTCGGACATCGCGACCATTGCCGAAGCCGCGCCCGGTGACGTGCCCCAGGCTGCGGTGTTGCTCGGGATACCGGCAAAGCGCACCAGCACCAGCCCAACCGCCGCGCTCAGCACGACCGTGAGGATGGTCGCCAGAAGCATGACATGCCATGAATGAAGGGCGGTGAGCAGCACGCTGACTGACATGGCATGCGCGATTAGCACGCCAACCGTGCCCTGACCGAGTTGAAAGGCCCGCTTGGGCATGCGGATGCTGGCACCTGATACGCCAAAGCCGATGGCGACCAGCATGGGCCCGAGGAACATCGCAGCAGGCATATCGAACAGTTTGAGCAGTTGACCGGCAATGCCGGCCATCAGGATTAGACCCGCCCATTGAGCCAGCGGGGAAAGGGAGGAAAGCGAAAAGCGTGAAGCGTTTGACAAGGACGTTCTCCTTGATTGGGGTAAATCACATACACACAGTATCGACTTCGCAACCCATCAAGTCTATTTTCTAATAATCATGAATTGATAACTTTGGTTGATAGATATGGACTTGCGCGATCTCACCTATTTCGAAACCATTGCCGAGCTGGGGCACCTCGGACGCGCTGCGGAGAAGCTCAATCGCAGTCAGCCAGCGCTGACCAAAAGCATTCAGCGCCTCGAGGAATCATTCGGCACGCGACTGTTTCAACGTGACGGCCGACGCATCAAGCTGACCCCCGTAGGCGAGCTGTTGCAGGCGCGTGGCAAGGAGTTGCAGCAAAGCATCGCCCAGACCCAGCGCGAAATCCGGGATTTCGCCAGTGGCATGGTGGGTAACATTCGTGTCGGCTGCGCCGCGACCATGGCGGAATATTTGATGCCGAAACTGACTTCGGCCTTGTTGCAACGTACCCCGGACGTCACCTTGAAGCTGGTGATAGGCCAGGATGACCTGCTGCGTGAATCGTTGCGCTCGGGGCAGCTGGACATGATCATTTGCGCGCTGGCGCCCGACAGTGAAGACGTCACCAGCTTTGCAATACTGCAGGACGAAGCTGTGGTGGTGGCCAGCAAGAATCATCCGATTTTCAAGCCGGCATTGAAAATGAGTGACCTGTGCGCGTATCGCTGGGTACTGCCGCCGGTGAGTGTTTCATCGCGCAAATGGCTGGACGCGACCTTCGCCGCTCATGGCCTGCCGCTACCGACGGTGCAGATCGAAGCGAACTCAATCTCGCTGTTGCCGGGGCTGATTGCCCGCAGCAATCTGTTGAGCTTCATTGCCCGCGAGTCTCTGGAGTTCGGCAAGACCATGCAGCACCTGCGTGAAGTGCCACTGGAGCAAACCACCCTCAAACGCACCATTGGTGTGACGTTGCGCAAGGGCGGTTACCTGTCACCCGCGGCAGAAGGTATGTTGCAGATGCTGCGCGATAATGGCGGAGACTTTCTGGGTTGGGGCTGACAGCCTGCGCTCAGCCGCTCGCCGGCAGGGCCTGAAAGCCGCTCAGGTACTTTGCCAGCGCCTCTGCACCCAGCTCCACGGTCGAGCTGGTACCCGCCCAACTGCAGCCGAGCATCAGGTTGCGCGGCAAGTCGAAGTCTTCAACCGCAAACCCATTGGCGTCGAGACCGTTTTCATCGTGGGGAACCAGCTCGCGCAGCGACGCCACTGGTTCAAAGTACGCCCACACCGGTTTGTTCAGTGCGACCGCCATCCCGACTTCGAATGCGGTGCCTGAATCCGGCTCCAGACCACGGAACACGTTGAGGTTGACCAGCATGGCAGTGCAGCGGTGGATCATCGCGACATTCATCGAGTAAATCTGCTGTGCGGTTTCATGCGCTGTCCGTCCGTGCGTGACCTCATTGTCGAACGGGTACAAACCCTCAAGCCCGTGTGCGGCGCACAATGCCTTGAGATAGCGTCCATGTTCCACGGCGTCGGTCCTGAACACGTCGAAGCCTGCGAGATAAACCAGTGGCGCGTGCATATTCGTCTCTCGGCTGCAGATATTATCGCGCCGATTCTAAGGCGGACCGTCTGCTCGCGATACATGCCATTGATCGGCTGGAACACGAACAGCAGGCGTTTGCGCTGGAATCTGTACGGATAACCAGTATCCTTGTTCAGTCTGCTCATTTGTCATGTGAACGCTGGCCTTGAATAACTCGCCCCTCGACAACCCGTTTTATTACCTGGAAAACTTCCGTCAGGTCCTTGGCTGGATTGCCCGGCGCTATGATGACCTGCTCGATGCGAGCGAGCGCCGCTTCATCAGCGAGTTTGCCGAGCTGCCGGTGCCCTCCCAGGGTTTGCTGGTGCGCATGGTGATGCGCAAAGGCGTGTTGTTTCGGGCCAGCAAACTCGGTTATGTCGAGATTGGCGACCCTCATGACGCGGTATTGCCGCTGCTGGCGCGGGAGTGGGTCGACAGCGCTCCGCCGCTGGGCCTGAGCGAGCTGTTCCAGCTGCTGCGTCGGGATGAGTTGAGCCAGTGCTTCAAAGACCATGCGGTCAAGGGCCCTGAGCGCAAGCAGGAATGGTTCGAGCGCTTGCAGCCGATGTACCCGTCGCCGCAGTCCCTCGAACAATGGCACCCGACCTTGCCCGACGCCGTATTCGGCCTGAAGATCATGCCGCTGTGCGATCGCCTGCGCTTGCTGTACTTCGGCAATCTGTACCAGGAATGGTCTGAATTCGTACTGGCTGACCTGGGTATCTACCGCTACGAGAAAGTCGAGTTTTCGCTGGAGTCGCGCGGCATCAACCAGCGTGCCGACATCGATGTGTGCCTGCAATTGCATGCCTGCCGGGAAGCGCTGGAAACCTGCATGGAACTGCGTGCGCTGGCCGAGCGTGTCATTGCCATCGAGTGCGGTAACCCGTGGTTGCTCATGCGGCGCGGCAAACTGCTGTTTCGTATCGGGCAACAGGCCGAACGCATGCAGGACTGGCCTCTGGCGATGGCGGTCTATCGTCAGTCCAGTTACCCCGGCGCGCGCTCAAGGCAAATCCGCGTACTGGAGCGCAACGCCGAGTACGCAGCGGCGCTGGCGCTGGCGGAACAGGCCCGTCTGGCACCGGAAAGTGATGCGGAGGTCCAGCACCTGTCACGCGTATTGCCACGCCTGCAACGCAAGCTCGGCCTGACGGCAGCGCGCAAGCGCACGGTGCGGGCCATTGCGCGGCTGGACGTACAGGTCTCGCCAGTATCGGGAATGAGTGTCGAGCGTCTGATACGCCTGCACCTTGAAGAAGAGCAGGGTGGGGAGGTGCATTACGTCGAAAATGCGCTGATCAATTCACTGTTCGGGCTGCTGTGCTGGCGAGCCATTTTCGCCCCGTTGCCGGGTGCATTCTTTCATCCGTTTCACAGTGCGCCGAGTGACCTGTACAGCCCTGACTTCTACCAGCGCAGGGCGACATTGTTCGATGCCTGTCTGATGCAACTGGAGTCGGATGAATACTTGGCGACCATTCGTGAGCATTTTCAGGGCAAATACGGTCTGCAATCACCCTTTGTATTCTGGGGAGCGCTGACGCCAGAGCTTCTGGAGCAGGCACTCTACTGCCTGCCGGCAGAGCATTTGCTTCGCTGGTTTCGTCGGCTGTTGCAGGACATAAAAGCCAACCGGACAGGGATGCCCGATCTGATCCAGTTTTTTCCGGAACAGCGTCGTTATCGAATGATCGAGGTCAAGGGGCCGGGTGACCGCCTCCAGGACAACCAACTGCGCTGGCTGGACTTCTGTGCCGAGCATGGCATGCCGGTGGAGGTGTGTTACGTGCAGTGGGCGACTGACGACAGTGTCTGCGTCAGTAGCGACCTGTCAGATCATCAAGGGGCCTTGTGCCCGTCCTGACTGTCCTGATGATCCGCATCATGGGGCTGTTTCGAATCATGAGGCTTGTCATCCGCACTGCCGTTCTTTCCGGGCAAGGGGTCAATACCTTTGGTGCCGGGGCTTGTGCCTGGCGCGCCGGGGCTGGTTCCATCGACGTTGTTTTCCGCTCCGGTGCCCGGTACTTTTGGGCTGTCGCTGACCGGGTTGGTCGGGCCGGTCGAACCTGCAAATGCACTGGTGCCCGACAGGGCCAAAAATGCCGCGAGGCTTATCGCCCCCAATCTACTCCTGATCATTATGCAAACTCCGTGAGTACTTTGATTGAAACAGTACTTGATTGAAACGGTGACGCGAGAAGGGTAGACCCGCGGGCAGGGCATGGTCCTGCCCGCGTAAGACGCCTGATTATTGAGTCTTGGTCTTTTCAGTGACGGTGCTCTTGTCGTGAGTGCCGTGTGTAGCCTTGTCGTGCTTCATCGAACGCTCGGCTGCCGCTTCTTTGCTTTCAGTCTGCACGCCTGGAGTCTCGGACGAGGTGCGGTCCATCGGCTGGGTATTGGTGCCCGGCAGTTTGGTCGCATTCTTGTTGATCGGGGTTTCAGGGGTGGTGGTCGACTCGGCGAAGGCCGCACCTGAAGCTACAGCCATCAGGCCAGCAAGAGTCAGGGCAGTCAGTTTGGTCTTGATCATGGTGCTTACTCCGTTGTTTTAAAGGACTCATATTGGTCATTGGCCAGTGGCCATAGGTGCCGTCGAACCCGACGAACGGTAGATATGTTCGATACATGACGGCTTACGTCGTTGCTATCAGCCGTGAGAGCGATCGCGCGCTCTTTTCGGTCCTCATACACCCCCTTAGCGCCGTCGAAAGCGGATTTTTAAGTTGATTTAGCTATAACGTGACCGCTTGGTCATTTACAACGATTCTTAAAATCACACTTTCTTACATTTTTATAACGCAGCTGGCATTCCGCTATCTGATGAGTGGTGGCAGAACGCTATTTGGCTTGGCGCCACGCAAATAGCCCGTAAACATTGGCTTTCAAAGGGTTTGTCACCACCAGCGACGTAAGAAATTACTTACAAAAACGTTCCGCGCACGACACGATTCGTTGGATTGTCATTAAACAGCAACATTTGAGGTTTTAAATCCGCCTCGGGCCTCCTTAAGTGGACCACCACACAATCTCCTGGACTGAGGTATTACCGTGATTCTGCTGACTAAAAAACGCTTGTCGCTTCTGATCGCATCGCTGTGCCTTAGCGGTGTGGCTCACGCGACTGATGTAACAGGCGCTGGTTCGAGTTTCGTCTACCCGGTTATTTCGGCGTGGTCCCAGGACTACAGCAAGAGCAAGGATAACCGTATCAACTATCAGTCCATCGGTTCGGGTGGTGGTATTGCCCAGATCAAGGCTGCGACCGTTGACTTCGGCGCATCCGACGCCCCGATGTCCGCAGAAGATCTGCAGGCTGGCGGTCTGGGTCAGTTCCCGAGCGTGATCGGCGGTATCGTGCCGATCGTCAACGTCGAAGGCGTCGAAAGTGGCGCACTGAAGCTGGACGGCCCAACCATCGCCAAGATCTTCATGGGCGACATCAAGAAGTGGAACGACCCTGCAATCGTTGCCCTGAACCCTGATTTGAAAGATCACCTGAAAGATGTGGCGATCACCGTCGTTCACCGTTCGGACGGTTCGGGCACCACGTACAACTTCACCAACTACCTGAGCAAAGTCAGCCCGGAGTGGAACGAGAAGCTGAAGTTCGGTTCGACCGTACAGTGGCCAGCAGGCGTGGGCGGCAAGGGTAACGAAGGTGTTTCGGCCTATGTGAAGCAGATCAAGGGTTCGATCGGCTACGTCGAGTACTCCTACGCGACCACCAACAAGCTGTCCTACACTCAGCTGAAAAACGCTGCCGGCAAATTCATCAAGCCTGATGCCAAGGCATTTGCTGCTGCCGCTGACACTGCCGACTGGGCAAGCGCCAAAGACTTCAACCTGATCATGACCAACGCGCCGGGTGAGGCTGCATGGCCGATCACCGCGACCACCTGGATCATCATGTACAAGAAAGCCAAGAACGAAGAGAAAAGCACGGCTGCTTTCGACTTCTTCAAATGGTCCCTGGAAAACGGCCAGAAGCAGGCCGAGAAACTGGAATATGTAGCATTGCCAAAATCGCTGGTTGATCGCGTGGAAAGCTACTGGAAAACGGAATTCACCAAGTAAGTGATTCAACCCGTACCACCCCTGTCATCAGCCGCGATATCGGCTCGGTGACGGGGGCTTTTCCTTGCGAGTGGCCTCAACATGACTGAAAACACCCAATACCTGTCCGCTAACGTCTCCGCTGGTGAGTCCGAGGGCGAGAAGCGCGCCAAACGGGATCATCGTCATGACCTGTGGTTCAAGCGTTCATTGCAGGCTGCAGCGATGCTGGTGCTTGCTTTGCTGGGTTGTATTGCCTTGTCGACCCTGTGGGGCGGCAGTCTGGCATTCCAGACTTTCGGGTTTAGCTTTCTGACCAGCACCGAGTGGGACGTGAACGCCGGCAAGTTCGGCGCCCTGGTTCCAATCTACGGCACCCTGGTTACCTCTTTTCTGGCTTTGCTGATCGCCGTACCGGTGAGTTTCGGCATTGCAATCTTTCTTACCGAAGTAGCGCCGCCTTGGTTGCGCATGCCGATCGCCTCGGCCATCGAGCTGTTGGCCGGTATCCCTTCGATCATCTACGGCATGTGGGGGCTGTTTGTCTTCGGCCCATTCATGGCTGAACACCTGTCGCCGTGGATCACCGAAAACCTTGGCGCACTGCCGCTGATCGGTCCGATGTTCCAGGGGCCACCGTTGGGTATCGGCATGCTGACCGCCGGTATCGTGCTGGCGATCATGATCACGCCGTTCATTACCTCGGTGATGCAGGAAGTCTTCCGCACAGTGCCCGTAGCCCTTAAAGAATCGGCCTATGCACTGGGCGGTACAACCTGGGAAGTGGTCTGGGACATCGTGCTGCCTTACACCCGTTCGGCCGTTGTCGGCGGTGTGTTCCTCGGGCTGGGACGCGCGCTCGGCGAAACCATGGCGGTAACCTTCGTACTGGGCAACGCGCATCAATTCTCGGCTTCGCTGATGATGCCGAGCAGTTCGATCGCTTCGGTGATCGCCAACGAGTTCAACGAGGCCTATACCGACTTGCACCGCTCCGCACTGATAGCCCTTGGCTTCCTGTTGTTCGTCGTCACCTTCATCGTGCTGGCCCTTGCACGCCTGATGCTGTCGCGCCTTTCGCGTAAGGAGGGGTTATGAGTAAGGATGTGACCGGCAGCGAGCACCTGTATCGGGTTCGCAGTTTCAAGAACAAGATTGCGATGGTGCTCAGCTGTGGTGCCACTGCCTTCGGCCTGCTGTGGCTGGTGTGGATTCTGCTGACCACCATCATCAAGGGCATCGACGCGCTCAACCTGCAACTGTTTACCGGCATGACTCCGCCGCCTGGTACCGAGGGTGGCCTGGCCAACGCGTTCTACGGCAGCGTGCTGATGTCCGGCATCGGCCTGCTGATCGGTACGCCGATCGGCCTGATGGCCGGCATCTGGCTGGCCGAATTTGCCCGCTACACCAAACTGGGCAACACGGTTCGCTTCATCAACGACATCCTGCTGTCGGCACCTTCCATTGTGCTCGGTCTGTTCGTCTACACCGTCGTGGTACTGCCACTCAACGCGGTGACAGGCCATCAGGTGGGCTTTTCGGCGATTGCCGGTGCGCTCGCGCTGGCATTGCTGGTGATACCGGTGGTGGTGCGTACCACTGACGAAATGATGCAACTGCAACCCTCGACCATGCGTGAAGCTGCGCTGGCGCTGGGTGTACCGCAATGGAAGCTGACCCTGCAAATCGTCCTTCGCGCGGCCAAGGCTGGTGTGGTAACCGGCGTATTGCTCGCATTGGCACGCATCACCGGCGAAACCGCGCCGCTGCTGTTCACCGCTTTCGGCAACCAGTTCTGGAGCAGCGATCTGCTCAAACCCATCGCCAGCGTTCCGGTGGTGGTTTTCCAGTACGCCATGAGCCCGTTCGATGACTGGCACTCCCTGGCATGGGCCGGTGCGCTGGTCATGACGTTGTTCGTACTGATACTGAGTCTGCTGTCTCGCTTAATTCTTCTGCGCAATAGGGCGTCCTGATGAACAACCTTTCCCTGGCCAACGAAAAAACCAAGATCCAAGTACGCGGTCTGGAGTTTTTCTACAACAACCAGAAGTCGTTGAAGTCCATCGACATGACCATCCCCGAGAAGCGCATCACTGCGATCATCGGCCCGTCGGGTTGCGGTAAGTCGACCCTGCTGCGCGTCTTCAACCGCATCTACGCGATGTACCCGAAGCAGGAAGCACGCGGTGAAGTGCTGCTCAATGGCGAGAACATCCTGGCGCCAGGCTATTCGATGAACCGCCTGCGCAGTCATGTGGGCATGGTGTTTCAGAAGCCTGTGCCGTTCCCGATGTCGATCTACGACAACATTTCCTATGCCATCAAGCACCACGAAAAACTGTCGCGTCGGGAAATGGAAGATCGCGTCGAGCAGGCCCTGCGTGGTGCGGCCTTGTGGGACGAGGTCAAGGACAAGCTCAAGCAGAGCGCGACCGGCCTGTCCGGTGGTCAGCAGCAGCGTCTGTGCATCGCCCGCACCATCGCGTTGCGTCCTCAGGTATTGCTGCTCGACGAGCCGACCTCGGCACTTGACCCGATTTCCACAGGACGTATCGAACAGCTGATCACCGAGCTTAAAGAGCAGTTCACCGTGATCATAGTGACCCACAACATGCAGCAAGCGGCGCGTTGCTCCGACTACACGGCCTTCATGTTCATGGGGGAACTAATCGAGCACGGCGACACCGATACCATCTTCACCAAGCCCTCCAAGACCCAGACCGAAGATTACATCACCGGTCGTTTCGGCTGATCATCCGGCCAGGGCGGGCGCTTCCTGGCGCTCGCCCATGAACTCCTCGATCCTGCTGCGCAGCCAACGCTCGGCAGGGTCGCTGTCCATCACACTCAGCCACGTCATTGACAGGTCCAGCCCCGGCGTGGGGAAGGGCAGTGGCTCGTCATACAGCAAACCCAAGGCGCTCATGGCCTTTGCCGCGTAGTCGGATAGCCCCGAAATCATGTCGGTGCCGGCCATCAAGGCGGGCAGGGTGGCGAACTGCGGCACCGACAACACCACCTGCCGCTTGCGCCCCAGCGCGGTCAGCCACTCATCGGAGAAACTATTGACGCTCGCAACGTGCGACACCACCACGTGCGGGCGCGAGCAGTATTCGTCCAGGCTCATGGGGCTGGCAGGCTTGTCGGCGCGCACCAGCCTCGGCTGCACGTTACGCAGGGTCTTGCGCTTGGCGTTGGCCGGTAGTTCACGGGTCAGGCAGACGCCAACGGTGATATCGCCGGACATCAGCACTTCGGAGATATTCAGGTAGTCGACATGCTTGACCACGATCACCACGCCGGGCGCTTCCAGGCGGATGGCCTTGAGCATCGCCGGCAGCAGGCCGAATTCGACGTCATCGGTCAGGCCGATGCGAAAGGTCATTTTGCTGACTGATGGATCGAAGTCGGTGGTCAGGCTGAGCGCCGTGGACATGGCGTCCAGCGCGGGCGTCAGGTGCTTGAGAATCTCGTGGGCGCGTGCAGTGGGTTCCATGCGGTGGCCGACGCGGATGAACAGCGGGTCGTTGAGCAGACTGCGCAGGCGATTCAAGGCAGCGCTTATCGTGGGCTGGCCGAGAAACAGTTTTTCGGCTGCACGGGTGACGTTACGCTCCTGCATCAATGTTTCGAATACCACCATCAGGTTGATGTCGGCCTTGCGCAGTTCATTTCGATTCATTGCTGTTCCTTGGCATCAGACCCGGATGGCCACAACGGCCGATAACGGGTGGCTAAGTCTAGGCAGTCCGCACAGAAGGCGTCCAGCATTTTGCCCCAACATGATGAAACGTCTGCTTACGCTTCTTCAGGCAGGAAAAGGGCGAATCTGTAGGGGGAAACAGGGTCTACTGGCGGGCCTGCGGTTTAACGTAAAAACCGCCGTAGATTCCCGATCCCTAGCTACAGGAGGTGCCCCTTATGCGGGCTGCAAAGATTGCCGGCATGTTGATGTCGTTGACGCTGTCAGGCGTAGCACTGGCTGAGACGCCCGGTTATGGCCAGCAACTGGAAGGTTTCACATACCCCCATGCGCTGCACAAATTCAGTTTCCAGTCCCAGGGCCAGACGCTGGAAATGGGTTACATGGACGTCGCGCCCAGCGGCAATGCGAATGGCCGCACCGCAGTGCTGCTGCATGGCAAGAATTTTTGCGCTGCGACCTGGGAAGACACCATCAAGGGACTGAGTGCAGCGGGCTATCGCGTTGTCGCACCGGATCAGATCGGTTTCTGCACCTCGACCAAGCCGGAGTACTATCAGTACAGCTTCCAGCAGTTGTCGATGAATACCCATGCGCTGCTGGAAAAGCTGGGTATCGAAAAGGCCTCTGTGATCGGTCACTCCACGGGCGGCATGCTCGCTACGCGTTACGCGTTGATGTACCCGAAACAGACCGAGAAGCTGGTGATGGTCAACCCTATCGGCCTCGAGGACTGGAAAGCACTCGGCGTGCCGTACCGCAGCGTCGATCAGTGGTATGAACGAGAGCTGAAGACCACCGCCGAAGGCATTCGCGCCTACGAGCAGAAGACCTACTACGATGGTCGCTGGAAGCCTGAGTATGACAAGTGGGTCGACATGCTGGCCGGTCTGAACAAAGGGCCGGGGCACAAGATCGTGGCCTGGAACTCGGCGTTGATCTACGACATGATTTTCACCCAGCCGGTGTTCTACGAGTTTCCCAAATTGCAGGTGCCGACGGTGCTGATGATTGGCGATGCCGATACCACTGCCATCGGCAGCGACATCGCGCCGCCTGAGGTCAAGGCGAAGATCGGCAATTACAAGGTATTGGGCAAGCAGGTGGCGCAGATGATCCCGGGCGCCAGGCTGGTGGAGTTCAAGGGCAAGGGCCATGCCCCGCAGATGGAAGACCCGCAGAGCTTCAACAAGGCGTTGGTCTCCGAGCTTCAATAAGCTGCAAGAAATGCCCCGCAGCAACCTGGTTCGACAGCGACCAGGTTGTCTGCGATCGGCATTGTCGATTAAACGGCAATCTCTACCTGATCACCCTTGAGCCTTACCGGCCAGACTTCGAGACGCTGTTCCGGGTATTCGATGCAACTGCCGTCGTGCAGACGAAAGTGCTGCTTGTACAGCGGCGAAGCGATGACCAGCTCGCCCGCGATCTGCCCGATCAGACCACGCCCGATCACGTTCGCCCCGGATTTGGGATCGCGGTTGTCGATAGCAAAGAGCTGCTCGCCCTGTGCGGTTTCGGGCAGGTAGAACAGCGCGACCTGCGCGCCGTCCAGCCATGCCACGACGCCTGAATTGGCGACCAGATCCGCGCGCCCACACAGCGTCTGCCAGTGCGGCTGCGCTGCCGTGGGCGCATTGTCGCCGGCAAGTATTGTCTGAGACGCGTTCATCACACCACCTCCTTGAACAACGGAATAAGGGCCAGCTCTTCGGGTTTTGCCGGACGGCGCTGGGCGCGTTCCTTGACGAACTGCACGTCGGGGTCAGCCCGCCCGTCGTTGACGAAAGTGCGGAAACGCTTGAGCTTTTCCGGGTCCTTGAGGGCGTTGGCCCATTCGCATTCGTAGCGGTCTACCACCAGTTGCATCTGCGACTCCAGCTCTGCGGCCAGGCCCAGGCTGTCGTCGATGATGACCGCCTTGAGATATTCGAGGCCGCCTTCCAGCGTTTCACGCCAGACCGAGGTACGTTGCAGCTTGTCGGCGGTGCGGATGTAGAGCATCAGAAAGCGGTCGATGTAACGAATCAGGGTTTCGTCATCCAGGTCGGTGGCGAACAACTCGGCGTGACGCGGACGCATGCCGCCGTTACCGCACAGGTACAGGTTCCAGCCGTTCTCGGTGGCAATTACGCCGACGTCCTTGCTCTGCGCTTCGGCGCATTCGCGTGTGCAGCCGGACACGGCGAACTTGAGTTTGTGCGGCGAGCGCAGGCCCTTGTAACGGTCCTCAATGCGCAGCGCCATGGCGACGCTGTCCTGCACGCCGTAGCGACACCAGGTGCTGCCAACACAGGATTTAACCGTACGGGTCGACTTGCCGTAGGCATGGCCGGTCTCGAAGCCTGCCTCGATCAGCTCGCTCCAGATATCCGGCAACTCGTGCAGCTGCGCGCCGAACAGGTCGATGCGCTGGCCGCCGGTGATCTTGGTGTACAAGTCGTATTTTTTCGCCACCGCGCCAATCGCAATCAGGCCGTCCGGGGTAATTTCACCACCCGGAATACGTGGCACCACCGAGTAGGTGCCGTTTTTCTGCATGTTGGCCATGAAGGTGTCGTTGGTGTCCTGCAGTGGCACCAGCGAAGGCTCGGTGATGGGGCGGTTCCAGCACGACGCCAGGATCGAGCCGACTGCGGGCTTGCAGATGTCGCAGCCATGCGCGCCTTTGCCATGGCGAGTCAGCAGCTCGTCAAAGGTCTCGATGCCTTCGACGCGCACCATCGAGTACAACTCCTGGCGGGTATAAGCGAAGTGTTCGCAGAGGCTTTTGTCGACCGCCACACCGCGGGCCATCAGTTCATGCTCGAAAACCTGTTTGAGCAGTGCGGTGCAACCGCCGCAACCGGTGGCCGCCTTGGTGCAGGACTTGATTGCGGCCAGATCGGTGCACCCATTGTCGATGGCCGAGCACACGGCGCCTTTGCTGACGTTATGGCAGGAGCAGATGGTCGCTGTGGCGGGCAGGGCATCGGCGCCCAGCGTCGGTGCGCCTTCGCCACGCGGCAGAATCAGGCTCGATGGATCGGCGGGCAGCGGGATGCCGTTCTGCGCATATTGCAGCAGCGTGTCGTAGTAGCTGTTATCGCCGACCAGCACCGCGCCGAGTACCTGCTTGCCATCGGCCGACACCACCAGGCGACGGTAGCTGGCGGTGGCTTCGTCAATGAAGCGATAACTGACGGCCCCGGCCAGCGCACCGTGCGCATCGCCGATGGAGCCGACGTCCACGCCCAGCAGTTTGAGCTTGGTGGACATGTCGGCGCCGAAGAACGCGTCAGTATCCTGTTCGCACAACTGCGCTGCCACGCCACGGGCCATTTGATAACCGGGCGCAACCAGGCCGAACACACTGCCGTTCCAGGCTGCGCATTCGCCGATGGCATAGATATCGGCGTCGCTGGTGCGGCAATGCTCGTCGATTGCGATGCCGCCGCGTGGGCCGAGCGCCAGTTCACACTGACGGGCCAGGGCGTCTTGCGGGCGAATACCTGCGGAGAACACGATCAGGTCGGTTTCGAGAAACTCGTCATTGGCAAAGTTCATGCGATAGCGGTACTGCTTGCCGTCGCTGATCGACTGCGTGGCGCGGGACAAATGCACGCCAACGCCCAGCGCTTCGATACGCGCTTTCAACGCAGCGCCACCGAGGTCGTCCAATTGCACCGGCATGAGACGCGGCGCGAACTCGACGACATGGGCTTCCAGCCCCAGCGATTTAAGCGCATTGGCTGCTTCCAGCCCCAGCAGTCCGCCGCCGACCACGACGCCCCGGCGGGCTTTCGACGCGGCATAGCGAATGCTGTCCAGGTCCTCCAGTGTGCGATAGACCAGCCGGGAGTTGCCTCGGGCGCCTTCGATAGGCGGTACGAACGGGTAGGAGCCGGTGGCCAGAATCAGCTTGTCGTACCCGAAGCAGCCTTCGGCGGTGATGATTTCGTGACGATCACGATCGATCTCCAGCACCGGTACGCCGAGGTGCAGCGTCAGGCCGGGTTGTTCGTAAACGGACATCTCGCTCATGGCCAGTGATTCGGCGTCGCGGCCGGTGAAGTATTCGGACAGGTGCACGCGGTCGTAGGCGCGCTGTGTTTCTTCGCCAAAGACGTGGATGCGATAACGCTCGAGTGCGCCGCCTGCGATCAACTGCTCGACGCAATGATGTCCGACCATGCCATTACCGACGACGATCAGGGTTTTTACATCGTTGGGGGGGAAGACTGTGGTGTTCATAGCGAGTCCCGGCCGAGGCCAATCAGGTTTTTCAAAGCAAAAAAAAAGCGCCCGGAACCGTTCGGTTCCAGGCGCCTTTGCCTGTTGTCTTATTGGTTTTTCGGGGGTGCCATCGAGCCACGTTGCCGGAAGCACCCGAGTAGCCCTCTGGTCTTTGCGAGACTGGCGATCCACGTCGATCAACCGGGGCGGCCCGACCACCTTCATGGTGGGGTTGTTGAGGATTATGCAGAGGTTGTGCCAGCTTGCGCCGGCAGCGCTTCAAGCCCGAATGGGCAATGCCCGCACGGCCGCGCAGCGTTTACAGCCGCATCTGGCGCAGGATTTTTCCTGCCTTGCATTGGTGCGCCTCAAGGGGGCTGCGCTGTAAAGCTGTGCGCCTTACGCGGAGCGTGGGCACGATAACGGCGTGCCTGCGGTCTGTCATTGATTCTGCCCGCCGGTCGCTCCCACGGCCTTCGGCCAGAATCAAAAGCGGACTTGCGTATAACGCTGAGCGTTCCGCGTGGGAATGCCTGTCGTGACGCTCTGCGTCACAATTCTGCGCCGCACCGCCTGCTCTAATTTAAGCATTGCGTTCAAAAGCCCACGTCTGGCGTAACATTTGTATCACCCTGCAATTCCTCCAATAAGTCCGTGCTCATGAACATCACTATCACTGAAGTGCACCCCTCCGAGATTCCGCACACCGTCGATTTCGTCATGCGCGCGCGTGCCGCGATCTTTCCCTTGCTCGACACCGTCACCGTTCCGCCCGATCTGGCCGGTTTCGAGCAGGTGTATCTGAACGGTGAGGACGGCAAGTTCCTGATCGCCCGCTGTGAAGGGCAGATCATCGCGGCTGTGGGCTACCTGCCTTACGATCATCGTTTCCCGCAGTTCGATTACCGCGGGCGCAGAACTGTCGAGATCGTACGTCTGTTCGTCACGCCGGAGTTTCGCGGCGACGGGCTGGCCAGCCGCTTGTGTCAGGCGCTCTGGGCTCATGCCGAGGCAGGCGGCATAGAGGTTTTGTACCTGCATACCCATCCGTTTCTGCCAGGCGCGATCCGTTTCTGGGAGAAACAGGGCTTTGCTGTAACCGATGTGGAGAGCGATCCGGTGTGGAACACCACTCATATGGAGCGCGTTCTTTAAGAGGCCTTTATCAGAAGACAGAAAGGGGCTGGCAGGGCGCCAACCCCTTGTACCGATCAGTGCGGAGAACGCTGGCGCGCAGTCTTGAGCAGGTCTTCCGGCGTGATGTGGCCGACCACCGATTTGGCCGCCGCGCTGCCGGGGAGCGGCAAGTCGAGAATGTGACCTTTCATCTTGCCGATCACGTGCATTTCGCAAGGCTTGCAATCGAACTTGAGGGTCAGCACTTCATCACCGTGCACCAGTTGCATAGGCGCGACCTTGGTGCGCACGCCTGTCACACCTTTGGCCTGTTTCGGGCACAGGTTGAACGAGAAACGCAGGCAATGCTTGGTGATCATCACCGGCACTTCGCCGGTCTCTTCGTGGGCCTCGTAGGCCGCGTCGATCAACTGCACGCCGTGGCGATGATAGAAGTCGCGAGCCTTCTGGTTGTAGACGTTGGCCAGAAAAGACAAGTGCGACTCCGGGTACACCGGTGGCGGGGTGGTCTCGGCCTTGCGTCCGCCGCGCGGATGAGCCTTGATGCGGGCTTCGGTCAACGCCTCGATCGCGTCGCGACGCAGGGTCTTGAGCTGCGAGTTGGGCACGAAGAACGCCTGTGGCGCGTCAAGCCTGACATCCTGGGCATGATAGATCGTGGTGCCCAGTTGGGTGAGCAGGTCACGCAGCTGATCCAGCGCCTGCTCGGGCTTGTTGGCCGTTCCGAATGGCCCATCAAGACCGACCGTGACGCTCACGCCTTCTTCGCTGGTGGCTTTCAGGCTCAAATGATCTTCGCGCAGCGTGACCTGCCATTGAACGCCGATACGACGCTCGGCCGAGGTCTTGAGCAGCGCTTGTTGCCAGTTGTGGTCCAGGTTGCGGTTCAGCGGATGATTGGGGCGTAGGCTGGAAAGGGCCGCTGGCATCTCGTTGGGCTCCACGCGATAGCGCCAGCGTTTCTGGCCGTCTTCTTCGAACTCGCCCTTGAGCTCGGCGATGTTGGCACGGAAGCCCACCACTTCACGCTTGATCTGCACATTGAGGCCATCGCCGTTGGACAGCGGCTCATGGGTCACGGCGATCAGATCGCGCTTGCCGAGCTTTTCAACGGTGCCCACCGCCAGACCAGTGAAGGTCGGCGTGTCGAACGCGCCGATGTCGATCTTGCGGTCGCTGACGAAATAATCGGTGCTGCCGCGATGAAAGGTCTTTTCCGGGTCCGGCACGAAAAAGTGCGCGGTACGGCCGCTGGAAGCACGTGCCAGGTCCGTGCGGTCTTCGAGAATCTCGTCCAGACGCTGGCGATAATAAGCGGTGATGTTTTTTACGTAGCCCGCATCCTTGTAGCGTCCTTCGATCTTGAACGAGCGCACGCCGGCGTCCACCAGTGCACGCAGGTTGGCACTCTGGTTGTTGTCTTTCATCGACAACAGATGCTTTTCGAAGGCCACAACGCGACCCTGATCATCCTTGAGGGTGTACGGCAGGCGGCAGGCTTGCGAGCAGTCACCACGGTTGGCGCTGCGGCCGTTTTGCGCGTGGGAAATATTGCACTGCCCGGAGAACGCCACGCACAGTGCGCCGTGGATGAAGAATTCGATGGCCGCGTCGGTTTCGTCAGCGATTGCGCGGATTTCCTGCAGATTCAGTTCCCGGGCCAGCACCAGTTGCGAGAAACCGGCCTGATCGAGAAACTTCGCCCGGCTCAGGGTGCGAATATCGGTTTGCGTACTGGCGTGCAGCTCGATGGGCGGAATGTCCATCTCCATCACCCCGAGGTCCTGCACGATCAGTGCGTCCACGCCGGCGTCGTAGAGCTGGTGAATCAGCTTGCGCGCAGGCTCCAGTTCGTCGTCATGGAGGATGGTGTTGATGGTGGTAAAGATTCGCGCGTGATAGCGGTGCGCGAATTTGACCAGCTCGGCAATGTCACTGACCTCGTTGCAGGCGTTGTGCCGCGCACCAAAGCTCGGCCCGCCGATATAGACCGCATCGGCACCATGCAGGATGGCTTCACGGGCGATGGTCACATCCCGTGCAGGGCTGAGCAATTCCAGGTGGTGCTTGGGTAACGACATGGCAACGGGATCCGGCTGCGGGCAAAGCGCGCATTGTAGTGCCACAGACCGCGCGGTGCACCTGTTGCAGATTGCAGCAGGTGCCGGACTGACCATCGGCGCGGTTTCAGCGCGAGCGCAGGCGCAGAATCTTCGCCCCGTCACTGGGGTCGGTCAGCCAGTGCGCCACGACGCCGAATGTGCTCAGCAGGCGTTCCGGGGTCAGCACCTCGAGCGGCGCACCCAGCGCGACCAGCCGACCCTTTTCCATGACCGCCACACGGTCGCAGTCCAGTGCCTGATTCAGATCGTGCAGGGCAATCACGGTGGTTACCGGCAAGGCTCTGACCAGACCGAGGATAGTCAGTTGGTGCTGGATGTCCAGATGATTGGTCGGTTCGTCCAGCAGAAGGATCTGCGGCCGTTGCGCCAGCGCCCGGGCGATGTGAACGCGCTGCCGCTCGCCACCGGACAAGGTGTGCCAGGCGCGTTTTTGCAGGTGCAGCATGTCCACATCCTGCAACGCCTGGCGAACGATCGCGTCGTCCTCGGCGCTCCACGGCTCGAGTGCCGACAGCCATGGCGTGCGGCCCAGTTCGACGGCGTCCAGTACGGTCACGGCGTCGCTGGTTTCAGCTTGCTGCTCGACCACCGCCAGCAGGCGCGCCACGTCCCTGCGGCTCAACGCCTCAAGTGCTTGCCCGCCCAGGCTGACCGAGCCGCTGACCGGCTTCTGAATGCCGGCCAGTAGCTTGAGCAGGGTGGATTTGCCCGAGCCGTTGGGACCGACCACGGCCAGGGTTTCACCCGCGGCAATGCTCAGGTCGACATCGCGCAGCAGCGCCGCGCCACGAACCGAATAACCCAGACCGGAACAACCGAGCACCGGTGTACTGGGCGGATGAGGTAAGGCGTTCATCGCGTGCTGTTGCCCCGGATAAGAATCAAAGCGAAGACCGGTGCGCCGATCAGTGCGGTAATCACCCCGATCGGCAGCGCCTGCCCCTTGATCAGTGTGCGCGAAAGGATATCGGCAGCGATCAGAAACAGTGCACCGCTCAAGGCACTCAGCGGCACCAGCCGCGCGTGCCGGACACCGACCAGCATGCGCACCGCGTGCGGGATCACCAGCCCGACGAAACCGATGGAGCCGACAATCGAGACCATCACTGCGGTGACCAGCGCGGCGGTAGCGATCAATATGATCTGCACGCGGCGTACCGCGATCCCCAGTGATGCCGCCGAGTCGCTGCCGAAGGTGAACGCGTCCAGCGCTCGCCGGTGCCAGAGGCACACCAGCAGACCGACCAGCACCGTCGGCACGGCCAGCCAGACCGAGTGCCAGCGCACGCCGCTGAGGTTACCCAGCAGCCAGAACATGATGCCGCGTGCCTGCTCGGAGCTTGCCGATTTGGTGATCAGAAACGAGGTCAGGGCATTGAACAGTTGCGAACCGGCGATCCCGGCCAGAATGATCTGCCCGGCTGCCGTGGTGCCGCGTGAAGAGTGCGCCAGCAGGGCGACCAGCGAAAATGCCGCCACGGCCCCGACAAAGGCACCCGCCGACATCGAGATCGCACCTGCACCGAAGCCCAGAATGGCGACCAGTACTGCACCGGTCGAGGCCCCTGCGGAGATCCCCAGCAGATACGGGTCTGCCAGCGGGTTGCGCAATAGCGACTGCAACACCACACCACAGATCGCCAGCCCGGCCCCGCAGGCCGCTGCGACAATAGCGCGGGTCAGCCGGTAGTTCCAGACGATGCCTTCGTCGATAGGGTCGAGCACATAGCCGGCGGCCCAGAGTTTGTTGGCCAGCACCTGAAAAACCACCTGCAGGCTGATCGAGGTTTCGCCGATCGCGGCCCCGATCAGGATCGCCAGCACCAGCACCGCCGAAACCCAGAGCACATGAACCAACGCTATCGGTAATCTCATTTGGCAGCGTTGAAACGGTTGGCGGCGTCAGCCAGTTCCTCGAACCCGGTGAACAGACGCAGGCCAGCCTGCATGCCCTCGGCGTCGATGATCACGATCCGGTCATGCTTGACTGCGTCCATGTTGCGGGTCACCGGGTCGGTCTTGAGGAATTCGATTTTTTTCAGGTAATCGTCGGCCGGGAAGCGGCGGCGATCCATGCGCGCGATGACCAGAATGCTCGGGTTGGCCTTGGCGATGGTTTCCCAGCCCACGGTTGGCCACTCTTCGTCGGACTGGACAATATTGCGCATGCCCAGGCTGTTGAGCATGAAGTCTGGAATGCCTTTGCGGCCTGCCACGAAAGGGTCGCTGGCAAGGTCAGAGCTGGAGAACCAGAACAGCGCCGAGACGTCGTTGGCCTTGTTCTGCCTGACGTTGGCAATCGCTGCGCTCAGGCGGCCCTTGAGGTCGGTGACCAGCGCGTCGCCGCGATCCTGCACATCGAAAATCTGCGCCAGTTGCTCGATGCTCTTGTAGATGGTCTCGATGCGGAATGGCTCCAGTCGTGTGCCATCGGCACCGACCAGATTGTCCTTGCCTTCGCAGTCGGACGGCAGGATGTAAGTAGGTATCTTCAGGTCATGGAACTGCTCGCGGGTGCCGACCACGCCCTGTTTGCCAACCATCCACTCCAGCTGCACGGCCACCAGTTCCGGTCGCTTGCCGATTACCGCTTCGAAACTGGGCTCGTTGTCGGCCAGGCGTTCGACCTTGTCGTTCTGCGCCTTGAAGCGTGGCAATACGTTGTTGAACCACAGCGAGGTGCCGACCAGTCTGTCGCCCAGGCCCAGTTCGTAAAGCATTTCGGTGCCGGCCTGGCCAATGGTTACAGCCTTGGTTGGCGCATGCGTGAAGGTCAGGGTCGCGCCACAGTTTTCAAGGGTCAGCGGGTACTGAGTGGGGGCGGCGAGGGCCAGGGTGGACAGCGTCAGGCTGGCAGCGAGTGCGGCGAGGCGGGGCAGCGACATGGAATGCGGTCTCCTTTGGAGCAGGTGCCAGGGCGCAATGCACATCAGGAAACACATCCCCGGAAGATAACCGGGCACGGCAGGAAATGCCGACGCGTGCGGATGTCCTTCCCGGACACCCCGCCGGTTAGTTGGTTGAATCGGGTCGGCAGGTCTCCTGACTGACACGTCATCGCCAGGCTCCGGCCTTCCCGGATCACGATCCAGTGGCAGTCATGGAGCAGGCTCGGTGCCTACAGTTGCGGGGGCAGTTTCGTTTTTCGCCTGGTGGAAAAAGGCGGGCGAATTCCCTGTTAGTTCCTCTCGGAAACCGACGCGCGGCATGGTAAACGATAAGCGTTTTAGTGGCTAATCCTTTGCAGCGCCGCTGCAGCAGACGGTCGGCCAGTTCAAAATCGTCCTGATGAGCACGGAACTTTCGGCAAAAACGCTTAAATTATCTTCATGTTCACGCCCGTAAAACCGAAAATCCCCATTCCAGAGCGCTCGCGTGAAAAACATGGCGCTGGGCCACAACACGTTTTTCACATCTTCTTCACTGCATCGGGACGATGCTGAACCTATCTTGCCTGCATGGGAGCGGCGAAGACCTCGGGCACTCCCTGGGTCAATGCCACACATAGGTTCATGGCAGGAGTGGTCCCTTGACCAACACGATAATCAACAAGAATGTACTTCCCCGTTCGGGCATCAGTGAGCGCTACAAATTGCATCGGAATATCGTATCGATGTCCGTTGCCGTCGTGCTGATGGCTATCTGCGCGTGGTTCTACTCGTCGTTCTCCGGTGTGCATGTAGTGGACCTGGGAGTCGGTAGAAACCTGAGCGTTTCCGGCCTTCGCGAGCACTGGCGACAAGGCAATGTGGTGGTGATGATTCGCCATGCCGAACGCTGTGACCGCTCGAGCAACCCGTGCATGGGCGACGCCGACGGCATTACCTCCAACGGCCGCGATACCGCGCTGGCGGTGGGTGCCGGGTTGCAGAAGATGGGCATGGACCACGCGCGCATGATCGCCAGCCCCAAGACCCGCACGCAACAGACTGCGCAACTGCTCGCAGGACACGCGGTGGTCGCTGAGGACTGGATCAACGACTGTGACAGCGGCTTCATGAAGGCTGTGCAGGCCCACAAGGTCAGCGGCGAGAACATGGTACTGGTCACTCACAGTGGCTGCATCGACCAGTTCGAACGCAAGGCCGGCGTACGTGGCGGCGAGCGCTCCAGTGAGTACACCCAGGCGTTTTTCGTACAAGTAGACGGCAGCCACCCACCAAAAATTCTCGGCTCCCTGAATGCCGGGCAATGGGCAAACCTCAACAGCGAGCAATTCAATTGACGACATCTTCCAGCGCCAGGCTGCGGTTTTACGGCATAAACCTGGGTTTACCGGTGTTTTTCGCTCTACTGGTCTTCGTTACTTTCGACCTGACCACGATCGACCGGCAACTGACTGACCTGTTTTTTGATTCGACGGCCGGGGTGTTCCCCATCGGCCAGAGCCATCTGTTCGAGAACATCACGCACAGATGGGCGAGGATCCTTCCGAACTGGACCGGGGAACTGGCGATCATCGGTGCGATGCTGTCCTTCGTTTGGCCGTTGCTGGAAAAATATGATGATTCGCGCCTCGCGAGGCGGCTGACGGGCTCTCGGTTGGGCACCTTTCTGCGCTTTGCGCGCAGGCATCGGTTGGACTTCTTTTTCGTCATCGTCGCCTTTGCGCTGAGCACCGGCATGATCCATTACCTGAAAAGCCATACCAGCGTTTACTGCCCCGTCGAGACCACCTTGTACGGCGGCAGCCAGGCGCACATCGAGTGGTTCAGGAACTTCAACCTGCTCCACGAGGCTGGCGCCGGGCGATGCTGGCCGGGCGGTCATGCGTCAAGCGCGTTCAGTCTGCTGGCCCTGTACTTCGTGGCTCGTCGCTATTGCTGGCGGCACTCGAAAGTCTTGCTGGCGGGCATTCTCCTGCTCGGGATGATTTACGGCACCACGCGGGTACTGCAAGGCTGGCACTTCATGTCGCACACTTTCTGGGCGGGTATCGTGGTGTGGCTGAGCACGCTGCTGGTTGCCTTGTGCTTCTATGGCCGATCGAGGTTGCAACAGCCGATTAGCCAGGCAGTGGCCGTCAACAAACCTGATGCATTCGGCACTCGGCCTGCAGACGCATTGGCAGCAGATGCCCGGTCGGCCGGGTAGAAAAATAACAAGGCGCGGCAATGAACATTCTGGTTATTGAAGACCATCGTGATATCCACGACAACCTGCTGGAGTTCTTCGAGCTCAGGGGGCATGCGGTAGAAGGGGCGCTGGACGGCCTGAGCGGGCTGCATCTGGCCGCCTCGAAACGCTTCGACGCGATCATTCTCGACATCATGCTGCCCGGTATCGACGGCAATCAGATCTGCCACAGCCTGCGCCAGTACTCGAAGTCGGAAGTCGCGATTGTGATGCTCAGCGCGCGCGATGAACTGGATGATCGGCTCACCGGTTTCAAGGTGGGCGCCGACGACTACATCACCAAGCCGTTTGCAATGTCCGAGGTGCTCGCCAGGGTCGAAGCGATTGTCAGCCGACGGCAGCGCCAGGACAACCGGATGATGGTGGTTGCCGACCTGCAGTTCGATCTGGACACACTGGAGGTCACCCGCAAAGGCGTGCCTTTGAAGCTCAACCCGACCAACATGAAACTGCTGGAACTGTTGATGCGCAAAAGCCCGCACATAGTCAAGCGATCCGAACTGGAGGAGGCGCTTTGGGGCCGTGATGCCCCGAACAGCAGCAGCTTGCGCAGCAACATCCATGTGCTCAGGCGGGTACTCGATGGTGGCCACGACACGCCGTTGCTGCACACCGCCCATGGCCTGGGCTACAAGCTGTGCGTGCAGCGCTGAGGCGCGCTCACTCTAAGTTGAACAGGCGCTGGATCAGGGTCGGCGTGCTGCCTGTACAGAGTTTGAATGAACGGCGGAAATTGGCCGGGTCGTTGAAGTTCAAATAGTCCGCCACGGCTTCATTGCTCATCCCCTTGATCTGATACAGGTACAACGCGACGTGTTTGCGCGCCAGATCGTGTTGCGCCTGAAAGTGCGTGCAGTGCTTGTGCAGCTTGCGCTTCAGCGTGGCTGGGGATGAAGCGGCTGTCGACTTCGTACCAGTCACTTTTAAGCGTCATGTCAGGCGCTCAGGCAGTGCGGGTCAGAGGGTGTCGGGCGCGGGCCATCGACAGATTGAGGCGGCGTAGCAGGTTGTCCGGCGTTTCATTGAGTGCCATGACGACCGCCACGCTGGCCGAAAGATGAATGCGCTCGCCCTGTTGCCGGGTCTTGTGCGCCAGGCTGGCGACCGCCTGCTGCAACTCCAGCGCCAGCAGTTTTGCCTGGCTTTCTCCGGTGTTGGGTAGCAACACCACGAAGCGGTCGCCGGCCAGGCGGCAGAGCAGGTCCTGGCGGCGCAGATTGAGTACCAGCAAGTGGTTGAGCGCTGACAGCACCTCGTCGCCTTCGGCATGCCCGAAGGCATTGTTGATCGCGCTGAAACCATCCAGGTCCAGCGCCAGCAGCGACAGCGGCTGCTGTTGGCAGACACTCTGTTCCAGGCTGATCACCAGTTGGCGCTTCAGATAGTCGGCGCTGCCCAGCGGGGTGAGCTTGTCGTAAAGCCGGTGCTCCCGGAAGCCGCCCTCGCGCTTTTCCATTTGCGCACTGATTGCCAGTTGTTCGCGATGCCAGTGGAAGATGCCCAAAGTCAGCAGGATCAGGCCGACCGGCATCGGGCCGGATTCCAGCCAGTGGTCCCATTCGATTTCGGTGGGCAGGCGGATAAATTCGTCGAGCGCGTCGATCCACCACGAGAAGAACACGCAGCTCAGGCCGATCGACAGGTAATTGGTCACTCGGCCGGCCGGTCTGCTCTTGAACACCAGAAACAGCCAGACCAGCGACAGCAGGGCAGAGCCACCTTCACCGACGATGTCCAGCCATTGCCATTCGCTGACAGGTTTGACGGTGCCGAATGCCAGAAACGTCAGCAGGCCGAGATTGGAGGCGACCATCAGCACGGCGAGTTTCCAGCGATGAGGTTGGATAATCCTGAACATGAACAGACGGCTCCTGAGGTGCTGATTATCGGCCAGCAGAACAGATGCACATGACACTTCGGTGACGGGTAACGCGGACCGCGAAAGGTCGAATCAGCTCACGTGTGTTGCAGGTTTTTGCTTCGCATCTGACGTGTACACCACCCCGGATCAGCGCCAGGACTCAGCCGTCTTTGACGTCGCACCGTGTGTTGTCAGTACCGTCGCGGTGGAAAAGCAAATGCACTGGCAGCGGCTGCGGGCAACGCATGAGGTTGTGTCGCATCAGAGTCATATATATGTCGGCGTTTGATTCTGGCCAGCGGCCGGAAATGGCATCCGGATGATCGAGCAGGATTTTTTTCTGCTCTGCTTGACTTCCTTTTCCTAATCAGTAACATAGCGCTCATTCCGCGATAGCTCAGTTGGTAGAGCAAGTGACTGTTAATCACTGGGTCCCTGGTTCGAGTCCAGGTCGTGGAGCCAGAATATATTTCAAAGGCGATGTGTAGGCCTTTGAACAAGAAAAAACCCGCCTAATGGCGGGTTTTTTCGTTTTGGCGCTAATGCGACGCGGCTTCAGCATTCCTGGCTCGCGGCGCCTCAATACGGCGAAATAGTCCCCAACAAACCCACCGCGATTGCCAACAATAAAAAACCTATCAAAGAAAGTCCGAGCTTGCCCATGAGCGTCTCCTGCTGATCGATCTGTCTGTAACGAGCCGCAGGTATCGCTTCTGGCGGTTGGCCTGCGCGTTTGAAAGCGCTGCCATTATCGTGCTCATACAGATTCTGGTACAGATTCAGAAACGGCTTAAAAATACGGATCAGTTGCCTTTATGCAAGGCATGAAAACGCTCAGAACGACGCGAGGATACGCCCCAGCATCGCCATGGCCTGCTCGCTGCGTTCGTCCCAGGGCGTGCCGTAGTTGAGGCGCGCGCAATTCTTGAAGCGCCGTGACGCGGAAAAGATCGGGCCGGGTGCGAGGCTGATGCCTTGCGCTAGCGCGAGTTGAAAGAGCTGCAGCGAATCAACCTGCTCGGGGAATTCGAACCACAGAAAGTAGCCGCCGACGGGGCGGGTGACGCGTGTCGCCGCCGGGAAATAGCGGGCGGCAGCGGCGAGCATCGCGCCTTGTTGCAGTTCGAGAGTGTCACGCAGTTTACGCAGATGGCGGTCATAGCCGCCATGCTTGAGGTAGTCGGCGAGCGCGGCCTGGGCGGGGACCGAAGGGGAGAGGGTGGTCATGAGCTTGAGGCGGTCAATCTGCTCGGTGTAACGTCCGCCTGCCACCCAGCCGACCCGATAGCCGGGCGCGAGGGTCTTGGAAAACGAGCTGCAGTGCATCACCAGTCCGCTGCGATCCAGGCTTTTCAACGGGTGAGGCGCCTTGGCGCCGTAATACAGTTCGGCGTACACATCGTCCTCGATCAACGGGATTTGATGCTGTTCCAGCAGGTCGTAGAGCCTGATCCTGTTTTCCTGAGTCATGCTCGCGCCCAATGGGTTCTGAAAGCTGCTCATGAACCAGCAAGCCTTTATCGGCAGGCGTGTCAGGCTGTCCTGCAGCGAGTCGAGGTCCACGCCGTCACGCGGATGCACGGGGATTTCGACGGCTTTCAGCTTCAGACGCTCCAGCACTTGAAGGCAGGCATAGAACGCCGGGGCTTCGATGGCGACCAGGTCGCCGGGCTCGGTGACGCACTGCAGGCACAGGTTCAGGGCTTCCATCGCGCCATTGGTGATGACCAGTTCGTCAGCCGGCAAGCGCACGCCACTGATCATGTAGCGCAGGGCGATCTGTCGGCGCAGTTCGGGATTCCCGGTGGTCATGTCGCTGACGATGCCCGCAGGCGTCAGCGCACGCACCGCTGACGCCATCGACTTTGCCAGGCTCGCCAGCGGATACAGGTGCGGGCTGGGAAACGCCGAGCCGAACGGCACGGTGTCCGGGTCCTTGAGCGAGCCGAGCACTGAAAAGATCAGGTCGCTGACGCCCAGTTCGGTGCCTTCGCTGGTGTGTCTGATCAGTTCAGGCTCGGTCAGTGCATTGGCGGCATGCTCGCGCACGTAATACCCGGAGCGTGCGCGGGCCTGAATCAGTCCCTTGTCTTCCAGCAGGTAATAGGCCTTGAAGACCGTTGCCGGGCTGACGGACCAGGTGCGACTCGCGACCCGTACGGACGGGACTTTTTCCCCGGCGGGCAGGACGCCGCTGCGAATCATTTCCGAGATGTCGGCGGCGAATTTTTCGTAGCGTTTCATAAGCGGCATCGAATCGACAAGGCTGCATCATGAGCGAAACCGACCCTGACGAACAGAGACAAAACGGTTGTAAAAAACAGTATCAGATGGCTTTTGCAGGTGTTGCAGAGTGTTGCGCCACCCGTCACTCAGGTCGTTTGGGGAGATGGCTTGCGCTTGAACCCCTCAAACGGATAGGTCTATGATGCCAGCGCCTTACGACCCATCGAAGGAAATAGACGTGTACCGTTCCAACTGGCTGCCTACGCCGCCTTAGCGCTACGCCCCCCTCGCAACACCTGACTGCCTTCTTGCTGCAGTCGCCCGTTGCTGCGCCCGTTTTTTGGTCGCCGCCACTCCCACTCTGATTACTTAATCGAAAACCGATGCTCCTGCTCGCCCGGCAATCGCTGCCGTGCGTCTTGCTGCGTCTGTCACAGGTATTCCCATGTTAGAAAAAATCAAAGCTGCGTGGTTTTCCAACGTTCGTGCCGATGTATTGGCCGGGCTGGTGGTTGCATTGGCCCTGATTCCAGAGGCCATCGCGTTCTCCATCATTACCGGGGTAGACCCGAAAGTCGGGCTTTACGCGTCGTTCTGTATCTGCGTGGTCATCGCTTTCGTGGGCGGGCGCCCGGCGATGATTTCTGCGGCCACCGGTGCGATGGCCTTGCTGATGGTGAATCTGGTCAAAGAGCACGGGCTTCAGTATTTGCTGGCCGCCACCTTGCTCTGCGGCGTACTGCAGATCATCGCCGGCTATCTTCGCCTGGGCGAGTTGATGCGCTTCGTTTCACGCTCGGTGGTTACCGGGTTCGTGAATGCACTGGCGATTCTCATCTTCATGGCCCAGTTGCCGGAATTGACCCATGTGACCTGGCCGGTTTACGCGATGACCGCAGCGGGCCTGGCAATCATCTACCTGTTCCCGCGTGTGCCGGTGCTGGGCAAGCTGCTGCCTTCGCCGCTGGTGTGCATTCTGGTGCTCACCGCAATGTCCATTTACATGGGGCTTGACGTACGAACCGTGGGTGACATGGGCGCAATGCCCGACAGCCTGCCGACCTTCATGTGGCCGGACGTCGCGCTCAATCTCGACACCCTGCTGATCATTCTGCCGTATTCCGCCGCGCTGGCCGTGGTGGGCCTGCTGGAGTCGATGATGACCGCGACCATCGTCGATGACCTGACCGATACCTCCAGTGACAAAAACCGTGAGTGCAAAGGGCAGGGCATTGCCAATATCGCCACGGGACTGATCGGGGGCATGGCCGGCTGTGCCATGATCGGCCAGTCGATGATCAACGTGAAGTCTGGCGGCAGAACACGTCTTTCAACCCTCAGCGCAGGTGTGCTGCTGTTGATCATGATGCTGTTTCTGGGCGAATGGCTGGCGCGTATCCCAATGGCGGCGCTGGTGGCGGTGATGATCATGGTGTCGATCAGCACCTTCAGTTGGGGATCGATCCGCAACCTCAAGGAATACCCGCTCTCGACCAACATCGTGATGGTGGTCACCGTGGTGGTGGTCGTGGCGACCCACAACCTTGCCTACGGTGTGCTGGTCGGTTCTCTGCTTGCCTCGATGTTCTTTGCCAGCAAGATCGCTCACTTCCTTGACGTCACGTCGCATCGTGATCCCTTCCACAGCCATCGCACCTACTACGTGACCGGCCAGGTATTCTTCGCCTCCGCTGACCGTTTCATGGACTCATTCGACCTGCGCGAAAGCCTTGAGACACTGGTCATCGATCTGCGCGAGGCGCACTTCTGGGACATCACCGCTGTGGCCGCACTGGACAAGGTGGTTTTGAAACTGAGAAAGGCAGGCATCAGCGTCGACGTTATCGGCATGAACCGGGCCACCGCTACGCTGGTGGACCGGTTTGGTGTGCATGACAAGCCGGACGGCATCGACTCGTTGATGGGGCACTGATCTGCGGGGCCGGGCAGGCAGGCTCAGCCCGGAATCTCCAGGCGGATGACGGATCCTCCGCCTGGCCTGTTGCGGACCTCGATAGTGCCGTCATGCTCGAGGCAAATGGCTCTGGCGATCGACAGGCCAAGGCCGCTGCCTCCCGAATAACGCGCCCGTGAACGTTCGGCACGCCAGAAGCGGTCGAATACCTGTTCGAGGTTCTCCGAGTCAAAGCCGGGGCCGCGGTCCGAGACGGTCAGTTCCATGCGCCCTGCGCTGGCTTTGCCGACAATCAGCAGCTCGCCGCCCATCGCCGAATAGCGCAGCGCGTTATCGACGAGAATATTCACCACCTGGCCGATTCGGTCACGGTCGGCGTTGACGGTCAATTTCCGCGGGATATCGATCGTCACGACGACACCTGCCTCATCGAGCGGCGTGGCAAACCAGCTCAGACGTTCGACCACCAGTTTCTCAAGGGAAAACTCCGTCTTGTCCAGGGTCAGCTGACCCGCGCTGGCGAGCGAGAGCAGGTGCAGATCACTCACCAGTTTGTTCAACTGGCCGAGCTGGCGATGGACCATTTCCAGTTGTGCCAGGTCACGCGGGAACACTTCGTCGATCATGCCTTGTATGCGTCCCATGGCGGCATTCAGTGGCGTGCGCAACTCATGGGCAATCATGGCGCTGGATTCGCTGACTTCCAGTTCGTAACGGCCGAGCTGGGTGGTCATGGTATTGAAGTCGCTGACCAGCGCCTGCAATTCGTCCGGGCCGTTGGTGCTCATCGGCAGGCGTGTCTTGAAGTCGCCCTGGGCGACTTGACGTGCGCCTCTGGCAATCGAAGAGAACTGGCTGGAAAGCGGGCGGGAAAACAGAAAGCCGAAGAATAGGATGATCGGGATCGCCACCAATACCAGTGCTGCCAGCACCCACCATTCCTTGTTGGCAATGCCCGGCAGCAGGTTTTCGATCGGGTAATACTCGAAGAACAGTTCGCGTAGCTTGACCATGTCCAGGGTGGGCTCGGCCTGCAGCCGCAGGAACTCCATGCGCACGTCGGCCGGCATGGCCTGCAGAGTGAGCCAGTCAGAGACCGTGACGTGCAGCCACATGCAAAACGCGATGACGATGACCGCACCGACGGCGAGCATGCTCATGCGCATGCCGACCCAGTGCCACAACGGTTTTTGTCTGTGCCTGAAAAAATGTCGCATGAGGATCACCTGAACCGATAGCCAACCGAACGGACGGTGACCAGCACGTTGTCCACGCCATGGATCTCCAGTTTGCGCCGCAGGTTATGCACATGCGCATCGACAACCCTGGCCAGCGCCTCGCTGTCGGGAAGGCAGATTTCCAGCAGCTCTTCGCGAGTGAAAGCCTTGGACGGCGTTTTCAGCAGCGTTGAGAGGATCTTGAACTCGGTAGGTGTCAGGTCGAGCACGGTCTCTGCGCCATCCTGACCTTCAATGATCGCGGTGACGGCGTCCAGCTCCACCAGCAGGTTCTGGTAGCGCAAATGACGCTCGTTGTTGCCGTTCTGCTGGGAGCGCCGCAGAACCGCATGCACGCGGGCCACCACTTCCCGCGGGTTGTAGGGCTTGACCACGTAATCGTCGGCCCCATAGCGCAAGGCACCGAGTTTTTCCGGTTCGTCGCCCATGGCGGTGACCATGATCACCGGCGTGTCGCTGCAGCGCCGGACGGCCGACAGCACGTCCGTGCCACTGACAAGCGGCAGCATGACGTCCAGCAGAATCAGGTCGGGTTTCCACTGACGGTGCATATCGATACCGCGCTGACCGTTTTCGGCCAGCCCGACGTTGAAACCGTCACGACGCAGGTAAGCCTCGAGAATGCTGGCACTGTCGGCGTCGTCTTCAACGATAAGAATGCGTTTTCCTGACACGAGAGCGCCTCTTGATCAAATCTTGATAATTCACGAACGGTTTGTTGAAAGTCGACGTTCAGGATGCTGCCCAGAGCCCACTGTCGCGGACAGATCCTATGCCGATGAGTACACCGCTGTCCAAGCGTATCCGCAACCGCCGCCGGTATTGCCTGGCCATGCTGGCGAGCCTGGTTCTTTCGGGCTGCTCGTTGATACCGGCCTATCAGCGTCCGGCGTTGCCGGTCCCTGTCGATCAGGTGTCTGCTGTGGTCGCGGCTCCGAATACCTCAACCGCATTGGTGCTCAGCGCCGACGAAGAAGCGCTGGCTGGCGAGTTATCGCCGAAGGGCGAGCTGCGCGGTCTGCTGCAATCGGCGCTGGCGTTCAATCGCGATTTTCGTGTGGCGGTGCTGCGTGTGGAGGAGGCCAGGGCAATGCGCGGCATTACCCGTGCCGATCGCTTTCCGACCCTTGCCGCAGGTGTCGAGCGCGATCGTCAGCACTTCGATAATGCGGCCGCCGACGAGCGTTATGGTCAGGACATTTCCATAGAGTCGGTGGGCGTCTCTGACTTCGAACTGGATTTCTTCGGGCGCGTGCGCAGCCTGTCGGAGGCGGCGCGGCACGATTATCTGGCCAGCACCTACGGCCAGCAGGCGGCACGCAGTGCGCTGATTGCGGAAGTCGCCCGCGCCTGGCTGGCCGAGCGTCTGACGGCTGCCGTGCAGCAGGATGCGCAGGCGGTTCACGAGGCCCGGCTGATGCTGGTCAAGGCGGCCGAAGAGCAGCAGCGTCAAGGCGCGCTTTCGCTGGACGATCTGATGGCACAGCGCCTAGACACCCTGACTGCGCAACAGCAGGTACAGGATGCGGCAAGCGATCACGCCAACGCGTCGCAGGCCTTGTTGTTGCTCACCGGCTATTCGACAGCGTTGCCCCTCAGCACGCCAGACACTCCTGCGCTGACCGCCGCGCTGGTCGAGACGCCGCCTTGGCTGTCGAATTTGCCGTCCCAGCGTCTGCTTGAGCGTTTCGACATCCGTCAGCGCGAA
Source organism: Pseudomonas sp. PvP028 (assembly GCF_017832255.1). NCBI lineage: Bacteria > Pseudomonadati > Pseudomonadota > Gammaproteobacteria > Pseudomonadales > Pseudomonadaceae > Pseudomonas > Pseudomonas sp. PvP028. The sequence continues at coordinate 3,720,653 of NZ_JAFIBL010000001.1, forward strand.
GAAGCCCTCAAGGCCAGCAATGCCAACATCGGTGCTGCCCGTGCGGCGTTCTTTCCGTCGATAAAACTCAGTACCGGCGTGGGCTTGCAGAGCGACAGCCTGCGCACCTTGTTCAGCAACGGCAGCGGTGCCTGGCTGTTCACCCCGCAATTGAATCTGCCGCTGTTCGACGGCGGGCGTAATCAGGCCAACCTGGATCTTGCCAAGGTGCGTCAGCAGATCGCGGTGGCTGAGTATGAAAAGGCCGTGCAGAACGCCTTCCGTGAAATGTCCGCTGTGCTGACCCGCCGTCAGCAGGCCCTGAACCATGTCCGCAACGAGGTCGAGCGGGTTGCGCTGGTCCAGGAAAAAGTGCGGCGCCTGTCCTTTGAGCTTAATGCGGGCGCGGTCGAGCGTACTGCATTGCTGGTTTCCACTCTCCGTATTGCCGAAGCCGACGCAGCCGCTCGCAAGTCTCTCGACGCGCTGCAGCAAAACCGTATCGATCTGTTTCGAGTACTGCGCGGAGCAGAACCGATAACCCCACCCCAATCCTGAATGAAACCGGAGTATCCCCATGAGCCCTGCAATCTCTCGTACTCACCTGCGGTCTGCGCTGCTTAAACCTGTGCTGACCGTATTGATCACCTCTGCGGCCATGACCCTGGCCGGTCATGCCTGTGCCCAGGACAGCACCGCTGAAAGCCAGTCGATGCTGGGTGACCGGTTCAACGTCAATTTCGGGCTCGGCATGGCCGTGCTGCCGCGCTACATGGGGGCCGATGAATACCGCAGTCAGGTGGTGCCCATGCTGACGGTCCAGCGCGGCATTTTCTTCGCCGACACCACGCGCGGTCTGGGGCTGCAATGGCAGTCGGATTCCGGCTTCGGCGCCAGCGCTGCACTCAATTACGATTTCGGTCGGACCGAGAAAAACAGCACGAATCGGCCTGGTTCCAACGAGCTGAGAGGGATGGGCACCGTCAAGGGCGCGACCGTTGGCGACTTCATGGTTTCTCAGCAACTCATGCCGTGGCTGTCCGTCAGTGCCGAGGCCGAACTGCGGGTGGCTGGTGAACAACGTGGCAATCGCTACCGTTTGGGTTTCGAGGGCATCGCTTACCACAGCCAGTCCGATACGGTGACCCTCGACATCGATGCGCACGCCGGGGACGGCCGTTACAACCAGACCTATTTCGGCGTGAGCCCGATCCAGAGTCAGCGCACCGGCTTCTCCCGTTTCAACGCAGACAGCGGCATTTACGCGTACTCGGCGGCGCTCGCCTGGCAGCATACCTTCGACGCCCACTGGTCAACCGTCGCCAGCCTCGGGGTGACGCATTACACCGACCAGACCCGTGGCAGCCCGCTGGTCGAGACCGATGCCGAAGGCAGTGGCCTGATTGCCTTGAATTACGCTTTCTGAAGGGTTGAAGCCTGCCATGCGATTGAATCCTGATGCGTTTCTGGCTCTACGGAGGCGTGTGTCACGCGCTTGCGGCGTCGTGCTGATCACCCTGATGATCGGTGGCTGCGGTGATAAACAGACGGCCAGTGCTCCGCCTGTCCGGGCAGTCAAGGTTGAGACGGTGCGGGCGGGAGAGGGCGCTGCGCTGCGCTTCATCGGCACCGTTCGACAGCAGGAGCGCGCCAGTCTGGCGTTTGAATCGGCAGGCACCCTGACAGAGCTGCGGGTCGACATTGGCGATAGCGTCAAGCAGGGCCAGGTGCTCGCCCGCCTTGATCCGCAGCCTGCGCAATTGCGTCTGCAGGAGGCGCAGGCCGCTTTGCGGCTGGCTCGGGCTCAGGCGCTGGAGCGCCAGCGTAACTACCAGCGTCAGCAAAACCTGCTCGCAGCGGGCAGTGTCGCCCAGAGCGTGGTCGAGTCGGCCCAGTCGTCCAGTGAACAAGCCAGCGCCGAGCTGATCCGCACGCAAGCCGAGCTGGACCTGGCCCGTCGCGAACTGGATCGCACCCGCTTGATCGCACCCTTTGCCGGGCGCGTGGTGGCCCGTCATGCACAACCGCAGAGCTTGTTGCCCGCCGGGCAGGTGCTGCTGGATATCGAGTCCGCCGCAGAGCAACAAGTGGTGGCGGCTGTTCCGTTGGCACTTGCCGATTCGCTTGAGCCGGGCGACCTCGCCAGCGCCTCCAGCAGCGCAGACGGTACGGTAGGGTTTGATCTCGCCCTGGAAGGCATTTCGCCCCGAGCCGATGACGGGCTGGTCAGAACGGCCGTGTTCCGAGTGCTGCGGCCTGCCGGCAGGCTGCCCAGTGGCGTCACGCTGCTTGTGCAAATGCATCCCGCTGCCGACGCACAGTCGCTGTCAGTTCCGGTGCAAGCATTATGGATGGGGACCAGCAGCCACGTTGCCGAAGTCTTCGTCCACCAGCCGGGAGGAACAGTCGCCGTCCGCTCCGTCACGCTGGGTACAGTCAGAGAGGGCCGGGCAGTGGTGGTCAGCGGGCTGGTCGCAGGTGAACAGGTGGTCACTGCCGGCGCTGCTTTTCTGCAGGACGGTCAGCCCGTCACGCTGTTTCATTCAGACACTCGCCTGACCGGTGATGCGCAATGAATCTTACCTCCCGCGCCATGGGCGCAAGCCGCCTGACCCTGTTTGCTGCCTTGCTGATTTTGCTGGCCGGTGTCGCGACTTTTTTGGGCTTTCCTTCTCAGGAAGAGCCGTCGGTGACTGTTCGCGACGCACTGGTCAGCGTGTCTCTGGACGGGCTGTCCGCAGAGCGCAGCGAGGAATTGCTCGCTAGGCCGCTCGAAGAGCGTATCCGTGAACTGGCCGAGATCAAGAACGTGCTCACTACGGTCCAGCCTGGCCGAGTGATCGTGCAGGTCACAGCGTATGACAACGTCAAGGATCTTGGGCTGCTGTGGCAACGGCTCCGGGCGAAGGTGAGCGAAACGAGCGGTGGTTTTCCGCCTGGCACCCAAGGGCCGTTTGTCGATGATGATTTCGGTCGCGTCGCCGTGGCTTCTGTCGCGCTGACCGCACCGGGTTTCACCATGAGCGAGATACGCGGCCCGATCAAACGTTTGCGCAATCAGCTTTATACGCTCAAGGGCGTCGACCAGGTGCAGCTGTATGGCCTGCAGGATGAGCGCATCTACCTCGATGTCGAGCACCAGACGCTGGCCGCCGCCGGACTTTCCCCGCAACAGCTGCTTCAGCAACTGCAAGCCCGCAACCTGATCGCGACAGGAGGCAACCCGGTCATCGGCCAGCAGAGCACCACGCTTTCGATCAGTGGCGAGGTGCTTTCGCTGGAGCAGCTTCGGCAGTTCCCGGTGCAGTTGCCCAATGGTCAGAAGGTCGCGTTGCAGAACCTGAGCAGGGTGTCGGTGAGCCCTGTCGATCCGCCGGAAACCGAAGCGATCTACCAGGGACAGGATGCTGTGGTACTGGCCGTTTCGATGCAGCCAGGCCTCAATGTGCAAACCTTCGGTGATGCCTTGCGCAAGCGACTCGGTGAGCTGGAGCAGCAACTTCCGACGGGCTTTACCTTGCACGTGGTGACCTTCCAGTCCAGCGTGGTCGAGCACGAGATGAGCAAGATGTATCACGTCATGGCCGAGACGGTGGTGATCGTGATGTGCGTGGTCATGCTGTTTCTGGGCTGGCGCACCGGCCTGGTGGTTGGGGTGATTGTGCCCTTGACCATCCTCAGTACGCTGCTGGTCATGCGCGCACTGGGGATCGAGCTGCAGACGGTGTCGATTGCCGCGATCATCCTGGCGCTGGGCTTGCTGGTGGACAACGGCATTGTCATTGCCGAAGACATCGAGCGACGCCTGCATGCGGGCGAGGATCGACGAAGTGCCTGTGAGGAGGCAGGGCGCACCTTGATGATCCCTCTGCTGACCTCTTCACTGGTCATCGTGCTGGCGTTTTCGCCCTTCTTTCTAGGGCAGACCAGCACCAACGAATACCTGCGTTCGCTGGCGGCTGTGCTCGCCACGACGCTGATCAGCTCGTGGTTGCTCAGCGTCACGGTGACGCCCCTGTTGTGCTTTTACTTCGCCAGAGTGCCGGCCGTCAAAGCGTCAGCGGAGGAGGCCGATGAGTATGCCTCGGTGTTCTACCGCGGCTATCGCAAGGTCATCGAGGGGTTGCTGAATCACTCGCTGCTCTTCATTGCCTGCATGATGGGGTTGCTGGCGTTGGCGGTCGTGGTGCTGACCCGGGTGCCGTACGATTTTCTGCCGAAGTCAGACCGCATGCAGTTCCAGATTCCGCTGGTGCTGGAGCCCGGCAGCAGCTCGCGAGACACGTCGCGAGCGGTGCGTGATATCAGCCAGTGGCTGAGCAGCGATCAGGATGTGGAACACAGTATTGGTTATGTCGCCAGTGGCGGGCCGCGGATCGTGCTTGGCCTCAATCCCCCGTTGCCGGCGCCGAATATCGCGTATTTCACTGTCAGCGTGCGCGAGGGTGCCGACCTTGATGCGGTGATCGAGCGCACACGGCAGTTTATCCTCGCGCAGCACCCCGAAATCGAAGCGCAGCCCAAACGATTCTCGATGGGCACCACCGAGGCGGGGATTGCGGTCTACCGGGTCATCGGTCCTGATGAGGAAGTGTTGCGCGGTATTGCCCGACAGATCGAGCAGGCGTTGTCGGCGTTGCCTGGAACCCTAGACGTGCACGATGACTGGCGGACCCGATTGCTGCGTTACAACGTTGTCGTCGATCCGTACAAGGCCCTGCAGGCCGGTGTCGCCACTCAGGACATCGCCCAGGCCCTGCAACTGAGAAACAGCGGGCTGTCCGTGTCGTCGCTGCAGGATGGCGATACTGCTGTCGCGATTGTGGCGCGCGAGCAGAGCACGCTGAGCAAACCGGGCAATGATCTGGACAGCACATTGATTTACCCGGCTTCCGGGGGTGCGCCGTTGATGTTGTCGGCCATTGCCACTGTCGAGCCCAGGGCGGAGGCATCGACCATCCAGCGGCGTAATCTGCAACGCGCGATCACGGTGGTCGGACACAATCCGTCAATGACAGCGACCTCGATCGTCGAGCAGTTGGCACCGCAGATAGCTGCAATCAGCCTGCCGGCGGGTTACCACATCGAACCGGGTGGCGAAATAGAAGACTCGGCCGAGGCCAATCAGGCGCTGTTGCAGTACATGCCACACGCACTGGTCGCGATGCTGTTGTTGTTCGTCTGGCAGTTCAATTCGTTCCGCAAGCTGCTGATCGTCATCTCCAGCGTACCCTTCGTGCTGATCGGTGTGGCGCTGGCATTGGTGCTCACCGGCTATCCGTTCGGCTTCATGGCCACCTTCGGGCTGCTGTCGCTGGCCGGCATCATCGTCAACAACGCCGTGCTGCTGCTCGAACGTATCGAGGTTGAGCGCGAGCAAGGCCTGGCGGTGCGTGACGCAGTCGTCCATGCCGCGATCAAGCGCTTGCGGCCGATCGTGATGACCAAGCTGACCTGCATCATCGGGCTGGTGCCGCTGATGCTGTTTGCCGGTCCGCTCTGGGAGGGCATGGCGATCACCATCATGGGTGGCCTGGCGTTGGGTACGCTGGTGACACTGGGCCTGATTCCGATCCTCTATGCGCTGCTGTTTGACCGCTTCGAGCGCTGGCGCAAGGCGAGCTGAACCATGACGGCCGGTACGTGTGTAGGGTATGGTCCTGAAAAAACCTCGATGATCGAACACAAGGATGAAACACATGCGCTCATTTACCCGCTCGCCACTGGCTGCTCATCTCGCCCTGGCGCTTGCGCTGACAGCCCTGGCACCGGCGGCCATGGCCGAACCGCACAAGGCCATCCAGGCCGATGCCGAGCAATACAAGGACGAAGCCTTGAAGCTGCTGGAGCGTCTGGTGAACATCGACTCGGGTTCCGGGTATGTCCCGGGCCTGACCAAGGTCAGCGACATCGCGATCGAAGAACTGAAAAAGCTTGGAGCCACCATCGAGCTCGTTCCAAATACGCCAGAGGCCAGTAACCACGTCATCGCCACCCTGAAAGGCACCGGCAAGGCGAAGATTCTGCTGATGGCGCACATGGACACCGTGTTCAAGGAAGGTTCTGCGGCCGAGCGACCGTTTCATATCAAGGACGGGCGTGCCTACGGCCCAGGGGTGATGGATGACAAGGGCGGCATCGTTGCGGCTATCTATGCGCTGAAGGTGCTGCACAATCTGAAGTTCACCGACTACGCGCAGATCACGGTGTTGCTCGACGCCAGCGAAGAGACCGGCTCAGGCGTCGCTACCGAGCTAATCAAGAAAACCGCGAAGGAGCATGACGTCACCCTCAACCTCGAGCCGGGGCGTCCGGCCGACGGTCTGGTGGTGTGGCGCAAAGGCTCGGCCACCGCGCTGGTCGAAGTCAAAGGCAAGGCCTCGCATGCAGGCGTTGCGCCTGAGCTGGGACGTAACGCCGCGACCGAAGTTGCCCATCAGATCCTGCAACTCGGCAAGCTGGGTGACGAGGAGAAGAAAACCACCATCAACTTCACCGTGCTCAAGGCGGGGGATCGCACCAACGTGATTCCCGATCAGGCCAGCGCCAAGGCCGACGTGCGTGCTGCCGTACCGGAGGAGTTTGACCGCGTCGAGCAGGATCTGGCCAAGGTGTCGGCCAACAAGCTGGTGCCTGATACCGAGGTCAAGACCAGCCTGGTCCGTGGCCTGCCGCCGATGCCGCAGACCGCGCAGTCCGATGCATTGGTCGCGATGGCGCAGGGTATCTACGGTGAGCTGGGTCGCACCCTGACCATCGAGGGCAGCGGCGGGGCGGCGGATTCAAGCCTGTCTGCCAGCGTGGGTACACCGACGCTGGACGGTTTCGGGATTGTCGGCGGCAATATTCATACACCCGAAGAGTATGCCGAAGTGGGCAGCGTGGCGCCGCGGATCTACTTGCTGTCGCGAATGATCATGAAGTTGTCCGGGCAACAGTGATTCGACCGGCTTCCCGTGCGTGGCGCGGGAGGCTGTAGAGTCGATGACTCGCTTTTAAAGGCTGTAGAGACCCGATACTGCATTCAACGGCAGGCGGCGCTGATTCTGGCATAGCGGCTAATTGTCGAGTGGTGTCCGACAACTAGCTGTTATTACTCATCCCGTTTTGCTCATGCGCCACACCACAGGGTTTGATCGAAACCTGCTGCCTCTGTCTTAGACCCTGGCCATGCAAAAAAGACCGTCGTCTCGGCTCCAGAGCCCTGGAAGGTCAGCATGCTTGCGCCTGCTTCCTTAGACCATAGTCATTTTATTAGTGTGTCTGCGGCCTTGAGCCGAGCCGGTTTTCGCGTGCTAGCCGATCAGCATTTCTGCATATATTTAATTATGACCTTAATGCTATGTCGAAAAGATACGCTGTCCCCTATCAATATTAAGCACATGACCCTTGAGCGCTGGCTAAAGGTCAGTGTTGTAAAAATCAACTTCAAAAAAAGTTCAACAAATCGGATACAAGGTCGATACAAACATTTGACGCCACTATGATGGCGTTCTAATATTGCCCGCCTTTTGATATCAATATGCTACCGCAAGGAAGAGCCGTGTATCCTCATGCCCTCAAACTGGCTTTGCTGCTACTGCTCGCCATCGCGCCAGCTACCTCGCTTGCAGCCACTGCTCCCGCCAGTTTGCCAGGTGACCAGGATCTTATTCGTGACCGTCAGGATCGCCTGCTCGAAGAGCAGCGCCGCCGTCTTGAAGAGCTCAAGGACCTGCCGGGCAAACAAGCCACGCCCGCTGCCCCGACTTCCCCGGCCGATACACGTTGTTTCACCATCGATCGTATTGAGCTTAAGGGCGCCGACTCGCTGTCGGCCGCCGAGCGCGATGCGTTGACCAAGCCCTATATTGGCAAGTGCCTTGGTGTTGCGCAGCTCAATGAGCTGCTTAAAGTCATCACTGATCACTACCTCGAAAAAGGCCTGGTGACGACCCGCGCCTACCTGCCGCAACAGGACCTGTCGACAGGCGACCTGCAAGTGCTGGTCATCGAAGGCAAGCTGGAGCATCTGCGTGGCGATGCCGCCAGCGGCCTGTCGGAGCGTGAGCTGGCCATGACGTTTCCCGGCAGTGAAGGCCAGATGGTCAACCTGCGCGAAATCGAGCAGATGGTCGATCAGCTCAATCGTTTGCCGTCCAATCAGGCGCAGATGGAGCTGACCCCCGGTAAGGCCGTCGGTGGCAGTGACGTAGTGGTCAAGAACACTCCGCAAAAACCATGGCGGGCCAACCTGTCGCGTACCAACGAAGGTCAGCGCAGCACCGGCGAGCAGCAATGGAACGCCGGCCTTGAGTGGGATAATCCGTCGGGGCTGGCCGACCAGTTCAGCCTGCGCGGCGGCCACGATGCGATCAGCGATCGGCAGAAAGCCTCCCGCAACGCCTCGCTTGCCTACAGCCTGCCGTGGGGCTGGTGGACGTTCAGCTACCTGTACAACACCAGTGAATATCGTTCGGTGGCGCAGGCCTCGAGCGTCAACTTCAAGCAGGACGGCGATAGCCAGAACCACCAGTTCAAGGCCGAGCGGGTCGTGTATCGCGACGCGCTGAGCAAGACCTCGCTCAATGCCGGTCTGTCCTACCTGCGCACCAACAATTATGTCGAAGGCAGCAAGCTGGCAGTCAGCAGCAATCGCATCACCGAGGCGCAGTTCGGCATCAACCACGGTCGGCGGGTCGGCTCGGCGTTCGTCAACATCGATCTGGGCATGCAGCAAGGCATCGGTGCACTGGACGCGCAGGGCAACCACGATCCTCGCCTGGGTGAGGCCGATGCGCGGTATCGCAAATACACCGGCACCCTCAGCTATCTGCACCCCTTTCAACTGTGGGGCGAAAGCCTCAGCTTCACCAGCCTGGCCACCGGGCAGCGCAGTGAGGATGTGCTGTTCAGTTCGCAACGCACCAGCCTGGGCGGATCGGCATCGGTGCGTGGTTACAAGGATGAGTTTCTGTCTGGCGACAGCGGTGGTTACTGGCGTAACGAGTTACGCCTGACTCGGCCGGTCACCCTGGACTGGCTGCGCCCGGTGTTCGCCGAGTATGGCGCGGCCGCCGGTTACGACCAGGGTGTTATCCGCAACGATCGTTACAACGGCAATCAGCATGGGCGCTTGTCCAGTAACTCGTTCGAGCTGTTTACGCGTGGCCAGCACGTTGCTGCCTCAGTGACGTTCGCTCATTCCCTGGAACGTCCCGATGTGATCGAGCGCGAAGCGCCGATCTATTTCCGTATGGACTTCTTTCTTTAATAGCGCCGTTTTCAACCTACCTGTTTCGAGGTCATTTACATGGACGTCCACCAACTGGCTCTGCTTGCTCGTCAGCCTTCTGCTGTGCTGGTCGAGCGCCGGTCTTTCTGGGGAATGCCCAAGCGCGGCCTCGCGCTGATTCTCGCCAATGCGATGTTCTGGCAGCCGATGCTGGTTCAAGCCGAAGGCATCGTGGTCAGCGGCACGAATACCAGTCTGAACCAGGCCGGCAATGGCGTGCCTATCGTCAACATCGCCGCGCCTAATGCCAGCGGCCTGTCACACAACCAGTATCAGCAGTTCAACGTCGACAGCCAGGGCGTCATCCTCAACAACTCCACCAACCAGACCCAGAGCACCCAACTGGGCGGCATCATCGTCGGCAACTCCAACCTGCGCGGCACGGCGGCCAGCACCATCCTCAACGAAGTGGTCGGGGCCAACGCCAGTCAGCTCAGGGGCTATACGGAAGTGGCCGGGCAGGCGGCGCGTGTCATCGTCGCCAACCCCTATGGCATCAGTTGCAACGGCTGCGGTTTCATCAATACCCCGCAGGTCACGCTGACCACCGGCAAACCCGTGCTGGATGCCAACGGGCAATTGCAGCGTTTCAATGTGCAGGGCGGCAGCATTTCAATCGACGGCGTGGGGCTGAACGCGGACAACGTCGACCAGTTCGACATCATCACCCGTAGCGCGAAGATCAATGCCGAGCTACACGCCAAGCGCCTCAACATCATTGCCGGTCGTAATGATGTCGACGCACAGACTCTTAATCCTACAGCCTTGCCTGACGACGGCAGCGCCAAACCGGAACTGGCCGTCGACAGCTCGGCGCTGGGCGGCATGTATGCCGGCGCGATCCGTCTGGTGGGCACCGAGGCGGGTGTCGGCGTCAGGCTGGCCGGCGATCTGGCGGCCAGTGGCGGTGATATCCAGCTTGATGCCAACGGCCACTTGAGCATGATGCAGACTGCTGCCAGCGGTGCTGTGGCGGTCAAGGCCAGCAGTGCCGAGGTCAACGGGCCGGTCTATGCAGGGTCGTCACTGGGCATGACCACGGCAGGTGATCTCATCACCCGGCAGAACGTCGCCGCACGCGATGCACTGACACTTTCCGCAGGCGGTCAGATCAATAACACCGCGGTGATCGAGGCGGGCGTCAATGCCGACAACAGCCGCAATACATCGGGCGATGTGACGCTGTCTGCCAACGGGCTGAACAACAGCGGCAGCATCACCGCCAGCCGCGCCCTGCAAGCCAGCATCAGCCAGACCCTGAACAATCAGGGGGCCACACTGAACGGTCAGTCGAGCACACGCATCGTGGCCACTGCAATCGACAATCGTCAGTCAGGCCGAATTCTGAGCCAGGGCGGCACTGTCGATATCAATGCGTCTCAGGTGCTCAACAGCCAGAGCGGGCTGATCAGCAGCAATGGCACTATGACGATCACTGCGGGTTCGCTGGACAACAGCCAGCAAGGCAAGCTGTTCAGCGGCAGCGCTTTGTCCGCCCGTATTTCCGGGCCGTTGCTCAACCAGTTGGGGCTTATCAGCGCTAACGGCGATCTGCTGCTCAACGCGGCAAGCGTGGACAACCGCAGCGCGGAAATTTCCAGTCTCGGCAGCCTGACCTCGACCGTCAGCCAGTTCGACAACCGCGAAAAAGGCCGTCTGCTGGCCAGCGGCGCGCTGCAGCTGACCTCTGACCATCTGAATAACCAGAACGGCTCGGTCGCAGGACAGCAAGGCGTACAGCTGAATCTGGGGCAACTGACCAACACCGGCAACGGCAGTGTTTATGGCAAAAACAGTCTGAACCTGACCGTAAGCGGCGCGTTGAACAATGACCAAGGCACTCTGCGCAGTGATGGCACTCTGGCTGTGCGTGCAGCGTCTCTGAGCAATAACAGTGGCAGCGTGACCAGTGCCGGCACGGCAACGCTCAGCACAACGGGCGCAGTCGTCAACCGGGGTGGGCAGATTCTGAGCGATGCGGGTCTGACGCTTTCCAGCGGCAGCCTGGACAACAGCCAGAGCGGACGTATTGCCGGCAATGGCGTGGTGCTCACCACTGGCGCTTTCGACAACTATCAGGACGGCCGCCTCACCAGTACCGGCGCGCTTCAACTGAACGCCGGGCTGGTCAACAACAGCGACGCCGGTCGCATCGCCAGCGCCATGGCGCTGACTGCCGTGGTTACCGGCCTTAATCAGACCAACGACGGCCGGCTGTACAGCAACAGCGACGTCAGCCTGGACCTGAGCAATGGCCTGTTGACCAACCAGGGTGGCCAGATCACTGCGCCGGGGCAGTTGCTGCTGAAAAACCTCACGGTGGTCAATAATCAGAGCGGCAAGATTTCCAGCGCCAACAGCTTCACGCTGGCAGCCACTTCGCTGGACAACACCGACGGTTCGATACTCAGCGATAAAGCGCTCGTTGTGCGCATCAATCAGTTGCTGACCAACCTTCGCGGTCTGGTTTCTGCGACCGGTCTTGATCTGACAGCGGGCTCACTGAACAACCGCAATGGCGAAATATCCAGCCTTGGCAGTCTGACGGCCAACGTTGGTCAGTTCGATAACCGTGAAAAAGGCCGCCTGCTGGCCAGTGGCGCGCTGCTGTTGACTGCGGACGGCTTGAACAACCTGAACGGGATCCTTTCCGGTCAGCAGGGCGTGCAACTGAACCTGGGGCAATTGAACAATACCGCTGGGGGCAGCGTTTACGCTAAGGATGCGCTGAACCTGACGCTGGGCGGTGTGTTGCAAAACGATCAGGGCGTATTGCGCAGTGATGCCGCAATGGACCTCAAAGCAGCCGGTCTGGCCAACACCAACGGCAGTGTGAGCAGTGCCGGCACAGGTGCGCTCAATTTCAACGGTGCGGTGGTCAATCAGGGTGGACAGATAGTCAGCGATGCACAACTGACACTCACCAGTGGCAGCCTCGATAACAGCCGGAGCGGTCGTATTTCCGGTAAAGGTCTGGTGCTCGGTACTGGAGTCTTCGACAACCATCAGGACGGCCGCCTGACCAGTACCGGCGCACTCCAACTGAATGCCGGGCTGGTCGACAACAGTGGCGCCGGTCGTATTGCCAGCGCCATGGCTCTGACCGCCGTGGTTACGGGCCTCAATCAGACCAATGACGGGCGCTTGTACAGCAACAGCGACGTCAGCCTGGATATGAGCAATGGCCTGCTGAACAACCAGAGTGGGCAAATAACCGCTCCCGGTCAGCTGCTGCTGAGAAATCTGAACGTCGTCAATAACCAGAGCGGCAAGATCTCCAGCGCCAACGATTTCACGCTGGCAGCGACTTCGTTGGACAACACTGACGGCTCGCTGGTCAGCGACAAAGCGCTGATCGTGCGTATCGCTCAGCTGCTGACCAACCTGCGCGGGCAGATCTCCGCCAACGGCGTCACCCTGAGCGCCGCAGCGTTGGATAACCGCAACGCCGAACTGTCCAGCCTGGGCAGCCTGACGGCCACCATAGGCCAGTTCGATAATCGCGAAAAAGGTCGCCTGCTGGCCAATGGCGCGCTGCTGTTGACCGCGGGCGGCTTGAATAACCTGAACGGGATCGTTTCCGGGCAGCAGGGCGTGCAACTGAACCTGGGCCAACTGAACAATACCGGTGGGGGCAGCGTTTTTGCCAAAAGCAGTCTTGGTCTGACCGTCAGCGGGACACTGAACAATGATCAGGGTGTGCTGCGCAGCGACGGTTCATTGACCGGGAGTGCAGCCTCGCTGGCCAACAGCGCGGGCAGTATCAGCAGCGCCGGTGTCGCGTCGATCATTATCAATGACGGCGTAGTCAACCGGGGCGGGCAGATACTCAGCGACGCGCAACTGACACTCACCAGCGCCAGCCTCGATAACAGCCAGAGCGGGCGTATTGCCAGTAAAGGTCTGGTGCTCAGCACCGGAGCCTTCGACAACCATCAGGACGGTCGCCTGACCAGTACCGGTGCACTTCAGCTGAATGCCGGGCTGGTCAACAACAGCGACGCCGGGCGCATCGCCAGCGCCATGGCCCTGACTGCCGTGGTCACCGGCCTGAATCAGACCAACGACGGCCGGCTGTACGGCAACAGCGACGTCAGCCTGGACCTGAGCAATGGTCTGTTGAGCAACCAGAGCGGCCTGATCAATGCGCCTGGCCAGTTGCTGCTGAAAAACCTGAATGTCGTCAACAACCAGAGCGGTGAAATCTCCAGTGCCAACGGTTTTACACTGGCTGCCAATTCGCTGGATAACACGGACGGCTCGCTGCTCAGCGATAAAGCGCTTGTTGTGCGCATCAATCAGTTGCTGACCAACCTACGCGGCAAGATTTCCGCCAATGGCGTCAATCTGAGTGCTGCAACGCTGGACAACCGCAGCGCGGAAATTTCTAGCCTGAGCACCCTGACTGCCACCATCGGCCAGTTCGATAACAGTGCGAAAGGGCGTCTTCTGGCCAACGGCACAATGCTGCTGACCGCCGATAACCTGAATAACCAGAACGGCGTGGTCTCCGGACAGCAGGGCGTCCAGTTGACTCTGGGACAACTGACCAACTCCGGCGGCAGCGTTTATGCAAAAAACACGCTGGGTCTGACGCTGACCGGTGCAGTGAATAACAATCAGGGCGTACTGCGCAGTAACGGCACGCTGGACCTGGAAGCAGCTTCTCTGGCCAACACTGGCGGTCGGGTCACCAGTGCCGGTGTTGCAACGTTGCAAGTCGATGCTGCCGTCGTCAACCAGGGCGGGCAGATCATCAGCGATGCGGGGCTGACGCTTTCCAGCGCGAGCCTGGACAATAGCCAGAGCGGTCGCATTGCCGGCAATGGTGTGGTGCTCACCACTGGCGCTTTCGACAACCATCAGGACGGCCGCCTGACCAGTGCCGGGACGCTTGAGCTCAACGCCGGGCTTGTCAACAACAGTGACGCGGGTCGTATCGCCAGCGCCATGGCCCTGACTGCAGTGGTCACTGGCCTGAACCAGACCAACGATGGCCGTCTGTACAGCAACAGCGATGTCAGCCTGGACCTGAGCAACGGCGTGCTGACCAACCAAGGCGGTTTGATCAATGCGCCGGGGCAGTTGCTGCTGAAAAACCTCACGGCGGTCAACAACCAGAACGGCGAAATTTCCAGTGCCAACGGTTTCTCGCTAGTGGCCACTTCGCTGGATAACACCGATGGTTCGGTCATCAGCGACAAAGCCTTGATCGTGCGCATCGACCAACTGCTGACCAACCTTCGCGGTCTGATCTCCGCGACCGGTGTTCAACTGAGTGCTGCGACGCTGGACAACCGCAACGCGGAACTCTCCAGCCTTGGAGAGCTGACCGCAACCGTCGGCCAGTTCGATAACAGTGGCAAGGGCCGTTTACTGGCCAATGGTACGTTGCTGCTCAACGCCGACAGCCTGAACAACCAGGGCGCAGGTGCCGTCTCCGGACAGCAGAGTGTGCAGTTGAACGTCGGCCAGTTGACCAACACTGGCAGTGGCAGCGTCTACGCCAAAAACAGTCTGGGCCTGAAAGTCACGGGCGTCCTCAACAACGATCAGGGGGCATTGCGCAGCGATGGCACGCTGGCGTTGAGCGCCGCTTCTCTGGGCAATACTGCCGGCAGCATCACCAGCGCCGGCGCCTCGTCCCTGACGGTCGATGGCCCGGTCGTGAACCATGGCGGGCAGATTCTCGGCGATTCAACACTGGTGCTCACCAGTGGCAGTCTCGACAACAGCCAGAACGGTCGTATTGCCGGCAAAGGCGTAAAACTCGTCACAGGCGCCTTTGACAACCAGCAAGGCGGTCGCCTGACCAGTACCGGAACCCTTAAGCTCGATGCAGCACTGGTGAACAATAGTGACGCCGGTCGTATCGCCAGCGCCATGGCGCTGACTGCCGTCGTCACCGGCCTGAATCAGACCAACGATGGCCGTCTGTACAGCAACAGCGATGTCAGCCTCGATTTAAGCAAAGGCGTGCTGAACAACGACGGCGGTCTGATTACCGCTCCGGGCCAGTTGCTGCTGAAAAATCTCAATGCAGTCAGCAACCGCAGCGGTGAAATTTCCAGCGCCAACGGCTTCACCCTGGCTGCGACGTCGCTGGACAACACCGCTGGCTCGGTGCTCAGCGACAAAGCGCTCATTGTGCGTGTCGACCAGTTACTGACCAACCTGCGCGGTATGGTGTCTGGCAACGGTATCGATCTGACGGCCAATGAGCTGAATAACAACAGCGGCAGCCTGAGCAGCGATGCCGATCTGCTGGTAAACGTTGCTGGCCAGCTGTCGAGCCGCAGCGGCGAGCTGACCAGTGCTGGTAACACGACCCTGAATGCGCTGAGTCTCGATAACGCCGCTGGCCAGGTCATGGCTGACCGGTTCTTGAAACTGGTGATCACTGAAACCATCGACAATCAGGCCGGAACGCTGGGCGCAGGGCAGGCTATCAACATAGGTGCCGCGAGTCTGGACAACCGCCAGTCCGGTGCACTGGTCACAGATGGCCAACTGACTCTGAAGCTGACCGGAGCGCTGGACAACCGCGCGGGTGGCAGCCTGCAAGCCAAAGGCTTGATAGACCTTTCGAGCAAGACGCTGGATAACCGTGGCGGCCGTATTGCCGCGCAGAACCTGTTGATCGTGCATAGCGACAGCGTCGATAACCGTGGCGGTTCGATTCGTGCCGAAAAAGGCCTGCAGTTGTTCGTCGATGCCCTCGACAATAGCCAGACCGGCCTGAGCGCCACGCAAAAAGGCCTGATCAACAGCAATGCCGGTCTTGAACTGGTCGGCACGCGTCTGGACAACCAGAACGGTCTGCTCAACGCCGCTGGCCTGATGCAGTTGCAGGTCGACAGCGTTGCCAACGGCAGCGGTCGTATCGCCAGCCAGGCAGACATGGTCGCCAATATCGGCAGTCTGACCCAGCAGGGCGGCGAGCTTGTTGCGCAGGGCAATCTGACCCTGATCGGCAAAACCCTCGACAACCGGTCGGGCGGCCTGGTGGGCTCTACAAAAGCGCTGAAAATCGATGTTGCCGATATCGACAACAAGGCCGGTGAACTGTCCAGCCAGATCGGTGTGGACATCATTGGTCAGACGCTCGACAACAGCAACGGCGGCAAGATCTTGGCCGGTACGGCGCTGGGGCTGACCGTGGCGCGCGTGATCAACCTGAATAAAGGCCTGTTGTTCGGTAACACCCTGCGTCTCGACGGTACACGCCTGGATAACGCAGGCGGTACGCTGGCGAGCCAGAAGGACATGAACATCAGCCTGTCTGGCGCGCTGGACAACACTGGCGGCCTGCTCAGCAGTGAGTCGGCCATGACGGTCAGCGCTGCTTCCCTGCAAAACGCTTCGGGCAGCCTGTCCAGTGCCGATGCCTTGAGCGTCACCACCACCGGCGCTCTGGAGAACCAGGCGGGCTCCGTTACTACCGACGCCACGCTGACACTGACCAGCGCCAGCCTGAACAACAGTCAGGCGGGCAAACTGGCTGGCAAGGGCGCCACGCAGGTCACCACCGGCACGTTCGACAACAGCCAGGGCGGTCGCCTGACCAGCAGCGATACCCTGCGATTGACGGCAGGCAAGGTCATCAACCAGAGCGCCGGACGTATTGCCAGTGCGCTGGCGTTGACGGCCAGCGTGACCAGCCTCGACCAGCAGGGTGGTGAGCTGTTCAGCAACACCTCGCTGAACCTCGATCTGAACAACGGCCAGTTGAACAATCAGGGCGGTCTGATCAACGCCCCGGGCGTGTTGCTGCTGAAGAATCTCAACGGCGTGGCCAACCAGAACGGCGAAATTTCCAGTACACAGGCCTTCACCCTGAACGTCGACAGCCTCGATAACAGTGGCGGCAAACTGCTTAGCAGTCAGGCCCTGACGCTGATCGTCAACAAGGCGCTGAGCAACGTCAAAGGTACGATTTCCGCTGCCGCGCTGAACACTCGCAGCGACAGCCTGGACAACACCGAAGGCTTGATCAGCAGCCACGCAGCTATGGACTTGATGGTCAATACCGCCCTGACCAACGTCAAGGGCACTCTGGTCGGCGACGCTGACATGACGCTGAACGCCGCGACCGTGGACAACCGCCTCGGCCAGATCGCCAGCAAACAGAATCTCAACGCACGGATCGGCAGCCTTCTACAGCAGAACGGCCAGATGCTTGCCCAAGGCACATTGACCTTGCGTGGCGACGCGCTGGACAACCGTCAGAACGGTTTCATCGGCGCAACCCAAGCCCTCGATATCAATGTCACCAGCATCGATAACCGTGGCGGTGAACTGTCCAGTCAGGATGAGATGACCCTGACCGGCCAGCAACTGAACAACAGCGACAGCGGTCAGGTGCTGGCGCAGAAAGCCTTGAATCTGAACGTTGCGCAGATCACCAACCGAACGAACGGTCTGCTCTCAAGCCAAGGCGGCTTGACGCTGGTCGGTAGCACCCTGGACAACACCGGTGGTGCGCTCAGTGCCCTCAAAGCCTTGGGTATCGACCTGTCTGCAGCACTCGATAACACTCAAGGCCTGATCAGCAACGAAGATGTCCTGACGGTAAAGACCAGCAGTCTGACCAATACCGCAGGCAGCATTTCCAGCGCTGGAAAACTGACCCTCGACAGCACCGGGGCAATCAGCAACCAGGGCGGCAAGCTGTTGACCGACGGCGCACTGGACCTGAAAAGTGCCAGTCTTGATAACAGCCAGAAAGGCAACATCAGCGGCAAAGGCCTGCTGACCCTGAAGACCGGGGATTTCGACAACAGCCATAACGGTCGCGTCAGCAGTAGCAATCGCCTGGACCTGACGACCGCACGACTGACTAACAGCGATGGCGGCAGCATCGGCAGCAGCCAGGCACTGACCGCCAGTGTCAGCCGCCTGAGTCAGCAGGGCGGCAGTCTGTTCAGCAACACCTCCTTGAGCCTGGACCTGAACAACGGCCAGTTGGACAACCAGGGCGGTTTGATCAACGCGCCGGGCGCACTGCTGCTGAAAAACGTCAACGAGGTACTGAACCAGAACGGTGAAATCTCCAGCGCCCAGGCATTTACCCTCAACGCCCAGCAACTGGATAACAGCGGCGGCAAACTGCTCAGCAATCAACTGCTGACCCTGCGCATCGCCCGTGCGCTGACCAACGTCAAAGGCATGATCGCCGCTGCCGGTGTCGATGCCACCGCCAATACCCTCGATAACACGGGCGGTACGCTGACCAGTCGTAACAACCTGGACCTCACCGTCACCGGTGCGCTGACCAATCGCGACAAAGGCCTGATCAATGCTACTCAGGCGCTCAAGGTGGGCGCGGCCAGCCTCGATAACCAGAGCGGTCAGGTGTTGGGCGGCACCAGCCTGATCATCAACGCTACATCGATCAACAACACCGCGAAGGGCCTGATCAACAGCACCGGCACCCTGAACCTGACTGCCGGCAGTCTCGATTCCGGCAACGGCGGCGAAGTGTCGGCCACACGTGACATGACCCTGGTCCTCAACGCACTGTCGCTCAACGGCGGACGCGTGATGGGCGATGCCGCGCTGTCCATTGACATGCAAGGCAGCGACCTCAACAACCTCGGCGGTTTGATCACGGCAGACGGTTCGCTGACCCTTAACCGCATTCGCGACCTGAATAACCAGTCTGGGGAGGTCTACAGCGCACAGAGTTTCAGAGTCGACGGCCGCACCCTCGACAACAGCAGCGGCAAGCTGATCAGCAGCAACGTGCTGACGGTCAACGCGACCAACCTGCTCAACCAGAACGGTCTGATCTCTGGCTGGCAGGGTCTGAACGTCTCCGGTAACCGCCTCGACAACCGCAACAACGGTACCTTGTCCAGCCGCAGCGGTAACCTCGTTACAACCCTGACCGGTGAATTGCTCAATGGCAGCAACGGTGCGTTAGTCAGCCAGAACATACTGAACGTAACCGCTGACAGCCTCGACAACAGCGGCGGCATCCTCTCCAGCGGAACCGGTCAGACGCTGACCGTGGCGGGCCTGCTGAACAACAGCCAGAACGGCCTGATCGACAGTGGTGCCGGGCTGACCATCAAAGCCAATGCCCTGAACAACGCGGTCGGTAATCTGACGGCCCAGCAGAGTTTCAGCTTCGAAGGCAGCAGCCTCGACAACAGCGCCGGTAATCTGAGCAGCAAGGGCGAGACGACACTCGACCTGCTGGGCAGCCTGACCAACACCAGCGGCAAGCTGGCCAGCGGCGGTAACCTGCTGTTGCGGCGCAGCACCGCGATCAACAACCAGGCCGGGCAACTGATCAGCCAGAGCCTGATGACGCTCAATACGTCCGGGCAACTGGACAACCGTAACCGCGGCACTGTTGCTGCCAACAACACACTGACAGTCGTCGCGGGTGGCAGTGTCCTCAACGATGCCGATGGCCTGATCTATAGCCAGAGCGCCGATGCACATTTGAATTCAGCGAGCCTGTCCAACGTGCGCGGCGCGATACAAAGCGTCGGCGCACTACGCGTCGATGTCGCGGGTACCGTCGACAACCAGAATGGTCGGATCATCGCGCAGAACGGCGACCTGAACCTGACCGGTGCCAACCTCTACAGTCAGGGCGGAGTGCTGTCCAGCCTGCAAGGTCTGTTCACCGCGAAACTGGCCGGTGTGCTGAAAAATGGCTATGACGCCAACCGCCAGGGCGGTGTTATCCAGGCGCAGCGCCTCAACCTGACCGCGTTGGGCGGCTTCGACAACTACGGCGGGCGAGTCTCCGCGCGCGGCGGCGAAGCGCTGATCACTACCCCCGGCTTCGACAACCGCAACGGCGGGCTGTACGCCAAAGGCCTGGTGCGGGTCAACGGTGGCAACTTCGACAACAGTGGCGACAACGACGGCCAGATCGCTGGCGGCCAGGTCGAACTGAACCTGAGCGGCGCGCTGAACAACCGCTTCGGCATCATCGAAAGCGACAGCACCCTGGCCGTGACCGCTGCCAGTCTGGACAACCAGACCGGGCAACTGCGCGCGCTGGGCGGTGGCGGCGCCACAAACTTCCAGATCGGCAACCTGTTCGACAACCGCAACGGCACCTTGGAAAGCGCCAACAGCGACCTGATCCTCAATGCTGGCAGCTTTCTCAATGGCGGCGGGTCGTTGTTGCATACGGGTAATGGCACGTTTGATATTTCTACGGCCAACCTGACCAGTGCTGGCGGCAGCATTGTTACCCGCGGTGGTTTGACACTGAGTGCTGATAGCTGGACCAACAGTAACGTCATCCAGGCCGGGCGCCTCACCGTCAACGTCAATAACTTCAGCCAGACCGCCAGCGGCCAGTTGCTGGCATCCACCAGCCTTGTGGGTAATGGTGGCAATTGGAATAACGATGGATTGATCGCCAGTGACGGCTCGCTAAGCCTCAACCTCGGCGGTACATACGGCGGCAATGGCCGTCTCAGCAGCCTAGGAACGCTCGGACTGAGTGCGGCACAAGTGAACCTGAGCGCCGCTTCGACCATATCCGGCGGCGGTGAAACCTCGGTGACCATGGGGGGGCAACTGAACAATGCCGGTCGCCTGACCTCGGCGACTAATCTGACCATCAACGCGGGGAGCATCAACAACCAAGGCACGCTGGGCAGCGGTCAGGCGTTGACTGTGACCACCGGCTCGCTGGTCAATGACCGTGGGCTGATCTTCAGTGGCAACAACATGAGCCTGCGTGTCAGTTCGCTGAACAACAGCTACGCCAACATCTACAGCCTGGGCAATCTCACGATTGACCGTAACGGGCAAGGCGCGCTTGCCGACAGCATCGTCAACAGTTCTGCGTCGATACAAAGCGACGGCAGCATGAGCCTCGCGGCGAGCACAATACAAAACGTCCGCGCCCTGTTGAAGACCAGCAATGGCGGTATCTATACCGCCAGGATTGATGAGGGGGCGTGCAATCGCGAGTTTTATAACAACGACTGCGGCGGTGGCAAAGCAACTCATACCTGGGAAATAACCCAGCGTGAAAAGCTTGAAGTGACCGCAGCCAGTGCTGCGTCCGGCATTACCGCTGGCGGTAATCTGAACATCAACGGCGGTGATCTGTTCAACCAAAGCAGCACCATCGTCACCAGCGGTAACCTCAACGCTACGCTGAACAACCTGAACAACACCGGCATAGAGGCCAGCGACACCGAAACAGTGCGCGTGTACCGCAGCGCCCGTACTAGCAACGCCGGGGCCTGGACCAACGCCGCAAGCGACTTCACTGAAAAGTACTGGTTTACCAGCAGCGGTTATAACGCCAACAACCTCAGCGGCCTGGAACCGGCAATGGCGGACTTCATCGCCATCACCGAGACAGAGATGCCTGAGTTCCGCAAGGTCACTCAGCTGTCAACCGGCGACCAGAGCTATGCCGCCATTATCCAGGCCGGCGGCGCGGTAAACGTCAACGCGAGCAAGAACATCGGCAACAACGTCGTACGCGCTGGTTACAGCTACGTGAGCGGCGGTTCTCGCACTGACACCAATGCGCCGGGCAGTCAATTCTCCACACGCATTACTGTCAATCAGCAACTGCCGCCAGACCTGGCCCAACAACAAGTCAATCCTTTGAGCCTGCCAGGCTTCAGCCTGCCGACCGGGCAGAACGGCCTGTTCCGCCTGAGTGGCCAGACCGGCACCGCAGCCACTGTCGCTCAACCTGTAGGCCTGCCGCAAAGCTGGACCATGGGCAGCGCAGCGGTGTCCGTCGCGCAACGAGAGCACACCGTTTCAGACGCACAGGCAAGCACCATCCAGATTGGCTCGGTGGGCCAGATATCCAACGCCACCCGCCAGCTTGCTTCCGTCACACGGCAAAGCGCAGGCGTAAGCGCCAATGCAACTGCTTTTGATACCAGCGCTCCAGGTGCCGCACCTATTGGTGGGCTAGTGCTGCCAAGCCATACCTCTGATTCCGCAGGTGTCACCAGCGTCGGCAGCGTGACCGGCATTGCGACGGGCAATCAGGGCAGCGGCGTATTGTTGCCTGTCCAGAATGCAGGATCGACGGCAGGTGTTGCGGCTATCACCGCCATTTCTTCCGGTAACTCGGCCGCGGAAAACGCTGGAATGGTGCAGGGCACTCAGGTCAACAAGGCCGGTCAGATTGTAAATGGTACGCAAGGTAGCTTGGTCAGCGTTGTCAATCAGGCTACGACCGGTGCCCAGTCAGGCGCGACTGCTGCAGTCACCCAGGTGGTTGTAAGTGCTCAAGGCGGAACGGTCATTGCACCGGTTCGCAGCGCTGTGGCTGCTCCGGTCAGTCCTGTCACTGCTGCTGTTCTAAACCCTGTCACGACCACGCCTGCTTCAACCGCTATCACTCAGCCCGCCACAGTGGCGCAGGCCAGCGCTATTACGCCGCTCGTTTCGGCGGCAGCGCAAACGGTGACCCGAGTGGAAGGCCTGCCCAGCAGCAACTTCGTTTCCAAACCGCAAAAATACCTGATCGAAACCAACCCGGTCCTTACTGACCTCAAGCAGTTCATGAGTTCGGATTACCTGCTCGCAGGCCTGGGCTACGACCCCGAAGTCAGTGCCAAGCGCCTGGGCGATGGCTTGTATGAGCAACGCCTCGTCCAGCAAGCAGTCGTGGCCCGCACCGGTCAGGCGTTCATCGATGGACAAACCTCCAACGAGGCCCAGTTCAAGTACCTGATGAACAACGCAATCGCCAGCAAGCAGCAGCTGAACCTGGCGGTCGGCGTATCGCTGAACTCACAACAAGTCGCAGCGCTGACCCATGACATCGTCTGGCTCGAAGAGCATGAAGTGAATGGCGAAAAAGTGCTGGTGCCGGTGCTGTATATGGCTCAGGCCGACAATCGCCTTGGCCCGACCGGGGCATTGATCGCCGGTAACGACGTCTCGCTGATCGCGGGGCAAAACCTCGACAACGTCGGCACCTTGCGAGCGGCCAATAACCTGTCGGCTGCTGCTGGAAATGATCTGGTCAACAGCGGCCTGATAGAAGCTGGCAACCGTCTGGACCTGCTGGCAGGTAACGACCTGATCAACAAGTCCGGGGGCATTATCGCCGGACGTGATGTGACATTGACCGCCCTGAGCGGCGATGTCATCAACGAACGCACGGTGACCAGCCATCAGAGCGCGTCAGGCGACGCGACCTGGCGTCAGGACTTCGCTGACAGCGCGGCACGTATCGAAGCGGCTAACGACATGTCCCTGCAAGCGGGTCGTGACGTGAAAAACACCGGCAGCGTGTTGCAGGCTGGTCGTGATTTGAGCATCTCTGCGGGCCGCGACGTCGCTATCGACTCGGCCCAGACCGAGAACGGCCAGACACGCGGTGCGAACTCCAGCAACTCCAGCATCACGCAACTGGGCTCCACGGTCAGCGCCGGACGCGACCTGACGGCCCAGGCCGGACGCGACATCAACGTCATCGCCAGCAGCATCGACGCCAAGCGCGACATCGCGATGGCCGCGACGGAAAACCTGACCCTGTCCTCGGCGGCTGATGAACAGCATTCCTACGGTAAGAGCAAGAAGGTGACCGAGCAGGAAGATCATGTCAGCCAGGTGTCGAGCAATGTGACGGCGGGTGGTAGCGTCGCGCTGAGTGCAGGCGCTGACTTGAGCATGATCGCTAGTAGAATTAATGCCAAAGACGAGGCGTATCTGTACGCGGGTAATGACGTCAACGTGCTTGCCGCACAGGATACCGATTATTCGTATTACTCGAAAACCAAGAAAGGGTCTTGGGGCAAGAAGAGTACGAATATGACTGAGAGCGACAGTGATGTTGCTATCGGGTCTCTCATTCAGTCAGGTCAAAAAGCCACGATTGTTGCGGTCAATGATGTCAATTTTGAAGGGTCAAAAGCCAACAGTGACAATGGTGTGCTCGCAGTTCAGGCTGGGCATGACGTTAATCTGACTGCGGCGCAGAACAGCCAATACAGCGCCACCGCCACTTCTAAGTCTGGCGGGTTCGGTTTATCCACCACTAGCAAGATGAATAGTGACGCTTCGACCCAGAGTTCATTATCTGCATCGACGCTGAGCGGCAACACGACACTCGTTCGGGCTGGGAATGATCTGGTGGTTTCGGCCAGTAATGTCATTTCCACTGAGCAAACGACGTTACAAGCCGGCAACAATGTTGTCATCGACAGTGGCACTGAAAGCTTCAATGCCCAGCACAGCCAGTCGACTAAAAAATCCGGCCTGATGAGCACTGGTGGCATCGGTGTCACTTTAGGAACAGCGAAAAACGCGTTTACCCAAGACTCAGAAAATCAGACTCAGAAAGGCAGCACTGTAGGCAGTGTTCTGGGCGACGTGAATATCACAGCCGGTAAAGATCTGATGGTCAAGGCTTCTGATGTTGTCGCTGGGAATGACGTCAATCTGATTGGCCAAAATGTCAGCATTGTTCAGGCGCAAAACAGGAGCACAAGCACACAGAACCAGGAAAGCAAGAAAAGCGGCCTTACCCTTGCCCTCTCGGGTGCTGTAGGAGAAGCAGTAAATACTACGGTGCAAAACGCGCAAGCAGCTAAAGGTGAGGACGATTCCCGTCTTGCGGCATTGCAAGGTGTAAAGGCTGGACTGAGTGGCTATCAGGCCTACCAGGCTGCCCAAGCGATCGACTCCGGTGCTGCGAGTGGTAGTTTCTTTGGCATTGCGCTTTCGTTAGGCACCCAAAGCGCCAGCTCCAAGCAAGTGCAGGAACAGAATGTAAGCCAAGGTAGCTCAATCACTGCCGGAAATAACCTGAATATTGTCGCTACAGGCAGTGGCGCAGGTGCTGGTTTGGACGGTGATATCAACGTCGCGGGCAGCAAGCTTCAAGCTGGCCAGGACATGCTGCTTTCGGCCAGTCGTGACATCAATCTGCTAGCTGCAGCTAATACACAAAAAGTCGACGGCTCCAACAAGAGCGGAGGCGGCGCGATTGGTATTAGCCTTGGCGTCGGCAGCGGCGGTGGTGGTCTTACCTTCTTCGCTAATGCCAATAGCGGGACAGGCAACGAAAAAGGAAACGGTACCACCTGGACTGAAACCAACCTCGACGCTGGTAATAAGCTCTCATTGGTCAGCGGTCGTGATACGACTCTTGTTGGGGCCCAAGCCAGTGCTCAGCAAGTCGTAGCCAATGTCGGTCGGGATTTGTCTTTGATCAGTCTGCAGGACACCGACAAATACGACTCTCATCAGCTCGATGTCAGCGGCGGTGCGAGTTTCAGCTTAGGCACCATGACGGGTAGTGCATCGCTCAGTGTCAGTCAGGACAAGATCAAATCCAACTTTGAAAGCGTGCAAGAGCAAACAGGTCTCTTTGCTGGTAAGGGCGGCTATCAGGTAACAGTGGGCGACCACACCCAACTGAACGGCGCTGTGATTGCCAGCACCGCAGCCGCTGACAGAAATATGCTCAGCACTGGGACTTTAGGTTGGGCAGGCCTGAAAAATCAGGCGGAATTTACTGCCCAGCATCAAAGCGCAAGTGGGAGTACAAGCGGTAAAGACGGCTCCAAGTTCATGGGGAATATGGGTAGCCTCACGCTTGTCGGCGCCAACCACAGTGGCAGCGATAGCAGCACAACAAACTCAGCAGTCTCTGATGGGCGTCTGACCATTCGTAATGTCTCAGGACAGCAGCAAGACATTTCTACACTTAGCCGCGACGTAGATCATGCCAGCAACGCGCTCAGTCCAATTTTCGATAAGGAAAAAGAGCAAAACCGACTACGTCAGGTTCAGTTGATCGGAGACATTGGCAGCCAAGCGATGGACATCGTCCGAACGCAAGGTGCGATTGATGCAGCAAATGCACAAAAAGATCCGGTAGCGATTGCCGCGGCGCGTGAAAAGCTGGTCGCTGAAGGGAACACGGATCCATCTGCCAAACAAATCGCGGAGCAAATTAGCGTCACCGTGATGCAGAAATACGGCACGGGTAGCGATTACCAGCGTGCTGCCCAAGCCGTAACTGCGGCGTTGCAGGGGCTGGCGGGTGGGAATATTGCGCAAGCGTTGACCGGAGCTGCCGCGCCGTATCTCGCAGAGCAAATCAAGCAAATGACCTTAGGCAACAAGGACGCCAACCTGATGGCACATGCTGTCTTGGGCGCGGTGGTTGCTCAGGCGCAGGGTAACTCCGCGTTAGCGGGTGCTGCGGGTGCGAGTGTTGGGGAATATATTGCCAATCAGCTATATCCGGGCAAGAAAACGTCGGAGTTGAGCGAAGAGCAGCGTCAGACAATCTCGGCGCTGTCGGCGCTGGCAGGTGGTTTGGCAGGCGGACTGGTGGGCGGTGATGCCTCTAATGCTATTGCCGGAGCATCCGTAGCTAAAAACGCAGTTGAGAACAACTATCTACACGTACCTGAAGCAGAACGGAAAAAGGTGCTGGAGCGTAAGCTCACGAGCGGCACCATCACCGCCCAGGAGGTCAGCGAGTTAGTTTCCCTGAATAAAGTCGATAAAGAACGAAATGCGGAAATTAAAGCAGTCTGCACGGCTGGTAATCTGGGCGGATCAGCATGCGGTCAGTTGGTAACTGTTGCAAAAAACGCGGCTGAGCAATACGGAAAAAGCGTCAGCTATACGCTGATTTACAAGGATCTCTATCCGCAAGACTCGCAGAATTTAGATGCTATTTTGCAGGGACTTGATTCTGATAGTATCACTAGGGATACGGCAATCACGGCGATTACGCAGGCGTCAGGTTTAAGTCGCCAAGAAGTCGAAAACCGATACAATTTCGCCATGACGGCTCAAGCATTGACAGCGGTGCTTGCAGGGGCGTACCTTCCCAGAGGCACGTCTGTAACAAGCAAAGAGACAGTCGCTAAAGACCCTGTTTCACTAGCGGGACAAGCTGATAATGAAGCGGGGATTTTAGTTGATAGGAACGTAATCGTCGGGGGTACAAAAGGTGTATCTCCAGTTGTAACCGCAGAGGGAAAGATTGGCGGAAAAACATTCACCGATTTTAATCAGACTGCACGTCCAGCTTCAGAAGCTAATGCGAGTCAACCAACCTTGATATCTGATCGGGTAACCGCTAAGGCTGACGCATCTGGGAAAGTCCTGCCAAATGGAAACATGGCCGACGCTCACGCAGAAATAGGTGTGATTCAGCAGGCATATACTGCTGGTAAAACTATGGGGGCAAGCATGGAGCTTACCGTCTCTGGTAAAGCAGTGTGTGGGTACTGTCGAGGAGATATTGCGGCAATGGCGGAGAAATCTGGACTTACTTCTCTTGAGGTCAAAGAGGTTGCAACTGGTAAAACTCTATATTGGCAGCCTGGAATGCGGGCTCTGAGAGAGAGGAATTAGTAATGAAATTTTCTCTATCATGGATTGTCGGGTTTGGATCTGAATGTCAGGGGGGTAGAGCTAAAGAACCTCTTTGGAGTGATATTGAACTTCGTCTAAGAGAAGTATGCGGGACGTCTGGCTCTGTTACATTAGAGGCTGTGAATTTTAATGGGTTTGAGCTGTTGAGTTTGCAAGTTATTGCAGATGATGGAAAGTATGCGATGACTTTAGGGGAGGACAATGGCGAGGATTACATTGTTCGGTCTTACATAGGAGGCGAAAATTCAGGGCAGACAGTTTGTATCCTTGGGGATGCTGTAGATGCCTCAGGAGTTTGTACGGATTTTGAAATTGTGGTTGATATTTTTAGGCGGTTTTTTGAAGGGGGTCAGGTTTCTTTTAACCTAATGGCTTAATCCTTTGGTGCAAAAGCGACAGGCGAAGCTGCTACTCAGATCCCAGGCCGAGTACAGTCGCGTGTAAACATTGCCAATGGCCGCACGGAAACGACCCCTCTTCGTGATAACGGCAATCCCGTATCTGCGGGTTTCGATCATGTTATAGATGGGCATTTCAATAGAGAAATCTCCACCTCGCGCTCCGTGTTTACCATTGCTCCAGATGAGCTGAAAGGCATCCTACAGAGCAGTTCTGTTGTAAAGTCCCCGGTTATAGCGCTGCCAGATGGCCAATTCGTAAGAACAGTTGATGTGGGTCGGGCTATTGGTACTACTACATTGAAGGATGGCGGCATTCCCACGTCTGTGATAAAGGTATTCACCGATAAAGCAGGGAATTTAATTACAACCTTCCCGGTTAAGGTGGGCAACTGATGCATACTCTACCCTTAAAAATATGGCATGAATTCCAGTCGGTAGTGGAAACTCTAAGTGACGAAACACCTTCGAGGCAAGTTCTTGAAGTAATACTATTTTGGATGAGAAGTAACCGTAAGTATCTTACCGGTGAGCCGTTTTCGGTCTATGGGTTCGATAGCCTTGCAAAAATAGATGAGAGGGAGATTCCAGTTGAATACTCTTCCTTTAAGGTAAGTGATTTAATTAATTTCAAGAGTATTGTTTTGAAACGTCAGGCTCGAGATGTAGATTCGATTGCGAGATTCTTACGCGATACGATTGAGGAGCTGGCAACTGTCGAAGTTGATGAGCAATGCCCCAGATGTGAGTCTGAGGGAATGCGCGCGTTTATAGGTAAGTACAATGGATTGCTGGCTTATCAGTGTAATGTCTGTGGGTACTCCAATTATTCAGATGGATCTAGGGTTGAGAACGGTGGATTAGAGTTTGCGAGTGAGAGGCAGTTGCGAGAGCTTGGCCTGATTTAATGGTGCAAAAGAATCCGCGCCTTCGAAAACGGCGGTTCAAGAACTTGAGGTCGACGCCTATAAAAACCTTAAGGCAAGAGAGGTTGTTGGAGATGGTCTAGAACACGACCATATCCCTTCATTTGCTGCGTTGCGCACAGCAAAGGAAGCAGAGTTGGGCCGCCCCCTCACTGAGTTGGAGACCAAGACTCTCTACCAAAACTCTACTGCTGTAGAGGTTCCACGAGATGTACATATTGCAGGTCCGACGTATGGCGGGAAAAATACTCCTGCTCAGATTCAGCAAGATGCTGCGGATCTGTGCGGTGCAGTTTGTCGTGACACAGAAGCTTTGCGGGCAAATCTGAACAGTAGAGGTTATGATTCTAAGTTAGTAGATGAAACTGTTCAAAAAATAGTGGAAAGAAATCGCAATACGGGGGTTATTAAATAATGAACACTTGGTCGGATTTTGTTCGGGCTCTTGGTCAAGATGAAAGCGGGGGAATAGTCACCGACTTATGTCGAAGAGTCGGAGAGTTGCCAGCCGTTTCGGAAACCCCGGATAACTATAATGACCCGGAAGGTAAGACAAGATTCTATAAGTTTATTAAATCTGGCATAGAGATTGGGTTTCGTTCGGGAAAATTAAATCACATTCATTTTTTGGTGCAGCCTCACGAAGGTTATTCGGCATATAAGGAAGATGTGCTTGGTCGTATAGCTCAAGCATGGCGTGTTGAAGATGTTATTGCAGAGCTAGGCTCGCCTAGCAAAGAGGCGCCAGGTAGAGTCGATATGTTAATCGGCTATGTACAGCAGTGGCTGAAGTATGAGTTTAAGACGTACGCTCTACGCATGGAATTTTCGGAAGATGGACGCTTGTGGAAAGCGACGCTAATATCAAATTGATCGCTTTAAGCGTAGCAATGGATTAGATGTTTGTGTGATTTTTAGATGGTGCAAAAGCTACTGCTACCAGTGCTGCCGAAGGTGCTACGCCTTGAGTTTCTATCGATCCCCCGGACGGAAGTTTTTCGATTTCAGATTGGACAGGCTATCCAGCGGGCGTCCCCGTACCGCAAAGGCCATTCAGATTACTGGAGGGGACGGAGTACAATGTGCCGCTATCTACTGAGTAAAAAGGAAGAGTATTGTTTGAGTTCTAAATGGTTTTTATCAATATGAGTGGCATGAGGTTTAAATATAGTGAGTCTGATGGCTTAAGTGTTTTCAAAAATGCTCGTTTTAGAAACGCTATAAGAAAAAAGCTAGGAGGAGATTATAAGGCTTTTCCTAAGGCCCGGTTTTCAGAAAACTCTACAGATGTGTTTGGTGGGGCAGTTGTTAAAGTGTGGTATGACGCTAATGACGAGGTAAAAGGTGTTCAGCTTTACCATCCTGAGGCTGAGTTTTATTATTTCGGAAAACAATTGCTCGGCAGCAATGTTGAGGAGTTAGAGCTTTTTTTTTCTAGCATAGGTCAGTCGTTGATTTTTGATGACGATGGAACAGGGTTTAATGCTGAAAATAATGCAATAAGGTTTTACGTTCCGGATCTTGATGAGTTCCAAAAAAAAGCTAGAGTCGAGTGTGTGTATATCGATATTGCTAAAGCTTAATCTTGCTGTGAAGCGTGAGCTGATTAAGCTTGATCTGATTGGGCGTCTGACTAATGAGTATCTGGGTTCTGTGCGCGGGATCGAAGCGTCCTTGCTTAATTTAAGTATATTGCCGGTGTCACACTGCGCGGCAATTCAATGTCACTTCCCTGCCAGATACCGGCAAGGCACAAGGTAAGGAATTCGACCTCAGCGCGACCGTTGTAGTGGGCTTTGGCGGCAGCGTCAGCGGCTCGGTCGGGTACGGTCAGACCAACGGCTCCAAGAACTGGATCGAGGAACAGACCCGCATCACGGCCAAAGACAAGGTCGACATCCGCACCGAGAACCACACCCAGCTCGACGGCGCATTGATCGCTTCCGATAGCGGCAATCTCAAGCTGGACACCAACACGCTGGGCTACAGCGACATCGCGGGCAAGGACAAGGAGCACGGTTACTACCTGAACGTCGGGGGTTCGTACGGCACTGGCAGCAGCACTACGCAGGACTCAAGTCAGGTAGGCAAGGGCGACAACCAGAAAAACGGCTGGAGCGTCGAGGGCTGGAACTACAACAAGGATCGTGAGCAGATCGTCCGGGGCACGGTCGGTGCGGGCGATGTGGTGGTGCGCAGTGACACGGCGGGCAAGGACTCTGCCGCTGGGTTGAATCGTGATGTCGACAAGGCATACGAGATCACGCGTGATGACGAGCACCGGACTGATGTGTATGTGACGAAGAGTTCGTTGGATGCGGTTGCCAGCCCGAAAGAGACACTTGATCAATGGCAAAAAAACGCCACGCTTTATGGAGAAAACAGTCGAAACACAATAGACAAACTGGTCGACATGCTTGTGGTCACCGCGTTACTGCCGTTAGGGGCTGTTACAGGTAACGCGACAGAACTAGCACAACGCCAAGTCGCTCGTACCGAACTGATGCAACAACTCAACAGCCTGGATGAAGACAAAAGGTCGGCGGGCATCAGGACAGTTCTAAACCGGGTTGCTGACAAAAATCTGGGCTCCAATGCGGAAGCGCTCGTCGCACGTATTGCCGAACTGGGTGAGGAGCACCCGGATCAAGCGATGCAGGCGATGGTTTTGTTGACCACGCTGAATAAACCAAATGGTGGTGCATCGAGTTTTGTTCCAGTAGTGGCGCTGGGTGCTGGCGCAATTGTGGCCCTGAGTGCTGCGTTGTCTACCACAGCAGCGACGCCGGAAGGTCAGGATAGACTGAGAGCGGCAGCCAATGCCGTCGCACTCTCTGTAGCTCAATCAGGCCAGTCAGCCGAACAGCAGGTCAGCACCTCCATAGAGATATGGAAATTTCTGTTCAGTACGACATTCCCGGTACATCTGCTGGACGGCGAAAACACCAGGCTGGTGAATCCTATCGTTCAGGCCCAGGGTGCGAATCCGTCCAGCGGCGGGTATGCTGCTGGAGCGACGCCTGCTGGTGTGGGTTCGACGGGTGGCAGTCAGATTGCTGATCAGACGCCTGTTGATTATTCGAGGCCTGTGGTTGAGCTTCCGGCGCCGGGGGTGATGAATCAGGGTGTAGAGGATGGTGAAAAAGATATAAGTAGCGTCGCCGATAAAATACTGTCCGCCAATCGTATAGGCAGCGGTTTAAAGGATGATATGTCACACATTGCAGCTAGCTACCTTACAAAGGAGCAGCTTGCTGCAGGTACAGTATTCACGCTAACAGGTAATGACGGGGTCGAGAGGACCTTGTTGCAAGCTTCGGGTGGTCTTAATGGGAAGTCAGGTATATATGAATACATTCTTGATCCTACAGGTAATGTGACTCATCAGAGATTTATTGAAAATGGGTTGATAAATGGTATCCCAAATCAACGTCCGTCTAAGGTGAAGTAATATGTATTTTCCTACGGTTCCGAACACTTATATCTGTAATTGCATTTGTTTAAATTGGCTAGATGCGCTCTGGGGTTATGAGCGAAAGCTAGTGGGCTGGAGCTTTGTTGTTGAACTAGCCAATTTTAAAGTGTCTAATGGGTCGGATAAACCGTTGGAGTTGGATCTGGTTTTTCTGGGTGAATTTGATATTCAAGAAATTGAAAAAAACATGTACCTTCTCGCCGGGCAGGAAAATGAATTGCTTGGTTTGAGTTCGCAAAAAAAATGGCTGTTCATTGCTCTTAAATGGCTGTTCGAAAATAAGGATAGTATTGCCGATCCTCTTGGGGTGGTTGAGTTAATTTACGAAGAATTTGATTTTCCTTTTGAGATAGAGGGGTTTGTTCGCTATATGCCCTCTCGCGTTGGGTATAAGCCTGAAGAGCACACTGATGAGCAGAACTTAGAAAGGATTTTTTCCAATTGGCAACACTATTTAGAAAGTATGGGTGGCATTTGAAATTAAAGTCATGAAGGTGCAAAAGAGGGCTGGAACTACAACAAGGATCGTGAACAGATCGTCCGGGGCACCGTGGGCGCAGGCGATGTGGTGGTGCGCAGTGATACGGCGGGTAAGGACTCAGCAGCGGGCTTGAATCGTGATGTCGACAAGGCATACGAGATCACGCGTGATGACGAGCACCGGACTGATTTGTATGTGACGAAGAGTTCGTTGGATGCGGTTGCCAGCCCGAAAGAGACACTTGATCAATGGCAAAAAAACGCCGCGCTTTATGGAGAAAACAGTCGAAACACAATAGACAAACTGGTCGACATGCTTGTGGTCACCGCGTTACTGCCGTTAGGGGCTGTTACAGGTAACGCGACAGAACTAGCACAACGCCAAGTCGCTCGTACCGAACTGATGCAACAACTCAACAGCCTGGATGAAGACAAAAGGTCGGCGGGCATCAGGACAGTTCTAAACCGGGTTGCTGACAAAAATCTGGGCTCCAATGCGGAAGCGCTCGTCGCACGTATTGCCGAACTGGGTGAGGAGCACCCGGATCAAGCGATGCAGGCGATGGTTTTGTTGACCACGCTGAATAAACCAAATGATGGTGCATCGAGTTTTGTTCCAGTAGTGGCGCTGGGTGCCGGCGCAATTGTGGCCCTGAGTGCTGCGTTGTCTACCACAGCAGCGACGCCGGAAGGTCAGGATAGATTGAGAGCGGCAGCCAATGCCGTCGCACTCTCTGTAGCTCAATCAGGCCAGTCAGCCGAACAGCAGGTCAGCACCTCCATAGAGATATGGAAATTTCTGTTCAGTACGACATTCCCGGTACATCTGCTGGACGGCGAAAACACCAGGCTGGTGAATCCTATCGTTCAGGCCCAGGGTGCGAATCCGTCCAGTGGCGGGTATGCTGCTGGAGCGACGCCTGCTGGTGTGGGTTCGACGGGTGGCAGTCAGATTGCTGATCAGACGCCTGTTGATTATTCGAGGCCTGTGGTTGAGCTTCCTGCGCCGGGGGTGATGAATCAGGAAATAGTAGATAAGTGGAGCCGAGAACCTAAAAGCCTCCAAGATGAAATGGCGCTAGAAGCAGCTAAAGCTGGCGCTGGGGATGTGATTATACGTAACTTAGGCGACGAAGCGTTCAAGGGTATGGACAAAATTGAATACAAAGTTAAGTCTGCCGATGGTAAGGACTCAGTTGTTCATTATGTTAGAAATCCAAAAACTGGGACTTTGATGGATTTTAAATTTAAAAAGCATAGCATTGACTGAAGGTGAATGGTTTGAAAGTGATATGTAAGATAAATGATTTGAAAGATATATCTGATGAAGTTGTTTTGGGCGTTTTGAAAGATAAAATATTCAGACCAGATGGTAAGATCGATATTAGCTTAGGTAGTGAGTATGTTGTTTATGGTATTGAGTTTTGGGAGAATAGCCCTTGGTACTATTTGTGTGTTGACGTTGATGATGAGTATCCAAAGCCGTACGCGGCTGACTTGTTTTTTGTAAGCAATAATAAGCTGTCTACTCACTGGCAACTTGGCTTCTGTACTAACTATAATGGTTCGCAGGTGGCGTCCCTAGTGTTTGAGGAATGGGCGGTGGATCGCCGTTTCTATGAGCGGTTAATTGATGGTGGAGAAATAGAGGTTGGAGTTTTTAAAAAGTATAAGTCACTCATGGATGATGAGGCTAAATGATTTATGGCTGATCTCAGTCGAAACTTTTTGAAAGTTTTTTCTGGGGCTTATAGCTAGTGGCAGAGGCTAATGCGTGTATGAAAGAGCCTTGTTCAGAATTTTTAAAACTGCCCGCTGATCAGAGCGGACTTTTCGACCTGATTGCACCTCTGCTATGAGCCTCCTTATCGGCGGTGCTCTGCTACCCGTCTAGAATGCAGTCCCGGCATAGGGTATTCCTAATATCACTGCTGGTTCTTCGACTTCAGGTAGCTCAGCCGCCCAGAACGCCCGAGTGGTACGGGCCCTCAGGTCAACAAGATCGGTCAGGTGGTAAATGGGACTTAGGGTAACCTGCTCAGTGCAGTCAATCAGGCTCCAATAGTTACCCAGTAAGGCGTGACTGCCGCCGTTACCCAAGCCGTCGTAAATGCTCAAGACGTTCCGGTCATTGCCGCTGTTCGCGATCCTGTCGCTACTCAGGGCGGGCTAGTCATTTCTTCAGTCAGCAATTCTTTGGTTACTCAGAGTGTCTCGGTAACGCCAGCTGTTTGTAATCCTATTTCTGTAACTGCAACTCGATGGTTACGCAGAATAGCCCTGTTATCGGCTCCAGCACTCAGTGGATCAAGTCATTGCAATCACGCCGGTCGCTGCCGCAGCAGCACAAACCGTTACCCGAGTGGAAGGCCTGCCAAGCAGCAATTTCGTCTCCAAACCGCAAAAATACCTGATCGAAACCAACCCGGTCCTCACTGAACTCAAGCAGTTCATGAGTTCGGATTACCTGCTCGCAGGCCTGGGCTACGACCCCGAAGTCAGTGCCAAGCGCCTGGGCGATGGCTTGTATGAGCAACGCCTCGTCCAGCAAGCAGTCGTGGCCCGCACCGGTCAGGCGTTCATCGATGGACAAACCTCCAACGAGGCGCAGTTCAAGTACCTGATGAACAACGCAATCGCCAGCAAGCAGCAGCTGAATCTGGCGGTCGGCGTATCGCTGAACTCACAACAAGTCGCAGCGCTGACCCATGACATCGTCTGGCTCGAAGAGCATGAAGTGAATGGCGAAAAAGTGCTGGTGCCGGTGCTGTATATGGCTCAGGCCGACAATCGCCTTGGCCCGACCGGTGCATTGATTGCCGGTAACGACGTCTCGCTGATCGCGGGGCAAAACCTCGACAACGTCGGCACCTTGCGAGCGGCCAATAACCTGTCGGCTGCTGCTGGAAATGATCTGGTCAACAGCGGCCTGATAGAAGCTGGCAACCGTCTGGACCTGCTGGCGGGTAACGACCTGGTCAACAAGTCCGGGGGCATTATCGCCGGACGTGATGTGACATTGACCGCCCTGCGCGGCGATGTCATCAACGAACGCACGGTGACCAGCCATCAGAGCGCTGCGGATGATGCGACCTGGCGTCAGGACTTCGCTGACAGCGCGGCACGTATCGAAGCGGCCAACGACATGTCCCTGCAAGCCGGTCGTGATGTGAAAAACACCGGCAGCGTATTGCAGGCTGGTCGTGATTTGAGCATCTCTGCGGGCCGTGACGTCGCTATCGACTCGGCCCAGACCGAGAACGGCCAGACACGCGGAGTGAACTCCAGTAATTCCAGCATTACGCAACTGGGCTCCACAGTCAGCGCCGGGCGCGACCTGACGGCCCAGGCCGGCCGCGACATCAACGTGATCGCCAGCAGCATCGACGCCAAGCGCGACATCGCGATGGCCGCGACGGAAAACCTGACCCTGTCCTCGGCGGCTGATGAACAGCATTCTTACGGCAAGAGCAAGAAGGTGACCGAGCAGGAAGATCATGTCAGCCAGGTGTCTGCGGACCTGAAAGCGGGCGGCAGTGTGGCTTTGCAGGCAGGGCAGAATCTGGCCGTGATCTCCAGCCGTATTACCGCTGGGAAAGAGGCGTATCTGGTTGCGGGTGAGAATCTGGACATTCTTGCTGCGCAGGACAGTGATTATTCGCTGTACGACATGAAGAAAAAAGGCAGCTTCGGCGCGAAGAAAACCCAGCGTGACGAAGTGACCGATGTGAAAAACGTCGGTAGCGAAATTACTACCGGTGGCGACCTGTTGCTGTCGAGCGGCGGCGATCAGAAGTATCAGGCTGCGAAGCTGAAGAGCGGTAAGGACCTGACGATTGAAAGTGGTGGTGCGGTTACGTTTGAGGGCGTGAAGGACCTGCATCAGGAGAGTCACGAGAAGAGTGACAACAACGCCTTTTGGGTTTCCTCCAAAGGTAAAGGTAATACCGACGAGACCTTACGCCAGAGCGAACTGGTTGCCGCCGGTGAAGTAACCATTAAAGCCGTCAATGGACTGCAGATCGATATCAAGCAGGTTGATCAGCAAACGGTTACCCAGAGCATCGATGCAATGGTCAAGGCCGATCCACAACTGGCCTGGCTCAAGGATGCTGAAAAACGCGGTGACGTGGACTGGCGGCAAGTGAAGGAGATTCACGACTCCTTCAAGTACAGCAACTCGGGTCTTGGTCCAGCCTCGCAAATTATCATCGCGATTATCATGGCTGCTGTTGTGGGGCCTATGGCAATGGGCGCGGTAGGTGCATCCACAGGGGCAGCAGTAACGGCAGGTACTATGGGTGCCAACACTGCAGCGTTCCTCTCTGCGGGCGCAGGTGCTGTTGCAGCGGGTGCCGCTACCAACGCAACGGTCAGCGTTATTAATAACCGTGGGAACCTTGGGGCGGTATTTAAAGATGTAACTTCTTCCGATTCCATAAAAGGGTATGTCATCTCGGGAGTGACGGCGGGTCTGACGGCTGCGTACTTTGATGGTTGGACGGGTACTCATAGTGATCCGAACACCGGCAAGATTGTTGGAGCCAAGCTCTCGACTTGGGAAGGCGTGGGTCAGTTTGCTGGTAATCAGGTTCTGCAGAACGGGACGTCAGCGCTGCTGAGTAGTGCTCTTGGCAACGGCGGCAGTGGCAGTGATGCACTCAAGACTGCGTTGTTCAATACCTTGGCGGCAGCGAGTTTCAATGCAGTGGGTGACTATACCTACGGCAATTTTGCGGAAGGTACACCTCCCAAGGTCATCATTCACGCGATGGTGGGAGGTCTGCTATCAAATGCCACTGGCGGAGATTTCAGAACGGGAGCGTTGGCTGCAGGAGCTAACGAAGCTTTGGTTGGACACCTGAATAGTCTGGTCAACGGTAATAAAAACCTTCTGACCATGAGTTCTCAGATAGTCGGCGCTCTGGCTGCGGCCACTCAGAAAGACGCTGATGCCAGCTCGATTGAGAAGGGTAGTTGGGTAGCCAGGAACGCTACGCAATACAACAAGGGGTTACATGAACCGGCTGCGATGGAGCTTGAAAAAGCGCGTAATGAAAATCCGGATCGTGCCGAAAGGTTAGATGCCGCTGCGTGCGCCTTGGTCCATTGCAGCGCCTCTGTACCTACTTCGGATAAAAACTACGAAGGACTGAAAGCTCTGGAAGCCAAGGGAGCTGGCTATACCCGTGAGCTGGCTGATCTCAAGGCAACAGG
Source organism: Pseudomonas sp. PvP028 (assembly GCF_017832255.1). Classification (NCBI taxonomy): domain Bacteria; kingdom Pseudomonadati; phylum Pseudomonadota; class Gammaproteobacteria; order Pseudomonadales; family Pseudomonadaceae; genus Pseudomonas; species Pseudomonas sp. PvP028. Next base: position 3,758,768 of record NZ_JAFIBL010000001.1, read on the forward strand.
TCAGTTTGACTACGGCTACATTGACAGCGCTGACGACTTTATCACTCGGCATGATGAGGCGGTTACGCGAACCGGTGCTGTCATTGATACCAGCGTGAACACCTACATTGGAGGGACTTCAGCGGTAGGAGCCGTCATAACCCTGCCAGGATGTGCTTCTATCATAGGCTGTCTGGCTCCTGCGGCCCTTGGCGGTCTTGCAACCTTGTCGTTTAACAACGCAGCAGAGTCTGCTGGCGCTATCACTCAGCCTTATGTTTCAACCGAGGGACAACGGGTACTCAGCTCGTTCAACCCGGCGAGCAAAACGCCAGATGAAAGTGCGCTGGCGGCGATGACCATCAACGCTGCTGCTTCGGTCGCAGAGGCGATTATTTTGCGAGGAGCTGGTAAACTTGTTCTGGATGCTTTCGGGGCAGGTGCAAAAGCAATTCCAAATGGCACAGTTGATCTCAATGCACAGGCGTCACTATCTGTAAGCAAAGTTAATTCCCCGATTGATTTTGATGGTCATATACTGAGTGCTGAAGTAAAACCAAATGGGAATGTTGTTGGTGGGCACTCAACAGTGACGGGGGATGTTCAAGTGATCCCTGGGACAGCTTCGATACCGAATGCGCAAGGTGTTTATAGCGCTAGGATTCAGGTGGCAGATCCAGCCAATCCAGGGCAGTTCTTGCCCAAGACGAATAATGGAGGCATTTCTACACTATTTCCCGATTCTTGGACCGCAGATCGAATAAAAGTTGAAGTGGATGGAGCCTTCCAAAATAGAACAGTTGTCGGAAATAAATGGACTGGAACAACCCCTAGCGGTGTCCAGGTAGAGGGATATATAAGCCCGAAAACTACCGTATATCCAAAGCTTTAGGTGTATAAAATGAAATTGCATTTTTCATGGGAAGAGTCAGCAGGAGCTCTTTCGCCGGTTTGTAGTTCAAACATGATCAACAGAGATGGCGTTAGCCCGCTAGCGTGCCTATTAACTGATGATGGCGGTCAATTATTTTTAGACACCGTGCCGTGGTTGGATGAGGGGCTGGACAGAACAAGATCAGTTAAGGAGGCTAAGGTTGATTTTGTAGACTGGAGTCGCGATGCCTGGGGGGCTGAATTGACTAAAGAATATGTAAAAATTTATTCGCTCCATGATGAAAGTTACTACGAACTAATTACTATCGACTCATTTGAAGCAGCACTATCAGCGTGGTTGGATTTTATTAAGCTGAAACCGGCGGTGGGAGTAATTCAGGAGGTTGAAGTTTAAATTTCCATTTGGCAGGGGGAGTTGGTGCAAAAGGAACTGCTAATGCCGCATTGAAGCTTGGCGAAACCCAAGCTATTAATGATGTAAGCATGACTAGTGTCGGGAGATGGATGTCTCCTGATGAACTGGCATAGATGCAAAGTAGTAAAAAAATTGTTCAGGGAGGCGGCGGGCAAATCTTTATCTGAACTAACGGTGCCGCTGATTTTAAAGGGGCTGCGTCTAAAGGTTTCGTCTATGTCGAGTTTGATGTTCCAAGTAGTGGATTGTTGCAGGGTGGTAAGGAAGGCTGGTATAAAATGATTGGTCTGGACGCAAGTAAATCCCAGCAATATTTTCTTAATAAACAGGGTGGGGAACATCTCCCTGAGGTAAAAAATATTACTGTGCTAGATAGTAAGTGAGAGGGGTTATGGATGCTTTTCAGTTTAATAAAGAAGTTAAGTCTCTATTGAAAGGCTACGCCGTAGAGTATTCAGCATTCGCCAGCGGGGATTTTGGGAACCTTGAGCGGATAGGGCTGGAAGGCTTTAACACGCTGGCGACCGTAGAATTTTGGTCTGAAGGCTGAATAGGTATTGATATATATGACTGTGCTTGTGATGAGCAGGTCATGAATATTTTGCTTTCTCCAGAGGAAAAAGATCTTGTCCCTAAAGCATTTGAAAAGCTTCTGGATATATTAAATCGAAATAGTTAATAAGTATCTCCGGAAACTCAGGGTGCTTGTTTATCTGTAGATCCCAGCCTCGATTTGACACCGGCCCTGCGCCGGTGTTGTTTTATCTGCTTACTGCAAAACTTCCCTTCCTTTGCTGCGCGCTTTATTCGTGGCCTGAGCGATCAGGGCATCAAGCATCTGCGCAACGAATTTCTGTATCTGGCACAGGCCGACAATCGCCTTGGCCCGACCGGGGCATTGATTGCGGGTAACGACGTCTCACTGATCGCAGGCCAGAACCTCGACAACGTCGGTAGCTTGCACGCCGCCAACAACCTCTCGGCAGTCGCAGGCAACAAAAAACCTGATCAACACCGGCCTGATAGAAGCCGGCAACCGGCTCGATCTGCTCGCGGGCAATAACCTGATCAACACCGCTGGCGGCATCATCAAAGGTCGCGATGTTTCACTGACCGCGATCAACGGCGACGTGATCAACGAACGCAGCGTCACCTCGATGGACAACAGTGCACGCGGTCAGCGCCACAACGAGTTCGCCGACAGCGCCGCGCGCATCGAAGCCGCCAACGACATGAGCCTCTCGGCAGGCCGCCACGTCATCAACAAAGGCAGCGTGCTGGAAAGCGGTCGTGACATGACCATCCAGGCCGGACGCGATGTCACCATCGCCCCGACCGAAGTCACCAACAGCCTGTTCTCGGACAGCAAACACAACAGCAGCGACATCACCCAACTGGGCTCCACCGCCAGTTCCGGGCGCGACCTGACCGTTCAGGCCGGACGCGACATTGCCATCATCGCCAGCCAGATCGACGCCAAACGCGACATCACCATGGCGGCGACCGAAAACCTCACCATCAGCTCTGCGGCGGACGAAGAACATTCCCTGTCCAAAAGCAAAAAACTGACCCGTCAGGAAGACCACGTCAGCCAGGTTTCTTCTGATCTTGATGCCGGTGGGAGTGTTGCCTTGCAGGCTGGCCAGAACCTCGCCGTGATCTCTAGCCGCATTACGGCGGGTAAAGAGGCGTACCTGGTTGCCGGTGAAAACCTCGACATCTTGGCTGCGCAGGACAGTGATTATTCGCTGTATGACAAAAAGAAGAGGGGGAGTTTTGGGGCTAAAAACTTCAAGCGCGATGAAGTGACCGACACGCGCAATATCAGCAGTGAAATCACGACTGGCGGTAACCTGACGCTGGCAAGTGGCGGCGACCAGCATTATCAGGTTGCCAAACTGAACAGTGGCAATGACCTGTTGATCAACAGTGGCGGCGCAATCGATTTCGAGGGCGTGAAAGACCTCCACGACGAAAGCCACACCAAGAACAAAAGCAGTGCAGCGTGGTTCTCGACAAAAGGCAAAGGGACAACCGACGAGACCTTTCGCCAGAGCGAACTGGTGGCCAAAGGCGAAGTTGCCATTCAGGCCGTCAACGGTCTGCGCATTGATGTGAAACAGGTCAATCAGCAAAGTGTAAGCCAGAGCATCGACGCAATGGTCAAGGCCGATCCGCAACTGGCCTGGATCAAGGATGCCGAGAAACGAGGGGACATCGACTGGCGTCAGGTCAAGGAAATCCACGAAAGCTTCAAGTACGACAACTCGGGCCTTGGGCCTGCTGCGCAGATTGTTGTCGCCATCCTGATGGCGGCGGTGATGGGCCCAGCAGGCTTTGGTTTAAGCGCTGGTATTGGCGGCGCTGTAGCAACCAGCGTTGCGACGACGGCGGTGACGAGCACGATCAACAACAAGGGTGATCTTGGCGCTGTTTTCAAAGACGTGACGTCTTCCAGCGCCATCAAGGGATACGCCATGGCGGGCGTCATGGCAGGTTTCGTACCGACCATCAACCCGAAAAATCTGGGCTTGGACCTTGCGAGTGTTCAGACCGTTGCGACTAAGGTGATCACCGAATCTGTGATCAAGACCGCGATCATGGGCGGGAGTTTCAAGGATAACCTTGGCTCTTCCATCGTCAGTACGGGAATCGCTACGGGTGGCGCCATTGCCGCAGGCAAGATCGGTGATTTCACTCTGTTCGATGAGGGCAAACTCACCAAAGTCGGCATGCATGCCGTGCTTGGCGGGTTGATGTCCGAGGCAATGGGCGGCGATTTCCGAACGGGTGCCTTGGCCGCTGGTGCGAATGAAATGGTTGTCGATTATCTGGCGCAGAGGATGCTGCCAAGTGATTTAGGCAAAAACTCCCAAGCGTATCAGGGAGGTGTCAGCAAGCTGATGACTGCCTCGGAGTTGATCGGTGCTCTGACTGCTGCCGCAACGGGTGGGGACGCATCGGCAGCAGCGGCGGTGACGGCTAACAGTACGCAGTACAACTACCTTGCCCATAACCAGTTGAAAGAGGCAGCCGAAAAGTTAAGGAAATGTGCCCCTGCCGAGTGCGATTCGATTGTGGCCGCTTACAAAAAAGTAAGCGAGGATCAAACGATTGAAGCGATCATCAATTGCAGGTTCGACGTTTCCCTGTGTAAACCGTCCTCAAGGGATGTTGCTAACACGGTAGCCGATCTTTCGAGTGTCTACGATGCTTTGGGTGATGGTTCTAAGTACGCCAAGGACTCGCTGCAGATCCTGATCAATGAGAACCTAGAGTTTCAGGAGACCTTGGCAGTTGCGACGACCGGTGCTAGCGCGCAGGCCGTGGCAGAAACACTCCAGGCCAAGCTCAAGCTCACGCCCGAAGAAACTGTTGAGTTGGCGGAGGCCATTGGGGGAGGATTAGCAGCCGCTGCTGGGGGGGGGTTGCATTCCGCAAGGTGCTTGCGAAAGCGTCAAAGCGGCTTGAAAAAAGCGGTGAAGCACTGGTAGATAGACAGATTGATGCAGGTTCAAAAGCTTTAGATGATAATGTCGTAGTGCGCAGCGATGATGATTTCTCTTCGCAGATCGGGAGTAACGGTAAACCGAAGGCGCACATAAATGAAGATGGCGAATTGGTGCCTCCAAATCAAGATGGTACTGGTAGTATTCAAACACATGTACGTGGCGGAGGGTCTGAAAATTCCCCCTATATTTCTGTGACCGATCCGCGGGTTGCTTCCGATCCTAAGGGCTATGGTTCGAATAAAATCGAAATCGATGTCGATCGTCTGCAAAAAGACATCGATTCCGGTCTATTGCCTGATACGAGGTTTTTGACAAATCGTGAAGTTGTAGCTGAGTTGCAAGCTAGAGTAAATGCGGCGCGTGAAAAATATATCATTAACCCTTCGCCAAAAAATCAAACTTCTTTATCTAGGGCAGAGTCTGATCTGGGTAATACTGTTCGCGATGGTGAGTGTCTGATCAAAGGTTGCGTTCCAGCCACTTATATAAAATATATCGATAAGTAGGTGTTTATTATGGACCATAAAACAAATTTTTTGCTTAGCAATATTCCGGAAGGCGCAGATTATGCTGCTGATGCAGGTGACTTGGATTTAGAAGATATTCCACAAGAAAGAATGGAGGCAGTAATTGATCTACTTCGTAACACAGATGATGAAGTAGTAAAATTTTTGGCTGCGAAGTTGCTGGCCAGTTGGGGGGTTTTTGAGGGGTTTAGTGTATTGAAGGAATTTGTCGAGAAAAAGTCTGCTATTATAACTAATATATATCCTCATAGATTGCATGGGTACGATGATACTTTTCGTCAGGTTCTTATGGCTGTGGTTATGTTTTATGCCAATATGGCTGGTGCGGGGAAAAAAGACGTAGCAAGAGCGGAGGTTTATCCCCTGCTGTCCAAAATAATAGAGTTGGCAGCTAGCAATCCTTTCGAGATCACTGATGTGTTATCATTTATAAAGCGTGAGCAGTATTTTGAATATCTCCCTCTTATTAAGGGTTATCTCATGTCGATAATTGATAAGCCAGAAGTTCATCGATGGAAGATATATGACGCGATCGAGTTTCTTGTGGGGTTTGATTCCCAGTTTGTTGTGTCTCTTTTGGAAGAGAGGAGAAAAAGTATTGAAGACTTTAAACCTTCCATACCGGGTTGAGCGTCTTGAGAGTTTGTAGTGGTCTAATGATTTCGGACACTCATTTAGGCGAGAATATCGCCAGACAGGGGGCTGATGACCAAACAACGCCGTACCTATTCCACTGAATTCAAACGTGACGCCGCAGGCCTCGTGCTCGATCAAGGCTATAGCCATATCGAAGCATTCCGCTTGCTTGGGGTGGTCGAGTCTACGCTGCGTCGCTGGGTGAGCCAGCTCCAGCAGAAGCGTAACGTTGTAACGCCTCAGAGCAAGCATTGAGTCCAGAGCAGCAGGAAATCCAGGAGCTCGAAGTTCGTATCGCCCGTCTTGAGCGGGAGAAATCAATTTTAAAAATCTATGGTCACCCCCTTTTTTGCAATGCTGATTCATGGGCGAAGTAGTTGGCTTGCTTAAATCTATCCGGCGTCTATTGGATGATTCACACGCGCCATGATGAGAGTCGCGCCTAACGATCCTGAAAAGGCGACCGGCTTCTTGCTGAGCCAATTTTTAAAACAGGTTCTTCGTCAGGCTGATAGGCCGTTTACGTCATCCACTATTCAGCTATCGCAAAACCTGAAAGGTAAATCGTGGTACAGCAACAACTGCCGAATCAGGCGCTCAGGCGCCTGGCCCTGCTTCGTACTGCGTATGGTGCGCGGCTATCGCCCAAGCGATTCGCGCCAGCTTGTTAGCCAAGGCACGGGCCACAACATTGGAGTGGCGTCGACTCAGCAATGAACGAACCCAGTCGGCCAAGGCTCCTTTCTGGTGATCGAGTCTCTGCATGTAGACCCTGGAACATTGCACGAGCAACTGTCGAAGGTGCTTGTCGCCGCGTTTACTGATCCCCAGTAAGTTGGCCTTGCCGCCGGTGCTGTATTGCTTGGGTACCAATCCCACTGATGCGGCAAAGCCCCGGCTGCATCGATACTGCTTACCATCGCCCATCGCCCATCGCCCATCTCCACAGCTAGCAGGCTAGCGGTGATCGGGCCTACACATGGAATGCTCAGCAAACGGCTACCCAGATCATCATCGGCCACTTGGCATGCCAGCTCTTTATCCATTGCCTTGATTTGCTCATCCAGATAGATGAGGTGATTGTGCAAACGCTGCAGCAGCACCGTCAGACGAACGGGAAGTTCATGCTCAGCCAAAACAACCGCCAGACGCTTCATGATGGCCAAACCCTTAGCCCTCGCAGGGTGTGGGGGTGACCATTTCATTAGGCTACCGCGTTCTTGATGTCGGAAGAACACGAGCCATGCGCTTATCGATCGTAAGCGCCTCATGAACCACACACTCCAAACCAGCCATTGAAGCTTGATGCTGTGCTCCCGATTCTTTTCAGAAGTCAGCACTTCATGATGCGACGCGACACCAAAGTCGAAAAAGTCTGCCTCTACCCCAAGTCAGTGGACTTCCGAAAGTCATCGACGGCCTTGCTGCGCTGGTTGAGCTGAACAACAGCGCGAAAACTCACACAATGGCCTTAGCGTGAGCATTGATGACGACCACGGTAGCACCAAGGATGCCGTCAGCGGCGCAGGGAAGTATGACTATGCCACAAGCAAAGGTTCACACGCTCAAATTAGCAGACAGCACGTCGCAGTTCCTGTCCGGCCGACGGGCAATGAGACATTTGGCAACGGCAAGCAGCGCACCAGTCAGCAAGTGGTCGAGACGACCAACCGCGCCTCGACGCTTGAAGCTGGAAATGATCTGAACATACTCAGACCAGTCCCGTCACAAAAATAAAAAAACCAGCATTCAACTCGCCGCCGCGGCGCAAGCCAGCGCCATTACGCCAGCTGTTTTTGCGGCAGTACAACCCGTCATCAGAGTGCAGGGCCTGCCCAGCAGTTCGTTCGCTTCCAAACCGCAAAAATGCCTGATTGAAACCGACCCAGTGCTCACCCAGCTCAAGCAGTTCATGAGTTCGGATTACCTGCTCGCAGGCCTGGGCTACGACCCCGAAGTCAGTGCCAAGCGCTTGGGCGATGGCTTGTATGAGCAACGCCTCGTCCAGCAAGCAGTCGTGGCCCGCACCGGTCAGGCGTTCATCGATGGACAAACCTCCAACGAGGCCCAGTTCAAGTACCTGGATCCGGCTCAAGGCTTGAGCGTGCGGGGGATAAATTACTGGCGCAATCCGACCAGCAGGCGGGTGGGTTGATATTTGACGTCGCCAGTGGTTTGATCACTGCAGAGATTGGTGGGTTTGCGGTCAAGTGGGTTGGAGGGAAGTGGGTTCAGTTTGGCAGTGGTGCAAAAGCTACCGTGGAGGTGCCAGCAAACCAGCCTGTTTCAAGACCACCGTATCCTGTGTCGCAGGCAGATGGTGATTTTGGTTACTTAAGTCAACCAAGGCCGAGTAAGCCAGCAGCTTTTTTTGATCCACAGGCTTCAGCCAAAACTTTTATCGATAACGGAAGGATTAGTATTTCGGATTTAGAGCAATTTGTACCGCCCCGTACTCCAAATAGCTTCCAGTCTTCTGCTACGATTGCAGCTGGTAGTAAGTTTCAGTATAGAATCAATGGTCAGAATATCGAAGTGAAATGGCATGCGCCTGATGCAAGCGCTGCTGAAAGATTTCCTGGTTCTAATTCGGGCTCTGGATGGACGGCACAGATTAAAATAAGAGGTAAATTGCTGGGGTAAGATGGTTTGCTGTATAGAAAACCCTCCAGTTCTACACATATACCAGTGGGTTTCTAGGTATGAAAAAAATTGCTTACTACGCTGCGCTGCCAGAGACTATGACTAATAGCGACCTTGATTCTGAATTTAGAGAGTTGTTAGAAGGCTTTGAGTCTGGCGTTGTAGATAGGTCTGATTTTGTAAGGTCTTTATTAGGGCTAAGTGATAGGCAATGGCATGCTTATAGCGTTATAGAGGTTGGGCTTAGTGGGCGAGTCGAACGATGTTGATATCATTATGGGATTGCTATGATCTAAATATGGGTGAAGATGCGATTAATATTATGGTGAGATTAGGGTTTGAGGAAGTAAGTAAGTTTCTTGGCTTGCTTTCACCATAATGTGTGTCATTGGAGGTTTTTAATGAGGTTTCACTTGCTCTATCTGAGCTAGGTGCTTCGGTTTCAGATCCATGCAGTGGCATGCGTTAGAGGGTCGTAAGCGATGAAGAAAGCTACTGCTAGTGTTGGCTGAGTCCCGTCAAGTGTAAGCATTGCCAACGATTGTATTGAAGCGCCCATACGAAGAGGTGGATGCCCTTGCCAAGAAGTTGGTTGGGAATCGTGCAAGTTATGATCCACTGGCATGCCGTGGCGGGTTGCAAGACAAGCATCAGGCCTTGAACGATAGCAAAGCCGGTTCGGTACGGTATGGTTAAGGCCCTTGGAGAGAACACGTGTAGTGATTAATGCTCGGCTGCCGAAAGCGGCTCTGCTAAGCTAGGCTCGCTTCTAAAATCTTTCGCTTTTAATGGCGAACGAAAGGATATAGTTACTCGCTTCTAAAGACCTTAATTACAACGAAGAGCGAGTGGCTGGCCATGTTCGCTGCAGTCATTTTGGAGCAAGTCAGATTTTGCGGTAGGGGGTCTTACTAGCGGCATTCGCGGCAATGGGGAAAGCATCGATATGCTTTCAGATGCTGGACTTATTAAGTAATGTATTTTATGAGATATAAGTTCGCTGATGGATAGGTTTTGATAACGTGTATCTTCGAGCTAAGAGTATAATTGATTTTCTTATCTATTCTAAAATAATTCTACCTTGCTTCTGTTTTAAAAGCTGTCACCCGAGCAAAACCCCCACTCCGGACACCCCCGTCCCAAATCATCCGAACCCCACTCCGCAATCCCCACTCCGCAATAAACTAAACTACCCAGCGGCACCCGCTCGCTAGTCGGGCCTGAGGAAGTCGTTAGCCTTATCCTTATCGTTCTAAACGCCTGCCAACACTCAGTTCAAAACATAACGAAGTTAACTATTCGCACGAGCGCATAAGGATAAGGCTTGGATGACAATGACTCCAGTGGATGGATCGGCTACCTTCGATGTTAACAACCTGTTCAGAAAACCCAGGATCTGTTTTGACTGGGAGGACCTGCGTTACTTCGTGATGTTTTCCACGGTCAGTTCCCTGAGTGGTGCTGCAAGGATACTGGGTGTGGAGCACGCCACTGTTTCGCGCCGTATCGCTTCGCTGGAAAGGTCTCTCAATGTAAAGCTTGTCGACCGTCGCAAGCGTTTGTATGAACTGACTGATGAGGGACGACGTGTGGCGGCGATCGGGCGACAGATCGAGGCGCAGACCCAGGCTGTTGGTCGTCTCGCGGTTGCGGCTCAGGTGGTGCAGGGTGTGGAGGTGACCATCAGTGCGCCGCCGTCGGTGGCGGTCGAGAAGCTGGTGCCACAATTGGGGGCGTTTCGGGCGATGCATCCCGGCATTATGTTGCGCTTGTTGGGCGATCACCAGTATTCGTCGTTATCCAGTTGCCAGTCTGACCTGTGTATACGGTTTTCCAAACCTGTTGAAAGCGGCATTGTCGCGCGGCGTATTGGCACGGCTTCCTTTTCATTTTATTGCGCACGTTTTTATCTGGAGCAACGCCCTCCGCAGCAGTATGAGTTTATTGCTTATGACAATGAACTGATGAGTGACAGTCAGAACGGTTGGCTGAGGGATATCGTCGGTGATCGACCCTTTGTGCTGGAGGCCAAAACGGTGGAGTTGCAAATTCGTGCTGCGGAAACCGGTGTGGGCATCGCGTTACTGCCCAGTTTTGCCGTAGAGGACAATGATCGTCTTTGCCGGGTGGAGTTGTCGGCTCCGCTGGAAGTCGATGTCTGGCTCGGCGTGCATGAAGACCTGCGCGCGGTGGCGTCCATCCAGGCTGCCATGAATTATGTGGAAAGCTGTTATCGCTAGCCAGGCCTGAGTTCGCGCTGGTCATGTTGACGGTAAACAGTCTTGTGGTGAAAAAATTCCCATCCCCTCATCAAATATCGACAGTTTACAAGTTCGGCTGTTTTGACGAGGATCAATGTCGAGTGGAGCAGTTCATGACTCGAAACTCCGAGACGTTAAGGTGTCGGCTCGGCAAGGTTTGTTAGATGGCGCGCTGTTGGATAATTATAAAAACTCATGCAGTGGCAAGATCATCTCAAGCACCCTGGTGACACCCTAAGGACAGCCGGAGATTCTCATGGCCGACGTAAAAATTCTCGACGTTACCTTGCGTGACGGTGGTTATCGGAACAACTTCAACTTCACAGAAGATCAGGCGCAGATAGTGGTCGCTGGCTTGGCCAGTGCGGGTGTCGACCTCTGCGAAATTGGTTATTGCAAAGGATCCTTCGCCCCGAAAGGCGAGCACGGTCTGACCAGTGATGTAGGCGCAGGCTTCATTGAAAAGATTGCGCAGACGGCCAACGGCCGTATCGAACTGGCCGTCATGGTTCACCCCAGAAACATCGCCACGGATGACTTCGCCATGCTCAAGGAGCAGGGCGTTTCGATGATCCGCGTCTGTTTGAGGCGCGATCAACTGGATGAGGGGCTTGTGACCTTGTCGCTGGCTCGCGATCACGGCTTCAGTGTCAGCGCCAATGTGACGCATGTCACCTCGCAGACGCCAGGCAGCGTGCTTGATACGGCAGTGCGCGCGGAGGGTGCCGGCGCAGATATCGTTTGCTGTGCGGATTCCAATGGCCACATGTTGCCAGCCGATGTAGACCGACTGTTCAGTCGTCTCTCAAGCCGGCTGTTGGTGCCGCTGGGCTTTCACGCGCATAACAATCTGTCGTTGGCGCTGGCCAATGCAGCGGCCGCCATAGAAGCCGGCGCTGAATACATCGACACGTCCATATGCGGCATGGGCAAAGGGGCCGGCAATCTTCACCTGAGTATGCTGGTTGCCTACCTGGAGCGTACGGGCGTCAGTCATGGTTATGACCTGGTAAAACTGATGGAACTGTCGGAAGCCACGGCCCGCGCGGTACCGCACAACAATATGCCTAGCCCGCTGATGGATATCATTCTGGGCACTTACAACTTTCCCTATGACAGCAGTCAACGCGTGCGAGACACCCTCGAGCGCTTTCAACTGACCTCCGAGTACCGAGCGATCGAGGTGATGCATCAGCAGGACAAGGTGGCGCGTTTTGCGCCGCGAGCGGTGTTGTCGACCATCGCTACCGGCTTGCCGAATGGCCTCAAGGGAGTCGCGCTATGACCACTCAAGCGCTCAGAAAGCGCATCTGTGTCTTGCCCGGTGACGGGATCGGCATTGAGGTCATGGAGGCGGCACTGCCGGTAATCGCGGCGTTGAACCTGCCGTTCGATCTGATTGCGGCGGACATCGGTTGGGAATGCTGGAGGGCCGAGGGGGAAACCGTTCCGGCCCGGACCTGGGAGATTATGGCCAGTTGCGACGCGACATTGCTTGGCGCAATCACCAGCAAACCTCTGGCAGAGGCCGAAGCAGAGTTGCCACTGGCGCTTCAGGGCCAGAACCGCCGCTATGTCAGCCCGGTCATTCAGCTCAGGCAGAATCTTGACCTGTACGCCAATGTCCGCCCGGTCACTGACATGACCGGCGAAAACAGATTTCGCTTTGTCGTGATCAGGGAAAACACCGAAGGGCTTTATGCGGGGCTGGACTTCGGTTGTATCCCGGATGCACTGGTGCCGCTGCTCGAAGAGCGGGAAGCCCTCGGCGCGGCGTGGCAGCGAGAAGGGCAGGATGATGCGACGGTGACGTTGCGCCTGCAGACGCGAAGTGGCCTGACGCGTATTTTCGAATACGCCTTCGAGTACGCCCGCAAGAACCATTTCACGCGGGTCACGTTTGTCGACAAACCCATGGTCCTGCGGCACAGCAGCGCCTTCGCGCGGGGCATCTTCGAAGCAACAGCTCAGCGTTATCCGGACGTGACCGGGGTCATCGAAAACGTCGACGCGGTTGCCCTGTGGATGGTGCAGCGTCCCGAGCGCTTCGGGGTGATCGTTGCCGAGAACATGTTCGGCGATATTCTTTCCGATCTCGGCGCCGGAGTCATGGGAGGCCTGGGGTTTGCGCCCAGTGGCAACTTCGGCAATTCAGGGGCTTATTTCGAACCGGTGCACGGCAGCGCGCCTGCCCATGCGGGGTTGAACAAGGCCAACCCCGGCGCGATGTTCATGGCCATCGCGCTGATGCTGGAGCATTTGGGGTTCCCGGCCGAGTCGGCGTGTATCAGCCAGGCCGTCAGCCTGGTTTCTCGCACATCCACACGCACATATGACCTCGGCGGTTCCCATACCACGGCTCAGGTGGGCGAAGCGATCGTTCAACAGTGCATCGAGTTGCAGTCCCGCACGTTCGGGTATGGCAACGAACAGGTTTCAGCACAGGGAGAACGTCATGTCAGCGCACTTTGAAGCTGTACCCATTGCGCAAGCCGTGCTGGAGGCATGTGAACATCTCGACACTGCGTCCCTGTCTGACGCTCTGGACAGCCTGGGGGTCGACGGCGGGCTTTCGGGTATTGCCTCGCAAGTACCTGGCACTCGTTGCGTAGGCATCGCATTTACCGTGCAGTACGAGCCGGTCGATGTCTCTGCGCTATTCAAGGGGGCTGCCAACTATATCGATCATGTACCGGCCGGTGCGGTGATTGTTTCCTCAAACAACGGACGCCAGGACTGCACGGTATGGGGCGACATCATGACCCACTTCGCGTTGGCCAATGGTATCAAGGGCACTGTGATCGATGGCGTGGCACGCGATATCGATACGGTCATCGAGTGCCGTTACCCATTGTTCAGTCGCGGGCGTTTCATGCAGTCGGCAAAGAACCGCGCTCAACTCCAGGCTGTACAAGTGCCTCTGCTCATCGATGGCGTAACAGTCCGGCCCGGCGACCTTCTGGTGTGTGATGGCAGCGGGTGCGTTGTGATTCCCCAGCAACTGGCCGCCGAGGTCGTACGCCGTGCCCAGGCGGTCGAGCAGACAGAACGCCGCATCATCGAAGCCATATCGGCTGGCTGGACGCTGGAAAAAGCCCGCAGCACCTATCGCTACGACCAGCCCTGGCTGACTGACGCTGAAAAAATCAGCGTCGCGATGCCTTCGCAGGCGTGAACTGATCTGCCTTCCCACTTGAATGGAAATGATGATGAAAATGGAATTGTTCGACGCCCAATCCGTCAGCGATGACAACGCGGTTTATCTGATCAATGTCGTACAGGTAAATGAGGGGGCTCAGGATCTGGCCATTCAGATTCTTGAAGAGACGGTCAGTTACGTGGCACGCACTTACAGTGCCTTCAAATGGAGCCGATTGATGAGAAGCATCGACGGCAAGACCGTTATCAATCAGGCGCAATGGAGCGATCGCAGCCAGTTCGAGTCGCTGTTTACCGACGCAGAGTTTCTGTCGCGCTATTCCCGGTTGAAAGAAACCGGTACCTGGGAATATCACCTGTACAACGTGGCCGAGTACATCACCCCTGAAATTGCCTTACAAAAGGCCGGCTGGAGCCACAACCGGCAGAAGGGGGCGGCGCACAGGCCGCCTTCGTCTGATATTCACTCGGATTGCACAGGGATTATGCGATGACCACGATCAATACAGCACTGACCTCACTTCTGGGCATTGACCACCCGCTGATTCTGGCGCCCATGGGCGGCGCTTCCGGTGGGCGTCTGGCGGCTGCGGTTTCCCGTGCCGGTGGCCTTGGTCTGGTGGGTGCCAGTTACGGCGACCCGCAATGGATGGCGCGTGAACTGGAGATGATGCGAGAGGTGCAGCAGCCTTGGGGCGTAGGCCTGGTCATGTTTACCGTGGCCAAACAGTTCGAATTGCTTCTTCTGGCGCTGGAGTATCGTCCGGCGGTGGTTGCCCTTTCGTTTGGTGATGTACGTCCTTTCGTCAGGCCCATCCATCAGGCCAATGCCAAAGTCATCGTTCAGGTGCATGACGTCGACCAGGCGCTTGAAGCGCTGGACGCCGGTGCCGATGCGCTGATCGTGCAAGGTGCCGAGGCGGGTGGTCACAGTTTGCGCCGCGCTTCATTGCCGCTGTTTCCGGCGGTCCGCGACGCTGTGGGTGAGCATGTCGTGCTGATCGGTGCCGGCGGGATCGCCGACGGGCGTGGCATGGCTGCTGCGCTGGCGCTGGGCATGGACGGCGTGATGATGGGTACGCGCTTTCTGGCTTCACAGGAGGCACTGCCTTCCGAACGGGTAAAACAGAGACTGCTGCAGGCGGTTGCGAGCGATACGGTGCGAACCCGGATCTTCGATCAGGTGCGCGGCATCGATTGGCCCGAGGGCTACAGCGGACGTGTGATCGGCAATGACTTTTCCGCTAGCTGGGTGGGTGAGGAGCAGGCTTTCGCTGCGTCAGCCGGTCAACTGCGCCTGGACTATGAAGCCGCGCTGGCGGCCGACGATGTCAGTATCCGGGCCATCTGGGCAGGCGAAGTCGCGGACCTGATCAAGGAGGTGCTTCCCGCACAACTGATTGTCGAGTCGACCTTGCGCGGGTATGCCGCCAGTGTCGAACGCCTTCGCACGCCCCGCTGAGCCTTCACGATTGAGCCCTCACGATGGAGCAACGACCGGACCCGCTCGACAAGGCGGGTCTGGTTCTTTTTGCAGGAGCAAAAGCCATGAGTCATTGCATGACCTTCCGGACCTTTGGTGCCGGGCATTCGCGCGTCTTTATTCTGTCACCGGTGATGCCGGTCTGGGACGAAGGTGGATTTGCCCAATCGTTGATCGAGCATTTCACCGCCGCCGGTTTTCAGGTCACGGTGTTTGATTCCCTGTCACTGCCCGTTGTGCCGGGTGAGGACTTTGGCGCATTTACCGAGCGCTGGGCCTGCGCACTCGAGCCATGGGGTGTGCCGGATGTACTGGTCGGCGTTGCCCTGGGCGGTGCATTGGCGCAGGCACTGGCAGGCAGTTCATTTCTGCAGTCGACACCTGCTTTGCTGCTGCTGTCTTCCCCGGCCAAGGCCGACGGGTTACTCGATTCCAGGCTGGGACATATGGCGGACCTGGCCGAACAGGGGCATGTCGAGCAAGCCAGGCATCTGTTGGACAACCTGGTATTGCCTGACGGGCAGGTCCATGAACGAGCGGACCCAGCCGGCCACGAGAGTGACGCGACGCTTTCGATGCAGGGGCAGCGCCTGACAGTGGGTTTCCGGTTGCTGGCTGGTGTGGATCTCAGTGAATGCCTGCTCGATTACCAGGGGCGTGTGTTGAGCGTGTTCGGCGAAAAGTCGCAGTTGGTGGGCGTGCGCAATGTGCTGCGTACCCGTGGCCGGAAGCAACGCTCGCTGTGCGTGGAGGGGGGCGGGATGCGTCCTCTGGCGGATGACCTGAAGCAGGTGCTGGACAGCATCGACGCGTTCCTGATGACCCGCCAGGAGTGTGTGCAATGAGCCAGGTCGACGCGCTGAACTTCATCGATGTGCATTACCACGCCAATCCTGACGCGTTCATTCGTCGTCATGGTGCGATCGAGGCGGGCAGGTGCTACGCGCGGGCACAGGGCAGGGTGGTGCTGAAGAATCATCTGGGGTGTACGGCAGCCCAGGCGTGGGAAGCGCGCGATCAGGGTTTTCCGGTCAGCGGCTCAGTGGTCCTGAACGAGATTGCCGGCGGCATCGACTATCGGGTGGTCGAGCGCAGCCTCTGTTTGCGTGGCGATGAGCCGGGGCGTTTCATGGTTCATTTGCCAACCGTGACCGGCAGAACGCATGCCAGCACGCTGGCCCGCAACCTGAGCCATCCGTTGTTGCGGGACAAGCCCATCAAGCCTGCCAGAGTGACATCGGAGAACGGCCGTCTGACGCCACAGGCGCTGGATATTCTGAGAATGGCGCGTGACTATCCGCTGGTGATCTCGACCGGGCATGCCGATGCCGATGAAGTCAGGACGCTGATCGACGAAGCGCTGCGGATCGGTGTGCCGAGGTTGATGCTCAACCAGCCTGCCAATCCGTTGACCGGTCTAGACGCGGCCGAGCTTGCGCTGATCGGCACAGAGCCATCGGTCTACATCGAGCAGACCGCACTGACGTACTTGCTGGGCTATCAGGACCGGCAGGATTTCAGCGATGTGTTGAGTCATGTCGGCAATGTGGTCTACAGCTCGGACCTGGGGCAGACCAGTCAGGTCGATGTCCACGAGTGGCTGTCGCTGAGCGGGCAGTGGTTCGACGCGTTCGGCTTGAGCGGCGAGCGCCGCACCGAGGTGACTCTGTTGAATCCGCAACGCATGTTGGCCCTTTAAGCTGTTCGGATAAGGCCGCCCTGGCCAGCACTGCCAGGGCGGCCTGGCCATCAGGCTACTTCTGCGGACACCTTCGAAGTAATCGCCTCCACAACTCTGGGTTCACGCAGGCCCGCGTCTTCCATCAGTGGCAGTGTTTCTCTCACGAAGTCCTTTATACCCTCGTGGTAATCGAGCCACGTCAGGGCAATGCCGTCGATCCCCCAGTCAGAATACTTCCTGAACAGCTCCACGATCCTCTCGGGTGTGCCTACCAGTGGCACCCCGGCGAATCCGGCCTTGAAGTGGAAACGGAAACGCACGGCGTCTTCGGGGGTGAAAATGCCGGTCTGGATACCCAGCTCGCCGGTAATGATGTCGCAGCCCTCATCGTCACCCACCTGGTTGGCGTAATAGTCCAGGTAAGCGTCTGCTTCCTCTTGCGTGTCCTTCTGCACCACGTAGCCATAACACCATATCTTTATGTCACGGCCGAACTTCTGTTTCGCCAGGTCCTTGTAGGATGCAATCTGCTCACGCACCGCTTGTTCGCCGTCCAGATGTTTGACGATCAGGAACGCGGCGTCGCAATGTTCTGCGCAGAATAGTTTGCCGCGCGGCGACCCTCCGGCATTGATCAGGTAGGGTTTATTCAAGGGTTGTGGCTGCGAGATTGCGCCGCAGATGTAGAAATACTCGCCTTTGAAGTCGAACGGGGTCTGCTGCTCCCAGGCATTTTTTGCAATGTGCAGCCACTCTTCCGCGTAGTCGTAGCGTTTGTCGTGCTCCATCATGTGGCCGCTGAACATGCGCATTTCCGCGCCATACCAGCCGCAGAGGATATTCAGCCCGAAGCGCCCGCCGCTGATGTGGTCGATGGTCACCGCCTGTTTGGCCGCGAACAGCGGGTGCACGGTGGGCAGGTGCGAGGTGGTGAACACCGCGATCTGACTGGTCAGGGCTGCAATCCCGGCAGCCCAGGTATAGGTTTCGAAACAGACACCGCCGGTATTGTTGGTACCGCCGAAACCTTTCCAGCGGCCTACCGGTATGAAGGCTTCAAACCCCGCATCGTCGGCAATCCGGGCGATTTCCAGGTTGCCAGCCCAATCGTCTCCGCGCAGGCGTTCAGGCGCATTGGTGACGGTGCAGCCACCCTCGGTATTGGTGGAGAAAACACCCAGCTGTATCTTGTTCGGGCTGCTGCGCATCGGGTTGGTTTTTATCGGATAGGATTTTTCAGCGCGCATCGTGACCTCCCAGGTCGGTGGTTGGATCGTTCGTCCTTGCTAAATCCTGAACCTGCGGTGGCCGTGCCGACCAAGTAGTCGGTCAGGCATGATCACCCCGGCGGGTCGGGAAGTACGGCAGCACATACTCTTCCAGCTCTTGTAACACTTCTGTGGCCGGACGCCTCAGGGGCTTGAGGTTCAGCGCCACATGCGAAACCCCCTGTTCCCGCTGACGCTGCCACAGGGCGATGAGGGCGTTGCGCCCGGTACTGATTCCGCGGCCGACTTTCATCGGCGCGTCCTTGTTCTCGTCCAGATCGAAGAACGTCGCATAGCCGTAGGGCTTGAAGTGCCTTTGCTCATTGGCACTGCGCCAATGATTGATCACTTCAGGCAAGGTGTCGAAGCCGCTCTGATGCCATATCCAGCCATCCATGTGATTGGCCAGCCATTTGATGTCCTGCTGACAGCGGCCGATGGCAAGCATCGGCAGCCGCCCGAAAACCGGTTTCGGCAGTAGGTCCAGCGCGCCATTGAGTTGCCCGTAATGGCGCGATCTGAACACTGGAAAAGACTGCTCGGTCACCGCGTGCAGCAGTTCGACGCCGTCCCTGAAGCGTTCCGCGCGGGTGTCGAAATGCTCGCCGAACGCGGGATATTCGCCGGGCCTGTCCCCGGTAGACAAACCCAGCAGGAAGCGCCCCTCAAGCAACACGTCGACGCTGCACGCCTGTTTGGCAACCATCAGCGGATTGCGCAACGTCAATATGATACCTGCCGTGCCGATGCAGATTTGCCGGGTGACGGCAGACAGCAGCGCGGCGTAGACAAAAGGGTCGAACACTTGGCCGGCGTCGCCGAACCCCGGATCGAGAAGCGGTACGTCGCGCAGCCACAGCGCGGCGAAACCGGCCTTGTCGGCCTGAATGGCGAGGGCCAGATGGTCTTTCATGGTCGGTGCTGCGGAGTCGGGGTAGCCCTCCAGCGGCGCGATCAACCCGAACGTGAGATGACCCGGCGCGAACACTTTTGCAAAGGCTGGATGCCGCTTTGCGCCTGGTATTTCATAGGGACTCACTTGGTTTCGCCCGCCAGTTCAAGCGTGTCGGAGGGCTCTATGGGCGGTTCTTCATGAGCGCGTACGCGACCAAGCAGCGCAAAGACCGCCACGGCCGTCAGCACGGTGGCGGCGCTGAGAATGAACAGCAGATTGCGGAAGGCACTGACGTACTGTTGGTGCAGCAACGCTGCCTGACCGGACAGAATACTTGTCGCATTGTGCAGATCGCCCAAGGCAGCGCGGTTGGCCGCTTCGGTGACCACATCAGGTGAGACATCCTTGAGTGCGTCGAAAAGTCCCCATTGAATGAACGTTGCAAGCAGGGCACCCGCGATTGCGATAGCGATCCCGTCTGCCGAAACGCGCACCGCGTTGAAGATGCCGGTGGCCATGCCGGCGCGTTTTTTTTCAACGACACTGATCGCCATGCCGTCCATCAGCCCCCAGGGCAGGCCGATACCGATACCGATCAAGGCCATCGGCAGCAACGCTGTCCTGATCGCGCCACTGTCCAGTGCCAGCCCCAGCCATAACAGGCCGGCCGCCACCAGCAGCAGCCCGACGCCGGACAGCAGTCCTGACGTGAAACGACGTGCCAGCTGCGCTGCAAGCAGGGGCACGATCAGCAGGGGCGCCGCCAGGGCTGTCATCATCTGCCCGGTTTCAAAGGCGCTGAGGCCGTCGATACCAATGAAGCGCGCTGGCAGCATGATGATCAGCACGACGAAGAAAAATGCGGGAGTGGCTGCAAGAATCTGCACGCCGACAAAGCGCGCGCTCTTGAACAACGAGAGGTCCAGCATGGGACGGGCGACGCGCCGCTCCACCGCAATGAATACCCAGAACAGCAGCAGTGAGCCGATGATGCCACCCATCACCAATGGATCGGTCCAACCCTCTTCAGGGGCGAGCAGAATGGCATAAGTGAACAGGGTCAATGCTGCGGTAAAACTGATTGCGCCCGGCCAGTCCATACCTGTTGCGTCGGGATCCTTTGACTCAGTGGCGCTGAACAGCACCAGCAGGAACCCCGCGACGCCAATGAGTGCAGTCGCATGGAATGACCATTTCCAGCCTGCCGAATCCACCAGCGAGCCGGCTGCGAGAGGGCCGAAGGCCAGACCTATACCGAAGGTGGTGCCCAGCAGGCTGAAGACTCGGGTGCGCTCGGCGCCATGAAAGGTCTGGGCAAGCGACGACATCGCCCCGGCGAACGCTGCTGCACCGCCCAGGCCTTGAACCAGTCTGAGCAGGTCGATCTGGACGACGGAGGAGGCTGCCGGAATGGCGAAGGTGGAGAGCACGAATATCGCCAGCCCGATCAACCAGACGCGTTTTCTGCCGTAGATATCCGTCAGGCTCCCGGCGGCCATCATCGCGCTGCCGTAGGTCAGGATGTAGGCGTTGATGACCCAGGTCAGCTCGACGGCTGATCCGCCCAGTGCCTGGTTTATCGACGGCAGAACCACGGCAGGGCCCGTGAAGCATAACGGGATCAGAATGCCGGTCAGGCAAGCGGCGAGCAGTTGCCCCCATCGTCCTGCAGTGGGCTGTGTTTGAACCCTGTGTGCTGTGGTCATGTGCAATGTCCCTGTGAAGCGTGCCCGGGTTTTGCCGTGGTGCACGCGTTTATCCAAGAGCGATCGCCCTGCCGCGAGATTAGGGGTTGCGCCCGCAAACAAAAACAGGCTTATGTTCCGAACGTATAGGACAGGGTTGTCCTGAATAGGAGTGGGTATTGGAATCGCTCGGAAGCATCGCCGTGTTCGTTCTGGTTGCTGAAACGCGGAGTTTTACCCAGGCCGGAAAACGCCTGGGCATCTCTTCGTCGGGGATCGGCAAGAGTATTGGCCGTCTGGAGGAGAGCCTCGGCGTCCGCCTTTTTCATCGCAGTACGCGCAGTATCGCCCTGACGCTGGAAGGCTCGATATTCCTGGAGCGTTGCCGGCGGATTCTGTCGGAGCTGGAAGCGGCGGAAATGGAGTTGAGCAATGCCAGAGACTTGCCCAAGGGCAGGTTGCGGATCAGTTTGCCATTGGTCAGCGGACTGGTGATGCCGGTGATCATCGACTTCATGCGTACCTATCCCGATATCGAACTGGACATCGATTTCTCGGACCGCATGGTCGATATCATCGAGGAGGGCTTCGATATCGTGTTACGCACCGGCGATCCCGGTGACTCGGGGCTGATGTCGAAGCGGATGGGCAGTTTCCAGTTGCGCATCGTCGGCGCTCCGGACTATTTTGCCCGGCACGGTATACCCCGGCATCCTGGGGACCTGAGTCAGCACGCCTGCCTGTTGCACAAGTTTCCTTCCACTGGAAGGTTTGAACACTGGCCGCTGCGCCGTGAGGCAGGCGTCGACGATCTCGAGTTACCCCAGGCCATGGTGTGTAATACCACCGAGATTCTGGTGGACGTCGCGCGGGCCGGGTTGGGAATTGCCTGTCTGCCGGACTTCATGATTTTATCGGCCATTCGCAACGGCGAGCTGATACCTGTCCTGGATGACTACACGGTGCATACCGGAACGTTCAGATTGCTCTGGCCGTCCAGCAAGCATCTTTCGCTGCGCCTGCGAGTCTTCATTGATTTCATGCACGCCCATTTGTTCGCTCCTCCGTCAGTATGACTGCGCGGAGCGAGCCTGCAGCACCTGGCAAGGAGCACTGCTATGTATACGCTTTTCGGCACGCAAGGTTCGGGTTCGGCTGCGATCGAGATAGCGCTACAGGTTGACGCGGAGCCAGTAGTCAACGCGGTCATTCGACGCCATTGGCCTTGAGGCACCCGGCGACAGGATGAAGCGGGTTAGAAAATAAAAAAGCCGAACAGTGAATGTTCGGCCATTTTTATTTAACGGGTATCTGAAGTAACCACGTCTCGCCGGCGATGAGCCGTTGTTATTGTTCGGTTATATGGGCTGGTGCGTTCGTTGCACTGATCGGGCCCAGTATTCTCAAGTAGAGATGCACGGTAGTGCCACTCCCCGGTGCTGTTTCGACGCGTGCGCCTCCGCCGGCATTTACCGCAAACTCCTGCACCTGAACAAGGCCAAGCCCGGCACCCGGGTCCGAACTTCGGGTTGTGAAGAAGGGTTCGAACATCTGCTCCTTGAGCTCGGCGGTCATGCCAGGACCGTTATCTTTCACACTGAGTACCAGATAATCGCCTTCCGGGAATTGCGGGTCGTCCTTGACGGACTCCAGCCGGGTCGAGATATGCACCTTGCCGGGGCCTGAAATTGCATCACGCGCATTGCTCAGCAGATTCAACAAGGTGGTATGCAATTGCGCTTCGGCGCACAACACGCCCCAGCCTCGGGCGGATAGGTCGAATGACAGGTCCAGCGTGTCGCCCGCCGAACGCAACAGAAGATCACGCGCAGCATCGATCCGTTCGCTGACATCGATGCAGATCAGTTCGGGACCGTCCTGGCGAACGCTGTTGAGCAGGCGAGTTACCAATTGGCGACCGTGATCCACTGCTCGTAGCCCGGTATCGCTGAGCGTCTCTACATCGGTCGGGCGGCGTGAGCGCATGCGGATCAGTTGCAGGCTGGCGCTCAGAGCCTGAAGCAGGTTGTTGAAGTCATGAGCGATGCTCGCTGTGAGCATGCCCAGTGAGGACACCCGTTGCGACTGACGCAAATTGCGCTCCAGCGCCAGGCTTTGGCTCTGGGAGCTTTCGAGCCCCAGCGCCAGCTCGGCGGCGTGCTGGTCACGCTGCTCCGAAACCAGGCGGTATTGCATCAGGGCTGCGGTTTGCCGCGCCAGTGCGAGCAGGGCACGACGTTGCTGGTCGCTCAGTACGCGCGGCCAGATATCGATCACGCAGACGGTGCCCAGTGCATGGCCGGCCTCGGTACGAATCGGCGCACCTGCATAAAAGCGGATGTACGGAGGCCCGAGCACCAGCGGGCTTTCTCTGAAGCGAGGATCAGTGGTCGCGTCTTCAACCACCAGCACATCGGAAGGCTGCAGGATGGCGTGGGCGCAGAATGCCAGGTCGCGGTGCGTCTCCTGCACGTCCAGGCCGATGCAGGCCTTGAACCACTGGCGCTCTCGGTCAACCAGCGAGACCAGCGCAATGGGCGCGTCGCACAGTGTTGTGGCGAGCAGCACAATGTCGTCGAAGTCTTGCTCGGGAGCACTGTCCAGTATCTTGAGATGCTCAAGGGACAGGACACGTTCTTCCTCGCTGGCGGGAAGTGGCGCAGGGTGGTGGGTCATGGGGCGCACCGCGATCGGATGAAATTGGGTCTTATGATGCCTATGATCCATAGAGTGCAGCAAGGTATACGCCGCATAAATCAGCTCGGCGTGCACAGGTTTGCACGATGTCCCCTTTATTCAGCCTGCTCGCTCGACTCGCAGTGAAGAAATCCTGCGCAGTGGAAGGGCGTCACGGCCGTGTTTGAACACCCTCGGAACAGTCACTTCTTACTGTCGTCGCCGGTTCGAACAATCTATATAACGGCGCGTCATTAAATGACGCCTGTAATAAAAGTTAAAGTTCGCTCGACATAAGAAGTTGGCAGGTGCCGAGAGTAACGAGATGGCCCTTTTTAGCGCTGTATTTGTAACTTATTGTGTCCATATTATGCGTGCCGTGTAATAAACTGCCGTCCGGTTTTTGCCTTGGCAAAGATCGTGAGCCCATTAATAACGTCCCGTATTCTTCTGGAGCAACGCCAATGCCCGGCCCAAATGAATCAAGCCCTGCCGAACTTCTGCCCGACGGAGCTACTGACGACCGAGTCACCAGCCTGTTATGGGGGCCATTCTGGCTCGGGGACTCGTCCGGTACCCATCTGACTTACAGTTTTCATCGGGCCGACTCCGTCTACGCCACTGACTACAGTCGCTCGCAGGAGCCTGGTGATGCCTATTCGCTGACCGACGCCCAGGCGGCAGCCGCAAAAAGCGCACTGGATGCCTGGAGTGCGGTGGCAGATATCAAGTTCACCGAGGTTCAGGACACACCCGACAATGTCGGAGACATCCGTTTCGGCGGCTTCAAGGGCCTGCAAGGCACCGAGTTTGGCCAGGCTTATGCGCCGGGTACACTGGGCCGCTCCGGCGATGTCTGGATCGGGCCGAACGTCAACGCGGCCGATCCTGCCAAGGGCACGGATGATTACCTCACGTTCATGCATGAAACCGGTCATGCACTGGGCTTGAAGCATTCGTTCGAAGCCTCGCAGTACAACGACGTTCTGCTCGATGCCAAATTCGAAGATGCGCGTTACACCATCATGAGCTACACCAACAATTACAGCTTCAAGCCCACCACACCGATGTTGCTTGATGTCGCGGCCATGCAGTTTATATACGGTGCCAACACCCACTATCACACTGGCGACGACGTCTACAAATGGGCACCTGGGCAGTCGGTATTCGAGACCATCTGGGACGCTGGCGGCAAAGACACCATTGATGCCAGCAATCAGGAAGCATCGGTGAAAATCAACCTCAACGAGGGTGAGTTCAGCACCATCGGCAAGGCGTTTCTCGATTACAACGCGAACCCTGATGCACCGACGTCGATGAATTCCGGTCTGGCGATCGCCTACGGGGCGCACATCGAAAACGCCATAGGTTCCGCTTTCAATGACACGCTGATCGGCAACGAACTGGATAACGTGCTCAATGGTCGCGGCGGTCTGGATACCATGATCGGCGGGCTGGGCAACGATACCTACGTCATCGATCAGGCAGGCGAACTGGACCTGGTTCAGGAAAAGGCCGATCAGGGCGTCGATACGCTGAAGATCACCTATGACAATACCTCGCCCATTGCACAGGTGATCAACCTCAATGCCGGGACGTTGGCGAACTTCGAGAATGTCCATCTCAAAGGCGAGGGCGCGTTCACCGTGCTTGGCAATGACCGCAACAACACCCTGACCGGCAATGATGCGGACAACGTTCTGTTCGGCGGCGCCGGCAATGACAAACTGGTGGGCGGTCAGGGCGCCGATATCATGACTGGCGGTAGCGGCGCTGACCGTTTCGTGTTCAACAACCTGTCGGAAATGGGCAAAGGCCACAACAGCGACGTGATCACCGACTTCAATAGCCAGCAAGGCGACAAACTGAGCTTCCTGAAGATGGATGCCAACGTGGACACCAAAGCGCTTGATGCTTTCAGCTTCATCGGCAGCGGCGAGTTCACCGGCGCTGGCCAGCTGCGTTTTGCTGATCATGTGCTGTCCGGCAACGTCAACGCTGACCTGCATGCGGACTTTGAAATCCAGCTGGTTGGCGTCACCGAGTTCCATGCTCACGATCTGGCGGTCTGATCGCTGACCTGAAAGACCGATCACAATGACAGGACTGCGCCGCTGACAGGCGCAGTCTTTTCTGGCCGACTTCCCCCTTTCTTTTCTGGTTTAATCGCGCACCGCAATTGTGCGATGCGGCGTTTTGCGCGTTTTTTGGCACCGCGACGGTGCTGTTACAAAATTTAAAACCACAAATTCAATATATCCAACAAAACCCACTTGACTCATCAGAGCCTGCTGAATGTAATGCGCCGACAGTCGTTGGTGCCGTGCGTTGCGCATAAGTGTCTGAGAGGTATCTGCTTTGATTGAGTCCAAGCCATCTTCCATGCCTACCGTGATCGAGGCTGCCACGCGTGTCCGCGAAGGGGGCCTGACGCCGATACACTTGACCGAGTTATGCCTTGCAGCGATTGAAACCCACAATTCCACACTGAATGCATTCGGTGATGTATATGCCGAGGCGGCGCTTGAACAGGCCGCAGGCATGACAGCCGAACTGCAGCGCGGTGAGATACGCGGGCCGTTGCACGGCATACCCTTTGGCATCAAGGATCTCTTTTCCACTGCCGGGCTGCGCACCACGCGGGGGTCGTTGACTGCGCTGGAGTCGGTGCCGGTTCAGGACGCACCCATCATCCGTCGCCTCAAAAACGCTGGCGCGATCATTCTTGGCAAGACCGCGACCACCGAGTTCGGCTGGACGGGCGCCAGTACGTCGCGGGTGTTCGGCAACGGGCGCAACCCGTGGGCCCCGAGCCTCACCAGCGGCGGCTCCAGCTCCGGTTCGGCCATTGCCGTGTCGGCGCGCATGGTTCCTGCGGCCCTGGGCTCGGACGGCGGCGGCTCGGTACGCATACCGGGCTCGTTCTGTGGCGCATTTGCCCTCAAGGGCACATTGGGGCGTATTCCCACCTGGCCCTGGTCGGCCACCGAAATGCTCAGTCATGCCGGGCCGATCACCCGAAGCGTGCGCGACAGCGCGTTGTTGTTCGACATTCTGTCGGGCCCCGATCCACTCGATCATCAGGCGCTGCCAGCCCCCGACGAGTCCTTTCTGGCCCGTTGCGACCAGCCGCTGCAACCCTTACGCATCGGCTTCTGCCCGACGCTGTTCGACACCCAGGTCGATGCGCAAGTCGCCGCAGCGGTTGACGCCGCCGTGGGTAATATCGCCAGGTCGCTACCCGTTACGGTCAGCACGCTCAAGCCGGATTGGCAGGACCCGCTGGCGACCTTCGAAACCTTGTGGGTCGCCGGGCGCGGTATCGCCTATGGCAAGGCGCTTGCGCATAAGCTGGACCAGCTCGATCCGGGCTTTGCCGATCTGATCAGGCGATCTGCCCAGTACAGCCTGAGTGATTATCTGCAGGCCCTGCAACAGCGTGCGGCGTTCGCCAATCAGGTGCATGCATTGTTTGACGATTACGATCTGCTGCTCATGCCCACCCTGCCGATTCTGCCGTTTGCCGCAGACGATGTAGCTCCTGTGGGCTATGCCGGGCAGGACGGCGCTTTGCCGTGGGCGCGCTGGACGCCGTTCACTTACCCTTTCAACATCACTGGCAACCCGGCCGCCAATTTGCCTTGTGGGCGGAGCGACGCAGGACTGCCGATCGGTTTGCAGGTCGTCGGCCCACGCTTTGCCGATGCCCAGGTGCTGCAGTTCTGTGCCGCGGTAGAGGCCATTGCGCCTTGGGATCAGCACCTGCCACCGGTTTCGGGGCAATAGACATGTCGCTCTTGCACGCAGATCAGCGGCCCAAGGGCCCGGACACTGGAGTCATCACTTTGCAACGGAATGTTACCCCTATGCTCAATCAGCCGCGCCTGGACGAAATCATGCGCCTGCTCGTTCAACAGCAGCGGGTCAAGGCGTCGGACCTTGCACAATTGCTGTTCGTCTCCGAAGAGACCATCCGCCGCGACTTCAAGCATCTGGAGGAAGAGGGCAGGTTAAGGCGCATTCACGGCGGCGCCATTCTGCCCAGGTCCAGCGAAGAATTGCCGTTGCAGGAGCGCAGCAGACTCAAGCCTCGCGCCAAGGCGAGCATCGCTGTGCGTGCTGCGCAGCTGGTCAGCGAAGGCATGGCCATCTTCCTCGACACCGGTACCTCGACGCTGGCGCTGGCCCAGCAGCTGACCCGGTTCAGTCAGTTGAAGATCATCACCAACTCGCTGGACATCGCTCAGCTGATATCGCACCAGAGCGACAATCAGGTTCTGGTTGCGCCCGGCGATGTGCGGCGCACCGACAACGCCTTGATCGGCCCCCATACACTGGAGTTCGCCCGGCAGTTTCACTACGACATTGCCTTCATGGGCATCGGCGGCATTGATCTGGACTTCGGCCTGATGGATTACCAGGAGCCGGAAGCCATGTTGCGCAGGACGCTGGTCAGGCATTGCACGCGCAGTGTGGTGCTGGCCGACGATGGCAAGTTCGGTCATCGCACCTTTATCAATACCCTGCCATTTGCCGCGATCACGACGTTGGTCACCAATCGCGCGCTATCCGACGAGTTTGCGACACGCCTGGAGAAAGATCATGTCGACACCCTCTATTCCTGAGCTGATCGAGCCGAGCGCAACTGATCTGGCAGCGTTCGAAGCAGTGTTTCGGCAAAGCTCGGCCATCGGTGCGACTCCGGCCGGAGGCCTACATCGGCTGGCGGCCTCGGCTGAAGACGGACAGGTGCGTGACTTGTTTCGGGACTGGCTCGAAGCGCACGGCTTCGAAGTACGCATCGACGCGGTGGGCAACCTGTTCGGCCTCATGATCTTTGATCCCGACGCGCCTTATCTGCTCTGCGGTTCACACCTGGACAGCCAGCCGAGTGCCGGGCGTTTCGATGGCGTATACGGCGTGCTTGCCGGTGCCGTGGCGGTGTCCAGCCTGGTGCGGCAATTGCTTGAGCGTGGCGAAGTCCCGCGCTGCAATCTGGCAGTGGTCAATTGGACCAACGAAGAGGGCGCGCGCTTTCAGCCGAGCCTGATCGGCAGTAGTGTGTTCACCGGTGCCTTGACGCTGGACGACGCCTGGGAAAGCCGCGATGGCGACGGCATCCGTCTCAAGGACGCCCTGCAGGCTATCGGTTATCTTGGCAACGACCGGGTTGATTTGAACATTGCCGGGTATGTCGAAATTCATGTCGAGCAGGGCGCAGGCCTGGAAAGCAGCCAGACCGCCATCGGCGTGGTGCGCGAGACCTGGGCCGCCCTGAAAAGGCGGGTACGTTTCGACGGTGAGCAGAATCACACGGGCCCTACACCCATGGCTGCCCGTCGGGATGCGTTGCTGGCCGCCGCACATACCATCACTGCGGTGCATGACGAAGCCTTGCAGCACGGCGTGCAGATGCACAGTTCTGTAGGCCGTATCGAGGTCTACCCCAATTCGCCCAACGTGGTGCCTTCGCGCGTTTCGCTGCTGATCGAATACCGCTCCCGCGATGTCGATCTGCTGAGTGCTGCCTCGGAACGCCTGGATGCAACGCTGCGCGCGATCGTTGACAAGACCATGACATCGTTTGAAGTGGAAAGCAGCGTGTTGCGCTCACCTGCCAGGCTGCATGACGGGTTCGCTGCACTGGCGCACGGCGTAGGCGCCGAGCTGGGTTTGTCGACCACCGACAGCATGACCGTTGCCGGTCATGATGCGATCAGTCTGAACAGGCGCTATCCCGTGTGCCTGCTGTTCATCCCCAGCAGCAATGGCGTTTCTCATAACGAAGCCGAATACACCAGCGATCAGGACATGCACAACGGTTTGCGCATGCTGACCGGTCTGTTGCATCGGGCTTGCACCTCATCCGCGTCATTTGGTTGAGGGGCTGACCATGTCATATGCCGACGACTTGACCAAGCGCCTGCGCAGCGCATTGACATCTTGCGGGTTCGCGGCAGACGCCGAGATCGAGAACGTTACCCAGGGCGTGGCCTCGCCCTCGAGACTGTCGACCGAGTGGGCCGGCTTCCGGGCCAGCAGCGCGCCGGGCGGTTGCTACGCCAAGGTTCTGCATGCCGACATGGCACCACTGATCGATTTCGACGAGGTGGCCCAAGCCAGCGAATGTGCCGGCCGTAGCGCAGCGGCACCGCGCCTGCTCGGCGTAGACCAGGCCAATGGCGTGCTGATCTTCGAGGACCTGGGTGTCGACTGGCGAGCTGCGCGGCTCGACGATCTGCTCGCACCCGGCCGGCTTCAAGCGCTGTGGGCACTCAAGCGGCAGGTGCATGCCGGACCTGTGCCTGATGTCGTGCGTTCACCGATGGCGGATATCCAGCGCCTGCACACACTGTGCGAGCACGATAACGTTGCGCTGCCTGCCGAGCATCAATGGATCGACCGTTGCGTCGACATGGCCTGGCAGGCGCTGCAGAGCCGCTCCGTGCAAGCGGCTCCGCTGCACGGCGACGGTGTGTCCAGCAACGTCATGGTTTCCAGCGAAGGCCAGTTGCGTCTGGTGGATTTTGACTACGGTGGCTGCATGGATCCGTGGTACGACGTGGCGATTACCCTCAATGAGCTTTATTCGTTCGAGCGCCAGTGGCGCGAAGGGATCAGCGCGTGGGCCGGGCAATGCCTGGAAACCGACTACGCGGTGTGCCGTCTGTATGCGCTGATCAACGACTGGTACTGGACCCTGTGGGGGCTTTGGGCCGGCACCACGTCCTCGCGGCCACTGGAGTTTTCCAAGGTCGGGCAATGGACGCTGTTGCGTTGCCGACAGTGCGTTCAGGACCCGCGGCTGGAAGGCTGGATGCGTCAGGTTCAGGAGGGTAGAGCATGAAAACGTTAGGGCAGTCGGTCAGTACCCAGGAGCGACAACTGGAAGCCGCCGTGCGCAGCATCGACAGCTGGCAAGGCCGCCGCGTTGGCTACGAGCCTGTCAGTGGCGGCATCTCCAACACCAACTGGCGGGTCGAGGTCGAGGGCGCCGACACGGCGTACTTCTTCAAGGTGCCAGGCGTCGGCACAGAGATGTTCATCGACCGTCACACCGCCCACGAGGCCAGTGTGAAGGCTGCGCAAACCGGTTATGGCGCACCGGTTTTCGCCTTCCTCGAAGCCTTTGGTGTCGAGGTGTTCGAGTTCATGGAGGGCTGGCGGGCGTCGTCCAACCATGACTTTCTGCAGCGCGACATACGCCACAGTGCCCTGCACGGGCTCAAGGCATTCAACGATCAACCGTTGCTGCAACAGACCAAGACCGTATTCGACATGATCGCCGAGCATCAGAGCCAGGTGGCGGAACTGAAGGGCATCAAGCCTCAGGATGACGATTGGTTGTGCCTGCAATACCAGCGCGCGAAAGCGGCGCTGCAAGCTTCCGGGATCGATCTTGCGCCGTGCATGAACGACACGCTGGCAGGCAACTTCATGCTCAACGCGGATCGCCAGATTCGTCTGGTGGATTTCGAGTATGCCTCCAACAACGACCGCCATTACGAATTGGCGCTGTGGTTTGGCGAGATGTTTTTCAGCGACGACATGGAGCTGGCGCTGATCGAGGATTACTTCGGCCAGGTCAGCGCGCAAACCGTAGCGCGGATCAAACTCAACAAAGCCTTGGCCGACATCAAATGGTCGACCTGGGCGATGGTGCAGCACGCGGTGTCGCAACTGGACTTCGACTTCTACAAGTACGGCACCTGGAAGCACATGCGCGCGCGCAGCATCATCAATGATTCGCAATGGGAAACCTGGCTGCGGCAGGTCTGAGTCGTTCTCGTCCGGCGCGCCTTCGAACACGTAAGACACGTATTTCAATAATAAAAAAGTAGCGGGTAACCGCGTGTTTCTTTCACTGCTTGAGTTTTATCCGATCACTTATCCATAGCCAGATCCTGAAATTCAAGGAGCACTCCATGAGTAACGTTCCGTCCCTTTCCACCCCCGGCCGCCTGAAGAATCTGGTGTTTGGCCTGTACTTCTTCGCGCTGTTGATGATGGCGCTGTTTCCGCCGTTTTACCTAAAGGTCAGCGGCAGCGCCGTGCTGGTGTTGGGCATTCCGCTGCCGATCTTCTACTGGATTCTGATCGCGGTGCTCATGGGGCTGGGCCTGTGGATGCTGTACGTGGTCGAGTCGCTGCTGGGTGAAATTCCACAAGAGGGGGACGGGCAATGATCAGTACGACTATGGTTTCGGATCTTTACATCACCTTCGGCCTGATCGGCGTATTTCTGGCGGGCATGATTGCAGTGCTTTACGCGACGAACCGCAAGAGCGAGAGCTTTTCCGATTACGCGGTGGGCGGTCGCTCTTACGGGCCATGGTTCATCGCCATGTGCTACACCAACTCCTGGTGGCCGGGCGCAACGTTCACGGCGTTCTTCGCCTTGTCGGTCGGTGGCGCGCTGGGCTTTTACGGCATGGTTTACGCCACGCTGGGCGTGACCGCGATGTACCTGATGGCCAATCGTGCCTGGACCTGGGGCAAGCGCTTCAACCTGACCACTCAACCGGATTTGCTGGGCATGCGCTTCAACAGTCCCGTGGTCAAACGCATTGCTTCGATCATCGGCATCATCTCGGTATTCCCTTGGGTGGTGATGGGAATTCAGGCCCTCGCGACGCTTTTCCAGTTCGCCAGCTTCGGTCGTTGGGGCGTGACCACCTGCCTGTTGGTCGGCGTGGCGGTGATCCTGATTCGTCAGTACTGGACGGTGAGCATGGGCATGCGCGGCCTGATCATGACTGACATGTATCAGGGACTGATTGCCTACGTGCTTTGCGCTGCGCTGTGCATCTTCCTGCTGTTCGGCGCGCAGGCCTCGTTCAGCAACCTGTCGCAGTTGCCCGCCAGCATGCTGGTAATCCCCGGCGGAGCAGGCAGTACCTATGGGCCGATGTACATGTTCAGCCTGATCTTTACTGGCGTGATCGGCTCGATGTGCTGGCCGATGAGCTTTCAACGCATCTATACCGCCAGCGGCGTGCGCTCGGTAAAGAAGGGCACGCTGCTGACCATCCTGCTGGTCGGCGGCTTCTACGGAATTCTGATGCTCTTCGCCGCAGCAATCAGCCAGGACCCGAACGTCGCGGCTCATCCGCAACACGGCTGGTTCCTGTCTCTGTTCGACATCGGCGGGCCATGGTTGCTTGGCGTTGCAATCATGATCGTACTGGCAGCCAGTATCGGCCATGTCGACGGCTGCGTGCAGGTGTGCGGAACGCAGTTTGCCAATGACCTGGCGACCTGGAGCAAGCCACGCAGTGATCGCGAGAAGACCATTCTCGCCAAGGTCGGCATGGTGGTGTTCATTGCGGCGGCCTCATTGCTGGCCTACCTGACCTTCGACTACGCCCGCCTGCAATTGCTGGCGCAGATTTCCTATCAGGGCATCATCCAGTTGGCCGTGCCGCTGTTCTTCGGCGTGTTCAGTCGTCATGGCAACAAGCAGGGCGCGATTGCCGGCATGCTGGTGGGGATCGTGATCGCCATCGTGCTGACCACGATCTACCCGGATGACATTCCGGCGTTGGGCTCGTTGACCAGTGGCATCGTCGGTCTGATTTTCAATGCGGGCATCTTCGTTGCCTGTGCCGTTGCCATCAAACCGAGTGCGGATGAAGTCAGACGCGTCGATGAGCTGTTCGCCATGGCCGCGCCAGCGCGTCGTGGCGTGGGTCCGGTTGTGGCGATGAGCTGATGCCGCCTGCGGCTCAGGGCGTATTGATAAAGTCGATGAAAGCCCTCAGCGGCGAGGGCAGGTAGCGGCGCCCCGGGTAGTACCGATAAGGCCCGGTGAAGCGCTGCCACCAGGGTTTGAGTATCGGTTCCAGTGCGCCGCTGTCCCGGTGAGGGCGTAGCCAGTCTTTGAACAGGAGGCTGCTGCTCAATCAGAGCCTGCCTTCCTCGCGCAACAGTGCGCCGATGCGTTCTATCTCCAGCTCGCCCTGAATCAGCGCGGCTTTGCTGGTGTGTACCGAGTAGTAGCCTGTGACCAGGTCGTGCGGGTGCTTGACTGCCGATCCCAGCACGAAGTGGGTATCACCCTTGGCGACGATGTCGATGGGGCGATCCGATTCCTCGAAAATCACCAGTTCACCCGCGCCGACCGGGCCGCCTGCGTCGAGCTGTCCGGTGTTGACTGCCAGCCAGCCCACGCTATGGCCTGCGGGTGGTGTGTAGCGCCAGTGCTCGCCATCCTTGAGCTGTACTGCCAGATAATTCATGCCTTCCGGTGCTGGCAGGCTGCTTTTTGCGCTGCCATAGCGTCCCAGCAGCACGTTTGCCGGGCCTTGTTGTGCAACCTGCGCTGCCGACAGGTACACACTTTGTGCCGGGCCATTTTCCTGCGCGGCGGGCAGTGCGACCCATAGCTGAAAGCCCCTCACAGCCGAACCGTTTACTGGCTGGGCGTCATGCCAGACGCCATTGCCGGCGCTCATCCATTCCACACCGCCGCTGAGCAGTACTCCGGATTTTCCAGTGGTGTCTTCATAGGCGAGTTCGCCTTCGATCATGTAGGTCAGCGTAGCGATACCCGAATGCGGGTGCATGCCGAAACCCGTTTTCCCCGGCTCTGACGTGAAGCAGATTCGATCGAGAAACACGAAAGGCTTCAACAATTGACCCAGATCGCCCGGGCTCACCAGTCGGGTGATCGGCCCGCGAGTTCTGCCGGTAGTGCGATGGACGATGGCGCGTGGCTGAATGCTGACGATGCTGTTCATGGCGTTCTCCTCTGGGCCTTGATGCCTGAGCGCAAATAATAAGCTTCAATGGATTGCTTGATTAGTCGGTATAGTTGGCTTGGGCTGATCCATAAATACGAGGAATCCGGGCGTGGCGTTCGATCTCAACGATGTTGCGCTGTTCGTGCAGGTGGTGCGCAGCGGCAGTTTTGCCCAGGCAGCAAGGCAGTTGGGCATGCCGTCCAATACGATCAGCCGCAGGGTTCAGCAACTGGAAATGCAACTGGACACGCGACTGTTGCAGCGATCGACGCGCAAGCTGGTGCTCACTCAGGCTGGAGAGGAGTTCTACGACCGATGCGTGGGCGCGGTCGACGGGGTGATGGAAGCCGCAGAGCAGCTTGCATCCGGGCGCGATGAGCCAAGCGGCCTGGTGCGTATCGCAGCGATGGCTGATTTCTTCGACTTTTTCTCGATGGACTGGGTGGCCGGTTTTCTTGCCCGTTACCCGCGTGTTCAACTGGAGTTCGTGCTCAGTGATGATCACGCCGACCTGATCGCTGACCGGCTGGACATCGCCTTTCGGGGTGGCCCTTTGCAGGACTCTGGGTACGTCGGGCGGCAATTGATCGATGAAGGCCATGACACGATGGTCGCCAGTCCTGCTTATATTGCCGCTCATGGCATGCCTGATTCCCTGCAGAGCCTGCACAGTCATTACTGTGTCAGTGCAGCGCATCGCGGCGGCGTCACGGCATGGCGGTTACTCGGTCCGGACACGAAGATGCATGAGGTACACATTGCCAGCCGGTTTAATGCCAACACCGCGCAGGCGCTGCGCAAGGCAACCCTCGCCGGGCTTGGTATCGCGTTGTTGCCTGCGACGCTGATCCGCTCGGATCTGCGGGATGGCCGGCTGGTGCGGGTACTGCCCCGGTACCAGCGCACCAGCCATGGTTTGCATGTGCTTTATCCCAGCCGACAGCATCTGCCGCCAGCGGTGTCGGCATTCATTGCGTTGGTGCTGGACAAACTCAGGGACAAGGCGTTTGCGGCGCAATGAGCAGCCTTGGCGGCACGCGATACTTGCGCGTTACTTGATTCGTGACGTCATGTAGATCAGCCGCACGGTGGCGACAGTGATCGCTTCGGCGTCGTTCTTGATGTTTTCCAGCTGATTGCTGTCCACATTGCCAACGCCTGCGTTCGATTCGATCAGGCGGGTGAAGTGGTATAGGTTCTGGGTCACGTCGTGCAGGTTGCCGTGCAAGCGTTCAACAACGCGGTTGAGCGGGCCACAGCTGTGGCTGTCGGACGTTATGACAGCGGGGACATTACGCGTAGCACTGAGGCCGGTGACCACATAGGCAACATCAACGCCGGCATTCGAAATGCTGGACAGATAATCCGCACGGGGAGAGCGGACGCCATGTTCGTAGTTACCCTGGGCATTGGTTTCCACGCCACCTATCGCGCCCAGTGCACTTTGCGAAAGCTTGAGGCGCAAACGTTCCTTTTTAAGCCGCGGTCCGATCCCTGTCATCCGTTTGTCCTCGATAAACTGTGCACCGCTACAGTCAGGGTTAACAAGCGTTTCTGGCGTCGACTGATCAGACATCCCTGCAAGGGCGAGGAGTTGAGTGTTCGGTCCAATCAGGTACTAACGTACCAGACAGGTGGCAGAGTGTACGTAGGAATCCGCCAGGGTGATACATTTTTTGTACCGAATTGAACGCCTTGAGCCGCGATGCCCAGGCGTCTGGCCGGAGGGTTCCAGGCTGAGTTCGGCGAAAACAGGAGGTCTTTTGCGCAGACCTCCCGATAGAGTTACAGGCAGCGCGAGGCGCGCTGTGCGGTCCAGCTCGCAGCCGTGGCGGCGATCTTGTCTGCCAGCTGCGCAACCGCTTTCTGGTGGGCAATGATGAGATTTTCCATGCCTTCACCTGCCTGCTCGCGGATCACGCTGCTGCAGGTCAGGC
Source organism: Pseudomonas sp. PvP028 (assembly GCF_017832255.1). Taxonomy (NCBI): domain Bacteria; kingdom Pseudomonadati; phylum Pseudomonadota; class Gammaproteobacteria; order Pseudomonadales; family Pseudomonadaceae; genus Pseudomonas; species Pseudomonas sp. PvP028. Next base: position 3,795,161 of record NZ_JAFIBL010000001.1, read on the forward strand.
TTTGCCGTTTGCTGCCCGCCGTGGCGCCAGCCTCGCGAAGCCCGAGTGTCCACACCACATCAATCAGGGCGTAGTTGCCGGGCATCGACTCGAAACGTCGCACGTCGGTACGGATCGACAATGTCGGCTGATCACTGTTTTTCGGCAAGCCGGCCATGTCGCGGCTGCCGAAGCGACGCTCCAGTTGCGGGGTCAGCGCATCGTGAAACTCGTCGCCCAGGGGTGATCCCCAGCGTTCGGTGTCCAGAATGGCCAGGCTGCCGTTACCCTGACGAACCACCAGCGGCGGCTGGTCGACCTGCACCGGCATGATCACCGGCAGCATCTCGAACTGGAACGGCATGGTTTTACTGGCGGCCGTGCTGGTCGCGCTCATCGGCGCGATCAGCGTGTAGTAGTGGGTCTGTGTCGATGTACAGGCACCCAGGCCCACTGCTGCGGCAAGTACCATCAGTTTCAGGCGCAAGGTCATTGTTTTGGCTCCGGATCAATGGCTCGGGACGAGGACGGGGCGTTGAACGAACGTGGCGCTGCGTCGCCCGTACGGCCGCGAATCAGCGATTCCGGGTGGCGGCTGAGGAAGTCGGTCAGGACCCGCACCGAACGTGCAGTACGTTGCACTTCATCCATGGCCTGACCCAGTTGCTGACGCGCAGGTGAATCTTCGGCGAACGAGTCGTTGGCAGTCCCCAGGGTTTTCTCGGCCTGCTGCAAGGTGCCACGCATCTGCGGCAACACGCTGCTGTTGACCTGTTTGAGGGTTTTCTGCAATTCGCTGAGGGTGCCGTTGAGGTTGCCCGCCAGCTGGTCGATCGGCAAATTGCTGAGCTTCTCGACGAATGCCTGCAACTGCTCCTGCAGCTTGTCGAAGCTGCCCGGCACGGTCGGAATCTCCAGCGGTCGGGCCTTGGCGTTGAACGCCACCTTCGGCGCCTTTGGATCGAACTCCATGGCAATGTACAACTGGCCAGTCAGCAGGTTGCCGTTACGCACCTGCGCGCGCAGACCATTGGCCACAAAGGCACCCAGTACGCGGGCAGATTGTTCTTCTTCATCGCCCGAGCCGCCGAGTTCCTTGAGCTTGGACTCGGCTGCGCCCAGGCGCTTGGGATAGATCACTGCGCCAACGATGCCGGGGAAGGTCTTGGTGGCCGGATCGTAGTCCAGATCCACCGAAACCACCTTGCCGATGTTGACCCCGAGGAAGTCAACCGCCGCGTTGACCGTCAGGCCGCGAAGCGATTGATTGAAGCGCATGCGGATGTAGCGTGGCTCGCCGTCGGGAGGTGCCATCGCCGTGGCCTGGTCATCGAATATCTTGAATTCTGCGTTCTCGTCCGCCGGCTTCGAATCCGGGCTCCAGTTCGGCTCGCGAAAGGCGATACCGCCGGAAATGATCGAGGTCAGGGACTGCGTATTGACCTTGACCCCTGAGGCGCCGACGGTGATGTCGACACCGCTGGCGTTCCAGAAGCGTGTGTCAGTAGTGATGTACTGATCGTTCGGAGCGTTGATGAAAATCTGGATGTCGACGCCGCGGCCGTCCTTGGACAGGTCATAGGCCACTACCTGACCGACCTGAATGCGGCGGAAGTAGATCGGTGAGCCGATGTCCAGCGAGCCCAGATCGTCAGTGTGCAGCGTGAAGCGCTTGCCTTTTTCGCCGAAGGTCACCGGCGGCGGCGTTTCCAGGCCGGTGAAGCTGGCCTTGGTTTCCTCGGCGCTGCCGGCGTCGGCGCCGATGAAGGCACCTGAAAGCAGCGTGTCTACACCCGAAACCCCATGTGCGCCGATGCGCGGGCGCACCACCCAGAACTGGCTGTCGACCCGCGTGAACGGAGTAGCGCTGGTGTTCAGCTCAATGGTGGCCAGCACATGCGTGCGGTCGTCACTGAGGCTGATATCCGTGACCATGCCGATCACCACGTTCTTGTATTTGACCTGGGTCTTGTTGGCTTCCAGACCTTCGGCTGTCAGGAAGCTGACAGTGATTCTGGGACCGATGTTCATCCAGTCATGCAAGGCCATGGATATGCCAATGATCGCGGCAACGATTGGCACCAGCCAGATCAGCGAGACACGCAGGCGACGACGTTTGACTTCAGGGCGTGGCACTGAAGCAGGCGGGGGGAGGGTACTGTCAGACATCTTCAACCTCTGCGTCCCAGATAAGCCGGGGATCGAAACTCATGGCGGCGAACATCGTCATCACCACTACCAAGCCAAAAAACAGAATACCGATTCGCGGCTCGATAGTACTGAGCTCGCGAAACTGAACAAGAGACGCCACAAGGGCTACAACCAGCACATCGAGCATCGACCAGTAGCCGATCAGTTCGATGAAGCGATACAGGCGCGCGCGCTCGCGCATCGCCCAGGTGCTGCGACGCTGGCAGGTGATCAGCAGCATGCCCAGCACCAGAAACTTGATGCATGGCACCAGAACACTGGCGACGAAAATCAGGATGGCGATGTCCCAGGAGCCGCTTTCGAAAAACTCGATGACGCCGCTCATGATCGTGCTTTCGCTGCGGTTGCCCAGCAGGTTGGTGTACATCACCGGCAGTACGTTGGCCGGGATATAGAAAATCAGCGCGGCAATCAGATAGGCCCAGGTGCGGCTGATGCTGTTGGGTTTGCGTTTGTGCACAGGTGAATCACAACGCGGACAGCGTGTAGCGTCCTCCTGGCAGGCATAACCGCAGGTATGGCACAGGCACAGCTTGTGTTCATGGGCGAAAGGGATGCCGTTCATTGCGGCTGCACTCCCAGTTCGTCCCACAACCGGCGGATATCCTTGTTGGCAATCAGCAGGATCAGCACCATCAACATTGCCATGGCCCAGAGCCCGACGCCGGGGTGTACGTCGAGCATCCCGGACAGTTTGATGATCGCCACCAGAATGCCAAGCATGCACACTTCGAGCATGCTCCATGGGCGCAAGTGCTCCAGGGCGCGCATGCAGGTTCTGAAGCCGGGCGCCACGATGCCCTTGTGCGCGTGTACCAGCACCCAGAACAGCAGGACGATCTGCAATAGCGGCGCAAAAATGATCGAAAGACCGGCCACCAAGGCAATGATCGTGATACGTCCTTGAGCAAGGGCTTCAACCGATTGCCACAGCGTCACCTCGTTGGAGAGGCCCTTCATATTGATGCTGATGACCGGGAACAGATTGGCGAATACGAACAGTATCGCTGCAGCGATGGTCAACGCCAGCAACTGTTCTATGGTCACCCGATGGCCGCGACCGAGCAGTGCTTCGCAGCGAAGGCAGAATGCTGCCTCGCCGGGCTGCAGAGGATGGGCTTCGTAGAGCGAGTCGCAGTGCTCGCAGATAATCAGGCCGGAAGAGTGTTCGATAGGATGCACAGTGCTCATCGACGCCATTGGTGCAGAGGTAAGGAGGTAAGAACGCGCAGCACGAAAAGATACCTCGTTAATGGCAGTGTGAAGCGTTTTTTTTTGTACGGTCAACGCTAGCAGATCGGTACAAATCATTGACCGCCAGGGTGTCGGGTGGTTCACATGTCACTGAGCCATTATTCCATGCGCGGAGTCATGGTGGCGAATCCGGTAGCAGCGATGCCCCCCATCTGTCGACGAAAGGGCATCGCTGCGGCCAGAGTCCTTTGGCAAAGGGCCTGTCTCAGAGCTTGCCGGGTTTGACACGTTGCTTGAGAAAGCCGAGCAACTGGCGGGCAGATGCAGGCACGTTGTGTTCGTCGAACGTCAGGCAGATTGCCTTGGCTTCATCCTCGATGGTGATTTCGTACTGATTCAGGTCCCGCGCTTCGTCATTGAAAGCACTGCTGGACTGATTCAGGCCGCTATCGCTCACCAGCCTCTGCAACTGCTCGGCTTCGGTCTGCTCAAGGGTGGCTGTATCGACTTCACAGCGTTTGACTGCACCTGCAAAACCGCCGGATTGCACTAGACAGACCTTCATTTCAAGCACCTTTAGGTGGTTACGCTTTGGCTATACCTTGAGACCGACCTCTTTCCAGGCCGCCTGCACGGCTTTTTTGGCTTTGGGGCCGAAGCGCGGGTCCGAGGCTATTTTTATGCTGGCCTTGGCACAGTCGATGAATTGACTGTCCGAGGCCAGCTCCAGCATCGTTTCATACCAGATTCTGCCCGCCACTTCCCAGGCATTTCCGCCCAGCGCCTTGGCCACCAGCACGAATGCCCGGTTGGGAATGCCCGAGTTGATGTGCACGCCGCCGCGATCCTTGGCTCCGGTATACAGGTCGGCCATCGTCGCAGGTTGCGGATCATCACCCAGATCCGGATCGTTGGAATACGCAGTGCCGGGTTTTTCCATATCGCGAATGCCTCGTCGCGTCGGGGCCGGCACCAGCAACTCCTTGCCCACCACCCAGTCCGACTCGGCGGCGCTGGTGCCTTGTTTCCACTGGCGCACCAGCATGCCGAATACATCGGCAAAGTGCTCGTTCAAGGCCCCGGATTGCCCGCGGTAGTCAAGGTTCGAGGTGAAACTCTGCACGCCGTGGGTCAGTTCATGACCGATCACTTCAAGGCTGCCGGTAAAGCGCTTGAAGACCAGGTCATCCCCATCGCCGTAAGCCATCTGGCTGCCATTCCAGTAAGCGTTGCTCAGCGGTACATGCTCACCGTTGAAATCCACTTCGGCGACGTGCACGGTCGAGACCAGCGACATGCCACTGTCGTCCAGCGAGTTGCGTTCGAACAGCTGCGCATAGAAATCATAGACGTCGCCTGAGCCATCGTAGGCTTCATCGGTCGCCTTGTCGCCTGTCGCTGCCTGGCCTTCCTTGCGCACCACCGCGCCGGGGAGATCGTCAGTGCCTTTGGCATCATGAATCACACGGTGCTTTCGTCCGTCAGGCGATTTGATCGCGTGCATGGATGGCATGGTTCGCGCAGAGAGGCGGGAAGCAAGGAATGCCGAGCTGCTCGTCAGGTTGGCAATGGCCCGGGCGCTGACCAGATTCTTGGGGGACTGCGCCATACGCTCGAGCATGTAAGGCGGAATGAAACAATGCAGGGGATTTCGGTCGTCGCACATGATGAACTCCTGTTCTAATGCATCGATGGCGGCAAGCCACCGATCAACATGGTCGCAGTCATGTGACACTTCCTGTGGCGTTTATATGCAAAGAAATATCTGATTACATGATCGGCGGTTGCCGCCAAACCGGCCCGATGTGTTGATAGCCCCGTATTGCAGGTACTTCACGTCATTCCATAGGCAGTGCGACACCTCGACACAGGTGATCAACGGGCCGCGCCGCGATGTTAGACTCGCGCCACTTCAGACGAGGAGCAAACCTACGTGCGCAAGACGGTAATGATGATAGCGGTACTGGCTCTGGCCGGATGCGATGGAGGCGGGCCCGCCAGGGATAAAGTCCAGGGGACGGCGGCGACTGCTCCGGTCTCTACGCCGCAGTGGTTCATTCAGATGAACTCGCGGGAGGCGGTCAGCGATTCCAGCGCCTGGTTGCTCGAGCGCAGTTATGCCCCGATCATCGTGGACGTGGACGGAAAACAGCAGGTATTGATAGGACCTTATGAAAGCCAGGCCAAGGCCGAGGAAGAGCGCGTGGCGTTACAGGCGAAGGTGACCAAATCGCACCGTTTTGCCGAGCCGTCGGTGGTACAGCACACCCGCTAAGGCATTCGTCAGGTTTACATCTGCTTCATCACGCGTTACTGCATTAGCATCGCGGGCCAGCAACCTGGCCCGCGATGCCGTTCATAAGTCGATCAACGACGACCCAGCAGCAGGCCTACTACCAGGCCAAAGCCCGCAGAAATAGCCACGGTCTGCCATGGGTGACCACCGATGTAAGTTTCGGTCGCTTCGACAACCGGCTTGGTGCGGTCGCGAACGCTGGCCATCGAGTCCAGTGCCTGCTTGAGTTTGGCGCTCAACTGTGCGCGCAGTGTCTCTGCTTCTTCACCCACCAGAGCAGCACTTTCCTTGAGCAGTTTGTCGGATTCTTCGATCAGTGCCTGCAGGTCACTGAATGCCTGATCCTTGATTTGATCGGCAGCTTGTTGAGCAGGGGTCTTACGAGCCATGGGTGTATTCCTTTCAAGTGGTGGCAACAGTGTTCAATGGAGTCTCGCGCATCCTGAAAAGTTGCAATTGCTTGAATGACCCGACGCAAGACTCTGCAAGCAATGCCCCGTACGGGTGTAAGATGCAGCCGTTTTTAGCCGTAGGTGACTGTGATGAGTTTCAATCTGGCCAATCGGCCGCTCCCTGAGCGTACCGCTCTCGAAGACGAAAAGTCCCGTCTGTTCGAACTGTGGCAGAGCAATCTGGGCAAGGCCAAGGGCGAGGCAGCACGCCTGATGGGCGAACGCGCCAAGCGCAAGGGCAAGTGGTCTGAGTGGGTTCGTTCCGAGCTGGACACCATGAGTCCGCCGGAATACGCCAACATGGTCCGCAGTGAAGTGAATCGTCTGATGGCGGCGAGCAGGTAGCAGCACATCCGACAGCGCCCCGACAATCCGGCGCTAATCGTTCTTCACGGTTCAGCGTGAGGGTTTCTCGGTGAGGGTGTCTTGCCTTCCGGATCCGTAAGGCCTTTTGAGAACGTTGATGGCCCAAGCCAGTGCAAGATTCACCCAGGGCAGCGTAGCGCGCCATATCGTCGTCACCGCCAGTGCCAGCGCCTTGAGCCTGTTCGCCGTCTTTCTGGTCGACATTCTCACGCTGGTCTATGTGTCGATGCTACATGACCCCGTGCTTCTGGCGGCGGTCGGCATTGCCAAGGTCCTGATGTTTTTCAACGGCGCGCTGGCAACCGGCCTGATTATCGCCGGAGCCTCGGTACTTTCCGCGCGCATCGGCCATCGGGCGGCCAGGTCGATACCCAAGCTCACCGGCAGCCTGATGCTCATGGTGATCACGGTCAGCGGTCTGGCAGCCGCCGCCCAGTTGACGTTTATCGTGCCGATCATTCGATGGCTGGGTGCCGAGGCGGCCACTTACGAAGCAGCGCGCAGTTTTATCTGGCTGACCCTGCCTTTTACCGCGTTGCAGGCGGTGATGCAGATGTCGGCGCAGATGCTCAGAACCATTGGTGACAATCGCCGGGCGATGGCCGTTGTGCTGTCCGCTGCCGCCACGCTGGCAGTGGCAGACCCGTTTTTCATCTTCGGGCTCGGCCTGGGGCTCGACGGTGCAGGGATCGCGTTTGCCGTATCCGCTGCAGTTTCAGCATCCATCGGGCTGTATTGGGTGCGCAGCCGAATAGGCATGGTGTTTACCCGACATCTGAAACTGTTGCGTCTGCATGCGCGGCATACTTTCAGGCTGGCGCTCCCGGCGATGGCGGCAAATCTGGCGACGCCGGTCGGTTTGGCTTATCTTGTCGCCTCGCTTTCGGCATTTGGCACTTCCGCTCTGGCCGCGATGACGGTGCTGGATCGGGTCATACAGTTTTCGTACTGCGCTTTTTTTGCCCTGCCTGGCGCGCTGGCTCCGGTGCTGGGTCAGAACATTGGTGCGAGCCGCGATGATCGCGTGCGTTCTGCAGTCGTTTTTACCCGGCGGCTGGTGGTCTGCTACGGGCTGGCCGTGTGGCTGGTGCTCCTGCTCTGCGGTGGCATGATTGCCGACCTGTACCAATTGGGGGACGAAGCCCGCGCCGTGTTCATGGCCTTTTGCCTGTGGGGCGGTGGCCTCTGGGTTCTGATTGGTCTGGATTTTGTCGCCATCGCGGTATTCCTGACCATGAACAGGTCGTGGTGGGTCGCGGTGTTTGCCTGGCTGAGGGCAACGGCGGGTACGGTGCCGTTCGTCTTCGCCGGGACCCACTGGTTTGGCAGCAGTGGTGCCTTGCCCGGCATGTTTACCGGCAATGCGCTCATCGCGCTGGTCTCCATCACCACGGCGTCGCTGACGGCGAAACGGTTTTTTACCAGCAGGGCCCCGGTCATGAGCGTCGGGGCACATTGAATCAAGGCGTTATCAGGTTTTTATGGTCATCGAAGAATCAGGGAATGAATCCGCAGAAACGGCCCCACCCAAGCGTCGCCGCGCGCCCAAGGGAGACATGCGCAGAAAGGCCTTGCTGGACGCCGCTACCGTTGTTTTTGCCAGAGACGGCTATTCGAGCGCGTCGATGCGCGAGGTTGCACTGCTTGCCGGTATCACCACGGTAGGGTTGCTGCACCATTTCCCCAACAAGGAAGCACTGCTCGCCGCCCTGCTGGAGCGCAGGGACCAGCGGGTCACCTCGCGTTTTCAGGATCTGGTCACCGAGCCGACGCTTGAAGGGTTTCTGAAGTTTCTCAAACTGAGCATGAGTTTCAGTATCGAGAGCGCCGAGGAATGTCAGGCCGCGTTGCTGATGAATACCGAGAGCCTGTCGAAGGCGCACCCGGCATGGGCCTGGCACCTTGAACGATTCCATCTGACCCACGAACACGCACGCGGGCATTTGCAGGCGTTGATAGAAGCGGGGGAAGTGCGCGGCGATATCAATGTCAAAGCCCTGGCCCAGGAGATCTTCTCGGTCATGGACGGCTTGCAGATTCAGTGGCTGCGAAGCCCCCAGGACGTGGATGTCATGGCGGTTTTCGATATCTATGTGCAGCGATTGGGAAGGGATATCAAGGCTCATCCATGAGCCTTGACGGGGTGCATCAGTAGGTCTGTGCAGCGCCGACCTGGACTGCCTTGCGCAGTGGCAATGGCAGCGGGTTGCTGTCACGCGTGGTCAGTTTTTCCGGGTACAGGGTGATCAGCGTCCTGTTGAGCGTGAGGTTCTCAGAATCCGCGCCGACGAGGATCTTGAATTTCCCGGCATCGACGTCCCAGCTTGCCGTCTTGTCGACGTAGTAAGCCAGGGAGCGCGAGTCTATCGGTACGCTGACGGTCTTGCTCTCGCCAGGCTGCAGGTACACCTTGGTGAAGCCCTTGAGCTCTTTCTCCGGGCGGTCAACAGCAGGTTTGACCGGCTGCACGTACAGCTGCGCCACTTCAAAGCCTGCCTTGTCGCCGGTGTTGGTCACCGTGAATTTCACGTCAACCGTCGAGCCTGGGGTCAGCACGTTGGTCGACAGTTTCAGGTCGCTGTAGCTGAACGTGGTGTAGGACAGGCCATAACCGAATGGATAGAGCGGCTTGGCGTGTTTCTTGTCATACCCGCGATAACCCATGTACAGGCCTTCGCTGTAGGTCATCTCGGTCAGCGGGTTGCTGCCGCGGTAGGCCGCCGGGTCCGGATAAGAGGCATAGCTCGGGTTGTCCTCAATGTTCTTGTCGATCGTGACCGGCAACTTGCCCGACGGGTTGATCTTGCCATAGAGGATCTCGGCCAGTGCCTGACCGCCTTGCTGGCCCGGGAACCAGGCTTGCAGTGCAGCGCCGACCTTGTTCGCCCATGGCTGCATATTGGCCACGCCGCCGCCGTGCATGACCACGATGGTATTGGGGTTGGCCTTGGCGACGAAGCTGATCAGTTCCGCCTGTTGGTCTGGCAGATCGAAGCCGTGGTCGGAACCTTCGCCTTCGTTTTCAGACGTGGTGCCGGTCGCAACCACCACCGCATCGTATTTCGACAGGTCCTTTGGCGGACGCAACGCAGCCCAGCTCATCTGTACGCCGGTCAGGCCGCCCAGTGCCGGAATGAAATTGCCCTGTACGCGCTGGTATTCCAGTTTCACGGTATAGGTCTTGCCGGCCGACAATGCCGCAGTTTTACCCGACGTTGTCAGCGCATTCACCACATCCCCCGAGTAAGGCACGCCGTCGCTCTGCACGATGAGTTCATCGTTGACCCAGAGTTTGTAGGGGCCGTCCGCACGCACCTTGAACGCCTGAGCACCCGAGATGGTGGGCTTGATGGTGGTGGTGAAACGTGCCGAGAAAGCACCGGCTGTCGGGCTGAAGCCAGACACCGCAGTGCTGCCTGCGTTGGTCACGTTGCTGCCGGTGGTCCAGTTCAGGTTCACGCCGGGCTCGACACGCGTCAGCACCGGGTCACCGGAAAAGCTGGTGTTGGAGAAGTATTCGGCTTTTACCCCGGCGTTGCTGATCCCGTTGTCGCCGGTTGCTGGCTGATACCACACCGAGCTCGCCGGATTCAGGCTCATCTCTGACAGATACGTGACATCGCTGCTGCTGGATGCGAGTTGCTGCAAACCGCTCAGCTCGGTCACGTAGCTGTTGGGCGGTGAGTTAGCGGTGCCGAAAGGCGATGCCGGTACGTCGTGCGCCCAGTTGCCGATCACGGCGATTTTTGCCGAACGGTCCAGCGGCAGCAGCGGTTTGCCGGCAGCGGTGTTCTCATTGCGCAGCAACACGATGGATTCGCGCGCGGTATTCAGCGCGGCACGCATGCCGTATTCCGGATGCTCCAGGGTCTTGGCGGTGTTGAGGTTGTTCTGCAGGTCATAGCTGACGATGCCGCGCAGGTTGCGTTTGACCTTGTCGTCGATCACGTTCTGAGTCAGTTGCCCGCTCCACAGGTAGGGCAGGAGATTGGCTTCGGTAAACTGCAGGCCGGAGGGCATGTCGATGTCCGTACCGGCCCACGCGCCCTTGAAGGCATCATGAATGGCATTGAAGTCACTGATGACCATGCCCTGATAGCCCCATTCGCCCTTGAGCACTTCGGTGATCAGGTGATGGTTTTCGCAGGCGTAGTCGCCGTTGACTTTGTTGAAGCCGCACATGATCGAGGCGACATTGGCGTTCTTCACCATCGATTCGAAGCCTGGCAGGTACAGCTCGCGCAGGGTGCGCTCATCGACCTTGACGTCGATCGCCTGACGATTGGCTTCCTGCTCGTTGGCCAGGTAGTGCTTGCCGCTCGCCTGGATACCTTGGGCCTGGATGCCGTTGACGATAGCGGGTGCCAGCACGGCTCCGAGGAACGGGTCTTCACCGCTGACGTATTCTGCCGAGCGGCCGTTGTAGGGCGTCCGGTACAGGTTCGCGCCCGGCGAGAGCATCTGCTGACCGCCGGAAATGCGCGTTTCATAAGCGATGGCCAGGCCGAATTCCTTGGCCCGGTTGATACTCCAGGTCGCTGCCAGTGCAGACTGCGACGGGTATTGAGCGCCGAATGTGGCGTTGTTGACGTGTACGCCCATGGACGAGTCATACGCCACGGTGCCCTTGATGCCCCATTTGAGCAGGGACGGGATCATGTGACCGTCGTTGACGCGGGTGAAGTTGATCTTTTCCGACTGGCTCATGTTGTCGAGAATCGAGCTGACGCGCGCCTCGACTTCGTTGCCGGTCGCCGGGGTCACGGCGGCGAGTGCCAGGTTGGCCTGCATGACGCTGAACGTCAGCAGGCTCAGGCCCAGCGTCTGTTTGAAGGCTGACAAGGCAAGTGTCCTTCCGGTCGATGTGATCGGTTGATTGAGGTTGTTCATGGTCGTTGTGCCTGGGCAGGGGCGTCATCGGTGTCCACCGGCGCGTCAAGCAGGGACGACGAACTCTGTTGTTGGGCCGGATTGATCTTGTCGGCGCCTGACAACTGGTCGCGCTTGGCTTCCACCTGCGTCCGGATCTGTTGATCGGACCCAGTGGCAGGTGTGCTGGAAGTTGAGTCCGCGGCGAAAGTTAAGGCACTTTGCGCGCACAGAAGTACTGCACTGAAAACAGACAGCATTGATCTATTCATCGATTGAATCTCGATTGATGGTTTGCAGGATAAAAACGGACGGCTGTCGCAATGGCGCAGGGCTCGGCTGAACACTCAGTCCAGCGCGACAGTAAACAGTTCACAGGCCACTAAAGTATGAGCAATGGAGATTTTAATAAATGATGCCACATGGCTATCACGTGGTTTTTTCAGATGAAGCCAGATGATTTAGACAGAATTTTAAGAAAAAAATCATTAAATTTACAATTTTCACGCAATTAATAGCCAAGATATTCCATGTATATGGGGTTTTATTGTTTTTTAATAAACCTAATTGTCGTTAGGTTTAGCGAGCTGGTAAGCTTCGCATCCTCGTGGTTCGTGCGCGTTTTAAAGGCTGGCTCTTTAAGAGAAAGTATCGAGATGTCCACATGAATTAATGAACGCTTAAAGGGGTTTTCACCGCGTGGAGTGAACATTAATCAACGACGCCCTTACTATTTATTCCATTAAAACTGGACGTGAAATTGTGCAGTATCGATCAACCTTTGCCCTGTACAAATGGCACAAGGGCGATAGGAATAATCAGCCGGTGGTGCGTCATTTTTATTTTCGTTAAAGGCAATAGTGGTGAGTGACGGAAAACAGCGGGTGGACCTCGCGGTGTTGAGCATCGTCGGTCGCCTGTGCTTCAGCAAACCGCAAAAACTGACCTTCGGTCAGATCTACAGGGAGCTGGTGCGCGCGTATTCAAGCGCCCCGGCGATCCATGTCTGTGTGGCGACGGTCGACACGCTGGTCAGGGAAGGGCTGTTGATCTCGACAAGAGTCCTGGAACCCGATCAGTCATTTCCCTACACCCAACACATCATCAGTGGTCTGACCGAGATCGGCGCAGCCTCGCTGAGAGGCTGCGAAGATGCGTTGACCGAGCCGCGCGGGGTTACTCGCTGTGTGGCAGCGACAGGTAATACTGGCCCAGTTCGGTCAGCTTGCCTTCAGCGTCCAGCAAGCTTGAAAAGTGCGGGTCAGGGTTCATCCGGCCCGTGAACCAAGCGTATCTGAACACGTCCTGGCGCTGCTCAAGGGTAGCGACCATCTCCGCCATCTGGCGTTTCTGCTTGTCGACTGAATCAATCTGCGCTCCGTCATCCGGGGCGTGCCAATTGGCGAACTCGGTGACCCAGAAGGGCTTTCCGTACTTTGCCAGTCGGTCGAGCATCCCCGGCAAGCCATAGTCGTACCAGTGAAAAGCCAGGTAATCGATGCGCGGGTCCCGATTCTGATTCATCGACCGATAGGCCGTGTAGAAGGCATCGAGCCACACGACCGGGTCGCCGTAGCCTGGCATGGTTCCCCAGTTCATCGCTGGCCCCACCAGCTTTACACCGGTCTGGGCGGCGATCTGTTCCAGCCTCGGCCAGAAGCTGGCCGCCGCTTCGGGTGTCATGTTGGCCTGATCGAGCAGATTCGGCTCATTGATCACCAGCAGATAGCGGATGGCTGAGTGAGCCAGCAGGTATTGCTTCAACTGCCCGTCGTCAACGTTGCCGTTCCACACCATCGGGATGAAATCCACACCGTACATCGAGGCGTAATCGTAAGACGCCAGACGGTCATGGGGCCTGGGGCTCCAGTTGTACCACCAGCTCACGCCCGACGATAACGCACTCAGGTCGGCGGGCAAGGCGATGTCGTAGGCGATGCCGCGCTTGGCGCTTTTTTCTGCAGCCCATGACGGTGCCATGCACAGGCTGAGCATCAGCGTCACAAGGGCCAGAAAAGTCGGGAAAAAACGTGCTGACGGGTTCTGTGGGGTCATTGGCAAATCTTCCTTGAGGGTGGGGAGGTGCAGAGCATGCGCTGCAGTCAGCCAGCAGAAAGCATGCCACCTGTGTCGTCCCGTTTACCCTGCCAAACCCCTACATGCATTACCACCCGTAATGACTTGTTACCAGGGATCTCCCTCTGCCTGGCGCAAATCCAGCGTGCCGCTGTCACTGAAGCGCATCGTACCGAACAGGCCGCCAGCCAGCTTGCCGCGAAGCGTATAGGGCAGATTGTCCAGACGCTGGCTTTGACTTAGCCCTAATGCCTGGCGTAGGGCCGCGAATGCCGACACGCTGACCGGCACCACCAGCACTGCCTCGGAAAAGCGTCCTACAGTGCCTTTCTGGTTGCTGACCCCGGAGGCCAGCAGCCTGTCGTTCACGTCGAGGTCCAGCGCGACGCCGTTGTAGTTGATCTCGGTTTCGTTTGGATTCTGCACCCGCAACGTTACCGCCATGCGCAGTTCCAGACCCTGACCGGGGATGGGTTCGATACCCACGACGCTGATCGTCAGCGGGTCTCGATGGGGAATCAGCGCACAGGCGCTCAAGCCGAGGATGAGCAGTCCCGAGAGCAGGGCGCGGATCAGGCGTAGCGACATTCGTGTGCTCCAGCGTCAGGTTCAGTGATCTTCAGACCTCGCCGGTGATGAGAGATTCGGCGCGCCAGGCACGATGCCGGGATAGCGGCTAATCTGCCTGCCTCAACCATTGCGTCTGCAAGGCAGCAGGTTGATGATTCCACCGTACCTATAGAAAACCGTACCTATAAAAACAAGACTGGAGATAGCCATGTCCATCGAAAGGACACCCCCTCGTCAAGATCCTGTGGTCATTGTCAGTGCCGTGCGCACGCCCATGGGCGGTTTTCAGGGCGACCTGCAGAGCCTCAGTGCCACCGCGCTGGGATCGATCGCCATCCGTGCCGCTGTCGAGCGCGCAGGCATTGAGCCTGAAGACGTGGAGCATGTACTGTTTGGTTGTGTACTGCCGGCAGGTCTCGGTCAGGCACCCGCTCGGCAGGCGGCACTGGGTGCCGGGCTGAGCCATGCGACGCTGTGCAGCACGGTCAACAAGATGTGCGGTTCCGGCATGCAGACCGCAATCATGGCCCATGACCTGTTGCTGGCAGACAGTACTGCGGTGGTGGTGGCTGGCGGCATGGAGAGCATGTCCAATGCGCCTTACCTGCTGGACCGCGCGCGCAGCGGCTATCGCATGGGGCATGGCAAGGTGCTCGATCACATGTTTCTCGACGGCCTCGAGGATGCCTATGAGCCAGGCCGGTTGATGGGCACCTTCGCCGAGGACTGCGCCGGGCTCAACGGTTTCAGTCGCGAGGCACAGGATGCGTTTGCCCTGGCCTCACTGGCTCGCGCGCAACAGGCCATTGCCGGAGGCCATTTCGACGCCGAGATCGTGCCAGTGCAAGTCACCGTGGGCAAAGAGTCGAGGCAAATCACTCACGATGAGCAGCCACCCAAGGCGCGTCCGGACAAGATTCCCACGCTCAAACCCGCTTTTCGCGAGGGCGGCACGGTCACCGCGGCCAACTCCAGTTCTATCTCCGATGGCGCAGCAGCGCTGCTGTTGATGCGTCAGTCCGAGGCTCAGCGGCGTGGCCTGAAGCCTCTGGCGGTGTTACATGCGCATGCTGCGTTCGCCGATCGGCCGAGTCTGTTTCCAACGGCGCCGATAGGCGCCATTCAGCGCCTTTTGGGCAAGACAGGCTGGGCGCTGGACGACGTCGATCTGTTCGAGATCAATGAGGCGTTTGCCGTTGTGCCGCTGGTGGCGATGCACGAGCTGAGGCTTGAACACGAGAAGGTCAACGTCAATGGCGGGGCCTGCGCGCTCGGCCATCCGATCGGTGCCTCGGGTGCGCGAATCATCGTGACGCTGCTGGCGGCCTTGCAGCATCGACAGCTCAAGCGTGGCATTGCGGCGATCTGCATCGGCGGCGGTGAAGCTACCGCAATAGCTGTCGAGATTTTGAATTAACCATTATTAATCAATGGCTTGATCTAATAATTGAATGTTAATTCTATAAAAAGCTGCTTATTGCATAATTAAACAAAAAGGATATTTATCAATGCTTTACGAGACGCTTCTCATAGAGGTTGTAGGTAGTGTAGGTCTGATCAAGCTGAACCGGCCCAATGCGTTGAACGCCTTGAATGCGCGCCTGATCAACGAACTGAACCATGCCCTCGACCAGTTCGAGGCGGACGGTGCGATCGGCTGCATCGTACTGACTGGTTCGGAAAAAGCCTTTGCCGCCGGTGCGGACATCAAGGAAATGGTCGACCTGTCCTACCCACAGATCTACCTCGATGACCTGTTTCGTGAAAGCGACCGGGTCGCCGCCCGACGCAAACCCCTGGTGGCTGCGGTAGCCGGTTTTGCCTTGGGTGGCGGCTGTGAACTGGCATTGATGTGCGATTTCATTCTGGCCGCTGAAAACGCCAGGTTTGGACAGCCCGAGATCAATCTCGGCGTGTTGCCGGGCATGGGCGGTACGCAGCGCCTGACCCGCGCGGTGGGCAAAGCCAAGGCCATGGAAATGTGCCTGACTGGCCGGTTGATCGATGCTCACGAGGCCGAGCGCGCCGGTCTGGTGGCCCGCGTGCTGCCGCTCGATCAGTTGCTGCCGGAAGCGCTGGCAGTGGCAGCGGTCATCGCCAGTAAATCCCTGCCAGTGGCGATGATGGTCAAGGAGAGCGTCAACCGCGCATTCGAGGTCAGCCTGGCCGAAGGCATCCGCTTCGAACGCCGGGTGTTTCACGCCGCGTTCGCCAGCCAGGATCAGAAGGAGGGCATGCGCGCCTTTATCGACAAGCGCCAGCCCGATTTCAAGGACTGCTGATCTTTATGGCCCACGATCAGGATACGTTGCGCGTCAACGTGCAGCGCCGCGGCTTGCCCGCGCACCAGCAATCCGTCGTGGGCATTGACGTGCAAGTGCTCACCGCTCGCCACTCGAATACAGCCAGCCGGTTGTGCCGTCATCCCGTCCAGCTCATGACCCGGTGACAGTACTGCACAAATCACAGGCCGTTCGGGATGATTGTCGAGAAAGCGGACCCGCACTCGTGTGCCCGGCGCTAGCCGATCAACCTCCGGGCAGGCGACCTCGGCCATCGGCCAGCGTTGTACGGGTTCGTCTTCCAGGCTTTGCACGTGCCAGTCGAAGCGGATTGAACGATATCCGGGTTGAACCGGCTGGGTGTCGTTGCGCTGCAATGTGGCGAAATGCTCACCGGTGGCCGCGGGTCTCGGGTGGTTGATCGACGGTCGAAACGGCGTCGCCCACGGAATGACCCTGAAGCTGTTGCAGTAACCGTTGCCTTGCAGCTGTTCAACCTCGGGTGACGAACGTTGCGCTTCGACGAGGATGCGCAGGATTGCCAGTGCATCATGGGCGGCGGCACCCTTCAGCACCTGTAATTGCCTGCCCGCATGAGCGGTTTCGGTCACTAGCCATTGGTCGTTGAGCATGGGCTCCGGATGATCGAGCACCTGAATGACTTCACCACACTGCAAGGCGATGTCGGTGCTTCGTCCTCTGACATCGCGCCGTTCGCAGCGCAGGCGCTCCAGCCTGCGACTGCCACGCTGCCGACTCAGGGCCTCCTGGGGGCTGATTGCTCCACGAAAGCCTGGCGGTTGAAAGGCATGATTGGCCGCTATGGTCAGAGGGTGCTCGGGTGCGCGCGCAGGTTGCGGGTGGTCGGTGGGGTGCCTTGAAACGGGCGGAAAACCCAGTCGTTCGGCCAGGTGCTCCAGCGTCTCTCGCGGCGCGCCTGACGTTTGCGGGTGCTTGAAGCGCACCGGCAATGGCTGCGCCGGAAAGCTCGCAGGGTCGTCCGAGAACACCAGCCGATGGCCGCTCTGGCGATGCTCAAAACGAAAATGCATGCCTTCTTCCTCGCACAGGCGCTGCAACAGGTGCAGATCGCTTTCGTCGTACTGGATATGCAGCGGCCTGGCAGGATAAAGACCATTCACGTGTTCGAATCGGTATGCGTTCGCGCCGATACTGTGCGCTTCAAGCAACTGCACGATCAGTTGAGGAATCGCAAGGTCCTGATAGGTGCGGCGTTGTCGATGTTGCACCAGCCGGTGCAGGTCAGGCACCAGAATCAGGTGGTAGAGACTCACGCGAGCCCCGCGGTGGAGCCGCGCCGCATGGTCGATACGGCCATGCCTGCCGCTGCCGGATTCGCCGAAGCTTAGAAACGCTTCACGACTCAATAGGCTGCGCACATCCAGTTGCGGGTCGCTGCCGATCATCCAGATGTCGAAGCGATACGTTTCATTGAGGGCTTCATGGCCTGCGAAGCTGATGATATGCAGATCCGGCTGGCAGTCGGTGATCGCCAGCATGAAGGGCACTTGCAGGTCCTTGCGCATCGGCGGGGCTCTCTAGCTTCAAAAACGGGGCCGCGCAGGTTACGGAATACGGGGTTACAAAAGCATTGCTGCGAGGTTTTTCGGAAAAAGCCTACAAGCGTTGATGGAAAGACGATGATTGCGGTTGGACGAGT
Organism: Pseudomonas sp. PvP028; assembly: GCF_017832255.1. NCBI lineage: Bacteria > Pseudomonadati > Pseudomonadota > Gammaproteobacteria > Pseudomonadales > Pseudomonadaceae > Pseudomonas > Pseudomonas sp. PvP028. The sequence continues at coordinate 3,813,137 of NZ_JAFIBL010000001.1, forward strand.
TGGCAGCCATCCTGCGAGTTCATAAGGGCAATCTGCCTGTCGGGGGTTTCATCTGCCGTGATCGCGTATAAAATGCGCCGCGCCGGACAGGGTATTTGCCGGTGACCCTTTTTCAGCGCCTTGCCAGCGTCGCGTTCTGTCAGTTATGCAGGCGCAGACGGCGAGGTGCCTAGCGAATCAAGAGAGCAGACATGGGCGCACAGTGGAAGGTCAAGCATAAAGAAGCGGCAGCCAATGCCAAGGGACGTACGTTTGGCAAGCTGTCCAAGGAGATCATGATCGCGGCTCGTGCTGGCGCAGACCCGGACATGAACTCGCGTCTGCGGCTGGTGGTCGAGCAGGCCAAGAAGGCTTCGATGCCGCGCGAGACACTGGAGCGTGCCATCAAGAAAGGCGCAGGACTGCTGGGTGAGAGCGTCAACTTCGAGCGTCTGACCTACGAAGGTTTTGCGCCACACCGCGTGCCGGTGATCGTCGAGTGCCTGACCGACAACATCAATCGGACGGTCTCGGAAATTCGCGTGCTGTTCCGCAAAGGCCAGTTGGGTGCTGCGGGTTCGGTTTCGTGGGACTTTTTGTATCAGGGCATGATCGAGGCTGTTCCTGCAGCAGCGGATGCCGACCCGGAGCTGGCGGCAATCGAGGCCGGCGCCCAGGATTTCGAGCCCGGTGAAGAGGGCGCGACGCTGTTCCTGACCGAATCCACCGACATGGACGCGGTCTGCAAGGCGCTCCCGGAATTCGGTTTCACCGTTCAGTCCGCGCAACTGGGCTACCGCCCGAAAAGCACTGTGGACGGCCTGACCGATGAGCAGATGGCCGAAGTCGAAGCGTTTCTCGAAGCCATCGACAACCATGATGACGTGCAGAACGTTTACGTAGGCCTGGCAGGCTGATCACTGCGCAATGGAGCGCTTTACGCGCTCCATGTTTTGATCTGTAGAAGAACCTCTGCCAGCGACGGTCGTTGCTGGCAATCAGGCTGCACGCAGCTCGCCTGCAGCGCCTGTAGGTCCGCCACGACGTTCTGATCCTGCGGATCTGCCTCGCAACGCTCCAGCAATTCCCCCAGCAAGATACCGAATGCCCGCGTTTCGATGCGCTCCAGCGCCTCACCCAGCCCGGCTGACGGGTGAAAGGACGCCGCGCCGAAGTCGCTCAGCAGGCAATTGCCATCCTCCTGCACAAGAATGTTGTGACCATAAAGGTCGCCATGCGTGATCCAGCGGGCGTGCAGATGCGCGGTGACCGAAGCAATGCCTTCAGCGAGGCGCAGCAGCACCGGCAGGGAAAAGCGCCTGTCGTTGGCGTAGACATCGCGGCTACAGGATTCCAGGCTCGGCGGTCCGGCAAGATTGCCGAAATCGGGGGCTATCAGCGCCATGACCAGGCCGCGCTGCTGCTCGGGATGCCCGCCGATCTGTCCAAGCACCTCGATCAGCTGCGCGTGGCGGCCTGCGGCAATGCAGGCGGCCATTTCATTGAGCGGTGAGCCATCGCTGGTGACCGCGCCCTTGTACAGCTTGGCCGCTGCCATGCGCTCAGCGCCAGCGTCGTGCCAGACCGCCTGCTGGATGATTCCCGACGCACCTTCGCCCAGGCGCTGGTGAAGGCTGAGGTGCTGCCAGGGGATTTCCCGGATCGGCGCGGTGGGACGTTCGGCGCACAGCGGGTTGTCGGCGAAGGCGAGCCATGCCAGCGCAGGCAGGCTCAGCAGCCAGTCCGGCAACTCGGTCAGACGATTGGCCGCAATGCGGATCAGCTCCAGCTTGTGACACTGCGCGAGGGTCGCGGGCAGGGTGCGCAAGCGGTTGCCGGCGAGCATCAGCTTTTGCAGGTCCGGGCGGCGGCCCAGTTCGTCGGGCAGTGACTCGATGCGGTTGTCGGTGAGGATCAGCCAGCGCAGGCGCGGCGGCAGTGCCGCGGCGCTGACCTGCTCTATGCGATTGGCCTTGAGGCCGACAATCTGCAACTGCTGGCATTGGCCAATGCTTTCCGGCAGGTGCGTGAAGGCGTTGTCTGATACGAACAGGACGCGCAGGCGGGTCAGGCGACACAGGTCGTCGGGCAGCGAGGTCAGCCTGTTGCCGCTGAGATTCAAGACTTCCAGCGTGTCGGCCAGGTCGAAGATTTCGACCGGGAATTCGCTCAGGCCACAGGAGAGGTCAAGCCGTTTGATGCCTGCCAGCTTGCCGGCGCGTAGATCTGCGAGGGTGTGCATGAATAGGTTCGGTCATTGGTGTCGGACGAGGCGCGCATGATAACGGGAGTTGCCGCCTCTGACTCCCCGCAAAGCGGCTCAGCTAAGGCAGCGGTCGACCCATTGACGCACGCGTTCGGGCGTCGGCGCCGATTCGGCATACAGAATCCGGTAAATCATGGGCGCAATGACGGCATCGATCATGTCGTCGGCACTGGGGGAAGCCTCGCCGCGAGCCATGGCGCGATCGATCATGACCTGCAGCTGCTCGCGAACCATCGCTGCACACTTGCCCACACAGCCAGACGTGCTGGCGGCCACATCGCGCATCAATGCCCGGCCAGGTGCCGAGGACATTTCGTCCAGATACATTTCACTCCAGGTCAGCAGGTCCTGATGCAGACTGCCCTGATCGATCGGCACGTCAGGGCGTAGGCGCTCCAGGGCAGCGTCCGCCAGCAACGTGGTCAGATCACCCCAGCGGCGATAAATGGTCGACGGCGTAACGCCTGCACGGGTCGCGATCATCGGCACGCTGAGTGCTGAGCGATCGTGCTCCTGCAACAGGTCGCGGACCGCGCGATGGATGGATTCCTGCACCCGGGCACTGCGGCCTCCGGTGCGAATTGCTTCTTTAATAGCCATACGGCGGACCTTAACACAAAGTATTTGCTTTAAGCGCTACCACGTCGCACACTCCGCAAAAGCTAATTTATGGCTTTAACAGGTTGCATTGGCGGAGAGCGTATCCATGTCCCTTTCTTCAAACGATTCGACGTCGCCAGACGTGAAGTCTGACGGTCGGGCACCAAACCATCTCGGGTTTCTGGCGTTTACCACGTTATGCTTTTTTGCCGCGTCCAGCACGCCCACGCCGCTCTATCACCTGTACCAGGAGGCATGGGGATTCTCGGCGGGCGTGCTTACCCTGATTTTTGCAGTGTATGCATTCAGCCTGTTGGCCGCCTTGCTGATGGGTGGGTCGCTGTCGGACTATCTGGGGCGGCGCCCGGTGATTTTCGGCGCGTTGCTGCTGCAAAGCGTCTCGATGCTGCTGTTCATTCTGGCCAGTGATGTTAGCTGGCTGGTGGCCGCGCGTCTGCTGCAGGGTTTTGCGACGGGGCTGGCTGCCAGCGCACTGGGCGCAGCCTTGCTGGACAATGATTCGGTCAAAGGGCCGTTGATCAACAGTATTTCGCCGATGCTCGGCATGGCCGTTGGCGCTCTGGGCACGGCACTGCTGGCGCAGTTCGCGCCGATGCCGCTTATGCTGGGTTACTGCTTGTTGCTGGCCGCATTCCTGAGTCAGGCCCTGTACCTGGGACGCGTCGAGGAAACCGTCAGTCGCCAGCCCGGTGTCTGGCAATCCCTCAAGCCCTCATTGCATGTACCGCAGCAGGCACGGCGCATGCTGTGGCTGGTTCTGCCGGTGGACATCGCCGCATGGGCACTGGGTGGCTTCTTTCTGTCGTTGAGCCCGTCCTTGCTGGTGGCGGCGACCGGTTCCACTTCACCGCTCAATGGCGGCCTGGCGGTTGCGGCGCTGACCCTCAGCGGCGCGGCGGCGATTCTGACGCTGCGTCAGCGCGAGCCGGTGCTCGGCTTGTGGGTCGGTGCGAGCTTTTTGCCACTGGGTGTCGCGGTGATACTGCTTTCGATCAACCTCGGTTTGCTGTGGCTGTTTTTCGTTGGCGCAGTGGTCGCAGGTGTGGGGTTCGGATCGAGCTTTCTGGGCGCACTGCGCATGCTCATGCCTCTGGCGCATGCCCACGAGCGGGGCGGGCTGATGTCGGCTTTTCTGGTGCTCAGCTACCTGGCCTTCTGCATACCGGCACTGGTCGCCGGATTCTTCGCTCACTCGGCGGGCCTGGTGATGACCAGTAATGTCTACGGGGCAGTGGTGATCACCCTGGCGCTGATCGCACTGGCCAGTCTGATCGTACGACGGGTCGCCAGCGCAAACAAAAATGCCCACGCGTAGATGGGCATTTCGGTTTGCCTGAAGGTAGCAGCGCTCTTAGCGAAGCTCTTTTACCATCTCGGACAGCACGGTCAGTATTTCCCCGGCCAGTTGCGCAGAGCGCTTGCCTGACCAGCCGGTGACCGGGTCTGGCGCGTTGTCGTGATCCTTGAATGGCATTTCCAGGGTCAGTGACAGGCACTTGTAGCGTTCGCCCACGGCATTGGCGGCCAGGTTCATGTTGGCCTGACCGGGTGCGCCGCGTGGGTAGCCATGAACCGTCTGAAAGTTGTCGCTGACCTCGCACAGGCGGCTGCGAAAGCGCTCTTCAAGCTGGCGTTGTTGCGCGGTATACCCCGGATTACCTTCGCAGGCGGCGGTGAATACGTAAGGGATTTTCTCGTCACCGTGCACGTCGAGGAACATGTCCACGCCGTATTTTTCCATCTGCTGCCTGATGAAGGACACTTCCGGGCTTAGCGCTTCGGTACTGTCCTGCCAAGCGCGGTTAAGGTCCTTGCCGCTGGCGTTGGTGCGCAAGTGGCCATGAAAGGCTCCGTCCGGGTTGACGTTGGGCACCAGATACACATCCGCTTCCGCCAGCAATTGCTGCAGTGGGGCGTCATACTTTTGCTGGAGGCGTTCGATCACGCCCTCCATGAACCATTCGGCCATGTGTTCGCCAGGGTGCTGCTGGGCAATCATCCAGATCTTGCGTTTGCCTTCGGCACCGTCACCTTTGCGCAGCAACTGAATATCCCGACCCTCGACGCTTTTGCCGACAGCCAGCAACTGTGCACCGGCTTTTTCCTGAGCCTGTTCGATCAGCCAGTCATGGCGTTCACGGCTGTAGGGTTCGAAGTACGCAAACCAGACCTGCGGCTGCTCTGCGGCCAGGCTGAAATTCAGCGCCTTGCCGTCGAAATCCGACGCTACCCGAAACCAGTTCTGATGGTCGTAAGACGCTACAGCGTTGTAGCCGGCCCAGGCATTGTTGAAGGTGGATTCGCTGGCATTGGTGAGGCTGAAGCCATAGGTCTGGCCGACGTTCAGGCCGTCTGCCTTGAAATGAAACCACTGGAAATGCGCACTTTGCGTGTCGGGCCGAATCGCCAGCCTGATATGCGCCGGGTCGCTTGCGTCGAGAACCAGAATGTTGCCGCTGTCGAAATCTGAACCGATAGTGAGAGTCAAGATAGGTGCCTGCTGCGTAGATGCCTTTTCAAGCGGCTACTGTACACCGATCAACATCGCGTCCTGCGACGTAAACTTCACTGCAACGGTCATCTGCGGGTCAGGACATGGCCTCGGCGGTGACCATCAGGCTGCAGATGAAGGCGGTTAGCAGGCACCAGACCAGATACACGCGGCGCTTGCGTCGATGCCAGCCGGATGCGCCGAGCAACGAGGCGGGTGCCTGCAACTGACGCCACAAACGCTCGCTGTTCTGGAAGGCCGAAAGGTGCGCGGCATCGGCGTCCAGCCAGTGGCGAAATTCGATGCGTTCGCTGGCGGTTGCCGCAGGGCTCTGCAAGTGCACATACCAGCGGCTGGCCTGATCCTGAATGGCGGCCTGAATGGCAGCGCTGGTGGTGTCTGCCGCGCCTGGCACATAGGCCTTGCCCAGCGCGCGAAGCATCGCGCGCTCTACCCGCGCGATGTCGACGCTCATGAAGGCTGCAATGTCGGCATAGGCCAGGCCGTCGAGTCGGCTGAGCAGGAATATCTGCCGGGTCCGGCGCGAGAGCTTGCCCAGTCGGTGGCCGAGTTCGATGGCCTGCAGCGTGGGTTGCGGCTCGGGCAGGCGGACGGGGAGGTGCAGTAGAGACGAGAGCTGATTACTCATGATGTATCGCTCGCTGATCGTCCATGGGAGTCTTCCTTGTGGTGTCGGGTAGCGTCCGTGACAAGCGTAGACTAGTGAATACGAGAATCATTCTCAAGTGAAAAGGTGCAGCATTTACGTTTTATCTGCCGCATCCAGGCGTTTTTGCCCTAAAAGCATGGCCTTGATCGAGGCGCCTTTGCTATGATCCACGGCATTGCAACACACCGCGCAACACCCAGACTTCATTAGCCTGAAGCAGCGAAACCATAAAGAAAGAACCAAAAAAAGACCCGGCGATAAGCCGGGTCAAAAACCGTGATTAGCCTGATGAGGAGATAATCAGGAAGCCGACCTAAGACTTCCGGGTTATCCAGCGAGTCTCGCGACCCGCTGATGCAATAATAATCATTATCATTTGCAAGTCAAATGTTTTTATTTCCCTCATTGATACCGATAATCCGCCAGCGCTCGCTCGGCGGATTTTCTTTTCTCGATTTTCCCCGATTCTATTCCTAGTCCAGCGGCAGCTCCGTGGTGCGCTTCACCGTGCTCATGGCGATGTTCGAATGGGCCTCGTGGACGTGGGGCAATTGCAGCAAATGATCGCGCAGAAAGCGTTCGTAGCTGGCGATGTCCTGAGCCACCACCTTGAGCATGAAATCCATCCCGCCGGCCATGGTGTAGCACTCCAGCACCTCCGGGTGGCCGATGATTGCCTCCTCGAACTCGGCCAGATAGCGGCGGCCATGGCCTGACAGCTTGACCTCAACGAACACGGTCATACTCAGTCCCAGCTTCTGGGTACTGAGCAGGGCGACCGTGCGCTCGATCACCCCGTCTTCCTGAAGCCGGTGAATGCGCCTCCAGCAGGGCGATTGCGACAGCTCGACCCGTTCGGCGATTTCCGCGGCCGACAGGCTGGCGTCATGTTGCAGCAGACGAAGAATCTTGCGATCGATGGGGCTCAATTTTGGCTGCATGAATTGACCTTGTTTTTTGTTCTGGCCGAAAAAAGCATGCTGAATATCAGCAGATTTGCGCGCATTTAGAAAGAAAAAGCCTCTTTGCTGCTGGCAGTCTAGTTGCAAGGCTGCCGGGCAGGACCGTCCCGGCGTACAAGACCTGACCCTATAAGAACAAGAGAGGTATTCGCATGTCCCTGGCTGATATTCGTCTGGATGATAAATACCGGCTTGCCACCGGCAATCTGTACCTGACCGGCACACAGGCCCTGACCCGCCTGCCGATGCTGCAAAAGCAGCGCGATGAGGCGCAGGGCCTGAACACTGCCGGGTTTATCTCGGGCTACCGCGGTTCGCCGCTGGGCAATCTAGACAAGAGCCTTTGGGACGCCAAGGACTACCTGCAACAAAACGCCATCCATTTTCAGCCGGGCATCAACGAAGAACTGGCCGCCACAGCGGTCTGGGGCAGTCAACAGGTCAACCTGTTCCCGCATGGCAAGTACGATGGGGTGTTCGCCCTCTGGTACGGTAAGGGGCCGGGTGTGGACCGCTGCGGTGATGTCTTCAAGCACGGCAACTCAGCCGGTGTTGCGGCCAACGGCGGTGTGCTGATCCTGGCGGGCGACGACCACGGCTGCAAATCATCGACCATCGCCCATCAAAGCGAGCATGCGTTCATCGCCTCGATGATCCCCGTGCTCAACCCCAGTAATGTCCAGGAGATTCTCGACTACGGCATCATTGGCTGGGAGCTGTCGCGCTACAGCGGTTGCTGGGTGGCGATGAAGACCATTGCCGAGAACGTCGACTCTTCCGCGGTGGTCGAGGTCGATCCATTGCGGATCAAAACCCGTATCCCTGACGACTTCGATATACCCGAAGGCGGTTTGCACATCCGCTGGCCGGACCCGCCGCTGGCTCAGGAGGCACGACTCAATACCTACAAGATCTACGCGGCCAGGGCCTTCGCCCGCGCCAACCAGCTCAACAAGGTGGTGATCGATTCTGCGCAACCCCGGCTGGGCATCATCACCACCGGCAAGTCCTATCTGGACGTGCGTCAGGCCCTCGAAGAGCTGGGTATTGATCAGGAGCTGTGCGAGAAGGTCGGGATTCGCGTGCTCAAGGTCGGCATGAGCTGGCCGCTGGAGCCGGTGTCGGTGCACGACTTTGCCGAAGGGCTAGACGAGATTATGGTGGTCGAGGAAAAACGCAGTGTCATTGAAGACCAGTTGACCGGTCAGCTTTACAACTGGCCTGTTGAGCGCCGGCCAGTGGTGGTCGGCGAGTTCGATGAGCAGGGCCGCTCACTGCTGCCAAACCTCAGCGAGCTGACCCCGGCAATGATTGCCAGGGTGATCGCCAAACGCCTTGCGCCGTTCTACAGCAGCCCGCAGATCGAAGCGCGCCTGCAGTTTCTCAGCGACAAGGAGCAAGCGCTGCAGGCGCCGCTGTTCACCACCCAGCGCACCCCGCATTTCTGCTCCGGCTGCCCGCACAACACCTCGACACGGGTTCCGGAGGGCAGTCGCGCCCTGGCCGGGATCGGCTGCCATTACATGACCATCTGGATGGACCGCGAAACCGATACCTTCACCCAGATGGGCGGCGAGGGCGTGACCTGGATCGGTCAGGCACCGTTCACCGAAACCCCGCACGTTTTCCAGAACCTGGGCGACGGCACCTATTTTCACTCGGGGCACCTGGCGCTGCGTGCGGCAGTGGCCTCCAAGGTCAACATTACTTACAAGATTCTCTACAACGATGCGGTGGCCATGACGGGTGGCCAGCCGATCGACGGCGTGCTGCGCGTCGATCAACTGAGTCGTCAGGTATTCAACGAAGGCGTGCAGCGCATCGCGCTGGTTTCCGACGAGCCGGACAAATACCCGAGTCGTGAGGACTTCGCGCCGATTACCACCTTTCATCATCGGCGCGATCTGGACAGCGTGCAGCGCGAGTTGCGCGAGTTCAAAGGCGTGTCGGTCATCATCTACGACCAGACCTGCGCCACTGAAAAGCGCCGCCGTCGCAAGCGCGGCACCATGCCTGACCTGGAAAAGCGCGCCTTGATCAACCCGGCGGTGTGCGAGGGCTGCGGCGATTGCGGGGTCAAATCCGGGTGCCTGTCTGTACTGCCCAAGGAAACGGCGCAGGGGCGCAAGCGCGAAATCGATCAGAGCGCGTGCAACAAGGATTTCAGTTGCGTCGAGGGTTTCTGCCCGAGCTTCGTCACCGTGCATGGCGGCAAACTGCGCAAGCCTGCGTTGCCCAAGCAGGTCGAAGCATTCGCGCGTCTGCCGGAACCGGCACTGCCGTCGCTCGACAGGCCGTTCAATATTCTCCTGCCGGGTGTCGGCGGCACTGGGGTGACCACCGTCGGCGCGATGCTGGGCTATGCCGCGAATCTGGAGGGCAAGGGCTGCAGCGTGCTCGATCAGGCCGGTCTGGCACAGAAATTCGGTCCGGTGGTCAGCCATATCCGCATTGCCGCGCGCCAGGAGGATCTGTTTGCCGTGCGTATCGCCGCCGGTGAAGCGCACTTGCTGCTCGGCTGTGACTTGCTGGTGGCTGCCGGCCCGGACGCGATCGCCAAGCTCGATAGCAAGATTTCCCATGCGGTGGTCAACAGCCAGCAAACACCGACCGCCGAGTTCACGCGCAATCCGGATGCCGTGTTTCCGGCCGAAGCCATGAAGCAGACCATCATCGAGGCGGTCGGCGCGGCGAAGACCCACTTTGTCGAAGCCACATCACTGGCTACTCGACTGATGGGCGACAGCATCGCCAGCAACCTGTTCATGCTCGGCTATGCGTTTCAGCTGGGCCTGATTCCATTGACCTCGGCGGCCATCGAGAAGGCCATCGAACTCAACGGCATAGCGGTCAATCTGAATCAGCAGGCGTTTCTCTGGGGGCGTCGTACTGCGCATGATCCTGCCGCCGTGGAGGCCTTCGTCAACCCGCAAAACAAGGTCAGCGAGCCGCAGCCAATGGACCTTGATCAGCGCATCCAGAGCAATGTCGATACCTTGAAGCAGTATCAGAGCGCCGCCTACGCCAAGCGCTATCTGGCATTGGTGCAACGCGTACGCGACAGCGAATCGCGCGCGTTCCCTGGCCAGCAGCCGACGCTGACCGAGGCCGTGGCATTCAATTACTTCAAATTGCTGGCCTATAAAGACGAATACGAAGTGGCGCGGCTTTACAGCAACGGCGAGTTTACCCGCCAGTTGCAGGCGCAGTTCGAGGGTGACTATCGACTGGAGTTTCACCTGGCACCGTCGTGGCTAGCCAAGCGCGATCCGCACAATGGCCTGCCGCGCAAACGTAGTTTTGGCCCGTGGATGCTGCGCGCGTTCGATGTGCTGGCGACGTTCAAATTCCTCCGTGGCACGGCGCTCGATCCGTTCGGTCGCAGTCTCGAACGTCAGCAGGAGAGGGCGCTGATTGACCGCTATGTCAGCGATATCGAACTGATCCTGCAACACCTTCAGGCGCAGAATCGCCACACCGCCTTGAGTCTGGCACGCCTGCCGGAACGCATTCGCGGCTATGGCTACATCAAGGAAAGCGCCATGAAAGCGGCTGCCGTGCAGGCCGATATTCTGCGCAAGAGCCTGGAAAGCGGCGAAGTGGCCGCGCCGAAGCTGTATGAGGCGGCTGCCTGAGGAGGGCAATACCGACCAGCGTGCCAGCCCGGCGTTGGCACGCTTTTCATCACGCCATGCGTCGCCGCTCATTACTGCGATCATCATGGCGGTACTGACTACACCGGCCTGAACAGGTGGGCATGCCCGGCGCGGTACAGCGAGGACTCGCTGAAGGTGTCATCGGCAAGTACACGTCCGACCAGAATCAGCGCCGTACGGCGAAAGCCCTTGGCCTGTACCTTTTCCTGAATATCTGCCAGCGTGCCAACGGCCCAGTCCTGATCCGGCCAGCTGGCGCGATGCACCACGGCAATCGGGCAGTCGGCACCGTAATGTGGCATGAGTTCCTCGACGATCCGCTGCAGGTTGTTCACCCCCAGGTGAATCGCCATGGTTGCCCGATGGCTGGCCAGACTGGCCAGTTCCTCGCCGCTGGGCATTGAGGTCTTGTCGGCATAGCGGGTCAGAATCACGCTCTGCGAAACGTCCGGCAGGGTCAGCTCGACGCCCAGCAGCGCGGCGCAGGCAGCAGTCGCGGTCACCCCCGGAATGATTTCGAACGGAATGCCCAATTCGCGCAGATGGCGGATCTGCTCGCCGATAGCGCCATACAGGCTCGGGTCTCCGGAATGCACGCGCGCCACATCCTGGCCCTGTGCGTGCGCGCGCTTGATCAGCTCGATGATCTGCTCCAGATGCAGTTCGGCGCTGTTGGTCACCTGCACGGCCTGATGACCTTCCAGCACGGCGAGGGGCACCAGCGAGCCTGCGTAGATAATGACCGGGCAGCTGCGAATCAGGCGTTGGCCCTTGACGGTGATCAGCTCCGGATCGCCAGGGCCTGCGCCGATGAAATAGACAGTCAATGAATTCTCCGGGGTGAGTGAGCGCGGGGAGATTATCCGCTGTGCGCAGGGCTGATTGCCAAGGCAAATGTGGCCTGCGCGCTTTTCTGCCGTTCGATCAGCAGGGTGGCCGTACCGTCGCCCAGTTGCGCCGCCAGTGCCAGGGCCGAGCCCTCGGCGACGCCATGACAGCCCGTGTTCTGGAACACCTGCGCAGAACGGTGCGTGAGGTGCAGTTCCCACGCCACCAGTTGCGCGGCGTTGAAGCACACCAGTGGCACAGCCAGTTGCCCGGCCAGCTCAAGCAGGCCGGGCTCGGTTTCTTTCAGGTCGATGGACGCCAGCGCGGTCACCCGGCCAATGTCCAGCTCAAGTGCCTGCAGGCTCTGCTCGAGCAGATCGCGCAACAGCGCAGCCGAGCAGCCGCGCCGACAGCCCAGCCCGGCAACCAGAGGTGCGCCGGGTTGAAGGGTCGCTGGATCAGGCCTGATGCAGGTCGACATTGTCGGTATGCACGTCGTTTCTGCGGAACAGCCAGGCACTGATCAACCCCAGCGCGACCCAGAACAGCGCGTTGGTCAGCAGCGAGGCAATCATGAACTGCGATTCCAGAGCCTCGGGAGCCAGGCTTTCATGGACCAGCGGCTGTGGCGCGCCAAGCACATGCGGGACCAGCAGAATCGCCACACCCAGTGCTTTGAGCAGCCAGCTCTGACCGAACACCAGCAAGGCCAGCCCGGCTGCAGTCGACGCGGCAGCGCCGAGCCACCACAGTTGCCGCTGACTCAGCTCGGCGGCCGCTGTGCCTGGCAGTTCGGGTGGCAGCCCAAGTGTCGGGGCCAGCACGAACACGGCAAAACCAGCCAGCCCCCACCATGCGCCCTGCACGGTGCGACCCGGCGCCCGCAGGGTGTAAAGCCCGGCAAGCATCAAGGCGAAGCCTACCGCGACCACCAGGTTACCGCCGGTGGTGGACAGCACACGCTGCCAGCCGTTTTCGGGCTCCCAGGCCGCTTCGTCATGGGCATGGCTGTGTTCGGCCATCGCGCCGTCCGCGTGCTGATGCAGTTGCTCGGCAGGTGCGTTTTCGTAGGTCTCGGCCTGCTGGATCAGCGGCACCACCCACAGGCTTTGCAGCAGCGTCAGCAACAGGGCGGCGAGCAGGCCGGTGAAACCTGCGGTGTAGGCAATTCGCTTGAACATTGTGAGGCCCTCAATGGCAAGGAAAGGCAGCGCTGTGACGGGTATCGTGTGCCGCGTTGTGCACGGCCGCGATGTGCGAGAAACCGGCGAAATACACCAGGCAGGCGCCGAGAAGCGCAGCGCTGATGGCGGCTGTCAGGCGTTGAGTGCGTGTGGAGCTGGGCGCGGCGGCGTGGCTGCTGATGGTCGACATGGCGTTCCCTCTTGTTGGTAATCGGCAAGTGGGCCACGCGCAAAAGAACCTGCCGGCAGAGGCCGGAGGTTTCAACTGCGCCCGCCCACCGCGGGTTTGTCATTGCAAGCATATCGGGCCGGTCTCCGGGCTCGCGAGGGACCAGGACGTCAGTGCGTCAAAGCCTGCAAGGTCACCTTCCCATGCCAGCGGCACAGTGGATCAGACCTACTCTCGCTTACCGTTGCGGGGGCAGCACCGGACTTGCTCGAAAACGCGAGCGCACCGGTTTCCCGTTTCACCCCGTGAGGGGCACCCGAAACAAGGCGCACAGGAGAGCATGGGCGGCGGGGCAGCGTCAATCTGAACGATTGACCTGTCTGCAGTCACTGCGTAGCCTTGCTGATTCGAGGTTCTCCCTGGGTAAAACATCACCCAGTGGAGCTAAGACGGGAATGCGGTACAAGCCGCAGCTGCCCCCGCAACTGTAAACGGTCATGTTCATTGCACAGCCACTGCTGCGGCGGGAAGGCGCGATGAATGCGTGTCGGCGCTTTTCACTGACTGCCGCACGCCGCCGTGAGCCAGGAGACCTGCCTCGAACGGGCCGCACATGCTGCGGCCTTGGAGAATTCTCACTACAACCGGGCGGGGTGATCCGGTGGCGATCCGATCTGCGTGTCCTGCATGCGGTTCTCGTCCTGTTTGCCCGCCGCATTGCCAAAGGGCACCTGATGAAAACACTGGCCAAGCTTCCCGTCACCATCGTCACCGGCTTCCTCGGCTCGGGCAAGACCACCCTGTTGCGGCACATGCTCGACAACGCTGAAGGGCGGCGCATTGCGGTCATCGTCAATGAGTTCGGCGAGCTGGGCATTGACGGAGAAATCCTCAAGCAGTGCACGATTGGCTGCACCGAAGAAGAAGCCAACGGCCGGGTGTACGAACTGGCCAACGGCTGCCTGTGCTGCACCGTGCAGGAAGAGTTCTTCCCGGTCATGCGCGAACTGGTCGCGCGCCGTGGTGACCTCGACCATATCCTGATCGAAACCTCGGGGCTCGCGCTGCCCAAGCCGCTGGTCCAGGCTTTTCAATGGCCGGAAATCCGCAACGCCTGCACGGTCGATGCGGTGATCACGGTGGTCGACAGCCCGGCGGTACTGGCCGGTACTTTCGCTGCCTTCCCGGATCAAGTCGATGCGCAGCGCAAACTCGATCCCAACCTGGATCACGAGTCGCCCCTGCACGAACTGTTTGCCGATCAGCTGGCCAGCGCCGATCTGGTGATCCTCAACAAGGCCGACATGATCGACGCCGAAGGTCTGGCGACGGTGCGTGCCGAAGTTGCCGAGGAGCTGCCGCCTGCGGTCAAGGTGATCGAAGCCAGCAGTGGTCGCCTGCCGATCAGCGTGCTGCTGGGTGTCGGTGCCGAGTCCGAACTGCATATCGATGCTCGCAAGACCCACCATGATCACCACGACGATGACGATCATGATGACCACGATCACGACGCGTTCGATTCGATTTCCCTGAAGCTGCCGCAAGCCGATGAGAAAGTCCTGCTCGATGCACTGAATCAACTGGTGGTGCAACACGGCATTCTGCGTGTGAAGGGCTTCGCGGCCATTCCCGGCAAGCCGATGCGCCTGCTGATTCAAGGTGTCGGCACGCGTTTCGACAAGCACTTCGACCGCGCCTGGCGTGCCGATGAAGAGCGTGCCACGCACCTGGTGCTGATTGGTCAGGAGCTGGATGCCGAGGCCCTGCAAGCGCAACTCAATGCTGCGATTGTCGGCTGACCCATGCATTTACTGAGAACCCAGCCCGGCGGTTTCGTACCTGACGACAATATTGCCGATCTGGGCCAGACCCCGGCCGAGCTGGTGATTCTCTGCAGCGGCGACTCCAGCCTGGCGCTGCTGGCCGAAGCCGCCCGGGAGCTCCCCGACGACTACCCCAGCCTGCGTCTGGCCAACCCGATGCAGGTCCAGAATCACGCCTCTGTCGACCTGTACGTCGATGAAGTGCTGCGTCACGCAAAGGTCATTCTGATTTCTCTGCACGGCGGTATTGGCTACTGGCGCTACGGCGTCGAGCGGCTGATGGAGCTCGCGGCACGCGGCGTTCAGGTCATTCTGGTGCCCGGTGATGACCGTCCTGATCCGGAACTGAGTGATCTGAGCACCGTGCCTGCCGTAGAACGCGACCGACTCTGGCAGTTTCTGCGTCAGGGTGGCCTGCAGAACGCGCTGCAGTTGTACAACTGCATGGCCAGTCGCTGGCTGGACCGCGATTATTCCTGGGTCGAGCCCGCGCCGTTGCCGCGCACAGCCATCTACCATCCTCGCCTGGCAAGCGCGCAGCTTGCCGATTGGCAGGCAGACTGGCTTGCCGAGCAGCCAGTGGTGGCGCTGCTGTTCTATCGCTCGCACCTGCAGGCCGCCAATACCGGTTTCATCGACGAGTTCTGTGTGCGCTTGCAGGCGCAAGGCATCAACCCGCTGCCCATTGCTGTGGCCAGCCTCAAGGAACCCGGCTGTTTCACTCAGGTGGAGGACTGGCTGGATGAGGCTGAAACCGAGCTGATCCTCAATACCACCGGTTTTGCACAGTCGAGTCCGGAGGCGCCGCATCTGCGTCCGTTCCGGCGCAACGTGCCGGTCATTCAGGCCATCTGCGCGCAGGACAACGAGCCTGCCTGGCAGGCCAGCGAACAGGGCCTTGGCGCTCGTGATCTGGCGATGCACATTGCCTTGCCGGAGCTGGACGGACGGATCATCAGCCGGCCGATCAGCTTCAAGGACCTGGCCTGGCGCAGTGAGCGCAGCCAGTCGGACGTGGTCTGCTACCGTGCCCAGCCGGACCGGATGGATTTCGTCGCGGAACTGGCGCGGCGCTGGATCGAACTTGCGCGCCTGCCCAATGGCGAAAAGCGCGTGGCGCTGATTCTCGCCAACTACCCGACTCGCGACGGAAGGATCGGCAATGGTGTGGGGCTCGATACCCCTGCTGCGGCGCTGAATATTCTGCGCGCCATGCAGGCCGAGGGCTATCCGCTGGCACCGTTGCCGGACACTGGCACCGAACTGATCCAGCAACTGCTGGGCGGCGTGACCAATGATCTGGACAGTATCGACCAGCGCCCGTGTCACCAGAGCATGGCGCTGGAGGAATACCTGGCGGCGTTCAACGAACTGCCGCAGGAAAATCGCGATGCGGTGAATGCCCGTTGGGGCACGCCGGACACCGACCCGATGTTTCGCAGCGGCCGGATGATGATCGCCGGACTGCGCTTTGGCCTCACGTTCATCGGCATTCAACCGGCACGGGGTTATCAGGTCGACCCGAGCGCGGTGTATCACGACCCGGATCTGGTTCCACCCCATGGCTACCTGGCGTTCTACTTCTGGCTGCGCAAGGCCTACGGCGCGCATGCGGTGGTGCATGTCGGCAAGCACGGTAACCTCGAGTGGCTGCCGGGCAAAGGCGTGGGGTTGTCGCGAACCTGCTGGCCGGACGCGGTGCTGGGCGCCATGCCGAACATCTATCCGTTCATCGTCAACGACCCGGGCGAGGGCGCACAGGCCAAACGGCGCACTCAGGGGGTCATCATCGATCACTTGATGCCGCCGCTGACCCGCGCGGAGACCTACGGCCCGTTGCGCAATCTGGAGCTGCTCGCCGACGAATTCTACGAAGCGCAAATGCTCGATCCGCGCCGCGCGCGCGAGCTGCAGCGTGACATTCTCGAACTGGTCCGTGAAACCCATATCGACCGCGAACTGGCGCTGGGCGAGAACCTCGACAGCGATGCCGATGCGGCGCTCTGGCTGCCACGTCTGGACACTTACCTGTGTGATCTGAAGGAATCGCAGATTCGCGATGGCCTGCATATCTTCGGTCAGTCGCCACAAGGCCGTCTGCGCATCGACACTTTGCTGGCGCTGCTGCGTATTCCGCGTGGTGACGGGCGTGGCGCGCAGTCCAGTCTGTTGCGCGCGTTGAGCAAGGCCTTCGAGCTAGACTTCGACCCGCTGAACTGCGAGCTGGCCGAACCCTGGAACGGCCCGCGCCCTGCTGCGTTGCAGGCCTTGAGCAGCGACCCTTGGCGCAGTGCGGGCGACGCGCGCGAGCGGCTGGAGCTTTACGCCGCCATCCTTATCGAACGCGTTACGCAGGGCGAAGCGTTGACCGACTTGCCGGCGCACGATGATCTGGCCCAGATTCTCGACAGCCTGCGTGACGTCGTCGCGCCGCGTCTGGATGCCTGCGGCCCCGGCGAAATGCAGGGCATGCTTGACGCGCTGAGTGGTCGTTTCGTGCCGGCAGGCCCCAGCGGCGCGCCGAGCCGGGGGCGCCTGGATGTGCTGCCCACTGGCCGCAACTTTTTTACCGTGGATGTGCGCAACCTGCCGACCACCACGGCCTGGCGAATCGGCTTCCAGTCCGCCAACCTGTTGCTGGAACGACACCTGCAGGACCATGGCGATCACCTGCGCCAGTTGGGCCTGTCGGTGTGGGGCACGGCGACCATGCGTACCGGCGGTGACGACATCGCCCAGGCCATGGCGCTGATGGGCGTGCGTCCGGTGTGGGCGACTGGCAGTCAGCGCGTCGATGACTTCGAGATTCTGCCGATCAGCCTGCTCGACCGCCCACGAGTGGACGTGACACTGCGGGTCTCCGGTTTCTTCCGCGATGCTTTCGCCAACCTCATTAAGCTGTTCGACGCTGCGGTGCAGGCCGTCGCGGCGCTTGACGAGCCCGACGACATGAACCCGCTGGCGGCCAGGGTCCGTGAAGAACGGCAAGGCTTCATCGCAGAAGGCCTGAATGAAGACGAGGCGGCGCGTCAGGCTGGTTGGCGGATATTTGGTGCCAAACCCGGTGCCTACGGCGCTGGCGTGCAGGGCGCGATCGATGGCCGCCTGTGGCAGAGCCGCGATGACCTTGCCGAGGTTTACCTCAATTGGGGTGGTTACGCCTATGGCGCTGCCGATGAAGGTACGCCCGCGCGCCAGCGCTTTGCCCAACGGCTTTCTCAGGTGCAGGCGGTGCTACAGAATCAGGACAATCGCGAGCATGACCTGCTCGACTCAAATGACTACTACCAGTTTCAGGGCGGCATGCTCGCCGCTTCTGAAACCCTCAGCGGGCAGAAGACCGCCAGTTACCATGGCGATCATAGCCAGCCCGACCTGCCGAAAATCCGCACCCTCAAGGAAGAGCTGAACCGGGTGATACGCTCGCGCGCAGCGAATCCGAAATGGATCGAAGGGGCCAAGCGCCATGGTTACAAAGGTGCTTTCGAGATGGCCGCGACTGTGGATTTCCTGTTCGCGTTCGACGCGACCACCGAGCTGATCGATGATCACCAGTACGCGCTGCTCGCCGACGCCTATCTGCTGGACCCGGCGACTCGTGATTTCATCGCCCAGCACAACCCCGATGCGCTGCGCGACATGACCGAGCGCATGCTCGAAGCCCAGCAGCGCGGCCTCTGGCAGGAGCCTGGCGAGTATCAGCAGGCGCTGGAAGACCTGCTCCTGGACATAGAAGAGAACTGATGACCGTGTCTGATTCAACGATGAGCGAAACTCCGCATTTTCCACTGGCCGCTGTGGTCGGTGCCGATGACCTGAAACTGGCGTTATGCCTGACTGCCATTGATCCGCGCATCGGCGGCGTGTTGATCGAAGGGCCAAGAGGCATGGCCAAGTCGACGCTGGCCCGCGGTTTGGCCGATGTGCTGGCCAGCGGTCAGTTCGTCACCTTGCCGCTGGGCGCTACCGAAGAGCGTCTGGTCGGCACGCTGGATCTCGACGCCGCGCTGAGCGAAGGCCGCGCGCGCTTCTCTCCAGGCGTGCTGGCCAAGGCCGACGGTGGCGTGCTGTATGTCGATGAGGTCAACCTGCTTGCCGACCATCTGGTCGATCTGCTGCTGGACGTCGCGGCCAGCGGCGTCAACCTGGTCGAGCGCGACGGTATCTCCCATCGTCATGCTGCGCGTTTCGTGCTGATCGGCACCATGAACCCCGAAGAGGGCGAATTGCGCCCGCAGTTGCTGGATCGCTTTGGCCTCAATGTGGCCCTGAGCGGCCATACGCTGCCTGCCGAGCGCAGTCAGATCATCCGTCGCCGTCTGGATTTCGACAGCGATCCGCAGAGCTTCTGCCGGCAGTGGCAAACGCAGCAGGATGCCTTGAAGCGGCGTTGTGAACAGGCACGTCAGTTGTTGTCGGGCATCGAGCTGGATGACCAGTCCCTGGCAATGATCACCGAGCGCTGCTTTGCCGCAGGCGTCGACGGCATGCGCGCCGATCTGGTCTGGCTGCGGGCTGCGCGTGCTCATGCGGCGTGGCGGGGTGCGGGGCACATTGAAGAGCAGGACATCGAGGCCGTTGCCGAATTTGCCTTGCGTCACCGGCGCCGCGAGCCCTCGCCACCGCCGCAGAATTCCGAGGCACCGCCGCCGCCACCAGGATCGTCCAGCAAACAGGCCGAGCCTGAAAGCGGGCAGGGCAGTTGGGGTGAGTTGCCCGCCCAGGCAGTCACGACCGGATCACGCCGCGAAGTGCCGAGCTGGCCAAAAAAGCCCTAGGCATCCGTCCCCGCGCCATACAGGGGGCGGATGCCATTCCCCGTCCCGGTCGACTGGCCAGCGGCAGGCAGGGCGCTGTACGTGTCGGAGCTGATGGCCCGGTGCAATGGTTGCCGACCTTTTTGCGCGGTCAGCCGAAGAGCCACAAGGACCTGGTCCGTCAACCGCGTAGCAGCCGGCCCAGCGAGTTATTGCTGGTGATTGTCGATGCTTCGGCGTCTACCCGCCGCCATCAGGCGTTGAGTCAGGCCAAGGGCCTGCTGTCGCAGATGTTCGACGATGCCTATCGACGCCGGGCTCGGCTGGCCTTGCTGACCGCCAGCGGCACTGCGCCACGCTGGCAACATCAGGGGCTGAAGGCCTCATCGGCATTGATACCCTGGCTGGATGCACTGGGGGCTGGTGGTGGTACGCCGTTGCCGGAAGCGCTGCAACAGGCGGCTGAATGGTTGGCGCAACGGCAAAAACGCTATCCGGCCGAACAGCAGCGGGTTCTGGTGCTGACCGATGGTCGGATCAAGTCGTTGCCGGCACTGCTCGCGTTCGACTGCGCCAGTTTGCTGATCGATATCGAGAAAGGCCCGATCCGCCTGGGAAGGGCGCGGGAACTGGCATCGAGTCTGGGGGCCGAGTACCGGCACATCGATGAGTTGAAGCGGGTCTGAGGGTGGGGACCCCGTCAGGCCCTGTGCTCTCTTGCCGATGCTCTGCGGGGTTGGCGCGCGCAGAGCATGGCACTGAGAACAAATTCCTGTGGGCGCGGCGAGTGCGGCGATCCCACAGGTTTTCCATTACGCCAAGCGGGGAGCCGGCTCAGTCAGCCATCAAGCCGGCATGGTCCACGGCTCAAGGTCGTAGCCTTCGTTGCTGATTTCTGCACGGGCCTGTTCCAGAGCGCTGGCCAGCTGGCGCTTGTCGGAATAGGTGCTGCTCGGGATCTGCTTGCGACCGATACGGTTGCTGGTGCGGTCGATCACCGTCAGGCTCAGTTCGCCGTTACCGTCCTGTGGTGCCCAGGCAACACACTGGAAGGGTTCAAAAGCGTGTCCAGCGATCAGAAGTGCATCGTTGAAGCGCAGTGGGGCGTTCATGGTCGTTTCCTCAAGTGCCCATATCAATTCAGTCACGGCGGCGGGCTAACCGTCCGGCTGGTTACTTGTGTTGATGAACGACAAGGGGGCATGAGTCACACTGTTCAATGAAAATAGTTGCGAATTATTTTCGACGGGCGCGCGCATGGATGTCCCGGGCAAAAATGGTCGGGCATGTAGCGCGTTAATGACTTCAGGTTATGAGCGTTAGACCCAAACGGTACAACGCCGCGTCAAATATTGGCTAGGGTGATGATTGGGCTCGCCAACAGACTGTTTATAAAAAGCTTTTCAAAATCCCTCCATACGCCGGGCGCCAAGGAAACTTCATGCATGGATCGGCCCCAACACGACGTCTGTTAATGCTCGATGGCGGTGACGACTGTCATCCATTGATCCCTGTTCTGATCGAAGCCGGCTGGACGGTGCAGGAAAGCCCATCGGGTTCGGCAATCATTTCTGATTGTGATGTAGGCCTGATTCACCTGACGTCCGATCATTTTGAACACTTGCCCAGGCTTGAGGCGCTGTTCGTTAACAGCCCGGTGCGCTGGATTGCCGTGCTGTCAGCCAGTGATTTGCGCCGCGAGAAAATCGGCGATTTCGTCTGCCGCTGGTTTTTCGACTTTCATACGCTGCCTTTCGATGCCGGTCGGCTGCACGCCTCGCTGGACAGAGCGTTTACGGCCGGGCCGCCGCCAGTGCAGGGCTCGCCATCGCCGTTCAGCGCGGACCCCGAGCTGCTCGGCGACAGTCGGCCTGTCCGTGAACTGCGCAGGCTGCTGAGTAAACTGGCGCCCACCGATTCGCCGGTACTGATCAGGGGCGAGCGGGGCACGGGCAAGGAACTGATCGCCCGCAGCCTGCATGCTCAGTCCTTGCGACGTGACAAACCCTTTATCGTGGTTGATTGCGCAGCGCCTGACGGGCAGTCGATCCACACCGTGCTGTTCGGTCATGAGGACGGCGGTTTTGACGATGCTCAGGCGCGTAGGGTCGGACTGCTTGAAGCCGCAGACGGCGGCACGCTGTTGCTCGACGAGGTAGGTGAGCTTCCGCTGGATACCCAGGCGAGCCTGCTGCGCTTTCTCGAAGACCGGCAGATCGAGCGCGCGGACGGCGGCGAGCCGATTGCAGTGGATGTGCGGGTGCTGGCCGCCACTCGCGAGGATCTTGAAACGGCCGTGCGCAAAAAGCGCTTTCGTGAGGACCTTTATTACCAACTCAATGTGCTGCAGGTCGGTGTAGCGCCGCTGCGCGAGCGCCATGGCGATCTGGCGTTGCTGGCTAACCATTTCGCCCATGTGTACAGTCAGGAAACCGGCAGGCGGGCGCGCAGTTTCAGTCAGGATGCGCTGGTGGCGCTGGGCAAGCACGATTGGCCGGGCAATGTGCGCGAGCTGGCCGGTCGCGTTCGGCGCGGGCTGGTGCTGGCTGAAGGCAGACAGATAGAAGCGGCAAATCTGGGCCTGCTGGGCGAAGAGGACAGTGTTGGCAACATGGGCACGCTGGAGGATTACAAGTCCCGGGCCGAGCGCCAGGCGTTGTGCGATGTGTTGACGCGCCACAGTGACAATCTGAGCGTGGCGGCCAGAGTGCTGGGTATTTCGCGACCGACGTTTTATCGGCTGTTACACAAGCACCAGATCCGCTGAGTCGTCCAGCAACTGCGAGACAGCGCTCAGCGCCTGCTCGCGGCGCTGCTCCCAGCTACCGCCCACTATCCGGTAAGCCTGCCGATGGTGTTCCAGCCATTCCCGGCTGGCGTTGAAAAAGGCCTGGCGTTCACCCAGCTGCGGCTGGCAGCGCTGGCCGTCGCTGATCCAGTCAACGCCCTCGGGCGACAGCAGCAGGTGCAGGTCATAGGAACGGCTCAGCAGTTGCTGTTCGATCCACGCAGGGCAGTCGCCGAACAGCGTGCGGCTCCAGAGCATGTTGCTCAACAGGTGCGTGTCGAGTATCAGCAAGTTTGGCTCTGCGCCGCGCGCGGCGTCCTCCCAGGCCAGTTGGCCCTGAGCGATGGCCGGGATATCGGCGTAATCTGTGTCGCGGCCCTGCTGATCGATGAAATACCGCACATATTCGCCGACCAGCAGGCCGCCGAACCTATGCTGTATCTCCGCCGACAGCCAGCTCTTGCCACTGGACTCGGGGCCGGTGAGGACCAGAACTTTCATCGCGCCAGCGCCAGATCGTTGCGCCACTCGCGCCAGCCCTGCACCGCCAGCAGGGTGAACAGGCCATACAGCGCAGCCGTCAGGTAAAGGTCCTTGTAGATGAACAGGCCGACGAAAATCACATCGAGCAGGATCCACAGCGGCCAGCACTGAACGCGCTTTTGCGCCATCCAGACCTGCGCCACCAGACTGAACCCGGTCAATGCGGCGTCCAGCCAGGGTTGTGCCGCATCGGTGAAATGCGCCATGCCGGCACCCAGTGCAACGCTGATGAGTACGCCGACCGCCAGCCCCTTGAGCACCGAACTGTTCTGCAACGTGGTTACGGCTTTGACCGGAAGGCCGTCACCGTGCCGGGTCCATTGCAGCCAGCCGTAGACCTGCAGGCCTGCGTAGATGACCTGCAGGAGCATGTCCGAATACAACTTCACGTCGAAGAATATCCAGATGTAAATCACCACCATGACCAGGCCAATTGGCCAGCACCAGGGATTCTGCTTCACTGTCAGCCAGACTGCGATAACGCCGATGGCGGCAGCGAAGAGTTCAAGCCCGGACATGGCGGCTCCTTGGTGAGGGTGGTGAGGGGCGGGGCCGGCGATTGTATGCGCTTCTGCGCGCGGCGTGCAGCTTGTGTTGCGCCGGAGCTTACGTCAGCAGGCGTTGTGCGTGCAGGTCTGCTAGCATTCCGCGCCTTGCATTTGCGCGAGTTTCTTCAAGCTTCGTTCAGGCATGTGGCGGCATAGTGGCAAGCATTTTTTTACACGACAACATTAAACAGCGAGCCTGCGGCATCGCTTCATGGGGGAATGATGGATCTTTGGACCGCTGCTCAGGCGTTGATATTGGGTGTTGTAGAAGGGTTGACGGAGTTCTTGCCGATCTCCAGTACCGGGCATCAGATCATCGTCGCCGACCTGATCGATTTTGGCGGCGAGCGCGCCATGGCCTTCAACATCATCATTCAGTTGGGGGCGATTCTGGCAGTAGTCTGGGAGTTTCGGCGCAAGATCCTCGACGTCGTCGTGGGTTTGCCCAAACAGCAACAAGCGCAGCGTTTCACCCTTAACCTGCTGATCGCCTTCATGCCTGCCGTGGTGCTGGGCGTGATTTTCGCCGATACCATTCACCACTACCTGTTCAATGCCATTACCGTGGCCATGGCGCTGGTCATCGGTGGGGTGATCATGCTTTGGGCCGAGCGCCGCGAGCACACCGTGCGCACCGAAACCGTCGATGATATGAGCTGGAGCGATGCGCTCAAAATAGGCTTGGTACAGTGCCTGGCGATGATCCCCGGCACCTCGCGTTCGGGTTCGACGATCATTGGCGGCCTGCTGTTCGGCCTGTCCCGCAAGGCGGCGACCGAATTCTCGTTCTTCCTGGCCATGCCGACCATGGTCGGTGCCGCGGTGTATTCGGGCTACAAGTACCGTGACATGTTTCGCCCGGACGACTTCGCGGTATTTGCCATCGGCTTCATCACCTCGTTCATCTTCGCGATGATCGCAGTGCGCGGTTTGCTCAAGTTCATCGCCACTCACAGTTATGCGGTGTTCGCCTGGTATCGCATCGCCTTCGGCCTGCTGATTCTGGCGACCTGGCAGTTTGGCTGGATCGACTGGGCATCGGCCAAGGCATGACAGCGAACCGCGAGTCGTCACGGCCAGCCAGCCGTGGCAGGTCGCCGGTCCGGCAACTGCACTTGAAGGTACTGGTGTTGTTGCTGCTGTGTGCGTTACCGGTTTACGGCACGGCGTCGCTGTGGCTGAGGCAAGTCACGCCGATCCCGGCGCTGGTCTTGATCGTCATGAGCCTGCTGGCGTTCGTGCTTTACCGGCATGACAAGCGACAGGCCGGCAACGCGGGCCAGCGCACCCCGGAGAACGTCCTGCATGGCGTCGAGCTGCTCGGTGGTTGGCCCGGCGCGCTGCTGGCGCAGCAGGTGTTCCGGCACAAGACCCGCAAGGTATCTTTCCAGGTCGTGTTCTGGCTGATCGTGCTGGTGCATCAGGCGCTGTGGATTGACTGGCTGTTTTTGGGCAAGCGGCTTGTGCAACTGTTGCCGTTATAGCTTCAGGCCGATCTGTTGCCGTTTCGGCAGCTTGCCGACCACCAACTGGTGCGAGCGGGTCAGCAGGTCGCGCACCTCATCGGCGCTCAGCGTCTTCAGGTCGGCCACGCTGATCCAGTGCGCACGCGCCAGGTAGGGTGCAGGTCGTATGCCGGGTCGATCCACGTAACCCAGAAACAATTCCGGGTGGACCTTGAACGCAAGGTCCTCGCCGACCAGATCCATGACCGCGAACATTTTCTTTTCGGCGACGGAAAAAACCCGTATGCCGCCCCACTTGTAGTCTTCACGCGCGCCTGGCAGGTCGAGACAGAATCTGGCGATGTCTTCCTTGTGCAGGGTCTTTTGCGGGCTCTTTGGCATGGATGCTCCCTGGGTTCTGACGGCGCACGGTAAGCTGTTCGATAGCCGCACGGATATTCGATCCGCCGATTGTATGCTGCTGCGACACTGATTAGTGTGCAGCTTTGCCTTTCTCCGGAGTTTCGAATGTCTGCCGTGCAACTCGCTGATGGTCAACTGAACTACCTGCTCGAAGGTCCGGCGGGCGCGCCCGTGCTGGTGTTGTCCAATTCCCTGGGCACTGATCTGCACATGTGGGACAACCAGGTGCCTGCCTTCAGCCGTCACTTTCAGGTATTGCGTTACGACACGCGCGGCCATGGCAAATCGCTGGTCACTGAGGGCAGTTACAGCATCGAGCAAAACGGTCGCGATGTGTTGGCGCTGCTCGATGCGCTGGACATCGACAAGGCTTTTTTCTGCGGCCTGTCCATGGGCGGGCTGATCGGCCAATGGCTGGCAATCAATGCGCCGCAGCGCCTGCACAAGGTCGTGCTGTGCAATACGGCCGCCAAAATCGGTAACCCCGATGTCTGGAATCCTCGTATCGAAACCGTTCTGCGTGACGGGCAGTCGGCCATGGTCGCGTTGCGCGATGCCTCGATCGCACGCTGGTTCACGCCTTCCTTCGCGCACGCCGAGCCCGCTGCGGTCGACACGGTCGTCGGCATGCTGGCACGTACCTCGCCACAGGGCTACGCAGCCAATTGCGCGGCTGTGCGCGATGCGGATTTCCGTGAGCAGATCGCGTCCATCGAACTGCCGGTGCTGGTGGTCTGTGGCACGGAGGACGCTGTAACAACCCCGGCGGACGGGCGTTTCATGGTCGAACGGATTCAGGGTTCGCAGCTCATCGAACTGCACGCGGCCCACCTGTCCAGCGTCGAGGCGGGTGAGGCATTTACCGGCCCGGTGCTGGCATTTCTGACTGCCGAATGACCCGGCGCGATCCTCAGTCGCGGCCTTGAGGCACGGGGCACGGCGCTGCATACTCCCGGCTCTGAAAACGAGGTGGCCGGGTGTTTGATCTCAACGATCTGTTTTATTTCGTCCAGGTGGTCGAGTGCCTTGGCTTTGCGCCGGCAAGTCGCAAGCTGGGGATCCCCAAGTCCAAGCTCAGCCGGCGTATTGCCGGGCTCGAGGAGCGCCTGGGTGTGCGCCTGATTCACCGCTCGACCCGCACCTTCGCGGTGACCGAAAGCGGGCGTGACTATTACGCGCACTGCGTGGCCATGCTGGTCGAGGCCGAGGCGGCCGAAGAGGCCATCCTGCGTTCCAAATCCGAACCGCAGGGCAGGGTGGTGATCAGTTGTCCTCCGGCGTTGGCAGCGATGGGCTTCAACGAGACCATCGCCCGTTTCGCCGCCGAGCACCCCAAGGTTCAGATTCAGGTCGAAAGTACCAACCGACGCGTCGACCCGCTGACCGAGAACATCGACATTGCGCTACGTGTGCGCTTTCCCCCGCTGGAGGACGACGGGCTGGTGGTCAAGAAGCTAGGGCACAGTGCCCAGCGTCTGGTGGCGCGCGCGGACCTGGCGGCCAGGCTGTCGGCGACGCCTTCTCTCGACGCGCTGTCGACACTGCCCAGCCTCGACATGCCGTCTTCGAATCACGAGCACCGCTGGTTGCTGGAGACGCAGCCCGGCCAGTATGCCGAAATACGCCACACGCCGCGGCTCATCAGCTCGGACCTGGACATGATGCTGCAGGCCGCCTTGCAGGGAGTCGGCGTGGCGCAGCTTCCCGAGCTGATTGTCAGGGAAGCGTTGCAGGACGGACGTCTGATCGAGCTGTTCAGCGAGCACCGACCCAAGTGCGGCATCGTGCATGCCGTGTTCGCCTCGCGCCGAGGCCTGCTTCCAGCGGTCAGGGGCCTGCTGGATGTGTTCGAGACCTCGTTCAAAGAGCTCAGCCTGAGTCCTGATTCGCTTTATTGTTCTCTTAATAGAACGAACAGTCGCATTCAAGACCACTAATCATCTATTGCGATCAAGGATAGGATGCTCGCCACTTCATCGCCCCGTGGCGATTTTCTTATGGGAGCTACGTTATGAATCTATTGCACCTCGACTCCAGCATCCTTGGCGATCACTCTGCTTCACGTCAGCTGACCCGTGAGGTTGTCCAGGCCTACCTGAATGTGCACGCCGACAGCCAGGTCACCTACCGAGATCTGGCCAGCGATGCGCTTGGGCATTTCTCGGCCGCCAGCCTCGCCGCAGCGGGCACGCCTGTAGACGTCCGTGACGCCGCCCAGCAGCAGGAAGTGGCAGGCAACGAAGCCACCTTGCAGCAGTTTCTCGATTCGGACGTGCTGGTCATCGGCGCACCCATGTACAACTTCACCATCCCGACCCAGCTGAAAGCCTGGTTTGACCGGATTCTGATCGCGGGTCGCACGTTCCGTTATTCCGAAGCGGGTCCTGAAGGCCTGTGTGGCGGCAAGAAAGTCATTATCGTTTCCACCTCGGGCGGTCTGCACGCCGGGCAACCCACTGGCACCGGTCACGAAGAGCTGCTCAAGACGCTGTTCGCCTTCATCGGTATCACCGACCTGCAATTCGTCCGTGCCCACGGCCTGGCGTATGGCGAAGAGCCGCGTGCCAGCGCCATGAGCGCTGCTCAGCAATACATTCAGAACGAGTTGTTCGCGGCCTGATCCAGAGCGCTGTACACGAAACTCTACAACCTGCGCAGGGGTTCCTGCCGGGTTGTGGAGTTTTTTTGTTTCTGATGCACGGCGATGGGTTGCCGGTAAGCTGCGCGTTGACGGGAGACAACCTTGACAGCTTCCTTACAGGTAATGGCGATCTTTCGGGACTAGACTAGCCTTTTCGAGCAATGCCTTGTCAGGCTGGCGAAAATAGTCGCCCTCGCGAAAAAACAACGGGCAGTTTATGGCCCGGCTTGTGCACTATTTCTGTTTTCAACACTCATATCTGGGTGGGAACGGCGCGCTGGAGCATGAAGCTCGACACAAGCGCTTGATGGATTGTCCGGACGAGGTTCCGGATTTGCAAAGGTTGGGCCTTGCCATGGTACGTCTTTGTGCAGTGATGCTGGTTTTCCTGCTCGATAGCCTTGTTTCGGTGCACGCTCTGGCGGACGAGTCCTGGAGCGCGGGCTATCACGCGTTGAGTTTCCCTGATCCACTGGATTCCCAGCCGGTCGAGGCCATCGCCTTTTACCCCTCGACCGCCGCCGAGCAAGTGAGCATCCTGCATGGCTATCGCGTCGAGGCCGGTGAAGAGGCGCCTATCGCAATGGGCCGTTTCCCCTTGCTGTTGCTGTCGCACGGCAATACCGGCACCCCGCTGGCGCTGCATGACCTGGCCACTTCGCTGGCGCGGCAGGGGTTTGTGGTGGTTGCCGTGGTCCATCCTGGCGACAATGATCGCGATCACAGCCGTCTCGGCAGCCTGAGCAACCTGTACGGTCGGCCGCTGCAGATTTCCGAAGCGATCAGTACGGCCTTGCTCGACCCCTTGCTGGCCCCCTATCTCAATGCCCGGCAAGTGGGCGTGATCGGTTATTCGGCCGGTGGCGAAACCGCGCTGATTCTCGCTGGCGCGCAGCCTGATCTGCAGCGTCTGCGTCAGTACTGCGTCGAACGCCCGACAGACCGCGACGCCTGCAAGACGCAGGGCGAACTGGTCGCGGACCGTGATGACCTTCATGCTCAGGCTGATCCGAGGGTTGGCGCGTTGATGTTGATGGCACCATTGAGCCTGATGTTCGGCCGTCACACGTTGGGTGATGTGCACGTGCCGGTTTTGATGTACGCGGGAGATGACGATCAGTTGCTGGCGATCGACCGAAACGCAGAGGCACTGGCGCGCAAGCTGCCGCAGCCGCCCGACTACAAGCTACTGGCCGGGGCAGGGCATTTTGTCTTCATGGCACCGTGCAGTGATGAGCAACGCGCCAGTGCGCCGTTGCTGTGCAACGACCCTGACGGCGTGGACCGCGAGGATATTCACCGCAACCTGAGTGCCGAAGCGGTGCGGTTTTTCAGTGCGGCGCTGAATTCCGCCGACGATGACCGTTCAGGCATGCAAACGGCGCATCATCAGTAAGCACGCCGTTCAGGCATTCAGCGAACTTAGAAAATCACCAAACCCGCCCCTGGCTTTCGAGTCGAGGCGGGTGCTGGTTGTGACCTTGGGGCGGCAACTCCAGGCGATACGCGCACCGATCAACTCCAGCTGCTGAATCAGGTGCACGTCTTCGTGGCAGGGCAGTGCCGGAAAACCACCTGCGCTGATGTACGCAATCGAGCTGACGCCCAGATTGGCACCATGAATGTGTCTGTGACCTTCACGGTGCTGGTAATGCTGCAGGTAAGCAGCTTGCGCGGCCGCCGAGATGTCCTTGCTCCAGTCGCCGGGCGTGACCGTTCCGCATACCGCGTCGGCATCCAGCGCCAGCTGTTCGGCAAGCCAGTCACTGGCCACGGTGCTGTCGCCATCGGTACACGCCAGCCAGCGTGCACCCCGGTCGAGAAGAAACTCCGCGCCCTGTGCTCGAGCCTGCCCCACGTTGCGCGCCGACACTTCGAGAATCATCACGCCATGGGCACGCGCGATCTCCGCCGAGCGATCAGTGCAGCTGTCGAGAACCACCAGCACCTCTACGCATTCGCCCTTGAGGTCGGGGTGTGCAGCCGCCTGCTTTATCGTTTCGAGACACAAGTCGAGTAACTGCTCTTCATTGTGCACCGGGATCAGTATGCCGATCATCGGAGAATTCCTGTTCTGCTACGGAGGTTCCATCACGACACCACAGGTCCAGCAGGAAATCCTGTTCGTGATGACTGAAAAGTCGGTGCATGGACAAGCGTGCAGCAAGGATGTCGTGAACCGCCTGGGCGTTTAGCGGGCAGCCTTCGATCTCGGGCCGCCAGTGACAGGCGAGCAACTGGCCATCTGGTGCGAGGGCCGCCAGTGCACGGTCGATCAGGCCGTGCAGGTCGTCGGCGTCCAGGTAATAACCCACCTCGCTGAAGACGATCAGGTCAAATTCGCCCTGTGGCCATTGCTGCGGCAAACGCGCCTGCAACACTTTGGCATGGGGCAGGCCGGCCAGACGCTTGCGTGCCAGATCCACAGCCAGATTCGAGGTGTCGCAGCACACCAGCGAATCGCAGCGCCCGGCAAGATCGGCACTGAGTTCACCGTTGGCGCAGCCAGGCTCGAATATCGAGCGGTAGCGTTCGCGGGGCAGAGCGGCCAGTGTCAAGGCGCGCTTACGCCGTTCGTACCAGCGTTGCTTGAATGCCCACGGGTCCTCGTTGTTGAGAAACAGCTCATTGAAATAACTGTCCTCGACGCTCATGTGAACACCACTTCAAAGGGCTGCAGCAGCCTTTCCAGCACTGCGTCCGGCAAAACCGGGGAAAGACCGATGGCCGGATCACCCTGCAACTGGCTGGTGAACGCTTGGGCAGCATTGCGTTTATGGGCCAGCGTGACCGGATCGAGCAGCAGCTTGCGCGCTCTGTCCCATGGCAGGCGTTGGTCTTCAGGATCAGCCCAGTGCCAGGCCCAGACCGGTACCTCGTGGAACTGTGCTCCGGTGGTCTTGCAGGCCTTGGCACTGGCTCTGCCGACCGCCTCATGGTCGCTGTGGCCATCTTCTGCCCAGGTGGCGAATACCACGTCGGCAGGGCCCAGATGCTGTTCAAGAAAGGCCACCAGTTGATCTTCCGCGTCGGCCACGGCGCCGTCCTGAAGGCCGCAACGCAACCACTCGAGGCGTTCTGCAGGTATACCGAGGCGATTTAAGGCTTCGGCACTTTCCTCAGGTCGGGCTTTGCACAGACGATCGACGGGCCAGAGCGTGGAGCCCGGATGGCTAGCCGTACCATCGGTGACCGAGATCAGTAACAGGTTGCGTTCCAGTTGCGCCAGTTGGCTCATCAGACCGCCACAGGCCAGTATTTCATCATCCGGGTGCGGGGCGATGATCACGGCTCGGCAATTGGCCGGCACCAACAAGTCAGCGGTGATCACAGGCAGGCCGTGCAGCTTGGTCGAAGCGTTCCAGGCGGCGAGGGAAGTACCCTGGCCGGACTCGTCATCACTCACTACGAACCCTTCACTCATGCTCTATACACTCTCATAGTGACCACGTGCGTGCAGCGGGCAACGCCTTGCCGGACAACTGGCCCAACGCCGCCAAATCCTGCTCGGCGTGGCTCTGACGCAGGAAAACCGGCAGGTCGGTGATCAGCCGGGCAAAGTGCGGGTCCTTGCAATAAGGGCCGGCCCCGACGGCCCTGCCCACATGCTGAATCACCAGGTCGGCGGCTTGTTCGACATAAGCACGGCAACGTCTGGCAAGCATCTCGGCATTCTCGGCAGGCGCCTGATCGAGGTGCGCGGCAGCAGCGCGCAACACATCGATTGCGGCATGCAGTGCGACGTCCACAGCGCCAAGGTGCGCAAGGGCGTGCGGGTCCTCACGCTTGCCGACATGGGCCACCAGGCGCTGCGCGATGGCGCGTGATGCGCCGTACCAGCAGGCCGCAATGCCGATGCCGCCCTGCCAGAAGCCTGGTCTGTCGAGATAGCCGCCCGGTGCCCCGATCGCTTGACCGATAGCGTTGTCGAACACCACGTCGATACTGCCGGTAGCACCCATGCCCACTGCGCGCCAACCGTCGCTGGTCATGTGTACGCCGGGTTGGTCAAGGCGTACTGCAACCAGCTGCTGCCGATGTTCGGCGTCCCATGCAGTGATCAACGCATGGCTCAACGCCGAAGCGCCTGAGCACCATGCCTTGCGGCCGTGCAGGCGAAGTGCATCGCCTGCGCCGCTGATATTCACCCGTGCCTGCGGCGGCTCTGCCGCCCACATGCCCCAGGTGCTGAATTGTTCGGGGGGCGGGGCACCCAGTTCCGCCATGATCGCCAAGGCGTCTGTGTGCCCCTCGTACAATTTGCACAACCCCAGGTCGTGGCCTGCAACGCAGGCCAGCGCCCGCCAGCGCTCAAGTGTCTGACCGCGGGCAGGCAGGGGAAGCTGATCCAGACCTTCGTTGACCAATGCCTGCAAGCACTCGCCCAGCGCACGCGTATCGGCATAACCGTACTTGCGCCAGTCGAGAAACTCGCTCAAGGCATCAATCATTGCTGGTCTTCACGCTTCAGTTCGAACAGCAGCAGCGAACGCGGCGTTACGGTGTATTGCGAACCGAACGCGAAGTGCTCCTTGCTGCGTGCATCATCCTGGTTGGTGTCGATCAGGCACTCGTAATGGGTACCTTCAGGCACTTCCGGCAGGGTGAAGTTGACGCCGTCATGATGCGCGTTGACCACCAACAGCAGCGTGGCGTCGGCACCCGCGCGGCGGATACCGGTTTCCTGTGCGCGACCGTCCATCAGCATGCCCAGGCAACGGCCATTGGCATCGTGCCACTGCTCGACGCTCATCTCGTTGCCATCCGGAGCAAGCCAGGTGACGTCCTTGACGCCGATCTCTTCGTTATAGTCGCCTACCAGGAAGCGGCTGCGACGCAGGATCGGGTAGGTCTGACGCAGCTTGATCACGCGGGTGACAAACTTGAGCAGCGCTTCGCCATCTTCGTCCAGATCCCAGTTGATCCAGCCAATCTCGCTGTCCTGGCAGTAGGCATTGTTGTTGCCGTGCTGAGTACGCGCGAACTCATCGCCCGCCACAATCATCGGCGTGCCTTGTGCCAGCAGCAGGGTGGCGAACAAGTTACGCATCTGACGCAGACGCAGGCTGTTGATTTCCGGATCTTCGGTCGGACCTTCAACGCCGTGGTTCCAGGACAGATTATTGTTGCTGCCGTCCTGGTTGTTTTCGTCGTTGGCCTCGTTGTGCTTGTCGTTGTACGACACCAGGTCGTGCAGCGTGAAGCCATCGTGCGCGGTGATGAAGTTCACGGACGCCTGTGGACGACGGCCGCGCTGGTTGAACATGTTGCCGGACGCGGTCATGCGCGCAGCGAAGTCAGCCAGTTGAGCTTCGTCGCCTTTCCAGAAGGCACGAACCGTGTCGCGGAACTTGTCGTTCCATTCCATCCAGCCTGGTGGGAAACCGCCCACCTGGTAGCCGCCCGGACCGCAGTCCCATGGCTCGGCGACCAGTTTGACCTGACGCAGCACCGGGTCCTGACGGCAGGCGACCAGGAAGCTGTGGCGCTCGTCGAAACCGTCGTGGTAGCGGCCCAGAATGGTCGCCAGGTCGAAGCGGAAGCCGTCGACGTGCATTTCCGAAGCCCAGTAACGCAGGGAGTCGGTGACCATTTGCAATACGCAAGGGTGGCTCAGGTCGAGGGTGTTGCCGGTGCCCGAGTCGTTGATGTAGTAGCGCTTGTCGTCCGGCATCAGGCGGTAGTACGAAGCGTTGTCGATACCGCGCATCGACAGGGTAGGGCCCAGCTCGTTGCCTTCGGCGGTGTGGTTGTAGACCACATCGAGAATGACCTCGAGACCGGCGTGGTGCAGGTGCGCAACCATTTCCTTGAATTCGGCAATCTTGCCGCTCGCCAGGTAACGCGGGTCCGGGGCGAAGAACGCGATGCTGTTGTAGCCCCAATAGTTGGTCATGCCCTTCTGCAGCAAATGCTGGTCATTGACGAAGGCATGAATCGGCAGCAGCTCGACGGAGGTCACACCCAGCTTGCGAATGTGCTCGACGACCGGCGCTGATCCGAGACCGGCGAACGTGCCGCGCAGCTCTTCGGCCACCTCAGGGTGACGCATGGTGATGCCGCGTACGTGGGTTTCGTAGAAAATCGTCTTGTCCCAAGGCGTACCGACGCGCTGATCACGGCCCCAGGTGTAGGCCTCGTCGATCACCTTGCTTTTCGGTACGAAAGGGGCGCTGTCGCGTTCGTCGAAGCTCAGGTCGCCGTCAGGATGGCCGATGGTGTAACCGAACAGCGCTTCCGACCATTTCAGTTCGCCGACCAATTGCTTGGCGTACGGGTCGATCAGCAGCTTGTTATGGTTGAAACGATGACCATTCTTTGGATCGTACGGACCGTACACGCGATAGCCGTAGATCTGGCCCGGGTGAGCGTCCGGCAGGTAGCCATGGTAAATCTCGTCGGTGTATTCCGGAAGCTCGATGCGTTCCAGTTCGATTTCGCCAGTGGAGTCGAACAGGCAAAGCTCTACCTTGGTGGCGTTTGCCGAGAACAGGGCGAAGTTGACGCCCAGGCCATCCCAGCTTGCACCGAGAGGAAAGGGAAGTCCTTCACGAATGCGAGACGGGGTACTGCCAGGGTTGTCTAGCGGGGCTGAATTATCTTCTGCCGGTGTAGTGGACTTCGTATTCATGGTGACTTCCTGACGTCGAATGATTTTCTGAGCGGCCAAGGCCGCTACCGAAGCCGCTGGCTTCGATACTGACGATAATCTAAGGGGGTGTAGCAGGCCTCATCTCTGGTCAGAGCGAGACCTGCAATAGTTGACCGGTGCGCGGCCAGAAGAGTTTCAAGAATTCGACGGCTTGCGCGGCTTCTTCGGAGCAGGTTTGGCAGGCGCGTCGGTTGCAGCGGCTGCAGGGGGCTTGGCCTTGGGAGCAGGTTTGGCAGCCGCCTTGGGAACAGGCTTGGGCTTGGCTTCGCCAGCAGGCTTTGGCGCAGGCGCCGATTTTGCGGCGGGCTTGGCCGCGCCCTTGGCAGGCGCCTTGGCGCTGTCTACCTCAGGCAGCTTGGGCTTGGTCGATTTGCGCACACTGGACTTGTTCGGCGCCAGCGCTTCGGCCTCGGCCAGCTTGCGCGCCATTTCCCAGTGACGCTCGTCGTGACCGGAAGGTTTACCCTCCGATTCCCAGATTTGGTAAGCAAAGTCGCGAATTCTTTTTTCGTCGGCACTCATCTTGAGACTCCCAGCTATTACATAGTTTGAATAAGCAGATTGACGGAAAATCTTTCAAGCGCTGCACTGAGCGGTACTTCCCGATCACTCGTCACGACAACGTCAGAAAAGAGTCCCTTCCAGTCAGAACCGGAGTCGGCAAACGGCAACATGATCCGTGTGTCGCCCCAATTGGCAGCATTAATCAATGGAGTTTGCGCAGTACCCAATAGTTCACTGCATGTGCGTGGTACTACGATGATAGCGCGCACTCCTTGCGTCTCCCGGGCAAAGGCCATCACCTGCTCGGCGTGGCTGCCCTTTACTTCCAGCGGTTGATAACTGCCCTCGCTGAACAGTCCCGGATGTTCGGCGCGCAGGTTCAAGACCTTCGCGATCAGCGCCTGCTTGATGCGCCCGTCCTTCCAGTCAGTCAGCAGCTCGGTAACGCTTGCGTCTTCGGCCAGAGCCTGTTTCCGTGCAGCGTAGTCAACCGGGCGGCGGTTGTCCGGGTCCACCAGGCTGAAATCCCAGAACTCGGTGCCCTGATACAAATCGGGAACACCGGGTACGCTCAAGCGTAGCAAGGTTTGCGCCAGACTGTTGAGCGCGCCGGCGGTGGCAATACGGTTGGCTGTCGCACTGAGGGATTGACGCAACGCCAGGGCTTCCGGTGCCAGCAGCAAACGCTCCAGAAATTCGCGGCAAGCGGTTTCGTAGGGCTGATTCGGTGCACTCCAGCTGCTTTGCAGCTTGGCTTCGCGCAGGGCTTTCTCCTGCCACTGGACCATGCGCTTCGCGTAAGCCTGGTGAGCTTCTTCGCCCTCAAGGCTTAGCGGCCAGCTGCCCAGCAAGGCCTGATAAAGCATCAGCTCGTCGCCGGCACTGATCGTCGGCTCGTCACCCTTGAGCGGCATCGCCAGCTGTCTCCAGCGCTCTACCTGTTCGGCGTACCACGGGGCGCATTCACTCAGCACCGAAAGGCGTGTACGCGTATCTTCGCCACGCTTGTGATCGTGCGTTGCAGTGGTCAGCAAATTGTCTGGAAACTTCTCCAGACGTTGCAGGCAAACCTGATGGAAGTCTTCTACCGGCGCACTGAAGTGCTGCGGATGGAAACCCACATCGTTGCGCGAGAGCAGCACGGCAGAGCGGTAGAACGAGGTGTCTTCGACCGACTTCGCGGCAACCGGGGAGGTCAGCTGCTGGAAGCGTACACAGGCATTCTTGTAGGCCTTGCGCAGCGGGCCGCGTGGCAGTTTTCGCCACGGTTCGCCACCCAGCCAGCGTGCCAGGTAATCCAGCACCGGCCAGTCGCCTTCGTTCAGCGTTGCACGCGCGCCTTCCATGGCCTGCTGGAAATACTTGTCGTCTTGCGCAGAGCGGCCGCACACCGAGATGTACGTGCGATAAATCGGAAAATTGACGATCAGCGCGAGCAGGGCACGGCGAATCGCACCCAGGGTCAGGTCACGGCTCATCAGGTCGCTGCGTGCAACCTGCAGCAACGATTGAGCAACGTTCTCGAAATCGCCCGCCAGCGTGCCGTGCAGGACCAGATCACGGGCCACCAGTACTTCCTGATCGAAGTCAGCGGTACGTTCTGTCAGGCGACTCCACAGCTCACCCAGAGGCTCTTCGCCCTTGGGGTCGTGTTGCAGCAGTGACACCTGGTTCATGAACTCGTAACCGGTCGTGCCGTCAACGCTCCAGTCTTCACGCAGCGGCTCGTCGGGGCCGAGGATTTTCTCGACGAAGATCGGCAGATGATCAATCTGCGCGTGCTCGGGGCGCAGTTTGAGCAGACTTTTGACCCGACGATGCAGCTTGCGACCGTAGCCGCGCGGATCAGCCAGGCCATCGATGTGGTCGATACGCAGCCCATCGACCAGGCCATCGGCAATCAGCTGGAATATCTTGCCGTGGGTGGCTTCGAACACCTGTGGCCGCTCGACACGCAGGCCGCCCAGCTCGTTGATGTCGAAGAAACGCCGCCAGTTGATGTCATCGCCAGCGGTGCGCCAACTGGCCAGACGATAGTGCTGACGCTCCAGCAACTGGTGCAGGCGCTGAAAGCCTTGAGGCTTGCTCGAATCGAAATGCGCGAGGATCTGCTCGACACCCTTGAGCACCTGCGGGTCCTTGGCCAGCTCGGCTAACTCGGCCTTTGCCTGGCGTGCACGCTCATAGGCCTGCGGGAACTGCGCCAGTGCGGTGAAACGCTGGGCCATTTCCTTTAGTTGAGGGTGATCCACGGCCTGCAACAGCGAGTCGTAAGTCAGTGGGCAGATCGGAAAGTGATGCTGATAGTGCTCGATGTAGAACGCACCATGCTCTGCGTCGAAGCGCAGCGGGATTTCGCCGGCCTGCAATACCGTGCCGTAATCGCTGCTCAGGAACGGCAGCAACAGTTGGCCTTCCAGCAGTGGGTCCGGCGAATTCCACTGAATGTCGAAGAACTCTGCATACGGGCTGCGACGGCCCCATTCCAGCAGGTCCAGCCACCACGGGTTGTCGGCACCGCCGACCGCCATGTGGTTGGACACGATATCGAGAATCAGGCCCATACCGTGCTCGCGCAAGGTCTCGACCAGGCGCAGCAGGGCAGGTTCGCCGCCCAGTTCCGGATTGATGACCGTCGGGTCGACAACGTCATAGCCGTGCATCGAGCCGGCACGGGCTTTGAGCAGCGGCGACGCGTAGATGTGGCTGATACCCAGGCTGGCGAAGTAGGGCACCAGTGGCACGGCGTCGTCGAGGGTGAAATCCTTATGGAATTGCAGGCGCTGGGTGGCGCGCAAAGGCTGTAATAGACGGGTCATTGATCACGCTCCGTAGCCTGCAGCCGGGATCGGGAAAGCAATTCCAGTCGTCGAGCAGCATTCGGGTTATCTAGCAGAGAGGCCGCATCGCCGGGAAGACGCCTGCGCCAGTTGGGGTGGCTGTCAATGGTGCCGGGCAGGTTGGCCTGCTCTTCGACACCCAGCGCGTCTTCTATCGGCAGCAATACCAATGGCGCACGTGTATGACCCAGGTAGCTGATGCTCGCGTCGATGATCTGGGCCGGATCTTCAGTATCGGCGGGCATACTGTCGATGTTCTGACTCAAGGCACGCCGCAGGCTTTCATATTCCCGCGTGCGCTCTTCGCGCCACTGCGATTCGTGCTGATCGTCAATATGACCGAGGCGCGCGTTCCACTCGATATCCAGCTCGCTGAGCCAGCCTGCCAGGGTCGGCAGGTCGTGGGTACTTGTGGTCGCCAATGCTTGATCCGACCAGTCGAGAATCGGCTTGAACTGACCATTGTTCTGTTCGAACAGCAGTACACGCATACCAAGAATTGCCCTGGCACTGAGTTTTTCGCTCAGGCCTTCAGGCACAGTACCGAGGTCTTCACCCAGCACGATAGCCTTGTGCCGCCAGGATTCCAGACTCAGCAAGCGAAGCATGTCGTCCAGCGGGAAGTTCAGATACGCGCCCTCGCTGGGAGGCGCCCCTTGCGGGATGACCCATAGGCGCTGCAAGCCCATGACATGGTCGATACGCAACCCGCCAGCATGGGCGAAGTTGGCCCGCAGCATCTCGATGAACGCGCGAAAGCCATTACGTTTGAGGCCGTCCGGCGAAAACGCGGAAATCCCCCAGCTCTGGCCGGCACGGTTGAGAATGTCTGGGGGGGCGCCGACGGTCAGAGCCGACAGCAGCTCGTCCTGGCGGCTCCAGGCCTGGCTTCCTGCGCCATCGGCGCCCACTGCCAGGTCGGCGATCAGACCGACGCGCATGCCGCTGCTGCGTGCTGCAACCTGTGCACGCTCCAGACCACGGGCTATCAGCCATTGGGCGAACGCATGAAAGCTGATTTGCTCGCGATGGTTTTTGGCAAATTCTGCGACGGCGTCGCCGCGAGGGTCTTTGAACTGCTCAGGCCATTCATGCCAATTACTGCCGATGTTCAGCGTTTCTGACTCGGCACACAGTGCTTCGAAGCGGCAGTGATTTTCCAGCGCTTCGCCACCGCTGTGGCGGAAGCTGTTGAAGTCTTCGTGCAGCGGGTGATCACCCGCACTGAAGCCTTCATAAAGCGCGTGCAGCGCTTTCCATTTGGCATTGGCCGCGGCTGGCCAGTCGATCAGCGTCTGTGTTTCAAGGTGCTTCATCTCGTCGCCGACACGCGCGTCTTCGATGGCCTGACGCCACGCACTTTCACCAAGAATCGCACCCGGCGACGCGTACAGGCTGTTGAGGAACAGCCTGCTGGAAGGTGAATAAGGACTGTAACGGTGAGGGTCGTTGGCGAACATGGCGTGGATCGGGCTGATGCCCAGCGCATCGGCCCCTCGCTCGCCAGCAGAGCGCAAGACTTTCTCCAGCGCCTCGGTGTCACCAAAACCGCCATCGCCTTCACGCCGCAAGCTGTAAAGCTGGGCGGTCAGGCCCCAGCCGTGCGGCTTCGAGGTCTCGGTGGCCATTGCCATGCTGAAGCAGGTTTTCGGCGCGACCGCGATGGTCAGATGCTGTCCTGCGATTTCCAGCTGCTGGTAGCCGGGCGGAGCGAGCGCCGGAAGCTCTGCGTTCGAGGTCAGTCTGGCATCCAGTGAAGAGCCGTCTTCGAGGTGTAGCGTGAACGGCGTTTGTGGCGCGAACCACTGCGACAGGTCCAGATTGCTTTCCACATCGACCGTCAGCAGTGGCGGGGCGCTGGTGCCGTGACTGGCTTTTTGCAGGCGCAGCAGGCTGGCATCGATAGCCTCGCCGCTTTCAGCAGGATAGCCCAGCGCTTCCAGAACCTTGCGCAGTACATCCGGGCTGACGGTCTGCGGCCGAGCGTTGGCATCGACCCAATGCACCGACAATCCTGCCTCGGTCGCAAGCCTCTCCAATTGCTCATTGTTCATCCTGTTCCTCCAGAACATCACTTGCTTTCAGGCTGACAATGGCCGTGTAAGCATTGAGGATGCCGCGTGGGGAAAGTTCGGACGATTTCTCTGCGCTGGAGAATATCTCGCGGGCACCCGCTTGTGGCGGTGCGTTAACCGCATGCTCGCTGAGATTGAGGTCAATACGCAGCTCGCTGCCATCACCCAGTGTCCACCGCGCACTGACCGCCTTGTCACCGAGAATATCGGTCTTCAGGAAGCGTGCGCCCTGCAGGCGCGGCATGATCTCCTGATGGCGCAAGGCCAACAACTGCGTATAGAACTCCAGCCAGCTGCGATGATCCAGGCCTATGTCGGTATCGAGATCGACCGCTGAAAACGCCGGGCGTGACGCTTCGAATGTCTTGATGTCGTTTGGATCAGGAATGTGCTCGCGCTTTTCCGGATCGGCGAATGCGGCGAAATCAGCGAACTCCTTGCGACGTCCTTCACGTACTGCATCGGCCAACTCGCCGTGGTGGCTGGTGAAGAACAGAAACGGTTCGCTGGCCGCCCATTCATCGCCCATGAACATCAACGGGATCATCGGTGAAAGCAGCAGCAGCGCAGTGGCGGCTTTCAATGCCGCAGGCGCGCAGAGCTGCGGCAGGCGTTCACCGAGTGCGCGGTTGCCGATCTGATCGTGGTTCTGCAGAAACAACACAAAAGCCGACGGCGACAGGTGTGCACTGGGCTCGCCTCGCGTATGCCCGTGGCGCGTCGGTTCGCCTTGGTAGACAAACCCTTCGCTGAGCAGACGCGCAAGCTTTTGCGTGGGCTCTTTGGCGAAGTCTGAATAATAAGCGTCGGTTTCACCGGTCAACAGCACGTGGAGGGTGTTGTGCCCGTCGTCGTCCCATTGAGCATCGAAGCCCTTTTCCAGAAGACCGGCCTGGTTAAACTCGTTCTCAAGGTTCAGCCACACGTGGCGGCCTGGTTCAATGCGGCCACGAACCCGCTCTGCGAACTCGGGCAGGAAGGTCTCGTCGCGAATGGCGTGTACAGCGTCCATACGCAGTCCGTCGAAGCGATACTCGAGCAGCCACATCAGGGCGTTGTCAACGAAAAAGTCGCGCACCTGCGGGCGTCTGAAATCGATCGCATCACCCCACGGGGTGTGCAGGTCTGTACGGAAAAATTCTTTGGCGTAGCTGCCCAGGTAGTTGCCATCCGGCCCGAAGTGGTTGTACACCACGTCCAGAATCACCATAAGGCCAAGACCGTGGGCGGTGTCGATCAGGTGCTTGAGCTGTTCCGGCGTGCCATAGGAAGACTGCGGAGCGTAGTGCAGAACGCCGTCATAGCCCCAGTTGCGATCACCGGGAAACTGCGCAAGCGGCATCAGTTCGATTGCGGTAACGCCCAGTTTGGCAAGTCGTGGCAGGTGCTTTTCCACGCCAGCGTAGCCACCCATGGCGCCCACGTGCAGTTCATAGATGACAGCTTCGTGCCAGGGACGCCCGCTCCATGCAGTGTTTTGCCATGAATAAGCGTCAGGGTCGACGACGAAGCTTTCAGAATGAACGTCATCGACCTGCGCGCGGGAGGCGGGATCAGGAACGTCCAGCTCGTGGTCGATCCTGAAGCGGTAGCGAGTACCCGCCTTGCAGCGGGCCTCCAGGACGAACCAGCCGTCTGACTGAGGCAGCATGGCCAGTGA
Organism: Pseudomonas sp. PvP028; assembly: GCF_017832255.1. Lineage (NCBI taxonomy): Bacteria > Pseudomonadati > Pseudomonadota > Gammaproteobacteria > Pseudomonadales > Pseudomonadaceae > Pseudomonas > Pseudomonas sp. PvP028. Next base: position 3,854,662 of record NZ_JAFIBL010000001.1, read on the forward strand.
CTGGCCATCCTGCAGTTCGACATTTACGAAGGAGGCATCCGGTGCCCAGAGGGCAAACCGGGTGTGTTCAGGGTCCAACAAAACGGCGCCGTGGCGCCAGTTATCGTCTGTACGCAGGGGCATCCATTCAATCCTTAACCTAGTAGTTGCTGGAAATACTCACGTTTTTCTTCAACAGATCGCGATAGAGATCTGCGTAGGGCTCTACTGCCTGATGCCAGTTGAAGGGAGCCGCCATGGCACGGCAGCGCATGGCGTTGAGCAGCTCCGGATGGGCGAAGACCTGGAGGGCGCGATTCAGGGCCTCGGTGTAACTTTCGACTGTCGATTCATTGAACAGAAAGCCAGTGACACCGTCTTCGATCGTATCGGCCAAGCCACCTGTATTGCGTGCGACAGGCAGCGAGCCGAAGCGTTGCGCATACATCTGGCTCAGCCCGCATGGCTCATAGCGGGACGGCATCAGCAGGAAATCGCTGCCGGCGAACATGCGTCGTGCGTCGGTTTCGTTGAAGCCAATGCGCACGCCAACACGCCCGGGGAAGCGTTCAGCCAACTCGCGCATGGCATCTTCTTCTTCGGGTTCACCGCGTCCGATGATTGCGATCTGCCCGCCATTATTGACGATGTGTTCGGCAACGCCGATTGTCAGGTCCAGGCCTTTCTGGTACACGAGACGTGACACCACGGCGAACAGCGGCCCGGTAGAGGCATCCAGCTCGAACAGTTCACGTACGTAGTCAGCGTTGATTTCCTTGCGCGTCCATTCGTTGGGCGCAAAGTGGCAGATCAGATGTTCGTCGGTGGCGGCATCCCAGCTTTCGTCGATACCGTTGGGAATGCCGCTGAGCTGGCCTTTGTTGGCCTTGCTTTGCAGAAAGCCCTCAAGGCCGCAGCCGAACTCCGGGGTGGTGATTTCCCGAGCGTAGGTGGCGCTCACGGTGGTGATGTGGCTGGCGAAGGCCATGCCTGCCTTGATGAACGAAAGCTGACCGTAAAACTCCATGCCTTCAGGGGTGATGGCGGAGTCCGGGATGCCCAGCTCACGGCTCGAGGCAGTGCTTACGGTGCCTTGATAGGCGAGGTTGTGAACAGTGAAAATACTTGGCGTGGACTGCCCGCGCCAGCGCATGTAAGCAGGCGCCAGGCCGGCGGGCCAGTCGTGGGCATGAACCAGCTCGGGGCACCACTGGCTCTTGACTTCGCCAGCCGCGAACTCGGCAGCCGCCAGGCCCAGACGGGCGAAGCGAATATGGTTATCGGACCAGTCGCGGCCAGTGCTGTCGGCGTAAGGGGTGCCTTCGCGCTCGTAAAGCTCCGGGCAGATCAGTACGTAGATCACCAGACCGTCTTTCATGTCCATACGACCGACCTTGCAAGGCGGCAGCGCTGCATGCCCGCCCAACTGGCTGATGATATGGATAGGATTACCGCTGTTGATGACCTGCGGATAACCTGGAATCAGTACGCGAACGTCATGCAGGTGGCGCATGGCTCGCGGCAGTGCGGCAGACACATCGCCCAGCCCACCGGTTTTCACCAGATCGGCCAGTTCGGAGGTCACGAACAACACTTTGCGTCTGTTGACCTGGGACATGGTCGGCTGAGGCTGAACAGTCGACGTTGGCATTTGCAACACAGGAACGCTCTTGTTAGAGAACACCGGCAGATGAGTCAGCTCGCCGACAGGCTGGTTAAAACTCTCTCCCTTCTGGGTTTTCACAGCGGCGCTAATCATCAATTTTTCCCCTTAAAACAGTCTTGGTGCATCACTTGATTTTTATTGGCCATTTCCTATGGCCGGGTACACATACGTGCACTACGCAAGATCGATACCCGTTTTGACCATGCATAGTGACAAAGCGGTGTGATGTCGCCATTACCGGATGTCAGCCAATAGCATAGATGCTCTAATCACCTGACCCGGCGGTTTTGGAGAAGTTTCGACTTTTTTATTTGCGAATGTCTGGCACAGGCTTCGACGCCCCGCATGATGGCAGGCTGCAGGTGGCAGCCGGGTTGTCGCTGCGCTTTTTCAAGGCTTTTTTCTGCGTCCGGAGAGCCCGTTACCGGTCGTCGGATCGTTGGACAATCCCGTCCAGGCACTTGGTTTTCATCACTTATACCGTAGGGGTCCGGCTGTGATGAGCAGCGATGGTGCGTAACGCCTTTTCCGGGTGCGTGTATTGGTCAATCTGCGTGCGCGACGAGAAAATCCTTACATCTACGTTGGAACATTTTGGCGCAGGGCAGGATAGAATCGGGCCACAAGCCCCGGCCTTGACACTGGCCTGAGGCATCACCCTTTGACTGATTTCAATGAATCACTCTGATTGAATTGACGAGGATGGAAATGGAAGCCCCTGAGGTACTGGTACTGCAAGCGAGCTATACAAATCCTGTGCACGCGGATGCGATCGGGTTCGTTTTGAATGAATATGCGATGGATGCCATGGGGACCGGGCGGCCTCTGTCGAGCGACACCCGTCGCCAGTTGGCAATCGAACTCGCAAAGCGTCCCTATGCGTTCAGCGTGCTGGCATTCATATCGGGTGAACCGGTGGGGTTGGTCAATTGCTTCGAGGGGTTTTCAACCTTTGCCTGTCGTCCGTTGGTCAATATTCATGACGTCGCGGTGCTCTCACAATATCGTGGCCTCGGTATCAGTCAGAAAATGTTGCTCAAGGTCGAAGAAATTGCACGCCAGCGTGGCTGCTGCAAGCTGACGCTTGAAGTTCTGGAAGGCAACGAGGTTGCGCAAGGGGCTTACAGAAAGCTCGGTTTCGACAATTATCAATTGAGCCCTGAAATGGGGCGTGCCATGTTCTGGCAGAAAGCGCTGTAGAGAGCTTATTCGCCAAGGGTCTTTTTTGATCGTTCAGGTGCAGACCGGGCGGCTCGGAAGATCAAGCAGGCTGCGGGGATCAACAGGGGGCAGGTCAGGTGGGCAAGCCAGATGATCGGGCTTGCCCTGAGGCGTTTTGAAGAATGATACAGTTGCGGTCAGGCCTGAAGCATCTTGCCAGGGGCGGATAACTGCGATTGCTGCAGTATCGAGCTCAAATGAGCCACTTTTTTCTGCAACTGCTCGCGCTCTTCTTTTAATGTGCGCAGTTCGTCACGACGGATAGTGACATACAGGGTTTGTGGTGCAATTGCTGGTAGTACAGTGCCCATTGCTCACCTCGCAAATGGCGGATTCAACCTCAGAGAGGTCCATGGCAATGACTTTCAATCCCTGAGCGCCGCTGCTTACCCTCTCTATCGGCACCGATTTTGATTTCTTTTGCATGATTTTGGAACTTTTTTATTTTTAATTGTCGCGAATGTCTCTTAATCGCGACAAAATGCACCACAGGAGGGCGCTCGCGTCTTCATCTTCTCGCAAGGGAACCGACGTTCCGCCTCGCTTGACTAAACAGCATGCTCGCAATCTGTCGATGCGCTGGACGGCAAGCGACGCACCTTTTTACGATTTAAGGAGCACCTTCATGCAACTTGGGATTATTGGACTGGGCCGCATGGGCGGCAATATCGCACGCCGCCTGATGCTGAATGGTCACACGACTGTGGTGTACGACCGTGATGAAGCATCGCGCAACGCCCTGGCCAATGACGGTTCGACTGCGGTCGCAGATCTGAAGGAACTGGTCGGCACGCTCGCCAAGCCCCGTGCTGTCTGGGTAATGCTCCCGGCTGGTGCGCCTACCGAAGACACCATCCAGACCCTCAGCGAGTTGCTTGACGCCGATGACGTGATCATCGACGGCGGCAACACTTTCTACAAGGACGATATCCGTCGCGCTCAGGAACTGACCGAGAAGGGCCTGCATTATGTCGATGTCGGCACGTCAGGCGGCGTCTGGGGCCTCGAGCGCGGCTACTGCATGATGATCGGAGGCGAGGCCGCCGTTGTCGAGCGCCTCGATCCGCTGTTCGCGACACTGGCTCCGGGCCTTGGCTCGATCGAGCGCACCCGTGACCGCACCTCGACCGATGATCGCGCCGAACGTGGTTATATCCACTCCGGCCCTGCGGGCTCCGGGCATTTCGTGAAGATGATCCATAACGGTATCGAATACGGAATGATGCAGGCCTTCGCCGAGGGCTTTGATCTTCTCAAGCAGAAAAACTCCGAACTCCTGCCGCCTGAACAGCGTTTCGACCTGAACACGGCTGACATTGCCGAAGTCTGGCGTCGTGGCAGTGTGGTGTCGTCCTGGCTGCTGGACCTGACCGCCGATGCCCTGGCCACCGACCCTCACCTGGATGCGTTCTCCGGTTCGGTTGCCGACAGCGGCGAAGGTCGCTGGACCATCGAAGCGGCCATCGAGCAGGCGGTTCCGGTTCCTGTGCTGTCCAGTGCTCTGTTTGCGCGATTCCGTTCCCGCCAGACAAGCTCGTATGCAGACAAGATGCTCTCTGCCATGCGCTTTGGATTTGGTGGCCACAAGGAACCCAAGTAATGGGCCTGTCGCGTGGCAGTGCCGAGCAAAAAACCGAGGTAGCCCCACCCACGACCCTGTTTCTGTTCGGTGCCCATGGAGACCTGGTCAAGCGCCTGTTGATGCCGGCGCTTTACAACCTGTCACGCGACGGTCTGGTGGATGAAGGGCTGCATATCGTCGGCGTCGATCACAATGCGATCAGCGATGCCGACTTTGCGAAAAAGCTCGAGAACTTCATTCGTGATGAGGCCGCCGGCAAGGTTGCTGGCGGCGGCAAGGATCCGCTCGATCCTGCGCTCTGGGGCAAGCTGGCCGAGCGCATCAGCTATGTGCAGGGCGACTTCCTCGACGATTCCACCTATCAGGACATCGCCAGCAAGATCGAGAGCACCGGTACTGCAAACGCGGTGTTCTATCTGGCCACCGCGCCGCGATTTTTCAGTGAGGTTGCCCAGCGGCTGGGCTCGTCAGGTTTGCTGCAGGAAACCGAAGACGGCTTCCGTCGCGTCGTGATCGAAAAGCCGTTCGGCTCCGATCTGGCCAGTGCGGTTGAGCTCAATGGGTGCCTGCTCAAGGTCATGAGCGAGAAGCAGATTTACCGGATCGACCATTACCTGGGCAAGGAGACGGTGCAGAACATTCTGGTCAGCCGTTTCTCCAATGGCCTGTTCGAGTCGTTCTGGAACAATCACTACATCGATCACGTACAGATCACGGCTGCGGAAACCGTGGGCGTGGAAACCCGTGGCAGCTTTTACGAGCATACCGGGGCCTTGCGCGACATGGTGCCCAATCACCTGTTCCAGCTGCTGGCGATGGTGGCGATGGAGCCACCTGCCGCTTTCGGTGCTGATGCCGTTCGCGGTGAGAAAGCCAAGGTGGTTGGCGCGATCCGGCCGTGGAGCCAGGAGGAAGCCCTGGCCAATTCGGTGCGTGGTCAGTACGCCAAGGGCGTGATGGGCGACAAGGAGGTCGTCGGCTATCGTCAGGAAGATCGCGTGGAGCCGGACAGCAACACCGAAACTTACGTTGCGCTCAAGGTCATGGTCGACAACTGGCGCTGGGTGGGTGTGCCTTTCTACCTGCGTACCGGCAAGCGCATGAGCGCTCGCAGCACGGAAATCGCCATCTGCTTCAAGCCTGCTCCTTATGCGCAGTTCCGCGATACCGAGGTCGACCGGCTCAAGCCCAACTACCTGCGGATCCAGATCCAGCCCAACGAAGGCATGTGGTTCGACCTGTTTGCCAAGCGTCCGGGCCCGGAATTGAAAATGGAGGATATCGCGCTGGGCTTCGCCTACAAGGACTTCTTCGAGATGCAGCCCTCCACGGGGTACGAAACCCTCATTTATGACTGCCTGACCGGTGATCAGACGCTCTTTCAGCGTGCCGACAACATCGAGAACGGCTGGCGTGCAGTGCAGCCGTTCCTCGACGCCTGGGCCGCACAGCCGCAAGTGCAGCTTTACGAAGCTGGCAAGGATGGCCCGCAAGCGGGTGAAGAGTTGCTGAGTCGTGATGGTCGGGAATGGAGAGAATTGAATGTCTGAACTGCCTGTACAGTTCCTGTTGTCCGACATCGACGGCACGTTGCTGCGCCGTGATCACAGCCTTAGCCAAGCCAATATCGACGCCATCAAGCGCCTGCGTACTGCCGGCGTTCACTTCACGCTGGCCAGCAGTCGGCCGCCCAGGGCCATGCGCCAGGTGATCGAGGCGCTGGATGTCGACCTGCCCACCGTGGCATTCAATGGCGGCACCATCACCCATCCCGATGGCAGCCTGCTGGTGGCTCATCGCATTGACCCGCGCGCCGTTCGCATCTGTCTGGAGCTGTTTGCCGGGCAGAGCGTTGCCATCTGGGTGTTTGCCGATGATCAGTGGCTGCTGATCGATCCCGAAGCCGATTACGTCGATCATGAGCTCGATGCACTGGGCTATGACTATGTTCAGGTCGAGAGTTTCGAGCCGTATCTGGATCGCGTCGACAAGATCGTCGCGGCCAGCGGTGATTTCGAGTTGCTCAAGACCCTTGAGGCGCAGCTCAATCCGCAGATCGAAGGGCTCGCGCTGGCGGCCCGTTCGCAAAAGTACTATCTGGATGTGACTGCGCTGGAGGCCAACAAGGGTTCCGCTCTGGTCGCGCTGGCGGACTATCTGGGCGTCGACCTGTCGCGTACGGCGGCCATAGGCGACGGCGGTAACGACGTGGCAATGTTCCACAAGGCCGGCTTGTCGATCGCCATGGGGCAGGGCGAGCAGACAGTCAAGGGACAGGCTGATCATGTTACTGATAGCAATGAGCAGGACGGAGTGGCCAACGCCATCGAGCGTTACATCCTGAACGTCTGATCGAGCTGCATACCCACGTTAACGAATCATCATCACGACGGGCATTTCTGAATGGCTGCACTGATCGAAGACTACGCATTGCTGGGCAACTGCGAGACGGCGGCGCTGGTCGCCCGTGATGGTTCGCTGGACTGGTTGTGTTTCCCCCGCTTCGACTCGACGGCCTGTTTCGCCGCACTGCTGGGCGGTGATGAGCATGGCCGCTGGAAGATCGCGCCAACCGCCGAGGTTACCGCTGTCGAGCGCCGTTATCGCGACGGCACCCTGATTCTCGAAACGGTTTTCGAAACCCGTGACGGCCGCGCGATGCTGATCGATTTCATGTCCATGAAGACCTCCGGCCACGTGGTGCGCATGGTGGTCGGGCTATCCGGTCGGGTCGAGTTCGCTGTGGACCTCGCCATCCGTTTCGATTACGGCAGCAGCGTCCCTTGGGTCGAGCGAAAGGATGCTCATACACTGACGGCAGTCGCCGGGCCGGAAATGCTGGTTTTGCGCAGCCCTGTGGCCCTGCACCCACAGGATCATCACACCGCCAGCCTTTTTCACGTGGATGAAGGCGAGCGCAAGGTTTTCACACTGGCCTATCAGGCATCCTTTGCACCCTTGCTCGACCAGATCGATGCCGACCGGGCCTTGGAGACCACCGCAGCCTATTGGCGCGAGTTTTCTGATCGCTGCCCTGACGTCGGGCCGTGGACGGCGCAGGTAAAGCGCTCGCTGATTACGCTCAAAGCCATGACTTATGCGCCCACCGGTGGCATCGTTGCCGCCGTGACCACCTCATTGCCCGAGCAGTTGGGCGGCGAGCGCAATTGGGATTATCGCTATTGCTGGTTGCGTGACGCCACCATGACCCTTCTGGCATTCATGAATCTGGGTTACTTCGAGGAAGCCCAGGCCTGGCGGGACTGGCTGTTGCGCTCGGTTGCCGGTAATCCGGAGCAGATCCAGATCATGTACGGCGTAGGCGGCGAGCGACGTTTGCAGGAGTACGAGCTGCCCTGGCTGAGTGGCTATGAGAACTCGCTGCCGGTGCGTGTAGGCAACGGTGCGGCAACGCAGGTTCAGCTGGACGTCTACGGCGAAGTGGCCGATGCGATGATTCAGGCACTGCGCGGCGGTATGACGCAGCATCCGCGCAGTCTGGCGATTTCCAAGGTGGTCATGCCTTATCTGGAGAAGATCTGGCACCTGCCGGATGCGGGCATCTGGGAGATACGCTCCGAGCCGCGCCACTTTACGCATTCGAAAGTCATGGCCTGGGTGGCCTTTGACCGTAACGCCACGCAGATTGCCCAGGCTGCCGAGAGCGATGAGGATCGTGCGCTGGCAGTGCATTATCGGAAGGTGGCGGACGAGATCCATGCCGATGTCTGTCGCCACGGTTTCGATGCCGAGCTTGGCAGCTTCGTGCAGACTTATGGCTCGACAGAGGTGGACGCCAGCCTGCTGCAGATTGTGCTGACCGGTTTTCTTGCGCCGGAAGATCCGCGTGTTATCGGTACTGTCGCGCAGATCGAGCGCACGCTGATGCAGGATGGTCTGCTGCTGCGCTACGACAACGAGCGCAGTGTCGATGGCGTCGCCGGCCGTGAAGGGACGTTTCTGGTCTGTTCGTTCTGGCTGGCCGATGCCTATGTCTTGCTGGGTCGGGCTGATGATGCCGCGCGGCTGTTCGAACGGTTGGTGGGTCTGTGCAACGACGTTGGCCTGCTGGCCGAGCAGTACGATCCGAAGGGCGGACGCATGCTGGGCAATTTCCCTCAGGCATTCAGCCACATCGGCATCATCAATACGGCACTCAACCTGCACCGGGCGGTATGTCCGGCGTTGGCCAGGACTTCCGGCGCGCTTGAAGAGGCCTGATCAGCTGTCGCGGCCAGCCTTGCGAAAGGTCAGGTTGATTCGTTGCTCACCCAGTTGCGGATGCTCGGCCTGCTTGATTGGCAAAATGCCGTGGAAGCGCAACCTGTCCTCGTCACCCCAAACCACAACGTCCCCATGAAACAGGGAGATGCGTTGGGTCTTGTCGCTGCGCAGCAGGCCTCCGAACTGGAAGATGGCCGGTATGCCCAGTGATACCGACACCACTGGCCAGCGATGGTCGTGTTCGTTCCGGTCCTGATGCAGGGACATCCTGGCGCCCGGAATATAGCGATTGATCAGGCAGGCGTCAGGGACGAACCCGGCATAGCCTGCTGCCAGTGCGGCATCCTGCGCCAGCTTCATGAAGACGTCCGGCATCGCCGGCCAGGCCTGTCCTGTTTGTGGGTCGGTTGCGCTGTATCGGTAACCGTGACGGTCGGTTATCCAGCCCAGTTGTCCGCAACTGCTCAGCGCTGCCGACATGCTCAGACCGCTGGGGGTCTGCATGTGCCGGAACGGGGAGAGTCCCAGTGTTTCCTCAAGGGCGGACAGCAGCTGCGGCATGGCGCTCAGCGCAAAGCCTCTGAACAGCCATGACCTAGGCCCGATCCGCTCATCGCTTCGAGGCTGGGCCGTCTGGTCTGCGAACAGGTCCAGAGTGGCGGGAGTGTCACCTTTGCGTTGCATGATCGGATCGAGCTCCGGTGAGTATCAGAGAGCCTTGCTGACCTTGACGTCGGTAATAAGGTCGTCGCTCTCGCCGTGCATTTTTTTCAAAGCGGCCTCGGCTTCCTCGGTGGATGCCGATTGCAATTGGGCGAATTCAAAGCGGCGTTCGCCATTGAGCTTGTAGCTGACAGCGAATTTGGTCGTGCGCGGGACTGGATTGTTCACGGTGACTCCTTGCATCATCCCAGGCGAGTGGTCGAGCGCCGGACGATCTTGATCTTGTGAGTGAAGGGCAGTTTGCGTCCGGCGTTGGTATCTGCCTTGCGGCCTGCGGTATCGATGGTGATGTTCCAGAAACCGGTGCTTGGTGCGGCGATCTTGGCCGGAAATCTGTCAAACGCGCCGCCATGATAGGTGTGCCGACCACCATTTTTGAAGCTGCGAAAATTCGCATCGTTCATCAGGCGAATATTGCAGGTCTGAGAGCACTCGATGACGACAAGGTCGTCCTCGTTGAGATGCTCACGCTGGTGTACGAATTTCATGACGGGCTCCGAAATGGGGGTTTTTCTGAAAAATCAAAACGATAGCATGCGACGCCCGCAATTTGACGTCGGTGAGCATTAATTTGCCGTGTTTCCGGGAAAAAATGCCTCAGCCGGGATTTAATTGCCCCAGGGCTTGTCGTAGGACCTTTATTTGGAGGCTTTGTATGAAACTGGCTGCTGTAGTAGTCCTGGCTCTGGCAATGACTGGCTGTGCCACAGTAAATGACATTGAGCATACACCCCCCACCATGAACGTGATGTCGGGCAAGAATCCTCAGGAATACGCTGATTGCTTCGCTGGCAAGATCAGCAGCAGTCGCAAGCCGCCTTTGATCGAGCCTCGTCATGACGGCTTGCGGGTCATCGTCGCGCAGAAACTCAGCAAGGCACCCGCAGCATTGGTCGATATCGAGAGCCGCTCGGGCGGTAGTACGATCAAGGTCTACGAACGACTTTCCAATGTGCCTATCCGTTTCAGGGATGTGCAGAACGCTGCCGAAGCGTGCATTTCAGGCTGATAGGTCAGGCTCGGTCAGCTGGCCCTGCCTGCGGTGGGCAGGGCGGCAGATCCGACTATTTGCAGACCACCAGCACGCTGCGACTTTTGTAGTTGCCAACGTCCACGCCCAGCGTCTTGTCGCTTTCGGCAGGCTGAGGGGTACCATCTGTGCCGACAATTTCATAGCCTGTGCCTGCACAGGACGCGTCCGCCTTTTCGTAGCAGCTTGCCCAGGACATTGCCTCGCCGGAGCAGTCGATGCTCAAGCCCTGTTTGCCGTTTTTCAGGTAAGTATTGGAGGCGGTCGCGCAGCCGGTAAGGCCCAGCACAGCAATAATGGACAAAATTCTGATCATGTTTTTCGCTTCGAGATAAGGCCGGTGAATTAATAAATGCGAGCGTTGGACTGGTAACAGGTGCCATCGTTCCGCCATGTTTTGCATCATAAACTGCCGGCTTCTCGTTTGTCGCGGCCTGGCCATTCACGAACCCTGATGTAAAGGCTGCAGCCGTCGGCAAATGCCATTCCAGGCGGGCTGCGCTGGGTCTAACGGTAGTTTGAGGGTGTACTGCGCGGCATTTGTGTACAGGCAATATCCAGAAACTGCGGAACTATCTGTACGAGTATTCCTCTATGATGGCATCGGACGGCCAAAGGCAGCATTGTAAGGTGACTGCCCCATCATTAGACTGCGCCGTTAACACCAACAGCCCTTACCAAGGACTTTTATGATCAAGAAATGCTTGTTCCCAGCAGCCGGTTACGGCACTCGCTTCCTGCCAGCGACCAAGGCCATGCCCAAGGAAATGCTGCCGGTGGTCAACAAGCCACTGATCCAATACGGTGTTGAAGAAGCACTCGCGGCTGGCTTGACGGAAATTTCCATCGTGACCGGCCGCGGCAAGCGCTCGCTCGAAGACCACTTTGACATCAGCTACGAGCTGGAGCACCAGATCAAGGGCACCGACAAAGAGAAATACCTGGTCGGCATCCGCAAGCTGATCGATGAGTGCAGCTTTTCCTACACCCGTCAGACCGAAATGAAAGGCTTGGGTCACGCCATTCTCAGCGGTCGCCCGCTGATCGGCAACGAAGCGTTCGCCGTGGTTCTGGCGGATGACTTGTGCGTCAACCTCGAAGGCGACGGCGTGCTGGCGCAGATGGTCAAGCTGCATAAGCACTACGGCTGCTCGATCATCGCCATTCAGGAAGTTGATCCGTCGGAAACCAACAAGTATGGCGTGATCGCGGGTGAAGAGATCAAGCCTGGTCTGTTCCGCGTGACCGACATGGTTGAAAAACCGAAGCCTGAAGATGCACCGTCCAACCTGGCGATTATCGGCCGCTACATTCTGACGCCGGACATTTTCGAGAAAATCGAACAGACCGAGCCAGGCAAGGGTGGTGAGATCCAGATTACCGACGCCTTGATGAAGCAGGCTGCAGAAGGCAACGTGCTTGCCTATAAATTCAAGGGCACGCGTTTCGACTGCGGTGGCGCTGAAGGCTATATCGAGGCGACAAACTTCTGCTTCGAGCATTTCTACAAAGCCGGCAAAGCTCATTGATTTTTGAATGACGCTGCTGTGAGAACGCCACCTTCGGGTGGCTTTTTCATTTCTGAATGACCGTCAGGCGGTTATGCTGTGACCCTGCTCAGGAGATATCGATGGCTTTTGATTTTGATCTTTTTGTAATTGGCGCCGGTTCAGGCGGCGTTCGGGCGGCACGTTTTGCTGCCGGTTTTGGTGCGAAGGTCGCTGTGGCCGAAAGCCGCTATCTGGGTGGGACCTGCGTCAACGTGGGCTGCGTACCCAAGAAGCTGCTGGTATACGGGGCGCACTTTTCCGAAGATTTCGACCACGCCAAAGGGTTTGGCTGGTCATTGGGTGAGGCCAGTTTTGACTGGTCCACGCTGATTGCCAACAAGGACAGTGAGATCAGTCGCCTCAACGGCATCTATCGCAAATTGCTGGTCGACAGCGGTGTTACCCTGCTCGAAGGCCACGCAAAGATCGTCGGGCCGCAGCAGGTCGAAATCAACGGCCAGACTTATCGCGTCGAGCGTATTCTGATTGCCACCGGCGGCTGGCCGCAGGTGCCTGAGGTGCCAGGGCGCGAGCATGCCATTACGTCCAACGAGGCGTTTCACCTCAAGACGCTGCCAAAGCGCGTTGTGGTTGTGGGCGGTGGCTATATTGCCGTGGAGTTCGCTTCGATCTTCAACGGACTGGGCGCCGATACCACGCTGGTCTACCGTCGCGAACTGTTTCTGCGTGGTTTTGATGGCAGTGTTCGTACCCATCTCCACGAAGAGCTGCTCAAGCGCGACATGACGATTCGCTTCAGCAGCGATATCGAGCGCATCGACAAGCAGGCTGACGGCAGTTTGCTGTTGTCCATGAAAGGCGGCGGTACACTCGAGACCGATTGCGTGTTCTACGCGACGGGGCGTCGGCCGATGCTCGACAATCTTGGTCTGGACAGTGTCGACGTCAAGCTGGATGAGCACGGTTACATCAAAGTCGATGAGCATTACCAAAGCAGCGAGCCTTCCATACTGGCCATCGGCGATGTCATTGGGGGTGTGCAACTGACCCCTGTCGCGCTGGCTGAAGGCATGGCGGTCGCGCGTCGACTTTTCAAGCCCGAGCAGTATCGCCCGGTAGACTACAATCACATCCCGACGGCAGTTTTCAGTCTGCCTAACATTGGTACGGTCGGCCTGACCGAAGAAGATGCAATCAAGGCCGGTCACGATGTACAGATTTTCGAAAGCCGTTTCAGGCCGATGAAGCTGACCCTGACCGATGATCAGGAGCGCACATTGATGAAGCTGGTCGTCGATGCTAAAACCGACCGCGTGCTGGGCTGCCATATGGTGGGGCCGGATGCTGGCGAAATCGTCCAGAGCCTGGCCATTGCCATCAAGGCTGGCGCGACCAAGCAGGTATTCGACGATACTATTGGGGTGCACCCGACTGCGGCAGAAGAGTTCGTCACCATGCGTACGCCTGTCAAACGTTAAGTCACGCAGCGCCCGGAGTTCAGGAAGAGCTCTGGGGTAAAAGCTTGAAGAGGATGGATCCCGTGAATAGAGAACAACCGCCGGCCAGAATGCCATTGCATTCGGCTGAGCAGGACCGCGAAGTCGCGCAGTACATCGATGCCTTGCGTGAAAGCGAGCGTCAGTTCAGGACATTGGCTGACAACATGAGTCAACTGGCCTGGACTGCCAGCCCCCGAGGGCAGGTTCACTGGTACAACGAGCGTTGGTATGCGTACACCGGCGCCTCGCTCGAGGCCATGACTGCCTTGGGTTGGCGCTCGGTTCTGCATCCCGAACATCGCGAGCGCGTGATGGCGCGTTTGCAATACTGCTTTTCCACCGGCTCGATCTGGGAAGATACCTTCCCGATACGTGGCAAGGACGGCGCATTCAACTGGTTCCTGTCACGCGCGTTACCCCTGCGCGATGCACGGGGCCACATCACCCACTGGCTGGGTACTCACACCGATATCACCGCCCAGGTCAATGCAGAAGAAGCGTTACGCGAACTCAACGAGAGTCTTGAGTTGCGCGTCGCCGAGCGCACGCGCGAGCTGAAAACCACCAATGAGTTGTTGCAGGCCGAAATTGCCGAGCGAGCGATGGCTGAAGAGGTCTTGCGTCACGCGCAAAAAATGGATGCGATTGGTCAGTTGACCGGGGGCATCGCCCATGACTTCAACAATGTACTTTCCGGCGTGATTGGCGCACTGGACATGATCAGGCTGCGTGTGGAAGCCGGGCGGATCGGTGAGGTCGAGCGCTACCTGGATGCCGCAGCAAGCTCGGCAAACCGGGCTGCTGCACTCACCCGCAGGCTGCTGACATTTGCCCGCCGGCAGTCGCTCAATGTCACCGTGGTGGATGTCAATTGCATGGTCCGCTCGATGGAAGAGTTGTTGCGAGGTACGGTCGGCGCTCATGCGCATCTGCAGATCGAACTGGAGGAGGGGCTGAGTGCGATACGCACTGATGAGCATCAACTGGAAAATGCCCTGTTGAATCTGGTCATCAACGCTCGCGACGCTGTGCCTGTCGGAGGGAAGCTGTGCGTGCGCAGTCGCTCGCTAACGCTTGCGACGCAAAAAGACGGTCTGCTGCCTGGCGACTATGTACTGCTGAGTGTCGAAGATAACGGCTGCGGCATTGCTCAGGATGTCATCGATCAGGTGTTCGATCCGTTTTTCACCACCAAGCCGGTAGGTCAGGGGACCGGGCTGGGTTTGTCGATGGTCTATGGCTTTACCCGGCAGACTGGTGGGCACGTGCATATAGACAGCACTGAAGGTCAGGGGACGCGGGTTGATTTGCATCTGCCGTGCGGCGAGGTCGCGCTTGCCTGAATCTTCAGGTCATGTCTGGTCTGATGGCTTCTTCTTGGCGGCTTTGGGTTTGTCCGGCTGATCGAGCCTGATCTGCAGGTTTTCCAGTGCCGCTTCCTTCTTGGTCAGCAACAGTTCCAGCATGCGGCTCTGTTGCTGCGCATCGGTCATGCCTTGTTTGAGCGCGGCGTTTTCGTCCTGCGCGCTGCGTAACCTTTCTTCCAGTAGTGCGCATTGGGTGTGGGCGTGCTGCTGTTGTTCTGCGAAGGCGACATTCTGCGTGTTGGCTTGCTTCAACTGGTCGGTCTGGCTGTGCAGTTCGCGCAGGGTGGTGCGATTTTCAGCCAGCAGTCTTTCGTTGTCTCGATTGAGCTGTGTGATGTTTTCCTGGTGCATAGCCATGCCTTGCTGCGCCTGTCGCAGTTCCATTTGCAACTGCTGAACCTGGCTTTCGTGGCGTCGTTGCTCCTGTTCGCGTTGTTCTCTGATCGAGTTGCGATAGTGCTCCAGCGCCTCGCGGGCATGCTGGTGCTTTTCTTCCAGAGAGTGGATCTGCCCGTCCTTGTCGTGCAGACGGGCCTCCAGATCCTGATTGGCCTGTAGCAACCGGGCGTGTTCTGTCTGCACATCCTGCAGTGTGCCTTGCGTGTGGCGCAGGGCGGCAGCTTGTTGTTCCAGTGTCTCTTCGCGCTGCTGTGCGTGTTTTTCCAGTTGGCTGATCTGCTCCTGAGTCGCCGCAAGTCGCCGCTGGAGGATGTCGCGCTCGGCCTGATACTGATCGTGCGCCTGATCGATACGTTCCTGTGCTTGCTCCTGAAGCCTCTGGGCGAGATGAGCCACCAGATCGCTCAACTCCTCGTTGATATCCGGTGCCGGGGCTTGCGTGGATTCGAGCTCCTTCAGATAGCGGTGAATGGTGGTTTTCGACCCCGTATTACCCATTTCGATACGTACCGCATCAATGCTGGGGTTTTCGCCTCTGGACAGCAGGGACGCCCTTGCTTTCTGTACTAAAGCCTTGTTTACACCGCCGCGGGCCATGATGTCTCCTACGATTTCGTACTGTGGTATGTACTCTGTAATTACATACTATATGTTTTGAAATAATTAGCTATTTTTTGAATTAATTAACACGGGATATTGGCGTATTATCCCGTGTCAGGCGCTGTCAGCTACCTTCACGGCACCTTTACCGGTACACCCAGCAGGTTTTAGCCATGAACGACGTTGATCGCTATATCGAGGCGGCGACCCGCGACAACACGCGCCGCAGCTATCGGGCTGCAATCGAGCATTTCGAGGTGACATGGGGCGGGTTTCTGCCGGCGACCAGCGAAAGCGTGGCGCGCTACCTGGCGAGCCATGCCGGGACGCTGTCGGTGAATACCCTGAAGTTGCGCTTGTCAGCGCTGGCCCAGTGGCATATCAGCCAGGGCTTTGTCGATCCCACCAAGGCACCCATGGTGCGCAAGGTCATCAAGGGCATTCGCGCGCTGCACCCGGCGCAGGAAAAGCAGGCCGAGCCTTTGCAGTTGCAGGATCTGGAAAAAGTCATCGCCTGGCTGGAGATTGAAATACGTGAAGCGAGCGCACAACAAGATCAGCCGCGTCTGTTGCGCGGTCGACGTGATTCGGCGCTGATCCTGCTGGGATTCTGGCGCGGGTTTCGCAGCGACGAGCTTTGCCGCCTGCAAGTACAGGATGTCAAGGCCATCGCCGACTCGGGAATCAGCCTTTATCTGCCGCGCAGCAAAGGCGATCGCGACAACCTCGGCAGGACCTACCAGACCCCGGCCTTGCAGCGGCTGTGCCCGGTGCAAGCCTATATAGAGTGGATCAACTGTGCCGCGCTGGTACGCGGTCCGGTCTTTCGGGCAGTAGATCGTTGGGGTAACCTTAAAGAGGAGGGGCTGCACGCCAACAGCGTCATCCCGTTGCTGCGTCAGGCGCTCCAGCGTGCAGGCATCGCCGCAGAGCACTACACCAGCCACTCGCTGCGCCGGGGCTTCGCCAGTTGGGCGCACAGTAACGGCTGGGACCTCAAGTCACTGATGTCCTATGTAGGCTGGAGGGACATCAAGTCGGCGATGCGCTACATTGATGCCGCTCCGTTCCTGAGTCCACCGGAGGCGGGGAGCGGTCCGAAGGTTTCTTCTATCAATAAGCTGCCTTCATAGTGAAAAGCAATCAGTGACATCAGGTTTGCCAATGAGCGATTGTCATCGATCATGCGTAAGCTTCACTCCATCGAATTCACAACCCATCCAACCCATCAGGAGATATACCGATGCCTATCATCAACAGCCAGGTAAAACCGTTCAAGGCTACCGCATTCAAGAACGGCGCTTTCGTTGACGTCTCGGACGCTGACTTCAAAGGCAAGTGGTCTGTCGTATTCTTCTACCCGGCCGACTTCACCTTCGTATGCCCGACCGAGCTGGAAGACCTGGCTGACAACTACGAAGAGTTCAAGAAGCTGGGCGTTGAAATCTACAGCGTTTCGACTGACACCCACTTCGCCCACGCTGCATGGCACAACACTTCGCCAGCGATCGGCAAGATCCAGTACACCATGATCGGTGACCCGACCCTGACCATCTCCCGCAACTTCGACGTGCTGATCGAAGAAGCCGGTCTGGCGGATCGCGGTACTTTCGTGATCAACCCTGAAGGTCAGATCAAAATCGTCGAGCTGAACGATGGCGGTGTTGGCCGTGACGCTTCCGAGCTGCTGCGCAAGATCAAGGCTGCTCAGTACGTTGCCGCTCACCCGGGCGAAGTCTGCCCAGCCAAGTGGAAGGAAGGCGAAGCTACTCTGGCTCCGTCCCTGGACCTGGTTGGCAAGATCTGAGTCGCATGAATCGGCTAGGGGCGTTGAGCTCTTGAGCAAGTAAACCGCATCGCCCCAAAAAACGCCCGGGCGGTAATCGCCTGGGCGTTGTTATTTCTACCCTTTGTAAACAGGAAGCCGCCACATGTTGGACGCCAATCTTAAAGCCCAGTTGAAATCCTATCTGGAGCGGGTTACTCGCCCCATCGAGATCGTCGCGTCCCTTGATGACGGCGCGAAGTCTCAGGAAATGCTCGCACTGCTCAATGATGTGATCAGCGTTTCCAAGGACGTCACCCTGAATGACAGCGGTACCGACGCACGTACTCCGTCGTTCTCGCTGAGCAGCCCTGGCCACGATATCAGCCTGCGTTTTGCCGGTATCCCCATGGGTCACGAATTCACCTCGCTGGTCCTGGCGCTGCTGCAAGTCGGCGGCTATCCACCCAAGGTCAGTGCGGAAACCATCGAACAGGTTCGCGCGCTTGAGGGCGAATTCCATTTCGAAACCTATTTCTCGCAGTCCTGCCAGAACTGCCCGGACGTCGTCCAGGCATTGAACCTGATGGCAGTGTTGAACCCTGGTATCAAGCACGTCGCTATCGACGGTGCGCTGTTCCAGGACGAAGTGACCGATCGCAAGATCATGTCGGTGCCGAGCATCTATCTGAACGGTGAGTTGTTCGGTCAGGGCCGCATGGGGCTGGAAGAGATTCTGGCCAAGATCGACACTGGCGCCGGTGCGCGTCAGGCGGAAAAACTCAACGCCAAGCAGGCCTTCGATGTGCTGGTCGTAGGCGGTGGTCCCGCAGGTTCTGCGGCGGCCGTCTACGCTGCCCGCAAAGGCATCCGCACCGGTGTTGCCGCCGAGCGTTTCGGCGGTCAGGTGCTGGACACCATGGCTATCGAGAACTTCATCTCGGTACAGCATACCGAGGGGCCGAAACTGGCCGTGGCGCTTGAAGAGCACGTCAAGCAGTACGAAGTCGACATCATGAACCTGCAACGTGCCGACAAGCTGATCCCTGGCGCAGCCGGCGAGTTGCACGAAGTGAAGTTTGCCAGCGGTGCCAGCCTCAAGGCCAAGACGCTGATCCTTGCCACTGGCGCACGCTGGAGGGAGATGAACGTGCCGGGTGAGCAGCAGTACCGTAACAAGGGTGTGGCTTATTGCCCGCATTGCGACGGTCCTCTGTTCAAAGGCAAGCGCGTCGCTGTGATCGGTGGTGGTAACTCGGGCGTCGAGGCTGCAATCGACCTGGCGGGTATCGTGTCTCACGTGACACTGCTGGAGTTCGACGTGCAGTTGCGTGCCGACGCGGTGCTGCAGCGCAAGTTGCACAGCCTGCCGAACGTGACTGTGATCACCAGTGCGCAAACCACTGAAGTGACCGGTGATGAGCAGAAGGTCAACGGACTGCGCTACAAGAACCGCACTACAGGCGAAGAGATCACCGTGCCGCTCGAAGGTATCTTCGTGCAGATCGGCCTGCTGCCCAACAGTGAATGGCTCAAAGGTGCCATCGAGCTGTCGCCGCGTGGCGAGATCGTGGTCGATTCCCGTGGTGAAACCTCGGTGCCGGGTATCTTCGCTGCTGGTGACGTAACGGTCGCACCGTACAAGCAGATCATTATTGCCCTGGGCGAAGGTGCCAAGGCCTCCCTGAGCGCCTTTGACCATCTGATCCGTACCTCCGCACCGGCCTGATCGGACAGCGGTAAACAAAAAGCCCCGTGAGCGATCACGGGGCTTTTTGCTTTCTATGCGGGTCGCTCCTTGCCGGAGCGATCACCGCGGTCTCAGAGCGGCGTTGGCTGGATGATCTCCACCCAGTAGCCGTCCGGGTCCTTGATAAAGGCCAGGCTGTTCATGCGGCCATCGGACAAGCGCTTCTGAAAGTCGACGCCCAGGCTTTCGAATCGCTCGCAGGCGACCTTCACGTCCGGCACCGACACGCAGATATGGCCAAAGCCGCGCGGGTCGCTGTTACCGTTGTGGTACGACGCGGTGGCATCGCTTTCGGTACCGTGGTTGTGGGTCAGCTCCAGAATGCCGGGGATCGACTTCATCCATTCGTTGCGGGCAGCGTCGTCTTCCGGGATCTGTGCCTTGTCGACCCGCGCCAGAAAGTACAGGCTGAATTCGGCTTCCGGGAAGTCACGTTTCTCTACCAGGCTGAAGCCCAGTACGCGGGTATAGAAATCCAGCGATTTGGTGATGTCCTTGACGCGCAGCATGGTGTGGTTGAACACAAACTGCCGGGTGGCCGCTTCAGGATTGGCTGTGACGCCCGGTAGTGTGTTGAGTTCGTGCAAGCTCATCAATGTGTCTCCAACAGAATGTACAAATAATGCCAAATGATACGGGGCAGGGCAGGCAGTGCCAAACCCGGCGCGTATAACGTCGCGTCGGCCTTGCTCGATGCCGACAACAGGCTCAGAATTTCCGGTCAACCGTTTTGGCGACCCGATCATGATCCTTTCGCACTACCGACGCTCCGTGCCAAGCCTGTGCCTGTTCCTGCTGCTGGGCACTGCTCAGGTCCATGCCGCCGATGCAATGATCGTCTGGCCCGCAGGCTGGGAGGTCGAGTCGATACCGACCGAGTCGGGCGAGCCCGTTCAACCGTCCGTGCAGGTCAGACAGCGCGCGGTGAAAAACGATCAAAGTGGAAATCCGCTGATGGTCATGGAGCTCACCCAAACGCGGCTGGCGCCGGGACATGACGTCAATGTCCAGGGCGTTCTGCTGGAAATGCGTAAGTCGGTTCAGGTCAATTTTGCCCGCAGTGGGTTGCAGAGCGTCTGCACGCATGTCCGTGAAAGTCGGCTTAGCGTGGTGCCCGCGCTCGAAACCACCTGCACCATTACTCAGAATGGTGTGCACGTGTTGACCCAGACACTGGTCGCGGCCGCCAGCAAGGAACTGGCCTGGTCATTGTCCTACGCGGGATCGGCAGACGGCTATGCGAGCAACAAGGATGAGGCACTGCGTATTCGTGAGAGTCTGCGTCTGGACGTTACGCAGTGACATCTGCCTTTTTGCAGACAAAAAGAAGCCCGCCGAGGCGGGCATGGGGCGCTATTCCTTTAGCGGTCTTCATCATCCGAGAGTCCATGTGAAAAAAGTGTGAAGCTGCGCTGTGTTGCGCAATCGATGCGTTTCAGCGCGACGAATCATTGAGAAACAAATAGTGATGTATCTCATCACGCGGTCAAACTGAATAATTACTCTACGCACTTCAGGAACTGTTCAGGTTTGTAACTGTGTGCTGAATCGCATAATCCGGATTTATTGACGTCATTATTCTCGCGGCATTTACACGCTGCATTGAAGTATACGAACCGGGCAGTCCACCTAATCATGTATATGAATTTCCGCTGCGGATCGACAGGTACTGTGTGATGACGCCTGAGCACAGCCCTGCAGTACGCAGGTGAAGAGCTGCAGTGACGAAGATAAAAAAGCCCTGCAAGTGCAGGGCTTCAAGTGACAACTTGCAATCAGGCACGCAGCCATGAATCAACAGTGTCTACACCGTATTGCTCTTTCCATGCCTTGAGGCCGCGATGGTTGCCGCCCTTGGTTTCAATCAGCTCGCCGGTATGCGGGTTCTGGTAAACCTTGACCACGCGTGCACGGCGACGCTTTGGCCCTGCGGGTGCAACCAGCGAGGTTGCACTCGAAGGGTCAAGGATTGCGATGATGTCACGCAGGCTTTTACCGTAGGTGCCCATCAGGTCCTGGAGCTTTTGCTCGAATTCGATCTCCTTCTTCAATCCGGCGTCATTCTTCAACGATTCCAGCTGTGCAAGCTGTTCCTGAAGGGCTTTCTCTGCTGCTCGAAACTCGGCAAGTCTGGACAATTAATATACTCCAACAATGTAATGGCTGTTGTCAGCCCTATAAAGCGATGAGACAAAACTGATAGGTCGATTCGCTCACTCGAGGGTGCCCGATACCTGCGGTTTCTATGCTGAAACTTGGCCTTTGCGGCTTGTCGTTGTGCAGATAGAGGGTATTTATAACTCAGTCGCCCGCAAATGATGCACTTTTTTTTCCAGTTAGAAAATAGCCTTTCACAAATTCGTTAAATGGCGCAGGGAGACGATGTTGGATATAGGGGATGATGTCCGTGTTGTAGGCAGAGGGGCGTTGTAAGTTATTTCCGATATTAGCCACGGATGGAAAACGTGCCATGAGAGAGTGAATGGCTTGGAAAAAGAAATATCCGACAGGCAAAAGGAGTGTCGGATGAGGAAATGGAGGGAATGTCTGAAGGCCACGTGCTGAAAGGCGCGTGGACCACTCAAAGATGGCCTTTCGCCCGTATCCACGTTGCGTTTTTGACCCTACAACCCCTGTTGCAGCACAGGGTCATCCGGGTTCTGCTGCTCGAGCTCGGCCAGCAGAATCTGCACGTTCTGCAACTGACCGTTCTCTTTCCAGTACTGGATCAGCAGCACCCTGGCCTTGCGATTTGCGGGCTGGTTCTGAACGATCTGGGTCAACTGGCGCTGTGCCGCTTCGAGCTCGTTCAACGAGTGCAGTGCAACCGCCAGGTCATAGCGATAGTCGTTGTTATCGGGTGCCAGTTCCGTGGCCTTGGCCAGGCTGAGCACGGCGAATTCCGCCTGGCCGTGGTTCAGCAGCCACATGCCCAGTGCGTGCTGGAGCATGGACGAGCCAGGGTTGTGCTCCAGCAACTGTGCGAAAAGGCCGCGCGCCTGCTCGGCCTGGCCCTTGCGGTCCAGTAATTCAATGTGCGCCAGCGCTGCTTCGATATTGCCCGGGTCCAGCGCGGTTGCCCGCTGCAGTGCCGTGAGCGCGGGCTCCAGATCGCCAGTCTGCAGATACAGCCTGGCCAGTTGCAGCTGGTTTTGTGCGCTTTGCGGCTGGCTCTTGAGTGACTCCTGAAACGCCTCGGCACTTTGCTGCAGAACGGCAAAGTACAGGCCCAGCTCATCAGGTGATAGGCCGAGCAGGGCGCTGGTGGCGCGAAACCTGACGGATTGTTCGGCGTCATCCAGCAGCGGGCCGAGCAACAGACTGCGCTGGCTGTTGGAGACCAGCCTGACGCTGACATCGATGGCCGCTTCGCGCACTTGAGCGGACGGGTTACTCAACGCAGCGTCGAGCAACTTGAGGGCCTGGGGGCTGGGATAGTCGTTCAGTTCGGCGAGCAGGCTGATGCGTTGCGTGTCAGACAGGTCAGTACGAGCCAGTTGTTGATACAGCACGCGCGCGGCACCCGGTTTGCCGTCATGTGCCTGCTCCAACGCCTGCGCATAGGTATGACTCAGCTTCACGGGAGCGGTCTGGATGGGCATGCGCCACCACCAGAAAACCAGCGAAAGCACCAAAAGCGCTGCAGCCGCTGCGCCGATCAGCCAGCGACGTCGAGAAGTGGGTTGAGGCGATAACCCCGTGTTAGAAAGTCTGGGCATATCGATTTCCAATGCTTGACGGGTTGCAGCTTCGGGGAGTGGCTGGCAGCTGTCAAACGGCAATCATGATGCAGCCGGGTTTCAGGCAAAAAAAGCCCCGCGGCCTGATCGGACGCGGGGCGGGTTTACCGGCTTTTCAGGTTCAGGCCTGAGGCTGCCAGCCACCACCCAGTGCCTTGTAGATAGCCACAATGCCGCGGTACAGCTCGATTTCTGCCTGCGCCTGAGCGTCCTCGGCCGCCAGACGCTCGCGCTCGGCATCCAGCAGGACCAGGAAGTCCGCCGTGCCTTCGCGATACTGCACCGAGGCCAGTCTGGCCGCCGAGCGACTCGCATCGCTTTGGCGCATCAGCGAGACCAGCCGCTGCTGGCGTTTGTCGTAATCGCTGAACGCGTTCTCCGACTCTTCCAAGGCGAGCAGTACTTGCTGCTCATAGTTGGCCAGTGCGCCCTCGGCGTCAGCGTCGGCACTGCGAATCTGCGCCCGGACACTGCCCAGATCGAAGGCTGCCCAGGTGATGCTCGGGCCCAGCGACCAGGCTCTGGCCGCTGACGAACCGATCTGCGAGCCGCGTCCGGCGGTAAAGCCCAGAAAACCGCTCAGGCTGACCCTTGGGAACAGATCGGCAGTCGCAACGCCGATACGTGCGGTCGATGCAGCGAGTTGTCGCTCGGCTGCACGGATGTCCGGCCGATTGCGCAACACTTGCGTAGGGTCGCCAATCGGCAAGGCCTTGGCGATGGCCGGCAGTTTGCTAGGGCTCAAGTCGACGCTGAGGTTTTCCGGACGCTCACCCAATAACGTGGCGATACGGTTGCGTTGGCGAGCCTGCTCGGCCTGCAACTGCGGAACGGTCGCTTCGACAGCGGCCAGTCGTGCCTCTGCACGCACCACATCCAGCTCATTGCCCACACCCGCATCCCGCAGTTGCGTGGTCACGTCCTGAGAACTCTGCTGATTTTTCAGGTTGTCGCGGGCAATGGCTTCTCGTAGCTGTGCGCCGCGCAGTTGGCCGTAGGCGTCGACCACCTCGGCAATCAGGGTGACCTGAAGCTGATAGAGGTTGGCCTCTGCAGCTTCCTGATCGGCGTCGCTGGCTTCCAGCTGGCGCTGGATGCGCCCGAACAAGTCCACTTCCCAGGCCATGTCCAGGCCCAGGTCGTAGCGCTCGCTGTTGACTCGGCGCTCGGTGATGCCGGGTTGCTGACCCTTGCCGATGTCACTGCTGGCGCGGCTGGTCACCACTGGCATCACATCGTTGGCGACGTCATCGCGAATGGCTCGCGCCGACTTGAGCCGGGCGAAGGCGACGCGCAGATCGCGGTTGCCGTCCAGTGACCTGGCTACCAGTTTATTGAGGGTCGGGTCCTCGAACTGCTGCCACCAGGCTCTGTCCACTTTGCTGCGGTCATAGCTGCCCTGGGCGGCGGACGCCAGTTTCGCTGGCGCCGTAACCGGTGCCCGGTAGTCGGGGCCCACGGCGCAGGCCGCCAGTGCCATGACCAGCAGGCTCGGGATGAAGACTTTGTACGCGCTCATCAATGCATCTCCGCAGGCAGGTTTTGCTGGCTGTTTACCCTGGCGGCCTTGCGGGCCTCTTGGCGTTCGACGTAATTACGGATAAGCACGTAGAACACCGGCGTCAGCAGCAGGCCGAAGAACGTGACACCCAGCATCCCGGAGAACACTGCGACACCCATCGCATGGCGCATCTCGGCACCCGCACCGCTGGACAGCACCAGAGGCACGACCCCCATGATGAAGGCGAACGAGGTCATCAGGATCGGCCGTAGACGCAGGCGGCATGCCTCCAGTACCGCATCCAGCGGGCTCATCCCTTCAGCCTGTTTGTCCTTGGCGAACTCGACGATCAGAATCGCGTTCTTGCACGCCAGGCCTACCAGTACGATCAGGCCGATCTGAGTGAAGATGTTGTTGTCGCTGCCGGCGATCATCACCCCGGCAATCGCCGAGAGCAGGGTCATCGGTACGATCAGGATCACCGCCAGCGGCAGGCTCCAGCTTTCGTATTGGGCTGCCAGTACCAGAAACGCCAGCAGCACACAGAGCGGGAACACGAACAGCGCGGTATTGCCCGAAAGGATCTGCTGATAGGTCAGGTCGGTCCATTCGTAGATCATGCCGGTCGGCAGTTCCTCGCGAAGCAGTTTCTCGACCGCTGCCTGAGCCTGGCCAGAGCTGTAACCCGGTGCCGCTGCACCGTTGATTTCAGCAGTGATGAAGCCGTTGTAGTGCATGACGCGGTCGGGGCCGGCGGTGTCGCTGACCTTGACGAAGGTTGCCAGCGGGATCATCTCGCCCAGGTTATTGCGTACCTTGAGCTGACCGATCTGGTCGGCATCCTGACGGAACTGCTGCTCAGCCTGGACATTGACCTGATAGGTGCGGCCAAACCGGTTGAAGTCGTTGGCATACAGCGAACCCAGATACACCTGCAGCGTGTCGAAAATATCACTGACTGCAACGCCGTGGGTCTTGGCTTTCTCGCGGTCAATCGCAGCATCGACTTGCGGCACGTTCACCGTGTAGCTGGTAAACAGCCCGGCCAGTTCCGGCACGCTGCGGCTTTTGGCGATGATGTTCTGGGTTTCCTTGTACAGCTCGTCATAGCCGAGGTTGCCACGGTCCTCGATTTGCAGGCGGAAGCCGCCGATGGTGCCCAGGCCTTGTACCGGTGGTGGCGGGAAGATCGCCATGTAGGCTTCCTGAATCGAGGCAAACTGACCGTTCAGCGCGCCGGCAATTGCATTGGCCGAGAGGCTCGGGTCTTTGCGCTCGTCGAACGGCTTGAGGGTCACGAACACCACGCCGTTATTCGGGCTGTTGGTGAAGCCGTTGATCGACAGACCCGGGAAGGCAATGGCGTCTTGCACGCCAGGCTGCTTGAGGGCCAGCTCCGACATGCGTTTGATGACATCTTCGGTACGGTCCAGGCTCGCGGCGTCCGGCAGTTGGGCAAATGCAACCAGGTATTGCTTGTCCTGGCTAGGGACGAAACCGGTCGGTGTGCTGGCGAAACCCATCCAGGTCAAAACCATCAGGCCCGCATAGACCAGCAAGGCAATGCCGCTGCTGCGAATAACCCTGGCAACCGTACCGACATAGCCATGGCTGGCTTTCTCGAAAAAGCGGTTGAACGGGCGGAACAGCCAGCTGCCGAGCATTCTGTCGAGGAAGCGTGAGAAGCGATCCTTGGGCGCGTCATGACCTTTGAGCAATACCGCGGCCAGTGCAGGCGACAGGGTCAGCGAGTTGAAGGCGGAAATGACCGTCGAAATGGCAATAGTCAGCGCGAACTGCTTATAGAACTGTCCGCTGAGCCCGGAAATGAATGCCGCAGGCACGAACACAGCGCACAGCACCAGCGCCGTCGCAATGATCGGCCCCGTGACTTCGGCCATGGCCTTGTGCGTGGCGGCGACCGGCTCCAGGCCCAGCTCGATGTTACGCTCGACGTTCTCCACCACCACGATGGCATCGTCGACCACGATACCGATCGCCAGCACCAGGCCGAACAACGACAGCGCGTTCAGCGAGAAACCGAACATATGCATGACCGCAAAGGTGCCGATCAGCGAGACCGGTACGGCCACCAATGGGATGATCGATGCGCGCCAGGTCTGCAGGAACAGGATCACCACCAGCACCACCAGGATCAGTGCTTCGAACAGCGTGTGAATCACTGCCTCGATGGAGCCGCGGACGAAGATCGTCGGGTCATAGACGATGCTGTAGTCCATGCCTTCCGGGAAGCTTTTCTTGAGCTCGGCCATCCGTGCGCGTACATCGTTGGAGATGTCGATGGCGTTGGAGCCGGGACGCTGGAAGATCGGGATCGCTACCGCAGGCTGATTATTGAGCAACGAGCGCAGCGCGTACTGGCTGGAGCCCAGTTCGATGCGTGCAATGTCCTTGAGGCGAGTGATTTCACCGTCGGCACCGGCTCGCACGACCACGTTTTCGAACTCTTCCTCACTGACCAGGCGGCCCTGAGTGTTGATCGACATCTGAAAGCTGGTGGCATTCGGGGAGGGCGGAGAACCCAGCTGGCCAGCGGCGACCTGACGGTTCTGTTCGCGAATCGCATTGACCACGTCAGTGGCGGTCAGGTTGCGTGAGGCGGTCTTGTTCGGATCGAGCCAGACCCGCAGCGAATAATCGCCCATGCCGAACAATTGCACGTCACCGACGCCGCCCAGTCGCGCCAGCTCATCCTTGATGTTGAGCACGGCGTAGTTGGACAGGTACAGCATGTCGTAGCGTTTGTCCGGTGAGGTCAAGTGCACGACCATGGTCAGGTCGGGGGAGGCCTTGTCCACAGTGATGCCGATGCGTGTCACTTCTTCAGGCAGCTTCGGCTCGCTGCGGGTCACGCGGTTCTGCACCTGCACCTGCGCGTTGTCCAGGTCGGTCCCCAGTGCGAAGGTGATGGTGAGGGTCAGCTTGCCATCGGCGGTGGCCTGCGAGGACATGTAGAGCATGCCTTCGACACCGGTAATCGCCTGTTCCAGTGGCGAGGCCACGGTTTCGCCGATCACCTTAGGGTTGGCGCCGGGGAAGTTAGCGCGTACCACCACGGTTGGCGGCACGACTTCCGGATATTCACTGATCGGTAGCTGGAACAGCGAGATGGCACCGGCGATCAGGATCAACAGCGACAGCACTGCGGCGAAGATCGGCCGTGAAATAAAGAATTTGGAGAAGTTCATCGGACGAGTCCCTTAGCCGCGCGGCGCGGCAGCGCTGGCGATTTTGACGGCCGCTTTGGGCGCCACTTGTGGCAGGTTGCTGGCTTCGAGGGCCTGGCGTTGTTTGAGCAGTGCGGCGAGGGTGTCGGCGCTGGCCATCGGAGTGACTTCAGGGTCCACAGGCTGGCCGGGACGAACGCGCTGCAAGCCTTTGACGACGATGGTGTCATCCTTGGCCAGACCATTGCGCACAATGCGCAGGCCTTCGATTTTCGGCCCCAGCTCGACAGCCCGGTAGGCGGGCTTGTTGTCCTTGTCCATGACCAGCACGAACTTCTTGCCCAAGTCGGTGCCCACCGCTTCGTCGTTGATCAGCACGGCCGAGTAAGTGCCGCTGCCCACCAGTTTCAGGCGCGCATATAGACCGGGGGTAAACGCACCGTCGGCGTTATCGAACACGGCGCGGCCACGAATGGTGCCGGTCCTCGGGTTGACCTGGTTGTCGACAAAGTTCATCTGGCCCAGGTGCGGGTTGCCAGGTTCGTTGGACAGCCCCAGGTACACCGGCGTGGTCTGACCGCGCTGGCCTTTGCGGGCCAGCTCGGTGTACTTGAGGAACACGCGTTCGTCCGCGTCGAAGTAGGCGTAGACCTTGTCGGTGGAGACCACGCTGGTCAGGGCGGTGACATCGGCGGTGACAATGTTGCCAGCGGTGATTTCGGCACGGCTCACGCGACCTGAAATCGGTGCGGTGACACGGGTGAAACTGAGGTTCAGTCGAGCCAGGTCCAGTTGCGCCTGAATGGCCGCGACACCGGCCTTGGCTTCCTGCGCCGAGGTGGTCCGCGATTCGGCCAGCTCGGCGGAAATCGCATTGTTGCTGCGCAGACGCTCACCACGCTGGGCTTCGCTGTCACTGCGCGAAGCGACTGCGCGGGCCTGTTGCAACTGGGCTTCGAGACGGCGGACTTCCGACTGGAAAGGGCGCGGATCGATCTGGAACAGCAGGTCGCCTTTCTTGACCAGCGCGCCGTCGGTGAAGGCTACCTGATCGATCTGACCGGCAACCCTCGGGCGCACTTCGACGGTTTCAGGTGCTTCGAGACGACCGGTGAATTCATCCCACTCGTTGACTGGCTGCTCCAGTACCTTGGCCACACTGACCTTGGCTGCGCCAGGCGCACTGGTGGCTTCCGGCGCACGGCCGCAAGCACTGATGACGATCAAGGCGAGGGCGGTGAGAGGGTAGCGCAGATGGCTGATTGTCTGGTGCATGGGAAGTTCCGCCAATAGTGAAGAATGGGGCGGATTCTGTTGCGCACGGGGTGTTATTAACGAATCGAATAAACCGAAGGTTACTATCACCGACAATGATGAGTAGCTATAGGTCTGTGAAACTCCCTGAGCGAGTGACCCTGAAGGCGGACTTTGGCCAGGTATTCGGGGCTGCAAGTGCTGGCCTGACAGAGTGCCAAAAAAGCTCATGTCATATTGCTATCTCTTCGATCAATCTTTGCAATCGCCGCGGCTATTAAGTTGTTCCGCGAACAGTCGATCCTTGGGTATCACGATAAATCCCGAGGAAAGATTTGATGAAGTCGACATGGCTGGACAATTTGAAGGTCAGCAAAAAGCTGAGTGTAGGCTTCGGTCTGATACTGCTGGGCGTGCTGACGGTCACCGCGATCGGTTACCTCAGCACCAACCTGCTGATCGAACGGCTGGGTAAGGCAGCCAAGGTTTCCGAGGTGAAGGCCGATGCGCTGAGCCTCAGGATCGCTGCGCAGACCTACACCGCCAAGCCTGACGCGAGCAATTCGCAGGGCTATACGTCGGCTCTGGACAACCTGGGCAAGACCATCGAGGACGGCCTGAAGATTCTGACCGTTCCGGTCAACGCCGATATGCTCAGAGGGATTCGCGACCAGGCGGGTGTCTTGAAGCAAACGTTCAGCCAGTTGGTCGATAACAATCGGCAAATTGATCAGGCCATGCAGCCGCTGATCACCATTTCCGAACAGGTCAGCGGAAGTTTCGAAACACTGCTGCAAAAGACCTTTGACGACGTTTCCCGCTCGCTGGACCAGAGCGGTATCGATCAAGTGAAGATTGCCGGCGACCTGCGCAATGGCATGACCAACTTTCGCCTGGTGTTTCGCCGTTATATCAGTATCCCGACTGCTGAAAACAGGCAGATTACTTTCGACGCTGCCGATTCGCTGATCGCTCAGGTGGGCAGCGCGCGCAATCAACTGCCTAACAAGGCCGGCCCGGCGGTGGATGAGGCGCTCGCGGCGCTGCAACAGTACAAGTCGTTGATGGTCTCCATCTCGCAACTGATGCAACAGAACGATCAGATTCGCGACAGCCTTCGCCAGCAGTCAATGGACATCGTCACCAGTGCGGAAAAGCTGATGGCGGGTCAGGTTGTCAGTGCCAATAAAGAAAAAGACAGTGCAGTAACCCAGCTGCTCACCGTGGCGGTGATCGTATTGCTGCTGGGCATCTTCGCGGCGATCCTGATTACCCGTCAGATCACCCGTCCGCTCGATTCGACAGTGATCGCGGCGCGTCGGATTGCCGACGGCGATCTGACCAACGACCTCAGTACCACTCGCCAGGATGAACTGGGCCTGCTGCAAAACACCATGCAACACATGACCGTATCGCTGCGGACCCTGATTGGCGGTATCAGCAATGGCGTGACACAAATTGCCACGGCGGCCGAGGAGCTTTCAGCCGTCAGCGAGCAGACCAGTGCGGGTGTCACTCAGCAGAAACTGGAAGTCGACCAGGTGGCGACCGCCATGAACCAGATGGCTTCCACCGTTCAGGAAGTGGCGCAGAACACTGAAGATGCATCGCAGGCCGCCAGACAGGCCAGTGATCGTGCAGCCCATGGCAGCAGCGTGGTGCAACACGCCACGCGTGAAATCAGCCAGCTTGCCGGTGAAGTGGGGCAACTGGGCGAGGCCATGCAGCGCCTGATTCAGGACAGTGACAAGATTGGCGGTGTCATCGATGTGATCAAGGCGGTGGCAGAACAAACCAACCTGCTGGCCCTCAATGCCGCGATCGAAGCTGCACGCGCAGGTGAGCAGGGCCGTGGCTTTGCCGTGGTGGCCGATGAGGTGCGTTCGCTGGCTCAGCGTACACAGTCATCCACGACTGAAATCGAGGCGCTGATAAAGTCCTTGCAGGATGGCACTGGCGCGGCATCGGAGCTGATGAATGCCAGCCGTCAACGTACTGAAGGCACCGTGGCGCTGGCGCGCCAGGCCGAAGAATCGCTGCTTGAAATCACTCATTCGATCGTGACCATCGAACAGATGAGTCAACAGATCTCTGCTGCCGCTGAAGAGCAGAGCGCCGTTACCGACGAAATCAATCGCAGTGTCATCAGCGTACGCGATATTGCCGACCAGTCTGCCACGGCTACCGAGCAAAGCGCGGCGTCTACCGTGGAACTGGCGCGCCTGGGCAGCAACCTGCAGGACATGGTTGCGCGCTTCCGGATCTGATGGTCGCCACTTTCAAAAAGTCGCGACGTTCAAACGTCTCACAATGCAAGAAGAGCGGCGCTGGCAATCAGCGCTGCTCCACCCGCTGCAGAAATCTTCGAGTCCGTTCGTTTTGCGGATTCAGCAGAATTTCGCTCGGGGTGCCGTCCGCCACGATGCGGCCTCCCTCCATGAACAGCACCCGGTCAGCGATGTCCTGAGCGAATTTCATCTCGTGGGTCACCAGTAGCATGGTCATCTGAAATTCGTGGGCAATCGAGCGAATCACCGCCAGTACCTCGCCGACCAGCTCGGGGTCGAGCGCCGACGTGACTTCATCGAACAACATGACCTGCGGACGCATGGCCAGCGCTCTGGCAATCGCTACGCGTTGTTGCTGACCACCGGAAAGCTGGCTCGGATAGGCATCGGCCTTGTGAGCAAGCCCGACCAGTCCGAGGTATTGATGCGCGCGCGCAAGGGCCTCTTCACGAGTCAGTCTGAGCACCCGTAACGGCGCTTCGGTGACATTTTCCTGCACGGTGAGGTGCGGGAACAGGTTGAACTGCTGGAACACCATGCCTACCCGATGCTCCACCGGAGCCTTGCGTGCGCCAGGCCAGCGCCATCCGGATGCGCGCGCGGGCACTGTTTCGCCTGCGACTTCTATGCTGCCTTGCTGGTAGTTTTCCAGGCCCTTGATAAGGCGCAATACCGTTGATTTGCCCGAGCCACTGGGGCCGATCAAGGCGACTTTCTGACCTTGAGGAATGCTCAGGTCCAGATGGTCGATGATCCGGTTGCGGCCGAAGTCCTTGACCACGTGTTTCAGCTGTATCTGCGCAATGGTGACGGACGGAATTGCGGTGTGTGCGAGATCAGACATGGCTGCGCCTTTCCAGGTATTTGAACAGCAACGAGGTCGGCACACTGATTGCCAGAAACATCAGCGCCATCACCGTGTACGGTTCGTTGTAACGATAGGTCATGCCAGCGATCTGCTTGGCAGCCTGAAACAGTTCAGGAATAGTAATCACCGCCAGAAGTGGCGTTTCCTTGAACATACCGATCAGGTAATTACCGAGCACCGGCAGCATGGGTTTCAACGCCTGCGGCAGGATGATGCGCCGCCAGGTGTCGCCACGATTGAAGTCAAGGGCGCGTGCGGCTTCCCACTGTCCGGCCGGGATGTCGTCAATGGCACCGCGATACGCTTCGGCAATATAGGCCGCGTAATAGCAGCCAAGACCTATCACACCGGTGGTGATCGCCGGGAAGGTGATGCCCGCCAGCGGCAGCGCGAAGAACAGCACATACAACTGGACCATCAACGGCGTATTACGGAAAAAGCTCAGGTAGCCTTTGCTCAGGCGATGCACGATGGTTATCTGCGAGCGCAGTGTCAGGGCCAGGATCAGACCGAGCAACACCGCGAGCAGGAACCCCAGCACCACGACCTGTACGGTCACCAGCAAGCCCTGAAACAGCTCCGGCAGAATCGACCAGGCGAATGCGATATCAAACTCCATCGTTCATCCCCTGGCCGTGCGCCACGCGGTGGCGTGCTGCTCATAACGCTTGACCAGCCAGCTCAATGGCCAGGCCATCACGAAATAGCACACCAGCACGATGCTCCAGATCAGCGTTTGCTGGCCCAGCGTGGTGATCAATTGACTGCCGGTAAAGGTCAGGTCGGTGAGGGTGATGAGCGAGACCAGCGACGTGGTTTTCAGCAGCTCGACCAACTGATTGCCCATCGGCGGGATCATGAACGGCAGGGCCTGCGGCAGAATGATTCGCCGAAATGCGCTTATCGGCCCGAAGTCCAGCGCACGCACAGCGTCACGTTGACCCTGGCTGACGTTGATCAGTGCCGAGCGAATGATTTCCGCGCCATACGCCGAAAACGTCAGGCCCAGCCCCAGCACGCCGGTGGTCATGGGGGACAGGCGGATGCCGAACAGCGGCAGAATGAAGAACAGATAAAACAGCAGCACCAATGCCGAGATGCCACGCAGCACCTCGACATACACCGTGGCGAACCAGCGTAACGCCCGGAAGGGCGACAGGCGCATCAGGGCGATTACAAACGAGAGCACCAGCACCAGCAGTTCGGCAAGCACGGTGATCTGCAGGGTGATCCAGGCACCGTGGGCCAGTTGTCTGGCGATGAAACCTGCGGTTTCCAGTGTTGCAGCATCAACAGGCATGGCCGTACTCGTGTGGGTCAGGGCCGTTTACTGCGCGCCCTTGCGGGGCGGGGCAGGTCATGGGTTGCAGCGTTGGACTGCGGTGATGGCCGGGTCAGCCAGTTCATTTTCGGTGTAGCCGTACTTCTGCAGGATTTTCAGCAGCTCGCCCGACGCCCGGAGTTTGGCCAGTTGTTCGTTAAAAGCCTGTTCAAACGCCGGATCATTTTTTGGCAGGCCATAGGCATGGTAATTCCAGCCCGGTTTGCCACTGGCGTCCGGGATCTGCTCGAAAGGCAAGGCGCGTTCGATGTCCGCGCTGTTGGCTTTCTTGATCAGACTGATGACTTCGGCGTCCGGGAAATAAACCACGTCCACGCGACCCGCCTGCAAGGCGGCCAATGCCTCGGTGTCCTTGTCGAACAACACCACGTTGCCGTTGGCGATACCGCTGTCTTTGGCTTCCTGAACCTGATTGCTGCCAGGTTGCGTGGCCAGGCGCACCTTGGTGTTGCCGGCGACGTCCTTGAGGCTGTGCAGGTTCAGCGGGTTACCGGTTTTGACAATGAACGCACCGCCGGATCGTGTCACCGGGTTGGAGAACGCGATGACCTTGCAGCGATTCGGATTGATGAACAGGCCTGCACCGATCAAGTCGAAACGACCGGCTGCCAGACCCGGCACCAGCGAACCGAAGTCAGTGATAGGCGTCTCGATCTGCTTGATGCCCAGCGGTTCTAGAATCGCCCGCAATATCTCGACATTGGCCCCGGTGGCTTTGCCGTCGGTGCCGATGTAGGCATAGGGCTGTTCATTGGCGATACCAGCGGTCAGGCCGTCAGTGCGACCTTTTTCCAGCAGTCCGGCCAGGGCAGGGAATGAAATGACGGCATTCAGCAGCAGCGCTGAACCCATCAGGGCTGGGAACGACAGGGGGGTGATGCCTTTCATTGCGGGTGCTCGAAGTAGGGGAATAGGGCTTCTTGCTGATGCGGCCTGAACATGCGGGTCAGGTGCGCAAGCGCAAGGTAGCTTGGTCTTGCCTGCATCCTGCTTCGGCAACGTTTAGTGCATAAGACGCAACTCTATAGCTATTAAAAAAATAATTTAAATATCGATAAGGAATATGCATATACGCAGTCGCCGCCGTTATGGATGCCAAGCGTCGTGCGACCTATTGATGCAAGACCAGGTATTTGTCAGTGCGTCCCTGTTTGCAACTCCAGACGCCGGCCAGGTATCGCGGCAATCAACTCCTGGGTGTAGGCCGCTTCAGGTCTGGCAAAAACTTCCTCGGCCAGACCCTGCTCGACGGTCTTGCCATGCTTGAGCACCAGTACCTGGTGGGCAACGCTGGCGACCACTGCAAGGTCGTGAGAGACCAGCACGTAGGCGATGCCCGATTCGGCTTGCAGCTCGACCAGCAGGTCGAGGATCTGCGCCTGCACCGACACGTCCAGTGCCGAGACCGGCTCATCGAGCAGCAGCAGATCGGGCTGCAGGGCCAGCGCTCTGGCAATGGCAACCCGCTGACGCTGGCCACCGGAAAGCTCGCGCGGCAGGCGGTCCAGATAGGCCACGGGCAACTGCACTCGCTCTATCAACCGGCGTGCGGCCTGCTCCAGTTCGCGGCCTTTGAGCAGGCCGAACGAGACCAGGGGTTCGACGATGCTTTCGAATAACGTGAAGCGTGGGTCAAGGGCCGCGAACGGATTTTGCTGCACCAGTTGGATACGCCGTCGCAGTGGTCTGAATTCGCGCCAGCCCAGGTCGGTGACATCCTGGTCGTCCAGTAAAACTCGTCCGTGGGTGGGCTTCTCCAGGCCCAACGCAATGCGCAGTGCAGTGCTTTTGCCAGAACCGGACTCGCCGACGATGGCCAGTGTCTGACCGGGAAAGACCTTGAAACTGACATCCTGCAACGCCTGAAACTCTGCCTCTTCGCCTTTTACGTAGGGCAGACGGTAGGTCTTGCTGATGTTGCTCAGGTTCAGCAATGGTGTGTCATTGGCCAGGACCCGGCGTGGAGCGACCGGGCTTTTGCGCTGGCCGAATGCTGGAGCGGCGGCGATCAGTGCTCGGGTGTAGGCATGGCCTGGGTTGACGAGAATCTGCTCGGGTGTGCCATGTTCGACCAGCTCGCCGTTGTTCATGACCAGCACCCGGTCAGCGCGGTCGGCCGCCACACCGAGGTCATGGGTAATGATCAGCAAGGAGATGCCACGCTCGGCCACCAGACGTTGCAGATGATCGAGGATCTTGCGTTGTACCGTCACGTCCAGAGCGCTGGTGGGCTCGTCGGCGAT
Organism: Pseudomonas sp. PvP028; assembly: GCF_017832255.1. Lineage (NCBI taxonomy): Bacteria > Pseudomonadati > Pseudomonadota > Gammaproteobacteria > Pseudomonadales > Pseudomonadaceae > Pseudomonas > Pseudomonas sp. PvP028. The sequence goes on from NZ_JAFIBL010000001.1 coordinate 3,890,402, forward strand.
GATCAGGCGCGGATTGCCTGCCAGGGCGATGGCAATCAACACGCGCTGGCGCATGCCGCCGGACAGTTCGTGCGGGTACTGACGAGCGCGTAACAAGGGCTTGTCCAGGCCGACTTGCTGCAGCAGTTCCAGCACATCGGCATCGACTGTCGGATAACGCCCGCCATGCGCCTGCAGCAGTGCTTCGGCAATTTGCCGACCGATGCGCAGAGTCGGGTTCAGGCTGACCATCGGGTCCTGCGGCACCAAGCCGATCACGCTGCCGCGAATCCGACGTTTCTCGCGCTCGGACGCATGGCTCAGATCGTGACCATCAATCTGCAGTTCGCCACTGGTGATGGTTGCGTTATCCGGTAGCAGGCCGAGGATTGCGTTGGCCATCGTCGACTTGCCGGAACCCGACTCGCCGACAATCGCCACGGTTTCGCCCTTGGCGACCTGAAACGAAACGTTGCGCACGGCCTGATTGACCTGCCCGTCGAAACGATAGGCAACGCCCAGGTGTCGGATGTCGATCAGTTGCGGGGTGTCGGTCATCGTTGAATCTCTTCCAGAGTGCGTGCGATGTGGTTAAAGCTGAACACGATAGCGACCACGAACAAGCCAGGCAGTAGCGAAACCCAAGGCGCAGTCATCAGAAAGTGCCGACCGTTGGCGATCAGCGTGCCCCATTCGGCGGCTGGCGGTTCAGCACCAAAGCCGAGGAAGCTCAGCCCGGCCGTCGCCAGAATCGCCGCGCCGAAGTCCAGTGTGGCCAGCACCGCCACCGGGCCCCAGGCGTTGGGCAGAATGTGTCGCAGCAGGGTACGGGTCCAGCTCGCGCCGCCCAGACGTGCAGCTTCCACGTAGGGCAACGTCTTGACCCGCAGCACTTCTGCGCGGGTGGTGCGAGCGAAACCGGGAATGATCCCTACGCCTACTGCTATGGCTACCGGAAGGGTGCCGAACCCGATGGCTGTGACAATCGCCAGCGCCAGTAGCAAGCCGGGCAGGGCCAGCAATACATCGATCAGGCGCATGATCACCGCATCGATGCGCCCGCCTGCGAAACCGGAAATCACCCCCAGACTCAAGCCGCCGGCCATGGCGATGCCAACCGCCAGCAGTGCGGCCTGTACCGAGAGGCTGGAGCCGTGCACCACGCGGGTATAAAGATCACGGCCCAGCTCGTCGGTGCCAAACCAGTGCGCAGCATTGGGGGCGGTGAGCTTGTCGGCAGGCGAGGTGGCATAAGGTGCGTAGCTGCTCAGGAGATGGGGTGCCAGCGCGGCCAGCAGCGCAAAGGCGACGATTGCCACGGCCAGCAGAAAACCCGGGCGCCGCAACAGGGGGCGCGCGGCTTCCGCGATCCGGCTCAGGCTGCTGCGCCGTCGCCACAGCGCTGCAGGTGCGGTTTTAACTGGAATGGTTTCACCGGAAGCAACCAGGCGAGCCAGGCGCGCAAGGCGGTTGTCGAAGATAGTCATGTCTTCAGGAGACCTTTGGCATATGGGCGATGCGCGGATCCAGCGCGGGATACAGCAGGTCAACGATCAGATTGACCACGACGAACGCAGCTGCGGAGACCGCAACGATGGCCAGTACCACCGGGATGTCCTGACGCAGTACGGCTTCCTGGGCAAGTCGACCGACCCCGGAGCGGGCAAAAATGGTCTCCACCAGCACCGCGCCGGACACTGTGTTGCCAACCTGCAGGCCGATCAGTGTCAGCAGCGGCAGGGCAGCGTTCTTGAACGCATGGCGGGCTTGAACCTGCGCGCGGGTCAGGCCCTTGGCATAAGCGGTGATGATGTAGGGCTCTTTCCAGACGCCCTGAAAGCCGCGTTGCAGGACCTGGGCGTACACCGCGGCGCTAGGGATCGCCAGCGTGACGGCTGGCAATATCAGGCTTGAGAAACCCTGATTGCCGGTCGCCGGGAACCAGCCAAGAGTGAACGCGAACAGTTGAATGAACAGCAGGCCCATCCAGAAGACCGGCACCGAGAAGCCCAGCGACGGCAGTCGTGACAAGGCGACTTTCAAGGGCTGCCAGCGTACGTAGGCTGTGAGATACGCCAGACCGATCCCGCCGATCAGTGACAGAACAATGGCAAGCCCCGCGAGGCTCAGGGTTTGAGGCAGGCGTTCGATCAGCAACTCCGACACCGGGCGATTGAGCGTCAGCGAGTTGCCGAAGTCACCGTGCATGGCTCCCCACAGCAAATCGACGTATTGCTCGAATATGCCCCGGTCCAGCCCGTAATAGAGCTTGGCCTGAGCGAGGTCCTGCGCTGAAAGTGAGTCGATTTCGACACCCGAGGCGCTGAGCATGATCGACAGGGTGTCGCCGGGCAGCAGGTACAGAATGAAATAGGTGACGCTGTAGGCCCCCCAAAGTACCAGCAGTGCTTGCGCGATGCGACTGAGGATATAGCGGCTCATGGCGTTGCCAGCTCGATGTCGTTGAACAGCGCAAAGCCTTCCGCCGTCCAGTGGAAATTGCGTACGTTTTTCGCTGTGGCGGCTTGCCAGACCCGCTCGTAGACCGGGAACGCCGAGCCTTCGTCGACCAGCAGGTCCTGCAACTCGCCATAAGCCCGGGCGCGCTGTTCGCTTTGCGTGGCGGTCAGCCCGGCGTCGAACAGCGCAAGGGCTTTGGGCAATGTTTCCGGCGCGTAAAGGTTGGTCGCCAGTGTCGAACTGTTGGCGCTGCGCGGGTCGATGATGGTCTGCAGGATGATCGGGTCGGCGCGGGTCATGTAGGTGGACGTCAGGTCATAGTTGCCTGCCGCGTTGGCCGCAGCCCATTCGGCGGTGGTCACCACGTTGAGCTTGAGCTCGATACCCACCTTGCGCAGTTGATCCTGAATCAGCACATCACCAGCGGTTTCAGCGGGGGAAAGGTTGTAGGCCAGCTTCAGTCGCTTGCCTTCTTTATAACGATAGCCGTCGGCGTTTTTCTGCCAGCCCGCAGCGTCGAGCAGGCGCTCTGCACCTTGAGGGTCGTAGGCCAGTTTGTCGGCCTGGCTTTTATAAAACGGCGTGGTGACGTCGTAGATGCCGGAGACCACCGGGAATTGCGGGTTATAAACGGTGGCTGCGTAGGTCTTGCGGTCGATTGCCTTTTGCAACGCCAGACGCACGCTTCGATCGGCGAGGATGCGATTGCCGCGGGTATTGGGATACAGGTTCAGGGCCGGTCCTGGCAGCGACCGGCTCTGAATGGTCGCGCCCCTGGACTTGAACAGGCTGAGGTCCACCTCGGAGAACGGATTGCGCGGCCAGAGAATATCGACCTGCCCCTGAACGAACTGGCCGTTACGTACGCTTTCTTCCGGCACGTAGCTGACCTCGACCGCGTCCAGATGCGCCTCGCCCTTGTTCTGCGCATTGGCCGATGGCCAGGCATAGCCCTTGCGTTTGGTCAGGCGCAAACCACTTTCAGGGGTGTAGCGCTCCAGCACGAATGGCCCGGTGCCGATGATTGCACCTAGCGAGCGCTGCTTGACGCTGAGCGCGTAGGACTCTGGAGCAAGAATGGCGAGATTGGTGGTGGAGGTGGCTTGCAGAAAGCCTGCATTGGGTTGGGCCAGCACCAGTTTGATGGTGAAGTCGTCCAGCACCTCTGCGTGGTCGTAACCTTTGAGGTAAGTGGCGCCGAAGGTGGCTGGCAATTGTGCGGCGAACGACTTGTCCGCGTCGTAGGCCGTCTTCACCGCTTGAGCGTCGAAACGTGTGCCGTTGCTGAAGGTCACGTCCTTGCGCAAGTGAAAGGTGTACTCCAGCGCGTTGTCACTGATTTCCCAGCGCTCCGCCAGCCAGGGAATGATCTTGCCGGTCTGTGGATCCTGATCGGTCAGGGACTCTGCAATATTGCGCAGCACCACCCGATGCTCCAGCCAGTAAACCTGAAAAGGGTCAAGGCTGACCAGCGTGGTGTTGTCTCTGAAGAACGCCACCTTGAGGGTTTTGGCTGCCTGGCCGTCCTGGCCGGAAGGTGAGCAGCCGAGCAGGGTAATGGCTGTGACGGCGGCGAACAGCAGGCGCGAGAGGAAAGGGCGCCCAGTCATCGGACTGTGCTCCGGGTCGCGAATCCATTTGAGAAAGTCGAAGGCGGTGTACGGCGCATGGAAGGTCCTCTTCAAGTCGAGCACAGTGCTTCAGCACTGATTTCTTAAGACCGTATTCTTATGAGGGGGACGCTGTAAAAGTCTTTTTTCTTCTAAGCTAATATAGGATTTTATGATTTATAAGATGGTTTATTATGCTTAATTAGTATTTTTTCAGATGCTTGCTGTTTCGGGCACCGAACAACGTTGGCGAAAACGAAAAAGCCCTCGATTTGAGGGGCTTTCTGTCTTTGTCACCGTGCAGCCCATCCGCTCTGGATAGGTCATTGCATAGGAAGCAGGAAGTGCTTCCAGCTGTATTCAGACTTTTCTGACGCAGTCAGATGACAATTCAGGCGTGTGTGATTTTTCGCGCTCTATGCTTATTCTAAAAAGATATTAAATTTATAAAAAACAGAAGGTTAAGCTATATATCAATACATAAGTTCAAGGCCGCGCCTGATGTGTTTTCTGTACATGTACCTCGATGTGGATGGCCAGCAATGACCTTCGATTACGCATTTGCCATTTCCACCTTGCCTGCCTTCCTCAAAGCCGTTGGTGTCACCCTTCAGGTGGGGCTGATTGCAATCCTGACCTCGCTTACTGTAGCGGTCGTTAACGCTGCGATTGCCACGTTCAAGGTGCCGGTCCTGCATCGTCTGGTGCCGGTGTACGTCGAATTGGCGCGTAACACGCCATTGCTGATTCAACTGTTTTTCATCTATTTTGCCTTGCCGACGCTGGGGATTCGCGTGTCGGGTTTCGCGTCGGCAGTGATTGCGATGACCTTTCTCGGCGGTGCTTACCTGACCGAGATTCTGCGCGCTGGCATAGAGGCCGTGCCCAAGGCTCAGATCGAGTCGGGGTTGTCCATCGGACTGTCCCGCTGGCAGCTACTGCGCCACGTGATTCTGCCGCAGGCGGGCATCCTCAGCCTGCCGGCACTGTTCGCCAATTTCGTCTTTCTGCTCAAGGAAACCACCGTGGTCTCGGCTGTCGCGGTGCCGGAAATTCTCTACACCACCAAAAGCTACATTGCCCTGTATTACAAAACCTACGAGATGCTCGCGGTGATGACCGGCCTGTGCGTGTTGCTGTTCCTGCCGTTGTCTTTGTTACTCGGTCTTCTGGAAAGGAGGCTCCAGCATGGCCAGTTCGGGTCTTGAGTTGTTGTGGGTGTCTGCGCCGCAGTTGATCACGGGGGCAGGGCGCACATTAGGGATTTCACTGTTGGCAATCGTTTTCAGCAGTCTTGGCGGCCTGTGTTACGGCGTGCTGCGCAGCCTTGGCAAACGCTGGCTGGAGGTGCCGTTGCGGATCTATCTGGAGCTGTTCCGGGCGATTCCGGTACTGGTCTGGCTGTACTTGTTCTTCTTTGGGTTACCGATTTTCCTTGGCCTGAGCATTCCGGCGTTCTGGTGCGCGGTCCTGGTGCTTTCTTTGTGGGGGGCCAGCGAGGTCGGTGAGGTAGTGCGCGGCGGGCTGCGTTCGATTCCACGCGGGCAACGCGAAGCAGGCTTGGCAATCGGTCTTGGTCTGGGCCAGTTGTATGGTCGCGTGCTGCTGCCACAGGCACTCAAGCGGCTGACGCCGCCGGTGATCAATGTCTATACGCGGCTCATCAAGACCAGCTCGCTAGCCGTCCTGATCGGAGTCGTGGACGTGACCAAGGTCGGCCAGCAGATCATCGAGCGCACGTACGAATCGGTGCTGATCTACGGCTTCCTGTTTCTATTCTTTTTTATCGTTTGTTATCCGCTGTCGGCCGCCTCGCGTGTGCTTGAACGGCGCTGGAATCACGCATGAGCACATTGATCGAACTGTCCGGTTTCAGCAAAAACTTCGGTGACACTCCGGTGCTCCGAGACATCGACCTGAGCGTGAAAGAGGGCGAAGTCGTGGTGATTCTTGGCCCCAGCGGGTGCGGCAAGAGCACATTGCTGCGCTGCCTCAACGGCCTCGAACTCGGTCATGCCGGCAGCCTGCGCTTTGCCGGCAAGGCGCTGCCCGCCAACGCCGACTGGCGGCTGGTCAGGCAGCAAATCGGCATGGTCTTTCAGAGCTATCACCTGTTTCCGCACATGACCGTACTCGACAATATTCTGCTCGGCCCGTTGCGCGTGCAAAAACGTAGTGCAGCCGAGGCTCGTCAGCAGGCCGAGGCATTACTGCAGCGGGTGGGCCTGACGGAAAAACGTGATGCCTATCCGCGCGAGCTGTCCGGAGGCCAGCAGCAGCGTATCGCTATCGTGCGTGCGCTGTGCATGAACCCCAAAGTCATGCTGTTCGATGAGGTGACCGCAGCCCTTGATCCGGAAATGGTCAAGGAAGTACTGGAAGTGATCCTCGACCTCGCCCAGGGCGGGATGACCATGCTCATCGTCACCCACGAAATGGCCTTCGCGCGCGCGGTGGCCGACCGAATCCTGTTCATGGACCGCGGCCGGATCGCGGAACAGAACGACCCCGAAACTTTCTTCAGCGCCCCGCAGACCGCACGCGCGCAGCAGTTCCTGGAGAGGTTCTCCTACGTGGAAAACATGCCAAAAAGGAAAGCATCGTGAGCTTCAAAACTGCCCTCGTATTACCGTTGATTGCCTTCACCCTGATGGCGGGTTGCGACAAGCCTGCCGAGCAGAAGCCCGTGGCCAAGGCTGCCCCTTCACCGTCCAGCAGTTACCTGGAAACCATCAAGGCTCGCGACAAGCTGATTGTCGGCGTGTTCAGCGATAAACCGCCTTTTGGCTTCGTCAACGAGCAGGGCCAGTACGTCGGTTTCGACACTGACCTGGGCAAGCGTTTCGCCAAGGACCTGTTGGGCGACGAGAAGAAGATCGAGTTCGTAGTGGTCGAACCTGCCAGCCGCATACCGTTTCTGCAGAGCGACAAGGTAGATTTGATTCTGGCCAACATGACGGTTACGCCGGAACGTCGAGAGGCAGTGGATTTCACCAACCCGAATCTGCGTGTTGCAGTTCAGGCACTGGTGCCGCAAGCCAGTCCGGTCAAGACGCTGGACGATCTGGCGAGCAAGACCACCATCGTCACCACCGGCACCACGGCTGATCTCTGGCTGACGAAAAATCATCCTGACTGGAAAGTGCTGAAGTTCGAGAAAAACTCCGAGTCGCTGCAAGCGCTGGCCAATGGTCGCGGTGATGCCTATGCGCAGGACAATCTGGTGCTGTTCAGCTGGGCGAAGAAAAACCCCGGCTATCGCGTGCTGGAGCAGAAACTCGGTGACGAAGCGCCAATCGCTCCTGCCGTCAAAAAAGGCAATATCGAACTGCGCGACTGGGTGAACACCGAACTGGCCAGGCTGGGCGAAGAGAAATACCTGCTCAAGCTCTATGATCAGTATGTACGCCCAGAGCTGGCCGAGGGCACAGACCCCAATGCGGTCATCGTCGAAGGCGGAAGCTGGAAGCCTTGATGGCTATGATCTGATTGCCGCGGATGGAGCGCGAACCGGCGAGAGGCCGGTTCGTTTGTCTACAGCGTGGCACCGCCTGCAACTGCCTTGCTCTCAAGCTCTGCTTCGAGGCGATCGACGAACAAGCGTACCCGGTGAGGGACGCGCTGTCGGGTTGGCAATACCGCCGTGACAGACAACTGCTCGGGGATGACGTCCTCGAAGTGTATCTGCAGAAGGCTGCCTTCACGGATTTCCTGCTGAACATCCCAATAGGTCAGCATGGCCAGCCCCAGGCCCTGTTTGCACGCCGTGCGCACCGCTTCGACGCTGTTGGCCGAGAACGCCCCCTGAGCGCGAATGGCCACCGGCTCGCCTTCTCTGATGAACGGCCAGTAAGGCATCGCATGCAAGGTTATGCACGGGTGTTGACGAAGTTCGTCAAGGATTGATGGCTGGCCGTGCCGTGCCAGGTAGTCGGGGCTTGCACACACGACCCGGGGGTTGGGCGCCAGCGATCTGGCCACCAGCGCGGAGTCACGTATCGTGGCGATCCGAATGGCGACATCGATGCCCAGCCCGGCGATGTCCACGATGCTGTCCGACAGCGTCAGGTCGATACTCAGTGCCGGGTTCTCCTGCATCAACGCAGGCAGCAGCGGCATGATGACGGTCTGACCAAACACGCTGGGGGCAGTGACCCGCAATACGCCATTGGCCGTACCCGCATCGGCTTTCAGCGTTGCACGGGCGGTTTCGCTGGCGTGGAGCATGGTTTTGGCATGCGGCAGAAACACTTCGCCTTCCGGCGTCAGTGATACCGAGCGGGTGGTGCGGTGAACCAGCCTGACGCCCAGGTCGTTTTCCAGCGCAGCCAGACGTCTGGAGATTGCCATCGGCGACAACCCGAGTCGACGCGCCGCTTCCGACAGGCTCCTGCTGGAGGCAATGGCGGCGAACACCTCTATATCAGATATTTGCACGGATTCTATCCATTTTCGTTAAAGCGCCTTATCTGCACGGCCGGGTTCCAATGGGCTGCGCCAGCCCTTAACGTTGCTGCAGGTTCTGTCAATGACTGCGGGCAATTCGCAGCCGGTCTGCACAGTGAGGATTTGAAGTATGAGCGAGACAAACAAACACGTTACAGCTCCGTTCGATAGAGGTCATCTGAAACTGAAGAACAGGTTTGCGGTGGCGCCCATGACACGTGTGAGCGCGGACGAGCAGGGCAGTGCAACGCAGACCATGGCGCGCTACTACGAGCGGTTCGCCAAGGGCGGTTTTGGCCTGATCATCACCGAGGGCAACTACACCGATCGCAGTTCTTCCCAAGGCTACCGCTTCCAGCCCGGGCTCACCGATGACGAGCAAACTCAGGCCTGGCGTGCCACGACCGATGCTGTGCACCGCCATGGCAGTGTCATGATTGCGCAGCTCATGCACGCCGGTGCGCTCAGTCAGGCTAATCGCTTCGTCAGCGAGTCGGTGGGTCCTTCGGCCATTCGTCCCAAGGGCGAACAGATGGCGTTCTATTACGGCGCGGGCAGCTACCGGATTCCGCGGGCGATGAGTGACAAGGATATTGCCGAGGCCATTGACGGGTTCGCCCACGCGGCGCAACTGGCTATCGGCACTGCAGGCTTTGACGGTGTCGAGATACATGGTGCGAACGGCTACCTGCTGGATCAGTTTTTGACCGACTACAGCAATCAGCGCACCGATCAATGGGGCGGTGAGGTCGGACAGCGTCTGCGACTGATGCTCGAGGTCATCGCCGCAGTGAAAAAAGTCGCCGGGCAGGCACCGGTGGGCGTGCGTCTCTCACAAGGCAAGGTCAACGACTTTCAGCACAAATGGGCGGGGGGCGAACGCGATGCCGAAATCATTTTCGCTGCGCTGGCCGATGCCGGAGTCGATTACATCCATGTGACCGAACACGAAGCATGGCAGCCGGCGTTTGCCCAGGGTCAAGCCAGCCTGGTCGAACTGGCCCGTCGCTACGCGCCGGATGTCACGCTGATCGCCAATGGCGGCCTGCACGATCCGCAAAAAGCCGAACAGGTGCTTCGCGACGGTGCCGACATCATCGCGGTGGGCAAGGGGGCGCTGGCCAATCCGGACCTGCCAGAGTTGTTGCGTCAGGACGCGGCACTCCGCGACTTCGATCCAGCCATTCTAGGGCCGATTGCCAACATCAAGGACAGCGAGCTGGCATTCAATGGGATAAGTTGAACAGGTTTTCACCGGTGGGCTCGCTTCCGGTTCCAATCCTGCATTACCTTTGACTCTATCCCCCCTGGGGGGATAGAGTGCCAGTCTGAATCACCCAGACTGGAGCTCGATCCATGAGTGAACACGACCATCCCCACGGCCATACGCACCAGTCCCACGAAGCTGTCATCAAGCGCCTGAAACGGGCCGACGGTCATTTGCGCGGCATCATCACCATGATCGAAGAAGGGCGCGAGTGTGTAGACATCGCCCAGCAGTTGCACGCGGTCGAGAAAGCGGTATGCCAGGCCAAGCGCACGTTGATTCAGGATCATATCGATCACTGCCTCGAAGACACACTCGGTTCAATCGCCAGGGGCGAGCGGGCACCGCTGGAAGCCTTTAAGCAAATCACCAAATACCTTTAGGTCTCGCATGCCCAACTTCGTTGAGTTGTTGCAGCAAGGTGGTTCGCATGCCTGGCTGTATTTCCCCAGTGCCATTTTGCTGGGCGCGTTGCACGGGCTGGAACCCGGGCATTCGAAAACCATGATGGCGGCGTTCATTGTGGCCATTCGTGGCTCGGTGAAACAGGCTGTGATGCTTGGCGTCGCAGCTACCGTTTCGCACACCGCCGTTGTCTGGCTGGTGGCCATCGGCGGGATGTATCTGGGCCAGGGGCTGGACGCTGAAACCACGGAGCCTTACTTTCAGCTCGCGTCGTCTGCCGTGATCATCGCCATTGCATTGTGGATGCTGTGGCGCACCTGGTGTGGCGAGCAGCTGTATAAGTTCGAAAGTGCCCGGCTGAGTCACGGGCATACAGGCCATGGCCATGAGCACGACGTGGACTCCCATGAGCATGAGCATGAGCATGAGCATGAGCATGAGCATGGTCACAGCCATGACCACAGCGATCTGGAAGGCTTGAACCTGAGCGCCGAAGGCTATCAGGACGCCCATGAAAAGGCCCATGCTGACGACATTCGCAAGCGCTTCACCCATCGCGAGGTCAGCAATGGCCAGATCCTGATGTTCGGCTTGACCGGGGGCCTTATCCCTTGCCCGGCGGCCATCACCGTGCTGCTGCTGTGTCTGCAGGTGCAGCAGGTCACCCTGGGCGCGATGATGGTGATCTGTTTCAGCGTGGGGCTCGCCATTACGCTGGTCACTGTTGGCGCCGCCGCCGCCATCGGTGCGCGAAAAGCCTCGAATCGTTTTCCCTGGCTCAGTGCCGCCGCTCGACGCGCCCCTTATCTGTCCAGCGTCCTGATTATCTGTGTCGGGACATATGTAGGGATCAACGGCTGGATCGGTCTGCACTCGTGAGATGGCCGGGTGTTTGAGACTGGCAGCTATCACAAAAATAATTTGTGTATCTTGAAAATATATATTGATTTTTATTGGCGTCGGCCGGCTTTAGCATGAGTGGACCTTGAAGAAGTCGCCGGGCAGCGAGCGCGTCGTCCGGCTTCACCCGCCACCAAGAGCTGCAATCGGAGTCCTGATGAGTCTTTCTCCTTTCCACCTTGCAATCCCGGTTTATGACCTGGCCGCGACACGTGCCTTCTACGGTGAAGTGTTCGGTCTTTCCGAAGGGCGCTCCAGCGACCAGTGGGTCGACTTCGATTTCTACGGGCACCAGTTGGTGATTCATGAACACCCGAAAACCGCCTCTCAAGAGAGCGTGCACAGCAACCCGGTAGACGGTCACGACGTGCCGGTTCCGCATTTCGGGATCATTCTGGAATGGGCCCAGTGGGAGGCCTTGGCCGAACGCTTGAAATCCTTCGGCACCGAGTTCGTCATCGAACCCTACATTCGTTTCAAGGGGCAGGTGGGTGAACAGGCCACCATGTTTCTTTTCGATCCCTGCGGTAATGCGCTTGAGTTCAAGGCCTTCAAGGACATGAGTCAGCTGTTCGCAAAATAGTAAAAGGCCTGGCGCGCACCACGTCGCGCCAGGCTTGCTTGAGTGGGCGCAACGCTAACCAGTCAGCACATGGTCATTAATCAGTTGCACCAGCGTGCTCACTGGTTCGGTCAGGCTGCGACGAGCACGATGTACCAGGCCGATATCGCGATGGAACGTATGCGCTTTCAAGTCGATAGAGCGCACGCCGGTGTGCCAAGTCTGCAGGGTTGCCGTTTCCGGTACCAAGGCTACGCCGACGCCGTTGGCGACCAGTTTGATGATCGCATCCAGTTCATCGAGCTCGCAGACTTCGCGCAGCGAGACATGGGTCTGGCGCAGGAACCGGTCGACCTGACGGCCACCAAACGACGATCGATCGTAACGAATGAATGGATGAGCCGAAACCAGCTCGGCCCAGTCATCCCCTGGCATGTCGGCAGGCACGATAAGGCGATAGGGCTCACGGACCAGTGTCGTCCAGCGCAGGTCGCTTTGCAGTGAGAAGGGCGGGCGGATGATCGCTGCCATGTCAATTTCGCCAGCGTCCACCTGATTGACCAGGTCCATGGACAGGCCGGGGATGACACGCGTCCTGCACGCGGGGAATTGCTGATGAAACCGAGCGAGCGCTTCCGGCAGAAAGGAGCGTTGCACAGAGGCTATTGCGCCGATGGTCACCAGCACGCTGGCGGGCAACCCGACCGTAGTAGTGCCCAGGCTGCTGAACTGGCGCACCAGATCCTGACCTTGTAGCAACACTTGCTGCCCCATGCGGTTGAGCTGGGCTGAACGTCCTTTTCGGTCGAACAATTCGACGCCCAGTTCAGCTTCAAGGCGCTGCATCTGCGCACTGACAGCGGCCTGGGTGAGCCCGATCTTGCTGCCCGCCGCAGCGAACGTGCCTTCTCTCGCCACGGCGATAAATGTTTTCAGTTCTTTGATCATGGGCAAAGAATAATTGTATTTTTACTGAAAGCACATTTGTTTATTTTGTTGTTGCTGCCTATCCCATGTCCTCGGCCACACCCTGATCCTCACCGAGAAACCCGCCGCTCTGGTGCTGCCATAGCCGCGCATAGGTTCCGTTTTTGCCCAGCAGTTCGGCGTGGGTGCCTTGTTCGATGATGCGGCCGTCGTCCATGACAATCAGCCGGTCCATGGCGGCAATCGTGGACAGGCGGTGGGCGATGGCAATCACCGTCTTGCCTTGCATCATTTCATCGAGGCTCTCCTGAATCGCCACTTCGACTTCCGAGTCCAGCGCACTGGTGGCTTCGTCGAGCAGCAGGATCGGGGCGTTCTTGAGCATCACCCGGGCGATGGCGACGCGTTGGCGCTGGCCGCCCGACAGCTTGATACCGCGCTCACCCACCAGCGTGTCGTAGCCACTGTGGCCTTGCTTGTCGCTCAGCTGGCTGATGAACCCGTCGGCTTGCGCACTCGCCGCAGCGCTACGGATTTGCTCATCGGTCGCATCGGGACGTCCGTAGGCGATATTGTCGCGAATGGAGCGGTGCAGCAGCGAGGTGTCCTGCGTGACCATGCCGATGGCGCTGCGCAAGCTGTCCTGAGTAACGTGCGCAATGTCTTGCCCATCAATACTGATCGAGCCCTTGTCCACGTCATAAAAGCGCAGCAGGAGGTTGATGAGCGTGGACTTCCCGGCGCCGGAGCGACCCACCAGGCCGATTTTTTCACCTGGACGAATGCTCAGGCTCAGGGCATCCAGTACCTGGCGTTCGCCGTTGTAATTGAAGCTCACGTTATCGAAGGTGACCGCGCCGCCTCGGGTGACCAAAGCCTTCGCGTCCGGCGCATCCTGAACCTTGGGACCGCGAGTCAAGGTTTGCATGCCGTCCTGGACGGTGCCGATGTTCTCGAATAACGAGGTCATCTGCCACATGATCCAGTGCGACATGCCGTTGATGCGCAACGCCATGGCGGTGATCGCCGCAACCGCACCGGTGCCGACCTGGTCCTGGTGCCACAGCCACAGGGCGTAGCCGCCAGCACCCATGATCAGCGCGACCACCAGTGCCTGATTGACGATCTCGAACTGGCTGACCAGACGCATCTGGGCAAGGCCCGTGAGCTTGAAGTCCTCCATCGCGGCCCGCGCGAAATGCGCTTCACGCTTGGAGTGAGAGAACAGCTTTACCGTGGTGATGTTGGTGTACGCGTCCGAGACACGTCCGGTCATCGATGAGCGCGCGTTGGCCTGCTCCTGGCCGACCTTGCCCAGGCGCGGCACGAAGTACAGCATGGCCAGGCCGAACAGCATCAGCCAGCCAAGGAAAGGCAGCATCAGTTTCAGGTCGAAGCCGCCGGCCAGGGCGATGATCGCGATGAAGTAGACGCCGATACCGAGGACGATTTCGACGATAGTGAACAGCACCTCGCGCACTGACAGCGCTGTCTGCATCACCTTGGTGGTGACGCGGCCGGAGAACTCATCGGAGAAGAAAGACAGGCTTTGCCGCAGCATCAATCGATGGAAGTCCCAACGCAGCCGCAGGGGCAGGTTGATCGCCAATACCTGGTGCTGCACCATCGTGCGCAACGCCACCAGCACGATGCTGCTCAGCAATACCAGGCCAATGCCCCATAGCACGCTACTTTCCTGCGCAGCCGTATCGCCGCCAGCTTTCCAGGTGGACAGCAGGTCCACGACCTGCCCGAGAAAGGAAAACAACCAGGCTTCGTAAATCGACACACCGGCACACAGCAGCGCAAACGCAAGGATGTAACCGCGTGCCCCTCGCGTGCAGGCCCAGAGAAACCTTGCCAGGCCGTCAGGTGGCGGTGGCACTTCGTCAGGCGGGAAGGGGTCAAGCCATTTTTCAAACGCGCGAAGCATGGTGTTCTCCAAAAAAATCAGTGCAAAGAGTCTGGCGTCCTCGACGCCTCCCGAACCTCTTCCAGATTGAGCTTCAGGGGCAATGTTTGTCAGCAATGCTGCCCAGGCTGTCCCACAGCCTCATCACCTGGGTCACTGCAGCGTCCAGTGTGGCATGTGGGACACCGTCGCGCGCCAGTGTAGACAAGCCCAGAAGAAAACTGTCAAACACGGCTGCGAGCGTTTCCGGTATTACCGTTGCAGGCAACTCGCCTGCCGCAACGGCGCGCTGGATACAGGCCACGATACCTGCGCGGTTCAGATCCCTGGCGCGCGCAAGAGGTTCGGAAATGGCCTTGCTCTCGTCCGAGCAGGCGCTCATCAGCCCTAACGCCACCAGGCACCCCGTGGGATGCCCTGGCTCGCATTGCATTTTCGCAGAGCGGCGAAGGGTGAGTTCAATTGCGTCTCGGGGTGGCAGGGTCGTATCGAACAGGCTGTCGGTGACTCGCCCGTAGGTGTCGAGGTAATGCTCCATCACTTCATTGAACAGGGCCTGCTTCGAACCAAACGCTGCGTAGAAGCTCGGCGCCGTGATGCCGCCACCGATGGTTGCCTTGAGCTGGCTGAGGGAGGTTGCGTCGTAGCCGTGCTCCCAAAACAGATGCAGCGCCTGAGTGATCGCTACATCACGGTCAAATGTACGCGGACGCCCCAGCTGTGCCATATCGAGTCTCCTTCGGAATTAATTAAATACTAATCGATACATAAGTCATTGACCACCTCACTTCATCTGCCTATATTTGTACCGATCAGTATATTAGTGAGGGTTTTTAAATGACTACAGATGAAAAGCAGGGCGAAACACTCCCGCTGGGGGCGTTGCTGGCGCTGGCAATGACGGGGTTCATCTGCATTGTCACCGAGACTTTGCCGGCAGGTTTGTTGCCGCAGATCGCCGACGGGCTGGAAGTGTCCGCATCGTTTGCCGGGCAAATGGTGACTGTTTATGCGTTGGGGTCATTGCTGGCCGCCATTCCGCTGACGATCGCCACGCAAAGCTGGCGGCGCAGAACGGTATTGCTGGTGACGATTATCGGCTTTCTGGTGTTCAACAGCGTCACTGCATTGTCGTCCAATTATGGACTGACCCTGATCGCAAGGTTTTTCGCAGGCGTCTCGGCGGGTCTGGCCTGGAGCCTCATCGCCGGTTATGCACGGCGCATGGTGGTCCCGCAACTGCAAGGCCGCGCATTGGCCGTGGCGATGGTCGGTACGCCCGTTGCCTTGTCGCTGGGTGTGCCTCTGGGAACCTGGCTTGGCGGCTTCATGGGCTGGCGCATGGCGTTTGGCCTGATGTCCGGGATGACCGTGCTGTTGATCATCTGGGTGCTGGTCAAAGTGCCGGACTATTCCGGCAAGTCCTCCGCACAGCGCATGGCGTTACGTCAGGTCTTTTTCACGCCCGGCGTACGCTCGGTGCTGGGCGTGGTTTTCACCTGGATGCTGGCTCATAACCTGCTTTACACGTACGTCGCTCCCTTCGTTTCCACGGCGGGGCTGGCGAATGATGTGGACCTGGTATTGCTGGCATTCGGGGTCGCCGCACTGGCGGGCATCTGGGTTACGGGACGGTTGGTTGATCGCCATCTGCGCAAGACTGTGCTTGCCAGCCTGGCAACCTTCGCAGCGGTGTCAGTGTTCTTCGGCGTGTTCTCCGGCTCTGCAACGGCCATTTATATCGGCGCTTTCATCTGGGGCCTGACCTTCGGTGGCGCCGCCACGCTGCTGCAAACCGCGCTCGCCGATTCGGCAGGCGAGGGTGCAGATGTGGCGCTTTCGATGAACGTCGTGGTCTGGAACAGCGCCATCGCAGGCGGAGGGTTACTGGGTGGCGTGTTGCTTGGCCACTGGGGAGCAGGTTCCTTTCCCTGGGTCTTGTTGATGCTTTTGCTGCTGAGCCTGTTGATCGCACTGCGCGCAGGTGCTCATGGTTTCGCACGGGGCAGCCGGCTGGACCGGGAATGTGGTCTGGCAGGGTGATCCGATCAAGAACCGGAGTATGGACATTAAGCTGCTTGCTGATATAGGAGGTTAATTCTATAATTTTGTGAATTAAATAGCTGAAGCGAGCTTTATACACATTATGTTGGATTTAAGCTTCAGCAAGCCCGGTGAGATCGTCAAGCGCCTTTGCGACCGCCTGCGCACAGAGCGTCTGGCGCTGAATATGACACAAGCCGACCTCGCCGGGCGTGCCGGCATCGGCACAAATACGGTCTCCAACCTCGAAGCCGGACGCAATGTCGGATTCGAGAACGTCGTGCGGGTGGCTATGGCTCTTGGCCGAACCAAGGAACTCGAAGGCCTGTTTCTGCCAAAGCTGGACAGCATCGAAGACATTCGACGCTACGAAAACAGCGCCAATCGTCTCCGTACAAAGAGGAAGTCCGGCGATGCTTGAGCAGGTTAACGTCTTCTACGAGGGCTGGGGTGAGCGATGGCAGTGGGGTACGCTGGTCTCGACGACCGCTTTGACCGGTCGCCCGCTGATCGTGTTCGAATACAGCAATGAAGCCAGGCAAAGAGGCCTGGAACTGTCCTCCTATAAGCTGCCCCTGGATGGGGGCAGGTTGCGCCGAGACTTCCCGGACCATCAGCTGTACTTGCCAGGGCCTGTTTACGACTCGTTGCCGGATGGATGGGGCATGTTGTTGATGGACCGTCTTTTCAGGCGCCGCGGGCTCACCACCGCGCGCATCGGCCCTCTGGAACGGCTGGCCTATATCGGTAGCAGCGCAATGGGCGCCATGACGTTTGAGCCCGTGGCGCCCGAAGGGCAGGAATCTGACGTCCACATCCCGCTGGAACAGCTCGCCGCCGATGTGAAGCAAGTATTGCGTGGAAACGGTGGCGAGTTCCTGCAGGCATTACTGCTGGTGGGTGGCTCGCCTCAAGGGGCAAGGCCCAAGGCTCTCGTCTATCGCGATCCTGAAACTGGCGGGTTTACCACTGCGGCTACGCCGGGCTTTGAAGCATGGTTGATCAAGTTTCCGGCCAAAGAAGAACACGCAGAAGTGTGCGCCATCGAAATGGTCTACGCCGAGTGCCTGCGCATGTGCGGTATCGAGACCCCTGACACCTGGTACTTCAATCTGCCTGATGGCCTGGCAGCGTTTGCCAGTAAGCGATTTGACCGTCGCGATGGTTTACGTATACCCATGCAAAGCCTGGCCGCCTTTACGGGGGCAAATTACCAGTCTCCGGGTGTGTTGGACTACGTCAACTTTTTGCGGGCAACACAGATGTGTACCAACGATGTGCGAGAGATGGCACGCGCGTTCGAGCGTGCCGTTTTTAACGTTGCGTTCAACAACCGAGACGATCATCCCAAGAACTTCGCCTACATCATGTCGCAGGACGGTCAGTGGAAACTGTCGCCGGCTTACGACGTAACCTTCTGCGAGGGGGCAGGCGGATACCATCAGATGGACGTGATGGGAGAGGCGCTGGAGATTTCCCGTGCGCAAATGCTTCGGCTTGCCGAGGAAGCCGAGATGTCCCCGGACGCTGCAACTGGAGTGATTGACAGCATGTGTGATGTAGCAAGCCGGTTTACAGCCATCGCCGAGAACCTGTGCCCGCAGGTTATTACTCGAGACACCCTGCGCATGATCCAGAGCCGCATTGATCAGAACGTAGCCCGGTTACACCACAGTCAGGCCGACGGCGGTCACGGGCGATTCTCATAAACGACGCTGCCAGTGCTCAGGGCCGTGTGGAAGACTTTGAGCATCCGCAAACTTGCCTGTCATTATCTCCATCACGGTGCAGCGCGGCTCAAGCCAGCCTAAAAATCGGCCCCCACCAGCGCATCTACCTCCTCACGGCCAGGCGCAGTCGCCGGCCCCCGGCGTGTGACCGCAATCGCTGCTGCCGCATTGGCGCGCAGCGCCGCGCGGTCGACACTGCTGCCTCTGGCCAACTCGGCCAGCAGCACACCGGCATGAGCGTCGCCGGCACCATTGGTGTCGATTGCCGTGACGGCAAAGCCGGGTATGTGTCGCGTCTGTCCGGCATGGTGGATCCAGCAACCGGCTGGGCCGTCACGAATCACTATGAGCGCATCTTCGCGCAGAATGGACGCGAGCCTGTGGAGAGCGTCGGCGGGCGTCCGGGTTTGCGTGAAGCGCAGGGCTTCTTCGCAGTTGCTGGACCATACGCTGATCAGCGGAAGTACGGCGCGCATCTCGACGCCATGAAGCGCATCAACCAATGGGCCTGGGTCGAATACCACGGTAGTGCCGCCGGGCAATCCGTCCAGCCAGGCGAGCAGGGCCGTGACCTTGTTTTTGTGTGCCAGGCTGTAGCCGCTGACAACTACGTAATCTTCGGCGCTGACCTGCACGCCTTTCAGGTCATCGGCAGACAAACCACCTTCAGCGCCCACATAGGAGATGAACGAGCGCTCGGCCGAGTCTTCCACCAGGGCAACGGCCAGGCCGGTATCCTCACCGGGAACAGGCATCGTAGCAATCTCCACACCTTCGTCGCGCATGGCCTGGCGAGCAAGGTCGCCGAAGCGGCCCTGGCCATGGCGACCCAGATAAACCGTAGGCAAGCCATTGCGGCAGGCAGCGGCCATCACATTGAAGCCGCCTCCGGCCTCGAACGTGGCGCTGCTGGCCAGTACATCTCCGCCCGACGGCGGCAGGCGGTCGATGGCCATGACCAGGTCAACCACGACCTGGCCGGTGTAGAGCAATTTAGCGGGCATGTGCAGCCTCTTCGGTAACGACACGGCGATCACGCGCCCCGCCGAGCAGCGCATACAGGCCACCGGCGACAATGAAGGTCACGATCCAGCCCAGGCCGTTATGACCCAGCCAGGAATCGGCGAGAAAACCTTTGAACAGCACATGCTCCGGGGTGGTCGCCACGGTGGTGAAGCTGAAGCCGAGCACGATAGCCAATGCCCACGAGCCCAGCGCGCGCCATTCGACACCGCCGCGATACCAGTAGGCGCTCTTTGGGGTCTGGTCCAGCAGGTCGTGTGGGGAGTAGATGTGGCGATGCAGCAGGTCGACGACAAAGATGCCGACCCACGCGGTAATGGGCACCGCCAACATCGAGATGAACGTAATGAAGGGGCCGTAGAAACTGTCGGCGATCAGCATGAAATAGATCGAGCCGGCAAAGATCGCGATGATATCGACGATGACTGCGTGTACTCGCTTGACCTTCAGGCCGAGGGTCAAGGTGGTCAGGCCGGCCGAGTAGACCGACAGGTTATTGGACAACAGCAGGCCGCCGAACGCAGTGATCAGATAGGGCACGGCCATCCAGGTGGGCAACATTTCGCGAATGGCGATGATCGGGTCGGTGGCTGACGCCAGATGATCGTTGCCCACCGACAGCAAGCCGCCGAGGGTGATCAGCAAAACCAGAGGGATCCCTGCGCCAAATGCCGCCGAGGCCACCAGTCGAGTGGCCTTCACGCTGGCGTGCTGATAGCGCGACATGTCGGCGCCCGCGTTGGCCCAACCGATACCAGTGCCTGCGGCCATGGTGCCGACACCGATTATCATCGCACTCAGCGGCGCTG
The DNA here is from genome assembly GCF_017832255.1 of Pseudomonas sp. PvP028. Classification (NCBI taxonomy): domain Bacteria; kingdom Pseudomonadati; phylum Pseudomonadota; class Gammaproteobacteria; order Pseudomonadales; family Pseudomonadaceae; genus Pseudomonas; species Pseudomonas sp. PvP028. The sequence continues at coordinate 3,910,475 of NZ_JAFIBL010000001.1, forward strand.
CTGGCGCGTCGAAGACCAGGCTCCAGTCGATGTGGGTGAGCAGAAAGCCACCGACCACCAGATTCAGCGCGCCGAAAAGGTAAGTCGCCCATTTCTGGATGACCAGCAAGGTGGCATGGCCCAGGCCCGAGACGGTCAAAGTCAGCAGCACGAACAAGGCGATGAACACCAGGGTCAGGCCTGGCGAGTTTTTCGCTTCCACGGGGGTGCCGAAAAGGATCGCGAACAGTGACAGCAGGACAAACGCAGCGGTGGTGGTGTTGACCGTTTCCCAGCCCAGGCGCGACATCAGCGAAACCAGCGTGGGCCCGATATTGCCTCGTACCCCGAAGATGGCCCGGGACAGCGTCAGGCTCGGGGCCCGCCCGCGGCGCCCGGCAATGGATATGACGCCCACCACGGCGAACGAGCCGGCGGCACCGAGGATGGCGACGATAATTGCCTGCCAGATGGCCAGCCCCTGGAACGCTACCAGGGTGGCACCGAGCGGCAAGCCCAGGATGCTGATATTGGCGGCGAACCAGACCCAGAACAGTTGCAGCGGGTGGCCGTTGCACTCGTTTTCAGGAACGGGCTCGATGCCGCGGGTTTCCAGCTGACCCGCACTTTGAGAGGGGGACGATGTAGTCATTTGCGTTGCTCCTATTGCCTTTATTGTGGTTGTGGCAGTACGTCAGCAGGTGCAATCCAGTGCAAATTGGCTTTTCCGAAATCGGGTCAGCCTTATCGCCGCTCGGAAGGCTGAGGGCGAGGGTGATCTCGTTCACAGTGGGCGAGCACAGCCCGGTCCATCAACCGGTGCGCAGGGCCAGCAGCTGTTCGACCAAAGGCGCGAGGTGGAGCGCGTTGACCGCATCAATTTGCTCAATCAACGCCGCCGGCCAGGCGTGCATGCCGTTGCAGGCGCCCAGCATGGCGCCGAGAATGGCGGCAATTGTGTCGGTGTCGCCGCCCAGGCTGGCCGCCATGCACACGGCGTCGAACGGACTGAGCTGGCTGCTCGCCACGCGGTGGGCGAGGGTGAAGGCAGCGACCACTGATTCCTGTGAGGCGACCGAGGTGCCAATCACATCGTGCACTCGGTCGGCCAGTTGGTCGTCTGTGCAGTCGGCGCACAGTGCCTTGGCCCATTGAATGCGCGCGGCGATACGCCCACCCGCAACCCAATGGCCATGGCGTTCGGCACTCAGGGCCACCTCGGCGCCTGTCTCCAGAGCTTCGGCCAAGGGCGCGCCATTGATCCCGGCGGACACCACGGCCGCGACCGCCGCCGCGCTGGAGATGCCCAGCGTGGTGTTATGGGTCACCTGACAGGCTTGCACCACCAGCGCCATGAAGGCCTCGCGGTTGCTCACGTCGCCCGCGATGCCCACCGGGGTGATACGCATTGCCGCGCCATTGGTGGTGCCGAAGCGGCCGGCCTCTTCAGGGCTATGGCCGTCAAGGATCATTTCAATCGCGCGCTTGGTCGATGGCCCCAGCAGGTCGTAGGAGCCCTTGGCTTTCATCGCGGCTTCCCACTCGATCAGGCTGTGGGCCAGGGCTGTCGGGTCGATGCTGCCGCCGCCGGCCACCAGCAACTGTGCCACCAGGATGGCCTGCTCGGTGTCATCGGTGATAGCGCCGGCCGGCATGTTGGGTGCGATCGGCTGGTCGGCATCGGCGCCGATCAGCGTACTGATACGGCCATAGCGTTGCAGGATCAACGCGCGCGGCAGCGACTGCGTCGGCATGCCCAAGGCGTCGCCCAAGGCCAGGCCATAAAAGGCCCCCAGGCCTCGGTCTTGCAGAAAGGTTGCGCTCATGTGGACGATCCGAAGGCGAGATGAAGGCGAAAATGCACGGGGTCCAACAGGCTCTCCACGTGCTCCATAAAACGTTCACGGCGGTCAAAGGTCGTGCGCACGGCCTTGAGAAACACCGTGCCGGGCTCGCGTGCCAGCAGCACGGCGTCATCACGGTTCAAAGGCCCTGCGCCGATCCACTGATCGCCCTTGTCGCCAATGAAGCCGTGGGCGGCCATGGTCACTGTCAGTGACTGTTCCAGCAGACCGTTTTGCGGCAGGTTTTCCAGGCCATCAACCGCCGGGATCAAGGCGCGCTCGAGGGAAACGATACTGCCATCGGCGGCGATACGTCGGCGATCCAGCGCCACCAGGCTGGAAGTGCCGAGGCGCACCTCCATGTCGGGCCGTTGCACCGCTACCAGACGCAGGATTTCCGTACGCACGCCAGCACCCGTGTCGGCCAGGGCTTGGGCCCAGCCGGCACGTTGGTCCAGGCTGAAACCGTCGTAGGTGACGATCGAACCCACACCCGTCTGCGTAGCAATGAAGTTACGCCGCTTGAGCTCGGACAGCGCTTCGCGCAGCGTGCCGCGGCTGACGTTGAATTCCTGGGCCAGGAGATTTTCCCCGGGAAGCAGCGCGCCGGAGCTCATCTGGCCGCTTTCGATACGGCGGATCAGCTCATTGATCACCTGGGTTTTCTTGTCGAATCGAACCTGTCTAGTCATGTACATTTTATAGTGGCATGTTGGGTTGGAGTGCAAGCTGTTTTTGCATGGCAAACTGTGATGCAGCGCACCAATGTTTAATGGATTGCGCAAATGATGCGCGCAGTTCGACAAGTAACCCTGCAGGTCACGCCTGCCAGGTTTTTGAAGAGAGCCGTTTGTCACGCACCCTTCAGTGTCAGCCTGGGCAGTCCGATGTGGATCAAGGTATTGGCAGTGAGGGGGCTCTTTCGATTATTTTCCAGCGTGCAACCTAATCACCCGACCAAGGGGCTTGGGCCTCGGCAGCTCTGACTGCCCAGCGCTCATAGCGTCAAGTCTTTCCTTCGTTGCCTTGGTGAACATCGTTGCATGCGGGCCTGCCAGGTCTACGTGCAACAGCATCTGCTCATTGCCAGCCAGCTCCATCTCATCGCCTGCCAAATGCAAGCTGTGATAGAGATGTAGGCGCTTGGCGTCGTGGGCGATCAGTTGGGTATGCACCTCAACCTCGGCGCCGAGTTTCACTTCGTGCAGGTAATTGAGGTGCAGTTCCAGAGTGAACAGCGAGTGGCCGCTGGCTTCGCGGTTATCGCTATCCAGCCCCAGGGCTTCCATCAGCCCGTCAGTGGCATAGCTGAATATCAGCAGGTAGAACGCGTCACGAAGGTGGCCGTTGTAGTCGACCCAGTCGGGTTGGACTCGGGTGGTGTAGGTGGTCAGTGCAGGCATGTCGGGGGATTCCGGGTCAGTACTGATCAAATGAGGGAGCTGGCGTGCTCTGCAGGGCGATGGAAGATTCACAGCTCCCAGCAAAGGCAAGCCGGTTTCCCGAGGGTCATTCCGCAAAGCTCATGCCATGCCTGGCCTTGGTAGTCTTCACCGCCTCCATCACGGCGAGCAAGCAATCGTCACGGTAGCGCTCCAACGCCGAAATACTGTGTTTACCCAGCTGATCAGTGGTGCCGTCGACCACATCGTCGATCAGTTTGCCGGTCAGTTCCGGTGCCGGCAGGTAGGTCCATGGCAACTGCAACGCCGGGCCGAACTGAGTCATGAAGTGGCGCATGCCCGCATCGCCACCCGCCAATGTGTAGGTGAGAAAGGTGCCCATGAACGACCAGCGCAACCCGGCGCCGAAGCGGATCGCATCATCGATTTCGCCGGTGGTCGCCACGCCGTCATTGACCAGGTGCAGCGCCTCGCGCCATAGCGCTTCGAGCAAGCGGTCAGCGATAAAGCCGGGGACTTCCTTGCGCACATGCAGCGGGCGCATACCGAGGGATTCATAGACCTTGATCGCCGCCTGAATGGCCTCCGGAGCAGTATTTTTGCCGCCCACCACTTCCACCAACGGCAGCAGGTACACCGGATTGAACGGGTGACCGACCACGCAGCGCTCGGGGTGCGCGGAGCTTTCGTAGAAGTCACTTGGCAACAGGCCTGACGTACTCGAGCCAATTAACACATTCGGCCTGGCCGCCGCGCTGATCCTGCTGTGCAGATCCAGTTTCAGTTCCAGGCGTTCCGGGGCGCTTTCCTGAATGAAGTCGGCTTCTCTGACACATTCCTCAATGGTGGCCACGAAGCGCAGGCGAGTTTGGGATGCACCGGGTACCAGACCCTGTTGTTCCAGCGCACCCCAGCAATTGGCGACACGGTTACGCAACGCTGCTTCGGCGCCGGGCGCGGGGTCCCAGGCAACCACATCCAGGCCATGGGCGAGGGCGCGGGATACCCAGCCACTGCCGATGACGCCGCTGCCAAGAGCGGCGAAGGTTTTGATTTCGGTGATAAAGCTCATGGCGACGCTCCTGAAGAGTGCGGTGATTCAATCACGGGGTTTTATGTCTCGGAGGCTTTAGCCACGCTTGGTAAGGCCCATCTTGATGCGGCCTTCTGCCGGGCTCATGACTCGTGCGCCCAAGCGGCTGAGAATTTCACTGGCGCGTTCCACCAATTGACCGTTGGTGGCGAGCACGCCCTTGTCCAGCCACAGGTTGTCCTCCAGACCGACCCGGACGTTGCCGCCCAGCAACACCGCTTGCGCAGCCATCGGCATCTGCATGCGGCCAATGCCAAAGCCCGCCCACACCGCATCGGCGGGCAGATTATCGACCATGGCTTTCATGGTGGTGGTGTCGGCGGGTGCGCCCCATGGAATACCCAGGCACAGCTGGAACAGCGGGTTGTCGAGCAGACCTTCCTTGATCATCTGTTTGGCGAACCACAGGTGGCCGGTGTCGAAAATTTCCAGTTCGGCCTTTACGCCCAGCGCCTGGATACGTCTGGCGCCGGCGCGCAGTTGCGACGGGGTGGACACATAAATAGTGTCGCCGTCGCCAAAGTTCAGGGTGCCGCAGTCGAGGGTGCAGATTTCCGGCAGCAGTTCCTCGATGTGGGCCAGGCGTGTCATTGGGCCGACCAGGTCGGTATTGGCACCAAACTCCATCGGGTGCTCACCGTCGCCAATCTCCAGATCGCCACCCATGCCAGCAGTGAGGTTGACGATGATGTCGATGTCGGCCTCCCGAATGCGCTCCATCACTTCGCGGTACAGCGCCACGTCGCGGCTGAACTTACCGGTGTGTGGGTCGCGCACATGACAGTGCACCACGGTGGCACCGGCTTTGGCGGCCTCAACCGCGGCGGCCGCGATTTGCTTGGGCGTGACCGGTACGTGAGGGCTTCGGGCGGTCGTGTCGCCAGCACCGGTGAGTGCGCAGGTGATGATGACGTCGTGGTTCATGGGTGGCTCCTTACAGGCGTGATGACGCCGTTCGCGACCCTGGAGGATCGCGAAACGGCCGTTCAAAATCAGGTTATTGGCTGCTCAATTGAAGGTTTGCCGCAGCCGGTTTGCCGTCGAAGGTGGTGACGCCTTCAAGCCAGCGCGCCTGGTCTTGCGGATGGTCTTTGAGCCATTGTCTGGCGGACTCGAGAGCATCCTTGTGATCCAGTAACGGCTGCATCATCCGGCTCTCGTCGGCGGCGGTGAATGTCAGGTTAGTCAGCAATTTGTGCACGTTGGGGCACTGTTCGGCATAAGTCGGCGAAGTGACCGTCCACACAGTGGCCATGCCCTCGTTCGGGCCCAGGGCGTCGTCGCTGCCGTTGAGGTAAGTCATCGCCACGTTGACGTTCATCGGGTGCGGCGTCCAGCCGAAAAACACCACGGCTTCCTTGCGGCGTACGGCACGGTCCACGGCGGCGAGCATGCCGGCTTCGCTGGACTCCACCAACTGGAATTTGCCCAGGCCGAACTGGTTTTTGGCGATCATCGCCTTGATCTGGGTATTGGCGCCTGAACCAGGCTCAATGCCGTAGATTTTGCCGCCCAGTTCCTTCTCGAACCTGGCGATATCGGCAAAGGACTTCAGGCCCTTGTCCGCCAGGTAAGTCGGCACGGCGAGGGTGGCGCGAGCGTCTTCCAGGCTCGGTTTGTCGAGCACTTTGACCTTCCGGGCCTCGACAAACGGCGTAATGGTCTGGGTCATCAACGGGTTCCAGTAACCCAGAAAGAGATCCAGGCGCTGGTCACGGATGCCGGCGAAAATGATCTGCTGAGAAGCGCTGGTCTGTTTGGTCTTGTAACCCAGGCCGTCGAGCAACGCTTGGGTCATGGCGCTGGTTGCGATCACGTCGGTCCAGTTCACCACACCCATGCGCACGTTCTGGCATGAAGCGGCATCAGCCGCCATTACATTGCTGCTCAAGAGAGCGCTGGCGCTGAGTGCAAGCACGCTGCAACTAATCAGTCGGTTCATGGTGGGGCCCTCGGCAGATCGTTATTGTGGGGTGTCGGCGTCTTTGTGCACCGTGGAAACAAATTACCCTGCCTGGAGGGCGGCCAAACGCACTGCAGCGACCCGCTTTTGCACTGCGGCGACCTGCCCCTTGAATGCGCCCATGAACGGGAGTATCAACGTGCCACGCTGCAGGTCCGAGGAGAGCGTTACCATGGCCCAGGATTTCTATTTTTTGCTGATGCCGGGGTTCTCGGCCATCGGCTTTATCTCCGCGCTGGAGCCCTTGCGGGTGGCCAACCGCTTTGGTGGCGAGCTGTACCGCTGGCACTTCCTGAGCGCCGATGGCGGCGCGGTACAGGCGAGCAACGGCATGTCGGTCAACGCCGACGCGGCGCTTGAGTCGCTGAAAAAAGGCGCGACCCTGCTGGTAGTGGCTGGCTTTGAACCGCTGCAGTTCGCCACGCCGTCACTGCAGCAATGGCTGCGTCGCCTTGATCATGAAGGCGTGACCCTGGGCGCTATCGACACTGGCGCCTGCGTGCTCGCTGAAACCGGCTTGCTCGATGGCCATCGCCTGACCCTGCATTGGGAAGCCATTGAAGCGTTCAAGGAGTCCTACCCACAGCTCACCGTGACCCAGGAACTGTTCGAGATCGACCGCCGCCGCATCACCTGCGCAGGCGGCACGGCCTCCATCGACCTGATGCTCGACCTGATCGCCCAGGCGCACGGCCCCGAGTTGGCGATTCAGGTGTCCGAACAATTCGTACTGGGCCGCATCCGCACGCGCAAGGACCACCAACGCATGCAGATCGCTACGCGCTATGGCATCGCCAACAAGAAGTTGGTGCACGTGATCGGAGAGATGGAACAGCAAACCGAACGCCCCCTCAGCACGCTGGCCCTTGCCGAAGCGATCAACGTCACCCGGCGCCAGCTGGAACGCTTGTTTCGCCTGCACCTGAACGACACGCCGAGCAACTTCTATCTGGGCCTGCGCCTGGAGAAAGCCCGGCAACTGCTGCGGCAAAGCGGTCTGAGTGTGCTGGAAGTAAGCATCGCCTGCGGGTTCGAATCGCCGTCGTATTTCACCCGCAGCTATCGAGCACGGTTTACGAAATGCCCGAGGGAGGATCGGCGGCGGGAGGGGGTTTGAACTTTAGTATTGGACGTGGGCGGGCGTACGTAATCGGTATACTGATCGACTCATTATTGAGTCTCTGATTAATTAAGAAAAACTGTATATTGCAGACTATATAAATCAAAGTCTGTTTATTTTTCCATGGAATAATTTAATGCAAAAAAAAGAAATTATAATAAAAAGTAGTGTTGCTACAAATCTAGCCGCAAAGACGCTAAGATCAAAAAAGTAACTAAGTAGAAGCAATATCCATACTGAATGAAAAGCCGCGCACGCAATCGCAAATAGATAAACTCTTGCGTTTGAAAAAAATCGTCCAGCTTTTTGTCGGTTCACTGTTTTTGCATTCCGTCTACGGTGATAGCGTCGGCGGCCCTATCTATGACCAATACAGGTATTGAGGTGTTTCTATATGCACGAACATAATCAGTTCTAATGTATCTAAATAGGCGCCAAGAGTCTGGTTTTAGAACCAGCTTAGTGACACCATATACAGACATCGCAAGGTCGGCTGACCCGTAGGCCATATTTCCTTCTTGTGCTCCGTAACCAACTGCTTTCGCTGCTGCTTGGTACCCCTTTCTTACTGGGCCTTCTGTGTCACTGCGCCCCTCCCAAAGGTTGCGCCCGTTTTCATAAACGTTATTTGCACCATGAGCCATAATTGGTACACCGGCAACGAGGCACAGCGTACCTACAGAGCCATAGCAAATGCCCGCGCCCGCTACGAATTGCATTGCTCCGGCGACTGCGCCAAGGCCTTTTTTGGCAACCTCCCATGACTGAGTAAACAAGCTATTTTGTTCATCTTTTAGTTCTTTTAGGCCCTGCTCAGGACTTTTTTTACCTTCAGAGATATCATTAACAATACTTTTAGCGTAATAGGCGACTTCACGGTTGAACTGCAAGCGCAGTGTGCCGTTTTTAATATGCTTGATGCCTAATGTACAGGCTTGCTCCCCTAGGTTTTTAGCGGCGGCACTGACCATCAAATAGTTTGTGCTGTTTTCGTCTGTTGGTTTCATTCTTCACTCCCGCCAGGTGATGTATGTGCGGTTAGTCATACATCTACCCTTGAGATTAATTTTCAGTTTTATTTGTTGGTACTCAATCCATTCGCTTACGCAAATGGCTTATTCGCAGTCCTGTCCCAGCCACCAGAAACGATACCGGCACTACCACCATCGGCGCGACGTTGTTGTGAGTATTCAAATTTAATGCGGCCGTAATTCAGGTTTACTACTTCTATGGGGAAGCCTGACTGGTCGGCACCTTGACCACTTACTAATGAGATCAGAACTTCTTCAAGTACGATGTCTAGATACTTGAACTTTTCAGTTCCCGCACGATGGATTCGAATGGTCACATTTTTGATATGTGAACCCCTACAGCAAAGCTCAAATAGCTTCGGGGTGGCTCTATCCACATATTTGCTGATCTGGAAATCGCCAAGGGAAACCCCTCCAGCAGTAGCTCCCCCATTCGAGCTGGCTGTCTGACTGATGGACTGCATGGCGTTGTAGTGGTAGGAAAGCAACTCGACCCAACCTTTGTGCCCATCGTCAAGAGACTCGCCCTCAACACCATCAACCTTCATAAACGCATCAAAAGACATAGAACTCCCTGTTCTTCAAAAACAAAATGAAAAAATCAGTCGCATTTTAGTATTTCTGTAGAATTAGTACCACTGCAGAATGCACAATCACCTTCCGTTGGCGTCTGACAGTTCTCGTAGGGCAACAGGCGAGTGGGTGGTCAGGAAAACCTGGAGGGTTTCCGGTGTGTTCTTGGTGCCCAGGGAGTCCATGAAACGAATCAAACGATGAGGTTCCAGGCCATGCTCCACCTCATCTACCAATGCTATGGAGGCTGCCTGTGCTACCTGGCGTTGAAGGCCCGCTACCAGCAAGCGAGACGATCCCGTGCCGAGTGATAGCAGAGGAATGCCCTAAGGATTGTGCAAGGCAATGGCGCCATCACCACAGCCTCCCAACGAAACCTAAAGACTATCCGGATCCCCAAAAAACATCTGAATCCGCGACCTCAACCAACGCTCCCCCGGATCATTATCCTGCGCGCCGCGCCAGGCCATGTGCAGTTCGAACGTTCGGGTTTCAATCGGCAGGTCTTCAGAGCGCACGCCTCCTGCTGCGGTCAGCACTTGCGCCGCATAATCGGGCACTGTGGCGATGATGTCGGTGCCAGTGAGCAATGTGGCCAGGCCGTTGAACTGGGGCACGGCGAGGACGACGTGGCGTTTGCGGTCGAGTTTTTCCAGGTGTTCGTCGATGAAGCCGCTCAGGTCGCCGGCGAAGGAGACCAGTGCATGGGGGCGGGCGCAGAAGTCGTCGAGGCTCAACGGGCCGGGTATCGAGTCGGCGCGCAGCAGTTGCGGCTTGCTCCTGCGCAAGACCTTGCGCTTGGCGTTGGCGGGCAGGTCTTGTGTGTAGCTGACGCCGACGGAAATCTCTCCGGAGGCGAGCAGGGGCGGCATGAGGATGTAATTGACTCGTCTGACCACCAGCACAATGCCCGGCGCTTCGGAGCGTAGACGCTTGAGCAGGGTGGGCAACAGTGCGAACTCGACGTCATCGGACAGGCCGATGCGGAAGACCGAGGTACTGGTCGCCGGGTCGAACTCCGAGGCGCGGCTGACCGCTGTCGAGATGGAGTCGAGCGCTGGGGAGAGCAGAGCGAAGATTTCCGTCGCTCGGGCGGTGGGCTCCATGCTGCGCCCGGTGCGCACGAACAGTGGATCATCGAACAGGCCGCGTAGCCGCGACAGCGCAGCGCTGATTGCCGGCTGACCGAGAAACAGCTTTTCCGCCGCACGCGTGACGCTGCGCTCATGCATCAGGGTCTCGAAAACGATGAGCAAATTGAGGTCGACGCGACGCAGGTCGTTGCGGTTCATGCGGAATATCTCGGGCCATTTGTCGGTTGAGGACGTGAGCAGGGTGCGATAGTACGAGCAAATGCGGGTCGGGCGCAGCGAAAATTACTGTGGGGGTTACTGAATGTCCACACGGCTTGCAATGTTTCGTCGACATGCGAACAATGGCGGCCATTACGCGCATCGACGCCCAGACGCTGTCTGGCTGCGCCGTGCAGCGCACAGGACACAATCGATGACAGGCATGTCGACTATTAATAGCCACCGATGGTGTTGCCGGCAATGCCCGGATAAAGTTTGTGGCATCAAGGTTCACCAGGCGAGGTTCTAAATGTCCCGCACGATCCGTTTTCACCAGTTTGGCCCGGCCGAGGTGCTCAAAGTCGAAGAGCATCCTGTCGCGTCGCCTGTCACCGGCGAGGTACAGGTGCGTGTTCAGGCCATCGGTGTCAGCTGGTACGACGTTCTTTGGCGGCAAAATCTCGCGTCTACCCAAGCCCGGCTGCCTGCTGGTCTGGGTTATGAGATGGCTGGCGTGGTTACCGCGCTGGGCGACGGTGTGGATGATCTGCAAGTGGGCGACAATGTCGCCAGTTTTCCTGCGGCCGATGCCAACCAGCACCCGGTCTACGGCGAATCTATCGTCATGCCGCGCGGGGCGCTGACCCGCTATCCGGATGCGCTGACGCCGGTCCAGGCCAGCGTGCATTACACGCCGTATCTGGTGGCTTACTTTGCATACGTTGATCTGGCGCGTATCAAGTCCGGTCAAACCGTACTGGTCACCGACGCCAGCCACTGCTCCGGCCCTGCATTCGTGCAGTTGGGCAAGGCGCTGGGGGCTCGGGTTATCGCCGCGACCAAGACCGAGGATGCTCGTGAGTATCTGCTGTCACTGGGCGCTGAAAAAGTGGTAGTCACCGAAGAACAGGACTTGTTGATGGCGATCAACAAGTACACCGACAACCGTGGTGTCGATGCCGTGTTCGATGGCCTTGGCGGTCCGCAGATGTCGATCATGGGCGATGTGCTTGCGCCACGTGGCAGTCTGGTGCTGTATGGCCTGCAGGGCGGTAATCAGACGCCGTTCCCGGCCTGTGCCGCGTTCCAGAAGAATATTCAGTTCTACGTGCACTGCCTGGGCAATTTCACCGGCAAGCCCGAGCTGGGCATTACCCAGGATAAAGAAGCGCTGCAGCGTGCCTTGCAGGACATCAACCAGATGACCCGTGACAAGGTGCTGATGCCATTGCAGACGCGCAGCTTTCCGTTCGACCAGGTAGTGCAGGCGCACCGTTACATGGATGTCTGCCCGATTGGCGGGCGTGCGGTGCTGGAAGTCGAGGCGGTCTGATTCATCACCTCCTGGTCAGCGCTCGTTATTGAAAAGCCTTCCGATCGGAAGGCTTTTTTCATTCCATATTGCAAAAGAGACGCCACATATTAAACGACGTCAATGACGCACCTGTCAGCTTGCCGAGAAGTGCATAACCTTGAATGAAGGGTGAAAATAAAATCGACAACAGGGTCGGCAGGATTGTTTATTTGAGTGTATGAGTTCTGTCAGTGAAGGTGATATTATAAATATCATTTCCTACGAGGCAGAATGAAATATTAACAGCGACGGGTGCTCGGCCGCTTGTGGTAAAGCCTGAGCGGCCTGGCTGTTGGGGTTGCAGGCTGTTAAGTTGAAAAAAATCGTTTGTCGCCTGCGTTCAATGATACACATTAAACAGTGTGTTTAATCAGTTGAAAGTGTGCCCAGGACTGCACTGTTTTTCAACGCAAACTGTCTATTGTAATTGTTTCAAAGATGCTGATAATGCGTCGGTAATTACCACTCAGGGAATGAGTCATGCGCGACTATAAGTTTGGTTGTCAGCTTGATGTTCAATGTTCTGTCTGCACCGTATCATGTCTTGAGCGACAGGCAGGTGGCACACAATGAGTTCTATTCACGAACAGGCAATGAATTATGTCTACCAGCAAGTGCTGCAACGCTTGTTGGGGTACTTCTCGCGTGCAGAGCGCACCGCGCTGCAGTTGTTGATCCAGCGTCTGATTGTTGCGGCTGGCGGCATCGAGCGGATTGCCGGCTTCAAGGTGCTGGTGGCTTTCGGCGGTGGCAAGGACAGTGCCTACACGCTTGCCTTTTTGCGCGCTGCCCAGTTGAGCATTGCCTGCCGCTCGCCCGCCACGTTCAACCTGCGGGTTGCCAATCGGCGTCACGCGGGCATGACCCCTGCGGTGATGGATAACATCAACCGCACCTATTCAGCGTTGTTTCTGTATGACGACCCGCGTGTCGAGATGCTGGTGATCGACAATCAGTACACCCAGGCCTTCGAGCCGGACCTGCCTTTTTCCAGTGCGGGGCGTGAGCAGAATCGGCTGGACATGCTGCTGGGTGGACACCTGTCCGCAGGCGACGCCCGCACTACGTTTTGCAACACCTGCTACCTCGGGCTGGCGGAGTTTCTGGGGCGCGCCCTGAGCTGGGGCAGCGGTGTCGATGCGGTGGTCAGTGGCGACTCGCGCAGAGAGCAGCGTCAGTACGCGACCTGGATCATGCGTCTGGCTCAGCGTACCGGGCAATACTCGGGCAGTTGGGGCAAGCAGACGCTGGCCAGCGTGCTCAAGGTCATCGATACGATTGGCCAGGCCTATTATCACGAGCTGTACGGCGAGGACGATGACAGCCCGCCGGCAAGCCGAGCCATGGTGCTGCCTGAAAAAAGCAGCACGCCGGCGTTCATCACTATTGCCGATCTGGTCAGTTGCAAGGCGGACGAGCACTGGAACCTGCTGACCGAATTCCTCGATTTCCGCTTCGATGATCTGTCGTTCAGTTTCAGTGAATCGGATTGCGCCAACCCTTTGTTGATGGCTCACATGCGCGGGCTGACGGCGCAGTACCTGCAAGCGCGTACTTATGCCGACGGGATCGCCGAATACCTTGAACTGGCGACGTCACTGATGCGCAGAAAGCAGATGCCGCCGCGATTGATCGACCAGACGCTCAGCGCTTATGCCGGTCGGGCGCGCATCGAGGCGCGCCGCGAGCTGGCATCGAGCTTCGCTCAGGAGGGCTTCGGCCTGAACGAGACTCAACTGGTGTGCATGCTGTTTTCGCCGTTCGTGGATCATGGCCATGGCCTGGAGTCGTTTCTGCGCAGTTGCCACTCAGGGATGCTGGTGGCGCTGCCGGATCTGCACAAGGCGCTGTCGGGTTCGACGGCGCCGGACCAGGTCATGCAGTGGCTGGTGGATATCAGCGGTTTGAGCCTCAAGTCATTGCACAACCTCTACGGCAAGCAGCGGGTGAACTTCGACGACCCGCAGTCAATCATTGCCAGAATCCGCGCTGCCGACCCCGACAAGCGCCGGATCATGACCGTCGACCCTGCGACGGGTCAGGCAGTGGCCGAGATGCTCTCGGGACGCTGATCCGGTTGCTAGGCATGGCTGCTGCCTGCAAACGGCGTCGGTCATGCAGCAATGTTCTGAAGCCTGTTCTGGTTGAGCGGCGGGTACCTGCATGAAAAACAACACGGATTTCGCCTATCAGGCGGTCTACCGCTACCTGGTGCGTCTGGTTGACCAGCAGCAGGGCGAGCCGGCGCTGAAAATGCCGTCACTGCGACAGCTGGCCCAGCGACTGAACGTATCGATATCGACGGTGCAAAGCGCCTATTCATTGCTGGAAAAGGAAGGGCGCGTCTATTCGCTGCCAAAATCGGGTTATTACTCGGTAGCGCGCAGCTTGAGTGCGCAGGGACACGTAGTGCCGGACGCAGACGGCGATCTTTTGCAGGCCCTGTACGACAACGCCCGGTGTCCCGGCATGGTGTTGCTGGGCTGCGATGAGCCGGCGCTTTTGCACGTCCAGGACAGTCCGCTGCCAGCAATGGAACGCGAGCTGGGCAGGCATTACCCGCGTCAGCGGGACCCGGTTTTTCAGCCATTCGGCGAGCCGGAACTTCGCACTGCGTTGGCCGCCCGTTACACCCGCGATGCAGCGCATTGCTGGCACGCTGACAATGTCTATGTCGCCGCTGACTTTCACGGCGCACTCAAGGCGGTGCTCGGCACGCTGCGGCTGCGCGGCGGCACTGTACTGGTGGAGTCGCCCTGTGCCTGGGGGGTGCTGCGCCTGCTGCAATCATTTGATATCCGGGTTATCGAACTGCCGCTGGACGAGACCGGCAGCCTTGATGCGGCCCGGCTCGACGGTCTGCTGCGCGGCCATGACATAGGGCTTGTCGTGTTGCCCTCGTTGCTGAACCCGGTGCGAGGCAGCGTGCGTCCGCAGAACAACAGCCAGGCTGTCGCCGAAGTGCTCAATCGTCATCAGGTCTGGGTGCTGGAAAACGACAGTCACACCGGGCTGCAGTTTGTTGGCGGGCAAGCTCCGCTGCGCCACTGGATCGACCCGCAGCGGCTAGTGATCATCGGCGGATTCGAGAAGAGCATGGGGCCTGAAGCGCCCTATGCTTACCTGCTGTGCAAGAGCCTGGATACGCGATGGCAGCAGTATTTCTGCCTGCGAGCATTCGAACTGCCGCCGCTTCGGCAAAGGGCCATCGCCAGGTTATGCAGCAGCGGGCGTCTGGACAGGCAGTTGCTGGCGTTGCGAGAGACGCTGGGCAGACGCATGCAGTCGATGACCCGGCAATTGGATGAACACACCGGCGGGGCGCTGCGTTATCAGTTGCCCGAGGGCGGCTGCGGCGTGTGGGCCGAGAGTGCGTACCCCGTGGACATGCGCCAGGTCTTCATTGCGTTGCTGGCCCAATCGATCGTCGTCAGCCCCGGCGAGCTGTTCACTTTGCAGAACCGCTACTCGCAACATCTGTGGGTCAGTTATGCCACTGACTGGACCCGTGAACCCGCCAGGCTGCTGGGTGCGCTGGGAGAGGCGGTGAGCCAGGCTCGTCTGCCATAGACGTCGACATGGCAGGCCGTCGATCCATTTCTGTTTGCCAGACGTGTTTCAAGGTTGTTAACTGGACGCCTGTCCAGTATTCACAACCAACGGCTCCCCAGCGCAGTGACCCCGAACGCCCCCGTAAACCCTGATCCCGAGCCTGTCCTCGCCAGCGAGCCGCCTGCACGTTATGTCGTGGCCGTGCGCGCGTTGTGTGAGTTCACTGCCAAGGTCGGCGACCTCGACCTGCGCTTCACGCCGTCACCCACGGCACAGGAAGGCATTGCCGGGCATCGCACGGTCGCCACGCGGCGCGGTGCCGATTACCAGGCCGAACTGTCGTTGAGTGGCGATTATCGCGAGCTGACGGTAAGGGGCAGGGCGGACGGCTATGACGCCAGTCGCAATCAACTGGAAGAGGTGAAGACCTATCGCGGTGAACTCGACGCGATGCCGGCCAACCACCGTCAGTTGCACTGGGCGCAGGTGAAGGTCTACGGCTGGCTGCTTTGCCAGCGCCTGCAGCTTGAGAGCGTGACGCTGGCGCTGGTGTATTTCAACATTGTCAGCGAGCAGGAAACCCTGATTCGCGAGCCGTTCAGTGCGGCCGCGCTGCAAGCGTTTTTTGAACGACAGTGCACGATATTCCTCGGCTGGGCGCAGCAGGAGCTGGCGCATACGCAGGCGCTGCACGCAACGCTTGGCCGCCTGAAATTTCCCCACGCGTCTTTCCGTACCGGGCAGCGGGTGCTGGCCGAGTCGGTGTACAAGGCCGTCAGTACCGGCTGTTGCCTGATGGCTCAGGCGCCGACCGGTATCGGCAAGACGGTGGGCACGCTGTTTCCCTTGCTCAAGGCCGCGCCCGGCCAGAAGCTCGACAAGATTTTCTTTCTCACCGCCAAGACGCCGGGGCGTCGACTGGCACTGGATGCGCTGAAAGTCATCAATCACAGCGCGCCGGAGCTGAAGCTGCGGGTCCTCGAGCTGGTGGCGCGCGACAAGGCCTGCGAGCATCCGGACAAGGCCTGTAACGGTGATTCCTGTCCGCTGGCCAGCGGCTTTTATGATCGTCTGCCAGCCGCTCGCTCGGCGGCGCTGACCTCGCCGTGGCTGAATCAGGCGGGCGTACGCGATGTGGCCTTGCAGCATCAGGTCTGCCCGTATTATTTGAGCCAGGAACTGGCGCGCTGGGCTGACGTGGTCATCGCGGACTACAACTATTACTTCGACCTGAGCGCGCTGCTGTTCGGCCTCGGTCAGCTCAATCAGTGGCGCGTTGCGGTGCTGGTCGATGAAGCCCACAACATGGTCGAGCGGGCACGCCAGATGTACAGCGCCAGCCTTGATCAGAGCCAGCTGAAAGCCTTGATTCAGACAGCGCCCGAACCTGTGAAGAAAGCCTTGCAGCGTCTGGATCGCCAATGGAATGCGCTGCACAAGGTACAGCCCGGCGCCTATCAGGCGTACTCGGCGGCACCGGAAAAATTCATCGGCAGCCTCAACCAGTGCATCTCGACCATCGGTGATCATTTCAACGAGCACCCGCAGGCCGTGGATGGCACGTTACAGGGGTTCTACCTGGAAGCGATCGGCTTTGCGCGCATCGCCGAGCTGTTCGATGAGCATTTCATTTTCGACATCACTCGGCGCGAGGCGGGCGGCAAGCGCATTCTGTCGCGCCTCAGCCTGCGCAACGTCGTTCCCGCGCGTTTCATCCGCCCGCGCCTGAGCGCTGCGCGCAGCACGGTACTGTTTTCCGCAACGCTCAACCCGCGCCACTATTACGCGGACCTGCTGGGATTGCCTGCCAACACGGCATGGATCGACGTGGAATCGCCGTTTCATCACGATCAGCTCGACGTGCGCATCGTCAGTCGCATTTCCACGCGCTTTACCCATCGTCAGGCTTCGCTGGCGCCGATTGTCGAACTGATGGCCGAGCAGTTCGACACGCGGCCGGGCAATTACCTGGCGTTCTTCAGCAGTTTCGATTACCTGCAACAGGTCGCCGAGCTGATGGCGCTCACTCACCCGCACATCAGCCTTTGGCAGCAGGCACGGGGGATGGCCGAGAGTGAGCGCCACGCATTTCTCGACAGGTTCACCCTGAGCAGTCAGGGCATCGGTTTTGCAGTGCTGGGCGGCGCGTTCGGTGAAGGCATCGACTTGCCGGGCGCACGCCTGATCGGCGCGTTCATCGCTACCCTGGGCCTGCCTCAGCTCAATCCGGTCAACGAACAGTTCAAGCAGCGTATGGCCGCGCTGTTCGGTGCCGGTTACGACTACACCTACCTTTACCCTGGCGTGCAGAAGGTGATACAGGCAGCCGGACGGGTTATTCGCAGCCAAAGTGACAGCGGTGTGGTCATGCTCATCGATGACCGTTTTGCCGAGCACAAGGTGAAGCAGTTGTTTCCAGCGTGGTGGCGGCCCGAAACGTCGATGGCCTGAGTTCGGTTGCCGTTTTGGCGATTGAGCTGAAGCAGAGGCAAATGCAGGGGATCAATACTCAAGCAGCGCTGTCGAACTGCCAGTAAACTGCGGCATCGATCATCTTGGCAGCTACAGCAAGTCTTTATTTTTTCTCCGTATTTCATTTCTTCGTGGAGGTTGTATGAGTCTCAGTCCTTTCGCCGGCAAGCTGGCACCTGCGCAGTTACTGGTCGATATTCCGAGACTGGTCACGGCTTACTACACCGGCCAGCCCGATGCATCGGTGCCCACTCAACGTGTTGCGTTCGGCACTTCCGGGCACCGCGGCACATCGTTTGACCTGGGTTTCAACGAATGGCACGTGCTGGCTATCAGTCAGGCGATCTGCCTGTACCGCAAGGCCAACGGCATCGACGGCCCCTTGTTTCTGGGGGCCGATACCCACGCGCTGTCGACCCCGGCCGCGGCCACTGCGCTTGAAGTGCTGGCCGCCAATGGCGTGCAGGTGATGATTTCGCAAGGTGACGAATACACCCCGACGCCTGCGGTTTCCCACGCGATCATCTGCTACAACCGCGGTCGTACTTCCGGGCTGGCGGACGGCATCGTCATTACGCCGTCGCACAACCCGCCGCAAAGCGGTGGCTTCAAGTACAACCCGCCCAATGGCGGCCCGGCCGACAGTGATGTCACCAAGTGGATCGAGAACAAGGCCAACGAACTGCTGGCCGAGAAAGTCACTGGCGTTTCACGCATCAGCCATGAAAAAGCGCTGCGTGCCGATACCACGCACCGCCATGATTACATCAACACCTACGTGGCCGACCTGAAAAACGTGATCGACATGGACGCCATTCGCAACTCGGGCCTGCGTCTTGGTGTCGACCCGCTGGGTGGCGCCGGAGTGAATTACTGGTCGGCGATTGGCGAGCATTACGGCCTGAATCTGGATGTGGTCAATAAATTTGTCGACCCTACGTTTCGTTTCATGACCGTCGACTGGGATGGCCAGATTCGCATGGACCCGTCCTCCAGCCACGCCATGCAAAGCCTGATCGGTCTCAAGGACCGCTATCAGGTTGCATTTGCCTGCGATCCGGATCACGACCGTCATGGCATCGTGACCCCGTCTGGCGGACTGATGACGCCCAACAGCTACCTCGCCGTGTCTATCGACTATCTGTTTCAGAATCGTCCTGAGTGGCGTGCCGATGCAGCGGTCGGCAAGACCGTGGTCAGCAGCGGCATGATTGATCGTGTGGCCAAGCGCCTGGGCCGTCGCCTTTATGAAGTGCCGGTCGGCTTCAAGTATTTCGCGCAAGGCCTGTTTGAAGGCTCGCTGGGTTTTGGCGGTGAAGAAAGTGCCGGCGCCTCGTTCCTGCGCCGCGACGGTACGGTCTGGACCACCGACAAGGATGGTCTGATTCCGGCCTTGCTGGCTGCGGAAATGACCGCGCGCACCGGTCGCGATCCAAGCCAGATCTACAAGACCATGACCGAACAGCTGGGCGAGCCGTTCTCGACCCGCGTCGATGCCAAGGCCAACCCGCAACAGAAGGCACTGCTGAGCAAGCTGTCGCCGGAGCAGGTGACTTCCACTGAACTGGCGGGCGAGCCTATTCAGCAGGTGCTGAGCAACGCGCCGGGCAACGATCAGGCGTTCGGTGGTGTGAAGGTCATGACCGAAAATGGCTGGTTTGCGGCGCGCCCTTCAGGCACCGAGGACATCTACAAGATCTACGCCGAGAGCTTTGTCAGCGAAGATCACCTCAAGCGTCTGGTGGCAGAAGCTCAAGTGCTGGTAGACGGCGCCATTTCGCCGAACTGATGACCGCGCTGGTCAATGCCCGAAAAACCTCGAACCGCTTCGGTTCGGGGTTTTTCAGTTTTTGAACTGTGCTTCAGTCGCGATAGAACACCTGCACCAGGTGATAGCCGAATTTACTTTTGATTGGCCCATGCACGACGCGCAACGGCTTTTTAAAGATCACCTGATCGATGGCACCGACCATTTGCCCAGGCCTGACTTCGCCCAGATCGCCGCCACGTTTGCCGGACGGGCAGCTAGAATGCTTTTTAGCCAGCACGTCAAATGCCTCACCCTTGGCAATGCGCAGCTTGAGCTGTTCGGCCTCTTCGGCGGTCTTCACCAGAATATGGCGGGCTTGGGCTTTCATGTCGCAATATCACCTGCTGCAAAAGGCTGCCATTATGCCTGCTCTTGCTGAGCGACGCCCGCACGTCACGCGTGCCGTCCTGACGGCCGTGGTCTTTTTACTTCATTTTGTACGGTATTGATTATGGATTTTCCGGCGCTGTTGAAGATTCTGGCCAGTCAGGACGGATCGGACCTGTACCTCTCCACCGGAGCACCACCGTGCGCCAAGTTCAACGGTGTGCTCAAGCCACTGGGCAGCGAAACCTTCAAGCCGGGGGAGGTCGCAGTCATTGCCCAGGGGCTTATGGACGAGGAGCAGAAGCTCGAGTTTCAGCGCGAACTGGAGATGAACCTCGCCGTTTCTATGGCGGGCATCGGCCGGTTCCGGATCAATATCTTCATGCAGCGCAACGAGGTGTCCATCGTCGCGCGGAATATCAAGCTGGACATCCCGCGTTTCGAAGACCTGTTCCTGCCGCCCGTGCTGCTCGACGTGATCATGGAGAAGCGCGGTCTGGTGTTGTTTGTCGGGGCCACCGGTTCCGGGAAATCGACCTCTTTAGCGGCGCTGATCGACTACCGTAACCGCAACGCCAGTGGCCATATCATCACCATTGAAGACCCGGTGGAGTTCATCCATCGCCACAAGAAATCGATCGTCAATCAGCGCGAAGTCGGGGTCGATACCCGCAGCTTCCATGCGGCACTGAAGAACACCCTGCGCCAGGCGCCGGATGTGATTCTGATCGGCGAGATTCGCGATCGCGAGACCATGGAGCATGCGCTGGCGTTTGCCGACACCGGCCACCTGGCGATCTCGACACTGCACGCCAACAACGCCAACCAGGCGCTGGACCGGATCATCAATTTCTTCCCGGAAGAGCGTCGCGCGCAGTTGCTGCATGACCTGGGCAACAACCTCAAGGCATTCGTCTCCCAGCGACTGGTCAGAACCCCGGATGGCAAGCGTCGTGCGGCGGTGGAAGTGATGATGGGCACGCCGACCATTCGCGACCTGATTCAGCGCAATGAACTGACCGAACTCAAGGGCATCATGGAGAAGTCCGGCAGCCTCGGTATGCAGACGTTCGACACGGCGCTATTCAATCTGGCCGTTGAGGGTGCAATCAGCGAAGAAGAAGCCCTCAAGAACGCCGACTCGCAAAACAACGTGCGCCTGCGCCTCAAACTGCACAGTGAAGGCGGCGCCGGGACCCTGACCACACCGCCGCCGGCCCCGACCGGCAGCAGTACGGCAAGCACCGCCGAGTGGGGGCTGGTCGATGATGACGCGCCGGGTCCGCAGGCGTAAATCGGAGACGCTCCTACGCCTTCCGGGCAGAAGCTTCGCTGTGGGCCAGATCATTCAGGATGCGCGGCCGCCAGCAATTCCTGCGTGTAGGGATGTTGCGGCGCCTCGAAGACATCATGACTGGCGCCACGCTCGACGACTTTGCCGTCCTTGACCACGATCACGTCGTGGGCGAGGGCTTTGACCACTGCCAGGTCATGGCTGATGAACAGATACGTCAGGCCATGCTTTTCCTGAAGTTCGCGCAACAGCGCCACAACCTGTTTCTGCACGGTGCGGTCCAGCGCCGATGTCGGCTCATCGAGCAGAATCAGTGCGGGTTTCAGCACCAGCGCCCGGGCAATGGCGATGCGCTGACGCTGGCCACCGGAAAACTCATGGGGATAGCGGTGCCGGCTCTGCGGGTCGATGCCGACTTCTTCCAGCGCCCGAATGACCTCTGCATCGCATTTCGCCGGGTTGTACTGGCTGTGCACCTCCAGTCCTTCACTGATGATCTGCGCCACTGACATGCGCGGGCTGAGGCTGCCGTAAGGGTCCTGAAAGACCACTTGCATCTCTTTACGCCACGGGCGCATCTGTTTCTGACTGAGGCCGTCCAGCGCCTGTCCGCGAAAGCGGATGCTGCCGCGTGACTCCAGCAGACGCAGGATCGCCTGGCCCAGTGTCGACTTGCCGGAACCCGACTCACCAACGATACCGAGGGTTTTGCCGCGCTCGATGCTCAGGCTGATGTCATCCACCGCCTTGAGGTATTCCTTGTGCCGCCGCAGGATGCCGCCGGTCAGGGAAAACCAGACCTTCAGGTTGTCGACTTGCAGCACCGTTTCCCGGGTGTCGCGTGGCAGCGGCTCGCCGGCAGGTTCGGCGTCCAGCAGCAGGCGGCTGTAGGGATGCTGAGGTGATTTGAACAGCGACTTGCAATCGGACTGCTCGACGATTTCGCCGGCGCGCATTACGCAGACGCGCTGAGCGACGCTGTGCACCAGGTTCAAGTCATGGCTGATCAACAGCAGCGACATGTTCAGGCGCTGCTGCAGCTCCTTGAGCAGCAGGAGGATTTTGCGTTGCACCGTGACGTCCAGCGCCGTGGTCGGCTCGTCCGCAATCAGCAGCTCCGGCTCGCAGGCCAGTGCCATGGCAATCATCACCCTCTGGCGCTGGCCCCCGGACAGCTCGTGCGGATAGGCTTTCAGGCGTTTTTCCGGCTGTTGAATGCCTACCAGCTCCAGCAGCTCGACAATGCGTTTTTGCGCTTCACGACCACTGATGCCGCGATGCAGCAACAATGTCTCGCCGATTTGCCTGGCTACGCTGTGCAGCGGGTTCAGCGAGGTCATTGGTTCCTGGAAAATCATGGCAATCCGGTTGCCGCGCAGCTCGCGAAGGGTGCGGTCGTCGGCACCCACCAGTTGTTGACCCCGGTAGGTGATGCTGCCTGTGGTCAGGGTGCCGCTGCGGGGCAGCAATTGCAGGATCGAATGGGCGGTGACGGACTTGCCGGAACCGGATTCGCCAACCAGTGCCAGACACTCGCCACGGTGCACATCCAGGCTCAGGTTGCTGACCACTTTCTGCCCGTTGAAGGCGACGCTCAGGTCGCGGATTTCGATCAGGTTTTCCGACATGTCAGGACCTCGGGTCGAAGGCGTCACGTAGCGCCTCGCCTATGAATACCAGCAGCGTCAGGATCAACGCGAGGGCAAAGAACGCCGTCAGCCCCAGCCAGGGCGCTTGCAGGTTCTGCTTGCCCTGGGCGATCAGTTCGCCCAGCGACGCGCTGCCGGCAGGCATGCCGAAGCCCAGAAAATCCAGTGCAGTGAGGGTCGAGATGGCACCGGTAAGAATGAACGGCAGATAGCTCAACGTCGCATTCATCGCGTTGGGCAGGATGTGGCGCAGGATCACTTTTCGATCCCCCAGACCGAGCGCGCGAGCGGCCTTGACGTACTCAAGGTTGCGGCCGCGCAGAAACTCGGCGCGCACCACATCGACCAGGGTCAGCCAGGAGAACAGCGCCATGATGCCCAGCAGCCACCAGAAGTCGGGTTCGACGAAGCCTGACAGGATGATCAGCAGGTACAGCACCGGCAGGCCCGACCAGACCTCCAGCAGACGCTGGCCGAACAGGTCGACCCAGCCGCCGTAATAGCCCTGCAACGCCCCGGCGCTGATGCCGATCAACGCGCTGATAAAGGTCAGTGCCAGCGCAAACAGGATCGACACCCGGGCGCCGAAGATGACCCGCGCCATGACGTCGCGCGCCTGGTCGTCGGTGCCGAGCCAGTTTTCTGCAGAGGGCGGGCTGGGGGCCGGGGTGGTCAGATCATAGTTGGGCGTGTCGTCACTGAACGGGATGGGCGGGAACAGCATCCAGCCGTCCCCTTTGCTGATCAGCGTGCGCACGTAGTCGCTGCGGTAATCGGGCTGGAAGGGCAGCTCGCCGCCGAATTGCTGCTCGGTGTAACGCTTGAACACCGGGAAATAGAGTGAGTGCTGATAGCTGACCAACAGTGGTTTGTCATTGGCGATCAGTTCGCCACCCAGGGTCAGGGCAAACAGTCCGCAGAATAGCCACAGCGACCACCAGCCGCGGCGATTGCTGCGAAAGCGCTCCAGGCGACGGCGGGCCAGCGGCGAAAGGCTGCGCATCATGCATTCCTCGCGCTGAAGTCGATTCTGGGGTCGACCAGCGTGTAGCAGATATCGCCGATCAGCTTTATCAGCAGGCCGAACACGGTGAAGATGAACAGCGAACCGAACACCACCGGATAGTCTCGCGACACGGCGGCTTCATAGCTCATGCGGCCCAGGCCATCCAGCGAGAAGATCACCTCAATCAGCAGCGAACCGGCAAAGAACACGCTGATGAACGCCTGCGGGATGCCTGACACCACCAGCAACATGGCGTTGCGAAACACATGGCCATACAGCACCCGTCGCTCGCTCATGCCCTTGGCGCGGGCCGTGGTCACGTATTGGCGGGTGATTTCGTTGAGAAAGGAATGTTTGGTCAGCAGGGTCAGCGTGGCAAAGCCGCCAATGACCAGCGCCGAGACCGGCAGCGCCAGGTGCCAGAAATAGTCAGCGATCTTGCCGATCGTGGTCAGTTGCTCGAAATTGTCCGAGACCAGTCCGCGTACCGGAAACCAGTTCAGCGACGTGCCGCCACAGAACACCACCACCAGCAGCATGGCGAACAGAAAGGCTGGCATAGCGTAACCGATGATGATGGCGGTGCTGCTCCAGATATCGAACTGGCTGCCGTGTTTGACCGCTTTGCGAATCCCCAGCGGGATCGACACCAGGTACGTCAGCAATGTCGCCCAGAGCCCCAGCGATATCGACACCGGCATTTTCTGCAGAATGAGGTCGGTCACCGTTGCGCCGCGAAAGAAGCTGCTGCCGAAATCCAGTCGTGCGTAATTCTTCAGCATCAGCCAGAGACGTTCGTGCATTGGTTTGTCGAAACCGTATTGGCGTTCGATCTGCTTGATCAGTGCCGGGTCCAGCCCCCGCGACGCCTTGGAGTGGCCACCGGCGGACTCGCTGGCACCGGCGCCCACGGTCGCACCGCCGATCCCTTGCAGGCGAGCAATGGCCTGCTCCACAGGCCCACCCGGAGCGGCCTGCACGATGAAAAAGTTGACCAGCAGAATGCATAGCAGGGTAGGGATGATCAGCAGCAGGCGACGCAGAATATAACCCAGCATTCACTGCATCTCCGAAACGGTGGCTGATGCGCCGCGTTTTTCAGCGAATTGCTCATTGGTCAGCGGTGTCGGGCTGATTTCCCACCATGTTTCGATGGCCTCATTGTTGCTGGCCTGAATTTTCGGGATGCCGAACCGGTTCCACCAGACGGTTGAAGAGCCTGGCGGATAATAGTTGGGAATCCAGTAGTAGTTCCACTGCAGTACCCGGTCCAGGCAATGGGCGTAGTCGGTCATGGTCTGCTTGCTGTCGGCCTTGAGCAGGCCGGCAATCAGCGCATCGACGGCGGGATCTTGCAGCGCCATGTAATTACTCGAGCCAGGGTCCATCGCCACTTTGGAGCCGAAACTGCTGTACAGCTCGGCACCGGGCGATGTCGAGACCGGGTAGCCGGTGACAATCATGTCGTAATCGCGGGCCATGACGCGGTTAAGGTATTGCGCGGCATCGATGCGGCGAATGTCGAAGTGGATACCGATCTGCGCCAGGGTGCGTTTGTAGGGCAGCAGCATTCGCTCGAAGCCTGTTTGTGCATTGAGAAAGGTGAAGCTGAAGGGTTCGCCCTGGGCATTCACCAGCTCATCGCCCTTTGGCGTCCAGCCTGCTTCCTTCATGAGGGCCAGCGCTTGCAGCTGCTTGTCGCGAATGAAGCCTGTGCCATCGGTTTTGGGCGTCTCGAACACGCTGTCGAACACCTGATCGGGGACTTTGCCGCGCAATGGTTCGAGGATTTTAAGCTCAGCCGGCGTGGGCAGTTCGCTGGCGGCCAACTCCGAGTTGGAGAAGAAGCTGTTCTGGCGGATGTACATGTTGCGCATCATCTGCCGGTTGGTCCATTCGAAGTCCCAGAGCAGCGACAGCGCCTGGCGCACGCGGCGGTCCTGGAACATGGGGCGGCTCAGGTTGAAGACGAAACCCTGCGAGCTTTGCACCGCGCCTCTGGCCAACTGGGCTTTCTGCAGGCGTCCGTCGCTGAGCGCCGGGCCGTCATAGCGAATTGAATAGCCGGTGGCCGAAAACTCGCGGTTGTAATCGTAGGCGCCGCCTTTGAGTACCGTACGTGCAACATCGGTATCGCCGAAGTACTCGATGCTGAACCTGTCGAAGTTGTACAGGCCTTTGCTGACCGGCAGGTCCTTGCCCCACCAGTCCGGATCGCGCTCGAAGGTGACGGTGCGGCCCGGGTCCACATGGCTGATCCTATAGGGCCCGCTGCCCGGCGGAATCTCAAAGCCGGCACCGCTGGCAAAGTCACGGGTTTTCCACCAGTGCTCGGGGAATACCGGCAACGAAGCCAGGTCGAGGGGCAGGGTGCGGTTATCGCTCTGCTTGAAGTCGAAGCGGACCTGCAAAGGCGATTCGACCTCCACGCCCTTGACCGCTTCAAACTGGGTCCGGTATTGCAGGTTGCCCTGCGTCATCAGCAGCTCGTAGGTGTACTTCACATCACTGGCGGTAATCGGCGTGCCGTCCGCGAAACGTGCCTTGGGGTTCAGGTAAAAGCGCAGGGAGAGGCCATCCGCGCCACGCTCCATTTTCTCGGCGACAAGCCCGTAGACGGTGTAGGGCTCATCCATCGAGCGCGTGGCCAGTGGGGAGTAGAGCATGCCATTGATCTGCGAAACGCCCATGCCCTTGTCGGTGAACGGCATCAGGTGATCGAACTGGCCGATTTCAATGGCCGAGCGCCGCATGCTGCCACCTTTGGGGGCGTCCGGGTTCACGTAATCGAAGTGCTTGAAGTCGGCGGGATAGCGTGGCGCTTCGCCGTAAACGGTCAGAGCGTGTTGCGGGGCTGCGGACAGCGATTGGGCAGCGCCAACGAAGGTCAGCGTCAAGGCGAGCAACGATGAAAAAACAAAACGCATGACTCGAATCCTGACTGACGTTCGCAAGCGAATGTCAGGGTTAAAGGCGACTGGCTGTACAGCGGTGACAACAATCATGGCAGAGCTCATGCCTCTGCATCGCGCTATCTTCTACAGACAAATGGGCGCTTCGCCAAGCCACTGCGCGCATGCCGGGTCACTGTGTCGTTGAAACGGCCACATACAAAAACGGCCCATCCGAAGATGAGCCGTCTGGCACCCGGTGCGACAGGATCAGTCCTGACGGCTGGTCACTTCCAGCAGGTGATAGCCAAACTGAGTCTTTACCGGACCCTGAACGGTGTTCACCGGAGCACTGAATACGACAGTGTCGAATTCCTTGACCATCTGGCCTGGACCGAACGAACCCAGGTCACCGCCTTGACGGCTCGACGGGCAGCTGGAATTGGCCTTGGCGATTTCAGCGAAATCAGCGCCGCCTTCGATCTGCGCCTTGAGTTCGTTGCATTTTTCTTCGCTCGAAACAAGGATGTGGCGGGCAGTGGCTTTAGCCATGGGGAATAATCTCCTGTGAAAAAAAAGAAACAGCCTACCGGATTCAGTGCGGTATTTCCCGACAAAGTTCCTTCGCTCTGTTTATCTGTAACGCAGACGGTCAACCGCACGACGCAGCAGGCGTTCGGTACCTTCCCAGCCAAGGCAGCCATCGGTGACCGAAACGCCGTACTGCAGCGTTCCGCCCAATGCCTGGCAGCCGTCGAACAGGTGGCTTTCGATCATCATGCCGATCAGCGAGGTGTTGCCTGACAAGCGCTGTTCCAGTACGTCCTCGAACACACCAGGCTGACGCAGCGGGTCCTTGCCACTGTTGGCGTGGCTGCAATCGACCATGATTCGCGACGCGACATTATTCTTGCTCAGGCTCGCCTGCACGTTGGCCACACTTTGGTGATCGTAATTGGGGCCGCCGTGACCGCCGCGCAGCACGATGTGCGTATCCGGATTGCCTTGTGTCTCGATAATCGCGGGGTGGCCATGACGGTCCATGCCAAAGTGGCGATGTGGATGCGCGGCCGAACGCATCGCGTCGCTGGCCACCGTCACGCCGCCGTCAGTACCGTTCTTGAACCCGACAGCCATGGGCAGGCCGCTGGCCATTTCCCTATGGATCTGCGATTCGGTGGTCCGAGCGCCAATCGCGACCCAACTGAGCAGATCGTCGAAGTAGCCCGCCGCCATGGGTTGCAGTATCTCGGTGGCGATCGGCAGGCCCAGGCCCAGCATCTCCAGCATCAATTGCCGCGACAGCGTCAGGCCCTCGGCCATGTCGTCACTGCCATCGAGGCGCGGATCGTAAGCCAGGCCTTTCCAGCCCACGGTCGTGCGCGGTTTTTCGACGTAAGCGCGCATTACCAGCAGCATCTGATCACTGACTTGCGCGGCAAGGTCGGCCAGTCGCTCAGCGTACTCAAGGGCGGATCGAGGGTCGTGGATCGAGCAGGGGCCGACGATGACCAGCAGTCGCGAGTCTTGGCCTTCAAGTATGGCGCGTACGGCGCGGCGATGGGCGGCAACCTGTTCGGTGAGCGCTGCGCCGAGGGGCAGACGCATCTTCAATTCCAGAGTACCTGGCAGGCGTTTCGAGGCGGGGCTGTTGTCCGCCAGATTGACGGCGTGGCTGGACAGGTCGGACGGGGTTACGGCAACGGACGAGTTCATGTTCTGGCTTCCTGGGCTGGCGGGAGCTCCCGCGCAGACCTACTGGGGTGTTCGACAAAGGGCTTCTAGAACCGGGGGTATGTGCTTGCCACCTGGCAGAGACCGAACGGAGGCGGCAGGCTGTCCCGAACGGAGGTGGCTAAATCGCCAGGCAAAATCGATGTCGTTGCGGTAATAAGTGGCGTAGTTCATGTCGTGATCCTCGATGCGATGCAGGTTGATTGCTTACGGCTGTTCTTGAACAGACCGTTGAAATACGTAGTCCTGAAAAAACAAAACCCCCGGTCGGGAAGCCGACCGGGGGTTAGAGAATTCTCTGGTTGGCGTCCCCTTAATGTGGGCGCCGGATGGGTATCAGGCGCGCCAGTGGCTAAACCAATACCCATAATAAGAATCAACGGATGCGCTCACCGAGGCCGCTTGCGCAGCCACGGCGCGCGCACGGCAAGCAATGCCGGTAGCAACGTCGAGTAGCGGTGAAGTGGATTGCAGCATGGTGGGTCTCCGTAGATTGAGCGCAAGCTTACTTCAGGAAAGGAGGCACCTTCAATTGGAAAATTCAATCAGCGGGATTATCGATTTCTGCGAAGGCAGGCAGATGGAATCTCGTTAGCGACAGCGAACCGCTCAACGGTCGACGGCATGCAGTATTCGGGGCGGGCTATTTTGCCTGCAACGCTGTATACCTGAATGCAGGCAACGGCTTTGGCGTTTTGTCCGGGATGCGTTGTCGCCAGCCAACAACGGCTATTATTCACGTGCATCTTCATGCAGGGCTTCCGTGTTCGGGACCGTCCCGATCTTCATGCCCAGCAGTACAGCTACCTTATGCGCTTCACCGCGCCTTCCTTTCTTGCGTCCTGCCAGTACCTGGTAAGTGGTCGCTGGATCAATGCTGTTTTCACGAGCGAACTCCTGAACAGATTTGCCCTGTTGATCCAGCCAGGCCTTGGCTTGTGCGGCGGTGCGTATTCCGGGCATAGTTCAAAACCGTTCAAATCTATTCAATTCCGCGGGATTCTAACATTCGTTAGGATAGCTACAACAGGATCATAGGTTCAAATGAGTGGAATCGGTTGCCGGTTGAGAAAGGAAAGAGAGCGTCTGAGGATGTCTCAGCGTACATTTGGTGAGATAGGAGGGGTCGAGGCCAACGCCCAAGGGAAGTACGAAAATGGTGATCGCGCGCCGAAGGCCGATTATCTGGCTGCGGTTGCGGCCAAAGGTGTTGACGTACTTTATGTGTTAACTGGGACGCGAACGCCGGTGCCGATCGACAACCTCAGTCTCATCGAAGAAAAGATCCTCGGCAATTACCGGGTGCTGGGCAAGGAAGATCAGGACGCTATCCGGCGCCTGACAACCACTATTGCCGAGCTCTCGGGGCTATCATCGGGGGCTGCGGAACTTCCGTCGGCCAAGTGATACAAGACCGGAACGGGCGTAGCCCTGCCGGCACATCGAGTTTTTACAGCCCTGCCTGATGTGCCTGCCATCATATTGATGTGAGACGTTGCTCGCAGTGCTAGGTCTGCCTCGTTGTTTTTGTTATGGTGATTGGCATTCGTTATGACCGTTGCGCGAGGTGTCTGCTTGATTAAGGTGCTAGTTGTCGATGACCATGATCTTGTCCGGACAGGCATCACACGCATGCTGGCCGACATTGATGGTCTGCAGGTTGTCGGGCAGGCCGATTCCGGCGAGGAATCCCTGAAGAAAGCGCGCGAGCTCAAGCCTGACGTCGTATTGATGGACGTCAAAATGCCGGGTATCGGAGGGCTGGAAGCCACGCGCAAGATGCTGCGCAGCCACCCTGATATCAAGGTCGTCGCTGTCACCGTCTGTGAAGAAGACCCTTTCCCGACCCGTTTGCTGCAGGCTGGCGCTGCCGGTTACATGACCAAGGGTGCCGGGCTTGCGGAAATGGTCCAGGCCATTCGCCTGGTGTTTGCCGGTCAGCGCTACATCAGCCCGCAGATTGCCCAGCAACTGGCATTGAAGTCGTTTCAGCCGCAAGTCAACAATTCGCCGTTCGATCTGCTGTCCGAGCGCGAGATCCAGATTGCTCTGATGATCGTCGGCTGCCAGAAAGTCCAGACCATCTCGGACAAGCTGTGCCTTTCACCGAAAACCGTTAATACCTACCGATACCGTATCTTTGAAAAGCTCTCGATCAGCAGTGATGTTGAACTGGCTTTGCTCGCTGTACGTCACGGCATGGTTGATGCCAGCGCCTGAACATGACCCAGACATTTGATCCAAGTGCATTTCTCGCGACCTGCAGCGGTCGCCCCGGCGTCTACCGTATGTTCGACGCCGAAGCCACACTGCTTTACGTCGGCAAGGCCAAGAACCTCAAGAAGCGTCTTGCCAGCTACTTCCGCAAGACTGGACACGCGCCCAAGACCGGGGCGCTGGTGTCGCGTATCGCCCAGATCGAAACCACCATCACGGGCAACGAAACCGAAGCGCTGTTGCTGGAGCAGACCCTCATCAAGGAGTGGCGGCCCCCGTACAACATTCTCTTGCGTGACGATAAGTCCTACCCCTATGTGTTTCTGTCCGATAACGCCTTTCCGCGGCTGAGCATTCATCGTGGCACCAAGAAGGCCAAGGGTCGTTATTTCGGGCCTTACCCAAGTGCAGGCGCGA
The DNA here is from genome assembly GCF_017832255.1 of Pseudomonas sp. PvP028. Classification (NCBI taxonomy): domain Bacteria; kingdom Pseudomonadati; phylum Pseudomonadota; class Gammaproteobacteria; order Pseudomonadales; family Pseudomonadaceae; genus Pseudomonas; species Pseudomonas sp. PvP028. The sequence continues at coordinate 3,941,496 of NZ_JAFIBL010000001.1, forward strand.
TTCGCGAGAGCCTCAGTCTGCTGCAAAAGACTTTCCAGGTGCGGCAGTGCGAGGACAGCTACTTCAAGAACCGCACACGTCCTTGCCTGCAATATCAGATCAAGCGCTGCAAAGGGCCATGTGTCGGGCTGGTCGAGCCTGAGGTGTATGCCGAGGACGTACGTCACTCGGTGATGTTTCTCGAAGGGCGCAGCAATGCCCTGAGCGACGAGCTGAACGCCTCCATGGAAAAAGCCGCGATGGCGCTCGATTTCGAACGTGCAGCCGAGTTGCGCGATCAGGTTGCCTTGTTGCGCCGCGTCCAGGATCAGCAAAGCATGGACGGCGGTACCGGCGATGTCGACGTGGTCGCCGCATTCGTCAACCCTGGCGGTGCCTGCGTGCACCTGATCAGCGTGCGGGGCGGGCGGGTGCTGGGCAGCAAGAACTTCTTTCCGCAGGTGGGCATAGAAGAGGAGGTCGGCGAAGTGATGTCGGCATTCCTGGCACAGTATTTCCTCGGCGGCATCGACCGTGAGCTGCCCGGCGAAGTTATCGTCAATGTCATCAACGACGATTTCCCCGCGTTCGTCGACGCCGTCGAAGAGCTGCGCGGCGTCGAGATGGTCATCAGTCATCGCGTGCGCGGCACCCGGGCGCGCTGGCAGCAAATGGCGGTCACCAATGCCGAGCAGGCACTGACCGCGCGGCTGGCCAACCGTCAGCACGTTGCTTCTCGGTTCGAAGCGCTGGCCAAGGTGCTGGGTCTCGAAGACCCGCCAATGCGCCTGGAATGCTACGACATCAGCCACTCCAGCGGTGAGGCGACCGTAGCGTCCTGCGTGGTGTTCGGCCCCGAAGGCCCGATCAAGTCCGATTACCGGCGTTTCAATATCGAAGGCGTAACTGCAGGCGACGACTATGCCGCCATGCACCAGGCGTTGACCCGGCGTTACAGCCGCATCAAGGCCGGGGAGGGCAAGTTGCCTGACGTGCTGCTGGTGGACGGCGGCAAGGGGCAGATGTCCATGGCGCGCGACGTGCTCAATGAATTACAGGTTCCTGATCTCATCCTGCTCGGTGTGGCCAAGGGCACCACGCGCAAGGCAGGTTTCGAGACTTTGTATCTGAACGACTCGGCGCATGAATTCACGTTGCCCGGCGACTCTCCGGCCCTGCACCTTATTCAGCAGATTCGCGACGAGGCACACCGTTTCGCGATCACCGGCCACCGTGCCCGCCGCGGCAAGACCCGGCGTACATCGACCCTCGAGGGCGTGGCGGGTGTCGGGCCGACCCGGCGTCGTGACCTGCTCAAACATTTCGGCGGATTGCAGGAATTGTCCCGTGCCAGCATCGATGAAATAGCAAAAGCACCCGGAATCAGCAAAAAGCTGGCAGAGTCGATTTATGCAAACCTGCACAGCGAGTAGAATGCTCGTTCACCTCGTAGCCAGTTGTGCCGATGAATATCCCTAATCTGATCACCGTACTACGCGTTTTACTGATTCCGATCTTCATTTTGTTGTTCTACATGCCTTATCACTGGAGCTACATGGCGGCCAGTGCAGTCTTTGCGTTCGCTGCGGCGACCGACTGGCTCGACGGGTATCTGGCCCGCCGTCTTGAACAAAGCACGCCCTTTGGTGCCTTTCTCGATCCGGTAGCCGACAAACTGATGGTGGCCGTGGCATTGGTGCTGCTGGTTCAGGCGCATGCCAATCTATGGCTGACGCTGCCCGCCGCGGTGATCATCGGCCGTGAAATCGTAATCTCTGCACTCCGCGAATGGATGGCGGAAATCGGCGCGCGTGCGCAGGTTGCCGTTTCCAACATGGGCAAGTGGAAGACAGCGGCGCAGATGCTCGCGCTGGTCATTCTGCTCGGTAACCCGCCGGCCATCACCGTTTGGGTCATTCTTGGCTATGCGTTGCTGCTTATCGCTGCGGGGCTGACACTCTGGTCCATGGTGCAATACCTGAGAGCCGCATGGCCGCACCTCAGGACGACTGCAGAAAAAAAATAAGTTTTTGAATCAAAGGCTTGACGCCGCTATCTGAACCGCTAGAATAGCGCCCGTCATCAAGACAATGCGGGAATAGCTCAGTTGGTAGAGCACGACCTTGCCAAGGTCGGGGTCGCGAGTTCGAGTCTCGTTTCCCGCTCCAAATATTGATTCACTGAACCCTGCGGGCTTAGTGAATCAGCAAAAAAAGACGCCCAGGCGTCTTTTTTCGTTTCTGCGGTAAGCAGTCCTTGTTTACCTTTCCGTACTGGAATTCCGCTTGGCCGAAGCAGGTTTTGCGTCCGGGACCGCACAGCTGTTGCTACTGCAACGGCGGCTGCCGTCAGGGTGGGGCAGCCAGGCAAGGTAAGGGCGCGAGCGGCAAAAAAGCCGGTAGCCCAGGTTGAACACGGGCCTCATGAATCGCCACGACAGCGGCGCGACCCACGCACCCAGGCCGGCCGCTCGCCAACTCCAGAGTGTCGCGTCCAGACCCTTGACCCACGTGCCATCGTTGAATCTGGCGTGCAGTAACGACTCCATATCCTCAAGTGTGAATCCCAGAGAAGTGGCGTCAAAGGTGTCATCACGAATATCCACGAACAAAAGCCGCTCAGGCTTTGCATGGGCGCGCAGGGTTCTGACCTCTCGGGCGCAGAGCGGGCAGTCACCATCGAAGTAAAGTGTCAGCGGCCATTCAAATTTCTTGTACATCGCTAATAGTCTTGTATAGGTTTTTTACACCTTATGCTCAAAAGACCGTGCTGACAATGGGCGGTGGCCTTCATCCGGGCCTTGGGTTTCGAGTACTACCGATCCAAGGGGTGTTTAGCCCACACTTACCTGACACGCTGCCTGTCTTTCCAGGTCAATAATCTTAAAGCCATCAAAAGTATACCGGTGTGTACATTTTAGATTGACGAGCGCTTTGCAAACGTCTAAAAGTATACACCTTGGTACAGTTTTGGTGTTGCCGGTTTCGCTACGAGCGACGGCAAAGCCCAAACGGAATGAGTCATCTTTCAGTGCCAACAGATAGCGAACGATTGAATGCCGTGCAATGCGGTATCAACGTTCGCGAATAGCCCGCAACAGGCAAAAAAGAGAGCTCCTCACTAGAAACAATGCTGTTCAAGCGCGTTGCCTGCAGGCGTGCCTGATGGACGGTGAGCGTTTGAATTTCAATGACCGGATCCTGCTGGAGAATTCCGCATGCACTACGTTAAACACATGAAGTTGTCCGTGCTTTTGTTGTTGGGATTTCTGGCCGCGGGGTGTGCCAGCCACGAACCGTCCCCTTACTCGGGCATAGAGTCCTCGCTCGAAATGCGGCCTAACGAGCAGGACAGTACCGGGCGTATACCGTTTAAATACACCACCGCAGTCAACTGGAATAAATACGATCAAATCATGCTTGAGCCCGTGGTGATTTACACGGGAGTGGATGCCCAGTTTTCCGGGCTGGAGCGCAAGGACCGCATAACCCTTGCCAACGACATGACGGTCAGGTTCTCCGAGGCCTTGGGGCGACACTTTCGATTCACCGCCACGCCGGGGCGCGGTACGTTGAGGATTCGTCTGACACTCACCGGGGCCGAGACCACTGTCGCCGGGCTGTCGACGTTCTCCAGATTCGATATCGGCATGGGCTCTTATAACCTGGTTCAGGCGGCCCGAGATCGTAAGGGGACTTTTACCGGCTCCGTGAGTTATGCCGTCGAGATCTACGACGCGTCCACTTCGCAACTGCTGACGTCCTATGTCACCCGGCAGTATCCGAACGTCTATGACATCGGCTCAACCTTCGGAAGTCTGTCGGCGGCGCAGGCCGGCATTTCGAGAGGGGCGGACGAGCTGGTTGAGCTTCTGCTCTCGAAGTAGGCAATGTGGCGTGAAGCCCGGCTTGATAACCGGGCTTTTCGATCTGGAAAATTTCTCATGCAGAAAATGTTATTTTTAAATAATTAAATTTAATCTAGATCAGAAATAATAATATTAGCTTATGACCAAATAGAATTATATTTTCGAAATTGATTCCGTTATGTTTGGTTTCAACAGCCTACCCCTTACCTCGGATGGTACCAATCGTAATCAAGATTCTGTGTGTCATGCCGCCAGACTGCACGGTGTGACAGGGGCGCTGCAACGCTGACCCCGGTTCAGAATCGTTGGAAGGGAGTTCAACGTATGTTGCCTGTTCAATCCTGCCATTGCCTTTACTTCTCTCGCCCTGTCACTGACAGGCGCGTCGCCTTGCCACTGCTGCGCACCAACTGTTCGCCTCACAGCTAGTTCGTTCAGACCGCTAAGTGCCAAACCCGGCCGCAGGCTTTCCTGCATGTCGTTGATCACTTTTAAAACCGTGCATGCCGCGCCGTCCTCAAAACAGCGGGAATGTCCGATTTCGCGATTTGGATGTGTGGCTGCTATGACAGCCATGTCTGGAGTGGGTATGAAACAAGCCTTACAACGTGCCCGGGTATCGACTGCTGCAATGGGCTACTGCCCATTGGCGTTGGCGATAGGGGGCGTGTTGCTGTCAGGGACCATAAGAGCCCAGGAAAACAACACCGACGACCCGCGTACCTTGTCCACTGTGGTGGTCACCGGTAATCGCGGTGCCGAGCAACGCACGGTCACCAGCAGCCCGGTACCGATCGATGTGGTCAGCGCCAGACAACTACAGAGCACCGGCAAACCCGGACTGATGGAAGCCCTGAGTGCAGTAATTCCATCGCTGACCCTGCCGGAAAAAACCGGCTGGGATGCCAGCGGCATTGCCCGTGCGCCCAACTTGCGTGGCTTGAGCGCCGCCGAAGTGCTGGTGCTGGTCAATGGCAAGCGTCGTCACACCAGCGCCACCCTGAACATCAACGGTATTAACACCGGGGCTGCCCCTGCGGACCTGGACCTGATCCCCATCAGCGCCATCGACCATGTTGAAGTCCTGCGCGATGGCGCAGCGGCCCAATACGGTTCCGATGCGATTGCAGGGGTCATTAACGTCATTCTCAAGGCTGACACCAGCGGTACCTCGGTGAGCAACGCCGGGCTCGGCTATGACGGCAAGAAGCAGACTGTGCAGCAAAGCCTCAACAAGGGTTTCGAGATTGGCGACGGGGGCATTGTGCAACTGGCGCTGGACGCCCGCAGCCAGAATGATGACAACAAGGCCAGCGCCAATGGTTACAGTTACGAGCAGGCCTATGACCTGGCGGGCAAGTCCACGTATGGCGGCTACGGCACGCCAAAGACCAACCTGCTGACTCTGGGTTACAACGCCGAACTGCCCATCAATGACAGCCTGAGCCTGTATTCCTTCACCACGTATTCACGTCGTAAAGCCGAGCAGGGGCAAAATTTTCGCCTGCCGACCATCACCAATACCATTACCACCGGGCCTAACGGATACCCGGCGGGATACACACCGACCTGGTACATCGATGAAGATGATTTCCAGGCCGCATTTGGCGGCAAAGGCACCGTCGGCGAATGGGATTGGGATCTTTCCAGCACCTACGGACGCAACGAAGCCGAGCAGGGCACCACGCACAATCAGAACCCGTCCCTGGGTGAAGACACGCCCAATCGCTTTACTTCCGGTACGTGGATCTCCACCGAACTGACCACCAATCTGGACTTCAAGCGCGGCTTCGACATCGGCCTGCAAAAGCCCCTGGATTTGTCCTATGGCCTCGAGCATCGGCGTGAGACGTATGAGGTGCAGGCCGGTGACTATGAATCCTATGCCAATGGCGGCTACTGCATTACGCCGGGCAACTGCGCGTCTTCCGGAGCGCAAGTCACCAACGGTATTTCCCCTGACGAAGAAAGCAGCGCGTCGCGTAACAGTGTCGCCAGTTATGTCGACGTGGGCTTCAACCCTGTACCGGACTGGTACGTTGGCAGCGCATTTCGCTACGAGCATTACAATCAGGGCGTGGGTGCGACCCGCAGCGGCAAACTGACCACGCGTTACGATTTCACTCCCCAATTCGCTATACGCGCCACCGTCAGCAATGGTTTCCGTGCGCCGTCTCTGGCCAACAGCCTGTTCAGTGCGCGCTCGACCACGTATGGCGTGGTGGACGGGGTCTATCAGTCCATCAACTACGGCGTGTTGCCAACGGGGTCCGGGGCTGCGAAAGCGCTGGGTGCCGAGGACCTTAAACCGGAGCGCTCGACCAACTTCAGCCTCGGTTTCACGCTCACACCGACCGACCGCCTCACGCTGACCGCCGACGCCTACGTGATCAATTTGCGTGACCGCATCACCCTGACCGGCACCTTGCTGGGCAATGAGGTCACGCAGGTGCTGCTCAACAATGGCATCGACTCGACGTCGGGTGGCCAGTACTTCATCAACGGTGCCGACACCCGTACCAAGGGGCTGGACCTGGTCAGCAATTACAGTCAGGACCTGGGGCAGTACGGATCACTTAAGTGGACGGCGGCGTTCAACTGGAACCAGACAAAGATCCTTGGCTACAAGGAGTCCACCTCGATTCTCGGTACGTCCTATGAACTGATGGACCGCGAAGCGCGCAATCTGATCACCGGTGTGCAGCCGCGCACCAAGCTGATTCTGGGCGGTGACTGGAGTATCGAGCGCTTCAACCTGAATCTGGCGCTGACCCGCTACGGCGCTTACAAGGAGGTCAATTCCTCAGCCAATCGTGATCTGGACCGGGTGTACGGCGCCAAGTGGATCACCGATCTGGACCTTGGCTACAACCTCAGCAAAAACCTCAATGTCGCCATCGGAGCCAAGAACCTGTTCGACGTCTATCCCAAAAAGCAGGGGATTCCCAGCAGCACCATGGTCAGCAGCTACGGCACCTATTCGCCCTACGGTTTCACTGGCGGCTACTACTACACCCGGCTGACTTACGCCTTTTAAGGCCAGCACCTGACAACCCAATATTGCGTGCGAGGAACCACCATGCCCATTGTCGCCAAACCCTATGACTTCATTGATGAGCCCAGTCATTATCCGCTTCCTCAGAGCCGCGTAGCACCCCCGCCGATAAAGGCGTTGCAGGTCGTTCCCGCCCGGCATCCCGGTCGCTGGTTCGGGTCGATATTCGCAGCGCTGGTGCTGCTGGCCATTGTGCACTCGCTGGCGACCAACCCACGTTGGGAGTGGGGCGTCTTCGGCCAGTGGTTCTTCTCGCCATCGGTGCTGCGCGGCCTTGCGCAGACGCTTCTGTTGACGTTGCTCAGCACGCTGTTCAGCATCATTCTCGGCACGGCGCTGGCGTTGGCGCGCCTGTCGGGCTCGCCGCTGCTGGCGGCACTGGCCTGGGGCTACATCTGGTTTTTCCGCTCGATGCCTGCGCTGCTGGTGTTGATCATCCTCTACAACTTCGCCTACCTGTACGACCACATTGTGCTGGGGGTGCCGTTCACCCAACTGGTCTTCGCCGAGTGGTCGACGGTGGACGTGCTCAGCCAGTTTACCGTTGCGGTACTGGGCTTGAGTCTGATGCAGTCGGCCTATACAGCAGAAATCATTCGCGGTGGGCTGATCGGTGTCGATGCCGGTCAGCATGAAGCTGCTGCGGCACTTGGCCTGCCTGTGTCGCGGCGGATTTTCCGGATCATTCTGCCCCAGGCGTTGCGCTCGATTCTGCCTTCAGGCTTCAACGAGATCATCGGACTGGTCAAGGGAACATCCATTGTTTACGTGCTGGCCTTGCCAGAGCTGTTCTACACCGTGCAGGTCATCTACAACCGTACCCAGGCAGTGATTCCGCTGCTGATCGTGGCCACCGTCTGGTACCTGATTATCACTACGGTGCTGACCAGCGCCCAGTATTACGTCGAACGCCATTTTGCCCGAGGCTCGGCACGTGTACTGCCGCCGACACCCTTGCAGCGCCTGCGCGGTTGGCTCAAGGGCAGCGTGTCCGGGGAGAAGCACCATGGGTGAGGCCTCCACGCCAGTGCGCGCAGGGCGCATTCAGATCCAGGGCGTGGGCAAGCGCTTTGGCAGCCAGCAGGTGCTAAAGGACATCGACCTGAGCATCGAACCGGGAAAGGTCACGGTGATACTCGGTCCTTCCGGTTCCGGCAAGTCCACGCTGCTGCGCACCATCAACCACCTGGAAAAGATCGACAGCGGGTACATCACCATCGACGGTGATTACGTTGGTTATCGTCGCAAGGGCGACCTGCTCTATGAACTCAAGGAGCGCGAGATCCTCAAGCGGCGGATCGACGTCGGCTTCGTGTTCCAGAATTTCAATCTGTTCGCACACCTCACTGCCTGGGAAAACATCGCCGAAGCGCCTCTGGCCCACAAACGCTGGAGCAAGTCCGAGGCCCGGTTCAGGGCAAATGAACTGCTGGCCAGGGTAGGTCTGGCAGACAAGACAGATGCTTACCCGCGCCAGCTTTCCGGTGGTCAGCAACAGCGTGTCGCCATCGCCCGTGCGCTTGCGCTGGACCCCAAGGTCCTGCTGTTCGATGAGCCCACCTCAGCCCTTGATCCTGAACTGGTCGGCGAGGTGCTGGACGTCATCAAGGGCCTGACGCAACTGGGCGTCACGCTGGTGGTGGTCACTCATGAAATCGGCTTTGCCCGTGAGGTGGCAGACCATGTCGTGTTTCTCTGCGAGGGCCGACTGATCGAGCAAGGGCCTCCGGAGCAGGTGTTCCGCCAACCTCGACATCCTCGCACGGCTGCCTTTCTCGGCAAGGTGCTATGACTTTCCCGCTATCAAGGAGTGACCACTGATGTTCATCAATAGCGCCCGTGTGGCCTTGCTGACGCTAGCCGTCAGCGTCGCCCACAATACGTTGGCGTCGACCGCGCAACCGGTCGATCTGAGTCCCGACCGGCCACGCATTCATGTGCCGCGTAACGAGGCGGCCATCGCACAGATCCCGGCGGGCTTCAAGTTCGCCCAGCCTGGCAAGTTCACCGTGGCCGTCTCCGGTGTTGCGGGGCCGCCGTTGGCGCTGCTGGCCAATGATGACAAGACCACTATTGGCAGCGAGGCCGATACCGCGCAACTGGTAGCGGACAGCCTGGGCCTGCAATTGAACGTGGTGCAAACCAGTTGGGAGGACTGGCCATTGGGCGTCAGTTCGGGGAAATACGACGCGGTGATCAGCAATGTCACGGTCACGGAAGCACGCAAGAAACGCTTCGATTTCGCCACTTACCGTCAGGACGTACTGGGCTTCTACGTAAAAGCCAACAGCAAAATCAGCGAGATAAAACAGGCGTCGGACATTGCCGGGTTGAAAATCATCGTCGGCTCCGGCACCAATCAGGAAAAGGTTCTGCTGGCGTGGAACGAAGCAAACGAAAAGGCCGGTATCAAGCCTGCGCTGTTGCAGTACTTCGATGATCAGGCGGCCGCACAGCTTGCCATTCAGTCGGGTCGCAGTGATGCGCTGTTCGGGCCCAATTCGATATATGCCTATTCGGCCGCGATTACTGGCGGCATCAAGCGGGTAGGCACGGTCAACGGCGGTTGGCCGCTGCAGGCGGATATCGCCGTGACCACGCGCAAGGACAACGGCCTGGTCAAGCCGATTCACACCGCCCTGGAAGGGGCGATTGCCGGCGGCCAGTACGAGCAGGTACTCAAACGTTGGGGGCTGGACGTGGAACGCGTCGACAAGTCGCTGATCAATCCGCCCGGCTTGCCGGACTGAAGCGTTGAAGGGAGCAAACGATATGGGACTGACACGACGTGAAGCGCTTTCCAGTATCGCTGCCGTGGGCGGCGAGACCGCCGTCAAGGATGCGCTTGCGGTACTGGGGCTGGGACCTTCATCGCATCGACGGCCACAGCCTCTGAAACTCGGCGACGGTCTGGGGCAGGGCACTCGCGTGCTGGTGCTGGGGGCAGGCATTGCCGGGCTGGTCACGGCACTGGAGCTGAAGCGCGCAGGTTTTGCCGTGCAAGTGCTGGAAGCCCGTGATCGAGTGGGTGGCCGTAACTGGACGCTGCGCAACGGCGATCGGGTGGATTACAAAGACGGCCGCTCACAGACCGCAAGCTTAGATTCAGGCGTGTATTTCAATGCCGGTCCGGCGCGCATTCCCAGCCAGCATCGGACGCTGCTCGACTACTGCAGTGAACTGGGTGTGCCGCTTGAAGTACTGGTCAACAGCAGCCATGGAGCACAGGTACGCCCGGACCTGCAACGCCCCGCGTTCACTGTCGGCCAGGCGATCAATGACGCCCGCGGCCATCTTTCCGGTTTGCTGGCCAAGGCGGTGCAGCGCGACGCGCTGGACGATGTGTTGAGCGGCGAAGAGCGTCAGCGGCTGCTGGCGTTCTTGCAGGTATATGGCGACCTTTCGCAGGAGCTGGCTTACGAGGGCAGCCTGCGCTCCGGGTATCAAACGTCGCTTTCTCATCCGGGAGCCTTGCCGAGCAGTGCGCAACCGGTGGCGCTGGATCGCTTGCTGCACCCCGAATTATGGGGCGCGCTGCTGCACACCGAGTTTCCCGAGTTTTCCGCGACCATGTTTCAACCGGTCGGTGGCATGGACCGGATCACCGACGCCTTTTACCAGCGCCTCACCGACCAGGTGCAATTGGGCGCGCAGGTACGGCAGATTCGTCAACTGGAAGACGGCGTGGCAGTTACCTATCACGACAAATACAGCGGTCGCGAGCATGTGGTGCGCGCCGACTATCTGGTGTCAACCCTGCCACTGCCCTTGCTGGCCAGACTGGACACCGATTTCAGTGACCCGGTCAAGGCGGCCTTGCTCAGCACCCGCAACGATCAGGCGACCAAGGTGGCCTGGCAATCTCCGCGTTTTTGGGAAACCGACTACCGCATCTACGGCGGGTTGTCCTGGATCGACCATCCGGCGCGTCTGTTGTGGTATCCCAGCAACGACTTGAACACCCGACAAGGCCTGCTTGTGGCGGGTTATGTCACAGGGGAGGGGGCCGATGCGTTCGGTGCGAAACCCTTCGACACACAATACGCCACTTCCAGAGAAGCGGTAGAGCTGCTGCACCCGGGGTATTCGCGGCAGCTGCGCAACCCGCTGGCCGTGTCCTGGGAGCAGATCCCTTACAGCGAAGGGCCTTGGTTGCAACGCGAACATTTCCCTGCCGCTGCCAGTGCGTTGCTGGACGAGCCCCACGGTCGTGTGTACTTCGCCGGTGACGGGCTGGTGCAAAGCGGAGTTGGCATCTGGCAGGAGTCAGCGGCCAACTCGGCGCGACATGTGGTGGCGCAACTGGCCGAGCGAGTGACGCAAGCGCGGCAGATTTCGACCCTTGCCGCGTCATGACGTGCAACTGCACGAGCCCCGCGTTTTACGTAACCCTTATTCCTGAATATCCATTGAAGGAGAGACACCATGAGCGACAGCATTCAACGCACCAGCGTCGGCGATTTTCCGATCTCGCAAACCGTGACAGTGCCAGCCTCGACCAGCCTGGTATTCGTCAGCGGCACCTTGCCTGACCTCGCCGACCCGCATGCTCCGGCGGGTACGCCGGCAGCCTATGGCAACACCGAAGTACAGACCGTTTCGGTATTCAACAAACTGCGCAGAATCCTTCAGCAACAGGACCTAGATCTGGGCGATATCGTACAGTTGCGGGTATTTCTGGTCGGTGCCGAGGAAACCGCCGGCAAGCTGGATTTTGCCGGGTTGCAGGCTGGTTACACGCAATTTTTCGGCACGCCGGAACAACCTCTCAAACCCGCGCGCACGGCGTTGCAGGTGGTAGCGCTGCCATTGCCCGGCGCGTTGATCGAGGTCGAAGCGATAGCGGCCAGACCGGCTTGATCGCGCGCTGTCAGCTTGCGTGTCGGGCAGCGATCAGCGCCGCCCGGCGCGGGTACTCACGTCCACCCACACTGCCAGCACCAGGATCCCGCCCTTGACGATCATCTGCCAGTAGCTGTCGACATCGAGCATCGACATGCCGTTGTCGAGACTGGTGATGACCAGTGCGCCGAGCAGGGCACCGTAGACAGTGCCTGAACCGCCACGCATGGACGTACCGCCGATGAAGCATGCGGCGATGGCGTCGAGTTCGCCCATGTTGCCGGCCGAGGGTGAGCCGGCGGCCAGGCGTGCGGTGTTGACCAGCCCGGCGAACGCACACATCACGCCCATGATGCCGAAAATCCACAGCTTCACGGCCTGTACGTTGATGCCGGACAGGCGCGTGGCTTCCATGTTGCTGCCGACGGCGTAGACACGGCGCCCGAACACCGTCTGGGTGGTGACATAACTGAACACGCCGAGCAGGACCAGCAACAGCAACACCGGAACGGGGATTCCGTCGTAGCTGTTGAGCACATAGACAAAGCTGCCCAGCACCGCGCCGATCAACACCACACGCAACACATCACGAATCAGCGAATGTGCCGCCAGCCCGTGCAGCGCTCTGTTGCGCCGTTGTTTCCAGGTCAGCAACAGCGTCAGCGCCAGCAGCAGAATACCGAGCCCGGTGCCCACCGCATGCGGCAGATAACCCTGGCCGATATAGACCAGCGACGGCGACACCGGAGCGATGGTCGTGCCGCCGGTGATCCCCAGCAGAACGCCGCGAAACGCCAGCATGCCACCCAGCCCGACGATGAACGAGGGGATCCGCAGGTAGGCGGTCATGTAGCCGTTGGCCAGGCCGATCAGCAGGCCGCACAAGGCGACCACGCTCAGGTTTGCCAGCAGCGGCACGTGGTAAACCACATCCAGAATCGCAGCCAGGCCACCGAGCAGGCCAAGCAATGAGCCCACCGACAGGTCAATCTCGCCGCTGATGATCACCAGCACCATGCCGCAGGCCAGAATCCCGGTAATGGACATCTGTCGCAGCAGGTTGGACAAGTTGCGCGGCGTCAGGAAGCCGCCCTCGGTCTGCCAGCTGAAGAACAGCCAGATAACGGCGATGGCAATCACCAGCGCGAGCATTTTGTAGCGGGTAAAGAACTGTTTGACCTGGTTCATCTACGCGGTCTTCCGGGCATTATTGTGAGGGGCATCGGAGTGGCTGAGTGCAGCGGCGAGCACCTGCTCCTGAGTCAGTTCATGATTGATGAAGTCGCCGCGCAACTGACCGTCGCCAATCACCAGCACGCGGTCGGACACGCCCAGCACTTCAGCCAGCTCCGAAGACACCATGATGATCGACACGCCCTCGGCTGCCAGCGCGCCCATCAGCTTGTAGATCTCATACTTGGCACCGACATCGACGCCGCGGGTGGGCTCGTCGAGAATCAGGACGCGCGGGCGGGTGAGCAGCATCTTCGCCAGCACGGCTTTCTGCTGATTGCCACCGGACAGGCTGGTAATCGGCAAAAACGGGCTGGCCGTCTTGAGGTGCATGCGCGAGATTTCCCGGTCGATACTGCCCAGCTCTGCCTCGGCGTCGATACGGGTCATGTTCGAGTAACTGTCGAGGACCGCGAGGGTGATGTTCTGGCCGACGCCCAGGTCCGGAATGATGCCCTGGCGCTTGCGGTCTTCGGGGACCATGCACAGACCGGCGCGTATCGATTTGAGCGGCGTGCGCGTGTCGATAGCCTGGCCATCCAGCCACACTTCACCGGTGTACCGACCGGGATAGGCGCCGAACAGGGCTGACACCAGTTCGGTACGGCCCGCGCCCACCAGCCCGGCGATGCCGAGGATTTCCCCGCGCCTGAGGACGAACGATACGTCGTCGACCCGCTTGCGCCCGGGATTATCGACGTCATAGCAGGTGATATGCCGCGCTTCGAAGATCACCTCGCCGACATCATGCGGCTCGGGGGGATAGAGGTTGCTCATTTCGCGTCCGACCATCTGGGTGATGATCTTCGCAATGTCCATGTCCGCCATTGCGGTGGTTGCAATATGTTTGCCGTCGCGGATGACTGAGATGGTGTCGCACACGGCGGCCACTTCATCGAGCTTGTGCGAGATGTACACGCACGCGACCCCTTTAGCCTTCAGGTCGCGAATGATGTTCAGCAGCACCTCGATTTCGGAACGGGTCAGGGCCGAGGAGGGCTCATCGAGAATCAACAGGCGCGCCTTCTTGTTCAGTGCCTTGGCGATTTCCACCAGTTGCTGGTAGCCGCCGCCATATTGGGAAACCGGCAGTGCCACGTTCATGTCAGGCACTTTGAGTTCACGCATCAGCGACTCGGCGCGATGGATCATGGCCGGATAATTCATGCGTCCGCCGGGGAGCGTCAACTCGTGACCCATGAAGATGTTTTCGGCCACCGACAGGTCCGGGACCAGCGTCAGCTCCTGATGGATGATGACGATCCCTGCCGCTTCCGTTTCGCTGATCGATTGTGCCTTGAGCGGTTGGCCGTCCCACAGGATCTCGCCCTCCCAGGTGCCGTAGGGATAGACCGCCGAAAGGACTTTCATCAACGTCGACTTGCCCGCGCCGTTCTCGCCGCACAGGCCGACGCATTCGCCGGGCTTCACTGTAATATCGATGCCGTTGAGCGCTTTCACACCACCAAAGGATTTGACGATGCCGTTCATTTGCAGCAGGTGGTCAGACATGGCGCAGGGCTCTACGAAGGGGTGATGGCTTGGCCTGAGCGACGACCCTGCCTAACCACAGGGCCGTGCTCTGGCTTTTAGCGACGTATCAACGATCGAGGCTCATTGCCCGTCAATCTGCGCCTTGGTGTAGAACCCGTCTTTTTCCAGCAGGTCGATGTTGTCCTTGGTCAATGCTGTAGGCGTCAGCAAGATGGTGTCGACTTTCTTGCTGCCGTTGTCGTATTGCGAGCTGAAATCGGGTTTCTGGTTGCGTGCCAGTTGAACTGAAAGCTTGGCGGCTTCGCTGGCAATCAGTTTCAGCGGCTTGTAGACCGTCATGGTCTGAGTGCCATTAATGACCCGCTTGACCGCCGCGAGGTCTGCGTCCTGACCCGAGATAGGGACTGTGCCGGCCAGTTTCTGTGCCGCGAGGGCCTGAATAGCGCCCCCGGCAGTGGCGTCGTTGGAGGCGACGATGCCATCAATCTTGTTGTTATTGCGGGTCAGGGCGTTTTCGACAATGCTCAGGGCTTCGGTAGGGCTCCACTCCTTTACCCACTGCTGGCCGACGAGCTTGATATCACCTCTGTCGATAGCCGGTTGCAGCGCTTTCATCTGGCCTTCGCGCAGAATCTTGGCGTTGTTGTCGGTGGGCGCGCCGCCCAGCAGGAAGTAATTGCCCTTGGGCGCTGCTTTCAGCACGCCGTTGGCCTGCATCTCGCCGACTTTTTCGTTATCGAAGGAAATGTACGCATCGATATCGGCATTGAGGATCAGCCGGTCATACGACACCACCTTAATCCCGGCCTTCTTGGCTTCCGCAACGGCATTGGTCAGCACGGTGGCGTTGAACGGCACGATGACGATCACATCGACGCCGCGCGCGATAAGGTTTTCTATCTGCGAGATCTGTTTCTGCTCATTGGCATCCGCCGATTGCACGAAGACCTTGGCGTCGAGCTTTTCCGCCGCCGCAACGAAGTAATCACGGTCGCGTGACCAGCGTTCCAGACGCAGGTCATCAATGGAAAAACCTATTTTCGGGTGCGCAGAGTCAGCCATCACCGGCAGGGACAGCAAGGCCAGCGCGCTGGCGAGCAGCGTACGTTTCAGGGTGTTCATAGGGTGCGTCCTTTTATTGTTGTTTGAGACACTTCTTGACTGGGCGATAACGATAGAACTGTAGAGCGTTGCCGGACGTCGCGTATGAAGATTTGTCGCCTGAATGTCACGGCGACGTCCAGCTAAGCCTGTCAGGCGTAGATAAAGCGATTGACCACACCTTCAAGCAGTTCCTGACGGCCACTGACGGCCTGCGGGTTCAGCTCGTTGGCGAAGGCGTGTTCGGCGAGCGACGCAAGGCTGAATTCGCCCGCCAGTACCGATTGGCCAAATGGCTGCTGCCAGCCTGCGTAGCGCTGGTCCTTGAAGTGCTGGAGTTTATCGTTCTGCACCATGGCCGCGGCACGCTCCAGCGCCAGGGCGAGGACATCCATCGCGGCGACGTGGCCGTGAAACAGGTCGATATCGTCGAGGCTCTGGCGACGCACCTTGGAGTCGAAATTGAAACCGCCGTTGGTGAAGCCGCCAGCCTTGAGGATTTCGTAGGTGGCGAGGGTCATCTCTTCGACGCTGTTGGGGAACTGGTCCGTGTCCCAGCCGTTCTGTGGGTCGCCACGGTTGGCGTCGATGCTGCCGAAGATCCCCAGCGAGACCGCTGTGGCGATTTCGTGGTGGAAGCTGTGCCCGGCCAGCGTGGCGTGGTTGGCCTCGATATTGACCTTGATCTCGTTTTCCAGGCCGTACTGCTGCAGAAAACCGAACACCGTGGCGCTGTCGTAATCGTACTGATGCTTGGTCGGCTCCTGTGGCTTGGGCTCGATCAGCAAATCACCCTTGAAACCTATCTTGTGCTTGTGTTCAACGACCATGCGCATGAAGCGACCGAGTTGTTCGCGTTCACGCTTGAGGTCCGTATTGAGCAGGGTTTCGTAGCCTTCGCGACCGCCCCACAATACGTAGTTGGACCCTTTGAGACGCTGGGTGGCATTCATTGCGCTGAACACCTGGGTCGCGGCGTAGGCGAACACTTCCGGGTCCGGGTTGCTCGCAGCGCCTGCGGCGAAGCGTGGGTTGCTGAAGCAGTTGGCCGTGCCCCACAGCAGTTTTATGCCGCTCTGTTGCTGATGGCGCTCAAGATGATCGACCATGTGCGCGAAGTTGTGGCGATACTCCTTGAGTGAGGCGCCTTCCGGTGCCACATCGGTGTCGTGGAAGCTGTAGTAGTCGATGCCGAGCTTGGAGAAGAACTCGAACGCCGCTTCGGCCTTGCCGATGGCCAGTTCCATAGGGTCACCGGAACCTTGCCATGGGCGCTTGAAGGTGCCGACACCGAACATGTCGGCGCCCGGCCATACGAAGGTGTGCCAGTAGCAGGCCGCCATGCGCAAGTGTTCGCGCATGGGTTTGCCGAGGACCAGCCTGTCGGCGTCATAGTGGCGAAAGGCGAGGGGCGAGTCGCTGTCAGGGCCTTCGTAGCGAACCCTGTCGACGTCGGGGAAGTACGGCATGAGCGTTTTCCTTATTGTTCTTGGCGGTGTCTGGATACTAGCAACGGCCCTGCATGCGCTGATTATGAAAATCGTCAACGTACAGTGCGATTTTGAGTGTTGAGATTCGTCGGTCAGCGGCCTAGTCTGTGGCCCACGGCGTCGTGCTTATCGAATCGGCATAAAAACAATGAAAACCGTACCTCCCGTTCACCGCATCGCGCTGTTGTTCAACGGCAGCAAGATTTATGACCGCGGCATCATCAGTGGCATCGGCAACTACCTCAGCAGCACCCGGGTGTCTTGGGACTTGTTCCTCGAGGAGGACTTCCTCTGTCGCCTGAAAGGCATCGAGCGCTGGCAGGGCGACGGGATCATTGCCGATTTCGATGACCCGCTGATCGGCGAGGCACTGGCCGGGATCAAATTGCCGGTGGTAGCGGTGGGCGGGTCCTATCAGGACGAACGCGCCTACCCGAAGGGCATTCCATATGTGGCGACTGACAATCACGCCTTGATCAAGGCAGCCTACGAGCACCTGATCGAGGCCGGGTTGACGCGCTTTGCCTGCTTCAGCCTGCCTGAAGCGCAAGCCAATCGTTGGGCGCAGGAGCGAGAGCAGGCCTTTCGCCGCTTGCTGCAACGCGACGGCCTGCACGCCGAGGTCTATCGTGGCCTAGGCACCAGCGCGCCGCTCTGGGACAGCGCCGTAGAGCAGCAGATCGCCTGGCTGCAAAGCCTGCCCAAGCCGATCGGCATCATCGCCGTGACCGACGCCCGCGCCCGTCAGCTATTGCAGGCCTGCCTGACCGCCGGAATTGCTGTCCCCGAACAGGTGGCACTGATCGGCATCGACAATGATCCGTTGACCCGGACCCTCACTCGCGTGCCACTGAGTTCGGTCGTTCAAGGAACCGATACGATGGGTCGCACCGCTGCACGTCTGCTGCACCAGATGCTGCACGGCATGCCGTCCTCGGGTACACACATTCTGATACCGCCTGACACTGTCAACGTGCAGGCTTCGAGTCTGCATCAGCCCTTGGGTGACCCCTATGTGATGCAGGCGCTGCTGTTTATCCGGCAGTACGCGTGCCAGGGCATCAAAACTGCACAGGTAGCCGCCTATGTGGGCGTCTCGCGCTCGTCACTGGAGTCGCACTTTCGTCGGGTAAGGGGCTGCAGCGTGCACGACGAGATCCTGCGTTTCAAACTGGCCGCCGCTGCAAACGGACTGGAAAACACCGGGCTGGCTATTGCCGAGATCGCCCGTGATTGTGGTTTCCGGTCTGCGCAATACCTGCACACCGTGTTTCGTCGCGAGTTCGGCTGCACGCCGCGAGAGTACCAGCAGGGTGCCAATGCGGCCGTGCAATGCTCAAGTACCTGACAAGGTCAGGCAGCCACGACCCTGATCGTCCAGAAGTCGGAGGACAGATTTTCATCCAGCAGATAACTGTAGGGCAGGGTGAAGTAGCCTTCCATGCCCCAGCCAGCGCCCCATGAGTTGCGCAAGATGAAATGCTGATGGGCATCGTTGTAGCCCACTGCCAATACGCAGTGCCCTCCCAGCATTTTTTCGTGAGGACCCGGCATTGGGGCATGCCCGGTCTTGGCAACTTTCTTGCTTTCAAAGCTCTCGTAGACGGAAAAACCAATGACAAACGGATAACCTGCCGCCAGGCAGCCTTTCATCTGATTGAGGTTTTGCGCAACTTTCTGATAAGACACCGCCTTGTACTTTCTTGCATCCTTGTAGCAGGCTGCCGGAGGTTTGACAGCAAACTTCTCAATATCATAAGGCCACTCTTTCTCGGGACAATCACCTTGCTTCACTACACTTTTAATGCCGTGCCGGATCATCGCGCCGCTGTCCGAATCGACGGTATGTTCAATAACCCGTTCGTTGTAATAGATAAACAACCGCGAGGGTTCGAATGCCGGCGTCAGCTTTTGCTTCATGCGATCAAACTGAATCGCTCCGGCAATGCCGTTTGCGGTGCAACTGCCCAGTTGGCCCTGATCGTATACAGGCGGGCAATGGGGGCGCAGGTCAACCCTGTGTGGAAGCGCCGCCAGTGCGGTGGGCGGGGCGGCATACAGATGATCGCGATGATCAGGCAGATCGCGAATCCATCCATACTGTTTGACGGTATAGGTCATTTCGTATCCCCTTGTAAGGCACGGTCAGGAAAATTGATATCGCTCATGTAAGCAGGTTTTCGATAGGCGTGGATTAAAATTCATTTAGTACATAGTGTGCTATGAGTTGGCCGGGCAGGCTTGGTTGGCCAAGGGTGTTAGTTGAGTAAAAACCATTTTAATCAGTTCATTACATGGCCTTATGCAATGGGCTTACACCTCTTTTTGCGCATGGCACGGACCAGGGGTTTTATCGGAAGTGGCGAAACGATACCGCTTGGGCGGAACCTGTCCTGCACCCTGATAAGCGTACCAATTGGTACATTTAAATTGACAGCGTGCGGTGCACGGGCTAAAAAATACTCCTTGGTACAGTTATGGGCGAAGCGTCAATCGCCGCATGCAAGATGAGGGGGTAGGGGGATGGAGACGATGAAACTGCATGAAGTACTGACTGCTCGCCTGCGTATCGATAAGCCGCAAGCGCTTTGCAACCCGCAGCGGGGGCAGCGCAGCAGCGGTGAGATACTGGGAGGAGAGTTTAACGGCGATGGATTGCAGGGGCAGGTTCTTCCGGGAGGCAGCCTTTTTCTCGTGCCCCAGGATGACAGCCTTGCACGATTCAGCCTGTACTACACCTTGCTGACTGACGATGGAATAAAGATAGATGTCGTTGGAGAGGGGCTCGTGGCCTTCGATGAAGCGGACCGCGCACCATTGGACGAATCGCGCTGTCGGTTCACGTGCAGCAAGCAGTTCAGCGTTGCTTCCGGTGCGCATGATGACCTGCAGAGAAACCTGTACGTCGGCAGAGTAAATTTACACGCCGGGGATGACCGCATGCGTGTCAGTATTTTTCAGGTTAACGAGATATAAAGAGCCTTCACAGAAGCAGGCAGATGTGAAAGCGAGTGTTGGCTTTGTCTATTGAGGCGCAACCCTTGTCGTCGACACCTGTCGGGCCCGGCGCAAAGAAATTTAAACTATTTTTTCTATTGATGTATAGAAGCAGGGCTTGATTCGTTTGCACCCGGAAGAGGGGGTGCCTTGTCAGGCCTGAGCGTGTGGGAGCTGGATGCTCCGGGTACTCGGCAGCACAAGCAAAGCATCGTGAAAAGGCTTCATCCGGGGCCGTTGAAGCATGTTCATTGCATCCCGATCATTTTGTCGAAGTCGCCAGTTCACAGGGGTTTGAACTGCTCGAAATGTTGTCTCCCGACAAGCAGCTCGAGCGTTACTGTCAAAGGCGTGAGGAGGGTCTGTCGCTCACGCCGAATATCTATCTGGTTTATTCGGTTAAGGCGTGAACCTTACTGGCTGACAAAAAAGCTCAAGCCCTTGCCGACCCCACACTCATAACTCACTGGACTGCCCACCTGTTGATAACCAGGAACATTCAGCGTGGTCATGCTGAATGTGGCGGTGCCGTTCGAGCGTATCTGATAGCGAATGAATTGCTCGATGGGCTTGTTATTGCGATCGAGGCTGAAGTGAGTGTCCGAAAACGCCAGGGTGCCGTCGGGGGTAATGCGGTAGGCATCGATGCGTTTGCCGCCTTTGGTTTTGGACGGCTCGGCACCGGCGATCGAGGATTTGCATTGTCCCAGGTCGATCACCACGGCGACCGACTCTCCAGTGTTCAACGCCTGGGTAATGGCGGAGTAGGTGGGTAGTGCGTCGCCTGCGTGAGCGAGGCCTGGCAGTGAAAGAGCAAACAGTGCAGCGGCGTAGGAATGTTTCATGGCAGCTCCAGGAAGTCAGTCTGAAGGGCGAAAAGACCCGTCCATCTCGCAATTATCGAGCGTCGCGAAACCTACCATAAGCTTCGATCCAGATGGGCCCACGATAGCAGTGGCACCTCTCTGTTCAGAGCATCTTCATCCTTTTTCCTGTTCTGCCGATAGACATGACGGAGTTAATTTATTCACCGGTCACGGGAAGGGGATTGAAGATGCTGAGACAGCTGAAAATAGCCGCGCGGACCTCCGCCTGCTTTGCGTTGATGGTGGTGCTGGTGTTCGGGCTTGGTATTTTCAGCATTCAGCAATTGCACGGTATTCGTGAGCAATCGCTTGAAATCGAAAACGACGCGCTTCCAGGGATTGCGCTGGGTGACGATATTGCCCTGGCGGTCGAGAAAACCCGCACTACCGTGGCTAAAATGCTTGCCTCGCATGACCCTGCACAGGTGACTCTGGCTCACACCGAGCTCCTTGAAAAGAAGGCCGGGTTCCAAAAGGCCGTAGAGGCCTACGACCCGCTCATCACCGAGGATGACGAGCGCGCGCTCGTCGAGGGGCTGAAGAGCACTTATCAGGGCTACATCGACCGTGCCGAAAAGGTCTATACGCTGATCAACGAGAACCAGGCGGATGCCGGAAGGGCGCTAGTCTGGGGCGAGATGAAGGGCATGGCGGAACGTATCGAAGCAGCCCTTGGCAAGCTTGAAAAGATCAATGATGACTCCGAAGCCGAATCCAGCGCTGCAGCTACCTCGGTGTATGAAAACGCCGTGGCCGTTACTCAGGCGGTCATGTTTCTGACGGTGTTGCTGACCGTATTGCTTGCCTGGCGTCTGACCAAAAGTCTGGCAGTGCCGATCAGTCAGGCGCTGCACAGCTCGGAAACCATTGCCGCGGGCGACCTGCGTCCCAGCGCAATCAACCGTGAGGGCACTGATGAGGCGGCCCTGTTGCTGCAATCGATGGAGCGCATGCGCGGCAATTTGAACCAGACCCTGACCCAGGTGGGCGATGCCGCTCACCAGTTGGCGTCGGCCACGGAAGAAATGAGCGCCCTGATGGTTAACAGCAACGCCGATCTGGTGGTGCAGAACAGCGAAATCGAAATGGCCGCCACCGCCGTCACCGAGATGAGTCAGGCGGTCGATGAAGTGGCGCGTAATGCGGTGACCACTTCGGTGGAATCCAAAGCTTCTTCGGTGTCGGCCCGCGAAGGTCAGGAAGAGCTCAATCAAACCGTCCAGTCGATCCTTGAACTGACCCGAAATGTTGGCACGGCCTCGACCGAGGCGCAGGCGCTGGCAACCCGCACGCTGGATATCACCAAGGTTCTGGATGTTATCCGCGCAGTGTCTGAGCAAACCAACCTGCTGGCGCTCAACGCGGCCATCGAAGCGGCACGCGCGGGCGATGCCGGACGGGGTTTTGCCGTGGTCGCCGACGAGGTACGCGCGCTGGCCCACCGTACCAGCGAATCGACTCGCGAGATCGAAACCATGATCGGGCACATCCAGCAGGGCACCAAAAGTACTCTGGTCGCGCTTGAAGTCAGTACCGAACAGGCGCAACGCACCAAACAACAGGCCGAGTCAGCCAACGCTGTGCTGGCCAGCATCGCCAGTTCGGTCATGGTCATCGATGAGCGCAACACGGTGATCGCCAGCGCCTCCGAGGAGCAGGCACTGGTCGCGCGGGAAGTGGACCGCAACCTGGTGCGCATCCGTGATTTGTCGGCACAATCGGCGGTGCGCACCAGCCAGACCGGCAGTGCCAGCCAGTCACTGGCCGAGCTGGCGAGTGACCTGACGACCACCCTGGGGCAGTTCAAGCTCAGATAAGACGGGCCGATAGCAGGCCCGTTACCGCATCGATTCGTTGTTGTCCGTGCAACAGCGAATCGACAAAGTGTCCGGCGTTTGCGCCGGTAAAACCTGGCTACTGCGCACCCACACCATCCAGCGCAACGGCGTGAAATCGCCTGCTGCCGGGCCTCGCGCCATAGCCAGGCGCAGCGCACGGTTTTGGGCATGACCTGTGCACTGCTGATCAGGATTGTTTTCCTGAGCCAGCGGAGCCACCCGAATGCCTGATGCCGTCCCGACCCCAAAGACCAACCGCCTGCATGCAATAGGGCGCACTCTGGTGCTGACCCTGCTGGCCACCAGCCTCGTCGCAACTGCGTATGCCGAGGACAGCGACGTGCCTTCGCTGGCCGGTAAACGCATTGCGATCAGCATGACCGGCACCAGTCACTACTTCGATATCAAGGCCTTCCAGGCGCAGGTGGATGAGGTCAAGCGCCTAGGCGGCACGCCCATCACGCTCGATGCCGGTCGCAACGACAAGAACCTGGTCAATCAATTGCAGACCGTGGTCACGCAAAAGCCCGATGCAGTGATCCAGACCCTCGGCACCCTCAGCGTTATCGACCCGTGGCTCAAGCGCATCAGCAAGGCGGGGATTCCGCTGTTCACCATCGACGCGCCGTCGCAATACAGCCTCAACAACACCACGTCCGACAACGTGGCCACTGGCAAGGCATTGGCCGGGCAACTGATCAAGGACGCAGGTGGCCAGGGTAATGTGCTGGTGTTCAATGGCTTTTATGGCGTGCCGGTCTGCGCCATTCGTTATGACCAGCTCAAGTTGGCGCTCAAGGATCATCCCGAGCTGAAAATTATCGAGCCGGAGTTGCGCGATGTCATTCCCAACACGGTCCAGGACGCTTACTCGCAAGTTTCGGCGCTGCTCAACAAGTACCCCAAAGGCAGTGTTTCGGCGATCTGGGCCGCCTGGGACATCCCGCAACTGGGCGCCAGCAAGGCGCTGATCGACGCCGGCAGAACCGAAATCAAGACCTACGGCGTCGACGGCACGCCGGAAGTGCTCGAGCTGATGCGCCGCGAAGATTCGCCGGTGGGTGCTGTGGTTGCCCAGCAGCCTGCATTGATCGGCAAAACCGCGGTGCAGAACGTCGCCCGTTACCTGGCCGGACAGCACGATCTGCCAAAGGAGACCCAGGTGCCCACCTTGCTGACCACGGCCGCCAATCTGCCGGACGTGCAAAAGCTCAGAGGCGACAACTGACGCGGGAGATCGATCATGGGATCAGCGATTACAGACGTTGCGGCGTTGCCACCAGCCTTGCACTTGAAGGGTATCAACAAGCGCTTTGGCGCCACCCAGGCGCTGGACGGCGTCAACCTGCGAGTCGAGGCCGGAACGATTCACGGGCTGGTGGGTGAAAACGGGGCGGGCAAGTCGACCCTGATCAAGGTTCTCGCCGGTATTCATCGTGCCGATGCCGGCCGTTTGAGTATTCACGGCCAGCCGTTCGAGAGTTTCACGCCGCGTCAGGTCGAAGCCGCAGGCGTGCATTTCATTCATCAGGAAAGATTGCTGCCGGGCAGCTTCAGCGTCGGCGAGGCACTGTTTTTCGGGCAGGAAATCAAGCGTGGGCCCTTCGTCGATCGCCGCGCCCAAGAGCGTGAAGCGGCAAGACTTCTGGACGATTACTTTGCCATGCGCCTGCCCGCCGGGGCGCTGGTACGCGATCTGGACAGCGCCCAGCGACAGATACTGCAGATCACTCGCGCGTTGCTGGCCAGGCCGAAGGTGCTGGTGTTCGACGAGCCGAGTGTGTCACTGGTCAAGCAGGAGGTGGACCGCTTGCTGGACATCGTTCGCCGCCTGCGCGATGAAGGGCTGACCATTGTCTACATTTCCCACTATTTGCAGGAGATCGAATCGCTGTGCGATCAGGTCACCGTGCTGCGTAACGGCCGCGATGTGGCGGTGGTCGATCCGGCACTTACCAGTACTGCGCAGATCGCCCGGCTGATGGTCAATCGGGAGGTCGGCGAGCAATATTTTCGTGCCCGCACATCACCCGGCACGCCCGTGCTTCAACTGCGTGGGCTGGGGGCAGGGCGCTTCTACGACGGCGTTGACCTGAGCGTGCGGCGTGGCGAAGTGCTGGGCCTGACCGGTCTGGTCGGCTCGGGTGCCAAGGAGCTGCTCAAGAGCCTGTTCGGGCTGCTCAAGCCGGATCGCGGCGAATTGCTCTTGAACGGTCAGCCTTTGCAGTTGAAATCACCGCGTGACGCGGTACGCCATGGCATCGCACTGGTCCCCGAGGAGCGCCGCACGCATGGCGTGGCACCGGCGCTTTCGGTGCTGGAGAACATCACGCTGGCCAGCCTGGGACGCTTCAGCCGCTGGGGATTGCTCGACGCTGCGGCGCAAGCCGGGGAAAGCCAACACCTGATCGACGAACTGGCAATCAAGACCTCAGGCCATGATGCGCCAGTGCACGCGCTCAGCGGTGGCAACCAGCAGAAGGTTGCGCTGGGCAAGTGGCTGAGCCGCCATTCGACGTTATACCTGCTGGACGAGCCCAGCGTTGGCGTCGACATCGGCGCCAAGGTGGAGATCTACCGATTGATTGCCCGGCTTGCCGAGGACGGCGCGGCGGTGCTGGTGCTGTCGTCGGACTTGCCGGAGCTGATCGGCATCACTCAGCGCATTGTGGTCCTGCACAGAGGACGCATTGCAGGCGAATTCGATTCATTGAGCACCGACAGCGACCAACTGCTGGCCTGCGCCACGGGCGCCAGTGAAAGCGACCATGACAGCCAATCACTCCCTGCGGAGGCCCATTATGTCCGCGCTTGATCTATCCGTTGCGCAGGCTGGCGATCCAGCGCAGCGCTGGCTCGTGCAGCTGGCGCAGCGCGGTTCGTTGCTGGTGTTTCTGGCGATTTTGCTCGGCTTTGCCGTCAGTGCGCCGAACTTTATCAGCCTCGGCAACATCAGCAATGTGTTCGCCCAGTCAGCAACCCTCGGCATACTCGCACTGGGGCTGACCTGCGTGGTTATAGGTGGTGGTTCCAATGTGGTCAGCGGCGGCCTGGACCTGTCGCTGGCGGCCAATCTCGGTCTGTGTGCGGCCGTCTACAGCAGCCTGAACAATGCCGGGTTCGATGCTTGGCAAGCGATTGGCCTGACGCTCGGCTGCGGCCTGCTGGTCGGTGCGTTCAACGGCCTGGCGGTGGTGTTTCTACGCTTGCCGCCGCTACTGGCGACCCTGGCGAGCATGAACCTGATTGCCGGCCTAGAGCTGGTGCTGACCCAGAACACTGTGCTGGCGACCGACTCGGCATTGCTCGACAGCCTGGCGTCCGGCGTCTGGCTGGGCATTCCCGCGCTGGCCTGGGTACTGCTGGGTGTCGCTGCGGTGTTGTGGCTGGTGATTCAGCACAGCGCGTTTGGTCTGCGTCTGTACGCCATTGGCGAGTACCCGCAAGCCGCCGAGGCTGCCGGGTTGAATCTGCGGCGCTATGTGTTTGCCAGTTACCTGATTGCCGGTGGCTGCGCTGCGCTGGCTGCATTCTGCTCCGCAGCGTTTTTCAGCGGCAGCACGACCGGTTCCGGGGACATGCTGCTGTCAGTGGTGGCCATCGCCTTTCTCGGTGTGGTGTTCTCGCGGCGTCTGGTTGCCAATATTCCCGGCACCCTGTTGGCGACGCTGCTGCTGGGCTTTCTGATCAACGGCTTTCAATTGCTGAACATTTCCAGCTTCTGGGTCAACGGCGTGCAAGGCGTGTTGATTCTGTTGGTGGTGGCATTTTCCGGGGCATTCGGCCGCCGGGAGGGTGAACAATGAGTACGCTGACCCTGAGTACCTCCTCGACGCTCGTCAAGGTGCTGCCGCGCCTTTTGCCAGCGGTCCTGCCGCTGTTGGTGTCGGTCATCCTGCTGTTTTTCGCGATCAATGCGCCGGGCTTTCTGAGTTGGGGCAACCTGTCGAGCCTGGTGCTGAACAACTTCGTGTTGCTGGCCATCGTCGCAATCGGCATGACCTTGGCCGTTGCGGCTGGCGGCATTGATCTGTCGGTGGGAACGGCGCTGGACTTTGCCGGCCTCGGTTTCGTCGTCACCCTGAATGGCGGTCATGGTCTGGGCGCGGCCATTGCGGTGGCCCTGCTGGCAGGTGGCATTGCGGGGGCGTTCAACGCGATGCTGATCGCCGGGCTGCGCATTTCGCCGTTCCTGGCGACGCTGGGTACGCTGTTTATCGGCACCAGCGTGCAACAGTTGTTGTCCGACGGTGGCCAGCCGATCTATATCGCTCAGGGCGCGTTACCGGGCATCAGCGCTGTGTTGATCCTCGGCGTGCCGTTGCCGCTGTTGGTGGTAGGGTTGCTGGCAGGGCTTTACGGGCTGATTCTGGCGCGTGGCCGTCTGGGACGGGAAATCCTTGCGCTGGGCACGCAGCCGCAGCTGGCGTATTACTCGGGCCTGCCCACGCGGCGCATTGCCGTGCAGGTGTTTTTCGCCAGCGCGCTGGCCTGTGCGGTGGCGGGTATCCTGCTCAGCTCGACGGTCAACGCCTACGTGCCGATGTCAGGCAACGCTTACCTGATCAATGCCATCGGCGCGGTGTTCATCGGTACGACGCTCAGTCGTCAAGGGCGTCCGAATATTCCGGGCACACTTTTGGGTGTGCTCTTCATCAACGTGATCGCCAACGGCCTGTTGCTGATCGGCTGGAACTTCTATTGGCAGCAGGTTGCGACCGGGGCGCTGATCTTTCTGGTGCTGGCGTTCAGTTTTACCAGTCGCCACCTGCTGCGTAACGCGGTGTGAGTGCTCTTTACGCGTTGCCTTTACCGCTGCCGATCTGCCAGACAAACGGCGGCTCGGTGCCGTTGATGCGCCAGTCACCGACAATGCGCGCCTTGTAGATCAGCGGATTGTGCGATGCCGCTGTGCGCGCATTACGCCAGTGGCGATCCAGGGCCTTGTTGACGCTGACACCTGAAGCGCCCAGTGCGTTGAACAGCTCAGTTGCAGCGCGCAACACCAGTTCCGAGACGATCACCTGGGCCTTGGCGGTCTCGATTTCGGCGGCGATATTGGCGTCTTTTTCCCGCTGTGGGTCATTGCCAAAACGTGCCACGTACGCACGCTGCAATGGCTCGGCGGAGCGCAACGTTGCGGCCTCTGCGGCGTAGACCTGAGCGGCGATCTGACCGACCACTTGCTGCACTTGTGAGTCCTGGCTGACGCTCCCGGCGTTGCCATGGCTGAAGACGCGTTTGCGATCGCGCACTTCCTGAGCGATGTCGCGTTCGACAGCTCGACCAATACCGGCCAGCACCGCCAGCAGCACCAATTGATAAAACGCCGTCTGGTATTTGAAGCGTTGCTCGAACGGTATGACGTGTGTGGCCGGCAGCGGTACATTGTCGTAGACCGAGGTGCCGCTGCCGGTGGTGCGCTGGCCGAACCCGTCCCAGTCGTCACTGTGGCGCACACCGGCATGCCTGGCGTCGACGACCGCGATCACGTCGGCGCCGGTATCGGAGCGCTGGGCGTAGACGTCGATCCAGTCGGCAAAGATGCTGCCGGTGCTGTAGAACTTGGTGCCGTTGAGCACGAAACCATCGCCTTGCGGGCTGACCTTGGTAATCACGTCGCCGATTTTCACCGCGCCGACTTCGGTCCAGCCGTTACCCACCAGATCCCCGGCGACAAAGCGCGCAAACCACTGGTCACGGTCCGCGCCGGGTGGTGCATTCAGGCGGTCTTCAACGAAGGCGAAATGCGCGCGCAGGGCTTGCGGAATGTTCGAGTCGGCTTCGGCCAGCTCGATCAGCAGTTGAAACAGCTGGCTGATCGATGCACCCGCACCGCCATATTCGGTGGGTACACGTACAGCGCCGAACCCGGCTTTCTGCAGCCAGGCAATCGCTTCATGGGGCAGGGCGCGTGCTTGTTCGCGTTCGACGCTGCCAGCGCCGATCTCACGGAAGATCGGGCGAAATCGGTTGGCCAGGGTTTCGTAATCGGTCCCCAGCGAGAGCGGGTTTGAGCCGGTTGTTTGAGTCATGCAGTACTCCTGAGCGCGAAGAGATCGGCACACGGGCCGGTGGAAGGTTCGCAGGACTCTCTGCATGCTTTATGCCTGAATATAACTAATTGATTTTAATAGCTTATTTTTGGTGAGATGTTTTTCTTGTTGGTCAGCCAACAGTGGCATGAGCGCTGGCTGGCAAATCCCATCGCGTCGTCGGCCACGTCGGCAGCTCATGAGCCCTGAAATACCTGTGTCTGCGCTGGATGCGCTGCGAGTGCGCCGCTGTTCGGCCAGCAACAGCGTTCGAACATTTTGCGCTGCAGGGTGCGGCCATTCATGAGCGTTGCTTCGCAACTTACTGCTTTTAAAGGGAAATAGTTTTCGGCACGGGCTGTGCAATGTTCAGGGTCAAGCGTGTTGAGTGTTTTCAACCTGTCGCCAACGAGCAGGAGCCTGTCCATGAGTTTTCCTTCCTCCCTTTCAACTGCCGCACCTCCCGCAGCGCATATCATTGGCTCGGACGCCGAAGCCCTTGAAGTGGCCAGAGCATTGGCCGGTCGCTTCGCTGAAGAAGCTTCAGTGCGTGATCGCGAACGGCGTCTGCCAGTCGCCG
The DNA here is from genome assembly GCF_017832255.1 of Pseudomonas sp. PvP028. Classification (NCBI taxonomy): domain Bacteria; kingdom Pseudomonadati; phylum Pseudomonadota; class Gammaproteobacteria; order Pseudomonadales; family Pseudomonadaceae; genus Pseudomonas; species Pseudomonas sp. PvP028. Next base: position 3,970,874 of record NZ_JAFIBL010000001.1, read on the forward strand.
AGCTGGATGAGTTCTCCGCCAGCGGCCTTTGGGCCATTACCGTACCCAAGGCCTATGGCGGTGCGGGCGTTTCCTACGTCACCGTCGCGGAAGTGATCAAGCTTGTTTCTGCCGCTGACCCTTCACTCGGGCAAATCCCGCAGAACCATCTGGGCGTGCTCGATATTCTCTTGCAGACCGGCACCGAGGAGCAGAAGCGCCACTACTTCGGCAAGGCGCTGGCCGGCTACCGATTTGGCAATGCGTTCTCGGAGTCGAAAAGCAAGAACGCCGGCGCCTTCCAGACCCGGATTCGATTCGATGGCGAGCACGCAGTGCTGGACGGCGAAAAGTTCTACTGCACCGGCGCACTGTTCGCGCACATCGTGCCGGTTTCAGGCGTCAACGAGCAGAATCAAGCGTTCATCGCTTTCGTCGAGCGTGACAATCCGGGGCTGACCATCATCGATAACTGGGACGGTTTCGGTCAGCGCACCACGGCCAGCGGCGGGGCGGTGTTGAAGGCCGTTCGCGTACCCTCGAGTGCGGTGATCCCGGCGCATCGCGCTTTCGACGAACCGACTGCCCATGGACCGATTTCGCAGATCATTCAGGCGGCGGTGGATACCGGCATTGCTCACGGCGCGTTCGAGGAAACCCTGAAGCACGCCCGGTTGGCCCGGCCATGGATCGACAGCAAGCAGGATTTCGGTTGGCAGGACCCGTTCAGCATTGCTGCCATCGGCGACTTGCAGTGGCGGCTGCACGGCACCGACGCGATCCTCGCCAAGGCCGGGCAGGCCATCGACCATGCCCTGGCCGAACCCAGCGAAGCCAGCGTCGCACAGGCCTCGGTAATCGTCGCCCAGGCCAAGGTGCTGTCGGCGCAGATTGCCTTGCTCGCCAGCACCCAGCTGTTCGAACTGGCCGGCACCCGCTCGGTGCTCGGCAAACTCAATCTGGATCGTTACTGGCGCAACGCGCGGACCCACACGCTGCATGACCCGGCGCGCTGGAAATACCACCTGATCGGCAATCAGGTGCTCAACGGTATCGCGCCGCCACGTCACGCCTGGAACTGATCGAGGAGTACGCCCATGACACATCCCGCTGTTACCGCACAACTGGCGGTTGCTACCGAAGACCTTGATCAGGCGCGCCAGGGCCTGCAACACACACTCGACTACCTGCGTGAGCACGGTCGGCCGTGGTCGCTCAGTGGTCTGCAGCGCATCGTCGATGACCCCTATGTGATCAGCAAGGTCGGGGATCTGCAGATTCGTCTGGACGTCGCCGCCGCGCTGCTGGAACGCGCCCGGCGGCAGGACGGTTCTGCCGAACAACGCCTGATCGCCAGCAGCGAGGCGGTCATTGCCAGCGCCGATGCTTTGCAGGCGGTGGGCAATATTCAGTACGAATTGACCGGGCAGCGCCCGTCACTGCCAGCCCCAACCGGCCGTGAACCGCTGCGCTGGCACTATCAGGTTATCGGCAATCAACGCCTCAATGGCGTGGTTCCGCCGCAGCTTCAGGAGTAAGTGTATGTCCCGCCAAATCCGCCTCAACGCGTTTGACATGAACTGCGTCGGCCATCAATCGCCGGGCCTCTGGGCGCATCCGCGTGATCGCTCCTGGCAGTACAAGGACCTCGAATACTGGACCGATCTGGCGAAAGTTCTCGAGCGCGGCAAGTTCGATGGTTTGTTCATTGCCGATGTGCTGGGTATTTACGACGTCTATCGCGGCAACGGCGAGGCGGCGATTCGCCAGGCCACTCAGGTGCCGGTCAACGACCCGTTGCAGCTCATCCCGCCCATGGCGCTGGTGACTGAACACCTGGGCTTCGGCCTGACCGCGTCGCTGTCGTTCGAACATCCCTATCCGTTTGCCCGTCGCCTGTCGACGCTGGATCACCTGACCAAGGGGCGCGCAGGCTGGAATATCGTCACCTCGTATCTGGAAAGCGGCGCGAAGAACCTGGGCCAGAAAACCCTCACCGAACACGACGCGCGCTACGACTACGCGGAGGAGTATCTGGAGGTGTGTTACAAACTCTGGGAAGGCAGCTGGGAAGACGGCGCGATTCTGCGTGACCGGGAGCGCCGGGTATTCAGTGATCCCACCAAAATCCACGAGATCCGCCATGTCGGCAAACACTTCCAGGTGCCTGGCATCCACTTGTGCGAGCCGTCGCCGCAACGCACGCCTGTGCTCTATCAGGCTGGCGCTTCAAGCCGCGGCAAGCAGTTCGCCGCCGAGCACGCCGAATGCGTTTTCGTTGCAGCCCCCTCGAAAGTCCTGCTGAAAAAGACCGTGGCCGATATCCGCCGGCGCACTGCAGAGGCTGGTCGCGACCCGTCCAAGGTGCTGATTTTCAATTTGCAGACGGTGATCCTCGGCGAGACGGATGCCAAGGCCAAGGCCAAATTCGAAGAATACAAAAGCTGGGTCAGTTATGAGGGCGCGATGGCTTTGATTTCCGGCTGGACCGGCATCGACTTCAGCCAGTTCAAGCCCGACGAACCCCTGCGCCACGTTCACACCAATGCCATTCAGTCGGCCGTCGAGACCTTTTCCACGGCAGACCCGAACACGATATGGACGCCGCAGGCTCTGGCCGATTGGGTCGGCATCGGTGGCTTCGGCCCGCTGTTTGTCGGCAGCCCGGAAACCGTGGCCGATCTGCTGCAGGAGTGGGTTGAAGAAACAGACGTCGACGGGTTCAACCTGGCGTACGCGCTGACCCACGAAACTTTCATTGACGCGGTCGAACTGTTGGTGCCGGAGCTTCAGAAACGCGGCGTCTACAAGACCGAATACGCCAATGGCACGTTGCGCGAAAAGCTGTTTGGCGATGGCTCGCGCCTGGAAGCAGGTCATCCGGGTGCCGGATTCCGCGACCTGGCTGCGCTGCATCGCAACCGGCAGACAGAGACTGCGTGAACGCGTGACACATAGGGTCACGACAGGCATTCCCACTGGAGCGTGGGAAACGAGAATTCTCCAGATCACTATTGTGCCCACTCCGCGTGGGCATGCCTTTCTGGACGCTCCGCGTCCGATGTTGAGTGCTCGGAACGGTATGGATGCGTGATGCGCGCTCAGCACAGTGACGGTCACAACTCCAGCTTATAGCCCACCCCCATACAGCGATTGGATAGGGTCTTGACCCGGGCAGGCCTGTTCCTGTTTGCGGCTCAGGTTGCCAACAGATGCAGTGCTGTCGGGGCTCTTCCAGCGTGGCACCGTCCAACGAGGCTTTGGTGATTTTTTCTACTAGCCTTTGAATAATCGTTAGGCTTAAACGTTTTACCCTTACGCGCAGTGCGGCCATTTGCAGGTTCGCACTGTGGTTTTGATCCTTCATGAACAGGAGTTCTCATGAAACCCTCCCAGCCGAAGTACGCCCACGCCTTGTTGTTGCTGGTCACTTCACTCAGCATTCAGACGCCGGCTATGGCCCGTGTGGCATCCTCGGCGACCGCCGACAACGTGGCTCGGCTTGCAGTGGTCAAACCGGTCAGCAGCTGTGCTGCACTGAGCAGCGTGGATCTCAGTGATATCGGCGGGCAGGGCAGTCGTGTGCTGGCGGCCACTGAATCGACCCGTGATGGTGTTGCGGTGTGTACTGTGGAAGCCCGGTTGGCTCCGCAGATCAACTTCAGGCTCGAGCTGCCAACCGGTACTTGGGAACAGCGTTACCTGCAAGTCGGCTGCGGCGGATTATGTGGCAACGTCAACTCGACCGTGCGCGCCGCTGATGGCTGTACATCCCTGAGTGCTGGCGCATTCGCGGTGGCCTCCACCGACATGGGGCATCAGGCGGCAGACGAGCATTTTGGCGATGACCCGCAAAAACGCGCCGATTTCGCCCATCGTGGTGTGCACCTCACTGCGCTGGCCTCGAAGAGACTGATCGCCGCATTCTATGGACGCAAAGCGCAATATGCCTACTTCAGTGGCTGCTCGGACGGCGGTCGCGAGGCGTTGATCGAAGCACAGCGTTACCCGGACGATTTCGACGGCATCATTGCCGGAGCCCCGGCGCTCAACTTTCAAGTGCAGAAAACCCTGTATCACGGCTGGATGGCGCGCTCTAACCGCGGCGCAGACGGCAAGCCGATTCTTCTCGCTTCACGACTGCCGTTGCTGCACAAGGCAGTACTCGAGCAATGCGATCTGCTGGACGGGCAGATCGATGGCCTTATAGCGGATCCGCGTATCTGTCACTTCGACCCTGCCGCGCTGCAATGCAAGGCATCTGCTGACCCCGCCACGTGCCTGAGCGCAGAGGAGGTGGCCACGGTCAGACGCTTTTACGAAGGCCCGAAGGACGCTGTCAGTGGCGAGCGGCTGACCCTGGGTGGCCCGCAGCCGGGTTCGGAGCTGGCCTGGGCTGGGGTGTTCGTGCCTGTCAGCGCCGATCAGACTGTGTACAGCGAAAAGGCCGCGCTGGAGGCCATTCGCAATGTTGTGTTCGAGAACAACCCACCAGCAAGTTTCGATTTGAATGCGCTGGACTTCGACAAGAAAACCTTTGACCAGCTACGCCCGCTGCATGCGCTGTACGACGCTACCAATCCTGATCTCTCGCCATTCGCCAGCCGCGGCGGCAAGCTGATCCTCTGGCACGGCTGGGCTGACCCGAACGTCTCACCACTCAACACCCTGGCGTATCACGAGGCGCTTGAAGCCGAGATGGGCAAAACCCGCACCGAGGCCTTCTCAAGGCTGTACATGCTACCCGGCGTTTATCATTGCGGCGGCGGGGAAGGTCCAAGCCTGGTCGATCTGCTGACGCCGATCATGGCCTGGGTCGAAAAAAGCCGCGCTCCGGATGCCATCGTTGTCCGACAGGCAGGCCCCGACAAGGCCGGCAACAGGCAGAGACCACTGGCACAGTCGCTGCCGGCGTCCATGGTCAAGGAAAACGTGGGCAATCGCGGACGTACTCGCAAGGTCTTCCCGTACCCGTTCATGGCCGAGTACGACCACAAGGGCTACGCGAAAAACGCAAACAGCTACCAGCGCGCCCAGCCGTTGACCACGGAAAAAACACCGCAATGGATGGGCAGCGGGTTCTTCAAACCCTATACGCCTCTGGAGCGTCAGGCGCAGTAGCGATTGCAGCGATGCAGCGTCGGCGAATTATTTTCTCCTCGTTCTTGACATGGCATGCGAACCAGTACAGAATTGCGTCCATTCCTGAGCGAGGAATTGAAAAAAACCCTTTAGATTCAATGGGTTGGAAGCCAAAGAAATACAGGTTTCCCGCGAAATCAAAATACGTTTGATGTTCAAGTGAAGCATCTTTCGTTTGAGGCCGAGTAGCAAAATGGTTATGCAGCGGATTGCAAATCCGCCTACGCCGGTTCGATTCCGACCTCGGCCTCCACTATTCAAAGCCCCGCAGATTAACGTCTGCGGGGTTTTTTATTGGGCGCAGATTTGTATTTTTCCATCTGATCAGGACAACTCCGGGACACTGAAAAATCATTCATAGGTACCACGCTTAGCCAGCAAAAGAGCTGACTCATACACGTTTGAAAGCTGGCGTGAGTGGCGTGAGTGGTCTATTAATTTGATGTGTGTCTTAACGAGGGTTCAGCCTTGGTCGGTAGAATTTCTGATTCCGAACTTCATGAAATGCGGATTCGCAAGTTGCAGAACGACATCGCCGATTCAGAGCGTCTCGGGATGCCGGTGAAATTCATGCATCTGTCTGCGCTGACGCCCACCAGTCGGGAGCAGCATATCGAACGACATGGCGAGTTGTTCACGGGGCAGCAGATGCTCGATTGGTGGGCAGAGGGGGATAATCGGGTGCGCTGTCGATGCGCATGCACCCCGGTTCTTCTGGACAGGCAAGGCAGGCCATTGACGCCTGACCTGATAGCCAGCGCCAAGCAGGCGCTGAAGGCCTTCAAGCTTTCCTGATCTTTCGTCTGATGCTTTTTGCGCAATGGACGTGTTTCGGCAGATCCGACTCCCAACTGCGCTCCCAACATTCAAAAGTCCCGCAGATTAACGTCTGCGTGGTTTTTATCGGGCGCGAGAAAATGAGGGATTCCGAAAGCCGAGTTCAGACGCTATTTAAAGCGGCTTGCGTTGATATAGCCGTATTGGTTTTGCTGATAAATCGTGTAAGGCAGGAGCAATGTATCTACGATGCCTGATAAACCCATGTCCAGTAAAACCCACTCAGGCGCATTGGTCTTCTGATAAGCGCTACTCTGTTTGGGCTCGGCGTTCAGTTCACAGAAATCGAGCATGACCCCGCTGTAAACGCGCGGAATGGAGGAGCAATTTGATTTCCAGTCAGTAAGCTTTTCACCTGCGACGGAATCGGGTCTAAACGTAGTGTTGATCGTTCCGCACCCCGTCAAGGCAAGTGCCAGCAGTAGCATGCCATGGGTTTTCAGATGAAACCTGCCTGACGGTTTTTGCTCTACGAAACTCGGCTTCATAACAACGTTCCTTGTATTTTTGATGCGTTTAGGACGGCAGTTCAGGCGCATGAGGCACATACGTTGTAATGCCGCGTGAACGGTGCACAGTTCTTCCCAGCAGATGCTATGGAGACCTACAGCACGATTATTGCTTGGCAAGACTACCTAGCCTGTCAGGCTCAATCGAGGTAAGTCCCATGAGCAAACCCCTTGTCCGCTGGCCTATCGATCCGCGCAGAACAGCGGTCATCGTTGTAGACATGCAAAAGGTATTTTGTGAGCCCAGCGGGGCGTTGTACGTAAAAAGTACTGCGGACATCATCCAGCCTATCCAGAAGCTGCTGCAAACCGCACGGGCTGCGCAGGTGCCGGTGGTTTATCTTCGCCATATCGTGCGCGGCGATGGTTCTGATACCGGGCGCATGCGCGATCTTTATCCGAATGTGGACCAGATACTGGCACGGCATGATCCGGACGTTGAGGTCATCGAAGCACTCGCGCCTCGGCCCGGTGACGTGATTGTCGACAAGCTGTTTTACAGCGGCTTTCATAACACGGACCTGGACACCGTGCTGCGTGCGCGGGATGTCGACACGATCATCGTCTGCGGTACGGTCACCAATGTGTGTTGTGAAACCACGATCAGGGACGGCGTGCATCGTGAGTACAAAGTCATCGCCCTGAGCGATGCGAATGCTGCGATGGACTACCCGGACGTCGGGTTCGGCGCTGTTTCAGCCGAGGAGGTTCAGCGAATATCGCTGACGACGATTGCCTATGAGTTCGGCGAAGTAACGACGACCGCCGACGCCATCGAGCGTATTGCAAGCGCCTGAAAACAGCGGGTCGAATGTGCGCAATTCTGGCCCGTTTTTTCATACCTGTGCATTCAAACCATGCGTTCTGTTTCAGACCATTTGATCCGGCTTTAACCGTCGAAACAGCTAACTGCTTGTATGAACGATGAATTCTTCCAGTGGCATGCTTTCTGCTCTTGCCTCGCTGACCTTCACCCTTGTAGGTGAGCCTTTTCGGCAGTGTGTCAGCGAGAGGAAACAGCCGTATGACTCTGCACTATGTGCCCATTATCAACCTGGCCCCTTATTTTTCAGAAGACCCGGACGGCAAGGCTGCCGTAGCCAAGGCAGTCAATCAGGCGTGCAGGGACATCGGGTTTCTGGTCATCACCGAGCACCAGATTCCCGGAGAGCTTATCGACAGGGTCTCGCGTTTGACCCGCCAATTCTTTGATTTGCCGCTGGCGGAAAAGCGCAAGGTAGATCGGCCCAGCCCGGAGATGGTGCGGGGTTACAGTGCGGTGGCCGAGGAGAGCCTTTCCTATTCTCTGGAGGAGAGTGCACCGGGAGATCTCAAGGAGTCTTTCTCCATCGGGCCGAGCGATGTGCCGGATGAAGATTATTATCACAATGCCCAGGCCGGCTCGCACTTCGCATCGAATGTCTGGCCTGCGCAAAACCTGCTGCCCGGATTCAAGGAGACTTATCAGGCCTATTTCGATGCCATGAGCGAGTTGGCTCAATCGTTGATGCGCCTGTTTGCCCTGGCATTGGAACTGGATGAGTGTTTTTTCGATGACAAGATCGACCGGCATATCAGCATGTTCCGCAGCCTGAGTTATCCGGACATCAAGACCGAAGTCGAGGCTGGCCAGTTACGCGCCAGTGCGCATACCGACTACGGCAGTCTGACGATAGTGCGTCCTGATAACGCGCTGGGCGGCTTGCAAGTACGTAATCGTCAAGGTGAGTGGGTCGATGTGCCGTATGTCGAAAATGGTTTTGTGGTCAACATTGGAGATCTGATGATGCAGTGGACCAACGACCAGTGGATTTCCACGCTGCATCGAGTGGTCAACCCGCCGATGACCAGCGAGCAGGACAATCGTCGACAGTCTCTGGTGTTTTTCCACCAACCCAACTACGACACGTTGATTCAATGCCTGCCAGGCTGCCTGCAACCTGGCGCCACACCTCGGCATGCGCCGGTGACATCAGGCGATCATTTGCTGTCCAAGTTCGTCAAGCAGACCACTTTTGGCGGCAGCAAGGTGGCCTGATATGAACTCATTGTCTTACGTCAACGTGTTCGCGGAGGACATCGTCCGCCTGAGCACGTTCTACTCGAACCTGTTCGGCTTTCGCGAAATCGAGGCCATCAGATCACCGATCTTTCGCGGACTGGACACCGGCAAGTCCTGCATTGGTTTCAACGCACTGGATGCGTATGAGCTGCTTGGCCTGGAAGCGTTTGCAGGCAGCAAGGGGTGCAGGTTTTTGCTCAACATCGACGTGTCCGACCAAGCCGAGGTGGACCGACTGGTGCCGCTGGCGGTGGCGCAGGGCGCAATACTGGTCAAGGAACCGTACCTGACCTATTACAACTGGTATCAGGCCGTGCTGCTGGACCCCGAGCAGAATGTCTTTCGCATTAACGTGATGCTCTGAAACGCTAATGCCGAGTATGGAGTGGAGAGCGGGCTGGCTTCCCGCACCCTTGTTTCAGGGTTTTATGGAAAAATCTACTCGCTGAACTGCTAGCTATTCCGTTCAGGAAAGCAGGTCTTCAATTGGGTAACAGGCAAGGTATGCCTGATTTAATAATTGAGGACAGGGACATGAGTGATGCTACCACCACGGGAGTTAAACACGGGCGGATTACAGACCCTGCAACGAGGGGCTCTTATGCAATGGATCAGAGCTGGGTACTGGAGTGGCACCTGCATGGGATAGAAAGCGGCAAAAACTTTCCGGATACCATTGGAGGTGAATTCGCTGGTTTTAAATCTGATGTTCCCAGTGCGGAGCCTCCAAAGGATGGCCTTATAGTGAGCGGAGGTTGGACCGACGAGCGTGAGTGCTTGAATTATACCGATAGAGAGGTCGCAGACAGACTGGCAGCCAAGGGCAACGCTGAAGGCTGGCCTCGCCAAGGTGTGAAAGGTGTCAGCACTTTTATGGTGACTTGGCGGTATGAGGCACCGCATGTGACGCGTGGTTATCGCTGGTTCATTACTAAAGATGGCTGGGATGAGAGCACTCGATTGACGCGTGCCCACTTTCAAGAGAAACCTTTTTACGAAGAGATCTCTCTTCTTGACCCGTATAGCGAGCACCGTGAAGAACTTGCTCCGAAAACAGAGATCTCTGCAGTACTGCCAGAGGGCAAACAAGGTCACCACGTCATCCTTCTTCTCTGGATCGTTGCTGAATCACCGATGGCATTTTATCAGACGCTTGATGTCGATTTTGACAAGCCGCCCGTTAAGTAGTGAACGCTACGCGTCTCGAAGCTTCCAGAATCCGTTCTATTGGGAAGGTGTAGACGAGAAGGACAGGGTGCAAGCGACCAGCGAAGCGTTGGCCATGCGTGTTCTGCATAAGGAATAGATGATCAGAAAGCCCGGCTTCAGCGCCGGGCTTTTTTGTGCAAGCCAGGCCTGAGTATCGCCTACTGACTTGCGTATGTAGCCGATCACTGGCTCAAGAGTTCTTTGCGGACGATGTCTGCCCCTGCACTTAACGCGCGCAGCTTGCCGCTGGCGACATGACGAGGGAGAGGGGCCATTCCGCAGTTGGTGCAGGGATAGAGTTTGTCGGCGTCGACGAATTTAAGCGCTTTCCTTAGCGTGTTGGCGACTTGCTCAGGCGTTTCAATGGCATGGCTTGCCACATCAATGGCTCCTACCATCACTTTCTTGCCTCGAATGAGTTCAAGCAGATCCATAGGGACGTGCGAGTTGTGACATTCCAACGAGATGATGTCGATACTGGAGTTTTGCAGCCTGGGAAAGGCCTCTTCGTACTGTCGCCATTCGGAGCCCAGCGTTTTTTTCCAGTCGGTATTCGCCTTGATGCCGTAGCCATAGCAAATATGCACGGCCGTTTCACATGTAAGCCCTTCAACTGCCCTTTCCAAGGTGGCGACGCCCCAGTCATTCACTTCATCAAAAAACACATTGAATGCAGGCTCATCAAACTGAATAATATCAACCCCGGCAGCCTCTAGCTCTTTGGCCTCCTGGTTGAGGATTTTGGCAAATTCCCAAGCCAGTTTTTCACGATTTTTATAATGAGCATCGTAGAGGGTGTCAATCATCGTCATTGGTCCGGGCAAGGCCCACTTGATAGGCTGCCTGGTTTGCTGGCGTAGAAATCTTGCGTCTTCAACAAAAACTGGTTTTCGGCGAGCGACAGCCCCCACCACCGTTGGCACGCTCGCATCATAGCGGTCTCGAATTCTAACGGTCTCGCGCTGTTCAAAATCGACGCCATCGAGATGCTCAATAAATGTAGTTACAAAATGCTGGCGCGTTTGTTCACCGTCGCTGACGATATCAATATTGGCCAGTTGTTGTTCTTGCAGCGACAAACGTAACGCATCCTGCTTACCTTCAACCAGTTCTTCCCCTTGCAATTTCCACGGTGACCAGAGCGTCTCAGGTTGTGCAAGCCAGGAAGGTTTAGGCAAGCTGCCAGCAGTGGAGGTGGGCAAAAGTTTTTTCATGAAAAATCAACCTTGGTTTTTAAATGATCAAAGAATGCAGCTTGCGGACCACTGATCCAGAAGGCGCTGATAGGGTTTGATAAAGTGCTCTTCAACAAATTTCCCTTGCTTTATAGCCAGCTGACTTCGCTCCTCGCGATCGTACACAATGCGGGTCAATGAATAATCGTTATTTTTCAAGCTAGGCTGATAGATTTTTCCTGCCGTTGAATTTGCGTTATAGATCTCAGGGCGATAAATTTTCTGGAAGGTGTCCATCGTGCTGATGGTGCTAATAAGCTCCAGATTGGTGTAGTCACCCAGCAAATCGTCCGAGAAATAAAACGCCAGAGGCGCAACGCTGTTCGGGGGCATGAAATAGCGAACCTTTAAGCCCATTTTCATGAAATATTCATCCGTCAACGAGTATTCATCCTGCTGGTATTCATACCCTAAAACAGGATGCTGATTCTCGGTCCGGTGATAGGTTCTGGCGCTCGATACACTCAGGCAGATAACAGGCGGTTTGTCAAAATGCGCTTTGTAGCTGGTTGAATTGACAAAGCTTTTGTAGAGCTTTCCGTGCAGATCTCCGAAATCTTCTGGCGTGCTGAGCCCGGACTGGTTTTTTTTGTGCTCTGGTAATCTCACGCTGAAATCATAGTCTCGCACGTAGGAAGAGAAGTTATTTCCTACCATTCCGTTAATATGCGTATTGGTTTTTCGGTCAATGATCGTTGTCTTCAAAACCTCAATTAACGGAATAGCAGAGTGATCACCTTCAGCATCGATATTCATTTCCGCAGAGACAATGTTCAGCGCCAGCGTATAACGATCGCCTTTAGGGTTGTCCCAGTGCGCCAGGGCATTGAAGCGATTGTCGATCATCTTCAAGGTATTACGTAAATTCTCTCGGCGACTTTTTCCCCTGGCCAGGTTCGCAAAATTAGTCGTGACTCGGGTAGTGTCTGAGGGTGAGTAATCCTCATCAAAACAAGTACACTTGATAGAAAATGTGAATTCTTTTTTCATCTAGGCTTGGCATCCTTCCTTACGAGGCAACGCCCGGATAGGCGTCTTGCCCCTTTTAGCGTTGACTGATGTCTGTGTCTTCGATCAGCAGCCGTTATTCTGCTGAGGGTGAAGAGCCGTAGGGATTTTAGGTCGGTTACCTACATGAACAAAAACGAATTGATTTCAATAAATCATTAGTCACGCTCATGATTGCCCTAAGGGTATGCAGGTCTCTGGGAGGGGGGGCGGTCAATATTCAGCGTGGTCGATGCTGATGGTGAGTGATTCTCGATGTCTGCATGGACAGACAGATTTTGGCGAGGTCATGGAAAGCACCACAAGTCAGGATGAGGTCTACGGCCCGCGCAATTGATGTATCGATCGCCCAAGCCCAGTCTCACGGCTTGGCTTTTCCATGCCTGCGATTTACTCAGATCCCTCGGGACGTCTGGTTACCAAGTTCAGCGAGGGCCTTATTCGTACCTATTTTCCCTGTGATCCGCAAAAAAAGGATGGAGGGGCTTTGGTGTAGTTGCTGATCGGTATTCGCTCCAGTTCATGTCCTGGATGTATTCGCATGGGATGACAATGCTGTCTGGGGGCGATGTGATTTCAGACCAGTCTAGCGGCGTGCCGTCTTCGCGCCTCAAGCGAGGCGGAAGATCTTTGCGCAAGCACATAGGCATCTGAATGCGCTATTGTCAGATGCCTACTATATACACACGCGCTCTGATCAACTTTATTCAGGTCTTGAACTTATTGACCAATACTCCAAATGAGGCGGCAAGTCGAGAAAGCTCTGCACTCGAGGCATTGGTTTGGTGTGCGCCAGTTGCAGTCTGAGTGGAGATATCTTGAATATTAACCAGGTTTCGGTCCACCTCTCGAGCTACGTGAGCTTGCTCTTCGGCGGCGCTTGCGATCACAAGATTTTTCTCATTAATCATTGAGACACCTTCGGTGATTCTGTCTAGCGCGTGACCTGCCTGAACTGCTTGATCACGGGTTTCTCCTGCAAGGCTCCTACTGTTATTCATAGAGATCACTGCTTCATCCGCACCCGCACGAATTTGGGCCATCATAGCCTCAATGTCTGCGGTCGATGCCTGCGTTCGGTGCGCAAGGGCGCGCACTTCATCGGCGACTACCGCAAAGCCGCGACCCTGCTCGCCAGCCCTGGCTGCCTCAATTGCGGCATTCAATGCCAACAGGTTGGTTTGCTGGGCTATGGACTGAATAACTGCGAGAACGCCTGTGATCTCATTGACTCTCGTGGCGAGTACCGTGACCTTTTCAGTCGATTGAGATATCTGCTCTGCCATAGTATTAACCGATCCAACGGCATTCTTTACTTGATCACGTCCTTCAATAGCACTGCGGCTAGTTTCTTCAGAGGACTCAGACGCGCCTGAGGCATTGCGCGCTACCTCCTCAACCGCTGCTGTCATCTCGTTCACCGCCGTAGCGGCTTGCTGGATTTCATCGTTCTGGCGTATCAGCGCTTTGGAGCTTTCCTCCGTAACTGCATTCAACTCTTCGGACGCAGAGGCCAATTGATCAGCCGCATTGGCAATTTCTTTAACAGTATTTCTTAGGTTAACTTGCATCGTGCTTAGTGCTGATTGCAGTGTGCTGATCTCGTCATTCCCGGTGACATCAATTTGTTGAGAAAGGTCGCCGTCGGCCACTTGTTTTGCGGTTCGTAGCGCCCCCAAAAGCGGTCGAGTGATCGAGCGTGTGACCAATAAGCCCAGAATAATTGCAGCAACAAACGCGATCACTACGCCTATGCCCAATGAACCGTATGCGACGCTCGAAGTCTTCGCGGCTTCTATTGCGACGTCATCACTTTGGCGCTTGTTAGACGCTACCATTATCTTTAACTCATCGTTTGTTTTCTTGTAGGCAGGATCCACCTCTTGTGCGAATATCTTGTTCGCGCTTTCAAGGTCACCTTTCGCCGCTAATTCGATCACGCGAGAGGATGCGTTAATGTACGCTGGCCAGTCTTTTTCAAACTGATCACCTGCCGCTCTTTCATCGTCTTCCAGAGGCGTTTGCCGATATGCATTGAAAAGTTGTTCTACTTCTTTTTGATTGTCTGCTAAGGACTTCAACGTCTCGTCATATTTGGCTTGGTCTGCCTTTGCAAATTTATACAGCAGTGCGCGGTGCAAGTCGCGATAATGCGCTATCGCATTTGAGCGTGCATTACTCGTGTTGTACACAGATACGAGGTTGTTATTGACGATCCCATCTACGCTGTTTTTGAGGCCTGTGATACCCGTGTATCCGACAAGGCCGACACCTAGTGTGACAACTGCGCATACCACAAACGCAGAAATTAGGCGTGTTGATAACATAGTGCCGCGTAAGAGATTCATCGTAGTGTAGCCTTCCTTGATTTCCCTATCCGAACTAGAAGGGTAATGCAATCGTATCGGCCTGCTACTGCCGTTCCTTCAGTGGCTGGCGACAAGCGGTTCAGCCCTGCACCCGTTGTTCAAGGCAACTGTCGTTAAAACGCTGTCAAGCTACGCGCCGATCAGTATCGCTGCCCGAGCAGTGTTTACCGAGAGCGCGAGTAGTTTAGCGAGCAGTCGCCAGAAGCGATTGATCATGCTGCTACTTGGTGCTGAGCTGATATGCGCCACGGATCGTTCGCTTTAGTGAGAGCTACCATGGGCGGCGGGGTAACGCTTTTGCCGCACATGTGGACCTGCTGTGGTGACCAGAGCCAAGGTTGGTGCCGGTTCGCCCGCGCCGCTGACGCTCTCGGTCCCGTAATAACTGATCAGGAACGCGGCAAAGAGTTTTTGAAATTGCAGACCACGACTGTTTTCGCGGACCAAAACAAAAAGGGCCTACTGAGCAAAATGCCCCGTAAGCCCTTTATATATATGTGGTGCCCCGAGCCGGGGTCGAACCGGCACGTCCAAAGGACGAGGGATTTTAAGTCCGTAAATTTATCCTTTATAAACAGATGGTTAGCAATAATTCTGCGCCACATGACACGTTAATTACCTGCCTTGCAGCCCTTTAAATTCAAGGGGGTAAAAATAATTGCGGTGCAGAATTCACTTAGTTGGAGTGACCTTTTTTCCGATCCTTTTGCGGATGTAGTTCTCGGTCATCACCACAGTGGTGTGCCCGAGCTGATCGCGGGCTTGAAGGATATCGCCGCTCGACTCAGCCTTATCCGTGCCGGCTTTCGCTCGCAGGTCTCGCATCTGAAATTTCCCTTCTCCACACCGGCTGCCTCGCGTGCCGCATCAAATCTTCCCCGCAACATACTGCTCGTCATGGGCTGGCCGTTAGCTGAACGTAGAGCCGCTGGCGTGCACGCCGGTTTTATTCACGCTTGCTTGCCAGGTCATTCGCTCGGTCAAGGCGTTTCACCATCGTCAGCCGTACAGGGTTCTCCCTGTCGTGGGCAGCCTTTCGGGGCTGTCTGATCGCCGGTCGCCGGTAGAGGAAATGCGGTCTGTTGTTTGTTGCGCAAGCTGTTAAAGAGCGGTTCGATCCGCTGGGCCTGTTGAGGGGCTGTTTCGCGTCTCGATGGGCGTAAATATAGGAGAACCAATATTCGCAGTGAATGGGTATTCCCAAATTATTTTTTTCAGCGATGTAAAAAAACCGCTCGTTGGTGGTCCAGCTCAGATCGAAGAGGGGAAGAACGATCTGGGGACGCAAATTTTTGGAACCGGCTGAATTCGCACGGGCCTAAAAATTACAATGCCCTGATACCCGAAAAGGAGGTGGCGGTATGATTTCGAGTTTGGAGTTGAGACACATCGTTGAGACTGCATTTCTGCCCATGCGATGCGTCTGCACGATCGCGCCAGACGGCTCGATGACTGTTCAGATATTCGACCAGAATACGAACAGGGAAGAGATTACGGTCACGGGGATCGACGTTTCAGGGCTGGTTTCGGCTCGCGCTATCGCGGCGCTGGTGATGGAGCTGAAGGAAGATCTGAAGAACCGCCATTTGGTGCCTAATTGGCATGAGAAGGGGCGCAAAGCTTAGAGTAACTTCCTCAGGCCAGGCTCCAGCTGCGAGCAGAGGGGGGCGGGAGGTGAATTAGGCACCAGGCCGGCACTGTCCAGTATCCCGACTACACTCCGCGAACCGCATGCTTAAGGAATTCTCCTGGCTTGCAACCAGGATGGACCGAATGAATTCCCAAAAGAACCTGAGGCCTTGCATAGAGGCAGCGTGTTTGCCGATGAAGTGCGTTTGCGTGATCGCACCTGACGCGTCAATGACGATCCGGGTATTCGACACGAACAACGAGGCGGAAGAGCAGCACCATAGGTTTTGTCGGCCTGATGGTGCCGCACATTGCTAGACGTCTGATGGGTTCGCAGTATCAAAGACTGCAGCCCACCGCCACCCCGCTGGGCGGATTACTGATGATCCGGCGGAAGTCGTCTCCCGCAGGATGATCACGCCTAAGGACCTCCCTATAGGTATGCGACAGCGATGTTGGGCGATTTTTAAACGGGTTGAGGCTGGCGTGGACACGCTTTATAAGCAGCCAGCTCCTTAGTTGCCCACTCGCTTGAACCAGTAATTGTCCATTTTTGTTTCCCAGTTCCCTTTGCTGTCTTTAGGTATTACGCCGGCCCACAGCACGTCCAACTGTCGATTGTATGTCCCGATGGAATGCCCACCGTAGGCTCCCTCGAACGAGATGACCATTGGCCCTTGGCCTTTGATGCCCTCAACGCCTTCGTGACAGTAGGCTTTGTTAACACGAGTCTCATTAAGGTTGTATTTTAACTCCAACGTCACACAGTTCGTCCCACAGGCCTCTGCTGATGGGGATATGTTCAACACGAGATGCTGATCGCCGGCGGTTGTCTCCCACCGCCCGGACAGATCGCTGCATGACTTGACGTCAGCGGCTTGAGAGGCTGAGGAAAACAGCGCGGCGACTATAAGACCCAACGTCACAGAACCTTTCATAAAAACTCCTTATTGAATTACCCTGTTTTAAGAAAAATTAGCGTACCTTGAACTGAGAAAATTAGCGGAGCGACTACCAATACCGCGACTCTAAACACTTCATCTCACATTCCATAATGACGGGGCAGATGACCCGGTCGATCACGCAAACTTCGTCAGTGACCTGACCACCACACCAATGACCCTGCAGCCTTCGGTGCACTGCACGGTCGGATAGGCCGAGTTCAGCGGCTTTAGGTATCTGACGCCGCCGTCCTCCACCAGCTTCTTGAACGTTGCCTCGTTGCTGCCGGCCAGCTTCGCGATCACCAGCTTGCCTGGGAGGACCTCTGCCCGGGTGTCGATGAGTATCTGTGAGCCCTCTGGAATCGAAGGGGCAGTAGGTGCCGTCATCGAGTCCCCTTTAACCACCAGCCAAAACGCCGGGCCCTTGGCCTTGTAGTCAGACACGTCGTACTCATCAGCAGCACCTGGCGGATAAGGCTCAACCGCTTCCGACCACTCGCCGGCCGCGACCCAGCTCACTAAAGGGTAGCGATACATACGGGAGGACTGCTCAGCCATGGATACGTTGGAGGGTTCGTTAGACGTGATGAACGCTGTCATGTCGCCTTTTCCGTCCGAAAGCCACAGTGCATTCACGCCGCAGACGTCGGCGATCTTCGCCACATGAGCAGTTGCCTTGGACTTTCCACGCTCCAAGTCGGAAATAGATGTCTGCGTGATGCCCGCGCGAACTGCCAATTCTGCTTGATTGAGCTTTGCGTGCTGCCTTGCGGCCTTTAATCGGTCTTTAAATTCCATCCGTTGAGTATTACGGGCGCTCCCATATCCTTGCAAATCGGGTTTCCTATAATCTAGTATATGGGTATTCCCGTATGGAGGGGCAGCATGAACAGTATTTACAAGGACCTCGTTGCCTTCTTCGGCACCCAGGAGGCCACAGCTGAAAAGCTCAAAGTTGATCAAAGCACCGTTTCCGGATGGGTTCGGGAAAAGCATGGGATGTCTCCAGTAATTACCAAGCGCGCGGAGGCTTTGACCGGAGGTGTTTTCAAAAAAGAGTCCCTTTGGCCTTGAGCAGCAGGTCTGGGCGGCCAACGGTGAACCCGACAAATCACAAGGCAATGACCACGCGAACGATGGCGGCGGTTATTTCATCCACCGTGTGGATGCTGCCATCACGCACCAACGACAGCACGACTGCTGGCATGACGCTGGCGGACTCCAAAGCCAGCGTGATGAAGATCGTGATGGCTTTCCTCAACACTCCGGGGAAATACCTGATTGTCGGCACCGGCACGCCGCGTTTCGGCAGCAAGGCGCTGGCCGGGCAGGCGCTGACGGATGCGATCGGCTACAAAGACTGGGTGTTGAGCTATGTCAGCCAGTTCGTGCCGGTCGTGAACATTTAGGATGGCTTCACCGAGGCCATTACCGTGGAGGGCCTGCACCCAAACATCCTGGGTGCCGACTTCATCAGTTCGCGTGTGGTGCCGATCATCACCGCCAACTTCGAATTTCCCGGCATTCCGCTGCCGACGGACGCTGGCGACGTTTACTCGGCCATCCGCCCGTTCGGCTGCCTCAATGCCAACCCGCTGCTGGCGGGCACTGGCGGTTCTCTGCCTGCTGGCGTGAATGCCGCGGCCGGGTCGGTGCTGGCGGACGGATACAAGGCCCTAGGCTCTGGCCTGGCCGGTATCACCACGCGCTGGTTCGAGGAGCCTGCCGCCTATGGCGAGGCGCGGTGCATCGAGCTGCGTGGCAAGATGGCGGCGGCGGGCGGCTACATCTACATGCAACCCACGGCCAACGTGATACAGACCAACCTGGCGGCCGGCGACGTTATCGAAATGGTGTCGGCGGTAGAAATCATGGGTTCGTCGCGCGGCATTCTGGCTTGGGAAGCTGAGTTGACCATCACCAAGACGGTCAGCGGTGCTTCGTCCACGTTCTACTATCGGTCAATGGACAAGTACCAAGAGCCGTTCACCATGCCGGCCAGCTTTGCCGGGGCGTTGGAAACGCAGCGCGGCACGATTGACTGAAACCGTGATCACCTCGCGCATGGGCCTGTACCTGGCTGCAGGCGTGCCGCAGGACTCTACGGTCGAGGCCGCGCAGTTTGGGATACGCAAGGTGTGAAGGGTGGCATCTGCTCTGCCTGATACGCACTACAGTTATCAAAACGTAGTTCAGCTCGTGCTGTCGTGCCATCGTTGAATAGGATCAAGGCTTTATCTTGCGTCCAGCCATATGGTGCAAATACGCTATCAGCATCTGCAAGTCAGCATCCGGCAATACCGCTTCCGAAAACGCGGGCATCTTCGCCTGAGGCCACTGACGCAAATCCTGAGGGTTTCGAATGTAGAGCTTGAGTAAATCCATTCCCAAATATTCGGTCGGGTTGTAGGGAATGTTTAGATCCGGCCCAAACTGCGCATCGCCCGCCCCGTTCAATCGATGACAAGCCAAACAGTTTTTCTGAAATAGCGCGAACCCTTTATTGACCGGGTCATCAGTCTTGAGCACAGGGTCTGGTAACAGAGCGGGGAAACGCTGGGCAACCGAAGTCATGCTCTTAATGCTGGCCACTTGAAACGGCCATTGCTCTGGGCTGATATTTCCAACCTGAGGGTCTGTCCATACTAGGTAGAAAGGCCCAGCACTGGGTTTGCCAGCGGCCAGCGGTGGCCATGGATGGGCAGGATCTTCAATCGCCAACCAAGCCCGTGCGCCTTTGTCGTTGAGTAACGGCGCCGCGGCCAGCTCTGCGGCAAACCCGTCCAGAGCGACTGCCTGCAGGTGGTCACTGGGTTTGATGCCTGTCAGTAGCGCACTCAAGGGCACGGCGTAATAAGTCATGTCCTTCTTGTAGGCCACATCACTTTTAACTGTAATGACTTGCAGTTGAGGATGGGTTAGTAAATCTTCTGTTTGCCAAGTGCGACTGATCTGCCCCAACTGCATGTCCAGTTGAGCCGCGGAAAGCTGCCCGCTCAGCAACAGAGCACCGAATAGAATAAGTGCTTTCAAAGGAACTCTCCCTTACCATCAACTACGGTAAGTCTGGCACAGCCAAACGGACGTGAATAGCTGGCTGACTCAGGATGGCTATTTTTCATGAGTTCAATAGACATCCGCTGTCGGCTTCTTGAACCGTGATCGCCTGTCTGAGTGGGCGCTCTACTATTTTTTCGGCGCGCTCCGCTGGCTGTTGAGCGACTGTGGCAGCTTATTCGCGCACTGCGGGTCTTCGGTAAAGCCTCGTCCATCGCAGTGTGTGCAATCTTCACGCACTGCGAATCCATCCAGGCAGTGAAGGCATCTGATAAATATCGAGTAGCTATGACGCTCCCATAGCGAAACGTAAGCCTTGAAGTCGCCTTGGTCGAGAGCTATCGCTGAGGCGTCGACGAGCGCTCGATATTGATCCTCATCGCTCAGGCGTTGATAGCTCACGCCGTTCATCTGCCTGGGTTGCTCAACCAGCGTCAGCGTCTGCCCGGTTTCGGTATAGGTGTAGCGACCCTCGAGCACGCCGTACTTCTTGTAGTCCCTCATGATGAGGTCGTTTTTCTCATCGAGAAAAGCGAAGTGGGCGGCGTGATAGGGCGACTGGTCGGCCTCATGAAGCACGTATCGGGAGTTCAGCAGGCTGCCAACTACAATGCCGCCCTTGTTGTAGGCCAGATAGTCAGAGGCCTGATGCCTCCATTCGTGGTTGCCTTCTTCGGTGAAGTGGCAGAAGACAGCGCTGGCCAGTTCGAATAGCTCAAAGCGCTCCAATGGATCGACCAGCCCGCATGTCTTCGGCCATGCGTGCTAGAAACCGGTAGGTGACTGCAGGGTTCGTCCATTGCCTCCTGTCGTTGAGCCTTTTGTGCCATTCGGCCAAGGCGTCTGAGCTGTTGCTCTCGTTCATGGGGGTGATTCTCAATCGCTGTATGGGCATACAGTAGTTGAGCGCTTCGGATTTGGGGAGTGGTGTTCGTCGGCAGGACGCCGGGAGGGTAGGGTTTACGACGAGTTGCGGTGCAGCATTAATTATTGCGGAGCATGAAGCTCAAGGGGGGGTGACTAAAGCCACGTAACCCCTTGATTTTAAATGGTGCCCCGAGCCGGGGTCGAACCGGCACGTCCAAAGGACGAGGGATTTTAAGTCCCTTGCGTCTACCAATTTCGCCATCGGGGCGGTAGCGCCAAGAGCAGGGAATATATACACCCGGCCCCCATGAAGCAAGCTTGAAAGCGTCCCGAAGGGGGCAAGACGCTGCTTTTTTGTCTGTCAGAAATGCTTGGCAAATCATGAAGCTACGAAATTTCTTTGGCGCAAAGGCTGACGTGCCGTGGTCAGACGGCTCAGGCCTTGCTGTCTTTCACCACCGCATCTTTAACCACAGCCTCGACCTTGTCAGCCAGTATTCGCAGGTAGCTCGCCAGGGCGACTTCTTCCAGGCGCAGGCCTTTGCGTTGTCGGGAGCGGGGGAGTTTGGCGAGGTTGCCGAGCAGGAAGCCTTCCAGAACCGCCGGGTGGATGTAGCATTTTCGGCAGATGGCGGGGGTGTTGCCCAGTTGTTTCGAGACTGCCTTGACCATGTCGACGATGTGCCGTTTGGCGTCGGCTTCAGGCTCCCAGTGCAGTTTTTGCAGTGTTGCCAGCGCCAGCGCGCTGGCCGCCCAGGTTCGGTAGTCCTTGGCGGTGAAGTCCGAGCCGGTGAGGCTTTGCAGGTAGGCATTGATATCCGATGAGGTCACCGCGTGGCGCACGCCGTCTTCGTCCAGGTACTGGAAGAGATTTTGTCCGGGCAACTCCATGCAGCGTTTGATCACGTTGGCCAGACGTCGATCCTTGACGCTGACTTTATGCTCGACGCCGCTCTTGCCGCGGAACTCGAAGAGGATCTGGCCGCCTTTGACTTCGACGTGCTTGTTGCGCAGGGTGGTCAGGCCGTAAGAGCGGTTTTCCTTGGCGTACTGGCTGTTACCGATGCGGATCAAGGTCGCGTCCAGCAATGAGATGACCGTCGCCATGACTTTTTCCCGGCCCATGCCTGGCTGGGCGAGCTGTGCTTCGATCTGCTTGCGCACTTTGGGCAGCGCATGGCCGAACTCGATCAGCCGCGAGTATTTGTCCTGATCACGTATTTCGCGCCAGCGCGGATGGTAGCGATACTGCTTGCGCCCGCGGGCGTCGCGGCCGGTGGCCTGCAGGTGACCCAGCGGGTCGGCACAGATCCACACATCGGTGTAGGCGGGCGGGACTGCCAGAGCATTAATGCGCTTGATCTCCGACTCGTCCTTGATGCGCTGACCCTGAGTGTCGAAGTACGCGAATTTGCCGCGCAGTACCTTGCGCGTAAGGCCCGGTTGAGTGTCGTCTACGTAATGCAGTTCACTGGCGGGCTGGCTGATGGCAGTCGAGTCAGGCATGGCTAAGTTCCAAAGGCAGTTAAAAACACTGACCTCGGCCTTTTACGGTGGTGCCGTTTATTTGCTGCGTGGCGGTTTTTTTCGAAACGTCAGGCCAGCACCGCGACTGCCTTGATCTGCGCCCAGAGCGACTGGCCTCTGTGCAGGTTCAGTTGGTCGCTGGAATAGCGAGTGATGCGCGCGAGCAGCGGCGTGCCGCCAGCGTCCAGCTTGACCAGCACGTGTGCCGAATTGTCGGCCAGTGCTTCTTCTATCACCGTGACCTGCAAGCGGTTGAGGATGCTGCTCTGGTAATCGGGTTGCAGGTTGAGGCTGACGTCCCGGGCCTGAACCTTGATGCGCAGCAGGGTGCCGACCTGCATATGCGCGTGAGCGACGCGCATGCTCAGCTTGCTGTCGGGCAGGGTCACGGTGAGCAATTGGTAATGCTGATCATAGGCGCTGACCGTGCCTTCGATGACCACCCCCGCATCACTGCCCATCGCCAGCGGCAGGTCCAGCCGCGCCAGGGTTTCTTGGATCGGACCGCTGGCCAGCACGTTGCCTGCGTCGAGCAGCACCAGGTGGTCCGCCAGGCGTGCGACTTCATCCTGAGCATGGCTGACGTACAGCATGGGGATGTCCAGTTCCCGGTGCAGGCGCTCCAGGTACGGCAGGATTTCACTTTTGCGCCGGGTGTCCAGCGCCGCCAACGGCTCATCGAGCAGCATCAGCCGCGGGCTGGTCAGCAGGGCGCGGGCGATGCCCACGCGCTGGCGCTCTCCACCGGACAGCTTGTCAGGGTTGCGCTGCAGAAGGTGATCGATGCCGAGCAGTTCGCTGGCCTGCGGCAGTTGAATGCGGCGCTGCTGGCGCGGGATACGTTTCATCCCGAACTCCAGGTTGTCCCGCACCGACAGATGCGCGAACAGGCTGGCTTCCTGAAACACGTAGCCGATCGCCCGCTTGTGCGGAGCCAGGAAAATACCTTTTTCGGTGTTCTGCCAGACTTCATCGTGAACGCGGATGAAGCCCTGATCGGCTTTTTCCAGGCCGGCGATGCAGCGCAGGCAGGTGGTCTTGCCCGAGCCGGAAGGCCCGAACAGCGCGGTAATGCCCGACCCCGGGAGGCTCAGGTCGGTACGGACGGTGAAATCCGGGTAGGCCATCTGCAGGCGAACTTCTATAGGCGACGCCATGGCTTAGCTCCATCCCGTTCTGGATTTGCCGCTGGAATACAACGCCAGCAGCACCAGAAAGGAAAAGACCAGCATCGCGCCGGCCAGCCAGTGCGCTTGCAGGTACTCCATGGATTCGACGTGATCGAAAATCTGCACCGACACCACACGGGTTTTCTCCGGGATATTACCGCCGATCATCAGGACCACACCGAACTCGCCGACCGTGTGCGCGAACCCGAGGATGGCCGCAGTGATAAACCCCTGCTTGGCCAAGGGCAGAATCACGTGAAAAAAGGTGTCCCAAGGCCCCGCCCGCAAGGTGGCCGCGACCTCCAGAGGGCGGGTGCCGATCGCTGCGAACGCGTTCTGCAGCGGCTGCACGACAAAAGGCATCGAATACAGAACCGAGCCGATCACCAGCCCGGCAAAGCTGAAAGTCAGCGTACCCAGCCCCAGGCTTTGTGTGAGCTGACCCACCGCGCCGTTGGGGCCGAGCAGCAGCAACAGGTAAAAACCGATAACGGTTGGCGGCAGCACCAGGGGCAGGGCGACCACTGCGCCAATCGGCCCCTTCAGCCATGAATCAGTGCGCGCCAGCCACAGCGCGATGGGCGTGCCGATGATCAGCAGGATGACGGTGGTCAGCGACGCGAGTTTCAGCGTCAGCCAGATCGCCGCGATGTCGGCACTCCCCAGCGGCATTTACAGCTGATATCCGAAGGACTTGATGATCGCTGCGGCTTTCGGACCTTTGAGGTACTCGACCAGCGCCTTGGCAGCGGCGCTGTCCTTGCCTTTGTTGAGGATGACCGCGTCCTGCTTGATCGGGTCATGCAGGTCATCCGGTACGATCCAGGCCGAGCCGCTGGTCAGCTTGCCATCCTTGTAGACCTGCGACAGGGCCACGAAACCCAGCTCGGCATTGCCGGTGGAAACGAACTGGTAGGCCTGGGTAATGCTCTGACCTTCGACGATCTTGGCTTTAGTGGCCTCGGTCAGGCCCAGTTTGCTCAGCACTTGAGTCGCCGCGAGGCCGTACGGCGCGGTTTTGGGGTTGGCGATGGACAAGTGTTGATACTGATTGGCCTTGAGCACTTGGCCCTTGCTGTCGACATAACCATCCTTGGCCGACCACAACGCCAGTGTTCCGACCGCGTAGGTGAAGCGCGAACCCTTGACGGTGTCGCCTTCCTGCTCGAGTTTTGCCGGCGTGGTGTCGTCAGCCGAGAGGAATACCTCGAACGGCGCGCCATTCTTGATCTGCGTATAGATCTGACCGGTAGCGCCAAACGCGGTGACGAGTTTGTGGCCGGTGTCCTTCTCGAAGTCAGTGGCGATCGCCTGGATCGGCGCGGTGAAATTGGCCGCCACGGCGACTTGCACTTCGTCGGCAGACGCATGGGCTGCGGCAGAGGCGGTAAAGGCCAGCACGGAGAACTTGAGAATGGCGCGTAGCGTGGTCGTTCGCATGAAACAGCTCCTTGATGATGAAAACGCACGCCATCGGGGTAAGGGCGTTTCGCTATATAGATAAATATATAGCGTCAGCCTGTTGTTCTGAAAGCACTGTTTTATCGCGGAGACAGAATTTTCAGCGCGTTTTCAGCCAGTTGCCGCGTCAGTTCGGTGGCTCCCAGCCGATGTTTGATGCCGACTGCCTGGCCTGCCCAGAGGTTCACGAAGTCACTGCTGCCCAGTTTTTCCGCCTGCGCGCGCAGCGGCATCAAGGCACCGCCTGCCAACGGAAACGCCGGGGCGAGCGGGCTGATGGGGCCGGCTTCGCGCATGAGCCGGTTGACGATGCCTCGCGCCGGACGCCCGGTGAAGAGGTTGGTCAGCGCGGTCTGGCTGCCCGAGGAATCGTGCAGCGCCTGGCGATGCAGGGCGCTGACGCTGGCTTCCGGGCAGAACAGATATGCGGTTCCGATCTGTACCGCCGAAGCGCCCAGGACAAATGCCGCCGCTACACCGCGACCGTCCGCGATACCACCTGCGGCGATGACCGGGATGCTTGTCGCGTCAGCGATTTGCGGGACCAATGCAAAGGTGCCGACTTGGGTGTGCAGGTGATCGCTGAGGAACAGCCCCCGATGGCCGCCTGCTTCGTAGCCCATGGCAATCACCGCGTCGCAGCCGTGGTGCTCCAGCCAGATAGCTTCCTCGACCGTAGTGGCTGAAGAGATGATCTTTGCACCCGTGGCCCGGACCCGATCCAGTAACGATGGCTGCGGAAGGCCGAAATGGAAACTCACCACTTCCGGCCTCAAGCGCTCGATCAATGCGCAGCTGTCGCTGTCGAAGGGCGCGCGGTTAGAGACCGGTGTCGGCGCATCGAAATCGGCACCTAATTCCTCGTAATAGGGCTTGAGCGACTGCTTCCAGCGTTCGGCGCGCTCTGCGTCGTCGGCCGGAAGCTGATGGCAGAAGAAATTCAGGTTCAACGGGGCGTTGCCGGTCTGCTGCCTGAAAGTCGCGACTTCCTGTTCGATTTTCTCAGGGGTGAGCATGGCGCAGGGCAATGCCCCCAAGCCGCCAGCCTGAGCCACAGCAATGGCCATCTGCGATCCGCTGGCGCCCGCCATGGGAGCTTGCAACAGCGGCAGTTCGATGGCGAACAGTTCAATGATGCGGCTATCTGGCCATTGGCTCATGTGGTTCCCCTGAAGGCATTCGGCAGACGCTTATTGAGCGCGAGAATGGCGTGAATGGCAAACGCCACGTCGAGCGTCGACAAGCCGGGGGGGGGGCGCTTGGTTGACATAAAAAACGATCGGTCTACTATTCAGGCATGACTCAGCCAACTATGCCGCTACCCACTCCCTCACTCGCCAGGCCCCGGCGTCCCGGCCGGCCGCCGAAGGTTGATCGCGATAACCTCGAGACCCGCGAGGCGCTGCTGCGTCGCGGTCTGGAAGTGCTCACCGAGCAGAGCTTTTCTGCCACGGGGCTGGATTACATCCTCAAGGAAGTCGGCATTCCCAAAGGTTCGTTCTATCACTACTTCCCCAGCAAGGAGGCCTTTGGCCGGGCGGTGCTGGATGAGTACGCGCGCTATTTCGCGCAGCGGCTCGACCACTGGCTGCTGGATGAAGCGCTTTCGCCACTGGAACGACTGGTCGGCTTTGTGCAGAGCGCCAAGGGCGGTATGGCGCGACACGACTATCGACGCGGTTGCATGGTCGGCAATTTGGGCCAGGAAATCAGTCTGTTACCGGACGGATTTCGCGAGGTACTGGAACAGACGCTGCTGGACTGGCAGTCGAAACTGGCGGGTTGTCTTAGGGCTGCGCAGTCAATGGGCGAATTGGCCGCAGACGCTGATTGCGATGAGCTGGCCGCGTTTTTCTGGATCGGTTGGGAAGGCGCAGTGCTGCGTGCCCGACTGGTTAAAAGCGCTACGCCATTGAACACGTTCATTGCCGGCTACCTTCGCGGTTTGCCGCAATGATTTCTTGTCAGAGTTATTTAAAGACGATCAGTCTAAATTGGAGGCGCATATGTTCAAGGGCATCTTGATCGACAAGGATGAGGCGGGATACCACGTCAATCTGACCGACATCGACGAAGCGCGGCTGCCCTCGGGCGACGTGACGATCAACGTGTCGCACAGCACGCTCAACTATAAGGACGCGCTGGCGATCACCGGTCAGAGCCCGATCGTGCGCAGCTTCCCGATGGTGCCGGGTATTGACCTGGCCGGTACGGTCGAAGCCAGCGATACCCCTGAGTTCAAGGTCGGGGACAAGGTTCTGCTCAATGGCTGGGGCGTCGGCGAAGGGCATTGGGGCGGCCTGGCGCAAAAGGCCCGACTCAAGAGCGAGTGGCTCATTCCTCTGCCACAGGCCTTCACGCCGGCGCAGGCGATGGCCATCGGCACGGCGGGCTACACCGCGATGCTCAGTGTCCTGACATTGGAAAATCACGGTTTGACGCCTGAACATGGCGATGTGCTGGTTACCGGCGCCAATGGTGGGGTCGGCAGCTTTGCCATCGCCATCCTGGCCAGACTCGGCTATCGGGTCATTGCATCCACCGGGCGGGCCTCGGAAAGCGACTACCTGCAGCAACTCGGCGCGGCACAGATCATTGATCGGCAAACCCTCTCGCAGCCTGGGCGACCGCTGGCCAAGGAGCAATGGGCGGCGGCAGTCGACTCTGTAGGCAGCCATACATTGGCCAACGTGTGCGCCGGTATTCGTTATCGCGGCATGGTGGCGGCCTGTGGTCTGGCGCAGGGCATGGAGTTTCCGGGGTCGGTTGCGCCGTTCATTCTGCGCGGCGTCACGCTGGCGGGTATCGACAGCGTGACCCGCCCGCGCGCGGATCGGCTGGAAGCCTGGTCGAGGCTGGCGAGCGACCTGGACATGTCATTGTTGCCGCTGATCAGCCGTGAAGTCGGCTTGAGCGAGGTGATCGACCTCGCGCCGCAATTGATCGGAGGTCATGTTCGTGGGCGGATCGTGGTGGATACTGCACGCTGAGTGAATCACAGCGCGTTCGCACTGGCACACTCGAGTTCGACCAGTGCGCGATGCACTTGCGTCGTGCCGAGCCCGGTTTCGCATAATTGCAACGGCGTGCGACCGCCGAGTGAGGTGTTGCGGGCAACCAGCCATTGGCCGGCACGCTCGGGCGTTGCAAACACCTGCAGGGAGTGGCTGGCAATCATCGCCACACGGTCCAGGCGTTCGGAGGCCACCAGGTCCAGTGACTGCTGCTGGCGCTGACGCCGTTCGAGGGTTGAAATCGATGCGTTAAACAGCGCTTCCATTTGCCGGGGGCCAAGGGCCAGCGCTTCCCGTACTGCACGGATCCAGCGCGGCGCAAAGCCCGCCTGAATGTTCGTCAGGCGTTCGGCTTCGCTGCGCTGACTGAGCTGGTGGGTCAGCAACCAGAAACTGGCCGCCGCTTCACGACGGCCAGTTGTTTTGCTGGCGGAGGAAGGAATCAAGGTGCGTGCCGGCCTTCGATGGCGGAAAGGACGGCCAAGGCTATCCCAGGCGACGCGTCGTTCAAGCAGCAGGATGTTACCGGGCGTTGCCTGACGGTAAAGGTGGTGCGCTGCAGCGCAGGTGTCGCACCAGAGCCCTCGTGCTAAAGTCGGTCGCCTGAATACGAATGAAAAGCGCCGTGGCTGTTGGCACGCGCTTGCACCAGAAAAGGCGTCGCTTTCTATGCCGCACGACCCTCACACCGATAAGGACGCACGCGTCGTCAGCCAGCCTTCGCTGCCCGACGTCAACAAGCCGCTGCGCCTCTACCTCGACCGCCTGGCACCTTCAAGCCGCCTGACCATGACCTACGTTCTGCAGGATGCAGCAGACCGGCTGGGCATGGCTGACGTCGATATTCATGATATTCCCTGGCATACCCTGCAACCTGGCCACGTTACCGCGCTGGTCGCAACGCTGCGTCAGGATGACTACGCGCCCAATACCACCTCGCTGTATGTGAACGCCATTCGCGGCGTGATGAACGAAGCCTGGCGACACGACCTGATCAGCCACGATCAACTGCTGAAAATCCGCTCTATCAAACCGGTCAGCGGCACGCGGCTGGTCAAGGGCCGCAACATCCGTCGCACGCTGATTCGTGAGCTGATGGAAGCCTGTGCTGCCGACCCCAGGCCGCAAGGGCGTCGCGATGCCGCGATCATTGCCATTCTGTATGGCTCGGGGATGCGCAAGTCCGAGTCGGTCAACCTCGACCTTTCCCAGATCGATTTCGCCGAGCGCAGCCTGCGGGTGCTGGGCAAAGGCAACAAGCAACTGATCAAGTACGCCCCCGAATGGGCCTTCAAGGCGCTGACCGACTGGCTGGAGTTGCGCCGCTCATGCCTCCAGCCGGGGCAGGGCGACGACCCGTTCCTGTTCAACCGGATCCGCCGTGGCAGCCATATCACCCGCGACAGAATCACCAAGCATGCGATTTACTTCATCGCCAAGCAGCGCGGGCGCCAGGTGGGCGTGAACATCATGCCCCACGACTTTCGACGTTCGTTCATCACCCGGGTGATCGAAGAGTTCGATCTGTCGATTGCCCAGAAGCTCGCGCATCACACGCACATCTCGACCACCGCCAGTTATGACATGCGCAGTGACAACGAGCGGCGCAATGTTGTGGACCGGTTTGATCTTTGAGCAAAAAAAAAGCCACCTCGCGTAAACGGGGTGGCTTAAAAGATCTAACCAAAGGAGTGATGAAGCAGAGCAGAGATTCACCGGCATCGCGATGCGGATTCGCGGGGCCGGGAGAAATGTTCGTTCATCGCCGGCAACGTTAACACCGCCGTCCCCGATTCAGTTATCAGCGTTATCGATAACCGTCATTGTCAAAAAAAATAAGACGGCGGGCCTGCCTGCGGATCGCCATCCAAAAACTGGATAGTTCAACCCTGAGCTATCCGGAAATCGGATAGCCAACAATTGGCAACAATTCCATGCTTTGCCGCACTTGAAACGTACGGGACTGAGCATGGAAAAGTTCGAAATACACCGTAAAACCCGATTCGACTCGTTGGTACATGAGTACGGTCTGGATGGCAGCCGCCTGCTGCCGTGGGAAGGCTACCCGATGCCGTTCGCTGGCGGCTGGTGCGTGGTCCGTCCGGGCACCTGCAGCGAAGCACACACCCAGATCGATCAGGAAATCTTCATTGCCATCAAGGGCAGTGCGCGTTTGGTTGTCGGTGACCGGCAGATGGATTTCACCGTTGGTGATATCGCCGCCATTCCGAAACACACCAACCATTACGTCATCAACGATTCCGCCGAGGACTTCCACTTCTATGTGGTCTGGTGGGACATGAACTACGTCAACGCGTTCGTGGCGCAGCACAGCGAGACCACGGGGTGCATCGATGAGTAAGTTCATTGTCACCATCACGCCACCTACCCCCAACGGCGATTTGCACATAGGCCATATCGCCGGGCCGTTTCTGGCCGCTGATGTGTTTACCCGCGTGCAGCGCCAGCGTGGCCACGAGTGTGTGCTGGTGTCCTACTCCGACGACTACCAGTCCTACATGCTGCGCAAAGGACTGGAGCAGGGCGTCGACCCGGTGGAGCTGGCCAGGCGCAATTCCGACCGCATCGAGGCCTCGCTGGCGGCCATCAACATACAGCCCGACAACTGGATGCGCCCGCACGACAACCCGTGGTTCGCCGAAGCGGTGGGTGAGGTGTTCGGTGCGTTGCGTGATGCTGACGCGATCGAATGTCGGGATTCAAGCGAGCCGTATTGCCCTGATTGCGATGTCTGGGGTTACGAGGCGTTTGCCCGGGGCAACTGCAATTATTGTGGTGCCGAGTCCGATGCCAGTCAGTGCGAGAACTGCGCCCAGGCCCCTGATGCCGAGCTGATGACGGACTTGCGCTGCAAGCTTTGCAGTCAGCCCTCGCAATGGAAAAACGTCCATCGCGCGTTTCTGAAACTGGCCGGGTTCAAGCCGCAGTTGCGTGACCGCCTGCTGGGCCAGTCATGGCGCAAGCCGCTCGACAGCTGGTTGCGCGACAGCCTGGAGCACCTGCATGACTGGGGCGTCACACGCCCGGGCGACGGCGGGCTCGACCTGCAGGCCGACGGCTCGTGCCGGGTGCATACCTGGTTCATGGGTCTGGCGGGCTATATGGCGGCATTTCGGGAGTATGCCGACCGCGTCGGGCGTCCGGAGCTGTTTCGTCAGTACTGGCAGTCAGGGCAGGGCACGCTGGTGCATTTTCTCGGCTTTGACTGTGTGTTCAGCCACGCCATCGTCTATCCGGCGCAACTGACGGCGCTGCGCGACATCAAGGTCCGCCAGCGCTTCATGCCCAATCAGTTTCTCAAGCTGGATGGCCTGAACCTGTCAACCAGCCGCAACCATGCGATCTGGGTCGGCGACCTGGCCCGTGAAGCCTGCGCCGACAGTGCGCGCCTGTATCTGGCGAGTATCGCGCCGGAGGAAAGCGAGGGTGATTTCCGCCTGGCGCAGTTTCTGGCATGGCGGGCAGAGGTGTTCGGCGAGTTTTTTCCGGCCTTGCTGGAGGCCGGCAGCAACCGCGACGACCACTGGTGGAGCGGCCTCTGCGGGGCAGACGCCAGTTTGCTGGAAGCGTTGCGCGTGCAGTGGAGCAAAGCCTCGGAGCCTGCGCAGTTTTCGATGAAACGCATGGCCCATGTGCTGCTGGACGTGATCGCCATTACTCGCGCGCGTCTGGCCGAAGGTCGCCCGATCAGCCATCTGGCAGCTTTCATCGCGGTGCTTGGCAAGGCGCTGATTCCGGACATGTCAGCGCAGATCATCAGCGCGTACGGACTGCCTGAAGCCCGCGTCCACGCGACGCTGATGAACGGCCCGGCCGCTGAATACTCCATCTGAACGGATTCACGACAATGCTCATCGATTATGAGATAGCGGTCATTGGCGCCGGGATCACCGGCGCCAGTATCGCGGCGAAGCTGTGCAGCGCCGGTGTGTCGGTCGCGTTGATCGACAAGGGCGCAGCCGGCAGCCTGGGCGCAAGCGGCTATTCCGGCGGCCTGGTTCGCCTGTATGACAGCGATCCGCTGCTGATGGAGCTGGCGGCCTATTCCATCAGCCTGATGGACGACGGCGTTTTTGCGAGCACTTACGCCAGTGCGTTGCGGCGTACCGGGGTGATTTACCGGGCGGCTACGGACCAGCTGGATAACCTGCACCGCGCCATCGACCAGTACGGCAGCGAACGCTACCCGATGCGCCTGCTGTCAGGTCACGAGCTCGATGGCCGGCGCTACCCGCATTGCCCGACGCTGGAACGGGTCAACCTGTTCGAGCCGCGCGCCTGCGTCGGCAATGTGCGCCAGGCCGTTGCTGCGCTGTGTCAGTCGGTACGCCAGCAGGGCTTGCTGCTCGAGCATCGCGAGATCAAGTCCATTGACTGCCGGGCACCCGACCTTGTGCACATCGACCTGGGCAGCGCCACGCTGCGTTGCCGGGCCGTGGTGGTCGCGGCCGGTGCCTGGAGCCAGCACCTGGTGCCGCACCCGGGGCTGGAAGCACGCTCGATTCCTCTTGCCCGGGTGCTGACCGAAGGCGACTGGTCAATGCCGGTGATTGATGCGGTTACCCAGAGCTACGGCATACCGCTGACTCGGCATATCGTGCAGACCGGCTGTGGCGCGCGTGACAGCGGCCTGTGGCCTGAGCACCTTGCGCAGCCCGATGCACGGCATAGCGAAGACGCCTGCAAGCGCGTCGCCCAGTTGTGCGCCTCGGCCGGCAAGCCGCATGTGCTCGATGTGTTGCCCGGTTTCGACAGTTACAGCGCCGACGGTCGGCCGATGCTGGGGTTCTGTGCCGAGCGCAGCCCGGTGTATCTGGCCGCAGGCATGTCCGGGCTGGGCTTCAAGTTCGCGCCCGGCGTGGCGCATATTGCTGTCGAGCAACTGCGCAGGCATCTGGCTGGAAAGGATCGCGCTTGCTCTGGCTGGGCGGCATTGTCGCCAGGCAGGTCGATGCCGGGCTTTTCAGCACAAGACCTCGCGCTGGCGAGCGTGCAGTCATGATGCCCTCGGTCGACTCGCGCCTGCCGGGCTTGCGGGTCGGGGTCAGCGCTCTGTTCGACCCCGACGACACGCCGCATGCACGGACCTTCATGAGGGCACTGGCGGTAGCGCGCAATTGCATGCCGGGGCTTGAACGGGTGCAGTGGCACTTTCTCGACGACGCTGCCGATGCCGTTCGCGGGGCCGATGTAGCCCGGCAAATGATCGACTGGAAGGCCGACCTGGTCATCGGTCATTTCTCTTCGGATGCAGCCGTCGCTGCCGCGCCGTTGTATCGACACGCCGGTATTGCCCTGCTAGCCCCCGCTGCGACGATTGATTGCCTGACTCTGGAGCACCGTAATGTCTTTCGTTTCTGCCCCTCGGACCGGCAATTGGCGGCGGATCTGGTCAGCTGGCTGGCGACTCGTCAGTGGCCGCGCGTGCATGTCCAGGCCGACGACAGTGCTCACGGTCGAGCCTTGTGCGTTGCTATCAGCGCGTCGCTGGCTAGTGCCGGGTTGCAACGTGTCGACGAGCTCGATCAGGCCGATGTCGAGGTGTTTGCCGGACGCCTCAAACCCAGTCGCGAGCATTGGCAAGCGCGGCGACAAGCCGGCAGTACCCGACCGCTGGTGCTGACCGACGACGCTGCCTCGCCGTATCTGGGGCGCGCCGCAGCGCACGACGGCAACACCTTCGTGATCGGCTTCGGAGCCCCCGACAGCGCCGGACATCGCTGTCAGGCCCAGGCACTGCACCGCTCACTGTTCGCTGCCGAGCCACAGACCTACTTTCGCGAAAGCCTATTGATGCTTTACGTGCTGGCCGAGGTGGCCCGCAGCGGTCTTCGCGCCGGGCGACTGCCGGATGCGTTTCGGCACAGCACCTTCAACACACCGCTGGGCACGGTCAGCTTCGATCAGGGCGAGCTGCGCAGCGCGACGACCTGCCTCTGGACGCCAGGCCCCACCGGGCTGAGCCGTGTCACCCGATAGCCCCCAAAACACCGCTTTACACCAACTCTAAGGACAGGAACTTCATGGGTAACTCGACACCACACACTTTACATTCGGACGCCGTCTGTATCGGCTTCGGTCCGGCCGGTATCGCGCTGGCCTGCGCGTTTGCCGATGCGCGGGAGGCCAATGACCCACTGGGCGCGATGTCCGTTCGCTATCTGGAAGCTGCGCAGGACAGCCAATGGCATCGCGAACTGCTGCTGGCCGGAACGGACATCAATCATCACGTATTTCGCGATCTGGTGACCCCGCGCAACCCGCGCAGCCGCTTCTCATTCGCCATGTACCTCAAGGAACACGGGCGAATGTTCGATTTCGGCCTGCTGGGCCGCCCGGCCAGTCGTCATGAATGGTCGGATTATCTGGCTTGGGTCGCCGCGCAGGTGGACAGCCAGACCTGCTTCAACACGCTGGTCACCGGAATTGACCCGGTGTTGCGTCACGGACGCCTGCATGAGCTACGCGTATGCACGCCGGATACCTGCTTCACGACGCGCAATGTCGTGCTGTCCAGCGGCAGCGCGCCGCGTATTCCCCACGCGTTCGAGTCGCTGATCGGCCCGACGCTGTTTCATACGTCGCAGTTTTTGAGCCGTCTGCAAGCCTTGGGCGAGCAGTTGCCCAAGCGCTGGCTGGTGCTCGGTTCGGGGCAGAGCGCCAGTGAGTCGGTGCTGGAGCTGGTCAGCCGCGACGCCGGCATCGAGGTGCATTCAGTGCATCGCTCGGCCGGTTTCAAACTCACTCAGTTGGGTCAGTTCCCCAACCGGGTATTCGCCCCGGATCACGTCGATTATTTCCATAGCCTGGACCCGGCCGCGCGGCAGCGTTTTCTCGACTGGAGCCGCTCGACCAATTACGCAGGGATCGATCCGGACGAAAGCCAGAAGCTGTTTTCGCTGATCTACGAAGACTCCATCGCTGGTCGCAAGCGCCTGCAGACCTACGCCTACAGCGTGATCAGCGCCATCGAGCCCGTCGCCGAGGGCTACCGGGTCGAGCTGACCGACACCTTTAGCCAGCGCACCCAAGTGCTGGAGGTCGACGCCGTGGTACTCGGCACCGGGTATCAGCAGTACCTGATACCGCCGTTGTTGAGTGGTTTGCAGCCATGGCTGCGGGCCGATGTCGACGGGGGGCTGCTCATCGATCGGGATTATCAGGTCGCCACCCAAGGCGAGTGC
This sequence comes from Pseudomonas sp. PvP028, assembly GCF_017832255.1. Lineage (NCBI taxonomy): Bacteria > Pseudomonadati > Pseudomonadota > Gammaproteobacteria > Pseudomonadales > Pseudomonadaceae > Pseudomonas > Pseudomonas sp. PvP028. The sequence goes on from NZ_JAFIBL010000001.1 coordinate 4,006,097, forward strand.
GACGTGAATATCTGGGTCAACGGTCTTTCCGAACGCAGCCACGGAATCAGTGACAGTCAGTCGTTTTCACTGATGGCACTGCGCGCCGAGCGTATCGCCACGGCCCTTCAGCAGGCCGTAGCACCGGCCGCCGAACCCTTGCTGGCACAGTGGAAGTGAAGCCCATGTACAACTCTCTTTGCGAAATCGTTCACGATCAGGCCTTCCTCAAGGTGACTGGCCTGGGGGCCGATTTTTTCCTGAAAATGGAATCGCTCAACCCGGCAGGCTCGATCAAGCTCAAGACTGCTGTGGGGTTGATCAATGACCTTCAGGCTCGGGGGCTGCTGGGCCCGGACACGATTCTGATCGAGTCCTCGTCGGGCAATCTCGGGGTGGCGCTGGCGATGATCTGCGCTGAGCGGGGCATCCCGTTTACTTGCGTGGTCGACCCCAACAGCTCCAGCCACAACATCCGCATGATGCGCAGCTACGGCGCCGAGGTCATCCAGGTCGAAATCCCGGACGCCAACGGCGGGTTCCTTGGGACGCGCATCGAGCTGATCCGCCAAAAAGTGGCCAGCGACCCGCGCTATGTCTGGCTCAATCAATACGAGAATGCAGCGAACCCGCGCGCCCATGCGCGAACCACGGCGCGTTCGATCAGCCAGCATTTCGGCCATGTCGATTATGTGTTCGTCGGTGCCGGGACCACTGGCACCTTGATGGGCTGCATTCAGCATTTTCAGCGCCATCATCCGACCACCCGAATCATTGCTGTGGACAGCGTCGGCTCGGTGACCTTCGACACCCCGGCCAGCCGGCGCTTCATTCCCGGACTGGGCACCAGCCAGCGCCCACCAATCTTCAACGCCGACGGCATTCATGCGCTGGAAATGGTCCCGGAATCACGCACCGTCGCCATGTGCCGCATCCTCGCGCGCAGCAAGGGATTGCTGGTCGGCGGGTCGACCGCAACGGTGATCGCTGCGGTGCATGCCTGGCGCGAGCGCATCGAGCCCGGTTCAGTGGTCGTGGCGTTATCGCCGGACTGGGGCGAGCGCTACCTGGACACGCTGTACGATGACCAATGGGTCGAGCAGCGGTTTGGCCGCGAAGTGCTGAGCATGACCTTGGCGGATCTTTCCTCATCAGAGGCTGCAACATCTCCGGGAAGCGTGAAAACGCCTTCGCGAGCAAGCTCGCTCCCACAGAATAGGTGTGTAAATGTCGTGCGCGCGCACGCAACGCCTTGTGGGACCGAGCTTGCTCGCGAAAACGGCGGTTCAGTCGCAGCGCCTTCGGGTGCAAGCGCGCTTGCGCAGGAGCAGAGTTCAACCTTCTGGCTGGCCGCCGAGCGGCTGAAGAAGGCGGCGTTCCATGTGGTCGATGGTGAGGTGGTTGCGCGCCTACTGGCGGCAGACCCGCTGGCCTGTATCGATGATGTGCAGGCGGCTTATCTGGATCATGAGGCTGGCCGCACGATCAACCCCGACAGTTACTTTCTGCGCTTTGCGCAGGCGCCGGCCAATCGCATCATTGCCTTGCCCGCCAGCCTGTCGGGCGAGCAGCCGGTCAGTGGCATCAAATGGATTTCCAGCTTTCCGGGCAATATCGACACGGGCCTGCAGCGCGCCTCGGCGGTGCTGATCCTCAACGATCCGCTGACCGGCTATGCCTTTGCCTGCCTGGAGGCCTCGCGCATCAGTGCCATGCGCACGGCAGCCTCGGCGGTGCTCGCTGCGCGCTGGATGAACCGCCAGCAGCGTCATGTCGGGCGAATGTCGTTCATCGGTGCCGGTTTCATTGCCCGCACCATCCTCGACATGTTCGTCAGCGATGGCTGGGCGATGGACGCGGTCAGTGTCTTCGATCAGCAACAGGATTCGGCGCTGGCGCTGGTCGGGCATGCTGCCAGTCACCATGGACTGTACAGCGAGCCAAGCGACCTGGCGACGTGCTTGCAAGCCGATGTGGTGGTGTTCGCCACTACTGCGCCGAGCCCCTATGTACTGGAGCCGGTGTTTCAAGCGGGGCAACTGGTGCTGAACATCTCGTTGCGCGATCTGGGGCCGGAGGTCATTGCCCAGGCCAACAACATCCTCGATGACGTCGAACACTGCCTCAAGGCTCAGACCTCGCCTGACCTCGCCGTGCAGCAGTATCAGCATCGCTCGTTCATTACCGGGACGCTGGCACAGCTGATGACCGGGCAAGTGGAGCTGAGCCCGGACAAGGCTTCGATCTTTTCGCCGTTCGGGCTCGGCGTGCTGGACCTCGCCGTGGGACAGCGGGTGTATCGCCAGGCGGTGGCCGAGGGTAGCGCTTTGCCGGTGCCGCAGTTCTTCTTTGAATCGGCGCGCTGGTGATGGCCATGCACACGCATACCGTCGCCATTATTGGCATGGGCTCACGCGGGTTGAGCATTCTGGAGCAGTTGATCGGCATGAGTCGTCACGCCGTGCAGCAACCGCTGCGTATCGAGGTGTTCGATCCGCAGTCGCCGGGCAGCGGGTTGCACCTTGCGCAGCAGCCGGATTACCTGATGCTCAACACCATGGCCGGTCAGTTGTCGGCGTTTTCCTCGGCATTTCCGGCGTGTGAACCGCCAGGCCCGACCTTTTTGCAATGGTGCAGCCGTGAGGATGTACGCCTGGATGCGCGCGGCCATGTCAGCCTGGATGGGCAGGGCAGAGCGGTCGCATTTGGCGATTTCGTGCCGCGAGCATTGCTCGGGCGCTATTTGCAGGACAGTTACCGTTTCCTGCTGCAACGCTGCCCGGCGCATGTGCAGGTGCGTCACCACGCCGAGCAGGTGCTGAGCTGCCAGCCAAGGTCGCAAACGCCGGGTTTCCGGCTGCGCACCGGCAGTCTGGCAATGGACGTAGACGGCGTGTTCCTCACCAGCGGACATGCGCCTGATCCCCACGTGCAGCAGGACGTCGGCGAGTGCGTGGTCATCGAAGGCCTTGGGCTGACGGCCATGGACACGCTGGCGCATCTGACTCAGGGGCGTGGTGGGCGCTACGTGCGTGATGGCGGCTTCGCCGGCTGGCGTTACCTGCCGTCCGGACGCGAGCCCAGGGTGTTGATGTATTCGCGTAGCGGATTGCCGTTTCATGCCAGGCCGCAATGGCATGCCTGCCGTCACGCACCGTTGCCAAGGCTGTTTTTCACGGCCGACGCCCTAGCGCGTCTGCGCGAGCAGAAGGAAGGCGGGCGGCTCGACTTTCGCACCGATGTACTGCCCCTGATCAAGGATGAGATGCGTGCCGTGTTTTATCAGGCCAGGGTCCGGATGGAGGCGCCTGGGCGGTTGGACTCTGTCCAGCGCCTGCTGCGCGAGTCAATCTCCAGACCGGCAGTGTTTGCCCGTCTGGCAGAACAATGGGGTGCATTCGATCCTGAGTACTGGATGATCACCCAGCCTTGGTCTGGCGCCGAAGGCTCGTATGGGCCGTGGTTCGTCGACTGGATCAAACGTGACCTGGCCCTGAGTCGGCTGGGCACCGCGCACAGCCCGATCTGTCAGGCGCTGGAGGTCTGGCGCGATTATCGCGACCTGTTGCGTCTGGTCGCCGATCGCAACGGCCTGACCGAGTCTTCGACGCTGGAGTTCTACGGCACTTGGGCAGGACTGAGCAACCGTCTGGTCGGCGGGCCGCAGAAGGAACGCCATGAAGACCTGCTGGCGCTGATCGAGGCCGGGGTCGTGACGGTCTTGCCGCCGATGAGTGACGTGCAGGAGCCGCACAACCGCCTGCCTGCCCGTGTCGCCCACAGCGGTGTGTCGGGCAGTCGTCATGGGTTGATCAACGATCTGCGCAAGCGCGGGCTGATTCGTGCCGCCCATGCCTGGCCTGCCGATGGCATCGACACCGACGCCGTGGGCCGCGCAATCGGTCGCGACGGTGAGGTGCAGCAGCGGCTCTGGGTTCTCGGGCCCGCCGTGGAAGGCTGCACGTTCTACAACCACTACGTACCGACACCTGATCCGACCTGTCGCGCGCTGATCGAGGCGCGCCGGGCGGTCGAGTCATGCCTGGATACGCTGACAAACACAACTTCAAGTGGCATCACATTTCAGTTGAGAAAAGCCACTCAAGCTATTAATTAAAAAGGAATTATTGCTATGTACGAAATCACTTTGCTGACCGCTCTCGCTGGCGCGTTCATCGTGCTGATCATCAGCCCCGGTCCGAACTTTCTGGTCATCACCCAACTTTCGTTCAGCCAGTCGCGGCAGCAGGGTATCTGTGCCGGGCTGGGCGTTGCCTCGGGCAGCATTCTCTGGGCCTTGCTGGCCGCCACCGGGTTGGGGCTGATGTTTCAGCAGTTGCCATGGCTGCAACCGACGCTGCAATTGCTCGGCGGTGCCTACCTGACCTGGCTCGGCAGCAAAAGCCTGCGCAGTGCCGGCAGCCAGCCCAAACCCAGGGACATCGCTGCGCTGGGCATTGGCAGTCTGAGCCGCGCCTATCGGTTCGGCCTGCTGACCAACCTGACCAATCCCAAGGCGCTGGCGTTCTACACCAGCGTGTTCACCACCGTGACCACGCCAGGCATGCCGATGTGGGTGCGCACTGCAGGTGTGTCGATCATCGCGGTACTGGCGATTTCCTGGTTCGTGCTGCTCGCCACGCTGTTTTCGATACCTGCGGTACAGGCGCGTTATCAGCGCATGAAAAAGGCCATCGACATCGTCACCGGCCTGTTCATGATCGCTTTCGGTCTGCGCCTGCTGATCGGTTTGCTGCCGGCTGGCTTCATTCACTGAAACATCTGTAAAGGAATACCTGCATGCATCGCAACGACTGGCACTACCCGACTTCCATCCGCGCAGGCGCAGGACGCGTCAATGAACTGGCCGACGCCTGCAGGGTGACCGGCATACAGCGTCCGCTGCTGATCACCGACAGCTTTCTCGGCAGCACCGACATGATCGCCAGCGCCGTAGAGGACTGCCGCAGCCAATTGGGTCACTGCGGCCTGTTTGACCGGGTCAAGGGCAACCCGACCGGCACCAATGTCGCCGAGGGGCTGCACGCTTACAGAACCGGTGGCTACGATGGTGTGATTGCGTTTGGCGGCGGCTCGGCGCTGGACGCTGCCAAGGCAGTCGCACTGATGTCGGGCCAGACCCGCCCGTTATGGGATTTCGAAGACATCAACGACAACCATCTGCGCGCCGATCCGGATGGCATTGCGCCGGTGATTGCGCTGCCGACGACGGCCGGGACCGGCTCTGAAGTCGGGCGTGCGTCGGTGATTACCGATGAACAGGCGCAGGTCAAACGCACCATCCTGCACATTCGCATGATGCCGCGCATCGCGATTCTGGATGCCACGCTGACACTCGACCTGCCCAGGCACTTGACCGCCGCCACTGGGGCCGATGCCTTGACCCACTGCATGGAATCCTGGTGTTCGCCGGCCTGGCACCCGATGGCCGAGGCGGTTTCGGTCAAGGGCATGCAGATGATCAAAGCGTTTTTACCGCGCGTTGTTGCCGATGGGCAGGATCTGGAGGCGCGACAGCAGATGCTGGTGGCCTCCAGCCTTGGCGCGGCCGCGTTTCAGCGTGGTCTGGGCGGCGTACACGCAATCGCGCAGAGCCTGGGGGCGCTCTACGATCAGCATCATGGCTTGCTCAACGCGATCCTGCTGCCCTATGTGCTGGAGGCCAATAGATCGGTGCTGCAGACGCAAATGGACGATCTGGCGGTTTACCTGCGGTTGCCGTCGCCCGGGTTTTCCGGGGTTATGGACTGGCTGCTGACGCTGCGCGAGCAGATTGGCATTGCGCATACGCTGAGCGAGATCGGCATCGATGATCGCGAAGCCGAGCGGGTCGGGCGGATGGCCTTCGCCGATGGCTGCTCGCACACCAACCCGATTCGCCATTCGGCGCAGGTCTACGCGCAGATTTTCAGCCGTGCAGTGAGGGGCGAGTGAACCATGGCTGCCCTGAACGAGGCGGGCATACAGCGTCTCGACCAGGTCTGGCGGAGTTTCGTCGAGCAGGGCCGGATCGTCGGCGGCGTGCTGTTGCTGGCTCGCCAGGGCCGCCTGGCATACGCCAGTGCACGCGGTTGGGCCGATCGCGAGCAGCGGATCCCGGTCACCCGCCGCACGCGTTTTCGCCTGGCCTCATTGACCAAGCTGTTGACCTCGGTCGCGGTGTTGCGGCTCTGTGAACGGGGTGTGCTGGATTTGCACGCTTCGGTAACGCACTGGATGCCAGCTTTTCGACCGCGTCTGGCCAATGGCCGCGAGCCACTCATCACGCTGCAGCACCTGCTGTCACACACGTCCGGTTTGAGCTATGGCTTTGAGCAGGCGCCCGATAATGCCTATCAGCGGGCCGGGGTGTCGGACGGGCTGGACCGGGTAGCGTTCGACCTGCAGGAAAACCTGACGCGTTTGGCGCGTGTGCCCTTGCTGTTCGAGCCCGGCAGCACCTGGGGGTACTCGCTGGCCACGGATGTATTGGGTGCAGTGGTCGAACAGGCCACTGGCCTGAAGTTGTCAGAAGCCATCGATAAATGGGTCACCGCGCCTCTGCGCATGCATGCGACCTCATTCAGGCACCTGCCGGAGCGGCCGGTGGCCAGTGCCTACAAGGACGGTGTCAGCGGCCCGCAGCGTATCGGCGATGACGATGGTGTGTTGCTCGACAGCGGTCAGGCGCGGCTGTCCGCAGCTCGCGCCTTTGACACCGATGCGTATCAGTCGGGCGGGGCGGGAATGCTGGGCACGGCTGATGACTATCTTCGATTGCTCGAATGCCTGCGTCTCGGCGGCGCGCCGGTATTGAGTGAGGCCAGTACCGCGCGTTTGCTGGGCAATGCGATTGGCCAGACGAGCATCGCCAGCCGCGGGCCCGGCTGGAGGTTCGGGCTGGGGCCGATGATCCTCGCCGATCCAGTGCTCGCCGGGCAGCGGCAGGGCGCGGGAACCTGGTCATGGTGCGGGCTGTATGGCAGCCATTACTGGGTCGATCCGCGTGCTGCGCTGAGCATGGTGGTCCTGACCAACACGGCGGTTGCCGGCGCATGGGGCGAATTTGCCGACGCAATCGTCGATGCGCTTTACCCCAGGCTGGGGGTCAGGCCCGGGCAAATTGCTTGCGGTAACTGCTCGGGCTGATGCCTACCAGATTGCGGAAGTGCCGGCGAAACGACTCTTCGGAGCCGAAGCCGGCGCGGTCCACCACTTCGTTCAGGCGTAATTTCGACGATTCCAGCAGTTCCTTGGCGTAGGCAATGCGCTCACCGAGCAGCCAGTCGTAAGGCGTCAGCCCGGTGCTTTCCATGAAGCTGCGGTGCAAGGTGCGGGTACTGAGCGCCGCGCGTGAGGCCATCTCCTTGATGGTATGCGGGCGCTGCAAGTCGCTGCGAATCCAGTCCATGAGGTTGGAAATCGGCCCGTCGCTGGCCGATACCAGTTGCCGGGATGCGTATTGCGATTGACCGCCTTCGCGATGCGGCGGGATGACCATGCGCTGCGCGACCATGTTGGCGACGCGCGAGCCGTGATCGTTGCGCACCAGGTGCAGCATCATGTCCAGCCCTGCGGCCGAGCCTGCTGCGGTCACGATGCTGCCCTGATCCACATACAGTTCGTTGGGCTGAATGGTCAGGCCCGGGTACATGGTGGCCAGCAGGTCGGTATAGCGCCAGTGGGTCGTTACCTTGTGCCCGTCGAGCAGACCTGCCGCCGCCAGAACGAAGGCCCCGGTACAGATCGAGCAAATTCGCGCGCCGCGTGCGTGAGCCGCCTGGAGCTGTTCGATGAGCCGTTGCGGGACCTCGGATTCCACCCCGCGCCAGCCCGGCACGATGATCGTGTCGGCGTTTTCCAGCAGCACCTCGCCGGGTGTCGGCACGATGGTGATGCCCCCGGCAGCGGTGATCGGGCCGTCGTCGACCGGGAAGGTCGCAAACTCGTACCAGCTGACGCCCAACTCTGGTCTTTTCAGCGCAAAGACTTCAACCGTGCAGCCAAATTCGAAGGTGCACAGCTGGTTGTAGATGAGTGCGACAACGAGATGATTTTTCATGGCGCGATGTTACCGGATATTGGCATTTCAGCCAGTAGTTTGGCGTGATGCTACTGAGTAATCTGCTCTGTGTCACCGCTGAAACCCGCTTAACCCTCAATATGATGCAAGTGGTCTGCCATGCAGGCCCTGGAGCCAACTCGTGCCACTCAATATCGGTATCTACGTTTATGACGACGTCGAGGTTCTCGACTTCGCTGGCCCCTATGAAGTATTCACCACCGCAACCCGCATGCACGCCCGCAATAGCCGTGATGACCGGCAGTTGTTCAACGTGTTCACCATCGGCCGCAGCACGGCGCCGGTGCGTGCCCGCGCCGGGCTCAAGGTCGATCCGGATTTCTCGATCAACGACCATCCGCCCGTCGACTGCCTGATCGTCCCGGGTGGCGTGGTGACCGCCGAACTGGAAAAACCCGACGTGATCCACTGGATCAGTGATCAATCGGAGCCTGGCCGCGTGGTCGCTGCCGTGTGCACCGGCGCCTTCCTGCTGGCCAGGACCGGCAAGCTGGCCGGCAAGCAGGTGACCACGCACTGGGAAGACATCGACGACCTCAAGGAAATGTTCCCGTCGGTGGACGTGCTCAGCACGCTGCGCTGGGTCGATGAAGGCTCGTTCGTGACCTCGGCAGGCATTTCTGCCGGCATCGACATGAGCCTGCACCTGGTCGAGCGCCTGCACAGCCGTGAACTGGCCGAACGCACCGCGCTGCAGATGGATTTCGACTGGACCGAGAACGACTGAGTCATCCAGTCGCGCTGCGGATACCCCTGAAGAGGCTATGTGCGCGAAATGTGCATAGCCAGCGCTTCAACGCTATAGCCAGCGTCCGCCTTACCCCCGCTTGAGACACTCATTCGAACGACCGATAACCCGGCCAACTCGGTGTTTCGGCGGGGGTTTCCTGTATTCCCGAGCCTTTGGCTCAGCGGCAGGACCGCACCCACCTTTGCAAAACCAGAGTGCAGGACACATGAAAACCCACTTCTTCAAAGTCGTTCAAACCGTTGCACAGCACGGTTCGTTCTCCGAGGCCGCCGCCATTCTGGGCTGCAGCCAGTCGAACATCAGCTATGCGATCAAGGAGGTCGAAGATTTTTTCGAAAAACGCCTGTTCATTCGCAGCCGCACGGGTTGCACGCTCACCCCTGAAGGCAAGGTCATCAACCAGACCCTGGGAAATATCATGGCCACGCTCGAACAACTAAAAAAAATGGGGTCAGTGGCAGCGTCACCATTCATTACCACTCGCACATCCGCGAAACCGGCCTGAGCGCCTCGCTGGACTTTCTCGCCCATCATTACCCCGATATCCACCTGAATGTGCTGCACCGCAGCGAACAGAATCCGTCGCTGGACGCATTGATAAAGGGCGTGGCCGATATTCTCATCCTGCCGGGTACTGTGCTGGACGAGCATTACCTCGAACACCATTGCTGGTCGGACCACTACCTACTGGTGGCGGCGCGAAGCAAGCAGGGCAAAGCGCAATGTTTCGCCGAGCTTGCGCAGGTGTCGCGCTATGTTGCCTGGCGGCATCCGGGCGTGGAACGCCTGCACCAGCAACTGGCATCGGCACAGGTACGGCTCAGCCATCGCGGCGAACTCAGTTGCCTGGACACGCTGCTGGACCTGGTTGGCAAACGCCATTGCATCTCGATTGTGCCCAGCGCGCTGTTGAGCGGGCGGCTTCGCGAGCTGGAATCGATCCCGTTGCCGCTGACCGTGAGGCGTCAGATCAGCGTCGTGGCGCGGCCTGCTTCATTGCTGTCCAACGCCGCCAATGCCGTGGTTCAGGCACTGAAAAAACCACCGGCCTCTAACACTCGGCCTGATTGACCGAGGTGTCACAAAACACTGTCACAGTGCCCTCAACGAACGTTTGAACGCGATACGAATGCAACGAATCGGGCCGGCAAGGCTCATATCCGTAAGCAATACATTCAGGACGCTCCGCACGCGGGGCGTCTCAGGTCGCCGATTCGAGAGGAAGACTGAACGCTATGACGATACCGGACAAGCAGTACGTGGAATGGCTGGTCGAGCAATCGATGCTGAACGCCGCAAGACAGCGCGCCAAGACCTATTCGGGGCAGGGCAGGCTCTGGCAGCGTCCTTTCGCCCTTGCACGTCCCAGAGACGCCTCCGCTATCGCCTCGGTCTGGTTTACCGCCTACCCGGCCTCCATCGTCACCCGCGAAGGCGGCTCGGTGCTCGAAGCGCTGGGTGATGAGACCCTCTGGCATGCACTGTCGGAAATCGGCATTCAGGGCATTCACAACGGGCCGCTGAAGCTTTCCGGCGGCTTGCAGGGCCGCGAGCGCACGCCAAGTATCGATGGCAACTTCGACCGCATCAGTTTCGGCATCGACCCGGACCTGGGTACCGAGGCGCAGTTGTTGAGCCTGACGCGCATTGCCGCAGCGCACAACGCGGTGATCATCGACGACATCATCCCGTCGCACACCGGCAAGGGCGCTGACTTCCGCCTGGCCGAGATGGCGTACGAGGATTACCCCGGTCTGTTCCACATGGTCGAGATCCGTGAGGAAGACTGGCAACTGTTGCCTGAAGTGCCTGCGGGCCGCGATGCGGTCAACCTGATGCCCGATGTGGTGGATCAGCTGCGCGACAAGCATTACATCGTCGGCCAGTTGCAGCGGGTAATTTTCTTCGAGCCCGGGGTCAAGGAAACCGACTGGAGCGCCACTGACGTGGTACAGGGCGTTGATGGCAAGGCCCGCCGTTGGGTTTACCTGCATTATTTCAAGGACGGCCAGCCCTCCCTGAACTGGCTGGACCCCAGCTTTGCCGCGCAGCAGATGATCATCGGTGACGCGCTGCACGCCATCGATGTCATGGGCGCCCGCGTATTGCGTCTGGACGCCAACGGCTTCCTTGGTGTCGAGCGTCGCGCCGAGGGTACCGCCTGGTCGGAAAGCCATCCGCTGTCGATCACCGGCAACCAGCTTTTGGCCGGTGCGATCCGCAAGGCGGGCGGCTTCAGCTTCCAGGAGCTGAACCTGACCATCGATGACATTGCCTCCATGGGGCAGGGTGGCGCGGATCTGTCCTACGACTTCATTACCCGGCCGGCCTATCAGCACGCGCTGCTGACCGGCACCACCGAGTTCCTGCGCCTGATGCTGCGTCAGGTACATGCCTATGGCATCGATCCGGCGTCGTTGATCCATGCCTTGCAGAACCACGATGAACTGACCCTGGAACTGGTGCACTTCTGGACGCTGCACGCCCACGATACTTTCCATTACCAAGGCCAGACGTTCCCGGGCAACATCCTGCGCGAGCACATCCGTGAGGAGATGTACGAAAAGCTGTCCGGCGAACATGCGCCGTACAACCTCAAGTTCGTCACCAACGGCGTCTCTTGCACCACGGCGAGCATCATCACTGCAGCGCTGGGCATTCGTGACCTGAACACCATCACCGATGCCGACATTCAGCAGATCCAGCACATTCACCTGCTGCTGGTGATGTACAACGCCATGCAGCCGGGCGTGTTTGCTCTGTCGGGTTGGGACCTTGTGGGTGCCCTGACACTGCCGGCCGAGCAGGTCGACCATCTGATGCAGGATGGCGACACGCGCTGGGTTCACCGCGGTGCTTACGATCTGGTCGATCTGGACCCGGAAGCCGAGTTTTCTGCGGGTGACATGCCGCGTCCCAAGACGCTGTACGGCAGCCTGGTCACTCAGCTCCAGCGTCCCGATTCGTTTGCCTCGCAGCTCAAGAAGATTCTCGCTGTGCGCCGCGCTTATGACATCGCCGCAAGCCGTCAGATTCTGATTCCGGATGTCGAGCATCCAGGGCTGCTGGTCATGGTCCATGAATTGCCGGCCGGCAAGGGCACACAGATCACTGCGCTCAATTTCAGCGCGGAGACCATCGTCGAAACGCTGCAACTGCCCGGTATCGCGCCGGGTCCGGTGGTCGACATCATCAACGAGCGTGTTGAAGGCGATCTGACCGAGCAGGGCGAGTTCACTATCACCCTGGACGCCTACGAAGGGCTGGCCCTACGCGTGGTCAGCGCCTTGCCACTGTAAGGTGTAACGCGCAGCGGGATCGGCTGCGCGTTACCGCTGAGTCAGGCTGCTCAGGGCTGATGCTTTTTCAGGCGATAGGCAAACTGGGCGCGGCTCAGGCCCAGCAAGCGCGAGGCGGCCGCCAGGTTGCCTTCGCTCTTGTCCAGCGCCTCCTGGATCAGGCGCTGTTCGAGGCCGTCGATGGAGAACGCCTGATCCGGCTGATTCAGGGAGTCCAGCAGCGAGGCAGCAGGTGCCTGCTGTCCGGCAGGAGCCGATGCCTGACGCAGTGCTCCATGGTGATTCAGCGAGTAGGCGTCCCGCGGTAACGATTCGTTGCGGAAAATATGCACCAGGTCGATGGCCTGGCCTTCATCGCTGGCGATCAGGCCGCGCTCGATCAGGTTCTGCAATTCGCGTACATTCCCGGCAAAGTCATAACCCAGCAGGGTTTTCAGCGCGCGCATGGTCAATCCGGCCGGCGTCCTGCCGTACTCCTGACAGAAGCGCTTGAGAAAGAAATTGATCAGCAACGGGATGTCATCGCGGCGCTCGCGCAATGGCGGCAGGGTGATCGGGTAGACGTTGAGGCGATAGAACAGGTCTTCACGGAAATCGCCAGCGGCCACCGCCTTGCGCAGATCGACGTTGGTCGCCGCCACCACTCGAACGTTGACCTTGATGCCGTGTACACCCCCGACGCGCTCGATCTCCCGTTCCTGCAAGGCGCGCAGCAGCTTGCTTTGCCCGGCAAGGCTTAGCGAGGTGATCTCATCGAGAAACAGCGTGCCACCGTTGGCGCGCTCGAAACGCCCGGGTCTGGAGTGCGTGGCCCCGGTATAAGCCCCTCGCTCGACGCCGAACAGTTCGGCCTCGATGAGGTTGTCGGGGATGGCTGCGCAGTTGAGCGCCACGAACGGGCCTTCGCGATTGCGGCTGAGCTGGTGTAACTGGCGGGCGAACATTTCCTTGCCGACTCCGGACTCACCGCTGATCAATACGGTTGCCGGGGTCATCGCCACTCGTTGCAACGCCTGGCTGGCCGCATTGAAGGCAGCACTTGCGCCGACCAGTGGCTGGTCAGTGGCGGTCGGCGGGCTTGCCTCATAGCTCGCTGCTGGCGTCGGGGCGCTGTGCACTGGAGCAGGTGAGTTGACCGCTCTCAGGTAGCTCAGGTCGCGTTCGACATCGCCCCATTGTTCCGAGGTTTTGCCGACCACACGGCAGTTTGCATGCCCCATGCCCCGGCATTCGACTTCGCGGAAAACCACCATCTGTCCGAACAGGCCGCTGACAAACCCGGTGGCGTAGCCGATTTCGGTCCAGCACACCGGGTCCTGGCCGATACCATAGGCTGCGACATGCTCGTCGGCTTCGCACGAGTGATGCCAGAGAAACTCCCCCTCGTAGAACCCTGACTCGGCGTCGAATTTGAAGTGCAACGGTTCGACCTTGGTCATGCCTTCCAGGGTATGCAAGTGCGTACCGGCCCGAAACGCCGAAGAGGCGTCAGCCTGTGGCCAGCGTTCGCGAATCAATCGGGCGTCACGCGCGCCAGACAGATACCCGGCACGGGTGAACATCCCGCGTGCCTGCTCCTGGCCCAGCCGCTCGATGATCTCGCGGCGCAGGGTGCCGAACGATGAGGTGTGCAGCAGCAACATGCGCTGGTCGTTGAGCCAGATGCGCCCGTCGTCAGGCGAGAAGAACAGGCAACTGGTCAATTCCTCGGCGGTTGGCGAGCCGCCTGCGTGCGTTTGACTGCTGTCGCCGCGAGGCGAGAAATGCTCGGTGGGAACGCTGTGATCGGGCAGCTCGCAGTGAGGGTTGTTCATGGGTATACCTCGGCCGGGCGATGGTCGAAATGATCAAATCGAGTCTTGATTAATAAACATAACTTCATCAAATGAACAAGCGCGTCCGCGTAGAGTTTCCGAGTGAGGGGCACGACGTTTCAGCAAGGTCGTCGCAAACCCTCGTTCCAAAGCGGTTGAGTGATGACATGATGGTCGGATTACAATCCCGGCACAGGCTTTGCTCTGACGTATGTACGGCGCATGCTTCCCACGACAAAAGGGGCAGGCGATTACAACCATAAAAGCCGGAGTCTTAATATGTCAGCGTCTGATGGCACCCCCCTGTTGCAACGCGCGATTGAAGCCGAATGCGTTTTCAATGGCGACTGGATTCCTTCCTCTTCTCCTTCATTGCCCGTCATCGAGCCTGCGACCGGCGAGCTGCTGATGAACACTGCCATGGCCGATGCTGCGGACATTGCCGTTGCCTGCCGTGAGGCCGCGCTGGCTCAACCTGCCTGGGCGGCGCTGGGGCCGCGTGAAAAGGCCGACATATTTCTTCTGGCCGCCGATCATGCGGTCTGTGCGTTCGATGAACTGGCCCTGTATGTCGCCCGCGAGACCGGCGGCAGCTTGCAAAAGGGCCAGCACGAAGTGAACGAGACCATCGTGTTGTTGCGTCAGGCTGCGGGGATGCTGTCGCAGGCCCATGGTCATGGCCTGATACTGCCGAGTCAGGCAGGTCGTCTGTCCTATGCGCGGCGTGTTGCGCACGGTGTGGTGGGGGTGATATCGCCGTTCAATTTTCCTTTGGTACTGTCCCTGCGCTCGGTCGCTCCGGCGCTGGCTGCCGGCAATGCCGTGGTGCTCAAGCCCGATCCACAGACGCCGATCAGCGGCGGTTTCCTGATCGCCCGGCTGTTCGAGGAAGCCGGCCTGCCCAAGGGGCTGTTGCACGTGCTGCCGGGTTTGGTCGATGCCGGCGAGGCGTTGTGCCGCGACACCAACGTGCAGATGATCACCTTTACCGGCTCGACTGGCGCCGGACGCAAGGTTGCCGAGGCTGCGGGTCGCAATCTGAAGAAAGTGTCGCTGGAGCTGGGCGGCAAGAATCCACTGGTGATTCTTGAAGACGCCGACCTTGATCTGGCCGCCAGCAATGCGGCGTTTGGTGCCTGGCTGCACCAGGGGCAGATCTGCATGGCCACCGGGCTGATTCTGGTGCATGAGTCCATTGTCGCCGACCTGACCCGCAAGCTGGCGGACAAGGCGCGGGCGCTGACGGTGGGTAACGCGGCACGCGGTGAGGCTGCTCTGGGGCCGCTGATCAACAAACGGCAATTGCAGCACGTGCATCAGGTGGTCAGTGACAGCCTGCAGGCCGGCGCGCAACTGGAAACCGGTGGCGAGTATGAAGGCCTGTTCTATCGACCGACCGTGCTCAGCGGCGTGAAACCCGGCATGCGCGCATTCGACGAAGAGATATTTGGCCCGGTGGCGGTTGTGGTCAGTTTTTCCACGGACGAGGAAGCCATCGAGCTGGCCAATCGTTCCGAGTATGGCCTGGCGGCTGCGGTGATTTCCCCTGACATCGGCCGCGCGACGGCGCTTGGCGACCGACTCAGGTGCGGCATGCTGCACATCAACGATCAGACAGTGGCTGATGAGTGTGTCAACTCGTTCGGCGGGCGCGGTGCGTCTGGCAACGGCAGCAGCGCTGGCAGCCCCTCGGACTGGGATGAATACAGCCAATGGCAGTGGGTGACAGTTAAGAACCAGGCGCCGGCCTATCCATTCTGAGTCTGACTGATATTCCATGCTTCACTGCAACAAGTGATTTGATTCAACGGCAAAACGTGATCCAACAACAATAAGAGCGCGTGACTATGAACCTGAATAACAAAACACTGATCGTCACTGGCGTGTCATCCGGCATCGGCGCTGAGCTGGCACGTGTGGCGCGCTTCCAGGGTGCCCGAGTGATCGGCATCGATCGTCATGAACCGCAACTGACCGTGGACAGTTTCTTCCAGGCGGACCTCGCCGACCCAGGCAGTATCGACGCGTTGATCGAGCGTTTGCCCAAGCAGATCGACGGCCTGTGCAATATCGCCGGTGTACCCGGCACTGCCCCCGTTCAGGCGGTCGCCCAGGTCAATTACCTCGGGCTGCGTCACCTGACCCAACGCGTGTTGCCGCGCATCGTGTCGGGCGGCAGTATCGTCAACGTGGCGTCGATACTCGGTTCGCAGTGGCCGGAAAGGCTGGAGTTGCACAAGGCGCTGGCTGCCACCGAAAGCTACGGCGAAGGGCAGGAGTGGCTGGCGGCCAATCCGGTCGCCCATGAAACCTGCTACCAGTATTTCAAGGAAGCGCTGATCGTCTGGAGCTTCAAGCAGTCGCAGGAATGGTTTCGCGATCATTCGGTACGCGTCAACTGCGTCGCACCGGGGCCGGTGTTCACGCCGATTCTGGGAGACTTTGTCAGCATGGTTGGCCAAGAGCGGGTCGCCCGTGATGGCCTGCACATGAAGCGCCCTGCGCTGGCCGATGAGGTGGCCGAGGTGATTGCGTTTCTGTGTTCCGACGCCTCGCGCTGGATCAACGGTGTCAACTTGCCGGTGGATGGAGGGTTGGCCGCTTCCTACGTGTAATGGCTGCACGTGTTGCAACCCCGGCGACGCGTTCGTGGCGTCGGGGCTCTTGAAAACAACAACAATAAGTACAGGAATCACAAGATGCCCAAGTCAGTCTTGCGTACCGTTGCGACCGTATCATTCATCGCCTTGTCATCGACTGCATACGCCTATGACTTGCCCGGCCTCAATCTGGGCAACACCAGCTTCTACGACGGATCCCCGGCGCCTGCAGGCCCGGGCTGGTATCTGGAGGAGTATCTGAACTATGCCAAGGCCAATCGCTTCAATGACGTGAATGGCGACAAACTGCAACTTCCCAAACAGGATGTGGATGTCCTGGCGGTGACGACGCAGATCATCTACGTCGGTCAGCCAATGGCCAATGGTGCCATGCCGGGTATTACCGCAATCAATACGTCGCTGGCGCATGTCGACGTGGATGACGGTCTGGGCAACACCGCCCTGAGTTCGCGCGCCGGTTTCGGCGATTTGGTCATCGGCCCGTTTCTGCAGCTGCCGACGATCACCCGTGCCGATGGCAGCCCGCTGCTGACTCAGCGTATCGAGGCGGACATTGCGATTCCGGTCGGCGCCTACGATCGCAATCGCTCGATCAACCCCGGCAGCAATTTCTGGTCGTTCAACCCGTACTACGCCGCGACTTACTGGTTCTCGCCGAAATGGTCGGCCAGCGGGCGTTTCATGTATTTGTGGAACGGCAAGAATGATGACCCGCAAGCCGGGTTCGGCAATGTTTCCGACACGCAGGCAGGGCAGGCCCTGCACGCCAACCTGACGTTGCAGTACGCGGTTAACGAACAACTTTCGCTGGGGCTCAACGGTTACTGGCTCAAGCAGTTCACGGATACCCAGGTGGACGGCCATGATGTGAGTGGTCGCAAGGAAAAGGTCTGGGCCATTGGCCCCGGCTTCCTGTATGCCTTCAACAAGGAGAACGTGCTGACGGTCAATAGCTACTTCGAACAGGGCGCGGAAAACCGCACCGAAGGCAACAAGGTGGTGCTGAATTTTCTGCACAAGCTGTAA
This sequence comes from Pseudomonas sp. PvP028, assembly GCF_017832255.1. NCBI lineage: Bacteria > Pseudomonadati > Pseudomonadota > Gammaproteobacteria > Pseudomonadales > Pseudomonadaceae > Pseudomonas > Pseudomonas sp. PvP028. The sequence goes on from NZ_JAFIBL010000001.1 coordinate 4,023,670, forward strand.
GGCATGAGATTGTTTTGACTATCGTTCCAACGCTCCGCGTTGGAATGCAGTTCGTGACGCTCTGCGTCACACCTCTCAGATGCGGCGCAACAGCATGACTTGCCGTTAGCCGCTGCCATAGAAGCGCTTTTCGATCGCGATGGCGCTGACGACGCAGATTGCGACGTAAGTGACGGCTGAGTCCTGGCGCTGATCCGGGGGTAGCCTGGCAGGACGCCAGGCTAGACGCACCGGGCCATGGATGGCCCGTTGCGGCGACCCCCGGATCAGTGTCAGGACGAAGGAACCCGACGAAGTCGGGCCGGAAGCGGAGCCAGGGGGTTTGGTTACTTTGGCCCCATCAAAGTAACTCGCCGAGGGGCGAAAAGGTGACCTGAGTCGAACCCCAATCCACCTGACAAAGAACAACCGCTGTGTGACGCGTAGCGTCACACACTGCATTCCCACGTGCTGCGCTCACTGCGATCCGCATAGCTCACAAAGACGTTAGTCCAAACGCTCTATTTCTGGAGGCTGTACCGACCTCTTCGCGAGCAAGCTCGCTCCCACACGACTTGTGCATAACTGTGGGTGCAGAGCGTGGGGACGATGGCATAGCGTCTGATCAGCTCGACTCTGCAGCCTTGAGCTCACGCTTCTCGACGGTGATTGATCTGGACAGCACGGTGATCGCCGCCAGTGCCGCAATCACCAGGCCTGGCGAGGTGGCCAGCAGTACGCCGGCGGTTCCGGCGCCAGCGCCCAGCAGTTGCCCGGCCGCCAGGGGGCCGGCGACCGAACCGAGACGGCCGATGGCCACTGCAGCTCCCACACCGGTGGCGCGTACCGAGGTCGGGTAGGAGGGTGGGGCCAGCGCATACAGCACCAACTGCGCGGCAATGACAAATACCCCGGCTGCAAACCCGGCAATGGCCATCGGGACGATACCAACCGACAAACCCACACCGGCCAGCGCCGCGAGCAAACCGGCATAGACGAACAGCACGACCTTGATGCCATTACAGCGATCGAGCAACAGCCCGCCCAACAGCGATCCCAGTGCGCCGCCGATGTTGAACAACATCTGCACCATGCCCGCCTGCGGCTTGCTGAAACCCTGACCGATCAGCAGTGAAGGCAGCCAGTTGAGGAGCATGTACATCACGGTCAGGGTAAAGAAGTAACCGAGCCACAAGGCCAGCGTCGTGCGCGCCCGGCCTTCGCCGAACAACGCAGTGGCGCTTGAATGCCGAACGCTGCCAGCGCTGGTCTGCTGTTTGAAAGCGCTGGACTCGGGCAGCAACAGGATCATCAGCGGAACCACCAGCAGCGGCACCAGACCACCGATGATGAACGTGGTCTGCCAGTGCTCGCTGGTGAACATGGCCACGACCGCCGCCAGGGCACCACCCAATGGCACTCCTGCGTACATGATGCTGATGGCCAGCCCGCGGTGACGTTCGCTGACGGCTTCGGCGCACAATGCAATCAGGTTGGGCAGCGCTGCCCCCAGACCCAGGCCGGTCATGAAGCGCACCAGCAGCAGGCCGGAAAAGCTCTCGACATACGCAGTGCTCAGCGAAAAGACCCCGAACAGCAGTACTGCGCTCACGAGGATCTTCTTGCGGCCGATGCGATCGGCAATCCACCCGCCAAAGAACGCGCCAGGCAGCAGCCCAATGATCCCTGCGCTGAACACCCAGCCCATCATTTTCGGATCAAGGGCGAAGGTCTGACGCAACCCGGCGGCCGCCGTTCCGGCAGCTTGCAGGTCGAAACCTTCGATGAGCGCAACGATAAAACACAAGACAATGGTCAGCGTCGATCGACGTAACGGACTGTTCATGGCAAGCCTCATTGTTGTTTTTGTTGTGGAGAAAAGCCTGTTCCCTAGCGCCAGTCGAGGCGTTGTGACAGGTAGTTATCAAGGTAACAAAAATAACTAAAAATTGAATCTGGTCGAAATACTCGCAAAAAACAGATCTTAGTCTTTTAAAAACATTAAGTTAGAAGATGAATGTCGAGCGACCGATAAAGTAGTTAATGATATTAATGTTCGATTATCGATCACTTTGGATTGACGTGGCTGCGGAATCTTTCAATTCTCTGCTCACGGAACTGCAATCAAGCGCCGGACCGACTCCAAAAACAACAACAATAAGTGGACACCGAACATGTCAAAGCTCGCTCATGATGCAGCAAGCGCTGTGTCAGCTCCCTTTTTTCGTGGAAAACATTGTGGCCTCGCGCTGGGCCTGCTGGGTATCAGTGCCATCCCCGACCCTGCACAGGCGCAGGGCTTTCTGGATGACAGCCATGGCACCCTGACCCTGCGCAACTATTATATGGACCGCGATTACAAGGATGATGGCGCCAAGACAGCAACTCGGGAGTGGGCGCAGGGCTTCATCATGAATGCGGAATCCGGCTTTACCCAGGGGCCGGTGGGGTTCGGCCTGGACGCCCGGGCGCTGGTCGGCGTGAAGCTGGATTCTTCGCCAGACCGCAGCGGCACCGAGCTGTTGCCGGTATCTGCCAGTGATGGCCGTGCGGCCGACGAGTATTCGCGGCTGGCCCTGACCGGCAAGCTGAAATTCCATGAAACCACGGTCAAGACCGGTGATGTGTCGATTTTCCTGCCGTTCGCTTTCGCCAGTCCCTCGCGACTGTTACCGCAGACCTTTCGTGGCACCACGCTGACTTCCAGGGACATCGATGACCTGACCCTCAACGCGGGCTACATCGACCGGGTCAACAAGCGTGACTCCAGCAACTACCAGGCCATCAGCATCGCTTCACCGAACCGCCGTTTCAATGGGGCGGCAACGTCGTCGCATATGGCTTATGCCGGTGGCGATTATCAGGTCGACAAGGACCTGAGCCTGCGTGCGTATCATGCCGAAGTAGACGATCTCTATACCCAGAACACCTTGGCCCTGCTGCACAAGCTGGCGATTGGCGACGGCGTGCTGAGCACCGATCTGCGCAGCTTTTTCAGCCGCGATACCGGCAGCGCGAAAGCTGGCGAAGTCGACAACCAGAACCTGTCCGCGCTGCTTGGCTACAAGTGGGGAGGGCACAGCGTGAGCCTTGGCTACATGCATTCCAGTGGCGACACGGCGACGCCTTATGTCTCGGGCACCGAACTGATGGGGTTGAGCGAGATGACCATGAGCTCGGACTTCCTCAACGCCAAAGAGCGCACCTGGCAAGCCATCTACGACTATGACTTCACCGCCGTCGGGCTGGTCGGGTTGCGCAGCCGCCTGCGTTATGTGCGCGGCGACAACATTGAGCTGGCCGCTTTCAATGCCGATGATCGCAAGGAGCGTGAGTTTCAGATGGAGCTGGGCTACGTTGTGCAAAGCGGTCCGCTAAAGAACGTCGGGCTGCTGGCGCGCAAGTCGATCTATCGCAACGACTTCCCGGCAGGTGCAGCGTTTCGGGACGAGAACCAGACACGCTTTATCGTGCAATACAGCTTGCCGCTCTGGTAGCGCCCCCCGCCTTGACGGCAGGGAAGCCGTTTAGGATTGATACACTTTTTTCAGCAACCTGAGCAGGTCCTGACGTTCCTTTTGATCCAGCGCTGCGGTGGATTCGAGGTCGCTGTCTACGGCGATCTGTTTCAGCTCGCGCAGCAGTGTTTCGCCGCTTTTGCTGAGAAAGATGCCGTACGAGCGTTTGTCCGGCTTGCAACGTACCCGGACGGCCAGCGCGCGTTCTTCGAGCTTGTTGAGTAATGGAACGACCTGAGGCGGTTCGATCGCCAGTGCTTTGGCCAGGTCTGCCTGCATGAGCCCCGGGTTCTGCTCGATGATCGCCAGGGCCGAGAACTGCGCCGGGCGCAGGTCGTGTGTGGAAAGACGTCCGATCAGGTTCTGGAACAGCTTGAGCTGCGCACGGCGCATGGCATAACCGATCAGATCATCCAGCGCAGAATCCGTTGGTAAAGGTGCCTCGGCAGCCTGTACGGGAGCCTGGCAAACGTCGGCGATGTCAGATGGCTTGGCCATTGAAAATGCGGTCCTTATGGTTTGATGGGTCAATCAGCCGATCAGTTTGCCGAGGTTGGCGAATGATAGCTATGGGGTGTTACTTCACTGTGACCCACGGGTTCGGACGGAGTGCCGAGATTTTGATTAATGTGGATAACAGTTAATTGACATAACTATATTTGCGGTTTAGCTTTGAGTCATCTTCAAGCCAAGAACAAGAGAGCATCGCCATGAGCAAATATGAAGGCCGCTGGTCAACCATCAAGGTCGAGATCGAGCAAGGTATCGCATGGGTCATCCTCAATCGGCCGGAAAAACGCAACGCGATGAGCCCGACCTTGAACCGCGAAATGATCGATGTGCTGGAAACCCTCGAGCAGGATCCCGATGCGGGCGTTCTGGTGCTGACTGGTGCGGGCGAGGCGTGGACCGCTGGCATGGACCTCAAGGAGTACTTCCGCGAGGTAGATGCCGGACCGGAAATTCTTCAGGAAAAAATCCGTCGCGAAGCCTCCCAGTGGCAGTGGAAGATGTTGCGCATGTACGCCAAGCCGACCATCGCCATGGTCAACGGCTGGTGCTTCGGTGGTGGTTTCAGCCCGCTGGTGGCCTGTGATCTGGCGATCTGCGCTGATGAAGCGACCTTCGGCCTTTCGGAAATCAACTGGGGTATTCCGCCCGGCAACCTGGTGAGCAAGGCTATGGCTGACACCGTGGGCCACCGCCAGTCGCTGTACTACATCATGACCGGCAAAACCTTCAACGGTCAGAAGGCCGCTGAAATGGGCCTCGTCAATGAAAGCGTGCCGCTGGCGCAACTGCGTCAGGTGACCATCGATCTGGCCAACAATCTGCTGGAAAAAAATCCGGTGGTACTGCGCGCCGCCAAGCACGGCTTCAAACGCTGCCGCGAACTGACCTGGGAGCAGAACGAAGACTACCTGTACGCCAAACTCGACCAGTCACGTCTGCTGGACAAGGAAGGCGGGCGCGAGCAGGGCATGAAGCAGTTCCTCGATGACAAGAGCATCAAGCCTGGTCTGGAAGCGTACAAACGCTAGTCTGATATCCAGACGTTTCGAGCCAAGTCTGTAGTTCCTGATAAAGACAATGACAATAAAGAGGAATCACCATGCTGGACGTGCCCCTGCTGATCGGCGGCCAGTCGTGCCCCGCGAGTGACGGACGTACATTTGAACGCTGCAACCCGGTGACTGGCGAGGTGGTTTCGCGGGTGGCCGCAGCGACTCTGGAAGATGCCGATGCGGCGGTCGCAGCCGCTCAGGCTGCATTCCCCGGTTGGGCGGCGATGGTGCCCGGCGAGCGTCGGGCGCGTCTGCTCGAAGCTGCCGCGCAGTTGCAGGCTCGCAGCGCTGAATTCATTGCCGCTGCCGGCGAAACCGGAGCAATGGCCAACTGGTACGGCTTCAACGTACAGCTGGCCGCCAACATGCTGCGCGAAGCGGCATCCATGACGACGCAGATTACCGGCGATGTCATCCCCTCCAATGTTCCCGGCAATTTTGCCATGGCGCTGCGCCAGCCCTGCGGTGTGGTCCTCGGTATCGCGCCGTGGAATGCGCCGGTGATTCTTGCCACGCGTGCTATCGCCATGCCACTCGCCTGTGGGAATACCGTGGTGCTCAAGGCTTCGGAGCTCAGCCCAGCCGTGCATCGGCTGATCGGCCAGGTGCTGCAGGATGCCGGGCTGGGTGACGGTGTGGTGAACGTGATCAGCAACGCGCCGGCCGATGCGCCGGCGATTGTCGAGCGCCTGATTGCCAACCCGGCAGTACGGCGGGTCAATTTCACCGGTTCCACTCATGTAGGCCGCATCGTCGGTGAACTGTCGGCGCGGTATCTGAAACCGGCACTGCTGGAACTGGGTGGCAAGGCACCGTTTCTGGTGCTCGACGACGCCGATCTCGACGCGGCAGTAGAGGCCGCCGCCTTTGGCGCTTATTTCAATCAGGGCCAGATCTGCATGTCCACCGAGCGGCTGATCGTGGATCACAAGGTCGCCGACGCCTTCGTTGCCAAGCTGACGACCAAGATCAAAACCTTGCGCGCCGGCAATCCGGATGACAGTGAATCGGTCCTCGGATCGCTGGTCGACGTGGGTGCCGGGACGCGCATCAAAGGCTTGATCGATGACGCCGTTGCGCTTGGCGCAACGCTGGTGATTGGCGGGCAGTTGCAGGGCAGCATTTTGCAACCGACGCTGCTCGACGGCGTGACAGACGCCATGCGCCTGTACCGCGAAGAGTCCTTCGGCCCGGTGGCCGTGGTGCTGCGCGGCGACGGTGACGAAGCGCTATTGCGACTGGCCAACGATTCGGAGTTCGGTCTCTCGGCGGCGATTTTCAGTCGTGATACCAGCCGGGCCCTGGCGCTGGCGCAACGGGTCGAGTCCGGGATCTGCCATATCAACGGCCCCACGGTTCACGACGAGGCGCAAATGCCCTTCGGCGGGGTGAAGTCCAGTGGCTATGGCAGTTTCGGCGGCAAGGCCTCGATCGAGCACTTTACCCAGTTGCGCTGGGTGACGTTGCAAAACGGGCCACGGCACTATCCCATTTGAACCACCCGATCTGAAACCTTCCAGGCCGGCGGTAACGCTCTTTTACACAAGACCGTGTCGCCGGTGACTCAGGCACAACAATAACAAGGCTGCAGCCTGGTGCTGCAACGCTTGGCCCGAACCGCTGCGTAGCGTTTGGCGCCTGCGTACCTTGATGGAGAGAACGCACGTGAGTTCCGATATCAGATCATCAACGCTGCAAAGTGAAGATAATGCACCGCGCTACCGTCAGGTCTCGATCGGCCACCCGCCCATCGAGGTGCGGGAAGAGCAGGGCGTTCTGCACATGCGTTCCCTGGAGCCCCTGGCACGATTGCCCGACCGGCTGCTTGACCGGCTGGTGCACTGGGCTCAGTTGCGTCCGCAACAGACCTTTATTGCCGCCCGCGACAGCCGTGGCGGCTGGCGCAAGGTCAGTTATGCCGAGATGCTGACGGATGTGCGCGCTATCGCGCAGAGCCTGCTGGCGTACGACCTTTCCGCCGATCGGCCGCTGGCGTTGCTGTCAGGTAACGACATCGAGCACTTGCAGCTTGCTCTGGGTGCCATGTACGCCGGCATTCCATACTGCCCGGTATCACCGGCGTATTCGGTCATGTCTCAGGATTTCGCCAAGTTACGCCACGTCTGCGACGTATTGCGGCCAGGATTGGTATTTGTCAGTGATGCCGCGCCGTTCCAGCGTGCCATCGATGCGATCATTCCTGCGGACACGCCCGTCATCACTGTACGCGGACAGCTCAATGGCCGGCCTCATCTGAGCTTCTCCAGCCTGCTCGAAGAGCCGGGTGGCAGCGAGGCCGATGCCGCTTTCCTGGCCAGCGGCCCTAACACCATCGCCAAGTTTTTGTTCACCTCGGGCTCGACCAAACTGCCCAAGGCGGTGGTGACTACCCAACGCATGCTGTGTGCCAATCAACAGATGCTGCTGCAGACGTTCCCGGTGTTCGGCGAAGAACCGCCCGTGCTGGTCGACTGGCTGCCCTGGAATCACACCTTCGGCGGCAGTCACAACATCGGTATCGTGCTGTACAACGGTGGCACGTTCTATCTGGACAACGGCAAGCCCACCGCACAAGGCTTCGCCGAGACTTTGCGCAACCTCAAGGAAATTTCGCCTACCGCCTACCTGACTGTGCCCAAGGGTTGGGAGGAGCTGGTCAACGCACTGGAGCAGGACGCCGAGCTGCGCGAGCGATTCTTCTCGCGCATCAAGCTGTTCTTCTTCGCCGCTGCCGGCCTGTCGCAAAGCATCTGGGATCGTCTTGACCGGGTGGCCGAGCAGCATTGCGGCGAGCGGATTCGCATGATGGCCGGGCTGGGCATGACCGAGGCTGCGCCGTCCTGCACCTTTACTACCGGGCCCTTGTCGATGGCCGGGTACATCGGCCTGCCGGCACCGGGATGCGAAGTGTGTCTGGTGCCGGTGGATGGCAAGCTCGAAGGGCGGTTTCGTGGTCCGCACATCATGCCGGGCTACTGGCGCTCGCCGCAGCAGACGGCCGAAGTGTTCGACGAGAACGGCTTCTATTGCTCCGGCGATGCAATCAAGCTTGCCGATCCTGCGGCACCCGAACTGGGCCTGATGTTCGACGGGCGTCTGGCCGAGGATTTCAAGCTGTCGTCGGGCGTATTCGTCAGCGTCGGACCGATGCGCAACCGCGCGGTGCTGGAAGGCTCGCCGTACGTGCAGGATGTGGTCATCACTGCGCCTGACCGCGAATGCCTCGGGGCGCTGGTGTTTCCCAGGGTGCACGAGTGTCGGCAACTGGCCGGGCTGGATGCACAGGCCACGGATGCACAGGTACTGGCCAGTGCGCCGGTACGCGAATGGTTCGCCGACTGGCTGGCGCGCCTGAATCAGGGCGCGAACGGCAACGCCAGCCGGCTGGAGTGGATCGTGCTGCTTGATCAGCCCGCTTCCATTGATCGCGGCGAAATCACCGACAAGGGGTCGATCAACCAGCGTGCCGTCCTGCAGTGGCGCGCAGACAAGGTCGAAGCGCTGTACCGTGATCAGGACCCGGACAAGCTCAGTGCAGCACCTAAGGCATGAGTGGCGGCGGGCAGTATTCGGCATTCAGCGACGTGGCCATCTTCGATGCGGTGCGCACGCCCTGGGTGGATCTGGGCGGCGCTCTGGCGGCTGTCTCGCCCATCGACCTGGGTATCAAGGTCGGCCGCGAGGTGTTGGCACGCGCCGCCATCGAGCCGGATCAGATCGACAGCGTACTGGCCGGTTCGATGGCGCAGGCCAGTTTCGATGCGTACCTGCTGCCCCGGCATATCGGCCTTTACAGCGGCGTCGCGCAAAGCGTTCCGGCACTGGGTGTGCAGCGCATCTGCGCCACCGGTTTCGAATTGTTGCGCCAGGCCGCCATGCACGTGGGCGAAGGCGGGCAGATGGCGCTGTGCGTCGCCGCCGAGTCCATGTCGCGCAACCCGATCGCGGCCTATACCCACCGCAATGGCTTCTCGCTCGGCGCCGCTGTGCAGTTCAAGGATTTTCTCTGGGAAGCGCTGTATGACCCTGCACCGGCGATGGACATGATCGCCACGGCAGACCACCTCGCCAAACGTCATGGGTTGAGCCGTGAAGCAGTGGACCGCTATGCCTTGCTCAGCCATGAGCGGGCGCTGCAGTCGCAGGTTTCCGGCAAATGGACCGAGGAAATTGTCCCGGTCAGCAGCGAGCGCTTTGCGCTGGAAGGCTATCAGCCGCGCGGCATCGAGTTGCCGCGAGGGGTTGAAGTGGTGACGCAGGACAGCCATCCGCGTGCGACCCATCTGGCAGCGCTGTCGCGTCTGCGCGCCATTCACGCTAACGGGGTGCAGACCGCAGGCAATAGCTGTGCGGTGGTCGATGGCGCTGCGGCGGCCTTGGTGGGGCGTGCTGCGCAATCGACGAGTCCGGTGTTGGCGCATCTGCTGGCTAGCGCGGTGACGGGTGTCGCGCCAGAGTTCATGGGTATTGGCCCCGCACCTGCGATCCGCTTGCTGTTGCAGCGCAGCGGGCTGGCACTGAGGGATATCGGTCGACTGGAAATCAATGAAGCGCAGGCCGCTCAGGTTCTGGCAGTGGCACAAACGCTGGAGCTTGACCACGAGCGGCTCAACTGCCTGGGTGGATCACTGGGCCTGGGCCATCCATTGGCCGCCACCGGGCTGCGTCTGGTCATGACCCTGGCCCGTCAATTACGCGACACGGGCCTGCGCTACGGTATCGCTGCAGCCTGCGTCGGCGGCGGGCAGGGCATGGCGCTGCTGATCGAGAATCCCCACTATGCGTCCGAGCGTGTCTAGCCAGGAACATACCCGCAAATGCGACATTTTCCTGCTTTAAACGCTACGCCTCACGCAGGTCATCCTTTAGCGCTTGACCGAATCGTAGCGAACAGTGAATCTCGCACCTCTCGACCCCACGGAACCCCGTCTATGCGTGCCCTCGCTGAGCTTTCTTTCGATTTCGTCTGGCATTTGATGTTCACGGATGACAAGCAGCTCGACCAGGATCTGGCGGTGCGCTCGCTGGAAAATCTTTCCGATTACTTTTCGTTGATGTCCGACGAAGAGAAAAGGGCGTTCATCGCGGTGGCTCACGAACGCAAGGCGCGCCTTTTGGCTGTGCCCGATGCCGACGGCTACTCGCCGATACGTCTGGCCACCGAAGAGCAGGCGCAGTTTCTCGATCATGTGGTGTCCGGGCAGTTCTTCCAGCAGTTCGAGGGGCCCCTGGCGGCGGATGCAAGCGACCGCGTGGTGCCGATTCGCCGCTGAGCGGACCCACGCCGCCCGGTTATTGCTCGACGGCTTCCGGCAGCCTGGCGATGACCTTGATCTCGAAATCAAAGCCATACAGCCAGGTTACACCGACGCCGGTCAGGGTCGGATGCGGCGCGTCGCCCCAGAACTCTGGGATCACCTTCCATATCCGCTCGAACCTTGCCTCGGGATCGACAATGAACACCGTCACGTCGACCACATCGTCGAACGTGCAGCCGGCCGCCAGCAGGATGGCATTCAGGTTGTTGAACGCCAGGCGCACCTGCTTTTCCAGATCCGGCTCGGGTGAGCCGTCTTCGCGACTGCCGACTTGTCCGGACACGAACAGAAAACCATTGGAGCGTAGGGCGGGCGAATAGCGATTGCGCTCGTAAAGCGCCTGCCGGCCAGCCGGGAAAACGACGTCACGTTGGGTCATGGGTGTCTCCATCAAAACTTGGGTACGAAAGCTGAAATCAGCGTTGAAGCCAGACTAGGGACTTGCGTCTGTGCGATAAACCAGCAACCGTACTCAGCACTGTTTGGGAAACCCAAACAATCGACAGGCTGATGAGGCATGACAGGCGGGGCGAGGATGGATCGTTTCGACGCAATGCAAGCGTTTGCCCGCGTGGTGGAAACCGGCAGTTTCACCAAGGCCGCGGCTACGCTGCACATGAGCAAGACCAGCGTGACGCAACTGGTGCAGCAACTGGAGGCCCGTTTGCGGGTCAAGCTTCTCAATCGCACCACGCGCCGGGTCAACGTGACTGCCGACGGTGCGGTGTTTTACGAGCGCGTGGTCAGGCTGCTGGCCGACATGGATGACGCCGAGACCAGCCTGTCCAGTGCAGCGTCGCTGCCCAGAGGACGATTGCGCGTGGACGTGCCCAGCCCGCTGGCCAGCATGCTGCTGATGCCCGCCTTGCCAGGCTTTCATGCGCGTTATCCGGACATTCAGATCGATATGGGCGTCAGCGACCGTATGGTCGATCTGATTGGCGAGAACGTCGACTGCGTGGTGCGGGGTGGCGAGATAGCCGATCAGTCGCTGATGGCACGGCGGGTGGGCGACCTGCAACTGGGCGTTTACGCCGCGCCGGACTACCTGCAGCGAATGGGCACGCCTGTTCATCCGCAAGAGCTCGAAGACTCGGCCCATCGCATCGTCGGCTATCTGTGGGCGCGCACCGGCAAGGCGCTGCCCTATGCCATGCAACGCAACGGGGAAAAGCTCCATGTGCAGGGGCGTTATACGCTGGCAGTGGATGATGGCAATGCCTACGTTGCCGCAGGTTTGGCCGGAATGGGCATTCTCTGGCTGCCGGACTATATGGCCAAGCCGTATCGGGAGCGCGGAGCCCTTGTCCCGTTGTTCGAAGACTGGCAGCTGGACAGCATGCCGATGTACGTGGCCTTCCCGCCGAACCGTCACATCAGCATCAAGGTCCGCGTGTTTATCGACTGGATCACCGAGCTGATGGCCGAGCATGCACCTGTCACTCGGCCACCGGCACACCCTGCGCAATAGTGCGCTGCAGGTTCAACGCCGTGCCGACAGTTGCTGCGGGGCCAGAAATGCGTCATGAAAATAGTTGCGGAAGGCCTGCATGGCCGGGCTCAATTCACGTTCGCGGTGCCAGGCCAGGCCGACGCTCATGGGCGTTACTGTATCGGTGACGGTGATCGTTTCGATACGCTTGCCTTCCAGCGACCAGGGGCGATGCACCAGATCGGAAAGGATCGCCACGCCGCTGCCGTTGGCGACCATGCTGCGCACCGCTTCCACCGAACTGGTGCGGATTCTGACGTTGGGCTGTTGCCCGGCCAGTTCCCAGTAGCGCATGGCGCTTTGTTCGGCTTCGTCGACGGTCAACAGGATATAGGGCTCCTGCGCGACGTCGGCGAGGCTGACAGAGGCGCGTTGGCATAGCGGGTGATGGCTGGACAGCCACAGGCGGCGCTCGGAGTTGAACAACGTTTCCGAGATGATATCCGGGTGAGTGATGTTTGCCGTCAGCACCACCGCCATGTCGAAGCGACCTTGCAGCAGGCCTTGTTCGATGGCTTGTCGTTCCTGCTCATGCACCTCGATGGCGACGTCCGGGTGCCAGTGTTCCAGGCGCTGCAAATGATGCGGCAGGAAGTAGCCGATGACCGTGTAGCTGGCGGCCAGGCGCAATACGCCGCTGGCGCGGATATCGGGCAGCGGGCTGTTCAGCGCATCATCAACGCTGCGCAGGATGACGTAAGCCCTGTTGAGAAAGTGGCGGCCTGCTTCAGTCAGGCTCATGCCCTGCGCCGAGCGCTGAAACAACAGGGTGCCGAGCATGCTCTCCAGCTCCTTGATCGCCGTGGTGACCGCCGATTGGGAAATATTCAGGTGAATGGCCGCCTGCGAAATCTGCCCGATCTCGGCAGTTGCCACGAAATAACGGACCTGGCGCAGGGTCAGGGACATAAGCACTCCAGACAGAGTTTGTACTGAGCGGGGTATCTGTTTTTCAGAAGATAGCGTATCTGTTAATAGATCTACCCAAGGGGGGCGACTGAATTTAACGTGCTTTGCATGAAGCCGGATAGCCCTTTGTCCGGACAGCCACAGGAGCAACAGCCATGCAGGTGGATTTCAACTCGGACATGGGTGAAAGCTTTGGCGCGTGGACTATTGGTGACGGCGTCGATACTGAATTGATGACCTTTATCAGCTCCGCCAATGTTGCGACCGGTTTTCACGCAGGTGACCCTGGCACCATGCGCCGCACGATCGAGCAGGCGAAACGCCTGGGCGTTGCCATCGGCGCACACCCGGGGTTTCGCGATCTGGTCGGCTTTGGCCGCCGTCATATCAACTCGACGCCCCAGGAGCTGGTCGACGACATGCTCTACCAACTGGGCGCCCTGCGCGAGCTGGCGCGGGTTCAGGGCGTGGCCTTGCAGCATTTCAAACCACACGGCGCCTTGTACATGCACCTGGCCAGGGACGAAGCCGCAGCCCGCCTGCTGGTGGAAAACCTGCAGCGCCTGGAGCCTGATTTGCTGCTTTACTGCATGCCCGGTTCGGTTATCTGCAAGATCGCCGAGGAGCTGGGCCAGCCGGTGATCCGCGAGTTCTACGCTGATCGCGCTTACGACCTCAGCGGCTCCATCGTCTTCACCCGTCACGTACGTGCCCTGGACCCGACCGAAGTCGCAGCCCGTGTGGTGCGCGCGTGCCTGCAAGGTCTGGTGCGTACTGTCGAGGGTGAGGACCTGAGCATCGAATTCGATTCGATCTGCCTGCACAGCGACACGCCGGGTGCGCTGGACCTTGCAGAAGCGACACGCCTGGCGCTCGACGCTGCGGGCATCAAGGTGCGTGCACCGCGTTGAGTCCAAGGTATCGTGTGCACAGACGCACGAGCCGTGTTACTGATTTTTTGCCTGCCGTTCTACAACGATTTCAAGAAAGGAACAGACATGGCTGATCCGATTCGCTACAGCTTTGGCGCTGATGAACATCTGTTCGCCGAGGTCAGTGACAGTATGTCGCTGGAAGCATTTTTCAAGGGACTGGCGGTGACCCGTGCGGTCGAGCGTCTGGCGCTGGACGGTGTGCTGGACGTGTGCCTGGCCAACGCGTCATTCCAGATTCGTTTTGACCCGGACCGTATCGCACCGCACGTCTTACTCGAAGCGGTAAGGGCGGCCGAGGCCGGTGCGGTCGCCGAACGTACCCTGCAGACCCGGATCATCGAAATCCCGGTGCTGTACAACGATCCATGGACCCACGAAACCCTGATGCGTTTTCGTGACCGTCATCAGGACCCCGGTTCCACCGACCTGGAATACGCTGCACGCATCAATAACCTGGCGGATGTCGATGCCTTCATCGCCGCGCACAGCGGTGCACCGTGGTTCGTTTCGATGGTCGGTTTTGTCGCCGGTCTGCCGTTCATGTTCCAGATGGTGGAGCGCGAGCGTCAGCTGCAAGTGCCCAAATACCTGCGTCCGCGCACCGATACGCCCAAGCACACACTCGGTCACGGCGGCTGCTTCGGCTGCATCTATTCGGTACGCGGAGCGGGCGGTTATCAGATGTTTGGCGTCACTCCCGCGCCGATCTATGACCCGCAGCAGAAGCTGGCCTACCTGAAAGAGCACATGGTGTTCTTCCGGCCGGGCGATATCGTCCAGTTCAAACCGCTTGACCGGCAAGCCTATGACGAGGCTGTCGCAGAGGTGGAAGCGGGGCGCTTCGACCTGCTCATCCGCCCGGTCGAGTTTTCACTGGATGCCTTTCTGGCCGATCCGGTGGGCTATCCCAAGTCGTTGCAGGAGGTGCTGGCATGATCAAGGTGCTCAAACCCGGTCTGGCCACCTCGGTTCAGGACCTCGGCCGCGAGGGCTATTACCACTTGGGCATTCCGCCCTCCGGTGCGCTCGATCAGTATGCCCTCAGCGCCGCCAATCAGTTGGTCGGCAATCCACCCGGCGCTGCGGCGCTTGAATGCACACTGCTGGGGCCGGAACTGGAGTTCCAGTGCGATACATTGGCTGCAGTCTGCGGCGCGCACATGGCGGCGCGTCTCGACGGCGTGGAAATGCACCACGACACCGCCTTTGCGGTGAAGGCCGGGCAAGTGCTGCGTTTCGACTTCCCCAAGGACGGTGCGCGTACCTATCTGGCCGTCGCCGGCGGCATTGATGTGCCGCTGGTGCTGGGCAGCCGTTCGACGTACACGCTGGGTGCGCTTGGCGGTTTTCAGGGTCGCCGACTGGCCGCTGATGACCTGTTGCCGATAGGCACACCCAGCGGCAAGGGACGTGCCGGGGCCAGCCTGCCGATGGCCTTGCGCCAATCGTTGGGCGGGGAAGTGTATCTGCGGGTGGTGCCGGGCCTGTATTACGAGCGCCTGACTGAATTTGCCGCCACCAGTTTTTTCTCCGAACCCTGGAGCGTAGGGTCGGAAGCCGACCGCATCGGTTATCGCTTCAAAGGGGGCAGGGCGCTGACTTTCCAGCCCAGGGAGCAGCCCTTCGGCGCCGGTTCCGATCCGTCCAATATCGTCGACAGCTGCTACCCGATCGGCTCGATTCAGGTGCCTGCCGGGCTGGAACCGATTGTGTTGCATCGTGATGCCGTGTCGGGCGGGGGCTACGCGATGATTGGCACGGTGATCAGCGCCGACCTGGACCTGATCGGTCAGATGCAACCCAATCAGACCGCCCGATTCGTGGCCGTCACGCTGGAGGAAGCGCTGGTGGCGCGCAAGTCCTACAAGAAGAAGCTGGCCTGCCTGAGCAAACTGTTTCCTTCCTGAGACGGTCAGTCGGTCTGTCCGGACTCCAGTTGTGCCCGCATCTTCGCGCGGCACACTTCGAGTATTTCGTCCGCCAGCGGCGAGTCATTCGGGCAACTGCGTGACAGCAGCAGCGCCCCCAGCGCATGGGCAAAGCGGTCGATGGTGTTTGCCCGCGCCTGTTTCCATTCTTCGTCGCCGGGCGCTGCCTGAGCGGGAGCAAGCGCTGCAAGCAGGCTTTCGATGCCGTCGGCGAAGGTCGCTTTGACCTCGTCCGACTGGCGTGCTGCATCGCCGCTCAGCGCTGCCATGGGGCAGCCCGTGCCAAGGTTGTCACGGTGCTCTCGGGACAGGTAGTAATCGATGAACTGCGCTGGATTGATGCCGGTCGAGTTGGCCACCGTCTGCGAGAAGGCGCAGGCCGCCGATTCGGCCATCAGGTCGGATTTTGAACCGAAATGCTTGTAGAACCCGCCGTGGGTAAAGCCTGCGGCAGCCATCAGATCGGCCACCCCGACACCGTCATAGCCATGCTCGCGAAACTGGACGGACGCCGTCTCGACGATGTGTGCCCGGTTGGCCTGGGCCTGCGCCTTGGTAACTCTCATGCAGGTTGCCTCTTTGCCTGTCTGGTGGTGGCCATCTCGGCCTGGAAGAGGGTGAATATAGCATTGATGCTGACCGTCATCAAAACCGCTGATCGTCAGGATGCTGGCTGCAGGAGATGGCTGGCAAGCAACACGGATCTTCGCCCTCGTGTTGAAAGTGTTAGCGTATTCCCCGCGTTTTTCTTTGAAACAAGAAAGTTCAGACTAGTCGTCAACCTGTTTATGGCACACAAAGCCCCCAATGCTGATGGGCAGTTAGCCCCTCAGGAGAGAGCACTATGCATCGAACGAAAATTTCCGCCGCAATTGCCATGATTTCTGCAGCCACACTCGCCACTTCGCTGGCCTACGGCGCGACCGCCATTCCATTGCCCGCCAGTGCGCCGGCTGACAAACCGATTGGCAAGCTCGAGCAGGTTCATGCCTTTTATGACGCGATGCCCACCGGTGTGGCAGTCACTGAAACCGGGCGAATTTTCGTCAATTTCCCGCGTTGGGGTGACAAGGTGCCGTTTACCGTGGGCGAGATTCGTGACGGCAAAGTGGTTGCCTACCCTGATCTGGCGGTCAACAAGGAGAACCCCAAAGACCCCGGCGACGGGCTGATCAGCGTGCAAAGCGTGGTCGCCGACGGCAAGGGGCGTGTCTGGCTTCTGGACACGGCCGCACCGGGCTTTGCGTCCCCGCGTCGAGGCGGCGCCAAACTGGTTGCGGTGGACCTGGCCAGCAACCGAATCGTCAAGCGCCTAGTGTTTCCGGATAACGTCATATTGCCCGGCACCTATGTCAACGACATGCGCTTTGACTTTCGCAAGGGAGCGGAGGGGACGGTCTATGTAACGGACTCATCCTTGAGCGGGCCGGGTGCGATCATTGTCATGGACATTGCCAGCGGTCACGCCGTGCGGCGCTTGAACGGGGCGCAGTCAACATCTGTCGATCCGGCTTTCGTACCCGTCGTCGAGGGCGTGGCCGTGCTGGGCGATGGCCCGAACGGAACGCGCAAACCGGTCGGCGTCGCCTCGGACGGCATTGCGTTGTCGGCGGACGGCAAGACACTGTATTTCTCGCCGTTGTCCAGCCGTCATCTGTATGCCGTGGCCACCGAGCTGTTGAACGACAGCAAGGTCAGTGAGCAGCAGTTGGCAGCGGCGGTGCAGGACCTTGGAGAAAAAGGCGCTTCGGATGGCCTGGAGGCCGATGCCAAAGGCGCGGTATACGCAGGTGACTACGAGCATAATTCGATTCGCAAACGCCTGCCGGATGGTACCTGGCAAACAGTGGCACACGATCCGCGCATGCTGTGGCCTGACACCTTGTCGATCGGCCCGGATGGCTACCTGTACTTCATCGTCAACCAATTGCACCGCCAGGCCAACTTCAACGCCGGCCACGACAAGCGGGAAAAACCCTACAGCCTGCTGCGTTTGAAAATAGACGCTGCGCCCGCACCTACCCACTGATCGAATCGAATACCGGAGCATCGAAAATGAACACACCTGCAAAGCCATTGGCCTTGATGGCAGTCCTGAAAGCCAGTGCCGGCAAAGAGTCGGCCCTGAAAACCGCATTATCGGCACTTGTGGAGCCGACCCGGGCGGAGCCAGGCAATATCGAGTACACACTGTTCGAAGCGCGCGATGAGCGCGGCACGTTCTACATGCGTGAATGCTTCAAGGATCAGGCAGCGCTGGACGCCCATGTCGCCACGCCGCACTACCAACAGTTCGCGGCAGTCAGCGGCGAGTTGCTGGCAGAGCCGCCGCAGCTGATATTTCTCGATCAGGTATCGAGCTGAGTGTGCGAAAGGGCCCGGTCAGTCCGGGCCCATCCGCAGAGAGTTGATCAGTTCTGCAAAAGGAGTGATACCGCACCGGCCAGCGCAACCACCCATTGCATAGCCAGCAAGATCACCAATCCCTTCGGCGCCCGCCGAATGAACCAGTACACCGTATTGAGCACCGCCGATATCAGATTGGCGAACCACAGTGCGGCAGCCGCAAGCACTCGATTTATTTGAGGCCAGTCGCCGTCCAGATTCAGAAAAAAGATAGCGATACAAACGCCAATAGCCACAATGGCAATTGAGGCAAAGGCAATGTACCTGCTTAGGTAGAACGAGCTGAAGGGCATGCCCGTCTGGTTTTCCAATCCAGGGTAGGGTGCGGCAGGCATATCCATAAAGGCAGGGTGAATGGCTTTGTGAGGTGTCGCCTGGACGCCTGCGTGAGGCGCGGACGGTTCCGACTCAAGAAGACGGGTTTCAGGCTTTACTGAAGGTGGCGGACGGGCTTGATCAGATGCGTCATCCGGATGTGTACTGTTCATGGTGTTCGCTTCCTTTGCATGCTGCAGAGGTTATAACGAATGATTGGCGAATACGAGCCAGGGTAACCATGTCGGTTCGAACAGCAGACACGTCCTGCATCTGCTGTCCCGTTGCCTTAGAAAATATTGATCGGGTAACTCACGATCACCCGGTGCTCATCGGAATCACGCTGGCTGGCGAATTCGGTGCGCAGTTGCGCGTGGCGTAGCGCGACGCTGAGGTTTTTTGCCGGGCCGGACTGCACCACGTAACTCAGGGTGACGTTGCGTTCCCATTCCTTCTTGTCGCCGTCGGACGTCTGGATGTTCGAGCCGCTTTCATACATTGCCAGGAAGTTGAGACCCGGTACGCCCAGTCTGGCGAAGTCGTAGCCATAGCGAACCTGCCAGGTACGTTCTCCGGCGCGCTGGAATTTACCGATCATTGACTCGGTCATGAAGTAAGCAGTCGAGCCGTCACCCTGATTCAGCCAGACCGCGTCGCTGTTGCCGGTCACGGCCTGGTAACCCGCGGCGAAGGTGTGGCCATTGATCAGGTAGGTGAACTGGGCGCTGGAAAGGCGGCTGTCGACTTCACCCTTGGTGACGCCGTTGCCGTAATAACCCACTGTGTAGAACGCCGGGTCGTGACCGTTGGCGCCGTCCGAGCGGTTGTCGAAATGGCGCAGGTCGGTGCGCAGGATGCCCGGACCCAGTTGCATGTCGTATTTCAGGCCCAGAAAGTTCTGCTTGTAGAAGTTTTCCAGGTTGCCGTAGTAGTACTGCAAGGTCAGGTCTTTGGTCGGTTTGTAATCGACGCCTGCATAGTAGAATTTGTTGACGAACTCGCCGGTCAGCGGGTTGTTTGCACCCGGAATCGACATGCCCATCTGATTGGTCGAACCACGGCCCATGACATGTTCCAGCTGGCCTGCGGTGAAGGTGAAGTCCTTCAGGTCGCCAGACTGAATCTGCCCGCCACGAAAAGTCTGTTGCAACATACGGTCGGTGGACATCACCACCGGCAGCATCGGCACCAGCGTGCCGTATTTCAGTTCGGTCCTGGAGACGCGTGCCTTGAGCGTCGCCCCCAGGCTGCTGAACTCGTCGACCGCACGACCGTCGCTGTCTGTGGGGAAGATATTGCCATTGAACGCCGTGCTTTGCGGGTTGTAGTGATGGCCTTTGCCCGAGTCCAGACGAATGCCCAACTGGCCGAGTGCATCGACACCGAAGCCCACTGTGCCTGGCGTATAGCCCGACTGGTAGTTGAGCATGAAGCCCTGGCCCCACTCCTGCGTGTAGTTCGGGTCGGCAGCGCCGCTGCGGTTGTCTGCGTTACTGAAGAAGTTGCGCGCAAGAATACTGGCCTTGCTGTCCTCCAGAAAACCTTCGGCGTAGCTCTGCTGAGCGATCAGCAGACCACAAAAGCCCGCAACGAAAGGGGCGGCGCGATTGATACGCTCCATCGGATTCATCCTCATGCTGTAATTAAGTGTTTTTTGAGAGGCAGAGTCAGGCGGCAGTCAGGTTTCTTTTTGTTTTTCAGGCGCAGGTGTTACACATGAATCCGTTGCAGGCGTTGTTGCACCGGGCACTCGATGAAGCTCGACGCGAGGCAGACGATGCAGAACCAGCAGCGCCAGCACGCCCAGCCCGGCGCACGTCAGCAGCCCCGTGCCCACCGCCTGGGCGAGGGCGGTGCGGGCTATCAGCAGCGCCGCATCGACATTGGCAGGCGTGTGCTGCAGCAGAACCTGAGGGTCAGCCAAGCGCGGTAAGGCCGACGCCTGACCTGCTGCGTTCAGCGCACTTTGCAGGTTGGTGACATACAGCAGCTTGACCAGCACGCCCATGGCTGCCGTACCCAGCAAACCGCCGACCAGTCGCAAGGATTGCGTCAGTGCCGTGGCGATACCGAGAAATTGCCGTTCGGCGAGCGTCTGGGTGAATACGGTCAGGTTGAGCAGAATGAAACCCAGCCCCAGCCCCGCCAGCAGAATGAGCCCCAGCAAGGTGCTGAACCCGGCATGCAGCCCGACCAGCGCCAGGGCAGTGCAGGCGACTGACAACGCAGCAAACCCGGCGACCGGCAGCCGGTTGGGGTTGGCTATGCGTGTGACGATCCGGCTGTTGACGATGGCGCCCAGCGTAATGCTCAGCGCCAGCGGGGTAAGCAGTAACCCTGCGTCTTTTGGCGAGTAGCCGTAGCTGCCCTGCAAGAGCAGCGGCAGATAAAAAAGAAGAGTGAACATGATGGCGCCGGCCAGCAGCGACATGATGAACAGCAGGCGGATGCTGCGGTCGGCGAATAGTCCGGCGGGCAGCAAGGCAAAGGCACAGCGGCGCTCGTGGAACCAGAGGCCGGCCATGGCCGCGAGGGTCACGGCGCCACAGGTCAGGCTGACGGACAGAGAACGCTGGCCCAGCCATTCGACGAACAGTTGCAGGCTGCCCAGCGTCAGTACGATCAATAAAGCCCCGAGCCAGTCGAGCCGGATCGCACCGGCAGAATGGGCTCGATGCCCTTGCGGGCGATACCACGGCAGAAAGCGCCAGGCAAAAAACAAGGCAACCACGCCCAGGGGCAGATTCAACCAAAAAACCGAACGCCAGCCAAACTCGCCGGACAGATAACCGCCCAATCCTGGGCCGATGGCATTGACCACGCTGAACATGGCACTCAGCAACACCTGCCAGCGCAGCCGCTGGCGGGTGTCGGGAAACAGTTCGGGCACACAGGCAAAGGCGGTACCGATCAACATGCCGCCGCCCACGCCTTGCAAGGCTCGCCCGATCACCAGCACCAACATGCTGTCTGCCAGTGCGCAGAGCAGCGAGGCCAGCGTAAAGATGATTGTTGCGGCCAGCACGAACGGTTTGCGCCCGTAAAAATCGCCCAGCCGGCCAAAGATCGGGATGGTCACGATAGAGGCCAGCAGGTAGCCGGTGGCGACCCAGGCGTACAGCTCGAAACCGTTGAGCTCGGCGACGATGCTTGGCAGTGCGTTGCCGATGACCGTCTGATCCAGCGCGGAAAGGCCCAGTACCAGTGATATGCCGAGCATGGCCAACAAGGCCTGTTTGAAGGTCAGGGCTGGATGGCTCGGCGTCGTCATGTCGAGGTGCTCAGCGCAATGCAGCGACAGCAGTCGCCATGCGCGCGCAGCCGTCTTCAAGGGTTTCCAGTGCTGTAGCCGTAGACATCCGGAAAAACGGTGTCAGGCCATAGGCGGTGCCTGCGACAACGGCCACGCCCTGACTTTCCAGCAGGTACAGCACCACGTCTGTATCGGCTTCCAGTACCGAACCTGACGGTGTGGTTTTGCCGATCAGTGCCCCGCAATTGACGTAGAGATAGAACGCGCCTTCCGGCTTGATGCAGCTCAGGCCGTCAATGGTGTTGATCAGCTCAAGGCAACGATCACGGCGCTGTTTGTAGACCTTGACGCTGTCGCTGACAAAAGACTGGTCGCCGTTGAAGGCAGCGACTGCGGCGGCTTGGCTCACCGAGCAGGCGTTGCTGGTGGACTGCGATTGCAGGGTCGCCATCGCCTTGATGATATCGTCGGGGCCTGCGGCGTAACCGATGCGCCAGCCGGTCATGGCGTAGGTCTTCGACACGCCGTTGATGATCAGCACGCGTTCGCGCAGCGCCGGCTCGACAGTGAGCAAGTGGCTGAGCGGAGCGTCGTCGTAGCGGATGTGCTCGTAGATGTCATCGGTCATGACCAGCACGTGCGGGTAATCGAGCAGTACGTCGGCCAGCGCGCGCCATTCGGATGCGCTGTAGGTGGCACCGGTCGGGTTGCTCGGCGAGTTAAGCAGCAGCCAGCGGGTGCGCGGCGTGATCGCATTGCGCAGTTGCGTGGCAGTCAGCTTGAACTGATCTTCTTCCGGGCATGCCAGGGTCACAGGGCGACCGTCGCAGGCCAGGACCATGTCCGGGTATGACACCCAGTAAGGCGCGGGGATCAGCACCTCATCGTCGACACCCAATGTCGCCGCGAATGCATTGAAGATCGCGGCCTTGGCACCACTGGTGACCACGATCTGGCCGGGCGCATAAGCAAGGCCGTTTTCACGCTGCAGCTTGGCGGCGATGGCCTCGCGCAGCGCCGTGGTGCCCGCGTTGAGCGTGTAGCGGGTTTCACCATTCTCGATGGCGGCACAGGCGGCCTGACGAATGTGCGCTGGCGTGTCGAAGTCCGGCTCGCCAACCACCAGATTGATGATCGATTTGCCTGCGCGCCGCAGTTCATTGGCCCGATCGGCAGCAGCACTGCTTGGCGACGGTTTGATGCGGAGCACGCGGGCAGCGATGCGAGATGCGGTCACGTTGGCATTCCTCGTTGATGGCCTTGATGAGGAATACGTTACGAGCCAGCGAAGCGCTCGCCATAAGACGAGTTCGTTCTGGGTTGATAGGCAGCGCTTATGACCGCAGATGAACCAGCGTTGCACCAAAAACGGGCGGGCAATGGTTGCAGGGGGATCAGCGCCTGGCAAACCCGATCAGCGGAGACTGACATAGCAATTGCTTATGTCTGGTTTTCTGGAGCTGGCCTGGGTCTTGCTGAAGCCTCCTGATCGCGACTCTGGAGTGCAGCACCTTGAACCTTCGCCGTTTGAAATATTTCGTGAAAATTGTCGATATCGGCAGCCTGACCCAGGCCGCCGATGTGCTGCACATCGCACAACCTGCGCTGAGCCAGCAGTTGGTGACGCTGGAGGCCGAGTTGCAGCAACAGTTGTTGATCCGCACCAAGCGCGGCGTCACCCCGACCGAGGCGGGCAAGGTGCTGTATGGGCATGCTCAGGTGATCCTGCGCCAGTGCGAGCAGGCACAGAGTGACGTCAACGCCAGCGGTCTGGCTTTATCGGGGCCGGTGTCGGTAGGGCTGGCACCCGGCACTGCCGCTTCGACCCTGTCGCTGCCGTTGCTCAAACGCGTACGCGAGCGTCATCCGGGCATTCTGCTGTACCTCAATGAGAACTTTGGCACCACCCTCAGCGAGTTGATCATGAATGGGCGCATGGACATGGCCGTTCTCTATGGCGGGCGAGAGGTGCATGGCCTGAGTTTCGTGCCGCTGATACGCGAGCAACTGTACCTGGTGAGTGCCGAAGAGGCGCTCCAGGGCCGCGAGGAAATTCCGCTCAGCGAGCTGGCCGATATCGACCTGCTGTTGCCGCGCACCTACAACACTGTCCGGCGTCTGGTGGATGAGGCATTTGTGCGTATCGAGCGCAGTGCCCGGGTGGTCGCAGAAGTCGAATCTTCGACGACGCTGGCTGCTGCAGTGGCCGATCGATTCGGCTCGACCATTCTTCCCGAGTCTGCTGCACGGGTGCTGGCAGACACGCATACGGTCAACCTGAGCCGCATTGTCGAACCCGAAATCGAAGCACCTCTCGCGCTGTGCCTTTCCGGGCACTTGCCGCTGTCGGTTCCGGCCCAGGCGGTCAAGGCGATCCTTCTGGAACTGGTCGCAGAGATGCGCGGCAACCGCCGTACGCAATGATCGCGACGTCATAAGGGGCGCTTATCACCCCACAGTCAAACCGTCTTGGCGGTCAAAAACCTGCCTCGTTACATTGCCCTCAGCCACATTTCATTTGCCAGGCAAGGGCTGTTGCATGAAACCGGAACGTATCAAAGCACTTATCGACCTGATGGCCGAATCGGACCTGAGCGAACTGAGTCTGTGTGAAGGCGACGCGCAGCTGCGTTTACTGCGCGAGCCCGCTCAGGTCGCCAATCGCGTCAATCCGGCTGTTTCGACAGCGCAGACGACGCCCGCAGCGCGCCCTGTTTCTCCGACTCAGGCAAGTACGACGGCCGCCGTACAACAGACACAGGCGTGCGCTTCGCTGTACGGGGTGTTGCACCTGACGCCGGCACCCGACCAGCCGCCTTTCGTCGAGATCGGCACGTCCGTCGAGGTGGGGCAGACCCTTGCCGTGGTCGAGGCCATGAAGATGTTTCATCCGGTGAAGGCCGAAGCGGCAGGGGTCGTGACTGCCATTCTGGTTGCCAATGGCGAAGAAGTTCAGGCCGGTCAGGCGCTGTTCAGCATTGCTTGATGGCCTTGAGCTGCCTTGCAGAGCGTCTTGCGGGTTCACCGATCAGGGGTTTTTGATGTTCGATAAAGTGTTGATCGCCAATCGTGGCGAAATCGCCCTGCGCATACAGCGCGCCTGCAAGGGCCTGGGCCTGCGTACGGTCGCGGTGTATTCCGAAGCGGATCGCGATGCCGGTTATGTACAACAGGCCGACGAAGCGCTGTGCATCGGTCCTGCCGCCGCAGGGCAGAGTTATCTGAATCAGGCGGCCGTGCTCTATGCCGCGCAGCTGACCGGTGCTCAGGCGATCCATCCCGGCTATGGGTTTCTGTCTGAAAATGCCGCGTTCGCCGAACGCATCGAGCAGGCTGGCCTGACCTTCATCGGCCCCAGCGCTGCGTGCATTCGGGTGATGGGCGACAAGGTCGCAGCCAAGCGGGCGATGCGCGAGGCTGGCGTGCCGTGCGTACCCGGTCCGGACACCAGCATGCCCGCCGATGCGCAAAGCATCGTGCAAATCGCTCGCGACATCGGTTACCCGGTCATCGTCAAGGCCGCAGGCGGCGGCGGAGGGCGGGGCATGCGCGTGGTTCAGGAAGAGTCTCAGTTGCTCGATGCCATTGCGCTGACCCGCGAAGAAGCCCGGCACGCCTTCGGCAATCCCGAGTTGTATATCGAGAAGTTTCTGGGTCAGCCGCGCCATGTCGAGATTCAGGTGTTATGCGATGCCTACGGCAATGCCGTCTGGCTCGGCTCGCGGGACTGCTCGATGCAGCGCCGCCACCAGAAGGTCCTCGAGGAGGCGCCTGCACCCGGCATCGACGCAGCATTGATGGCCAGAGTAGGCGAGCGTTGCGCGCAGGCCTGCCGCCAGATCGGCTATCAGGGCGTCGGCACGTTCGAATTCCTCTTCGAAAAGGATGAGTTCTATTTCATCGAGATGAACACCCGCCTGCAGGTCGAGCACCCGGTAACGGAAATGACCTCCGGCATCGACATTGTCCAGCAGCAGATTCGCATGGCGATGGGCGAGCGGCTGAGTTTCAGTCAGGCCGACGTACGCGTTTCGGGCCATTCGCTGGAGTGCCGGATCAACGCCGAGGACCCGCGCAGCTTCATGCCGACGCCGGGGTTGGTCACTCGCTGGCAGATCCCCGGTGGTTTCGGTGTGCGGGTCGATTCGCATGTCAGCCACGGCTACCGTGTTCCGCCTTATTACGATTCGATGGTGGCCAAGGTCATCACCCATGGCGCCAGTCGCGATGAGGCGTTGGCACGCATGCGTCTGGCACTGAGCGAAATGCACGTCGAGGGCATCTCTACCAACATCGCGCTGCATCGCGACATTCTGCAGGACCCGGTGTTCTGCAAGGGTGGCATGGACATTCATCACCTGGAGCGCTGGTTGCAGACAAGGAGCCAACCATGAGTCTCGTGCAGGCGCCGAATGCGCCAAGAAT
Source organism: Pseudomonas sp. PvP028 (assembly GCF_017832255.1). NCBI lineage: Bacteria > Pseudomonadati > Pseudomonadota > Gammaproteobacteria > Pseudomonadales > Pseudomonadaceae > Pseudomonas > Pseudomonas sp. PvP028. Next base: position 4,049,713 of record NZ_JAFIBL010000001.1, read on the forward strand.
CACCTTGCTGGGAACCACCGCGTTGCTGTTCGAAGCACCCGGCGAGCTCGACCTGGCACCGCAGCAACGGATATGGGCACTGGCCCGTCTGAGCAAGGACTGGCCGCAGGTACGCGAGGCGGTGCCGGGGATGAACAACCTGATGCTGACCTTCGCGGCGCCACCACGGGACCTGGCCGGTCTGAAAACCCGCTTGCTGGAGACCTGGGAGCAGTGCCAGCCGCTGCCATTGCAAGGCCGAATCATTGAATTGCCGGTGGTGTACGGCGGTGATGGCGGCCCGCACATGGCTGATGTCGTCGCGCATACCGGGCTGGATATCGAAACCATCGCCAATCTGCACTGCGAGCCGCTGTACCCGGTGTACGCCTTGGGCAGCCATCCGGGTTATTGCTACCTGGGCGGCATGGACCAGCGCCTGGCAACGCCTCGGCGCAAGGTGCCAGTACTCGATATCGGTGCCGGGTCGGTCTCTATCGGTGGCGTTCAGACAGGTATTTCCGCGTCGGCCGGCCCCAGTGGCTGGAACACCATAGGACGCACGGAGATGGTGTTTTTTGATGCGGGCCAGCAGCCTCCGGCGCTGTTGCAACCCGGCGATCAACTGCGCTTGCGCATCGAGAGGATCATCCGATGATCGAAGTTATCAGCGCTACGGCACTGGCGACCGTTCAGGATCTTGGGCGACACGGCAGCCTCGGTTACGGCGTCGGCACGTCTGGCGCGATGGACACGCTGTCACTGCGGCTCGGCAACCTGTTGCTGGGCAACGATGAAGACGCGGCGGGCATTGAAATTCCGCTGTTCCCGTTCGAAGTTCGCTTTGTCGATGACTGCACCTTTGCGATCACCGGCGCCGCCTGCGCTGCGTCGCTCGATGGTGAGCGGCTGCCGGGCAATTGGGTCGCCCAGGCACGCAAGAATCAGGTGTTGCGGCTCAATTACCCGACGATGGGCAGCCGCGTATATCTGTGCCTGGCCGGTGGCGTCGATGTGCCGTTGGTACTGGGCTCGCGCAGTACGCAATTGCGTGGGGCTTTTGGGGGCTGGCAGGGCCGTGCGTTGCAGCAGGGCGATGTGATTCCTGCTGGCGCTGCCAATGAACCGCGTGCCAGTGATTTCGGGGTGCAATCGTCGGTGGCAGCCTTGCCGTTGTTGCTTGACGGGTTGCCCGCCATCCGGGTGCTGCCGGCTGCCGAATTCGACTGTTTCAGCGCCGAGGCGCAAGCAACGTTTTTTGCCGGCGAATGGAAAATTACCACGCAGAGCAACCGTTACGGCTACCGCATGGAGGGCACGCCCTTGATTGCGCGCGAGGCGCTGGAAATCCGCTCTCATGGCATCGTGCCCGGTGTGATTCAGGTGCCCCACGGCGGACAGCCGATCGTGCAGATGCGTGATGCCCAGCCCAGTGGCGGTTATCCCAAATTTGCCACGGTCATTGAAGCCGACCTGTGGCGCCTTGGGCAGGCGCCGATCGGCAGCAAGGTGCGTTTTGTGCAGTGCAGTTACGACGAGGCGGTCGAGGCGCTGGACACCAATCACGCTTTCATCGAAGACGCCCGGCGCATGCTCGCGCTGCGCAGCCTGCAAGGACATCGCTGATGAACATCAAAGAGATTCGCCAGCTGGCAGCATGGATTCGGGACGCCGGGCTTACTGTACTGGAACTGAAACGCCCGGGTTTCGAGCTGTTGATCCGCCGTGGCGAGCCTGTGCAGGCCTGTGCTGCGCCTTCTGCGCCACAAGTTGCCGCTGAACAGTCTGCGCTGACTGCCCATGTGGTAACCGCCGATAACCCCGGCGTATTTGTCTCGAGTCATCCTGATGAACGCGACAGCTACGTGAAACCCGGCGATGCAGTGGCTGTGGGGCAGTTGCTGGGGCTGTTGCGTATCGGCCTGTTGTATCTGCCGGTGCGCAGTCAGCAGGCAGGGCGCGTACTGCGCTTCCTGGCCGCCGAAAACGAGCGCGTCGGTTATGGCCAGCCGCTGATTGAACTGGAGGAACATGATCATGCGCATTGATCTGAATGCTGATCTGGGCGAGGGCTTCGGGCCCTGGACCATGGGCGAGGACGAGGCGTTGATGTCATTGATCTCCTCGGCCAACGTGGCGTGCGGCTTTCACGCCGGCGATCCGCTGATCATGGACAGCACGGTGCGCCGCGCCAAGGCGCTGGGCATCGATCTCGGTGCGCATGTCGGCTTTCCGGATCTGCAGGGGTTCGGCCGCCGCAGGATGAACATCGAACTCAAGGAGTTGTGCGCCATCGTGGTGTATCAACTCGGCGCTCTGGCGGGCCTTGCGGCCGCTGCCGGCTACCGCGTCACGCACATGAGTTTTCACGGTGCGCTGGGCAATATGGCCGCGGCCGATGCCGAACTGGCCGGGCCTCTGGTAAGGGCCGTCGCAGCGTTTGACCCGCAATTGATCATCAGCTCATCCAGCAGCGCGGCCATCGAGAGCGCCGCCGAGGCGTGCAACCTGAGGGTGGCGACGACCTTTCTGGCTGACCGCGCCTATGACGAAAATTGTCTGCTGGTGCCGCGTGGCATTGCCGGTGCGGTGGTCAAGGACCCGGAGCAGGTCCGAGCCAGGGTTGCGCAGCTGCTGCAGGAGGGCACGGTAACGACCCTGAGCGGCAAGCGTGTGGCGGTCAACGCCCAGTCGATTCTGTTGCATGGCGACACGCCGGGGGCGGTGGAGCTGGCGCGCAGCATTCGCCGGAGCATCGAAGAGCAGGGCGGTGTCATCACCCCGGTTTCACAGTTGCTCGGGTCATAAGCGCAGCTTATCGCCACACAACCATTGTGTCTTGGTCGCTGCTCGTGACGCTCGTTAAAGTCCAGTACAAGGCGATCAGCATTACTAGCCAAGCGGCTGATCGACGCTTATTCAAGGAAACCCTGACATGCCTTTTTCCGATTACAAAACCGCGCTGGTCACCGGCGCTTCTTCCGGCATTGGCGAGGCCGTCGTCGAGCGGCTGTGTGCCGAAGGTCTGCAGGTCCATGCGCTGGCGCGCAGTGCCGACAAGCTGGCGGCATTGGCGCAGCGCACCGGTTGTATCGCGCACGCTATCGACGTGACGGATCTGGCTGGCCTGACGGCCCTGTTTCAGGCCCATCATTTCGATGTCGTGGTCAACAATGCCGGCGTCGACCGGCCCGGCTCGCTGCTCAAAGCGGACGCTGAAGGGATCGATCTGCTGGTCGATGTGAACCTGCGCGCGGTATTGCAGATTGCCAGGCTCTCGTTGCCGGGGATGGTCGAGCGTGATTGCGGGCACATCATCAACATCAGCTCGATCGCTGCCGCGTACAACTTCGGTGGCAACTCGACGTACCACGCCACCAAGGCGGCGGTGAGCATGCTGTCCCGGCAGTTGCGCATCGATGCCTTCGGCAAGCGCGTGCGGGTTACCGAAATCTGTCCGGGGCGCGTGGCGACGGATATCTTCGCCCACGTGCATGGCGACTCCGAGGAAGTGCGCAAGCGTTTCATCGAGGGCTATGAGCTGCCGGTGGCCAAGGACATTGCCGATGCGATCGCCTATGTGATTGCCGCGCCCATCGCAGTCAACATCGGCCACATGGAGATCACCCCGACGCTGCAGGTGCCCGGCGGACTGTCGACCGCACGCCCGCAGGACTACGAAGGCTGAGACAGCGTCTTCAAGCGCTGTACCCATCACGAGAGCGGCACCAGCCGCCATGCCATACCCGCGCCAGACTCACTGGCGCCTTGCTTCTGCCCTGGCTGAATGTCTATGGGAACAACCATGACGAGTAAATTCGATCTTTCAGCGATCCTGCAGGGCGAGTACGCCGAGCTGATCGTCAAGGGCATAGAAACGACCCTACAACTGGCCTTGGTTGCCTGGTGCCTGGCCATGGCGATTGCCCTGCTGCTGGTGTCGATTCGTCTGACCGGCAACAAGTACGCCGAGCGCCTGGTGGCGGGCTATGTGTCCTACCACCGCAATGTGCCAACGCTGGTGCAACTGATGCTCTGGTATTTCGGTATTCCGACGTTGCTGTCCGAAAGCACGCAGATCTGGCTGGCCAACTACAGCACCGAATATCTGTTCTCGGTCATCGCCCTGGGGCTTTGCCAGGCGGCGTACTTCAGTGAAGACATCCGCAGCGGGTTACGCGCGATTCCAGCCGGGCAAGTCGAGGCGTCGCGTGCCCTGGGCCTGGGCTATGTGCGTTCGATGCGCTACGTCATCCTGCCGCAAGGGGTTCGCAACTGCCTGCCGTCGCTGATCAATCACACGGTCCTGTTGTTCAAGAACACCAGTCTGGTCATGGCCATCGGCGTGGTGGAGCTGACTTATGCCACCCGTGAGGTCGAGAACTACACCTTCCGCACTTTCGAAGCGTATCTGGTGGCAACCGTGGTCTACCTGGCCATTTCACTGATGCTGATGGGCCTGGGCGCGTTGCTGGCCCGGCAGTTCAGCAAAGCCATGGCGAGGTAGGCGGCGATGTTCGATGTCTTCACGATTGTTCGCGATAACTGGACCTTGCTGCTGGTCGGTCAATACCCCCATGGCCCGATGGGCGGCCTGATCTCGACGCTAATGCTGGCGGCGCTGGCACTCTTGCTGGCCTTTCCCCTGGGGCTGCTGTTGTCGCTGGCGCGGGTCTCACCGTGGCGCTGGCTGCGCTACCCGGCGACGGTCTGGGTCTATGTGATGCGCGGCATTCCGCTGCTGATGGTGATTTTCTGGACCTACTTTCTGGTTCCGTTGCTGATCGGCCATAACATCACCGGCTTCACCACCATGCTCTGCACGCTGGTGGTCTATCAGAGCGCCTATCTTTGCGAAATCATCCGCGGCGCTATTCAGGCGCTGCCCACCGGTCAGTACGAAGCCTCCCGCGCACTGGGCATGGGCTACCTGCGCACCACGATCTGGGTGATCCTGCCGCAGGCGCTGTACAACGCCTTGCCGAGCCTGATCAGCCAGTTCATTTCGATCATCAAGGAAACGTCGCTGGGCTACGTGATCAACGTCCAGGAAGTGACCTTTGCCGCCAATCAGATCAATAACCAGCTGCTGACCAAGCCGTTTCAGGTGTTCTTCATCCTGGCGATCACTTACTACGTGCTGTGCTACGGCCTGACCCGTCTCGCCGCCGTGGTGGAGCAGCGGATTGCCCGCAAACGTGAAGGCGATGTATCGCCTGTGCCCGTTCCCCGGCCTTTGACTACCGATAATTGAGGGTTGCCCAATGCATCCGATGATCATGTTTTCCAGGATCAATAAATGGTATGGCGAGTACCAGGCCCTGACCGATATCACCGCTGAGGTGCAGCGCGGCGAAGTGGTAGTGCTGTGCGGGCCTTCAGGCTCGGGCAAGTCGACGCTGATTCGCACCGTCAATCGTCTTGAGGACGTGCAGCAAGGCCAGATTCTGTTTGACGGCCGTGACGTCAACGGCACCGACGCCAACGTCAACCGGCTGCGCAGCCGCGTGGGGTTTGTGTTCCAGAGTTTCAATCTGTTTCCGCACCTGTCGGTGCTCGACAACATCATCCTGACCCCGACCAAGGTCCGTGGCTTGAAAAGCAGCGAAGCGCGCGCCCGCGCCATGGAGTTGCTGGATCGGGTAGGGCTGGCACACAAGGCCGGTGCCTATCCGGCGCAGTTGTCCGGTGGCCAGCAGCAGCGTGTGGCGATTGCCCGTGCGCTGGCCATGGAGCCGCCCGTCATGCTGTTTGACGAGCCTACCAGCGCACTAGACCCGGAAATGGTCGGCGAGGTGCTCGGCGTCATGAAAGGCCTGGCCAAAGAAGGCATGACCATGATGTGCGTCACCCACGAGATGAATTTTGCCCGGGAAGTGGCCGACACCATCTGGTTCATGGATGCGGGGCAGATCCTCGAAAAATCCAGCCCTGAGGTGTTCTTTCAGCAACCGAGCCATCCGCGTGCCCAGCGCTTCATTGCCGACCTGCGCAGCCACTGAGCGCAGGCACTGATTTCAGCGAATCACTCAATTCATTTCCAGGAGTCTCACCATGCGTATCAAGTCTGTACTGGCTGCACTGGCGTTGTCGCCGTTGGCTGTTTCAGCGGTCCATGCCGATCAGCTCAGCGATGTGATGAGCAAGAAAAGCCTGAGCTGTGGCGTGTACGCCGACGTTCCGCCGTTCTCGGCACCGGACCCTCAAACCCGCGAACTGGTGGGCATGGACGTCGATCTGTGCAAAGCCCTGGCCAAACACATGGGCGTGGAGCTGGAACTCAAGCCGCTGTCGGTCGAAGCACGTATCCCGGAAGTCAAAATGGGCCGCGTGGATGTGATTTTCGCCAACCTGGCTTACACCAAGAGCCGTGCCGAGCAGATCCAGTTCAGCGACCCTTACTACATCGCCAAGGAAACACTGGTAGTTCGTGCGGCGAATGCCGATCAACCGAAATCGTTCTTCAAGGGCAAACGCATCAGTTCGACCAAAGGCTCTACGTCCGAGCAGTCGATCCGCCTGGCTGACGCAACGCCAGTGACCTTCCAGGACACCGGCTCTGCCTACATGGCACTGCAACAGAACAAGGTGGTGGGCCTGGTGACCAACACCATGACTGCGATCAAGCTGGTCGGGCAGGCCAAGGCTGGCGGCGTGGAATTGGCAATCGCCAAGGAACCGATGGCGCTTGAGCCCATTGGTGCCGGCATGTGCCAGGGCGAACCGGCTTTTCTGGCGAAGGTCAACGAATCACTGCGCGCAATGGAAGCCGCAGGCGAGATCGATGCAATATGGGCACACTGGATAGGCCCGAACACCGAATACAAGATGGTTCGCGAAGACAAGGTGCAAAGCCTCAGCGAATTGAAGTTTGATCCGTTGCCTTGATCAATGGCATGAAGCCGACCAAAAGGTCGGCCTCATGCAAGACCACACGATGGATTCCCGCCGCAACGGCACCATCGCGCCTTGATCAGATCTTGATATTTCCTTGATGGTTTATTGAAAGCCGAGGTTCAGAGTTCGACCGACAGTATCGATCGTCGGCATGACCCCGTGTGGGCGTCTCAGAGGACAAAATGTCTGATCGCTCAGGTTCGGTTTCTGCATCGGCAGTCGGCGCTTCACTCTCCCGAAACAGACGTTTCGGCGTATCCCCGGTTTGGCTGGTTCCGCTGCTTGCTGCCTTGATAGGCCTTTCGCTGCTGATCGGCAGCACACTGTCCAAAGGCCCGAGAATCTTCGTCACCTTCCAGAGCGCCGAGGGGCTTGAAGCTCAAAAGACGAAGGTCAAGGTCAGGAATGTCGTGATTGGCAAGGTATCGGCCGTGGTCTTGAACAACGACCGCACAGGCGTGGTGGCGACGGTGGACCTTGATGCCAACGCCCGTGCGTTCACTGCCGAGGATTCCCTGTTCTGGGTGGTGCGCCCGCGTATAGGCGCCACCGGTGTGTCGGGCGTGGATACCTTGCTTTCCGGGCCATTTATCGCGGCGGACAGTGGCACGTCCGGGCGTACGAAAAAACACTTTGTCGGTCAGGAAACTGCGCCACCCATTACCTACGGTACAAAAGGCACACGTTTTACCCTGCACGCCGGGGACATGGGCTCTCTGGAGGTGGGGTCTCCTGTGTACTACCGACGCATTCAAGTCGGACAGATAGCGGCCTGCCATTTATCCGCGGACGGCAAGGGCGTGGATGCGGAAGTTTTCATCAATGCGCCCGACGACAGGTTTGTGACTACTGATACACGCTTCTGGAATGCCAGCGGCATCGGCATGACGGTGGACGCCGATGGTCTGAAAATAAAGACTGAATCAGTTTCGACGATACTGGCGGGAGGGGTGGCCTTCGTCGAGCCGGATTACAGCACGAAGGCACCCAGGGCTGCAGAGCATGCACGCTTTACGCTGTTCGACGATCAGCAGAAGGCGCTGTCGCCGCCCGACGGCGAACCGGGTTACATCCGCATGATATTCAGTCAGTCGCTGCGGGGGCTTGAGGTCAATTCACCGGTCGAGTTCATGGGGATAGCACTGGGGCGAGTCGTCTCTGTAGACCTGGATTACGACGCGGCCAGCCAGTCGTTCACCAGTATCGTCGGGGCGGTGATTTACCCGGATCGCCTGGGTATGGCCAATGAAAAAATCGTAAAGACATTGGGCGTTACCGACGATGCACGTACGGCGCAGTTGATAGCCGACTTCGTCAAGCGGGGCCTGCGTGCACAGCCTCGCAGCGAGAGTCTGCTGACCGGACAACTGTATATTTCGCTGGGTTTTATCGCCAACGCTACGCCGGTACCGTTCGATGTCAGTGCGCAGCCGCTGATAATCCCGACCGTGCCGGGGGAGCTTGAAAAGATGCAGGAGCAGGTACAGCAGATCATCGACAAGGTCGGCAAAGTGCCGGTGCAGGAGATCGCCGGCAACCTGAATGGCAGCCTCGGCGAGGCGCAGAAGACGTTCAGGCTTTTCAACGCGCAGGTGATGCCTGAACTGCACGGCGTTCTGCTGCAATCCCGAAGCACGCTGGACATTGCCGGCGCAGCGCTCGCCGAGGACTCGCCTGTGCGTCAACAGATCGACCGGACAATGGATGAGGTTCAGCGCATGGCCCGCTCGGTAAGGGTCCTGACCGATTACCTGGGCCGCAACCCCGAAGCCTTGGTGCGTGGCCGCACCCGGCAGGATCCACCGGGTATCTACCAGAAGACCGCGCCTGCTCAGTTGGCCGATTAAGCCGAGCCGGACGGCTTCAGTACCTCGGTTTGACCGCCTTCCAGTCCGGCTTGTACTTCTGCATCTGCTTCACATCATCGCGCTGCCGGATTCCACAGCTGTAGTACTGGTCGTTGAGCTTGCCGAGCTGGTCATGGTCCAGTTCCAGCCCAAGACCGGGTGCGCGGGTGATGCTGACACAGCCGTCGACAATCGGCAGTTTGCCGCCCTTGATGACTTCCTCGTCCGGCTCCTGCCATGGGTAGTGCGTGTCGCAGGCGTAGTCCAGATTGGGCACCGACGCTGCGACGTGGGCCATGGCCATGAGGCTGATACCCAGATGCGAGTTGGAGTGCATCGACACGCCCAGGCCAAAGGTGTCGCACATCTTCGCCAGCGCCTGAGTGTCGCGCAGGCCGCCCCAGTAATGGTGGTCGGCGAGCACGATCTGCACGCTGTCGAGGGCTACGCTGCGGCGGAACTCGTCGAAATCGGTCACCACCATGTTGGTCGCCAGCGGCAGGCCGGTGCGTTTGTGCAATTCGGACATGCCGTCGAGGCCCGGCGTCGGGTCTTCGTAATATTGCAGGTCATCGCCCAGCAGTTCGGCCATGCGAATCGAGGTCTCCAGTGACCAGTTGCCGTTGGGGTCGATGCGCAGTGGATAACCGGGGAAGGCTTTTTTCAGCGCCTTGATGCACGACACCTCGTGTTCCGGCTGCAGCGCACCAGCCTTGAGCTTGATGCTTTTGAAGCCATAGGCTTCGATCATGCGCCGGGCCTGAGCGACGATCTGCTCTTCGCTGAGCGCTTCACCCCAGCTGTCGGGCGCGTAAGGGGCATCGGCATGCTGCGCGTATTTGAAGAAAAGGTAAGCGCTGAAGGGTATCTGGTCACGAAGGGCACCGCCGAGCAGGTCCACCAGTGGCAGGTTCATGGAACGCGCCTGCAGGTCCAGAAACGCCACCTCGAACGCAGAATAAGCATTGCTGACCGCCTTGCTGGCGTGTGAGCCCGGCGCCAGTTCGGCACCGGCCAGGCTGGCAGGCTTATGCGCCGCCACGGTCGCCTGGACGATGCTGCGCAGCTGATTGAGGTTGAACGGGTCGAGCCCGATCAGTTGGTTCTGCACCTGTTGCTGAATCGCCAGTGCCGGGGCATCACCATAGCTTTCACCGAGGCCGATGTAGCCGTTGTCGCTTTCCACCTCGATGATCGAGCGCAGGGCAAAGGGTTCGTGAATACCACTGGCGTTGAGCAGCGGCGGGTCGCGAAAGGCGATAGGGGTCACGGTTACACGGATGATTTTCAAAGGGCGGTCTCCCGAAGGTCAGGGTTTGAGGCTGGAAGGGGTGCCAGTGACGGCAGGGCTGAGCGCTGCGGGCCGCTCAGCCCTGGACGGGCGGCCGCGGTCACCTCGTGGCGTGGTGCGGGCGAAGAAGATCACCACCGCAGCCAGCAGCGATGTCGCTGCCAGCCCATACAGACCGCCTTGAATCGAACCGGTGGTCTGCTCCAGAAAGCCGAACGTGGTGGGCGCAACGAAGCCGCCCAGGTTGCCGATAGAGTTGATCAGCGCAATGACCGCAGCGGCAATGCGTGCATCCAGATAGCCCTGAGGGATTGGCCAGAACAGCGCAGAGGCGGCCTTGAAACCGATTGCCGCGAAGCAGATGGCGACAAAGGCGAACACTGGACCGCCCACGGTGGACATGAACATGCCGGCTGCGGCAATGACCAGGGTGACCGCCACCCAGGCCTGCTGGTGCTTGAAGCGTGCCGCCAGTGCTGCAAAGCCGTACATGGCCACGATGGAGATGATCCATGGGATCGAATTGAACAACCCGACCTCGAGATCGCTGAAGCTGCCCATTTTGCGGATCATGCTCGGCAGCCAGAAGGTGGCGCCGTAGATGGTCAGTGCCACGGAAAAGTAGATGAAGCAGAACAGCAGGATCTGCCGGTCCGCCAACAGTCGGAATACCGAGGGTCTGACGGTTTGTGAAGCTTCGCGCAGCCGTTGCTCTTCGGCGATGGCGGTGCTGAGCGCGGTTTTTTCTTCGTCACTGAGCCAGCGGGCTTCATGAGGATGTGATTGCAGCCAGAACCAGACGAAACCGCAGAGCACGATCGACGCGAAGCCTTCGATCAGAAACATCCATTGCCAGCCATGCAGGTTCAGGCCCTCGATGCCGAGCAGGGCGCCGGACACCGGTCCGGAAATCACCGACGCTATCGCCGAACCGCTGAGAAACAGCGCCATGGCCTTGCCGCGGTCGCTGGAAGGCAGCCACTGGGTGAAGTAATAGATGATGCCGGGGAAGAAACCGGCTTCGGCAGCGCCCAGAATGAAGCGCAGTACGTAGAAACTGGTTTCGCCTTGCACGAACGCCATGGCCATCGCGGCCGCGCCCCAGGTAAACATGATGCGGGTCAGCCAGGCGCGGGCACCGTAGCGCTGCAAGAGCATGTTGGAGGGGACTTCGAACAGTGCGTAACCGACAAAGAACAATCCGGCACCCAGCCCGTAAGCTGCTGCGCCGATGCCCAGATCGGTTTCCAGATGGCTGCGTACAAAACCGATATTGACCCGGTCGATGTAATTGACGATGAACATCACCACGAACAGCGGCAGCACGTGGCGTTTCACCTTGGCGGCCGCACGGGCAAGCACCGTGGCGTCCGTAGTACCAGGGACGGTATTCAAGAGGCGACTCCCATTCATTGTTTTTTTGGGGATGAGTCGATCATGGAGGTGTGTATTATTCCCGTCCAATCCAGTTAGTGACTTGATTGATACCGGGAGTGGATCAATGTTCGAGCTTTCCCAACTGCGTTGCTTCACCACGGTGGCCACGGAGCTGAATTTCCGCCGTGCCGCCGAACGGCTCAACATGACACAGCCGCCGTTGAGTCGGCAGATTCAGATACTGGAGCACAATCTGGGCGTCGAGCTGTTCACCCGCAGCACTCGCAGTGTGGCCCTGACTGCGGCGGGCAGGGCTTTTTTCATCGAGGCGCAGACCTTGCTGGAGCGCGCGCAGCAGGCGGCCATTTCGGCGCGGCGCTTCGCCGAAGGTGACATCGGCTCGGTGACCATCAGTTTTGTCGGCAGCGCGGTGTATGAGTTTCTGCCCAGAGTGATCGCCGAGGCGCGCCTCAAGCAACCGCAGGTGAAGATTTCCCTGACGGAAATGAACACCTATCAGCAGCACGAAGCACTCAGGGCGCGGCGCATTGACCTGGGCATCTTGCGAGCGCCGTTGTTTCAGCCGGGTTACGAGAGCGAATGCCTGGTACGCGAGCCGTTCGTGCTGGCCGTACCGAGCAGCCATCGGCTAGCGCATGCCGATTCGGTGGCGGTGGCCGATCTGGATGGCGCGCCGTTCCTGATGTATTCGCACTCGGCGTATCCACCGTTCAACGAACTGCTGACCGGTATGTTTCGTTCCGCGCAAGTTGCGCCGGAGTATGTCCAATGGCTTGGATCGTCACTGACCATCCTGGCGCTGGTCAACGCCGGAATGGGGTTGGCATTAGTACCGCGTTGTGCGACCAATGTGGTGTTCAAGGACGTCGTGTTTCGTGACATTGACCTGGGCGAGGGCGTGCAGAGCGAGTTGCACCTGGCCTGGCGTACCGACAATGACAATCCGGCGTGCCGGATGCTGCTTGAAGCCATACGTGCGGCCGTCAGGGCAGATGAAAATTGAAGCGAAAAACCTTGCAACGCAGTGGCATCAACTATCATTCATTCAGTCGATAGTCATCATCAAGCAAGGCAAGTTCTGTTTTTCCGGCAAAGGAGGAGGATGGCGCCATAGCCACCTGCTCCAAAGGGAGACGACGCGATGAGAATCTTCAATCTGTTGACGTTTGCTGCCGTGTTCAGCACCAGCATTGTGTTCACTGCCCCCGTCAATGCTGCCGTCTCCCCGGTCTCCGAACAGTCCTGCCATTTCATGCCCGTCGTCGACAGCGCCGCCAGCCTGCAACACACTCAGTCGGTGGGCGTGCTGTACAGCGAAAACACCCTCAGCAACCTTCAGTATTTGAACAAATACCATTCGGTTGCACTCAGGAGCGGCAGCAATGGCGCACTCGATGCGCGTATCCGCAACGCATTCATCAACAGCTCGGACCCTGCACTGGCGACCGACTGGCTGGTGGGTTCATTGAAGAAAGAGTTCGCCTCGGTAACCGTTTACGACAATCTCGATGCGCTGATGCAGGCGCGGCCGGACGTGGTGGTCATGCTCGACACTTACAATCGTCTGGTGAGCAAGCGCAACAGTCAGGTCGAGGCGCGGTTCATGGCGCGCTTCTATGACAATGACCTGCAATACATCGGCAAGGCCGAAGGTGAAGTGGTTCGGGAAATGACCTCGGTCTGGGTGCAAGGCAAGGCCGCTCCAGAGATCGCGGCACAGATCGATCAGCAGCGTGATTTGCAGGTGAATGCCTTGAAACAGTTCGACGCCTCGCTCAAAGCCCTGGTCATGCAGGCCGACCGGGCGCAGGTGGCGGCGAACTGATGGAGTGACTGCGTCAAGCCTGAGAGGCTGTTGACCGACAGAAACTGCTCATCGACTTTCGCTGCTTCAATACCGCCAGCCATCAGCATGGTCGCCTGCAAATGGAAGATCGGCACGTTAGTGCCCTTTGTCCGTAGAGGACGCTTGAAAGGTGTACAAGCGTCATTGATCCAGGCGCGCGCAGGGGGAAAGTGACCGGCGGGTTATTTCGATTAAACCGACGCACGGCTTGGTTTTTACCGTAAAGAATTAATCACATCCGCCGAGAGCCTGACAAGCGAACCGACAATTAGCTGTCCGTTCGTATGGTGAGCAGCAAGCCACGTGTGCTTTGACTGTGGTAACAGAGAAGCCTTGCGATGCTGAAAAAACTACCGGGTGCCTTGCGTGCCCTGATGTCTGTGCCCGCTGATAACCCCAGGTTGTTGCAGGCCCAATACGTTGCGTTGTCCCGACAACTGCCATTGATGTACTTCGTGCTGCTGGTCAATACCTGGGCATTGGCGTTCACTCACTGGCGAACCGCTCCGGTGTGGCTGACGCTGCTGGTCCCTGCGCTGCTGACGGTTATCTGTGGCGTCCGTGCACGCAAATGGTTGCGCACGGTAAACCGGCCGCCGCCGGCTCCGGCGATCATTCTGGCCACGTTGCGTGGTACGCACGGCCTGGCTGGCGTCATAGCGGCCGGGTTTGCCGCCTGGTCGCTGTCGCTTTACCCCTATGGCGATGCCTATTCCCAGGCGCATGTCGCTTTTTTCATGGGCATTACGGTGATTGTCTGCATCTTCTGCATGATGCACTTGCGGCCTGCAGCGCTGACCACCGCGCTGGTCGTCAACACCGCCTTCGTTATTTTCTTCGCTTCCACTTACAACATTACCTTTATCGCCACAGCGGTGAACATCGTGCTGGTGTCGATCGGCATGCTGATCATTCTTCATTACCAGTACCGCGATTTCACCAGCCTGGTGAATGTGCAGGTAAAGACCGAGCAACTGAGTAACGAGAACCTGTTGCTGGCCAATCAGGACAGCCTGACAGGCCTGCCCAATCGTCGACAGTTCTTTCAGACGCTGGATGCCGCGATGATTGAGGCAGTGGCGCAGCGCAGCGAGCTGGCAGTGGGCGTGTTGGACCTGGACGGGTTCAAGCCGGTCAATGACCTTTATGGTCATCGAATCGGCGACCGTCTGTTGATGCTGGTTGCTGAACGCCTGACCAGCGCCTCAAGCGACAAGGTGCATGTGTCGCGACTGGGCGGTGACGAGTTCGCGCTGGTGATAAAGGGTGACATGGACAGCGACGCGTTGCTGGCGTTTGGCAAGCACCTGTGTGACCTCATGCACGAAAGTTTCGAGCTGTCGGACATGCCAATCCAGATTGGCGCGACACTGGGCCTGGCGACGTACCCGGCCACGGCGGATAACGCGACCCAGCTGTTCGAGTTTGCCGATTACGCGCTGTATCAGGGCAAGAACCATAACCCCGGCACCACCTGCCTGTTCTCCGCCAGCCATCGTGAGCAATTGCATGTGGACGGCGTTACCGAACAGGCCTTGCGGCGCGCCAATCTGGAAACCGAGTTCCACGTATTGTTTCAGCCGATCATTGAAAGCTGCACGCGCGAAACGGTCGCTTTCGAGGCACTGGCGCGCTGGAACAGCCCGGAACTGGGATCAGTATCGCCGGCGCATTTCATTCCGATCGCCGAGCGCATCGGTATGATCAACAAGCTGACCGCGCCTTTGTTGACCCGCTCGCTGCACATGGCCCTGTCCTGGCCTGCGCCTGTCAGGCTGTCGTTCAATCTGTCAGCGCACGACTGTGCGTCTCTGGAAAGTGTCAGCCGAATTGTCGAGATCATCAAGAACAGCGGCTTCGATGCGTCGCGGCTCGATCTGGAAATCACCGAAACGGCGGTCATGCAGGATATTGCTCAGGTGCAGCAGGCCATTACCCAGTTCCGCAAGCTGGGTTGCGGTATCTCGCTGGATGACTTTGGGACCGGCTTCTCCAGCCTCAGTCAGTTGCACGCGCTGGCGCTGACCAAGCTGAAGATTGACCGCAGCTTTGTCACCGGGGTGCACAACAACCCGGCCAGCTACAAGATCGTCAAATCACTGGTTGCCTTGAGTCTGGACATGTCCCTGGGCTGCGTGATCGAAGGCGTAGAAACGCAGGATGAGTTGAATGCACTGACCACTCTGGGTTGTACGATGGTGCAGGGCTACTTCTACAGCCCGCCGATCAGTTTTGCAGAGACGCTGGCCTGGATTGAAATACCCGATGAAGAGCGCACCTTCGGTTACGCCATCTCGTGCCCCGTCTGATCGATTGCATGTGGGCCATTCACTCGGGCGTGCGTGGGGTAAGATGCCTTCTTTGATCTCCACGGAAGCCTTTTGATGAGCAAACCCGGGCAGACCGTCCTTGTTGCGCTGCGCAAGATGATTGCATCAGGCGAGCTGGCTGCCGGCGAGCGCCTGATGGAGGTGCCGACCGCCGAGCTGTTCGGCGTTTCGCGCATGCCGGTGCGCATGGCGTTCCGGACGCTGGAGCAGGAGGGGCTGCTGGTGCCCTTTGGCGGGCGTGGTTTTCAGGTGCGCTCGATCAGCCCGATGGAAATCGCCGGCGCGGTGGATGTCCGCGGTGTCCTCGAGGGGCTGGCAGCGCGGCAGATGGCCGAGCGCGGCGTGACCCAGGAGGCGCGCGACGAGCTTGAAGCCTGTCTGGTGCAGGGTGATGCGCTGTTCGAAAAAGGCCATGTCACTGAAGATGACCTGGAGGTCTATCACGACATGAACATGCGTCTGCATCGCGTGATCGTCGAGGGCAGCGGCAATCGTGCCATTGCCGATGCACTGTCACGCAACGACCATCTGCCTTTTGCCTCGGTAACCGCGCTGGCCGTGGATCGCGACAACCTGATTCGCGAATACCGGCGGTTCAATTTCGCCCACATGCAGCATCACGCCGTGGTGGATGCGCTGGCCAACGGGCAGGGCGCTCGCGCCGAGGCGATCATGCGCGAGCATGCCAATGCCACCTTGCGCTACGCGGAAATCTTCGGCGCAGGGCAGAACGAGCGCATGAAGGTCATTCAGCGCCCGGACTGATCAGATATCGAGCACCAGCACGGGTGTCTTCGAACGTGAGCAGCAGGGCGTGAACTGATCGTTGAGCGCCTGCTCGTCTTCGGTCAGAAACAGGTCGCGATGATCCGGAATGCCTTTCAACACCCGCGTCAGGCAGGTGCCACAGACACCTTGCTCGCACGACAGCGGAATATCGATGCCATGGCTTTCGAGCACCTGAGCGACGGTTTTATTGGCCGGAATGGCAATCACCTGCCCGGTACTGGCGATTTCGATTGAAAAACTGCCGTCGTTGCTGGTGTCTACCGGCTCTGCGGAAAAGTACTCACGGTGCAGAGTATCCTCGGACCAGCCAGCATTACGCGCGCTGTCGAGGATGTATTGCATGAAACCGCCTGGCCCGCACACGTACAGATGGGTATCGGGCTGTGGGTTGGCGAGCACTTTGGCAGCCTCCAGCGCGGTGTTCGGCTGTTCATCGAAGTGCAGCGTGATGCGCTCGGCAAATGCCGAATGCTTCAGGCGTTCGATAAAGGCGCCGCGCTCGGCGGAACGCACGCAGTAATGCAGCTCGAAATCGGCAGCCTCCAGCGCAAGTTGTTCAGCCATGCAGAGGATGGGCGTGATGCCGATACCGCCGGCGAACAGCAGCGTGCGTCGGCTGTTTTCAGCCAGCGGGAACAGGTTGCGCGGTTCGCTGATACGCAACTGTGCGCCAGTCTTAATCTGTTGATGCAGGCTGCGCGAGCCACCACGCGAAGCCGGGTCGTTGAGGACGCCGATCAGGTAGCGGTGACGCTCGTTCGGGGCATTGCACAGCGAGTACTGGCGGATCAGCCCGTCCGGCAGGTGCACGTCAATGTGCGCGCCCGCGGTAAACGGCGGCAACAGCGCTCCGTCTGCTCGCACCAGTTCAAAGCTGCAGATATCCAGCGCTTCATCGTTACGTGATAACACCGTCACGTCGATCATGGTAAGTCCTCGGGTGACCGCGGCACGGGTCACTTCTGATTGTTGTCTTCGTGTTTCGACGAGCAATGGTCGGTCATTTTGTTGCCATCACGGGAATCTGCTCGCCGGGACCGGCCTGCTCGGCAGCGATCAGCCGCTCCAGAATCTTGCGTGACTGCACGCCACCGGCGTCGATATTGAGCTTGAGCAAGTTGCGATGCGGGTGCTTGAGCAGGTTCTGTTGCTGGCGCTCAAGCATTTCCAGGTCTTCGGTGAATATCTTGCCCTGGCCTTCGCGGATGCTGGCGGTCAGCTCTTGGTCAGCGGGATTGAAGTTGCGCGCCATGCCCCAGAAGTACCAGATGGACGTGTCGGTCTCGGGGGTGATGAAGTCGACGACGATGCTCGACGCCTTGAACTCTTTAGGTGCGTCATAGCCGCCTTTACCCGCATGGGCTACGCCGACTTCGATCAGCACATGGCTGGGCGGAGTGAAGCGGCAGATCTGCCAGCGATCGACCGGCACGTCATCGGCCAGGTTGTTGCCACGCAGTGCCATCTGCCAGAACGGTGGCGGCATGATGTTTTCCATGTGCCGGGCGGTGACCACTTCTTCACCTTCGACGGTTGTAACGGGCGCGGCTTCGTCGATTTCCTTCTGGCCTATGCTGGACGCATGCACGTAGGTTTCGTGGGTGAGGTCCATCAGGTTGTCGATCATCAGGCGGTAGTCGCACTGGATATGAAACAGCCCGCCGCCGTAGGCCCATTCGTCGCTGACGGCCCACTCCAGATGATGAATGAGTGCCGGGTCGGCTTTTTCCCGGTCACCTGGCCAGACCCAGATGAAGCCGTAGCGCTCGACCGCCGCGAAGGTCTTGTTGCAAGGGAAGCCTCGAACACGCTGGCCGGGCATTGAAACCGTCTTGCCGTCGCCGCCCATTACCAGCCCGTGGTAACCACACACCAGTTGGCCGTTCTCGACATAGCCCAGCGAGAGCGGGGCGCCGCGATGCGGGCAGAAGTCTTCGACGGCAACGACCTGCTGGTTCTGGTCGCGATAGAACACCATCTTTTCGTTGCAGATCTGCCGGCCCAGAGGCTTGTCGGCGACTTCATCCGCTGTGCAAGCGACGTACCACGCATTTTTCGGGTGCATGATGGTTCTCCACGGTTCGATTATTGGTCTTATGGATCCACAGAATGAATCAAGTTGTTTCCTCGTGATTATTAATGCCACAAGATCGAGATTAATCCAATGATTAATTTTGTTAACTATTATTTAATGGATCCACAGAGGCTGATCAGTCAGGGCTGGATACCTGCAACGCTGCTCGCAGGCGCGGCGCGAGTGCTTCCAGCAGAGTCTGCACGGAACGCAGTGCGCGACAGTCGGGGCGGGTCAGCAGCCACAGCTCGGTGCGGCATCCTTCCAGCGGCCCACTCAGACGTTCGACCGCCCCAAGGCCCTCGACCGTAAAGCCGGTTAACGCCGCAACGCCCAAGCCTGCAGCGACCAATTGCGAGACAGCCGACATGCTGCTGCAGCGGTAGCTCGGTAATACCCCCGGAAAGGTCTGTTTGCGCCAGATCACCGAGGTGTGGTCGGGCATCGAGTCGTCGGGGCTGATCCATGGGATCGAGGCCGGGGTTTGCGTCAAGGCCTCGCGGTATTCGGGGCGACCGCAGACAAAGTAGTCGGCACTGCCTAAGCAGCGTCCGATCAGGTGCTCGGGTGGCGTATTGGTCAGGCGCAGGGCGATGTCGGCATCACGACGGCTGAGGTTGGCAAAAGCATTGGAGGTGGCCAGCTCCAGCGTAAGGGCCGGGTACTGCGGCATGAAGTCTGCCAGCGCGGGTAATAGCAGGCTGTGCAGTACCGCATCGGTACAGGTCAGGCGTACCGTGCCGCTGACCACCTGTTCGCCCTGTTGCAAGGCGATGCGCGCAGCGGCAAGTGCCTGTTCGGCGCGCTCGGCCTGCTCGGCCATGGCCTGAGCGGTATCGGTCGGTATGTACCCGCGCCGGTTCTTTTCAAATAGCGCTGCGCCAAGCGCGGCTTCCAGGCGACGGATCGAGCGGAATACGGTCGATACATCAACTTGCAACAGATCGGCGGCACGGGCCAGCGTGCGGCCGCGAACCAGGGCGAGCACCAGTGAAAGGTCGGCGTGGGTGATTTCATATTGCATCGGTGCATTGTTCCTTTGCCGGAATGCCTATGTTTGTTGCGCAGACGACTATCCTAGACTGGTTTCATTCCCGCTGGATAGCGCCCGACCGGCGCTGGCCACTCAGATTTCAAACAGGATTCAACCTATGTCGCGACATCCCTTGATCGGTGTCACCGCCTGCCGTCAGCAATTGGGCAAGTATTCCTCTCACACGGCAGGCGACAAGTACGTCGAGGCCGCAGCCTTCGCCGGTATGCCGGTCATTCTGCCTGCACTCGAGGTGCCCACCGAGCCTGCGCAACTGCTCGCGTCGCTGGATGGCCTGCTGTTTACCGGCTCGCCGTCCAACGTCGAGCCGCGTCACTACAATGGGCCGGCGAGCGTGGAGGGCACCGCCCATGATGTATTCCGGGATCGCACCACTCTGCCGCTGCTCAGGGCTGCTATCGCTCAGGGCGTGCCGGTGTTGTGCATTTGCCGCGGTTTTCAGGAGCTGAATGTCGCGCTGGGCGGCAGCCTGCATCAGCGGGTCCAGGAGTTGCCCGGCTATCTGGATCATCGCGAGCCGCAAAGCGATGTGCTGGCGGTGCAGTACGCGCCAAAGCATGCCGTGCAGGTGCAGCCGGGCGGTCTGCTCGACGCGCTCGGGCTGGCACCGGGGTTCGAGGTCAACAGCCTGCACAGCCAGGGTATCGATCGCCTGGCGTCGGACCTGCGCGCAGAAGCATTGGCCCCCGATGGCCTTGTGGAAGCGGTTTCCATGCCCGGCGCGCCAGGCTTTGTGCTGGGCGTGCAGTGGCACCCGGAATGGGAGTTCATGGACAACCCTGTTTCGCTCAGCCTGTTCAAGGCCTTTCGCGAGGCCAGCCAGAGGTATGCGCGCAGCAGCCGCTAGAGCGATGAGCTGCTGAGTGTTGTGGGCAAACGTGATTTAATATCCGGCTTGACGGGCTTCGGGTAATGGACGATCCATTGCGCCGGGGCGCTGCCTCATTCACCGGATATCTTTCACATAAGGCCACTATGGATACGGGAGCACGACTCAAACTGGTGCGTGAAAGCTACAAGCTGTCACAGCGTGAGCTCGCCAGACGCAGTGGTGTGACCAATGCCACGATTTCCCTCATCGAGCAAAATCGTGTCAGTCCTTCCATCAGTTCGCTGAAAAAGCTGCTTGAAGGCATTCCTATGACGCTGGCGGATTTTTTCACGTTCGATCAGCCTCCTGGGCAGGATCAGTACGTGTTTCGAGCCGGTGATCAACCCGACCTGGGGCGCAACGGTGCGCGCCTGCTGCTGGTCGGGGCGACCCTGCCGAGCCGGCAAATGCGCTTTCTTCGTGAGCAATACGCGCCAGGCGCCGACTCGGGCGATGAACCGATCGTTCACAGCGAAGGCGAGGAGTGTGGTCTGGTGACGCGCGGCACTGTGGAGCTGACTATCGATGGACAGGTCAACATCCTCGGTCCAGGAGACGGCTATTACTTCCCGACCACCTTGCCGCATCGCTTCCGCAATATCGGCCAGGATGAAGCCGAGATCATCAGCGCCAACACACCCGCTAACTTCTAGCCTGCTTTTGCTGACGTGCCGTTACGATGGCGTGGGTACCGTTGGCACGTCTGGATGAAATTCAAATGACCAGCGCTGTCGGTCTATAACCCTGCGGGTTCATGCACTGCCAGCGCCAGGCATCAGTGAGCATCGAATCAAGGTTGAACCTGGCCCGCCAATCCAGCTCACGCGCTGCTTTTCCTGGATCGGACCAGCATGCTGCAATGTCTCCGGGCCGGCGTGGCTCAAAGATCAAAGGCACAGCTTTGCCGGAGATACGTTCGAAGGCTTGCACCACCTCAAGCACTGAATAGCCCTGTCCTGTGCCCAGATTCCAGACGGATACGCCGCGCTGGTCATGAATTCTGTCCAGCGCCTTCAAGTGTCCCTCGGCCAGATCCATGACATGAAGGTAATCACGCACACCTGTTCCGTCCGGCGTGGGGTAGTCACTGCCAAAAATGTGCAGAGCGGGGCGCAGTCGATTGGCAACCTGCAGCAGGAAGGGCAACAGATTGTTCGGCGTGTTGCAGGGCGACTCGCCCAGCAAGCCGGACGGATGCGCACCAATGGGGTTGAAGTAGCGCAGCAGCCCGATGGACCAGCGTGGATCCGAGCGAGCGACGCTTTGCATCACATGCTCGGCCATCAGTTTGGAGTGCCCGTAAGGATTGGTCGGTAAACCCAGTGGGCAGTTCTCATCCAGCGGCATTTGCTCACACTCGCCGTAAACCGTCGCGGATGAGCTGAATAACAGGTCGAACACGCCTGCTTCTGCCATTGCCTGACACAAGTTGACGCTGCCGCTCACGTTGGTCTCGAAATAGCGCAGCGGCTCTCGAACGCTTTCGCCCACCGCCTTGAGCCCGGCGCAATGCACCACCGCCTTGACAGGGTGCTGAGCGAACAATCGGTGCAACGTCGCTTTGCTGCGCACGTCGCCGTGGATAAACACAACCTGTCGCCCGCAGAGTTCCTCAACCCGTCTTAACGGCTCTCGCGAACTGTTGCACAAGTTATCAAGCACGACGACATCGCGGCCATCTTCAAGCAATTCGAGCGCGATATGAGCGCCAATGTATCCCGCACCACCGGTAACCAGAATCATGAGTGTCCTTCCTGGATTTTCGCCGCCTCGTTAAGAAGCGAGCTGAGGGCTCCGCCTCGTGACCTTTCTCAACAGGACGACAACGGAGCCTTGCTTGCGAAAATCAGGACCAGACCACCGCGTGGGGGACGTGGTTAAAACGTACTGCAGGTACCAAAAAACATTCGCTCAAGACTAAGGGCGTATTCTCTGCGACGAGTTCAATGCGTCATTCCCGACGGCGCATACCCTTTATCGGAATCAACGAACAGCGGCCTGGGCGCGTGTTCGAAACTGATGAGCCGGTCTATGGTTGCTGCATGCATGTGATGGTTCCATGTACGCAACAGCCGCCACTGCCTATCCTCATCATGAATGCCGTCGAAGCTTAGCCCTTTCAAGAGCCCTTCAGTTTCATCCAGGACTTTCTAACAGAAGGGAAACTCTATGAACGGTGTTCAAACAATCCAGTCCGAGACGTTGGCCTTAACCCGAGTCGAGGCCGTCGTCAGGCCTTTGCTGCTGTGCCTGTCCCATCTGCGATGGGGGTTTGTCTATCAGCGTCCTCAGCACATCATGTCGCGCATGGCGCAGGATTATCAGGTGGTGTTTCTTGAGGAGCCTGTTCTGTCGGACTCCCCTGATATCCGCCTTGAGCAGTTGCCGCAAGCGTGCGGTGTCACAGTACTGGTGCCGCACCTGCCCTGGAAGATGCAGCCTGATGAGGTGATCACCGCACAGCGTGTATTACTGAATCGGTTTATCGATGCACAACGTTTTGGTGAGTTGCTGTTGTGGTATTTCACCCCGATGAGCCTGGCGTTTACCGATCACCTCAGCGCGCACGTGACGATCTTCGATTGCATGGACGAATTGTCTGCGTTCAAAGGTGCGCCGCCAGAGCTTGTCGAACAGGAAGAAGCATTGATGAAGCGCGCAGATGTTGTGTTTACTGGCGGCTTCAGCCTGTGGGAGACCAAGCGTCGGCAGCATGCGAACGCGCACGCCATGCCCAGCAGTGTCGATTTCGGGCATTTTTCAGCCGCTCGCAACGTGCAGCCTGACCCCGAGGATCAACAGTACATTCCTTATCCAAGACTCGGCTTTTTCGGCGTCATTGACGAACGTTTTGATATCGGGCTGATTCAACAACTGGCCGAGTTGCAGCCGCACTGGCAAATCGTTTTGATCGGCCCGGTGGTGAAGATCGACCCGGCAAGCCTGCCGAATTTGGCCAACGTCCATTATCTAGGCAGCAAGTCCTATGACGACTTGCCAGCCTATCTGTCTGGCTGGGACGTTGCGTTGATGCCATTTGCGCTGAACGACTCCACACGCTTTATCAGCCCGACCAAGACGCCGGAATATCTGGCTGGCGGCTGCCCGGTGGTATCAACCCGGATTGCCGATGTGGTCAGAACGTATGGTGAGTCGGGTGTTGTCGCCATTGCCGATGATGCCGACGCGTTTGCGCGCGCGATTCAAGAGGCACTGGCGCATAAAGGGACTATTGGTTTTCTTCGCAAAGTTGACGCGTTGCTGGTCGGCGAGTCCTGGGACAATACGTGCGCGGCCATGAAGGCGCAAATTGACCTGGTGGCCATCGGGGAGCACATAGAATGCCTCGGATAAATCTCGAATCAGCCGCGTGTGAAAAGACGCCCTATGACTTTCTGATCGTCGGTGCAGGTTTTGCAGGCAGTGTGTTGGCGGAAAGGCTGGCGGCTGGATCGAGTAAGCGCGTTTTGCTTATCGACCGACGTCCACATATCGCGGGTAACGCTTACGATCACCTGGACAGCGCCGGGGTGTTGGTTCATCGATACGGGCCACATATATTCCACACCAACGCTGAGCGGATTGTGGAATACCTTTCACGATTTACCGAATGGCGCGATTACGAACACCGCGTGCTTGCCAGCGTAGACGACCAACTGCTGCCTGTTCCGATCAACCTCGATACGCTCAACAGCCTGTACGGCTTACAGATGAATGAACGAGAAGCCGAAGCGTTTCTTGCCAGCCGTGCCGAGCCCGTCGAGACGATAAGAACCTCCGAAGACGTTGTGATCAATCAGATTGGTCGGGAGCTGTACGAGAAGTTTTTCCGTGGCTACACCCGCAAACAATGGGGGCTGGATCCCTCGCAACTGGACCGGTCGGTTACCGCCCGAGTGCCTACCCGCACTAACTCGGACAATCGTTATTTCACAGATACTTTTCAGAAAATGCCGCTGCACGGCTACACGCACATGTTTGAGCGGATACTCAACCATCCGCTTATCGATACGGTACTGGGGGTCGACTTTGCCGATGTCCGCACGGCGGTGAAGTATTCGCATTTGATCTATTGCGGGCCGATTGATGAATACTTCGGTTATTGCTATGGCCGTCTTCCGTATCGGTCGTTGCGTTTCGAGCACAAGACCGTTGATCAGGCGCAGTTTCAATCGGTGGCGGTGGTCAACTACCCGGATGAAGCGGTCCCTCATACGCGCATCACCGAATACAAGCACCTTACCGGTCAACTGCACGCCAGAACCAGTCTCAGCTATGAGTTTCCAAGTGCCGAAGGCGATCCTTATTACCCCATTCCCCGACCCGAAAATGCCGAGTTGTACAAGCGTTACAAGGCATTGGCCGATCAGTCGGATGAGGTCACTTTCCTTGGGCGGCTGGGCACTTACAAGTATTACAACATGGACCAGGTCGTGGGCCAGGCATTGGCGTTGTACCAGCGGCTGGCCCATGACTTCCCTGAGCCGCCTCCCGAACCGATCGAACAGCCTGCGCGAGGTTGAGCATGGGTGGTCTGTTCGACAGTTTTTTCATCGGCGGATTCGAGTGCGCCAGCCATCGACGAGGTGACGGTGTGCGACTCGACCTGCTTCACGCCACCGGGCACGACCGCTGGGCACAGAAAGATTTTGTCGCGCTGGCTGAGTGCGGAATACGTACTGTACGTGACGGTCTGCGCTGGCATCTGATTGAAGCCCGTCCAGATTGTTACGACTGGAGCAGTTTTCTGCCCATGCTGCGAGCTGCGCGGCATCAGGGCACCCAGGTCATCTGGGACTTGTGCCATTACGGTTACCCAGATCATCTGGATGTCTGGCGGCCGCAGTTTGTCGAGCACTTTGCGCGTTTTGCAGCGGCGGTGGCTCAGGTCGTCAAAGACGAAGGGGAGACCGCACCTTTCTATTCGCCGATCAATGAGATTTCGTTCTGGAGTTGGGCCGGGGGCGACATGGCTTATTTCAACCCCGGTAGCGAGCAGCGCGGCATGGAGCTCAAGCATCAACTGGTCCGGGCCAGTATTGCGGCAATAGACGCGGTACGCACGGTAGAGCCCAACGCGCGTTTTATTCAGGCCGAGCCATTGATTCATGTAGTACCGGCAACGCGGAGCGGCGCGGATGCCGCGGCAGCAGAACGTTATCGGCTGGCGCAGTTCGAAGCCTGGGATCTGTTATCCGGACGGCAATGGCCTGGGCTGGGCGGCCGCCCCGAGTATCTGGATATCCTGGGCGTCAACTTTTATCCGCATAATCAATGGCAGCTCAATGGCCATAAGCTTACGCACGACGATCCGCAGTACAGGCCTTTTCAAGGCATGTTGAGCGAGCTGCACAGGCGATACGCCAGACCGATATTGATTTCTGAAACCGGTGCTGAAGACGTTCAGCGTCTGCCCTGGTTCAATTACGTTTGTGCCGAGGTCAGCAAGGCGGTGAGGGCAGGCGTACCTGTGCAAGGTATCTGCTGGTATCCCGTTCTCGATTATCCGGGCTGGGACGACGGTCGATACTGTCCGGCGGGGCTGCTGGGTTACGCAGACGGGCAGGGTGCTCGGGCGATCTTTGACCCTTTGCAGGTGGCGTTGCGCGAAAACACGCTTGAATTGGCGGCTCTCATTCGAGAAAAGAATGGAAAATTTGCCGTTTGAGTAAGCGCTTCGGGAGTGCGTGACCCTTCAAATGAATATAATTCGATTTTTGTCAGAAACTTTAGAACCCTTTTGAGGCTTCGCCAGTCCTAGCCATTAGAGAGCAGGCGCAATAGCCCAATAAACAGTCGTGGAGTTTCTGGAGTGTCGGAAAATAAAGCCCGGGTCGACAATGCGGCGACGGGAGATATCAAACATCAGGGAAAGGATATCTTTTTCGCGGCGGTAGAAACGACCCGGATGCCGATGATCGTGACGGACCCCAATCGCCCGGACAATCCCATCATTTTTGCCAACCAGGCATTTCTGGAAATGACCGGCTATGCGTCAGAGGAAATCATCGGGAGCAACTGCCGGTTTCTTCAAGGGCCGGACACTGACCGGGCGGCGGTGCAGTCGATTCGCGATGCCATCGAAGAGCGCGTCGATATCTCCACTGAAATTCTCAACTATCGCAAGGACGGTTCATCGTTCTGGAATGCGCTGTTTATTTCCCCGGTCTATAACGACGCGGGCGACCTGATTTATTTCTTTGCGTCGCAGCTGGACATCAGCCGCCGTCGAGATGCCGAAGAAGCATTGCGTCAGGCTCAAAAGATGGAGGCCTTGGGGCAGCTTACCGGTGGCATCGCGCACGACTTCAATAACCTGCTGCAAGTGATGGGTGGTTATATCGATCTGATCGGCAGTGCGGCAGAGAAACCCACCATTGATGTGCAGCGTGTCCAGCGCAGTGTTCATCACGCCAAGTCTGCCGTCGAACGCGCCAGTACACTGACCAAGCAACTGCTGGCATTTGCCCGGAAACAGAAACTGCAGGGGCGAGTCCTCAACCTCAATGGCCTGGTTTCCACGACAGAGCCGCTGATCGAGCGTACTTTTGGCCCGGAAGTGGTTATCGAAACCGATCTGGATCCGGCACTGAAGAACTGCCGTATCGATCCAACCCAGGCAGAAGTCGCACTGCTTAATATTTTCATTAATGCGCGCGATGCACTCATTGGTAGGCCCGACCCGAAGATATTTATTGAAACCCGCAATCTGGTCGTCGACGAGTTGGCCAATATGTCTTACGACGGTCTGTTACCCGGCCGTTATGTCTCTATTGCGGTGACGGACAACGGCATCGGCATGCCCGCGAGTATCCGTGATCGGGTAATGGACCCGTTCTTTACTACCAAAGAAGAAGGCAAGGGCTCCGGGCTCGGTCTTTCGATGGTCTATGGCTTTGCCAAACAGTCGGGTGGTGCGGCGCGTATTTATACCGAAGAAGGTGTCGGCACCACGCTGCGCCTGTATTTCCCTGTAGACGAAGCCGTGCTGAGCAAGAACGATCCGCCGAAAGCCTCGGAAAGGCGCATTGGCAGTTGCGAACGAATTCTGATCGTGGAAGACCGTCCTGATGTGGCCGAGCTGGCGAAGATGGTACTGGATGATTACGGCTATGTGTCGGAAATCGTCCTCAATGCCCGTGAGGCGCTGAAGCGCTTCGAGGCCGGCGCCACATATGATTTGCTGTTCACTGACCTGATCATGCCGGGTGGCATGAACGGGGTGATGCTCGCGCGTGAAGTGAGGCGCAGGTACCCGAAGGTCAAAGTGCTGTTGACCACCGGTTACGCTGAAAGCTCGATCGAGCGAACCGACATTGGCGGTTCCGAGTTTGAGGTGGTATCCAAGCCTTGCATGCCGCAGGACCTCGCCAGGAAGGTCAGGCAGGTCCTCGACGGGCCGAACGGCATCGCCTGACGATACTGACAATGAACACATGAAGGCCTGCCTGTTCTCAGTCAGGCCTTCGTGCTGTTTGATATCTAATTAAGCCTATCCAATGAGTGCCGATATTCAAAAGGCAATCAGCCCGTAATGCCCGTCTGTTATTAACGGACATCAGACAACTGCCAATAGTTAGAGCAAACAACCTAAGAAAATGACAAGTGTGTAAATCGCTTGGAGCAAGGCGAGCAGGTAACGTTCCATTGATGTGCGTCACTATCAATACAGTTCTATTGTGCTTTTTCAAGCCTGAAAAAAAGCCTATAAAATTTTTAAACTTCTTGAACGTCGCTCGGGTCATTGATTTGTACGCCACACATGTGTGCGTTTACTGCCAATGACTCAAAGGACTATGACTATGATTCGCGACGACCGTATCGCCCCAGGTGCGCCTGTGTACCACGAAACTCATGCAGCGGCTCCGCTGCTTAAACGAATCTCCTGGAGTGCGATTCTGGCCGGTGTTGTTCTGGCCATGGTTGTTTCGCTGTTGCTGAACCTGTTGGGTACGGCAATCGGAAGTGCCAGTATCGATCCCATGCAGGAAGCCAATCCGTTGTCCGGCATTGGTACGGGCGCAGGTATCTGGGTCGTTGTAAGCTCGGTTATTTCGCTGTTCGTCGGCGGCTGGGCCGCTGGACGTCTGGCGCAGCGTGAAGGTGCATTTCATGGCCTGCTGGTATGGGCGAGCGTCTCGCTGATCACGGTTTATCTGGTCTCCAGCGCAGTGACCGGCGTCGTGCGCGGCGGGCTCAACCTGGCGGGCAGCGGCATGTCGGCACTGGGCAGTGGTATCGCACAGGTGGCTCCAGCCGTTGGCAGCAAGATTCAGGATCAATTGCGCGCCCAAGGCATCGATTTCAATCTGGACGATATTCAGGGCGAGATCGAAACAGCCATGCGTCAGACCGGCAAGCCCGAGCTGAACCCGGATAACGTCAAGCAGGAAGCTCAGGCGACCCAGCAAGACGCACAGAACACTGCCAAGCAGAGCGCACAGAATCCTCAGCAAGCCGACCAGCAATTGAGCGGCCTGATGGATCGCATCAAAGCAAAGGGCGACCAGGCATGGGATGCCGCTGACCGTCAGGCGCTGGTCAATCTGATCAAGGCGCGTGGCAACAAGACTGATGCCGAAGCCAACCAGATCGTTGATCAGGCTCAGGCCAGCTACCGTCAGGCTTATGCCAAGTATCAGGAACTGAAAGCTCAGGCTGAACAGAAAGCCCGCGAAGCGGCTGAAGTGACCGCCAAGCGTGTTTCGCAAGGTGCCTGGATTCTGCTGATCACGCTGGTGATCTCGGGTCTGGTAGCTGCGGGTGCAGGTGTACTGGGTCGTCGCACTCAGCCGCCAGCCAAGGTTGTTGCTGCGGTCTGATTCACTGCAAAAAAGTGAACTGATGTATTGAATGGGGGGCGATTATCGCTCCCCATTTTTTTGTTTTCATAGAGCTGCAATGAAGTCTGAACAGTGGCTGAACTGTTCACGATCATGGCTGGGATTTCACCCTGAAGGCTTCATGGGTTAACACATTCTCAACAATAACCCTTTTATACTTTATCGCTCCGATTGTATGTCTCCCCCTTCCACGTCGCTGCGGTCATTCCCTTGATAACTTCTCGCGTGCTGTCACCATTGCTTTTGCTGTTGGGCGTGTTGCTGTTTTTTATCGCGCTGGGCAATCACCAATTACAAAACTCGACAGAACCCCGCGTGGCCGGCATCGCCATGGAAATGCACCTGAGCGGCAACTGGGTTACCCCGAAATTGAACGATCAACCGTTCCTGGAAAAGCCGCCGATGAGTGTCTGGCTCGACGCTGCGTCCATCGGGGCGTTCGGTGCGACTCCCTGGGCGGTCAGGCTTGCGTCCGCCTGTGCGGGGCTGTTCAGCGTGTTGCTGCTTTACAGCATGCTGCGTCGCTTCGGGCGACCTGCCTCCATAGCGTGGGTGGCTGCATTCATGCTGGCGACCCAGGCCAGTTTCTGGAGCAATTCGCGGCAGGTGGGCGAGGACGCGTTGCTGGCGCTGGGTGTGAGCATGGCGTTGCTGGGGTTCTTTTGCGCCAGTCAGCGTCTGCGCAGCGACGGATTTCCCGCAGGCGCCTGGCTGCTCTTCGTAGTGGGGATTGCGCTGGCAACCCTGAGCAAGGGCGTGCTGGGCCTCGCGATGCCGGGTGTGGTCATTTTCGCCTGGCTTGTGTGCGAGTCGGTGCAGAGCAAACGCATTGTTCTCGCCCACTGGCTACGCCCGGCGATGTTCACCGTCCTGGCTTTGGTGCCTTTGCTGGTATGGCTGTGCTTTCTATACGGGCAGGGCGGTACGCAGTCGTTGAAGGACGTGCTCTGGACCAACAGTGTCGGACGGTTCAGTGGTTCGTTCGAAGAGGCGGGGCATTACGAGCCCGTGCATTACTATCTGACCAAACTGCCTGAAGCGTTTTTGCCGTGGAATGTGCTCGTCTATCTGGGGCTGTGGCATTTCCGCAAACAGCTGCGGGCCAACCGTTACCTGCTGTTTTTCAGCCTGTGGCTGATCGCGCAGTTCCTGTTGTTGTCGCTGGCCTCAAGTAAACGCACGGTCTATCTGATGTCACTGGCCCCGGCGGCGGCAGTCATCGCGGCGGAATACGCCTTTGTGTTAGGCGAGCGAATCAACGCACGCTCGCAAGGCTCTGCGTCGGCAGCGTTTGTGGTACGAAACCGACGGGCGATGACGGTTGCCGGGGTTGTGTTGATCGTGGCGGGGTATCTCGGCGCAGCCATATGGCTGGAACCGCGAGCGGACCGGCAGTTGTCGTTCCTGCCGCTGACTGACAAGGTCCATTCCCTGCAAGTCCAGGGACGGCACGTCGCCTTGTTTCAGCCCAGTGAACGGCTGGCAGGTGCCAGCGTGTTCTACAGCCAGAGCTTGCTGGATACATTCATATCCAGTGCTGACCTGAGCAGCTTTCTGACCCGTGCCGACGGCAATGTGGCGATCATGGAAAGCCTGCAGCCTCCCGAACCACCCTTGCGAGTGGTCGACAGCGTCAAGGTCGGCGAGCGTATCTACTATTTCGTCAGCCAGGCTCCGGTGACTGTCGGCAACTGACGGCCACCGGAGCAGCCCGTTACACGAACTGACTGCTGACAAGCGAGTTACAGGCCGTCCACTGCTTTTGTGGGATTGGCAGGTCGCACGATTCGCCACGGCCGATGGGGAAGTAGTGGAAGCCGCGTTTTGCCAGTCGTTCAGTGTCGTACAGATTGCGTCCATCGAAGATGATCGGCGCGTTCAGGCGTTGCTGGATCAACTCGAAATCCGGGGCTTTGAACTGTTGCCATTCAGTGCAGACGATCAATGCATCGGCCTCGTTGAGCGCGGACTCCGGCGTGCCCATGAGCATCAGGTCCTTGCGATGGCCATAGATGCGCTGGGTTTCCTGCATGGCCTCGGGGTCGAACGCCCGCACGCTGGCGCCAGCCTCCCATAACGCTTCCATGAGTACGCGGCTCGGGGCATCACGCATATCGTCGGTGTTGGGCTTGAACGCCAGGCCCCACAGGGCAAAGGTCTTGCCGCGCAGATCGCCCTGATAGAACGCGTTGACCCGCTCGAAGAGTTTGTTCTTCTGCCGTTCGTTGATGGCCTCGACCACCGACAGCAGATCGTTGGAGCAATGAGCCTCCCGGGCGCTGTGAATCAACGCGCGGATGTCCTTGCCGAAGCATGAACCGCCGTAACCGCAGCCGGGATAGATGAAGTCGTAACCTATCCGTGAGTCGGCACCGATGCCCAGCCGCACCAACTCGACGTCCGCGCCCAGATGCTCGGCCAGTTCGGCGATCTGGTTGATGAAGCTGATCTTGGTTGCCAGCATGCAGTTGGCGGCATACTTGGTCAGTTCGGCGCTACGCAGGTCCATGAACATGATCCGCTCATGATTGCGGTTGAACGGCGCATACAGCTCGCGCATGACGTTGCGCACGGCTTCATTTTCGCAGCCGATGACAATACGGTCCGGGCGCCGGCAATCGTTGACCGCCGAGCCCTCCTTCAGAAATTCCGGGTTGGAGACGATATCGAACTGCAGCAGCCGGCCCGCCTGACGCAGTGCCTGATCGACGTGGTTGCGCAAAGCGTCGCCACTGCCGACCGGCACGGTGGATTTCTCGACGATGATCAGCGGTTCGCGCCGATGCCGGGCGATGGCTTCGCCCACCGCAAAAAAGCCGCTCAGGTCGGCCGAACCATCAGCACGAGAGGGCGTGCCGACCGCGATGAACAGGACCTCGGCATGTTCCACTGCCAGTTGCTCGTCAGTGGTGAAACACAGACGCTGCTGGTCCAGGTTTTCACGCACCAGATTGGCCAGTCCTGGCTCGTAGATATGCACCTGGCCCTGACGCAACTGGTCGATCTTGGCCTGATCAATGTCCATGCAGACCACATCGTGGCCGACTTCGGCAAGCACGGTCGCTTGTACCAGGCCGACATATCCGCTACCGAAAACGCTGATTTTCATGGGGAAGATCCTGAGGTGATGGCCGGGGGACGCGCCGAAGGTTGATGATCAAGACACCTGCCACGATCAGGGTGACACCCACAGTTTTCGATACCGTGAATGTCTCGTGGAAAAACGGCAGTGCTGCGGCGAGCGTATAAACCAGCGCGTAGCTGATGCTGAGCAGCGAATAAGCACGGCTCAGGGGCAAGACCCGAAGAGCCAGCAACCAGAAAAGCATGGAGAGCGCATAAGCGGTGATCGAGGCGCAGACGACCATCAGGGCACTGAGATCGAGCTGCGTCGAATTGTGCAGTTCGAGCGAATGAGCGGGCGAGGGCAGGCGGCTCATGCTCCAGCGCATACCCAGCTGTGCCGCGCTGACCAGCGCCACACTGGCCATGGCGCACAGGGTTGCCCGGCAGCGGGTCACGCTTGATGCCCCAACTGAAATACCCCGACAAGAATCAGCGCAATACCCAGCCAGTGCTGTGCGTCAACCGGCTCGTCGAACACATAGCGCCCCGCCAGCGTGATCAGCACGAAGTTAACACCCAGCATCGGATAGGCGATGCCGACGTCCAGGCGTTGCAACACCAGCAGCCAGACCAGCAGGCCCGACCCAAGGCAGGCCAGCGCCAGCCACAGCCACGTTGAGCGCAGCGCTACAAACGCGCCGGGAAATGCCCCGCGCCAGTCTTGTACCGCGCACTTCTGCGCGATCTGGCCCAGGCAGGTCAGCAGGCATGCGCTTGCCAGCATCAGCCAGGTCACGATGCCGACTTCTCGTAAATGAGGATGGCCAGGTTGCCTTCGTCATAGCGCTGACCATCCTTGGGAAGACTTTCGAGCTCTTTCAGTTCCTCATCGCTCTTGCCGCGCATGATGACGCCGACCCGGCCTTGGCTGCGGGCGTTCTTCATCCAGGCATCAATGTCCTGCAGGCGGACTTCTCGACCCTGCACATCGGGATAGCCCAGGCCGTATTCCAGCTCGCCCCAGGTGTTGAACAGTGCAACATCAGGCCGTTTCAGGCGCCACGCCAATGCCGAGGCAGCGCCCAGGTCGTTGCTCAGCAGATGCGTGCAGTCCGCCAGTTCGGCCTGGTGCCTGACGACGAACGGGTCGGGAGTCTTGTTGTTGATCACATCGTTTGGCAGCGCAGCGGGCAGCAATGCGATCAGCAGCCAACCGCCCAACGCCGGCGTGGCCCAAAAGGTCAGGGGGCGCAAGCCTTGCAGGGCGTTGGCGAGTGTCCATCCGAGAAGCACGATGACCGCCAGTGACAGATGCATCGGTTCGTTTTCGTAGACGGGCTGCTTGAGTTGAAGGTAGATCAACGCTAAAAGCCCAAGAAAAGTGACGGTCGCGTTGAATATTCCGTTCGCGCGCAACGCTGTGCTGTGGCCTCGATCGAGGCGCTCGACCAGAGTGTTTGCCATCAGCAGCGCCAACGGCAGCAGACACGGCAGTATGTAGGTTGGCAATTTACCTTTGCTCAGGCTCAGAAACGCCAGTGGCAGCAGCAGCCACAGCAGCAAAAAGGCAATGTCAGGGTGGCTTTTTTCTTGCCATGCCTGTTTCAGTGTTACCGGCAGCAGCAGTGCCCACGGCACACAGGCCGCCACCAGCAACGGCATATAGAACCACCAGGGCTGGGCATGCTGGGCATTGTCCCCGGCAAAGCGGCGAATATGCTCGTGCCAGAAGAAGTAGCGCCAATAGTCGGGCTCTTGCTGGTGGATTGCCAGCGCCCACGGCAGGCAGACGGCGATGGCAATCAAGATTGCAAGCGGGCCGAATTTGAGTAGCTCGGCCAGGCGTCGCTGGCACAGCATGTAGGGCAGGGCGATGATGACGGGCAGTGCCCAGGCGAGAAAGCCCTTGGTCATGAAGCCCATTGCGCAGGCCACGCCGACTGCCGCCCATGCCGCTAGACGCGCTCGGCCGATGCTGTGCACGGCGTACCAGAATGCCAGCAGTGTCACGTTGGTCCAGAGGGTGAATTGCGGATCAAGATTGGCGTAACCGGCCTGGCCGGCGATAAAGCCGAAGCTCATGAACAGCAAGGCGCTGGCGAACTGCTTGCGCGGGTCGTTCCAGATCTTGCCGGCCAGTAGATAGGCCAGCAGCACGCTCAAGCCGCTTGCCAGTGCCGACACAATGCGCACGCCGAACAGGTTCTCGCCAAAGACCTGCTGCCCTAGTGCAATCAGCCAGTAACCGGCAGCCGGTTTTTCGAAGTAACGCAGCCCCATGAAGTGTGGCGCAATCCAGTTACCGCTGTGGAGCATTTCCTGGCTGATCTGCGCATAGCGGGTTTCATCGGGAATCCACAGGCCGTGAAAGCCCAGCGGCAGCAGATAAGCCAGCACGAACGCCAGTAACAGCAGCGCAAGATGACGATGCCTGACGTGCATCACTGCTGCACCCCCAGCCAGCCTTCGCGGCCGGGCAGGTGGCCGCGAACGATATGCCCGGAAGGCAACCGTTCGATGGCATCGGGTAGCAGATGGCCCAGCGGCGCGAAGTGGATGCCTTGGGTATTGGCCCGCTTTAACAGTTGCCTGAAACCTTCGGCCATGATGATCCCTTCCACTTCGGCGTGAAGGGTGTAGACATTGAGCCGTCGTGCGGCGAAGCGGCCGAGAATGTAGTCGTTGAACGCATTCGGCTGCAGGTGCGGGCCGATTACTTCATCGAAGGTCGGCAAATCCACCGGAACCTGAGCGGTACCGAGACTACCGTCGACCAGCAACGGGCGAAACAGACTGGCGCCACGGCAGTCACTGTTGTAGCGAAAGCCAAACGCCTCTTTGGCCTGCACAATGCGCTGGTCGGCGCGCCAGCCTGCCGCTGCGGAGCACACCACCGGGTGGCCGAGGATGTCGCTCAGGCAGTCGACCCCACGGTGTATCTGGGCAGTCAACTGTCTGTCGCTCCAGTGTCCGGCATTCGCTTGCCAGCCATGATGATCCCAGGCATGCAGGCCGATTTCGTGACCTGCATCCAGCGCGCGGCGCATCAGTGGGCCAAGGTCACGGCCGATCGGTTTGCCCGGCCATGCAGTACCGGCCAGCAGAATATCCCAGCCATACAGGCTCGCCGCCTTGGAGCGAAGCATCTTCCAAAAGAACGTAGGCCTTACCAGACGCCACAGATGGCGCCCCATGTTGTCGGGTCCGACACTGAAAAAGAAGGTCGCCTTGACCTGCGCTTCGTCGAGTATGTCCAGTAGCCTGGGCACGCCCTCACACGTGCCCCGGTAAGTGTCGACATCGATTCTCAAGCCTGCCTGCATCAGCACTGATCCGCTTTTTCAGCCATGGCTTCGCGCAGGAAGAAATCCAGGGTTTTGCCGATGGTCTCGCTCAGCTCGATACCCGGCGTCCAGCCAATCAGCTTTTTGGCGTTGTCGATGCTCGGCGTGCGATGGCTGACATCCTGATAGCCCTTGCCGTAGAAGGACTGGCTTTCAACTTCACGAAAGCCCGCAAAGGGCGGGAAATGGCCGCGCAACGGATGAGCTTCGAACTGGCGAAGCAGCTCTTCACCTAATTGACGGATGCTGGCTTCGTTGTCGGGGTTGCCGATGTTGATGATTTGTCCGTTACAGCGCCCATCACGGTTTTCGATGATCCGCGCCAGCGCCTCGATGCCGTCGACGACATCGGTGAAACAGCGCTTCTGGGCGCCGCCATCCACCAGGCGAATGGGCGTGCCTTCGACCAGGTGCAGGATCAGTTGGGTGATGGCCCGCGAACTGCCAATGCGCGCCGAGTCCAGGCGGTCCAGACGCGGTCCCATCCAGTTGAATGGGCGAAACAGGGTGAATTGCAGGCCTTTCTGGCCATAGGCCCAGATCACCCGGTCCAGCAGCTGCTTGGACACCGAGTAGATCCAGCGCTGCTTGTTGATCGGGCCAACGATCAGGTTGGAGGTGTCTTCGTTGAAGTTTGCGTCCTGGCACATGCCATAGACTTCGGACGTGGACGGGAAAATCACGCGCTTGTTGTACTTCACGCAGTAGCGAACGATCTTCAGGTTCTCTTCGAAATCCAGCTCGAAAACCCGCAGTGGATTGCGCGTGTATTCAATCGGCGTGGCGATGGCCACCAGCGGCAGCACGACATCGCATTTCTTGATGTGGTATTCGATCCATTCGGTATGGATGCTGATGTCACCTTCGATGAAATGAAAGTTCGGCTTGGCACGCAGGCGCTCGATGGCGTCCGAGCCGATATCCATGCCGTAGATTTCGTAACGGTCATCCTGCAGTAGACGCTCTGACAGGTGGTTGCCGATGAAGCCGTTGACGCCGAGGATCAACACTCGGGTGCGACGAACCGACCGGCGCTTTGCCTTGTCGAGCAGTTGTGAGCCTGCTACCAACCCGAATTCGCGCGCCAGTTGCGCACCACTGAGGTACAAGCCGCTGTCACCGCGTTGCCCTGCGGTGATGACCAGCGAACCCTCGCCACAGGCGATACGCAATGGCTCGTGACTGATGACCGTGCCGGGCGCCTCGCCATTGCTGCTCGTGTCCACGCTGGCAGCCCAGACGATCAGCTTGTTGTCACCGACCGGGCAAAACGCGCCAGGGTAGGGCTGTGTTACCGCGCGGATCAGGTTGTAGAGCTGGGTAGCCGGCAGCGACCAGTCGATCAAACCGTCGGCCGGGGTGCGCCGACCGAAATACGTCGCACGCGATTCATCCTGGGGCGTAGCTGGCAGTTGCCCTTGCGCGGCCAGCAGGGGCAGTGTTTCGCAAAGCAGGTCAGCGGCGGCGTCACGCAATTTGCCATGCAGCGTCAAGGCAGTATCGGTGGCACTGATCGACACTCGCTGCTGAGCGACTATCGGCCCGGCATCCGCGCGTTTGACCATCTGATGCAGGGTAACGCCGGTTTCACTTTCGCCGTTGACCAGCACCCAGTTGGCCGGCGCGCGTCCGCGATAACGCGGAAGCAGCGAGCCATGCAGGTTCAGCGCAGCTTTTTTCGCGCAGGCCAGCAGCGAATCGCCGAGCAGCTGGCGATAGTAGAAGGAGAAAATGAAGTCCGGCGCCAGTTTGCCGATGCGCTCTACCCATAGCGGGTGATTCGGGTCCTCGGGGGCATGCACCGCAATGCCGTGCCGGGCGCACATCTGCGCCACAGAGCCGAAAAAGGTTTTTTCTTTGGGGTCGTCGGCATGGGTGAACACCGCCGCAATCTCATAGCCTGCGTCCAGCAACGCTTGCAGGCCGACACAGCCAATATCGTGATAAGCGAAAACGACAGCTTTAGTGCTCATGGCGCGACCTTGTTCATATAGGGAGTTACAGAGGAATCAATGTTGTCGGTGGCAACCGGTGACGAGCTGCGCACGACC
This sequence comes from Pseudomonas sp. PvP028, assembly GCF_017832255.1. Classification (NCBI taxonomy): domain Bacteria; kingdom Pseudomonadati; phylum Pseudomonadota; class Gammaproteobacteria; order Pseudomonadales; family Pseudomonadaceae; genus Pseudomonas; species Pseudomonas sp. PvP028. The sequence continues at coordinate 4,087,393 of NZ_JAFIBL010000001.1, forward strand.
TTTTCGATAAAGAACCGAGGACGCGCACGCACATCGCTGTACATCCGGCCCAGGTATTCACCCAGCAGTCCCATGCCGATGAACTGCCCGCCGGTGAATACGAACAGCACGGCAAACAGTACGAACATGCCGTCCCCGGCCCATGACGCGCCGAAGATCAGGCGCAGAACGATCAGCAGCGCCGCGAACGAGACACCGAGCAACGCCATGCTGAAACCGATGATGCTGAGCAGGCGCAGGGGCGTGGTGGTCATGCAGGTGATCAGGTCGAACATGAGGTTGATCAGACGCATCGGGCTGTATTTGGAGTCGCCGTGCTCGCGTTCGGCGTGATCGACCAGCACCTCGGTGGTGTGTCGCGCAAAACTGTTCGCCAGAATCGGAATGAATGTGCTGCGCTCCCGGCAGGCGAGCATGGCGTCGACAATCGTGCGCCGGTATGCGCGCAGCATGCAGCCGTAATCGTTCATGGCCACGCCGGTGGAGCGCTGCACGGCCAGGTTGATGAGTTTCGATGGCCAGCGTCTCCAGGCGGAGTCCTGACGGTTGCTGCGCACCGTACCGACCACGTCGTATCCCTGTTCAGCGAGCTTTACCAGACGAGGGATTTCTTCGGGTGGATTCTGCAGGTCGGCATCGAGGGTGATGACCACGTCGCCCTGGCACTGCTCGAATCCGGCCATGATGGCTGCGTGCTGACCGTAGTTTCGATTCAGGATCACTGCGACAAAGGGGCTGTCGGCGCGCTCGGCAGCCCGCTGGAGGATGTCTGCCGAGTCGTCGCGGCTGCCATCGTCGACCAACACGATTTCGAAGCGGTGGTCGAGCTGTTCGCAGGCCGCTTCAGTGCGGCGCAGCAACTCTGGCAGGCTTTGTCGTTCGTTGTAGACAGGGATGACGATCGACACGAACTTGATGGGATACGGTTTCAATGGCTGGATTCCACGGTCGATTCAATGGCACCGACAACCCGCTCGACATCATCGAGGGTCATGTCGGGAAACAGGGGTATGGAGCACAGCCTTGATGAATTCCATTCCGTGTCGGGCAGGCAGACGTCGGGGAAACGCTTGCGGTAATAGCTGTGCAGGTGAGTGGCGATGAAGTGGATGCCGGTGCCGATGTTTCGCGCTTGCAAGGCCTTCATGAAGGCGTCGCGATCCAGCCCGCAGCGCTCGGGATCGATGCGCAGAATGAACAGGTGCCAGGCGTGTTGCTGGGCATGCCGGGGCAGGGCGAGAGGCAGAGCGGGGCTGCTGGCCAGTCGTTCGAGGTAATGGCTGGCGAGTGCCTGACGCTGCGCATTGATTGCATCGAGGCGTTGCAACTGCACCCGCGCAATGCTCGCATTGATGTCGGCCAGGTTGTATTTGAAACCAGGCTCCATAACCTCGGCCTGGGGCTTGCGACCCAGGGTCAGGCGGTCGTAGGCATCGACACCCAGGCCATGAAATTTGAGCTGACGCACCCGATCAGCCAGTCGCGCATTGTCGGTGACCAGCATCGCGCCTTCGGCACAGGTCATGTTCTTGATCGCGTGAAACGAAAAGATCGCAGTGCCCTGCTGGCCGACCGGACGTCCCTGGTAACCGGTGCCGGCGGCATGCGCAGCGTCTTCGATCACGGTGATGCCGTGCCGGTCGGCCAGCGCATACAGCGGGTCGAGATCGAATGCAGCGCCTGCGTAATGCACCGGCACGATCGCCTTGGTTCGCGGGGTGATGGCTTGCGCTATCAGCGCGGCGCTGGTCATCAGGGTGTCACGGTCGACATCGACGAACACCGGAGTGGCCCCTAGCAGGCAGATCATGTTGGCTGTCGACACCCAGGTTTGCGACGGCGTAATCACTTCATCGCCAGGCCCTACGCCCAGCGCCAGCAGCGCAACGTGCATTGCCCCGGTGGCCGAAGACAGTGCCACTGCATGCTGAGCGCCGACCCGCGCGGCGAACTCTTCCTCCAGCTTCTGACATTCCGGGCCAGTGGTGATCCATCCGGAGCGCAGCACGCGCGTTACCGCAGCAATTTCTTCATCGCCAATGGACGGCCGTGAAAAGGCAAGAAAAGTTTGACTCATCTACAGAGACTCTCCGATTGACGCAGCAGGGCCGAACATAAAAAAGTCACACCACGAGTGCGCGTGAGTGCGGTGAACTTGGGCGTTCAAATATGAAAATAATGTCTAGACGTCGTTGCTTTTTTGTATCGCCTGGCAGGCTTTCGAATCATAGAGTAGGGTGAAAGCCAAACGAACGACAACGCCGTTATGCGTCCATGTAGAATTATTAATCTGCCGTTCAGATTTCATCGAGCGCGTCATGAACAGACAGCTTTAGTTCAGCTTGCTCATGATAATCATGAAAAGTTAAAGCGGATGAAGTGTGTTGCAGTTGCAGGTTTTTTTAATGAAGCTTTCATGACCGGGGAATGGGTTTTGCGTTGTCGGACAGGGTCGAGCCTGAATCGAGAAGGTTGCTATTGACCAGGTTTCATTGGGGGGCAGCTTTTTTCTCGGTTTTTTTTAGACGCAGACGGTGCGTTTGCGGAAACCCCGGTCAGGAGGAAGCTTGCCGGGTGTAGAAAACATGACCGCTATCAAGTGATATATATAACCAGGCGGTAGGGTCGGGCAGTGCGGCAGAGAGAAAGTTTGCTGATAAGGAACAGGATGGTATAGGTAATCATCGAGAAATGTTTGGGTGAGTTATAAGGTCAAGGCAGTTTCATGCAGGCGTGCTGATGGTTGCGAAGTGTTCAAGGCTTACTTCATGTGCCTTTATATTCGACACGATCCTGTAAGGAGAGGGTACCGACGAAGTAGTTAACGATGTGTGTAGAACGACGGTCCGCTTGACTGCCATTGCCAGGTTTATTCGATGCAGCAAAGTAAAGGGCCACGCGGCGTGCCTTGCTTCGTGCGAACACGTGGCGGACTCGGCGGTTATCGATCCTGCGAAGGGCTGCCGACCCGCTCACCCCGTTCTGTCTAGTTCCGGCCAGAGATGTTAAATTAGCCGCCATGAACTTCTTCCGAACCCATTGCTCGCCCATTGCCTGGATACTGTACGCAGTTGTCCTGTTCAATGGTCTTGCGTGCAGCATCGGTCACGGCCAGATGATGGCCGCTTTTGCCGGCACTGCAATGGCTTCGGTTTCCCATGCAGATCATGGGATGTCTGATATGCATGCCGGGCATCACACGATGCACATGTCCATGCACGATTCTTCCAAGAAGATGGACATGTCAGGCAGCATGAAGGCGCAGTCGGGAGACTGTTCGTTTGCCGGAACACTGACGCTGGCGATGATTTTCTTCGTGGCGCTGGGCTGGCTGATCCGTGTCCGCCGTACTCGTTTTGTGTTGCCCGAACTCTGGCTCGGCAACCTGCCAAGGTACACCTTTCCGGGACTCAATCCACAGGCACCTTAGTGCCCATCGTGGACGTGTGAGTATCGCTCGCACGAACAACCGATAGTGTCTTTACAGCCTGCCGGAAGGTCATTCCGGCGGGGGGCGTTCATACGTTGGTGAGTCCCTATGTCTGCATCATTTTCAAGCCCGGAGCCACGGCCTTCCGGAGCATTTGTCGCCTTTCTGAAAAGGCTTCATTTTTACATCGGCGTATTCGTCGGTCCGTTTATGCTGGTCGCGGCCTTGAGTGGCGTCGTCTATGCACTGACCCCGCAGATCGAAGATTCGCTCTATGCGCATGCGCTACACACAGACAGTCGTGGCCCTGCGATGAGCTTGCAGGCTCAGATCCAGCGCGCGCAGGCATCGGCAGGTCCAGGCCTGAGCGTCGCCGCAGTGCGCCCGGCACCCCGGGAAGGGGATACCACTCGGGTCATGTTCAGCGATCCGGGCTTTGGCCCATCGGAGCATCGAGCGCTGTTCGTGGACCCGGTGAGTGGCGAAATTCGCGGCGACATGAAGGTCTACGGTACCAGTGGCATATTACCGCTACGTACCTGGATCGATCAGTTTCATCGGGGCCTTCTGCTGGGCGATGTCGGCAGGATCTACAGCGAGCTGGCCGCCTCATGGCTGTGGGTGGCTGCGCTCGGCGGTCTGGTGCTGTGGGCGGTTCGCCGTCGTCGGCAGAGTCGTGAACGCGGCAACGTGCGCCGCTGGCATGCAACCACCGGCGTATGGCTGTTGCTGGGCCTGCTGTTCTTCTCGGCCACCGGTTTGACGTGGTCACAGTACGCCGGCGATAACATTGGCGTATTGCGTGCGTACTACGGCTGGTCAACGCCCAGTGTGGCCACCTCATTGGGCAAGTCGGCGGCGATGCCAATGTCTATGCCCATGGACGAGCACGCCGAGCATCATATGCACATGGCGCCGACGACACAGGCGGCCGAGTTGGACCCTGCCTTGTTCGACAGTGTTCTGGCCAGCGCGCGTGCCGCACATATCGATGCTGCCAAGGTTGAAATCCGGCCATCCGCGAGCAATGACAAGGCCTGGGTAGTCAGCGAGATAGATCGCAGTTGGCCGACGCAAGTAGATGCTGTGTCGATCAACCCGCAAACACTGGACGTGGTGGATCATGTCAAGTTTGCAGACTATTCGCTGCCCGCCAAGCTCACCCGCTGGGGCATTGATGCGCACATGGGCGTGTTGTTTGGTCTGGCCAATCAATTGGTACTGGTGGTGTTCGCCAGTGGCCTGGCGGCCATGGTCGTCATGGGTTATGTGATGTGGTGGCGACGTCGTCCAATGCTTTCTCAACCACGCAATCAGCAGGCAACGCTCTTGAGTCTCTGGCGCTCGTTGAATCCGGGCGCGCAATGCGCGTTGATCCTGGTTGCAGTGTTGACTGGCTTTGCGCTGCCCGTACTGGGCTTGAGTCTGCTGGGCTTTATCATCCTGGACGCGCTACTGGGCCACCGGCGAGCCGCAAGACCCTTGGTCGAGGGCAAGGTGTAACCCTAAGGTGCGCGGATTACCAAGCGCATCGAGCAACTGATTCCCGACCAGGGCCGTCTGCTCGATGGCTTGTCAGTAGCGGATATCGCGGTCGCTCAATACGCTGCGACCGTTCCGTCCTTTCTCGGATCGGTCCCGCCCACGTATCCATGTGCGGTGCGCTGAATAATCTGCGCACCGCCGAAGGCAAACACGCCACTTGGCTCTTCGACATCGATGTCGTGACCTTTGGCGCGTAGTGCTTTCACCACTTCGGGGTCAAACGCACGTTCCACGGCGACTTTCAGGCCGGCTTCGATTCTCCAGCGCGGTGCGTCGGCAGCGGCTTGCGGGTTCTGTTTGTAACGCAGGATGCGCATCATCATCTGCAAATGACCCTGCGCCTGCATCGGGCCGCCCATCAAACCGAAGGACATCAGCGGCGTGCCGTCGGCATTCATGACAAAACCGGGGATGATCGTGTGGAACGGACGTTTGCGCGGCGCGACGTAATTGACGTGCTGCGGGTCCAGCGAGAAGCCCGCGCCGCGGTTCTGCATACTGATGCCCGTACCGGGTACAACCACACCCGAACCGAAGCCCATGTAGTTGGACTGGATGAACGAGATCATCATGCCGCTTTCATCCGCTGCCGACAGGTACACCGTGCCACCCGGTTTTGGCGAGCCGTGCCCGGGATTGGCGGCCTGATCGGTGATCAGCCCTGCGCGTTCCGTCAGGTAAGCCTGGCCCAGCAAATCGGCTGAGGGCACGCGCATGTGCTCGCTGTCGGCGACATGTTCGTCGAGGTCGGCGAGGGCCAGTTTCATTGCTTCCAGCACCGGGTGAACCGTCTCGAGGCTATCCACCGGGTGTTCGCCGACGCCCAGTGCTTCGAGCATGGTCAGGCCGGCCAGGGTGGCAATGCCCTGGCCATTTGGCGGCAGTTCATGCACGACAGCGCCTGCGTATGGCACCGACAGGGTGTCGATCCAGTCCACGGTGTGCGTCGCCAGGTCGTCGAGGCTCATCACGCTGCCATTGGCGTTGGCATGGGCGATGATTGTGTGCGCCAGTTCGCCGCGATAGAACGCCTCGCCTTTGGTCTGCGCGATCAGTTCCAGCGTACGGGCGTGATCCTTGAGCCGGATTTTCTCTCCGGCCATGGGGGCCTTGCCATCCGGCATGAAACACTCGGCAAAGCCCGGTTGGTCCTTGAGCAGATGTGCGCCGCGTTTCCACAACTCGGCGATTATAGGCGTGACCTGATAGCCGTCGCGGGCGTAGCCAATCGCCGGTTCGGCCAGGGTCGCGAAGGGCAGTTTGCCGTAGCGCGCTGACAGCTCCACCCAGGCCGATACCGCACCCGGCACGCTGACCGCAGGCCAGCCGCGTTGCGGCATCTGGCTCTGGCCTTCGAAGTATTCGGGTGTCCAGGCTTGTGGCGCGCGACCGGAAGCGTTCAAGCCTTGCAGCTTGCTGCCGTCCCAGACGATGGCAAAGGCATCGCTGCCGATTCCGCAGCCGGTGGGCTCGACCACGGTCAGCACCATGGCCGCGGCGATGGCGGCGTCGACCGCATTACCGCCACGGCGCAGCATGTCCAGCCCGGCCTGAGCGGCCAATGGCTGAGAGCAGGCGACCATGTTGTTGCCCATCACCGGCGAGCGGGCCGACGCGTACGGTTGGTTGTAATCCAGATCATCGAACATAAGCGTTTCTCTTTGGCAGAAGACGAAAGGTTTAGCCCTTGGGGTCCAGCGCATCGCGCAGGCCGTCACCCAGCAGGTTGAAACACAGGACCGTGATGTAGATCGCCACGCCAGGCGCAATCGACATCCACGGAGCCTGCTCCATGAAATTCTTCGCAGTATTGAGCATCGAGCCCCAGGACGGCGACGGCGGTTGCTGGCCCAGGCCGAGGAACGACAGGCTGGCTTCGGCCAGAATCGCCGAGGCGATGGTCAGCGTTGCCTGCACGACCAGTGGCGACATCACGTTTGGCAGTACGTAACGCAGGATGATCCAGCGATCCGGCAGACCGATGGCGCGGGCACCTTCGAGGTAATCCTCGTGCTTGATCGACAGCACCTGGCCGCGGGTCAGTCGGGCAAAGATCGGCATCGCGGACAGGCCGATGGCGATCATCGCGTTGGTCAGGCTGGGGCCGAGAAAGGCGCCCAAAGCGATGGCCAGCACCAGAAACGGGCAGGACAGCAGCGCTTCCATGACCTGCGAAATGATCATGTCCAGCTTGCCACCGAAGTACCCGGCTAGCAGGCCCAGCGGCACGCCGATGAACATGGCGATGGCTACCGAAACACCCCCGGCCAGCAGCGAGCTGCGGGCGCCATACAGCAAGCGCGAGAACAGATCGCGCCCCAGTTCGTCGGTGCCCATCCAGTAGATCAACGAGGGGGCCTTGCGTACCGCGAGGAAGTTGGCTTTGAGCGGATCATGAGGCGCAATCCAGGGCGCCAGAACGGCCGCCAGGACAAACAGCAACAACACCGCCGCGCCAAGCACCGCGCCTTTGTTGGCCAGGAATTTCTTCAGAAAAGGCGAGCGACTGCGGGGCAGGATCGCGCTGTGCGAGAGGCTGGCAATAGCGGTCATCAGGCAGTCCTCAGACGTGGGTTGATCAGGCGATAAAGCACGTCGGCCAGCAGGTTCAGCATCAGGAAGCCAATCGCGACACACAACACCACGCCTTGCACCACGGCGTAGTCACGGTTGAACACGGCGTCGACGATCATCTTGCCGAACCCCGGAATGCTGAACACTTGCTCGGTCAACACCGCACCGCCGAGCAACTCGCCGAACAGCAATGTCGTGAGGGTGATGATCGGCATCAACGCGTTGCGCAGCGCATGCTTGAGAATCACTGTACGCGGGAACAATCCCTTGGCCCGGGCGGTACGGACGTAGTCAGCGCGCAGTACTTCCAGCATGGCGCTGCGGGTATGGCGCATGAGAATCCCCGAAAGCCCGGCACCCAATACGAAGGCAGGCAGGATCAGGGTCTTCAGGTTTTGCCCGAAGTCCTCGCCCATCGGCACAAAGCCGGAGGCGGGCAGCCACTGCAGTTTCACCGCAAAGACCATGATCAGCAGAATGCCCAGCCAGAAGTGCGGAATGGAAATCCCCGACAGCGCCACCACGTTGGCCCCGTAATCCACGGCGGTGCCTTTGCGCACCGCCGAAATGATCCCGGTGGGAATACCGATCAGCAGCGCAATCAGCAGGGCCAGCACCGCCAGTTCGAGGGTCACCGGCAGTTTCGACGCCAGCAGCGTGGTTACCGGTTGCTCGGTGCGCAGCGATGTGCCCAGGTCGCCGGTCAGTACGTTGCCGACCCAGTTCAGGTACTGCAACGGGATCGGGTCATCGAGCCGGTACTTGTCGCGCAGGTACTCCATGACCGCCGGATCGCGCTCTTCCCCGGCCATGGCCAGCACCGGGTCACCCGGCAGCAGCTTCTGCAGGGTGAAGACGAACAGCGAAACCAGAATCAGCGTCGGGATCGAGCTGAGCAGGCGTCGCAGGATGAACATCAGCATACCGGAACCTCGCAGGTGCGCCCGTCAGTCATGGCTTGAACGCGACATTGTTCAGACGAATCAGACCGTCCGGGTTAGGGACGAAACCGGTCACGTTGTTACGCATGGCAATGATTCGCGGGTCGAAATACAGGTAGGCGGTCGGTACTTCATCGGCCAGCAAGCGCAGTGCGTCGTTGTACAGTGCCTGGCGTTGTGCAACGTCGTTCACGGTGCGCGCCTTGTTGAGCAGTTCGTCGAGCCTGGCGTTGCAATACTTGCCGTCGTTCTGGCCGCCTTTGCAGGTCACGAACTGATGGATATCACCATCCGGGTCAGGACGGCCCGACCAGGCGCTCATGCCGATCTGGAAGTTGCCGCTCGCCTGTTCGCTGAGCATCGTCGCGTATTCAGTGGCAATCAGGTTGACCTTGAAGCCCGCTTCCTCAGCCATGGCCTGAATGATCTGCCCGACCTGTTGCGCGATGGGGTTGTTGGCCACTTTCAGGTCCACCGCCAACGGTAGTTTCACGCCGGCCTGCGCCAGCAGCGCCTTGCTTTTCTCGACATCGCGAGCCGGGATCGGCAGTTCCTTGTCGTAATACGGGCTGTTTTTCGGGAACGGCTGAGCGCTTGGTGCGTACAGACCCTCGAACACAACCTGATTGATGGCGTCGCGGTCGATGGACAGCTCAAACGCCTTGCGTACGCGCTTGTCCTTGCCCATCGGCGAGTTGGCTTTTTCACCATTACCGATGTTGAACATCAGCTGCATGTAGCCCAGGCCCGGTGTGTTGTAGATCGCCAGCTTGCTGTCGGCCTTGACGGTTTTCACATCGGTTGGCGCAACACGCTCGATGATGTCCAGATCGCCGGAGCGCAGGTTGGCCAGACGCACCGAGGTGTCCGGAATCGGCAGGAACACCACTTTGTCGAAGTGATACGCCTGTTTATTCCAGTAGTTGGCAAAACGTTCCAGCACGATTCGATCCTGCTGCACGCGCTGGACAAATTTGTAAGGGCCGGAGCAGACCGGGTTGGAGGCAAACTCGCCTTGCGCGGCTTTCGGCGCGAGCATCATCCCGGCACGGTCCGATAGCTGAGAAACCAGCGTGGCATCGGCTTGCTTGAGCTTGATGGCGACGGTTTTTGCGTCTATCACCTCGACGCTGTCCACCGAGGCCAGCTCGCTTTTGCGCAGGGAGTCGGGAAGGGTGCGGGCGCGGTCGAGGTTGAACTTCACCGAGGCGGCATCAAAAGGTTCGCCATCGTGGTACGTCACGCCTTCGCGCAACGTCATGGTCAGGGTTTTACCGTCTTCGCTCCAGTTCCACGCTGTGGCCAGTTGCGGCGAGTAGGTCAGGTCGGGGTTGACGTCCACCAGTTTGTCGCACAGCGCGGTGTACACCAGACGACCGGAGTAGGTGCGCGAACGATGCGGATCCAGCACGTCGGGATCGTCCTGAATGCCTATGCGCAACGTCGATTCGGCAAAGGCAGCGTTGGCGGCCAGCAATAACAAGGTTCCTGTCACGACGCGTGCGATTTTCATGGCTGGCTCTCCACTGCAAGGGATTGGTGGTGCTTGAACAGATTCAGGCGCTGGGTGTAGGCAGCGCTGGGTGTCGGAAGGATCAGCGTGGCGCTGCCTGCGTTGGCGATTTCACGCCAGAAGTGGCAGGCGACCTGGCGTTCGGCCTCGACGGTTTCCATGACCGGCGCAGCCTCCTTGCACAGCGCACGGGCGTGCGGGCAACGGGTATGAAAGCGGCAGCCCGAAGGCGGGCGGCTGGGGCTGGGCATGTCGCCACCGAGGAGCGGACGCGGCTGGCGCAGGTCAGGGTGGCTGACCGGCACGGCGGCCATCAACGCCTGGGTATAAGGGTGCAACGGGTTTTCGAACAGCGCGTCGACCGGCGCCAGTTCGACGATTTCACCCAGGTACATCACCGCCACGCGGTCGCTCATGTGGCGAATCACGGCCAGGCCATGGGCAACAATCACCAGGGTCAGGCCGAATTGATGCTTGAGGTCTTCGAGCAGGTTGACCACTTGCGCCTGCACCGAAACGTCCAGTGCCGAGACCGGCTCGTCACCGAGGATCAAGCGTGGCTCGGAAGCCAGTGCGCGGGCGATGCCGATGCGCTGGCGCTGACCACCAGAGAATTCATGGGGATGCCGACCACCGTGTTCAGGAGCCAGACCTACCGTGCGCAGCAACTCGGCGACCTTTGCCTGGCGGTCGCTGCGGCTGGCCTGGCTGTGCAGCCAGATCGGTTCGCCAACGATGGATTCAACGGTCATGCGTGGATTCAGCGAGGCGAACGGGTCCTGAAAGATGATCTGCAAGTCTCGGCGTACCTGACGCAGCTTTTCCGGTGTCAGGTTGGCGAGGTTGCGGCCCTCGTAAATCACGTCACCCGCAGTCTGTTGCAGCAGGTTGAGCAGCAAGCGGCCAAGCGTGGATTTGCCCGAGCCGGACTCGCCTACCAGTGCCAGCGTCTCGCCTTTGCGGACCGACAGGTTGACCTCATTGACGGCCTGTACCGGTGGCTTCTTCGGCTGCAGAAGGCCGCTTTCCACGGCAAAGTGCTTGCTCAGGCCGATGCCTTCCAGAATGGGTTTCTGCGCGTTGCTGTCGGGGCTGACGCGCCCGGCGATGTCAGGTTTGGAAAGGTTCACGCACTGACTCCCACATGCTGTTCCAAAGGCGCACGGATGCACGCGGCGAAGTGTCCGGGAGACAACTCAAGCAGCGGCGGGCGTTCGTCTCTGCATTGCTGGATCACGAACGGGCAGCGTCCGGCGAAGCGGCAACCACTGGGCATTTCTGCCGGCGTCGGCACTCGCCCATTGATCGTTGCCAGGCGGCCTTCACGAGGACCGATCGAGGGCATCGAGCCCATCAGGCCGATGGTGTACGGATGCTGCGGATCGTCGAACAGGGTTTTCACCGGGCCGCTTTCCACGACGCGTCCGGCGTACATGACCATGACCTCATCGGCGACTTCGGCGACCACGCCCAGATCGTGGGTGATCAGAATCATCGCAGTGCCGGTCTCGGTCTGCAGGTTGGCGATCAGCGAGAGAATTTGCGCCTGAATGGTGACGTCCAGCGCAGTCGTCGGTTCGTCCGCTATGATCAGCGCCGGGTCATTGGCCAGCGCCATGGCAATCATGGCCCGTTGCCGCATGCCACCCGAGAGTTCATGCGGGTAGGCGTCCAGCCGCTGGCGAGCGTCCGGCACGCGGACCTTTTCCAGCATGTCCAGAGCCCGCTGGCGGGCAGCCTTGTCTGAAAGGCCCTGATGACGCATCACACTTTCAGCGATCTGCTCGCCGATGGTGAAGACCGGATTCAGGGAGGTCATCGGCTCCTGGAAGATCATCGCCATGCGGTTACCGCGCACGTCCAGCAGCCGCTCTTCGGACATACCCAGCAAGGCTTCATCGATCAGCAGCGTGTCGCTGGCGCCTACCTTGGCCGTTGTCGGCAACAGGCCCATCAGGCCCATGGAGGTCACGCTCTTGCCGCAGCCGGACTCGCCGACGATGGCCAGGGTCTTGCCGCGCTTGACGGAAAACGATACGCCGTCGACAACATTGGCGGGCGCACCGGCAAAGCGGACGGTCAGGTCGCTGATGCTGAGCACCGTGCCGTCGCCGTTTTCTGTGAGGTGGGCAGTGGCGCTCATAGGCTGGCCTCCAGGTCTTGGTTGATGACGGTGTTCAGGGCCTGTTGCAGCGCACGTAAATGGCCGCGCATGGCGGTGGCGGCCTTGATCGGATCGCGGCTTTCAATGGCGCTGACGATGTCGTCGTGATCGTGGCTGTAAGTGTCGAGGCGGTCGGCATTGCGTGCCCGGTGACGCAAGTCGCGCCAGGCCGGGTCCAGACGGATCGCATCGAGCATTTCGAAGATGTCGAGCATCAGCCGATTACCCGCCGCTTCGGCAATGGCGCGGTGCAGGGCGCTGTCCCACAGCTCAATGCCTTCGGCATCGGTCTGCTCGGCGACCTGCTGGCGAGTGGTGCGCTCGGCAAGACGGCGCAGAATCGCCATCTGTTCACCGTTGGCCCGTACCGCTGCCAGTGAGGCAAGTGCCGGCTCCAGGTGCAGACGCGCTTCCATGACCTCGGTGAAATTGGTCCGGCCGGAAAGCCGCGCGAAGCTCATGGCAGCACTGGGTGGCGTCGGTCCGACAAAGGTCCCTTTGCCTTGTCGGCGCCAGACCTGGCCTTCGGCTTCCAGTACCGACAGGGCGCGACGAACTGCCCGTCGGCTAACCCCGAAATCGGCCGCCAGGTCGCGCTCGGTAGGCAATGCCCGTTGGGGGAATGCTGCATGCTGGGCAACGATCTGGCGCAACGCATCCAGCGCCAGTTTCGAAGAGTTGTCGATAGGGATGTCAGGGTCGAACCTTTGCATCGTGGTACTCGCGCCAGACCAAAAAAAGAGGCCCTGAGCTGCCCGCAGGCAGAGGTTCCAGGCAGAAGGGCTGGTGCAAGAGCGATGCCAATGAAAATTGGTTCGGTTAATTTTGAGCTACAAGATGACCAGCGACTGGCGACGATCAAGCCTGGCGGGCCAATGTTCAAAGGTCCGCCCGACTGGTCCGCGGCATGCTGAGAGGATTGGTCCGCCGGTGGGTGAACCAATTTTTCAACGGGTACGGATTTGTTGCATCAATGCGTGCAGGGTGCGCCAAAGTGCGCCGTTAGCTGGTCGACCGAAGTGTTGCATCGGGTGGCGCGGCTTGCCATTCCAGAGCCAGATCGAGCAGGGCGGCCCCCAGAGCCTTGCCGTGGGCGTCGAGCGCCAGTGACCGTGTGACTCCGCCACGCAGGATGCCGGGCAGGACGAAGTTGAGCGCACCTACACACGGCAGTTCGTAGCGCCTTACGGGTGGCCCATTCAGGTCCAGCAGTTCGGCGAAGTGTGCAGTGACCCGCTCAACCGTGAGCAGCTCAGCCAGACGTGCATAATCGTCGATGTGAAAGGCAACGATGGAGATATTGGAGACGTCACCCTTGTCACCGGTACGTGCGTGAGCGATGTCCCGCAGTTTGGTGGTGTTCATGCCAGGAGCTCCAGGTGTACGTGCAGGTTGACGTGGTCTCTCGGCACAAACAGTGACGCCACCGCGACCACCTGGCGGACTGATTTGCTCGCACCGCCGCCTCCGTATGGGCCGTTGGTGTAGAGGGTTTCTACTTCATTGCCGACGCGTACCGCATCGCTTTTGTCCACGCAACGCGCGGCGACCCGAAGGCGTACCTCCCAGGGCTCGCCCTCGGCGCGCGCCCCCAGGTGACTTCCATGCAAGGCGCTAACGCCGATCAGTTCGGCCTGAATGTCCTCACATGCCACGCCTGTCAGAGCCAGTCGTTTGAGCACGATGTCCTTCGCCAGCAGCCCGCGGGCCAGCGCGCCGGGGCCGCCGTAGGACATTTGTCCTTCGCCGATCCAGCCATCGAGAAAACCTACGGACACCTTCAACGTCTCGGGACGTGCGTGTCCGCCCGCCCCCTGAACGCGTACTTCGTCTCTCGCGATGGATTCGAAGCCAGCATGGGTGAAGTCCGCGCTGACATCGGGCGTCAGGTAGGCGGCAGGGTCATGCACTTCGTACAACATTTGCTCGGTGCAGGTGGCGGTATCAATGCGGCCGCCTGAGCCCGCCACTTTGCTGATAACGGCATTGCCTGCCGCATCTATCTCGGCCAGCGGGAAGCCCAGGCGGTCGAGGTCGGGAACGTCTTTAAAACCGGGATCCGCGAAATAGCCGCCGCTGACCTGGCCGGCGCATTCGAGCAAGTGCCCGACCAAGGTTCCACGGCCCAGCAATGCCCAGTCGTCCTCGGCCCAGCCGAACTCGAACATTTGCGGTGCGAGAAAAAGTGACGGATCAGCGACCCTTCCGGTAACGATCACGTCAGCATCGGCGCGCAAGGCCTGGATGATTCCTTCTGCGCCAAGGTAGGCATTGGCCGAAATGAGTCTGTCGCCGAGGGATCGCAGAGACCTGCCGTTGTCGAGGGTTCGATCGGGCTGTTGCAGTAGGGCTGCGAGCACGTCATCGCCTGTCAGCGCTGCGACTTTCAAGCCCGTCAGGCCAAGATCTGCCGCTATCCGGCGTATTTCACTTGCGGCGCCAAGCGGATTTGCAGCCCCCATGTTGGTGATGATTCGCAAGCGACGGCGCGTACCGTCAACGCCTTTGCCCACAAAAGGCAAGACCCGGCGCATGCGCTCGCTCAGCAATGGATCGTAGCCTGCTGATGGGTCTGCCAGACGCGACTGTTGTGCGAGCGCAATGGTACGTTCCGCGAGGCATTCGAATACCAGGTAATCCAGTTGCCCATGCTCGGCCAGCTCGATCGCCGGCTCGATGCGGTCGCCGGAATAACCGGCCCCTGAACCAATCCGTATGGTTTTCATTCAGAAAACTCCTATGACCATAGCGGTCAGGGTCATGATGACCGAGGCCGCAAACAGGAAAGGGATAGTGAAACGCTGGTGGTCGGCCAGTTCGATCTTGCACAGGCCGACCAGCAGAAAGGTTGCTGGCGTCAGCGGGCTGACCGGGAACCCGGTGGTATGCACGCCGAGCAGCGACGCTTGCGCGACCTGCATCGGGTCAACGCCGAGCGCTTTGCCGACCTCGGCGACCACCGGCATGATGCCGAAGTAGAAGGAGTCCGGATCGAAAAGCAGGCTCAAGGGCATGGATAGAAAGCCTACGACGACCGGGATCAGCTTGCCGTGCCCGGCCGGGATCTGGCCCACGGCCACTTCGGCCATGGCCTTCAGCATCCCGGTGCCTTGCATGATGCCTGTGAATACCCCGGCAGCCAGCAGAATACTGGCCATGGTCAGGGCTGTTTTGGCGTGTGCGTCGATACGCGCCCGTTGTGCGTCCACGGCAGGGTAGTTGATGCACAAGGCAATCACGGTGCCGAGCATGAACATCACCACCGGATCGACAACCCCCGCGATCATCACGCCCATCACCACCAGCGTCAGCAGCAGGTTGATCCAGAACAACCGAGGCTTGCGCAGTTCACGCTCGGCATCGCTGAGCACGCGTTGGTGGGGTTTTACATCAAGATTGTCGGGGCCCAGGCCCAGGCGTCGCTCTTCGCGCCGCCCCAGGAAAAACGCGCAGGTGAAGACGAAGATCAGTCCGACGATCTGCACCGGAATGAGCGGCTGAAACAGATCCGAAACCGGCACGTGAAGGGCGGCGGAAGAGCGCAACACCGGGCCCGTCCAGGGCAGGAAGTTGACCCCCGCAGCCATCGCCGTCACGCAAGCCAGTATGCGTTTATCCATGCCAAGGCGCGTGTACAACGGCAGCATGGCGGGAATGGTCACGAGAAAGGTCACCGCGCCGGAGCCGTCCAGATGCACCAGCAGCGCCAGCAGTGCGGTGCCCATGACGATGCGGGTTGGCCGCGTACCGACCCGTTTGAGGATGCGGTCGATGATCGGATCGAGCATGCCGGCATCCGTCATGATGCCGAAGAAGAGGATGGCGAATACAAACATCCCGACTACGGGCGCAACGTTCTTGATGCCTGTGATGATGAAGCCACTGGTTTGCAGACCAAAGCCAGCGAGGAGGGCGGCGATGATCGGCAGGGCGATCAAGGCAACCAGGGGAGATATGCGTTTGCTCATAATGCTGACGAGCATGGCAAGGATGGTTATCACACCGAGTGTGGCGAGCATAGGCTGGTCCTCTTTGGCATCCCTGTGCGCGGCAGCGACGAGACGCCCTATTGTTGTTTTGCAAGAGTAATAGCAACGACGCTATGCTCTGTGAATTGAAATATTCAGTGGGTCATATTCGGAAAAACAAAATGAAGAATTCGATCCAGCACATTCGCGCCTTCCTGTCAGTGGCTCAGACCGGCAGTTTTTCCAAGGCAGCAGCCGCTCTCAACTTGTCGCCGTCTGCACTGACCGTGCAAATCCAGCAACTGGAGGATTGGCTCGGCGTTGCCTTGCTGGAACGAAGCCCACGTCATGTCTGCTTGACCGGGGCTGGCCAAAATGCGCTTTTGCCTATGGAGAAACTGCTGCTGGATCTGGACAACATCGTTAGTGCCGCGCGGGACATTGCAGCCTCACGACGCGGGTTGATCACGATCGCCGCGTTGCCGTCGCTGTGTTCAGGCGTACTGCCTGCAGTTTTGAAGACGTTTCGCGAACGGTTTCCCGGTGTCGAGGTCAGGCTGCGAGATGTCGTCGCGCAACGAATCGATGCGCTTGTCATGGAGCGCGAAGTGGATTTCGGATTAGGCGTGCAGGCTCGGCCCACCCATGGGCTGGAGTTCAACGCCATCCTGGAAGACCGGTTGTGCCTGTTCGCTCCAAAAGACCATCCCTTGGCGAATCGCCGTGCAGTGAAACTGAACGAGATAGCTGGTTTCCCGATCGTTCTTACCGGCAGGGAAAGCAGTGTTCGCGATCTTGTCGAGCGAGTGTTTGCTGACGAGCAACTGCCTTTATCTGCGGGTCTGGAAGCCAATTACATGTCTACTGTACTGGCGTTGGTCAGGCAGGGGCAGGGCATTACGCTTCTTCCGGAGTCGGCGGACGATGGGCGGGGAGACCTGAGTAAAGTGCCAATCGATCATCCGGGTGTTGTTCGGCAGATTGGGCTTATTACCCGTACGGAGCAAACAATGGCTCCCGCCGTCGTCGAATTTGTTCGGTTGCTGGAGGATCTGCGCACGCTCGGCCATCACAGCCGTACTGAAGCTGTTGCTCATAATGAGACTGTTATGCCGCGCCGTTGATCGTCAACTGTAGTGTTTTATGTTTGGGTAAAGTGCAGGAGGGGCGCTTGTTGGTGTTGATGGATAACTCAACTAAATGACTGTTTAGTTGAGTTATTAATCTCAGTGATTTTAAGGTTGGGTGAGGGCGGTTGTTCTGGTTTCTCAAGTTCTCTTGGAAAAGCGTCCTGAAAAGCTCACTGACTCAACCGGATTTTCAATCATCTACTAAAAAGAGACTCGGCCGGCAATGCATTTTTGAACCTCACCGCCAACCCAGATGCGCTCGCCAATTTGTTCTACCTGAATTCGTCCGTGACGCCCTAAAGCCGTACCTTGGCTGACGGTATATCGTTTTTGCATTAGTCCGGCTGGTATTAGCCATTGGGCAAGGCTGGCATTAAGGCTACCAGTAACAGGGTCTTCGGCAGACCTGTCACTAATGAAGGCTCTAACTTCGACATCAGCTCCTGCATCTCGCTCGATCCAAGGGGCAAAGGCTCCTACATTTAACCCATTCAGGGCTGCATAATCTGGATGTATTGCCAATAATTCTTCACGCGAACGCAGCATTACCACAACCCAACCCGGACCGTTGTCTGCCCATTGGCTCGCAATAATACGGTCAGGTGCGACACCCAATCCATCGATGATGCGGTGCAAAACATCGTCTTCAACCGCACCTCCACGCAGCAATGGTGGTGCCGCGAAAGCCAGGCGAGTGCCGTCGCGCCGGATGTTAACTAAACCTGCACCACACTCCTGAACGACTTCTTTACTTTGCGAGAAACCAGTATCCCCCAGCCACACGTAACAGCTGCCTAAGGTAGGGTGGCCAGCAAAGGGAAGTTCACGCATTGGCGTAAAGATACGTACGCGATAATCCGCATCAGGATGGGTAGGACGCATGAGAAATGTAGTCTCGCTAAGGTTTGTCCAACGTGCGAACGCGGCCATTTGTTCGGTGGTCAGATCATCGGCGTCGCTTACGACTGCGAGGGCATTGCCTTCCAAGGGCTTGTTAGCGAATACATCAACCTGGTGAAAACTCAGTGTATTGGGCATGAAGCTCTCGTAGGTTGGTTTGCGTGGAATGGTAACCCTAAATACATCGCAGGAGAGTGTCCACATTGATGCGCGCTTGCCGCCGCACAATATTCCCGGCGAAGAGCCAGGTCTTGCGTCCAGGTGGATACAGCGCAGGGCTCGCTCGGCGAGCGTACTGTTGATAGATCAACGTGCGTAGAAACTCCGCTGGTGCTGGTAATGCAGTGAGTTTGAGCTTCTGTTTTTCTCGGTCGCCACTGACATTGTTCGGAAGGCCGGAAGCTCAGCTTCAATCGCCGCGATCAAGTTTTTGTTAGTGGCGGTTTCGCTCAGGTTAGATTCGAGGCTGATTGGCATGTTTCGACAGGAGCCTTTTCCTGGTGAAATGCGGTGGGCACTGGCCTGGATTGTGAAATACTTTGTTACGCATAATGTATATTATGTTAAATTATGTCCGGATCTGTAGGCAGTGCAAGGCTGTCCAATGTCACTAACCTCCGTTCACGTTTGCACAAAACCCCGTTTCTCGAAAAATCAGCTATTTGAAAGCTCATCCTCATCCCCTGTCTCATGTTCGCTTCTCGCTGCCGTTTCACTAATCGCCGGTTAGCATCGCGTGTCACGATCAGGCTGGCCGTACCTCAATCTCTCTGCTACACGTATAGGTACCACCCAAAGATTCTAGGTTGCTGGTTCCACTATGACGCGGCCGTTCATCCCATTTCCGATTTTCCCATCGTACGACCATTGGCAGCCCAACCAAGTAAAACGGTTCCCGGTCAACGCTCACGTCTCAGCTCGCCTGAACGAAGTTGACGACTCCTGCCTTCCGTTCATGAGCGCCTGGTACGCCGATCGGTACTTGAACTGGATTGCTCATAGTTGGAGTCCACAGACGCCACACCTTCAGTACTACAAGACCATCAACGGTCTGGAAAAGATGCTCAACTGGAGTTTCGCAAACAACCTCTCGTTGCTGGACTGGACGGACGCCGACTTCAAAGACTATGTGGCCTTTGTCCAAACCCCTGACAGTGGCTGGGCCAGTCCTAGCATTCAGCCGCGGTTCTTGGTTAGCTCCGGCAAGGACTACCGCGATTACCCGATAAATCCTGAGTGGAAACTGTTCCATACCGCTCGCACCGCGAACTCGAGCGACGCCATAGATAAGAATGTTTGGAAGCGTGAGATCAGGAGCGTCACGCAGTTCATGGATTTCTACTTGAAGGACGTCTCTGCCACTAGGCCAAACGTAGCCGCTGCCAAGCTGGACTGGCTGTCCTTTAAGGAACCACAGGCTCGAGGCTCCATTTCGGATGCAGTGATGAAGTGGATTTTGAAGACGCTACCGAACCTGCTTAGTCCCCATAACTCACACCTGATCGAAATGTACCTCACGATCGCCAGGTATACGGTCAGACCGATGTGGCAAGTGCTTGGTACGGCTTCTAGCCCTGGGCGTATCGACCAGTTCATGCGTAACGAGCGTGGCGACTGGCTGGAAAGCCATCCCAAGAATGGCTCAATGGTTCCCTTGCCACGGGCATTTTCCCGGACTTTCGACCGATACCTGGTTTACCTGAATATTGATTCTAGCCAGCCGTTGCCAGCGGTGAGCCTGTTTCCGAGGGAGGATTCGCTGGGTGTGCACGATCTCAAAGGTCTATGGCTCATCACGTGCTCGATCAGGCACAACCTCGCGGATATGGCGTTGGCGTCGGATAATCCGGATATTGTCGAGGCTGCTGGTGAGATCAGGCGTTTGACGACAGCCCTTGTCTCGAATCGGCCTGCCTCCGAAACCTAGGCTGGGCGAGGATTTTGGGTGCCCTTTCCTAATGCCGCCTGCTGGGATTGAGGGCGTGGCTCTCCGAGCTCGGCTGTCGTAAACCAAGCCGCCCGCTAAGCGAGCGCCTCGGCCCTGCGGGCGTCCATCCTCACGCCTGCGCGCTCCGCTTGCTTGGACGCGCAGGGTGCTGGATCAACTGGGGGACTTCTAAAGGGGGCGCGGATACATCACTACCCTCCTCCTATGCCTTGATTCCAGCTCAGCAATGCAAGTCACTCAGGCGGAGTAATTGGCTTCCGCCTTCCATGCACCGACGGGTTGGCTATGAAGCTTCCAGAAATGCTCCGCGACCGCGTCAGCCTCCTTAGAATCCGGTGCAACGTTCGCGGCAACAGTCACCGTACCGATGTGGACGCCTTGAGCTTTTGCCGATTCAAACAAGCCTAACACCAGTGCTCGGATGCCGGCCTTACCGATGCTCAACGACAGAAAGTCAGGACTTGGGTACAGCGCGAAACCGCCACCTGTATGAATCAACCTGCACACACTCGCCTCTAAGTGGTATAAGTGCACTGGAATAATACAGCCTGTTTTTTAACATTACTCCTTGCGCACGAACCCTGACCATCCGGCTTTCTCTGTGAGTACACATTGAATTCGTCCTATTGATGTCGCTGCGCGAAAAAACGAATCTAGCGCGCCATAGGGCTCACCCCGTTACGCCCACACGTTTTGAGGTAGCGCGTTATCTCGTCTCATGGTAGCGCTTTATCTGTAAAGTAATTAACAGACTAAGATCTTCCAACGTGTACACCGCGCCTGGCATATGTCGGCCAGGACTTGGTGGGATCATGGGTGCATATCCGTTGAGCCGGCGGAACATTCGTTCAGCAATGCCGCCTACATATCTCTTAGATTTGCTCAGCGATTTGTACGAAATGCCCAAATTACCCACGAGTTCCTGAATTCGGGCGCTATCGAACTTGTGATCTGCTTCGAGCACATATCGGTTCGGATTCCCATGCCGGATCATATCCAAAGATTTTGAAGTTCCAGCCTCGATGAAGGCTTCTTTTATAGCTTTTTCCATTACTTCGCTACAGTCATCAGAAACAGATATTGCGCTTGCGAGTACAGCGTTGCTATTGAGATCAAAAATTACGGCCACAATCGGGCGCTTCTGCGACCAACCTTTTGTGTCCACTACAAAAACGTCAGGCTTGAATGTCGTGAGGAGTGCCACTTGCTTCGAGGTACTCTGGAAGTCTGATTGGAAGCCCTCGAATACCAAGCCTGCCCGCCCTGCTTTCCTGTACGTCAGAACGCCTTTAACTGCGCAAGGGGGGTGATCATGTCGAATCCAGTTGCCATTGCCACAGATCGTCCAGCGAGCGCGATCAGACCATAGGGTTTCCTCCGATTCAGGGTCGATCGTTTGATCAAGCTCAGGAAATCCATCGCTCGTCCATTCAGCCCCACCCTCATCCACAAGGCGTTGCAGAATGACTTCCCTGGCATGACGTGCATAGAAATCCTGTACGCCCCGAAACACGCTTATCCTCGAGCCCTCGGTCAGTCCTGCCTTACAATCAAAAGGCACGGATGCCGAACTATCTTCCCGTAAGCCCGATCTGCGCCACTCATGTTCAATGCCAGCCAAGCATGCCGTCAAATGGGGTTCGGCAGCACCCAGACACTGAACTGCTCGGGCGGCACCCAAATGCAGATTCAATACAAGCACCTGAGCATCCTTCAGATGGAGTGAGGTGTCTGTACTTCCCTCCTCCCTCAGCGACTCAAAAGTCTCGTGGCCTAAGCAGCCAGCGACGACTTCCAGCAATTTGGGGTGCGAAACACTTACACCTTGTAGCGCCAAGAGCGTGGCTGCGTAATCGGTTGCATCATTGATTAATTCAGTCATGTTGTCTCCGTGCTTAATCTCAGGATCGCCTACGCCCCCTATTTAACTCCGCTAAAGCTAAAGACTATACGAGGGGGTATGGTGTTTCGCTGCTGTGTTAAGTTTGAGGAGGAACGGAGGCAGGTTCAGGTCGGGATTGTTTTTGTTGTTTGGTTTGGATTTAGGAAGCATTACCCTGAGCTGTATAATGCAGCCGGTGATGCGGTCGACAATGTAGGTCAGGTGTGGCTGAACTATTAAGGGATTCTCAGTGTAGATTACCTCGACAGCAGAATCATGTGACCCATCTTGCTTATCCATGTATGTCTCCCTCTTGCACTGGGTTTGATATAGCGTAGTGATGTATGGCTTTAGTAAGGTAAGTCATGAGCGTAGATCTAGGTTCTCATCTGTCAAGGGCGGATTCTGATGGGCGCAACAACTCAGCGGATACCAATGGCCAGCCGCCACTGGTTCTATCAATGATCGGCGCAGCCATCTTCAACTCCGAACCGGATAAAATTTTATAAGTACACTTGGCATACTATTATCGCACTTCTACAAAAGACGTCGGACAATCAGCTAGTTACGATTTTGTTGTTCGATACTGATTAAAGTACACTAAGTATACTAATCAAAGAGAAAAGCTACACGGACTCCGACCTCCCCCGACGCAGCAATCCACACCAGTTACCTCTCTGAAGCACATGAGATTTGCCCGATGCTTTCCACCAAGCGCCCTCGCTGAACGTCAAAAAAGCGTATGCGAACGCTCCGACGGCGTGGGCCGACGTCAAGGGGGTAGAGATCACGTTCCTCTGCTCGGGCCGCAATGCAATGAATCCCTGAATTGATGATGAACCCTTACACTTTGCCCGATGGTAGGATGTGGCACACTGCCAGCGGAGCTGGTCGGGACAATAATGAAGTGAAGGGATGTCGGTATGATCAGAAGGTTCCGGCTGGATCAAAAGTCTCATTATGAGAGGCTGGTGATTGCTCAGCGCCTGTCGGAAATGCTCACGAAGTTCCTGGATGGCCAGCTAGCTCCGCTGGCTATTGGTGCCGAGCAAGGCAGCATCGAGGAATGGGACGATGTGGTCATCTACCACAAAAAAGATGTGCTGGAGCATTTACAGGTCAAACGCCAGGCCAGTGATTTCTGTACGAAAGATCCTGACAAGGCGAAATTCCTAGCAAAACAAGCGAAGAACGGATCATCCAAAGGACAGGTGCAGCCGATACCAGGCCCTAACCCGCCTCCTTCGAATGTGCCTTTCAAAGCAAAAAAACCACCGCAGGTAAACTCTGTTCTCGATTCAGCATTCGCGAGCCTTGCGAAGCATTCCGGCAAAGGGACTTTCGATACCTTGCCCGAACGTCAGTTTCAGTTGACGCTGGTAGGCGCCTCTCTGAAGGTGAAAGCCGACCTGACCGTCGACCATGTCGATGCGCTGTGCAAGCTGTGTCGCAAGGAAGGGCTGGATCTAACTGAGCTGGCCAACAGCACTGACGGGCCGACACAAAGGGCATATACGTGGCTCACCACCTGGTGTGGCTTTCAGGATTGGGCCCAGATCAGAGACACACTTCGCCGAGTCACCATAGTGTGCGTGGGTAATGACGCCTATCTTGAACAGCGCTGCGTCGCAGCACTAGCCAGGCATTTCACCGACCCACTGCGCGCCCTTCACCAACTGGTGATGTACATCACTTGGGAGACATCCCACGTTTCAACGCTTGGATGTCATGCAGTCCTGCGGGCGCTTCGGGCGGAGCTTCGCCCTGACATCGAAACATGGGCTCAGTATGAGCTGGCCGATACTGTCCTACCTGCCGGGCAATCTTGGTCATTAGCAGGCACCCACGACCTTGGTGCCTTGGTAACCAGGTCTGCCCAGGGCGTTGTTGAGCATATATGGAGCAACGCGCCGGGAATCCGAAAGCTGCGGATATATGCTCAATACAAGGCCCCCATCGGAGCAAATCTGACTCTCCCTGCAGCGTTGTTGCGAATGGCTTTGCATCTGCCCGCTGGTACTCACGGTTTGATGCGGGACGAGCCGGTATGGCGAGGCAGCGTTGGCCATGAGGTCGGGCACACGCTGGGTGTCGGTGAGAGCGATCTGAATCACCTTGCGTGGGTAGGTAACAGCGAGCGGCTCGCATGCTCGACCGATCATGTATTCACATCACGAAGCGATATCCACTCCGAGGCACAAGCACTCGCTGACGCCATGGACGGACTGGTTTGGGAGCGTGTCAGCCAAGGCGTCTTTGAGAAGATCACGCTCATTTCCGATCCGGCCCTCGCCGACGCGATGGAAGCGATGTGGATCGAATGGTTGGCAGGCTTTGCTGCAAATCCAGGTAGCCGTCGAGAATTTCTGGAACAACTTCTGTACCCAGAAACTGAAGGGAAGAATGCTAAACACGCGCTGCGGCTTGGCCCTCGCACCCATGACTTGCTGGTGGCTGCAATTCAGACACTTCTGCTCGTTGCAGTAGGAGTCGGCGGCACTGGTAACGAGTGGGGTTACTTTCCACAGTGCGGCAAGGTATTGAGCATCGCCCTTCAATACTGGTCTGGCCCGGCCGGCCCCGCTCCTGAGGTTCGAGAGCTATCTGAGGGCCCTTTGATCGACGTCATTGGCCCATCACCCGCCCCGGTCGTCATCCTGGCCGGAGTTAGCTCCTCCCCCACAGAATTGTTGAATATCGGTATGGCTGACGACGCAGAGACCGCCACCAGCATGGCGGCCGAGCGGCGGCCGCACCTTCTCGTCACTCGTTCTGGTTTGCGTCAACACCTGCGCAACGGAACGCTGATAACCGTGCGGCAACACTTCAACAATCAATTGAAAGATCGCCTGCTCGCCCGCGAGTCAGCCATCAAGACGAATGTGAAAGGATTCTGACATGCTAACAATCGACGAGGTGGTCGCTGCCATCTTGAGCCGTGCCGAAGACCGCTACGAGGTCTATTTTCCTAGCGCGGCAGAAGTGGCCGCGCCTTGGACTGACATCAACTCAATTGCGATACAGCTCAAACGGGTCAATCGGGAAGGTGCCGGGTGGCGAACTGTTTTGATCACCGCGTTCTCTTACGACGTGGCCAAAGTCCAGGGGGCTTTTCGGTGGGCGGCGGATGTTCGGGACAACCTGGCGGAACCGCAAACAGCTGACCTGTATATGTTCATGCTGATCGAGGGCGTCACGTCCGAAGATGCCGCACGCCTGGAAACCGATGACCGCTTTTGCCGGAAGGTGGTGGTCAGAGAGGGAGAAATTGCGGGCTCCTTCCTCGACCGTAGTTTTCTGGCGACCCTATCCCCCTCTGGTAGCTTGGAAAGCATTAGCGACCCACTGCTAGCGTCCATGGGCACGTTAGGCCTAACACATTCATGGGTGCTACCTCACCTCGAAGCGTGGCGGGAGTTGTTGCTGTCGGGGCAATCGGGGACTGATGTTGCGGATGCCTTGAAGGCTGTTGCGTTCGGCGAAGAGGACTCACAATGAAACAGTTGAAGTCCATCACCCTTTCCAACATCCGCAGGTTTAGCGCTGACACAACGATTGAGCTTAGCCAAGGCGCAACAATCTTGCTGGCCCCCAACGGCACCGGAAAGACGGCATTTTTCGAAGCCATTGAGCTCGGCCTCACTGGGAAGATCCTACGTCTGGGCGATAATCTTTTGCCCATCATCCGGGACACCCAGAGCACGGCTCGCGTGGGCCTCGATTTCGGTGATGTGCAAGCCGCTGTGGAGGTGAACAGTATTGGCGACGTTGAAAGAACGGGCGATCTAAGCCCGCTGTTTCCGGACACCAATCCTGACGACATCCCGTTTCTGCTAAGGCTCACTCACCTGCTGGATCAGCGTGAAGGAGAATGGCTGGTACAAGCAGACCCAAAGGTCGCGGGCTCCCAGTTGGCTCGCTTGCCAATCGGCAAGGATGGCACGCAGGTCAGCTCTGCCCTAGGCAGTATTCGCCGCGCGCTCACTGACAAATTGAAACAAGCCAAGAGCTCACTTGAAGTTCTTGAAACAGAGTTTAATGAATGGCAAAGCCTCGCCCTGGAGCGAGATCTTGCAGCTTCTCAGTCTCAAGGCGCACTGCGCAGCAGAGAAAACATTGCTGAATCCATTTCAGATATTGCGCGCCAGGCGAAGAGCTACGATCAACTGCCCGCAGGTCTACTGGTGCCTCCGCTGGGTCAAGATGGTTTGGAAACGGTGCATGACGCGCTGGAGCAATTGGTACAAACCAAGCTGGATCGCCTTCGCGATCAGATCACGGCTTTAACTGAAGTTGACGGGCTCATCGGTCGGTTCGTTTCTGAGCAAGCACGTTCAGAGCAACTGGGTAGTGATCTGGTTGTGGCAAAGCAGGTACTTGCACAGCGAGTACAAGATCGTGCGGCAGTTGCTACTCGCCATGAGCAGTTTCAGCAGGAGTTGGTCACTGCACAAGATGAGCGTGATGCCATTGTTCAACAGCTCAACCGGCACATGAATGAGATCAACGCTAAAGAAACCGTAGAGCAGCGCAAACAGGCACTGGAGACCGCCGACAAGACTCTGGCCACCGCAGAAACTCTGGCCTCCACACTGCGCACCGAGCATGAAGGCAATCAACAGCTCGGCGTCCAGCATGACCTGATCAATAGGCAACGCGCTGCGTTGCTGCAGATAGATGCAGACCTCTTGGCTGCCCGTGAGCTTGTTGTGCGGTGGGAGCAAGCGATTGAGCACGTGGCGCAGGTCGCGGGTGCCATCAGTGATCAGGAGGTAAAGGAGGATCGCCTTCAAGAACAACTCCGCACCGCCGTTTCATCAAGAACAGCCGCTGAAACTGAGGAGCTGGCAGCAAGGAGTCAGCACGAGACTTTGACGTCGGCCGCCGACTCTATCCGGCAAGCCGTTGCGTCCATCGCCGCTCATTTGCCTGCCGATCGTGGCGACTGCCCGCTTTGTGGCGAAGAGCACGGGGCGGAAATTCTTCATAAGCGTGTTGCCAAGGCTTTGGAAGCAATTGATCCCAATGTCGTGGATGCGGAACGACGGGTCAAGAAATCCGCTGATGCGCTCCGCGAATGTACCGACGCGGTTGCTCTCGCCGAGGCCGAGCTGAAAGCTTGTAAAGGCACGATCATTGAGCTGGAACACCAGCAAGCGGGTCTGCTGGCAGACATTGATGATCTCAAATCCAGCGTTTTGCTCGGCGGAGACACGGTACCGCTTGCCAAGGAGTCGATCAGGCTTCGGGAAGATGCAAATGCATCTGCCAAGCTCCAGCTCGACGAGAAACAGAGCAATCTTGCGCCTGCGCTCGAAGCTCAAGTCATTGATAGGGCGAAAGATGCTTACGATTCAGCTGCGCGAGCATTGGAAACGGCCCGGCAGGAGCGGTCAGAGGCCAGTAGCAGGCTTGGGCAAGCAACTGCTGCTTTAGCGGCAATCACTTCGGACGCGCCCCCCGCCCAAACGCTGGAAGAGTTGTCACTGGCGCAAAACCAAAACGCCAACCAAATTGTTGATCTCAGCGCCAAGGTGGCGGCCGAAAAGTTATCGCTGGATCGGCATCAAGCACAACTCAGTGACATGACAAGCAGCGTATCCGGGCTAGAAACTCAGCTCTCAGATACCCAAGCTCGCCTCGCTACCGTCCGAGCAGCCTGGCGCCAACTATCGCTTGCAGGTGATCCCAATGCAGAGGTTGCGAGCGGTCATGAGGCCCAGCTGCAATCATCCGCCGCCGAGCTGGATCGTCACTCAGAAACGCTGCAAACGATCAAAATAGAGATCGGTGCATGGAGCAAGCTGGAACAGACGCGCCTAACTCAAGGGCTTTTGGATCGTCGACGCGGCGAGCTTTCAGAAGATGCGTTTACTGCGGATCTACGTCAGCGAGTGGAACATAGGCAGTTGGAGCACAAGCGGCTGTCGCAGCTATCTGATGCCATGGACACACTCAACCAGCACCTCTCGACCGAAATCGCTAATGTTCAAAAACACGTGCTTGCCGTCGTACCGCGGTGGCAGGCGCTTTTGAAACGAGTGGTTAGGGAGCAAAGGTTTACGGGGACGAACCTCGATTTCCGCAGCCTCTACAGAAAAGAGCGAGCTGAAGTGTCGGTGCAGGTTAATGGCGAACAGTTTCCGGTGCCCGTGATAGCGAGCGAAGCTCAGCTGACTGATTTACAGCTGACTTTCCTGCTATCGATGGCGTTGGATCATCAGTGGTCTTCCTGGCGCGGGCTGCTTCTAGACGACCCGACCCAGCACCATGATCTGGTGCATGCTGCTTCGGTATTCGATGTGCTTCGTGATTACATCGTGGATCATGGTTTTCAGGTGGTGATTGCAACGCACGACGCTCTACAGGCGCGTTACTTTATGCGAAAGCTGCAGAACGACGGTATCGAAGCGCGTATATGGTCACTCGCCCCTACGCCTGATGGGGTTACAGCGTTAGAAACCCCTTGGCCCGCGGCGAACCATTTCACGGTTATCGACCAGCCAAACCCAAGCTCCGAGAATGAGTAGTTCTTGGTGACGTAGCTGATCTGATCGTGCCAGGTTTTTGACCTGGCGCGATCGGATACTGCGTGCGCTGGCGGAAACATTCAGTTCGGCGTGAAAATACCAGGGGTGCACTCTCAACTCAGCAGCGTTCTTAGGAGCTTGCGCTCGCTAGCCCCGCCCTGCCACATCACCCGCTTTAAAACTTGCACTGCTTTTTGCTCCATCGGCATCATGGAATAAAACAACAATAAAGAGAAAGCCCCATGTCCCAGCCGATGGTCACACTTCTAATATTCTCAAACCCAACGCCGGATTCTGGTCGTGCTGTGCAATTGGATCAGAAGCAGGACAGCCAGATGCTATCAGTTTTCCAGGCTGTAGGAATTTCCTATCAGGTGCTGGATGCGATGATCGAGCGTGATAATCGGCTCACCGATTTCGCTATAGAGTACTTTGTGAAAAACTTGATTGCGGATGGATGGGAGAAATACATCGCGACTCAACTGGTAATGGAAAAATGCTGGCAGCGCCGCATGCACGGGATTTGGTACAGAATGACTGCCGAAGAAAAGACGTCTGCTGTTGCGATTGACTACGAAATCTACCAGAACTATTGGCCTAATCTAGATTTTATGGAGCCAAGTTTTGGCGCTGACATATAGCGCAGGCATCGTGATACCAGATTCTAGTATGACTTCCCACTGACGCATCACAGTTCGATGCATTCGGGACTGAGAGGCAGCATTTCAATGCTTGTGTTGCCTATTGCTCCATAGGCAATCTGTAGAACCAATAACAATAATAAGGATCGCACTTCATGTCTCAGATAATATCCACCGCTCGCAAAACTAAATCACCCCAAGGGGACAGCGAGGTCGCCAGCCCCATCGAAAAAAGGGAAAGTAGTCTTCTCAGTAAATTTCAGTCGCTTGGCTATCTCTTGTCCTGGGTAGATGACATGGCCAAGGATGAGTCTGACATCGGAGGATCAATCACTGCCCTGTTTTCCTTCGATGCTGAGGTCGCTGCATTAGGTTTTGACCGGTACGACCCGGTGCACATATTGACGGCTCCCAGCTGGAAGATACGTATGTACGCAGCCTGGTGTGTGCTGGGTGGCGTAGAACGCACCATTGCTGCGCAACTCGATTACACGGAGGTTCACAACTACTGGCCTAATGCTGATTTCTGTGACCCTGCGTGGGATGAGGAAGTGAGGCAGTGGGCGGCCACCGTCACGAGCTACGATGAGCCTTCTGAATTCAAAATCGGTGAGATAGCCGGATACCCTCCCCGACCGAAACTGATATTCAAGATCTGAGGAAGACCAGCGGCGGCTGATTCAGCCGCAACCGGCTACAGTTAGCAGCCCCCAGGCGCGACAGGCAATCCATCGTCCAGACTGCTACATGTTTGGAGCAGGGTTCTCGGCGCTGTTCGCCTTCCCATTTTTTTGGCTCGTCAATACAGGTACTACGTGGGGTGTGATGGTTGCCATGACACTTGGCATCGGTGTCGGGGTGGCTGCCATGCTCGGGGCGCGAGGAGCGTTTTTCTCCGAAGTGTTTCCTTCCAAGGTGCGCTTTAGCGGGCTGGCTTTGGGACGAGAAATCAGTGCTGTTCTGGCCGGCGGACTTGCTCCACTGACTGCAGTGAGTCTATCAACGAGGGCGGGCGGAGCATCGTGGTTTGTATCTTGTCTTGCGATTGGTATGAGTCTGTTAACCTTCATCGCCGTCTATTGGGCTCCGGAAACAAGCAAGCGCGCCCTGGGAGAATTCCGATCCGCTGCTGACGAGGCACCAGTGGAAAACATCCACACGGCCCGCCGTGAAGTGCCCTCAGGTACTGCGGCTCAAAACTAAGCTTGGATAGAGCCCTATGAGACATTGCGATTCCAGCCTCTAAGCACGTAGCTGGAATCGCTACCGCCACTACCTGTCTTGTAAGTGAGTTACGGGGGCGGGGCTAAACTGCCTTGATAGGGTGTACGCGCCCTACCCCTAGCCGGTTTCCGACTTGGTAACTGATGGTCGTCAGGAAAGTTTAATTGGTGTCCTAAGGTCTTCAAAAAATGGTTTCTTGAACTGCACTTCTGCTAGCGCGCTGACCAATCCACCCTTGGCGGGTTTGGCAGGTTCAACAAACCAATAGCAATGTTGTTTGGCGCGTGTGATGGCCACATAGGCCAAGCGCAATGTCTCTTGACCCTGGGCCGTATCGTAGGGCTCAGGATCACCTGGGTTACCCAGATTAGCTTGCTCATATGCCATGTTCCGATGAGGCGATGTGGACATCTGAGCACAGTCCCCGACGAGGAATACTGCATCCGCCTCCAAGCCCTTGGAGCCATGGTAGGTCAGCAGCTTGATGCTGCTCGCGCGCTTAAGTTTCTTCGCCCTTGCCAGAATCGACTTGAGCTTGATACGAACCTCCTTTTTGGTGTCATTTTTGCGGTACAACACCAGTACGGTCTGTCCCCTGTCGAAATGCTGCTCAACGAAGTCTGCAAGCACACTGTCATCTCGATCCAGAACTTGGACAGGAAAAGCAAGATCCTTGACCTTGGGATGTGCTGCAATTCCGTGCTTGTCTTTGTTGGTGGTGATCTTTTGCACCAGGCTTTCGGCAGCGTCGATCACCATTTGCTGGGAGCGGTAGTTTTCCTTCATGAGCACGTGAGTCGTGCTTGGTGATGGGAAGTAGGACTCGAATTCGTCAAAGAATTTTGGCGAGCTACCCCTCCAGCCATAGATGCTCTGCCAATCATCCCCTACCGCCATAAGGGATGCAGGGTAAACCGCGCTATCGGTGGTAACGCTGAGCCCCCTCACCCGTGCTTCACGGAACACCGCGCGCAGCCATGAGATGGTATTGGCGCCACAGTCCTGAAACTCGTCTACCAGAAGGTGCAGCATGGGCATGAAAACATCGTCGGGGAGCTGCTCGAGGTTGGCCGCCCCTCGCTCACCAAACATTTCAAACATTTTGTTGAAGGTGAAAATTGGTGGCGACTGGTTGGCCAAGTAATCATTAAAGGCCGGCCAGAAAATGGCGAGCGCATGGAAGAAAAGTGCATCTTTATCGTTGGGCGCGAAGCTCATATTTTGTACGGCTTCGGTCACGTCGAGCCCGAGGTTTTCCAGGAATGAAGCGGCCGAATGGAACGCTACCATCACCGGAGCCTCACCTAGCTCACCCTTGATCTCATACTCAAATTTCGGAGACTTTCTGACGTACCCTCGAAGCACATCAAGCGTCGCAAGTCCTTCAGCGTAGTTATCCAAAAACAAGATGCCCTTGTCGCAATAGACCTGAAACAAGGTTTTTTTCATAGTCGTAGCCCCCGTCAGCTTCATCGAGGGCATGGATTGCAAACACAGCTTTCGATCGTTGCTACCCACTCCAAGAATGACGTAGGCCTTGAGCTCCTCACAGTAGCCGTTGGCGAAGAACGGCAATCCCTTCAACGTGACGGGAAAAGGGCCGGCTTCGATCCCTTCTATCGGCCAGGCGCCTTCTGCACGCCATAGGCGCTCCACAGCGTCGGTCAGCTCTTCATCACGTTTGGAACAATCAAGTATGCGGCCGATGCGCCTTCTCGCCTCGGTGGAGTTAGCACTCAAGGGCAGTAGCTTAGCTGACGAGCGTACCAGTTCGGCTATGAGGCCCTGAAATGTCTCGTTGGTCTCATATACGTGTTGATACGCCGCATTCATCAGGTCTAGCTGTTCATTGGTGAGACGGATATCAAGTGCGTTTTCGACGTCTTCGCCCTCTTCGTCTTCGGCGTCGTTGAGCGAGAAAAACTCGAACGCTTTAACTTTCGCATGGGGTTGGCTCCAGCGTATGAAGTCGAGGATCCGAGAGTGGAACGTTCGCACGATTCGGCCTGTGACCTCCTCCGTCAGAGTGATGCCCCAAAGCGCGAAGACTTCAGCCAACTTGTGCCTGAAGTCTTTCCGGGATTCGCGGGTGAAGGTGACTACTGCGATTTTCTCTTTGGGAATGCCCAGGTACTTATGCAATACCAGAAGACGCAGCACCATCGTGGTGGATTTTCCACTGCCAGCCCCGGCCACGATGCAGGTTGAGGGATCCTTGGAGAAGATCATTTCCCACTGATCATCCGTAGGTTCCTGTCCCTTCAGGTGCTCGGCGACCTTATCTCTGACCTCCTGTTCAACCTCAGAGGTGATGCGGAATCGCCATTTCGCGAAGAGGTTGTAATCAACCTGGGGGCCTAGAGCTTGTACAGCGCGGCCTGGACGCAGCTCGATGATGCGCTTTCCAGCTTCAATACCTTCGGCCAACCCTAACTGGTGGCCCACTAGCGCGCCGGCTTCTTGCCCTTGCCCGAGGCCGCTCTCAAGGCCGAGGGAATAACCGGCATGCTTGCCTTTCTTCCACCCATCCTCGTAGCCACGCCGGGAACCATGCTGCCACGAGTCCTTGTCATGGGCACGCTGAGAGCGAAGGACAGCAGATGCCAATGCCGACAAAATGCGGGCTCCAATTCCCTTCGGTAACAATATGTCACCCGCCCGTTCCTCTTCCCGTCCTTGTTCTGCAGATCCCACACTACGCCCCTTCACATGATCGATATTCCGGCGAAGACCGAGGCGACCATTGTTGGCCACAACCGCTCTAAACCGGTGGTTGAGGGGATGGTAATCGCGGAAACAAAATTTTACGAACGTGGAGTCCTCGATCTGCTGAACAAAGTAGGTTTCGGTTAGAGTATCGGCCCTTTCCCTCTGCATTGGCTCACGGATCCGTCAAATGCTCGGCATCGAACTCAACAACAGCGCCCAAGCAACCTACAACCCGCTCACTCAGACCATCATGCTTAGAAGAGCCGAAGAGCCTGATCTGGTGAAACTTGTTAATGCGGTCTATAACCCCGATTGGAATGCGGGGTTGCTGCTGGTCGACGGCGCCGAGAACGTGCTTGCTCCTTTGGTGCACGAGATGCGGCATTGGGTGGACATGAACTGTTCCATCAGGGGCCTGACGACACTCCAGGACATCTTCCAGCTGATGGCCGACCCCAGCGACACGAACGTAGCCGTCAAGCCCCTAAAGCGGGATTTAGCGCTGAGTCATTTCATCGAGCGGTACGAGCATGCTGATCCTGCTGCGCGGTATCCCTGGCAAGTTGACTTCAGCCTGAGCCAACCGAACGTCCACGAACCGATCGAGCACATCTCGCTGTGTTTCTTCGCTAACAATGACCTTGACCGTCGGCGCGTACTCTTTAAATCACCTGTTTATCTGGGCAGCATGCTCGAGACCTGTGCGATTTATCAGGAGCAGCGAGACGTCTTTCCGCTTTTTCTCCAGCCGAACTTGCCCAGGGACGCTCGGGAGAATGCGGAGGCCGCGGCGATGAGGCTTCTCCAGGATCCGACAGCACCCGAGTACCATTCTATCAGTCACGCGATTTCGATCGCGGCAAGACAGCACGAGGGGGCTCACGGTGTATCACTCGCTGCGGGACTCTGCACGCTGCTGTTGAACATGCCTCCTGAGATGCTGAAGGAGAGCTGCCGTCGGGTGGAAGCCCGCATGAAAAACCGCAGGTACGGCGATGGGGCAGTGTCGGCTGGTCGCCAGATGCGAGCAATGAGTGCCGTAAGCCCTGAAGCTGCTCTGATTCACAATGCGGTAACCGAGCTTTCCCGGCGTTCCAACAATTCGGGGCCGCTTCCTTATAGTGATGACCTGATATTCGACCTGGTGCCTTACTGGAAAAAGCGCCAAGCAGAGTTCTTCGAGCGTAGCCATCTGCACTTTGTGGCTAAGATCAATGCCATGCAAGGGCCGGACTATTTCCATGCGGCCATCCCCGCATTGATTGAGAACAACAAATGGATCATGGAGCAAGAAACCTTGCGATTGACACTCAATAGACTCCCTAAGCGCCCGCCGATATTTTTTGGTGACGGTTTCGTGCTGCAGGGGGCTCCAGAGTTCTGCGGGGTGGAGCCGCACTACCTGGAGGCAGATATATCCTTGGCTGTTTCGGCGCTCAAAATACGTGCACTTTCACCGGTGCCAGCATAGAACCGGCCTGAGCCGTAGGTTGGCAGCATGCATCAGCTATGAGGGCCTGCGATGCAGTTCTCGATCATCAGGATCTTTGAAAGGGAGTTCCCCGGGCATGACCGCGAAAAACACTGGCATGCACCAACCGCTCTGCGTTAATGGGTGGGCATATCATCCCAATCGCCGCCTCGGCCGTGGCGGCAATGGTGATGTTTACCGGGCGGAAAAGGATGGCGTTCAGGGTGCGTTAAAACTGCTCAAGCCGGGATCCCGTGGTACACGTACAGATCGCTTCCGCGACGAAATCGAGGCG
Organism: Pseudomonas sp. PvP028; assembly: GCF_017832255.1. Classification (NCBI taxonomy): domain Bacteria; kingdom Pseudomonadati; phylum Pseudomonadota; class Gammaproteobacteria; order Pseudomonadales; family Pseudomonadaceae; genus Pseudomonas; species Pseudomonas sp. PvP028. The sequence goes on from NZ_JAFIBL010000001.1 coordinate 4,122,258, forward strand.
CTCAAAAAATGCTCCGATAGGTGGGCAGTGACCGCATAGATTAGTCTCGGATGAGATGTTTCGTGCCCTCCCCTTAACCGTGAAGCGATCAATGGAGATCGGCTCCGATCATCGGTTCAGTAAATTCGAAGGGCCGCGGCAGATGGCATCATTTCGAAATGGACTCTACTGAGACGAGCTCCAGATATTTGTATTTTTTCTTCTTCGCCGCGGCCTTGGCCTCTTGCTCAGCGACCAGCTTGCTGAGGCTATTTGAGTCGTGCACAAACACATCAATATCGCCCTCGTACACCTTGGACACGTGTAAGGTCACCCGCAGCTTCGACGTATGGTAACCACTCGCTTTCTTCGCTAGAGGCGTCGGGTTTGCAGCTGGCTGGGGTCTGGGTACCGCAGGCGTTGACGATGGCGCGGGAGGTGTCACGGGATCCGTAGTGGCTCCGAAGAGTGCTTTACGCATTTCCTCTTCACTTAATTCAATTGCCATAGATCTACCTTCGGGCGGTCAGAAGTGCACAGTTGTGCCGGTATAATGGGTTTGCCTATTGAGCTGCAGGCATGCCGGCGAGGCTATCCGCATGGTTTCGAGAGAGCAGCATATTCAGACGTCCTGCGACGACCAATTGATAAATCCGTTCGTGCGCCCGCTGGAGCTGATGGTTTTTATTGAGCGACCGTGGCGCAGTGCTAGGTACAGTTGTCATGACTGTCTCCCTGGTTGCTTTGAATGAGTTCCTTTTGGAGCCGGGGTACCTTGGAGCTCTGAGGCCGGGTGCTCAATCTGAGGAGATGACTCTTTATCCAGCTTGGGCTGGGCGTCCGCGCGTTGCTCAAGTTGAATTTTTAGATCCTCTACAAGCTTAGCCAAGTCTGCCTCACGAGCGGCAGCCTGCGCCGCAGAGGTGCGGAGGGCTTTGAGCTCATCGTTCAACTCACTGGCGGTGCTTTTTTGAAGCTCCATGATCGCCCCTGCCCTAGCTTCCGCTAGCACAAGCGCATGTACCTGGGCAATAAGGGCCTGTATCTGATCGCCCTGGGAATTCAAGGTCTTCAACTGTTGGCGTGACTCTCCCAGTAGACGCTCATTGTCGCGGTTGAGACGTGTGGACTCATCCTGTTTGACCGCTAGCGATTCCCGCAGCTTTCGCTGCTCGACCTGCGATTCATGAAGCTGGGATTCATGCCTACGTTGATCCTGTTCGCGCTGTTCCTTCACCGACTCCCGGTAGTGTTCAAGCGCCCCGCGCGCGTGAACGTGCTTTTCCTCAAGGGATTGGATCTGTTTATTCCTATCACTTACCTGGGCATCCAGATCACTACAGCGTTGGCTTAGGCCGGCATTACGTGTCAGCTCTGCCTGGAGAGAAGACTGCGTGGTTTGGAGGTCAGCAGTTTGAGCTTCAATGGCCGCTTGCTGGGCCTCTAACTGCCTCCGCGCAGAGGTCAGTTCTGATTGTAGATTGGCGATTTGAGACTCGAGCGCTACGCGCTGTAAATCGAAGGCTGATCGAGCCTTTTCGATCGACTCATTACCCTCCTCCATCAACCGATCCAGAAGGCTTGCGACCATCGCGGAAAGCTCTTCCCCCAAGCTGTCTCGCGAGGATGGCGGGCGTGGATCAAAGGATTCGATCTCTTTTAGGTACCGGGCAATAGTAGTTTTCGAGCCCGTATTACCCAGCTCGACACGCACGGCGTCAATGCTTGGGTACGTGCCTTTGGCCAGCAAGGCTTGCCTCGCTTTTTGTACTACAGCTTTGTTTACACCGCCGCGGGCCATTAGACGTCCTACGATTTCGTGTCGTGATACATGTCATGTAATTACGTGTCACGTTATCATCAAAATCACGAGTTTGTAATGAGGTTTCTAGAAAGCCATAATAGAAGTTTATGGCTTCTTGATGATTCACTAGAGCTCCAAGTAGCACCGGAGCCCTGTAATCACGGGCGAGCGCAAGATTTCGAGGTTGGGTATGGCGAATAAGGCTGATCGGTATCTAACCGCGGGTACCCGCGAAAACACGCGAAAAAGCTATCGCATTGCGATCGAGCACTTCGAGGTGACCTGGGGCGGTTACCTGCCTACGACCGGCGAGGGAGTCGTGCGCTACCTAGCCGAGTACGCCGACAAGCATGCGATCAGCACGTTAAAGCAGCGTCTGGCAGCGTTGGCGCAGTGGCATATCACCCAAGGATTCCCTGATCCCACCAAGACGCCGCACGTTCGGCAGATGATCAAGGGCATCCGAGTCGTTCATCCTGCACAGGTGAAGCAAGCCGCTCCCCTTCTCCTGAGACACCTAGGGCAGGCTGTTAATTGGTTAGAGGCTGAAGCCGCTGCAGCGCTGGAACGAGGTGATTACAAGACCGTGCTTCGCCACAAGCGCTCGCTCGCATTGGTGCTGATTGGGTTCTGGCGGGGATTCCGCGGAGATGAGTTGGCCCGACTAACCGTGGAGAACACCCAAGCCAATAGTGGTGAAGGGATTACCTTCTTCTTGCCATATACCAAAGGCGACCGTCAGTACGAAGGCACAATCTTCCAAACGCCAGCGCTGACAATGCTTTGCCCCGTTGACGCCTACATCAACTGGATCACAGTTGCCGGACTCGCAAAAGGGCCCGTGTTTAGACGCCTGGATCGCTGGGGAAATTTGTCGGATAGACCCATCCAATCGCATAGTCTGATTCCGATGCTACGCCGAATCTTCAAGGAAGCTGGCCTACCTGAAGCGCTTTACAGCGCTCATTCGATGCGGCGGGGCTTTGCTACCTGGGCGTCGTCCAATGGATGGGACATAAAAGGTCTGATGAGCTATGTAGGTTGGAAAGACATGAAGTCAGCTCTGCGATACCTAGACTCAAATGTATCTTTCGGGGGGCTGGCAGTACGAGCAGACACGCTCGGAATTGATAAAACGTGATATGTGCGCTGCCTCAGTCAGGTGTGGATATGAACCACGCCCCTGCTTAGCGGATCATCCTGCTTTGCCTGCAAACACAGTTCGACGCTGAGGACATCCACTATGGAGGCTCGAAAATGCCAGAATCAGTCGTGCCGACGAAGGTGCCTCGTCGATTGCTATTTGCCATCCCCCCCCTCAAAATGACTGAGCTTGAGCGTTCAAGGACGACGAAGCCCAAAAATGTGAAGGGTTTAGGGTTAGCTTTACTGCGCAACTGGTACCACGCAGAACTCAACGATGACACGCCTCGAGGCATTTCCTCGGCCGTCCTTGAGGTCTAACCCTCTCCGATCTCTCCGTCTATCCCTGGGCACAATGCCGTAAACGCTGCAACACCACTTTACGCCAAGTTCATGTGTGAAAAGATTCGTGGTCTTTAGCCGCTAGCGATCATCACATTCACCCGGCAAGGTTCAGGAATACAGCCCTGGCGCGGTTGCATATGCAGCGCAGCCGCAGATCATCTACCTCGTTGCTAACACCAGAGGTCGGTGTGCAGCCGCAGCCAGGAGGGCTCTTTGCAGGCTATAGGGACATCGCATGCCAACTGATCAGCACACTCAAAGTCTGTTCCTTCTCCAGGACGAATCGGCATCGACCGATGAGTCGGACGTCGCAACACCAGGCGAACCTGACGAGCGTCTGCCTGAAGCGCTCTACAGGCTGCTAAACATCCACCTTGTCGACTCATTATCCAAAGGCCGCGTCCAGACAATGGCCGTCGATGGTGGCGTGGCATTGACTGGACGCAATGGCCAAGGGAAAACATCGTTGCTTGCCCTGGCACTGATGTTTTCTGGCGTCGAGCCAACGGACGTGGTGTCCAAGGGCAAGGACTCCTTCATCGACTACTATCTACCTAATCAGACCTCATACATCGTCTATGAGTATGAAGTACCGGATGGTAGTCGTCGCCTCGTCGTAGCCTACAGCAACAGCACGGCAGATCGGGTGCGCTATCGATTCGTCAAAAGCGAGTTCCGACGAGACATGTTCGTGTCGGATGACAATCAGTTCATCTTGAACAGAGATTTTCGCAGGAGACTTGCCGAACTCAGGATTTCATGTGCTGACCGGCAAATTGATACCTACCTTGATTACCGCTGCATCATCCAGGGTTGGCAGCCTCACCATGCTGATAGCAATCAGCGTCGATACCTAGCCGGCATGTCTGCAGAGTATGGATTCACTTCATACAATCGCCCCCTGCGGCATCTGGAAAAGCTCACGAAAGGCATGTTCTCTCGTCAGGCCAACTTTGATGACCTCCAGCAGGTCGTAGCGGATTGGGTTTTCGAGGGAAAGCCCTCGGTAGGTATCCACACCGATCGGACACGTGTGGAAAACTGGCCCCGAGATTACAACGCTTATCGGCAGATCATGACGATCGAGCATGAAGTGGTTGGCGCTGTGACTGTGCGTGAAGCTCTTAACGCTGCCCATGAGCGAGTTCGAGAACTCAAGGAAAAATTCCTGATCTTGCGTGATCACCTTGAGTTCAGTCAGGCGGCCAAGGACAACGAGCGGACGAGTCTTGAGAAATTCCTTAGTGAACGTAAAAACGAGCACGAGGCCGCTGCTGGAGACCTGATTCGCCAGATTGCCGAGGCGCACCACCAAGTGGGACAGTGCGAAAAAGACCTTCACCGTATTGAGCGTGAGCGTCAGGCATTTGCTGATGCCCAGGTCGAGGACAAAAGAAGCCGTGCTGCCCAACGGGAGTTGCTCATCGACGAGGCCCGGCGCATCGATGAGCAGTACAGGCTTGCTCTAGGTGCAGCATCTGATATCCAGACCCAGTATGACGCGGCGATTAACGAGGAAGCTCGTCGGCACCAGATTTACCATGCGGCCGCCCTCACCAAGATTACCGAGCTCAACAGTGCACACCGGGTAGAACTCGATGCAGCTGCCGAGTGCGCGGATAAAGATAGACGTCTTTACGATTCGTCCTGCGAAGCTGAACGTAACCGCATCCAGGAACAAATTGATGTTTTGAGGGGCCAGGTTGGCCGGGATGAGGAGCGGGTTAACAATCCCCCAACAGATCCGTTGCTGATCAATGCTATAGAACTGAAGCAGGACTCCCTGCAGCAGGCTGCAGCGGTGCTCCGAGTCGCGGAAAAAACCGTCAGCGCCAAAGACCAGGCTGTCGACAGGCTCCAGGCTGAATCCGCAACGCTAGACCTCCAGATTCAGCTACATACTAAAGGCCTGTCGACCCAGTCTGAGAAAATTCAAGGAATCCAGCGCTCTCACGCTCCCGATCCGGACAGTTTGCTGCACTTCCTCAGATCCACGCGCTCCGACTGGGGTGTGCACATTGCCAAGGTGATCAATCCCGAACTGCTTCACCGAACCGATTTGCACCCGCAGACAGTGGACACTAGTCAAAGCTTGTATGGGATCACACTCGAGCTAGATTTTGTCGCTCCAGTTGATGACGCGGACGATACGTTGCTCCAAGAAATGCTAGCTGAAGCCGTCGCTGAGCGAGAGGCGTTGCAGATTCAGCTGGATTTGGCCGTCGCTCAGCAGAAAGCGTTGCGCGAGGCGATAAAGGCTGCAGTTACCGAGTTGACTCTTGCGCGTGCAGCCTTGGGTCGCGCCCAAAACGATCATGCTGCCCTAGATACGGAAATTCGTGACGTCCGCAAGGAGCTCCAGCGCAAGCGGGATACTGCAGTCTCGGATGCTGTGACTGCTCTCAGCGCAAGACGAGCGCAGCTTGAGTCTGCAATAGGCGTGCAAAGGGAATTCAATGATCGCCATCAGCAAAGACATATTGAATTGGCTAGCTTGGCTACCGCTAAGCGTGAGGCGATCGACAAACGCTTCGGGCTTTCTGCCGGGCAGATTAACACCGCGATCGCTGACCACGAAACCTCTACGCAAAACGCGATCAAGACCCTGAGAAAACAGCAAGATGCTGCTTTGTCCGAACGAGGGGCAGATGTCGAGATTTTGAACGCGCTGAAAAATCACAGCCAACAGCTCAGAGATGATCTGGAAGAAATTAATGGTTGGACTGACCTCCTTAATCAGTGGCACCACTGGCTGACTGTCGTCGAGCCAGACATTCCGGCAATTCAGGAGAAACTAGATCAGCAGCAGGCTTTACATGAGCAATTGACACTCCAGCTCAGTGCGGTTGAGGAGACATGGACTCGCACAAAGCGGGAGGTCGAGAGGCAGATCAGCGAATGCAATACTGCTGCCTCTATCTTCTACAAGGACTTCTTAGCCGTAGAGTCCACGTTGAGGGATCAGCTACAGGAATACACGCCGACCGACCGTCATGAAAAGTATGATGTGGCTTGGCAAGCGACCGCGCTGCGGACAGCGCTAGGGGCCTGTTTCCAGGAACTGCATGACGCGGACGGTGCCTTGCGAGCGAAGATCAAGGGAATGCGCGGGGCATTCTCTGCCATTGCACTCTCTCCGCCCGCCACCTATTTCAGCGACCGTTTGAGCAACCTCAAAGACGAGCTGCCGCGTGAAATCACTCCTAGCGACGTGCTTGGCGTCGTGGAAGATTGGTTCACCCACCAGCACGAGCAAAGCCGTCGGCTGCTGATCGCGGATGCTCGTACGATTTTTGGAGAGATCCAGGGGCTGCACCGAGAGCTTAAAAAGTTTAGCGATCGACTGGCACGCTTCAATACGGCGATGCAGAGTCATCTTTCCCGCAGCTCGAAGGTGTTCGACAGCCTGACTGACCTGCAGATATCAATCGTCTCAGCTGTCGAAGATTTGAATTACTGGTCAATCATCAAGAAAATCACCGACGACCGTGATCAGTGGATCAAGGATGGCGATCTTCCAGACGAATACGCTGTCGACCACCTGCGTGCCCTCCTGAACCTGTGGGACATCAAGAACGGTATCAATGCCAATTTCAAATCACTGGTCAGCATCCGCGGTGCTGTCAGGGAGAACGGAAACCTGAGGCAGTTCCGCAACCGTGCCGAACTGGAAAATATCTCATCCAATGGCTTGAGCTACTTGGTGATGATCATCCTGTTTCTTGGGTTCATCTCTAAGGTTCGAGGAAACGCTCCGGTGCAACTGACTTGGTGCGTAGATGAGCTCAGGGCGATCGACGCGCAAAACGTTGTGTCGCTGTGCAACTACCTTGGGGAAAATCACATCACGCTATGTACCGCATTCCCTGACCCAGACGCAGAAACGCTCATACTGTTTGCCAACAAATACAAACTCGATTCAGAACGCCGGCTGGTGCATTGCGAGCTAGTCATCGAGGGTGATCCTGAACTGGATGAACCTCTGGAAATCGAAGTGGAGGACGTCTAATGAGCCCTTTCGCCCGCATTGTGACCGACCTTCTCAAGGGCGGGTTCATCTGCCAGGTAACTGACTATGAAGGCTATCAATTCCTCAGCAGCCCGCAAGCGTCAGGTAGCCGTACTAACCAGGATGACGTTGATGACTACCTGCGCCGTATCAACATCCGACTGACGCAGACCCGCAGTGGCAGCGCCTTCTTCGCTGCAGCATCAGAGATTGACAGCGAAGGCAAAAAGATTGCGAGAAGGCGCTTTGGGGAGCTTAAGAACAGTCTCCGGCCAATGGTTTCCTTCTTGGAAATGGTAATGCGGCTGGAAGGTGATGACGACGCAGTATCTCCTGGCCAAAAGCTCGACCTCAATCGCACCATGGCCAAAATTGCAGCGAACGCCGGCATCGGTGAGCAGTTGAGGCAAATCGCATCAGATACCAATATCTCGACCCGCGATGGTTCAGACAGAGAGCGCCTAAACAAGATCGTGAAGAGATTTCGCGATGATGGCTACCTGCAGTTGGTTAACCCGGAATCAGAGATCTACGTGTTCACCGGTCGGATTGAGTGGTTGATGGAGGCTATCGAGTATCTGATGCTCCACGACCAGATCTCAGACGATGACAAGGAATTCGATAAGAGAACGGCCTCATGAGCACCCTGGTAGATGCAGTGGTCGGTCATTTGGAACTCTTGCACTCTCAGCGCAAGCTGATCGCACAGATGTACGTAAGTGGTCACGTTGTACGGGACGAACAAAATGCTAAAGCGCTGAGCCAGCTTCAGCAGATCCGTGCCGTCCGTTTGAACGAAACGCTCAAAGACTCCTATAGACTTTCTCCTACCGTGAGCCGGCTGCTCAACGAGGCGAGTTACCGATCTCGAAACTATGGGGTTTCTGCAGATTTTGGGAAACAGCTAAGTCGGCTGGATAAGCTACTGGAGGACTTTTCCGAAGCATATTTCGACGGTCGTGGGGAGGACGTCATGCTATTGCAGGACGAGATCGACCTCACGCTCTTCGAAATTTCCGAAGAGATGAAAGACTTCCTACTCCACGTCCGAACTGCAGCCGAAAACAATTTTGGCAACGTACGCACTTATCGGGAGAAAGAAAAACAGAATTTGCATTACCTAGAACAGCTCGAGCGGATAGTCGAGGCATTGTCGCAATTCGATGACGCTGCCTTGCTCGAAAGCCTTGGTTCAAGTGAGCGCGAAGCTTTGGAAGCCCTGTATCAAGGCTATATTCTGGACAGATTGTCGAGCTGGCGATCCACGACGGCGGATATTACCCGAGTGTTGAAGCTGTATCTTCATAAGCTACGGGTGGTAGAGCCTCGAGCAAGGAGATTGCGAGCTTTGCAAATGTACCTGCTCCGACATCCTGAGTATGAGGTACGTGATCCTTATGAGTATCCGGAAATCCCGGATTGGGCCTATCAGTACGAGCCGATGAAGCTACGATTGGATCTCGACTTCGGCAGGCAAGAAATCAGAGACAGCCTGGCCGATGTGGCTAAAAACATCGACCGCTCAGTGGCTGTACCCACCAAAGAACGACGACCAGGAACGCCCGTCACGGAAGCGCCACCCAAGGCTGCATTGATCAAAGGCTCTCCCCTGGTGGTCGTGAGCCAACGCCTGCTCAACGAAGCCGCCCACAGCCCCGCCCCAATGTCTGCTGCTCGATATTTCGCGCTCGCTCCTGAGACCCAAGTGCTGGATCAGGAATCTTGCATGATGTGCTTTCTAGCCTTGCTTGATAAGCAGGTGAAGGCAAATGCGCAAATCGTACGACGCTTACAAATCGAGCTCGTCTCCATCAACGACGACGATAGGCTCAGTGGAAACGTCATTATTGCGGATGTCACCGTATGCAAGCGTTAGGAAGTCTGAAAAAACTGCTGGCTATCTACCAGTCGGAAAAAGAGCTTTTCAAGCGTTCCCGTCAGTTGGACGGTTTGTGCGACGAGTACGGAATCGGTCAAGCAGTAGGAGCCATGTGGCAATTCACCCTGGCCGACAAGCTACAAATCGCAGTGATCATTCAGAGCAACTGGAACGTCGACCCCATGATGTCACTCGACGGGTGGGACGACCTTTCTCGCAACGAGGCGGTTCAGTTGGGTGGTGATGAGAAATTCACCAAAAAACGGCTAAGAGGTCAGCGGGTTGCCATTAAGTCCCTACCTGATCGACCTCTGATGCTTGGGAGCGCGCCTTACACCCTTCCGCCAGGGATCAATCTGGATGTCGATCGCCAGTGGGTTGTGGAGCGCTGCCAGCATGATGCAGTAATGCTGATTGAAAATTGGGAGAACTTTGAACTGACCGATCGGACACCGATACTGAAATCAGTACCGGGCAATCCGCTTGTGGTTTTCCGCGGGGCGCCGGGCAGTTACAAGGTCGACAGTGCTTACCGCTTGCTTGATGATTTGGGCCTGCCAGTGATTGCGTTTACCGACTACGACCCTGAAGGGCTTGCGATCGCAGCCACGCTGCCATATTTCAGTCGGTACCTCGCTCCAGGAGCGCGATGCTTGGAGAAACTATGCAGTAAGCTGAGCACCCAGCGCAGATACCGCGAGCAGATCGTTCAAAAGCGCTCGATGCTTGAGGCGCTCCATGATCCCGAGCTGGTGCGCGTATTCGAGATCATTAAAGCTGCGGGCAAAGCGTTACCTCAGGAAAGGCTGATCGGATTGGTGAATTGGCAAGATTAGGCCTCAAGATCACCGTCGTCGCAGAAAGCCTTTCGAACATCACCCCTTTACATGTCTACGTGCTGGACATGGCGCCTCCTCAGTGCGGTGCCACGGAGGCCATGCAGACAGTTTCAAACATAGATCCCTGACTGACTCATTGAGATGACAGAACATTCCGATTCAGCCTTTTCAGAAAAGCTGAAAAGCAAAAAAACTGGAGGAGGTTCAGCCTTTGGTGGCGGTGCCAATTTTCAATCCTCGCTGACAGCCATTGTCGCGAGCCATATTTTGCATGGCAGCCCTTTGGGCTGGCTTGATGGTGTCTGCATTGATATTCCCTCTGCTGTTTGGGCTGAGAGCGAGGGAGCCGGTGACGATCTGCGGATTGAGCTTACAGACGGCAGCGCAATCGAGGTGCAAGCCAAAAAAGGTCTGAAACACCGTGACAAGCTCTGGTCAGCACTCATGGATCTGGCACAAGCCATTCATGACGGGTCACTCGCCTACGGTATCTTGGCGGTAGCCTCAGATACCAGCGCCGTCATTAGAGAAGACCTCGCAAACGATATCGAGCGAATGGGGCAAGGCCGCGCAGATAGGCTGACTGCTATTGGGAACGAATTTCACAACCTCCTGCTAACCAATAATCTATCAGTGGAGATTGTGTGCCGATCCCTGCAGATCCGTGTCATCGATACTCTTATCTCAAAAAACGGGGACATCAGTGCCGCAAAAAATGTCCTCCGATTAATTTGTGTGGATGAAACTGATGCTTGCGCAGCGTTCGATATCCTAGGCTACCGGGCATTAAGATTGATTGAGAATCGCGGGCGATGGACGCTGCGAGATCTGGTGCAATTGCTTCGAACAAGAGGCATCAAGCTACGCAACGATGGCAGCCCTGCCGCTTTGCTTGACCGTTATGGCCAGTGGGTCAGTAATACCCACAATGACTATGCAATCATCGGCGCCGGGCCCCGCATCCCAATCGAATACCTGCTCCCCATGAAGCTTGAGCATCGAGAGTTTGAGCTGGCGGAAACAGCAGACGCATTATCCGCTTTGCAGCGTTACCAAAAAATCCATGAGCGAGAGCATAGAGGTGACACCTTTGATTCCCTGTGGACTGCACGCTTTAGAAGGAAGGCGGTAGTCGTTGCAGGGCCAGGTTTAGGCAAGTCAACTATGCTACGGGCACTCGCTTACCAGTACTCTGTGGATGGCTTTATGGTTTTGAGCGCGCCTCTCAAATCGATCGTTGCGGGTATCCACGCGGGTAAAACTTTTACCGAATCGCTAGTCAACACGTCCTTTGATGGCTCTGGGATACCGGTTGGAGATGCTATCAACGACAGACGTTATAATTGGGTCATCCTGCTGGATGCATTGGATGAGTGCGGTAAGGATCACCGTCTAATTGCTGAGCATATTCGACGCTTCGCATCGGGCTATCCCGCGACAAGGATCGTGGTTACCACAAGACCAATCGGATATGCCACTAACGCTCTAAAAGACTGGGCTCATTACACGCTCCTGCCTCCTAAAGCTGAGGACGGAGCTGAAAATGTGGAAAAACTGCTCAAGCTTATCGCGCCGCAGGATCTCCCGAGTGCCGCTCTTCACCTGCCCACTAGCTATGGACGGCGAAACTCAGCAAGCAACGGCTTTGCTATCAGTCCACAGCTATTAGGAATGTCTGCAGTACTCATTCTGCGCAAGCGTGCACTGCCCACCTCGCGAGTGAAGCTTTACCGGGAGCTCATTAGGCTTTTTGAGGGCGCTGAGAATCAGCCTCGAGCATCGGATGGTGGAGAGCTAATCGATATCGCAATCCAAGTCCTTGACTTGACCGGATGGCACTTGATTCAGAACCCGCTGCTGCCGCTGGATCAGCTAATTGCGGAGGTAGCTGCGGATTTGGCGCAGCTACTTGAGAGATCACTGTTGCTGTCCAAGGGCTTCGTCAGGGACGCGTTGAGCCATTGGGAACGCATGGGATTGGTGGAAACTTTCTTCCATAGCGACATCCGAATGATCGCGTTCATCCACAAGTCGTTCTGCGAATTTGTGGCGGGACGCCATTTAAATCAACAAACACTGCAGATTATTGATCAAGCAGCTGATCGCCAGGATATGCATGAGGTCGTCAATTTTGGTTTAGGTCTGGGCCTGGCTGATAAGCTAATTGATATATGTCTTGCCCGACACGCCGAAGGCGATGCCAGCCAATTAAATCGCGCCCTTGCGTTGCTCAGCAAGCCAGAAGTTGTAGTGGCTGAGCACCGAATAAGCAGGCTCATAGCCTTGTCATTCAAAGCGATGGATGATGATGACACGCACATATTTACAATAGGTGTAGCTCTCTCAGACATCGTAGGCCAGCCGGCTGATTTGGTGATCCCTGAAGCATCCAAGCGCCTCTATGTATCGAGCCCGGCAGTCAGGCTAGTGGCATGGGCGTTATTCTCTCGATCAATGAACGATAGTGTCCAGGGTGCTACCTTACTTCAGGAACTATCACTTACCGTGCCTGCGCCCATCTCTGGACGGCTTTTACAAAAACCGGAGCAAGAGAGACACGACCTGGAGCTACTGCGGCGTCTAGCGTCAAATTGTCTGAAGGCTTGTCCAGACTCCGAGGCGCGAGATTTTGCGTTGACACTGCCGGATCAGGTGTTTAGCAACCTTGGGTTTATCATCTACATCAACGAACATTTGGAATCGCGTCAAATCGCGCCAGTACCCACCGCCTGGGATCGATCAGGCTCATCAACCAATTCGGTGTCGCTACCGCTCATAGATCCAGGCTTTCGCGATGTCGGGATGAGCGCAACCCTCGCAGTCGCAAAGGCGTTCATACCGGATGATCATCGTTTCGAAATTATCTCAGAGGGGCGGCATTCACTCCCCCAGTTGGCGGGATTCCTGAGGGCATCTGGGTTCATGAATAGCCCTGCAAGCGACGTATACAGCTGGGGTACGCCCTATGAGGCAGCATCTGCTAAGAGCACGCTGAGATATATTGCTTCGCTTCTTCCGCTGGATCACGCTTCACTTCAGCAAGAGTGCAGCAAGCTCCTTAACCTTTATCTGGGAGGCGTAAGCTCGATCTCTGACGTCCTGCCGGATGTGGATATTCAAGAGCTCACTCCAGTTGATAGCGCAAGGCCTCCGTATGATTTAGTTTTGGTCAAGCAAGCCCTCCTGCATCCATCAGAGTGGCTATGTAGGCTAGCCGCAAGGATTTGTTCGTCATTCCCCGTGACGAAGTCAGAGCTTGAAATACTGCTCCCCGCCTCGAGTGGGGCTTCACTCAGCGCTGTGCTGCGCCTAGTGGCCGTTCACCATCCAAACCAGTTGACCGACATGGCTCGGCGACGGCTGACTGGTGAATCAACGGGTGACTTGAGTGCCGCCTTTCATGTCTTGCGATCCTCAAATATGCAACCTTGCCCTGAAGTGATTGAGATCGCGCTGAGCCTTCTTTGCTCAGAATGTAAAAACACAAGCGCGTCAGCGGCCGAACTGTTGAGTTGCTGGCTGAATCAGGCCGTTGTGATTGATACAGATAAGGTCGACAAGGCCATCGAGCACTGGGGCGGCTCCCAAACAGCCAAGCCTCTTTGGCGTCTCCACACCCCGCTTCACTCAATTATCGAATTGTCGGATAAAATTCGTGCTACCAACATGGCCGCCGAGAAATAGGGGGCGTCCTCCCAGGTGGTCACCGCATCGGCGGCGGGTCAATTCATTGCTAGATGGTTTGAGCGTCAAAATTACTGAGGAATGTATGGGGGATATTGGTACTGGCGGTGAGCTTCACTTTATGTCGTTCTGCACAGATGGCGGGGTCACAGCGAACAAAAGCCAGACCGATAGGCATGGGTGGGATGTACTGATCGAGCTCGAGCAAGATGCAGCGTATTTCAGCCAGTCGACACTTCATGAGCCAATCATCACCGGCACCGTGCAGGTCAAGTCAACTCGATCTAAGAAGCTGACGGTTGACGTCACTTTGTCCAACCTCAGGAAAATGGCGACGAACCCGTTGCCTGCTTTCTATGTCCTTGTCGACTACTCGAGTGGCCCACTACCTCATAGAGCGTTTATCCGCCATGTTGACGAGATGCTCATTGGGCAGATCTTAGAACGGGTCAATGTGCACATCGTTGAGGGTAACGGCAATGTTCTGCATAGAAAGAAACTGCGGATCGATTTTGACCTAGGCCTGGAGATCAGTCTGGTAGAGCCGGCTTCATTCAAATCGGCTCTCGTCAAATTTGTAGGTCGTTCGCCTTCACGGTACACCGAGCGCAAGCTGCGATTTCTGCAAACCGTCGGCTACGACAGTCATAGCCAGACGATGACTTTTGAGCTTACAGACCTCGAGTATTTGGTTGCCCTGGCCGATGCGACGATGGGCATGGGAGGGATCGTCGAACTTGCGAAATTAAACTTCCATCCCAAACGCTTTGGCCTGGCAGACCCGTTGCACCTGCATAAGGGTTTGACGGGGACTCTGGAGGTGCACCCATCCGGGCCCGCGGCTGAGGGGTCAGTGACGTTCCGCGACGGTTCCAGTGGGGTGCGTGCCGAGATGCCAGCATCCTTATACGTCAGTGCAATGCACAATTCGCTTCCCCCGCATTTAAGGAGGATTCGCGTCGACGGAGGAAACTTCGAGCTGCTCATGAGCGAAGATGGATCGAACAGCAATTTTAAAGTGACGATTGATGATGACACACCCGTCGAGCTTGAACAGCTCTGCGCCCTCTTCCAGATCATTTGCATGCTTCATGACCCAAAGGCAGTTTCAGTTGAGCTGAAATTCAACGGAAAGCTCGCGGTAATGCCCCTAACAGCCGCGACGAGCCTCAGAGATTATAGCGTGCCACTGCGTCTTGCAGAAACCTTGCTTGAGCTGAAGGCACTCTTCAGAGATCGAGGAAGCCTGTGTGTTTCTCCGACTGACCTCGTAACACATCTCCAAGCAATCGGGGGCACTGCATCTTTTTTGCGCGGTGATATAGATGCTACCGTGACACTGAGTCTTTCAGGGGTCTTCGAGCCGTTCGAGGCCGTGTGTTTGGTTCCACTGAGCCTCGTCATCGGAGGTAAAGCATACGTAGCTGTTGTCGCCGTTACGGGAGCGATGACCCCGACACGCGAGGGTAAATTTGCCTTGCGCTCCAAAATGGTGGAGTCGCTGTACAAGACAGTAATCCGTGAGGACGATTTGGATGAAGAGCGCATCCTGGCCGAGATAGAGCCTGTGCTCGACAGGTACACCAACAATCTGCCTGTTCTTAACCTCGTCCCCGCGATGCTCCGCTTTGGTTCATAGTCGATCATATTCTAGATTCCGAAGCTTCACGCGCCGGCATCATCACCTGGAGAAAATTACTTGAGCAGTGTGGCGTTGTTGGAGTGGAGTTACCTTCCGACCAACCTGATCGGCAGCGCGCAAAAATTCGAAGCGCTAGGCGCCTCATTCGTTATCCAGAATGGGAGTGCGCGGGCTCAGATGGATGAGTCTACCTTTCGGTTGGCGCCAGATATGAAGCAGAAGCTGCTGGCCGTGATAAAAGCACGAGTAGCACCTTTCGAGCATTTGGCATCAGCGTCTCTTGATTTTAGAGATCGGCCTGCACTGACGATTACTCATGATGATGGACGACCGACCGAAATTCATTTGGAAGCCCATGCGGGGATACGTATAGCCGACTATTTGCATTTCCAAGTCATCGACAAAAATGGGGTCGTGACCTTTGACTCAGAGCTTGACCAGCTCGCAAGTGCAGAGGCAAACGCCGAGCTCCTTGCAAGGCATGCAACGGATGATGTCCTCTCTCGCCTACTTCTTAGCCTTGCTCAGTCCCGAAAAGATCGAGACAACGAGTTCACGCACCTCTATGAAATTCTGGAAGCCCTAGCCACCCGGTTTGGGAGCAACCACAACATTTGCGGGGCGCTTGGCATTAACCTACCCCACGTCAGGGATTTCCATCGGATCTGCAACACCCCGTCAACCGTAAGCAGGCATCGCGGATTAGCGAAATCCCCTTTGGCGGAGCCTGATCCAGCACAATATTCATTCGCTCGATCCTTTGCTTGGGAACTGGTTATGGCCTATGGGAGTTGGCTTGAGGGCCCGAGGTAAGCTGGTCTCACAAGATATGGGCTCAAATTGTTTTTTAGCAAGGTATTCCTCGCCCACAGCGTTTTGCTTTGTATTGAATCAGGGAAGTGTCTAAATGTCCGAAAGCATGCTCGTACGTGCCAGCCGAGACGGCGATCAGTTTCACTACCTTTGGGCCGCGCGCCGTGCACTGCAGCTTCTGAGGCCTCAATCTGGCCTAGTCGCGGTCACAATTGAAGGAGCCGCAACCAGCGAGTTTCCCGGTGCCGAGCAAGTTGAGGTCGGTGATCAACTCATCGATATCGCTGAATATTACGGCGACACTGATCTAGAACACGCAACACTGGTTCGCTACATGCAACTCAAGCACTCTACGCTACGGGTTGATGAGGTGTGGCAACCGAGCGGTCTGGAAAAGACGATTCATGGGTTTGCTGAGCGGTATGCGGAGCTTCAACGAAGGCTCCCTGGCGTCCCTCTACGGGAAAGACTTGAGTTTTGGTTCGTCACGAACCGCACTATCAGCGCCGAGTTTCTTGAGGCGATTGAGGATGCGGCTGCGCAAAGGACTGCTCGGCATCCGGGCAACCTAAGAAAGCTTGAAGCATTCACATCGCTAAACGGTGACGGGCTAGCAGCATTCTGTCAGATGCTCCGATTGGACGGATCGCACGATAATTACTGGACTCAAAGGAACATCCTTTTTCAAGATGTCAGTGGCTACCTACCAGATATGGATGTTGACGCCCCTATTCGTCTCAAAGAGCTGGTCAACCGTAAGGCGTTGTCTGAAAGTGCGGATAATCCATCCATCACTAAAATGGACATGTTCCGGGAGTTGCGCACGGATGAGGCTCAACTGTTCCCAGCCCCATGCCTGATCAACAAAATCGACCAAGTGATCCCTCGCCAACATGAAGATATGATCGTCAGATCCATCATTGAGGCAGCTGGTGTACCTGTGGTCGTACATGCTGATGCTGGTATCGGCAAGTCAGTCTTCGCAACGAATATTGGCAGCAACCTACCTGAAGGCTCGGTAAGCTTGCTATACGATTGCTTCGGTAATGGTCAGTACCGCAGCGTAACAGGCTACCGTCACGGCCATCGGATAGCCTTGGTTCAACTCGCTAACGAGCTCTCTGCACTCGGGCTATGTCACCTCCTGATTCCAACGGTAAATGCAGATATCTCCGCCTACATGCGCGCGTTTATGCACCGTGTAAGACAGGCTGTCTCAATGCTCCGGGCAAAGAATGCAGACGCACTGCTTTGCATCATCGTAGACGCTGCGGATAACGCGCAGATGGCTGCTGAAGAGATTGGCGAGCCCCGATCGTTTGTTCGCGATCTGCTACGCGAACCTCTGCTTGAAGGTGTTCGACTAGTCGCCTTGTGTCGGCCTCACCGGGAGTCTCTGCTCGACCCTCCTCCCCAGGCACTGTCGCTTGGTCTGAGTGCATTCACTGTCGAGGAAACGGCTGCACATTTGCATCAAAAATTCCCGGATGCTTCCGAACACGATGTCGAAGAATTTCACCGGTTAAGCTCACACAACCCACGAGTCCAGGCACTGACGCTATCTCGAGAGCTAACACTTCCAGAAATGCTACGCCTGCTTGGGCCGAATCCGACGACCGTGGACAGTGTCATTGATACGATTCTGGAAGCGTCCATCGCCAAGCTACGCGACACGGCCGGTACCCTCGAGCGAACCCAGATCGATTTGATTTGTGCTGGACTTGCATCGTTACGTCCGTTGGTACCGATAACTGTTCTAGCCGAGATATCAGGTGTGCAGCCCTCGTTGGTTAGGAGCTTTGCTCTCGATCTTGGCCGGCCGCTCATCGTCAATGGAAATACAATCCAATTTTTTGATGAGCCTGCAGAAACCTGGTTCCGTGAACGATTTCGGCCCGGCGCATCTCAGCTGAAGGACTTCATTAATGATCTGGCTAAGCTGAGCTCAACCAGCACATATGTCGCGGGTGTAATGCCGCAACTGATGCTGGAAGCTGGTCAATTCTCTGAGCTTGTGGATCTGGCACTGACGTCTAATGGACTTCCCGACTCTGGCCCGGTTGAGCGTCGTGACATCGAACTCCAGCGCCTCCAATTTGCGTTGAAGGCAAGTTTGCGTATCCAGCGGTATCCTGAGGCGGCCAAGCTAGCTCTGAAGGCTGGAGGCGAAAGTGCTGGCGATGAACGACAACGCGCGCTCTTGCAGGAGAATACAGACCTGGTCTCTGCCTTTATGGACAGTAACAGCGTGCAGGAGATTGTTTCGCGCCGTACCTTCGGATCCGGATGGGTTGGCTCTCATCACGTGTACGAGGCGGCAATTCTTTCCGGTTATGAGGAACTAAGGGGAGAAGCTCGTAGCCGCCTTCGTATGGCTGAGGAGTGGCTGAGTAACTGGGCCAGGCTATCCCCCGAAGCACGGAAAAGTGAGCCTGTGACGGACGAGGATCGAGCCATGATGGCAATTGCTCAACTCAATATCAACGGTGCAGACCAAGCCGCTTTGAACCTGCGGAGATGGAGCCCGCGCTCGATATCCTATACCGCAGGACGCGTTGTAGCGCAGCGCCTACTAGATCATGGACGATATCTACAGCTTGATGAGCTTGCGGTTGCGGCTGGGAATAATATGCCGCTAGTGCTCGCACTGGCGGAGGAAACCAGGAAGCAAAACCGTTTGCTATCCGTAGAGCCGACTCAGCGGATATACAAGCTTTTGGCCCGTCAGCAGATCCGAGCAAATAACAGTGACTCGGATCGTGCACCTCCGTTGCAAGCGATCGTAGCCCTGGTTGAGACTGCGTATTGCCACAAGATTTGCGATTCCCTTGAGGCTCGCGACCTACTAGAGCGTTATCTGCCACTGCAACCGCCAACTCATCTCTCATCACGCCTGGGCGGCAGTCCGACTCCCTATCTACGCGCCTGTGCCTTACACGCAGCTCTATCGGAGAAGCCTCTAGAGTTGATCGAGGTGGCGTCGCCTGAGCTTAGAAAGGAGATGCAAGCTGTCAAATCTCACAGCAAATCGCAGGAGCTTCGGGAATTTGAAGCAGACATTGGCCCACTGCTTCCGTGGGTTAAATTATGGGCGCATTCGTTTACACACCCTGTAGACGAGTCACAGCTTAACGAGGCCATCGTCCAAGCCAAATCGACATCTGCCCAGTTGCAGGTCAATCGATATCGCGAATACCCGCACACAGCTAACGACATCGTGATCTTATGGTTAGACATCCTCCTTACCTCTGGACTGGCTCGGCAGGAAACCATAGCCGAGCTGGTTGCCTGGACGACGACCCTAAGCCGTCCGCTGTTCACCCCGACCCTCAACCGGCTCACACGTCTATTCGCTACTGTTGCTGGAGCTGAAAACCTAGCATTTGAAATGGCTGAGAAGGCAGCGTCAATTCATCGTACTGAGCGTTCTGATGCACGACACTTGGTCGAAGGGCTTGTTGACGTCGCCCGCTCACTGCTCCCAATCAGTACTGTCGATGCCGAGGCTTATTTCAACGAGGCCGTCGAGGTCGCAAGCAAAATTGGTGACGAAAATTTCGCTCGCTGGGAGGCTCTGATTCAGCTGGCTGAACGCGCGGCAAATGGGGCGCGCCCGGCACCAGAAGTAGCTTACAACTTCTCTCGTTGCGCGGAAGTGACTCGAGATTACGTAGACAGAGATAAACATTTCGCGTGGAACGCCACGATAGACGCTCTGACAGGCTTGTGCCCCTCTTCTACATTGGCCATCGCGAGTCGTTGGCGTGACCGTAGGTTTGGGGATGAAAGCAGAATTTTGGAGGTTGCAACCCGCAGGCTCTTGGCTAATAAGCAAATTGAGCCTTTGGACGCCCTCCCCCTGACTGTCTTTCGGGCGGATTGGGACGAAATCGCAATTCTCTTATCGGTACTTGAGGGGGGCGCTGATAGCCAGGTCAAGGTAATAGCTGTTGAGCGTGCTTATCGCTATATGACGCTCAAAACACAGACCGCAGCGAAATGGCAGGCGTTAGAGTCCATCTCGCAATCTCTGGGCGTGACACTTCCGGGTTTAAGCCAGCGCCTGACCAGGACAATCCAGGCTGAGGCATCTGGTGTCCACAGCCCATCCAGCAGTGTTGGCACTCAAACGGGGCGTTCTCGGGATCAAAATGAATGGGACGCTGTGTTTGTAGGTTGTGACCTATCGACATCAACCGGAATATCGGCCGCTCATCAAACATACAGGGCGGGTGAGCCGCCGTTTCACATGGAGTTTTTTTTCAGCGAATGCGTTCAACGCATCTCGGTCGGGCAGCAGCCGTCCTTCATTGAGGCCTTCGCGCATGTTGCGGAATTTCGATTGTGGGATTTACGCAGCTTTCTGGAAACGCTTCCAACCCAATGGACGGCGCGTCCGGCGATTCGCAACGCGCTGGTTAGGATGCTGAAGACTGTGTGCCGACGTCTCTGCATGGAAATCAGGCGTGACCGGTATTACCAGGTTATGCCGTTCGATCTCGCGTATCAGAAATCCGGTATCGGCGAGTTTGAGTTACTGGACGTGATCTTAAGTGCAATCGCTGAGTCGACCGAGCTCGCTGGTTCGGAACGCCTCTTCAGCCTCGTAGGCCTGCTCGCTCCCAAGCTATCCAATGACGAGGCATTGGACGCTTTATCCTACGGCCTCAAATTATTCGACGCAGTTCTGGAGGAAGGCGATGGAGACGGGCCTTGGAATCAGCAACTGTTTCCAGCCGCTTCAATTGAGGGGGCACTGGCTGGCTACATTTGGGCGGGACTGGCCTCGCCGGTAGCAGCCACGCGGTGGGAAGCCGCTCACGCGGTGGTTGGGGTTTGTGCGTTGAACCGACATCAGATCCTTAGCGAGCTGTTCGCCCATGCAGTCAGTGACACAAAGATGCCGTACGGAGACGCTCGATTCGAGTTCTATAGTCTTCATGCTCAACAGTGGTTGTTGGTAGCTGCTTCACGCGCTGCGCTGGAATACCCAGCTGCATTCATCCCGCATCTAGACTGTTTGCTGGTACAGGCTGATCCGAACCAGCAACACGTACTGATTCGACTGTTTGCCGCCCGCTCAGTCATGGCTTTGATCGAGCACAAACTCGTCACTCTCCCCTCGGAACTTGAGCAGCAGTTGGTGAAGATATGCGCAGGTGAAAGCGCCAGCCAGGGCGTTGCTCAGACGCAAAACTCCCTCTCGCAAAGCAATGCTTCCAATAATGACGATCGCAATTTCTCGGGAAGGGACTTCGATCAGTATTGGCTAGCGCCACTTGGTCGCTGCTTTGGCCTGAAACAATCTCAGGTGTGCCGCGAGACGCAGAAGAGTTTGCGCAGCGAATTAGGTTACACAGGCGCACATCGCTGGGATGCCGACCTTAGAAACAAAGCAGAGCTATACCGCTATGAGGATACAAATAGCAGCCACGGTACCTACCCGCGCGTTGATGACCTGAGTTTTTACCACTCCTATCACGCGATGATGATCACTGCCGGCCGTCTATTGTCGACACAGCCAGTAGTCGGAGGTCATGATGAGTCGAATGAAAATAAGTTTGTAGAATGGCTTTCTCGACACGATATTGCGCGCACAGATGGAAGATGGCTTGCCGATAGACGAGACCCGGAACCTGCTATCCGATATGACTGGCCGCAGCGGGATGAGGCTGATGCTTGGCTAAAATCTATATCAGCCCAGGACTTTGAGCGTGGCCTCTATCCCACCCCAGGCATGCTCACGATTTGGGGCCAGTGGTCTGGGGCCGACGTCAATCATTCGGAGGCAATCTCGGTGCATTCAGCACTGGTATCACCAAGCACATCAGCGTCTCTGCTGCGTGCGCTTCAAACCGTAGAACACCCGCACGACTTTCGAATCCCTGGCGTCGACGACGAATTGGAGTTCGCCACTCCACCCTATGTGCTCAAAGGGTGGATACAGAGTCGGCACCATGAATCGGGGCTGGACAGAAGCGATCCTTGGGCCGGCAATATTGGCTTTCCAGCTCCCGAACCGGCGGCGTATGTTGTTGAACTCATGAACATGTCGACTGACCTTGATCGCAGGATATGGTTGACGACCTCATCCTCAGTGCCTGTCATGCGCTCTCAGACGTGGGGGTATTCCCCATACGATGAAGGTTCTGATCAAGCACAAGGTGTTCGGCTAGAGGCGTCCATGTCCTATGTTATTGAATTTTTAACAGCAGTTGGCAAAGACTTGGTCGTAGAGGTTGAAGTCGAAAGAACTGCTCGCCACCAAAATTACCGAGATCCAGTCGCAGATGAACTCCAATACATCTTACCCAGCAACCGAATTTACATCTTCAGAAGTGATGGAACCGTCCGAACGCTCTAGGGCTATCTTGGCGCTCGGAAAAAAACTGGTGGCAGAGCAAGGACTTGAGGACTCTGTTGACACGCTAGGTCGCTGGATGGCCCACCACATTGCCGAGCTCATTCAAGAGGCTGAATCAGCCAGCGATGACCACCGCCCCACCAAAATGGCAAACGCTCGTGAAGCCGTATTAGCATTTTGGGCTCACCGGCACGCGCTACCATCGGGACGCAGCCCTTTTGCAGGGATGGAGCCGATCCTTGATGTTTTAGAAGGCCTAGATCCTGACGGGTCGAACTATCGATATTTCTCTCCATCCCATGCTCCGAGCGAGGGTGACAAAGAGTCGGAGGAGGTTTATGCCAACGTGGCAATGGCGAAGATCGTTGACCGGGCATCAAGAATAGCCATCGACTTTTACCTAGCCGAGGCGGCGCGAGGGGCTCTCGACACATCAAAGGAGTGGGTTCAGTTGGCGACCGAGGCGGGAGCGGACGACGGGCTGGATATCACTTTAATAAGAATGCTCACTGACAGAGAAGATTTGACCAATGGATCGAATCCCAATGGTGAGCGCCGGCGTCTCCTCAATGACCGAAAACTCAACATGGAGGCCTTGCTCGCTGGAGCTTCGGATGCTCTGGCCGGCATCAATGCACAACTTGCCGAGTTGCCCGCTGATGATCAAGACGCTCAAGATGACTCCGAAATCAGCCTGCCAACAGGCGGAGATTGACGTCAGCATCTGGCGACCTCAATCCTGTACTCGCGCTCAAAACCGACGCTGGACGCTAACGAATTACGTTAGAAAGCATAACGTCTGTAGCGCTAGCTGAGGCAAATCGCGTGCATTAAACGACCAATCATCGCGTTTGCTGGCGGTGAGCGAAAATCCCTGCGATCCTGGCAGCTTTGCGCGGTCGCTGGATTTCCGGGCTTGTTACTGACCAACAAACGGCAATGCAGCTGGCCACCTTGTAACCGAGGCTTCTCTGCTAGATGTTACGGGAGGCCATTGACCATTTCGTCTGATGTTTTTAGGTGGCTCTGATCCTCCCTCATACAGAGCAGCAAATAGTTCTCGAAACGCTGGGAGGTCACTGGTGATTTATAGATCCAGCATGGCAAGATGGCGGTCAGCTACCGCCGTTCAGTTTCGAGCACGCCATACCGGCATCAGCGGTAAATATGGATCGCAATCATGGATGATCTCCTGTTCGACTTCGGCAATGCCGTGCCTTGGTTTCCGCACAGCCAAGAAGATCCCTACGTTCTAGTTCGGATGAGTGCCGCGCATGTCGCGCTCCTGCAAGCGACGCTTGCCGAGCCATTGCGTCGTTGCTACATCACTGATGACCTACTCCACCGTTCCGCCGCGCGCACCGGACTGTCGCTTGCTGAAGTTCTCTCCAGCAAGCTTCCGGATGCAGGATCAACCATGGCTGGCGATTTTGGTGAGGTGCTAGGTTATTTCTATCAGTCAGCCAAGGAGCATCCGGCCGAAGCGATAGGCCCCAAGAAATGGCGGCTCAAACAGGATAGGACTAAACCGGCCCCCAAATCGGATGTCATCCATTTCCTGATGCCCGATCACCCCAATGCGAGCGCGAACGATGTCATCCTGTGCTCCGAGGTTAAGCTCAAATCCACTTCTGCTCCGTCAAATCCCATAGCCACCGCAATCAAGGACTGTGAAACGGATCGGGTAAGCCGGCTTGCCAAGACCTTGGTTTGGCTGCGCGAACGATCCATTACTGAAGATCTTGGTGATGTGAATATTCCGCTGTTGAACCGCTTTATCAATGCGGTTGACGCTCCATCTGCGACCAAGCGCTACCGCGCCGTTGCCGTCATCTGTGAAAGCTTGCTCACCGCAGAACTCGCGACTGCACCCACTACAGCAAGTGACGATTTCACCCTAGTCGTTATCTCCGTTCCAGACCTACACGCCACCTATAACGCCGCGTTCCAAGCTGCACGCGCTTCGGTGATTTGACCATGCGAGCCGCACTTCAAACGTGGATCAATAACGCAGACATGGCTCGTCATCTTGGTCATTTCTCGATAACACAGATGCCGATGGAGCTCGCACGCATCAGCAATCGGCTTGAGGATTACTACATATCTCTGGTTGGTGAACTTTTCGAGGCGGCTCGCGGAACAGACACTTCTAGCGCTGACTGGGCTCAGCTAGGAAATGCTTTCCTTCAGTTCTCAAAAGAATTGCCATCGGTGCAATTGGTACAGCTGGGAATCGCCCAAGACGAGGCAGCCCTGTTCGCAGCTGCAGCATTCTATTTCGGAGAATTCCCGGCTTCCGCCTGCCTCGCCATGCGCCAATCGGCCATCCCTGACTCACCTAAGAGCTTGAGAGCTGCATGCTACGACTTTTTGGCACGTCCACTGCAGCTGCGATCTGCGGCAGCACATGCACTGCAGGAACACTTGAGAACCGGTAATTTGGTGGCCCTCGCCAGTGATGTCGAGGCGGCCGTTCAGGTCGAAAAAGATGCTCTGCTGGAAGGGCCAGACGCTTGGGTTGCCGCTGCATTGCTCAGTAAGCTCCTTACTCGATTCCATGCATCAAATGTCCGTGCGGTGTTACCCCAAGGCGCGAATCCATTCTGGACACCACTGGTCAACTCCTTCCTTGATCGCAAGCCATCGACTTGGGAGTTTTTCCCTTCGCAGATACAAGCCATCCAGGGTGGATTGCTCGAAAACAACCAAAGCTATGCTTTGCAGATGCCCACCGGCGCGGGCAAAACAACGCTGTGCGAAACCTTGCTTTACTGGCACCTCAACTTGAATCCGCAGCATGTCGCAATCATGGTTGTGCCTTATCGCTCGCTGGCATCTGAGCTAAGAAGCTCACTTGTACGCAGACTCAACGCAATGGGTTTACCGTCTCGCTGCGCTTATGGTGGCACCGTCCCTTCGCGGGACGAGATGCACGGGTTGGAGCAAATACGCGCATTGGTCGCCACTCCCGAATCATTGTCCGGAGTTCTCAGCGCTGACCCATCGTTCGCCCAACGTGTATCGCTGGTGATCTGTGATGAAGGGCATCTTCTGGATAGCTCAGGTCGTGGCATTGGGCTCGAATTACTTCTCGCACGAATGAAAGCACGCGTCATCAATCCGATCCGCTTCGTGTTCATGTCAGCGATCGTTCCCAACATCGAAGAAATCAACGCGTGGCTGGGGGGGAACGAACAGACGGTTATCAGAAGCACCTATCGACCCGCCATTGCCGAATTTGCAGTGTTGCGCTCTAAGGGGGCGGGCGCGTCAAAATCAGTTCGTCTCGACATGCACCCTCATGAGCCCGATCAGCGCCAATATGGTATTTACGGTTTTCTGGATCGAAGCCATTTTCAGTACATAAACCCCGCCACAGGCCGGAACAAAACCTACACGTTCACCTCAGTTAAGACGCTTGCGATTGCAGCGGCCCGCAAGGTCTTAACGATGGGAACCACTGCGGTTTTTGCAGCGAATAAAAGAGGAAATCAAGGGGCGATAGGATTAGCTGAGGAGCTAATCGCCCAGTTATCTTTTCCGCTTTCACTGCCCAACCCGATCGCTTTTGCAAACCTGGAAAAACTGGAAAGTCGAATCAATTATTTGGAGGCTGAATTTGGCTCGTCTTGGATTGGGGCACGATCAGTAAGAAATGGAGCAGTCCTTCACCATGGGGACATTCCCCAGGAGACCCGCGAGGTGCTCGAGGAGTTGCTGCGCGAGCGCCATATCCACCTCGTTATTTGCACAAGTACGCTTGCTGAAGGTGTGAACCTACCTATCCGATCCTTGGTGCTGTATTCGGTGCAGCGGCGTCAAGGCAAGGGCAAACCGGTAGATATGCTCGCAAGGGATATCAAAAACCTTGTAGGGCGCGCTGGACGCGCAGGTGCCAACACCAAAGGGCTGGTCATCTGCGCCAATGCCGACCAATGGAGTCTAGTTGAGCCGGTGGCGACAGCCGGCCCCGGCGAGACTCTGAGGGGCGCATTGCGCACACTGATCCGGAATCTGGAAAATCACTTATCAATCCACAATATTGTCCTTACCAATGAGTTCTTAGAGGCCAATGCCGTTATTCATCCTCTTGTGGACGGAGTGGATTCGACGCTGTTGGAGCTAATTGGGGAAGAGCTTGGGGACAACGATTTCGTCAGGCTGGCCACGGATCTGGCCTCACACACATTCGCGGCGCATCAGCAGCCACCCGGATCTGCCGGCACCTTGAGATCTGTGTTCGAACTCCGAGCTGTACGTCTGCTGTCTTTACGTGCGCAGGGCAAGCTCGCGTGGATCAAAGAGACGGGTACCAAGGTTCGGCTGCTCGCATCTGTAGAACAACTATTGCTTCCAGCCCTGGCGGATTGGTCAGCGCCAATGGATCCCTCCTCAGATGATCTTCGAACCACGATTCTTGAATGGGCATGGCAGGATCAAGAGCTGCAGAGTGATGTGAAGTCCGCGTTCCGGCTTGATGAAAATCAGCACCCCGTGATGGTAAAACCTAAGTTTTTTGAAATCGTGCGTCTGTGGATGGCGGGGGCATCGTTTTACGGAATCGCTGAATCAACGCAGTTGAAAGTCGATGACCTGTTGGCGGTTCACTCGCGCGCGACATCATATTCGCTGGAGAGCATCGTAGAACAAGGCATCACCCTCCTCTCTCGTATTTTGCTGGAGCGTGGAATCGTCATTCATGAAGGGGTGACGGCATTTACCGAACACCTTAAGTTTGGTGTGCCTTCCCGTGAGGGGAAGCTTTTCGCGACCGCGGGTGTAAGACACCGCAGAGCCTACGTCATGTTAGGTGATGTCCATAAGCGTGATGGCACCGTCGTTGATCCGTCAAACGCCAAAGCAACAGCCCTCAGAGCCATGAACGCTTTTCCAGAGCAGTGGCATGCCGTGTTGGGCGACCTGGTCTACAACAACACACTCGTCGACCTCGGCAATCTGTGAGCGTTGGGCCCTGATATGTGATGGGCCATTTTTTGTAATTGCTAACGCTACTCGAGTCTGACGAGCTCAGGCCAAGAGCACAGCTTTCAACCATCATCTCAATGGCAGGACATGGATATTTATGGACATTGGCTTCGTCGATTTGGACATCTTAGTAACCCAAATTCGCAATTCAGCTTCAAAACGGTACTTCCTAGATGCCGTAAAAGCCTACAAGGCCGGCGCACTTCGAGGGTCTCTCACCTCGTTATGGGTGGCACTTGCCTACGATCTGATAGCTAAATATCGCGAAATCAGCGCTGAAGGCGACGCAGCAGCTACCGAGTTCATCAGGCAATGGGATGCCGCGACGGTGGCAGACAATATCCCAAAGTTGCTCAGCCTAGAGGCTGAAATACTTGATCACGCCGCGGATACGACCCAGGTCATTGATGGGATTGCCAAGCGGCATCTGGGGCGTCTACGGCAAGATCGACACCTGTGCGCACATCCGGCGTTCTCGGCCGAGGCAGCGCTTTTTGAGCCATCACCAGAACTGGTTAGACTTCACCTGGTAAACGTCATTGATTGCGTTCTGTCTCGTGAGCCTCGCCAAGGCAAAGCGATTTACGAAATCTTCAGCCTGGATGTCCAGTCCGCAGGATTTCCGGCAGACCCAGACCGTGTCCACAACTACGTAGATCAGCGCTATTTGAAGCGAATCAAGATACAGAATGTGCAGAACTTCGGCACGGTATTAGCCAAATCACTATTGAAGGGCGTCCCACCAGAATGGGAGGCTCACCAGGCAAAGATTTGCCATTCCTTGATAGCCTTACGTGACCGAGCGCCTGATGCATGGCCTGATCTGTCTACGACGATTTCACGGTTGATTGATAACTCCGAGCCGCTGACTCGCCCGCGGTCAATAGCATTTCTAGCAGCGTTACCTGCTTTCTGGAATCAATTGCAGCCGGCCACACAAACCGCACTGCAAGAAACCGCGGCAAATTTTGATCCGGCCAATGCGCCTGATTTTCGAATATTGGCCGGCGTTTCAGTCCCCGCCTTTCGGCAGGCGCTGCTGGACGCAATCGACAATATGGATGAAGACCAACTGGTGCTAGCGATCGCTATATCGCCAGTATCTGAACTATGGGTTCCGGCCGTCAAATCCTATGGAGAATCGGGTAGCTTTCGTGGGTCAGAAGGAAGGTTCAGAAGGCTGCTAGCTCCATTTTCTGGACACCTAAGTAGCGGGCAGCTCGATATGCTGCTGGATAAGCTCATGACCAACTCCCAATGCTGGGATGCTGGCGCGACACCCGGATTTTTGCTCGGTTTGCTCCGGGATGCAGGGGTTCGGAATCTTCCCACTGACGATGCGAAAAATCGCTTCTACCAGCAAGTTCGTCGTAGAAGGGCGGAAGCCCAGTATGTTGATGTTTTAGAGCTTTTCGCTACCCACGGGTGGGTGCGCCCTGCCCCAGAAAACGTAGATGAAGACGATTGAGGCAATTGGACTGATGAATCGACCGATATCGATCGGTTCAGCTCCTAAAGAGACGCCTACTTAGGGCAAGCGCTTTGATAGCAGAGTGGTCTTCGACCTCCTGCTGTCAAACATCGACACCTGCAATGTGCTCGTCCGGCAAAGTCATCTCTTCGACATTGGAGGTTAAGTACAAGGTAGGCACCAGTCAGGAACTTTCCCGGCGAGGCAATGCAAAAGGATAGCTAGCGTCAGCGCCAGACCGCAGCTCGGTGGCACGGTTACCCCCACCCTCCGTGTCATCCAAGCAGCGAGTAACGTCTGAATAGCGCGCGGTAGAAGTCGATGAGCATTTGGTCGGCATCAGGTCGTCCGAGTTCCTCCGCACCAAAACGATAAACCTCGCAACCGACCAGCCTGAGTGCTCGATCCGCTGCCATCATTTCTGCATAGAGCTTTGGACTCGCCTTTCCGTTTTCCGAATAGTGGTGCTGGCCATCGACCTCTATGACTATTCGCACACCACCAGGAAGCAGGATGAGAAAATCCATCCGGCATCTGAGCAGCGCCTCTTTCCCGCGGTATTTAAATGTCTGCGGATCCCAGTGAAACCAGACCTCAGGGACGAGCGCAGGCAAATTCGGGATGTCTTTCTGAAACGCACGGAAAAAACATGTGAACGCTAGGGCTTGCGGCGGTGAGTTTTCGGGCAAGCTAGCCTCTAGCCGGCGGTATAGCGCTACTTTGGCATCCTCTACGGCGAGCCCACGGGTGTGCGCATACCAAGCTTGCAGATCCCTCCAAAGAAGCCCCTCCGATCCGATAGGGCGATCGTACATGAGGACATCTTCTGCTCCTTGAACGACCTCGATGTCGTTGTCCAGCGCATTTCCTAAGCGCAAGTCTGGCTTTTTTCGGGAACCGAAAATAAGGTTTTTCGGGGAGGCCTGTGTTGCTCCACCGATAGCGACCAAAGTAGACGTGAGGTAGCCGTCCGCGCCATTGGACGTATAGAAATGAATGCCGCACGGCTTCAAGGCGGCGTCCACAGCTCCAATGAAAACCCGCTGCTGAGACTCATCGGGCCTGACCGTCGAGGAAGCAAGTGCCTCCACGAATCGACAGAATCGAGCATCAGTGCATTTGTATGCACCGAGCCTGTCGAAAAGGGCCACAGCGTCCCAGTCTGGGTTGTCGATGTAATGACGAATAATCTCGTCACGCAGGGTTGGCGTCTTGTTCGCGAAGTCTAGAAAAGGCCGGTCATCAATCTGCCAGAATGTACTCAGCACCTCCTCAAACCCTGCCCGATCCAAAGCCAAGTCAACTTGCTCGAGGCTTTTTGCCAGATCTCGTCGGTATCGCGCAGGAATGGTTGGGCTAGTCCCGTCATCCCACAACAGTTCTTGAAGGACATCCCGTTCACGTTCCGGTAATCCAATGCTCTGCAAAACACGTTGCACGGCTTCGATCCGCTGATCGTCGGTGGCTTTTAACACCGCACCTGCTAAATGCTGTCGCTTGCTGGGACTGCCGGGGTTGTCTGGCAGGCCAAGTTTGGCCAAGAGATCCGGGATCTTGGCATCACTCTGATCATCTTTCCGATCACCTAGGATAGCGGCGAAAGACGTGCGAAGGGTTGCGAGATTTTGCTGCGTCCGAGCCATAGTCAGCATTTCGAAAGATGTGGGATGAGGATGCTACCACTGGGGAGAAATGGTTGAGTATCGCCATTGAGAGGCCCACCTGAGCAGGCTATGGGCCCTCCTCCAAGACAGCTCTCGATCCATCTGCCGTGTTTGATCGATGCGTGAACAGATATACCCTTGGGGCACCTAAGTGTTGGTGACAGTTACTATAGGGCACGTGAACTGCCACAACGCCCACCAGCGAGTAGGTCGAACCTAATCCAGATCAAGGGGAAGAGCGCTAATGAAGTACGTCAAACTGGGCACAACTGGACTGGACGTTTCCAAGCTGTGTCTCGGGTGTATGACTTTTGGCGATCCGGATGCCGGTACTCATCCATGGACGCTTGGAGAAGACCAGAGCCGGCCCATCATCAAGCATGCGGTTGAGCAAGGCATCAATTTCTTCGACACCGCCAACAGCTATTCCGCTGGCACCTCAGAGAGCATTGTAGGCAAGCTTCTCAAAGAGTTTACCCGCCGGGACGAAGTCGTCATCGCAACGAAAGTCTTCTACCCAGCAAACATGTGGGAAGGCTCTACAAGGCCCAACGAAAAGGGGTTGTCCCGAAAAGCCATCATGGCCAATATCGACGCCAGCCTGAAACGGCTAGGGACAGATTACGTAGACCTTTACCAGATCCACCGATGGGATTACGACACTCCGATCGAGGAAACCATGGAGGCCCTGCACGACATCGTGAGGGCCGGTAAAGCTCGTTACATTGGCGCGTCATCCATGTACGCCTGGCAGTTCTCCAAAGCCCAACACACCGCTCAAGTGCACGGCTGGAGCAAGTTCGTGTCGATGCAAAACTTCGTCAATCTGCTCTACCGCGAAGAAGAGCGAGAGATGATTCCGCTGTGCCTTGATCAAGGGGTAGGCCTGATGCCGTGGAGCCCACTGGCGCGAGGCCGCCTTACGCGACCTCATGGTCAGCAAACCGAACGCACTAAAACCGACATTTCCGGCCAGTCATTCTTCCAAGCAACCGAGATTGAGGACGGTCGGGTTATCTCAGTTGTAGAGCAGATCGCTAAAGAGAGAGGCGTGCCCATGGCTCAGGTAGCGCTGGCCTGGGTGCTCGGGAAGAAAGGAGTATCGGCACCCATCGTTAGCGCGTCGAAGCCTGCGCAACTGGACGATGCCATTGCGGCACTCGATCTCGTGCTAAGCGAGGAAGAGATCGCCCGCTTGGAGCAGCCCTACGTCCCTCACGCAGTAACTGGGTTTTCCTGAGCACACTTGCCCCATTCATCACGGTCTTACCTACCCTGATGAATGGGCTCATTTGCAACACCAATCAGGCGAAGCTTGCAGGTTCAAGTGAGTTGATCCAGTGGATCGCAGCCCGCTTGGATAATCAGTTCGAATAACCTCCCATAGTGAAGCCGCCCTTCGATCGTCAATCGGCTCCGGGTTTACCCTTCACGCGCTTTGATGAGATAAGCGCGTCGAAGGCTTCTTGAGTCGAATATCCCTCACGCAGTTTCCCCGCCAAAAACTCCGCATCCAGCCCTGCTGGGTCAAACGCTTCGCGAGCATGTCTGACCAAGGCCAACCATAGCTCCCAAGGAAGGGCCGCATGCTGAGCGTTACGGCAGCGATAGCTCGGGCGCGTCAACAACGCCGGCTCACGCTCAACGAGCGTATCGCACAGGCGTCGTAGCACCTGGAACACTGAGTCGCTTATGCCGATGATACTGGGATGCACCTGGACAGAGATTGCCTGAATCGTTGCTTCAGGGTTGAGAGCATGAAGCCCCGCCAAGCGAAGAACCTCAGCTTCGAACGCCTCAATACCGACAGAGTCGGCTAACCGCTCTATGACCTCAAGCTCCGCCAGATTCTGGCGCTCCAGTCCTATGACGTGCTTTTCCATAATCGACTTACGCCCTTGCAGCTGATGCATCATCCACGCCCCTGCCCGGTCGAACTCCTCCATCATCTCAGAGAATTCGGCGTCGTTCAGTGGTACCAGCTGCTCTGTATTGCCGGGCATCATGTCCCTCTAAGTGACTGAACCTTTGAACGCTAGGTATGCCAACTATCTGCAGATCTAAGCTCCCGAACAGGTTACCACCAAACACTCACCCGTCGGCAGCGCCCCCTCAGGGGCCCTGCCTCGTTGATCTTTGAGATCAGGTACGAATGGGGTTGAGGGGCGGGCCGTCTGGCTGAGCGCCCCGTTTATGCGCCGTGGCACTTCTTGAATTTAAGCCCCGATCCGCAAGGGCACCGTTCATTGCGTGCTACCCCAACCATTGTTTGCCTAGCTGCCACACGTTTAGCTTCGCTGATGATACCGGCGATTAGGGCAGTTTGACCCTCGAGTTCATGCCTTTGAACCACGTCCAACCCTTCTAGGTAAGGCTCCAAGCGGTGCATTTCAGCAATAGCCCCTCGGTGATCGCCACACCACGCCAGGATCACCGCATACTGACTACTGACCTGCACCATCCGCGCAATCAGGCCTGCTCGGGCAACAACTGGCAGAACATGCTGCTCCATGACTTCTCTGGCGCCCTGGAAGTCTTTCACACCGACAAACTCATCAGCCAGATCCTGTCCCACCCGAACGATCGACTCATACCCCTCTACCATCCCGTAGAATTTCATAGCATGGATACGTTGCAGAGGGGCATGCAACCCCTGAGCCTCTCGGGCTTTGGCGTAGACCTCCAGAGTATCGGCAAGATGCTTGATGTGCTCATGGACGTCAGCCGGTTGTTTGATGACCGTCCAAAGGACATCCGAATTCTTGCCCATGACGGCGTTAGGCGTCAGCCCCAGAATTTCAAAATACTCATCAGCTACTTTTTTACACAATGCCTCAGCTTGCTTGTTTTTCTTGAGCTTCCCCAGGGCAACAGCATGGTTGTAGTCAAATACCCGTTGGTGATCTGCATCAGGTATTTTTGGTGCGGCGTACGCCACGGCCCGCGTCACCTCATCTTCATGACCTTGGTCTGAAGCAAACAGGATTTTCCTCATTGCCCATGCGATCTGCTCGCGAAATCCGAATCCGTGCACATCGAGCAGTTGCTCCATTGCGGACAACGGATCGCTGACTTCGTCGAAGCGCCCTTCGCGCATGAATGAAAACACAAGGCCATCGAGCGCCCAGAAAGCCTGATGAGGATTCAGACCACCATCCTCAAGCGCCTGCTTTAAGCTGGAGGTGATATCGACCGACACCCCCATCTCGTAGAACAGCTCCTCGCCTGCCAGCCCAATGAGCGTCATCACGTCGTTGAGTCTGATGAACACCCGCGTAAGAAGTGAAAACCGCGAAGTATCACGGTGCTTTTCTAGGCTCTGGATCAGCAGCTCCTTCAGCGCCAACAACCCAGCGGTGATCACACCCTCCCCCATGAGCTCCAAGTGTCGTAGACCTAGTGCACGGATGGCATCATGGACTTTGAGTGTCTTGGCGCCAAAGACCTCAACTGTCCCTGTCGCCTGGATTTTTCTGATGGCCGCAGCTGCCCCGCCCTGTGACAACTTAAGCGTGGCCGATAGCAGGCGAACGACCTCGTCATGCGTGAGCCCCGTATCTGCAAGGCTAACGACAGCTAGGGCGTTCTGGGTCACCTGGTCATAACCATCGTAAACACGAGCCAAGATAACTTCTTGAGCCGTTTCCACCACGTTCGCTTGCTGAGCTAGATCAGCGCAAAGCGCCTCGATGTCTCCTCCGTATTCTGATAAGGCAACCGTAATGGCGCTATCGACGTATAGGGGCAGTCCGCCTGAATAGATCCGTAGTTGTTCGAATGCTTGGGCACTACCGAACGCGCCCGCTGTACTAGCCACCCGAGCTACTGTGTCGATATCCCACCCCGGCAGCGTCTCACGCCGCAATGCCATGACCGCTTCGAGCTCGCGTATATTTTCATGTGGCTGACAGAGAAGAATGAAGCGGATATGGCGAGTCGCGTTCAGAAGATCTCGCAGATTTGCGACGGGAATGCGATGGGCATTGTCGATTACGACGACCAAAGGAGCGCCAGATTGCTCCATAAATCGATCAAACGTTGTAATCGCCTCGTAACCGCTAGCGCCTGGTAACAGGATTTGCCGGATGCCTTCCGGGTCTCGCTTGGAATACTTTGAAGCTAATTCCCGGACGAGTGAGCTTGCAATAGCGGGCCCAGGTAGATCACCGACGTCGTAGTAGGCACATGGTTCTGGGCTCAGCAGTGCAGCATGGGCTGCCCACGTAGTTTTCCCCGCGCCCGACAAGCCGCAAATGATGCGAACCCGCTCATCCGATATGAACGTAGGCTCGTTCTGCTGTGGCCTGTATGAGGCGAGCGGCGTGGGAAAATCTTGCAGTTGCACAATCAACTGCTCAAAAAGGCTCGGAAGCTCCGAGCTACGGAACACGTGTCTGATGTTTCCGTCCCCGGCGGCAGATGCCAACATCACCAAGCCAGCCATTTTCCAAGTCAGAGCAGAAGGCGAAAGGAGTGAGAAATTAAGTTTTTCAGCCTGGGTCACGCACCATTGCGCGGCCTCTTCTAAAGTCGACCACGCAGGTGGAAGGTAATCTGGGCGCGCGGCTTTCGACTCTGGGTAAAGGTAAATCATGTCCGAGGAGGTCTTGTCCTCATCCACTTCGTTCTGCAGGGTTTCTCCGAGCGGTTGGTTAGCAACGATCACGAAGAATGGTTTCCCTGCGCGCAGCCCTGGCCCGTCCTCCTGCCGGATCAGCTCGAACCGCTCCAATGCGCCTGCGGCGTCGCCAGGCATCAGGGGGCGGGAGCGTGTCTTAACCTGGACGTACACCCGGCCGGCATCAGTGCTGAGCTCCACGTCCTCATCCAACTCGACCAGAACCTCCTTCACTCCAGAGGCTTGAGCCAGAAAGAGGCAGCCGACAGCGTACAGATGCTGATAGAGAAACCCCCGATGTACGGATTCGATCCGCTTAAGTTGCGCGGGATCAAGCACGAGATCGGGATGTGTCTGGTCATTCGATTTCATAGGATATCCATTCCAGGATTCAGTAGAAAATGTTCGTTATGCGGGTGTTCAGAGCGCCGCTTTCTCCGCACCATTTCAGGGGCATTCCGCTAAGCACTAGGCGATTCAAGAGCCCTCAATCAACAATGCCAAGGTTGCAACTATTCCGGAGCCTCGGCTCTACGGAGCTCAATAAGCATGCCTATATTTGGGCATGCTCATCGTAAAGTGCAGCTCTGACAAAGACAGAACCTCGCTTATGATTGCCATATGCCACCAGCCAAATCAGAATACGTCAAAAGGAGATTTGGCTAGGTGATGTCCATCATGGAAAGAATGCTGTTACGCGCGTTAAACCTCGATGCGACCATCGCCCTGCGCAGATTCGTCGTGGGTCGCCGCCATTCTTGGCGTAGAAGGCTCCGAATGATCGACCTTGGAGCATGGGCTAAATAA
The DNA here is from genome assembly GCF_017832255.1 of Pseudomonas sp. PvP028. Taxonomy (NCBI): domain Bacteria; kingdom Pseudomonadati; phylum Pseudomonadota; class Gammaproteobacteria; order Pseudomonadales; family Pseudomonadaceae; genus Pseudomonas; species Pseudomonas sp. PvP028. The sequence goes on from NZ_JAFIBL010000001.1 coordinate 4,158,305, forward strand.
TGAGTTCTTTCGCAGGCAACGACCCCGCTGACCAAAAAACTAGTGATCCCTACAGCGCCAGAGAGCAAGGACTGGGTTACATTTTCCAGCCTCGCTTTGCTCTGTATCAGGCATTAGAGCTTCCCGAGGACATCGCAATCCTCATCGAAAAGGAAGACGACCTCGATTTTTTGGAGTCCTCCGGTAAGAAGACACTGAGCTCGCTCAAACATAAGGCTGCTGGAGCGCGGCTGACTGACCTGTCTGTGGATTTCTGGAAGTCGGTCAATATCTGGCTAACTCGTTACATCGCCAATGGACGGGTTGAGTCTGACTATCAGTTTTTCCTTTTCACCACCTCGTCCGTCGCGCCGGACTCATTCTTGAATTTCTTCCTTTACGGAGCGGACACCACCAAGGCTCATCCAAGCCTCTGGCAACTGACAGAGGACACGCTTGCCATCAGCAACGCAAAATCGTTCGCCAAGATCAAAGACTTGCTCTCGCAGCTGACTACGATGGAGAAAGAGGACTTCGTATCGAGAATCGTGATTATTGATAACTCCCCTCGGATCGACGATCTACCGGCACTTATCAAGACTCAAAAAATGCGAGCCATTCGCCTCGAACACAGGGACGCTGTTTTCGAACGACTTGAGGGATGGTGGAATGATCTGACCATCCAAATGCTCTGTGACCCGCAGAGCGAACCGGTCTATGCCCGGGACGTTTCAGAGAAACTGTTCGCCTTCAGCGAAGAGTACAAGGATGACAATCTGCCCATCACATTTGAGGACGCGACACCCGCGTCCCCCGTCGATGCGAGCACCGATAACCGGCTGTTCGTGAGTCAACTCCGTGATCTGAAATTGAGCCCCAGCCGCATCCGCAATGCGATCCTGGACTACTACAGGGCATTTGAGCAACGCTCCGTCTGGGCAAGACAGCGCCTGGTGGGCTCCGAAGAAATCATCCGCTACGAAAAGCGCCTGACGGATGAGTGGGAGCGCGCCAAGGACGCTCTGTTCGATGATGCGCTCGACGCACCGATTGAGGAATGCTCTGATCCAGAACTGGTTGCGGTAGGCAAGAAGCTGTACACCTGGGCTGAAACAGAAGCCCAGAAGCTTGCTCACCTGAAAATACGGGCGCGCGTGACTGAGCCCTATGTCCTACGCGGCAGCTTTCAGATTCTCGCCAACAAGCGCCCTTACCCCACCGTTTACTGGCATCCACAGCTTCTGGATCGCCTGTCGAAGGCCGCTGGAGATACCGAATGATTCGCTGGGATCAGCGTCCTTTTGAGACCAAAAACCTGTTCAATCCAGCCTTCTGCGCGGTGGTGCTGCTGCGGTCGCTCAAAGCTTATGCAGTGATAGATCCCAAGGGCATGCCCTTTTCGATGTCACTGCTTGTGTTGCCATTGAGTCTCCACCACGAATCTCGAAGCGCGCTGCTCAAACACTACAAGGGCTACCTGCTCAAGACAGTGGAGACGTACCCCCAGATGCAAATCGGCCTGGCTGAGAGGGTAACGGAAATGCTGCCGTTCACTTTCGAGGCATTTGCGTTGGCGCACCACACCGATTGCTTCGAAGTCACTCCACAGGGTCGACTCCTTCCAAAAGCTAGGAGGGTTAAGGCTGACATCGATGGCACCGAGGAGTCAGTGGCGTGCCAGCGCGCAGCGGCTTTGCTGGGGCGAGAGTTCGCCAAAATTGCAGACAGGGTTACGGTTTACACCGCTTTTGGAATTCGACCATGAAAATCAGCTCCATCCTTGTATACAGCCACGATGGCCAGCGCCGCGATGTCAACTTCGAGGTCGACGGTCTCAATATCATTACGGGCCGCTCATCGACAGGTAAATCAGCCCTTTCGGATATCATCGAATACTGCATGGGCCAATCGAATTTCAACGTTTCGGATGGCGTGATCCAGGACAAGGTGTCGTGGTTCGCAGTGATCTTTCAATTTCCGGACGTGCAGGTCATGGTGGCAAAGCCGACCCCGCGATCAGGCGGCGCGAGCTGCAGCCTTGCTATGACACGTACCGGGGAATTTGTGCAGCCCCCTGAGTTTTCCGAGCTTGTGGTCAACACGGATGACATCGCTGTCACCTCGTTGCTGTCACGTCAACTTGGCATTCCGGAAAACCGCACAGAGGTGGCGCAAGAACACACGCGTAACAGCTACGAAGCCTCCATCAAGCACTCGTACTATTACCTTTTTCAAAGACAAGGCTTAGTCACTAACAAGGATCAGCTCTTCTATCGCCAGAACGAGCCGTTTCAACCCCAGGCGATCAAGGATACGCTGCCTATCCTGCTGGGCGCGTCAACCAATGAGCGCTACGAGCTGCAGACCAGACTCCGGACAGCCCAGCGAGACCTGAGAGCCCAGACAAAGCTGCTGGAGCAGGCAAAGCAAGCCGTCGGCAACAACCGAAACCTGGCCATCGTACTGCTGACGGAAGCCAAGGCCGTAGGGATAATTCCTCAAGACTCCTCCATTGCAGAGGTCGAGGAAATCATTACTGCCCTCAAAGCAGCTGCGCAGTGGACTCCCGCCAAACCGCATGCCCAGCCTGAGGACAAGGTACCCAAGCTGGAGGCTGAGCTGTCCAGGCTGCGCAAGACCAGGCGCGAAATCAAATCCAAAGTTGAGGCGGGTCAGCTGTTCGAACGGCGTGCCGGCGGCTTCCAGAGCGAGGCATCGGAACATATCGACCGCCTCTTATCCATCAAGTCGCTTCCAAAGAATGCTACGACGGGCGAATGGCAGTGGCCTTTTGCGGAAAAAAATCTGGCCATGGACACCCCCATTGCTCAAGCGCTCATCAGCGAACTGGCGTCTTTGGAGGCAGAAATGCAGACAGTGATGGGCCAACGACCGCAGATTCAGGGCTATCTCGCGGAGGAAAACCAACGCCTTCAAAACACATCCAATTCGATTGTCGAGAAGGAAGCAGAGCTGACAGCCGCCATCGCCGCCAATACCTTGCTGGCGAACGCACAGAAGCAAAGCGACGCTGCCAAGCATGTCGTGGGGCGCATCAGTTTCTTCCTTGAAGGGTTTGTTCCTGACAATTCGCTGAAACAGCAAGAGGCCGACTATCGCCGTCGGGAAATGCGCGTGCAGGAGCTTGAGAAGGCACTGGCAGACGTCGATGCAGACGACCGCCTTGCGTCGATCCTGAATAGCATCTCGGCGCAATTCAATCTCTACAACAAGCGGTTCGAATCTGAGTTCAGTGCCTACCCTGCCCGATTCGACCTGAAGAAGCTGACCATCATATTCGACCGCCCAGAGCGCTCTGTGCCTATGTCACGAACAGGCGGCGGAGAGAATTACTTGGCCTACCATCTTTCTGCACTGCTCGCCCTGCATTGGTACTGCGCCAAGAGCAATCAACCTATGCCGCGCTTCTTGGTGATCGACCAGCCAACCCAAGTGTATTTCCCCTCAGAGGAATCCTACAAAGCGGTCGACGGTACGGTAACGAATACTGAGCAATCCGATGCTGACATGGATTCGGTACGTAAGCTGTTTAATCTGCTGTACCAGTTCACGGTCGAGGACGTTCCAGGCTTCCAGATCATCATCACCGAGCATGCCAATCTCCGCGATGATTGGTTTCAAAAGTCGCTGGTGGAAGCTCCTTGGAGCAAACCTCCTGCATTGGTGCCGGAAGGCTGGCCTCTCAAAAATGAGGTAACACGCTAACGGGTATTGGAATACACCGCCCTATCGAGCGCTTAAGGAGTGACGCACGGCATGCTCACTCCTTTGTGCAAGTGTTCTGGGCAAAGCACACAGCCGTAGCTTGGTAATCCAAATTGGAAATGAGCACTGGCTGAGAGATAGGCACAAGGATCGCCAGACTGGAAACCAACATCAGCTCATGATTCCACAGCGCCCGCCTGAAGGTATTTCATCAATCGCCGTCGGGGTCATCAGCTGTAGCCCAAAAAACAGCATTTGAGATATGCCTTGATTAGTTTCATCTGCGGGCGATTGGCTCCAGGCTGGCTCCTCAGTACTCCAACCAAAGTTATCCCTCCAAACGGACGCTGCGCTCCGATAGGCCTTCGACAACAACCTAGCCAGGGCTTTGCAGCTATGGTCACTGAGTCCTGCACCCTACGTTCCAAGCGGCGGTACTTTTCTTACAAGATCTAGTCGTTCTTTTCTTCCTGTGGACTCTGCTAGTTTGATACTGTATTTAAGAAGGTCGTGATTATCCCACTTCTCAATCTCATACCCGGCTTCTGATAATTCCTTTTTTTGCTCTGGGCTCAAAATTAGCGTATCGGGCCCCACCCAAGCAAAAATTTTGCGCGGGTGGAAATGCATGTATTTTAACTCAAACCTGTCATTTTTGGCGCGACGCATTACAAGCTTTGTTCTTTCAACTTGGAAGTAGTCGATAAGCTGGTCATAGGTAAATATATCAATCTCGGTCTCGACTTCTTTTCGATGCAGGGCCTGCTTCCGTTCGTAATTCTTATTCTTGTTGGCTGAGCGCCCAATGACTAGCTGATACTTAAACTCCACCGGGCTTTTAGGGTTATCTAACATCGCCATGAGAGGATAAAAACGTGCAGTTACGCATGATTTTGACTCCTCAATAAAGTTTTTCCAGCTCTGCACTTGAGATATAGCTTCGTGAAACTTTGAAGAAAACACAGGGCTCTCTTCATTTTTATTGAAGATAGGCTTGTCTGGGGATTCCAATTCAACAAGCGTGATTCGCCAACGCCCCGAACTCCTGGTGATATAGCAGTAGTCGGATATGTGGTCGGTGCCTAGTGCGAACTTCGTGAGTATGGTTTCAAAGTGCAGTTGGTGATTTAGCAGATTAGGGGTTGGAATGAATCGGGTATGCAGTTCTAGGAAATCTTGAACGACTTGCTCTTTTTGTCGACCAGCCGGAGGTTTGTCATCTAAAAGTCGACGGTAACATTCTATCAATTCATCATCGGAATCTGCCAACTTGAATGCTCCTTCTGTATTTGTTGCGTGTAATGGCAGTTGATGAGCTCTGTCGCCGCCCATAAGCTCCGGCGTCCCCTCGAGGGCCAGAAAACCTAAACCGTACACCGACAATCTATGGTTAATGCCGCGTGATTGAATCACCCCAACCAGCCGGATTCAAGTAGCAAGGCCGGTTGAGGAGCCAAGCTGTGTTTAGGATAGGAGCAATGCTCATAATTTCTTCATCACCCATCCTTCGCTAACCTGAGGCTCCAGACCAATCAGGTAAGTGCAGCGATGAACGACAAGCAGCGCAAACAGCTCAGAAAGCTTCGCAAAAAAGCCAATATTTCGGTCAAACACGCTGCTCGGTGGGCACACGTAGATCCGCGTACTTGGCGCTCATGGGAAACATTGAATGACAAGGGATCGACCCGATCTCCCTCTCCGGCTGCACTTTGGAGCTTCTTCGCCAGGGCAGGCCTTAACATGCCTAAAGAGTTGAAGCCGCTGCTAGCACCAGCACCACTAGGACGAGCGCTATCCATTTCTTCGTACAAGGGCGGGGTTGGGAAATCGCCTCTAACGGTAAACGTTGCGGCCTGCTTGGTTGACCTTTCTTACCGGGTTGCAATTGTTACCGACGATGGGGTCTATCGCCGAATGCGCGGTGCTGGAAGGTCTCCCCAACCTGGTAGTTTGGTAAGTAAAATCGATTTCTACGATGAGCGTGAGTTGATCACCTTCCCTGCGGCGATCAAGCGGATGAAGAAAGAAATCCGGGACAATGTGACCCTCGCTCCTCCGCAAGATCGTGAGGATGCCAAATTCCTGTACCGCCACATTATTGAGACTGTCGAACACAAGGAGAAGGCTACCGAAAAGCTGTCCGAGCTTATCACACGGTACGACTACGTTCTGATCGACGTAAACGTAGACATTGAGCTGATCCGTCGATACGCGGATCTCGTTGCGATCGTTCTCGACAGCCACTGCTTCATGTCTATCCAAAGCGCAGACGCGTTTGCGGCTGCATTGCGACGCATCAGGTGCCGGGAAACATCGCCCGTATATTTTGGCCTGATTACGAACAACGATGTAGGTGCGGTCAGTCCAGAGCTGGAAGAGTACGTCGGCGATCTGCCGACCTTGGATGACTCGCTACGAGCGCAGCTTGAAGATGCTCGGCATGCGTATACTCGGCGTCGAGAGACCATCCTTAAGGCTATCGAAGAACTGGAGCTGCCCACCCTTACAACAGAGCTGACGGCAGCCCACAGGGTCGCAATCGAGATTTTTAACAAGGATAAGGCGTTCATGGAAGGCTATGGCTATTTCCACTCTTTGGCCGACATTGCCCCCGATTCCCATGCAGCCCGGGAGATGCGTCGCCTCACGGATGAGCTCATCAACTTCAGAATGTGAAATGTACGTTCGATTCCGACGGCGCCATGCTTGACGATAGGATCAGTGGTAGCACACGGAATATAAGCCGTTTGGGGCGCGTCGACGCAACCAGGCTCGTCTCCCTCTCCGCTCACATGGGCTGGCTAAGCATGATCCACCGCTGGACGTCCTCCCGCGGGTATTGAGCGTTCTGAGCGACCAGGCAGTTGATTTTAGCTCACTTGGTTTCTATGCAATTGCACGCGATTTGGCCGCTCAGCGTGAGTTTGTTTTGGCCTTACCACCTGATCCACGTGCCTCGAACAAGCACACTCAAAAATAAAGTTCTGTGTGAAAAGTGACATCGGAGCGCTGAGAATCCACAGGGCATCGCAGGTTGCAGAGTAACTCAACTATCACGCTAGGCAGACATCAATTACCGACCGTGACATTTCTTGTATTTTGAACCTGATTGACATGGACAAGGGTCATTACGGCCAATGACCGATGACTTGTACTTGTCTCGCTCAGAATCGACGCTGGCCAGAAGTGACAGCCCCACCATCTGAAGATGTCGCTGAAAGGTATCGTCAACAACGAGATTGAGGTATGCGGCAGCGCGCTTCACACCCTGATGGGCAGCCTCGGTAAGCAGCTGGCGGGCACGAGCTTTGTCTTGAGCCGCTAATTCCCCATCATGAAGAGCGACTCCAAGCTGAAACTTGCAATCTGGGTCGTCGCGGGACACTCCCTTTTCAAGAATGTCGATAGCCTTCTCCGGAGAGTAGCAAGGTGATTCCGCTGTGCTGTAGAGAAAGAACAAGCCCAGATAGGCCTGTGACTGCTCAGAAGTTGCACCGAAAGTCAGCATCTCCTCCGCCTCACCAAACTCCCCAACCTGCCGCAGATAGTCTCCGTAATACACGCAAGCTTGAGGGTGTCTGCGGTGTGCAGCCTCCTTGATCGCAGCCACTGCAAGCCGTTCCATATCAGTAACAGGTTCAGCGGTGTAGGCCAGGCTTCCGAAACGAAAGAGAGCCTCGGTATCTGACTGTCGCAACCACAAGGCTTCAAACCCACCCTCCATGGTGATGGAGACCATAGACATCGAGTCCAAGCGAGCACTGACCTCACAGGCACAGCGATACATCTCAATGGCCATAGCCTTAAGAGACTTGGCATGCTCGGCACTAACGCGGGTGGAGATCAGCCCTCCTCGGCCGCAAGCGTTCATCCACTCAGCTTCCAGCACAAGACCGGCTTGCATCTTCACGTCAAAGGAGTTCTCCTCGGCGATCGCCTTCCCGATGACTTGGCCCGGTACCAGGTCTGGAACCTCAGCAGGCACGATGAGCATTCTTGAAGACTTGCTGACTAACAGCCTGTGAAATTCGTCCAACACGGCGATGAATACCTGCCGGGCTTTTTTGCCCGTTTCAACGTCCCCAACCTGGGCTTTTGAAGACTCATGAGGCTCCTTCGCGCCCGCCACCTGTGAGGGGGCATGGACGGCTTGATTGCCCCACAGCCGGATTCTGTGACAATAGTCTTTTGCCGCGTAGCTTATGAGCTGGCATTCGTGAAGGTGGTTGATTTGGCTGCAAAGATCCTGGTTACCGAAGTTCAACTGATGCTTTGCTCCCACCATGCCGACCATCAATTCCAACAGCTTGCGAAAGGTGGACAATGCGTAGTCGGGATAAAGCGTAAGCACTTCAAGCGCGGTGGAGTACATACCTCTGCATTCCGCAGAAATTTGGGTCATGACATCCAGGTCGGTGATACGTCTGGCTACATCCATGTTGAACTCCTTGTTTTCGAATCGCCGCCAACGGATAGCTGGGATCTGCGCTGGGGCTTCAACCTTTCATTGTTCGTTGGGATCGAAGGCGTCTTGCGAGGGGCTTTAGCTCCAGCAGGGGCAGCTTCGTTCAATGTCGCAGGATACCTAATTGTCTCGCAGCTGTATTAGCCCTGCCTGCTCTATCTCGACCAAGATTCAGCGGTTTGCTGATATCGCATGCGGGCTATCCGGGATGAGCCCAGCGAGTGCTAGGGCCGCTCGGTGCGATCGTCTACTGAGATGGCTTCAAGCGCGTCGACAAGCTCAGAAATTTTTGAGTAGACCGCCGTCCCACAAGGCTTTGCAAGCGGCGCGATGATTGACGCCATGTACTTGTCTGCTCTGAACATCGAAACGTAAGGCACATACATGGCGTGAACGGCATCTACGAAGTCGCTGTTCATGAGCTTTCGGGGATTATCGCCCGTTGAGCGACGCAGTGATTCGTAGAAAGTGCGTATACCTATCGTCAGCCCCGGGCAGTACTTTTCCACCTGACGTACATCGTTACAGACCCCAGCAGCGGGCAGGATCTCACCCAGAAGTCGGTTGGCAGTCGCAAGCAGATTTTCGTCAACCGTGCGCGCCCACTTGGTTCCATTGAAGAACCGCAACGCATCACGCCTGTTCTCATCGTCAAGACCGGCTAGGCGCGTATACCATTCGGCTAATGTGGCCTGTAGCGTATTGATGAGTTTTTGGGCCGGATCACGCACCCAGGCACCGACCGCACCTAGCTTTGCATGATGGTTGATGAACCATCGAGCCATGAAGCTTGGGTCGCGCAGGCTTTCCAGGAATGCAGTATTGGCCTGAGCCCGAGTGGCAGAACCCACAACATACTGCATCAGAATCCGGGCATCTGCGTCCCGCATTGGGAATTTCTCCAGCGCCTGAGCAATATCGTCCTGCTGCAGCATCTGATCCAGCGTGCTGCGAGGGCTACCGTTCTTGTTGATCATCTGGCGTTTCAGGACGCGCCGAGCTTGACGATTGAGGTTCGATTCCTGCCCTGCTTTATTCACGATACCAGCGATATCCAAAGCATCGACTGGAGTTATCAGAGAGCCGAAATCGGGAAACCACTCACCGTTCGTATCTATGGCCTGAACGGGTTCTGATCCTTTTGACACAAGATTGGTCAGTTCCGCTTTGATCAACCTGTCGAACGAGATCATTGCGTTCCGCCCGCATAGGTCTACCAAGAGTGACGTCCGGCGAACGCCTGCTTCAGCATACTGATCCTGGACAGGCGCCATCTCAGAAATGTGCGCGGCCGAAAAAGCGAATGTGACATCTGGTAAAGACCGCAGTGCTTTCAGCCTCGACCTCAATCCCTCTAAACGTTCGTCGAGTGCGGACTCGCTCAAGGTCGAGTAGTCGTTGCTATCCAGGTATACGATTGTGGATATGGGCACGGAGGTCTCGCCATAGACTGCATAGGGTTAGCGCATCATCCACTGGACGCCCACCAGTTAAAACCCCCACGCACACTTGATCTTCCTTCACCACCGGATAGGGCTGGTAAGGGGGGCGGTCACACCGCCAATTCCAGGCACCTCGATGTGGAAACACGCGACCGCCATCCTGCCAAACCTCAAGGGGAGGCTTTGAGCTCGATCGCGATACAACATTCCAGATGCGCCTGCAGACTTCTGCCGAGTACATAGCATCTACCCTGTAATAAGCCGGGGGGGGAAACATAAGATCGCAACCTGAAGCCTCGCAACATGACGAATGCAACGAATATCCGCTTACTGCTGATCGGCAGCGAGCTGTACCCCGCGGTCGAGCAAGTCGGCTAGCAACTCATCTCGCGATTTACCCGACTCGCGTCCTAGCTCCACTAGAGCCCAGGCAGCTTTCGCCGCAACTCTTCGTGCTTGCACACGTTGAACAGTGGAGATCTTTTCCAGCCTGCCCCGCCCATGAATGAACGCACTTCTGAGGTCGAAGAGGTGTTCATAAATCTTCGCCGCACCTGGATCATTCAAGGCCGCGGATGGACTTGCCCCTACCAGACCGGACACCAACTCCCCGTTAAATTGATGCTGCTGCCAAACGCCTAAATTCTCGCGGCGACCGATATTTCAAAGCGCTGTGCGGATGCTGCTCGTTGTAATGCTCGAAGGCAATCGTCAGATTGCGCAGCGCTGTTTCTCGATCCGGCTTGGGCATGTGCGCCACGTAATCTCGCTTGATCGTCTTCACGAAGCTCTCTGCCATGCCGTTGCTTTGCGGGCTGCGTACCGGTGTGGTCACCGGCTGCAAGCCGATCTGGCGAGCAAACAGACGCGTCTGCTCGGCGATATAAGCCGAGCCGTTATCGCTCAACCACTGCACCGGCGTGCTCGGTAATTGATACCCAAATCGCTTCTCCACGCTTTCCAACATCAAGTCTCGAATGTCATCGCCGCTGTAGCCTGTCGGGCTGGCGACCCAACCGATGGCTTCGCGATCACAGCAGTCCAGGGCGAAGGTCACGCTCAACTTTGCACCGTCGTCGCAACGGAACTCGAAGCCGTCCGAGCACCAGCGGGTATCGCTGGTACTAACGGCAATTCGGCCTTCATGCCGACGCTGCACGCCAGGCTGCTTGATGCGTCGTTCCAGCAACAGATTGTGATCGCGCATGACGCGGTAAACCCGCTTCACATTGATCGGGGCCAGTAACTGGACTTCACGCTCGCGGCGCAGCAACCCCCAAACCCGGCGGTAGCCATAACTTGGCAACTCGCTGACTTGCTGCTTAATCTCGGCGACCAACTCCGTATCGTTCACGAGCCGACGTCGCCGTACTTTGGGCGATGCCGATTGCTTGATTCGAACCGTTAATTGCGAGCGCGACACACCGAGACATTCGCTGACCAGTTTCACTGGTCGTCCCCCGGCAACAAGGGTGAGTGCGCAATCCATTTTCGCGACCGGGCGATCTCCACGGCCTCTTTGAGGACTTCGGCTTCCATCGTCTTCTTGCCCAGCATCCGTTGTAATTCGCGGATCTGCTTGAGCGCATCGGTCAGTTCCGACGCCGGTACCACTGCTTCGCCGGTACTGACCGCTGACAGGCTTCCGTCCTGGTACAGCTTGCGCCACAGGAACAGCTGGTTGGCGTTGATGCCGTTGCGTCGGGCCACCACGGATACACTTTGTCCGGGTTCGAGGCTCTCGCGAACCATGGCCAGCTTCTGGTCGGTGCTCCAGCGGCGTCGGCGTTCCTGGCCGAGCAGCTCGCCACCCTTATCGTTGCTGTTAGTCATAAACATACCCGTTTGCCTATCCCTTATCTTAAGGGGGGAACGGTGTCCTGTCTTTCATGGGGCTCGTTCAGCGGATAGGCGCAGTGCTACTCGCTCCGTAGGCCCCTTGCCCGCATGATTCAACCGTTCCTTGCGCCGGTAGTCGCTCTTAAGTCCCAGCGCCGCCTCAACGACGGTAAGGTGGGCCATGAACTCATCGATACCGTTAGCCAAGAACGCCCGCACCAGGAAGTGAATAACTGGCGTATCGAACAAGCTGGTGTTGAGCGCGGCTTGGAATTCAGACCAATGCTCTTGGTTTCGCCCCAACAGCAGCTGACTGGCTTCATCAGCCAGCCTCAACTCCACCGGCCCCTCAACTTCTTCGACTTGTCCTAAATCGTCTTGGAAAAATTTGGGCTCCCATGACAGGGAATCCGGGCTTCGGGGCTCAGAAGGCGCCACAAACAAGTCGTCATCCAGTTGGTAAATCCACGGTACTCGAAACCCACGCCAATCCACCTCTGTCATGGTTGACCATTCTTCCCACGGAGCCAGAAGTAGGAAAAAAAGCGCATGCTCAACCGCCCGGGGATATCTACTTTCGTGAGGGTCGATCTCGCCCAAATCACGAGTCATCATCATCGAGAAGCTGGGCATAGAACGGCCGCCAGTGCTATCGGCCACAGCCTCGTCCTGCTCCACGATCAACCAATGAAATTGTGAGAAGCGTTTTGAGTCTAACGACAGATTGGGGTAGTACCTCGCCAACCGCGGTTTATCAAAGAGCTCATCCAACTGAGCAGCCGTGAAATGCCCGACTTTTGCATCGCCAAACTCAAGCGTTGGAATGATTTCGGCCAAATCAAGGGGGCATATGTAACGACGGCGGGTTGTCTTGCGTGTGAAAGCCGCGTGTAGCTGCGTATAGGCTTGGGCTGAATCAAGCGCGCCAGTGTGAGTACCTTTCTTGGCCAGGCACGGAAGGCCTAGAGATTTGAGCGCATGATCCAGCGCGAATGTCAGGCCAAAAGTGTCTTTGCCGTGCTCATATCTTTCGCCGCAGGCTTTTTTCAGTTGAATAAACTCAGGTGCTTTCCAGAGTCCGCCTCCTGGCAGTGTGCCAAGTGACCAGATGGCGCTTACAGCCTCCCGGACTAGAGCGTCCACATCCATGTCCAATTCATTCTCCCCTGGCGTCAGGCGTCGATTCGATAGATGTGCGGTTCGCATCAGGTTACGAACAGCAGCAATGGCCAATGCCAATGGATTACCAGCGCCTAGTCCTACAGGATAGCGATGTTGGATCGCAACTCAACCGTTCAGGGCCTCTCCGTCTGAAGTCATTGGATGCCTGAGTCGTAGGCGCCCGACCCACTACGTTACGTGAATCAGGCCGGCACGGGCTGACGCGGTAGCATTTGCCTGATCTCACTGGCCCGCCGCGTCACTACATCTTCGAGATACCAGAACGCAGATACCAATTGAAGAGCAGCGGGCCACCGCTTAACCCACCTACTTAGAAAGCGCCATTTTCGCTAGCTGTCCAACTCGAGGATTTTTGATCACTGTCATACCCCGCTCCATCGGCCCCTCGATCTCCGACATCAGTTCCCGAGCACGATTCGCAACCTGTGCAATTCCCACGGCTTCGGATGCGATAGCGATGTGCTTGAGCCTTACCCACACACCATTGATGAGATTTTGATAGAGCTTGAGGTGCTCCATCACGTAGTTCAGCCCAGTCGAGAGGTAGTTCTGGATGCTGTTATCAATGTTCTGCGAATGGCGCTGAGCCAAGCTGTATTCTTTCTGGAGCTCTGTCTCGATGAAGCGAACTGGGTCGTCGGCACCCCGTACCATCAACGTCATCAAGTCCGGGTTGTACCGGTATGTGTTCACTTTCACGTCATGGTTGTAGTAAGTGAGGTAGTCATTTTCGTGCAGAAAGCCGACCACGATTTCATCGAGCTCAGGCCGCTTAACGAGAAGTTCATCGACATCATTTACTGTCTGGATGTCGAACGCGGCATTAAGCTCTGGATTGGATTTGACCAGCGCTCTGACCTTAGCCAACCACTCGAAGGTATCATCCGCGTTCTTCTTATTGGGGTCGTGTTTTTTCGCAAACTCGACCTCACCGGGCAGGGCTTCACGAATTATCCCTGGCACCACCTCAAAAGCCTTCGTTCTTGCGAGTTTGCCCGGTGTGCAGTAGTGAGGGGAGCTCAGATTGATGAAGTCGTATCCGATCTGTGCATAGGCTAAGGCAACCAACCGTGAACAAAACTGTTTTTTGGTTGACTCGAGCTTCATCAAGCGCCGTGGAAGAGCGAGGGTCGCCTCATCCAAAGCGTACAAAGAGCCAATCTGGGTGTGTGCATAGCGACAGATCTGATCGAGCTCCTCCTCTGCCAGAGGCTTTCGGCTCCGAAGCACCACACAGTGACTCTGCTTATCCAGCATGATTCTCTGCGGGTTCTTAGAGAAGACACCAGCTTGCACCGCCTCGATCAGCGTCCCTCCGACCCAAATCGATGCATGCGAGTATCGCGATGCGGTACCCACTCGCACGCCCTTGCTGATTAACGTGTTCTCTGCAGTCAGGATGATGTCGCCTCGTTTGAGGAGCGAACGCTCAATCGTATATTTCTGTTCCATCGGTTTACGCCTCATGAGGTTGGAGATGGCAGCGCCATGGACGTAATCGGTCAGAGTGACCCGCCATGCCGGCAGAGGCTCACTACATTCTTCAATACGGAACAAGGCCGCGCACATCAGCAAAATGAGGGCGAAACGCCATTACTCAAGCTGCCATAAGTCGGTAACTTGACTACAAAATGTTTCAACAGATGCGACGTATGATACGGATCGGTGTTTAACCCTAAGCATTTGGCCGGCCGTTGTTTTGATGGTGCATGCATCCGTCGCAATGAAGTAGCGTCGAGGCAATCTCACCACCAGTAGTCAAGGATGGAGCGCATGAATGACTGATCGATGCGTTTGAGCTGTTGATCGGGGGTGACAATCGCGAGCTTGGGCATCTCCGACATCCGCACAACCTTATGACCTTGCGCTACCGATCTTCCCTCCGCCAGGTGGCGACTGGCTCCATGAGCCAAGCCCGCAAATACCCCTCTGTTGTCATACTGGCCATGACCTAGGCGCAATCGCGTCCAGCACCTCGATAGACGCTGACCTCCGATAGCCATCGCCCATGAGTATGAAGACGGTGGATTCGGTTTCGAAGATACCTCGACCATCGAACGAGACAGCGTACCCAGTTTTGATGCGCTCACCCTGCTGATATTCACCGGTGCTGTGCAATAAAACGCTGTGATTGAACATCACGACTGGATGCTTCCCTGATGCGATGATCGGTGCTGAGTTGGTGTCAATGACATCGATGATCACCCAGGCCGTTACGGCGCAGGCGGCCTTCCCGGTTTCTTTCACCAGGTTCTGGATAATCTCAATTTCAGAGGGAGAAGCACCGGATAAGGGCTCACCCTCCAGGGCTATAGCTTCGGCAATAGGTAGCAGGCGCATCAACCCTCCGATCCTTCGGGTGCTTCATGGATGAACAGTTTCTTCAGCTTCTCGTCCCAGTTATCAATGGGTCGCACAAGCACATAGCAGCTGTCCGAAAACGTATAGGCAAGCGCGTAACCATGCTCCCACCTCAACTCCATGATGGCTGAGGTCTGGATCATGCCACCCTCTTCAAAGCGGCCGCTCAAGTCGCCATATAGCTCTCCCGCCAGGCTCCAGCCCCGGGGAAATGGCTGCCACAGGAAACCTGTAATTCGAGTGCTGAACTTCAGCTCAGCAGCTTTAAGAACTTCACTGGGAATCCTAAGGCTGGTGCTCATCGCTGGTCACCGGTGCGCTGCTCGCTCACAATCACAAAGTGGTCGCTGCTGCTCGGACAACGCATCAGTTTGAATCCAGACTTGGTTTCGACCAATTCCAAGGGTGGGGTGGCCACTGTCATTCCGTCAGCGCTTACGCCGGACATGTCACTGAACACCCGGGCGGCATACCGCTGCCCGACCCTGGCCGCGCCAAGCAGGTATGCGTCTACTGTGACGCCCCAATCAATGGCCTTTGCCTGGACAACTTCTAGAGGTATTTCTGGATTACAGGTCACGGGATTTCCAAGGTTGCCGGATTCGCGTTTCCGAGTGGACGCAGACATCAAATATCGATCTCAAGATGAGGATTGAATCCTGTGTTTTCATTGGGGTATCCCCGCGGGTTTGAGATCACTCGACACCCGCCCAGCTCGACGTCCACCGCTTGATGCGTGTGCCCGAAGATCCAGAGATCCGCCTGCTCGATCATCCTGGGCCAGTCATTTGTGTACGCCGCATTGAGATGGCCATCATGCTTGGTACCGACCACCAAGGGCGATGGGGAATGGTGTGTGACGACGATGGTTTTGCCTGCAAAAGGCTGGGCAAGCTGCTCGGCCAGCCAGGCCTTGGCAGCATGGTTGCGAGTGACGAGGTCATCGGGTCTCAGGCGTCGATATCCCGCATCAGCGCGGATGTAGTTGAAGTCATTCATCCACTGCCAAGCCATCCTGCTCGCGGCCAGTTGGTCGCCCGTTGAGGAAAAATCCGTCCACGCTGCGGTGCCCAAGATGCGGATGCCATTGATGATGAGTGAATCATTTTCTAGGACATGCACGTGGCTCTCTGCGGCATCCCTCATCTTGCGCAGTGTCCTGTCGATATGGCCGTCGTAGTACTCGTGGTTGCCGCATATATAAGCGACCTTGCACTGGAATGTTTCATTTGCCCATCTCACGCCGCGGGCTTTTTTGTCTATGTCGCCAGCGAGGATGACCAAGTCGACGTCGGGATCGACGGTCGGCGGATCGAAGCGGTGAAATTCGTTATGCAGGTCTGAGTAAATTCGTAGCTTCATCAGTCGGTCACTTGGGAATTTGCTGTGTTTCGATGTGATTTACAGGTTGTACGGCTTTAGCGTTTCCACACCTGTCTGACCTTCGCACGGGCACCGTTATGAGCTGCTGGTTTCGAGTGCATTGATAATCCATGGGGTCATAACAGCTTCACCTGTGTGGATCCGTATGCCGGATGGCTAGTGGCGTACGCCAGAAAAGCGTGGGCTAAATCCATCCGGCGCCCATTCGCAAACGACATATGCACTGCCATTGCTCGTTTCGAAGACATGATATCCGTGGCTCTCAAACCGTCGACGAAGCGAGGACGTCCGAACGGTTGCGCCATCTCGAAAACGCCCGCGTTGTTCTTGGTAAACCACACCTACTAGGCAGTTGATTTCGTGATCTACCCTCGCACAGCACATGTATGCGGTGGCCGGAAATTCGAACCGCACACCCATAGCACGCTCGACGCTTGCGGGGATTGAGGTTGGCTTGACCTCCGCGGCGGTCTGCAAGCTGTTCAAAGATTCATAGTCTGTAGACATGGCAGTTCACTCGATCCGTACCAGCATGACGTCCAGTATTCAATGCAGCTCGAAAAATGGGCTGATGCCACTGTTACCGAAGTAATTGATGGGCATCCACGAAGCCCGCCCGTGTACTCCTATACCACCAGGTAACCGTTGCGGTGAAACCGCCTCAGTAATGGCGACGTATGGGCTGGTAAACGCGGGGTCAATCCCATCACGTCATCTTCAGGTAGGGCAGCCTTCGCCTTTTGGATGACCGTCGGCATCCTGTTGAAGGGGAGGTCAATCATTGTCGCCCCGACAGTCTTGATCGTGAATGCCGGAGGATCTGGGGATGCTGTGTTGCTCATTAGTGGTTCCTCGCACAAATCCAGGCCTCTCGGCAAACGACGCAGCTCCGTTGCTGCACACTGACTGCGGGAGCCTAGCGCTACCGACTTCACGCTCTGAACTCCTATTCAAGATCCCGCCTCTGCAGCAATTGCCCTGACCCGGACGTAACCCCTGCTGACCTGGGCTCTGCAGTCTGCCCAGAGCTAGAGGATAAAAATCGCAATCGACGGTTTAGGGCTAAATTGATATCTGGTAGAGAGATGTCGCCCTGAACCGCTGCCCTCACCCGCCTGCCTGACCCTCCCTGAGGTAGGTCGAGTCACGCGCCTACGACGTAACGATACGACTACTATATACGGTAGAGTGTTACGGCACAACATGGCTACATCCTCGCTTTTGAGGAATACCTGTGTCGATGAAGGTGCCTTTCGCCGCGATACTTCGCGCGCTGCGATCTCAGAAAGGGTTGACCCAGGAGTCAATTCCCGAAGGGAGCAATCGTCAGTACCTGAGTCAACTCGAACATGGAAAGTCCAGCCCAACGTTAGACAAGCTGCAGGATTTGTCGGAGGCGTTCGGCGTCAGTACCCTCGCCCTCATTGGAGCGGTCACTGCGGTTAAAGAAGACCTGACAGTCGATGATCTGATAGCAAAATTTGCCGCACAGATGAAGGCCTTAGAGGCCGAAGGCATCTTGGCTGCTGCCCGCGCTGAATTGAGCGGTGCCGAGCTGCTCACCCGCCCCGCCGGCCGCGTGATCGACCGGGCCTTGAGGGCGTCGATTCAGGAATGCAAAGCTCAGGGGCTGAGTCAGGCACAGACATCCCAAAATCTGGGTGTGAACAAAATGACAGTAAGCAGGTATTGGCGCGATCCTGACTGACGTCGTCAGCGCGCAGAGGGTGCTGATGATTGGAGGGTTAGAGTGCATCCGCCAGCCAGGTGCATTTTTGGCTTTCGGTCAATGAGGCCGCGGGATGTGACAGGACTCAGGTGAAGTCAGCATTGCCGCGGCTTTGCAATGGCCGAGGCTGCGACGCTTGGGGTTCGCAGGCTGGACTCACTGGCGAACGGCACGCTTGCCACGCTTTTGCGTCTTGGCTAGTTTGAATCTAGAGTCACCAAGTTGCAGTGCACGGCCAGGATCTATCAGCGCCATTATTTCAAGTGAGCTGAAATCATATTCCCCGGCCAATTTATCTAGCTCCGCCAAAAAACGTGCAACCTTAACAACTTCAGGATCACGCAGAAGCGGCGCAATCGCCTCATACTCCATTGTTATTCTATTGCTAAGCTCGATAAACTCTTCCACACTAGTCATGAGACTTTTCTCCGACCTTAGATTCATTATCTTCCACATCAGTCGCCAGATTGAGATCATGCTCAGTACTGCGACCGTTAAGGGAAGAAGACCCACTCTCCTGAGTCGGATTTCGATCTGACTTCGAATACACCTCAGAGTTATGTTTTGATTCGGCGGAACATCCAGTTGTAGACTTATCTGGCCTGCAATCTACGTCTTCTAACAATGAATCACGTATTGGCTCCAGACGCTGCATCATTTCCAGAAGTGCAGTGTTGGTTCTCGCGTTCAGCTCCCCGGCGGCGCCACTCGCTTGCGCAGCTGACCCCTCATACCGTGACATCAACAAATCAAACACCTGTGTCATGCTGTATCCATGCCGCTCGGTCAGGTCTTCAAGCTTATGGTAAAACTCTACGTCCAGCTTGTAATCGAGCTCTTCCTGCTGCTTTTTGAGGTTGCGCAAGGCCTGCTCAAGCTCAAACTCCTTGAGCCTGTACTCGACAAGCGTGTGCGTTCTGACCATCAATGACTCCGGCTTCGCGAGAGGATTCGAAAGACGACATACCCAGTATAATAGCCTTCGACCCTGAGAAAAACATTTATCGAAAGGCTACAAATTACGATGCAATATTGTTGTTTTTCAGGTAGTTATGAGTTAAATGACCTGTCTGCATTACCTTCTGTCGGAATGGCAGACCATAAGGCCTAGACCTCATTTCAGGGAACATGAGTTTTCTTCAAGACAGATTCACCACCGTTCCGACTATTACTCAGGAGGAAACAATCCGCCGCCCCCTGACTCAAAAGGTGGCGCTAGCGCCTTCGCACCAGCCATTTATCAATAGATTGATAAATGGCACATATCACGCTACCTGGGACGGCTGGATTGATCTGACAACATTGCCGCTTGCTCTGCCCGTTAGCAGCCGATACATGGATAGCGTGGCACAGTGCTGGGCAGCGATGGCTGGGGAGTACCAGGGAGATCAGCGTCTTGCAGCCTGCTTGGCATGTCGATTGTAGTCGAAGTCAAACTTGAGCAAGCCGAACCTGGCGCAGGATGGGGACGTCCAACACTCTCAATATCACGCTAAAACGACGTCATCCTTGGTCTCGGGGCGTGCGCTGGAAACCTGCTGCGAGGTTCACGATCGCGGCATGCTCGTCGGTCTGTGAGAGCAGCCCTCTCACTGTGCCAGGTTCGCAGCGGGCGCCTGGCACAGTGCCAAGGCGACTCAGTGTCAGATGAACCGTGATCGCTTCAGTGATTTCAGAGGTAGCGCGATTGGCTTCGCGATCGAGGTGGTCAAAGAATTAATCGAAGTCGGTCTGGGCTGACGCCACATCTCATAACTTTACAGTTGATGATCTTCAAGTTGAGTTCGCACGCCATGGCCTACGCTTTAATACCTGCGCTTGCGCCGAGGTTTAATTTTAAGGGCCCAAACGACACTCTCAAACTCTTGCTCGCTAAGCTTAGTTTCTGCCAAGGCCAGGTAACACTTCTTCTGCCTTTTATTAAGTGCAAGCAAACATAACAAACCTACCTCATCGCGGCAAACCGGGAAAGGAATGGAGTATGGCCTAGTAGTATCTCTTATAAAATCCGCGTCGACTGAGTCAATTACATTGAATGCTATTCCCAGCATCCAGTAGGCAACCGCGACATCACGAGGCCGCGATGAGTCTGGCATAAGTTGAGCTGACAATTTACCTTGCTGACGCTTTGTCGCGGAAATGGGCTTTGATGTATGGGAGAAAAAGTATGAACGTGCAAACCCTTGAGCCCCAGTCTCGCTCGAGTCTTGGAGCCAGCATGCGAGCAAGAACTCTGCGGCATCTGCGGAAGGCGAAGTCGTAGCCGATAGCCCTTTAAACCAACATTGGACTTTGGCCGTCAATGCGACAAGACGATCGCTGTCCTTCTCCGCCTGATTGGAGGATGAGTGCTGAAGGGGAAATTTGGTCGTGAGCCTGGAGGCCGGGCTGTCGATGTACTCCGCGAAAGCCCGCCAGGCCTTGTCCAAGAGCGTGAAGCCCGACGTACCGAGTCTCTCGAGCATCACGGGCGCATCGTGCCGCAAACATACACACCGTCGCGCCTGTCGCCACTCAAGGCGCCAAGCCGGGCTCACACCCGCTGCGAGATCGGATGTGAAGCACCCTGGACAGTAATTTAGAGCCTGCCGGTAGGGGATCATCTCAGCCACGGCTGTTCTGAACTGCTCGGATAGGTAGAGTCGATCTGCCACGCTCAGCGATCGCAGCAGCTCAAGATTGCCGAATTGCATGTCAGGGTCGGCGCCGCCCTTACTGCAGAATTCAATGAGCTCTTCAACCAGCATGTACTCAGAGCTGTGCGTCACCACCGCGCTGAGTCTCGCTACCCAGGAGGAGAAAGACTCGTTGTCGATGGCCGGAAAGGAATGCCGCAGATCCGTCAAAAATGGCTTCGATGCGATGACAGGTGCCTGCTTACCGCTTCCTGTATGACCTACTGCGTTACCATGATCGCGGGAAACCGATTCATCTTCCTCATAGGCCTCGACCCACGTGGGGTAAGTTTCAGACGCAATCTCGGCTACGTACTGATGTTGGCGCCCTACGTGGTGATTGGTTGATGTCCCGGTTGAGAGATCAACGATCTGCTCCATCAGTGTCGTTACTGAATGTCCTACCTTCCCTTTCGACGTCGCATGCACTGCAGCAACATCTATCTCATCTATACGTTCTACTGGGCACGGCGGCTGGAGACGTAAAGCCAGACTCGTGATGAAGTGACCGAACCGCGCGTCAGCGGGCATCGGCAGCAGGTGCAACGTTCTGCTTTCGATGTTGGCATCTCTCAACGCAACCTTCATCCATTCAGCCGTATCGGGAACACCCATGAGCACGAATCTGGCCTCGGGGCTACCTCGAATAAGCTCGACAATAGCCGCCGCATTGGTCAGCTGATCAACCTCATCGCTCCCGTAATTCTCAAGGTCGTGAACAATGAAGGTGTCGTAATGCCGGGCTTCCAATACAGCGCGCTGCAAGCGATGCAGGCTGGCCGAGGTAGACCCAGCCTTTTTGCTAATTTCGTGAATCTGAAGTGAGACGTCCAGATTGGATTTGAAGCGGCCAGGATCAAGGACAGAGACCTTGTTCATCAGTAGAACCCGTTGCCCCCGTTCCCCCAGTCGGAAGTTGAGCTGCCTAGCAAAGGCGGTGGCTCCGCAACCAGGCTCTGCAAGGATCATCAGCACTTCTCGTCGACCAAGAACCCCCAGCTCACGCTGGTAGGTTAAGAGCTCAAGGCAGTCATTCAGCGCTTCTTGGTTGCCAGAGTCATCAGACCAAAATTCAAGGGTGTCGTGCCTGACCAAAAATTGAGTCCTCGTGAAGCTTGTTCTGGCTCTTGTTGAGGCTGTATGAGCCCACCGAACCCGCTGACTGGTAAATTCGGTCGCGAGCAGAAGTCCTGCTGAATCTGCTCGGGGCATCTGGATGACAGCGCTGATGTGGGTTCATATTAGGGGGCGGGAATAACCCCCTGCGCCGGGACTTCTCGGACTTCCAGTTTTTTCAGAGCATCGGTCTTGCCCTGCATGCTGTTCCAGGCGTGAAGAATGCTGTCGGCATTGATGTATTCCTGCCCACTCTCCACCGCCATACGGCAAGCCTCCGCCAAGATATCTCTCAGAGCGCGGCGGGAGCAGTACGTGATGTACGCTCCATCGACCAAGGCCGTTGTCGTGGCGTTCTTTTTCAGATTGGCCAGGAGAGTGTTATTCACGACTGATGGCTGCATCAGGGGCATGTAGTACAAATAGCCTCGAATGAACGACTCGCCCTCATAATCGTTGTCCCATGGTGAGAGCGTGGCCACCCTGAGGTTGAATCGGGACTTCAACGTGTCGTCCTCCCCATAGACCTTATTCAGCCCTTTAGGTGTCCCGCTCAGGATCACATTTAGCTGCCAGTCGGCCCCAGCAAAGCCTTTGATAGCGCCGTACTCTCGGTTCATCCGCTTCTCCGACAACGTCTGTTCTACCAGAGGGATCTCATCGATGAACACGCCGCGCACGTTGTTTTCCCTGATCAGCCTCTGCGCTATCCCTGCGTCCCGATACGACTGGTTAAGGATTCTTTTATAGAATTTGGTACCAATCTCGGCCAGGAAGAGCTTCATGATGTTGAGGTTTGCAATGTTCTTGACGAGATCGATGTAGATTACTTTTCCCGCCCACTTGGATTCCGGCATGGAGCTTTGCGTTTGCCACCGTTGACCCAATGAAGATTTTCCGAGACCAGGAAGCGCGACCAAGGACATGCCGGGATTAGAGGTGGTACGAGGCAAAGACAACAACCGTTGGACACTCTGTTCAGCCGCCATCGCCGTAGGGTGCAGCAGGAAAATCTCGCGCATGCAGGCCAGCGCCCTCTCCTCGCGAGGCAATTCCAACAGTTGCTGAGTCCTTTCATTGAGGTGATTCATAGATCATCATCTCCCATCATCGGAGGGGCTGGGCCGCGCTGCCGTTGAGCGCTATCCTCAGGTTTTTTGTCGCCGGCACCTTTTGTAGCGTTGTCGAGGCCTGTAGGGAGCAACGTAGACGCCACACGCTCCTGCAGAGCAGCTGATTCTTCGAGCCTTCTCCGCTCGCTATCAGTAACCAGGCTTTTCATCAGATCTCGTTGATCATTAATCATGTGCAGTCCAGCATCGGTCACCTCGCCCCGGGGCAGGCCAGACTTTCGCTTGATATTCCACTCCCACATCGTTTTTGGAACATAGAGTGGATGACTCTTGTCGATACCCTCGTTATTCTTCAGTTCTATTACATGCCATTTATCTTCAAACTCAACCCAGGCACGCCTTAGGTTGTTATGGTCAAGTTTGACCCGGACACGCGCGCCAACTTTATTTCTGTATGGCCCAACTTTATAAAGCAGACCTAAAGTTAATATCCCTTCACGCCGAACTCTTACATAGCGCTCATGCATGGCATCTATTCTAAACTGAAGAGGATCCTTCACAGTCCTTGGAGCTTTTATCACCCCATCCTGGATTCCAAAACTTTTGATCCACAGTTGGTTTGGAGTAAAGCCATCTCCGGGAGTCTCATGCCAAATACAAATCTGAGTTATGATTAGTATGAATAAGTCAGTAACGCTATACGTCGCCGTAGACTGGGGATCTTCGCCACGTGCAATCTTTCGATTGGAGGCTATCGCACCTTTTAATCTTTGCATAAATAAAGGATTTATCTTGCCGAATCCTCGCTCGACCTCTCCTCCACTCTGGGGGCGCATTCGATTGTCAGGCTCTATACCGTGTTTAGCTAGCGCTGCTAAAACAGTTTTTGCATTCAAATCCCCGCCGCCATCGACACGATAGAGCTCTCCGGCGCCGTACTGTATCCAGAAATACGATCCCGAAAGTCCAAATTCTACAAGCAGGTCGGCCTTAGGCGTTACGGCCATCAACATAGCATCAGCAAGAGTATTTCTGGATGGGTATCGATACGAAAGCGAAAACCCTAGGAATGACCGAGTATGATCATCCACAATTATCGTCAGGTTGGGTCTACCGAGCCATTCTCCAGTTTCAGGATCCACGGCGTGACAGTCTAGCGGGCTGTTGTCTGCATGGACAATCTGCAGAGCGTGAGTGGTCAAGACTCCACTGTCGAATGTATCAAACTTATCTCGCGCAGCTTTCACTCCTTTGTTGCTAGCAAGAGCCTGGCGAGCTGAAATCTGGGCGTATCGTCTCCGGATGGTCGCATCTGCCGGAGCTTTCTGATTACGTTGCAAACAGCGAGCACGAACTCCATTTATGACAGCCTTTACTGTCCCACCTGGGCCAGTATGATCCTCGACGATAGCAGTAGCTATGATGTCTTCGATATCCTTATCAAAACGGGTATCGCCTTTGCGTCGCCCTGGTTTGCCAGGAATAAGCGATTCCCAACTGGGCCACTGCCGATATTTCGCTAAGAGCTCATTGAGAATTGTTAACTTAACGTCTAGCGTCGTCATTGCGTGCAGCTTATCTTCTTTCGTTACCTCGTCAGCTTCATGCAACGGCTTGATGACTCGCTCTCTCGCCTTAGCTACCAAGATCTGCTCAGGTGTGTAACGGGATGCTGGTTTGGGTTCGCTGTCCTCTTTCGCTCGCTGCTCGGCATCAGCCAGCGTTTGAACTCGTATACGATCTGTAGCCTCTGAATTAATTTTCTCCAGACTACCCCGTGGAGCGAGGAAAGGCGGTGTCAGCCTGTCTGAGGCCTGGACGATATAGCTGTCCGATGCAACGTCGTATTCAGTAACCGTGAAAAGGCCACTGCGATCTTTGCTGAACACGGGCTCGCCGACGTTGAATTCCATCGGTCACTGCTGCCGTAGCTTGACTTTAGTGCTGTATTTATCGCCTTTCAACTGCCCCAGTTGAGCCCGAAACAGATGGTCGCGGTAGACCCCCAATCGCGATCGTACAAAACCGAGCGTTGGGCGCGGAAGGCCCAATAGGTCGCACCGTGCGCAGATATGTCTCCAGCAATTGGCGACGGAATATTCAGGATGGGAAAACATCTTATATTCATGCTGGATGATGTACGTAGTTACGGCAGGAAGCCGATAGCTGGCGTCAGCCAAGGACGTGATTTCGAGGTACTCATACATAGAATGCCCCCCACTCTGAGGCGCTTCTGGAGCAACCAGAGAGCTGAAGAGCTTCCGAGCCTTTTTGATTTCAACAGCCATGTGCTCTTCAAACGCACCGGTACCGTCAGGAATGACACGCACGCGCGAAGGGGGCAGCGTAAGCCGGAGACCATCGGAAAGCCTGCAGAGGCGAACTGCCTCGCGAGGTGGCTTGTGGATGCTGGTGACGATCAGCAGATCTGGGTGGATGTCCGAATTGGCGAAAGCCCCTACGTAGGTCATTGCTCGACTCCAAGATAGCGACCGGTATGGTCGGAAAGCTATTGGAGGAAAGAATAGACGCAGGTGGCCAGCGGTGTAGACCGCTTGTCCAAATTACCGGAGATATGTAACCTATTGATTTATATAGATTACGTTTCACTTATAACCGTTTTTTTGGTTAAAATTGTCGGAGTTTAGTGAAAGCTAATTTTTTAGTTTCGGGATTTCAAGGGGTTACGGAACGGCCGGAGATAAGTGAAATTGGACAAAGGCATACCGAATACTCCAAGTGCTTACCCAAGAGATCCCATCGCGCCCCTAGCCGCTCGAAGCTGTCGAATGCCTCAGCAGAATACTTGCTGACTAACACTGGTGATGAACGACAGCGGCGCTCGGCTAAAGACGCCGCTGCGGCGATTTCAAAACCTCAGTCAGATGTATTCATGGTCACGCCCCGATCCGACTTACGCTAGGATTGACCTAGCGTGAAACGCGAGAAGCGTTACTGCTCCCACACCTACCCATTGAGACCAAAAAGGCTCGAGCCAGGCGTAGGTATCCTCGTTAAGCCAAACGCTGAACGCAGGCATGAGTGCAATCCAGGAGAGCCCGAGGCACACTGGCCAGCTGTAGCGGAGGCCCACGCCTGGTAGCCCTCGGCCCAAGCAGTATCCAAAGAGCCAGGCCAGACCCAGCCTCCCCAGGACAACGCCGGTCGTGGCGATGTCTAGATGTACTTGGGCAGCCAAGGTGACCACAGCACAGAAACACAAAACTACGGCCCAACAGATCAAGATCCCGGCAGACGAGCTGCTGCTGTAACTTCCACGCATTGTTGTACCTCACTGATGATCAGTGATGTATCAATGCCCTTCAGCTGTTTTGATTTCAACTCAACTTCGAGCACTTTCTCCCCGGTCTCCTGAAATCGCTTGATGCCGGCGCCCTTGCGGGGCATCTTCCCTACTCTGCGTCTCTCCTGCCCCCAGCCTGGCGCTGGCCGTTTGAAGGCGTGTCATGGATCGGACACCGATTCAGTGATCGCGGCGGTCAGACCTGCACGCCGGTATGCACTCGGTTGAATGCTTCGTTAAAACGCTGACGATTGCGCACTCCCGTTACAATAGGAGCAGTTATAGGTTGAACAGTCCTACGGGGCAAATGGTGGTTCGCTCGAAGTGCGACCAGACAAGCGATCTTGGCAGACCTCCATCGTTGTCCAGGTCTTGCACGCCATAAAGCTCGACCAGCTTCTGCAGGAGCTCAATGTTTCCAGCTTCCCGAAGCTTGGTCATTGGAGGAATTTCTGCGCCAGCGCCGTCAATTCGCGATTGGTGCACTTGTGAGGTGCTTCATAAATGAAGCACCTCAACTATCGCGGCAAGCAGCAGGCAGACGCTAGCCACGACGGTAAGCCGTAATCGCATCGGAAGGTACCAGGCGGGCAAGCTTATAACCTGCGAGAGCTGCCTGTCCTGCCAGAGGTGGACAACAAAGCCGATGACCAACAGCAAGCAACCCAATGGCATTGGCAGTAACGTGGCAATCCAGGCAATAAGTGCAGGGATGACACTCCAGATGAACCGGCCGCTGCGCTGCTCGGCTTTCATGTCTTGCGCGGTGATGGCGAAGCCCCAGTGCAAGGCGCCGACGAAGCTCAGGAGGACGGCTCCATAGTTAACAAGCGCAATCGCAAACAGCGGCCGATAGTCGCCATAGAACGGGATCAGCAGCGCCAGAGAAATAAACGGTAAAAGGCCGCCATAACCCAGCAGGCTGACGTGCTTTGGCAGAGAGGTTGAAGGCAACGCGTTCATGTGTATTCCTTGCAGTGAGCGACACTCAAGACTGTAGGCCCAAAAGCCCCGCTTGAGCGATACATTGATGGCAGGTGGGCCCCGCCTTATGACCCGGTCTTCAGGGTAACCCCATATCGTGATTGAGCCGAGAGCAGTGAACCATTTGGGCAATTCAACGAGATTCCGCATTGGCCCCCTGCCCGGCTTAGGCTTTCCGAAAGCGCGCAGCCTGGTGTTTGTCGGAATTCGATAGCCACCGTTAGCCTGATGATGGAAAACCAAGTGCTACCGGGACTCGACCCACACCCACAAGGCCACTCTTGACAATCTCTCATCGTCGGACAAATACTTTACCTTGATTCATATAAATGACTATATAACAAGGTGAATCACTCAATGAATGCTGTGCACAACGATAGCCGTACACCCCTTTATCAGCGCCTTAATGACCCCTTGGCTCAGCAGATTGCAAACATCCAGGGGCGCTCTGGCGAAGCTATTCCCACGGAGACGCCGCTTTCAGCTGAATACCTGCTATCAACCTGCATCGTACCCAAGGCGGTAGATGCGCGGGTCAACGCAGGTTTGCTGGAGCGTCAACAAGGGCGTCGCACATCTGTCCGTCGACCTCTTCACTTGCCGGACATCAAAGGCCTCAACCTTGGTGCTGCACGTGTCCGCGCCCCTATTCGCTTCACACCTAAATTACCTGACAGCATCGGCATAGCAGAAGGATACGGCGTGTTCGCCTTTCTTAATGCGGCCGTTGCACGCGGATGCTCCCAAGCTTAATTTTTAGCGTGCTTCGGCAGCGTTACGACTTTTTTCAGGGCTGAGTACAGCTTCAGCGCTCCCATTACTGAGACCTCTTCATGACTACCCTAGATATACAACTTCTAATGACAGCGCTTGTCAGCGTCTTGGTGCTGGTGGCACTGATCGTGTCGCGACTCAAAATGCACCCGCTTTTGGCCCTGTTGATCGTTTCCGTTGGAGTGGGCTTTGCCACCCAAATGCAGCCCGAAAGTATCGTCGCTCATTTGATCGCCGGTGCCGGAAAGACACTGGGGGCAGTTGGGATCGTAATTGCGCTTGGCGCGATGCTTGGCAAAATCCTGGCTGATGCTGGCGTCACGGAGCAAATAGCCGAGGTCATCCTTAAGCGCACCTCGGATCGCATGATTCCTTGGGCAATGATGATGGTTGCGTTTGTAATTGGCATACCCATGTTCTTCGAGGTGGGGCTGGTGATCATGCTACCGCTGATATTCAGTGTGGCGCGAAAGCTGGAAAGCCAGGCTCGCTTCAAAGGCTCGGCATATGTTTATGTCGGTGTTCCTGTGATTTCGGCGCTCGCCGCTATGCATGGCATGGTACCTCCGCACCCTGGCCCGTTGACGGCCATCGCCGCGCTTAAAGCCTCAGTAGGTCCGACAATGCTCTACGGCTTTATCGCGGCTATTCCAGCAATGATTCTGGGCGGACCACTTTACGGTGCGTTCATTTCGAAGCGCATGAGCACCAGGCCTGACCAGGCATTACTTGATCAGTTTACTCTGGCTGAAAAAGCCGACAATCAACACCGTCCCGGCGTTTGGCTCGGCGCACTGGCAGCCCTGCTACCGGCGATCCTGATGCTGATAAATGCCGTCGCCGAGATGCTGCTACCCAAGGGCAATGCGATCCTGCAGATGGCCAGTTTCGTGGGCAACCCTCTGATATCCATGCTCTTAGGCGTGCTTTTCGCCGGCGCAAGCCTGGTACTGGCGCGCGGTGGTAACGCCGAAAAGCTGCGCGATTCGCTGGGTAAAAGCCTCAAACCTATTGCTTCCATCATCATGATCATCGCAGGAGGCGGGGCATTTCAGGAGCTGCTGACGAGTGCCAAGGTAGGCGATGCCATTGTGCACTTGACCCAGCAGTCTGCCTTCCCTCCGTTGATTCTGGGTTGGCTGATAGCGATGTTGCTCTCGGTCTCTACAGGTTCCGCAACTGTGGGTATCGTAGGCGCTGCGGGCTTGCTGGCGCCCCTTGCGGGGGCCGATCCCAGCCTTAACCTGCCCTTGCTGGCATTGTCCATCGGCTGCGGTTCGCTGTTTTTCAATTATGCAAATCATGCAGGCTTCTGGATGGTAAAGGAGTCCTTTGGCATGACAATGGGAGAAGCGACGAAGACGATCTCGGTGGTTCAATCCATTGTGGCTGTGGTCGGATTGATTGTGGTGTTGATCCTGAATGCGGCTATTACAGTTTAAGCGCCCCGCCCATGCGGCTGCGGCCTCAAGCGCATGGGTGACCGGTGATGAATCGGTTGCATGCTTCGATGGTCGGCCAGCGTGACGTTGTGCCCGAAGGTTCGGCTATCAGCAGATAGAACTCCTTAAGGAAAGCGATATGATCCGGATAGCCGAAGCAAGTGATGAGTTCGATATTAGACATTGCGCTGAACAAGCCTACGCTCGCTATGTGCCGGTGATCGGGCGCAAGCCAGCGCCGATGATCGCCGATTTCATCACGCAGATAGCCACAGGGGTAGTCTATGTCGCGACAGACGACCAAGCCCGGTTTCAGGGCTTTATTGTGTTCCATGAAAAGGATGGGTATTTCTTATTGGAAAACGTGGCAGTCCTCCCAAGCGCTGCTGGGCGTGGGGTCGGGAAGGCGCTGATCAGCTTCTGTGAAAATGCCGCACGACAGCGTGGTATGAGCGCCGTTCATCTATATACCAATGCAAAGATGGCAGACAATCTCTCGATCTATCCCAAGCTTGGTTATGTGAAAGTGGCAGAGCGCACGGAGGATGGTTTCAATCGCGTTTACTTCGAAAAAAACCTTACATAACCGCATGCTGAAAAGGTGATCGAGCGCCTGAAAATCACTCCTTGGTCGATGTGGGTATCGCAATACGGCTACTGGTCTTGACCTCGCGTAATGCCAGGCTGGACTGGAATCATTAGACCACTACAGCTCTCTGATTTTGAGAGGCTTCATAAATGAAGCACCTCAACTATCGCGGCAAGCAGTAAGCAGACGCTAGCCACGACGGTAAGCCGTAATCGCATCGGAAGGTACCAGGCGGACAAGCTTATAACCCGCGAGAGTTGCCTGTCCTGCCAGAGGTGGACAACAAAGCCGATGACCAACAGCAAGCAACCCAATGGCATTGGCAGTAACGTGGCAATCCAGGCAATAAGTGCAGGGATGACACTCCAGATGAACCGGCCGCTGCGCTGCTCGGCTTTCATGTCTTGCGCGGTCATGGCGAAGCCCCAGTGCAAGGCGCCGACGAAGCTCAGGATGACGGCTCCATAGTTAACAAGCGCAATCGCAAACAGCGGCCGATAGTCGCCAGAGAACGGGATCAGCAGCGCCAGAGAAATAAACGGCAAAAGACCGCCATAACCCAGCAGGCTGATGGGCTTTGGCAGAGAGGTTGAAGGCAACGCGTTCATGTGTATTCCTTGCAGTGAGCGACACTCAAGACTGTAGGCCCAAAAGCCCCGCTTGAGCGATACATTGATGGCAGGTGGGCCCCGCCTTATGACCCGGTCTTCAGGGTAACCCCATATCGTGATTGAGCCGAGAGCAGTGACCATTTGGGCAAATTGAACGAGATTCCGCATCGGCCCCCTGCCCGGCCTATCCAGATCAAACCCCAGCGTTGATCTTCAAGGCGTGCAATCAGTTTGCTACTTGCTGACGGAGTCATCTCATGAGCCCTGGCAGCAGAAAAACCCCTGCTTTCCGTGCTTTTGCCCGTCGTTGCGCGCCATCATCGTTGCTCTTTCACGTGCGCAATAAAGCAAATCTTATGGCCTTCAGATATCAGGGAACTGACAAGCCAGTATGAGCCACTTAAACGACGGTGATGTCTGGAACCCTTTGGTGCGTGACATTCGATGTGGTAGCGACACTCCAGCTAACGTAATTCGAACAACGAAGGACATAATATGCTAAATAGAATTTCATCATCCAGCCCGACCAGCTATGTCAGTTCAGGCAGCTCATCGGCAGGTATCAACCCCAGTATAAATGTCAGGCCTCCAAGGGGTGGGCCCGTTGATACGCTAGTAGGCGCAGCCAGTGACAACAACCTTGTGTACATTGGTGATGAGCACGGTAAGCTTTTCATACCTAAACTAATAACCGAGTCCGCTGCAAAACTTAAAAATGCAGGCGTCGACCACCTGGCGGTAGAGTTTGTAAAGCACTCCGATGGCGCCGCGTTCAGAGAAGCATTGAGCGATGGAAAAAGCGCTGTCAAACACTTTCTGGAAGCATCATGGGGGCGACACGGAGACGCTTGGCTAGACAAGGTTTCTGAGGCGCTGTGCAGTGCTCATCGTGCAGGGATTTATGTTTCTGGAATTGATAGGAAAATGGCGATAGATCAGCCTAAAACGCCGATGCAAAAAATTTTGTACATGAAAAAGAGGCTAGCTTTGAATGTAGCTTGGGATGCGGCGGCTACAAGAGAGGCCTCCGCTGTCTGCGCGAACAAAAGTATCGTATGGGGCGGTGCCGGCCATTTCACCAACAGCAAGACTGACGGACCAAAAGACATGCGGCCAGGCTTGGTAATCTCGTTTGATCTGACTGGAAGAGGCTCTAGCAGAATCAATGATGCTGATGAACATAGCCATATCGTGATCGCTGGCGAGGATAACTAAAGAAAACCATTACTGGTTAATTTTCCTTGGCCATTGCATTTGACGTCCTGGCGAAATTCCGAGCAAGGTCATTGCTTCCGGCCAAACCGTTTGAGGTTTCCGGCTGCGTTTTCATCGCTTCGACTGGGCTGACTGGACTTTTGGCCCAGTCAACCCTCTTACGGGCGCAACTCACTCACCCCCTCCACCGCTCCCTCGCCAACGCGCGAACTCGCTTTTTTCAAGCATATTCTTCAAAACAAAGCTGCGCCAAGGTGTTAAGTAATGTTATATAAAAATTAACTTAACATTATCTGATCGTTGGAAGATGATCTTTTCGACATCCATGACGCCCTGACAAAAACACAAAACGGGACGGGAACCAAGATCCCCTGTATCGACACCGGGGACATTGCGCCGCGGTGGCACCACCCCAAGGGCCAGCGAAACGCGCGCCAAGTAATCACTCTCCTGCAAGCATCGAAGCGCAGGACCTCCTAAAACAAAAATAATAGGACACAGCCATGCATAGATTCATTTCACGTCCCGCGATCGGGCTGTTGTTTTCTCTGGCTTTACTGGGCTCCGCCGTCAGTGCCGCGCCGTTACCCGCCGCGACCGAGGGCGACTGGATTGCCCCGCAGTTCACCTTCCACACCGGTGAGAAACTCGCCAACCTCAAACTGCACTACATCACCCTTGGCAATCCCAAGAATCCCGCCATCCTCTTCCTGCACGGCACTTATCGGCCAGGCAGCGATATGCTGAGCAAGGACTTTGGCGGTGAGCTGTTTGGCCTTGGTCAGCCGCTGGATGCAAGCAAGTACTACATCATTTCCACCGATGGCATCGGCGTAGGCCAGTCCAGCAAACCATCGGACGGCTTGCGCACCCGGTTTCCGACGTACAACTACGACGACATGGTTCAAGCCCAGTATCGCTTGGTCACCGAAGGCCTGGGTATCAAGCACCTTAGGCTGATCATCGGCAACTCCATGGGCGGCATGCAAACCTGGATGTGGGGCCAGAACTGGCCGCAGATGATGGATGCGCTGGTGCCCATGGCGTCCCAACCCACCGAAATGTCGTCCCGCAACTGGATGATGCGCCGCTTGCTGGTCGAGTCAATCAAGCAGGACCCGGCCTGGAACAACGGTAACTACAGCGCGCAACCGCCGTCCCTACGCTTGGCCAACGCGATGTTCAGCATCGCTACCAGTGGCGGTACTCTGGCGTATCAGGCGGCTGCCCCGACCCGCGCTCAGGCCGATAAGCTGGTGGATGAACGCCTCAGCGCTGCACAAACCGCCGACGCCAATGACTTTATCTACCAATGGCAATCTTCCGCCGACTTCAACGCAGCCCCCGGTCTGAAGAAAATCCAGGCGCCGGTGCTGGCCATCAATTCGGCGGACGATGAGCGCATCCCGCCGGAAACAGGTCTGATGGAGGCGTCGATGAAAGAACTCAAGCACGCACGGCTATTACTTATCCGTGCCAGTGCCGACACCCGTGGTCACGGCACCACGAGCATGGCGAAGTTCTATAGCAAGGAACTCGGGCAGTTTATGCGCGAGACCGAAAAGGTGAAATAAATCCACCCCCTCGCCCCAGCTTCAGCTCAAAAGTCCGCCACCTTGCCCCAGGCGGACGTTTGAAAACGGTCCGGGTGATAAGGCCGCGGATCAACAATGGGGCTCACACCGCTGACAATATCGGCAATAAGGTGGCCCGCGCCCGGACCAATGCCAAAACCATGTCCGCTGAACCCGGCCGCGATCACCAACCCCGGCAGGCTGGACATTTCGCCGATACCGGGAACGCCGTCCGGTGTACTGTCCACGTAACCGGCCCACGACGCCTTGATCGACGTACCCTGCAGTGCCGGCACCAGTTCCACCGCGCGCTTGTAAGTCAGCGCAACCGCGGAGGCGTCAGCGCTTGGGTCGAGAATACGCATTCTCTCCATCGGCGTGGGCTGGTCCAGGCGCCAGCGTTTCAAGCTTTCGTGGCCTGCTTGCCAGCCTTCCAGCCCCCCAGGGGCAAGGTTGCGCCAGCGGCGCTGAAACATTGGCAGGAATTGTGTAGAGAACCTCAGCAACTGCGGCGTGATATCGACTCGCCCCCGGCCACTGATCGCCAGCGTGTAACTGCCATCAACGCGGCGGGTCATGGACGCGCCGGTGGTATGCAGTGCACTGGGAATTTCCTGGCTCGGGGCGGAGACTGAGAGCACGGTTTGACGAATCGTCGCTTGTGGGAAGCGAATGCCATACTGGCGGCAGAACGAAGATGCCCAGGCGCCTGCGGCAAGCACTGCGAGCCGGGTGCGGATGGTGCCTTTTTCGGTGACCACTGCCGACAATCGACCGCCTTCGGTCTCGACGCCCCGCACGGCGCAATTCTGATGCACGCTACT
The DNA here is from genome assembly GCF_017832255.1 of Pseudomonas sp. PvP028. Lineage (NCBI taxonomy): Bacteria > Pseudomonadati > Pseudomonadota > Gammaproteobacteria > Pseudomonadales > Pseudomonadaceae > Pseudomonas > Pseudomonas sp. PvP028. Next base: position 4,192,592 of record NZ_JAFIBL010000001.1, read on the forward strand.
GCCCAGTGCCATGATCGCGCGCGCGACTGCGGGGGCTGCGCGGGACGGGTCGGCAATGCCATCGGTAGGCGCAAACACCCCACCTTTCCAAGGCTTTCCTGTTGCCCTGCCCCGTTCTGCGGCCTGCTCGGCATTGAGCATCTGGGTCTGCACGTTGACGGTCCGCGCAAACTCGCCCCAGCGCGCCCACCCTTCCAGCTCCTGCTCGTTGTTGCTCAGGTAGAGTAAGCCGCACCGCGTAAAACCGGTCTGTTCACCGGATTGCGCCGCGAATTGCTCCCACAGTTCCAGGCTTTTGGTGGCCATCGGCAATTCGCGCGCATCGCGATTCTGCTGGCGGCACCAGCCCCAGTTACGACTTGACTGCTCGGCGCCTATGCGGCCCTTTTCGACCAGTGCGACCTTCATGCCGCGCCTGGCAAGGTAATAGGCGGTAAACGCGCCAATTATACCTCCGCCGATCACAACCACATCGGCCTCCGCCGGCAGATCTGCAGAGGTATGCACGGGAGTTAAAGGTGCTGGCATGTTCTGGTTATCCACATGAGTTCAAAAGAGAAACCTGTTGCTAGAGCCCGACCAGTCCGGCCAGCCCGCCGATATCCGCGATCTGGTGGTAGCCGAAAGCAGCATTGGCCGGCTGTTCATGCCCCCGCGCCACGAAGGCTTTGTGCTTGATCTTCATGTCATGGGCCGACATCAGGTCATAGCGAAAGCTCGACGAAACGTGCAGCACATCCTCTGGCCCGCAGCCCAGGTTATCGAGCATGAATTCGAACGCCGCCAGACGTGGCTTGTAGGCCTGGGCCTGCTGAGCGGTGAAGACCTTGTAAAACGGTGCGCCGAGCTTGTCGACGTTAGACATGATCTGTTCGTCCATGGCGTTGGAAAAAATTACCAGGGGAATCTTGCCAGCGATTTTCTCCAAACCCGCCGGCACATCAGGATGTGGCCCCCAGGTCGGCACGGCGTCGTAATACACCTGACCTTCGTCGCGGTATTCGATGCCCCAGCGCTTGCACGTGCGCGCCAGGGCTATCTTTAGAATCTGATCATAAGGCAGCCAGTCACCCATGACCTGGTCCAGGCGATAGGCCGCGTAGTCCTTGATGAATTGTTCCATCCGCTCAACCGGTATGCGATCGGCAAACAGATCGCGCGTCAGGGCTGCGGTTTTGAAGTTGGTCAATGTGCCGTAGCAGTCGAAGGTGATGTACTTAGGGCGAAGATCGCTCATGAATGCGGTCCTTTATCAGTGATGAGGTCATTACGGCGCAAACCGCTGTGGTGTGCCGTACATCTGGCCATCATGGGGTCATTACACCACCATGAGGCCGTAAATAAGCGGTTAAATGCAGGGTTACTTGGTACAAAACACCGTTTAAAAGGCACGTCTCAGCAGACTTTGTCGAGACGCCGGGGTGGGCTTTACAACTCGGCAAAAGCGCTTTCCAAAGCGTCAAGCAGACGACCCGCCTCCCTGGCTGTCCAGATCAAGGGCGGGCGAATTTTCAGAATGCTCGCATCGGGTCCGGTGGCGGAAATGAGCACCCGTTTTTCTCGCAGATGGTTGACCAGGCGCAGAGCAGTCTGCATGTCGGGCGTTTTGCTGGCCCTGTCCTTTACCAGCTCGACGGCGAAGTACATGCCGGTGCCTCGCACGTCGCCAATCTGCTCATACCGCGCAGCCAGGTCTTTAAGGCCCGCCATGATCAGGCTGCCCACACGATTGGCGTTAGCCATCAATTGCTCTTCGATAATGACATCCAGCGTTGCCTGGGCGGCCGCAATCGCCACGCTGTTGCCGCCAAAGGTATTGAAATAGCGCATGTCGCGACCGAAGCTTGCGACCACCTCCGGACGCACCATCAACCCCGCCACCGGGTAGCCGTTACCCATGGGTTTGCCCATGGTGATGATGTCCGGCTCCACCGCGTGGCGCTGATGCCCCCAGAAATGCGTGCCGCTGCGACCGAACCCTGACTGGACCTCATCGGCGATGAACAGGCCTCCAGCCTTGCGCACTACCTCGGCGATCGGCCCGAATACATCCACCGGATCACAGAAAACGCCATCGGACGAGAACAGGCAGTCGGCAATGAATGCTGCGACGCCGCCGCCATGGCGTTGGATATCGCGGATCTGCGCCGCCACCTGGTCGGCCATGTAGCGACCCAGTGCTTCACGTGGAATGCGATAGGAGTCCGGAGCAGGCACCCGTCGCACGAACGGGTCGAGCTTGGCATTGAGACCCAGCGACGGCGAAAAGGCTGCCACGGTCGCCGAATTGCCGTGGTAGGCCTCGGCGGTGACGATGACGCCCGTATTGCCGGTGTGATGCCGTGCAATGCGGATAGCAAGATCGTTGGCTTCCGAACCGCTGCACGTGAACATCAAGTGCCCGTCGGTGCCCATCTCTCCGTCCGCCGTGGCGCGCAGCTGTTCGGCGTAGTCAAGAATGCCGTCCTGCATGTAACGAGTGTGGCTACACAGCTTATTCATCTGCTCAGTGATGGCAGCGATAACGCGCGGATGGCAATGCCCCACCGACACCACGTTGTTGTAGGCATCCAGGTACTCGTTGCCGTCCTTATCGTACAGATAAGCCCCTTTGCCACGCACGACCCCCACCGGCTCGTTATAGAACAAACGATAGGCAGGCCCCAGCAAATCGATCCGACGCTGAATGTGTTCACGTGCAGCAGCGTCGAGGCGATCGACGTTGGCAGGGTTGAAGCCGTTGGGCATGTCACCACGGATGGCCTGGATGTTTGAGTTGCTCATTTAAAAACCCCCTAAGCAATGGATGAATCAGTGGGCGAAGTGCATCAAAAGCGCTGACATCTGTGACGATGACCGGTCAAGCATCCAGTCCAGCTGGCCCCATCCCGGCGCCGCGTTTCTCAAGATGTAGGCACTGTTCTGCGGGAAGAGCTGCGAGCGCCAGGTGGTAATCAACGCTCTGGCAACCAGGCGCGCCATGGCCAGATGAGGGATAAGCGCCAGCTCCTCAGCCGTGAGGTCGGCAACGTGCAGGTAACCTCTGAGCAGGTCCTTGGCGGGGGCAAAAATATCGACGTCCTGACCGGTTTGCACTGCGAGCAACTGGTTCATCATGGCCGTGGACACATCGATGGCAATAGCGGTTTTGACCGTGTCGCCGAAATCGATGATCGCCCCGACGCACTGCGGGCGATGCGCATCAATGACGATGTTCGAGGTATTGAAGTCGTTATGCAGTACTTGTTGTCGGCACCCGGCGATCAAACCCTCCACCTCGCCAAAGCGTTCGAGCGCCCGCTCCAGCGAGTGCCGACGCGCGGGCTCGACGACACCATTGAGCAGGGGCTCAAGCACCCGCAGGTGCTGCACATCCCAGCACACCTGGCGGGACTCTGCCGGGTGGGCGAAGTCGGCAGTGGCCAGCCTGAGGTGCGCAAGCAATTGGCCGATCTGCTCGCGCCCTTGGGCGTTGAGGGTGGTTTTGTCCAAGGGTGTACCTGGCAGAAAGCTCAGAAGCCTTACCTGCCTTGACTCGCCGCTTGCGGTTACAACAGTGGTCAGGTACCCGCCGTCCAGCGCGGGGTAAACCCTGGGAATCGGCAGCTGGGGTGCCCTGCGCCCGATATGCTGCATGACTTCGATTTGCAGCGACAGCTCAATGGGCGACTCCTGCGGGTTGGCGATCTTGAGCACATAGGACTGACCGCTTGAACAATCGCAGCGAAACGTATCGTCTTTTTCTGTGGCGAATCGCGTCAACTGCGCGCTGATACCAAATTGCTCCAGCACGATACGCCGGCCTTCTTCCAGCGACACTGGCGTGAAAGGCGCCGCCAAATCGCCCTGCAAGGCGATAAGGCTTTCGCTGAACTGATCTTTCCCAATCACTTGCATCGCTGGACTCCTGGGCCGGCAAAGCCGTGCATGGCACGACGTCGATGCGAAGATATTGTGCTACAACTATTTTGATTGGAAGCGAAAATTGTAGCTGAAAGGCCTGATTTTCAGGTGATATCTTTTAAAAAGTCATAATAATCATATGGTTGAAATGATATAAAAAATTTTCTAAAAATTAAATTGTTGTACAAATTAAAAAGAAGCTTGATGGCTTACTGGTGTCCGCACACCCAGTCGTACTAGAATCGCGCACTCTCTACCGAGCCCCAACCCCCGTCGTGGTTACCATGATTCTTTCCAGCGCGAACATCGAAACATCCCCAGCCAGGCTCTCGGCTGTCGAAGCACTGGCTGCGAAGCTCAAGGCCAGGATCCTGAACGGTGACTTCGAGCCAGGCGAATTCCTGCGGGACGTCAAGATGGCGGAAGAGTACGAAGTGGCGCGCAACACGTTTCGCAGTGCGGCACAGTTGCTGGTGTCATTCGGCTTGCTGCTGAAAGTGCCTCATCGCGGATTCTGCATACCCGAGTTCGGCCCGGACGACGTCGTCGACATCGCCCGGCTGCGCGGGGTACTGGAAACTGAAGCGGTGCGCATGATTATCCTCAATGGCACGGTCCCGGCTGATGCGCTGGACGCCGTGGAAAGACTGCGCAATGCCGCACCCGATACCCCACGCTCCGACATTGTCACCGCTGATGGTGATTTCCACCGGGCGATCATCCGCGCCAGTGGCAGCGCACGCCTGCAGCGCAGCTATGCCATGCTGGAAAGCGAGATTGAGCTGCTGCTGGTACTGCAACAACCCTGTTATGAGGACCCCAAGCAAATCGTCAAAGACCATGAGCACTTGATAGCCTGCCTTCGCAGCCGTGACTTCGAAACAGCCCGTACAGCGTTTGTCGAGCATTGGGAGGATTTGAGCGCCAAGCTGTTACGCGCACAGTTCGAGCGACGGCAATCGCGGTGAAGCCGTGCAACATCATTCGTCATTCGATGCTGGGAAATTGCACCCCTACGCCCTGCCCCTCACATCAAAAAAACGGACCTTTTCAACGCAAAGGCGTCAAACCTGGGTATCGCTACCACCGATCAGCCTCATAAGCCCTAGACCCAGGACAACCCATGACCTTCTTCATTTTCCTTCTAGCCTGCTGCGCCGCCGGAGCAACCGGCATCATCTTCAAGCCGGGAGCATGGTACGAATCTCTTGAAAAACCGAGCTTCACCCCGCCTGACTGGGCGTTTCCGGTGGCGTGGACGACGATTTATCTGCTTCTCGCCTGGGCAGGCTATCGCCTGACGCTGATCCCCGGCAGCGAGATCGTGCTGGCCTTGTGGGCGGCTCAAATTGCGCTGAATACGTTGTGGACGCCGGTATTCTTTGGCGCGAACCGCCTCGTTGCTGCGATGGTTGTTCTGGTTTTGTTGTGGATCGTGGTTGCCGCGATGATCGTAATGGCCTTGCAGCTGGACATCATCACCGGGCTGATTTTGTTCCCCTACCTGGTCTGGCTCTCGGTGGCAGCGGCGCTGAACTTCTCCATTCTGCGCCATAACCGATAAGTACCTGACGCTGACTGCCTTATGCGTTCCCCAAGAATATGAGCGGAATATCGATTAACTGAATTCTGTTCCGCTCATCTCGGCATTCACAAGGCGCTACAGCGCGTAGCGCCGACAATGCTCAAGGTAGCCTTGCTCGTGACTGCCGACCAGTTGAACGACGCTCGACCATAGCCAGGAGGGAGCGTCCAAGGTATCAGACCGATTGCTTTGCAGATCCCTGATCCACGCCGCGCGTGTGGCCAGATCCATCTGTCTGGCGTGGGCATTACCGACCACTTTCGCGAGGTACGCTGCGGCCTGCATCGCCTCTTGCTCAGTGAGCTCATCAAGTTCCAGCTTCATGTCCTGAGGAAGCAGCTCACGTATGAAGAACGAATGATCCAGCATTCGCACGGCAACCATTCGGCTACCCAGGCCGGGTGACAGGTTCCGGGCGCCCTCCACTACCCGTTTGCCATTGTCTCTGGGCATGCGAGCCCTCGCCGTACGTGGTGCCGCTGCTGCGACGGCTTCCTTGACGTCGAGCAGGCAGAACTCTTCATCCTCTTCATCGCCAACCCCCATCAGCACTGCGTAGCGAAGCAGCCCCAGAGAGCTGCATCCTTTTACCCAATAGGCGGAGTCGAGTAAGCGCACACGGTCATCCTGGGACCTGCCTTTGAGCGATGTCACCAGCGCATGAATCTCCGGCGTTTCGCAAAGCTCCTTGATTGCATCGCGTTCCGCACGGGACAGTTGCCAGAAATGCTTGCCAAGCGGAATGGTCGGTTGTGTACCTTCGAAACGCTCCTTGGCCAGATGCTTCCAGGTACGTTGTACCGCGCTACGCATGCCGGCTTTCACTTGCGCAGGACGATCGGGCTCTTCATCGTCGTCGCCCATAAACGCCTCTTCGTAGCCCTGCATCATCTCTTCCAGCATTCTTGCCGTGGTAACGCCGGGCAGATCCGAGCCTCGAGCAGCTGTCGCCAACGACAACCCAAGCCTCACCAGGTCATGGGCAGGATTACCGATCACGGCTTGATCGAGGTCGCGGATATGCATGTCGATGCGCCCTCTCGAATCTCCCGTGGGCCCCAGGTTGCCGGCGTGACAATCGCCACAGATCCAGACCGGAGGACCGCTGGGCAGGCGTCTCCCCGACTGGCTGTGAAGCCACTCATAGAACTGGGCGGTATTGCCTCGCACGAACGCGTGCGCAGACCGCGCCATCTTTAAATTGCGCAAGTTGATGAGGGATTTGAGACGTGTATTTGGGCGAGGCGTTTTCATCGGAAAACCTTGAAGAGGGTTATTCCATTGACTCTTCATGTGACACGAATGTTTCAAGATATTTCAAGTCTGGCGATTGTCTGGTCTTTAATACAGCAGCCAGACTCAAATCAGCCTCAAGCGAGTCGCCCCAGAAACTGACGAGGTCGACCCGTAAACAAGGAAAAGCAGTGTGTATTCCCGGCCCAAATGGTCCAGACGACCAGACCGGAAATACACCTGCAAAAGCCCGTTAAAGCTTGAACTGCGCCACCATGGTATTGAACGAAGTCGCCAGGCGTGACAGTTCCTGACTGGACGCGCTCGTTTGATTGGCACCTGCTGCCGATTGTGCGCTCAGTTCCTGGATGTTGACCAGGTTGCGATCTACTTCGCGTGCCACCTGGGCCTGCTCTTCGGACGCCGAGGCAATCACCATGTTGCGCTCGTTGATCATCCCCACGCCGCTGGTGATTTTTTCCAGGGCGCTGCCGGCGCGCTGAGCGAGTTCCTGGGTGTTGGTGGCCGTCGCCAGGCTTTTGCTCATTGCAGCGACCGCACCGTCGGCACCGGACTGCACGGTACCGATCATGCCTTCGATTTCCACCGTTGAAGCCTGGGTGCGGTGCGCCAGAGCGCGCACTTCGTCGGCTACCACAGCAAATCCTCTGCCTTGCTCACCGGCGCGTGCAGCCTCGATGGCGGCGTTCAGCGCGAGCAGGTTGGTCTGTTCCGCGATACTGCGGATGACCTCAAGCACTTTGCTGATATCCCGGACGTGGCCAGCAAGCGTAGTGACAGACCCCGTCGACTCGGTAATCTCGCTGACCATCGTGCCGATGCCCTTGACGGTGTTATCCACCTGGCCCCGCCCGTTAGCGGCGTCGGTTGCCAGTGATTTCGACTCCTCCGACGTAGACACCGCATTGCGGGCTACCTCTTCCACAGCCGCCGTCATTTCATTCACTGCCGTTGCAGCCTGTTGAATCTCGTCATTTTGCCGAGTAAGACCGCGGGTGCTTTCTTCCGTGACCGCGCCAAGCTCTTCGGCAGCCGAAGCAAGCTGATCGGACGCGCTGGAAATCTCCTGAATGGTCCGCTTCAAATTGCCCTGCATCGTGCCGATCGCATTGAGCAACTGCCCTGCTTCATCGCCTCGGGTGCTGGAAACGCTCTGGGTCAGGTCACCCGATGCAATACGTTGTGCAATTTCAATAGCGCTTCTCAGCGGCCCGCTAATCATGCGAGTGATCAGAATACCCAACATGATCGCCACCACAAACGCGATGACAACACCCGCGGTCAGCATGAATACCGAGGTGCTTTGCAACCTGTCAGCGGCTTCTGCACCCTCTTTGATTTGGCGCTTGTTGGAGTCGATCATGATCTGCAGATAGCCGCGAGCCTTGTTGAACTCCCCGTCAGCCAGCGCGTTTAACCGAATGCGCGCATCTTCCAGTTTGCCGGCCTGTTGCAGGTCAAAGATATTCTGGGAAGCAGACATGTAGGCTGGCATCAAGGCGTCATACTGGTCACCCGCTGCACGTTCATCGTCCTCCAACGGAGTCGCGCGGTAGATGGCATAGACTTTTTGCGCACGCTCCAGCTCGGCATTGATACTTTGGCGCATTTTCTCCGCCGTGGCCGTGTCCTTGGCATCGAGCAAACGGTAAAGCCCGCGGTTGTGAGTGGTCAGGGCAGTCATCGTCTCGTTGGTGTTGGCCACTGAAACCAGATTATTCGAGAACGTCAGCTCAAGGGCATCGGAAAGCCGGTTGATACCGAGCATACCCACACCACCCACAGCCAGTGTGATCACGGCGCAAACGGTGAACGCGGCCATGAGTTTTTTTGCGAAACTGGTGCGATTTATCAGGTTCATTGATTATCCATCATCGTTAAGTAAGGGGTCACTTCTGTCCGGAAGCCCTACTGCACTAGAGACAACTAGTTGCACGTGGTTCTAGGTACCTTTTCTACAAGCGGTTCATCGGGCTACGGAAATGGCTATCCAATTTCTATGCCAGAGCGGAACCTGTTTATAACAGCAACTAACGGCGTCACTGCGTAGTGGCTATCTGCCGTCAAGCCGTTAGCTTTACAGGTCGTGAGAGGTGGAAAGCGCTGTTCACTGCACGCTAACCTTTCGCAATCCCTGACGTTATCGGCATGGATTGGATTTTATGAACAGGCGTAGTGTGGAACGGACTAAAAAAGTGGTAATTAGATGAGAACGGGCACTGATGCGCTGGGTGCGTTCAGTGGAATCCAGAGAGGAAGTGTATCGAAATGCGAAGTATTTTCTTGGATGCCTACCCCTTTCAGGGTGCCCGCCTCTATGACGGATTACATCGTTTTATAAAGGCCTGCGGAACAAACTTTTAAGCCTCTCATGACCATCATCGACATAAGTAAAGATAACGGGCACTACCAACAGGCTTAGTACGGTCGAGGCCAACAGTCCGCCGATAACGACCACCGCCATCGGTTGACGGAAACCTGATTCGCCGCCCCATCCCAGTGCGGTCGGCAACATGCCCGCGCCCATTGCGATGGTGGTCATCAGGATCGGCCGGGCGCGTTTGTGACAGGCGTCGATCAACGCTTCATAGCGGCTCACGGTGGGTGCGCGGCGAGCCATGATTGCGTATTCCACCAGCAGGATCGAGTTCTTGGTCACGATCCCCATCAGCATCAGCAAACCAATGACCGACGCCATGGAAAAACTCATTCCGCCGATCAACAGTGCCAACAGTGCGCCGCCAAGCGATAGGGGGAGCGCCGAAAGGATTGTCAGCGGCTGCATGAAGTCATGGAACAGCAGCACCAGCACCGCGTAGATACAGAATACGCCGACGGCCATCGCCAGGCTGAAGTTGCCAAACAGCTCGCTCATCAACTGCAACTCGCCCTGCTCCACCAGTTTCACTTGCGCTGGCAGGTTCTGCATGGCCGGCAACTGCCTGGCCTGTTCCATCACTTCGCCCAGATTGCTGCCATTGAGTTCGATGGACAGCGTGATATTGCGCAAGCGGTCGATACGATCAATCTCCGCGGGACCGCTGCCCATGCTGAGCTCTCCCAGCGACGCCAGCGCAATCTGGCCATCACGCCCCTTGATCCGTAGCTGAGCGAGGCTCTGCAGGTCGGTGCGTACTTGCGGTTGCATACGCACCCGCACATTGACCTGGCGCTGGGACAGATTGATCTTGCCCAGGGACGAACTGTATTCGCCGTAGGTGGCCATCCGCAGGGTGTCGGCGATGTCCTGGCTACTGATGCCCTGCTCTGCCGCCCGGAAAACGTCAGGGCGTATCTGGATTTCCGGGCGTTGCACAGCAGCACTCGAGGTGACGTTGCCGATGCCCTTTATCTGGCGTAGTTGCGGTTCAAGAGCGGCGGCAGTGCGCTCCAGCAAATCGCCGTCATCGCTGGCAAGGACAATGTCCAGACGTTCTCCGCTGCCGTCACCACCGACCGTTACCCGCACACCGGGCAAACTGCGCAGACTTTCACGCATGCTCGCTTCCACCTGCGACTGTTTCAGTGTGCGTTGGTCACGCGGCAGCAGATCGACGGTCAGTTTCGCGTCCCGATCACCTGCACCGCCCGCATCGCCGCTGCCCGCCGCGATGAAGACGTGGGCCACTTCAGGAATCGCGCGTAAACGCTTTTCAGCCTGCAAGGCAATCTCACCGGTCTGAGCCAGACTGGTGCCGGGCGGCAATTCCAGGCTGACGGTGCTGCTGGCAATATCCTGAGCAGGCAAAAAGCTGGTTGGCAGCAACGGGATCAGCGCCAGCGAGCCGATAAACAAAGCACCAACAATGGCCATGGTGGTCTTGCGGCGGCTCAGGCTGGTGTGAATCCAGCCCAGGTAACGTCTCATCAAACCGCTGTCATGCTCGCCATGCGGCCGTGCCTTGAGCAAATACGCCGCCATCATCGGCGTCAGAAGACGGGCGACCAGCAACGAAAACATCAACGCAGCGCTGGCCGTCACGCCGAATTGGCGAAACAGTTTGCCGGAAATCCCGCCCATGAAAGCAGTCGGCAGAAACACCGCGACCAGGGTCACGGTCGTTGCCAATACGGCAAGGCCAATCTCGTCGGACGCCTCGATTGCCGCCTGTCGCGGGGTTTTGCCCATGCGCAGGTGTCGAGCAATGTTTTCGACCTCAACAATTGCATCGTCGACCAGAATGCCGATTACCAGCGCCAGCGCCAGCAGCGAAACGGTATTGAGGCTAAAGCCGGCAAAATACATGACGCCGAAGGTCGGGATGATCGACAAAGGCAGTGCCGTGGCCACGATAACGGTCGCCCGCCAGTCACGCAGGAACCACCAGACCACCAGCACCGCCAGCAACATGCCTTCGTAGAGCAGCGCCATGGAGCCACGATAGTTTTCCATTACCGGCTCGACGGCATTACTCGCCTCTTCAATGTGCACGTCAGGGTGTTGCCTGGCGAACTCACTGACTGCCTGGCGCAAGTCTTTGGTCACGCCTACGTCGGAAAAGCCCAGGGAGCGGATGACCTGAAAGCCAATTACCGGTTTGCCGTCGCGATACGCCAGGGTGTTGCGCTCGGCATGGGTATCACGCACGGTGGCCAACTGCTGCACAGCGAGCATCCGTCCATCGCTGACAGGAATGCGGATAGCGCCCAGCGCCGCCGGGTCATCAATGCCGCCAAGCACACGCAGCGCCTGTTGACCGCTGCCCAGATCGCCTTGGCCACCGGAGTTATCTTTCTGCATCGCCCGCAGACGATTCGCAATGTCTGTCACGCTCAGACCCAGACCGGCCATCAGCGTGGGGTCAAGGTCAACCTGGACTTCGCGGTCCACGCCGCCCACGCGGCTGATCTTCGCGACACCACGCACGGTCAGAAGCTGTTTGCTCAACTCGTTGTCGACAAACCATGACAACGCCTCTTCGTCCATACGTGGCGCATCGACCACATAGGTCAGCAACGCTGTGGTGTTGGTGGTCAGACGCGTTACCGACGGCGTATCGAGGTTGGCTGGCAACTCAGCCGCAGCGCTGTCCACCGCATTGCGCACTTCGTTGAGGGCTTCGTTGCCATCCTTGTCAATCTCGAAGATGACATTGATGAGGACACTGCCTTCGGAAATTTTCGTAGTGACGTGCTTGAGCAGGCGCAGCGATGTCAGCTTGTCTTCGAGCTTGCGCGCGACTTCGGTTTCCAGTTGCTCGGGGGCGGCGCCTTCCAGTGAGGCACTGATGACCACTGCTGGCAGATCGGTGTCGGGAAAGTCCTGGATACCGAGACGTTCGAATCCGAGGAAACCAAACAGGGTCAGCAGTAAAAACAGCATGACCGCCGGGACCGGGTAACGAATCGACAACGCGGAGATATTCATTGCGCACGGGCCTCGGCGTTGACCAGCGTCACGCTGGCCCCGTCATTGAGGAAGGCCCCACCGCTGCGGACGATCTGCGCCTGCTCTGCCAGGCCTCCGACGATTTCCAGCGCCGATCCACGACGTCGGCCGATCTCGACCACGTGTTGGCTGACGCGCATGTCTTTGCCCAGCACAAACACATAAGAGTGCCCGTCGCGCAGGATCACGCTGGTGTCCGGAACCGTCAGCGCCGGGCTTGAAGGCAGTTCGATGCGACCGCTGGCGTACATGCCGGCGCGGGCCACAGCCCCCACCGGCAGGGAAACGTAGACCAGCGCCCTGCTGGTCTTGCCATCGAGCACTGGCGAGACCAGGCGCACGCGTCCCTGGACCTCGATACCGCCCGGCAACATCACCCGGGCCAACTGGCCAGGCTTAACGCCCGGCAGTTGCTGGGCGTCCAGTTCTGCCTGCCACTCGATCCGGCCATCCCGGATCATCCTGAACATCTCGCTGCCCGCCGACACCACGTCGCCAAGCAAGGCCTTGCGCCCGGAAATGATCCCGTCATCCACCGCGACGATGCGCGTCTGCGTGAGTTTGATCCGGACGCTGCGCAGATCGGCATTCGCCGAAGCCAGGTTGGCTTCGGCGGTCTGTACCTTGACCCGGTACTCTTCCAGTTGCTGCTCGGACAAGGCCCCGCTCTGTCCGACCACCGCCGCACGGCGCGCATTGGAACGGGCTTCCTGCAATTGCGCAGTGGCCTGGGCTACCGCCGACTTCTGCTTGTTTTCCTCGGCCAGCACGCTGTCATCGGCCAGAGTCGCCAAGACCTGACCCTTCTTCACCTGATCGCCTATATCAGCCTTCAGGCTGGCGATACGCAAGCTCCCGGTCTCGGCACTGATCACGGCTTCCTGCCACGGCGCGAGCGCACCGCTGGCCACTAGTTCCTGCGGCCAGTCTTCGCGGTGCGGTTGAACCGCCTCGACCGTCAGGCTGGTAGCTGGCGCTGTAACGGCAGCCGGGGTCGGTTCTGCACGGCCAAACAATATCCAGCCCGAGACACCCAACGCCGCCAACGCCAGCAGCCCATAAACGCGTATCTTCTTCATGCGCCGCCCCGCTTCGGTGTCTCTCTGGCCAAACCTTCGCGACTGTCCTGCCATCCACCGCCCAGGGCCTTGTACAGGGCAATCCAGTAACGCACCTGATTTTGTTGCACGGTGATCAATTCGATTTGCGCCGACAGCGCCGAGCGTCGAGCCACTTCGCGGTCCAGCAAGCTGGCATTGCCGGCCTGCCAGTTGCGGTCTGTGGCCTCGAACGACGCTTCATAGCCGTCGGCTGCCTGCTGCGTACTGGCTTGCCCACGCCGTGCCGCGTCCAGACGTACCAGTGACTGCTCGACTTCCATCACCGACGTGCGCAAGGTCTGCCGATAGGTCGCCAGCGCCGCGTCATAATCCGCCTGCGCCGAGTCCACCGCCGCCCGGCGCTTGCCTGCGTCGAACAACGGAACGGTCAGTTGCGGGCCGATGCTCCAGACACGGCTGAATACTCCGGTGGTCGTCCCCACCTGGAACGAGCCAACCAGACTCAGTTTGGGCAGACGATCAGCCTGGGCAGCGCCGATCTTCGCATTCGCGGCGGCCAGCTCGCGCTCGCTGGACGCCAGGTCCGGGCGCTGGCGCACCAGGTCGGCGGGTATCTCCCGTACATCCAGCAACGCAGGCTGCGGCAGTCGCGCGGGGTTATGGCCGAGCACTTCTCGCACCTGTTCCTCGTCGCTGCCGGTCAGGGCCACCAGGCTTTTGAGCAGCACGTCGCACTCGCTTTGCTGTTTGATGAGAGTTGCATTGCTCGCCGCCGCACTGGCGTCGCTCAACGATGAATCGGCGGCTGCGGTGAACCCGGCCTGAAACGACACGCGAGTCAGACGTGCGGTCTGCTCCTGGGATTGCGCCTGATCACGGTAAGAGTTGACCAGCATCTGGCAGCCGCGGTACTGCACGAAGTCATCACCGACCTCGGCGGCCAGTGACACACGAGCGTCATGCCAGTCATTGACACGTGCTTCGAGCAGATTACGCGAAGCCTCGTCGGTGCGTCGCAGTTTGCCGAACAGGTCCAGTTCCCAGGACGCATCGAGGGTTGCGCCGGAGGTCGTACCGCTCTTGTGCAATCCGCTCTGATTGATGCCGGCGCGCGACTTGCTCACGCCGCCGCTTACTTGCGGCAGCCTGTCGGCAACGCTGCCGTCCAGCGTGGCGCGAGCCTGGGCAATGCGCGCCAGAGCCTGATCGAGGGACGGGCTGTCTGCCTGTGCCAGACGCAGCAGGGTTGCCAGTGCCGGGTCATTGAACTGTTGCCACCAATCCTGCAGCCCGACCATCGACGCGCCATGAGGCAGCGGCGCATGCCACTGGCTGGCAACCGCCACCGCAGGCAATTGGTAGTCCGGTCCTAGCGTGCAGCCGCTCAGCAGCGATACCCAAAGCGTTGACACCAGGAAGTAGCCAGCAGGTTTGCCAATCGACATAAAGCTCTCGAAGATTCCGGAACAGTGGTGTCTTGAGAAAGGGGGTAACGGGGCAAGAGTCCGGACGATCAGGAGCATTGTCGCGAGGTTTCTTACAGCGCCACAAATCCCTTTCGTAGCATGCATTTAACGCCTGAGGCCGCGAGATGTCTGTCGTGGAATACGGGGACAGTCCGGCGGCGATAAGTTGGCGATCACCCTGAGGTTCTTACAGAATCGGACTCTGCTCCAAGCGAGTAGCAATGAATCCGTACCTGTGCCAACAAGGGATCGACTATGGAAGAGTTAAGCAATCTCAAGAAACTGGAGTCGAATGCGCGCACCTACGCAGCGACCTTCCAGCAGCTGTTTGTCAGCGGCAAGGGCATGCGAGTAAAGGACGCCAACGGCCAGGAATACCTCGACTGCCTGTCGAACGCTGGCACGCTCGCACTGGGTCATAATCCACCGGTTGTCCGTGACGCGGTGATCGAATTCCTCAACAGTGATCATCTGCAGCAGGCCCTTGACCTGGCCACACCGGCCAAGCACGCCTTCGTCGAAGAACTGTTCGCGACGTTGCCCGCCAGCATGCGCGACAACAGCAAAATCCTGTTCTGCGGCCCCAGCGGTTCAGACGCAGTGGAAGCCGCCATCAAACTGGCCCGCCATTACACCCAGCGCTCGCCGCTGATGTCCTTCCACGGTGGTTACCACGGTATGACCGCTGGTGCATTGTCGGCCATGGGCAACCTCAACCCCAAGGCCGGCCTACTGGCGCAGGGTACCCACTTCCTGCCGTTCCCCTATCGCTTCCGCTGCCCGTTCGGCACCGATGGCGAACACACCGACCGTCTCTCCATCGAGTACATCCGCACGGTACTCAGTGACCCGGAAAGTGGCGTGCCCAAACCGGCGGCGATGGTGGTCGAAGTGATCCAGGGCGAAGGCGGCTGTATTGCGGCATCGGCCGAGTGGTTGCGCGCCGTGCGCGAGATCACCCGCGAGTTGGGGATATTGCTGATTATCGATGAAGTGCAAACCGGCCTCGGACGTACCGGCAACCTGTTTGCCATCGAACATTCCGGGATAACGCCGGACATTCTGGTGCTGTCCAAGGCCATCGGTGGCGGTTACCCGATATCGGTGATCGTCTATGCCGAGCACCTGGATACATGGGGCCCGGGCATGCACGCAGGTACGTTCCGTGGCAACCAGGTGGCGATGGTGGCAGGCGCTGCGACCATGCGTCATATCAAGGAACACGACCTGGTCGGCAATGCCACGCGCCGAGGGGAGCAGTTGCACAGCGGGCTGGAGGATATCGCCCGGCAATTCCCGTTTATCGGCGACGTTCGTGGCCGCGGGTTGATGCTCGGGGTGGAAATTGTCAAACCGGCCAGCGGATCGCGTCCGGGGGCTGGCGATGGCGCACGTGCGCGGGCGATCAAGCTGGAGTGCTTCAAGAATGGCGTGATCATCGAGACCGGTGGACGCAACAGTGCAGTCCTGCGCTTCCTGCCTCCGTTGAATATCACAGAGTCAGAAGTGGGCATGGTCCTCGACCGCTTCGAACAGTCCCTCAAGAGCAGCAGCGCCGCACGGGTTTCCAGCGTCAGCGCGGTTGGCTGATCACTCGCAAAAGCTTGCTTGAGAGGTTGATGCAGCCGACAGATAGACGTCGGCTGTATGAGCCCCTCACGAACGCTATCCTATTCTGAAGCCTCCTGCATCGACGTTTCATACGCCGATCTTTTTCACCCCGCGCGCAGGCGTCTTTCAGTGCGCGGTCGCGCACAGGCGTTACTCTCCGTTGGACAGGACATCCTTGTCCTGTAATCCCCTTGTCAATCCCGAGCCAGCGCCTCGATCGGATCAAGCTGTGCCGCGTTACGTGCGGGTACGAAGCCGAACACGATGCCGATCAATGTCGAGCAGATGAACGCCGTCACAATCGAGCCCACGGAGAACACCATCTGCCATTCCTTGACCAGCAGTGAAAACACATAGCCAATCACGAACGACAGACCGATGCCGATGATCCCGCCAATCAGACAGACCATCACCGCCTCTACCAGAAACTGCTGACGGATATCCGACTGGCGTGCCCCGACTGCCATGCGAATGCCGATCTCGCGCGTCCGCTCGGTGACGGATACCAGCATGATGTTCATCACTCCGATGCCGCCTACTGCCAGCGAAATTACCGCGATCAACGACAGCAACAGGGCCAGCGACTGGCTGGTCTTCTGCACCGTTTGCATCACGCTGTCGAGGTTGTAGGTGAAAAAGTCCTTGGTTCCGTGCCGCTTTTGCATCAGCTTGTTGACGTTATCCTCGACCACCTTGCTCGGTTGCCCGTCCTTGACCCGCACGGTGATGCTGTCCAGGTAGCTCTGACCCAGCAGACGGCCAGAGGCGGTTTCGTAGGGCATCCAGATATTCAGGTTCTTGCTGGTGTCGAAGATGTTCTTCTTGTTCTCGGTCACGCCGATCACTGTACACGGCAGGTTACCCACCAGGATCACCTGGCCCAGCGGGTCGACCTTGGGACCGAACAGGCGGATCCGGGTGTTGTAATCGATCACCACCACCTGCGCCTGCCGACGGGCGTCATCCTTGTTGAACCCCACCCCCGAGCCCATCTTTGTGCCACGCACCTGGAAGTAGCTAGGGCTGACCCCGCTCACCGTCGCCGATACGTCGATGTTACGGTAGCGCAGCAGCATGTTGCGGCCGATATTCGGCGTGGCGCTGTCGATGTAGTACTGACTGCTCAGCGCTGCTACATCGGACAGCGCCAGGGTCTGGATATCCATTGACTTGGTGTCGCCAAAGTCACTGCCCGGGAACACCTCAATGGTGTTGCTGCCGATGGCCTCGATGTCCTTGAGCACATAACGCTTGGCCCCTTCGCCGATCGCAACGATAGACACCACCGAGGTGATGCCGATGATGATCCCGAGCATGGTCAGCAGCGTGCGCATACGGTGCGAGATCAGCGCCACCCACGCCATGACGAAGGCCTCCTGGAACAGGCCGATGTTGGCCATCAGGCGGTTTCCCTGCCTGGGTTTGGACGGCAGACGCTCGGTAGCTTTTTCGTTGATGATCGGGCGATCGGTGTTGACCCGGTCAGCGATGATCTCGCCGTCACGCATTTCGATGATGCGCTCGGCGTGTGCTGCAACCTTCTCGTCGTGGGTCACCAGGATCACCGTGTGCCCGGCGCTGTTGAGCTCGAGGAGGATGTTCATTACCTCCTTGCCGCTCACGCTGTCGAGGGCTCCGGTGGGTTCGTCGGCCAGAATGATCTCGCCGCCGTTCATCAGCGCCCGGGCGATACTCACGCGCTGTTGCTGGCCGCCTGACAACTGACTTGGCCGATGCTCCAGATGCCCCGAAAGGCCCAGGCGCTCGAGCAGTTTCTGCGCGCGCTCCACGCGCATGCTCTTGCCGGTGCCTGCGTAGATGGCCGGCATTTCGACGTTCTGGATCGCCGCCAGGTGCGGTAACAGGTGGTAACGCTGAAAAATGAAGCCGAAGTGATCGCGACGCAACTCTGCCAGCTCATCATCGGTCAGCGTACCGGTTTCACGCCCATCGACCTTGTAACTGCCGCTGTTGGCGTGGTCCAGACAACCCAGGACGTTCATCAGTGTTGACTTGCCGGAACCCGAGGCCCCGGTAATGGCAATCAGGTCGCCGGCATTGATCGTGAGGTTGATGTCATTCAGCGCGATGAAGTCTTTCTCGCCGGCGACGAAACGACGGGTTACACCCTTGAGTTCCAGAAGAGCTCGACTCATGGTCAGGCCCCCGCTGCCGCTGGTGTGGCCGATGGTTCACCGATCACCACCTGGTCACCCTCGGCAAGGCCGCTCTTGATCTCGACCCGCACATTGTTATTGATACCGGTCTGCACATTGCGGCTCTGGGCCTGGCCTTGAGCGTCCATCACGCGCACCGGGAAGGTTCCGTCGCCGTTCTTGTCGCCCAAGGCCGCAACAGGCACCGTCAGTACGTCCTTGGCCTTTTCGCGGACGATATGCACCTGGGCGGTCATCGAAATACGCAGACGATGATCCGGGTTGGGGACGTCGAACAACGCGTTGTAGAACACTGCACTGTTCGGCTTGCTGGCGTTGCTGGACTGCGAGTCAAGAAAGTTCTGCGGCGCCGGTTCCGTGCCTTTCAGTTTGGCGTAATAGCGTTTTTCGGCATCACCTAGGATGGTGAAATACACCTCTTGCCCCGGTGTGATATGAATCACGTCGGCCTCGGAGACCTGTGCCTTGACGGTCATGGTGTCCAGATCCGCCAGTTTGAGAATCACTGGTGTCAGTTGGCTGGCGATCACGGTCTGCCCTTCCTGCGTCACGATACCCACCACATCACCGCTGATCGGCGCGACGATACGGGTGTAACCCAGGTTGATCCTGGCGGTCTCGATCTGGATTCTTGCGTCGCGCACTTGTGCCTCCAGCGAGCGCAGGTTGGCACTGCGGACCTCGAAGTCCGATTGCGCCGTATCGAAGTCCTTTTGCGAGATCGCGTCATCTGCACGCAGTTGTTTGTAACGTTGGTAAATGGCTTTGGCGTCCTTGAGCTGTGCGACAGCCGCGTCCTTCTGGGCGATCAGGTTCTGTTCGTTGACCTGCGACTGACGCAGGGTGTTCTGCAGCACCACGGGATCGATTTCCGCCAGCCACTGACCTTGTTTGACCTTGTCACCCAGATTGACCTTCAGTGACTTGAGCTGGCCCGAGACCTGCGCGCCGACGTCAACCTGTTTGATGCCTTGCAGCACCCCGCTGGCCAGCACCGAGTTTTCAATTTCGGTGCGTTCGACCTTGGCAGTCAGGTACTCCGGTGGCTTTTCCGGGGACTGGATGCTGTAGGCAATACCCGCTGCCAGAACCAACAGCACTACAACAATGAGCACTTTGCGAAACTTCAACTTTTTCATAGAAAGCCACGAATGTGTTGAGGATTGACCCGGCGATCAACCGCCGGGCTTGAAGAAACAACGTTATTGACGGGGTAGCCACCAGTTCGCCAGATGCTGTACATGCTGCGCCTTGAGGATGGTGAAATGGTTGCCCGGCCCACGCCAGACAGTTAGGTCCGGGGCACACCGGCGCCAGCCGCTGACCATCGCCTGTTGTTCGCGCTGATTGCCCGCCGCATCCAGCACCGGGTCGTCAGCCAGCACCAGACGCACCGGTCCGGTGTAGATCTGCGACGGTTGATAACGCGTGCGCAACGCCGTACCGAAGGCCCGCGCAGGCCCACGCATCGCGTCCGGCGACGAACGCTGCGGCAGCATCCCTGCCCGCACCATTCCGGCATGCAACAAGCGCATCTGGCCGATATCGTCCTGGGCCCTGAAGGCCGTACGATCGATGCCCAGCGACTTGCCCGCAGCCAGCTCCATGGTCTCGATCAAACGTTCCAGTACGCCTATCGCGGTGTAAGGTTTGCCCACCACGCCGTTGCCGCCCGGCGACTCGCTGTCGATCAGTGTCAGCGAAGCCACTTCCCTGCCGCTTGCCGTCAGGCGCGTGGCCATTTCAAAGGCCACCCAGCCGCCGAACGAATGACCGAGCAGATGCACCGGCCCTTCGGGATGAGTGCTGTCGAGTGCTTGCAGATACGCCTCGGCGGCGGTTTCCACCAGGCTGTAAGGCACCGTGCGGCCATCCAGCCCGCGTGGTTGCAGCCCATGGATTGGCCAGTGCGGCCCAAGGGCATCGGCCAGGCTGATGAAGCCGGTCACACTGTCCCCTGCCCCCGGTACACAGAAAATTGGCGCGTGATCGCGACGTCCGCCCTGAATCGTCAGCAACGGCCGGTGGGCGCTATCAGCCCCCCGCGGCCGATCGGGCAGATCAGCCAACGCCTGGCTGATCGCCTGCCCCAGGCCCTCGATATGCGGCGGCTTCATCATGCTCAAGTGATCGCCCGCGACCTTGATACTGCGCAACTGACTGACTGGCAGGACGCTATCCCAACCCAGGTAACCGCTGTGTTTCTGCGAGTTGGGTTCCCACTCGATGGCGGTAAACAAGTGCAGCGGCACGCTGTTGGGATAAACCGTGTAATTGGCCTGCGCATGACCGTGAGCCACCTCTCGGTCGAGGTACTGCCAAAGATCCTCGGTCGTGTAGGTTTCCAGCTCCGGAGGCAGCGCACCCTGCTCACGACAGTGTTGCAGGAGCCCTGCGAAATCAAAGGCCTGCCGGTTTGTACGCACTCGCTCAAGGGCCTCAAGGGCCTGCGTGCATTCGCCTCGTGCTCTCCAGAACTGCTCGCAGTGTTCCAGCAGGTGCTGACGGTGGGCGGTCTGCAGGTCCCAGCGTTCGCGACCCTGATCCACCAGGCGCGGCATGTAGGTGTCGAGCAGGCCGATAAACTCCACCTCCTCGTCCATACCCTCCAGCTGGATGGCGATTTCGTAGGCCAGAAGCCCACCGAACGACCAGCCCGCCAGGCGATAAGGTCCGTGCGGCTGAACGCTGCGCATCGCACTCAACAAGCGTGTTGCCAGGCATTCCATGGTCTGCAGCTGCTCCTGACCGAGGGGGATGCCGCTCAACCCGTAGACCGGAATATCGCTATCGATGTGCACCGCCAGCGCAGGGAAATGCACGTCCTGGCCAGTGAACTCATGAACCAGGAACAGCGGACGCTGACTACCGGTGGTACGCACCGGCACCAGTTGTTCATGAAGCTGAGGTGCAGCCTCTTTGCTGCGGCTGTCCAGCAGGCCCGCCAGGTCCGCGACGCTGGCGTGCTGGAAAACGTCGGCCAGGGACACCGACAAACCACTCTGTACCAGTTGGTTGACCAGTCGCACTGCCATCAGCGAGTGACCTCCGAGATTGAAGAAGCTGTCATAACGGCCCACCTGTTGTAATTCAAGTACTTGCGCCCAGGCTTTCGCCAGACGAATCTCCAACTCCCCTACCGGGGCTTCAAACGCATGGCTCGCGAACTGATCCGCCGTTGGTGCTGGCAGTGCCTGAACATCCACCTTGCCATTGAGCGTGAGCGGCAAATCTGGCAGGCAGATGAAGACGCTCGGGACCATGTATTCCGGCAGTCCGGCGCTCAGTTGCGCACGCAAGGCCTCCGGCTCGGGTGCTTCAACGCCCGCATGCACGGTGTAATAGGCCACCAGCCGCGTGTCGCCCGGACTGTCTTCGCGCGCCACGACCACGGAGTTGCGTACGCCATCGCACCCATGCAGGCTGCTTTCGACTTCCCCAAGCTCGACCCGGAAGCCGCGGACCTTCACCTGACCATCATTACGCGCCAGGTATTCGAGGTTGCCGTCCGGCAACCAGCGCGCCAGGTCGCCGGTGCGATAGAGCCGCGCCCCCGCCTGCTGACTGAACGGGTCGTCGCTGAAGCGTTCAGCAGTGAGTTCCGCGCGATTCAGGTAGCCAAGCGCGACGCCGACACCGCCGATATAGATCTCGCCGACGCTGCCCATCGGCACCAGCTCGCCGCACGCGTCGAGCAGATAGATGCGCACGTTGGCGTTGGGTTTGCCGATTGGCAGGCTCAGGGTGCCCGGCTGCACGTCGAACACTTCGTAACGAGTAGCGCACGTCGTGCCCTCGGTCGGGCCGTAGCCGTTGAACAGGCGCACTTGAGACGAATGCTCACGCACCCGGCGGAACGACGCCGGATCCGCCCGTTCGCCACCGCACTCCAGCATGCGCAAGCCCGCCAGCGCTTCGGGAATCAACCCGGCATACAGGTTGAACAAGGCGGTCGAACTGAACATCACCGTCACTGCATGGCGTTTGAGCAAGGCGGCAAAGGCTGTCGGCTCAAGCAACACTGAAGGCTCGACGATTATCGACTGACCGCCATTGAGCAAGGCACCCCAGATTTCCGGGCTGCTGGCGTCGAACGCCGGGTTGGAAGAAAACGCCACGCGGTCATCGGCACGGAAGTCATAGTTGTCCCGCACCAGCCGCACAATGCCGTTGTGGGTCACAATCACGCCCTTGGGCATGCCGGTGGAACCGGAGGTGTAGATGATGCACGCCGGAGTCTCGCCTGCGACCTCATCTGCAAGCGTGACTGGCCCCTGGTGAGCCACTGATAGGTCCAGGGTGTCCAGATCGAGTCGCGGCGTCGTTTCAGGTGCCGTCAGCTCGCTGCGGGTCAGCAACATGAGTGCTTCGCTGTCCTCGAGCATGAAGCGCACACGCTCCTCGGGGGCCAGGCGATCCAGCGCCAGGTAAGCCGCGCCACACTTGAGCGTGGCCAGCATACCGGTCAATAGCTCCACCGAACGATCCAGCAGGATCGCCACTCGGGTTCCCGCTTTCACGCCGTGTTGGCGCAAGTGCTGAGCCAGGGTGTTGGCGCGGCTGTCGAGCTCGGCGTAGGTCAGCGTCTGCTCACCCTGACGGGCCGCAAGCGCCTGGGGTCGAGACGCTGCATGCGCCTCGAAAAGGCGATGCATCAGCTGACCCTGAGGGTAAGCACGTTCGGTTGCATTAAGACCGCTCAACAGGTGCTCGCGCTGGACCGCATCCACCAATGGTACGTGCTCCAGGATGCGGTGCTCATTGGCGACCATCGCTTCCAGCAATCGCTGGAAATAGCCCAGGTAACGGACCATGGTGCTTTCGTCGAACAGCGCCGTAGCGTATTCCAGCGTGCCGACCAATTGATCGCCGACCTCGGTCATGTCCAGCACCAGGTCGAACTTGGCCGTGTGGTCGTTCACCGCCACGCCTTGCAGGTTCATATTGCCCAGCGCCAGATCGGACGTTTCGTTGTTCTGCCAGGACAACATGGCCTGGAAGATCGGGCTGTGGGACAGGCTGCGTTGCGGGCGAACCACCTCGACCACCTGTTCGAACGGCAGGTCCTGATGGGTCTGCGCTGCCAGCGTTTGGCGCTTGACCTGCTGCATCAATGCTTCGACGCTGGGTGCGCCGGAGAGATCGACGCGTATCGCCAGGGTGTTGACGAAGAACCCGATCAGGTCCTCCACCTCGGCACGCAGGCGGTTGGCTACTGGTGTACCGATCACCACATCATCCTGACCGGCCAGACGCCCCAGCAGCGAGGCCCATGCAACCATCACGGTCATGAACAAGGTGCTGCCATGCCGCTGGCTCAGGGCCTTGAGGCCACGGGTCAGCTCTGCATCGAGCACCAGGCCGCGTATGTTGCCGCTGTAGTCCTGTTGTGCCGGGCGTGGCCGGTCGGTCGGCAAGGTCAGCAACGCTGGCGCACCGCCCAGGGTCTGCTGCCAGTACTGGCGCTGTTGCTGCAGCACGTCGCCGCTCAGCCAGTTGCGCTGCCACACCGCATAGTCGGCGTATTGCACCGGCAACGCGGGCAGCGGATCTTCGGCACCGGCACTGAACGCGGCATAGAGCGCACCCAGTTCTCGTGTCAGCACATCCGCAGACCAGCCGTCGGAGACGATATGGTGCATGGTCACCAGCAACACATGATCGTCCTCGGCCATGCGCACCAGGCGTCCGCGTACCAGCGGCCCGTTGAGCAGATCAAAACCCTCGTTGGCCTCTTCAGCGGTGATGGCGAGCAGTTGCTCTTCAGCATCCGCCTGCCCGGTCAGCACCTGCAGTTGCAGGCTGAAACCGATATCGGCCGGGGCGATGCGCTGTACCGGATCCTGGTCCTGATCCTGCACAAAGGTCGTACGCAGCACTTCGTGGCGCGCCACGATACGGTCCAGCGCCCTCTCCAGCGCAGGGTTGTCCAGAGTGCCACGTAGACGCAGCCCTGCCGGGATATGGTACGCCGCGCTGCCGCCTTCCAGTTGGGCGAGGAACCACAGCCGCTGCTGGGAAAACGACAGCGGCAAGTCCTGATCACGGGACACCGGTACGATAGGTGGCTGAACGCTGCCTTTGGCTTCGGCGAGTATCCGTGCCATGGCGGCGAGCTCCGGCTGGGCAAAGATATCCGCCAGGCCCAACTCGACACCCAGGTGCTGGCGCACCTGGGAAATAAGACGCATCGCCAGCAGCGAGTGCCCGCCCAGTTCGAAGAACTGGTCATGACGGCCCACCTGTTCCAGATTGAGCAGGCTCTGCCAGATCTGCGCCAGCGCCAGCTCGGTGTCGCCTTGCGGTTCCACATGTTCGCGGCTGGCAAAGGCCTCGGCTTGCGGAGCCGGCAAGGCGCTGCGGTCAAGCTTGCGGTTCGGCGTCAACGGCAAGGCATCGAGGATCACGAACGCGCTCGGCAGCATGTATTCAGCCAGTTGCGGCGCCAGTTCGGTACGCAGGCTGGCGGCCGTCAGGTGCATATCCGGCTGCGCGACTACGTAGGCCACCAGACGTTTGTCTCCCGGATTATCTTCCCGAGCGATCACCACCGCTTCCTTGACCCCGGCGCAATTGCCCAGGCGTGCTTCGATTTCGCCCAGTTCGATACGGAAACCGCGCACCTTGACCTGGAAGTCGTTACGGCCCAGGTATTCGATACGGCCGTCGGCCATGTAGCGCGCCAGGTCGCCAGTTTTGTACATTCTGGCATCAGGGCTGTTGCTGAACGGATCCGCGAGGAAGCGCTCTGCGTTGACCTCGGCAAGGTTCAGGTAGCCTCGCGCCACGCCATCGCCACCGATGAAAATCTCACCGGCCACGCCATACGGTACTGGCTGCTGGTGGGCATCAAGCAGGTAGATGCGCGTGTTGGCCATCGGTTTGCCGATGGTCGCGTTGCCGCTGCCTTCGCTGCCGGCCACGGCGTCATGGCTGACGTAAGCCGCAGTGCAAGACACCGTCGCCTCGGTTGGCCCGTAAGTGTTGATCAGGCGCGTATGTGCCGGGCGCACCTCGTCCCAGAGCTTCAGTTTCTGTGCCGACAATGCGTCACCGGTGACGTTGATCAGGCGCACCTCGGCCAGGTGTTGTTCAGCAGCCTGCGGCTGGTTGTGCCATTCGGCGACCAGCGTGTGCCAATGGGCAGCGGTCAAGTGCAGGACGGTCGGGTAAATGCCGTGATTTTCAGTGCCTTCACTGCCGAAGATCTCGCGGCTTGGCGCCAGGGTTGCACCGGCCAGGAGTGCCGGGAAGATCTCCTCCACCGAAAGGTCGAAGTTAAGGGTGTTCTGTTGCAGCACGGTGTCGCTCTGGGACAGGCCAAACAGGCGTGCAGCATCGACGCTGTAGTTGACCAGACCGCGATGTTCGATCATCACCCCCTTCGGATTGCCGGTGGAACCTGATGTGTAGATCACATACGCCAGATTGCGCACGCCGAGGGCTTCCACCACCGGGTTGTCGTCACGCTCGGTAAAGGTGTTGCGCTGATCGTCGTCGAGCAACACCAGTGGCAAAGCAAGCGTCGGCAGGCGTTTCTGCAGATCACGCTGGGTCAGCAATGCCGTTGGCTGGCTGTCGTTGATCATGTAGGCCAGGCGCTCGGCCGGATACGCCGGGTCCAGCGGCACATAAGCCGCTCCTGCCTTGAGCACACCGAGCAAGCCGATCATCATTTCCACGCCACGCTCGACGCAGATCGCCACTCGATCATCCGGGCCAATGCCCAGGCCGATCAGGTGATGGGCCAGACGGTTAGCCTGACGGTTCAGTTCGGCATAGCTCAAGCGCTGCGCCTGGAAGGCCACGGCGATGGCGTCGGGCTGTGCCTGGACCTTTTCTTCGAACAGCTGATGAATCGTGCAGTCCTGCGGGTAAGGCACATTGTTAGCGTTAAGCTCGACCAGCAGATGCTGGCGTTCCACCGCATCGAGCAACGGTACCTGTTCCAGCAACTGGCGGTCGTCGGCGACCATGGCTTCCAGCAAGCGTTGGAAGTAGCCCAGGTAGCGCTGCATTGTGCGTTCGTCGAACAGTGCCGTGGCGTATTCCAGCGTGCCGATCAATTGATCGCCAACCTCGGTCATGTCCAGTGTCAGGTCGAACTTGGCCGTATGGCCTGCCACCGCGACGCCCTGCAGGGCCATGTCGCCAAGCGCCAGGTCGGACGCTTCGTTGTTCTGCCACGACAACATGGCCTGGAAGATCGGGCTGTGGGACAGGCTGCGTTGTGGGCGAACCACCTCGACCACCTGTTCGAACGGCAGGTCCTGATTCGCTTGGGCGGCCAGGGTCTGCTGTTTGACCTGCTGCAACAGGTTTTGCACGCTCGGTGTCCCCGAGAGGTCGACGCGCACGGCCAGGGTGTTGACGAAGAACCCGATCAGGTCCTCAACTTCGGCGCGCATGCGGTTGGCCACCGGCGTACCGATGACCACGTCGTCCTGACCGGCCAGACGTCCCAGCAGCGCCGCCCATGCGGCCATGACCGTCATGAACAGGCTGCTGCCATGCCGCTGGCTCAGGGCCTTGAGGCCGCGGGTCAGGTCGGCGTCGAGTACCAGCCCGAGCAACTTGCCACTGTAGTCCTGTTGCGCCGGCCGTGGCCGGTCGCTCGGCAAGGTCAGCAAGGACGGCGCACCGGCCAGAGTCTGCTGCCAGTACTGGCGTTGCTGTTGCAGTACGTCGCCGCTCAGCCAGTTGCGCTGCCACACGGCATAGTCGGCGTATTGCACCGGCAACGCGGGCAACGGATCTTCGGCACCGGCACTGAACGCGGCATAGAGCAGGCCCAGTTCACGGGTCAATACATCTGCGGACCAGCCGTCAGAGACGATGTGGTGCATGGTCACCAGCAACACATGGTCGTCATCGGCCAGGCATACCAAGCGTCCGCGCACCAGCGGGCCATTGAGCAGATCAAAGCCCTCTTCGGCCTCTTCTGTGGCGATGGCGAGCAATTGTTGTTCTGCATCGGCCTGCCCCGTCAGCACCTGAAGTTGCAGGCTGAAACCGATATCGGCCGGGGCGATGCGCTGCAGCGGATCCTGGTCCTGCTCCTGTACAAAGGTCGTACGCAACGCCTCGTGGCGCGCAACGATGCGGTCCAGCGCTCGTTTCAATGCGTCCTGATCGAGGCTGCCGCGCAGACGCAGACCGGCTGGAATGTGATAAGCCGCACTGCCACCGTCCAGCTGTGCAAGGAACCACAGGCGTTGTTGGGCAAACGACAGCGGCAAAGCCTGATCGCGAGATACCGGCACGATGGGCTGCTGGCTGCTGCCGGCAGCGTGCGCCACTACCTCAGCCAGTGCCGCTAGCTCCGGCTGGGCGAAGATGTCCGCCAGGCTCAGCTCGACGCCCATGCGCTGACGCACCTGGGAAATCAGACGCATCGCCAGCAGCGAGTGCCCACCCAGCTCGAAGAAGTGGTCATGACGCCCTACTGCTTCCAGGTTGAGCAGGTTCTGCCAGATCTGCGCCAGGGCTTTTTCGCTGGTGCCTTGCGGGGCGACATGTTGACGACTGGCAAAAGCATCGTCCGCCGGGGCCGGCAAGGCCTTGCGATCGAGTTTACGGTTAGGTGTCAGCGGCAGTGCATCGAGCAGCACGAACGCGCTCGGCAGCATGTATTCGGCCAGTTGCGGTGCCAGCTCGGCGCGCAGTCTGGCGACATCCAGACTCGCTTGTGGCTGGGCGATCACGTAGGCCACGAGACGTTTTTCACCGGGATTGTCCTCCCGAGCGATCACCACCGCTTCCTTGACCCCTTTGCAATTGCCGAGACGGGCTTCGATTTCGCCCAGTTCGATACGGAAACCGCGCACCTTGACCTGGAAGTCGTTACGGCCCAGGTATTCGATACGGCCGTCGGCCATGTAGCGCGCCAGGTCGCCAGTTTTGTACATTCTGGCATCAGGGCTGTTGCTGAACGGATCCGCGAGGAAACGCTCTGCGTTGACCTCGGCAAGGTTCAGGTAACCCCGCGCTACCCCGTCGCCACCGATGAAAATCTCACCGGCCACGCCATACGGTACTGGCTGCTGGTGGGCATCAAGCAGGTAGATGCGCGTGTTGGCCATCGGTTTGCCGATGGTCGCGTTGCCGCTGCCTTCGCTGCCGGCCACGGCGTCATGGCTGACGTAAGCCGCAGTGCAAGACACCGTCGCCTCGGTTGGCCCGTAGGTGTTGATCAGGCGCGTATGTGCCGGGCGTACCTCGTCCCAGAGCTTCAGTTTCTGTGCCGACAATGCGTCACCGGTGACGTTGATCAGGCGCACCTCGGCCAGGCGTTGTTCAGCAGCCTGCGGCTGGTTGTGCCATTCGGCGACCAGCGTGTGCCAATGGGCAGCGGTCAAGTGCAGGACGGTCGGGTAAATGCCGTGATTTTCAGTGCCTTCACTGCCGAAGATCTCGCGGCTTGGCGCCAGGGTTGCACCGGCCAGGAGTGCCGGGAAGATCTCCTCCACCGAAAGGTCGAAGTTAAGAGTGTTCTGTTGCAGCACGGTGTCGCTCTGGGACAAGCCAAACAGGCGTGCCGCATCGACGCTGTAGTTGACCAGACCGCGATGCTCGATCATCACCCCCTTCGGATTACCCGTGGAGCCCGAGGTGTAGATCACATACGCCAGGTTGCGCACGCCGAGATTCGCTACGACCGGGTTGTCATCACACTCGGTGAAACCCTGGCAATGCTCGTCGTCGAGCAATACCAGCGGCATGGACAGTGCTGGCAAACGCTCCTGCAGGCCGCGCTGGGTGAGCAACGCCGATGGCTGGCTATCGTTGATCATGTACGCCAGACGCTCGGCCGGATACGCCGGGTCCAACGGCACATAGGCGGCGCCGGCTTTGAGCACACCGAGCAGCCCTACTATCATTTTCACCCCACGTTCGACGCAGATCGCCACCCGATCATCCGGGCCGATGCCCATACCGATCAGGTGATGAGCCAGGCGGTTGGCCTGACGGTTCAGTTCGGCATAGCTCAAGCGTTGTGCCTGGAAGGCCACGGCAATGGCGTCGGGCTGGGCCTGGACCTTTTCTTCGAATAGCTGATGAATCGTGGCGTCTTGCGGGTAAGGCACGTCGGTAGCGTTGAGGTCGACCAGCAGATGCTTGCGTTCCACCGTATCGAGCAGTGGCACCTGTTCCAGTACCTGGCGATCATCGGCGACCATGGCGTGCAGCAAACGCTGCAAGTACCCCAGATAACGGGCGATGGTGCTTTCATCGAACAACGCGGTGGCGTATTCCAGCGAACCGAACAGCTGGCCCTGGGCTTCGCCGATGTCCAGCGAGAGATCGAACTTGGACAGCGTATGGCCAGCGCTCAGGCTTTCCAGTTGCAGATCGCCGAGGGCGAAATCCCCGCCGCCCATGTCCTGCCAACTGAGCATGGCCTGGAACACCGGGCTGTGCGACAGGCTGCGCACCGGCTTGATCACTTCCACCACTTGCTCGAACGGCAGGTCCTGATGGTCCTGAGCGCCTAACGTGTTGGTCTTGACCCGCGCCAGCAGCGTCTCTGCCGTGGGCTTGTCGCTAAGGTCGACGCGGATCGCCAGGGTATTGACGAACAGGCCCACCAGTCCTTCGACTTCACTGCGTGTACGGTTGGCCACCGGCGTGCCGATGACCACGTCGTCCTGACCGGACAGACGTCCCAACAGCGCAGCCCAGGCGGCCATTACGGTCATGAACAAGGTGCTGCCGTGACGTTGGCTCAAGGTCTTGAGGCCGCGAGTGAGGTCCTGGTCGAAAACGATGGGCAGCACCGCGCCGGCATAGTCCTGCTGCGCCGGACGCACCCGGTCGGTGGGCAACATCAGCAGCGCCGGAGCGTCTGCCAGGGTTTGCTGCCAGTAATCGCTTTGTTGCTGCAACAGATCGCCGCTCAACCAGCGACGCTGCCACACCGCGTAGTCCAGGTAGTGCAGCGTCAGAGGCGTCAGCGGGTCGTCCTGGCCCTGACTGAATGCCGCATAGAGCGCGGCCAGTTCACGGGTCAGCACGCCAATCGACCAGCCATCGGAAACGATGTGGTGCATGGTCAGCAGCAGGACGTGATGGTCCTCGGCCATACGGATCAGACGACCACGGATCAACGGGCCCTGTTCCAGATCGAAGCTTTGCAGCGACTCTTCGCTGGCCAGTGCCTGAAGCTTCTCTTTGGCATCCACCAGCCCTTGCAGATCATGCAGCTGCAGGTTGAAGCCGGCATCTGCCGGGCTGATCCGTTGCAATGGCTGTTCGTCATCGCCCTGAATGAAGGTGGTGCGCAAGCCCTCATGGCGCGCGACGATGCGCTCCAGCGCCCGTTGCATCGCCGTACGGTCCAGCTCGCCATGCAGGCTCAGGCCGATAGGCATGTGGTAGGCCGCGCTGGCGCCTTCCATCTGCGCGAGGAACCACAGACGTTGCTGACCGAACGACAGCGGCCAGACCTGATCGCGTGCCACTGGCACGATATCCGGCAGGATGCTGCGTCCGGCGCGGGCGATGGCCAGTGCCAGGGCGCTTAGTTCGGGGTGGGCAAACAGCGCGGCCAGGCTCAGTTCGAGACCCAGTTGCTGGCGAATCTGCGAAACCAAACGCATGGCCAGCAACGAATGGCCGCCCAGCTCGAAGAACTGGTCGTGACGGCTGATGCGTTCAACCGAGAGCAAGTCGCTCCAGATTCCCGCCAGCAGGGTTTCGGTTTCGCCTTGCGGGGCTTCATAACCACGGCGGATCAGTGCATCGGCGTCCGGTGCTGGCAAGGCCTTGCGGTCCAGCTTGCCGTTCGGCGTCAGCGGCAGTGCGTCGAGCAGCACATAGGCCACCGGGATCATATGAGCCGGCAATTGTTCCTGCAGCCAGGCGCGAAGGCTGTCTATATCTGCCGAAACCTGTTCTGCGCTCAGGGTGTAATAAGCCACCAGACGCTTGTCGCCCGGCACATCTTCGCGAGCCGTCACAACCGCTTCGTGGACCGCCGGGTGTTTGGCCAGACGCGCATCGATCTCGCCCAGTTCGATACGGAAACCACGGATCTTCACCTGATCATCGTTGCGGCCCAGGTATTCGATATTGCCGTCTGGCAAGTAGCGCCCCAGGTCGCCCGTGCGGTACATGCGAGCCGCTGGGTTTTGGCTGAACGGATCCTTGAGGAAGCGCTCGGCAGTGAGGTCGTCACGGTTCAGGTAGCCCCGCGCCACACCGGCGCCGCCGATGTAGATCTCGCCCACAACACCCAGGGGGACGGGCTGTTGCTGTTGGTCCAGCAGGTAAAACTGCGTATTGCCAACCGGTTTGCCGATGTGTGGAGCGAAGCCGTCTTCACGATCCATGGCCACCCAGCTTGAATAGGTGGTGGTTTCAGACGGGCCATAGAGGTTGCACAGGCGCTGCACGCCAGTCTTCTCGAACAGCGATTCCACCAGGCTACGCTTGAGCGCTTCACCGGCCACGTTCACCGTGTGAACCGTTGCCGGCAGACCGTCAACGTCCAGTAGTGCTTTCAGCGCCGACGGTACCGTGTTGATCAGGCCGATATCGTGCTCGCCGTGTTGCAGTTCCAGCACGTTTTTGACGACTTCGATGCTGCCGCCCGAGGTCAGTGGCGCAAAGCACTCGTAGACGGCGAGGTCGAAGTTCAGCGAGGTGGAGAAGAGTGTTTTTTCCAGTGTCGAACCGTCAAAAACCGTGTGTGCCCAGCTCAGGAAGTTCACGGTGTTACGGTGTTCGATCATCACGCCTTTCGGCAAGCCGGTCGAACCCGAGGTGTAGATCAGGTAGGCCAGGTGCGCCGAAGTCAGCCCCGGCACCTGCGGATTCTGGACGGATTCGCCCTGCCAATCGCTCAGATCAAGATTGATCACAGGCACCGAAACGTCGGCCAGCAAGCCCTGAGTAGCGGTGTGAGCCAGCACGGCTGCCGGAGCGCTGTCCTGCAACATGTACGCAATACGTTCCGCTGGATAAGCCGGGTCGAGCGGCACGTAGCCACCACCCGCCTTGAGAATCGCCAGCAAACCGACGACCATTTCCGCGCCGCGTTCTACACAGATTCCGACGCGAGAATCTGGCTGAACACCCCGCTCGCGCAAAGCATGTGCCAGGCGGTTGGCCTGCTCGTTAAGCTCGCGGTACGTCAGGCGCTGTTCGCCGTGCACCACTGCCAGTGCTTCCGGTGTGCGCTTGGCTTGCGCTTCGAATAAGCCATGAATGGTCTGTTCGTGCGGGTAATCCAGAGCGGTGTCGTTGAACTGCACCAGCAACTGCTCACGCTCGTCGACCGGCAGGGTCGGCAGGCTGTCGAGGGCCAGGGACGGTGACTGCTCAAGTGCATCCGCCAGATGCTCCAGCACGGTCTGCATGTAACCGCAGACCCGTTTGGCACCCACGGGGCTGCTGACCTGTGCGGTCAGACTGAACCCGTTACCCATGTCGTCCACGTTCAGGGTCAACGGGTAGTTGGTGTGGTCCTTGGCGCCAAAGGACTCGATCCCTTCCCAGGCAGTGGCGGTTTCCGCCGAAACATCGTTCACGCCGCTGTGCCGGTAGTTGAGCAGCGCGCTGAACAGTGGTGTCGGTGCCGCCACGCCGCTGCAACGCTGGGCGAGTACCAGCGGTGCGTGTTCATGGCCCAGCAACGCCGTCAGTTGCCTGTGCGTAGCTTTCAGTCCCTCGACCACCGTGGTCGCGCCGACATCGACGCGCAGCGGCAAGGTGTTGATAAACATGCCCAACGCACGGTCGGCACCCTCGCCGGCCTGCATACGGCCTAGCAGTACGGTGCCGAACACGACCTGGTCACGGGCCGAGACACTGCCGAGCACCCGCGCCCACGCAAGGTGCATAAGGCTCGCGGCGCTGACGCCTGCTTGCCGGGCCTGAGCCCGCAAACGCAGGTCCAGTTCAGCGGGCAGGATCACGCTCGCCTCTTCGAGGTCACGACCACCGTCCTGCACATCCTGCAAACCGAATGGCAGCGTTGGCTCGTCGATATCGCTGAGCATATCGCGGAAGAAGGCTTCGTGCTGTGCCTCGCTGACACCCAGGCGAGCCTGGGCTACGTAGTTGCGATACGGCACGCTCTGACCCAGAGCAGCGTGCTGACCGAGCAGGTGCGCCTGAAGTTCACGCAACACCACGTACAGCGAGGTGGCGTCGTTGACCAGGTGATGGAACAGCAGCATCGCCAGCCAGCGATCGTTGAGCGGATCATGGCTAAAGACAATCTGCATCAAGGGCGCTTGGCGTACGTCGAGGCGGTAATGCCGAGGATCGAAGCGCTCGTGCAACTGCTCGTCCAGCGGGCCGTCAGCCGGGTCTAGGTCCACCTCGGTGACGTGCATTTCAGCCTGACGCAGCACCACTTGCAGCGGTTCTTCGAGACCCTCCCACAGCACAGCGGTGCGCAGGATATCGTGACGATTGATTACCCCTTGCAAGGCGTGGCTGAAATCGTCCAGTCGTGCGCGGTCGCGCAGACTGAACAGCGCTTTCAGGGTATACGGGTCGCCCTGCTCGGCACTGATGTGGTGATAGAGAATGCCTGCCTGCAAAGGTGCCAGCGGGTAAATGTCCTGCACGTTAGCGGCACCGCCGGGCACATGCTTCACGACGCGGTCGATCTGCGCCTGAGTCAGGCTGATCAGTGGCAGCAGGTCCGGTGTGATGTGTTCGCAGCGTTCCGGGATCAGATTGGCCGGCACCACGACTTCCGTGCCACCACCGACCGCTGCCGCCAGTGTGGCTAGCGTAGGCTGGCTGAACAGCACGCGTACATCGGCACTCAGGCCGACTTGACGCATGCGTTCGATCAATTTGACTGCAAGCAGCGAGTGGCCACCCAGTTCGAAGAAGTGATCATGGCGACCGACCTGCCCGACCTTGAGCACGTCAGCCCAGATCGACGCCAGCAGGGTCTCAACCTCGCCCTGAGGTGCTTCATAGCCTCGGCTGATGAGCGATTGCGCATCCGGCATTGGCAGGGCCTTGCGGTCGAGCTTGCCGTTGGCGGTCAGCGGCAGCGCATCGAGCTGCACGTAGGCCGCGGGCACCATGTACTCCGGCAACAGGCCTTGCAGATGGCTACGCAGGTGTTCGATGTCGACAGGCTGCTGCGCTGTGACATACGCCACCAGACGCTTGTCGCCAGGTGTGTCCTGACGGCACAGCACCACGGCCTCGAGAACATCCGGATGTTCGGCCAGGCGCGCTTCGATCTCACCCAATTCAACACGGAAACCACGGATTTTCACTTGATCGTCATTGCGACCCAGGTATTCCAGGTTACCGTCGGCACGCCAGCGCACCAGGTCGCCAGTTCGGTACAAGCGCGCCTGAGGGTCGCTGTCGAACGGGTCGGCGACGAATGTCTCATCGGTCAGTTCATCCCGATTCAGATAGCCCTTGGCAACGCCCTGCCCGCCGATATACAGCTCGCCGGGCACGCCCAACGGCACCGGTTGGCCTTGGCCATCGAGCACATACAGGCGGCTGTTGCCCACGGGCTTGCCAATAGGAATCGAGCCATTGCCGACCGACGTAATTTCGTAGGTCGCGGAGAAGGTTGTGGCTTCGGTCGGGCCATAGCCGTTGAGCAGATGCTGTGGAGGACTGTTGGCCAAGACCCGGCCAATAACGGCAGGGTCCAGCACATCGCCGCCGACGATCAGGTAGCGCAGACGTGAAAACGCTTCGCCCAGCCCCGAAGCGTATTGATGGAACAGCCCTGCGGTCATCCACAGCACAGTTACCGATTGCTCCAGCAACAGGCGCTGGAAATCGCGCGGGGACAGCAAGTCATTCTGCCCGATCACCACCACGCAACCGCCATTGAGCAACGGTGCCCAGACATCCAGCGTACTGGCATCAAACGCCGGGTTGGAGGCAAACGCTACGCGATCCTGAGCATTGAAATCGGCGTAACCGTTGTTGATCACCAGCCGGCTGATGGCCCGATGCGGCACCAGCACACCTTTCGGCGTGCCGGTGGAGCCTGAGGTGTACATGATGTAAGCGACGCTTTCGCTGGACTGCGGCAATGCCAGGTCGGTGCCTTTAAAGTTCTCTACTTTCAGGCCATCGAGGTCAACACGCTGCGCAGCGGTTGTCAGCGATACCTGGCTGTGGGTCAGCAGAACACGCGCCTGACTGTCTTCGATCATGAACGTCTGACGTTCGACCGGTGCATTGATGTCCAGCGGTACGTACACCGCCGCGCACTTGAGCACCGCCAGCTGACTGGCGAGCAGGTCATGGCTGCGCTCCAGCAGGATCGCCACACAGTCACCTGGCTGCACGCCAAGGCCCAACAGATGCCGCGCCAGGCGATTGGCGCGGGTGTTGAACTCGGCGTAGCTCACGGCAACACCATCGTGGATTGCCGCGCAAGCTTCGGGGTACGCCCGCACCTGAGCTTCGAACAGGCCATGCACCGTCTGTTGCTGCGGGTAATCCCGCGCGGTGTCGTTGAACGCCACCAGCAGTTGCTGGCTTTCGGTTTCCGGCACCACCGGCAGGTCGCACACCGCTGAGTCCGGCGCGGATTCAAGGGCTTCGGCCAGATGGCTCAAGACGGTCTGCATATAGTCGCAGATGCGCCGCGCATCGATACCGGCCACCGCCTGTACATTCAGGCCGAAACCCGCACCCATATCATCGACGTTCAGAATCAACGGGTAGTTGGTGCGTTCTTCACTGCTCAGGGCATGGATACCCTGCCAGGACTGCACGGCCTGTTCGGACACACTGCCAACCGCACTGTGGCGGTAGTTGAGCAGCGCACTGAACAATGGCAGAGGCGCGGCCACCGCGCTGCAACGCTGGGCCAATACCAAAGGCGCATGCTCATGACCGAGCAAATCGGTCAACCGGGTGTGGGTCTGACGCACCGCCTGGCGTACCGCGCAGGTGTCGATATCGACGCGCAGCGGCAAGGTGTTGATAAACATCCCCAGCGAACGCTCTGCACCCTCGCCGCCTTGCATCCGGCCCATCAGGACGGTGCCGAATACTACGTCCTGCCTGCCTGAAACCTTGCTCAGGACCTGCGCCCAGGCCAAGTGTGCCAGGCTGGCAACGCTTACTCCAAGCTGCCGGGCCTGTGCCCGCAGGCGCAGGTCCAGTTGAGGCTCGAGGACCAGGGTGTTCTCTTCAATATCGCGACCGTCACCCTGCACATTCATCAGGCCGAACGGCAAGGTCGGTTCTTCGATGTCGCCGAGCATGTCGCGGAAGAATGCTTCGTGATCCGCTTCGCTCACCCCCAGACGCGCCTGAGCCACGTAGTTGCGGTACGGCACCGGGCTGCCCAGTTGTGCCGCCTGCCCCATCAAACCGGTCTGGATTTCGTGTTTCACCACCTCCAGCGCCACATGATCCAGGGCCATGTGGTGGAACAACAGCATCGCGCAGATCCGCTGATTGAGCGGGTCTTCGGCGTAAGCCACGCGCATCAAGGGTGCCTGGCCGATGTCCAGACGGTAGTGGCGCGGGTCGAAACGGCTGTGCAGTTGCTCTGCGATATCACCGTTTGCCGGATCCAGTTCAAGCGCTTCAAGGTGCAACTGCGCCTGACGCCAGACCACCTGCACCGGCGAGTCGAGACCTTGCCACACCACGCTGGTGCGCAGGATGTCGTGACGATCGATGACCAGCTGCAACGCTTCGGCAAATGCATCCAGGCGCTGGCGGTTATCAAATGCGAACCGGGTCTGCAAGACATAGGGGTCGCCCTGCTCCGCAGCGATATGGTGATAGAGAATGCCTTCCTGCAGCGGCGCCAACGGGTAGATATCCTGCACATTGGCCACGCCGCCCGGCACGCCTGCGACCACCTGATCGATCTGCGCCTGGGTCAGGTCGGCCAGCGGCAGCAGGTCCGGAGTGATGTATTCACAGTGTTCATCAATCAGGTTGGCGGGCACCACCACTTCCGTGCCAGCACCGACTGCCGCTGCCAGTGCAGCCAGCGTCGGCTGACCGAACAGCACGCGCACGTCCGAGCTCAAGCCCGACTGACGCATACGTCCGATCAGGCTGACGGCCAGCAGCGAATGACCGCCCAACTCGAAGAAGTTGTCGTGTCGACCGACCTGGGCAACGCCCAGCAGGTCTTGCCAGATAGCCGCGATCTGCGTTTCGGTTTCGCCTTGTGGGGCTTCATAACCACGGCTGATCAGCGCACCGGCTTCCGGTGCTGGCAGGGCCTTGCGGTCCAGCTTGCCATTCGGGGTCAGTGGCAGTGCATCGAGCAGCACATAGGCCACCGGAATCATGTAGGCCGGCAATTGTTCCTGCAGCCAGCCGCGCAGGCTGTCGATGTCTACAGAAGCCTGCCCTGCGCTCAGTGTGTAATAAGCCACCAGACGCTTGTCACCCGGAACATCTTCGCGGGCAGCCACCACTGCTTCACGAATGGCTGGGTGTTTGGCCAAGCGTGCATCGATCTCGCCCAGCTCGATGCGGAAGCCGCGGATTTTCACCTGATCGTCGTTACGACCCAGGTACTGGATATCGCCATCCGCCAGATAGCGACCCAGGTCGCCGGTGCGGTACATGCGTGCCGCTGGGTTTTGGCTGAACGGGTCTTTGAGGAAGCGTTCGGCAGTGAGGTCGTCACGGTTCAGGTAGCCACGAGCCACACCGGCACCGCCAATGTAGATTTCACCCGCAACACCCAGTGGCACGGGCTGTTGCTGTTCGTCCAGCAGGTAAAACTGTGTATTGCCAACCGGTTTGCCGATGTGCGCAGCGAAGCCGTCTTCGCGATCCATCGCCACCCAGCTTGAGTACGTGGTTGTTTCAGATGGGCCATACAGGTTGCACAGGCGCTGCACGCTGGTCTTCTCGAACAGCGACTCAACCAGGCTGCGCTTCAGCGCTTCACCGGCCACGTTTACGGTGTGGACCGATTCCGGCAGACCATCGACGTCCAGCAGCGCTTTAAGCGCCGACGGTACGGTGTTGATCAGGCCGATATCGTGCTCGCCGTGTTGCAGTTCCAGCACGTTTTTGACAACTTCGATACTGCCTCCCGACGTCAGCGGCGCGAAGCACTCGTAGACGGCGAGGTCGAAGTTCAGCGAAGTGGAGAACAGCGTTTTTTCCAGTGCACAGCCGTCGAACGCCTTATGCGCCCAGCTCAGGAAGTTCACGGTGTTACGGTGTTCGATCATCACGCCTTTCGGCAAACCGGTCGAACCCGAGGTGTAGATCAGGTAGGCCAGGTGCGCGGAAGTCAGCCCCGGCACCTGCGGATTCTGGACGGATTCGTCCTGCCAATCGCTCAGATCAAGATTGATGACAGGCACCGAAACGTCGCCTAGCAAGCCCTGAGTAGCGGTTTGAACCAAAACTGCCGCCGGAGCGCTGTCCTGCAGCATGTAGGCAATACGTTCTGCAGGGTAAGCCGGATCCAGCGGCACATAGCCGCCGCCCGCCTTGAGAATCGCCAGCAACCCGACGACCATTTCCGCGCCGCGTTCTACACAGATTCCGACGCGAGAGTCAGGCTGAACACCCTGCTTGCGCAGGGCATGGGCAAGGCGGTTGGCCTGCTCGTTAAGCTCGCGATAGGTCAAGCGTTCTTCGCCATGAACCACTGCCAGCGCTTCCGGTGTGCGCTCGGCTTGCGCTTCAAACATCCCGTGAATGGTCTGTTCGTTCTCGTAATCCAGCACGGTGTCGTTGAACGCCACCAGCAACTGCTCACGCTCGACAGTTGGCAGGATAGATAAACCTTGCAACGACGTTTCTGGCGTCTGCTCCAGCGCCGTCAACAGGTTTTCCAGCGCCGTGTGCATGTAGCCGCACACACGTTGCGCGCCGATTGACGAAACCACCAGCGCCGTCAGGCTGAACCCTTCGCCCAGATCATCGACGTTCAAGGTCAGTGGGTAGTTGGTGCGCTCTTCGCCACTGAGGGCTGCAATGCCCTGCCAGGCCTGCATGGCCTGGTCGGACACACTGCCGACCCCGCTATGGCGGTAGTTGAGCAATGCGCTGAACAAGGGCGCCGGCGCGGCAACCCCGCTGCAACGCTGGGCCAACGCCAGTGAGGCATGTTCGTGACCGAGCAAGGCAGTCAGGCGTTTATGAGTGGCCTTGACCCCATCACGCACGCCCTGCTCGCCCACCGAAACCCGCAGCGGCAAGGTGTTGATGAACATCCCCAAAGCCCGCTCGGTTCCTTCGCCACCTTGCATCCGGCCCATCAGGACGGTGCCGAACACCACATCCTGCCTGTTTGACACCTTGCCCAACACCTGAGCCCAGGCCAGGTGCACCAGACTTGCGGCACTCACTCCTTGTTGTCGGGCCTGAGCACGAAGGCGCAGGCTCATCTGAGGGGCCAGCGCCAGGCTGGCTTCCTCGATGTCACGACCTTCACCCTGCACATCCATCAGGCCGAACGGCAGGGTCGGCTCGTCGATATCGCCGAGCATGTCGCGGAAAAACGCTTCGTGATCGGCCTGGCTGACACCCAAGCGTGCCTGGGCTACATAGTTGCGATACGGCACGGGTACCGACGCTGCCAACGTGTCGGCCTCGCCCGCCAGCCATGCCTGCATTTCATGCTTCACCACTTCCAGCGCTACGTGGTCCAGGGCCATGTGATGGAATAGCAGCATCGCGCAGATGCGCTGGTTGAGCGGGTCTTCGGCATAGGCCACACGCATCAAAGGTGCCTGGCCGATGTCCAGTCGGTAATGACGCGGATCAAAGCGGCTGTGCAGTTGCGCACCGATATCGCCGTCTGCCGGATCGAGCTCAAGTGCGTCAAGGTGCAACTGTGCCTGACGCCAGACCACTTGCACCGGTGAATCGAGACCGTCCCATACCACGCTGGTGCGCAGAATGTCGTGGCGATCGATGACCATCTGCAAGGCCTGAACGAAGGCGTTCAGACGCTCGCTGTCAGCGAACGCGAACTGGGTCTGGAGCACATAGGGGTCGCCTATTTCGGCGGCCAGGTGGTGATAAAGAATGCCTGATTGCAACGGCGCCAGCGGGTAGATGTCCTGCACATTGGCAACACCGCCCGGCACGGTGGCTACGACTTGATCGATCTGCGCCTGCGTCAGATCGGCCAGTGGCAGCAGCTCCGGCGTAATGCGTTGGCAGTCCTTGGTGATCAGGTTGGCTGGCACTACGATCTCGGTGCCACCGCCCACGGCTGCGGCCAGTGCAGCCAGGGTGGGCTGGCTGAACAGCACGCGCACGTCGGCGCTCAGGCCCAACTGGCGCATACGCCCGGTCAGGCTCACCGCCAGCAGCGAATGGCCGCCGAGTTCGAAGAAGTGGTCGTGACGACCGACCTGCTCGACGCCCAGCAGGTCTTGCCAGATTACCGCGATCTGCTCCTCGATTTCGCCTTGCGGTGCTTCGTAGCCACGGCTGATCAGCGCATCACCGCCCGGTGCTGGCAGCGCCTTGCGATCAAGCTTGCCGTTGGACGTCAGCGGCATGGCCTCGAGCAGTACATAAATGGCCGGAACCATGTATTCAGGCAACTGTTGCTGCAGGTGACTGCGCAGGGTGTCGATATCGACAGCAGTGTGCTCGGCAGACTGCGTGTAGTAAGCCACCAGACGTTTGTCATCGGGTATGTCTTCGCGAGCGGTGACCACCGCTTCGTGGACTGCCGGGTGTCTGGCCAAAGCGGCCTCGACTTCACCGATTTCGATGCGTAAGCCGCGGATCTTCACCTGAAAGTCATTACGGCCCAGGTATTCCAATGCGCCATTGGCCAGCCAGCGACCCATGTCGCCGGTTTTGTACAGGCGTGCCTGCGGGTCGCTGGAAAACGGGTCGGCGATGAAACGCTCGGCACTCAGCTCCGGCAGGTTCAGGTAACCCCGCGCCACGCCGATGCCGCCAATGTGCAGTTCACCGGCCACGCCCATTGGTTGCAGCTGGCCCAAGGCATCCAGCACGTGCATCTGAATGTTGGCAATCGGACGGCCGATGGGCACGCTGTCGCCCGGATCCGTCGGGCGGCATTCCCAGGCGGTAACGTCGATGGCCGCTTCAGTCGGGCCATAGAGGTTGTGCAGTTCAACGCCCTTCAGGTGTTGCTCGAAGCGGCGCTGCAACGCACGCGGCAAGGCCTCGCCGCTGCACAGCACGCGGCGCAGTTGCGGGAAGTCGCGGGTCGAGCGGTGTTCCAGAAACACATCGAGCATCGAGGGCACAAAGTGCAGCAGGGTAATGCCCGCGTCAGTCATTACCTGCGCCAGGTAGTCCGGCTCCTGATGGCCACCGGGACGTGCCATGACCAGTTCGGCACCGG
Source organism: Pseudomonas sp. PvP028 (assembly GCF_017832255.1). Taxonomy (NCBI): domain Bacteria; kingdom Pseudomonadati; phylum Pseudomonadota; class Gammaproteobacteria; order Pseudomonadales; family Pseudomonadaceae; genus Pseudomonas; species Pseudomonas sp. PvP028. Next base: position 4,234,325 of record NZ_JAFIBL010000001.1, read on the forward strand.
CGAGCAGCGGCAGGAAAAACTCCCAGACCGATACGTCGAAACCGAAGGGAGTCTTTTGCAGCACGCGATCCTGACTGTTCACTTGATAGGCGTCACGAGCCCAGAGCAGGCGGTTGACCACGCCCAGGTGTTCGTTCATCACGCCTTTGGGCTGACCAGTGGAACCCGAGGTGTACAGCACGTAGGCCAAGTGATTCGGCTTCAGGCCCAATGCCTTGGCATCCGGGTTGTTGATCGGCTGTAAGGCAAGCCGGGCGCTTTCATCGTGGCCATCGAGCACCAGCGCCGTAACGCTAAGGGCTGGCAGACTTGCAAGCAGATCCTGGCAGGTCAGCAGCGCACGGGGGGCGCTGTCGCTGAGCATATAGGCCTGGCGAGCGCTGGGCAGATCCGGGTCGATCGGCACATAGGCGCCACCGGCCTTGAGGATACCCAATAGCGCCACGACCATTTCCGGTCCGCGACGCAGGCTGACCGCAACCCGCGCATCCGGCTCCACACCCAGCTCAATCAGACGATGGGCGAGCTGATTGGCCTGTTGGTTGAGCTTGGCGTAAGTGAGCAACGGCCCACTGTCGCCGCGTACGGCGCAGGCATCCGGACGCTGAGCAGCCTGTTGTTCGATCAGTTGGTGGATCAATACATCGCGCGGATAAGGGTGAGCGGTGTCATTAAAGCCCGACAGTAACAGCTCGCGCTCGTCGTCCGGCAGTATGGGCAGGCTGTTCAGCGCTGCTTGCGGTGTGTGTTCCAGCGCTTGCACCAGGCTGCGCAGTGCAACCTGCATGTACTCGCCGATGCGCGTGGCACTGATTTGCTTGACGGCCTGAATGGTGAGCATGAAGTCATCGCCCAGGTCATCGACGTTCAGGCACAACGGATAGTTGGTGCGTTCCTCCATGCTCAGGGTCTGAATGCCCTGCCAGGCTGACAATGTTTCGCTCGAGGCCGCACCACCGTTGCTGTGGCGGTAGTTGAGCAAGGTGCTGAACAGCGGCAGCGAACTCGGCACGCCGCTGCAGCGCTGGGCCAGCGACAGCGAGGCATGCTCATGCCCCAGCAGGGTCGACAGCCGCTGGTGGGTGAGCTTGACCGCCGCCAGAGCGCTCTGGCTGCCGACGCTGATGCGCAGCGGTAAGGTGTTGATGAACATTCCCAGCGCCCTGTCGGCGCCGTTGCCGCCCTGCATGCGGCCCATCAGTACGGTACCGAACACCACTTCTTCACGGCCCGACACCCGACCGGCCACCTGAGCCCATGCCAGGTGCGCCAGACTGGCAGCGCTAACCCCTAATTGCCGCGCAATGCTGCGTATACGGCTGCTCAGCTGGCTGTCGAGTACCTGATGCACTTCCTCGATACCACTGCCATCGCCCTGCACGTCCTGTATGCCGTAAGCCAGGGTCGGTTCGTCGATGTCGCCGAGCATGTCGCGGAAAAACGCTTCGTGCTCGGCCTGGCTGATACCCAGACGCGCTTGTGCCACATGGTTGCGATAAGGCACCGGGGCCGGCAATTGTTCGATCTGCCCCTGCAGGCTGGCCTGCATTTCCTCCACCACCACTTCCAGTGAGGTGTGATCCAGCGCCAGATGGTGGAACAGCAACATGCCGACCAGGCGCTGGTGGGTGTTGTCCTCGGCATAGGCAATGCGCATCAGCGGCGCCTGGCCAATGTCCAGGCGATAGTGACGTGGGTCAAAACGCTCGCGCAGTCGTGTCAGCACGTCACCGTCGAGCGGATCGATGGCCACCTCTTCCAGGCTCAGTTTAGCGTTGCGCCAGACCACCTGTACCGGCTGCTCAAGCCCTTCCCAGACCACGGCGGTGCGCAGGATGTCGTGGCGTTCGACCACGTTCTGCAGGGCCGCGGCGAAACTGGCCAGGCACTCGCGATCATCGAACGCGAAGAGCATCTGCAAGACATAGGGATCACCTTCATCCGCAGCCAGATGGTGATAGAGAATACCTTCCTGCAAGGGGGCCAGGGCGTAGATGTCCTGAATGTTGGCCAGGCCGCCCGGGACGCTGGCGACGACCCGATCGATCGCTGCCTGATCCAGATCAGCCAGCGGCAGCATGTCCGGGGTAATACGCTCGCAGCCCGGCACGATCAGGTTATCCGGCACCTGTACGTCGGTGTGCCCGCCCACCGCAGCAGCAAGTGCGGCAAGGGTCGGCTGGCTGAACAGCACCCGCACATCAGCCGAAAGGTCGATCTGGCGCATGCGCTCGATCAGTTTGACGGCCAGCAGCGAATGCCCGCCCAGCTCGAAGAAATGATCGTGGCGGCCAACCTGTGGCACTTGCAGCAGAGACTGCCAGATCTGCGCGATGGCGATCTCGACATCGCCTTCGGGCGGCGCGTATTCACGCATTGCCAGTGCCTGCGCATCCGGTGCGGGCAATGCCTTTTGGTCGAGCTTGCCGTTGGCGGTCAGCGGGAAGCTGCCCAGCGCCACAAAAGCACTGGGCACCATGTAATCGGCCAGGGACAGCAGCAACCGCTCACGCAAGTCAGTCGCCACGATCTCGTGGCCGGGCGCAGCGATCACATAGGCCACCAGGCGTTTGTCACCCGGTTGATCTTCGCGGACCAGCACCAGCGCTTCGCGGACCGTGTCACAGGCGGCCAGCGCAGCCTGGATTTCTCCCAGTTCGATACGGAAACCACGAATCTTGACCTGGTCGTCGTTGCGGCCCAGGTAATCGAGACTGCCATCATCCATCCAGCGACCCAGGTCGCCGGTTCGGTACAGACGCGCCTGAGGATCTTTACTGAACGGGTTCGCCAGGAATCGCTCGGCCGTCAGCGCTTCACGATTCAGGTAGCCCCGCGCGACACCGGCGCCGCCGACGTACAGCTCGCCGACCACACCCACCGGCACCGGCTCGCGGCGCGCGTCCAGTACATACAACTGCAAATCGGGAATGCGTACACCGATGGGGCTCACGCCCGCACGTTGCGCATCTGCCGCCACCAGGGGGTGATAGGTCACATGCACCGTGGTTTCGGTGATGCCATACATGTTCACCAACTGCGTACCGGCGTTGATCACCCTGGCGTACCACGGCTTGAGCATCCCGGTATCCAGCGCTTCGCCACCAAAAATCACCTGGCGCAAGGAATGTCGCTGATCGCTCTCGCCCTGGGCGTTGAGCAACTGGCGGAACGCGCTCGGGGTCTGGTTGAGCACCGTCACTTCGGCGCTGCACAACAGCGCGTAGCAGTCTTGCGGGGAGCGGCTGATCAGTTGCGGCACGATCAGCAAACGCCCGCCGTGCAACAGCGCACCCCAGATTTCCCAGACCGAGAAGTCGAACGCGAATGAATGGAACAACGCCCAGACATCCTGCTCGTTGAAACCAAACCAGCTGTGGGTGGCCGAGAACAGCCGGGCCACGTTGCGGTGCTCGACCATTACGCCCTTGGGCAGGCCGGTCGAACCGGAGGTGTAGATGACGTAAGCCAGGTGGCGCGGGCTGAGCCCGGTCAGCTGTGGATTGTGACCCGGTTGGGCCTGCAACGCCGGACTGTGCAAATCCACGCGTGGGCCGTCGAACGTACCCAGCAGCGCCAGCCCGGCAGCATCGGCCAGCACCGCCATCGGGGCGCTGTCCTGCAACTGGTAAGCAATACGCTCCGCCGGATAGGCCGGGTCAACCGGCACGTAACCCGCACCGGCCTTGAGCACCCCGAGCAAACCGACAATCATCTCCAGGCTGCGCTCTACGCAGATCGCCACCCGGTCATCCGGCTGCACGCCCAGGCCCAGCAGGTAATGGGCCACCTGATTGGCGCGGGTGTTCAGCTCGGCATAGGTCAGGGTGCGGTCTTCATAGTGCAGGGCCACGGCATTCGGCTGCGCCACCACCCAGGCTTCGAAGGTACGGTGAATCAGGGTGTCATCGGCCTGCAGCGCATGGGGGGTGTTCCAGCTTTCCAGCAGTTGCTGGCGCTCGATCCCGGGCAGGATACGCAGCGCTCCCAGCGCAGCGTCCGGGGTCTGTTCCAGTGCTTGCACCAGGTTTTCCAGCACACAGTGCATGTACGCACATACACGCTTGGCACCGATCTGTGCTTCGGCCATGACGGTCAGGGCGAAACCTTCGCCTATGTCATCCACGCACAAGGTCAGCGGGTAGTTGGTACGTTCTTCGCCGTGCAGCGCCTGAATGCCTTCCCAGGCGACCTGCGCATTGTCGCTCGCGGCGACATCACCGGTATGACGGAAATTGAGCAGCGAGCTGAACAATGGCGTCGAAGCGGGTACACCACTGCAACGTTGGGCCAGTACCAGCGAGGCGTGTTCATGGGCCAGCAGCCCGCTGAGTCGCGCATGAGTCGCTTTCAGACCGCTGCGCACGCCCTGCTCGCCCAGCGTGACACGCAGTGGCAAGGTGTTGATGAACATTCCCAACGCCCGGTCGGACCCAGCGCCACCTTGCAGGCGACCGAGCAACACGGTGCCGAACACCACATCCTCTTTGCCTGACACAGCGCCCAGTAAACGAGCCCAGGCGAGGTGATAAAGGCTGGCAGAACTCACCCCGAGTTGACGAGCCTGTACGCGCAGGCGTCGGCTCAGGTCGACGTCGACCAGCAGACGCGCCTCCTCGATACCGCTGCCGTCGCCCTGCACGTCCTGCAGACCGAATGGCAGCGTCGGCTCATCGATGTCGCCGAGCATGTCGCGGAAAAACACCTCGTGCTCTTCACGGCTGACACCGAGCATGGCCTGAGCTACGTAATTGCGATAAGGCACGGACGGCGGCAGCGAGGCTTGCTGACCGAGCATATGTGCCTCGATTTCGCTTCTGAGGATGCGCAGCGATGTGGCGTCGTCCACGAGGTGGTGGAACAGCAACATGCCCAGCCAGCGGTTGTTCACTTCATCGTGTGCATAACCGATGCGCAGCATCGGTGCCTGACGGATGTCCAGACGCGTGTGACGAGGGTCGAGACGCTTGAGCAACTGCTCGGCGATGTCGCCATCGGCCGGGTCCAGCACTTGCTCATCCAGGCCCAGGGTCGCTTCACGCCAGACCACCTGCACCGGGGCGTCGAGACGTTCCCAAAGCACGGCGGTGCGCAGGATATCGTGCCGTGCGATCACGCCTTGCAGCGCGTGGGCGAAACTGTGCAGACGCTCAAGCCTGTCAAAGGCAAACAGCGCGTATTGCAAATACGGGTCACCCTCGGTAGCGGCAAGGTGGTGATACAAGATCCCCTCCTGCAGCGGCGCCAAGGCATAGATATCCTGCACGTTGGACAGACCGCCGGGCACGCTGGAGACCACGCGATCAATATCGTCCTGGGTGAGCGACACCAGCGGCAGCATATCCGGGGTGATGCGCGAGCAGTCCGCGGGAATAAGGTTGGCGGGAGCCTCGACTTGCCCCTTGCCGCCCACCGCTGCCGCCAGGGCAGACAGGGTCGGCTGGCTGAACAGCACGCGCACATCGGCTACCAGATCGATCTGGCGCATGCGCTCGATCAGTTTCACGGCCAGCAGCGAGTGGCCGCCCAGCTCGAAGAAGTGGTCATGCCGGCCGACCTGCTCGAGTTGCAACAGGTCTTGCCAGATCCGCGCAATGGCCATCTCGGTATCGCCTTCAGGCGCTTCGTAGCCTTGACTGGCCACCGCCGAGCGGTCGGGCGCGGGCAGCGCCTTGCGGTCAAGCTTGCCGTTGGCCGTCAGCGGGAAGCTTTCCAGACTGACGAAGGCACTTGGCAGCATGTACTCGGCCAGCGACAGGCGCAGTTGCTCGCGCAATCGGCTAGCGTCCGGTTCCAGTCCCGCGGTGCCGATAACATAGGCCACCAGACGCTTGTCACCAGGCTCGTCCTCACGCACCAGCACCAGCGCATCCTGTATACCGTCACACGCGGCGAGTTGCGCTTCGATCTCGCCCAGCTCGATACGGAAGCCGCGAATCTTCACCTGTTCATCGTTACGTCCCAGGTATTCCAGGCTGCCATCGGCCAGCCAGCGACCCAGATCGCCGGTGCGGTACAGGCGCGCACCTGGCGCAGTATTGAACGGGTCATCGAGAAAACGCTCGGCCGTCAGTGCTTCACGGTTCAAGTAGCCACGTGCCACACCGGCACCGCCGACATACAGCTCGCCGACCACGCCGACTGGCACCGGTTCGCCACGGGTATCGAGGACATACAGTTGCAAATCGGGAATGCGCCTGCCGATCGGGCTGGCACCGATACGCTGTGCATCTTCGGCCTGCAACGGGTAATAGGTAACGTGCACCGTGGTTTCGGTAATGCCGTACATGTTGACCAGTTGCGTACCGGCATTCACCTTGCGGGCGTACCACGGCTTGAGCATGGCCGTTTCCAGTGCTTCGCCGCCGAAAATCACCTGGCGCAACGAATGCGCCTGCCCGTGCTCGCCCTGTGCCGCAATCAGTTGGCGGAACGCACTTGGCGTCTGGTTGAATACCGTTACCCCGGCGCTGCACAGCAGGTTGTAGCAGTCTTCTGGTGAACGGCTGATCAGTTGCGGCACGATCAGCAGACGTCCGCCGTGCAGCAAGGCGCCCCAGATTTCCCAGACCGAGAAGTCAAAGGCGAACGAGTGGAACAGCGCCCAGATGTCCTGTTCGCCAAACGCGAACCAGTCTGCGGTGGCCGAAAACAGCCGTGCAACATTGCGATGCTCGACCATCACGCCTTTGGGCAGACCGGTTGAGCCGGAGGTGTAGATGACATAGGCCAGGCTCGCAGCCGTCAGCCCCGCTACCTCTGGATTGCAGACGGATTCGTCCTGCAAGTCGGGATCATCGAGACTGATGATAGGCACTTCCGTCACCGGCAAGGCTTGCTGCACTGACTGCTGGCTCAATAATGCCACCGGCGTGCTGTCACCGAGGGTATAGGCCAGGCGCTCAAGCGGGTACGCCGGATCCAGTGGTACATAACCGGCCCCGGATTTGAGGATACCCAGCAAGCCGATAATCATCGCCGGGCCACGCTCGACACAGATCGCCACGCGATCATCCGGGCGTACACCCAAGGCCAGTAAGCGATGCGCGACCTGGTTGGCACGCGCGTTGAGTTCGCCGTAGCTCAGGATCTGTTCTTCGAACACCAGAGCGACGGCGTCTGGCTTTTCTGCGGCGCGGGCTTCGAATTGCTGATGGATCGGTGTTTCGTGTGTATCGGTCTTGTTGGGCAGGTTCCACTGTTCGAGCAACTGCGCACGCTCGCTGAGCGGCAGTATCGAAATACTGTGTAACGGCGTTTGCGGCGCCTGTTCCAGCGCATCGATCAGCCCTTCTGTGGCCAACTGTAAATAGTCACAAACACGCTGCGCGCCGATGCTCGCCGTCACCAGTGCTGTGAACAGAAATCCTTCACCCATATCGTCGACGTTGATGGTCAACGGGTAGTTGGTGCGTTCTTCATCGGCCAGCCGCAGCGATTGCATGCCATCCCAAGCCGCCATTGCTTCATCGGTCACGGCCACGCTGCTGTGACGATAGTTGAGCAAGGCGCTGAACAGTGGCGCCGGTGCAACCACGCCACTGCAGCGCTGGGCCAGTGCCAGCGAGGCATGTTCATGGCCGAGTAACCCAGTCAAGCGCCGATGCGTGGCCTTGACTCCGTCACGTACGCCCAGATCGCCGAGGTCTACCCGCAGCGGCAAGGTATTGATGAACATGCCAAGGGCCCGTTCGGCACCCTCGCCGCTTTGCATGCGGCCCATCAGAATGGTGCCGAACACCACCTGTTCACGTCCGCTCAGGCGACCGAGCATCTGCGCGAACGCCAAGTGGATAAGGCTTGCCGCGCTGACCCCAAGCTGCCGTGCCTGTACTCTCAGGCGTTGACTCAAAGCGCCGTCCAGCGCCAGGCTGGCCTGAGCGATAGCGCTGCCGTCGCCTTGCACATCGTGCAGGCCGAAGGGCAGCGTCGGCTCGTCGATATCGCCGAGCATGTCCTGGAAGAACAGTTCGTGGTCCTGCTCTTTCAAGCCCAGCCGTGCCTGAGCGACATAGTTGCGGTAAGGAATGGAGTCGGCAAGTTGCTCGGCCTGACCGCACAGGCAGACCTGCATTTCATAGCGCACCTGATCCAGCGCAGTGTGGTCAAGGATCATGTGGTGAAACATCAGGGTCGCCACCCAGCGCTCGTTGCCGCTGTCCAGGGCACACACCAGGCGCATCAAGGGTGCCTGGCGGATGTCCAGGCGTATCTGGCGCGGGTCCAGGTGCTCTTGCAACTGACGGGCTATATCACCAAGGCAAGGGTTGAACTCAATCTCTTCTACGCTGAGTTCGACATGGCGCCAGACCACCTGCAAAGGCTCATCAAGGCTTTCCCAGTGCATGGACGTGCGCAGGATGTCATGGCGGTTGATAACCGTTTGCAGGGCCTGAGCAAAGGAGTCCAGGTGAGCGCGGCTGTCAAAGGCGAACTGTGCCTGCAATACATAGGGGTCGCCCTGTTCGGCGCTGATGTGGTGATAGAGAATGCCTTCCTGCAAGGGGGCCAGCGGGTAGATGTCCTGCACGTTCGCCGCGCCGCCGGGCACGCAGGTCACCACCTGGTCGATCAGCTCTTGAGTCAGGTCGACCAACGGCAGCATGTCTGGGGTAATTCTCTGGCAATCCACTGGAATACCGTTGGCCGGGATCACCAGATCGTCGACCGCGCCTGACGCTGCGGCCAGTGCCGCCAAGGTCGGCTGGCTGAACAGCGTACGCACATTGGCACTCAGGCCGGCCTGGCGCATACGTTCGATCAGGCTCACTGCCAGCAGCGAATGCCCGCCCAGTTCAAAGAAATGATCGTGGCGACCGACACGTTCGATGTTGAGCAAGTCGCTCCAGATCTTCGCCAGAATGATTTCGGCTGCGCCTTGCGGCTCCTCGTAGCCGCCACGGATCAGTACATCACCGTCCGGTGCTGGCAGGGCCTTGCGGTCCAGTTTGCCGTTCGGGGTCAGCGGCAGCGCATCAAGACGCACATAGGCCACAGGGATCATATAGGCCGGCAATTGCTCCTGCAGCCAGTCGCGCAGGCTATCGATGTCTGGCTCATTGTGGGCGGCCTGGACGGTGTAATAAGCCACCAGGCGTTTGTCGCCCGGGATGTCTTCGCGGGCGGTGACTACCGCCTCATGGACCGCCGGGTGTTTTGTCAGGAGTGCGTCGATCTCGCCCAGTTCGATACGGAAACCACGGATCTTCACCTGATCGTCGTTACGGCCCAGGTATTCGATATTGCCGTCAGGCAAGTAACGACCCAGGTCACCGGTGCGGTACATGCGTGCCGCCGGGTTTTGGCTGAACGGATCCTTGAGGAAGCGCTCGGCAGTGAGGTCGTCACGGTTCAGATAACCCCGCGCCACACCGGCACCGCCGATGTAGATTTCACCGACAACACCCATCGGCACAGGCTGTTGCTGTGGGTCCAGCAGGTAAAACTGCGTGTTGCCGACCGGTTTGCCGATGTGTGCAGCGAAACCGTCTTCGCGGTCCATCGCCACCCAGCTTGAATAGGTGGTGGTTTCAGACGGGCCATAGAGGTTGCACAGGCGCTGCACGCCAGTCTTCTCGAACAGCGATTCCACCAGGCTGCGCTTGAGCGCTTCACCGGCCACGTTCACTGTGTGCACAGATTCTGGCAAGCCGTTAACTTCCAGCAGCGCTTTAAGCGCCGACGGTACGGTGTTGATCAGGCCGATATCGTGCTCGCCGTGTTGCAGTTCCAGCACGTTTTTGACAACTTCGATACTGCCGCCCGATGTCAGCGGCGCAAAGCACTCGTAGACGGCGAGGTCGAAGTTCAGCGAAGTGGAGAACAGCGTTTTTTCCAGTGCCGAAGCGTCGAATGCATTATGTGCCCAGCTCAGGAAGTTAACGGTGTTGCGGTGTTCGATCATCACGCCTTTTGGCAGGCCGGTGGAGCCCGAGGTGTAGATCAGGTACGCCAGATGCGCCGAAGTCAGCCTCGGCACCTGCGGATTCTGGACGGATTCGTCCTGCCAATCGCTCAGATCAAGATTGATCACAGGCACCGAAACATCGGCTAGCAAGCCCTGAGTAGCGGTCTGAGCAAGCACCGCTGCCGGAGCGCTGTCCTGCAACATGTAAGCAATACGTTCTACCGGATACGCCGGATCGAGCGGCACATACCCGCCGCCCGCCTTGAGGATCGCCAGCAATCCAACGACCATCTCGGCACTGCGTTCAACGCAGATACCAACGCGGGAATCCGGCTGAACGCCCTGCTTGCGCAAGGCATGGGCCAGGCGGTTAGCCTGCTCGTTAAGCTCGCGGTACGTCAGGCGCTGTTCGCCGTGCAGCACTGCCAGCGCTTCCGGTGTGCGCTCGGCTTGCGCTTCAAACAGGCCATGGATGGTCTGCTGCTGCGGATAATCCAGCGCAGTGTCGTTGAAACCCACCAGTAACCGCTCGCGCTCGTCGGCAGGCAGGATCGACAGGCTATCGAGGGGCGCGGTTGATGCTTGCTCCAGTGCCTGAATCAACTGATCGAGCGCAGTGTGCATGTATCCGCATATGCGCTGCGCTCCGACAACAGTCGTCGTCAGCGCAGTCAGTTTGAAGCCTTCACCCAGGTCATCAACGTTCAACGTCAATGGGTAGTTGGTGCGTTCCTCGCTGCTCAGGGCATGAATACCCTGCCAGGCCTGCATGGCCTGTTCGGACGCGCTGCCGCCTCCACTATGACGATAGTTGAGCAGCGCGCTGAACAGCGGCGTCGGTGCGACAACACCACTGCAACGCTGGGCCAATGCCAGCGAGGCATGTTCGTGACCGAGCAAGGCCGTCAGGCGCTTATGAGTGGCCTTGACCCCGTCACGTACGCCCTGCTCGCCCACCGATACCCGCAGCGGCAAGGTGTTGATGAACATCCCCAAGGCCCGCTCGGCACCTTCGCCACCCTGCATCCGGCCCAACAGGACGGTACCGAACACCACATCCTGCCTGTTTGACACCTTGCCCAACACCTGAGCCCAGGCCAGGTGCACGAGGCTCGCGGCACTCACCCCCTGTTCCCGGGCCTGAGCCCGCAGACGCATGTTCAGCTGAGGGTCCAGCGCCAGGCTGGCCTCCTCGATATCGCGACCTTCACCCTGTACATCCAGCAGGCCGAACGGCAGCGTCGGCTCGTCGATATCGCCGAGCATGTCGCGGAAAAATGCTTCGTGATCGGCCTGGCTGACACCCAGGCGTGCCTGGGCCACATAGTTGCGATACGGCACGGGTACCGACGCTGCCAACGTGTCGGCCTCGCCCGCCAGCCATGCCTGCATTTCATGCTTCACCACTTCCAGCGCTACGTGGTCCAGGGCCATGTGATGGAACAGCAGCATCGCGCAGATGCGCTGGTTGAGCGGGTCTTCGGCATAGGCCACGCGCATCAGCGGCGCCTGGCCTATATTTAGACGGTAATGGCGCGGGTCAAAGCGGCTGTGCAGTTGTGCACCGATATCGCCGTCTTCCGGATCGAGCTCAAGTGCGTCAAGGTGCAACTGTGCTTGACGCCAGACCACTTGCACCGGCGAGTCCAGACCGTCCCATACCACGCTGGTGCGCAGAATGTCGTGGCGATCGATGACCATCTGCAAGGCCTGAACGAAGGCGTTCAGACGCTCGCTGTCAGCGAACGCGAACTGGGTCTGGAGCACATAGGGGTCGCCGATTTCGGCGGCCAGGTGGTGATAAAGAATGCCTGACTGCAGAGGCGCCAGGGGGTAGATGTCCTGCACATTGGCCACGCCGCCCGGCACAGTGGCTACGACTTGATCGATCTGCGCCTGAGTCAGGTCGGCCAGTGGCAGCAGCTCAGGCGTAATGCGTTGGCAGTCCACGCTGATCAGGTTGGCGGGTACCACGATCTCGGTGCCACCGCCGACCGCCGCGGCGAGTGCAGCCAGGGTGGGCTGGCTGAACAGCACGCGCACGTCGGCGCGCAGGCCCAACTGGCGCATACGCCCGGTCAGGCTCACTGCCAGCAGCGAATGGCCGCCGAGTTCGAAGAAGTGGTCGTGACGCCCAACCTGTGCGACACCCAGCAGGTCTTGCCAGATTACCGCGATCTGCTCCTCGATTTCGCCTTGCGGTGCTTCGTAGCCACGGCTGATCAGCGCCTCACTGTCCGGTGGTGGCAGTGCTTTGCGATCCAGCTTGCCGTTGGGGGTCAGCGGCAGCTTCTCCAGCATCACGTAAATGGCTGGAACCATGTACTCAGGCAGCTTTTCCTGCAAATGGCTGCGCAGGCTGTCGATGTCTACCGAAGCATGCCCTGTGCTCAGGGTGTAATAAGCTACCAGGCGCTTGTCGCCCGGTACGTCTTCGCGAGCAGTCACCACCGCTTCGTGGATAGCCGGGTATTTGGCCAGACGTGCGTCGATCTCGCCCAGTTCGATACGGAAACCGCGGATCTTCACCTGATCGTCGTTACGGCCCAGGTATTCGATATTGCCGTGTGGCAAGTAACGGCCAAGGTCACCGGTACGATACATGCGTGCCGCGGGCTGCGGGCTGAACGGGTCTTTAAGGAAGCGCTCCGCAGTGAGGTCGTCACGGTTCAAGTAGCCTCGCGCCACACCGGCTCCGCCGATGTAGATTTCACCCGCGACACCCAGTGGAACAGGTTGCAGTTGCTCATCCAGCAGGTAAAACTGCGTATTGCCGACCGGTTTGCCGATGTGCGCAGCGAAGCCGTCTTCGCGGTCCATGGCCACCCAACTGGAGTAGGTGGTGGTTTCCGATGGGCCATAGAGGTTGCACAGACGCTGCACGCTGGTTTTCTCGAACAGCGATTCAACCAGACTGTGTTTGAGGGCTTCACCGGCCACGTTCACGGTGTGAACCGATTCCGGCAGACCGTCAACGTCCAGCAGCGCCTTGAGCGCTGAGGGTACGGTGTTGATCAGGCCGATATCGTGTTCGCCGTGTTGCAGTTCAAGGACGTTTTTGACGACTTCGATACTGCCGCCCGAGGTCAGTGGCGCAAAGCACTCGTAGACGGCGAGGTCGAAGTTCAGCGAAGTGGAGAACAGCGTTTTTTCCAGTGCCGAGTGGTTTGTGCCAGCATCGAAAGCCGCGTGCGCCCACGTCAGAAAGTTCACGGTGTTCCGGTGTTCGATCATTACGCCTTTCGGCAGACCGGTCGAACCCGAGGTGTAGATCAGGTACGCCAGATGCGCCGAGGTCAGCTCCGCCACCTGCGGGTTCTGGGCGGATTCGTCCTGCCAATCGCTCAGATCAAGATTGATCACAGGCACCGAAACGTCGGCCAGCAGGCCCTGAGTAGCGGATTGAGCCAGCACGGCTGCCGGAGCGCTGTCCTGCAACATATAAGCAATACGTTCCGCTGGATAAGCCGGGTCCAGCGGCACATAACCGCCGCCCGCTTTAAGGATTGCCAGCAAGCCGACGACCATGTCGGCGCCGCGCTCAACGCAGATACCAACCCGCGAATCAGGCTGAACGCCTTGCTTGCGCAACGCATGGGCCAGACGGTTGGCCTGCTCGTTAAGCTCGCGATACGTCAGGCGCTGTTCGCCGTGAACCACTGCCAGGGTTTGCGGCGTGCGCTCCACCTGTGCTTCGAACATCCCATGAATGGTCTGCTGCTGCGGGTAATCCTGTGCGGTGTCGTTGAACGTCACCAGCAACTGCTCGCGCTCGACAGCTGGCAAAATCGACAAACTTTGTAGCGACGCTTGTGGCATCAACTCAAGTGCGTCCACCAGATGTTCCAGCGCCGTGTGCATATAGCCACACACGCGCTGCGCACCGACAGTGATCGTCGCCAGCGCAGTCAGTTTGAAGTCCTCACCAAAGTCATCGACGTTCAACGTCAATGGATAGTTGGTGCGTTCTTCACTGTTCAGGGCACGAATACCCTGCCAGGCCTGGGCGGTCCGTTCTGAAGCGCTGCCAACCGCACTGTGGCGGTAGTTGAGCAGTGCGCTGAACAGCGGCGTCAGCGCGGACACTCCGCTGCAACGCTGAGCCAATGCGAGGGATGCATGTTCGTGAGCGAGCAACGCGGTGAGTTGCGCGTGTGTCGCCTTGACCCCGGCGCGTACCCCTTGCCCGCCCACGGCAACCCGCAGCGGCAAGGTGTTGATGAACATTCCCAGCGCCCGATCAGCGCCCTCGCCGGCCTGCATACGGCCCAGCAGTACGGTGCCGAACACCACGTCGCGACGATCGGAAACCTTGCCCAGCACCTGAGCCCAGGCCAGATGCACCAGACTGGCGGCACTCACACCCTGTTGTCGGGCCTGAGCACGCAGTCGCAGGCTCAACTGGCTGTCCACCACCAGGACAGCTTCTTCGATATCATGGCCATCGCCCTGCACATCCTGCAGGCCGAAAGGCAGCGTCGGTTCGTCGATGTCGCCCAGCATGTCGCGGAAAAACACTTCATGATCAGCCTGGCTGACACCCAGACGCGCCTGAGCCACGTAGTTGCGGTATGGCACGGGCGCCGACAAGGTTTCACTCTCGCCGAGCAGCCAGGCCTGCATTTCATGCTGCACAACGTCCATCGCCGTGTGATCCAGGGCCATATGATGGAACAGCAGCATCGCGGTGATTCGCTGATTGAGCGGGTCCTCGGCATAGACCAGACGCATCAGTGGCGCTTGAGTCATATCGAGGCAGTAGTGCCGCGGATCGAAGCGGCTATGCAGTTGCGCGCCGATCTCGCCGTCCGCAGGGTCAAGTTCAAGCCCTTCAAGGTGCAACTGCGCCTGGCGCCAGACCACTTGCACCGGTGAGTCCAGACCATCCCATACCACCCCGGTACGCAGAATGTCGTGACGATCGATGACCATCTGCAAAGCCTGAACGAAGGCGTCCAGGCGCTCGCGGTTGTCAAAGGCGAACTGGGCCTGCAGCACATAGGGGTCGCCGGCCTCGGCTGCCATGTGATGATAGAGAATGCCTTCCTGCAACGGCGCCAGCGCGTAGATATCCTGAACATTTGCCACGCCGCCGGGTACGGTGGCGACCACTTGGTCGATCTGCACCTGGGTCAGATTCGCCAATGGCAACAGCTCCGGGGTGATGCGTTCGCAGCCTTTGTCTATCAGATTGGCCGGTACCTTGATGTCATGGCTTGCGCCGACAGCTGCGGCCAGTGCGGCCAGCGTGGGCTGGCTGAACAGCACGCGAACATCTGCGCTCAGGCCCGCCTGACGCATGCGTTCGATCAGACTGACCGCCAGTAGCGAGTGCCCGCCGAGCTCAAAGAAGTGATCCTGACGGCCGACGCGTTCAACGTTGAGCAATTCGGACCATAAGCGCGCCAGGGTAATTTCCACTTCACCCTCGGGTGCCTGGAATTCACGGCTGGCATAGGCGTCTGCGTCCGGTACCGGCAAGGCTCGGCGATCAAGCTTGCCGTTGGCGGTCAGCGGGAACGAATCCAGCACCATAAAGGCGCTTGGGACCATGTATTCGGCCAGAGACGCCGCCAGTTCGCGGCGCAGTTCGACCGCTGACAAGGCGCTGTTTTCTTCACCGATGACGTACGCCACCAGGCGTTTGTGTCCAGGCTCGTCCTGGCGGGCCAGCACCACCGCCTCTCTGACGCCAGGGCAGTCGACCAGACGCGCTTCGATTTCACCCAGTTCGATACGGAAACCACGGATTTTCACCTGGTCGTCGTTACGGCCCAGATACTCGATCACCCCGTCTGCGTTCCAGCGACCAAGGTCGCCGGTGCGGTACAACAGGGCTCCAGCGTCCTCACTGAAAGGATTGGCGATAAACTGCGTAGCGTTCAGCTCCGGGCGGTTCAAGTAACCCTTGGCCACGCCCTGCCCGCCGATATACAGCTCTCCGACCACACCGATCGCCACCGGTTGGCGTAGGGCGTCGAGCACATAGACCTGGCTGTTGCCAATCGGGCGGCCGATAGGAATACCGCCGTTGCCGACCGAGGTGATCTCATGGATTGTAGAGAAAGTCGTCGCTTCGGTCGGGCCGTAGCCATTGAGCAAGTATCTCGGTGCGCCGTCTTTCAATACCCTGGCGATCACTGCCGGGTCCAGCACATCACCACCAACGATCAGGTAGCGCAATCTGGCGAAAGCCTCCATCAGGCCGTCGGCATATTGATGGAACAGGCCCGCGGTCATCCACAGCACGCTGACTGACTGGGACAGCAACAGCGCACGGAACTCGTCGAGAGACAGCAATACCGACTGCTCCACCACGACCACGCAGCCGCCATTGAGCAGTGGCGCCCATACATCCAGGGTGCTGGCGTCAAAAGCCGGGTTGGAGGCGAACGCTACACGATCCCTGGCATTGAAATCGGCATAATTGTTGTTGAGCACCAGACGGCTGACAGCACGATGCGGCACCAATACGCCTTTGGGCATACCGGTGGAACCGGAGGTGTACATGATGTAGGCCACCGACTCGGCGGACGCTGACGGTAGCGGGTCAGGCGCATCGTTTTGCAGTTCCAGCAGGTCAAGGTCAATCCGCTGGATGCCTTCAGGCAGATGATGGCGAGCCAGCGTCAATACGTAACGCGCTGTGCAGTCTTGCAGCATGAATGCCTGACGCTCGGCGGGGGCATTTATATCTAGCGGTACATAGGCCGCCCCGCATTTGACGATCGCCAACTGCCCGGCCAGCAAATCAAGGGAACGCTCCAGCAGCAACGCCACCCGTTCGCCCGGTTGCACGCCGAGGTCGGTCAGGTGACGGGCCAACGCGTTGGCGCGACTGTTGAGTTCATGGTAGGTCAGTTGCTGGTCATCTTGTACAGCGGCCAGCGCATCGGGCTGCGTTGCCACTCGTTGTTCGAACAGTTCCTGCAGGCTGCTGTTACGTGAGTAGTCGCGTGCCGTGTCATTGAAGGCGCGCAGCACTTGCTGGCGTTCGGTTGACGAGAGGATTTGCAAACGCTGCAACGGGGTTTGCGGCTGCTGCTCCAGCGCCTCGACCAGCGCGCCGAGTGCCGTCAGCATATAGTTGCCGATGCGCTCTGCACCGACCTGTGCCATGGCTTGAACCGTCAGGCTGAAGCCTTGGCCCAGGTCGTTCACCGACAGCGTGATCGGGTAAGTACTGCGCTCCTCGCTGCCCAGGCTCTGCAAGCCTTTCCAGGCTTGGAGCGCCTCTGATGAAACGACTGGTTCGCTGGCACTGTGGCGATAATTGAGTAGTGAATTGAACAACGGTGCCGGTGCGGCCACGCCACTGCAACGCTGGGCCTGGGCCAGCGATGCGTGTTCGTGACCGAGCAACGCGGTCAGCCGTGCGTGGGTGGTTCTGACCCCTTCACGCACCGCATGCCCTTCAAGCTTGACCCGCAACGGCAAGGTGTTGATGAACATACCCAATGCCCGGTCGGAGCCGTCGCCGCCCTGCATCCGGCCCATCAGTACCGTACCGAAAACCACGTCCGACTTGCCTGACAGCGCACCCACCACCCGTGCCCATGCGAGGTGATGCAGGCTCGCGGCACTGACCCCAAGCTGCCTTGCCAAGGTTCGCAGGCGCGCGCTCAATGCGTCATCGAGGGGCAGGCGCACATCTTCGATCAGCGAGTCGCTGCCCGGCGTTTCGAGCACGCCGAACGGCAGCGTTGGCTCATCGATATCGGCCAGCATCTCGCGAAAGAAACCTTCATGAGCATCTGCCCCGACACCCAGCCGCACCTGTGCCACGTAGTTGCGATACGGCACGGCTTCGGGCAAGGCGTGGCCTTCGCCGAGCAGAAAGGCCTGCATCTCGTGTTTCACCAGTTCCAGCGCGGCGTGGTCAATGGCAATGTGGTGGTACAGCAGGATAGCGACCCAGCGGGCATTGGCCGGATCTTCAACGCACACCATGCGCATCAGCGGCGCATCGCGCAGGTCCAGGCGGTGATGCCGGGTATCAAACCGCTCGCGCAACTGGGTCTCGATGGGGCCGTCAGCCGCGTCCAGTGTCAGCTCATCCACTGTCAGCGTCGCCTCGCGCAACACCACTTGCACCGGTTCGTCGAGACCTTCCCAGACCATTGCCGTGCGCAGGATGTCATGGCGATCGATCACCGCCTGCAGTGCCTGGGCGAAGTCATCGAGACGTTCGCGACTCTCGGCCCCGAACAGATCCTGCAATACATAGGGATCGCCCTGCCCGGCCGTCAGGTGATGATAGAGAATCCCTTCCTGCAGGGGCGCCAGCGGGTAGATGTCCTGCACATTGCCAGCGCCGCCCGGGACGGCGTCGACGATTCTGTCGATCGCTTCCTGGCTTAGATTGGCCAGCGGCAGCATGTCCGCGGTAATGCGAAAGGCCGGGCTGAGCCAGTCACCGCCCATTCGAGCCACCAGCGTCAGCAGTTCTGCCTTGTGCACGCTCAGGCTTTCAAGGGTGGCACTGTCCAGCCCCTCGTCGTCTCCGAGAATCACGAGATCGTCTTCTTCCTGTTGAAGACGGATCGCATGCGTGGAAAGAACTGCCATCAATTCGCTGAAGTGCATCGAATAACCTGCTGTTTATCATTTCAGAGGGGGTCGACGATCCCTGAGATCGGTGTCGCAACCAGTGTTTCGCACGATAAAAACGGAGGGGCTTCTAAACTCGAAGACAGAACGGGATCCGGGTGCAGGTATGATGGGCGCCGCAGCAATAAAGGGCTGCGGTCCTCTGACACACACGAAACTTCCCATTCGCCGTGCTTCCCACACGCCGCAAAAATTAGAGCATCCATGGGCGACTGTCTGTCGTGGGAAGCTGGGACAAGACTTGAGGGTGGCGGTCGGCGCAGCGATGTGCGAGCGGCTGTCTGAACAGACAGAGTGGAATGTTGCGAGGGTGGGCGAAGCTGTTACGCAGGACTTCAGGGTGAAAGGCAACCGCCCGACCGGTTGCCGATCGGGCGGGCAGTTACCGTCGCTTCAGATACGGCGTTTGCGGTTGAGTGTCGGAATTGTCGTCTGCGGCACCTCCAGCCGCTTGACCTTACCCACCGAGGCAGCCACCTGAATAAGCGTCGGATGACCGAACAGCACCTGGACGTCAGCTTCCAGGTCCGCCTGACGCATGCGCTCGATCAGGCTGACCGCCAACAATGAATGCCCGCCCAGTTCGAAGAAATGATCATGACGCCCGACCTTTTCGACATTGAGCAGCTCCGCCCAGAGCGCTGCCAGCCTGATCTCCACGTCACCCACCGGGGCTTCGTAGGCACGCGAGGTAAATGCACTGCTGTCCGGTGCCGGCAGGGCCTTGCGGTCGAGCTTGCCATTCGGCGTCAGCGGCCACGCATCAAGCGGCATGTAGGCGGCCGGCAGCATGTAGTCCGGCAGCAGCCCTTGCAGGTACGTGCGCAGATCGCTGCTTTCCGGTAACACTGTCGGGTCGGACGGTGTGAAATACGCGACCAGACGGGTTTCGCCGGGTACGTCCTCACGGGCGACAACCACCGCTTCCTGCACCTGCAGGTGTTTGTTCAGGGACGTCTCGATCTCGCCCAGTTCGATACGGAAACCACGGATTTTCACCTGATCGTCGTTGCGCCCCAGGTATTCGATGTTGCCATCCGGCAAGTAGCGACCCAGGTCGCCGGTGCGGTACATACGCGCGTCCGGTGAGAGGCTGAACGGATCCTTGAGGAAGCGTTCAGCGGTCAGATCATCACGGTTCAGATAACCGCGGGCCACGCCGGCACCGCCGATGTAGATTTCACCCGGCATACCCCGCGGAACGAGCTGTTGCTGCTCGTCGAGCAGGTAGAACCGGGTGTTGCCCACCGGCCTGCCGATGTGCGGAGCGAAGCCGTCTTCGCGGTCCATGGCCACCCAGCTTGAGTAGGTGGTGGTTTCGGACGGCCCATACAGGTTGCACAGGCGCTGCACGCCGGTTTTCTCGAACAGTGATTCCACCAGATTGCGTTTGAGTGCTTCGCCGGCGACATTGACGGTGTGGACCGACCCTGGCAAACCGTTGATTTCCAGCAGCGCTTTCAGCGCCGAGGGAACGGTGTTGATCAGGCCGATATCGTGATTGCCGTGTTGCAGTTCCAGGACGTTTTTGACCACGTTGATGCTCCCGCCCGATGTCAGCGGCGCGAAGCACTCGTAGACCGCGAGGTCGAAGTTCAGCGAGGTGGAGAACAGCGTTTTTTCCAGCGCAGAGCCGTCGAACGCCACGTGTGCCCAAGTCAGGAAGTTCACGGTGTTGCGATGCTCGATCATCACGCCTTTTGGCATACCGGTGGAACCGGACGTGTAGATCAGGTACGCCAGATGTGCCGAGGTCAGCCCCGGCACCTGCGGATTCTGGACGGATTCGCCCTGCCAATCGCTCAGATCAAGATTGATCACAGGTACCGAAACGTCGGCCAGCAAGCCCTGAGTAGCATTTTGAGCCAGAACGGCGGCAGGCGTGCTGTCCTCCAGCATGTAAGCAATCCGCTCTACCGGATATGCTGGATCCAGCGGAACGTAGCCGCCACCCGCCTTGAGAATCGCCAGCAAACCGACGACCATTTCCACGCCGCGTTCTACGCAGATCCCTACGCGGGAATCGGGCTGCACACCCTGTTTGCGCAAGGCATGGGCCAGGCGGTTGGCCTGTTCGTTGAGCTCGCGATAGGTCAGGCGCTGTTGGCCATGCACCACGGCCACAGCCTGCGGCGTGCGCTCGACCTGTGCTTCGAACAGGCCATGGATGGTCTGCTCGTGCGGATAATCCAGCGCGGTAGCGTTGAGGCCGAAGACCAGTTGCTCACGCTCTGCTGCTGGCACAACCGACAAACCAGCCAAAGGCATCTCGCTGGACTGCTCCAGTGCGCTGACCACACCCTCCAGCGCTGTCTGCATATACGCGCAGACCTGTTGCGCATCGATACTGGAAATGGCTTGAACGGTGAGGCTGAAGCCCGCACCTTCATCGTTCACTGAAAGGGTCAGCGGATAGTTGGTGCGTTCTTCTCCGTGCAAATGTTCGATGCCCTGCCAGGCCTCGAAAGCCTGCTGATTGACCTCCACGTCGATATGCCGGTAGTTGAGCAAGGCGTTGAACAGTGGCGTTGACGCCGGTACACCACTGCAACGCTGAGCCAGCACCAGCGACGCGTGTTCATGGGCCAGCAGTCCGCTGAGTCGTGCGTGGGCAGCTTTCAGACCGCTGCGCACGCCCTGCTCGCCCAGCGTGACGCGCAGCGGCAAGGTGTTGATGAACATCCCCAGCGCCCGGTCAGAACCAACGCCGCCCTGCAGACGACCAAGCAACACGGTGCCGAACACCACATCCTCTTTGCCTGAGACAGCGCCCAGTACAAGGGCCCAGGCCAGGTGATACAGGCTGGCGGAACTGACCCCGAGTTGACGAGCCTGCGCCCGCAAGCGCTGGCTCAGGTCAATGTCGACCCGCTGGAATGCTTCCTCGATACCTTGCCCGTCGCCCTGCACGTCCTGCAGTCCGAACGGTAGCGTCGGCTCGTCGATGTCGCCGAGCATGTCGCGGAAAAACGCTTCGTGTTCCTCGCGGCTGACGCCGAGCCTGGCCTGAGCCACGTAATTGCGATAAGGCACGGAGGGCGTCAGCGACGCTTGCTGACCGAGCATGTGCGCTTCGATTTCGCTTCTGAGAATACGCAGCGACGTGGCGTCGTCCACCAGGTGATGGAACAGCAGCATGCCCATCCAGCGGTTATTTACCGCGTCTTGGGCATAGCCGATGCGTAACATCGGCGCCTGACGGATGTCCAGACGCGTGTGACGCGGGTCCAGACGCTTGATCAGTTGCTCGGAAATATCACCGCAGGTCGGGTCCAGTACCAGCTCATCAAGCGCCAGCGGCGCCTCACGCCAGACCACCTGCACCGGTGCCTCGAGACGTTCCCAAAGCACGGCGGTACGCAGGATATCGTGCCGCGCGATCACGCCTTGCAGGGCCTGGGCGAAGCTGTGCAGGCGCTCGATACTGTCAAAGGAGAACAGTGCGTACTGCAAGTAGGGATCGCCTTCGACCGCAGCAATGTGGTGATACAGAATCCCCTCCTGCAGCGGCGCCAGGGCATAAATATCCTGCACGTTGGCCGCACCACCCGGTACGCAGGACACCACATGGTCGATATCCTCCTGGCGCAGTGACACCAGTGGCAGCATGTCCGGGGTGATGTGCGCGCAGTCGGCGGGAATAAGGTTGGCGGGTACTTCTACTGCACCCTTGCCGCCCACGGCTGCCGCCAGTGCCGACAGGGTCGGCTGGCTGAACAGCACGCGCACGTCGGCAACCAGATCGATCTGGCGCATGCGCTCGATCAGTTTCACGGCCAGCAGCGAGTGGCCGCCCAGCTCGAAGAAGTGGTCATGCCGGCCGACCTGCTCGAGTTGCAACAGGTCTTGCCAGATCCGCGCAATGGCCATCTCGGCGTCGCTTTCTGGCGCTTCGTAGCCCCAATTGGCCACTGAAGACCGGTCAGGCGCAGGCAAGGCCTTGCGGTCAAGCTTACCGTTGGCGGTCAGCGGCAGTGCATCGAGCTGCACGTAGGCAGCCGGTACCATGTACTGCGGCAATGTGCCTTGCAGATGCTCGCGCAGGTTTTCGATGTCCAGCAGCCTTTGCGCCTGCAGCGCCGTGACATAGGCCACCAGACGCTTGTCACCGGGCACATCCTCACGGCACAGCACCACGGCATCGCAGACTTCAGGATGCTCAGCCAGACGTGCTTCGATTTCACCCAGTTCGATACGGAAGCCGCGAATCTTCACCTGTTCGTCGTTGCGGCCCAGGTATTCCAGGCTGCCATCGGCCAGCCTGCGTCCCAGGTCGCCGGTGCGGTACAGGCGAGCACCCGGAGCGTTACTGAACGGGTTATCGAGAAAACGCTCGGCCGTCAGTGCTTCACGGTTCAGGTAGCCACGGGCAACACCGGCACCGCCCACGTACAGCTCGCCGATCACGCCTGCCGGCACTGGTTCGCCATGGGCGTCAAGCAGGTACAGTTGCAGGTCTGGAATACGCTTGCCGATCGGACTGGCACCGACACGCTGGGCGTCTTCGGCCTTCAACGGGTAGTAGGTGACGTGCACTGTGGTTTCGGTAATCCCGTACATGTTCACCAGTTGCGTGCCGGTATTCACGTTGCGGGCGTACCACGGTTTGAGCATCGCCGTTTCCAGTGCTTCGCCGCCGAAAATCACTTGGCGCAGCGAATGTGCCTGCTCTTTCTCGCCCTGGGCCGCAATCAGCTGGCGGAACGCACTCGGTGTCTGGCTAAGTACGGTTACACCAGCACTGCACAGCAGTTCGTGGAAGTCTTCAGGCGAGCGGCTGACCAGTTGCGGAACGATCAACAGACGTCCGCCATGCAGCAGCGCGCCCCAGATTTCCCAGACCGAGAAGTCGAAAGCGAATGAGTGGAACAGTGCTCCAACATCCTGTTCATTGAAACCGAACCAGTCCTGGGTGGCCGAGAACAGTCGTGCAACGTTGCGATGCTCGACCATCACACCCTTGGGCAGGCCGGTAGAACCGGAGGTGTAGATGACGTAGGCAAGGTCGCTGGGCTGCACCGATACCATTGGATTGCTGACGGATTCATCCAGCAGGTCTGCATCGTCAAGATAGATCAGTGGCACATCGGAGTCCGGCAAGGCTTGCTGCACCGATCGCTGACTCAACAGCGCCACCGGGGTACTGTCGCCGAGTACGTAGGACAGGCGCTCAAGCGGGTAAGCCGGATCCAGTGGCACGTAACCGGCGCCGGATTTGAGGATCCCCAGCAAGCCGATAATCATCGCCGGGCCCCGTTCGACGCAGATCGCCACGCGATCGTCATTGCGTACACCCAAGGCCAGCAAACGGTGCGCGACCTGGTTGGCACGCGCATTGAGCTCGCCGTAGCTCAGAGTCTGCGCTTCGAACATCAGCGCGACGGCGTCTGGTCGCTCTGCGGCGCGTGCTTCGAATTGCCGGTGGATCGGTGTCTCGTGTGCATAGCTCTTCTCAGGCCGGTTGTACTGCTCGAGCAACTGCGCACGTTCGTTGAACGGCAATATCGAAATAGCATGCAGCGGGGTTTGCGGCGCCTGTTCCAGCGCATCGACCAGACTGTTCAGGGTTTGTTGCATGTAGGCGCAGATCCGTGTCGCCTCAACCAGTGGCACGGTCTGAACAGTCAACTGGAAGCCTTCGCCCTGGTCATCGACGTTCAGCGTCAGCGGGTAGTTGGTACGTTCTTCATCGCCCAGCGACTGCATGCCATCCCAGGCCGTCAGTGCCTCATCGGTCACGGCAATGCTGCTGTGACGATAATTGAGCAAGGCGCTGAACAGCGGTGCCGGTGCGGCCACGCCACTGCAGCGCTGGGCCAGTGCCAGCGAGGCATGTTCATGACCGAGTAACCCGGTCAGGCGTCGATGCGTGGCCTTGACCCCGTCACGTACGTCCAGATTGCCCAGCTCTACCCGCAGCGGCAAGGTGTTGATAAACATTCCCAGCGCCCGGTCTGCGCCTTCGCCGCCCTGCATGCGGCCCATCAGTACGGTGCCGAACACTACGTCGTCACGCCCCGAGACCTGACTCAGCAGTCGCGCCCAGGCCAGGTGGACCAGGCTCGCGGCACTCACACCCAGTTGCAGGGCCTGGCTCCGCATGCGACGGCTGAGGTCTGCGTCTACGGTCAGTCGGGCTTCTTCGATGTCGCGCCCGTCACCGTGTACCTGTTGCAAACCGAACGGCAGCGTCGGTTCGTCGACATTGCCCAGCATGTCGCGGAAGAACACCTCATGCTCTTCCTGGCTCACGCCCAGTCGGGCCTGAGCGACATAGTTGCGATACGGAACCGCCGCGCCCAGTTGCGCCTCCTGGCCCAGCAGGCTGGCCTGCATCTCGTAGCGCACCACGTCCATCGCGGTATGGTCCATGACCAGATGATGGAACTGCAGCAACGCCAGCCAGCGCTGGTTCGGTCCATCCCAGGCACACACCAGACGCATCATCGGCGCTTGACGAATGTCCAGACGATGGTGCCTGGCGTCGAAACGCTGGTGTAACTGTGCCGCCATGTCGCCCGCGTGTGGGTCCGCATCAAAGCTTTCGCGCATCAGCGGCGCCTGACGCCAGACCACTTGCATCGGTTCGTCCAGCCCCTCCCAGACCAATGCGGTGCGCAGCACGTCATGACGCTGGATCACGAACTGCAAGGCGCGGGCGAAATCGTCGACATGCTCCTGGCTGTCAAAGCTGAACAGCGATTGCAGCAAGTAGGGATCACCGCGTTCAGCGCTGAGGTGGTGATAGAGGATACCTTCCTGTAGCGGCGCCAGCGGGTAGATATCCTGCACGTTGGCAACGCCGCCGGGCACCGTGGCAACGATCCGGTCGATGGCGACCTGATCAAGACTTGCCAGTGGCAACATGTCCGGTGTAATCCGCTGACAGTTCGCGGCAATGCCATTGGCCGGGACGTGAATTTCACGGCCGCTGCCCACCGCCGCTGCCAGCGCGGCCAGGGTCGGCTGGCTGAACAGCACGCGCACGTCGGCACTCAGACCGACCTGGCGCATGCGCTCGATCAGCATCACCGCCAGCAACGAATGACCGCCCAGTTCGAAAAAGTGATCATGACGACCGACCTGTTCGACCGTCAGTACGTCTGCCCAGATCGACGCCAGCAGGGTCTCGACCTCGCCTTGAGGGGCTTCATAACCGCGGCTGATCAGCGATTGCGCATCCGGCGCTGGTAGCGCCTTGCGGTCGAGCTTGCCGTTGGCGGTCAGCGGCAGTGCGTCCAGCTGCACGTAGGCCGCAGGCACCATGTAGTCCGGCAATGTGCCTTGCAGATGACTGCGCAGGTGTTCAATGTCGAGCACGGTTTCAAGCTGTTGCGCTATGACATAAGCCACCAGGCGCTTGTCGCCCGGCACATCCTGACGACACAGCACCACAGCCTCGCGAACCTCGGGATGTTCGGCCAGGCGCGCTTCGATTTCACCCAGTTCAACGCGGAAACCACGGATTTTTATCTGGTCGTCATTGCGACCCAGGTATTCCAGGTTGCCGTCGGCACGCCAGCGAACCAGGTCGCCAGTGCGGTACATCAGTGCGTTTTCCGACGCACTGAACGGATCGACGACAAATTGCGTGGCGCTCAAGTCATCTCGATTCAAATAGCCTTTGGCAACACCCTGCCCGCCTATATACAGCTCGCCGGGCACACCCACTGCCACGGGTTCGCGCAGCGCATCGAGCACGTAAGCCTGACTGTTGCCGACAGGTCGACCGATGGGGATACCACCACTGCCCACTGAAGTGATCTCGTAGGTCGCGGAAAAGGTCGTCGCCTCGGTCGGGCCATAACCGTTGAGCAGATGTTGCGGCGCATTGTTCGCCAACACCCGGCCAATAACGGCAGGGTCCAGCACATCGCCGCCGACGATCAGGTAGCGCAGACGTGAAAACGCTTCGCCCAGACCCGAAGCGTATTGATGGAACAACCCGGCGGTCATCCACAGCACGGTTACCGATTGCTCCAGCAGCAGACGCTGGAAATTCAGTGGAGACAGCAAGTCGTTCTGCTCGATCACCACCACACAGCCGCCGTTGAGCAACGGGGCCCAGACGTCCAGCGTACTGGCATCAAACGCAGGGTTAGAGGCAAACGCCACGCGATCCTGAGCATTGAAGTCGGCGTAACCGTTGTTGATCACCAAGCGGCTGATGGCGCGATGCGGCACCAGCACACCTTTAGGAACACCCGTCGAGCCAGAGGTGTACATGATGTAGGCGACGCTTTCGCTGGACTGCGGCAATGCCAGATCAGTGTCTTTCAGGTCGTCCAGGGTCAAACCGTCGAGATCGACACGCTGTGCACCACTCGTCAGCGATACGTGGCTATGAGTCAGCAGGACACGTGCAAGACTGTCTTCAATCATGAATGCCTGACGTTCGACCGGTGCATGGGTGTCCAGCGGCACGTACACCGCCGCGCATTTGAGCACCGCCAGCTGACTGGCGAGCAGGTCGAGGCTGCGCTCCAGCAAAATCGCCACACTGTCACCCGGCTGTACGCCGAGACCCAGTAGATACCGCGCCAGACGATTGGCACGGGTGTTGAGTTCGGCGTAGCTCACGGAGACGCCGTCGTGAATCGCCGCGCAAGTTTTGGGGAGTGCCCGTACCTGATCTTCGAACAGGCCGTGCACGGTCTGCTGTTGCGGGTAATCCCGCGCGGTCTTGTTGAATTCGACCAGTAACTGCTGGCGTTCGACAGCCGGCAGGATCGCAATACTGCTCAGCGGTGCCTCGGGGTCCTGCTCCAGCGCCATAAGGATATGCTCCAGCGCCGTCTGCATATACGAGCAGACCCGTTGTGCATCGATACTGGCAATGGCTTGCACGGTAAGGCTGAAGCCCTCCCCCTCATCATTCACTGAAAGGGCCAGCGGATAGTTTGTACGCTCTTCACTGTGCAGGCTTTCGATGCCCTGCCAGGTGTCGAAAGACTCTTGGTTGACATGCGCGTCGATATGGCGGTAGTTGAGCAAGGCGCTGAACAGTGGCGTTGACGCGGGCACACCACTGCAGCGTTGAGCCAGTACCAGCGACGCGTGTTCATGGGCCAGCAGCATGCTGAGTCGCGCATGAGTGGCTTTCAGACCGCTGCGCACGCCCTGCTCGCCCAGCGTGACACGCAGTGGCAAGGTATTGATGAACATCCCCAGCGCCCGGTCAGAGCCGGCACCGCCTTGCAGGCGACCGAGCAACACGGTGCCGAAGACCACATCGCCTTTGCCCGAAACGGCAGCCAGTACACGGGCCCAGGCCAGGTGATACAGGCTGGCAGAACTGACCCCGAGTTGGCGGGCCTGCACACGCAAACGCTGGCTCAGGCCAATGTCGACCCGCTGGCATGCTTCCTCGATACCGCGCCCGTCGCCCTGCACGTCCTGCACGCCGAAGGGTAGCGTCGGCTCGTCGATATCACCGAGCATGTCGCGGAAAAATACCTCGTGCTCTTCACGACTGACACCGAGCATGGCCTGAGCTACGTAATTGCGATAGGGCACGGACGGCGGCAGCGAGGCTTGCTGACCGAGCATGTGCGCTTCGATTTCGCTTCTGAGAATACGCAGCGACGTGGCGTCGTCCACCAGGTGATGGAACAGCAACATGCCCAGCCAGCGGTTGTTCACCTCATCGTGTGCATAACCGATGCGCAGCATCGGTGCCTGACGGATGTCCAGACGCGTGTGGCGCGGGTCGAGACGCTTGAGCAGTTGTTCGGCGATGTCGCCATCGGCCGGCTCCAGTATGTGCTCATCCAGGCCCAGAGTCGCTTCACGCCAGACCACCTGCACCGGGGCGTCGAGACGTTCCCAAAACACCGCAGTGCGCAGGATATCGTGCCGCGCGATCACGCCTTGCAGTGCCTGGGCGAAGTTGTGCAGAAGTTCTCGGCTGTCGAAGGCAAACAGTGCGTGTTGCAGGTACGGGTCGCCTTCGGCCGCAGCAAGGTGGTGATACAAAATCCCCTCCTGCAACGGCGCCAAGGCATAGATATCCTGCACGTTGGACAGACCGCCGGGCACGCTGGACACCACGCGATCGATATCGTCCTGGGTGAGTGACACCAGCGGCAGCATATCCGGGGTGATGCGCGAGCAGTCGGCGGGAATAAGGTTGGCGGGTGCCTCGACTTGCCCTTTGCCGCCCACCGCTGCCGCCAGGGCAGACAGGGTCGGCTGGCTGAACAGCACGCGCACATCGGCAACCAGATCGATCTGGCGCATGCGCTCGATCAGTTTCACCGCCAGCAGCGAGTGGCCGCCCAGTTCGAAGAAGTGGTCATGCCGGCCGACCTGCTCCAGTTGGAGCAGGTCTTGCCAGATCCGCGCAATGGCCATTTCGGTGTCGCCTTCTGGCGCTTCATAGCCCCGACTGGCCAACGCCGAACGGTCGGGTGCCGGCAGCGCCTTGCGGTCGAGCTTGCCGTTGGCAGTCAACGGCAGCGTATCGAGTTGCACGTAGGCCGCCGGCACCATGTACTGCGGCATCGTGCCTTGCAGATGCTCGCGCAGGCTTTCGATGTCCAGCAGGTCGCCCGACTGCTGCGTCGTGAGATAGGCCACCAGACGCTTGTCGCCCGGTTCGTCTTCACGCACCACAACCACAGCGTCACGTACGCCTTGGCAAGCGCTCAATCGAGCTTCGATCTCGCCCAGCTCGATACGGAAACCGCGAATTTTCACCTGTTCATCGTTACGTCCCAGGTATTCCAGGCTGCCATCGGCCAGCCAGCGACCCAGGTCGCCGGTGCGGTACAGGCGCGCACCTGGCGCAGTATTGAACGGGTCATCGAGAAAACGCTCGGCCGTCAATGCTTCGCGATTCAGGTAGCCACGCGCAACGCCGGCGCCGCCCACATACAGCTCGCCGATCACCCCTACTGGCACCGGTTCGCGATGAGCATCGAGGACATACAGCTGCAAATCGGGAATGTGCTCGCCGATCGGGCTGGCGCCCATACGCTGTGCATCTTCGGCCTGCAACGGATAGTAGGTCACATGCACGGTGGTTTCGGTGATGCCGTACATATTCACCAGTTGCGTACCGGCATTCACCTTGCGGGCGTACCACGGCTTGAGCATGGCCGTTTCCAGTGCTTCGCCGCCGAAAATCACCTGGCGCAATGAGTGTGCACGCTCGCTCTTGCCCTGGGCCGCAATCAGCTGGCGGAAGGCACTCGGTGTCTGGTTGAGTACCGTGACTCCGGCACTGCACAGCAGGTCATAGCAGTCTTCAGGTGAACGGCTGATCAGTTGCGGCACGATCAGCAGGCGCCCACCGTGCAGCAGCGCGCCCCAGATTTCCCAGACCGAGAAGTCGAAGGCGAATGAGTGGAACAGTGCTCCAACATCCTGTTCATTGAAACCGAACCAGTCCTGAGTGGCCGAGAACAGCCGTGCGACGTTGCGATGCTCGACCATCACTCCCTTTGGCAGGCCAGTGGAACCGGAGGTGTAGATGACGTAGGCAAGGTCGGCGGGCTTGACCGGTACTTGCAGATTGCGGACGGATTCGTCCTGCAGGTCGGCATCGTCAAGGTAGATCAGCGGCACTTCGCAGACCGGCAAGGCCTGTTGTACTGATCGCTGGCTCAACAATGCCACTGGGGTACTGTCGCCGAGTACGTAGGACAGGCGCTCAAGCGGGTAAGCCGGATCCAGTGGCACGTAACCGGCGCCGGATTTGAGGATGCCCAACACGCCGATAATCATCGCCGGGCCACGTTCGACGCAGATCGCCACGCGATCGTCAGGCCGTACACCCAGGGCCAGCAAACGGTGCGCGACCTGGTTGGCACGCGCATTGAGCTCGCCGTAGCTCAGGGTCTGTGCTTCGAACATCAGCGCGACGGCATCTGGTCGTTCTGCGGCGCGGGCTTCGAATTGCCGGTGGATCGGTGTTTCATGTGCATAGGTTTTGCCGGAAGGGTTCCAGTGTTCGAGCAACTGGGTACGTTCGCTGAGCGGCAATATCGATATGCTGTGCAGCGGTGTCTGCGGCGCCTGTTCCAGCGCCTCGACCAGCCCCGCTACGGCCAACTGCAGATAGTCACAAAGGCGCTGCGCGCCAATGCTCGCCGCCACCAGCGAAGTGAACTGGAAGCCTTCACCCGTATCGTCGACATTGACGGTCAGCGGGTAGTTGGTGCGTTCTTCTTCGTCCAGTCGCAAAGACTGCATGCCATCCCAGGCCGCCATTGCCTCATCGGTCACGGCAACGCTACTGTGACGATAATTGAGCAAGGCGCTGAACAGCGGTGTCGGTGCGACCACGCCACTGCAGCGCTGGGCCAGTGCCAGCGAGGCATGTTCATGGCCGAGTAACCCGGTCAAGCGCCGATGCGTGGCCTTGACCCCGTCACGTACGCCCTCACCGCCCAGGTCCACCCGCAGCGGCAAGGTATTGATGAACATGCCAAGGGCCCGTTCGGCACCCTCGCCGCTCTGCATGCGGCCCATCAGGACGGTGCCGAATACCACTTGATCACGTCCGCTGAGGCGGCCCAGCATCTGTGCGAATGCCAGATGGAGCAGGCTTGCAGCACTGACCCCAAGCTGCCGCGTCTGCACTATAAGGCGTTGGCTCAAAGCGTTATCCAGCGTCAGACGAGCCTGATCGATAGCGTTGCCGTCGCCTTGCACGTCGTGCAGGCCGAACGGCAGCGTCGGCTCGTCGATGTCGCCGAGCATGTCCTGGAAGAACAGCTCATGATCCTGCTCGTTCACGCCCTGTCGGGCCTGAGCGACATAGTTTCGGTAAGGAATTGAGTCACCAAGTCGATCGGCCTGACCGAGCAGGCAGACCTGCATTTCATAGCGCACCTGATCCAGCGCAGTGTGGTCAAGGATCATGTGGTGAAACATCAGCGTCGCCACCCAACGCTGGTTGACGGTGTCCAAGGCACACACCACTCGCATCAAGGGTGCCCGACGGATGTCCATGCGTATCTGGCGCGGGTCCAGGCGCTCTTGCAACTGACGGGATATATCACCGAAGCGAGGGTTGAGCTGAATTTCCTCGACGCTGAGTTCGACCTGACGCCAGACCACTTGCAACGGCTCATCAAGACTTTCCCAGTGCATGGACGTGCGCAGGATGTCATGGCGGTTGATGACCATTTGCAGGGCCTGGGCGAAGGTATCCAGATGAGCGCGGCTCTGGAACGCGAACTGGCTCTGCAGTACGTAAGGATCGCCCTGCTCTGCGGCGATATGATGATAGAGAATGCCTTCCTGTAACGGCGCCAGCGGGTAAATATCCTGCACGTTCGTTGCGCCGCCGGGCACACAGGCCACCACCAGGTCGATCTGCTCCTGGGTCAGTTTGATCAGCGGCAAGAGGTCTGGGGTGATGCGTTGGCAACCTGGGGTAATCAGGTTGGTCGCTACGGTGACTTCATCACTGCCGGGTTCATCGCCGCCGCCCACGGCACTGGCCAGTGCGGCAAGGGTCGGTTGGCTGAACAGCGCTTTTACATCAGTACTCAGACCGATGTGACGCATGCGCCCGATCAGGCTGACTGCCAGCAGCGAATGACCACCGAGTTCGAAGAAATTGTCGTGACGACCGACCTGCTCGACGCCCAGTAATTCTTGCCAGATGACCGCGATCTGCGTTTCGATTTCGCCCTGAGGGGCCTCGTAGCCACGGCTGATCAGCGAGTCACTGTCGGGTGCTGGCAGCGCCTTGCGGTCGAGCTTGCCGTTCGGAGTCAGCGGCATTGCGTCAAGACGTACGTAGGCCACAGGGATCATGTAGGCCGGGAGTTGTTCCTGCAGCCAGCCGCGCAAGCTGTCGATGCCCGGTTCCGTTTGCGCGGACTGGACGCTGTAATAAGCCACCAGGCGTTTTTCGCCCTGCACATCTTCACGAGCGGTCACTACGGCTTCGTGGACGGCCGGGTGTTTGGCCAGACGTGCATCGATCTCACCGAGCTCGATACGGAAACCACGGATCTTCACCTGATCGTCGTTACGGCCCAGGTATTCGATATTGCCATCCGCCAGATAGCGACCCAGGTCGCCTGTGCGGTACATGTGTGCCGTTGGGTTTTGGCTGAACGGGTCCTTGAGGAAGCGTTCGGCAGTGAGGTCGTCGCGGTTGAGATAGCCCCGCGCCACACCGGCACCGCCGATGTAGATTTCACCCGCAATACCCAGTGGGACGGGCTGTCGTTGCTCATCCAGCAGGTAAAACTGTGTGTTGCCGACCGGTTTGCCGATGTGTGGAGCGAAACCGTCTTTGCGATCCATCGCCACCCAACTCGAGTAGGTGGTGGTTTCCGAAGGGCCATAGAGGTTGCACAGGCGCTGCACGCCTGTTTTTTCGAACAGTTTTTCTACCAGACTTCGCTTGAGCGCTTCACCGGCCACGTTCACCGTGTGAACCGTTGTCGGCAGCCCGTCAACGTCCAGCAGTGCTTTAAGCGCCGACGGTACGGTGTTGATCAGACCGATATCGTGCTCGCCGTGTTGCAGTTCCAGCACGTTTTTGACGACTTCGATGCTGCCGCCCGATGTCAGCGGCGCAAAGCACTCGTAGACGGCGAGGTCGAAGTTCAGCGAAGTGGAGAAAAGTGTTTTTTCCAGTGCCGAGTTATCTGTGCCGGCGTCGAAGGCCTTATGCGCCCACGTCAGGAAGTTAACCGTGTTGCGGTGTTCGATCATTACGCCTTTTGGCAGACCGGTGGAGCCCGAGGTATAGATCAGGTAAGCCAGATGCGCAGAAGTCAGCCCCGGAACCTGTGGGTTCTGGACGGATTCGTCCTGCCAATCGCTCAGATCAAGATTGATGACAGACACCGAAACGTCGGCTAGCAAGCCCTGAGTAGTTGTTTGAACCAAAACTGCCGCCGGAGCGCTGTCCTGCAGCATGTAGGCAATACGTTCTGCCGGGTAAGCCGGATCGAGCGGCACATAGCCGCCGCCCGCTTTGAGAATCGCCAGCAGACCGACGACCATCTCGGCGCCGCGTTCAACGCAGATACCGACCCGCGAATCAGGCTGAACGCCCTGCTTACGCAAGACATGCGCCAGGCGGTTGGCCTGTTCATTCAGTTGGCGATAGCTCAGACACTGCTCGCCGTACACAACTGCCACAGCGTCCGGTGTGCGCTCGACCTGCGCTTCAAACAGGCCATGGATAGTCTGCTGCTGCGGATAATCCAGCGAGGTGTCATTGAAATCCACCAGCAACTGCTCAAGCTCGTCGGCCGGCAGGATCGGCAAGCTGTTCAACGGCGCCTGCGGCGTCTGCTCCAGTGCATGCACCAGGCTTTCCAGCGCCGTCTGCATATACCCGCAAACCCGCTGGGCACCAATACCGGCAACAGCCTGAACATTTAGGCTGAATCCTTCGCCAAGATCGTCGAGGGATAAAATCAACGGGTAGTTGGTGCGTTCTTCACCGCCCCTCACCTCGATCCCTTCCCAGAGTTGATCGGCCTGATCGGTCACTTCCTGATCGGTCGTCGCTCCGGCTGAACTGTGGCGGTAGTTGAGCAATGCGCTGAACAGTGGCGTCGGTGCCGATACACCGCTGCAACGCTGGGCCAACGCCAGCGAGGCGTGTTCGTGGCCGAGCAACGCTGTCAAACGTGCATGGGTCGCCTTGACCCCGGCGCGTACATCCTGCTCACCCACGTCCACCCGTAGCGGCAAGGTATTGATAAACATCCCCAAGGCCCGGCCAACCCCCTCGCCACCGCGCATGCGCCCCAGCAGCACCGTGCCGAACACGACATCGTTACGCCCGCACAGGCATCCGAGCACCCGTGCCCAGGCAAGGTGATGCAGGCTCGCCGCGCTCACCCCTTGCAGTCGCGCCTGAGCACGCAAGCGCTGGCTCAGTTCGGCAGGCAGAGGCTGATGCGCCTCTTCGATGCCATGGCCGTCGCCGCGCACATCCTGCAGGCCGAACGGCAACGTGGGTTCATCGACGTCGCCGAGCATCTCGCGGAAAAACCCTTCGTGCTGCTTGTTCGTGACGCCGAGCCGGGCCTGGGCCACGTAGTTGCGATACGGCACCGGTTCGCCCAGTGTGTGGGCCTTACCGTACAGATACGCATGGATTTCATGATGGACCTGGTCCAGCGCCGCATGGTCGATGGCGATGTGGTGAAACAGCAGCATCGCCACCCAGCACTGGTTGACCTCGTCGTGGGTGAAGGCCAGCCGCAGCAAGGGTGCCTGGCTGATATCGAGGCGGTAATGCCGTGGGTTGAAGCGTTGTTGCAATTGCTCGCTGGCAGGGCCTGCGGCAGGGTCAATGGTGATTTCGCTGAGCACCAGATCAGCCTTGCGCCACACCACTTGCACTGGCTCGTCTTGGCCTTCCCACACCACGCTGGTGCGCAGGATGTCGTGGCGGTTGATGACCTGCTGCAAGGCCGCGGTGAACTCGTCGAAACGTTCCCGGCTGGCAACCGTAAACTGTGCCTGCAGTACGTAAGGATCACCCTGTTCAGCGGCGATATGGTGATAAAGAATGCCTTCCTGCAACGACGCCAGCGGGTAAATATCCTGCACATTGGGCACGCCGCCAGGGACGCGGGCAACGATTGTTTCGATGGCTGCCTGGTCGAGTTCGATCAACGGCAACATGTCCGGGGTAATGCGCTCGCAGCCCGGCACAATCGCCTGGGCAGGAACGTCCACTTCATCGGCCTTGCCGCTGTAATACTCGCCGGCATTGATCAGTTCGATCAATGCCGCTTTGTTCTCGCGCAACATTGCCACCACAGAGGGTTCCATGAGGGACTGTCGCTTGCCGCTGACTAGCAGTTGGTCGCCCTTGACGGCAAGCTGCACGTCTTTCTCTTCCAGTAATGCCAACAGTTCAATCATGCTCACAGAACAATCTCCATTCTTTCCGTTGTAGCTGCGTATTCCGAGAGTGTCGGGTGCTTGAACAGCGACTTGACTTCAGCCTCCAGGCCTTCCTGTCGCATGCGTTCCATCAGGCTGACAGCGAGCAGAGAGTGGCCGCCCAGCTCGAAAAAGTGGTCATGCCGTCCAACCTGCGTGACACCCAGCAAGTCTTGCCAGATACCGGCGATCAGTATTTCTCGCTCACCTTGCGGGGCTTCATAGCCACGGCTGATCAATGCCCCCTCGCCCGGCGCGGGTAGCGCCTTGCGGTCGAGTTTGCCGTTGGGCGTGAGAGGCAATGCGTCGAGACGCACGTAAGCCACCGGGACCATGTAGGCCGGCAACTGCCCCAGCAGCCAGCCGCGCAAGCTGTCGATGTCCGGCGCAGT
The DNA here is from genome assembly GCF_017832255.1 of Pseudomonas sp. PvP028. Classification (NCBI taxonomy): domain Bacteria; kingdom Pseudomonadati; phylum Pseudomonadota; class Gammaproteobacteria; order Pseudomonadales; family Pseudomonadaceae; genus Pseudomonas; species Pseudomonas sp. PvP028. Next base: position 4,270,115 of record NZ_JAFIBL010000001.1, read on the forward strand.
TTGCGCGGATTGGACCGTGTAATACGCCACCAGGCGTTTGTCGCCGGGGACGTCTTCGCGTGCAGTGACCACCGCATCCTGGACTGCTGGATGCCTGGCCAGGCATGCGTCGATCTCGCCCAGTTCGATACGGAAGCCACGAATCTTCACCTGATCGTCGTTGCGGCCCAGGTATTCGATATTGCCGTCTGGCAGGTAGCGACCGAGATCGCCGGTGCGGTACATGCGTGCCGCTGGCTGCGGGCTGAACGGATCCGCGAGGAAGCGTTCGGCAGTCAGGTCGTCACGGTTCAGGTAGCCACGGGCCACGCCCGCGCCGCCAATGTAGATTTCACCCGCTACACCCAGTGGCACGGGTTGTTGCTGTTGGTCCAGCAAGTAAAACTGTGTATTGCCGACAGGCTTGCCGATGTGCGCAGCGAAGCCGCGTTCGCGATCCATTGCCACCCAGCTTGAGTAAGTGGTGGTTTCCGACGGGCCGTAGAGGTTGCACAGACGCTGGACGCTGGTCTTCTCGAACAGGTTTTCCACCAGACTGCGTTTGAGCGCTTCACCGGCGACGTTGACGGTATGCACCGACTCTGGCAACGCGTTGATTTCCAGCAGCGCCTTCAGCGCCGACGGAACGGTGTTGATCAGGCCGATATCGTGTTCGCCGTGTTGCAGTTGCAGAACGTTGCTGACCACCTCGATTCGCCCCCCTGAGGTGAGCGGCGCGAAGCACTCGTAGACCGCGAGGTCGAAGTTCAGCGAGGTGGAGAACAGTGTTTTTTCCAGTGCAGCGCCGTCGAAAGCCGTGTGAGCCCAGCTCAGGAAGTTCACAGTGTTGCGGTGTTCGATCATCACGCCTTTCGGCAAGCCGGTAGAGCCCGAGGTGTAGATCAGGTAAGCCAAATGGGCCGAGGTCAGCCCCGCCACCTGTGGATTCCGCACCGATTCTTCTTGCCAGTTGTTCTGATCAAGATTGATCACCGGTACCGAAACGTCGGTCAGTAACGCTTCTGTCGCCGACTGTGCCAACACGGCAGCAGGCGTGCTGTCCTGCAGCATGTAAGCAATACGCTCTGCTGGATAAGCCGGGTCCAGTGGCACGTAACCACCGCCCGCCTTGAGGATCGCCAGCAAACCGACGACCATTTCCGCGCTGCGCTCTACACAGATCCCGACTCTGGAATCCGGCTGCACACCCTGCTTGCGCAAGGTATGCGCCAAGCGGTTGGCCTGCTCGTTAAGCTCGCGGTACGTCAGGCGCTGTTCGCCATGGACGACTGCCGGCGCTTCAGGTGTGCGCTCGACCTGTGCTTCGAACAGCCCATGAATGGTCTGTTCGTGCGGGCAATCCAGCGCCGTGTCGTTGAACCCCACCAGCAACTGCTCGCGCTCGGCAGCCGGCAGAATCGGCAGGCTCTCGAGGGCAGTATCTGGCGACTGCTCCAGCGCAACCAGCAGATTGTCCAACGCGGTCTGCATATAGCCGCAGACTCGCCCGGCGCCAACCTTGCCGGTCACCAGCACTGACAACCTGAAACCGTCGCCTTGATCATCGACGTTCAAGGTCAGCGGGTAGTTGGTGCGTTCCTCGCCACTCTGTACGTCGATGCCGCGCCAGGCCTCGATCGACTCAGCAGAGGGTTCGCCCACGCTGCTGTGGCGGTAGTTGAGCAGCGCGCTGAATAGTGGCAGCGGTGCCGCCACGCCGCTGCAACGCTGCGCCAGCACCAACGGCGCGTGTTCATGGCCGAGCAGCGCGGTGAGTTGAGCATGGGTCGCCCGGACCCCGGCCTGCGCACCCTGCCCGGCCAGATCGACGCGCAGCGGCAACGTATTGATGAACATGCCCAACGCCCTTTCTGCGCCTTCACCACTCTGCATGCGGCCTATCAGCACGGTGCCGAATACCACAGATTGCCTGCCCGATACCTGGCTCAATACCTGAGCCCAAGCCAGATGGACCAGACTCGCGGCGCTTACCCCCAGCTGCCGGGCCTGGGCGCGCAGGCGCAGGTTCAATTGACGGTCCAGTGTCAGACTGCTTTCTTCAATGTCGCGGCCATCGCCCTGCACATCCAGCAGGCCGAATGGCAGCGTTGGTTCGTCGATATCACCGAGCTGTTCGCGGAAGAACGCTTCATGGTCTTCGCGGCTCACACCGAGGCGAGCCTGGGCCACATAGTTGCGATACGGAATGGCGACCTCGAGTTGGTCCGCCTGGCCCAGCAGGTGTGCCTGCATGTCGTGGAGCACAACCTCCAGCGCCGTATGGTCGAGAACCATGTGATGGAACAGCAGAATCGCCGCCCACCGCTGGTTGGGCTGATCTTCGGCGAAAACCAGCCGTAGCAGCGGTGCCTGGCTCATGTCCAATCGCGAATGGCGAGGGTCGAAGCGCTGTTGCAGCTGCGCCATGATCGGCCCTTCAAGCGGGTCGAGTTCGACCTGCTCCACAGGCAGACGGGCCTGACGACAGACCACCTGCACCGGTGTTTCCAGGCCCTGCCACTGCACCGCAGTGCGCAGGATGTCGTGGCGATCAACCACACTTTGCAAGGCGCCGACAAAGGCGTTCAAGCGCGCACGGTCAGCAATCTCAAACACCGATTGCAGGACGTACGGGTCGCCTGCGTCTGCCGCCAGATGGTGATAGAGAATCCCCTCCTGCAACGGCGCCAACGGGTAGATGTCCTGCACATTCGCCACGCCGCCGGGCACGCTGGCGACAATAAGGTCGATGGCGGCCTGATCGAGATCGGCCAGCGGCAGCATCTCCGGCGTGATGCGCGTGCAATTGTCCGGGATAGCATTTTCCGGGACTGTTATTTCATTTCCGCCACCCACCGCCGCAGCCAGTGCGGCCAGCGTCGGCTGTGTGAACAGGGTGCGAATATCGGCATCGAGCCCCTGGCGCCGCATCTGTGCGATCAGATTGACAGCCAGCAGCGAGTGACCGCCGAGTTCAAAGAAGTGGTCATGACGCCCCACCCGCTCGACGTGCAGCAGTGAACTCCAGATCTCGGCCACAGCCGTTTCCACCACCCCTTGAGGTGCTTCGTATTCGCGATCAGGAAGCGCTTCGCGATCCGGCAATGGCAAGGCCTGGCGGTCGACCTTGCCATTGGCGGTCAGCGGCCAGGCGTCCAGACGTATGAAGGCGCTGGGCACCATGTAGCCCGGCAGCACTGCCAGCAAGGCAGCGCGCAGTTCGGACACCGGCATCGACAGCGAACCGGCGCGTTCGATGAAATACGCCGCCAGCCTTGGCTGGCCCGGCTCGTCCTCACGGGCCAGCACCAGCGCTTCTTCGATACCCGGCAATTGGCTGAGCTGAGCTTCGATCTCGCCCAGTTCAACGCGTAAGCCGCGGATTTTCACCTGATCATCGTTACGCCCCAGGTAGTCGAGAGTGCCATCGGCATTCCAGCGTGCCAGGTCGCCGGTGCGGTACATCCGTGAGTTGGCGTGGAACGGGTCACGCAGGAAGCGCTCGGCGGTCATTTCCGGCCGATTCAGGTAACCCCGCGCCACGCCTTCCCCAGCCACGTACAACTCGCCCGCCACGCCCAGCGGCACCAGTTGTTGATGCTCGTCGAGCAGGTACACGCGGGTGTTGGCAATCGGTGTGCCGATGTCGAGGCTGCCGTCGGGTAGCAAGCGCCCCGATGTGGCAACCACCGTGGCCTCGGTCGGGCCGTAGTTGTTGATGACGGCAAAACCCGGATCGCGCTGGAACTGGCGCAGGCGGTCGCCACCGATCAACAGCGTGCGCAAGGTGGGGTGAGACAAATTGCGGCTGAAGGCGTACTCGGCGACCGGTGTTGGCAGGAAGGCCACCTGCAGCGGTTGAGCGATCCACCAATCAAGCAGCGCATCGATGTGTTCATTGCTCACCTCCGCAGGCGGCAGGTGCAGGGTCGCCCCGGCACACAGCGCCGGCCAGACTTCCCAGGCCATGGCGTCAAAGCCGAAGCCAGCGACACTGGCGGTATGGCTGCCAGCCTGCAGATCGAAGGTTCGGCAATGCCAGTCGATCAGGTTGCCGAGGGTGCGGTGCTCGACCATCACGCCTTTTGGCTGGCCTGTGGAACCGGAGGTATAGATCACGTACGCCAGATGCGTGGCGTTGAGCCCGGCCACCTGCGGGTTGTCCAGGCGTTGCGGCCATTGAGGCCGGTCGAAGGCGATGACCGGTGCAGCCGTTTCGGGCACACGGCTCATCAGGGCCTGCTGGGTCAGCAGCACTTTGGGTGCGCTGTCGGCCAGCAGATAGGCAATGCGTTCGTCAGGGTGCGACGGATCAACCGGGACGTAGCCGGCGCCGGCCTTGAGCACGGCGAGCATGGCCACCAATGTGTCCAGACCACGACGGGCCATGACCGCCACACGATCATCAACACCGACGCCGAGGCTGATCATGTGATGGGCCAGTGCGTTGGCGCGATGGTTCAACTCGCCGTAGTGCAGGCACTGTTCGCCTACCTGAGCCGCCACACCTTCGGGCGCGCTGACCGCCCGGGCTTCGATCATGGCGTGCACGGTCTGCTCGTCATTAACCTGCGCCGGCGCCGTCGTGTTGAGCGTTTCCAGCAGGTAACGGCGTTCCTCTTTGCCGACCAGCGTGATGCGATCAAGGTGCGTCTGCTCATCATTCGCCAGGGTTTCGAGGACTTGCACGAAATAGCCGAGATACCGTTGCGCGGTCGCCTCGTCGAACAGCGCCGTGGCGTAGTCCAGCGTACCGACCAGCGTTTCACCCTGCTCGCTCAGGTTCAGCGAAAGGTCGAACTTGGACACCTGATTGACCTGCTCGATCGGCACCACTCGCAGGTCGCCCAGCGACGCAGCGGCGTGTTTGCCGGGCATCCAGTTCAGCGTGTTCTGGAACAACGGGGGATGGGCCAGGCTGCGCGTCGGACGAACCACTTCAACGACCTGCTCGAACGGCAGGTCCTGATGCTCCTGTGCTTCCAGTACGCGCGTCTTGACCTGAGCCAGCAGCGCTTCGCCGCTCGGATTGCCCGAGGTGTCGATGCGTACCGCCAGGGTGTTGACGAACAGGCCGACCAGGTCTTCCAGTTCGCTACGGCCTCGCCCTGCCACCGGGCTGCCAATCACCACTTCGCCCTGACCGGAAAGACGTGTAAGTGTCGTCGCCCAGGCGGTCATCAGCGCCATGTACAACGTAACGCCCTGGCGTTGCGCCAGTTGACGCAGATCTGCCGTCAGACGTGCGTTCAGTTGCACCGCAAGGCTGGCTCCGGCGAAGTCCTGCTGCGCCGGACGCGGCCGGTCAGTTGGCAACGTGAGCAGCGTCGGCGCGCCCTCCAGTGCCTGACGCCAGTAGGCCGCCTGGTACTGCAGACGCTCGCCCGATAGCCAGCGACGTTGCCATACTGCGTAATCGGTGTACTGGATCGCCAGCGGCGGCAGTGGGTCGGGCTGTCCCTGACAGAACGCCGGGTACAGCGCCAGCAGCTCCTGGCTCAGCACACCCATCGACCAGCCATCGGCGACGATATGGTGCACAGTCAGCAGCAGCACATGACGGTCGTCTGCCACGTGCAGCAGATGAGCGCGAATCAGTGGGCCTTCAGCCAGATCGAACGGTGTGACCGCCTCGACCCGAATACACTCTTGCAGGCGATGGGGCACATGACGAATGTCTTCGACAGCCAGCCTGACGTCTGCGCAGGAGTGCGCGAACAGTACTTGTGCACTGCCTTCGTGGCTCACGAATCGGCTGCGCAAGGTTTCGTGGCGCTCGACGATGCGTGCCAAGGCTCGTGTCAGGGCGGTGACGTCGAGAGTACCCTCAAGGCTCAGCGCCATCGGGATGTTATAGGCTTGGTTACCGCCGTCCATCTGTGCCAGGAACCACAACCGTTGCTGGGCGAAGGACAATGGCATTGGCTGATCACGCTTCACCGGCAGGATCGCTGTCAGCTCACTGCGCGCCACGCCACCCAGCGCTGCGGCCACCGCTGCCAGTTCACCGCGGGCGAACAGCCCGCCCAGCGGCAATTCCACGCCCAGTTGCTGGCGCACTTGAGACACCATGCGCATGGCCAGCAGGGAGTGCCCGCCGAGATCAAAGAAGTTTTCGTTACGGCCAATCAGCTCGACCTGCAGCACCTCGGCCCAGATCTCGGCCAGCGCCACTTCGACTTCGCCTTGCGGTGCTTCGTAACCACGACTGATCAGCGATTGCGCATCCGGCACTGGCAGGGCCTTGCGGTCGAGCTTGCCATTGGCGGTCAGCGGCAGCGCATCGAGCTGCACGTAGGCCGCGGGCACCATGTACTCCGGCAATGTGCCTTGCAGGTGGCTGCGCAGAGACTCAATGTCGAGCACGGTTTCAGGCTGTCGCGCCGTGACATAGGCCACCAGACGCTTGTCACCAGGCACATCCTGACGGCATAGCACCACGGTCTCGCTTACATCGGCGTGTTCGGCCAGGCGCACTTCGATCTCACCCAGTTCAACACGGAAACCGCGGATTTTCACTTGATCGTCATTGCGACCCAGGTATTCCAGGTTGCCGTCGGCACGCCAGCGCACCAGATCGCCGGTGCGGTACATCAGTGCATGTTCAGAAGGGCTGAACGGGTCGACGACAAACTGCGTGGCGCTCAATTCGGCACGATTCAAATAGCCCTTGGCAACGCCCTGCCCGCCGATATACAGCTCGCCGGGCACGCCCAACGGCACCGGTTGGCCTTGGCCATCGAGCACATACAGGCGGCTATTACCCACCGGTTTGCCGATAGGGATCGAGCCATCGCCGACCGACGTAATCTCGTAGGTCGCGGAAAAGGTCGTCGCCTCGGTCGGGCCATAGCCATTGAGCAGATGGTGTGGAGGATTGTTCGCCAGCACTCTGTTTATAACGGCAGGGTCCAGCACATCGCCGCCGACGATCAGGTAGCGCAGACGTGAAAACGCTTCGCCCAGCCCCGAAGCGTATTGATGGAACAGCCCTGCGGTCATCCACAGCACGGTTACCGATTGCTCCAGCAACAGGCGCTGGAAATCGCGCGGGGACAGCAAGTCATTCTGCCCGATCACCACCACGCAACCGCCATTGAGCAACGGTGCCCAGACATCCAGCGTACTGGCATCAAACGCCGGGTTGGAGGCAAACGCTACGCGATCCTGAGCATTGAAATCGGCGTAACCGTTGTTGATCACCAGACGGCTGATGGCGCGATGCGGCACCAGCACACCTTTCGGGGTGCCCGTCGAGCCGGAGGTGTACATGATGTACGCGACACTTTCGCTGGACTGCGGCAATGCCAGATCAGTGTCTTTCAGGCCGTCCAGCGTCAGATTGTCGAGGTCAACACGCTGCGCAGCGGTCGTCAGCGACATCTGGCTATGGGTCAGCAGAACACGCGCCTGACTGTCTTCGATCATGAACGTCTGACGTTCGACCGGTGCATTGATGTCCAGCGGCACGTACACCGCCGAGCACTTGAGCACCGTCAGCTGGCTGGCGAGCAGGTCGAGGCTGCGTTCCAGCAGGATCGCTACGCTGTCACCCGGCTGCACACCGAGCCCCAGCAGATGCCGCGCCAGGCGATTGGCCCGGGTGTTGAGTTCGGCATAGCTCATGGCCACGCCATCGTGGATTGCAGCGCAAGCTTTGGGGCACGCCCGTACCTGGGCTTCGAACAGACTCTGCACGGTCTGCTGCTGTGGGTAATCCCGCGTGGTGTCGTTGAACGCCACCAGCAGTTGCTGCCGTTCGGCTTCCGGCACTACCGGCAGATCGCACACCACCGAATCCGCCGCGAATTCAAGGGCTTTGACCAAGTGGCTCAAGGTGGTCTGCATGTAGGCGCAGATGCGCCGCGCATCAATACCGGTCACAGCCTGCACATTCAGCCTGAAACCCGTACCCAGGTCATCGACGTTCACAATCAACGGATAGTTGGTTCGCTCTTCACTGCTCAGGGCATGGATACCCTGCCAGGCCTGGGTGTCCCGCTCGGAGACGTTGCCAACCGCACTGTGGCGGTAGTTGAGTAGCGCATTGAACAATGGCAGCGGCGCGGCCACGCCACTGCAACGCTGGGCGAGCACCAGCGGCGCATGCTCGTGACCGAGTAATGCCGTCAGTCGCTCGTGAGTCGCTTTTAAACCCTCGAACACTGTTATCGCACCGACGTCCACGCGCAGGGGCAACGTATTGATGAACATGCCCAAGGCACGGTCGGCGCCCTCACTGCTCTGCATCCGGCCCATCAACACTGTGCCGAACACTACGTCGCGCTTGTCCGACAAATTGCCCAGCACCTGGGCCCAGGCCAGATGCACCAGGCTGGCGGCACTCACACCCTGTTGCCGGGCCTGAGCTCGCAGGCGCAGATTCAGTTGGGCGTCCAGCACCAGGCTGGCTTCTTCAATATCACGACCGTCGCCCTGCACATTCCCCAGGCCGAACGGCAGCGTCGGCTCGTCGATATCGCCCAGCATGTCGCGGAAGAACGTTTCGTGATCTGCCTGGCTGACACCCAGGCGTGCCTGGGCCACATAGTTGCGGTATGGCACGGGCACCGACGCTGCCAAGGCTTCGGCCTCGTCAAGCAGACAGCTCTGTATTTCGTGCTTCACCACTTCCAGCGCGGCGTGGTCCAGGGCCATGTGATGGAACAGCAACATCGCGCAAATCCGCTGGTTGAGCGGATCTGCGGCATAGGCTACGCGCATCAAGGGAGCCTGACCGATGTCCAGACGGTAGTGACGCGGGTCGAAACGGCTGTGCAATTGCTCCGCGATACCACCGTTTGCCGGATCCAGTTCAAGCGCTTCAAGGTGCAACCGGGCTTGACGCCAGACCACCTGGACCGGGGAGTCGAGACCTTGCCACACCACGCTGGTGCGCAGGATATCGTGGCGGTCGATAACTGTTTGCAGGGCGTGAACAAAGGCGTCCATGCGTTCGCGGTCGTCAAAGACGAACTGAGTCTGCAACACATAGGGGTCGCCGGTTTCGGCTGACAGGTGGTGATAGAGAATACCTTCCTGCAACGGCGCCAGCGGGTAGATGTCCTGCACATTGGCCACGCCGCCCGGCACGGTGGCTAGGACTTGATCGATCTGCACCTGCGTCAGGTTGATCAACGGCAGCAGCTCAGGCGTAATTTGCTGGCAATCGTCATTAATGAGATTGGCCGGCACCACTATCTCAGTGCTACCACCGATTGCTGCGGCCAGTGCGGCCAGCGTGGGCTGGCCGAACAGCGCACGCACGTCGACGCTCAGGCCTGACTGGCGCATATGACCTATGAAACTGACTGCCAGCAGCGAGTGACCGCCCAGTTCGAAGAAGTTGTCGTGACGACCGACCTGCTCGACGCCCAGCAATTCTTGCCAGATAACCGCGATCTGCGTTTCTGTTTCGCCCTGCGGCGCTTCGTAGCCACGGCTGATCAGCGAGTCACTGTCGGGTGCTGGCAGTGCTTTGCGATCCAGCTTGCCGTTGGGGGTCAGCGGCAGCTTATCCAGCATCACGTAAATGGCTGGAACCATGTACTCCGGCAACCGTTGCTGCAAATGACTGCGCAGGCTGTCGATGTCCACTACGGTGTGCCCGGCCGCCAAGGTGTAATAGGCCACCAGACGCTTGTCGCCGGGAATGTCTTCGCGAGCCGTCACCACCGCTTCATGGACGGCCGGGTGTTTAGCCAGACGCGCATCGATCTCGTCCAGTTCGATACGGAAGCCACGGATCTTCACCTGATCATCGTTACGGCCCAGGTATTCGATATTGCCGTCTGGCAGATAGCGACCCAAGTCGCCAGTGCGGTACATGCGTGCCGCTGGGTTTTGGCTGAACGGGTCCTTGAGGAAGCGTTCGGCAGTGAGGTCGTCACGGTTCAAATAACCCCGCGCCACACCGGCTCCGCCGATGTAGATCTCACCCGCAACACCCAGTGGAACAGGCTGCTGTTGCTCATCCAGCAGGTAAAACTGGGTGTTACCGACCGGTTTACCAATGTGCGGAGCGAAGCCGTCTTCGCGGTCCATGGCCACCCAGCTTGAGTAGGTGGTGGTTTCCGAAGGACCGTAGAGGTTGCACAGGCGCTGCACGCCTGTTTTTTCGAACAGGTTTTCTACCAGACTGCGCTTGAGCGCTTCACCGGCCACGTTCACCGTGTGAACCGTTGCCGGCAGCCCGTCAACGTCCAGCAGTGCTTTAAGCGCCGACGGTACGGTGTTGATCAGGCCGATATCGTGCTCGCCGTGTTGCAGTTCCAGCACGTTTTTGACGACTTCGATACTGCCGCCCGAGGTCAGTGGCGCAAAGCACTCGTAGACGGCGAGGTCGAAGTTCAGCGAGGTGGAGAACAGCGTTTTTTCCAGTGCCGACCCGTCAAAAGCCGTGTGTGCCCAGCTCAGGAAGTTCACGGTGTTACGGTGTTCGATCATCACGCCTTTCGGCAAGCCGGTCGAACCCGAGGTGTAGATCAGGTACGCCAGATGCGCTGAGGTCAGCCCAGGCACCTGCGGATTCTGGACGGATTGGTCCTGCCAATCGCTCAGATCAAGATTGATCACAGGCACCGAAACGTCGGCCAGCAGGCCCTGAGTAGCGGTTTGAGCCAGAACGGCTGCCGGAGCGCTGTCCTGCAGCATGTAGGCAATACGTTCTGCCGGGTAAGCCGGATCGAGCGGCACATAGCCGCCGCCCGCTTTGAGAATCGCCAGCAAACCGACGACCATTTCTGCGCTGCGTTCTACACAGATACCGACTCTGGAATCCGGCTGCACACCCTGCTTGCGCAAGGCATGGGCAAGACGGTTGGCCTGCTCGTTCAGCTCGCGATAGGTCAAGCGCTGTTCGCCGTGAATCACTGCCAGCGCGTCCGGTGTGCGCTCGGCTTGCGCTTCAAACAGGCCATGGATGGTCTGCTGTTGCGGATAGTCCAGCGCCGTGTCGTTGAACCCCAGCAGCAACTGCTCACGCTCGTCGGCCGGCAGGATCGGCAGGCTATCGAGGGCAGTGTCTGGTGATTGTTCCAGCGCGATAAGCAGATTTTTCAGTGCGGTCTGCATATAGCCGCAGACACGTCCGGCGCCAACCTTGCCGGTCACCAGCACCGACATTCTTAAGCTGTCACCCCGGTCATCGACGTTCAAGGTCAACGGATAGTTGGTCCTTTCCCCGCTGCTGAGCATGTCGATACCGCGCCAGGCCTCGATCGACTCATCGGAGGGTTCGGTCACGCCGCTGTGGCGGTAGTTGATCAGCGCGCTGAACAGGGGTAAGGGCGCTGCCACACCGCTGCAACGCTGCGCCAGCACCAACGGCGCGTGTTCGTGGCCAAGCAACGCGGTCAGGCGGGCATGAGTCGCCCGCACTCCGCCGCGAGCGCTCTGCCCCGCCATATCGACGCGTAACGGCAAGGTATTGATGAACATGCCCAACGCCCGTTCGGCGCCTTCGCCACTTTGCATACGGCCCATCAACACGGTGCCGAATACCACCGTGCGCTTGCTCGACACCTTGCCCAATACCTGAGCCCACGCCAGGTGCACCAGACTCGCGACGCTTACCCCCAATTGCCGTGCCTGAGCGCGCAGGCGCAGAGTGAGCCGACGGTCCAGAATCAGGTTGCTGTCTTCAATGTCGTGGCCATCACCCTGCACATCCAGCAGGCCGAACGGCAGCGTCGGCTCGTCAATGTCCCCCAGCAGCTCGCGGAAAAACGCTTCATGAGCTTCGCGGCTCATGCCCAGACGGGCTTGGGTCACATAGTTGCGATACGGTATCGCAGCGTCGAGCTGGTCCGCTTTGCCGAGTAGCCGGGCTTGCATGTCATTAAGCACAACGTCCATCGATTTGTGGTCGAGAACCATGTGATGGAACAGCAATATCGCCACCCAACGCTGGTTGGGCTGGTCTTCGGCGAAGGACAGTTGCAACAGCGGTGCCTGGCTCATGTCCAGCCTTGAGTGACGAGGGTCCAAGCGCTGTTGCAACTGATCCATGACCTGGCCATCGGCCGGATCGAGTTCGACCTGCTCCAGAAACAGCAGAGCCTGACGACAGACCACCTGCATCGGTGTTGCCAGACCTTGCCAAAGCACCGCAGTGCGCAGGATGTCGTGACGGTCGATCACACTTTGCAAGGCATCGACAAAGGCGTTCAGACGCTCGCGGTCAGCAAAGGCGAACTGCGTCTGTAACACATAGGGGTCGCCGACCTCGGCGGCCAGATGGTGATAGAGAATGCCTTCCTGCAGCGGCGCCAGCGGGTAGATATCCTGCACATTCGCCGCGCCGCCTGGCACGCTGGCGACAACGAGGTCAATGGCGGCCTGATCGAGATCGGCCAGCGGCAGCATCTCCGGCGTGATGCGCATGCAGTCGTCGGGGATAGCATTTTCGGGGACTGTTACTTCACTTGCGCCGCCGCCCACGGCCGCAGCCAGCGCGGCGAGGGTCGGCTGGCTGAACAGTACGCGAACGTCTGCGCTCAAGCCGGCCTGGCGCATACGTTCGATCAGGCTGACGGCCAGCAGCGAATGCCCGCCCAACTCAAAGAAATGGTCATGTCGACCGACTTGCTCAACCTGGAGCACTTCGGCCCAGATCGTCGCCAGCAGGTTTTCCACTTCACCTTGCGGCGCTTCGTAGCCACGGCTGATCAATGCCTGCGCATCCGGTTCGGGCAGCGCTTTACGGTCAAGTTTGCCGTTGGTTGTCAGCGGTAGTGCATCGAGGCGCACATAGGCTGCGGGCACCATATAGTCCGGCAGGCGGGTTTGCAGATGGCTGCGCAGTGTCTCTATTTCCAGTGTTCGCTGAGCCTCATGCACAGTGAAATAGGCCACCAGGCGTTTCTCTCCTGCGTCCTGTCGCACCAGCAGCGCTACTTCGTGTACCGCAGGGTGTGTGGCCAGAACGGCCTCGATTTCGCTCAGCTCAATGCGGAAACCGCGAAGTTTCACCTGGTCATCGTTACGGCCCAGGTATTCGATGTTGCCGTCTGGCAGATACCGGCCAAGATCGCCGGTACGGTACATGCGTGCCGCTGGTCGCTGGCTGAACGGATCCTGCAGGAAGCGTTCGGCGGTCAGTTCGTCACGGTTCAGGTAGCCCCGCGCTACACCGGCGCCGCCGATGTAGATCTCGCCCGCAACGCCCAGGGGGACGGGCTGTTGCCGTTCGTCCAGCAGGTAAAACTGCGTATTGCCAACCGGTTTGCCGATATGAGGAGCGAAACCGTCTTCGCGATCCATCGCTACCCAGCTTGAGTACGTGGTGGTTTCCGACGGGCCATAAAGGTTGCACAGGCGCTGCACGCCGGTTTTTTCGAACAGGTTTTCCACCAGACTGCGCTTGAGGGCCTCCCCGGCCACATTCACGGTGTGGACCGACGTCGGCAGTCCTTCTACATCCAGCAAGGCCTTGAGCGCCGACGGCACGGTGTTGATCAGGCCGATATCATGTTCGCCGTGTTGCAGTTCCAGAATATTTTTAACCACCTCGATCCTGCCGCCCGAGGTGAGTGGCGCAAGGCACTCGTAGACGGCGAGGTCGAAGTTCAGCGAGGTGGAAAACAGTGTTTTTTCCAGCACAGAAGCGTCGAAGGCTTTGTGCGCCCAGGTCAGGAAGTTAACGGTGTTGCGGTGCTCGATCATCACGCCTTTCGGCAGACCGGTGGAGCCCGAGGTGTAGATCAGGTAGGCCAGGTGCGCCGAAGTCAGCCCCGCCACCTGCGGATTCTGGACGGATTCGTCCTGCCAATCGCTCAGATCAAAATTGATGACGGGCATCGAAATATCGGCCAGCAAGCCCTGAGTAGCGGTGTGAGCCAGCATGGCTGCCGGAGCGCTGTCCTGCAACATATAAGCAATACGTTCCGCTGGATAAGCCGGGTCGAGCGGCACATAACCGCCGCCCGCCTTGAGAATCGCCAGCAACCCGACGACCATTTCCACGCCTCGTTCGACACAGATCCCGACTCGCGAATCCGGTTGCACTCCCTTTTTACGAAGGGCATGGGCCAGGCGGTTGGCTTGCTCGTTGAGTTGGCGATAGCTAAGGCGCTGTTCACCGTGAACCACTGCTACAGCATCCGGCGTGCGCTCGACCTGCGCTTCGAACATCCCGTGAATGGTCTGTTGGTGCGGATAATCCAGCGCGGTGTTATTGAACCCCACCAGCAACTGCTCGCGCTCCTCGGCAGGCAGGATCGACAACTCTTGTAAGGAGGCTTGTGGTGTCTGCTCCAGCGCCGTTACCAGGGTTTCCAGCGCCATCTGCATGTAATTGCAGACGCGTTTGGCGCCGATTGACGAAGTGACCAACGCCGTGAGGCTGAACCCCTTACCCAGGTCATCGACGTTCAACGTCAATGGATAGTTGGTGCGTTCTTCGCTGTTCAGGGCATAAATACCTTCCCAAGCCTGGGCGGTCCGTTCTGAAACGCTGCCAGGCGCACTGTGACGGTAGTTGAGCAGAGCGCTAAACAATGGCAGTGGCGCGGCCACACCACTGCACCGCTGGGCGAGCACCAGCGGTGCATGCTCGTGGCCGAGCAAGGCAGTCAGTCGTTCGTGAGTCGTTTTTAATCCCTCGACCACTGTTATCGCACCGACATCCACGCGCAGTGGCAACGTGTTAATGAACATGCCCATGGCGCGGTCAGCGCCCTCACCGCTCTGCATACGGCCCATCAATACCGTGCCGAACACCACGTCACACTTGCTCGATACATTGCCCAACACTTGGCCCCAGGCCAGATGCACCAGGCTGGCGGCACTTACACCCTGCTGCCTTGCCTGAGCCCGCAGGCGCTGATCCAGCCGGGCGTCCAGCGTCAGGCTGGCTCCTTCGATATCACGACCGTCGCCCTGCACATCCTGCAGGCCGAACGGCAGGGTCGGTTCTTCGATGTCGCCAAGCATCTTGCGGAAGAATGTTTCGTGACCGGCCTGGCTGACACCCAGGCGTGCCTGGGCCACGTAGTTGCGGTACGGCACCGACGCTGCCAAGGCATCGGCCTCGCCGAGCAACCCGCTCTGTATTTCATGCTTCAACACTTCCAGTGCCACATGGTCGATGGCCATGTGATGAAACAGCAACATCGCCAGCCAGCGGCCGTTGAGCGGATCATGGCTGAAGACAATGCGCATCAGGGGCGCGTGACGCACATCGAGACGGTAATGCCGGGGATCGAAGCGCTCGTGCAATTGCTCATCAACCGGGCCGTCTGCCGGGTCGAGGAGCAACTCCGTGACTTGCAGTTCGGCTCTGCGCAGCACCACTTGCACCGGCTCGGCGAGACCCTCCCACAGCACGGCGGTGCGCAGGATATCGTGCCGGTTGATCACGCCTTGCAAGGCGCCGCTGAAAGCGTCCAGTCGTGTCCGGTCAGATATCTCGAACAGCGCTTTCAAGGTGTAGGGGTCGCCCCCTTCTGTACTGATGTGGTGGTAGAGAATCCCTGCCTGCAGAGGCGCCAATGGATAGATATCCTGCACATTCGCCATGCCGCCCGACACGCTGGCAGCTATCTGATCGATCTGCATTTGGCTCAGGCTGATCAGCGGCAACAGTTCAGGGGTGATGTATTCACAATGTTCGGGAATCAGATTGGCCGGCACCACGACCTCCGTGCCACCACCGACCGCAGCTGCCAGCGCCGCCACGGTCGGCTGGCTGAACAGCACGCGAACGTCGGCACTCAGGCCGACCTGACGCATCCGCTCGATCAGCGTCACTGCCAGCAGCGAGTGGCCACCCAATTCGAAGAAGTGATCATGGCGACCGACCTGTTCGACCTTGAGTACGTCTGCCCAGATTGAGGCCAGCAGGGTTTCGAACTCGCCTTGCGGTGCTTCGTAACCATGGCTGATCAGCGACTGTGCGTCCGGCGCTGGCAGGGCCTTGCGGTCGAGCTTGCCGTTGGCGGTCAGCGGCAGCGCATCGAGCTGCACGTAGGCTGCCGGTACCATATAGTCCGGTAACAACCCTTGCAGATGGTTACGCAGGTGTTCGATGTCCGGTGCAGTTTCAGGCTGCTGCGCCGTGACATAAGCGACCAGACGCTTGTCGCCAGGCTCATCCTGACGGCACAGCACCACGGCTTCACGAATATCCGAGTGCTCGGCCAGGCGTGCTTCGATTTCACCCAGTTCAACGCGGAAACCACGGATTTTCACCTGATCGTCATTACGACCCAGGTATTCCAGATTGCCATCTGCGCGCCAGCGAACCAGGTCGCCAGTGCGGTACAGGCGAGCCTGTGGGGCGCTGTCAAACGGGTCGGCGACGAACTTCTCAAGAGTCAGTTCATCACGGTTCAAATACCCCCTGGCGACACCCTGTCCACCAATATACAGCTCGCCGGGCACGCCCAAAGGCACTGGCTGGCCTTGGCTGTCGAGCACATACAGGCAAGTGTTGCCCACCGGTTTGCCGATAGGGATCGAGCCATTGCCGACTGACACAATCTCGTAGGTGGCGGAGAAGGTCGTCGCCTCGGTCGGGCCATAACCGTTGAGCAGATGTTGCGGCGCATTGTTCGCCAGTACCCGGCCAATAACGGCAGGGTCCAGCACATCACCGCCGACAATCAGGTAGCGCAGGCGCGAAAAGGCCTCGCCCAGACCCGAGGCGTATTGATGGAACAATCCGGCGGTCATCCACAGCACGGTTACGGCTTGTTCCAGCAGCAGGCGCTGGAAATTCAGCGGCGAGAGCAAGTCGTGCTGCCCGATCACCACCACACATCCTCCATTGAGCAGCGGCGCCCAGACATCCAGGGTGCTGGCGTCAAACGCCGGGTTGGAGGCAAACGCTACGCGATCCTGAGCATTGAAGTCGGCATAACCGTTGTTGATCACCAGCCTGCTGATGGCCCGGTGCGGCACCAGTACACCTTTCGGAACACCCATCGAACCAGAGGTGTACATAATGTAGGCGACACTTTCGCTGGACTGCGGCAATGCCAGATCAGTGTCTTTCAGGTCGTCCAGGGTCAAATCGTCGAGATCGATACGCTGTGCACCACTCGTCAGCGATACGTGGCTACGAGTCAGCAGGACACGCGCCTGGCTGTCCTCGACCATGAACGCCTGTCGCTCTACAGGCGCGTTGACGTCCAGCGGCACGTACACCGCCGCGCATTTGAGCACTGCCAGCTGACTGGCGAGCAAATCGTGGCTGCGTTCCAGCAGGATCGCCACGCTGTCACCCGGCTGCACACCGAGCCCCAGCAGATGCCGCGCCAGGCGATTGGCCCGGGTGTTGAGTTCGGCGTAGCTCACGGCAACACCATCGTGGATTGCCGCGCAAGCTTCGGGGTACGCCCGCACCTGAGCTTCGAACAGGCCATGCACCGTCTGTTGCTGCGGGTAATCCCGCGCGGTGTCGTTGAACGCCACCAGCAGCTGCTGGCGCTCGGTTTCCGGCACAACCGGCAGGTCGCACACGGCTGAATCCGGTGCGGATTCAAGGGCCTCGATCAGATGACTCAAGGCGGTCTGCATGTAATCGCAGACCCGCTGGCCATCGAAACCGGCTGCAACCTGCACGCTCAACAGGAAGCCTTCGCCTTGATCGTCCACCGACAGACTCAACGGGTAGTTGGTCCGTTCGCGGACGCCGAGCACCTGAGCATCCGCCCACCGCTCGCCACCGCTGGCTTCGCGCGCCGGGCTATGGCGGTAGTTGAGCAACGCGCTGAACAGCGGCGACGTTGCGGAAACCGCACTGCAACGTTGAGCCAGCACCAATGGTGCATGTTCGTGGCCGAGTAATGCAGTCAAGCGGTTATGGGTCAGACGCACGGCCTGACGTACGCCGCCGCTACCGACATCGACCCGCAGCGGCAAGGTATTGATGAACATCCCCAGCGCGCGGTCGGCGCCCAGGCCGCCTTGCATGCGTCCCAGCAACACGGTGCCGAAGACCACGTCTTCACGTCCACTAGCGGCGCTCAGCACTCGTGCCCAGGCCAGGTGGTGCAGGCTTGCTGCACTCACCCCCAGTTGCCGAGCCTGAGTGCGTAGACGTTGACACAGATCAGCCGGAAGATCATGGCGAACCTCCTTGACGCCCTGCCCATCACCCTGAACCTCAAGCAGGCCGAACGGCAGGGTCGGTTCATCGACATCACCAAGCATCTCGCGGAAAAACGCTTCGTGTTGCTCGCGACTCACGCCCAGACGGGCCTGACCCACGTAATTCCGGTAAGGCATCGCCGCCGGCAGTTGCGCTGCGGTACCTTGCAAGTGAGCGAGCATTTCTGCGCTCATCACGTCCAGCGCGGTGTGGTCGAGGGCAATATGGTGGAAAAGCAGGATCGCCACCCAGCGCTGGTTCTCAGAGTCCTCGGCGAAGGCCAGGTGAATCAGCGGGGCCTGCCTGAGATCGAGGCGGCACTCGCGCGGATCAAAACGGTTCTGCAACTGAGCGACGATATCGCCGCCGTCCGGGGCCAGGGTGATCTGCTCCATCGACAGCTCGACCCGGCGCAGAGCGACTTGCAGCGGTTGCTCCAGATCTTCCCAGACCAGCGCCGTGCGCAGGATGTCATGGCGATCGATCATCGCCTGCAAGCCTTCGGCAAAGCGTCGTACGTGTGCCGGGTCGCGCAGGGCGAAGGTCGCTTGCAGCAGATACGGGTCGCCCTGTTCGGCAGCAATATGATGGTAAAGAATGCCTTCCTGCAACGGCGCCAGCGGGTAGATGTCCTGCACGTTCGCTGCGCCACCGGGAACGCCGGCGACAATACGCTCGATACTCGCCTGGTCCAGTGCTGTGAGGGTCAGCATGTCCGGGGTGATGTGCCTGCAGCCCTCGGGGATGCCGTTGGCGGGCACCTCGATCTCGATGCCGCCGCCTACGGCCGCCGCGAGTGCGGCAAGGGTCGGTTGGCCGAACAGCACGCGCACATCGGCACTCAGGCCAGCCTGGCGCATGCGCTCGATCAGCTTCACCGCCAGCAGCGAATGACCGCCCAGTTCGAAGAAATGGTCCTGCCGACCGACCCGCTCCACACTCAGTACTTCGCACCATAGTGCGGCCAGCGTGGTCTCGGTGTCGCCAAGCGGCGCCTGATAGTCGCGACTGGCGAAAGCATCGGCCAATGGCTGTGGCAACGCACGACGATCCAGTTTGCCATTGGGCGACACCGGCAGTTTTTCCAGGTGTACATAGGCTGCCGGGACCATGTAGTCAGGCAGCAGAGCCTGTAAATGCAGGCGCATCTGGTCGGTCTGGGGCACAACCTGGCCGGCCTGCACGCTGAAATACGCCACCAGGCGCTTTTCACCTGGAACGTCCTCGCGGGCCAGCACTGCCGTATCGCGCAGGCCTGGATATTGACCAAGGCGTGCCTCGATTTCCCCCAGTTCGATACGAAAACCACGCACCTTGATCTGATCGTCGTTACGGCCCAGGTAAACAATCCTGCCGTCCGCCTGCCAGCAGGCAAGGTCGCCGGTCTTATACAGGCGCGCGTGTGGGTTGCCGACATCGTTGCTCGCAAACGGATCAGCGATAAAGCGTTCGGCGCTCAGGTCATCGCGGTTCAGGTAGCCACGGGCGACAGCTGCGCCACCGATGTACAGTTCACCCGCGACGCCCACCGGCACCGGGCGCATGTGTTCGTCGAGCAGGTAGATGCGGGTATTGGCCACCGGCTGGCCGATGCTTGGCAAGGTCGGCCAGGCCTGTGGATCGCCATCGAGAGTCAGCGCCGTGACCACGTGGGACTCGGTCGGGCCGTAGTGATTATGCAGGCGGGCATCGCTCAGACGGGCGAATAACTGCCGCATCGGTTCGGTGATTCGCAGTTGTTCACCCGCAGTGATCACGTCCTGCAACAGGCACTCAGGCTGTTCAGCCTCGTCAACCACGGCCTCGGCCAATGCCTGCAGGGCAATACACGGCATGTACAGGCGTTCGATACGCTGCTCGCAGATATGCTCGAACAGGCGGCGGAAATTCAGACGAGTATCAGCGTGGATCAGCGACAGCTCGCCACCTGCGCACAAGGTGCTGAAGATTTCCTGAAAGGCCACATCAAAACCCAGTGCTGCGAACTGCAAGGTACGTTGCCTCGGGCGACGGTCCTCGACAGACTGGGCGATCTGCCAGTGCATCAGGTTGACCAGCGACGCATGGGGCATGGCCACGCCTTTTGGCTGACCGGTAGAGCCCGAGGTGTAGATCAGGTACGCCAGGTGCTGCGCGCCAAGCCCTGCGAGCTGCGGGTTGGTTGCCGGCGCGCGGTCGATACCGCTCTCGGCGCGGGCCTCAGCTTCCAGCAGCAACACCGGCATGGCGGCCTGCGCAAAGCGCTCGCGCAAACCACGTTGGGTCAGCAGCATTTTCGGTGCGCTGTCCTCAAGCATGTAGGCCAGACGTTCTTCAGGGTAAGAAGGGTCGAGTGGCACGTAGCCTGCGCCGGCCTTGAGAATGCCCACCAGGCCGGCGATCATTTCCAGACTGCGTTCCACACAGATCGCTACGCGATCATCAGCACCAACGCCTGCAGCGATCAACCGGTGGGCAATCTGGTTGGCCCACTGATTGAGCTCGGCGTAACTCAGGCGCTGGCCTTCGTAGGTGACCGCCACCGAATCGGGCTGCGCAGCTGCCTGAGCTTCGAACAACTGGTGCAGCAAAAGGTCTTGCGGGTAGGCGCTATCGAACGCGTTGAAATCTTCCAGCAATTGGCGACGCTCGTGCGCGGGCAGCCAGTCGAGGCTGTGCAAGGCAGCATCGGGCCGGTTGTCCAGCGCGTCGGCCAGTTGTTCCAGCACCGTGTGCATGTAACCGCAGATGCGCCGGGCATCGATTCCGGCCACCGCCTGAACGGTCAGACCGAAGGATTCGCCGAGGTCGTCTACCGATAACGACAGTGGGTAGTTGGTGCGTTCTTCACCGCCGAGTACCTCGACACCGCCCCAGAGTCTGGTCTGCCCTGCCTCTTGGGGTGTCTGGGCGCCGACCGCGACATGGCGGTAGTTCATCAGCGCACTGAATAACGGTGTCGGTGCTGCTACGCCGCTGCATCCCTGGGCCAGTGACAACGGTGCATGCTCATGACTGACCAACGCCGCCAACCGGGCGTGGGTGGTGCGCACTGCAGCCTCAATGCCCTGCTCTCCGGCAGCGACGCGCAATGGCAAGGTATTGATAAACATGCCCAGGGCCCGCTCGGCGCCTTGACCACTGAGCAGGCGGCCCATCAACACGGTACCGAACACCACATCCTGACGCCCCGACAGGCGCCCGACCACCTGGGCCCAGGCGAGGTGATGCAGGCTGGCATTACTGACGCCCAGGCGCCGCGCATGGGCGCGCAGACGTCCGGCCAGTTTCGGCTCAACCGGCAATAGCGCTTCGTCGACTCCGCTGCCGTCGCCTTGCACGTCTTGCAGGCCAAACGGCAGGGTCGGCTCGTCAACATCCGCGAGCATGTCGCGGAAAAACGCCTCATGCTCCTCGCGGCTTACGCTCAATCGCGCCTGAGCCACATGATTACGATACGGCACCGACGCGGGCAGATGTTCGCCGCGCCCTTGTCTGAACGCCTCGATCTCTGCGCCGAGCAAAGCCAGCGAGGTGGCGTCGTCGATCAAGTGATGGAACAGCAGCACCGCAACCCAGCTTTGGTCGACGGGATCTTCGGCGTAGTGCAGGCGCATCATCGGGGCCTGATGCAGGTCCATGCGTATCCGCCGTGGATCGAACTGTGCCTGCAACTGGGCCGCAACATCCCCTTGATCCGGGTGCGGTAAAAACGCCTCCACCCTCAGCCGTGCCTGACGCCAGACCACCTGCACCGGCTCGTCGAGTTCTTCCCAGGCCACAGCCGTGCGCAGAATGTTGTGACGATCGATGACTTGCTGCAAGGCTTCCGTAAAGTCCAGCAACTGCTCGAAGCTATCGACCCGCAACAAGGCCTGCAACAGGTATGGATCACCCTCCTCATTCGCCAAATGGTGATAGAGGATGCCTTCCTGCAACGGCACCAGCCCATAGATATCCTGCACATTACTCACACCGCCCGGCACGCTGGCGACCACCCGGTCGATCTGGGCCTGGGTGAGCGCGGCCAGAGGCAGCATGTCCGGGGTAATGTGCCGGCAATAGGCGGGAATCTTATTGGTGGGCGCCTGCACCTCTGTGACCTTGCCGCTGGCTGCCGCCAGCGAGGCCAGGGTTGGCTGGCCGAACAGCACGCGCACGTCGGCATTCAGACCGATGTCGCGCATGCGTTCGATCAGTTTCACCGCGAGCATCGAATGCCCACCCAGCTCGAAGAACTGGTCATGGCGGCCTACCTGCTCGACGCCCAGCAACTCGGTCCACAACCCGGCCAGGCGGGTTTCCGTCAGCCCTTGCGGTGCCTCGTATTGACGCCGGGCATAAGCTTCGGCCGAGGGCAGCGGCAGTGCCTTGCGGTCGAGCTTGCCATTGGCGGTCAGCGGGAACGCCTGCAGACTGACAAAAGCGCTTGGCAGCATGTGCTCGGCGAGCGACAGGCGCAGCTGTTCACGCAAATAGGTAGCGTCGGGTTCCAGGTCTGCTGTGCCGATGACATACGCCACCAGACGCTTGTCGCCCGGTTCGTCTTCACGCACCACGACCACAGCTTCGCGCACGCCTTGGCAGGCGCTCAATTGAGCTTCGATCTCGCCCAGCTCGATACGGAAACCGCGAATCTTTACCTGCTCGTCGTTGCGGCCCAGGTATTCCAGGCTGCCGTCCGGCAACCAGCGACCCAGATCGCCAGAGCGGTACATCCGCGCGCCCGGTTCCGAAGCAAATGGATCATCGAGAAAGCGCGTCGCGTTCAATTCGTCGCGATTGAGGTAGCCACGGGCCACGCCTGCCCCGCCGACGTACAACTCGCCCACCGCACCCGGTGGCAGCGGATGGCCGTAGGTATCCAGCAGGTACAGCTGAAGGTCAGGAATGCGCTTGCCGATCGGGCTCGCGCCGACGCACTGCGCGTCCTCAGGCTGTAACGGGTAATAGGTCACATGCACCGTGGTTTCGGTGATGCCATACATGTTTACCAGTTGTGTTGAGGCGTTTACTTTGCGGGCATACCACGGCTTGAGCATCGCTGTTTCCAGCGCTTCACCGCCGAAAATCACCTGGCGCAGCGAATGTGCCTGCCCTTTGTCGCCTTGGGCCGCGATCAGTTGGCGGAATGCACTCGGCGTCTGGTTGAGCACCGTGACCCCGGCACTGCACAGCAGGTCGTGGAAGTCTTCAGGCGAACGGCTGACCAATTGCGACACGATCAGCAGACGCCCGCCGTGCAGCAGCGCGCCCCAGATTTCCCAGACCGAGAAGTCGAAGGCAAACGAGTGGAACAGCGCCCAGATATCCTGTTCATTGAAACCGAACCGGTCCCGGGTGGCCGAGAACAGTCGTGCAACGTTGCGATGCTCGACCATCACACCCTTGGGCAGGCCGGTGGAGCCGGAGGTGTAGATGACGTAGGCAAGGCCGCTGGGTTTGACCGCTACTTGCGGATTGCAGGCGCGTTCATCCTGCAAGTCGACATCGTCGAGATAGATCAGCGGCACATCCGACACCGGCAACGCCTGTTGTACTGATTGCTGGCTCAACAATGCTACCGGCGCACTGTCGCCGAGTGTGTAGGCCAGACGCTCGAGCGGGTAAGCAGGGTCCAGTGGCACGTAACCGGCGCCGGATTTGAGGATCCCCAGCAAGCCGATAATCATTGCCGGGCCGCGTTCGACGCAGATCGCTACACGATCGTCCGGGCGTACACCCTGTGCCAGCAAACGATGCGCGACCTTGTTGGCACGCGCGTTGAGTCCACCGTAGCTCAGGGTCTGCCCTTCGAACATCAGCGCGACGGCGTCTGGTCGCTCTGCGGCGCGGGCTTCAAACTGCTGGTGGATCGTCAGGTACTCGGCGGAATGTGGCTGACCGGCATTCCACGTCTGAATCTGCAAGGCGTCGGTCTTGCTGATCAGCGAGAACTCATGCACTGGCAGTTGTTCGTTCGCCAGCCCCTGCTCCGTGACTTGCTGCAAGCGCTCGGCAAGCGGGACGATCTCGTCGTGCTGAAAATAGGCCTCGTTGTAGATGTAGTGCAGCCGCGATTCAGTGTCGCAAGCGTTGCTGCGCAGGTGGATGGCCAGCGGTGTCTGCTCGTGGTTGTTTGAACACTTGAAGGCGCGGGCGCTTGCCTGGCCGAAGCGAAGCAGTTGGTTTTGGCGCTCATAAGAAAACGTCAGGTCGAACAATTGCGTACGCTCGGCACGGCGCAATTCCAGCAAGCTGTTAAGGTCGCTGACCGGAAACCGCTGGTGGCGGTAATCCTGCTTGACTGCCCGACAGATGCCCTGGACCAGTTCAGCGAACGTCAGGTCGGGACTGAATTTCAGACGCACTGAACTGAGCTGGGTAAAAAGCCCCAGGGTCTTTTTGTAGCTGGCAGTGGAACGGTTGAGAATCGGCAAGCCGATGACCAGTTCATCACGCTGACAGGCGCGGGTGAAGTACACGTACAGCACTGCCAGATGAACGTGGAACGACGAGGCGTTCAGTCGCAGGGCCAGCTCCTCGATCTGCTGCTCCAGGCCACGGTCCATGCCGTAGCTGAGGTGGCCGCTGCGGCTCGTCGCCGGGTGCTGAATCCGAGCCTGGTGACGTGGCGCCAGCAATGGATCGGGGATGTCGCGGTATTTGTCCAGCCAATAGGCCTGATCGAGAGCAAAGCGTGGCGACTCGCGATACTGGCGGTCGTCCTTGATGAAATCGACATAGGACGGTGCCGCCAGATCGGGCACACGTTGATCGTGCAATACGCTGTAAAGCTCACTGACGGACGCACAGAGCCGGTCGATGCCCCAGCCATCGAGCGCAATGTGGTGGGCATGAATCACGAAGTAGAAACGCTGTGCTTCGAGCTTGAGCAAATGCACTCGGAACAGTGGTCCACCTTCCAGCTTGAACGGTTGTTCAAGCTGAGTCTGCATCCAGTGTTCGGCTGCCTGACGCGGGTCGTCCCGCCCTTGCAGGTCAAACGGTGTCACAAGCATCGGCATGCTCGTGGCGAAGGTCTGCATCGGCACGCCTTCCTCGTCCCGCTCTTCGAGCAGGACCATGCGCAGCGCATCATGCTTCTCGATCAACAGGTCCAAGGCTCGCTGGAATATCCCGGAATCGAAGGGGCCTTCGATCTCCACGTAGCCGCCGATGTTGTATAGCGGCGAGTCGCCCTGGGTCATCTGGTCCAGC
Organism: Pseudomonas sp. PvP028; assembly: GCF_017832255.1. Taxonomy (NCBI): domain Bacteria; kingdom Pseudomonadati; phylum Pseudomonadota; class Gammaproteobacteria; order Pseudomonadales; family Pseudomonadaceae; genus Pseudomonas; species Pseudomonas sp. PvP028. The sequence goes on from NZ_JAFIBL010000001.1 coordinate 4,295,367, forward strand.
CAGATATTGCGTTGGGCAGCGGTCAGGACAAATGCCATACATTTCTTCTCGCAAAGGGTTGGCCTTGTCGCACGCAAGAGGCGGCGACAGCCGATAGTCGATTCGGGGCCAGGGAGTAGCGCGCTTCATGCCGTTTTGCGAAGGATCATCCCTGGAAATTTGGACCGCGCTTCAGTTCAGGCGCGCTTGTCCTGCACCGCGCACTTCACGTCGGAGACGATGCAACCATCGACCAACTTGATGATGCGATCGGCCAGCTGGAAGTACTGGTCGTCGTGAGTGATGATCAGAACGGTCTTGCCGCGCCGTTTGAGGTCCGGCAGCAGTTCCTCATAGAAGAAGCGCTTGAATGGCGGGTCCTGGTCGGCGGCCCATTCGTCCAGCAGGTAAATCGGACGGTCTTCCAGATAGGCGCAAACCAGGGCCAGGCGTTTCTGCTGGCCGTATGACAAGGCTTTGGTAGTTGAATAACCCTGCCCTTCGATTTTGACCTTGTCTTCCAGGCCCAGAGTCGACAGGTATTTCTGCGCCTGGTCGGTGCTGGCCAGTTCTTTCTCGTCAGGACCTATCAGCCGGTTGAACAGATGGAAGTCGGAGAACACTGCCGAGAACAGATCGCGATAGTGGCTGCGCGAGTCTTCGGTGATTGCCGTACCGTCGAGCAGTAGCTGACCTTCTTTCGGGATGTACAGGCCGCAGAGCACTTTGGCCAGGGTACTTTTGCCACAACCGTTGCCGCCGACAATGTAGATCAGCTCACCGGACTGGATTGTCAGGTCGATAGGCCCCAGGGCAAACCCGGAATTGCTCAGTGGGTCCGTGTAGTTCATGTGGACGTTTTTCAGCTCGATCCTGCCCCAGGACTTCTTGTGATCGAGGAGCAGCACATTGTCGGCGTCGCTGGTTTCCGGTTCCGGGTGCGGTTCGTTGATGGAGAATCCGAAATCCGCCAGACGTGTGCAGGCGATACGTCCTTGGGCCAGCATCGGCATGGTGGTGACCAGCATCACCAGCGGGCCCATGATGTACAACACCGCCAGCACGCTGGCGCTCATGGTCTTGGCATCGATTACAGCGAACATGGGAGCAGCGAACAACAGGCAACCGATCAGCAGCGACAGGGTCAACTGGCCAACGTTGTCAGCGGTGGTGTACCAGAGCCGTTCGATGTAGTTGTACCTCGCGACCCGGGCCGAAGACTCCTGGATCGCCGAGCGACTGAACCAGCGGCGACGAATACCGTTGAGTTTCAGTTCCTTGAGGCCGAACACAAGCGCGTGTGTGTATTCGTTGAATGCGGTGAACTCGTCGCGCACCTTGTGGGTGTACTTGATGCCGCCCGCGAAAAATAGCAGGTACAGTACGACTCCCAGCACCATCAGCCCGATGGTTATTGCGAACACCACCCAGGACAGGTAAGCCAGATAGGCAATACCAAACAGAAATACCGCCGACTCCACGAGGATCGTTGGCATGATCAATAGCGTGGCGTTGAGTTGCGGAATATCGCTGGTGAGCATCGTCAGGACATTCGGCGCACCGCGGCGGTCGACTTCCTCAAGCGGCGTGCCGAGGATCTTGCGGCACAGGGCAATGCGCAGGCGGGTCATGATGCGCATGCTGGCGTAGGCTGGAAACAGCGCCGCACCGTTGCGGAAAACCAGGGCAACCAGGCTCAGGCCAACGAACCAGAACAACGACTCACGCTGAAAGGTCTCCTCGTGAATCGCCTGGTTGATCACATTGACAACGGCAATGGAAGCCACGCCGCTGATCAGACCCGTCAGCAGCGTAAAGAACGTCAGCCAAGGATGGCTGCTCCATAGCAGACGCATTATCGAGCCCGGTCTGGTCTTCTTCTCTTGCTTGGTTTTCATTGCTTGCTGTCCTTGTATGCATTGGCCCGCGCGGGCGCCGGTGGTTGAACGCCCTGGCGGTTTCACTGGATATCGATCATTCAGGCCGGTCGCCAGACATCGCCCCGAGCGGTCATTTCACCCATGGCCACGACGATCAGCCGGGGTTCTTCATAAGGGTCACGGGCATGGGCGACGAGCATGTTGTCAAGCATCACGACATCGCCCTTTCGCCAGTCGAAGCGCACCGCGCACGCCTCGTAGGCATCACCGATCAAAGCCATCACCGAGTCTTCGATGGCTGAGCCGTCGCCATAGCTGACCATCCGTGGCAGGCGGTCGGGGCCAAACATGTCGAGCAGGTCCTCGCGCAGTTCCTCGCCCATGCAATAGGGGTGATGCAACTGCACCTGATTGAAAAAACCACGCTCGCCGGTGAACGGATGGCTGATTACCGCCGGGCAGAGGGTGCGAAGCTGCAGGGTGTCGCCGTCGAGCCATTCGAAGTCCGTACCCTGCTCGCGGCAACGCTGTTCGATAGCGCTGCGTTCGGAGGTGCCGAAGAACGATTCCCAACTGGGCTCGACACCGGCTGTGAAGGTGCGGCTGTAAAGCAGACCTTTGCTTTCAAAACGCTCGATCACCTCTTTCGGCAGGTAGGCGAGCACTTGGCGAATGTCCGCCAGTGGCGTCGCCCCGCCCACTTGCGATGGCTTCTCACAGAAGAACCATTGCTTGCGTGGCCAGCTTTCCAGGTGAGAACTCTCGTTGTGATAAAGGATCATCTCGCGCTCGGGATACGGCGTTGAGCGATAGACATTACGCCCGCCTTCCTTCTTCGGAAGGTCGCCATACGTGCCGTGCAGGCCAGGCGACAGCGCCTCGGCAAACGCTTCGAAGGCGGCGACCGAAGGCAGGTCAAACCCGCGAAACAACACTGCGCCGTGACGACACAGCAGCGCCTCAATCGCCTCGCGTCGCGCGCTGGCCCACTGGGCCGGGTCCAGTTCATCAACGGTTGGCTCGACCACTATCGGCAAACTGATGTCGGCCGCCAGCAGGGACAACCGCACCGAGGGGTCAGCGGCCTTGTCGGGCCAGCTTGGCGCATCCGCTTGCCGTTGGTCAGCGAAAACGGGCGCAGTGTTAGCTTGAAGACTCATGAACAAACTCCTGGACCTCAGCCCTTCACATCCACTTTTTGTATGGAGCCAGACCAGCACGCTCCGGCACCGCGCAAGAATCAAAACACTGATGACCAGAAGCGTCTGTCACCGCAATCCGGGACAGCGGTCGCACAGCGGGTCGATGCGTGGTGATGAGATTGGGCAGGCTTTGTCCCCATTTCCCTCGACAGACGCCGGCTGACAGTCGGTGCTGAAATGCGACAACTGCGGATCATGCCGGCCCATTGACGGATTCCTCAGGCCGCAGGGATGTCTCGATTGCAGCGGATTTGAACGCTGCATCTGGTTATTACACAGGAGCCTTGGTCATGCCGATTACGAACACTGACGAATCGCCTAACGCCGCGTCAGCCCCTCTCAAGCCCGGTGCTTTCCTGCACGAGATATTCAGTGACAGGGCGCGACAATTTCCCGAGCGTACCGCCGTCAGCGATGCGGCCCGGACGTTGAGCTACGCACAGCTCGACGCGCTGTCGACAAAGCTGGCTGCACGGTTACGCGATGAAGGTGTGACCTATGGCACGCGTGTAGGTATGTACCTGCCGCGCAGCGTCGATCTGGTCACCAGCCTGCTGGGTATTCTCAAAGCCGGTGGCACCTATGTGCCGGTCGACCCGCAATACCCTGGCAAACGCGTCGAGCACATCGTGCGCGACAGCGAGCTGAGCCTGGTCATCGGTGATGCCGCCAACCTGCCGAAAATACCGTCCCTGCGCGTATTGGCGCTCGACGAGTTACTGTCCGCGCCGGCGCTGCAACCGGCCGCTGAAGACACCCGTATCGACCCGAGTAATTCCACTGCCTACATCATCTACACCTCTGGCTCCACCGGTGAGCCCAAGGGCGTACAGGTTTCCCACGGCAACGTCAGTCGCCTGCTGGAAAGTACTCAACGCGCCTACGGCTTCAACGCCCAGGACGTCTGGTCGATGTTCCACTCCATCGGTTTCGACTTCTCGGTCTGGGAAATCTGGGGTGCCCTCGCCCACGGCGGCCAGGTGGCCGTTGTCCCGTATGACGTCTCGCGCTCTCCTGCCGCTCTGCGTCAATGGCTCGCCGATCAGCGCATCACCGTACTCAGCCAGACGCCATCGGCTTTCCGTGGTCTTGATGAGGCCGATCGTGGCAACACCGCGCCGCTGGCGCTGCGCTACGTAGTGTTCGGTGGCGAAGCGTTACCCGCCGCTGTGCTGCGTCCCTGGGTCGAGCGCCATGGCGACCAGAAACCTGCACTTATCAACATGTACGGCATCACCGAGGCCACCGTTCACACCACCTTCAAGCGAGTGTTGGCGCAGGACCTGGAAACAGCGGCCATGGTGTCGCTGGGCAAGCCATTGGACGGCTGGCGCCTGCACCTGCTTGACGCCAGCCTGGCGCCGGTGGCGGCAGGCACTACCGGCGAGCTGTACATCGAAGGTGCTGGCGTGGCTCAGGGCTACCTGAACCGTGAGGCGCTCAACGTCGAGCGCTTCGTCGAGTTGCCCGGTGCCATACGCGCTTACCGTACTGGCGACCTGATGATCCTGGAGAGTAATGGCGAATACCGTTATGCCGGTCGCTGCGACGAGCAATTGAAAATCAGCGGTTTTCGCATCGAGCCAGGCGAGATCGAAGCCTCTCTGCAAACCAGCCCCAGCGTGGCCGCTGCCCATGTCGGCGTACATGATTACGGCGATGGTGACCTGCGCCTGGTGGCTTACGTGGTACCAGGCCAGGGCGTCGATGCCTGGACCGAACAGGCTCGCAGCGAAGTTGCCGCGTTGATGGCCGAAAGTTTGCCGGAGTACATGCGGCCCTCGGTGTATGTGCCGCTGGCAGAACTGCCGGTGACTCATCACGGCAAAATCGACAAGCAACAACTGCCCTCGCCTGCCGCTGGCACGGCGCCTTCAAGCGCGGCAGACGTCAAGGGCCTCAGTGAACAGGAGCACTTCGTGCTCAAGGTCTGGAGCGAAGACCTGGGTCTGAAAAACATCGGCGTCAATGATGATTTCTTCGATTCCGGCGGCACTTCACTGGCATTGATCCGCTCGCTGAGCAAGCTCAAGACACATTACAAAATCAACCTCGACCCCGGGATCCTGGCGGACGGCGCAACGGCCAAAGTTCTGGCCGACCACATCTCCCGTAGCCTTGTTCAAGCCCATTGACCGAAAAGGAAAAGCTCATGAGCAAAAAATTCGCTTTAACTGCGGAACAGCGTGCCTCGTTCGAGAAAAATGGTTTTATCGGTCCGTTTGACGCCTATTCGCCAGAAGAAATGAAAGAAACCTGGAAGCGCACCCGTCTGCGCCTGCTCGACCGCAGCGCCGCGGCCTACCAGGATCTGGACGCCATTTCCGGGGGGACCAACATCGCCAACTACGACCGCCATCTGGATGATGATTTCCTGGCCAGCCATATCTGCCGCCCGGAAATCTGTGACCGTGTCGAAAGCATCCTCGGACCTAATGTGCTCTGCTGGCGCACCGAGTTCTTTCCCAAGTATCCGGGCGATGAAGGCACCGACTGGCATCAGGCCGATACGTTCGCCAATGCTTCCGGCAAGCCGCAGATCATCTGGCCGGAAAATGAAGAGTTCGGCGGCACCATCACCGTCTGGACGGCGTTCACCGACGCCAACATTGCCAATGGTTGCCTGCAGTTCATTCCTGGCACCCAGAACAGCATGAATTACGACGAAACCAAGCGCATGAGCTATGAACCCGATGCCAACAACTCGGTGGTCAAGGATGGCGTGCGTCGCGGTTTCTTCGGTTACGACTATCGGCAGTTGCAGATCGATGAGAACTGGAAACCCGACGAGGCCTCTGCTGTGCCCATGCAGATGAAAGCCGGGCAGTTCATCATTTTCTGGTCAACGCTGATGCATGCGTCCTATCCGCACAGCGGCGAATCACAGGAGATGCGCATGGGCTTCGCGTCACGCTACGTACCGTCGTTCGTGCACGTCTATCCGGATTCGGACCACATCGAAGAGTACGGCGGCCGCATCAGCCTGGAGAAATACGGCGCGGTGCAGGTGATCGGTGACGAAACACCCGAATACAACCGTCTCGTGACCCACACCACACGCGGCAAGAAATTCGAAGCGGTCTGACCCACAGACGTCAGACGAACGTAGCCTCGCGCAATGTGCCTGAAAAAAGCGCCCAACAAAGAGTGTAGATCCATGACTATTTCCTCCGATGCAGCGATGCGTCTGTGCGAGACGGTGAGGATGCTCAGGCACCTTGCCCTCAATTTGCCCGATCCCGTGTGCCTGAGCTTTCTCGCCCGGGACAACGACCCGCTGCCAGAGCCGGCGTGCTCCAGCGTGCGAGCCACAGAGCGGGCGATCAATGCCGCGTTTGCGCGCATTGGTGTGCGCACCCTGCAGTACTTGCACGGTGGCGAGGCACAACTGTCGTCGTTCGAATACTTTATAAGCCGCAAACTCTGCGAGGCGCTCGACTACAGCTACGAGCACTTCGACGATGCTGAAGACGTCACCGCCTTCAATCGACTGCTCAAGCATTTTGAATTCAGCGGTGCAGTGCCGCACATCGAGACATTGCACCTGACCACCCGTGACCATGCGCCTTTGCTGGTGCATGCGAGCGCCAACCGCGAGCTGCCTCCCGTGGTTCTGGCATTGCCTTGCGGCATTCCGTTCGATCTCTGCCGCGACTGGTTCAATGCCTTGAGCGAGCGGTTTTTTGTCGTGACCTGGGAGACCCGAGGGCTGTTCGGTGCCTGCGAGGCATTCGACCAGATCGCGGTGGACACCGATGCCCAGGTTGCCGACATGATCAGCGTAATGAATCACTTCAGGTTATCAACCGCACATCTGATGGGTATCTGCGGCGGCGCAGTGATCGCCCTGAGCACCGCTGCTGCCCACGCCGACCGGGTCAACTCCCTGAGCCTGTGGCATGGGGATTACAACCTGGGCGACAACGACCTGCGCACCGCTCACCAGCAAAACTTCGAGTGGCTGATGGAAAGCGCAGCTCAGGATCGTGGCGAGGCTGCTGACCTGCAAACGATGTTCCTGGACCAGGCGACGCTGGCCACCACCCCTGAGCCCATTGCCCACGTGGTGCTTTACCCCTACGTCAATCCCGAGTTGTTTTATCGCTATGCGCGCCTGAATGACGCGCTGAACAAGACCGAGCTGGCACCACGACTGACGCGCATCACCGCGCCAACCCTGGTGGTGGCGGGCGATGCCGACTCGACTACGCACATCGGCGGCTCACGGTATATCGCCGCGTCGATCAAGGACGCCACGCTGCACGTAGAGCGCGATGGCAGCCACCTCGCGTTCTTTGCCTCAAGCCATCAATCGAAACAAACCGCCTTCAGCTTCCTCGAAGAAGTTCTTCAGCCCGCTGTTGCCTGACAGTGGTTCGATACCTCGTCGAGTAAAAAAGGGGGGCTCAGGCCCCTGACTTTACTCTGCGCGGCGACCTTGAGCGCGGCGGCGACCGGCTCACCTTCAAAGCGCCACACTGGCGAAGCACCAACCTTCCTTCACCGACCCGCTCCATAGGCCAATGGAATCGGTCCAGGCCTTTATACCGGCGAGGCGCAGCGTAGCCTTGAGTCATTGATCACCCAGCCCGGAAGACCACCGCGCGCAGTTGTCCCAGCTTCCCATGACAGACATCCCCAGGTGGATGCTCTATTTTTTTTTCAATGTTCTTAATCCTCCCGCCGACTGGCATTCGTCCAGCGCCATGCCGCGCCGCCCTTCGACCGGAGACGAGCCAATTGATTTCGCAAACAGGTGCTTTGAGATGAATTCGTTGATCGACAATCTGTGCACGCAAGGACAAGAGCTCCTTCCGCTGGCTTCGGTTCAGCAAGGTATCTGGCTTGATCAGCTCGCCTATCCGCACCTGCCTTATTACAACATCGGCATGACTCTGGAGATCAAGGGCGACATCGATATTGCGCTGTTCGAGAAAGCCATCCAGATGGTCGTCGACGGCCATGACGCGCTGCGTCTGAGTTTCAGCCACGAAAGGGGCATGGGCGGCCAGCGGGTTCTGTCCAAGGCGCCGTTCACGCTTGAAGTGACCGACTTGCCTGACGTCGACGGCGACGCCGAGCAGGCCATTGCGCATCTGCGCGAGTCCTTCCGCCAACCCTTTGAGTCAATGACCGGACAACTCTGGGAGTCGCGTCTGGTTCGTTGCGGGCCGCAACTCTATTACTGGTTCAATCGCTTGCACCACCTGGTCGCCGACGGCATCGGTGCAGTGCTGATAGCGCACACCGTAAGCGATGCCTACTCAGGCTTGCTGGAAGGCAAGCAAACGCTGGCCGAGGGGCCTTCTTACCTCTCGTTCCTTGAAGAAGACAAGGCCTATATGACGTCTTCTCGCTACGAGCGTGATCGACTGTTCTGGGAGCAGGCCTACGCCCAACTGCCGCCGGTTCTGCTGCAACGCAGAGCAGATTTCAAGGCAGGCGTAACCAACGGCCCAGCCCCCAGTGACCAGGTTCAAGCCATGTTGCCCCGCGCGCTTTACAACGCGCTGACTCAGTTTGCCGGCGAATGCAACCTGTCCGTGGCTCATGTACTGGTCGGAGTGATCAGCACCTATTTCTGCCGCACCGCGGGCGTCGATGAGATCGTTGTCGGCATGCCGGTGCATAACCGTACCAATGCTCGTCAGAAAGCCACCATCGGTATGTTTTCGTCTATCAGCCCGATTCGCGTGGGCTTCGATCCGCATGAAACGCTGGTCGACCTGATGAATAACATCGGCACGCAACTACGTCGCACTTACCGCCACCAGCGTTTCCCGATTGCCGAACTCAATCGCAGCCTGCGGCTGGCGCAAAACGGACGCCACCAGCTGTTCGATGTTTCACTTTCGTTCGAAAGCTTCGATGGTGACGTCACGTTCGGCTGCGAGGACCCGGCACGGGTGCTGATGCTGGACAATGGTTACGAGCAGACGCCCATGGCGATCTTCGTACGCGATTACCATCCCTCTGAAGACATCCACCTGGATTTCAATTTCAACACGGCTTATTTCACCTTAGAGGAAGCGCAGCGCGTACAGCAGCGCATTTTCGCCATGCTTGAAGCAGTGCTGAATCAGCACGACACGCCTTTGGCGCACTTCCCGCTGATGAGCGAAACCGAGCATCAGCAACTGTCAGCTTTCAACGAAACCGCCCTCGCCTATCCCCGCGATGTCGTTATCCACCAACTGATCGAACAACAGGCCGCCCAGCGTCCGGATGCCTGCGCCGTACGCGGCGACAGCGGGCCGTTGCTCACTTACGCCGAACTCAATCAACAGGCCAACCAGCTCGCCCATCGCCTGATAGAGCTGGGTGTGAAGCCGGATACGCGGGTCGCAGTCAGCCTGCGTCGCGGACCGGAAATGGTCGTGGCGCTCTTGGGTATTCTCAAGGCCGGTGGCGCCTACGTGCCGATCGACCCTGACCTGCCCAGCGCCCGCCAGACTTATATGCTCGAGGACAGCTCGCCGCAGGCAGTGCTGACCACTCAGGACCTGAGCGACAACCTGCCGGCCCTGGACCTTCCGGTGCTGGTGCTTGATAGCCACGATGACAGCGCGCAACTGGCCAGGCAGCCGACCGGCAACCCGGATGCCAAGGCCCTGGGCCTGCAGCCGAACCATCTGGCCTACGTGCTCTACACCTCGGGTTCCACCGGGCAGCCCAAAGGCGTGATGAACGAACACCTGGGCGTAGTCAACCGCCTGCTATGGGCCCGCGACGCCTATCAGGTCAACAGTCAGGATCGCGTGCTGCAAAAAACCCCGTTCGGTTTCGACGTGTCGGTCTGGGAGTTTTTCCTGCCACTGCTGGCCGGGGCCGAGCTGGTCATGGCTCGTCCCGGTGGCCATCAGGATCCGGAGTATCTGGCTCAAGTGATGAGTGACGCGGGCATCACCCTGCTGCACTTTGTACCTTCGATGCTCGATGTGTTTCTGGAACACCGCTCAACCCGCGACTTCCCGCAACTGCGCCGCGTGCTGTGCAGTGGCGAGGCCTTGGCGCGTGCGTTGCAGCGCCGCTTCGAGCAACAGCTCAAGGGCGTTGAACTGCATAACCTGTATGGCCCGACCGAAGCGGCCATCGACGTTACTGCCTGGGAATGCCGTCCGACGGATCCGGGCGAAAGCGTGCCTATTGGCCGCCCGATTGCCAATATTCAGATGCACGTACTCGATGCCTTGGGCCAGTTGCAACCGCTGGGCGTGGCGGGCGAGCTGCACATTGGCGGCATCGGCGTGGCGCGGGGTTACCTGAACCAGCCGCAGCTGAGTGCCGAGCGTTTCATCGCCGATCCGTTTTCCGAAGACCCGCAGGCACGCCTGTACAAAACCGGCGATGTGGGTCGCTGGCTGGCCAATGGCGCGCTGGAGTACCTGGGCCGCAATGACTTTCAGGTGAAGATCCGCGGTTTGCGTATCGAAATCGGCGAAATCGAGGCCACCCTGGCCAAACACCCGGCGGTCCATGAAGCGGTGGTCACCGCTCGCGAAGACATACCCGGCGACCAACGTCTGGTGGCTTACTACACGCAGTCTGCCGAGCACACTGCTGTCGATATCGAAACCTTGCGCGGTCACCTGCAGCAACAGTTGCCGGAATACATGGTTCCGGCCATTTATGTACTGCTTGAGGCGATGCCACTGACGCCGAATGGCAAGCTCGATCGCAAGGCGCTGCCAGCACCGGATGCACAGGCGCTTATCAGCCGTGGTTACGAAGCGCCGCAAGGCGAAGTGGAAACCCTGCTGGCGTCGATCTGGGCCGACGTGCTCAAGGTTGAACAGGTGGGTCGCCATGACCATTTCTTCGAACTGGGTGGCCACTCACTGCTGGCGGTGAAATTGATCGAACGCATGCGCCAGGTCGGCCTGAGTGCCAATGTGCATGTGCTGTTCGGCCAGCCAACCGTGGCGGCACTGGCGGCAGCTGCCGGTGGTGGCTCGGAAGTCGTGGTGCCGGCCAATCTTATTCCCGAACGTTGCGACCGTATCACCCCGCAGATGTTGCCGCTGATCAACCTCTCTCAGGCGCAGATCGACCACGTGGTGAAGGACATGCCCGGTGGTGTTGCCAACGTGCAGGACATCTACCCGCTGGCACCGTTGCAGGCGGGGATTCTTTACCACCATATCAGTGCCGAACAGGGCGACCCCTACACCCTGAAAGCACTGTTCGCGCTATCTGACCGGGCGCGACTGGACGATTTCAGCGGTGCTTTGCAAGGTGTGATAAACCGCCACGATATCCTGCGCACCGCGGTGCTGTGGGAGGATCTCGATGAACCTGTGCAAGTCGTGCTGCGTCAAGCTGAACTGCAAGTCATCGAGTTGTTCCTCGACCCTGCAGACGGCCCGGTTGACGAGCAATTACACCAGCGCTTCGACCGCCGGCATTACCGCCTCGATGTGCGTAACGCGCCATTGATGCGCATTGTCTTTAGCCATGACCCGGTCAACGACCGCTGGCTGGCGATGCTGCTGTCCCATCACCTGGTCAGCGACGCCACTTCCCTGTCCGTGGTACTGCATGAAATTCAGGCGCATCTGCTCGGTCAGGGCAATGACCTGGGTGAGACAGTGCCATATCGCAACTATGTCGCCCAGGCTCGCCTGGGTGTCAGCGAGGCACAGCACGAAGCGTTCTTCCGCGACATGCTCGGCGACATCGACGAGCCGACGCTGCCGTTCGGTTTGCAGGATGTGCAGGATGTGCAGGACCGTGGCCGCAACCTCGAAGAGGCCAGCGTGACCCTGGCGGCCGAACTGAACCTGCGTTTGCGGGCTCAGGCTCGACAGGCAGGCGTCAGCGTCGCGAGCCTGATGCATTTGGCCTGGGCGCGGGTGCTGGGCAATGTCTCGGCCTGCGAACAGGTGGTGTTCGGCACGGTACTGCTGGGCCGGATGCAGGCCGGTGATGGCGCCGACCGTGCGTTGGGCATGTTTATCAACACCTTGCCGCTGCGCGTCGATATCGGCGCGACGACAGTGGCCGACGGATTGAAGGCAACCCACGAGCGGTTGACGGCTTTGCTGGGGCATGAGCATGCTCCGCTGGTGCTCGCCCAGCGTTGCAGCGGCGTGGCCGCTCCGACGCCGCTATTCAGTGCATTGCTCAACTACCGGCACGATGCTGTGAGCGATGTTTCAGCAGAAGCTGCCAGCGCCTGGGGTGGGATCGAGTCCTTCGGCACCGAAGACCATACCAACTACCCGTTGACCCTGAATGTCGATGACCTGGGCGATGCTTTTACGCTCACCGTTCAGGCCGTCCAGCAAATCAATGCCCAGCGCATCGGCGAGTACATGCAGGTTGCACTGCGCAGCCTGGTGCAAGCGCTGGAACACACGCCGCAAGCAGCGCTGAACAGCCTGCCGATATTGCCGGACGATGAGCGCGAGCTATTACTGGCGGGGTTTAATGACACTGCCCACCCTTATCCGCGCGACGTACTGATCCACCAATTGATCGAACAACAGGCCGCCCAGCGTCCGGATGCCTGCGCCGTACGCGGCGACAGCGGGCCGTTGCTCACTTACGCCGAACTCAACCAACAGGCCAACCAGCTCGCCCATCGCCTTATAGAGCTGGGTGTGAAGCCGGATACGCGGGTCGCGGTCAGCCTGCGTCGCGGCGCGGAAATGGTCGTGGCGCTCTTGGGTACCCTCAAGGCCGGTGGCGCCTACGTGCCGATCGACCCTGACCTGCCTAGCGCCCGCCAGACTTATATGCTCGAGGACAGCTCGCCGCAGGCGGTGCTGACCACTCAGGACCTGAGCGACAACCTGCCGGCTCTGGACCTTCCGGTGCTGGTGCTCGATGACCGCGATGACAGCGCGCAACTGACCAGGCAGCCGACCGGCAACCCGGATGCCAAGGCCCTGGGCCTGCAGCCGAATCACCTGGCCTACGTGCTGTACACCTCGGGTTCTACCGGCACGCCCAAAGGCGTGATGAACGAACACCTGGGCGTGGTCAACCGCCTGCTCTGGGCCCGCGATGCCTATCAGGTCAACAGTCAGGATCGCGTGCTGCAAAAGACCCCGTTCGGTTTCGACGTGTCTGTGTGGGAGTTTTTCCTGCCACTGCTGGCCGGTGCCGAGCTGGTCATGGCCCGTCCCGGTGGCCATCAGGATCCTGACTACCTGGCGCAGATAATGAGTGACGCGGGCATTACCCTGCTGCACTTTGTGCCCTCGATGCTCGATGTGTTTCTGGAACACCGCTCGACCCGCGACTTCCCGCAACTGCGCCGCGTGCTGTGCAGCGGCGAGGCCTTGCCGCGTGCGTTGCAGCGCCGCTTCGAGCAACACCTGAAGGGCGTTGAACTGCACAACCTCTACGGCCCGACCGAAGCGGCCATCGACGTTACCGCCTGGGAATGCCGTCCGACGGATCCGGGCGACAGCGTGCCCATCGGCCGTCCGATTGCCAACATTCAGATGCACGTACTCGATGCCTTGGGCCAGCTGCAACCAATGGGCGTGGCCGGTGAACTGCACATCGGCGGTATCGGCGTGGCGCGGGGTTACCTGAACCAGCCACAGCTGAGTGCCGAGCGTTTCATCGCCGACCCGTTTTCCAGCGACCCACAGGCACGCCTGTACAAAACCGGCGACATGGGTCGCTGGCTGGCCAATGGCGCGCTGGAATACCTGGGCCGCAACGACTTTCAGGTCAAGATCCGTGGCTTGCGTATCGAAATCGGCGAAATCGAGGCCGCGCTGGCCAAACACCCGGCAGTCCATGAGGCGGTAGTCACTGCTCGTGAAGATGTACCGGGCGATAAACGCCTGGTGGCTTATTACACCCTGATCGCAGAGCATGCTTCGGTAGACATCGACAGCCTGCGCGGTTGGCTGCAGGAACAACTGCCGGCCTACATGATCCCGATGGCCTATGTGCTGCTCGACTCAATGCCGCTGACGCCGAACGGCAAGCTGGATCGCAAGGCGCTGCCGGCACCGGACGGTGATGCGCTGATCAGCCGTGGCTACGAAGCGCCACAAGGCGAAATCGAGGAGGTGATCGCGGTTATCTGGCAAGACCTGCTGGGCGTCGAGCAGGTCGGGCGCCACGACCATTTCTTCGAACTCGGTGGCCACTCACTGCTGGCCGTCTCTCTGATCGACCGGCTGCGCAAGCAGGGGTTGAATCTCAACGTAAATACCGTATTCACTGCGCCCAGCGTGCGTGAAATGGCCCTGGCCATCAGCCAGGACAAACAAGTCCTGTTCCAGGCTCCGGCTAACCGCATCCCGGCCGACTGCACGCAATTGACGCCAGACATGCTGCCGTTGGTGAAACTAAGCGTCGATGAGATTGAGCTGATCACCTCCGCCGTTCCCGGTGGAGCCGCCAATGTTCAGGACATCTACCCGCTGATACCGCTTCAGGAAGGCATCCTGTTCCATTACCTGCTCAATCGTGAACGCGACGCCTATCTGGTGCGCTCGACGATCGAGTTCGACAACCGTGCGCGTCTTGACGCCTTTCTTGAGGCGCTGCAGACGGTTATCGACCGCCATGATGTCCTGCGCAGTTCGGTGCATTGGGTCGGCCTGCCGCAAGCGGTGCAAGTGGTGCACCGCCAGGCGCAATTGCCGGTCCATACCCTCACCCTGACGCCGGATGAAGACGCACTCAGCCAGGTGAATCGTCTAAGTGATCCAGGTCGTCTGCGCATGGACCTGCAACAGGCACCGCTACTACTGGCCTACATTGCTGGTGACCCGAACTCGGATCGTTGGCTACTGGCGCTGATTGATCACCACATGATCAGCGACCACGTCACTCTGGAACTCATACTCGAAGAAATTCGCCTGCTGATGCGAGGCAAGAGCGCAGACCTGCTGCCAGCGCAGCCTTATCGGGAGTTTGTCGCACAGACCCTCGCCAGCCCTTCAAGTGCCCACGAAGCCTATTTTGCACGCCGTCTGGCGGATGTTGATTCACCCACCGCTCCGTTCGAACTGCTGGAAGTTCAGGGCGACGGCAATGACGTCATAGAGGCCGAACTGGCATTGAACGGTGAACTCTGCGCACGTATCCGGACTCAGGCCCGGGAGCGCGGTATGTCCCCGGCGGTTCTGTTCCATGTCGCCTGGGCGCAGGTGCTGGCCCGTTGTACCGGTCGCGATGATGTGGTGTTCGGTACGGTGGTCACCGGCCGCCTGCAAGGTACGGTCGGCGCCGAGCGGGCCATGGGCATGTTCATGAACACCTTGCCGGTTCGCGTGCAACTGGCCACGCAAGGCGCCCAGGAACTGGTCATGGCCACCCACCGTGATCTCAGCGAGTTACTGAGCCACGAGCAGGCATCATTGGCCCTGGCCCAGCGTTGCAGTAGCGTGGCCACGGGGGCGCCATTGTTCTCCAGCCTGCTCAACTACCGGCACCAGAGCCAGGACAGCCAGTTGCAATGGCCGGGCCTGCGCCTGCTCGACAGCTCCGAGCGCACAAACTACCCGTTGTGCTTGTCGGTCAATGATTACGGCAGTGACCTGGGCCTGTTGATACACAGCGTGCAACCTGCGGATCCGCAACGCCTGTGCGCCATGATGCAGTGCGCGCTGGAGCAATTGACCGACGCGCTGGCGCACACACCACAGATGGACGTTACTCAGCTGGATGTGCTGCCCGCCGCCGAGCGCAACCTGCTGCTGGAGACCTTCAACCAGACCCGCCAGGACTACCCGACGGAGCTGTGCATTCAGCACCTGTTTGAAGCCCAGGTACGCACGCAACGCGGTGCCATCGCCGTGGCGTTCCAGGGGCAGCGCTTGAGCTATGCCGAACTAAACCGTCAGGCCAACCGTCTGGCTCATCACCTGATCGGCCTGGGCATCGGCCCTGATGATCGCGTGGCGCTCTGCGTCGAGCGCGGTGTGGAAATGATGGTCGGCCTGCTCGGTGTGCTCAAGGCCGGTGCTGCTTATGTACCTCTTGACCCGGCCTACCCGGCCGAGCGCCTGGCCTACATGATCGAGGACAGTACGCCGTCGGCGTTGCTGACACAGCGTCACTTGCAGGAATATCTGCCGACCCTCACCTTGCCACTGGTGCTGCTCGACGATGATCAGCGCAAAACCTTTACCGAGCGTGACGACAACCCGGTCGTACCGACCCTCGGCGTGCGCAACCTGGCGTATGTGATCTACACCTCCGGTTCCACCGGCAATCCCAAGGGCGTGATGATCGAACACCGCGGTCTGGTCAACTACAGCGTCGATGCGGCACGACTGTTTGGCCTGTCCCAGAGCGACACGGTGCTGCAACAAAACACCCTGAACTTCGACCTCTCGGTGGAAGAAATCTTCCCGGCACTCTTGGCCGGGGCCACCCTGACGCCAAGCCGCGAGATCTTCGGCAGCGAAGGGACTGAAGATTACGGCATTCATCCGACCGTCCTGCACCTGACCACTGCGCACTGGCATACGCTGGTGGCCGAATGGCACAAACAGCCGCAGGTCGCTGAGCAACGTCTGCAGCATGTGCGTCTGATCAACGTGACTGGCGATGCGCTGTCGGCACAGAAGCTCAAACTCTGGGACGAGATGCGCCCGGCGCACACGCGTCTGATCAATACTTATGGGCCAACCGAAGCGACGGTGTCCTGCACTGCGGCCTACGTCAGCCACGACGCTGCGGCCGGCAGCGAAGGCAGTGGTAATGCGACCATCGGCAAACCGATGGCCAACACGCGTATCTACCTGCTTGACGCTCACCAGCAGCCAGTGCCGTATGGCGTGGCCGGTGAAATCTACATTGGCGGCGACGGCGTGGCACGCGGTTATCTGAACCTTGAAGAGGTCAACGCCGAGCGCTTCCTCGCGGATCCTTTCAGCAACAGCCCTGATGCCAGGATGTACAAAACCGGCGATCTGGCGCGCTACATGGTCGACGGCCGTATCGAGTACCTGGGTCGTAACGACTTCCAGGTCAAGGTTCGCGGCTTCCGCATCGAACTGGGCGAAATCGAAGCCCGCCTGGGTAATTGCAAAGGGGTCAAGGAAGCGGTGGTGGTCGCTCGGGAAGATAATCCGGGAGACAAGCGCCTGGTGGCCTATGTGGTTGCCCAGCCGCAAAGCCAGCTTACAGCCGCTGAACTGCGTGCCGAAGTGGCACCGCAACTGGCCGAGTACATGCTGCCAAGCGCGTTCGTGCTGCTTGATGAACTGCCGTTGACGCCGAATCGCAAGCTGGATCGCAATGCCTTGCCAGCCCCGGACGTTGATGCGCTGATCAGCCGTGGCTACGAAGCACCGCAAGGCGAAACCGAAACGCAGATTGTGGCTATCTGGCAAGACCTGCTGGGCGTCGAGCAGGTCGGGCGTCACGACCATTTCTTCGAACTCGGTGGCCACTCACTGCTGGCCGTCTCTCTGATCGAGCGTCTGCGCAAGCAGGGGTTGAATCTCAACGTAAAGACTGTATTCACTGCGCCCAGCGTGCGTGAAATGGCCCTGGCCATCAGCCAGGACAAACACGTTCTGTTCCAGGTACCCGCCAACCGCATTCCGGCTCATTGCACGCAATTGACGCCAGACATGTTGCCGCTGGTGGAACTGAGCGGCGCTCAGATTGAACTGATCACCTCCGCCGTTCCCGGCGGCGCCGCCAATATCCAGGACATCTACCCGCTGGCACCGCTTCAGGACGGCATCCTGTTCCATTACCTGCTGAATCGTGAGCGCGATGCCTACTTGATGCGCTCGATGATCGAGTTCGACAGCCGTGCGCGTCTTGACGCCTTTCTTGAGGGCCTGCAAACGGTAATCGACCGCCATGACATCCTGCGCAGCTCGGTGCATTGGATCGGCCTGCCGCAAGCGGTGCAAGTGGTGCACCGCCAGGCGCAATTGCCGGTCCATACCCTCACCCTGACGCCGGATGAAGACGCACTCAGTCAGCTGGATCGTCTGAGTGATCCAGGTCGTATGCGCCTGGACCTGCGACAGGCACCGCTACTACTGGCCTACATCGCTGGCGACCCGAACTCGGAACGTTGGTTACTGGCGCTGATTGATCACCACATGATCAGCGACCACGTCACCGTGGAACTCATACTCGAAGAAATTCGCCTGCTGATGCGAGGCCAGAGCGCAGACCTGCTGCCAGCGCAGCCTTATCGGGATTTTGTCGCACAGACCCTCGCCAGCCCTTCAAGTGCCCACGAAGCCTATTTTGCACGCCGTCTGGCGGATGTTGATTCACCCACCGCTCCGTTCGAACTGCTGGAAGTTCAGGGCGACGGCAATGACGTCATAGAGGCCGAACTGGCATTGAACGGTGAACTCTGCGCACGTATCCGGACTCAGGCCCGGGAGCGCGGTATGTCCCCGGCGGTTCTGTTCCATGTCGCCTGGGCGCAGGTGCTGGCCCGTTGTACCGGTCGCGATGATGTGGTGTTCGGTACGGTGGTCACCGGCCGCCTGCAAGGTACGGTCGGCGCCGAGCGGGCCATGGGCATGTTCATGAACACCTTGCCGGTTCGCGTGCAACTGGCCACGCAAGGCGCCCAGGAACTGGTCATGGCCACCCACCGTGATCTCAGCGAGTTACTGAGCCACGAGCAGGCATCATTGGCCCTGGCCCAGCGTTGCAGTAGCGTGGCCACGGGGGCGCCATTGTTCTCCAGCCTGCTCAACTACCGGCACCAGAGCCAGGACAGCCGGTTGCAATGGCCGGGAATGCGCCTGCTTGACGGCACCGAGCGGACCAACTATCCGCTGTGCTTGTCGGTCAACGATTACGGCAGTGAGCTCGACCTGATAATACACAGCATGCAACCTGCGGATCCGCAACGCCTGTGCGCCATGATGCAGTGCGCGCTGGAGCAATTGACCGACGCGCTGGCGCACACACCACAGATGGACGTTACTCAGCTGGATGTGCTGCCCGCCGCCGAGCGCAACCTGCTGCTGGAGACCTTCAACCAGACCCGCCAGGACTACCCGACGGAGCTGTGCATTCAGCACCTGTTTGAAGCCCAGGTACGCACGCAACGCGGTGCCATCGCCGTGGCGTTCCAGGGGCAGCGCTTGAGCTATGCCGAACTAAACCGTCAGGCCAACCGTCTGGCTCATCACCTGATCGGCCTGGGCATCGGCCCTGATGATCGCGTGGCGCTCTGCGTCGAGCGCGGTGTGGAAATGATGGTCGGCCTGCTCGGTGTGCTCAAGGCCGGTGCTGCTTATGTACCTCTTGACCCGGCCTACCCGGCCGAGCGCCTGGCCTACATGATCGAGGACAGTACGCCGTCGGCGTTGCTGACACAGCGTCACTTGCAGGAATATCTGCCGACCCTCACCTTGCCACTGGTGCTGCTCGACGATGATCAGCGCAAAACCTTTACCGAGCGTGACGACAACCCGGTCGTACCGACCCTCGGCGTGCGCAACCTGGCGTATGTGATCTACACCTCCGGTTCCACCGGCAATCCCAAGGGCGTGATGATCGAACACCGCGGTCTGGTCAACTACAGCGTCGATGCGGCACGACTGTTTGGCCTGTCCCAGAGCGACACGGTGCTGCAACAAAACACCCTGAACTTCGACCTCTCGGTGGAAGAAATCTTCCCGGCACTCTTGGCCGGGGCCACCCTGACGCCAAGCCGCGAGATCTTCGGCAGCGAAGGGACTGAAGATTACGGTTTTCATCCGACCGTCCTGCACCTGACCACTGCGCACTGGCATACGCTGGTGGCCGAATGGCACAAACAGCCGCAGATCGCTGAGCAACGTCTGCAGCATGTGCGTCTGATCAACGTGACTGGCGATGCGCTGTCGGCACAGAAGCTCAAACTCTGGGACGAGATGCGCCCGGCGCACACGCGTCTGATCAATACTTATGGGCCAACCGAAGCGACGGTGTCCTGCACTGCGGCCTACGTCAGCCACGACGCTGCGGCCGGCAGCGAAGGCAGTGGTAATGCGACCATCGGCAAACCGATGGCCAACACGCGCATCTACCTGCTTGATGCCCACCAGCAGCCGGTGCCATACGGCGTGGCCGGTGAAATCTACATTGGCGGCGACGGCGTGGCACGCGGTTACCTGAACCTTGAAGAGGTCAACGCCGAGCGCTTCCTCGCGGATCCTTTCAGCAACAGCCCTGATGCCAGGATGTACAAAACCGGCGATCTGGCGCGCTACATGGTCGACGGCCGTATCGAGTACCTGGGTCGTAACGACTTCCAGGTCAAGGTTCGCGGCTTCCGTATCGAGCTGGGCGAAATCGAAGCCCGCCTGGGTAATTGCAAAGGGGTCAAGGAAGCGGTGGTGGTCGCTCGGGAAGATAATCCGGGAGACAAGCGCCTGGTGGCCTATGTGGTTGCCCAGCCGCAAAGCCAGCTTACAGCCGCTGAACTGCGTGCCGAACTGGCACCGCAACTGGCCGAGTACATGCTGCCGAGCGCGTTCGTGCTGCTTGATGAACTGCCGTTGACGCCGAACCGCAAGCTTGACCGCAAGGCCTTGCCGGTTCCGGCGGACGATGCTTTTGCCAGTCGCGAACACGTGGAGCCGCAAGGTGCTACCGAGATTGCGCTGGCGCAGATCTGGCAAAACCTGCTCGATCTGGAACAGGTGGGCCGTCATGACCAGTTCTTCGAACTGGGCGGCCACTCCTTGCTGGCGATGCGCCTGATTTCCCAGGTGCGCCATCAATTGGGCGTCGAACTTGGTCTGGCCGCGCTGTTCGCCCATCCCGAACTGAGTACCCTGGCCGCGGCCATCGCTCAGGCCGGACGCAGCGACTTGCCGGACATCGTGCCGGTGGCACGCGATCAGGCGTGGCCGTTGTCATTCGGCCAGCAACGTCTGTGGTTTCTCGCCCAGATGGAAGGCGCCAGCGCGGCCTACCACATACCTGCCGGCCTGAGCCTGCATGGCAAACTGGATCTAAAGGCATTGCAACGGGCGTTGGAGCGTATCGTGGCGCGCCACGAAGGTTTACGCACCACGTTCATGCAGGGCGATGACGGACAGCCGGTGCAACGCATCAGCCCGGCGGACACCGGTTTCAACCTGCAAGTGCACGACCTGCAAGGGTTGGCGGATGCCGAGAAAAAACTTCAGGCACTGGCCAGCGAAGAGTCGCTGCAAAGCTTCGATCTGCAACAGGGCCCGTTGATTCGTGGCCGCCTGATTCGTATGGCCGAGGACCATCACGTATTGTTGCTGACCCTGCACCATATCGTTTCCGATGGCTGGTCGGTTGGTGTGCTGACCCGCGAATTGTCCGCGCTGTATGCGGCATTCAGTCAGGACCAGGACGACCCGCTGGCGCCGCTGGACCTGCAATACCTGGACTACGCGGTGTGGCAACGTCGCTGGCTGAGTGGCGATCTGCTGCAACAGCAAAGCAATTTCTGGCAGCAAACCCTGGCAGATGCTCCGGCGTTGTTGATGTTGCCCACCGACCGTGCGCGTCCGGCGCTGCAGGACTATGCCGGTGCAGCACTGCCCGTCGTTTTCGACAAAGACCTTACCCGAGGTCTCAAGGCATTGAGCCAACGCCGCGGCAGCACCCTGTTCATGACGGTCATGGCCGCGTGGGCCGGCCTGCTGGGACGCCTGGCGGGTCAGGACGATGTGGTCATTGGTACGCCTGTGGCCAATCGTACACGCAGTGAAGTCGAAGGGCTGGTGGGTCTGTTCGTCAACACCCTGGCCATCCGCGTTGACCTCAGTGACAAGCCTACGGCAGAGACGCTGCTGGCGCGGGTCAAGCAGCAGACTCTCGATGCCCAGGCGCATCAGGACTTGCCGTTCGAACAAGTCGTGGAAGTCATCAATCCGCTACGCAGTCTGTCCCACAGCCCGATTTTTCAGGCCATGCTGTCGTGGGAGAATAACGAGGCGTCTGATCTGACGCTCGGCGACATGACTCTGAAAAGCATCGAATTGGCCGCTGATACGGCCCAATTCGACCTGACGCTGGACATGGCCGAGGTGGATGAGCAACTGGTCGGCACGCTGGAGTACGCCACCGCGTTGTTCGACGAGAGCACCATGCGGCGCTATCTGGGCTACTTCCAGCGTGTGCTGGAGGCCATGGTCGCTGACGACCAACAGGTGCTGGAGCACGTTAACTTGCTGGGTGTGGACGAACGTGAACATCTACTGGTGGGCCTCAACGCAACAGAGGCGCCCTACCCGCAGGACTTCACGATTCATCAACTGTTCGAAGAAAGGGTTCAGGCACAGCCCAACGCCATCGCCTTGGCTTTCGAGGCGCAGCGCTTGAGCTATGCGGAATTGAACCGTCAGGCAAACCGTCTCGCTCACCATCTGATCAGCCTCGGCATCAAACCGGATGATCGGGTGGCGATCTGCGTAGAGCGTGGCGTGGAAATGCTGATCGGCGTGCTCGGTGTGCTCAAGGCCGGTGCTGCTTATTTGCCACTGGACCGGGCCTACCCTGCCGAGCGCCTGGCCTACATGATCGAAGACAGTGCGCCGTCGGCACTGCTGACCCAGCGTGATGTACAGGCGCATCTGCCGACGCTGGACTTGCCACTGGTGCTGCTCGATGAAGATCAACGCGACACCTTCAACGAGCGTGACGATAACCCGGTGGTGGAAAACTTCGGTGCGCACAATCTGGCGTATGTGATCTACACCTCGGGCTCAACCGGCGTGCCGAAAGGCGTAATGGTCGAGCATCGCGGATTGCTCGCCGTCAGCGCGGCGTGGGAGAAATTGTATGCGTTACACGCGCCACTCAATCATCTGCAGATGGCCGGGTTTTCCTTCGATGTGTTCAGCGCCGACCTGATCCGCTCACTGGGTTTCGGCGGCACACTGGTGCTGTGCCCACGCGAGACCTTGATGGACCCTCCTGCGCTTTACCGCCTGTTGAGCGAAGAGTCGATCGGTTTTGCGGATTTCGTGCCTGCCGTGCTCAACGCGTTGCTGGGCTGGGTGGAAGAGACGGGTCACGACCTGTCGTTCATGCGCACCGTGGTCTGTGGTTCGGATATCTGGACCGCGCACAGCGCCCGGCAACTGCGCAAGCTTTGTGGCGATCACGTGCAGATCGTCCAGGCCTACGGTGTCACTGAGGCCAGCATCGACAGCACCTGTTTCGAGTTCGAGGCAAACAGCCAGGTCGACGGGGTGTTGCCGATTGGCCGCGCGTTGGCCAACACGCGGATTTATCTGCTCGATGAGCTTGGCCAACCGGTTCCGCCGGGTGTCGCGGGCGAGCTGTATATCGGCGGCGCAGGTATTGCACGCGGTTATCTGAATTTGCCGCAACTCACCGCCGAACGCTTCATGGACAGCCCCTTCGTGGCGGGCGAACGGCTGTATCGCAGCGGCGATATGGCTCGCTATCGGGCTGATGGCAATATCGAATTCCTCGGCCGCAACGACTCCCAGGCCAAGCAGCGCGGGCTGCGTCTGGAGCTGGGCGAAATCGAAGCACGCCTGGCCGAGGTTGCGGGCGTGCGCGAAAGCCTGGTCGTGATTCGCGAGGACAGCGGCGGCACGCCGAAACTGATCGCGTATTTTGTGGAATATGCCACTCGCGAAGAGTCTGGCCCTACCCTGACCCCGCGCGCGCTGCGCCAGCAGCTGCAACTCAACCTGCCGGAATACATGATCCCGGCAGCGTTCGTGCGCATGGCCGCATTGCCGCTGAGC
This sequence comes from Pseudomonas sp. PvP028, assembly GCF_017832255.1. NCBI lineage: Bacteria > Pseudomonadati > Pseudomonadota > Gammaproteobacteria > Pseudomonadales > Pseudomonadaceae > Pseudomonas > Pseudomonas sp. PvP028. The sequence goes on from NZ_JAFIBL010000001.1 coordinate 4,319,088, forward strand.
GCCAACGGCAAACTGGATCGCAGAGCATTGCCCGAGCCGGATGCCGACGCTTTCGATCAGCAGGATTTCGAAGCAGCCGATGGCCCGCTGGAGACGGCAATCGCCGCAATCTGGGCCGATATGCTGGGCGTCGCACAGGTCGGCCGCAATGATGACTTTTTCGCGCTCGGCGGTCATTCATTGCTGGTCATGCGCGTGCTGGCTCAGGTCCGTCAGCAGTTGAATCTGGAGGTTTCACCGTCGGCGTTTTTCGCGGCACCGGTGCTGCGACAGTTCGCTGAGCTGCTTGCCAATACGCAGGGCAACGCTCGCCTGGTGATTACGCCTGCACAACGTTCGGGTGCGTTACCGCTGTCGTTTGCCCAGCAGCGCCTGTGGTTCCTTGCGCAACTGGAAGGTGGCAGCGCCGCTTACCATATTCCGGCGGGACTGCGTATGCGTGGCAGCCTTGATCAGGCGTCGCTGCAACGCGCGCTGGACCGTATCGTGGCCCGCCATGAGGCACTGCGCACGACCTTTGTACAAGAGCAGGGACAGCCTGCAGAGCAGCGTATCTCTGCCGCTGAAACAGGTTTCAGACTGCAACTGCAGGTACTGGCTGGGCAGAACGATGCAGAAGACACGCTGCTTGCCATCGCAGCACAAGAGGCCAGCGAGCACTTCGACCTCGTCAATGGACCGCTGGTGCGCGGGCGTCTGGTGCGCATGGCCGATGACGACCATGTGTTGCTGGTGACCATGCACCACATCGTCTCCGATGGCTGGTCAACCGGGGTGTTGAACCGCGAGCTGGGCGCCCTCTATGCAGCCTTCAGTCAGGGGGCGGAGGATCCATTGCCGGCCTTGCCAGTGCAATACGTCGACTACGCACTGTGGCAACGTGAATGGTTGAGTGGTGACGTGCTGCAACAACAGCGTCAGTACTGGCAGCAAGCCCTGGCCGGTGCACCAGCCTTGCTGACCCTGCCGACCGATCGGCCACGTCCGGCGCAACAGGACTACAGCGGGCGGACGATGGAACTGGTGCTCGATACACACTTGACCCATGGCCTCAAGGCATTGAGCCAACGCCATGGCAGCAGCCTGTTCATGACCGTCATGGGCGCCTGGGCCGCGCTGTTGGGACGGCTGTCCGGTCAGGACGACGTGGTGATCGGTACGCCGGTGGCCAACCGTATGAGCGCCGAGGTGGAGAACCTGATCGGCTTCTTCGTCAACACCCTCGCTGTGCGGGTCGACCTTTCGGGCGCCCCGAGCGTCGAAACGCTGCTGCAGCAAGTCAAACGGCAGACTCTGGCTGCCCAGGCAAATCAGGACCTGCCGTTCGAACAAGTGGTCGAAGTGGTTCGACCACAACGCAGCCTGTCTCACAGCCCGATTTTTCAGGCAATGCTGTCATGGCAAAACAACGAGGACGCCGCTCTGCTGCTCGGCGACATGACCCTGCAAGGCGTCGCAGTGGCCGGTGATACGGCAAAATTCGACCTGGCGCTGGACATCGGCGAGGTGGACGGGCAACTGATCGGCACGCTGGAGTACGCCACCGCGCTGTTCGACGAAAGCACCATGCGTCGTTATCGAGGCTACTTCCTGCGTTTGTTGGAGGCCATGGTGGCCGATGACCAGCAAGTGCTGGAGCAGGTGCCGTTGCTCGACACTGCGGAGCGCGAGTACCTGCTGAAGGATATCAATGCCACAGAGCGCGCCTACCCTGTCGGTCAGTTGATGCATCGCTTGTTCGAGGCGCATGCCGAAGCTGCACCGCAGGCAATTGCAGTCCGCCAGAGTGAGCAAACGCTGACCTACGCCGAACTCGACAGCCGAGCCAATGCCTTGGCTCAGCACCTGCGCAAACACGGTGTGGGGCCAGGAACCCGGGTGGCGATCCTGCTGGATCGGTCGGTGGAATTGCTGGCCAGCATGCTGGCCACCCTCAAGTGCGGCGCGGCTTATCTGGCGCTGGATCGTCTGGCGCCCGAAGAGCGCCTGCGCTTCATGCTCGAGGACAGCGAAGCCATCATGCTGCTGAGCCGTAGCGACCTGACGGCACCTGACATGACGCCAAGACTGGATCTGGACACACTGGAACTGTCGGCGCTGAACCAGGGGCCAGTCGTGCTTGCAGATGAAATCGCAGGCGAAACCCCCGCGTGCATCATCTACACCTCTGGCTCCACCGGTGTGCCCAAGGGCGTGATCGTGACTCACAACGGCATTATTCGGCTGGTTCAGGACAACGGCTACTACGACTTCTCCGCCGAGGACCGTGTGGCGTTTTCGTCCAACCCGGCGTTCGACGCCAGCACTCCGGAAATCTGGGGTGCATTGCTCAATGGCGGCCAGTCGGTGATTATCGAGCCGCAGGTGCTGCTTGAGCCGGTGGCCTTCGCCGCCCTGCTGAAGCGCCATGGTGTAACAGCCATGATCAGCTCGACCGCCCTCTTCAACCTGTATGCCGGGTTGATTCCCGAGGCCCTGGCAGGCCTGCGCATGATCATGTGTGGCGGCGAGCGCGCTGATCCGGCCTCGTTCCGTCGGGTCCGGGAGCACTCCGCTCAGGTACGCCTGTTCAACGGCTATGGCCCGACCGAGGGCACCACCTGTGCCACCAGCTACGAAATTTTCGATGTACTGCCTGACACCCTGAGTCTGCCGATTGGCAAGCCTAATGCCAACGTGCGGGTCTATGTGCTTGACGCCGGGCGCGAGCCGGTGCCGATGGGTGTGGTCGGCGAGATCTACATCGGTGGCACAGGCGTCGCACTCGGCTACCTGAACCGCCCGGAACTGACCGCCGAACGTTTCAGCGAAGACCCGTTCAGCCAGCAGGCCGGCGCGAGACTCTATCGCACCGGCGACCTGGCGCGCTGGTTGCCGGACGGTAACCTTGAATACCTGGCGCGTAACGATGGGCAGGTAAAGGTACGCGGCTTCCGCGTCGAGCTTGGCGAAATCGAAAGCGTCCTGCACTTGTGCGACGGCGTGCGCAACTCCGTGGTGGTGGCACATGAAGCCAGCCCGGGTGACACCCGTCTGGTGGCTTATTACACCGTGCATGCAGACGCTGAAGCACCTGATCCAGAGGATCTGCGTGCGCAATTGAGTGCCGGTTTAGCGGAGTACATGGTGCCGAGTGTGTTCATGCGCCTGGATACCTTGCCGCTTACGCTCAATGGCAAGGTCGACCAGAAAGCACTGCCGGCACCGGACCTGAACGCCATGTCCGCGCGAACTTACGTTGCGCCGGAGGGTGCCACCGAACAGGCCTTGGCGGACATATTCCAGGAGCTGCTGAGCCTTGAACGAGTGGGTCGCCATGATGGCTTCTTCGAGCTTGGCGGTCACTCGCTGCTGGCTGCGCAACTGGTTTCCCGTGTGCGTCAGCAACTGAACGGCGACATGGCGCTGCGTCAGCTGTTCAATCACCCGACCGTGGCCGAACTGGCGAAAGTGGTCGACGGCCTGCAAGCGGCCGACACCGACAGTATCGAACCCATCGAGCGTAACGCGCCGCTGGCACTGTCCTTTTCCCAGCAGCGCCTGTGGTTCCTCGACAGGCTCGACCCTGGTGCCAGTGGCGCCTACCACATGCCGATGTCGCTGCTGCTGCGCGGCGAGCTTGATCACGGCGCGCTCAAGGCTGCGCTCGACCGTCTGGTTGCACGTCATGAAAGCCTGCGCACCACCTTCGAGCTGCACGGCGAACATCCGGTGCAGGTCATCGCTGCGGCGGACAGCGGTTTCGCCCTGGCAGAGCAGGACTTGCGCTCGCAGCCTTATGAACAGGCCAGCCTCAGCGCTTCACGCATCGCCGACAGCGAGGTCGCTGCACCGTTTGACCTGCGTCAGGGCCCGCTGATTCGCGGGCGTCTGCTGCGCCTGGCGGATGATGAGCATATGTTGCTGATCACCCAGCACCACATCATCTCCGACGGCTGGTCGGTGGGTGTGCTGATCAACGAGTTCGTCGCTCTCTACCAGGCCTTCAGTCAGCATCAGCCTGACCCGTTACCGGCCCTGTCAATTCAGTACGCCGACTACGCCGCCTGGCAACGCCGCACCTTTACCGGCGAGCGCCTTGCCGAGCAGGCCGACTTCTGGCGTGAGCACCTGGGTGGCGCGCCGACGCTGCTGTCGCTGCCCACCGACCGGCCGCGTCCGGCGCTGCAAAGCTACCGCGGCGGCGCGGTGCCCGTGACGATCGATGCGACGCTTTATCAGCGTCTGGAGCGCTTCTGCCAGGCCCATAACGTCACCCTGTTCATGGGCCTGCTCAGTGCCTGGTCGGTGCTTATGGCACGTCTGGGCAACGAACGCGATGTAGTGATAGGCGTGCCGAGCGCCAACCGTGGCCGCACCGAAACCGAGAACCTGATCGGTTTCTTCGTCAACACCCTGGCCCTGCGCATTGATCTGGCGCAGAACCCCAGCGTGGCGCAACTGCTGGAGCAGGTCCGCCAGACCACGCTGGCGGCCCATGAACATCAGGACATTCCGTTCGAGCAAGTGATCGAAGCCTTGCAGCCGCCACGCTCGATGAGCCATAGCCCGCTGTGTCAGGTCGCCCTGTCGCTGGATAACACCAGCATCGGCGGCGAGTTGAAGCTGCCGGGCCTTAGCCTGCACCCCGTGTTACAAGCCCATGAAACCGCGCAGTTCGACCTGATGCTGATCCTGGGCAGCGAAAACGGCACCCTCACCGGGGTTATCGAATACGCCAGCGATCTCTTCGATCGCGCCACCGTCGAGCGTTTTGCCCAGCATTTCCATACGCTGCTGGAAGCGATGGTCGAGGATGTCGCGCAACCTGTGCTCGGCCTGCCGTTGCTCAGCCCGGCGCAGCGCCTGGCCTCGCCAGCGCTGCTGCAGCCCAAGGCGGTATTCGCGTCGGGTCTGATGGTGCATCAGCGCTTCGAACAGTTCGCCGCCGCCCATCCGCAAAACATCGCGCTGGTCTTTGGCGGGCAAGAGGTGAGTTACCAGACGCTCAATCGCCGAGCCAACCGTCTGGCCCATGAACTGCTTGCCCAAGGCGTACGTCCCGATGACCGGGTGGCGATCCTCGCAGAGCGTGGCACGCAGATGATCTGCGCGGTGCTGGCCGTGCTCAAGGCCGGTGCGGCCTACGTACCGCTGGACCCGACTTACCCCACCGAGCGTCTCGGCTACCTGCTGACAGACAGTGCGCCGGTAGCGTTGCTGGCCCAGTCGGCCTGCCTCGACGTGCTGCCGGTACACAGCGTGCCGGTACTGACCCTCGGCGCGGACAACGACAGTGCCGATTTGGCAGATGAATCGCTGGACCGCAACCCTGAGCCTGCTGCGCCGGGTCTGTCTCGCGAGCATTTGGCATACGTCATTTACACCTCAGGGTCTACAGGCCTGCCCAAAGGTGTGCTGGTGGAGCACGGCAACGTTGCACGCCTGTTCGACGCCACCGCCGGGCAATTCAACTTCGGGCCTGAGGATGTCTGGACGCTGTTCCACTCCTTTGCCTTCGACTTCTCGGTCTGGGAAATCTGGGGCGCGCTGTGCTACGGCGGCAAACTGGTCATCGTCCCGAGTGAGGTGGCGCGTTCACCGGATGACTTCTATGCGCTGGTCTGCGAGCAGCAGGTCACCGTTCTGAACCAGACGCCAAGCGCTTTCCGCCAGTTCATCCAGGCTCGCGAACGCAGCCCGCAGGAGCATGCGCTGCGTGAAGTGGTGTTCGGGGGGGAGGCTTTGGACTTCCGCAGCCTGCAGCCCTGGACCGCACGCACACCGCTGTCGCGTACCCGTCTGGTGAACATGTACGGCATCACGGAAATCACCGTGCATGCCACTTACTATCCGATCAGCCAGTCGGAAATCGACACAGCCATGCCAAGTCTGATCGGGCCGGCACTTGATGACCTGTGCCTGCGTATCCTCGATGACTATCAGCAGCCGGTGCCGGTCGGCGTCAATGGCGAGATTTACATTGGCGGTGCCGGGGTTGCCCGGCATTACCTGAACCGCACCGAACTGAATGCCGAACGTTTTATTGCCGACCCCTATGCGTTGCAAAGCGGCGCACGGCTCTACCGCACTGGCGACGTTGCGCACTACCGCAGCGACGGCGGCGTGGTCTACGTCGGCCGCAATGACTCGCAAATCAAGATTCGCGGTTTTCGTATCGAGTTGGGCGAGATCGAGGCGCAATTGCTCGCCTGCCCCGACGTTCGTGAAGCGATGGTCATCGTGCGTGAGGATCGCCCTGGTGACAAACGCCTGGTCGCCTATCTGATTGCCGAGGACGGCGCTGCTCCCGAGTCAGCGCTTCTGCGCAGCCAACTGGCCAGCGTGCTGGCCGAACACATGCTGCCAAGCGCCTTTGTGACCCTTGAAACCTGGCCGTTGACCACCAACGGCAAGCTGGACCGTGCCGCCCTGCCCGCGCCGGACCAGTTCGCAACGGTGAGTCGTGACTACGAAGCACCGCTAGGCGCTATCGAAACGACCCTGGCCGCTGCCTGGCAGGAATTGCTCGGGGTTGAACGTGTCGGTCGCCAGGATCACTTCTTCGAACTGGGTGGTCACTCCTTCCTGGTGATTAACCTGATAGAGCGCTTGCGTCAGATCGGCTTGGTGCTGGACGTCAGCACGGTGTTCTCGGCGCCAACCCTGCAAGCCATGGCTGCGGTCCTGGCGGGCGGCACTGCGGCGGAACGGGTCGCCCCGGCGAACCTGATTCCGGTCGATTGCACGGCATTGACCCCGGACATGCTGCCGTTGGTGAAGCTGACCCGGCAGGAACTGGAACATATCGTTGCCGATGTGCCAGGCGGCGTCGCCAATGTTCAGGATATCTACCCACTGTCGTCGCTGCAGGAAGGCATCCTGTTTCACCATCTGTTGCAGTCAGAAGGCGACGCCTACCTGATGCGCACCATAGCGACGTTCGACAGCCGTGCGTTGCTCGACAAATTCCTCGGCGCGCTGCAAGTGGTGATCAACCGCCACGACATCATGCGCAGCTCACTGCGCTGGCAAGGTCTGCCGCAACCGGTACAAGTGGTGCATCATCAGGCAACGTTGCCAGTCATTCAGCTCGACACTGCACCGGGTGAAGACGCCTTGCAGATGCTGCGCGAACGCACCAATACCTACCATATGCGCCTGGACCTGCAACAGGCACCGCTGATAGCCGCGTATATCACCTACGATACCCGGCAGGAAAAGTGGCTGATGGCGTTGCTGGACCATCACCTTATCAGCGACAACGTCACCCTGCGCCTGATCATGGGCGAGATCCAGGCAGTGATGGACGGACGCGCCGACGCCCTGCCGCCATCGCAGCCGTACCGCAACTTCATCGCCCAGGCCGCGTGTGTGTCCCAGGCCGAACATGAAGCCTACTTCCGTCAACTGCTGGGGGATGTCGATACCACCACTGCGCCTTACGGCGTGCTCGATGTGCGTGGCGGCGATGCAACAATCCTGCGTTCGGTGCAGGATCTGAGCGACGATCTCAGCGCGCGGATCCACGCCACCGCACGGGCTCAGGGCGTGCCGACCTCGGTGCTGTTCCATGCGGCATGGGGCTTGGTGGTAGCCGCCACCAGCGGCCGCGACGACGGGATTTTCGGTACCGTGCTTTCGGGACGTTCCCAAGGCACCTCCGGTGCCAACCATGCGCTGGGCATGTTCATCAACACCTTGCCGATGCGTATTCGCCTGCAACAAAACAGCGTGCGCGATATCGTTCAGGACGCCTACCAACAGCTCAGCGGCCTGCTGACCCACGAGCAGGCGCCACTGGCCCTGGCGCAGCGCTGCAGCGCAGTGGATGCATCGCTGCCGATGTTCACCGTGATCCTCAATTGCCGTCACGGTGATCTGGTGAACACTGCCGGGGAAAACATCGAGGACATGGGCGAGGAGCAGGAAGGTGTTCATTTCCTGGGCTCCGAAACCCGTACCAACTACCCGATCGAAATTGCCGTAGCCAATGAGGCCAATGGCTTTTCGCTGACCGCGCAGTCTATAGATGGCATCGATCCGCACCGGATTGCCGCCTACCTCGGTCAGGCGGTTGCCGAGCTGGTCAATGCCCTTGAGCAGGATCCGGCACGCCTGGCAAGCTGCCTGGAAGTGATTCCGCAGGCCGAGCGGCAACTGCTGCTCAACGACTTCAACGACACTGCCAGCGACTTCGCACCGGTCGTGCCGATCCATACCTTGTTCGAAGACCAGGTCCGCCGCAATCCTGACGCCGTGGCGCTGGTCTACGAAGACCGCCAGCTAAGCTATCGCCAGCTCAACCGCCGTGCCAACCACATAGCCCGGCAACTGCTGCAACTTGGTGTACAACCGGACGAGCGCGTGGCCATCTGCGCCGAGCGCAGCCTGGATATGATTGTCGGCCTGCTGGGGGTGCTCAAATCAGGCGCCGCCTACGTGCCGATCGACCCTGCCCACCCAACTGACCGCATGGCCTTCATGCTGCAGGACAGCCAGCCGCGTGCGCTGCTGACCCAGAGCGCCCTCAGTCTGCCGGCCGGCGATACACCACTGATGCTGCTCGACAGCGCTGAATCACTGCTGGCGGCGGATGATCAGGCGTTCGATGCCAATCCGCTGGTCGACAGCCTGACGGCGGAAAACCTGGCCTACGTGATCTACACGTCAGGCTCCACAGGCCAGTCGAAAGGTGTGATGGTCGAGCATCACTCGGTGTTCAACTTCTGGAACGTGCTGACCCGCACGACCCACCAGCATTGCCCGACCCCGGCCACCGTGGCGCTAAATGCCGGCTTCTTCTTCGACATGTCGATCAAAGGCATCTCGCAATTGTTCTCCGGCCACACGCTGGTGATCATCCCGCAACTGCTGCGTGCCAACGGCAGCGAACTGCTGGACTTCCTCGAAGCCCATCAGGTTCATGCCTTCGACTCGACGCCGTCGCAGCTCGACACCCTGCTCTCGGCCGGTTTGCTGGAACGCAGCAGCTATCAGCCGGTCAGCGTGCTGCTGGGTGGCGAAGCGATTAACGCCGGCACCTGGGAGAAACTGCGCAACTGCCCGACCATCCGTTTTTACAACATGTATGGTCCGACCGAATGCACAGTGGACGCGACCATCGATCTGATCCGCGATCTGGGTGAAAAACCAAGCATCGGCCGCCCCATCGCCAACGTTCAGGTGCATGTTCTGGATGCGCGTGGCGAGCCGGCGCCACTGGGCGTCGTCGGTGAAATTCACATTGGCGGTCGCGGTGTGGCCCGCGGTTACCTCAACCGTGACGAGCTGAGTGCCGAACGTTTCATCGTCGACCGGTTCTCCGATGTCGCCAATGCACGCCTTTACAAAACCGGCGACCTGGGTCGCTGGCTGGCAGACGGCACGCTGGAATACATGGGCCGCAACGACTTCCAGGTGAAGGTTCGCGGTTTCCGTATCGAGCTGGGTGAAATCGAAAACGTTCTGCTGGCCGTACCAGGCATCCGCGAGGTGGTGGTGATTGCCCGCAACGACAGCCAGGGTGATTCGGACAGCCAGCGCCTGGTCGCTTATGTCTGCGGTGAATCGGTTGCGGCCGAGCACTTGCGTAGCGAGCTGCTCAAGCATCTGCCTGAGTACATGGTGCCCAGCGCCTTCGTCCAGCTGGATGCCCTGCCGCTGACCTCGAACGGCAAGCTCGACCGCCGAGCGCTGCCGGCCCCCGGTCAGGATGCGTTGGCCAGCAAGGCTTACGAGGCGCCGCAAGGCGAAACCGAAGAGGCCATCGCCGAAATATGGAAAGCCCTGCTGCATCTGGATCAGGTCGGCCGCGACGACGGCTTCCTTGAACTGGGCGGCCATTCGTTGCTCGCCGTGCAATTGCTGTCGCGACTGCGACGCAAGCTCGGTACACGAATCACCTTGCGCGAACTGTTCGACGCACCGACCGTTCGTGGCCTGGCCTCATTGGTCAACGCCACCGCGCCAAGTGAAGCGCAATCGATTCCAAGGGCGGATCGCTCGGGACGTCTGCCATTGTCATTCTCCCAGCAACGCCTGTGGTTCCTGGATCATCTGGATCATGCTGCCGGTGCGGCCTATCACTTGCCGATGGCCTTGCGCCTGACAGGGACGCTGGACACGGTTGCCTTGCAGGCGACGCTTGATCGTCTGGTTGCACGCCACGAAACCCTGCGCACGCGTTTTGAACTGGTGGACGGTGAACCGGTGCAGAAGATCGCCCCGGCCGATACCCGCTTTCCGCTGTTGCACCAGGATCTGCGCGATCTTTCCAGTGACCAGCGCACGGCGACCCTGACCCGTCTGGGTCAGGAAAATGCCACGCAACTGTTCGATCTGACCAAGGGCCCGATGCTGCGCGGGCATCTGCTGCAGGTTGCGGATGCCGAGCACGTGCTGTTGATCACGCTGCACCACATCGTCTCCGATGGCTGGTCCAACAGTGTGCTTGCCCAGGAAGTGAGCGTGCTTTACGCCGCCTTCAGTCAAGGCCAGAAAGACCCGCTGCCAGCACTGCCACTGCAATACGTGGACTACGCCGCCTGGCAACGGCAATCCCTTGACGGCCCGGCGCTGCAAGCTCAGATCGACTTCTGGCGCACGCATCTGGAAGGTGCGCCAAGCGTATTGAACCTGCCACTGGACCGTCCGCGCCCAGCCATCCAGAGCTATACCGGCGGGATGATCGACTGTGTGCTCTCGCCAGAGCTGAGTGCCGACTTGCGTTCCTTCAGTCAGGCTCAGGGCAGCACACTGTTCATGGTCCTGCTGGCAGGCTGGTCGATGCTCATGAGTCACCTCAGCGGCCAGAACGATGTGGTGGTTGGTACACCTGTCGCCAATCGTCAACGCCCGGAGCTGGAGCCACTGATCGGCTTCTTTGCCAATACGCTGGCATTGCGTGTGGCAACCTGCCGAGAGACCCGACTGAGTGAAGTGCTCGGTCGGATCAAAGACATCACGCTGTCTGCCTACAGTCATCAGGATCTACCGTTCGAGCAAGTGGTAAGCGCCTTGCAGCCAACCCGTAGCATGAGCCACAGCCCGTTGTTCCAGGTGATGCTGAGCCTGGACAACACGCCCCCTTCGCTGTTGCAACTGCCCGGCCTGGAAGTCGAGTCGCTGGACAGCGCCCATATCACCACTCAGTTTGACCTGTCTTTGTCACTCACCGATACCGGCGAAAGCCTGAGCGGCGGTCTGCAATACTCCAGCGACCTGTTCGACAAAACCACTGTACAGGCCATCATGCAGCTGTTTGCCAGGGTTCTGGAGAACATGGTGACTGACGCACAGCAGTCGATCGGTCAAGTGCTGGACAACACGCCGGCGCTGCCGCGTTCGGCGCATAGCGCGGCGCTCGCTGCGACGGTCGAGGACGAACAGCCTGAAGACCTGCCTTACGAAGCACCCGAAGGCGACACCGAGATCGCCCTCGCCAACCTCTGGAAGGAGTTGCTCAAGCTGGACAAGGTCAGTCGCCATGACGACTTCTTCAGGCTGGGCGGTATTTCGCTGATGGCCGTGCAGATGGCGTCGCGTTTGCGCAAGGTACTCGGCAAACCGATCGCTGTCCGCGATCTGTTTATCGAGCCGACCATTGCCGGTTTCGCCAGGACACTGGACAGCCAGACACGTCCCGGCCATCACAGCAATCTGGTACCGGTCCGTCGCACTGGCTCGAAAAGGCCGCTGTTCCTGGTCCACCCGTTGGGCGGCGAAGTGCAGTACGTGCGCGATCTGGCCGCGGCAATCGACCCACAGGTGCCGCTCTATGGCTTGGCCGCCAGTGGCCTGGCAGCTGGCGAGAAGCCGTTGTCTGACGTGCCGGCCATGGCGGCGAGTTACCTGGCAGCGATTCGCCAGGTACAACCGAAAGGGCCTTACCGGATCGGCGGCTGGTCTGCAGGTGGTCTTATCGCTTATGAAATGGCCCGCCAGCTGCAATCCAGCGGTGAACAGCTGGAGTTCCTCGGCATCATCGATACCTCCGCGCGTCTTGAGCAGCAAGCGCCGGAGGTATTGAGCGAAGGTCAATTCCTGATGAGCTGGCTACCCGAGCAGCTTGATCCCGAGGTTCTCCGGCAGCTCACCGAGCTGGCCAGCGCGGATGCCGTCGAGGAAATGCTGGCATTTTGCATGGCACAGCGCCTGCTTCCGGAAGAACTGCCGCAGAACGTCGATGCCACCATGCTACGCAGCCATGTTGCGGTGGCCCATGCGATCCATATCGCCATCAGTGCCTATGTCAGCCTGCCCGCCCCGCTTCACGTGACACTGTTTACCGCAAGCGGGCAGGAGCGTACCGATCCGCTGCTGGGTTGGGGGGCTTTGCTTGAAACACCGGTGAGCGTTACAGCGCTTCCCGGCACCCACGACACACTGGTCAGGGCGCCTCACGTCAGCGCATTGGGCCAGGCGATCTCTCGAGCGCTCGACAAGGAGCCCGTCCAAATGAGCAGCAGTGAAGAGGTCCATGTTCGATAACCGCACTTTCTGACGGGTAACCGCTCGGTTGTGCAGGATGTCCCGGTATCCCGTGACAGACTTTTCCTGCACAACTCAGCTTAATTGGATCCTCAAGCTGAATCGTTTCTTGTGAAGATAATCGCGCTTGATACCGGATTCGAGTGATGTTGAGGCGCGAAGGATTTGAGCGGTCTTAGGGCCGAATTCACAGTCTGGGCGACAGAATTGCACGCAACTTCTGATCTTCAGGAATGGACATATGAACCGACAAGTGAATGCCAAAGATGAAGTGAAAACGCACATTTATCTGGAACTCGGGAAGCTGGTGTCTAGCGTCGGAGATGACATGTTTCTGAGCAATATGTACCAGTTAATCAATACATCGCTGGCTGTAAGCCGTGTGGAACTGAGCGAGTGGACCGTTGATGACAGTCAGGCGACGGTGACCGATGTACAGTTGCTGGGCTACGCGGGCGCTGAGTTGAATCCGCAGATGCAAACGGTGTGTCCGACCCGTGCCAGACACCGCAGCGACCATCCACTGGTCAAGCGCGTGCTGGAGGTAGAGGACGACCTGCTGATTCACCTGAACGCCCGGATGAAAAACCAGCAAGGCAATGACTGTCTCGGAACCTCCCACCAGTGCAGCATGATTTCGCGCAAGGCCAATCGCTGTTGTGTGATCTCACTGCACCGTCCGCAAGCTGACAAAGATTACTCGTTGCAAGAGCTGTCTTTTTTGAAATACCTCTCGGAGGCCCTGCTGCCTTTGTCGGAGCGCCATGCCCGCGCCCATCGCCAATCCGGTATGAAAAGCGCTGGGGTGCCGCTGTCCCATGGCCCGCTTTCCCTCGAGCACAAGCAATTGCAAAGCGAGTTCAACGAGCGCTTGCGTGCCTGCGACGTCTCACTCTCGGCACGGGAGAAGGAGGCCTGTCTGGAATTCCTCGCGGGCAGCACAGTTCCTGAAATCGCAGAGAAGCTTTGCGTCAAGAGCAGTTCTGTCGAAACCTATCTGAAACGCTCCGCCGCCAAGCTGGGTATCAGCGGTCGACATGGGCTGGCCAAGTGGCTGATATGCGCAGAATGAACAAATCCGTTAGCCCATGGCTATTTGCAGTACTGTCGTTGAGCGGCTGCTCGCTGATTCCGGACTATCAGCGCCCGGCAGCCCCGGTTGCCGCACACTACCCACAATCTTTCGACTCGGCGCCAGCGCTTTCTGGCCCACTGGCGGCGGACATGGGATGGCGTGACCTGTTCCGCGACCCTACGCTGCAACAACTTATCGAAAGCGCCCTGCTCAACAATCGTGACTTGCGCGTGGCAGCACTTAACGTCGAAGCCTATCAAGCGCAATATCGCATTCAGCGCGCCGATCTGTTTCCCGCGATCAGCGCCACGGGCAGCGGTACCCGGCAACGCCAGCCCGCCAGTATCACGCAGACCGGCGGCCCGGTGACCAGCGGTACTTATTCGGCGACGCTGGGCATCAGTTCCTATGAACTGGATTTGTTCGGACGCATACGCAGCATCAGCGATCAGGCCTCGCTCACCTATTTGTCCAGCGAAGAGGCCCAGCGCAGCGCTCAACTCAGTCTGGTGGCGAGTGTCGCCACCGCTTACCTTACCTGGCGTGCCGACCAAGAGCTGTTAGCCTTGACTCAGGACACGCTGATGTCCTACGAAAAAAGCCTGAAGCTGACCACTCGTAGCCAGCAAGTCGGCGCTTCCTCGTCACTGGACCTGGCCCAGTCGCGTACATCGGTGGAGAGCGCACGAGCAAGTCTGGCGACGTTCCAGCGCCAGGTCGCCCAGGACCTCAATAACCTGACCTTGCTGGTGGGCACGACGGTTGCGGACACCACGCCCAGCCGTCCGTTGTCCTCGGAATGGCTCGCTGAAGTGCCTGCGGGGCTGCCTTCTGACCTGCTGCAACGACGCCCGGACATTCTGGAAGCCGAATACCAGTTGCAGTCGGCCAACGCCAGTATCGGTGCTGCGCGAGCGGCGTTCTTCCCGAGTATTACCCTGACGGCCAACGCCGGTACATCCAGCACCGAGCTGTCCGGCCTGTTTAAAGCGGGTTCGGGAGGCTGGGTGTTTTCGCCGCAGATCAATATTCCGATTTTCAACGCCGGCAGTCTGCGGGCAAGCCTTGATTACTCGAAGATCCAGAAGAATATAAGCGTTTCAAAGTACGAAAAATCGATACAGACCGCCTTTCAGGAGGTCTCCGATGGTCTGGCTGCGCGCCAGACCTACAAACGTCAGCTGAAAGCGCAGAGCGACCTTGTACAAGCAAGCCAGGAGTATTACAGCCTTGCCGAACGCCGCTATCGCATTGGCGTCGATAGCAGCCTGACATTCCTCGATGCACAACGCTCTTTATTCAGCGCTCAACAAACCCTGATCACCGACCGACTGTCGCAGCTGACCGCCGAAGTCAATCTCTACAAGGCGCTGGGCGGCGGCTGGACAGAGCGTACATCAAAACCCTTGTGAGGAACTGAAGATGGGCACATTCGAACCAGGAGCACATGTACGCCTTCGCTCGGGCGGCAAAATCATGGTGGTCAAGCATGAAGCTGCGATCACTCCTCTCCCGGACACTCTGCTGGTGATGTGCGAGTACCGGTCAAAGAATCGTCTGGTGCAGGGCTTTTATTCGGAGCGGGATCTGATCCTTGCGCGCCGCGAGCCAGTGCCCAATCATGACTGAGAGCAACCCGGCCTAGCGGGTTGCGTCGCATCAGGAACCACTTGGGCGTCGCAGGGATTGCAGCAATCGCTGAACCGGTACTAAATGACACTGATCATTTGACCCGCAGGCAGTCCGGTGCAGTAGATGACATTGCGATAAGCGGCTTGATCAGTTGCGCTTGTGCAAGCATGTTCTGGCTGTGCAAGCTGTAGAGTCTGTCCCTGGACTGGCTGGTCATAACAGAACATCAACGCTTTATTCGGGCGTTTCGGATATCCCCCCGCCACCCTTACTGGACTTTTCTTCGACGTCCGAACCGCTGTGCAGTTCTGATACGTTTGCCAAGTGTGGTCTTATGTTGTTGGCGGCCCATATGCGCTGGACGCTGGCCGGCGATATACCGACAAGCTTCGCCATGCTTCGACAGCTCCAGCGAGCGTGACCTACACACGGCTGAGTGACTTGATCAAGGGCTTTCCTCAAGGCTTCGACTGGCAGGGATGACTTGCGGCCTCTTCCAGGCAGATCCACCAGACCTTGCAGGCGCAGCTCTCGGAAGCGCTTGCACCAGCGGGTGACTGAAACAACCGATAGCCCGGTCAACCTGGCAATCTCGTTACGCGAGCAGCCTTGTGCAGCAAGCAAAATCACCTGCGCCCGGCGGCCTTCGCGCTGACTGACCGTGATGGATTCAAAGCGCCGATTCAACTCGACCTCTTCATCTTCACTGAGCACAATGCCACGGTAGCTCACGTGACCACTCCACT
Organism: Pseudomonas sp. PvP028; assembly: GCF_017832255.1. Taxonomy (NCBI): domain Bacteria; kingdom Pseudomonadati; phylum Pseudomonadota; class Gammaproteobacteria; order Pseudomonadales; family Pseudomonadaceae; genus Pseudomonas; species Pseudomonas sp. PvP028. The sequence continues at coordinate 4,335,012 of NZ_JAFIBL010000001.1, forward strand.
CATTATTAACCTCATAAGTACAATCAACGGTCGGTACACATTTAATAGATGGCGTATGGCGGGGTACTGTCGGGTTGAATAACTCAGGCGAAGATCGCGGTGGTGGCCACGTTATACAACGCAATAATCGCGAACAGTCCAATGACCAATGAAACAAATCGGTTGACTCGATTGCCCGATAGTAACGAGGGTAGCTTTCGGCCGAAAAATGCGCCCAACGCGACCCACGTTATTCCGACAGGAATAACGACCAACGAAAAAACAGTCATGAATGCCCCATAACTTTCCAAGTGCAAAAAGGTTCCAGCGGGCGCTATGATCGTAGCGAAAAACAGCCCTTTTGGATTGTTGAGTGTTGCCAAAAACAACGCTCGGATCGAAATCGGCGCTGGCTTTCCATCGGTGTCCTGTTGAATCGAAAACCACAATTTCAGAGAAATATAGAACAGGAGCATCACGGCCAGAACTTTGGTCGCGACCACCACCCAGCCATAGTTTTCGATCATTGCGTCGATGGACAAACCCCACGAGGTGATCTGAATCAGATAAGCCGCCCACTCGGCAGCGACCAGCTTCAGCGAATACATGCCCAGCCCGCGACTGATGCCTGATTGCAGCAGCAGCGAATTAGTCGGCCCTGGCACCAGCAGCAAGGTGAGCATTGCAATTGCAACGTAATACATGGCCATACCCAACACTCCAAAATAGATTTTTTTTCCAGCTCGCCGGGGGTTTCAAACATGAAAACCACTGGCGCATGGGCAAGCGCCTAAGCCTTCAGGACATTGCTGAAGCTGGCATCGATTGTTAATCCACGGTTGACCTTGTTTTACTACGTACGCTCATTTCATTAACAAGGCGCTTACAACGTATCCGTTATCGATTTGACGCAGACTTACTGCCGCCCTCGATGTCTTGTTAGTCGCCCCCCTTCAAGCACCCTCCACACCGCCCCGCTCTCCGATGACAACCCTGTCGCCGGCTTTGAGCCCCGAAAGTACTTCGACCCTGACCTGGTTGTTGATACCTGGCACCACGTCCGCTGTTCTGACCTCGTCACCTTCACCCAGAACTCTTACGCTGTAGGTGCCGTCTTCCCGCCGGTCACCCAGTGCGGTAACAGGAATCGTCAACACGCCCTCCTTCGCCTCCAGCACAATTCGGACGTTAGCGGTCATGTCGATGTAGAAGCGGCTTTCAAGGTTGGGGACATCAAAAAGGGCGTTGTAGAAGACGGCTTTACTGTTTTCGCCTGTTGCTCCGGACTGGCTTGCAGCGTCCACAGGACCTGGTTCGATCGCCTTGAGGGTGGCGTTATAGCGTGTATCAGGATCGCCCGGGATAGTGAAGTAAACCGCAAGACCGGGTTTGATTTTGAGCACGTCGGCTTCGGAAACCTGCGCCTTCACGGTCATGGTGTCGAGTTGCGCCATCTTCAGAATGACCGGTGCCATCTGGTCTGCAATGACGGTCTGGCCCTCCTGAGTGACGATGGCGAGGACCTGACCATCCATTGGTGCGAAGATTCGTGTGTAGTCGAGTTTGATGCGTGCCGCTTCTTCCTGCACGCGGGCGGTCTGCAATTGTGCGGTGAGCGAAACCAGATTGGCGCGCTGGGCCTCCAGCTCAAATCGAGTCTTGTCCTGATCCGCTTTGGAAACCGCCGTCGTGGAGCCCAGTGCCTGGTATCTGCGATCATTCGACTCGGCAAGCTTCAACTTATGCAGCGTCGCGTCCCGTTCAGCCGTGAGTTGTTCGATTTTGACGACCGCCTGGCGCAGAGCATTTCTGGCGGGCAGAGGGTCGATCTCTGCCAACAGCTGGTTTTTTCTGACCATGTCACCAGGTTTGACCTTCAAGGACTGCAATTGCCCGGAAACCTGTGCGCCGACGTCCACCTGATTACGCCCATGGAGCACACCTTGTGCCATGACGGCGTACTCCATGTCCGTAACTTCCGCTGCGGCAGAGAGAAAAGCTGTCTCTTCTTCCCCGCTTGCGCCCTTATAGAAGGCGTAGCCAGCCAGCGAGATCGTTAGATCGATCAACACGAGTCTCAAAAGGATTTTGCGGAAATTCAATTTCCGGAAAAAGCCGACAATGCTCACTGTATTCCCCGCCTAATGGGCTTCCCGGATCTCGGATGAATCAACGGCTTAACACTTAAATAAAGGGCGTACATGAGAATATCTACTTCGCCACTACCGCTGTCCTGCGAGGCAGGCGCTCATTCTTCAGCCATGCACTAATGGAAACATCAGGACCTGTGTGCGTCTGTCCCCGCATTCAGGGACATTATCGCGGGGCGTCGCCGGATGGTTGTGTCTGAAACGCAAAAACGAAACATATTTTGAGCACCCTACAGCGATCACGTGAGGCAATGGACTCTTGGCATGAAGAACTTTATTTTTGAGACAGATGGCCCGCCATGTCTTTCGTCGCAGGCGTCAGGCTTTAGTAGTTGCAATCGTGACGTATCGAAGAGGTCAGCCACGCAAAAGATCTTTTATTCTGAGACTAATATCGGGTTCCCGCTTAGGGTGTTTGTCACTTGCTAGTGAGCACCGTCGGCGCTGGCTATCCGGCCTCTAGCGAGACGCTTGTCCCCCTTTTCCCCTACAGACTGGGTATGGCCTCTATGTGTAAATTCTCTAATGCACTAGTAACATTGTCCTACAATCAGACAGTATACTCATTGCTAGGTATGAGACGGCTGCCCTGTATGCGAGGTTGCTTTTGGTTCGGCTGGAGATTAACGCCATGGGGGCGAATGTGTAATGGAAGCCAATCTACAAATGACGGGAAATCAGTCAGCGTATTTTCTGGAGCTCGGGAAGTTAATCGCAAGCGTGGGTGATGCAGGATTCGCTTCGAACATGTACCAAATCATCGCGGCCAGCGTTCCCATCGATTGCCTCGACCTGAGCGAATGGACGATCGACGAGAATGAAGGAAGCGTTATCAGCATCCAGCCTCTGGGGCAGGAGACCGCCGATCACAAACCGATGATTCTAACCGTGTCGCAGAACCAGGAGACGCTGCTCGCTCGAATGCTCAGTGTTGACGACTTTCTGCTCGTTCATCTGAAACTACCCAGCAGCGTTGGACAGGCCAGCTCTGGCCCGACAGGTACCTATCACTGCAATCTGGTGTCGCGCAAGTCGAACAGGCGCTGTGTCATTTCCTTGCACCGCGACCATCATCAACGTGATTTTTCACTTCACGAATTATCGTTTTTGAAGAATTTCTCAGAGGCCCTGTTGCCCCTGCTGGACAGACATGCCCAGACAACCCGTACCTTATGCACTGCGCATGCTGACAACGAAGCCGTTACACAGGGCGGCCAGCAGCTTCAACGCGAGTTCAACGATAAGCTGAGTCAAGCGGAGGTCCGGTTGTCATTGCGTGAAAAAGAAATATGCCTTGGCATATTGGCTGGCGCTACGGTCCCAGAGCTTGCCGACAAACTGCATGTCAAGAACAGCTCCATCGAAACCTACCTCAAGCGCGCCGGAGCGAAGCTTGGTGTGAAGGGGCGACACGGTTTGGTCAAGTGGATGACAGGCGTATCTCAAACAGCCTGAGCCCGCCCTGCGCCGCAGCGCGGTTTTACCTGTCTGATCGTCTCGCCCAGCGGGTGGCCGAAGCCAATCTGCACCAGGTGCTCGGTGATGTTGCCTGTGTCGCACCGCCAGCCAACCGCCCCTCCATCGGCTAAACCGAGTGAGGCTACTGTTGTACAGCGATAGTTTTATAAAATGCCTGTAGCGAAGCCAGCAAACACTAAAATAAAAAACAAGCGCCCCCCTGATGAAGGGCGTTGTGATGCGCACTTACTGTGCACTATCGTACCCGTGGGTACTTATTCACTTGCTATCGAGCAGGATAACTAGTATGGCGTGCCCGTCCGGAGCGTCATGCCGCTTCGCTGCTGTCCAGCACATCCAGTAATACTGCGCGGAATGACACCCAGCGTTATAAGCGTCACGTGTGATCTCTCTCTTATTATTAAGCTTTTTTCATTGCAATTCAGGTGTGAAACATGAACTATATGGTTAGTATTCGGTCATACGCTCAGATGGATTTATTTAAGGCCCCTTCGATCAATATGATCACCTTAATATAAAAAAATGGTGCAACACGCCCCCGTATTGCCACCCCCGTGTGCGTACGTGGACAACATGGACAGGGATAGGAGTTGATCGTCATGCCAACGTTACTCGCTGCCTTTAGATCGCCGCCGCAGGCGTTATGGCTTCACTCTGTGGGACGATTGTCATCAGACAACCCTCTAGTTACTCAGAGTGATTCGCATTTCCCTGCGCTACCTGGCGCACCTCAGACTCAATAAACATCGATAAAAGAAGTTATCACTATTAACGAGTGCATTGCTTATGGTTAGCATTCTCGCTTTTCTTAACACGCATGACTTTTTACTAGTGCGTGCTCTTGGGCAACGTTATCGCTCCACGTTCAACCTCTTGTTAAGTCAGTATAAATTTTGTATGACGCCCTACATATAATCTGTTTGGTCGCAGGGCTTGAAGAGTACAAAGCACTTACTTATTCATTTGCTGAATCAAGGCTGCGCCTTGGCGTGTCTCTTTATAAACGGAAAAAGGAACCCCGATGAACATGCAACAGCTTTTCCCGCATCTCGGCAAAGTGATCTCCGGTATTGGAAGCCGTCAGTTCGCTCGCTTGCTCCACGAGATGATTACCGCTTCATTGCCCGTGGATGCGACCCATGTCATTCAGGGACTCAGTCGATCTACGAATGAAGTCACCGGCGCTCAGGCCATAGGTGCATTTGGCGGAAACCTACACCAGGTGCTCACTCCCGGGGTCGATAGCAGACGTCTGGAGCCTGTTCTGTTGAGCCCGACAGAGCTGGCAGATACGCGCATCGACAGATCCATCAGGTTCGAGTCGCCCACTTACAGCGCGCAAGAGAAGCCAGGTCATGTGCCCTCCCACGCCGCTCTCCCCCAAGTACACCTCGCTTACCCGGGAAAGGGGGAATATGTGCTGTCGGTTTATCGATCACCCTCTGCCAAGGCATTCACCAGTCAAGAGCGCGCCCGACTCAAAGACCTGTCCTGGGTCGTATTGCCCATCGTGAAGCAACACATTGCGACCGTGACACCTACCCTCGTTTCGACAAACCCCTTGCCTGTCACAAAAAGCCTGAAAAACAAAGATGCCATGGAAGGCCTGCGCCAGCGTTTCCTGGGCCGCCTCGAGGCATCGGCGCTAAGCCTGTCTTCGCGCGAAACCGAAGTGTGCGTCGGCCTGCTGGCTGGTCTCACGGTGCCTCAACTGGCAGAAAGGCTTGATCTGAAAGTCAGCACAGTGGAGAGCTACTTCAAGCGCGCGGCGGTAAAAATGGGCATCGCGGGTCGCAGTGCGCTACTTCGCTGGTTGCATGCAGAGCAGCGCATGCAGCATCCAATCCCAGTAGAGATGTTTCAGGCGGCTGTCTGAGCAGAGTGCGGTTTTATGGTCGTTCCACATTAAAGGATTCTCCCACCGTGCAGCGGTACGGTCTGTAGACCAGTTGATACCCGTCTCGACCGCGACCGCCGCGCCATCCGGCGTATGCCGGACGTCATTGCCGTCCCCTCGACTGATCAATGTCGAGGGTAAACGACAATACTGTGCAGGTTTGTGCGTATAGCGCTATTCCTCTAGCGCATAAAAAAACCCGCCGAAGCGGGTCGTTTTTCTATCAATACCATTCCGACATCCTGTCAGTAGCCGTCCCGGCAATGGTGATCATCCTTGACCTCCGAAGCGCCTCCTGCGCAACGGTTGATGGCTATAGATTGCTACTTCGCGAGCACGTCGTACAGGGCTGATGCACTCCAGCGCGTGTAAGCCTTTCGCTATAGGTTCAACTATGGCGCAGCGAGATCACCCCTGTTCAAACTCGATCAACACCTTGCCGATGTGCTGTGCTGCGGCGAAATACGCGTAGGCTTCGGGGGCCTCGGCGAATTTGAATGTCCTGGCGACTACCGTTTCAATTCCATTCGCTTCGATGGCTCGTATAAGGTCGACAAACATCTCGCGGCTGCCGTTGGCAATGCCTCTGATTGTGACGTTTTTGAGGATCAGCGACAGGTAGTCGGGAATCGGCGAGTGCTGACCTGGCGTCACGCCTATTACTGCAATACGTCCGTTGACGGCAGCCGCCGCGATCGATTGCCCCAGGGTGTCCTGGCCTCCTGTCTCGATAATAATGTCGGCACCTGCGTTATCACTGAGCGCCATGACTTGCGCTGCCCAGTCCGGGTGCGTGCGGTAATTGATCGTGATGTCGGCGCCAAGCTGACGCGCGATTTCAAGCTTCTCGTCACTCGATGAGGTGATCGCCACGCGTGCGCCGTGAAGCCTGGCCAGTTTCAACGCGGCCAGCGCCACTCCGCCGGTCCCCAGGCACAGAACGAGTTCACCCGGTTTGACCTTGCACACCACCATCAGCGCGTTCCAGGCGGTCAGGCCTGCAGATGCCAGTGCGGCAACGTCCTTGTCAGCCAACGCGTCCGGTACGTGAATCAATGCGGCGGCGGGCAATACGACTTTTTCAGCCAGCCAGCCGTCATGGGTGACACCGACATCGTGGGCGAACACACTGCTGCGAAATTCGCCTTGCAGCCAGTTGGGAAAGTGACCGCAGATGACCCGGTCGCCCGGTTTGACCTGGCTAACGCCCTCGCCTACCGCGATGACTTCACCCACGCCTTCGGACACGGGAATGCGTTCTGGTAATTGTCTGGGGCCGTACGTGCCACGCAGGATTTGCACATCCCGGCTGATGAGGCTCACCAGGCGCGGCGCCACTATGGCCTGCCCCGGCCCGGCGATCGGCTCGGGCCGAGTGGTCGCGGTCAAAGCGTCCAGGCCTTGTTGAGATCCGATCTGAAAAGCTTTCATGAACATAATCCTTATGCAGTCAGCGCGAAGAGGTGTCTGTATCGCGCCTTGAAAAATATCGTGTGGCCCTTTTCAGAGCCGCGTGTTTTTCAATGTGTCGCCTACACGATACCTGCTCAACGCTGAGCATCAAGTCCGACACTCACATCCCGGCCGCCCTTTTCAACCGTCTGGCGTGGCGTAACGGCAAGGCGCAGCGTTGCGCCACGCTCGTGCTTACGCCATGTGCACCAGGTTACTGCGGTAGCTGGCAGCCCTTTTTCTTCAAAGACTCCAGGACCCAGGAGCGATCGTTTTCTCCGCTGGCGATCTGTTCCAGTTGCTTTTGTTCGGCATGGTGTTTGGCTGAGGCGCGATCATAGACGTCGGCGACTTGGTCGTAGGGTACGCACAGCAAGCCATCCTCATCGCCTATGACCAGATCACCCGGTTCGATCACCATCCCGTCGATTGCAATGGCCACGTTGATCTCACCCGGTCCGTCCTTGTAGGGGCCACGGTGGGAAATGCCCGCTGCGAACATCGGGAATGTCCCGGCAGCAATGCTCCCTGCGTCCCGAATCGCGCCGTTGATGACGATGCCTGCCACGCCACGCTTCACCGCATAAGCCACCATCATCTCGCCGATGAGCGCGTTGCTCAGATCTCCCCCCGCATCCACCACGATCACATCGCCAGGCTCGGCGATATCAATGGCGTAATGGAGCATGAGGTTGTCACCGGGCCGCGCTTTCACAGTCAATGCCGGCCCCGCCAGCACACCTTCACGGTGCATCGGACGCAGGCGAGCGCCGCCTGCGGTCATTCGATTCATCGAATCGCTGACATTCGCGACGGGTACGTCGCGATAACGTGACACCCACTCGGCGCTGACTTTGCGGGCTGCTTCGAGGACTCGGAATCCTATCGTCATGGGGCATATCTCTCTTGAAATTATGGGGTGCCGCCGAAAAGCTGCGTAATGCTAATTTCAGAATCACATTTCATTTAGAATCAATCAAGCAGTAAAAAAGAATTCATAACCCTTTTTAGATCGATAAAAATCAATATAGTGAAATGGCATTTCATTATGGTAGGGTTTAGGCATCGGGTTGAAGTTGCTGCCCGGTCGCACACCAAACGCGAACGCAAACAAGAACAAGGTACGCATCCATGACCCGCAAGATTCTGCTGACAGGCCCCGCCCTGGCACACGACGCGATGAGCTATGCGAATGATCTGGGCATTCAGATTTTCCCCTCCACCCCCTACCTATCGGCTGAAGAGCTCACCTCGCTCATCCGCGACGTACAGCCCGACGCGATCATCGTCAGGCAAGGCAAGCTCACGCGAGAAATGATCGAAGCATCCCCCAGGCTCAAGGCGGTCGCCAAGCATGGGGTCGGCTACGACACCATCGATATTCAGGCGGCGGCAGAGAAAGGAGTCCCTGTCATGATCGCTCTCGGGGCGAATGCGCAATCCGTGGCCGAACATGCCTTTGCACTCATGTTCAGCGTGGCTCGACAAATTGCCTGGCTGGATGCCCGTACACGTCAGGGGCATTGGGACAAGGCCACCGCCAACGGCATCGAGCTGTTCGGCAAGACATTGGGGCTGGTTGGCCTGGGGGCGATCGGCAGCGTCCTGATGGATCTGGTTGCGCCTTTGCAGATGAAGGTCAAGGTCTTCGACCCTTACCTCAAAACGCTACCCGAACGTTCACACGTCGAGCGCGAAACCGACTTTGACCGCCTGATCGAATCGAGCGATATCATCAGCCTGCATTGCCCGCTGACCGACGAAAATCGGAACCTGATCAGTACCGCGCAACTGAACCGCATGCGCTCCAATTGCATCTTGATCAATACTGCTCGCGGCGAACTGGTCGATACTCAGGCGCTTATCCAGGCGCTGCAAACCAACAGGATCGCAGGCGCGGGGCTGGACACGTTCAATCCGGAGCCGCCTGCTGCCGACAGTCCGCTGTGGCAACTGCCGAATCTTGTTGCCACCCCGCATACGGGTGCCAATACCACCGAATCCCGTGATCGCGTGGGGCTGCTGGCTGTTCAACAGATCGTCAAAGTATGGGACGGCGACGCGCTTGATCCTCGCTGTATCGTGAATCGCCAATTGCTCGATAGCTGATCCAGCTTGCGCCCTGCTGCCGAGCTGGCGGGGCAAACATCTACCGTTTCTCCACAAAAATAAACACAGGAGAGCACCATGGCCCGCACCCAACCGACGCAACCGGTCACCGAACTCGAGCGCACCACCATGCGCCGAGTCGCATGGCGACTGCTTCCCTTCCTTATCCTCTGTTACCTGATAGCGATCATCGACCGGGGCAATATCGGCATGGCATCGCTGCAGATGAATCATGACCTTGGCCTTAGCCCGGCGATCTTCGGTTTCGCGAGCAGCCTGTTCTTTGTCTCGTACTTTTTGGTCGAGGTACCGAGCAACCTGGCCCTGCAGAAATTCGGCGCGCGCATCTGGATTGCACGCATCATGATCACCTGGGGGCTGATTTCCGCAGGTACGGCTTTTGTGCAGGGCGCTAACTCGCTGTACGTCATGCGCTTTCTGCTGGGTGCTGCCGAAGCAGGTTTCTTCCCGGGCGTGCTGCTGTACATGACTTACTGGTTGCCGTCGGCCTATCGTGCACGCATGGTGGCGATCTTCATGGTCGCTATTCCAGGTGCAAACTTTCTGGGCTCCCCCCTTTCGGGTTACCTGTTGACACTGGACGGCTGGATGGGCATGAGGGGCTGGCATTGGCTGTTCATTCTTGAGGGTATCCCCGCCATACTGCTGGGAATCGCCTGCCTTTTCATTTTGACGGATCGTCCCGCTCAGGCTCGTTGGCTGGATGACGAACAGCGCACCTGGCTGGTCAACAAGCTGGACGAGGAGCGCAAGCTCAAGACCAACATCGGCCATATCTCGCTGTGGAAGCTGCTCAAGCACAAGGATATATGGGTCATGGCGCTTATCTATTCAGGCGCTTCTGCGGCAGGCAGCACCATGAGTGTCTGGGCACCACAGCTGTTGAAAAGCTTTGGCCTGAGCAATCTGGAGATCGGCTTCGTCAATGCCATCCCCTACGGTATTGCATCGGTTGCCATGATCATCTGGGGGCGCAGTTCGGACCGCAGCAATGAACGTCGCTGGCACACCTCCGCCACCCTGTTTTTGATCACGGCGGGGCTGTTGCTGGCGCTGGTCACGTCCTCTCTACCCGCCACTGTCGTGATGCTGACCATGGTGCTGATCGGCGCCTACTCGATGAAAGGTCCGTTCTGGGCACTGGTGTCCAACTGGCTTTCGAGCAGTACGGCCGCTGCCGGGCTGGCGGCCATCGGCGCCCTGGCGAATCTGATCGGAGGCGGGATCATGGTCAATGCTTATGGTGCTATTCACCAGGCCACGGGAAGTTATGCGATCGCTCTGCTGCCTCTGGCCGCGCTGTGCACGGCTGGTGCAATCGCCGTGGTTGTGATGGGCAGAAGCCGCAAGCGTGAGGCGCATGAGGACGCCAAATCTGCAGAGGTCAACTGAGAAACTGGCGATAACGGTTTGAAACGCTGCCTTGCGCAGCGCTTCAAGTCGGCCGTTTATGGAAACTTCGCACTGCTGCCGGACTCAGACCGCTTCGTCGACCGCCGGTGCGCGATGTGCCACCTTCTCCTCGCCGAAGCTTTTCCCTCCCAGGCTGCGCGTCAGGTCGTCAGCCACCTCGATGAAGATGGAGCGGATCGCTTTTGCGTAGTCGGCGGTCAGCCGCATCGACGGGCCTGAAAGCACCAACGCTCCGATGTTTTCATGCAGCGGGCCAAAAATGGGCAACGCCATTGAGGCCGCATGTGGATCCGTCGCACCGCTCGAGTAAAAAGGCTCCAGCCCATCCTTTGCACGTGCATACGGTGTACGCAATGCTTCGGCACTCGCCGCACCGTCCATGGGGCGCATGTCTCCAGGCTGCATGTGCAATCGCAGACGGTGAGGAGAGTTGACCCGGTACTGACACAACCGATAGGCACCGTGTTTCACATAAAAAGAGGCGGTCTCGCCGGTTTCTCCGGTCAGCTTGTGCAACCTTGGCAACACATGCCGCTCAAGATCCAGGGCATCCTGATAGACCGCATTGAGGCGCATGACTTCGCTCGCGAGCATGTAGCGACCGTCTGCAAGGCGATTGACGAAACCATAGGTTTCCAGGGAAACCATCAAACGCATGATCGTGCTTTTGATCAGTCCGGTGCGCTCTACCAGTTCCACAAGGCTCAAGGCCGAGTCTCCGATCTGAAACGAAGAAAGAACGGTGAGCACCCTATCCGCTGATGCGACTCCATTCACGGCGGGACGTGGACGCGTTTTGACCATCATTAACTCCTGTGCGGCAGATTGCAGCATGAACCTCGAACTCGCACATTATCCGTTAGCTGAAAACGGATAGCCATGAAACCCTTGGTATCAGCCACGCTGCCCAGGTCAAAAAAACGCCGCCGGCGCAACGTCGGGTCTACAGTTTCATGTCCAGCCATGGACAGAAGCACCTGGCATGCGGCATCGATGTCGGCGGCTACCGATATTCGCTACGTTCAAGCATGGCTCGACAAGCGCCGCCCGTTACAAGAAACTTGGCATCACGGTTGTGCTTGTGTCGAAGTTCTGCCTCGGCACGAAGATCTTTGGCACCTCGGCCCGGCAACACGCTGCAGCATGACGAGGTCGACCTCATTACTGCCCGTGCCCTTGACGCAGTTATCCACCTCATCAATACGGCCAACGGAGCACGTTAATGTTTCATGTCATGTTCAGCATGCCCTGCCTGTACGTCATCGCCCGGTTCCTGTGGCCGATGCCTTGGGCGCTATCGGCGAAGATCGCCGTTGCCGTAGTGCTTGTCCTTGCCTCGCAATACCATTTGTATTGCCGGTTTTCTTCCGGCAGCGTGTTCTCGCCGGAGTTTCCTCGCTACGTCGTGATGCTGTTCAACTGGGCGTTCGGCGCAATCCTGTTGCTTGCGGTACTGCAAATCATCGTCGACATCGGCACGTTGCTGACGATGTTGGTGCGCCGGCAGACGCTGAGCATTCCGGCCAATCTGCGTTACTTCATCGGTGTGGCAGCTCTACTGCTGGCAGCAGTCGGCGTCCAGCAGGCTGTGCGCGTGCCGCCGGTGAAAGACATCCAGATCGCGATTAAAAACCTGCCTCCGCAATTCGAGGGCTACCAAGTATTGCAACTGACCGACATGCACATCAGTCGCCTGTTCGATGCGCCTTGGACCCAGGCGGTGGTACAGCAGTCAAATGCGCTGGGGGTGAATCTGATCGTCATCACCGGCGATCTGATTGATGGATCGCTAGGCAACCGGAAACAGGATATCGAGGCCCTGCGCGATTTGCGTGCACCGGACGGCGTATACGTCATCCCCGGCAACCACGAGTACTTTTTCGACAATCAGGCGTGGATGCAGCACTTCGTGTCTCTGGGAATGATCCCTCTCGCCAACAGCCACACGATGATCGAGCACGACGGTGCACGCATCGCTCTGGCCGGCGTCACCGACGTCACTGCGCCGAAAACCGGCTTCCCTGCGCCAGACCTGCAAAAAGCCATAGCAGGCATCGCGAAAGACACGCCGATCATCCTGCTGGACCACCAACCCAGAAACGCGAAGGAAACAGCGACCCACGGCGTAGCGCTGCAACTCTCCGGGCATACCCATGGCGGCATGATCTTCGGTCTTCACTGGTTGCTGGCACTGGCCAATGGCGGATTTGTGTCAGGGCTTTATGATGTGGGCGGAATGCAACTGTACGTCAACAACGGCACCGCCCTCTGGCCCGGGTTTGCCATTCGCCTCGGCAAACCTTCGGAATTGACCCGGATTACGCTTCGGCGGGCGCCTTAGCGCCCCATCAGTGTGGCGCTAGCTCTTATGTACTGAAGATTCGCTCCATCCGTTCACGCGCAGGTCCTGTGAGGCGCTTTATACCGAACAATCGAGCAACCTCCAGGGCCTTGTCTTCGGCATCGACACCCGTCGCCGCAATGCGCAATTCTTCAGCGGCAACCTCTTCTATGGCTCGTGTATCCTCGCTTGAGGCCGGAATCCGGTACGTCGTCCACCCGGCCACATCGCCTTCCGAGTGCCAGACGAATACCTCTTCAAACCCTGCTTGTTGAACATAATGGTGCTGCTCCGCCAATTCCAGCACTCTGTCTCTGATAAGCCGTCCTGATCGTTGGAAGCCATGTGCACGCGCAATACGCTGGATTAAAGCTGAGTCGCGAATCGGCGCTTCCTGGCGCAGCACCTCTTCAATGAGCTGGCGAAGTACCGGAGTGTAACCAGGCAGGTGAAACTGGTCGGCCTGGATCAGTGGCGCCAGAGCAGAAAGGTCGGTTATGCGATAGATACCCTTCTGCCCCGCGGCGGCAGGTGTAAGGCCATGAGACAGCGCGATGCGGCTCTCACCCATCTCTGCTGGCAACTCACTGATGGAAGCAACCCGCTCATCAGGCGACTCTCCACTGATGCGGGGTACGGTGGAGAAGTCTATGACGATGGGCTCGGCCGTTGGCTGTTCGGTTATCTGTTGATCTGCTGTTTCCTGCCTGGATTGCGCCAAAAGATCATTCAACGCTGCGTTCAGTCTCTGCAATGCACCTTCCTTGTCTACCCACCACTCAGTGGACCATAGCCGCACCAGGTTCCAGCCGAGGCCACTGAGAATTGCTCCGCGGACCTTGTCCCGATCACGGGCAGTGGCGGCGCTGTGATAGGTAGCGCCATCGCATTCGACGCCGGCCAGATAGTCACCCGGGCGGTCAGGGTGAACGATTCCCAAGTCAATGCGGAAACGCGACACACCAATCTGCGGCACCACTTGCCAACCGAGGCGCCGTAGCCCTTGAGCGACTGCCTCCTCGAACGGCGAGTCATAACCACCGACCGAGCCCTGTACCGCCTCGGCCAGGGCTTTTGGTCCTCGTTGCGCAAACTCTATGAAATGCTTCAAATCACGGACTGCACGGGCATTGGTGCGGTTCAGGTCGATCATTGAAGGATCAAAGGATGAGAACACCAGCATTTCCCGGCGAGACCGTGTGATCGCCACGTTAAGCCTGCGCCAGCCGCCGTCCTTGTTGAGGGGGCCGAAGTTCATGGACATGACCTGCGCACCCGGCTCGGTAGGACCGTAGCCTATCCCGAGCATGATCAGATCGCGCTCATCACCCTGGACTGTTTCCAGATTCTTGACGACCACCGGCTCGGTCTGTGTGTCCTGAAAAAACGGCTCGATCTGTGGGTATTGCTTGCGGGCGTTGTCCAGCAGGTCATTGATCAGTTTTTGCTGATCAGAGTTGAGCGTGATAATGCCGATCGAATGGCCAGCAGCCACGAACGCTGGATCGGTAAGGCGCTTGACTGTCTCGCTGACGATGGCTTCGGCTTCAGCCTGGTTGTAACGCCCTTTGCCTTTTGCGTAGACGCCGTCGACCCTGCGCCACTCGACGGCACTTGCACGGGTCTCTGCTGCCGGGAAGGTGATGAGATTGCTGTCGTAGTAACGGTGATTGGAGAAGGCAATCAGGCTTTCGTGGCGACTCCGGTAGTGCCAGCTCAGACTGTGACTTGGCACCCCTGCTCCCAGGCATTCGTCCAGAATGCTTTCCATGTCTTCAGCGGTATCGTCGTCGCTGGCATTCGGGCCACGGTTGAAAAAGTTCGTCGGCGGCATTTGACGCGGGTCACCTGCGATAACGACTTGCCTGCCTCGAGCTATCGAACCGATTGCGTCCCATGGAGCAATCTGCGAAGCCTCATCGAAAATGACCAGATCGAAGGGCGGTTGATCGGCGGGCAGGAATTGCGCAATCGACAGCGGGCTCATCAACATGCAAGGGGCCAGGCGATTGAGTGCGTCGCCCATTTCAACAGCCAGTTGCCTGACAGGTTTATGCCGGCGGGACTTCTGCAATTCATGTTTGAGAATGGCAAAGCCGCTGCTCTTGGGGATGTCATTTTTGGAGGGGATCAAGCCACACAGTTTAGCCCGGATGTAACGCACCGTCAGTTTGGCCATTTCGTCGTCCAGACGCACGAAAGCCGCAATGTCGCTCATGTGCTCGGCAGCCACGAAATTCCTCAACAGCGGTTCGCCGTCTATACCTTGCGTGGCGAACCAATGGGCATAGGCCGTGATGAAGGTTTCCTCGCTTGCTGCAGGTGACAGACCCCCTGCTTCGAGCGCACGGGCCAGACTTGCCAAACCAGCCTCACCCGCCTGTTCGCGAACCCGGCACCAATCGCACCATGCCTTGAGTTGCTCCTCCTGTTGCTGGATCGACAGCGAAGTAGCCCGCAAGGCATTAGCGCTCGGTTGTTTATCTGTACCGGCTACAGACAATTCGGCAAACAGTCGAGCGGCGTCTTCATAGCGTGACAAAGCCTGTTGCAAGGCTGATAACGCTACGCCGATTTGCCCGCCCGGCGCCAACATTTCATTTGCCTCAACGACCAGCCGCGCGACGGCGCCGCGCAATGAAACGAGGTGGTCCGGTGATTCGGCCACGCCGCTCATCAGTCCGCGCAGGTTTTCAGCCATTGAGGCTGCACGAAATATCTGTGACACGTCACTGCTCAGGCCCTGCCAGCCCGGGATCGACTGCAGGCCAACGGCTAATGTATCCAGTTCGTTCAGTTGCGCGAGCAGGCGCTCGAAAATCGCCAGGTCGCCAAGCGTGTCCGGCAGGCCTGCTGCGCCACCTGAAGAGGCCAGTTTCTTCGCGACCTTTTTCTTGGCGAAAGTCGCCAGGAACCAGAACTTTCCTTCGGCATCTCGCCATTCGCTGCGCATCGCCTCAACGGGAATGCGCCGGCAGGCTTCGTCTGCATAATCCAGCGACAGACCTTCCTCAAGCTCTCGATAGCTTTCGATTAACTGGCACGCGCGCCGGGCTGCTTCGATACGCGCGACAGCATCGGGTGCAAAAGCGAATGAGAGGTTCAGTCCATAGGACTCCACGACCAGAGTCGCCAATTCGTTAAGGTGCTGAACCTGCGCCGGTTCAGATACAGGCAAGTCAAGGTGAGTCAGGCCAAGAAGTCTTTCACTCGTGGCACTCAGCGCGTCAAGGGCCTGGGGCAGCTCACGTGAGGCATTCGCAATGTGTGCCTGCCAGGCGTTCGACCACTGGGTCTGCGCCAGAGCGCCGAACTTGCCTGACAGATTACGTGCGGCATCACCGTTCAAGCCTAAGCGACGCGCAAGATCGAGCAACTGGCTGTATTCGACGGCATCATGTTGCGTGTCTGCTGGCCAGGTCAGCCTGGGTGTTTGAGGGCCATGATCACGAACCACACGACCGATCGCCTGATGCAAGGAGAGCCCGTTGCTCCAGCGTCGGTGCAGTACCTCGACCAGTTCGTTGAGTCGCGAGCGCAGCGTCTGCAAACGAGTGGCTTCACGTTCCCACGCCTCCGGGCTCAACGCATCGCTGACATCCCAGGCGCGGTCCAGTTGTTTGAGTACTTCAACTTTAGAGGCCTTGCTTGAATGCAGTTCCAGGCAAAACTCGCCAAGCCCCTTCTCTGCCAGGCGACGGTAAACGACGTCCAGGGCTGCGCGCTTCTCTGCCACGAACAGCACGCGACGTCCCAGAGCAAGGTTGTGAGCAATCATGTTGGCAATGGTTTGCGACTTGCCGGTTCCCGGTGGCCCGTCCATGACAAAGCTGTGAGTACCTGCAGATGCCACCACGGCAGATAACTGCGAGGAGTCGGCGGGCAACGGGGTAAAAAGCTCAGCGGGTGTTATCGACGAGTCCAAACGTTCGGGTCGGGGAAACTCGTCTGAACCGGAGAACCCTTCACGGGCGCCACCGGGTTCCAGTAAATGTTTGACCAAGGGGCTTTGCAATAGCTGCGCGGCGTTGGCATTCAGGTCTTTCCACATGAGGTATTTGGCAAATGAGAATGTACCTAACACAAGTTCGGTGCTCACCTCGAAACCCGGTACGTCACGCACTGCTCGCCGCACTACGTTCCAGATACCCGTCACATCAATGCCACTTTCATCACTGGGTAGTTCGCCGTCCAGTCCGGGAATCACCAACTCGAAATCATGGCGCAGCAATTCAAGCAGCGTCAGATTGAAACGCGGTTCTTCATCAAGAAGGCTTAGCGTCACCCCGGACAAAGCACTTTTACGTTCAAGTTTTACCGGCAGCAAAATCAGGGGCGCGGAGTAGGTTTTCGGGTCGTCGGCAGTTTTCTTCCACTTGAGAAAGCCGATGGCCAGAAACAGTGTATTTGCACCGCCCTCTTCCAGATCGCTACGCGCCTTTCGGAACAAATCGATCAGGGTTGCTTCAAGTTTCACCTTCTCCAGACTGGCGAGCACTTCACCTCGAGCCAGCGCCTGACGAGCAACTTCGTCGACCAGGTTCTCATTATTCTGCTGCTCGTACAGGGCCACATCCCGGCCACTGCTTTTCAAGTCAGGTACTGACAGGATGCGAATACGCTGGCCACTGGAAAGCAGATCTTCAAGCACGGCCGGATCCGGGCATATCAGGCGCACGCCCTTTGCGCTGTCCGGAAGGTGCAGGAGACGATTGCGAGTCGTCAGATCCAGAAGTTTGCGTTGCCACAACGTCAGTTTTCCGGCTGGACCTTCGCTATCCGTATTTATTTCGACATCGAACCCCGGGAGTGCCGGAGCCTCCTCCAGCCCTTCAATAGTGGGTGGAGCATCGGCTGTATCATCCGATCCCTCGGTTACTGAGACGAGCGCCATCGGACGAATCTTCTGCATTCGGGCGCGGTGCAAATCGATGGCCATGATGAACTGCTCATCATCTAGCTGACGCTCGGCGACTGTAATCGCCTGGGAGAAGCCCGGCGCAGGTGTCTGTGTGGCAAGCGTGGTTTCGAATACCACCATTTCCTTCAGATCCAGGCGTTTGCGTACTGCCGACGCCTCATCGGTCAACAATTGAGAAAACTCTTGAGGCTGCAACCATACGCCTGCAAATGCGTGTCCCTTAGTCATGATAAGCAGGGCATTCAAGCCCGCCTGCTCCAAAGCTGCAGCAAACAGCAATGCAGTATCCAGGCAGGTCGCCACGCCGTTTTCCAGAACCACACTCGGAGGCCGGACCTTCTGCCCCTGTTGCTCAAAACTGGCCGGGGGTAATGCATAGCTCAACTGAAAGCTGCACACTCCGGACCAAATAGCAGAGGCAAGCTCCCAGGTTCGCGTGCGCGACTTGCTTTCATAGCCGTCGATGCCATCTTTCTTGCCTGCGCGCCGCAAAACCTGTGAGGCCGCTTTGAGTACCCGATCTACTGCGGGATCATTGGGCATGCAAAAAGCCGCAAGCAACTCCGGCATGGCGCTCAAGCCGCCCCACTCTGTGCGCGCCAGCAGTTCTGTCGGGAAGCGTTGCTCGACGAGTACGTCATCGCCCTGGGACAGGCGCATCACCACCTCAGCGCTGAGGCTTTCAGTCAGCCCGGACAAATAACCTGCGTTAAGCTTGATATCACGCTCGGAAATGTTGAGGCGATCACCTGCATGAATGCGGTCTATACGCCATGTGCGGCTCTCTACGAAATCCGGGTCGGTGCTTAAAGTCAGGGTCAGGTTTTCAAAACCGCTTTCTTCCTGGTTCCAGATACTCAATTCACGTACGAGCGGTACGGCGTTCTGGTGGGAGGCGAAACCGATCTTCCGGGCGATCAGCGCCTCAATCTTGATGTTCATTCACGGGCTCCTGCAGATGCGAGCGCTTGCCTCAGAGAGGCAGCCAAATGGGCATATAGTCCATGAGTCATCGACAATAAGGAATGCTTATATCTGAATCAGGCACCTTACCCGGCCGATGGATTCCGCTCGGCCGCCTTGGAGACCTGATCTGGGCGCGGTGCTTCGGTGGCAGCGCAACACATTGTACCGGTCAAACGCTGTGGTAAACGCAAAACCCTGTTGGCTGAATTGCTACGTATCGAAGTCATCCACGAACTACCCGAGCACGAACTGACCTGCGGTTGCCGCAAGCATTTCATTGGCAAGCAGTTGGACATCGTGCGGATGCAAATCCGTGTGATCAAAAACATCCGCAAAGCCTAAGGGCGCCGGGGTTGCGATGGGTATCTGGTTTACGGCCGGGGCCCTATGCAGTTTCTATACATAAAATGGCTGTACTGATTTTTATCCATTCACACCTGAGGTGCAGCAGCCGACAGCTAATGCCGACTATTAGCCACTGTCCATCGTGCGATCATTGTGGGCGAAAGCGAAGAAGCAGAACACCGAAGCCTGCAAAGAGCACCCCGGTAAAACGATCGAACGCTCGGCGCATAGCAGGGCGAGTTAAATATCGGCGGAGTTGAGTTCCGCCTAGCGCATACGCCATGTACCAGAACATCTCGCACGCAGCAAAAGTCATAACCAGAATAATGAGCTGGGTCATTTGCGGCTGGCTGGGAACAATGAACTGAGGCAGGAATGCAGCTGCGAAGAGCAGGAGTTTAGGGTTTCCAAATCCTACAATGAGTCCGTTGATGAACACGCGCCAGCTCGACACCGCTGGGCTCGACACAGGTGCGTCTTGTGGTGATTGCGCTGAACCGCGCCATGCCTTGTAGCCCAGCCAGAAAAGGTAAGCTACGCCGAGATAACGTAGCGCTTCAAATGCTCTTGGGGATGCGGCAAGCAGCGCGCCAAGACCGGCAGCCGAAATACTGAGTACCGCAACAACAGCAACCAGGCAGCCGATCATCGCGGGAATACTTCTTGCGAAACCTAACGAAACGGCTCTGGAAAGCACATGCAACATATTAGGCCCCGGCGTCCCTGACAGCAGGAAAACAGTAACCGCAAATACCCACCACGTGTGCCAGTTCATAGCGTCTCTCTTACGTGCCACGAAGTGTTCAAAGAGTGTTTTCTAATGGCTCCTCTGTCTCGGCCAGATTGTTGATTCTGGCCAAGGCTGCCATTCATCCTACCTGATAGCTCAGTTGGAGGTCGCGGAAAAATTTCGTCCTCCTGTCGCGACCTCCCATTCAAACGCCTCGCCTGAGTCGACTCGACTGCTCACGCACTTAGCTGGAGCGCTGGTCCACAAATCGGCTGACGGCCCGCACTACCGTGTTTGCGCCGTGCTGGATTTCCTGAATCACACGGTCTGCGTCGTTGGCCAATACCAGCGCCTCGGACGCCTGTTCGGTACTGCGCACAATCACGCCCACTGCATCTGAGGCCAGGCTTTGGTTGGTCTTCACGACGCTTACAATTTCTTCCGCCGCTTTTGTCGTGCGAGAGGCCAACTGGCGCACCTCATCGGCCACCACTGCGAAGCCCCTGCCCTGTTCGCCGGCCCTGGCGGCCTCAATCGCTGCGTTCAACGCGAGCAGGTTGGTTTGTTCGGCGATGCCGCTGATGGTTTTGATGATTGTTCCGATCACCTGACTTTGTGAGTCCAGTGCTTCGATGCCTCGTGTGGCTTCTTCCATTGAAATGGTCAGTTGGCCGAGCATCTGCAGCGTTTCCTTGATGACTTTGCGGCCTTGCTGTGCGCTGCTGTCAGTATCGATAGAAGTTTGATACGCCATTTCAGATGCTTCAGCGACGGCTTTCTCGCGCTCAACCTGTTCAGTGATAACCGTTGCGAACTTGGCAATTTTATAGAGTTTGCCGTTGGCGTCGGTAATAGGGTTGTAAGAAGCTTCGAGCCATACATCACGACCGCCTTTGTCAATTCGGCGGAAACGATCGACGATAAACTCCCCCCGACGCAGTCTTTCCCAGAATCGGGTATATGCGTCAGAGGCAGACTCTTCAGGCACGCAAAACATCTTGTGATGTTTGCCCTTTATCTGATTCAACTCGTACCCCATCGCCCTCAGAAAGTTGTCATTGGCGCCGATGACAATGCCATCGAGGGTGAAATCGATAACGGCGGTGGAGCGTTGCAGTGCATTGACCAGCGCCTCGTTCTCGCGAGAAGCTTCAATCGTTCGCGTCAGAACACTCGAGTACAGGGTGATCTGTTCGACGCCGCCGGTTTCATTTTTATAGGGTACGACCACGGTTCTCAGCCACACCCTGGACCCGGTCTTGCTGACCAGGCGCAACGTACCGCTGAAGTGCTTGCCGTCTCGAATCGCGGTCAATGCGCGCTTCTGGTGAACGTCACCGTTCAGTTCCGGCGGGCTCAGATCAGACAGGTTGCGTCCGACGAGCTCTGCTTGTGCATAGCTCATCTCCGTCTCGAACAACGCGTTGACGGTCTGTATTTTGCCCGTGCCATCCAGCACGACGGCAACTGTCTCCAGATTGAGGATTTGCCCTGCTTGCTCAAGCATGGCGAGGCGGCGCTCCAATGCCTTATTGGTGTTTTTCAAATGCGAATTGAACATTGCGGCTATCCGGGACAGTTTGGGTTTCCAATCTGCATCGGTCATGGAATCGCAATCTTGAGCAGGGCTAGCAAACTTAATACATAAAAGACGCGCCTATTGTCTAATTGTGGATATAGGATCCAAATATTAAACATCGTGTCAATGCTAACTTCCGATTTCCGGCTGGCGCCCATTCAGTCTGTCGATAAGTTCTTCCCTTCTTTTTCGGTCCGCACTCTCCTTGCCCAGCAACTCGGGTAACAGTTCGTTCGCCTGTTGCGGACTCAGGATAAATACGCCGTCATCATCCCCGACTGCAATGTCCCCTGGCCTCACCTCCACGCCGCCTATATGGATCAGTCCATTGAGCTCGCCGCTTTCCCCGAGACTGCGCGTTGTCATTGCGCTGACTCCCCGGCTGAACACGGGAAGACGATGTTCGCGCAAGGCGGCAACGTCGGTGACTGCGCCCGAGACGATGACGCCGGCAAGCCCCTTGATGAGCCCGGCCAGGGTGCGCAGTTCGCCCCAGCAGGCGCAATGCTCGTCGCCGACACATTCGATCACCAGTACATCGCCTGGCAGGCTGTTCAGCAGTGCATCGCGCAAAATGCTGCCGTCGGGCAGTTGCAGTTTGACCGTGACAACGTTGCCGACCAGTCTGGCACCCTCGAACAGCGGTCTGATCCCGCGCAGGTAACCCGCGTCGTTCAGGTGGCCGATGGTTGACGCGGCAATGTCACGGTATTGCTCTATGACGGCGTCGCTGAGTTGTTGCTGGCGGTGTGCAATCTGCTTGTTCATCGACATTTTTTGGGCCTCAGTAACGGACAGGTCGAGCAATACTCGACGGGGTTGCTGGCGTCGTAATAGAAGCAGCAGGTGCGCCGAAAACGGATGCTTTTGCCTTCGGCTTCCAGCACAACCGGCGTACGGCGGAAGTGTTTGAGCGGGTTGTAGGTCAGGCCGAACAGCGTGGGATCGGCCTGGTGCAGCAGCCAGTCGAAATCGGCTCCACAGCGCTGCCGGATCGCTGGGTCTTCAACCTTGTCCATGCGCTTGTCGTACAGCGAATACACGCGTACTGCGGTGTTTTCCCACAGAATGCGTCGGGAAATGCCAGTGACACGGTTGAAAGTTTCCCACAGCGGCTGAAGCAGGTCGCGGAACAAAGTGGTGGCGATCTGATCACGCCATGCTTCGCGAGCACCCGGCTCATAACCCACTGGCGTTGTATCGAGCAAAGGCATTGACGAGGTCCAAAGGCCGTCATCATGCGCGTATTCGATCACGCTGTTGTCCAGCGACAGGGTCAGGCCCTTGTCGTAGACCGACATCGCGTACAGGCAGGCACCGGTGCTCAAGAAAGAAATGCGCTTGGCCAGCAGTGATGCGGTGATTGCCTGTGTCGGAGAACCGATCACCGGCCCCAACATGCCAAGCAATTGCTCGCAGACTGCGTCGTCCAGCAGCGCGCGGGCCGATAGCGAGCGCGGATCGTGCTCACCTGCCGGCCTGAGCCGCAGCGCCTCGGACAGCAACGCCCATTCAGATTCGCTGAACGCCTGCGCCAGACTCATTGCGGCAGTTCCCGGCCAAAGGGGATGCACAGCGGCGTACCAAAGAATGGATCGGCGATGATCCGGCAGTTGAGGCCGAAGACCTGCTTGACCAGCGCCTCGCTGAGGATATCGGCCGGACGCCCTTGGGCAAAGGCGCTGCGTTCGTGGACGGCAACCATGTGATCGGCGTAACGGCAGGCCAGATTCAGGTCATGCAGGACCATCACGATGGTCTTGCCCTCTTGCCGATTCAGGTCGCGCAACAGATCCAGCACTTCGATCTGATGAGCCAGATCGAGAAAGGTCGTCGGTTCGTCCAGCAATACAATGTCGGTATCCTGCGCCAGGGTCATGGCGATCCATGCGCGCTGACGCTGGCCGCCTGACAGGGCATCGACGGGTCTGTCGGCCAGGTCCTGCATGCCGGTTTGCGCCAGAGCCCGTGCGACCATGGCTTCATCCTCGGCGGACCATTGCTGCATCCAGTTCTGATACGGATAACGCCCCAGCGCCACCAGTTGCCGCACGCTTATGCCTTCCGGTGCGCTGGGCATTTGCGGCAGAATCGCCAGTTCACGCGCGACGGTCGCAGTGGACTTCTGGTGAATGTCGGCACCGTTGAGCACGACGGTGCCCTGCTGGGGTTTGAGCAGGCGCGCCAAGGATTTTAGCAAGGTGCTTTTGCCGCAACCGTTACTGCCGATCAGCACGGTCACCTGGCCTGCGGGTAACTGCAGATCAAGACTGTCGATGATCACCTGCCGCTGGTAACTCAGGGTCAGGTCGTGGGTTGCGATTGACGCCATCCGTAATTCCTTAGTGCCGCTGGTTGATCAATAGGTACAGAAAAAAAGGTGTGCCCAGCACCGCGACAAAAATCCCTGCGGGCAGATCCAGCGGCAGGAACAGCGTGCGTCCGGCCAGATCGGCAAGCATCACCAGATTGGCACCGATCAACGCCGCCATCAGCGCCTGACCGACGAACCCCGGCGGCATCAGGCGTTTGGCGATATGAGGCGCAATCAGCCCGACAAAGGCAATCGCCCCACCCCAGGCGACCGCCAGCCCGGCCAGCGCGACGCTCACCAGCAGCAACCCCGCGCGCAGCCATTGCACGCGCACGCCGATGCCCTGGGCCAGCGCGTCATCCAGTTGCTGCATGCGCACCTGACGGGCGAGCAGCGCCAGCAGCGGCAACGTCAACAATAGCCAGCCGGCCAGTGCGCGGGGCTCCGGCCAACTGGCACCATACACGCTCCCGGTCAGCCAGACATAAGCCGACAAGGTGGTGGTCAACGGGCTGAACACCAGAATGAACGTGGTCACCGCAGCCAGCAGAGCTGACACCCCTACCCCGATCAACACCATGCGCAAGGGTGAAGCGCCCTGATTCCAGGCCAGCAGATAAATGACCAGTGCCGCGAGGCCTGCGCCAGAGATCGCCGCCAGGGGTAGAAACTGCGCACCCAGTGCAGCTGAGAAGAATGACAGATACAACACGGCTGCGGCGCTGGCACCGCTGGTGATGCCTAACAGATCCGGTGAGGCCAGCGGGTTGCGAATGATGCTTTGCAGGATCAGTCCGGACACCGCCAGGGCCGCGCCGACCAGGGCGGCCAAGGCCAGCCGGGGCATGCGCAGTTGTTCGACGATGAAGACCAGGCTGGCATCCGCCTGACCGGTAAAAACACTCAGCAGGGTCGCTGGCGTCAGATTGATCTTGCCCAAGGCCAGCGAACTCAGTGCAACCATCAGCGTCAGCGCCAGGCCTGTAAGCAAGCGCGTCAATGCAGTCAGGCTGAACTGCCGGGAAAAACTCCGGTAGCGCACGGTGAAATGCTTATCCATAGCGCGCGCCCCGCCGAACCAGTGCAATGAAGAACGGCGCACCGAACAGCGCAGTCATCACACCCACCGGGACTTCCTGAGGGACAATCACGACTCGCGCCAGCGTGTCGGCCAGCAGCAACAGGGTCGCGCCCAGCACTGCGCAGCCGGGTAGCAGCCAGCGATGGTCGATGGACAGCGTCTTGCGCACCATGTGTGGCACCAGCAGACCGATGAAGCCGATACTGCCCGCCAGCGCCACGGCGCTGCCTGCCAGGGCAATGATCACCACGCTCATCATCAGGCGAATCAGCCCCGTACGCTGGCCCAGCGCCGTCGCGATGGCTTCCCCGGTGTTGAGTACGTTGACCTGCCCCGCCAGCACCAGCGCGCCGACAAGCCCCATGACCACGCAGACGAGCAACGGCGCGGCGGTGCTCAGTTCGCGCTCCGACAACGAGCCGGCCAGCCAGAACAGCACGGTGTCCAGACCGTCCTGATTGACCACCAGCAAGGCCTGACTGAATGCAGTAAACAAGGCAGTGATCGCTGCGCCGGCCAACACGATGCGCAATGGATTGAGGCTGCCCTGCCCCCGGTTGCCGATGACCCAGACAATCGTGCCCGCCACCGCAGCGCCGATGAACGCGCACCACAGCCATTGGCTCATGGACGACAGCGCAAGCAGCGACGAACAGGCGATGATGGCAAACGTCGCGCCGGCATTGATGCCGAACAGGCTAGGCGACGCCAGCGGATTGCGCGTCAGCGCCTGCATCAGCGCCCCGGCAACCGCCAGACTAGAGCCCACTGCGACGGCCATCAGGGTGCGTGTCAGCCGTGTGTCGAGCAGCACGTGCTCGATAGCGCTCAGCGCATCAGCCTGCCAGACGCTTCGCACAATGGCAGCGGGCGATATCCAGGTGGCCCCGGTGGCCAGACTCAATCCCATGCACGCTACCAGTATCAACAGCCCCAGGCCCAGTTTTGCCGCAGCCGTCATGAGGCGCTATCCGCCAAGGCCACGCGGGCGATCTCATCAAGCATGCGATTGGCGCCCAGAATGCCGCCGGACAAACTCCAGGCCACGGCATCAACGCGCCATACCTGGTGGTCCCGTACTGCACGCAACTGTTGCCAGAACGGGTTCTGTACCAGCTTGTCGTAGGTGTGCTGCGCGGCGTTGCTGTCCGCGCGCTGAAAGACGAAGAACAGGTCGGCATCGACCACAGGCAAACTCTCTTTACTGCTGAGTTTAAGGGACACGCCCGTGGCTTCGCGGGCCGCGGACGTCCAGGCAAAGCCCAGTTCACTGAGCACCGAGCCGGCAAAGCTGGCGGGCAGATAGCTACGGATATGGTCTTCGCGAATGTCGAGCACCGACACGGTGATTGGCCAGCGTCCGGCGAACTGCGCCTGCAACTGGCCACGCAGCGCTGCCACACGCTGTTGCCATTGCCCGAGCAGGTCCATGGCCAGCTGTTGACGTTGCAGGGCCGCGCCCATCATTGCCAGGGTGCGCTTGAACTCGAACACCTCTTCGAGCATCAGCACCGTGCCGATCTGCTCCAGCAACGGCGCGATGCGTTGATGGCGAAAGCGTGAGGCGACGATCAGGTCCGGCTTGAGCAGCACGATATCTTCCAGGCTCGGCTGGGTTTCCAGGCCCACATGCGGTACCGCCGCCAGCGCCGGGCGCAGGTAGCGATACATTGGTTTTTCGCTCCATGAATCCACCACGCCGCAAGGCGTTACGCCAAGGGCTACGGCAGTGTCGGACGCCCCCTGAAACAGGGTGATAACGCGTAGCGGCGCTGCCCGGGCAATGCCAGGCAGCGCCAGTAATCCCAGCGAAAGGCGCAACACTGTGCGCCGCGAAGGATGCAGGGTTCGGTCAGGTTGCACGGCGCAACCTGTGGAACGGGTTGACCACTTCACCCTTGCCGAACGGCATGCTGCCCGGACCGCCCGCGCGCTCGATCATAGGCGTCAGCAGAAGTTTCTGCGGCCAGTTGGGGGCTTCGAACAGTTGTTGCCTGATCATGCCACGCGCCTCGTCGTCAAATTCGATGGTTGTGATCAGATTATCCAGAACATCGCGCAATACGGTCCACAGCGCAGTGACCGGTACGTCATACACTTGCGCCAGAGTATCCATGATTGCCCGCACGTTTACCTGAATACCCAGCGTCTGCAGCCAGAACAGCAAGTCCTCGGGGCGGTCATGATAAAGCGTATTGGCATGCCCTTTCTTGATTCGATACTCCGGGTCGTGCATGCCGTTGCGCTCCAGCCAGGGCACGAAAATACGCAACGAGTCGTGGTCACGCAACAGCAGCCCTTGCGCCTGTCCGGCTTTCCAGACCATGACCGCGTTCTGACCATGCACTTCGCCGAGCATTCCCAGGCGGAACATACGCAGGTTGATGTCAAAGAAACTGTGGCTCAACTCGCGAAACAGTGACAGTACCGAAGCCTGATTGCGCGGCAGGTCGCGGTAGTCCATCCACTCGTCGAAGAAATGCCGATTGCTCCCCGGTAGCGGTGTACCGAGCGCCGCCATGGGCAGCAGGCGGCACTCCGGATCATCGAGCAACGCGGCCGGATAGCCGCGCACCATGGCCGAAAGATGCCGAGGTCCTTCGTCGAACAGCGTGGCCTGGGGCGGCATGAATGCCCACCATTTGCGTTCGTCGCACAAGTGCAGTGAACGGCTCAGGGTTTCATCCTTGTCGACCACCTGACGCAGCAGTTTTTCGCTCAGCCCGCCGTTGATCATTTTGACCGCTGGCAGATAGCGCGAAGCGCCGAGCGAATAAATCGCCATGGGCAGCTTCAGGTAGTCAGCGCTGTTGAAGCACGGTGTCATCGAACGCAGCGACGAAGTGGCATGCACCTGCGCCTGATTGAAATCAAGCCGCTGGCAATCGCCCTTGGCGAACGCATCGCCCAGCTGGACCTGCAAAACATGCTCGAACTGCCACGGGTGAACCGGCAGCGCAACATGGCTGCCGGCAATGCCACGCGCCTGCATCTCCTGGTCAAGCGCCGCTTGCAGGTCTTCGGGCAGCAGATAGCGTGCCGGAAAGGATGCATTCAAGTCCTCCACGCCGTCGCCGCATTGCAGCAAGGTCTTGTCGACGGCCACCCAGTTCAGCGCGACCGGCCGGGCGAACTCGGCCTGGTACTGTAAGTATTCCTGTTCGTTCAAGCCTTGTTTGGCCTTGGCCAGCGGGTGATACGGGCGATCACGCAGCGACGCCCACTGCTCCATGGTTCGGAAGAAAGTGGCGCCGTCCTGAGCCATCAGGTTCTGCTCGTCGACCTTGTGGTCCAGCGACAGCGCGGTCTGCCAGACACTGATGCGCAACACCTCGAGAAACAGCGCGATACCCTTTTCGTTGTCCTGACGCTCGCTGTCCTGAAGCAGCGTCGCCTTGCCGGCGAACACCCACTTCATGAAGTCTTCCGGCGACAACTGCGTCCAGCGCTCGTCCTGTCGGCCCAGTACCGGGGTGCCGGGCACTTTTTCCCATTGCTGGGTGATACCGGCGCGCAGAGCGATGCTGATGAAGCGTTGCTCCGAATCATCGCAGCACCACTCCCAGATTTGCAGCGCACTACCCTGCTCTACCAATTGCGGAGCCTGGGGATGGCGCAGCTGCCATTGGCTGCTGTTCTGCAGGCGCAATGGCTCGCGACCAAAGAAGTCCTCAGCCAGCAGGCAATCGACCAAATCCTGCATGACCAGGTCAGCGGCGAGTGAAGTGAAGTTCATGGTTTATTTTCCTTCTGCTGAATGTTGAGCCAGGCGGGCCTGAAGCGCGCGAAAGGCAATGCCGCGCTCATCCCCGAGGACAAAGGTGGTGACCCCGCGAGCCTGCCAACGGGCAGCGTCACCGGGTTGACGAGGGATCGCGCAATAGGCGACGCCCGCCGCGTGGGTGGCTTGCCAAGTCGCAAGCAACGCGTTTTGTACATCTGGTTGATCGATCTGCCAGGGCATGCCCAGTGACTGCGACAGGTCTGCAGCGCCTTCAAGAATCATGTCCAGCCCCGGCACGCTGGCGATCTCGGCGGCACGGCGTACGCCTTCGGCGCTTTCGATCATCGCCACCACCATGATCTGTTGATTGGCGGCCTCCACGTACTGCGCCAGGCTGTGCTTGCCGAACGAGCCGGGACGTCCGGCATTAAGGCTGCGACGACCCAGCGGGTGGTATTTGCAGGCGGCAATCGCATCGGCCAGTTGCTCGGGGCTCTCGATCATCGGCAAGACGATGCCCTGCGCGCCGCCATCGAGCAGGCGCAGCAGGGTTTTCGGGTTGAGATCGGCGACCCGTACCAGTGGTGTGAGGTCGTAGCTCTCTGCCACACGGATCATGTTTTCCACGGTTTCCGGGTTGATCAGCACGTGTTCCATGTCGATGATCACGAAGTCGAACCCGGCCTCGGCGATCAACTCGATGGCGGCCGGGGCCGGGATCGAACTGATCACCCCGTGTGCCGGCTGTCCGTCGGCAATTCTGCTTTTGAGCGCATTGGTCCTCAGCATCATTGCGGCCTGTAGGTGTGCAGTGGGTTCGGTACCGAGCGGAAGCGACGCTCGCCATCCCCCAGCAGTCGACGCTTGGTCAGCTCTTCCACTTCGTACGACGGCGCAAACACGTCAAACAGCCCGAAACGGTCGCGGTGCTGCGGGTGAGCACGCTGATAGTCGAGAATGACGTCGGCGGTCATCTGCCAGAACAGTGCTTCGTCCAGCTGGTATTGCTGACGCAGGAAAATCGCCATTTCAGCCAGGCAGATGAAGAAGAAACAGTCACAGGAGAAATCGCGCACCGCGTTGACGTCATCGGTGATGATGAACGAGTTGCGGTTGAGTTTTGCATGGCTGGCGGGCAGCGGAACCAGCTCTGGGCACAGTTCGGGACGTCCGAGGTGCGCAGGTGAATAACGCACGCCGTCATGGAAGTCCTTGAGGGCGATGCGCTGCGGCCAGCCCTGCTTGACGATCAGCACGATGTTCTGGCCGTGGGACTCCATGCCGATGCCTTCGGCATAGAGCATGTGAATGATCGGCGGTACCGTGACCTGCAGCAGTTGCCGGGTCCATTCCTTGAGCCCGTACTGGCTGACCCAAGCATCTATGAACGGCGTCTGCTGGCCATCACCGTAACGGTTTTCTACATGGCTGAGGCCGTTGAACGGCACCGCCTGCTCGTCGTCCCGGAGGTACTGATGCAGGCTTTCCCGCCATATGGCGCCCAGCGTGCCGTAGGTCTGCGCCGAACGCGATTCCGGCAGATGGCGGTAATCGAAGCTCACCCCCGCCACCTCACCGAGAATCACGAAATCCAGCGCACGAGCGGTGCTGTCGGTTGCGATCAACTGGTGCAGCCAATCGGTGATGATCGGGCCGTTCAACACCGTGTGGCGCGCCAGGATGCGTGTGCTGGAGGTGTTGGTCATGCTCATCGCCAGCTTGACGTATGGGCGCTGTGGCTGACTGGCGTTGGCCAGCGTGCGAATCGACTGCTGAGCCTTGTAGCTATCGGTCGACGTACCCAGGTAAATCAGCTCGCCGCTGGCCAGTTCCGGGTAGAAGGTAGACACCGTGACGTTATCCCACTGCCACGGATGCACCGGCATCAGTTGATAGTCGTCGATGGACTTGCCCTGCGCGGCTAGATCCCGAGTTATTTCCTGCCAGCGTTGTGTGCCCAGCTCCTGACGGATGAACGCCTGAAAATCCATGCTCCGCGAGTGGCCGACCGAGGCGCTCGATTTCGCCACGGCCAGCCAGACCACCGCGAAAGGCGTGGCAAATTCTGGTCCGTAGTGGCGGTTGTCAGCCAGGGAAAAGCCGATCCGCGACTTGTAACATGGGTGATAGCTGTGGGCATCCATGAAGTGCTGCTCCAGCGCGTCGACATCCAGCTGATGCGCTGGTCTGGCGGGCTGATAACCCTGATTACGGGCCTGCAAGTCCTTGAGCTGGGTCTGCTCGATTTCCTGGATGAAGCGTGTCAGGTGCGGGCTGTCCTTGAACGGGCTGAGCAGCTCGGTCAACGCCAGATGCAGATCCGGCACGCTGCGTTCGCCGGCACTGTCCACCCGCTCAAGCGTGGCGTGATCGAGGCGGATCAGCTCAAAGCTGGTGCTCAGCAGACCCTCGCAGTGGTATTCCACACCGCCACTGACGGCCACTGCAAAACGATGCCGATGATCATCCAGCGGCTCACAGCGGTAAGGCAGCGCAGCCTCGTACAGCAGGGTTTGCAGCAGTTGGCCGATCACGCGGCGTTGCACTTGCTGATAGCGCTCGGCGCTGACGTCGGCCAGCCAGGCACCAGTACCCGTCGTAGTCGTTGTCGTTGTTGTCGAAGCGGCGTTACGTTGCAGCGGTAAAGGGGTAGCCATGTTCATACCTCGAACGAAAAATTATCGGGGTTCGACCGCGTCGGGCTGGGCCTCGGCGCGCTCGTCGTTAAGGGGGAAACGCCAGGCACAGGGCAGTGCCAGCAGGATCAGCAGGCCGGTGGCGATGAACACCTCACTGATGGCAGAGGGCGTGGCGGCCGGTCCCGCGGTGTTGAGGCGAAACTCCAGCCACAGCGATGCGATGACGATGGCCAGCGACGCGACCAGACGCCGGGAAATGTTGTTCATCGCAGCGCCCTGAGTGACCATCGGCTCGGGCAAGGCATTGAGCCCCGCCGTGGTCACTGGCATGTAGGAGAGCCCGAGGCCGGCGCCACGAATCATCATCAGCACGAACACCACGCCGATCGCGGCATCGGCCTTGAGCATGCCCAGCGCCAGGGTCGAAACGCCGGTCAACAGCAGTCCGACGGCGACGACGGTGCGCGGGCCATGGCGGTCCAGTGCCTTGCCGCCCCACTGGCCGAACAGGCTCGCGAAGCTGGCGGTACACAGCAGCGCCAGGCCGGTCCAGATCGGGTTGTAGCCCAGCACGCTCTGCACCAGCAGCGGCAACAGCACCAGACACTCGAACATGCCGACCGATTGCACCACGGCGATGATCACGCTCAGGCGATAACCGCGCAGGTTGAACAGGCGCAGATTCAGCAGCGGTGCCTGTCGACTCAACTCGACACGTACGAACGCCACCAGACAAGCCACCGCGACCAGCACCATGGCCTGATTGACCGGATCGAGCAGCGCCTGGGCATGGTGCATGCGGCTGATGGCGATCATCAGCAAGCCGATGCCCGACGCCACCAGCAGGTAGCCGATCAGGTCGAACGGCTTGCGCTCGGCAGGTTCGGAGTCCGGCAGCACGCCGACGCCCAGCAGCAGTGCCAGCAGGCCGATGGGTACATTCATCAGGAACAGCGAGCGCCAGCTGAACCACTCCAGCATCAGGCTGCCACACAGCGGACCAAGCGCCGGTGCGAGCATCACTGCTGCGCTCCAAAGCCCGGTCACTCTGCCCCGTTCGTGCTTTTCATACACCGAGAAGATGATCGCCAGCGACAACGGGATCATCAGCCCGCTGGCAATGCCCTGTACCACCCGTGCGGTGATCACCAGTGCGATGGAGTCGGCCAGCGCGCCCAACAGCGAACCGCCAATGAAAAGCGCCACACCCCACAGGTACAAGCGTTTGCGTCCGATGCGCTGACTGAGGAAGCTGGTGAGCGGCATGGTCATGCCCATGCTGGTCATGAATCCGGCGACAATCCAGGTGGCCAGCAGCGGGCCGATCCTGAACGCCTCCATGAAGGTCGGCAGCGCCGGGTTGAGCGAGCTGTTGCTCAGGCTGACCGTCAGCGTACCGAGCAGCACGTTGAACACCACCCAGCGGCGTGGGACGTTAAAACTCATTGGCGAACCCGTTCACCGTTGCGCACGAAGTGCTGTGACGGTCTTGGATGGCAGAGAAAGTCGGCGTGGGAAATGTTGTAGCCATACGCCCCCGCCAAAGGCAGGACCAGCAGATCACCAATGTTCACGCCTTTGAGTGGCTGGCGACGGCTCAGTACGTCCTTGGGCGTGCACAGCTGCCCGACAATGGTGTAAGCCTGCTCTGACGACTCAGTGCTCTGCGGCGCAGTCGGCAGGTGGATAACCGGATGGTCATGGCTTTGCGCGACCGGCAGGCGAAACTGGTGAGTTCCGCCTCGGCAGACCAGAAAATGCTCGCCGTGGCTGGTTTTGCTGTCCAGCACCTCGATGGCGTAATAGCCGCAATAGGCACTGATGAAGCGTCCCGGCTCGAAGCGCAGGATCGGCGCATCGTGCTGCTCGCCCAGGCGTTTTTCCAGATAGCGGCACAGCCGCTGCCAGTCGAACTGCTGACTGTTGAGGTAATCGACGCCAATACCGCCGCCGACGTTGAAATGGGTGAGCTGGCCTGGGTCGCGGGCCAGAGCCTTCCATTCCTGCCAGCGCTGCAGGTAGAAATCGAGCAACTGCTCATGACGTTCGACCGACATCTGATGCGACATGGCGTGTACATGGAAGCCCTTGAGCATCAGGTGACTGGCGTTGTCCACGCGTCTGACCGCCTCGGCCAGGTCGGCTTCGTCAATGCCGAACGGTGTCGCGGTCCCGGCCATCGCCAGCCTGCTCGACTGCGCAGCGGGCAGTTGCGGGTTGATGCGCAGGAATACCGGCTGCACGCGCCCAGCTTGTTCGGCGAGCTGCTGCAGACGCGCGATTTCGTTGAGGCTCTCCAGGTGGATGGCTTCAACCTTGTTCAGCAAGGCCGAACGCAGATCGGAATCGAGTTTGCCTGGGCCCGAGAACACGTAGGGCTTGCGTGTCGGACAGGCCATCACCCGCTCGATCTCGCCCCCAGAGGAAATTTCAAAGCCACTGACCAGCGGGGCGATGGTTTCCAGCATCAGCGCTTCGCTGTTGGCCTTGATCGCGTAATACAGCTCGACACCTGCCGGCAGCGCCGCCATGACTTCACTGACATGCTGCTGCAGCGCGTCCAGATCGTAGACAAAGGCCGCCAGCGGATCGGTTTCCAGCGCCCGAACCTCTTTGATGGCCGCCAGTACGGTTTCCGGCACCTTATGCATAACGTGCCTCCGTGGCCCACGGCGATGCAAGACGCACATAGTTGGCTTCGCGGTCAGCCTTGGCGGCAAGCCGGACCTTGAGGTTGGTCTTGCAGGCAATCGACTGGCCAGCGATCAGCGCGTCCAGCTCGGGTGCAGGCAGCATCAGTTCGTCACGAATACGCTGCAATTGTCGCTCGACGCGCTGCCACATCAGTGGTGCCAGGTGCGGACGCTCCCAGCTTAAGGCCAATACCGCCTCGGACAGGTTGTTGATCAGCAGGCAATAGGTAATGCGGTTCCAGCCCTGTTCGCGGGTGTAGAGCAAAGACTGGCGAATTCTCGGGTGCAGCCCCACCTGAATCGCCTTGATGCCCAGCTCTTCGGTGAGCTTGACGCCTTCGAAGTCGCGCAACAGCAGTTGTTGCGGGCGTCCGTTATCGTGAATCAGCACTGCATTCTGCAAATGCGGCTCCATCACGATGCCATGATTGAAGAACAGCGCCATGACCGGGCTCAGCAGCAAGGACTGGTACTCATCGAACCAGTCCAGCAGGTGCTGATCCTCGAGTTCCCGACCATTGAAGCGCTCGAGGAAGTCGTGCACCAGTGGGCGTGCACGCAGATCACGGGCAAACAGTGTGCCCGCCATCACGCTGCAATCGGCGCCGGAGCGGCGGCAGAAGTTTTCCCGCAGAATGGCGCCGGTCTGCTCGCGAAACCAGTGACCGTCCGCCTCACTCACGCCTTTGGGAGCCCAGCTCATCGAGCCGGGTTCGGCGACTGTAGACAGCCCGCCGAGGGTTTCCGGGCGTGTTTGCTGCAGGCGCTGGAACAGTTCGTCGATGATCAGTGTGCTTTCCAGCTCATACCACGCGTTTTTCCTCACGCAATTGGTGATGCGCACATTCAGCGAGCCCTTGATGAAGTAGTCGTGCCCCTCGATGTACCAGGTGCGCATCGACGCCGTCGGGCTGGCCAGCAGGCCACTGGCACCCAGGTCCGAGATGTCGCCCAGTTCGAGCAGACGTTGCACGCGACGGTCCTGCATGAACAATTGCGCCTGTACCGGATGCATGCAGATCAGCGCATGCCCGGGCCGGGCCCGCGACTGGTCAGCGAACCCGGACATCACCTCTGCGTCGCTCAAGCCGTTGGAGGTGATTCGCAGCCCTTCCAGCGGCACTTCGAACAGATGCAGCGCAGTCTGCGCCTGAAACTCCGGGGCGTAGGTCTCCTGCGCCAGATGCTCAGGCCACAGGCGCGCCTTGGGCGCCGGATGGTTGGGGTGGCCGAACCACAAACCCTGCTCACTGGCCAGATAGCCGCTGAGTGGCTCCGGGTGTTGACCGGTCATGTTATGGGCAACGATGGCGGCAGTCAGGTGCTGGCTTTGCAGGACCTGATCCAGCAGTTCGTCATTGCTGGCACGGGTCATGTGCTCACAGGCTGTCAACAGTTGTCGGGCGAATTCGGCAAACGCCAGGCAGCGCCAAGTGCTCTGCCCCTGACGTGCGTAGACATCGGAAAGGTAGCGATGGCTGCCCAAATGGTCGCGGCGGTCCACCAGGACAAAGAACTGCTGCTGATTGGGCAGGCTGATGGTGAGCGGAATGCCCTTCCATTGCCCACCATCCACGAAACTGCCCGGCGCTATGCCTTGCATGCCTTCAGGCCAGGTGTAATGCAGGCACTCTTCCGGCAGTGCGAATTCCTTGATCAGGCAATTGAGTAACGCGCGAGTGGTTGCCAACTCGCTCACCATGTTTGATAAGACGGTGCGATCGGTATTAGTCATGTCTGCTCCACAGTCGCCTTTACGCTGACCGTTTAAATGACGTCGCAACAAACGTTGATTTATCGCTTGCGGCACAACAATCGAGCTGTCGAGGTCCGATAAGTTCGCCCAGCCAAACGTTGTGTGCGGGTAGTGTTTCAGTCGTGATGTCAGTGTCACGGATGACTTACTGTTTATCCCTGCTTATCACCTGAGTTTCATTGGCGCAGCTGGGACAGTGCCGCCTTGAGCGCTTGTTCGAAACGCTGGATCACTAATTGGCATTGCTCTTCGGTAATGATCAATGGCGGCAATAAGCGAATGACGTTGCCATTGCGACCACCCCGTTCAAGTAACAACCCCTGTTTGAAACAATGCTGTTGAATGGCAACAGCCAGGTCCGGGTCCATCGGCAGGCTGCCGAGGCGGTCCGCCGGTTTGCGCTCGTCCACTATCTCGATGCCCAGCATCAGACCGCGGCCGCGCACATTGCCAATCGCCGGATAGCGTTGTTGCAACAGACCGAGCTGTTCTTTGAGCCAGTCGCCACGTTTTGCGGCCTGGCCAGCGAGGTTCTGTCGTTGCAGCACTTCAAGGGTCGCCAGGCCGGTCGCCATGGCCATCTGGTTGCCACGAAAGGTGCCGGCATGATTGCCTGGAGACCAGGCGTCGAACTCGCGTTTGAAACCCAGCACTGCCAACGGCAGACCGCCGCCGACCGCCTTGGACATGACGATGACGTCGGGTTCGATCTCCGCGTGTTCGAAGGCAAACATCTTGCCGGTGCGGCCAAAGCCGGCCTGTACTTCATCCAGAATCAGCAGAATGCCGTGTTTGCGGGTGACCTCGCGAATCTGCCGCAGCCATGCCGCAGGTGCCGGATTGACACCGCCCTCGCCCTGCACCGCTTCCAGAATCACCGCCGCCGGCAGCGACACACCGCTTTCCACGTCTTCGATGAACTGGGTGAAGTAGTAACTTAGCGCTTCGGTACCGGCCTCGCCGCCAATGCCCAGCGGGCAGCGGTATTCATGGGGGTACGGCAGGAACTGCACACCGGGCATCAGATTAGCGACGGCGTTTTTTGGCCCTGTGTTGCCGGTCAGCGCCAGGGCACCGTGGGTCATGCCGTGGTAGGCGCCGGAAAAGCTGATGATGTTATGGCGACCGGTGGCGGTCTTGGCCAGCTTGATCGCGGCTTCGACGGCGTCTGCCCCGGATGGACCGCAGAATTGCAGGCAGTAATCACGTCCCTGTCCTGGCAGCAGACTCAGCAGCGTTTCGCTGAAGGCGTCCTTGACCGCAGTGGTCAGATCAAGGGTGTGCATCGGCATGCCCGAGGTCAGAAAGCTGTCGAGACTGGCCATGATGGCTTCGTGATTGTGGCCCAATGCCAATGTTCCGGCGCCGGCCAGGCAGTCCAGATACGTGGTCCCTTCAACATCCGTGACCCACACGCCATGTGCCTTGGCGATCGCCAATGGCAACTTGCGTGGGTAACTCCTTACATTCGATTCAAACTTGCTCTGCCTGTCCAGATAGTTGGCATTGGTTTTCTGCGACGTAGTTGAGTGCAATAAGCCATTATTCAACATCTGTAAGTCCTCACTGGATTTCCGGATGCAAATTATTATCATTTACCTGAAAGTGCAACCCATTGTTGCGAAAAACAAGATGAAATTTAAATAAACTTTTTGCGTGCCTGATAATGAACAAGGCACACAGTTATGCCGACAGGATTAATCGGTATAACTCAATGTGCCACTATTGAAGGTGGCTATTGTTATTTTGGCGTTATGACAAAACAGCCTATCTAAATAACAAACTGTTGTGTCGCCGTTGAGGTTGATTATTTAATGCTGCACACAGTTTATCCCTCGATGAGGACTGCCGGTCGTTCGCTATACACGTGAGCCCTTCCCTGGGCGTCACGTATCGACTCAGAAACCGACGGTGGCCGACAACAGGTAGGTACGCGGTGTCGACAGGGTCAGCCCCGGCTCACTGTCATCCGACGCGCCGGCCGAGCTCCAGTAGTACTTGTTCATCACGTTCTCGACATTGGCCCGCAGCGTGATGTCCTTCTGATCGACCTTGAAGGCATACCGCGCCCCTACGTCGAAACGCTCCGATGAATCGATGCTTTTGCTGTTCGCCTGATCCAGATACTGCGAACCGGTATAGATACCTCGGCCGGTCAGGGTCAGGCCGTTGACGCCAGGGACGTCCCATTCGGCGCCCAGATTGACGTTGTACTTGGGGGTGGCCGGTGCGCGATTGCCGTCGAATGTACCGTTGACGGTATTGGTCAGTTCGCTGTCGATGTACATCACCCCGCCCAGCAGACGGAAGCCCT
This sequence comes from Pseudomonas sp. PvP028, assembly GCF_017832255.1. NCBI lineage: Bacteria > Pseudomonadati > Pseudomonadota > Gammaproteobacteria > Pseudomonadales > Pseudomonadaceae > Pseudomonas > Pseudomonas sp. PvP028. The sequence goes on from NZ_JAFIBL010000001.1 coordinate 4,372,915, forward strand.
TCATTGGCTCACCGAACATGGTCAGTTCGACACCGTCGTTACGGCGCTTGCCATTCGGGCCGAATACACGCGAGGTGGTATTGGTATCGTAGGCTGGTTGTTTGATACGGAATACGCTGGCGGTGAAGGCGAATGACCCCAGGTCATACTTGGCGCCGACCTCGACCTGACGACTGACGAACGGCGGGAAGATCTGGTCTTCGTTCACCGAGGTCGACGGAGCGATCTTGCCCTGACTCAGGCCTTCCATGTAATTGGCGTACACCGAAAAATCATCGGTGACCTTGTACAAAATGCCGCCTGACGGTGAGACCTTTTCCTCGTCGTACGCGGTGTCGCCCTTCACGTCATCGGTCCAGTCATCAACCTTGACCCGCTGCCAGCGGGCGCCGAGTGTCAGCAGCAGACGGTCCTCGAAGAAGCCCAACGTGTCGGTCAGCGCCACACCGCTGAAGCGGTTCTCGGTGTAAACCTTGGAGTCGGTACGCGTTGGGTTGGAGGGAGTCGGCGTATCGACAGGGTTGTAGAGATTGCTCGGTGCGGCTGCATAGCGCGCACCACCGTTTTCAAAGTCCATGTAGAAATAGCTGGCAGCCAGATTGACCTCATGGCTGACCGGCCCGGTAGTGAACCAGCTGCGTGCACCGGCAGTGGCTGTGCGCACATTTTCGTCGCGGGTGAAATCGCGCGGCTGAACGCTGAAGTCACCTGCGTCGTTGGTGACCGATACCGCATGGCGCAGGAAATCATGGTTACTTTTGCGCGCGCCGACACCGCCGTACAGCATGACCGAGTCGCTGAGGTCATATTCGGCATTCACTGCACCGAAAGTATCCTTGGTGCGCGCCTTGCTCCAGGACTGCGCATAGTTGTCGCGCACATCGTTGGCGTTAGGCACCTTCGCGTTGGCACCGACCTGCACACGTTCCTGCGGCGCATCAGTGTCGCGTTCGGTGTGCCCGATGTCCGTGGACAGACGCAGGCGATCACCGCGGAAATCCAGACCCAGCACGGCCATGTCGCGATCGACGCTCTGGTGATCCCATTCAGTGTCACCGGACTGCTTCACGCCGTTGAAACGGATCCCGAACTTGTCGTCTTCGCCAAAGCGACGGGCTACGTCGACTGCAGCACCCACCTGCCCCTTGGAGGCATAGCTGGTGGTGAGCTCGGTGATCGGCTTATCCGTCGCGCGCTTGGGGACCACGTTGATCCCGCCGCCGACACTGCCTCGCGGTGAAATGCCGTTGATCAACTGGCTTGGCCCCTTGAGGATATCCACTCGTTCGGCCATTTCCATGTCGATCGTGTAAGTGGGCAGGATGCCATACAGACCGTTGTAGGAGACGTCACTGTTGAACAGGCTCAAGCCGCGAATAGTGAACTGCTCGTAACGCCCACCTGCAGGGTTGGTGGCGCGTACCGACGGGTCACTGGCGATCAGATCGCCAAGGGTTCGGGCCTGCTGGTTTTTCACCGCGTCCTTGGTGTAGGTGGTCATGCTGAATGGCGTTTCCATGAAGTCCCGGGAACCCAGCATGCCCTGCGAGCCTTTGCGCGCCACCTGACCGCCCGCGTATTCCTGACCGTCCGTGACTCCGCTGTCACCAACGATCGACGTGGGCGCGAGTTGCAAACCTGCGCTGGCGCTTTCAGGTGCCGGGATCAGCGTGTAAGCCTGCTCCCCGACTGGCATCAGCTGCAGGCCGGAACCTTGCAGCAGGCGCGCAAACCCTTCCTCGACCGCGAACTCGCCGGACAACCCCGAACTGTTACGGCCATTCACCAGCGCAGGGTCTACCGACAGATTGACCCCGGCCTGCCCGGCAAAACGGGTGAGCGCGGCGCTCAGGCTGCCGGCCGGTACCTCATAGGCGCGTCTACCCGAGGTGTCGGCCCAACTGGTCGAGATGAACAACGGACTGGAACTCAACGTCAGCAACAGGCTGAAATGCAAAAGCGGACGCAAACGGTAGGAAGACACTGCGGACATAGAGGGAAGCTCTCGTATTTTTTGTGCACTTACCTGGAATGACCAGCGAGACAAAAAAAAGGGACAGCGTTACGCACTATTTTTTGTCGAAATGTTTTTTCGAGGCGCCAGGGTCACCCAGTAACGGGTGCGCATCTGCACCTCCACCGGCAGACTGGCCGCCAGCAAAGACAGTACGCGGTCAGTATTGTCGAGCCTGAAGCTGCCCGTCACTCGAAGGTTTTCCAGCGCAGGCTCCCAGCGCAACAGGCCTGGGCGGTAGCGAGCCAGTTCGCGCAGGAAGTCGCCCAGCGGCTGGTTCTGCGCGCTCAGCACATCGTCGCGCCAGCCAGGCAGCAAGGCGTCGAAGGCACTGACAGCACCGATGCCGCTCTGCTTCAGAGTGACCTGCTGCTGCGCATTCAAGGCCAGCACAGGCCCGTGCAGGGGATAAAGCTGCACCGTGCCACTGACGACCGAAACCCGGCAGTCGCTATTATTGAGACGCACACAGACTTCACTCCGACCGACCACGATGCGGCCATAAGGACCGTTGATGGTCAGCGGCACGCTGCCAGGCACCTTGAGGGCTATTTCGCCCCGCACCAGCGTGATTGCCCGGGCGCCCATATCCACGTTCACCGCACTGTCGGTATTCAGTTGCAAGGTGCTGCCATCGGCCAGCGACAGGCGCTTGTGCTCGCCGACTGCGGTTTGCAGGTCGGCACGCCAGACATCCAGCGGCAATTGACGCCCCAGCAGCCAGACGGTGGGGACCAGCGCAACGGCCCCAAGCGCCCTTTTCAGCGTTGCGCGTCTGGCCTTGTCAGGACGATCCAGCGTCGCCATGGCCAGGTTGGCAGGCAGACCGAAAAAACGCTGACGCAGCTGTTGGGCCTTTTGCCAGGCGCGCTCATGGCTGGCGGAGCTGTCACGCCAGTGTTGCAGCATGGCGTGATCTTCATCGCTGGCACCGCCGGACTCGAGAAGCGCCAGCCACTGCGCCGCTTTGCGTACGACCTCGCGTTCTTCGTTCGAAGGTGCCGGGCGAATCACCAGTCCACCAACAGACAATGCTCGTAGGCTTGCGCCATATAGCGTTTGACGGTGCGTTCAGAAACGCTCAGGCGTTCAGCGATTTCCCGATAGGCCAGCCCCTCGAGCTGACTCCAGAGAAACGCCCGGCGCACCACTGCCGACAGGCCATCGAGCAGCTCGTCCAGCGCCTGCAGGGTTTCCAAAAGCAACCAGCGCTGCTCCGGCGACGGCACGCTTTCTTCGGGCAACTGCGCCAGCGCTTCCAGATAAGCCTGTTCAAGGCTGCGGCGAGTGTAGAAATTACTCAGCAGCCGCTTGCCCACGGTCAGCAGGTAGGCACGCGGCTCCTGCATATCGGCGATCTGCTGGGAGCTGGAGAGCACGCGCAGGAACGTATCCTGACTCAGGTCAGCCGCGTCCCAGGCATTGCCCATGCGTCTGCGCAGCCAGCTTTCCAGCCAGCCATGATGATCGCGGTACAGGGAATGCAAGGTCTGCTGTGATAGCGTCGCTGCTTGAGTCATGTCAAAAGCCTTGAGCGATGGGATGCGCCAAATGAGACTGATTCTAATTAGTGTTATATCCCGAGTCCACGCTCTTTTTTTCAAAAAGCCCATCGCCGCTGCGTGAAATCGGGGCTGTCAGCCCGCAACACGTTGATCCGCGCTGCATCCGGGCGATTCACCCGGACGACAAATGAGCGCTGAAAAAGCGTCCTGCGTGTCCTGTTTGTACGTTTTCCGAGACAAAGCCTGCCAAGGATTGATCAGCCGTCCATTCAAGCTAGTGCACTCAGCGCCGCGCGATCAAGATATAGGTCTACGCCAAGCTCCGTCGTGAATGCTGACCGGGCGCGTGAAAGTGCCATGTTTGAGTTAACGCCGGGTGATCATAAGCGTCGGCCCACCGGTTAACGCACGGGCATTCTGTTAAAAGACCGCGCCGATTCAACAATTAAAAGTGCGGTCCTCATAATGCAGCGGTTAGGCGAGCTAGAAGCGTCAAGCTATCAGTCAAACACTATCTATAGCTTTTTTAAATAAATAAAGCTTGGATGTGGTCTTGATGACCTCAACCTCCACCTAAGAGAGAGAGTACTTGGGGCGGGCAATCCAGCGACATGTATTAACAAGGGCGCACTGTCTCGGAGCACGCGCAAAAAATGAGTGATACCTAAATAGATTGCTCGTGCTTTTATCGCATGGCCCCTGCGGTAATCCCTGAGTAGACATGATAATTTTCAAAAAACCCTTCTTGCACCACTTTGGTAAGCCAGGCACAAAAATAGAGCGCCCTAGTTCAAAAAAAATAATTAAAAAAATATTGACTTCGAATAATTCGCTACTCAATATTTAAGTCGCAAGGTGAGTACTCAACTGATACCCGAAAATGTTCGCGGTCTCTAGCGCTCACGCAGCCAAGGCAGGCAAGCTCTTGAACAATAAAGTTTTCAAGTGCCCAAATATGCGAGGGATCTATGTTCAAAAAAGTTGATGATGGCAGCCTTTCCTTAGCCTTTTCTATTGAAGGCTTACAGTTTGAGCCTAATCTCACATCGTTAGCTAAATCACCCACTAGTTTTTGCCATAAGAAGCTTATTTCCAGTCCCGGCCCTCTCATTTCAGACTTTGTAACTCACAAGAAAAATTTTCATTATTCTACTTATGGAATTCACGTCGGACAAGATGACCGACTCACGTTCATGGGAGATCCGATCGTTGAAATTGATGGTTTTTTCGTGGATTGTAGAGAAGGCAGTGCTACGCTTCATCGTATAGTTCGCTTGCGCTTTAAGCCCTCTTTAGAAAGACGATTGGTCATCCCCCGAGGCGTGGCGCATACATTTGATAATCTCGAAAGCATCGTGACACGCGATGAGCCTGTATGGTATGTGGATCACGACAATCCCGCATGGAATCTGGACAATGATCTGGTTTCAGTTCCTCGCTCTTCAGCGCTAGACGAGTTTCCCATCATCAGACCAAACCGGTATACATTGCCTGATGAGGCTCATCTTTTTTTGTCAAAGATATCCCAATCACTTCTTGAAAATCCGAAGTCGTACCTCGCACGTTTTTCCGTGCAAATTGCTGGCGCCAAGAAATTTGTAATGCTTGAGCCCAAGCAATGGGCAAACGATGACCGTTCATTGGCGGCGGTTGTAGAAAAAGCTAAAATCCCAGGTGTTGAAGTCAGGCGCAATCGTTACGCATTGACAGGGGGTAAATCATTTACCCTCGTACCAAACACTAATGCTTGTGTTTCAGATGTTTTGCTGCTCAAGTCAGATTACGCAGAATCCGCTGCTTACCACTGGCATGCACGCACCAGAAAAATATACACCTTCCTAAATAATGAAGGTGCTGAAATCAATCTAAGCTTTATTGACCTGAGAGAGAACTCTGAAACATTTGGACAGATGACAAACCACACAATTATTTCTGATCCCAGGATAAATATAAGAATAGAGCAAGGTATCGCTTACCGTATAACAAGCACCCAAGACATATTGATTCGTTGCGAGCATGAGGTCTTCGTTGACAAGAACGAGCCTAGAACGGACATCCCTATGTTTGGACAGGACCTTGTTCCATTATCAGATACTCTTCCTTACCCGAGAATTTCGCTCCCTACGCTACAGTGCCCGCACAGCGTAGTATACAAGATGGCAAAATTTGAACAGCATAACTTTACCTGATTGGGGTGTGCACACACTTGCTTTTCTCATAACGATGGAGATTCACTATGCAAGAAGTTATCACAACACACAGCATGTCGTGGAAAACCGAACTTGCCGCGTTGGTGGCCTCAGCCAAGGATGAAACGGAATGCGTTGCGCTGGAAGCGTTTCAAAAAGCACTGACTCCTTATTTAGATACACCTGACTCACTTCGAACGTTGCTTGGGAAAATTCAAATGTTGGCGCCCGCTGCTGAAGCGCTTGATTTGAAGAGTAATTTCGCAAGCCTCGATGAATTAAAGAGTGCGATACCTGAACACTTTGAAATCATAGCAGCCTGATGCGTTAACGCAAAAATAACGGATGGACACTGTGCACACCCTTCCCTGTTCAAACAAAAAGGTACTCTATATATTTGCTTCGGTGGGCGTGCTGATTGCGCTCTCCGAAGCGGTATACGACTTGGCATTTGCCAACCTGGCCTACACGTTGACGGGCTCAACCCTGTCCGTCATGACGACGTATGCAATAGGTTACAGCGCTGAAATACTGGTCACCCTGCTAGGGGCGGGGTTTATTGATCGATTTGATAAATGGAAGCTGTTCATCGCCACGCAGATCATAAATATCATTGTTTTTACGGTGGCTGTGACGACCCTTTCGACGCCAGGCAGCTCTGTCGAACAGGTATGGTTATTTGCTTTCCTGGTTGACCTCGTACATCAGTACGTCCGGCTTATCATGTTTTCCTTTATTCCTTTCCTCTTTTCAAGGGAGGAGATAATACGGGTCAATGGCTTTCTTGCAATTATCAACGGCGTCGCCAGAGCGGTAGGGCCTGCCATTGGTGCGCTGGTGATTTTCCAGGTCGGCTTGTCCATGGCTCTTACTGCCTCAATCGTCTTCATGATGGGCGCTTTGTTTCTTGCGCTCAGTCTGTGGTCAGTGGCCGCAGGCACGAGTGTTACCCGCCCAGATGTCGAGTCTTCATCATTCAAAGCGCGTTTCCAGGAAAGCGTGACCGGCGCTTCGATGGCAACCGTGAACCTTCTAAGGTCCTCGCAGTGGCGTAATTTCCTTGCCTCTTACTCTACCTGCGTTCTGGTGATAAGCGTGCTGGCGCTCTTATGGATTCCTTTTCTCCGAGATTTCCATGCGTTTTCTCCCGAGCAAACAGGTTATCTTTATGCGCTCGGAACCACTGGCGCAGTGCTGGGAGGATTTACGATGTCGTCTTTCCAGGACAAAAGCCTAATCACCACCATACTGTCCGCCCACGCGTTAATGTTCACCGGTATCGCAATGACCCTGTGGTTCCGAGGAAGTTTCTTATGGGTGGCTGTCGGTATGTTTCTATTCCAGTTTGGTACCACTGTATATTTTCGCAGTACAGCTAGCGCCATTCAGCTTACGTTACCCAAGGAGATCATTGGAAGCTGGTACGGCGCCATTGATTTCATGAGTCGTTTTGCAGGGCTGGTGGGCGTTATTCTGGCTGGTTGGTCATACGATTGGATCGGCGCGTACTGGGTGTATTCCGTGTTGTTGGGGCTCCTTGTCCTAAGCGGACTGGCATGGAAGGCAGGAAATCAGGTCGCCTGGTTGAGCCCTTCCTGAATGAGGCTCCCGGGTTGTTCGCTCTGTAATCGCACCCAGGCGACCAATCAAACCCCGCCCACAACCCCAACCCTTCTATCAACTGCCCGCCGGTGCAGCAGTGCTATCAGGCACAAAGCCGATACCGACAGCCAGACGCTGACCAGCAGCACCGGTTGAGCGTTGTCGCCCGATACCCACTGCGACGCAAGCAGCGGCCCGAAGGCACAGCCCAGCAGTTGCATGCCCGGAATGAGCCCTGCGATGCGTCCCGATGGATCGATCTGCAGCGCAATGCGCACCTGAAACGGCGTCAGCATCAGGTAGATCAGTGCAAACAACGCGCACAGGCCCAGAAATACGTTAATCCCCTGATCGGCCGTTATGTACATGCCCAATGCAATGCCGGCCAGGAGAAACGCTGCGATGGCCAACATCGAGTAATCAGGCACCCTGCGTACCAGCAGAATGCCCAGGCAGCCGCCCAGCACTTGCATGAACAGCATCGCGGACACCAGCAATTGCGCCGCATGAGCGCGCAGCCCCGCGTGAATGCCCAGCGGTTCCAGATACGCCCACAGCCCGCCGACAGCCGAGAGTTGCATGAACACCAGCGTCAACAGCAGCACCTGCTTCAGATTCCATTTGAATCCTGTCGTATCCGGCTGCCTGTCAGGCTGCTGCGGCAAGCGTCCGGGTAGCCAGACAATGAACAGCACCGAGCCTGCGGTCAGCATTCCCAGAAACACGAACCCTGCATGCACGCTACGATCAGGCAGTATCAGGTACGCAAGCGCGGCGGCCATCAGTGCCTGAGCCAGGGTCTGGACGACCATGAATGCGCCAGCCACCCGGTCTGGCGCAGGCCCCTGAACGATAAGGCTGACGGCGCCCCATAACAGTAGGCCCTCGGCCAGCCCTGCTAGCGCACGTGCAGCGGTCAACGGCCCGTCGCCGGTGACATTGGCGGTGACCAGATCCATTCCGGCAGCGCAGAGGATGGCGATGACCGTCAGCAGGCGCAGGTTGAGCATCGACCGCAGCAGATCGCCCAGCACCACACCGAGCCCCAGCGCGACGATTTCACCCATCGCGACCAGCCCGACACCTTCCAGTGATACGTGGTCTTGCGCCAGTAACTCGCCAAGAAGCAACGGTTGCAGCCCTACCATCAGCACTGCGACAGAGCCCAGTGCCAAGGCCGCACTCAGGTGCCTGCGAGTTACAGCGGATGACGTTTGCATGGCATGCGCCTCTTCGGAAGTTTCAGTAACCGCGGGTTTCGGGCGGAATCCGGCCTTCGGCAAAACACTGTGCCGCCCGCTTCTCGTCTTTCATTAGCCTTCCGTTGGCCACCAGCACCACCCACCAGGGTAGTAGCGTAAGGTGCGTGCCGCATGCCTTGGCCAGCGTGTAGGCCTTGGCGCATTTCTCGAACAACTCTGCATTGAGGACCATTCGCGCCCCTGTAGTACCCATCACCACCGGGGTGCTGTCGATCACCGCAGCATTGCCCCCCCGCTTCAACAGACGCGCCAGCGGTTGTTCGGAACTGGCGGGCGTAGCCATGTGGCCTATATGGCGTGCCTGCTCATCAAATAGAATCGGCAGGACTCCGCCAAAATCCACCAGGCTTTTGGCAAAGGCACCGCCGCCGAGCAGCACGGCGCCGACGTCAGCTCGGGCCCGGTAGATCGCCGCGTGCGTCTGGCCGTCGTCCGCTGCCGAGTCGTTGCAATCAACCACCTGCGGCGCCAGGTCATCGAGTTTGCCCAGCCACATGCTCTGTCCGCCCGGCAATCGCAACGAAACACTGCTGTGCGAGTCCACCTGACCCATCAGGCGTTCACGCAGATCAAACCACTGCTGTCGAAGTGAATCGCGCATGCTGCTCACCTCACACCAGTTGAAAGACAGCGTCGAAGCGTTCAAGCGCGTCGTCGATGACATCGTCGGTGTCAGCCAGGCTGGTGTACAAACGGCTGCCGGCCAGCGTGATCAGGCCGTGAGCGGTATACGCGGCGCCCATCTCTTCCATCATGTGCTTGCGGGTCTTGGCTTCATTGCGCGCCCTCAGCAGCTTGAGCGGGTTGCCGGTATCGAGCAGCAGGACGCCGGACGTCTGCAGGTGAACAATGGAACCCATGTTGTACGCCACATAGGGCAAGCCGCGCCGGTTGATGATCTCCTCCAGGCCTGCACGCATACGGTCGCCCGCCCTTCCCGCCAGCGCCGGCGCGTTCAGGCGGCGGGCTTCGACCAGTGCGTAATAACCAGCGACGCATGACAACGGATTAGCCGACAGCGTGCCGCCGACGAACGCCCGTCGCGAGGATGTGCCAATGCCACCGGCAAGCAGTTGCATCACGTCCCGGCGCCCGCCAATGGCACCGGCCATGGGATAGCCCCCGGTCAGGCATTTGCCCAGTACCGTGATGTCCGGCATGACATTGAAGTAAGCCTGCGCGCCGCCCAGACCGGCGCGGAACCCGGTGACCACTTCGTCGAAGATCAGCAGGGCATCGAATTCGTTGCACAGCGCCCGCAGCTGTCGGTTGAAGTCGGCGTGCACCGGACGCGTGCCGCTTTCCGGGCCAAAAGGTTCGACCATAATGGCTGCGGTGCCACCACGCAGACGGTTGATTTGCAGCCTGCGGCGCAAAGCGTCGAGATTATTCGGCGGACTTTCCTGAGTGTTCGCGGTGGCGCCTCGCGGGATCCCCGTCGCTTCCATGCGCCCGGTGCCCGGCAAGCGCATGCCATAGACCAACTGGTCGCTCCAGCCGTGGTAGGCGCCGCCGATCTTGATCACCCATTTCTTGCGGGTATAGGCGCGGGCCAGGCGAACAGCGGCCATGACCGCTTCGGTGCCCGAGCCCAACAAGCGCAGCATGTCGACACCCGGCATCGATTCGCAGACCAGTTCAGCCAGTTTGACCTCGTATTCATGCAGCAAGCCGGTCACCGGCCCGCATTCGTCGAGAATCCGGTCAACCTGTTCGCGAATAGCCGGGTGATTGGAGCCCAGCAACGTCGGGCCACCTGCCTGCAGGAAGTCGGTGTAGCGATTGCCATCCACGTCGGTCAGGTGCGCACCGTGGGCCTGGGCGAAGGCCAGTGGGAACGGATAGTTGAACGCCAGGTTGTGTTGCACGCCCCCCGGTATGACCTTTTTGGCTGCCTCGGAAAGGCGCTTCGATCCTTGGCAGCGCTCGTCGAAATAGCCCATGATTTTGTTCATCGCGTCGCGCTTGATCGGGCGAATCGGCTGTTTCACCAGCTCGTCGAAGCGGCGATAGAGTGAGTCGACATCGGGCCATTGCGACACGGCCGATGCCGGAATGTCAGGGATATTGGCGGGATCGAGAGGTCTGTTCATGATTGAGTCTCTGAAAAAGGCTGAGGGCTGAGGGCGTGCGTGCCGGCGCTGGTCAGGGCGTCGATCAGGCGTGCTATTGCGACGCGCGATTCGGGTTTGCCACGGCTGTTGGCTTTGATCTGGTTGAGAAGATGGTCACGACAGAATGTTTCCAGGTCCTCCAGGCGTTTCAGGGTGGCTTCTATGTCCGGGCCACAGCACAGAACGCCGTGATTGCGCATCAGGTAGGCGTTTTGGTCAGGCCGGATGGTCTTTTCCAGCTTGCCTGCCAGCCAGCCGGAACCGGACGGCGCATAACCCACCAGCTGAATCCGCCGCCCTAGCGATTGCCATAGCGGCGGGTAAGGTACGTCCAGCGATTTGCCGAACAAGGTGCAGGCGCTGGCCAATGGTTGATGGGTATGAATGCTGCAATTGACGTCCGGGCGACTGCGCAGGACTTTCGCGTGCAGCTCGCTTTCAACCGAGGGCGAACGTTCGCCCGACAGCTGCTTGAGGTCCTTGAGTCGCAATACGCAGACGTCCTCTGGCCGCATGCTGAAGTAGTCGGTGGCCGACGGAGTGACCGCGATGTGCAATGCGTCGATACGCAGCGCAAGGTTGCCGCCGGTTGCGGCAAAGAAGCCGCGGCGTGACAGATGCCGCGACAGGTCGACGATCTGCTGTTGAACATTGCTCATGGTGCCGTCTCCTGCGATGGGTTCAACCTGCGATAGAGCGGCGCCAGACGTTTGCGGACTTCCTTGAACGTGGCGAAGCGGTCGTCATACAGGTTTCGGGTTGATTCGGAGGGTTCGTACAGCCGATGCGGCCGTTGCAGGGCCGGCAGATCGTTGAACTGCAGTTTTTCGAGCGCTACTGCAGCAATGAAGGCCGCACCGCGTGCGTTGGTCTGAATCGGGTTATGCGGCTGCTGAATGACCCGCCCGCAGACATCGGCCATGATCTGGCACCACACATCCGACTGCGCTCCGCCCCCCGTGGCGACGATGACTCCGCGCGACTGGCCGATAAACTGCGAGAACGGCTCCAGCATCCAGCGCGTGTTGTGCGCGACGCCCTCCATGAAGGCCCGGATGATGTCTTCCCGCGAATGCTCCAGTTTCAGGTTGATCAGGCCGGCACGCAGGCTCGGATCACCTACCGGAGAGCGCTCGCCACACAGCCAGGGCGTGTAGATCAGCCCCCGCGAACCCGCTGGCACTCGGGCGGCGATACGGTCCAGCAAGGCGTACACGTCCGGCTGCTGCTCATCGCTCAACAACTCGTCCGGGTGATACAGCACCTTGTCGCGCAGAAACGACAGATTGGCACCTGCCGCCGATTGCATCGCCATCGCGAGATACCGGCCTTTGACCGCACTGGGTACTGCAGCGATGTGATGGCGTACGCTGGATTTCTTGAACGGCACGTGAGCGCCGACCCACGACGAGGTGCCCAGATAAAGATGCGGAGCGAAGTCACGCACGGTGGCGCCAACGGCCACGGCCGAGGTGTCCACGGCACCCGCTACCACGGGTGTGGATCGAAGCAGCCCCAGGGCATCGGCGAGCTCGGGCTTCAAGGTGCCGATGACTTCCGTCGAGCCCACCAGCTCCGGCAGTTTGCCGGCGTCGATACCCAGTGCCCTGATCAGGCTAGCGTCGTAACGGATGTGATGAGGATCGCGATTGTCGGTCACCCAGGCGGTCAGCATCGAGTCACCTGTGGCGCAGAAGCGCCCCGACAGGCGCATGTTCATGTAGTCGAGCACATTCAGAAACTTGTGCGTCTTGTCATACCTTGCCGGGTCGTGGTCAAGGATGTAGGCCATGTGCCCGGCCGAGTCCATGCCCGACAGTGACGCCACCCCGCCGGTCAGTCGCAGCGATTTCCAGAGCTTGAGCGGCCCGTAGCCACCCAGATTGCACCAGCCTCCGCCCATGCGTCGTTTGATCGAGCCGGCGCCGCGTTTGTCCAGCCACAGCAGCGCCCGGCCAATCGCGGTCCCCTCGCGATCGACACAGACCGTGCCTTCGCTTTGCGTCGAGCAACACACGGCCACCACCTGACGACGCCTGAGCGGGTCGGCTGCCAGCAATTCGTGGGCACCGAGCAGAAACGCGTTCCACCAGTCCTCGGGTTCCTGCTCGGCACTCAGGCCACTGACGTGCAGCGGCACGCCGTGAAACGCCCAGGCGCGGATGTCTCCCTCCATGGAGACCAGCGCGCACTTGCAGCCGGACGTTCCCAGGTCGATCGCGAGGACGAGTTGCTCCAGGCCGGTAGCCGCCTCAGGCGTCCGGGAAATGAAAAGCGAAGTCATAAAGGTCTACTCAGAATGTGCGGGAAATCGACGCTACCCAGCGACTGCCGTCCGTGGTGCGCACATGTCCGTCGTCCTCGGCCATATACAGTTCGCGCGCCCTGGCCTTGGTCGTCACCCAGTCAAGCCCCCAGTCGAAGCCCCACCAGTGGTGGACCAGACCTGCGCCATAATCGGCAAAGTCAGCCTCCGAGAAGTTTTCGATCTGTTGGTAGCCAGCGTGCAGCTTCAGGTTGGTGTTGATGCCCAGCGCGTACTTGTAGTCGAGGTCATAGAGCATGCTGCCCCGGGAGTTGCGATCACCCTTGGCATAGCAATCGAGGCCTTTGGTCGGGTCATCGCGGAACTGCAATTGCGCGCCACACACACCGCCGCTGTTGGCGCCCCGGTAGTTTTTCGAGAGCACCCGGGCGATTCGTCCTTCGAGCGCGCCGTAACCGATTTCAAGCACGGCGAACTGGCTGTTGTAATTGGTCGAGTGCTCTTCACCTGGCGTGAACGTTTCGAAATCGAACCGGTTCGGTGCCTTGAACTGAGCCCCTGGAAACATCTCGGCCGCAAGCCCGACGCCATAGTGCCAGGCATCCGGATCGCCGAAGCGATAACCGCCAGCCAGCAATACACCTGCGCCGTCGCCATCGAGGAACTGTTTCTTGCTGACCGTGGTAAATTCGGCAAGCGCCACCAGGCCTGTTTCATGGGCGACCTGAATGGTCACTTTGGCCCCGGGCCGATTCAGCGAATCGGAAATCCCGCGGGTACGAATGTCCGAGCTGACCTTGGCGGTAACATCCACTGCGTAGCTGGATATTTCATCGGCGATGGCCAGCGTCGGGCCTGCTGCGGAGCACAGGGCTGCAGCCATTACATAACGGGTTGTATAAGTGCGCATGATTCTCTCCCACGCTAAAGTGCCGGATTTACGATTTGCAAACCGGGGCAGGAGGCAGTGTTGCGATTCGCTCGAATTGCTCGGTCTTGCCGAGAACTTCGGTACCGACAAAAGCCCTTACATTGAGGCGTCCGTCCTTGACTCGAACGGCGCCCTTATATTTTTTCTGGTCACGCGGGTCGTACACCCAGCCATCGCGCCAGGCGTCCTGGTCATAGCGGGTCAGCTGCAGAATCTGTACGCCGCAATCACTCGACGTCGAGGCCGCATCCTTGACCCAGACAATCTGCCCGCAGATAGCGCCGGCCTTGTCTGCGCAGTCGTCAAGCCTGACCACCGCGTCCTTTTCAGCCGTCAGCCAAAGGCCCTTGGCCTCAAGCGGACCGGCAGCAGCATGAAGGCCGGTGGAGCACATCAGAACCGAAGAGAGGAAAAGCCACTGCCGTACGTTCATAGCGTCACCTTTTTTATTTTTTGTTTTGACAGATCGTCACAATAACGACGCTTCAGTTATGATAGTCATCGCTACACGATAGTTATAGCTATCATTTTATCGTGCAGCAACTGTTTTTTGATCCTCATGCTGGCGCCCCACTTTTCTTGACAGGTATTTATGGCCAGGCTGAAAACCGAAATCCCTCCCGAGCAAATCGTCGGGAAAAGCGTTGAACGCAAGAAGCTGCCCGCGCAGCAGCGTGCTACCGAAACCTACGAGCGCATCCTGGTCGCCACGGCAAACACCCTGTGCGAGGTCGGCATAGAACGCTTGTCGACCAATCTGGTATGCGAACGGGCCGGCCTCACGCCGCCCGCGCTGTATCGCTATTTCCCGAACAAGTACGCGCTGCTGACGGTTCTGGGTGAGCGCCTGCTCGAAAAACAGAACGAGCGGATCGATCACTGGATCACCCCCGAGCTGATCGCAGGCACGCCGCAGGCGCTGGAACAGGCGCTCGCCGAGCTGATTCTGGATACGTACCGGGTCACTGACGCCACACTGGGCGGTATGTGGACGCTCAAGGCACTGAGGGCGGTTCCCGCTCTGGAGCATGTGCGGCTCGACTCACACCGCAGGGTTTCCCAGGCTCAGGCTGCGATCATTGGCAGTGCTTTTCCAGACGCGGATCCCGAGCGCATCGCCATGGTTGCCCGCGTCGCGGTGGAAATGATTCACGCGACCATTGAGTTGTTGTTCGATGAGCCGTTGGAGCCCGCGAAAACCTGCGCGATGGTGGCGGCGATGATCGTCAGTCATCTGGATCGCCTGGCGCCCGAACCCGGGCATGGCAAGCGATGAGCGGCATGCAGGTTAGCCGGTTGGCCCCTTTAACCGGCCGGATCGTTCCTCCATCAGCCTGTCGGGGTGCTAAACGATTACGTGAGCCAGGAAATACACACTACTGCTGACGCCTCCGTACTAGCGGCAGGTTCCATCGCCGTCATGCAGCCCCTATAAAAACCACGCAGCCACAGGAGCAGCGTCATGAATCAATCCGCCAGGGTTTCGCCAGACACGACGTTTCACGCTTCCGGGCTAACCGAGCTGTTCGAGGCGCAGCAGGCCGCATTTCGCGCTCAGGGCGCGCCTTCCTTCGATCAACGAATCGCAGACCTCAACGCCGTTCTGCGTATGGTCAGCGATAATCAGGACAGGTTGCTCGAGGCGGTCAGCGCAGACTTCGGCAACCGCTCGTTCGACGAAACCCGGCTCGGTGAATTGATGCCGGTGGTCAACGGCATCAAGCACATCCGCTCGCACCTCAAGGCGTGGATGCGCCCCTCACGGCGCAAGGCGGGTATTGTTTTCAGGCCCGCCACAGCCCGGGTGGTTTATCAGCCGCTGGGCGTCGTCGGCATTCTGGCTCCGTGGAACTATCCGCTGACGCTGACACTGGTGCCGTTGATAGAGGCGTTGGCTGCGGGTAACCGGGTAATGATCAAACCTTCGGAACTGACACCCCGAACCTCCGAGCTGCTCAAGCAACTGCTGGGCGAAGCGTTCCCTGCCGAGCAGGTTGTCGTGGTCACTGGCGACGCCACGCTGGCGGGCCGGTTCAGTGAGTTGCCTTTCGACCATCTGCTATTTACCGGCTCGACCCACGTGGGCCGCCAGGTCATGGCGGCGGCCGCACGCAATCTGACACCGGTCACACTGGAGCTGGGCGGCAAGTCGCCAGTGGTGGTCTGCGACGACTTTTCGATCACCAAAGCCGCGCGGATAATCGCTATCGGCAAACTGTTCAACGCCGGTCAGACCTGCGTAGCGCCTGACTATGTCCTCGTCCCCCGCGAGCAGGTGGACAGCTTTGCCAGCGAGTGGCTGGCAGCAGCGAAAAAACTTTACCCGACCCTCGATGGTAATCCGGACTACACCTCGATTATCTCCCAGCGCCATTACGAGCGGCTTATGGCGATGGCCAGTCAGGCCGTCGCGACAGGTGCCAAGGCATGGCAACACAATGCGCCCGCAACGGCGGGCGAACGCAAAATCGCACCGATGGCACTCACTCAGGTGTCCCTGCAAGCAGATGTCATGGCCGAAGAGATTTTCGGGCCGCTGCTGCCGATCCTCGCGTATGAGTCGCTGGATGAAGCCATCGCCTTTATCAACGCGCGTCCGGCACCGCTGGCGCTTTATTGCTTTTCCAACGATCAGGTGTCTGTAGACCGGGTGCTGAACCGCACGCAGTCCGGCGGCGTGACCATCAATGGCACCATGCTGCACGCGACTCAGGATGACCTGCCTTTTGGCGGTGTCGGCGACAGTGGCACCGGGGCCTATCATGGCTACGAAGGCTTCGTACGTCTGTCCCACGCCCGCGGTGTTCTCAAGCTCGGTCGTTTCAACATGTCCGACAAGGTCTCGGCACCTTACGGACGGCTTACGCGTCTGGTCACCCGATTCATGATCGGTAAATAGACGCTTGCCAAACGATATGTCCCCGTCATGTCGCGACGTTAAGTGCACATTCGCGGGGATCTTTTCCACTCCCTACTTCCCGTAACAAGAGCAGGAAACACCCGCTAGCGCTAGTTCGCCTGAGCGCTTTCTGCGGCCTCCTTGCGCGCCGTCCGACCGATGATCATCACTCTTTCTGATAGTGAAGTATTTAGGTAACCTCAGGGCGATACGCTTTGCTGTACTTCACTGCAGATGCTCTAGCGGGCATCTAACGCTGATTTCGTGGCGGAAACACCAACGGCCAAGTTGATGTGACTGCGCCATGCTTACAGCGTCTATACCATTGTCAGCAGTTTTAAACTCATGGATGACTACATGCCTAACACACTACTTCCGCAGATTGGCAGGGCCATAGCCAGCATCGGTAGCGGGAATTTTTCCAGCATGTTCCACAAGCTGATCGACACTCAGCTTGCGGTAGATGCCACGCACCTCTCCTCCCTGCCACAGCCCTGGCAAACGCCACCCGCCTCTGCACCGACGGTCTTTAACGAGACCGTGACGTCATCACGAGGCACGCTGTTGCTCAGTGACTCGATTCATCTTTACCCTGATCAGGCCTCGGAAAACTTTAGCTGTAAAATAACCGTATTTCGGGCGCTTCCCGCGCATGAATTTTCAGAAAAGGAACGCCGGCAACTAGGCGACATTTCTCCTCTGCTGTTTTCGATACTTGAAAAACATGTCAATGCCCTGCAATCAGCAATGCCCGGCATTGAGCATAAAAAGCCCGAAAGCATTGAAAAGCGCTTTCAGGAACGACTGCGCGAAACAGGGCTGACGTTGTCCGAACGCGAAACCCAAGTGTGCCTGGGGCTGCTCGCCGGCCATACCGCGCTTGAGCAGGCCGAACGGCTCGCACTCAAGGTCAATACTGTAGGCAGTTACCAGCGCCGTGCGGCGATCAAGCTGGGCATCAGCGGTCGCAATTCCCTGATGCGCTGGATGTATGGCTCATCAGTGGGCGTTTTTTCAACCTGCTGACCGCCAGTCGATGCAACGGACGGGGCGATAAGGATCGCCCCTCCCGGATTCGCCCTCACCGCCTCCGATGCAAGACCTCCTTGCGCCTGCAATCACGCTTTATCAATACCCACCAAGTCATTGCGTTTCCCCCACACCCACTGCCAATCCGTCGTACCACCAGGCCGCCAGGCTATAGACGTCCGGCGCTTTCAGGACGCTGAAGTGGTTGCCCGGCCCGTGCCAGAGTGAAAGCTGCGGTAGCAGGTGCTGCCATTGGCTCGCGCAAGCGGCATGCTCAAGTTGATTATCCAGCGCATCCAGTTGCGGATCGTCCACCAATACCAGACTCGCCCTGCCGCTGTAGCCTCCTGGCTCAGGTCGATAGACCGTGCGCAAGGCGCTGGCGAACGTGCGAACAATCCCTTGCAGGGCCTGTGCCGCAAGACGTGGCGGTAATAGTCCGACGCGCACCATGGCTTGCTGAAGCAGGTGCATTTGCGTGACGGTATCGCTGCCGGCAAACGTCAGCGGGTCGAGCTCGAGGCTTCTTCCGCTGGACAACTGCAGCGCCTCGATCAGGCGTTCCAGCACGGCTGTGGCGGTATAAGGTTTACCGTCCAGACCCTCGCCGCCAGGCGCTTCGCTGTCGATCAGGGTCAACGAGACAACCTCGCGGCCACTGGCCTGCAGCTTGACAGCCATAGCGTGCGCAGCCCACCCGCCGAACGAATGCCCGACCAAATGCAGGGGGCCTTTCGGATACAGCGCTTCGATGGCCTGCACATGGCTCTGCGCTGCAGCTTCCACGCGGCTGTGCGGAACACTGCGACCGTCCAGACCGCGTGGTTGCAGGCCGTGGATCGGCCAGTCCGGACCCAGTGCCTCGGCCAGGCCAATGAAGCTGGTGACGCTGTCCCCGGCGCCCGGTACGCAAAACACTGGCGCATGCCCGTCACGCCCGCTCTGGATGGCCAGCAGTGACTGATGAGCCGGCGGTGGCGGTGGCGTGGCAGGCGCGCTGTGCAGCGCCTGAACGATGCTCAGACCAAGCACGGCGACGTGCGGTGCCTGCATCATCGTCATGTGGTCCCCCGGGACATCGACGCACCGCAGTAGATCTGCGGAGAGAATCTCCCCCCAGCCCAAGGTCGAACTGCTTCCAATCGGCGCCATTGGGCGCTGTTCGGCGCGGAACAGGTGAATCGGCAGGCTGAGTGACTCCAGCTGGTAATGCGCCAGGGCCTGACCATGCGCCACTTCACGGTCCAGGTAATGGTGCAATTGCTGATCGCTCGCCAGCGCCAGCTCCTCGTACAACAGGCCGTCGTCACGGCACAGTTGCAACAGCGTGGCGAAGTCCGGCAGCGGCGCTTGCTCGCTCAATGAGTTCAGACGCGCCAACTTCGCAGCGCCCTCACCCGCCTGGGCTTGCCAGTGCGCAGTGCAATGCGAGAGCAATTGCCGCTCAAGCAAATCAGGCCCCTGCCAGCGCGCCTTGCCCTGATCGGTCAGGCGTGGCACATAGCTGTCGATCAGGCCGAGGAATGTCACGGCCTCGTCCATGCCCAGCAGTTGCGTGGCCACTTCGTAGGCCAGCACCCCGCCAAACGACCAGCCGGCCAACCGATACGGGCCGCGCGGCTGGACCTGACGAATGCGCTCCACCATCCGCGCAGCCAGACACTCCATGGTGCGTAATTGCTGCTGCCCAAGACCAATGCCCGGCAAGCCGTAAATCGGAAAGTCACCCTGCAGATGTTGCCCAAGCACCGGGAAATAAGCATCCAGCCCGGTGAAATCGTGCAGCAGAAACAAGGGTGACTCGCTGCCACCGGCGCGCACTGTGATCACCTCCCGAGCCTCGTCCGGCGATCCTGGACGCTGATCGAGCAATCCGGCCAGCGCTGCAACGCTAGGGTGCTGGAACAGCTCGGCCAGCGTCAGTGACACACCTGCTTTTTGCAGCAGGCTGACCAGGCGGATGGCCGACAGCGAATGACCGCCCAGTTCAAAGAAACTGTCGTGCCTGCCGATTTTTCCGACTTCAAGAACCTCGGCCCACAAGTCCGCCAGGCGCTCTTCCAGAGCCGTTGAAGGCGCCTGGTAAGCGAGGTTCGCCAGTGCCGCCAGGTCGGGCGCAGGCAACGCCTTGCGGTCGACTTTGCCGTTCTGGGTCAATGGCAGCGCATCAAGGCCTACAAACACCGCAGGCACCATGTACTCCGGGAGTTGCCCCAACAGGTGCGCACGCAAGGCGGCACTGTCGAGCGACGCATCACGACGGGTGAAGTAACCCACCAGACGCAACGTGCCATCGTCCAGACGCTGGGTGGTCACCACCGCTTCGCCGACGCCCGGGCATTGCGCCAGGTGCTGTTCGATCTCGCCTGGCTCGATACGCACGCCACGAATCTTCACCTGATCATCGTTGCGGCCCAGGTATTCAAGCGTCCCGTCTGACAGCCAGCGCACAAGATCGCCGGAGCGATACATGCGCGCACCGGATCTGTCGCTGAACGGATCGTCGAGGAAGCGTTCTGCGGTCAGGTCCGCACGGTTCAGATAGCCACGAGCCACGCCAGCGCCGCCGATGTACAACTCGCCGGGCACCCCGAGTGGCACGGGCTGGCCACGCGAATCCAGTACGTACAGTCGGGCATGGGTAACCGGCTTGCCGATGTGCAACACCTCGCCAGGCTGCATCCGGCCAGAGCTGGCCACCACCGTGGTCTCTGTCGGGCCGTAGTTGTTGACCACGGCAAAACCGGGATCACGGTTGAAATGGCGCAAGCGATCACCGCCAATCAACAGAGTTTGCAGCGTCGGATGGTGTAATTCACGGCTGAAGGCGTATTCGGCCACGGGGGTCGGCAGAAACGCCACCTGCAGCGGCTGGGCCAGCCACCAGTCGAGCAGCACATCGAGCTGTTCGTTGCCAATCTCCGCAGGCGGCAGGTGCAGCACCGCACCGGCACACAGCGCAGGCCAGACTTCCCACGCCATGGCGTCGAAACCGAAACCGGCAACGCTGGCGGTATGACTGCCGGCACGCAGGTTGAAGGCTTCACAGTGCCAATCCACCAGATTGTTCAGCGTGCGGTGCTCGACCATCACGCCCTTGGGCAGCCCGGTGGACCCCGAGGTGTAAATCACGTAAGCCAGATGTTGCGTGGTCATTTCCGGCACGGACGGGTTGTCGGTGCGCTGTGACCAGTCCGGGCGATCAAGCGCGATCACCGGCACCTGCAGTTCGGGCAGACGTGTCAGCAGGTCGAATTGAGCCAACACCACCACAGGTTCGCTGTTCTCCAGCAGGTAGCTGATGCGTTCATCCGGGTGGCCCGGATCGACCGGTACGTAGCACGCCCCGGCTTTCAGCACTGCCAGCAGACCGGCCAGGGTCTCCAGGCCGCGCCGCGCGACCACCGCCACCCGGTCGTCAGGACGTACGCCCAGCCCGATCAGGTGATGGGCCATTGCGTTGGCACGGGCGTTCAACTCGCCATAGCTCAAATGCTGGTCGCCCGCCTTTGCGGCCATGGCGTTCGGTTGTTCCAGCGCCTGCTGTTCGATACGCAGATGAACGGGCAGCGGGCACTCCGCAGTAAGGCGATCGGCATTGAAGCCATCGAGCAGCTCGTTTCGTTCGGCGCCGGGCAGAACATTCAGTGCCTGAATCGGTCCCGCAGGTGCCTGTTCAAGCGCGTCGACCAACCCCTCCACGGCGCAGGCAAGATACGCACAAACACGTCGGGCATCGATGCCTTTCGAGGTCAACGCAGTCAGGTCGAACGCCTCGCCCAGATCATCGACGCTGAGCGTCAACGGATAGCTGCTGCGCTCGCCAGACTGCAACAGCTCGATGCCCTGCCAGGCCTTGCCGGCAGCCTCGTTTGCCTCACCGGGTGCAGCGCTGTGGCGGTAGTTCAACAGTGCACTGAACAACGGTGCGCCTGCAGGCAAGGCGCTGCAACGCTGCGCGATTGCCAGAGAAGCCTGTTCGTGGGCAAGCAATCCGGTCAGGCGGCGGTGGGTCTGCGACAGAGCATCGCGTGCACTCTGATCGGCCAGGTCGATGCGCAACGGCAAGGTGTTGATGAACACCCCGAGCGTGCGGTCGGCGCCCTCGCTGCCGTTCAAGCGACCCAACAGTACGGTGCCGAACACCACGCTGTCACGCCCGGACAATCGGCCCAGTACCTGAGCCCAGGCCAGGTGCATCAGGCTGGCAGGACTGACACCCAGCTGCCGCACCTGATGGCGTAAACGCCTGTTCAGGTCCGCATCCAGACGCAGTCGGGCCTCGCCTGCAACGTCCGGCCCTGGCAACCAGGTCTGGGCGTACGCCAGGGTCGGCTCATCCAGATCGCCCAATTGCTCGCGGAAGAACGTCTCATGCGCGTCGTCACCGGCCCCCAGCAAGGTCTGCGCGATGTAGTTGCGATAAGGCACTGGCGCGGGCAGTTGCGCTGCCTGGTCAAGCAGCACCGCCTGCAATTCCTGGCTCAGCAGGTCCAGGGCAACGTGGTCCATGATCAAGTGATGGAACAGCAGGACCGCGACGATACGCCCGTTGTCCGGGTCATCGGCGTGGATCAGCCGCAGCAGCGGTGCACGTACAAGTTCCAGCGGCTCGGGATTATCCAGCGCCGCCAGCGGCACCTCGATCACCGGCAGATCGGCATGTCGCCAGACCACTTGCACAGGCGTTTCCAGACCGTCCCAGCACAGTGAAGTGCGCAACACGTCGTTACGGGCGATGACCTGTTGCAGCGCCTGGCTGAAGGCCTCCAGTCGCGAGCGGTCGGCAAAGGCGAAGCGTGCCTGCAAGCGATAGGGATCATCCTCAGCGGCGGACAGGTAGTGATAGAAAATACCCGCCTGCAGAGGCCCCAGCGGGTAGATGTCCTGAATATTGCTCGCACCGCCGGTAACGCTGGCGACAACGCGATCGATCCCTGCCTGGTCCAGTTTCACCAGCGGCAACAGGTCCGGGGTGATTGACGCGCAATCCGCACCGATCAGGTTGGCCGGAATCTTCACCTGAGCGCCGCTGCCAACAGCGCGTGCCAAAGCGGCCAGGGTCGGCTGGGCAAACAACACGCGGATATCGGCATCCATGCCACGGCGACGCATGCGTGCGATCAACGTAACGGCGAGCAGTGAATGGCCGCCGAGTTCGAAGAAGTGATCGTTGCGCCCTACTTGCTCGACTTGCAGCAAATCGCTCCAGATGTCGGCCAGGGCCATTTCCAGCTCGCCTTGCGGCGACTCGTATTCACGCCCTGGCATAGCGTCGCGATCCGGCACTGGCAAGGCACGTCGATCGACCTTGCCGTTGGCGGTCAATGGCCAGGCATCGAGGCGCACGAAGGCACTCGGCACCATGTAGCCCGGCAGGCGGTCCAGCATGTCGGCACGCAGCCTGGCGATATCAAGCGCCGAGCGCGGGCCTTGCTCAATGAAATACGCCACCAGACGTGACTGTCCAGGTTCGTCCTCGCGCGCCACCACCAGCGATTCCTCGATACCCGGCAATGAGGTGAGTTGCGCCTCGATTTCGCCCAGTTCGATGCGCATGCCGCGGATTTTCACCTGATCGTCGTTACGCCCCAGATAGTCCAGCGTGCCGTCTGCATTCCAGCGAGCCAGATCACCGGTGCGGTACATACACGCCTGCGGGTGCTCGCAGAACGGATCGCTGAGGAAGCGTTCGGCAGTGAGTTGCGGCTGATTCAGATAACCTCGTGCCAAGCCTTCACCGCCGATGTACAACTCGCCGGCAACACCGGTCGGCACCAGTTGCTGCTGCTCATCGAGCAGGTACACGCGGGTGTTGGCGATCGGTTTGCCGATGTCGAGGCTGCCGTCAGGCAACAGACGACCGGAGGTGGCGACCACCGTGGTTTCGGTCGGGCCATAGTTGTTGATCACGGCAAAACCCGGCTCACGGTGGAACTGCCGCAGGCGATCGCCGCCGATCAGCAGTGTGTGCAGCGTCGGGTGATACAGCTCGCGGCTGAACGCATATTCGGCCACCGGCGTCGGCAAAAACGCCACCTGTAGCGGCTGGGCCAGCCACCAGTCGAGCAGCAGGTCGAGCTGTTCATTACTGATTTCGGCTGGCGGGATATGCAGCGTTGCCCCTGCACACAGGGCCGGCCAGACTTCCCAGGCCATCGCGTCAAAGCCGAAGCCGGCCACAGTGGCAGTATGGCTACCGGCGTGCAAAGCGAATGCCTGGCAATGCCAGTGAACGAGATTGGCCAGCGTGCGGTGTTCGACCATCACGCCTTTCGGTTGTCCGGTCGAGCCGGAAGTGTAAATCGCATACGCCAGATCGCCGGGCGTCTGGCCCGACACCAGCGGATTTGCCGGTTGCTCAGGCCATTGAGGGCGATCGAGCGCGAGCAGCGGCACCGTCAGTGCAGGCAGGCGCGCCATGAAAGCCTGTTCAGCGAGCACCACTACTGGCGCACTATCGGTCAGCAGATAGTTTATGCGCTCATCGGGGTGCGCCGGATCCACCGGCACATAACAAGCACCGGACTTGAGCACGGCCAGCAGGCTCACCAGCGTGTCCAGGCCACGGCGCGCGACGACCGCGACGCGATCATCCGGGCGCACGCCCAGGCTGATCAGATGATGGGCAAGGCTGTTGGCCTGACGGTTCATCTGCGCGTAGCTCAGCGACTGCTGGCCGACTCTGGCCGCAACGGCTTCGGGCATGCCCTCGGCGCGTGCCTCTATCAGAGCATGAATGGTCTGACCTTGCGGCAGGCTCACCGCGCTGGCGTTAAGAGTGTCGAGCAGATACTCGCGCTCCTGCGGGCCCACCAGCGGAATATCAGCGAGCACCGCCTGCTGGTTGCTCACCAGCGTGCGCAGCAACTGTTCGAAATAACCGCAATAGCGCTGCACCGTTGCCTCATCGAACAGCGCAGTGGCGTAGTCCAGCGTGCCGAACAACGCATCACCCTGTTCGCCGAGGTTAAGCGACAGATCGAACTTGGAGACCTGACTCTGCTGTTCGACCGTTGCCAGCGACAGCCCGTCCATCTCCGGTAAGGTAGTTTCCCCGGCCAGCCAGTTGAGCGTTGTCTGGAATAACGGGCCATGGGCCAGGCTGCGTGTCGGGCGGACGATTTCCACCACCTGCTCGAACGGCAGGTCCTGATGGTCCTGAGCCTCCAGTACTCGCGTCCTGACCTGTGCCAGCAGCGCCTCACCGGTGGGTGCCGATGCTGTGTCGATGCGTATGGCCAGCGTGTTGACGAACAGGCCGATCAGCCCTTCCAGCTCGGCGCGACCACGGCCCGCGATCGGGCTGCCGACGACCACCTCGACCTGACCGGACAGACGCGCCAGCAGTGCGCCCCACGCAGTCAGCAAGGTCATGTACAGCGTAACGCCTTGCCGCTGAGCCAGCGCACGCAGGCCGGCAGTCAGTTGCCCATCCAGCCGTACATTGAGGCTGGCACCGGCGAAATCCTGCTGCGCCGGACGCGGCCGGTCGGCAGGCAGGGTCAGCAGTGTCGGCGCGCCTTCCAGCACCTGCCGCCAATAGGCAGCCTGGTGTTGCAGACGTTCACCGCTCATCCAGCCCTGCTGCCAGACCGCATAGTCGGCGTACTGGATGCTCAGCGCTGGCAGTGGATCGGTCTCGCCACGACGCAGCGCCGGATACAGCGCAAGCAGTTCGCGGGTCAGAACGCCCATCGACCAACCATCGGAGACGATGTGGTGCACGGTCAGCAACAATACGTGCCGCGCGTCTTCCACCTGCAGCAGGCAGCCACGGATCAGCGGCCCCCGTGTCAGATCGAACGCTGCGGTAGCCTCTGCTGCGACGCGTTCGGCCAGGGTTTGCGGGTTTTGACGCAGGTCTTCGATGTGCAGGAACGACATGGCCGCCGGAGCTGTGAACACGACTTCAGCCCCCTCCTCACGGGCAATGAAGCGGCTGCGCAGGGTTTCGTGGCGCTCGACGATTCGCCCAAGCGCGGCTGTCAACGCGGCGACATC
The DNA here is from genome assembly GCF_017832255.1 of Pseudomonas sp. PvP028. NCBI lineage: Bacteria > Pseudomonadati > Pseudomonadota > Gammaproteobacteria > Pseudomonadales > Pseudomonadaceae > Pseudomonas > Pseudomonas sp. PvP028. The sequence continues at coordinate 4,398,730 of NZ_JAFIBL010000001.1, forward strand.
CAGCGATCCTTGCAGACTGAGGGCCAGCGGGATGTTGTAAGCCTGATTACCGCCTTCCATTTGTGCCAGAAACCACAAACGCTGCTGGGCAAACGACAGCGGTAACGACTGATCACGCGGCGCAGGCAGGATCAGTGACAGTTCACTGCGTCCCGCACCAGCCAGCGCACTGGCCACGGCTGCCAGTTCGCCCAGCGCGAAGAGTTCGCCCAATGGCAGTTCCATGCCCATCTGCTGACGCACCTGCGACACCATGCGCATGGCCAGCAGGGAATGCCCGCCCAGGTCGAAAAAGTGATCGTGGCGACCGACCCGCTCGAGCTGCAGCACTTCAGCCCAGATCTGCGCCAGAGCGATTTCAATCTCGCCCTGCGGTGGCTCGTAGGCCAGCCCCAACAGCGACGAATGATCCGGTTTGGGCAGTGCACGGCTGTCCAGCTTGCCGTTGGCGGTCAACGGCAGAACGGTCAGCTCGACAAAGGCCCCAGGCACCATGTATTCCGGCAGGTTAGCCTGCACGTGAGCACGCATTTGCTCCGGTGCAGGCGCCTCGGCGTCCAGCCGGCTGGTGAAGTAGGCAACCAGACGCACATGGCCCGGCTCATCCTCGCGCGCCAGAACCACAGCCTCGCTGATGCCCGGCAACTGATGCAGGCAATTGACGATCTCGCCCAGTTCGATACGGAAACCACGGATTTTCACCTGGTCATCGTTGCGCCCCAGGCATTCCAGCTGGCCGTCCTCCAGCCAGCGGCCCAGATCGCCAGTGCGGTACATCATCGCGCCAGGCTGATCGCTGAACGGGTCGGCAATAAACTTCTCTGCGGTCAGGTCCGGGCGGTTCAGATAACCCAGCGCCACACCGTCGCCACCAATGTAAAGCTCGCCAATCGCACCCAACGGTGTCAGGTGCTGATGAGCGTCGAGTACGTAGACCGTTGTGTTGCCGATAGGCGTACCGATCGGTACCGACTCGGCGTGATCGGCCAGTGTTCTTACATCACTGGCTGTAGCGAAGGTAGTCGTTTCAGTGGGGCCGTACGCGTTCAACAGGTGCAGGCCCGGAGCCTGGGCAAGCAGCGTGCGGAAGCTCGCCGGATCGGCGCGCTCACCGCCGGAAAGCAACAGCCGAAGACCGCTGAGCGCCTCGGGGATCAGTTGCACGTACTGGTTGAACAGTGCGCTGGTCAAGAACAGCACACTGACATTGCCCTGACGCAGAGCCGCGCTGAAACGCATCGGGTCGATCAGCGTGGTGTGCTCGATCACCAACAGCTGCCCACCGTTGAGCAAGGCACCCCAGACTTCCATGGTGCTGGCATCGAATGCAGGGTTGGAGGCAAAGGCGATGCTGTCCTGCTCGTTGAAGTCGGCATAACCGTTGTTCAACACCAGCCTGGCAATGCCGCGATGGGCCACACGGACGCCTTTCGGGGCTCCCGTCGAGCCAGAGGTGTACATGACGTAAGCCGCTGTGTCGGATGCCTGTGGCAGGCCCGGGTCATGCGCAGGCTGGTCGTCAAGGTTCAACTGGTCCAGATCGATGCGTTGCACCGTCGAGCCCATCGAGGTGGCGCTCTGCGTCAGCACACATTTCGCCTGGCAATCATCGAGCATGTAATGCTGGCGTTCGGCAGGCGCATTGACGTCCAGTGGCACGTAGGTCGCTGCGCATTTGCAGACCGCCAACTGGCTGATCAGCAGTTCCAGTGAGCGCGGTAGCAAAATCGCCACATGCTCGTTGGGCCGCACACCTTGCCCCAGCAGGTAGTGAGCCAAGTGGTTGGCGCGCTCGTTCAACTCACCATAAGTGAGTGAGCGACGGCCATGCACGGCCGCCACTGCATGCGGATGAAGCGCAGCGCGGCGCTCGAACAGACGGTGCACGGGCTGCCCGCGTGGGTAGTCACGCCGGGTATCGTTGAACGTTACCGACATCTGCTCGCGTTCTGCCTCCGGCACCACTGACGATTCAATCAGGGCTGCTGCCGACTGCTGCTCCAGGGCCTGCACCAGATGGACAACGGCTTGTTGCACGTAGGCGCAAATCCGTTGCGGATCAATACCCGGTGCAGCCTGGGCTGTCAGGCTGAAACCATCGCCGAAGTCATCGATACTTAAGGTCAGCGGATAGTTACTGCGCTCCTCTGCGTGCACGACCTCAATCCCTTGCCATGCCGTGTTGTTCGCCGGGTCATCGACCTCAGGCACAGCGCTGTGGCGGTAATTGAGCAGCGTATTGAACAGTGGCGCGCCAGCCGGCAAGGCACTACAGCGCTGGGTCAGAGCCAACTGAGCGTGCTCATGGGCGAGCATCCCGACCAGACGACCATGGAGGTCGAGCACTGCACTGCGCGCGCAGTGCCCGACCAGATCCATGCGCAATGGCAAGGTATTGATGAACACCCCCAAGGCGCGCTCGCCCCCCTCACCGCCGCGCAACCGTCCAAGCAGCACGGTGCCGAATACCACGCTGTCACGCCCGGACAACTGGCCGAGCACCTTCGCCCAGGCGAGGTGCATCAACGTGGCGGCGCTGACACTCAACTGTCTTGCCTGATCGCGGATCTGCCGGCACAGGTCGCTGTCCAGCGTGAGTCGGGCCTCGCCAGGAATCTGCTCTGCGGATGCCATGGCCAGGCCGTAAGGCAAGGTCGGCTCATCGATATCGCCCAGCTGCTCGCGGAAGAACGCTTCATGGGCGTCCTCGCCAGGCCCTCGCACAACATGGGCAATGTAGTTTCGGTAAGGCACAGGCGCTGCAAGCTGAGCTTCGTCGTCCAGCAGTATGGCCTGCAACTCATGGCTCAATATGTCGAGGGCGATGTGGTCCATGATCACATGGTGGTAGCGCAGCACCGCTGCGATCCTTTGGTTGGCCGGATCATGGGCATAAACCAGCTGCAACAGCGGCGCCTGCGTCAGGTCCATGCGCGGCGCATTGAACAGGTCTTGCAAGGCTGTCTCTTCAACCCGCAGAGGCGCCTGACGCCAGACCACTTGTACCGGTACTTGCAAACCTTCCCAGAACAACCCGGTGCGCAGAATATCGTTGCGCTCGATCACTCGCTGCAAGGCATGGCAAAAAGCCTCAAGACGCGAGGCGTCGGCGAAGGCGAACTGCGGCTGCAACAGATAAGGATCGCGGTCCCCGGCGGTCAGGTGGTGGTAAAGAATACCGGTCTGCAACGGGCCCAGCGGGTAGATATCCTGCACATTAGCGGCACCGCCCGGCACCCGCGCCACGATACGCTCAATGGCGGGCTGATCCAGCGCTACCAAGGGCAGCAGTTCAGGGGTGATGCGCTGGCAGTGCGCATCGATCAGGTTGGCTGGCACATCGATTTCAGTGTCGCCACCGACGGCCTCGGCCAGCGCCGCCAGCGTTGGCTGGACAAACAGAACGCGAATGTCCGCACGCATGTCCAGACGACGCATACGCGCAATCAGGGTCACGGCCAGCAACGAGTGGCCGCCCAGTTCAAAGAAATTATCCTGACGACCGACCTGCTCCACATGCAGCAGCTCGGCCCACAAGCTTGCCAGGGCGATTTCGATCGGTCCTTGCGGCGCTTCATAGGCCCGGCTGGCGATGCTGTCGCGGTCCGGTGCCGGCAGGCTTTTGCGGTCCAGTTTGCCGTTCGCCGTCACCGGCAGGCTGGCCAGCCGTACATAGGCCGCAGGCACCATGTATTCGGGCAGCAGGCCCGACAGCCAGGCACGCAACTGTTCGATATCCAGCCCGGCTTTATCTTCAGCCGAGGTGTAATAGCCAACCAGTCGTTTGTCACCCGGCACATCCTCGCGCGCCACAACCACAGCGTCGAGAACATCTGGATGATCGTTCAGGCGCGCTGCGATCTCACCCAGTTCGATACGGAAACCGCGAATCTTGACCTGTTCGTCATTACGGCCCATGTATTCCAGGCTGCCATCGGCCAGCCAGCGGCCCAGGTCACCGGTACGGTACATCCGCGCATTCGCTGCGTGGCTGAACGGGTTGTCGAGAAAGCGTTCAGCCGTCAGTGCTTCACGGTGCAGATAGCCCCGCGCCACACCGGCACCGCCGACATACAGCTCGCCAACCACACCCATCGGCACGGGCTCGCCGCGTGCATCGAGAACATAAAGCTGCAAATCGGGAATGCGTCTGCCGATCGGGCTGGCGCCGAGGCGCTGGGCGTCTTCGGGCTGCAACGGGTAATAGGTCACATGCACCGTGGTTTCGGTGATGCCGTACATGTTCACCAGTTGTGTGCCGGCGTTCACGTTACGGGCATACCACGGCTTGAGTATCACGGTGTCCAGCGCTTCACCGCCAAAGATCACCTTGCGCAACGAATGCGCCTGGCCGTTCTCGCCCTGTGCAGCAATCAGCTGACGGAACGCACTCGGCGTCTGGTTGAGCACCGTCACCCCGGTGCTGCACAGCAGTGTGTAGAAGTCTTCGGGCGAGCGGCTGACCAGTTGCGGCACGATCACCAAATGCCCGCCATGCAGCAACGCGCCCCAGATTTCCCAGACCGAAAAGTCGAAGGCGAACGAATGGAACAGCGCCCAGACATCCTGCTGGTTGAAACCGAACCATTCTTCGGTGGCCGAGAACAGCCGCGCGACGTTGCGATGTTCGATCATCACGCCTTTGGGCTTACCGGTGGACCCAGAGGTGTAGATCACATAAGCCAGGTTGCCGGGCGTTACCGGCACCTGCGGATTACAGACGGATTCGTCCTGCAAGTCGTCGTCGAGACAGATCACCGGCACTTCCGAGACCGGCAAGGTGCCCTGCACTGACCGCTGACTCAACAACGCCACCGGTGCGCTGTCGTCGAGGGTATAAGCCAGACGTTCAAGCGGATAAGCCGGGTCCAGCGGCACGTAGGCGGCACCGGCTTTGAGAATCCCCAGCAGGCCGGCGATCATCTGCAGGCCGCGAGGCGTGCAGATGGCGACTCGGTCGTCCGCACCGATGCCCATGCCAATCAGGCGATGTGCGATCCTGTTGGCCTGGGCGTTAAGTGTCGCGTAGCTCCACGACTCCTCTTCATAGCTCACGGCAATCGCATCCGGCGTGCGCTGCGCTTGCGCTTCAAACTGGCTGTGCAGCGTCTGCTCTTGCGGATAAACCGCATCGGGTGCATTGAAACCGTCGGTCAACTGCCGGCGCTCGGCCTCCGACAACAGCCGAATGTGGCTCACCACCGTCTGGCTGTCAGCCACCATGGCCCGCAGTATCGCCTCCAGGTAACCCAGGTGGCGTTCGATGGTGCCGTGGTCAAACAGCGCTGTGGCGTATTCCACGATGCAGCGGAAATGATCGGGGCCATCGCTGACGCTCAACGCCAGGTCGAATTTCGCGAAAGCGGCCTGTTCATCCAGCGGCTCGAGCTGCATATCGCCCAGTTGCAATTCCAGCCCCTGGCTGCCATCCCAGGCCAGTGATGCCTGGAATAACGGACTGTGTGCCAGGCTGCGCGGCGGCCGCAGGCGCTCCACCACTTGTTCGAAAGGCAGGTCCTGATGATCCTGTGCTTCCACCACGCGGGCCTTGATGCGCTCCAGCAGCGTCACCACATCCGGCTCGCCCGACGTGTCGACACGCACGGCCAGGGTATTGACGAACAAACCGATCAAGCCTTCGATTTCGGCATGACGGCGGTTGGCAACCGGCATGCCGACGACCACCTCTTCCTGTCCGGACAGCCGCGCCAGCAAAACAGCCCAGGCGCCCATGAACAGCATGAATGGTGTCACCGACTGCGCCTGGCAGAAGGCTCTGAGGTCGGTGCTCAGACGCGGATCGAGATCCAGCGCGACGCTGGCCCCGGTGTAGTCCTGATGCGCAGGACGTGGACGATCGGTGGGCAGGGTCAGCAATACCGGCGCACCCGTCAGGGTCTGCTGCCAGTAATCGGCCTGATGACTCAATCGCTCGTCGTCCAGCCAGTTGCGTTGCCACACGGCGTAATCGCCATATTGCAGCGCCAGCGCGGGCAATGGATCCTCCTGCCCTGGACTGAACGCCTGGTAGAGCGCGGTCAGTTCGCGGGTCAGCACGCCCAGCGACCAGCCGTCGGCAACGATGTGATGCACGGTCAGCAGCAAGACGTGACGATCTTCAGCCAGACACAGCAAACGGCCACGGATCGGCAGGTCGTGCCGCAAGTCGAAGGGCTGCGCGGCCTCTTCCCTGATCACGGCCTGCAGCGCTTGCGGGTCCTGATCACGTAAATCCTGCCAGCAGATGCCCGGTATCTCAGTCACAGGCGCTGCCTGTACCCAGGCAATGTCGTCTTCCTGACTGAAGCGGCTGCGCAGGCTGTCGTGGCGGGCCACGATCCGTTCCAGTGCACGCGTCAAGGCACGGCTGTCCAGTGGACCGGTCAGTTTCAGGCCCAGCGAGATGTTGTAGGCGCTGTTGGCATCTTCCATTTGCGCCATGAACCAGATGCGCTGCTGAGCGGAAGACAAGGGTACCGGGCCGTTGCGTGGCTGCACATCGATGACCGGCAACTGACTGCGCGCGGCAGCGCTCAGGCAGTGTGCGACCGCGATCAGTGAACTGTCGGCGAACAGGTCGCCAAGGGCCAGTTCCAGTGACAGGCGCTGACGTACCTGAGAAACCATGCGCATGGCCAGCAACGAATGACCGCCCAGCTCAAAGAAACGATCATGACGCCCTACGCGCTCGACCTGCAGCAATTCGCTCCAGATCAGGGCCAGTGCGCTCTCCAGATCGCCTTGCGGGGCCTGATATTCGCCGGTCGACAACGCGGTGCGATCGGGTACCGGCAAGGCACGGCGGTCGACCTTGCCGTTGGCCGTCAGTGGCCAGCTGTCCAGGCGCACCAATGCGCCGGGCACCATATAACCGGGCAGGCGCGCCAGCAGCGCGGTACGCAATTGCTCCACGGTGCAGGAGGCAGCGCCAGCACGCTCCGTGAAGTAGCCCACCAGCCGCGCTTGCCCCGGTTCATCTTCGCGAGCCAGGACCAGTGCCTCCTCGATACCCGGCAATTGGCTGAACTGGTTTTCGATTTCTCCCAGCTCGATGCGCACCCCACGAATTTTCACCTGATCGTCATTACGACCCAGGTACTCCAGCGTGCCATCGGCATTCCAGCGTGCCAGATCGCCGGTGCGGTACATGCGCGCCTGTGGTTGCCCGGCGAACGGATCATGCACAAAGCGTTCGGCAGTCAGTTGCGGCTGATTCAGGTAACCACGCGCCACACTGTCGCCACCGATATACAGCTCGCCCGGCACACCGAGCGGGACCAGCTGTTGCCGCTCATCAAGCAGGTAAATCGAGGTGTTGGCGACCGGTTTGCCGATGTCCAGGCTGCCGTCGGGTAATAAACGACCGGAGGTGGCGACCACCGTGGTTTCGGTAGGGCCATAATTGTTGATCACCGCAAAGCCCGGATCGCGATGGAACTGGCGCAGCCGGTCACCGCCGATCAGCAGCGTGCGCAGGGTTGGATGACGCAGATTGCGACTGAAGGCGTATTCGGCCACCGGTGTGGGCAGAAAAGCGACCTGCAATGGCTGGGCGATCCACCAGTCGAGCAGCGCATCGAGCTGCTCATTGCCGATTTCGGCCGGTGGCAGGTGCAGCGTCGCCCCGGCGCACAAGGCCGGCCAGATTTCCCAGGCCATGGCGTCGAAACCAAAGCCCGCCACACTGGCGGTATGGCTGCCCGCACGCAGATCGAAGGCTTCACGGTGCCAGTCGATCAGATTGTTCAGTGTGCGGTGTTCGACCATCACGCCCTTGGGCTGGCCGGTCGAGCCCGAGGTGTAGATCACGTAGGCGAGATGGGTCGAGTCGAGCGTGTCGACGTGAGGGTTGTCTTGCTGCTCGGGCCAGTTTGCCAGGTCCAGTTCGATCAGTGGGGTGTTCAATCCCGGCAAGCCCAACCCTTGCAGGCGTTCGACAAAGACTGGTTGAGCCAATACCGCAACCGGCGCGCTGTCGCCGAGCAGATAGGCAATGCGCTCGTCCGGGTGCGCCGGATCGACCGGCACATAGCCTGCACCGGCCTTGAGCACCGCCAGCAAGCCGACCAGCGTCTCCAGGCTACGCCGCGCCACCACCGCCACGCGGTCATCGGGTTGTACCCCAAGACTGATCAAATGATCGGCGAGCGCATTGGCGCGTGCGTTCAGCTCGCGGTAGCTCAGGTGTTGTTTGCCCACCTGTGCGGCAATAGCGTCAGGCTGCTGCTCTGCCAGCAGCTCAATACGCTGATGAGTCGTCAGCCTGCGTTCGTAGTCGGCACGTCGGTCATTGAAATCCAGCAGCAGCTGCGCACGCTCGCTGGCGGGCACGATATCAAGCTGATCGACCGACATCTGCGGCGTCTGCTCCAGCGCATCGACCACACTTTCCATGGTCCATTGCATGTAAGCGCAAATGCTTTGCGGGTCGATGCCTGCGGCGGTTTGTGCCGTCAAGCCAAAGGCTTCACCCAGATCATCGACGCTCAGCACCAGCGGATAATTGCTGCGCTCCTGAGCCTGCAGCACTTCAATGCCTTGCCATGTTTCACCGGACGCTTGCGCCGGTGCACTGTGGCGGTAGTTGAGCAATGCGTTGAACAACGGCGTCGGCGCCTTTACCCCACTGCAGCGCTGCGCCAGTGCCAGCGGTGCGTGTTCGTGGCGCATCAGCGCGGTCAGGCGCTGGTGAGTGGCGCGCACTGCGGCTTGCACGCCTTGCTCGTCCAGATCGAGGCGCAGCGGCAATGTGTTGATGAAGATGCCCAGCGCCCGTTCTGTGGCCTCGGCACCCAGCAGGCGCCCCATCAGCACGGTACCGAATACTACCCGCGACTGCCCGGCGAGGCCCGCCAGCACCCGTGCCCAGCCCAGATGAAACAGGCTGGCGACACTGATGCCCAGGGTTCGCGCCTGGGCGCGCAGGCGCAGACACAGCTGCTGATCGAGCGTGACGCTGTGCTCTTCGATCGCATCACCCTCGCCGCTCAGATCCTGCAGGCCGTAGGCCAGTGTCGGTTCGTCGAGATCACCCAGCATCTCGCGGAAAAACGCTTCGTGCTGAGCTTCGCTGACGCCCAGCAGTGCTTGCCCGACATAGTTGCGAAACGGTACCGGTACACCCAGCATTTCGGCTTGCCCCGACAGACAGGCCTGTATTTCATGGCGCACCACCTCAAGGGCACTGTGGTCCATGGCAATGTGGTGGAACAGCAACGTAGCCTCGACCCGCTGACCTGCCACGGGTGCATGGCAGACCAGACGCATCAGTGGTGCCTGGCCCAGGTCCATCGTCAGGTCTGCCGCGAGCGGCGAGCTGTCGACCTTCAGTTCAGCGTGGCGCCAGACCACCTGTAACGGGGTTTCCAGCCCCTTCCAGTGTATTGAGGTGCGCAGAATGTCATGCCGGGTGATGACGCTTTGCAGCGCCTCGGCGAACGCGTCCCGACGCGCCTGATCAGAAAAGGCGAATTGCACCTGCATGACATAGGGATCGCCTTGGGTGGCGGTGACGTGGTGATAAAGAATGCCCTGCTGCAGCGGCGCCAGCGGGTAAATGTCCTGGACATTCGCGGCACCTCCCGGTATCGCGTCCATCAACAGGTCGATAGCCGCCTGATCGAGCTTTACCAGCGTCAACATTTCGGGAGTGATTCGCTCGCAACCCTGCTCGATGCCGTTGGCTGGCAATGCCGGTGCGCCGCGCTTGCCGTTCTGATAATCGCCCTGTTCGATGAGCTCGATCAGCGCCGGCTTATGCTCGCGCAGATGTTCCAGCAGCCCGTTCTCGGTCAAGGCACGGCGATTGCCCTGCACCACCAATTGACCGTCCTTGACCGTCAGGTGGATTTCGTGAGCTTTGAGTGTCGCCAAAAGTTCGTTGATGCTCACAGGGTAATCTCCATGTTCTCTGTGATGGCCGCGTAGCCCGCCAGCGTAGGTTGTTCGAAAAGCGCCCGGACATCGGCCTCGATGCCTTCCTGGCGCAGGCGCGCAGTCAGGCTCACCGCCAGCAGCGAATGACCGCCCAGCTCGAAAAAGTTGTCGTGACGGCCTACCTGTTCGACCCCTAGCAGTTCGCTCCAGAGCCTGGCCAGCAAGGCTTCGGTTTCGCCTTGCGGTGCTTCATAAGGGCGGGTCAGGAGCGCATCTTGTCCTGGCGCAGGCAGCGCCTTGCGATCCAGCTTGCCGTTGGGGCTCAGGGGCATTTCATCCAGATGCACGAACAGTGCGGGCACCATGTAATCCGGCAACTGCGCACGCAGCACCTCACGCAAGGTCTCGACCGATAGCTGTGTGCCGGTGTAATAGGCCACCAGCCGCTGCCCGCCTGGTTGCTCGTCGCGCACCAGCACGACCGCCTGTTCGATACCCGGGTGGCTGATCAGGCAGGCCTGAATGTCGCCCGGTTCGATACGCAACCCGTGGATCTTCACCTGATCGTCATTGCGGCCAAGGAACTCGAGGTTGCCGTCTGCGCGCTGGCGTACCAGATCGCCACTGCGGTACAGGCGGTCGCCTGCTACGAAAGGGCTGTCGATAAACCGTTCGGCATCGGTCTTTGGCAGGTTCAGGTAGCCACGCGTCACCCCGGCACCGCCGATATGCAGTTGGCCGATAACCCCCTGCGGTACAGGCTGGTCATGGGCGTCGAGCACGTAAAGCCGCGTGTTGCTGATCGGACGCCCGATAGGCAACGCACTGTCTGGCACGGCTTCGTCGGGTCTTAGCGTCCAGACACTGCAATCGACTGTGGTTTCGGTCGGGCCATACACGTTGTGCAGGCGTACCTCTGGCAAACGTTTGCGCAGCTGTGCGGCCATATCCACGGTCAGCTCACCGCCCCCGCAGACAACGTCGGTGAGGCTGCTGCACGCGCTGCTCTGCGGCAGATCGAGGAACTGCTGCAACAACGCAGGAACGAACTGCACCACGCTGACCTGGCGCTCCTGAATCACTTGCGCCAGGTACGCCGGATCACGCTGGCCATCAGGACGCGCCAGCACCAGTGTAATACCGCTGCTCAGTGGCCAGAAAATCTCCCAGACCGAGGCGTCGAAGCTGATCGGGGTCTTTTGCAGCATGACAGTGCCCGAGGTCGGTGGGCACAACACCGAGCTCCACTGCACCAGGTTGCTGACGTTGCGGTGCTCGACCATCACCCCTTTCGGCGTACCGGTGGAGCCCGAGGTATAAATCACATACGCCAGATGCTCCGCCGTCAAACCGGGAACGCGCGGATTCTGATCACGCTGGGCGTCCCAGGTCACGCTGTCCAGATCGATCCGCAGCGCGTGCTCGTCGTCAAGCAGATCGCGGGTGCCGGCCTGTACCAGCAAGGCGACCGGCGTGCTGTCCTTGACCATGTACTGCAAACGTTCGCGCGGGTAGCTCGGGTCCAGTGGTACGTAAGCGCCACCTGCCTTGAGGATCGCCAGCAGACCGATCACCATCGACAGGCCGCGCTCGACACAGATCGCAACCCGCTGATCAGGCCGCACGCCCAGATCGATCAGGTGATGCGCCAGGCAGTTGGCCTGTTCGTTGAGCTGGCGATAGCTCAATTGTGCACGCCCGGCGCGTAGGGCTATCGCCTGCGGCGTACGCACCGCCTGGGCTTCGAACAGCCCGTGCAGGGTTTGCTGAAGATCGTGATGGATCGCCGTGGCGTTGAACTCGACCAGCGAGCGCTGCCGCTCTTCAGCGCCGAGTACCGACAGATGCTGCACCGGCAGATCCGGCTGGCCTTCAAGGGCGTCAAGCATGGCCGTCAGCGTCTGCTGTACATAAGCACAGATACGTTGCGCCCCTACCCGAGGTGGCACGGTAACGCTCAGGCGCAGGCTGTCGCCGAGATCGTCGACGTTGAGGCTCAACGGGTAGTTGGTGTGCTTCTCGCTGGTCAGAATCTCCAGGCCTTGCCATGCGTCGAGCTGCGCATCCTGTCGCGCCTGGCCTGCGGCGTGTCGATAGTTGAGAATTGCACTGAATAACGGCAATGGCGCTGCCACCCCGCTCCAGCGCTGTGCCTGAGCCAGGGATGCGTGCTCATGGCCAAGCAGTGCTGCCAGTCGGGCATGCGTGGCGCGTGCGCCGTCGCGCACGCTGAGGTTGCCCAGATCGACCCGCAATGGCAGCGTATTGATGAACATGCCCATACCACGGTCGGCACCCGCACCGCCCTGCAGGCGACCCAGCAGCACAGTGCCGAATACCACGCGGTCATTGCCGGTGGCCGCGCCCAGCACCCGCGCCCATGCCAGATGCAACAGGCTGGCGACGCTGACACCCAGTTGCCGCGCCTGACTGCGCAGGCGCTGTAGCAACGCATCGGGCAGCACCTGCTGGGCTTCCTCGATGCAGCTGCCGTCACCCTGCACATCGCGCAGATCGAATGGCAACGTCGGCTCGTCTATATCGCCCAGTTGTTCGCGGAAATACGCCTCATGCTCCGCTTCGCTGACACCCAGACGTGCCTGGGCCACATAGTTGCGATACGGCACGGCGGGCTGCGTCGGGCCCGGCTCGCCGCGCAGATCGGCGAGCATTTCCTCACGCATGACTTCGAGCGCGGTGGCGTCTACCACAATGTGATGGAAGCGCAGTATTGCCGACAGGCCTGGGCCGGTCGGGTCCGGGCAGTAGGCCAGACGGATCAGCGGCGCACAGTTCAAGTCCATGCGTGCCGCGCCCGCCGGGGTGTCGATTTGCGCCAGTGTCACCCGTTCAACAAGCAGATCCGCCTGGCGCCAGACCACCTGTTGCGGCGTTTCCAGCCCTTCCCAGACGATCGCCGTGCGCAGACTGTCGTGCCGCGCGATGACCTTGCGCAAGGCAGCGGCCACTGCCTCCAGACGCTCCGGGCTGTCGACGTTCATGCGCAGTTGCAGCAAGTACGGGTCGCCCTGCTCGGCAGTCAGGTGGTGATAGAGAATGCCTTCCTGCAGGGGTGCCAGCGGGTAGATTTCCTGAACATTGGCCGCTCCGCCAGGCACCGTGGCGACAATACGCTCGATGGTCGTCTGGTCGAGCTGTGACAGGCTCAGCAGGTCCGGCGTGATGTGTGTACAACCGGCGGGAACGCGATTGAGCGGCGTCGGGATTTCACGCCCTTTGCCCACCGACGCGGCCAGCGCGGCGACGGTCGGCTGGCCGAGCAGGACGCGTACATCGACGCTGAGCCCGGCATTGCGCAGACGCTCGACCAGACTGACCGCCAGCAGCGAGTGGCCGCCCAGCTCAAAGAAGTTGTCATGGCGACCGACTTTTTCCAGGCCAAGCACGTGTGCCCAGAGATCAGCCATGAGGGTTTCAGTTGCATCCACGGGTGCTGCGTAGGCCTGACTGGTCAGCGCTTCCAGCTCCGGGTCCGGCAAGGCACGACGGTCAAGCTTGCCATGGCTGGTCAGCGGCAACGCGTCCAGGCGTGTGAAGGCCAGCGGCACCATGTGCGCGGGAAGGCGTGCACGCAACGCCTCGCGCAGCGCTTCGGGTTGGACGGGAGCGTTTTCGGTGAACCAGGCCAGCAAACGTTCACCGCGCACCAGCACCACAGCGTCCTGCACCTCAGCCTGACTGGCCAGAACCGACTCGATTTCGCCCAGTTCGATGCGCATGCCGCGAATTTTCACCTGATCGTCGTTGCGTCCCAGGTAGTCGAGGCTGCCATCGGCATTCCAGCGCACCAGATCGCCGCTGCGATACAGGCGCGCCTGCGTTGCGGCACTGAACGGGTCGGCGATAAAACGCTCTTCGGTCATTTGCGGACGATTCAGATAGCCACGGGCAACCCCCGCACCACCGATGTACAACTCGCCGACAACACCTATGGGCACCGGCTGCAACTGCTCGTCCAGCACATACACGCGAGTGTTGGCGATCGGGGTGCCGATATGCAATGGCCCGCCCGGCTGAACGGCACCAGAGGTCGCCACCACGGTGGTTTCAGTCGGGCCGTAGTTGTTGATCACGGCGAAGCCAGGGTCGCTGTCGAACTGGCGCAAGCGGTCGCCGCCGATCAGCAGCGTGCGCAGCGTCGGGTGTTGGCGCGGGCGTCTGAAGGCCTGTTCGGCCACCGGGGTCGGCAGGAAACCGACCTGAAGTGGCTGTTCCAGCCACCAGTCGAGCAACTCATCGACGTGCTCGTTGCCGACCTCGGCCGGTGGTAGATGCAGTACCGCACCGGCACACAGCGCCGGCCACACTTCCCAGGCCATGGCGTCGAAGCCGAAACCGGCGACGCTCGCCGTGTGACTGCCAGCCTGCAGAGCGAACGCCTGGCAATGCCAGTGCACCAGATTGACCAGCGTGCAGTGCTCGACCATGACGCCCTTGGGCTGGCCGGTGGAGCCGGAGGTGTAGATGACGTACGCCAGTTTTTGCGCATCAAGGTCCGCAACGCAAGGGTTATTGCCGGAAGAATCCAGCCAGTCAGCCTGCTCGATGTTCACCCGGGCAGTATCGCCGGCTAGATCATGGGTCGAGTTTTCAGTCAGAACCACGCGGGGCGCGCTGTCCTGCAGCAGGTAGGCGATACGCTCAGCCGGATAGACCGGGTCGACCGGCACGTAGGCCGCACCGGCCTTGAGCACCGCCAACATGGCAACCAGGCGTTCGGGACCACGGTGCAGGCACAGGGCGATGCGCTCATCGGTTTTGACGCCCAGGTCAATCAGATAGTGGGCCAGGCGGTTGGCGCGCTCGTTGAGCTGAGCGTAGGTCAGTACATGACCACCCTGAATCACCGCAGGGCTGTGCGGCTGGCTGGCGGCCTGCGCTTCGATCAACGCATTGACGGTGCGGCCCTGCGGGAACGGCTGCTCGCTGCCGTTGAAATCGAGCAACAGATGGTTGCGCTCTGCCGCGTCGAGAATCGGTACGTTTTCCAGCCGCAGCGGCAGCGCCTGTTCCAGAGTGTCCAGCAGATGCTCCAGCGTGTTGAGCACCCAGCCAGCGATACGCTCGGCTCCCATACCCTGCTGCGCCAGCATATGCAGGTCGAAACCTTCGCCCAGATCGTCCACACAGAGGGTCAACGGATAGTTGCTGCGTACATCACCACCGAGCACCCGCACGCCTTGCCAGAGCCCTTCACCGTCCTGCGGTTTCACCTCCCCGCTGTGGCGATAATTGAGCAAGGCACTGAACAACGGGGAACCCGATGCCACCGCACTGCAGCCCTGAGCGAGTACCAGCGAAGCCTGCTCGTGAGCGATCAGCGCAGACAGCTTAGCGTGGACCGCCTTGACGGCTGGACGAGTGTCCTGCGCCGTATCCACGCGCAGCGGCAAGGTATTGATAAATACACCGAGCGCCCGATCGGCGCCCTCACCGCCCATGCGGCCCAGCAACACAGTGCCGAATACCACGTCGCGACGATTGGCGAGCACGCCCAGAACCCGCGCCCAGACAACGTGCATCAGACTTGCAGCGCTCACCCCGAGCTGGCGTGCCTGTTCGCGTAGGCGCAGGGCCAGTTCAGGGTCGAGGGCCCGTCGCGCCTCCTCAATGCCACTGCCGTCGGCATGCACGTCCTGTATACCAAAAGGCAGGGTGGGCTCATCGACGTCACCGAGCATTTCAGTGAAAAACGTTGTGTGGCTTGCGTCGTCATTGGCCAGGCGTACTTGCGCAACGTAGTTGCGATACGGCACCGGCGCCTTCAAGTCATAGCGGTGGCCGAACAGCAACGCCTGCATCTCGCGGCTGACGATCTCCATCGCTGTGTTGTCCAGTACCAGATGGTGAAAGAGCAAAATGGCGACGGTTTCGCCGTTCGACGATTGCTGGGCATGCACTAGACGCATTAAGGGTGCCTGGGTCAGATCCAGTCGATGATGACGGGCGTCAAACTGGCGTTGCAGGCGATCGATTACAGCCGATTCGGGGTCTTCGGCCTCGAACTCGATGGCCTGAACCGTCAGCTCGGCATTGCGCCAGACCACCTGTTGCGGGCTTTCCAGACCCTGCCACGCCACCGAGGTGCGCAGGATATCGTGACGGTCAATGACTTCCTGCAAGGCCGCGGCCCAGCTGTACAGACGCTCTGGCGTATCGAACGCCAGACGCCATTGCAGAAGATAGGGGTCGCCCTGTTCCGCGGTCAGGTGGTGATAGAGAATACCTTCCTGCAACGGTGCCAGCGGGTAGATATCCTGCACATTGGCAGCACCACCACCCGGCACGCTGGCGACGATGCGATCAATGGCTGACTGTTCGAGCGCCACCAGACTCAACATGCCCGGAGTGATCTGCTTGCAGCCTGCCGGAATAAGGTTTGCCGGCACTTTGAAGGCGCTGACGTCCGTCTGACATGCCGCCAGAGCAGCCAGTGTCGGCTGGCTGAGCAGCACATGCACATCCGCCTTGAGTCCGGCCTTGCGCAGTTGCTCGACCAGGCTGACGGCCAGCAAGGAATGGCCGCCCAGTTCAAAGAAGTTGTCATGCCGTCCTACGCGCCCGATGCCCAGCACTTGTGCCCAGATGGCTGCCATGGCGATTTCCACTTCGCCCTGCGGTGCTTCATAAGCGTTGCCAAGCAGGTACACCGGGTCCGGATCGGGCAGCGCACGGCGGTCAAGTTTGCCGTTGGCCGTCAATGGCAGCGACGCCAGCCGGGTAAACGCGCGCGGCACCATGTAGCCCGGCAGGCGTGCACGCATTGCCGGTGCCAGCGTGTCGGTGTCGACCGTGGCGGTTTCAGTGAACCAGGCCAGCAGATGCAGATCGCGAACCAGCACAACCGCGTCTTTCACACCCTCCAGAGTGGCCAGCACCGACTCGATTTCGCCCAGCTCGATGCGCATGCCACGAATCTTCACCTGATCGTCGTTACGGCCCAGGTAATCCAGAGTTCCATCACCATTCCAGCGCACCAGATCGCCGCTGCGGTACATGCGTGCCTGTGCAACATCGCTGAACGGGTCGGCAACAAAGCGCTCCTCGGTCAGTTGCGGCTGGTTCAGATAACCCCGTGCGACACCCTCACCACCAATGTAAAGCTCACCGGGTACACCGACGGGCATCGCTTGCAAGTGCTTGTCGAGGACGTAGACACGGGTGTTGGCGATGGGGCCGCCAATGTGCAGCAAGCCGGTGGCCAGCACCTGACCGGAGGTGGCAACAACGGTGGTTTCGGTCGGACCATAGTTGTTGACCACGGCATAACGGCGGTTGTGGGTGAACTGCCGCAGGCGATCGCCGCCGATCAGCAGCGTACGCAACGTCGGATGATCCTGATCCTGGCTGAAGGCGTACTCGGCCACCGGGGTGGGAAGAAAGCTCACGTCCAGCGGTTGCGCGCGCCACCAGTCGAGCATGGCTTCAATGTCCTCGCCCCCTTCCTGGACCGGTGCCACATGCAGGGTTGCGCCAGCGCACAGAGTCGGCCAGACCTCCCAGGCCATCGCATCGAAACCGAAGCCGGCCAGGCAGGAGGTATGACTGCCCGCCTTCACATCGAACGCCTGGCAGTGCCAGTCAACCAGATTGGCCAGGGTTCGGTGCTCCACCATCACGCCTTTGGGCTGGCCAGTGGAGCCGGAGGTATAAATGACGTAGACCAGATTGTCGCTGCCCAGCCCCGCTACCTGCGGATTGTTCTCGGCGCCCTGGCCGTCGATGCAATGGTCCAGCTCGATCAGCGGCACTGCCAGCGGCGGCAGACGCTCGATCAGCGAAGACAGGGTCAGCACCACCACCGGCGCACTGTCACTGAGTAGATAGTGCAGGCGTTCGCGCGGGTGCGACGGGTCGATGGGCACATAAGCCGCCCCCGCCTTGAGAACGGCCAGCAGCCCTACCAGGGTTTCCAGGCCACGGCGCGAAACGATTGCCACGCGATCGTCAGGACATACGCCCTGGTAGATCAGACGCTGAGCCAGAGCATTGGCCTGACGGTTGAGTTGCGCGTAGGTCAGGTGTTGCCCCTGAAAAATCGCCGCCACGGCATAGGGGCGAGTACGGGCCTGCTGTTCGATGCGTCGATGAATCAGTTGCTCGTCGCCCGCAACGCTTTCAGTCTGATTCCAGACCTGCAGTTGCAATTGCTCGGCAGGTGCAGACAGCTGGAAGTCCTGAATCTTAAGCGCCGGGTTTTCCAGCCCTTGCTCCAGAATGTGCAGCAAACGCCCGGCAATCGCCGAAGCCTCGTCATCTTCGATCCAGGCACGGTGATGAACCAGGTGCAGCGAGGCATCGTCGTTGCAACTGTTGCTGCGCAAGTGCACGGCCAGCGGCGTCGCTTCGTAGCCATTGGACACCTTTACCGTCTGTGCCTGCGCATCGGCGTAGCAGTAACCATGGTCTTCCAGCTCGTAGGACACCGACACTTCAAACAGTTGCGCCCTTCCCTCACGTGACAATTCGAGGGTGCGATTGAGTTCGCTCAAGGGGAAGCGCTGGTGACGGAAGTCACGTTTCAGTGCGTCGCGCACCTCGACCACCAAGGCACCGAAGTCCAGCTCTTCGGCGAAGGCCATGCGCACGGCACTGACCTGAGCGAAGTGACCCAGCGTCGCCTTGAAGCGCGCGCCACTGCGATTGAGCAGCGGCAGCCCGACAATCCACTCGTCGCGTTGCGCAGTGCGCGTGAAATAGACATGCAGAACCGCCAGCAATACATGAAACGCCGACGCATTGTGGCGCTCGGCAAATTGTTTCATGCGCGCATGCAAGGTACCGGGAAGCGGCTGCACCCAGGCGTGGGATGGCGCCGGGTCAGTCGCACGACGGTTGTGATAGCGCGACACCAGCAACGGCTCCGGCAAATCACGGTATTTTTCCAGCCAATAGGCTCTGTCCAGCGAATAGCGTTGCGACGCCTGATACCGCGCGTCGTCGGCAATGAAGGCGCTGTACCCCGGTGCTAGCAGTTCGGGGTTTTTACCTGCGACCAACGCGCTGTAAAGCTCGCCGAGGGACTTGAACAACTGCGCAAACCCCCAGCCATCGAGAATCAGATGGTGGGCCTGACCTGCCAGCCAGTGCTGATCATCAGCCAGACGGATGAGGCAGAAGTCGAGCAATGGGCTGCCATCCAGCACGTACGGGCGGCGCATGTTGTCATTGATCAGTGCTCGCGCTGCCTGTTCAGGCTCTGAGTGACCGCTGACGTCGTGCAACGGCAAGGACACCGGCAGGCAAGGCGCGTACGACTGAAGCGGCATGCCGTCCGCTCCGGCACCGGGCATCAGGACCGTGCGCAGCACTTCATGTGCGCAAACCAGTTGCTCCAGCGCCTTGTGCAGGGTCGCCGGGTCGACCGCTCCAGACAGTTGCAGGTAGCCGCCGATGTTATAAAGCGGGGACTCACCGCGACTGATCTGATCAAGCCAGACGTCGCGCTGAGCAGCGGTCAATGGGTAGGTTGCGGCGCTGGAGGCGAGCATGGCTCAAGATCCTTCTTGGCGGGTAGGCAGCGGATTAAGCACTGCCGTCCCACATGTGTATGGCCCCTTTAACCCGGACAGTGCCGTACGGCCAAATGCCACCGCAGATACACTTTCAGCGGATTGCAATCCTGTCCCTGTTTTTTGTTACAGACGCAGGATGAAAGGTTAGGCTGAATACCCGGAGACCAAGTGCCATCATCAGGCTTATCAGTAAGTGCAATCAGTAGTTGCCGCGCAGCAGTCGACATGGTCCGTTTTTGCGCGGTCGGAATCAGGAAAGCTCAAGATGAACACGGCGCAACATTTCGAGTACCACGACGACCCACGCTTTTATCTGCAACTGGCCAAACTGGTGTCCAGTACGGGCGACGACACCTTTGCCGGGCACATGCTGCAATTGGTGGATTCGCTGGTGCCCATTCACGGGCTTGGCCTCAGTGAATGGACGCTGGACCTGCGCGAGAGCAGCATCAGTCGTATCAATCCGCTGGGCAGTGCGGGCCTGAAGCATGACCCTCCCGGCAGCGAGGCCACCGGCCATCCTCTGCTACCCAGCATTCTGCACATGCAGGACCCGTTGTTGATTCAGCTCAAGACCCCGCTGAGCGCGCAACATCCTCAGCACAACACCCACCAGTGCAATCTGGTGTCCAGCCACGGCGAACGTCGGCTGATCATCTGCTTTTATCGGCTGGCTGCGTTGCGGGCGTTTTCCCTGACAGAATTGTCGCTACTCAAGAGCCTCTCCGACACGCTGTTGCCGCTGGTCGAGCACCACGCGCAGAGCCTCGCTCAGTCCAGCAACAACGCCACCCGCGTCGAACCTGAGCCTGGCTCGCTGGATCAGGCATTCAGTGGCAGGCTTGCACAGGACTCGGTCACACTTTCAGCACGCGAGCAGGAAGTCTGCCTGGGCTTGCTGACCGGTGGCACCGTGGCTGAAATGGCGCAGCGCCTCAAGGTCAAGAACAGTTCGGTGGAGACCTACCTCAAGCGCGCTACCGCCAAACTGGGCGTCAGCGGACGACATGGCCTGGCACGCTGGATGGCAGGTGATTGAAGCGCGTATGCCCTGGTGAATGAACTGCAGCGATACGCGCCCGAAAAAAGGGCCACTAAAGGCCCTTTCGCACAGACGCTCCTGTTTTCAATCAACCCGGAAGGCAATCACGCTGTCGCCCAGCGTCGTACCGAGCGATCCGTGACCGCCGGCAGCGATGACCACGTACTGTTTGCCGTCGTTGCCGGTATACGTCGAAGGAATGGATTGGCCACCCGCGGGCAACTCATGTTCCCAGAGCACTTCGCCATTATTGACGTCATAGGCGCGGAAAAAGTTATCCGCCGTCGCGCCGTGAAAGGCCAGTCCGCCTGCCGTCACCATCGGACCGCCATGGGCGACCATGCCCATGGGAAAGCCAACCGGAAAACGTCCCTGCATGAAGCTGGTCTTGAGGTTTTTGGTGGTGCCGACCCGGCGCATCCATTGGGTCTTGCCAGTTGTCAGGTCGACCCCGGCCATGGTCCCCCACGGTGGCGCTGTGCACGGGATGCCAAGGCTTGAGGCGAATCTGGAAATACGAATCGCATAGTCACCGTCGAAGTTCTCGTTCCAGTAGGGCTTGCCCTCCTGAGTGAACAGGCGTTTTTCCTGGGCCTGCGCGGGGCGTTTGATCAGGTTGTAGACATACGCCAGCCGTACCGGTGCGGCGATCAGCAACTGGCGGTCAGGGTCCACGGCCACCGAACCCCAGTTGAACACGCCTATATTGCCGGGATAGATCAGCGAGCCTGACTCGGTGGCCGGTGTCCAGGGGTTACCGTCATAACGAAGTGTGTTGTAAGCGATCCGGCAAGCCATCTGGTCAAAGGGCGTAACGCCCCACATGGACTTCTCGGTCAACACCGGCGGGATGAAGTTAAGTCGCGAGACCGGCTGGGTGGGTGCAAAGCGCTCGCCTTCGACACCGCCATCGGTGCGCACACTGACCTGATCGACAGGCACGATCGGCTCCCCCGTCAGTCGGTGAAGCACGAAAATGTTGCCGACCTTGGTCGGCAATACCACGGCAGGCTGGCGGTTACCGTCCTTTCCCAGGTCCAGCAGTGAGGGCTGCGAGGGGTTGTCGCGATCCCAAAGGTCATTGTTGGAGGTCTGGAATTTCCAGCGTAGCGCGCCGGTCTTCAGATCGAGAGCCACCAGCGAATCACGAAACTTTTCGGTGTTGCTGCCGGGGTTACGTCGGGTGCCGGTTTCGTCGGGCGAAGCGTTGCCGAACGGGACGTACACCAGACCGTTTTTGACATCTGCGCTCAGGGTTGCCCAGGCGACCGGCGTATCTTGCGGATAGTTCTGGTCAGCCGCTATCGGCTGGGTGTTGTCCGGGTTTTGCGGATCGAAGTTCCATACCAGCCGGCCGGTGATGACGTCGTAGGCGCGAATCACACCCGACGGGTTGCCATCGTTATAGCCGTTATCCATGATCGAGCTGCCGATCACGATCAGTTCACCGGCAATCAGTGGCGCGGAGGTCTGCATCAGCGCGTGCGGGCGGATCGTGCCCATGTTGACGCTCAAGTCAATCACCCCGCCGCTGCCGAAGTCGCTGCACAGGTTGCCGGTGTCGGCATCAAGCGCTACCAGTCTGGCGTCTGCAGTCGCGGTGATGATGCGTTTGGCGCACTGAGCCGGCTGTTGTGGCTGACCCGTCGAGCTGGAGGCCGCGGAATAATAGCTGACGCCACGGCAGGTCTGATGCTGTTGCAGGTACGAGCGCTTTTTCTCGGGAGTGTATTTCCAGGCCTGTTGCCCGGTCTGTGGGTTTAGTGCATGCACTTCGTTATGAGGCGTGCACACGTACACCCGGTCGTTAATCTTGAGTGGCGTCGCTTCAAAGGTGTACTCGCCAGCGTCCTTGTCCTCATCACGCAGGTCGCCGGTGTGGTATTCCCAGGCCACTGACAGCTTGCCGACGTTGTCCGGGGTGATCTGATCGAGGCTGGAGAAGCGCTGGCCCGCGTTGCTACCGCCATATGCAGCCCAGTCACTGCCTGCCGACTCGGCGCTGCGGGTGGTCGCCACGTTGTTGATCCACCCCTGCTGCGGGTACGGATCGTGAAACATCAGCGCAATCACGATCAGCAGCATTACGCCAAGCGTACCGCCAAGCAACGGATGAAAACGACGCTTATCGGTGCTCGAGCGCGCCTGATAAAGCGGCCGCACTACCCAGGGCATGGCCAGCCACAGGCCGATCAGTGCAAACAGATCGCCGCGAGGGATCCACTGCCATCTGTCGAGGCCGGCTTCGTAGATGATCCAGAGCAGAATCCCCCACATCATCAAGGCATACAGGGTAAGCGCCGATTTCCTTTTCAGGAATACCAGGGTTGCTGTGGCCAGCAAACCCAGGGCAATCACCGAGTAGGCCGGTGAACCGCCGGCAGCCACCAGTTGCGCACCCATGAACAGCAGAATTAGGCTGAGTATCGCGATGACGATACCGGTCACTTTGAGAATCATCTTCCTTGCCCTTTATTGTTATCCGATCTTGCGCAGCGACGCTTTCGACCACGGATTTCGCCCGTAGTGTCAGTTTTTGCGTGTCGCGTCATCCAGGGCAAGGATGGTATGGGCGTTGGTGACGGTGGTTGCCAGGGTGTTGATCACGCCTGAGCGCAAGGCACCCAGCGTGGCGGCCGCCTTGGTGTTTTCACTGGCGATGGCCACTACATCCGGGATACGAAACAGTTCCTGCACGGTAAGGCCGATCACCCTGCCCTGTATGGCATTGACCGCAGGCTGACCGTGAATGTCGATGAAGTCATAGCCCATCATGTCGCCCACCGTGCCGGACAGCCTGGCTTGGGCGATTTCCTGCGGGGAGAACCAGCCCATGCGCACCATATTGCTGTTCTCGCTCATGTCACCGATACCGATCAGCGCCATGTCGGCACGCCGCGCACGGTCAAGCGTCGAGCGCACGGTGTCGTTGCTGATCAGAACACTGCGCAGTTCGGGGTTGGCGACCAGCGCCGGGGCGTACAGGCTCTCGCTTTCGCCACCGAAGCGCAGCGCCAGACGGCGGCAGATGTGGTCGGGGTTCATGTACTCGCCCGCCTTGAGCGAACCGCCGATGGCACAGACAAATGTGCAATTGCGCGTCACCGGCAGGAAGACGTTGTCCGCAACCGCACCCACATTGCGGCCCATGCCTACCGCGACGATCATGCCGTCGCCGAGGGTCTTGTTCAGGTAATTGGCAACCAGGCTGGCGACCGCCGAGCGCTGGGTGTCCGGGTCGCTGTGGTCGACTGCAATCAACGCCCTGTCCAGTTGAAAGCGCTCGACCAGCGCCAGTTCCAGCTCGTTGTTCATCGCCGGGTGCTGCAGCACCCGTACTTCGACAATCCCTTCATCACGTGCGCGTTTGAGCAGTCGGCTGACTTTTGCGCGCGACAGGTCAAAGCGTTTGGCGATGGCCTCCTGAGTGACGTTCTCAAGGTAATAGAGCATCGCGACTTCAGTCATCAGGTCGATGTCGCTGGCCATGCGCTGGGTACTGTCACTCATGTGAACGGGCTTCCGTTTCGGCGTCAAAGGCACATTCTCCCTACTCCCGCCCTGTCCCGTCCACTGACTATTGATGCCCGTCACGCTCTATCGCATTGATGCGTTCGACCTTGGCGCCGGAGCGCGCGGCTTCGAACTCAGACTCCAGAAACGATTTGACGATGCTTTTCGCCAGTTCCGTGCCGATCACCCGTGCACCGATGGAAAGAATTTGCGCATCGTTGCTCTTGCGCGCTCGCTCGGCCGAATAGGTGTCGTGAGCCTGGGCCGCACGAATGCCGAAGACCTTGTTGGCGGAGATGGCCATGCCTATTCCGGTCCCGCAGACCAGCACGCCAAGCCGCTGCTGCCCGGCGTTGATGGCTGTGGCCACGGCCAGGGCGATGTCCGGGTAAAGCACCGGTGCCGTGGAATGAGTACCGAAATCGGTCACCGGATAACCCAGCGACTCGATATGGCGCTTCAACAATTCCTTGAGTTCATAACCCGCTTCATCACATCCGATAGCCACCGGGAAAGGTGTATTCATGGCATCAGGCTCCGCTGCCGAGGTCTTATTATTTGACCAAATGTTCAATCGGTGAAATTCCGATCAGCCATTTCTCGAACATTAGCTCGGTTCTGTCAAGCAAGTTTTCCAGCAAACGCTGAACAAAAGCTCAAAACCAACGCAGCAGTGCCTCTAAGGCGACACTTCAAAACTTTTATATGAAACAGATTGACTGATCAGAATTTCATTTGGTACACATATGCTCACTGAGCAACGCATCAGCACCTAATAAGAATTCACAGCACGAGGACACGCCAATGGCCACGCCATTACTGCTCCAGGCTGAACACGTCACCAAGGCTTACGCTGGCATCCCCGCCCTGCGTGACGGGCGTCTCTCATTGCGAGCCGGAAGCGTGCACGCCCTGTGCGGCGGCAATGGCGCCGGCAAGTCCACTTTTCTGAGCATTCTGATGGGCATCACCCAGCGTGATGCCGGAACCATCCTGCTCAACGGCGAGCCGGTGCAGTTCAGTCGTCCCGGCGATGCCCTGGCAGCCGGGATTGCGATGATCACCCAAGAGCTGGAACCCATCCCCTTCATGACCGTCGCCGAGAACATCTGGCTGGGCCGCGAGCCACGTCGGGCCGGGTGCATTGTCGACAGCAAGGAACTGAACCGACGCACCCGCGCACTGCTGGACGAGCTGGAGTTCGACGTCGACGCCACCAGCCCCATGCATTTGCTGAGTGTGGCGCAGATACAACTGGTGGAAATTGCCAAGGCCTTCAGCCATGACTGCTCAGTGATGATCATGGACGAGCCCACCTCGGCCATTGGCGAGCGTGAGGCGCAAATCCTGTTCAAGGCCATCCGCCGGCTTGCCGCCCGGGGCGCGGGCATCATCTATGTTTCCCACCGCCTCAGCGAGCTGGCACAGATTGCCGACGATTACAGCATCTTTCGCGACGGCGCCTTTGTCGAAAGCGGACGCATGGCCGATATCGACCGGGCACACCTGGTGCGCGGCATCGTCGGCCAGGAGTTGCAGCGTGTCGATCACAAGGTCGGCCGCGAATGCACGGTCGAATGCTGCCTGAAGGTCGAGGGCCTGAGCCGCAACGGCGAGTTCGAAGACATCAGCCTGCACGTGCATCACGGCGAAATTCTCGGCATTTATGGGCTGATGGGCTCGGGTCGCAGCGAGTTCCTCAATTGTCTCTATGGCCTGACCACACCGGACGCCGGCAGCGTCACCCTGCAAGGCAAGCCACTGCCGGTCGGTATGCCCAAGGCGACCATTCGCGCGGGCGTTTCACTGGTCACCGAAGACCGCAAGGACAGCGGTCTGGTGCTCAGTGGCAGCATCCTGTCCAACATCGCGCTGTCGGCTTACCGCCGGCTGTCGAACTGGTCGCTGATCGATGCCCGCAAGGAGCACAGGCTGGCCGAAGACATGGTCAAGCGCCTGCAGATCAAGACGACGTCGCTGGATCTGCCCGTCGCGTCGATGAGCGGCGGCAACCAACAGAAGGTCGTCCTCGCCAAATGCCTCTCCACCGAACCGGTGTGCCTGCTCTGCGACGAGCCGACCCGGGGCATAGACGAGGGTGCCAAGCAGGAAATCTATCACCTGCTGGATCAGTTCGTACGCGCTGGCGGGGCCGCCATCGTGGTCTCTTCGGAGGCGCCGGAGCTGCTGCGCCTCAGTGACCGAATCGCCGTGTTCAAAGGTGGCAAGCTGGTGACCATCAGCAGCGATGCCGATCTTTCCCAGGAAGTCCTGTTGAGTCTTGCCTCATGAATGCCAAAACCATCATCGCACCAGCCTCCACGTCTCCACGCAGCCGCCTGCGTCTGTCTCTCGACCGTTTCGGCCTGCCGCTGGTGTTCATTCTGTTGTGCCTGGTACTGGCTTTTGCCAGCGAATATTTCATGACCTGGCGCAACTGGATGGACATCCTGCGCCAGACCTCGATCAACGGCATTCTCGCGGTCGGCATGACCTACGTGATCCTGACCAAGGGCATCGACCTTTCCGTCGGCTCGATTCTGGCGTTCGCCGGATTGTGCAGCGCACTGGTGGCGACACAGGGCTATGGCCTGCTGGCGGCAGTCAGCGCAGGCATGTTTGCCGGTGCCATGCTCGGCGTGGTCAATGGCTTCATGGTCGCCAATCTTTCGATTCCACCGTTCGTCGCCACCCTGGGCATGCTCAGCATCGCCCGCGGCATGACCTTCATCCTCAACGACGGCAGCCCGGTGACTGACCTGCCCGAAGAATACCTGGCGTTGGGTATCGGCCGGATCGGCCCGATTGGTGTGCCGATCATTATCTTCGCGGTGGTTGCGCTGATTTTCTGGATGGTCCTGCGCTACACCACCTACGGCCGTTACGTGTACGCCGTCGGCGGTAACGAAAAGAGCGCACGCACCTCCGGTATCGGCGTACGCAAGGTGATGTTTTCGGTGTACGTGGTTTCCGGGCTGCTCGCCGGACTGGCAGGCGTAGTGCTGTCCGCCAGAACCACCTCCGCCCTGCCCCAGGCCGGCATGTCCTACGAACTGGACGCTATCGCAGCAGTGGTCATCGGCGGCACCAGTCTGTCGGGAGGCACCGGCAGCATTGTCGGCACGCTGTTTGGTGCGCTACTGATCGGCGTGATCAACAACGGCCTTAACCTGCTCGGCGTGTCCTCCTATTACCAGCAGGTCGCCAAGGGCCTGATCATCGTGTTCGCAGTGTTGATTGATGTGTGGCGCAAGAAAAAACGCTAAACCGGCATGAACGACTGACTACAACAATAACGAGGT
Source organism: Pseudomonas sp. PvP028 (assembly GCF_017832255.1). Classification (NCBI taxonomy): domain Bacteria; kingdom Pseudomonadati; phylum Pseudomonadota; class Gammaproteobacteria; order Pseudomonadales; family Pseudomonadaceae; genus Pseudomonas; species Pseudomonas sp. PvP028. The sequence goes on from NZ_JAFIBL010000001.1 coordinate 4,425,999, forward strand.
TCTTATCATGAAATTCGGTACATCCCTGGCCGCTGTCGCGGCGTTCTCCCTGCTCGCCAGCAGTATCTCCATGGCCGCCGATGGCAAGACTTACAAGATCGGCGCGGCGGTGTATGGCCTCAAGGGGCAGTTCATGCAGAACTGGGTGCGAGAGCTCAAGGAGCATCCGGCGGTCAAGGACGGCACCGTGAAAATCACCGTGTTCGACGGTAACTACGATGCGCTGACCCAGAACAATCAGATAGAGACCATGATCACCCAGCACTACGATGCGATCATTTTCGTGCCCATCGACACCAAGGCCGGCGTCGGCACGGTGGCCAGGGCGATGGAAAACGACATACCGGTCATCGCATCGAACACCCGGGTTGCTGGCAACAAGGTGCCTTACGTCGGCAACGACGATGTCGAGGGTGGTCGCCTGCAGGCACAGGCCATGGTCGACAAACTCAAGGGCAAAGGCAATGTGGTGATCATCCAGGGGCCGATTGGCCAGTCGGCGCAAATTGATCGGGAAAAAGGTGAACTGGAAGTCCTGAGCAAACACCCGGACATCAAGATCATCGAGAAGAAGACCGCCAATTGGTCCCGGGCCGAAGCCCAGACCCTGACTGAAGACTGGCTCAACGCGCACCAGAACGGTGGCATCTCCGGGATCATTTCGCAGAACGACGACATGGCTCTCGGTGCCCTGCAAGCGGTCATGTCGCGCAACCTGAAGCCTGCCGATGTGCCGATCACCTCCATCGACGGCATGCCTGATGCCATCCAGGCGGCGAAGAAAAATGAAATCACGACCTTCCTGCAGGACGCCCAGGCCCAATCGCAGGGCGCCCTCGATGTCGCCCTTCGCACCCTGGCCGGCAAGGACTACAAGCCGCAGTCGGTGATCTGGGAGCGCTATGCCAAAGACGTCAAATGGGGCGACGGCACCGACAAGAACTACATCCTGCCCTGGGTGCCGGTCACCGATGCCAACGCCGATGCGCTGTACAAACAGGTCAGCGGCGGCAAGTAACCGGTCGGCGCTCATACCGGCCTCTTCGCGAACAAGCGAAGCGTCGCCCGGTTCGCTCCCACGGCCTTCGGCCAGAATCAAAAGCTAACGTGTTTGAATCTTCAAAAAAACAGCGCTACAGGAGTCATCTTCATGTCTGAATTCTGGAACAAGGCGTTCGATCTCAATGGCCGTTGTGCGGTCATCACCGGCGGAGCAGCCGGGATTGGCCTTGCCTGTGCCAGCCTGCTGGTCGCACGCGGAGCGCGGGTCGCACTGCTGGACCGTGACCCGGCAGTGGCCGAGGTCGCCGCCGGCCTGGGCAGCGGGCACATTGGTATTGCGGTCGACCTGCGCCGGGTCGATCAGGTCAACAGCACCATCGACAGCGTCTTCGAGCATTTCCAGCGCATCGATTATCTGGTCAACAGTGCCGGGGTAGCCATGCTGGACAAGGCTGTCGACGTCAGCGAAGAGGCCTGGGACACGACGCTGGAGATCAACCTCAAGGCCAGTTTCTTCGTCGCCCAGGCCTGCGCGCGACACATGCTCAGCCAAGGCAGCGGACGCATCGTCAACCTTGCCTCGCAGGCCGCAGTCATTGGCCTGGACAGGCACGTCGCGTACTGCGCGAGCAAGGCCGCAGTGGTCGGCATGACCAAAGTACTGGCCATGGAGTGGGCACCGCACATCAACGTCAACGCCATATCGCCCACCATCGTCGAGACCGCGCTGGGCAAAAAGGCCTGGGCGGGCGAAGTCGGAGAACGGGCCAAAACACAGATCCCGGCAGGCCGCTTCGCTCAGCCGGAGGAAATAGCCGGGCTGGCCCTGTACCTGCTCAGCGACGCAGCCAGCATGATCACCGGCGAAAACGTAGTGATCGACGGCGGCTACAGCATCCAGTAATTCATTTTTCTGTCGTGAGGTTCATCGTCATGTCCACCGTCACCGAACGCACTGCCGAACAACTTTCACCGGTCATACCGAAAACCATGCAGGCCGTGGTCTGCCACGGTCCGGAAGACTACCGGCTGGAAACCGTGGATGTGCCGACTCCCGGCCCCGACGAAATCCTCACCAAGGTCGAGCTGTGTGGCATCTGCATGGGCGACATCAAGACCTATCGCGGCGCGCCCTCGTTCTGGGGCGATGCCGAGCAACCTCGCTACGTCAAACCACCGATGATTCCAGGCCATGAATTCGTCTGTCGCGTGGTGGCGCTCGGCCCTGGTGCCGAAAAGCGTGGCGTGCAGATCGGCGACCGGGTGATCTCCGAGCAGATCGTGCCGTGCTGGGGCTGCCGCTTCTGCAACCACGGACAGTACTGGATGTGCCAGAAGCACGACCTTTACGGCTTCCAGAACAACGTGCAGGGCGCCATGGCCCAGTACATGATTTTTACCAAGGAAGGCATCATTCACAAGGTGCCCGACTCGATTGCCCCGGACGAAGCCATTCTCATCGAGCCGCTGGCCTGCTCGCTGCACGCAGCCGAACGGGCCGATGTCGATTTCGACGACATTGTGGTCGTCGCCGGGGCCGGCACACTGGGCCTCGGGATCATTGGCGCGGTGCGCATGCGTAACCCGAAAAAACTTATCGTTCTCGACATGAAGCCCGAGCGCGCCGCCCTCGCCCTGCGCATGGGTGCCGACGAGGTGTGGAACCCGGCCGAGGTCGATGTGCTGGCGAAGATCCGTGAGATAACCGACGGCTACGGTTGCGACATCTATATAGAAGCCACCGGACACCATAAGGCGGTCAATCAGGGCCTGGCGATGCTGCGCAAACTCGGACGCTTTGTGGAGTTCAGCGTATTCAACGATGAGGCCACAGTGGACTGGTCGATCATCGGTGACCGCAAGGAGCTGGACGTGCTCGGTTCTCACCTTGGTCCCTACATGTACCCGCGCGCCATCGACTTTATCGGCAACCGCAAGATCGACATGCGCGACGTCGTCACGCACAAATTCCCCCTGGCGGAGTTCAAGGAGGCGTTTGCCGTCATGGAGCGAGGTGATAAATCATTGAAGGTGGTTCTGGAACCCTGATCCGCCCGATCCTTATAAGCCCGATCCTTATAAAAAGAACACAGGAAATCGCGTTATGAACCGAGTGATAAACGATCCGGACCAGGTGGTCGAGGACATGCTGCGCGGCATTCTGGTAGCGCACCCCGAACTGTCGCAAAGTGAAGGTAACCCGCGGGTCATCAGCAAAACCCGCCCTTCAGAGCAAGGGCACGTAGGGATCGTCACCGGCGGCGGTTCCGGTCATGAACCGGCCTTTCTTGGTTATGTCGGTCCCGGGCTGGTGGATGCAGTAGCGGTCGGCGAGATTTTTTCCTCGCCCACGGCCAAAAGCTTTTTCGACGCCTTCCGCGCGGCCGATCACGGTGCAGGCATCGCCTGCCTGTACGGCAACTACGCGGGCGACAACATGAACGTGAAGCTGGCGATGAAAATGGCCGCCAGCAAAGACCTGCAAGTGCGCACGGTGGTGGCCAACGACGATGTGGCCTCGGCACCGAAATCCGATATCGCCAAGCGACGCGGAGTGGCCGGGGAAATTTTCATGTGGAAGGTCGGCGGCGCCGCAGCTGCACACGGTTACGATCTGGACGGCGTGATCCGCGTCGCGCAGAAGGCCGTGGATCAATGCCGATCCATCGGTATCGGCCTGACGCCCTGCACCATCGCGGCGGTCGGCAAGCCCAACTTTCAGATCCCCGACGGCAAAATGGAGCTGGGCATCGGCCACCATGGCGAACCGGGTATCGAAGTCATCGACATCGAGTCTGCGGCGGCCATGGCAGAACGCATGCTGGCGCCGATTCTGGCCGATCGGGATTTCAGCGTGGACGACAGCGTAGTCGTGCTGGTTTCAGGCCTCGGAGCAACGCCGGTGATGGAGCTCTACGTGTTCTACGCCGAAGTGGAGCGCCTGCTCAAGGCCCGAGGCTTGAACATCCATCGCTGCTACGTGGGCAATTACTTTACGTCGCTGGAGATGATGGGGGTAACCCTGACGCTGCTGGGCCTGGACGCCGAGCTGAAAAAGCTGATCGACCACCCTTGCCGTTCCATCGGCATGACCCAGGCGGAGTGAACCAATGAGCGAACAATTCTCTACCCAGCATGGCACTGCCATCGTTGCCGACCTGGTGAGCGTGATCGTCGCCAACCGCGAATACCTCAGCGAAGTGGATGGCGCGATCGGTGACGGCGACCATGGCATCAACATGGCCAAGGGCTTCGCCCACTGCGGTCGTACCATCGAAGGCCGCCAGCTGAGCCTCGCCGAGGCGCTGGATGAGCTGACCCTGAGTCTGATGGAAGGCATCGGCGGCTCCATGGGCCCGCTGTACGGCAGCCTGTTTATCGGCATGGCCGATCAGGTACGCGGCTGCGAGCAGATCGATGCCGCTGCCTTCGCCAGTCTGCTTCGCGGCGGCCTCACCTCACTGCAGGACATCACCGAAGCCGGGGTCGGCGACAAATGCTTGATGGATACCTTGATTCCGGCCGTCGAAGCCTTCGAGCAGGCCCACGCCCGGGGGGAATCATTCAGTGCAGCGCTCGACACAATGAAAAGCGCTGCATCACAAGGGCGCGATTCCACCCGTGATCTGGTAGCGAAGATAGGCCGAGCGAGTCGCCTCGGCGAACGGTCGCTCGGCGTGCTGGATGCAGGCGCGGTGTCGTGCTGCCTGATACTGACGCAACTGGCGGATTCAGTGCAGCCGAGGCTGAAAGACCGTTAAAGCACAGCGCGATCAAAGCTCGAATCGAATCCGCCGCTCGCGGCGCTGTGCCTCCGGCAGCGCCTCGCCGCGTCGGACCGCAGCAAGCAGTTGCTCGACGCCCACATGGATTGCATCGGCAGGCACATTGCACGGTTTGAAACCAGCCGCATTGTCGAGCCCTTCGCGATGCGCCTGAATGATTCTGACGTCCTGTTGAATCACGATGTGCGTGTACAGATGGATGAAAGGACGCAAAATTCTCAATACCCAGCGCGGCACTGGAAAACGATAGGCAATGTAGGTGTAGACCCGCGACTGGCGATCATCGACAGGCGTGATCTGGCTCACGATCAGGAAGCCTGAGCGTGCCCCCCAGAGGTAATCACAAAACGTCACATTAGGCGCCAGAAAACGATCCGTATGCACAAGTGGCTCGGCGTCCGGGTTGGTCAGCCATTGCATCATCCCGATCTCGTCGACTTCGTCGTGATAGACAACCTCGATGCTCTGCGCCTTGCAGGAGAGCGTCGCTTCCATGGCTCGACCGCTGCTTGAGCGAAAAATACCCTCGTGAACGAACACGGTGTGCGGCACGTCCAGAAAGTTCTGCACCAGACTGCCGACATCGGCATCGAAGGTGTTGACCATGAAATAGGATTGCCACGGGCGTTCGCCATAGGCAGGCAGCCGGAATATCGGTGTTTCGCGAGCATCGCGCGTGCCGGTGTACACCCAGACCAGGCCATCCTGTTCGCAGACGGCAAAATGGCGCTGCCGGTAGCGATAGTCAGGCGACTTCGCTGCGCCCTGCCTGGCGTCTACGCTGGGAATATGCACCACCTGGCCGTTCGCGTCATAGCGCCAGCCATGATACGGGCACACCAGACAATCATCGGTGATTTTGCCGGCTGAAAGCCTTGTGCCACGGTGCACACACTGGTCCAGCAACGCAGCGGGCTGCCCGTCGCGCTGGCGAAACAGAACGATATTCAGGCCGAGTATCCTGGCCCGATGCGGCTTGCCTTTGCGCAGCTGCTTCTGCGTGCACGCTACATACCACTGCTCAAGCGTGCCGTCGTCACGGGTATCGGTTTCACTGATCAAAGTTGAGGGCATTCAGGTTCTTCCGTGATTGCAAGGAGCGCGTCAGCCGTGTCCAGACGGCTGATCAATGCACGCGGCTTGACGTCGCCTGCACGAATACCCGTCGACTCTGCAGCGCGCTGCAGCAATTCTGCGAGTCTTTGCGCTCCTCCACAGACGAAACGCATACGCACCGGGCCCAACTGACCCAGCGTGCGCGCATGTGCATAGTGAAAGGAGCGCTGCAGGGCCATTTCAATACTGTTGGCCAACGCATTGCGGCAAATGCTTGCCAGTGTCGTCGTTGAGGTACACAGCAGCACCACATAATGCGGAAGTGCGCTGCTGGAGTCGGGTATCAGGCATGCGCTGTCGGCCGCGTCCATGCATTGCGCAAGGGCTCGCTCGACCAGTTGCTCATCGAGCTTCTCGCCCACCAGGTCACAGGTACTTGCGCAACGCCCGACAAACTCAACACGCGGAGTCCCGGCGAGCTTACCGACTACGCGCACCCGATCACCCAGTGCATACCGGTAAAGACCTGCACCGGTAGTCAGCAGTACTTGCGCGGTTTCACCCATACGCAGGGCGTGAGCCTCTTTTGGCAGCCCGTCATCCCCGATGAATTCCAGATAATGACTGCCTATCGCCAACGGGCAGCCAGCCCCTTCGCCAAACGGGAGGCTGACCACGCCTTCAGTCGCGAATAATCCTTTGGGCAACCAGCGTGCCTGAGGGAAACGCGCAGCCAGTTGCTGGGCGTATACACGACTCGGTCCGTCCATCCAGCAACTTACCGCCGCAAGACGAGGCCACAACTCGGTGAATACCCCATGAGCAAGGGCGTGGCGTAAGGCTTTTTGGCGAGTTGCCGGCAACCTTTCTTCGAGCCAGGCAACTATCTGCCGACTTTCATGTGATTCAGTGTCGAGCAGTGGCTGTAGCACGCTGGTCAGAAACGTCGGGCTCCACACGCTGATAAAGCTCAGCCCGGCATCTGCAATCAGGGCGAGCAGCGTTTGCCTGCGCCAGTGCGCCACGTCGCTGGCCAGTTCAGGAATCAGCAATGTCCCGGCCAGCCCAGCGATTGCACTGCCTTGCAGATATTGCAGATCGCTGGCACTGCCGATCGGTATGTCATTGGCCGTCATTGCCGGCTGCTGCAAGGGCGGCGACATGGACCAATACCCGCTGCCATGGCTGATTTCCGGGACCTGGCGGTACATATCCGCCAGCCACACCGTCAGGGAACCCTGCAATTGGCCAAGGAATTCCTGCGTATAGGGGATGTGTTTCTGCACTGCACTATTGCCGCTGCTGCGCTCGAAGAACAACGGCGGACTGGCGGTCAGTATCGGCCCTTGTTCATGCTGCGCACGCCCGATCCAGGGCTGCAATTGGGCATAGGTATGTATCGGTACCCGCTTGCGAAACTCTTCGGAATCGCGGATTCCGGCAAAATCATGAGCTTGGCCGAAGGCGCAGTCACGGCTGGCCGACAGCATCCGCAGCAGTAAGCGCTGCTGAGATTCTTCGGGTTGCTCGAACAGACGCTGCCAGTGATCGAGCGTGACGTAAGCACTGTCCATGAACGAGCGCCACAAGGCTCTTTTCACATCATCACCCGCCAGCATCAAAAGTAGGTCTTGTCGAGCTGGGTCAGGTCATCGGGCAGTCGCTGCGGAGGCATGAACACCTGTAGCCAGCCGAACCACAGAGGTCGGGTTTCCTTTGGATTGGATGCCGCGTACATGTGCTGCCAATGCATCTGTGAATGGCGATGGTGGGTCAGGTTGTAATTGAAGTTGAGGAATGCCCAGCGGACCACGCGTGGCGCACGCATGTTGTAGGCACCTTCGACGACATCTATCGGGGTGCGCATGTGATAGACCCATTGCAGCGATGACCAGGAAAAACCGAAGGCGATATAGGCAATCAGAACCACTTCCCAAGACCAGCCAAGCAGGTAAGCACACGTCAGCCAGACGATAATGCCGGTGATGACTTCCTTGCGGATGCGCCGAAAGTCGCTGATCGAGAAATCCTTGAATGCCGCAGCGTAAGTATTGACCTCACCGCTCTGCGACCATCGATCAGCTAGACGTGGCGGCAGCAAAGGCAGCAGCAGGCTGCCGACGAACGCCGCCAGCCAGATACCACCGAGCACCGCAAAATAGTATTCCAGCCGTTTACGCAGCAGAGATTCATCCGGCATCGCAAAATCGGCCAGTTCGGCACGTGTGCGGTTCCGTGAGTGGTGCCCGAGGTGATTGATGTGGATCAGCGTCGCGGACGCCCCAAACAGGGTCGAGGCCCAGCACATCATCAGGTAATTGACGGTTTTGTCGCTGTGCGCAAGGCTGTGAAATGCCTCGTGCATCATCGAGAACACACCCTGCATGACCAGACAGAACGGAATCAGGATCAGCCATTTCCATGGACCTGCGCCAGTGTGGGACAGCCAGGTAAGCGTAGCGCCCCAGAACAGCGTCTGAAGCACCAGCACAGCCAGGTTGGCATTGTCGAAACGGCGTGCCGGGTGAATATCCATATATAACTGCGCCTGAATGACCACATTCGAAAGCCCGGAAGTATACCTGCCCGAGCGCCAGTCTGGTTATTCGGCAGTTTCAAGCCTGCCGGAGTCTGGCACACTGTGCACCTTGATATCACGGTAAGCCGAGCACCATGTCGCTCTTCAAACGCATCCTGTTCAGGCGCTCGGCGGCCATGCTCTCCCCGCAGGCGATCCCGCACCGATCAATACGCTTCACCTTCGATGACAGTATCCCGCGCTACTGGCATGGCGGCCGCACGCACACCACGCGCTTTTTCGATTGTCTGTCGTTCATGTTCCCCCAAGGGGAAAAAATCTTCATCGAGAGTGTGGTGCACTTTCGCCACCTGCTCGACAGAGGCAGCGCTCTGGACAAGGCCGTCGACGATTTCGTCTATCAGGAGGCGTCGCACATCCGCGAGCACCGTGCCTATAACCTGCTTTTGGGCACACAAGGCGCGCCGGTCGAAAAACTGGAACGCATGCTGTTGCGGCGCAGAAAGGAAAGCGAGCGATTACCGGCCAGCTTTCGTCTGGCACTGACGGCCAGCCTTGAACACATCACCGCAATACTGTCCGAGCAGATTCTGCGAAACCCGGCCTACATGGCGGGCGCCGACCCGACGATGGCCCGCCTGTGGCGCTGGCACGCAATGGAAGAGATCGAGCACAAGGCTGTGGCCTATGACGTGCTGTGCAAAGTAGAACGTAACCCGCTAAGGCGTTACCTGCTTCGTTGGGTGGCGATGACGAGCCTTTCGGTGTACTTCACTTTCGACCTTACTTACTTCACCTATCATCTCGTGCGCGGGGACCGGCAACACCGCAACTGGCGCGAATGGCTGCGCCTGCAATGGTGGTTGTTCGTCAATCCCGGCCTGCTGTCGCGCATCGTGCCTGCCGGGCTGTTCTGGTTCGCTCCGGGCTTCCATCCTGACCGAATCGACACACGCGAGCTGCTCGACAACGCTCGCCAGGCACTTGATGAACAGCGCTGAACGCAGCTTTCGGGGCTGGCTCGCATGAAGACCATCTGGACACCCGATGGCTTCGAGGAGTGGCAAAGGCATTTCCCGGCTACCGCTTTCGTACGTCACCCTGCGGAGCTGGACTGGACCGATCTGTTCCTGCAGCGCTGGCAAGTGCCCTTGCCCAGCCTGCCAAAGAACACCCTGGTCGTGCTGGTTGCAGGTCTTTACTCGGAATTCATCCTCTACTGCAATCGCGCCTGTGCCCGGTCCCTCACCTCTGCGGGCCACTATGTCCTGCGCATGCCGGTGCGCTCCTCACGCGGTGTGATCGCGCAAGGCAGGCACATCGCGACCCTGCTCGGCAGCCGACTCAAGCCAGGGCAGCGCTTTGTGGTGCTGGCTCATAGCAAGGGTGGTCTGGATACGCTGGCAGCGTTGTCACAGAACAAGGACCTGCTCGACGCGTGTGACGGCATAGCACTGGTGCAGCCGCCCGCTGGACCCTCGCCGATCATCGATGAGCTGCTGGGCCACGGCGCCGCTAGCGCTGGCCGAGGTTATCGAATGGACAGGTTCCGTCAGGCGATGATTAACAGCGCACCACTGGCTGCGGGCACCCGGGACATCAGCAGCAACCGCGACCCACAGGTTGCTGAAATGCTCTCCGCCCTGCCCGCCACCCTGCACTGTCTGCATGTCGTCAGTTGGTCGGCCGCGCGGCGCTCACACTTCGATACTCACCATCAGCGCCTGAATGCGTTGCGTCCCGGGCATGCGCATGACGGTCAGTTCTACATGGAACACCTGGCATTGCCAGGCGTCCCGCAGATCTGTCTGCCGGATCTGGATCACGGTCAGCCGATACTGGGCGGCGCCGGCTTCGACCCGACGAGATTCTGGCGGACATTGCTTGACGTGCTACACCAGACACGTACGCCAGAACGCTCTACACCAGATAGATTTCGAAGCCTGGGATACTCGCCGCACAAGACTCGGTAAACTCGGCTGCGTGGCTGCCGCAGGGTGCCGTGTAAAGGTCCATCGGCAAGGAAAAGGCGTGATAACGATGCATTGCCTTCCACAGCGGGTCCTGGTCGTAAAGGCATAACTGCATCAGCGAATAGTCTTTGCGCACCTGCTTCCAGGCAACATCCAGCAGCGCGCAAAACACCTCGGGGTCACGATGGCGAACCTGCAGGTGGGTCAGGTAGATATCCCGCAGTGCCTGGCCAGGCGCTGCGATACCTGGTCGGCCTGCCAGAGGTGCGAGCGCATTGTAGCCAAGGCGCAGTAACTGCTGCGTCAGGGGCATCTGTTCGACGACGATGCGTTTTATCTTCCCGGCGTCCCAGGGCGCGACGCAGCCCAGCAGGTTGTCGCGGTCATCGACAGCCAGCAGAAACGAGTCAATACCGAAATCCGGCCACTGGCTGAGCCTGCGCTCAAACTCCGCCTCGCTGAACACACAGCCAAACGATTGCCGGGATGACTCGCTGTCGAGAAACGCCCTCAGCGCATCCAGATAACGAGGGGCTGCGCGGACGACCCTCACCTCGCCGCTAGTGCGGGGAACGCTACTCAAACCACGCTGACCGTAGACTGAGACATTACTGTAGCCACGCCAGTGTGCGAGTTTCAGCGGGTTTGCTCGTCGTCGCCCCAGCAGCGACTGGGTCGCCAGAGCGTTATTGCGGATGATGCAGCAATAGGCATGCTGGGCGCCTGTTTCACGGGACAGATCCGCGAGCCGCGTCTGTACCTCGGCCATCCATGACCGGGACAGCCTGCGATCGGGCGTCAGTCGTAGGTCGCCCAAATAGGCGACAGGCTCGACACCACCGTGCAGGTAGCCATCACGCACCACCAGACTGGCCGAGCCGCGCAGCTCGCCCTCCGGGCCTTCGGCGATCCAGGTGCGCTGATCGTCGGCATGGCAGCGGTGCAGGGCGAAGTAGTCCGGGCTACGATCAAAACGTAGCGGCATGCTCCCGCGCATCGTGTGTCGCCGTTGAAAGTCGAGAAGACGCGAACTGTCCGCCGTACCGGCCTGACGAATCAGCACGCCGAGTACTGCTCGGTCATAAACAGCCGTCGAGCCAGCGGTCGCAGGTTTTTGGGGGCAAGGCGACACAGGCAAACCAGTTCGTCACCCTCGGCGTAACCAGGGTTCTTTTGCAGAAAGTACTCGACTTCCGGCAGCTTTGCGTGATTTTCCGAGATCAGTGCAAGCTCCGCGCTGAGGCGGCCCTGCGGCGTCTTGAATGACAGCACGCCGGTGGCCGGGTCGTAGGCATCGCCAAAACGCGTATAGGCAAGGTGATCCATCAAGGCCTGGACACGAGGCGCTGTCGAATGACCCGCACGCGGTGCGTAATCCAGTACCATTGCCCGCAGATAGCGATAGGTTCGATGCCCCTTGCAGATCAGAAACCAGTAAAGGGGAACATCGGGAGCCTGACGCCACAGGTCGCCCACCAGTCTAGACCAGGCGAAGGCGAGTTGCTGGCTGCCCCAGTGTTCAGGGGTGATGATAGTGTCACCGGAAAAAATGAATTTGCAGGGCTGATTATCCCAGCTCATTTCAAACAGTTTCAGCGTTGTGAAGCCCATGATCGTGTCATGGGTGTCGCGCAGAACGACACAATGCGTCTTGTCGTCAAGGTCCTGCTCGAATCGAGCCCGACAGGTATCCTGATAGCAGGCAGAATAAATCTCGAACATCCGATCGATATCGACTGATCGTAAATCGGGGCGCCCAACGGCGGTCGCGCACAAACTCATGGAGGCCTTCGATGTATGGAAACACAATGACCGGATTCTGAATTGCCGGGCCGCAGAGGGCAATCAGTCTCTCGGCACAATGTCCCGATTCTTCTGCAATCATCGCTGCGCACAGTCTGGCCCGTCCGGGCGTTCGCTTGTGCACGTAACGAATGAACCAGGCTTCGCACCCATGCATCCTCATCAATGCGCCACGTCCAGTACTGATCGTCCCGTCACGTGGCTGTTGGCCTACCTGCTGGTCACCGGCCTGCTGTACTTTCTGGTGACACACGTTCCAATGGGCCCAGCAAGGCTCGTCGAGCCAGGTATCGTCGACGCTCATATGCCCTTGCTGCCGTTCACGCTGCCGCTGTATCTCAGCTATACGCTGGTGATGCCGGTGCTCGTTTACATGGGGCGTCAGTCCTCTTGGCTGCTGCCGGTATTTTTCGCCGGTGCCCTGGCCGCCGGGCTGTGCCTGGTCAGCCACCTGTTCTGGCCGACCATGATCCTGCGTCCTGAAAGCGGTTCCGCGTGGCTCGACTGGCTATACCAGCTCGATGCGCCACTGGCGGCATCACCCAGCGGGCATGTGGCGTTACCCGTTGCAATCAGCGTCGTCATGGGCGGTTTGCGGCTGAGATCGGCCTGGGTATTTGCCCTCTGGAGCGCAGTGCTCATGCTGACGGTGATGACCACCGGGCAGCATGTCTTCACCGACATGGCCTGTGGCGTGTTCATCGGCCTGGCCTGCGGCCTGACGACCTTGGTACTCAGTCGCTGTGCGGTAGACATGCGCACCTTATCGGCTCTGCTACTCGAATGGCTGTGCATACTGGTCACGATTCGTGTCGCGATTTACCTCGCAGACTGGCGCTTTTATCTGCTGGCCGTGCTCATCGTGGCAGCAAGGCAGCACGCGTTGTTCGTGCTGTATCACGATGCAACCCATTATCACCTGACTCGACAGCGCAGTACTAACGACTTCCTGATCAACCTGGCGATCGGTGTTCCGGGCCTGGTGCCGATCGAATTCTACCGGCCCCTGCACTTGGACCATCACCAGCACGCGGGTACCGAACAGGACCCGGAACGACGCTTCCTCTATTACCGCCAGCCCTGGCAGTTCCGACCGTTAACCGCGAAGTTGCTGGCCAGGCAACTGCTGGGAGACTTGCTGCTGATCAACACGCTGCGCAACATTGCCGCCTACAAGGCCGCAGGAGGCGCGCCGCCAGCGCTCACCCGCCCGCTGATTTCGGCAGCGCTGGTATGGCTGATGATTGTCGCCGCGCTTATCTGGCAATGCTCGGCGCAAACGTTCGGGTTGGTGGCGATGCTGTGGTTCCTGCCCCTGATTACGGTCGGCACCCTGCTGCAGAAAATTCGCAGCATGGCCGAGCACAGCGGCGGCCCCGGCGTCACGCCTGGCTGGGAAGAGTGGACCTACGCCTGGCGCGTCGGCTGGCTGGGACGATTTTTCATCTGGCCTTACCATATCAACCTGCACTTACAGCATCACCGAACCGCCAGCATACCGTGGCATGCCCTGCCCTCTGCAGTTCGAGCCGGGGAACAGCTCATGGCATCCCGCTCGCTTGCCTCGCTGATGTGGTCGAGGCTCAAGCAGAAATACTAATGCCTGCGCGATCCGACACAGAGTAGTCATTCGCTATTATTGGCCACGCGGTGGTCAACGACGTTTGCCCTGTTACTGGAAGCATTGCGTTATCGGTGATTGATCAAATGACAGAAACGCGCAGTTCTCCAGCAACCGCTCACTGCGCTTGCGCTCGCAATCTGGCGGGCTCCAGTCTGGCCAAGGAGCAGGCGACCTGACAGCCTGCGCTGTCAGGGTCATCCCCGTTCAGGCGAAGTCAAAAGGCCCTTCGAAGCGACCTATCGGCACCCAATGGGTGATCAGGCCCGTGTCGGCTTTCCAGTGATGCAGCAGCAATGCAGGCGGTTCGACATAGGAAGCGTCGGCAGCCTCGGGGTGCAGTCGCAAGGCGATGGCCGTCGTCGTGCTCGGCGCCGTACACATCAGCGTCCCGCCGAAGCGCAGTTGCATGAAGCGATGAATATGCCCACAGACGATGCGCTCGATGGCCGGGTATCTGCAGACCACCTCTGCCAGCCGCTCGCCCCTTTCACAACGGTACGCATCGATGTAGGGGATGCCGCTGGAAAACGGTGGCTGGTGCATCATGATCAGCGTTGGTTTGTCCGGCTCCAGCGCCAGTGTGCGATCCAGCCACTGGGTCGCAGTGTCGGTCATATCGCCGTGATGCTGATCCGGGACGCTGATATCCAGACCAATGATGCGCACCGGCGCAGAACCCGAGTAGACGAAACTGCAATCCTGGTCATTGATGAAGTAGTCGTGCTCGGGAAAAGCGTCGCGCAGGTTCTGCCGATGATCATGGTTGCCCGGTATCATCAGCAGTTTTTGCCGCAACGGCTGCAGCAACTCCCGGGCCATCGCGTACTCTTCGGGCCGCCCCTCGTCCACCAGATCACCACTGAACACAATCAGATCGGGTGGTGGGTCTAGGGCGTTTATGGTGTCGACGGCGGCGGCCAGCATGGCGTTGGAGTCCACCACGTCTTGATAGAGTTGCCCTCTGGGCCGTACATGTGTGTCCGAAATGTGTGCTATCAGCATTCCATTACCTCAATCGTGTCCGGGTCGCGTGTTCACTTATGCAGTGAACTTGCAACGACCGGGCCAGATTGCACCTCAAGCACTGGGCCTGGCCGCTGCCACCCTCACGCCTCGGGAAACACCGGCTCTCCCAGGTTGAGCATGAGCCGATTGGCCCAGGCGAATATCGAGATGGCGTGAATCAGGTCCAGCACCTGTGTCTCGTCCAGCCCCTGTTCGTATAGCGCCTGGATATGGCCGGCGTTGAGCGAAGCCGGTTCAAGCGTCAGGTCGATGGCGAACTGCACGATCGCTTTTTCACGTGCCGTCGTGCCGGCCGTTGCGGGGTCGGCAAACACCTGGGCGATGACGTCATTGCGCTTGGCCAGTTGTTCGAAGCGTTGCGCATGCACCGACGCGCAATACACGCAGCGGTTGATACGCGACACCACTGTGCTCGCCAGCTCTCGCTCGGCGCGCGACAGGCCGCCGGGTGCGTACATGATTGCGTTGAACGCCTGAGAGCGCTGGCGAAGAATGTCCGGATGATGGGCCAGTGTCAGGTAGTAATCCGAGGTCTTGGCTTGCGGGTGGCTTTCTTCAAGCACAGCGACCTGCTCGGCGCTCGCGCTGTCGAGGTCCACGGTGGGCAACCAGGCTTTCCAGCCCAGCACCTGATTGGTGAAACCTTCAATTTCTATGAGTTCGCTCATCAGGCTGCTCCGGCAGACTTTAAAGCACCCAGCCCTGCGGCCAGACGCACCTGGTAGGACAGAAAAGCGATCAGTTGTGCCAGTACCACAATTTCAGCGGTGCTCAGCCCCTGATGTTGTAGCGCCTGCAATGCGCTTTGATCGCCGTGTACCGGAGACTCGATCAAGGTCCTGGTAAAGCGCAGGATCGCCGCCAGGCGTTGATCCTCCAGCAGATCGATTTGGCTGGCGTCCACATCGGCCAGCACGTTAGCCTCGGCGCCTGCCGCCTGCAATTGCGACAGGTAATACCCGCTCAGGGTCGGCTGCGCGCTCAGCAGCGTTGCGTAATAAGCCACCCAGAGGCGCTCGTTCAGCGACAGGTTGTGCGCCAGCGCCGGGTCGAAAAACAAGTCCTGACTGCCCTGGGTTGCCAGGGCCACCTTGTCTCGCGCATGGCGAACCGCGTGCAGCGGGCTGCCCGGTGCGATGCCCAGCAGGCTGTCGAGCACGTCCGGTATCGTTGAATGTTCAGTGGTCGATGTCATGAAAGGTCCTGCGATGCTGTGGTTGCATTCGCGCAACCGCTCGCAAAAGCGGCGCGTCAATGGAAGATAATCAAGGCTGCTCGGTGACCATGGTCGCTGCCGTGCGATCGCTGACCAGTGGTTCGACCTTGAGGCCTTTGCGCGCTGCCCAGATGTTCTGGTAATGGAACAGCGGGATGATGCCGACGTCGTCGCTGACAATCTGCACCGAGTCCTGGAGAATCTTGCGCCGCTTGGCCTCGTCGAATTCGGCGGTTGAGTCAGCCAGGGCTTTGTCCACCAGCGGATTGCTGTAATGGCCCCAGTTGGAAGCGCCCTGCCCTTTGCTGTTATCGACCGTAGTCAGAATATTGGTCAGGGCATACGCCGCTTCGCCGGTGCCATTGCCCCAGGCAATCACGCTGATCGCCAGTTCATTCTTGTTGGCCTTGCCCGCGTACACCGCCCACGGCAATACCTCCAGCTGAACCTTGACGCCGATCCGTGTCCAGAACTGCGCCACCGCCTGCATGACCTCCGGTGCCTGCGGATAACGGTCGCCCGGCACATGCACAGTCAGTTGGAAGCCTTCAGGAAAGCCTGCCTGCGCCAGCAGATCCTTGGCCTGCTTGACGTCATAGGGGATATTCTTGATCTGCGGGTTGTAACCGAACGTGTTGGCCGGCATCCATTGATTGGCTTCGGTGACGGTGCCTTGCATAATGCGTTCGTTGATGGCCGGACGATTGATCGCCAGGGACAGCGCCTTGCGCACACGTACATCCAGCAGCGGGTTTTCGGCCAGCGGCTTGCCCGCATTGTCGTGAATGAACTCGTTCGGGCCAGCACGGAAACTCGGCTGAATGATCAGCGCACGCAATCCCTGATAAGCGAAGACATTGACGTTCGGCGTTTTGCGCAGGCGCGCCACATCGGTAGGCGATACCTTGTCGATCACGTCGACATCGCCCGCCAGCAAAGCTGCGGTACGGTTGGCGGCGTTGGCGATAAAACGGAAATCAACCTTGTCCCAGGTCGGTCTGCCACCCCAGTAATTTTCATTGCGAGCGAATATCGTGCGATCGCCCGGCACGAACGAGACAAACCGGTAAGGCCCGGTGCCGATCATCGCCTTGCCCGAGTTGTAATCGGCGCTGCTGGCTGCCGCACCGGCGTGGCGACTGACGATATAGATCGAGTCGATGTCCGGCAGCAGATTGGCATTGGGCGAACGGGTCTTGATGATCAGCGTGTGATCGTCCTTGGACTTGATCGATTCAACGGTACGCATGGCGCCTGCGTAAGAAGCCACGCTGCCAGGTACGCTGCGCGCGCGCTCGAAGGAGAAGACCAGGTCATCAGCCGTCAGCGGCGTGCCATCCTGCCATTTGACGTCATCACGCAGGGCGAACTCCCAGGTGGTGTCGTCCACGACCTTCCAGCTCTTGGCCAGACCTGGCAAGGTCTTGTCATCACGGCGGCTGACCAGCGACTCGAAGACATGCAAGGCTACCGAGCGGTCTCCGGCATAGTTATTGAGCTGTGGATCGAGGGACGAGACCGGGTCGGCGTAACCGATGCGCAAGTCCTGTGCAGTGACACTGCCGGCGGCCAGCAAGAGGGCCGACGCCAGCAACGAACGAACGAGTGGTTTCATGGGTAATTCCTTGTACGCAATGGCAGAGGGTGACGGGCTTGAGCTGCCCGTTCAGCGTTGGTCATTCAGGTGACAGGCGCTCCGGTGATTCGGCGAAACCTCCCGCAGCGCTGGAACTTCCTCGCGACAGCGCGCCATGGCGTGCGGGCAGCGAGGGTGGAAATGACACCCTGCAGGCGGGTTAAGCGGGCTGGGGATTTCCCCTTGGATCGCGTCATAACGGGTACTGCGAATATCGAAGCGCGGGATCTGCGCCAGCAAAGCCTGGGTGTACGGGTGATTGGCCCGCGCGAACAGGTCATCGACTGAAGCGGTCTCGACCACACGGCCCAGGTACATCACGATGACCCGGTCGCAGAGGTGCTCGACGACGCTCAGGTCATGGCTGATAAACAGATAGGTCAGGCCCAGCTCGTCGCGCAGGTCCATGAACAGGTTGAGGATCTGCGCCTGAATCGACACGTCCAGCGCCGCCACCGACTCGTCGCACACCAGCAGTTCCGGTTGCACCGCCAGCGCACGGGCAATCCCGATGCGCTGGCGCTGGCCACCGCTGAACTGATGCGGATAGCGCTGGCGCAATTGCGGGCTGAGCCCGGCACGCTGCAATTGCGCACTGACGTAATCATCTGCGCCCTTGCGGTCGGTCAGGCCGTGCAACAGTGCACCTTCGCCGACGATCCGGTCGACCCGCAGGCGCGGATTCAAACTCGATGATGGGTCCTGAAAAATCATCTGCACTTTCAGGCGCAGCGCCTTGCGCTCCTGCGGGGTCAGGCTCTCCAGCGGTTTGCCGTCCACCAGTGTAGTGCCTGAAGAGACCGGCAGCAGACCGGCAACCATGCGCCCCAGGGTCGATTTGCCACAGCCTGACTCGCCCACCAGCCCGACCACTTCACCGCGCGCAATGCGCAGATCGACACGATCCACGGCATGGGTCATCGGTTTTGCACGGGTAAGGTGCAGCCGTTGCAGGAGCCCCTGAACGGAGCGCTCATCCACGGGCTTGCCGAAGGTCTTGCTGACCTGATGCAGCTCGATGAGGGGAATCTGATCACTGGACATCGGCCGCTCCTGGATGAAAACAGCGAACCGTCTGGCCCGGTCGCGCCTCGTGGGGTTGAGGCTCCTGTGCACAAATCTGCGAGGCTCTGGGGCAGCGCGCCGCGAAAGCACAACCGACCGGCATCGACAGCAGGTCGGGTGCCATGCCCGGGATCTGCCGCAGGCGCTGGCCGCGCTGGTTGCGACTTGGCAGGCTGTCGATCAGCCCCTGTGTATAGGGATGCTGCGGACGATCCAGGACATCGGCGACCGGCCCCTGCTCGACGATGCGTCCGGCGTACATCACCGCCACATCGTCAGCCAGCCCTGCGATCACGGAAAGATCATGGGTGATCCAGATCAGTGAAGTGCCCTGCTCGCGCACCAGCTTCTGCACTTCACTGAGAATCTGCGCCTGAATGGTCACGTCCAGCGCGGTGGTCGGCTCATCAGCGATGATCAGGTCCGGTGCA
Organism: Pseudomonas sp. PvP028; assembly: GCF_017832255.1. Lineage (NCBI taxonomy): Bacteria > Pseudomonadati > Pseudomonadota > Gammaproteobacteria > Pseudomonadales > Pseudomonadaceae > Pseudomonas > Pseudomonas sp. PvP028. Next base: position 4,445,155 of record NZ_JAFIBL010000001.1, read on the forward strand.
TGCAGCAGTGCAATGGCAATTGCCACCCGCTGGCGCATGCCGCCGGACAACTGATGCGGATAGGCGCGCAAACGTTCTTCCGGGCTGGCGATGCCCATCAGCGCCAACGTGCGGCTGGCATGTTCGCGGGCCTCGCGTTTGCGCAGCGGGCTGTGGGCTCGTACGGCCTCGATCATTTGCGTATCGACCCGCAGCACCGGGTTGAGGGTCATCATCGGGTCCTGAAAGATCATCGCTACCCGGTTGCCCTGAATGCTACGCAGTTGCGAGGCGGACAGTCTGGTCAGATCGCTGCCCTTGAACAGCACCTGGCCACCGCTGATGCGCCCAGGCTCATCGACAAGGCCGAGGATCGAAAAGCCGGTGACCGACTTGCCCGAACCGGACTCACCGACCAGACCCAGAATGCGTCCCGGCTCTACGCGCAGTGACACATCGCGCACCGCCGGCAGCACCCCGGCGCGGGTATGAAACGAAGTGCACAGGTTGCGCACATCCAGGGTCGGCTGTTGGACTGCGTCAGGCACAGACGACATTTCAGGCAGGCTCATCGCTGTAACCTCGGGTTCAGGACATCGCGCAAACGGTCACCGACCAGATTGATCGCAACGATCGTGATCAACAGCGCCAGGCCTGGGAACAGGCTGATCCAGTATTCATTGCTGAGCATGTATTGAAAGCCATTGGCAATCAGCAGCCCCAGCGACGGCTCGGTGACCGGCACGCCCAGGCCGAGAAACGACAAGGTTGCTTCCAGCGTGATAGCGCGGGCGATCTGCAAGGCGCCGATCACGATCAGCGGTGGCAGGCAGTTAGGCAGAATGTGACCCACCACAATACGCAGCGGCCCCACGCCCTGCCCGCGCGCCGCATCGACGTATTCACGGCGGCTTTCGGTCAGCGCCTGACCGCGTGCGGTGCGCGCGTAATAGGCCCATTCGAGCAAGATCAGAGTCAGCATCACGTTGCCGACACCCTTGCCCAGCCAGGCAAGAATCATCAGCGCCATGAGAATCACCGGAAACGACAGCAGCAGGTCGACCAGACGCATCAGCAAGGCATCGAGCCAGCCGCCTACATACGCAGACACCAGCCCGAGCAGCGTACCGAGCACTGCCGCAATCAACGCCGAGCCAATGCCGACCCACAGGCTGATGCGCAGGCCATAGATAATCGCCGAGACCAGATCGCGGCCCTGCCCGTCAGTGCCCAGCCAATAGGTGTAACCGCTGTCGCCATTGAGGCTGCCAGGCGGCATGCGCGCGTCCATGACGTTGAGCTGCATCAGGTCGTAGGGGTTCTGCACCACAATCCATGGCGCCAGAGCTGCAACCAGCACAATGAGCAGCAGGACCACCAGGCCCGTCACCGCCGTGGGCGAGCTGAAGAACTCGGTCAGCACTCGTCGCCAGGGCGACTGGGCCTGCAGCAGCGTGCTGCCGATCGGGGCTTTTTCAATGACATTCATCGGGATGCCTCGATGCGCACGCGTGGGTCCAGCAAGTAATACAAGCCGTCGACGATCAGGTTGAGCACCACGAAAATCACTACGACCACCATCAGGTAAGCGACCACCACCGGGCGATCAAGCATGTTGATGCTGTCGAGAATCAGCTTGCCAGCACCCGGCCAGGCGAAAATGCTTTCAGTCACGACGGCATAGGCGATGGTCGACCCCAGTTCCATGGCCAGCACCGTCACCACCGGAATCATGGTGTTGCGCATAACGTGCATGCACATCACACGCATCGGTGACAGCCCCTTGGCCCGGGCGAATTTGACGAATTCCTGGGGCAGCACTTCGCGCACGCCCGCACGAGTCAGGCGCAGCACCAGGGAAATCTTGAACAACGCCAGGTTCAGCGCTGGTAATAACAGGTGCTGCAAACCGTCCAGCGTCAGCCATGACCATTGCACACCCAGCCACTCACGGGTTTCGCCGCGGCCGCTGGCCGGCAGCCAGCCGAGGGTGATGGAGAACAGCATGATCATCATCAAGGCCACCCAGAAGGCTGGCAGCGAGAAGCCGACAATGCTGGCGGCCATCATCAGCCGGGACAGCGGATGCTCGGGGTACATACCGGCAAACATGCCCAGCGGCACACCGATGACCACCGCCAGAAACAGAGCACTGAACGCCAGCTCGAAGGTTGCGGGCAAGCGCTGCAGAATCAGGCGCATGGCATCCTCGTGATACACGAAGCTTTGCCCCAGATTGCCGTGAACCGCGCCCTTGAGAAAAATCAGGTACTGCTGCCACAGCGGCTGGTCCAGTCCCAAATGCGCGATGGCCTGCAGACGCTCGGCCTGATTGAGGTCTTCACCGACCAGAATGTCCATCGGGTTGCCGATGGCATTGAGGCCAACGAACACCACCAGCGTCATCAACAGAACGACCAGCAACGATTGAGTCAGCCGACGCAGCGCCCAGCCGATCATTGGCGCAGCTCTGCAGCGCTTGGCTGGCTGACCACCCACTCATCGCCCAGCAGCTCCGGCTCCGCGTAATCGAGCATGGTGTCGAAATGCAGGTCGATGTCCTCGTTGAACAACTGCCCGACCAGGGCATGCGCCAGACGTTTGGAACCCTCGCTGATGGCAGGAATGTCCCCGGACACCGCGCCATAGCTCAACGCGGCCGGATAACTGAAGCAGTGAATGTGGTTCAGCCCCGGGCAGGCGCCTGGGGTCTTTTCCTGAAATTCAAAGCAGTTGCCCAGATCCGGCAGCACAGCCAGCTCAGCATCGGTTTCGCCGCTTGGTGCTTCGAAGCGATCCTGCCAGACACGGATCTGCGCAGAGAATGGTGCAAACTCCGGGCGCTGCCGGAAGTCGGTGCGAAACCCGGTGGCAAATACCACGAAATCTGCCTCGATACGTGCCTTCGGCGTATGCAGCCAGACGCCTCCGGCAGCGCTCTCTTCGACGGAAAGCACCGGGCTGTCGAGCATGAACCGCGCCTTGCCGGAAGCGGACACTCTCAGCGTACTGCCGCGCGGTGGTGGCACTTGCTGGGTATTGAGGTAATGGCGAATGCGCCATTTCCAGATGTCCGGCAGGCGCCAGTAGCCATGCACCATGCCGGGATTACCAACGCCCTTGCCTTTGTTGATACGCGGCAGCTCGGCGCGCCGGATCAGCAGATCGACCCGCGTTGCACCAGCCTCCAGCGCCGTGGCGGCGCTATCCATCGCCGATGCGCCACCGCCAATGACCGCAACGCGTTTGCCGGCGAACCAGCTGTCCTGCAAACCCGCCGCCGAATGCGTCCACAAGTGCTCCGGCAACTGCCAGGCAAAGTCCGGCACCCAAGGGCCGCCAAGACCGTCACGACCCGTAGCGAGCACCACATGGCGGGCCAGCAGAAATCGCGTCTGTACCGGCGTGACTACGTCCAGTTCAATCAGACCGTCCGCTCTGGGCGCTACCCGGCTAATGCGGTGCTCATTGCGTACGTCCAGGGCCAGCACCTTGCGATACCAGCGCAGATACTCGGCCCATTGCAAACGTGGAATCTTGTCCAGCAACGCCCAGCCATCGACACCAAATTGCGCTTCGTACCAAGCGCGAAACGTCAGCGCCGGCAAGCCCAGCGCCGGCCCGGTCAACTGCTTTGGCGAGCGCAGAGTTTGCATACGCGCCGTAGTGGCCCAAGGGCCTTCGAAACCTGCTGGCGATTGATCGAAAATGACCGCTGCTACGCCGAGATTGCGCAGCTCTGCGGACAGGGCAAGACCGGCCATGCCTCCACCGATAATCGCCACGTCGAGCACGGCCTGCCCTGCGCTGATCCTGGGCTTGACCCATGGCTTGGCGGGCAGATCCAGCCAGGCCAGATCCTGCTGCAAGCGAGCTTCCAAAGCGGCCAGGCCAGCGGGTGCGTTTACATCGGACATTGATCGGTACTCGAAAAAATGATCGGGCCACGAGCCCGAGCCTTGATTCAAAGCACTTCAAGAATCATTCCAATAGTGTGATAAATGAATTCTTGAAGGCTTTGAATGCTTAATTCGAATAGTAAAAGCCGATTTTTATTCTCGCAACGCGCAAAAAAGCATATTTATATTCCCAAATGGAATGTAAGAGCGCTTTGCGTACCATGAAACGAAGCGTTACGAAGAATGTTGACGGACGCGCTGCGCCGATTTTCAGTCTTGCGCGTTTAATGACAGGCGTTCCCGCAGCAAGGGCCTGAATGCAACCCGTATTTTCCTCTCACTCGGCATATATGCTCTGTAACAGGGCATCATGCGCGCTGGCTTCGTGCATGATCATTTCCGGTAAGAGGATTTTTGCGCTGTCGGCAATTTCATCGATCATCGCGCTCGCCACATCCGACAACGGGCTGGCGAAGGCTGAAATCAGCCCGAAGAAAAACGGAATGTTGCAGGCGATCGGTCTGACGACCACGCCTTGCACCGGCACGCCCATCGCTGTGAACGGATCGACCAGCGCAATGCCCAGCCCGACCCTGGCCATCTGCATGGCAATCAACGACGTATTGGTGTCCAGCATGCGCGGCGGCTGACCACCCGCCTCCTGAAACGCCTTGTCGATGCGTCGACGAAAGCGATACGGGTTGGCCATGGTGATCAACGTTTGCTGACGCAGCAGCTCCATCGACAGCACCTCATGAGCGGCCAGCGCCGAATCGGCGGGCAATACCGCCACACAAGGCGCCTCGCCGATCCAGTGGATTTCCAGACCGCGATGCTCCAGGGGCAGGCTGACCGCTCCCAGGTCCATGGTTTTCGACAGGACAGCATGAACCACGTTCTCCGGAGACATGCTCTGCAGCTGAATCTGTTGCGGACGCAGATGCTCGGGCAGGCGCGACAAGGCCGCAGGCAGCAGACCGGCTGCCAGGGCCGAGATCGCCACCAGCTTGATCTGGTGGTTCTCCTCCTGGGCAATGTGCTGCGCACGCTGGCGGATGTTGCGCACCCCCAGCAGCGCGCTTTCCACTTCGCCATACATCATGAACGCCTTGTGGGTAGGCGTGACCTTCGGCCCGCTGCGTTCGAACAACGCAAAGCCCAGTTCCTGCTCGAGTTCCTGGATGGCCCGGGTGACCGAGGGCTGAGACCGGCCGAGCATTTTCCCTGCCGCCGTGACACTGCCTGCCGACATGACCGCCGCGAAGGCTTCGAGCTGACGCAAATCCATAAGCATGCCTTGATCGATACATCGCCGATGAGGAAGCACGACGCTGTGCTCCCCGGTTCAAAGCGCGAAAGTCTACACGCTGGTAGCGTCTGGCGTGAGCAAGCAGCTCATCCGGCGATCATTACCCGGTTCCGGCCCTGCTGTTTGCCCATGTACAGCGACGTGTCGGCACGATTGAGGGCCAGCTGGAACGCCTCGCCTGTGGCAATAGTCGCCACCGCGACTGTAGCGCTGACGGCAATGATGCGCTCATTGATCCGCCCGGCCTCTTCGGCGATACGCCGCCAGATACGTTCGGCCGCGCGCAGCGCGTCTTCGGGCGTGGTGTCCGGCATGAGCACCAGAAACTCCTCGCCGCCCCAGCGCGCCGCCATATCGCTGCTGCGCACGCTTGAACCGATGATCTCGGCAACCCGTTGCAGAACCACATCGCCGGTTTCATGCCCGTGGATATCATTGATCTGTTTGAAATGATCGATGTCCAGCAGGATCAACGAAGCCGACAGCCCCTGCCGCCTGGCTTCCAGTTCGCGTATCCGATGCAGTACTCGTCTGCGCGTGTAGAGATTGGTCAGGCTGTCGCGGTTGGCGATATGAAACAGGCTCAGTTGCATCGACGAGGTGAAACGCACCGACAATGCAGTGGCGTAAATCGACAGAGTGGTCGCTGTGAGTACGTTGACGATACCGAACGCATCGAGCACGTTCTGGCTCAGACCGGTCCCCTGCCCCGTGTATCGACGAAAGGCGAAGCAGCCCACTAGCGACATCAAGATCGCAACGCTGTAGACAATTCGCCTGACGACGTTCAGTTGGAAGGTGAAGGCAATGACGGGAATCACGCAGAATATGTAAAAGCTGAAGTTGCTTTCCCAGCCCAGTTGCCACGTCGCGAGCACGGCATGGCCAATGATCTCCAGGGACATCAGTTGTCCGGCTTGGCGATGCCGCCCCCTGCGGATCAGGTAGATGCAGCTGACGTAAACCAGCGTGCTGACGATGTTCGCGATCCACATGATCTTCATGCCCAGCCCCAGGAACACCGTCAGCAACACACAGTGAATGCCCAGAGCGACATAAACGATCGGGGTGATGTGTTTCCAGAACTGGGTAGCCGTGTCCTTGAACAGCTGGGTGCGGTCTTCCGCCGGAAGGCTCATCATCACGTCATCTCGAAATGCAGGTGGAATATGACCATCAGCGTAGGTGAGATCATGATGTATTGTGGGGCTGAACCGACGCCGCGTTATACAGCGACTGGATAATATGTTGGTCTGCAGCGCCCGAACCCCGTGACATGCTGCAGGAGTGAGCATGGACCTCATCGAGCACCGGTAGTGCAATCCGAAGCCTGACTTTTTCGCATGCCGCTGACCGCAGGCAGCGACCGACAACCTGTTGTGCGTTTGCAGCCACTGGCAACGGATGGCGGTTTTTCGTCGTTTTACAGTAGCGATCCTGATTCACCGGAAATACTATCGGGAGCGGATATTGTATTGATCATGTATTGCTCGTCAGCCCGCCAAGATGCAGGCCGCCCTGAATGATTCGGAAGGAAGCATACCGATGGAACGTCTTACTGCAAAAGACTTTGCGCCTGAACTGCTTGAGCTTTATGACTACTACGCACACGGCAGGATCAACCGGCGCGAGTTTCTCGATCGTGCAGCGCTGTTCACCTTTGGCGGCCTCACCGCCAGCGCGCTGCTTGCCTCGTTGAGCCCCAACTACGCGCTGGCCGAACAGGTGGAATTTACCGACCCGGACATTATTGCCGAGTATGTCTCCTACCCTTCGCCCAAGGGGCATGGTCAGGTTCGCGGCTATCTGGTACGTCCGGCCAAAGCGGCCGAAAAAGTACCGGCAGTGGTTGTCGCACATGAGAATCGCGGCTTGAACCCGTACATCGAAGACGTGGCGCGCCGCGTTGCCAAAGCCGGTTTCATTGCGCTGGCGCCTGACGGGCTGTCCTCGGTCGGCGGCTATCCGGGCAACGATGACAAGGGTCGTGAACTGCAGCAGACGGTCAATCCGGAAAAGCTCATGAACGACTTCTTTGCCGCCATCGAGTGGCTGATGAAGCATGACGCGACCACCGGCAAGGTCGGCATCACCGGTTTCTGCTACGGGGGCGGTGTGGCCAATGCCGCGGCGGTCGCGTATCCGGAGCTGGGCGCTGCGGTGTCCTTCTACGGGCGTCAACCCAATGCCGAAGACGTGGTGAAGATCAAGGCGCCAGTGATGATTCACTACGGCGAACTGGATACTCGTATCAACGAAGGCTGGCCAGCCTATGAAAAAGCCTTGAAAGCGGCGGGCAAGACGTACGAAACGTACATTTATCCGGGCGCCAATCACGGTTTCCACAACGACTCCACCCCACGTTACGACGAAGCAGCGGCCAAACTGGCCTGGGACCGTACATTGGGGTGGTTCAACAAGTACCTGGTTTAAGTTCTGATTGAGCGGCGCGGCACAGATCTGTGACGCGCAGCGTCACGCAAGGCATTCCCACGCTGGAAAATACCACTATCGTGCGACGCTCCGCGTCGTCATGCCGTTCTGGACGCTCCGCGTCCTCTCTATAGCGCCCTCACCCGCTCCAGCAGTACTTGCAAGGGATGCTTCACCACTTTGCCATCCTGACGCTTGACCTGGCTGCGGCATGAGTAGCCATCGGCGACCAGTCGACCTTCACCGCCATGCCGCGCCACCAGCGGCTGCCAGGACTGACGGTAGATGGTGTCGCTGGTTTTCGCGTTTCGGGTTTCATGCCCATAGGTGCCGGACATGCCGCAGCAACCGCTGGCCAGCACCTCCAGCTTGAGCCCTGCGCGGGCGAAGGCCTTCTGCCAGAGACCGATACTGGCGGGCTCGTTGGTCTTTTCAGTGCAATGCGGCAGGAAGTAGTAGGTCTCTGCCGACGCAGCATCACGACCTTCCTCGACCGTGGACGCCAGCCACTCCTGCGGCAGCATGACCTCGGGTACATTCTCGCTGCCCAGCGTCTTGCTGTACTCCTGGCGATAAACCAGGGTCATGGCCGGGTCCAGACCGATCAGCGGGATGCCGTACCCGGCCAGCTTGCCCAGCGACTGACTGTTGAAAGCGGCAGCCTTCTCGAACGCCTGCAGAAAACCCTGCACCTGCAGCGGCTTGCCATTGGGTGCAAAGGGTGCGAGGTAGACCTGATAACCGAGGCGCGAAATCAGCTCCAGCCAGTCTGCCGCCAGCGGGGTCTCGAAATATCGGGTGAATGCATCCTGAACCAGCACCACCGTGCGCTTGCGCTCCTGCTCGCTCAACGCGGCCAGACGCTGCGGCGTGGCGATGCCCACATTCCAGCGAGCGCAGGCCGCGCGGAAGTCGGTCAGGCTCAATAACGGGCTATCGACCATGCCGGCTGCATGCTCAAGCAGGTAACGCACTGGCTTCGCGCCCATGATTGCGTTGTACAGCTTCGGAAAGCGCGCCAGGTGCGGGATGCTGAACTCCAGCGAGCCAATCAGGTAATCCTTGATCGGGCGCAGGTAACGGCTGTGGTACAGCTCGAGAAAACGCGAACGGAATTCGGGCACGTTGACCTTCACCGGGCACTGCCCCGCGCAGGACTTGCAGGCCAGGCAACCGGCCATGGCGTCGTAGACTTCGTGGGAGAAATCCTTCTGCCCCGCCACCCTGGCGACGCTATTGACGGTTCGCTCGGCAAGGCTTTTCAGCACATTGGCACTGCGCGCCCTGGCGCTGGCGGTGAGGACATTGACATCCTGCTCGCCTTGCAGGCGCAGCCATTCCCTGACCAGCGAAGCGCGGCCCTTGGGCGAGTGAATGCGGTCACGGGTGGCTTTCCACGACGGACACATGGCGTCGTCGGTGTCATAGTTGTAACAGGCGCCATTGCCATTGCAGTGCAATGCGCTGTCGTAGCTTTGCCAGACCCGTTCATCGATCGTGCGATCCAGATCACCGCGCAACATCACTTCATCCACTAGCGTCAGGCGCGATTCCGGCACTGTGGCAGGCGTGGCGATCTTGCCGGGGTTGAGCTGGTTGAAGGGGTCGCAGGCGGCCTTGAGAGCCTGCAACGCGGGATACAACTCGCCGAAATATTCAGGCACGTATTGCGAACGCAGGCCCTTGCCATGCTCGCCCCACAGCAGCCCGCCGTAGCGTTTTGTCAACGCGGCGACGGCGTCGGAGATTGGCCGAATCAGCGCCGCCTGCGCAGGGTCCTTCATGTCCAAAATCGGTCGCACGTGCAGCACGCCGGCATCCACATGGCCAAACATGCCGTATTGCAGCCCGTAGCTGTCCAGCAGCGCACGGAACTCCTGAATGTAGTCGGCGAGATTTTCCGGCGGCACGGCAGTGTCTTCGACAAACGGCTGCGGCCTGGCTTCACCCTTGACGTTGCCAAGCAGCCCCACCGAGCGCTTGCGCATGGTGTAGACGCGGTTCACCGCAGCGCTGCCAGCCGCCAGCGTATGGCCCAGGCGCAGCACCGACGTGTCAGTCTGCAAATGCGCAACGAACGCATGAACGCGCTGTTCCACCTCACTCAATTCATCGCCGCTGAATTCGATCAGGTTGATGCCCAGCGTCGGCGTCGCAGGGTCCTGGGGGAAATACTCGGCGACGCCATGCCAGACGATATCCTGCATGGCCAGCATCAGCACCTTGGAGTCCACGGTCTCGATGGACAGCGGCTTGTGCGCCATCAAGGCCTTGGCGTCCCGCAGGGCGTCCATGAAACCGGCATAGCGAACGTTGACCAGAATCGAATGTTTGGGGATCGGCAGGACGTTGAGTCGAGCCTCGACGATAAAACCCAGCGAGCCTTCAGAACCGCAGAGTACGCTGTTGAGGTTGAAACGCCCGTCTTCCTCGCGCAGGTGTGCCAGATCGTAGCCAGTCAGGCAGCGGTTAAGCGGTGGAAAGACATCCTTGATCAATTGGGCCTGCGTATCGGCAATCTGCTGCGCGCAGCGATAAACGTCACCTGCGCGGTCGATACGTGCCTGTTCGCTGGCCAGTTGCTCGGCAGCCAATGCATGGCTGTTGACGTACGAACCGCCCAGCAACACCGTGGACAGTTCAAGGACGTGGTCACGGGTCTTGCCGTAGGTGCAACTGCCCTGCCCGCTGGCATCGGTGTTGATCATGCCGCCAATCGTGGCACGGTTGGATGTCGACAGTTCCGGTGCGAAAAACAGCCCGTGCGGCTTGAGCGCGGCATTGAGCTGGTCCTTGACCACACCGGTCTGCACGCGCACCCAGCGTTCTTCGACGTTGATCTCGAGAATAGCGTTCATGTGCCGCGACAGGTCGACCACCACACCGTCGGTCAGCGACTGTCCGTTGGTCCCGGTGCCGCCGCCACGCGGGGTCAACACCACCTGTTGGTGCTCGGGCCGCGCCGCCAGACGGGCGACGATTGCGACGTCATGGCTGTCCATCGGGAACACGGCAGCTTGTGGCAGGCGCTGGTAGATGGAATTGTCAGTGGCCAGCACTGTGCGCGAACCGTGGTCACGGGCGATTTCGCCTCGAAAGCCGGCCTCCGCCAAGGCATTGAGGAAACGGTCATAGTGACCGACCTGCTCGGAAGTCGGTTTCAACAGCGCAATCATGGTGGTCTTCCTGGCTAGGCGTTTTATATGCAAAGCACGTATGCTTCGAAACGCTCGAATACATGGTGTTATCAACGGTTAGCGTGATTCTCCGGCGTGTCATGCTTCAGTGCAAACGTAAAACCTGCCGTTTTTCCATGAGTTTTATGAATGAACACCCGAAGACTGACGCCCTCCATGTCGCTGCTGCTCGCCTTCGAGGCGGCTGCGCGGCATGGCAGCTTCACCAAGGCCGCAGACGAACTGGCCCTGACCCAGAGCGCCGTCAGCCGGCAGGTGCAGGCGCTGGAGGCGCAACTGGAAGTCGAACTGTTCAAGCGTGATGGCAGACGCATCGAGCTGACCACCGCAGGCGCGCTGTATCAGCATGAGCTGGCTGCCGCACTGGGCCGCATCCGCAGTGCAACCCTGCAAACCATCGCGCACAAGGCGGAAGGCGGCACACTGCATCTGGCCGTGCTGCCGACCTTCGGCTCGAAGTGGCTGCTGCCACGGATGAATGACTTTTACACCCGGCATCCGGGCTATGTGGTGCACATCCATTCACGCATCGTGCATGCCGACCTGACGCCCGCCGCCAGCGAAATGAACGCGATCATCTGTGCCGGCAACGGCAACTGGCCCGGTTACATCGCACATCCGCTGGTCAGTGAAAAACTGGTGGTCATTGCCAGCCCGGCTGCCCTTGCCGGCTACCAGTCGATGACCCCGGCACAGGTGGCCCAGCATGCGTTGCTGAGCGTGGTGTCGCGGCCCAATGCCTGGTCGGACTGGTTCGACAGTAATCGCCTGGACCACCACATCATGCGCCCCGGTCCGAGCTTCGAACTGACCTCGCACCTGATTCAGGCCGTCGCGGCCGGCATCGGTATCGCACTGGTCCCGCGCATTCTGGTGCAGGACGAAATCCACAGCGGCGAACTGGTCACCCTGTTCGAGCCTCTGGACAGCGGACGCAATTATTACCTGGCTTACGCCACGCGTTTTCAGAACCTGCCATCGCTGTGTGTGTTCAGGGACTGGCTGTTGTCGACGCCGTTTCCCGACCCTTTGTAAAACCTGCCCGCAACAGGAGCCACTGTGCGTATCGAGCCCCTTCCGCCGCTGCCGAACCTGATCGCTTTCGAAGCTGCCGTCCGGCATGGCAGCTTCACGCGTGCCGCCACCGAACTTAACCTGACCCAAAGCGCGATCAGCCGTCAGGTCGCGCAACTGGAGGAATTTCTCGGCCGCGCGCTGTTTCGTCGCGAGCACAAGCGCATTCATTTGACGGTCGCCGGGCAGATTTATGCCGAGCAGATCCAGCGCGTGCTGACCCTGTGCGCCGAGGCTACCGCTCAGGTGATCACTCACAGCGGCGATCAGCAACTGACTCTGGCATGCTCCAGCGGCGTGGCAGCCTTGTGGCTGGGGCCTTTGCTGGGACGTTATCGCGACGCCTTCCCGGCCGTGGATATCCGCCTGCGCGTGGTCGATGGGCTGGATTCGCTGATTCGCGCCGAATTTGATCTGGCGCTGTATTTTCTGCGCGAAGTCTCACCGGCGGGTCTCGACGGCCGTCTGCTGTTCGCCGAATCGGTCAACGCCTACTGCTCGCCCGATTATCTGGGCGGGCGCCTGCTGGAGCCCGCGCAACTGCTGGATCATTGCCTGCTGATGCTCGAAGACGGCCAGCGTCAATGGTTGTCATGGGGCGACTGGTTCGGCCGCCAGGGTGTCGATGCCTCGCTGATCCGTAAGCGCATGACTGTCAATCTGTATCCTGTGCTGGTCGATCTGGCGGTCGCCGGGCACGGCATCGTGCTCGGCTGGCAGCCGATGATCGACCGCCATGTGCAGTCCGGCGCGCTGGTGCCCGCCTGCCGTAAGAGCGTCGGCGCGGTAGGCGGCTATTACCTGCTGACACCCAGCGGCAAGACGCCTAGACGTGCGGCACGCGCCTTCGAAAAATGGCTGGCAGACGAAATAACCACCCTGGCACCATCGCCCTGAAACCTGCATGCGTCTGGCGCATGCAAATCTGCGTAATAAGCGTTTTCTTAAAATCGGCCCAGCGCCTACTCTCGAATGAAACGGGCAAAAAGACCTGACTCAGCCGCACTCGTACCTACCCTGCCCCTCAACCAATGCAGCCTATGCAGGGGGCTTCCCTGCGTGTATCGCATGCAGGAGCCTATCCAGTGAGCACACCACAATCCCCTGCTTCACGCACTCACGAACAAAAGGCACGCCGCGCGGTGGTCGCCACGGTGATCGGCAATGGCCTTGAATGGTTTGACTTCACGGTTTACAGCTTCTTCTCGGTGATCATCGCCAAGGTGTTCTTCCCCACCGGCAGCGAACTGACGTCTTACCTGCTGGCGCTGGCGACCTTCGGGGTGGGCTTTTTCATGCGTCCGGTGGGCGGCATTGTGCTGGGCATCTACAGCGACAAGCGCGGGCGCAAGGCGGCATTGTCGCTGACCATCCTGCTGATGGCGCTGGGTACGCTGATCATCGGGCTGACCCCCGGCTTCGCGCAGATCGGCTATCTGGCACCGCTGCTGATTGTCCTGGCGCGCCTGCTGCAAGGCTTCTCTGCCGGTGGCGAGATGGGCAGCGCCACGGCGTTTCTGACCGAGCATGCGCCTGAGGGCAAAAAAGCCTTCTATTCCAGCTGGATTCAGGCCAGCATCGGCGTCGCGGTGCTACTGGGTTCCGCGCTGGGCGCGGCGCTGTCCAGTTACCTGACCCAGGCACAGCTCGAAAGCTGGGGCTGGAGGGTGCCGTTTCTGATCGGCACGCTGATCGGACCGGTCGGTTTCTATATTCGCAGCCGGGTTGACGAGACACCTGTCTACAAGGCTGCAAAACCGGTCGAATCGCCGCTGCGCGAAGTGATCAAGACCTACCCGCGACAAACCCTGATCAGCTTTTCGCTGGTCGTGCTGTGGACCGTCTGCACCTATGCCATCCTGTTTTATATCCCCTCCTACGCCCAACGCGTGCTCGGCCTGCCGTCATGGATGGGCTTCAGCGCTGGCATGATGGGCGGCGCGGTACTGATCGTCGCCACACCGATTGTCGGCGCTATGGCCGACCGCAGCGGGCATCGCCCCTGGCTGCTGGGCTCGGCCATTGCCATCTTCCTCAGCGCCTACCCGATGTTTCTGTTCATCAACCAGATGCCGGGGCTGTTTTCACTGTTGATCTTCGAGCTGGTGCTCGGTCTGCTGATTTCCGGTTACATCGGCTCGATCCTCGCAGCCTTCGGTGAATTGCTGCCAACCCACGTGCTGTCCACCGGGCTTTCGGTGGCCTACAACTTCGCCGTCACGATCTTCGGCGGTTTTGCCACCTTCACCATCACCTGGCTGATTGCCTCGACCGGCAGCAACCTGGCGCCGGCCTTCTACATCATGTTCGCCGCCATCGTCAGCGGTATTGGCGCACTGCTTTATCACGACCGTGCGCCCGCGGCACACCAACCCTTGTCTGGAGCTTACCAATGAGTACCACTGAAGCCACACACCTGATCCTGCGCAACGGCCGCCTGCTGGACGTGCAACAAGGACAATTGATTTCAGGCCAGGAGGTCGTGATTGAGGGTGAGCGCATTGTCGCGGTGCGCGCCGAGGGTGAACCGGCCCCGGCGGGCGCTCAGGTCATCGATCTGGGTGGCAGAACACTGATGCCCGGCCTGATCGACTGCCATGTGCACGTGCTGGCTTCCAACGCCAACCTGGGCATGAATGCCCTGCAACCCAACGCAATCATCATGTACCGCGCCTTGCCGATTCTGGCGGCGATGCTCGACCGTGGTTTTACCACCGTGCGCGATGCCGGGGGTGCTGACTGGGCGTTGGCCCGTTCGATTCAGATGGGGCTGATTCCCGGCCCGCGCATCTTCGCATCGGGCAAGGCACTGTCGCAGACCGGTGGCCATGGCGACATGCGCGCACGTGGCGAACTGCTGCTCAACGAGCCCTGCTCCTGCTGCTTCCGCGCCGGGGCCATCGCCCGCGTGGTGGATGGCGTCGACAACGTGCGTCTGGCAGTACGCGAAGAGCTGCAGCAAGGCGCCAACCAGATCAAGATCATGGCCTCGGGCGGTGTGTCCTCACCAACCGACCCGATTGCCAACACTCAATACAGCGAAGCTGAAATTCGCGCCATCGTCGATGAGGCCGCAGCCGCTAACACCTACGTCATGGCCCACGCCTACACCGCTCGGGCGATTCGCCGTGCCATCGAATGCGGCGTCAGGACCATCGAACATGGCAATCTGGTCGATGCCGACACCGCGCGGCTGATGGCTGAGAAAGGCGCATTTGCGGTACCTACCCAGGTCACTTACGAAATGCTCGCCGAATATGGCGAACGCTTTGGGCTGCCGGCTGACTCGGTCGCGAAGATCGAGGATGTGCGCCAGGCCGGGCGCAATGCCCTGTTACTGTTCGCCGAAGCGGGCGTTCCGATGGGCTATGGTTCGGATTTGCTGGGGGAAATGCATGAGTACCAGACTCATGAATTGAAGATTCGCGCAGAACTGCTGGGTAATCTGGCAGCGCTGCGCAGTGCGACAAGTGTGGCGGCGCAGATCCTTCAGCGTGAAGGCGAACTGGGCTGCATCGCCGCCGGTGCGATAGCCGATCTGCTGGTGGTGGATGGCGACCCGCTGAGCGATATCAGTTGCCTGGTCGGTCAGGGCGAGCACCTGGCGATGATTGTTCAGGGCGGTCATGTGCGCAAGAACACCCTGGTCTGACGCCTGGTCAGTGCATGTCGTCAGTGCGCGTTGTGGTCCCAGATCCAGCTCCACGCACCGGGCAAGCTGACAGGCTCGCCCGCCGCCTTGACCGTGCGGGCCAGTGCCGCGCGCTGCAACTGCGCGCTGTCGTCATAGAACGGCTTGTCGGCGAGCCGCACGCCGGTCCGCCCGGCACTGTCGACCAGAATCTGCAGGTACTCCCGCGCATGCCGCGCGGTGTAGCGGTTCAGGTCATGGAAGGTCACCACCACCGGAATCACGCCATCCACCGCAGGCAGCTCGCCGGCGGCAATGCGCTCGCGCACCTGCGAGAGCTGGCTGACCATGTTGGAACGGCGGCGCAGGCTGAAGTTATAGCCCCAGATCTTGCCGTCATTGGCACTCAGGTCAGTGAGCAGTACCTGCAGATGGTGGCGCTGATAGGCGCTGAACGTGCGTTTGTCGTAGTTCCAGAACGGCGGACGCAGCAAGGTGGTCGGCACTCCGGTGATCGAGGCAATGATCGCGCAGCCCTGGGTCAGGGATTGCTCCAGTTCCTCATCGCTCAGCGAACGGTGGTTGGTGTGGTGCGGCGTGGCGGTGTGAAAGCCCAGCAGGTGCCCTTCTTCATGTTGACGATGCATGATCGCCCGGCCCTGATCACTGTTACCCGCACCGGTTGCGCCGGTCTGCACGAAGAACACCGCCTTGATGCCTGGCTGCAGCGGATTGTCGGCCAGGCTGTCGAGCACGGTGATGCTGGGGTTGTAGAACGTCGAAGCACTCGGACCATCGTCAAAGGTCAGCAGAAATCGAACCGGTGGCTGTTGCTGCAGCTGCGCGGCGGTTTTCGCGGTCAGGGGGATCGGCGCGCTGATGCAGGCCGACAGGCTCGCAGCGATGGTCAGTACGCAAAACGCCTTGAGCACGAACTTAATCACGGTAGGGAATCCTGTGGCCGGTCTGCTGAAGCGCACGCATGATCATCCACGGGCGCGGCAAACACAATCACTGCCGCCCGAAGTTTATCGGCACCGAAACAACTCATGCGGTTGAAGTCGGCATGGCTTACCGGCATGTGCTGGCAGTCGATGGCCTGCCGATGCAGGCTGTGATCGATATCGGGATCGTGCAGGTAGACGAAATCGCTGTCGCAATCGGTGACCATCACCCAGTGCGGTGCCTTGGAACGGGTCAGGCGGTAACTGCTGATCAGCACCAGCGGCTTGCCACCGTCGGCCAGCAGGCCTGGCAGGTTCAACGAGCGATTGGGCAGTGTCTGCACTCCTGCGGTTTGCAGCGCATCACAGAATTGCTCGTGAACCAGGCGAATCACCTGTTTCTTGTTGTCACTGCGCACACCGCCCAGAAACAACGGGCCCGAAACCGATACCAGCAGCTTCACCGCGAAGCCCCGTTGAAGAGCCGCCAGCGCAAGCCCCTGAGGGCTGCAACCGCCGTGGCCGGAGGTCATGAACACCGTGGTCGCATCGCGCCAGATCTGCAATTCTTCGCCACGGCCCATCGAGCGCGCAGGTTGCAGGGCTTTCATGGCCATCAACAGACAGGCCGGGCCACAGGTGAACTCCAGGGTCTGCTGGTAGTAAGGCACTGAGCGACTGTCCAGCCGGGCGTGTTCAACGATGCGTTTTTCGTAGCGCAAGGCCGGGGCATGGTCCTGGTAATAGTCGTCGACCTGGGCGAAACGCCGATAACCGCTGCGCTCGTAAAGCGCGATGGCCGCGCCGTTATCGGGGCGCACCTCAAGGCGCAGGTAAGCGCAGTCGTGGCCCACGGCCTGCTGCTCGGCACGTTGCAACAACTGTCTGCCCAGTCCCTTGCCCCGCGCTGCATCGGCAATCGCCAGCGAATACAAGCGCCCCAATGAGGTGCCGCGATGAAACAGCACCAGCGCATAGCCGGTGAGCTGTCCGGCCTGCTCGGCGACGATCAGGCTGGCATTGGCGCGGCGGATCATCCAGTGGAAGCTGCGCGCGGTCAGACGGTCGCCGTCAAAACACTGGTTCTCCAAAAGCAGCAAGTCGTCGACATCGGTTTCAACTGCATCTCGAAATATAAAGTCCATCTGCACCGCCGTAAAAGTTGTGTAACGAAACGGGACATTTCAAAAAGCACATGCTTAATAGAAAGGACTTGTTTCCCATCGGATCGATTACACATGTCAGCGGCACAGGTGAAGATGAACGAAGTATCTGCGCAACTTGCGCTTTCAGCAACAACCCGACGTGCAGACCCCACAACACTCTTTGCAGCGCAGAGGCAACTGGTGATTATTGTCGAACGTCTCGAAGACTGGGCATCGTACTTTCCCAGCGAAGACCTGATCAGCGCCCAGGACTACCTGGAAAAACCGCTGAAAGCCACGGCAGGCAGGCGTGTGCAAGTCATCAACCTGTGCCGCAGCTACAAATACCTGGGCCACGGTTATTACTGTTCCCTGCTGGCCGAAGCGCGCCAGCACAATGTCATTCCCTCGGTAAAGACCATCAGCGAGTTGACCCGCAAGTCACTCTACGGCCTGGCCCTCGATGACCTGGACAAGTTGCTGGAAACCGCACTTGAGGATCATCCGTATGACGACACTGAAGGGTTTACCCTGACACTGTACTTCGGCCAGACCACACTTGAGCCGTTGAAGGATCTTGCCCGTCAGTTGTTTGAAGTCTTCCCCTGCCCGATCCTGATGGTGGAGTTTCGCAAGCGCGACAATTGGCATATTGCGGGTATCAAGGCCGGCGCTCTGCCGCGTTTGCGCGAAGATCAGCAGGATGAGTTCGCCACGGCGCTGGAAGGCTTCAGCCGCAACGTCTGGCGCCAGCCCAGTTCCCGGCGCATGGCCCGCTACGACCTGGCGATTTTGCATGATCCGCAGGAACAGCTGCCGCCTTCCAACCCTGAGGCGCTGGCCAATTTCATCCGCGTCGGTCAGCGCCTGGGCATTGATGTCGAGCTGATCGAAAAGAAAGACTACGCCCGGCTGGCCGAGTACGACGCGCTGCTGATTCGCGAAACCACCAGCGTCGACAACCACACCTATCGCTTTGCCAAGAAGGCCGAAAGCGAGGGGCTGGTGGTCATGGACGACTCTACCTCGATCCTGCGCTGCACCAACAAGGTGTACCTGACCGACCTGCTCAAAAGCCATGATCTGGGCATGCCGCGAACGGAAATTCTCTACAAGGACCGCCCGGAAGAACTGCAGCACGTGCCCACACGCCTGGGCTTCCCGCTGGTATTAAAGATCCCCGATGGCTGCTTTTCCAGAGGTGTGATCAAGGTCAGCACGCCCGAGGAAATGCACACAGCGACGACCCAGTTGTTCGAGCACTCGGTATTGCTGCTGGCTCAGGAGTTTTTCTACACCGAGTACGACTGGCGTATTGGCATTCTCAATCGCAAACCGATATTCGCCTGCCAGTACTTCATGTCCAAGGGGCATTGGCAGATCTACAACCACAAGGCGATCGGTGCCGAGGTGATTGGCGAATGCCGCACGCTGGCGGTGCACGAAGCGCCGCGCGCCGTGGTCGAACTGGCGCTCAAGACCGCCAACCTGATTGGTGACGGTTTGTATGGCGTGGACTTGAAACAGTCAGGCGATCAAGTGGTGGTGATCGAGGTCAACGACAACCCGAACCTGGATGCCGGCATCGAAGACGCTTATCTGCAGGATGATCTGTACAGCCTGGTGCTGGAAGAGTTCGTCCGCCGTCTGGAGCTCAAGCGCCTCGGTCAGGCATGGTGAAACGATGATTCAGGGCCTGAAACTCGACAATAACCAGTTGCTGGCATGTGATCCGCAAAAGGCCCAGGTGCTGTGGTTCAGCAAACCTGATGCCGGGGAACGCAGATTGTTGCTGGAGCGATTCCACCTTGATGAGCACGCCGTTGCCTCGGCACTCGACCCGGACGAAATTTCGCGCATCGAGTTTCACCCTGATGCGTTGTTCGTCATCTGGAAACGTCCCGAGAACTATTCGGGCAAGGACAGCTTCTCGTTCGACGTTTCGTCCTTTGGCGTGCTGCTGAGCCGGGACCAGCTGGTGCTGATCTGTGATGACGAGCAACCTTTGAGCGCGCTGGGGGCTCACCGCCCGTTGAACCAGCCGCTGGATATCCTTCTGGAGCTGCTGTTCAACAACATTCATCACTATCTGGGTCACTTGAAAGTCATCAAGATGGTCGCCCGGGAATTGCAGCAGAAATTCAACTCTTCCCTGGAAAACCGCCATCTGCTGCAGATGTTCAACCTCAGCGAAAGTCTGGTGTATTACATCAACGCCATCCACAGCAACGGTGCGGTCCTGACGCGTCTGCGCAATCATGCGCAAGGCAGGCAATACGCCGCCGACAGCCTGGCGCTGATCGACGACATGATCATCGAGAACGACCAGTGCTACAAACAGGCGGAGATCTATTCCACGGTGTTCGCCGGCCTGATGGATGCGCGCGGGAATCTGGTCAATAACAGCACCAACACCCTGCTGCGCAAACTGACCTTGATCAATGTGGTGTTTCTGCCGTTGAACCTGATTGCCGGGATCGGCGGCATGTCGGAATTCAGCATGATGACCGCCCCGCTGCACTGGTGGGTGTCTTACCCGGCACTGCTGCTGGCCATGCTCGGGATGGGGGCGGTGATGGTCTGGGGACTGCGCAGAATGGCGCGCGCAGCCTGAGCGGTTATTGCTCCCACTCGGCCTTGGCGATCTGCAGACCATGCAGGCCGTTATAGGCCGCTCGCTCGGGAGACTGCCAGCCGTCCAGCAGCGACGCGTCGAGGTCATAGATCTCGACGCCCAGCGGCCGACAGACGCTCAACGGGTCCTGCGCATCAGGCCCCCACATCGGCAGAGACAGGTCTCCACCCGGACAGGTCGACAAGGCACACAGCAGGTCGATTTCCGCGAAAAACTCCAGATAGTCGCCCTTCTGCGCGGGGCAGGCTTTCATGAAATACAGGTCGTCATGGTTCAGACCGGTGCACTGAAAGATGTTCAGCACATCGTGCACATCGAACTCGGTCAGCCCGTGCGGCAGCACTGCGCGGGTCAGGTTGGAATGGCAGTGATGGTGAAAGTCTTCGCCGGTCAGCATCTTGTTGACGTAGGGATCACAGCGCGTGCCGAGCAGGTCATGCAGGCGGCCGCCGTGCTCGTCGGTTCCGTAACTGGCCAGACTGTCATCGGTGATGGTTACCATTGGCCGCAAAAACGGCAGGTTCGACCACAGCCGATCGTGGGTGCTGACATGCGCACCCTGCAACTGCCGCGTGCGCGCAGCCCACAGGCGCTCGCGGGGGTCGTTGGCGTTCCAGACATTGAAATCGCCGACTTGCGGGCCCACCGGTGTGGTGACCCGAAACACCTGACCGGCCTTGACCTTCCAGGCCCGTCCGGTACGAATCGGCACTTTGAACTGTTCGACGAGGGTGCGTTGCTGCGCATTCGTGCGGATGCGCTCATAAAAGGCAGTGTCGACTTGCAGCGCCGCGCCTTTGCTGACCTGGTAAGCGGCTGGATAGTCTTTGTACATACTGGGCTTCTCGGTGGCAGGATGTGGTGGTTCGCGCTGCAAGTTGCGCGCCTGATGCCTTTTTTGAAGGTAATGGGTTTGGCTAATCTATTTTCCGGGTGCCCCTAAGTGGATAGCGTTGAACGTGTCAAATCCAGCACAATCACGGCGACTCTCCCACTACATGCTGAGGTGCTCTCGCCAACAAGCATATCTCTGAGCTCATCAGGAGTCGTAGGCGACAGCTTTTCCCTCCCGGGGCTGCGCAAGGATTTATTCTTCATTTCCTGCGCCCCAAACCAAAGCACCAGATAGATTCCAAAACTATCAGCACGCCAGTCCCTGGTATAAAGCCTATCAAGCTGCTGATCAGCGCTTTTCCAGAGTTGAGCGTGCCACTGCCCCTTTACCTCAATCGGTAAACGAAGTGCACCAGCCGAACAGGTTATATCGACCTCTTTATCGTTAGCCACATGAGTTTCAGGATCATATGAAATATCTGACGATCCTTGACGTAGTATGCCTAAAAGATGGTCGCGACAACGCTCTTCTGCGTAAGGATTTCCGCTATCATCATAAAAACCCCGCCAAGACTCGGCATCATCGCTTTTTATTTTTGCCTGCGCTATTAAAAGCTCTTCAATAACAATAGCTTGTAGATCCGGCATGCATGCTGGGGGGCTATCATGCATAATAGCGGCAATAGCATCCAAGGTTGGTGGCCTATACAAGCTTTCTACAATTTTTCTCGCCTGCTCCGCCACAACAGACTTAATCAATTCAGAGTAACCATCCGTGCGAGCATCCCTTATACGCGCTAACGCGCTTATGCCTTCTTCGCTGCAATAGCTACCTATTCGAGAAATTTGATTAGAAATAAAGCTGCTTGCATCCCATGCATTTGAGTTGCCTGACCTCGTCCCGCTCGGGCGCCCAACCATAGGCCATGATGGGCGGAACTTGTTTATAATCCATTCACTTTGCCCTACTGTAAGTGGTGGGGCACTAACGTCGCTACTGCTTCGATCGCCGACCCTGTCGCGTATATGCCAAAACAGTTCAGGAAAAATCTGCTGCGTCTTGAGATAGGTAGCAGTGCTAGAAAAGTCTACTACTAGCCCAATAGCGATCCAATTAAGGCGACGCTCTTCATTAGCCAAAATCAAACGCTGTCCGAGTAATCCCCTTAAAACTTCAAACCGACTCGAACGAATCAGCCGTTCAATCAGCTCTACTTCTATACCACTTCCTAAATTTGTAAATCGCTGGAGCCATTCTCCAGCAAAGACCGTACTCATTTCCAAGTCTAAGGGATCACGCATGAGCCTATACAGCCCTTCAACGTGTTGATTGCACTCACGCAACTGTGGCTCATAAAAAATCCTCATAGCTTCAGTCCATATACCGCGATCCCGGACGGCAGTCTCGATATACCTAAATAGCTCCGAAACTCCTGCATGGTGATCCACGCGACTATGAAGAAGCTGGAACAATCCAGCCATTAGCCGGTCGTTAGATAAGTCCTCTACACCTATGTTTTTTCTATACCTTTCTGCGAGGGCAGCAATAAGAATATAACCCACCGCAAAGAATCGACCGTTAGCATGACTTTGCGCAACCTGTTGTGCAGTGAATTCTGGAGAAGTAAGCACAAGAAAAGCCTCAAACCCTTCATGGGCAAACCCGGCAATCTCATCCCCCAACCATCGACTTACTCGCTCGTGAGCAGGAGCGTCCTCAATATCGTTATAGAGGTTAAGATAGGCTTGGGCAGGTGCCACGAGTTCCTCTGAAGAACCACGGCGCATTTTGTTGATGCGTGCAGCAAAGTAATTTCGATGCCCAGCATGCGCCGCTAAGCGCTTGGCCTCTCGTTGACGATCGTCCTCTATCTGCTGGATTTGCCATTCAGGCATAATGGGTTCTGCCAGATTTTTTATCCAGCTCATTTCTTCTAAGCTATGTGCCGCAAAAGGAATTGCAAGAGCACGAACCTGCACACCATTCTGAGAGTCATGCGCAATAAGCTGAATAATATCCCGCCAGCGCCTGTCGCTTTTGTCTAACGGATCAAGAAACCCCAACAAGATAATGAGGTCGGATTCGGAAACTCTGAAACCGCTTGAACGCTCGTATAACTTAAAAGCTTGCTGATAGGAACCACGTTCATCAGCCAGTTCCAATATCACTAAGCGCTGCACTGCTTGTCGAAAACAATCGTTAACCAATAGAAACTCATTAAGTTTCTGCCGCGACTCAAATCCATATCCATCACCACTTCGAAACGGCTCTATCCAACGCCAAAGTAGCTTCGGATCAGTATTACCAAAAACAATTCGGCGAGCCACCAAGTGATATACGAAGTCAGTTAGTACATCATTACCTGGACGCTCATAATGCTTACCCATTGAGACGGCTAAAACAGCCAAGCTTTCAAGCACACTTTCCAAACTAGATTCTGGAAGATTTTTTTCCAGAGACATTAGAACACCAACGGTACGACTGCCACTTTTAGCGAAAGCAACAACAAGCTCAGCTATCAAAAAACCGTCTACCCATTCGTAACCAATGTCATCAATCAACTCAATAGCCAAACGAACCGACAGCTCATCTCCGAAGCTGCGTAGTAACGATAAAATCCCAGGCCAAGATAATGCGCACTCTAAATCAACAAGTATTTCTCCCGCAACTTTCCTGCATGCAAAATCGGCTACAGGATCCAAAAAGAGCCTTTTTAAGTCATCCTTTAGCGCCGCTGCAATATTACTATCCCGCACTGCCTCCAACATTAGCAATCGAAGACCAAAGGGTGTTTCAGGGAAAACTATCAGTCGCCTAATTTCCTCTATAAGCACTGGAAATCCAAGACCGTGCATTGCGTAATGGCGCCAATCTCGAAATCTGGGGTTCTCAACTGCTAATTTTTCTAAAGATTTAATTAGGCATTTTGCTTGATCAACTGTTAGCCCGCTTACATCTCCGTATTCAATCAAACCCATTGGATCTGCAGTAATCACATCTTTGGCCAAAGCTGGATCAAGTGCAAGCCATGCATGAATCCCTCGAAGGCTGGAGGGCACGAGCCCATTTACTTGCAACAAGGAAAGAAGACGCCTGCGTTTAGTATGTGTATTAGCCTGTTTAGCCAACCATTGGGCTCCTAAGTATTCTCCCACCCTGCGGTGAAGATAAGAAAATCGATCAGCCCCCTCGGCTTTGAATAGCCTAGTACCAAGAATCTCTTTTAGTACATCTCCACCCGGCAAGAGTGAGACGTCTGCAAGTTGTAGCTCGCCTTCAGAGGCACTTGCTTCAGAAAGTCGAACTATGGCTTCGCTACCGGTCAAAATCAGGCACGCGAACGCAGCACCTGCTCCGTTGAGGCTGGCATCTCTAGGTAGCTGATTTTGGGCATTGGAGTTCCGATGCTCAATTCGTAAAATCTCAATTGCTTGCTTGAATAGTTCGCCAGTCGTCTCAGGAAGTTTTTTCGAACTAGCAATACGGGCAATCAACTCAAGGGTTTGCGGATTACCAAGTAACCCTTCTAAGTGACGAAAATTAAAATGCTCAATTATCGACTGAGCGGCTTCTAGACCCACCGAAGTGCTTAAAAATCTTTCTGAGTCATCTTTATCAAAAGCATTCAAGTGCATTTCCAATGTGGTCTTGGGATATTGTTCTTGAATAGCTTCTAGACTTGTAGCGCCCCGCCAGTCTGCCACCCGACAAGAAAGAATAAAGCGAGGGTATTCGAGCTCTCCTAATCGACGCAAAACAAGGTCAACAGCGTCGCCGTCTCTCTGGCTGCTTACCTCATCTAATGCGTCAATCACGATGGTCTGAGCTGTGCCCAAAAGCGTTTGAGGATCACGGCGGTTGATGAGTTGCCGGGCAGTGCAAAACGCATATCCGGGATGATCGGCAAGCCACTTAAGTAGATGAGACTTCCCCATGCCAGCTTCGCCAAGGATGACCACCGGCTCTTCTTTTGCCAGGACGTCAGCTTGAGATATATGGGTTCGACCATCTGAGGACTCGTACCAAAGGGTTCGCATTACGCTCGGAAGCACGTCCATATTTTCGCGTTCGCTCATGTGGTACTGGAACCTTAATAGGGTCAATCCGGATTAGCAGAGATTAAATGAAGGATGTCATAAACCACCATCATCAAGCGATAACCAACAATATGACTTTCACTGAAAATCCCGGCTGCGCACATCCAGTCCGGTGAGCAGCGGCGTCAGGTCGTACAGGCGCTGGGCAATCAGGTGCCGCACCCCGCTTTTCGATTCCAGTCGCCCGAACACCTGCAGCAATTGCGAGCCCACCAGCACCTTGCGCTGACGCTCGGCCAGGTCGCGCCAGACCACCACGTTGACCATGCCGAACTCATCTTCAAGGGTGACGAAGGTCACGCCACTCGCAGTGCCCGGTCGTTGACGACCAATGACCAGCCCCGCCACGCTGAGGGTCCGGTCGTTTTCCAGGTGTAACAAGTCTTGTGAGCTGCGAAAGCGCTTGGCAGCCAGTTGCCGGCGCAGCAAGGCCAGCGGGTGTGGGCCCAGCGTTGTGCCCAGCGTTGTGTAGTCGGCCACCAGGTCTTCGGCCACAGTCGGCAGTGGCAAGATCACCTGGGTTTCTTCGCTGGGCAGGTCGTC
Source organism: Pseudomonas sp. PvP028 (assembly GCF_017832255.1). Taxonomy (NCBI): domain Bacteria; kingdom Pseudomonadati; phylum Pseudomonadota; class Gammaproteobacteria; order Pseudomonadales; family Pseudomonadaceae; genus Pseudomonas; species Pseudomonas sp. PvP028. Next base: position 4,470,876 of record NZ_JAFIBL010000001.1, read on the forward strand.
GAACAGCGGACGCTGGGCCTCAACCCCGGCCACTTCCCAGCGCGCCCGGTGCCGATGGCCGATCAGGCCGCGCAAGGCACCGGAATCCGCCAGGGCTTCGGCGGCGCGCGAGTCAAGCTCGGCGCGCAACGTCAGGTCCGTGGCATCGACAAACGGACGTTTCGCGCGCGCGGCTTCGATGCGCAAGGCATCTTCCTCACGAAAGCTGCGGACCATGCGCAGCCCGAGACGAATCGCCAGATTGCGCGTGCGGTCAGGATGATCGAGCGGCTCCAGCGAGCAATCCCAGTCGCTGTAACGCACATCCACCGGACGAATTTCAATGTGATGGCGGCGTGCGTCCTGCAACAGCTGATCCGGGCTATAGAACCCCATCGGCCAGCTGTTGATCAGTGCGCAGGTGAACGCTGCCGGTTCATGGCACTTGAGCCAGCAACTGGCGTAGGTCAGCAAGGCGAAACTGGCGGCATGGGATTCGGGAAAACCATAACTGCCAAAGCCCTTGATCTGTTCGAAGATCCGGTCGGCAAAGTCCGCTTCGTAGCCGTTTTTCAGCATGCCCGTGCGCAGCCGTTCGCGATGCGGCTCGAGCCCGCCGTGACGTTTCCACGCGGCCATCGCGCGACGCAACTCGTCCGCTTCGCCCGGCGTGTAGTCGGCGGCCAGAATGGCCACTTCCATGACCTGCTCCTGGAACAGCGGCACACCCAGGGTGCGCTTGAATACGGATTCAAGCTTGGGCGGATAGGTGACCGCCTCTTCGCCATTGCGCCGCCGCAGGTACGGGTGAACCATATCGCCCTGGATCGGCCCTGGCCGGACGATGGCGACTTCGATGACCAGGTCGTAGAATTTTTCCGGTCTGAGGCGCGGCAGCATGGCCATCTGCGCACGCGACTCGATCTGGAACACGCCGATGGTGTCGGCCCGGCTGATCATTTCGTAGGTTTTCCGGTCGTCGCCCGGAAGAGTCGCCAGAGTCCATCGTTGGCCACGGTGCAAATGCACCAGATCGAACGTGCGGCGCAAGGCACTGAGCATGCCCAGTGCAAGAATGTCGACTTTCAGCAGGCCGACCAGGTCCAGGTCGTCCTTGTCCCACTGGATGATGGTGCGATCGGCCATTGCGGCGTTCTCGACCGGCACTAGCGTTTCAAGCGGGTGTTCGGAAATCACGAATCCCCCCGGGTGTTGCGACAGGTGCCGGGGAAAACCGATCAGTTCGCCGGTCAGCGCCAGCACGCGCTTGAGGATCGGCGTGTCGGCATCGAAGCCGTATTCGCGCAAGCGTTCAGGCGACGGCAATGAATCGCTCCAGCGGCTGAAGGCTTCGGCCAGGGCATTGATCTGGTCTGGCGGCAAGCCCAGCACCTTGGCCACGTCACGCATCGCGCCGGAACCGTGATAAGTGCTGGCTACGGCCGTCAGCGCGGCCCTGCCCCGGCCATAGCGCCGAAAGATGTACTGAATGACTTCTTCGCGGCGGTCATGCTCGAAATCCACGTCGATGTCCGGTGGCTCGTTGCGCTCTCTGGAGATGAAGCGCTCGAACAGCAGGTTGCTCTGTTCCGGGTTCAGTTCGGTGATCCCCAGCGCATAACACACTGCAGAGTTGGCCGCCGAGCCGCGTCCCTGACAAAGGATGTGCTGGCTGCGGGCAAACTCGACGATGTCATGCACGGTCAGAAAGTAGCTGTCGAACTTCTTTTCCGCGATCAGCGCCAGTTCCTTCTCGACCTGCGCACGGGTGGCCGGTGTCAGGCCACCCGGCCAGCGCCTGCGAACACCGCGTTCGGTCAGTTCACGTAGCCAGGACGTAGAGGTCTGGCCCTTGGGGACCAGCTCATGCGGGTATTCATACTTCAAATCTCCCAGGTCGAAGGTGCAGCGCCGGGCAATACGCACCGACTCGGCGAGCAGCCAGTCCGGGTAATGCTCGCTGAGCGCATCCAGTGGCCGCAAATGGCGCTCGCCATTGGCAAACAGCAGATGACCTGCCTCGGCCACTGTGGTGTGGTGGCGGATGGCAGTCATGGTGTCCTGCAGTGCACGCCGGCCACGCGCATGCATGTGCACATCGCCACTGGCCACTGCCGGAATACCCAGCGATTGTGCCAACGCCAGCAGGTCGGCCAGCCGCTGCTCGTCATCCGGGCCACGGTGCAGCCCGACACCCAGCCACAGGCGCTCGGCAAATCGCTCACGCAACCAGCGTCCGCCGGCCAGACAGGCTTGAGCATCCCCGTCGAGGTTCGGCAGCCAGAGGGCCAGCAACCCGGCCGGCGCAGGCTCGAAGTCTTCGCGCAACACGCGGTATTCACCTTTTTTGGCCCTGCGGCGCGCGACCGTGATCAATGTGCACAGCGCCTCATAGCCTGTCTGGTTTTCCACCAGCAAGACGACTTTCGGGCCGTGTTCGATGTGCATTTCGCTGCCGACGATCAACGGCAGACCGGTGCTTTTTGACGCCTGCCAGGCGCGTACGATACCGGCCAGGGTGCACTCGTCGGTGATTGCCAGCGCCTTGTAGCCATGGCGCACCGCCCGTTCAAACAGTTCGCGTGCGCTCGAGGCGCCCCGCTGAAAGCTGAAGTTGGACAGGCAATGCAGCTCGGCGTATTCGCTGGTCATGCGAACCAGCCATGCAGCAGCAGTTCACCCTGCTCGCCAACCGCGCGATATGCCCAAGCGCGTTGGCCACTGGCGGTTTCGACCAGGTAATAGTCGCGGCGCACATCGCCGCCGTCCCACCACCCCGACTCGATTCGCTCGGGCCCGGCCACGATGCGGGTCGCCTGTACCGGCAGTGGCTGAGGCTCGCGCAGCAGCCAGCCCGGACGCGTGAAGCCTCTGGCCGGCAGGATCGGTTTGCTGCTGCTGTGCGCTTGCCAGGCACATTCGGGACGATAATCGGCCTGGGCGCGCAAGCCATTGACCGACTCGTCACCCAGACGCGCCCGCAGGCGCTCGCGCAGTTGCTCCCAGGGCAAGGTCTGCTGCACGCGCTCATCGAACAACTGACGGTGCGCCGGGACGAAATCCGGCAAGTCTCGCGCCAGCAGGCGCACGGCACGTACCGGCGACGCGACCAGCACCTGCTCCAGCCTGCCGCGGGCCAGCTCGAAGAGCATCGACGCATCGCGCTCGGCGCTCAGCAGCCCGACTGGTACGACAGTCTCCGGCACGACGGTTTCCGGCCCTGGCACATGCTCGAGGTGCAGGGAAAATCGCTGCACACCGCTGTCGCGTCCGGCCAGGAACAAGACCAGATCGGCGATCAGCCGCTTGAGCGGAAACAACAGGGCCTGATGGGACTCGACATCGAAATTCAGCTCGATGCGTACATCGAAAAAGTCCGGCGGCGTGTAGCACTCCAGCGCCACGGGGCGCTCGCCGAGCAAGGTGTCGAGGTGCTGCAGCACGCTGGCCGGAAACCGCCGTGCCAGCGTATCGCGGGGCAGCGCCAGCACCTGCCGCACACTACGCAGCCCCATGCGTGTCAGGGCGGTAGCGGTTTCGCGGCTCAGCCCGATGCGTTCCAGTGGCATCTGCTCCAGACGGCGACGCAATTCATGCGGACAGTCGATGCTCAGCCCGTCATGCATGTTGGCCAGCATTCGCGCGGCTATCGGGTTGGGCGCGACCACGATGCGATGGCGAAAACCCTGCGTGGTCAGCTCTTCACGCAAACGCGCCTCGAACACCGGCCAGGGGCCGAACAGCTTGAGGCTGGATTCGATTTCCATCAGCAGCACCCTCGGGTACTTGAGGCTGACATTGGAACTGAAACCGTAGGCCCAGGCCGCGAGCAGTTGCTGCAAACGCTCGATATCGGCCGGGTCATGCTCGATCGTGGTGAAGTTCGGCACCAGCGCCTGTGCTGCGGTCAGCGACTGCCCGGCTTTCAGGCCCAACGCACGCGCAGCCGGATTGACGCTCTGCAACACGCGACGTTGAGCGCTGCCGCTGATCAGCGCCAGCGGTTCATCGGGGTTGCCGTGACGACGCATGACGCCGTCCAGCGCCAGTTGCGGCAGCAAGACACAGGCCCAGAGCATAAGAACCTCAAGCGTCAGTCGGGAACGGAATGGGGAAAGGCGGCGCAAGTCCGCCCCGGCATTTGAGCACCCGCAACTGTGCGGGACGGGTATCGAGCGCTATGCGCAGGGCCGCAGGTGAAGGATTGGCAGCGGCCTGCTGCGGGCGACAGGCAAAGGCCAGGGTCTGCCCGGTTTCGGCAGCCACCTGCAAGCGTCGCAGTGCACGGTCATCGACCATGCCGGGCCAGCACACGACCGCGCCACAGCTGCCGGAACGCAGGCATTGCTCGGCGGCCCACAACGCATCGCGGGGACTCGCCTCGATCACCACCAACTGACGCAGATCGACGCCGGCGGCCAGCCAGGCCTGTGGGTACGGAATATAAGGCGGTGCGACCAGCACAATGCGCTCGGCGATCGCGGAGAGCCGCGCCAGGCTCGGCCACAGCAGGCGCAGTTCGCCGCTGCCATTGGCCGGAATGAGGATTTCAGTCAGGGCCGCAGCAGGCCAGCCGCCGGTGGGCAAGGCAGCGTCCAGCAACGCGTGGCCACTGGGCTGCGGGCTGACCTGTGGCGCGCTCTGCTGACGCCCTTTCCAGACCCTGCGCTCATCCAGCAAGGCATCCAGGCTGACCACCGCGCCCATCATTCGCGACGCACCAGCCCGCAGAATACGCCTTCGATGGCGAAGTCCTGATCGGGCGTGACGATGATCGGTTCGTAGGCCGGGTTGCGCGGCAACAGGCGTATCTGATCGGCGCGGCGTTGCAGGCGTTTGATGGTCACCTCGCCGTCCAGACGGGCAACCACGATCTGCCCGTCACTGGCCTGCGGGTTACGGTGCACGCCAACCAGATCGCCATCGAGAATACCGTCCTCGATCATCGAGTCGCCCTGCACACGCAGCAGGTAATCCGGCACACGGGTAAAGGTGCTGCGGTCCAGGTGCAGCGTGGTGTGTATATCGAGATCAGGTCCGATCGGTACGCCCGCCGCCACGCGCCCCAGTACAGGGATTTCCAGTAATTCGGGCCGTGGCTCAGTGTTCAGCAGGCGAATACCCCGTGCCTGATGACGGACGACTTCGATCAGCCCGGCTTCAGTGAGGGCCACAATGTGTTTGCGCGCCACGCTGCGCGAAGCAAAACCGAAAGCCTCGGAAATTTCCGCCAGGCTCGGTGATTGCCCCTGCTGCGCGATGCGATCGCGGATGAAGGTAAGGATAGCGCTGCGTCGAGGAGATAATGTGCTCATGGAGTACATTTGTACTCCATTCGGCATTGTGTGACTAGCGCGCTTTGTCGGATTCAAGAGGCGCTGTGTTGCATGCCCCACGACAGGCGATGCACACCGCTATGGGCGACATTGTTTGGATTTCAACAACAGTGAAATAAGAAACACCCGGTTTATTGAGCCCGGCAAAGAGGCGAAACTCGACCGTTCTTTCAACGATCAGGAGCACTCATTGTGATCACGCGCCAATTGGGTAACCACGGTCCGCAGGTTTCTGCCCTCGGGCTGGGCTGCATGGGAATGTCGGACTTCTACACCACTGGCATCGACGAAAAGGAATCCATCGCCACCTTGCAACGCGCGCTGGAGCTGGGTGTCAGCTTTTTCGATACGGCGGACATGTACGGCCCGTACACCAACGAAGCCTTGCTTGGCCGTGCACTCGAAGGCAAGCGTGAAGGTATCTACCTGGCCAGCAAGTTCGGCATCGTGCGTAGCGACGACCCGCATGCACGTGGCGTCAATGGCAGCCCGGCGTACATTCGCCAGTCCATCGACGCCAGTCTGAAGCGGCTGAACACCGATTACCTTGATCTCTATTATCAGCACCGCGTCGACCCCAAGGTGCCCATCGAGGACACCATTGGCGCCATGGCTGAACTGGTCAAGGCTGGCAAGGTACGCCACATAGGTATTTGCGAAGCCAGTGCAGCGACCATCGAAAAGGCACACGCGGTGCACCCGCTGGCGGCTGTGCAGAGCGAGTACTCACTCTGGTCACGCGATCCTGAACAGGATGGCGTACTTGCCACCTGCCGTCGCCTGGGTATTGCCTTCGTGGCGTATAGCCCGCTCGGCCGGGGGTTTCTGACCGGTGAATTGCGTACCCCGGACGATTTCGCGGCCGATGACTATCGTCGCTTCACCCCACGGTTTCAGGGCGAAAACTTCAATCGCAATCTGCAATTGGTCGAGAAGGTAAAAACACTGGCTACGGCCAGGGGCATCAGCGCATCACAACTGGCCCTGGCCTGGGTGCTTGCCCAGGGCGAGGACGTCATTCCGATCCCCGGCACCAAGCAGCGCAAGTACCTGGAAAGCAACGTGGCCGCAGCTTCATTGACGCTGAGTACTGATGACCTTGCCCAACTGGAAGCGATTTTCCCGGCCCAGGGCTCGGCATCCGGGGAGCGTTATAACGCGGCGTCGATGAAGTCGCTCAACGGCTGAAACCGTTGCGGTTCGACATCAGGTCGCTTCAGGGCAGGTCTGGGTGCCGTTGTCGAGGCCCTGCTTTTGATTCTTGTAATCGAGCGTGGCTTTACCATCGACCCATTTCAGGGTGACGACAACCACTGAGTCGAAATCGTCGTTTGTCCAGTCATCCAGCAGATTGATACTCTTGCCGGACGCCTCTTCAGCAACCTTGTTGATCAGCTCCGGCAGGTAGCCGTGCGACCAGGCGGTGTAGATGACTGCGTTGTGGTACTTGTCCTGCATCAGTTCATCGGCCAGGTCTGCGGTGTCGTTGGCACCGAAGTCGAGGTTGACGGGCAGACCCAGTTTGATTGCGCTGGGGCCTACCGTCATCAGCGGACGAACGTAGCTGTAGGACTGGTCGCCCTCACCCTCTTCCACATGTCGGCTCGGGTTGGCAGCGAAAATGAAATCAGCCTTGCCGAATTCTCTGGGCAGGACTTCCGACAATTCTATCGCCCGGTTGAGCCCCTGGCAGTTCAGTTGACCCAGCCCCATGGCCGGCTTTTCGGCGTGACGAAGGAATACCAGTGTCTGGGTACCATTCTTGGGTTCTGCATGGACGCCTTTGCCCATGGTGAACAAGACCAGGGCAGAAGCCACCAGCACGGAGGGGAAGAAGCACCACGCGAGCCGGTGCTGAAGTCGGGTGAGGGAAGGCATTTTCGGCATATTCATTATTTTCTGAGTCCGGTGCGCATTTGAAAGGGGACAGCCATCTGGCTGGTGCGAATACGCAGGCTTATGCAGCTCGCCCTGGAATTTTCTGCGGATCAGTCAAAAAGGGTCACGCGCGAATCTTAGGCTCTGTACGAAAAGTGGCTGCGCTCGGTGATGCTTCGTTAAAAACAGGCTCGGAATGCTCATTTACAACACGTAGAGTCGAACGCGACCCCGGCCGTTCCTCGCCTGTTTTTGCCTCGCCTGACCTTCGCTCGCCGACTTTTCGTACAGAGCCTAGTGCGCACATGTTTCGAAATTAAGAATGTGGACGATTAAGAGTGTCAAAAAACGATTCTGTTGCAATGCCGGCAAAAAAAATCGTCTGACAAACAGAGAAAATGTCAAAAAATCGTCGAAAGAGGAGTCATCAGACCTGACTGTTTGCCTGGCAACAGCCATTCAACAGACCGCTGTCAGATCAACATCACGGACGCCGGAAAGCCGCGTAAAACCCTTGAATTCAAGCACTCTGGTGTTTGGCATAGAGCGTGCAATATTCCTTTTCTGAATTTCACGCCCTGCGAACTGCCTGTTTTGGAATATACCAACCGGTCGCTGCGGCTCTAGTTTTCCTGACCTGGATGCCACTATGCCACAACCCCCCGTTTCTTTTCGGTTGCTGTCTCCCCGCGCGCTGATTCGCTGGATGGCGAGCACCTGTGTATTGGCGTTGAGCCTCAACGGTGCAGTTGAGGCCGCCGAGACCGCGCCTGCCGAAATCCGTCTGGACTACGCCTACTATTCGCCGGTCAGCCTGGCGCTCAAGCATTTTGGCTGGCTGGAGAAAGCCCTGCCGGATGCGAAAGTCACCTGGGTGTTGAGCCAGGGCAGCAACCGCTCGCTGGAGTACCTGAACAGTGGCAGCGTCGACTTCGCTTCGTCGGCCAGCCTGTCTGCGGTGCTGGCCCGAGCCAACGGCAGCCCGATCAAGTCGGTGTATGTCTACAGCCGGGCAGAATGGACGGCGCTGGTAGTGCGCAAGGATTCGCCGCTGCAATCGGTTGCCGAGCTCAAAGGCAAGAAAATAGCCGCCACCAAAGGCACCGACCCTTATCTGTTCACCTTGCGCGCGCTGCAGAAGGCCGGGCTGAAAAAGGATGATGTCGAGCTGCTGCACTTGCAGCATCCCGATGGGCGCACAGCCCTTGAAAAAGGTGACGTAGATGCCTGGGCAGGGCTTGACCCGCACATGGCGGCCAGTGAAGTACAGTCCGGCTCGCGCCTGCTTTACCGCAACAAGGACTTCAACAGCTATGGCGTACTGAGCGTCACGGAAACCTACGCCAAGGAACATCCACAGGCGATCAGGACAGTATTGAGCGCTTATGAACAGGCTCGAGAATGGGCAGTGAAAAACCCTGATGAGCTGGCCAGGCTGCTGGCGACCGAGTCGGGCCTGCCGCTGGAAGTCGCCAGGCTGCAATTGACCCGCACAGACCTGAGCAACCCGCAACTGAGCGCGCAAGACGCCGAGGCGTCCAAGGCCGCAGCGCCGATTCTGGTCGCGGAGGACCTGGTGCGCAAGGGCGTCAATGTCGAGCAGGTCATCGATCAACTGATCACGCCTGAGTTCTCCAAAGCCGTGATCGCCACTCCATGACCAGCCGCAACAAGTCGTTGCCTGCCTCAGCGCAGGCAACAGTGCCGGACAAGGCCAAACGAACGCTTTGGCAGCGCTACAGAACACCACTCAAGGGTCTGGTAGTACCGGCAGTGATCATCGTCCTGCTGGAAATGATCGTCCGCATCGGTTGGCTGCCTGCCTATCAGATGCCAGCGCCCAGCGAGATCGTGCTGACTCTGCGCGACCTGGCGGACGGTGCGTTGTGGAAACACATCAGTGCCAGTCTGTTGCGTGTGCTCAGCGGGTTTGCGATCGGCGCGAGCCTGGCCCTGGTGTTTGCCGCATGGGTGGGGCTCAGTCGTGAGGCAGAGGCGTATCTGGAGCCGACATTCGCCGGGCTTCGCTCCATTCCGAGCCTGGCGTGGGTGCCGCTTCTGCTGCTATGGCTGGGCATTGGCGAGACATCGAAAATCGTGCTGATTGCCATTGGTGCGTTCTTTCCGGTCTATCTAAACGGCGTGGCCGCGATTCGAGGCATTGACCGAAAGCTGGTGGAAGTCGGCCAGATGTATGGTTTGAGCCGCTATCGCCTGACCCGGCGCATTCTTCTGCCCGCCGCCCTGCCCGGCCTGTTTACCGGTTTGCGCAGCGGCATGAGCCTGTCGTGGATGTTTCTGGTGGCCGCCGAGCTGATCGCGGCCACCAAAGGCCTGGGCTACCTGCTCAGTGACGGGCGCGAAACCTCGCGCCCGGACATCGTGCTGGCGGCCATCATCGTTCTGGCGACCCTGGGCAAACTCAGCGACGGCCTGCTGGCAAGCCTGGAAAAACGCTTCCTGGCCTGGCGCGATACATTCAACGGGCAAAGCCGTGAGGGTTGATACATGCCGGAATCACTGATGGATATACGCGTCGAGCACAAGGCGTTCGCGGGCAATACCGTGCTGCACGGCATCGATCTGTCGCTGCAGTCAGGTGAAATCGTCAGCCTGCTGGGCCCCAGCGGCTGCGGCAAAAGCACGCTGTTGAGGATTGTCGCCGGACTGGAGCAGGATTTTCGTGGTTCGGTGCAGCGTATTCAGGGCGAAGTGGCGTTCGTGTTTCAAGAGCCGCGCCTGATGCCCTGGCTGACCGTCGCACAGAATATCGGTTTCAGTGACGATGACCGCTACGACCGCCACTGGGTCGGCCAATTGATCGAAGAAGTGGGCCTTTCCGGTTTTGCCGACGCCTTGCCCAAAGCGCTGTCAGGGGGCATGGCGCAGCGCGTGGCTATCGCGCGCGGCCTGTACTCGCACCCGGCGGTGTTGCTGCTGGATGAGCCTTTCAGCGCAGTCGATGCGTTTACCCGGATGAAGCTTCAGGACCTGCTGCTGCAACTGGCCGCGCGCCACGCCATCACCCTGTTGCTGGTGACCCATGATGTCGACGAGGCGTTGTACCTGAGCGACCGCGTGCTGGTGATGGGCAGCCGTCCCGGCACAATCACCCACCAATTGCCGATCGGGCTGCAGACGCCCAGGGATCGTCGCGATCCGCTGCTGGCCCGCTTGAAAGCTCAGGCGCTGACCGAACTGCAGCAGACCCATGTCATCTGAACAGCGTTACTTGTCGGCCCTGAATGTGTCCCAGAGCTTCTCGCGCAACGTATCGATAGTTTCGGGGACCTGAGACATCACGAACAGGCGGCTCAGCATGTCGGCGTCCGGGTACACCGTGGTATCGGTCCACAGGCCTGGGCCGATAAGCGCGTCTGCCTTTTCATTGCCATTGGCGTAATGCACGGTATTGGTGATATTGGCGATCACTTCGGGGCGCAGCAGGTAATTCAGGAACGCGTAGGCACCCTTGGTATCGGTGACGTCAGCCGGGATGGCGGCCATATCGAACCACATGGGCGCGCCCTCCTTCGGAACGACATAATCGATGGTGAAGCCATTGCCTTCTTTCTGCGCCTGCTCCTGAGCCTGGGAAATATCCCCGGAATAGCCCACCGCGACACAAATCTTGCCCTTCGCGAGGTCGGCGATGTAATCGGCAGAACTGAAATTGCGTATGTACGGCCGCACGCTGTCCAGTACCGCCTTTGCCTGGCGGTAGTCGTCAGGCACTTCGCTGTGTGGCGGCAAGCCAAGGTAATTCAGGGTGATCGGCAGAAGAGCCGGTGCGCTGTCGAGAAATACCACACCGCATTGGGCGAGCTTTTTCATGTTTTCCGGCTTGAGCACCAGATCCCAGGAATCGAGCGGTGCATCCTTGCCGAGGATGGCCTTGACCTTGGTTGTGTCATAGCCGATGCCGGTACTGCCCCACAGATAAGGGAAACCATGCTGATTACCGGGATCACTGCCCTCCAGCGCCTTGAGCAGGACCGGGTTGAGATTTTTCCAGTTGGGCAACTGACGCTTATCGAGGGTTTTGAGCAACCCACCCTCTATTTGTCGGCCCATGAAATGAATGGACGGAAAAACCACATCGTGACCGGAGTGGCCAGCCAGCAGCTTTGCGTTCAGCGCCTCATTGGTTTCAAAGGTTTCGTAAGTGGTCTTGAAGCCGGTGGCGACTTCGAAATTCTTCAGGGTGTCCGGCGCTATATAGTCCGTCCAGTTGTAGATATTGACCGTCTCCGCCGCGTGACTGGTCGAGGCCAGCAACATCAGTGCGGCAAGGGAGTTTCTCAGCATGTGCGGTTCCTCGGGTCAATAGCGACAGCTTGCCCCAGACCCGGCACGAAAACCATCTTCGTCACGGCAAATTCATTCCATTGAAAGGACTTGCGGCAGCGGCTCGGCAAATGCATGGAGCGTGCCCATTAATACCTTCTAATGACACCGGTCATATAATTGATTTTTTTGTGCTGCGTCATAAAAAATTTTTCCAGAACGGTGCTGGCAAATGCTATTTTCAGTGTTCGTCAGACCGCTCAGCGATCCTGCTGGAAAGCAACTTGACCGACCGATGATGCGCACCGCTGGTCATCGTCTCGTCATCACGGCTTTACCGGACGCATTCTGGCTGTCTGCCTACCCATTGGAGCAAAGGAAGTGCTCGATTGATTCAGGTGGGCCATCGTCATGACTAAAGTCACATTCCCCAATGCCTGCCAACTGATGCGCTGGCACTTCCACCCCGTGGGCTTTGAAGCCTCGATGGATGCCCCAGGGAGCATGATTGCGCGACTTTTCGACCGTGCCAGCGGTGAAACAGTGGTCGCCATTGCCGGCCTGCCCTGTTCAACGGTGATGAATGCCGCAGACGTGGAGCGCATCATCGAAGCCATAGAGGACGAGCTGGAACTATTCGGTACTCAGACGCAACGACAGATCGCCGGTTTTATCTGACATGAACGCCTCAGCCAGCACGAACCCTGTTACGCAAGTCTTCGAAGAAAGGCTTGTCGCGGGCAATCCGGTCTGACGCTTTGGGCATCTGAACTGCGTCTCCCGAACTGGCGCTTTCATCGATATACCAATAACAGTGCCGTGCCGAGCGAGTAATGGCGACATAGGCCAGACGCAAGACTTCATCCTTCTGTGCGGTATCGAATGGCTGAAGATCACTCGCATCACCCAGCCCTGCCAACCGGTAAACCTGATTCTTGTAGGGCGAGACGGTCAGATGCTGACAATCGCCCAGCAAAAATACGGCATCCGCCTGCAAGCCCTTGGAACTGTGGTAAGTCAGCGTTCTGATACGGCGATTCTGCGCGCCATTTGCCGAATCGGCGTCAATCAATGCCTGCAGACGCGCCGAGAAGCGCGCCTTCTCGCTGCTCTTGCGGTACAGCAGCAGGATCGAGTCGCCATCGTGGTAATGCTCGGCGACCCGCTCGGCAAGCTCGTCCTCATCGCGATCCAGTACCTTGACCGGCAGCAGTTCCTGAAGCGGGCCACTGGCGCGGGCCTTCTTGCCCGGTATAGCCGGGGCCGCACGGACGATGTGCTCGGCGGCGTCGATGATGTGCTGATGACTGCGGAAGTTGTCACTGAGCATGACCCTGGTGGTCGCCGGGGAGGAAAACTCCTTTGCGAACTCCATGAAGTACTTCGGCGAACTGCCCCGCCAGCCGTAGATCGACTGCCAATCGTCACCGACACACAGCAGCGATGAATGCTGAGCTATGCGGCCTGTGTGCAATGCCGGACCACGACGCCTGATTTCGCGCAGGCTGGCGCGTAGCCATGAAACGATCTGCGGCGAGACATCCTGGAACTCGTCGATCATCAAATGCGCGAGAGGTCTGAGCATCGGGTCACTGACGTGCTTGAGGTTCTCGGGAGACGTTTCGCCGAACAAGGCAAACATGCGGTTGTAGGTCATGATCGGCGGCGATTGAGCCAGCAGGTGCGTTTCGAAGGCTTTCCAGAACAGACTGAGCGCTTCGAAGAAGAAACGGTCCGGGTCATCGCTGGCAAAACTCATCTCGGACACGGCGCTCGGCACATCCAGCCCGAGGTTCTCGATAAAGCTGGCAGCCGTGACAAAACAGTCCAGCAAAGGTGCCGCACCGAGCTCGCCCTTGACCCGGTAGTCGAATCCGGGCCCCGCGGCGGCTTCCCCTGCCAGCGATTGCAAAACCTCGCTAGCCGACTGATAGTTATCCATCCATATCAATGGCTTACTGCAGAAAGCTTGAAACAGCGTGCGCTTTATGACGCCTTCTGCCCACACCGGCAATTTGGCGCCGGGCCGCTTGAGTTGCTGATCCTCACTGGCATCAAGACCCAGCACGACCCACGCATCCAGCTCGGCGATATAACCGTGAAATGAAAACGAAAAACCATTTATTTCAACAACTTGGCGCATGGGTTCAATGCCCTTTATAGGCCAGGCGCCGGCGCGAATCCATAGATCCTCAACCGTGTCGCACCACTCTTCATCGCGTTTCGAGGACAGCTCGGTCACCGCGACGCGTTTCTGCACATCAGGGTGATCGCGGTCCAGCTCCTTGAGCTGCAGGGCATGGCGATACAGCGGCGCCATGACTTCGCGAAAACGCTCGTTACCGGCGTACAGATCGCGATAGCAGAGATTGAGTTGCTGGCGCTGCGCATCGTTGATACGCAAGTCGAAGGGGTTGCTGTCCACCTCTTCCAGGCCGGAAGACTGGCTGCTCAGGTTCTCGAACGCGCGCAGCTGCTCAAACCCCGGCAGGCTGCGCACCAGCGGCAGAATGCGCGAATGGAAGGTGCGTACCAGCTCGCGCGCCTGCTTTTGCTCCAGCACATGCCCCCACAGGGCCATGACATCGATCAGTTTGCTGATGAAGTCCTTGCGCGACTCACGGGTAAAGGTCACCACCGTCATGGCGTTCAGTTCGAAGCCCAGGTAGTGATGCAGCAGCAGAATCCGCAGGACCAGCGACGTGGACTTGCCCGCGCCTGCCCCGGCAATCACGTAGGTAGACGGCGTATCGCTGAAAATCATCTTCCACTGGGCCGCGCTGGGCTGGGCATGTGCGGGGAGTTTTTCGGCGACGTCGGCCTTGATGCGCTTTTTCAGCTCAGGCGTAAGCGCCAGCCGCCAGTCGTCGAACAAATGATCGTCGACCTTGGGGCCACGATGCCGGGCTGGCCGGGTATCGTTGATGACCAGCACCTGACGGCCCGACTCCTGGCCATCCAGATAACCCTCTTCATAGCCTTCACGCACGCCTTCGATGTGGCCGTTCAGATAACCGTCGGCATGCCCCAGCGACCATGAGGGCGCGTGCTGCGAGCGCAGTCCGGTAAGACCACGCCCCATCAGCCGCGCCAACAGGCGTCGAAAAAACGGCAATTGCCGGGGCGGTACAAGGTCGACATCCAGGTCATTAGGAAGCGCAGAAGGCAGGTCGTCAGGCACGCAGACTCCGGTGGTGGGCTCGCAGGCGAAAAGGTCGCCTATGGTGGCCGGATTTTCGCGCAGGTTCCAGCGAAATGCTTGTCTGTCAGTGTGTTAGCCGATCAACTGCATGTTCCTTGGCAAGTGCTATCAGACTGGCATGACCGACTTGGGTACCAGCGCGCCTGGATGCTGGATCACGATACTGGCCAGGCGATGCCCTGCTTCCGCCGCCTGCAGCGGGTGGTCACCCGTGAGCCGGGCCGCGAGATAACCAGCACTGAAGGAGTCACCCGCAGCCGTGGTATCGACCACACGCTCGACCTTCTGCGCTGCGATTTCGAAACGTTCGCCGCCGGCTTCAACGAGACAGCTCTGCGCGCCACGTTTGACGACGATTTCACCGATGCCGCGCCCACGATAGGCGGCCAGCAGTTGTTCGCTGTCGGCATAGCCATACAGTGCCTGCTCGTCGTCTTCGGTCAGCAAGGCCAGGTCTACATGCTGCAGACACGCAAGGTAGGCTTCGCGGGCCTGCTCGACACTGGCCCACAGCCGCGGACGATAGTTATTGTCGAAGGCGACCCTGACTCCGCGCTGACGCGCACGCGCCAATGCCTCCAGCAGTCTGGCACGCCCCTGCTCGCCAAGCACTGCCAGGGTGATGCCACTGAAATACAGCACGTCATAGCTGGCCAGCGCTGCCAGGATAGGCTCGGCCGCAGGGGTAATGAAGCAGTCCCGCACGGCAGCTTCGTTGCGCCAGTAGAGAAAGCGCCGCTCACCATTGGCGTCGGTCTGGATGCAGTAGAGTCCCGGCAAGCGTCCGGGCAGGCGCTGCACCTTGCCCAGACCGATGCCCTCGTCCGTCCAGATGCGGCACATCGCATCGCTGAAGCTGTCGTCACCCAGTGCCGTGACGTAGTCGACCTTGGCCCGCTCACCCAGCAATCGGGAAAGGTAGACCGCCGTATTGAGCGTGTCGCCGCCGAAGCTCTGGCGCAGACTGCCATCGGCATGCTGTTGCAGTTCGATCATGCATTCGCCGATCAGGGCGACCCGTGGAAGGCTCATGTGAAGATACTCCTGCAAATACTTATCTAGAAATACGTACTGAAAGGTTCTATCACCCGAAGGTCATTATCCACCAGGCAACCTGAACGCCACTTGTCGAACGTCAGACACGGGTGCGAGGTGCCGAAGGAAATGATATCGCCGACCTTCAACTCACATCCGGGTGCGACAGTCATGAATGCGTGCTGGTCCATGACGGCCGTCACCTTGCAGGTGCTCACATCGTCGCCAGCCGATTGCACGCCTGGCTTGTAACGCAGCAGCGGGTTGGGCAACCCGGCGTCGTAGGCAACATCGCGCTTGCCCATGGCAATCACTGCAAAGCCCGGTTCCGGCATGGATTGCACATGCGCCCAGACTTCCAGGGCCGGGCGCAGCGCTTCGCTCAATTCGGCGCGCCGATCCAGCACGCAACACTGCGCGTCCTTGTAGATGCCGTGGTCATGCACCACATAGCTGCCAGGTCGCAGAACGCTGAGGAAGCGCTCGCGAACAGCCTGGGCGTCGAATGCTTCGGCGATCAGGTCATACCAGGCAGAGCCGGACGCAGTGACGATCGGGCGATCCAGAGCGAAGGCGCCCTTGTCCTGCAGGTCGACAGCCAAGCGCACCAGCGATGCGGCAAAGGCCTTGATGCCTTGGATGGCGTGATCGCCATGGATCACGCCCTCGTACCCCTCGATGCCTGTCAATGCCAGCGCCGGTTGAGCCAGAACAGCGTCGGCCAACGCCAGCACCTGCTCTTCGCTACGGCAGCCGCAGCGCCCGCCGGGTACGCCGTATTCGATCATCACGTTCAAACGCAGGCCACGCGCAGCGAAAAACTCGCCCAGCGCGGCGACATTGTCCGGATGGTCGACCATGCAGTGAAACTCGAACATGGGGTCAGCCAGCATGTCGGCAACGATTGCCATGTTCGGCGCACCGACCAACTGGTTGGCCATCAGCACCCGGCGCACGCCATGCGCATAAGCGGCCTGCGTCTGGACTGCCGTGGCGAGGGTCATGCCCCATGCGCCCGCGTCCAATTGCCGGCGAAACAGCGCGGGCACCATGCTGGTTTTGCCGTGCGGTGCCAGCTCTGCACCGCTGTCGCTGACAAACTGCTGCATCCAGCGAATATTGTGTTGCAGCGCGTGATTATGAATCACCAGTGCGGGCAGGCTGACATCACTGACCAGGCTGTCACCCGGCTGCGCAGTACCCTTGTCCATTACGGCGGTGCTCATCGGTAATCTCCTGCGTTTATTCATTGATACGCCGAGCCAGGCCATTGGCGCTGTCGATCAGCACCCGCCGGTAGTCGTCGTAGTGGGTCTTGGCGTCGGCACGCGGCGCGACGATGCACAGCGTGGCGATGCACTGACCGTGTTCGTTATTCACGGGGGCGGCGAAGCAATGGGTGAAGGTGTCAGCCACGCTATTGAAGGAAAAGAATCCCTCCTCGCCGGCTTTGCGGATTTCCCGAAGAAAGGTCTCCAGCGGCAGACGTTCGCCACCCGGCAGAATGAAATCGTCGGGGTCGATCAGGTCGATGATTTGCTGATCGCTCAAGTGGCTGAGCAACAGACGCCCGGACGCCGTCCATGGGATGGGCGCGTTTTCGCCGATGTCCGAAGAAATCCTGAAATGACGCTCACCCTCCTTCATCAGCGCCACGGTGTATTTGCGGCCATTGAGCAGGCACATCTGCGCAGTTTCCCGCGTCTGGCTGACGATCTCGCACAGGCAGGCTTCGGCCTCGCGAGTGAAATCGAAGTGCCGCAAGTGTGCCTGCCCCAGGAAATACAACTGACGGCCAAGATAGACATGCCCGTCCTTGCCCACTGTCTCCAGAATCCGCCGTTCCAGCAACGATGCCACCAGCTCGTAAACCGTCGATTTGGGGCTGCCGATCCCGCTGGCAATCTCATTGGGGCGCATGGGCCTGGCCTTTTCCTTGAGAAAATCCAGGATATCGAACGCCCGGTCCAGTCCACGTGCCCGGCGCTTGATAGTGTCTTCGGTCATGAGGCTCATTCCTTGGGAAAGCGGCAAGCCAAAAGCCTCAAGTGATCGGGCTTCTGGCTTGCAACGTGTGGCTGCACGTGTGCTATTTGCGCTTGTAGGCAATACAGTCGATTTCGACCTTGCAGTCGACCATCATGCTCGCCTGAACGCAAGCGCGTGCCGGCGCATGCTCGGGGGTGAAGTACTCTCCGAACACTTTGTTGAAACTCCAGAAGTCCCGTGGGTCCTCCAGCCATACGCCGACCCGGATCACATCCTTGAGCGCATAACCGGCCTCCTCAAGAATTGCGATCAGGTTGCGCATGGTCTGATGCGTCTGCTCGACGATGCCGCCGACGATGATCTCGCCATCCTGCGCAGGTACCTGGCCGGAAACGTGTAACCAGCCGTCAGCCTCGACTGCGCGAGCGAATGGGCGTGGCTGGCCGCCTCCTGCTGTGCTGCCAGCGCCATAACGGGTAATAGTCATGAGTTTTTCCTTGTCTTGAAGCATTAAACGTAATGAAGGTTTAAAAACGGATGTTCTTGAGAAACTCGCTCAAGCGCGCTGACTTCGGCTGTTCGAACAAGGCCTTGGGTGGCCCCTGCTCTTCGATGCGGCCCTGATTCATGAACACGATCTGGTCCGACACTTCGTAGGCGAAACGCATTTCGTGCGTCACCAGCAGCATGGTCATGCCCTCCTCGGCCAGGTCCTTGATGACGCTCAGCACTTCGCCCACCAGTTCCGGATCGAGTGCCGAAGTGACTTCGTCAAACAACATCAGGCTGGGGTTCATGGCAATGGCACGGGCAATCGCCACACGCTGCTGCTGGCCGCCGGACAACTGACCGGGGAAGTGATTGCGCCGCTCCAGCAGGCCGACCCGGTCCAGCCACTTTTCGGCCAGCGCAACGGCCTGATCCTTGGGCATCTTCTTGACCTTGAGCAAACCCAGGGTGACGTTCTGCAAGGCGCTGAGGTGCGGAAACAGGTTGAATTGCTGGAAGGCCATGCCGGTCATTGCCCGATGTTGCGCGATCAGACGCTCCGGATGGCGGGTGCGCTTGCCGTCTACGTTGCTGTAACCGATGTCCTGCCCCTCTAGACGGATATGCCCGCCCTGAAACTCTTCCAGCAGGTTGACGCAGCGCAGCAAGGTGGTCTTGCCCGAGCCGCTGGAACCGATCAGGGTCACGACATTGCCTTTCTGCATGCGCAGATCGACACCCTTGAGCACTTCCACTGCGCCGTAGGATTTATGCAGGCCCTCGATGCTGAGCAGCGCCGGGCCGGGGTTATGAGTCTGTGTCATGGCAATGCCACCCGTTTTTCGATTTGCCGCCCAAGAAGCTCGATGGCGTAGTTGATGAGAAAGAACAGGAAACCTGCAAACAGGTAAAACTCCAGGGTCATGAACGTACGCGCAATCACCTGTTGGGTGCTGAGCAGCAGTTCAGCCACACCGATCACCGAAAGCAGCGTTGACGCCTTGACGATCTCGGTCGAAGAGTTGACCCAGGTCGGCAGGATCTGGCGCATGGCCTGAGGCAGCAACACGTAGCGCAGCGACTGATTGAAGCGCAGACCGATGGCCTTGCCGGCTTCCAGTTGGCCACGGGGAATGGCCTGCAGGGCGCCACGCACGATTTCCGAAACGTGAGAGCCGCAAAACAGCGTCAGGCCTATTGCGCCGGCCTGAAACGCGCTGATCTGCCAACCCAGCGCCGGCACCATGTAAAAGACCGCCAGCACCAGCACGAACACCGGAGTCCCGCGAATCAGATCCACATAGAGCCGAATCGGCAAGCGGGCGAAAAAACCGCCGTAGGTCAGCACCAGACCGGCCAGCATGCCGATCAGCGTACCTGCGGCAATCGCCAGCGCCGAGCACTGGATACTGGTCAGAAAGCCTGACCAGAGTACTTCCCGCGCATTCCACAATTCCTGCAGCCAGCCAGGGGGTTGATACATGACAGCCTCCTAGCGGCGAATCGCCAGACGTTGTTCGAGAGTGCGCAAAAGCAGAGCGATCACGTAGCAGGCCACCACATAGAGTGCAGTGGTCACCAGCCAGGTTTCGATCACCCGGTAGCTTTCGACGTTGATCTTGCGCGCGTAATAGGTCAGCTCCGGCACGGCAATGGCGGCCGCCAGCGAGGTGTCCTTGAACAGCGAAATGAAGTTGTTGGAGAGTGCCGGCAATACATTGCGCAGCATGACCGGCACGATGATGTAGGCCCGCACCTGCCATTCGCCCAGACCGATCGCCAGCCCCGCTTCGCGCTGTCCCTTGTGGATGCTCAGCAGCCCGGCACGGAACACTTCGGTCAGATAGGCACCGGCGTATAGCGACAAGGTGACGATGAATGACGCCAGCTTGTCGAGTCGAATACCCAGCCCGGGCAACGCGAAATAGATCAGCAGGATCAACACCAGAATCGGCGTATTGCGCACCACGGTCACGTAGATCGACGCGACGATACGCAACGCCTTGTAACGTGACAGCAGCGCAAATGCGTTAGCCAGCCCGATCACACAGCCAATCGCGATCGAGATCAGGGCCAGTTCCAGGCCAAGGCCCAACCCCGCCAGAAGACTGGGGAAGTCGCGCCATACAGCATCAAAATTCAATTGGTAATTCATGCTTGCCCGTACCTGGCAGGGAACGCCCGAGGGCCCGCCCTGCCGCTGAAGGTCAGAGTGGACTTATTTGTATTCCATCGGAAAACCGATTGCAGGCACCGGCAGATCGACACCGAACCATTGCTTGAAAGACGCCGCGTAAGCCGGGAACTCGACACCGGTCATGGCTTCATGCAACGCGGTGTTGACGAAGTTCAGCCAGTCCTGATCGCCACGCTTGACCGCGCAGGCATAGGTTTGCGGGCTCCAAGCAAAGGCAGGCGAACGGTAGCGGCCAGGGTTCTGCACCATCAGGTACTTAACCGAAGACTGATCGGTGGCCGCTGTATCGGCACGCCCGGAGTTGATCGCCTGGTACATCAGGTCGACGCTGTCGTACTGATCGACCTTGGCCTTGGGCAGTGCCTGATGCACCAGTTCCTCGGCATACACGTTTTGCAGTACGGCCACGGTCACATCGTCACCTGCCGCCTTCAGGTCATCGATTTCCTTGTACTTGCTATTGGCAGGCAACAGCAGCGCCACACCCTCGCGGTAGTACGGCAGGGTGAATGCCACCTGCTGTGCACGACTGGCGGTCACGGTGATGAACTGGCAGCTGATGTCGACCTTGTCGGTCAGCAGGTTGGGGATACGTGCATCTGAGGACTGCACGACAAACTCCACCTTGCTCGGGTCATTGAACAGGCCCTTGGCAATGATTCTGCCAATGTCGATATCGAAGCCCTGCAACTTGCCGTCTGCGCCCTGGAAGTGCCACGGAGCATTGGTACTGCCCGTCCCTACCACCAGATTGCCACGTTTCAATACTGCATCCAGCTTGCTGCCTTCGGCTGCCTGCACCGTATTGGCCAGCATGAATGAGGCTGAAAGAACAAAGGCACAAGCTTTAACAAAGGAAGGTCCGCGATGCATGACTTAAACTCCGCCGAAGTATTCATTATTCCGCTATAGCGGATATAGGTATGTAACAACGGAATAGACAGCAGAAAGTGTGCCATAGAGGACGTACGGAGGACACCCCATGAAAAAGTCGAAACAAATCAACAGACTGGAATTTGGGCTTGAAGCGGGACAGCGGGGACGAAGCCCGCAGGTAACGCTACCGATTGTCACATTTGAGTGGTACGGCCCCACTCTTGTGCGCATGCGCTGTTATCGGGCGTGGAGTATCAACGTAAATCAGCCAGAAGCACGAGCACAAAGAGCATCCAGAACGGCGTTCCCACGCTGGCGTGGGAACAAGAGGTGTCGAGTGGGGAAGAGACTCAAAGACAGGTAGCAATGGCCGCAGAGCGCAACGCGGCCTGAGCATCGCCTTGCGGGGCATAGAATTCAACGGCTGTGGTCGGGCCTTTGCCGCGCACGTCGGCGAAGTAGGTCGATTCTGTGGTAAACACGGTGAAGCCGCCACCGGACAGGTCATGCAGGAACACGTCAGTAGACGTGCCAAACATGGCTTCGTTCTGCCAGGTCACCTGAATGCACTGGGCAACGGCAGCATCCTGCTTGGCGCTCGACAGGACCTTGTAGGGTCCTGCGGCACGTGCAGAACTGGAAGGCGCTGCACACCCAGTCAATACGGTTGCCGCAATCACCGCCGCGCTTGTCAGAAACAGAAACTTCATGTCATGCCTTCGCTGATAAAAAGTCGATTCTAGCACTGCACCGCGCTATCAACCTTCAGCCAATTGCTCTTCGTATTCCTTCACGTATTCGCCGGCCAGACTCTGTTTCTGCTTTTCGTCGAGCAGTTTGCCCGCCATCTGGAAGAACTTCTGCTCTTCTTCCTTCAGGTGGTGATGCACTTTTTCCGACAGCTTTTTCGCAGTGGCCAGCCAGGCTGGACTGGACATTTCGGTTTCATCGAGCTCTTCCATCATCTCGTCCATCTCGTGATGCTCGGAAATGGCGTGACGGCTCAGGTCCACGCCATTGTCGTGGGCCATCAGAGGGATGTAGAAAAACCGTTCTTCGGCCGTTTCGTGGGCCTGCAGTTCTTCCTTGAGCTGTTTGTAGGCCTTCTCGCGTTCGGCGCTGTCGCCGCTGGTCTGGATCAGGGCATCAGCGTAGCTGCGTTGACGATCATGGCTTTCGCGCAGGGCTTCGAAAATATTCAAGGTCATGTCTCCAGGTCGGCTTCCGGGAGCTGGAAGCATCGTGGACTAGACCCCTGGCGAAGATCAGCAGTTCCAACAAATACTGGCAAATGCCTATCGCGCAATAGCGGCAGACTCAAGCCAGTTCGAAAACCACCTCCTGAGCGCCTTCCCACAGTGTCTTCACGCCCAGTTTGCGCAGGTTTTCCTTGCCCTGGGTAATGGTCAGGAAATGGTTGCCCGCCAACTGCCCCATCTTGCTGGCGAAACAGCACGAGCCGTAGGCAAGGATAATCTCGGTTTCGCTGTAACCGCCCGGGTAGAAAAGAATGTCGCCCACCGAAGGATGGCTGGTTGCGTTCTCGAAGCCGATCAATGTGTCATCCAGCTTCAGTTGATAATCATCCAGCGGCACCCAGCAACCCTCGCCGCTCCAGCGCACATGGATGAATTTCTGCCGATAAGGCAGCAGCTTGAGAAACGCTTCCACCGTTTGCGGCGCATCCGGATGGGCTTCGGCGAGAAACTCATATCCGCCCGCGGTAATTTTGATGGTGGTCACTTCGACGACTCCTTAACAGGCAACAAGACTCACAATGGTGCCCAAGGATAAACGCGAGCCCGACAAACCGTCACGGAGTTCCGTTGCGCCCGTACAGAAGGTAGCCGGAACGGTGGCTCAGGCGTTCGTAATACGCATTGACGGCGGGCAGGTCGGGATGCTCGAGAGGCGTCTCGAACCAGCGATTGACTGAAAGACCGATGGGGATGTCCGCCAGGGTAAAACGCTCGCCGCAGACATAGGCGCCGGTCTTTTCCAATTGCCTGTCGAGTATCTGCATATGCCTGGCCCACTGGGCACAGGAAGCGGCTATGGCGGCAGGGTCCTGGTGCTCGGTCGAGCGCCGTACCAGTGCCATGAAGGCATAACTCCATGATCGGTTCAGATCCGAACCTTGCCAGTCGATCCACTGATCGGTGTGTGCCCTGGCGCGTGGATCCAGCGGGTAAACAGGGTCGCCAGCATAACGGTTGGCCAGATAGCGAATGATGCTGTTGGACTCCCAAAGCACGAAGTCATCATCAACGATAACCGGCACCATGGCATTCGGGTTGAGCGCGACGAACGCCTCGGTATCGGCAGGCTTGAAGCCTGACCCCCAGTCTTCCTGAGTGAAGGGTATCTTCAGCTCCTCACACGTCCAGAGTACTTTTCGTACGTTGATCGAGGAGGTCTTGCCCAGTATGCGCAGCATTCAGCGTCCTTGTTGCACAGCAACGTCGTGTCAGTCAGTAGTCATCAGCGGTTTGGCAAACAGGTGATTCTCATGTGTTTCGCCCTGAAACACATAGTGCGGCGTACCTTTCCATGCATAGCCTTGACGAGGGTAGAACGCCAAAGCGCGAGGATTGCCAACCCAGACCGTTGCCCATAATAGCGAGGCGTGACGGGTTGTTGCGCGCTGCTCGGCAGCATCAAGTAACAGCCGCCCCGCTCCACGCCCGGTGAAACGCTTCTGCACATAGAGACGTTGCAACTCGGCGGCGTTCGACACACCGAGCATTGCGTGGTCGGTGCGCAACGCGACTTGAGCAAAGCCGATCAAATGCCCTTGCAACTCGGCAACGACGATGAACGTTGTCGGCTCGATGAGCTGTTGTGCGAAGTTCGCAGGCGAGAAAGCTTCCAGCGCCTCGCGGGCGATGGACTGTCGAATGCCTTGCGTTGCGTAGGTGTCGAGAAAAACCTGCATACCGAGCGCCGCAAGGCACAACGCATCCGCAGAGGAAGCATCACGCAGGGTAATGGTCATTGAAGAGGGGTTAGTCATCAGGCGGTTGATTCCCGGCATCAGGCAGACAGATGGCCGAATCATACCTGACACAAGGACCGGCCCGGCAGCAGGGCCGGGCCGTCACTTCAGACGCAGCAGCTCGATATCAGCGGCCGGTCATCAGCGATTGCAGCTTGGACTGGGCTTGTTGAGCGTTCTTGCCCTGCTCGTTCAGCTCTTGCAGCAGTTTGTTGAGCTCGGTCTGGACCACAGGATCCTTGACGGTGATCGTCGAACCCGAGATATCGATCTGCGATTTGTGCGCGTCCACATAATCGGCAACCTTCAGGCCGCTGGAAAAGGTGCCCTTTATCTGCGGCAGCACTTCGCGGAAGGTGTTGGCGGGTACGCTGACAGTTCGGTCGTAGGCCTTGTCGTAAACCACCTTCAGGTCTTCCGGCTGTTTGAGTTTCGCGCGGGCGGCGTCTGCCTTGCCCTGCTCGATGGTCAGCTTTTCGCCCACTTCATCAAGACCCGTCTGCACAGCAGCCAAGTCAGCGCGTCGTTGAATGACATCGCTGACCGAATGAAAAGAGCCTTTCTGCATCAAGCCGGCGAGCGGCTGTACAGCAGAGTCCATGCCTGCGCCAAAGTCGGAGATGACCGCATAGTGCGAGGTGTAGTCACCAAAGGTTTTCTTCTCCTCATCCGTCAGCTTGGGCACATGTACGCCCGGCTTGTCGACAATTCGGGTTTGCAGGAACTGAGTGAACGCAGTGCGCTGCTCGGGCTCCTTGTCTCCGCAGCCAGCCAGGAACAGGGGTAAAGCGACAGCCAGCAGCAAAGCTGGACGGAAAAGGGACTTCATGTCAGTAACCTCCGGGATCATAAGAATGCACGCTCACAGGCCACGCCTGCTGAACACGAGCGTGCTTATAGTCTCGTCATCGCCTCATCTAGTTCCGCGACGGCACTGAAGATACTTGTCGCAATGCCATACTTTGGCAACGCCAGCGCTAAACCCCACTGGTTTGGCGCAGCAAAACCGGGCGTCTGCGCCAAACCGTGCATGGGTCCGACCGGAACAAGGCCCTGCCTGAAAGCCGCTCCAAGAAAGTTCCTTAACATTTCTTCATGAGATGAAACGTTTCAGCCGCTACTCTTCAACGGACCGACAAAGTGACAACAGGAGTCAATCACTATGTTTGCACACGAAGGGCTGGGTCTGATCCTTGTCTCCATCGTCTTTCTGCTTGGAGCGATTGCGATGTTCATTCACCCTTTCCACGCGCTGGGAAGCTGGTTCAGGAGGAAGAAGCAGGAAAGGAAATCCGACTAACCGTCAACACGCACCAGAAATGGCAGGCCTGGTCATCACCGGGCCTTGCAGAAAAACCTCATATGACCGCCCTCGTCCAACTTGGCCCCGCGCAAATCTATCATCCTGACAGCTATTTGGAGCTCGTCTTTCCGCTCGCACATTGAATTGCCATCAAGTAGTGGCCAATAAGTATTAAATTAATATCACCCATCCAACCTTACATCCGAAAACCCTCCAGTGAATAGCGCATTTCGGTAATCAGCGCCCTTGCTATGTAGCCAGTTGTTTCCAGTGTGATACTCTTTCGAGACACTTTGATATTGAATTAATGGCCACCAGCCGATAATGTCGCGCGCACAACGCCCTAACTAATTTGCCACTAGTGCTTACAAGGTTGTCATGACTAGTCAATCAATTAATTCGACGCGCTACGTACGCAATGCTGTTGACGAGCACACGCCTGCACCGACGCGTGTGCTTGATTTCAGCCAATGCAAGGGCACTAAAAAAGGGCCGGTTTTCCTGATTGGCTCTGGGAAATCAGCAAAGGACTTCCCGATCGAAGAGTTCTCGCATATCCCCATGATTACCATGAACGGCGCGTTCTCGATGTTCGCAGGCACGAACATAAAGCCGTTGTTCTACGTCTGCTCCGACAGGGATTTTCCCAACCAGCAGCCTGAGCTGTTCGCCGCCGCCATGCGCTCCAGCGAAAATGTAGGCCTCTGGGAGGATCAGTTTCGCGGCGATATTCCCAGACCTTCCGGACGCGCTTATGCACTGAAGAAATCGCCCAGAGTGTCGAGGGTGGCGGCACTGTGCTCGCGGGAAGATGCACTGGTCAGAAAACTCTCGTTATGGAGTAGCAGAAGCCGGGATATCGGTTTCAGCAAGGATCTGGAATTTGGTTTTTTCGACGCCCGAACTGTCATGTATCTGGCGCTGCAACTGTCTTATCACCTTGGTTTCGACAACGTCTTTCTGGTCGGTTTCGATATGAATCAGTCCGTGGGCCGATTCTATGAATCCTCCAGCGACAATTGCTCACCCTGCGGTCTGGACCAGCATTACGAGTCCAGAATTCTTCCATCACTTGAGCTGATGTCGAAACAGGTCGTCGGGAGCGACTTCCAGGTATTCAATGTCTCCGACAGCTCGCGTGTGCCGCACGAAGTCATTCCCAAGTTGAGCCTTGATGAAGTTCGCCATAAAGTCAGTTGCGCACTTCAACAATAGTATTCAGCTGTCACAGAGTGCTGACAGCAACGCAGCCTGCTTGTCTTGGGCGTCCGCAGTTGCACGCGGCGAAGGGCGCTGAAGCAGGCGCCAACCCTGCCCCGACCCGTTAAACTCGGCAATCCCCTGCCGCCCACCATGTCACTGCCGCCCGACCTATGCGACAATGCGCGCCAATGTCTGGCGTGAACCCCCACATTCATATCCCGGCAACGCAGTCGTGGCAGGCTGCCGTTGCTGTAGACGTATGCCCGTTGGGTCAGCTCATGCTCGGACGGAGCGGACTGAACAGCTTCGGTGGGGTCCTGAGCACCACACCCGCTGACGCCAGCGCTCCCCCGGTTATTGCCCACGTTATTGATAGGTAAAGTAATTGATCTCCACAGCTAACATCACGATGCAGTTCGGCCCCAAACCCTTGTTCGAGAATGTCTCGGTCAAGTTTGGCGCTGGTAACCGTTACGGCCTGATTGGCGCGAACGGCTGCGGCAAGTCCACGTTCATGAAAATCCTCGGTGGCGACCTCGAGCCTTCGGGTGGGCAGGTGATGCTGGAGCCGAACGTGCGTCTGGGTAAACTGCGCCAGGATCAGTTCGCCTACGAAGAGTTCACGGTGCTCGACACCGTGATCATGGGTCACGAAGAGCTGTGGAAGGTCAAGGCCGAGCGCGACCGCATCTATTCGCTGCCGGAAATGAGCGAAGACGACGGCATGGCCGTTGCCGAGCTGGAAACCGAGTTTGCCGAAATGGACGGCTACACCGCCGAATCCCGCGCCGGTGAACTGCTGTTGGGTCTGGGTATCGGCATCGAACAGCACAACGGCCCGATGAGCGAAGTCTCGCCGGGCTGGAAGCTGCGCGTTCTGCTGGCACAGGCACTGTTCTCCGATCCGGAAGTGCTGCTGCTCGACGAACCGACCAACCACCTGGACATCAACACCATTCGCTGGCTGGAAAACATCCTGACCCAGCGTAACAGCCTGATGATCATCATCTCCCACGACCGTCACTTCCTGAACAGCGTGTGCACACACATGGCCGACCTGGATTACGGCGAGTTGCGTCTGTTCCCGGGCAACTATGACGAGTACATGACCGTGGCGACCCAGTCCCGCGAGCAGTTGCTGTCCGACAACGCCAAGAAGAAAGCGCAGATTTCCGAACTGCAATCGTTCGTCAGCCGCTTCTCGGCGAACGCCTCGAAAGCCAAGCAGGCCACGTCCCGAGCCAAGGCGATCGACAAGATCCAGCTGGCCGAGGTCAAGCCCTCCAGCCGTGTCAGCCCTTTCATTCGTTTCGAGCAGACCAAGAAGCTGCACCGTCAGGCGGTCATCGTCGATCGCATGGCCAAAGGCTTCGACGGCAAGACCCTGTTCAAGGACTTCAGCTTCCAGGTCGAAGCCGGCGAGCGTGTGGCCATCATCGGCCCGAACGGCATCGGCAAGACCACTCTGCTGCGCACCCTGGTCAACGAGTTGCAACCAGACGCAGGCACGGTCAAGTGGACCGACGCAGCGGAAATCGGCTATTACGCTCAGGACCATGCTCACGATTTCGAGGATGACTCCACCCTGTTCGACTGGATGGGTCAGTGGACTCAAGGCGGCGAGCAACTGGTACGTGGCACCCTGGGCCGCATGCTGTTCTCCAACGACGAGATCCTCAAATCGGTGAAGGTGATTTCCGGTGGTGAACAGGGCCGCATGCTGTTCGGCAAGCTGATCCTGCAAAAGCCCAACGTGCTGGTGATGGACGAACCGACCAACCACCTGGACATGGAATCCATCGAGTCGCTGAACCTGGCGCTGGAAAACTATCCAGGCACACTGATTTTCGTCAGTCACGACCGCGAGTTCGTGTCCTCGCTGGCAACCCGCATCATCGAACTCAGCCCAAGTGGCGTGGTCGATTTCAGCGGCACCTATGACGACTACCTGCGTAGCCAGGGCGTTACGTTCTAAGCCTGTCAGCCCGCAATAGTAAAAAGCCCTGTCATATGACAGGGCTTTTTAGTTTCAGAGCGCTTATTCGCTTGGCTGGCTGAGCATTTCAATCCACAGCGCACCCTTGCCCGAGGGCGCTTCGCCGACCCGTTGCAAGGCACCCTTCTCGCCTATGGCGTAACTGCCCACCTTGTCGCTTTGCTCGCCACTCACCAGCAACCAGCGCCCATTGGGTGAAACAGCTATGTTGCGCGGCTGCTTTTCCTGAACGGGGTAATTGTCAACGAACGCCACCTTGCCACTGGTGGGCTCAACCTTGAACACCGACACACTGCTGCTGGTGCGCTCGCTGATGAACAGCCATTTGCCGTTCGGCGCGATACGAATATCCGCAGCCCAGATGCGCGGCGTCGGATCATCCTTGAGGTCGTTGTTGCGCGCATCGCGAGCCTGTCCCGGCGCCAGATTCAAGCGTTTGGGAATACCGTCTGCCTGACTGGTCTGCTTCAACGCACCGGTTTTCTGATTGATCGCGAAGGCCGTGACGGTGCCACTCATTTCACCGACGACATACAGAAACTTGCCGTCGGACGAAAAGGCCAGGTGGCGCGGGCCGGTATTCTCGGGAACGGCGACATAGCCCTCGCCTATTGGCACAAGCTTGCCATCCTTGGGCTCCAGGCGGTACTGCAGCACACGATCGACGCCCAGGTTACCGGCGTACACAAACCGGTTGCTCGGATCGGTGCGCACCGAATGTGCGTGCATGCCGGTCTTGTAAGTCTGAATGCTGTCGCTCGGGCGGTGCTGCGCATCGATGGGCTGGACGCTGAGCAAGTCGGCGCCATAGGACGCACCAAACAGGAAGCGTCCGCTACGATCGGTAGACAGGTACGCCAGACTCTCGGCCAGCGGCGCCTGACTCAGCGGTTTGAGGTGCCCGGTACCAGGCTCGATGCTGAAACTCAGTACTTGATAGGGTGTGGCGCGCAACGCCGCGAATAACGCTTTACCATCCGGCGTGATGGCCATCGGATTGACCTGGTCACCCGCTCTGGTTTGCTCGACCAGGCTGAGCGCCCCGCTCTTTTCATCCAGACGGTATTGAGAAATCAGCCCATCGGTGGGGCTGGAAATGTAAGCGAAGGTGGTCGCCTGGGCACTCAGGTCTAATGAACAAGCGACTGCAGCGGCCAGCAACAGAATATTTTTCATGACGAACCTTTTTATTATTGTGATGTGATCAGTCATCCTATGACCATATCCTCACAACGGCAACTGTCTGATAAGCAGCCGCATAATACCGTTAGCCTGCTTTCATTTATCCAAGACGCACGCCATGATGAGGCACTCCCACCGCCCGCCAGCGAAGAGCCCAATGCCTGCCGCACACCCCGGATCCATGACTATCACCCTGCAGATCGTCTCCATCGTTTTCTACACGTTCATCGCCTTCCTGTGCATCGGCCTGCCTATCGCGGTATTACCCGGCTATGTTCATGACCAGTTGGGTTTCAGCCCGCTGATTGCCGGTCTGGCCATCGCCTCGCAGTACCTCGCCACCCTGCTCAGCCGACCTTTCGCCGGCCGTGCCACAGATACCCTGGGCAGCAAGCGCTCTATCGTGTTCGGGCTCTGGGGCATCGTCATCAGTGGCAGCATGCCCTTGCTGGCCACACTGCTGCACGACTTTGCCACGCTGAGCCTGTCGATTCTCATCGTCGCGCGGCTGTTCCTCGGTGTCTCTCAGGGGCTTATCGGGGTTGGCACCATCAGTTGGTGCATCGGCAAAATCGGCCCGGAGCATACTGCACGCTCAATCTCGTGGAATGGCATCGCGTCCTATGGAGCGATCGCCATTGGTGCACCGCTGGGCGTAGTGGTCATCGATGGCATTGGCTTCAACAGCCTGGGTATTGCCATGATGGTAATGGCCGGGCTGGCACTGAGGCTGATTCGCGACAAGCCGTCGGTGCCCATCATTGTCGGTGAGCGCCTGCCCTACTGGTCGGTGTTTGGCCGGATCGCACCCTACGGTCTGGGGCTGACCCTATCGTCGATCGGCTATGGCACGCTGACCACCTTCATCACCCTGTTCTACCTGGATCGTGGCTGGGAAGGCGCGGCCTATTGCCTGAGCATGTTCGGTGTGTGCTTTATCCTCGCCCGCCTGCTGTTCATCGGCGCGATCAATCGGCTGGGCGGCTATAACGCGGCCATCCTGTGCATGGCGGTAGAAATCTGTGGGCTGTTGATGCTCTGGCTTTCTCCGAGCAGCGGCGTTGCCCTTGCAGGGGCCGGACTGACCGGCGTGGGGCTGTCGCTGGTCTACCCGGCGCTCGGCGTAGAAGCGATCAAGAGCGTGCCCACCCCTAGCCGCGGCGCCGGCCTGAGCGCCTACGCAGTGTTCTTCGACCTGGCACTGGCAATCGCAGGGCCGGCAATGGGCGCAATTGCCTTGGGCCAGGGCTATGACTGGATATTTTTCTATGCAGCCCTGCTATCGGTGTGCGCGCTGGCCCTGACAATCTGGTTGTCGCGGCGCGCCGCTCAAGCGCAATGATCGTCCGCAACAGTACCTTTGCGGCATAAGATTTTCGCTTGTAGTTCCAATATTTAGTAGATAAAGCTTAAATCCCGCCGTCGGTCGGTCAACTTCTTGACGCACTTAGCAACGACTTCTTGACTTGATAGTGCGAGCCTCGAAACAGGCTTGCAAAGTGTTCGTCGCCCACCTGGGTGAGACGCCGCTTTGCGTAGCAGTCTGGCGACTCGATCCCTCTCGATTGCCTCCCTGCTGCCAGCCTGGACGGGAGTGCTGTCATGAAAATCCGTTGTGTCCATTTTTATCAGACCTGCAACGTGCTGCCGGTGGTGATACTGGCAATTATCCCTTCCTGGGCCGAAGGCGCCTGCAGCCTTTCCTCCTTGCCATCGGCGGGTACTCAGGTCTGTGACGGCGGTGGCAGCGGGCCGTTTAGCGCGCTCAACGGCGACCACGTGCTGATCTTCCCGCTGGGCGGAACGGGCACCGTGTCCGGCAATGTCCTGTTCGGTCCGGGAATGGACCGCGTGGACATGCAGTCGGGGCGCATTCTGGGCAACGTAATCCAAGGGGCGGGGATTGACCGCTTCACCCTCTCTGCGGGTGAGGTCAGCGGCGATCTGAACCAAGGCGATGATTCCGACGACTTTGTCATGAGCGGCGGCACGCTGGGCGCTCTGGCCCAAGGTGATGGGCGGGATACCTTCCTCATGACCGGCGGCACCCTCACCCGCGCGTTCGAGGATGGCGACGTTGCAGTGATGACCGGGGGCAGCATCGGTCGCGTGGACATGAAGCTGGACAACAATGTATTCGAGATGTCCGGTGGCACCATCATCAACAATCTTGTCACCGGCTTTGGCCGGGACACGATTACCTTGTCGGGCGGCGTTGTTGGCGGCAATGTCAGCGTCAGTGGCGGTGACGACCTGGTCACCCTCAGTGGCGGCGAGATTCGTGGCGAAGTGCGCACCAGCGTTGGCAATGACAATTTCAACTGGCTGAACGGCGGTTACGCACGCAGCAACGTGCTGATGGCCGATAGCAATGATACGGCGCGCCTTTACAACCTGAGCGAATACTACCTGAGCGCCAACCCGCTGCTCGACGGCGGCCCGGGCAACGACCTGTTGACCTTCGATAACACCGTATCATCACAGCCGGGTCGCTATGCCAACTGGGAAACGGTCAACGTGAGCAACGGCTCGCAGCTGAATCTGGCCGGCACGCTGGTACTCGGCGACAGCGTGAGTGACACCGGCGTTCTGAACATCGATGCCGCCAGTACGCTGACCTCGACCTCGGGCAGCATTGCGCCGTTCAGCGCCGGTTCCCTTGCCTCACTGGAGAATGCCGGAACGCTGGACGTCAGCGATGCAGGCCGTTCGCTCACTGGCACATTGACGGTGACCGGCAATTACACCGGCCAGAACGGGCGACTGCTGTTGCTATCGGCACTGGGCGATGATGCATCCGCCAGCGACCGACTGGTCGTGGCACAGGGTCGAATCAGCGGTTCTACACGCATGATCGTCAGCAACTCGGGTGGGCTGGGCGCCCTGACCCGCGGCAATGGCATCGAAGTGGTACAAGCCATCAACGGAGCAACCAGCGAAAGCAGTGCCTTTTCGTTGCAAAACCCGCTGTCTGCAGGTGCTTATCAGTATTACCTGTTCAAGGGCGGCGCGACTGCCGGCTCTGAGAACAGCTGGTTCCTGCGCTCCGCGGTGATTGCCCCGCCAGCTCCTGCTCCTGCTCCTGCTCCTGCTCCTGCCGAGCCCACCCCAGAACCTGCGCAGCCGACTCCACTGCCAACACCTGTTCCTGTTCCTGTTCCCGAGCCTACACCTACACCTCAGCCTGAGCCTGCTCCCGAACCTGCACCACAACCTGTACCTGACCCTCCCCCAAACCCTGCACCCGAGCCCGAGCCCGAGCCGAACAGCCCACCCCCTGTCACGCCAGCAGCCACACTGCCAGTCCCCGCGATAGGAACCCCGCCACTGCCTGAACCCGTTCGCGGAGCCGCGCCCATCGCGCTGTACCGGCCCGAGGTCGCCAACTACTCCGTGGTGGCTCCCGCCGCTGCGGTCCTGGCCCTGAGCTCACTGGGCACCTTTCATGAACGTCAGGGGGATCAAGCCCTGCTAACGCAAAACGGCACGACGTCGGCAGGTTGGGCACGCGTGTTCGGCAGCGACTTCAGGCAACGCTGGTCGGGAGACGTGAGTCCTGGCCTGGACGCTTCATTCAAGGGTTATCAGATAGGCCATGACCTGTATGTTTGGCAACAGGACAGCGGGCAGACTCAGCGCGTCGGCCTGTTCGTCGCGCATAACCGTCTGGACGGCAAGGTGAAGGGTTTTGCAGAGGGTTTCAGCGACTACCGGACAGGGCATCTGAAACTGCAGGGCGAGAGCCTGGGCGCCTACTGGACGCTGACCACACCGAATGGCGGATACGTCGACGCAGTGGCGATGGGCACACGCCTGGATGGCCGCAGCCGCTCTGTCAGGGGCATCGGTGTCGACACTGAAGGCCACGTCATGAGCCTGTCTGTCGAGACAGGTTATCCGCTGCCGCTGTCACAGCGCTGGGTTGCAGAGCCCCAGTTACAGTTCATCTACCAACGCGTAGACCTGCAGGATCAGGATGACGGCATTGCCCATCTCGGGTTCGACAGTCAGGCTTACACCACAGGGCGCATCGGCGTGCGTTTCAAGGGACACTATCAAGTGAGCAGCGTACCGATAGAGCCTTATCTGCGCGCCAACCTCTGGCACACCAAAGACGGCCATGACACGCTGACCTTCGATCACGCAGAGCAGATAAGAACCGCGCATCGGTCAACGACGGGCAGTATTGGCGCAGGGATGGTAGCGACATTGAGCAGCAACGCCAGCCTGCACTGGAGCGCTGATTACCTGGGCGATCTGGGCGAGCATGGAGCGGAGGGAGTGAACACCAGCCTGGGGTTCAGGCTGGTGTGGTAGGGCGACCGTCAGCGCGGGGACGCGACTTGGTCAGTCTTTCTTCGGTTTGAGGATGAGCACCGCGAGTGGTGGCAGATTCAGCACCAGCAAATCCTCCATCCCATGCGCCGGCTCGGCTTCAGTCATGACCTCGCCACCATTGCCAAAGTTGGAGCCTGCATAGGTTTCCGCGTCACTGTTCAGCAACTCCGTCCATGCACCTCGCATCGGTGCGCCAAGGCGGTAGTCCATGCGCGGCACTGGAGTCATGTTGGCGACCACCAGCAGCGGCTCGCCGTCGTAACTCCAGCGCAGGTACGCAAACACGCTGTTGGCACTGTCATCGCCGACCAGCCACTGGAAGCCGGCAGGGTCTGCATCGCGCTCGTGAAGCGCTTTTTCCTCTCGATAGAGGCGGTTCAGATCGCCGACCAGGTTCTTCACGCCCACGTGCTCGGCATATTGCATCAAGTACCAGTCCAGCTCCCTGTCGTGATTCCACTCGCGCCATTGGCCGAATTCGCAGCCCATGAACAGCAGCTTCTTGCCGGGGTGCGTCCACATGAAGGACAGATAAGCGCGCAGGTTGGCGAATTTCTGCCAGCGGTCACCCGGCATCTTGTCGATCAGCGAATGTTTGCCGTGTACCACTTCGTCGTGGGAAATAGGCAGTACAAAACGCTCGGACCACGCATACACCAGGCTGAAGGTCAGCATGCCATGGTGATGCCCACGGTTGATCGGGTCCTCTTCCATGTAATGCAGCGAGTCATGCATCCAGCCCATGTTCCACTTGTAATTGAAGCCAAGCCCACCCTGCTGGGTCGGCTCGCTGACACCCGGCCAGGCGGTCGACTCTTCGGCAATCACCATGGTCCCAGGGGCTTCCAGTGCAACCACGTCGTTCAAATGACGCAGGAAGTCGATGGCCTCGAGGTTTTCGCGGCCGCCGAAGCGATTCGTCACCCATTCGCCTGCATTACGCGAATAGTCGCGGTACAGCATCGACGCTACCGCATCCACGCGCAGACCGTCGATGTGGTAATGCTTGAGCCAGTGCAGTGCCGAGGCCAGCATGAAGCCATGAACCTCGGTGCGTCCCAGGTTGTAGATCAGGGTGTTCCAGTCCTGATGGAAGCCTTCCTTAGGGTCGGCGTACTCGTACAGGCAAGTACCGTCGAACTGCGCCAGACCATGAGTATCGGTCGGGAAATGCGCCGGAACCCAGTCAAGAATGACGCCGATTTCAGCGCGGTGACAGGCGTCGACGAAGAAGGCGAAATCTTCCGGCGAACCGTAACGGGCAGTGGGCGCGAACTGGGCCAGCAGTTGATAGCCCCATGAACCACCGAACGGGTGCTCCATGATCGGCATCAGCTCGATGTGCGTGAAGCCAAGTTCCTTGACGTAAGGAATCAGTCGATCAGCCAGTTCACGCCAGTTGTACTGCCGCCATTGATTGTCGTCGACCTGCTCCATTTGCCAGGAGCCGGCGTGCAACTCGTAGATTGATAACGGTGCAGTGACTTCGTGACGGTCCGCCCTTGATTTCAGCCACTCCTGGTCACTCCACTCGAACTGCAACGGCGCAGAGATCTTCGACGCGGTATCGGGCGGTAGTGTGGTGGCCAGAGCCATCGGGTCGCTTTTCAGCGGCAGAATCCCGTGAGCACCGAGAATCTCGTACTTGTAGACCTCACCGGGCTGCAGACGCGGGACGAAAATCTCCCATACCCCGGTCGGGTGGCGCATGCGCATCGGATGGCGACGGCCATCCCAACTGTTGAAGCTGCCAACCACCGAAACACGACGCGCATTGGGCGCCCAGACCGCAAAACGTACACCGTCCACGCCATCGACGCTGGTGACCTGCGCGCCCAGACAGCTGCTCAGGTCGCGATGATTACCCTCGGCAAACAGGTAGAGGTCCATCTCGCCCAGCAGCGGGCCAAAGCTGTAGGGGTCCTCGGTGATCTGTTCACCACCGGCCCAGTTGATTTTCAGCAGGTAAGGCTGCGGATGCTCGAGGTGGCCGACGAAAAACCCCGGCACTTCGCTCATTTCCATCTCGCCCAGTTCGCGACCGTCATCCCTGGCCAGCAGGCGGACACTCAAGGCTGCGGGCAGATAGGCGCGGACGTACTGCCCGCTGCCGCCATCGCCATGCGGGCCGAGTACAGAGAACGGGTCACGGTGTTCAGCACGGATCAGCGCGTCGAGGTCCACAGCAGCGGGAATCGCGCGGTGGCGCGTGCCGGCTTTATCAGGCGCATTCATATTGACTCTCCATCAGACGATTGCAGCAGTCCACGCAAGCCTTGCAAGGGAACGGCCAGCCAGGCTGGACGGTTCTCGGCTTCGTAGATCACTTCATAAGCAGCTTTTTCAAGGGTGAACAGCTCGAGTGCAGCGTCCTCCCCTTTCGCATCTTTCCAGGCATGGGCAATGCCGGTGGTCGCCGAGCGATAACCCTCGATAAAGGTTTCCCGCGCTTGCGCCAGGTAGGTATCGGCCACACGTTTGCGCGCATCGGCCGCCTCGGGCGACGTGTCGACGCTTTGCGCACTGCGTACAGCCATCGCCGCAGCGTAGTCGAAGGAGCGCAGGACACCGCTGACATCCTTGAACGGGCTGTGCTTGGCACGGCGCTCTTCAAGTGCGCGGGCAGGCTCACCCTCGAAATCGATCAGGTAGGCATCACCTTTGACCACCAGCACTTGCCCCAGATGCAGATCGCCATGCACACGAATGCGCAGGCCACCGGCGGAGCGCTTGGCCAGGCCTTCGACGCGCTGACGGATCTGCTTGCGCTGCGCGAGCAAGTCCTTGACCAGTTGCTGATCGTCCTTCTCCAGTTCGCCCATGCGCTGTTCCAGCAATTGCAAGGCGCGCTCGAGCTGAGCGTTGATGCTGGCCCCGGAGGCCTTACTGTCCTGGCTGCTGGTGACCTCAACGGCAAAATCCGCATTGTCAGTGGGCGACGCGAGGATCTGATGCATCTCACCCAGGCGCTGACCAAGACTGCGCGAGAAGTCCGCGAGTTCGAGCAATGCGTTGTAATGCTGTTCCTGGCCGGAAACACCATGTGCCAGCTCGTCGCGTACCGCACGCTCGAGATTGTTCTGGGTCCACTCCCACGCATCGCCCTGATTGCTCAAATACCCTTGGGCGATCATCAGTAGATTGGGCTGACCGTCATTGCCGACGCGTACCAGAGAGCCCAGCAGCGGTGAAATGTTCTTGAAGCCGGCCTGGGTAAGGAACGCGCCCATTTCCAGCTCGGGATGTGTCCCGGCGCTGACTTTGCGAATCAGCTTGAGCACCAGGCTGCTGCCCACCACTACCGAACTGTTCGATTGCTCGGCAGACAGGTAGCGCACTTCCGACTCGGCGTTCAGGCCGAGGGGTGCCAGCTGTGAGCTTTGCTCGAAACGCAACTCGCCGTCGGCACAGGGTATGACCGTATCCGACTGCATGCCCTGAATCACGGCACGGATGAAGGTTTCCAGGGTGAATGCATCCGTGATCAACCCGACATCGCGGTTGCGACGTACTCGGGCCAGTGCCAGCTGCTGCGGCAATGCACTGCTGATATCGTCTTCGGCCAGCAAGCCGAACGGCAGTTGATAGCGATCGGTCTGCCCGCCGGCAGTGACTTCTATCTCGCTGAGCAGTACCGGATGCGCTTCATCGCCGAAGCGCACGGCGTAGGCAATGCTGACCTTCTCGATTGCCTTGTCCTTGCCCGCGAACCAGCGCCGTTTAGGCAGGTAAACCGCCAGCGAAGTGTTTTCCATGGTGCTGCGCAGTGGCTCTTCGAGCAACTCTTCCAGACGCTTCTTGAGCACCAGAGTCGGGAAGTCCGGCATGCTCTGCGCGGGTTCAACGTGCCAACTGGGCATTTGATTCTCCGAAGCCAGTAAAAACCAGTAAAAGCCGTACGGCGGCAGCGTCAGCAGGTAGCTTAACTGGCCGATAGGCGGGAATGCGCTGCCGCCGAGCATTTCCACCGGCACCGTGCCTGCATAGGCAGACAACTCAAGCTCTGCAGCCTGGGCGGCGCTGGAAACGTTGGCGACACACAACACCACTTCACTGTGTCCGTCAGGTGCTGTGTATTCGCGGGTATAAGCAAGAATGCGGCGGTTCGACGGCGAGAGCATTTTCAGCGTGCCACGCCCGAAGGCCTTCTGCTGTTTGCGCACGGCGAGCATGCGCCGGTTCCAGTTCAGCAGCGAATGCGGGTCACGTTCCTGGATTTCGACGTTGACCGACTGAAAGCCATACATCGGGTCCATGATCGGTGGCAACACCAGACTGGCCGGATCGGCACGCGAAAAACCGCCGTTGCGGTCGATGGACCACTGCATGGGCGTGCGCACACCGTCCCGGTCGCCCAGGTAGATGTTATCGCCCATGCCGATCTCATCGCCGTAATACAGCGTCGGTGTGCCGGGCATCGACAACAGCATGCTGTTGAGCAACTCCACCCGGCGACGGTCGCGATCCACCAGGGGTGCCAGGCGCCGACGGATGCCCAGGTTGATCCGTGCACGGCGGTCGGCCGCGTAGTAATTCCACAGATAGTCACGCTCACGATCGGTGACCATTTCCAGGGTCAGCTCATCGTGGTTGCGCAGGAAAATCGCCCACTGGCAGTTTTCCGGGATTTCCGGCGTCTGCCGCAAAATATCGGTGATCGGAAAACGATCTTCCTGGGCCAGCGCCATGTACATGCGTGGCATCAATGGAAAGTGAAAAGCCATATGACATTCATCGCCATCCGGGCCTTTGCTGTCGCCAAAATACAGCTGGGTGTCTTCCGGCCATTGATTGGCCTCGGCCAGCAGCATCCGGTCCGGGTAGTTCGCGTCGATCTCGGCACGAATGCGCTTGAGCACCTGATGGGTTTCCGGCAGGTTCTCGTTGTTGGTTCCGTCCCGCTCGATGAGGTACGGGATGGCATCCAGACGCAAACCGTCGATACCCAGATCCAGCCAGAAGCGCATGACTTCCAGAACCGCATCCAGCACGTGCGGATTGTCGAAATTCAGGTCCGGCTGGTGGGAGTAGAAACGGTGCCAGAAGTACTGACCGGCAACCGGGTCCCAGGTCCAGTTGGACGTTTCGGTATCGAGAAAGATGATCCGCGTGCCGTCGTACTTCTGATCAGTGTCCGACCACACATAGAAATCCCGCGCCTTGGAACCGGGCTTGGCATTGCGGGCTTTCTGGAACCATGGATGCTGGTCGGACGTGTGGTTGATGACCAGCTCGCTGATCACTCGCAGGCCGCGCTTGTGTGCCTGGGCGATGAAACGCTTGGCGTCGGCCATGGTGCCGTAGTCGCTGTGCACGTCGCGGTATTCGGAAATGTCGTAGCCATCGTCCCGGCGCGGCGACGGATAGAACGGCAACAACCAGATGGTGTTGACGCCCAGCGCAGCAATGTAGTCGAGCTTTTCGATCAAGCCTGCGAAATCGCCGATTCCGTCGTTATTGGAATCAAAGAACGATTTCACGTGAACCTGATAAATCACCGCATCCTTGTACCAGAGCGGGTCTTTGATAAATGTCGCGTCACCGGGCTTTTTGGCCATTATTGACTCCTCGGGAGTGTTATTGCGCGGCCTGGATACGCCAGATTCCAAACGGTTGAGCTGGATCGAGACGCGTGTGCTGGTACTTGCCGTACCAGGTCCAGCGGTGACCGGTCATCAGGTCTTCACCCGACGTAGCGGCGTCATCTGGCAGGCCCATTTCCCACAGCGGCAACTCGAAATCCGCTTCCTGTGCGTTGTATGGGTCGAGGTTGATGGCAACCAGAATGAAGTTGCTGCCGTCCGCCGAGCGCTTGCCGAAATACAGGATGTTGTCGTTCCACGCGTTGTACAGCTTCAGACCCAGGTGCGTTTGCAGCGCAGGGTTCTGCCGACGAATGCGGTTGAGTTGAGCGATTTCGGCAATGATGTTGCCCGGTGCCGCGTAATCGCGAACCCGAATCTCGTACTTCTCCGAGTCCAGATACTCTTCCTTGCCGGGAATCGGTGCCGCTTCGCAGAGTTCGAACCCCGAATACATACCCCACAGCCCGGACCCCATAGTGGCCAGTGCCGCCCGGATCAGAAAGCCGGGACGCCCGGACTCGTGCAGGAAGCGCGGGTTGATGTCAGGCGTGTTGACAAAGAAATTCGGACGATAACAGTCGCGCCAAGGGACTTCATTGAGCTGGGTGAAATACTCGGACAGTTCCGCCTTGGTGTTGCGCCAGGTGAAATAGGTGTAACTCTGGCTGTAACCGACCTTGCCCAGCCGCGCCATCATTGCCGGCTTGGTAAAGGCTTCGGCCAGGAACATTACCTCAGGGTGCTGACTGCGTACTTCGCCGATCATCCACTGCCAGAACGGCAGCGGTTTGGTGTGCGGGTTGTCGACACGGAAGATTTTCACGCCTTCGTTGACCCAGCCCAGAACGATGTCGCGCAACTCCGTCCACAGGCCGGGGATGGCGTCTGGTGCGTAGAAGTCGACGTTGACGATGTCCTGATACTTTTTCGGCGGGTTTTCCGCATAACGGATCGTGCCGTCCGGACGCCACGAGAACCAGCCCGGATGCTGCTTGAGCCACGGGTGATCCTGGGAACACTGGATGGCGAAATCCAGCGCGATTTCCAAGCCATGGTCGGCTGCAGCTTTCACAAGGTTACGGAAATCTTCACGACTGCCCAGCTGTGGGTGAATGGCTTCATGGCCCCCATCCTCGCTGCCGATTGCATAAGGGCTGCCCGGATCATCGGGGCCTGCGGTCAGGGAGTTGTTCGGGCCCTTGCGGTGGGCGCGGCCGATAGGATGAATCGGCGGAAAATACAGCACGTCAAAGCCCATGTCGCGAATGGTCGGCAGACGCGAATGGACGTCGTTGAACGTACCGTGGCGCGCCGGATCGTCGGTCATCGAACGGGGAAACAGCTCGTACCAGCTGGCAAACTGTGCCAGCTCACGCTCGACGTCCAGTGGGAACTCGACGCTGCGGCTGAGGAAGGCCTGATTGTCGGCCAGCTTCATCAGGCTGGCGGTTTCGCTGTGCAACAGCAGCGCGACTTTCTCGTCTTTATCGCCCTGTTCAAGCTGGCCCAGGAGACTTTCGATCTGCTGACGCTGCTCGTTCTGGCTGCGCTCGGCGGCGTGCACCAGATGAATGCGGCCCTCTTCCAGTTCCAGATCGACAGGAACGCCGGCGCCGAACTTCTTCTCCAGCTCATAACGATAGCTGCCGAACTGATCGATCCAGGCTTCGAGGCGAAACACATGGCGGCTGACCGAGGTCGGGGTGAATTCACCAACCCAGCTGTCATTGCCCAGCTCGCGCATTGGCGCGCTGTGCCAGTGTTCTTCATCGGCAGCACGCCAGCGGATATTGACCGCCATCTTGTCGTGCCCATCGGCATAGACCTTGCTGGTCACGGTAACCGGTTGCCCGATGATCGCCTTGGCCGCGAACAAGCCACCGTCAATCACCGGCAACGTGTCTTCAATCACGATGCGGGGTAATTGCAGCGCCTGGGTCAGTGATAGCGGAAGGGTTGCTTGCGGGACATCGGTGGCCAGGGAATCCGGACCGTATGGCTGTTCATTCATCGAGCATCACTCCTCACGCCCCAGGGACGCTCCTGTGCATTCCATGCAATGGAAAAATTGACGGTATGGCAGCGTACGATCGCACTGTGCTGGCGACTCGTCTATTTCCGCTGACTAGGTTCCGAGCGGTCAACGAGGGTAAAGTTCAAAGGTTTTGAGGATGTTTGCTGGTCGTGCGCAGAGATAAAGCAGTCATCGAGCGGATCAACGGGGTGACTGTGGCGGGAAGTAAATCAATTGAATCATCGGCCACGCCGGGCGGTCGTAAACAGGGTCGACAAGGAGGCAGCAACCATGACCTTACCCAACCCGGTAGAAGTACCCGATCCAAACATCGATGACCCCGCCCTGCCCAATCCAGTGCCCGAAAAGGAGCCGCCGCCATCCACACCGCCACCCAATGAGAAGCCAGTTGGCGACCCGCCCGCCAATGCGCCCCCGGTCACGGTGTGACGACTCAGTAAGCGGGATCTGAAGGCGTCTGCCCGACCATGGACGCCTTCAGCGCCCTCCCGCCACATCGATGAACGTTCCCGTGGCGTAAGACGCATTGTCCGACAGCAACCAGAGAATGGCTTCGGCCACTTCCTCGGCCGTACCGCCACGGCCCATGGGCAATGCCCCTTCAAGCTTGCTGACGCGGAACGGATCGCCGCTCAGGGCGTGAAAGTCGGTGAAGATGAACCCCGGACGTACCGCGTTGACGCGAACGTTTTCCGCCGCGACCTCTTTGGAGAGCCCGATGGTGAAGGTGTCCAGCGCTCCTTTGGATGCTGCATAGTCGACGTACTCGCCTGCCGAGCCCAGGCGTGCCGCGAGTGACGATACGTTGACGATGCTGCCGCCTTGCCCCCCGTGTGCCGGCAACATGCGCAACAAGGCGTGTTTGCTGCACAGCATCGGGCCAACGACGTTGTTCATCATCATCTTCAACAGGCGAAATTCCGACATGTCCTCGACTCTCGAAGCCTGCGCCAGGGTGCCCGCGTTATTGACCAAATGGGTGACACGACCGAGTTCGGAGTCGACCCTGGCAAACAGCCGCATGATCTCGTCTTCATTGCTGACGTCGGCCTGCACGGTGATCGCCTTGGCGCCCATCGCTCTCACCTGGCCTGCGGTCTTTTCGGCAGCGGTATGATCCGACAGGTAGTTGATGCAGATCCGATAACCCTGTGAGGCGGCCAGACGCGCTGTGGCAGCGCCGATCCCGCGCGAACCACCGGTGATAATGAGGACTTTTTCCATGGAGTGTCTCGTTTTTTCAAAGGCCGACATCAGGACCCAGTCAACCTTCGCAGGTTAACCAGCCGGTTCGGATCGTGACAGCCTTTACCGTCAAGCGCCATCTGCGCGCTTCAGAAAGCCGCTTGCCCGGTATCGGACGCATCCACTGCAGCTTTCGCTTCGGCGGCGCGGATTTCTTCGAGAAACTGCTGGGCTGGCAACGGATAACCCAGCAGGAAGCCTTGCAGCGAGTGACACCCCAAATGAGTCAGGAAGCGCTGCTGAACAGCGGTTTCAACGCCTTCGGCGACTATTCGCAGATTCAACGCCTGCCCTACCGCGACGATGGCCGAGACGATGGCGGCGTCGTCGGTGTCATGCTCCAGGTCGCGGACAAAGCCTCGATCAATCTTGATTTCATTGGCGGGTAGTCGTTTCAGGTACATCAGACTGGAATAACCGGTGCCAAAATCATCGATCGACAGGTCCACGCCCATCTCCGAAAGCCTTCTCAACACCGCCAGGCTGGCATCCGCATCATGCATCGCCGTGGTTTCGGTGATTTCCAGAGTCAGGCAGTTAGCCGGCAACTGATGCCGGGCCAGTGTGTCCGCCACTGCCGTGACCAGCCCGGAATGACAGAACTGCAAGGCTGAAAGGTTGACTGCAATACGCCAGTGCGAGTAACCCTGGGTGTACCACTCACGCATTTGCCGACAGGCTTCATCCAGTACCCACTCGCCGATCTGAATGATCAGGCCGGTTTTCTCCGCCATGGAAATGAACAGGTCCGGCCCCAGAACACCCTGTTCCGGGTGGTTCCAGCGCAGCAACGCTTCTGCGCCTACGGGCAGCCCGGTCACGGCGTCGAACTTGGGCTGGTAATAGATACAGAACTGCCGATGTTTGATCGCCCTGTGCAAATCCTGCGACATCTGCAGCTGATTGCGGGCGTTGCTGTTCATCGACGCATCGAAAAAGCTGTAGCCGTTCTTGCCGGCAGCCTTGGTGTGGTACATGGCCGCGTCGGCATTGATCAGAAGCTCATGCTGGGTGCTACCGTTGCCCGGGTACATGCAGATGCCGATGCTCAGAGATATCTGCAACTGATGTTCGCCAATGTTGAACGGCGTGCCGACTTCGCTGACCTGTCGTCTTGCCACGGCCAATGCATCTTCAGCATGTTGAAGCTCCACCAGCAGGACAAACTCGTCGCCGCCGACCCTGGCCAGCGTATCGCGTCGATGCAGACTGTTGCGAAGACGCAAAGCGACCTGCCGCAACAGCAAGTCGCCGATATGGTGGCCGAACGCATCATTGACCGGCTTGAAGCCATCGAGGTCCATGAACATCAGCGCAAAGCAACCACCCGTCTCAACTGCCCTTTTCATGGCCCGATCGATGCGTTCCGTCAACAGCGCCCGGTTTGGCAAACC
Organism: Pseudomonas sp. PvP028; assembly: GCF_017832255.1. NCBI lineage: Bacteria > Pseudomonadati > Pseudomonadota > Gammaproteobacteria > Pseudomonadales > Pseudomonadaceae > Pseudomonas > Pseudomonas sp. PvP028. Next base: position 4,515,420 of record NZ_JAFIBL010000001.1, read on the forward strand.
GGTCAGGTTGTCGTGCAGGGCCAGGTGGGTCAGTTCCAGATTGGCCTCCGTCAGGGAATCGGCCAGCACGGCGGTACGTGTTTCCAGATGGGAGTCGAGAATACAGCTGAACAGTGCAATTCCCAGAATCGACAGGCTGGCGACCAGTACGATTCGGTCCAGCCCGTTACTGCTCAGCCCTTGCGGCAGCGCACCGCAAAAGCTGCCATCGGCAAAATTCGCAGCGGCCATGCCGGTGTAATGCATGCCGATGACAGCCAGCCCCAGCAACAGCGCCGCCGAGGCGCGTAGCAGGTAGACCCTGGGGCGCTGCTGGCGAAGATGGAAGGCTATGCGCAATGCTGCCGCAGACGCAGCGATAGCAATGACCACAGAAAGCACGAACAGCCACGGCGTATATTGAATGCCAGGCTGCATGCGCATTGCAGCCATGCCGGTGTAGTGCATGGCGCTGATGCCAAGCCCCAGCAACACCGCACCCAGGCTCAGTTGCAGCGCGGGCAATCTAGGCTGGGTGGCGAGCCACAGGGCGAACCCTGAAAAGCCGATGGCGATCAACAGCGAAAGCAGCACCAGTGGCACGTCGTAGCCCAGGTCGATGGGCAATACGAACGCCAGCATACCGATGAAATGTGTCGACCAGGTGCCAACGCCCATCGCGATAGCGCCGCCCGCAGTCCATAAGTGGACAGCACGGCCCCTGGCCGAAACGATGCGGCCCACCAGATCGAGGGCCGTATACGCGGCAAGAATAGCGACGAGAATCGAGATAACGACGAGTGAAGGGATGTAGCTGCCAATCAACATAAACGCACCTGGAAACCAATGAGCGCGTCCATGCCGATCTTGTGCGGGTGATTGTACGCATTAGCGGCCAAATGTCGCGGCAGCCGGTCGAAAAGATGGCGAGTAGCTATTATTTTTTCGATTAATGCGAACAGTTCACTGGAAAACTGCTTTTTGAACCCGAAATACTCATTCCTGGAGCGTCAAACCTGTCTCGGCATTCCAGCCTCCGCCCAGTGCGGCGATCAATTGAACGCTGGCAATCAACCTGCTTTGCAGCACGCTGAGCACACTGCGCTCGTTGCTCAATGCGGTGGCCTGAACATTGACGACGTCCAGGTAACCAATCAGACCGGCCTTGTATTGATTGTTGGTCAGGCGCAGCGAATCACGAGCCGAGACCAGCGCTTCCTGGCGTACCGCAGCTTCCTGCTCGTATACCTTGAGCTGAACCAGATAGTTCTCGACTTCCTGAAAACCGTTCAGCACGGTCTGCCGGTACTGGGCGACAGTCTGGTCATACACGGCTTCGGTACGATCGACTTCGGCCGAGCGCCTGCCACCGTCGAACAGGGTCAGCGCCAGTTGCGGGCCCACCGACCAGAAGCGGTTAGGCAGGCTGATCCAGTTGGCAAAGGTACTGCTGCTGTAACCGCCGCTCATGCTCAATGTGAAATCCGGATAGTAAGCGGCCTTGGCCACGCCAATGTTGGCATTGGCACCCATCACCGAGCGCTCGGCGGCGGCAATGTCAGGGCGGCGTTCAAGCAACTGCGAAGGCAGGCCTGGCGGGATCTGCGGCAACTGCGGAATCGAGGTGGTGGCGGGCAGATTGAAGTCTGCCGGCGCCATCCCCATCAGGACGGCGATGGCATTCTCATACTGCGCACGCTGCCAGGCCAGATCGATCAGGTCGGCCTGGGTGCTTTTCAACTGCGTCTGCGCCTGCGCGACAGCGTCACTTCCGGAAATACCGGCGCGGTACTGGTTCTGCGTCAGGGTCAGGGAGCGCTGGTAGGCATCCACCGTGGATTCCAGCAGGCGTTTCTGTTCATCGATCACGCGCAATTGCAGGTAATTCTGTACCAGCTCCGATTGTAGACTCAGGCGCATCGCCGCCAGGTCGGCAAGACTTGCCTGAGCATTGGCGGTGTCCGCCTCCAGCCCGCGACGCAGCTTGCCCCAGACATCGGCCTCCCAACTGACGCCCAGTTGCGCGTTGTAGCTGTTGCGAATCCCGGAGGCACTCGTGCCGCTATTCGACGTGCCTGTGCCCTGCCCCGAGCGCGTCTTGCCAGTCGTAAGGTCGAGGGTCGGCAGGAAGGCAGCCCTGGAGCTGCGCACCAGTGTCTGTGCCTGTCGATACTGCGCATCGTACTGGGCGACGGTCTGGTTGGACGTGTTGAGGCGCTCGACCAGCGCGTTCAGTTGCGGGTCCTTGTAGACCTCCCACCACGCACCTTTGGCCATCCCGTCACTCGGCGTGGCCGCACGCCAGCCCTGCGCAGCCTTGAACTGCGCGGGTGCAGCCATCGACGGCTTCTGGTAATCCGGACCCACAGCGCAGGCGCTGAGCAGCACCACACAAAGCCCCAGCGCGAATGGACGAATCAGCCCTGTCGGGCGGGAGGTGAATACCAGGCGTTCGGTCATAGCGGAGTTTCCAGAGCAGCATCGGTACGCACGCCACGCCATTTGTTGTAACGATGGCGCAGACGGTCGAGATAAAGGTAAACCACAGGGGTGGTATAGAGGGTCAGGACCTGGCTGAAGATCAGGCCGCCGATGATGGTCAAGCCCAGCGGCTTGCGCATTTCCGCGCCTTCGGCGGTGCTCAGCAGCAATGGCAAGGCGCCCAGGATGGCGGCCATCGTAGTCATCAGAATGGGCCGCAGGCGCTGCAGACAGGCGCTACGGATTGACTCTTGCGGCGTCATTCCCTGTTCGCGCTCCAGGTGCAGGGCAAGGTCGATCATCATGATCGCGTTTTTCTTGACCACGCCAATCAGCAGGAACAGGCCCAACAGGGAGATCAGACTGAACTCGCTGCCCAGCACGTAGATCGTCAGCAATGCGCCAACCCCTGCGGACGGAAGCGTCGAGAGGATCGTCAGCGGATGAATGTAGCTTTCATAGAGGATTCCCAGCACCAGGTACACCGCCAGCAACGCACCGAGGATCATCCACGGCTGACTCTTCTGCGTGGAAGCGAAGGCGTTGGCGGTCCCGGCCATCTTGGAAATGATGTCGGACGGCAGACCGATGGCGGCAATCGCCCGCTCTATCGCCACAGTGGCTTTGTCGAGGCTGGCGCCTTCGGCCAGATCGAAGGAAATGTTTTCGGCCGCGAACTGACCGTCATGCGATACCCGGTCGTTGGCCAGACTGCGCTCGTAATGGGCGATACTCGACAGCGGTACACGCTGCCCGTCCGCGGTAATGACCTGAACCTGCTCCAGCGTCACCGGGTCCTGGGCGTATTTTGGATTGACCTCCATCACCACCTTGTACTGGTTGAGGCTGTCATAGATGGTCGATACCTGGCGCTGGCTGTAAGCGTTGTTGAGCACTGCCGTGACCATGTTCATATCGATACCCAGCCGCTTGGCCGTGTCACGGTTGACCACCAGGGTCACCTGCTGTGCTCCGCGCCCTTCCCGTGCGTCGATGGCGGTCAGCTCGGGTACCGACTTGAGCGCTGCGACGATCTTCGGGTACCACAGACGCAGGCTGCCCAGGTCAGCGCTCTGCACGATGTATTGATACTGCGAACTGGTCTGCTCGCGACCGCCGCCCAGTTGCAGGTCCTGATCCGGGGCCAGGAACAGCCTGCCGCCCGGCACATGCGGCATGTTCTTGCGCAGACGCTCGACCACTTTCTCGGCAGACAGCTTGCGCTCGGAAATCGGCTTGAGGCGCACGATCATGAAGGCGTTATTGGTGCCACCGCTGCCACCGATAAAACCGGCAACGCTTTCCACCGCAGGGTCAGCGAGAATCGACAGGCGGAAAGTCTCCATTTTAGGCTGCATGACCGAAAACGAAAGGCCGTCGTCACCGCGTACGAAACCCATCAGTTGCCCGGTGTCCTGTTGCGGCAGAAAGGTCTTGGGCACAACCACATACAGCGCGATATTGACCACCACCGTGACCAGCAGACTGAGCAGCGTCAGCCGTCGATGCCGCATCACCCAGCCCAGCGAGCGGTCGTAGCCTGCCACCATTCGATCGTTGACCCGCTCGCTCCAGCGCTGAAAGGCGTTTTCCCCATGGGCTTCGCGCGGCTTCAACCAGCGCGCGCACAACATCGGCGTCAGGGTCAGGGACACGATCAGCGAGACGATGATCGCCACCGACAAGGTGATGGAAAACTCGCGAAACAGACTTTCGACCAGACCGCCCATGAACAGGATGGAAATGAACACCGCGACCAGCGAGACGTTCATCGACAGCAAGGTGAACCCCACCTCCTTGGCGCCCAGAAAAGCCGCTTTCATGGGGTCGAGGCCGTTGTGAATATGCCGGGATATGTTTTCCAGCACGACGATGGCGTCGTCCACCACCAGACCGGTGGCGAGGATCAACGCCATCAGTGACAGGTTGTTCAGCGAGAAACCGAACAGGTGCATGATCGCAAAGGTGCCGACCAGCGAAACCGGAACCGCCAGGGTGGGGATCAGCGAGGCGCGAAAACTGCCGAGAAACAGGAACACCACCATCACCACCAGCACGACGGCAATCAGCAGGGTCATTTCGGCTTCATGCAGCGTCGCCTTGATCACCGGCGAGCGGTCCATCGCGATATTGAGGCTGACACTGGCCGGCAGCACCGCTCGCAGCGCGGGCAACTGCGCCTTGATCTGCGCCACGGTTTCAATGATGTTGGCCCCCGCCTGGCGGTTGACGACCAGCAGCACGGCACGGTCATTGTTGTAGAACCCGCTGTTGTAACGGTCTTCCACGGCGTCGCTGACTTTCGCCACGTCCTTCAGGCGCAACGTCGCTCCGTCCTTGTAGCGAATGATCAGCGGCGCATAATCCTCGGCGGTTTCCAGCTGGTCGTTGGCCTGCACCTGCCAGTTATGCTGGTCGTCCTCCACAAAGCCCTTCGGCCGTCTTACGTTGGTGCTGGTGATCGCCGTGCGCACGTCGTCGAGCGATACACCGTACTGGGAGAGCATCTGCGGCTCCAGTTCGATACGCACAGCAGGCAGCGAGCTGCCGCCGATCTGCACTTCGCCGACCCCGGAAACCTGCGACAGGCTCTGCGACAGGATGGTGGACGCCAGGTCGTAAAGCTGGCCCTTTTCCAGCACTGTCGAGGTCATCGACAAGACCATGATAGGCGCCTGGGACGGGTTGACCTTCTTGTAGGTCGGCATGCTGCGCATCCCGCTGGGCAGCAGGTTGCGTGAGGCATTGATCGCCGCCTGCACCTCCCGGGCAGCGCCGTTGATGTCGCGATCAAGGTCGAACTGCAGAATGATCCGTGTCGTACCCTGGCTTGAATTGCTGGTCATGGTGTTGATGCCGGCAATGCTGCCCAGCGACCGCTCCAGCGGCGTTGCCACCGTGGACGCCATCACCTCAGGGCTGGCACCCGCGAGACTGGCCGAGACCACGATCACCGGGAAATCCATGTTTGGCAACGGTGCCACCGGCAATAAGCGAAAGCTCACCGCGCCGAGCAGCATGATCGCCAGGCTCAGCAGAACGGTCGCGACGGGGCGGCTGATGAATGGCGCTGAGAGATTCATGCGTCAGCCCGTTCCAGTCGGTCCGGATCGGCAGGCTTGCGACTCCAGCGACGGCCAAGGCGGTCGAAGTACAGGTAGATGACCGGCGTGGTGAACAGTGTCAGGACTTGGCTGAGCAACAGCCCGCCTACCATCACCAGCCCAAGTGGTTGCCGCAATTCGGCGCCGGAACCACTGGCGAGCATCAGCGGGATGGCGCCGAACAACGCTGCCAGGGTGGTCATGAGAATCGGTCGGAAGCGCAACAGCGCCGCGTCGTAGATCGCCTGCTCGGGCGCAACACCGCGGTTGCGCTCAGCGTCGAGCGCGAAGTCGATCATCATGATCGCGTTCTTCTTGACGATACCGATCAATAGAATGATGCCGATGATCGCAATCATCCCCAGATCGTTGCCGCTGATCAGCAGAGCCAGCAAGGCCCCCACCGCTGCCGACGGCAGGGTCGAGAGGATGGTGATCGGGTGAATGTAGCTCTCATAGAGCACGCCCAGCACGATATACATGGTGACCACCGCCGCCAGAATCAGCAGCAGCGTGCTGGACAATGACGCCTGAAACGCTTCGGCTGCGCCCTGAAACTGGGTCTGCACGCCAATCGGCATGCCGATCTCCTGCTCGACCTCCTCGATCACCTTCACCGCCTTGCCCAGGGCGATGTCGGGCGCCAGGTTGAACGACATCATCACCGCCGGAAACTGCCCAAGGTGCGCGATGGCCAACTGAGCCTGGCGCTGCTCGACACGCGCCAGGCTGGACAGCTTCACCTGTGCACCATCGGTGGTCTTGACGTGGATCTGCTCCAGCGCCGCCGGACCGAGCTCGCTGCCCGAGGCAGCCTGCAGCACCACGCGGTACTGGCTGGCCTGCGTATAGATGGTGGATATCTGGCGCTGACCGAAGGCGTCGTACAGCGCATCGGTGATGTTCGCAACCGTGACCCCGACCCGGCTGGCCGCATCACGATCAATGTTCAGGTACACCTGCAAACCTTTGTCCTGCAGGTCGCTGGCCACATCCCTCAGTTCGGGCCGCTTGCCGAGCGCGTCTACCAGCTTTTCGCTCCACAACGTCAGCAGTTCGGCGTCAGGCGACGACATGCTGAATTGATACTGGGTACGACTGACCCGGTCTTCAATGGTCAGGTCCTGCACTGGCTGCATGAACAGACGGATATCCGACAGCTTGTCGACCTCGGGCTGCAGGCGCTGGATCACCTCGGACGCGGTCAGGTCCCGTGCTCCGTGGGGCTTGAGGTTGATCAGCAGACGCCCGCTGTTCAGCGTGGCGTTGTCACCGTCCACACCGATGTAGGACGACAGACTGACCACCGCCGGGTCCTTGAGAATGATGTCGGCAAGTGCCTGCTGACGCTGGCTCATCGCTGCGAACGAGACCGACTGTGGCGCTTCCGAAATGCCCTGGATCACTCCGGTGTCCTGCACCGGGAAGAAGCCTTTGGGTACGACGATGTACAGCAGCACCGTCAGTGCCAGGGTGGCCAAGGCAACCAGCAGGGTCAGTGGCTGATGCTTGAGCACCCAGCGCAGCCTGCCCGCGTAGATGTCGATCAGCCAGTCGATCCAGGCACCGCTGGCCCGGTAAAAGCGGCTCTGCTCTTCTTCCTTGGGCTCGCGCTTTAGCAAGCGCGCGCACATCATCGGCGTCAGGGTCAGCGAGACCACCAGCGATATCAATATCGCGACCGCCAGGGTTATCGCGAACTCGCGGAACAGCCGCCCTACCACGTCGGCCATGAACAACAGCGGGATCAATACCGCAATCAGTGACAGTGTCAGGGAAATGAGGGTGAAACCGATCTGCTTCGCGCCCTTGAGTGCGGCCTGCAAGGGCGTTTCGCCCTCTTCGATATGCCGGGAGATGTTTTCCAGCATGACGATGGCGTCATCGACAACGAAACCGGTCGCGATGGTCATGGCCATCAGCGTCAGGTTGTTGACCGAAAAGCCTGCCAGGTACATCACACCGAACGTGCCTACCAGTGACAGTGGAACGGCAATCGAGGGAATGATCGTCGCGCTGAAACGACGCAGGAACAGGAACGTGACCAGCACCACCAGGATGATCGCGATCAGCAACTCGTGCTGAACATCGGTCACCGACGCGCGGATCGTCTGCGTGCGGTCCGTCAGGACCACGACGTCAAGGCCGGCCGGAAGGTTTTCGGTGATCGACGGCAGCAACGCCTTGATCCGGTCGACCACCTCGATGACGTTGGCACCCGGCTGACGCTGGATGTTCAGTAGTACTGCCTGACTCCGATTGGCCCAGGCCGCGAGCCGCTCGTTTTCGGCACCATCGACGATTTCGGCGACATCCTTCAGGCGCAAAGGTGCGCCATCCTTGTAGGCCAGAATCAGGTTGGCGTACTCCTCCGGAGACTTCAGCTGATCGTTGGCATCCAGCATCGACACCCGGGTCGGCCCGTCGAAGTTGCCCTTCGGCTGGTTGACGTTGGAGGCGCTGATCAGGGTACGCACGTCGGACAGGTTTAGGCTGTTGGCGGCCAGCGCCTCCGGGTTGACCTTGATCCGGACCGCCTGCCGCTGCCCGCCGGCAATGCTGACCATGCCCACGCCGCTGATCTGCGAGATCTTCTGCGCCATGCGCGTATCGACCAGATCATTGAGCTTGGGCAACAACATGGTTTTCGAGGTGATCGCCAGGGTCAGAACCGGTGTGTCGGCCGGGTTGACCTTGTTGTAGACCGGAGGCGCTGGCAGGTCGGTTGGCAGCAGGTTGGTGGCCGCGTTGATCGCCGCCTGCACCTGCTGCTCGGCCACATCCATATTGATTTCAAGGCTGAAGCGCAACGTAATGACTGACGCACCGCCCGAACTGGTCGAGGCCATCTGGGTCAGGCCGGGCATCTGTCCGAATTGACGTTCCAGAGGCGCAGTCACGGAGCTGGTCATCACCTGCGGGCTGGCACCTGGGTACAGGGTCATCACCCGAATGGTCGGATAGTCGACCTGGGGCAACGCCGAAACCGGTAGCAAGGTATAGGCGATCAGACCCGCCAGGACGATTGCCAACATACTCAGTGTGGTGGCAACCGGACGCAGGATGAACAGGCGCGACATGTTCATACGTTTGGTTTTTCCACCTTGCCGAGCGCCGCCGACTTGTCGGTCTTGCTGTCAGGCTTGCCTTGCAGCTTCTGAGCCGGGCCAGCCGGCACTTCCTTGCTGTCGTTGACGACTTCGACTTCGGCACCGTCGCGCAGACGGTCGGTGCCCTCAAGCACCACCCGCTCGCCGGCCGCCAGGCCTTCGGTGATCACCGTGGATGTCTCGTCGCTCGGGCCGGTCTTGAGCAGCTTGAGCTTGACCTTCTTGTCACCGTCCAGCACATAGACAAAGGTCCCATCGGTGCCGAACTGCACGGCCGCGGTCGGCACGAGCGTGACTTTTTTCAGCGTGTCGGCGCGCAGCCGCACGTTGACAAACTGATTGGGAAACAGGACCTCGTCGCTGTTATCGAAACGCGCCTTGAACTTCAGTGTGCCGGTGGCCACGTCGATCTGGTTGTCTAGACTGGCCAGTACGCCGGTAGCCTGCATCTTCGTATCGCCACGGTCCCAGGCTTCAACGGGTAGCTTGTCGCCGGTGCGGTAGCGGGAAATGACTTTCGACAGGTCTTTTTCAGGCAGCGTGAACGCCACGGAAATAGGCTGAGTCTGGGTAATCACCACCAGTGCTGTCGTATCATTTGCGGCAACCAGATTGCCCACGTCCAGCTGTTTGAGGCCGACACGCCCGGCAATCGGGGCACGGATGCGACTGAAGTCCAGGCTGAGTTTTGCGTCAGCCACAGCAGCCTGATTGGTCTTGATCGTGCCCTTGTATTGATTGACCAGCGACTCGGCAGTGTCGAGGGTCTGCTTGGCGATGCTGTCCTCGGCAAACAAGCCTCGGTAACGCTGCACGTCGAGCTGAGCGTTCTTGAGCAGCGCCTGGTTGGTGGCCAGCGTACCTTCGGCCTGCTGCAACGCCACCTGATAGCTGCGCGGATCGATTTCAGCCAGCAGATCACCCGCCTTGACCATCTGCCCTTCCTGGAAATAAATCTTCACCAGCTCCCCTGCCACGCGGCTGCGCACATTGATGGTGTTCATCGCCGTCACGGTGCCAAGCGCTTTGTAGTAGATCGGAAAATCACCTTCGGTAGCCGGGGCCACACGCACCGGAACCGCGACAGCCGATCCGCCGAAGCCAGGACGTGCCATCCCGCTCGTTGCAGGCTTCTTGTTGCTATCGGCCCCCTTGCCGGAAGTGGACGCAGGCCAGAACCACCAGCACAAGGCGACAATGACCAACAGGACCAACAAACTGATCAACCAGCGACGGGATTTACGGGAGCCAGACGATTGCATGAATAAATCAACCATTACAGGTGGGGGTTTGTTCAGAAGGCTGAACAATAAGCACAGTTACGTTACAAGCAAAGCGCCTTTACCAAGCGCTTACTTTGGATAAACGTATGAAGCACAAACAAAAAAACGGCCTGAGCGGATTCAGGCCGTCGACAGGTTGCGGAAAGTTACTTCAGCACAGCCAATGCAGCGTCATAGTTGGGCTCGCTACCGATCTCGGCAACCAGTTCGCTGTGCAGCACTTTGTCGTTTTCGTCCAGCACTACCACGGCGCGCGCAGTCAGACCCGCGAGCGGGCCGTCTGCAACGGCAACACCATAATTCTGAGCAAAATCAGCACTGCGGAACGAGGACAGGTTCTGGACATTCTCCAGCCCTTCGGAGCCGCAGAACCGGGCCTGGGCGAACGGCAGGTCAGCCGAGATGCACAGAACCACGGCGTTGCTCAGGTCATTGGCCTGGGTGTTGAATTTACGTACCGAAGTGGCACAGGTCGGCGTATCGACGCTAGGGAAGATGTTCAATACCTTGCGCTTGCCGGCGAAGGAAGCCAGGGTTTTATCCGCAAGACCTGCGCCAACCAGCGTGAAATCGTGTGCCTTGCTACCGACTTCAGGCAGGTTGCCACTGACCTGAACGGGGCTGCCTTTGAGGGTCACTTGAGCCATGAAACACGTTCCTTTTCAAAATGGATGAAAGAGCCGGAAGTTAAACACGAAAGTGTGCCGCGGCCTATATGGGATAATTCTGAATTTTTTTCAGGAAACCAGTCTGTCCCTAATATCTGTGTGGGCACACAATTCCACCAGCCAATCAACGAATACCCTGACCCGTCGTGATAACTGTCGATGCGGGGGGTAAAGCGCCGTCAGTGGCAGCGGCGGCGGACGATGCAATCGCAATACTTCCACCAGTACACCGCTGCGCAATTGCGCGGCGACATGGTAGCGCGGCACCTGAATCAGGCCGAATCCGGCTTCGCACGCCGCGACATAGCCATCGGCACTGTTGACAGCGATCGAGCAGGCCGATGCATGTTCAACGCCCATGCCATCGGCCATGAACTCCAGCCCATAACGCTTGCCAGTGCTGGTCGAAAAATATTCGATTACTTGATGTTGCACGAGCTCCTGCAGGTTCAGTGGCGTGCCGTGCTGCTCCAGATACTCACGACTGGCGCAGGTAATCTGGGTCAGACTGCCCAGTGGCCTGGCCACCAGTGTTTCATCCAGTGCCGCGCCGGCACGCAACACGCAGTCCACGCCTTCGCGGATCAGATCCACCGGCCTGTCACTCATGCCGATCTCAAGACGGATCTGCGGATAGCGCCGGCTGAATTCAGGCAACGCCGGGATGATGATCATGCGCCCCAGACTGACCGGCAGATCGACACGCAACAGCCCCTTGGGCTCGGCCCCGGTCGCCGAGAACGATGCCTCGGCATCGTCCAGATCGGCCAACAGGCTGACGCAGCGCTGGTAATAGGCCTTGCCGTCCGGGGTGGCACTGACCTGACGCGTCGTCCGTTGCAAAAGCTGTACGCCCAAATGCGCTTCCAGCTGTTTGATCAGGATCGTCACCGAGGCACGCGGCATGTGCAGACTCTCGGCTGCTCTGGCAAAACTGCCCAGTTCGACGATACGGGTGAACACGCGCATGGCGTTGAATCGATCCATGATGACCGGCAACCTGAAGGTAGATGAGGTGTGAAGGGACTTGCAGGTGCAAGAGGGACGTCCGGGAAAGACCAGGCGGCTGGACGCCAGACCATGCCATTACCGCCGCCGGCCCTCGCTTAGAAGTCCCTTTTATAAAAAATATCCAGTGAGCTGGCAACACCGCTCGCGGCCTCCAGGTACACACGCTTGCTGAGCAGATAGCGCAAGGCGATGGTATTGGCCGGTTCAAACACGCCTACGCCATAGCGCAGGCTGAGCTTGTCGGTGATCTTGCCGCTGGCAACCACGTTGGTCTTGTCGCCGGTTCCCGAGGTGTCCAGCTCGAAGTCCTTGATACCCAGATTATCCGCGAGCTTGCCGGTGGTCGACGAGCTGCCTGCTACACCCAGCGCCAGCGCGGCCTGAGCAACCATGTTGTTGTCTTCGCCGGAAGTACTGAGCGGTCTGCCCATGACCAGATAGGAGAGCGCCTGCTCCTGGCTCATCGCAGGTTCGGAGAACACCTCGGTGGTAGGCTGCTCGGCACTGCCGGTCAGACGGATACCGGCAATCACGTCGTCGGTCTGCCGAATCGCTTCAATGTCCAGATAAGGCTGGTCGACCGGGCCGGCAAACAGCAAGCGCGCCTTGCGAATGGTCAGCCGCTGCCCGTAGGCACGATAACGACCATCGTTCAGGTTCAGTTCGCCACGGGTGTCCAGGTTGTCACCGATGTGCACATGCCCGACTAGATTGGCGGTGAGCCCGAACCCGCTGAAGCTGAGCTTTTCCTGGCCGACGTCCACATCGATGTCCATCGCCACAGCCAGCGGCGGAGCGCCCTGCTCGGTCTGCTGTCCAACGATCACCGTGTCGCCGGAGAGCTTCACAGTAGAAGGCGGCAACTCGCGTATCGTAATCGCGCCCTTGGGCACCAGCACCTTGCCGGAGATGGCCAGTCGCTCTCCCTGCATGGAGATTTTCAGGTCAGGCGCAGCCTCTACCGCCGCATAGGGTTCGACATTGATCGGCAGGCGCGAGCCCTTGAGGCTCACATCGACGTTCAGGCTCTGCCCCCAAGCCACCTGACCACCCAGGCTGCCCTGCCCGGTGCTGCCACTTTTCCAACCGCCGTTGAGCTGTACGCTTTCTCCGGCAATCAACGCCTGGACCTTGAGGTCGTGCAGTTCCATGGGCAGCTCTGCGCCCGCCACTTCACCGCCTTCCAGCGTCACGTTGCCGTTGACCAGTGGCGCCAGCAACGTGCCTGACAACCGGCCATTGCCATTCAGACGTCCATTGAGTTTCTGCACCATCGGCGCGAAAGGACGTGCCACCGAGATATCCAGCCCCGAGAGGTTGAAGTCACCTGCCAGGGTTTTGTCCTTGGCCAGCGGGTCGATCTGCGCGTTGAGCAGCAGCCTTCCCAGCTTGCCGCCGTCGAAGTCCAGACGCGTGTCGATGCGCTTGGGCGCCAGCGTGGTGGCCAGTTTCAGCGTCTGATAAGGGAAGTCCAGCCACTGATTGTTGTTGCGGACCCGCAGCGTCCCACCTCCGGCGTCGATCGTGACCTTGCCGCTGGGGCCGGCTGCCGGGATGTCGAGCTGCACATCTGCATTCAGCGCGCCCTTCCAGGCAAAATCCTGGGGCATCCATTGCGCCAGGCTGTCCAGTGGGAAATTCTTGAGCTGATAACGCAGATGGGGTTCCGGCATCAGGCGCTGATCACCGCCACACAGGCTGGCGGCCCCGGACAACCAACAATGCGCACCGAAGTTGAGGCGGCCATCGGCCAGACGCTCGATCTTCGCCGGCTGCTGCAAACGCCAGTTCTGCCCGCCGCTTTGCACCGTACCGCTGGCCAGTCGGCCTCGCCAATCACCCTTGTCCAGACCACCGTCAAGGCCGATGGCCAGCTTGAGCAATGGTCCTTGCAGGTCCAGTTTCAGTTGCTGGTTTTTGAGCGTACCCTGACCGTCCACCAGCAAGGTGCCCAACTGGGTATCGCCAGCCTGAATACCGGCACCTTTGAGGCTGATGTCCGCGCGCTGCGCCTGATCCAGTCTGGCGTTGAGCGTCAGGGTTTGCAGACGATTGTCTTGCAAGGCGAGCTGGCTGCCCTGCAAGGCCAATTGCCCCTGAGGCGCCTGCAGCGTTCCGGCCAGATCCAGCCGGCCTTTGACTTGCCCCTGCAAGCGTGGCCATAGCTGGGCCAGACGCGGCAGATCCAGGTCCAACTGACCCTTGAGACGCTCCTGCAGACTACCCGTACCTTGAATACGGTTGTCCCCGAGGCGGATGCTCAGGCTGCTGACATTCCATTGCTGATCACGGCCGTCAGCCTTGGCTTGCAGCAGCGCCGGCTGACCACGCAGGCGCCCTTTCAAATCGAGATCGGCGCTGAGTTCAAGCTGCTCGTTGCGCATCTGACCTTTGCTGCGCAACGGGCCTGCCAGAGTGCCGGGCAGTTCGGCAACCCAGAATGAAGGGTCCAGCGCACTCAGGTCCAGAGCCGTATCCCAGCCGATGCCGTCAGCGAATTGCAGGTTCAGGAAACCACTGGCCTTGCCCTGCCCGGCGACCAGTTCCAGTTGCGGCAGATGAATCTCCTGCAGGTTGCCGCTGAACGGGCTGACCAGGGTGAATGCACCGGCAGGCCCTTTGAGGCTGGCGTTGAAATTGCCGAGGTAATTGCCATCGGTATAGGAAATATCACCCTTGAAGGCATGCAATGCCACCTGAGGCTCTGCCGCCAGTGGATACAGGCGTTGCCAGGGGAAATCCAGCCAGTCGATGCTTGCATCCGCAGAAAAACCGCTCTGCCAGTTCATCTTGCCGTTGATGGCCAGACGCTGCTGATCATCGGCGGCCAGATCGAGTGCGGCGATGGTTGCGCCGTTGGCATCCACATTTCCTTTCAATGACAACGCAACCGGGCCTTTTTCTGCGGGCAGGCTGGCGCTGCCATCTATCAGATAGCCCGAGTCAAGATTGCCCTCGGCCGTCAGCAGTAACTGCTCCAGCTGCACCGTATCAGGCAATGCAGCGCTGGGTTTGAAGTGCTCGGCAGTCAGCTTGATGCGTGCCGGAAGGTGCTCGGCCAGGGGCTGCAACTCGCCGGTCAGCAAACCCGGCAGATAACCGCTGCTGTCCGCCTTGAGCTGCAGCGTCTTCAGCAGGTCGCCCTGAATATCCAGCGCCAGCGTCCAGGGCTGGCCATCCTGTGGCGGAAGTTGCAGTTGACCTTGAACGCTGAGTGGCCAGTCGCCCTCGGGTTTCAGCAGGCCACTGAGGTCCAGCACCAGCGCATCACGTTGCAGGTGCGCACTGTCGATCTTCAAGCCTTCTGCGGTCCAGTGCGCTGCCAGCTTGAGATCGCGCAATTGTTCGACGCCATCCAACTGCACACCGCCTACCTGTATATCACCCAGTTGCAGCGCCAGCGGCAGCCTGAGCGTCGGTAACTGGATCGGGCCGTCGCTGGCGGGCGTATCGCTCGGCGGGAAGTGCATCAGCACCTGCTGCGCATGCAGACGGTCGATGCACAGCGTCATCTTCAACAGACAGGCAGGCGTCCAGGCGAAATCGACGGATTGAACCTCGACGCGATCTGCGCCCTGCTGCCATACCAAACGCTCGGCGCTCCACTGGCTACCCAGTCGTCCCTGAAAGCTTTCCAGTTGTACACCGGGCACCCGAGCCAAGGCCCACTGACTGCCCGTATGAGTGCCCAGTAGCAGCGCGACACTGATGACCACCAGCAGCAGTAATGCAACAAGTCCCAGCCCGACGATCTTGGCGCCGCGGGTGATGTTCGCCTTGTTCAAAGCTCCGGCCCCATCGAAAAGTGCAGACGGATTCCGCCTTCATCGTCCAGCGCGTGGGCCAGATCGAGACGCAGAGGGCCCACTGGAGATACCCAGCGCACGCCGAAACCAACCCCGGTTTTCAGGTCTGGCTTGTCCAGGCTGTTGAACGAGTTGCCCTGATCGATGAAGGTCGCCAGGCGCCATTTATCAGCAATGGAATATTGGTATTCGACGCTGCCGGCAAACATGTATCGCCCACCGATGCGGTCGCCGTCGGAATTGGTCGGTGACAGCTTCTGATAGTCATAGCCGCGCACGCTTTGATCACCGCCGGCAAAAAAGCGCAGCGATGGTGGTATCGAGGTGTAACCGTCGGTGAGGTTGCCGCCAAACTGCACACGACCGAGAAAGCGGTGATTTTGCGCGACGGTCGTCAGCCCTTTGAGCAGCACATTGGCATGCACTAGGTTGGCGTCAGACAACATGCCCTCCTTGGCCACCTGCGTGTCGAATTGCAGGCGGTAACCCTGGTGCGGGTCGATACGGTTGTCACTGCGCAGGTACGAGTAACTGATACCGGGCATCAGCAACGTGCTGAGGCCGGCGTCGTCGCCCAGGCGGTATTCTTCACGCTGCCACTTCAGGGATATGACCCGCTCCCAACCGCTGGGCAGCTTGCTGTGCCATTCAGGCCCGGCAGTCAGCAACTTGCTGAGGCTGTCGGTTCCGGCGATCTCTTCATACTGATACCCGCCGGCGTAGCGCAATTTGTCGGTCAGCGGCGGGTCGAGGGGCACGTCGTACCACAGACCGACATTTTGCCGTGGCGCGGAGATCTCGGATTCGAAGCCATAGCTGTGGCCCTGCGGGTTGGCCCAGTGCCGGGTCCAGTTGGCTTTGCCTCGCGGGCCGACGTCGGTCGAATAGCCCAGCCCCAACCCCATGGTGCGAGGTTTGCGGGTTTCGAGCTGGACGGTCACCGGAATGACCTGGTTTTGCGCTGCGGTGGGCGCCGCATCGACCCGTACGCCCTCGAAATAGCCGCTGCCCTGCATAGCTTGGGTCAGTTCGGCAATCAGTTGGGAGTCGTAAGGCGTGTTTTCCTTGAACGGCACCATGCGTTTGAGCAGATCGTCATCAAATGGCGCGTCGCCACTGAACATGACCTTGCCGAGCGTGTAGCGCGGTCCGCTGTCATAAACCAGTTCGATATCGGCCACACCGGCCCGCGGATCGATGGCCAGACGCTGGCTGGTGAAGTGGCCACTGAAAAATCCGTAGCGCGAGGCCTGATTCTGGATCAGGCGCTTGGCGTCTTCATAATTGCCGTGATTCAACACCGCGCCGGTTTTCAGGGCGTCGCTGCTGGGCACACGAAAGGCCTTCATCGCTGCCGCCGGCCCTTCGACCCGAATCACCACGTTGCGCAGATGAATGGGTTCGCCCGGCTGGATATTGATCACCAGGCTGGGCTGCTCTCCATCCTTGATTTCACTGTCGATCTGCGCCTGGTAATAACCCAGCGCCTGAGCGGCTTTTTCCGCCTGCTGCTCGGCGCCAAGGCTGAAGTTGCGCAATGCCTGGACATCACGCTCGCCCAGATCACCGACATACCCTTCGACGTTGGCCTTGAGTTGCGGATTGGCAGGCTTGATCCTGACATCTAGGCGGGCCTGGGCAAGCGCGGCCGCACTCATGGTCATCAGGAACACGCTGCTGAATAGTCTGAAGAGCTTCATGGGCGTAGATGCTACCACGATCGACAGGCTGCACTGGAAGCCCACGAATTGTCGGATATTCAGGCCATTACGTCAGGGACCGGCAGTGATACCTGAGGGTTGGGATGAAAAAATACATGCTCTCGGACAGGCCCTACAGCAATTTCACCGATCTCTTCGTAGCCCTGTCGCTTATAGAACTCCAGATAACGCGGATTGCCGGTGTCTACCACGATGCCCTGGGAGTGTTCATCCACTGCGCACCAGTCGTGCAACGCGGCCAGCAGCTGCTCGCTCAGGTCCTGACCGAGCTTCTGCCCCTGAAACTCCGGATCAAGGCCGATCAACGGCAGCACATGCACGGTTTCCGACGGTACGCAGGCAAGAACTGCGTTGTAATACGCCAGATAACGCTGGGTGCAACCCAGACCTGTGTCCATCACCATGCGCAAGCGCCACGCCCAGCTTTCGGTGACACCCAGACGACGCTGCGGCGGCGCGATCAGCGCTACGCCGACCAGGCGGTCCTGCAGAAACAGGCCCAGCGCGGGCTGGTTTTGCAGAAAGTGTTGTTTGACCAATTGGCGAATGGTCGCCAACACGCGTTGCTCGTAGCCCTCACGCTCGGCGTTGAACAGATAGGCAAATGTCGGATCGTGGCGGTAGGCCCTGAACAGCAAGGAGCGGGTTTCACGGGAATAACCACTGTCGAGTTGGCGAATTTCACCCGTGATGGCAGCAGGTAGGGACATAAAGGGCCTCGTGTTAACGGAACTGCGTCTGGCGCAGCGGTTTTGGCAAGCAGGCTTTCGAGTGATGGCCATTGATAACAGTTCCAACGATTTATCCAGACACACCAAGGCCTGCGCTTCCGACGCGGCACTGGTCCTGAAACCACAGGTCGGCTAGCATCGCTGTTTGTTTTTGCTCAGGACCGCTGTTTTATGAAAATCGTCTCGTTCAACATCAATGGTCTGCGCGCTCGACCGCATCAGCTGGCGGCGCTGATCGACAAACATCAGCCTGACGTGATCGGTCTTCAGGAAACCAAGGTTTCGGACGAGCAATTCCCCCAGGCGGAAGTCGAAGCGCTGGGCTACCACGTTCACTTCCACGGCCAGAAAGGCCATTACGGTGTCGCGCTGCTGTCGCGCAATGCGCCGCTGGCCCTGCACAAGGGCTTCGAGGGGGACGACGAAGAATCCCAGAAGCGTTTCATCTGGGGCACTTACGCCGACAGCAATGGCCAGCCGGTGACCATCATGAATGGCTACTTTCCACAGGGCGAGAGCCGTGATCACCCGACCAAATTCCCCGCCAAACAGCGCTTTTACGAAAACCTGCAAACGCTGCTCGAGGGACAATTTCGCAACGACCAGCCGCTGATCGTCATGGGCGACGTGAATATTTCTCCGCAGGACTGCGATATCGGCATCGGCGCCGACAACGCCAAACGCTGGCTGAAAACCGGCAAGTGCAGCTTTCTGCCTGAAGAGCGGGAGTGGATGGAGCGCTTGAAAAACTGGGGCCTGGTGGACAGCTTTCGTCACCTGTACCCGGAGGTCGTTGACCGCTTCAGCTGGTTCGACTATCGCAGCCGTGGCTTTGAAGACGAGCCCAAACGCGGCCTGCGCATCGATCTGATCATGACCTCTACCGGTTTGCAGCCACGCATCAAGGAAGCGGGTGTGGATTACGATTTGCGCGCAATGGAAAAGCCGTCCGACCACGCGCCGATCTGGCTGGAACTGAGCTGATTGCCCCCTACTTGCCCCTCTTGCGCGCCCCTTCTTTAACAAGGATGGGTCGCGCTGAAACACGCACAGCCCCTGAAATTGTCATATTCCGGCAATCTCTCTGACTTATTCTCCCGGCACCCTCCCGTGATTCATGGTGACGCCGATGCTGCGCGCTTTGCTTACGGCGTTCATTCTGTCGAGCGCCACCCTGCCCGCTTTCGCGCAAGCCGCGCTGCCGTTGCCCGCCGGCGATATACCGGCCTTGCGCATTCAAGGCTCCAACACCATCAATGCGCAACTGGGGCCTGCGCTGGTCGAAGGATTGATGCGCCAGCAAGGTCTGCAGTCGGTACAGATCCTTCCCGGCAACACTCTTAATGAACAGCGCGTCGTTGGGACTACGGCCACCGGACAACCTGTCAGTGTCGAAATCGCTGCGCATGGTTCAGGCACCGGTTTTACCGCGCTGAAAGCAGGTAACGCAGATATCGCGGCCTCCTCTCGACCGATCAAGGATCAAGAGGCCAAAGACCTGACCAGTCTGGGGGACCTGAAAAGCGCGGCCAGCGAGCAAACCATTGCCATCGACGGCGTTGCGGTGATCGTGCATCCGGGCAATCCGCTGAGACAGCTGGATACCCTTCAACTGGCACGCATTTTCAGTGGCGAAGTCAGAAACTGGAGTGAGGTCGGTGGCAACCCAGGCACCATCCATCTCTATGTGCGCGATGAAAAGTCCGGTACCTACGAGACGTTCAAGGACCTGGTACTGACCAAATGCGGCAAGACCCTGCTCGGCAGCGCTGCGCGATTCGAGTCCAGCGAACAGCTCTCTGACGAAGTCAGCAAGGACATCAATGGCATCGGCTTCACTGGCCTGCCTTCCATACGCCGCGCCAAGGCGGTGGCCATCGCCGACGGCGATTCCAGGCCCATGCTGCCGACCGTCAGCCTGATTGCCACCGAAGACTATCCGTTGTCGCGACGGCTGTACTTTTATGTGCCCACATCCACCCCTCAGCGTTGGGCGCAAGCATTGGTCCGCTTCGCGCAGAGTGCCGAGGGCCAGGCTATCGTCGCGCAAAGCGGCTTTGTTGCGCAGACGGTGCAGGTGCTCAAGGTGCAGCCTACCGCGCAGATGCCCGCCGATTACCAGGCACTGGCACGCAAGGCCGAGCGCCTGTCAGTCAACTTCCGCTTTGCCCAAGGCAGCGCGCGCCTGGACAACAAGGCGCAGCAGGACCTCAAGCGGGTCGCGGATTATCTGAAAACCAGCGGCAAACTGAATCAGCACGTAACGCTGGTCGGCTTCGGCGACGCCAAGAGCGACCCGGAGCGTGCTGCCCTGCTCTCCAGGCTGCGTGCCATGGCCGTGCGCCGGGAACTGCTGAAAAGCGGCGTGACGTTCCGCGATATCGTTGGCCTGGGTGACGAAATGCCGGTGGCCACCAATGAAATCGACGACGGCCGGATCAAGAACCGTCGAGTTGAAGTGTGGGTACAGTGATCGACCGGTAGCTAGGAGCTGCTGCGCGTGGTACCTGCCGGCATATATTTGCCTAACTCATACTTGCCGACGGCAGCGCGATGCACTTCATCCGGGCCGTCAGCCAGACGCAACGTACGCTGCATCGCGTACATGTAAGCCAGCGGAAAATCACTGGAAATCCCGGCGGCGCCGTGCATCTGGATTGCCCGATCAATGACCTTCAGCGCCACATTGGGCGCGACCACCTTGATCTGCGCGATTTCGCTTCTGGCGACCTTGTTGCCCACGGTATCCATCATATAGGCCGCCTTCAGGGTCAGCAGGCGTGCCATGTCGATTTCCATGCGGGAGTCGGCGATCAGGTCGATATTGCCGCCCAGCCTGGCCAACGGCTTGCCGAACGCGACGCGGTCAATGGAACGTCTGCACATCAGCTCCAGCGCCCGCTCCGCCATGCCGATCGAGCGCATGCAGTGGTGAATGCGTCCCGGCCCTAGCCTTCCCTGTGCGATTTCAAACCCCCGCCCCTCACCGAGCAGCACGTTTTCGAACGGGACCCTGACGTTTTCGAACAGCACTTCGGCGTGACCATGGGGCGCATCGTCATAGCCGAACACCGGCAGTGGCCGCACGATCTTCACGCCGGGCGTATCGACCGGTACCAGAATCATCGAATGCTGCTGATGGCGCGGCCCCTCAGGACTGCTCAGGCCCATGAATATAAGGATTTTGCAGCGCGGGTCGCAGGCACCGGAGGTCCACCACTTGCGACCGTTGATGACCCACTGGTCACCGTCACGCTCGGCGCGCGCGGCCATATTGGTGGCGTCCGACGAGGCTACGTCGGGCTCGGTCATGGCAAAGGCAGAGCGAATCTCACCACGCAGCAGCGGTTCGAGCCAGCGGGCTTTCTGTTCCTCGCTGGCATAGCGGACCAGTACCTCCATGTTGCCAGTGTCAGGCGCCGAGCAATTGAAGGGCTCCGGACCGAGCAATGAGCGACCCATGATTTCCGCCAGCGGCGCATATTCCAGATTGCTCAGGCCGGCGCCCAGTCCGGAGTCGGGCAGAAACAGATTCCACAATCCTTCGGACTTGGCCCGGGCCTTGAGCTCTTCCACGATTGCCGTGGGCTGCCAGCGATCCCCTTCGGCCACTTGCCGCTCGAAAACCGGCTCGGCCGGATAAACGTAGGCATCCATGAACGCTGTGACGCGTTCACGCAGGGCCTGCACCTTCGGGGAGTACGCAAAATCCATGGGGTCGCCACCGTGTCGATCAGGTTGTCGAAGTCATGAACGCGATGCTAGAGAAACGCTGCACATTTATCTAATCTATTCCCAGCGTGTATAAACATTCATAACCGATATATGATCCGTCACCCTTGCGGCATTACCACCCCTCTAAACAATCAATCACAATAACGGCACGAGGCGCCCCATCAATGAACCTGAACAAGGTCGATCTCAACCTTTTCATTGTCTTCGACGCCATCTACACCGAAGCCAACCTGACCCGCGCCGGACAGATTGTCGGCATTACCCAGCCTGCGGTCTCCAACGCACTGGCGCGGCTGCGCGAGACCTTCAACGACCCGCTGTTCGTGCGCACGGCACAGGGCATGGTGCCGACACCGATGGCGCAAAACATCATCGGCCCGGTGCGCAACGCGCTTTCGTTGCTCAGGGTATCGGTGCAGGAAAGTCGCATCTTCAACCCGCTGCAGGCCAACAAGAATTACCGCATCAGCATGACCGACCTGACCGAGGCAGTGATTCTGCCGGCGCTGTTCCAGCGACTGCGGCGTCTGGCACCTGCAGTGACCATCGAAAGCTTTCTGTCCAAGCGCCGGGAAACCACCAAGGAACTGGCCGCAGGACGCCTAGACTTCGCTGTGGACGCACCGCTCAACACTGACCCGCAGGTGCGCCACGTGAAGCTGATGGAGGACCGCTATGTGTGTGGCATGCGCAAGGGGCATCCATTGGCGAACAAGGCCGCGCTGACCCTAGACGATTACCTGAGCCAGTCACATATCCATATCTCAAGCCGCCGCAGCGGGTTGGGCCATGTGGATCTGGCGCTCGGCAAGATGGGCATCCAGCGCAGGATCGCGTTGCGCTCGCAACACTACATGATGGCAACCCAGGTGCTGCAGCAAACCGACATGGTCATGACCGTGCCCGAACGCTTCGCCCGTCGTAATGACTTGCACTATGTCTACCTGCCAGTCAGCGACGTTCCGTCGGTCGAGACCCACCTGTACTGGCATGAAAGCACCGACCAGGACCCGGCCAACCGCTGGATGCGCGAACAGATCATCGAACTTTCACAGCGGGTTGTGGCGCAGGAACAAAACCTCGAAAATGCATGAAATATTTAACTCAACTTATTGATTATTAATAAGTTAAGTTATTAACTTAATGTTGTTTCGAAGCAAAGGTTGGCGACCGCTCAAGCTCGGGCATCGCCACTGCTGCTTGACGTAAACGTAAAGCAGCCCTTAGCTTTGCGGCTGCAACCCTCGCCGAGCTACGCCATGAGCAGTCACACCTACAGCATTTCCGAACTCGCCCGCGAGCTGGACATCACCACCCGCGCCATACGCTTTTACGAAGAGCAAGGCATGCTCAGCCCTGAACGCAAGGGCCTGGAACGTATCTATACGGCGCGTGACAAGGTCACCCTGAAACTGATCCTGCGAGGCAAACGCATCGGTTTTTCCCTGGCAGAGTGCAAGGAACTGATCTCGTTGTATGACCCTGCCGGCGGCAATCAGAAGCAGTTGCAGACCATGCTGGGCAAGATCGCCGAACGCCGTGATCAATTGGAACAGCAGTTGCTGGACATACGCCAGATGCAGCTGGAGCTGGACACCGCCGAAGAGCGCTGCCGAGCCGCACTCGATAAGACCGCTGCTGCCCCACTCTGACCCATTCGCACTCACCACAAAGGCGCCGCCATGTCCCTCCCGCAAAAGGTGAATCTCGTCGAAGTCGGCCCGCGTGACGGCCTGCAGAATGAAGCGCAACCCATCAGTGTCGACGCCAAGGTGCGCCTGGTGGATGACCTGACGGCAGCCGGGCTGAGCCACATCGAAGTCGGCAGCTTTGTCTCGGCCAAATGGGTGCCGCAGATGGCGGGCTCCGCGCAGGTGTTCGAACGGATCCAGCGCCGTGAAGGCGTTATCTATTCGGCTCTGGCGCCGAATCTGCGCGGCTTCGAAGACGCATTGGCTGCCGGGGTCAGAGAAGTCGCGGTGTTCGCAGCGGCGACCGAAGGGTTCTCGCAACGCAACCTCAACTGCTCGATCGGCGAAAGCCTGGAACGCTTCGCGCCTGTCATGGAAGCAGCACGGATGCATGGCGTGCGGGTTCGAGGGTATGTGTCGTGCGTGTTGGGCTGCCCTTACGAGGGCAGCGTTTCGCCCGAACAGGTCGCGACGGTCGCCAACCAACTGCACGCGATGGGCTGCTATGAAATTTCCTTGGGTGACACCATCGGAACCGGTACGCCGGGCGCCACACGGGCGCTGCTCAATGCCGTGGCTGCACAGATACCGCGCGGCAAGCTGGCCGGCCACTTCCACGACACCTATGGCCAGGCGCTGGTAAACATCTATGCAAGCCTGGAGGAAGGCATCCAGGTGTTCGACAGCTCCGTGGCCGGCCTCGGTGGCTGCCCTTACGCCAAGGGGGCCAGCGGCAATGTTGCCACTGAAGACGTGCTGTACATGTTGCAGGGGCTGGGTATAGAAACCGGGGTCGATCTGGACCAGGTCATCGCGGCGGGCCAGCGCATCTGCGACGTGCTGCAACGCAGCAATGGCTCTCGCGTGGCCAAGGCCAGACTGCCTGCGTAGCACTGTCACCTGTCGGTAACAGGGTGCGACAACTTGCCACAGAGTGTTACTGTGCCCCGCGTCGAGCAGAGACAAACGGGTAACACGGAAACACTCGGCCGCTGAATAAAACGGCCAGATGCCGGAAAAACAAGGTCATCCCCCGGTATTACAGGGGTTTTGAAAACCTGGCACGGGTCCTGCTATATCCCTTGTACAACAAAAATAAAAACACGCAGCAACCTAATAAAAACAATACGTACCGGCTCTGACATAACAAGAACAACACGGACAGAGGCGTAGCTAACAGATTTTTTTGAAGTGGATAGCTTTTCTGAATCGCTTGCTTCGCAAGTCGTTCGCAGCCAGACAGAGAACAATAAAACTGCCCTGAGGCAGCTGCCGAACTGGTTGGATCACTACGATGAAAGTGTCATCAGCGCTCAAAAAAATACGTTTGCTCTTGATCCCGCATGTGGATCGCTCAAAAAAGATGTGAAGGGTCAGGTCGCCAAAAACAACAACAGGCCTCCCGAACAACAAAAAAGAGCATAGCAACATAACTTGAAGGGGAGCCCAGGCTCCCCTTCGTGCTTTCCGGCGTTCCGCCCTCTCCTCTCATGACTGAAAAATACAGGCTCATCGCTCTTCGTCGGCATCGGCATAGGCATCGGCGTTGACAGCAAAACCCTACAGGTTTACGTTAACGTAAAGGTCATAGCTGATAGACGCTATAGCCGCTTCCAGAAAGACGCGCCATCCAAGAACAAAGCGCCACTCAAGAACAAAAAAGGAATGCCCCATGAGTTACCCCAGCCTGAACTTCGCCCTGGGCGAAACCATCGACATGCTGCGCGATCAGTTGCAGTCCTTCGTCGCCGCAGAGCTTGCCCCGCGCGCAGCGCAGATCGACAAGGACAACCTGTTCCCCGCCGACATGTGGCGCAAGTTCGGTGAAATGGGCGTACTGGGGATTACTGTCAGCGAAGAATACGGTGGCGCGGGCCTGGGTTATCTGGCGCACGTCGTAGCCATGGAAGAAATAAGCCGTGGATCGGCATCGGTGGCGCTGTCCTATGGTGCGCATTCCAACCTCTGCGTTAACCAGATCAACCGCAATGGCAGCCCGGCACAAAAGGCCCGTTACCTGCCCAGGCTGATCAGCGGCGAACACGTTGGCGCGCTGGCCATGAGCGAACCCAATGCAGGCTCGGACGTGGTGTCGATGAAACTGCGCGCCGACAAGCGCGGTGATCATTATGTGCTCAACGGCAGCAAGACATGGATCACCAACGGGCCGGATGCCGACACCTACGTGATCTACGCCAAGACCGATCTGGAAAAGGCAGCCCACGGCATCAGTGCGTTTATCGTCGAACGCGACTGGAAAGGCTTCTCGCGGGGCAGCAAGTTCGACAAGCTGGGCATGCGCGGCTCTAACACCTGCGAACTGTTTTTCGATGATGTCGAGGTGCCCGAGGAGAACCTGCTGGGCGTGCTTGATGGCGGGGTCAGAGTGCTGATGAGCGGCCTCGATTACGAGCGCGTCGTGCTCTCTGGCGGACCGACCGGGATCATGCAGGCGTGCATGGACGTGGTGGTGCCCTACATTCACGACCGCAAGCAGTTCGGCCAGAGTATCGGCGAGTTTCAGCTGATTCAGGGCAAGGTCGCAGACATGTACACCCAGCTCAATGCCAGCCGGGCCTACCTGTACGCGGTCGCCCAGGCCTGTGACCGCGGCGAGACCACTCGCAAGGACGCTGCAGGGGTGATCCTGTACAGCGCCGAGCGCGCCACGCAGATGGCGCTGGAGGCCATCCAGATTCTGGGCGGCAATGGCTACATCAACGAGTTCCCGGCGGGCCGACTATTGCGCGATGCCAAACTCTACGAGATCGGTGCAGGCACCAGTGAAATCCGGCGCATGCTCATCGGTCGCGAACTGTTCAACGAAACCCG
The DNA here is from genome assembly GCF_017832255.1 of Pseudomonas sp. PvP028. Lineage (NCBI taxonomy): Bacteria > Pseudomonadati > Pseudomonadota > Gammaproteobacteria > Pseudomonadales > Pseudomonadaceae > Pseudomonas > Pseudomonas sp. PvP028. The sequence goes on from NZ_JAFIBL010000001.1 coordinate 4,541,572, forward strand.
TTGATTGGGGAGCCACCATGACCATTCTGCAAACCCGAATCAACACCCGATCGCCTGAATTTATCCTCAATCGCGACGCCCTTCTCAAGCAGGTCGAAGCACTGCGTTCGCTGTTGAGCAACGTCCAGCAAGGGGGCGGCCGCAAAGCCCAGGAGCGCCACACCTCACGCGGCAAGTTGCTGCCGCGCGAGCGTATCAACCGTTTGCTGGACACCGGTTCACCGTTTCTGGAAATCGGCCAACTGGCTGCGCATGAGGTATACGGCGAAGAGGTACCTGCCGCTGGTGTGATCGCCGGAATCGGCCGGGTCGAGGGCGTCGAATGCATGATCATCGCCAACGATGCCACGGTCAAAGGCGGCTCCTATTACCCGCTGACCGTAAAGAAGCATTTGCGCGCGCAGACAATCGCCCAGCAGAACCGCCTGCCATGCATCTATCTGGTGGATTCCGGCGGCGCCAACCTGCCGCGTCAGGATGAAGTGTTTCCGGACCGCGAACACTTCGGGCGGATCTTCTTCAACCAGGCCAACATGAGCGCGCAAGGAATCGCCCAGATAGCGGTGGTCATGGGCTCCTGTACCGCAGGTGGCGCATACGTACCTGCCATGGCCGACGAGGCGATCATGGTGCGCCAGCAGGCCACGATCTTTCTGGCCGGCCCGCCGCTGGTCAAGGCAGCAACCGGCGAAGTGGTCAGCGCCGAAGAACTGGGCGGTGCCGATGTGCACTGTCGCACGTCCGGCGTGGCCGATCACTACGCAGACAATGACGATCACGCGCTTGCACTGGCGCGCCGCAGCATCGCCAATCTTAACTGGCGCAAGCAGGGCCAACTGAACACCGTCGCGCCCATTGCACCGCTGTACCCCGGCGATGACCTGTACGGCATCATCCCCGCCGACACGAAACAGCCATTCGACGTGAGGGAAGTCATCGCGCGGCTGGTGGATGGCTCGGTACTCGACGAATTCAAGGCCCTGTTCGGCACCACGCTGGTCTGTGGCTTCGCGCGTCTGCATGGCTACCCGATCGCGATCCTCGCCAACAATGGCATCCTGTTCGCCGAAGCGGCACAGAAAGGCGCGCACTTCATCGAGCTGGCCTGCCAGAGAGGCGTCCCCCTGCTGTTCCTGCAGAACATCACCGGCTTCATGGTCGGCCAGAAGTATGAAGCGGGCGGCATCGCCAAGCATGGTGCCAAGCTGGTGACCGCCGTGGCCTGCGCCAAGGTGCCAAAATTCACGGTGATTATCGGCGGTAGTTTTGGCGCGGGGAATTACGGTATGTGTGGCCGCGCTTATGATCCGCGCTTTCTATGGATGTGGCCCAACGCGCGGATCGGCGTGATGGGCGGCGAACAGGCAGCCGGCGTGCTGGTGCAGGTCAAGTGCGAACAGGCCGAACGTGCTGGTCAGGCGTTCAGCGCCGAACAGCAGGCCGAACTGAAACAGCCGATTCTCGATCAGTACGAGCATCAGGGCCATCCTTACTACTCCAGCGCCCGCCTGTGGGACGACGGGGTCATCGACCCGGCACAAACCCGCGAAATTCTCGCGCTTGCCCTCTCCGCCTCGCTCAACGCGCCCATCGAACCTACCACCTTCGGCCTGTTCCGAATGTGAGCCGGGAAATGATCATGACTTCGACCTCATTCGCAACCATAGAGCTGATCAACGACCCACGTGGCTTTGCCACGCTGTGGCTGAATCGACCGGACAAGAACAACGCCTTCAACGCGCAGATGATCCGCGAGCTGATTATCGCGCTGGACCAGGTACAAGGCGATGCCAGCCTGCGCTTTCTGCTGCTGCGTGGCCGTGGCCGGCATTTCAGTGCCGGTGCCGACCTGGCGTGGATGCAGCAGGCAGCAGACCTGGATTACAACACCAATCTGGACGACGCCCGCGAACTGGCGGAGCTGATGTACGGCCTCGCCAGGCTGAAAATCCCGACGCTCGCTGTGGTACAGGGCGCAGCATTCGGCGGCGCGTTGGGCCTGATCAGTTGCTGTGACATGGCCATTGCAGCGGCGGATGCGCAGTTCTGCCTGTCAGAAGTGCGCATCGGCCTGGCGCCAGCGGTCATCAGCCCATTCGTGGTAAAGGCCATCGGCGAACGCGCCACGCGACGCTACACCCTGACGGCCGAGCGCTTCGATGGCCAGCGGGCGCAGCAGATCGGTCTGGTCGCCGAGTGCTACCCCGCTGCAGAGCTGCAAGACCAAACGCAGCACTGGGTCGACAACCTGCTGCTCAACAGCCCGCAAGCCATGCGCGTCAGCAAGGAACTGTTGCGCGAGGTCGGCAACGGCGAGCTGACCCCTTCGCTACGCCGCTACTGCGAAAGCGCCATCGCGCGCATCCGTACCAGTGCCGAAGGGCAGGAAGGCCTGCGCGCCTTTCTGCAGAAACGCACGCCCGGCTGGCAGCCCGTCAAGGATCAGCCACCTGGCGATCCCGTTACAACAGTCTCGGCAGCCGGGCACGAACCGCAGAAGGACTCGCAATCATGAGCACGCCCGAGCTGACCACGCTGTTGATTGCCAACCGCGGCGAGATTGCCTGCCGCATCATGCGCACGGCGAAAAACATGGGCCTTACCACGGTCGCCGTGCACAGCGCCATCGACCGTGACGCACGCCATAGCCGCGAGGCCGATCTCCGTGTGGATCTTGGCGGCAGCAAGGCCGCAGACAGTTATCTGGCGATCGACAGGCTTATCGAAGCCGCCAGGGCGAGTGGCGCGCACGCGATCCATCCCGGCTACGGATTTCTGTCTGAAAATGCCGATTTTGCGCGTGCCATCGAAAACGCCGGGCTGATTTTCCTCGGTCCACCCGCCTCGGCCATCGATGCCATGGGCAGCAAATCCGCCGCCAAGGCCTTGATGGAGCAGGCAGGCGTGCCTTTGGTGCCTGGCTATCACGGTGAAGCACAGGACATCGAGACGTTCCGTGCCGCGGCCGAGCGCATCGGCTACCCGGTGCTGTTGAAAGCCACCGCGGGCGGCGGCGGCAAAGGCATGAAAGTGGTCGAGCACACTGGCGAGCTGGCCGAAGCGCTAGCTTCAGCGCAACGCGAGGCGCTGTCCTCGTTCGGCGACGCGAGAATGCTGGTGGAGAAATACGTGCTCACCCCGCGCCACGTCGAAATCCAGGTGTTTGCCGACCGGCATGGCCACTGCCTGTACCTCAATGAGCGCGATTGCTCCATTCAGCGCCGACACCAGAAGGTCGTCGAGGAAGCACCGGCGCCCGTCCTGACGGCTTCATTGCGCAAAGCCATGGGCGAAGCCGCGGTGAAAGCCGCACAGGCCATCGGCTACGTGGGTGCGGGTACGGTGGAGTTCCTGCTGGACGCACGCGGCGAGTTTTTCTTCATGGAAATGAATACCCGTCTGCAGGTAGAGCACCCGGTCACCGAGTACATCACCGGGCTGGACCTGGTGGAATGGCAGATCCGTGTCGCCAGAGGCGAATCGCTGCCCATCACCCAGGAGCAGGTGCCCCTGACCGGCCATGCCATCGAAGTCCGTCTGTACGCCGAAGACCCGGCCAACGACTTTCTCCCGGCCACCGGCACGCTGGAGCTCTACAGAGAGCCTGCGCCCGGCCCCGGCAGGCGGGTGGACAGCGGCGTTGCCGAGGGCGACAGCATTTCGCCCTTCTACGACCCGATGCTCGGCAAGCTGATTGCCTGGGGTGAAGACCGCGAGCAGGCCCGTCTGCGCCTGCTGGCCATGCTCGATGAATTTGCCGTGGGCGGAGTGAGGACCAACCTGGCCTTCCTGCGCAGAATCATCGCGCATCCAGCGTTCGCCGCCGCGCAGCTTGATACCGGCTTCATTCCACGCTATCAGGCGCAGTTGCTGCCGCAAACCGACGAGCCGGACGAGACATTCTGGCAGGCCGCCGCCGAGGCCTTCAGCCAGAGCGAACCGGCACGCATCGATCAAGCCGATCCATATTCGCCCTGGGCAGTCAGCAGCGGCTTTCGCGCCGGTCTGCCTGCGCAGACGGATGTGCGACTGAGCTGCAACGGTCAGATCCGCAACACCTGCCTGCGCCACAGCAGCGCCTCGTTATTCACTCTGAGTGGCGAGCATCTGCAGGTCGAGCACAACGGTGTGCGCCAACGACACCTGGCGATACGACGCGGCAGTACGCTGTATCTCGAATGGCAAGGCGAGGTGCATACCGTCACGCGCCTGGACGCCATCGCCCAGGTAGACGTCGGTGAAGGTCAGCATGGAGGCCTGACAGCACCGATGAACGGCAGCATCGTACGGGTACTGGTTGAAGTGGGGCAGGCTGTCGAGCCTGGCGCACAACTGGTGGTGCTTGAAGCCATGAAGATGGAACACAGCATCCGCGCCGCCAGCGCCGGGGTGATTACCGCGCTTTACTGCCACGAGGGCGAGATGGTCAACGAAGGCGCGATACTGGTGGAGCTGGACTGACGCTCGTCAACCGCCGCACATGAAAACGCCCTGAACAGTCAGGGCGTTTTCGTGCAGCAATTTCTGTGCAGCGAAGAGACGCTTAGTAGTAGGCGTTTTCTTTCTGCGTATGGTCGGTAACATCGCGAACGCCCGACAACTCGGGAATACGCTCAAGCAGCGTGCGCTCGATACCTTCCTTCAGCGTGACATCTGCCTGACCACAGCCCTGGCAACCGCCACCGAACTGCAGGACGGCGATGTTCTTCGCCTCTTCCTCGACCACATCGATCAGCGTGACCTGACCGCCATGGCTAGCGAGGCCAGGATTGATCTCGGTTTGCAGGTAGTAATTGATGCGCTCGTTGATCGGGCTGTCGGCATTAACCATCGGCACTTTGGCGTTCGGTGCCTTGATGGTCAGCTGGCCGCCCATCCGGTCGGTGGCGTAGTCGACCACTGCATCGTCCAGAAAGGCCTCGCTGAAGCCGTCGATCCAGGCCGTGAAGCTCTTCAGGCCGATGGCTTTGTCTTCCGGTTTCTCTTCACCCGGCTTGCAGTAGGCAATGCAGGTTTCGGCGTACTGAGTGCCGGGCTGGGTGATAAATACGCGGATGCCTATGCCCGGGGTATTCTGCTTTTCCAGCAGATCGGCCAGATAATCGTGGGCGGCATCGGTAATAGTGATAGCGGTCATGAAAATTCCTCGCAGACGTGCGTGCAGTTTACGCCAATCGGCCGCTTCACACAAAGTCCCAGTATTTTTGTCAGGTTAATGCTTGCGCCTGACTGACCGCCCTGCGCGCATCCAGCCAGGCTTTCATCCGGCGGTAGAGGCCCTTCTCGACCCACTCATAACTGACCCAGGCACCGATGGCGATGATCGGCACGCAGAAGGCGAAGACCACATAGGGATTGAGACCAAAGCGCTGCGCCATCAGCAAGCCACCGTACAGCACCAGAACGTGCAGCAGGTACACCGAATACGAGCAGTCACCCAGCACCTTGAGCAGGCGATTGCCTTGGAAATACGGTTCCAGCGAGATGCACGACAACACGATCAAGGCACTCGGCAGGCCCCAGTTGAGCAGGCGCTGCTCGTTGGTCAGGTTATTAATTGCATACAGCCCCACCGCAATGCCTGCCAGCGGCAGCCATAGCGCCTGTTTGATCAAGCCCCTGCGATAGAGGATGCCGATACCGATCCCCAGCAGGAATTCGTAAATGATGTCGTTGCCGTAGAAGCGGCTGATCAGCCCGGCGCGAGCCAGAACCTCACTGACCGCAAACAGCGCTGCGGCAATGATCAACGGCCGGTGGCGCTGCTTGAAGAGGAATACCATCGAAAACAGCAGGTAGAAGAACATCTCGTAGTTCAGCGTCCAGCCAACGTTGAGCGTCGGGTAGAGACCGTAACCACCGGGGTTTTCGGAAGGAATGAACACCAGTGACAAGAGAAAATTCTGCCAGCCGATGACTTGGTGCGGGAGCATCGGCGCTGCCATCAGCAGCAACAACGCCATGGCGGCGGTGTATAGCCAATAGGCCGGAACGATGCGAATCAGGCGATGCAGAATGAAGCGCCGTGCCGGCATGTCGCTGTTCTGCGTAGACAAAAAGATCACCAGACCGCTGATGACGAAGAAGATATCGACGCCGACCGCGCCCTTTGACACAAAGAACTGCCCTACCGGGCCGCTGGCCTTGAAATCGAAAAAAATCTGCATGAAGTGATGACACACCACGACCCACGCTGCGAACGCCCGTAGGGCCTGAACTGAAATCAACATCACGAAAAACCTCTACTTCCTGACTTTCAATCATGGGCCGCTGAATAAACCGGCCTATGACGCGCACCATTTCGGACCACCTTTTTGAAAAAAAGATCGCGCAAGATACATTTCGTTCAGGAAGTAAAGATGGCCGCAGGCCATGTTACACAAGGGCCTGCGGCGTGAAGCCCCCGTTTTTCAGAGGTTCTCGTAGCGATTCATGTCCAGCACACCGGCTTCGCGCGGTTCAGTTTCCTGAACGTAGCGATTCAGATCGTGGAAGTAGCTCCAGAACAGCGGATGAGTACGGCGGATGCCCCAATGCCGGACGATCTGTTCGAAACTCGCCTGATCCTTGCTCTGCTGCATGGCATCGACAAAGGCCGGCACCTGTGCGACTGGAATGTTGAAAATGAAATTCGGGTAACTGCTGAGCACGCCCGGGTAGACAGTCAATGTGTCCAGGCCCGGAATATAGCGGTACGACTCGCCCAGCAGAAACGCGACATTACTGTGCGCGCGGTTGCGCAGCATGCTGTAGATCACGCGCTTGCCATTGCTGCCCTCAATCCGCAGCATGCTCGCTTCCGGCAACTGATCGATGACCTTCAGACCCGCCGCAGGACGCGACGTCAATCGGCTCAGCGCCTGTTCTGCCTGAGCGAAGCTGCTGTCGAGGCCAGGCCGCGAGCAATACGCCCCGGTGCAGCGGTTGATCGGGTCAGGTGCAGCATTCAATGTGCCGAAGCGCTCAATCAGCCTGGACGCAAAGTCACGCTGCGCGGCCTTTTCATCGAGCTTGATGCCCGTCGGCGTATCGTCGTCGATCTTCTGGTAATCCAGCCACATCTTGATTTTGCCGCCCTCCTGATAAAGATCACTGAGCATGTCTTCACGCAGGTCGGCAGGCATCAGGCGCAGGAAGTTGATCTCGGCGCCATTGCGGATCAAGTCGAAATACAGTCGCGTCTGGGCCTGATGTGCAACATTGCCATAGACGTCGAAGTTCACCGCCAGCTGGTAATAGGTACGCTCCAGCAACGGGTAATCGAACAGCCACATGGAGTGCGGCACGTCACCAATCAGGCCTTTATTGACCGACGCACTGTCGAAATGGCGGAAAACGGTCAGCAAGGCATTGTCATTGCCTGCCCACAGCGTGCTCCAGCCCGGCGCAGGCATTTTCGCGTAACTGTCGCGGCGCAGGTCTTCATACTCATTGCGTCGGTCGCGGTAGGACAGCCACAGGCTCAGCACGCTGCCCACGTCATCGTTCTGCCCCGGCATGGCCAGCAATGGCGTGGCCTCCCCGCGATACGTCGCATCGGTGATGTAACGATCATGGGACGGGTCCTGAAACAGCACCCAGAACTGATCGCGAATCACGTCTGTGGCGATCTGCCCGCGACAGACCGGCCCGCGAATGAACGTGCGGACGAAATATTCGGCGTTGTCGAGCATGAATTGATAACGCGCCGCTGCCGGGATGGCTTCGAAGGTCAGAAACGGATTGGCACGATGGCCAGGGCCGTAGCCCGGCAATGCGCTGACTTTCCAGTCGGCCCCGTAGAACAGCTGCCTGACCCGCGCCAGCTTCTGCGGGCTCATGGCGTAGGTAATGTGGGTCTTGTGAACGATCACTCCTTGCACGGGGATCAGCCGGTAATAGAAGTCGCTGCCCGGATCGTCGTCGGGACGACGGGTCGCGATCAGGTCCACAGGTTTACCGCTTGGAGTTCGCGAGCGCACCCACTGGAAGAAGTGCCCCGCCTCACCGCCTTCGAAATAGATGTGCGCCAGGAACAGGTGTTCGAACAGCCAGCGACCGACCAGCGCCTGATTCGCCCCAGGTTCGTTGAGCTGCGCCTCCCAGGCATTGATCTGCGCCGCCTCGGTGACACTCGGGGTAATGGCCTGCTGCTCGACCGGCGCACCGGCGGCCAGCCAGCGCCGCAGGGTCTGGTATTCGGCATCGGTCAGGCCGGCGACCGCCAGCGGCATGCCCTGCTGCGCGTGGGCAGCCGCATAAGCAGTGAATTCGCCGGGCAGCGGGCAGACGTTTTCGCGATTGATGCCCAGCGCGATGTCATCCGGAATCTTGCTGTTGGCTGGCAAGGGTGCGCTGCGCCCCAGGTCAAGCATGCGCGTCATCAATGCCGCCTGGCTGCCCTGAGCTTCCAATACTGAGTAGAAACCCTTGCCGCGCCACGCGTCGGTGTCACGCGCATCATAAAACAGGCGCGTCGGCGCAACCGCCTCGCTGCGTTCGCCCTGATAGACCGAGACCTTGCTGGCACCACGGCTGACGCCTTCCCCGCTGCCCAGGTTCAGCTGGCACGGAGCGTCATTGCAGGCGTGGCAGGCAACGCACTTCTCGGTGAGGATCGGCTGGATGTCCTTTACATAGGAAATCGCCGGGGATGCCGGTGTGACGGGGGGTGCAGGAGTCTGGGCCTGGACAGCACAGCAGATAAAAAGCAAGGCGACGCTTGCCAACAAACGGTGCTGCATATGCCATGGGCTCTGATATTAAAATGGCACGATTCTACAAGGGCATCACCCGCTCCAACATGAATGATTTTCATGCAAAAGGCGCAACACCACCAAAACCGTTCCGGTTTGCTATCATCCCGTTCTTTAAAGAATCGACCTTCTCAAGGTAGCCCCCATGTCTGACCGCAGCGCCCGCCATCAAGCCTTTCTCACTGCTCTGAAACAGAGGATCCTGATCCTTGATGGCGGCATGGGCACCATGATCCAGAGCTACAGGCTCGAAGAACAGGATTATCGCGGCAAACGTTTCGCCGACTGGCCAAGCGATGTCAAAGGCAACAACGACCTGTTGATCCTGACCCGCCCTGATGTGATCGGCGCCATTGAGAAGGCTTATCTGGATGCCGGCGCCGACATCCTTGAAACCAACACATTCAACGCCACCCAGGTGTCCCAGGCCGATTACGGCATGGAATCGATCGTCTACGAGCTGAACGTCGAAGGCGCACGCCTGGCACGCAAAGTCGCAGACGCCAAGACACTGGAAACCCCGGACAAGCCGCGCTTCGTGGCCGGCGTGCTGGGCCCTACAAGCCGCACCTGCTCGCTGTCGCCGGACGTCAACAACCCCGGCTATCGTAATGTGACCTTCGACGAACTGGTCGAGAACTACACCGAAGCGACCAAGGGGCTGATCGAAGGCGGTGCCGACCTGATCCTCATCGAGACCATTTTCGACACACTCAATGCCAAGGCGGCGATCTTTGCCGTGCAGGGTGTATTCGAAGAAGTGGGCTTCGAGTTGCCGATCATGATCTCCGGGACCATCACCGATGCCTCGGGGCGCACCCTGTCCGGCCAGACCACCGAAGCGTTCTGGAACTCGATCAGCCATGCCAAACCGATCTCGGTCGGCCTGAACTGCGCACTGGGCGCCAGCGAGCTGCGCCCTTACCTGCAAGAGCTGGCCAATAAAGCCAACACCCATGTGTCCGCGCACCCCAACGCTGGCTTGCCGAATGCATTTGGCGAATACGACGAACTGCCGAGCCAGACGGCAAAGATCATCGAAGAATTCGCCCAGAGCGGCTTCCTGAACATCGTCGGCGGCTGCTGCGGTACCACCCCGGCGCACATCAAGGCGATTGCCGAGGCGGTTTCGGGTTACGCGCCGCGGGAAATTCCGGACATCCCCAAGGCCTGCCGCCTCTCAGGCCTCGAACCATTCACCATCGATCGCCAGTCGCTGTTCGTCAACGTCGGCGAGCGTACCAACATCACCGGCTCCGCCCGCTTTGCCCGCCTGATCCGTGAAGACAATTACACCGAAGCCCTGGAAGTTGCCCTGCAGCAGGTCGAAGCCGGCGCCCAGGTGATCGATATCAACATGGACGAAGGGATGCTCGACTCGAAGAAGGCCATGGTGACCTTCCTCAACCTGATCGCAGGCGAGCCGGACATCTCCCGCGTACCGATCATGATCGACTCTTCGAAGTGGGAAGTGATCGAGGCCGGCCTCAAGTGCATCCAGGGCAAGGGCATCGTCAACTCCATCAGCATGAAGGAAGGCGTCGAGCAGTTCATTCATCACGCGCGGCTGTGCAAACGATACGGCGCGGCCGTGGTAGTCATGGCCTTCGACGAACAGGGTCAGGCCGATACCGAGGCGCGCAAGAAGGAAATCTGCAAGCGCTCCTACGACATTCTGGTCAACGAAGTGGGCTTCCCGCCGGAAGACATCATCTTCGACCCGAACATCTTCGCCATCGCCACCGGCATCGAAGAGCACAACAACTACGCCGTGGACTTCATCAACGCCTGCGCCTACATCCGAGACGAGCTGCCGTATGCGCTGACCTCGGGTGGTGTGTCCAACGTGTCGTTCTCGTTCCGCGGCAACAACCCGGTGCGTGAAGCGATCCACTCGGTGTTCCTGCTGCATGCGATCCGCAATGGCCTGAGCATGGGCATCGTCAACGCCGGGCAGCTGGAAATCTACGACCAGATTCCCGCTGAACTGCGTGACTGTGTCGAAGACGTTGTGCTCAACCGCAATCCAGAGGGTACCGATGCGTTGCTGGCGATTGCCGACAAGTTCAAGGGTGATGGCAGCGTCAAGGAAGCCGAAACCGAAGAATGGCGCAGCTGGCCGGTCAATCAGCGTCTGGAACACGCGCTGGTCAAAGGCATCACCACGCACATCGTCCAGGACACCGAGGAGTCGCGTCTTGGATTCGCGCGGCCTATCGAAGTGATCGAGGGCCCGCTGATGGCGGGCATGAACGTGGTCGGCGACCTGTTTGGCGCAGGCAAGATGTTCCTGCCCCAGGTGGTCAAGTCCGCGCGCGTGATGAAGCAGGCAGTGGCGCACCTGATTCCGTTCATCGAGCTGGAAAAGGGCGACAAGCCCGAAGCCAAGGGCAAGATCCTGATGGCGACGGTCAAGGGCGACGTGCATGACATCGGCAAGAACATCGTCGGCGTGGTACTGGGCTGTAACGGCTACGACATCGTCGATCTGGGCGTGATGGTGCCTGCCGAAAAAATCCTGCAAGTGGCCCGCGACGAGAAATGCGACATCATCGGCCTGTCCGGCCTGATCACGCCGTCCCTGGACGAAATGGTGCATGTTGCACGGGAAATGCAGCGCCAGGACTTCCACCTGCCGCTGATGATCGGCGGCGCGACCACGTCCAAGGCGCATACGGCGGTGAAGATCGAGCCCAAATACAGCAATGACGCAGTGATCTACGTCACCGATGCTTCCCGAGCAGTCGGCGTCGCGACCCAGTTGCTGTCTAAAGAGCTGAAGCCGGCCTTCATTGAAAAAACCCGACTCGAATACATCGAAGTGCGTGAACGTACCTCGGCACGCAGCGCGCGCACCGAGCGCCTGAGCTACGTTGCTGCAGTGGCTAAAAAGCCGCAGTTCGACTGGGAAAACTACACCCCTGCCCAACCGACGTTCACTGGCACTCGGGTGCTGCAGGATATCGACCTGAACGTGCTGGCCGAGTACATCGACTGGACGCCGTTCTTCATTTCCTGGGACCTGGCTGGCAAATACCCGCGCATCCTCACCGATGAGGTGGTCGGTGAAGCGGCCACTGCGCTGTACGCCGACGCAACGCAGATGCTGCGCAAGCTGATCGACGAGAAGCTGATCAGCGCTCGCGCGGTATTCGGCTTCTGGCCGGCCAATCAGGTCAATGACGATGATCTGGAAGTCTATGGCGACGACGGCAAGCCGTTGGCCAGGCTGCATCACCTGCGCCAGCAGACCATCAAGCCCGACGGCAAGCCGAACTTCTCGCTGGCCGACTTCGTTGCACCCAAGGACAGTGGCCTGACCGACTACATCGGCGGCTTCATCACCACTGCCGGCATCGGCGCCGAGGAAGTCGCCAAGGCTTACCAGGACAACGGCGACGACTACAACTCGATCATGGTCAAGGCGCTTGCCGACCGTCTCGCCGAAGCCTGCGCCGAATGGCTGCACCAACAGGTGCGCAAGGAATACTGGGGTTATGCGCAGGACGAAGCGCTGGACAACGAGGCGCTGATCAAGGAGCAATACATGGGCATCCGCCCGGCACCCGGCTACCCGGCGTGCCCCGATCACACGGAAAAAGGCACTCTGTTCGCCCTGCTCGATCCGCTGCCGGAAGGCAGCGCCGAACACACCGCAGGCAAGAGCGGCGTATTCCTGACCGAGCACTACGCGATGTTCCCGGCTGCAGCGGTCAGCGGCTGGTATTTCGCCCATCCTCAGGCGCAGTACTTCGCGGTGGGCAAGGTCGACAAGGATCAGGTCGAGAGCTACACCGCTCGCAAGGGTCAGGACCTCAGCGTCACCGAACGCTGGCTGGCTCCGAACCTGGGCTACGACGAGTAACGTCTGACCAGTTATCTGCCGCCTGAGTGATCAGGCGGCAACATCGCTTTCAATGAAAATGGCGATGCTTCGCCAGAAGCCATGTTGAGCTTCGGCAGATCCTTTATCGACCCGTCATCGGCTGCTGGCCCAGAACATCGCGGCACCTACCGCCAGAATGACAATGAATAAAATGGCCCAGGTATCCACGGATCTGCCTGGCTTGGTTACTTTCGGGTGCTTGCTCATCGCATCGCCTCTTGTCGGTCTTGTGGGTGATTGCACATGACTGGAAGTATTCCGACACCTGTCTGGCATCGGTCAACGTTCAGTTAAGTCGAGTCTTGCCCACACGGCAAGCAGGGATATGAACAAGGGTCGTTTTGCTTATCGCTTTTAGTGATTTGCATATATATAAACATCACTTTTATCGATAACTGCAAACTGCTATCGTCGCCTTCGCTCCCCGGGGAGTGCGCGGCCGTGCGCGCAGAATTGACCAGATGAAGCAGGAAACAACGAGCAGCGGGCTTTTTCCAGACTGACGCCACTGCCCTGCTTCATGACGAAGCCTGAGAACAGGACCTATATGTACGTATACGACGATTACGATCAGAAGATCATCGAGGACCGCGTCAAGCAGTTCCGGGATCAGACCCGACGCTACCTGGCCGGGGAACTGAGCGAAGAAGAGTTTCGACCGTTGCGCCTGCAAAACGGTCTTTATGTTCAGCGCTTCGCGCCAATGTTGCGCGTCGCCGTGCCCTACGGTCAGCTGACCTCGCGCCAGGCGCGCATGATGGCGAAAATTGCGCGCGACTACGATAAAGGCTATGCGCACATCAGCACCCGCCAGAACGTACAGTTCAACTGGCCCGCGCTTGAAGATGTTCCCGATATTCTCGCTGAACTGGCGACCGTGCAGATGCACGCTATCCAGACCAGCGGCAACTGCCTGCGCAACGTCACCACCGACCAGTTTGCCGGTGTGGCCGCAGACGAACTGGTAGACCCGCGCCCATGGTGCGAGATCGTCCGCCAGTGGACTACGTTCCACCCTGAATTCGCTTACCTGCCGCGCAAGTTCAAGATTGCGATCAATGGTTCGACCAGTGACCGCGCAGCCATCGAAGTGCATGACATCGGCCTCGAGCCATTGCGCAACGAAGCGGGCGAGCTGGGCTTTCGCGTTCTGGTGGGCGGCGGCCTTGGCCGTACACCGGTCGTCGGTGCCTTCATCAATGAGTTCCTGCCGTGGCAGGACCTGCTGAGCTACCTCGACGCCATCCTGCGGGTCTACAACCGCTATGGCCGTCGCGACAACAAGTACAAGGCGCGAATCAAGATTCTGGTCAAGGCACTGACCCCTGAAGTGTTCGCCGCCAAGGTCGACGCTGAAATGGCTCACCTGCGTGGCGGTCAGACCACCCTGACCGAAGCCGAAGTGCAGCGCGTTTCCCGGCACTTCGTCGACCCGCAATACAAGGCACTCAGCGATCAGCACGCCGAACTGGCAGCGCTGGATGCTCAACATCCCGGCTTCGCTCGCTGGCGTCAACGCAATGTGCTGGCGCACAAGAAGCCTGGCTACATTGCCGTGACCCTGTCGCTCAAGCCAACTGGCGTCGCTCCTGGCGATGTGACCGACAAGCAACTGGACGCCATCGCCGACTTGGCCGATCGCTACAGCTTCGGTCAACTGCGCACCTCTCACGAGCAGAACATCATCCTTGCCGATGTCGAGCAGAGTGAGCTGTTCACCCTGTGGAACGAGCTGCGCGACAATGGTTTTGCCACACCGAACATTGGCCTTCTGACCGACATCATCTGCTGCCCGGGCGGTGATTTCTGCTCGCTGGCCAATGCCAAGTCGATCCCGATAGCCGAATCCATCCAGCGTCGTTTCGACGATCTGGACTACCTGTTCGATATCGGCGAGCTGGACCTGAATATCTCCGGCTGCATGAACGCCTGCGGCCACCACCATGTCGGCCATATCGGCGTGCTGGGCGTGGACAAGAAAGGTGAAGAGTTCTATCAGGTCTCGCTTGGCGGCAGCGCCAGCCGTGACGCGAGCCTGGGCAAGATTCTCGGCCCTTCCTTTGCGCAGGAGGCGATGCCTGACGTGATCGAGAAGCTGATCGACGTCTACGTTGAAAAACGGACCGAAGACGAGCGTTTCATCGACACCTACCAACGTATTGGCATTGACCCTTTCAAGGAGCGCGTCTATGCAGCGAATCATTAAGAACAACGAAGTCATCGATGAAACCTGGCATCTATTGCCCAAGGACACGACCTTTGACAGCCTGTCGAACTGCGACGACCTGATCGTGCCGCTGGCGCTGTGGCGCGAACACGCGCATTCGCTAAAGGCACGTGACGGTGGTCTGGGTGTGTGGCTGGACAGTGATGAGGAAGCCGAGGAAATCGGCGAGGATGTCGACCAGTTTCAGGTCATCGCCCTGAATTTTCCGGCCTTCACCGATGGTCGCAGTTTCTCGAATGCGCGCCTGTTGCGTGATCGTTATGGTTACAAAGGTGAGCTGCGTGCCATTGGTGACGTGTTGCGCGATCAGTTGTTCTATATGCGCCGCTGTGGCTTCGATGCGTTTGCAGTGCGTGCCGACAAGGACCCTTACGAGGCGCTGGAAGGTCTGAAGGACTTCTCGGTCACCTATCAGGCTGCGACCGACGAGCCGCTGCCGCTTTTCCGCCGCCGCTGATTCAGGCCCCTTTGGATTTGGCTGAAGGCACGGCTCAAGAAATGATGACTATTGTTCCCATGCTCCGCGTGGGAATGCCGTTCGTGACGCTCTGCGTCACACGGCGATTCTGCGATGTCAGGTGGATTGGCGTTCGGCTCAAGTCACCTTTTCGCCCCTCGGCGACTCACTTTGAGGGACCAAAGTGAGCAAAGTCCCAGCTCCGTTTCCGGCCCGACTTCGTCGAGTTCCTTCGCCCTGTCACTGATCCGGGGGTCGCCGCAACGGGCCATCCATGGCCCGGTGCGGCTAGCCTGGCGTCCTGCCAGGCTACCCCCGGATCAGCGCCAGGACTCAGCCGTCACTTACGTCGCACTCTGCGTCGTCAGGGCCATCGCGGTTGAAAAGCACTTTAGAGCAATTTGGATTTGGCTAAAGGCACGGTTCTGAAACTGATGACTATCGTTCCCATGCTCGCGTGGGAATGCAGTTCGTGACGCTCCGCGTCACACAGCGGTTCTGGGATGTCAGGTTGATTGAGGCTCGACTCAAGTCAGCTTTTCACTCACATCTACCAGAACCGCTGCTGGGTCAAACGTCCCCACCACTTGGTGGCCAGTTGATCCGCTGAGGTCGCTGCCGCCATGCCCATGCGCTCTTGCAGGCTCTTGCGTTGCACGTAGTGCAGGTGGAACACGTCTGCATCCTTGGCCCGCTCAGCCAGGTACTCGTCACTGGTCTTGAGTTCATCGACCAGCAGTTTGTCGACCGCTGCCATGCCGAGCCATACCTCGCCGGTCGCCACTTCGTCGATGGACAATTGCGGGCGGTAGCTGGCAACGAAGTTCTTGAACAGGTCGTGGGTGATGTCCAGGTCCTGCTGGAATTTCTCGCGGCCCTTTTCGGTGTTTTCGCCAAACACGGTCAGGGTGCGCTTGTATTCACCTGCGGTCAGCACTTCGAAATCGATGTCGTGCTTTTTCAGCAAGCGATTGACGTTGGGCAGCTGTGCCACCACGCCAATGGACCCGAGGATGGCGAACGGTGCGCTGATGATCTTGTTGCCGATGCACGCCATCATATAGCCGCCGCTCGCAGCGACCTTGTCGATGCATACGGTCAGCGGGATGCCCGCCTGACGGATGCGCGCCAGTTGCGAGGAAGCCAAGCCGTAGCTGTGGACCATACCGCCGCCGCTTTCCAGGCGCAGCACCACTTCATCCCTGTCGGTGGCCAGGGTCAGCAGCGCGGTGATTTCATGACGCATGCTTTCAGTGGCCGAGGCCTTGATGTCACCGTCGAAATCCAGCACGTAGACACGGGCCTTGGGCTCGCCCTGCTTTTTCTCTTTTTTCAGCGCCTTGCCTTGCTCCTTGCGCAGCGTCTTCAGGCGCTCTTTATCCAGCAATGACTGCTCAAGGCGTTCGCGCAGGCCTTTATAGAAGTCATTGAGCCGGGTGACCTGCAATTGCCCGGACGACTTGCGTCGGCCCTTGCCGCGCATGGACGCAATGGCAACCAGCACCACAATGATGGCGATCACCAGCGTCACGGTCTTGGCCAGAAAACTTGCGTAATCGACAACGAAATCCACGAATATCCCTCATTAGTGTCAGGCCCTTACCAATCAAGGGCTGTGATGAATGCAGCATACCGACGCCCTGTGCGGCGCACCAGCCAATGACCCGTTACAAACCATTAAAACGATGATTTCAAACGAGCGTATGTTTTTTCATTGACAGTCCCCCGGCATCCCTCATAACCTCGGAGGACCTTCGGCGTACCGAGAAGAAACGGACGTGGGCAGCATCTACCTGATACGACATGGCCAGGCCTCATTTGGTGCAGAGAATTACGACGTTCTGTCGCCCGTGGGGATTCGTCAGTCTCAAGTGCTGGGCGCCTACCTTGCCGAGCTGGGCCTGAGCTTCGATCGCTGTGTGTCCGGCGAGCTCATGCGCCAGAAAGACACAGCCCAGCATGTGCTGGGCCAGTACACCGAGGCAGGCCTCGATACGCCTGATGTGCAACTGGACAGCGCGTTCGATGAATTCGATGCCGAAGGTGTGATCAGGGCGTTGATACCGGCGATGCTCGAAGAGGAACCACAAGCGCTGGATATTCTGCGCGATGCCGCCGCAAACCCTGCAGGGTTCCAGCGCCTGTTCAACCTGATTACCAGGCGCTGGCTGAGTGGCAACCACGACACACCGGGGCTGCAAAGCTGGCAGTCGTTCGTGACGCGCGTTGAAGCAGGCCTGAAGCGGATTCTCCAGGCTGCCGGCCCGCATGAGCGTATCGCGGTATTCACCTCCGGCGGCACCATTACCGCCCTGCTACATCTTATTACCGGAATGCCTGCATCAAAGGCGCTGGAGCTTCACTGGCACATCGTCAACACGTCGTTGCACCAGCTTAAATTCAAAGGCAACGACGTGACCCTGGCTTCCTTCAACGGTTACACACATTTGCAACTGCTGAAGGCGCCGGAGCTCATCACCTATCGCTGAGCCCGGCCAATCGCGTCCTGTCGGACGCTGGCACTCACTCTAAAAGGATCACCCCATGACCTCAGTAGCAGACGCTGTACAGACCATGAAAAACAAGTTCAACCCAGCTGCTGCTGCCGGTCTGGACCTGGTCTTCGGCTTCAACATCACCGACGAAGACAAGCATTACGCCCTGATCGTCAAGGACAGCACCTGCGAACTGCAGGAAGGCGAAAACCCGGACGCCAACGTGACCCTGGTCATGGACAGCCAGACCCTCAAGGGCATCGTCAGCGGCGAGACCGACGGCATGCAGGCGTTCATGGGTGGCAAGCTGCGTGCCGAAGGCGACATGATGCTGGCCATGAAGCTCAGCGAACTGTTCCCGGTATAAACCTGGCGCGCAGCAGACTGTACTACCTGAAAACCGAAGCCCTGCCGGCTTCGGTTTTTTATGCGCGCACCTTTCTGTAAAAAAGCAATCAGAGCCACTGATTGCCCGGCAACACGCTAGCCTATAAAGCGGTCATATGCTTGATCGTGGATTGGACGATCATTAGATTAGTCAATAGTTTGCGCTGACCAAAATAAACACAAGGGATACGTATGGCACTGACTGACCAGTCCACCGAGATTCGCAACGGCGAAGAACTGGACGCCTCCCTGATCGATGCGTACCTGAAGGCGCACGTGCCGGATCTTCACGGCACACCGACGATCAGTCAGTTTCCGGGCGGCGCATCGAACCTGACCTATCTGCTTCAGTACCCTGAGCGGGAACTGGTACTGCGTCGTCCACCTTTCGGACACAAGGCGCGCTCAGCCCATGACATGGGTCGCGAATACCGCATTCTCAATCAGCTCAAGGAAGCCTTTCCCTACTGTCCCGAGGCGTATCTGCACTGCACGGACGAGTCACTGATCGGCTCGGAGTTCTACGTCATGCAGCGCGTCAAGGGGATCATCCTGCGCTCTGACCTGCCGTCGGAACTGGCGCTGGATGCAACACAGACCGAACAGCTGTGCAAAAACTTTATCGACAAGATGGTGGACTTGCATCGCGTCGATTATCAGGCCTGTGGCCTGGGTGACCTCGGCAAGCCGCAAGGCTATGTACAACGGCAGATTTCCGGCTGGTCCGAACGCTATGAAAAAGCACTGACCCCGGACGCTCCAGCGTGGGAGCAGATCAAGCGCTGGCTGGTAGACAAAATGCCTGCCGACTCGCCCACCTCGAGCATCGTGCACAACGACTACCGTTTCGACAATGTGATCCTCGACCCGGCCAACCCGATGCAGATCATCGGCGTGCTGGACTGGGAGTTGACTACGCTCGGCGATCCGCTCATGGACCTGGGCAACACCCTCGCCTACTGGGTACAGGCCGACGATCCAGCCCCGGTTCAATTGATGCGCCGCCAGCCGAGCAATGCGCCGGGGATGCTGACCCGCCAGGCATTTGTCGACTATTACGCCGAGCGCGCTGGCGTGCGCATAGACAATTTCGATTTCTACTACACCTATGGCCTGTTCCGTCTGGCCGGTATCGTGCAACAGATCTACTACCGGTTTTTTCACGGCCAGACTCAGGACAAACGCTTTGCCCAATTCATTCATATGAACAGGTTGCTGGAGCAGATGAGCCTGAGCGTGATCGAAAAATCCAGCCTCTGACCGCCAGCGCCAAGACAAGGAAATGACATGTCCAGAACCCAGCTCTTCGACCTTGATGGCAAGGTTGCATTCGTTTCAGGTGCCAGCCGAGGAATCGGTGAAGCCATTGCTCGGCTGCTGGCCCAGCAAGGCGCGCACGTTATCGTCTCAAGTCGCAGGCTCGAGGGTTGCCAGGCGGTGGCGGACGCCATCGTCAGCGACGGTGGCAAGGCAACAGCCATTGCCTGCCACATCGGTGAGCTGGAACAGATAAGCAGTGCATTCGCGCAGATTCGCCAACAGTTCGGGCGCCTGGATGTATTGGTCAACAACGCCGCCACCAACCCGCAGTTCTGCAACGTGCTGGACACCGATCCCGGCGCCTTTCAGAAGACCATCGACGTCAACATTCGCGGCTACTTTTTCATGTCCGTCGAAGCCGGCAAGCTGATGCGCGAAAACGGCGGCGGCAGCATCATCAACGTGGCGTCCATCAACGCGGTATCGCCGGGCGCCTATCAAGGCGTCTATTCGATGACTAAAGCAGCCGTGGTCAACATGACCAAGGTGTTTGCCAAGGAGTGCGCTGAGTTTGGTATTCGCTGCAACGCCCTGCTTCCCGGTTTGACCGACACCAAGTTCGCATCGGCACTGGTCAAGAACGACGCGATCCTCAATATGGCGCTGTCGCAAATCCCGCTGAAACGTGTTGCCGCTCCCAGCGAGATGGCCGGCGCGGTGCTTTACCTGGCCAGTGAGGCCTCCAGCTATACCACCGGTGTGGCGCTGAACGTCGACGGCGGCTTCTTATGCTGAAGGCTCACGCGACTGGCAAAAAGAAATTGAATTAATTTTCCATTATTAAAATATATGGAATATATTTTCCGCATAACAACAATCCTTTCTGGAGAATGTCATGCGGGAATCCCTTTCCACATCACCTGCGCAATTGGGTATCGGACTGATCGGCACCGGTTTCATGGGCCGCGCCCATGCGTTGGCGTTCGGCAACGCCAACGCTGCGCTTGATCTGCCTGCACGCATCCGGCTTTCCGCGCTGGCGGACGCCGACAGTGCGCGCGCCGAGCAATGCGCAAGCGCCTGGGGGTTCGACCGCTGCCACGCTGACTGGCAGCAATTGATCGATGATCCGCACGTACAGATCGTGGCGATTACCACCCCCAATCACCTGCACTTCCCCATGGCAATGGCCGCCATCGCCGCAGGCAAGGCGGTGTACTGCGAAAAACCGCTGGCCGTGAATCTCGCCCAGGCCGATGAAATGCGCCGCAGTGCCAAGGCTGCGGGTGTCGTCACCCAGGTTGGCTACAACTACCAGCACAACCCGATGATCGGCCTTGCCAGGGAAATGATCGAAGCCGGCGAACTGGGCGAGATCGTCAGCTTTCAGGGCGAGTTCAGCGAGGATTTCATGGGTAATCCGGCGTCACCCTGGTCGTGGCGCTGTGAAGCGGCGCATGCGGGCGGTGCGCTGGCCGATCTGGGCAGCCACTTGCTGGCGATGGCGCGTCATTTGCTGGGCGACATCGAAGCAGTCTGCGCTGACTCCAGCACCGTACACCGTGAACGCCCGGTGAGCCTCGGCAGCCAGCAGATCCGCGCCATTGCAGTGGACGACCAGACCCACGCGCTACTGCGCTTTGCCAATGGTGCGCGCGGAACCTTCAGCAGCAGTTGGCTCAAACACGGCTACAAAAACCACCTGAGTTTCGAGATCAGCGGCACCAAGGGCACGCTGGCGTTCGATCAGGAGCGGCTCAACGAGCTGCGCCTCTATCGTACAGGCGCAGTCGGGCGCGATGGTTTTCAGCGTCTGCTGGCCGGCCCTGCACAACCGGGTTACGCCGCATTCTGCCCGGCTCCCGGCCACCAGCTGGGCTACAACGAGCTCAAGGCGCTCGAAGTACAAGCGCTCATCCAGGCCGTATGCGGTCAGCGCAGCCGTGGCCCGGACTTCGAGGAAGCGTGGCACATCGAGCGCCTGGCGACGGCCATTCGCGTGGCCGCTGCCGAGCAGCGCTGGGTCGCGCTCACCGACATCTGACTTCCTGCAAGCATTGCACAAGGGGTAGAATCCGCTACGTTCGGGCAGCCATCCTGCCCCTTTGCCGTCCTCGCCATAAGCCCTCTGCCACCATGCCTTTTGAACTCAGCGTCGACCTGACCACCCTCGCCATTCTTGCCGTGGTTGCTTTCATAGCGGGATTCATAGATGCCATCGCCGGTGGCGGCGGACTGCTGACCACCCCTGCGCTGATGACAGCCGGCCTGCCGCCGCATCTGGTGCTGGGCACCAACAAGCTCAGCTCGACCTTTGGTTCAGCGACGGCCAGTTTCACCTTCTACCGTCGCAAGCTGTTTGACCCAGGCCAATGGCTGCATGCAGTGGCCGGTACTGCAGTCGGTGCTGCGCTGGGCGCGGTGATCGCCCATTACCTGCCAGCCGAATGGCTGAACCAGATGTTGCCGGTGATTGTGTTCGGTTGCGGGCTGTACTTGTTGTTTGGTGGCACGCCCAAGGCGCCCCTGGACAGCAATGCGCCGATCAAGAAGAAATGGCAGCTGCCGCAAGGACTGGGACTGGGTTTCTACGACGGTGTTGCCGGGCCGGGTACCGGTGCCTTCTGGACAGTCAGTACCCTGCTGCTCTACCCGGTGGATCTGGTCAAGGCCAGCGGCGTGGCGCGCAGCATGAACTTCGTCAGCAATGCCGTGGCATTGTCGGTGTTCATCTTTTCTGGCCAGGTGGATTACATCATCGGCCTGAGCATGGGCCTTGCGGTGATGCTTGGTGCCTACTTCGGTGCAGGCACCGCGATCAAGGGCGGTGCCAAATTCATCCGCCCGGTGTTCATCACCGTGGTCCTGGGCCTGACCGTGCGCCTAGCCTGGCAGCACTGGTTCGGGGGCGCCTGAACGCTCGGCCAGGTACGCCTCGATAAGGTAACGGGCAATTGACCGATTGGCTGGTAACGGCGGCAGGTCATCGACATGAAACCAGCGTGCGTCTTCGATTTCTTCTGCCTGTGGCACAATTTCGCCGCTTTCGTATTCGGCATGGAACCCGAGCATCATCGAATGCGGAAACGGCCAGCACTGGCTGCCCCGGTACTTGAGGTTCTTGATGCGTACCTGCACCTCTTCCATCACCTCGCGGTGTACGCAGTCCTCAGCAGACTCACCCGGCTCCACAAACCCGGCCAGTGCGCTGTACATACCGGTGACGAAACGCGGTGAGCGGGCCAGCAGGATTTCATCACCCCGAGTAACCAGCACGATCATGCTCGGCGAAATACGCGGGTACAGCCGCAGGTTGTCATGTTCGCAGAACATCGCCCGCTCTCCGCGAATCTGCACGGTGGGACGACCGCAGGCACCGCAGAAACGGTGTTCCCTGGCCCATGTGCTGACTTGCGCGGCGTAGCCGAGCATCTGGAAAACAGCAAAATCACCGTCCAGCATGAACTGACGCAAACCCTGCCAGGCGCCACCCTCGACGCTAACCGAGCGTTCCAGCACCAGCAGGTAGACAGGCTCACCGTCGAAATAGCCGATGCCGTGCTCGCTCTGCACCGGCAGGTCCTGCGCAGCCAGCCAGCTTCTGGGGAACAGCACCCCGTTGGCATCCAGCAAAAAACCCTGATCCCCCTGAACCACAGCCAAACCGCCAGGGGCCTCGACATCCAGAACTGCAGTTGTCCAACGCTCCGGGCGCGACATGGGAAACTCCTTAGCTCAGACTCGAGCCTTGTCATGTATCAATTATCGAAGACCGGTTTCTGCTTGCTCATCTGCGCAGCCATCGCCAGTTTCAGGTCAGGTGATTGCAGCATGGCTGCGTTCCAGATGGCAACGTGTTCGAGACCGTCATCCACTCTGTGATCACGCATGTAGCTGATCATTTGCTTGGTGCCCTCGATGGCGATGGGCGATTTTCCGGCTATTTCCCGAGCCACCGCCAGGACACCCTGCAACAGACCGTCCGGGTCATCGAAGGTGCGATTGACCAGCCCGATCCGTTGCGCCTCTTCAGCGCCGACGGTACGCCCGGTGTAGGCCAGTTCGCGCAATACACCGTCACCGATGATCCTTGGCAGCCTTTGCAGCGTGCCGACATCGGCGGCCATGCCCATGTCGATCTCGCGAATGGCGAACTGCGCGTCGGCCGCCGCATAACGCATGTCACACGCGGAAATCAGGTCGATGGCGCCGCCCAGGCAATAGCCTTGAATGGCGGCGAGAACCGGTTTTCGGCAATTATCCACGGCAGTGAACGAGGCCTGCATGTCGCGGATCTTGCGGCGCAACAGACGGGCATTACGCCCGGCATCCTTGCCCATCTGGCTGGCGACCGAGGCCAGCAGAGCCAGATCGATGCCTGACGAAAAGTGTTTGCCCGCACCACTGAGCACCACGACGCGTACCTCGTCAGTGCGCTCTATCCAGTCGAAAATGTCGATTATCTCCGTCCAGAACGACTCGTTCATTGCGTTGAGTTTTTCAGGCCGGTTGATTTGTACGTGAGCAATGCTGTCGGCCAGCTCGACCCGGAAACTTTGATAATCGGTCACGACGTGATCCTCAGGCAGATTGGGGTGTTCAGGTGCAGGACTATAACAACAGCACCCGATACATCGTAACCGGGCTGAACTGACATTCGCCGGACCCGCAAACCACCCGCCCGGCTATATTGGATATGGCCGCCCCCCTCAAATAGAGGGAACGGCCGCATCACCTTAAGGTCCAGTAATGAATAGCAACAAAACCTGTGCGGTTATCAGAGGGCGATACTTGAATACGTCAAAAGCGGCAACCGGCATTGAAGGCCTGGACGACATCCTTGCAGGAGGTCTTTCACGCAGTCATGTGTTTCTTCTAGAGGGAGAACCCGGAACCGGCAAGACAACCGTAGCCCTGCAATTTCTGCAGGCCGGAGCGGCAGCGGGCGAAATATCCCTGTACATCACCCTGTCCGAGACCGAAAGCGAGTTGCGCTCGGGTGCAGCCTCGCACGGCTGGGAGCTCGACGAACATATCAATATCTTCGAGCTGACGCCGCCTGAAAGCCTGCTCGACGCCGATCACCACCAGAGCCTGCTCTACTCCTCTGACCTGGAGCTGGGTGAAGCAACGCGGCAGATATTCGAGGTGGTCGAGCGCGTCAAACCCACCCGTGTGGTGATCGACAGCCTCTCGGAAATCCGTCTTCTGGCGCAGAGTTCGTTGCGCTACAGGCGCCAGATTCTGGCCATCAAGCATTACTTCACGCGCTACAACGCGACGGTGCTGCTGCTGGATGACCTGACCACCGAGGCGCTGGACAAGACCGTGCACAGCGTTGCCCACGGCGTTATCCGCCTCGAAGCACTGACACCTACTTACGGTGCCGAGCGCAGACGTTTGAAAATCGTCAAATACCGTGGCCAGAAGTACCGCGGTGGTTTTCATGACTTCAACATTGCCGAGAACGGTATTCAAGTCTTCCCGCGCCTGGTGGCTGCCGAGCACCGCTCCAACTACGCGCGCACTCAATTGAGCAGTGGCATCAAGGAGCTGGACGATCTGTTGGGCGGCGGCATCGAGGGCGGCTCCAGCACCCTGATTCTCGGTCCGGCCGGGACCGGGAAATCGCTCATCTCGCTGGTTTTTGCCGCACAGGCGGTGGCGCGCGGCGAGCGTGTCGGCCTGTTCATATTCGATGAGGAAATGGGCCTGCTGTTCGAGCGCATGCTCAAACTGGGTATCGACCTGCGTGCGCTGCAGGAAACCGGCAATCTGGTGGTCGAACAGATCGACGCGGCAGAGCTGTCCCCAGGTGAATTCGCACACCGCGTGCGGCGCGCAGTCGATAGAAAGCAGATAAAGACCGTCGTCATCGACAGTATCAACGGCTATCAGGCGGCAATGCCGGAAGAAAGCGCGCTGGTTTTGCATATGCACGAGCTGCTGCTCTACCTCAACCGCCAGGGCGCCTCGACCTTCATGACCGTAGCGCAACACGGACTGGTGGGCGACATGCGCTCGCCGGTGGACATTACCTACCTTGCCGACAGCGTGATTCTGTTGCGCTATTTCGAAGCGCTGGGTCAGGTACGCCGTGCCATATCGATCATCAAGAAACGTACCGGCACTCACGAATCCACTATCCGAGAGTACCGCATCAGTTCCAGCGGACTGAAAATCGGCGAACCGCTGGCGGCCTTTCAGGGCGTGCTGCGCGGTGTGCCGTCATACATGGGTGACAAGAAACCGCTGCTGGAGGATGACGACCTGTGAGTACTCCAGGTCTGTTGTCAGAGCGCGCGATCATTCTCGCCCCACGCGGGCGGGACAGCCAGATCGCCACGCGTATTCTCGACGAAGCGGGCTATCCGGCAACGGTAGCCCATGATGTGTCCGAGCTGGTCAGAGAGCTGAGCGCGGGCGCTGGCCTGGCGATTATCGCCGACGAGGCACTGCGCAACGCCGACATGACCCCGTTGCTCGAACTCCTCGGCCGCCAGCCGCCCTGGTCGGACTTGCCGATCGTTTTGCTGACCCATCACGGCGGACCGGATCACAACCCGTCCGCACGCATGGGCAACCTGCTGGGCAACGTGACCTTTCTTGAACGCCCTTTCCATCCCGTCACGCTGGTCAGTCTGGTAATGACGGCTGTGCGTGGTCGTAGACGCCAGTATGAAGCCCGGGCGCGCATGGAGGACCTGCACGAAAGTGAAGGCCGCCTGCAGAACGCCCTGAAGGCTGGCAGGCTGGGCTCATGGGTGCTGGAAGCGGAACACCTCAAGCTGACCTGTTCGGACATCACCAAAAGTCATTACGGCCGCGATGAGCAGAATACGCTTGATTACCAGGAGTGGCTGGCCGCCGTCTACTTCGAAGACCAACCGAGGATGCAATCGGCGCTGCAGCGCAGCCTGGACACCGGTGTCGACTTGATCATCGAATACCGTAATGTCTGGCCGGATGGCTCACTCAATTGGGTGGATGTACGCGCCCGCGCCACTCGCAGCAAGAACGGCCTGATCGGCTCCCTTGCCGGTGTGACCTCTGACATCACCGAGCGCAAACAGGCCGAGTCGCAATTGCGTCGCCTCAATGAAACGCTCGAACAACAGGTTGAAGAGCGAACCTCGCAGCTGCGTCACAAAGAGGAGATTCTGCGCCAGTCACAGAAAATGGAAGCGGTCGGCCAGTTGACCGGCGGGATTGCCCATGACTTCAACAACATGCTGACCGGCATTATCGGCAGCCTGGAGTTGATAAGACGCCGGCTGGCGCGTGGCCGCATCGAAGACCTGAATGGCCTGATCGATCTGGGGGTCACATCGGCCAACCGCGCGGCCGCCCTGACCCATCGGCTGCTGGCCTTCTCGCGGCGTCAGTCGCTGGACTCCAAGCCGGTCGAAATGAACCATCTGGTCAATGCCATGGACGAACTGCTGCAGCGCAGCGTCAACGAGAGCATTCACCTGCAACTGCGTCTTGCGCACGATCTGTGGACCGCAGAAGCCGACCCCAACCAGTTGGAGAGCGCCCTGCTCAATCTGGTACTCAATGCCCGCGATGCCATGCCTGATGGCGGTACGCTGGTGGTCGAGACCTCCAATCAGCAGTTGGACAGATCCTTCACCAACGCCTACGAGAACCTGCTGCCAGGTGACTATGTTGTGCTGAGCGTCAGTGACAATGGCTGTGGCATGCCTGAAACCGTCATCAGTCGGGCGTTTGACCCTTTCTTCACCACCAAGCCCATCGGCCAGGGCACCGGCCTGGGACTTTCGATGATTTACGGCTTCAGCAAGCAATCGCACGGCCACGTCCTGATCAAGAGCGAGGTCGGCGTCGGCACTACCGTACAACTCTTTCTGCCGCGCTTTAAGGGGCTTGCGTCTGAGGCCGAGCAGACTTTCCAGAGCAATGCGGTTTATGCCGAGAATGGCGAGACCGTGTTGATCGTCGAAGACGACCCGGCCGTGCGTACGCTGGTCAGTGAGGTGCTCGGTGAGCTGGGCTACACCTTCATCGAGGCCGGAGAAGCGTCGGACGCGGTGCCGATACTCGAATCAGGACAGCGCATCGATCTGTTGATCAGCGATGTCGGACTGCCAGGCATGAACGGCAGGCAGCTGGCGGAAATAGCCAGACAACTGCGGCCGGAGCTCAAGGTGCTGTTCATTACCGGCTACGCTGAACATGCGGCGGTACGAGGAGGCTTTCTGGACACAGGGATGCAATTGATCACCAAGCCCTTTGCCTTCGATCACCTGACTTCAAAAGTACGGGAAATGATAGAAGCCTGAGCAATGCTCAGGCTTCAGGTAGCACAGACTCGTCCAGTTGCCCGCTCAGTCATCATCAAGCCAGCAGTTTCTGAATCTGGGTATGCAAGGTGTCCATGGTAAAGGGCTTGGCGAGAATGGGTGCCTTCAACGCAATCGGGCTGCCCGAATCGAGTATCTCCGCCGGGTAACCGCTGATGAAAATCACCTTCAACTCAGGCCGCAGCATGATCGCAGGCTCGGCAATCTGGACGCCCGAGACGCCGCCCGGCAGCCGATAATCGGTGATCATCAGGTCGAGATGGGGTTTGGTCGCCAGAATCTCGAAAGCCTGCTCGCCGTTCTCGGCTTTCAGGACACGATAACCCTCACCCGACAGATAATCGGCCAGAAGCATCAGGATCAGGGGCTCGTCTTCGACGATTAGTACGACGTTTTCTGCATCAGCGCTCATTGAACTGCCTTTGATCTTATAAATAGCTGCCATTACGACCACGGCACGCTTGGGAGGTTGCGCCAACCTGTGATTAAACTTGACTGCCGGTGGCGGCGACCTTACAGAGGCAGACAGATACGAAACACCGAACCCTTGCCCTCTTCACTTTCCACTTCGATGCGACCGCCGTGCGCCATGACGATCTGATCGGAAATGAACAGCCCAAGACCCAATCCGGCAACAGCGTGATTGCTCGACACCCGCTCGAACTGCTGAAAGATGCGCTTCTGGTTTTCGGCCGTAATGCCAATACCTTGATCCCTGACTTCGATGAACGCCTCGCTGTCCTTGCTGTACACATGCACTTCAATCGGCTTTCGCGCACCGTAGCGCAGCGCGTTGGTGAGCAGGTTGGCAACCACCTGCTCGATACGAAATTCGTCCCAGACGCCGATCACCGGCTGTTCGGCAAACTGGGTGATGCTGGAATCTGCGGCAGCGATCTGTGCGGCAAAGCTTTCCAGCAGTTGCGTGACCAGTTCGCTGAGGTCGAACGGACTCGGCCTGATCGACAGCTTGCCGGTGCGGATCCTCGATACGTCGAGCATGTCTTCGATAAGGCGGATAAGACTCTGGATCTGTCGCTCGTCGCGATCGACCATCGCGTGCAGCTTCTCCATGGTAAACGCCGCCGCGTTGTCCTTGGCCAGATGCAACTTGCGCAGCTGGGTCTCCAGAATCAGGCCGTTGAGCGGCGTGCGCACCTCGTGGGAGACGATGGACATGAAGTCATCACGCATGCGAATCGCGTGTTCCAGTTCGCCCTGAGTCGACTGTAGACGCTGGAGCAAGGCTTCCTGCTCCTGACGACTACGCTCAAGCTCCTCGACCTGTATTTTCATGGCCTTGCGCTGACGGTAAAGATCGACGAACACGTTGACCTTGCTCTTTACCGCGTGAATATCCAGCGGCTTGTGCAGGAAGTCCACGGCACCGCTTTCATAGCCCTTGAAGGCGTAATTCAGCTCGCGCCCAGCAGCGCTGACGAAGACGATCGGAATGCTTTTGGTCTTTTCCGTGCTGCGCATCATCTCGGCCAGCTCGAAGCCATTCATCCCAGGCATTTGAACGTCGAGGATGGCCATGGCGAATTCGTGCTGCAGCAGCAGTGAGAGTGCTTCGTCCGCAGACAGCGCCTTGTAGACGATTCGATCACCGCGCTTGATCAGCGCTTCGAGCGCCAGCAGGTTTTCCGGCAAATCATCGACGATGAGCAGTTTTGCCTGAATTTCACTTAACATGCGGTTCGTTCCAGCTCGACCAGCAAGCGGCCAATATCGTTCAGGGAAAGGAGGTAATCGGGCGAGTGCAGCGCCAGGCCCGCTTCAGGCATGGTAGACGCCTGGGCCTGCGCGGGGTCCTGAATCACCGTGAAACCACCGTACTTCTTGATCTGCAGCAACCCGTTCGCGCCGTCATTGTTGGCACCGGTCAACAGCACGCCAGCCAGTCGCGGCGCATAGGCATCAGCGGCCGAACCGAACAGAATGTCGATACTGGGCCTTGAATAAAACACCTTGTCCTCCTGACTCAGTGACAGGGAAAAGTCAGACTCCACCGAGACGTGATAACCCGCTGGCGCAACGTACAAAGTGCCGGGCACGATGCTCTCCTTGTCGTCGGCTTCCTTGACCGGAATTGCCAGACGGTTCTGAAACACATTGGCCAACTGGCTATGCCGATCATCAGGTAGATGCAGAACCATCAGGATAGGCAATGAAAACCCCCTGCGCAGACCGCTGAATATTTTCAGCAGGGCTTCCACGCCGCCCGCCGAGGCACCGACCACAATGGCATCGACCACGGGTAACGCGTGGCTGGGCGCTTCATCGCCAAACGTGGTTCTCATGATTTCCGGTAAATCCGCTCGGGTTTCACCAGCGCCTCGAAGTCGCCACCGTAGGCGGAAAATTCCAGCGTTTCCTTGCTGCCCAGCGCCAGAAAGCCACGATGACACAACGAATCATGAAACAACCCGAACGCTCGATCCTGAAGCTTTTTGTTGAAATAAATCAGTACGTTACGGCAAGAAATAAATTGCGTTTCGGAGAATACACTATCTGTGGCCAGACTGTGATCGGCAAACGTGACGTTCTCGCACAGCGTCTTGTCGAAGATTGCATAGTCATAGGCAGACGTGTAGTACTCGGCAAAATCGCGCTGCCCTCCCGCCTTTCGATAGTTCTCGGCATAGGCCCGCACGTTGTCCATGGAGAAGATGCCCTGCTTGGCCTTTTCCAGCGAGCTGGGGTTGATATCGGTCGCATAGATGATGGTCCGCTCCAACAGCCCTTCCTCGCGCAACAGAATAGCCGTGGAATAGACCTCTTCGCCCGTGCTGCAACCGGCGATCCATACCTTGAGTGACGGGTAAGTGCGCAGCACCGGCACAACTTCGTTGCGGATCGCCAGAAAGTGCGACGGGTCACGAAACATCTCACTGACCGGAATCGTGAGAATCTGCAGCAGCTGCATGAACGCTGCAGGATCATGGAGCACACGCTCCTGCAAGGCGGAGATGGTTGCACAATCGAACTGACGCAGCGCATGGATCACGCGGCGCTTCACCGAAGCGCCGGAGTAGTCACGAAAGTCGTAGCTGTACTGAAGGTAAATCGCTTCGATCAGCAGGCGCAGTTCGATGTCCATGCTTCGATCAATGGGCATGGTACCGCCCGGGGCTGGCATCGCAGACGCCCCTCCATTCAAGCCTCATTCAGATACGCTCCATCTTCGGCAGCCAGACGCGGATCAGCGAAAACAGTCGGTCCAGATCGATGGGCTTGGCCAGGTAATCGTTGGAACCCGCCTGCAGGCAGCGCTCCTGATCATCCTTCATGGCCTTGGCCGTGACGGCAATGATCGGCAGCTTGCGCCAGCGCGGGTCCTTGCGAATCTCGATGGTCGCTTCAAAACCGTCCATTTCAGGCATCATCACGTCCATCAGGACCAGATCGATGTCTTCCACTTCATTGAGCCTGGCAATCGCCTCCAGACCGTTGCGGGCGATTTCCACCACCGCGCCTTTATGTTCAAGGGCACTGGTCAGGGCAAAGATGTTACGCACATCGTCGTCGACCACGAGGATCTTGCGCGCCTCGAAGACCTTGTCACGGCTACGCGCGGTCTTGAGCATCTTTTGCCGCTCGTTGGACAGTTGCGATTCGACCTTGTGCAGGAACAGCGTGACCTCATCGAGCAGCCGCTCAGGCGAACGCGCACCCTTGATGATGATCGAGCGCGAGTATTTCATCAGCTCGGCTTCTTCATCGCGGGTCATATTGCGGCCGGTATAGACGATCACCGGCGGGAAGGCACAGATGTCTTCCATCGACATGCGCTTGAGCAACTCGTTGCCGAGCATGTCCGGCAGCTTCAGATCGATGATCATGCAGTCGTAGACGTGATCGCGCAGCAGGTCCAGCGCCTCCTGGGCGAAGCCTACCGCAGTGATTTCAATATCATCGTCACCGATCAGGCGCGCGATGCTGTCACGCTGCAGCGCGTCATCCTCGACCAGCAGGATACGTTTGACCTTCTGCGTCAGCTTGGCTTCCAGCTTGGCGAACACGTCCTTGAGCTCTTCACGCGTGGTCGGCTTGACCGCGTAGCCAATCGCGCCCATATGCAAGGCGGCTTCCTGGCGATCTTCGACCGAGATCACGTGCACCGGAATGTGCCGGGTGGGCGCTAGCTCCTTGAGACGCTGCAGCACAGTCAGGCCCGAATGGTCCGGCAGGCGCATGTCCAGCAGGATCGCATCCGGCGTATAGCGGGATGCCAGATTGAAGCCATCGTCGGCAGCATGCGCTACCAGACAGTCGTAGCCCAGTTCGTGGGCGAGATCGTAGAGAATCTGGGCGAATCGCACCTCGTCTTCGATCACCAGAATGCAGCGTCGCTGGAAAGGTGCCTTGTCGCGGTCGTCGGCAAATACCGGCACCGGCGTATCCATCGGCACGGGTGCCGGAACAGGCTGCGCAATGACCGGAAGCACAGGGGCATACGGCTGCAGCGCAGCAGGCGCTGGCACGATTGGCAGATCGCTGCCCGGCTCGCGATCGTCTTGCTCGACGTAATGCTCCGGCAGCACCAGGCTGAAAATACTGCCCTGCCCCGGTGCGCTGGTCACACTGATCGACCCGCCCAGCAATGCCGCCAGATCTCGTGAAATCGACAGCCCCAGTCCGGTACCGCCATAACGCCGGTTGGTGGTGCCATCTGCCTGACGGAACGCTTCGAAAATACCCTGCTGGTGCTCCTCGGCGATGCCGATGCCCGAATCACGCACGATGAAGGCGATACCTGCGCCCGGCTGACGCGAAACGACCATGCTGACCGAGCCGGCCTCGGTGAACTTGATCGCGTTGGACAGCAGGTTCTTGAGGATCTGCTCAAGACGCTGGCGATCGGTGAACAGCATGGTGGGCGCGCCGGTCTGGATGTCGACGGTAAACGCCAGCTTCTTCTCGGCGGCCAGCGGTTGGAAGAGCGTCCGCAGACCTTCGACCAGTCGGGGAACGCTGCTGTTTTCCGGGCGCACTTCCAGTTTGCCGGCCTCGACCTTGGAAATATCCAGAATGTCGTTGATCAGATTCAGCAGGTCATTACCCGCCGAATAAATCGACTCGGCAAACTTGACCTGTTCGGCGGTGAGGTTTTCGCCCGGGTTCTCGGCCAGCAGTTTGGCGAGGATCAGCGAGCTGTTGAGCGGCGTGCGCAGCTCGTGGGACATGTTGGCGAGGAACTCGGACTTGTACTTGCTGGCACGCTGCAGCTCGTCCGCCCGCGCCTGCAACTCGGCCTGGGCGATATTCAGTTCTTCGTTGTTGCGATCCAGCGCATCGCGCTGCTCGGCCAGCGCTTGACTCTGGTCGGCCAACTGCTCGTTGGTCTGCTCGAGTTCGGCCTGCTGGGTCTCCAGATGAGCCTGGGATTCCTTGAGGATGCGCGACTGCTCCTCCAGCTCTTCGTTGGCGGTGCGCAGTTCTTCCTGCTGCACCTGCAGCTCTTCGTTGAGCTGCTGGGTCTCGGCCAGCACCTCCTGCAGACGCTGGCGATAACGGGCGGCTTCGATGGACGTGCCGACGTTGTCCGCCACCAGCTCAAGGAACTCGATGTCCCGCTCGGTCAGGGCACGCAAAAAGCCCAGTTCGATCACCCCGTTGACCTGATCGTCATTGCTGGTTGGCACCACCACCACGCTGCGCGGTGAACCGTCGCCCAGGCCGGAAGCAACCTTGAAGTAATTATCCGGCAGTTCATCCAGCGTAATGATGCGGTCCTGCTGGGCGGCCTGCCCGACAATGCCTTCATCACTGTGAATGGTCTGATCTTGCTGCTCCTGTTCGCGGGAGAAGCCATACGAGGCTGCGCGCGTCAGGCCGCCGTGGTCTTGGCGAATGTAAACCGCCGCCACCGACGCGCCCAGGTATTGGGTCAGGAACTGGAGGATATTGCGGCCCAGCATGCTCAGCGTCAGTTGCCCCAGAACCTGCTCAGCCAGCTCGCTCTGGCCATTGCGCAGCCAGGCTACTTTCTGCAGACGCTCGGAATTGATTTCCTGCAGCCTGAGGTTTTCGCTGTAAGTATTCGACAGCGACAACAGATCCCTGCGGCCGATATAGGCAAGAATTGCGCTGACGATCACCACGAATATCAGATAAAGGGTGACGGAAAGAATGGTACTGCGCGTGACTTCAGCATTGCGGTTCAGTCGAAGCTGTTGCTCCATCTCCACGGCCTGATCATATTCGGTACGGATCTGGTCGGTGATGCGTTTGCCACGTCCGGCCAGCACCGGCGTTTGATAATCGCCGTTGGTGCGCCGTAACGTGATCATCTCCTGGGCGAACGCATTCCACTCCTGCTGCAGCGTGGACAGACGTCTGAACCGATCCAGCTGCGTAGGGTTGTCGTCTACCAGTTTCTCCAGCCCCTGCAGCTCGGCGAGCAACAGCGGCTTGGCGACCTCATAGGGGTCGAGAAAATGCTGATCACCCGTCAGCAGAAAACCGCGCATGCCGGTTTCCATGTCTATCGACAGTTTCATTGAGCGGTTGGTGTTGTTGATTACCCGGTCAGTGTGCTCGACCCACTGTATTGCAGTGAGCAGATAACTGATCAGCAAAATGAAGAAAACTGCGCTCAGTACACCGACACCCAATGGCAAGCCAACGTTACGACCCAGCAATTTTCGAAAGCGTTGTTCATCGACAACAGACGTCCGATTCATGAAATATCCCTGACGAGTGGATCAAAACCGTAGAGTTTGCCGTAAACCTACGAAAAACACTCTTATTTCCGACATAGAGGATTGAAATTTCACACATAAATGGGCGATAAGCTCACGCCTGTATTCATTAATGACGCCAACCCGTGATTCGCCCTCGCGATTTACGGTATTTGTGCCTCGATTGAACTTCCACCCGGTTTTTATTTACTGATACAAGGACTGTATCAACAGCCGACAGGCCCTCGCTCGGTTACCCTGAGTCGACGGGAAAGGATGCGCAAAATTCCACACTGTCTGCGCTATCGCCATTATTCAGGTTTAAGGAGTCAACCATGCCCGACACAGCCCGCACCATTCTCGTGGTCGAAGACGACGCCATAGTGCGCATGCTGATTGTCGACGTGCTCGAAGAGCTGGAATACAGGGTACTGGAAGCCGAGGACGCTACGTCGGCACTGACCTTTGTTGCAGACGATTCCAATCACATCGACCTGCTGATGACTGACCAGGGACTGCCTGACATGAAAGGCACCGCACTGGCCAAAAAGGTCATCGAACTTCGCCCGCAATTGCCGGTGCTGTTCGCCAGCGGTTACTCGGAAAATATCGACGTGCCGCCAGGCATGCACTCGATCGGCAAGCCGTTCTCCATCGACCAGTTGCGTGACAAGGTAAAAAGCATTCTTGGAAACAGCCTTGACTGATATCGACGCTGCCCTCAACAGCACTGAAAAGCCTGTCAGCACCCGCTTATTGATCATCGGCTACGTATGGCCAGAGCCGCGTTCCTCGGCTGCCAGCGGGCACATGATGCAACTGATTCAATGCTTTCTGGAGCAGGACTGGCAGATCACCTTCGCCAGCCCTGCCACCGAAGGCGAGCACCGCGCCGATCTGCTCAGCCTGGGCATCCGCGAAGTGCACATCGCGCTCAACGACAGCAGTTTTGACGTGTTTGTCAGCGAATTGCAGCCTGACGTCGTGCTCTTCGATCAGTTCATGATCGAGGAACAGTTCGGCTGGCGCGTCGAGCAGCAGTGTCCCGACGCACTACGCATTCTGGAAACGTCGGATTTTCAGAGCCTGCGCCACGCACGCCATCAGTTGTTGAAGGATTTGCTTAACAGCGATTGCGCCGAGGCCGGACCGTGCAGCGCCGACGTTTCAGCGCCGCAGCTTTTCCGGCGGATCGCATCCAGTGATCTGGCGCAGCGCGAAATTGCTTCGTTGTATCGCTGCGACCTCAACCTGATGACGTCGGATGTCGAAATCGCCCTGTTGAGCGGCTCTTTCGGCCTGCCCGCCGCGCTGCTGCACTGGTGTCCGCTGATGATCGACGGCGCGCCCGACAGCTTCCGGCCTTTTGCAGAGCGTGCGCACTTCCTCAGCATCGGCAACTTCCGCCATGCGCCCAACTGGGATGCGGTGCTGTGGATGAAAACCGCTATCTGGCCGCTGATTCGTCAGCAACTGCCTGACGCTCAGTTGCACATCTACGGTGCCTACACGCCACCCAAGGCCTCGGCGCTGCACAATGCCTCGCAGGGCTTTCATGTGAAGCACTGGGCCGAGGATGCGCTGGAGGTCATGTCCCATGCGCGGGTGTGCCTCGCGCCATTGCGCTTCGGGGCCGGCATCAAAGGCAAGCTGATGGACGCGATGCTCTGCGGAACGCCGTCAGTCACGACGCCGATGGGTGCGGAAGCCATGAGCGGCGGGCTGCCGTGGCCCGGCATCATTGCCGACAACCCTGCGGAAATCGCGGGCGCTGCGGTCAGGCTTTATCAGGACCAGAACCTCTGGCTTGAAGCGCAACAAGCGGGTCAGGCGTTGCTGCAGGCGCGCTTTCAGCATCGGCAGCACTGTGCGAGCCTGATCGAACGCATCGACACCCTTCGCAACGAACTCGCGGAGCATCGTCTGGCGAACTTCACCGGCGCCATGCTGCGGCACCATCACCACAAGAGCACCAAATACATGGCGCAGTGGATCGAAGCGAAGAATCGCAACAAGGATGAAAAACCGGCTTAGGCTCAATGAGAAAAGTCGGCGAGCGAAGGTCAGGCAAGGCAAAAACAGGCGAGGAACGGCCGGGTCGCGTTCGACTCTACGGTTTGTAAATGAGCATTCCGATCGGACTCGCGCACGAGCCTGTTTTTAACGCAGCATCACCGAGCGCAGCCACTTTTCCCGCAGAGCCTATGCCGGTTTGCGCAGCAAATAGGTATCCATGATCCACCCCCTGCGCTCGCGTGCCTCGCTGCGCAGCCGCTTGATCTGCTCGCAGACCTCATCGAGCCGCCCGGCCACCAGTATCTCGTCCGGCGTGCCCAGGTACGCGCCCCAATAGATGTCCAGCCCCTGCCCCACATAGCGCTCGAATGTGCAGTGTGCGTCGAGCATTACCACAACGTTGCCGGGCTGCTGCAGCGGAGCTGTCGCCATGCGTCGGCCGGTGGTGATATGAATCGACTCGCCGATGCGATTGAGCGGGATCCGGTGTCGCGCGACCAGGCTCTGGACGCTGGTGATACCGGGAATCACCTGATATTCGAATACCTCCTTACCCCGCGCCAGAACCTGATCAAGGATGCGCATCGTGCTGTCATAGAGCGACGGGTCGCCCCAGACCAGAAACGCGCCGACCTGATCCACGCCAAGCTCATCAGTCAACAACCGCTCGAAGAGTATCGCACGCTGTTCGTGCCACCCTTCGATGCCGCGCTCGTAGGCCTGCGGATCATCTTCACGCCGAGGATCCTGAACTTGCACCAGACGGTAGCGTTCATGAGTGATAAAGCGCTGACAGAGCTCTTTGCGCAGCCTCAGCAACTGATCGTCGACATAGCCCTTGTCGAGGATGAAGATCACCTCTGCACGGTTCAGGGCCGCAACGGCCTGCAGGGTGATCTGCTCGGGATCCCCGGCCCCCATGCCGATCAGCAGGATCTGTTTCATCGGTCAACGCCTCCACTGGCAGAGGCCCGATCGTAGGCGATTTTTGCCAATGACCGGGCATTGAACTGAAAAATCAGGCACATTACTCTTCTGGCAACGGATGAACATGACATCGCCAATGAATAAAACAACAAGAATTGCCGACCCTTCCTACGAATTGATGGACGACCACAACGGTCTGTCGATCATCTACCGCGAGCATGGTTTCCCCTGCCCGCTGGTGCGCTGGCATTTCCACAAGGAATATGAACTGCACCTGATCGTCGCCAGCTCCGGCAAGGTATTTGTCGGTGATTACATCGGCAACTTCAATCCTGCCAGCCTGTTTCTCACCGGCCCCAACCTGCCGCATAACTGGATCAGCCAGATCGACGACGGTGAAGTGGTGCCCAAGCGCGACATGCTGGTCAACTTTACCGATGAGCTGCTGGAAAGCGGCAATCAGGTGTTTGCCGAACTCAAGACCCTGACGCCGTTACTGGAGCGCGCCCGCTACGGCATCGAATTTCGCTGCAAACGCACGATTCGTCAGGCGATGAAGCAAATGCAGAAAATCGCCGACTCGCGAGGCATTACTCGCCTGGGCCACTTCTTCATCCTGCTCGAACTGCTGGCCGCCAGTGAAGATTACCAGTTGCTGTCGGGCACAGCGGTTGCCCATACGGCGGACGAGCACAGCGTGGATCGCACCAACCGGGCGGTGGATTATATCTTCGCCCACTATGGCCGCGAGCTACCGCTGGAGGAAGTCGCCGAGTATCTGGGCATGAAGCCGACCTATTTTTCCAGGGTGTTCAAACAGGCTACCGGGCGCTGCTTCGTGGAGTTCGTCAATCGGCTGCGCATCAGCAAATCATGCGAACTGCTCGCCGACGGCGACAAACCGGTCACCGATGTGTGCTTCGAGTCCGGATTCAACAATATTTCCAACTTCAATCGGCGTTTCCAGCAACTCAAGGGCATGACCCCGTCGCACTACCGCCGCCTCGCCGTTCAGCGTCTGACCGAACAAAACCTGTACTGATTTGCCCCGCCCTCGTCCTCATCGTCTACGCTGGAGTTGCGCCGAAGCCGCCCTATGGGCGATTCGACGCTGTTGCCTTTTCACATCCGAGTGCAAAAAAGTATCAGTCAGAGTGCGGCGCAGGATTTGTCTTTCAGACCGAACGCCGGTGTAATCAGTGCACATCTTCCTCACCTCCGGAAGAGAAAAAAACAATAACCATCCTTCTACAGTCCTTTGGGCGTGGAAGAGGAGTGATCAATGAAGAACTCAACAAAACTTCTGCTCGCCAGTTCCGTCCTCAGCACCTGTTTCGTGTTCAGTGGCAGTGCCACAGCGGGGACCGTGACCATCGCCACGGTCAACAACAGCGACATGATTCGCATGCAACGCCTCTCCAAAACCTTCGAAGAACAGCACCCCGATATCAAGCTCAACTGGGTCGTGCTGGAAGAGAACGTCCTGCGTCAACGCCTGACCACTGACATCGCCACCAAGGGCGGCCAGTTCGACGTGCTGACCATCGGCATGTACGAAGCCTCACTCTGGGGTCAGAAAGGCTGGTTGCAGGAAATGAAAGACCTGCCTGCCAGTTACGCGCTGGACGATGTGTTCCCTTCCGTGCGTGACGGCCTGTCGGTAGACGGCAAACTGTTCGCCCTGCCGTTCTATGCTGAAGCCTCGATCACCTACTACCGCACCGACCTGTTCAAGGCCGCGGGCCTGACCATGCCCGAGCGCCCTACCTGGACCCAGATTGCCGAGTTCGCCGGCAAACTGACCGACAAGTCCAAGGAGCAGTACGGCCTCTGCCTGCGCGGCAAGGCTGGCTGGGGCGAGAACATGGCGCTGATCACGACGCTGGCCAACGCCTATGGCGGGCGCTGGTTCGATAAGCAGTGGACGCCACAGTTCGATCAGCCAGAGTGGAAGAACGCGCTGAACTTCTACGTCAACACCATGAAGCAGTCCGGCCCGCCGGGCGCCTCCAGCAACGGCTTCAACGAGAACCTTGCGCTGTTCAACAGCGGCAAGTGCGCCATCTGGGTCGACGCCAGCGTGGCCGGATCGTTCGTGACCGACAAGAAGCAGAGCAAAGTGGCTGACAGCGTCGGCTTCACCTACGCCCCGCACGAAGTGACCGACAAGGGCTCATCGTGGCTGTACTCGTGGTCGCTGGCAATCCCGACCAGCGCCAAGAACACCAAGGACGCTGCCGAGTTCACCCAGTGGGCCACCTCGAAAGAGTACGCCAAACTGGTCGCCGATACCGACGGTGTGTCCAACGTACCACCTGGTACGCGCGCCTCGACCTATACCGACGAGTATAAAAAGGCTGCACCGTTTGCCAACATCACGCTGGAGTCGCTCAAGAAAGCCGATCCCACGGCCCCAACGCGCGATCCCGTGCCTTACGTCGGCATTCAACTGGTCACCATTCCCGAGTTCCAGGCCATCGGCACCAGCGTCGGTCAGCAGTTCTCCGCAGCACTCATAGGTCAGTTCACGGTGGATCAGGCATTGAAGAATGCGCAAGACGCTACCGCGCGCGACATGAAACGAGCGGGTTACCCGAAAAAGTAACCGTCACTCACCAGGGCGAAAGCCAATGCTTTCGCCCTGCCGCTCAACTGCGCAACAACTCTGGTGCAATCCGGTTCGGAGCTCCCCATGAATACCTCAGCCTCCCCTGAACGCACGGACCTGTCCGGCGAACAGCAACCGCTCAAAAGCCGTCGATTCAAGCCGGGCTGGTTTCTGGTCAGTCCTTCCGTGGCGCTTCTGCTGGTGTGGATGATCGTGCCGCTGGGCATGACCATTTACTTCTCGCTGATCCGCTACAACCTGCTCTCCCCCGGCGAAAACGAATTCGTCGGCCTGGAGAACTTCCAGTATTTCGTGACCGACAGCGGCTTCTTGCCGGGTGCCGGCAATACATTACTGCTGGTCGGCAGTGTGCTGGCGATCAGTGTGATCCTCGGCGTGCTGATTTCGGCACTGTTGGAAGCCAGCGAGTTTTTCGGTCGCGGCATCGTTCGCGTACTGCTTATCTCGCCGTTCTTCATCATGCCCACGGTCAGCGCGCTGATCTGGAAAAACCTGATCTTTCATCCGGTGTCCGGCGTACTTGCGGCGGTCTGGAAGTTCTTCGGCGCCGAACCGATTGACTGGTTCGCCCATTACCCGATGCTGTCGATCATTATCATCGTGTCGTGGCAATGGCTGCCCTTCGCCATTCTGATCCTGATGACCGCCATGCAGTCGCTCGACCAGGAACAGAAAGAAGCAGCGCGGCTGGACGGCGCCGGTCCGCTGGCGATCTTCTGGCACCTGACCCTGCCGCACCTGGCGCGTCCGATCGCCGTGGTGGTGATGATCGAAACGATCTTCCTGCTTTCGGTATTCGCTGAAATCTTCACCACGACCAACGGCGGGCCGGGCTTTGCCTCGACCAACCTGGCTTACCTGATCTACATCCAGGCGCTGCTGCAGTTCGACGTCGGCATGGCCTCGGCGGGCGGGCTGATTGCCGTGGTCATAGCCAACATCGCGGCGATCATCCTGATCCGGATGATCGGCAAAAACCTCACCGACAAGTCATGAGGACCTTGCCATGATGACCCTCAAACAATCACGCCGTCTGCAAAGCCTGCTGCTCGGGGCTCTGTCCTGGATCATCGCTGCGCTGGTGTTCTTTCCGATCTTCTGGATGGTCCTGACCAGCTTCAAGACCGAGATCGATGCATTCGCGACACCGCCACAGCTGTTCTTCACCCCGACGCTGGAAAACTACCTGCATATTCAGGAGCGCAGCGATTACTTTCATTTTGCCTGGAACTCGGTGCTGATTTCCTTCAGCGCCACGGTGCTGGCCATGCTGATCGCGATTCCTGCGGCGTATTCCATGGCGTTTTTCGAGACCAAGCGCACCAAGAGTACACTGCTGTGGATGCTCTCGACCAAGATGCTGCCGCCGGTGGGCGTGCTGATGCCGATCTATCTGCTGGCCAAGACCTTTGGCCTGCTCGATTCGCGGCTGGCGCTGATCATCATCTATACGCTGATCAACCTGCCGATCGTGGTCTGGATGATTTACACCTACTTCAAGGATATCCCCGGCGAGATCCTCGAGGCCTCGCGGCTGGACGGGGCCAGCACCCGCCAGGAGATCTTTCGCGTACTGATGCCGATCTGCAAGGGCGGCCTGGCTTCCACCGCGTTGCTGTCGCTGATCCTGTGCTGGAACGAAGCATTCTGGTCGCTGAACCTCACCTCATCCGCCGCAGCGCCGTTGACTGCCTTGATCGCTTCCTACTCCAGCCCTGAAGGGTTGTTCTGGGCCAAGCTGTCAGCGGTCTCGACCCTGGCGTGTGCGCCCATTCTGATTTTCGGCTGGATCAGTCAGAAACAACTGGTTCGCGGCCTGTCGTTCGGCGCTGTCAAATAGCCCGGCCCAAAGAACAAGAAGGAATCCAACATGGCTAACCTGAGCATCCGCAATCTGCAAAAAGGCTTTGAC
Organism: Pseudomonas sp. PvP028; assembly: GCF_017832255.1. Lineage (NCBI taxonomy): Bacteria > Pseudomonadati > Pseudomonadota > Gammaproteobacteria > Pseudomonadales > Pseudomonadaceae > Pseudomonas > Pseudomonas sp. PvP028. The sequence continues at coordinate 4,583,513 of NZ_JAFIBL010000001.1, forward strand.
GGTCACCAGATCATCAAGGGTATCGACCTGGATGTGAAAGACCGCGAGTTCGTGGTCTTCGTCGGGCCTTCGGGCTGCGGCAAATCCACCCTGCTGCGGCTGATCGCCGGGCTTGAAGAAGTGACGTCGGGAACCATCGAACTCGATGGCCGTGACATCACGCAGGTCACCCCGGCCAAGCGCGACCTGGCCATGGTGTTCCAGACCTATGCGCTGTATCCACACATGACCGTCGGCAAGAACCTGTCGTTTGCACTGGATCTGGCGGGCGGTGACAAGGCCGAGATCAAGAAGAAGGTTGATGAAGCCGCACGCATTCTGGAGCTCGGGCCGCTGTTGGAGCGCAAGCCAAAGCAGCTGTCCGGCGGGCAGCGCCAGCGTGTCGCGATTGGCCGGGCCATTGTACGCAACCCGAAGATTTTCCTGTTCGACGAGCCGCTGTCCAACCTCGACGCCGCGCTGCGCGTGCAGACCCGCCTGGAATTGTCGCGCCTGCATAAAGAGCTGCAGGCCACCATGATCTACGTGACGCACGATCAGGTGGAAGCCATGACCCTGGCCGACAAGGTAGTCGTCCTCAACGGCGGCAAGGTCGAGCAGGTTGGCTCGCCGCTCGAGCTGTACCACCACCCGGCCAACCTGTTCGTTGCCGGCTTTCTCGGCACGCCGAAAATGGGCTTCCTCAAGGGCAGAATCAGCCGGGCGGACAACACCAGCTGCGAAGTCGAGCTGGATGCCGGCACGCGCATCAGCCTGCCGGTCAATGGCGCAGGACAAAGCATCGGCGCTGCGGTAACGCTGGGCATCCGCCCGGAACACCTGAACCTTGCCCAGGGCGACGATTGCCAGTTGCAGGTGATTGCCGACGTCAGCGAACGTCTTGGCAGTGACACCTACTGTCACGTGCGCACCCATTCGGGCGAGGCGCTGACCATGCGTATTCGTGGTGACCTGGCCAGCCAGTACGGCGAGACGCTGAACCTGCATCTCGACAGTGCCCAATGCCACCTGTTCGACGCTCAAGGTCTGGTGATTGCCAAAACCTTGCAGACCGCCGCAGCCTGAGTTCCGGAGAGCCCGTCATGAAACTGAACAAAAACAATCTGTCCCAACTGGACGCCGACATCGCCCTGCCCGCCTACACCGTCGACAACACTCGCCAGGGCATTGCCCACATCGGCGTCGGCGGCTTTCACCGGGCGCATCAGGCGTTTTACACCGATGCGCTGATGAACAGCGGCGAAGGCTTTGAATGGAGCATCTGCGGTGTGGGCTTGCGTCCTGAAGACAAGGCCGTGCGCGATGCACTGGCGCAACAGGACTACCTGTACACGCTCTATGAACTGGGCGACACGCCCGACACCCAAACCCGTATCATCGCCTCGATCAGCGGCATGCTGCTGGCCGACGACAACCCGCAGGCGCTGATCGACAAACTGGCCAGCCCGGACATCCGCATCGTCTCGCTGACCATCACCGAAGGCGGTTATTGCATCGACGACAGCAACGGTCAGTTCATGGCCCATCTGCCGCAGATCCAGCACGACCTGGCGAACCCGGATCAGCCAAAAACGGTATTCGGCTTTCTTTGCGCCGCACTGGCTCGACGCCGCGCGCAAGGCACACCGGCCTTCACCCTGATGTCCTGCGATAACCTGCCACACAACGGCGCAGTGACACGCAAGGCATTGCTGGCATTCGCCACATTGCGCGATGCCGATCTGCATGACTGGATCAAGGAAAACGTCAGCTTTCCCAACGCGATGGTGGATCGCATCACGCCAATGACCAGCGCAGCCCACCGGCTGCAACTGGCGGATGACAAACACATCGACGACGCCTGGCCGGTGGTCTGCGAACCATTCGTGCAGTGGGTGCTGGAAGACAAGTTCGTCAATGGTCGCCCGGCGTGGGAAAAAGTCGGCGTGCAGTTCACCGATGACGTGACGCCCTATGAAGAGATGAAGATCAAACTGCTCAACGGCAGTCATCTTGCACTGACCTACCTGGGCTTCCTCAAGGGTTATCGTTTTGTACACGAAACCATGAATGACCCGCTGTTCGTGAGCTATATCCGCACCTACATGGACCTGGACGTGACCCCGCAACTGGCTTCGGTGCCAGGTATCGATCTGGAAGGTTACAAGGACACCTTGATCGAACGCTTTTCCAACAAGGCGATTGCCGACCAGCTGGAACGGGTCTGCTCGGACGGATCGTCGAAATTTCCCAAGTTCACCATTCCGACGATCAATCGTCTGATCGTCGATCAGGGCAATCTCGAACGCGCTTCGCTGGTGGTCGCTGCATGGGCGCTGTATCTGAAGGGTGTCGACGAAAACGGCACGACCTACACCATTCCTGACCCGCGTGCCGGGTTCTGTCAGGCGCTGGTGGCTGATGACACGCTTATTACTCAGCGCTTGTTGGCAGTGGAAGAAATCTTTGGCTCGGCCATTCCGAAATCCGCAGCATTCGTGGCGGCCTTCGAGCAGAACCTCAATGATCTCCGCACACTGGGTGTGAGTGGCACACTGGAAAAACTTTTGGTTGCCAAGGCCTGAGGGACTTCCCATGTTTCTTGGAATCGATTGCGGGACCCAAGGCACCAAGGTGTTGGTGCTCGATACCGAAAGCGGCACCGTACTGGGCGAAGGCTCGGCGCCGCACAGCCTGATCAGCGACCATAACGGCCGCCGTGAACAGGACGTACAGCAATGGCTGGACGCGCTGCAACAGGCGACCCGCGATGCACTCGCAGCGGCGGGCATTTCCGGCCAGCAGATTCAGGGCATCGGCGTCTCGGGCCAGCAACATGGTCTGGTGATGCTCGATGCTCAGGGCCAGGTACTGCGCCCGGCCAAACTGTGGTGCGACACCGAGTCGGCACCGGAAAACCAGCGCCTGCTGGACTACCTGGGCGGCGCGCAGGGGTCGCTGCAACGCCTTGGCCTGGTTATCGCCCCAGGTTATACCGTGTCGAAACTGTTGTGGACCAAGGAGCAATACCCGGATCTGTTCGAGCGGATCGACAAGGTGCTGCTACCCCATGACTACCTCAACTATTGGCTGACCGGCCGCTGCTGCACCGAGTTTGGCGACGCGTCGGGCACCGGCTATTTCAACGTGCGCACTCGCGAGTGGGACCTGCCATTGCTCGCGCACATCGACCCGAGCGGTCGTCTGGGCAAGGCACTTCCACAGCTGTTGCAAGCCCACGAATCGGTGGGCGTACTGCGTCCTGAAGTCGCCAGACTGCTGGGCCTGAACCCTGACGCTCTGGTCTCCAGTGGCGGCGGCGACAACATGATGGGCGCGATCGGCACAGGCAATATCCAGCCGGGGTTGATCACCATGAGCCTGGGGTCTTCGGGCACGGTGTATGCCTACGCCGAGGAGGCGCGGGTCAGCGAGCATGAGTCGGTCGCGACTTTCTGCTCATCCTCCGGCGGCTGGTTGCCGCTGATCTGCACGATGAACCTGACCAACGCGACGACCGCCATTCGCGAGTTGTTCGCCCTCGACATCGCCGGCTTCAATCAGGCGGTCGCCCAGGCGCCGATCGGTGCCGAAGGCGTACTGATGTTGCCCTTTCTGAACGGCGAACGCGTGCCCGCCCTGCCCGATGCGACCGGCAGCATCGTCGGGCTGGACAGCACCAATCTGACCCAGGCCAACCTGTCTCGCGCGGTGGTCGAAGGCACTACCTTCGGCCTTCGCTACGGGCTGGACCTGTTGCGCGACAGCGGCATCAAAAGCGAAAAGATCCGTCTGATCGGCGGTGGCTCCAAAAGTGCCGTGTGGCGGCAGATCGTGGCCGACATCATGAACACACCGGTGATCTGCACCGACCACTCGGAAGCCGCCGCACTGGGCGCCGCCATTCAAGCGGCCTGGTGCTGGTCGCGCGCTAACGGCAAGGCTCAGGACCTGCAGCACCTCTGCGAACGCTGCGTGAGTCTCGATCAAGACAGTGAGACGCATCCTGTGGTGCATAATGTGGCCGCCTATCAGCAGGTCTATCAGCGTTATCAGGCGCAATTGCGCAAGGTTTGAAGCGTTTTTCATGGAGCACTTATGTTTCTGGTTTGTGGCGAAGCACTGTTCGATATTTTTACCCGCGCGGATGACAACGGTTCCCTGAACAGATTGGGGTTCGATGCGATTGCCGGCGGCTCTCCGTTCAACGTTGCGATTGGCCTGCGCCGTCTGGGCGTGGACGCAAGCTTCCTTGCCGGGCTGTCCACCGATTACCTGGGCCGCCGTCTGCGTGCCGTGCTGGAAAAGGAAACGGTCAATACCGATCACCTGATCGACTTCGACGCGCCCACCACACTGGCCATGGTCGCCGTGGGCAGCGATGGATCGCCGACTTACAGCTTTCGAGGCGAGGGCTGCGCGGACCGGCAGTTGCGCCTGGAACACTTGCCGGAACTCGACGGGCAGGTACGCGGCATTCACGTCGGCTCGTTTTCACTGGTGGTGCAGCCGATTGCCGACACGCTGTTGGCGCTGGTAGCCCGTGAAAGCAGCACACGGCTGATCTCGCTGGACCCCAATGTGCGCCTCAATCCAGCACCGGATATTCAGCGCTGGCGCAGCCAGGTCGCAGCGTTCGCCGAGCATGCGCACCTGATCAAGGTCAGCGACGAGGACCTGCACCTGCTGTACCCGGACAGCGATCCACAAAAGATCGCCGAAGGCTGGCTCGGCAAGCGTACGCAACTGGTCATCATCACTCGCGGCACACAAGGTGCCAGCGTCTTCACCCGCCAGCACGGCACCTGGTCGGTGCCGGCAAAAACCGTGGTCACCGCCGATACCGTCGGGGCTGGAGATACTTTTCAGGCCGCGCTGCTGACCTTCCTCAGTGAACGCCAGCTCGACACGCCACAAGGCTTGTCGACGCTGTCACGGGAAACACTGGACGAGATGCTGAATTTCGCCGTCGGCGCGGCCGCGCTGACCTGCACAAAGGTCGGGCCGGATTTGCCGTACAGGCATCAATTGGGGTGAGAGGGCTTAAACGCTACCTCCATACACACGCATCAACTGCGGTGTATGGGCGGTAGTCTTCGTGGGCAAGCGAAACATCGCCCGGCTCAAGAAAAAGCCATCAAAGTCGCCGAACAAACATCAAGCCACCATACCGGCCTTGATACCTCTGATGCGGGTGTTGATGTCATCCGCAACGTCGTTCTGCTTGTCCTTGAGCGCGTCCTGAACCTTCTGGTCAATCGCCAGTTGGTCCTGAGGTGCCATGGCGTCATAGTCTTTCTGGGTAATACCCGTCAGCTTTTCGCGCACTTTCTCTTCGGCTGTCTGCTTCAGAGAGTCCATGAATTTCTGTTGTACCGAATCTGTCGATGACGTGTCAGTGGTGCTGGTGCTGCCAGCCACTGAACCGATGACACCGTTGTCACGGTCAGCCGTCTTTTCTGACAGTGACGTATCACCGGCGGACTTCAGGTTGATCATCATCCGTGCAAAGGATTCGTTGTAACCGCTGTTTTCCTGCTTGCTGTCTTGCGATGTCGAACTGCTGGTCTGCGCGGTAACCGGTGCCGAACCTGATGTCAGGCCAGCGGCAGCGACCGAGCTGAAGGCGTCCTGGGACACCTCATCTACGGTCTTGCGCCCGACAACAGCCCGGGAAACAAGCTGCTCAAGCGCACTCGTGCCAATAATCATCTCTCACCTCCTGATGAACCTGTTGCGCAGGTTCAAAAGCAAGTCCAGTGCCAACTGTCTTGAAAACCAATAACCTGTTGATTTTAAAAGCTTAAATAAAAACCAGGCAAATCGAGCGCGTCAAAGAACGGATACAGCCTGCCGTCTGCGGCAAACACTGGCCGAGCGTCAGCCTGCCGCGCGGCCGGTGTTGATCTCCAGCAGCTCAATCGGCAACGGCTCGGAAAAGTAGTAGCCCTGCGCCTGTGTGGCGCCGATTTCGCGCAGCAGCTCGAGCGTTTCAAGGTCTTCGACGCCTTCGGCCACTACGGTCAGATCGAGGGATTCGGCCATGCGCACAATGGCACGCACGATAGCGCGGCTACGCACACTGGAGGTCAGGCCGAAAATAAACGACTTGTCGATTTTCAATCCGCTGAAGTGGTACTGATGCACGTAGCTGAGCGAAGAGAAGCCTGCGCCGAAATCGTCGAGCATGACCGACATGCCTTGCTCGGCCAGGAGCTTCATTGACAGGCGTGCCTGCTCGGGATCGACCACCAGTGCGCCTTCGGTGAGTTCCAGGCACAGACGTTCAGGCGCGACATTCTGCTCGGCAAGCAGTGCCAGTACTTCCGCGGCGAACGCCGGGCGGGTGATGCTGTAACTCGAACAGTTCACATGTACGGGTGGCCAATGACTGTTCTCGGGTTGCGCCAGGATGGAAATCACACGCTTGAGCATATAAAGGTCCAGACGGCCAATCAGGCGCAGTCCCTCGAGCGCAGGCAGAAAGCTCTCTGGTCCGACGATCCGCCCATCCGGCATACGCCAGCGGATCAACGCCTCGAACGCCAGCAACTTTCCGCTATTGACGCAGATCACCGGCTGAAAATAGGGAATCAACTGGTCCGTACGTTTCAGCGCCGTGCGCAGCGCACCTTCCTGCTCGACCTGATCAGACACCTCGCGGCGTAACGCCTGATTGAACACCGCGAAGCTGTCCCGCCCGCCGTTCTTGACCCGGTACATGGCGGTATCGGCATCGCGCAGCAGGTCAGCCGGTTCCTGATGGAAGCGACTGTCGGCACCCACCACACCGATACTGCAGGAAGAGAACACCGTGTGATCATCGATCACGAACGGCTGCTCGAACGCAGTCAGTATTCGCTGAGCGATCTCCGTCCCGGTCTGCAGCGGCGTGTCGATGCTCAACACGGCGAACTCGTCACCGCCCAGCCGCGCCAGCAGGTCGCGTTCGCGCATGCAACTGCGCAGGCGCTCAGCGGCCTGCACCAGAAGGATGTCGCCGCAGTGATGACCCAGGCTGTCATTGATCATCTTGAAGCGATCCAGATCGATGAACATCACGATCACTTGCTGGCCATTGCTGCAGAAGTCCTGCCATGCCTGCCTCAGACGATGTTGGAGATGGCTACGATTGGGCAGCCCGGTGAGTGAGTCATGGGAGTTTTCGTGCTGCAGCCTGGCGTTGGCCTGGTCCAGCTCACGGGTCCGGTCTCGAACCCTGGCTTCAAGCAGAACATTGGCGGTATGGATCGCTTCTGCCGCGCTGCGCCGGGACAGTGCCGTATCGATGTGGCGAGAAACGAAAGTCAGCAGCTCCTGATCGCGCAAGGTATAGCTGACATCCTTGGAATAGCTCTGCACCACCAGCACACCGCGCACCTGCCCACCTTCGAACAGCGGAATGCCCAGCCATGAAGAGCAACGACCGGATTGACGCTGTACCTCGATCTCGCCAAGGCCTTCCAGCCTGCGAGCTTCCTCGTAATCGATCAGGCAAGGTCGCCGCTGGCCTATCACATACTCGGTAAACCCCCGCTGCCCGCGCCGTGAGCGCGGCGGCGCGGGCTTGAACTCGTCAATGTAGTACGGAAAGGTCACTTCGCCCGTCGCACTGTCGTAAAGCGCGATGTAGAAATTGAGCGCCACCAGCAACTCGCCGACGATCATGTGCAGGCTGCGAAAAAGCTCGTTCATGTCACCGGGCTGGCTGGAAAGCTCGGCAATCTGGAACAGGGCATTCTGCAGATGCTCGGCGCGCTCGCGGTCCCTGACCTCCTGACGTAACGCGTCGTTGGCTGCAGAAAGCTGTTGCGTGCGCAGAGCCACTACCTGCTCCAGGTCAGTGCGATGCAACTGCCGGTCCAGTGCCATGGCCACGTGACGCGACACCACGGCGAACAATGCACGATCCTGGGCACTGTAGACACGAGACACGTCATAAACCTGCATCGCGACCATGCCAAAGACTTCGTCCGATGCGTTTTTCAAGGGCGCGCCCATCCAGAACTCGGGTAGACGTCCAACGCTGTAAAACCGGTTGTCGGCTTTGGCCTGTTCGATGCCGGCAGCATCGAGAAACAAAGGCTGCCCGCTGCTCAAGACATACCCGGTGAGCGACATCCGGTCAGCGTCGATAAACTCGAACGTCTCGTGTGCCATTGCCTCTTCATCGAATCGGTCAATGTAATAAGGATAGGTGATCTTGCCGCTTTGCCGGTCATACAGCGCAACGTAGAAGTTCTCGGCATCGATCAGAGTCCCGAGTTGCTCATGAATGCCTTGCAGAAAAGCGCTGCGGTCCAGCGTAGTGCTGGCCAGCAGGCTAATTTCATACAGAACACGCTGCGTGTTCTGCGCGCGGATCAACGCCGCGGTCTGCAACAGCGAGCCCAGCCTGACAGCCAGATCCAACAGCAAGGGATGGTCTTTTTCAGCCATCGGTGCCAACACCCAACCCAGCACGCCCTCGCCCTGCCCTGCGACCCGGCAATGCAGCTGCAATTGAGTGCAATACGTCTCGAAGTCTTCAGCGGCGATGTGTGCAGGCCAGACAACGGTGTCGTCGCCTTGCCCGAGCAGGCATTTCAGTTCACCCGCGGCGTAGGCAGCCCAGGCAATGGCTCCTGTCTGCTCCCTTGCCACGCTTATGAGGGCTTCGATAGAGGCCTGACAGGAGAATCGGTCGCGGTTGGCTGGCAACGCGCTGCAGGGAGCAATTGAGGTGCGAGCTACGCTTGAGCAGAGGCCCGTGGCCAGAAGTGAGACTGTCATGGAAACACCAGATGCATGAGCCGACGGCGGTCATCCTTTAAACCATGACCAAAGATTACAAGCGTAAAAACGCATTGTTGCAAAGTTCATACCTTTTTGGCAGACCCTTCGGCGTACCGATGACGCTTGTGTGACGCGGGGCACTACATGGCTGCCCCATGGGTCAGATTCATGTGCATCGCCAGACAGCGAGGTCAATGAGCGAGGCTCGGCTATGCTGTCGTACGGCGTTACACTTATCCCCATTGAACAGGTGACAGTAATGGTCAAGACATACAGCTACGCAGCGCAATCGGCTCAGGACACGCTCAAGCCCCATCAATTCGAACGTCGCTCGCCCGGCGCTGACGATGTTCAGATCGACATCCTTTACTGCGGCGTGTGCCACTCCGATCTGCATACTGCGCGCAATGAGTGGCACAACACACTCTATCCTTCTGTTCCGGGTCACGAAATCGTCGGCCGGGTCACGGCGGTCGGCTCCGACGTCAAGCAATTCAAAGTCGGCGACCTGGCTGGCGTCGGTTGCATGGTCGACAGTTGCCAGCAATGTACATCGTGCACCGAAGGTGACGAGCAGTACTGCGAGAGCGGCTTCACCGGTACCTACAATGGCCCGGTGTTTGGCGGCGAGAACACCTTCGGCGGCTACTCCGACAAGATCGTGGTCAAGGAGAAGTTCGTCTTGCGCATCTCACATGATGCCGACCTGGCCGCCGTCGCGCCGCTGTTGTGCGCAGGTATCACCACCTATTCACCCTTGCGCCACTGGAAGGTCGGCCCTGGCAAGAAAGTCGGCATTGTCGGGCTTGGCGGTCTCGGCCACATGGGCGTCAAGATCGCCCACGCCATGGGTGCCCATGTGGTGCTGTTCACGACCTCCCCCAACAAGCGCGAAGATGGCTTGCGTCTGGGCGCAGACGAAGTGGTGGTATCCAAGGACGCGGCACAGATGGCTGCTCAGGCCAACAGCCTGGACTTTATTCTCAACACGGTTGCAGCGCCGCATGATCTGGACGCCTTTCTGTCTCTTCTCAAGCGCGACGGCACCATGACACTGGTCGGGGCGCCGGCAGAGCCGCATCCGTCGCCTGCGGTGTTCAACCTGATCTTCAAGCGTCGCAGCCTGGCTGGCTCGTTGATCGGCGGCATTCAGGAAACCCAGGAAATGCTGGACTTCTGCGCCGAGCACGGCATCGTTTCCGACATCGAAAAGATCAACATGCAGGACATCAACGAGGCTTACGAGCGGATGCTCAAGGGCGACGTCAAGTATCGCTTCGTCATCGACATGGACAGCCTCAAGCAGGAAGCGGCTGCCGACTCGAACGCTGCCTGATGCGCACCTGGCAGCCATGGAAGGCTGCGATTTGACATGCCGTACGTCGCCCCCGGTGAACCGATCGCCGCCAATCGCCCACTGATGTCCATACTCTAGTTGCAGGACTCTGATTGCAGGCATCGGCACACCACCTGCTGCGCGATCCGCTCTGGCCGTTTCCCTTTACGGCCTGAGCGGCCCGCCCTAAAAAATGAACTATTCATTACATTTTTGTGACTACTACTGACAGTCTTTGAGTCTCAAGTTCACGCAGTCCTTGCAGATACTCATGTCAACGGACGTTTAACAGGCCAACGGATTATGAAACAACGCGCGACAGTCATCTGCAAACGTGACGGCCAGGTCCTCTATGTGCGCAAACCGAAATCGCGCTGGGCGTTACCTGGTGGCAAGATAGAAGCGGGTGAAACGCCCTTTCAGGCCGCAGTGCGTGAACTGTGCGAGGAAACCGGGCTTGCTGACCTTGATCTTCTGTACCTCGATGTGTACGAGAAGGATCAAGTGGCCCATTACGTTTTCACCGCGCAGGTCCCAGCCTCCAGCGAGCCATCGCCGCAGAACGAAATTGCCGCCTGCAAATGGCTTGCGCCGCAAAAACTTGGTGACCTGAAAGCCAGCAGTGCGACCAAAACCATCGTCAAGTCATATGCAACCGAGTCCGAAGGCGTTCCCGGTACCCGGAGCCACGTTACAGGGTAATCGGGACAATCGGGTTGAACGGTATGGCCTGATGCTGTTCTGAGACAGCAGACGGTTCATTACTTTCTTCCCCGTCTCAGGAGACCCCTATGACTCAGACCGCCCTGGTTGTTGGCGCAAGTGGCATTGTCGGCAGCGCAATCACGCAGTTGTTACTGGACAACGATTGGCAGGTTGCCGCCCTCTCCCGTAGCCCGTCAGCGCGGCCCGGCGTGATCCCGGTAGCTGCAGACCTGCAGAACCCGGAGTCCGTGCATGCGGCTCTGGCTGATGTGAAGCCCACCCACATTTTCATCACTACATGGTCGCGTCAGGCCACTGAAGCAGAAAACATCCGCGTCAATGCCGCGATGGTGCGTAACGTGCTGGACGCTGTGCGGCCCGCTGGCAGTGTCAAGCATGTTGCGCTGGTGACCGGCCTCAAGCATTACCTCGGCCCGTTCGAAGCGTATGGCAAAGGCACCCTGCCGCAAACGCCGTTCAGGGAGTCGCAGGCGCGCCTGGATATCGAGAACTTCTACTACGCCCAGGAAGACGAAGTCTTCGCTGCCGCCGAGAAGGATGGCTTTACCTGGAGCGTCCATCGCCCGCATACCGTGACCGGTGTTGCCGTCGGCAATGCGATGAACATGGCGACGACCCTGGCCGTTTACGCCTCGATCTGTAAAGCCACTGGCCGACCTTTCGTGTTCCCGGGCTCACGCGTGCAGTGGGACAGCCTGACCGACATGACCGATGCGCGGCAGCTGGCCCGCCAGCAACTATGGGCCGCGACCACACCTGCAGCGGCCAATCAGGCGTTCAACATCACCAATGGCGATGTGTTTCGCTGGAGCTGGATGTGGGGACAGATCGCCGAATACTTCGGCTTGCAGCCAGCCGATTTTCCGAGCGAGCCTGCCCCGCTGGAAACGCAGATGGCCAACGATCAGGCGGTCTGGGATGACATCGTTCGCGAGCATCAGCTAAAGGAAAGTGACATCAACCGCCTGATTTCACCATGGCACAGCGATGCCGATCTCGGCCGTCCGATTGAAGTTGTCACGGACATGTCGAAGAGCCGCAAGCTGGGCTTCACGGCGTTCCAGGCCAGTGACGATGCGTTCTTCGACGTGTTTGAAAAGCTGCGTCGTGACCGCCTGATTCCCTGAGGCAACTTGCCATTTCGTGCCAATGCTCGCATTGGCACGAGAGCCGGCACTGGCTACGGGTAAAGCGAGCACAACAAAAAAGGGTCAACCTCTCGGTTGACCCTTTTTTTACCGCCCAGCAGAGCGGATTTTGTTTGGTAGGCGCGATTGGACTCGAACCAACGACCCCCACCATGTCAAGGTGGTGCTCTAACCAACTGAGCTACGTGCCTGCTGTGGGTCGGCATTCTACGGATATTCGATTGCCTGTCAAACGCTTTTTTGCAGTAACTCTCTGAATACGTGAATTTTTTAAGGCTCCTGCCAGTGATCACGCGCCATCGGATTCCTTTCGTCTTTCCAGCACGCTGATCGAGCGGCCTTCTTGTGTTCACGCACCTTTCGAAACCTTACCTAGCACATTTACCAGTATCACTCATCATCCGGCCGCAGTAGCCTTGCTAGCGTCATAGGCGTCGAACTATGCGTTACTCAGGAGAAAAATCATGGACGATGAAGTGTCCGCACTGGTGGTTGATAACGGCTCAGGCTCGGTTCAGAGCAACAATGAAAGCAACTCTGCCTCCGCAGACGGGGCCGCTATCACGAATCGCTATGCAAGAGTGGGAATTGACGGGCTCGTCATTATCATTAAAGACATCCCGGGCCCGCCCCCGACGCCGGACTGGAAACTATGCAAGGCAGATACAAAGGTGGGCTCGAAGTACTGATAGGCCACTGATGAGATCTTTGGGTTCCTGGCTAGCCGGCGGCGTCAAAAGCCTGCCGGCAGTCCAACGCATCGTGGCCATTGTCTATGACAGAATCCAATCTACTGCCTGCAGCAATCCAGACAGAGCGTTTGTTGATTCGCGTTGCAAAGCCAGGTGACGGCATCGTTTTCAATCAGGCTGTTGCCGAATCGGCCGAGCATTTGCAGAAATGGTTGGCTTGGGCAACGCCGACTCCTGGTATCGATCAGTCCGAACTGATCTGCCGCCATGCCTACGCCCGGTTCCTCCTGAATGAGGATCTCAGGGCTCTTCTCTTTCTGAAAAACAACGGCGCATTAGTAGGAAGCAGCGGCTTGCATAATGCCAACTGGCAGTTGCGAAGCTTTGAAGTAGGCTATTGGGGCAGAACTCAATACCTTGGCGCCGGCCTGATAAGTGAGGGCGTTGCAGCATTGGTCAGCTATGCGCTGGACAACTTGATGGCTAATCGCGTGTTTCTGACAATGGATGAAAGAAACCTGGCGAGCCAGAGACTCGCCGAGCGGGTCGGATTTGAGTACGAAGGCACTCTTAGACAGGATCGCATGAGCATTCAGGGAGGACTGCGCAACACACGCGTCTACTCGATCATTGGCAACTGACAGCAAAACAAAAAAGGGCCAGCCTCTCGGCTGACCCTTTTCTTACCGCCCAGCAGATCGGATTTTGTCTGGTAGGCGCGATTGGACTCGAACCAACGACCCCCACCATGTCAAGGTGGTGCTCTAACCAACTGAGCGACATGCCTGCTGTGGGTCGGCATTCTACGGATATGCGAATACCTGCCAAACGCTTTTTTGCATTAACCCTCTGAATACGTGAAATTTCGGGACTGATGACACCGATCAGGCGTCTTCAAAAATGGTCCAGTACCCGCTGGGGTGTTTTGCTCTTTAATGCCAGACACCAAAGACCTGCCGTTCAATCAGGTATCAGCCCCTATAGCTATCAACCTTACGAGTATCGCTCACTCGTCAGTCACAATAACCTTGCCTTGCGTGTATACGCATTGGATGGCCAAAGTAGAGGCTCATCATCAAACGCAGCCAATCATAAAACACTGAGGTGATACCGTGAAAATTTATATACAGTCACTTACTACCGCCCTGCTAATACCAGGGGGAAAACTGGAACTTGATGTAGAACCGTCCGACACGATAGGCAATGTAAAATCCAAAATACAAGACAATCTGCTTCTAGCGCCACCACCGGAAAATCAAAGGTTATTATTTGCGGGTCAAAGGCTGGATGATGATCGGACACTGACTGACTACAACATTCAGAAAGAGACTACGCTGCTGCTCACCCTAAAAATTTAGGGTCAGTGTACTGTTTTCGAAAGAACCAACTGCAGATTTCCATAAAAATGAGTAGGTTATTTCGCGAACAGTACACTCGTGTCCAGGTTCACATCTTTTTTAGCCTCGACACGCTCGATGCTCCGCATAGGGCGTCTTGTATTTCAGCGACAGATGAGGCCACCCGTTGTTATAGATCTGCACCGACGCGCACACCATACGGATGGCCTCTGCAAAATCTTTGGAACGAGGCAGCAAGAACTCGGTTTCCAACGTTCCGCTCACACGTTCCGCCAGCGCATTTGGGTAGCAGTCGTACCCATCGGTCATTGAACAGGTGATGCCGTATTTGGTATGCAGCCACTGATAAAGCTCGGATCAATATTGGACGCCCCTGTCCGAATGATGTGCCAAGCGTTGCTCCCTTGCCCGCTGCGTTAGAACTTTGCTGAACGCCTGGATCCACGCTGACTGCGCCTTTTTGCTGAACTCATTACGCCCTCCTGAGATTGGGTCAGAAGGTGTAAACCTTATTCAGGACGGGACAAAAACAGCAAAAAGGGCAACCCTTTCGGATCGCCCTTTTCTTACCGCCCAGCAGAGCGGATTTTATGTGGTAGGCGCGATTGGACTCGAACCAACGACCCCCACCATGTCAAGGTGGTGCTCTAACCAACTGAGCTACGTGCCTGCTGTGGGTCGGCATTCTACGGATATGCGAATGCCTGTCAATCTGTTTTTTTGCTAACCCTATGAAATACAGCGTTTTTTACCAATCGACAGACAAGGGCTCTTTTGGCCTGCTGCTGGCAGAGCTTTTATATCTCGGGTACGATTGCCGCCATCGTCAAGAATATTAAACGGAGTCTCAGGATGGCAAACACGCCCTACCCGCAGTCCTATTATGCGGCTTCAGCCAACGCGGCCCCGGAACGTCCGGCGCTGCAGGGTGAAGTCGAAACTGACGTGTGTGTCATCGGAGCCGGTTACACAGGTTTGTCCAGCGCGCTGTTCCTGCTGGAAAACGGATTTCGGGTCACGGTGCTGGAAGCGGCCAAGGTCGGCTTCGGCGCATCGGGGCGTAATGGCGGGCAGATCGTCAACAGCTACAGCCGCGACATCGATGTCATCGAGCGAACCGTGGGGCCACGCCAGGCGCAATTGCTCGGGCAGATGGCCTTCGAAGGCGCGTCCATCATTCGCGATCGGGTTTCCCGTTACGGCATTCAGTGCGACCTGAAAGATGGCGGTGTATTCGCAGCGCTGACCAGCAAGCAACTGGCGCATCTCGAAGCCCAGCAGCGGCTTTGGGAGCGCTACGGGCATACCGGCCTCGAGCTGATGGACAAGCGCCGGATCAATGAAGTCGTGGCCTGTGATCAGTACATCGGCGGGTTGCTGGACATGACCGGTGGGCATATTCATCCACTCAACCTGGCACTGGGTGAAGCGGCGGCCGTTGAAACACTGGGTGGCACCATTTATGAGCAATCAGCGGCGGTTCGTATCGAGCGCGGGGCAAACCCTGTGGTGCATACGGCGCAAGGCAGGGTCCGGGCCAAGTTCGTTATCGTGGCCGGCAATGCCTACCTGGGCAATCTGGTCCCGGAGCTGGCGGCCAAGTCGATGCCGTGCGGCACTCAGGTCATCACCACCGAGCCGTTGAGCGATGAACTGGCAAAAACCCTTCTGCCGCAGGATTACTGCGTCGAAGACTGTAATTACCTGCTGGATTACTACCGCCTCAGCGCCGACAAGCGCTTGATCTTCGGCGGCGGTGTGGTGTACGGCGCCAGAGATCCCGCCAATATCGAAGCCATTATCCGGCCGAAAATGCTCAAGGCATTCCCGCAGCTCAAGAACGTGAAGATCGACTACGCGTGGACCGGCAACTTCCTGCTGACCCTGTCTCGTCTGCCCCAGGTTGGACGACTGGGCGACAACATCTATTACTCGCAGGGCTGCAGCGGACACGGTGTGACCTACACCCACCTGGCAGGCAAAGTACTGGCCGAGGCGCTACGCGGTCAGGCAGAGCGCTTTGATGCGTTCGCCGACCTGCCCCACTACCCGTTCCCCGGTGGCCAGGTGCTGCGCACCCCGCTGACTGCGCTGGGCGCGTGGTATTACAGCCTGCGTGACCGACTCGGTTTCTAAGCTCGCTGAACGTAAAACGGCACCTTATCGGTGCCGTTTTTGTTCCTGCCGCGTTGATTTCATTTAACGCCGCGTGCCAGCGTTCTTTTCGCCTCGCCCGCTGCCTGTTCCTGTCCTGATGTCGATAACGCTTCGGCCGCCTGCAGCCAGCGCTGCGCATCGACATTGGCCGGCAACTGCCGGGGCGACTGGATCAGCACCGCCCAACTGCCCGCGTCTTTCCAGGCCGACGCGAAGCTGCTGAAGCTCATTGAGTAACGACGATCCATGCCTGCGTTGAGCAGCACGGTCTCTTTGACACGGTTGTAGCCGATCAACACCGCATAACGCGGCCCTTTCCAAAGCACAGAGCCCTGGGCGAAACGCAGCATCACCGGGTACCCCGCCGAGACCTGGGTCAGCAGGTCCTGCAGCTGGCCATCAAGCGGGTACACCATGAAACCGTACTCACGCGCGACCTTCTGCATGTTCTGCTCGAGCCGGTCCTCGGCACCCGGCAATTGCAACGGCTTGTCGAGCAAACCGGGCGTCGTCTGCACCTGCTGGTTGGCCAGCATGCTAGCCAGCACCATCGGGCCGCTTTGATAGGCATTGCCCCGAAAGAACGGGATCGACGTCAGTTCGACCCGGTCCGGAAGGCGTTTCATCTCCGGCGTAACCATTGACGAACAACCGGCAAGGCCCATCAGCAAGGCCGCAATCAGCCATGAACGCAGCGCACCGGGAGTACCGGTAAAGAAAGAAACCGACAGCATGTTCACTCACTTCAACTGTTGTCGGGCAACCCGCGACCCGACCTGAGGACCGATGATAGAGCTGACCGGGTCTCGGGGATAGCCGCGCGTGGCACCTCGACCAACAGAATTGCGAAAATAATTCATAGCCCGATGCCACTGGTCAATTAACCGAAACATGCCCCGTACTAGACTGTCAGTTATCAAGACCGCAACAAAAAGCAGGAATGTGGAGGCACTTATGAGCCTGGAATTGACAATAGTGATGCTGATCGCTTCGTGGCTTGCCGTCGCCAGCGCGATGCTGTGGGGGGTGATGCGTGTATCCCGTCGCCGTCATCAGCCGCGCAGCGTCGAGCCGCGGGCGGTACAACCGGCTGTACTTGCAAAACACATCAAGGCCCCCGTTGTAGCAGCCAACTGATTTATAGCGGTATGAGCAGCGCTTAGCTGATCTGCCCTCCTCAGCGGGCTTGCCCGCGCCTTGAATGCAAAAGGTCGACCCTGTTGCCAGCGTCGACCTTTTTTACAGCTTCGCCAGTTATCAGTGCGTGGACACCTGGTTAACCGCTTTCTTGCGTCTTGCCCTGCGTACCAGCATGTTCAAGGCTTCAACGGCTGCCGAGAAGGCCATGGCCGCGTAGATGTAACCCTTCGGAACATGGGCGCCAAAGCCTTCGGCGATCAGCGTCATACCGATCATGATCAGGAAGCCCAGAGCCAGCATGACCACCGTCGGGTTGTCGTTGATGAATTTCGCCAGCGGGTTGGCTGCGACAAGCATTACCACGACAGCAGAGATGACCGCGATGACCATGATCGGCAGGTGTTCGGTCATGCCCACGGCAGTGATGATACTGTCGATGGAGAACACCAGGTCCAGCATCAGGATCTGTACGATCGCCGCGCTCATGCTCAACATCACCACCGAGCCCAGGGCTTTCTCTTCCTCGGTCTTGACGTCCATGCTGTGATGAATTTCCGTGGTTGCCTTCCAGACCAGGAACAGACCACCAGCGATCAGGATCATGTCCTTCCAGGAGAACGCCTGACCGAACACCTCGAAAACCGGCTCTGTCAGCTGCACGATGTAAGCAACGGTACTGAGCAGGCCCAGGCGCATCACCAGCGCCATGCCGATACCCAGCTTGCGAGCCTTCTCGCGCTGGTGTTCAGGCAGCTTGTTGGTGAGAATCGAGATGAAAATCAGGTTGTCGATGCCCAGTACGACTTCCATCACCACCAGTGTCGCCAGCGCGATCCAGGCTGCCGGACTTGTCGCGAGTTCCAATAGGTATTCCATAGATCACTGCCCTGCCTGCGCCAATAGTTGTAAGTCAGATTTCTTTATCAGACGTATTTTCGGTTTCAGCCGAGTTTGGTGGTGGTTCCTGCAACGAAAGTTCCTGCCTGGCCTCGTCCAGTGCCTGGGTTGCGGCTTTATGGGTGTCATCGACCACCTGTTTTGCACTGTCAGCGGCGGCATTCACCACATGCTTGGTGGAAGACTCTAGCTGATCGCATCCTGCTGCTACCAGCAGTGAACCGCTCAGTAATACAGCGTAAAGGACTTTGTTCATGGGCTCCTCACTCAGTGAAACCGGGCGGCCTGTTCAGCCCGGCGTTGGAGCGGATTCTAGACATCTTGAAACATAAGGAAAATTCGATTTTATAAGGCATATACTTCGGTTTTACCGAATCGGCAGAAAAATATGCTCAATTACCGCCAGCTTCACTACTTCTGGGTCGTGGCCAAGACCGGCAGCATCGCGCGCGCCTGTGAACAACTGAATCTGACCGCGCAGACCGTCAGCGGGCAGATCAGCCTGCTGGAGGCGTCACTGGGCGTCGATCTGTTCCAGCGCGTCGGTAGGCAGCTGGAAATGACCGAAGCAGGTCGCCTCGCCCTGCCCTACGCCGAACAAATGTTCCAGCTCGGCAATGACCTGGAAAACCTGCTGCGCTCGCAGCCGGATGAACAGCAATTGCTGTTGCGCATTGGCGTGGCCGACGTGGTGCCCAAGTCCATTGTCTACCGCCTGATCGCTCCGACCATGACGCTGGATGAGCCCATCCGCATTACCTGCCGCGAGGACAAGCTGGAACGACTGTTGGCAGACTTGGCCATCCAGCGTCTGGATCTGGTGATTTCCGACAGTCCGATGCCGCCGCATCTGGACATCAAAGGCTATAGCCAGAAGCTGGGAGAATGCGGGGTCAGTTTTTTCGCCACGCGTGAAATAGTGGAACGTATCGGGACCGATTTTCCGCAGTGCATGCACGGCGCCCCGCTGCTGATTCCAGGCCAGGAAACCGTGGTTCGAGGCAGACTGATGCGCTGGTTTGCCGAACAGGGCATTCAGCCGCGCATCATTGGTGAATTCGATGACAGCGCGCTGATGAAGGCGTTTGGCAAATCCGGCAGCGGCGTGTTCGTGGCGCCCAGCGTGATCGCCGACGAAGTGGAGGACCAGTATGGCGTACAAGTGATTGGCCATACTGACGCGGTGACCGAATCGTTCTATGCCATTACCGTGGAACGCAAGGTCAAGCACCCCGGCGTTGTCGCCATTGCCGAAAGTGCTCGAAACCAACTGTTCACCGATGCAGGCTAAGCAGGGAGCGACCCCGGATCACGCTTGATCAACAACAGCGCCAGCACAATCGCCAGCACGATGATGCCCGCAGCGGCAAAACCGACGTTGCCCAGCCCCAGGTGATCAATGACCCTGCCGCCAATCATCGCGCCGATGCCTATGCCAAGGTTGGCACCGGCGATGTTCAGTGACGCCGCGAACGCAGGTGCCTGCGGCGCGGCCTTGATCAACCGCACATGACTGACCAGAAACAAGGCCGCCTGGGTGATGCCCCAGACCGCCAGCGCGAGTGGCAAGGCCACCACCGAATGGATACTCGGCACCACCGCGACCATGCCGACCACCATGAAGGCGCAAAACACCAGGCTGGCAATCAACGGGTGGCGGTCGACCATGCGCCCGCCCAGCGAGTTGCCCAGCAAGCCGACAGCGCCAAAGCCCATCAGGCACCAGCCCACCAGAGCGCCGTCGAAACCGGCAAGGCGCTCGAGCATGTCCGCCAGGTAGGTATATGCCGTGAACATGCCACTGAACACCAGCACCGAGAGCAGCACGTGCCCCTGCATCATCCGGCTGCGCAAGATGCCGAACTGTTTAAGGATTGATACCGGGTTCAACTTGGCAGGCGTCTTCGGCAGATAGACCGTCAGCAACAGTGCCTTGGCAAACGCCAGAACGGCCAGCACCAGAAAGGCCGTGCGCCAGCCGAATGCGTCGGAGATCAGGGTGCCGATGGGAATGCCAAACACTGTGGCGCAAACGATACCGAAACCGATCCTGGCAATCGCCCGGCCTGCAAACTGCGGACCGACAATGTCCACGGCAGTCTCGCTGGCCAGCGCCCAGAACACCGGCAACCCCAACGCCGGAATCAGCCGGGCGATACCCATCACGGCGATATTGGGCGCCAGCGCCGCCAGGACATTTGCAAAACCGAACAGCACCAGGATGCTGACAAACAGGCGCTTGCGCTCGAAGCGCGAAAAATAGGCGGTCAGAAAAGGACCAAAGGCGGCGACGGTGAACGCAAACAGCGTCACCAGCAGCCCTGCCTGCGAGACCGTGACATTTAGGTCGCGGGCAACGGCTGGCAAAAGACCGACGATGACGAATTCTGTGGTCAGCACGGTAAACCCGGCAGCTGACAGCAGAAGGATGGGCAACAACATGAATACTCCAGAACAACAACAGGGCCCGCTGCGACAGCGCGGCCTGCGGGAGGGGGATTAAATAGCTTGAAGGTGACTGTCACGCCAATGCTCCGCACTGGCATGCAGTTAGTGAGACTGAGCCCGAAAAACGGGGGGGTGGGGGAACACTCCGGTAATTCTCGCTCCCACGCTCCGCGCGGTAATGCATTTCGTGACGCTCTGCGTCACCCAATGCATACCAATTCGGAGCATTGGCACGAGAGTCAGTTGGCTTTGTGTATAACGTTGAGGGCCGAGAACATCAACAAGGCTTCAGCCCTCCACTGTTTAGAACTTGCCCATGAAATCACGCTTGCCGATTTCAACGCCGTTATGGCGCAGCAGATCGTAGGCAGTCGTGACGTGAAAGAAGAACTGTGGCAAGGCGTAGCTAAGCAGATAAGCCTGACCGTTCAGGCGTTTTTCCTTTTCCGTGCCGGGACGCAGGACGATTTCGATGCCTTCCTTGCCGTCGACCTGATCCGGAGTGATGCTGCCGATGAACGCGAGTGTCTTGGCAAGCAGTGCCTGCAATTCGGCAAAGGTGGTTTCGGTGTCATCGTATTGCGGGATCTCGACGCCTGCCAGGCGAGCCGAGGCACCCTTGGCAAAATCGACGGCGATCTGCACCTGACGGGTGAACGGCAGCATGTCCGGGTACAGTCGCGCCTGCAGCAAGGCTGGCGGCTGAATTTTCTTCTCGGTCGCGTAGGCTTCGGCTTTGGTCAGAACGTCGCTCAGCGCGTTAAGCATTTGCTGAAAGACAGGAATGGAAGCGGCGTACAGGGAAATAGACATGACATATCCTGATTGAGAAAGGCGCAATTATAGACCTACATGACGCCAAACGCCGTGACACTTTTCAGCGCCCCTGCAGATCCGTGCAGCAGACACTGGCAATAATTTCCGCCACGCCCTACGCTGATCCACCGCCATCACTCAGGGAAGCGTCATGTCCATCGAATCGTCCTCCACCGAATCCTCCCCGAATGCCGAGGCGTTACAACTCAACGGCACTGAAGTGCGCATTCTGGGCTGCCTGATCGAAAAACAGGCGACCAACCCGGAAACCTACCCGCTGACCCTCAATGCACTGATGACTGCCTGCAACCAGAAGACCAGTCGTGACCCGGTCATGAACCTCACCCAGGGTCAGGTCGGCCAGAGCCTTCGAGCCCTGGAAGGCCGCGGCCTGACGCGACTGGTCATGGGCAGTCGCGCCGATCGCTGGGAGCATAGGGTCGACAAGGGGCTCGAGCTGGTCCCGGCGCAGGTGATACTCACGGGTCTGTTGCTGCTGCGCGGGCCGCAGACCGTCAACGAGTTGCTGACCCGCAGTAGCCGCATGCACGACTTCGAGGACAGCGAGCAGGTCGTCCACCAGCTGGAACGTCTGATTGCCAGAGGTCTGGCGATGCTCGTGCCGCGCCAATCAGGCCAGCGCGAAGACCGTTATATGCATCAGCTCGGTGACCCTGAATCGCTGCAGGAGCTGCTTGCCGCTCGCCAACAGGCACCGGAGCGACAATCGGCAAGCCCGGCGGCCAACTCGCGTATCGATGAGCTGGAGGCACGGGTCGCGGCCCTTGAAGAACGCCTGGCCAGACTGGAACACGCCGAGGAGTAATGTGCCCTGCCCGAGCTGACGGCTAGCCGGCTCTGGCGAAGGCTGCAGCCTGCTGATACTGCTCGTCGGTCGGACGCACCCCGGTATAGAGCACAAACTGCTCCAATGCCTGGATCGCCGCCACTTCATCACCACTTACCACACGCTTACCCAGGCGATGTGCCGCCTGGATCAGCGGCGTGTCGGCGGGGGTAGCCACCACATCGAAAACCGTTTCAGCGGCTTCGATGGCTTGCAGGTCAAACGACAACTCGTCAGCTTGCGCGCCCTGCATTCCTAATGGAGTGACATTGACCAGCAACGGTGGCCGCGCGCTGCCCAGCTCCGCCTGCCAGCGAAAGCCGCACGCCTCTGCCAGGCGCCGGCCAGCCTGCTCGTTGCGGGCCACGATCAGACCCTCGGTGAAACCCGCGTCACGCAGCGCGAACGCAACTGCCTTGGCCATCCCCCCGCTTCCGCGCAGGGCAAAAGCGCTGCGCGGCACCGCATGGCTCTCCATCAGTTGAGCGACGGCGATGTAATCGGTGTTGAACGCCTTGAGATGTCCGTCGGTGTTGACGATGGTATTGATCGACTGGATAGCGGCGGCCGAGGCGTCCAGCTCGTCGACCAGCTCGATACAGGCCTCCTTGAAGGGCATCGAAACTGCGCTGCCGCGAATCCCCAGCGAGCGTATGCCGGCCACGGCGGCGGCAAGGTCATTGGGAGCGAAGGTCTTGTAATAGAAGTTCAAGCCCAGTTGCTGGTAAAGATGATTATGGAAACGCACACCAAAGTTGCCAGGACGGGCGGCCATGGACATGCACAATAATGTCTCCCTGTTAGCAGTGACGGGCATCGGTGTTTCCTCCAGACGGTAATGGCTTGAATCTTCGGTAGAAGCGTATGCTACGCGCCAGTGAACGCGAGGACATACGCGGCGCACCTTACATAAAATTTACTCAGCACTTTCGCAGATTCTTACAATTTCGGTGTCATAGTGTTATCCCGTGGCAGTGCTTGAGAGTGATGCAGGCGCGCGACAACGGGTTGAGAGCGAGGAACAATCATGATTCGTCAAATCCCCAAGATCGCCTTGTTTGTAGGTGCCCTGGCCCTTGCTGGCCAGGCGAATGCTGACCGTGGCTGGGGTGGCCCTGCCGTGGTAGGTGCTATCGTTGGCGCTGCCGTTGTCGGGGCGGCGGTATCTTCAGGTCGCGACAGAACGGTGTACGTCGAACGCGAGCCAGTGTATGTGCAGCAGCGGCCGGTCTACTACGCGCCGCCACCGGTCTATTACCAGCCGGCCCCGGTCTATCAGGTTGTTGAGCGCTACCCACCGCCTCCACCGCCTGGCTACTACCATCATTATTACGGGCCACCACCAGGCCCCGGCTATTACTACGGCCCGCCACGCGGCCGCTGGTAACAGAACAAAAAACCCGCCTTTTCAGGCGGGTTTTTCGTTGCTGTGCTCACACTATGGGCTGCCAATGCAATGCGCCAAACCCTCGTTGTTATCAATGACCACTATTGAGAGCGTCGATTTCTGACTTGCTCGCCTGCCCTCTACAGTAGCGCCATGGATTGAGGAGGCACTTATGACCAAGGTACACATCATGTCCGTCGTCGGTAGCGCAGTTCCAGCCCCGCTCAGAGAGCGCGGCCTGCTGGCCTGCTGGTACCTGATTCAGGATGGCGAACCCGTCAGCGGCCCGCTCGCGTCATTGCCTGTTGCAGAGGCCCTGTCCCGGCAAATGCAGTGCCAGCCCCTCAACAGCTGACTTCTTCTGCAAACCTCGTGCGTTGCTCCGCACATCCCTTGCCCGCCTCTTTGATGGCGGGCTTTTTTTTGCCACGGAAAAAGCCGGTGATCAGACCTAGCCGCGCTCGGCCATGGCCGCGTTGACCTGACAGCGATGGGTGAGTTTCTGCAGGCGTTTCTCCAACGCCATGAACACCACGCGATCGGTACGGCCGCTGTCGAGTTCATCGATCAGGTCATTGGCGACCTGACGCAATTCGTAAGCCAGCACCACGCGGTCATCGTTGAGATCCTGTTTATGCGACTCGAACAGGCGATGCAGGTAATCCTGCAAGGTGTATTTCAGGCTGTGCCGGTCACTGGCGCGCAGATGGGTCAGATTGAGGCTGATGCGTCCCTGCAGCTCGCTCAGCTCACCGCACAAGTACTGCATGCGCCGAGCGTAGCCCACCTCGCGGTCCCGTATCTGCTTGTGCGCCAGTTGCGCTTCCTGCTTGCGCTGGATGGCCGGTACTGCGACGGCGGCCATCAGCCCGACAATCAGCCCGATTGCCTGCATCCAGCCTGCCCAGTCGCTTGGACGTGAGGTAAAGCCGACACCCAGCAGCAGAATGACAATCAATGACGCGATGATCACCAGTACTGCGTAATCCTTGCTGACAAACCCCTTGAGCATTGCATGACTCCTGAATCGGTGACCTGAATGGCATGGAATGCTAATCGGTGCGGGCCTTGCGCACCACGAATATTCAATTGAGAGGCGGTTTTTGGCAGGTTGCAGAACAGAAAGCGACTTAACAGCAACTTAATGAACGACCGATTGCGTCAATTATTGCGCAAACGTCCACCCCAGCCCATCGACATACCGCAAAGTCTGCTCATAAAATGCAGCGTTTTGACGCGATCCCTTCCATTTACCACCTTTTATCAAGTGAGCCTTGCTCTTGAAAATCCGTCTGTCTCTTTTGGGCCTATTATTTGTACTTACCGGCCCCGTGCTTTCCACCCCTACGCTGGCAAACGAACCTGCCGTCCTGAGCCGTGATCCTTCAAACCTGCACCTTGCCTCGGGCAGCGCAATGGTCATCGACCTGCAGACCGACAAGGTGCTGTATTCCAGCAACCCGGATGTGATCGTGCCGATTGCCTCGGTCACCAAGCTGATGACCGCGATGGTCGTGCTGGATGCCAAGCAGCCGATGGACGAAGTCATTCCGGTGAACATCTCCCAGACCCCGGAAATGAAAGGCGTCTTCTCCCGCGTCAAACTCGGCAGTGAAATGAACCGTCGGGACATGTTGCTGATTACCCTGATGTCCTCGGAAAACCGCGCGGCGGCCAGCCTGGCGCACAGCTACCCGGGCGGCTATCCGGCGTTCATCCTGGCGATGAACGCCAAGGCCAAGGCGCTGGGCATGAAACACACGGCCTACGTCGAACCCACCGGTCTGTCGGTGTACAACGTGTCGACCGCGCGCGACCTCACCAAGCTGGTGATGGCGGCGCGCAAATACCCTCTGCTCAGTGAACTGAGCACCACCGAGCAGAAGACCGTGACCTTTCGCAAGCCGACCTACACCCTCGGTTTCAGCAACACCGATCATCTGGTGCGCAAGGACAACTGGGACATCAAGCTGACCAAGACCGGCTTTACCAATCAGGCCGGTCACTGCCTGGTGCTGCTGACCAGCATGGCCAACCGCCCGGTTTCAGTGGTGATTCTCGATGCGTTCGGCAAGTACACACACTTCGCCGACGCCAGCCGCATACGCAAGTGGATGGAGACCGGCCAGAGCGGCCCGGCCCCCGAAGTGGCCCTGCAGTACAAGAAGGACAAGAATCTGGTCATGAGACAGACCGGTATTCAAGCCAGAGACTGAGTCACACAGGCAACGAAAAACGGTCGCGATGCTTGCACATCGCGACCGTTTTTATTTACCCGAACAACACTCAGTTGTATTGAGTGACCAGCTTGGTATTCAGGTAGGCCTCAATGGCCTCGGTGCCACCTTCGGAACCGTAACCGGAATCCTTGATCCCGCCGAACGGCACTTCCGGCAAGCCGATGCCCTGATGGTTGATCGACAGCATGCCCGCTTCGATATAGGTGCTCAGCGCCTGGGCAGTCTTCATCGACGTGGTGAAGGCATAGGATGCCAGCCCGAACGGCACGCGGTTGGACTCGGCGATGGCCTCCTCCAGCGTGTCGAACGGCACCAGTAGCGCGACAGGGCCGAAAGGCTCCTCATTCATGATGCGCATGTGCGGCTTCAGGCCACTCAACACGGTCGGCTCGAAGAAATAGCCAGGTCCTTCGACAGCCTTGCCACCGGCAGACAACGTCGCACCACCACGCACCGCGTCGTCGACCAGATCGACCAGCGCAGGAATACGTCGATCATTGGCCACCGGGCCCATGGTAGTGCCCGCCTCCAGGCCGTTGCCGACCTTGATTTCGCGGGTCAGGCCGACGAACTTCTCGGTAAACGCGTCGAGCACCTTGCGCTGCACCAGAATCCGCGTGGGCGACACGCAGACCTGTCCGGCGTTACGGAACTTGGCCGTGGCCAGCACGCGAGCGGCGAGGTCGATATCCGCATCATCGAACACCAGCGCCGGTGCATGACCGCCCAGCTCCATGGTCGCCCGTTTCATGTGTTTGCCAGCCAATGCGGCCAATTGCTTGCCGACCGGCGTGGAACCGGTAAACGTGACCTTGCGGATGACCGGATGCGGGATCAGGTAACCGGAGATTTCTGCCGGATCACCGTAGACCAGACCAATGACGCCGGCCGGCACACCGGCATCGGCGAAGGCGCGAATCAGTTCGGCAGGCGACGCCGGCGTTTCTTCCGGGGCCTTGACGATGATCGAGCAGCCCGCAGCCAATGCCGAGGACAACTTGCGCACCACCTGGTTAATCGGGAAATTCCAGGGTGTGAACGCAGCGACCGGACCGACCGGCTCCTTGATGACTTTCTGTTCGATGGACACGCCCCGCGATGGCACGAGACGGCCATAACTGCGACGCCCTTCTTCGGCCAGCCAGTCAATGATGTCTGCCGCCGACAGGGTTTCCATACGCGCTTCGGCCAGCGGCTTGCCCTGCTCCTGCGTCATGATTCGGGCGATGCTGTCTGCACGCTCGCGAATCAGGTTCGCCGCTTTCTGCATCAGCTTGTAGCGATCATAAGCCGAGGTCGCGCGCCAGGTGGCAAAGCCACGCTCGGCCGCCGCCAGGGCTTCGTCAAGGTCGGCGATAGCGGCATGCGCCACAGTGCCCAGCGCCTCGCCCGTCGCCGGGTTGATGACTGACAGCGTGCGGTTGTCGCGGCTCGCGCGCCACTGACCATCGATATAAAGCTGTACGTCTGGATACATGAACAATTTCTCCATAAGTCGCTGAAAAGGAACGGTGTGGCCGATGGATCAGACTCGCTGATCAGCACCGGCCATCGGCAAAAATGCCAAGTGCTACGGCTCGTCGATTTTGCGACGCGTCGTGACGCGCGTCGACAGGCTCACAAGACGTTCAGGGCCGATGGTCTCATTGGCCTGCGCTATGCTGCACTTACGACGATACTTTACTTACATAGCCTGGGCTCAAGTCACCAGTCAGGGATGACGTGATCATGAATGTACAGTCTGCCGCACTGCATCATCATACGCCCCGCCTGAATGTCGTTGATCCACGCGGTCTGGAGATTCGCGCGATTGAATTTTGGCGCAACCAGGCCACGGATACGCCGGCAGTTCTTATAAACCGCGTGGCTCATGATGCTGCCGGGCATCCGGTCAACTGCTGGGATGCAAGGCTCTGGGAAAGCCAGGCTGCGGTCAATCTTGCTACTGTGTTTTCCCTGAGTGGTCAGGCGCTTCTCAGCGACAGTGTCGATGCCGGTTGGCGGCTGATGTTGGCCGGTGACAGCGGCGCGGTCGTGGCTGGCTGGGATGGCCGTGGGACTGAGCGGAGCGTGCAGTATGACGCCCTGCTCAGACCCGTCGCCATCATTGAAAACGGACGCTGCGTCGAGCGGCGGCAATACGGCGGGCCGGATACCAAGGGCCATAACCAGTGCGGCCAATGTATACGCCATGATGACCCGGCTGGTTCGCGAATGGATGACGAGTTCGCCCTGGCGGGTGGCGTGCTTGAACAGACGCGGCATTTTCTCTTCAATCCCGAAAATGTCGACTGGCCAGAACCGCTGACAGAACGTGACGCCCTGCTCGAACCTGGTCCAGGCGCGAGTACGCGCTGGGCACACAGTCCGCTTGGCGATGTCATCTCGCAGACGGACGCCCAGCGTAACGTCCAGACCTTTGCCCATACTGTGGCAGGTCATGTTGAGGCCATTTCACTTGGCCTCCCCGGACAGACAGAGCGAGTTCTGGTTCACAGTATCGATTACGACGCTCAAGGCTACGTAACCTCGGAAACGGCTGGCAACGGCGTTGTGACCAAGGCGTTGCATGACGCCGCAAATGGGCGTCTGATCGAACTCAAAGGCACACGGGCAGATGGCCAACTGCTGCAACATCTGCTGTATGACTACGACCCGCTGGGCAATGTCCTGCGTATTAATGATCGCGCCCAGCCGACACGGTGTTGTGCAGGTCAGCGCATTGAGCCGGTGTCGACTTATCAATACGACACGCTTTATCAGTTAATCCAGGCTACCGGCAGGGAGGCCAAGAAAGTCAACCAAGGCCCTGTTTTTCCATCCTTCCAGACTCCCCTCGATCCGACGCAGCTGGCCAATTACACGCAAACCTACCGCTATGATGCGAGCGGCAATCTGCTGCAACTGACGCACACTGGCACCCAGTCCCACTCGCGCACCCTGGTCACTTCGCAAACCAGCAATCGCAGCCTGCCGGTCATCAACGATCGACCGCCGGATGAAGCGGCCATCGCTGCCGCGTTCGACGCCAATGGCAATCTGAATGAGTTGCAAGCCGGGCAAGCGATGAGCTGGGACTGGCGCAATCAGTTGCAGCAAGTGCGGCCTGTGGTTCGGGAAGCGGGTGACGACGACAAAGAGCGCTATGTCTACGACGCCAGTGGGCAACGCCTGCGCAAAATCCATACGACCAAGGCGAAAGCCGTTGTCCACAATGCCGAAGTGCGCTACTTACCAGGCCTGGAGGTGCACAGCAACAGCGCCACAGCCGAGACTTTGCACGTTATCGTCACCCAGGCCGGGCGCAACGAGGTACGGGTGCTGCACTGGCAGGCGGGTCAACCCGAAGGACTTGAAAACGATCAGGTTCGCTACAGCTTCGCCGATCATCTGGGGTCCGGCACCCTTGAGCTGGATAAAAACGCGCACATCATCAGCCAGGAAAGTTACTACCCGTTTGGTGGTACCTCGTGGTGGGCAGGACGCAGTACGGTTGAAGCCAGCTATAAAACCATTCGTTATTCCGGCAAGGAACGCGATGCGACGGGGCTGTACTACTACGGCCTGCGCTATTACGCGCCATGGTTGCAGCGATGGATCAATCCGGATCCGGCGGGCGCAGTGGACGGGATGAATCTGTATCGTTTTGTCAGGAATTCGCCTTTGCGGTTTGCTGATCAACAAGGGGCTGCTCCCCACGACGCGCCCCTCAAAGTCGTCGCAGACGACCTTTCCGAGTTCGAACCTGAGCAACTATCCAAAATGTATGAAGCCAGGGATGTTGCCGTTTCGCTATTAACGTTCACGCGTTCCGAGCTGTTAAAAGCATCACCAGGCGAAGACGTAAAAGAGGCATTCGACGCAACATTTGGGGCGCTGGCCACGAGCGCTCGCGCCGCTACGAGTATCGACGTGGAGGATTCCTTACGGCAGATGCAGGAGCTCATTGAGGGCATCGGCAGTCCAGAATCTGATCTGACGCTGTTTCTTTTTAATGGACCTGAAAACACTCTCGCATCGACTGATTTTCAAGGCGAGTTTCAGGAAGCGGTCGAACGGATGGGGGTGTCAGCCTCCCTGCTTGCCAACTACGATGTGCTGAAAGTTGCACGAGCCCTTATTCACGAGGCCTCCCATGTCCGCCTGAATACAGTGGATGCGTTTTATTATCCGACGGACGCTGGCAACCCCCTCCTCGACGGAGCGGATACTGCACAGGTCGAGGCGTGGTCCAGCGGGATCCTAAAGTCATTAAGAGAAATCTCGACGAATGGCCCCGACGAAGAACAATTTGATCCTGCCGACTATATAGCCGCTATGCAGGCGTTGACCAAGAGTGCGCGCACCCCGGCACAGCGAAAACAAGAGTTCTTGAGCAACACAACGACCCGGACTTTATTATTGCAGATGAATGCCGACACGCTTTCGTCGCTGGTCATGGCGACCGGCCAGCCTACCCGATATGCGCAAACACGGATGAATCAGCCTGGAAATTAGACGATCAATGGCAGTACCCTCTCTTGTGCAGATACAGCGTGCCATTGACGCCTGAAAAAACGGTGCCTGTTTGGGCACCGTTTCAACAAAAAAGGCGTTGTCTGCGCAATTACAGAATCGGCTTGCCGCCCGTCACTGCATAGCGCGAGCCGGAGATGTAACTGGCTTCGTCCGAGGCCAGCAGCACATAGATCGGCGAAACTTCCACAGGCTGCCCCGGGCGTCCCAGCGGTGTCTCGCTACCGAAGCTTTTCACGTCTTCGTCAGTCATGGTCGCCGGGATCAGTGGCGTCCAGATCGGGCCGGGAGCAACGCTGTTCACACGGATGCCCTTCTCGCCCAGCAACTGCGCCAGACCGCCAGTGAAGTTGGCAATTGCGCCCTTGGTGGTCGCGTAGGCCAGCAGCGTCGGCTTGGGCATGTCCGAATTCACCGAACTGGTATTGATGATCGAGCCGCCCCGCGGCATATGCGGGACCGCAGCCTTGCAGATGCGAAACATCGCGGTGATGTTGATATCGAAGGTCTTGACCCATTCTTCGTCGGAGATTTCGTCCAGCGTTTCATGCGTCATCTGGAACGCAGCGTTGTTGACCAGTACATCGATGCGACCAAACTCTGCAACGGTCTTGCTCACGATGTCTTCGCATTGCTGCTTCTGCGCCAGGTCGCCCGGCAACAGCAGGCATTTACGGCCCGCCTCTTCGACCCAGCGCTTGGTTTCTTGCGCGTCCTCATGCTCGTTCAAGTAAGAGATCGCGACCTGCGCGCCTTCACGTGCAAAGGCGATCGCGACTGCACGGCCGATGCCGCTGTCCGCGCCGGTGATCAGCGCGATCTTGCCCTGCAGACGTCCGGAGCCCTTGTAGCTCTTTTCACCGCAATCGGGATAAGGGTCCATCTTGCCTTGCATGCCTGGAACATCCTGTGGCTGACTGGCAAATGGCGGCTTTGGGTATTCTTCGTTCATTTGAAAAAATCTCTCTGAATAAAACGTTGTGACTGAAGCGCTCATGCCCTTGTCGATCGCCTGTGGCGGATACGACAAGGACTCTCAAGCCAGGCCTGGTCAACTGCGCTTATCACGCACCTGGCTTGAGCACGACCTTGGTCCAGCCTTCATCACGTGCATCGAAGTGCTTGTAGGCGTCAGGGCCCTCTTCAAGCTTCAGACGATGGGAAATGATCTGCGAAGGCTTGGCGCGTCCGTGGTGAATCAGCTCGGCGAGGCGACGGTTGTAAGCCTTGACGTTGGCCTGGCCGGTGCGGATCTGCTGGCCTTTGAACCAGAACGAACCGAAGTCGAAGGCCATCTTGCCTTCCTTCGCGAGGTCGCTTTTGGCGCCCGGATCCTGCGGCACGAAAACACCCACGACGCCGATTCCACCCGTCGCTTTGGTCGAGGCAACGAGGTTGTTCATGGTGACGTGGTTGGCCTCGTGGCCATGGCGGTCGCAGCACTGATAACCGACGCACTCACAGCCTCGGTCAGTGCCTTTGCCATCGGTCAGATTGAGGATCTGATCCACTGCGCCCTGCTCCAGCGAGTTGATCGGCGTCGCGCCCATCTTCGCCGCGAGTGCCAGACGATCTGGATGGTTGTCGACCACGAACACCTGCGAGGCGCCCTTGATCATTGCCGAGTGGGCGGCCATCAGACCGACCGGACCGGCACCATAGATGGCAACGCTTTCGCCAGGCAGCAGCCCGGCCAGCTCGGTGGCATGCCAACCGGTCGGAAAGATGTCCGAGAGCATGACGTAGTCTTCTTCACGCTCGGCGGCATCTTCGGGCAACAGCAGGCAGTTGAAGTCGGCATACGGCACACGCAACAGCTCGGCCTGGCCACCTTCATGATCGCCCATGTCGGCAAAACCGTAAGCCGCACCCGCGCTACCAGGGTTGGCGGTCAGGCAATAACCGGTCAGGCCCTTCTCACAGTTTTCGCAAAAGCCGCAGCCAATATTGAACGGCAGGCACACCCAGTCGCCCACCTTGATACGGTCGACGCCGGCGCCGACTTCAATCACCTGGCCGAGGTTCTCATGGCCGAAAATGCGCCCGGTCTCGAAAGACGTACGGCCTTCATACATGTGCAGGTCCGAGCCACAGATATTGGTGGAGGTCACTCTGACAAGAGCATCTGTTGGCTTCTGGATCTTCGCATCCGGTACGTTTTTGACACTGACGTCACGCGGACCGCCATAGACGATGGCTTTCATGTTCGGAGTCTCCTTGGTGAAAAATTCGATGGGGCTTTTTAGGGCTCACCGAATATCTGTCACAACCAGAAGACGCCTGTTCAAAGCGATTGCCTTCGCACCTGACGAATGGTCGTCGATGAGCGCGAGCTAGAGCTGTGCGTGCGCCTCGATCCAGGTAAACGAGGTGAACGACAGGCCCTATATTCGCCGCAAATAAAGGATTTGCACGCACAATCTTATGGTATACCATCAGACGAAATACAAAGACATCTGCTCCGGGAGTCGTTCATGAGCTTTGAAATTCGCAAGATCGTCACGTACACCGAAGAAACCTTCATCGAGGGCGGCAAGGCCACCGACAAGCCGGTCACCATGATCGGGCTGGCGGCGGTGATCAAGAACCCCTGGCTGGGCCGTGGTTTCGTCGAAGACCTGAAACCGGAGATTCGCGCCAATTGCTCCGCACTGGGCGAGTTGATGGTCAAACGCCTCACCGACGCGATTGGCGGTGCAGAGAAGATCGAGGCCTACGGCAAGGCTGCCGTGGTCGGTGCGGAAGGCGAAATCGAACACGCATCGGCCGTGATTCATACCCTGCGCTTTGGCAATCATTACCGTGATGCCGTCAAGGCCAAGAGCTACCTGAGCTTCACCAACAAACGCGGCGGCCCGGGTACGTCGATCCAGATACCGATGATGCACAAGGACGATGAAGGGCTGCGCTCGCACTACATCACCCTGGAAATGCACATCGAGGATTCGCCGCGTGCCGACGAAATCATCGTAGTCCTTGGCGCCGCCAATGGCGGACGCCTGCACCCGCGAATCGGCAATCGCTATATCGACCTGGAAGAGCTGGCGGCCGAAAAAGCCCAGTAACTCATGAAGGGCTCGTGGCCCGATCATCTTTAACCTCTGCGCAGGAGCGATCCATGATTCAGCTCACCGCTGAACACACCCCGGCGGGTACCAGCTATCTGGCTACCGGCCAAGGTCACCCCGTGGTGTTGATTCACGGGGTGGGCCTGAACAAGGAAATGTGGGGCGGCCAGATCGTCGGTCTGGCCACGCATTACAAGGTCATCGCCTATGACATGCTCGGCCACGGTGCCAGCCCCCGCCCCGACCCGGAGACGGGCCTGCCGGGCTACGCCGAACAACTGCACGAGTTGCTGACGCATTTGCAGCTGCCGCACGCGGCGGTCGTCGGTTTCTCGATGGGCGGTCTGGTGGCGCGTGCGTTCGCGCTGGAGTTCCCTGAGCACCTGTCGGGGCTGGTGGTGCTCAACAGCGTATTCAATCGCAGCGCGGAACAGCGTGCCAGCGTCATTGCGCGCACCAGCCAGGCGGCCGAGCATGGCCCGGACGCCAACGCGGGCGAGGCGCTGTCTCGCTGGTTCAGCCGTGAGTATCAGGCAGCCAGCCCGGCGCAGATTGCGGCCATTCGGCACAACCTGGCCAGCAACGATCCGCAGGGTTACCTGACCACGTACAAGCTGTTCGCCACTCAGGATATGTACCGCGCCGAGGATCTGGGCGATATTCGCGCACCGACGTTGATCGCCACGGGCGAACTTGACCCGGGATCGACGCCGCAAATGGCCCGCGAACTGGCCGCGCGTATCCCCGGTGCCGACGTCGCGATATTGCCCGATCAACGCCATATGATGCCGGTTGAATCGCCACGTCTGGTCAACCAGGCGCTGCTCGGTTTCTTCGAAAAGATCGGCCTCGACAAGCCAGCGTCCGCTCACCATTCGATCAAGGGGATTGTTGCATGAGCCTTACCCGCTTTCAGATGTGCATCGACGGTCAGTGGGTCGATGCGTTGTCCGGCAAGACCTTCGAGAGCCTCGACCCGGCGCTGGCCGAACCCTGGGCGCAACTGCCGGATGCTGACGAAGCCGATGTCGAGCGGGCCGTTCAGGCCGCCCAGAAAGCCTTCGAGGGTCAGGCCTGGCGCGGCCTGACGGCCACGGCACGCGGCAAGCTGCTGCGCAAGCTGGGCGACCTGATCGCCGATAACAAGGAGCAACTGGCGCAGCTGGAAAGCCGCGACAACGGCAAACTGATTCGCGAGACCCGCGGGCAGGTCGGCTACCTGCCGGAGTTCTTTCATTACACCGCAGGGCTGGCTGACAAGCTCGAAGGCGGCACCCTGCCCCTCGACAAGCCGGATCTGTTCGCCTACACCGTGCACGAACCGATGGGCGTGGTGGCCGGGATCATCCCCTGGAACAGCCCGCTGTACCTGACCGCCATCAAGCTGGCACCAGCACTGGCTGCTGGCAACACCATCGTCCTCAAACCTTCGGAACACGCCTCCGCCACCGTGCTTGAACTGGCGCGTCTGGCACTTGAAGCCGGCATTCCGCCTGGCGTGGTCAACGTCATCACCGGTTACGGCCCGACCACTGGCGCGGCCCTCACCCGGCACCCGCTGGTGCGCAAGATAGCCTTCACCGGTGGCGCGGCTACTGCGCGACATGTGGTGCGCAGCAGCGCGGAGAACTTTGCCAAACTGTCACTGGAGCTGGGCGG
This sequence comes from Pseudomonas sp. PvP028, assembly GCF_017832255.1. Classification (NCBI taxonomy): domain Bacteria; kingdom Pseudomonadati; phylum Pseudomonadota; class Gammaproteobacteria; order Pseudomonadales; family Pseudomonadaceae; genus Pseudomonas; species Pseudomonas sp. PvP028. The sequence continues at coordinate 4,618,701 of NZ_JAFIBL010000001.1, forward strand.
GAAATCACCCAACATCATCTTCGCCGACGCCGACCTGGACAGCGCCATCAATGGCGCCGTCGCCGGCATCTACGCGGCGTCCGGACAAAGCTGTGTTTCCGGCTCGCGACTGCTGGTGCAGGACGAAATCTACGACGAGTTCGTCGAACGCCTGGCCGAGCGCGCCAGCCGGATTCGCATAGGCAATCCGCAGGATGAAGACACTGAAATGGGCCCGATGGCCACTGCCCAGCAACTGGCCGTGGTAGAAGGCCTGGTGGCCGACGCGCTGGCCGAAGGTGCACGCCTGCGCCTGGGCGGCAAGCGACCGACGCTGGACAGCAAGGGCTGGTTCTATGAACCTACGCTGTTCGAGTGCGATCACAATTCGATGAAGATCATGCAGGAAGAAGTGTTCGGCCCGGTGGCATCGGTGATTCGTTTCAAGGACGAAGCCGAAGCGCTGGCCATCGCCAACGACTCCCAGTTCGGCCTCGCCGCCGGAATCTGGACCCGCGACCTGGGACGCGCACATCGTCTGGCGCGGGATATTCGCTCAGGTATCATCTGGGTAAATACGTATCGAGCCGTGTCGGCCATGGCGCCTATCGGTGGTTTCAAAAATAGCGGCTACGGTCGCGAGAGCGGGATAGACTCCGTGCTGGCCTACACCGAACTGAAAACGGTGTGGATCAACCTTTCGCAGGCGCCCATGCCTGATCCATTTGTCATGCGTTAAAGAGGCCGCTGCGATGATAGAACCCGGTATTTACAAAGAAGTCATGGCGTCATTCCCTTCGGGCGTGACCATCGTCACCACCCTGGACCCAGAGGGCAACCTGTTCGGTATTACTGCCAGCGCATTCAGCGCGCTGTCCATCGACCCGGCACTGGTGCTGTTCTGCCCCAACTACGAATCGGACACTTACCCGGTGTTGCGCGACAGCAAGAAATTCGCGATTCACCTGCTGTCTGCCGATCAACAGACAGAAGCCTATGCCTTCGCCAGCAAGGGCAAGGACAAGACCAAGGGCATCGAGTGGCAGTTGAGCGAGCTGGGCAACCCGTTGCTCAGCAACGCCACGGCGATTATCGAGTGTGAGCTGTGGCGCGAATACGACGGCGGCGATCACGCGATCATTGTCGGTCAGGTGAAAAACCTGATCCTGCCGGCGACACCGGTCACACCGATGGTCTATCACCGGGGCAAGATGGGTGCACTGCCAGCCATCGTCTGAGGCGGCTCAGGGCGGTTTTGGTGGTTGCAGGCATGGGCGTGATAAACTCGGCCGCGACCCGGGTTCATCCGTCCGGGCCATGCAGCAGCCCGCGCAGTGTGCGGGTTGCCGACATGAGCGAGACTTTATTTCCAGTCACGTTTTTACTTTGACAGCCCCATTCCGAGCACACCCGATGAAACGCCTGCCTCTCGACGACACCTTCAAGGTCAACCGCAACCCCGTCACGCTGCGCGAGATCGTGCTGGACAAGCTGCGCAGCGCAATCATGAACTTTCAGCTGCTGCCGGGTGATCGTCTGGTCGAGCGTGATCTGTGTGACCGCCTCGGTGTGAGCCGCACCTCGGTGCGCGAAGCACTGCGCCATCTGGAATCCGAAGGTCTGGTCGAGTTCGCCGATGCCAAAGGCCCGCGTGTTGCAATCATCACGCTGGCTGATGCGTGCGATATCTACGAACTGCGTTGCGTGCTGGAAGGCCTGATCGTTCAGCTGTTCACCCTGCGCGCCAAGCCCAAGGACATCCGTGCACTTGAAAAGGCCCTGGAGGAAAATCGCCAGGCGCTCAAGGAAGGCGAACTGCAGCAGGTGATCGACTCGGTCCAGGGTTTCTACGATGTATTGCTGGAAGGCTCGGGCAACCATGTGGCCGCGACCCAGCTACGCCAGTTGCAGGCGCGCATCAGCTACCTGCGCGCCACCTCGGTATCCCAGGAAAACCGCCGCGGTGCCAGCAACAAGGAAATGGAGCTCATGGTCGAAGCGATCAAGAGCGGCGACCCGCTGGCCGCGCACCAGGCGTCGGTCGATCACGTACGCAACGCCGCGCGCGTGGCGCTGGAATACCTCAAATCCAAGCAGGACGAAGACAGCAAAGTCCGCGACATCGTCGCCCCCGTCGCGCTGAAAGAACCTCGCATAGGTCGCTGAAATGGCCACACCGCGCTTCTGTCCCCAGTGCGGTAGCGCTGATCTGGCTCAGCGTGTGCCATCGGGCGACACACACGTGCGACTTGTCTGTGGCGGCTGTCAGTACATTCACTACGTCAACCCGAAGATCATCGCGGGTTGCATCATCGAGCAGGAAGGCAAGTACCTGCTCTGCCAGCGCGCCATCCCGCCGCGCCCCGGCACCTGGACACTGCCTGCCGGCTTCATGGAAAGCGGCGAAACCACCGAGCAGGCGGCGCTGCGCGAAGTCTGGGAAGAAACCGGTGTGCGCGCCGAGATCCTTTCGCCCTACTCTATTTTCAGCGTGCCGCGCATCAGCGAAGTCTACATCGTGTTCCGTGCCATCGCGCTGGAGGTGACCGGCCGGTTCGGCCCGGAAACCCTGGACTACAGATTCTTCGCCCCCGAAGACATCCCGTGGGACAGCATCTATTACCCCGCCATTCGCCAGATACTGGAACGCTATATCGAAGAACGTCAGGCGGGTGTCTACGGCATTTATATCGGTAACGACGACACCGGCAAAGTGCACTTCATCCGATGAACGCCTGAAGCTTTCAGCTCGCAACTGAACGCTTAAAACTGCCCCTCGACGATCACGATCTCGGCCTTTGAAGCGCCCTGCCTGTGGCTCATCGCATGCTGGTACGCGGGCGACCGATAACAGGCCACCGCTTTCTCGTAGGATTCAAATTCGATAATCACCGTGCGCTGCGGCGTATCACGCCCTTCGAGCGCCTCGGAACGCCCGCCGCGCGCGAGGAACCTGCCACCAAACAGCTCGAAAGCCGCGGGCGCGCGCTGGGTGTATTCGCTGTACTGCTGGGGGTCGGTCACATCAACGTGTGCAATCCAATAGGCTTTCATCGCGATCTCACTGTTTCATTGATAGGCAATCTGTGAAATATTCTGTCTTATGGTATACCACGATTCATTCACCCATAAAACCGGGAAACTGACTATGGCGTTCGATCGCATCGAAGACATCATTGAAGACTACCGCCAGGGCAAGATGGTGTTGCTAGTCGACGATGAGGATCGGGAAAACGAAGGCGATCTACTGCTCGCCGCCGATTGCTGTTCGCCGCAGGCAATCAGTTTCATGGCCCGCGAGGCGCGCGGTCTGATCTGCCTGACGCTGACCGACGAACACTGCCAGCGTCTGGGCCTGGAGCAGATGGTGCCCAGCAACGGCAGCGTATTCGCCACGGCGTTCACAGTGTCCATCGAAGCCACCACGGGGGTGACCACCGGTATCAGCGCGGCAGATCGTGCGCGTACCGTTCAGGCCGCCGTCAACCCGCACGCAGTACCGGAAGACCTGGTGCAGCCAGGGCATATCTTTCCATTGCGCGCGCGTGACGGCGGCGTGCTGACCCGCGCCGGACATACCGAAGCGGGCTGCGACCTGGCCCGCTTGGCCGGTTTCACGCCAGCGTCGGTCATCGTTGAAGTCATGAATGATGACGGCAGCATGGCCAGAAGACCTGACCTGGAAGTGTTTGCCAAAAAGCACGGCATCCGCATCGGCACCATCGCCGACCTGATCCATTACCGCCTGAGCACCGAACACACCATCGTCAGGATTGGCGAGCGCGAACTGCCGACCGTGCACGGCACCTTCCGTCTGTTCAGCTACGAAGACCGTATCGAAGGTGGCGTGCACATGGCCATGGTGATGGGCGACATCCGTCGCGACGCCACCACACTGGTGCGCGTGCATGTTGTCGACCCGCTGCGTGACCTGGTGGGTGCCGAATACAACGGCCCTGCCAACTGGACACTCTGGGCCGCCCTGCAACGTGTCGCGCAAGAAGGTCACGGTGTGGTAGTGGTGCTGGCCAATCACGAATCGTCTCAAGCGCTGCTGGAGCGCATTCCGCAGCTCACCCAGCCGCCCCGCCAATACACCCGCTCGCAATCACGCATTTATTCCGAGGTCGGCACGGGCGCACAGATCTTGCAGGACCTGGGCGTCGGCAAGCTGCGCCACCTTGGTCCACCCCTGAAATACGCCGGGTTGACCGGCTACGATCTGGAAGTGATTGAAAGTATTCCGTTTCCCGGCTGACCACGTAAACGCCTGGCGCGCGCGCCAGATAATCCGCCGCCTGCAACCACAGGCACTGATCAGAAAACCCACCGTGAAGGCGTTTTGACAGGGCAAAACGCTTGCAGAAAGTTTGGAATACCATAATATGACATTCCATAAATACAAGATCTGGTCAGACGCGCCCGGCAAGGGACAGCACTAATAACAGCACCTGACCCGTACAAGGTTTCAAGGCCCATTGGACCTACTGCTCCCGATTACGCGGGCAAGAAAAGCCCGCTCAAAACACAACAAATGAGGGCGTAAAAATGGTGTTGAACAAACGTGCAACAGCAGTCCTGGCCGCAGGCGTGCTGGCTTTCTCGAGTGTCGCCGCTATTGCCGCCGAGAGCGTCAACTTCGTGAGCTGGGGCGGCTCCACGCAGGACTTCCAGAAGGAGGCCTGGGCGGCTCCATTCAGCAAGGCCAGTGGCATCACCGTCGTGCAGGACGGTCCTACTGACTACGGCAAACTCAAGGCCATGGTCGAAAGCGGCAACGTGCAGTGGGACGTTGTCGATGTTGAAGCCGACTTCGCCCTGCGCGCCGCCAGCGAGGGCCTGCTGGAGCCTCTGGACTTCACCACCATCAAACGCGACGAGATCGACAAACGCTTCGTGACTGACCACGGCGCCGGTTCGTTCTTCTTCTCCTTCGTGCTCGGCTACAACGAAAGCAAAGTCGGCGGCAAGGCGCCTGGTGACTGGGCCGCGATGTTCGACACCAAGACTTACCCTGGCAAGCGCGCGCTGTACAAGTGGCCAAGCCCCGGCGTGCTGGAACTGGCCCTGCTGGCCGATGGTGTAGCCCCCGACAAGCTTTACCCGCTGGACCTCGACCGCGCCTTCAAAAAACTCGATACCATCAAGAAGGATATCGTCTGGTGGGGCGGCGGTGCGCAGTCCCAGCAACTGCTGGCCTCCGGTGAAGTGTCGATGGGGCAGATGTGGAACGGTCGGGTCTACGCCCTGCAACAGGATGGCGCCCCGGTGGGGGTGAGCTGGAAGCAGAACCTGGTCATGGCGGATTTTCTGGTCGTTCCCAAGGGCGCAAAAAACAAGGACGCCGCGATGAAGTTCATCGCCAATGCGACCAGCGCCAAAGGCCAGGCGGACTTCTCAAACCTCAGTGCCTATGCCCCGGTCAATACCCAGAGCGTTGCGCGCCTGGACTCTACGCTGGCACCTAACCTGCCGACCGCGCACGTTGCCGATCAAATCACTCTCGACTTCGCATACTGGGCCAAGAATGGCGCTGATATCGCGACACGGTGGAACGAATGGCTGGTCAAGTAAAAATGACAGCGGTTGCTCCTCGTCAATCCATGCCGGCCGGGGGTGCTTCCAGCACCGCTGGCGCGGCCAGCCAGAAGGCGCCGGGAATGCTGCCATCCCCTTCCCTCGCGCAGCGCTGGCGCGGCAGCCGCAATCTGCTTCCGGCGCTGATCTTCCTCGGGCTGTTCTTCTTCGCCCCGCTGATCGCCCTGCTGCTGCGGGGCGTGCTTGAACCGGTGCCGGGCCTTGGCAACTATGAGCAACTGTTTGCCAACTCGGCCTACTCGCGGGTGCTGCTCAATACCTTTTCCGTAGCGGGCCTGGTGACGCTGTTCAGCCTGCTGCTGGGCTTCCCGCTTGCCTGGGTGATCACCCTGGTGCCGCGCGGCTGGGGACGCTGGATTCTGAATATCGTGCTGTTGTCGATGTGGACCAGCTTGCTGGCCCGCACTTATTCGTGGCTGGTGCTGTTGCAGGCCTCCGGGGTCGTCAACAAGGCCTTGATGGCCATGGGCATCATCGATCAACCGCTGGAAATGGTGCACAACCTGACCGGTGTGGTGATCGGCATGAGCTACATCATGATTCCGTTCATCGTCCTGCCGTTGCAGGCGACCATGCAGGCCATCGATCCGATGGTGCTGCAGGCGGGTTCGATCTGCGGGGCCAGCCCGTGGAGCAATTTTTTCAGAGTGTTTCTGCCACTGTGCCGTCCGGGGCTGTTTTCCGGAGGCCTGATGGTGTTTGTCATGTCGCTCGGTTACTACGTCACCCCGGCGCTGCTCGGCGGCGCGCAGAACATGATGCTGCCCGAATTCATCGTCCAGCAGGTGCAATCGTTCCTCAACTGGGGGCTGGCCAGTGCCGCCGCTGCGTTGCTGGTGCTGATCACGCTGGTGCTGTTCTACTTCTACCTGAAGCTCCAGCCGGAATCACCGGTCGGCGCCAGCAACGCGAGGTAAACCGCCATGCTCCTGACACCCAATGCCATGAGCCCCGGCTTGCGTACGGGCCTGTACCTGACCACCGCCCTGATCGCGCTGTTCCTGTTGCTGCCGATCCTGTTCATCGTCCTGCTGTCGTTCGGTTCATCGCAGTGGCTGGTGTTTCCGCCGCCCGGCTGGACGCTGAAATGGTATCAGCAGTTTTTTTCCAATCCGGACTGGATGGCCGCGGCCATGTCCAGCTTCAAGGTCGCGATCCTGACCACTTTCGCTTCGGTGGCGTTGGGCCTGCCCACTGCGTTCGCGCTGGTGCGTGGCCGGTTTCCGGGGCGTGACCTTCTGTACGGCGTCTTCACACTGCCGATGATCGTGCCGCTGGTGATCATCGCTGTCGCGGTCTACGCGCTGTTTCTCAAGCTCGGTTACACCGGCACGCTGTTTTCCTTCGTCGTCAGCCATGTGATCGTTGCCTTGCCGTTCACCATCATCTCGATCATCAATTCGCTGAAGCTGTTCGACCAGTCCATCGAGGATGCCGCGGTCATCTGCGGCGCTTCACGCTTGCAGGCCATCTACAAGGTGACCTTTCCCGGCATCCGGCCGGGCATGATGGCCGGTGCGCTGTTCGCGTTCCTGGTGTCGTGGGACGAGGTGGTGTTGAGCGTGATGATGGCCAGCCCGACCCTGCAAACCCTTCCCGTGAAAATGTGGACCACCCTGCGTCAGGACCTGACGCCGGTCATCGCCGTCGCCTCAACGCTGCTGATCGCCCTGTCGGTGCTGATCATGTTCATCGCCGCGACCCTGCGTCGCCGCAACGAAGCCAGGAGTACTTCATGAGTGCCGTGATCAAAGACCCCGCCCATCAGCACCAGAACACACTGGTCAGCCTGTGTAATCTGAACAAGCACTACGGAAATTTCGCCGCTGTCGACGACATTTCTCTGGACATCCAGGACGGTGAATTCCTGACCTTCCTGGGCTCCAGCGGCTCGGGAAAAAGCACCACGCTGTCGATGCTCGCCGGCTTCGAAACGCCCAGCTCGGGCGAGATTCTGGTGGGCGGCAAATCGCTGGTGAATGTGCCGCCGCACAAGCGTGACATCGGCATGGTGTTCCAGCGCTACTCGCTGTTCCCGCACCTGTCGGTACGCGACAACATTGCCTTTCCGCTGGCAATCCGCAAGTTGCCTGCGGCCGAGCGCGAGAAGAAAGTCGATGCGATGCTCAAGCTGGTTCAGCTCGAAGCCTTCGCTCATCGTCGCCCTTCGCAACTGTCTGGCGGCCAGCAGCAGCGGGTCGCCATCGCCCGGGCGCTGGTTTACGAGCCGCGCATCCTGCTGATGGACGAGCCTCTGGGCGCACTGGACAAGAAACTGCGCGAAGACCTGCAGGACGAACTGCGTCAGTTGCATCGCCGGCTGGGCATCACCATCGTTTACGTGACCCATGACCAGGAAGAAGCCATGCGTCTGTCACAGCGCATCGCCATCTTCAGCCATGGCAAGATCGTCGGTCTGGGCTCGGGCTATGACCTGTATCAGGATCCGCCGAATGCCTTCGTCGCCTCGTTTCTCGGCAACTCGAACTTCCTCAGGCTCAAGGCCCAAGGCAATGCCGTGGCGACCTTCGAAGGCAGCACACTGGCGATTCGCCTGACCGCAGGGCTGAAGACCGATCAGGACGTGCTGCTGATGGTGCGCCCGGAGAAAGCCCAGGCACTGAGTGTGTCCCAGGCAGCCGCCATGCCGCTCGAAGCAGGCTGGAATGAGGTAAGCGCCACGGTCACTGAAGTGCTTTTCCTCGGCGAGAGCCAGACGTGCTCGGTGGTCACTGCCGGAGGCACTGCCATGACCGTCAAGGCGCTTTCCGCGAACGGCATGTCACTCAAGACGGGCGACCCGGTGCGCGTGCGTTGGGCAGCCGCAGACGCGTGCATCTACACCGAGTGGACCGACAGCGACCTGAACAAGGCGGCCGGCACGCACTGACGCTGCGTGGCGTGCCTCAGTGGTTGACGGGCGAAGGATGCAGGGCAAGGTAGTCGCGCAGAAACTCCACCGTGACGCGCACCTTGGCCGAACTCATCAGCGGCGAGGTGTGCACCGCCCAGATGTCTGCATCCTGGCGGTAATCCGGCAGCACCTGAACCAGCCGGCCCTCGGCCAGGTCAGTGCGCACATCCCACAGCGAACGCAGCAACACCCCGCGCCCGTCCAGGCACCACTGACGGGCGATTTCGCCGTGGTTGGTAGACAGGCTGCCGGTCACCTTGACGGTTTCGGCACCCTGCGGCCCGTTGAGGTGCCAGATGCCGAATGGCCGGTCGCGCTCCTTGATCACCAGGCAATCGTGATTGGCCAGTTCGCCAAGATTGAGCGGTGTGCCGTGAAGGTTGAGGTAGCCGGGGCTCGCGCACAGAACCCTCCAGTTGCTGGCCAGATGCCTGGCGCGCAGGTGCGGGGCGATTTCGTTGCCGACACGGATATCCAGATCGACGCCCTCCTCGATCAGATCGACCAGCCGGTCCTGAATGTCCAGACGGATATCCAGCTTCGGATAACGCGACGCCAGCTCAGACAACGCCGGCGCGACGAAACGCCGGCCGAAGCCCTGACTGCTGACGACCCGCAACAAGCCACTCGGCTCGCCATGCAATGCCGCCACCTCTTCGCCCATCTGCTGCACTGAGTCGAGCATCCCCCTGGCCCACTCGTAGACGCGCTCGCCATCTTCGGTAATCGACACCTGCCGGGTCGAGCGGTGCAGCAACACCACTCCCATGCCCTGCTCCAGCAAACGGATGCGCTTGCTGACGTAAGCAGCGGACATGCCCAGCTCATCCGCAGCCCCGACGAAGCTCGAGCGCCGGGCCACATGAACGAACACATTCAAATCATCGAGGCTGGGGTATTTATTCACGATTCGTGTTTTCTCAGTACATTAATCAGCTGATTATCTTTATATCGTGCGCTTATAGCATGGATGGCCTGTGCAACTCATTCATCGCACACCCGTAATGGATCGATTCAGAGAGAGCGCCGCCATGAACAACAAGAAACTGCGTATTGCTGCCATTGCTGGTGACGGCATCGGCCTGGAAGTGCTGCCTGAAGGGGTACGCGTGGTGCAGGCCGCCGCCGCACGGCACGGGCTGGAACTGGAGTTCGAATACTTCGAGTGGGCCAGCTGCGATTACTACCTGAAGCACGGCAAGATGATGCCGGACGACTGGTTCGAACAGCTCAAAGGCTTTGACTCGATCTTCTTCGGCGCCGTCGGCTGGCCGGAAAAGGTCCCGGATCACATCTCGCTGTGGGGCTCGCTGCTCAAGTTTCGCCGCGAATTCGACCAGTACGCGAATATCCGTCCGGTGCGTCTGTTTCCCGGCGTGCCCTGCCCGCTGGCCAATCGCAAACCGGGCGACATCGACTTTGTCGTGGTCCGGGAAAACACCGAAGGTGAATACTCGTCGCTGGGCGGGATCATGTTCGAAAACACCGAAAACGAATTCGTGTTGCAGGAATCGGTATTCACCCGCCGCGGCGTCGACCGCATTCTCAAATTCGCTTTCGAGATGGCCAGCAAACGCGAGCGCAAGCACGTTACTTCGGCGACCAAATCCAATGGCATGGCCATCAGCATGCCGTACTGGGACAAACGCACCGAAGCGATGGCCAGCCAGTACCCCGGCATCAGCTGGGACAAGCAACACATCGACATTCTCTGCGCCCGTTTTGTGCTGCAACCCGAGCGCTTCGACGTGGTGGTGGCGTCCAACCTGTTCGGCGACATCCTCAGCGACCTCGGCCCGGCCTGCGCGGGCACCATCGGCATTGCGCCGTCAGCCAACCTCAACCCCGAGCGTCACTTCCCGTCGCTGTTCGAACCGGTTCACGGCTCGGCCCCGGACATCTTCGGCCAGAACATCGCCAACCCGATCGCGATGATCTGGTCGGGTGCGCTCATGCTCGAATTCCTCGGCCAGGGCGACCAACGCTTCACCGCGGCCCATGACGAAATCATCACCGCCATCGAGCAAGTGATCGCCAACGGCGACGTCACGCCGGATCTGGGCGGCATGCGTTCGACTCAGCAAGTCGGCGCGGCGATTGCCGAGCGGGTTTCTGCAGCCCGTTAAACGTTTTCTGGCTCGCTGCGCTGTTCCAGCAACTCGACGAAGCGGGTCAGGCTGCGTGACACCGTACCCCGGCGCCAGATCAGCCAGGTGTGCAGGTAGCGAAACTTCTCGGACAGCGGCCAGATACTGACCGTGGCGCAGCCGGGCATACTTTCCAGCATGCTGCGCGGCATCAGCGCCAGCCCGGCACCGGCGCTGACGCAGGCGAGCATGCCGTGGTAGGACTCCATTTCGTGGATCTTGCCCGGCACTGCCGCGTCATCGGTGAACCAGCGTTCAAAGTGATGGCGGTACGAGCAGTTGGCACGAAACGCATAGATACTCTCTCCGCTGACATCCCGCCCGCGCTTGACCGGTGCATGATTGAGCGGCGCGATGATGACCATTTCCTCTTCGAAGACCGGCACGCCGTCAAGCGATGGATGCTGCACCGGCCCGTCGACGAACGCCGCCACCAGTCGACCGGCCAGCACGCCGTCGATCATGGTTCCGGACGGGCCTGTCGAAAGGTCCAGCTCGACCTTGGCGTTCTGCTGATTGTAGGCGGCCAGCAGCGCAGGAATCCTGACCGCAGCCGTGCTTTCCAGCGACCCCAGTGCAAAAGGCCCCTGTGGCTCCTCCCCGGAAACGGCGGAGCGCGCTTCCTGCACCAGATCCAGGATGCGTCGCGTGTAGTCGAGAAAATTCCAGCCTGCGGGAGACAGGCGCAAGCGGTGCTTCTCGCGAATGAACAGGTCGACGCCCAGATCCTGCTCCAGCTGCTTGATGCGCGTGGTCAGGTTCGAGGGCACCCGGTGGATGTGCTGCGCCGCGGCGCTGATGCTGCCGTGTTCAGCCACCGCTTTGAAGATCTCCAGCTGAACCAGATCCATATCATTCTCCAAACATGAACGTTACTATCATTATTATTCAGTTTTAGAAAGCATTGCACGCCTATATTCTGGTCGCACTTCCACCTCAACAGGATGGCGCAATGACTACTGTCACCAGCAACACCCATGCAATCTCGATCAATCCTGCCACCGGCGAGCAAATCGGCCACTATGCCTTTGAATCCGCCGCCGCGCTGGATCAAAGCCTGTCGCGGGCGGCTGCCGGGTTTGCCGGCTGGAAGCGCACGCCGGTTCAGCAACGTGCGCAATTGATCGTCGCCATGGGTCAGGCCCTGCGCGATGACGTCGACAACATCGCACGCATGATCAGCCAGGAAATGGGCAAGCCCGTTGCGCAGGCCAAAGGCGAGGTCGAGAAATGCGCCCAACTGTGCGACTGGTACGCGGCGCAAGGCCCGGCGATGCTGGTGGCCGAAGCGACTCAGGTCGAGCATGACAAGGCGCGGATCGAGTACCGTCCGCTGGGCCCTATTCTCGCGGTAATGCCGTGGAATTTCCCGATCTGGCAAGTGCTGCGCGGTGCGATTCCGACCCTGCTGGCCGGTAATACGTACGTGCTCAAGCACGCGCCCAATGTCATGGGCTGCGCTTACCTGATGCTCGAGGCGTTCAAGCGTGCCGGTTTTCCGGAGGGTGTGTTCGAAGTCATCAACGTGAGCCCGGAAGGCGTTTCAAGCGCCATTGCCGACCCGCGCATCGCAGCGGTCACCCTGACCGGCAGCGTGCGTGCTGGCCAGGCCATCGGCGCCCAGGCCGGTGCGGCACTGAAGAAGTGCGTGCTGGAACTCGGCGGTTCCGACCCGTTCATCGTGCTCAATGACGCGGACCTGGATCAGGCTGTGAAGGCGGCGGTGATTGGCCGCTTCCAGAACACCGGGCAGGTCTGTGCAGCGGCCAAGCGTCTGATCATCGAGCAAGGCGTGGTCGAGGAGTTCACCCGCAGGTTCGTCGAGCAAACGCGTCAACTGGTAACGGGCGATCCTCTTTCCGGCGAAACCTACATTGGCCCCATGGCGCGCTTCGATCTGCGCGACGAGCTGGATGCCCAGGTGCAGGACACGCTCGCCGAAGGCGCCACGCTCTTGCTGGGCGGCAAAAAGGCCGAAGGCCAGGGCAATTATTATCAGCCTACCGTACTCGGTGACGTCACCGATAAGATGACTTCGTTCCGGCAAGAGCTTTTCGGCCCTGTAGCGTCGATCATCACCGCGCGTGACGCACAGCACGCCCTGGAGCTGGCCAATGACAGCGACTTCGGCCTGACCGCGACGATTTATACCCGCGACCTGAAACAGGCCGAGCGCATGACCGAGGAACTGGAAACCGGCGGTGTGTTCATCAACGGCTACAGCGCTTCAGACCCGCGCGTGAGCTTCGGCGGCGTGAAGAAAAGCGGCTTTGGTCGTGAGCTGTCGCACTTCGGTGTACGCGAGTTCTGCAATGCGCAGACTGTGTGGCGGGATCGTCAGTGAGGGTGCAGAAGATACAAAGCCCTTGCGGGACTGGCTGGTATGGCGATCCGCGTTGCTCACCAAGGAGCAGGTGTAGCCGCTGAGTATTTGCTGATCACTCAATCCCCCTTCGCGAGCAAGCTCGCTCCCACGGGAGCCATCTGTGGGAGCGATGAGTGTGCTTGTGTGGGAGTGAGCTTGCTCACGAAGAGACTGATGCAGCCGCTGAGTAATTTGCTGATCAATCAATCCGCCTTCGCGAGCAAGCTCGCTCCCACGGGGGGCATCTGTGGGAGCGATGAGTGTGCTTGTGTGGGAGTGAGCTTGCTCACGAAGAGGCCGTTACGGTCGGCAAGGATCGTTAAGGCCAGACATCGCGATTACTCGTCGCCTGTTTCTACCACCGCAGGCTCACCAATCGTATAGAAATGCCCACCCGCGACGTAATGCAGGCTACGCCATTTCGGATCGGCTTTTTCAAATTCCCAGTGCCCGTCTTTGAACACACGGGTATCAGCCCATGCGCCCACCACTTCGCCAATGAACAGGTCGTAAGCCTGCTGATTGTGCGGCTCGGGAATGACCTGACAGATCAGCCACGCCGAGCAGCCTGCGACCAGCGGCGAGTCATGACCGTCGATGCGGAACAGATCCACATTGGCCTTGCCCAGCTTGTCCGGAGTGAAGACCTTGCTCTGGGTGCCGACGTCGAAGGTCATCTGCAATTGATCCAGATTGGGCACCTGCAGGGCAAAGTAGCCACTCTTCTCCACCAGCTCGCGGGTCTTGGTCATCTTGTCGATGACCAGCGTCACCTTGGGGGGCGAGAAGTCCAGCGCACAGGCCCAGGCCGCAGCCATGACATTATGCGTGCCCTCGTGGCTGGATGAGACCAGCACGGTCGGCCCGTGGTTGAGCAAACGGTAGGCTTTTTCCAGCTCGACAGGACGAATATGATTGTCCACTTGAAACCCTCGAAAACATGATTCGTGCCGCTACCGGCAAGGCAGCGAAATAAGGCATTGTGCGTGCATCAGCAGAACTGCAGGGTGCGACGGGTAAACCGCGCGCGCCCTCTCCTTTCACCCACTCATAAGGTTTCGGATTGAGCAGCATAGACAGCCAGATCCCCGAAGTGTTCGCCCTGGTCCTTGCAGCGGGCCGCAGCAGGCGCTTTGCTGGTGACAAACGACAGGCGCTTCTGCCGAGCGGTCGAACACTGCTCACGGCAAGCCTGGAAAACGCGCAAAATGCATTCGGCAAAACGGCGGTGGTATTACGCCCTGATGACCAGGCGGATGCGCTGGGGATTGCCTCGAACGTCACGATCATCCGCAGCGAAAACGCCGAACTGGGGATGGGCCACAGCCTGGCAAGCGCGGTTGCGGCAGTGATGGACTCCTCTGCCGATGCGGTTGCCATTGTTCTTGCTGACATGCCCTGGATACAGCCGCAGACACTGCATGACCTGGCCAGAATGGCCGATCCCCAGCGCATCGTCCTGCCCATGCACGAGGGCCAACGCGGCCATCCGGTGATCATCGGCCGCGGGTTCTGGCCAGCGCTGCTCAAGCTGGAAGGCGACCAGGGCGCGAAGGCCCTGATCATCGACAACCCCGAGGCGTGTGACCTACTGCATTGCGATGATCCTGGCATCCTGCGCGATGCCGACACCCCGTCAGCGCTGGCACAAGCCTGCCGGCAACACCTTACACCTCGGCACGACTGACACCGTTGGCCACCCGAAGGATATCGGCCATTACCGCAATGGCGATCTCGGAAGGTGTCTTGCTGCCCAGGTTCAGGCCGATGGGCGCGTGGATCCGGTCCAGGACCTGAGCGTCAAGCCCGCCAATTCGCCCCAGACGCTCCAGACGTTTGCTGCTGGTGCGCATCGAGCCCATCGCGCCGATGTAGAAGGCCTCGGTACGTACCGCCTCGAGCATGCTCAGGTCGTCCAGCTTCGGATCATGCGTCAGCGCCAGTACGGCCGTCGAACTGTGGCAGCCGCCCTCGGCAATAAACACCGCAGGCAGCACGCCGCGCACCTCGACACCCGGCATTGAAAACCCCGATGTGACCTCGACACGAGGGTCACAGACGATCACCTCATAACCCATGGCAACGGCAAAACTGGCGCAGAACTCTGCCACTGGCGACAGTCCGGCGAGCAGTACACGATACACCGCGCCCATGCGGATACTGATGCTTTCGCCATCCACCTGCACACGCGACTCGCCCATCGTCGCAGGCCCGATCGCTCTCTGCACGCCGCCCAGTTGCACCTGCCTGCTGACCAGCTCGCGCCCGGCCAGCGCCTGCTCGATGGCCGCCAGGTGTGCATCGGCTTCAGGCCCTGGCGCGATGAACTCGATCAGCACATCCAGCACACCGCCGCACGGCAAGGCCCGCGTCGGCGCAAAACCGCCGTCGCCGTAGCGAACCACCTGATTGACCGGCTCGAACTGCCCCGCGGCAACGCGCTCGAGAAAGTCCTCTTCCACGCAACCACCCGACAGAGAGCCGCGATGCTCACCGCTGCCCAGCGCCACCAGCATCGCCCCCGGCCCGCGCGGGGCCGAACCGAATGTGGAAAGAACCGTACACAACCAGACGGCCTTGCCGCTGGCCAGCCAGTCCCGCGCCTGTTGTACAACCTGCAAATCAAGCTGTTTCATCGTTACAACCCTGCCATCAGTTTTTCCTTGCTGATCGGCAGGCTGCGCACCCGTTTACCCGTCGCGTGATACACCGCATTGGCCACTGCTGCGGCCAGCCCGGTCACACCGATCTCGCCGATGCCTCGTGCGCCGAATTCACCCAGGTTGTAGTCCGGATAATCCAGCAGCAAGACGTCAATGTCCGGTTGATCCGCATGCACCGGTACCACGTACTCGGCGTAGTTATTATTGACCGGCATGCCGCTGCGCGGGTCGTATTCACCAGCCTCGAACAAGGCCATGCCGATGCCCATCACAATCGCGCCTTCCACCTGATTGCGGGCCGCCAGCGGGTTGACCACTTTGCCCACGTCAATGGCGCTGACCACCCGCGAGACGCGCAGGCTGGAAATACCCGGGTCCCAGCGCACCTCGACAAAATGCACACCGAACGAGCGGAATGAGTACTTGCCTGCCTCAGGCATGCCGCTCTGGAAAGTGCCCTCTGCACGCGACAGACGCTGGCCGTTCAGCACATCGACGAAGCTTGCGCGCTGTTCACCCATGACCAGTTGGCCGTTCTCGACCTTGATCGCTTCGGCGTCCTGTCCGGCGAACACTGCATCCTTGCTGACGGCGTACTGGCGCAGCTTCTGCAACGCTTCGCGGGTGGCGCCGGCAATCGCCGGCATTACGCTGGCGGTGACCCATGAGCCGCCGGACACCGGGCCTGCCGGGAACGACGAGCTGCCCAGTTCCACTTCGACGCGCTCCATGGGAATGCCGGTCAACTGGCTGACGGTCTGCGCGACGATGGTGTAGGTGCCGGTGCCGATGTCCTGCAAGCCGCACTGAGCCAGAGCCGTGCCGTCGGAACGCAGAATGACCCGCGCATCGGTAGGCACTTGATAGGCTTCCCAATTGCAGGCACCCATGCCGTAACCAATAATTTCATCGCCTTCGCGCATCGAACCGACGTCGGCCTTGCGCGCGTGCCAGCCAAACCGTTCGGCGGCCTTGTCGATGGCTTCGGGCAGGTGGTTACTGGACCACGGCAGACCTGCGCTCTGATCCTTGTCAGAGAGGTTCAGCTTGCGGAATGCCAGAGGGTCCATGCCACTGGCCAGGGCCATTTCATCAATGGCCGACTCCAGTGCAAACAGGCCCGGGGCCGCGCCCGGAGCGCGCATGGAGGTCGGCGTACCGCGATTGATGGGGCTGATCTTGTGGCTGACCAGCACGTTATCGCAGGCATACAGGCTTTTGGTCACGCCGCCGCAGTTTTCGGTGTAGTCATCGAGCATCGAGGTGTTGTTGAACGACTCGTGACGAATCGACACCAGCTTGCCGCTCGCATCGGTGGCCAGACGCAGGCGCTGGCGAGTTTCCGGACGGTGGCCCACGGTGGTGAACATCTGCGCACGCGGCAACACCAGTTGCACCGGGCGCCCGGTGACTTTGGCAGCGGCGCACGCGGCGACCGAATGCGGCCACGGCCACAGCTTGCCGCCAAAGCCCGAGCCTATGAAGGGCGCACGCACTTCCACCTGGTCGGGGGAAAGGTCAAAAACGTTGGCCAGCAGGTTGCGGTGATTGACCACGCCCTGAGTGCTTTCATAGACAAACAGCTTGCCGTCCTGCCACCAAGCGGTGCTGGCGTGCATTTCCATCGGGTTATGCACTTCTACCGGCGTGGTGTAAGTCTGATCGACCTTCACTTTTGCGCCCTCGAAGGCGCTGTCCGGATTGCCGCGATTGTGCCCTGCACCGCCATCGCGGGCGCCATTGACGCGCATGCCTTCGGCAAGGTCCTTGACCGCCGGACGCTGGTCATACTCAACCGTCACGCGATAGGCCGCGGCCCTCGCCTGCTCGAAGCTCTCAGCCACCACAAGGGCCACGAACTGGCCAGGATAATAGACGCGGTCATCCTCGAACGGCAGGCGATGCTCGTCCGCCTTGCTGGCCGAGAGCATCTTGGCAAAGCTCAGTTTGGTATTAGGAGTACGGTGCAGCGAGGGGAAGTTGTCGTGGTGAAAGATATCGACCACGCCAGGCATCGCCTTGGCCTGCTGATCCTTTATGGCCACCACGCGACCGTTGGCGATGGTGCTGTAGACGCCATAGGCGTAAAGCATCTTGCCCATCGGATGGTCTGCGGCATAGCGCGCCTGACCACTGACTTTCTTGCCGCCGTCGATACGACGCTGCGGCACACCAATGATGTTTTCGCTCATGAGAAATTCCTAGGCCGTGAGGTCACGAAGGTTGCGGACGATGACCTGCTGACCCAGCGGGATCTTGAAGGCGTTGTGTTCATAGGCCCGCGAGCCTTTCATCGCCAGCGCTGCGACCTGCGCAAAGGTGTTTAGATCGGCACGCTGACCGATCAGCGCACGCTCGGCGTCCAGCGCACGCCACGGCTTGGTGCCCACACCGCCCAGTGCAATGCGCGCATCGGTAATACGTTTGCCGTCCATCACCAGAATCACGGCACTGGACGCCAGGGCGAACTGGTAAGAAGTACGGTCGCGCAGCTTCAGGTAAGACGAGCGGCTGCCTGACAGCGGCGCGTCGAGGGTCACATGGGTGATGAGCTCGTGTGGCGCCAGCGCATGTTCGCGCTCTGGCGTATCACCAGGCAGCAAATGAAAGTCAGCGAACGGGATATCCCGCGAGCCATTGGCGCCCTGAACGGTAACCTGCCCGCCGATCGCCGCCATGCCGACACACATGTCTGACGGATGCGTGGCAATGCAATGCTCGCTGGTGCCCAGCACTGCGTGCACACTACGGTTCATCCCGCCAATGGCTGCACAACCGGAGCCCGGTTGGCGCTTGTTACAGGCTGAAATACCATCGCGAAAATACGGGCAGCGCACACGCTGCATGAGATTGCCGGCGGTGGTCGCCTTGTTGCGCAATTGGGTCGAAGCACCGGCAAGAATCGCTTCGGACAACACCGGGTAGCGCTGCTGCACCAGCGGGTGGCTGGCCAGGTCGGTATTGCTGACCAGCGCTCCGATGCGCAGACGGCCATCAGGCAGCGACTCGACCTGCTTCAACGCCAGATGGTTGATGTCCACCAGTTGCTGCGGTTGCATCACGTCGAGCTTGACCAGGTCCAGCAGTGTGGTGCCACCGGCCAAATAAAAGCGTTGCCCTTCACCGGACGCTGTGCTGAAAGCCTGCGCGGGCGAAGCGGCGCGAGCGTAGTCGAAAGTTCGCATCAGGCAGCACCTCCCATTTTCGAGCGCGCAGATTGCACGGCAGAGAGAATGTTCTTGTAGGCACCGCAACGGCAGATATTGCCGCTCATGGCCTCTCTGACGCTGGCGTCATCGGACGCAATGTTCGGGTCTTTGAGAATCGCAACTGCGCTCATGATCTGTCCGGAGGTGCAATAACCGCATTGGTAAGCGTCGTGTTCCCAGAACGCTTCCTGTACCGGGTGCAGCTTGCCGTTCTCGGCCAGCCCTTCGATGGTGGTAATGCTGTCGCCCTGATGCTGAACGGCGATCGACAGACAGGAGTTGATTGCCAGGCCGTTGACCAGCAGCGTGCAAGCGCCGCACTGGCCGTGGTCGCAGCCCTTCTTGGTGCCCGTCAGTTGCAGACGGTCACGCAGCACGTCGAGCAGAACGGCATTGGCTGGCACGTTCAGGGTATGAACCTGGCCGTTGACCTTCAACTGGATGCGTTGCTCACCTGCTGCGGGCGCGTCACTGTCTTCGACCACGGGGGCCGCAGGTGCCAGAGGCGCAGCCTGCAGCAGGCCGTCGGACGGGATCCAGGTAGACAGCGTGGCCGCAGCAATGCCGGAGGCACCGAACTTCAGAAAGTTTCGGCGCGAGGGCTGCACGGCGCTGCTGTCGACAGCAGTTTCCTTGTGCTTCTTGGGTTCGGTCATCAGGATCACTCGGTAATAGCCGTCACTGCTGTAAAGCGACGGGCGTTATGGTGTGGTCAGCGGCCCGGGCGTACTCCTGCCCACTGACGCGCTGCCTTTATTTCCAAGGGTAATCAAAGCCAAAACGCTATCACCCGTTACAAGTGTTTAACTGGTCTGCGCTTCTAAAGTTCCAACTGTTTGACGGACGTCTGTATCCGAACATTGCGACCACGGGCATGGCAGCCATATATGGACCCTAACAGGAGGTGGGAGCGCTGATTAGCCAGGCAAAGTCGCACGCCGTTATGAGCCTGGCTCATGAATGCACGAGAGCCGGATGAGCGCGCTGTTCGGGGAGATGTTCAGATCGAGCGAAGGCCATATCCGTCTGACGGCTAAAGACCCGGGCGAAAATGCCGATACAGATAGGCAGTGGAAGGCTGTGAAGTGTCTAAATCAAGGCATTCGTGGCCAATTTGATGATGGCACCTCGCAACCGGGGTGCACATTATGCGAAAATACCGCGTCTTTGCCGGTATGCCACCGAGGGTGTGTCGCAGTACGCGTACATAAAATTGCGCGTCAAGCGTGCCTCCATGCTCCGACGCGGCGTCTCAGACTCCGTGAACAGGCTGACCAGGTGTGTCTTCGCAAGTGGCTCAGAGGGCAAGGCCCTCGGGCATCGCAGCACACCAACAGAGCAAATGTCACTCATGACGCTGAATCCAATGATGATAAGAAGTCAGCGCAGCAGGACATAAATTGAGGTCTCAAGCGGTATTATATTGGCCTTGTATGTCCACCTCTAGTCCCCGTGGGTGCGAGTGTTTGTCGCAGGCTCGATGCATGTGACAGGCCGTTTCCCCAGGAGTAGTCGGCGGATGGCGTTTATCAGATGGATGACAGAATGTTTAAGAAAGTGAACACGGCCCTCCTGGGTCTGGCCATTTCCATGGGCCTGATGCCCGTGCAGGCGGCTGAAACCAAGAAAGTCGACGTACTGCTCGTCGGCGGCGGCATCATGAGTGCAACCCTCGCTGTCTGGCTCAACGAGCTGGAGCCAAGCTGGTCGATGGAAATGGTCGAGCGTCTCGACGGCGTCGCCGAAGAAAGCTCCAACGGCTGGAACAACGCCGGTACCGGTCACTCGGCGCTCGCCGAACTGAACTACACCCCCGAAGACAAGAACGGCAACGTCGACATCTCCAAGGCCATCGAGATCAACGAAGCGTTCCAGATCTCCCGTCAGTTCTGGTCCTGGCAGGTCAAGACCGGCGTTCTGAAGGACCCGCGTTCGTTCATCAACTCCACACCGCACATGAGCTTTGTGTGGGGCGACAACAACATCCAGTTCCTGCGCAAGCGTTACGCAGCGTTGCAAGCCAGCCCGCTGTTCAGCGGCATGCAGTACTCCGAAGACCACGAGCAGATCAAGAAGTGGGTCCCGTTGATGATGGAAGGTCGTGACCCGGCGCAGAAGCTGGCCGTGACCTGGAGCCCGATCGGCACCGACGTCAACTTCGGCGAGATCACCCGCCAGTTCGTCTCCAATCTGAAAGCCAAGCAGAATTTCAATCTGCAGTTGTCGAGCGAAGTCGAAGACATCAACCACAACGACGACGGCACATGGCGCGTCAAGTACAAGAACCTGAAAGACGGCACCGTTACCGAAACCGACACCAAGTTCCTGTTCATCGGTGCCGGCGGTGCAGCTCTGCATCTGCTGCAGGAATCCGGTATTCCTGAAGCCAAGGAATACGGCGGCTTCCCGGTCGGCGGTTCGTGGCTTGTCACTGACAACCAGACCCTGGCCATGCAGCACATGGGCAAGGCCTACGGTATCGCGTCGACTGGCGCGCCACCCATGTCGGTTCCGCACCTGGACACCCGTGTTCTGGACGGCAAGCGCGTGATCCTGTTTGGCCCATTCGCGACCTTCTCGACCAAGTTCCTGAAAAACGGTTCTTACTTCGACCTGCTGACCAGCACCACCACGCATAACGTGTGGCCGATGACTCGCGTCGGTATCGAACAGTACCCGCTGATCGAATACCTCGCCGGCCAGGTGATGATGTCTGACGACGATCGCTTCGCGGCTCTGAAAGAGTACTTCCCGAACGCCAAGAAAGAAGACTGGCGCCTGATGCAAGCCGGTCAGCGCGTACAGATCATCAAGCGTGACGAAGAGAAAGGCGGCGTTCTGAAGCTGGGTACCGAAATCGTTGCTTCCAAGGACGGCAGCATTGCCGGCCTGCTGGGTGCTTCGCCAGGTGCCTCGACTGCAGCGCCGATCATGCTGGGCGTGCTTGAGAAAGTCTTCAAGGACAAGGTAGCGACTCCGGAGTGGCAGGCAAAACTGCACCAGATCGTGCCTAGCTACGGCACCAAGCTGAACAACAATCCAGACCGTGTTGCCGAGGAATGGGCGTACACCGCCGAAGTCCTGCAACTGACTCCACCACCGCCGGTGAACAAGACAGGTAATGCTCCAACTGCTGCACCTGCTGCTCAGCCAGCGAAAAGCAATCCAGCCAGTGACATGGCGCTCTAAGGCTTTCACAGCTTGAGCAAAGCCCCGCCAGATCTTGTCTGGCGGGGCTTTTTTTTGCCCGCCGTTGCGCAGGCAAACCCTGCCGACATGAAAACATGTCGAACTCTTCGCGTCGTTCGTTCCTCCAACCAGGACGACACACTGAGAGGAACTGCAATGAGCAAGCATACTGACAAGCCTTCCAGCCACACGCCTGAACAGTCCGCGCCAACCACAGACCAGTCCGGCAAGCCGGTCGATGTGGTGCACAAGGACATAGCGCAGGAAAATCCCGAAACCGAAGGCGTGGACAAGGTCATCACCCCGACGTCCATCAAGGAAAAAGAGCAGGATGCCGAAACGCTTCGTGCTAAAAACCGTGAGCTCGAGCGCAAGTTGAACGGCCAGGGCTGATTGCCCAAGCGGGCCTGTAGCAACCCAGCACTTGCCGATAATTCGCTAAAAAATGGCAGGCAGGGCCTCAAAGGCCCACACCTGCCAACTTGCAGGCATTTCCCCGACATAGTCAGTTAAAGCTACGCGTCCAACGGGCACCTGTTATGGTGACCCACTTCCTTCTATCTCTGGCTTGTATCAGCAGAGCGCGTCATCCAGGTCTCCACGCCGCACTTTCGCGGCAACCTCGCATTTTCTTGCGCTGTCCATCCGGGCCGCTGGCCGCCCAAATTCCCGTTGCGGCCGACAAAAATCCATCTGAATCGCGTTTAGCGTCGAACGACTGCACGTCGTACCAAGCAGTGGCTGGCTGTTCCCGGCTGAAACACCCTGTGGAGTTCACGCAATTGATCAAGGACATGCTGGATGCAAAGCCTGACGCAGCGCTTGAGGCTGCGCTAGCCGAATGTGCCCGAGAGCCGATTCGTGTTCCTGGCGCGATTCAGCCGCACGGCATCTTGCTCAGCGTTGCAGGCGCTCCCCTTTGCATTGAACAGGTCAGCGCCAACTGCGCAACAGCACTCGGGATGACCGCTGACGAGTTGCTGGGCAAGCCTATGTCATGGCTGCTGTCGCCTGAACATTCGGCCCTCATCGACCATGCGTACAGCCACCCCGCTGCCCCGAACCTGGACCCGATAAAATTGACGCTCGGAACCGCCCACTACAGCGCCTCGCTGCAGCGTATCGACGATGTCCTGATTATCGAGCTGGAGGACTTCGTAGAAACAGATCACGGGCAATCCAGAATCCTTGCCCGGGTATTGCGCAACCTGCAGGCCGCCACAACGCTGGAAACGCTGTTCGATATCAGTGTGCACGAGATTCAGGCGCTTACCGGCTACGACCGGGTCATGATTTACCGGTTCGAGCCCGAGGGCCATGGCAAAGTCGTCGCCCAGGCGCTGACCGGGCCATTGCCCAGCTATAGCGACCTGAACTTCCCCGGTTCGGACATTCCCGCCCAGGCGCGAGAGCTGTATCGGCTGAACTGGATTCGTGTGATTCCGGACGCCACCTACGTTCCCGTGCCCCTGATACCGACCTTGCGTCCGGCAACAGGGCAACCGCTCGACCTTGGTTTCTCGACGTTGCGCAGCGTGTCCCCGGTGCATTGTGAATACCTGAAGAACATGGGCGTGCGCTCGTCAATGAGTATCTCGTTGCTCGATGGCGGCGAGCTCTGGGGCCTGGTTGCCTGCGGTCACCCCGAACCGTTGCGGGTGTCCAGAGAGCTGCGCGATGCCTGCGCGATGATCGGTCAGTTACTGTCGGTGAAAATTTCCGCCATTGTCGCGACCGATGTGCAGCGCGAGCGGGAAGCGAAAGTTGCCCTGCTCGGACAACTGGCAGACGCCATGAGTCGCGCCAATCATGAAGTGCTCGACGGGCTGGTCAGCCGGCCCGAGCTTCTCATGTCGCTGACCCTGGCAGACGGTGCGGCTGTGCTGATTGACGATCAGGTTCATCTGTTCGGCACCTGCCCTGCAATCGAACAAGTGCGTGAACTGTACACCTGGATACGCGACACCGGCCTGGCGCATCAACGCACCAGACAGCGGGCGACGGGCTTGCAGGGTCTGGGGGTTTTCCACACCAACTCCATGCAGAGGGAGCTTGCCGCCAGCGCCGTTTACAGAGACGTCGCCAGCGGCGTCATCGCGTTCACGCTACCCAAGCCGATTGATAACGCTGTCATGTGGTTTCGTGCCCAACTCACCTCCACGATGAACTGGAGCGGCGACCCGACCCATCACGTCAGCACCCGTCCGGAGAGTTCCGCGAGTCATCGTCTGCACCCAAGGCAGTCTTTCGATGTCTGGGAGCAAGAGGTTACCGGCATTGCCAGGCCGTGGTCGCGCGCAGATCTCTATGGCGCTGAAGACATACGTCGCTCTGCTCTGGAAAGCGATCTGGAGCGTCAGGTGCAGCGCGAGCAGGAGGCGGTTCGTTTGCGTGATGAACTGGTCGCCGTGGTCTCCCATGACCTGCGCAATCCAATGTCGATCATCATTATGCAGTGCGGCATGATGCAACGCTGGGCGTTGGGCGACACGCACTTCGAAAATCGCAATATCCGCCGTGCGCTGGGCACCATCGAGAAAGCCACGACGCGCATGAACAGCCTGCTGGAAGACCTGCTCGATACCGCGCAGATCGAAGCCGGCCGCTATCAGCTGTCGCGCCTGCCGCTGAGCGTCACCAGCTTGCTGGAAGAAGCCTGCAGCCTGCTGGTGATGCTGACCACCGAAAAGAACATCGAGCTCAACTGCACCGCCGCGCAAGGCCTGGTGGTCGATGCGGACCCGGAACGAATTTTCCAGGTACTTTCCAACCTGGTCGGTAATGCCATCAAGTTCACCCCGAAAGGTGGCCGGATCAACATCGATGCGGTCGCCGATCAGCACGAGGTGCTGTTCAGGGTGAGTGATGACGGGATCGGTATTCCGGTCGAACACCTGCCTTTCATTTTCCAGCGCTACTGGTCCGTCAAGGAAGGCAACCCACGCGGCAACGGCCTGGGACTGTATATATGCCAGGGCATTATCACGGCCCACGGCGGGCGTCTGTGGGCTGACAGCTCACTGGATTCGGGAGGCGTATTTTCTTTCACCCTGCCCATGCATCAGGGGCTGGATACCGTTGGCGAAACGACATTTTTAAAGCAGAGCGGTACGACTCATCGGCTGGCGCAGTCCATTTCCAGCAAACTGGAACGCCAGCAACTGGAAGATCGTCTGACCCGCGCCGGGTTGCTGAATGAACTGAACCATCGAGTAAAAAACACCCTGGCAACCGTCCAGGCCATCGCCTCTCTTACTGTCAACAGCTCTGCGTCACTGGAATCCTTTCACAAGAGCTTCGGTGCGCGCCTGTTCGCCCTGAGCCAGGCGCACGATGCACTGGCGCGCGCAGAATGGATTTCCACCGAACTGGTCGACCTGATAGAGCAGCTGCAGGAGGTGGACTCGGGGGTACACAGGATCAGTTTCGAAGGCGACCCGGTGACCCTGGAGCCGCGCTTTTCACTGACGCTTTCCATGGTGCTCCATGAACTGATGGCCAACGCAGTGCAACACGGTGCGCTTTCTTCAGCAGCAGGTCAGGTGACAGTGACCTCGACGCTGACTGCCGCCCCCTCCCCGCCCACGCTGAAGATCGAATGGAAGGAAACAGGCGGCCCGCCGGTCGTCGCAACCACTGTGAAAGGCTTTGGCTTGCGCTTGATACGCCGCAGCATAGAGCGAGAACTCAAAGGCCAGGCCGACATTCAGTTCGCCCGTACAGGGATCATCTGGTCAATGCTGATTCCCTGGCCAGACAAACCGGAAAGCCACTTATGAGCTCAGAATCGGACGACCAGACCTCGCTCCCCAAAGTGCTGTTGGTGGAAGACGAGACCATGCTCGCCATGTTGATGGAAATGCTGCTTGAGGATCTGGGTTTCGCGACCGCTTACCACGCCAGCACGCTGAACGAAGGCATTGAATATGCGCGTAACGGCGAGTACGACCTGGCCATCCTGGATATCAACATTATCGGCGGTAACTCGTTCCCGATAGCCGCCGCCATTGCCGATCGCGGCATACCCTTCATGTTTTGTTCCGGGTACGGGCGGCTGGGGATCCCCGACACGTGGCTCGACCGACGTTGCGTTGCCAAACCGTTCAGTGCCGAGCAACTGAGCGAAGCGTTGAGTGAGCTGCTTCAGGTCTGAACACCGCAGCCGCTCTTGCCCGTTACTCAGCCCTATTGCACTTAACCAGTGCCTGCAGCGCGAGCGCGTCACCCACAGCGGCTCCGCTGGCCGTGTTGTCAAAGATGCACCAGGTCTCGATTCCCTGTGCTACAGACGCCGACGCTCGCCCGGCCAAGCCTTCCAGATGCTCGACGGTATAGGCGCTGTGATAAATTTTCGGTGCACCGTGCAGGCGCCAGTAGTGAGCACCCTGCCACCCACCGGGCAGGTGCCCATCGCTGATCACTGACGGGTCGGCAGCCACCTGCGCAATGCGATGCTCGATCAGCAGCGCCTGAGCCTGCCGCCAGGATTGATGGCGCGGCTCCAATACAACCCTCCCGGCGTACTGATTGCGTAATGCTTTGAAAAACCCGTCAGCTATCTGTGGTGCATAGTCCAGAGAGGGCGGGAGCTGGACCAGCAGACAGCCCAGTTTGTCATCCATCGCCGTGCATTGAGAAAGGAACGTAGCCAGAACGGCCTCGCACTCGCGCAGACGGAGTTCGTGGGTAATGAGTTTCGGCATCTTGACCGAGAAGCGAAACCCGGCGGGCACCGACTGCGCCCAGCGTGCGTAGGTCTCGGCACGATGTGGACGATAGAACGAGCTGTTGATCTCGACCGCGTTGAAGCGCGAGGCATAGCGCTGCAAGTGGCTGCCTTCCTCAGGGAAGTCGGGCCAGTGCTCACGCGCCAGGCTCCAGCCTGCACAGCCGATATAAAGTCCCGGCATCATCAATACAGCGCCTTGCCGGCCTCACGCATGAAGATTTCAACGGTCTTGGGACCGACACCGGCAAACTCGCAGAGTCGCTTCTCGAAGTGCGCCTGGTCCTCACTCACCTCGCGGATTCGACCTATCTTGCCCGCATAATCGTCATTGAGCTTGGCGCACAGCGCAGACAATCGATACGCCGTTGACTCGTCGTAGCGCACGTAATGAGCCTGCCCGAGCATGGCGACCAGCTCTCGGTGAGTGCAGTGAGCAAGCTTGCGCGGGGTGTCACGCTGATGCTTCTCGACGATAACGCGATAGGCCTCGCAGGCAATGTCGGCCTGAATGCGCTTGCCCATCAGAAAGCTGGCGACAAACCACTTGAATAAGGCCTTTTCGAGGTCCTCGCTGAAACAGATATTCAGCTCTGCAGCATCAATGGTTCGTTTCATGACGTCTGTTATACCTCGCTGACGTTGCCACCGGACACACCGTTCAAGCGCGCCTCTTGTGGTACAACCGACCCTTGCTCATCAGCGAGGGTTTTCAAATAACATCGAACGGGCGACAAACGGTATTCAGATTGACTGCCAGGTGTTCCAAGTCGCTGCGGTGCTGGCTGCCGATCAGGGCGCACCAAACAGCATGGTCCAGTACACACCGTAATCAGCGTTCGTAGCCGTCGCATAGGCCGCGCCGACCTCGGTAAACATCGGGTTCATAAGGTTGGCGCAATGCCCCGGGCTGGCCAGCCAGCTCGCCATGGCCTTGCTGGCCGTGCTCTGCCCTGCAGCAATGTTTTCACCGATCTGCCGTCCGCCGTAACCAGCAGCACGCGCGCGGTCCGACGGCGAGTCATTATCAAAACCGCGATGGGTAAAGTAATTCTCGCTGGCCATCGACTGGCTGTGCTGCTGCGCGGCCGTTTCCAGCGTGGTATTCCAGCTCAACGGCCGAGCCGACGGAAAAGGCCGCTTGCCACACATGCGTGGCTTGGCACGCGCGGCATTGACCTGCGCCAGCAGCGCCCGGCCAGCGGAGCGCGCGTCTTCAAGGCTCTCGTCGATCAACGGCTTCGCCAGCACTACACGCCAGTCACCACCCTGCCGAGTGATGCCGATGTCAGCGTATTGCGGGTCGAGCAACGCGCCGCAGTAGCGGCTCCTGAGCATGTCGAACGCTGCATCGGCGCTTTGCGCGCCGGCCAGTCGCAAGGTCCGCACAATGACCGCCTGATAGCCGGATGCCTTGAGTGCGTCACGTAAGTTACCACTGAAACCGATGGGCAATGCCACGCTGGAATTGAGCGCCAGGGCTCTGGAGATGTTTGTCGTACGCGCTTCGCAACGCTGTGGCTGGCCGCGAAAATCGTTGATCGCCTGGACCAGTCGCTGCTCTTCGGCGGCACTGACAGGGCTCGCGTACAGGGGCAACAACGGGACCAGGTACAACCAGATACGCCAGGAACAACGGGGCAGTGCGGGCATGAGAACGGACTCGGAGAGGAAAAGGCGTGGCATGCATGTCAGAGCCCGAATAAGACCCGAAAAAGCGCTCATGGTTCACGCTGCACACTTGAGTACGGTACCGCCCCGCCATGCGCTCAAAGCTTGCCGATCTCGCCAGTGGCCTCACCAATGCTGGCAAGCGTTACTTCCATATCATCGATAGCCTGTTCAAGTGCCACGAACGATTGTTCAATGACCTCCCTGTCGTCCACTGTCTGATGACCGCGCAGGCTCTCTGCACGCTCGAGTTCACTGAGCTGCAGATCAGCCACTTCCTTGCGTAACGATTGCAGGGTTGCCCAGACTGACCTGAACTGTTGCTGGCTGCTATGACTCATGTTCGCCTCTTGGCTGATCCGTCAAATGTCTCATTGAGACCCCTCCCCGACGCAATGCTCCGCCTTTTTTGCCAACAGCGTTCATTTCAGCATCAAGCCGGCAAACAGTGCCGCTGGTCCAGGCCAGCCGCCATCGTTTTGAATTTACCTGTCGCGCGACGCTCTGCTGTTGATACCCGCATCTGTAGAGAAAGGAATCCTTGACCATGGCCACTGCCGAGACTTCATCGCTGCGCCGGGCAATCACGGCGCCCATGCTGACCCTGTTCATCCTTGGCGACGTGCTCGGGGCTGGCGTCTACGCATTGGCCGGCACGATCGCCGGACGCGTCGGCGGAGCCATCTGGGCGCCCTTGCTGATTGCCCTGTGCTTTGCCTTGTTGACTGCAGCGTCCTACGCGGAACTGGTGACCAAATACCCGCGTGCGGGTGGTGCCGCGGTGTACGCCGAAAAAGCCTTCGGCAAGCCGCTGCTGTCGTTTCTGGTTGGCTTTTCCATGGTCGCGGCAGGCGTTACCAGCGCTGCCGGGCTGGCCGTGGCATTTGCCGGCGACTACTTTCAGGCGCTGCTCGACTGGCCTGCGCAGTGGGTCTGTGTGGCATTTCTGGTCATCGTCGGCCTGCTCAATGCACGCGGTATCAAAGAGTCGCTTTCAGCCAACCTGGTGATGACGGTCATCGAGCTGAGCGGCTTGCTGCTGGTCATCGCAGCAGCCGTGTGGTTCGTCAGCCAGGGGCAAGGCGTGCCGCAACGGGTGTTCGAACTGGACACCGCCTCACCTGCCACGGCGATTCTCGGCGCATCGCTGCTGGCGTTCTATTCGTTCGTGGGGTTTGAAACCTCGGCCAATCTTGCCGAAGAGATCAAGGACGTGCGCAGGGTCTATCCACGTGCCCTGTTCGGCGCGCTGCTGGCGGCGGGTGCGGTGTACATGCTGGTTGGCGTGGGCGCGGCGATGGTCCTGCCCGTTGATCAATTGAAAGATTCGCAAGCCCCCCTGATGGACGTGGTCAGTGCCTCGGGGCTCGGCATACCTGCGCCGTGGTTTGCAGTCATTGCGCTGATTGCGGTAGCCAACGGCGCGCTGTTGACCATGATCATGGCCAGCCGACTGACCTTCGGCATGGCTCGCGAAGGCCTTTTACCTGCGGTGATGGGTTCGGTGCTGCCCAAGCGGCGCACGCCGGGGCTGGCGATTCTGGCGACCACTCTGGTAGCCATTGCCCTGTCCTTCACCAGCACCCTGACTATCCTCGCCGAAACCGTCGTGCTGTTGCTGCTCTTCGTGTTTCTCAGCGTGAACATCGCTGTGCTGGTACTCAAGCGCGACAAGGTCGAAGCCGGGCACTTTCAGGTGCACTGGGTTATCCCGCTGCTGGGCATTCTTTCGTGCCTGTTGCTGCTCACTCAGCAAGGTCCGGAAACCTGGCTGCGGGCGGGCATCATGCTGGCGGTCGGTGCTGCGCTTTACGGACTGACCCGGCTGGGCAGCTCGGCGCTCGCTTCGCATTCACGCTAAGACGCGTCAAACACGAATCAAGAGCGCACTATCACAGCAGCCACACCTTTGGCGGTTGATGAAGCGCAGTAACAGACTGAATCAGGTATGAAGCCGGGAGCTGATTCAAGAGAACCAGCCCCCGGACGACTTAGCGCCGTTTCATGCGGTCAATGATCACCGCCAGCAACAGGATCGTGCCGCGGATCACATACTGATAGAAGGTGTCTATGTTCTTCAGGTTCATCGCATTCTCGATAATCGCCAGAATCAGCACCCCGGCGATCACATGACGGATCATGCCGATGCCGCCACTCAGCGAAACCCCGCCCAATACGCAGGCAGAGATGATCGTCAGCTCGAAGCCCTGCCCGATCATCGGCTGACCCGAGGTCATGCGTGAAGCCAGCACCACACCCGCCAGCGCACCGACCAGGCCGTGGACGGCGAAGATGATGATCTTCGTACGGTCCACGTGGACACCCGCCAGCAGCGCGGCTTCCTGGTTGCCGCCGATGGCCATGGTGTTGCGCCCGTAAGTGGTGTAGTTGAGCAACCAGCCGAAGAATATGAAGCAGGCGATGGTGATCAGAATCGGTACTGGCACGCCGTACACCTGACCATTGCCAAAGATGAAGAAATCCTCGTTGGAAACGCCGACTGCCTTGCCGTTGGAGAAAATGTACGCCAGGCCGCGCACGATCTGCATCGTTGCCAGAGTCGTGATCAGGGCATTGATGCGCAGCTTGGCGATCACGATGCCGTTGATCAGGCCCACGACCAGGCCGAGCGCCAGGGCTGCCGAGACGCCC
The DNA here is from genome assembly GCF_017832255.1 of Pseudomonas sp. PvP028. NCBI lineage: Bacteria > Pseudomonadati > Pseudomonadota > Gammaproteobacteria > Pseudomonadales > Pseudomonadaceae > Pseudomonas > Pseudomonas sp. PvP028. Next base: position 4,649,814 of record NZ_JAFIBL010000001.1, read on the forward strand.
AGAAATACACTGTCGGTGTCGCGGATGACGATACCGGCGATCACCCCGGAACAGGCCAGCACCGAACCGACCGAGAGGTCGAAGTGCCCGGACGCCAGGCAGAAGAGCATGGTGCAGGCAGCGATACCCACCGTGGAAATCGCCAGGCCCAGACCGCGCATATTCAGCGGCGACATGAAGTTATCGATGAACACGGCACACAGCAGGAAGATCCCCACGGCCGCCAGGAGCATCACCCAGTCATCGGCAAAACGACGCAGGTTCATGCCCTGACGGGGAGCCTGCAGGCTGGATTCGGTAGACATACGCACCTCTTTTTTATTGTTCATGGTCAGGGACCGATATTCAGCCGCGCGTGCGAGGCAGAGCCAATTGCAGGAGTCGCGACTCGTCAGCCTCGTCGCGATTGAGTTCACCGGTGATTGTGCCTTCGCTCATCACCAGAATGCGGTCTGAAATACCCATCACTTCCATCAGATCGCTGGAGACCACAATCACCGCAATACCGTCCGCGGCCAGGTTGTGAATGATCTCGTAAATCTCGGACTTGGCCCCGACGTCGATCCCGCGAGTCGGCTCGTCCAGCAGCAGGACTTTCATGGGCATCGACAGCCAGCGGCCAAGAATCGCTTTCTGTTGATTACCGCCCGAGAGGTACATGATCTGCTGCTCGGGCGATGGCGTCTTGACGTTCATCGACTTGATCTGGCTGCGCGCATTGTCACGCTCCCAGCGGCCCTGAATCAGGCAACCGAGATTCACATGCCGCGGACGCGCACCAATGTTGATGTTCTCCGCGACGCTGGACAAAGGCACGATGCCTTCCTTCTTGCGGTCCTCCGGGCAGAGCAGAATTCCGGCCTCGATGGCATCACGCGGTGACTTCAGTGTCAGCGGTTTGCCGTCCAGTTGCAGGGTGCCTGCAGAGCTGCGGGTAAGCCCCGAGAGCAGGCGAAACAGCTCGGTACGACCGGCGCCGACCAGACCGAAGAAGCCCAGCACTTCGCCTTTCTGCACGGCAAAAGTGACCGGCTCATGAAGGCCCGGCCCCAGCAGACCGGTAACCCGCAGGCTTGGCCCCTGATGCTGGCGCGGACGGTAGTTGTAGATGTTCTGGATATCGCGACCGACCATGCAGGTCACCAGTCGGTCATGGTCGAGATCGGCCATCTGCTCGAACGTCTTGACGAAGCGTCCGTCCTTGAACACCGTCACCGCGTCACAGACACGGAAGATTTCTTCCATACGGTGCGACACGTAAAGAATCACTCGGCCCTCGTCGCGCAGGCGGACGATGATTGCCATCAGTCGGTCAATCTCACGCGCTGACAGGCTACTGGTGGGCTCGTCGAAGGCAATGACATGGGCATTGCGCGACATGGCCTTGGCGATCTCGACCAGTTGCCGCTGGCCCAGCGAGAGGTCGCCCAGACGTGTGCGCGGATCAATCTCGTCAGCCAGCCCTTTGAGCAGCTCGCCGGCGCGGCGATACATCGCACCGCGATTGATCAGACCGAAACGATTGGGCATGTGCCCGAGCAGCAGGTTCTCGGCAACGGTCATTTCCGGCACCAGGTGCAGTTCCTGGTGAATCACCGCCACGCCCGCCGCAATGCTCTCGGCGGTGGACTTGAACTGATAGCTCTGCTCGCCGATCTGCAAGGTGCCGCTACTGGGCTGATAAGAGCCGCCGAGAACCTTCAGCAGCGTGGATTTACCGGCACCGTTTTCACCCATTAATGCATGGACGCTGCCAGGACGCGCTTCGAAACTGATATCCGAAAGCGCCTTGACGCCGGGGAAGACCTTGCCGATGCCGTTGAAGCGCAAGGCACCGCCTATGGGTTGAAGCTCGATAGCCTGTTGCATGAACCAACCTCCTCGCTCGTGTGAGGGGCCTGAACATCAGGCCCCTCGTTCAGCTCACTTCCACAGACCGATCTTGGTCAGTTCAGCCTGAAAGTTTTCGCGAGTGATCAATGTCACGTCATCCATAGCGGTGTACTTGGGCGGCTCGACCCCCTTGGTGACCCAATTGAACACGTATTCGGCCGTCCGGTAGCCTTCCTTGTCAGGGCTAGGCAGCATCGAACCAAAGAAGCCGCTTTCTTTTTTCTTCAATTCATCGATGGCATCGGTGCCATTGATCCCGATCCCTATCACGTTTGCGGCAGCGAAGCCTGCGCCCGAAGTGGCACGTACGCCGCCCAGTACGGTGTTGTCGTTCATGCCACCGATAATGAGGTTCTTGGCTTCGCGTGGCAGCTTCGGCAGAGCCGAGTTGGTAGCGTCCATGCCTCCAGGAACATCAAGTGTCTTTTGCGGAGAAAATAGAATGTGGTCGGCTGGCAAGCCTGCTTTTTTCAACGCATCCACCGAACCGTCAGTGCGCTTCTTGCCGGTATCGAGTTCGCTGTAGGTGTTGATGATCGCGTAGGTGTTCTTCCAGTCGCCCTCATCCCATTTGCGATTCTTCGCTTCAGTCGCCATGGCGGCGCCCTGCTTCTGGCCAACTTCGAAAGCCGCCATGCCGAGATATGGCACATCCTCCATCGGTTTACCCCCCGCATCGACGAAGCGGTCGTCCACGGCCATGACCTTCATGCCATTAGCCTTGGCCTTGGCGACGATGGCAGGGCCCAGCGAAACGTCAGGTGGGCAGATCACGAAACCTTTGACGCCGTTGGCAGCCAGGTTGTCGATCGCGGACAGGGTCTTCTCGCCATCGGGAACGGCAATCTTGATGACGGTGAAGCCAAGCTCTTTCCCGGCTTTTTCGGCGAATTGCCACTCGGTCTGGAACCAGGGTTCTTCAGCCTGCTTGACCAGAAAGCCGATTTTGACTTCTTCGGCAGCGGAAGTGATGCCACTCATGCCCAGAATGGCAGTAGTGACGGCGGCACAGCACAGGGAACGAATCCCGTGACGACTCAACATAGCTAACTCCTTATTTTTATTGAATAGCTACAGCGACAAGCGAGGTGGCGATTGCAAACGCCGAAGCGTCCAGAACCGATCAAATAGTCATACCATATAACGAGTGACCGCTATGTAACCTAATGTCACCCTTGCCTCCAGCATCATGCTGGCGTCGCAAAAAAGACGCCGGCGCAACATTTTTCTCAACAGTTCATCCGGCGAAACGCTGACACGGCGTGCCCTTGACGCCGACCTGCGCCATCAGCAGCGCGCCGTCAAAGCGACCATTTGCATCGGCAGGTGCGGCACTGGTGACGTACAACGTCTGCAGGTCAGGACCGCCGAATACACAACTGGTGGGATGGCTGACTGGTAACTCGACAACTCGGTCAACGCTGCCATCCGGCGCAAAGCGGATCAGGCAATTGCCACCCCAGCGCGCATTCCAGACATACCCTTCGGCATCCATCGCCGAGCCGTCGGGTGAGCCTCGATCGTGTTTTGCCGCCCATACCTGGCGTGGCCCCAGAGCACCGTCTGCAAGCACCGGATAGCGATAAATGACGTCGTCCAGGGTATCGGCGCTGTACAGCACGCTACCCTCTTCATTCCATAGCAGGGTGTTGACGATGCCCTGCCCGTCCAGCAAACGGGTCACGCGAGCATCAGGTTCAACGCGGAACAACCCGCCGGAACGACGCACCAGAGGTACGTCGCCGCCCTCGGCATCGATGTTGTTCTGCATGCTGCCAAGCCAAAGGTGGCCGCGCGCATCGCACCGGGCCTCGTTGGCGCGATTGCCGGGGGTGGGGTCTGCCACGCAGAACGGCAGTAAAGACGTCTTGTCCGATTCCAGGTCCAGACGATAGACGCCGCTGGCCAGTGTCACCAGTGCATCACCCTGCTCGGTCGGAATAAAGGCAGAGACCGGCTCGGGCATGCGCCACTGGCGGATCTGTCCGGCGACCAGCCGACACACCAGAAACCCGGAAATGTCGACCCAGTACAAAGCCTGCTCCTCGGCATCCCAGAAGGAGCCTTCGGCCAGCTTGAAGCGGTGCTCGGAAACGGGCAGCCAGTTCATGAAAAATGTCCTTTGTTATTGTTGTAAAGGCACTTTTGGATATTTGTGTCGCTGTCTTGTCCAACCTCTGCCTGCGCCGCTGCATTGCTCGGCGTCAGGCTGCATGGCAAAAAAACCGGCAGATCGGCTAAGGTGAGTCACAAGCCTTCAGCGACGATGGCACTACTAAATAGTATTACAATTTATTTTTCAAGCTGCATTTTATAGGCTATACATCCATGCATCGGCTTGAATCCGATCAAATAGTCTTACCAATAACAATAAAAGCAGGCAGATCAGATGAAAAAACATGCGCTCCTCAGCACCCTTGGACTGTCCTTGATGATCAGCACCCTGACCGCACAGGCCGCGGCACTCTCCAGCGAACACAGCACGTTTGGCCAACTGCCCGACGGCTCTGCCGTCGAAAAATACACCCTGCGCAACAGTCACGGCGTGCAGGCCAGCATCATCACCTACGGCGCGACGCTGCAATCGCTGCTGGTGCCTGACAAGGCCGGAAAGGTCGAAGACATCGTCCTGGGTTTCGACGATGTGCAGGGCTACCAGAACAACGGTACGGTTTATTTCGGCGCGACCATCGGCCGCTTCGGCAACCGGCTGGCAGGCGGCAAATTCAGCCTGGATGGCAAAACCTATCAGGTCCCGCTCAACGACAAGACCAACGCGCTGCACGGCGGCACGCAGGGCTTTGACAAGCGCCTTTGGAAGGCAGAAGAAACCAAGACCGGTGATTCGGTCGGCGTGAAACTGACCTATCTGTCGCCGGACGGTGAGATGGGTTTTCCAGGAGCCCTGCTGACCGAAGTGACCTACAGTCTGAACGAAAAAAACGAACTGAAGATCGACTACCGCGCCACCACCGACAAACCGACGGTGCTGAACCTGACCAACCACAGTTATTTCAACCTGGCCGGCGCTGGCAGTGGTGATGTGCTCAAACAGGTCGCCACTCTGCACGCCTCGCACTACACCCCGGTCAACGACAAGCTGATCCCGACCGGCGAACTGCCTGCTGTGGCTGGCACGCCCATGGACTTCCTCAAGCCCACCGCGTTTGGCAAACACATCAAGGATGACCATCAACAGCTGAAATACGCCGAACCCAAGCAAGGCGGGTTTGATTTCAACTGGGTGCTCGACACCAAGGGTGACGTGAAGAAACTGGCCGCCGAGGTCAGCGATCCGCAATCAGGCCGCAGACTGCAACTGTTCACCACAGAGCCCGGCGTGCAGCTGTACACCGGTAACTTCCTGGATGGCAGCATTCACGGCAAGGCAGGCAAGGTCTACCCGCACTGGGGCGCCTTTACCCTGGAAACGCAGCACTACCCCGATGCACCCAACCAACCGAAATTCCCCAGCACCCGACTGGATCCTGGCAAGGCCTACACCCAGACCACTGTGTTTAAATTCCTCAACGACTAAAGCGTTGAGCTGCCCGGCGCCCGCAATCAGGGCACCGGGCAGCTTCAGGCTTACTGATTGCGCTTCATTGCCGCAGTCAGGGTATCGACGTTGTAACGGAACATCTTGGCGTAGGTTGGCGCCGGGCCGTCGGCTGGCGACAAGGACTCCACGTACAGTTCACCCCCTGGTTGAGCGCCACTGGCTTCGGCTATCTGCTTGACCAGACGCGGGTCGCTGGAGTTTTCAAAGAAGTAGGCACTGACATGTTCGGTCTTGATCTGACGGATCAGTTTCGACACATCGGCGGCCGACGCCTCAGACTCGGTAGACAAGCCCAGCGGCGACAGGAAGGTCACACCGTAGGCATCGCCAAAGTAGCCGAACGCGTCATGAGAGGTGAGGATCTTGCGTCTGGCAGCCGGAATCGAACGGATCTGATCGCGAGCGTAGGTATCCAGTTGCTGCAACTCAACGATGTAGCGATCACCATTGGCCTGATACACGCTGGCCCCTTCCGGATCGGCTTTCTTCAGCGCCGCGACGATGTTGCGCACATAAATCATGCCATTGGCCGCGCTGTTCCAGGCATGCGGGTCGACAATGCGTTTGCCGTCCTCATCCATGCTGCGCGTCTTGATGCCCTCGGACAGCACCACCGGCTGCCCCTTGTAGCCTGAAGCCTTGATGAGACGATCCATCCAGCCCTCCAGATGCAGGCCGCTGACAAATGCCAGATCGGCGTTTTTCAGCGCCTGGGCGTCACTCGGTGTCGGCTCGTAGACGTGAGGATCGCCGTTCGGACCGATCAGCGATCGAACGTGCACGCGTTCACCGCCTACCGTACTGACCATATCGGCAATGACCGTGAACGAAGCAACGGCTTCCAGCGGTTTGGCCTGGGCGAGGCTGGCGAATGCCGACAGCGCCAGTGCAGCCAGGGAACTCAACATCATCAATCGTTTCATGACGTACCTTTTCAGTGAGCCAGGTGAGGTTTGGGGAACAGCCGACGCACGATGCCCGTGCGCCCGAACAACAGGGAGATGCCGTAGAACGCACTGGCCGTGAGCACGATGGCCGGCCCCGAGGCGACGCCTAGGTGGTAGGAAACGATCAGCCCGATCAGCCCGGACAAGGTCGCCAGCAGCGTCGAAATCACCATCAGGCCACTCAGCGAGTTGGTCCAGAAACGTGCGGCGGTTGCCGGCAGCATCATCATGCCCACCGCCATCAGCGTGCCCAGCGCCTGAAAGCCTGCGACCAGGTTGAGCACCACCAGCAGCAGAAACAGAACGTGGTACAGCGAGCCGCGCCCGCCGACCGCGCGCAGAAAGCCCGGATCGAAGCACTCCAGCACCAGCGGCCGATAGATGATCGCCAGCAGGATCAGGGTGAAGGAGGCAATGCTGCCGACCATGTAAATAGCGGTGTCATCAATGGCCAGAATGGTGCCGAACAGCACGTGCAGCAGATCGACGCTGGAGCCGTGCAGCGAAACAATCAGCACCCCGGCGGCCAGCGAGGTCAGATAGAAGCTGGCAAAGCTGGCGTCTTCGCGTAACGAGGTCAGTCGACTCACCAGACCGGACAGCAACGCCACTGCCAGCCCCGCGATCAGGCCGCCGAACCCCATTGCCGGCAACGACAGCCCGGCGACCATGAAGCCCACCGCCGCGCCCGGCAGCACCGCGTGGCTCATCGCATCGCCCACCAGGCTCATGCGCCGCAACATCAACAGCACGCCGACCGGTCCCGAGCCGATGCCCAGAGCCAGACACGCCACCAGCGCGCGACGCATGAAACCGAATTCGATAAACGGCTCAACCACCAGGCTATAGAGCATCATGCGTCGTCCTCGGCATCACACAACAAGGCATCCGGGCTCCAGTACTCAGCCATGTTGCGCGCCTTGCGCAGGTTGGCAACGCTGAGCACTTGCGCTGTCTCGCCCCAGGCGATGGCTTCGCGAGCCATCAGCAAGGTTTGCGGGAAGTGCTGACGGACCTGTTCGATATCGTGCAATACGGCAATCACCGTGCGCCCCTGCCCGTGCCAGGCACGCACCAGCTGCAACAGATCACGCGTGGTGCGCGCGTCGATGGCGGTGAACGGCTCATCCAGGAGGATCACCGAAGCGTCCTGCAACAGCAGTCGGGCGAACAGCACCCGCTGAAACTGACCCGATGACAGCGAGCCCACGCTACGCCCTTCAAACCCCTCAAGGCCGACGGTCATCAGCGCCTCGCCGGTCAGACGCGCATGATTGCGCGTCAGACTGCGGAACGGACCGATACTGTGCCAGGCGCCCATCGAAACGGTATCGGCGACACTCAGTGGAAAGCTGCGATCGATTTCCGCGGCCTGCGGCAGATAACCAATCGTGCGGGTTGCCAGGCGCCCGCGGTCGACGCGTCCCTGAGCAGGCTTCATGGTTCCGGCGATGGCCTTGATCAGCGTCGATTTGCCCGCGCCGTTGGGCCCGACGATAGCGGTCAGGCTACCGGCCTCGAAGCGCCCGCTGATGTGGTGCACGGCCGGACGGCGTTCGTACGCCACCGTAAGGTTTTCCAGAGCGATGGCGGCACTCATGGAATTGCCACCGACCAGCCAATGGCCAGCCAGAGCAATGTCAGTATCGCCAGGGAAAACAGGACCCGCTTCCAGGCCGCCTGGGCCAGCACGGAGCCTGCTATCGAAGCGCTTGCTGTCGAAGCGTCAGAAGGATTTTTCAAGTAAAAGTAACCTGCAACTATTTGTTACAGTATTACATACCAAACGTGCAAGTGTTATTAAATAACGTTCATGCTGGCACCTTGCTTTCCAGTCGTGCAGATAAACGCCGGGACGGATCCGATTCGGCATCGCCTCGCAGAACTCCGCCGTGCGGTACTTGTGACACTGCACGCACCCCTATACTGTATATACAAACAGTCAAGGGGCACTTCATGCAGCTTATCGACAAGCTCAGCATTCTGGCAGACGCCGCCAAGTACGATGCGTCGTGCGCCAGCAGTGGAGCACCCAAGCGCAGCTCGCAGGACAAGTCCGGGCTCGGCTCTACCAATGGCATGGGCATCTGCCACAGCTACACGCCGGACGGGCGTTGCGTGTCGCTGCTGAAGATTCTGCTGACCAACTTCTGTCTTTACGACTGCCAATACTGCGTCAACCGTCGCTCCAGCGATGTGCCCCGTGCGCGCTTCACTCCCGAAGAAGTGGTCACGCTGACGCTGGACTTCTATCGCCGCAATTGCGTGAGCGGGCTGTTTTTGAGTTCCGGGATCATTCGCTCTGCGGACTACACCATGGAGCAACTGGTCGAAGTCGCCCGGCTGTTGCGCGAGGTGCATGAGTTTCGCGGCTACATCCACCTCAAGACCATCCCTGACGCCGATCCAGCGCTGATCGAAAAGGCTGGTCGTTATGCCGACCGCCTCAGCGTCAATATCGAGCTGCCGACCGACCTGAGCCTGCAGACCCTCGCACCGGAAAAAGACGTCGCGTCGATCAAGCAAGCCATGCAGACGATTTACACCGGCGAGCAAACGGTGCGCAACGAGCCTCGCTCGCCGCGCTTTGCGCCTGCCGGGCAGAGCACGCAGATGATTGTCGGTGCCGATGCCACCGACGACAGCACCATCCTGCACAGCGCGCAGTCGCTGTACAGCAACTTCAAGCTGCGCCGGGTCTATTATTCTGCGTTCAGCCCGATACCCAACAGCCCCAACAGCGTTCCGCTCGCGGCACCGCCCCTGATGCGCGAGCATCGCCTGTATCAGGCTGATTTTCTGCTGCGCGGCTATGGTTTCACTGCCAGTGAACTGCTCGACGGCCCCGGTGATCTGGCGCTGGACATCGACCCCAAACTGGCCTGGGCGCTGGGCAACCGACAGGTTTTCCCCCTGGACCTGAACCAGGCCGACCCGGCACTGATCGCCAGGGTGCCGGGCATTGGCATCCGCACCACGCAGCGGCTGGTCGAGTTGCGCAGACAGCGGCGCATCCGCTACGAAGACCTCACCCGCATGCGCTGCATACTGGCCAAGGCCAAGCCGTTCATCATTACCAGTGATTACCACCCGCCGCATGCGGAAACCACCAGCGAGTTCCTGCATCACCAGTTGCGCGACCGGCCTCAGCCTCAGCAAATGGGCCTGTGGGGATGATCTGCCTCGACTGCGACGACCTGTTCGACACTTGGCGGCAACAGGCTCGCTGGCTGTTGAGCCACGAAATCGACCCCAGTCAGGTCAGCTGGAAGTCGCCGGATGCCGCCGATCTGTTTGGCAGTGAGGAAGACTACCCCAAGGAAGCCGGGCCGTTTCAGGCACGGGTTCCGCTGGAGCTGGTGCAACTGCTGGAAAGCGCCTCGCGTTACCGGGGCGATCAGCGCTGGAGCCTGCTGTACGAAGTCTTGTGGCGCGTGACCCATGGGGATCGCACGGCGATGATGGCCGGTGACAGGCTCGGCAGTGAATTGCATCGCCGCCTTAAATCGGTAAGGCGCGAGGCCCATCATCTGCACGCCTTCCTGCGGTTTGTCGCGCTGCCGTCCGTGGCTGACGACGAAGCCCTGATGCGCCCGCAGTACGTGGCCTGGCACGAACCGGCGCACGATATTCTGCTCAGTGCCAGCGAGCATTTCATCGGCCGCATGGGTCAGCACCGCTGGATGATCGCAACGCCTCAGGACGGCGTGTATTACGACGGCCAACAACTGATTCATGAGCGACGCTGCCCGCAAGCCTGGCAGACCATGGCCAGGCAGGTGGAAGACCCGCATGGCGAACTGTGGCTGACCTACTACAGCCACATCTTCAATCCTGCGCGCCTGAACCCCAAGGTCATGGAAGGCCACTTCCCTTCGCGATTCTGGAAGAACCTGCCGGAAGGCCCGCTGATTCCGGCCCTCATCACCCAAGCCCGCACCGGCAAGCAGCGTGATGGCCAGGCTAGCGACATCGCCGCCAGACGCGGCAAGAAGATTGCGCTGAAGGACTGAGGGCGAGGCACAGAGCCCCCCTCAACCGCCCGTTGAACGGATACACGCCCCTTGCCTCGGAGCACATTGCCCTGACTGACCACGTAGCGGTCCGCTGCCAGGACCAGCGATTGAACCAACCTCTGCCACGGCGGCTCACAGCTGTGGCATCCGCACGCTGACTGCACGCCAGATGATAATGTGACCCGTCACAAGAGGCAGGCCACCCGAGGTTCAAATATGCTCGACAGCCCAACCCGACATCTGCTCGACACGCTATGCCAGGCGATGGCCGACAAACCGTTTCTGGTGGTGACCGGCGCAGGCATCAGCACCGCGTCCGGCATTCCGGACTACCGCGACAAGGATGGCGTGCGGCGCGGCAAGCAGCCGATGATGTATCAGGAATTTCTCGGCAACCCTGCAGCGCGCCAGCGCTACTGGGCACGCGCCATGCTCGGCTGGCCGCGGATCCGCGCGGCACAGGCCAATGCTGCGCACCGGGCCCTGGCTGCGCTGCAGGCTAAAGACACTATCACAGGACTGATCACCCAGAACGTCGACGCACTGCATACGCAAGCCGGCAGTCGGGACGTCATTGAGCTGCACGGCAGTCTGCACCGGGTACTGTGTCTGGATTGCCAACAGCGCAGCGAGCGGGCAGCCATTCAAGAGCAGATGCTGGAGCAAAACCCTTATCTGATCGGCGTCCACGCAACACAGGCACCGGACGGCGACACCCTGCTCGACCCGGCTTTCGAGGCCAGCTTCAAGGTGCCCAACTGCCCGCACTGTGAAGGCGACAGGCTCAAGCCCGACGTCGTGTTCTTCGGCGAAAACGTCGCCGCGCAGACCGCTGCCAAGGCTACGCAGAGTGTCGAGGAGGCCGAAGGTCTGCTGGTGGTCGGCACCTCGCTGATGGCCTGGTCGGCATTTCGCCTGTGCAAGGCCATGGCCGAACAGGGCAAGCCGGTCATCGCCATCAACCATGGCAAGACCCGGGCCGACGAACTGCTTGAAATGAAAATCGAGGCGTCCTGCGAGCAGGTATTGCCGTGGCTCGCCGAGCAGCTGGTTTCGCGCTAGAACAGCCCTAACTGCCCACCAATCAGGGTGCTGAAATCGTCGTCCACGAAGGGCAGGATGGCATCTGCCAGCGGTTGCAATTGACGAGTCACGTAGTGATCGTAGTCAATCGGGGCGTGACGAATTTCCAGCGGCTCCGGCCCGGCGGCGGTCATCACGTAGCTGATCCAGCCGCCACTCTGATACTGACGCGGTCGGCCCTGCTGGTCGTTGTATTCATCGGCCAGCCGCGCGGCGCGCACATGGGGCGGCACGTTACGCTGGTAGTCATCGAGCTTGCGACGCAAGCGCTTGCGGTAGATCAACAGGTCATCCAGCTCGCCTGACAGAGTACGCTGCACGTAGTCACGCACGTAATCCTGATACGGCTGACGCTTGAAGATCCGCAGGTACAGCTCCTGCTGAAACCGCTGAGCCAGCGGCGACCAGTCGGTGCGTACGGTTTCGAGGCCCTTGTAGATCATCTCTTCGGAACCGTCAGCACGGGTCACCAGACCGGCATAACGCTTCTTGCTGCCCTCCTCCGCACCGCGCACGGTGGGCATCAGGAAGCGCCGAAAATGCGTTTCGTATTGCAGCTCAAGGGCACTGTGCAAACCGTACTCGGCGTGCAAGTGCTCGCGCCACCACTGGTTGACCTGCTGCACCAGCGCCTTGCCGATGCTTGCTGCCTCTTCCTGCCCATGAGGGCGACCCAGCCAGACGAATGTCGAGTCGGTATCGCCGTAGATCACGGTGTAGCCCTGCGCCTGAATGAGGTCGCGGGTCTTGAGCATGATTTCATGCCCGCGCAGGGTGATCGATGAAGCCAGGCGCGGATCGAAAAAGCGGCAGCCGCTCGAACCCAACACACCGTAGAAGGCATTCATGATGATTTTCAACGCCTGGGACAAGGGCGCATTCTTGTCGCGCTTGGCGGCTTCCCGCCCCTGCCACACGCGCTCGACAATGGCTGGCAGGCTGTGACGGGTGCGCGAAAAGCGCGCGCCGCGAAAGCCTGGCACCGACTCGCTGTCCGCAGGATGCCTAAGGCCTTCGATCAAACCCACTGGATCAATCAGAAAGGTACGAATGATCGACGGATAAAGGCTTTTGTAGTCCAGCACCAGCACCGACTCATACAGCCCTGGCTGGGAATCCATGACAAAACCGCCAGGGCTGGCCTCCGGCAGGCGCTCGCCCAGGTTGGGCGCAACGAAACCCTGGCGATGCATCAGCGGGATATACAAATGGCAGAACGCCGCAACCGAACCACCACTGCGATCGGCAGGCAGGCCGGTGACCGTGGCGCGCTCGAGCAGAAAAGTCAGCAATTGGGTCTTGGCAAAGATGCGCGTAACCAGTTCGCAGTCCTTGATGTTGTAACGTGCCAGCGCCGGCTTGTCCTCGGCGAACATGCGGTTGATTTCGTCCATGCGCTGATAAGGCGTGTCGATAGCCTTGCCTTCGCCCAGCAGGGTCTGCGCGACGTATTCAAGGCTGAACGACGGAAAACTCCAGGTCGCCGAGCGCAGCGCCTCGATTCCGTCGATGATCAGCCGGCCGCTCACGTCGGCAAAAAAATGGTTGTTGCGACTGCCGTGCTCACGCCACCCCATCGCTTCACCGCCACGCCCGAGCCTTAATGGCACTTGCAGGCGCTGGGCATGCTCATGCAGCACGCGCAAATCGAACTGGATAACGTTCCAGCCGATAATCGCGTCAGGGTCGTGCAGCGCCAGCCACTCGTTAAGGCGCTCGAGCAACTGCGCGCGGGTATCGCAATAGTCGAGCTGAAAATCCAGCGCCTCGTCGCCACCATTGACTGGGCCCAGCATGTAGACCTGGCGCTGACCACAGCCCTCCAGCGCAATCGAATACAACTCGCCGCGGGCCGTGGTTTCGATATCCAGCGAGACCAGTTTCAGGTTGGGACGGTAATCGGGTGCCGGCTTGATCTGCGCGTTGCAGAGCACGCCATCGGCATCCGGCGTGCCGCCAAACTGCACCGGCGCAGTGATGAAGCGCTCCATCAGGTAGCGTTCTGGCGGTCGAATGTCCGCTTCGTAGACGTCTACATTGCCCCTGCGCAGCAGCTTTTCGATGTTCATCAACTGGCGGTGCTGCTGGCAGTAAACACCCAGCACCGGGCGGTGACGAAAATCACAGAGTTCCAGCGGGCGCAGCTCCACGCCACGCTCGCTACGCAACAACGATCGGGCTCGCTCGCCCTGATCGGCGGGAATAAAGGCAACCGAGGGCTGGCAAGGCAGGCGGATATGGCGCGGGCCCTGATCGGTGGCCAACCAGAAGTCGACCTCGGTCCCGGCGGGCGTGTCTTGCCAGTGCCGACTCAGGATAAAGCCCTGCTGTACATCCAACGCTGTTACCTCGACGCCCGGTGAAACGAATGATTCTACTTGGCTATGAGGCCAAAGGCGCGCCTGACAGGCGAATTAACGGCACATTGAGGGCGCGGATAATTGATTCCTCCTATTCCAGTGATCCTTATTTACTGCTTGCTCGTTTCTGCCCACTGGATGATTCTGTAGTGGTTCTGGCAATGCACTACAGCCATCCAGATCCCGATCACGGAGAGCCCCATGAAAACCGTCGCCCAGCTACTGAAATTGAAAGACCTGCAGAACCAGCAAGTGCATACCATCGGACCGGATCAGATGGTGCTCGAAGCACTCAAGTTAATGGCTGAAAAGAACATCGGTGCGCTGCCGGTGGTCGAGGGCAACGTGGTGGTCGGCGTCATCAGCGAACGTGACTATGCGCGCAAGGTGGTCCTCAAGGGGCGCTCGTCGGTGGGTACACCGGTGAGGGACATCATGAGCAGCAAAGTGATCACTGTTGACTCGCAGCGCAGCGTCGAGGCGTGCATGGGCATCATGACCGACAGCCACCTGCGCCACCTGCCGGTCGTGGAAGACGGACAGTTGCTGGGCCTGCTGTCCATCGGTGACCTGGTGAAGGAAGCCATTGCAGAACAGGCTAGCCTCATTCAACAGCTCCAGCAGTACATTCGCGGCGAATGAACTGAGCAACACATCAGGCGCAGCGCGCTATCGCCGCGCGCCACGCCGTTCACTCAGTCGTCCAGCGTCTTGCCAGGCGCCCCGCCCTTGACCGGCTTGCCCGGTTTTTCGGCCGGCGCAGGTTTGGCTGGCGGCTCGGGAGCAGGTGCTGCGGCTTCCTGCTCGCGCATCGGCATCTGATCGATAGTGGCGAAGATTTCTTTGGGGTCTAGCGATTCCGGATTTTTGAGAGTCTTATCGACCTTTTTCTCGCCGTCCTTGCCCACCAGAATGACCTTGGTCCCCGCCCCCGCCCCGAGCTTAAGCTCACGGATCAATGCCATGGTCGACTGCGGGTCCATGCTTTTGCCGTCGCGCTCGCCCATGGTGTTGACCACCGTGAACAACACCATATTGCGCTGTGCAAAGGCCTCACGGTTGGCAGGCTCATCCAGTGACTTCTTGAGCTTGACCAGCACCGGATCTATGGTGCTGGGAGCGATGATGATCAAGGGACGCGACTTGCCGCGCTCCTGTGCCAGAGGGCCGTCGTTGTCAGCGGCAAGCGCTGTACCGGCAGCGACAAACAGGGTGGCGAGGGTCAGGGACCGGATTAACATGGTGGGCTCCTTTCAAATCCATTGGGTAGCCATCGCGTACAGACCGACACGATGCTGGTCTGTTCTACCGCATATGGGTCATCCCGGTACAGCCCGATGTAGTCCTTTTCCTTAATCCGTTGCGTCAGGCCGAGCGTACAAACGAACGATCACAGGCGCTGTCGAGGCTCGCCGCCAGGCCTTGGACAATCTGCGCCACTTCCGCGGCGTCCAGCACCAAGGGCGGCAACAGGCGGATGATTTTGCCCCGAGTGACATTGATCAACAGGCCATGATCCTCGGCTGCAATGCGTGTGAGTTCGGGTATCGCCTGGCGCAGTTCGATACCGATCATCAAACCTTGGCCACGAACGTCCAGCACGTTCGGGTGAGCACCCAGTGCATTGCGCAGCCCGGCCAGCAACTGCCGGCCTTGCAGTGCGGCGTTTTCCACCAGCGCCTGTTGTTCGATGATATCGATCACCGTGCAGCCGACCCGGCAGGCCAGCGGATTACCGCCGAAGGTACTGCCGTGGCTGCCGGGCGTGAACAGTTGCGCCGCCCTGCCCCGCGCCAGGCAGGCACCGATCGGTATGCCGTTGCCCAGCCCCTTGGCCAGGGTCATGACGTCAGGGACGATACCCTCATGCTGAAAGGCAAACCACTTGCCGGTCCGGCCCATCCCGGTCTGGATTTCGTCGAGCATCAACAGCCAGTCACGCCGCGTGCAACGCTCCCTCAAGGCCTTGAGATACCCGGCGGGGGCCACCTGCGCGCCGCCCTCGCCCTGAATCGGCTCGACCAGCACGGCGCAGATCTGATGCCCATAGGTCGTGCAAACCTTGTCGAACGCCGCCAGGTCGCCAAATGGCACTTTGATGTAATCGCCGGGCAAGGTACTGAAACCCAGGCGTACGGCCGGCCCGTCGCTGGCCGATAGCGTGCCCAGGGTACGGCCGTGAAAGGCGTTTTCCATGACCACGACCAGAGGCCGTTCGATGTATTTGTGCCAGCCATGCAGGCGCGCCAGCTTGAGCGCAGTCTCGTTGGCCTCGGCACCGGAATTGTTGAAAAACACCGAGTCCAGCCCCGACAAGGCCGTCAGTTTCTGCGCAAGGCGCTTCTGCCAGTCGATGGTGTACAGATTGGACGTGTGCAACAGCAGGCCCGCCTGATCACGAATCGCCTCTACCAGCAGTGGATGCGAGTGCCCCACGTTGGTCACAGCCACGCCTGCCACGGCGTCCAGGTACTCGCGCCCGCCCTGGTCCCACAGACGTGTGCCCAGACCATGGGTGAAACTCAGGGCCAAAGGTTGGTAAGTGCTCATCAGGCAGGTGGCGGTCATGAGGTGAAGCTCCTTGGGTATGTTTCGGTTTTTGCAGTATCGTTAACAAGCCCAGATGGATAAACAGCGAAATACTTCAATCATTTTAAAGCCAGGGTTGATAATGGATTTGTTTCAGGCAATGCGCGTTTACGTGAAAGTGGTCGAGGCAGGCAGCCTGACGGCAGCGGCGCAAGCGTGTTCAATTTCCACCACCATGGTCGGCAATCACTTGCGCGCACTGGAGGAGCGCCTAGGCGTCAGCCTGTTGCAGCGCACCACACGCCGTCAGCGATTGACGGAATTCGGTACCGCGTATTACGAGCGTTGCCTCGAGGTGCTGGGGCTGGTGGCCGAGTCCGAGCAGTTGGCCGAGCAGGCCCACGGCGACCCCACAGGTACACTGCGCATCACCGCGCCACTGACATTCGGTTCGGAAGTATTGGCGCCTGCTCTGGTCGAATTTTCGCGGCGCTTTCCCGAGGTCAAGCTCGACCTGGTGCTGACCAATCAGCGTCTGGACATGATCGACAATGGCTTTGACGTCGCCATTCGCCTGGGCAACATTCCAGAATCCTCACCACTGATCGCTCGCCCCCTGCAGGATTACACCTTGATCATCTGCGCCGCACCGGACTATCTGGCCCGTCACGGCACGCCGACGCATCCAGAGGATCTTCGTCAGCATAACTGCCTGGCGTTCGCCTACCCGGCTGGAGACGAATGGCGCACTGCCGGCACACAGTGGCGTATGACTGGCGCCGACGGCGACGTGCTGGTGGAGGTAAGCGGTTCGATGGTGGCCAACACTTCCGCCGGTCTTTATCAGGCGGCTCGTGCAGGCATGGGCGTAGTGATGCTTCCGGATGCGCTGGTGCAGCGAGACTTGCAGGAAGGCCGGCTGGTTGCGTTGTTCCCCGACTACCATTTGCCCAGACGACCGACAAACCTGCTGTATGTACAGGATCGCTATCGACTGCCCAAACTGAGAAGTTTTGTGGAGTACGCGACGGGGCTTTGGGGGCGGTAAGGACTTACCGCCGGAGGTTTAACGGGCCGACTCCGGCGCGCAGCCTGTGCGGTGCGCGCCGGGGTTTACCGGGAATGAACGTCAGACCCGGAATCGACTGACCAGGCTCTGCAGATGCACGCCCAGACGAGCGAGCTCTGCGCTCGACGCGGCAGTCTCTTCACTGGCGGAAGCCGTCTGTTCGGAGATGTCTCGCACATTAAGAACACTGCGATTGATCTCTTCGGCAACGGCGCTCTGCTCTTCGGCGGCAGCGGCGATCTGATGGTTCATCGTCTCGATCGTCGAGATTGCCTGAGTCATGTTATTGATGGAAACACCCGCATTGCGTGTCAGCTCGACACTGTTTGCAGTCAGTGCCTGGCTGTTGTCGAGGATCGTTGCCACCTGCGCCGTACGGGTATGCAGACCGCTGATCAATGCCGCGATCTCTTCGGTCGACGTCTGCGTGCGCTGGGCCAGGCTTCTCACTTCGTCAGCCACCACCGCAAAGCCTCGGCCTGCTTCGCCCGCACGCGCGGCTTCGATTGCAGCGTTGAGGGCCAGCAGATTGGTCTGCTCGGCAACGGCCTTGATGACATCAAGCACACCACCAATCTTGTTGCTTTCGTTCTTGAGCTCGTCCATCGCGGACTTGGAATGCGTGACTTCAGTCGCGAGTTTCTCGATCTGGGCAACTGCCTTGGAAACCACGCCGTCGCCTTCGCGAGCTTCTTTCGATGCGTTGACCGCAGCGTGCGAAGCCTGCTCTGCGTTGCGTGCAACTTCCTGAACGGTCGCAGACATTTCGTGCATCGCAGTGGCGACCTGATCGGTTTCGCTCTTCTGGCTGTTAACGCCGGCGCTGGTCTGCTCGGTGACGGCTGACAACTGTTCGGCGGCACTGGCGATTTGTGTCACGCCGTCGCGCAGGCCACCAATCAGCTCGCGCAGGTTGCCGGTCATGCGCATCATGCTGCCCTGCAGCTGGCCCAGTTCGTCCTTGCGGGTGATCACCTGATTGTTCGTCAAGTCACCATCAGCGACACGCTCTGCCAGTTTCAGTGTGTCACGCAGCGGGCCTACGATAAGGTTGGTAATTATCCATGCCGCCAGGGCGCTCATGATCAACGCTGCAATCAGCCAGACAGAGAGCAGCATCTTGGCCTGACTCACATCTTCCACTCTCAGGTTGACCTGGTTCTCGGACAGCTTGTCAGCACATTCAAACAGAATGCCGATGTCTTTGGTGATGCCTGCCTGAGCCAGATCAATCCTGGCCTGCGCCGCGGTGAACTGATTCAAGGTGTTCTGATAGCTGATCACCGAGTCCACAAGATGCTTGATGATCGCCGACTGGCCATCGAAACCTTGCAGATTTTTGAACGATTCGATAACCGTATTCATCGATGTTTCCGCTGGGGCACGGTTCTCCGGCTTCAGCGAATAGGTGTAGCCACGCAAGTCAAAGCGCATTTTCTGGAACAGCGTCATCGCCTGCACGATGGCGTCGCGCTGTGCGGGAGTGCCGTCATCGGATCGGGCAATGGCGTTGAGCTTTTGCAAATCGTCAGCGCCTGCATCGGCGTACTGGCCAAACACCGAACGGGTAGCCTCACGGGCAGCGGTCGCCTGCATGAGGTTGTCGTAGTGGATACGGTAATCCTTCAAGGCGTCTGCGGCAGTATTGACCAGCGGCACGTTCAACGGCGAGTCGAACACCTTCTGCGCGTACTTCACATGATTTTCGAGACTTTCGAAAGCTTTCAGCCAGTTGCTGGCGCGCTCGGCGTCATAGTTGACCGAATAAGCCAATCGGGCTATCCGGACGTCCCGCGTGAGCGAGCTCAGCTTGCCGATGTCGGAAATACGCTCGCTTCGTTCACTCAGCGAGGTGATGCCTGTCCAACCCGTCAGCGCGATCAGCACCGTCAGTACGATGACCAAAGCAAACCCGAGCACAAGCTTGGACCTGACAGAAATATTGCGCAGAGTGTTTATCACAGGGAGTCGCTCTTTCGTTGGTCATCAGTGGAGTACAAGAGGCCTGTCCTTGCCAGCTAGCTATACAATCCACAAATGTCGGCAGCGAGGCTTAAAACTTTAAAACTGGCGTCAATATTTCGCTTGAAAATAAATCCTCGCAGGCGCGACCAACCCCGATGGCATTTTCATTCCAGTCAGTTAGCATGGGCCGTTACCCACACTTGGGTATTCTGGAGAAGTGCATGAGTCTGGAATTGATCGCCTCAAAAAGCAGCTTGTTGACCATCGAGGAGCGCGCTGCGATTGCCGAGATCGAGGCCACGACCAATGTGCTGCGACTTGTCACTCGCCTGACAGGCATGCGCTTCGCTGGTATCGCCAAATTTACCGACGCAGACTGGATCGCCTGTTCTGTCTATGACCCCACTGACCTGGGTATGGACGACGGCGATGTGTTCGAACTCGAGACCACGCTCTGTAACGAGTTTTGTACCAATCCCCAGGCACTGTTCGTGCCGCAGATCAGCACGAACGGCCGGTATGCGAACCTGCCAGTTGTGAAGCGCTACGCCATCGAAAGCTATGCGGGCGTGCCGATCTACCTTCCCGACGGACAGCTGTATGGTGCGTTATGCGCTCTGGACTCCAGAACGACGCTGTTTGACGACCCCGATCTGGCGGAAACCCTGACCCTGTTCGCCCGATTGATCGGGTGCATTTTCTTCGCCAACATCAACGAAGGTAGCTGACCCGAGCTCACGGGCTGCCGGGCGGCTCTGCCAGCGCGTACAAGGGCATCGACTCAAGCAAAGCGCTGCTGAACTGGCCTTCGTCGAGTTGCATGCGATGTCGGGGCGGAACGGGTGTCGCAGGGTGATCGCTGTCCAGCAAGGCTTCGACAGGCAGATCGATCCCGAAATGAGGAAATGGCTCCTGAGCCACCCAACCGCCAGCGGCCAGGACCAACAATAGAAAAATACCCGCAATGGGTTCTTTGGGTCTGCACATTCTCGTTTCTCCAGTCCGGCAAAACGATCCGGCTCATGATGAGCCACTCAGTATAAAAGCCAGGGCGTCACCCGGCTCTCGCGGTCGTCGCATTACGCGAAGGGCTCTTCGCCCTGCAACTTGGTGCGGTGCATCATTCGCCCGCACTCGGGGTCATAGGCTTCGGCCCGGTGCATGGTGCCGGTGTTGTCCCAGATCACCAGATCACCGACCTGCCACGCATGGCTGTAACTGAACGCCTCGGACGTGGCCCACTCGCGAAGGCCGACCAGAATTCGTGCACTTTGCGCGAGGCTGAGGCCAACGACTTGCTGCGCGGTGCAGCCCAGAATCAGCGACTTACGACCGGATCGGTGCTTCCAGACCAGCGGCAACTCCTTCTCGCCGATAGCCTGCATGGCCTCGAGCATCGCAAGGCCAGGCTCCGGATTGTAATAGAGTAACGATGCCCATGGGGCATGAATGACGCGCAGGCTGTCGTAATGTTGTCGGTCAGCGCTCGATAACCCCTCATACGCCGAGTAAGTGTTACAGAAACCCGTGTTGCCTCCCCAGCTGGCCGGCACCTTGCAGGACAACAGTGAAGCCAGAATGGGTGAATCGCTGCTCGTACCGTCTATGTGCCAGTAGAGCGAACCTTTGAGAAACTCCGCGCCTGCCGGATTCTCTTTCACATCCAGGCTGATCCGGGTGATGTTCTGCCCATCGCCGGGTTCAGGGCAGAACGTACCCAGCGTGCGAGTGAAGGCTATCTGCTCTGCATCGGAAAAATGAATCTGCGGGAACACCAGCACCCCTCGCTGCTCCAGCAGTTCCCGGATCTCCCCAGCAAAACGTCCCGACAGCAGGTCCTGCTTGCCGTTGAAAACACGCGCGCCAATGCCTGGCTTGATGGGCTCCTGCGACAGCTGAACGAGCGAAGTGGCTAACATGGTGCAACCCTCTTCATAAGTGAACACAACGGTACACTTATGAGGAAATGGAAGCAATAGCTCTGTTTTGCCGCGGGACGTTTTAAAGGGAATGCAGGTAATTACCCAAGTGATCGTGCAGGAAGAAAGCGAGCAATACTCCGATAAGCATTGCCAGCAAATCCAGCGCTCTGGCCTTGCCCCATATCGGTGTGCGCTCACGGAGTCGAAAATACCAGGGGCCCGTACAGAGAATCAGACCCTGCCCCAGGAACCAGACAAGAGCAATGAAAAGCCCAGTGCTTAAGAGGCTGTCGTTTCTGACAATCAGAGAACCTGTCGACTGACTCAAGGCAGCAAAATAAAGGCCGACCACCCCGATGACCGCCATCGTCAGCCCGATGGGCCAGGCTGGAAAACCGCGACGCTGTACGTGCTTTTCAAGGTTCGAACGATCTCCCTCCAACAGCTCGATGGTTCTCGGCCATCCTGCGATACGCGCAAGCGTCAGTACGTCATGGCCGTTGCTGTTGGTCGCCGCAGAATCTGCCCCCATGTACAGAAGCGTGGCGACGAAATTGCAATTACCGGCGAGGGTTTCGCGATGGATCATTTGCCAGCCCGAGTCGTCGTAGTCAGTGGCCAGACCCGGATCATCCCGAAGGCCCTCTTCCACGGCACCCTGTGCGTTGAGTCCCATCGGATGCTCAAGCCGCTCCAGCTTGTTCAAGGCACGTTTATCCGACGCACTGTCCAGTGCGCGAGAGAAGCAGACCGGTGACTTGCCATCTGCTGGCGGAACAAGCATAACGGTCCCCGCCTCACCAAAGTCCAACCCCCACGCCTGGTCATGCTCGACGCGCTCGGCCGCAGACATGCCGGACCGCAGGGCATCGATAGTGAAACCGCCGAATGCGCGACCGCCAAACACATAGACCCAGTCATTCAAGCGGTCCAGGGAAACCGACACAGGGTCCCCGGCATTTATCGAACTCACCCACACAGGCTCATTCATGAGAACGCCCGAGAGGGTCAGGCCGTCGAAATCGACATCCGTGACCCACATGTTCTCAACCGATGGGCTGTCGGGATCGGCTGAGTCAGTCGTGAAGGACACCTTTACGGCAGCCAGGTCCAGCGCTTTTACAATTCGGCGACGCTCCCAGGACATCTCGCGCCAGAAGAATCTGAACGTGCGCTGCGCACTGGCAACCGCGGCACGAAAGTCCTCGCTCTCGCCTTCAACACCGTAAATTTTTTGCTCCGTCATTGGCAGGGTCATTCCTTGTTTGATGAGTGCGAACAGAATGGCGGTGTCGCGGCCCTCATTCAATTCGGCTGTTTTAAATACATTACTTCTTGAGTCACTGTGGCGCCAATCTCGATATTACCTGCTTGCGGCCAGGATAATCCGCTGCCAAAGTGCCTCGAACGAACGCCTGATATGCAATTCAAGGAAAGAATCAACATGCACGCCCCTGCCTCGCAAATCCTCATCCAGCGCATGGCCGACATTCACCTCGAAGGTGTCACTGCACTCTATAACGAGCCTGCGGTGTGCCGTCAGGTGTTGCAGATGCCCTATCAGTCCATCGAAGTCTGGCGCAAACGCCTGGCTGCCAGTACCGAGCGACACGTGAAACTGGTGGCGCTCCATGGCAACGAGGTGGTAGGCAGCATTGGCCTGGAGCAGTATTCGCGTAGTCGACAAAGCCATGTCGGCGCTATCGGCATGGGCGTGGCGTCGGCCTGGCAGGGCAAAGGCGTCGGCTCGAAGTTGCTGGCAACCGCACTGGACATCGCAGACAACTGGATGAACCTGCACCGGGTGGAGTTGACCGTGTATGTCGACAACGAAGCAGCCCAGGGTCTGTATCGAAAATTCGGTTTCGAAACAGAGGGCCGGCTGCGCAACTACGCGGTGCGCGATGGCCTGTTCGTCGATGCCTTGAGCATGGCGCGGCTCAGATAAACCGTGTCCGTCAACACCGCTACTTGAGCGATGCGTTAAAGCATGCAAGGATCAGCCATGAATCAATTTCCCCAAAGCAACCGACATCACCACCACAGCCCGCTTCAAGGTGCTGCGGTTGCTTGTGCTCATCGATTGGCCAGATATAGATCCACGTTCTGACCCATCAGTGAAACCGACCAAGGCGCCCATGGCGCCTTTTTTATTGCCTGAAAAAACTGGAGATCATCACCCATGACCATGCTACGCGGAACCCGCATCGTGACCGGAACAGAAGCCGCAACCCTGCGTGACACAGAAAACCGTTTCCGGAGCTATCTTCATCGAAGCCGGAGCTGAGGAAGCGATAGTGCCGGCCTTATGGGGCCAAGACACCTTTATCGAAAAAGCCGGCGGCAGCGAAATCATCGGCCAAATGTGGGCCTTCGAGGACAAGGCCGGACGCCCCTGTTGCCTGATACCCGAAGCCACGGCGCTGTTTCAGGAGCGCAGCGAAGCGCTGCTTGAGGGACGACGTGAAGCGCTGTTTTTCTATGTAGCACGCTGTTATCGCTACGAGCGCCCGCAAGCCGGACGCTACCGCGAATTCACCCAGCTGGGACTGGAAATCCTTGGCCCGTCGCCGCAACAAGCGTTGCTGCGCAGCCAGGCCATCTGCACGGGCTTTCTGGATTCGCTGGGCCTGGACTATGAACTCAATACCGCCGTGAAACGGGGCCTGAGCTACTACCTGGAAGGCAACGGCTTCGAGGTGCGATGTTCACGCCTGGGTGCACAGCAGCAAGTGGTCGGCGGCGGCGCCTATCGAGAAGGTGCCGGGTTTGGCATCGGACTGGAGCGGCTGGTATTGGCGCTTGGGTGCGGTTGACCTCGCTTGCCCGGAAGCGTCTTGCAAAGAGGCGCTTCTCTACCCTGCTGCTCGTGTTTCAGCGCACATCAAACCAACGAGGATGGAGCTTTGGAAAATGCTCTCTCAGCCAGGCGATGAATGCTTGTACCTGTGGGGCCAGATGCGTGCGGCTCGGGTACAGCACAGACACCGGACGCGGCAACGGGCGAAATTTCTCAAGTACCTCGACCAGCTCTCCGCTCGCCAGAAATGACTCCACCGCAATGCCCGGGGCCTGAAGAATACCGAACCCCGCAAGCCCGCACTGCACATAAGCATTGGACTCGTTGACAGTGATGCCGCCACGCGGTGGCAAAGCAAAATCGTCACCATTCAACGAGAAATGCCAAGGTAAAGGCCGGTTGCTCTGGCCAGACAGAAAACTGACACCACAATGGCCTGCCAGCTCGTCCAGCGTCTCGGGTGTGCCGAAAGCTTGCAGGTAAGAAGGCGCGGCGCAGGTCACCATCGTAGCCCTGCCTATTTCCCTGACCACCAGACTTGAATCGGGCAGCTCTCCGATGCGCAGTGCGCAGTCGATACCCTCTGCGACCAGATCCACCGTGCGGTCCGTTACCCCCAGCGCCAGCTCTATGTCGGGGAATGCCCGAGTAAATCCTTTCAGGCTTTCCATGAAACTACGCTGGCTGAAAGCCGCAGGAATATCGATCCGAAGCCGCCCCCGCAGCGTCGAGCCGTTTCGGTCGAACATGGCAGTGGTTTCGGCAAGATCAGCCAGATTGTTCTTAACTCGCTCGTAAAAACGCTGACCTTCCGCAGTGAGTTTGACGCTGCGGGTCGTACGTTGAAACAGTCGAACATCCAATGATGCTTCAAGGTCCTGAATGATCCGGGTCACATGTGGACGCCCTATCTGCGTGGCATCCGCCACTTTGGTAAAACTGCCCAGTTCGGCAAGTTTCACGAACACCTGCATCGACTGTAAAAGGTCCACCGACGAATCCCCCCAGAAACACAAACCGAGCCATTGTTGCCTCTCAGGATAACAATCCTGTCGATTTCCGCCCATTTATCTGCAACAGCGTTTTACCAACAATGACCTCAGCGGCTACAAGGCAGATGCCCCTGTGCGCCCCCACATGATTGCTGGAGACATTAAATGCAAGCGTGGCTGTTAAAAGACTTCGGGCTCGAAAATCTGGTTCTTGGAGAAGCTGAAACGCCAGTTCCCAAAGCGGGTGAACTGCTGATCAAAGTCGGTGCTGTATCGCTCAACTTCCGTGACAAAGCGATTGTCGACGGCATCTATGAACCGCATCGCGTTCCCAAGCCACTCATTCCGGTCAGCGATGCAGCGGGTACTGTTGTGGCGGTAGGCGAAGGCGTCAGTCGCTTTGCGGTAGGCGATCGAGTGAACTCGCACCTCTACTCACGCTGGATCGATGGCCCTCCAGGCCCGGACGAACCGGACTACTGCTTCGGCTCGCCTTTGCCGGGCGGCTTGGCCGCCTACATGATCATTCATGAACAAAGTGCAGTCCGTGCACCCGATGCCATGTCGGATGAAGAAGCCGCTACATTGCCGATTGCCGCATTGACGGCGTGGTATGCGCTGGTTGATTTCGGTCAGGTAGAAGCTGGACAGACCGTCCTTGTGCAAGGCTCAGGCGGCGTGTCGATCTTTGCCGCTCAGATCGCGACGGCATTGGGTGCCAACGTCATTGCGACCTCCAGCAAGGATGAGAATCTGCACGCAATGAAGGCGCTGGGGACAGTCGCTGGAGTGAATTATCGAACCCATTCCGAGTGGGCAGACGAAGTCCTCAAACTCACCGATGGCAACGGGGTCGACCTTTTGCTGGACGTGGCAGGCGGCGACGGCATCAACCAGTCGATTGCTGCAACCAAGGCAGGCGGGCGCATCGCGCAGATTGGTTTCCTGACCGGCCAGACCTCGGCACTGAACCTGATGCCGATGATCTTCCGCCAGACCACCTTTCGCGGCATTGCCGTAGCACCTCGCTCGTCGTTTGAGCGGATGAACGCGTTTCTCAACGAGCACAAAATTCGTCCGGTGATCGATCACGTTTACCCTTTCGAACAGGCTCGCGAGGCTTATCAGCACTTGGCCAGAGGTGCATTTGGCAAGGTAGTGATCAAAGTCGATCAGGCCTGACAAGGGCTTGAGGCTGCGACGCGCGAGAACGTCTCATGCGTCGCAGACTGCGTTCGCCTGTCAACCATTCAAACTCAACGGGTTACACTGCACCACTCCCCCGCCGCAGACCCGAGGCCCCCGTATGAAAGTTGGTGTGATTTCCGACACCCACGGACTGCTCCGTCCTGAAGCCATCGCTGCGCTACAGGGCTGCGCACAGATCATCCATGCCGGTGACATCGGCAGCCAGGACATCGTCGAGCAACTGACCGCCATCGCCCCCCTGCACATCGTGCGCGGCAACAACGACATGGATGCAGACTGGGCAACCCCCATTGCCGATCACTTGCGCTTCGAGATCGAGGGCTGGCAAATCCTGCTGGTCCACGACATCGCCGACGTTCCAGCGCTATTGAATGACAGCGTGAAACTGGTCGTGACCGGCCATTCACACAAACCCCTCATCGACTGGCGCGGCGACACGCTGTATCTGAACCCTGGCAGCGCCGGGCGGCGGCGTTTCAAACTGCCGGTGACGCTGGCGCTGCTTGAGGTGAGCGCGGATGCGATTGAGCCGAGTCTGGTGCAGTTGGTCGACTGAAAACAGGGCTAACGCTGAGTATTTCTTCACGCAAAAAACAGGGTTTCGATCACGGCGATTATCGTCCCCACGCTCCGCATGAGAATGCCGTTAGTGACGCTCCGCGCCCCCCTGAACGCAAGACTCATCCCTGTACCGATAAACGCTCCAAGTGCCAATGCAACACAGGACCTCTAAAGATCCTGCGACATCAGATAATGCTCCTTGCCCCACGCCTCAATACGCTCCAGCACCCGCCAACTGCGCTTGGCGTAGAACCTTTGCTGATCATGGGTATGCGGCCATGCCGATGGACCTTGCATAGCTGCAAAGTCATGCAAGGCCCTTTCTATTAATCAGCATTACAGTTCATTAACTGGCATTAAAGCTGCGCAGGCATACGAAAATCGCGCAACGCACTCATATCAAACGGATTGGGTGCCCGCTGGCTCGACAAAAGATAGTTGGCGCGCATACCGCCCACGTCGGCCTTGAGCAGCAGAACATCGCGCCCTTTCAAAGGCTCGGTCTGCATCAGCTCCAGAAGGCGAAACAGCGACCAGGGACCGGTGTTTTTTTCAATCCCCAGTGGCCTGCCAACCATCCCTTCCATCACCAGACTCGTACGCCCCTCTTCAGCATCAGCAGGCCATTTGAACAAGGTCGGAACGATGGGGCCATGCCGATACTCCAGTGACTGCTCGCCTAGCCGGAACTCTGCGCGGAGAACATTTGGGTCGAGCGTATAGGGTTCAAGGAAAAACTGCACCTGCGGTTCTGGCGTACGATGGGCAAAGAAACTTTTGCGGATTCGATGCACACCCGCCATCTGATCCAGATACGCACGGCTCATGGGCAGGCTGTAGCCGTCAATGCTGCGCAGTTTGTATCGCCCCGGATCACCATTGACGAAAGGTTTCAGGTAATTATCAAAGAAGCGCTCGGCTATCCCCTGCGAGCCGAAGAACTCGCGAAAATCATTAAGCGCCACATCACTGCGGCTGTGTGCATGAAACGGATAGCGCTTGTCGAGAGACTGCTCGTAGAAACTGTAAAGCTCGGCCTTGTAGCGCTGGTTGAGGTACCGATGAGACTGATACAGCACGAAGCTCCAGGTGTCCTCCGCAAGCGTATTGAACAACCCGCCCAGAGGCTGCGCCAGACCGGTCGCCGCGTTGCGCAGGTTGCTCAGTGCATCCCGCTGTCCAGACATCCGTCCCTTTGCCATTTCGTAGGCAGCAAGATCGGGCTGACCTGAGCGCCCCAAAGCAGCCATTTGCATCTGCAACTCATTGATCGCGTTCAATGCGGCAATCAGTTCGGGAGTCGGACCATTATCCCCGTCCAGTAAACGGTGTAAGGGATCAAAACGGCGCTGCAACGATTTCTTTGCCGTCCCGGGCAGACTGACGGTCACCGTCTGCTCAACTTTATCGCCAATCGCGGCCACCTGAGTAACTGGCGATGGTCGCGATACAGCCTTATCAGCTTCAGCCTTCATTGCGTCGAGACTGTCTGCAAGGACCGGAAAAAGAGTGTTGTCACGTACTTCGATCAGTAATTGCAACAACGGTGAATGGGCTGCCGTCAGCCCGGCCATCTGCACAGCAGCCGCACCAGGCCCCTCGAAGGGTTGCAGCGAAACCCGTCCGATCGCTTCGGCCCAATAATCGGCATAATCCCGGAAATAGAGCTTTTCCAGCTCGACCATCAGCACCCGCAGCTGTTGTGCATCGAACTGCGCGCCTTCACCCAGAACCCAGTTGTCATGCATGAGTTCGGTCACTAAACCCGTGCCACGAGTGACGAAATACTGCTCATAACCATGGCGGGTGTAGAGCCCGGGAATTCGGTAGTCAGTACCCGCCAGTAAACCTGCCTGAGGGCCGACGTGGTGGGCCAGACTGTAGTCCGGGAGTGTACTTGCCCTTTCGCGCAATACTCGATAAACGA
Source organism: Pseudomonas sp. PvP028 (assembly GCF_017832255.1). Taxonomy (NCBI): domain Bacteria; kingdom Pseudomonadati; phylum Pseudomonadota; class Gammaproteobacteria; order Pseudomonadales; family Pseudomonadaceae; genus Pseudomonas; species Pseudomonas sp. PvP028. Next base: position 4,678,649 of record NZ_JAFIBL010000001.1, read on the forward strand.
CGCTGGCAAAGGACTCGTTGCGCAGAACCTGTCGAGCCTGTGCCACTAGCGCGTCGTTTACAGGGTAGGCAAAGGACTGAGCAAGCAGACGTTCGAAATGCTGAGTCAGCTGGTTCTGAGCCTGCGCATGACCGACATAACGAACTGACCAGTCGGTCGCTACCCACGCTTTCAGCGCAGAGGGTTCCCGGTGCTCGTCCTTGACCAGCATCAGGTAGGCACGCAGGCTATCCAGCAACTGCTCGCGATCCCCCAGACTAGCCATTATGCGCGCCTCGATCATGTGGGCCACGCGCGGCAGCAACTGCCTCTGCAGCTCCGCATGATAGGTGCGCCTCAGAACATCGTTGGCAGGCTTGCCCTGATAGAGGCCACTGCGTTCATACAGCCCGACCTCATCGCCTTCCGGAAATACGCGAGCCGCCAGATAAAGCGTGTTCAAGCTATCAAGGACCGTCAGCAGATCGTCCTCGGCGCCCAGTGATGATCTTTGGTGCGCCCATTGCTCGCCCAGAATACGCAGCCTTTCCAGCCGATCATGATTGGCACTGAAACCGGTCGCCCACAGCACACCGAACACAGACAAGAACAACAACGCCGCGCAACACATACCCCGCTGACGCCACTGAATCTTTCGGCGTGCTGTTTTATCGAAAATCGCGAGATCGGCCTCAGGGAAAATCACATGCCGTAGCAGATCATGAATAAACCGAGCTTTCCCGAGATAGCGGTTCGGTGATCCAGTGTCGCTTTCCCTGTCAGAGGGCTGATCATTCTGAAGAAATTGCGGCGCTCGGGTCAGGTAAAATCCACGAAACTGACTGGCACGCTGATAGCGATTTCCGGAAAATGCCAGCTCGACAAAGACGCTCAGTCGATACGCGATGCCTCCAAGCTGGTTGGGGAACTCAAGCATTTCGCCACGGCGTCGGCTGTCCCGCTCCTGATGAATGCGAGTGATAACCTGACTGCCAAGGCGTTGCAGCAAGGCATCGAACGCCGTGCCAAGAACATCGACGTCACTGCCTTGCTCGCCCTGCCGGAACGTAGTGCCCAGGACCTGTTCACTTTCTTCCCGGGAGAGTTGATCGAAAAAGGCGTCGAAGCCTGCAACCGAGTCGGCTTTGGTCAGTACCAGGTAAACCGGCACATCGACATGCAACTGATGAAATATGTCGTCCAGGCGAGCCCGCACGTCTTCGGCGATTTTCTCCAGACGCTTGTCGTGCTCGTCAAACAAAGTGTCGACTGGCAGTGTTACCAGCACCCCGCTGAGTGGATGCGCGCGGTGGCGGCCTCGCAACAACTCCAATAACGTGGTCCATGCACTGCCGTCGACCTCGGGCACGGGCTGCTCAAGATAGCGCCCGGATGTGTCCAGCAGAACTGCCTGCTCAGTGAAATACCAGCCACAACTACTGGTGCTGCGCATATCGTGCGTCAACCTGCGCCCGCGCCTGTCCAAGGGAAAATCGAGCCCGGAAAAATCCAGCAGACTGGTCTTGCCGCTACCTTTGGGGCCGATCACTGCATACCATGGCAGCTCATTCCGGCCCCGAGTACCCAATACGCCGTACAGGTCCGAATCCTTGAGCACGCGCAAGGCATCCCTGAACCGCCACACAAGTTCCAGGCGCTCTTTTTCTACCGCGACAGTTCTACGCAGATGTTCCTGGCCTGCCGGGCTTTCCTCCTTCTGCCTTTTCTGCAAGCCGCTGCGCCAGTTGAGAAATACAACCCCGAGGCCCCAAATCAGCAACAACATACTGATAGTCGCCAGGCGCACAACGGGACTCTCCCAGAACCGGTTATCGGCCATCGCCAGCAAGGGCCCGAATATCCAGATACAGGCAGCCAGCGTCAGTACCAATAGCAGCGACCAGAACCAGCTGCTGCCCAATAGCGTCATGAGTTTTTTTAACAAGATTTTCACTGCATTTCTCATTTCAAGACCGCCGCTCGATGACTACCGCATCCGCTGACTGATAAGGCCTGAGTACGGCCTCACGCTGCTCGCCGAGTACCCAGGCAAATCCGCAATACAGCGCGGTCAGGCTTATAGCGGTGAACAACACAATCAGCCACGCAGGCATAATGCGCAGCCGGTCGGCTGCGCCGGAGCGTGCGCCCTGCCAGTGAGGTGAAAGCGTTCGCGAAACGTCGCCTTTTACGTGTTTTATCTGCAGATAGAGGTTATGCCGGATATCTTCCAGCTCGTTGCCATTGCGACGATGGGAGCGGTACTTCCCCTCAAAACCGAGTGCCAGGCACAGGTACATCAACTCGAGCATCGAGAGATGCCTGAAAGCGTTTGCGGAGAGCTTTTCAAGCAGTTGAAAGAATTTTTCGCCGCCGAAGGTCTCCTTGTGAAAGCGGCTTAGCAGACTGATCTTCGACCAGTCACTCTGGCTACCCCAAACGGTGTTCAGCACAGCTTCATCCACTACCGTACACAGCACATAGCGCGCGGCCAGCAGTTGATCGTTTGCTATCGCGTTTCGCCTTGCCCTGGCTTCGAACAGTTTCACCTGGTCGGAAAGCTGTACGTTCAGAAGATGGATATCCCCAACGTCATCTGCTGCGCCCAGCTTTGCCACCTGAGCCAGCAGTTCGCTGGCTGCAGCAACCAGTGGATTGACGTGGCTACCGGCCTTTCTTTCCGATACTCGCCGAGTGCTGCAGAGCAACTGCTCCTGCAGACCTTCGAAAAGATTCGTGTGGTGGGTGTCGGTGAAGTAGCCGCTTCCCGACGCGGTATTGTCCCGGTCGAACGCAGCATGATCTTCGAGACCGCTTTGCACATCCGCCACCCTGTTCAATTTCTGATCGCCCAGAACTGCAGTTCAAGACCGGGAAACTCCCCTGATACATGGAAAGCGAACCCTCCCGACTGATCGATCCCGGTCTGCTCCCGGTCATCGACATCGAGAATGAAATAGCTCTTGGCAGCATGAAACGGTATTTGCCGAGGCGCCACAGGCAGAGGCCTGATGCGTAAGCCTGGCAAATGCAGGCTCACCAACTCGCGAATACGTTCTACCGAACCGACTTTAAGATGCGAAGGCAGTCGCAAACGCAGTTCTTCAGCATCGCAATCTGCACGGGCAGCAATAATGAATGAGGCATCCCCCAATAGCTCACGATCCACCCGAGGCGAAACCAGAACTCCGTATTGTCGAGGCTGCAACTCCAGTTCCTGAGCCTGCTGTTCGAGAACCATCGACAGCATCTGCCGAATCTCGAACATTACGCCTCTGAATGTGCCGCCCTGGTCATTGTGCTGATAAGTAACCTCCAATCGAGGACGTCTGCTTTCACCGCCAAATGTCGATAACTCGCCCAACAGCGACAGCAGTGCGCGGTATAGCTCTTCAGGGTGGAGGCTTCGAATATTGAGATAGTGTTGAAAAACCAATGCATTGCGATTGACAAGCTGCAACATCATCAAATCACTTGCCTCTGCGCCACTGGCCTGACCACGAACACCGATACGTTCGGCAATCACGTCCCCACGGTGATTCAGCAGACCTGCCACTTCCCTCAGGCACGACATCACATATCGGGAACCGCTGGCGTTGATAAAGGCAGGTGAAAACTCGAGGTCCAGCGAAAGCGACTTGTCAGGACTGCAGATCAGAATGTGGCAGACCTTAAGCATGCTGTAGGTGTGCTCTCCCTGGGGCTCCCCCATAAACAATCGGAACTCTGGTCGGGCGCACAAAACTGGCGTGGAACGGTCTTCACCCGCGTTTGAATCGCGGATGCTCGTTGAGTAGCTTGTAAACCGTGCGACCACATCCGGCTGTTCGTGACTGCGCGACTCAATGCAATTACCTGCCATGATCGGCAGTGCCAGGTACACCGACACGTTTGAAGTATTGGGAGGAATATCCAGCGCCAAAGGACTTTCATGGCCGCGTATATCGAAGACACTGCCATCCGGCAGGATGCCCGAGGCCTGGGCAATCACGATCTGCCCTGAACCCAGAAATTGCGGATCAGTTTCCAGGGCTGTAAAGCCCCAGTTGTAGGCGCCTGCCAATCGAGTCCGAATCCGCAACTGATCGTCATAGTAACGATCATGATGCTGAAAGTGCTGCGGGCGAAGCAGCATGCCTTCCTGCCAGACAACCTTGTGCGAATTCATAGCGACTTTCCTGTGCGTGTTGGTCTGTCTGCCAGTTGAAGGCCGGAATCCCCCAATACGAAAACAGCACTGTTCTGTTGGTTGGGGAAGATTTGAATCACCTGACGCCAGCGGGTCTCGGACACGTTGCGGTAAGCCGCGAGCACCGCGACATAACGACTGCTGTCGTCGAGTTTCAGCTTCAACTCAATACTGTCGCCGGGACGAAGTTGGAACTCTTCACTGGCCACCAGATCATTTCCCAGCACCTGCCCGGTACGTTTATAAAGCGAGAGAAAATCCATGCTCTCAAACGTGACGGGACGCCGAAGTTCAAGCAGCTTGAAAACAACCGGAGACGGTCTGCCATTCACATCGGGATTCAGTCGATCATCCGCGTTCAGTCTGATATCCAGACGTGTTTGCGTTGAGTACGGCGATAGTGCGGAGCAACCCGAGATCAAAATCAGGAGTACTATCAGTACCTTTTGGAAGACTCGGGTAACACAAGAGCTCACCGAGATCATTTCTGAAAATCCTGACGCAGGGCCGCAATCGAAAAAGCATGCGACGCTGGCATCTCTTTTTCATGCACCGAATCCTGACGCAACGCATTCAGTGGGATAGAGGGTTCTGGACTGCCCAGCGCGCGGTATTGATCATCACTGAACTTGAAATGACCTTTGCACCCTCCGAGGCAAATCAGCGCAACGAATGTGATAGGCACAGTGCGCCAACAATGAAAGTTCATTGGAACGTCTCCAGACAAGAAATTAACTAAACGTGATTATTGAATGGCTAGGTACGCCGTCCATGAGCAGCACCGATCTTCAGATGTGCCAGGCGATAAAGCAGCGTGCGCCGCGACACCCCCAACGTGCGTGCTGCAAGGCTCCGGTTACCGCCGCTATCGCGCAGACTCTCAAGCAGAACGCCACGCTCGAACTGTTCGATGCGCTCACGCAGAGAAAAACCAACCGGATGGCTTGGCGAGTCGGCGGCAACGGGAAAATGTTCCGATCGCAACTCCCCGTCTTCACATAACAATACTGCACGCTCGACGAATCCCTTCAGCTCTCGAACGTTTCCAGGGAAGGCATAACCCGATAACGCACTCAACGCGGCTTCCGACCACTGCACAGGCTCTCGCCGTGAATTCTGGCAAGCTATGCCGGAGAAATGCCGGGCCAGTATTTCGATGTCTTCCACGCGATGACGTAGCGGAGGAAGCTCGATAGGGAACTGCGCCAAGCGGTAATAGAGGTCTTCTCGAAAGCGCCCTTCGGCGACCAATGTCGGTAGATGGCGATGAGTCGCCGCGATGATTCGCACATCCACCTTACGAACGTCGTTGCCGCCCAGTGGACGAATCTCGCCCTCCTGCAAGACACGCAAAAGCTTTGCCTGTAATTGCAGCGGCATATCGCCAATTTCGTCGAGTACCAGCGTACCGCCATCAGCTGCGTCGAACAGGCCAAGCCGATCACGATCGGCGCCGGTAAACGCGCCTTTGCGATAACCGAAGAGTTCGCTTTCCAGAAGCGCTTCTGGAAAGGCGGCGCAATTCTGTACCACGAGCGCGTTGGAGCGACGAGGCCCGTGTTCGTGAATGGCACGAGACACTATCTCCTTGCCTGTACCGGTCTCACCGGTCAGCAACACTGTGCAGGTACTGTCGAGAATCTTGCTCAGCAGATGGGTGGTTCGATCCAGGGCAGCGCTACGCCCTATAAGTCCAAAGCGCTCTGCCTGCAGGGCGCACCTGCGCGGATGAAGCCTCGCGCCCACTGGCCCGGCTGATGAATGCAGAACGGATAATTGAGAAATCACAAACGACCCTAGCGCGCCCAGGGATTCTGCGTAGCCTTCCAACTCTCCAGAATGCCTGCTCACACAGACCAGCACCCCGACAGTTGTCCGCTCACGATTGTGCAGCGGAACGCACAGCAGTGATTTCCACTCTTGCGCCTGTACCGGTAAAAAGCGGGTTCCGTAAAGACTGCTGCTGATTTTCGGCACGCTGACAACCCGGTTCTGAAGCAGACAGAACTGCAGTAAAGGCTCGTCCCGATAGTCTTTAAGTGAAGTCGTTTCCTGGTCAGGCTGAATGACGCTGTCGATGGCTTGCGCAGCAAGGCAGAGGCGCTTATGGCTCGCGTCGAGCAGAAACAACTGGCTTGCCTGACAGTTACTGAGCTCGGCAGCAGATAGTACAAAATCATGCTGCAACGACTGGCTGTCGGCTGATCGGGAAAGCGCCGAGTATCGCGAAACCAATGTTTGCGCATAGCCTAATGGGTCGTGTAGCGAATGAAAGGACGAGACCACCTTATTCGAACTCACAGACAACACCACCTGAACTGTCCAGTGTTGCGTGAACCCTGACGACCTTGTCACCACGGCTCATGGCGCCAAGTAAATGGTCTGCTATCAAAGGGGTCAGACCGGACTCCAGTAACTGATCGATCAGCCGGGCGCCGCTGTCGTCTTGCGTACACTGTTCAAGCAGATGACAAACCAGATCATGCGAATGGCTGAAGGTCAGGCCACGGGATTGAAGTCTCTCGCCAAGACGAACCAGTTTTAGCTCGACCAGTTCACGCAGCGCCGACCCCATGATCGGGTAATAAGGCACAACCCGCATTCTAGCCAGCAATGCCGGTTTGAAATGCGCACTCAGTATCGGTTTCAGCCTGGTTTTCAGTTCTGTGACATCAGGTCGTCTGCCCTCGTGGCAGCTTGCATGGATCAGATCGGCACCCAGGTTGGAGGTCATCAGAATGAGTGTGTTGCGGAAATCGATTTCCCGGCCCTCTCCGTCATTGGCCGTGCCTTTATCGAAAATCTGGTAGAACAGATTCAGTACATCCGGATGAGCCTTCTCCACCTCATCGAGCAGAATGACTGAATACGGTTTGCATCGAACGGCATCGGTCAACATGCCCCCTTCGCCATAACCAACATAGCCCGGAGGAGCGCCGATCAATCGGGAAACGGTATGCTTCTCCTGAAATTCGGACATGTTGATCGTCGTGAGAAAACGCTCGCCGCCATATAACAGGTCAGCCAGAACAATGGCTGTTTCCGTCTTGCCCACTCCGCTGGGTCCGACCAGAAGAAATACGCCTGTTGGGGCACCGGGTGCATTCAAATCCGCAGCCGATGCCCGGACTGCCTTTTCAATGGTCAGCATCGCCGGCTCCTGACCCCGGATGCGCATACGCAGTTCTGAGGAAAAGCTGTTGATTGCCGGGCTGTGCTCCTGAGCCAGACGCGATACAGGAATCCCGGTCCAGCCACCCACTACTTCAGCTATCAGCCTGGGGCATACTTCAAAGCTCACGAGACGGTCGTTCAGTTGAGTATCGCTCAAGGTCTGTCTAACCTGGGTCAACTCGGACTCGAGCGCGCGTATGGACTCACACCCACTCGCCTCAGCCGACTGTGCTGCTCGTTCAGCCAGTTGTTTGCGCAATTCCAGCAGACGCTCGACGACTGCCCGTTGATCAGCCCACCTACACTCCAGCGCTACAGCCTCGCTCTGCAGCCGTGACAGATCGGCAGCCAGCGTATCCAATGCCTTGTCATCAACCGACAGACCGGCATTGGCATCACGCAGCACTGCGTCGAACTGCCTCTGCTGACGCGCCATCTCGCTTCGTAGATATTCAAGACGCTCCGGCACGGCGACCAGACCGATTCGTGCTCGAGCGCAAGCTGTATCAAGCAGATCGATTGCCTTGTCCGGCAACTGTCGCTCGGTGATATAGCGCGCCGAAAGCCGGGCGGCGGCGACTACAGCATCATCGCGCAGATAGACACCATGAGTACGTTCATATAGCGGAGCAAGCCCGCGCAGAATAGTGATGGCCTGCTCTACTGTAGGCTCCAGCACCCGGACCGGTTGAAAGCGACGTGCAAGCGCCGGATCCTTTTCAAAATATTGTCTGTACTCGGCCCACGTCGTCGCTGCAATTGTCCGTAACTCGCCGCGTGCCAACGCCGGTTTCAACAGATTGGCCGCATCCGAACCACCCGCCTGCGCGCCGGCGCCGATGAGTGTGTGGGCTTCATCGATGAAAAGAATAACCGGCCTGGATGAGGATTTGACCTCGTCAATTACGCCCTTCAAACGACGCTCGAACTCGCCCTTGATACTGGCACCCGCCTGGAGCAGCCCCATATCCAGAGACAGTAATTCAATGTTTTCCAATAGATCGGGGACTTCCCCGTGAACGATTTTAAGCGCCAGCCCTTCGACAACCGCAGTCTTGCCGACACCCGCCTCGCCCACCACAATGGGGTTGTTCTTGCGTCGACGAGACAGGATATCGATCATCTGACGCAGACAGTCATCACGGCACAGCACAGGATCGAGCAACCCCTCCCTGGCCTGCTGCGTCAGGTTATGAGTGAAGCGTTCGAGCAGCGAATCACATTGATTCACTGACGGTTTTGTTACCTCCGGCATCTGTTCGGCAAGGGCATGATCGCGAAAGCGCTCGATATTAATCTTCGCCAATAATGGCTGGTATGGACGGTCGGCGTAGCGCAAGGGATTACGCAGCAAGGCAAGAATCAACGCAGACTGATCAATCAGGCTTTGGCCCAGATCCAGATTGGCAATCAACAGCGCGTCCTGAAGCCATTGAACAAGTTCAGCAGAAAACGCCGGGCTCCGGGTAGCACTTTGCTCGACTGGCGGGTGAAGAAACCCTGCAAGTTCGTCAGCCCCAACCTCGGCGTCCAGTAGCGCACGGGCAAGCATTCCATCAGGTCTTTCCAACAGGGCAAGCAACAGGTCTTCAACCAGAATTTTGCTGCTGCCTCTCGAAACGCATCGTTCGGCCGTTCCCTCCAGTTCTCCGCGTGTAGGCGCATCGAGGGCATTGACGAGTTGCTGCAAATCTACATCGATCATGAGTCGTCCTTAATGTATCGGTCTGTTGAGCATGACCAGACCCAGGGCATGCTCGCGCCCGAGCCATGTGGTCCAGCCCAGGTGACAGGTGTTCGATTGGCCAATGCGCAGTTCTCTGATGTCTTCATGGCGCAGCTCAAGACAAACGTCGTAGTCCAAAGGGTCGCGCAATGTGAATCGGACAAGAGCGCCCAACGGACGGTAGCCAGGGCCGATGGGTAAAAATTCGTGGAACCGCTCCCAATCGAGTTCTTTCACGTGGACGCGGAACTTGCCACTCCGATCAGCGACCCGATTACCCAGCACAACAGTGCGTCCCAACTGATGATTGGTCACTCCAAGGCAATTAAGCTGAGAGCTGCGAACATCGACGGTTCGCTCAACGCACTGCTCGATAAACAGCTGAGCGTGCTTGAAGTAATAACGAAGCACCGACTCGATCAAGGCGGCCGAATGAGCGCGCAGGCTCAAAAGCCCCAGATAGGGCAACAGCCGTTTCCAGTTCAATTCGGGAGTTTCGCGAATGCGCTGCCCGTGCAGGCCGATCAGTGCAAACAGCTGTTCGGAAAACGGATCTGTCGCGCCACGGGTGAACATGGCGTGATAGCGATACTTGCGCCATACGGGGAGCATTAACATCTGCAATCGACGATTAAAGATATCCAGAAAATCGCGAGTCACATTAGGCTTGTCCCGCTCACCCAGGGCTTGTTCAGCATAAAAAGCAGGTAATGGAGAGCCGGAACCGACCAGGCTCATCACATTTAGATCAAGTCGTACGTGCAACTGACCCTGCTCGTAAAAAAGCTCCATGCATTCAATATCACTGCCCGGAAATCCAAGACCCGGATTTGCCCGCAAATCGAGAAAATCATGAACGCGGCGCTCATCCATATCGGGATGGATTTCACGCAAAATATTGAGAATCAGCGGTATCGCCTGATAAACAGAGTATCGCCGTATGTCCTGACTCAGCCTGGCTAAAGCAGCGGTTGCATACCCATGCGCGGTGCCCATTCGTATCCTCCACCTTGTGTGCTCTTTACATGCAGTTCGTGAAAGGAATTCAGGCTCGCGTAGAGCGCAAAGAATTCGTTGAGGACGGAGGCGAACAAGAACAAGCTGCCCTCCCCTGCAAAGCCGTCAGGTTCGACGGTCAACTCCGTCCTGACTCCCCTTACAGGCAGCCCGTCATGCAGGTAGTCGATATGTTGGTGCCGAATGGACTTCAACCCGCCCAGGAGATGCTTGCTGACTTTCTCTGCCTGCGAATCGTAATACCGAGGCAAATCGTACGTTTCGAGAATCACTTTCAGTGCTTCGATATTTTCGAGCGACAAGTAGTTGAGCGACATGTTGCTGATCACACGCCAGAAAAAATCCCCGTTCATGGGTGGCGCAAATGTTTTTGTGGCAGGCGATATATTTCTGAAACGCAAAAAGTCAGGGGTCCCCTCACATGGTTTACATAGGCCTCCTGCCTTGATGTGCCACGGAAGGTCACCGTTAGTGCATGTCATTTCAATAGACATTGTCTCGTCAGTTCGCCCCGCTCGAAGACCGAAGCTTAAAAATGTATCGAGACCCTTGTGTTGCAGGGAAGTACGATGCCTCACGCTGTAGTAAGGCGAGTTACTATCCACATCGACCGCAGCGTCATGTTCAAACGATTCAAAGGGTACGTAATTCTGATAGCCCAGCCCTCCAGGCTGCCAGCCAACAACCTTATCGACCGAGTACACACCACAACCGCCGTGTGCGTAATGCGCAGGAATGAGCAGATATTCGTCCTGCCGGGCATCCGCAAGAATGGGCAAGGCATCCTGTTTGAACAGGTTCACGACCGGCGTGCAGTAAAGCTTGATGTTTTCGAGGGTAGGACGAAGGAGTTGCATGTCCTTTCCTTGCACATCAAAAACAAGTTGTAGCCCGCGCGCGCGCTTCAGCAGATCGTCAGTCAATGAGTGAATGACATCGAAACCGAGAACATCGACAAAAAGAAACTTCTCAGGGAAAAAGAAATACTCTTGCAGGTAGCGATAGCCCCGAAAGGTATTTAGTGGGTAGGGAATCAACGACTCCTCTTCAGCGAAGCCTACAGGTTTCACTTGCTCCACAGGGATCATCAGTTCGATCGCTTTGCCTGAAGAGTTCAGTAACGGTTCGCCCATCGCATCAAGAGGCAATAATGTGATGCCCTTGAGCTTCTGCATCATCGCGAAGTAAATAGCTTGGCTGACGCGACGCTCACCCGCCAGGTGCAAGCGCAAATGACTGAACTTTACCTCGCCTAAATGGCTGTCTCCATTCATCGCCAGACACAGCTTCAGCGTTGTCCCGCTCCCGCTTGACGAACAATAGAGGTGAGTCAGTTTCAACGGTAATACCTGAGTGGCAAAGCAGGTACGGAAATGGCACACCTGATCATTCACTGGCTCGCTTTCTACAGGTGTTGCTCGCTCCACCACGAAACCCGGGCCGGAGCCGTCCAGAGCGTCAAACTGAAGCATGCTCACCGAGGGCAGAGGTCGAAGGTAATTGGGCCATAACAACTGCATGAGGGAGTGGGTCAGCTCAGGTAAGTCTTCATCCAGTTTTTGACGCAAACGGCCCGTCAGGAAAGCAACTCCCTCAAGTAAACGTTCTACGTCCGGGTCCTGGCCCGCCAGCCCTAAAAAAGGAGCCAACGCCGGATTACGTTCGGAAAACCGACGTCCAGACTCTCGAAGAGCCGTCAGTTCTTCTTGATAATAGTGGTTAAATGACACCGTTTTTTCTACCTGGCCGGTCGTAAATCGATAATGAAAAATCTGGGTGTAAAACTGTGGATAATCGGCGCACCGCTTCGCGAGGCGAAAAACTTACTCAAACAATGCTTATTTTGCCGTCGCCACCGAGCAGTGCAGAAAATCGAATGGACTTCTTTACACCTGCAATGTCCAGAGCCGCACCGATCGAGAATGTTCGCCTCAGCAGACAACCTTCGTATTCTTCCACCGTCACGTGAACATCGAACAATCGTGGTTCATATGTTCGAATCATCTTTTCGATGATCATGCGAGAGTGCCTCAGCGTATCGTCAAGGCTCAGCCCCATATTGTTCAAGTCAGGCAAACCATAATCAGGCAGCATCTTTACGCTACCGGCTCGCGTACCCAATATCTTGGTCAGATGAGCCGATATCAACATCATTAACTGCTCCTCTTTGTCAAAAGACTGCTGTTGCAGTACGTCACCTGCCAGGCGTTGAAAGAGGCTACCTTTTGGATTCATCATCAACAGATGATCTACTCTTTATCCATTTTGCCCACCAGCGACAGCGTAAAGTCAGCGCCCATGTATTTAAAATGAGGACGAACATTTAGACTGACCCGGTACCAGCCGGGATCACCCTCAACATCACTGACAATGACCTGTGCCGTGCGCAGCGGTCGTCTGCCACGCACTTCTGAACTCGGATTCTCCTGATCCGCAACGTACTGACGTATCCATTTGTTAAGCTGACTCTCCAGGTCCGCTCGCTCTTTCCAGGAACCTATCTGCTCTCTCTGCAGCACCTTGAGGTAATGTGCGAGGCGATTGACGATCATCATGTAGGGCAGTTGAGTGCCTAGCTTGTAATTAAGCTCGGCTATTTTCCCCTCTGGATTGTTGCCAAAAAACTTGGGCTTCTGTACTGAGCTGGCAGAAAAGAACGCTGCGTTGTCGCTGCCCTTGCGCATGGTTAATGCGATAAAGCCCTCTTCCGCCAGCTCGTATTCACGACGGTCAGACACCAGTACCTCAGTCGGAATCTTGGTCTCGATTTCACCCATGCTGTGGAAGTGGTGTAAAGGCAGGTCTTCAATAGCACCACCACTCAAAGGACCAATGATGTTGGGGCACCACCGAAATCTGGCGAAGCTGTCTGTCAGCTTGGTAGCAAATGCATAGGCCGTATTGCCCCACAAATAGTGCTCGTGGTCGTTCGAGACGTTTTCCTCATAGGCAAACGTCTTCACCGGATTTTCCTTCGGCCCGTAGGGGCTGCGTAAAAGAAAACGCGGTACTGTCAGTGCGAAATAACGCGCGTCTTCCCGCTGCCGAAAGCTTTGCCATTTAGCGAACTGCGGCCCTTCGAAGTGATCTTTCAGATCCTTTAGATCGGGCAGACCGGTGAACTGCTCAAGCCCGAAGAAATCGGGGCCCGCAGCCGCAACAAAAGGTGCATGCGCCATGCAGGCAACGCTTGAAACGTACTGCATGGTCTTGACATCGGGAGCGCTTGGCGAGAAGAAATAATTAGCAATGATCGCGCCCACGGGATTACCGCCAAACTGACCATATTCAGCGGTATAGACATGTTTGTAGAGGCCCGATTGAACCACTTCAGGCGAGTCTTCAAAATCGTCCAGAAGATCTTGCTTGGAAACACTTAACAACTCGATTTTTATATTTTCGCGGAAATCGGTTCTATCAATCAGTAACTGCAGCCCGCGCCATGATGCTTCCAACGCCTGAAATTCCGCATGATGGATGATCTCGTCCATCTGGCGACTCAGCTTGACGTCAATCTCGGTAATCATCCGATCAACCAGCGCTTTTTTGACTGGCTCATTGTTATTACGCGGTTTCAGCAGTTCTTCAATAAATGCAGCCACCCCTCGTTTGGCAATACCATAGGCGTCGTCACAAGGCTCTAATCGGGTATGTGCAATAATCTGATCGAGAATTCCATGGTGAAGCTCACTTGCATCGCGCTGCGGTATGGCTTTTGTGTTCATATGTTAATTCCTGACAATGGGTCCGATGTTACTGTTGCGCCGCGACATCCAGCCCAAGCTCATCCAGCACGTTCTTACGCGATGTTTCATCCGTAATGACCTGCTCGATGGCCTTACGAAAAGAAGGCATGTTCCCCAACGGCCCCTTGAGCGCCATGAGGGCGTTGCGCAGCTCCATCAACTTTTTAAGCTCAGGAATCTGTTCGACGAGACTGGCAGGGTTGAAGTCTTTCATCGAAGAGACCTTGATGCTGACAGTGAGATCGTTAGCCCCGCTTTCAGCCTGCAAGCGGTCAGGTACATTCAGTACCAGCTCAAGCTCCTGCTTCGCCAACACATCATCGAAATTGTTCTTATCGATACTGATTGATTTACGGTCCTCAAGCTTTCGCTCGTCCGCGCGCTGTATGAAATCGCCAAGAACCAGCAACTTAAGTGGCAGCTCTATTTCTTCCTGCGCGCCACCAACAGCAGGCTTGAACGTCACGTTGATCCGCTCTTTGGGCGCTACAGAGCCTTCTCTGGCCATTCCATTTCCCCTCAATTTATTAAACTGTACGTTAGCCATCAATAAATCTTTCAAGGTCGTGATGACACAACCTCTGGTAAATCACTTCTTTGCGCGCTGCTGCCTTATCGTTCAGCGCCGTTCGCTCGTAACAGCTATATAACAAGCGCGACACATCGAGGAAGATCGCGGGTTCCCATGCCGGGAGGCTTGCTGATTGGAGCTCCTGATCAAGATACTCAAGTTGAACCTTCGCCAACTCGTATTTGTTTGCATCGATACAGAGACGTGCGATGCATAGCTTGCAGAAAAATCGCTCTCGCCCTCCCTTTACACCATTCAAGCGATCATTCACTAATTGCACAGCGGCTTTCAGCCCTTTTTTCTGCAAAACCGGCAGTGCGTCGTGGTACAACGAGTTTCGCTCTGAGGCATCATGCTGACTTTCGCTGCCACACCCATTCCCGGCATAGACCTCGGCAGGCAGGATATAAGTGGTGATCCACTGTAATGTCTCCGCGTCTGCAAACGGCACACCGTCGTGAAACCGAAGTTCAACAAGGTCCGGAATGCGCTTTAAAAGCAAAGCAAACTGAGCTTCCACTTCGCGCATTGCCGCTTCGCCCCCCAGGGCTTTCAGACAGTTCCAGACCATTCGCTGACCATCAAACCAAAAAGGCGACCCTGCAAGACTTGCTTCAACATCCACAATAAGGTCTGCGTAAAGACCCTGTTCGAATCGCTCTTGATAGCTGCTCAATTTGTCAGCGGGCAACCTCCTTAACGGGGTTATTTTTTCACTGTTTCTTTCAGGAAGACTGTCCACTGCATACCAGGTCTGCGAGCGACCCAGGCGGAAAGCTCGCGGATCTGTGGTTTTCTGTTTAAGCCACCATCTGCAAAGGCTGCGTACCGAGTTCTCTTGCACACTTAACGTCCGCTGGGCGTCTTTCTCGTTGTCGATGTGAGAGTCACTTGAAAACAACTGGACCGCAGCCTGCTTGACACGCTCCACCACCTTGACAGGCTCTTTCTCAACTTGCTCAGCGCGCTGAATCATACGGGCGAGCCGTCTTCTCAACGGCAGCAGCAAAGGGGCATCACTTCCCATATATAGGTTAAATATCTCATCCAGGCCATCAAGCTGTCTGAGCAGTTGCTGGAATTCAGGAAGCTGGTGAGTAATAGAAGTATCTTCTCCCAGCGCCTTGTCGATTTTCAGCAAGAGCCATTGCATGACCGCTGAACGTGTTCGTAATTTTTGGGGATGAAAAAGCAGCCAATGCTCTTTGCACAAACAATTAATCAATTCCAGCCCCGCAGATAATCCCTTAACAGACTCGCATTCATATAGAGCCCACGCCAGCCAGCTGGCGACGCGCAGGTCTTTGGACTGATTTGAAAGGATATGTTTGCAGCCCTCTCTGATCCGCAGCCAGTCTACATTCACTTCCCCGAGAATGGCCTGTGCACCGCCCAACTCACGCTCCAAGGCTTCAAACGCCGTAGAAAAACGGATGTCTTCGCCTGCATAATCACCCGTTGCGACAGGATGCCGGGCCAGATCCAGATATCGAATAGAGAGCTTGTCTTTACTGGCCACTGCTCATATTCCCACACATCGTGCATTTCATTGTTAACGTTTTTTCCAACCACTCATAAAGCCAGACAGACCTTATCGCCATGAAAACCAGCAAGCAAGGTGACACCTGAAAGATATTAAACTTTCGGAAAATTCTTACAAACAAACGAAGAGAATACGTAGGAATGCATATAATTTATGTACCAAAACATTTAATAACCTAACTATCTATTGACCAAACACGCTATCACATGCTCATCAGAACACACATATATACTCGGCTTAAAACTCACCCAGGAGGCGCCATTAAACGGCCAGCAACCTTGCCAATAGCACGTACAAAATCCATGGCCTTCCGCACAAAAAGACCAGATATAAAAATATGGATATATTCGGATGGAATACTGGAAAGCTGCGCAAAAAAAGGAAAATAGTGCGCAGAAACTTGCGCAAGTCACTCGAAAAAACCCACAGCGAGCGGCACCCTTATATCCTTTCAAATGGCCAAACCAGCTGACAACACTGACTTAATATATACCTGGCACGTAACTTGTTATAGCGATGCTTCGACCTCCAAGCCGATTTGCTTGTGAGGCGTCACCGACTGTAAGGAAGGACGTTAATGCCTACACCCGCCTATATGACTGTCATAGACGTCAATCAGAAAATACTGACAGCAGGAGCTTTCACAGCAGACTCTGTCGGCAATGTCTATCAGGAAGGCCATGAAGATGAAGCAATAATCCAGGCATTCAGCCATAACATCATTACACCCTGTGATACGCAGTCAGGACAGCCTACTGGCCAACGCATTCATGGTCCTGCGTGTGTCACGAAAATTTTCGACAAGACCTCGCCATTGCTTCTGGAGGCTCTTTGCTCAGGCTCAACGCTAAGCACAGTCGAAATCAAGTGGTACCGGACGTCTATCGATGGCAAGCAGGAACACTATTACACCACCACCCTGGAGGATGCGGTCATCGTCAACATCAAGTCCTACATGCACAACTGCCAGGATCCGCAGAACTCGCACTTTGGACACCTGGAGGACGTTCAATTCAGCTATCGCAAAATAACCTGGGACCACGTAAAGGCCACTACTACCGGATCTGATGACTGGAGAAGTCCGAAGTCGGAATAACTCCGCTGCCCCGGCGGTTCGACAGAATCGGCGGGGTTTTTATAAACCGGCTAGACACGGTGGTCCCTATGATGCTGAACCCCACTGATCGACCTTATTTCAGCCTGAGCATCGACGGCCCTGAGCATGATTTTCAAATCCTTTCATTTATCGGCCATGAAGCTATCAATCAGCCCTTCTGTTTCAAGCTTGAGCTGGTCAGCGAGCGCGCTTCGCTGAATCTCGAAAGCCTGCTGAATTGCCCCGCATTTCTGCAGTACACATCAAGGGGCAACGGCATTCATGGAGTGATTGATCAGGTTTCCCAAGGCGATTCCGGCAGGCGTCTTACGCACTACTCAGTCACCTTGCGACCGAATCTGGCAAGGCTCAGGCATCGTACCAATCAGCGTATTTTCCAGAATCGAACAGTAAAGGAGATTATTGAGCAGGTACTGAAAGAACATCACCTGATAGGCGACGCCTACAGCTTCCAGCTCGGTATGACTTACCCCGAACGCGAATACTGCGTGCAGTATGGCGAGTCCGACCTGCACTTCATCCAGCGGCTTTGCGAAGAGGAAGGCCTGCACTACCACTTCAAACACAGCCACACAGCACATCAACTGGTGTTTGGTGACGACCAGACCGTATTTCCTAAACTAAATCCGGTTATCTATAAGCCGGACAGTGGCCTGGTACCGGGTAAGTCGGTCATCAAGCGCTTCAGGTTGCGCCTGGAAACACGTACAAACAGCGTTACTCATCGCGATTATCACTTTGAAAAACCACTTCTGAAAATGGAAGGCTCGGCATATGACGACGCCCGGCCGGAGCTGGAGCACTACGAATACCCGGGCGGCTTCATTCATCGGGATCGAGGAGCGCATCTGGCGAGCCGCGCACTTGAGCGCCATCGCCAGGATTACCGACTGGGCGATGGCCAAAGTGATCAACCCACCTTGGTCAGCGGCCATTTTCTGCCTTTGCGCGAGCACCCCAACGAGGAATGGAACGACCTGTGGCTGTTGACCGAAGTTCGTCATGAGGGCCGCCAGCCGCAGGGGCTTGAGGAGTCCGCCCATGCATTACAGAACAAGGGGGACTTTCATCAGGGCTATCGCAATACCTTTCTCGCTACGCCGTGGCCAGCCTCGTATCGCCCTCCCCGGCGTCATCCCAAGCCAAGAATATTCGGCAGCCAGACCGCTGTGGTCACCGGTCCGAAAGGTCAGGAAATACACTGCGACCGGCACGGCCGGGTCAAAGTACAGTTTCATTGGGACCGCGAGGGTCAGGCCAACGATCGCAGCAGCTGCTGGGTGAGGGTGTCGTCAGGTTGGGCCGGTCATCACTACGGCAGCATGGTTATCCCGCGAGTCGGTATGGAAGTACTGGTGACGTTCCTTGACGGTGACCCTGACCGTCCATTGGTCAGCGGCTGCCTGTATCACGCAGAGCACGTCCCGCCCTACGATCTGCCTGCACATCAGACGCGCAGTGTATTCAAGACCCTGAGCAGCCCCGGTGGCAATGGTTCCAACGAGCTGCGCATCGAAGACCGGGCCGGTCAGGAGCAGATCTACGTTCATGCCCAGCGCGACTGGGAGCAGAACATTGAGCACGAGCAGAAAATCCGGGTCGGTCATCATCGGCATGAGCGGATCGAAGGCAACAGCTACAGCGAGTTCAAGACCGAGGAACATCGGACTGTCGATGGCGACCGGCTGACCGAGGTAAAAGCGAGCGATCACGTCACGGTGGGCGGAACCCGGCACATCAAAGTGGGTGATGGATTACTGGCCCACGCCGGACAGGAAATCCACCTCAAAGCCGGTAACAAACTGATCATCGAGGCGGGGCTGGAAATCACGCTAAAAGCAGGCGGCTCCTTTATCAAGGTCGATGCCAGTGGCGTGACCGTGAACGGGTCTCAGATAAAGCTCAATTCGGGGGGCAGCCCCGGAAACGGCTCTGGAGCAAACCCGCTACTTCCGGGTAATGCAGAGCGACCAGAAGCTGGCGAATCAGGTGACATGCTTATCTCCGCACAGCGACAGGCAATGATACGCAGCCCATTGTGTAGCCAATGCTCGCAAGCCACAGAAGAACCGAAAAAATGAATCAAGCCAATTATCTGTTGATTGACGGAGTGCTGAGACCTGACGCCGTAAAACAGCTATACCAGTGCGACGAACCTATCGAGATCGCTCCGCTTTATCTCGGCACACGGTGGGCGGAGATCATGGATTTAGGCCCGGTACTTGTGCACGCGGATCATCCCTCCGAACTCATAGCGCAGTGGCATCGGCATCCTGAACAGCGTGTCGACGCCTGCATTTTTTTCAGCAATGCATCCTTGAAAATCGTATCTGAACATTTGCAGCGTTTCCTGAGCCCCCTTGATTATCTCGGTCATTCAAGTCTGCTGCGCTTCGCAGATCCGCTGGTGATGCACTACTGGCTATCGAGCTATGACCCTGAACATTTGAGCTCGACGCTAGGCCCCATCGATCAACTCTGGGTTCAGTCACCCCTGCGCAGCTGGCAACAAAACCTCGATCCAGCGATCACGACATTTGTTAACGAGCGTGCGCAAAAAGTCTATCGAGCGCATTTTCCTCTGGTGAGCGAACGTCAGTTGCAAGCCTTCGAAAGCTGCCATCGATGGCTATTCGAAGGGCGCCTATACGAATGGATCAAAAAGCAGGATCCGCTGGCCTTTCTGGGCCAGAGCGACGATCAAATCAAAATCTGGCTGAAGGGTGTTTTGGACAGCGCAATTGAGTGGGGGCTGGTCAGTGAATATGCATTGGCGACCTGGGCAGACATCTGCCACGACTGGGGTCTTGGCTTTGCGAGCTCGCCACAGGGCCACTACCAATCCTGGTGTACTCAACACCCCGAGCAACAGCGCTTGCCCCCGGAACTCCGCGTAAACGTACTCGATGAATACCGTCAGAAAGTTCGTATAGACAGGGATGCCACGCATGACCGATAAATCCGGCACACATTCGCAACAACGTGCTGCAACGTTCGCCAAGGTACCCGCCACGGCTACCAGTCTGTGCCCATTCCGAAAACCTGAAGTCGCCATCGTGCCAGTGCGCTATGCGCTGGATCGCTCCCGCTACGATGCCGCTCCCCAGAAACTGAAACCGCTACTCAAGGGCAGCCGCTGGGCGGTGATGCCGAAGCTGAAAACACGCAGCTATACCCTTAGCCAGCTGTATGACGGCTACGTGTATGTCTACGACGAAACTGCCGAAGTGTTGCATGAGTACGTGGTGTCAGCCGCCACTGGCAACCTGAGCCGTATTGTCTGGACCGATGCGCAGATCGGCAGTGACCGGCGAAGCGGTACCGACGATGGCAAACCCTTCTTGCTCTATCCGCGAAACAACCGGCTTCACATCGCCTTTTCCCCTCAGCAATGGACTTGGCGAATCTGCGAACACCTGCGCTCTAATCCGGCAAGCCGCGCGTCATGGATGAAAATGCTGGATCTGAAACGCTACTGCATGACCATGGCCGAGCCGGATACCTTGCCGTTGAACCGCATTGCCGAAGCGGTAGCGGACATCGACAAAGAGCATGTGGTTGATGATGGCCGCTTTGCAGACTCGGCGATTCCTGCTACTCGCCCGCCTTCGGATAGCGATGAAGGTAAGGCGCTGTTTTCACCAATCGGCGCTGACGTTTTCTGGCAGGGCAGCGTTGAAGATCAGGACAGCTCCCTGCTCATCGCCCTTGATGACCCGCTGGCCATTTTCAATGATCTGGGCATGCAACTGGCCGCCGATCAGGCCGCTTACCGCAACTGGCAAGCCGAGCACGAACACAAGATCCAGATCGCCCAGACTGTCACCGCACTGTGTGGCGCTGAAGGCGAACCGGAGAAATTGCCGGCATCGGTGCGCGGCAATGCCGCGCTTACCCATCAGTACCTGAGCGACGTCGAAGCCTATTTTGAACAATGCACGTTTGAACAAGAGCAGATCGGCAACAACACCGCTCCCGGTGGCGTGCTGTTGCTGCCGGATATTTTCAAAAGCCCGGAGATGCGCAGATCGATTGAAATGCGTTACGGCAGCGCGCCCTCCGACGAGGCCCTGCAAGCCTGGAAAGATCGCCACAAATGGCGGCGCGAGGTCGATCTGAGCGGTGCGCGCCAGTACCTTCAGCAGCACCTGCCAACCGGCGACACACTGCTGCAACAGCTGCGTGACACGCAAAGCGACTTTCGGCAATGGTCGACCTATCTGGGCACGGAACCGCTCAAGCTGTTTGTCGACCCCACACACCCTGAAAGCCTGCTTTATCTGCAAACGCTCATGCTTAACCTGCAGATCATTTACGCTCAGGACAACGCCGCCAGCGCCTGGCTCGCCGAGCAGGAAGCCAACGACAGCAGCCTGTTTGGCACCTTGCGCTACGGCTTCTCACCGGCGCTCAAACACGCGCTGCACCAGGAGGCCAACGCGCTGCTGAACGGCCTTGGCGACGTCACCAACCTGGCTACCCGCATCGGCGAACTCAACGGCACGCTCAATCATCAGGGCTTTGCCGATAAGCCGTGGATGAAGGCGCTGAAACACCCCGTTCAGGACACCTTCAAAGCCCTCGGCCAACTGGCCAGCAGCGCAGGCAAGGCAACGTTCGAAAGTATCCTGCTGGCCTGGGTGCCCATCGACAGCCGTCTGGCGGTGGGCAAGCAGCAGAACATCGTCGCACTGATTCGCACACTGTTGGTCGGCCAGATCCTGCTCGATTCAAAGGCCCGTATTGCGATCGATCACACCATGCTCGCGAAGCTGAAAAACTGGATCAGCGAATGGCGGGTACTCAACAAACAGATCAGTGATATCCGTCGCAGCTGGCTCTATCCAACCGCTTACAACCCCCGCAAAAGCATCGCCAGCCACCTGCGTGCCCTCGAGCAAAAGCTTCGCCTGCACGAACTGAGCATGCCCGCCCTACTCGACTTTCAGAACAACCAATACGCCAAGCAATTACAGGACGAGATTCGCCGGCACTTCCAGTCCGGCAAAACACTGGCCAAGGACTGGCTCGCTTCCGCCAAACGCTGGATCGACAACCTGGGCGGTATCGCGGGCTCGATCACCTGGGGCGTGATCATGCTCAACCTCATCAACACCGCCTTCACCTATCGCGACCTTACTCGGGACGGCGACTTCAGTGCCAAGGACATCGGCAAGGTGACCTATGGGTTGGGGTACAGCTTCAACCTGTTGATGGCGGTGTTTGTTGAAGCGCCGTGGGCGGTTATCAGGGATGCGACGCCGGTGCTGACCGATGGCAAGAATGTGGGGATTCTGGACAGGTCCAGTGCGTATTGGAAAGCCAAGGGAAATGCGGCGTGGAGTGATGCGATACGTGGGTTCCGGGTTTCGATGGTGGCTATGGGTGGGTTTGGGCTGGCGGCGGTTACGCTGGAACTATTTGATGTCACAAATGATTTTTACGCAGCGAAAACATCAGAGGAAAAAAACGCAATTATTGTAAAGGGCATTTCTATATTCGCAATGGGAGTAGGCTCAACTTTTCAAATGATGGCAGGGTTGTCCCCTGCAAGCACCTTCACAATTGTTGCGATGAGTCCATGGTTCAGTGTGGCGCTACTCGTAATAGGATCTATATATCTTTTTATTACGCTGGCTTTGAGTTATTTCAAGCAAGACAGTGTGGGCTGGTGGCTACGCAAGTGCTGTTGGTCGAGAACCCTAGACTATCGCTACCCCGAGACTGCGAAAGGCGAGAGTGAAGAAGTACGCGCATTGATGGAAATTCAATTGTCTCCACAGATTCATGTTAAAAGCACCGTGCATTATGAGAGTCGTTATCTTGGCAAAGGCGATTACTACAGCGTAGCGGTACAAAATGGCGCTGGAGTACAAGTACGCTTGCCAAAGCTGGTACGCGGGGAGTCCGTGCACTTCAACATCGTCAGCAGCAAGCGACCATGGGGCGTGTTACCTGTAGAAAAAATAGACGACCCACTGCATCAAGCTTTTCTGGACCGTGGGCAATTCAGGAAGGCTGAACAGTTCGGGACGCTTACCAACAATCCAGCTGGCAAGGCGAGTGAAGATTTCACCTATCCTCTCATGCCACCTGAAAATGAAGACCTCATCTGGGAAACCTGGTTACCGCTCGACAAGGACGCAACATATCTTGAGTTACAAATCTGGTACCCCAGCAATCTGATACATCTTGGCGAGGAGGATCGAGGCTATCTGTTTCAGATGGAGCTTGGCACAAAAGGCGAGACTGCTATCGATGGTTTGGCTGCTGTGGAGCTTGAAGTGAAGGCATCAAGCAGGATTGGCACACTGACTCTGGAAGTAGCAGAAGGTACACCTGTATGAATCAGCAAGAAAAAGCCTTGTGCCTGCCAAAAAGTAAAGACGTTCTGAACTGGAAGATCAAAACATTTGCGAGATCGCCTAGAGAAATGATGATAACTCAGTCCATATTCATTGCGATCTACATGACAGGAAGCACACTTTACATGTGGGGAGGCTGGATAATGTTTTCAGACAGCCTCTACTCATTAGTGGGCACGATACTCGCGCTTGCCGGAATTCTTGCTTATTACCTATGCCTCCTCATCCGCCAAAAAACCATCTACAACTACACCATCAAAACCGACAGAGCCCACCTCGAGTACTACCTCCACTACCCCGACTTCGCCTCTTCCTTTTTCAAAGGCATCGCCATCGCCGTGATCATGCTGTTCGTATTCGTAGCCATACTCACCGGCTCGCTGCTGTTCCTGGTAGGCCCCGTGGCCATGGCATTCATCGCAGCCATCAAGCTACTCAACTGGGAAAACCCCATCCACCACGAACAAAGCCTGCCATGGGGCGAGTACAACTTCGTCACTGTCGACCGCAAACGCTTGATGATCATCACGCACCGCACGGACGTCACTCTCGGCTTCGAGGCCCGCTTCCAGCACGAAGTACTGTTCAACAAGTACCTGAGCTTTCTCCACACCGTGCTCCCTCCACTGCCGAGTTCACCGAAAAAGCCTGGAAGTGGTAACACACCCAAGTTAACGTACATGCCGGAATTCAAGCCATACCCACCAAGGCCTCACCATGATCCAGATCCGCCCCATGACACCGGAAGATTTCGAGCGCTTCTGGCCCACCTTTCAGGCTGTCGTCATCGCTCAGGAAACCTACGCCTACGACCCTGCCCTCACTCAGGAGCAGGCTCGCGATCTGTGGATGAAGGCGCCGCTGCACACGTTGATTGCCGAGGAAGATGGCCAGCTGTTGGGCAGCTACTACCTGAAGGCCAATGCAGCAGGCCCGGGCAATCATGTGTGCAACTGTGGCTATATGGTGACGGACGCGGCGCGGGGGCGCGGTGTGGCGCGGTTGATGTGCGAGCATTCGCAGCAACTGGCGCGCGACAGCGGATTCCTGGCGATGCAGTTCAATTCGGTGGTCGCCAGCAATGAGGTGGCGGTCGGGTTGTGGAGCAAGCTGGGTTTCGAGACGGTCGGGCGGTTGCCCAAGGCTTATCGTCATGCCCGATTGGGCCTGGTGGATTGTCTGGTGATGTACAAGTGGCTGGCTGATGAGCCGGTGGCCAAAGAGCCTGCGCAGCCCAAGCTGATTGGCCGCAAGAATATCGAATCCGTGGTGTCGCGTCCGCGTCGAAAATAAGCATGACGCGCACAAGAAAACGGGGCCTGCTCAGCATGAGCAGGCCCCGTTTTGCATTACAGCTCGGTGCTTATTTGCCAGCCCCCATGTCGGGCTGCTTCTGCAGCAACACCCGAGTCACTCGGCGCTCTTCCACGCCGACGACGTGCAGGTTCCAGCCCTGCCAGCTGAGGCTGTCGCCGGTAGACGGCAGGCGATCCAGCAGGCTCATGACCAGTCCGGCCAGGGTCTGATAATCCTCGGTCGCCTTGGCCTGGAAGCCGGTGCGCTCGCGAATCAGGCTCAGGTTCAAGGCACCCGATACCACGAAGTCCTCGCCCTGCTCGACGATGTCCGGGCCTTCCACTTCACTGGCGTCAGGCAGTTGGCCAGCGATGGACTCGAGAATGTCGGTCATGCTCAAGACGCCGATGAAGTCACCAAACTCGTTGACCACAAAGGCGATGTGCGTCGATTCCTTGCGCATCTGCTCCAGGGCATTGAGGATGGTGAAGCTTTCCAGGAGGTTGATTGCCTTGCGCGACATCAGTTTCAAGTCGGGCTCGTTGCCGGACAACAGCTCCTTGAACAGCTCTTTCTTGTGCACGAAGCCCAGCGGCTCATCGATACCGCGCTCGCCAATCAGCGGCAGACGCGAGTAGGACGAGTGCATCAGTTTCAGACGGATCTTCTCGGCGCTGTCGTTCAGGTCGATACAGTCGACTTCCGCCCTCGGCGTCATCACTGTGCGAATCGGCCGCTCTGCCAGTTGCAGTACGCCGCTGATCATCACGCGCTCACGACGGTCGAACACCGGCTCGCTGCTTTCACCATCCAGCATGTCGGTGATTTCCTCATCGACGTCACCAGACTCCAGCTTGCGACCGCCCAGCAGGCGCATCACCGCGTGGGCTGCCCGCTCGCGGCGCGGCAGGTGGCCATGAGACGACTTCTTGCTGCGCTTGCGGGCGATCTGGTTGAACACTTCGATGAGGATCGAGAAGCCGATGGCCACATACAGATAGCCCTTGGGAATATGGAAACCCAGGCCTTCGGCGGTCAGGCTGAAACCGATCATCATCAGGAAGCCCAGACACAGCATGATCACCGTCGGGCGGCTGTTGACGAATTTGGTCAGCGGCTTGCTGGCAATCATCATCAGGCCGATGGAGAAGATCACCGCGATCATCATCACCGACAGGTGCTCGACCATGCCGACGGCGGTAATCACCGCATCCAGCGAGAACACGGCGTCCAGTACGACGATCTGCGCAACGATAGGCCAGAACAACGCATAGCCCGCATTACCGGCGCGCTGGGCGACATGCCCTTCCAGCCGCTCATGCAGTTCCATGGTGGCCTTGAACAGCAGGAACACACCACCAAACAGCATGATCAGGTCGCGACCGGAAAACGTCTTGCCGAAGACCTCGAACAAAGGCTCGGTCAGGGTCACCATCCACGAGATGCTCGCCAGCAGGCCAAGGCGCATGATCAACGCCAGCGACAGGCCAATGACGCGCGCCTTGTCACGTTGTTCAGGGGGCAGCTTGTCGGCCAGGATAGCGATGAACACCAGGTTGTCGATGCCTAGCACCAGTTCCAGCACGATAAGGGTCAGCAGGCCAAGCCATGCCGTGGGATCAGCGATCCATTCCATGGGTTATGCAGCCTCACGATAAAAATGGCAGGGATTGGTATGGGTCACTGTAGACCAGACACCATGGCTGAACGTCAGGCATGGCGTTGCAGCGTCAGGACGCGAAGGTCTGCCGTAATCCATGCAGTGCAAGAGGTTAAGTAGAGAGACGTTCGAATGGAGCGGCCTGCTCGGTAACAGTGAGATCACCGGCCAGCCATAAGCGATGGGAGGAGGACAACTCGGAGGCTCCTGGAGGGTATTCATACGGTCCTGAAAATCAATACGGGCGCTGATCGTACAATACACATAGATGTTTCGTACGTTGAGAAAGTATTACAAGACTTGACCACGGAGCATGCTGCTTGCTGCTTGCTGCTTGCTGCTTGCTGAGCAGCAAATGAGCACAGGGCGACGTTTTGTCACACCTCCAGGCACTACCAGTTGTCTGACAACAGAATGGCGCGGGTAGATGCGCCAATCCATTTGTTTTAAAATGTTTCCATAACGTCAGGCACGCGCAGTGCTTCCCGCGATCCGTTTCAACGTCGCCCTTCACTGCTCGCCTGAACAGAATCATAAAAAGAAAGCCCGTCATAGACGGGCTTTTTTCGTTTTCAGCTTTTGCATCCGATGCCCTCGACGGCATCCCGGCAACCCGTTTTCTTAACCTTTGAGGTGATTTACCCATGCTGCGCATCGTTGTTGTTCATTTGTTCCAGTGGCTCAAGCGTCTGTCGTCCGCGCTGTTCTTCCGCAGCGCAGAGGACAACTATTCGCGCAGCTTCACACGGGAAGACGATGACGAAGGCCGCTGGACCTTTGTCTCGATCGTCATCGTTCTGACCCTCAGCCTTTATTGCCTGGCGGGCCTGGGTTACTACGCCAAGACCAACATCTGGGACGGCTTCACTCAGGAGCAGAAAGAGAACATCGCGCAGGCCATGGTGGTCAGCTCGCAGAATCTCTGACAGTTACTGGGGTTCGACTAAACGGGGGAAGCGAAAGCTTCCCCCGTTTTCGTTTCCACCGGTTTGTCATGAGGCGGCTTGTCATGAAGCGGCTTTTCTGCGAGAAAGCCCGCTCGCGCCAATGACAGAGCGCGCTGCAACCGGAAGCTTGGCAATGAGCAAAGAATTACAGATTACCGATCTGCACCCCGGCGAGGGCAAGGCAGCGGTAAAGGGTGCGCTGATCACCACGCATTACACCGGAACCCTTGAAGATGGCACTATGTTTGATTCCTCCCACGAGCGTGGCAAGCCGTTTCAGTGCGTGATCGGCACTGGTCGCGTCATTAAAGGCTGGGACCAGGGCCTGATGGGCATGAAAGTCGGCGGCAAGCGTAAATTGGTCGTCCCCGCACATCTGGCGTACGGCGACAGAAGCATGGGCGCACACATCAAGCCCGGAGCCGATCTGACGTTCGAAATAGAACTGCTGGAAGTGCTGACCCGCGACGATTGAGCAGCTTGCCTTGCAGATCAGCCTGAATCGGCCGATACCCTGACGCACAGGCACACGCCTGATTGCTTGTTATCGCAGAAAAAGCCATGCTCCGGGTATGGAATTCAAGGTCTTGGCACAGGAACACGTATGGCGCTCAATAAGTCGACTCAGGAGCTGAAGCGACACCTGAAAGGGACAGCAACCAACCTGGAAAACACGGCGGAAGAAATTCTCAAACTCGCCTCACAGATGAACGATGTGGATGTCACTGCAGTGCTGCAGATGGTCAACCGTCTTTACAGCGATGCCGACCAGCTCAAAGCCTATGCTGATGAGGTTAAGGCCAAGCGGATCGTGCGCGCCAAGCCGCTGTAAATCGCTGCACCCAAGTTCAGACGCGCTTTCTTCGGTCCAGAGGACCTTCGATGCTGCCACAGCCCGCCACTTCCAGCGTCAGCCCCAGGCATCTGAGCCTGCAGAAATGGCGTGGCCGGGTCGGTATGGGGCTGGTTGCGAGCCTGTCGGTTCTGGCCGGCATGACCGATGCCATTGGCTTCATGGCGACCGGCGATTTCGTTTCGTTCATGAGTGGCAACACCACCCGGCTTGCCGTCGCGATCAGTGATGGCGACCTGAGCGTGACGGTGCGTCTGACCCTCGCAATCCTTGCTTTCATTGCCGGCAATGCGCTGGGCGTGGTGGTTGTGCGTCTTGGCGGGCGGCGTGCCCTGCCTTTGCTGCTGGGCATCGCCACGCTGCTGTGTGCGGCTGCCGCATGGCCACTGGAAAGCAACATGCTCGCGCTGATCTGGGCGATTCTGGCAATGGGCATGCTCAACGCCGCCGTCGAGCAGGTCAACGGGCTGCCGGTCGGTCTGACTTACGTGACCGGTGCGCTGTCGCGTTTCGGTCGTGGCCTGGGGCGCTGGATGCTGGGGGAACGCCGGGACGGCTGGCGCGTGCAACTGGTCCCCTGGGTCGGCATGTTCATCGGGGCCGTGATAGGCGCGCTACTCGAGCACCGCCTGGGGCTCAACGCCCTGTTGATCAGCGGCAGCTTGTCGGCGTTGCTGGGACTGGTTTCGCTGAAAATCCCGCACCGCTGGCAACGTCAATACATGCCACGCTGAACCCTGCGATGCCCATCTGCTGAAATACGTTTACCATACGCCGCTTTTCCTGACCGATCTGCGCCATGACCCCTGAAGCACTCGCGATTCTGCAACAGCACCTGATCGACGCGTTGAACAACGTCCCGAATGAAACCCGCCGCCTGTTTCACGGCCGTGGTCGTGTGTGGCCGGGGCTGGAGCACATCACCGTCGACTGGATGCAGGGCGTGGTGCTGGTCTCGGTGTTCAAGGAGCCTCTTGAAGCCGAGCTGGCAGCATTGATGCAGCTGTTGCACGCGTTGATCGACACGCCCCAGTGGCAGCAGAGCCAGGCGCACACCCTGCTGCTGCAGCACCGCTATCTGCCACAAAGCACTACGCAATGGCTGACCGGCGAGGTCGTGGATGAATGGGTGATCACCGAAAACGGCCTGCGCTACAAAGTCGATTTCGGCAAAAAGCAGAACAGCGGCCTGTTTCTGGACATGCGCTACGGCCGTGAATGGGTGCAGGCTCAGGCCAAGGGCAAGCGCATCCTCAATCTGTTCGCCTACACCTGCGGCTTCTCGGTCGCAGCCCTGGCCGGGGGTGCCGACCACGTCGTGAATCTGGACATGGCCCGTGCTGCGTTGAATCGCGGTCGCGAGAATCATCGCCTCAATGATCAGGACCTCAGCCGCGTGACCTTTCTGGGCCATGACCTGTTCAAGTCCTGGGCCAAGGTCACCCGTTGCGGCCCTTATGACCTGATCATTATTGACCCGCCGTCCTTCCAGAAAGGCAGTTTCATGCTCGACAAGGACTACCAGCGTGTCCTGCGTCGATTGCCGGAGTTGCTGGACGAGAACGGTTCAGTGCTGGCGTGCATGAACGATCCCGCACTGGGACCGGACTTTCTGATTCAGCACACCGCAGTCGAAGCACCTTGCCTGCGCTTCGAACAGCGCTTGGAAAACCCGCCGGAGTTCCCCGACGCTCGCGTTGAGGGCGGCCTGAAGGCGCTGGTATTCAAGGCAGAAGGCTTGAGCCGCAGCGGATGGGCGTAACGGGCCGGGGCTGACAGCCTCTTATACGCCGAAGAGGCTGTCAGGTTTTCAAGTGACTCAGGCACCCAAACGCGCAATCACATCCCCGAGGCCAGTAGAAAGGCCCCTCAGTTCCTGACTGGCGTTCTGGGTACGTTTGACGTTGTCCTGATTGGTCACGGCGATGGCGGTGATTTCAGTGAGGTTGCGCGAGATGTCCTCTGCCACGGAAGTCTGCTCTTCGGCAGCGGTCGCAATCTGGCGATTCATGTCGCGAATATTCTCCACGGCCATGGTAATGCGCTGAAGGGTTGCGCCAGCGTTCGCGACCTGTTCCACGCTCTCTTCACTCCGCGCCTGACCGCCCTGAATGGCCTGCACCGCATCACTGGCACCGGTTTGCACCGAATTGATGATCTGATTGATTTCGGAGGTTGAAACGGCAGTACGCTGCGCCAGTGTACGAACCTCGTCAGCCACCACCGCGAAACCGCGTCCGGCGTCACCGGCCCGTGCGGCTTCGATCGCGGCATTCAGCGCCAGCAGATTGGTCTGATCGGCAATGCTGCGGATCACTTCCAGCACTTTGCCAATACGGCCGCTGTCGGTTTCCAGTCGCTCGATGACATCGGCCGTCAAAGCGATCTCGTTGCGCATGCGGGTGATGGTCGCAATGGTCAGTTGCATGACCCGCTCGCCATCCTGAGCGCTCTGGTCAGCCTCATCCGCAGCTCGCGCAGCATCGGCGGCATGTCGGGCAACGTCCTGAGCGGTGGCAGACATCTCAGTCATAGCGGTCGCGACCTGATCGGTACGCTCGAACTGCTCATGAGTGCCTTGCGCCATCAACTCGGCAATGGCATTCAACTCGCCGCCCGCCGTGTCCAGATCGGTGCTGCTGCGCTTGAGGCGGTTGAAGGTGTCGGCCAGGAAATCCCGCAGGGTATTTGCGGCAACGGCCAGACGACCCAGTTCGTCCTGTCGCGTGACCTCGACACGCGCCCCGAATTTGCCTTCGCTCAACTGGGCGACGTATTCGATAAGCATGCGAATGGGCGCAATCAGGTTGCGATTGACCATCCACAGCGCCAACAAACCGACCAGCAGCGCAGACACCAGCATCACCACGGCACCGACCAGAATGGTACGTTGGGCTTCATGGCTGATGGCAACGGACTGAGCGTCGCTGCTCTTGTGCAATTGATCGACCAGACCAGCCATCTGCTCGCTGGTCGGACGGTCGACGCCTTTGACCGCCATGTCACCCGCGCCAGCGTCACCGCCCGCAGCAACAAACGCATCACGACCGGTCCGGTAGGCCGTACCCAGCGCCTGGTGTGCCTGCTGCAGCGTCTGCACCTGGCTTTTCAGCGCCGCGTCGGTGCCGTGCATTTCAGCAAGCCGACCCAGCGTGCCTTGCACCTTGCGCTCTTGCTCTTCGAACTGCCCCCAGTACTTGTCGCGCTCGGCGGGTGTTTTGCCACGCAACAGGACGTTTTTCCACTCCTGTACCTGAATCTTGAACTCCAGGTTGGCTTCGTCCACCAGTTGCGACGCCCGGACCGGGCCGTCGATAAGGCTGCGATAAGCCTGCACGTTATCGGAGAGAAAGTTGAAGCAGGCCAAGGCAATGACCAGCACAAGCGCAAGGCTACCGCCGAGCAGACCTAGAATTTGCAGTCGCAGGGATTTGGACATCAGGACGATCTCTGGAGAAAAAGAATCCGCGGGATACGCGAAAGTTGCAGACACGTCCCTGTAGACCGATCTTGTGGATCAGGTATATGTGGCCCTTGCGATCAACATCGGCCCACAAAACTTTTTCTTTAAAAACAGCGATGATCGGCAATACACCCGATAAAAGAACAAAACAGCAGCGGGTAACCTGCTGGCTAATCGACCTGCCCGAACACCTGGCTGGGCCGCCGCAGCGACGGGTCGAACGGGTTGATTCTGGCACTGATGGCCGTGGCTTCGCGCTTGAGCAATTCGACCACGGTCATCAGGCGATCCGGCCCCAGCCGATCGGAAATGGTCGCCACGCTGAGCGCAGCCACTGCACGACCGCTGCGGTCCAGGATCGGCACAGCAAGCCCGGCCATGCCCGGAAGCGCGCCGGTGTTGCGCCCCGCGTAGCCCTGGCGTCGTACGTTTTCCACCTCCGAACGCAGAAATACCTCGTCGTACAGGTGAAAATCCTTGAGCCGTGGCAGGTTGTAGGCAATGACCGTTTCCCGCTCGTCCTCGGGCAGAAACGCAAGAATCGCCAGACTGCCCTGCCCCACGCCCAAGGCTACACGGCCGCCGATGTCGCCGGTGAACGTGCGGATCGGGTACGGACCTTCGCTGCGGTCCAGACAGATCGCGTCAAAACCGCTGCGTGCCAGCAGAAACAGCGAGTCACCCAGTGAGGCCGACAGGCGCAAAAGGCTGGGGCGCACCACGTCACGCAGGTTGCCGGTATTACCCGCCTTGGCGGCCAGGGCGAAGAACTCGATGCTCAACCGGTAACGTTTGCTGAGCAGATCCTGCTCGACCATGCCCTCATCCATCAGGCTGCGCAGCAAGCGGTGTGTGGTGGGTTGCGACAACCCGACCCGCTGGGCAAGTTGCGTGACCCGCTCGCCGCCTTCATCACAATCGCCCAGGCAGCGCAGTACCGCGAACAGACGGGAAACGGCTCCCACTCCGACTTCAGCTTTCTCGCTATTCCGATCAGTGGAATTATCCATGGCAATATCTCTTTATATTTCCACTAAAAGAATTAATTCAAAGAAAAATGTTATTCAGTGAAATTCTCTGTTGAGCCCATCCTAGCCTTCGCCCTACTCTCAGTCCACAGGGGCGATTTGAACAATCATCGGTAGCCGACGCAGAGCGAGCACCAACGTCCACAGAACTGCATGACTTCATTTCGCATCTGCCCATGACAAACGCGTGCTTCGGCGCGCATGCACAAAGGTGGAAGCAGGCATGGCATTTCTGCAGCTCGAAGGACTTTCCAAACGCTACGGCTCCATTGACGCGGTGGTTGCCACCAACCTGGCCGTCGACAAGGGCGAATTCGTTTCACTGCTCGGCCCTTCCGGCTGCGGCAAAACCACCACCCTGCAAATGATCGCCGGCTTCGTTGACGTCAGTGACGGACGCATTGTGCTCGACGGGCGCGACATCACCCACGCCAAACCCAGCAGCCGAGGCCTCGGCGTAGTGTTTCAAAGCTATGCGCTGTTTCCGCACATGACCGTGGCTGACAACGTTGCGTTTGGCCTGCGTATGCGCAAGGTGCCTGCCGCCGAGTTGCACCCGCGTGTCAAACGGGTACTGGAGCTGGTGCGCCTCGGTCAGCATGCCGAGCGTTACCCGCGCGAGTTGTCCGGTGGTCAGCGCCAACGGGTCGCACTGGCCCGTGCACTGGTGATCGAGCCGCCAGTGCTGCTGCTCGACGAGCCGCTGTCCAACCTGGACGCCAACCTGCGCGAAGAGATGCAGTTCGAGATCCGTCGCATTCAGAATGAAGTCGGCATTACCACGCTGATGGTCACCCATGATCAGGCCGAAGCCCTGTCGATCAGCGATCGGGTGGTGGTGATGCAGTCCGGTCGTATCACCCAGATCGACGAGCCTTACAAACTTTACGAACACCCGCGTACACGCTTCATTTCGGGCTTTGTCGGCAAGGCCAACATGTTGCAGGGTGATCTGGACAGCAGCGGCATTCCGCAGATTCGTCAGGTGCCCGGCGATGGCAGCCTGACCCTCAGCCTGCGTCCCGAGAAGATCGATCTGGTGGCACCTGGCTGCGGAAGACTGTCCGGGCGCATCGTCACCCGTTATTTTCTTGGCAGCCAGTGGCTGTATCGCATCCAGACCGGCATTGGCGAAGTGACGGTAGTACGTCGCAACGACGGCCAGGCGCCGCTGGAACAAGGCGCGGCGGTCGACATGGACTGGCCCGACGAGTTGCTGCGCGTGCTGGATGCCGACGAGGTGCGCGCATGAGCCTGCTGAGCGAAATGCGTCGGGGCGGCCACGGCTATTGGCTGTCAGCACCGGCGCTGGCGCTGTATATCGGCTTGCTGGTGTTGCCGCTGGGTCTGACCCTGGTGCTGTCGTTCAACGTGTTCGACTATCAGGTCGGGGTGAAAAGCGACAGCTACACGCTGGCCAACTATATGGCCGTGGTCACCGACTCGTATTTCTATGAAATCTTCCTGCGCACCTTCTGGATCAGTGCGCTGGTCACCCTGCTGTGCGTGCTGATCGGCGTCCCCGAAGCCTACATTCTCAGCCGCATGGGCACGCCGTGGCGCTCGATCTTCCTGATCCTGATTCTCACGCCGCTGCTGATCTCGGTGGTGGTCCGCGCATTCGGCTGGAGCCTGCTGCTGGGCGCGGACGGCTTGATCAATCAGGTCATCCAGTTCATGGGCGGACGCCCGGTGAAACTGCTGTACACCCCGTTTGCCGTGGTCATTGCGCTGGTCCACGTCATGTTGCCGTTCATGATCATTCCGGTCTGGACCTCGCTGCAGAAGCTCGACCCCACTGCCGAACAGGCCGCGCTGTCGCTGGGCGCTAGCCAGGCGAAAGTCATGCGTCTGATCGTGCTGCCGCAGGTCATGCCCGGCGTGCTGTCCGGCTCGCTGATCGTGTTCGGTCTGGCCGCCAGTTCGTTCGCCATCCCCGGCCTGCTCGGCGGACGACGCCTGAAGATGGTCGCCACAGTGATCTACGACCAGTACCTCTCGGAGCTGAACTGGCCGATGGGCGCAACCCTTGCCGTGGCGCTGCTGCTGGTCAACCTGCTGGTCATGCTGTCCTGGAACCGCATGATCGAAGGCCGTTACAAAAAAACTCTGGGGGAATGATCCATGTCCAAGAACGGTCCGTTGGCCCTCTCGTTTCATGCGCTGGTGGTGATCTTCATGATGGCCCCGCTGGTGGTGGTGTGCCTGGTGGCGTTCACCCCGGAAAACACCTTGAGCCTGCCCACCACCCACTTCTCGCTGCGCTGGTTCAAGGCCGTCTTCGAGCGCGCCGACTTTATCGATTCTTTCTACAACAGCCTGATCCTGGCGTTCGTATCGGCGACGCTGGCCACCCTGATCGCGGTACCCGCCGCTCTGGCGACCACTCGCCATACATTCCCGGGCCGCAATTTTTTCAATGCCCTGTTTCTGTCGCCGATCATCATTCCGCACCTGGTACTGGGGGTGGCGATGCTGCGCCTGTTTGCGCTGATGGGCGTGAACGGCAGCTTCACCTGGCTGATCTTCGCCCATGTGCTGGTCATCACGCCTTACGTACTGCGCCTGGTACTGGCAGCGGCAATCGGCATTGACCGCAGCGCCGAGCACGCTGCCGAGTCTCTGGGGGCCGACCGTTTCACGCTGTTTCGACAGATCACCCTGCCAATGATCCTGCCCGGCGTGGCAGGCGGTTGGTTACTGGCGTTCATCAACAGTTTCGATGAAGTCACGCTGTCGATCTTCGTCACCTCGCCCGCGACGCAGACCCTGCCGGTGCGCATGTATGTCTACGCCACCGAGTCCATCGACCCGATGATGGCCGCAGTGTCAGCACTGGTCATCGCCCTCACCGCCGCCACCATGATCCTGCTCGACCGGGTCTATGGGCTGGATCGCGTGCTGGTCGGCAAACACTAACCGGAGCTTTGACGTTATGGCATTGCTGAAACGACTGACCGAACATGACCGCCCGGTTCTGCCCTTTACCCTTGACGGCCAACCGGCCAGCGGTCTGTTGGGCGACACCTTGCTGACTGCGGTACTGACCGCCAGCGACCACTTGCGCGGCAGCGACTTCAGTGCCGAACCTCGCGCCGGTTTCTGCATGATGGGCGCCTGTCAGGACTGCTGGGTAAGGCTGGGTAACGGCCAGCGCGTGCGTGCCTGTTCGACGCTGCTGGAAGCCGGTCAGGCGGTGATTCGTGAACCGGGGCGCTGCGTATGAGCGATCAGGCCATTGCCATTGTCGGCGCAGGACCGGCCGGTATTCGCGCCGCCCAGACGCTACTGGCTCACGGCATCAAGGCCTGCCTGATCGATGAAGGGCTGCGCGGCGGCGGCCAGATCTACCGTCGCCAGCCGGACAACTTTCAGCGCTCGGCCAAGGCGCTCTACGGTTTTGAAAGTGCCAAGGCGGTCGCGGTACACGAAGCGCTCGACACGCTGGCAGCGCAGATCGACTACCGGCCGCAGACGCTGGTCTGGAATGCCGAAGATCATCAACTCGATACCCTGCAAAACGGTACCGCTGCCACCGTCGATTTCAGCCACCTGATCGTCGCCACCGGTGCCACGGATCGCATTCTGCCGGTGCCCGGCTGGACCCTGCCCGGCGTGTACAGCCTCGGCGCAGCGCAGGTCGCGCTCAAATACCAGGGCTGCGCGATCGGCCAGCGCGTGGTGTTTTGTGGCAGCGGCCCGTTGCTGTATCTGGTCGCCTATCAGTACGCCAAGGCTGGCGCAAAAGTGCTGGCGGTGCTCGACAGCGCGCCGTTTTCGGCGCAATGCAAGGCATTGCCGGCGCTGCTGGGCCAGCCGGCAACGCTGGCCAAAGGCATCTACTACCGCGCGTGGCTGAGCGCGCACGGCATTCCGGTGCATCAAGGTGTGCAGCTGACACGCATCGACGGGGAAAAACGCGTAGACGGCGTTCAATGGCAACGGAACGGCAAATCGGGCCACCTGGCCTGTGACGCGGTCGCCTTTGCCCATGCGCTGCGCAGCGAGACACAACTGGCCGACCTGCTGGGCTGTGAATTCGCCTGGAGCGCGCTCAACCGGGCGTGGCTGCCGACCCGCGATGAGTGTGGACGCAGCAGCGTGTCAGGCATCTATCTGGCGGGCGACGGCGCGGGAATTATGGGCGCAGACGCTGCGGAAATGGCCGGAGAACTGGCCGCGCTCGGGCTGCTGCAAGACATCGGTGTGGTGGCAGACACCGCACGTATCGACACACTTAAAACTGCCTTGCGACGCATCGAACGCTTCCGCCACGGGCTGGAAACCGCGTTTCCGTTCCCTGAGGACTGGGCCGCCACTGTGGCGGATGACACGCTGGTGTGCCGTTGCGAAGAAGTCTCTGCAGGTGAGATTCGCAGTGCCGTGCAGGATGGCCATTGGGAGATCAACCGGGTCAAGGCCATGTGCCGGGTCGGTATGGGTCGCTGTCAGGGACGGATGTGTGGTCTGGCCGCGGCCGAGATCATCGCCCGCGAGAGCGGCCGGTCCGTCGAGCACGTCGGCCGTCTGCGCGGTCAGGCACCGATCAAGCCGCTGCCCTTCGGCCTGGGGATGCAGCCCGTGGAAAAGCAATCAGTGGAGACGCAACCATGAGCACGCTGATTGAAACCGATGCGATTGTCATCGGCGGTGGCATAGTCGGCGCCTCGGCAGCCTTGGCCCTCGCTCTGAAGGGCAAGCGGGTCGCCTTGCTGGAACGCGATTTTTGCGGATCGCACTCCAGCGGCGTCAATTACGGCGGCGTGCGGCGTCAGGGCCGTCCGCTGTCGCAGTTACCCTTGTCGCAACGGGCGCACCAGATCTGGGGCAACCTGCGCGAGCTGATCGGCATCGACGGCGAGTACCGGCGTTCGGGCCACCTCAAACTGGCGCGCAGCGAACAGGACATGAATGCCTTGCGCGCCTATGCCGAAGCCAGCCAGGGATTCGGCCTGGACTTGCAGTTGCTTGATCGCGATCAACTGCGCGCGCGTTATCCCTGGGCCGGCGATGTCGCCGTCGGTGCATCGCTGTGCGCTGACGACGGGCACGCCAATCCACGTTTGGTGTCGCCGGCCTTCGCCCGCGCTGCGCGTCGGGCAGGCGCACAGGTGTTCGAGCAGGCGCCGGTCAGTGAAGTCAGCCACGACGGCAACGTGTTCGTCGTCACCACCGCCAGCGGCCTGACACTGCGCGCCACCTGGCTGCTCAACTGCGCCGGGGCGTGGGCCGCAGCGCTGGCCGCACAATTCAACGAACCGGTACCGATGTATTCAGGGCACCCGGCAATGCTGGTGACCGAACCGCTGCCGATGTTCATGGACGTCAGCACCGGTGTCGAAGGCGGCGGCATTTATGCCCGGCAAGTGGCACGTGGTAATTGCGTGCTGGGCGGCGGACAAGGCTTTGCCCTCGACCCGGCACGCGCCAGACCGGGACAGGCGGCGGTGCTGGATATCCTGCGCAACGCCGTCGAACTCTACCCACCACTCGCCGGCGCCCAGGCCATTCGCACCTGGAGTGGCACCGAAGGCTATCTGCCGGATCGCGAGCCGGTGCTGGGTCCGAGCCTGACTCGTCCGGGCCTGCTGCACGGCTTCGGCTTTGCCGGGGCGGGCTTTCAGATCGGTCCGGCAGCGGGTGAAGCGCTGGCCGAATGGGTCTGCGACGGCGCCTCACGGATCTCGCTCGATGCCTTTTCCATCAACCGCTTTCAGCAAATCGCTCTGCAACCCCCTGCCATCGAACCTGTTACGAACGTCATCCCATTGCACAGAGGAAGGTCGTCCCTATGAAAAGCACCAAACGTCTCGCCCTCACCGGGCTGTCCTGCCTGCCGCTGGCTGCCGCACTTCTGTCCACGCCTGCCATGGCCGAAACCACGCTGTACCTGGGCATGAACGGCGGGACCATGGAGCGCCTGTATGCCGATCAGGTGCTGCCGGCGTTCGAGAAGGCCAACAACGTCAAGGTGGTGATCGTGCCTGGCACGTCGGCCGATATCCTCGCCAAGGTTCAGGCGAGTAAGGACAACCCGCAGATGCACGTCATCTTTCTCGACGACGGCATCATGTACCGGGCCATTTCCATGGGCCTGTGCGACACGCTGCAACCCAGCGCAAGCTTGGCAGACCTGCCTGCCAAGGCCAAAATCAAGGAACAGGCAGCAGCCGTCAGCCTGGGCGTGACCGGCCTGGCCTACAACACGCGAATGTTCAAGGAACAGGGCTGGAGCGCGCCCACCTCGTGGATGGACCTGGCCGACAAACGTTTCAAGGACAAGGTGGTGTTCCAGTCACTGGCCTCCTCGACCTTCGGCCTGCATGGCTTTCTGATGTTCAACCGTATCCAGGGCGGCAGCGAGAAAGACGTCGAGCCCGGCTTCAAGGCCTGGCCGAAAACCATCGGCCCGAACGTGCTGGAATACATCGCCAGCTCGGCCAAGATCTCGGAAATGGTCCAGACCGACGAAGCCGCCCTGTTCCCGCTGACGCCGACCCAGGTCACCGCGCTGAAGATCAAGGGCGTACCGGTGGAATACGCATCGCCCAAGGAAGGCGGCGTGGTGTTGAACGTGGCTGAATGCGCGATAGCCAACAACAACCAGCCGGAGCTGGCGCAGAAGCTGGCCGCTTATCTGCTGACGCCGGAAGCACAGGCGCCTGCGCTGGAGTTCGGTGACCAGATCCCCTCGAACCCGAAAACCCCGACCACTGACAAGACACGCAGTCAGGTCGAGGCCATGGAGAAGTACCTGGAAACAGCAGTGACCATTGACTGGGATCAGGTCAATCAGATCCGTCCAGAGTGGAACGCACGCTGGAGCCGCAGCATCGAGCGCTAGAGATCAGCGGCGGCGCCGAAAGGCATCGCCGCGCGCAAAAGACCTACACTGATCACCATCCGGCAAATTATTTCAACTTATTACCGTGCAAGGGAGTCCCACCGTTACGCCCTCTTCTTCGGGCGCATTTTGACGGTGGTTCTTTCCCTATGAGTTTTATTGTGTGCATGGGCGTGCTTGGCGTGCTGTTGATGCTATTGGCGCTCACTTCCTCTTACCTGCGCTGGATGCCAGTGACCACATCGGCCGTGTGCCTGGCGTTCGGCTTCGGCATCGGCCCGATGGGCCTGGATATCGTCGATCTGGATTTCGAGAAATCCTACGAGTGGCTGGAACGCCTGACCGAAGTGGCGGTGCTGTTTTCGCTGTTCGGTACGGGTATCAAGTTGCGCCTGCCCTTGCGCGGCAAAGCCTGGCATTCAGCCTATTGGCTGGCCGGGCCGGTGATGCTGGCGACCATTGCCGGCGTGACGGTCGCGGGGCATTACATCATTGGCCTGGACTGGGGCGTGTCGTTGTTGCTCGGTGCCATGCTGTCGCCGACCGACCCGGTGCTCGCCGGCATGGTGCAGGTCAACAACGCCCAAGATCAGGACCGCCTGCGCTTCGGCCTGTCCGGCGAAGCGGGCCTCAACGACGGAACCGCGTTTCCATTCGTGATCTTTGCCTTGCTGTACCTGAGTTCCGGGGGCGCGATGAGCGACTGGGTCCAGGGATGGCTGATCAAGGACTTGATCTGGGCGGTGCCGGCCGGTTTGTTGATGGGTTACGGCATGGGCCGCGGGGTCGGCCATCTGATGATCTTCCTGCGCATCAAGAACGCCGACAGCACCACCTCGCCCAATGACTTTCTGGCGCTGGCCCTGATCGCTCTGGCTTATGTATTCGCGCAAAGCGTGGGTGCCTTTGGCTTTCTTTCGGTATTTGCCGCTGGGTTCGGGCTGCGTCAGGCTGAGGTACGTGTCACGCGTTCAGAGCTACCGTCCGAGCATGTCGCGCAACCGGTCCTCGGGCATATGACGTCATCCCTCGAACAGGGCACGGTCGCGCAGGTCGACGACATGAGCGATTCGCAACTGGCTGCCGGCGTGATGATGGGCGATATGCTGGCGTTCGGTAGCCTGGTGGAGCGCGCCATGGAAGTCCTGCTGATCACCCTGCTGGGCGCGGCGCTGGCGATGTACTGGGACTGGCGCGCCATCGGCCTGGGGATCGCGCTGTTTTGCGTGATTCGCCCTGCCAGCGTCTGGTTGCTAGTGAGTCGCCGTCTGCTCAACGTCAGGCAAAAAGCACTGGTTGGCTGGTTCGGCATTCGCGGCATCGGCAGTCTTTATTACCTGTGCTTCGCCTTGTCACATGGTCTGGCACACGACGTCGGCCACGTGGTGATCGGCATGACCCTGTCGGTTGTTGCGTTAAGCATCCTGGTACACGGCATCAGTATCCAGCCTTTGCTGGAGCGTTACGAGCGCAGTACTGCCGCCAGTCCTGACTGATCAGCCATCAAGGCAAAGCGCCATAGAGCGTGTCGATGAGCGTATTGGAACAAGCAATTGGACTGCGGCATTTCGACTCGGTTAGCGTGGCGCTCATGCAGCCAGTGCAAGCAGCAATGCGTGCAGCTACTATGTAACTCGTGCAAAGGCACTTTGCCAGTCTGCAATCGATCCTGAAATCAGGACACCGCAAATTGGCTGAACCCTTATCACGCACTGGCCTCCAAATCCGGTAATACAGCCCACTCGATTATTTAGAAGGTGAAATGTCAGAACCCGTCCTGATGGACCGCTTTGCACGTAAAGTCGATTATCTGCGCATGTCGGTCACCGACCGCTGTGATTTTCGCTGCGTGTACTGCATGGCCGAAGAGATGACGTTTCTGCCTCGGCAACAGATTCTGTCGCTGGAGGAGATCCTCCAGGTGGCCGAGCGCTTCGTGGCACTGGGCACGCGCAAGATTCGTCTGACCGGTGGTGAGCCGCTGGTACGCGCC
The DNA here is from genome assembly GCF_017832255.1 of Pseudomonas sp. PvP028. Classification (NCBI taxonomy): domain Bacteria; kingdom Pseudomonadati; phylum Pseudomonadota; class Gammaproteobacteria; order Pseudomonadales; family Pseudomonadaceae; genus Pseudomonas; species Pseudomonas sp. PvP028. Next base: position 4,720,160 of record NZ_JAFIBL010000001.1, read on the forward strand.
GGAGTGGTGGGGCTTTGTGAAAAGATCGCCGCCCTGCCCGGCCTGCGTGAACTGTGCATGACCACCAACGGTTCGCAGCTGGACAAACTGGCTGCCCCGCTGTTCAAGGCCGGCGTCACGCGTCTCAACATCAGCCTGGACAGCCTTGATCCACAGCGTTTCCGCGAGCTGACCCGTACAGGCGATCTGCACAAAGTGATTGCCGGCATCGATGCCGCCAACGCCGCCGGTTTTGTGCACACCAAGCTCAACTGCGTGGTGATGCACGGTCGCAACGATGATGAGATCAACGACCTGCTGGCGTTTGCCATCGATCGCAACCTGGACGTCTCTTTCATCGAAGAAATGCCGCTGGGCATCATCAGCGAACACAGCCGCGCCGAGTCCTTCTACTCCAGCGATCAGGTGCGCGAACGCATTGCCGAACGTTACACGCTGGTGCCTTCGACTGACTCGACTCAGGGGCCATCGCGCTACTGGCGCCTGGCCGAGGCGCCGGGCATTCGCATCGGCTTCATCTCCCCGCACAGCCATAACTTCTGCGGCACCTGCAATCGCGTGCGCATGACCGTCGAAGGTCGTTTGCTGCTGTGCCTGGGCAACGAGCATTCCGTGGATTTGAAGGCGGTATTGCGTGCCAATCCCGGCCAGCCGGAAAAGCTCGAAAAAGCCATCATCGACGCCATGCAGCTCAAGCCGTGGAGCCATAACTTCACCCACGACGATGGCGTGCAGGTGGTGCGCTTCATGAATATGACGGGCGGCTGACAGCCGCCCTGAAGGATGACGCCTCATACGAGGCGTTGTTTATTTGCCGACCTTGCGAAAGAACAAGGTGATTTGCCCGACTTCGACACCCAGCTTGGTCATCGACGAACGATTGGCCATGGTCTTCTCGTCGATCAGGTACATCCAGTCATCCAGGCTCACGTCGTACTCGGTGCCATCCACCGGCAACCTGAGCACATAGTTCCAGTGGAAGCTGTTGCCTGACACTTCGCCATAGGCCTCGCCAACCACATCACCTGCCGTGCCCTTCCAGCGCCCTGGGCCATCGGGACGCAAGCGCCACTCCCGCACCTGCTTGGTGCCATCGCTGTAGCTGAAGGCCTCGTGCATGACCAGCACTTCGCCTTCACTGTGCCCGTCGATCACCACGGTAAAGCGCTTGGTGACTTCACCAGAGCGTTTTTGAAACATTCCCCAGGCCTCGACACGCCCGGTGAAGTACTGGCGCAGATCGAGCTTCGGCGCTTCCTGACTGTAACGCGTTACCGGCACGCCACCGCAGCCGCTCAGTACAAGCCCCACACACAGCATTAACATCCACTTTCTCAGCATGCGCCCTCCTTGATGGGTCATGAGCCGGTACTGCCGAGCAACTGCTCGCGAAGTTCGGGGTTACGGGTTTTCGGGTCCAGCCAGATGGAAAAGAAAGCCTTGGCGAACTGGCTGTCGGGCACCACATGCTGGAGCTTGTCACCCACATAAAACCGCGCTTCGCGGCCAGGCAGATAGACGCCGGTAATCTTCATGCCCGGCTGGACGTCGACAAATGACTGGTTCATCTGCTGGCGCCATTCAGTCAGTTGCTGTTCGGTCACCTTCGAACCGGAAATACGCTTGATCTCATCGATACTGGCATCGACCAAATCTTCCCGGTCAATATCGCGGTGGTAGGTCAGCTCGAGAGCCAGCGGTGCATCCGCGACGAAGGGCTTGGTGGGGCTTAGCAACCTGGCCGTATAGACACGAAAGCCGAACAGGCTCAACTCGCCACCGCCGACGACCTGAGCATTGGGCAATACCTCGCGCCAGTCCGCCGAAGCGCCGGCGCTGAGTAACATCACCAACCATAACCATCGTGGCGCACGCATCGGCAACCTCTGTATAGGCACTGCCACGGCTTCGATGGCAGGCTGGGAACGAGACGAGTCAGATGCACTGACTCACTCCCGGAATCTATACCAGCAAAATCACTTTGTACAACCGATAAGGCCTTCGCCCTCCCGATGCCGAAAACCAAAAAGCCTGTCCCGATCGCGGATCGGGAACAGGCTTCAAGACATGCGATGACCTGCTCAGGCAACCTGCGAGTGCGCCGGCCGACGAGTCTTCTGCCACTCACCTTTCAACGCCTGCAGCGTGTCCTCCATGTAGGCACGATCGGCAGCGGCCTTCTTGCCAACATAACCCTGGCCACGACGGAACATCTTCAGGGCTGCGCGCAGTTGCGGGTGCGCATCACGAAACTCGTGCTCTTGCGTGAACGGCGACATGGCGTCGACGCGAACTTCACCCGATTCGGCTACCCAGGCGATATGGTTATCCAGCGTGTCTTTGCACGCAGCAAACAGACGAGCCAGTTCATCAATAGTCGGTTGTGTGTTGATATTCATGTTGATGCCCCTTCGCTCATAGACTGTTCAATAATTGATACATCAAGTTCATGCGCCAGAACGTCAGCAACGCAACACGATTGAATGTGCGTTGAATACCGTTCCAGCCCTCAAGGACATGCAGGTAGCCTTGATGAAGAGCCGCTACACAGCGGCATCAGCGCAGAGAGAAGAAGTCACGAAACCCAAAGACCCGGCCCAGGATCGGCAATCGATCCGTTACAAGCATCATGAGGACATTTCGCCAGCTTCTCGCCCTTATCGACGACAAATGCCAGTTCAGCTCCATCAATCTGCCTTGTGGGCAGCCTACATCCGGGAACATCTCGACGGCTTGCCGAGCCTGTTCATCACACCTTTTGCAGCGCTCCCGATCAGGGAGACAGCTGCATAATGCAAGGGCAAATAGAGTGCGTCAACGATTATGTAGTGATTATTTTTAGTCACTACATAATCGTAAGCGGGACGTGGGGTTACGTGAAAAGGTGACTGAAGGGTCATGGCTGACGGACTATCGATGGTGATCAGAGACCGCGGCACGACAGTATCCGCAGACCAACAAAAAGGCCTGAAAACTTTCGCTTCCAGGCCTTTTCACAACACACTAACAGCTTGTTGTCAGCTCACCTTGAAGCGACCCACCAACCCCTGCTGCTGCTCAGCCAGACGCGCGAGTTCGCGACTGGTGACTGCGGTCTGCTCGGCACCGGCACTGACCTGGATGACCAGCGAGTTGATGTCGTCGACGTTGCGGTGGATCTCTTCGGCCACCAGGCTTTGCTCTTCAGCGGCCGAAGCGACCTGGATGTTGCGGTCGCTGATGGTCGCGATGCCTTCGGCAATTTCTTCCAGCAGTTCACCAGCGCGTACGACGTTGCTGGCACCCTCCTGCGCCTTGCCCAGGGTTTCCTGCATCGACGCGGCAGCGCGTTCTGAACCGGACTGCAGGTTGGCGATCATTTTCTGGATGCTGACGGTAGAGTCCTGAGTCTTCTTGGCCAGATTGCGCACTTCGTCGGCAACCACCGCGAAACCACGCCCCTGCTCGCCGGCACGCGCAGCCTCGATGGCTGCGTTGAGCGCCAGCAGGTTGGTCTGGTCGGCGACGCCACGAATGACATCGAGCACCGAGGAGATCGAGTTGCTCTCGCCCTTGAGCTCATCAATGATCCGTGAAGTCTCTTCAGCCTGCACCGAGAGCCCCTGAATCAGACCGATGGTGTTGTCGATTTCGGTCTTGCCCTGCAGGGTGCTGTTGTTGACGCGCTGTGACATCTCGGCCGCGTCGGTGGTGCTGCGTGCTACATCCTTCACCGTGGCACTCATCTCGCTGATGGCAGTAGCGACCTGATCAGTGCCCTGGCGTTGTTGCGCCACGTTCTGATTGGTTTGCAACGCCACTGCGGAAGACTGCTCGGCGGCGGTGGCAACCTGTGCCGTGGCGCTGCCGATGTCGCGGATGACATCACTGATCTGTTGCGCCATGTTGTCCAGATTGCGCGAGATCTCGCCGAACTCGTCCTTGCCGACATAACGGGTCCGGGCGGTCAGATCACGTGTGGAAAGTGCCATCAGCGTGCGGTTCACATCGACCACCGCAACCTTGATGTTGCGGATGATCACCGATGCCAGCCACAGCACGACTATCAGCATCAGGACGACAATGGCAACCGCCACGTACAGGCTGTTTTGAGCGGAGCTGCGTGCGTCCGTTGCCAGGCCGACGACGTTCTGGCCAAGCTCTGCTTCTACATTGGCCATCATGTCGATACGCGCGGTGGAAAGGTTGAACCAGTCTTCCGGCTTGACGTTGAGCGGCTCACCCAGCGGAGTATCGAAGCCCAGACGCTGCAAGCGCGCCACTTCGAGCGATCCTGGTTGCTGCAAAACGGCATTGAGTTTGGTTTTGAAGGCTTCGGGTGACCAGCGCTGGAACGCTTCGAAATACCCCGAGAACTCGCCCAAGTTGCGGCTGAAGCGTGATAACAGTGCGGCGTCAAACCGGTTCTGATTGAATGCCAGACCAAGCAATACACGCTCGCGACCGGCACGTTCCTTCATATCCACGAACTGATTGAGCGAGCTCAGGCCGCGCAATATTTCCGGATCCTCGATACTCGATTCCATTGAGTAAGAGAAGCCTATGAGTGTCTTGATGATGTCGGTGAAGCGCGTACCGGATTCTGTATTGTTGATCCCGAGCGAATCGACCTTGAGGCGCAGAGCGATCAGCTCCTCGAATGCGCGGTTGACCTTATCAGGTCCGGGAATACCGTCGGTGGACTGGGCGCGCATCTCACTTATCGCCTTGTCGGTTTCCTGACGAAACGTTTTCAGCTTGTCCTGCATGGACTTGCCGCCGCTACCCAGAAATACGCCGCTGGCGCCACGTTCGCGCTGGAGAGTGGTGACTACGTCACTCACTTTCTGTGCGGCACTGGTGGCTGTCACTGCGCGCCTCATGTCACCGAGGTTTTCGCTTTTGTCAGCGACGAACAGACCTGCGAAGGCCAGGAAGCCCACCAAGGGGAATATTAAAATAAGCAGCAGTTTCATACTCAAAGGAGCATTTCTAAGCATTGCAGACCTCATGACGTGCAGACTTTTCTATAAAGACTTTCCAGGGCGTAACGTTCTGTAACGTCGACGTTTTTTTGTCGCCAGGGACTGTTCGGTAATCAGCCTGCCGTAGCCGGTCCTGCTCCCGTATCACTGTCTCGGCTGCCTGCCGGGAAGCTTTACCCACTATTTGAATTTGTTAATTCAAATAGCGAATTCAATAAAGCAGAGGGGGCGAGAAGTTTGGATCCACAAAGAAATGACCGCCTTGGGCAATCATCGCGAGAAAAGAAATATAGAGACACCGAGATTGTCACCTGTAACAGCGGTGACAATCTCAGCGGATAGAAGTTGCAACTTTTTCTATTCATCCCATAGGTTTTTATAATGTATTAACGCAGGTTTGTTTTCGCCAGTTCCACCACTTCACTGCCGCGCCCGCTCATGATCGCGCGCATCATGTACAGGCTGAAGCCCTTGGCCTGGGCCAGCTTGATTTTCGGTGGAATGCCCAGTTCCTGTTTGGCCGTGACAACGTCGATCAGCACCGGACCGGGATGATCGAACGCCTTGCGCAAGGCGGCCGGCAACTCTTCGGCGTTCTCGACACGCAGGCCCAGAATGCCTGCACCCAGGGCAATACCGGCGAAGTTGGTTTCATGCAGGTCAGTGCCGTGCGGCACATAACCACTGGCTTTCATTTCCATGTCGACAAAGCCCAGCGAGCTGTTGTTGAACACCACCATCTTGATAGGCAGGTTCAGCTGACGAATGCTCAGCAGATCGCCCAGCAACATCGACAGGCCGCCGTCGCCACACAGGGCGATGACCTGACGATCCGGATGTTCAGCCTTGGCCCCTAAAGCCTGTGGCAAGGCATTGGCCATCGAGCCGTGGTTGAACGAGCCAAGCAGACTGCGCTTGCCGTTCATGTGCAGATAGCGCGCAGCCCACAGCGTCGGCGTACCGACGTCGACGGTAAAGATCGCATCGGCGTCCGCCTGCTCGTCGACCAGTCGAGTGAGGTACTGCGGATGAATCGGCGTGCCATCTGGCGTCGGGGTGGCCAGCTCGTCCAGTTCTTCCCGGGCCTTGGCGTAGTGCTTCAGGGCCTTGTCGAGGAAACGGCGATCGGTATGCGGCTTGAGCTTTGGCTGAAGCGCTTCCAGGGTTTCCCGCACCCCACCAACCAGACCCAGCGCCACCGGCGTACGGCGACCAAGCTGGGTCGGATCGAGGTCGATCTGGATGATGTCGGCTTTTTCGGGGTAGAAATTCCGATACGGAAAGCTGCTGCCCAGAATGACCAGTGTGTCGCAGGACAGCATGGCGTGGTAGCCGGAGCTGAAACCGATCAGGCCGGTCATGCCGACGTCGAACGGGTTGTCGTACTCGACGTGCTGCTTGCCGCGCAATGCGTGAACGATCGGCGCGCCCAGCGTATCCGCCAATGCCAGAAGCTGCTCGTGAGCACCCTCACAACCCGCACCGCACAGGAGTGTGACGGCTTTGGAAGCGTTGAGCATGTCGGCCATCGACTGCAGGTCGTTTTCGGCAGGCACGACCTTGGGCGCTGTGGCTTCGATCCATTTTGCCGCAACATCCGGCGCATCGCTGAGCGCCACGTCGCCCGGCAAGACAATCACCGCCACACCTTTCTGGCTGATCGCGGCACGCATGGCACGTTCCAGCACGCGCGGGAACTGCTCGGGGTTGCTGACCAGCTCGACGAAGTGGCTGCACTCCTTGAACAGCTCCTGCGGATGGGTTTCCTGAAAGTAATCCAGACCGATTTCCGAGGACGGAATATGCGCAGCAATGGCCAGTACCGGCACTCGATTGCGGTGGCAGTCATACAGGCCGTTGATCAGGTGCAGGTTGCCCGGTCCGCAGCTGCCGGCGCAGACCGCCAGCTTGCCGCTGGACGCTGCCTGGGCACCGGCAGCAAAGGCTGCGACTTCTTCATGACGGGTGTGCATCCAGCGAATCGAATCGGTGCGTTCCAGGCTGTCGGTCAGGCCGTTGAGGCTGTCACCGGACACCCCCCAGATGTGCGAAACACCTGCCGCTGCGAGGGTTTGCGCGAGGTGGTCGGCAATGGTCTTGGACATGCGGGGTTCCTTGTCGAGGCAATGATAATGAGTTCGATAAAACGCGCGCAGCGCTCTGCCACGCCTGTTGTGGTCGACCCGATGCATTCTCGACAGTTCAGAAAACCTGAGCCCTGTTCAGGGCTCGGTCATTCGGCCAGCGCTTTGAAACGCTGATCAGGCGTGCGGGTTGCCCGGTGCCTTGACGGGTGCTGCGTACTCCGGTTTAAGCTTGCCCTCGCTGTCGAGCAGCCAGGCATCAAGAATCTCCCGCACCACAGGACCTGCTACCCGGCCACCCGCCTCGCCGTTCTCGATGGTCACCGACACGACGATCTTGGGATGGTCAGCCGGCGCGAAGCCGACGAACAAGGCGTTGTCACGGTTACGTTCCAGTGTTTTCAGACGGTTGTAGCGCTCACCCTGCTTGATCGCCACCACCTGCGCCGTACCACTTTTGCCGGCGATGCGGTACTGAGCGCCCTTGGCCGCATCCCGCGCAATGCCGCGCGGGTCGTGCATGACCATCTGCATGCCGGTATTGACCTGATTCCATTCGTTGGGATCGTGCAGCACGATGTTTGGCATCGGATGCTCGTCGACGGGTGCCTTATCACCGACTTCCATCGCCAGGTGCGGGCGATGCCAGACACCCTTGCTGGCAATCAGGGAAGTGGCCTGAGCCAGCTGCAACGGCGTGACCTGCATGTAGCCCTGCCCAATGCCGAGAATCACCGTTTCGCCAGGGAACCATGCCTGGCGACGCGTGGCCCGCTTCCATTCGCGGGACGGCATCAAGCCTGCAGACTCCTCGAACATGTCCAGCGACACCTTCTGGCCGATGCCGAACATGGTCATGTAGTCGTGCAGGCGGTCGATGCCGAGCTTGTGCGCCACGGTGTAGAAATAAGTGTCATTGGAACGCATGATCGCGGTGTCCATGTCCACCCAGCCATCGCCACTGTGGTTCCAGTTACGGTATTTGTGGTCGAAGTCCGGCAACTGGAAATAGCCGGGGTCGAAGACCTTTGTCGAGGCCGTCATCACGCCGCTGTCGAGACCGGCAATCGCCACTTCCGGCTTGACCGTCGAGCCCGGCGCGTAGAGGCCACGCAGCACGCGGTTGAACAGTGGCCGGTCGATGGAATCGCGTAGCGCCGCATATTGTTTGAAGCTGATGCCGGTGACAAACAGGTTGGGGTCGAAGCTTGGTTTGCTGACCATCGCCAGCACGTCGCCGGTTTCCGGGTCCAGTGCGACCACCGAACCACGTCGATCACCCAGTGCGTTTTCCGCGGCAGCCTGCAAATGCGCGTCCAGCGTGAGGGTGATGTTCTTGCCCGGCACCGGATCAGTGTGTTTCAACACGCGCAGCACGCGGCCCTGGGCGTTGGTTTCGACCTCCTCATAGCCTACGTGGCCGTGCAACTCGGACTCGTAGAAGCGCTCGACACCGGTCTTGCCGATGGACTGCGTGCCGCGGTACTCGTTGTCGAGATGCGCCGCTTCCTTTTCGTTGATACGCCCGACGTAGCCGATCGAATGCGCGAAATGAGCGCCCAACGGGTAGTGACGGACGAACTGCGCCGCCACGTCCACGCCCGGCAGCAGGTACTGATTGACCGCCAGCGTTGCGATCTGCTCTTCAGTGAGTTCGTAGAGCAATGTTGCCGGCTCGAACGGGTGACGAACCTGCTTCAGCTCCTTGTCGAACAGAATCCGGTCTTCGTCGGGCAATTCCAGCAGGGTCATCAGTTCATCGATCACCTTGTGCCAGTCGCCAGCGCGCTCGCGGGTCAGGGTCAGGTTGAAGCTGGGACGATTGTCGGCAAGCACTTCGCCATTGCGGTCAAAGATCAAACCGCGCTCGGGCGGGATCGGCAGCACGTGAACACGGTTGTTTTCGGAAATGGTCGAGTGATAGTCGAACTCTGTCACTTGCAGGAAATACATGCGCGCGACCAGACAGGCAGCCAGCACGCCCACCAGCACTGCGCAGGCAATCAGGCGCTGATTGACCAGCCGCGTCTCTTTTTCGTGGTCTTTCAGAGGAATTGGATTGGGCATTTCTACAGCTTCTCGGTGAAGGGCAAACGGCGCAACTGAACGTGTATATAAAGATTTCGGCGCGCACCATACCAAGAAGCGGCTGATTGCAGGCGATCGAGCCGACAATCGCAGGATGAAAAATCTGTCAGAAAAGACTCATTCGGGCGTGGTATGCAGCGTATTCGACGCTTCGCGGGCGTGCATGATGCGCGGCAGATTGGTCTCGATCCAGGTGACGAGGGTTTCAACCTGCAAGGCGACCTCTTCGCCCATCGGGGTCAAGCGGTACTGAACATGCGGTGGCACCACCGGCAACGACTTGCGGCTGACGAAACCATCATGTTCCAGATGCTGGAGCGTTTGCGCGAGCATTTTCTCGCTCACCCCGCCAATCTTGCGGCGTATTTCGCTGAAGCGATGCATGCCACCCCGCAACACCACCAGCACCAGCACACCCCAACGGCTGCAGACGTGATTGAGCACCACCCGCGAAGGACAGTCAGACGCCAGCACCTGGCCCTGACGAACCAGCGCCAACAGCGTCTCGGCCACTTCCGGCTGGAGGCCTTGCTGCACACTATCTGATCGCGAGGCACTTGATTGCGAAGCGGATTCGCTCATGACACTTACCTTTTTGTACGTACTTACTAAAGGTAAGCATCATGACTATGCTGGCGCTTCCTTTCAACCTGATTCAAGGAATCATTCCATGATCGTTGTCACCGGTGCCACCGGCCAGCTTGGCCGCCTCGTCATTGAACAATTGCTCAGCCGCGTACCTGCTTCGCAAATCATTGCAGCCGTGCGCAGTCCGGAAAAAGCCGCCGATCTGTCCAGGCAGGGCATTCAGGTTCGCCAGGCCGACTATTCGCAGCCTGCGACACTGGACAGCGCATTTGCCGGCGCCGACAAGGTGCTGCTGATTTCCTCCAGCGAAGTGGGCCAGCGTTTGCCGCAGCACAAGGCGGTGATCGATGCGGCCAAACGCGCCGGGGTCAAGCTGCTGGCCTACACCAGTGTTCTGCACGCCGACACCTCGGCATTAGGCCTGGCCAGAGAGCACCGCGAAACCGAAGACTACCTGCGCGCCAGTGAACTGCCGTTCGCCTTGCTGCGCAATGGCTGGTACACCGAGAACTACACCGCAGGCATTCCAGGCGCACTGGCCCATGGTGCGGTCATGGGCTGTGCCGACGAGGGTCGTATCAGCTCCGCTTCGCGTCTGGATTACGCCGAGGCGGCCGCTGTGCTGCTAACTTCGAAAACAGCACAGGCCGGTAACGTGTATGAACTGGCAGGCGACGAGTCCTACACGCTGTCCGAATTTGCAGCGCAGCTGTCAACGCAGAGTGGCAAGTCCCTGCCTTACGTCAACCTGCCACAGGCCGAATTCGAAGCAGCGCTTATCCAGGCAGGTTTGCCGGACTTCGTGGCCCGGTTGCTGGCCGATTCCGATGCCGCGGCTGCCAAGGACGCCTTGTTCGATGACAGTCGCCAGTTGAGCGCGCTGATCGGCCGCCCGACCACCCTACTCTCTGTAACCATCGCTGAGACACTTAAAGGCTGAGCACAGCAAACCCGATCGAATGATTTGCGACAGTGAGGGTCCGAGTTATTACGAGGCATTAAGCCATCGCCTGATACCAAAGACTGGGAGTCTTCACATGAACAGCAAATCGTTGATCGCCTGCATGACCTTGCTCGGCTGCTTTTCCGCCGTCACCCTGCCGGTTCACGCAGCAGAGACGGCGGACCCGAAAGTCACCGAATCCAAGGACAACGTCCATGAGCTGGAAGTAGGCTCCCGTGTTCCGGAAAAATATCGCCGCAGCGATCTGGAAGTGAAGGACTGGAAAAGCAAAGGCCTGGAAACACCCGCCAAGGAAAGCGAATGGGTGAAAATTAACGACAAGTACGTGCGTTTCCAGAAGGTCAATGGCCAGATCATGGAGATCGTGCCGGTCAAGAAGTAAGGGCTACTCTCCTTGGTGCTCGCGCTCTGCGCGAGCACGCTCAAGTAACGCAGGCTTAACGGCGAACATGCCAGCGCAGGGCATGATTCGATAACCCCCCTGTGCAAATGCCTCCATTAAAATAAGCAGCCTCATGGCAACCTTCTTCAAAGACGGGGCAAATACCCGAATAAAGGGAGTGACGGCAGCGAACTGCGTATTAACTGAATGACCCGCAATCGGTTTTTGCCGAACCGCCCCCTGCTCTACACGACCAAAACCATTGCTTTTTTGTCCACTTGGCTTACAAATGCACTGTCATGTGCCTGTCACCCTCACCGCCACCTTTTCTGCGAGCCCGCTCCATGTCCAGAACCGTCGCCATTGCATTTGCTTGCCTGCTTTCAACCACTGCCCATGCGGCCTGCCCGGCTGCAACCCCGGTCGACACGGCGCGCTGGATCTACGAGAAGCACCAGGATTTTTATCTGAATGGCAAAGGCAGCGCTGATTATTTGTCCAAACCGCTGCTGAGCCTGCTCAAGAAGGACTGGGCGTGCCAGAACGGCGATCAATGCGCCGTCAGTGCCAACCCGTGGACCGACGCGCAGGACGGTGATGTGCAAAAGCCGATCGACTGGAAGCTGGTGTCCACTTCGGACAAGCAGGCGGTGGTCGAAATGACCTATAACCTGGGTTACAAGGACGCCCCGCAGCAGCCGGTCGCCAGCCAGACGACACGCCTGCTGCTGGCCAAAAATGCCAACAGTTGCTGGGTGCTGGAGAATCTTCAGGGCCCACAGGGTGTCGCGCTGATGCAGAGCCTGGAGGAATTTCCCTACGAAGGTGATTGATCGGCCTTGAAACAATCCGCCATTCTCGGTATCACAGGCACTTGAATTTCACGAGCGAGCACCATGAATACCTTTGAGCAATCGATTATTGAGGCTGCGCAGGCCGCCACGCCCAATAACACCGATGCCGAACGCGAAGCTGCCAGAGTTGCCGCCACGCAGGCGGTAGCCGAAATCATGTCCACCCGCAAAGGGCTGGACCGCACTCTGGCGCTGGCCGAGTTGCTGGACTCCTACTCGGAACACGATGATCAGGAAGACGAATAAATCGCTCGGCACGATGCGAAAAAATGATTGGCCTGTTTATTTACCTGCGGCACTAAAGAAAACCGGCCTTGCCGCCGACAACCCGGTTGGGTGGATTGATGATTGCCCCCCATTCATTTAGTGCGCTCGGATGCGACCTATAAGGGCACCATCCGTGCAGATCGAACAGTTGCAAGACATGCAGGCGTACATCAGGCGTACTGCCGACGACCTGGAACTTGTTTCGGCCAACCTGGCCGGACATCTCCTGTACCTCGAGCGAACTTCCCGGGCACACGAAGCGCAAGAGGTCAGTGAGCGGATCATCGGCCTGCAGGCGTCCGTGGACAGCCTGCGCGGCATATTCCGTTAACGCCCCCTATCAGTCCCCGGCCTGCGACAACGGTCTGGCCACATCTTCCAGAGATTTGCGCTCGGCAGCCGTGCCCCATATCGATTGCACAATCGCCGCCAGCAACATCAGCCCTGCTCCGATCAGATAGCCGATAAGCACGTTGCTGCGCTCGCCGGTTTCGATCAGCTCGCCGAACAGCGTCGGACCAATCATCCCGCCCAGCCCGGTACCGAATGCGTAGAACACCGCAATCGCCAGGGCACGGATTTCCAGTGGAAAGGTTTCGGCGACGGTCAGGTAGGCCGAGCTGGCCGCTGCCGATGCAAAGAAGAAAATCACCATCCAGGCGATGGCCTGCTGGGTAACGTCCAGCAAGCCTTGCTGGAACAGGTAGCCACTGATTGCCAGCAGTACGCCCGAAACGCCATACGTGAGGCTGATCATCACCCGTCGTCCTACCACGTCAAACAGTCTGCCTAGTAGCAGCGGGCCGCAGAAGTTACCCAACGCCAGTGGCAGCACATACCAGCCGACGCGCTCGGCCGGCACGCCATAGAAGTCGGTCAGTACCAGTGCGTAGGTGAAAAAAATCGCATTGTAGAAAAACGCCTGGGCGGTGAGCAGCGTCAGGCCTACCAGCGAACGCTGACGGAACGTCACCAGCAACGTTCTGGCGACCTCGCCCAGCGGCGTGTGGTCACGGGCATGCAGCCGCAGGGGGCTGCCCGACACGGCGGGCAATACATGGCCCTGGCGCTGCAAGTCTGCTTCTATCTGCTCAACGATCTGCTTCGCCTGTTCAGCCTGGCCATGTATCAACAACCAGCGCGGGCTCTCTGGCAACCACAGGCGCATCAGCAGAACCAGCAGCCCCAATACCGCGCCGATCCCGAAACACAGGCGCCAGCCCAGCTCGGCCCCGATCCACAGCGGGTCGAGCAAGACAATCGAGCCAATGGCCCCGAGCGCAGCGCCCAGCCAGAACGTGCCATTGATGGTCAGGTCGACCCACCCCCGATAGCGGGCCGGGGTAAATTCCTGAATGGTCGAGTTGATTGCCGTGTACTCGCCGCCGATGCCCATGCCGGTCAGAAAGCGGAACAGCATGAAGCTCCATACACTGAAGGAGAACGCCGTGGCGGCCGTCGCGCCGACATACAGCAGCAAGGTGATGAAGAACAGTTTGCGACGCCCGAGACGGTCCGCCAGCCAGCCGAAGAACAACGCGCCCAGCACAGCACCGGCAATGTAGGCGGCGCCCGCCAGGCCAATGTCACTGTTGCTGAGGTTGAGCGCCGGGCTGGCTTTCAAGGCCCCGGCTACCGAGCCTGCGAGGGTCACTTCCAGGCCGTCCAGCAGCCAGGTGATCCCCAGCGCCACGACCAGCAAGGTATGGAATCGCCCCCAAGGCAGGCGGTCCAGACGTGCAGGCAAATCGGTTTCGAAGACGCTGCCCTTATCGCTCGGTGTGCTCATGTCCGGCTACCTGACGGCTGACATTGGTGTCAGGTGTGAGAGTCGCTGCAGCCGATCAAGTTCAGCTGATCCAGAACCACAGCAACGTCAGGTTGGCCGCCGAGATCAGCCCGAACAGCCCCCAGGCAGCCGTTTTCACCAGCCGGCTGTTGACGAACGGCCCCATCAATTGTGGGTCGCTGGTAAAACGAATCAACGGCCAGAGCGCGAAAGGCAGTTGCAGGCTCAGCACGACCTGACTGAGCACCAGCATCTGCCCCACCGAGCTGTCACCCAGCCAGACCACGCCGATCAGCGCCGGAATCAGTGCCAGCGCCCGAGTGATCAAACGCCGCTGCCAACACGGAATCTTCGCCTGCAGAAAACCTTCGAGCACCACTTGGCCGGCGATGGTGCCGGTGAAGGTCGAGCTTTGCCCCGCCGCCAGCAAGGCAATACCGAACAGCACGCTGGCGATCGCACCACCCACCAGCGGATCAAGCAGGTGGTAGGCGTCCTGAATCTCGACCACCTCGGTATGCCCGGTCTTGTGAAAAGCGGCAGCAGCAAGGATCAGAATCGCCGCATTGATCAGCAGCGCCAGGCTTAACGAACCGATGGTATCGAGCCGTGCATAGCGAATGGCGCTGGCCTTGCTGGCCTGGTCGGAACCGTTGACCCGCGTCTGCACCACCGATGAGTGCAGATAAAGGTTATGCGGCATGACGGTGGCGCCCAGAATGCCGATGGCGATATACAGCGGCTCCTGGCTGCTCAACACATCCCAACTCGGCTTGAGACCCGCGACGACGTCGGGCCAGAACGGCTTGATCAGAAACAACTCGACGGCGAAGCAACTGGCGATGGTTGCAATCAGCCCCAGCACGATGGCTTCCAGACGACGAAAATTGGCGCCCTGCAAGGCCAGCACAATCAGCGTATCGAAAGCGGTCAGCGCCACACCGGTGGTGATGGAAACGCCGAGCAACAGATGAAACGCCAGCGCAGCCCCCAGCACTTCCGCCAGATCGGTGGCAATGATCGACAGCTCTGCCAGCAGCCACTGGCCCTTGGCGACCTTGCGGCTGTAGCGGGCGGCGGACAACTGCGCAAGGTCACGGCCGGTCGCGATGCCCAGACGCGAGCAAAGGTTCTGCAAGACCATTCCCGAGAGGCTGGCCAGCACCACCACGAACAGCAGTGAATAGCCGAAGCGCGACCCGGCCTCGATGGCTGTCGCCCAGTTACCAGGATCCATGTAGCCGATGGAAACCAGCAGGCCCGGCCCGACGAACAGCATCATCTTGCGCATCAAGGACGCGTTCGGCGGAATGGCCACACTGTCAGTGGTCGCCGAGGGGCAAAAAGGAGCAGTGGCTGTGGTGGGCAGTTTGTACGTCACGGGAACCCGGCATGCAGAAAGTGAAGGTCTAATCCTAAGGTTTTGCGACACATGTTGATACATCGTTGATGGCTTCATGCCTGCGGTTTTTTTGCACCGCCATTCCTTGCCAAGCCATCAATGCATTTACCTCATGACCAAGTGACACTAGCGCTCTAATGGATCCGATATAAAAAATCGAAAAACTAATCCTATGAACAATTTTTCATCCTTTAAACCTCAATAACCGCATTAAAAGACCATTGATTACAACTTGCAAGGAGTAGTATCCAGGCCTCAACAAGAACTCAGGATGGCCATCCATGAACTCATTACCTCATACCGAGGCAGCCGCGAACGAGCCGTTGCGGGCAGCGTATATCTCGGCGCGCATTGACAGACTGCCTGCTGTCGCGACCATCTGGCGACTGGTCGCGCTGCTGTCCATCGCCGGTTTTTTCGAGCTTTACGACCTGTTCCAGACCGCCTACATCAGCCCCGGCCTGATCCGTGAGGGAATCTTCGCCACGGGCAGTCAGGGCCTGTTCGGCTTCTCCGATCAGGCGGCCTTTGCCTCGGCGACTTTTCTGGGCCTGTTCTTCGGTGCCAGCCTCGTCAGCCCGATTGCTGATCGCTACGGACGCCGCGCGATCTTCACCTTCGCGCTGATCTGGTACACCGTTGCCACCGTGATCATGGGCCTGCAGACCTCTGCACTGGGCGTGATTGGCATGCGCTTCGTCGTGGGTATTGGCCTGGGCGTCGAATTGGTCACCATCGACACCTACCTGTCAGAGCTGGTACCTAAGCGCATACGCAGTTCGGCGTTCGCCTTCGCTTTCTTCATTCAGTTTTTGTCAGTCCCCAGCGTCGCGCTGATGTCATGGTGGCTGGTGCCCCAGGACCCTTTCGGTTTTTCCGGCTGGCGCTGGGTAGTGATCAGCAGTGCAGTCTTTGCCTTGTTCGTCTGGTGGTTGCGCTCGGCGCTGCCGGAATCGCCGCGCTGGCTGGCGCAGCAGGGACGCTTCGATGAAGCCGAGCGAGTCCTGGACGGAATCGAGGCGCGCTGCATCAAGGACCACGGCAAACCACTGGATGAGCCTGAACCGGACAACGTGGCCGTGTCAGGCAAAGGCCGATTTGCCGACATGTGGCAACCGCCCTATCGTCGTCGCGCCTTGATGCTGATCGTCTTTCACGTTTTTCAGGCCATCGGTTTCTTTGGCTTCGGCAACTGGTTGCCCGCCCTGCTCTCTGGTCAGGGCCTGAGCGTCACCCACAGCCTGGCGTATGCGTTCGTGATTACCCTGGCTTATCCGCTGGGGCCGTTGCTGTTCGTGAAGTTCGCCAACCGCTTCGAGAACAAGTGGCAAATCGTCGGTTCCGCATTAGGGGCCATGATCTTCGGCAGCCTGTTCGCGTTCCAGACCAGCGCGGCAGGACTGATTTTCTGCGGGATCATGATCACGTTCTGCAACGCATGGCTGAGCTTCAGCTATCACTCGTACCAAGGCGAGCTGTTCCCGACCAATATCCGCGCTCGCGCGGTAGGCTTCTGCTACTCGTTCAGCCGACTGTCGACGGTGTTCAGCAGCCTGCTGATCGGGATATTTCTCGACCACTTCGGCACGCCGGGCGTACTGGCCTTCATTGTCGGCAGCATGTTGATCGTGATCGTCACCATCGGCCGGTTCGGGCCACGCACACGCAATCTTGCGCTGGAGCAGATCGCTCACCGCTGACGAGTGCAGGGTTGAGTGGGCTCAGGCCTGAGCCCACTCAACGTTGGTGACACCAAAGTGCTCGGCGTAAGGTTTGGATACGCGAGCAACCTTCTCCAATCTATATTTAGGTATGCGTGCGAGGCCTGCATCGACACTTGCACAGTGCCATGCTTGAGCGTTGTCCATATTCTCGGTTCGTATATAAAAACTCTTGAACGAACCATTTAGCAGATAATCAATGCGGTAATGCTTTGGAAGTGCCATTGAAAGCCTGATCCTTTTTTCAGCAGTGACTTGAAGTATAGGTGACTCTACTCATGGCGAAGAAATTCATTATTTTTTTGATGTCTGCGACCAATGAACACCTCAAGCGCAGTCCGCGTGGGGCCGGGATCTGCAACGGGTCAAGCGGAGTCGCTGATACCGATCGGCAAAGAATTGCCGGAAGCGCACTGCCTCGGCCAGATCGCGATGGGTCGCGCGGCACTCGCCAGCCATCACCGTTGCCACCGCCAGATTCCGGTCTTTGATCGAATAACGGATCAATAGCCGTTGTGTGGCGAATAGTGTCAAACAGCTGATTTTTCTGACGCCATCGGCACGGCTCAATTACGAACAGCGTTTAACTTTATTGAAGTGGCGAATGTCCGTTTTCGTTCCATAGTGCGCTCACGTTCACAGGAGCAACTATTCATGCCCGGTATTCAAGGAAGAATTCTTGAGGTTCATACACCGCTGGTTGTCGACCTCGACGGAACATTGCTGCGATCTGACATGCTGTTTGAAACCGCCGTGGCGTTTATCCGTGGTCATCCGTTAAAGCTGTTCAGTCTTTTCGTCTGGCTGCTGCAGGGTAAGGCGTCTCTCAAGCAGGGCCTGGCCTTGGGTACCGAGATTGACGTGGCGTTACTGCCGTTCAACGCTGACGTCATTGATTACATTCAGACCGAACGACAGACCGGTCGAAGCGTGATTCTGGCAACGGCCTCCCACGAATCCCTCGCCAACCGGATCGCGGCACACCTGCAACTGTTCGATCAGGTGTGGGCCTCGGACGGTATAACCAACCTTTCCGCGCATCGCAAACGCGACTTGCTGGTTAGCCATTATGGTGAGCGGGGCTTTGATTACATCGGCAACTCCCAGGACGATCTGTGCATCTGGGGTGTCTCACGCAAGGCCATCGTCGCCAGCCCGCTTGCCGGTGTGGAGCGCAAGGCGCGGGCACAAGGTAATGTCGAGCAGGTTATCCAATCGGCGGCGTCCGGGACCAGCGCCTGGCGCAAAGCGCTGCGCCTGCACCAATGGCTGAAGAACGCGCTGATTTTTGTGCCCCTGCTGGCTGCCCATCAGGTCCAGAGCACGCAATTGCTGCTCGACGGTTTGCTGGCCTTTCTGTGTTTCGGGCTGTGCGCATCCAGCGTATACCTGCTCAACGACCTCCTTGACCTGGCAGACGACCGCCACCACAGAAGCAAGCGCGAGCGCCCGTTCGCCAGTGGTGCGCTGTCGATAAAATCCGGCCTGCTGGTCATACCGCTGTTGCTCGCCGCAGCCTTCTCCGCTGCGGCAACAGGATTGCCGTGGCAATTTTCGGCGGTGCTGGCAGCCTATTACCTGCTGACGCTGGTTTATTCGCTTTACCTCAAGCGCCACATGGCCGTCGACGTCATCGTTCTGGCGATGCTCTATACCACGCGTATTCTGGCCGGTGCTGCCGCGTTTCAATTGCCACTGACGTTCTGGATTCTGGCGTTTTCGATGTTTCTGTTTCTCAGCCTGGCGCTGGTCAAGCGCTATGCCGAACTGCGCGAAGCACGACTGCGCGCTGTAACAGGCAAGACGGCTGGCCGTGGTTACTACCCGGGCGATCTGGACATGATCGCTTCATTGGGGGCCTCGTCAGGCAATCTGGCAGTGATGGTGCTGGCGCTTTACATCCATGAAGGTGCGACGGTGGCTTTGTATCAGCACCCGCACGTTATCTGGCTGGCCTGCCCATTGCTGTTGTTCTGGATCACCCGGATCTGGATGCTCACCCATCGCGGTGAAATGAACGAGGATCCGGTGGTTTTCGCGATTCGCGACCGGATCAGCCAGGGGATCGGCTTGCTGTTCCTGCTGGTGTTCTGGGTCGCGGCATGAGCGGGCCTCTTTACTCCTGGGGCCGCTACCCGCAGGTTGCCCAGCAGGGTCACGAATGTGATTCGATAAAACGATTGCCCGCGCACATCTCGCAAACCGTTGCACGCCATCACACCAGCCTGCCCTTCGGCAACGGCCGCAGCTACGGCGACAGCTGTCTGGCCAGCAGCGATCACGTACTGGACATGCGCGGACTGGATCGCTTCATTGCTGCGGACTGGCAGCGCGGTGTGGTGCAACTGGAAGCGGGCATGACACTGTCGCAACTGCTCGCGGCAGCGATCCCGCACGGCTGGTTTCTACCGGTCACGCCTGGCACACAGTACGTGACGATAGGCGGCGCGCTGGCCAATGATGTACACGGCAAGAACCATCATCGGCGCGGCACCTTTGGCTGTCATGTCAGGCGCTTCGAGCTGATCCGTCATGACCAGCCGCCCATGGTCTGCTCAGCCGTGGACAATCCCCATTTTTTCGCCGCCAGCATCGGCGGCCTCGGTCTTACTGGCGTTATCAGCTGGGTCGAGCTGCAGCTGATGCCGATCCGCAGCGCGCAGATCGACAGTACGGCAGTGCGCTTCGCCAATCTGGCGGAGTTCTTTACGCTGTCGCAAGAGCTGGATGCGCAGCATGAATACAGCGTCGCCTGGATCGACTGCCTGGCCCGTGGTGCGCATAGCGGCCGCGGGGTCTACATCGTCGGCAACCACGCCCGTTATGGGTCACTGTCGGTTGAGGCGCGCAATCGCCTGAGCGTGCCGTTCACGCCTCCGGTGTCGCTGGTCAACAGTCTGTCCTTGCGTGCGTTCAATTCTCTGTACTGGCACGCGCACTCAGACCTGCCAACGCCCCGCCGCACCACCTGCGAGGCGTTCTTCTACCCGCTGGATCGAATGCTGCACTGGAATCGTCTTTATGGTCGCAAGGGGTTTCAGCAATACCAGTGCGTGATTCCCGAGCACTGCGCACCCCAGGCCATGCAGCTGCTGCTCGATGCCATCGCAGCCTCGGGACAGGGATCATTCCTCGCAGTGCTCAAGCGCTGCGGTGACATCGTCTCGCCGGGGCTGCTGTCTTTTCCGATGCAGGGCACCTCGCTGGCACTGGACTTTGCGCAGACGCGCGATCTGGCCGGCTCACTGTTCCCGCGTCTGGACGCCATTGTCCGTGACGCGGGTGGACGACTGTACCCGGCCAAGGATGCACACATGAGCGGCAGCGACTTCCGTCAGGCCTATCCGGCGTGGGAACGCCTGGAAGCCCTGCGCGACCCCTCTTTGATGTCCCGCTTCTGGAAACGAGTGATGTCATGAAAAAGATTCTGATCATTGGCGCTACATCAACCATTGCCCATGCCTGCGCCCGGCGCTGGGCTGCGCAAGGCTGCGATTTTTTCCTGGTCGCGCGCAATACGGACAAGCTCGCGGGTAATGCCGCCGACCTCAGGGCCCGCGGTGCCGGACACGTAGACACCTATCAAATGGACGTCACGCACTTCTCGGCGCACCCGGCGATGCTGGCCGATTGCCTGGCTGCACTTGGGCAGATAGATATCGTGCTTCTGGCTCACGGCACCTTGCCCGATCAGAAGGCCTGCGAGCAAAACGCAGGGCTGGCTGTGCAGGAATTCATCACCAATGGTGCATCGGTGATTGCCTTGCTGACCGTGTTGGGCAGGCAGTTCGAGGTTCAGCGTTGCGGCACACTGGCGGTGATTTCCTCGGTCGCGGGGGATCGCGGACGCCCTTCCAATTATCTGTACGGCTCGGCCAAAGCTGCCGTCTCGACGTTCTGCGACGGGTTACAGGCGCGGATGTTCAAGCTGGGCGTACACGTAGTGACCATAAAGCCAGGCTTTGTCGACACGCCCATGACCCGGGGTCTGCCACTGCCGGCCTGGCTGGTGGCGCAACCGGCAGACGTTGCCGAACGCATCGTCAACGGCATCGCGCGCCAGTCAACAAGCCTTTACGCGCCCGGCTTCTGGGCATGGATCATGTGGGTGATTCGCTCGATCCCGCAGCCATTGTTCAAAAGGCTCAACCTGTGACCGGCTCGCTGTTGCTGTCCGGATGGCGCTATCGGGCAGTGCTTCTGTCGATCGTCTTCTCGGCCATAGGGTATCTGGGTTTCTCACTGTGGGGCGGCTGGCAGGCGTTCAGCGCAGCGACGGGCAAGGTCGGGCTGCTCGGCATCGGCGTGGCGTTGTTGATGTCTGCAATCAACTACGCGCTGCGCTTCGTCCGCTGGCAACTCTACCTTTCAGTGTTGGGGCATCCGTTGGCCTGGCGAAAAAGCCTGCGGATCTATCTGGCTGGCTTCGCCCTGACCACGACTCCCGGCAAGGCCGGTGAAGCGCTGCGTGGCGTATTGCTCAGGCCGCTGGGCGTGCCTTACTCGCAAAGCTTTGCCGCGTTTGTCAGCGAGCGTCTTTCCGATCTGCTGGCCATCGTACTGCTCACGCTGTTCGGACTGTCGTGGTATCCGCAGGCGCAGCCGATGATCCTGCTCGGTCTGGCACTGGTTCTGACGGGTTCGCTAGTGCTGTCTCGCCGTCACTTGCTGGAGCGTTTACAGGTTTCACTGCCCACAAAAAACACGCGAGCCAGCAGCCTGTGGCAGCAGTTGTTCAACGTGCTGCTTGCCGCTCGCCAGTGCCTGCATGGCAACGTGCTGCTGACCGCCAGCCTGCTCAGTCTGCTGGCCTGGAGCGCCGAGGCACTGGCGTTTTACTGGATGCTTGGCTGGATGGGCGCGCAGATCCCGCTGACCTTTGCCGTATTTACCTATGCACTGGCGATGCTCGCGGGGGCCTTGAGCTTCATGCCGGGCGGCCTGGGCAGCGCCGAAGCGGTGATGATCGGACTGCTGATGTTCAAGGGCATGCCGGGGGCCGATGCGATTGCTGCGACATTGCTGATACGTCTGGCGACCCTGTGGTTTGCGGTGGCCATCGGCGCCGTGATGCTCTCGCGCTTTACCGGCTCGACACCCGTACCGAATCCTCAGCCTTGAGGCCGTAACACAAACGCTCGACATTTTTGGTCATCTCACGGAGGAGCGGTTCAATGCCACTCGATTCGCGCACATCGATGTGTATCCCCCTGTTTTTGCTAGGTGCCGCCATCACGGCGAGCTTTCTGGCCTCCAGTGGTCCGGTGCAATGGATGGACAATGGCATGTTCCTGGCCAACGCCCATGAGGGTCAGTATTTCAGCCAGTCGCTCGGGCCACTTGAGCATCCGTTTTATCAGCTGTTCAATACGGTTTTTTTCAACCTGTTCGGTGCACGCTCGCTCAGCCTGCTGAATTCGGTGCTTCTTCTGCCGCTGGCTTGGGTCGTCTACCGATTGGCGCAGAGCGTTGGCGCGGGTGCACGCCAGGCGCTGCTCGCTGCCGCGGCGACAACACTGGCCCATGGCGTGTTCTGGGTGTCGACCAAGGCTGAGGTCTACCTGTTGCACACGCTGATCGTGCTACTGGCCTATGCGCTGTCTTTCAATGACAGTGCCCTTCTGACGCCGCTGAAAAAACTCTTCGCGATTGGCGTCCTCACCGGGCTGGCGGCCTCGGTTCATCAACTGACGTTCGTGGTTCTGCTGCCGCTTTACCTGCACCTGCTGTTTCAGCACAAGGCGCGAGTATTGATCACCCTGCCCGGCTTCATGCTTGGTTTCGCGGCGGCCGCTGTTGCGGTAATCAATGACCTGAACGCCGGGATGGGCCTGCTGGATATTGCGCATCGTTACATGACCGGGGCCAGCGCGACCGTTGCAGGGCCGGAGTGGGAAGGCAGTCTGTTGCGTTTCGACAAACTCCTCGAGGAAAAGAGCGCGGTAGCGCTGTTGCTGGTGTCGCTGATCGGGCCGCAACTGGCGGGGCTGCTGCTGTTTCCCAAGGGAAGCCGGCTGCGGCTGTTATGGAGCGCCGCGCTGCTGAATCTGGTGTTCGCCATTTCCTACAATGTGACCGACCGCTTTACCTTTTTTCTGCCCGGTGCAGCGATACTGACGATCCTCGGCATGATTCAGTTGCGGCGTATCCTGCCCCGCACAGCGGCACGCGGCACATTGCTCAATCTCTCGGCATTGTCGGCACCGGCAGTCATCCTGCTGACGTATTCACTCTACGCCAACGGGGTCATCACCCTTCCGGCGCACAAGGAGCAGTTGCCCTATCGTGACGATATTCGCTACTTCATGGTGCCTTACCTGCGCGACCGGTCTGCTGAGCATTTCGTGCGCGCCTACGAGCCGGTAGTGCCCAGAGGTGCGTTGATCATTGCCGACTGGACACCGATGGGCGCGATGCGTTCGGCGCAAGCGATCGGGCTGCTTGCCGGACGCACGCTGGCGACCTGTGATGACGACGTGGCGATTCGGGCAGCCATGCGCAGCAACGGCGTTTATCTGCCGCGGTTGAGTTATTGCGCGACTGTGGCGCAAGACCACCGACTTGAAGAACAGCCAGTGGGGTATTCATTGCACGCCGAGTGAAACGAATCATGGCTGAAGCGTTGAACGTCCATTCATGATCCGTTTGTTCACCGTGTCAAGGCTGCCAGAGCGCCTGCCCGCCGCCCAGTTTGCGGTCCAGAAAACTGGCCGCACTGATCAGCGCCAGATGGCTCAGGGCCTGCGGTGTATTGCCGAGGTGATGAGCATGCGCGTCGAACTCTTCGGCGTACAAGCCCAGCGGATTGGCGTAACGCAGCAGTTGCTCGAACTCCAGGTGCGCCTGTTCGACCCGGCCGGCGCGGGCCAGACATTCGACGTACCAGAACGAGCAGGCCACGAAGGCGCCCTCTTCACCTGCCAGACCGTCATCATGATCGTCGTCGTTGCGGTAACGGAACACCATCCCGTCACGCACCAACGCGCCCTCGATGGCATCCAGCGTCGCCAGCCACTTGGGATCGTTGGCGCCGACGAAGCGCACCAGTGGCATCAGCAACATCGAGGCATCCAGATTGCAGCTGCCCTTGTGCTGCACGAAATGCCCCAGATCGTCGTTCCAGAAGTTCTTCCAGATATCGTCGTGGATCTCTTCGCGCACCTTGGTCCAACGCTCGAACGGCCCCGACAGTGAACGCTTGAAGGCCAGGCGCAGAGCCCGGTCCAGGGCCACCCAGCACATCAGCCGCGAGTGCAGGAAGTGCTGGTCGCCGCCGCGCATTTCCCAGATGCCCACGTCCCGGTCGTTCCAGTGCTCGCACACATAGTCGACCTGGCGCACCACATGCTGCCAGCCGTCATGGGAGATGGCATCACCGTATTTGTTGGCCAGGTACACGGCGTCCATCAGCTCGCCGTAGATGTCCAGCTGAACCTGCTTGTACGCTTCGTTGCCAATGCGTACCGGCTGCGCACCGCCGTAGCCGGACAAGTGATCGAGATGCTCTTCCGGCAGCTCAGCGTGGCCATCCAGCGCATAGAGAATGCCGAGCTTCTCAGTCTGTTCGCAGCAGTCATCCAGTCGCCCGCGCACCCAGCTCATGAAGGCATTGGCTTCATCGGTGTACCCCAGACGCATGAACGCATACACGGTGAACGACGCGTCACGTATCCAGGTGTAGCGGTAATCCCAGTTGCGCTCACCGCCCTCGGTTTCCGGCAGACCGAACGTCGCGGCGGCAACGATGCCGCCGTGCTTGCGCGAGGTCAGCAGCTTGAGGGCCAGCGCCGAGCGAGTGACCATTTCACGCCAGCGCCCGGTGTAGTGCGACTGCCCGGACCAGCGCCGCCAGAACTTCAAGGTGTCATCGAAATAGCGCGAGCACCGGCCAGCAGCGACATTCGAATCATCGATTCCGCCGAGGATGAACTCGATGGTCTGGCCCTTGTGCATATGAAATTCGGCCACGGCGTCGTGCTGCTCGAGACGCAACGGTGTCGTCGCCGACAAACGCATGCCCGGTTGCCCGGCGGCTTCGAAGCAGATGTCCTGACCATCGACTCGCGCGCTGGTGTCGGCACGGCTGTAATCCATGCGCACCCGGCAGCGCATGCGCAGCGTGGCCTCGCCAAAACGCACCTGAACGCGGCGCACGATGCGCGGCAGATCGTCCTGATCCTCGCCGATCGGCATCAGGTCGGTGACTTCCACCACCGCGTCCTCGGAAATCCAGCGGGTTTGCAGGACGTTGGTATCCGGCAGATAGATCTGCAGCCGCCTGGCGTCAGGCAGATCGGGCGCCAGCTGAAAGATCCCGGCGTCGGGGGTGTCGAGCAGCGCAGTGAAAATCGACGGGCTGTCGAAGTCCGGCCAGCAACAGAAATCGATGCTGCCGGTGCTAGCAATCAGCGCAGCACTGCGCATGTCGCCGATGATGCCGTGATCCTCGATACGGTTTTGCGCCTCTGCGGGAAAGTCAGCCATTGCCACGGAACTCCGGATAGAGGGTCATGCCCCCATCGATGAACAGGGTGGTGCCGTGCACATAATCCGAGGCATCGGACGCCAGCCAGAGCACCGCATTGGCAACATCTTCCGGCTCGCCAATACGACCATAAGGGATCAGTTTGAGCATTTCCTTCTCGGCGTCGCCCTTGCGTGCATCGGCATTGATCGGCGTGCGGATGGCACCGGGAGCAACGCTGTTGACGCGAATCTTCAGCTCGCCGACTTCCTGGGCGATGCTGCGCATCAACAGGTCGACGCCGCCCTTGGACGCTGCGTAATTGACGTGCCCGGCCCATGGAATCAGCTGATGCACCGAGCTCATGTGAATGATCTTGCCCATGGCCCGTGACACTTCAGGGCGCATGCCCTGCTTGATGAACTGACGCAATGCCGCGCGGGCGCAGAGAAACTGCCCGGTCAGGTTGACGTTGATGACGGTATTCCAGTCTTCGAGGGACATGTCGACGATCGACGCGTCCTTTTGCAAGCCGGAATTGGCGACCAGAATATCCAGCGCGCCGAAATGTTCGATGGTCTGTGCAAACAGCCGCTCGACGTCTTCTTCTTTCGAAACGTCGGCCCCCACAGCCAGCGCCTTGCCCCCGGCCGCACGAATCTCTTCGGCCAGCTTCTCGGCAGGTTCAGGTTTGGAGTTGTAGTTGATCACCACGGCGGCACCGGCCTCTGCCAGCGCGCGTGCAGCACCCGCGCCCAGACCGGAACTGGCGCCGGTAACGATTGCGACTTGTTGCTTGAGTGAGATGTGCATCAATTTCAGCCTCGGAGTAAGCGTACTAGTGCTGACTGGCGAGGCTGAAATTAAGTTCAGTGCAGGTTATGGCGCAGGGTTGGGCTGCGAGGTGTGAATGGCTTCGATACCGGCGATGACTTCATCGGACAGCGTGACGTCGATGCTCTCCAGATTGATCTTCAGTTGGTCCAGTTTCGTGGCACCAATGATGTTGCTGGTCACGAACGGACGGCTGGTCACGTAGGCCAGCGCCATCTGCGAAGGATCCAGACCATGCTCGCGAGCAAGCGCGACGTACTTGGCCGTGGCGGTGACGGCCTGCGGGTTGTTGTAGCGCTGGAAACGCTCGAACAGAGTCAGACGGCCATCGGCCGGACGTGCACCGTCCAGGTACTTGCCCGCCAGAACACCGAACGCCAGTGGCGAGTACGCCAGCAGGCCGATCTGTTCGCGAATGGCGATTTCCGCCAGACCGACTTCAAAGGTGCGGTTAAGCAGGTTGTAGGGGTTCTGGATGGAAACGGCACGTGGCAGATCGAGGGTTTCGGCCAGGTGCAGAAAACGCTGGGTGCCCCACGGCGTTTCGTTGGACAGGCCGAAGTGACGAATCTTGCCTGCCTTGACCAGATCGCCCAGTACCGACAGGGTTTCTTCGATTTCGACGGCCTGATCATCCGGGTCGTGGGTGTAACCGAGCACGCCGAAGAAGTTGGTCTTGCGATCCGGCCAGTGCAACTGGTACAGGTCCAGGTAATCGGTGTTCAGACGCTTGAGGCTGGCTTCCAGCGCCGCAGTGATGTTCTTGCGGTCGAGGCGCGGATTGCCATCGCGGATGTGATCCATGCGACCTGGACCGGCGACCTTGCTGGCCAGCACCCAGTCGTTGCGGTCACCGTACTTCTTGAAGTACTCGCCGATGATGCTTTCGGTCTTGGTGTAGGTCTCGCCACGCGGCGGCACCGGGTACATTTCTGCCGTGTCGAGGAAGTTAACCTTGGCATCCTTGGCCATACGAATCTGTTCGAATGCTTCATCCTGGGTGTTCTGCTCGCCCCAGGTCATGGTGCCCAGACAGATCGCGCTGACCGACAGATCGGTTTTGCCCAATTTACGAAATTGCATCGATGTCTCCGTTTGATTCAAAAAGATACAGCTTGAAACAGGGCTCCCATAAAACGCTGACTGGTCATTCACTGCAACACTTTTTATACGGTTTTACCTAGCGATAACCCTGCGCCTGCAGATCGAACAGCGCGGCGTAGCGCCCTGCGGCGACGATCAGGCTGTCATGATCACCGCGTTCCAGCACCCGCCCGTGCTCCAGCACCACGATGTGTTCGGCGTTGCGCACGCTGGAAAACCGATGCGATATGAGCAGCGTCATGCGCCCTTTGGCGTACTCGCGAAAATGTTCGAATACCGCCGCTTCTGCCCCGGCATCCAGGGCGGCAGTCGGCTCGTCGAGAATCAGGATATCGGCGTCGCGGCGCATGTAAGCGCGTGACAACGCGATTTTCTGCCACTGCCCGCCGGACAGTTCCTGACCTCCCGCAAACCAGCGGCCCAGTTGTGTGGCGTAGCCTTTGTCGAGCTGTTCGATGAACTGCGCGGCCATGCCCTGCGCCGCCGCTTCGCGCCAACGGCCTTCATCATGGAAGGCCTGAGTGTCGCCGACCCCAAGGTTCTCGCCGACCTGAAACTGATAGCGAATGAAGTCCTGAAAAATCACGCCGATGCGCGAGCGCAAAGCATCTTCGTCCCACTCCTGCAGATCGCTGCCGTCCAGCAGAATGCGGCCTTGATCGGGTTGGTAGAGGCGCGTCAGCAGCTTGATCAGGGTGGTTTTTCCCGACCCGTTCTCGCCCACCAGGGCCACGCTGCGCCCCGGGGCCAGGTGCAGATCGATATTTTCAAGTGCCGGACGGCTGGTCCCCGGATAAGTGAAACTGACGTTCTCGAAGCGCATGCCATCACCGGGTTGCGCGCCCACGGTCAGGCTGCCAGCAGATGGCGTAACCGGCTGACCGAGGTAGACATACAGGTCAGCCAGATACAGCCCGTCCTCGTACAAACCACTGATGGCGCTGAGACTGCTGCTCACCGCGGCCTGACCCTGTTTGAACAGCACCAGGTACATGGTCATCTGCCCCAGGGTGATCCGCCCGTGTACCGCATCGACCACCACCCAGGCGTAGGCCAGGTAAAACGCAGCCGTGCCCAGCAGACCGAGCAGGAAGCCCCAGCCATCACGGCGCACCGTCAGGCGCCGGTCTTCGGCATACAGACGCTCGAAGGTGTCGCGGTAGCGCTTGAGCAGCAGCGGCGCGAAGCCGAACAGCTTGACCTCCTTGATATAGCCCTCGTGGGAGAGCAGTGTTTCGATGTAATTCTGCCGACGGGTTTCCGGAGCGCGCCGGGTAAACAGGCGGAACGCGTCGCCGGAAAAATGCGCCTCGGCAAAAAACACCGGCAACGCGCCGAGCACCAGAATCAGCAACGCCCAAGGCGAAAAATGCACCAGCAATACGGCAAAGCTGATCAGCGAAATGAGGTTTTGCAGCAACCCCAACGATTTGGTCACCAGAGCCAGCGGCCGTGTCGAGGCTTCACGCCGGACGCGCACAAGCTTGTCGTAAAACTCGGAGTCTTCGAACTGCGACAGCGACAGGGTCTGGGCCTTCTCCAGAATCAGGGTATTGACCTTCTGCCCCAGCAGCACCCGCAGCAACGCCTGCTGCACGGAAAGCCCGCGCTGTGCTGCCGCGAGCAGAGCCAGCACACCGGCTTCGAACAACACATAGCGCAGCACCGGCCACAACGGTGCTTCGCCCGCACTGGCGTGCAACTGCATGGCAGCGACCACCGCATCGACGATGCGCTGGCCGAGCCAGGCGGCCAGCGCGGGCAGCAGGCCGGCGATCAGCGTGGCGACGATCAGCCCGATGGACAGCGCTCGGGAGGTGGTCCAGACCAGATGCATGGCGCGCAAGGCCTGGTGCATGAACGAAATGAAACGCTTGAAAACCGGCATACGCTTAAAAACTCTTCAGACAGGTCGAACCCCCATGTCGGGCGGCCATCATACGACCACAGGTTCGTTGAAAAACAGGAAACTCATCATGAAAGATGCTTACAACCTGCAACGCTTTGTCGATGCCCAGCAACCGCTGTTCCAGCAGGTGCTAACGGAACTTGGAGCCGGACAGAAACGCTCCCACTGGATGTGGTTTGTGTTCCCGCAGATCCAGGGGTTGGGGCGCAGCGACACGGCGCGACACTACGCAATCACCGACCTCGATGAAGCTCGGGCTTACCTGCAACACCCCGTGCTGGGGCCGCGTCTGGAACAGTGCGCCGCAATCATTGCGCCTCAGGTAGAACGTTCGGCGCGACAGATCTTCAGTTCGCCGGATGACATGAAACTGCATTCGAGCATGACCCTGTTCAGCATCGCAGCACCTGAGCGACCCGTGTTTCAAAAGGTGCTGGATACGTTTTTCGGAGGCGAGCGAGATGCGATGACGGTAAAACTCCTGTCACGGTGATTCAACCTCACTTGGGCGCACGCTGCACGCAGCGTTCGCGTCGGTCGTCGACGCGCTCGGCAAACCAGGCGGTGGTGAGGTTACGGGTGATTTTCGGGCTTTTCAGGGTAATGCCGGGCAGGATGGCCCTGGGCAAAGGTTTGCCCGCCGCCCTGTCCGCCAGGGCGAAGACCTTGCTGTACAGATCGGTCTCCTCGAATTCCAGCGTGTCGCCCTGCTTGAGCTGGCTCCATATCTGCGACTTGTTCATGCCCAGCCGATCGCCCAGCGTGCGTACTGCCAGCTCGGTGGAGCCCGGCGAGGTAGAGTCAAAGCGGATCAGGTCGCCATCCAGCGCCAGCTCGATGCCGGTCGCCCGACTCACAGCATTCTGGAACGCGGCATTGCGACTGGCGTACCAACCGGCATTGAAGTCGGCAAAGCGGTACAACGACTGGGTGTAGTTGACCGGGTAGCCCAGCAGGTGAGCGATACCGAAGTACATGCCGCCACGGCGGGTGAAGACTTCGCGGCGGATCGAACCATCGACCGTGTAGGGATAATCCTCGGCGTGTTTCTCGGCAAAGGCGATGCTGACCTGCATCGGCCCGCCGGTCTTGACTGGGTTGAAGTTGCCGAACAACGCCTGACCCAGCGGCACCATGCCGATGAAGTCATCAAAGATCGCGCTGAGGTCTTTCTCGGTGCGCGCAGAATCGAGGCGTTTGCCGTAAGTCTTGCCGTCCGGCGAGCGAACACGTAACGCGGTGGCGATCAGCGCATTGGGAATGTGCAGTCGCGCAGCGCGGCGATTGATTTCTGCGCGGGCGATGTGGCCCATGTCCGGCACTGCAGGATCGACTTGAAAGGTCGATTCCTGCTCGGTAACGGCCATCACCGAACACAGGTTTTCGGTGGTCAGCGGGATCTTCTGCGCGGCAAACGCGGCGTGAATATCCGTGGCCCATCCCTGGCGATCCGTAGCAGTCGCCGGCATCAGGCGCATGATCTGCGCGCGCGCCTGTTCAGGCGTCAGTTCGGGCTCCTGGACCCGCTGCGTGCCACAGCCTGCCAATATCAGCAACCCGACGCTCAGCATGAGCGATTTGCATAGCCTTCTATTCAATCCATGACTCCTGTCTGGTTCGCGCTTCGACGCGCGGTTCACTTCAGAAGGCTTTTCACCTCAAAAGACCGACCAGTCGACCCTCGCGCTGAGTTTTTCCAGCGCAGCCATACCGACAAGGGAATTGCCCGCTGCGTTCAACTCCGGGGACCACACACAGACTGAGGCACGCTCGGGCACGATCGCAACGATACCACCGCCTACCCCGCTCTTGCCCGGCAGGCCTACGCGATAGGCGAAGTTGCCGGCTTCGTCGTACAGGCCGCTGGTGGCCATGATCGAGTTGACCTGGGTAGCCTGCCGCGCAGTGACGATCTGCTCGCCGCTGTGAGCGCAAAAGCCCTGATGAGCCAGAAAACCGAATGCTTTGGCCAGATCGATACAATTCATGCTCAGCGCACAATGATGGAAGTAGCTGCGCAGCACGTCTTCCACATCGCCGTGAAAATTGTCGAAGGATTTCATCAGATAGGCCGCCGCGGCATTGCGCGAACGGTGCTGGTATTCGGAGTCGGCGACTTTGGAGTCGGAAGTGATCGCCCGATTACCGCACAGGCGTCGAACGAAGTCGCGCATCGACAGCGACGGTGCTGCGAACCGCGCCTGGTTGATGTCGCAGATCACCAGCGCACCGGCATTGATGAACGGATTGCGCGGCCTGCCCTGCTCGAACTCCAGCTGCACCAGCGAGTTGAATGGCTGGCCAGAAGGCTCGTGTCCGAGACGCTGCCAGATCTCCTCGCCCGAGTGACCGATGGCTTGCACCAGGCTGAACACCTTGGAAATGCTCTGTATCGAAAACGCCGTTTCGGCGTCCCCGGCGCTGAACACCTGACCATCGTTGCCGTACACCGCGATGCCCAGCTGATCTGGCCGGACCTCGCCCAGTGCCGGGATGTAATCGGCCACCTTGCCCTGACCAAGCAAGGGTCTTACTTCATCGAGGATTTCGTTCAGCAGGTCTTGCATGTGTGCGCCCCTTGTTTTGGCTGCGCACACTACACCAACCTCAAGCGCCTCGCATCACTGCGTTGCAGGGTCACGTCTTGTAGTCGGTGTCGTTACGCTCCAGCTCGCGAATCAGGGCATTCCAGTGCCGTGCGACACCCGGCGCATGGCCGTCCTTGATGGCCTTTGCCTGCTGCTCCACCTTGGCAATCACCTCGCGCGGTGGGAACACCAGTTCGGCGTTACCCGCCGACTGTGCCGCAATCTGAATATTGCAGGCGTACTCAAGGGCATGAAGCTGCTGAAACGCATGCTCGACACTCACCCCGCCGGTCAGCAACCCGTGGTTGCGCAGGATCATCACGCTCTTGTCACCCAGGTCCGCGACCAGCCGTTCGCGTTCACTCAAGTCCAGCGCAATGCCTTCATAGCCGTGGTAAGCAACCCGGCCGGAGAAGGCAATCGAGTGCTGGGAGATGGGCAGCAGGCCGTCCTTCTGCGCCGACACGGCGATACCGTCACGGGTGTGCGTGTGCAGCACCGCCTGCAGGTCGTGGCGCGCAGCATGAATGGCACTGTGAATCACGTAACCGGCGTAGTTGATACCCAGCCCGGTGGGGTCATCGACAATCGTGCCGTCAATATCGACCTTGACCAGGTTGGATGCGGTGATTTCATCGAACAGCAGCCCGAACGCGTTGATCAGAAAGTGCTCGTCCGGGCCCGGCACGCGTGCCGAGAAATGCGTATAGATATGATCGGTCCAACGCTTGAGCGCCGCCAGCCGATAGGCCGCCGCCAGCTTGACCCGGACTTCCCATTCTTCCGGCGACACTCTGTCGCGCACGCTGCCGCTACCCGACGGCGTCGTACCTGACTGGACTGGCAAAGCGCTGACGTTGCTCATGGTATTGCTCCTGGATGACTTCTGACTGATCAGCAAGACTAGGCGCATGGGGATTCAATTAAAAATCACATTTACTTCTAAGCTAATTATAAAAAATGAGAATATTAAAGTCAGTCCTGCTACCGCCTTTGCACATGTCCACGAAGGTCTATGATTATTTCTAAAGGCTATTTAAATAGCTTTTTATATATCGATGTGCTCCAGAGAATTTTAAATCCCCACCGGAACATGGCATGCCGAAGACTGCAAGATTTCTCCCCCTCACAGCGGCCGACGCTCTGCGTAACACGGCGGTTTTTCTTTGTCAGGTGGATTGGGGTTCGGCTCAGGTCAGCTTTTCGCCCCTCGGCGAGTCACTTTGATGGGGCCAAAGTGACCAAAGCCCCTGGCTCCGGCTCAGGCCCGACTTCGTCGGGTTCCTTCGCGCTGTCACTGATCCGGGGGTCGCCGCAACGGGCCCTCCATGGCCCGGTGCGGCTAACTCGGCGTCCTGCCGAGTTACCCCCGGATCAGCGTCAGGACTCAGCCGTCACTTACGTCGCAATTTGCGTTGTCAGTGCCATTGCGCCAAAAAAGCGCTTTCGTTTATGTGCAGTGCCCAGGAGCAAGGCATAGCGTCGTGTTGCAGCGTCACGAGCTTTATGCAAACGCAACGTATTGGAACGACAGTCAGCGGCAAATCGCGCTACCAGTTATACGTCACCTTGCCGTAGTAATAAGCGCCGCTGTACCCGTAGGGCGAGAATGTGCTGTAGGCCAGGTTGCCGCCGCTGGAGGAGAAGTCGTTGAGCTTTTCCGGGTATTTGTCGGTGACGTTGTCGCCGCCCAGGGTGAAGACCCAGCTCTTGAGTTTGTAGTCGACCGCCAGGTCCAGCAGCCAGGCGGCGCTGAAGGTCTGGTCGTTGACCTTGTCGGCCTGATAGCTGGTGAACTCGCCGTAGCGGACCAGGTTGGAGTGCAGCGCCCAATTGCCAAACGTCAGGTCATTGCCCAGCGTCAGTTTGTGTTGAGGCGTAGTGTCGCCCAGCAAACCGATGCGCTCCCTGCGGTCTACCCGCACCAGGTTCACTCCCAACTGATCGAGAATCGCCGGGTTGGCCTTCACGTCGGTGACTTTGGTGTGGTTGTAGTTGTAACCCACCGTGCTGTTCCAGCGCACACCGTTGTCGAACTGGTAGCGGTAATTGGCGACCAGATCGACGCCATCGGTGCTGGTGTCCGTGGCGTTGGTGAAATAACGGGCACTGGTGTAGTTGATATCGCCTACGCCATTGCTGCGCAGGTAATTGATGGCGGTGTTATTGAGCACCAGATTGGAGGACAGCGAGATACGGTCCTGAATGTCGATGCGATAGACGTCGGCAGTCACGGTCAGGCTGTCCAGCGGCTGGAGTACCAGGCCCAGGCTGTAGTTGCGGGACTTTTCCGGCTTGAGGTCTTCGGCACCCAACAGTTGTGCAACGTTACTGCCGGCCGGAAACGTGCCCGCTTCCTGGATGGTGTTGCCAATCAGCTGCGACGACGTGAAAGTAAAGTTCTGCTGCGCCAGTGAAGGCGCGCGGAAGCCTGTCGATACGCTGCCTCGCAAGGCCAACTGCGGAGTGAAATCGTAGCGCGCCGAAAGCGAGCCGCTGACATTGGAACCGAAATCGCTGTAGTCCTCGTGGCGGACGGCAGCCGACACACCGAGCTTCTCGGTCAGATTGGTTTCCAGGTCCAGATACTGTGCGAAGTTGTGTCGCGAGTAACTGCCTGCATCCGCCGCGCGGAAACCGCCCAACCCGGAACTGCCGGTCTGGAAATACGACTCTGGCTGCCCTGCCTCGATCTGATAGCCCTGCCGCAGGTACTCCGCGCCAAACGCAACCGATACCGGATAAGGCAGCCACGCTGTATTGAATTCTCTGAACAGGTCGAGGCTCAGTTGCCTCTGATCATTGGTCAGCGTGCCGTTGTAAAACGAGCGCGGCGTGTTCAGCCCCAATGAGGTGTTAATGGTTTTGGTGCGCAGCTCATAAGAGTTTTTGCCATAGTTGGCGGACACGTCGTAGTGCCAGTCATACGCCAGTTCACCGCGCAGGCCAGCGACCAGCGAGGTGTCTTCGAGCGTGCCGTTGATCAGTGGCAGATAGCCGTTTGGATAAATCGCCGCAATGTTATTCGAAGCATTGCTCGGCCGATAGAAAGCGGCGGTTTCACCACGCCGTTTGCTGTAGCCCCCAAAGCTGTAGAACTCCGCCGCATCGCTGAAGCTGTATTCGGCGTTGTACTGCAGCTTGCCCTCGTGCGTCTGTGGCTCGCCCTGGCGAAACACCTGCTGACCGTAAGTGGTGGACCCGACACTGGACGCTCGCAAGTCGTCACCGGCTCGGTTGGTGTAGTCATTGTTGGCACCCTCACCGGACAGGTTGAACGTGCCGTTGTCGCCCAGGGCAAAACCGGTATTGCCCGATACTTGGCGCTGAATGCCGTCGCCCTTCTTGTATTGGCCGTACTGGCTGGAAATCGACCCGCCATGGTCGGCGCTCTTGAGAATAATGTTGATCACCCCGGCGATGGCATCGGACCCATAACGTGCCGACGCACCGTCGCGCAGGACTTCGATATGGTCGATGGCCGACAGCGGAATGGCATTCAGGTCGGCAGGTGCCGAACCACGTCCGACCGCCCCGCCCAGATTGACGAAGGCGGATGTATGCCGGCGCTTGCCGTTGACCAGCACCAGCACCTGATCCGGCGAGAGGCCACGCAGTTGCGCCGGACGTGTCAGCTCCGCACCGTCCACCAGGCTCGGCCGAGGGAAATTGATCGAAGGAATCAGACGAGCCAGCACGGCGCCCAACTCGCTGGAGCCGGAACTGCGCAGGCTGTCACCGGAGATCACATCGACAGGCGACAGCGAGGCGCTGGCGGTACGCTCCTGCGCACGGGTGCCGGTCACGATCACTGTACCCAGAGTGGACGCACCCTGATTAGCTTGTTCATCTGTCGCTTCGGCGGCAAAAGCGC
This sequence comes from Pseudomonas sp. PvP028, assembly GCF_017832255.1. Classification (NCBI taxonomy): domain Bacteria; kingdom Pseudomonadati; phylum Pseudomonadota; class Gammaproteobacteria; order Pseudomonadales; family Pseudomonadaceae; genus Pseudomonas; species Pseudomonas sp. PvP028. The sequence goes on from NZ_JAFIBL010000001.1 coordinate 4,756,036, forward strand.
TTGCACTGATACCCGCGACGCTCAGCAAATTGGCTGAAAAAATCGCCGTGGCCAATACGCTGCGTTTGAAATTCCCCATACCACTACCCCTTGAAAATCCCTGATCCAGAAACTTTGTTCTGGTTACAACGAGCGATCCGTGCGGCGGACGGTGGCGATCATTACGGTGTCTGATTGATGTTCCGGTAGCCCGATGCGATATAGCTTAATGACATTGATTTAAATATTTAAATACCAATAACGAACAAGCATCTGCATTTGTGTCCGTACTGAAAAATGCTTGCGATGCAGGCAAAAAAAGGCCGCACCTGCCTGAGGATGCGGCCCAAAACCGTTGAAGCTGTAGGTGGTATAAATCTGCTACTTGGCAGTGATCACGGACAATTTGGTAATCCCGGCACGTTCGATGGAAGCCATTGCGCGCGCGACTTCTCCGTAGTTGACGCCATTGTCCGCCTGCAATTGCACGCGCACGTCAGGGGTCTTGTCCTTGGCCGCCTTCAGGCTGCTTTCCAGCAAGCCCGGCTGGATTTCGTCCTTGTTGATGAACAGCTTGCCCTGCCCGTCGATGCTCACCACCAATGGGTCTTTCTGCTCCACTGGCGCGACCGATTCGGTCTTGGGCAGGTTGATCGGGATCGAGTTGGTCAACAGCGGCGCGGTAACGATGAACACCACCAGCAGCACCAGCATTACGTCTACCAGCGGCGTGACGTTGATCTCGCTCAGCACTTCATCGGTATCTTGAGTAGAAAAAGCCATCTCAGGAGGCCTCCTTCACGTTCTGCCCGGCGTGGGCGCCCGCAGTGCCGGACTTCAATACCGGATGCAGCAGCACACGGAAGGCGCTCTTCTGCGCAAGGCTATAGAAGTCATGGGCAAAGTCATCCAGATCGGCAGCGGTCAGTTTCAGGCGTCGCAGGAAGTAGTTGTAAACCAGCACTGCGGGCACTGCGACGGCAATACCGACACCGGTAGCCACCAGCGCCGCGCCGATCGGCCCGGCCACCGTTTCCAGGCTCGCAGAACCGGCCGCACTGATGCCCTTGAGGGCCGACATGATGCCCCAGACCGTACCGAACAGACCGATGAAAGGCGAAGTGCTGCCGATGCTGGCGAGGATGGCCAGACCGGTTTCCAGCGAGCGGCGCTCGCGAACGATCTGCTGACGCAGTGCGCGCTCAAGGCGGTCCTGATGGTTGATGGAATGACTGAGGTCATTGGCCTGCGCGCCATCCGGCACCTGAATGGCGGCGTAACCGGCCAGGGCGACACGAGCGGCAGCGCCCGGTTGCTCCTGGGCCAGTTGCGCGGCCGAATCCAGACTCGATGCCGCCCAGAACCGCTTGTGGAACTTGCGATCCTGAGACTTCAGACGCGAAAACTGCACGCCCTTGAGCAAGGCCAGGCCCCAGGTCGCGACGGAAAAAAGCACCAGCAGCCAGATGACCGCGTGTTCGATGGATTCAAAAGGCGAAGCAAGTAGATTCATGGCGCAGCTCTCTCTGAACAAAGTCTGAACAAGGCATGGAGTGTGTCGCGATGCGCCTTTGGTTCAGGTAGCTCGCCAGGTCAATCGAATAGCCGGGTTTGATCGTGAAACGTTTTGATCTTGAAGCCTCAGTTGATCTTGAAATCAATGGGCACGCTGACCCAGCCATCCTGGGCTACATCGCCCTGCTTGGCCGGAACGAAACTCCAGCGTTTCACCGCAGCAAGCGCGGCGTCATCAAGCTGCTCGCGGCCACTGCTCTTCTGTATTTGAATCTCGCCGGGCTTGCCGCTGGCCAATACATGCACGCGCAACAGCACAGTGCCTTCCCAGCCGCGACGCATGGCCAGCGATGGATATTCCGGAGCCGGGTTGCGCAAGTAACCCGCACTGGCCGAGGCCGGGGTCACCGGCTTTGGTGCCGGCGGAGCGGGTGGCGCAGGCGCGGCGACAGGAGCTGCCGGTACAGGGGGTGTGGGTGGCTGCTCAGCCGGTTTGGCCACGGGTTTCACGACCGGCTTGACCACCGGTTTGGGCGGCTGTGGCTTGGGCTTGGGAATCGGTTTGGGCGGCGGCGGTTTGACGGCCAGTTCGTCCTCGACAGGAGGTGGCGGCTCGACCACCGGTTGCACGACAGGCTCGGGCGGTGGCGGCGGTGTTTCCACAACCGGTGGCGCAGGCTGGGAAAACTCGATGGTCATCGGCGGGATTTCAGGTGGCACAACCGGCAACGCCGGCGTCGGGTTCTGGCTCAGCCAGTAAATGATCGCGCCATGGAACACCAGCGCCAGCGCACCGAGCAAAATGGCTTCGCGCCGTCCGAGAATCGGCTTGGGGGTGCTTTGCAACCGCGATAACGCCAGCGGCGCACGGAAAGGACGCCCCAGATCGACCAGATCGCCACTCGGCGTCTGGCGCCAAGGCACGTCATGTGCACTGGCTGCGGTCTGGACATTGCCCATTGATACACTCCTGCATTTTCATGATAAAAATCCAGGTTCTGTTGGTATCAGTCACCTTCCTTAGGCCGATGTGGCGAGGCAATCATCGCCGAAAGAGCTTTGTTCCTGAAAAGAATATTTGGTTCGTCGGTTAGATCCTAAATGCATATAGGAGGCGGACGTTCCGCGTTCGCTTTTGAACGTGCAGTGAGGCACAGAGTTGTGACGCGGAGCGTCACGAAAGGCATTCCACTGGAGCGTGAGGAACGATAGGCGTCATGTAGATCACTCTCTTGCCGATGCATCGAGCCCCTGTTTGCTGGGGGGCTGTGCCGGCCTCTTCGCGAGCAAGCTCGCTCCCACAAGACCGGTTTATAACGATGAGTGCCCAGCGTCCGATGCTGCAAGCCTCAATGGCCGCTGTGATCGCCGTGGCTGCTGTGCTCGTTGCCGGTCAGTGATCTGGCGACTGCGGTGACCTGGATCGTTTGCTTCGCGCCCTTGGCGTCTTCCACGGTCAGGGTCAGAGGCACCTGGTCGCCCTCTTTGACCTGGGCGGACAGGCCCATGAACATCACGTGGTAGCCATCGGAATCGAGCATCACCGGTTTGCCAGCCGGCAGGTCGACCGAGTTGACGCGCTGCATGCTCATCACATCGCCTTTCATGCTCATCTCATGGATCTGCACGGTTTTCGCAACAGGTGAAGCGACGTCGACCAACTTGCTGTCCGTGTCCGCGGTGATACGCATGAACGCACCCGTGGCGGACTGGCCTGGCACGGTGGCACGCACCCAGGCGTCATTGATGTGTGTTTCGGCCAGGGCCTGAGCGCTCAGGCCCAACAGCGAGAGGGTCAGCAACAGCGGTTTTGCAACGTTACGAATCAGAGCGGTCATCAGCATACTTCCATCAAAGTGAGCAGATCTTCGGTGCATTGTTGGGCGGACAGCCTGTGCGACAACCCCAGGCGTAATACACCGCGGGTGTCGTAAACGTAACTGGTGGCGGTGTGCGATATCGTGTAGGTGTCACCCAGTGGAACCTTCTCGAAGAATACGCCGAACTCCTTCGCCGTTGCCGCCGTTTCTTCAAGCGTGCCGGACAGTGCAACGAAGGTCGGATCGAAGGCCTTCACATAAGCGTCGATCACTTCGGGCGTATCGCGCTCCGGGTCCAGGGTAATGAACACCACCTGCAGCGTCTTGCCCTCCTCGCCCATCAGCTTCCTGATCTGTGCAGCTCGCGCCAGCGCGGTGGGGCAGATGGCCGGGCACTGGGTGAAACCGAAGAAGATCATCGGCATGAGGCCGCGAAAACTCGACAGCGTCTTGACGTTGCCTTGCGAGTCCTTGAGCCGGAAGTTGCGGCCGACAATCTCGTTGCTCATGTCCTTGCCGTGCTTGAACGGCAACGCATTGGAGCTGCCGCAGCCGGTCAGCAGACCAAGGCTCAACAACGAGAGACCTGCGACCACCTCGCGGCGTGTCAGATGTTGCGTCATGTCTTGCGTCCCCTGAGGATAAGGCGCGTGGGTTCAGACAAATTCAAAGGCGGCGAATTTACCACTCAAGGACCATGGGGAATACCGCCAATCCTGTATCAAGGCATGAGCAGACGCGCAAACGTCGCGCTCATGGGCTGCAATAGGTCATGCGACAAAACAGCACAGGCTGGCTTATCGTGCCGCCGCGCCCTGCAGGAAAAACTGGGTCACCAATGCGCCCATGCCGACGCGTGCCACACGGCCGCGGCGTTCGGCGTCGACCATCCCGGAGAGCAGCGCTGCGAACATTTCGGTAAGGACGGCGGCACCGACGTCGATCCGGAACAGACCTTCACGCTGACCGCGCAGGAAAAATGCATCCAGGGCGTCAGAGTAAGGCAACCAGCGGCGTCCCCCGCTGCTTTCGTCGAGCGAATCCGGACGCCACTGAAATACCAGAAAGACCAGCATTTCGCGGTGCATGAGGTGGTTGTCGACCAGCCGCTGAAGTGCTTCCAGCGGCGGAGCATGCTGCAGATCCGCGTCGGCAACCATCTGGTTCATCAGGTCCGAGGCGTGATTGAGCAGCAGTTCCACGAGATTGGCGCGAGTACCGCAGAAGCGGTTGAGCGTCGCCTTGCTGACACCAGCCGCCTGAGCAATATCCTTGAGCGTACCGTTGGAATGGTCGACCAGCGCAACGGCCAGAGCCTTCAGAAATTTGTCGTCAGCAGGTAATTCCATTGGGTACGTCTTCAACTCGTATAAGTGGCGGGCGGCGCATTGTGCAGAAACCTTACCGCGTTCTCAAAGCCTATACACAATTAGTCACTAAAGCCTCATGTGAGTCAATATTGACTCATCGCCTTTCAAAGTGGATCATTCGCGGCTTTAGCATCTGATGGCTGCGGCCGGGTGAATGATGAGTAGTTTCAGCGATTGGCGTGTCATGTCTGCAGTAGCCCTGCTGGCAGCGTTGGGTCTGGCCGGGTGCGAGCAGAAACAGCAGCAGGATCACGCTGCATCGAAAGCGCCCAAAGAGGTGGAAGCCATTATCGTCAGCGCCGAATCGTTCACGCTCGTTGACGAATTGCCCGGCCGTATCGAACCGGTGCGTGTGGCGCAGGTTCGCGCCCGGGTGGCCGGTATCGTGCTGAGCCGCAACTTCGAGGAAGGCGCCGACGTGAAAGCCGGCGCAGTGCTGTTCCAGATCGATCCGGCGCCATTCAAGGCCGCGCTGTCCAAGGCGCAGGGAGATCTGGCACGGACTCAGGCCACGCTGTTCGAGACTCAGGCCACGGTCAAGCGCTATGAGTCGCTGGTGGAAATTGAAGCGGTGAGTCGCCAGACCTTCGACACGGCCCGCTCCGCGCTGCAAAACGCTGTTGCAGCGAAGCGTTCGGCCGAGGCCGATGTTGAAACAGCCAGGCTGAACCTGAGCTATGCCACCGTCAAGGCGCCGATTTCAGGCCGCATTGGCCGCGCTATGGTCACCGAGGGCGCGCTGGTCGGTCAGGGCGAAACCACGCTGCTGGCAACCATTCAACAACTCGACCCGGTCTACGCCGACTTTACCCAGCCGGCCGCCGACGCCTTGCAGATGCGCGCCGCGATACAGGAAGGCCGCTTGCCAAAGGGCGGCGAAGACGCGTTGTCACTGAGTGTCGACGGCACCGATTACACGAGCACTGGCACCCTGCTGTTTACCGATGTCGCAGTAGACCGGACTACCGGCCAGGTTTCGTTGCGTGCGCGCTTTGCCAATCCCAAGGGCGTGCTGCTGCCCGGCATGTACGTGCGGGTACGCACACCGCAACGCGTTGACAGCAACGCCATTCTTGTTCCGCAGCGCGCCGTTCAGCGCTCCGGTGACGGTGCAGCCCGCGTGCTGGTGATTGCCCAGGACGGCACGGTTGAAGCGCGCCCGGTAAAAACCGGGGCGATGCAGGATTCGCGCTGGCAGATCACTGAAGGCCTGAAGGCAGGCGAACAGGTCATTGTCGGCAACATGACCGGGCTCAGCGCCGGTGACAAGGTCGCCCGCAAATCGCCCTCCGCCCAGCCGCAGGCCAAGGCGCAATAAAGCCGCCTTCAGCGCGACCGAGGATCACTGTCCATGTCTCTCTTTTTTATCAAGCGCCCTAACTTCGCCTGGGTACTCGCCCTGTTCATCTTGCTCGCCGGGTTGATGGCTCTGCCGTCTTTGCCTGTGGCGCAGTACCCGGACGTGGCGCCACCGCAGATCACCATCACCGCAACCTACCCCGGCGCATCCGCGAAAGTGCTGGTCGATTCGGTGACCAGCGTTATCGAGGACGAGCTCAACGGTGCCAAGGGGATGCTGTATTACGAGTCGACCAGCAACTCGACCGGCAGCGCGGAAATCAACGTGACGTTCGTGCCGGGCACCAACTCGGACCTGGCTCAGGTCGAGGTACAGAACCGTATCAAGAAAGCCGAAGCACGCTTGCCGCAGACGGTCCTCAGCCAGGGCCTGCAGGTCGAACAGGCCAGCTCCGGTTTTCTGTTGATCTACACACTGAACTACAAGGACGGCGCGGCCAACAAGGATACCGTCGCGTTGGCCGACTACGCGGCACGCAACGTCAATAACGAAATAAGCCGGGTGAACGGTGTCGGCAGACTGCAATTCTTCGCTGCCGAAGCCGCGATGCGGGTATGGATCGATCCGCAGAAGCTGGTGGGTTTCGGCTTGTCCATCGACGACGTGAATGCCGCCATCCGGGCGCAGAACGTGCAGGTTCCGGCAGGCAGTTTCGGCAGCAGCCCGGGCTCGTCATTGCAGGAGTTGACCGCCACTCTGGCGGTCAAGGGCACTTTGGACAACCCGGAAGAGTTCGGGCGCATCGTTCTGCGTGCCAACGAGGACGGCTCTGCGGTGCACCTGTCCGATGTGGCGCGGGTGGCGGTCGGCAGCCAGGATTACAGCTTCGAATCACGCCTGAACGGGCAACGGGCCGTCGCCGGTGCCGTTCAGCTGTCGCCGGGTGCCAACGCGATCCAGACGGCCAGAGCCGTCGAGCAGCGGCTCACCGAGCTGTCGGTCAACTTCCCGGAAGGCGTCGGGTTTTCGATACCGTACGACACCTCGCGCTTCGTTGACGTGGCGATCGACAAGGTGATCTACACCCTCGTTGAAGCCATGGTGCTGGTGTTTCTAGTGATGTTCCTGTTTCTGCAGAACATCCGTTACACGCTGATCCCGACCATCGTGGTCCCGGTGTGCCTGGCAGGGACACTGGCGATCATGTACCTGATGGGCTTCTCGGTGAACATGATGACCATGTTCGGCATGGTGCTGGCCATTGGTATTCTGGTCGACGACGCCATTGTGGTGGTGGAAAACGTCGAGCGGATCATGGCTGAAGAAGGCCTCTCTCCCGCCGCCGCCACGGTCAAGGCGATGCAGCAGGTTTCCGGGGCGATTTTCGGCATCACGCTGGTCCTGGCCGCCGTGTTTCTGCCACTGGCGTTCATGGGCGGCTCGGTCGGGGTCATCTACCAGCAGTTCTCGCTGTCGCTGGCCGTGTCGATTCTGTTTTCGGGTTTCCTGGCCCTGACGTTCACCCCCGCGCTGTGTGCCACGCTGCTCAAGCCGATCCCGGCCGGGCACCATGAAAAGCGGGGGTTCTTCGGTGGTTTCAATCGCCTGTTCGGCATGTTCACCGACCGTTACGAGCGCGTCAGCTCCAGCATGATCAAGCGCGCCGGCCGCTACATGCTGCTGTACCTGGGTATCGTCGGTCTGCTGGGCTTTTTCTACCTGCGTCTGCCGGAGTCCTTTGTGCCCGTGGAAGACCAGGGCTATCTGATCATCGACGTGCAACTGCCTCCCGGTGCCACCCGTTCACGTACCGACCTCACCGCGCAATTGCTTGAGAACTACATGCTGTCCCGCGAAGCCACTGGCGCGGTGACCATGCTGCTGGGGTTCAGCTTCTCGGGCATGGGTGAAAACGCGGGTCTTGCGTTCCCGACCCTGAAGGACTGGTCGGAGCGCGGCAAGGGCCAGTCGGCGGCTGAAGAAGCAGCGGCGTTCAACCAGCATTTTGCCGGGCTCGGCGACGGCACGGTGATGGCAGTGACGCCACCGCCTATCGACGGCCTGGGCACCTCGGGCGGCTTCTCGCTGCGTCTGCAGGACCGCGCAGGCCTGGGCCGTGAAGCCTTGCTGGCGGCACGCGACAAGCTGCTCGGCGAGGCCAACGGCAACCCGAAGATTCTCTACGCGATGATGGAAGGCCTGGCCGAAGCGCCGCAATTGCGCCTGAACATCGACCGCGAAAAAGCCCGTGCGCTTGGGGTGAGTTTCGAGTCGATCAGCAACGCCCTGTCCACCGCCTTCGGTTCCTCGGTGATCAGTGACTTCGCCAATGCCGGACGTCAACAGCGCGTGGTCGTGCAGGCCGAGCAGAGTTCGCGAATGACCCCGGAAAGCGTGCTCAAACTCTACGTGCCCAACAGCAGCGGCACGCTGGTGCCGTTGGGTGCCTTCGTTTCGACACACTGGGAACAAGGCCCGGTGCAGATCGCACGCTACAATGGCTACCCCGCGTTCAGGATTTCCGGCGACGCAGCGCCGGGGGTCAGTACCGGCGAGGCCATGGCTGAAATCGAACGGATCGTTTCCGAGCTGCCGCAAGGCATCGGTTACGAATGGACCGGCCTCTCCTATCAAGAAAGACTCGCCAGCGGCCAGGCGGTCGGACTGTTCGGCCTGGCGCTGCTGGTGGTGTTCCTGCTGCTGGTCGCGCTCTATGAGAGCTGGGCTATCCCGCTGGTGGTGATGCTGATCGTACCCGTCGGTGCGTTGGGTTCCGTGCTAGCCGTGACGGCCGTCGGCATGCCCAACGATGTGTATTTCAAAGTCGGCCTGATCACCATCATCGGGCTGGCGGCGAAAAACGCGATTCTCATCGTCGAGTTCGCCAAGGAGCTGTGGGATCAGGGCCATTCACTGCGCGACGCGGCACTTCAGGCTGCGCGGCTGCGCTTTCGGCCGATTGTCATGACCTCGCTGGCCTTCATCCTTGGCGTGGTGCCGCTGACCCTCGCCACCGGCGCGGGGGCTGCGAGCCAGCGCGCCATCGGTACAGGTGTTATCGGCGGCATGCTCAGTGCAACGTTGCTGGGCGTGGTACTGGTGCCGATATTCTTCGTCTGGGTGTTGTCCGCGCTGCGCCGCAAACCGCATGCGCAACAGATTGCCGACGATCAGCAACTGTCTGAGAAGTGATAGCCAAGGGGCGGCCGACGGGCATCAATCGCGCTGGCCCGACCTTGGCTCCGTGTCGGCTCGCGCATCCGCCGAGGCCTTGACGCGGGTCCAGGCCGGCAATGTGCCAGTCGCGTTTTCCGACGCCACATTCACCCGGTTGCGACCCTGCGATTTGGCGGCATACAACGCGCGGTCAGCAAGCTCGATCAGGCCTCGCTGATCGAGCTGACGATCCGTGCCGACGAATGTCGCGACACCCAGGCTGATCGTCACGATGCCAAACGGGCTGGCAGGATGTTCGATCTGCTCGTCACGGATTGCCTGAAGGATCTTCTCGGCCACCTGGCGAGCATTCGACTCATCAGTACCGGGCAACACCACCGCGATCTCTTCACCACCATAGCGGGCGGCGACGTCACTGGGACGGCGAATGAACTGCTCGACCACTCGAGCAAGCGCAATCAGGCATTCATCACCGGCCAGATGACCGTAATGATCGTTGTAGCGTTTGAAATGATCGGCATCGATCAGAATCAACGACAGCAGACTGCGCTCGCGTCTGGCGCGTTTGAATTCGACTTCCAGAAACTGATCGAAACGTCTGCGATTGGCCAGCCCGGTCAGTTTGTCTTCAGAGGCGATCAACTCCAGGTGCTGGTTCAGCTGGATCAGGGCTGCCTGGGAATCGAGCAGCTGGTCTTCTGCACGTATGCGGCTGTGGATATGCCCGATCAGACGAACGCCGAGTCCGATCACCAGGCCGAGCAGCACCAGCATGACCAGAATGGACTGCCTGGTCTGGCCCAGCCAGTCGAGCATGGCTTCTTTCTGACCCAGCGCAACCACGGTGACGATCGGGTAGACATCACTGCGTTTGAACGCATAAAAACGCGGGACACCGTCAATCCTGGAAACGAACTGAGCGGTGCCGGACACTTGGCCGCGTTTCGACGTAAAAATGGGCGTCGATGACAGGTCGCGACCGATTTCCTGCTCCAGATGGGGATAGCGTACCCGCAGCTGTCCGGTGGTCGACGTCAGACTGATGATGCCGGTTCGGCCAACCTTGATATCCGAATAGAACTTCAACAGATGATCGACGCCGATGGTCACGACCATCAGCCCGGCAAAACTCGCATCGGGATTATTGATGCGTCTGCTGACCGATATGACCCATTCGCCGGAGGCGCGGCTGCGAATCGTCGGGCCGATGTAAGGGGCTTTGTCAGGCATCTGCAAGTGGTGCTGAAAGAACTGGCGCTGCCCACTGTTGATGCCTATGACTTTGGGATTGCTCGAGAAGATGCAAATCCCGTCGGCGTTGTACAGCGACACGGTATCGATCTGCGGCAACGCGCCCATTTCACGCGCAATGACCCACCTCAGACGCTCGATCTGTTCAGGCCCGGCGCCGTCCTTTTCGACACGCTCCGTCAGGCCGATCAGCATCAGCTCGCTCTGCTTGAAAATGCCATCCGTGTAGGTACTCAGCGCTCCAGCCAGATTGATCGTGCTGGTCTGGATGTTTTCCAGAGTGTTGCGGCGTGCGGTCCATGCTTGCCAGGCCATCAACATCACCACGCAGGCGCACACTACGAAGATCAGCCATGACGCAAGCCGAAGGTCGCGTTTCAAAACTTGCCTCCACAACAGGTGAGAACCAGTGCATCTGGTTTTTCTGAAAACCGGACCTGATTGCTCAGGGGCCATCGACAATCCTTTCGCTATCAAATGCCATTGTCGGCAAGTGCTCGGCCATACCTGGAAGGCCTGGCATCGATAAAAGCATGCCAGCGAGTGGCATCATAATGCCACGTGCAACTGTATATGGGTTGATCGGGGTTGAACATACGGACACAGGCGCACACTGGATCACAGTGGCGCCTGATTTTATGACGGGCTGTAAATGCGACTGGCTTACAGGGGCAAGGCGGGTTATCGACAGTGGCCTGAGGTCAAGCCGTCTCGGCGACAGGCGTGCGTTGCGCGGCGGCTTCCAGCTCGCGTACCAGAGGCAACACGTGCTGACCGAAATAGGCGACTTCTTCCTGGAAATGCAGGAACGCCGAAAGGACCAGGTCTACGCCAACGGACTTGAGCTCCACGATGCGCTCGGCAATCTGCCGGGGTGTGCCGATCAGGTTGGTCTTGAAGCCGTCGTTGTACTGCACCAGATCCTGAAAGGTGGATTTGGCCCAGTTGCCCTCGCCCTCCGGACTCGACTGGCCAGCCTGTTTCGCGGCATCACCAAAGGCGTTGACGGCTTCCGGGTCAGCCTTGTCGACGATTTCGGCCAGCACGGCACGCGCCTCCTCTTCGGTATCCCTGGCAATGATGAACGCGTTCACGCCGATCTTCACCGAATGCCCGTTCGCGGCTGCCTTGGCTCGAATGTCATCGACCTGCGCCTTGATGCCTTCGACAGTATTGCCGTTGGTGAAATACCAGTCCGACACCCGCGCCGCCATATCACGTGCAGCCCGAGAGCTGCCGCCCTGAAAGATCTCCGGGTGAGGACGCTGGATCGGCTTGGGTTTGAGGGTGTAATCGTGGAAGCGATAGAAATCACCCTTGAAGGTGAAGTTGTCGGTGGTCCAGATCCCCTTGAGCGCGCGAATGAACTCCTCGGAGCGCCGATAACGTTCGTCATGCTCCAGCCAGGGCTCACCGATGGCCTGAAACTCGCCCTTGAACCAGCCGCTGACGATGTTGACTGCCACGCGCCCGGCCGTGAGCTGGTCAATGGTCGCCAGTTGTTTGGCGGCTACCGACGGAGTCCATGGCCCGGGCAATATCGCGGCAATGACCTTGAGCTTTTCGGTCGCGGCCAACAGTGCGTGGCTGAAAGCTACGGATTCATGCTGGAATTCGGCACCATAGCCGGCGGTAAAGCGGATTTGCGTCAGCGCATAGTCGAAGCCGGACTGCTCGGCGATCTGCGCCAGTTTGCGGTTGTAGTCGATGGTCCAACTGGTGCGCTGTTCGATCTTGCTGACTACCAGCCCACCACTGACGTTGGGCACCCAGTACGCAAATTTTATGGACGATTGGCTCATACGGTACTCCTCTGCTGCAAGCTTCCCGAGCGCATTAAGCACAAGGGCCTGCACATCCACAGAGCAGCAACCATGCCATCCAATAAAAGACAGGCAGATCAAGGTGTTGCAACGGCTGGCGTGCAGCGTCAACTGTCCGCCCCACACCAGGCTGTGGAACGACTGTTGCCTGAGCAACAGTTCCACGGGATATTTGGCCTGGCGCAGGATGTGATTTGTTGAAAACAAGCCGACGAGAGGCAGCTCTCCCGGCTATCCAGAATCGCGTTGCAGTAGTAAATTTTGGATCCAACGAACCCGCATTCATCCGCAGGAGCACCGATGAAATTGCATGCCTGTTTTCTGGCCCTGATGATCCCTGCCCTGTCGGCGCATGCTGAAGGCAAAAGCATATCCATCCCCCATGATCGAACCGGTCAGCACGCACTGGTAGAGAAAAGCGGCAACGCACAGGAACGGGTCGTGATCACGCGGCGTGAAGGGATGCTTGGGGTGATCTACTCCAAGCGGGTCTATAACTGCGCCAACCACACGGTGAACCTGGTCGGCACCGGTTCCACACTGGAAATCATGGAGCAGGCAAAGGCCGTGAGTGGCATGGGTCCGGTGATTCGCGACTCCACGGCTGAGTACATTGAATCCGAAGCCTGCAGTTGATCCCGAGCTGATCGGGCCTGCCCCGGCTGAATCCGCAACATCCGAAAGCGCCTCCTTTGAGGCGCTTTTTTCGTTTCTGCTGTTGCGTTTTGCAGCGAAAAGCAGCGCCGCAAAAAACACTTGCACCGAAAGTATTACGGTATACCATCAGACAACAATAACTCATCACGCCGGTGCAGGCGCCAGGATTTAAGCGAGGTAAGTGTCATGAAGTTTTCGTTGTTCGTGCACATGGAACGCTGGGATGAAAGTGTCAGTCATCGCCAGCTTTTCGAGGACCTGACCGAGCTGACGCTGATGGCCGAGCAAGGTGGTTTCAGCACGGTCTGGATAGGCGAACACCACGCGATGGAATACACCATCTCGCCAAGCCCGATGCCGCTGCTGGCGTATCTGGCGGCCAGGACCACACGTATTCATCTGGGCGCCGGTACCATCATTGCGCCGTTCTGGCATCCATTGCGGGTCGCGGGTGAATGCGCGCTGCTGGACGTGATCAGCAACGGGCGCATGGAAGTCGGCTTGGCACGCGGTGCCTATCAGGTGGAGTTCGACCGCATGGCCGGTGGCATGCCAGCCTCCGAGGGCGGCAAGGCGTTGCGTGAAATGGTCCCTGTGGTACGTGCGCTATGGCAGGGTGACTACGCTCACGATGGCGATATCTGGAAATTCCCGACCTCGACTTCTGTGCCCAAGCCGATCAACACGCCGCCGATGTGGATCGCTGCGCGCGACCCCGACTCGCACAATTTCGCCGTGCAGAACGGCTGTAACGTGATGGTCACCCCATTAATGAAGGGTGACGAAGAAGTGGTCGACCTGAAGAACAAGTTCGACGCCGCGCTGGCCAATAACCCTGACGTGCCCCGTCCGCAATTAATGGTGCTGCGCCATACGCATGTGCATGCCGCAGATGATCCCGAAGGCTGGAAAGTGGGTGCCACCGCCATCGCGAAGTTCTACCGTACCTTTGACGCGTGGTTTGGCAATAAACAGACGCCGGTCAATGGTTTTCTGGCCCCTAGCCCGGAAGAGAAATTCAAGGAGCGTCCGGAGTTCGAGCTGGAGAACATCCGCAAAAACACTATGATCGGTACGCCGGAGGAGATCATTCCGCGTATTCGTCATTATCAGGAGTTGGGTGTCGACGAGTTCAGCTTCTGGTGCGACAACAGCCTGCCCCACGCCGAGAAGAAAAAGTCGCTCGAGCTGTTCATCAAGCATGTGGTGCCGGTGTTTCGTTGAGTGTTGAGATTGCCTGAGAGGCCCAGGAAAATGCTGCCCAGACCATAATATTAATATTGATCCTCCACACGCTCTGCACTCATCGTTATGCGCAAGTCCTGGATGCTCCAAGTAAAGGCTTCCAGGCTTCTGCCCGAAGGGCATAGGAGCGAACTTGTTCGCGAAAGCGCGAGTGTAATCGGCAAAAATACGTCGATTGAGAAGCCTTCTTCGCGAACAAGTTCGCTCCTACGGCCTTCGGCCAGAATCAAAAATCACATTGCGACGCTCGTTCCCACGCGTGGTAATGCCTTTCGTGACGCTCTGCGTCACACAGTAGTTCTGTGATATCAGGTAGGTTAGGGTCCGGCTCAGATCACCTTTTCGCCCCTCGGCGACCTACTTTGATGGGGCCAAAGTAGGCAAAGCCCGCAGCTCCGTTTCCGGCCCGACTTCGTCGGGTTCCTTCGCCCTGCCACTTATCCGGGGGTCGCCGCAACGGGCCATCCATGGTCCGGTGCGGCTAGCCTGGCGTCCTGCCAGGCTACCCCCGGATCAGCGCCAGGACTCAGCCGTCACTTACGTCGCACTCTGCGTCGTCTGTGCCATCGCGGTCGACAAGCCCGTTATGGCGTCAGTCAGTACATCGCGTTTCGAAAGCACGTTATGGCGTCAGTAACCCGACCCTGAACCCGAACCCGGAATCCACGATGTCCCGGCCAGGGGCACGCGGGCCATGGCTGCTGATTCGACGGTCAGTGCCACCAGGTCTTCCGGGTCGAGGTTGTGCAGGTGTGATTTACCGCATGCGCGGGCCATGGTCTGGGCTTCGAGGACGAGTACGCGCAGGTAGTTGGCTAGGCGCCGGCCGCCTTCGACCGGGTCGAGGCGTTTGGACAGTTCCGGGTCCTGGGTGGTGATGCCCGCCGGGTCGCGGCCGTTTTGCCAGTCGTCGTAGTAACCCGCTGCCGAGCCGATCTTTTTCAGTTCTTCGTCGAGCCGCGGATGGTTGTCACCCAGTGCTATCAGTGCCGCCGTGCCAATCGCCACTGCGTCGGCACCCAGCGCCATGGCCTTGGCCACGTCGGCGCCGTTGCGGATGCCACCAGAGACGATCAACTGCACCTTGCGATGCATGCCCATTTCCTGCAGCGCCTGCACGGCCTGCGGGATGGCAGGCAGAATCGGAATGCCGACGTGTTCGATGAACACTTCCTGAGTCGCCGCCGTACCGCCCTGCATGCCGTCGAGGACGATCACGTCGGCGCCCGCTTTTACGGCCAGTTTCACGTCGTAGTAGGGGCGGCTGGCACCGATCTTCACGTAGATCGGCTTTTCCCAGTCGGTGATCTCGCGAATCTCGGCAATCTTGATCGCCAGATCGTCCGGGCCGGTCCAGTCCGGGTGACGACAGGCCGAGCGCTGATCGACACCGACCGGCAAGGTGCGCATGCCGGCCACACGCTCGGTGACTTTCATGCCCAGCAGCATGCCACCGCCGCCCGGTTTGGCGCCCTGCCCCAGCACGATCTCGATGGCATCGGCCTTGCGCAGGTCGTCCGGGTTCATGCCATAACGCGATGGCAGGTACTGATAGACCAGATGCTGCGACTGACCACGCTCTTCCGGGGTCATGCCGCCGTCGCCGGTGGTGGTGCTGGTCCCCGCGATGGTCGCGCCGCGCCCCAGTGCTTCCTTGGCGTTGGCCGACAACGCGCCGAAGCTCATGCCTGCAATGGTCACGGGGATTTTCAGGTACAACGGCTTTTTGGCAAAACGATTGCCGAGCACCACGTCAGTGCCGCACTTCTCGCGGTAGCCTTCCAGCGGGTAGCGCGACACACTGGCGCCGAGCAACAGCAGGTCGTCGAAGTGCGGCAGTTTGCGCTTGGTGCCGCCACCACGAATGTCGTAGATGCCGGTTTCCGCAGCACGCTGGATTTCCTGAATGGTCAGGCGATCGAAGGTGGCCGACTCGCGCAGGACTGGAGCAGGTTTGTGGCTGATAGGGTCGCTCATGGTAATGCTCCTGGATCAGTACGCGGAGGCGTTATCGACTTTGAAGTTGTACAGCTGACGGGCCGAGCCGTAGCGTTTGAAATCCGCTGCCTTCTCGTTGAAGCCCGCGCGATTGAGCAACTCCTGCAACTCCTGCAGATGCTCTTCACGCATCTCCTTGGCGATGCAGTCGGAGCCCAGTGACTCGACCTTGCCTTTGACGTAGATCCGCGTTTCATACAGCGAGTCGCCCAGCGCATCGCCGGCGTCGCCGCAGACCACCAGCCGGCCGGCCTGGCCCATGAAGCAGCTCATGTGGCCGATGCTGCCGCCGACCACGATGTCGATGCCTTTCATGGAAATCCCGCAACGCGCCCCGGCATCGCCTTCAATTACCAGCAAGCCGCCATGTGCCGTTGCGCCGGCCGCCTGCGAGGCACTGCCCTTGACCCGCACAGCGCCGGACATCATGTTTTCCGCGCAGCCGACGCCGACGTTGCCGTGCACAGTGATCGACGCTTTCTGGTTCATCCCCGCGCAGTAGTAACCCGCGTGGCCCTTAATATCGATGGAGATGGCTTCGTTGACGCCGACCGCCAGGTTGTGTGCGCCATCGGGATGCGTGACCAGCCATTCGCGGTCCTGTACTTCCTTGACCTGATCGTGCAGGGCCTGGTTGAGATCACGCACGGTGGCGCTGGAAAGATCGACGGTTTTCATGGACGTGCTCCCTCGGCTGGCTCGCGTTCCCAGATGTACATGGTGGCCGGGACCGGTTCCCAGACCCTGGCGTTTTCAATCCCCGGCAGGCTGGACAGCGCCTGGTATTCCGAGGCCATGGCGACGTAGTCATCGGTTTCCGCAAGGATTGCCGGCTTGCAGGCGATCGGGTCGCGAATCACCGCAAAACCATTGCGTGTGCCGATGGCGAAAGTAAAGAAGCCATCGAGGTCTTCGAGCGACTTGTCGAGTGCCTGTTTCAGGCTGTCGCCCTGTTGCAGACGCCAGGCCAGATACCCCGCCGCCACTTCGGTGTCGTTATCGGTCTCGAAATGAATACCCTCGCGGCGCAGGTTCTGGCGCAGACGAAAGTGATTGGACAGTGAGCCGTTGTGCACCAGGCACAGGTCGGAGCCCGTGGAGAACGGGTGACTGCCTTCCATGGTCACGGCGCTTTCGGTGGCCATGCGCGTGTGGCCGATGATGTGGCTGCCTTTCATGGACGCCAGACCGAAACGTTCGGAAATCTCCCGCGGCAGGCCCATGCCCTTGAGGATCTCGATGCTCTGCCCGGCACTCATGATGCGCAAGCTCGGTGCCAGCTCCGCCAGCGCGGCACGCACCGGGGCTTCTTCTGCCTGAATCTTCAAGACCACAGCGCTGGCGTTCTGAAACCAGTCCAGCGGCGCGCTCAACCTGTCTTGCAGCGCCGCGATCAACGCCGTGAAATCATACTGTTCGGTGGTGGCCTGCAAGGTCAGCTTGACCCAGCCCTGCGCCACTTCGTCCCCATAAATGGCGAACCCGGCACTGTCCGGTCCGCGGTCGGTCATGGCTTCGAGCATCGGCTCGAACAACTTGCCGAGTTGCGACTCCAGCGCCGGGTTTTTCAGATACAAACCAACGATTCCGCACATACGCCTCACCTTGTTCGGGAGCGGCAAGCTTTTAGCTGCAAGCTGCAAGCTAAAAACCAACCGCGTAGACAGAGAAATCAAACACGCCGCAATCCGCTTCTTCTTGCAGCTTGCCGCTTGAAACTTGCAGCTGCTCTCTGAAACTTGCCGCTAGAAAAACTCGATATAGCGCTTCACTTCCCAGTCGCTCACGTGGCGGCTGTATTCCACCCATTCCATGCGCTTGAGGCGGATGAATTCATCGACAATCTCGCTGCCCAGCACTTCGCCAAACAACGGATCGGCCTGCAATGCATCGCAGGCTTCGTTGAGCGACTGCGGCAGGGTCTTGATGCCCCGTGCGGCAATCTCTTCGAGGCTCAATGTGTAGAGGTTCTCGTTGCAGACGTGATCGATTTCCAGTTGCCGGTCGATACCGTCGAGCCCTGCGGCAATGATCGCGGCGCTGACCAGATACGGATTGCAACCGGCGTCGGGCAGGCGAAACTCCAGGCGGCCGTAAGGCACGCGTACCATCGCCGAGCGGTTGTTGGCACCGAAGGCAATAAACGCCGGAGCCCAAGTGGCGCCCGAGAGTGAATTGCCGACCTCCAGGCGTTTGTAGGAGTTGACCGTGGGTGCGGCAAAGGCGCACAGCGCAGGCCCGTGAGCCAGCAGGCCCGCGGCGAAGTGATAGGCCAGCTTCGACAAGCCCATGCCGCTCGGATCGCTGGCATCGTGGAACAGGTTCTTGTTGCTGGCACTGGCGATCGACAGGTGAAAGTGCATGCCATTGCCGGCACGTTTGGGGTCAGGCTTGGGCATGAACGAGCAGATCATGCCCATGTCATTGGCGATCTCTCCGGCGGCCATGCGGAAGAAAGTGAAACGGTCAGCCGACTCCATGGCCTCGCTGTAGGTGTAGTTGATCTCAAACTGGCCGTTGGCGTCTTCGTGATCGATCTGATAGATGTCGAAACCCACCGGCTGCAATGCTTCGGTCAGGCGCTCGAGAAACTCGCGAGAGCGCGACAGCCCCTTGTAGTCGTAGCAGGGCTTGTCGAGGTTATCGCTGGCATCGACCATCTGCAGGCTGCCGGTGACATCGCGCTTGAACAGGCTGAACTCGGGCTCCAGGCCGGTATTGAGGGTCCAGCCACGCTGGCTGAGGCGTTCGACCTGCTGCTGCAACACGTAGCGGCTGTCATAAGGCCAGGGTTTGCCATCCACATGGCCGATGCACACCACCCGTCCATAGCCCGGCTGCCACGGCACCGGGGTCAGCGACGACAGATCGCCCCTGGCCATGAAGTCCGGCCCATGAGGCTCCATGCCCATGCCGCAGATCGCGAAACCGGCAAACCCGGCACCGTCCTCTGCAACCATTTCCAGACCTGTCACAGGAACCGATTTGGTCTTGGCCGAACCATGAATGTCGACGAACTGAGCCAGTACGTACTTGATGCCGTGCTGTTCGATCAGACGCTGTGTTTCGGGTGGCAACATGGGACGTGTCTCCTGGCAAAAGCAAAACGTTTCAGGGAAGGGCCGCTGTTCACTGCCTATAGGTGCATATTCCGAACAGGAAATTTACTTTCCCTTTAGGAATGCAAAGCGCTTGCCAGTTCGGTATGTCAGTCAAACGAAGCGACTCAGGAGGGGTAATTACGCTGTTTATATGGGAAACTCGTTTTCCCTCTGGGAATAATCTGCACACCGGCCCCACCACGGCCTGTCGAAACGCACATTCCCAGTGCGAAATAAAAATTATTGAACGGAAACTGTGCAAAGCCGATGAACATGCCGACCGAACCGCATCCGAAATTGAAGCTCGAGCAGTACCTGGGCATCCAGATCAAGCGACAGCGCCAGGCTCAGGAATTGAAGCTCGCCGACGTGGCGCGCATCGCCGGTATCAGCCAGGGCATGCTGAGCAAGATCGAGAACGCGCAGGTCTCGACTAGCCTCGACAACCTCAGCCGCCTGTGCGACGTGCTGGGCATGCCCATGTCCAAACTGTTCAGCCAGTATGACCAGCAAGGCAGCAGCGCCCTGCTGGTGAAGGCCGATGAAGGACTCGAAGTGGTGAGGCGCGGCACCGAGAAAGGCCACACCTATCACCTGCTCAACCATACCCGTGGGCCGAAGAAGAGTTTCGAGGCGTACATGGTGACGATGGACGATGCCAGCGAAGAGTTTCCGACCTTCTCACACCCAGGCACGGAGTTTTTGCACCTGCTGGAAGGCGAGCTGATCTACCGCCACGGTAACCAGTTGTATCCAATGCAGGCCGGTGACAGCCTGACCTTCGACGGCGACATCCCACATGGCCCCGAGCAACTGGTGCAGGTGCCGATCAAGCTGCTGTCGATCATGAATTACGGGGCGCACGGAGATTGACGCCAGGCGAGACGCGGTACGCCAGCAGGCGCACCGCTATTGCGGGGACTAGAAGTATTTCAGCCAGCTGATATCCCGACGCCGGGCCTTGAGCGCGGCGAACCAGCGCACCGCCGGGAACAGCAGTACGGCCAGTACCACCGAGGTCAGCCAGACGCCCCACATGTGGTCGAAACCGAAGTACGTGCCCTGATTGGTGCCCCAGATCGCCAAGGCAATCAGGTACAGAATTTTCAGCACGTAAAGGTGCAGCAGGTAGAAAAACATCGGCGCCGAACCGAGCACCACTAGCGGCCTTAACCAGCTTTTCTCCTGACTGCGTTCAAAGGCGATGAGGATCAGCAGACCAATCCCCAGCGTCAGGCAGATGAACAGCAGCGAGGGCGGGTATTTGGTGATATTGAAGAAGCTCATGAGCGTCTGTATACCGCTGTCGCCGACGCTCCACGGCTTTTCACCGTAGCCGTTGATCAGGCGCAGAACCACGAAGCCCAGCAACGCCCCTGCCCCACACTTCCACAGATTCGCACGGCGTTTCGCCCCATCGTAGCTGCTTGAGAACCAGGGGCCTGCGGCGTAGCCCAGTGCGATGATGCCGATCCACGGCAACAACGGATAAGACGTACGCAAGCGCAGGTTATCGGAAGCCTCGATCCAGCCACGGTCGTGCAGAATCGCCCACGGCACGTGCATGGCCGACTCGACACCGAAATGCACCGTGTCCAGCAGGTTATGCCCGGCGATGATCACCACACCGATGACCACCAGCGCCCAGCGCGGCAGAAACACCATCAACGACAGCGCGACCATGCTCAGGCCGATGGCCCAGATCACTTGCAGGTAGATGATGGTCGGCGGGAACTGGAAGGTCCAGGCAAAGCTCACCAGCGTGAACTCCAGCGCAATCAGAAACAGACCGCGCTTGAGCAGGAACGCCGCAACGTCGGTTTTGCCCTGGTGTTTCTCGCCATAGAGGAACGCCGAAAGCCCGGTCAGCAGGACGAACAGTGGCGCACACAAATGCGCCAGCGTCCGGCTGAAAAACAGCTCGGGCGCGGTGGTTGTGACGTCCATCGGGTCGATGACCTGGTGGTGCATGAAGAACGTTTCGCGGACATGGTCCAGCAACATGAAAAGAATGATCAGCCCGCGCAGAGCATCGATTGAGCGCAGTCGTGATGCGGGTGCCCGGTTTGAGTGAACAGCTGTTGTCATGAAAAGTCCAAGGTCCGTGATGGGGGGCTAATGGCTTGTAGCTGCAAGCTGCAAGTGGAAAGCTTCAAGCTTTTAGCCTCTAGCTTGCAGCTTATAACTTGCCGCTTGCCGCTGGCGCGCAGCGCTTCAAAACTCGTTCTGAAGCGCTTTGTAGCCGCGTACCAGATCAATATTGGTGTGCGCCACATCTTCGGAAAATTCCGAAGCCGAAATGCTCACCGGTGGAAATTGCGAAAGGTCAGTGCCCGGCCCGATCCGTGTGGTGGACGGCACGTAAAAGTGCTCCGGCAAATCGCGACCGTCGACCACCGAGTTGTGCCTGACCACGCTGCCGTTGCCGACCTGGCAATTGAACAACACGCTATTGAACCCGATGAACACGCGATCTCCAACTATGCAAGGTCCGTGCACGATGGAGCGGTGGGCGATCGAGGTGAACTCGCCGATGGTGACAGCAGCACCTGATTTCGAATGGATAACCACGCCATCCTGAATGTTGGAATTGGCACCGATGACGATCGGTTCCATGTCTCCGGTGGCATCGACTTCGTCGGCGCGGATCACGGCGTAGGGGCCGACAAATACGTTGTCCTTAATGATCACCTTGCCGCAAATGATCGCGGTTTTATCGATGTAGGCGGACTCGGCAATGACCGGCAGATGGCCGGAAGGGTTTTTACGGATCACGGTATGAAACCTCAGGACAGGTAGTTGGAAGTCTGGGCAGCGGCATCGTGCGGGTGCAGGCTTTCGAAGTGACGGACACTGACGCTGGAAGCTGCATAGCGGCCCTCGAGTGCTTGCTGGACCTTGCGCGCAGCGTCTTCGACGTACATCAGGTTCTGGCCGTTGAGCCGCGCGAACGCCTGCTCGTCGGCACGCTTGACGGCGGTTTGTACCGGGGTGCCCAACGCCTGTTCGACAAGGTCGATCAGCGTCATCAGGCCCAGTTCGGTCGCCTGCTCCGCCACCCGCACCTGCACCGTCGCAACGCTGCGCTGGCTGTGCGGCGTGGCGAACGATGCGTTCTCGCGCAACCAGGCGGCGACCTGCATCGGATCGACAAACGACTGCCTGCCGAAGCGCGCCGCGAATGCCTCTTCCAGCAATTGGCGAGACAATGCAGCCGAGCACGGACAGGTGGACGAGTAGGTGACATCCACCGAACTGTCGAGGCACAGCCGACCGGCATGCCAGGTGGCATCGAGCGTCACAGGGTAGGATTTCCAGCCGCTGAGCCCTTCGGTGATCAACGCCGGACGACGGCACAGCAGATTGAAGCTCAGCTTGAGTCGGGCGTGGCTGGAGTGACAGTCGAGGTGGCTCTCGACCATGGCTTCCAGCAAGGCAGCCAGCGTATCTGGGCTGACGATCTGGCGCTCGGCATAGCCGTCGAGCAACCGATAGAGCCGCGACATGTGGATACCCTTGACGCTCGGGTCGGCCAGATCGACCTGCAGATCGACATGCGCGTGAACAGGATGACGAATGCTCGCTTCAGCCAGTCTGATCGGCACTTCCACACCTTGCATGCCGACCCAGTCGAGTGACACCAGCGCCGGGGAAATTTCCGTCAGGGCAACATCCGGGAGAGGTTTGTTCATGTGCGTCGTTCGTCTCGTTGGCGAACTTCACCACGCGGGCGAAGCCTGATGTTGGCGGTTCACAGCCGTGCAGCGCACGGCCATAAATTCGTTACACTATAACATCATGCTCGCGAACTTCATCAACCAAAGGTTACTCACTCCACACAACGCTCCCGCAATACCGCCAGCGGCTCAGGTCTTTGCCAGCTCCTCGATCAGAAAATCACGAAAGGCAGCGACTGCCGCCGGCAGATTGCGCCCTGCCATGCTTTGCAACTCGATACGCCGTGCCTTCATGCCATCGTCACTGATCGGCAGCGATTTGAGCTGTTTTTCATGGGCGCGTTTATCCAGTGTCATCTCGCTGGACAGGCTGATTCCGCCCTCCTCCCGAACAAACCGCAGCAAGGCGCCGATGTAATTGCTGGTCAGCACCGGATCGAACAGCAGGCCCTGCACGCCGCAGCAGATATCGAACAACTGGCGCAAGGTCGTGTCGGTGTTGGTCAG
Source organism: Pseudomonas sp. PvP028 (assembly GCF_017832255.1). Taxonomy (NCBI): domain Bacteria; kingdom Pseudomonadati; phylum Pseudomonadota; class Gammaproteobacteria; order Pseudomonadales; family Pseudomonadaceae; genus Pseudomonas; species Pseudomonas sp. PvP028. The sequence goes on from NZ_JAFIBL010000001.1 coordinate 4,779,456, forward strand.
GGCGATGGCGTAAGGCTGCAGTTCAGCCAGCGTGACCTCCTTGCGTGCGGCCAGCGGATGGTTATGACTGACCACAGCGCAGATCGCGCCGCTGTGGATGTGCTCGACCTTGATCTCGTTCTGCGGCGTCAGGCTGAAAGTCAGGCACAGGTCAGCGTCGCCCGAGCGCACCCGTTCGGTGGCTTGCGCCGGGGCGCAGACCTCCATCGAGAAATGGATGCCCTGGTACTGCCGCCGAAAGCGCGCAATGCACTGCGGCAGAAAATCCAGGGCAAAGCCCTCGGAGCAGGCGATGCGTACATGCCCACGCTGCAAGCCTTGCAGCTCGGTAATTTCCAGTACCACCTGCTCGGCCTCAAGCTGTGATTTGCGTGCATAGGCCGCCAGGCGAACCCCCGCCTCGCTGAGCATCATGCCGCGCGCCTGACGCTCGAAGAGCACTGCATCCAGTTCCCGCTCCAGTTTGCTGATCTGCCGACTGACTGCCGAAGACGCGACATTGAGGCGGATCGAGGCTTCGCTGATCGATCCGCACCGCGCCACTTCGAGGAAGTAGCGCAAGGCCGTGGACTGTACGCCGTAGAGTTGCATCGGTGCTCCTGCGTTGCCTTTTCAGCAATGAAAGGTTCGAAATATTGTGCTTGTGGCATTGATACGCTTTGCCTAGAGTCATGTCGAGGCGCAACTCATCAAAAGAAGCCAATCAAAAGAACACTGCGGCCTCGTTGTTTCCCCTCTTCTCGCATTTGCGACCCACTGCCCTTTGATACATCCACTTTGCCTTTTGGAGACGACGGCATGGGAATCAAGGGTTTCGCTCGCAGCATCGCGCTATTGAGCCTGTTCAGCAGTTTCTCCGTCCTGGCCGGCAAGGCTGACGACACACTGGTCTACGCCTCCGACAGCGAACCGGAAAACATCAGCCCCTATCACAACGATTTGCGCGAAGGCGTGATCCTCGGTCGCCTGATCTGGGACAACCTGGTCTATCGCAACCCGGACAATGGCGAGTACCAACCGATGCTCGCCACCAGCTGGAAACAAGTCGACGATACGACCATCGATTTCCAGCTGCGCCAGGGCGTGAAGTTTCACAACGGCGACCCGTTTACCGCAGATGACGTGGTGTTCACCCTCAATTATGTGGTGTCTCCCGAGTCCAAGGTGGTCACGGTACAAAACGTCGACTGGATCAAGAGCGCCGAAAAACTGGGTGATTACAGCGTTCGCCTGCACCTGAAAAAACCCTTCCCGCCTGCGCTGGAATACCTCTCCAACGCCGTACCGATGTTCCCGAAAAAATATTTCGAAGAAGTCGGGCTGGCAGGCTTCAGCCGTAAACCGATCGGCACCGGGCCTTACAAGGTGACGGCCATCGCCACCGGCGAAGGCGTGAAGATGGACAAGAACCCGGACTACTTCAAGGACAGCCCTCAGGGTCAGCCAAAGATCGGGCACATCAACTTCAGGGTGATCGCCGATGCCGAAACCCGTCTGGCCGAGCTGATGACCGGTGGCGTCGACTGGACGTGGCGGGTTGCACCGGATCAGGCGGAAAACCTCAAGGCCATGCCCAATCTGGTGGTGACCAGCGGTGCGACCATGCGCATTGGCTTTCTGATTCTCGACGCGCGCGGCACCTCCAGCGCCGATTCGCCGATGAAGCACCTGAAAGTACGTCAGGCGATCAACTACGCGATCAATCGGGACGGGCTGGCTTCGCAACTGGTCGGCGGCGAAAGCAAGCCGTTGCAAGTCGCCTGCTACCCTGGCCAGTTCGGTTGTGACACCACCGCCGCCACGGTCTACAACTACGACCCGGCAAAGGCCAAGGCGCTGCTCGCCGAAGCCGGCTACCCGAACGGCTTTGAAACCGAAATCTTCGCTTACCGCGACCGCGACTACGTGGAAGCCATCATCGGCAACCTGCGCGCCGTGGGCATCAACGCCAAGCTGCGCTACCTGAAGTACGCCGCCCTGCGTGATCAGCAGCGCGGCGGCAAGGTACCGATGTCGTTCCAGGCCTGGGGCTCGTTCTCGATCCTCGACACCTCGGCGTCGGCCGGCACCTGGTTCAAGGGCAACCCCGACGACAACATCAAGGACCCGCAAGTCCAGGGCTGGCTGCAGACCGCCGACAACGCGCTGGACCCGCAGGTGCGCAAGGACAACTACCGCAAGGCGTTGCAGCGCATCAGCGAGCAGGCCTACTGGGCGCCGCTGTTCAACTACTCGATGAACTACGCGTATGTCTCGGACCTGAATTTCAAGCCTTACCCGGACGAGCTGCCGCGCTTCGTGCTGTCGAGCTGGAAATAAGCGCTTGCCCAGGCCAGTCGGCGAACCGGGCTGTGAGGCGCACGACGCGTCTTGCAGCAGGTTCAGCCACCCCGTCACTCCCTGAACACAAGGTCACTTGCCATGTTCGGATTTCTCTTGCGCCGCCTGGGCATCGCCCTGTGCGTAGCGATTACCGTGTCGGTGATCAGCTTTTCCCTGCTGCACCTGTCCGGCGATCTGGCCACTGCCATCGGTGGCCCGGAAGCCAGCAGCGAGCAGATCGAACAGATCCGGGTGCAGTACGGCCTCAACAAGCCGTTGGTTACGCAGTATTTCGAATGGCTGGCCGACGTGGTGCGTCTTGATCTGGGCGACTCGTTCTTCTTTCAGGAGTCGGTCTACAACCTGATCGCCTCGCGACTGTCGATCACCCTCGGACTGGGAGCGATGGCCCTGAGTATTGCGCTGCTGATCGCCATTCCGCTGGGTGTGCTGGCCGCGGTGAAACGCGACACGTGGATTGATCGCCTGGCACTGAGCATCGCAGTACTGGGTCAGGCCATGCCGAGTTTCTGGTTCGCACTGATGCTGATCGTGGTGTTCTCGGTCACCCTGAAATGGCTGCCGGTATCAGGCAATTCGACCTGGGCGCACTTCGTGATGCCGGCCATCGCCCTCGGTTATTACGCCACGCCGGCGATCATGCGCCTGACCCGTGCGGGCATGCTCGACGTGCTCAACTCCGATTACATCCGCACCGCGCGAGCCAAGGGCCTGCGCCCTGCCACCGTGCTGTTCAAGCATGCGTTGCGCAACGCGCTGATTCCGGTGGTGGCCCTCGCCGCCGTGGAATTCGGCTTCATGCTCGGCGGTTCGGTGGTCATCGAAACGGTTTTCTCGCTGCAGGGCATTGGCCAGCTGGCCTGGGATGCGATTGCCCGTGACGACTTTCCGGTGGTGCAGGCGGTCGTGCTGTTGATCGCGGTGATCTACATCGTCCTCACCCTGCTGGCCGACGTGCTCAACGCACTGCTCGACCCGCGCATCCGCGTGAAATAGGAGGCCCCATGAGCACAACCACCTCATCGCCGCTGCTGATCAACGATTACCAGCCTCCAGCGCGCAGCGTCTGGCGCACGTTGCGCAGCAGCTTCGCGCATCGCGGCTTCGCCATCGGCGCGGTACTGCTGCTGATCATCCTGCTCGGCGCACTGCTCGCCCCCTGGCTGGCCCCCTACGACCCTTATGCGCAGGACGTGATGTTGCGCATGAAACCGCCGGTGTGGATGGCCAACGGCACCTGGGACTACGTGCTGGGCACCGACAAACTGGGCCGCGATTACCTGTCGCGCCTGCTCTACGGCGCACGCATCTCGTTGTTCATCGGCTTCTCGGCCGCGCTGATCTCCGGAATCATCGGCACCATCATGGGCCTGTTGGCCGGTTACTTTGGCGGCAAGACCGATGCACTGATCAGCTACCTGATCACCACCCGCCTGGCGATGCCGGTGGTGATGATCGCGCTGGCCTCCGCGTCGCTGATCGGTGGCTCGCTGAAAGTGGTGATCGTGCTGCTTGGCTGCCTGCTCTGGGACCGCTTTGCCGTGGTGGTACGCGCTGCCGTGCAGCAGATTCGCGACGCTGAATACGTCGCCTCGGCCCAGGCCCTGGGCTGCTCGACGCTGCGCATTCTGGCCAGCGAAATCCTGCCCAATCTGGTCGGTGCGCTGATCGTCGTGGCTACGCTGGAAATGGCTCACGCAATCCTCCTCGAGTCGGCCCTGTCGTTTCTCGGGGTTGGCGTGCAGCCGCCCATTCCTTCATGGGGGCTGATGATCGCCGAGGGCAAACCGTACATGTTCTTTTCCCCTTGGGTCATCGCCATTCCCGGCGTGGCCCTGATGGTGCTGGTGCTGGGCATCAACCTGGTCGGTGACGGACTGCGCGACCTGATCCTGCCCGACGGGCGCAACTGACAGAGGAGATACGCACATGGCGCTTTTGCATGTTGAAAACCTGCGTGTCGAGATTCCTCTCGGGCAAGACACGCTGCACGCAGTGCGCGGCCTGGACTTTCAGGTCGAGCGCGGCGAAATGCTGTGCATCGTCGGCGAGTCCGGCTGCGGCAAATCCCTGACTTCGCTGGCACTCATGGACCTGCTGCCGCGCAAAGCCCGGCGTACCGCAACGACGCTGAGCCTGGACGGCATCGACATGCTGACCCAGAGCGAGCGGCAGATGTGCGACCTGCGCGGCAACCGCCTGGCGATGATCTTTCAGGAGCCCATGACCTCGCTGAACCCGGCCTACAGCATTGGCGATCAGCTCAGCGAAGTGCTCACCCGACACCGCAAGGTGTCGCGCAAGGAGGCCCTGCAGCGCGCCGCGCAGATGCTCGAGAAAGTCGGGATCAGCAACGCGGGCGAGCGCTTGCGCCAGTATCCGCACCAATTGTCCGGCGGCCTGCGCCAGCGGGTGATCATCGCCATGGCCCTGATGTGCGAACCGGACGTGATCATCGCCGACGAACCGACCACTGCGCTGGACGTGACCATTCAGGCGCAGATCCTGCGCCTGATCCGCGACATTCAGAAGGAGCTGGGTCTGGCCGTGATCTTCATCACCCACGACCTGGGGCTGGTGGCACGTATCGCCGACCGGGTCGCGGTGATGTACGCCGGACAGATCGTCGAGACCGCCCCGGCCATCGAGTTGTTCGAGAACCCGCAACACCCCTATACCCGCGGCTTGCTGGCAAGCATACCGATCCCCGGGCGCACTCAGCCGGGCCAGCCGCTGGGGTCGATTCTGGGGCTGGTGCCCAGCCTGGTGGGCGAGCAACACGGCTGCGCATTTCGCAATCGCTGCCCGCAGGCGATCCCCGCCTGTGCCGACGACATCCCGCCGATCAATAGCCACAACCACATGACTCGCTGCCTGTTTGCTGCAGCGGGCGCCGAACCTGCGTTTCAACGTGAGGGCGTACCGTCATGAATACCGCCGTGAAACAGGTTCCGACTGCCAGCGTCAAGAAAGACATCGCGCTGGAGCTGTGCGATATACGCCGCGAATTCAGCATCAGTCGTGGTTTTTTCAAACCCAATGCCACGCTCAAAGCCGTCGATGGTGTGTCGCTACGCCTGATGCGTGGCGAAACACTCGGGCTGGTCGGCGAATCGGGTTGCGGTAAAAGTACCCTGGCGAAGATGCTGCTGGGGCTGCTTGCACCCAGCAGCGGCGACGTACTGGTCAACGGCAAGCACCTCGCCGGTACCGACCGCAAGGAGATGGCGCGCCGCATTCAGCCGATCTTTCAGGACCCCTACTCGTCACTCAACCCGCGCAAGACCCTGCGCGAGATCGTCACGCTGCCGCTGATCGTGCATGGCATCGGCACCCCGGCCGAACGTCGCCAGCGCGCCGAAGCAATGATGGACGTGGTCGGCTTGCCCAAGCGCGTGATCGACAGTTACCCGAGCCAGCTTTCCGGTGGCCAGCGCCAGCGTGTGGCGATTGCCCGGGCGCTGGTGATGCGTCCGGATGTGCTGATCTGCGACGAGCCGACTTCGGCGCTGGACGTTTCAGTGCAGGCGCAGATTCTCAACCTGTTACAGGACCTCAAACAGGAATTCGGCCTGACTTACCTGCTGATCAGCCACAATTTGGCGGTCATCGAACATCTGGCCGACCGCGTGGCGGTCATGTACCTGGGGCGGATCGTTGAAGAGCGCAGCCGCGAATCATTGTTCGCCCGGCCCGGCCATCCCTACACCCAGGCGTTGCTGGACTCGGTGCTGACCCCGGACCCGCATCTGGGGATTCCCGATCTGGGTTTGCACGGCACCTTTCCCAATCCCATGTCGCCGCCGTCCGGCTGCGCCTTTCATCCGCGCTGCCCGGCGTGCATGCCGGTGTGCAAGGAAAAAGCCCCGGCCATTGGCCGCATGGAAGGCGGAACCGTCCGCTGCCACCTGCACGACACCTCGAAACCTCTGGAGCAGATGCCCTTATGAGTAGCCGTTCGCACGCCATCGAAAACGTCACTGAACAGTTCGACAACGGCGCCTTTTTCGCCCTGCTCGGCAGAAGCGTTGCCTACCCGACCCAAAGCCAGGAGGCCGAGAGCCTGCCCGAGCTGTATCGTTATCTTCATGAGTTCATCACCCCGCATGTCGAGCGCCTGGGTTTCAGCGTTACCGTGCATGACAACCCGGTCGCCGGACGAGGCCCGCTGATGATCGCCACGCGCATCGAAGCCGCTGAACTGCCAACGCTGCTCAGTTACGGCCACGGCGACGTGGTTCGCGGCTATGACGCGCAGTGGCAGACCGGCCTGTCGCCGTGGCAGGTGATTGAACGTGGCGAGCGCTGGTACGGGCGCGGCACCGCCGACAACAAGGGCCAGCACCTGATCAACCTGACGGCACTGGAGCAGACCCTCAAGGCTCGCGATGGCAAGCTGGGCTTCAACGTCAAACTGCTTCTGGAAATGGGCGAAGAAGATGGCTCTCCCGGCCTGAGCGCATTCTGCCAGGCCCACGCCGAAGAGCTCGCCGCCGACATCTTTATCGCCTCCGATGGCCCGCGCCTCGCAGCGGCACGCCCTACCCTGTTTCTCGGCTCGCGCGGGGTGTTCAACTTCGAGCTGACGGTGAACCTGCGCGAAGGCGCGCACCATTCCGGCAACTGGGGCGGCCTGCTGGCCAACCCGGGGATCATTCTGGCCAATGCCATCGCCAGCATGGTCGATGAGCATGGCCGGGTGAAAGTCGCAGGGCTGATGCCCAAAGCCATTCCCGACGCTGTGAAGGCCGCGTTGGCGGATATCGAGGTCGGCGGCGGCCCCGGCGATCCGGACATCGACGCCGACTGGGGCAACCCGGCGCTGTCGCTCAGCGAAAAAGTCTTCGGCTGGAACACCCTCGACGTCCTCGCCTTCAAGACCGGCAACCCGGACGCCCCGGTACACGCCATTCCCGGCAAGGCTCACGCGTTGTGTCACATTCGCTTTGTGGTCGACAGCGATTACAACGCGTTCATCCCCGCGGTGCGCGCGCACCTCGATGCCCGTGGCTTCGATCGTGTCGAGGTCAGGCAGACCCGTATGGACGTGATGCACGCCACGCGCCTGTCGCCGGACAGCCCGTGGGTCGGCTGGGCGCTGGATTCGCTGGCCACCACCACTGGCAAGAAACCCGCACTGCTGCCCAATCTGGGCGGTTCACTGCCCAATGACGTGTTCGCTGAAGTGCTGGGCCTGCCGACGGTCTGGGTGCCACACTCATACCCGGCGTGCTCGCAGCATGCGCCTGATGAGCACTTGCTGGCTCCGGTGGTCAAGGAGAGCCTGCAAATCATGGCCGGACTGTTCTGGGACCTCGGCACGGACGGCGCACGACTGACCCGGGAGCAGCGGGCACAGGAGCTGAGTGAATGAATGAGGCACAACTGCACGCCACCGCGTGGCTGGCCGAGCAATATGAGGCGATGGAAGCGCTGCTGCAGCGCCTGGTCGATACCGATTCCAACAGCTACGACAAGGTCGGCGTCGACGCGGTCGGTGACCTGCTTGTCGAGCAGTTGCAGGTCGACGGTATCGACGTCACACGCATCCCGGTCGAAGGGTTTGGCGATGTACTGCTCGCAGAGTTGCCCGGCGGCCCCGGCAAACCGGTGTTGTTGCTTGGGCACCGCGACACGGTGTTTCCGAAAGGCACCACGTCCACCCGTGGCTACACCAGGGACGCCGAACTGGCCTACGGCCCTGGCGTGGCCGACATGAAAGGCGGACTGGTGCTCAACTGCTTTGCGCTGAAGGCCTTGGCCTTGAAACGCGCAGGTCCGCTGCCGTTCCCGGTGCAGATTCTGTATACCGGCGACGAGGAAATCGGCTCCGCCAGCGCTCGCAGCCACATCGAACACTACGCCCGCCAGGCGCGCGCGGTGCTCAACCCCGAACCGGGACGCGCCAGCGGCAATGTGGTCAGCGCGCGCAAAGGCGGTGCCACGCTGATCATCGAAGTCAACGGCCGCGCAGCGCATTCGGGGGTCAATCATGCCGACGGTGCCAGTGCCATCCAGGCGCTGGCGCACAAGGTGATCAAGTTGCATGCGTTGACTGATTACGCAGCGGGCATCACCACCAATGTCGGGCTGATCTGCGGTGGCACCTCCAGCAACACGGTAGCGCCCAGCGCCACGGCGAAGCTCGACGTGCGCTTTGTCGAGCTTCGCCAATGGACGGAAATACTTGCCGCCGTGCAGGCGATCGTCGCCGAAGAGGAACTGCCCGGCACGTCAGCAAGACTGCTGGAAGCCACCACCTTCCTGCCGATGGAAGCCCGACACAGCACCGAGTTGCTGAGTATTTATCAGGGCCTCGCGCAGGAACTGGGTTTCAGCGTGGAAGGCGAATTCACCGGGGGCTGCGCCGACTCGGGGTTTACCGCCAGCCTGGGGATCCCGACCCTGTGCGGCCTTGGCCCGGTGGGCGGCAAGGTCCACACCGACCGCGAGTACCTGGAACTGAACACCTTGGTGCCCAGAGGCCAGGCGCTGGTCGCGACGATTCTGGCGCTGGGGGATGTGTGACGCAGAGCGTCACGAAATGCATTCCCCCACGGAGCATGCGGAACGATGAACATTCGGGCCAGTATCGTAGCCATGCTCCGCACCCAGCGTTATACCTAAGTCCAGTGAGGAACACTCCATGCAAAAATCGTCTGAGCTGCTCGGTAAATCCGCTACCGAACTGCGTGCGCTGATCGGCAACAAACAGCTCTCTCCGGTGGAGTTGCTGGACGCCTGTATCGAGCGGATTGAAAGCCTGAACCCGAAGATCAACGCGTTCGCCGCGACCTGTTTCGAGCGCGCCCGCGACGAGGCACTGCTGGCCGAACAGGCCGTCATGCAGGGCAAACCGCTGGGGCTGCTGCATGGCCTGCCAATCGGCATCAAGGACCTGGAAGAAACCGCCGGGGTACTCACCACCTACGGCTCGCAACTGTTTCGCGACAACATTCCCGCGCAGGACAACCTGGTCGTCGCGCGCCTGCGTGCAGCCGGGGCAATCATGGTCGGCAAGACCAATGTTCCGGAGCTGGGCGCAGGCGCCAATACCCGCAATGTGGTGTGGGGCGCGACCGGTAACCCGTTCAATCCTGAACTAAATGCCGGCGGTTCCTCGGGTGGATCCGCCGCCGCACTGGCCGTCGACATGGTGCCGTTGTGCAGCGGCTCGGACACCGGCGGTTCGCTGCGCATTCCCGCGGCGCTGTGCGGTATCGTCGGCCTGCGTCCTTCACCAGGGCTGGTGCCGAGTGAACGCAAGAAGCTCGGCTGGACACCGATTTCAGTGGTAGGCCCCATGGGCCGCAATGTTGCCGATACCCTGCTGCAACTGCGCGCCAGCGCCGGGCTGGGGCAGTCCGACCCATTGAGTTATGCCATCGCCGCTGACGAGTTCGCACCGCGCCCGATCGACCTCAGCCAGCTGCGTGTCGGCTACAGCGAAGACTTCGGCGCGTGTGCTGTGGATGAGAGGATCCGTGCCGTCTTTCGGGAAAAGATCAGCGCCCTGAAATCGCTGTTCAAGTCCTGCGAAGCCATCGACCTGAATCTGACCAGCGCCCATCGCACCTTCGACGTCCTGCGTGCCGAAGCCTTCGTCGCCGGGTTGCAGGACGCTCACGACCGCGACCCTGATGCACTGGGGCCCAACACCCGCGCCAATTTCGACATGGGTGCCGCGATGTCGCTGCAGGACTGCGTCAAGGCGCATGGCGAGCAAAGCCGGATCTTTCGCGGCTTTCAGAAACAATTCGAACACTACGACCTGATCCTCGCGCCCACCACGCCAGTCTCGCCCTTCCCCTGGAGCGAGCTGTACCTGCGCGAAGTCAATGGCGTGCCCCTGGACAATTACTATCGCTGGCTGGCGCTGTGCTACACCATCACCCTGACCACCAATCCGGCGCTGTCCCTGCCCTGCGGCGCCGACCACAACGGTATGCCGTTCGGGCTGCAGGTGATCGGCGGATTTCGGGGCGACGCGAAGCTGCTGGCCTGCGCCGAGGCGATCGAGCAGGCAACGCTGAATGATCCACGCCTGTCACGTCCGCGTCCCGACCTGCAGAAACTGCTGGCCTCGGCGGTCAACCTGACCCACATCGTCACGCATCCGCCGATCTATGGCGGGTCGAGAACGGGCAAGCCGGAGATTGGCGCGATGTGAAGACCTCGCTCAGAGCACACTCATCTCATCCCGCCCTACCACTACATTGCCCGGTAACTGCCCTGAGTGCTCCATCAACCACGCATCCAGCGTATGGCCGACATGCGTCAGCACCGCCCTGCCCGGTCTTAGCCACTCGATGGTTTGCAGCGCCAACGTCAAGTCGTTGTGATTACGCGGCGGCTGAGGCTGTGGAGGCATGGAGCAGTCGAGCACCAGCAGATCCAGCGGTGCACGTTGCAGATACTCGCGGGTGTCGTCGGGCAAGCCGACGGTGTCAGTCAGGTAGGCAAAACGTTGCCCGTCGCCTTCGAACAGGTAGCCGAACGTAGGCTTTGAGTGCGCCAGTGGCAGCGCTGTGACCTGCAACGCGCCCAGTGCACGGCATTCGAAAGCCGCGAATGGCTGGCTGAAATCCAGGATACCGGGGTGTTTGTAGAGGTCGGCCAGGCCTTCCGGATCCGCCGGGCCGTGGACCGGAATCACCAGCCCCTGACCCCAGCGCAGGTGCAACAGCCCCTGAGCATGGTCGGCGTGGTAATGCGTCTGCAGAATCCCGCTCAGGCTACGCGGAGGGAAACGCTCGGTGAGGTCGGTCAGGCCGCTGTCGATCAACCAGCGCTGGTCGGCGCATTCGATCAGCGCGCTGCACGGCAAGCGGCGCAGATCATGGTTGTTCAGCGCGGCAGTACACGCCGCGCACTGACAACCGTAGACCGGCACCTGTCGGGCGTCACCGGTGCCCAACAGGGTCAGGCGCATGCGTGACGCTTGTCGAGCAAGCCGAGCAGCGTGGCAACGGTGTGTTGCAGATCAGCGGAATTATCCAGCGGGAAGACCTGCGGATTGCTCGCCAGCAAGTCTCCGGCAAAGCGTGAGTTGCGCGCAAGACGCTCCTCGATTTCCGCAAGGCTTTCCCGGTTGCGCGCCAGCAGGCGCTTGCGCAACACCTCCTGATTGACCGTCAGCAACACCGCCAGCAGCGTGGGATAGCGCGCCTGCGCCTTCTGCAGATGCGCCCGGGAGCCGTTGATCAGGACGTCATGGCCTTCCAGCAGCCACTGATCGATCTCGACGGGAATGCCGTAGTGCAGACCATTGGCCTGCCAGCTCAAGGCGAACGCGCCTCGCTCGCGCATCTGCTCGAACTGCTCGACGGTCACCGCCTGCGCCGCCTCGCCCACCGCTTCGGCAGAACGGGTGATCACCCGCCGAACGATTCGGCAATCGCGTTGCGCCAGGGTATCCCGGGCCGCGTCCAGCAGGCTGTCCTTGCCTGATCCGGACGGCCCGATAAGATAGATCAACCTGCCAACCATCAAAACACCCTCTTGCCTTGTCGCCAGACCTTGTCGATAACCGGCAGGCCGGCATGATCACGCGCCTGGATCAGATCAGCACGCAGCCCGACACGTATCTCACCACGATCCGCCAAGCCGGCAGCCACGGCCGGCGTGCGGCTGACCATTTTGACCGCCTGCGGCAGGTCACATGCGTTGTCCTGAGCAGCGAGCATGAATGCAGACTGCAACAGACTGGCCGGGTAGTAATCGCTGGACAGAATATCCAGCAGCCCGTCGCGGGCCAGCGATGCTGCCGCCACGTTACCGGAGTGCGAGCCGCCGCGCACGATGTTCGGTGCGCCCATCAACACGCTCATGCCCAGTTGCCGACAGCCACGGGCCGCTTCGAGTGTGGTCGGGAACTCGGCGATGTTCATGCCGAAACCCGCCGACTCCTCGACATGCGCCATGGTTGCATCGTCGTGACTGGCAATCGACAGGCCGCGCGCCAGGCACAGTTCGACGATCGCACGCCGGTAACGGTCGGCGTACTCGTTGGAGTTGGCCACCTGTTCAACGATGAAACGGTCCATTTCCTCGTTATTCATGTGGTACTTGCCCATGTAGTACTCGCGGTACTTGGACTCCAGGGCAAACTGACGCTGGCCGGGCGCATGGTCCATCACCGAGACCAGTTGCACCAGTGGCTGGTCCACCAGATCGCGAAACACGCTCAAGGTATCCGGGTGACTGACCTCGCAGCGCAAGTGCAGCACATGCTCGGCGCGAGTCAGGCCTGCCGCATTGGCGTCGGCAATCGCCTGCAGCATGGCGGGCAATTGCTGCATGCGCTTGCCTTTGGGGTTGATGTCGCCGATCGACAGCGCGTCGAACACCGTGGTGATGCCCGCCGCGACGATTTGCGCATCGTGGCTGATCACCGCGGACATCGACGGCCAGTCGACACCCGGACGCGGCGACAGGTGCTTTTCCAGGTTGTCGGTGTGCAATTCCACCAACCCCGGCAGCAGGTAATCGCCCTGCATGTCCTGAGCCTGACTCAACTGGCTGCATCCACTCTCGACCTCGGCAATCAGGCCGTCACGGACCACCACAGTGCCGGTGAATACCTGTTCGGCCGTCACCACGCGGGCGTTACTGAAAACCTGTTCGTTCAGCATTGCAGCAACTCCTTGGCGGTGAGGTCCACCGGGGTCATGTCGAGTTGACGATTGGCGACTGCCTCGCGGGCGTCGCGATCATGGAAAATACCGATCAGGGCGGCACCGGCCTGTTTGGCCTCATCGACCAGTTCCAGCACCACCCGGCGGTTGGCGTCGTCCAGCGACGCAGTCGGTTCGTCGAGCAACAGCACCGGCCATGGCACCATGAATGCGCGCGCGATGTTGATACGCTGCTGTTCGCCACCGGAAAACGTACTGGGCGCCAACGGCCACAGGCGCTGCGGAATATTCAGCCGCCCCAGCAGCAGTTGCGCGCGCTCCTGAGCCTGCTCACGGGGCCAACCGCGCGCCAGAGCCGGTTCCATGACCACGTCCAGGCTGGACACACGCGGAATCACGCGCAAGAACTGGCTGACGTAGCCGAGTGTCTTGCGTCGCACCTCAAGCACCTGGCGCGGGGTTGCGCCGACCAGTTCGGTCCACTCGCCTTCATGCTGCACGCGAATGCTGCCGGCGGCAGGCAGATAATTGCCGTACAGGGTGCGCAGCAGCGTGCTTTTGCCCGCGCCGGATTGCCCGCTGAGCACCAGGCATTCGCCGGCGCGCACCGAAAAATTCAGGCCGCGAAGCACATTGAGGACCACGCCGTTGTGCTGATGCAGGGTGAAAGTTTTCGACAGGTCACGGACCTCGATCAAGGTTGTCATCGGGCTCACCTCTTCTGTACAGGCTGTTCGGACAGTGCGGCTCATGGCTGCAATACCGAGGACACCAGCAGTTGCGAATACGGGTGCTGCGGGTCATCGAGAATCTGGTCGGTCAGGCCGCTTTCGACCACTTCCGAGCGACGCATGACCATCAGCCGGTCAGCCAGCAGCCGCGCGACCGCCAGATCATGGGTGACGATGACCACGGCCAGATCCAGTTCGCGCACCAGCCCGCGCAACAGATCGAGCAAGCGGGCCTGCACCGACACGTCGAGCCCGCCGGTGGGTTCGTCCATGAACACCAGTCTGGGGCTGGAGACCAGATTGCGGGCGATTTGCAGGCGCTGTTGCATGCCGCCGGAAAAGGTCCGCGGCAGGTCGTCGATGCGCTGCGGATCGATTTCCACCTGGGTCAGCCAGTCCAGCGCGGCACCGCGCAACTGCTGATAATTGCGTACCCCCTGTGCCATCAGACGCTCGCCGATATTGGCACCGGCCGACACGCCCATGCGCAGGCCATCGCGCGGATTCTGTTCGACAAAGCCCCACTCGGTGCGCAGCAAGGTGCGCCGCTGCGCCTCACTGGCGCTGTACAGGTCGAACCAGTCACCCTCCTTGCTGCGATAGTCGATGCTGCCGCGGTCCGGCGGGCAACGTCCGCTCAACAGCGAGAGCAGCGTGGATTTCCCCGAGCCGGACTCGCCAACGATGCCCAACACTTCTCCGGGGTACAGATCGAAACTGACGTCCTGACAGCCCTTCTGCACACCGTACAGACGGGTCAGGCCGCGCACCTTGAGCAGCGGCTGCACAGCCTCGGGAAGGCGCTCGCCCGCCGCCTCCAATGAACGTGCACTGATCATCGGTCGTTCTCCTGCTGTTTGACGCGCTGGGCGCAGTAATCGGTGTCGGAACAGACAAAGCTCTGCGTCCCGGCATCGTCGAGAATCAGCTCGTCGAGAAAGGAATCATGGCTGCCGCAGATCGCACAGCACTGCTCCCAGCGCTGCACCTCGAACGGGTGATCTTCAAAGTCCAGGCTTACTACCTGCGTATACGGCGGCACGGCGTACAGACGCTTTTCGCGCCCTGCGCCGAACAGCATCAATGCCGGGCTCATGTGCAGCTTGGGGTTATCGAATTTGGGAATCGGCGACGGATCCATCACATAGCGCTCATCGACCATCACCGGGTAGGCGTAACTGGTGGCGATATGGCCGAAGGTGGCGATGTCCTCATAGAGTTTGACGTGCATGACGCCGTAATCATCCAGCGCGTGCATGGTCCGGGTCTCGGTTTCCGAGGGCTCGATGAAACGCAGCGGCTCGGGAATCGGCACCTGATAGACCATGATCTGATCGGCGTGCAGCGGTGTTTCCGGGATTCGGTGACGGGTCTGGATGACCGTCGCCTCGGGCGTGCGCTCGGTTGTGGCAATGCCAGCCGTACGGGCAAAGAAACGCCTGATCGAAACCGCGTTGGTGGTGTCGTCAGCGCCCTGGTCGATGACCTTGAGCACATCATCGGCGCCCAGGATTGCGGCGGTCAGTTGCATACCGCCGGTGCCCCAACCATACGGCAGCGGCATTTCGCGCCCACCGAACGGCACCTGGTAACCGGGGATTGCCACCGCCTTGAGCAAGGCGCGACGAATCATGCGTTTGGTCTGCTCGTCCAGATAAGCGAAGTTGTAGGCCTCATCCCGTGCAGGCCTTTGTGTGGTGTTGATCGGTGCATGAGTCATTGGTCGCTCCCCGGTTTCGGTGCAGACTTGCGCAGCTTGCGGATCAGCTCCAGCTCGGACTGGAAGTCGACGTAATGCGGCAGCTTGAGGTGAGAAACGAAACCCGCCGCTTCAACGTTGTCGCAGTGCGCCAGGACGAACTCTTCCTGCTGGGCCGGTGAGAGGATCTCTTCGTTGAATTCCTCGGCGCGCAGCGAACGGTCCACCAGTGCCATACCCATTGCCTTGCGCTCCGCGTTACCGAACGCCAGGCCGTAACCCCGGGTAAACTGCGCGGGTTCGCTGGCCGAGCCGACGAACTGATTGACCATCTCGCATTCGGTGACTTCGATGTCGCCAATCACAATCGGGAAGCCCAGTTCTTCAGGTTCGATCCAGACTTCCACCTCGCCGATACGGATTTCCCCGGCGAACGGGTGATTGCGGCCATAACCGCGCTGGGTCGAATAACCCAGCGCCAGCAGAAACCCCTCATCACCACGCGCCAGTGCCTGCAGGCGCTGGGCACGACTGGACGGATACTCCAGCGGCTCGCGGGTGATGTCCGCGACGCGCTCGCCATCGTCGACTTCGGGCTTCATCAGCCCTTCCTTGGCAAGCAATCCGAGCACTCGCGGACAGGGCTCAAGCGTGGCGTGCAGGGTGACTTCAGGGCCCGGGTGCTCGCCTTCGGCCAGCAGGGTAAAATCCAGCAAGCGATGGGTGTAGTCGAAGGTCGGCCCCAGCAATTGACCGCCAGGGAGGTCCTTGAATGTGGCCGACAAGCGACGGTTGAGCTGCATGTTCGAGGTGTCGATGGGCACGCTGGCGCAAAAGCGCGTCAGCGTGGTGCGGTAGGCGCGCAGCAGGAAGATCGCTTCGATCAGGTCGCCCGCCGACTGCTTGATCGCCAGCGCAGCCAGTTGCGGGTCGTACAGCGAACCTTCGCTCATGACCCGTGCTACCGCCAGCGGCAGTTGCTGACGAATCTGCTCGACGTCGAGTTCGGCAATGTCGGTGTCGCCACGACGCCTGCTGGCCAGCAAGCGGTGAGCATTATCGATGGCCTGTTCGCCACCCTTGACTGCGACGTACATCAGGCACACTCCTGCACGCGGGTACTGCGTGGCAAGCCGAGCAATCGATTGCCCGAAACAAAGAACACATCCAACCCGCAAGGGAAGGCATTACGTGCTTCACGTGCGGCCCAGAAACCTTCATCCAGCGGCAGGGCCACCGAATGGTGTCGCTCGATGCCCGGACCGCTCCAGGCAAGCATCCGCCCGCCTTCCAGGTCAGGCAGCTGAATCATCAAAGTGCAGGACTGATCCGGGTAGCGGTCATTGCCGTTATCGAAATCGTGCAGTTGCAGGGCAGTCGATGCATCGAGCAACGCGAAGCGCGCTGCGTGCCGCTCAGTGACAATCGGACTGCCGCAATGAAAGGCAATGTTCGCGCGAATCGCCGGGGTATCGAATGCCGGTGCCAGCCACACTGGCGTGTCCAGGTCCAGCAGCGCCAGGCACAAGGCGTGGGTTGCACTGTCCAGACCCTGCAAGGCCGGCGGCTGGTGCGCGCTGGGCAGGGTCTGAATCACCCCCGGACCGGACAACGCCTTGAGGGCGACACGAAAACTGCGCTGGGCATCCAGTACCGGATCGGTGAAGGCAGGTTGCAAAAGGACGGCATTCATCAGTCTTCTCCTCGGACCAGGGTAAAGAATTCGACTTTGGTGGCAGCGGCCTCGGCGTCCTTGCGCGCCCGACGCTCGGCTTGCGCACGCGCCAGCGGCTCGATCAACTCGGACAGCCACCAGGCCTGCTGCGCGCCCTGCAAATGCGCGTCGGCCAGAGCCGCCAGTTCAGCGTGGCGCTTATCGCGTCCAGCCAGATAGCTGTAGCCGGTGCGCCCGTCGGCCAGACGCACCACACAGCGCGTCACGCTCATTTCGCCGAGGTTGAAAGCTGAACCCGTGCCGCCCATACGGCCGCGCACCAGGGTCATGCCGATTTCCGGGGCGCGGATCATCTGGTAATCGGTGTCGCGTAGCGCCGCTTCGTGGCGGTTCAACTGCTCGCGGCTCGGCTGATCGGCATGAGCGCGGGCCAGTACGCCCATCCAGTGCTGACGCGCCGTTGTTTCGGGAGTTGCTTGCATGGAACACCTCGGTGTCAGGTCGTCTTGAAAGGAGTCGCCACTTGATACTGGAAGCGATCGGCGCGACTGACCGAGCGGGAAAGCTCCACCGGCTGCCCCGCCGGGTCACAGGAAACCGTCAGTACGGTCAGCGCCGGCATGTGTCGGGGCATCAGCAACCACGCGGCCTCTTCGCGGGACGGCAGGCGTGCGCCGATCAGGCTCTGCGCACGGCTCAACGGCAACTCGCGCTCAGCCAGGTACTGGCGCACCGAGCCGCCGCGGTAATCGGCCAGCAAATCGCTGTAACGGGCGCTGTAGCGGTGGAAGATCAGGCTGACCGCCTGGCCGTCCAGTTTGCGCAGTGTCTGCAGTTCGATCAGCGGCGCGTGCTCGTCCACTCCCAGATGCTGGGCATCTTCACGGCTGGCCTGACATTCCTGACGACGCAGCAGGATCGCTTCCACGCCCAGGCCCTGCGCCGACCAGGATTTGCTGTAGGCGCTGTCAGCCTGCATCGGATAAATCAGCGGACGCTCCAGCACTTGAGTGCCTTTGCCCTGACGTCGCAACACGCTGCCCTCACGTACCAGTTCATCGACCGCGCGGCGAATGGTGTGGCGGTTGACGCTGAAGCGCTCGGCCAGCTGGAATTCGGCGGGCAGGAAATCGCCGGGCTGATAGGTAGTCAGCTCTTCACGCAAGATGTTGGCGAGCTCGTGGTACATCGGGCTAACTTGTCTAGACAACTGCATGGTTAAAAAAAGTGTTCATTGAACACCCCTCTTCTGTCAGATGAATTGCTTGCGCAGGCGCTGCGACATGATGTCGATGACGCTTACCACAACGATGATCACCAGCAGCACGGCGCTGGTCTGGACGAACGCAAAGGCGCGAATGTTTTCCCAGAGGATAACCCCGATGCCTCCTGCGCCGACCATCCCGACCACCGTCGCCGAGCGCACATTGGATTCGAACCGGTATAGAGCATAGGAGATCCACAGCGGCATGACCTGCGGGATGACCCCGTAGATGACTTCCTGCAAGGCGCTGGCACCGGTGGCGCGCACCCCTTCGACCGGTCCGGGCTCTATGGCTTCGACAGCTTCGGCGAACAATTTGGCGAGGACCCCGGTGGTGCTGATCCACAGCGCCAGCACCCCGGCGAACGGCCCCAGCCCGACGGCGACCACGAACAGCATCGCAAACACCATCTCGTTGATCGAACGAAAAGCGTCCATGCAGCGCCGCAGCGGCAGATGAATCCACCACGGCGTGATGTTCTCGGCGCACAGAATGCCCAGCGGTATCGAGCAGACAATCGCCAGCGCCGTGCCCCACAGAGCAATCTGGATAGTCACCAGCATTTCCTTGAGGTAACTGCGCCACTCACGGAAGTCCGGAGGGAAGAAATCGGCGGCGAATGTGGCCATGTTCGACGAGTCGCGAACCAGTGCCATCGGGTTCATTTCTGCGCCGTGCCAGGCCCAGGCGAGTGCAGCGAGCAACAGGCCCCAACCCAGATAACGGGACCCGTTGGGTTTGCCCGCGACCTGGGTATAGGCAGCATGAGTGGTCATGACGAACTCCTGATCGTGAACGGCTGGCTCAACCTGCGGAGCTGCCTGCGGTTTTCTGGTTCAGCTCGGTGATGCGCTCCTGCAACTTGCTCAGGCTGGCATCGATATCCTTGAGACGGGCGGCTTTCTCCTGCTCGTCCAGCGTGGTGCTGGCCACCACTTCGGTGCGCTGCTTGAACAGTTCGAGTTGGCGAATGGGCAACAACTGGTCGTCGCTGGACTTGAGAAACTTGCCCATCTGCATGTTCTTCAGCACGGTTTTCTCTTCGTCGGTATTGCCGTAACTGGTGAAGAATTCACGAATCTTTGCCTTTTCCTGGTCCGACAGCGCCTTGCTCCAGACAATCGGGTCGGCCGGGATCAGCGGCGATTTCCAGATCACCTTGAGTTGCTCGACCTTGTCGGGCTGAGTCACGGCCAGGCGATCCCAGCTTTCGGTGTTGAAGGTCGCAACGTCCAGCTGACCCTTGGCAACGCTGAGGGCGTTGACTTCATGACTGGAGTTCAAGGTGCGCTTGAAGGCGGTGGACGCATCGACATGGTTTTTCGCAAACACGTAATAACCTGGCACCAGATAGCCCGAAGTGGAGTTCGGGTCACCGTTGCCGAAGGTCAGGCTCTTGGCGTTCTTGAGCATGTCTTCGACGTTATTGATCGGGCTGTCCTTACGTACGATCAGCAGGCTCCAGTAGCCCGCGTCACCGTTGGCGGCCGAGGTCTGGGCAAAGATCTCGCCGTTGGAGCGGTCCACCGCTTCCATCGCCGCTTTGTTGCCCAGCCAGGCCACGTCCACCTTGTTGAAACGCATGCCCTGAATCAGGCCGGCGTAGTCCGAGGCGAAGGTGGCGTTAACCTTGAGACCGGTCTTGCGGCTCATGTCATCGAGAAACGGCTGCCAGATACTTTTCAGGTTTTGCGAAGACTCGGTGGACATGATGCCGAAATTGATGGCTTTTTCTTCTGCGGCCTGGACCGTGCCCAACGCGCAGGCAGTCAGCAAGGCGGCAGAGGCGAGAAGACGACCGATACGCTTGAACATGCAGGCTCTCCGGAAAATGTCAGGTGGGGGATGTTGAAAGGACGTCAGACCTTGGCCAGCGTCAGGCTGGCTTTTTGCCGCACACGCCGGCTTCGTTCGGTGATCATCAGACTCGCGTCCGCGTCTGCACCGTAGAGGTCGTTGAGAAACTGTTTGCTGAGGTCCTGCGCCAGACCATCAAAATGGATGCGCCCCGACTTGAGAGCCACCGCACGCGGGCAATAGCGCACGGCATAATCGACCTGGTGCAGGGTCACCACGACCGTCTTGCCGTCGCGGCGGTTGATGTCGGCGAGGATTTCCATGACGCGGCGGGCCGATTCCGGGTCCAGCGAGGCAATCGGTTCGTCGGCGAGGATCACTTCGGCGCGCTGGGTCAAGGCCCGGGCTATCGCCACTCGCTGCTGCTGACCGCCGGACAGGGTCGAAGCCCGTTGCGCGGCAAGGTCCGCCAGCCCGACCCTTTCCAGCGCAGCCATTGCACGCTGTTTTTCCTCGTTATTGAACAGCGCAAGACTGCCGCGCCAGCGTGGCATGCGCCCCAGACAACCGAGCAGGACGTTGTCCAGCACGCTGAGGCGATTGACCAGATTGAATTGCTGAAAGATATAACCGATGTCGGCGCGCAGACGTCGCACCTGGCCGTTCAGGCGACCCGAGGACTGAACCTCGCGCCCCAGCACCTGAACCTGTCCGCCATTGCTGCGATCGCAGCACGCCAGGCCGGCGAGATGCCGGAGCAGCGTTGACTTGCCCGAACCGGAAGCGCCAATCAGCGCGACCATCTCACCGGGTTGTATAGACAACGCAAGGTCAATGAGCGCGCTTTTATGGGAAAAGGTCTTGTTCAGGCCTTGTACATGAATGGCTTCGTTCATGAGGCTTCTCGGTCTGTGTACGACCCGGGACAGGTCGCATTTGGTTGTCAACCAAACTGAACCTGTGTTGTTGCAGCCTCATGAAGCTCGAATGACGGGGTCATAACAGTTTGTCGCAGATGTTGTTGCGATGCGCACACGTTCAGCGATGCAGGGCGTCGGGATACGGTTCCAGACGCTCTGCCTGCGCCGCCCAGGTATGAGCAGCGGCGCAGAGAATGGCCGGATCAGATCCTGAAGCTGCCCACCAGTTGCTGCAGACGCGCGGCCTGCTCTTCCAGCGAGTTGCAGGCATCCAGGGTCTGGCGCAGGTTGTCGACGCCCAGCTGGTTGAGGGTGTTGATGTGAGTGATGTCGACATTGATCGATTCGACCACCGAGGTCTGCTCCTCGGTTGCCGCCGCGACCGACTGGTTCATGCCGTTGATCTCTTCGATACGGCGGGTCACGCTGCTCAGACGCTCGCCGGCCAGGTTGGCGATGCCGACGCTGTCCTCGCTCTGACGCTGGCTCTCGGTCATGTTGGTCACTGCGTCGCGAGCGCCGACCTGCAGCTCTTCAATCATGGTCTGCACTTGCTGGGCAGAATCCTGAGTGCGATGCGCCAGGTTGCGCACTTCGTCGGCCACGACCGCAAACCCGCGCCCGGCTTCACCGGCACGCGCCGCTTCGATGGCCGCGTTGAGCGCCAGCAGGTTGGTCTGCTGGGAAATGCTGGTGATCACTTCGAGAATCTGCCCGATGTTGGCGGTCTTGCCATTCAGGCTTTCGATGTTCACGCACGACTCGCTGATCTTCCCGGACAGCTCGTTCATCGCCTTGATGGTCTGCTGCACGACGTTCTGGCCGTCGCTGGCCAGGCCGCTCGCATCGCTCGACTGCTGCGAGGTGCGTGCCGCATTCTGGGCGATTTCCTGGGCTGCGGCGCCCAATTCGTTGATCGCCGCCGCCACGCTTTCGGTACGGTTGGACTGCTGGTCCGAGTTGCTCATGGACGCGTTGGAGACCTTGACCACCCGAGTGGCAACCTCGCCCAGCTGTGCGGCAGTCGAAGCCACTTCACGAATCGAAGTGTGAATGCGCTCGACGAAACGGTTGAACGACTCGGCCAGTTCACCGAATTCATCCTGCGAAGTGATCGCCAGACGCTTGGTCAGATCGCCCTCACCGTCAGCGATATCACGCATCGCACGGCCCATCTGATGCAAGGGCTGCATCAACACGCGAATCAACAGACCCAGCAGCAGGATGATCACCACCACCACTACCACCATGGCCGTGATGGCCGAGGCACGGAACTCGGCCAACATGGCGTAGGCGGAATCCTGCTCGAGTACCAGTGCCACGTACCAGTTGGCCGTCGAAACACCTTGAACAGGCGTGAAAGAAATGATTTCCGGCTTTTTACCGGAGTCGATTTCGGTCACACCCGTGGTAATTTTCGGAGTGTTGGTCGGGTAGGCTTCACTGATGTTCTTGAGCACCAGTTTGCTGTCCGGGTGCACCAGAATCTTGCCGTCGGCACTGACCAGAAATGCATAGCCATGGCCATCGAAGTTCAGCGAGTTGATGATCTTGGTGACGTTGTCCAGAGCGATATCGGCACCGGCCACGCCCACGAACTGATTCTGGAACTTGACCGGTGTGGCCATGGTCATGACCAGCTTGCCGGAAGATGCCGCGATGTAGGGTTCGGTCACAATGGTGCCGGGCGCATTCTGTGCCGCCTTGTACCAGCCACGCGCACGCGGGTCGTAGTCAGCGGGGCGATTGGCGGACGGCACCGAGAACATCACGCCTTCGGTGCTGCCAAAGTAGCTCAGCTGAAAACTTTCGCTGTAGGCCGGCAGGCCGATGGCGCGCTGCAACTGGGGCAGTTCCTTGCCATCCGCGGCGATCTGCTGCGACATCGATTGCAGCAATTGCATACGGCTTTCCAGCCAGGTCTGAATATTCTGCGTGGTGAGCGTACCCAGTTGCTGCAACTCGGACTTGACGCTGGATTTGAGTGACTGACGCTGGCGATAGTCATTGACGACAATGAACACGCTGAACGCAACAACCACAATCAATGCAGCGGCAAGAAGGATTTTCTTGCTGAACCCCAGACTCTTCATAGCGGATACTTCCACGGCAAAAAACCAATAAGGACGATCTCTGGATCGCCAATCAAACTTCACAACGGTGCCGTCTATTTCACGTTACAACCCACAGGCCGTTCAGCAACCGGAGCCGATACACCTGCCGCGGCGTCAATCACCAGGCAGGTCCGAGTATCGACACCTTACAAAGACGCTTGTATCGCCATATCGGCGCGACCCACGAGTCCTTGATTATTTTTTTCGTCGGGGGTCGAGATGTCCTTCCCATAATCGACACTCAAGCGTGCAGAACATGAAAAACTGGCTATGGTTGAAATCATCCCCCGCCCTGCACAGGATGGTTTCGCCATGCCAAGTATCGAGCAACTTTTTGACGGTTTGCATAGCCTCCCGAGTATTCCCAAAGTGGCTCAGGACTTGATGCTGCAATTTGACAATCCCTCTTCCAACCTGGAAAGCATTGCCCGCAATATAGAAAAAGACCCGGTGATTGCGGCCAAGGTATTGCGCTTGGCCAACTCGGCGCGCTTTCGTGGTTCGAGGGAATCCTCGAGCATCGAAGACGCGGCCATGCGCCTGGGTTTCAATACGTTGCGTACGCTGGTAATGGCCTCGGCAGTGACCGGTGCCTTCAAGGCCGGGCCGAGTTTTGATCTCAAGGGGTTCTGGCTGAAAAGCTTTCAGGTGGCAGGGATCTGCCGGATGCTGGCGAAACAGACCGGTGCCGACACTGAAATCGCCTTTACCTGCGGGGTCATGCATAACATCGGTGAGTTGCTGATCCAGACCGGCGCGCCCGATGTGGCCGAGCGCCTGAACAACGCCGCCAAAGCCGGGACGCCAGGGCGTGCAGCCAGCGAAACCCTGCAACTGGGTTTCAGCTACCCGGAAGTCGGCGCAGAACTGGCCAGTCGCTGGCATCTGCCCCAGGTCATTCGCGACGCTATCGCCTATCAGGCGACTCCGCTGAAGGCACCGAAGGACGCGTCTTTACCGAGGATCGTCGCCCAGGCCATCACCATTTCAGACGCGCTGGAAGCCCACGGCGGCGCGACACCTCAGGCGCAGCAAGCGTCAGGCGGGCCGCTGATGGAAGGCATCGATCTGGACGCGCTGTTTGCCGGGTTGCCAGCGGTGCTGGAAGCCGACAAGGCGTTTTCCGAATTGTTGAGCTGAGCCACCGGCAACTCTAAAGGCTGGACCGCGCAAGCGGGCAGAACATCGAGCGGTCCATTGCTGAGGCCGCACAGTGCATTTATCTGTATATCCATACAGATAAAACTTGCCCGCTACGCATTCAACGTTCATCCTTGCAGCCCTTGCACCGGTAATCGACGACGGTAGTCATGCGGCTGTTTCTCTGCGAAAAACCTTCCCAGGCCAAAGACATTGCGGCTGCGCTCGGCGCGACCCGGCGTGGCGACGGCTGCTGGGTGGGTGCCAATGCGACGGTGACCTGGTGCATCGGCCACCTGCTGGAAACCGCCCCGCCCGATGCCTACGATGCACGTTACAAACGCTGGGTGCTGGAAGACCTGCCCATTGTTCCGGAAAAATGGAAGATGCTGGTCAAGCCCAGAACTGCCAGCCAGTTCAAGGCAGTCAAACGACTGCTGGGTGAAGCCCGGGAACTGGTGATCGCCACCGATGCCGACCGTGAGGGCGAAATGATCGCCCGCGAACTGATCGAGCACTGTCGCTATCGCGGGCCGATTCAGCGCTTGTGGCTGTCGGCACTGGATGACGCCTCGATTCGCAAGGCGCTGGCGGCGCTCAAGCCCGGTGCCGACACGTTCAGCCTGTATCACTCGGCACTGGGCCGATCACGCGCCGACTGGCTGATCGGCATGAACATGAGCCGTCTGTTCACCCTGCTGGGTCGACAATCCGGTTATCAGGGCGTGTTGCCAGTGGGCCGGGTACAAACCCCGACCCTGCGACTGGTGGTAGACCGTGATCGCAGCATCGCCAACTTCGTCCCGGCGCCCTACTGGGCGATTGACGTCAGGCTGCTGCATGACAATCAGGCCTTCATTGCCCAGTGGCGCGCGCCGTCGGACGCCTGCGACGATCAGGACCGCTGCCTGAACCAGGCGCTGGCGCAACAGGCTGCGCACGACATGCACGCCGCAGCCAGCGCACGACTGGTCAAGCTGCGTACCGAGCGCATTCGCGAAGCCGCGCCCTTGCCGTTCGACC
Organism: Pseudomonas sp. PvP028; assembly: GCF_017832255.1. Taxonomy (NCBI): domain Bacteria; kingdom Pseudomonadati; phylum Pseudomonadota; class Gammaproteobacteria; order Pseudomonadales; family Pseudomonadaceae; genus Pseudomonas; species Pseudomonas sp. PvP028. The sequence goes on from NZ_JAFIBL010000001.1 coordinate 4,804,800, forward strand.
TGGGTACCCTGCAGGAAATCTGTTCGAAGAAGCTCGGGCTCGGCGCGCAGGAAACCCTCGACATCGCCCAGTCCCTGTATGAAACCCACAAGGTCATCACCTACCCGCGCAGCGATTGCGGGTACCTGCCGAACAGTCAGCACGGTGAAGCCGCAGGCATCATCGCAGCGCTGTGCAAGGCCGACCCTGCACTGGCAGGCCTTTCCCCGCACCTCGACCCACAACGTCGGTCACGGGCCTGGAATGACAGCAAAGTGACGGCGCACCACGGCATCATTCCCACCGCGGCGGTGCGTGGCGTAGAACGTCTGACCGGCAAACCGCGAGCGGTGTATACCCTGATCAGGGCGCGTTACCTGGCCCAGTTTCTGCCCAACCATGAATACGACCGCACCCAGGCTGACTTCGACTGTGCAGGCCACGCGCTGCGTGCGGTGGGCAAGCAGATCGTCGAGCCGGGCTGGAAGCGTGCGATGCCCGAAGCGCTGACCCCGGCCAAGGGTCGTGAAGCGCCTGCCCCGCAGCCGTTGCCGGCATTGTTTCAGGGCTGCGAGTGTGCAATCGCCGAGGTCGTCCTCAAGGACCTCTGGACCCAGCCGCCGAAACCGTTCACCGAGGGAGACCTGATCAAGGCGATGAAGAACGTCGCCAAACTGGTGGAAGACCCGCTGCTCAAACAGAAGCTCAAGGACACCACCGGCATCGGCACCGAAGCCACCCGCGCCGGGATCATTCAAGGCCTGCTGGACCGTGGCTACCTGACCAAGCAGGGCAAATCGCTGTGCGCAGCACCGGCGGCCTTCAGCCTGATCGACGCCGTGCCGCGTGCCATCGCCGATCCGGGCACTACCGCCATCTGGGAGCAGGCGCTGGACATGGTCCAGAGCGGCGAAATGAGCCTCGAAGAGTTCGTTGCCAAACAGGCGGCGTGGATGAGCAAACAGGTCAGCCGTTGCGTCGGCATGCGTATGAGCATCAGCGGGCCGGCCAGCCCGGCAGGCGTTGCGCCGCCCTGGAAGAAAAAACGCAAGACCACAAAGCGCGTCGCCAAGACCTCCACCGCCACAGCGGACACTGCGGCGAAAAAGCCACGGCGTGCTGCCAGACCGGCCGCCAAGGCGTAGGCCGGAACGGCGATAGCCAGATCAGCCACTGCACATTCAAGCGTTACAAACAGGTGTTACAACATGTCAGACCGAGAGCTCATCATTCCGCCCACCATGCAGTCGATCATGGACCGTGCAGGCTATGCGCCTGCGGTCAGGGTTGGGGATACCCTGTACTGCGCGGGCCAGGTGGGGCGTACGCGGGATATGGAAGTCATTCTCAACCCTGAGGCGCAATTCATCGCCTGCTGGGAAAATCTGCGCACCGTACTCGCCGAGGGCGGCTGCACCTTCGACGATATCGTCGACATGACCACTTATCACGTCGCCATGAGCGAGCACATGGCGGTGTTTCGTGAAGTGAAAAACCGCATTTTCCCGCGTGGCCAATGTGCCTGGACCTGCATCGGCGTTGCCGAACTGGCGCACCCCGGGTTGCTGCTCGAAATCAAGTGCGTTGCGGTCAGGCGCAACAACACCTGATCGACATCACAGACTGGAGCGCAAGGGTATCTCGTGCCGCGAAGACTGGGCCCGGACATCGTCAAGACCGACCATTTCGTCATGCGCCACGGCCTGGGTCATGAACAGTTTTACGTCAGACACCGAAGACAGCACCTTGCGCGCCTCTTCCACCGAAGCAACGTGCAGGGTTTTTCCGCTCGAATCTTCCACCGGCACAGACTTGCCGTCGAGCTTTGCGTGCAGCACGTAGGAACCGCCTTCCATGGAGATCAAATCGAGTTCACGAACCGTTTGATCCTTTACATGCTTGGTCAGGTCTTGAATGTTCAAAGTCACACCTCCGGTGGCGTTCTGGAAATCAGCGCCGCTTGAAAATGGAGCTTTTATTGGCGCAAACGTTCAGTCCTTTCGGGTCAGGCCAGCCTGAACACGCCTGCCGTCAGTGCATGAAACACATTGAGCGATGTCACTGTGGGTCAGCATCGAACACCGGGCGCGCACGTCGCGCCCTCGCTTATTTACCCAATAGCAGCGCTGCGTCGAAGCCCATCCGCAAGTTGCCCCAGTGGCGCCCCTCGAAGAAGAACGGCACATCGATTTCGGTCATGATCTCGCCGGTATCGCGCAGGTAAGTCTGCAACAGAAAACGCTGCTTGTTGCCTGCGGCGCGCAGACCAATCGGGTCGGAGAACATACGTTTGTTGCGGCACACCGGCAGATCGACTTCACGATTGCCGGTAGGTTTTTGCGATACCCAGCTGTTATTGACCGGGCAATAGCCCTTGCTGTCGACGATGAATGTAACCTTGCCGCCCCGTGTGCCCTTGGTCAGCTTGTCGCATTCTTCCTGGCAGATTTGCGCAAAACGCTCGGTGTAACCGGTGGTGTATTGTTTGGGGTCTGTGCCCGAAATCAGCTTGTAACTCTGATCGAACAGATTGACGCCATGTTTATGCAGCTCGACCAGGCGTGCTTGCAGAATGTCACGGCACTGGCTAGCGCGAGTGATCGCCGCATCCAGTTCGCCATGCCCAAGCACAAATCGCCCCAACAGCGCCTGCACCTGCTCGGCCACGCTGGAAAGATCCCGGGTGGCCGTCGCGGAGTGCTGCATGCGCTGGTCGATGGCCTGGCTATCGGAATAGATCCGCGTTACCCGTTCATTGATCCCCGTGTTGGTAGAAGCAAACTGCTGAATGTGCGCAGCGATGTCGGCGAGCTTGTCGTTGGTCGACTCGAAATCGCCGATCATGCTTTCGAAATGGCCGGACGCACGCTCTACCACCAGCTGGGTTTCGCGGGCGCTGTGGCTGATCTGGATGGTCTGTTCGTGTGTGGAGCTGACTTCCTGAAGCATAGCGTCGATGTTGCGAGAGATATCATCAGTGGCTTTACTGACGTTTTGCGCCAGCGTGCGCACCTCGTCAGCCACCACCGCAAAACCTCGACCACTCTCCCCTGCACGTGCCGCTTCGATGGCCGCATTGAGCGCCAGCAGGTTGGTTTGCGAAGAAATCTGCTGAATAAGACCGACAATCGACTTGATGCTTGATGAACGTTCATTCAAGCCGGAGACCAGCCCGCCGAACTCATTGAGGCTGCTGGATATCTGGCTGATGTTTCCGGTCACTTCCAGCAATTCGGCATAAGAATCGCGCGCCATGCTCAGGTTCTGCGCGGTGGTGCTGGAAATGCCCTGGGTCTGTTGCGAGACGTCCTCGATGCTGCCCACTGCCATGTTGCTCTGGTCCATCACTTCTCTGGCGAAGCGTGCCTGATCGGTTGCGCTGTCGCTGGAATCACTGATGTTCTTCAGCGAACGCGCCGACTCGACGGCGATCTGTACAGTCAGCCCTTGAATGCTGCTGATGATCTCGCGCTGTTTGGCCAGAAAGAGATTGCAGGTACTGGCCAGCCCGCGAATTTCATCATGAGTGAGCAACGGCAGATCCTTCGACAGATCACCCTCACCACTGGCGACCTCTTCGAGCGCGCGGGTCATGGACATCACAGGACGCACGATCAGGTGGCGGAAATACCAGACCATGAAGCTGACCATGACCAGCGTGAACAGCGTGCTCAACAGAATCGCATTGCTCAGCAGATCAAGCTGACTCTGGATCACGCCCAGCGCGGCAGGGTCCGTTTGCGTGCCGCGCAATTGCAGCATGATGTCGGAACGAATGTTCAACGCCACCCAATACAGCAAGGCGCTGACCAAGACCAGCAGGAAAAGACTTGATAGCTTCTTGGTCAGCGTGTTGAAAAACTGCTTTTCAACTGACTCGTACAAAGCCTTTAACGTCTGCATTTTGCTGCTCCTGGGTACAAGGGTGATTCCGGTGCGATGGTTAACGTCTGTCGCTACCAAAGCTTTAATGCGTTTGCCTTCAGCGGAGGCGGAAAAACTTCGACCACGCAGCTCACGGTGCTTTTCGCGCCGCAGAGTACTGCAGAGCTGGGCAATTTGATATCACAGCTGAAAGCGATCGACCGATTGTGAAAGCTGCCCGGCCATTACCGACAGTTCGTCAGTCGTACTGGCGGTCTGGCCGATGACCCGGCTATTGCCCTCGGACATGCTGGCAATCATTTCTACCTGATGAGCGATTTCATTACTCGCCAGGCTTTGCTCACCAATGGTGCGGGTGATGTCGTTGACCAATTGTGTGGTGCTCAACGTGGCATCCAGGATATCGCTGATCGCACGTTCCACTTCGGCGGTGACCGCCATGCCCTTGTCGACCTGAGCCACACCGGCTTCCATGCTGGTGACCGCCTCACGGGTGCTCTGCTGAATGCGCGCAACCATGGTGGTGATTTCCTGAGTGGACGCACTGGTGCGCCCCGCCAGGCTGCGCACCTCGTCGGCTACCACGGCAAACCCACGGCCCTGCTCGCCAGCGCGGGCGGCTTCGATGGCCGCGTTGAGTGCCAGCAGGTTGGTCTGGTCGGCAATGCCCTTGATGACCTGAATAATATTGAAGATTCCTTCCGAGTCCTTGTCCAGCGTACGGATCACCTGAGCCGACTGCTGCGCCGAACGGGCAATGCTGTCCATGTCACTGACCACCTGATGGATTACCCGACCGCCGTTCTTGGCCAGGGATTCGGCCTGACTGGCCATTTCCAGGGCCTGCCCGGCATGCCGGGTGATTTCTTCAATGCTTGCGGTCATCTCGCTGGTCGCCGCCGACATGGTGCCGGCTGCCGAACTCTGTTGCCGGCTGCTGTCGGCCACCTCATGGCAACCACTGCTGAGCTGACGGCTCATACCACTGACGTCGTTGGCATTGCTGCGCACCACTTCGATCATGCTGCGCAGGTCACGCTGCATGATCGCCAGGCTGCGAATCAGCATGCTGGCTTCGTCACGGCCACGGGACTCGGCGATAGGTTCGCGCAGGTTGCCATGGGCAATACTGTCGGCAATACGGCTGGCGGACGCGAGCGGGATCATGATGCTGCGCGTCACCCAATGCCCCTGGATCAGCAGCAGCAAAATACTGATCGAAAGCACGACCGCCAAGGTCACATTGGCACTGCTAATCGCCTGACGAGTGCGCTCGCCGCTGGCTTTGGAATTGTCCTCGATCAGGTCACTCAAGCTCGACATCTGCCCCTCCAGTTGCGTGAAGGCGCTGGAAAATGTACCCAGCTCTTGCTGCGCGCGGTCCGGGCTGTCGATGGCCAGCCCGACAATCCGCTCGCCTGCGCTGATATAGGCGTCGAGGCTAGGCTTGATCCTGCTGAGTTCTGCCTTAATGGCATCGGTGAGCGGCAGTTGCAGGTTATCGCTCACGACCTTGCGAAACAGTGCGGCATGCTCATTGAGCGACACCTGCACTTCATCACGCGAACTGTTGCTCCTGCCAAGGCCGAACAGCATCGCTGACAGCACATCGGCGCGCAGCGCGTCGTGCATCATGTCGGCTTGCAGGTGATTGCCCAGCGCAGCCATGCTGACTTCACTGTCGAGCATCGCCGCCTCCATGCGCGTATTACCCAGGTAGTTGACCAGGCTGATGATCATGACGGTCAGTACACTGGTGCCTATCAGCAAGAACAGACGTAGTTTTATCGACATCCTGTAGCCCTCCGGTCAATGAAATAACGCGAGCTGCGGATTGCTCTTATCAACAGCTTATCGACGCACGTTGCCAGATACTTAGGCCTATTTAGCGGATGTTGTCGAATCGGCAGACAATAACCTTGACCGTCCGGCCTGACGCCGCTCTGTAACGCGTCTATGGTGAACTAACGACATTCAATCCCCCACAGGAGCAAACACTGTGCCTGACAAGAAGTTCGCCATCGATCTCGCCTACCGGCCCCGCCTTGCCGACCTCAGACCGCTGACGTCGACTACAGCATTACTCGAGCCACAGGCGCTGGCCGCACCGCGCACCACACCGGCAAGCGACTTGAAAAAGCGCACCGGCTATGCCGAGAACTTCCTCGGTGATTTCATCGTGCCCTGGCCGACTGTCGACGAGGAACTGGCGCCTGATGTCTATCCGTTGAAGGACACCGGGGATCGCCTCGATTACACACACTTTTCCATCACCATGTCGCGCAGTCGGCGTCTGGCACTGTATGTCGGCGTCAACATTGATGGTGCCAATAGCGTAGAGGTCAAGCGCAGCAAGGATTCCTGGGCCTTCGACGGCCGTCTGCCTGCCGAAGCGCAGATTGGCGAAAGCGTATACGCCGACAACCTGCTGGATCGCGGCCATCTGGTTCGGCGTCAGGACCCTAACTGGGGCAAGGAAGCCGAAGTTGCCAACAGTGACACCTTCCACTTCACCAACTGCTCGCCGCAGATGGGTGCGTTCAACCAGAAGACCTGGCTGGAACTCGAGGACTACATTCTCGACAACACACGACGCTGGAAATCACGGGTAACGGTGTTCACCGGCCCGGTGCTGCGCGACGACGACCGCAGCTACCGCAATGTCAAAATCCCTTCGGCATTCTGGAAGGTCGTGGCCTTTCTCGGTGATGACGGCAAGCCTTCGGCCAGCGCCTACATGATCGACCAGACCCGCGAGCTGGGTAAGCTGGATATCATGTTCGGCCCGCTCAAAACCTGGCAACGCAGCGTCGCGCAGATCGAGCAACTCACCGGTATCCGCTTTGGCGACCTGTCCAGTTACGACGGGTTCTCCAACGAAGAGCGCCTGACCGGCACACGCATCGAAGCCCAGATCCGCGGACCGCAGGATATCCGGGTCTGACCTGCCGATAAGCGCGCCCTGTTCCACGTTCGATCCCGAGTGTGCAGCAAGGACACAAACGTGTGACGCCCGGCGCCACACGTTTGCAACCTGCGCACTACTCGAACTGCTGACGATTTTCCGGAGTAATGAGCTTGAACGGCACCCAGATGACCGGGGACGCCAGGGTTTCGCCGCGCGCCATGCGCATCGCGGCATCCACTGCGCCGTCGGCCTGCCCGAGCGCATCCTGAAACACGCTCACCGCCATCTTGCCTTCGGCCATCAGCTTCAAACCGTCCGGGGTGCCATCGATCCCGCCCACCAGATAATCACCCGCCTTTTTGCCGGTTTTTTCCAGCCCCATGATTGCCCCAATGGCCATTTCGTCATTGTTGGCAGCGATGATGGAGAAGTCCACGCCCTGCTTGACCCATTCAATCACGATGGTCGCAGCCTGACTGCGCTCCCAGTTGCCGATTTTCTTCTGCACGACCTTCATGTCCGGGTACTTGGCGACCACCTTCTCCACGTCCTCGGTACGCATGACCGATGATTTGTTGCTCGGGTCGCCGACCAGAATCACCACATTGCCCTTGTAATTGGCGCGGCGGGCCAGCTCTTCCATCTGCAATGTGCCGGATTCCAGTTCGTCAGAGCCGACGAACGCCGTCAGCGCAGGCCACTTGGCAGGCTCCGGATTGCGATTGACGAATACCAGCGGCACCTTGGCCTCGTTGGCCAGACGCATCATTTCCGGCGCACTTTTGCCACTCACCATTGCGACGACGATGGCATCGACTTTCGAGTTCACCAGATTGCGAAACTGCCGCATCTGCAGCTCCACGTCGTCCTGGCCGTTTTCCATGAAAATGTCGGCGTCCAGCAGGGCTACCTGTTTTTCCACGCCGTGGCGCAGGATGGTCTGGAAGTTGTCGTTGTATTTGGCCATGCCTACACCGATCAGCGGCGTGGCAGCCTGCGCCAGGCCAGCGAACAGCAGGCTCGCACTCAGGGAAATCGATAACCACTGTTTCATGTTCTGACTCCCGGGGCGTTAAACGCTGAAATGATGAAGCAGCTCGCGCTGATCCCTGGCCATTTTCGACAGGTCCTGACTGCTGATTGCCGATTGCTCGGCACCGTCGGCGGCCTGCTGGGCGGAATCATTGATGTGCGTGACCATGCGACTGGTCTCCTGCACCGTCGCGCTTTGCTGTTCGGTGGCCGCAGCGATCTGAATGTTCATGTCGCGAATCACATCCACCGCCTCGCCCATTTCCACCAGCAATTGATCAGCGCCGGAAGCCAGTGTCACGCAATGGTCGGACTGGATCTGGCTTTCGTTCATCACCTCTACCGCCGAATGGATCTTGCTCTGCATCTGGCCGATCATTTCCTGGATTTCGCTGGTGGAGGTCTGAGTGCGACTGGCCAGTGAGCGCACCTCATCGGCCACCACCGCAAAGCCCCTGCCCTGCTCGCCAGCCCGCGCCGCTTCGATGGCGGCGTTGAGCGCCAGCAGGTTGGTCTGTTCGGCAATGGTGCGAATGGCGTCGACGATGCCGTCGATGTTCTGCCCGTATTTCTGCAACTCGTCGGTCACCGCAGACGCCTTGTTGACCTGTTCAGCCTGCTGGCGAATGTTGACGATGGTTTCAGCAACACGCTTTTGCACCTTTCCGGTCAGCTCACTGGTGCTGTCCACCGCGCCGCGTGTGTCCTGAGCCCGACGGGCGACTTCCTCGACCGTGCTTTCCATTTCATTCATGGCTGACGCGGCAGAGTTGAGCCGATCCTTCTGCTCGTCCACCACGCGGGTCGTCTGCTCACTGATCTGCGCGTTCTGGCTGGCGGTCAGCGCCAGGTTGTCGGCCGACCCGATCAGCTGACGAAACGTCTGTTGCAACGACTGGGTGAATTCATTGAGATAACCACCCAACTCACCAAACTCATCGCGGCGGCTGACGTCGAAACGTACCCGCATGTCGCCACTGGTGAGCGTCTTCAAAACCTCGCGAAACGCAGCCAGAGGGCGACGAAGGCTGAAGGCGACCCATGTGCCGATGATTGCTGCCGCCATGACGGCCAGCAGGCAGGCGATCAGCAACAGGCTAAGGCTGGTGGCAATCGTCGAATCCGCCCCGGCCTTGGCCTCGTTGGCCACCGCCACTGACTGATTGCCGAACTCGCCGATCTTGCCCAGCGTTGCTTGAAGACGGGTTTCCGCTGCCTGGCGCTGCTTGTCGACCTGCTCGGCGAGTGCCGCTTCCTGCCTGTAGGCCTGATAAACGCCGTCGCTGCCAGTCAGATCGTTAAGCAGGCGGTTGACCATCACTGCGGCAATCCGGCCAGCGCGCGGGTCGGCTGCGATGAGCTCCCGTGTGCGGGTACTGATCACCTCATCCTGCAAGTTGAGTACGCGCTGCAAGGTCTGAATATTCGGTGTGGCGGCATGGGCAGCCAGACCATCGTAGGATTTGCCGACCTCCAGTAGCAGCTTTTCCCCCGCTGCCACCGTCTCGGCGGAACCGGCGTTGCGCTCGCGGGCAATATAGTCACGAAGATAACCGGTCAGTTGCGCGCCCTGACTGCTGCTGTAGCCCTGCAACACTCGGCTCTGAAGTGCCTGCAGAACGTGCTGTCGATGGCTGGCAATCAGCGTCTGCGCCTGCTCGGCATAAGCAGCACTCAGTTGGCGTTGCTGGTTCAGGTTGTCGCGCAGTTCAGCATGATCGCCAATATAGGCAGGCGTGCTGTCCAGCAACTGATTGAACCGGGTCATGCTCTCGTTGAACGGCTGCTTGCCATCGTCGATCTGTTTGGGATCAGTGCTGACCAGAACCCCGAGCAGTGCCTGGTTGGCGCGCAGCACATGCACGTATAGCTCGCTCGCCGCCCTGCTCAAGGGTGCGGATTGCCCTGTGATGACGCTGATCCGATCGCTTATGGAATGAGTGCTTTGATAGCTGATACCTGCCATGGCGAGCAGCAGTACTACCAGCACAGCAAATCCACCGATCACTCGCTGAAGAATGGTCATGGCTATCCTCTTTTATTTTTATTGCGCTGAATCTGATCCGGGCCCGCGTGGAGAACGTCAGTCCGGAAAATGATCGCAGCGCTAAAGAGAATGTCGGCCGCGCCAAGGGCGACTTGAGACGTAGATCACATTATTTTTACTGGCAGGCACCACCGAAAAGGACTGCCTGACCTGAGACGTCACGCAGCCCTCTGCCAAATGCGGATGTTCAGCGGAAATGACGCGCCACGGCCTCCGGCGCATCAGGCACGTCCATATTGATCCGGCGCCAGGCCGCCTGAGCAAAGCTGTACACCGAAAACGCAATCAGCCCAAGTGCCACGATCAGCAATACCAGGCCGCCTGCGGGCAGATCCTGCAAACCGTTGAGCGCATCTTTCATGCCCGGCGGGTGCATGGCCTGATAACTGGAGCCGCTGACCGCCAGTAATACGGCGATTTCGATGAACGCCACGCCGCGGGCGATCAGGCCGAAGCGCGAGACAGGACGCACGTATTTCATGACGTCTTCGTCGGCCTCGAAATACTTCTCGAAGGACGCCTTGTAGCCCTTGATGATGTGCACAATGCCCAGCCCCAGGGGCACCAGGGCGACCACATAGACCAGCAGATTGGAATGATCCCAGGACAAAATGGCTGCCAGCAGGTCCTTGGCCTGCCCGCCATCCGATGAGCCTCCGGAGCTCTTCAGCCCACTGACCAGCAGGCCGAGGGCAAAAAACGCCAGTGCGCCGTACGTAAAGCCGCCCACCAACAGACCGCCGCGAATCACCAGCCCTTTGAATTCGCGGCCATGATGGTCAACGTCCCGGGTAGCCTGCAGGACTCGCCATGCCGCGAACGCCAACAGACCGACGATCACCACCCCGACCAGAACGCCGCCGAAAGGCTGGCTCAACAGCGCTTCAAGACTGCTGTGGCTGTCGGCCGGCTGCGAGGAGCCCTGCGCCGCCAGTACCGCGAACAGACCGATAATCAGATAAACAACACCACGGGCGGCATAACCGCCTCGTGCAAGTAGAACCAGGCCGCGTTGCGCCGACATAAATAACTATCCCTGAAAGTAATTACAGGAACAGACCGGGCACGGCCCAAGGGGTTCGACCCGATTGACGACGCGTCGTGTCATGCGCCGTCATCGGGTCACGCGCCGTCAGGCAAACGTAGCACCGCGCGCGTTCACGAACACCGAATAAAGCGAATGACTGCTGGCCATGAACAGCCGATTGCCCTCTCGCCCGCCGAAACAGATATTGGCGCAGCGTTCGGGCAGACTGATATGACCGATGGCCTTGCCTTGAGGGTTGAACACTCGCACGCCGTCGAGTTTCTCCATATCCGCCTTGGGATCACCGTTACCGCCCCAGCCGCACCACAGGTTGCCGCCCTCGTCGCACTTGATGCCGTCGATGGCCGCGTAGTCCAGGCCTTCGATAAGCTTGCGCCGCTCGCCCAGCGTGCCGTCTTCGTTGACCGCTATCGCCCAGATCAGGCCGTGGGGTTTGGCGCGTCCTTCAACAACGTACAAGGTTTTCTCGTCCGGCGAAAAGCACAGGCCGTTCGGACCTGCCAGATCATCAATCACTCTGGAGACCTTGCCGTTCGAGGGGTCTATGCGATAGACGCCGAAGGGTTGCTCCTGCTTGACCTTTTGACCTTCGTAGTTGCTTTCGGCCTGGAAGGTGGGATCGGTGAACCAGATAGACCCATCACGTTTGCAGGCGATATCGTTGGGCGAATTGAAAGGTTTGCCCTCAAAGCTGTCGGCCAGCACGGTGATACGCCCGTTGTACTCGGTACGCGTCACCCGCCGCCCCTCATTGGTCGTGCTGGAGCCCTCACAAACCAGCAGTCTTCCCTGACGGTCGCGACACATGCCATTTGAAAAGTTCGAGTGCTCGCGGTACACCGACAGCTCACCCGTCACCTCATCCCAACGCATGATGCGATTGTTGGCAATGTCGCTGACCAGCAAGTAGCGACCGTCACCGATCCACACAGGCCCTTCGGCCCAGCGCATGCCGCTGGCCAGCTTCTCGACGCTGGCATTGAAGATTCGTATGTGGGTAAAGCTGTCGTCCAGCACACTGACCAAAGGGTCGGGGTAGCGTTGGGTCAGCGGCTGAGCGCTGGAAAGACGCGGCAACGCGCCAATGGCGGCCACGGTCGCCGAAACGGCCAGTGACTGTTTAAGAAAGCCCCTGCGGCTGTGATCAGGTGTATTGCCTGGCGATGAGAAGTCCATGATGAGCATCCATTATCTTTATTGTCGGAAAGGCGCGCGTCTTGCGGCCGCACGTCATCCTACAAGATACCGCTGGATGGCTTGAATAATGGCCGTGTGCGATCAGACAGCACTGCGTATTATCTGCCGGCTCTCTTATTTGCTGCATGACTGCCGTTTTGCTCTGAACGTATGAAGCCTTTTAGCTGCAGCGCCCACAAGAAACGCCGATGGAACCAGCATTACGAATACCATCAAGGCAAGAAGCATGAACTCTCCATCCTCGCCACCGATTATGCCCAGCGCACTCACTGTTGAAGCATACATATCGAGGCCTGTTTCAGTTCTAAGAAGCCAGCCAATAAAGCCTGAAGCGACAACCCACTTAGTGAGCAGCGCAGCCAGTACCAAAACCAAAACGCCCATCACGATGAGTTTCATTATCTTCTTCATTTGGAATTTTTATCGCCAGCACCGACCACATCTATTACCTCATAATACTTGAGATTCGTTCCGCTGATAACCTCCCCCCTCTGGCTGCGAAGATACTTCTTAAGCTCATCGAAACCAATCTGAGAATTAAGAGTAATGCAGCCTTCGCTTAGACCACGCGGCCCGACGGGGTGGAGCCTAAACGCGCCACGCCGTATATTATCAACCGTTGTCTGATCATCAACTTCCCCGTCATCTCTATAGAGACCAAACCACTCTCCTCTTTCTGTGCCAGCCAAAAAGTCTTGTAACGGCTCTCTAACCCAACCGAACCTGCCCCCACTTTGCCGATCAACAATAAAATATCGCCCAGCTGGAATTGCACCTTTCCCCTGAACAGACTGATATTGAGGATTGTTAACAAACGGAGCCCCCATACCCGAGAACGCTTCATAGCTAGCTTGACCACAACGCAAAGTGCTCACGAATTCACTGTTTAATGAAAAGCTGCAATATGCAACATTAGAATTATTGGTATTTTCCGACATGCAACACCCTTCCTTGGCAAAAACTAAGCGTAGACTCTATTTTTTATACCATCCCAACCACCCGCTACTTGTCCGCCGCCTTGACCATCGGATCGCTTCTGCTGGGTATAGAGCATTTTTATGCGCCCATAATTAAGGCGCACTGTTTCAGTTGGAAAACCACTTTCAATCGAGCCATTGCCATTCAGAGACACCGAAGAAATTATTACCTCTTCAAGCTTTATCTCCAGATATTTTATTTTTTCCGTACCTGCACGATTTACAGCGATAGTGACCTCTTTGAAATGCTTACCACTGCAGCAAGCCTCATGGAGCTTGGGGGTAGATTTATCAACAGCTTTACGGGAAAAGAAATCGCTCATACTGGCTCGCCCGTTGCTTGCCCCACCAGCGCTTGTTGTCGTCGCCGACGCTGACTGGCTTGCACCTACATCAAAATCCGAAAGCTCTATCCAATCTTTAAATACAGCGTCAAGGGATTCGCCAGGAACACCCTCGATCTGCATGTAAGTATCAAACGCCATAGCACTACCCCCTGCGTACAGTTAACAAAAGACCTATAATCTACAAATAAAGTGCCAAACACACCTATATGAGACACAATCACTGAACACTCCTTAGTCGATTAAAACGTCGCCAGCTCGACAAGCAATAATTCAATGCACACAAGGATGCCCGAACAACACATGTTAGCGCTATCGTCCTTATCTGTAGATAATGAAGGACACGTCACACCGAAACGTTTAAAAATAAACAAGACCTCACAGTTATGTACTTAATCTGAGGCCAACTCGGAACCCAGCTTCCACATTCTTGATTGCCTCAGCCTGTAAGCAAAACCAGCAATCAGGTATCGTGACCATCTTTCCCTCTACACTCCAAGGCCCCCCATGCCATCCAGCAAACGCGAACAGGCCCAGACAGATCGGCGTCTGGTGAGCGCACTGACGCACGCCTGCGAGACCGCCAAGGCCGAGATGCCTGGTTTCTGCTGGCTGACTCATGAAGTCGATTACGCAGCATTCCCGGCCAGCCTGCAGGTGGTGTGGGTGTTTGATACGCTGGCTGACAAGAACGCTGCGCTGCAGCGCGGGTTGGACAAGCGCATGATCGGTCTCACGGTGGAGGCACTTGACGATGCTCAGGTCAGCCTGTCGAATGCAGCGGCGCATGTGCATGTCGACTGCGAAGAGCAGTGCCTGCGCGAGAATGCAGGCGATTGGCAGCAGCGCATCAAACGCAAATACGCCAGACGAGGTTGAGCATGGCCAAGGACATCGAAAACCCGTGCATTTCCGTGTGCCAGCTCAGCGGCGATCTGTGCGTGAGCTGCGGGCGTACCAAGGACGATATTCGCAAGTGGAAGCGCATGAAACGGCCTGAAAAGATGGCAGCCGTGCAACGCGCGACCCAGCGACTGAAAAGCCTGCAGAAAAAGAGCATTTGAAGCCTAAATTTCATCTTGGGTGCGGAAACTTCTTTAAAACGGCCCGGGTCAGTATTACCCGTGACTCGGTTGCCTGGAGTCGGACGAATTACAGGAACCTCACTCTTGGTCAGTCATGCAGATCGCCGCAACACCCTTTCACTGGATAGCCTGAATTTCTTCCTTGCCGATGTGCGCGATGGCCTGGGCCCGTATCTGGCGATCTATCTGCTGGCGGTGCACAAATGGGACCCGGCCAGCATCGGCGTGGTGATGACCATTGCCGGTATTGCCGGACTGCTGACCCAGACACCTGCCGGGGCGCTGATCGACAGAACGCCCTACAAGCGCGCCATGATCGGTGTGGCGGCCTTGTTGGTGACGCTGAGCTGCCTGATTCTGCCCTTTACTTCGTCTTTTTCAGTGGTCGCCCTGACCCAGGCGTTGAGCAGCATTGCGGCCTCGGTATTTGCACCGGCCATCGCGGCCATTTCGCTGGGCATCACCGGGCCCAAAGCGTTTACCCGCCGTACCGGGCGCAACGAAACCTTCAACCACGCTGGTAATGCCTGCGCAGCCCTTCTGGCTGGCGGCTTCGCCTACCTCTTCGGTCCTATCGCGGTGTTTTACCTGATGGCCGCCATGGCGCTGGCGAGTATTGTCGCGGTCAGCTTCGTTTCCGCAGACGCGATCGATCACGACGTGGCTCGGGGCTTCGACGCCAGACACGAGGTCAGTGGTCACCAGCCGTCAGGCCTTTCTGCGCTGTTAAGCAACAAGCCGCTGCTGATGTTCGGTATCTGCTGCGCGCTGTTCCATCTGGCCAACGCAGCAATGCTGCCGCTGGTTAGCCAGAAGCTGTCACAAATCAATATGCAGATGGCGACACCGCTGACCTCGGCGTGCATTGTCGCGGCCCAACTGGTGATGGTGCCGGCCGCGCTGCTGGTCGGCATGAAAGCAGATGTCTGGGGACGTAAGCCGCTGTTGCTGGCCGGCTTTCTGTTCTTGCCGATTCGCGGTGTGCTTTACACCCTTTCCGACGATCCCTATTGGCTGGTGGCGGTGCAGATGCTCGACGGCATCGGCGCTGGCCTGTTCGGTGCCTTGTTCCCATTGATGGTCAAGGACCTCACTCAAGGCAGCGGGCGTTTCAACGTGAGTCTGGGTGCGCTGTCCACGCTGTTCGGGCTGGGTGCAGCGCTGAGCAACAGCCTGGCGGGCTTTGTGGTGCATGCAGCAGGTTACAGCGCGGCATTTCTGACACTCGCCGGTGTGGCAGCGGTAGCGTTCTGCCTGTTGTGGCTGACGGTGCCGGAGACCCTTTCGCGCTCGCATAACGAAACCGGGCTCAAACCGGACAATGCCGTGGGCGCGTGACCACCCTTAGTCCACCGTAACCGCCTTGACCTGCCAGCCCTCGCGCTGGCGGGTTGCGACTACCAGACCGCCACCTCCACCTTCCATCCCGCTAACCCAGCGCCCTGCCTCGTCCCACAGACCACTGCGCCCCGCCGACTGCCATCCGCCAGTCGGCCCACCATGATTGGCCATCAACACCGGCAGCGAGTGACGGCGGGCATGCCCCGAAAGCAATCCGGCATCGTATTCATAGCCGCCCGGCGAGATCAGCACACTGGCTGCGTACACCCAGGATCCGCCTTGCGCCATGCGTTGCGCGTGCTCGGCGTGGGCGAAGTCTGCACACACGCACAGACCGATACGGTGCTGATCAAGTGGCAGATAGCAGTCCTGATTGCCGGCGCTGAACACGACGTCTTCCCCGGGATGCAGATATTGCTTGGCATAGGCGATGACATCGCCCGCGGCGGTGAAGGTCAATGCGCCGATCAGGACACTGTCGCTCGGCCCCCTGAGTGGCACGCCAACGGTGGTCGTCAATTGCAATTTCACCGCCAATGCCACGAGCGGCGCCAGACGCGCATCGTCTGCAAGCAAAGCCAGCTCACGAGCCAGTTCCGGCTCGTAGCCTGTCAGTGACAACTCTGGAAACAGCAAGTAACTGGCACCCAGTTCAGCAGCCCGTTGCATGAACGCCAGGTGCCCGGAGAGATTGTGTTCGATATCTCCCCGCGCAGAGCAGAATTGGGCAGCGGCGAGTATTGAAAACGTCATTGGCTCTCCAGAGAAGACGAGACTGGCAGACGCAAGCTTAGCCCGCGTTGCAGCTGGCTCACACATAGTTACACTTTCAAACACGACCAACGTTGTACGACGTCTTATCTTGTTCGGCAGTGACTGACATCTCATTACAATAAAAAACGGAGATTCACCGCATGCCGCAAACCCCGTCTCTCAAAGAAACGGCTGCATCCGCAGCCGAACCTCGCCTCAAGAAACTAGCCAGGTTATTGGGGCCCGGCATCATCGCCGTACTGTCCTGGCTGGGCGCGGGCGATCTGATCACCTCATCGGTTGCAGGCGCCAGCTATGGTTACGCCATGATGTGGGTACTGGCGATTTCGCTGTTGCTCAGGTTTCTGATCGTCAACATCATCGCCCGCTTCCAGCTCTGCAATAACCAGGGCATGACCATCCTTCAGGGTTACGCGCAGCTGCATCCGCTGTTTGCCTGGTTCATGCTCGGCTACGCATTGCTCATGGGGCATTTGATAAACGCCTACATGATCAAGGGCGCTGGCGAGGCGCTTGCCATGCTGCTGCACATCGACCAGCCACTGCTCTGCTCCGTCGCAGTGGTGATTGCCGTGTGGCTGTTGGTGGGGCGCAATATCTACGCAATGATCGAAGGCGTGATGAAGGTGCTGCTGGCCATCATGACCCTGGCGTTTCTGACCTTGGCGATCATGTCCGGGCCCGATGTCACCGGCATCATCAAGGGCACCATCGGCTTCAGTATTCCGCCTGATGAAGGCGTGCACGGCGCGCTGCTGGTGGCGGTCTCGGTGATCGGTGCCGTAGCCGGGTCGATTGCCAACTTCGTCCACCCTTACGTGATGCGTGAAAAAGGCTGGACCGGCCCCGAGCACAAGCGCATCCAGCGCAACGATCTGCTGTTCGCGGTGATCGTCGGCATCGTCATCAACCTGGCTATCTGGGTGGTGGGTGTCGAAATCCTGCGGCCCAACGGTATTCAGGTCAACACCCTGGCGGACTTGGGCAAGGCGCTGGAGATCTTCTTCGGCCCGCTGGGCTGGTACATCTTCTTCATCGGCGTATTCGCCACGCTGTTCGCCAGTATTTCCGGCAAGACCACAGCCTTTCCGATGCTGATCACCGATGCCTTCCAGCACATCCAGCCCAAGCGCCGCGAACGCTACGGCAAAGTGTTCCACCACGACCCGATGCACCGGTGGTTCATGCTGTTCATTCTGGTCACCCCGCTGATCTGGTCGCTGCCCGGCATGCCGGACTTCGTGACCCTTACGCTGGGCGTCAACGCGCTGAATATCATCGGGTTGCCCGTCATCTCGCTGGGGCTGCTGATCATGTCCAATCAGAAGTCACTGCTGAGCAAGGAATACCGTAACAACTGGTTCGAAAACATCGCGCTGACCTTCGCCACCGGACTGGCGTTGTGGGTGGCGTTTCAGTTAGGGACGGAGTTGCTGGCATGAGTGAGCAAGGTCTATTTCCTCAACGGAAATGGACCTCGCGCGTGCTCCCCGATCCCACCTGAATACTGAGCCTCACGGCCGGAATGCCTGCTGATAGACGCAACGGTTACATCTCCCTTGAACAAACAACAATAGTTCTCAACAGAGATGTTATATTGTATCTATTATCATCAGGAAGTCTCACATGTCGTCTCGTAGAATCGCGTCTCTGGCAGGCTTGGCAATCGGGGTTTTGGGCAATACGGGATACGCGGAGGAAGGCCCGCAGACCATTGAACTGGAAAGCGTCAACGTCACCTCCGACTATCAGTACGAGACCGCCACCAGCCCGATCCAGGGCTACCGCGCCACCCGCTCGGCCACGGCCACCAAAACCGACACTGCCATCGCGGATATCCCGCAGTCGATCAGCGTCGTACCTGCCTCAGTGCTCAAGGACCTTGGCAGCAACAATGTCGAGCGCGCGCTGGATTTTGCCGGCGGCGTATCGAAGCAGAATAACTTCGGCGGGCTGACGCTTTACGAGTACAGCATCCGCGGCTTTACCACTTCCGAGTTCTACAAGGATGGCTTCAGCGCCAACCGCGGCTACCCTGCCACGCCAGATGCCGCAAACATTGAACGCATCGAAGTGCTGAAAGGCCCTGCCGCCAGCCTGTACGGGCGTGGCGATCCGGGCGGCACGGTCAACATCGTCACCAAGAAACCCCAGCGTGAAGCCTTTACCACCTTGCAGACCAGCGCAGGCAGTTGGGATCGCTATCGCACCGCGCTGGACGTCAACACGCCGCTGGATGAAGAAGGCAATCTGCTTTCGCGGGTCAATCTGGCCGTCGAAGACAACAACAGCTTTCGTGACCATGTAGAGAGCAAACGGGTATTTGTCGCCCCGTCCTTCAGCTGGCAATTGAACCCTGACACCAGTCTGCTGGTGGAAACCGAGTTCGTACGCCACACATCGACTTTCGACCGAGGTGTGGTCGCCCCCAATAACAAGTGGAGCGGCGTGTCGCGCTCGACCTTCCTCGGCGAGCCGGACGATGACATCGATAACGACAACAACATGGTCCAGTTCGCGCTGGACCACCAGCTCAACGATGTCTGGTCGCTACGTCTGGCCAGCCATTACAAGCAGGGCGAGATGTCGGGTTTTGCCAGCGAGGCGCGCCCGCTGAACGCCGACGGGCACACCGTCAATCGGCGTTATCGGGAGCGCGACAATAATTGGCATGACAGCATCACCCAGTTAGAGTTACGCGGCCGTTTCGATGGCATGGGGGTCGAGCACGAAGTGCTGATCGGCACCGAGTACGAGAACTATCGCAAGAACGAACGCGTCACGACCATCGCCGGCAGCCCCTACGCCATCGACATCTACAACCCGGTCTACGGCCAGCCGAAGCCCGCCGGCGCACGCTCCGGTACTGATTTTTACGAGCATATCGAAAGCCGCGCGCTGAACCTGCAGGACCAGATTGTCTTTACCGACAAACTGCGCGGCATGATCGGGGCACGCTACGAGCACTTCGATCAGCAGGTCGATGATTTCACCACCAACGCCACCTCCGGGCAGCGCCAGGACGCTTTCACTCAGCGCGCCGGGTTGCTTTATCAACTCACACCGCAGGTCGGCCTGTTCGCCAACGCCTCCACCTCGTTCAAGCCCAACAATGGCCTGGATGCCGCCGGCAGAACCTTCGACCCGGAAGAAGGCGTCGGCTACGAAGTCGGGATCAAGAGCGAACTGTTCGACGATCGCCTGAGCACCACCCTCGCCGCCTTTCATATCGAAAAGGAAAACGTTCTCGCGCTGGATCCGGGCACCGACACCAATCGTGCAGTGGGCAAGGCTCGCAGCCAGGGCTTGGATCTGCAATTTACCGGGCAGGTCAGCGAAGCCATTCGGGTCATCGGTGCCTTCGCCTACATTGACGCCGAAGTGACCAAGGGCGACCAGAGCATCCCCACCGGCAGTCGCATCCTCGGTGTCGCCAAACACAGCGGCAGCCTGCTGGGCGTCTATGAGTTCCAGGAAGGCGCATTGCGCGGCTCGGACGTGGGCGCTGCGTACACCTACGTCGGCGACCGCTCGGGGCAGTCGGGCTCTGACTTCGAACTGCCGGCCTACCAGACCGTAGACCTGCTGGCGCATTACAAAGCCAGCGACAACGTCACGGTGGGTCTGAACCTGAACAACATTTTCGATGAAAAATACTACGAGCGCTCCTACAGCAATTACTGGGTCGCGCCTGGCGAACCGCGCAACGTTACGGTGAGCCTGACCCTCAACCTCTGACGCCCATGACAACCCGGATCAATACACTCCGTTCACAACAACAAGGACGCATCATGCTTTCAAGCAAACCTTTCCTGGCCCTGGGCCTACTCGGCGCTCTGTTCGCCAGTCACGTCAATGCGCACGGTCTGTGGACCGAACAGCGTCGCGGCAATATCGAAGTGGTCTACGGTCATGGCGCCGAAGACAACGCCTTCAAGGCGCAGAAAGTCAGCGGCGCATGGGCCTACGACCTGCAGGGCAAAATGATCCCGGTGACGGTACAACGCCTTGAAGACCACGCGCGTCTGGTGCCGCTCAAGCCGCCTGCGGTCATGAGCGTTGCGCTGGATAACGGCATGTGGACGCGCAACGCCGAGAAGCAATGGATCAACGAGGGCCGCAGCAAGGTGCCCAACGGCACCGACTCCATCCACACCTTCAAATACAGCGTGGCCATTTACGCCGAAGGCGCGCACCTGCCAACGTTCAACAAACTGAATTTCGTGATCGTGCCGCAGACCGACCCCTTGAAAGTCGGCGCAGGCAAACCACTGCCGGTGCGCGTACTGATCGACGGCAAACCCGCCGCCGGTATCAAGCTGATCGGCGATTACCGCAGTGCACCGGATGTCGTCAGCGCCGAAACCGATGCACAAGGTCTGGCCAGCGTCATCGTGCGTAACGAGGGGCTGAACATCATCGCGGCCGAGGTCACGCTGCCGGTCAAGGACAACGCCGACATCGCCGAACGCGGCTTGTTTACTTCCCTTACGTTTGTTGGTGAGGCGCATCACGAGTAAACCCCCTTCCTGCTTCCGGAAAACGCCTGCTGCAGGCGTTTTCTGTCTTCAGGAGCGTGAGCCTGAGCTCCGCTCTCCCGGCTGCTTCGCCCCTCCATATTCCCTTTAGTAAACAAAGTTTCCAGAAACCTCTGGACGCTGGATTTCCTTTCGCCTATAAACAGCCTTTAAGAATATTAAATTCCTGTAGAGAATTTTATTCGCTAACCAGACCCTCTGCATCTGACCTTTTTCGCCCTGCGCCAAACTGCCGCCACCCTTCAGAGGACACGCCATGCAACACGAGAAGAACCATTTCATCCTGAAGATCAGCTGCCCGGCGACCTCCGGCATTGTCGCGGCGGTGACCTCCTACCTGGCTGGCAACAGCTGCTACATCGGTGAAATGGCCCAGTTCGACGATGAGTACAGCGGCACTTTTTTCATGCGCGCAGTGTTTCGTTTCAACGATGGTCATGAGGGCGACATCCAGCAATTGAAAGCCGGCTTCGACGCGGTGGCCAACGACTTTGCCATGCAGTGGGAGCTGCACGACACGCGCCGGCCGATGCGTGTGCTGCTGATGGTCAGCAAGTTCGATCACTGCCTGACCGACCTGCTGTACCGCTACCACAAGGGCGAAATGGACATGACCATCACCGCCATCGTCTCCAATCACCTGGATCTACGACCGATGGCCGAACGTGAGGGTATTCGCTTCATCTACCTGCCCGTGACCAGGGAAACCAAGGCCGCGCAGGAAGCCGCACTGATGAAGGTGGTCGATGAAACCGGCACCGAGCTGGTGGTGCTGGCGCGCTACATGCAGATTCTCTCCGACGACCTGTGCCAGCAACTGGCGGGTCGGGCGATCAATATCCATCACTCGTTTCTGCCGGGTTTCAAGGGCGCCAAGCCCTACCATCAGGCTTACGAGCGCGGCGTGAAGCTGATCGGCGCCACCGCGCACTACGTCACCAGCGACCTGGATGAAGGTCCGATCATCGAGCAGGAAGTGCAGCGCGTCGATCACGTCTACCTGCCTGCCGACCTGGTCGCGGCGGGACGCAATAACGAAACCATCGCGCTGTCGCGGGCAGTCAAGTACCACCTGGAGCACCGCGTGTTTCTCAACACGGATCGAACGGTGGTGTTCCGATGAGCGCACACATCATCGACGGCAAGGCCGCCGCCGCTCGCGTTCTGCAGCAGGTCAGACACGACGTGAACACCTTGAAGGCCGAAGGCATCGAGCCGGCGCTGGCAGTCATTCTGGTCGGTAACGACGCGGCCAGTGAAGTCTACGTACGCAACAAGATCCTGCGCGCCGAGGAAGCCGGCATTCGCTCGCTGGAACACCGCCTGCCGGCCGACAGCAGCCAGGCGCGCTTACTGGCGTTGATTGCCGAATTGAACGCCGACAACACGGTAAACGGCATTCTCCTGCAACTGCCCTTGCCCGCTCACCTAGAAGAAAACCGCGTCTTGCAGGCTATCGGTCCGGGCAAGGACGTAGACGGCTTTCACAGTGAAAACGTCGGAGGCCTGAGTCAGGGACGTAACGTACTGACGCCCTGCACGCCCAGCGGCTGCCTGCACTTGCTCGAAGAAACCTGCGGCGATCTAAGCGGCAAGCATGCGGTGGTGATCGGTCGTTCCAACATCGTCGGCAAACCCATGGCGGCCCTGCTGCTGCAAGCGCATTGCTCGGTGACGGTGGTGCATTCGCGCAGTCACGACGCCAGGGCCTTGTGCCAGTTGGCCGACATCGTCGTGGCGGCGGTGGGCCGTCCGCGCCTGATCGATGCCAGCTGGCTCAAGCGCGGCGCAGTGGTGATAGACGTTGGTATCAATCGCATCGAGGACCACGGCCGTAATTGCCTGGTGGGCGATGTGGATTTCGACAGCGCTATCGAAGTCGCTGCTGCCATCACGCCCGTTCCCGGCGGGGTCGGGCCGATGACCATCGCTTTTCTGATGAAAAACACCGTGACTGCTGCCCGGCAGCAGGCCCACGCGCAACGCAGCCAATCGGAGGCCGTATGCCTTTCAACCTGTTGAAATACGGGCTCAGCTCGGAGTACCCGGTCGAGGTAGATCTGCCTGCGCCCAAGGAACTGAAGTCCTCCTACGACGTGGTGATCATCGGCGGCGGCGGGCATGGCCTGGCTACCGCCTACTACCTGTCGAAATACCACGGCATCACCAATATTGCCGTGCTGGAAAAAGGTTACCTGGGCGGCGGCAATACAGCGCGCAACACGGCGGTGATCCGCTCCAATTACCTGACCAGCGAAGGCGTGAAGTTCTATGCCGAGTCGGTGAAGATGTTTCAGGGCCTGTCCAACGAGTTCGACTTCAACATCATGTACTCCGAGCGCGGCCAACTGACCCTCGCGCATACCGACGCCACGGTCCGGTCGTTCCGCCAGCGCGCCGAGGTCAACAAGCATTTCGGCGGCCGCACCGAGATGATCGACCGCCAGCAGATCCGCGAACTGGTGCCGAGTCTCAATCTGGACCCCGGCCATCTGCCGGTACTCGCCGGCCTGTGGCACATCGACGGCGGCACCGCCCGGCATGACGCGGTTGCCTGGGGCTACGCCAAGCAGGCGGCCAAGCGCGGAGTGGAAATTCATCAACTGACCGACGTGCAGGAACTGGTGATCGAGAACGGCACCATTAAGGCGGTGAAGACCAATCGCGGCACCATCCAGTGCGGTTGCGCCGTGCAGGCGGTGGCAGGTATGAGTTCGCAGATGATGAAGAAGGCCGGGATTCGTTCGCCGATCCAGACTTTCCCGCTGCAAGCGATGGTCACTCAACCCTTCAAACCCTTTCTTGACCCGCTGGTGAGTTCGTCCGCCCTGCACTGCTATGTGCAGCAGACCAGCCGTGGCGAAGTGGTGTTTGGCGGTGGCTCTGATCCCTACCCGTTGTTCAACAGCCGCTCGACGCTGGACCTCAAGGAAAGCCTGCTGGCCCACGCCATCGAGATGTTTCCGTTTCTGGCGAACGCCAAACTGATGCGCCAATGGGCCGGGATCACCGACATGACCCCGGACTACAGCCCGATCATGGGCCTCTCCCCGGTCAGGAATTACTACCTGGATGCGGGCTGGGGCACCTGGGGCTTCAAGGCCACGCCGATCTGCGGCAAGACCATGGCCGAACTGGTGGCCAGCGGCGGCAAGGTGCCCGAGTTGATTAAGCCATTCGCGCTCGAGCGCTTCTCGACCTTTCAGCAAGTCAACGAAATGGGCGCAACAGCGGCCAGCCACTGACGGAGAGCGACACATGAAAATCATGACCTGCCCGCTCAACGGGCCGCGCAACATCAGCGAGTTCACCTACGGCGGGGAATTCAAACACATGCCCGACCCGCAAACCTGCAGCGATGCCGAGTGGGCCGATTACGTGTTCAACAGTGAGGACACGCTGGGCGTGGTGCGCGAGTGGTGGATGCACAATCCCTCCAGCTACTGGTTCCTGGCCGAGCGCCACACCGGCAGCGACGAGATCATCCGCACCTTCGATCCACGCGAACTATTTACCGCACGTATCGACTTCGCCCCTCTCGCCTCCAAGGAGATCGCAGGATGACCACCCCCGCCCGCCTGCCCGCGCCCATGGGCCTGCTGATCGATCGCACCCGGCCGCTCACGTTCAGCTTCGATGGCAAAACCTATCAGGGCCTGCAGGGCGACAGTATTGCCAGTGCGCTGCTGGCCAACGGTCGCTTCCTGCTTTCACGGTCATTCAAGTACCACCGCCCGCGCGGTCCGCTGACCATGGCCGGACAGGACGCCAACAGCCTGATCCAGTTGCCTCACGAGCCCAACGTAATGGCCGACACCGTTGCGCTGCAGGAAGGCTTGCAGGCCACCGGCCAGAACTTCAGCGGCTCGCTGGACAACGACCGGGACGCGTACCTGGGCAAGTTCTCGAAGTTCATGCCGGTGGGTTTCTACTACCGTTCTTTCTACAAGCCCAAGGGCATGTGGAAACTCTGGGAACCGATCATTCGCAAGAAGGCCGGCCTTGGCGTGCTGGACCTGACCTTCCAGCCCGAGTACTACGACAAGGCCTACCTGTTCACGGATCTGGCGGTGATCGGCGCGGGACCTGCCGGCTTGCAGGCAGCACTGAGTGCTGCCAATGCCGGCGCCAAGGTATTGCTGATCGAACAGCAGCCGATCCTCGGCGGTTCGCTGGCGTATGCCCGCTTTGATGTCGAAGGCCTGCGTGCCGAACAGCTGCGGCGTGAACTGGTCGCTGCGGTAGAAGCACATGACAATATCGAGGTGCTCAAGCAAGCGACCTGCAATGCCTGGTTCACCGACAACTACCTGCCGGTGATTCAGGGCAAGCGTTTGTACAAGGTGCGCGCCACGCACTGTCTGGTGTGCAGCGGCTCGTTCGATCAGCCGGTGATTTTCCGTAACAACGACCTCCCCGGCGTCATGCTGACCAGCGCCGTACAGCGGCTGATCAAGTTGTACGCCGTGAAGCCCGGCAAACGCGCGGTGGTGCTGACCGGCAATGATGACGGTTACCTCGCCGCACTGGATTTGCACGATCAGGGCGTCGACGTGGTCGCGGTTGCCGATATGCGCAGCAGCCCGTCGGACCGGACGCTGCGTCTTGCGCTGGAAAAGCGCGGCATCGTCTGCCACGTGAACACAACGGTCTATGAAGCGCTGCATGAGAAAGGCATGCGCCATGTGAGCGGCGCCGAACTGCGCAAGATCACCGGCCAGGGTCAGGTGGCGAACGGCGGTTCGCATGTCGACTGCGACCTGCTGTGCATGTCCGGCGGCTACATGCCGGTCTACCAGTTGTTGTGTCAGGCCGGCGGCAAGCTGGCCTATGACGATCAACAGGCCGAATTCGCCATCAGTAGCCTGCCACAGAACCTGAGCATCGCAGGCTCGGTCAACGGTTACCACGCGCTGGACAACGTACTGGCCGATGCCGCGCATGCCGCCGCCAGCGTGGTCTCGGCACTTGGCCTGGCATCGGCTGACACACCTGCCGCGCTGCGCAGCGAAGCGCAGGTCAACTTCGCCTGGCCGATCTTCCCGCACCCTGACGGCAAGGACTTTGTCGACTTCGACGAAGACCTTCAGGTACGCGATATCGTCAATGCCACACGCATCGGCTATCGCGACATCCAGTTGGTAAAACGCTATTCCACGGTGGGCATGGGCCCCTCACAGGGTCGTCACTCGGCACTGCCTACCGCACGACTGGTGGCTGCCTCGACCCAGCGCAGCATCAGTGAAACCGGCGTGACCACGGCCCGGCCGCCCTTCGAGGCAGAGAAACTGGCACATGTTGCAGGTCGTGCCTTCGATCCGCATCGGCAGACGCCCATGCACCAGCGTCATGTGCAGGCAGGCGCGAAAATGATGCCGGCCGGGATCTGGCAGCGTCCGGCGTTCTATGGCAAAGCCTCGCAACGCGATGCCTGCATGCAGCAGGAAGCACTGCACGTGCGCAACAAGGTCGGCATTATCGACGTGTCGACACTCGGCGGCCTGGACGTGCGCGGCCCCGATGCCGCCGAGCTGCTCAACCGCCTGTATACCTTCGCCTTTCTCAAACAGCCGGTCGGGCGTTCGCGTTACGCGCTGATGACCAACGAGCAAGGCGTGGTCATCGACGACGGCGTTTGCGCGCGCTTTGCCGAACAGCATTTCTACGTCACGGCCACCACCAGCGGCGTGGATCGCATTTATCAGCAGATGCTCAAGTGGAATGCCCAATGGCGTCTGAACGTGGACATCACCAACGTCACGGCGGCCATTGCCGCGGTCAACGTGGCGGGTCCGGATTCGCGCAAGGTGCTGGAGCAGGTCTGTACCGACCTTGATCTGTCTGCCGAGGGTTTCCCTTATCTTGGCGTGCGCCTGGGCACGGTTGCCGGCATCAAGGCGCGGCTGTTGCGGGTCGGCTTTGTAGGTGAACTGGGCTATGAGATCCACGTTCCCGCTCGTCACGCGCTCAGGCTCTGGGATGCACTTGTCGAGGCTGGCAAGGCCTTCGACATGCGTCCGTTCGGCGTCGAGACGCAACGGCTGTTACGTCTGGAAAAAGGCCACGTCATTATCAGCCAGGACACCGACGGCATGACCCACCCGGTCGAGATCGACATGGGTTGGGCCGTCAGCCGCAGCAAGCCGTTCTTCGTCGGCCGCCGCTCGGTGGACATCCTCGAAGCCCGGCCGCTGAAGCGCAAGCTGGTTGGCTTCACCCTGCCCAAGGCCAGCCCGCTGCCGCTTGAGGGCCATCTGGTGCTCAAGGGCCCGGACATCAGTGGCAACGTGACGTCCTGCGAGTACTCCTCGACCTTGGGCATGATCATTGGCATGGCCTATGCCGCGTTCGACCAGAGCACTCCCGGCCAGCAGATTCCGATCCGCGTCGAAGATGGCGTGGTGGTTCAGGCAACCGTCGTGAAGCTGCCCTTCTTCGACCCTGAAAACCAGCGCCAGGAGCTCTGACCCATGACCAGCCTTATCCAGAACAGTCCTGTCGGCGCCAACCCGCGCGCCTTGTGCACGCTGCAAGACCTGACCGATCGGCCACGCGTGGGATTTCGCGGCACGCAAAGCGCTGACTACCTCACGGCACGCGGTTTCAGCCTGCCCGAGGCACCGAACCGCGCCGTCACACAGGCGGACGGCAGCCATGTTGCGCGCCTTTCGCAGACCGAATACCTGCTGCTGGGCAGCCCCCTTGATGACGGGCAGCGCATCGCCGATGAAGAAGCTCGCTGGGAGCTGGACCACAGCGCCAATTACCTGCTGCCTCGCGAAGACAGCCATGCCTGGCTGCAACTGAGTGGCGAGTGTATCGCCGAGGTGATGGCCAAGCTGTGTGGCGTAGATCTGCGCCCGGGGGCTTTCGCTCCCGGTTCGGTGGCGCAGACCTCGGCGGCGCGCATCAATGTGATCGTCATCAACCTCGGCGCGCAGGCCGAACCCTGTTTCCAGATCCTCTTCGATCGGGCTTCGCTGGCTTACTTCAAGGACGCGATGCTGGATGCCATGACCGAGTTTGGAGGACGCTATTTATGAACCCCGGGTTACTGCGTTACTGAGCAAAGGTCGTTTCGTGCTCATGAACGACAACAAGTGTCTGTTACCGCCACGCCAGTTAAAGAATGCCGGCAAAAAGCCGTTGACCTGTTGGTAGACCATAAGAACGACTCTCAGGCCAACGCCTGGTGGCGCAGACTGCGTCCATGCAGCGCCCAACACCTGCGGCAGTAACGGACATCCCGGAGCTCAAATGAATATCAAACAGAAATTGACTTGGGCGTTCGCAGTCATTGCGTGCTTGCCCATATTAGTCGTCGCCGCCATCGTGGTCGTGAACCTGCGTGACAAGGCGACCAGTGATTTCGTGGACAGCAGCGCGCGTGAAATTCGCCAGGTCGACAACGCCATGCAGCTGTTTTTCGACGGCATTACGCAGAACGTCAATTACATCGCGGCGCACCCGCTGATCGCCGGGGCGAGCGACGATTTCCGCAACTACATGGGCGCAACGCCTCCTCCGCAGTCCGAGAATGACAGGCAGGCGACCGAGCTGTTCGCCAGTATCGCCAAGGCTCACCCGGCCTACTCCTACGTCTCTTATGGTCTGATCAACGGCAGCTACATCATGACGCCGGAAGACCCGAAAATGAGCAACTACGACCCGCGTGTGCGGCCGTGGTACAAGACGGCGATGGCCAATGCCGGCAAGACCGTGCGTAGCGATGCCTATTACTGGGCCAACGACGATGCAGTACTGGTCAGCACTATCCGGGCGATACCCAACAAGCTGGGCAACCCTGGCGGCGTGGTCAATATTGACGTATCGCTCAAGCAACTGACCAACATCGTCAAGCAGATCAAACTGGGCGAAAGCGGCTATCTGATGCTGATGGAAAAGAACGGCACCGTGCTGGTCGATCCGAAACAGCCCGAGCATAACTTCAAGAAACTGGGCGAACTGGGCGACGGCTTCAGCGATCTGGCGAAAACCGCCAGTGGTCTGGTCGAGGTGACACTTAACGGCGAACGCTACATGGCCAATGTGTACTCGTCCGAGCAACTGGGCTGGAACTTCATCGGCCTGATCAAGCAGGACGAAGTGATGGCCTCGGCCACCCGCCTGACCTGGTTGATCGGTATCATCGCGGCGGTGCTGGCGGTGGTCTTTGCAATTGTCGGTGCCAGTTTCGCCCGCGTTATCGTGCGTCCGATCCACAGTGTTTCCAGTGGTCTGGAAGGCATCGCGGGCGGTGAAGGCGACCTGACCCAAAACCTCGCCGTGCGCGGCAAGGACGAAACCGCGCAGCTGGCGGGCTGGTTCAACAAGTTCCTGACCGCGATCCGCAGTCTGATCCAGCACATCGGCCAGGCGGCCGGGAAGATTCTCGAAGCCTCACACAGTTCGACACGTGTCTCCAACGACATGGCCGAAGCTGCTGGCCGACAGCGCGAAGCGGTGGACATGGTCTCCACGGCGTTTCATGAAATGGTCGCTACCTCCAATGAAGTCGCCCGCTCCTGCAGCCAGGCCGCCGACTCGGCCGACAACGGTCAGCAACAGGCGCGTGAAGGTCAGCGGCAGATCGATGAAGCGGTGCGCAGCGTCGACCAGCTCAGCGAAGAGCTCACCCGCTCGGCCAAGGACATGACGCAACTGGAAAAGGACAGCGCAGGCATTCAGTCGATCCTCAACACCATCCGCTCGATTGCCGAGCAGACCAACCTGCTGGCGCTCAACGCGGCCATCGAGGCGGCACGTGCAGGCGAACAGGGTCGCGGCTTTGCCGTGGTAGCCGACGAAGTCCGCGCACTGGCCAAACGCACGTCGGACTCGACCGCAGAAATCGACAGCTTGCTGGGCAATCTGGCCAAACGCACTGCCTCGGTGGCGCAACAGATGCATGCCAGCCTCGACGTGTCGCAGCAATCGGTGACCAAGATCGGACAGGCACGCAGCAGCTTCGGGCAGATCCGCGAGTCAGTGGATGTGATTCGCGATATGAATACCCAGATCGCAACCGCCGCCGAGGAACAGCATCAGGTGGCCGAAGACATCAACCGGCACATCAGCCAGATCCATGGTGATGCGCAGTTGATCGCCGAACTCTCGGACTCGGCCCGCGCGGATTCCAGAAGCCTGGAGATGCTGTCCAGTGAACTGGACGGCCTGGTGCGCAAGTTCAAGACCTGATACTGCACACACGGAGCGTGGGAACGATGGGCGTCTGTGCGTACCCTATCGTGCCCATGCTCCGCGTGTTCTGGACGCTCTGAGCCCTGTCCACAGCAGGTGATCTAATCTCCACCCCTCTCAAACCATTCAGTCAGAAAATCCAGAAAAGTGCGCAGCGTTGCTGACTGATGGTGCCTTGAGGTGTAGATCGCGTGTATCCCCAGAGCCCGTGGCTGGTACTCCGGCATCAGGGCGATCAGCTTGCCGCTTGCAATCAACGGCGCCGCCGAATGCACAGGCTGCAGACTGATACCGGCGCCCGCCACTGCGGCCTCCAGCAGCACCACTGAATCGTTGGCACTCAGGTTGCCGCCGACCGGCACACTGAGCGGCAGTTGCTGGCGGGTGAACTCCCAAAGGCTTTTGCCGAAGTACGAATAGGTCAGGCAGTTGTGGGCAGGCAGTTCCTGCGGCCTGGACGGCGTGCCGTGCATGGCGAGATAGGCTGGAGAAGCACACACCACCGAATCGCATTGCCCCAGCGGACGGGCAATGACATTGGGGTCCAGCTGATTGGTGATGCGGATCGCCAGATCGATTCGCTCGCGGACCAGATCCACGGCGTCGTTGCCGATAAGCAGGTCTGCCGAGGTGCCGGGATAACGGCGCAGGTAAGCCGTCACCGCGGGTGCCAGAACGGCCAGCGCCAGTGACTGCGAACAGGCGACGCGCAGCATGCCGCGTGGCTCCTCGATTTGCGTATCGGCCGCCAGCGGCACCGCGTCGGCCAGCTCGATCAACTGCTGGCAACGCAACAACGTCACTTGTCCGGGGGCGGTCAAGCCGAGCTTGCGCGTGGTCCGGTGCAGCAGTCGCGCTCCGGCCCAGCTCTCCATCTGCGCCAGATAACGTGTGACCATTGCCCGAGACATGTCCAGCGCCTCGGCTGCGGCGATGAGGCTGCCCCTGTCGTTGATAGCGATGAATACCCGTGCCGCTATGATCCGATCCACGATTCGTCCGATATAAGCAATCAATAGTTGCCAATACTGAGGCTTTTGTTTCATCTGAGGCAACATAAGATAACGACCTCAGTCCTGCCCGAACGAAGGTCGTACCCCATGTTGCGTAAATCCCTGCTTGCCCTGTCCTTCGCTGCTCTGTTCCCTCTCGCAGCACAGGCCGCAGCCCCCCTGGCAATCGAGGTGTATAACCCGGCTGAAAAAGCCGTCTTCCCGGTGTCATCCGAACTGATCACGGGCAAGCATGACGCGGTGCTTATCGATGCGCAGTTCCAGCGCAACGACGCCGAGGCCCTGGTGCAAAAGATCAAGGCCAGCGGCAAGCAACTTACCACCGTCTATATCAGCCACAGCGACCCGGATTACTACTTCGGTCTGGACGTCATCAAAGCCGCGTTCCCCGAGGCGAAGATCGTCGCCAGCGCACCTACCGTGAAGGCGATCAAGGCGTCGATGCAGGGCAAACTCGCCTACTGGGGCCCGATTCTCAAGGACAATGCGCCAGCCAGCCTGGTTGTGCCGGAAGTGCTCAAGGGCGATCACCTGACGCTTGAAGGCCAGCCGTTGCAGATCAAAGGCCTTAACGGCCCGGCGCCCGAGCGCAGCTACGTATGGATTCCGTCCCTTAAAGCCGTGGTTGGCGGTGTCGTGGTCTCCAGCGGTATTCATGTCTGGGTCGCTGACACGCAAAGCACGAAATCGCGTCAGGACTGGCTCGCGACACTCAAAGGCATCGAGGCGCTGAAACCGGCCACCGTGATTCCGGGTCATTACCTGGGCGAGGTCCCGTCAGGCACCCAGGCTGTGACGTTCACCGCCGACTACCTGAAGTCCTTCGAAGAACAGACCGCCAAGGCCAAGGATTCCGCCACGCTGATCGACGCCATGCACAAAGCCTGGCCGCAACTGGCCGAACCGGCTTCGCTGGAGATGAGTGCAAAGGTCATCAAGGGCGAGATGAAGTGGCCGAATTGATCCGGCACCTGTAAGGCCCCGGCGGAGCGCTGCGAATATCAGCAGAAGCCAGGCTTTTACCTGCGCGGCGCACATGCACTCAGCTATGGTCAGACGCCCATATCAGTCGCTATGCTGCGCCCATGAACGCCCCTCTGAAAATCCGTAACCCCTGCCCGCCCGGCGCTTGCGACTGCAAGCGCGAGCTGCTGGACGCGGAAGATGCAGACCTGCGGATTCTGCTGCTGTCCCGCGACGCAGAAAAAACCCTGCTGGATCGCCTGGAGCGTATCGACAGTCTGGAAGATCTGGAGCACATGCAGCGCAAGATTTTCCAGCAACTGGGCGTGCGTGTCGACGTCGCGCCAGGCTTCAATGAAGTGCGCACCATGCGCGGCATCAGCATTGTCGTCGAGGAAAAGGTCGGGCTGTGTCGCAAGACGCGTCAATCGATTCCTGCCGCCATCCGCCGCGCCCTGGAAGCACGTCCCCAGATCGCCTATCAGTTGCTCAACGCCAACGACCTGCTGCGCGACGCCTGACTATCGAGCGCCTGGCGAATGCGGCTATCATGCTGCGCCCATAAGCCAAGGAATGCCCTCCGTGTCCCTCGAAATACGCCCAGCCATTGCCTCTGATGCCAGTCAGATTCTGGCGTTCATCACCGAACTTGCCATCTATGAACGCGCCGGGCACGAGGTCAAGGCCGGTGCCGACGATATTCAACGCAGCCTGTTCGCCGACAACGCACCTGCCAAGGCGCTGATGTGCCTGGATGACGGCAAGCCCGTTGGCTATGCCGTCTATTTCTACAGCTACTCGACCTGGCTGGGACGCAATGGTGTTTATCTGGAGGACCTGTATGTCACGCCGGAGAAACGCAGCATCGGCGCTGGACGCGCACTGCTTCGACAGATCGCTCGCGAAGCGGTGGCCAACGATTGTGGCCGCCTGGAATGGAGCGTTCTGGACTGGAACGAGCCAGCCATCCAGTTCTACGAAGCCATCGGCGCGGCACCGCAAAGTGAATGGGTTCGTTACCGAATGGAGGGTGCCGGGCTGCTGGACTTCGCCAAGGGCGGCGATTGAAACACAAGGGCCTGATACGAAAACGCCCGGCCTGTAATAGGCCGGGCGCTTCGGGAAAAGCATTCAACAGCTGTCAGCAAACCCCAGGCGGGATGCCGTCCTTGTTGAAGTCTTTCAGGCGTTCCTTTTCTTCGGGCGTCGAGTGCGCGGGCACATCGCTTTGCGGTTCCGGTTTTTTCTCGTCTTTCTTGTCAGTCATGGTCGTTGACTCCGCTGGTGGACACTCAAATAAGGCCACGCGCGGAGCATTCGGTTCAGACTGATTGCACAGTGCGGCGCTGATCGACGTTGCATTCCAGTTGCCTGGCCAGGCCCTGCAGATCGAGTAGGGTCGCACGCCAACTGCGCTCCTGAGTACCGACGCTGACCAGCGAACGGACCCGGTCATTGACCGAAATGCCCTTGCCGGTACTGGCTTGCCAGCCTTGTTCCAGCATGGCCGGATCGAACTGATTGAACGCGTCAATTGCATCGACGCGGTTCACTGCAAAACCGAAGCACAGCCGCTCGCCACGCACGATCAATACACGCGTTGCTTCGGCCTGGACCTGTGCGCCTTCGCCCAACAGGCTGCTCAGGCAGATAAGCGGCACCTGCTCGCCGCGCAGATTGAACTGCCCCAGCAAATGCGTTTCCGGCTGCGACAGGCCGATCAGTTGCTGCGGCATGCTCATGATCTCCACGATCTGACTCAACGGTGCGACGAAGCGGGTCGGCGCATCGAACAGCAGGCAGGCGTGGCGCAGCATGGCCTTGGTCACATCGTGCGACGCCTGGGCAGGTTTGACGTCGTGCTGATAAACCTGGGTGTAGCTTTTGACTTCCGGGCGCTGCAACAGCATCGGGTGATCAAGCAACAAGGCCTGCTGCCCCTCCTCCAGGTTCATTACCCCGGCCAGCAGCTCTGGATGCGGCAGGCCATAGCCCGGCGCCGCCAACAGACTGTCCGGATCCTGACGCTGAATGGCGACCATGCGGTCATAGCCAAACCCGCACACCCGCCCGTCTGGCGCAGTCAACAGCAGCAACTGCGGCTTGGACGTCTGACGTAGATGATCCAGACCAAGCACTTCGGACAGGTTAAGCGCCGGGACCTTGGTGCCACGCACCGAGGTGACGCCAAAGCAGCAGTCACTGGCAAAGTCCGAGGCTGTGATCTCGGGACCGTCCACCAACTCGGTCACAACGCTGGCATCGATACAGAAGTTGCGGCCATCGCACTCGAATACCAGGTAATGCAGCAAGCGACTCTTGGCGGCCAGCGCCTCATCCTTGAGCACTTGCGCGTTGGGGTCGGCAGCGAACAGTACGCCTGGCAAACCACTCATGAAGGCAAGATCGAGCTTGTAGATCATCCGTGACTCTTCAGCGCCGAGCAGCAGAGAGGGCAGCAGCCCGACAGCGCTGCCCGCGGGCCCCAGCGGGCTGAACTGAGAATCGCGGGCCTTGAGAATGTCGCACACAGCGTCAATCGCCAGCCCGAGGTAGCCACCGCCGTACTTGAGAATCGCGACCAGTGGCGTCGGCGAAGACATATCGCCACCCTCCGCCAGTTGAGCCCGCAGGTCGACCAATGGCACCGGTTTGCCGCGCAGGGTAAACACCCCACGCAACGCCCCCCGGGTCAATGGATGGGGACGCAGATCAGCGGGCCAGTGCACGGCCTCCATCAATGCATCGGCAACCACCGCCAGATACACACCATTGATCTGCACGACGCCATAGGCATTCAGGCTGCTCATGCAGGTTGTCCGATGGATACCTTGTTCAGAGTTTCGGTGTAGCCGGTCAGGTTGGCTTTATGCAGCTCGACGATCAGGGTCTCGACTTCCTGCGCCGACAGGCGTTGCTTCTCTGTCGCCGTGTTGATCCCGTCGATCGCCTGTGTGGTCTGCATCACGCCTTCCACGATGTGTTCGAAGGCTTCGCCGGCACTGCGCGAAATCTCGTTGCCCGACTCGATCCGGCTGACCGTTTCCAGAATCAGCTTGTTGATTTCCTTGGTCGCACGCGAGGACTTCTCGGCCAGCTTGCGCACCTCGTCGGCGACTACCGAAAAGCCCAGGCCATGTTCACCGGCCCTGGCCGCTTCGATGGCCGCGTTGAAGGCCAGCATGTTGGTCTGGCTGGCGATCTCGCTGATCACCTGAATGATGTCCTGAATGCCCTCGGCGGACTTGGCAATCATGCCCATTGCGTCGGACGCCTTGACCAGCGTCTGCGAACCGGAACTGGCCTGCTCACGCGTCATTCTGGCCAGATCGGTGGCCGTCTCGGTACTTTGCGCCACATAGGAAATGGCGTTCATCAGTGCTTTCACCGAATCACCCATGGCGCGGGTCTTGGCCTCTATCGCCTGTTCCATCTCGACCTGACGGGTAATGTCAGTGGCGAATTTCACCACTTTGAACGGCAAGCCGTCGTGGTCGAAAATAGGGCTGTACGTCGCCTGAATCCAGATTTTCTGCCCGTATTTGCTGACGCGCATGAAGCGCCCGGAGTAGAACTCGCCCTGCCCCAGCCCGTGCCAGAATTCACGGTACTCGGTGCCGCGCACGTATTCTTCCTCACAGAAGATACGGTGATGCTTGCCTTTGATTTCCAGCAGGCCATAACCCAGCGCTTTGAGGAAGTTGGCGTTGGCGGTGATGATGTTGCCGGCCATGTCAAATTCGATGACGGCCTGGGCGCGGTCGATGGCATTCACCTTGCCCTGGTCCTCGACGCTGGTTTCCTTGGCCACAGTCACGTCGAGCGCGAATTTGACGATCTTGTAGGGTTTGCCCTGCGCATCGAAAATCGGGTTGTAGGTCGCCTGAATCCAGATCTCCTTACCGTCCTTGCGCTTGCGCTTGTACTCGTTGGCGTCGTACTCGCCGCGCCCCAGCTTCTCCCAGAGCTCACGATACTGCAGGCTGCTGACAAATTCTTCGGAGCAGAACATACGGTGGTGTTCACCGACGATTTCGTCGAGATCGTAGCCGAATACCGTCAGAAAATTGCGGTTGGCGTGCAGCACCTTGCCCGTCAGATCGAATTCGATCACCGCTTGGGAGCGCTCGATGGCCGTCACCTTGCCCGCGGACTCAGCCTGACGAATGCGGCTCTCGGTCACATCGTTGGCGAACTTCACAACCTTGTAAGGACGACCATCCGGGTCGAAGATCGGGTTGTAAGTGGCGCTGATCCACAGCTCGCGACCGTTCTTGCCGATGCGCTTGTATTCGCCGGAGTCATACTCGCCACGTTCGAGCTTGGCCCAGAAGGCACGATAGGCCGGACTGTTCAGGTAGTCGTCTTCGCAAAACATGCGATGGTGCTGACCCTGAATCTCGTCCAGACGATAGCCCAGGACCTTGAGAAAGTTTTCGTTGGCGTTGAGCACGCGACCGTTCAGGTCGAATTCGATAATGCCCTGCGAACGATCAATGGCCGCAACCTTGCCTTCGTACTCGGCATTGGACTTGCGTTGCGCAGTCACGTCCGTGGCGAACTTCACCACCTTGAACGGATTGCCCTGCTCGTCGAACACCGGGTTATAAGTAGCCTGCAACCAGATCTCGCGCCCGTTCTTGCCCAGGCGCTTGTACTGCCCTTCGTCGAAAGCGCCCTTGCCCAGTTTTTCCCAAAACGTTGCATATTCGACGCTGGACGCATGTTCCGGCGTGCAGAACATGCGGTGATGCCGACCCTGGACCTCATCCAGCCGATAACCGACGCAATCCAGAAAATTGGTATTGGCCCGCAGGATATTGCCTTCAAGATCGAACTCGATCATCGCCTGGGAACGGTCAATGGCAGCCATCAGCGAGTGAAGATCAAGTTCCAGCCTGGCCTTGTCCCTGGGGGTGCTTTCAATTGTGGTCGACATGTGGAAATACTCTACGAGTAAGCATCTATGGAAGTATTGTCATGAAGCGCCGGTCTCTGCGAGCCCTGTCAGACACACCAATGTGTGGACTATGGAGGCTGCCGATCAAGCCGGTTAATCGTCTTTCTCAATGCCGTCCATAGCGCGAACTGTCAGGCCGTCAGCGCTGGATGGAATGACCGACTCCACCTGGCAGGTAGCTGTAGTATTAACATCGGCATCAAACGGAACAGCTTTAGGGCCGCTATTTCGCCATCACACAGACAGGCTGCCGGTCGTCAGCGAAGAGCGCTTCGAACACCACGCCTTTATCGACGTCGAACACCTCTTGTTCATCAGGCATAAAACCAGATGACAAGAATGACAGCGCCAGTCCAGCCCAGGGTCAGCAAGAAGGAAAGTCCAGCAAGACGCGGATCCATGGAACTCCTGTTCTAGAAGGCTTGGGTAGGCTGAGGGCTGCATACGTAGGCCTGTATCGGCCGGATCACCGACATATCAATTATTTTCGTCACCTTGAAACACTGTAGACGTGCAGGTTTTGTCCTGGATCAATGTTTGTTCGCTGCGACCCGGTCAGGTACTTGAGCAAGGCGTCGGCCAGATATTTCACGAACAGATAATCAGGCCCGGGACATGGCGTGCGAAGGGAAATCCTTAAAATTCAAATAACGCATAATTTGTAAATTAATAATTATTTACTTTAATAATAAACCTATAACAAAAAAGAATTTCACGGCAGTTTTTTATAGGAATACCGTAATCCCATTACCGACCCCTTTCTCCAGGCGGAGGTGAATCTACCTTCCTCATCACGCCCGGGGCACACTTCATGAGCAAACAACGACACCTTAAACTTGGCGCCATGGTCCACGGGGTCGGCCATGGCTGGGGCGAATGGCGCCACCCGCAAGCGCTGGCCAACGCCAGTGTGAATTTAGGGTTTTATCAGCAACAGACCCACCTGGCAGAAGCGGCCCGATTCGATTTTGTGTTCATTGCCGACAGCCTGCACATCCACGAGAAATCCAGTCCTCACTACCTGAATCGCTTCGAACCCTTGACCATTCTGTCCGCACTCGCAGCCACCACCCGGCACATCGGTCTGGTAGCAACGGTCACGGTCAGTTACACAGAGCCCTTCCAGGTCGCTCGCCAGTTTGCCTCACTGGACCACATCAGCGGCGGCCGGGCTGGCTGGAACGTGGTGACGTCGTGGCTGAGTGGCACCGCCGATAACTTCAGCAAGGGCGAACACCCGCCACATGCGGTGCGCTACCGAATCGCCAAAGAGCATATCGAGGTGGTGAAGGGCCTTTGGGATTCCTGGGAAGACGACGCTTTCGCCTACGACAAGCAGAAAGGCGAGTTCTTCACGCCAGGCAAACTGCACGCGCTGAACCACAAGGGCGAATTTTTCTCGGTGAAAGGCCCGCTCAACATCGCCCGGTCGAAGCAGGGTCAGCCGGTGATTTTTCAGGCAGGCACTTCCGAGGCCGGGCGTAACTTCGCCGCTCAGAATTCGGATGCGATCTTTGTCCACGCCGAGAGCTTCGATGAAGCACGCGCCTACTATCAGGACCTGAAACAGAGAGCGGGCGGCTTTGGCCGAGATCCCCACGCGCTGTCGATTCTGCCGGGTATTCGCCCGATTGTCGGGCGTGATGAGGCCGAGGTGGAGAGCCGCTATCGCCAGGCCGTGGAGCTGGTGACGATCGAAGATGCCATTGTCGCCCTTGGCCGCCCCTTCAATGATCACGATTTCAGCCAGTACCCACTGGACGAACCCTTCCCGGAACTAGGTGATCTGGGCTCCAACAGCCAGAAAGGCGGTTCGGACCGGATCAAGCAACTGGCCAGAGACGAAGGCCTGAGCCTGCGTGAGGTCGCCCTGCGCTTCTCCCTGCCCCGCCGCGACTTCGTCGGCACGCCCGATCAGGTTGCCGACGCGATACAGACATGGTTCGAGGCAGGCGCAGCCGATGGCTTCATCATCAACAGCGTCCTGCCGGACGGTTTGCAGTATTTCACTGAACAGGTGGTGCCGGTGCTGCAGCAGCGCGGACTGTTCCGCACCGAATACACCGGCAATACGCTGCGTGACAATCTCGGTCTTGAAATACCGG
Source organism: Pseudomonas sp. PvP028 (assembly GCF_017832255.1). NCBI lineage: Bacteria > Pseudomonadati > Pseudomonadota > Gammaproteobacteria > Pseudomonadales > Pseudomonadaceae > Pseudomonas > Pseudomonas sp. PvP028. The sequence continues at coordinate 4,844,197 of NZ_JAFIBL010000001.1, forward strand.
CCAATCGTCATGCAAAGGCTGTCGCCCATCAATCAGACGAGGCTGTGGCATGACTCGACTCGTGATAGCCAGCCAACTGGATGATGACTTCAATCAGGTCATCAGCGAGCGGCTTGCAGTGACCCATCCAGAAGCCAGGGTCATCGGCGTACCGGCCGGCGTGCCGAGCGACCTGCCCGGCGAGGTCAGCATTCTGCTGGCGCGCCCTATCAATGTTCGTGGTTATGAAGCCCCTGCCTCACCGCCTCCGGGCTGGCCTTATGGCCTGAAATGGATTCAGGTGGTGTCTTCGGGCATCGACTTCTATCCCGGCTGGCTGTTCGACGGCCCGCCGGTCAGCACCTCCCGGGGCAGCGCGGCAGAAAACATTGCCGAGTTCTCGTTGGCCGCCATTTTCGCTGCTGCCAAACACTTGCCGGACATCTGGGTGCATGACTCGCAATGGAATTTCACTGCACTGACACCGCTCAAGGGCACTACGCTCGGGATTCTCGGCTTCGGCGCCATAGGTCGCAGCCTGGCCGGTAAAGCGCTGGCACTGGGCATCACTGTCGTGGCGTTGCGGCAGAGCCAGACGCCGTTCGAGGTTGATGGCGTCGAAAGCGCGCGCGACATTCACGAGCTTTTTTCCCGCGCCGACCATCTGGTACTGGCCGCACCTCTGACACCTGCCACACGGCACATCGTCAACGCCGACGTACTGAACAGCGCCAAACCCGGCCTGCACCTGATCAACATCGCCCGTGGTGGCCTGCTTGACCATGAGGCGCTGCTCAAGGCGCTTGATAGGGGAACCATTGGCCTTGCCTCGCTGGACGTCACCGAACCTGAGCCCCTGCCGGACGGTCATCCCCTATATGCACACCCCAGAGTACGCCTGTCACCCCACACCTCGGCGATCTCCAGCAACAGCCGCCACGAAATAGCCGACAGCTTTCTGGCCAACCTTGACCGTTTTCTCAGCGGGCAGGCCTTGCAGAATCAGGCTGATCGCCAGCGCGGCTACTGACACAGATCATCCTCATTGCGCTGCGTGGGGATACCACTCCTGACACTCAGCGTCACCTTCAAATACCGAGCGTGCCATGCCCAAACCGATAAAAAACACACAAACCGGCTATCGTCGTCCGCTGCTGGCAGGTCTGCTCGCGGCGTTGATCTTGTGCATCACCTTCCCTGCCGAAGCGCAGGAAACGCTGCGAATCGGTTACCAGAAGTCGTCGACGCTGATCACCCTGCTGAAAACACAGGGCATTCTGGAGAAAGCCCTCGCCGCACGGCACGTTGCGGTGACCTGGCATGAGTTTCCGAATGGCCTGCCGCTGCTAGAGGCTTTGAACATCGGCAACGTGGACATCAGCGCGGATGTGGCGGACACCGTACCGATCTTCGCCCAGGCAGCGCAGGCCCGGCTGACCTACTTTGCCCAGGAAGCGGCCTCGCCTTCCGCGCAGGCGATCATCGTCCATAAAAACTCGCCCGTGCAGCAGTTATCGGATCTGAAAGGCAAAAAGGTCGCGGTCACCAAAGCGGCGGGTTCTCACTACCTGCTGATCGCAGCATTGAAAAAGGCCGGTCTGACATTTTCCGATATTCAGCCCGCCTACCTGTCGCCCGCCGACGGCCGCGCGGCCTTCGAGAACAATAAAGTTGACGCCTGGGTCACCTGGGAACCCTTCCTGACCAGCGCCCAACGGCAATTGCCGACGCGCACTCTGGCTGACGGCAAGGGATTGTCCAGCTACAAGCGTTATTACCTGACCGGCACCGGCTACGCCAAGGACCACTCACAAGTGCTCAGCGTGGTTTACGAGCAGTTGCACAAGGCAGGCATCTGGCTCAAGGCCAATCCAAGCGAAGCAGCGCAGCTACTGAGCCCTTTGTGGGGCAATCTGGATATCGAAACGGTTGAAATCGCCAACAGCCATCGGACTTATCAGATCCAGCCAGTCACGCACGATCAATTGGACGAACAACAGCATATCGCCGACGCCTTCTTCGCTGCCGGCCTGCTGCCCAAGGCGGTGGATGCGCAGGATGTGGAGGTGTGGAGGCCTTGAGGAATGAAGGGGCACACCCGCTAGCATGGAGCGAGTATGCCCCTCGATCAGTCTCCGGAATCAAACACCCGGAGGCGTGGGAAACGTTCCGCGGGCGGTTTCATAAGCCTGCGCGACACGCAACGCCAAGGCATCCTTGAAGCGCGACGCGACGATCATCATGGCGACCGGCAGTCCGTCGGCCAGACCGGCCGGGACTGACGTGGCCGGGTGGCCGGTCAGGTCGAACGGTGCGGTGTTGGCCAGCATGTTCAACGCGCTATGCACGTACTCTTCAATCGGCGCGTCGGCGGCGGTCAGTGTGGTCGCCACGAACGGCATGGTCGGCATTACCAGCACATCGAACTGCTGGAAGGCTTCATCGTATTGACGGGTGAGCTCCGGCACCAGCATCAGCGCATTGCCGAACGATTGCGGCGTGTCGGTACGCGTGATGAGCGCCGATGCAGTGGCGTTGCGTAATGCCCTGCACCTGGCCTGGGCATGCGTTCGGCAGCAATTGACAGGACTTGCGCCGCGGGTGCGGCGCAAGTGAGCAGCCAGGCCGTTGCAGAGCACTTTCCAGGCTCAAACGACTTACAACTTGCCTTCCCAGCGCCGAAAGAGAATGCTGGCATTGACCCCGCGAATCCGGTTAGGCGAGATTATTCTCATGAGGACAACGCCAGCACCGGACGCATGTACGGTAGTCGATTTTGTAGAACTGATCGCAAAGCCGCACTCCGCCTTTAAGCGTAACGACTCATGATCAAATCCCCTTCATCTCTGTGCCAGTTGAGGCGTGACTGCTGGAGTTTCGGGGCTGCGTTCCTCTATCCGGACGGATTTTGAACCAGATCGAATACATGGCTGGCAGGAAGACCAGCGTCATGACAGTCCCGCCGAGGGTGCCTCCGATCAGCGTGTAGGCAAGCGTGCCCCAGAACACCGAATGGGTCAGGGGAATGAACGCCAGGATCGCCGCCAGAGCCGTGAGCAGCACCGGGCGTGCCCGCTGTACGGTCGCTTCGACCACCGCATGAAACGGGTCTAGCCCTTGCTTTTCGTTGTGGTCGATTTGCCCGATCAGGATCAAGGTATTGCGCATCAGAATGCCGGACAGCGCGATCAGTCCGACCAGGGCGTTGATACCAAACGGCTGATTGAACAGAAGCAATGTCGGCACAACGCCGATCAACCCGAGCGGCGCGGTGAAAAACACCATCATCATCGCCGACATCGAACGCACCTGAAGGATGATGATCAGCAAGGTAACGGCAATCATGATCGGAAACAGCGGAGCCAATGCCACAGTGGCCTTTGCCGACTCCTCTATTGATCCGGCCTGCTCGATCCGATAGCCCTGCGGCAGGCTGTCGATAATCGGCTGCAATGCTTTCATGATCCCGGCGGAGACATCCGGCGGTTGCAGATCTTCCGCAATATCACCGCGCACGGTGATAGTCGGCACACGATCTCTTCGGCGCAGAATCGGGTCTTCCATGCGCACTTCGACCACTCCGGTCTGCGACAGAGGAATACGCTGACCGGCAGCCCCTACCAGCGTGAAACCCTCGATCTTCGCAGGGTCCAGGCGGATGTCACCCGCCGCCCTGCCCATCACGTCCACTGAACGGATATCTTCGCGGACAGAGGTGACTGGGACACCTGAAAGCAGGAACTGCAATTGCCGGGCAACTGCGCTCGAGGTCAGCCCGACGGCCTGCAAACGATCCTGATCCAGAGAGAAGTGCAGCGTGGGCACTCGTGTCCCCCAATCGCTGTTGACGGTACGCATCATCGGACTCGCCGCCATCACGGTTTCGACCCGCGCGGCGATCTCGCGCAATGTGTCAGGGTCCGGCCCGCTCACGCGATACGCCACGGGAAACGGTGAATAAGGACCGAACACGAGCTGTGTGACCCTGACCCGGGCTTCAGGTGCAAGTCCGTCAGCAACCGCCTCACGAATCCGTAGCTTGAGCGCCTCACGTGCTTCCTGGCTTTCAGTCAGTACAACGATCTTTGCAAACGACGGGTCGGGCAGCTCCGGCGCCATTGCCAGATAAAAGCGTGGCGAGCCCTGGCCGATGTAGGACGTGACGATCTTCGCGGCATCCTGCTTTTTCAGCCATGCCTCTACTTTGGCGGTGGTGGCGCTTGTCTGCTCGATGGATGTGCCGTAGGGCATCTGCACTTCGATCAGTACTTCCGGACGATCGGAAGTCGGGAAGAATTGTTTCTTGACTGCCCCCATCCCGAGAATCGCCACCACAAATGCAGCGATAACCGCACCCGCCACCCACCACTTCCTGGCAATGACGCGGGCCAGAATCCGCCTGAAACGATTGTAATGCGCCGTGTCGTAGATGGCGGCGTGTCCGCCTTCAACCGGCTTGATTTCCGGCAGCATCTTCACCCCCAGATAAGGTGTGAAGACCACTGCAACTATCCAGGAAGCAATCAGGGCGATGCCGACAATCCAGAACATGTTGCTGGTGTACTCGCCGGCAGTCGACTGCGCAAAGCCATTCGGCATGAAGCCGACCGCAGTCACCAGGGTACCGGCAAGCATGGGCGCCGCTGTGTGGCTCCAGGCATAGGCTGAGGCCTTGATCCGGTCGTAGCCCTCCTCCATTTTCACCACCATCATTTCGATGGCAATGATGGCGTCGTCCACCAACAGGCCCAGCGCCAGGATCAGTGATCCCAGGGTAATACGATCAAAGTTCTTGCCCGTCGCTTCCATCACGACGAAGACCATGGCCAGCGTCAGCGGTACCGCTGCAGCGACCACCACACCGACTCGCCAGCCCATGCTGAGGAAGCACACCAGCATCACCACAAGCAGGGCGACGAAGAACTTGATCATGAACTCGTCAACGGCCGAACCGATGTTCACCGACTGGTCAGTGACTTTTGAAAGCGTCATTCCCAAGGGCATGCCTTGGTTGATGCTGGCCGTTTCTGCATCCAGCGCCTTACCCAGGTCCAGCCCGTTCCAGCCGTCGCGCATCACGATACCCAGCAACAGCGCAGGCTCACCCTGATTGCGGACCATAAAGGTCGCGGGGTCTTCGTAACCGCGCTCCACTGTCGCCACGTCCTGGAGCTTCAGCGTTTTACCCCGCGCCACAATCGGCGTATTGCGGATTTTCTCAAGGGTGTCGAAGGCACCGTCCAGGCGCAGAAAAACCTGGGGCCCGCGGGTCTCAATCGAACCGGCAGGCGTCAGGACGTTCTGGTCGTTGAGCGCCGAAAAAATATCCTGAGGAGCGATACCCAATGTTGCCAGCCGCTCGTGGGAGAACGACACGAAAATTCGTTCGGCCTGTTCACCGATGATATTGATCTTCTTCACGCCCGGCACATGCAACAGACGCTGGCGCAGTGACTCGGCATCGCGTACCAGTAGCCGCTGCGGCTCACCTTTGGCTTTCAACGCAAACAGCGCAAAGGTCACGTCCGAGAATTCATCATTGACCATCGGACCAATGACCCCCGCAGGCAATGACTTCGCGGCATCACTGAGTTTCTTGCGCGCCTGATAAAACTCTTCCTGCACCTGAGAAGGTGGCGTCTTGTCCTGGAATGAAACCATAGTGAATGCCAGACCTGGCCGGGTGTAGGTCTCGCTACGGTCGTACCACTTCAATTCCTGCATGCGTTTTTCAAGCGGCTCGGCGACCTGATCCTGCATCTCCTGAGCGGTTGCGCCAGGCCACGCAGAAATAACGGTCATTTGCTTGACGGTGAAAGGCGGATCTTCCGCACGCCCCAGTTTGAAAAATGAAAGCGTACCGGCCACGCCGATCAAAATAATCAGAAACAGCGTGATGGCGCGTTCGCGAACGGCCAGTGCAGACAGGTTGAAACGTCCCGGACTCATGGTCGTGCCTCGGCGGTGATACCACCTTGCTGCACGAGCACTTCCTCACCGTCGTGAAGCAAATGCGTACCCAATGCCACGACCTGCTCACCGGCCTCGAGACCGCCACTCACATTTGCCGAATCGTCACTCACACCCAGCAGTTGCACGGCGCGCCAGTTGACTTTTGCAGGCGTACCCGCAATGACCCAGACACCCGGGTCTCGACCCGGGTCATGCAGAGCGGCAATGGGTATCGCCAGCGACTGCCGGCCAGCCTTGCCGGCAGCGATATCGAGGGACACCGTTGAACCCAGAGGTGCACTGATGTTTGAGCCTTCAAGCACATACCTGGCTTCAAACGTACGCGTCAGCGGGTCTGCGGCGTCAGAGAGCAGCCGCAGTCTTGCCGGTATGACGCGCGCACCGTCGCCATACAGTCTGGCCTCAGCTCGATCCCCCATAGTCGGCCGCAAGGTTTCAGGCAGATGGACAATGGCTTCACGTGGCCCGGCCTTTGCCAGCCTGACCACGGGCTGGCCTGCGCTGACGACCTGTCCAGGCTCGACCAGGGTATCGACCACCACGCCGTCGGCGTCCGCCAGTAAAACGGCGTATCCGGTTGCGTTACGCGCCACGCTGGCCTGCGCTTGTGCAGCACTCAGCTCTGCCTTGGCGGTGTCGGCCAGGGATTTGATCCTGTCGTAGGCGGACGCGGATATCGCACCAGCAACAACCAGATCACGATTACGCGCTTCGTCATCGGCGGTCTGCCTGGCTCGCGCCACAGCCGCGGCAACCGCCTGCTGTTGGGCCTGAGACTGAAGCCCAAGGTCAACGGGGTCCAGGCGCATCAGCGGCTCACCGCGCTTGACGGTCTGGCCGGTATCAACCAGGCGCTCAAGCACCTTCCCGGAAACCCGAAACCCCAGGTCGCTCTGAACCCGAGCGACCACAACCCCGGTGAATGAACGGGAGGCTTGATCAGTATTTGCAACAGTGGCCGCCCTTACCAGAGGCGGCTGGGTACGTGGATCGCGCCCCCCGGACGACTCGCTGCACGCAGTCAGGAAGAGAGGCAATAACAACAACGCAGTGGCTTTGGGTCTGAACAGGAGCATGGGATCCCTACTTGAAATCAAGTGAGCAGGGAAACGATTCTCCGTAAAGTGACCAAATTAGTCAATGGTCACAATTTCAGGGTGCCAGACTTCGCAGTATCAGCGCCGACAGATGGACCGGAGCCGTCGACACGATGTCGAGGTTGTATTGCAATTGCACCGGGTTGATGTACGGACGCATGACCAGGTGAATGGCCTGAACGGCCTCGTCCAGAGGTGTCTTGCGTTCGAACTCTCCCGACTCCCTGCCTTCAAGAACGATTTGCTGGATGAGCTGGCGAATACGCTCGTCGTGCGCGGCAGCAGAAGGCCACTGATCGCGGCCTGCGACAGCGGCTATGTCATACAGCTTCCGGTCGTGAAAAAACAGGTCGCTACCGGCCTCCACAAGCGAGCGGAACAGGCGGCGCAGCCTCTCGGAGGCCGTTGGCGCGTCGCTGATGGCCGAGTTCACCAGCGCCATGATCATCGCCAGCCGGTTCGAGCAGATCACTTCGCCGATGGCTTGCTTGGAGTCGAAGAACTTGTAGATGTAGGCCTTGGAAAAACCGATGGCCTTGGCCAGATCGGAGACCGTGGTTTTCTCATAGCCGTAGTGGCCGAAATGCTGTGTTGCCGCTTCGACAACCTGATCGCGAACGCTGTGGTCGGAGGGACCACGCGTTGGGGATGTCTTGATTTGATTAGTCATGTTTCCAGCTTAGCTATGTGAACACTCATTGACAACAAGTGACCGGATCGTAATATAGTCACAACCTGATCATCTCAAGGAATTTCCATGCGCACGCTTTGTACTTATGTACTGGTCATGAGCACCGGCCTGCTGTCGGGCTGCGCCGTGGGTCCGGATTACCAGCGCCCGGATGCGCCCCTGCCTGACCGCTATCTGACTCAACCACGTGGCGCTGCGAATATTACCGCGCATCCGCTTGTCAGTTCCGCCTGGTGGGACGGTTTTGATGATCCGTTACTGAGCAGCTTCGTGTCACGCGCACTGGCGCAGAACCTCGATCTCGCTCAAGCCAGCGCGCAACTGGCTCAGGCACGCGCCGGAGCAGATGCGGCAACCGCCGCCCTGCTCCCGTCGGGCAACATTGATGCACAGACGGCGCGGGCTCATCAATCGGTAGAAACTCCGCTCGGCCAGGTGCTGAACTCGGCACCTGGCTACGATCGTTATGGCAATTCCTATGAAGCCAATCTGACCGCAAGCTGGGAGCTGGATGTTTTTGGCGGTTTGAGACGCAGCCGACAGGCTGCACTGGCTGAATACCAGGCTTCGCAGGCAGGTGTTGCGGCTGCGAGGCTCGCTGTGGCAGCGCGGACCGCCGATACCTACATCACCATCCGTGGTCTGCAAGCCAGGCTGGCGATCACAAACCGACAGGTTAAAACCCGGCAAGACCTGCTGGAAAAAGTCCAGCTCCTTCATGAGCGTGGTCTGTCCCCTGACTATGAAGTCCGTCAGATCGAAGCTGAGCTTTTACAGGTGCAGGCAACAGTGCCGATTCTGCAAACAGGTCTCGACGCTGCAATGAACGCGCTTGACGTGATGCTGGGCGTACCGCCTGGCACTCATCGGGGCTCTCTGGCTGAAACAGGTCGAATCCCACACGCACCCGCGCTGACATCGACAGGAACGCCAGCCGATCTCCTCCGTCGCAGACCTGATCTGATCGTGGCCGAGCGGCGCCTCGCCGCTTCGAACGCGCGTATCGGCATGGCGATCAGCGAGTATTACCCCAAACTCTCACTCAGCGCATTGCTGGGCAGCGCCACAGCCGTGTCGAGCGGCAATCTGTTTACCGGCGGTGCCAGTCAGTCAGCAGGTATTTTGGGGCTTCGCTGGAGGCTTTTTGATTTCGGCCGGGTGAACGCCCGGATCAGTCAAGCCAAGGGACAAGAGGCAGAAGCTCTGGCGGCTTATCGACAGTCAGTTTTGCGCGCCACTGAGGACGTTGAAAATGCTTTTTCTTCGTTGGCCAGCCGCGAAACTCAAGCTGCAATGCTGGGTAAAAGCGAAACTGCGCTTGCTTCTGCCCGGCAATCCTCATTCGCAAGCTACAGCAAAGGTGCTGCCAGTTTGATCGATGTTCTGCGCGCCGACGAGAAAATGCTGCAGGTCGCTGACGCCAAGGCGCAGGCACACGTCGAATCCGCGCAGGCGGCGGTCGCCGTATTCAAAGCGCTGGGTGGTGGTTGGCAAACGCCTACCACCACTTCAGCAGAAGATAAGGTGCATACGCTGTAGGTGCCACCAACGCATGCATATCTTCAGGTCAGGCGTGCTCAGCGATAACGTTCAAGCCAGTGAGCGTAAGGCGCAGGCAAGGTCCAGGCAGATTTTTCAACGCCCAGTTCTTTCGCTGCGAAGTAGGCCCAATGCGGGTCGGCCAGATGTGCACGACCAATCGAGACCAGATCGAGCTGGCCTGACTTGACCGCCTCTTCAGCCAGCTTCGGCTCGCCAAAACCCCAGGCGCTGGTCACGGGAATATCCGCTTCACGGCGCACACGCTCGGCAACAGGCCCCATGAACGCAGGCCCCCACGGAATGTTGGCGTCCGGGGTGCTGAAACCGACGCTGACGCTCAACAGATCCAGCCCGCCAGCCTTGAAGCGGCGCGCCAGTTCGATCGATTCTGCCAGAGTCTGCTCGTCGCGACCGTCGTATTCGATCACGCCAAAACGTGCGGTGAGCGGAAGGTTCTCAGGCCAGACTTCACGCACTGCAGCCAGGGTTTCCAGCAGGAAACGGCTACGGTTATCGAAGCTGCCGCCGTACTCATCGGTGCGCTGGTTGGAGTGCTCGGAGAAGAAGCTCTGCCCCAGGTAGCCGTGGGCAAAATGCAACTCGATCCATTCAAAGCCGGCATCGCGGGCGCGACGGGCAGCATCGACGAAGTTCTGGCGAACACGAGCGATGTCTTCCAGGGTCATGGCGCGCGGGACTTTCGGCAGATTGGCACCGAACGCGATGGCGGACGGAGCGATGGTGTCCCAGCCGCGCGAATCGGACGCTGCGATATGGTCATCACCTTCCCATGGGCGATTGGCGCTGGCCTTGCGACCGGCGTGGGCAATCTGAATACCCGGCACGCATCCTGCGGCCTTGATGGCTTTGACGACAGGCACGAATGCCTGCGCCTGCTCGTCGTTCCAGATACCGGTGCAACCTGGGGTAATACGCCCTTCCGGCGCAACGGCGGTAGCTTCGACCACCAACAGACCCGCACCACCGCGCGCCATACTGGCCAGATGCACCTGGTGCCAGTCGTTGATAACACCTTCGGTTGCCGAGTACTGGCACATCGGAGGAATGGCGATTCGATTGCGCAGCGTGACGTCTTTCAGTTTGAAGGGTTCGAACAATGCAGACATTGGAAAGCTCCCGTAGGCCAGATGACTTTTGATTTCAGTTGTTCGATGGTAATCGAACTATGGCAATAAACGAAAGCCTTGATATCATCCTCAGCATGCGAACCTTCCAACACCCCGATCCTGAAGACCTCACCCTCGAACGCTTACTCTATGCCTTGAGTGATCCCGTTCGCATGGGAATCGTGCGCTGCCTGGCCGGCGTTGCAGAGGCCACCTGCGGCGAACTGGACGGCGGACGCCCCAAATCCAGCATGTCCCATCACTTCCGCGTGCTACGCGACGCGGGGCTTGTACAGACGCGCAACGTGGGCACCACGCACATGAATTCGCTACGTAAACAGATGCTCGAGAGCCGTTTCCCGGGTTTGCTGGACAGTATTCTGGCTCAGCACTGACGTAACAAGGCATCAGTCCTGAGACAGCCTGCGCTGCCATTTCATTGCATGAATTTCGATGCGCTGCTCGGGATCGTCATCGAGGCACCAAAGGTTAGGCGCATTTTTTTAATATGCAAAAAAACCGGCATTAGCGCTTCGACTAATACCGGTTTTTTCAGCAGGGTGACCCTGCTGCTGATGCGCTTTCAGACCTTAAAGCCGAAACTTGCCCACTTCCGTCTGCAGGCTGGTGGCGAGGGTCTTCAGGCCGCCGCTGGTCTTGAGCAGTTCCTGAACCGACATGTTGTTCTGTTCAGCCATTTGCGCGGAGCGCTCGACGTTACGTGCGACATCCTGGCTGGCTGCAGTTTGCTCACGCAGCGCGAAGGATATCTGGTCGACCACCTGCAGAACCTTGCCCGAACTGTCGCGAATCTCGATGATCGCTTGACCGGCGGTGCCAGCCATTGCAACACCTTCGTTCACTTCCTGAACGCCGCTGCGCATGCTCTCGACGGTTTCCCGCACGCCCGCCTGAATTTTCTCGATCATCCCGGCGATTTCCTTGGTGGACTTGCCGGTGTTCTGCGCCAGCAGGCGTACTTCGTCGGCAACCACTGCGAAGCCACGGCCTTGCTCACCGGCCCGAGCAGCCTCGATGGCAGCGTTGAGGGCCAGCAGGTTGGTCTGGTCGGCAATGCCCTGAATCACGCTGACGATCGATGAAATGTGCTCGGAGTGCTGACCCAGACCTGCGACCTGAGTGGAGGAAAGCTGCACGGTCCGGGCGATGCCATTCATGCTGGACAAGGTGTTTTCGATGACCTGCGCACCATCTTTCGACTGCTGCCCTGAACGGCTGGCGAGTTCGTGCGCCTCGTCGGCGTTTTCGGAGACGTGATGGATGCTGACGGTCAGTTCTTCGATTGTGGCCGCCATCGCCGAGGCGGACGTCGACTGTTCCTGAATAGCACCGGACAGTTGCTCGGAGGCACCGGAAATCTGTTGCACGGCGACGACCAGTTGATTGGCGGCATGGCTGATCTGTTGAATCATCTCGCGCAGGCGATTCTGCATACGGTCAAAGGCTTTCGGCAGCTCGTCGTGGCTGCTGGTGTCGATCACAGTGTCCAGCTTGCCATTGGCAATTGCCGTTGCGGCATCAATGGCCAGTTGCAGGCGCGCCGTGGTGCTGCGCCCCAATACAGCGGCAAGGATCATCGCGAGAACAGCCGCGGCTAGGCCGCCGCACATCAGGATCAGGATCGCCAAATGCTTGGCGTCCGTCATGTCCTGGCTGCGCTGAACCAGCAACTTCTGCTCGGCACCGCTGATCTCGGCAAGTAAAGCGCGCATGCTGTCCATCTTGGCCTTGTCGGCACCCGAGGTGATGCGTGCATCCAGTTCATCATCAGGCATATTGCGTGCAGTAAGGTCGCGACGCAGAGCGATGATCGGATTGACATCTTCATCAAGCCAGCGCTTCTGGGTGTCACCCAGAGCAGCCAGGCGGCGCTGCTGTTCCGCATTGTCAGCTGTCAGGCGCTTGAGCGAATCGAGCTCTTCGGTGAAGCGCTTCTGCCCCGCCACCAATGGCTCAAGGAAGGCATCCTTCGAGGCGATGACAAAGCCGCGCATCCCGGTTTCGATATTGATCAGCTGTTCAAGAGCAAGTTGCGCTTCACTCAGCACCTGATAGGTATGCACATTGCTGTTGGTGGCCTCTTCGACCTGCTCAAAGCCTCTGTAAGCACTCGCGACCAGGACGGCGATAAATACGATGATCGCGGCAAAGCTGAAGTACAGCTTTTGCGAGATGCTGAGTTTGCTGAACATGATGTCGATCCTGAACATAGCCGTTCCGTGGCTTGCATGATGGGCACTATCAATCGTAAAAATGGGCTGAACCAACTTTTATGATTGATGTCATTGAGATATTACTCATGTCGTCCGCCAGCTCAGTAACTTTAGGGGCTGCAACTTCACCAGGCCTGAATAAAAGCTCTATTCTCCTCTAAAGCAATGATATTCAAGGATAAAAAATTTTTATTACACTTGGCATCTGATTGACTGTAGCGCCAGAAAAACTTGACGCCTGAGAATTTATGACGTCAATTTTTTGCTCACAGCAGTCAAGGTACGTCCTGATTGCGACAGCCTAAATGTCGCTAACAGCAAGTAATGGTCGGAAAAGTAATACTTTATTCTCCCCTCTTCAATTGGCTGGAGGGCCCGGCAAGCGAATGCTGCCATTCTTGAAAGTGGCACTTTCTGATTGAAGCGGGGACGGACTTTGAGCGATGGCGCTATATTTCCTGTCCCCGCAGACTGACGCATTAGTCAGATATCCAGCGTCCTTACTAGTCACTTATTGCCATGTCAGATCAAAGCCAGGCGGCATCCCTGTCCACCCTCACACGCTCCGCTGCACCGTCAGCAACTCTGGACGGTGAGAAAACAGCTGCAGGAACGCCCCGCCCAATGCGCAACCAGCCATCACGAAAAAGCACACGGTATAACCGCTGAGGCTGGTCCAGCCACCGCCCACGGAAATCAGCGTTCCCATCAGCACCGGGGCAATACCGCCGCCGATGAACATCGCTGTGGTGATGATCCCGTTGGCTGTGGAGGTCGCCGAAGGTTGCGCCGAGTCGGAAGCGACCGCGTAGTAGATGGGCCAGACGGCATTGGCCACCAGACCGAAAAGCAACTGCACGGCGATGACGATCAGGATGGTGTTGGCGAAGTAAAAGGCCCCGACACTGACCGCCATCCATATGCCACAAATGATCAAGGTGATGCGCCGACCGATGATGTCCGACAGCGACGGCCAGATCAATTGCCCGAGGATGCCGGTCAGGGTGAACACCACGCTCATTCCCGCCGATTCGGCCAGCGACAGGTTGAGGATGTTGTACAGGTAGGCCGGCAGGACAATGTTGACGCCCATGTACACCACTTGCGTAAGCAGGGTGTTACCGGCAGTCAGGGCGATATTGCGGTTGCTCAGCGTCGCCTTCACCGATTTCCAGACCTGGCCTTTTACATTGGTCGACGGCGTGCTGTCCGGCGGGGTCATGCCTTTGGCAGCGATGTCCACGTACAGTTGGGTGATGCGCTCGGCAGTCGAATAACGTGCCCAGAAGATCATCAATGGCAGTGCTACCACGAAGGCGAAGAAGAACACATAACGCCAGTTTTCCTCACCGTAGGTGCTGATCACGAAACTGGCGACGATGCCGCTGAGCATCGCGCCGATGGGGTAACCGGTATGGTGCGCGCCCAGGGCAAAACCGCGACGTTCTACTGGCCACCACTCGGCAGTGTTGCTGACACCAACAGGCTCGCCCCAGCCAGCGCCCAGATTCACCCCGACGCGCAAGGCGATGAAACTGGCCAGGCTGCCACTCAATGCCTTGAAGCCCGACAGAAACGACAGCGCGGTGTAACCCAGTACCAACGGCACCTGAAAGCGCGCCCGCTTCCACCCTCCGCCGTAGCGATCGCTCCAGATGGAGCCGGGAATATCGAGAACGGCCAGCGCCAGCATGACCACCGTCGCCACCGTCCCCCACTGGTCCGCAGACAGGTCGAAATGCTTGGAAATCGTCGGACCCAGGCGCAAGACGATCTCGCGATCGTAAGCGTTCAAAATCCAGATCATCCAGCAGACCAGCAATGACACCCACGAAAAACGATGAATCTTGCCCAGCGATGCGTTCTTGTTATTTGGCATGGGAAATCTCCAGGCGTGCTGCACACGCCCCAGCGAGAAAGGGTCCAGTCGTCCTTAACGTTCAGGTTCGGTCTGTCGGCGGGTTAACTGGCAAAGCGCCGCTCGGCGATGCCTTTCACACCCAGCCCGGTGATGGCGAACAGGGCACCGCGCTGCTGGCCATCTTGCGGAAAGCGCGGCAACGGCGGCTTGGCCATGGAGGTGACAAACAGTGTGTCCAGATTCGGGCCGCCGAAGGTCAGACTGGTCACTTTTTTCACCGGCATGTCGATGATGCGATCCACCTGCCCGTCAGGGGTGTAACGCACCAGCTTTCCGGCATACACCAGCGCTTGCCACAGACAGCCCTCGGCATCCACGGTGCAGCCATCCGCCGCGCCCCCTGCCGAGGTGTCGACCTTGGTAAAGGTGCGTCTGTTGGCGACTGCGCCGCTGGCGTTGTCGTAATCGTAGGTCCAGATCTCCCCGGACCAGGTGTCGGCGAAATAAAAAGTTTCCCCGCCCGGACTCCAGCAAGGGCCGTTGGACACGATGATGCCCTCATCCAGGGTGTGCAGGCTCAGGTCCGGGTCGAGGCGATACAGCTTTGCGCTGGCCTGATCCTCCTGCGTGTCCATCGAGCCCACGATGAACCGGCCCTGCCGATCGACCTTGCCATCATTGAGCCGATTGTTCGGCAACCCGGGTTCAGGGTCGACGATCAGCTCGAGATCGCCGCTCGGCAGATCGAGGTTATAGATGCCGGTCTGCAACGCGACGAGCGCCGCATCGCCGTGCTTGCGCAAGGCCATGGAGCCGATTTTCTGGCCGACATCCCAGGCGCGCAGTTCACGCCCGTCGTCCGTGCAGCGCAGGACGCGGCCGTCGAAGCTGTCGATCCAGTACAGGCGCTGTTGCTCGACATCCCAGCCCGGGCCTTCGCCCAGCGTGGTCTTTACGTCGACAACGATTTCGATACGCATTTTTCACCTCTGTCTTGTTGTTATTGAGATGACACATTTTGCGGCGACTAGAAATTAACCTTGTCCTGCCCCTTCAGATCGAGCATTTCACGGGCTTGGTCAGGCGTTGCCACCTGCCCGCCCAGCGCTTCGATCACCGTGCGGATACGCTTGACCTGATCGGCATTGGACGCCGCCAGCTTGCCCGGTCCGTCCCACAGCGAATCCTCCAGACCGACCCGCACATGACTGCCCATCGACAGGCCCATGGTGCCCAGCGGAATCTGATTGCGGCCGGCCCCCAGGATCGACCACTGATAGGCATCGCCAAACAGACGATCAGCCGTGCGGCGCATGTGCGCCAGGTCTTCAGGATGCCCGCCGATACCGCCGCGCAAACCGAATACAGACTGGATGAAGATCGGCGCTTTGAGCAACCCACGCTGCAGGAAGTGTGCTGCGGTATACAGATGGCCGATGTCGTAGCATTCAATCTCAAAGCGTGTACGGTTCTCGGCACAGGTATTAAGGATGTGCGCGATGTCGCGGAAGGTGTTGCGGAAAATCCGGTCGTCGCTGTCGGCCAGATAGGGACGCTCCCAGTCGTGCTTGAATTCGCTGTAGCGATCCAGCATTTCGTATAGTCCGAAGTTCATTGACCCCATGTTCAACGAGGCGAGTTCCGGCTTGAGCTGCGCCACCGGCTGCAGGCGCTCTTCCACGCCCATGGTCGGCGCGCCACCGGTGGTGATATTGATCACAACGTCGCTCTTGGCCTTGATCTGCGGCAGGAACTGCCGAAACAGATCGACATCCTGACTGGGCCTTCCGTCATGTGGGTCGCGGGCGTGCAAATGAACGATCGAGGCCCCGGCCTCGGCGGCACCGATGGCTGCATCGGCGATTTCCTGCGGCGTGATCGGCAAATGAGGCGACATCGACGGCGTGTGGATTGCTCCCGTGACGGCGCAGGTAATGATGACCGGACGTTTTTTGGGCATGAGCATTCTCCATTCTTGTTGTTGGCGAGAAGTCTGATGTGGAACATGACTCGGACGACGTCCGGTCATCGTTGCTATCGGGCCGAATCCTTAAAGGTATTCGACGTTGCCATCCACACTGATGGCCTGCCCCGTGACGTTGCGGGCGGCGGGCGAACACAGAAAGAGCGCCATCGCCGCAACGTCCTCGGCGGTGACCATGCGCTTGAGCGAGATCTTTTTCAGGTACTCCTCGCGCATCGCCTCCTCCGGCACGTTCATCTGTTGCGCACGGGCCCGAATCACTCCGTCCATGCGTGGACCTTCGACGATACCCGGCAGCAAGGCATTGACGCGGATATCACTTTCCCCCAACTCGGACGCCAGCGACTTCATCAGCCCGACAATCGCCCATTTGGTCGCGGCATACGGAGTGCGCCAGGCATAGCCCAGGCGACCGGCGACCGAGGCGATATGGATCAGGTGAGCGTTGGGCGAGGCCTTGAGCAACGGCACAGCGTGATGAGCGAAGCGGTACTGCCCGGTGAGATTGATGTCGATGGTGCGCTGCCACTCTTCTTCGCTGATTGCATCGATGCCCGCCGTCGGCCCGGCGATCCCGGCGTTGTTGATCAGCACATCAAGACCATCGAAGCGTGCTCGCTGCACCCTGAATACCGCTTCGATCTGCGCCGGATCAGCGACGTCTGCGTGGGTGGCGACGCTGCCTGGATGGCGATCGAGGAATGCCGCGATGGCCGCCTCGCTGACATCGCACACGTGTACCTTTGCCCCCGCTTCCAGGTAGGCCGTTGCCAATACCTCACCGATCCCGGCCGCACCGCCGGAAATCAGGACACGCAGCCCTGCATAGGGAACCAGCCGATTGAGAACACTCATGCTTTTTTCACTCCCGAGACACGCGACCTGGAGCGGTCGCTGTTTGCGATCAGGCGCGTCAGAGAGTCGGCAGCCTGCATGATGTCGTCGGTGACAGCTGCACGAGCCGCCGCCCCATCACGCGCCGCCAATGCCTCGACGATACGGTTGTGTGCTTCCATCGAACGCTGGAGATGCGCCCTGTCAGGCGCAACCAGCGCGAAACACGGACCGATGTGCAGCCAGAAATTCTCCACTGCCGCAACGATCAGCTCGGCCTTGGCCACCGCATAAATACGTCGGTGAAAGGCAAAGTTGGTCCACAGATAGAGCGCGACATCAACGTTGTCGGCAGCCTTCTGCATCTGCCCGCAGAGCTGGCTGATGTCGGCAAGATCGGCGTCGTTGATCAGAACCACGGCTTTCTCGGCCAACAGACCTTCCAGCGCAACCCGCGCATCGCGAATCTCGCGCAGCCGCTCCGGGGTCATCATGGGCACGCGCAACCGGGCGGTTTCGGTGACTTCGAAGGCGTTCTCGGCGCTGAGGCGATTCAAGGCTTCGCGAACTGGCATCGGACTGGAACCCAGCGCCTCGGCAAGACCACGGATCGTCAGCTTCTGACCCGGCTGAAAGCGCCCGCTCATCAACGCTTCACGGATCTGCCGGTAGACCTGGTCCTGGAGGGTATCGCGAGAGACCTGCCGCATGGCGGGCAGGAGGATGGGACGATCTGTCATGGGGAGTGACTCATATTGGCGTTCTTATAGAGCAAATATGTGATCACAAATAACATATGTCAAATTGTTTTTTTGGAGGTGGTGAGCACCTTAGTCGGAGCTCGCGTCGCAGGCACACGCGCAAAGCGTTGGTGCAGGGGAACGTCGCCACGGCTTTTAGGTAACAGCTATTGGCTATTCCGAGTGGCTGGATTAGGACGCTGGCACGGGGCTGTGCCTGTTATAAAAAGCGACAGGCCTTTTATGTGCAAGCAAGCAGCGCGAGAAGGTTTCAGCCCTCAATACCGCGTTTTACATAGGTCGTAAGGTTCAAAGCCAAGCGAATAAAAACTTGATATTGATGCCGATGATAATCAACGCCGTCAGCAGACCGGGTAAACGCCAAAGGCCAAGCAGCAGAAACAGGAAAGGATTTAAAAGGCCTATCAGAATCAGGACAACCGTGTGGATCCCCGAGCCTTCCGAACCAAGCAGGTCCCAAATCAGCACCCCCACCCATATCGCCCAACACGCATACATGGTTATACCGTCGACCCGGTAAAAGGCACGCTTGAAAGCACTTCCCAAGGTATCGGAATCATTGAGCATCAGTGCATCCATACATAAATTGATCTGCTCGATGGTAGCCGAACCGAATCGCGAAGCTCCAATACCCTTCTCAAACTGAGTCTCAGCGGCGGGGCAACGTCATGCCAATGCGTGAAAAGTGGGAGCGTCAGATGAGCAGGGGAATGTGATTGACTGGGCCTGACAGCACCGCGTAATCGTTCCATGAAATGGTTTTCGAACGGGACCAATGCTCGGATACTGGATATCTGATGGATGCTGCAAACATGGTGTCAGCAATTGACTCGCGTGGGCCGGGTCTGACATTTTTGAAAAGGAGGCAGGCATGAAAAACCAACGAGTCACGCAAAAGTCACGCGCATGAAAAAGGCCAATGCTGCGAACATTGGCCTAAGTCATTGAATTATATGGTCGGGACGGAGTGATTCGAACACTCGACCCCTAGCACCCCATGCTAGTGCGCTACCGGACTGCGCTACGCCCCGACTAGGCGTGTATCTGTTTTGCAACGTGCGAAAACGTTGAGGAATATACCCTAAGCATTTGAATTTTGGAAGTATCCTTACTGCTCAATTACGCCTTGAGCATGACGAGTACGTCTTCCAGCTCCGCAATCATCTCGCGGATCATCTGCTTGTACTGCTGGGTGTCATCCTTCGGTTCACCGCTGGTAAGACGAAGTCGGGCGCCACCGATGGTGAAGCCCTGATCGTACAGCAGGCCGCGGATCTGGCGGATCATCAGCACGTCCTGGCGCTGATAATACCGACGGTTTCCGCGTCGCTTGACGGGGTTGAGTTGAGGAAACTCCTGCTCCCAATAACGCAGAACGTGCGGTTTTACCGCGCAGAGCTCGCTGACCTCACCAATGGTGAAGTAGCGTTTGCCGGGGATCGGCGGCAGCTCGTCGTTATGACTTGGTTCCAGCATATGCCTCAACTCGGGCCTTCAGCTTCTGCCCTGGACGAAAGGTGACCACACGGCGCGCCGTAATCGGAATCTCTTCACCGGTCTTGGGATTTCTCCCAGGCCGCTGGCGCTTGTCTCGAAGGTCGAAGTTGCCGAAACCTGACAACTTCACCTGCTCGTTATCTTCCAGAGCGTGCCTGATTTCTTCAAAAAACAGTTCGACCAGTTCCTTGGCTTCCCGTTTATTCAGGCCCAGCTCTTCGTACAGACGTTCGGCCATCTCAGCTTTCGTCAGAGCCCCCATACGCTACTTCCTTAACGTGGCGTTTAACCTCTCCTCAAGCGAGGTGAGGATAGCAAGTGTCGTTGCGTTTACCTCATCGTCATTAAGAGTGCGTGATGGATGCTGCCAGGTCAAGCCGACTGCAAGGCTTTTTCTATGCGGATCAATGCCTTTACCCTGGTAAACATCAAATAACCTGAGGTCTGTGAGCCACTCGCCTGCATTTTCACGAATAACGTCCAGAACCGCACTGGCCGAAACATCCCGATCAGCCAGCAGTGCCAGGTCGCGGCGCACTTCAGGGAAGCGCGATAGCTCGTGGAATTTAGGCAGACGGCCGGTCGACACTTCGGCCAGAACCAGCTCGAAAACAAACACCGGGCGATCCAGGCCGAGGGTTTTCGACAGTTCCGGGTGAATGGCGCCCAGGAAACCGACCTCACGGCCATCACGCTCGATGCGAGCCGTCTGGCCTGGGTGCAAGGCAGGATGCTGACCCGGCGTGAAGGTGAACTCGCCCAACGCACCGGCAAAGCCCAGAACCGCTTCGACGTCGGCCTTGACGTCGAAGAAATCGACTACGTCGCGACCTTGCGCCCAGCCTTCCGGCAGGCGGCTGCCGCACACCACGCCAGCGAGCATCGGCTCTTGCTTCAAGCCGTCGAGCTGACCGACGAAGCGCAGACCGCTTTCGAACATCCGCACGCGATCCTGCTGGCGGTTGAGGTTGTGCTGCAGGGCTTTGACCAGACCGGGCCACAGCGAGGCGCGCATGGCCGCCATGTCATTGGAGATCGGGTTGGCCAGCAGCAACGGCTTGGCGCCCGGCGAGAAAAGCTCGAACCATTTCGGGTCGATGAAGCTGTAGGTGATCGCTTCCTGATAGCCGCGGGCAACCAGCAGGCGGCGCAACTCAGGCAGATCGCCCTTGGCTTCGGCCTTGGCCTGGGGAGCCAGGCGGGCTTGCGGATAGCGGACCGGCAGACGGTTGTAGCCGTACAGACGCGCCAGCTCTTCGATCAGGTCGACTTCAAGGCTGATGTCGAAACGATGACTTGGCACTTCGACACGCCATTGCCCATCGGCTTCAGCAGTCACAGCCAGGCCGAGACCTGTCAGCAGGCGTTCGATTTCGGCGTTTTCGATCACCAGACCGAGCATCTGCTCGACGCGGCTCGCGCGTAGCGTAACCGGGGCGATCGACGGCAAATGCTGCTCGCTGACCACTTCGATCACGGGGCCGGCTTCGCCACCAGTGATTTCCAGCAGCAGACCAGTGGCCCGCTCCATGGCTTCACGGGCCAGTTGCCAGTCCACACCACGCTCATAGCGGTGCGAAGCGTCGGTATGCAAACCATAGGAACGCGCCTTGCCGGCCACCGAAATGGTGTCGAAGAACGCGCTTTCCAGGAAAATATCGCGAGTACTTGCAGTCACACCGCTGTGCTCGCCACCCATGACACCGGCGATCGCCAGCGCGCGCTGGTGATCGGCAATGACCAACGTGTCGGCACGCAGGCTGACTTCCTGACCGTCGAGCAGAACGAGCTTCTCGCCCTCCTCGGCCATGCGCACACGAATCCCGCCGTTGATTTCGGCCAGATCGAACGCATGCAGAGGCTGACCCAGTTCCAGCATCACGTAGTTGGTGATGTCGACAGCGGCATCGATGCTGCGCACGTCGGAACGACGCAGACGCTCGACCATCCACAGCGGGGTCGGACGCGACAGGTCGACATTGCGGATCACACGGCCCAGGTAGCGCGGGCATGCAGCCGGCGCCAGTACTTCGACCGGGCGCACTTCATCGTGTGCAGCGCTGATAGCAGCGATCTGCGGACGGGTGACTTCTGCGGCGTACAGCGCACCGACTTCACGCGCCAGACCGGCCACCGACAGGCAGTCGCCGCGGTTTGGAGTCAGGTCGACCTCAATGCTGGCATCGTCCAGGCTCAGATAGACACGAATGTCCTGGCCAACCGGCGCATCAGCAGCCAGTTCCATCAGGCCATCATTGCCCTCGCCGGCCTGCAACTCGGCAGCCGAACACAACATGCCGTTGGACTCGACGCCGCGCAGCTTGGCTTTCTTGATCTTGAAATCGCCGGGAAGCTCGGCGCCGATCATGGCGAATGGAATTTTCAGGCCCGGACGCACATTTGGCGCACCACAGACAACCTGAAAGGTTTCGCTGCCATTGCTGACCTGACACACACGCAGCTTGTCGGCATCGGGGTGTTGCTCGGTGCTCAGCACCTCACCCACCACCACGCCGCTGAAAACGCCGGCGGCCAGCGTCACGCTGTCAACCTCAAGACCGGCCATCGACAGACGAGCAACCAGCTCGTCGCGGGAAACCTGCGGGCTTACCCAGCCGCGCAGCCATTGTTCACTGAATTTCATCCTGCTCTCCTGAAAGGTTCGTACGACTTAGCGAAATTGCGCGAGGAACCGCAAATCGTTGTCGAAGAACAGGCGCAAATCATTGACGCCGTAACGCAGCATGGCCAGACGCTCTACGCCCATGCCGAACGCAAAGCCCTGAAACTCTTCAGGATCGATGCCGGACATGCGCAGCACGTTCGGGTGGACCATGCCGCAACCCATGACTTCAAGCCAGCCGGTCTGCTTGCAGACGCGGCAGCCCTTGCCACTGCACATGACGCATTCCATATCCACTTCCGCCGAGGGCTCGGTGAACGGGAAATACGAAGGACGGAAGCGTACGGCCAGCTCTTTCTCGAAGAACACACGCAGGAATTCTTCGATGGTGCCTTTCAGATCGGCAAAATTGATGTCGCGATCAACCAGCAGACCTTCGATCTGGTGGAACATCGGCGAGTGGGTGATATCCGAGTCACTACGGTACACACGGCCTGGGCAGACGATGCGGATCGGCGGCTGCTGCGATTCCATAGTGCGTACCTGTACCGGCGAGGTATGGGTGCGCAGCAGCATGTTCGCATTGAAATAGAAGGTGTCGTGCATCGACCGGGCCGGGTGGTGGCCTGGGATGTTGAGCGCCTCGAAGTTGTGGTAATCGTCTTCGACTTCAGGGCCTTCGGCGATGCCGTAGCCGATGTGCGTGAAGAATTGTTCGATACGTTCCAGAGTACGGGTAATCGGGTGCAGACCACCTGAGGTCTGACCGCGGCCCGGCAGGGTCACATCGATGCATTCGGCCGCGAGCCTTGCAGTCAGTTCTGCCTGCTCAAACGATGCCTTGCGTGCATTGAGAACCTCTGTGACACGTTCCTTGGCAACGTTGATCAGCGCACCGACTTGCGGACGCTCTTCAGCAGGCAGGTTCCCCAGGGTCTTCATCACCTGAGTCAACTCGCCTTTCTTGCCGAGGTAGTGAACCCGGATTTGCTCCAGGGCATTGATATCTTCGGCGCTTTGCACAGCCTCAAGAGCTTGAGAGACCAGCGCGTCCAGGTTTTCCATGTACAGACTCCAGATACAAAATAGGGGAAGAGCTGAAGGCTCTTCCCCTATTTATGACGTTTAACACCGGCCCCGGAGAACCGGGGCAAGTGATTGTCGGGGACTTAGGCCAAGGTGGCTTTAGCTTTCTCGACAATCGCAGCAAACGCCGCTTTTTCGTTCACTGCCAGATCAGCCAGAACCTTACGGTCGATCTCGATGGACGCTTTTTTCAGGCCGGCAATGAAACGGCTGTAGGACAGACCGTTAACACGAGCACCAGCGTTGATACGAGCGATCCACAGAGCGCGGAACTGACGTTTTTTCTGACGACGGTCACGGTAGGCGTATTGGCCTGCCTTGATTACCGCTTGCTTGGCAACACGGAATACGCGTGAACGCGCGCCGTAGTAGCCTTTTGCAAGTTTCAGAATTTTTTTGTGACGCTTACGGGCAATGACGCCACGCTTTACACGAGCCATGAGTTATTTCCTCTATATCTTGATCAAAATTAACGAAGGCGCAGCATGCGCTCGACTTTTGCCACGTCAGACGGATGCAGCAAGCTGCTACCGCGCAATTGACGCTTACGCTTTGTCGACATTTTGGTCAGGATGTGGCTCTTGAAAGCGTGCTTGTGCTTGATGCCGTTGGCGGTTTTCAAAAACCGCTTAGCTGCACCACTTTTAGTCTTCATCTTTGGCATGTTCGGATACTCCGCATTCAGTTGATAAATATAACCGCAAGGCCTGCCGTGCCCTGGTGGTTATTTCTTCTTTTTCGGGGCGATGACCATGATCAGCTGGCGTCCTTCCATCTTAGGATGCTGTTCGACGGAACCGTATTCGAGCAGGTCACCTTCAACCCGCTTCAACAGCTCCATACCCAGCTCCTGGTGGGCCATCTCACGACCGCGGAATCTCAACGATACCTTGGCCCTGTCCCCGTCACTCAGGAAACGTACCAGGTTGCGTAGTTTTACCTGGTAATCCCCTTCCTCCGTCCCTGGACGAAACTTGATTTCTTTAACCTGGATCTGCTTCTGGTTCTTCTTCGCTGCAGCAACCTGCTTCTTCTTCTCGAAGATCGATTTGCCGTAATCCATCACACGGCAGACCGGAGGGAGTGCGTCGGCAGAAATCTCTACCAGATCCAGCTTCGCCTCTTCGGCAATACGAAGCGCTTCATCAATCGAGACGATGCCAATCTGCTCGCCGTCAGCGCCAATTAAACGAACCTCGCGGGCCGAGATATTTTCATTGATCGGGGCCTTGGGTGCAGCTCGTTTATCTTGTCTCATTTCACGCTTAATAATAATTACTCCGTATCTTGGCGACCACGCCGGGAAACCGCTTGTGCGAGGAATTCAGCGAATTGGGCGACCGGCATCGAGCCAAGGTCAGCGCCTTCACGTGTACGCACAGCGACAGTTTGCATTTCAACCTCCCGATCTCCAATCACGAGGAGATAAGGAACCTTGAGCAAAGTATGCTCACGGATTTTAAAGCCGATCTTTTCATTTCTCAAGTCGGACTTGGCACGAAACCCGCTTTCGGCCAGAGTTTTTTCCACTTCGAGGGCAAAATCGGCCTGTTTGTCAGTGATATTCATGATCACTGCCTGGGTAGGCGCCAGCCAGGCCGGGAATGCGCCTTCGTAATGCTCGATCAGAATTCCGATGAACCGCTCGAAGGATCCAAGAATCGCGCGGTGCAACATGACCGGATTCTTGCGACTGTTGTCTTCCGACACGTACTCGGCACTCAAGCGGATCGGCAGATTGAAGTCCAGCTGCAAGGTGCCGCACTGCCATACCCGACCGAGACAATCCTTGAGGGAGAACTCGATTTTCGGACCGTAGAACGCGCCTTCACCCGGCTGCAGATCATAAGGCAGACCTGCGCTATCGAGTGCAGAAGCCAGCGCCGATTCGGCACGGTCCCAAAGCTCGTCGGAGCCTACACGCTTTTCAGGGCGAGTGGACAATTTGAGTTCGATATCCTTGAAGCCGAAATCGGCGTAGACATCCAGCGTCAGCTTGATGAACGCGGCGGACTCGGCCTGCATCTGGTCTTCGGTACAGAAGATGTGCGCATCGTCCTGAGTGAAGCCACGCACGCGCATGATGCCGTGCAAGGCGCCCGATGGCTCGTTACGGTGACAGGCACCGAACTCGGCCAGACGCATCGGCAGCTCGCGGTAGCTCTTCAGGCCCTGATTGAACACCTGCACGTGGCAAGGGCAGTTCATCGGCTTGATCGCGTAGTCGCGGCTTTCGGACTCGGTGGTGAACATGTTGTCGGCGTAGTTGGCCCAGTGCCCGGATTTTTCCCAGAGCGAGCGATCAACTACTTGCGGAGTCTTGATCTCGAGGTAGCCGTTTTCACGCTGCACTTTGCGCATATACTGCTCGAGCACCTGGTACAGGGTCCAGCCCTGCGGGTGCCAGAAGACCATGCCCGGCGCTTCTTCCTGGGTATGGAACAGACCAAGACGCTTGCCGATCTTGCGATGGTCGCGTTTCTCGGCTTCTTCGATGCGCAGAATGTAGGCCGCCAACTGCTTCTTGTCAGCCCAGGCGGTGCCGTAGACACGCTGCAGTTGCTCGTTCTTGGCGTCGCCACGCCAGTAGGCGCCAGACAGCTTGGTCAGCTTGAATGACTTCAGGAAACGCGTGTTCGGCACGTGCGGACCGCGGCACATGTCGACGTATTCTTCGTGGTAATACAGGCCCATGGCCTGCTCGTTCGGCATGTCTTCGACCAGGCGCAGCTTGTAATCTTCGTGACGGGCGGTGAACACCTCGATCACTTCAGCGCGCGGGGTGACTTTCTTGATGACGTCGTAATCTTTTTCGATCAATTGCTGCATGCGCTGCTCGATCGCCGCCATATCGTCAGGCGTGAACGGGCGCTCGTAGGCGATATCGTAATAGAAACCGTCGTCGATCACCGGGCCGATGACCATTTTTGCAGTCGGATACAACTGCTTGACCGCGTGCCCTACCAGGTGCGCGCAGGAGTGACGGATGATTTCCAGTCCTTCCTGATCCTTGGGGGTGATGATCTGCAGGCTGGCATCGTTTTCGATCAGGTCGCAGGCGTCGACAAGCTTGCCGTCGACCTTGCCGGCAACGGTGGCCTTGGCCAGACCGGCACCGATTGAAAGCGCGACATCGGCTACGGAAACCGCATGATCGAATGAACGTTGACTGCCGTCGGGAAGAGTAATAGTTGGCATGGCGCCTCCTCTCCTAGTGGTGACCCCTACCAAAGGTCACGTGGGTTGGGATGAGCCAGTACGTGATCCGGTGGTATGCCTGCCTCACAGTGGCAGGAGCCTTGGGGCCAACCTTGAACCGGACCAGATGACTGGAATGTACGAAAAAACCTGCCTGCGCTGCACCGAAAGCCATAGACCATGGGGCGCTTGAAAATAACAGGACGCGCATCCTACCACAGCCAGGCCGACCGGGATGCACATCCACGCAAATCAAATGGAATTAACACGGCGCCTGAACTGGCAGGCTTCATGGGCGTCAGAAACCAGCGAGACCCCGTACGTTTTTTCCAGCAATAAGGAGAACACCATGAAGTTTTCACGCCTGACCAGCCTCCTCTTCTGCAGCGCCGCCCTCATCCCGCTGGGTGCTCACGCCGCGATGGACGGAGCGACACGCACCACTTTCACTCAGGAATGCGTTGCTGCGGCCAAGAAACAGGGGCTGAATGACAAGACCGCCGCGACTCACTGCGAATGCGGTGCAAAGCAGGTGGACAGTCATTTCACCGACAAGGAAATAGCCTCGCTCAAGGACACCAAGGCAGCACCTCCCGCTGCATTGACGGCAAAACTGCAAAAACTGGTCGCAGAGAACTGCACAGCGACAAAATAATCATTTTTTTCAGCCGGGGTAAAACGCACGTGCCAAGCA
Source organism: Pseudomonas sp. PvP028 (assembly GCF_017832255.1). Classification (NCBI taxonomy): domain Bacteria; kingdom Pseudomonadati; phylum Pseudomonadota; class Gammaproteobacteria; order Pseudomonadales; family Pseudomonadaceae; genus Pseudomonas; species Pseudomonas sp. PvP028. The sequence continues at coordinate 4,871,378 of NZ_JAFIBL010000001.1, forward strand.
CTGATAGCAGTTGGCCCCGGCTCTTCTGAAAGCCATTGAAATCATGGCTTTAAGCGCCATTGATAAAGCCTGTTCTGTACGGGATCTGGCACCTCGGAGGGCGGTTTGCAGAGTATGGTGAACTGCATATACGGGACCTTTACGCAAAGCGCCCACCTTAATAGCTGTTTTTTTGCTCATTTCGACTATGATAGCCCGGTGTGCCCAGTTGGCCTGAGCAGCACGTTACTGAAAATTATGTTTCTGGAGATACACCATGTCTAATCGCCAAACCGGCACCGTAAAATGGTTCAACGATGAAAAAGGCTTCGGCTTTATCACTCCACAAGGTGGCGGTGACGACCTGTTCGTACACTTCAAAGCAATCCAGAGCGACGGTTTCAAAAGCCTGAAAGAAGGCCAGACCGTTACTTTTGTTGCTGCTAAAGGCCAGAAAGGCATGCAAGCAGAAGAAGTTCAGGTGGCCTGATTCACCTGACACAAAAAAACCCCGTCATTGACGGGGTTTTTTTATGTGCAAAAGAAAGTACCGGCTCAACCGCAATTGATCCGGGTGACCTTACCCGAAGCGTCGGTGTTGACGTTTACCCGCTCGGATCGGTATTCCAGCGTGACCATGTCGTCAGGACCGAGAATGCGCGCATCCTGCGAACCGGAACGGGCGCGGACTTGAGAAAGGAGGTCTATGGACGCTTGCTTGCCAATGGCAAACTGGGCAAGCCCTGCATCACAGCGGCCAGGTATCGCGTTGCTGGCTGGCGCGTCGGCCTTGACGGGCGCTTCAGCACTGGCACTGCTATCGGGGGCCGTACTGCTGCAGCCTGCCATCAATGAAGCCACGACCATAAAACCCAATGTTGCGAATTTCCGGGGCATACACCCTCCTCTGCCAATGAACGTTTCCAGACCTGTCCGACCGCGCTCGGGCGCGTTGGTTGCACGGTCCGACCGACATGCCTTGCGTAACCTGTTGATCTGTCTGGAACGGGAGTCTGCCTTGGCATGACACAGGACGCGCGAAGAAATCGTCACAAAACGTTTACCGCCGGTACTCATTGAACCGGGCTATCAGGATCATGTGTAAGTAGAAGTGTCAAAATGTGCGGGGGATGGTTTACTGCCAGAGACACAAGCGCCGGGACGCGAGCAGCGTGTACGTGGCCCTTCACTGGAGATCAGACAGACATGACAGCCATAACCCTAGACGCCGACATCAAGGCCAAGTGGCCTCAGGGCCACTGCTCGCACAGCCCCGGGAATCCGGAAGAGCTGATGATCATCGCAGTCGACCTGCTGATCAAGGAACTGGGCACCGAGGGTGCCCGCTCCTTCATCAGCCAGGTGCTGAGCCGCTATGCGGCGGCAGGACTGCCCGCCTGATACGCGGCTTCAGAATGCATGACTACTTGAGACGCGCCAGTCGCTCGGTCAGCAGATCGAAGAAACCCTGAGCGTCGCCGTTCTCGACCCAGAATACGTTCTGCGGCTGCTTGAGCGTGCCGTACCAGTCGGCCACTGTCTGACCGAAACCGATCCCTTCACGAGTGTCTACCGCCACGTTGATCTGCCTTCCGGAGAACAACGCGGGCTTGAGCAGCCAGGCAATCACGCTGGCATCGTGTACAGGTCCACCGGGCAAACCGTAATGCTCCATGTCCAGCTTGACGTATTCATTGAGAATGCCGTCCACCAGCTTGCCAGCATTATTGCCCAATGCGGCGATCTGCTTGAGGCGCTGTTCACTGGTGAGAATCTTGTGGGTCACATCCAGCGGCACGTACGTCAGCTTCACACCACTGGCCAGAACGATCTGCGCAGCGTGGGGGTCGGCGAACAGATTGAATTCGGCAACCGGAGTGATGTTACCGCCGTTGAAATGCGCGCCGCCCATGACCACCACTTCCTTGATGCCCTGGGTGATTTCCGGAGCCTGCACCAGCGCTAGCGCCAGGTTGGTCTGCGGGCCGAGCATGGCGATGGTGATGCTGTGCGGCTTGGCCTTGCTCAGGGTGCGAATCAGGTAATCGACGGCATTGCCTTCGGCCAGCCCCTTGGCGGGCTCATGCACGGGCACACCCGGTAAACCTTCCTGACCGTGAACGTTCTCTGCATAGATCGGTGTACGCACCAGCGGCTTGGGCGCACCGGCATACACAGGCACCTCTTCGCGCCCGGCCCACTCCCGCGCCAGCCTGGCGTTGCGCGAGGTCTTGTCGAGCCGCACATTGCCGGCCACCGTGGTGATAGCCATGACGTTCAGCTCTTCAGGTGACGCCAGCGCCAGCAACAACGCAACGACATCGTCCGCACCTGGATCGGTATCGATGATCAGATCGCGCTTTTCAGCCGCCTGGACAGCAGCAGTACCTAGAATGGACAAGAGCAACGCTCCACGAATGAACTGCCTGGAAAACTGTATCAATGTCATATGAAACTCCCTTTCTTGAATAACTAGGCTTTTTGCGAAAAGTCGGCGAGCGAAGGTCAGGCAAGGCAAAAACAGGCGAGGACCGGCCGGGGTCGCGCTCGACTCTACGTGTTGTAAATGAGCATTCTGATCGGACTCGCGCACGAGCCTGTTTTTAACGCAGCATCACCGAGCGCAGCCACTTTTTGCACATAGCCTAGAAGACGACTCCGGATACCAGCGCCACATTACTGTACGGCTGACATTCTCCGGTACGGATGATTGCCTTGGCCTTGCGACTCAAGACCTTGAGGTCTTCATGGCTTATCCAGCGTTGTTGCCCCAATTGGTCGTCGAGATTCAGGCTTTCGATCACCTGCAACGCAGGCGGCTGGACCTCGGCCATCTCGCTGGCCAGCACATGGCTTTCAACCTGCATTTCACTCAGCACGACATCCAGCACACTGATGAAATCCGGCACACCGCGGGTCAGCGCGAGGTCGATCAGTTCGACGCCTGCCGGTACTGGCATGCCGGCGTCGACGATCATCAGGATGTCACCGTGGCCCAGCGATGCAATCACGCGGGACAGGGCAATATTGAGTAACGGGGTCTTTTTCATAGCGAATTGAATTCCTGTACTTCCTCAAACGTCGGGATGGACGGCTGGGCACCCGCTCGGGTGACGGAGATGGCCGCCGCAGCCTGACCGAAACGAATTGCCTGCAACTCGCCATGGCCTGCGGACAATGCCGCCGCAAAACCGCCGACAAAGGTATCACCTGCAGCGGTGGTGTCCACGGCCTGCACGCGTCGCGCTGGAATATGCTCCATGCCAGACGCATTGGCGAACAGGGTTCCGTGCTCGCCGAGGGTGATGATCACGTTGCGCGCGCCGGCCGCCAGCATGGATGATGCCGCGTTTTCAGCGGCAGCCGGTGAGTCAACGTTTACACCGGTCAGGGTCTGCGCTTCGCTTTCGTTCGGGATCAGGTAGTCGATCAGGGCATACCAGTTTGCCGGCAAGGGCTCGCTGGCAGGCGCAGGATTGAGAATGACGGTCTTGCCCAGCGCACGGGCGCGGGCCAGGGTATGGAAAACGGTCTCGGTCGGCACTTCGAGCTGGCAGATGACGATTTGCGAATCCGCCAGCAGCGTGTCGAAGCGCTCGATCAATGCCGGACTGAGCCGACCATTGCCACCGGCCACGATGACAATGGCGTTCTGGCTGTTGGCGTCGACCACGATCGAGGCGATACCGGTGGACACGCCCTCAACGACGGTCACCGCCTGACAATCGATCTGCTCGGCCAGCAACGCTGCACGCAATTGTTCCCCGTAGGCATCGGCCCCGACACAACCGATCATCGCCACGCTGGCGCCCAGACGTGCCGCAGCGACCGCCTGATTCGCACCCTTGCCGCCCGGCACGGTGTCAAATGTTTCCCCGCTCAAGGTCTCGCCGGGACGCGGCAGACGCTGGGCGCGGATGACCAGATCCATGTTCAGACTGCCCACTATCACTATTTTTGCTTGCATGGCTCATTAATCCGTTGCTGTACGTGCACGTCATTCGTTGGACAAAGTGTTTGGCGCTGCCGTGGACTCGCGCACCACGACGCTGGGCGTCACGAGTCTTTTTTCGGCAGGAAGCCCATGGGGTGTGGCGATTCTGCTCAGCAGCATTTCTGCAGCGGTTTCGCCCAATTGCATGATCGACTGTCCCACGGTGGTGAGCGCCGGATAAACGTAGCGACTCATCTGGATATCATCGAAACCGATCACCGACAGGTCCTGAGGCACGCGAATCAAGCGCTCGGCGGCGGCGCGCAGCACACCGATGGCAATCACGTCGTTGCCGGCAAAAATCGCGGTCGGCGGGCGTTCTGCCAGCAGCTGGCACGCAGCCTCATGACCGGCAGAGCTGGTGAACTCACTGTGCAGCGACCATTCGGCCCGGACCTGGACGGACGCCTGCTGCAGGGCGCGCCGATAACCCGCCAGACGCATCTCGGCCACGGTGCTATGAACTGGCCCGCCGATACAGGCAATGGCGCTATGCCCCAGGTCCAGCAAGTGCCGAGTCGCCAGATAAGCGCCCTGCTCATGGTCGATACGGATCATGTCGGCATCGATACCGTCCAGTTCCCGGTCAACGATCACCAGCGGCGTACGGACCTCGGCAAGTCCGCCTGCAACACCGACATCACCACCGACCGAAGAGACAATCAGACCGTCCACGCGCTTTTCCAGCAGCACGCGCAGATAACCACGCTGTTTCTCCGGATTGTCATCGGAGTTGCAGAGGATCACACAAAAACCATTGCGCTCGCAGTAATCCTCGATGCCCCGCGCCAACTCGGCGAAGTACGGGTTCATGCCGTTGGGAATCAACAGACCGATAGTCGAGGTGGTCTTGGCCTTCAGCGAACGCGCCACTGCACTGGGCACATAATCGAGCTGTGCAATGGCGGCTTCGACCTTGAGCCTGACCGGTTCGCTGACCGGCCGGGTCTTGTTCAGCACGTGGGAAACCGTGGTGTACGAGATACCCGCAAGGGCCGCGACATCCTTGATGGTTGCCATATCAGCCCTGGCGCCGAGCCCGGTGGCTGCGATAGGTGTCCAGCACCACAGCGATCACGATCACCGCACCGGTGATGATCCGCTTGGTCGGCTCGGTCGCACCGATTTGCGCCAGGCCTGCGGCCAGCACGGAAATGATCAGCACACCGAAAAAGGTGCTGATGATCGAACCGCGACCGCCCATCAGGCTGGTACCGCCGATCACCACTGCCGCAATGACCTGCAGCTCTAGCCCGGCACCGGCATTAGGGTCGGCCGCTTCCAGCCTGGATATCTGGAACAGTGCCGCAACACCGGCCAGCAGCCCCATCAGCGAGAACACCAGAATCTTGTAAGGCTTGGGATTGATACCCGCCAGACGCACGGCCTCTTCGTTGGTGCCAATGCCGATCAGGTAGCGACCGAAAACGGTGCGGGTCAGCACCGCCTGAGCGACGAAGATGACCAGCAACGCGATGATGAAGGACGGCGCAATGCCAAAGGCAATCGGATCGGACAGCCAGGCGAACGAATCACCGATGTAGGCGGTACGCGAATTGGTCATCTGATAGGCCGCGCCACGGGCCATTTCCAGCACGCCCAGAGACACGATGAACGAAGGGATGCGCCAGGCAACCGTAATCGAACCGGTGATCGTACCCGCCAGCGTCGCACAGGCAATGCCCAGTAACGCAGCCGGAAACACGCTCCAGCCCCAGCCGAGGATTGCCACACTGACCGCCGAAGCAGCCAGTGCCAGCACCGAGCCGACCGACAGGTCGATGCCGCCGATGATGAGGATCAGCGTCATGCCGACCGACAGCACCATCAGGTCCGGGATCTGGTTAGCCAGCATGCTGAAGGTCTGGTAGGACAGGAAGTGATCGCTGAGCAGCGAGAACAGCACGATCATCACCAGCAACGCACCGGCCAGCCCGATGTAGGTACCGAGGCCAAGGTAGTTGCCGCCGCGACGGACCGGCGCGGTCAGCGTCGGAGAAGGAGTATTTTTCATGAGTCGTTCCTGGGCGCCGCATCATTGAGCAGCGCGTCACGTTTCTGATAACCGGCGAAGGCAGCGGCCAGCAATTGGTCCTGGGTCCAGCTGTCGCGCTCGAACGTGTCGATCAGGCGACCGGCAGACAGCACGCCGATACGATCACAAATCAGCATCAGCTCGCGCAGATCACTGGAAACCACCACCAGCGCCCTGCCCTGACGGGTCAGTTCGGCCAGCAGCGCGTAGATATCGAACTTGGCACCGATGTCGATGCCCCGTGTCGGCTCGTCGAACAGCATCACCGTGCAGTCACGTTCCAGCCAGCGACCGATCACCACCTTCTGCTGATTGCCACCCGACAGCTCGGAGACCAGTTGGCCCGGACTGGAGCTGCGAATGCGCATGGCCGCCACCTGGCGCTGCGCCAGTTTCAGCTCATCGTCGCTGTTGACCAAGCCCGCGCGGGAGATCGAATGCATGTTGCCCAGCGCGATGTTGGCGCTGATCGATTGCGACATCAGCAGGCCTTCGCTCTTCCGGTCTTCCGTGATCAGCGCGATACCCTGCTCCACTGCGTCGGATGGCGAGCGAATGCTGACCTTCTGCAGCGGCCTTCCGACTTCGATGTCACCGCTGTCGGCAACGTCTGCACCGTAGATCAGGCGCAACAACTCGGTACGCCCGGCACCGATCAGCCCGGAAATACCGAAGATTTCACCTCGACGCACGTCGAAGGAGACATCCTGAACCTTGCCGGCGCGACTGAGCCCCTTGACTGACAGCGCCACCTCGCCAATCTGCCGGGCGCCCATGTCGATATGCTCGCCGAGCTCACGGCCAACCATCAGGGTCACCAGTTGCTCACTGTTGTATCGGGAAATCGGCTCGACACACACCAGTTTGCCGTCGCGCAGCACGGCGATGCGCTGGGACACCCTGGCAAGCTCTTCAAGCCGATGGGATATGTAGATGATCGAGACGCCACGTGCCTGCAGCCGTGTGATCTGCTCGAAGAGCATTTCCACTTCGCGCGAGGTGAGCATTGCAGTGGGTTCGTCGAGAATCAGCACGTGACAGTCGCCGATCAGGTTGCGTGCGATCTCGACCATCTGTTGGTGGCCAATCCCCAATTCGCCGACCAGTGTGTCGGGATCAATGGCGTCTAGCCCCACTTGGGCCATGGCCTCGGTCGCGTTTTCGCGCAAGCGCTTGCGGTCGATCCAGCCGGCCCTACGGGGCAGGTCATGAAGAAACAGATTTTCGGCCACGGTCAGGGTCGGCAGCAGGTTGAGCTCCTGCATGACCATGCGAATGCCGAGTTTTTCGGCCTGGGTACGACTTGCAGGCTGATAAGGCTGGCCCTGGAACTCCATATTTCCGGTGGTAGGCGTTACCAGCCCGCCGATGATTTTCGACAAGGTGCTTTTACCGGCACCGTTTTCCCCGGTCAGGGCCAGCACTTCGCCACGCATCAACGTCAGGTCGACGTCACCGAGTACGGGCTGTGCGTAGGTTTTGCCGATGCCACTGACCGAAAGAACAGCTGTCTGAGCAGACGCTGACATACATTTCTCCCAGCGCCCGTCCTCTGCGGACGGGCACCTTTACACGGCGTGAATCAAGGTTGAGTAACGAGCTGCACCGGCGTTTCGATCACGCCCTTATCGTTGGTATCGACCTTCTCGCCTTTGACCAGCTTGAGGGCAGCTTCGATACCGAAGACCGCCTGCTTGGCTGCGTACTGATCGGCCGTGGCCAGAACCCGGCCATCCTTGAGCATCGGCTTGATCGCATTGATGTTGTCGTAGCCCACGACCATGACCTTGCCAGCCTTGCCTGCCGCACGCACTGCAGAGACGGCGCCCAGCGCCATGCTGTCATTACCGGCCAGCAGGGCTTTCAGGTTCGGGTATTCATTGAGCATCGCCGAGGCCACAGCGTTGCCCTTGTCGATTTCCCAGTTACCGGACTGCGTGGACACCACTTTCATTTTCGCTTCGTCCATGGCGTCCTTGAAACCGGCGGTGCGTTGCTGAGCATTATTGGTGGTCGACACACCTTCGATGATGCCCACCTCGTCACCAGCGGTCAGTTTCTTGGCCAGATAGTCGCCCACCAGCTTGGCACCCTTGCGGTTGTCAGGCCCTACGAACGGAATTTGCAGGCTTTTGCTTTTGAGCACGTCGACATCGAGCTGGTTGTCGATGTTGACGACCTTGATTCCGGCATCGGTGGCTTTCTTGAGCACCGGTACCAGCGCTTTGGAGTCGGCGGGCGCGATCACCAGCGCATTCACGTTGGAGGCGATCATCTGTTCGACGATGCGGATCTGCGCCGACGTATCGGACTCATCCTTGATCCCGTTGGAGATCAAATCGAATTCGGTAGCATGTTCTTTCTGGTAGGCCTTGGCACCGTCTTCCATGGTCAGGAAGAACTCGTTGGCCAATGACTTCATGACCAGTGCAACCTTGGGTTTTTCAGGCGTCTGGGCATAGACGGTAGAGAGGGGCATAACTGCCGTGACGGCAGCAAACATAGCGACAGCGAGAAGGCGTCCAGCGAATGGCAGCTTCATGAGTTCATCTCCGATCTTGTGATTATTGTTCGGGCGAACGGCGCAGAATCGATGCCGGGCATCGTCGCGCAAACGTTTGCGAGGAGCGAACTATGGAAAAAGCTGCAGCCTTTGTCAATCCACCGGAAATTAAATCTTCCCTAGCTGCCCGTCCCCGCCAGTGCAGGGAACGAGCGTCACGATCAGTCGGGTTTCACTCTTCAGGTTTGACCGTCGCCACATCATCGGCCTTGATCCGGATTGTCTTGCCGGAGATATCCTCGAACTCGTAGAAACCGTCGCGGGTCTTGGTCTTGGGCATGTCTTTGGTCACGTACTGAGTACCGTTTTGCAGCGTGACGACCGAGGGCGTGGAACAGCCTGCCAGCAGCACAACTGCCGAGGCCAGTAACGGAAATGCCAGTGGCTTGATATTCATGTGTGACTCCGGAAACGTCAGGTTTTTTTCAAGGCAATAGTGTGCCACTTCGAGCGCTTTATCTTACATAGATGTTGCGAAAGATCCGACACTCAAATACTGTATGCCCGTACAGCAATATTCAGGGACCTTTTTCCGTGGCAAAACAAAGCACAGCGACCCCCTCCACTCCCGGCCCTTACGAGCGCATGGGCATGCGGGTACAGAAGATCATCAACTCGCCCACCGCGCAGAAATCCAGGGCTGCCCTGCTCTTTCGTCAGCCGGACGAGGCAGAAGACGACTGGGCACAGCTCCTTGAAGAAATAGCCGAGAACGACAATGTCACCCTCGCCTGGCGCGACGACGGTGGCGTGCAAATCTTCTGGACGCTGCCGAAGGAAGACTGACGGCATGACGTTTCGATTTTCCTCACTGCTTTGCACTACCCTGCTCATCACCGCCTCATTCGCCGCTCAGGCACAAGCACCGCGCACTTTCAGCGAAGCCAAGAAAGTTGCCTGGGGCTTGTATGCACCGCAGTCGACCGAGTTTTACTGCGGCTGTAAATACACGGGCAATCGGGTCGATATCGCTGGGTGCGGCTATGTACCGCGCAAGAGCGCCAAGCGCGCCAGTCGTATTGAATGGGAACACATCGTGCCTGCCTGGCAGATCGGACACCTGCGCCAATGCTGGCAGAACGGCGGGCGCAAGAACTGCACAAAAACTGACCCGGTCTACAAACGCGCTGAGGCAGACCTGCATAACCTGGTGCCCAGTATCGGCGAGGTCAACGGTGACCGCAGCAACTTCAGCTTTGGCTGGATACCCGAGCAAAAGGGCCAGTACGGTTCATGCCTGACCCAAGTGGATTTCAAGGCCAAAAAGGTCATGCCTCGCCCCTCGATACGCGGCATGATTGCGCGCACCTACTTCTACATGAGCAAACAGTACAACTTGCGCCTCTCGCGCCAGGACCAGCAGCTCTATCAGGCCTGGAACAAAACCTATCCGCCTCAGGCATGGGAGCGCCAGCGTAACCAGCAGGTCGCTTGTGTCATGGGACGCGGTAATGACTTTGTAGGCCCGGTAGACCTGAAATCGTGTAAATAACTACGATTGATCAAAGGCCGAGCCCTCAAACGGATGGATTGCTCGGCCATTGACTGATGCACTTGAGTGAATCCAAAACCACTCATCGGACAACTGTTAACTCAATCCATGAACAGTACGATTTTCGTTCTACTCTCTGAAAACAAGGGCGTGATCGGGAAGACTCTGCCCGTGCATATGCCAAAAAAATCAGGCTGATTATCACGTTCGCAGGCAGGAAAGATGATTCATCAAACGGAATTTGAAATTCACTATCAATTCAACGGCGAACCTCACTGCTTTCTGCATCATGCAAAGCAATTGTGTCAGAGCGACGCATTGCATTGTGCGACCCTGCATGCAGGTGTGGGGACCGTGAGCGGCAATATATCCGCAGGCCCGATGGGCGTCGCAACCTTGCAGGCCAAGCGCTTTGGCGTGACGCAGGTACATTGGAGAAGGTCTCCGCTGCAAGCCTGAAGCATCGTCCCCTTCAACCAGACAATGGCCTTCGAAAAAGGCCATTGTTCATAGGCATTGCCAGCCGCTTCCGGATCAGATGGCAGGGTAATCGCCTGTGCCATCAGGCCACGGCGTCAGCAGCTCGAAACCGGTCGAGGTGACGGCAACCATATGCTCCCACTGCGCAGACAGTGAAAGGTCGCTGGCCAGAACCGTCCAGCCATCCGGCAGTGTCCGGGTGCCAGCCCTGCCTGCATTGATCATCGGCTCGATGGTGAACACCATGCCGGGTTTCAGTCTGAGGCCTTTACCCTGTGCACCGTAGTGCAGAACCTGCGGCTCTTCATGGTATTTACGCCCGATGCCGTGTCCGCAATATTCGCGCACCACGCTGAAGCCTTCGCGATGAGCGACGCTCTGGATGGCATAACCGATATCACCCAGGGTTGCCCCAGGGCGCACGGCATGGATACCGGCGCGAGTTGCCTCATAGGTCGTCTCGACCAGACGCCTGGCCAGGGGGCTGACCTCACCCACCAGGTACATCCGGCTGGTATCGCCGTACCAGCCGTCCTTGATGACCGCGACATCGATATTGACGATGTCGCCTTCCTTGAGGATGTCGGTGGCAGAAGGTATGCCATGGCACACCACGGCATTCGGAGAGATGCAGGTGGTCTTGGTAAAACCGTGATAGCCGACGTTCGCAGGAATCACTTTCAGCTCTTTGACGATGTATTCATTACAGATATCGTCGAGCGCTTCGGTGCTGACGCCAGCCTTGACGTAAGGTGTGATCATCGCAAGCACATCGGCGGCCAGTCTGCCGGCTATACGCAGCTGCACGAGATCCTGTTCGGTCTTGATACCGATAGCGCTGCTCATGAGGCCGCCTTGGACAGGCTGGAAGCTGAAGGCTCCGAGATGTTGAAGTTCGAAGCGGTCAGCACGGTCTCACCAGCATTTTCGAGACGGATCAGCATCTGGCAGATCTCGCTGTAATCCAGCGCCGGGTGCAGTTCAGCGAGCATACCGACACGCATCCAGTGCTCGGCCTGCGCATTGATGGAGCGGCTGAGCGCAACGCTGGCAGAGCGCAGATTGGCGTGCATGTTTTCGGAGATTTTTACCAGACCCATGATTCACCTCAAGTTGAATATATGAAGCATATACGTTACGTATACTCACAATCAACCCAAGGCGTGCCGTGGCTGCGATCAGCCACGTTATTCCATCGCGCTGGCCTGGCGGTATTCACCGCCAACGCGGGCGGCCGCGATGACGATCGACACCTCCGGCTCGTAGGCATTGAACTGGCGCAGTCCGGCCGCCAGCCGGAGAAAATCCTCGCGCTGCATTTCGTTGACTGAAGAGAGCGTACGGTGTTGTTGAGCAATCGGGCTTTGCGCTGACTTAAGGGACATGACAGACCTCATTCGTTCTTTACTGTTCATACATACAGTATTTTGAACCGCGCGCTGATACAAGACCAATCGCGACGAATGGTCAGTGAATTTGTAAATCCCTCAATGACCCGCCAGGGCCTGCAGGCGCTCCAGATCAGCCTGGGTGATGCTGATACCGTGCACCATCGATTGCGCGCGTTCGCTATAACGCCGATCCCCCGGCAGACGCTCCTGCCCTGCCCCATGCAGTTGCCGCACAAGCTCCTCGCTGCGCTGTGCAAACGACTGACCGCTGCCCTTGTCAGGGTCGATGACGATCAGCAACTGACCGGTCCAGGGCGTCTGTGCACCGGGATGCTTCGACCAGTCGAATTCGAACGAGAAATTGCCCCCTGTCAGCCCTGCTGCCAGCAGCTCGACCATCATCGACAGTGCAGAACCCTTGTGCCCGCCGAACGGCAACAACGCACCACCCTCGAGAATGGCGCGAGGCTCTTCAGTGGGCTGGCCGTCACAATCGACACCCATGCCCACCGGCAGCAGTCGACCTTCACGTGCGGCGATCTGTACATCACCGTGGGCGATGGCGCTGGTCGCCAGGTCGAAAACGATGGGTTCGCTGCCTGCACGGGGCGCGGCGAAAGCAATCGGGTTGGTGCCGAACAGAGGTTGACGCGCACCATGCGGCACAACGCAGGTCATGCTGTTGACCATGCTCAGGGCGACCAGCCCCTGTTCGGCGAAAGGCTCGACATCCGGCCATAACGCAGCGAAGTGATGAGAGTTGCGGATGGCCAGAACCGCAATGCCGGCGCTGCGCGCCTTGGCTATCAACAGGGCTCTGGCTGCCGCCAGTGCGGGTTGGGCAAAACCGCCTCCGGCATCGACCCGGACAAACGCAGCGCCGACATCCTCGACCACCGGCACAGCCTTGCCATTCACCCAGCCGCTGGCCAGCGATGAGAGATAGCCGGGGATGCGAAAGATGCCATGGCTATGCGAGCCGTCGCGCTGGGCGCTGGCGCAGTTCTCGGCAAGCGCCTCGGCAACCTCCGCGCTTGTGCCATGAGCGACAAAGATTCGGCGCAACAGATCTGTCAGTTGCTCAAAGGAAACGGTCCGGGTCGACTGATCGGCAGAATTGGCGCGCATCTGAAACTCCTGTTCATGGCGGTAGATCGAGAACGCTAGCGAGAGCGACGAGGCGAAAGACAGGCCCCGAGAGTAGCGCTGCGGATTGTGCAAAGACACTCCCAAAGGTAATAACCTGATCGTAGCGGACAGACTGCGACGGGAAGTTTTCAATGAGACCCGCTTGCATTCACCAGAAAATACGCAGCGCCTTGATGGGCAATAGCCTGCAAATGTTCTCTCTGCCTGAAATCAAAGGGTAGAATGCGCCGAAGGTATAGGCCGGAGCGCCCATGAGCGACCCTCTTTTCAGCAACGCAGAACACGACGCGATCACCGATGCCGCTGCGCATTGGTGCATGCGCCTGCATGCAGAAGACTGTACCGCCGCCGAACGGAAAGCATTCGAGCAATGGCTGAAGGCCCACCCTCTGCATGCGATTGAATACAACGCCATGCTGGAAGTCTGGGATATCGCCGGGCAAATCGAACCGCTCAATCCGGCACCTGTGCTCCAAGCCCACGCTGCCCGACCTGATCAGGTTCGACCTCGTCGCGGTCGCCGCTGGGCAAAACTGGCCGCAGCCGCAGCGGTGGTTGCCATGGCGCTGCCGATTGCCGGGTACGTCGGCTGGCATCAAGGCTGGCTGCCTGACGCCTACGAGACTTACAACGCCGATACCGCCACACGTCTGGTCATGCTCGAGGACGGCAGCCGTGCCGAGCTGAACCTGGGTACCGAGCTGACCTATGCCAATTATCGGGATCGACGCAGCGTCACGCTGACAAAGGGCGAGGCGTTCTTTGAGGTCAGCCACGACAGCACGCATCCCTTTGTCGTCGATGCCGGTGCAGGCAGCATCAGGGTCACCGGCACGCGCTTCAATGTATGGATGTATCAGGATCAGGTACGCGTGACGCTGGTCGAGGGGTCGGTTCAGATCAACAGTGATCGTGCGCATCCTTCTTCGAGCCACGCCCTCGCCCCCGGCATGCAGGCCATCTACAAGACCGGCGACGACGCTCCACTGATCAGCCAGACCGAAGCACGCGATACCAGCCTGGCGTGGCGCAATGGCAAGCTGATCTTCAATGATCTGCCGCTCAGCCAGGCACTGCCGCTGATCAATCGCTACCTGCAAACACCCATTCTGCTGGCGGACAGCGCAACCGGTGCCATGCGCCTGGGCGGCAGTTACAACACCCACGACCTGTCGAGCCTGCTAGGCTCTCTGCCCAAGGTGTTGCCGGTGTATGTGACGCAGAATCAGAACGGCAACCCGGTACTCAACCGCCGTACCTCCGACACACCGAAAGGCTGATCGCACTCGCGGTCTTGCAGATGCATAGCCAATTCGGCTGCGCCCATCGTCGGAACAATCCCCTCTCACTCCCGACGATTCTTCATCTAACCTCAAGCGCACCACGCTGCAGCGAGCCTGTACAGACTGGGCCGCGTATTTTTTTCCGCCGAACACTGAGGTTTTGCCGAGCTCGTTCGTCTTAGTAATTGAGAGTGTTTAAAAAGCCTGAAAAGGAGTTTGCGGATGTTCAATCGCCAAGGAATCACGACTCGCACCCTGCTGCGGCAAACTGCAGTGGCTGCGCAGGCACAGTCGCCCGCTCTGGAGACCGAGCGGCCCGGAAACGAGCACATCCGGATGCTCCTGAAAAGCTTTGGCCTGCGCACCAGCCTGGTCAGGCTCAAGGTGCTCGACGCGCTACTGGTCTCGAGCGAAGAAGGCCACCCTCTGGGAGTACGCGGCGTACACAGCCAGTTGCTCAGGCTCGATGTGCCGCTATCGTTTCTCAGCGTGCGCGAGGTCCTCAAGCGTCTGTGCGACGAGGGCGTGATCGACCTCAACGACGACAAGACCTACAGCCTGCACCCCCGGGCCCGGGAATGGCTGGGGGAAGTCGGCAAGGACGGTGCCCGGTAAATCCGTCTTCGTCGCACCGGTCACCAGCGCTTAGCGCTTAGCGCTTGACCTTGCGCCGCATGATGCCGTTGAGGATCACTACCAGCACCGCCACGCTGATGGCGATGTACTGAAAGGTCTTTTCGGTGATGGCACCGCTGTTTTGCAGATGCGACAAGCCCAGCATGATCGCCAAAACGCCGAGGGCGATCAGAATCGAGTAAATCAAACGCTGCTTGTTGGTCATAACGGTTTCCTGAATGCTCATGAGCCGGCAACTGACGCTGCCTGTTTGCGGGCATATCTTACGCCGATGCGCAACGGATGGCATCGTCACCCTACCTATCACTCTCCTGCGCACTCTTTCAGGTACGTTCTATCAACGACGTTGATTATCGTCATGCCGCGATGCGCGTTGCCGTGTAAAACTCCCATGCTTTAATACCGCCCCTGCTTCAACCGTGTGTTCAATTATTACCAAGGAGTTTTACATGCCCCATGAAGGCAGCCTGCTGCAGGTCGCAGTGGTATTTCTGCTCGCCGCCGTGCTGACTGTGCCGCTGGCCAAGCGGCTGAAGCTGGGCGCGGTGATCGGCTATTTGTTCGCCGGCGTGATCATCGGCCCTTCGGTATTGGGCCTGATCGGCGATACCGAGAGCGTCAGCCATATTTCCGAACTTGGCGTGGTACTGCTGCTATTCATCATTGGCCTGGAGCTTTCGCCCAAGCGTTTATGGGTCATGCGCAAATCCGTGTTTGGCGTGGGCATGGCGCAGGTGCTGCTCACCGGTCTGATCATCGGTGGGGTCGCCTTCGCTGCCTTCAACCAGTCGCTGAACACGGCGGTCATTCTGGGCCTTGGCCTTGCCCTGTCGTCCACGGCCTTCGGCCTGCAGAGCCTGGCGGAACGCAAACAACTGAATAGCCCGCACGGCAGGATGGCGTTCGCCATTCTCCTGTTTCAGGACATTGCGGCGATCCCGCTGATTGCCATGGTGCCGTTTCTGGCCGGAGCCGATCATGCAATGGACACTGGCGAAAGCATCAATCACGGCCTGCGCGTACTCGGCAGCATTGCCATCGTAGTGATTGGCGGACGCTATCTGCTGCGTCCAGTGTTCCGTATCGTCGCCAAGACCAAAATCCAGGAAGTCTCGACCGCCACGGCCTTGCTGGTGGTGATAGGCACGGCGTGGCTGATGGAACTGGTGGGGGTGTCCATGGCGCTGGGCGCGTTTCTCGCCGGCCTGTTGCTGGCCGACTCCGAGTACCGTCACGAACTGGAAGCACAGATCGAACCGTTCAAGGGGCTGCTGCTGGGGCTGTTTTTCATCAGCGTTGGCATGGGCGCCAACGTCGGCCTGTTGCTCAGCTCGCCGCTGATCGTGCTGGGCCTGACGCTGTTGCTGATCGCAATCAAGTTGCCGATGCTGTTCCTGATCGGTCGCACCCTTGGCGAACTCAACAACCGCAGCGCGTTGCAGTTGGGCCTGGTACTGGCCGCAGGCGGCGAGTTTGCCTTTGTGGTGTTCAAGATCGGCAGCGCTCAGGGGCTGTTCGAGGCCGGGCTGTACGACATGCTGGTGTTGACCATCACCTTGTCGATGGCGATCACGCCGTTGCTGTTCATTGCCCTGGCGCGCTGGATCAAACCCAGGATCAAGCCCGTCGAGGTGCCGGCCGAATACCGCGATATCCAGACCGACAAACCACGGGTGGTGATTGCCGGCATGGGCCGTATGGGGCAGATCGTCGCGCGTATCCTGCGCGCGCAGAAGATTCCTTTCATCGCCCTGGACACAGCCGTCGAGTCCATCGAGTTTTCACGCAGCTTCGGCAATGTCCCGGTCTTCTATGGCGACCCGTTGCGCCCGGAAATATTGCGTGCCGCCAAAGTCGATGAGGCCGAGTTCTTCGTCATCGCGACCGATGATCCCGACACCAACATCAAGACTGCCGAGCTGATCCGCAAGCTGTATCCGCACATGAAGATCATTGCCCGCGCACGTAACCGCCAGCATGTTCATCGGTTGATGGACCTGGGCGCTCACGCAGTTCGCGAAACGTTCTACTCGAGCCTGGAAATGAGTCGCCAGACCCTCATGGGCCTGGGCCTCAGCGAAACACAGGCCGACGCGCGCATCAGTCGCTTCAAGCGTCACGACGAACAGGTGCTGGCCGCTCAGCACGAGGTGTATGACGACGACGCCAAGGTACTGCAGACTGCCCGCGAAGCCAGGGCCGACCTGGCGCAGCTGTTCGAGTCAGACCGTCTGGACGAAGAAGCCGCGAAAAGCTGACCTGCTCATGCGCCGCAGGCCTGGTCTGCGGCGCAACTCAGGCGTAAGGGCTGTCCCAGTAGCGCGCGTACATGCCGAGCTTCTTCTTCACGCCGCGGGGCAAGCGCTTTTCCTGCCGACTCAGCTTGTAGGCCAGCAGCTTCAGCGCATTACGCACGAACGACACAGGCCACCAGAGAATTCGCCGGGGACCGAGGAATTTCAGCTCGGACTTGACGTAACGCATGCCCTCACCACCGATGCCGCCAAAGGTTTCGTAGATCCATGCTTCGCGGGCCTGGAACACGCCGATATCGAAGTAACGGCGAAACTCTTCACGCAGGCTGTAATTGTGCGAATGACGGCATACTGCCGAACCTTCGTAAGCCGCTTTCCAGCCATCGATAAGCATTTTCGCGGTGACGTACATGTCTTCCGAAAGAATCACATGCCGCGGAAAACCGCCAATGGCCCGCAACGCTTCGCCTCGATAGGCCGCAAACGAATTGGACATAAATGGGGTCTTGATGCCCAGCGTACCGGCATCGGCGAGGGTCTTGACCTGCGAGGTTGGCGGGTAATTGAACAACCGCGCATGCTGGGCCAGCAGATTGGCGTCCTTGTGCGGCAACTGTCGCCCGCATACCGCACCGACCTTAGGGTCGGCGAATGGCAGCAGAAGGTTGGCGATGGCATTGATGTCTTCAACATACGCATCCTGGGTCATGAAGACATACACGTCATAGTCGGGATGCAGATCGACCATCATCTGCCGGGTGCCGCCGTGGTTGAAATCCTTGCTGTCGATACGCAGTACATTGGCACATCGCGATTGCGCCAGCTCCAGCGTGCCATCCGAGGAACTGGAGTCCACGATCAGCGTATCGAAGCTGGCAGTCTGCGCAGCCAGTGAATCCAGCAGACGCTCCAGATCCTTGCGTCCGTTGTAGGTCGGGATCACACAAGCCACTCTCAATGGCGCCATAACAATACTCCAGGGCGAAGTCCGGTTGCCCACTGTGTCAGCGTTGTTGAGAGTAGCTCATGCTTACCCGCCCCACCATTCGAATGCACTCAGCCGAGCACTTCACTCAACGGGATGAAGTTGACCCAGTCACCTTCGGCCACGGTCGAGCCTTCGCGGACTTCAATCAGACCATCGGCCCACGCAGCGCTGCGCAGCACTCCTGAGCTCTGATTGCGATAAGCCACGGCCCGGCCCTGCTCCAGACGACCGCGCAGGTACTCGCGACGATTGCCAGGACGCGTCCAGACAAACCCGGCGGGCACCGGGAACTGCAGGGGTGCGACGTCGATCACGCCTTGGCGACGCAGCAGGTAAGCCCTGGCCAGCAAGGCAAAGGTGACCAGCGTAGAGGCCGGATTACCAGGCAGACCGATCACCGGCACCCCCCGAAAATGCCCGAAGGTCAGCGGTTTGCCAGGCTTGATGGCCAGCTTCCAGAGTGTCAGCTCGCCCTCTTCACGCAATGCGTGGCCAAGGAAATCCGCTTCGCCCACGGACACTCCGCCCGTGGAGAGAATCAGATCGACGCCCTGCAGATTCGCCAGTGCAGCGCGAGTCTTTTCCAGATCATCCGGCAGGATGCCTGCATCCACGACCTCGCATTCGAGCCGCTTCAGCCAGCTGCACAGCAACACCCGGTTGCTATTGTAGATCTGCCCCGGTCCCAACGGCTGACCCGGCTCAATCAACTCATCACCCGTGGACAGCACTGCGACCCGCACGCGACGAATGACCTCAAGCCCGGCGAGGCCCAGCGAGGCCGCCAGACCCAGTTCGATCGGACCCAGCCGCGTGCCGGCGGCCAGCACGGCATCACCGACCCGGGTTTCCTGGCCTTGCGGACGAATATTCTGCCCGACACCCAGCGGTTCGTTGAACCGCACACGCTGATCCGCCAGCACCTCGGCGTTTTCCTGCATCTCGACGCAGTCAGCGCCTTCTGGCATCGGCGCGCCGGTGAAAATACGCGCACAGGTGCCAGGGGCCAGAGCCTCGGGGGCCTGACCGGCGAAGATACGCTGACTGACCGTCAACGGCTCGCCGTGCCAGTCCGCCACCCGCAAGGCATAACCGTCCATGGCACTGTTCGGCCAGGGCGGCAAGTCCAGCGTGGAGACCAGATCCACTGCCAGTACCCGGCCTTCGGCATCAGCCAGCGAGACCCTTTCGCGCTCGGTGATGGGCGTGGCCTCAGCCATCTTCAACAGACGCGCAATGGCCTCTTCAACGGGCAGCAGGGTTTTCGGCTGGTTGCTCATGAGCACTCAACCACGGGTCGCACAGGGCTCGGCCTGCTTGAGGTGAGGCACAAAGTTGCAAGGCCGGAAGCGCGAATCCAGTTGCTGGGCAAGAATGCCGTCCCATGCCGTACGCACTGCATTGGTTGAGCCCGGCAGGCAGCACACCAGGGTGCCATTGGACAGGCCGGCCAGCGCACGGGACTGAATGGTCGAGGTGCCGATATCCGGTACCGATATCTGCCGGAACAGCTCACCGAAACCATCGACCTGCTTGTCCAGCAGGCAGGCAACGGCTTCAGGTGTGCTGTCGCGGCCGGTAAAGCCGGTGCCACCGGTGATCAGCACGACCTGCACCTGATCGTCGGCAATCCAGGTCGCTACCTGAGCGCGGATCTTGTACAGGTCATCCTTGAGCAGCACGCGCTCGATCAGACCGTGGCCTGCGTCGGTCAGGCGGTCGACGAACATCTGCCCCGAGGTATCGGTTTCACGGGTACGGGTATCGCTGACGGTCAGTACGGCGATATTAAGGGGTACGAAAGGTGTGTCAGCCTTGGCTTTCATGGCCTCATCCAGTTGTTAAGAAAACAGGCGGGTGTTATATCACAGCACTCCTTTTGACTGCCCGACGAGTGTTCGATGAATGTTCCTGCCCCACTGCCGCCCTGCTCGATTCTGCTGCTGGCCGGAGGCCGGGGACAGCGCATGGGCGGGCGTGACAAGGGCCTGATCGAGTGGCAGGGCACTGCGCTGATCGAACATCTGCACCGACTGACCCGGCCGCTGACCGACGACCTGATCATTTCCTGCAATCGCAATATCGATCACTATGCGCGTTACGCCGATCGACTGGTGCAGGACGACGATACTGACTTCAACGGTCCTCTGGCCGGGATTCGCGCCGCACTGCCTCTGGCGCGGCATCGATGGTTGCTGATCCTGCCCTGCGACGCACCTTTGGTCGATAAGGCGTTGCTGCACGCATTGCGTGAAAAAGCCGCTGAATACCCGGAGCGACCGATAATGGTGCGTGAAGGTCAGCACTGGCAGCCGCTTTTAGGTATGATCCCTGTCGCTCACGCCGCAACGCTGGAAGCCGCATGGCAGGCCGGCGAACGCAGCCCGAGACGGGCTCTGGAACCGCTGCAGCCAGTCGCTCTGCAACTGGAAGCCGGCGATCCACGCCTGGCCAACCTGAACACTCCCTGTCTGTTGACCGGGATCAGTGAAAACCGCAACAAGTGACTGGTCATTGAAGTTGCTGCGGGTGTATACGGAACTTGCTGACGGTGTATCCGTCTGAGAGTTCAGCAAATCAAGAATCCATCTGGAGACACAGTAATGAAACAACGGACCCTTCCCGCTGCCTTCCTGCTTGCACTGAGCATTGCCTCCCTCGCCGGCTGCGCATCGCCCACTGTGATCACCTTGAACGATGGTCGTGAAATCCAGGCTGTCGACACGCCGAAGTACGATGAAGACTCTGGCTTCTACGAGTTCAAGCAACTCGACGGCAAGCAGACCCGCATCAACAAGGATCAGGTACGTACCGTCAAGGATCTGTGATCCGGGCGTCGCGTTACTGATTTGAAAAAACCCGCCGAGTGCGGGTTTTTTTTACCTGTCATTTCACTGTTCCTGTACTACCAGTCGAGCGGCAACAGGCTCTCGAAGTGGCGCTGTTCGCCATTGAGCGGGTCGACGAAGCGCAAGCTGCTGGCCAGCAGCTTCAACGGATTCCGATAGTCGTCCACAGGGTCTTTCACCACGTCCGGGTAAAACGGGTCGTTGCAGATGGCAGCGCCCAGTGCAGCCATGTGTACACGCAGCTGATGCTTTTTGCCGGTCACCGGGTAAAGCCCGTAACGCCACAATTTATCCTGCCGCTCAAGCACCTCGATCTGCGTACGGGTGTTACTCGCGCCGACACCTTCCTGCATGCGAAAGAACGGTTCACCCTCGACCAGACGGCTCTCGTGCAAACGCGGAAATGTCAGCTCCGGCAGCGCTGGCGCAATGGCCTGATAAAACTTGTCGATGCGCCGGGTGGGAAACAATGTCTGATAAGCCGAGCGCGTCTGTCGGTTGGCGGAAAACAGCACCAGCCCCGCGGTGTGCCGGTCAATGCGGTGCAGCGGCACCAGATCAGGATTGCCCAGGCGATGAATCAAGCGCCGCAGCAAGGTTTGCTCGACGTATTCGCCTGCGGGCGTCACCGGGAGAAAGTGCGGCTTGTCAGCCACCACCAGATGCTCATCGGCGTAGAGGATCGTTTCAACCACAGGGATCGGCGTTTCGTTGGCAACCTCACGAAAGTAGTGAACACGCAGCCCTTCCCGGTACGCCAGATCAGGCGCGATGGCCTTGCCGTTTTCATCCAGCACCCGGCCGCGAGCAAACCGATCCAGCCACTGTTCGCGGCTGATGGCCGGAAATTTCGCGCACAGGCAATCGAGCACCGTGGCCCACGACCCCGGTGGCAGATACAACGTACTGGCTTGCTGCTGTGCGGCGCTGAAGACGGACTCGGACATGCGGGGGACTCGAACTCGTGTAAGCCGGAAGCGGCTGGCCGTGGATTATCACTGATTAGTGCGATCACCGCACAACATCGCTGTGTGGTAATCGACTTCTGCCTGCGGCACTATTAACCATCTGGTACATTCCGTTTAACACCTGCAGCCAACCGGGCAGTGACACAAAAACAAGAGATGTATTTTATGACTCACGCTGAAAAACCTTCCATCCTCGCCGGCCTGATCGGCTCGGGCATCCAGGCCTCGCGGACACCTGCCATGCACGAGCGTGAAGGCGATGCGCAGGGTATGCGCTATCTGTATCGGCTGATCGATATCGACGCCCTGCAACTGGACGTTGATGCCCTGCCCCGGCTGCTTGAAGGCGCCCGACAGTGTGGCTTTACCGGCCTGAATATCACCTTCCCCTGCAAGCAGGCGGTCATCCCGTTACTGGATGAGCTGTCCGATGAAGCACGCGGTATCGGCGCGGTGAATACGGTGGTGTTCAAGGACGGTAAACGCATCGGTCACAATACCGACTGCCTGGGCTTTGCCGAAGGTTTTCAGCGCGGCCTGGACAAGGCCCCACGCCAACAGGTGGTGCAGATGGGTGCAGGCGGCGCGGGCGCTGCCGTGGCGCATGCGCTGCTGAGCGCAGGCGTCGAGCGCCTCAGCGTGTTTGAGGTCGAGCCGCAACGCGCCCAACGGCTGGTGGACAACCTTAACCAGCACTTCGGTACCGGGCGTGCTCAGGTGGGCATCGACCTGCCTGCGGCAATGGCCGAAGCAGACGGATTGGTCAATACCACGCCGGTCGGGATGTCAAAACTGCCAGGCACGCCGTTGCCGATCGAGTTGCTGCGGCCTGAACTGTGGGTGGCGGAAATCATTTACTTTCCGCTGGAAACCGAACTGCTCAAGCATGCCCGCGTACTGGGCTGCCGTACCCTGGATGGCAGCACCATGGCGGTGTTTCAGGCGGTCAAGGCCTTTGAACTGTTCAGCGGCCAGTCCGCCGACGCAGAGCGGATGATGGCGCACTTCCACACGTTGTAAACGTCAGCACTTGAGATAACGCAGCACAGCGTCGCAGATCATTGCCTTGTGGCGCTGCTTGACCTCCTCGCTCCACAACTCGATCTGAAAGATTTCGCTGAAGGTATGGCGATTGGAGATCCGGTAGAAGCAGAACGAGCTGATCATCAGGTGCAAGTCCACCGGATGAACACCCTCACGAAACAGGCCGCTGGCTTCGCCACGACGCAGGATGCCGTCGAGCGCCCTGATGATGTTCTGGCTCTTGGCATGAATCGATTCGGACTGTTTGACGTTCTCGCCGTTATGGATGTTTTCGATGCACACGATGCGCACGAAATCGACATTGCTGTCGTGGTGATCGAAGGTGAACTCGACCACGCGGTGAATCGCTTCCACAGGCTCGAGTTCGGACAGATTGAGCTGGCTCTCGGTGTTGCGAATCGCGCCGTAAAGTTTTTCCAGCACTTCGACGTACAGCTGTTCCTTGCTGCCGAAATAGTAATAGATCATCCGTTTCGAGGTTTTGGTGCGTTCGGCAATGGCATCGACGCGCGCACCCGACAGGCCATGGGCGACAAACTCGGCAACGGCGGCCTGCAGAATGTCTTCGCGGGTTTTTTCCGGATTGTTCTTGCGCCCTTTCGATGCAACGGCAACGGAGTCGTCAGTAGTTTTCATTGTTGGCTCATGCCCACGAGTGATGCGCGGAGTATGCAGCCGACCGGCAACTGAGGGAAGCCGCGAGGGCGTCAAACCCTCGCAGCAGCCTTGCAATCGGATTCGCCTTACAGACGCGCCTGACGTGCTGCCACATTGCGCGCCTTGGCCATCGCGGCCAGACGCACCGGGACGTTGGCAGCGCCGTACCCTACGTAGCCGTTCTTGCGCTGCAGGATTTCGAAAAAGAAGCGCCCGTCAAACGCATCGGTGTAGACGTGGAACAACTCGCCACCCTGCGCATCGCGATCATAGAGCACGTTGTAATACGCCAGTTCACTGAGAAACTCCTCGTCGAAATCGAAGCGCGCCGCCAGGTCATCGTAGTAATTGAGCGGAATGTCCAGCAACGGTACGCCCGCTTCCTTGGCGCGGCTTACTTCGGCAAAGATGTCTTCGCAGGAAAATGCAATGTGGTGCACACCCGAGCCGCGATAGCTCGACAGCGCATGGGAGATGGCTGTATTGCGGTTCTCGGAGATATTCAGCGGCAAGCGCACGGTGCTACAACGGCTGCGCAGCGCACGGCTTTTGACCAGACCATAGGGGTCGGGCAAGACCACTTCATCGTCAGCCTCAAAGTCCAGAATGCTTTTGTAGAACAGCACCCAGCTGTCCAGGCTGTCGGCCGGCAGCGCCATAGCCATGTGGTCGATACGCTGCAACCCGCCCTTGGCGACTGCTTGCGGATCGACGACAAAATCGCTGTCGTAAATCGACTCTCCCGGCGCGGCGTTATCCACCAGATAGATCAGGCTGCCGTCAGGCGCGCGGACCGACGGAATCTCCCGCTCGTTAGGGCCGACCAGGCCACGATAGGGCTGGCCCTTGAAGACGCGCGCGCGTTCCAGCGACTGATGACCGTCGTCGACGCGCAAGGCGGTCGCGCATAATGAAGGGCCGTGCGCCTCGAAGAAGCTGTGGGCAAAGGAATAGGGTTCGGCATTGAGCACAATCCTGATATCACCCTGCCCCAACAGACTGACCGCCTTGGAGCGATGCTGACCCAGCTTGGCAAAGCCCAGCCGTTGCAGCCAGCCCGACAGTCGAGCGCCATGGCTCTCGTCAACGGCAAACTCGAGGAACTCGACCCCATTGTAGGTACTGGCCGCGGGTGGATTGAAAAGGATTTCGGGAACCGCGGTCGGCTCGTCACGCGCCATCAACTGGCGGGTTTTCTCTTCCAGATAGAGCAGCGAACGCAGGCCGTCCGCGGCATTGGCGCGTGTCGGCGCTGCACGGAAGCCATCGTTGAACACTTCCAGCGACAACGGCCCGGTATAACCACTGCGCAGGATCGGCGCGAGAAAGCCGGCCAGATCGAATTCACCCTGGCCCGGGAAGCAACGGAAATGGCGGCTCCACTCCAGTACATCCATCGCCAGAAGCGGTGCGTCGGCCATCTGCACGAAGAAGATCTTGTCGCCCGGGATCTGCGCAATGGCGCTCGGATCGCCCTTCAGCGACAGGGTATGGAAGCTGTCGAGCAACACGCCAAGCGCCGGGTGGTCGACCTGACGCACCAGGTTCCAGACCTGTTGCCAGGTGTTCACATGCTTGCCCCAGGCCAGCGCTTCATAACCGACTCTCAGGTTACGGGCACCGGCGCGCTCGGCCAGCAGGCCCAGGTCATCGAGCAGAATGTTTTCGTCGCCCACCGAATCGGCAGACGCATTGCTGCAGACCAGCACCAGATCGGTGCCCAGTTCCTGCATCAGATCGAATTTGCGTTCGGCACGGTCGATATTGCGCTGCAGACGATCACGGCGGCAGCCTTCAAAATCGCGGAACGGCTGGAACAGGGTGATGGCAATGCCCAGGTCGGCACACATTTGCCTGATGTTGCGTGGGCTGCCGTCGTAATACAACAAGTCGTTTTCGAAAATCTCGACGCCGTCAAAGCCGGCTGCGGCGATGGCTTCGAGCTTTTCGGGCAGAGTACCGCTCAAGGATACGGTAGCAATTGAACGCTGCATGCTTTTCAGCTCCTGGATGAACGCGACCTGCTTGGGTCGCGACTGGACAACACCGCATTCCTGGCCTTTCCCGGCCTTATTCAGAGGTGCGAGTAAAGTATTTGCCTGTGAAAACACTACAGCAACATAAAGTGTACGAACCGGTTAGTTTTACGTTCGATTATCGAACAAAAGCCGTTTTACTCAATTGACGCTGTATCTCGTAATGCTCAACATCGGCATCACATTGCAGGATAGACCCGCAGTCCAACATTTCGATATTCGCTCCATCAGCAGCAAACCCATAACAATTCAAAAAACAGGAACATTGCTCATGCGCACCCTTCTCGCTTTGCTCGCCCGATCACCCGTCCGTCTCAACAGACGTCCTGTTCGACGAAGCCGCCCGGCCAAAAGCCCGGCCACGGTCTGCGTCGCCTGAAACATTCCAACACACTTACGCGGCCCAACCTGTAAATTGTCGGCCCGACGGATCGTTTCGAGGACAGCCTGAGTCTACAGGCCAGTCGAATCACGGTTCTACGACATCACTTTACCTGCACAACGCCTGCATCGAGTGGACTTCTCAGTCCGACTGTTGCCAGCAGCACAGTCCTGGAACGGATGGTTAGAACATCATGCTTAACACCCAGACCAACCCTGTCGCCCAGGCCGCCCGTGCCGGGATGGGCGAAAAGATCCGCGGCGCGCTCGCCGTAGGCAAGACTCGCTGGGGCATGCTCGCCCTGGTGTTCTTCGCCACCACGCTGAACTATATCGACCGGGCCGCGCTCGGCGTCATGCAGCCCATCCTTGCCAAGGAAATGAGCTGGACGGCGATGGACTACGCCAACATCAACTTCTGGTTTCAGGTCGGTTACGCGGTCGGCTTCGTACTGCAGGGCCGCTTCATCGACAAGGTTGGCGTGAAGCGCGCGTTCTTCCTCGCGGTGCTGCTGTGGAGCCTGGCCACCGGTGCTCACGGCCTTGCCACTTCCGCTGTCGGCTTCATGGTCTGCCGCTTCATTCTGGGCCTGACCGAAGCCGCCAACTACCCGGCCTGTGTGAAGACCACGCGGCTATGGTTCCCTGCTGGTGAGCGCGCGGTGGCCACCGGCATCTTCAACGCCGGCACCAACGTCGGTGCCATGTTGACCCCGGCCCTCCTGCCGGTGATCCTCACGGTCTGGGGCTGGCAGGCCGCCTTCGTGGCAATGGGTTCGCTGGGGCTGCTTTGGGCCATCACCTGGCGCTTGAAGTACTACAACCCCGAAGAGCATCCGACCGTCAGCAAGACCGAACTGGACTACATCAATAAGGAAGTCGAACCGGCGCCGGTCAAGGTGCCGTTTACCGGCATCCTGAAGATGCGGGGTACGTGGGCATTCGCGCTGGCGTATGCGATCACTGCTCCAGTGTTCTGGTTCTACCTGTACTGGCTGCCGCCGTTCCTCAATCAGCAATACAACCTGGGGATCAGCGTGACGCAGATGGGTATCCCGCTGATTCTGATCTGGCTGACGGCTGACTTCGGCAGTGTCGGTGGCGGCATTCTGTCGTCCTGGCTGATTGGTCGTGGCATGCGTGCGACGACTGCGCGGCTGTTGTCGATGCTGATCTTTGCCATCACGATCTGCAGCGTGGTGTTCGCGGCCAATGCCAGCGGGCTGTGGGTGGCGGTACTGGCCATTTCGCTTGCCGTGGGTGCGCATCAGGCCTGGACGGCGAATATCTGGAGCCTGGTGATGGACTACACCCCCAAGCACATGATGAGTACCGTGTTCGGCTTCGGCGGGATGTGTGCGGCCATCGGCGGTATGTTCATGACGCAGATCGTGGGTGCGGTGCTGACCGCCACCAATAACAACTACAACGTGTTGTTCACCATGATCCCGGCGATGTATTTCATTGCCCTGATCTGGATGTACTTCATGGCCCCTCGCAAGGTTCCGACGCTCAGCGAGTAATCGTCTGACACCATCAAAAAGGCCCGGCTCACTCAGTGACCGGGCCTTTTCGCTATCGTCCCTACGCTCTGCGCAGAGTGACGAGAAGTTTTCTCCCGTGTAACTCTCGTTCCTCACGCTCTGGTGTGAATGCAGTTCGTGACGCTCTGCGTCAACAATCTCTGATGCGAAAACAATGTTATGACTTACCCACCATTCGCTGCCAACGAAGTGCTTTTCGAGCGCGATGGTACTGACGACGCAGAGTGCGACGTAAGTGACGGCTGAGTCCTGGCGCTGATCCGGGGGTAGCCTGGCAGGACGCCAGGCTAGCCGCACCGCGCCATGGATGGCGCGTTACGGCGCCCCCCGGATCAGTGTCAGGGCGAAGGAACCCGACGAAGTCGGGCCGGAAACGGAGCCAGGGGGTTTGCTTACTTTGGCCCCATCAAAGTAAGTCGCCGAGGGGCGAAAAGGTGACCTGAGCCGAACCCCAATCCGCCTGACAAAGAAAAACCGCCATGTAACGTGGAGCGTCACAAACCTTATGCCAACGCTGAACATTGGCATCGGCGTCAATCAGCGCCTTCAGTGCCACACATTACCCACCTTTACGCCGCTGTTGCCAAGCCGCCGCCAGACCGCTGAGGCAGATGATGGCGATGCCGGCCTGCGCGGTCGGAGACGGGGTGTGGTCGAAGACCAGGTAGCCCAGCAATCCAGCGAACACGATCTGGCAATAACTAAACGGCGCAAGCATGGCCGGAGCGGCGAAGCGGAAGGCCTGGGTCAGCAGCAAATGCGCCGACATCCCGCACGCACCCAGCGCCAGCAGAAACGGCAAGTGCTTGAGCGCTGGCACTTCCCAGAAGAACGGCACCAGCGCACTCATCAACAGCGTATTGAACAGCCCCGCGAAAAAATTGCTGGTGGTCGGACTGTCGAACGGACTGACCAACCGCGTCAGGAGTTGATACAGCGCAAAACACAAAGCCGATGAGAGCGGCAACAGAATCGCCGGGGTAAACAGCTCGCCGCCCGGATGAATAATGATCATCACCCCGACAAACCCGACCACCACCGCTGTCCACTGCCCGCGCGTCACACGCTCGTGCAGCAGCGGCACCGATAACGCGGTAACCAGCAACGGCGCAAGAAAGTTGACCGCCGTCGCTTCCGCCTGCGGGATGAACATCAGGCTGCTGGTAAACAGCAGACTGGTGCCCAGCAACGCCAGTGCGCGCAAGGCCTGCAGGCCAGGACGCTTGGTACGCAGCACTCGCAACCCCGATGACGGCATGAAAATGCAGGCCATCAGCAGCGTGTGCACCACATAACGCGCCCACACCACCAGAATGATCGGATAGAAGCCGGACAGGTACTTGGACAGGGTGTCGTGACTGGCAAACAGAAAAGTCGCCAGAAGAATGAAGCCTATACCTTTGAGAGGTTGATTGACGCCGGACAACGGCGTGCTGGCAGTACTCATTGCGCTTCCTTGTTCAAGTTTCAGCAGCCCGACGCCGTGGCCGAACGCGCTCTCTACCCATATTTGCCCGTGAGCATCGCACACACGTTTGCGGCTTCTCGCAGGAAATGTTCGAACCGGTTCATTAGCGTTCGATAATCGCCCGAAACGACTGTTTCACAATTGCACGGGGCGTTACGCCATTTCACTATCGCAGCCAGTTACACGACTCAATAACTACAAAAAAGGTCTGTTCCATGCGCGTGAATTCCCCCTGCAAACTCCTTTGCGGTCTGTCGGCGGCTGTCGCTGCAAGCCTGACGCCCATCAGCGGCCACAGTGCCGGGTTCGTCGAAGACGCCAAGGTCAATCTGAACCTACGCAACTTCTACATCAACCGCAACTTCGTCGACCCGGCCAATACGCAGAACTACGCCGAGGAGTGGACGCAGAACTTCATCCTCGACGCCCGCTCCGGCTTCACCCAAGGCACCGTCGGCTTTGGTGTCGACGCACTGGGCCTCTACTCGCTCAAGCTAGACGGCGGCAAGGGTACCGGCGGCACACAATTGCTGCCCATCCATAGCGATGGACGCCCGGCCGACGACTTCGGCCGTCTGGCAGTGGCCGGCAAGGCACGCTTCTCGAAGACCGAATTGAAGGTCGGCGAGTGGATGCCGGTGCTGCCGATCCTGCGCTCGGATGACGGCCGCTCGCTGCCACAAACCTTTCAGGGCGGGCAGATCACCTCCAAGGAAATCGACGGCCTGACCCTTTACGGTGGTCAGTTCCGTGGCAACAGCCCGCGCAACGACGCAAGCATGGAAGACATGTCCTTGAATGGCCGTACCGCGTTCACTTCCGACCGCTTCAACTTTGGCGGCGGCGAGTACGTGTTCAACGAAAAGCGCACCCAGGTCGGCGTGTGGTACGCCGAGCTTGAAGACATCTACCACCAGCAATATTTCAACCTGCTGCACAGCCAGCCGTTGGGCAGCTGGACGCTGGGGGCCAACCTTGGCTACTTCCAAGGCAAGGACGATGGTCAGTCGCTGGCCGGCGATCTGGACAACAAGACCTGGTCAGCGCTGCTTTCGGCACGACACGGTGGCAACACCTTTTACCTGGGCCTGCAGAAAGTCAGCGGCGACAGCGCCTGGATGCGCGTCAACGGCACCAGTGGCGGGACCTTGGCCAACGACAGTTACAACTCCAGCTTCGACAATGCCAAGGAGAAATCCTGGCAGTTGCGCCATGACTATGACTTCGTAGCTATGGGCGTGCCCGGTTTGACCCTGATGAACCGCTACATCAGCGGCGACAACGTGCACACTGGCGCCATCACCGACGGCGAAGAGTGGGCACGGGAAACCGAGCTGGCTTATGTGTTCCAGAGCGGCGCGTTCAAAAGCCTGTCAGTCAAATGGCGCAACTCCACCATGCGTCGCGACTACAACACCAACCAGTTCGACGAAAACCGCCTGATCGTCAGCTACCCGCTGTCGCTGCTCTGATCCGAACAGGACGCCGCCGTGGCCGAGGGCGCTGCGGCGGCGTTCTCGATCACCGCTCTCAATTGTCCTGCAATGACTCCACGCCCATTTCATCCCACACCGCTTCAGCCAGATGGAACGTTGCATTGGCCGCAGGAATGCCGCAGTAGATAGCGCTCTGCATCAGCACTTCCTTGATTTCCTCGCGGGTCACGCCGTTGTTTTTCGCGGCCTTGAGGTGCAGGCGCAATTCGCCTTCGCGATTCATGCCGATCAGCATCGCGATGGTGATCAGGCTGCGCGTATGGCGCGGCAACCCCGGACGCGTCCAGATATCACCCCAGGCGTGACGAGTGATCATCTCCTGAAACTCTTCATTGAACGGCGTCAGTTTGCTCAGGCTGTTATCGACATGCGCATCGCCCAGCACCGCGCGGCGCACCTGCATGCCGGCTTCGTAACGTTCGTCTTCGGTCATTGGGAAATCCTTGTGTGTTCGGCCACGGCGCGCTCGACCCAATGGCGAGCCTGGCCAAGGTAATGGGCCGGATCGAGCAGACGATCCAGCTCGTCAGAAGAAAACTGCTCGCTGACCTGCGGGGTTTCGCCGAGCACCTGACGCAAATGCGCGCCCTGCTCCACCGCACGCCGGCAGCACTGTTCAACCAGATGATGGGCTGCATCGCGGCCGATGCGCTGAGCCAGCGCAATGCTCACTGCCTCGGCGAGAACCAGGCCTTTGGTGGATTGAAGATTGATCGCCATGCGCTCGGCATCCACCTGCAGACCAGATATCACCTGCAAGGCCTGCTGCAGGGAACCGGAGACCAGACAGCACAGTTCCGGCAAGGTCTCCCACTCGGCATGCCACAGGCCCAGACTGCGTTCGTGCTCCTGCGGCATGGCCGACAGCATCGTGCCCACCAGACCCGGTGCGCGGGTGGCGGTGCTGATCATGACTGCAGCGCCGACCGGGTTGCGTTTGTGCGGCATGGTCGAAGATCCGCCCTTCCCAGGCGCCGAAGGCTCGAAGACCTCGCCCACTTCGGTCTGCATCAACAGGCTCACATCGCGTCCCAGCTTGCCGAGACTGCCGGCGATCAGGCCCAACAGACCGGCAAACTCCACCAGTCGGTCGCGCTGGGTGTGCCAGGGCTGCTCGGGCAACGCCAGTTGCAACTCATCGGCCAGCGCTTCGGCCACCGAAAAGGCCTGATCGCCCAGCGCCGCGAGGCTGCCGGACGCACCACCGAACTGCAGGCACAGCAGGCGCGGTTTGATCTCGTTCAAGCGCTGTCGATGGCGAGTGACTGCGCCCAGCCAGCCGGCGATTTTCATCCCCAATGTGACCGGCGTGGCCTGCTGCAGCCAAGTGCGTCCGGCCAGTGGCGTGCCGGCATGACGCTGTGCCTGCTCAGCCATCGCATCGGCCAGTCGGGTGAGGTCACGCTCAAGCAGCGCGATGGCTCGGCGCAGTTGCAGGACCAGCCCGCTGTCCATCACATCCTGACTGGTCGCGCCCATGTGCACGTAGCGCTCGGCTTCAGCGCTGCGTGCGGCAATCTGTTTGCCCAGCGCCTTGACCAGCGGAATCGCTGAATTGCCGGCACTGCCGATGGCGATTGCCAGCGCGTCAAAATCGAACAGCCGTGCGTCGCAGCTCAGCTCGATGTCGGCGACTACCTCGGGCGGGATCAGGCCGACGCGCGCCTGTGCCCGGGCCAGCGCAGCCTCGAAATCGAGCATGCCCTGCACCCGGCCTTCATCGGAAAAGATCTCGCGCATTTCGGGTTGCATGAAGTAGGCATCGAAAAGTTGATTGCTCGCTCTGTTCACATCACCACTCCAGATTGAAAGGTTTCAGGTAGCGTCCGAATGGCTGACCCAGCCTTTGATCAGCACCGCTATCGTGGCCAGCGCCGCCGGGATGACCAGCGCGGTCAGCACCTGCTCGAACGTCCAGCCCAGGCCCAGCAGCGTGGCACCGGCCCAGGCGCCGAGAATGGCGCCGAAACGGCCGATCCCGAGCATCCACGACACGCCCGTGGCACGCCCCTGAGTGGGGTAAAAACGCGCTGCCAGCGACGGCATTGCCGACTGCGCGCCGTTGATGCACATGCCGGCCAGCAGCACCAGTGTCGCCAACAGCGCGACATTACCCAGACTCTGCCCGACCAGCCAGGCGAACACCCCCGCCAGTGCATAAGCACAACCAATGACCTTGTGCGGGTTGTAACGATCCATCGCCCAGCCCACGCCCACAGCACTCAACACCCCGCCGAACTGAAACAGCGCGCCGATGAAGGCCGACTGCTCCATGCTCGCGCCGCTGTCGCGCATCAGCGTCGGCAGCCAGCTGGTCAGCAGGTAGACGATGACCAGACCCATGAAATACGTCAGCCACAGCAACAGCGTGCCGGCACTGTAGTTGCCGGAGAAGATCACTTTCAGCACATTACGGCTGCTGACGGTTTTCTGTTCGGGAACGCTGAAATCAGTGATACCGGCCAGCGCCTTGGGCGCAATCGGTGACAGAACCTTGCGAATCCGCTCTGCACCGCGATTACGTACCACCAGAAATCGCGCCGATTCCGGCAGCCAGACCATCAGCACCACCGCCAGCAGGAGGGGCAGGATACCGCCCAGCATCAGCAGGCTGTGCCAGCCCATGCTGGGTATCAGTTTGGCTGATACAAAACCGCCGCATGCCATGCCCAGATTGAAACCGCAGAACATGCTCGTCACCAGCAGCGACTTGAGCCGCTCGGGGGTGTATTCCGACAGCAAGGTAGTGGCGTTGGGCATCGCCGCGCCGAGCCCCAGCCCGGTCAACAGGCGCAGTACCAGCAATTGATCGATGTTGCTGCTGTAGGCTGATGCCAGGCTGAAAAGACCGAACAGCAGCACCGCGACCACCAGCACCACCTTGCGCCCGAAGCGGTCGGCCAGCGGGCCGGAACCCAGCGCGCCGAACACCATGCCGATCAGCGCAGCACTCATCACCGGCCCCAGGCTGGCCCGATCGATCCCCCAATCCTGGCTGAGTGCGGGTGCAATGAAGCCCATTGCGGCAGTATCGAGGCCGTCGAGAAACACGATCAGAAAACACAGCGCAACCACTCGCCACTGATACCCGGATAGCGGTTGCGCATTGATGAAGGCCTGAACGTCGAGCGTACTCGGCGCGGGGCTGCCGGCGGAAAGCGTCATGGAGATGTCCTTTTATTTTTATAGGGTCGCCTGCCGATGCAGGCGCCTTGAAACGCACGCACATTGATTGCTGAATCGACAAGCGATTCAGAAATCGAAAAACACTGTCTCGCCCTCACCTTGCACGCGGATATCAAAACGATAGGCCGTCTGCCCCTCGTGCGTGCAAGGACGTGCCACCAGGGTTTCGCGGCGCGGGGGCTGCTCAATCAGATTGAGCACCGGGTCCTGCGCGTTCGCCTGGGCTTCGTCGTCGAAATACAACCGCGTCTGCAGATGAATATTGATGCCCCGCGCAAACAGCGAAACATTGATGTGCGCCGCCATCGGCACGCCCGCCGCATTGCGCGCCGAGCCTGGCTTGATGGTCTTGAGGATCCATTGGCCATCGTCCGCAGTTGCCGTGCGACCAAATCCGTTGAACGGTCTGTCGGGGTCGAATTCGCTGTGATACGCACCCTGATGATCCGCCTGCCAGAACTCCAGATAGGCATCACGGATCAGGTGACCGTTGCCGTCGAAGACGTTGCCCAGCAACACGATGTGCTCGCCGGGCGCCTCGGGCCTGGCCATCTCGTTCCAGATTTCCAGCTCGCGGGTCGGGTTGCCGGCCACCTGCGGTGCAAGACCGATGTGAACGTAAGGGCCAGCGGTTTGCGAAGGGGTTTCCTGCAGCAATTGAACGGGCATGTCGGGCTCCTCAGCAGTTTTCGAAATGAGTCTTGCGCTGGCCGCGCAACACGATATCAAAGCGATACGCCAGGCAATCCATCGGATTTCCCAGGCCCAGGTCGAGCCTGGCAATCAGGCTCTGCACGGCGTCCGGATTGGCGATGGCCTTGACGATCGGGCAGATCGGAATCAGCGGGTCGCCTTCGAAATACAACTGGGTAATCAGCCGTGTAGCAATCGACGGCCCGCTGATCGACACATGAATGTGCGCCGGGCGCCAGTCGTTGGGACCGTTGCGCCATGGGTAAGGCCCTGGCTTGACGGTACGGAAGCTGTAATTGCCTTCGCTGTCGGTCAGTGCACGTCCGACGCCACCGAAATTGGGATCGATAGGCGCCAGATAGGCATCGCGCTTGTGGCGATAACGCCCGCCGGCGTTGGCCTGCCAGATCTCCACCAGCGTATGCGGGATCGGCTTTCCGTACTGATCGCAGACCCGCCCGGCCAGCAGGATACGCTCGCCGATGGGCAGCCCACCGTTGTTGAAATTGAGCAGCAGGTCGTTATCGTGCTGGCCGAATTTCAAATGCGAGAAATCCGGGCCGGTGGTTTCGGAAATGGACTGCGGGATACTGACCAGCGCCTGACGCGGCGAGCGCAGGATCGAGGTCTTGTAATCAGGGGTGAGAGCTTTTGGATGCCAGTTTCGGTCACGAATGACGAAGCGGCTGTTGTCCGCGGCAGACATGGCGTTCTCCTCGTTTTTCTTATGGGGCGCGCAGGCGTCGATCACATGCGCTACAGGCTGCGGCGAAGTGTCGCGCGATCCATGCTTATAGAGAACTGAAATAAACCCCATGATCCATAACCATTTGGTTATGGATGCTAGACGTTGCGATAGGCCTCTCCAAGACTCCGCAGCTCGTCCACGCACCACTGCGCTGCGCGCGTGAGTGGCAAGGCCGGGTTGCTGCACAAACCGACCGAACCGCCCGGCTCACGAATACCCATGTCCAGTTCGACCAGCGTGCCGCCTTTCAACTCCAGCGACACGGCATCCAGCGGCGCGATCCACACCGCATCGCTGCATTGCACATAGCGACGGCTGAGGGTGAGCGAAAGGGTTTCAAGGCGCTGACGTGGCATGCGGATGCCGCACTGTACGAACAGGCTGTCGGCAAACTTGCGGATGGTCGTGCCTGCCAGCGGCAATACCAGCGGGAATTGCTCCAGGCTTTCAGGCTTGAGCGGCGCAGCCAGCAATGGGTGATCGCTGCGCACCACCAGCGTCATCGACTCGTTGTACAGGTGCTCGAACGTCAGGCCCTGAATCTGCGGACTGTCCGTCATGCGCCCGACCACCAGATCCAGCTCCCCTACCCTCAATTGCGACAGCAGATAGGCACTGGGTCCGGTCATCACGCTGACGATCAGCGCCGGGTGCTGCTGGTGCAGGCGATGAACCACCTCGGGCACCAACAGGCTTTCGGCCGTCGACAGTACGCCCAGTCGTGCAGTGACCGTGTCGTGCTCGCCCGAGCGCAGGCTGCTGACGCCCTCGCGCAGGGCCTGCACGCTGGGCCCGGCAAAGCGCATGAACGCCACGCCCGCTTCGGTGAGTGCCGCACCACTTTTACTGCGCACGAACAGCGTGGTGTCGAGCAGGGTTTCCAGCTCTTTGAGACTTTTCGACAGCGCCGGCTGACTGATCGCCAGAACGTCGGAAGCACGCGCCAGACTGCCCTGCCGGGCCACTTCTAGAAAGCAGACCAGATGGCGAAATTTGATGCGTGTATCGATATTCACTGCGCGTCGTGTCCGGTAAATGAAAGGGAATGCAGCTCAACGACAAGGCAGCTCAACGACTCAGAAACGACGCCACTTGAGGCGCGTCAAATGGCCAGTCCAGCTCGTCGCCGGTGTCGACTCGCCGCAACACAGGAACGCGCAACTCGTAGCGTTCAAGCAGTTGCTCATCCTCGCAGATGTCGACCAGCTCAACCAGCAGGCCGTGTTCGATGGCGAACGGCAGTAAAACCGCTTCGGCAACCTCGCACAGCGGGCATCCCAGGGTGCTGAACAGCTGACATTCGGGGGGCATGAGTCGATCCTCGGCGAATCCTCGGCAAGCGGAAATTATTCTAGGCGCGCACCGGGATCACGTCGACACCCGAAAATGCGCCTTGCTGAACGCATTGGCGCGATCCAGTACCGGTTTCTCGAAACAACGATAACCGACCCAGCCATAGCACACCGCCGCAGCCATCATCAGCAGCGCGAAAAACAGGTTGTCCAGGTCGCTTTCGGGCCAGGCTCCCACCAGACTCCAGACCCTGCCGATCACCCCCAGCACCAGCAGATGAGACAGATAGATCGTGTAGGACATATCGCCCACGGCAACCAGAAACCCGGGCACCCGCAGGTGTCGACGCCGTTCGAGCAATGCCAGCGTCACCACCAGCATGCCGAACGTGCCGCCGACCATGAGCATGCGCAGCAACCCCTGACTCGCATACAGCCGGTAATAGCCGATCAGGGGCACCGCCGCCAACAACGCGACACCGAGCAGTAACCAGACCGCAGCAGTCGGCACGCGGGCACTGTGGCGACCGTAAAAGAACAAGGCCAGCGCGGCGCCAAGCATGAACTCGAGGGCATAGGGATGCAGGATGATCTTTACTGCCGGGGAATAGTCCTGCCAGTCTGCCAGCGTGTTGAACGCCACGATGATCAGACACCAGCCGCCGAGCAGAAACGGCAGGCTGCGCTCGCGAAACAGCAGAAAGCCGGAGAACACCACGTAAAACCACAGTTCGAACAGCAGCGACCAGGCCACCATAACCAGCAGCACCTTGTCGTTGGGCAACAGCAGGAACGACATGATCAGATTGGACGAGCCATGCCCGCTGTTGACCATGCCCGGCTGCACCAGATAAACCGCCAGGGTGATGAAAAAGTACAACCAGTACGTGGGATAGATCCGCGATACCCGATTGAACAGAAACCGCTGGGCTTCGATTGCGCTCTGAAAACGGCCACGGCTGACAATCACCATGACGAATCCGCTGATGACGAAGAACAGATCGACGCCCAACTGAAAAAAATCTAGCCAAGGCGGCAAAAGGATATCGCCACCGGAAAACTTGCTCTCTACCGACATCATGTGAAACAACACAACGCCCAGGACCGCTACGCCCCTGAGCCCCTGCAGGGAATACAGCCGCTCCATGCCTCTCTCCATTCAACGGATGTCGCGCGCGCCAGGCCATCCCTTGATCACGCGTGTGGAGCATAGCCAATGGCCAGAAATACGAAACCCCAATCTTCCAGTGGTTGCGGTTTTTGCTGGCAGATACTTTTGGAGTAAGGTGCAACTGCAGTGTAAAGCCTGATCGAACACGATGCGGCAATCGAAGTGAACCTTCAGGAATCACCTGTACTCGAAACATTCATACGCCCACCAAACGGAGAACATCATGGCCCGCGAAACTGCACAGAATGCTCAGGAAATCCTGAGAGCCGACTTCCAGGTACTGGTTGCCGACACTGAGAAATTACTGGCGCATACCGCCTCTCTGGCGGGTGATCAGGCCGATGAATTGCGCGCCCAGATCCGCGAAAGCCTGCTGCGTGCCAAGGAAACCCTGAAGACCACCGAAGATTCGTTGCGCGAGCGCGGTGAAGCGGCAGTGGTCGCCACCGAAGATTACGTTCAGAACAACCCCTGGCAGTCCGTCGGTATTGCCGCAGGTGTCGGCTTTCTGATCGGTCTGCTGGCTACAAGGCGCTAACATCATGACTCTGGGAACGGAATCAGCACCGCCCGAAGGAACTCCGGGCGCTTCACCGCGGCGCCTGGGCGCTGCCTTCCTTGGCCTGTTGCACACTCACGTCGAGCTGTTCGGCATTGAATTGCAGGAACAGAAAGCGCGAACCGTCAGCCTGCTGCTGTTCGCCGGTCTGGCACTGGTTTTCGGCCTGCTGCTGCTCACCGGGCTCTCGGCCTTGCTGCTGATCGTTCTGTGGGACAGCTATCGCCTGGCCGGCATCGTTGGCCTGTGTACGTTTTACCTGCTGGCCGCGATCTTCTGTGGATTGCGCCTCAAGGCAGCGATCTTCGACGAGTCCTCGCCCTTCCATGCGACCCTCGAAGAACTGGCCAATGACCGTGAGCGATTGATGCCATGAGTGAACCCAAGTCGCACCAGAGCAATACTCGTCGAGAACTGCGCAAGGCATTGATCCGCCTGCGCATGGAAATGCACCGCCAGGAAATTCGCCACGAATCGACGCAACTGATGCAGCCGTTGCAACGCTTTCGCGGTATCCGCCATGACTGGAAAAGCGCGCTGGGCTTTCGCCACGCGCCGCTCTGGGGCGTGGGCTCGGTCGCCCTGCTGGGCTTCCTGAGCGGCAAACGTGCCAAGACCGGACGTACCAGCCTGTTGGGCCGCCTGTTAAAGCTGGGCATCACCTTGACGCCGGTGGTCAAGGTCGCCATGCAAGCACGCGCCCTGCAGAATCGCAATCGCAAAGTCTGATCGCGCCGTGCATCTCGCATGATCCTGGCCTGACTGTACTGGCCTTAATATAAATGCCTGCTCCGGAATTCCGGTGCAGGCATTTGTTTTTCTACGGGACCTGTTTTCATCAATGCGCCCCTTGCGGCAGGCGTGTCGAAGCGGGAAGCTACGCCCCAATTACTGACGGAGTGAACGCATTGGATTGGCAAACACTGCTTAACCGCGAACGACTGGGCAAGACCCTGCACAGCCCCGAGGAACTGGGGCGCAGTCCGTTTCACAAGGACCATGACCGGATCATCTTTTCCGGGGCCTTCCGCCGCTTGGGACGCAAGACCCAGGTGCATCCGGTGTCCAGCAATGATCATATCCATACGCGCCTGACCCATTCGCTGGAAGTCAGTTGTGTCGGCCGTTCGCTGGGGATGCGTGTCGGCGAAACGCTGCGCTCTGCCCTGCCTGAATGGTGCGATCCGAGCGACCTGGGCATGGTTGTGCAATCGGCCTGTCTGGCCCACGACATCGGCAATCCGCCGTTCGGTCACTCGGGCGAAGATGCGATTCGCAACTGGTTCAATCAAGCCGCCGGGCGTGGCTGGCTCGACGCGATGAGCGATACCGAGCGTAATGACTTTCTCAATTTCGAAGGTAATGCCCAAGGATTTCGGGTGCTGACGCAGCTGGAATACCACCAGTTCGACGGCGGCACCCGCCTGACCTACGCCACATTGGGCACATACCTCAAATACCCATGGACCGCCCGTCACGCGGACTCGCTGGGCTACAAAAAGCACAAGTTCGGCTGCTATCAGAGCGAACTGCCGATCCTTGAGCAGATCGCCGGCAAGCTGGGTTTGCCGCAGCTCGAAGACCAGCGTTGGGCGCGTCATCCGCTGGTGTATCTGATGGAGGCGGCCGACGACATCTGTTACGCCCTGATCGATCTGGAAGACGGTCTGGAGATGGACCTGCTCAACTACGCAGAAGTGGAATCGCTTTTGCTCGGGCTGGTCGGCGACGATCTTCCGGAAACCTACCGACAACTGGGCCCGGGCGACTCACGACGGCGCAAACTGGCAATCCTGCGTGGCAAGGCCATCGAGCACTTGACCAACGCGGCCGCCAGAGCCTTCGTCGAGCAGCAGGACGCCTTGCTGGCAGGCACCCTGCCTGGCGACCTGGTCGAGCATATGCACGGCCCGGCCAAACGCTGTGTGCTCAACGCCAAGGACATGGCGCGCAAGAAAATCTTTCAGGACAAGCGCAAGACACTGCATGAAATCGGTGCCTACACCACGCTGGAGATCCTCCTCAACGCATTCTGCGGCGCGGCCGTCGAACAGTTCGGCGGCAGGACGCCATCGTTCAAGCATCGACGCATCCTCGATTTACTGGGTAACAGCGCGCCCGATCCCAAGGCACCGCTGCATGCCTCGTTCCTGCGCATGATCGACTTCATTGCGGGCATGACCGACAGCTACGCCAGTGAAATGGCCCGGGAAATGACTGGCCGCTCCGGCCAAATATAGCCTCCATCGACCAGCCCGCTGCCTGAACGCACACAGGCAAAGGCTGGTCAGACCTGATCACCCCGCAAAACTCAGACAGGCCCTACATGCATGTCAGACGGGTCCTATCGCAGCTTTTCTTGCATCCCTCAATAATTCCAGCCACTTCAACTGCCATCCGGCACGTCATCCATCCGCCTGCGATACTCACGGGTCCGCACGCCGCCTGCCGACGCCTGAACGCCTCGCCAGGGCCTTTCCGGAACGCTCATGTCCACACATAGCCTGCGCATCCTTCTGGTGGAAGATCACCCGTTTCAATTGATCGCCACTCAGGTGCTGCTCAACAACCATGGCTACTTCCTGCTGACGCCCGTGCTGACGGCTGCCGAGGCCATGGCCGCCATGCAACGCAGCGCCGAACCGTACGGGCTTGTGCTGTGCGATCAGTGCCTGCCGGACATGTCAGGCCTCGACCTGATCGACGAGGCAGCCCGACAAGGCTTGCTGCGCCAGGCGATTCTGCTCAGCGGCTTGCCGGATAAACAGCTTGAAAACCTGCAGCAACTCGCCCTGCAGCGCGATCTCCCCCTGCTCGGCTGCCTGAGCAAGCCCCTGCACGGGCCCGACCTCAGCCGCCTGCTGGGGCACCTCATTGACTGACGTCGGTAAACCGGCTTTATCCGCTTTCAGATAGGCAGGGTAAAAACAGATACATACCTTAACACCGACAAACCGTACCGATTAAATACGACGTTCAGACGCGTAGGAAATCAGCAGTCAACATGAATGATGATTCCAGAACGTAATAAAAATTTGATGCATCACTCGTCAAATACACATTGAAATAAGCGTTAACGTTTAAACACACTTGTGTTCTACGTAGGCTTTTACGTACTCCGATACGCTAATTTTTGTAGGACTTTTCCTATATATGCCTGCCGAGCAAGTCTCTTTATGTGCCTGCCCGAACATCTGAGCTAAGGTGCGCGCTTTCTTCACTGCTTGTTATGGAATGGAATATGAACTCAGTTTTTATCATCGACGATCATCCGGTCATCCGGATGGCGGTCAGAATGCTCCTGGAGAATGAAAATTATGAGGTGGTCGGCGAAACCGACAACGGTGTCGACGCCATGCAGATGGTGCGTGAATGCATGCCCGACCTGATCATCCTCGACATCAGCATCCCCAAGCTCGACGGCCTCGAGGTGCTGGCCCGCTTCAATACGATGGGGCTGCCCTCCAAGATTCTGGTGCTGACGTCGCAGACCCCCAACCTGTTTGCCATTCGCTGCATGCAATCAGGTGCCTCGGGTTATGTGTGCAAGCAGGAAGACCTTAGCGAACTGCTCAGTTCGGTGAAAGCGGTATTATCCGGCTACAATTACTTTCCCAGTCAGGCGTTGACGTGCGCAGTTCGTGAAGATGGCCAGACCAACGAGCTGGAGCTGTTCAAGTTGGTCAATGACCGCGAACTGATGGTCTTGCAGTTATTTGCCCAAGGCCGTTCCAACAAGGAAATAGCCAAGGGCATGTTTCTCAGTAACAAAACCGTCAGCACTTACAAAACACGGCTTATGCAAAAACTGAAAACCAGAACCTTGGTAGAACTTATCGAGATGGCAAAACGCAACGCGCTAGTGTGAGAAAACGGATGCCCAAGCGCTTCAGACAATTATTAATACTGGCCACAAGCCTGTGCCTGGGCTGGGGTGCTGAGGCCGGTATTCATGCGGCCGATCACTACACCCTGCTCGGCCGTTCGAGCCCGGCGCACATGGACGTGAAGCTGGACAGTCACCAGTGGCAGTGGGTGCGCGGGCAACGCGAACTGATTCTCGGCACATCGAGCCCCGATTACCCGCCCTTCGATATCACGATTTCAGGGAACGATTACGAAGGCATCACTGCCGATTACGCAGGGATCATTTCGGATGCGCTGGACCTGCCCGTCAGGGTCCAGCGTTTCGAAACCCGTAATGCAGCGATCAAGGCCCTTGCCGCAGGCCAGATCGATCTGCTGGGCACCGCAAACGGTTTTGAAGCCGTCGATCGCAATATCAGGCTTTCACAGCCCTACTCGGTGGACCAGCCCGTTCTGGTCACTCGGGTCGGAGACACCCGCCCCCTGAACGAGGGCCTGAAAGGCATGCGGCTGAGCATGGTCTATCACTACCTGCCGCCTGCCGAGGTCGAAGCGTCCTATCCCGGCGCAACGCTGAAGACCTATCCCTCTTTTCAGAACGCCATCAACGCAGTCGCCTTCAATCAGGCGGACGTGTTCCTGGGCGATACGATTTCCACCCAGTACATCATCAACAAGGGTTATCTGAACAACGTGCAGATGTCGAATTTCGGCAAGCACGAGCCCAACGGTTTCAGCTTCGCGGTCAGCAACGAAAACACCCAACTGCTGGGCATCATCAATCAGACGCTGAAAGCCATCCCCGTCGATGAACGGATCAATATTTCCAGACGCTGGAGCACGGGCAGCGACCTGATGCTCACCGACCAGAAGCTGCAACTGACGCAACGCGAGGAGCGCTGGATCGCTCAGCACCCGACCGTGCGCGTGGTCGTCAACGAAGCGTATGCACCGCTGACATTCTTCGATGCCAAGGGTAACTTTCGCGGCATCACCGCAGACTTGCTCGAACTGGTGCGCCTGCGTACCGGGCTCAGGTTCGACGTCAAACGCTCGCCCAGCCTGACCGACATGCTCAATCAGGTCGGCGAAGGTCAGGCAGACATGATCGGCGCGCTGGTGTCCAGTGATGCGCGTGAGGACCGATTCAGCTTCACTCGCCCCTACATCGACAATTCGTTCGTGCTGGTCACCCGCAAGGACCAAGGTGCCCCCAGCTATCTGGAGCAAATGGACGGCAAGCGTCTGGCGATCACTCAGGGCAGCCCGGTGCTCGACTGGCTAAGCCGCAAATACCCCAGGGTCGTGCCGCTGGAGATCGACAACCCGTTCCAGGCGCTGGACATGTTGTCACTGGGCCGGGCGGAAGGTGCGGTCATCTCGCTGCTCAGCGCAGACTATTTCCTGTCTTCCGGGATCTTCGAGGAGCGTTTGCAGATGACCGCCACCGTCGGCGAGGATCCGGCGCTGATTTCCATGGCGACCTCACGCAATGCCATCGAGCTGAGCTCGATTCTCGACAAGGCACTGGCAAGCATCGCACCGCAGGACATGGCAGCGATCAACAACCGCTGGCGCGTTTACACACCCTCACGTGCCAACTGGCATGACTATGAACGGCTGATCTATCAGATTGTGGTGGGTGCAGGCCTGTTGCTGCTGGGCCTGCTGGCCTGGAATGCCTGGATGCGCCGGCAGATACGTCAGCGTGAAGCGGCGGAACGGGCTCTGGGCGATCAGTTCGAATTCATGCGCGCCCTGGTCGAGGGTACGCCGCATCCCATCTACGTACGGGATCGCGAAGGTATGTTGCGCATGTGCAATGACAGCTACCTCAGGGTGTTCTCCGCGCAACGGGAAGACATCATCGGCAAGAGCGCTACCGAAGGGGTGCTGGGCAACGCCTTCGAAGCCCGGGAATACGCTGCCGACTATCAGCGGGTCATGGCCAGCAATACCGCGCTGATCCTCGACCGCCCTTTGCGCATTGGCGATCGACAGCTGACCATCTACCACTGGATCCTGCCGTTTCGTGATTCTCTGGGCGAAGTACAGGGCATCATTGGCGGCTGGATCGACATCAGCGAGCGTCGCCAGCTCATCGAAGACCTGCAGGCTGCCAAGGAACAGGCCGACGCCGCCAGCCGAGCCAAAAGCACCTTCCTTGCCACCATGAGCCATGAAATCCGCACCCCGATGAATGCGGTGATCGGCATGCTGGAGCTGGCGCTCAAACGTGCCG
The DNA here is from genome assembly GCF_017832255.1 of Pseudomonas sp. PvP028. Lineage (NCBI taxonomy): Bacteria > Pseudomonadati > Pseudomonadota > Gammaproteobacteria > Pseudomonadales > Pseudomonadaceae > Pseudomonas > Pseudomonas sp. PvP028. The sequence goes on from NZ_JAFIBL010000001.1 coordinate 4,915,824, forward strand.
ATCACGGCGAACTGGATCGGTCCGCCATCGAAGTCGCCTACAGCTCGGCCAACGACCTGCTCGACCTGATCGGCGATATCCTCGACATCGCCCGCATCGAATCCGGGCGGCTGTCACTCAACCCCGAGCGGGCGAATCTGCGCCGGCTGGTAGAGTCGGTGCTCAGGGTATTCGACGGTCTGGCGCGGCAGAAGGACCTCGAGCTGGTGCTGGAACTGGACAGCAGGATCAGCGCCGACGTGCTGATCGACCCGCTGCGCTTCAAACAGATACTGTCCAACCTGGTCAGCAACGCCATCAAGTTCACCCCGATGGGGAGAATCAAGGTCGTATTGCAAGCAGCCGAAAGCCCGAACCCGCAACTGCTGCATCTGCACATCACCGTTCAGGACAGCGGCATCGGCATCAGTGTCGAAGACCAGCAACGCTTGTTCGAGCCGTTCGCCCAGGCCGATAACACTGGACAAATGGCGCGTACCGGCGCCGGACTCGGGCTGGTGATCTGCCGCAACCTGTGCATGATGATGGGCGGCAATCTCTCGCTCTACAGCACACCGGGGCACGGCACTCGGATCAGCATGAATCTGGTGCTGACCACACTGGAGCCTCTGACCGGGCAGCCCGTCGTTGCGCAGCCGGCAGCCGTCGCTCATCAGGCCCTCAGGATCCTGATCGTCGACGATCATCCAGCCAATCGACTGCTGCTTTGCCAGCAGCTCGGCTTTCTCGGCCATCACTGCGAAATGGCCGAAAACGGCGCACAAGGGCTTGATCGCTGGAAAACAGATGCCTTCGATCTGGTCGTCGCCGATTGCAATATGCCGATCATGAACGGCTACGACATGACCGCTGCGATCCGCGAACATGAGCGCACCTGCGAACGCCAACGCTGCCCTGTCTGGGGCTTCACGGCCAACGCGCAGCCTGACGAGATCGAGCGCTGCCGCACGGCTGGCATGGACGACTGCCTGTTCAAACCCATCAGCCTCTCGATGCTCAGCGAACGGCTGGCAGCCATCGCCCCGCTGGCGCCCACACGAGCCCTGCCCTTCAGCCTCGACAGCGTCAGCAACCTGACCGGTGACCGTCCTGAAATGGTTGAGCGTCTGCTCGCGCAACTGCTGCACAGTAACCACGAAGACCGGCTGTTGCTGGCCAGACTGATGCCGGAAAACAATCGTCAGGAAACCCGCGACCTGGCGCACAGGATCAAGGGCGCGGCACGGATCATCACGGCTTCACGGGTGGTCGATGCCTGTGATGCGCTCGAACTGGCCTGCGAACCGGACACACCCGATGAACAGTTCTACACCTGCCAGCAGGCAGTCGAACTGGCCATGATCGAGCTTGAGGACGCACTGATGCTGCAACAGGCAAAACCTGACTGAGCGAGCGCCGGAGACGATACAACGAAGGGCTATAGACGGGAGACGTGCGGGGAACAAGCAAGGGAAGCAGGCGCTGGCCTGCTTCCCGTTACATCAGGCGGCCGGATTGATTTCCTTTTCCGGGTACCAGACGTCGATCAGCGGGCTGACAGTGACTTCTGTCAGTTCGCTGCGGCCCTTGAGCCAGGCTTCGACAGCAGCACGCTGCTCTTCGCTGACCGAGCCACGCTTGCTCAGGCAAACCAGACCGAAGTCGTCGCCGCCCACATAGCCAAGACCGTTGGCTTCCATTGCTTCTTTCAGGAAAGCGTCAAGGAAAGCATCGATTGCCTTGTCGTCCAGCTCTTGCTTGAAGTCCAGGTTCAGTTCAAAACCCAATTCCTGGAACTCGTCCACACACAGTTTTTTGCGCAGACGGCGGGAGCGGTTAGTGGCCATGGGACAATCCTCATCAATAAATATCGGGCGGCACTTTACCAGCTTGGCGACTTAAAAGCCCGACAATTGCGGCGTGTGATGGATATCCGGCTTTGCGACCGCCGTGCATGCCGATTCAATAAAAAATAGCATTTACCGGCTTGCCCCCCGGTCACAAGCCTGCCCCGCTTGGGGCATAATGCGGCTCGTTTCATGCGTGGCATTGTGTGTTACAAAAAAACCCGCCGCGCATTCACTATTATAGTTATCGAAATTGAATCGACATTTGCAATAGTTACCGAGGGAATTCATCCATGCCCTCTTTTTCGTTTCCCTCTTTGCAGTAGGGTTTTAGTCAATGATCAAGTCGCTACGTCCATTGTTGCTCGCGTCACTCCTTTTGCCCCTGGCTCTGCCCTCCTACGCCGCCGTCATCAACACCACGCTGCCCCCCAAGGTTCAACAGGCCATGAAAGCCAGCAAACTAGGCGATGACGCACTGTCGCTGGTGATGTTGCCGCTCAATGGCCCCGGCACGCCCACCGTGTTCAACGCCGACGTCTCGGTCAACCCGGCTTCCACCATGAAGCTGATCACCACCTACGCGGCCCTGGAAATGCTCGGCCCGACCCACCAGTGGAAAACCGAATTCTTCACCGACGGCACCCTGAGCAATGGCGTGCTGCGCGGCAACCTGTACCTCAAGGGCGGCGGCGATCCCAAGCTGAATATGGAAAAGCTCTGGCTGCTGATGCGTGACCTGCGCGCCAATGGCGTGCAGCAGGTGACCGGCGACCTGGTACTGGACCGCAGTCATTTCGTGCAACCGCAATTGCCAGTGTTCAACGATGACGGCAATGACGACAACAAGCCGTTTCTGGTCAAACCCGACGCGCTGATGGTCAACCTCAAGGCGCTGCGCTTCGTGACCCGCAATGATGACGGCAGGATTCTGGTCTCGGTCGAGCCGCCGATTGCCAGCATCCGCATTGATAATCAGGTCAAGGCAAGCGCCTCGAAGCAATGCACCGGGGATGTGCGTTACAACCCGGTCACCCAGGCCGATGGCAGCGTCAACGTAACGGTCACCGGCCAGCTGGGCAATGGCTGCAACTCACAGACCTACCTGTCACTGCTGGACCACCCCACCTATGCGGCTGGTGCAGTGCGGGCCATCTGGCAGGAACTGGGCGGCACCATTCAGGGCAAGGACCGCGTTGGCGTGCTGCCCGGCAATGCCAAGCTGCTGGCCAAGGCCTTTTCTCCGGATCTGGTGGAAGTCATTCGTGACATCAACAAATTCAGCAACAACACCATGGCCCAGCAACTGTTCCTGAGCCTGGGCGAAGAGTTCCGCAACGAAGCTGACGGTGACGACGGCAAGGCCGCACAGCGTGTCATCCGTCAGTGGCTGGCGAAGAAAGGCATCACCGCGCCGCACCTGGTCATGGAGAATGGCTCCGGGCTGTCGCGGGCCGAGCGTGTCAGCGCGCGTGAAATGGCGGTGATCCTGCAAGCGGCGTGGCGTAGCCCCTACGCTGCCGAGTTCATGAGCTCGATGCCGCTGGCCGGCCTCGACGGCACCATGCGCAAGCGACTCAAGCGCACTCCGCTGCTCGGCGAGGCGCACATCAAGACCGGCACCCTGAATACCGTGCGTGCGATTGCCGGCTTCAGCCGCGACAGCAACGGCAACACCTGGGCCGTCGTGGCGATCCTCAACGACCCGCGTCCGTTCGGCGCATCCTCGATACTCGACGAGGTACTAGTCGATCTGTATCGGCAGCCCAAGCTGACCAACACCACGGTCTCGATCCAGCAATAACCAATCGATACCGACAATCAGCAGGCCCGCTTGCGCAGCGGGCCTCTCTGCATCAGCCCTACTCGGGCTCTACCCGGTCGCGACCGGCCTGTTTGGCGGCGTAGACTCCGGAGTCGGCGCGCAGCAACATCGCGTCGATACCCTCACCCTCGCGCCAGCTGGCGATCCCGAAGCTGCCTGTGACCACCTGATCGACGCCTTCGATAACCTGCTTGCGCAGTTCCTCGCGTAGGCTCAGTGCCAGTTGATAGGCCTGGGCACCCCGCGTTCCGGGGCAGATCACCATGAACTCTTCACCACCCAGACGGCAGAACACATCGTCGCTGCGCAGCCGCTGGCTGATCTTTTCCGAGATGGCCTTGAGCACCTGATCACCTGCGGCATGCCCAAAGCGGTCATTGATGCGTTTGAAGTGATCGATATCGAGCATGATGATCGACAGGTTACCGCCGTGCCGGTCGATTCTTTTCAGCTCGGCCTGCATCCGGTCCTGAAAGTAGCGCCTATTGTAGGCACCGGTCAGTACATCGGTGACCGACAGCGCACGCAGCTCCTGCTCGACGCGCTTGAGGTCGGTGATATCCGATACAAAGCCGTGCCAGAGCACGCTGCCATCGGCCAGGCGTTCAGGCGTTGACGCCGCGCGTAACCAGCGCAGCCCTTTGCGTGGCAGCTCGACGCGGTACTCTTCGCTCCACGGTGTCAGGTGTTCGGCACTGATCAGAATGGAGCTTCTGACCCGCACCAGGTCCACCGCCTGTATGCGTCGCAGGATAGTTTCGGAATCGCCCAGCAGATGCTCTTCGTCCACCTCGAACAGTTCGCACATGCCGGCGCTGGCGTACCTGAAACGTGCGCTGCCATCGACGGCCAGGTGGTACTGGTAAATGCCGCCTGGCACTTGCGAGCCAAGCTTTTTCAGCAATTGCCCCTTCTCGGCCAGGGCCTGATTGACGCGCTTGTGCTCGGTGACGTCGATGCACACCGCCAGGTACCCGGTCCAAAGCCCCTGATCGTCACGCACCGCAGTGACCAGCATGTTCACCACCAACGTGCTGCCATCGCTGCGCTGCAGGGTCCACTCCTGCGAAGGGTGGTTACCGTCCTGCACGGCATCGAGAAACATCAGTTGCGAGGCGCTGATAGGTTGCCCACGGCTTTTGCTCAAGCGGCTCGCGCGGGCCTCCAGATCGGCTGACTGGTAAAAGTCCATGAGGCGGAACCTGCCCAGCACATCCTCCTGTGCATAGCCGAGCATTTTCTGTGCACCGACATTGAACGTCTTGATCAGCCCGTCAAGATCGGTCGCGATGATCGCTACTTCGGTCGCCGCGTCCAATACACTGCGCAACTGCCCATGCGCAGCCCTCAATTGCTGCTCGCGCTGGCGCAGCTCGCGGGTGCGTTGCGCCACCCGTTGCAGGGCGCGCTGACGCTGGCTGATCAGACTGTAGAGCAAGGCGCTGAGCATCAGGCTCAAAAGCCCTCCAAGCCACAACACTCGGCCAGGCATCATGATCTGGTTGTTCAGGCTGAAAATCTGCGTAGGGCGAACCTCGACCAGATAATCCCTGTCGCCCAGGCTCAGCAGGCTGCTGGCGTACAGCGGACTGCCTATCGCAGGGAGCGGCGACTGGTAGACCTGCTCGGGTGTTTCCGGCGAACTCAGGTCCAGCATGGTCACGGCAAGGTTGTCTTGATCTGCCGTGCCGACGTTCATCAATTGCGTCAGGCTGATCACTGCGGTGACGTAGCCCCTCAATTGTGCAACCGGTTGGCCAATCGAGAACACGGGCGCGACCAGCAAAATGCCGTAGGTGTCAGATGGCTCCAGAGACAACAGGCGGATACGCGGCGTTGCGACGGTTCGTTTCAGCAACCGCGCACGTTCCAGCGCGGCACGGCGCACCGGCTCCGAGGCAATATCGAACCCCGCTGGCGTCGGAATGTTGCTGAGGGTCTGGATGAATCGAACCGGGAAATACTCATTTCGCACGGCAGCGACTTTCAAGGCGCCGTTTTCATCCATCTCGCGTATGGCATATCCGGGCGAGCCGTCCTCACGCGACTGCCTTTCAAAAGCCGCCCGCTCGGCCTGCAGCACCTTCGGGTTCCAGGCATACGCCTGTGTCCCAATCAGCAACGGCGCGACGAACCCGTCGAACTCGGACGGTTCGACCTGCTGGGAGTAGATAAAGAAGCGAGCCAGGGTGTCGAGCCGGGTAACCTGCCTGTCCAGACGCTCCTGCAGGCGACTGAAACGCTCCGCAGCAATGATGTCGAAACGCTGACGCAACTGGCGCTGATACAACTCATTGTCGGCCAGCGCCAGCATGATCGTCAGTGCCGCGCCGACCAGCAATGCCAGGACGGCGATAAGCCACGCTGAAAGCTGACCATTGATGAAACTCAGAATTCTGAGCTTGAACCGCTTGACTGTCATACACACAAACTCAAGACGCCAACATACGGAAGCGTCAGGCTGGCTATGACTTCTGTTATAGCTATTCGCCAGTAATTTTCATAGGTTTATGACTGTTTCGGGATGATCCGTTGGTCTGTCCGCAAGATTGAAGACGGGGCCTTAGCCTTGCGGGCAGCCACCCAAGTTACATCTTGAATCGTGTAACGACGCCGTTCATTTCAATGGCCAGTCTCGACAGTTCGCCACTGGCAAGGGAAGTCTGATTGGCACCCTCGGTACTCTGCACGGAAAGGTCGCGAATACTGATCAGGTTATGGTCAATCGAACGAGCCACCTGCGCCTGCTCTTCGGAAGCTGTAGCGATCAGCGTGTTCATGTCATTGATTTCTTCGATGCGCCGGGCAATCTCGTCAAGCGCCACGCCGGCCTCGTGCGCAACCCCAAGAGTATCCTGCGCGCCCGTGCAACTTTCCTGCATCGACCGGGTAGCTTGTTCGGAGCCCTCTAGAACGGCGCCGATCATTTGCTCGATTTCCTGGGTTGACTGCTGGGTGCGATGCGCCAGTGCCCGGACCTCATCCGCCACCACCGCAAAACCGCGCCCCTGCTCGCCGGCACGAGCGGCTTCGATAGCGGCATTGAGGGCAAGCAGGTTGGTTTGCTCGGCGATGGTACGAATCACCGCAAGGACTTTGCTGATGTCGTTGGATTGCCCGGCCAGACGCTGCACATCGGCACTGGTGGCAAGCACCGTGGCGCTCAGTTTTTCGATCGCGGTGACGGTACTGGCCACTCGCTCAGCGCCGCGCACTGTGGAGGCATTGGATTCTTTCGCTGCGTCAGATGCAGCCGCTGCGTTGCGCGCGACCTCATCGACCGCTGCGGTCATTTCGTTGACCGCTGTGGCGGCCTGCTCGATCTCCTGATTCTGACGACCCAACCCGGTGCTGGACTGCACGGTGATGGAATTCATTTCTTCGGCAGCGGAAGCCAGCTGCTGTGACGAGTTGCCGATCAGGCCAATGGTTTGTCGCAGGTTCTTCTGCATGGCCAGTGTCGAGCGCTGCAGTTCGGAAAACTCGTCGTCGCCCGTGACCGGAATATCACCACGAAGATCACCGCTGGCAATACGCTCATTGACCGACAACAATGATTTCAAAGGCGTGACAATACTGCGCGTCAACAGAATCGCGAGAAATATGGTAATGATCAATGACACTATAATAATAACCACTGTGAACATAAAACCACTTTCATAAGCGGCTTCTGCACGCACACTCAGTTGATCGGCCTGATCAATATTCATCTGAACCAATGCGTCGATGGCGGCCTGCAACTCACCGGTGACGGGCACTATATTAGTGTCGGTAAATGTAACTGCATCAGCGTTAGCGCCTTTCTGAACAAGCTCAAGCACCCTATCCAGAAGTGACGCAAACTTCTGGGCGGAAGTAGTAACGGTTTGATAGAGACTTGCCTCATCGGCAGCGTTTACCATCGGCGCATACGCAGCAGATTGTTTGAGCATGTCTTCTCGCGCAGTTTTCAACCGAGTCACGGTAACGGTCTGAGCCTGCAGGTCAGTCTGCGCAATCAACCGCCGGGCATCCAGTCGCAGGCGCAGCGTGGCGCTGCTTATTTTGTTGGCCTGTATGATGCTGGCCATCGCGTCCTTTTCCAGCGATTCCATGCTGGTCCGTAACTCGCCCATTTTCCATAGCGCGATCCCTCCCAGCGCGATGAGCAGGCAGGTGATCAGCATAAAGCTCATCCCGGCACGAACAGCGACCTTGACGTTTCTCATCTTGTTACCTTCGGAGGTAGGTACGGCGTGGACAATCTCAAGACACGGTCGATACCTTCAGTCGCCCGATTGAACAGGGACTTCACTCAGGAGGTCGACAGTTGAAATTCGTTATACCGCTTTCCCGAGGAAATATTATCGGGAATAAAAGTGCGCACTCCGAGGAAACGAAAACAGACAAGACATTCAACAAGACAGCCGCTGTATAACCGTAGGATGACGATCGAAATATGAATAAAGAAAAATATATAGCCATCTGATATCGCGAGTATAACACCGCGCAACGCCGTGCAATGCAAAAGCTTCAGGCTTGGTGAAATAAATTTCATCAAAGTCCATACACTCAGGCTTTTCACATCAAGTTATTGATTCACATGACGTTTATATGCAACAACAAATCAGGCGTTTGCCTTAGGTTTAAACGCGCTTGAGCACAAGGGCATGCAAACGAGTGCAAGAAGTGTCGCGAGACGCAACGAACGGACTGTTACCGATCCGTTCATCGCGTACCGGATCAGCTACGCGCCATGATTTTCCAGGCGCGGTGGATCTTGCCATTACGGGCGAAGTCCTGATCGATGGTCTGCGCGGTAATATCTTCGACCGCATAACGCTGACTCAGGTTTTCATCGAGCACAAACTTGCGGAAGTTGTTGGAGAAGTACAACACGCCACCCGGTGCCAGACGAGCCATGGCCAGATCGATCAGCTCGACCTGATCACGCTGGACATCAAAAATGCCTTCCATGCGCTTGGAGTTGGAGAACGTCGGCGGGTCGATGAAGATCAGGTCGTACTCGTCGCGGTTGGCCTGCAGCCAGGCCATCACGTCGCCCTGCTCCAGACGATTCTTGTCGGAGAAACCGTTCAGCGACAGGTTACGACGCGCCCAGTCCAGATAGGTCCGCGACAGGTCGACGCTGGTGGTGCTGCGCGCACCGCCCTTGGCAGCATGCACACTGGCCGTCGCCGTGTAGGCAAACAGGTTCAGAAAGCGCTTGCCGGCCGCCTCGCGCTGGATACGCATGCGCATCGGCCGGTGGTCGAGAAACAGCCCGGTGTCCAGGTAGTCGGTCAGATTGACCAGCAACTTGACGCCGCCTTCGCTGACTTCCAGAAACTGGCCCTGGGCACTTTGACGCTCGTACTGCTTGGTGCCGCTCTGACGCTCGCGACGCTTGATCACCACGCGGTTCTTGTCGATGTTCAGTGCTTGCGGAATGGCCGCCAGCGCATCGAACAGTCGCGCCGAGGCCTTTTCCGGATCGATGGACTTGGGTGCTGCGTATTCCTGAACATGCACCCAGTCGTGATACAGATCGATCGCCAGCGAGTATTCAGGCATGTCGGCGTCATACACGCGGTAGCAATCGATCCCTTCGCGACGCACCCACTTGCCCATCAGCTTGAGGTTCTTTTGCAGGCGATTGGCAAACATCTGCCCGCCTTCGCTCAGGCGCGCCTGCTCGACCACCACCGGTTCTGGCTTGATCGGGTTGCCGTTCTTGTTGAGTTTTCGCTCAACGACTTCAACCTCGACAGGGTTTTCGCGTTCGATCTGACGCTGCTCAGGGGTGCGTCGCTCGCCGGTCACGAACTGGTCAGGCGTGACCTTGATCAGCAGCAGTTTGCACGGCAAGGCGCCGTTCCAGAACGAATACTGTTTGTGGCTGCGAATCCCCATGCGCTTGCCCAGATCAGGCGCGCCGGTGAATACCGCAGCCTCCCAGTTAAGGCAGGCCTGACGCAGGCGCTCACCGAGGTTCTGGTAGAGATACAACAGGCTGGCTTCATCTCCCAGACGCTCGCCGTACGGAGGGTTGCAGATCACCAGGCCTTTCTGGTTCTGGTCGGGACGCGGTTCGAACGTCGCGACTTCGCCCTGATAGACCTTGATCCAGTCGCTCAGGCCGGCACGTTCGATGTTGTTGCGTCCTGGCTGGATCAGCCGCGGATCGGCTTCGTAACCGCGAATCCAAGACGGGGTCTTGGCCAACCCGGCCTCGGCGCGGGCCAGCGCTTCGTCGTGCAGCTTGCGCCACAGCGCCGGGACGTGGCCCAGCCAGGCCGAGAAACCCCAGCGTTCACGCTTGATGTTCGGGGCGATGTCGGCGGCGATCATACCGGCCTCGACCAGGAACGTACCGACACCGCACATAGGGTCAGCCAGCGCGCCGCCCTCGGAAGCGATGCGCGGCCAGCCGGCGCGGATCAGGATGGCGGCGGCGAGGTTTTCCTTCAGCGGTGCAGCGCCCTGCTGCAGACGGTAACCGCGCTGGTGCAGGCTGTGCCCGGACAGATCGAGGGACAGAATGGCTTCGCCGCGATCCAGACGCAGGTGTACGCGCAGATCGGGGTTGATCTTATCGACCGAAGGGCGCTCGCCATCCGGGGTGCGCAGCTTGTCGACGATCGCATCCTTGACCTTCAGTGCACCGAAATGGGTGTTGTCGATGCCCGAACCATGGCCACTGAATTCCACGGCAATGGTGCCGTCGGATTCGAGGTGGTCCTGCCACTCGACATCCAGTACGCCGTGGTAAAGGTCTTCGGCATCCTTCATCGGGAAGCGCTTGAGCACCAGCAACACGCGGTTGGCCAGGCGCGACCAGAGACACAGCCGGTAAGCGGTCTCCATGTCAGCCGAGCCGCGAATGGCTGAAGTGTGCTCGCGGGTCTCTTGCAGACCCAGCGCAGTGGCTTCCTCGGCAAGCAGGCCCTCGAGGCCTTTGGGGCAAGTGAGGAAAAGTTCGTAGCGATCCGACATGTGTATTCCAGGGCCTGAGCCGTCTGCGGCGGGCAACGCATTGCCCTGCCAGATTTGAACAGGCGTCTTTCATGGAGAACGCCTGCGTGGCACGTGATGTGTGCCGGTCCACCGCATGATCCTGTCATGTCATTGCGGCAGTTTTGGCGCGTATTAGAACAGATATCAGGCAAGGCGATGTCGGCAATAGAGGCGCGCAGTCAAAAGTCTTTTTTTGAAAAGTCACATTTTTGCAGCCTTGCTGTGACCCTTCGTCGCTTAAGCAGCCAAGGCATTGAGCCAGTATATGAGCCTGATAAGCGATCTCAATGAGCTCGCAAACCCCCATGTTCACGGGGCTGCAGAAAAAATCGTGGTTGAAACAGGTCAGCGCTTATTGCTCGACAGACCTGAATGTGACGTGCTTATGACAAAACGATCATTCACACCGCCCTGCGCTTTGGTTAGAAATCGTCTCAGGTCATCGCCGCAACGGTGATGGCATCAAGGCCCGCGACGCCGGCAGCGGGCCCCAACGGCAGAAGATTCTGCCCGACCTCAACACGGGGTCTCAGGGATATTACAGTCAACAGACGAGGGCATTACCCTATGAGAAGACTTAAGCGTGATCCGTTGGAAAGAGCATTTTTACGCGGTTATCAATACGGCGTTCATGGTAAATCCCGTGAGCTTTGCCCTTTTACTCTACCGTCAGTACGCCAGGCATGGATCAATGGCTGGCGCGAAGGACGCGGCGACAACTGGGACGGTATGACCGGCACTGCGGGCATCCACAGACTCAACGAACTTCACGCGGTCGGATGAGGCGATTCACATCAAAGACTTTCAGGCCTCTGTCGGGCCATACATGACTGACTGATTCACACCTGCACCATGCACGCCCGACCCGGGCGGCGGGCCAACGCCCAGGGGCTCTCTTGCAGAGCCCCTTTTTTTACCCCGGGTTCAGCGTGCGGCGCGAGGCATTGCCGCAATGGCATCCACAGACTCGCGAATCAGCGCAGGGCCCTTGTAGATAAACCCCGAATAGAGCTGCACCAGACTGGCACCCGCAGCGATCTTCTCGGCGGCATGCCGGCCTTCGGTGATCCCCCCGGCGGCGATGATCGGCAGACGACCCGCGAGCTCACCGGCCAGAACCTTGACGATGTGCGTGCTTTTTTCCCGAACCGGAGCGCCCGATAAACCGCCTGCCTGATCAGCATGCGGAAGGCCTTCGACGCCTTGGCGGCTCAGCGTGGTGTTGGTGGCAATGACTGCGTCCATACCGGACTCGATCAGGGCTGCGGCCACCAGCACGGTTTCTTCGTCGGTCATGTCCGGGGCAATCTTGATCGCCAGCGGCACACGCCTGCCATGCCGTTGCGTCAGTTCCTGCTGACGCAGGCTCAGGGCCTGGAGCAGTTGCTTGAGCGAATCGCCGAACTGCAGGCTGCGCAGCCCCGGCGTGTTGGGCGAACTGACGTTGACCGTGACGTAGCTGGCATGGGCATAGACCTTGTCCAGACAGATCAGGTAATCGTCGACCGCGCGCTCGACCGGCGTGTCGAAGTTCTTGCCGATATTGATACCCAGAACGCCGCGATACTTTGCCGCTTCGACGCGGGACACCAGATTGTCGACGCCCAGATTGTTGAAGCCCATGCGATTGATGATCGCCTCGGCGTTGGGCAAGCGGAAAATACGCGGCTTGGGATTGCCCGGCTGCGGACGTGGCGTCACTGTGCCGATCTCGACGAAACCGAAGCCCAGTTGCGCGAAGCCATCGATCGCCGCACCATTCTTGTCCAGGCCGGCTGCCAGCCCTACGGGGTTGGGAAACTCAAGGCCCATCACACTGACCGGCAACTTCGCCGGGGACTTGCTCAGCAGGCCATTGAGGCCCAGCCGTCCGCCTGCACCGATCAGGTCCAGCGACAGGTCATGAGAGGTTTCCGGGGAAAGTTTGAACAGTAACTGGCGGGCCAGGTTATACATGGCGGGATGGGCTCGTGAGCAGCTGAATTCAGGGTGGCGATTATAGACGTGTGCGGGCCTGTCAGGCGAGGCGCGCGACAAACTTGTTGCTCGCCCTCCCCCGGCGATGGCATATGCCTTGCTTGAAACCGCTATCGGCACTCACTCCAACGGCGGAGCGGTGCATGGACAACGGCGTCGCTTCGACACTTGCATTGCAATGGGTCGGACGACGCCTTTTTTCTGGACGGACCTTTGATGAAGCACGCGCGATGAACGAACGAACCGGTAATGCGCTGGACTGGGTGGCCGGTAGCGACGCCCCGGAAATGAACAGCCTGGACGTGGGCTTCATGGCATTGACCGACTGTGCCCCGCTGGTGGTCGCGGCCACGCAGGGTTTCGCCCAGCCTTACGGCCTGAGCCTGAACCTTGAGCGTCAGACTTCCTGGGCCGGGCTGCGCGACAGACTGGTCAGCGGGCAGTTGCAGGCGGCACACAGCCTGTACGGCCTGATCTACGCCGTGGAACTGGGCATCAGCGGTGGCCCGGCGACCGACATGGCCATCCTCATGGGGCTCAACCAGAACGGCCAGTGCATCAACCTGTCCCGCGAATTACAGCAGGCCGGCGTGATCACTCCTGAAGCACTGGACAAACGCGCGCACCAAAGCGGCTCAAAGCTGACCTTCGCGCAGACCTTCCCCACCGGCAACCATGCCATGTGGCTCTACTACTGGCTGGCCAGTCAGGGCATTCATCCGCTGGATGATGTGAACAGTGTAGTAGTGCCGCCCACGCAAATGGCGCAACACCTGCAGGCCGGGCGCATCGACGGTTTCTGCGTCGGCGAACCCTGGGGCGCCAGCGCCGTACAGCAGCAACTGGGCTTCACCATGGCGACCAGCCAGTCGATCTGGCCGGATCACCCGGGCAAAGTGCTGGGCTGTACCCGTGAGTTTGTCGAGCAGAACCCCAACACTGCCAGAGCGCTGATCATGGCCGTACTGGAAGCCAGCCGCTTCATCGAGGAAAACGACGATAACCGGCGCAGCACCGCACAACTGCTCAGCGGTGCCGATTACCTGGACACCTCAGTGGACTGCATCGAACCGCGTTTGCTCGGCCAGTACAGCGACGGTCTCGGCAATCGCTGGCAAGACCCTCACGCGGTCAGCTTCCATGCCCAGGGACAGGTCAACTACCCCTGGCTGTCTGACGGCATGTGGTTCATGACCCAGTTCCGACGCTGGGGCCTGTTGCGCGAAGACCCGGATTACCTGGCGGTGGCCAGCCGTGTGCAACAACTCGACCTGTACTGTCAGGCCGCCAGTGCGCTGGGCATCGACGTACCTGCCGCGACCTTGCGCAGCAGCCAGCTGATCGATGGCAGGGTCTGGGACGGCAGCGATCCGGCGGGCTACGCGCGTAGCTTCAAGCTCCACTCGCTGGCCGACGACGCGCCCGCTGTGGCCAGTCGTTGAAGGAGAACGTAACCATGCTGCGTATCCTGCTTATCAATGACACGGCCAAAAAGGTCGGTCGCCTCAGGTCAGCCTTGATAGAGGCCGGTTTCGACGTGATCGACGAATCCGGACTGGTCATCGACCTGCCCGCGCGCGTTGAAGCCGTGCGCCCGGACGTCATCCTCATTGACACTGAATCGCCAGGTCGCGATGTGATGGAGCAAGTGGTGCTGGTCAGCCGCGACCAGCCACGTCCCATCGTGATGTTCACCGACGAGCACGATCCAGGCGTGATGCGCCAGGCGATCAAATCCGGGGTCAGCGCTTATATCGTCGAGGGTATTCAGGCGCAACGGCTGCAACCGATTCTGGATGTGGCGATGGCCCGCTTTGAAAGCGATCAGGCGCTGCGCGCGCAATTGCATGCCCGCGACCAGCAACTGGCCGAGCGCAAGCGCATCGAACTGGCCAAGGGACTGCTGATGAAGATGAAGGATTGCAACGAAGAGGACGCTTACACGCTGATGCGACGTCAGGCAATGAGTCGTCAGCAGAAGCTGATTCAGGTGGCAGAGCAGATTATCGCGATGAGCGAACTGCTGGGCTGAAGCCACGAAGAACGCCTGTCCGCACAGGCGTTCTTCACAGGTTACAGGGGCACAGCCTGTCAGCTCAGCTGTACATCCTTCATAGCCGGGACGTAGCCGTAGTCATATTCTTCCTGCACGAACGAGCGGTCGCCCTTCAACAGGATTCTAACCGTCGGCGCCTCGGTGCCGCCGATACGGTAGTCATCGCCGCTGGTGGGCACGCTGTCGATGAACGAAGTCACCAGGCCGTTCGGCATCACGCAGTGGGAGTACGTCTGAAAAGGCTGTGCAGGCGGATTGCCCAGCACCAGTCCGGATGCGTTCATCGGCCGGTAAGGCCCGAACAAATGCTCGCCCACAAAACCGTAAACGCCATCCGGCCCGGTCACACCGTCGGCATACGTAAACTTGTGACTAATGGTGAACAAATAATACTTGCCGTCCTGAAAGACATAATGCGGACGTTCGGTCTGATCATTGACACCCACCGCAGTGACCAGTGGCGGTAATATTTCCCACTCTTCACCGCTGAGATCCTTAGCAACCGCCAGACCGATACAGCCCACTTGAAAACGCGCACCGCCCACTTCTTCATGGCAGGGTGGCACCGGGCCAAGTTCCGCAGCACCCACTGAATGCGTACCGCGCTCGCCGGCGACATTACCTTCAAAGACCATATACAACTTGCCATCATTGGGATCAATAAACGGACTGGGGTCGCGGAAGTTCCACGTCGAGTTCTGCGCTTCGGTTTGATAATAAGTGCCGTCGGCCTCGAAGAGTTTTTTGACCTGGGTAAAGTCTTTCAACTCCACGCCCTGATCGGACGTTACAATACGGCCGCGTACTTTGGCAATTGTCGCCCCCGGTGTCACGCAGGTGTAGTAAAGATCGATATCACCCTTGTCATTCAACAGTACCGGTGTGCCCGCCCACTCACGGGTGGTGGGCGACACGCCTTCGGCCATGACCCGGCCACCGAAGATCCAGTTCTTGCCGGTACGCGAATACCAGTAGCACATGCGCGCCCGCCCGTGACGATCTTCCCAGTCGCGCTTGATGTCGTAGCGGCCGTTGGCGCCGAGATACTGCGGGTCGTCGGGGTGGCGATCAGCTGTCAGCGTGACGATGACCGACCAGCCGTTGACCGAGACCACCGTGCCGTCAAGCTCGCGCAACGGCATGGTGTCCCAGATGAAGACCTTATCACTCATGACCGGAAAGTCTGCTTTTACCAACGGTTGCGTGGTGGTCGGGTCATTTTCATTGACCTTCAACGCATCGGCACGGGACCAGATGGTAGGTGCGTAATTGATGTTACTCATGATGATGATGTCCTTTGCAGGCGCCTGTACAAGCAGCGCGGATAGGAAGGCAACACGGCAGGCATGCGTGCAATGCCGAGGTGCAGAGTGTGTCGGGCATTCAGGTGTCGAGGACAACCGGAAGCCGATAAAAGAGCGAGTAGCCGATGACTTCTTTCAAAGTAAGCATTTATCGAAATTGACTGGCAAACTGCAACTACAGATTACCGGATTGAAAAGTGAAATCACTGTCTGTTGAATAAGCGTCACAGGTTGCGACAGAAGCGATGCTCTCAGACATACCACGCAAAGTAAATTAAATATTTGCAGCGTTGTTATCGTACAACTCTGCGAGCTGCGTATTAACTTATATACATTAAGGTCATCATAGCTGCGTATCGAAACAGCATCACAATGACAGTACTTACACGTAAAACTGATGGCACATTAAATAATATTAAATAGTTTGAACTTTAATAAAATATTCTTGAATCCTGTTAACTGCCTGTTTCTGTTGACTGATACGGACTGTGCAAGCCGTTATCTGGCTTTTCGCCGCCACGCCCTTTTTTGCAGCGCGCCTGCCGACCCACGCACGGTTCGAGGTCATACATCAGTCTGCTCGCAGATCCTGAAAGCAATACAACCTGCCTGCGACGTAAGGCTGACACGCTTGCACCGCCCTTGGCCCATCTATTGCTAAAGCAATCTCACCGGTAGCCAACGGCGGCTATCACCTTTTACGACAAAGACGTCGCTCATCTCTTTCCGCCCCCGTGGACAGAGAGGCGACGTTTTTGCGTTTTGGCCCCGGCGAAGGGGCCGGTGGAGTCGCCGTCATTCGGAACACTCCACCACAGCGTCTGAATAACCCGTGTCGCGGTCATGGCCCGACTGACTAACTAGCAGATGATGAGGTGTGCACATGGATACAAGCTTCTGGAAGGCAGGCCACAAACCGACCCTGTTCGCGGCCTTTCTCTATTTTGACCTTAGTTTCATGGTCTGGTACCTGCTTGGCCCGCTGGCGGTGCAGATTGCTACTGACCTGCACCTGACCACTCAGCAACGTGGCCTGATGGTCGCCACGCCGATTCTGGCGGGTGCGGTGCTGCGCTTCTTCATGGGCCTGCTGGCCGACCAGCTGTCGCCCAAGACTGCCGGGGTCATCGGCCAGGTGATTGTTATCGGCGCACTGCTGGTTGCCTGGCAACTGGGCATTCACACCTATGGCCAAGTGCTGGTGCTGGGCCTGTTCCTCGGTATGGCCGGTGCTTCGTTCGCTGTCGCACTGCCCCTGGCGTCGCAATGGTATCCAGCCCAGCATCAGGGCAAGGCCATGGGCATCGCCGGTGCGGGCAATTCCGGCACTGTCCTGGCCGCGCTGATCGCGCCGGTGCTGGCGGCCAGTTTCGGCTGGGGCAACGTCTTCGGCCTGGCGCTGATCCCGCTGGTTCTGACGCTGATTGCCTTCACCCTGATGGCACGCAACGCCCCGCAACGCAGCAAACCCAAATCCGTGGCGGACTACCTCAAGGCGCTGGGTGACCGTGACAGCTGGTGGTTCATGTTTTTCTACAGTGTGACATTCGGTGGTTTCATTGGCCTGGCCAGCGCCCTGCCCGGCTATTTCAACGACCAATATGGCTTGAGCCCGATCACTGCCGGTTACTACACCGCTGCCTGCGTATTCGGTGGCAGCCTGATGCGTCCGTTGGGTGGCGCGCTGGCCGACCGCTTCGGCGGGATTCGCACGCTGACCGTCATGTATGCGGTTGCCGCAATCGGCATTGCCGCCGTGGGCTTCAACCTGCCGAGTTCGTGGGCAGCGCTGGCGCTGTTCGTGGCTGCAATGCTGGGTCTGGGTGCTGGCAACGGCGCGGTATTCCAGTTGGTACCGCAGCGCTTCCGCAAGGAAATCGGGGTCATGACCGGCTTGATCGGTATGGCGGGTGGCATCGGTGGCTTCCTGCTGGCGGCAGGCCTGGGCACCATCAAACAGAACACCGGCGACTACCAGTTGGGCCTGTGGCTGTTCGCCGGCCTGGCGGTACTGGCCTGGTTCGGCCTGCTGAACGTCAAGCGGCGCTGGAGAACCACCTGGGGTTCGGCCGCAGTCACGGCGGCTCGGGTCTGAAGCGCCGATGACCCTGCAACTGCAGTTTGCGCAATTCAGCGCCAGCGGACCGCGAGCGGAAAATCAGGACGCCGTGCGCCTGGTCACGCCAGTCCCGGCGCTGGCGGCCAGCAAGGGCTATCTGTTCGCCCTTGCCGACGGCGTCAGCCAGTGTGCCGACGGCGCACTGGCCGCGCAGTCGACCCTGCAGGCGCTGGCCCTCGACTATTACGCCACGCCGGAAACCTGGGGCGTGGCGCAGTCCCTTGATCGTCTGCTGCTGGCCCAGAATCGCTGGCTGCTGGCCAACGGCTTGTTGACCACCCTCAGCGCTCTGGTGCTGCGCGGTCGGCGCTTCACCCTCGCCCATGTCGGCGACTGCCGGGCTTATCGCTGGCGGTCCGGGACGCTCAAACGCATCAGTGAAGATCACGTCTGGGAACAGGCCGACATGCAGCATGTGCTCAAGCGTGCGCTGGGTCTGGATCAGTACGTGGTCATGGATTACCTGGACGGCGAGTTGTGTGAGGGCGAACGCCTGCTGCTGGTCAGCGATGGGGTCTGGGCGACGCTGGGCGATGCGAGCATTCGCTCGATTCTGGGCGAACAGCACGACCTCGACGCCGCGGTGAAAACCCTGGTCAGCGCGGCGCACCTGGCCGGCAGTCAGGACAATGCCAGCGCCCTGCTGATTCAGGTCGACATGCTCGGCGAGGACGATCTGGGGGATGCGCTGCTGCAACTGCAACAATGGCCGCTGCCACCCGCGCTCAAGGCCGATCAGACATTCGAGGGCTGGAAAGTCGGCAGCATCGTGGCGCAGTCACGCCAGTCCATCGTTTATCGCGTCACCGATATCCATGAGCAACCCTGGCTGCTGAAAACCCTGCCGGCCCGTCGCCATGACGAAACCGGCGCCGGTCAGGGGCTGCTGCTGGAAGAGTGGTTTCTGCGTCGGGTCGCCGGGCGCTTCTTTCCCGAGATACACCCGCTGCCAGACCGACAGCATCTGTATTACGTGATGCGCGAGTACCGCGGGCACACACTGGCCGAGCTTTTCACTGGCAAAGGGCCGTTGCCGCTGGCGCAGTGGCAGGATCTCGCCACGCGGCTGCTACGGGCCACGGGCCTGCTGCATCGACGCAACATCATCCATCGCGATATCAAACCGGAAAACCTGCTGCTGGCCGACGACGGCGAGTTGCGCCTGCTGGATTTTGGCCTGGCGTTCTGCCCGGGCCTTTCGGCGGTCAACACCGAAGACCTGCCCGGCACACCCAGCTATATAGCACCGGAAGCCTTCAACGGCGCGGAACCGCATCCGCAACAAGACCTGTACGCAGCGGGCGTCACCCTGTATTACCTGCTGACAGGGCAATACCCGTACGGTGAGATCGAAGCCTTTCAGCACCGTCGCTTCGGCACACCGATACCTGCCAGTCGTTACCGACCGGATCTGCCGCAGTGGCTGAGCCAAAGCCTGGACAAGGCACTGCACGCCGACCCGAACCAGCGTTATGAAACCGCCGAACAGTGGTTGCTGGAACTGGAGCAGGCCGAGCATCGTCCGCTGGTGGCAAAGCCGCGTCCGCTGCTGGAACGCGAACCGTTGAAAGTCTGGCGAACACTGGCCCTGCTCTCCCTGCTGTTCAATCTGGTGCTGATGATCTGGTTGATGGGCCGCCACTGAGCCCTTGCGCCCCGCTTCTGTGCAACGCGCCTCAACGCAGTGCAGAAAGGGTGTGCATTATCGGCTGCACGCCGCGCAGGCCGGCAAATCCGAGTTGGCACAAGCGCTGCATGGTCCTTGTTAGATAATTCATAAAACGCCGCCCTCAACGCTGAAGGCTGCGTCTCCCGAGAGAACGGGACCGGACAAAGGCGTCCTCGTCAGGCCACTGACGGGACGCCTTTTTTTGTTTGCGCTAAATATGTCGAGCACGCGCTGCAGTGACTCGGAGGCAAGATGACCAAACTCAAACTGGTGATGATCGGCAACGGCATGGCCGGCGTGCGCACACTCGAAGAGTTGCTGAAACTGAGCGAAGACCTTTACCACATCACGGTCTTCGGTGCCGAGCCACACCCCAATTACAATCGCATCCTGCTGTCGCCGGTACTGGCCGGCGAACAGAATTTCGAAGACATCGTGCTCAACGATCTCGACTGGTACGAACGCAACGGTATCCAGTTGTTGCTCAACCGTCGCGTGGTGAAGATCGACCGCATTAGACGCCTGGTGATCGCCGATGACGGCACTCAGGCCCATTACGACCGGCTGCTGATTGCCACCGGTTCGCGACCGTTCATACTGCCGATCCCCGGCAACACGCTGAACGGCGTCATCGGTTATCGCGACATCGGCCACACGCGGCAGATGATCGACACCGCCGTCACGCACAAACGCGCAGTCGTCATCGGCGGCGGGTTGCTCGGCCTGGAAGCGGCCAACGGCCTGAGTCTGCGCGGCATGCACGTCACGGTAGTGCATAACGGCCAGACGCTGCTGGAGCGCCAGCTGGACAAGACCAGCGGGCGGATGTTGCAAGCGGCGCTGGAAAAGCGCGGCCTGAGCTTTCGCCTCGACGAACAGACCAACGCCCTGCTCGGCGATGATCAGGGCCGTGTAACCGCAGTGCAATTCAACAACGGCGACAGGATCGACGCCGATCTGGTGGTCATGGCCGCCGGCATACGGCCCAACACCGAATTGGCCGAGCAAGCCGGCCTGCCCTGTAACCGCGGCATCCTGGTCAATGACACCTTGCAGACCTACGACCCGCGCATCTACGCGATTGGCGAATGTGTCAGCCACCGCGGCATCGCCTATGGACTGGTGGCGCCGCTGTTCGAGCAGGCCCGAGTGTGCGCCAATCACCTTGCGCAACTGGGCTTTGCGCGTTATCAGGGCTCGGTCACCTCGACCAAGCTGAAAGTCACCGGCATCGATCTGTTTTCCGCCGGCGATTTCCTGGGTGGCGAAGGCACTGAAAGCATCACCCTTTCCGACCCCATCGGCGGTGTCTACAAGAAGCTGGTAATAAAGAACGATGTACTGGTCGGCGCCTGCCTGTACGGCGACACCGCCGACGGCAACTGGTACTTGCAGCAGATCCGTGATGGCCAGGGTATCGACGCCATACGCGACCATCTGATGTTCGGCAAACCCGTTGCGCCAGAGGCTGCCTGCGCATGAACAGCCTTGCCCTCCACACCCCTCGAATCACGGCGTCTACCTGCTGCTATTGCGGCGTGGGCTGCGGCGTACTGATCGAACATGACGGCGAGCATATTCTTGGTGTCAGCGGCGACCCGAAGCACCCGGCCAACTTCGGCAAGCTGTGCAGCAAAGGCTCGAGCCTGCACCTGACCGGCGACATCGAAGCCCGCGCGCTGTACCCGGAACTGCGTTTGGGCAAGGGCCTGGTGCGCAGCGTCACCGATTGGGATACCGCGCTGGAGCACGCGGCCAATGTGTTCGCCGAGACCATTCGCGAACACGGTCCCGACAGCGTCGCCTTCTACATTTCCGGCCAGTTGCTGACCGAAGACTACTACGCGTTCAACAAGCTGGCGCGCGCACTGATCGGCACCAACAATATCGACAGCAACTCACGGCTGTGCATGTCCTCAGCCGTGGCTGGCTACAAGCGCAGCCTGGGTGCCGATGCACCGCCCTGCAGCTACGAAGACATCGAACTGAGCGACTGCGTGATGATCGTCGGCAGCAATATGGCGTACGCGCACCCGATTCTGTTTCGTCGTCTGGAAGAGGCAAAAAGCTGTCGTCCGCAGATGAAACTCATCGTCATCGACCCACGGCGCACCGACACCTGCGAACTGGCCGACCTGCACCTGGCGATTCAGCCCGGCACGGACGTCGCGCTGTTTCACGGCATCCTTCATATACTGATGAACGAACGCCTGATCGATCCGGCGTTCATTGCCGCGCACACACAGGGCTATGAGGAACTGGCCACGCTGGCCGGTGATTACCCGCCTGAGCACGTGGCCTCCCTCTGCGGCATTACTCTGGAACAGCTGCACACCTGCGCCCGCTGGGTGGGCGAAGCTCCGGCTTTTCTGTCGCTGTGGTGCATGGGGCTGAATCAGTCCACGGCCGGCAGCGCGAAAAACAGCGCGCTGATCAACCTGCACCTGGCGACCGGGCAGATTGGCAAACCCGGCGCAGGCCCCTTCTCGCTCACTGGCCAGCCCAACGCCATGGGCGGACGTGAGACCGGCAGCTTGTCCAACCTGTTGCCAGGCCATCGCGACGCGGCAAATCCTCAGCATCGTCAGGAGGTTGCAGACTACTGGGGCGTCGACAGCCTGCCTGCCAATCCCGGCCTTTCAGCCATCGAACTGTTCGAGCAATTGCAGAGCGGAACGATCAAGGCCCTGTGGATCGCCTGTACCAACCCGGCACAGTCACTGCCCGACCAGACCCGCATCAGGCAAGCGCTGGAAACCTGCCCGTTCGTGGTACTCCAGGAAGCGTTCAAAACCACCGAAACCGCGCGTTATGCCGATCTGTTGCTGCCTGCCGCCAGTTGGGGCGAGAAAGAAGGCACGGTGACCAACTCCGAACGGCGCATCTCCAACGTGCGCAAGGCCATCCAGCCGCCCGGCGAAGCGCGCTCCGACTGGGCAATCACAGTGGATTTCGCCCAGCGCCTGCAAAAACGCCTGCAACCCGACGCGCCCGCGCTGTTCGATTTCGCCACACCCAAGGCCTTGTTCGATGAGTTCAAGGGCCTGACGGTCGGACGCGATCTGGACATGTCCGGAATCGACCGCGAGCTCATCGACCAGCAGGGCCCGCAACAATGGCCCTTCCCGCGTGGCGCTAGCAGCGGCACGCCGCGCCTTTACAGCGATGGAGTCTTTGCCACCGATTCAGGCCGGGCGCGGTTCCTGTCCGAGCCTTACATTGCCGCCAGGGAATTGCGCGATGCCGACTACCCGCTGACGCTCAACACCGGCAGGCTGCGCGATCAATGGCATGGCATGAGTCGCACCGGCACCGCTGCGCGTTTGTTCGGACACGTCAGCGAAGCAGTGCTGAGCCTTAATCCGCAGGACATGCTCAGCCATGACCTGCAACCCGGCGACCTGATCAAACTGATCAGCCGGCGCGGCGAACTGCTGTTGCCCGTCGGTAGCGAGGACAGCGTTGCAGTCGGACAGGCCTTTGTGCCGATGCATTGGGGCGACAGGTTCCTCAAGGGGGGGATCAATGTGCTCACCCAGCCAGCCTTCGACCCGGTCTCGAAACAACCGGAACTCAAGCACGCCGGCGTCAGGATCGAAAAAGCCTACCTGCCCTGGCAATTCTTTGCGCTGGTCGAGGGCAACGTGCAACAACGGATGGAAAAGCTGCGCCCCTTGTGCGACGCCTTCCCCTACCTGAGCATGGGCCTTGCCGGACGCGAGCGACCGGCTCTGCTGATACGCGCCGCCAGCGCACAAGCACCCGATTCAGCGCTGCTAGAGCAGATTGATCGTGTACTGGGCCTGGATGAAGGACCGGTCATGGCGTATGACGACCCCAAACGCTCGATCGGCAAGCGAGTACGTATCGACAACCAACGTATTACCGCGATTCGTCTGGCCGGTGAAACACTTGCCCGGCATTGGCTGCAGACGTTGTGGCTGGAACAGCGCGTCGATGCTTCACTGCGGCGCTGGCTGTTGGCACCGCTGAGCAGCGAACCGGGCAAAGACTCGACACAGACTCGCGACAAGACCTTGTGCAACTGCATGAACGTCAGCCAGAACGCGGTCATGAGCGCTATCGAGCGTGGCCTGGACCTGAATCAACTCAAGACACAGTTGGGCTGCGGCACCCAGTGCGGCTCGTGCGTGCCGGAAATAAGAAGACTGATCCATACCGTGGCGGTTACAGAATGAGGAATGCGGCATGAGCGCAAAAGTATGGCTGGTGGGCGCAGGCCCAGGCGACCCGGAATTACTGACCCTCAAGGCAGTGCGTGCCTTGGCTGAAGCCGACGTAGTGCTGATCGACGATCTGGTCAACCCCGCAGTGCTGGAACATTGTCCGGGAGCGCGGGTCATCGCGGTCGGCAAGCGCGGCGGTTGCCGTTCGACGCCGCAAGCGTTTATCCATCGCCTGATGCTGCGCTATGTCCGTCAGGGCAAATGCGTGGTTCGCCTTAAAGGCGGCGATCCTTGCATCTTCGGACGGGGCGGTGAAGAGGCTCAATGGCTGCAGGAGCGCGGTGTCGCCGTGGAACTGGTCAACGGCATTACAGCGGGTCTTGCCGGTGCAACACAGTGCGGCATTTCGCTGACCCTGCGTGGTATTAGCCGTGGCGTGACGCTGGTCACCGCTCACACTCAGGACGACAGCACCCTCAACTGGCAGGCGCTCGCGCAAGGCGGAACCACCCTGGTGGTTTACATGGGCGTGGCGAAACTGGCGGAAATTCGCGAGAGCCTGCTGGCAGGCGGAATGAGTGGCGAGATGCCGGTGGCGATGATCGAGAACGCTTCGCTGCCGTGGCAGCGCGAATGCCGCAGCTCCCTGAATGACATGCAACAGGACGCAGCCGCTTTCCAATTGAAGAGCCCCGCCATTCTGGTGATCGGTGCGGTTGCCGCGCACAGCAATGAGCTGCTGAATCAAACCCTGACAGACCACGCGCAGCTGAATGCCGGCTGACATCAAGCCCGCCTGAACAGACGCAATGCCAAATCGCAGGCAAAGAAAAGCCCGGCCTAAGCCGGGCTTTTCAGTACAAGCGGCTAATTACTTAGCTTGAGCTTCTACTTCTGCTTCTACGCGACGGTTAACTGCGCGGCCAGCTTCAGTTGCGTTATCAGCAACTGGCTTGCTTTCGCCGTAACCAACCGAGTTTACGCGGCTAGCGCCAACACCGTACTGGTTAACCAGAACCTGTTTAACGGCGTTTGCACGACGCTCGGACAGTTTTTGGTTGTAAGCGTCAGGACCGACGGAGTCAGTGTGACCTTCAACAGTGGTGGTGGTCTGTGGGTACTGCTGCATGAAGTCAGCGAGGTTCTTGATGTCGCCGTAGCTGTTAGGCTTGACTACGGATTTGTCGAAATCGAACTTCACGTCCAGCTCAACACGAACCACTTCGGCAACTGCTGGGCAGCCATCAGCGTCAACGGTAACGTTGGCTGGGGTGTCCGGGCACTTGTCGACGTTGTCGCACACGCCGTCGTTGTCGCTGTCGGAGCACACTTCAGCTACTGGAGCTGGTGCTGCTTCAACTTTCTTGCTGCCGCCACCGAAGTTTACACCGATACCGACGCTAGGCGCCCACTCGGTGTTGCCTTGGTCGATGTTGTACTGAGCTTCAACGCCTGCACGGGCATAGAAGTTGTCAGTGAAGTACAGCTTGGCGCCGCCGCCGATGTTGGCGAAGGTGGAACCGTCACGGCCACGGCGAGCGTCTTGACCGATGCTCTGGTCAGAGAAACCGGCAGATACGTATGGACGCAGCATGTCGCCTGGGTTGTTGAAGTGGTACAGAGCGTCCAGAGCAGTGTCTGCGCCCTTGATGTTCTTGCCGCTGTCGCTACGGACGTTGTGGACTTCGTCGTAGCCCAGACGCAGCTCAACATCGTCAGTCAGGAAGTAGCCAACGGAGCCGCCGAACAGGTTGCCGTCGTTTTTGAAGTTACGATCGCTGTCGTAGTACTCTTTCTTGGCGAAGCCTTCGATTTCGACCGCGCCTTGGCCTTGAGCCAGCGCGCCGAACGAAGTTGCGGCAACAATAGTACCAATGGCCAAGCCCAAGGTGTTTTTCAGTTTCATCCGTTAAATCCCCATCTGATGATTATTAAGCAGTCCCACACATGGGGACAACTCAGCGGCAAGTCTACCAGACCTTGCCAGTTTGTTAGAGATATTTGCACCGTATTAAGTTTCGGCGATTCCCGCAAATTTCTCTCGTAATTTATCTAAAGCCCGCTTGTAACGCATTTTCGTTGCGCTCAAGCCCATGTGCATGATGTCAGCGATCTCCTGGAATTCAAGTTCTGCAACAAAACGCAGGACCAGAATCTCCCGATCGATCGGGTTCACATACACAAGCCAGCGATCAAGTCCGCCCCGTTCTTCAGGTTTGGGCGCCTTTTCTTCCGACGCTTCCTCAAGTGGATCCAGACTCAGCGCGTCCATCAAGCGACGCTTACGCCGTTCCTTCCTGTACTGCGTGATGCATTCATTGTAGGTGATGCTGTACAGCCAGGTTTTAAATTTAGATTTACCTTCAAAATTTTTCAACCCATACAACACTTTAAGCATCACCTCCTGACAGACATCATCAGCATCGCGATCGTTCCCCAGATACCGCGCACACACGTTAAAAAGTGTTCGCTGGTAACGGCGCATCAATTCTTCGTAGGCCCGCGTCACATTGAACAGCTCAACGTGGGCGCGCGCAACCAGCTCCTCATCTGAGAGCTCGCGTGGGTCGTAGCGCGTCGAAAACGGTTGAGGTTTATTCAAAACAAATCTTGCCGACAGTCAGGTCAATGTCCGCCATGGCCTGTATCGGCAACCTGGCGGCATACATTAGCAGGTTAACCGCTTAACGGCTGCTTACTCTCTGCTCGAGCAGGATGCGGTTGGAAAACGACACCAGCTCCCCCTCGTCTGTCAGTAGCGTTGTCTTGACCGTACCGATTTCCTCGATTTGCCCTTCCGTATCGCCTATCTGTACCTGTTGCCCGACCTGAAACAGCTCGCGGACGTAAATTCCGGCAATGATCTGCCCGGCAATTTCGCGACTGCCGAGGCCCAGGGCAAGCGCTACTGTCAGACCAACGGTAATCAGCGCAATCACGATAACGTGGTTCAGCAGGTCGGTCTTGACCTCGAGCTGGCTGATAGCGACCGAAATACTGATGATAATGACCAGCCCTTGGGCAATTCGCCCCAGGCCGGCAGAGTAATCGATCCCTACGCCTTCGGCAGCACCGCGCACCAGTCCATTGACCAATTGCGCCAGCAATACGCCCACCAGTAGCACCAGCGCGGCACCAAATACCTTGGGCAAATACAGCGCCAGCATGTCGAGCGTAGCTGAGACCCGCTGCAGGCCCAATGATTCAGCGGCCGATACGAGGAATATAAGCAGAACGAACCAGTAGACGACCTTGCCGATCAGCGTGGAGACCGGCACTTTGACGCCAGCGCGGCCGATGATCTTGGTCAGGCCGGTACCGCCGACCAGACGATCAAGGCCCAGTTTGGCCAATAGTTTGGAAAGTAGCGCGTCGAGCAGCTTGGCGACGACAAAACCGAGCAACACCACAACCAGGGCGCCGAACAGGTTGGGGATGAAGTTTGCGACTTTGGTCCACAATGCAGTCATTGCAGCAAGAAGGCTCTGGGTCCAGAGGTTCAATTCCATGCTCAATCAGCCTTATCGATAGAACGCGCACCTGTCGAGGTGCGACGAGAAACGGGAGAGACGTGGGCCGAGCCGTTGTTCACAGCAATCATCAGCGCCTCAGACCAGCGGCCCAGCAACCCGAATAACACACCGGCGCCGACCTGGCGATTGGCGGTCTTCAGGACGCGTCCCAGACATGCGTCATCATCCCGGCTGGAGGATGAAGAATTGAGCATGTCGCGTAAAGATTCTTCAAACGGATCGTGCATCAGGCACCTCACGTAATGTCATTCAAAGACGCGACGCGAAAACAACAAGTCACACAAGCTCACCAAAAAACCATCGAGGCTCACCCTATACCCAACGCAAACGGCGGAACAGCCACCACTGCCCTGCGCCCAGTGCGACGATCAGCAGACAGGCCACCAGAAAGCCGTACGAACTGGCCGAACCCGGAATGCCGCCAACGTTAATACCCAGCAAACCCGTGAGAAAACTCATCGGCAGAAAGATACAGGTAATGATACCGAAGCGGTACATGGTGCGGTTCATGTGCTCGCGCAGGCGCCGGTCCTCGGACTCCAGCAGCAGCCCCACCCGCTCGCGGGTCAGCTCGAGCTCTTCCAGATAACGGGTCAGGCTGTTGTTCAGCTCATTCCAGTAATCAGCGTCGTCATGGGCAAACCAGGACAGCTTGATGCGTGAAAGCTGACCATAAATATCCCGCTGCGGCCCAAGGAACCGGCGCAGGCCGGCAGCGCGTCGACGGATGTGCAGCAGCTTGCCATGCTCGGGATTGTACCGTTCGTCGGCGTCGTTCTTTTCTTCCTCTTCATCGACCGACTCGGTCAGTTCACCCACCAGGTCCTGAACCTTGTCAGTGAGGTGCTGCGCGAGGTGCAGAATCAGCTCCGAGGCGCTCTTCGGGCCTTTGCCCTGCCCCAGCAGCTCAATCAGTTCCTCAGTGGCGCGCAACGGACGCAGGCGCAGCGAGATCACCCGCTGCGCGGCAGCGAAGATACGCACCGAGACCATGTCTTCAGGTTCCGCACCGGGATTCAGATTCACGCCGCGCAGAAACAGCAGCAGCTCCTGCTCCGGCAACGGCAACAAACGCGGCCGGGTGTTCTCTTCCAGCAACAGGTCGCAGGCAAACTCGCTCAGACCGCTGCCGGTGCGCAGCCAGGCATGTGTCTGCGGGTGGCTACGATCCCAATGCAGCCAGAGGCTTTCTTCTGGCTGCAATGCAAGGTCCTGCAACTCGGTTCGAGCGATGAAACGCGCCCCACCCTTACCGTCCAAAACGAGGGCATGAACCAGCCCCCACTGCGCGTTTGCTTCATCGAACATGGATACTTCGCTTATTCCGGCATGGTCAGAGGTGATGGGGAAATGATGACGCCGTTGTTGTCGGCGTACAGGTACTCACCGGGGCGGAACGTCACGCCGCCAAAGGTCACCGGCACATTCAGCTCACCTATGCCGCGCTTCTCGGTTTTCTTCGGATGACTGGCGAGCGCCTGGACACCCAGGTCAGTCTGGGCGATGACATCCACATCGCGGACGCAGCCGTAGATCAACATGCCTTCCCAGCCGTTCTTTGCAGCCTTGTCAGCCAGCATGTCACCCAGCAGCGCGCAACGCAGCGAGCCACCACCGTCGACGACCAGTACCTTGCCCTTGCCGTCGAGCTCGACCTGCTCCCTGACCTTGGAGTTGTCCTCGAAACATTTCAGCGTGACGATCTGGCCACCAAACGAATCGCGGCCGCCAAAATTGCTGAACATCGGCTCCACGACCTGAATCAGGTCCGGATAGGCGTCACACAGATCGGGGGTGAGGTAGTGCATGGGACAACTCCTTTCATCGGCTATTGGGACGCGATTGATACAGACGGTTTAGTGAAACAGACACGACCGGATGAGCCTAACCATAGCGACTTTACCGGCTAACTGCCCACCGCGACCTGAAACTCTGCAACTTGTTCAGGAACGGAGCGCTCGCCAAGCCACTCGATCACGCGCGGCCAGACCTGCTGCTGCGCGGCCTTGCTGACCAGCATCTGCACATGATCGAAATCCTCGCTGAAGCCGTGTTCGCGGCTCAGGCAGAGGAATTGCCTGTGTTCGCTGCCGATCTGCTCGAACAGTTCACGGCAAGCCCACACCGGGTCCTGATGGTCGCCGGCCGCAGCGACAGCCAGAAGCGGCACCTGAACCGCGCTCAACCCTGCCCACCAGTTGTTGTCACGCTCACCGAAACGCCCGAACAACCCGTGCCAGCGCATGCTTTCCAGAACCAGGCCGATCGGCTCGTCTTCCGGCCCGCGCTTGAAACGCGGTCCGGAGATATGCTCGAAGGACCTCAGCAGCAACTTCGCAGACCATTGCAGTGGCGGGACTTTCAGCGGCCAGTAGGTGCGGCTGACCTGGCTGCCGAACAGCGCCACGGACGCTGCAGTATCAGCCCCCAGATACTGACCGCCCAAGGCTGCCGCCAGGCTTGTGCCGCCCAGCGAGTGGCCGATCCAGTGCGGTATCTGGCCACTTTGCTCGACGACGAACGCGGCAATGGCTGGCAAATCGAAGCGCGCGTAGTCCGCCACGCAATTGCTGCGATAACTCAGGTTGCGAGCCGACAAGCCATGGCCGCGCATTTCAGGAATCCACACGTCATAGCCGGCCCGCGCCAGATACGCGCCCAGACCGATGCCCTTGGGCGAATACCAGAACCGCCGGTTGGAAAAACTGCCATGCAGCAGTATGACCGGAGTGCCACGCACATCCGGCTGATCGACGCGCCCCAGCCGGGTTACCGCAAGTTCGACACTGGCGTCGGGGCTGTTGGCAGGTTTGAGACGGTAGACGTCCTCGACCAGGTCGCCACGACGCTCGGCGCTGATCAAGGCCACGGGGAAAAGCTGGCTGCTGCTCTGCATATCACTCTTTATCTGGTTTGACAGACGGGATGAAACCACGCGTTCCGGGGTCTCGCGGTGCGCCATAAAAAAGGCGGCTTCCGAAGAAACCGCCTCATTCAAACACCTGAACCACATGACGGCTCAGGCCGCGTTCGCGTCACACGGGAGCCCGGTCGTTTAAGGGCCGTGCCTCAGGTACGTCGCCGCGGGTCAGACAGGCGCCTGTGCCTCGGCAAGGAAGAACCAGGTCTCCAGTACCGAATCGGGGTTAAGCGACACACTCTCGATGCCCTGATCCATCAGCCAGCGCGCCAGATCCGGGTGATCGGAAGGCCCCTGCCCGCAGATGCCGATGTACTTGCCGGCCTTGTTGCACGCCTGAATGGCATTGGACAGCAGCTTCTTGACCGCCGGGTTACGCTCATCAAACAGGTGAGCGATCACCCCGGAGTCACGATCAAGACCGAGGGTCAGCTGGGTCAGGTCGTTGGAGCCGATGGAGAAGCCGTCGAAGTACTCCAGGAACTCTTCCGCCAGAATCGCGTTGGACGGCAGTTCGCACATCATGATGATGCGCAGGCCGTTTTCGCCACGCTTCAGGCCATTGGCGGCCAGCAGATCGATCACCTGGCTCGCCTCGCCCAAGGTGCGGACAAACGGCACCATGATCTCGACGTTGGTCAGGCCCATCTCTTCGCGCACACGCTTGAGCGCACGGCACTCCAGCTCAAAGCAGTCACGGAAGTTCTCGCTGATATAACGCGACGCACCGCGGAAGCCCAGCATCGGGTTTTCTTCTTCAGGCTCGTAGAGCTTGCCGCCGATCAGATTCGCGTACTCGTTGGACTTGAAGTCCGAGAGGCGCACGATGACCTTCTTCGGCGTGAACGCGGCAGCCAGGGTACTGATGCCCTCGACCAGCTTTTCGACATAGAAACCGACCGGATCGTCGTAGCCGGCGATACGCTTGTCGACGCTTTCCTTGATTTCCGGTGGCAGCACCGAGTAGTTGAGCAGCGCCTTGGGGTGCACGCCGATCATACGGTTGATGATGAACTCCAGACGCGCCAGACCGACACCGGCATTGGGCAACTGGGCGAAATCGAAGGCACGGTCAGGGTTGCCGACGTTCATCATGATCTTGAACGGCAGATCAGGCATCGCGTCGACCGAGTTGGTCTTGATGTCGAAGCCCAGTTCGCCTTCGAAGATATAACCGGTGTCGCCCTCGGCGCAGGAAACCGTGACACCCTGGCCATCCTGAAGGGTGTGCGTGGCGTTGCCGCAGCCGACCACTGCCGGGATGCCCAGCTCACGGGCGATGATCGCCGCGTGGCAGGTACGACCGCCACGGTTGGTGACGATTGCGCTGGCGCGCTTCATGACCGGCTCCCAGTCCGGGTCGGTCATGTCCGACACCAGCACGTCACCGGGCTGGACCTTGTCCATCTCGGACACGTCCTTGATGATGCGTACCTTGCCCGCGCCGATGCGCTGACCGATGGCACGGCCTTCGACCAGTACCTTGCCGGTCTCCTTGAGCAGATAGCGTTCCATGACGTTGGCCGAAGCACGGCTCTTCACCGTTTCCGGGCGCGCCTGGACGATGTACAGCTTGCCGTCGTCACCGTCCTTGGCCCACTCGATGTCCATCGGGCACTTGTAGTGCTTCTCGATAATCATCGCCTGCTTGGCCAGCTCGGACACTTCGGCATCGCTCAGGCAGAAACGCGCGCGATCGGCAGGCTCGACGTCGATCACCTTGACCGAACGACCGGCCTTGGCTTCTTCGCCGTAAATCATCTTGATCGCCTTGCTGCCCAGATTGCGACGCAGGATCGCCGGGCGGCCAGCCGCCAGCGTGTCCTTGTGCACGTAGAATTCGTCCGGGTTGACGGCGCCCTGTACAACCGTCTCGCCCAGGCCGTAAGCGCCGGTGATGAACACCACGTCGCGGAAGCCGGACTCGGTGTCGAGGGTGAACATGACACCAGCCGTGCCGGTTTCGGAGCGCACCATACGCTGCACGCCTGCAGACAGCGCGACCAGCTTGTGGTCGAAGCCCTGGTGTACACGGTAGGAAATCGCACGGTCGTTGAACAATGAAGCGAAGACTTCCTTGGCGGCACGGATCACGTTCTCGACGCCGCGGATGTTCAGGAAGGTCTCCTGCTGGCCGGCGAACGAGGCATCCGGCAAGTCTTCGGCCGTTGCGGAGGAACGCACGGCCACGGCCAGGTTCGGATTACCCGCAGAGAGCTCGGCAAACGCAGTACGGATCTGGGCGTTGAGCTGCTCGGGGAACTCGGCCTCCATGATCCACTGACGAATCTGCGCACCGGTGCGGGCCAACGCGTTGACATCATCGACGTCAAGGGCGTCCAGCGCCGCATGGATCTGCTCGTTCAGGCCGCTGAGCTCGAGAAAGTCACGGTAGGCCTGGGCGGTAGTCGCGAAGCCGCCGGGCACCGAAACACCAGCACCTGCGAGGTTGCTGATCATCTCGCCGAGGGACGAGTTTTTGCCCCCCACGTGCTCTACATCATGGACGCCGAGCTTATCGAGGGAAACTACGTACTCTACCAAGGTGATCTCTCCACTAACTGTGTTTGTTGTTGGGAAAAGCTCATTCACCTGCGCCACATGCGATGTGGCTTCAGGCGTGTCTGCCCGGACGTACAGATCGGGCGTTCAAAACCGAGTGTGCAAAACCATGCGTGCAAAAAAGCTGCACCTGCGGGCTCTCATGGCAGGCCAGCACGCCTATGATAGCCAGAATTCGTCAACTGCTTAAGGCCTGGGACAAAAATGAAACGATCCGCTTTCTTCATCTCGGACGGCACGGGCATCACCGCCGAAACCCTGGGCCAGAGCCTGTTGGCACAATTTGAAAACATTACGTTCAACAAGTTCACCAGGCCCTATATCGACAGCGTCGAGAAAGCGCGGGCGATGGTACAACAAATCAATAATGCCGCCGACAAGGACGATGTGCGGCCGATCATCTTCGACACCATCGTCAATCAGGACATTCGCGAGATTCTGGCGACGTCCAATGGCTTCATGATCGATATCTTTTCGACCTTCCTCGCCCCGCTGGAGCAGGAGCTTAGTTCACACTCGTCCTACTCCGTGGGTAAATCGCATTCCATCGGGCATAACTCCAATTACATGGAGCGCATCGAGGCGGTCAACTTTGCGCTGGACAACGATGACGGCGCACGGACACATTATTACGACAAGGCCGATATCATCCTCGTCGGCGTCTCGCGCTGCGGCAAGACCCCGACCTGTCTGTACATGGCCATGCAGTTCGGTATCCGGGCCGCCAACTATCCGCTGACCGAAGATGACATGGAAAGGCTGCAACTGCCTGCAGCGCTCAAGCAGCATCGCGAAAAGCTCTTCGGCCTGACCATCGACCCGGACCGTCTCACCGCGATCCGCCACGAGCGCAAGCCCAACAGCCGCTACTCCAGCTACGCGCAGTGCGAATTCGAGGTGCGCGAGGTGGAAAGTCTGTTCCGCCGCGAGAACATCGCACACATCAATTCCACGCATTTTTCGGTGGAAGAAATCTCCGCCAAGGTGCTGGTCGAAAAAGGCGTGGAGCGACGCTTCAAGTAGGCGCTGCGGTCACCCCGTCAAGCTGACGACTTCACTCGCCTGGCTGCGACACCCGCACCCAGCCTTCCATCAGCACGCGGGCGCTGCGGCTCATCAGGGCCTTGGTGACTTTCCAGTCACCGCCCTCCTGAACGGCCTTGGCGCCGACCCGCAATGTGCCGGAGGGATGGCCAAAGTTGACCGCACTGCGTGCCTGACCGCCAGCGGTCAGATTCACCAGCGTGCCCGGAATGGCCGCCGCTGTGCCGATGGCCACCGCAGCCGTGCCCATCATCGCGTGGTGCAGCTTGCCCATCGACACGGCGCGTACCAGCAGCTCGATATCCTGCGCAGCCACAGGCTTGCCACTCGACGCCACGTAATCGGCGGGCGCAGCGACAAAGGCCACCTTGGGCGTGTGCTGGCGTGCGGCAGCTTCATCGATGTTGCCGATCAGGCCCATGCGCAGCGCACCGTAGGCACGAATGGCCTCCAGACGGGCCAGCGCCTGCGGATCACTGTTGATATCGCCCTGCAGCTCAGTGCCGGAGTAACCGATATCGGCGGCGTTAACGAAAATCGTCGGGATGCCGGCATTGATCATGGTCGCCTTCAGAATGCCGATGCCGGGCACCTCCAGCTCGTCCACCAGATTGCCCGTCGGAAACATCGAGCCGCCCGCGCCCTCTTCGTCCGCCGCCGGGTCGAGAAACTCCAGTGGCACTTCAGCTGCCGGGAAGGTCACGCCATCCAGCTCGAAATCACCGGTTTCCTGCACCACGCCGTTGCTGATCGGCACATGGGCGATGATGGTCTTGCCGATGTTGGCCTGCCAGATACGCACCACCGCGACGCCGTCCTGCGGAACACGGCCCGGGTCGACCAGGCCACTGGTAATCGCGAACGGTCCCACGGCCGCTGACAGGTTGCCGCAATTGCCGCTCCAGTCGACAAACGGCTTGTCGATGGATACTTGGCCAAACAGGTAATCGACATCGTGATCGGGCCTGCTGCTGCGCGAAACAATCACGCTCTTGCTGGTACTCGACGTTGCCCCGCCCATGCCGTCGATCTGCTTTTCATAGGGGTCAGGGCTGCCGATGACCCGCAACAGCAGCGCATCCCGCGCCGCGCCCGGAACCTGTGCAGCTTCGGGCAGATCAGTCAGCCTGAAAAACACACCCTTGCTGGTGCCACCGCGCATGTAGGTGGCGGGGATGCGGATCTGGGGTGAATGAGCCATGAATTCGTTGTCCTGTTCAAAGAGCGCGCTGCGCGCTCAAAATTGGACGCAGAGCGTCCAGAAGTGCATGCCAACGCGGAGCATGGGCACGATAGTGCTCTTGCGCACGCTTATCGTTCCTCACGCTCCAGCGTAGCTACGATGCAGTAGCCTCCAGAAAGTCTTGAGCAAAACGCTGCAATACGCCGCCCGCCTCATAAATAGAGAGCTCTTCAGCGGTGTCCAGACGACAGGTCACCGGCACCTCGACGCGCTCGCCGTTACGGCGTTGAATCACCAGCGTCAACGTCGCGCGCGGTGTGCGCTGGCCGATCACATCGAAGGTTTCGCTGCCGTCGATGCCCAGGGTCAGACGGCTGGTGCCCGGCTTGAACTCCAGCGGCAGCACGCCCATGCCGACCAGGTTGGTGCGGTGAATACGCTCGAACCCTTCTGCAGCAATCACTTCGACGCCCGCCAGCCTGACGCCTTTGGCCGCCCAGTCACGGGACGAGCCCTGCCCATAGTCGGCACCGGCAATGATGATCAACGGTTGTTTGCGCGCCATGTAGGTTTCGATGGCTTCCCACATCCGCGTGACCACGCCTTCGGGTTCGATACGGGTCAGCGAGCCTTTTTTGACCTTGCCGTCGACCACTGCCATCTCGTTGACCAGTTGCGGGTTGGCAAAGGTCGCGCGCTGGGCGGTCAGGTGGTCGCCCCGATGGGTCGCGTAGGAGTTGAAGTCTTCCTCCGGCAGGCCCATTTTCGCCAGGTACTCGCCCGCCGCACTGTCGAGCATGATCGCGTTGGACGGCGACAGGTGATCGGTGGTGATGTTGTCCGGCAGTACGGCCAGCGCCCGCATGCCCTTGAGCGTGCGCTCTCCGGCCAGCGCGCCTTCCCAGTAGGGCGGGCGACGGATGTAGGTGCTCATCGGACGCCAGTCGTAGAGCGGCTCGACCTTCGGCCCGGTGTGCTCTTCGATGGCAAACATCGGGATATAGACCTGGCGGAACTGCTCCGGCTTGACCGACGCCTGCACGACGGCATCAATCTCTTCATCGCTCGGCCAGATATCCTTGAGACGGATTTCCCGGCCCTCGGCGACGCCCAGCACATCGTTTTCAATATCGAAACGGATGGTTCCGGCAATGGCATACGCCACCACCAAGGGCGGCGAGGCCAGAAAGGCCTGCTTGGCATAGGGGTGAATACGCCCGTCGAAATTACGGTTACCGGACAAGACCGCCGTGGCGTAGAGGTCGCGGTCGATGATTTCCTGCTGGATCAGCGGATCGAGCGCGCCGGACATGCCGTTGCAGGTGGTGCAGGCAAAGGCTACGACGCCAAAACCCAGTTGTTCCAGCTCCGAGGTCAGCCCTGCTGCATCCAGGTACAGCGCCACGGTTTTCGAACCGGGGGCCAGCGATGACTTGACCCAGGGTTTGCGCAGCAGCCCCAGGCGGTTGGCGTTGCGTGCCAGCAGACCGGCGGCAATGACGTTGCGCGGGTTGCTGGTGTTGGTGCAACTGGTGATCGCAGCGATGATCACCGCGCCGTCGGGCATCTGCCCCGGCACCTCGTCCCATTGCCCGGCAATCCCTCTGGCCGCCAGATCGGCGGTGGCGACCCGCGCATGGGGGTTGGAGGGCCCGGCCATGTTGCGCACCACACTGGACAGATCGAAACTCAGCACCCGCTCGTAGTGCACCTCGCTCAGGCTGTCCGACCAAAGACCGGTGTGCCGGGCATACAGCTCGACCAGCTTGACCTGCTCGTCCTCGCGACCTGTCAAACGCAGGTAGTCGATGGTTTGCGAATCAATCGAAAACATCGCCGCCGTCGCGCCATATTCAGGCGCCATGTTGGAGATCGTCGCACGGTCGCCCAGGGTCAGACTCGACGCGCCTGCGCCGTAAAACTCCAGGTAGGCACCGACCACTTTCTGCTGACGCAGGTATTCGGTCAGCGCGAGCACCAGGTCGGTGGCGGTGATGCCTGGCTGATGGCGTCCGGTCAGTTCGACGCCGATGATATCCGGCAAGCGCATCCACGAGGCGCGCCCGAGCATGACGTTCTCAGCCTCGAGCCCACCGACGCCGATGGCAATCACGCCCAGAGCATCGACATGCGGCGTGTGGCTGTCCGTCCCCACCAACGTGTCGGGAAAGGCTACGCCGTCGAGCACCTGCACCACCGGTGACATTTTCTCCAGATTGATCTGGTGCATGATGCCGTTGCCCGGCGGAATCACTTCGACGTTCTTGAACGCCTGCTTGGTCCAGTCGATGAAGTGAAAACGGTCTTCGTTGCGACGGTCTTCGATGGCGCGGTTCTTGGCGAACGCCTGCGGGTCATTACCGTCGGACTCCACTGCCAGCGAGTGGTCGACGATCAGTTGCACCGGAACCACCGGGTTGACCAGCGCAGGATCGCCGCCCTGCGAAGCGATCGCGTCACGAAGCCCGGCAAGGTCGACCAGCGCGGTCTGACCCAGAATATCGTGGCAGACCACGCGTGCCGGGAACCAGGGAAAATCCAGATCACGCTTGCGCTCGATGAGCTGGGTCAACGAGGCATTCAAGGTCGCCGGATCACAACGGCGCACCAGGTTCTCGGCCAGCACCCGCGAGGTGTAGGGCAGCGTGGCATAAGCTCCGGGCTTGAGCGCCTCGACGGCTGCCCGAGCGTCGAAATAATCCAGTCGGGTGCCAGGGAGCGGTTTGCGAAATTCACTGTTCATTGCGGGACTCGATCACGGAGTGTTCGGAATACGGGTGGGGAGCTCATCGGCGGCTCCCCTGCCCCCTTTTAGCGCTGTTCCAGAGGTACGAACGCGCGCTGTTCGACGCCGATGTACTCGGCGCTCGGGCGAATGATGCGGTTGTTGGCGCGCTGCTCGAAAACGTGCGCGGCCCAGCCGGTCAGGCGTGAGCAGACGAAGATCGGCGTAAACAGCTTGGTCGGGATGCCCATGAAGTGATACGCCGAGGCATGGTAGAAGTCGGCGTTGGGGAACAGTTTCTTCTGCTCCCACATGACCTTGTCGATGGCCTCGGAGACCGGGAACAGCACCGTATCGCCCACTTCCTCGGCGAGCTTCTTCGACCAGCCCTTGATCACCCCGTTGCGCGGGTCAGACTCCTTGTAGATCGCATGGCCAAAGCCCATGATCTTTTCCTTGCGCTCCAGCATGCCCAGCGTGCCTTTGGTTGCCTCTTCAGCCGAGGCGAAGCGCTGAATCATTTCCATTGCAGCCTCGTTGGCACCACCGTGCAGCGGGCCGCGCAAGGTGCCGATGGCTGCCGTGACGCAGGAATACAGGTCCGACAGGGTCGACGCGCAGACGCGAGCGGTGAAGGTCGAGGCATTGAATTCGTGCTCGGCGTACAGAATCAGCGAGACGTCCATGACCTTGCGGTGCAGTTCGCTGGGCGCCCTGTCCAGCAGCAGGTGCAGAAAATGCCCGCCGATGGAGTCTTCGTCCGAGGTGCAGTCGATACGTTTGCCGTCGTGACTGAAGCGATACCAGTAACACATGATCGCCGGGAACGCTGCGAGCAGACGGTCGGTCGAGTCGCGCTGCTGATCGAAACTGCGCTCCGGCTCCAGGGTGCCGAGCATGGAAGCACCGGTGCGCATCACGTCCATCGGATGCGTGTCGGCGGGTATGCGCTCCAGCACTTCTTTCAGGGCCTGCGGCAGATCGCGCAGGCGCTTGAGCTTGTCCATATAGGCAGACAATTCGGCCTGATTGGGCAGTTCGCCGTACAGCAGCAGGTAGGCAACTTCTTCAAAACGCGCCTCGGCAGCCAGATCGCGCACGTCATAGCCGCGATAGGTCAGCCCGGCACCGGCCATGCCTACGGTGGACAACGCCGTCTGCCCGGCAACCTGACCGCGCAGCCCGGCGCCGCTCAATACTTTTGCTTCAGCCATGGTGTTCTCCAATTTTGTTTTTGTGTGATGGGGCGCGAAGACTGTGGTTCAGACGGTACATCTTCGAAGAATATACCAGCCCTTTCGCGAACAAGTTCGCTCCTACGGCCTGCGGCCAGAAGCCCGGTATTTCACAGGCATCACCCCTTCTTCTGCGCAAACAGCGCATCCAGCTTCTGCTCGAATGTGTGGTAATCGATCGCGTCATACAGCTCCATGCGCGTCTGCATGCTGTCGATCACGTTTTTCTGGCTGCCGTCACGGCGGATTGCGCCGTAGACATTTTCCGCAGCCTTGTTCATCGCACGGAATGCGGAAAGCGGATACAGCACCAGCGACACGTCCGCCTCGCGCAGCTCATCGACCGTAAACAACGGCGTGGCGCCGAACTCGGTGATGTTGGCGAGGATCGGCACGCCTGCGCGGTTGGCGAATTGCTTGTACATCGCCAGTTCGGTGATGGCCTCGGGAAACACCATGTCCGCGCCGGCTTCAATGCAGGCAGCGGCACGCTCCAGCGCCGACTCCAGCCCTTCAACGGCCAGCGCATCGGTACGCGCCATGATCACGAAGCTGTCGTCAGTCCGGGCATCCACGGCAGCCTTGATCCGGTCGACCATTTCCTGCTGAGAAACGATTTCCTTGTTGGGACGGTGCCCGCAACGCTTGGCACCGACCTGATCCTCGATGTGAATCGCCGCCGCCCCGGCCTTGATCATCGAGCGCACGGTCCGCGCCACGTTGAAAGCCGAAGAACCGAAACCGGTGTCGACGTCCACCAGCAACGGCAGATCGCAAACGTCGGTGATGCGCCGCACATCGATCAGCACGTCTTCAAGACCGGTGATCCCCAGGTCCGGAATGCCCAGTGATCCTGCAGCGACTCCGCCACCCGACAGATAAATGGCCTTGAACCCGGCACGCCTGGCGAGCAGTGCGTGGTTGGCATTGATCGCGCCGACCACTTGCAGCGGCTGTTCGCTGGCGACTGCATCGCGGAAACGCTGGCCGGGAGTGCTGTTGTTATGACTCATTGTTTACCTCGGTCGGAAGTCGTCTGGGAAGCGGCCTGATAGTGGCGCTCGATGTTGCGTCTGGACGCGCCGATATGGCGACGCATCAACAATTCGGCCAGCTCACCGTCGCGGTCGGCGATGGCGTCGAGAATGCGGTGATGTTCGGCAAAGGCCTGGCGAGGCCGGTTGGGCGTGGTGGAATACTGAATGCGGTACATGCGCACCAATTGGTAGAGCTCGCCGCAGAGCATCTGGCTGAGGGTGCGATTGCCGCTGCCCTGAATGATGCGGTAGTGAAAGTCGAAATCACCCTCTTGCTGGTAATAGCCGATCCCAGCCTGAAACGCGGCGTCGCGTTCGTGGGTATCCAGAACGCCGCGCAACTCGTCGATTTCGGCCTGGGTCATGCGTTCGGCGGCCAGACGACAGGCCATACCCTCCAGTGACTCGCGAATTTCATAGAGCTCGATCAGTTCGGCATGACTGAGCGACACCACCCGGGCACCCACATGCGGCACACGAACCACCAGGCGCTGCCCTTCGAGCCGGTGAATCGCTTCGCGCAGCGGCCCGCGACTGATGCCATAGGTGCGAGCCAGTTCCGGCTCGGAAATCTTGCTGCCGGGGGCAATCTCGCCTTTCACGATGGCCGATTGAATGCGTCGGAAAACGTTCTCGGAAAGGGTTTCCGAGTCGTCGGCAACCGTCATTGTTTTTTCGACCACCTTCAGCATTGTCGACACCTCATGGCTATACGCGCTCAAA
Source organism: Pseudomonas sp. PvP028 (assembly GCF_017832255.1). Classification (NCBI taxonomy): domain Bacteria; kingdom Pseudomonadati; phylum Pseudomonadota; class Gammaproteobacteria; order Pseudomonadales; family Pseudomonadaceae; genus Pseudomonas; species Pseudomonas sp. PvP028. The sequence goes on from NZ_JAFIBL010000001.1 coordinate 4,956,745, forward strand.
TCTAGCCATATTTGTCCAATACGTCAAAGCCAAACCCTACATTGTCGACAATCAGCCAAGGCGTGCAAGTTCTGCTCGACACAGCAACCTGAACGGCGACACAGGTTGATCACTGGCAGCTGCAGGGCTTCATGCTAGAATGCGTCGCGTCCGTACAGCGCGCTCCGCAGCGGAGCCAGCGTCTGCGAACCGCCTGCCCTACCATCATCAGGTCAATTCCATTTGCGCCCTGACCCTGAAGTTGTTCGCTCATCGCGCCAGGATTTATGAGACTGACTACCCTCCCCACACTGCTCGGCCTTCTGTTTTTGCCCGGTCTGACCCTGGCCGCCAACAAGACAGTCTATGGCCTCAATGAATACGCCAGGCTGAGCGAAATCGATATTGAGATCGCCGCCAAGCTCGACACCGGCGCCAAGACCGCCTCGCTGAGCGCCCGCGACATCAAACATTTCAAGCGCGATGGCGAAAGCTGGGTGCGCTTCTATCTGGCCAGCGACAGCAAGCATGTACACCCCATCGAGCGCCCCCTGGCGCGGGTCAGCAAGATCAAGCGGCGTGCCGACGATCTCGACCCGGATGACGACAATCGGTATTCGTCACGTCCGGTAATCAGCCTCGATATCTGTATGGGTGAATCTTTACGCACCATAGAAGTGAACTTGACTGACCGAAGTGCTTTCCAATACCCGCTTTTGATCGGCTCCGAAGCCTTGAAACGCTTTGATGCGCTGGTCGATCCAAGTCTTAAATATGCGGCAGGGAAGCCCGGCTGCGCTTCCGTCGCTCAAAACGCAGAGTAAATCCATGCGCTCTCTTACACTCCATCTGAAGATCCTGATCACTGCCCTGGTGACCCTCGGCATCGCGATCACGGCCTATCAGATTCTGGCGCTGGGCATACCCGTCAGCGAAGACGAAACCGATGACCTGTGGAATATCGACGCCAAAGTCGAGTTCGTCGCCAATCCCAAGGATTCGGTGAAGGTGCAAATGTTCGTGCCGCCGCTGGCCCACGACTACATCAGCCTCAATGAAAGCTTCATCTCGAACAATTACGGCGTCAGCGTCAACCGCGCTGACGGCAACCGCAAGGTCACCTGGTCGGCCCGTCGCGCTACCGGCAACCAGACCCTCTACTACCGACTGGTGCTGACCAAGCGTTACAGCGGTGAAAAACCCAAGGTCAAAGGGCCTATCTTTCGCGACAGCATGACCGTCGAAGGCCCGGAAAAGATCGCTGCCGAAGCGCTGCTGGCGCCCATTCGCCAGCATTCGGCGGACGTTGAGACCTTCATCACTGAGGCCATCAAACGCGTCAACAACCTGAATGACGATAACGTCAAACTGCTGCTGGCCGGTGATAACTCGGCGTCCAACAAGGCCCGAGTCACCGAGCTGCTGCTGTCGATCGCCCACGTACCGCTGGAAAAAGCCCACACCATTCGCCTGGATGCCGAGCAGCAGACACCGGAACTCTGGCTGCGCAGCTTCAACGGCAAGGAATGGCTGTACTTCAATCCCGACACCGGCGAAGCCGGCCTGCCGGACGATCGGCTGCTCTGGTGGACCGGCGAGGAAGGCCTGGTCAGCGTCGAAGGCGGCAAGAAGGTGCAAGTCACGTTCAGCCTCAACAACAGTGAGATGAACGCGATGCGTCTCGCCAAACTGACCGACGCCAGCACCGACTCGGACTTCCTGGCCTATTCGCTGTACGGCTTGCCGCTGCAGACCCAGCAGACTTTCATGATCATGGTCATGATCCCGATTGGCGTACTGGTCATCCTGATCCTGCGCAACCTGATCGGCCTGCAGACACTGGGTACCTTCACCCCCGTGCTGATTGCACTGGCGTTCCGGGAAACGCAACTGGGCTTCGGCATCGCACTGTTTACCGTGATCACCGCGCTGGGCCTGTCACTGCGCTCGTATCTGGAGCACCTGAAACTGCAAATGCTGCCGCGCCTGTCGGTGGTACTGACCTTCGTCGTGGTGCTGATCGCCGCCATCAGCCTGTTCAGCCACAAGCTCGGGCTGGAACGCGGCCTGTCGGTTGCGCTGTTCCCGATGGTGATTCTGACCATGACTATCGAACGCCTGTCGATCACCTGGGAAGAGCGTGGCGGCAGCCATGCCATGAAGGTCGCCATCGGTACGCTGTTCGCCGCGTCGCTGGCGCACCTGATCATGAGCGTGCCGGAACTGACCTATTTCGTCTTCACCTTCCCGGCTGTGCTGCTGGTGCTGGTCGGCTTCATGCTGGCGATGGGCAGATACCGTGGCTACCGGCTGACCGAACTGGTGCGCTTCAAGGCATTCCTGAAAGAGGAAAAGGCCAAGTGATCGGCTGGTGGAAAACCTGGAAGGCGCTCGAAGCCCGCGGCATCATGGGCATCAATCGACGTAACGCCGACTACGTGCTCAAGTACAACAAGCGCAGCCTCTATCCGATCGTCGATGACAAGATCATCACCAAGGAGCGCGCCATCGCCGCAGGCATTCATGTGCCGGAGATGTACGGCGTGATTTCCACGGAAAAGGAAATCGACAGGCTCGACGAGATCATCGGTGGGCACAGCGACTTCGTGATCAAACCCGCACAGGGCGCAGGCGGCGATGGCATTCTGGTGATCGCCGACCGTTTCGAGGAGCGCTTTCGTACCGTCTCGGGACGCATCATCAGCCACTCGGAAATCGAACATCAGGTATCCAGCATCCTTACCGGCCTTTATTCATTGGGCGGCCACCGCGACCGCGCACTGATCGAATACAGGGTCGTGCCGGACCCGATCTTCAAAAGCATCAGCTATGAAGGCGTACCGGACATCCGCATCATCGTGCTGATGGGGTATCCGGTGATGGCCATGCTGCGCCTGCCTACCCGCCAATCAGGCGGCAAGGCCAACCTTCACCAGGGCGCCATTGGCGTGGGTGTGGACCTGGCCACCGGCGTCACCCTGCAAGGCACCTGGCTGAACAACATCATCAGCAAGCACCCGGACACCACCCACTCGGTGGATGGCGTGCAACTGCCCAACTGGGACGGCTTCATGAAGCTTGCCGCCGAGTGCTACGAGTTGTGCGGTCTGGGCTACATCGGCGTTGACATGGTGCTGGACCAGGACAAAGGCCCGCTGATTCTGGAGCTCAACGCCCGTCCCGGCCTGAACATCCAGATCGCCAACGACAGCGGCCTGACCCATCGCACTCAGGCCGTCGAGGCGCGTCTGGAGCAACTGGCTCTCGAAGGACGCCAGGAATCAGCGCAGGAGCGGGTCAGCTTTGTTCAGGACCTGTTCGGTCATGTGCCCGGCGTCTGAACCGACATACCGCTAGGACTGCCGCACTGGCAAGGCTACAATCGCCAGCCGCGTTTCCAAGACCGATATTCGACGATGCCGATCTGTTCGATACACCCCCTGCCCTACAGCGCCGACCCGATCGCGTTCTTTGCGCGAATCCACGAAGCGCCGGGTGCGGTGCTGCTCGACAGCGGCAGGCCGACAGCCGTGCGGGGCCGACATGACCTGCTCAGTGCATGGCCGCTGCAGGAACTGAGCGTTGCCGATGATGAGGACGGCGCCGCCTACCTCCAGCGCTTGCGCGACAGCCTCAAGGCGCTCGGCGCAACGCAGCTGCCTGACGGATGCGAGCTGCCCTTCGCTGGCGGCCTGATCGGTTATCTGAGTTATGAGTTTGGTAGACGCCTGGAGCCATTGCCGGATCAGGCCATTGACGACCTGCAATTGCCCGAGGCCCGTCTGGGGCTCTACGCCTGGGCGCTGATCAGTGATCATCAGGAGCAGACCAGCCAGCTGATTTTTCACCCGTCCCTGGCCGCCAGCGAGCGCAAACGGCTGATTGAGCTGTTCTCTGTCGATATTCCTGAGCCGCACACGGAATTCCGCCTAAGCCAACCGTTTCAGGCCAGCATCAGCGCGGACAACTATCGCCATGCTTTCGAACGCATTCAGGCCTACATTCGGGCCGGTGACTGCTACCAGGTCAACTTTGCACAACGCTTTCAGGCGCAGTGCGTCGGTGACCCATGGGCCGCCTATTGTGCGCTGCGAGCAGCTTGCCCGACGCCGTTCGCCGGCTACCTGAGCCTGCCGGGGGCCGATGCAATTCTGAGTCTTTCTCCCGAGCGCTTCGTGCGGGTCAGCGCTCGGCAGGTCGAAACCCGCCCGATCAAAGGCACGCGGCCACGCAGCGCCGACCCGGCGCAGGATGCTGCCTTCGCCGCCGAACTGCTGGCCAGCGAGAAGGACCGCGCAGAGAACCTGATGATCGTCGATTTGCTGCGTAACGACCTGGGCCGCAGCTGCCGCATCGGCTCGGTGAAAGTCCCCGAGCTGTTCAGCCTGGAAAGCTACCCCAATGTGCACCATCTGGTGAGCAGCGTGACCGGAGAGCTGGCCGCTGGCAACGATGCACTGGACCTGATCGGCGGCAGCTTCCCCGGCGGCTCCATCACCGGCGCACCGAAGATCCGCGCCATGCAGATCATCGACGAGCTGGAGCCGACCCGCCGCAGCCTGTATTGCGGTTCGTTGATGTACCTGGACGTGCGTGGCGAAATGGACAGCTCGATCGCCATCCGCAGCCTGTTGGTCAAGGACGGACAGATTTCCTGCTGGGGCGGTGGCGGCATCGTCGCCGACTCGGACTGCGAGGCGGAATATCAGGAAACCTTCACCAAAGTCCGTGTACTGCTGGAGACGCTTGAAGCACTCTGAACCGCTCTGCGTCAACTGTCTCCAGTCGCGCGCAACCGGGGCTTCGCCCTCAAAGCATCAAATCCCGATTCGAGGCCTTGATGAATTCCTTTTTCAGGTCATCGAAAGTGTGCACCGCTGGAAACCGCGGGAATTCGCGAATCACGTTGTCGGGAGCGTGGAACAGGATACCGGCGTCGGCCTCGCCCAGCATGGTCGTGTCATTATACGAATCGCCGGCAGCAATGATCCGGTAATACAGGCTCTTGAAGGCCAGCACCGACTGACGCTTGGGGTCTTTCTGGCGCAACTGGTAACTGACCACCCGGTCGGTCTCGTCAGTGATCAGGCGATGACACAGCAGGGTCGGAAAACCCAGTTGCCGCATCAGCGGCTGAGAGAATTCGTAGAACGTGTCCGAGAGAATCACCACCTGAAACCGCTCGCGCAGCCAGTTGACGAACTCCACGGCGCCCTCCAGTGGCTCGAGGGTGCCGATCACTTCCTGAATATCCGCCAGTTTCAGACCATGTTCATCGAGGATGCGCAGGCGCTGCTTCATCAGCACGTCGTAATCGGGAATGTCCCGCGTGGTGGCACGCAGCGATTCGATGCCGGTTTTCTCGGCAAAGGCGATCCAGATTTCCGGGACCAGCACACCTTCGAGGTCCAGACAGGCAATTTCCACAGCACACTCCTCAGACCATTCACTCTTGGCGGAAGTGGCACTCTAGCCGCTGGCAGCGGCCACTGAACAGCGGATTTTGTTACCATTGCCGCCATCACGAGCGCTTAAGCGCCACTCTTGCATTTTAGGAAGCCGCCTGATGAGCCAACCTTTCGACGTCGCTGAACTGGCGACGACCTATGCGAACAAATCTGCACAAGACATTCTGAAACTGGCGTTCGAGCACTTCGGCGACGAACTGTGGATCTCTTTCAGCGGTGCCGAGGACGTGGTTCTGGTCGACATGGCCTGGAAGCTGAACAAGAACGTCAAGGTCTTCAGCCTAGATACAGGGCGCCTGCATGCGGAAACCTACCGCTTCATCGAACAGGTCCGCGAGCACTACAAGATCGAGATCGAGATCGTTTCGCCCGATCACAGCAAGCTTGAACCTTTCGTCAAGGAAAAGGGCCTGTTCAGCTTTTACCGGGACGGCCATGGCGAATGCTGCGGCATCCGCAAGATCGAGCCGCTGCGGCGCAAACTGTCTGGCGTCGCCGCCTGGGCAACCGGCCAGCGCCGTGATCAGAGCCCCGGCACGCGCAGCGCCGTTGCCGCGTTGGAAATCGACAGCGCTTTTTCGACAGCCGAGCGCACGCTGTACAAATTCAACCCGTTGGCGCAGATGAGCAGTGAGGAAATCTGGGGCTACATCCGCATGCTGGAGCTGCCCTACAACAGCCTGCACGAGCGCGGCTTCATCAGCATCGGCTGTGAACCCTGCACCCGTCCGGTATTGCCGAACCAGCACGAACGCGAGGGCCGCTGGTGGTGGGAAGAAGCCACGCAGAAGGAATGCGGACTGCATGCGGGCAATCTGATAGTGCGCGACTAATGTCGCGAGCGGCAAGCTACAAGCTACAAGCTACAAGCTACAAGCTACAAGCTACAAGCTACAAGCTACAAGCTACAGCCTGCGCGCTTTTACTTGCAGCTTGCAGCTTGTAGCTCAAAACTGCTTCTAATGCACCGGCAGCTCGACATTGGCAAACAGCTCTTCCATTTCCTGCTTGTTATGGCACTGAATCGCCTTGGCCATGACTTCACGGGTCAGGTGCGGCGCAAATTTCTCGATGAAATCGCACATGAAGCCACGCAGGAAGGTGCCGCGACGGAAAGCGATTTTCGTCACGCTGGACTCGAACAGATCACTGGCATCGAGCACCACCAGGTCGCTGTCCACTGCCTCGTCTATCGCCATTCTTGCCACGATACCCACACCCAGGTTTAGCCTGACGTAGGTCTTGATCACGTCGGCATCCGCCGCCGTGAACACGACCTTGGGCACCAGCCCGCGATGGCTGAACGCTTCGTCCAGCTTGGAACGACCGGTGAAACCGAAGACGTAAGTCACGATCGGGTATTCAGCCAGCAGTTCCAGCGTCAGCTTCGGCGCCTTGGTCAACGGGTGACCCTGCGGCACGACAATGCAACGGTTCCAGCGATAGCACGGCATCATCACCAGATCGCTGAACTGCTCGAGCGCCTCGGTGGCGATGGCGAAGTCAACCGTCCCGTCAGCGGCCATTTCGGCGATCTGCATCGGTGAGCCCTGGTGCATGTGCAGCGCGACATCAGGGTATTGCTTGATGAAGTTGCTGATCACCGGCGGCAAGGCGTAGCGCGCCTGAGTGTGAGTGGTGGCAATCGACAGCGTGCCCTTCTTCTCGTTGGAGAATTCCTGGGCAATCTGCTTGATGCTCTCGACCTTGCGCAGGATCTCGCCCGCTGTCGTGATGATGCGCTCGCCTGCCGGTGTCACACGCGTCAGGTGCTTGCCGCTGCGGGCGAAAACCTCGACGCCCAGTTCATCTTCAAGCAGACGGATCTGCTTGCTGATGCCGGGCTGGGAGGTGTAAAGGCTCTGGGCCGTCGCGGAAACGTTGAGGTCGTGGTGCGCCACTTCCCAAATGTAGCGCAGTTGTTGGAGCTTCATATGTATCCCTCAAAGCAGATAAACCCTATGGGTATCGGCGACGGTATATAACTGGATTAATGGTGAGACGAATAATTCTAGAACTTTTTATCACCTTTGTAAGGTGATCGCACGCTCGATTTCATTAAAACCACCAATTGGACCTTTCCTCTACCCCCGCCCCTTTTTCAACATCATCGGAACCATGTAGACCGGCACATCGGAAAACTGCAGGACCCTGGCAGCCGTGCGGCCTACCGAGGTGCCCTCTTCCATCCTGCGGCTGTGACTGCCGACCACCAGCAAATCCACATTCAGCCTGTGCGCCTGTTCGAGAATCACGCTGGCAGGCTCGCCCTGAACGACACGCACCGTACGAATCAGGGACAGGTCCGAGTGCCCTTCGCCCAATTCTTCACGAAACCCGTCGAGCATTCGTTGCTCTATTCCACTCAGAAACGCATTCACACCTTTGCCGCGAAGCTCTTTCAGCGCGTCCTCGCCCAGGTAACTCTGCAGCACCGACTCGGCGAACAGGCCCAGAGGCTCGACGACATGGATGACGTACAGCTCGGCGTTGAACGTTCGAGCCAGCGCCAGCGCGTGCTGCGTTACATAAGGCGCGTACAGACCGAGGTCTGCGGCATACAGCATCGAACGGACCATACAACCTCCCGTACAACCGGAATGGCGGAGATTGACTCAGCGTAGCAGCGCATCATCGGCTGTGACGGCGGACTTCTCAGCCCCCGTCGGCAAGTGGCACTATTTCGTTGCTGATGCCGTGCGGAACGTGACCCGTCGCCACCACATCACGCGCCTTCTCGCAGTGGCCGGGCTGATCGTCGAAAAACACATCGGCGGCGAACGCTTCAAGGAAGGCCGACTTTTGCAAACCACCGAGAAACAGCGACTCGTCCAGACGAATATCCCATTCGCGCAAGGTACGAATCACGCGCTCATGAGCAGGTGCCGAGCGAGCCGTGACCAGCGCGGTGCGAATCGGGCAGCTCGCGTCGGGAAACTCGCGCTGCAGCTGATTGAGTGCGGCGAGAAACGGCTTGAAAGGTCCGCCGCGCAACGGTTCGCGAGCCCACTCACGCTCGCTGGCCTGAAAGGCTGCCAGCCCGCCGCTCTGGTAAACCCGCTCTGATTCGTCGGAAAACAATACGGCGTCGCCATCGAAGGCAATCCGCAACTCGGCGCTGGCTGCACGCCGTGCACCACCCGAAAGGATGGTCGCGGCCGCGAACCCGGCATCCAGGGCGCTGCGTACATCCTCGGCATGCGTGGAGAGAAACAGGTGGCAGCCAAACGCTGCGAGATACGGGTAAGGACTGCGTCCGCCGGCAAAGGCGGCGCGGCTGATGTCGAGGCCATAATGCTGAATCGAGTTGAAGACCCGCAGCCCGGTATCGGCACTGTTGCGCGACACCAGCACCACTTCGACGCGCGCCTTTTGCAGACTGGCATTGAGGCTCAGCAGTTTTTCGACCAGCGGGAAGGCATCGCCCTGCGCGAGGATTTCGTCCTCATGTTCGATCTGATACTTGCGGTAGGCCTCGACCCCATCGGCCATGTACACCTCATGACTGTCGCGCAGATCGAACAGCGCACGCGATGAAATCGCCAGTACCAGCTTGTGGTCTTCAGCTTCTGTCATGAATCACTCCTTGCTTGCCGGGTGGTTGCCCCGATCGATGAACGCCAGTGCCTGATAAAGCGCCCGCACGCGAGGCATGTCAAACCCGGCGGCAAGCGCTGCTGCGAGGGGCCGGGCATAAATGGCGTCCAGCTCCAGCGGACGTCTTTCGGCCAGGTCGTGGTACATGCTGGGCCTGTAATCCGGCATGCTTTCGGTCACTGTAAACAGATGCTGCGCGAAACCCGGCGGCAAGGCATGCCCACAGGCCTCGGCGCCCTGCACGACCTCGTCCATCAGCGACCGGATCAAGGCCTGGCTGTCAGGGTCGGCCATCAATCGGCCGGTACTGGTCTGCAACAAGGCCGACAGCCCGTTGTAGGGCACATTCCAGACCAGCTTCTGCCAGCGGGCCTGTTGCAGATTGGCCATGACCGGTGCGTCGATGCCGGCTGTTCTGAACAGGGCCGCGCAGGCTTCGACAACCGCCATGCGGCTCGCCTCATCTTCCGCCGGGCCGCTGTGATAGCCGACACTGACCGCGCCGAAGGCTTCATGGGCGACGACGCCGGGCGCAACCCGGTTGACGCAGACGAAGCACAGCCCGCCGAGTATGTGCAGGCTGTCGGGCAGGACATTACGCAGCTGGTCTTCGACAGCCAGACCGTTCTGCAACAGCAGCACGCTGGCGTTTGGCGCAGCCGCCTGGCGAATGATCGGACCGAGCGCGGCATTGCCGGTGCTCTTGGTGCCGACCAGCAGCCAGTCACAAGACGGCATTTCAGCCGCCGAGCGATACGCCTGAACCGGCTTGAGGGACAGCTCGCCATGCACGGCGCTTTTGACCTGCAAACCTTCGCGCGCCACCGTGTCAAACTCGCTGCGCAGCAGAAAATGCACATCGTATCCGGCACGCGCCAGCATCAATCCGTAAAAGCCCCCGATGGCACCCGTACCTATGATGCCGACGCGCGGACGACGGGAATCAACACCCATGACCTCTCCCTTGACTGTCTCGCTATTTGCGGCCGTACACTATCCGTCGCAGCGGATTGTCTTGCAATAAGGCAGCGCATCTCGGCCAAAGACCTGGCCGATACCTCGTTTACTTATTGTCGAACAACGCGATAACGCGCTAAGGTTCGGCTCCCCGCTGCGCTCAAACCTGCTGGGCACCGCCGCACGGGGGACCGTTGGCGGCCAGTACCCGCGACCTGATGAGTAACACGATGGCTGATTTACCGATTGACGACCTCAACGTTGCCTCCAACGAGACTCTGATCACTCCGGATCAGCTCAAGCGCGACATCCCCCTGACCGATGCTGCCCTGCAGACCGTCAGCCAGGGCCGCGAAGTGATTCGCAACATTCTCGATGGCCATGATCACCGCCTGTTCATCGTGATCGGCCCGTGCTCGATCCACGACCTGAAGGCTGCCAAGGAGTACGCCGAGCGTCTCAAGGCGCTGGCGGCGGAAGTGTCTGACACGCTGTATCTGGTGATGCGCGTCTACTTCGAGAAGCCACGCACCACGGTAGGCTGGAAAGGCCTGATCAACGACCCGTACCTGGATGACTCGTTCAAGATCCAGGATGGCCTGCACATCGGTCGCCAGCTGCTGCTGGATCTGGCCGAGATGGGGCTGCCCACCGCGACCGAAGCCCTGGACCCGATCTCTCCGCAGTATCTGCAGGATCTGATCAGTTGGTCGGCCATCGGCGCGCGCACCACAGAATCCCAGACTCATCGCGAGATGGCTTCGGGCCTGTCCTCGGCAGTCGGTTTCAAGAACGGCACCGACGGCGGCCTGACGGTTGCCATCAACGCCTTGCAATCGGTGTCGAGCCCGCATCGTTTCCTGGGTATCAACCAGGAAGGCGGCGTGTCGATCGTGACCACCAAAGGCAATGCCTACGGTCATGTGGTACTGCGCGGCGGCAACGGCAAGCCCAACTATGACTCGGTCAGCGTTGCGCTCTGCGAGCAGGCGCTGAACAAGTCCGGCATTCGCCCGAACATCATGGTCGACTGCAGCCATGCCAACTCCAACAAGGACCCGGCCCTGCAACCGCTGGTGATGGAAAACGTCGCCAACCAGATCCTCGAAGGCAACGAATCGATCATCGGTTTGATGGTCGAGAGCCATTTGAACTGGGGCTGCCAGGCGATTCCCAAGGACCTGTCGGAATTGCAGTACGGCGTGTCCATCACCGATGCCTGCATCGATTGGGAAAGCACTGAAAAGACCTTGCGCAGCATGCACGCGAAACTCAAGGACGTGCTGCCAGCTCGCAAGCGCAAGTAATTGCCTGACCGACTGCACTGCAATAACGAAAACGCCGAGCAAATGCTCGGCGTTTTTTTATGCTTGCTGTCGGTAGCTACAGGTCTTCAGAGCTTGGCCGCCTGCGACTGCAGATCATGCAGCTCCATATAGCGCTCGACATAAGAGCAGGACGGTATGACGGAATAGCCCATGCTGTCGGCATAATCGAGCGCCTCCTTGGTCAGCGCGGCGGCAATTCCGCGACCCCGCAAGGCGTCCGGTACGAAGGTCCGATAGAAGTCCAGGGTCTGCTTGCCGAGATCCATATACGTCAAATAGGCACGGTGGCCGTCGATAATGATTTCGAAATGGTGGCCGACTTCGTCATGGTGGATGGACAACGCCTCGCTCATCGCTACTCCTCGCGGGTCTTGGAATTTGACCCCTACCTTACCGGTCTTTTTCAGGCGAAGGAACATCTACGCCACCCAGTGTCTGTTTTCGACACCGGTAGAGCACTGCCGATCTCGACGGACATCACATTGAGATAGTAGGCGCCATTAGCGACTATGCTCAAGCGCGGTCGATGTAAAAACACCTGGAAATGCTCACGTGCCGACCGACAGTCAATCAGGCATGGTCTTACGCGTACTGTTCGGAACGCCTTAGCAAGGCAAAGGTCCAGTTAAAGTGGATAGTTTTTGTACAGAACGCTTGAGAAGTAACGCGGAACGCTTTCAAAGCGAGGAATTTTAGCAGCTTCTTGCGGCGGGTCCGTTTACTTACTACAAACAATGGGTACTATGTACGCCGGTCGTTTTCTCATTTTCGAGAGATGACTAATTTGAAAAAAAATTCCTTGAAGGTGAACACGATGAACAACGTTCTGAAATTCTCTGCTCTGGCTCTGGCCGCAGTTCTGGCTACCGGTTGCAGCAGCGTATCCAAAGAAACCGAAGCTCGTCTGACAGCTACCGAAGACGCAGCAGCTCGTTCGCAAGCACGTGCCGACGAAGCCTACCGCAAGGCTGACGAAGCTATGGCTGCTGCTCAAAAAGCTCAGCAAACTGCTGACGAAGCCAACGAGCGCGCTCTGCGCATGTTGGACAAAGCCAGCCGCAAGTAATAATCCCCCGGGATTATTGAAAGCCGACCCGGCAACGGGTCGGCTTTTTTTTGCCTCTTTTCTGGCTCGGTGATTGCGTGCGCAAGCCTGAATGACTGTTCTGCTGTATCAGGAAGATAACTAATTTTTGCCAAAGCTCCGCATTGGCACGAGAGCAATTGCTGGCGACGATTTACTGAAAAATCACCGGTTCTTCAGCACTCGCAGGCGCTTTGCCCGGTTCTGCGATCTCCACCGGCATGCCGTCTTCGGCCGCAACCACATCACGTACCACGTCCCAGTTCATGCGCAGGTTGTTGGCCAAGTCGTCACGCTTGAGCAGCGCATTGATCACCGCAGTGTGCTTGTCGACCACCGACGGGTTGCCCAGGTCATCAACCGGCGTGTGCGCTTCGAGATAGACCTTGCCACCGCTGATGCCGAACTTGTAAGGCTCGCTGATGATGCGCACGGTCGTACCGACCGGGGCCATGTCGGCCAGTTCCAGCACGTTATTGTTGTACATGCGGAAACAGCCGTGACTGGTGCGCATGCCGATACCGAACTTCTTGTTCGAGCCGTGGATCAGGTAGCCGGAAAGCCCCAGGCCGAATTTGAACGGCCCCAGCGGGTTGTCCGGACCGGCCGGCACCACGTCTGGCAGCGGATCGCCATCAGCCGCATGCTCGGCCTTGATCGAGGCCGGCGGCGTCCAGGTCGGGTTCGGCGTCTTGGCCGTCACCTTGGTCACGCCAATCGGCGACCCCCAGCCTTCACGACCGACACCCAGCGGATAGGTGTGCACGACATTCTGCCCCTTGGGGTAGTAATACATGCGGTATTCGGCAAGGTTGATGACAATCCCTTCGCGCGGACCCGGCGGCAGAATGAAACGGGTCGGCAGCACGATGTCCTTGCCTGCACCCGGCAACCAAGGATCGACGCCAGGGTTGGCAGCGATCATTTCCAGGTAGCCCAGATCATATTGGGTGCCCAGATCGGCGAAGGTGTCTTCGTATTTGGCCTTGATGACCTGCACCTGCCCCACGATGTCTTCGCCGGGCGGCGGCAACGGAAACTCCAGTGCATGGACAGAGCTCGCCGCGCACAGAGCAGCAAGCGACAGACAGCGGGTAACGGCTGGAATGCGCGACAACATCCGGGAAGATCCTTCGGGTAACGACTAAAGAGATGGAAGCAAGAACTGAAGTGTACACCGGCCCTTGCCAGATCGGGGATATCTGCGGCTGGCCTTCCGGCAGTGATGACAGCTAGAGTTCAGGCCAGATCGGATTCATACCCCTGCGCTGCGCATCCATGATGGCCTTGCACAAGGGACACAGACGCTCATCGCGCATGGCCTGCAGTTCGACGGCGCGCATTTGCGGCTGGGCCGGCAACAACGTGCCACACAATGTACGGTCGATCGAGCCGCCCAGCTCCAATTGGCGAGCGATCAGATGGACGCGCACTTCCTGACAGGCGAACAGATCCAGCTGCTCATCGGGTTCAAGCATTTGATAGGCATACAGGGACCAGGCGGGACGCGGCATGGGGGGCTCCAGATCGGGGGCGCCACATTAGCCGAAAGCCCCCGCCCGGGAAAGCCTCAAAGCAGCGGTTTCAGGCTCGGCCAGACATTTTCCAGCAACTTGCCCTGAGCGGCCGCCGCAGGATGCAGACCATCGGCTTGCATCAGTTCGGGCACCCCGCCTACACCTTCGAGAAAGAATGGCACGAAGGGGACCTTTTTCTCCTTGGCCAGGTTGCTGTAAACCTCTTCAAAGGCCTTGGTGTAGCGTGGCCCGTAGTTGGGCGGGATGCGCATGCCCAACAACAGCACTTTGGCACCCGCCGCCTGCGAGCGGTCAATCATCGATGAAAGGTTTTGTTGCAATTGAGCAGGCTGCTGGCCGCGCAGGCCGTCGTTGCCACCCAACTCCAGAATAACCAGTTCCGGCTTATGCTCTGCAAGCAGCGCAGGCAAACGCGCCTGGCCGCCTGCACTGGTGTCGCCACTGATCGACGCATTGACCACCTTGTCGTCGAATCCCTCCTTGCTCAGACGCTGTTCCAGCAGGCTGACCCACCCCACGCGGGTATCCAGCCCGAAAGCCGCACTGATACTATCCCCAACGATCAACACCGTGCCCGCCAACGCGCCCTGTGACAGCAGCAGTAACCCCAGGCCAGCACTTAAAAACAACGCACGCATCGGATTCTCCATGAGTGAAAGTATTCTCAGTGCCCAAAGCCTCAGCAAAGTAGTCCCCAGCACCGAAGGTGACCTGACCATCCTGCACGAACTCTCCCTGGAACTAAACAAGGGCGATACGCTGGCCATCGTCGGTGCCTCCGGTTCGGGCAAATCCACCCTGCTCGGCTTGCTGGCCGGGCTGGACCTGCCGAGCGCCGGTTCAGTCATCCTTTCGGGGCGCAACCTCAGCGAACTGGATGAAGACCAGCGCGCCAGAGTGCGGGCTGAGCACGTCGGGTTCGTGTTTCAGTCGTTCCAGCTACTCGACAGTCTGAACGCGCTGGAAAACGTCATGCTGCCGATGGAGCTCGAAGGCCGCAAAGACGCCCGTGAAAAAGCCCGCGACCTGCTGGAACGGGTGGGCCTTGGCCAGCGCCTGACCCATACGCCGCGTCAGTTGTCGGGTGGCGAACAGCAACGGGTCGCCATTGCCCGCGCCTTCGCAGCCGACCCCGACGTGCTGTTCGCCGACGAACCCACCGGCAACCTCGACAGCCACACTGGCGAACGCATCAGCGACCTGCTCTTCGAACTGAACAAGGAGCGCAACACAACGCTGGTGCTGGTCACTCACGATGAGCGTCTGGCGCATCGCTGCCGTCGCCTGATCCGTCTTGAAGGGGGCCGACTGGTCGCCCCGCTGGAGCCTTGATGGCACGTTTGCCTTTTGCCCGCCTGCTGAGCCTCGCTGTCCGCCAACTGATGCGCGATGCCCGCGCCGGAGAATTGCGGGTATTGTTTTTCGCCCTTCTGGTCGCCGTGGCGGCGAGCACCGCCATCGGTTATTTCGGCGCCCGTCTGAACGGCGCGATGCTGCTGCGGGCGACCGAGTTCCTGGGTGCCGATCTGATCCTCGAAGGCTCGAGCCCGGCGCGTGCCGAGCAGGTCGAAGAAGGCAAACGCCTGCAACTCAAGCATGCGCAGATCGTGGTCTTTTCCAGCGTGATCGCGACCGACGCCGGTATCCAGCTGTCGAGCATCAAGGCGGTGGACGACGCTTACCCATTGCGCGGCGAACTGAAAAGCGCCGCAGACCTGTACCAGCCGGAACAGGCTGGCAGCGGTCCGCAACCGGGTGAAGCCTGGGTCGAGGCACGCCTGCTTCCTGCGGTCGACCTGAAGGTCGGAGACGACCTCGATGTCGGCTCCAAAACCTTGAAACTGACCCGCGTACTGACTTACGAGCCAGACCGGGCAGGCAACTTCTACAGCCTGACCCCGCGCGTGATGATCAACCTGCAGGACCTTGCCGCCACCGGCGTGGTACAGCCGGGCAGCCGGGTCACCTATCGGGAGATGTGGAGCGGCCCGCCGGAGGCACTGGCGGCCTATCGCAAAGCCATCGAGCCGGGTCTTGAGCCGCATCAGGAAATCAAGGACGCCCGCGATGGCAGCCAGCAGATTGGCGGCGCACTGGGCAAGGCCGAACGTTATTTGAATATGGCCAGTCTGGTCGCCGTGTTGCTGGCGGGCGTTGCCGTGGCGCTGTCGGCATCCCGATTCGCAGCAAGGCGCTTCGATGCCAGCGCCCTGCTGCGCTGCCTGGGACTGTCGCGCGGTGAGGCGATGACCCTGTTCAGCCTGCAACTGGCGATCATCGGCTTGCTGGCCAGCCTGAGTGGTGCCTTGCTGGGCTGGCTGGCACAGCTCGGGCTGTTCGCACTGCTGCAAAATCTGCTTCCGGCGACCGTTCCGCCAGGCGGCGTACTGCCTGCGCTGGCCGGCATGGGCACCGGGCTGGTAGCGCTGGCCGGTTTCGCCCTGCCGCCGCTGGCTGCACTGGGTCGCGTGCCGCCGCTGCGTGTACTGCGCCGCGACATGTTGCCAATCCCCGCCAGCTCCTGGTTAGTGTATGGCGCAGCGCTGCTCGCGCTGGGCCTGATCATGTGGCGCCTGAGCCTGGACCTGGTCCTGACCTTCGCCCTGCTGGGTGGTGGTATCGTCGCCGCGCTGCTGCTTGGCAGTCTGTTGCTGCTGGCGCTCAACAGCCTGCGCCGCCTGCTGTCCGGAGCCTCGCTGCCCTGGCGACTGGGCCTGGGTCAACTGCTACGTTACCCGCTGGCCGCAGCCGGACAATCACTGGCTTTCGGCCTGATTCTGCTGTCGATGGGCTTGATCGCGCTGCTACGCGGTGAGCTGCTCGACACCTGGCAAAATCAGTTGCCCAAGGATGCACCGAACTATTTCGTGCTCAACGTACTGCCGGCCGATAAAGAAAACTTTGCCCAGACCCTGAGCAAGCTGTCCACTCACGCTGCGCCCCTTTACCCGGTGGTGCCTGGACGCCTGACCAGCATCAACGGTGAACCGGTCAGTAACTTCGTGACCAAGGATTCGCGCGGTGAAAATGCCACGCGTCGCGACCTGAGCCTGACCTGGGCCGCCGAGCTTCCCGAGGGCAATACCCTGACTTCCGGCAACTGGTGGAAAGCGTTGCCTGATTCC
The DNA here is from genome assembly GCF_017832255.1 of Pseudomonas sp. PvP028. Taxonomy (NCBI): domain Bacteria; kingdom Pseudomonadati; phylum Pseudomonadota; class Gammaproteobacteria; order Pseudomonadales; family Pseudomonadaceae; genus Pseudomonas; species Pseudomonas sp. PvP028. The sequence goes on from NZ_JAFIBL010000001.1 coordinate 4,973,821, forward strand.
GGGCAAAGCGATGCAATGCCCGGTGTCTCGATCGAGGCCAAACTGGCCGACAGCCTGAAAATCAAACTGGGCGACCGCCTGAGCTTCATCGTCGGCGGACTGACCCGCGACGCCGTGGTCACCAGCCTCAGGGACGTGAACTGGGATACCTTCCAGCCCAACTTCTTCATGATTTTCCAGCCCGGTACCCTCGCCGACTTGCCGACCACTTACCTGACCAGCTTTTACCTGCCACCCGGCCAGGACAAGCAGATCGTCGAGCTGTCGCGCGCCTACCCCTCCATCAGCATTCTGGGTGTAGAGGCCCTGCTCGCGCAGGTACGCAGCATCCTCGATCAGGTGACCCTGGCCGTGCAGTTCGTTCTGCTGTTCGTGCTGGCCGCAGGTATCGCGGTGCTGTTTTCCGGATTGCAGGCCACGCTGGACGAACGCATCCGGCAAGGCGCACTGCTGCGCGCACTGGGCGCAGAGCGAGCGCTGCTGATCAAGTCGCGGCGCATCGAATTCGGTTTGCTGGGGGCTGCCAGTGGCGTACTGGCGGCGTTGGGCTGTGAGCTGGTGAGCTTCGTGCTGTACCGCTACGCCTTTTCGCTGGAATGGCAGCCACATCCATGGCTACTACTGCTCCCGGTGATCGGCGCCTTGCTGGTCGGTGGTGCCGGTGTATTCGGCACCCGCCGCGCACTGAACGTCAGCCCGCTGACCGTGCTGCGCGAGGGTTGAGGCTACTCACAAACCTAGTGGGAGCTAGTTGGGTATAGCGATCAGCGCTCCGCGTGAGAATGCAATGCCGGACGCTCTGCGTCCGGCCTCACTTCTCGTAATCAATCGAGTTCACGAACCACAGTTTCTCGCCTTCGGGCGTATTGACCAACACCTCGTCGCCCACTTCCTTTTTCAGCAAGGCGCGAGCCATGGGCGAGTCGATGGAGATGTAGTCGTTGCGCCCATAGATTTCGTCATAACCGACAATGCGGAATTTCTTGAGATCGCCCGCTTCGTTCTCGATCTCGACCCAGGCACCGAAGAACACCCGCCCTTCCTGCTCCGGCGAATACTGCACGACACGCATGTCTTCGAGGCGCTTGCGCAGATAGCGCACGCGTCGGTCGATCTCACGCAGCAGCTTCTTGTTGTACTGGTAATCGGCGTTTTCGCTGCGATCCCCGAGCGATGCCGCCCAGGCGACCTTTTGCGTAATGTCGGGCCGGTGCTCTCGCCACAGGTAGTCGAGTTCTTTCTTCAGGGCTTGATGCCCGTCACGGGTGATGATCTTTGTACTCAAGAAGTTTCTCCGGCCCGGCAAAAATCAGTTCGACAGGCGACAAAGACTCAACGTCGCGCCACCTCATGCTGGATGCAGCCGTCGTAATAGACCTTGGTCACCGCATCAGGCTTGAGCCGCGACTCGCTGTCGTAGGTCTGTTCCGTGATACGCAATGCCATGGGCCGCATCCATTGTTTGGCAAACTTGCGCGCCTGCAGCTTCTGCCGCGCGCCATAGCGAGTAACGCCTGACAACTTGGAGGCCTGCGCACCGCCCGCAATAGCCGAGCCCCAACGACACAGATAACGCTCGTTTTCCGTGGCGTTTCTGGCCTGTACGGAAAACGCCAGCCCGGAAAGCGTCAGGCACGCCAGAGCACAATAGACCAAACGCATGCGAAAACCACCTAATCCTTTGATAAGGCGGCGATTTTGCCTGTCCGTTCACGCGTCGGGGGCCAGCAATATGCCTTCTATGCCCATTAGCTGAATCAGGCGATTCAACCCAGCGTAATCAGACCCTGCCGGGCGATGCGCGTCAGGTCATGAATCACTTGCCCGACATCATCTGCCTGCGGCGATTGCACCACGGCGAGGTCGAATTGATCGTCGGCAAAATGACTCAGCGACTGGTGGGTCTCGGCGAACTGAATCAGAAACGCACAGGAGCCGCCACGCCGACGCGGCCAGCCGTCGAGATAGCGCAACAACGTGGGCTGATGGGAACCGCTGAGAAGGATTTTCGGGTTCTTGCGGGACAAGACCGTGCTGATCGGGGAAAGACGAATGAGGGGGCGCAGGTTGTTCATGATGGTTTCTCTGCCTCGCAAGATCCGCTGGGCAGCGGTGAGAGGCAACACCGAACCAACGTTTTAGCGGTATTTCGACAAGACTTCAGCCTTGCCAGGCGCCCCGCAAGTAGTTGTTAAATCGGCGCTTGAGCACGCATCCTAGAGAAACGTCCCATTCATTGTCAATTGCCATTCATGGCGGGTGCCTGCAAACGCACAAGGCCCGCTACAAGAGCGGGCATTGCACAGCAAGCGTAGCCGGTTATCGGGCGATGATACGGTCCAGCGACAACTTGCCTGCACCTTCGATGAGTACTGCCACGGCACCGCCAAGCAGTGCCAGCGCGTACTCGTAGCCGTTGTTGGCCATGAAGAAGCCGTTGTGGATGTGCACGGTGAAGATCGCCACCAGCAACAGCAGGATCACCACGACCGCAGCGGGACGAGCCAGCAGCCCCAGCAGCAGGCCCAGGCCACCAAAGAATTCGGCGCTGCCCGACATCAGCGCCATCAGGTAACCCGGCGTCAGGCCCAGGCTTTCCATGTACTGCGCAGTGCCTTCGAGGCCATAACCACCGAAGGCGCCGAACAGTTTCTGGCTGCCGTGCGCGATGAACGCGATACCGACGATGACGCGCAGGACAGTCAGGCCGTAACCGGCGCGAGTGGTGAGGACCGACTTGATCAATGTGTTCATGCGAGACTTTCCGTAAGTGATGGGTGATTAACAGCGAGTGGCGCCATGATAATCAAATTCACTCATGTAAAAACCGCAAATAACGGCGTATAAAAATCGAATAAATCGATCTTTAGCGTTTTACCGCTGGTTTGGGACCGCTCTTTTCCAGCGAGTCGCGCTCGCGATCAAAGGCCAGGTAGTACTTGTTCACGCTGTTCACGAACGCCACGACATTGGCACCGCCCTGCTCCATCGCCACGCGCTCGGTCTGGAAGAACCACTGGTTCGGATTCAGCCCGCGACGCCGCGCTTCCTCGCGCATACCCTGCACGCGCTCAGGTCCCAGGTTATAGGCGGCCATCACGAATGCCATGCGCTCGCGTTCGTTGACCCGTTTACTGGAGAAATACTTGCGCTGGATCAGCGCCATGTAGCGCGAACCGGCTCGGATGTTGTCGTCAGCGCTCTGGATGCTCGGCACGCCAACGCTTTTCGCTGCCGAAGGCGTGATCTGCAACAAGCCTGTGGCGCCGCCACTGCCCTTGGCAGACGGGTCGAGTTTGGATTCCTTGAACGCGAGGGCTGCCAGGTCAAGCCAGTCCATGCCCTGCGCATCGGCATGGCGCTGCAGCATCGGACGCAGTTGTTCAAGACGCTGCAGGTTGTTGCGCACTAGCGGGTTGTTGACCTTGTAGGTGTTCTTGTACGCGTTGGCGAACACCTGATCCTGCTGGGCCGACGGCTTATAGTCTTTGAGGAAATCGTCGACACTGGCCCGCAACTGGGTGGCGTTGTCACGTACGAACCAGCTGATATCACCGTGGGTCTGCAAGGTCAGGCCGCGTTCGATGCGCAGTTTGGGCATGATCCTCGCCCAGCGCTCGGCAATCGGCTGCTCGACCAGCGTCATCGGATAGATTCCGGCCTGGACCATTTCCAGCACATCCTCGACGGCCAGACTGGGGTCGACCCATTCGATTTTTGCCAGAGGCAGCTTGCGCAGCTCCAGTTGTCGATTGACCTGATGCAAGGCTTCGTCGGCAGCACTGCCGGTGGGCAGGCTCAGGGTCTTTCCGGACAATTGATCCACACGGCGCACACTGCGCTGACCGCGAACGCCGACCAGCACCAGAGGCACGTCATGCACGATCGGTGCGCTGGCCTGAATGCCCTTGGCGTCGCTGACATCGAGCAGCTCGCCGGGGGCGATCATGTCGCCTTCTCCGCGCTGCAAGGCGGTGAGCAGCTGGTTCTTGGCCTTGGGGATGACCTTGATCGTGATCTTCTGCCCCGCACGGGAGTGGCTGTTAAGGTACTGCTCGAAGGCTTGCAGGCGATGGTATTCGACGCCGATTTCCTGACCCTTGACGTCGCCGGAGCTGTTACGGCTCTGATTGACCAGCACGCGCAGCACCTTGCTGCTGCGAATCGCCGGTAAATCGCGCACCTGCACCGTGTGCTGCACGACCTCGGGACCGGTCTGACGAGCAGAAACCTGCAAGGGCAGCAGCGGTAACAGGCACATCAAAGACACAAGCGCGGATCGGATCATTCACTTCCCCAGGGCAATGCCGGAAAGAAACAGGAAAAAGGAAATCTTGAGGTCACGCAGCAGCATCGAGCAGCGAAGGAAATCGTTGAACCCTCAGGTTCAATCGCTTGAATACCCAGCGTTTTCTTGTTGTGGCCAGAGCTCTGGTATGCTCGGCAGCCTTCAGCTGGAGGTAGCACCATGCAACTCATCGACATCGGCGTCAATCTGACCAACGCAAGCTTCGCCTCGCAGCGACAGGCGGTACTCGACCGCGCCTACGCCGCAGGCGTCGAACAACTGGTGGTGACCGGCACCAGTGTCGAGGGCAGCGAACACGCCTTGCAGCTGTGTCACGAGCTGGATGAAAGCGCGCAACGCCTGTTCTGCACGGCGGGAATCCACCCGCATTCAGCGAGCGATTGGACCGGCGACACCGAGAAACAGTTGCATGCCCTGCTCAGGGAAAATCGCGTTCGCGCCGTGGGTGAATGCGGCCTGGATTACAATCGCGATTTCTCGCCTCGCCCCCAACAGGAAAAGGTCCTCGAGGCGCACCTGGCCATGGCTGTGGAACTGCAATTACCGGTGTTCCTCCACGAACGCGACGCCAACCAGCGGTTGCTGGAGATTCTGCGCGACTACCGCGACCGCCTGCCCGCGGCAGTCGTGCACTGTTTCACCGGTGAGCGCGCCGCGCTGTTCAGTTACCTGGACCTTGATCTGCATATCGGCATCACCGGCTGGATCTGCGACGAACGACGCGGCACCCACCTGCATGCGCTGGTGGGCAACATCCCTCGCGGCCGGCTGATGCTGGAAAGCGATGCGCCCTACCTGCTGCCACGCAGCCTGCGCCCCAAACCGAAAAACGGTCGCAACGAACCGGCATACCTGCCGGAAGTATTGCGCGAAGTGGCCTTGCACCGGGGCGAAACGCAGGAAGACCTCGCACGCCACAGCACTGATTGCGCGCGGCAGTTTTTTGCCTTGCCGGTGCTGAAGGACACCTCAGAGGATGAAAATCTGCAGCTTTGTTGACCCGCATCAAGGCTCTCTTCGTTGGCTGAGGCACAGTGATGGCATCTTGCTGCTATCTCAACCGATTACCGAAGAAGACCACTCATGGGCTCATGGCTTGGCAACCTGTCACTGAAATATAAGTTCTGGGCCGTCAACGCGGTCGCTTTCGTCACCACCCTGTTGCTGGTGCTGTACGCCATGCAAACTGAACAACACGCGCGCACGGATGCGTCGCGTCAGGCAGCACAAGCGCAGGCGCGCCTGCTCGCCGCCTGGCCCGTCGACGCAGCCCTGCCCTCTAGCAATACATTGCTGACGTACCGTCAGGGTCAGACACCGGTTGTCGATGGCCTTGCGCTGCCGGAACTGGCTGACGCCCGCGACTGGGTGACGCTGGACAAGCCCGCTGGCGATCAATGGCTGAGCGGTGCGCAGATCATCACCCGAGGCGCCGAGCAACGGATTGCGCTACTGGCATTCACCCCGACCTTCATGCAAATCCTGCTGGATCGCTTCACGCACTACGCGATGGCGGTTTTTGTGCTGATGTTATTGATGCTCTGTGCCTCGCAGCTGCTGATCCGCTTCCTGCTCAGCCAGCTCAACGCACTCAAAGACGTGATGCTGCACGTCGAAAAAAGCGGCGACCTGGCGGCCCGTGTTCCCAACCGCAGTGACGATGAGGTCGGGCAGATGGCCAAGGCCTTCAACGCCATGCAGGCCGGTTATCAGCGAGTGGTCAACACTGTTTCGCAAACCGCTGGCCGCCTCGATCAGGGCGCAGCGCATCTGGCGGCGGGCATGAAGGAGGTGCGCCAAGGCATGCTCGGTCAGCAAAGCGAAACCGATCAGGTGGCCACGGCCATCAACGAAATGACTGCCACGGTCCATCACATTGCCCAGCACGCTACAGCCACCCGCGATCAATCGCAGACGGCAGACGCACTGGCGGGCAGCGGCAAAGTAGTGGTCGACCGTGTGCAGGTGTCCATCGCGGGGCTTTCCAGCGGCGTGCAGCAAACGGCGGAAATGATCCAGCGCATGGCCGAAGACAGCCAGAAGATCAACGGCGTGGTCAACGTGATCCACAGCATCGCCGAGCAGACCAACCTGCTCGCCCTCAACGCAGCCATCGAGGCCGCACGCGCCGGGGAAATGGGTCGGGGTTTTGCCGTGGTCGCCGATGAGGTACGCAATCTGGCGAAGCGGGTGCAGACCTCCACCGATGAAATCACCACGATGGTCTCGACCCTGCAAAGCGGCACCCGCGATGCCGTGGATTTCATGCAGGAAAGCTCGCACAAGGCTGACGAATGCGTGCAGCAGGCGCGGGAAGCCGGTGATGCGCTGGCGGCGATTGCCGGTGCCGTGGCACAGATGCGCGAAAGCAATACGCAGATCGCCGTGGCGGCCCAGCAGCAAAGCCAGGTCGCCGAGGAGATGAACCGTGCGGTGGTGAGTATCCGCGATGTCACCGAACGCACGGTGATCCAGACGGTTGACTCGGCCAGCACCAGTGACGAGCTGGCTACGCTGGCAGGCGAACTGAATGCCGCCATTGGCCAGCTCAAGCTGTAACAGGCTATCGCCGCGATAGACAGGCTTGACTCGTCAGCCCTCTGCGCGCGGGCCTATCCTTCAGGCATTGAACGACGCTTTACGCGTTGCCTGAAGAGGACCGCATCATGAACAAGCCACTTTCCGATCTGCAATTGAATCCATGGCGTGACAGCAACGACAGTCAGGAGCACTCGACCAGTCTGGCCCTGTACCTGATAGCCGTACCGCTATTCATTCTGGCGGCCCTGCTGATCCTCAACGGCCTGTTTTCCGAAAGCCTTTCATCGGTTGCAATCGGTGTGATTGGCTTGGTGGCGGCGCTGGGTTTTCAGCGCCAGAACGCCGCACGGGCCGCTCGCAAACCTTGATCCGGTTGCCGGTCAGCCAAACACGGTGACCGTCTGGCGACTGATTGCGATCAGCTCGCCGTCGGGGCTCCACAATGCCGCGGCGGTATGACCGTAGCCATCGCGGGCATGCTCGATGACTGCGCGATAGCTGCACCACTGCAGGGTATCGAGCGATGGCTGCGGCTGGACGAACTCAATGGTCCAGGTCAGTGAACTGCCGGGGGCCGGCTTGTCCAGATGCGGCAATATGGCAGGCGGCCAGGTGTCCACCAGCGCCAGAATGTGCGCTTCGCTCATGGCCATGGCGTGCGGCTCACCGCGAAAGCGCACATAGCCGCCTATCGCCGGCGATGGGGTATTGCTGAACGGCATGCCGCCCAACGCCCAGCGGATATCCATGAAACGCAGGTAGTCAGGCATTACGCCGCTAGCGAACGGCAACTCCGGGCATTGTTCAACCGGTTTGAGGACCGGCGCGGCCTCCGCGGAAAAGGTGATCATTGATTCCCGAGGGGCACCGAAGCTGCCTTGTATCAGGGTCATTACCTGACCGTTCTGCATGGCGCGTCCCAGCACCTGACTGACTGCCTTGCCATGACGCAGGATGTCGACCTCGAAAGCAATCGGCACCCCGGGCGCGGCCGGCCCGACAAAGGTGATCGCCAGCGAACGAACCGGCCGCCCTTCCGGCACCTCTGCACGCATCGCTTCATAGGTCAGCGCAGCCATGAGTCCGCCAAAGCAGGCACGCCCCTGCGACCACTCGGCAGGGATCGTGACGGAGCGCGGATCACGATGCAGCGCATCGATCAGTTCAGAAAAGGTCATGCTCACTCCACACGTCAACACACAAGTGAATGGATGATAACCATCCGCTTAGTCAACGACACGCCGCATAATGGCCATTTTTGCGGCCTGAATGACTTGATCCACAACAAATGACTGGATCAGAAGCAGGCCTTGGCCAGGCGTTTGAGCGAGGCTTCGGCCTTGCGTTCGGCGCGTACTATGCCGATTTGCCAGCCCGGCACACAGGGAGCCAGATCAGGTTGTTCGGCAGCCTGCTCCAGCCATTGCAGATGATCATGCCAGTCGCCCAGTTCGCCTTGTGCGGACTTGAGCCGGGCCTGCATGTTTTTCGGCTGATGACTGAGTAGCGGATAGGCTTCGGCAGCGTATCGCACGCGCTTGATCAGCAAGCGCAGGTCATGCCGATCGTGCCCCGGCTCGGCGATGGCCACACGCAGCTTGTGCCATTGCTTGTCCATGCGTTTTTCAATGGTCTTGCGCAGGCCCCGCAACATGCCTTGACGCTGTTGCAGGCGCAGCAATTCCGGGAACCGGTCAATCAGCTTGAGCAGACGGGTCAACTCGGGCGAGCTGGCGACCTTTGGGCAGGCGCTTTCCAGGTAGCGGTTGCGTGTGAATGAGGCCTCGTTCAAACCCTGCTCTTCAAGAAACCCGGCGAGCACCTGCATATCACGCAGCGGCGTGGTCAGTTGGCCGACCGCCTTGGCCGCGTCTTCCAGCTCTGCCGCACTCGGGTTTTCCCTCAGGGGCCGCAGTACGCTGCGCAGACGGCGCACCGTGGTACGTAAATCGTGCAGCGCTTCGCTGTCAGTCGAAACGGCAAGACGTGCCTGACACGCGAGCAATTTGACATGCAGCGCCAGCACTTCGGCGACCAGATGATCCACCATTGAAGACATGCAATTCCCCTTCGACAAACTGATTCATGAATGCCTGTCCCTGACGGCTGACAACCTCCATGGCAAACCCCGGCGCAACGTGCTCAGTGCCTGCCTCAAGCGGCTTGCCGAAGCCAGCCGCCCAGCGTAGCGCTGCGCTTGAAATTCGCGGATGAAACCTTCAATGGCCTCGGCATGCTGCGGAAAGTAGAGCACCGCCCTGCGGCAGAATGCGTCAGCGCCTTCACCCGGCATACGACGCAGACCATGGCGGGCGAGCAAGCGTTCAAATGCGTTGAACACGCGCAGTTGCGAGTCGCTTTCGCGTTGCCAGGGTTTGAACAGCCATAATGCCACCAGGCCCAGTGAAAACAGGCTTCCCAGGACAAAAACCGGCGCCTGGAAGCCTGAAAACCAGCGACCGAGAATTTGTAACTGCTGTTGTCCCTGATAGCCCAGCACCCAACGCTGCCAGCCGTAATTGAGGTTATCCCAACTGAGGCGCAGGGCGTTGACCCAAGGCACGTTGCGGTAGCGCAACGCTGAATAGGGCGAGTCCTGCAGAAACGCTTCGTCCGCCGCCAGCGCCTGCTCCAGGCCTTGCTCGATACGTTGCGGCGCCACCGCTGCAGTCGGGTCGACGCGGCGCCAGCCCAAGCCCGGCTGCCAGTATTCCACCCAGGCATGCGCGTCGAACTGGCGAACCGTCAGGTACTGCCCATCGGGGTTCAGTTCGCCACCCTGATACCCGGCCACCACCCGCGCCGGAATGCCCGCCGCGCGCAGGACAAAGGTCATGGCACCGGCATAGTGGGCGCAAAACCCCTGACGACTGGCAAACAGGAATTCATCGATGCTGTCATTGCCCAGTGGCACCGGCTTGAGGGTGTAGTGAAACGGCTGATCGCTGAAGTAACTGAGCATCGCCGCGACCATGGCGTCCGCAGTAGTGTAGCGGCGGCGCAGTTCATCGGCCCATTGCCGCGCCTGATCATTGCCCTTGGCAGGTAATTGCAAGTCCTGACGCTGGATCTGTTCGCTGAACAGCGGATCCCGTACGCTTTGCGGCCATGAGTTGACGGCGTACAGCAGCGACTGCTCGACGGGGCGTCTGCGCTGCAGGCGGAAGTCGCTCATCTGCCGCACATCCGGCAACGTGGTTTCTGCCACGTCGAGGCTCGGCAGCCAGGGCCGGCCGCTGGCTTCCATGACAACGCTGTAGGCCAGCGGCTCACCGCGTTTCTCCCACTGCGCAATCTGTACGGTCTGGGCACGTGCCGACTGCGACCAGCGACGTCCATCGAACTGCTCAAGGGTCAGACCACGCCAGTACAGCTGGTTGCGCGCCGGGATAGGCACTTCGAAACTGGCGCGGAACACCAGCGCAGGCGATTTGCTCAGCTCGGCCATGTCGCCGGGTGCCATATTGTCCGACAGACCGGTGACGCCTTTGTTGCTCGGCTGCGGCAGCGACCAGAGTGGGTCCAGACGCGGAAAGAACAGAAACAGCAGGAGCATCAACGGCAGTGCCTGCGCCATCAGCTTGAACGCCAGCTTGAGCGTATCGACCGACCTGCCGGCCAGGTCCGTGTGTTGCAGGCCGATCAACGCAGCCAGCAGCGCGCTGACCGGCAGCAGACTGAAGAGCGCCCACAGCAGGTTGTCTTCGAACAGATAGCCGACCGCCACACAGAAGAAACCAAGAAAAATCAGCACACGCGCGTCACGGCGATTGTTCATTTCCAGCATTTTCAGAACGAATGCCGCCACCAGTAACGCAGCCCCGGCGTCCAGCCCGACCAGGCTGCCGCGCGCCAGATACACGCCACCTGCGGTGCCCACCAGCAGCCCGGACTTGACCCAGGTGCCAGGCAATCGCACGCGCATGCGGAACGCTTGAACGCGCCACACCGTGCAGCCCAGCCAGAGGATCATGATCGACACCGGGACATGCAGCGCGAACGGCAACACCACCAGTGCCTGCGCCACCAGCAGCCAGGTCAGGCTGACACGCGGAATGGGCGCGGCGGGAACTGCCTGGACCTTGTCGTTCATGATCGATGGCCGTACAGCGCAAGGGCGCGCAGGCAGACTTCGCGGTGTGCGTCACCGCTGTCCACTGCCGACAAAAAGCCCGGTAACCGCAGGGCAAACGGCTGCTGCCGTTGCGACAGCTCCAGCACCCAGTAACACAGGCGCGACAGGCGCTCCTCGATATCCCCGCCCAGCGCCATGAAGTCCAGGCACAGGTCATGGCCACTGAGGTCGGTAAAATCCTTGATCAGCAGTCCCTGCCCGCGGGAATACGCTTTCCAGTGCAGACGACTGCGGTTGTCACCCGGCTGGTAGCTGCGCAGGCCCTGATAATCATCGACACCGGCCCCTTGGGTGGCATGACCATCGTCCTCGGCATGCGGCTGCACGCCTTTGAGCAGCGGCATGGTCCCGGACAAGGGTCGAGGGTAGATCAAGGCGCTCTGCTCCAGATCGAGCCAGCTCCAGGCGCAAAAGATACCCAGCGGAAACACACTCTCGATCCTCAGCCTTGGCGCACGCAGCCAACCGCGCTTTTCGGCGGGCAGGGTCAGCTCCAGGTCGGTCAGCCCACGGGGCAGCACATCGCCTGACTGCAACGCTGTCGCGCTCCAGCCCAAGCCCAATGCGTGGTGAGCCTGCCCGGCACTTTCCAGGCGCAGGCGCAATTGCACCGGCTCGCCGACGAATACCGAACGCGCCACGCCCGCACTCAGAACCAGACCGCTGACGTTGCGGTAGGTGTGCAGGATGGCCAGCACGCCTATCGACAGCAACAGAAAGGTCAACCCGTAGGCCAGGCTGTTCTGGTAATTGATCGCCACCAGCAGCATGAGCACCAGCACTAACGCGTAAATCATGCCGGTGCGTGTCGGCATAATGAAAATGCGTCGGTGGTCGAGAGTAATGCGTGACGCTGGAGGAATTCGCCTCGACAGCCAGCGTTGCCAGAGCGGTTTGAGCGGTTCGATCAAAGCACGGGCACCTCGCGCAACAGCCATTGCACCAGCGCACCGCCGCCATGCCCGGTCGGATCGCTGCGTTCACGCAAGCGGTGGCCGATCACCGACGGCAGCACCGCCTGCACGTCCTCGGGAATCACGTAATCACGCCCCAGCAACATCGCCCAGGCCCGTGCCGCAGCCAGAACCGCCAGGCTCGCCCTGGGTGATAGCCCGTAGGCGAACTGCGGCTGACTGCGTGTCGCCTCGACCAGTCGCAGGACATAATCAACCAGCGCATCACTGGCGCGCACCTGCCGCGCCTGCGCCTGGAGCTGACCAAGCTGGGCGTGATCCAGAATCGGTTGCAGACGCGGCAACAGCTCGCGGCGCGACTCACCCAGCAGCAGGGCTTTCTCTGCGGCTCTGGCCGGGTAGCCCATGGAAATACGCATCATGAACCTGTCCAGTTGCGACTCGGGCAAGGCAAAAGTGCCGCCGGAACTGAACGGGTTCTGAGTCGCGATCACAAAGAATGGATCGGGCAACAGACGCGTCGCGCCTTCAATGGACACTTGCCCTTCTTCCATGGCTTCCAGCAACGCGCTCTGGCTCTTGGGTGTGGCGCGGTTGATCTCGTCGGCGAGCACCAGCTCGGCGAAAATCGGCCCAGGATGAAAGGTGAACTGCCCACTGTCCCGATCAAATACCGAAGTCCCCAAGATGTCACCTGGCAACAAGTCAGAAGTGAACTGAATACGCTGATAACTCAGACCGAGAATTTTCGCCAGCGCATGACTGAGAGTGGTCTTGCCCATCCCCGGCAAGTCCTCGATCAGCAAATGCCCGCCGCCGACCAGACACGTCATCGCCAACCGTACCTGCGCCTCCTTGCCCAGCACCACCTCATTGATCGCGCTCAGGCACGCATCGAGTTTTCTACCCATCGAAAGCCCCTTCCGGCAACTGCTTCATGACTGTGGGACTGCAAGCGATGCCAGTGTCCGAACACTTTAAATTGAGCGTAGGCCGTTTCGCCAGAGTTGGTTAGGCCTACCGTCTCGCCAAACTGAAGATTTGTAACGCAGAGCGTCACGAACGGCATGCCGACGCGGAGCATCGGCACGATAGTCACAGGTCGGCTGTGTTTCGAGCCATGCGAATGCCATGCGGCACTGATGACCTGGTGGGAGCGAGCTTGCTCGCGAAGACGGTGTTTCAGTCGATGCATTTTCGGCGCTTGTGCAAACTCTTTCGCGAGCAAGCTCGCTCCCACAGGTACGGGGTGTTTTCGGGCGATGTAAAACACTCACACAGGGCCGGGGTGTTTTCGGGCCATGTGAAACACTCACACAGGGCCGGGGTGTTCTCGGGCCATGTGAAACACTCACACAGGTCCGGGGTGTTTTTAAGCCATGTGGATTACTCATACAGGTCGACGGTGTTTCGAGCCGTGCGAATGCCCTGCGGCACTGATGACCTTGTGGGAGCGAGCTTGCTCGCGAAGACGGTGTTTCAGTCGATGCATTTTCGGCGCTTGTGCAAACTCTTTCGCGAGCAAGCTCGCTCCCACAGGTACGGGGTGTTTTCGGGCCATGTGAAACACTCACACAGGTCCGGGGTGTTTTCAAGCCATGTGGATTACTCACACAGGTCGACGGTGTTTCGAGCCGTGCGAATGCCCTGCGGCACTGATGACCTCGTGGGAGCGAGCTTGCTCGCGAAGACGGTGTTTCAGTCGATGCATTTTCGGCGCTTGTGCAAACTCTTTCGCGAGCAAGCTCGCTCCCACAGGTACGGGGTGTTTTCGGGCCATGTGAAACACTCACACAGGGCCGGGGTGTTTTCGAGCTATGTGGATTACTCACACAGGTCGGCTGTGTCTCGAGCCATGCGAATGCCATGCGGCACTGATGACCTGGTGGGAGCGAGCTTGCTCGCGAAGACGGTGTTTCAGTCGATGCATTTTCGGCGCTTGTGCAAACTCTTTCGCGAGCAAGCTCGCTCCCACAGGTACGGGGTGTTTTCGGGCCATGTGAAACACTCACACAGGGCCGGGGTGTTTTCAAGCCATGTGGATTACTCACACAGGTCGACGGTGTTTCGAGCCGTGCGAATGCCCTCCGGCACTGATGACCTGGTGGGAGCGAGCTTGCTCGCGAAGACGGTGTTTCAGTCGATGCATTTTCGGCGTTTGTGCGAACTCTTTCGCGAGCAAGTTGGCTCCCACGGCCTTCGGCCAGAATCAAGAGCAGACCTGTGTATCGTCAGGTGTCAACGGCCAGCGCGGGACTCGCGGATGTAGAAGCGGGCTTTCTCGGACTTCTCGGTGCAGCCTTCAAACGCCTCGAACTGCTGCTGAGTCTTGGCACCCGTCAACAACGACAAGGCCTTGGAGTAACTGACCGTTCCGGCGAAACCTTCAGCCTTGGCCAGATCCAGCTCATGCCAGGCAGCGTCGAGCTGAGTGGCGCAGCTGTCGCGATATCCGGTCTTGCCAGCACAACCCGCAAGAACCAAAACAAGCAATGGCAGACAGATAAGGGCTTTCATGCGGGTGTTACCTCAAAAGAGAACAGGGAGTGTGCGGCTTTGACGGTGGGCGGCAGTAAAAGTGCCGCAGCACGGGGCTATGCTCGCTTTTTTCATCTAGTGATCAGCCAGCAGACGATACCCTATTCCAGGCTCGGTGAGGATGAACCGCGGAGCGGTCGGATCATCTGCCAGCTTCTGCCGCAAATGCCCCACCACGATACGCAGATAGTGACTGTCTTCGGTGTGCGTAGGCCCCCAGATATCCTTGAGCAATTGCTGCTGGGTAATGACCCGTCCGGGGTGCCGCGCCAACTGTGCCAGCACCGCGTATTCCTTGCGGGTCAGCGCCACTTCCTGACCGTCGAGCAGCACACGCCGATAGGCGAGGTCGACGGTTAGCGGCCCGAACTCAAGCGCAGAATCGGGCTTTTCACTGCCCGACGCCTGCCTGAGCAGCGCCCTGATTCGAGCCAGAAACTCTTGAATGCCAAACGGTTTGGTCACGTAGTCGTTGGCGCCGGCGTCCAGCGCCTGAACTTTCTGTGCCTCGCTGGCGCGCACCGAAAGCACCAGCACCGGCACGGCCGACCACTCGCGAAACTCGCTCAGCACCTGCTGACCGTCCATGTCCGGTAACCCAAGGTCGAGCACCAGCAAATCCGGTTTGTTCAACGCCGCCTGAGTCAGACCCTCGGCGCCCGTGGCGGCTTCCAGCACCTTGTAGCCCTGCGACACCAGACTGATGCGCAGGAACTTGCGAATCTGCGGCTCGTCGTCGATGACCAGAATGGTAGTCGCCTGGCTCAAGCGGACTCCTCCAGTTCCACATCCGGCTGCGCCTGCAGCGGCAGAAACAGAGTGATGCGTGTACCCAGCCCGTCGATGCCCTCCTCGACCGTTAGCCGCCCACCGTGCGCGCCGATCATACCCTGACAGATCGCCAGCCCCAGCCCCGTGCCCTGCCCGCCGCGATCGCCGCGGGCGGCGGTGTAGAACATGTCGAAAATCTTCGCTCGTTCGTCCTCGGGAATACCGGGGCCTTCGTCACTGACCGAGAAAAACAGTTCACTGTCGACCACACCGGCCGCTACCTGCAAGCGTCCATCGACCGGCGAAAAGCGCGCAGCGTTCTCAAGAACATTGACCAGCGCCTGCTCGATCAGCGCCGCGTGCACGTAAAGCAGCGGCAGCTCGCCGGTCACCTGGGTGCTGACCTGCAATGGCGCCAGTACGGCACGCAGCCGATTGAGCGCGCTGCCGACGATATCGGCGGGCGACACCCAGTCGCGGGCCAGCTTCAGCGCACCGTGCCCCAGACGCGTCATGTCCAGCAGGTTCTGGATATAGCGGTCCAGGCGCTCGGCTTCATCGCGGGTGCCTTCCAGCAGCTCGCGGCGATCCTCCAGTGGAATGGCTTCACCCAAGGCCAGCAGGCTGTCGATGCTGCCGCGCATCGAGGTCAGCGGGGTACGCAAGTCGTGGGATACCGAAGCCAGCAAGGCGCTGCGCAATTGCTCGGTTTCGCCGTGTAGACGCGCGGCTTCAAGCTCCTGGGCCAATTGCGCGCGGGCCAGCGCCTGCGCCAGTGGCTGGGTGAGCGCCGCCAGCAGACGTCGATGCTGCGCAGTGAACGACTGGCCGTCCCGCGCGCATACCCCAAGTAAAGCCAACGGCCCTTCTTCTGCGGTGATCGGCCACCACCACCAGCGTCCGGACGGCAAGGTGCCAGTGCCACTGCCCGCGGGTTGATCGTGCTTCCAGGCCCAGTCGGCAGCGGCACGCTCGGCTTCCGAGAAGGTCAGCGGCCCGCCGGTTTCGACCACCCAGCCGCCCTCTCCGTCGCGGTCGACCAGACACAGGTGCAGTTCCTTCCAGCCGGAGAAATGCTGTTCTGCTGCGCTGAACACCGCTTTACCGTCAGTGGCGGCAGTCATCTTGCCCGACAGGTCGAGCAGCTCACTGGTCTGCTCCTGGGTATCGCGCAACGCCTGCAACTGCCTGCGCTGACGTGCTGCGAGCTTGCCGGTCAGGGCCGACATCAGCAGGAAGAACAACAGCGTCAGCACGTCTTCTTCGCGCTGGATGTTCAGGGAAAAGCTCGGCGGAATGAACAGAAAGTCATACGCCAGGAACGATAACCCGGCACAGGCCAGCGCCGGGCCCATGCTGCTGCGCACGGCGACCAGCAATACCGCAGCGAGAAAGATCAGGGAAATGTTCGGCAGTGCCAGCACGCCTGCAACGCCCCAGGCCACCAGACTGGCGATCAACGTGGCGACGAAAGCCAGGCCGTAATCGAACCACACCACTTCACGAGCCGGGCGCGCACGCGGCGGCTGATCGGGCAGTTCCTCGCTGTCGTCGAGCACCGAGATTTCCAGACCGTGCCCTTCTCGCAACAAGCGCGCCGCAACGCCGCCGCCGAAGACTTTACGCCGCCAGTGCCGACGCGACTGGCCGACCAGCACCACGCTGGCACGCCGTTCGATGGCATGCTGCACCAGCGTTCGGGCAACCTCCCCGGCGCGCAGCGAAACCGCTTCGCCGCCGAGCCGCTCGGCCAGTTGTTGAGCGCTTTGCAGACGCGCGCGGGACTGCTCGTCGAGGGTTTGGCCATCGTCCACATGCACGGCGCTCCAAGGCAGATGGCGACGCTGGGCAACCCGACTGGCGTGACGCACCAGACGCTCGGCATGGATATCACCGTCGATGCCCACCAGCATCCGCCCGCGAACCGCCGGGGCCGACTGGCCCAACTGCCGGTAGCCCTGCGCCAGATCGTTATCGACCTGCGCCGCCGCCGTCTGCATGGCCATTTCGCGCAGCGCGGTGAGGTTGGTCTGGGTGAAAAAGGCGTCGATGGCCGCGCGTGCCTGTTCCGGCACGTAGACCTTGCCGTCGCGCAGGCGCTCCAGCAGTTCACGGGGCGGCAGGTCGATCAGCACCAGATCAAAGGCTTCCTGCAACACCCAGTCCGGCAGCGTTTCACGCACCTGCACGCCGGTGATGCCGCGCACCTGGTCATTCAGGCTTTCCAGATGCTGGACGTTGACGGTGGTATACACATCAATGCCGGCGGCGAGCAGTTCCTGAATATCCTGCCAGCGTTTGGCGTGTCGACTGCCGGGTGCATTGGTGTGCGCCAGTTCGTCGACCAGTACCAGGCTCGGCGCAGCCTTGAGCAGCGCGTCGAGGTCCATTTCTTCGAGGGTCATGCCGCGATAATCAGTGCGCAGCAAGGGCTGTTGCGGCAGGCCGTTGAGCAGTGCCTCGGTTTCTGCGCGGCCGTGGGTTTCGACCACGCCCGCCAGCACCTTCACCCCTTGGCGCAGCTGCGCGTGAGCCGCCTGGAGCATGGCGTAGGTCTTGCCGACCCCCGGCGCGGCCCCGAGAAAAACCTTCAGCCGCCCTCGCCCCTCGCGGGGCAGCTGGGCCAGCAGTGCGTCAGCTCGACCGGAATCACTCACGTTGGTTACCACCCTCTTTCTGATCAGCTACAGCTTAGTGAATCTACTGCGGACACGGCGCACTTTGTTACAGCTGCGCGTTGCGCGGTGCAGACGGTAACTGATTCAGGCTCATATTCAAGGCCAATACGTTGACCACGGGTGGGCCGATCAGCGGACGCTGAGTATTGGCGTCGATCAGCGCCTGCACTTTGTCCAGCGGCAATTGGCGCGCCGCTGCAACACGCCCGGCCTGCCAGGCCACCGCTTCAGGCGAGAGGTGCGGGTCAAGTCCGCTGCCGGAGGTGGTCAGCAAGGCCATTGGTATCGGTTCCTGCGAGACGTTGGCCAGTTTCGCGGCGTCCTCTTTCACGCGTGTCGCCAGCGCCGGGTTGCTCGGCGCGAAGTTACTCGCGCCGCTGGCCACGGTCGCGAATGCGCCAGCCGATGGACGCGACTGGAACCACTCATCGCCGGTGAACGACTGGGCGATCAGCGCCGAGCCACGCACCTTGCCCGACGCGTCATACACCAGACTGCCATTGGCCTGCTCCGGAAACGCCACTTGCGCAACCCCGGTGACCACCAGTGGATAGGCCACGCCGGTGATCAGGCTCATCAACACGATCAGGCTCAAGGCCGGACGCAATACATTGGACATCTGCACATCCTCAATCAGGTGAGGCTGCACGCCGACCGGCGTGCAGCACGGGCTTCAAACAAGGCCGAGTGCGACCAGCAGCATGTCGATCAGCTTAATGCCGATAAACGGCACGACGATGCCGCCCAGGCCGTAGATCAGCAGGTTGCGACGCAGCAGGTGAGCCGCGCTGGCCGCCTGCACACGCACGCCACGCAGGGCCAGCGGGATCAGTACGACGATGATCAGCGCGTTGAAGACGATGGCCGAGACAATCGCGCTCTGCGGGCTGGCCAGCTTCATGACGTTGAGCACACCCAGTTGCGGGTAGATCGAGGCAAACAGCGCGGGCAGCACGGCGAAGTACTTGGCCACGTCGTTGGCAATCGAAAAGGTGGTCAGCGCACCGCGGGTAACCAGCAACTCCTTGCCGATCTGCACCACGTCCAGCAACTTGGTCGGGTCGCTGTCGAGGTCAACCATGTTGGCCGCTTCGCGTGCGGCCTGGGTGCCGTCGTTCATCGCCATGCCGACGTCGGCCTGGGCCAGTGCAGGTGCATCGTTGGCGCCGTCGCCACACATCGCCACCAAACGACCTTCGCCCTGCTCTTGGCGAATTCGCTCCAGTTTCTTCTCCGGCGTCGCTTCAGCCAGCACGTCGTCGACACCGGCCTCGGCAGCAATCGCTGCGGCAGTCAGCGGGTTGTCGCCGGTGACCATCACGGTCCGGATACCCAGTTTGCGCAGTTCTTCGAAGCGTTCGCGAATGCCTGGCTTGACCACGTCCTTGAGATGGATCGCGCCCAACAACCGACCGTTGGCGCAGACCAGCAGCGGTGTGCCGCCGGTCTTGGCGATCTTTTCGACCTCGCGGGCCAGTACAGGCGGCAGCTCGCTGCGCTGCATGTCGATAAAGGCCAGCAGCGAATCCACCGCGCCCTTGCGGTACACGTGGCCCTGGTAATCAACGCCGGACAGACGTGTGTCAGCGCTGAACGGCACAGCCGTCACCGAGCTCAGGGTCGGCTCGTTCATCGGGTGCAGGTTGCGCAGAAACTCGACGATGGATTTGCCTTCTGCCGTGTCGTCGGCCAGCGAGGCCAGCAAAGCACCCTCGCCCAGTTCCTTCGGGGTCACGCCCGGAGCAGCGTAGACGGCGGCGCAGCGACGGTTGCCGAAGGTGATGGTGCCGGTCTTGTCCAGCAGCAGCACATGCACATCGCCTGCGGCTTCCACGGCGCGACCGGACTTGGCGATCACATTGAGGCGCACCAGGCGGTCCATACCGGCAATGCCGATGGCCGACAGCAGGCCGCCAATGGTGGTGGGGATCAGCGTGACCAGCAACGCCACCAGAAACACCAGCGGTAGGCTGCCACCGGCAAAGTGGGCGAACGGCTGCAAGGTGATGACCACCAGCAGGAAGATCAGGGTCAGGCCGATCAGCAGGATATCCAGCGCGACTTCATTGGGGGTCTTCTGCCGTTTGGCACCTTCGACCAGCGCGATCATGCGGTCCAGCGTCGATTCACCGGGGTTGGCGCTGATGCGTATCAGCAGCCAGTCGGAGACCAGCCGGGTGTTGCCGGTCACGGCCGAGCGATCGCCACCGGACTCGCGAATCACTGGCGCGGATTCGCCGGTAATCGCAGCCTCGTTGACCGCAGCGATGCCTTCGATGACTTCGCCATCACCGGGAATCATTTCGCCGATCTCGACGCGCACCACATCACCCTTGCGCAACTCGCTGGCATTGATGATGCGCAGGCTGCCGTTGTCGTCCCTGATACGTGCCTTGAGCCCTTCGCTGCCCGCCTTGAGACTGTCGGCGCGGGCCTTGCCGCGGCCTTCGGCCAGCGCTTCGGCGAAGTTGGCGAACAGCACGGTGAACCACAACCACAGGGCGATCTGCACGCAGACCGAAGTCGGCACCTGCGGGTTGGGGATCACGCACAGCACGGTGGTCAGAATGGCGGTCAGTTCCACCACCAGCATGACCGGCGAACGCTTGAGCTGACGCGGGTCGAGCTTGACGAACGCCTGCACCAGCGCCGGACGCCACAGGGCGGCGATGCCGGTTTTTGCCGATTCGGTGGCCTGCGATTCAGTAGATTTCGCAGCAGCATTTTTTGCAGGATTAATAGGTAAGTTCATGATCGGTTCCTCAGAAACCCAGGCTCAGGTGTTCGGCAATCGGCCCCAGTGCCAGGGTCGGCAGGAAGGTCAAGCCACCCACCAGCAGAATCGTGACGGTCAGCAGGGTGACGAACAGCAGGCCGTGGGTCGGGAAGCTGTTCTGGCCCTGCGGCGCGGCCTTCTTCATGGCCAGGCTACCGGCCAGGGCCAGCACCGGCAGGATGTAACCGAAGCGGCCGATGAAAATCGCCAGGCTGAGCATCAGGTTGTGGAACACGGTGTTGGCACTGAAGCCGCCGAACGCCGAGCCGTTGTTGGCCGTCGCCGAGGTGTAGGCGTACAGCAACTGACTGAAGCCGTGCGGGCCAGGGTTGCTGACGGCACCGGCCGGGCCTGGCAGGCTCGCGGCAATCGCGCCCAGCACCAGTACGCCGACCGGCATCACCAGCAGGGTCGCGACCAGCAGCCGGACTTCCTGCGCTTGCAGCTTCTTGCCCAGGTATTCCGGGGTACGGCCAATCATCAGGCCTGCAAGGAAAACGGCAATCAGTACGTTGAGCAGCATGCCGTTGAGGCCGACACCGACGCCGCCGAAGATCACTTCGCCGACCATCATGTTGACCAGCGCGACCATGCCGGTCAGCGGGTTGAGGCTGTCGTGCATGCCGTTGACCGAGCCGTTGGAGGCCGCAGTGGTAGCGACTGACCACAGCACCGTGCCGGTGGTGCCGAAGCGGGTTTCCTTGCCTTCGAGCGGTGCGGTCTGCTCGACACCGGCGATGTTCAGCGCCGGGTTGGGCTGGTACTCGGCCCACAGCGAGACCGCACCGCCGATCAACAGCAGCGCCAGCATGCAGCCGAGGATTGCGCGGCTCTGGCGCATGTCCTTGACGTAGTGGCCGAAAGTGAACACCAGTGCAGCCGGGATCAACAGGATCGATACCAGCTCGAACAGGTTGCTCCAGGCCGTGGGGTTCTCGAACGGATGCGCCGAGTTGACGCCGAAGAAGCCGCCGCCATTGGTGCCCAGTTGCTTGATGGCGATCTGACTGGCCGCAGGGCCCATGGGCAGGCTTTGGTCAGCGCCTTGCAGGGTCAGTGCGTCGATGTAGTGGCCAAAGTTCTGTGGCACGCCCTGCCAGACCAGAAACACCGCCAGCACGATACTGATCGGCAACAGCCCGTAGAGCGTGGCGCGGGTCATGTCGGCCCAGAAGTTACCCAGGCTCTGCGATGAACGACGACTGATGCCGCGACACAGCGCGACCAGCACTGCCAGGCCGGTCGCCGCGCTGACGAAGTTCTGCACGGTCAGGCCGACCATCTGGCTCAGGTAGCTGAGCGACGCTTCGCCGCTGTAGGCCTGCCAGTTGGTGTTGGCGACAAAACTCATGGTGGTGTTGAAGGCCAGCGACCACTCCATGCCCGGCAATTGCTGCGGGTTGAGCGGCAGCATGCCTTGCAGCATGAGGATGGCGAACAACACGACAAAGCCCGCCAGGTTGAACGCCAGCAAGGCCCAGGCGTATTGCTTCCAGGACTGTTCGGTTTTCGGGTCGACGCCGGAAATCCGGTAGCAGGCCCGCTCGACCGGCCCCAGCACCGGGCTCAGCCATGTGCGCTCGCCTTCCATGACCCGGTAATAGAAACGTCCCAGCCACGGCGCAGGGGCCAGCAGCAGGACCAGAAAGGCCAGGATCAACAGATAATCGTAACTGTGCATGATCACTCCTGACTCTGGTCGGCGCGCAACAGCGCCACCAGCAGATAGATGAACAGCCCGACTCCCATCAACAGAGAGATACCATCCATAACGCTCATTGAAATTTCCCCCATCAGGCACCACCGGTACGGCGAAGGCCGCGTGGGGTGATTGTCCACAGGCAGGGTGTAAAGGCGCGAGATCGACAGGCTGGCCGGGGCGTAAAGAAGCTGTAAAAAAGCGCTACAGCCTTGACGGCGCAAGGCCTTCACGGTCCTGCGGCGCTGTCATTTATGTCAGGTTCGCGTTAGGGGATGCAGGGGTATCGTGGTGCGGCGATCTTCAGGGAAAGGACTTCACCATGCTTCGCGACAATGGAAAACCACCCGGCACCACGCCGCCCTCCCCAGCCCCCCCCGCCACCGTCCAGCTGACTGTCAAGGAACGACAAGTCCTGGAATGGGTGGCGATCGGCAAATCCGCCTGGGAAATATCCCGCATACAAGGGTGCTCGGAAGCGACCGTGCACTTTCATACCAGCAATATCCGCCGTAAGTTCGGGGTGACGTCATTGAAGGCGGCATTGGTGATGGCGATCAGGCAGGGGGTTATTTTGGTGGAGTGATTAAAATCAAGACCGGGCGACGATAAGATAACTAGATCGTTACCCGGTTTTTGCAAGATCACTGCACATTCTCGCTACATGCCTTCCCCCAGATAACCTCTAATTTCACCTGCCGGCCTTTGAACTCTATTTATCTTATTATTGTTCCTGAAGTTGATGTTCTGATTGTCAGCATAGAGTTTTTTGTTAACGCGCACATGCTCTTCCGATTTTTTGAAAGTGGATCTAGCGTACGGGGTTATTGCCCGTGCCTTAGGGTTTTCCCGAGCAAATTTAAGAGATTTTTCTAGATCGTCATACCAGTCGTAGTTTTTCTGTGCGTTATCGTACGTGCTGCGAAGCGCAGAGCTATCAAGCCCGCTATCAACAGCGTCATCCAAAGCGCTCTTACTCGTAATAAGGTTATTGTACGCTTTATCCGCGCTTTCCTTATGCCTCTGCACATGCGCTTCTAACCTCACAACATCTTTGCGCCTAATCCTTCTCAGATGTTCTGGTGCGCCATCGAAAGTACGGATAAGAGCCTTGGGAACATTCTTGACATTCGAACTGAGGGGCGCAGTTGCAAGTCTTAGAAAAAACCCCCAGGGAGTATGCCCCGACGGATCCCGTCTACCCACCGGATTCCCCTCAACATACGCATAAGCATTCACCCCACCCTCGCCAAACGGACTCCAGCTATCAGGGCTGTTGAAGCGCATCAACACCGGGCTGTAGGCCCGATAGCCATTGCCCAGCATTTGCCAGCCGGTATCCGCCTCGCTCAGTTCGCCGTTGAACCCCAGTCTGCCGTGCGGTGGATCTTCGCCGCTAGCGTGGCCGTATGCCGTATACCACCTCCGGTTGACCCCGTCGGCAGCCACCTCGCCCAGCACGCTATCGCTGGCGCTGGTGGCAAGCAGCAGCGTCCGATCACCCTGCTGCTCGGCCAGCAGGTAGTCGTCGCCACGCATGAAGGTGCTCTGCCCCTGGCTGCCGAGTTGATTGGCCAGCTCTCCGTCGCGATAGAAGCGCAGGTCCCTGTCGCCGCCACGGGTCTCCCCGGTCAGTTGGTCCTGGGGATCGTACTGGTAATGAATGCCGGCTGAGGACGTGCCTACTTCGATCAGGCGGCCGAGGGGATCGTATTTGAGCGTGCGCCCGGCTTCGTCGATGTCCAGATTACCGTCCGGGTCGTAGTGGAGTTTGATTTCAGGCGGGTAGTATTCGCCGTTACTGTTCGTTACCCGGCTCAACTGTACGGGGTCGTCTTTTTCGTAAAAATACCGGGCATTGTTGGTACCACCATCGAAACGAGTGGTGACGACCGTCAGGTTGTTCGCGCCATCGAAAGTGAAGTTCTGCGCCAGCAGAGTCCTGCCATAGGGGTCTACCGGCCGCTGAGTTCCCGAGCATTGGTATTGAATCAGGCGACCGGACGCATCGTAGTTGTAGTTTTCGTCACGGAGTATTTCCGTGCCCTGGCTCAGGGTGCGCTGGACCATGTTATCCACATCGTCATAGACCTGAACCATCTGCTGCTTGACACCATCGAGGTCGAATACACGACTGACTTCCCGTCCCAGATCATCATATTCAAGGCTGATCGCGACGGTTCTCTCGCGGCTGCCGTCGGTCTTGTCGGTGGTGGTGATTTTTGCGAGGCGACCAAAGGCAGTGTCATAGTCGAACGTTGAATACACCTCACCCAGCGAAGTTTCGTAAAGACGACCGCAGTTGTCATAACGATTGACCTGCTCCTGTCCCAGTACATCGGTGTAAGACAGCAACAGGCCCTGTCGGCTGTAGCTGTAAAACATCTCGTAGGCTTTGCCTGCAGAGGTGCGCGTCTCGCTTTTCAGCGAGCCGGTACTGTAATAAGCGCGATCCAGTATCTCGCCCTGCTCCTCGGAATGAATCAGACGGGCGTTCTGCTGATCGTAACTGTAATCGGCAGCCACACCCGGCTCCGCAGTCTTGCCAGGCGCTGGCGTCGTCGCGGACTCTCTCGGCAGACCGGCCTTGCAGGTGGTTTGAGGTTCAGGCTCCGCTTCGGACTGCACCCTGCGCCACGGCTCATCGCCCACCTGGGGCTTGTATTCATAGTCGATTTTCCGCTTGCTGGGCAGGGTTACCGTTTTGGGTTGCAGCAGACCGGGGTCGTAAACAAGCGTACGTTTACGCCCACCGGTGACAGAACTGACCAGACGATCCAGCCCATCGAACTCCTGCTCTCCCAACACAATGCTTTTGCCGTTGTGCTCGATGCCGATACTGACAGGCAAGTCTTCGCTGCTGTAGCTTGCATAGCTGCGACGCACGATGGCCCGGCTTGGCAATGTGGACTCGATCACCCGATCGAAGACGTCATAGAGATAGGTGGTGCGCCGGCCGCCGTTTGCCACCCCGATAACTTCCTCGACACGGCGGCCAAGACCGTCGTAATGGTACTGGCTCAGACTGACCGAGTTGCCCGCCTGATCCAGGCGCTCACTACGGGTCGGCTGTTCGAACAGGCTCATCCAGGACTCGGTGAACTCGCTCTTGCCGACGCCACCGGCGCCCTCGATCCAGCTACGCTGAATTGGCCCTTGCGATTGCGACGTACCAATGGGGTCGGTCTCTTCGACCGTCTTGACGTTATCCGGCCCGGTGACAGAACGCTGTTCGCCCCAATCGTCGTATTCGAAGAGGCTCTTCAGAGCCAGGTTTTGCTCATCCAGCCAGTCGAATTCGGTTTCGCTGATCATCAGCCCCCATGCGTCATAAACGGCAGCGTAGGTCTGTCGAGGTATGTCGACACGTGCGAGGGTATCTGCGTCATCCCGCTCCTCGTAGATAACCCGGTTGAGGCCATCGAAGTGACTGCAGGTTTTTACCTTCTTGACGTCGATGAGTGTCTGCATGGCCTGATCAGTGGCCTTGGCACACAGGCGATACTCATAACTTCTGGTCGCCTCATAGAGATCATCATCTGGCGCCACGGTTTCACTCAGTACACGGCGCAGACTGTCGTAGACATAACGGATTTCCACGTTGTTGTCGTCGCGACTGAGCAAGGGTTCGCCGTTGAGCAAAGAGTCCTCCAGTGTAATGACCTTCTTCGTGTTATCGAAGCCGGTCACGGTCTGTTTGGTTTGCAACACAGTCTTGCCATAAATCTCGCTGTCAGGGGTGCTGTAGGCATATTCTGTGCTGGTTGCATTCTCACCCATGATCACCCGTTGCAGTTTGAGCCGGCCGTGCAGGCGTGCGTTGTTCGGCTCATTGAAGTATTCATAGGTGGTGAGGCGCTGCTCGTGCTCATCATCAGCGGCCTGCATCAGTAACGTCTCGCTTTGCGGTGCAAGCCATTCCTGCAGCTGACCGCCATCCACCGCAGGCAATGCCAGGTAACGATAACGGGTGATCATGACCGGAGCATCGCCGTAGCCGGATGCCGCCGGAATAACCTGGCTGCTTTTCATCCAGCGCACGAAGCCTTCAGGGTCTGGCGGGCATCCGTCCTCACCGTCGGCCGGATACCACTCACTGACCTCGACCACACCGTTGGCCTGAGTCTGAGTGAGCAGGTTGCCGTGCTTGTCATAGGTGCTGCTGACGACTTCACTGCGCGGCACACTGCCGTCTGATGACAGCCGCCAGGTGGTCTCGACCTCTTTGGGTAACTGACAATAGGCGGGCTGAGTCAAAAAGGGTTGCCCCGGCTCGATGTAGTAGCGAGTGTCCACCTGCATGACCGTAAGGTTCTTGCGCGTGGTTTCTCGAGTAAGCAGGTGAAACTGGTTGAACGTCCGTTCGATGCTGCGCTCGGCGTCAGCCTCGCCTGCAACCTGAACACGCAATGTCTCAGTCGACGAATACTCGTACGGCTCCGCCCCGAGATATCGATACAGATTGTCCAGACCGTTATCTTCCCAAGCGATATCCAGCCCGGCGCCCAGAAAGTTGCGCTGGCGCCCGGCGCTGTCCTGATAGGTGTAATGGACGTCCATTTGTGCCTGACCGAATCCGGGCGTTGTGCGATGACGCGTGACTCGGGGCAAAGGGTCACGTGCCGCTTTGGCAGGAAACTGATGGCCGCTGTCGGTGTAAAAGATCTCCTCCCGACCGCCGACGGGTGTTTCCACCGACGTCATGCACAAATGGTCACGGATCCGACTGTATGCAAAACGCCAGGAGGCCGCATTGTCAGTCGGCAATTCGATACGATCGACACGGTGATCCGATCCGCCCAGCACCATTACGAATGTCGCATCCGGTTCCTCGCCAGTGGTCATACGCAGCTTCACCGCTGTCTCTTCGCGGCTGACACCGAGCAATATCTGGCCCGAGTCATCCTTGATTTCGCTGAGCATCTGATGCCCGCCGAAAGAGGTGTAATCCAGTGTGACGCTGTGACCTTCAGGAGCAAGTACGCGCACCGGCAGCGCGACTCTGTTGGTCCCGCTGCCACGCATTTCAAGCTGCTCCACCAGACCCGACTTGTGCATCACCCGGTAGTGGGTCTCGTCCTCCTTGTAAAAGTGAAAGCTGTCGATTTTCTTTTCCGACATCAGCATCTGGCCGTCGCCGGTGCCATCGACCTTGAATGTCTCACCGCTGCTCAGCGATATGATCTGGCTACCCGGATCGTACTGCGACAATTGCAGATTCCAGCCCAGACCAAAGCCGCTGTCCTGTCGGTTGAGAGGGTTATAGTTGAGTGCCAGCGGCACGCCCGGGCCACGTAATCCGTTGGTCTTGACGTCGGGCAAGGTAATCGCCACCGTATATTGCCCGGTACGGGGGTCAACGCCGCTCTGTACATAACTCAGGAAGTTGAACGCGTTGGAGTGTACGGAAGTCGATGCTGTCATGATTCATGAACCTCGAACTTTATAGAGTGGGATAACCGTCACCCCATGCGGGTGACGATTAACACGTTGGCCTGACAGGTCCGGTTGTGCTGAGGGCTAATCCGATACATCGACACGCACGCAGGACAACTTGCCTTTTATGTTTTCACCCCCGCTATACACCTTGGTCAAAACAACGCCGCGAGTGATAATGCTGTCGACCGGTTTGCCTCTGAGCTGGTCGATGGAGATCCAGACTGTTGTAACGGGGTCGATATAGGTTTCGAGTCCAAATACCCAGCCTCCCGGATCATCGCAATCTCTGGACTCCAGGAGTATCTTCATGGCCGAACGCACGTTATCCAGCTTTATAAAACTCATCTGATCGTTTGTGCATTCATGATCACCCTTGTTGAGACGAACCACGTCGTCCTTGGCGACAAACGTGCAGTTCTTGCCGCCGCCATCGGAGGTTTCTGCGAGCATGATGAGACGAACCGGCTCTGCCGGGGGCTTGGGTACGGGCCTGTGGGACGGGACTAACGTACAGCCTGCCAACCCCGCAAGAGCCAGGTACGCGAGGGTTTTATTCAGCGCATTCATGGTGATGACTCCCTGTCAATTTGTTGCGTCAATGCCTCATTGGGGCCGGGTTTCCGAATACAAGGTATGCATGAGGCGGTTGCGCCTGCCGGAGCCGCTGGGCAGAAAACTGATTCGCCGTTTATGGGCATTGCCCTGCTTATCGATCAACAGGACTACCAGTGCACTCGGGGCTGCCAGTGTCCCCATCAACTTGTCGCGGGCGGGATCTCCTTCCGGGATATATTTAAGGCCCCGGAGGCGATGCAGGCTGATAATCAGTTTGCCGGTCTCGAATAAGGACGTATCGACGTTAATGTCCAACGTGTGAACGTCCCCCATCACATCCTTGAGTGCTTCGTCAAAGCGCACCTTGCTCACATCGCCTTTGACCGCCGGGTCGTCGAAGATAAACCCCGTCCAACTGAACATTACTTCTGCTGCCTGCCTGCTTTCCCAGAGAATGATCGAGGTATTGATCACGTCACTGTCGGGCCTGTAGGGCAGAAACTTCAGCGTCTCGAACTTTACCTCTTGCTGGGTATCGGGGTTAGTGACATTCAGCTTCCAGTAATCGGTGGTATTGAAGTGCAAATCGAAAGGATCATCTGGAGAGTTTTCTGGAGGCGGATCAACCGAAGGATCTGTGCCATTGTCATCCAGACGTTTCGGAACGAAGGTGTAATTGCGGGTATCGAACGTGGGCAAACGTCGCGGGTTGATTTCGACCTTGCTGTTAACCTCTTCGTACTGCACCGAGGTCCACCACTTGCCGTTGTCATCCTGAAAGGTCGCATAGAAAACACCGCTGAAACCGGGTTCTGCCCGACTATGCAGGTAGAAGTCCTGGGCGACTGGCCGTGGAACATCCAGACCCGACTCAGCAGCGAAAACGCCAGCCCCGGACAACTCGAAGCGGTTATGTTGTTTACGCACGCGCCAAGCCTGGTCATCACTTTCGGGCATGCCGTCCAGAGTGGGGAGCACTGACTCGATGTTTTGTCCGGTGATATCGTCTACCAGACGCATGGAAGCCATTTCGGTGGGGCTCAGCTGGTAATCGACACCGTCCACCGGCATCACCTGGGTCTTGACCTGCAGCCTGAGCTGCTGATAACCGTTGGGGTACAGACTACCCGTCCTGTGGTCACCCGACGACGTGCCGGGGACCATAACGGTGAACATCGACATTTCTTCCCAACGACCTTCGTCGATCACTTCAGACAATTCGATGACGCTATAGCCACACGCAAGAACCACCCCGTTGTTCACCACTTCACAGCTCACCACGCTGCTGGCGACAAGCCTCTGGTCGGGCGGCATGAAAAGCCCCTGCCGATCGACCGTGCCTGGTCCGCCCACCACCTTCCAGCGTCGCTCAAGACCGGGCAGCAGTGCACGGTCATCCTGTAACTGCACCGCCACCATTGGCCGTGCTCTGGGGACGAAAGCCGGCTCGATGCGCAGCATTTGTTGCCCATTGGCGACAAGCACGGTAGCGATGCCATAATCATTGCCCAACGCCTCGATCTGTTGCACGGCCAGCGCTCTTTTCCCGGACCTGGCGTCCGGACTGAAGAGCGCGCCCTTGTCTCCCTGACTCAACCTGCCAAGCTCAGCACCCAACAGTGTCCAGCTCACCGGGCTGCCGTCAAGCGTCGAAGCAGCCAGAGAGACCGTTTGCAGCGTAGCCCCTCCCGGTACTACCGTTACACGCGGCACCAACTCCATGCTCCGTGATACCACACTGACCAGCGCCGAGACCTTGACGACAGCGCCTGACTCTTGATAGGCGGCGGTGATCACCACGCGAATCGCGTCATGGCCGATCGCCTCAAGATCCGCTGCCGTGTAAACGCCGCTGGAAGAGATGCTGCCGCTTCCGGCAGCCACGTGGCTTTGAATGCTTAACGCACTCCAACTGGTGGCCGGTATTTCTTCGCCTTGTGAGTTGCGCAGGACGAAACGCTGGGTCTGCCCGGCCGCCAGGGTCGAGAACATTGGCGTAATGCTGGCCTGTGTTGCACGAAGGCTGCCAAACAACAGCAGGTCATGTGCGCGATGCTGCTCAAGCGGTTCAAATACGCGCCCACCGGTGAACTTGAGGGTGTCCAGCATCTGCAAGCGTTCACGTTCGATCATCGACAGGGTCTTTTGCGCGAGCATCAACACTGTGCCGTATGCTGGCTGATTGTCTGCCCCGCGATCATCAGGTATTGGATAAACGAAATCGTCTGTTGGCGGAAACAAGCCTTCGCCTTCGCCATCCTGCGCGTGCATGAACAGCATAAGCGCGCCATCACCCGCAGTGTCCGTGTGCGCATCGTTTGAACCCGGCGCGGCGCGGGCAAGAAGCCGCAAGCTGCCTGGCGTCTGAACGTGGTAGCGATTGAGCTGTGCCTGCAGCACTGAGAAAACCCGGCGATGAAGCGCAATCTGTTTGAACTCCTGAGCGAAGAAATCCGCCAGTTGCTGATTGATCGCCTCATCGACGCCCCCCAGGTTACAGGCAACGCCGGCTCCGCCAGCCAGATCGAGCAGCACATGGCCCTCCTCGCCCACGAAGAGGTCAACC
This sequence comes from Pseudomonas sp. PvP028, assembly GCF_017832255.1. Classification (NCBI taxonomy): domain Bacteria; kingdom Pseudomonadati; phylum Pseudomonadota; class Gammaproteobacteria; order Pseudomonadales; family Pseudomonadaceae; genus Pseudomonas; species Pseudomonas sp. PvP028. The sequence goes on from NZ_JAFIBL010000001.1 coordinate 5,004,742, forward strand.
GTCATCGCCAGCCTGAAGCCCATCGGCTCGCTGATGACGAAGCTGCCGGACACGGTGGTCGCGCTTCCCTGCGGCTGATGCAGGCCGCTGTAGCGGCCAGACACGATATGCATCGTGACCAGAACACTGCTGTAGCCCGGCGACTCAGGCAGAAACGACAGGACCGGCACACCCAGTTCGACCTGCTTCAGACGAACAGTGTCGCCTTGTCGCTCATCCACAACGATGTCGCCGGTGAACAACGGCAAGAAGTCCAGCTCCTGATAGCGCTCAATGTATTGCTGTTCCATATGCCGGTTGAGATCGCTGCGACTGACCGCTGCGACGGCTCCCCAGCCCTGGGTCAAAGCACCGGCACCGGCGCGCTGCACAATACCGCTCAATGAACGAGGCATTGCAGTGCCCGCCGTACCCAACGCTGGCTGCCCGGTCAGTGCCTGCAGCACCCCGGTCGAGTCACTCAATGGCAGCGGCAGAATCAGGTGCCCGGCCATCATGCCAAGTGTGTCATCGAAAAGTTCTGCGAACACGACAACGAAGCGCTCAGGTGCGTTGGCATCACTGCTGTACACACCCTCGGGATCTATCCAGCCCGGCCCGCTCCAACTCCAGGTAACCGGGAGGACTCTGCCGTTGACGACGACTTTCAGCTCGGCACGCTGATCGTTGACGCTAACCAGCGTGATGGGCAGCATCGGTGAGTGGCGAAGAACCAGTACCTGGATTGACTGGGTGTGCTGATCGTCGCTGACCGTTATTGTGTCCAGAACATAGGTATTCCCAGCGCCCCCTGGGCCGGCGATGTAAAACTTCTCATGCGGCGCATCCATGCCATCCTCGAGCGTCCCGCTTTGTCCGGGCACCGGATCGACCACGGTCCATTTCAGGGGAGTTGTGCGCGCAGTGCGTGCTGAGAGCGCTATCCGTTCACCGTAATTACACACCTGAATCAACGGGCTGACGCTGACGCTGCTGGCCATCACCGTCAACAATGCCGTACTGCAATGTCCGGACACCGGGTCAGTTGCCTTGATCAATACGCGTTGAAAACCCTGCCTCACGGGCAGCGCTGCAGGAGCCGTATACATGCCTTGCGTATCAATTTCTCCCGGACCTTCAGTATCGCCGTCCGCTGCATTCGTCCGGGACCAGATGAGGCCTTCGCGCGCAGGCCGGGTGGTAAATTGCAGCGTTTCTCCCGTGCCGATCATTGCCTGCTGCTCGACGATACTGAACGTGGACGCACCGGGATCGATACGACCGAACACTGCCAGGTCATAAGGCAGACGTTTGAGTACAGGTTGCAGTGCTTGCTCGTCAGGCAATAACCAGCCGCCCAGAAAACGCTCGGCGCCGGTTGCATCCAGGGTTTTGCTCAACCCTTGCAACAGTGCGTGTTTGACGGTGTAGGCCACGAAACCGTTGACCTGCTCCAGTTCCCCGGCACTCAGGTTGTCCAGCGTTCCCGGAACGGCGCTGACTTCATGGTCGAACAGATAAGGCGCATAAAGTTGCCCTTCCATTGCCTGATCATCTGACTCACTTTCAATCAGATGAAACTCATGCTTGAGGCTGATGTTGAACGTAGCGTTGTGCGATTGCCATTGATCGCTGTCCAGCGCCCTGTAGCGAAAGCCCAGCGTGCAGGGGAATTCCCAGGTCTGCATGGTCTGGGTGTACTCGAAATCAATGGTCAGGGGATGCTGAGTGTTGAAGGCCTGGACACTGAAAGGCTCCGATTCGAAGACATAGTCCGCACTTCGATAGTCTCCAGCAGGAACTGCAAACGTGCCGGCCCGGGCGACCATCCGCTGCAGCGGTTTATCCTCCGAAACGATGAAGCTGAAGTCGGGTGCCTGGAGCATTTGCATCACCGCATGGCCAAAGGCAGCACGGTGCAACGCGTGGGAGGAAAACACGGCGGTCGCCGAATACGAAAGCTGAGCATCGTTGGGAATCAGGTAACGGAAGTCGGACTCGTCACCCGGAATCCCGCCACTGACGCCGTACTCCATGGTCGTGAACAGTAACAAGGCGCCTTTTTTATGCACCGATGTGGCATCGGAGCTTTCAAGCTGTGAGCGCACATCAATTCTGCGTACGTTAAGCAATTCGTTGCTCTGCTCGTTGAAAATGCCCAACCTGAACAGCTGTTGCGGATTTTCAGGGTTGATCAACCAACCCTGAAAAAACTCACCGACCTTGCTTTGTTCGGTAGTCCCGCCCGGAAAATCCAGCGTAAGGTTTTCAGCCAGACCAAGATCCACAACCAGATCCGCGCTCTGACTGCTCATTTGCAGATCAAAATCCAGGTGCGGTGCGTTCAGCGGATCGTAGGTAGCGATTCTGTGAACATTGTGCTGTCCTTGAACGTTCTCCAGCACGGTATGCAAACCGGCGATTACTGAAATGCGCCAGGCCAGCAGGGAATGCTCCAGGGCACTGTGTTTGAACTACAAGGTTGGCGCACCGAGAACACAGCCCGAGAAAAAGTGAGAGTCATGCGTATCGGGAATCGCGATACTTCCGTCCGGCACCGGACGCGACAGCCCCTGAGCCACACTCTTCTGGTAAAGGTGGTCAAGCAGCTCGTTGACCTTGTCGCCATCCAGCGCAATGATCGCGTCCCAACCTCTCAGACGCGTGGTATTTTTCATCCATGCCAGCAGACTTTCCGCTGAATAACCAGCCATGACATCACCTCCTGTGATGTAGATAAACTTAAGACCGACGTACGCTCGGTTAGGACGTCTGTACTTTTTTGTCTTTCATCAATTCCAGATCTCCGGCAAACCGGTCCAGCGGCAGCGGCAATATGATATGCCCTTCTATGATGCCAAGGATTGAATGCGGGGCCTCGACAAAGATCAGCACAAACCGGTCAGTCGAAGGTACGTCGGGGGTGTACAGGCCGTTAAGGACGTTCCCGCCCCCGACACCGACTCTCCACCGGGTGTCTGGCATCGGAACGCCATTGGCAAACGCTTCCAGTTGAACCTGATCGGCGCGAATGTTCACAGCGTTCACGCGCTTCCAGAGGGTCACAACTTTTGGGCCTTTCGTGCCTTTCACAACCCTTAAAACTTTCAATGTTCTTACCACGTCCAGAACTTCCGAAACCTTTACGGTGTTGACGACTTTCACGGTTAACAGGGGTGTCTGATGCTTTACCAGTACCCACGAAGAAACACTCGCCTGCCCGCTGGTCACGACGATCTGATCCAATACGTAGGTTTTGCCGGGCACCTTTGATGCTGCGACATAACGGTGATCACCATCAGCCAGTGCGCTGGGCTCCAGAACACCGCTTTCGCCAGCCACCGGATCCTTGATCGACCAGTCCATTTCCTCTGTGCCGAGCGAACCTGCCTGCAGCTCCACCGTCGCCCTGGCGTCACACACCTGGATCAACGGATTGAGAGTGATCGGATTGGTCACGATCGTGACCAGGGCCGAACTTTGATAGTTCGAGTCGGTGTCAGTGGCCGTCACCCGAACACGTGTGAATGGAAGCTCGGTTAGAGATGTTTCTGGCGCGTAGTACCTGCCGGAGTTGTTGATGGCGCCGAAGTTCTGTGCATCACCCTGCAGAAGTTCGGCAGTCCACCTCACATTCGCACCCGGCGGTTGAATGGCAAACGTGGTGGAACTGTCGACGGCCATCAGGTGCTCCGCAGGGCTGACGACAAAGTCTGCCCCGGAACTGTTGATACGGCCGAAGACGGCAATGTCTCTGGGCGCACGCAGTACGTCAGGCACAATGGCTTCGTTGAAACTGAGGTCGATACTGTCCCGGATAAACGAGCTGATCGGCACACGAGTAGCGAGTTTGCCTTCCAGTACGGCCCTGATGTCGGACTCGAACGGATGCGTATCCAGCGTCTCGAAATTGTTCTTTACCGACAGTATCAAGAAAGCTAATGAGAGGCTGTTTACTGGTGGATCGTTCTCTGAGACATCCGGTTCGCTGCTGGTGGTACTTATCGTGAGACTAGGGATCAGAACGAGGTCGTTGTTTTCTTCGGCGAAGTTATAAATGCACCGTATCTCAACCGTGATGACCTTGCTCATGACCAGTAGCAGCACACCGCCTGGCAACGTAAGTATTACGCCGGGGGTCGCTTTGGGCTTCCAGGTCAGTTCCACCATGCCATCGCCAATGAGTTCCACCGACAAAGGTGCGCTCCCGAACGCGTCAAGCCAGGTCTCGTTTTTGTAGACATTTGCCTGGACTGGCACGCCATCGATTTGAACCGTGACATTCTGGCTGCTCGTTTCGGACGTTATCAGTCTGCCCGACGTGGCCGTCGCCTTGACCGGTCGGCCGGAGCCATCATGGAACGTGTTGAACACCACGCCTTCAATAATCGAAGCAATGGTCCTGGTCACTTCACCGATGAACAGTGCCGCCTTGAACGTACGCTCCGCACTGAACAACACCGTGGCCGAATAATCTTTACCAACATCATCCGGTATCAGGTATTGGTACTCTACCGGTATGTCGCCGCCTTCCTGACTGCCTTCCAGGCGAATGAACACCAGCACGGCCCCGTCGCCGTAGTTGGCGGCCTGCGGGTCGAGAGGCGCGGCAGGATTGGTCTGGGTGCGCAGTTTGAAGGACTGGGGGTGCATCAGATTATTGGTGCCACGCTTGATCACGCCCAACGTCCATACGCGCTGCTCGTCCGGCAATGCAGTGAACAGGGCTTTGAAAAAATTTCCGCCGAGTACCCGGTCAGCCCTGTCAACCGCGAAGGTCAGAATGAAATTGTCACTGTCCTTGAGGTCGAGCCGCACCCGCCCATCACTCTGGACACTGCCAGGAACCTTTTCCAGCGCGAGATCCAGTGTCAGTTTCGGACCTTGAAGCGCATCGATATGAATCACTCTGTCGGCTTCCCAATTATCGACGTTATTTCTCATCGTCAATTGCGTTCCGCCCAGAATGGAACAGGTCAATGTCGCATGAGACTGACCCAGGTCATTGTTCGAGAACGTCAGCCTGGGCGTATCCAGGATGAAATTGTGAATACGTTCTCTGAAGCCGTCGCTCAGTGCCACCTCTCCGCTCACAGGCTTCAGATAAGCGTTCGACGAAAATCGCGCGATGTATTCCTGAAGCAACAGGTTATTCACCTTGCCCCGGGCCATCGCGGCGATGGAATCCCAGCCCCACATAACATTGTTGTCGGGGTTTTTCATCCACTCGGTCAGGCTGTTCAGCGTGTTATTGGTCATAGGATTGCGTCCATGCAAGTGTCGGGTCATGCCGGTAGCTATCGCGTCGTGCGTCCGCTTGCCGGCCCAAAAAAAAGATCTTCCAGCACCGTGAAACCGATGGACGGAAACTGCGTGTAATTCGCCCCTTCATCAAAGCTGACTTCAACCTTCACGGTGTTGGTCTGACTGTCTCTTTGCAGACTTTCCAGAAAATCCCTCGGGATAATCACCGATACCTTCCTGGCATCGTATTCCGCCTCACTGAGCGGTTCGGCTGCACCGGTACGTAGCCCGACCGTCTGCTCCGATCCCGATTTCAACAAGCCAGTGGCCTTGATTCGTACCCGTTGTCCGGGCGCCATGTAGACCCAGGAAGCCAGGTCAAGACCGGCACCTTCTGGCGATACCTCAGCGAGCGAGAGCCGGCCATCAGTGGCGCGTGGGCGCATGATCTGGATGGAAGGCCAACCGGAGCCCAGGCCTCTGACTTCCAGATCGAATACTTTCGAGGTGCCCGATTGCGACGCTGAATCGACCTTGTAATACACGGCCAGACGCTTGCCCATATTGGCCGGAACCGCTGTGGGCGGGATGAGGAACAGGCGCGAATCGTCTGGCGAAGGATCAGCGATAAAGGTGCCCGTGCTTCCGTAACCATCCCAGTACATCTGTACCGTGGAGTCGTCGCCGATGACCGCGTCTTTCGGTATGCGAATCGTCGCCCCCCTCTCCAGCTGCGAGGCAAAGATATAGCCCTTCACGCCCCCTTCAACGGGATTTTCAATGGTCGCGTCTTCGATAACGGGCTCCGGTAGATCGAGTGGCCGACGCAGAATGACCTTGCGCGGCAACGAGCTGGCTGCATGGCCGGGTCGCGCGTACTGGTACACCAGCTCGATTTCCTTGCCGTTATTGGCATAAAGCCAGGCCTGAGCCAGCGAGAACTGCAGTACGCCACTGTCGAGATTGGTTATGTCAGCCCTGAGGGTCTGCACCAGTCGATTGCCGCTGGAGACGTAAACCACGACATCGTCATCGATCTGAATGCCGAAAGGGTCGATCAGCAGGGTGATGCCGTCAGGAAAGGCCTCCGGGTCCAGTGAGCCGCCGCTGAAATCCTTGATAGTCAAGGCGGGCAATAACGCCGCTGAGGGTGCGACGATGGCCAGAGACTGGGTGACCGAGGCCGTTGTCGATGTGGAGTCGGCATACTCGATGCAGTAGCTCATCAGAACGAAGCCATTTCCAATGGATGTAAATTCGTTGGGCCCTATCGGCCACTGCAAGGGCTGGCCCACTTCTTTCAGTGTTAATACCTGGGAAAAGAACAGAGGGTACAAGTAATCGCCTTCGGCGAAATAAAGATCCAGCGTGAGGGTCACCCTGTCGCCCTCGCGCATGGCCAGATACGGCGGCGTTACGATCAGCACCTCATCGACTTCCCACAGCAGGTCGGGATCAAGCTTCAGATCGTGAGACTCCCTGCATTGCGGCACCCCCAGCCCGGCGGCCGTTGACGGCGGTTTACCGACATAGAAGAACAGGCGCAGGGATTCATCGGGGCGACCAACGACGACGTACGAGTAAAACACCCACCCCTTATCAAGCCTCACCAGCAACGGATTATTGATCAACAGGGGCATGCCTTCAGGCTGCAATCCCACGACCTCGATCAAATCGTTGATATAGTCCTCCACTGCGCCCAGAGCGCCGCAACCTCGCCAGTTGGGCATGAACCGATCGCCGTTCTTGATGCCTGGGTAGTTGATCCAGGTAATCAGGTCGGCACTGCCCAACTGTTCCAGATCGAGGTAGTTCCCGGGCTGCAGGTCGGGCACCTTGGGGGCGGGAAGATCCAGCGCCATGAGTGAGACTCCTTTCTCGTTTCCGCCTGAAATGGGTATATCGCAAGGGTTGCCCCTGAGGATGCGGATAGGATTTTTTTTACGCCGATGCACATCAATTGCCCACTAGCACTACTGCTAGGTTGTTGCCCGGGTACGGACTGTTAGGGTTAGGCAAGACCTCCAGCCACACCGACGCCCAAGGTGTTCAGGCTTGGGCGTCGTCATTGACCAGAGCGCAAGGACTGCACAATCGTCAGACACCGCTGCGCTTGTCACGCATCAATCAGCGAGGTCCGCTCCATGGCTGCTTCTACTTCCGTGCACTCCAACGCGCTCAATTTCATGAGTTGTCTGAAAAGCGGCGTTGACCCACGCACCGGGCTGTACAACATATCGATCAGCATGCCCGATCTGCAAAGCAATGACCTGCGCGGGCCGGGGTTCCGACTCGACATGTCCTACAGCCAGCTCAATACGCTGGACAGTGGCTATGGCCTGGGCTGGAACCTGCAGTTGTCACAATACGATCCTGCCACTCAGATCCTGTCCCTCAGCACGGGCGAGACCTTCCGGGTCGACGGCACCAGCAGCACCGGTCAGCTGACGATGACGGAGAAGAAACTCGACACCTTCCACTTCTACAAGCTGGACCAAGAGTCTTACCGGGTGGTGCATAAATCAGGTCTGGTGGAAATCCTCAGACTGCACAGCAGCGGCAATAAAAAAATGGCCTGGGTGGTAAAAATCATCGCGCCGTCGGGGCACAGCATTGCGCTCAAACACACGGCGTTCAACAGCAGCACCTACAGGCTTGATTCGATCACTGACGACCTGGGTCAGACGTTGCTGGAAATCGCACGCAGCAGCACCTCCGTCGAGCTGAACCTGCACCCGTATGCCGGCACTGGCGGCACTCCGCTGGCACGCTTTTTAATGACACTTGCCGGCAGCGACAAACGCGTGTCGCGCATCACCCTGCCCACCGACAATAATGCGTCCTGGCGCTTCGAATATGGCCTGGAGAATGGCAATCAGTTATGCGTCAAGCATGTAGAGACACCTACAGGAAGCAGCGAAGACGTTTACTACGAGGACGAGGGCCATACATTTCCATCCAGCGCCGCTCGCCTGCCCATACCCAGAGTGACAAGACACGTCATCGATCCCGGTCTCAAGCTGGCAAAGCTCGATGTGCGATATACCTACAAGGACGGCCAGCAACGCTCACGAAATTTTCTCGGTGCAGGGTTGCCCATCGCCTGGGAAGACAACGGCCTGGACAACCTCTATAAATATTTGCAGGACTACGACTATGTCTGCACCGAAAGCCTGTGGGTCGACAACAAGGCCGTGCGCAGCATAAAGCGGACCTTCAACCGCTTCCACCTGCAGACCATTGAAGTCACCACCCAGAACGAAAATCAGCAAACGGTCACGACCGCCTACAACATCCTGGAGGGCGTGCATTACTCAAAGCAGCCCGCCGATTGTCAGCTACCCAGCAAAGTCACCACCCGCTGGCAACGGCTGGACGAGCCTGAGCGGACCCGCACAGAGACCGTCACCGATACCTATGACATTTACGGCAATCTGCTGGTGCATACGCGAGCCAACGGAATCGAAGAAGTCAGCAGTTGGTACCCGGCCAGCGGTGGCGACGGTTGCCCGGCCGATGCGGAAGGGTTTGTCTCCCGGGTGAAAGAAAAAGTGGTCAGACCCGCCCTGTCGTCGCAGCCCAAGGCCCCTACCCTGTCCACGCGTTATCGCTACCGCATATTGCCCGCACTGACCGGCAGCGGCTCACCCGACTGGATTGTGCCGGAAGGCGAAATACTGCTGCAGCTTGAAAGCGATGGAACCTCTGTGGAGCTGCAGAGGATCCTGCTGGAGTACATCAACCAGCCGGACGCGCCTTTCCAGCATGGTCGAACCGGGAAAAATATCGAGTCCCTGAATGGAAACGACACCGTTACCGTCTACGAGTACAGCAATAGCGAGAGCGAGCAACTGAAAGTCCCGGTACAACTCATCGACATCATCACTATCGGTTTCGACAACGCCCGCATAAGCAAGCAGCAACAGCAGTCATTGTTGACAGGCCAGGTGCTGCTGACCCTGGAAGAAGGCGTGGAGACCCGCTATATCCATGACGCGCTCAACCGGCTGATCAAAGAAACGATCGCACCGAATTCGACTGCCGGTCATGAAGCCAGTCGCGAGTACCTGTACACCCTGTGTTCCGCTCCGGCGCAGCAGGCAGAACAAGTGCTGGTCGATGCCCGCAAGGTCAAGACCCGTTCTGTCATGGACGGTCTGGGCCGGGCAATACTCGAAGAAAGGGACCACATCGACAGCAATAATCCGCACGCAATGCACATGATCCATACAGCGCACTACAACGCCTGGAACAACGTGCAATACGAAACGGATTACGACTGGTTCGACAACCAGCAACGGTTCACCACGCGTAACACGTACACCTACGACGACTGGAACGGCCAGTCTGTCATTACCACTGATCAAGGCGTGCAGACCCACCAGTACTACGACCCCATCGGCAATGAAGAACATGATGGTCCTATTCAGAGGCGCTGGGTGCAAAGCGGTGAAGCAGAGCCTCTGATCAGTGGCCGCAGCGAGACCTGGCTGAACATGTTCGGTAAGCCGGTCAGGATCAAGAGCCAGAACGCAGCCGGGATGGACCTTGGCTCACAAAGCTTTCTCTACGACGGACTGGGACGCTGCACAGAGCAGACCGACGAGTCAGACCACAAAACGCAGTTCAGTTATGACGCCTGGTCGCGCATGGTCAACACACGCTTGCCAGATAGCAGCGTGGCACGCCGTGATTATGCACCGCACAGCAACACCGAGCTGCCGATCGGCCTGGAGATGATTCATCCGGACGGTATTACCAAAACCCCGGCAGGTAAACAGACGTTCGACGGGCTCGGGCGCCTGACACTGGCCCAGGCTGGGCAACGTATCGAGCGTTACGAGTATGAGGACGGTCACCGGCAGGTCAAAACACGCAAAACGGCCAAGGGTGACGACATCAGCTACACCTACAACCTGGCACTCACCGACCAGATCGTCTCCAGTACTGCACCGGATGAGACCGCCGAGTTTGACTATAACAACGTCAGTGCCCGCCTGACCTCTGCCACCAATCAGCAAGGTAAGCGCGCTTACGCTTATGACGCGCACAACCAGTTGACCGAAGAGACCTGGACGGATCTACAAGAGCGGACCTGGAAAACCCTGCATCGGACATCCTTGCAGGGCCGTGCGATGTACCGCACCGACGTCGAACAAAAAGAAGTCAAAAACCCGGTTAAAAGCGTCGTCAAAGGCCGGCTCAAAGGCGGCGTAAAACACCGCGTCAAAGGTGTGGAAACGAGTTACTGGTACGACGGGTTCGGCCAGCTTGAAAGCGTCGTCCAGGGCAACGTGAAGGTAACCATCATGTATGACCCACTCGGTCAGCCCAGAGAGATGACAACCCACGATCAGGCCGCAGGAACCAGCCTGATAACCCGCATGGAGTATGACGACCAGGGACAGGAAGTTCTCAGGACGCAGATTGCAGGCGGTCACCCGGTACGTACGCTGGAACAGCAATGGCAGCCCGACGGACTCATGCAAAGCCGTCACCTGCAGGAAGCGGGCAACAGGCTGCTGCTGGAAGAATTCAGGTATGACGCTCGAAGTCGTCTGACCGGCGTCAGCTATTCAGGCAGTAAATTGCCGGTGCACGCCTCCGGCAGGGCGATACTCAAGCAGACGTTCAACTTCGACGAGCTGGACAACATGACCCTGAACCATACCGAATTTGCCGATGAGAGCACCGAGACAGCTATCTTCCGCTATGGCAAAGAGGGTGACCCCGACTCCAGGGACCGATGCCAGTTACTCGGCATCACCTACCGGCCTGCGCGGAGCACACCGGATCCGACGTTCTGCTATGACACCAACGGCAATCAACTCAATGACGAGCACGGCAACCAGTTGGACTACGACAGCCAGAGCCGCCTTTCACGGGTGGAGAAACCGACGGGGGAGCCGATCAATACATACGCTTACGACGGCCATAACCAGTTGGTCACCACCCGCAATGGCAGCGACAGCGAAATACTGCGTTTTTATCAGAATCAGCAGTTGAGCAGCACCGTGCAGGACAGCCGACGCACTCAGTTCCTGCACATCGATGAGCAACCCATCGGCCAGCAGACCGTCGGAGAATCTGCAGACACTCTGCTGTTGCTGACAGATGCGAACCTGAGCGTTCTCGCCGAGTTCCAGCAGAACACCTTGCGAACAGCTGTATACAGCGCCTACGGAGAACGCCACAGCGATGACGCGTTGCTCAGCGTCGCAGGGTTCAACGGCGAGGTATGCGAAAAAGACACGGGCTGGTACCTGCTCGGCAATGGCTACAGAGCCTACAACCCCGGCATGATGCGTTTTCACAGCCCCGACTCCTTGAGCCCCTTCGGCGCAGGCGGGCTCAACCCCTATACCTATTGCCTGGGCAATCCCATCGCCTGGCGCGACCCCACCGGGCATGACGCCAGCTCCCAGAGCGGCAGGCTGCGACGGCCCGATGAGGATGCGATACCGGCAGAGATGCCGGGGGGCATGGGAATAGAGTCCTGGGCCATGGTGGCGGTTGGCGTAGTGTTCACCGTACTCGGTGTCTACGCGACAGTTGCCACGCTTGGATTGGCCACACCCGTCTCGGGCCCTGTAACGGTTCTGGGTTTATCGATGAGCGCACAGGCGGCTGCCTACGTTACAGCCGGAGTGTTGGCGACAGGGACCACTCTCAGTGCTGCATCCACTGCTGCCAGTGCTTATGGTGCGGCGACGGGAAACAATACAGCACTTCAAGCAGGGCAGTACCTCGCCTACGCGGGGGGAGCTTTAGAGCTCGGTGGGGGGTTCTTGAAAGGTGCGGTTAAAAGCGCGATCAAGGCTGGGACCCAGGCACTCGGTCGAGCAGCCTATCAGACAAAACTGGGCTCGGCATTGAGCTCAGTAAACGCAACGTCTATCTCGCCTGTGACCGGCGTCGAACGGCTACCAGGATTGAAAGGAACCTTGAGCAGAACGCAACAAAGCGCAGTCGACGCATTGACGACCCTGCTCAGAAACAGGAATAACGTACCGCTCGCTGGCAACCTTACCTCAACAAGAACCGCCTCGACTCCATTTGCCAATGTTCCCGCTGATGGAGTGCGAGGTATACCAAGGGCTACAGCGCCAGCAGCGCCAGCAGCGCCAGCGCCGAGAATTAAATTTACGGAGTATCTCCCCCGCTTCGGGGAGGACGGCGTCTGGCAAAAAAACGTCTTCCTAATCAGAAGGTGAAGTCCGATATCTCGCCATCGACAGCTGTAAGCGCTTGTCGGTGGCGTCTGAGCCTGACTTGCCAAGCTGATTGCCAATACTGAATCATCCATTATCCAGACCTTCTAATGCGTTATGCCAAGTATCAAGACGTGTGTAATTTATGCCAGGCCGTAACCTACGAACGATTTAAATCTGGCATATAACGAAGCACACATCCGCAAATCACAATATACGACACTAGTTTAGGAAATATCCTACACCCCCCGCCATTAAACAAAGCCTTCCAGAGACTTTGCAACTAACGCCCCTACTGTAAACTCCCGCCCCGTCATGACACGCAACACAAACGGTCTCTCAAGACACCATAAATAGTTACATTTTCACTCTTGTAACGTTAATACTTATAAGGTTTTTATCGTGAACAAAATGCTATCCGTACTGGGCCTTGCTCTGGCGACTACATTGAGTGCCACTGTCGTATCCGCCAACCCCGGCACCGGCACCATCCGTTTCGAAGGCAAGATCACCGCCACCACGTGCCCTATCGAAGTGGTCAATCCGGGCGATGGCTCTATCGGCAACCTGGTGAACATGGGCTCTGTCGAGGCCAGCCGCTTCACCGGCATCGGTCAGGAACTCTCTGGCAAGAGCTTTGCCCTGCGCGTCAATGACGACGGCAGTTGCGGCCTTACGGCTGGCGACCCGAATACGGCCAAAGTTACCTTCATCGGGAACGCGGACAGCAGCGGCGACTACTTCGCTGTCACCCCTACTGCCGACGGGGCAAAGGGCGTTGCGATTGTCATCAAGGACCAGACCGGGACCTCCATCAAACCAGGCGACGCCTCGGCGGCTTATCCACTGGTCGAGGGGGGTATCACCGACATGGTGTTCAACGCCTACTACCGTTCGACAGCGTCTACCGTACAAGCCGGCGCCGCTTCGGCGGATGTACAGTTTGTTGTCGCGATTAACTGATACATCGACCCATTCGCTCACTATGTAAGGATCAATAGTCTTTTCACGTGAAGCATCTTCAATACGTTCAGGTTCGCTTCGGATCTGAACGTACAAGGTAACTTTCCATGATTTTCCAACAGGCGTTTAAACCACCTGCCATCGCGGGGTGCATGCTGTTATTCATGTGCGCAGCTTATATACCCGCCAGCCAGGCAGCATTGACCATCAACGCAACTCGCATCGTGTTCGACGGCGACAAGCGCAGTACTTCGGTGGTCATATCCAATCCCAGTGATCGCCCGTTCGCGGTGCAGACCTGGGTAAATACGGAGGCAGACGACACGGTCACCGTCGTTCCATTCGCACCTTCGCCGCCACTTTTCCGCCTCAATCCGGGCAAGGAACAACAGGTACAGATCAATGGCCTGCCCCACGACCTGCCCTCCGATCGTGAATCATTGTTCTACTTCAACGTGCAGGAAATACCTCAGGCCAGCCAGTCGCAAGGCAATGTACTGAATATTGCCCTGCGCACCCGTATCAAACTGTTTTATCGCCCGGCTCTGCTGACTGACAACCCCATTGCCCGCCTCAAGGACCTGCAATGGTCGGTCAGGCAGATTGCGGGCAAGGCAGAACTGACCGCGATGAATCCGACGCCCTTTCACGTGTCGTTCATTCGACTCGACGTCTCCGGCGGTGGCAGCACTGAAAAGGTCAAGGAAGTCGCCATGCTTGGCCCGTTCAGCTCTCGGCATTACGAGCTCAGTGAAACGAAAGCGGTACCGGGCCTGCAGGTGGTGTTTTCCGCAATCAACGATTACGGCGGCTACAGCAAGCCGCTGACCGCTACAGCCACGCTGACTGACTGAAACAGCGCTGGCCCGTTTCATCCCCAGGACATTGAACATGACCCTATTACCCGATTCCGGGTTCATACCAGTGCGCCTGCGCTTTATGCAGGTGTTGATTGTGTGCGGCAGCGTTACCGTACCGCTGGAACTGACCAAGGCGGCCCCCCCTGTCAACTTCCAGTCCGGCTTCCTGCGTCAGGGCCAGGACTATGACAGTGAAGCCGCGGCCAGCGTGCTGAACCACTTGTCAGTTGTCGAAAGCCTCGGGCCAGGCGATCATTGGGTAGAAATCCACGTCAATATGCGCTATTTCGGCCAACGGCAGATCCGTTTCGATGCCGACCCGCAAGGCAACGGCCTGCTGCCCTGCCTGTCGCGAGAATTGCTGGAGCAGATCGGCGTACGCCTCGACAGCCTGGCCGACCCGGCCTTGTTGCAAGTCGCTTGTGTCGCGCTGGGCCAATTGATTCCGGACGCCAGGGTCGTACTGGACGGAGGCAGACTGCAACTGTTGATCTCGATACCGCAGATCGCCATGCGCCGCGATGCCAATGGGCGAGTGGAGCCCGCGCTTTGGGATTACGGCATCAACGCCGCCTTCATCAATTACCAGACCTCGGCGCAACAGACCACCCACAGGGAGGCAGGCACCAGCAGCAGTGCAGACCTGTACCTCAACACCGGTATCAACCTGGGGTCATGGCGGTTACGCAGCAATCAAAGCGTGCGTCAGGATGCACAGGGACATCGCGAGTGGACCAGAGCCTACGCTTATGCACAGCGCGACCTGCCCGGCACGCACGCTAACCTGACCCTCGGTGAAACCTACACCGGCGGCGATGTCTTCCGGAGCATGCCGATCAAGGGCGGGTTGATCAAAACCGATCAGGAGATGCTCCCCGATTCCCTGCAGGGTTACGCACCTGTGATTCGTGGCGTAGCGCAAAGCAGGGCCAAACTGGAAGTCCTGCAGAACGGCTACCCGATTTACTCCACGTATGTCAGTGCCGGCCCCTATGAAATAGATGACCTGAACACTGCAGGCAGCGGCGAGCTGGAGATCGTGCTGACCGAGGCCGATGGGCAGGTACGGCGTTTTACCCAACCTTACTCGACCATGAGTAACCTGTTGCGCGAAGGCGTCTGGAAATACAGCGCAGCCTTGGGCCGCTTCAACGGTGCCTACGCCACCGAGCATCCCTGGTTATGGCAAGGAACGCTGGCCGTTGGAACAGGCTGGAACTCGACACTTTATGGCGGACTGATGACCAGCGACTTCTACCATGCCGCTGCGCTGGGCGTGTCACGAGACATGGGCGTCCTGGGAGCGATGGCGTTCGATGTAACCCGGTCACGCGCCAGCATCGATCAGCCCGTTCAGTCCAGCGTGCAGGGCATGAGTTACGCCATCAAGTACGGCAAGGCGTTCACGACCCATACCAATCTGCGCTTCGCAGGTTACCGCTACTCCACCGAAGGCTATCGGGATTTCGACGAAGCCGTCAGTCAGCGCAGCGACGACGATACGTTCACAGGCAGCCGCAGAAGTCGCCTGGAGGCTTCGGTTCATCAGAGAATCGGCGCACGCAGCAGCGTGGGCCTGACGCTGTCGCAACAGGATTACTGGGGCAGCGATATCGAGCAGCGCCAATTTCAATTCAACTTCAACACCCATCGTGCCGGGATCACCTATAACTTCTACGCCTCACAGTCGCTGAGCGTAGCCAGTAACCGCGGCAACGACCGGCAGTTCGGCCTGAGCATCTCGATGCCCCTCGACACCGGCCATTCGAGTAATGCCACATTCGACCTGCAGAACAGCGCCAATCGCCACAGTCAACGGGGCAGCCTGAGCGGCAGCCTCTACGAAAACCGGGTCAATTATCACGCCAGCCTGAGCAACGATGATGGAAAGCAGCAAAGTGCCAGCCTTGCGGCCGGTTATCAGGCGACCTTCGCCAGCCTTGGCGCCGGTGTGACCCAAGGCAATGATTATCGAAGTACATCAGTCAATGCCAGCGGCGCCTTGTTGCTGCACGCCGACGGCATCGAGTTCGGCCCGAATCTGGGCGACACCATCGCGCTGGTCGAAGTGCCCGATACACCAGGCGTTGGCATACAGAACGCGACCGGAGTCAGGACCAATAGCCGCGGCTACGCATTGATGCCCTATCTGCGCCCCTACCGTTACAACCCGATCGCCTTGCAAACCGACCAGTTGGGCCCCGAGGTGGAAATCGATAACGCCAGTACTCAAGTGGTGCCTGCCAGGGGGGCGGTGATCAAGACCACCTTCGCTGCGCGCACGGTGACACGCCTGGTCATCAATGCGACCACTCAAAGTGGCAAGCCGCTGCCATTCGGCGCCCAGGTCAGCGACGCGCAGGGCAACATCCTGGGCATCGCAGGCCAGGGCGGGCAGGTGTTGTTGTCCACCGGCATGCAGGCGCAAACCCTCGATGTCCACTGGGGAGAGAAAATCGACCCGCAGTGCCGCCTGCACATCGACCCCGCCGGCATGCCTCTGACCAAGGGCTATCGAATGCAAGACATGACGTGCGCCCAGTGACATCAGGTCTGAGCCATCCGCGACATTGTTATTTCAGGAATCACCCCATGAACACTGCATTGAATGCCCTGCTCCCCAGTCTGATCCTGTTGGGGGCCAGCTATAGCGCTGCGGCTTATTCCGACGTACAGGACGACACCCCCAGCAACGATTGCTACTGGGTTTCCTCTCCGGGAATAAAGGATTACCGGCGCGACATCGGCACGCTATACGTCCCAAAAGACGCTGCAGTGGGCACCTTTATCGGCAGCATCGATATGCTTCACGCCACAACAGACCAGGCTGGCCTGGAGGCGGCCTGCAAAAATGATGGAACGGCTCTTCTGGAATTCAACGCTACGGCAACGGCTCCGATATTTTCGGGCACGGTGGAGCCTATAAACGGGGAAGACCTCACCGGCAAGATACTGCAAACCAATATTCCGGGCGTCGGGGTGCGGGTAAGACTGGAGTATCCGTATGACAGGAACTGCCCCAATTGCTTCACGCCTGTAGGTGGCAGCGCCTCTGTTCCGTTCATCGGCATCAACGACCACCAGAAAATGCTCACGAGCCTGCGTTTCCTTCATCTGAACAACTACCTCACGCTGGTCAAGACCGGGCCGATTCCTCCCGGCCCCAATGTGCTCAATGGCAGTGAACTGTTCTCCGGAAGCGTGACGACGCTTGGCAAGATCATGAAGTTCGGGCTAACCGGCACAATACTTCAGGCACAGTGCAGCGTCGGTGCAGATCCGGTCAGTGCCGACCCGGTGCAGTTGGGTGAGTGGGACAGCACTGACTTCACCGGTCCCGGCTTCACCACGCCTGCGGTGCCGTTCAGTATTGCGTTGAGTAACTGCGAGACCTACACGGGCGCAGGCTTCGTGGCAACGGCGCATATCCAGCTCGATGGTGTCGAAGGCTCGGTTCCCGAGGGCCCAGTCGGCAGCGGGGTGTTCAGCCTGACCAGCGATTCGGACGCCAAGGGCATGGGGATTCAGGTCCTGAAAGGTGACGGCGTTACGCCCATGGAGTTACAGACCGAAGTGCCCCTGATCGCGATCACACCCGGCAACGTTGTGCTGAACTTCTACGCCCGCTTCTATCAGACTCAGGCCAGCAGCGCGATCCGGCCGGGCAAGGCCAAAGGGGCACTCAGCTTCACGATGACCTACAAGTAGCACTGCACCGTGGACTGCCGACCTGGCGGTCCATGACCTTCTCAGGCGTACAACGTCGCTCTCAGTGAAGGGAAAGGCTGCCAGGAGAGCGTCTGATCGAAACTCACCCGCACTCGTACATCCAGCTGAGTGCCGATCATAAATCTGTTCAAATCCGTTTTGCTGATGTGACCGGCATCGATTTCATCGTCCACTACCGGCACCGGGTGCTCGTCGAGCACGCTGACCACTAGCAAAGCATTATCAGCGCTGCTTAAGCCATGCACCTCGACGCTGACAAACTGGTCAGTGCCCATGAATGACCAACTGTCGAGCGTGAACCGCGCGTACCCGCCCTCGGCAATGTCATGCAGGCTCAGACGCCCCCCGGATACTTTGTCACATTGCACGACTGGAAAGCCTGTCATGCCCATGATGCTCAGCGTATGCCGGTCGGAAATATGTGATGAGTCGGCGCTTTTTTCGAACACCTCGTAGAACACCGGGATTGACTTGCCGAAATGCTGGGCAACTTGTGTCGGAGGAATGCTGAACAGTCTCGAGTCTGCGATTTCCGTAAGAAAGGAGCCCACACTGCCTGGCTCGGCCCATTGAACGCGGACGGTCTCACCGGGAAAGATCACTGCATCCTCAGGTATCGATACCGTCGTGCCCTGAAAGGCATCTACCGGATCAAGCCTGCTGGCGCTTGCCGAGCCTGCGGCCTCCTGAACCCTCGGGGGCGGTAACACACGCGGGACTGGCTGAGCGCACACCAGCAGCGAAACAGCCAGCGCACGAGGCCCGGCATTGCCCGAACGATCCTTCAGTCTGTAGGACGCATAACGAATGCCATCGCCGCTCTCGAGAATCAGTTGCCTGCCGAAGGCGATATTGATTGCGCTACCGATATCGGACGCTTCGAGCGTCAAGGTTCCGGTGTGCTCCGACCCCGTCGGCGTGCTGCTCCAGTACCAGGTAATGATGTCCCCTGGGCTCGGCGAAAAATAGGCAGGCACCTCGGCCAGCAGGGTATCGCCATGAGTGTCCAGCCAGGCCGCCGTGAGACCGTCACTGATGATTTCTTCCGGAAAAATCAGCGCCCCTTCGTCTTCGAATACCGGTGCCGTTTTATCAATGACAAAGACCAGTGTTTCGGATTCGGTCTGCACCTGATTGGCGGTCTCGACGCTATAACGGAGTCGATGCTGGCCTTCGATAAGGTATTGCTGCGGGATCATGCTGAACAGATCGGCGGACTGCACAGGTTCGGTCCAGATCTTCTCCTCCAGCAGCATGTCATTCCAGTAAACGCGCAGATACTCGGGATCGCCCGGCGAGGGCCCGGAGTTCTGCCACATGGGAAAATCGACCCGCAATGGGGCGAGCCAGGCACTGCTGGGGAGCAAATTGGGCTCACCACCGGGTACATCAGGAAGGAGTTCGGCGATGATGGGCGGCGCAAGCAAACTGCTCTTGCGCCTTGAAGCCGACCTGAACAGGATTCTGATCCGTTCGAGCCACTTTGAAATGACAGACATGAGCCGGGCCTCCAGCGCGAGGAAGCGGTGGCCGACCCGTTTGCCGACCGCCATGCCCATCAGTTAACACCCTGTTTTTTTCTGCGGATACTGGCACAAGTGATAGGACCGTTGGCGCATCAGCGCCAGCGATCAAACATTATCCGCCCCGCTTCGCTGTCGCTACCAACTGTAACGCAAGCCCGCACTGGCACCCCACGGCTGCTCGATGGCATCGCCATTGCTGTAATCGAAATCAGCATGCAACTGCAGGTTGTCAGACAGCGACACCGAAACACCCGCCCCCAACTCGCCACGGGAACCGGAGAGGTCGTTGTTGAACACGTTGTCATTGACCTTGACCTCGTTCCTGTTGACGAATTCGTGAGCCACGGCCACCCGCACGTAAGGTTGCAGCGTACGTCCTTTGCCCAGGTCGAAACTGCGCCCCGCTGTCGTACCGACCTTGCCGAGCAGCGACCGGCTGCGGTCACCTTCGGCACGCATACCGTTGTCCAGTGCGTAGTCCTTGCCCTGAACGACCAGGCCCGCTAGCTGGGTATAGGGTTCGAGAAAATAACCATTGTCCAGTTTGATGTGCCGACCCAGCTCCAGCGACGCACCAACCCCCAGATTGTCGTAGTTGCCGCGCGTGCGGGAACCATCGCTGAGATTGACTCTGGCCTTGTTCTTGAACTGATTGAGTTTGATCACGCCATCGACGTAGTAGCCGCTTTCGCTGTCCAGCCAGGTGCTGTAAGCGCCCAGCGAGTAGCTGTCGACCTTGCCACTGGCACCGTGATCCAGACTGAGGTCGGACGTACTCTGCCCGATCATGACGCCTGCCAGCCATTGCCCAGACCCCATAGGCAGCTTGCCATCTGCGCCGAGAGCGACACCGCTCTGAACCTGCTGATACCCGAAGCCTGAGGCGTCGGCGACATTGAATTTGTTGCCGTAGGTACGTATCCAGCCGCCGGAACGGCCCTCGTCCATACGCAATTCGCCCATGCGCGAACGTAGCGTCGTCAACTCCCCGTACCAGACAGTCGGCGCGGTGTTGAACAACGCCATGACCGTCTGTGCGCCAGGGCTGATGGTGCGGGTGGCGGTGTCCAGATACCAGTCGTTGTCGCCCTGTTTGATCAGGTCATAGGACCAGGCGCCCAGATCCACTGCGCCGCCTGCGAGCGAAAAGCTGGCATCGCCGGCTGCCGCATGCACGACGTGCAAGCTGGTATCGCTGAGCGGATCGACACCCGTGCTGCCAATAAGCAAGGTATGACTGCCGGTCGCGTTGCCCGTGATGTCAAGAAAGTCAGTGGCCTGGCCACCGAAATCCACATCCATCATGAAGGTGCCACTCCCTGACAGGCTTGCGAGTGACAAGGTGTAAAACGCGGCCGCGTCGCCAAACCTGACCGAGCCGCCGTTCATGGACAGTTCATTCACCTGACCATTCTCGACCATCACCCACTGGCCCTGGCTACTGAGCGACAGGCTGGATACGTTCTCCAGGCGCCCGGTCAGGGTCGCATTATTTTGCAGTGACAGGCTGGCGGTACTGCCCTCACCCGCCGATACATCGCCCTGCAGATGGCTGTTGTCCACGGTCATGTGCGCCGTTGAACCGTTGATCAACTCCAGTATCTTGCCATTGCCGCCAGTCAGCGTAGAACCATTGTTGACCTGGATATCGGCAGTCGCGGGCGCGCCGGTGGGCGTTCCGACGATCAGCGCCGACCCGGTGATACCTTCGACCCGGGTTCCTTCAAGGACCAGCAGATTGCTTGAGGGCACGGCCGGGTCAGCGCGCAAGCGCACGCCATATTGCTGCCCGGTAATGGTGCTGCCGGACGCCTTCACCATGGAGTCCCACATCTCCATGCCTCTGCCATTGGTGCCAGTGGCCGTTACTGAAGTACCTTCCAGGGTCAGGTTGCTGAGCGAGCCGGCATTTATTCCGCGATTGGTGGCGGTGATCGTGCTGCCGATGACGGTGGCCGTGGAGCCGACCAGTTGCGAACTTTCATTGCCCATCCCCAGGCCATCCGCGCCGCCTGTCAGGACGCTACCGACGATCAACGCCTCTGCCCCGGTCAACGAGACGGCTGAAGAGCTTGTACCCGCACTGACCTGACTGCCAGTAAGCGTCAGCTTGGCTCCGGTGATCGTGGATATTTGCAGGGTGGTCGCGCCGTTGGCGGTCAGATTCCCGGTGCTGACAACCCGATAGCTGTCCAGCGGGCCTGTTGCATCGATGGTCTGCGGCGTACCGACAAGGATTTGCGCAAGCGCATGACTACCGGTCAGCAAGGGAGAAAGAAAAATAACGGTCTTTAGTGTCCATGAAAGCGGACGCAGCACGAATGGAGCATTCATGAGGATGCATTACCTTGAGGTAAACCAGGTTGAACCCCGTGACGACTGCCCGAAAGCGGCCTCGGGAGGGAGGCCGCAAGACTAGCGGGATCCAACTGAATGCTCTGTAGGACGTTTCCTAGGTAACAGTAGGGAGGTTCTGACAGCAGATGATCGTCGGGGAAAACACCGATAAGCGTAGGTGACATGACCCGGCACGCGCCGGCCTTCCTAAACCGTTTGGGAGCAACCTGAGCCTGCTTATACCCGGCAGGGTGACTGCGGCAGGCCGCAGGCACCGTCTGCCGGTGACCCTCCTTAGTTTTTCGTTGGTTGACCTGTTTTGAGCACGATAGGACAAGACCCGTTTGCGTCGTACATCCCTACCCGGGCGGTGGTTTCCAGCGAGGTAATGGTTTCGCCTCCCATGCTGAAGGAGTACCTGATCCTCGCGCTCCCGTTTTGGCTGCCGCCTGCAGGATTGTAGATAGGCAGAATGTGTTTATCGTAGGGCGTGACCAGCCAGATGAAACCGGTGGCCGGATGGTTGCCTCCCAGCACGATAGCCTCGTCTTTTTCGGTGCCGGAAATAGGCACGTCGCCGGTATTTCCCTCGGAGCCGTACCAGTGCAAAGTGACGGTTTCATTGTCCGACAGATATTTCGAAAGATCCGGAACGCGGACCCGTATACCTGGTTCACCCTGCCCCGGATTTTCGATGCCGTCGGCGAAGAGTGAATCGCAATTCAGCCAGCCATTAGAACTGGTGCCCTCGAAGACCGGGGCTTCCGGGATGATGACAATGGCGTCTACGTTGACCAGAGTGTCCGGCGAGTGTTGCGTGTTTTCTGAATCGGGCCCATGAATGCGGTAATGGGCCGGCAAGTCAACGCGATTGCCTTCATGATCGATGTAACTCCAGGGTATTTCAACATCACGCTCAGCGCCTGCCAGGTCGCCAGCAGCCACGGTGTATTGAGCCTCTGCTACATGGCTTGTGCCCCAGTAGAAATCTATAATTTCACCCGCTTGAAGTCTGTCATACAGCCTGAAACCGACCTTGGCAGGCTGGTTATAATCCGCCGCTGTCAGGACGTTCAACTGATTGGACGTCTGACCATAGACCTCGACCCGCAGTAATGCGTCGTTGACCGGATCCGGCCACCCAGGATCGGTTATAGGGTCAGGGCCGATAGTGGCGAAATTGACATTGACGCTGATGCTTTTCACTTCGGACGGAACGACACCACGCAGGATTCGATAACTCACATCGGTGGGCTGGTCGCCGCCGTTCGCTTGATTGTATTGCCCCTGCAGAACCAGATCAGGGACGCTGATCGAAATCGGAAACGCTGGAGAGCTGCCGACTTCGTCAGGTCGAAGCACCTCAGTACCCCAAGTGACTTCGATACGGTCGGCCGGCTTCCAGTTATCGAACGACTCGATCAACACCTCGACCCCAAGTCTCGCATCAGGCAGGTTAATCAACTTTTCTGGAGGCTGTGCCAAGGGCACGACGGGTTCTTTCAAGTGGTCGGGCAATAGCCCCAGCGCCACGTCGATGCGTTTTGGGCTGGAAAGCGAAGTGCGATTGGTGGCTTTGTCGACCAGAATGTAAATGGCGTAGTAGGGCTCGTCCCTGGACGCTTCAATGGCCGAAACGGGGAATGTCACCGTATTATTCGTCGAGCTGGCCAGTTCAACGACACCAACCGGAGCCGGCAGTTCTTCAGCACTCTCTGGCAACGGCGTGCCAACCCAGTAGAAGGCTACCTTGTCGCCGGGTTGCCAGTTGTCATAGTCAGGCAGCGTGCCGACCAGACCGCCCGGGTTTGCATCCAGAAACGCCTGGGTCAACTGATCTGTAGCCAGAACCATCTGCTCAGGCTCAAGATGCTCGCCCGGCGGCGTGGTATCGACGATGAGGTCGATCGACGGGCTGGTGGTCTCTTGATCATTCGGTTGCCTGATCCGGTAGCGCAAACTGTAAGCACCGTCTGCAGGTTTTGCCAAGCCTTGCATTAAACTACTCAGCGGAATATCGATCACCATTGGAAAGGTTTCAGGATCAACCGGTGCGGTAACGGTATCGCTAAACACTTCTTTAAACGCGTCGTTATCCGCCGCTGCACCGATAGCCCAATCGATGAAAAAAGTATCGGAGTCGCCCGGGTCAGTGACCAGTCCTGCCCACTGAGGCAGGGTGACCTTGAGAAATTCGCCAGCCAGGACATCCTTGTTCAGCGTTCCATCGGCCGGGTCCACAATGCCCGCCACCTGTGCAGGGGCAAGGTCTGCGTCGATCCCTGAACCGCGTTGACTGCGCGCCAGCCGGTAGGCGATACGCGCTTTTTTTTTGTCATCTAACGTTGCTGTTGTTTTTGAATCGACCATCATCAGCACTCCTTTGCTATCCGATTGCCGCCCTGTTTATGCAGAAAACGTACGGGCGGATTGATCATGCACCCAGGGTCTGTTGCCGTTGCATCGCGAGCCGATACAACGGCAACAAACCCTGGCCGTCTCGACAAAAGTTTGTCTGCCAGAACCGGCCATCCAGACCGGTAGCCCGTTCGATTAAACGGTAGTCGCGCGACGCTGGATACTGTCATTAGTACCAGGGGTGCGCTTTGCAAGGCACGCTCGACAGGCGCTCGTATCAATCTCGATACATTTATGACATGCGCCCGACATTCGATCACGCCACCCTACCGCCGAGCTTCCCGGCGAAGTAGCATGAGGGGCAGCGCTGATCTTCAACAGCGGCCAGTCCATGGCGGCACAAGCAGGCGACAGACGCATTATGCAAGCACTTCCCGATACCTCCCTGGATGCCACATCGACCGATCAGCGCTGGAGCGTTCGTGCGCTGATCGTCGATGACGATGTGGCCATTCGCGAACTGCTCTGCGACTACCTGACGCGCTTCAATATCAACGCCAGTGGCGTCACCGACGGCACACAGATGCGTCAGGCGCTGACCGCGGAAACCTTCGACGTGGTGGTGCTGGACCTGATGCTTCCCGGTGAAGACGGGCTGTCACTGTGCCGCTGGCTGCGCAGCACGTCGGACATCCCGATTCTGATGCTGACCGCACGCTGCGAACCGACTGACCGGATCATCGGTCTGGAACTGGGTGCCGACGATTACATGGCCAAGCCGTTCGAGCCACGCGAACTGGTCGCGCGCATCCAGACCATTCTGCGCCGGGTCCGCGACGAACGCAGTGATCAGCGCACCACCATTCGTTTTGACGCGTGGCGCCTGAACAGCGTCCTGCGCCAGCTGACCGCCGCCGATGGCCTGGTGGTGCCGCTGTCCAACGCCGAGTTTCGTCTGTTACGTGTGTTTCTCGAACGGCCGCACCGGGTGCTGAGCCGCGAGCAGTTGCTCGATGCTGCCCGCGGCCGCTCAATCGAGGCGTTTGACCGCAGTATCGATTTGCTGGTCTCGCGTCTACGCCAGAAGCTCGGCGATGATCCGAAAAATCCACAACTGATCAAGACCGTGCGCGGTGAAGGCTATCTGTTCGATGCCAGGGAGCTGGGTTGATCCGCAGATTCGACACGCTGTTTGCGCGACTGTTTGGTGGCGCTCTGTTGGCTATTCTGTTGGCGCACCTGCTGGCCTTCATCTGGTTCACTCAGTACGGCATGCGCCCGCCGCCACCTACCGCGTCCAACACCGAGCATGGGCAATTCGATCAGCGGCCCATGCACAGACCGCCGATGCTCGGCGGTCCGCTGATATTGCTGTTCTTCCAGTTCATCACCCTGATCATCGCTGCGTGGTACGGTGCCAAGGCCCTCAGCCGTCCCGTGCAGAGCCTGAGCGAAGCAGCCGAGCGCCTGAGTGAAGACCTCGACAGCCCGCCACTGGAAATCAGCGGCCCGCAGGAAGCCCGACTGGCTGCGCAGACGTTCAATCTGATGCAGCGCAAGATCCGGGAACAGATGCAGCAGCGCGGGCGCATGCTGGCTGCGGTATCCCACGACCTGCGCACGCCCCTTTCACGGCTAAAGCTGCGTGTCGAACAGATCGAAGAGCCCAGGCTGCATGGCCAGATGACTCAGGATCTCAATGACATGATCAGCATGCTCGACGCCACCCTCGCCTACCTCAATGAGCACCGGCGCAGCGAAGGCCTGCAGCAATTCGACCTGCAGGCGCTGATCGAATCGCAGGCCGAGAATGCCCAGGACAATGGCGACGACGTGCAGTATGAAGGCCAGTGCAAACCGCTCAAGACGCAGCCGATGGCGCTGCGCTCGTGCCTGCAGAATCTGGTCGACAACGCTCTGCGTTACGCCGGTAGCGCGCGTATTGTGATTGAGGACAGCGCCGATCACGTGCGCATATCGGTCGTTGATCACGGACCGGGGATTGCGCCCGAGTTTCACGAGACAGTATTCGAACCGTTCTACCGTCTGGAAGGTTCTCGCAACCGCAACTCCGGCGGAATCGGCATGGGTATGAGCATTGCGCGGGAAGCCGCGCGGCGCATCGGCGGCGAGCTATCGCTCACACAAACGCCAGGCGGCGGCCTGACGGCAATCCTCGATCTGCCAAGACGCAGAGCGACTGCATAGCCAGCCCGCTAGAGGGGACGCGCCCGCTCGCTGCCGACCCAATCGGTCAACAGGCTGTAAGCGACTGCCAGAAGCGTCGGGCCGATGAACAGGCCGATGAAACCGAATGCCAGCAATCCGCCGAACACACCCAACAAGACAATCACCAGCGGCAGATTGCCGCCCCTGCTGATCAGGTATGGCTTGAGCACGTTGTCCACGCCACTGATGATGAACATCCCCCAGATGCCCAGAAATATCGCCATACCGTACTCGCCCTGCCAGACCAGCCAGGCAGTGGCAGGCAACCAGACCAAGGGCGGGCCCATCGGGATCAGACTGAACAGAAAAGTCAGAATACCCAGCACCAACGCGCCGGGAATACCCGCGATCAGGAAGCCGATCAGCGCCAGTACCGCCTGGGCCGCTGCTGTACCTATGACGCCGTTGACCACGCGCTGCACTGTGCCAGCGACCAGATCCAGATAATACTGGGCACGCTCGCCGATCAGGCGTTCCAGCAGGCTGAGCACGAAGGCGGCCAGGCGCGGACCGTCCCTGTAGAAGAAGAAGGCGAAGACGATGCTCAGGGTCAGTTCCAGAATCCCGCTGCCGATCTGCGCACTGCGTGCCAGAATCCAGTTACCGACCTGACCCAGATGCGGCTTGAGCGTCGCCATGAACGCCGCGCCTTGCTGATCGATGGTGGTCCACAGCGCTACCAGTCGTTCGCCCACCAGCGGAATACCCGCCAGCCATTGCGGTGGGTCGGGCAAGCCGTCGACCTGAATGTCCTTGATCAAGCCCGTGGCGTCACGCACATGATCGGCAAGATTGAAGCCCAGCCACACCAGCGGCGCCGCGACCAGCAGCATCCAGCACAGGCACATCACCAGCGCAGCCAGCGACTCACGGCCCTTGAACCAGCGGGTCAGCAAACGCATCAGCGGCCAGCTGGCGAAGGCCAGTACCGCGCCCCAGACCAGCGCCGACCAGAACGGCGCCATCACCCAGAGACAGGCACCGAACAGCGCCAGCAGCAGAATCTGCACCAACAGACGGTCATTGTTGAACATGCGCTATTCACTAAAAAGGATCGGAGGAAGCGAGCATAATGGCGAACCTGCCTGTCCGCCATCACTGTTCTAGCGGATAACCTCGATCTTGAGCCCCTTGCCTTCAGTGACGCCCGCCTCGAGCCGGGACGCGCGAACGCCTTTGGCGATCAGGGCGTCAAGCCAGGCGCCGGCACTGGGCCCGGACACGGTGGCGCGCAGGCTGCTGTCCAGGTTCAAGGCGCGAGAAACAAGAGTAACCCAGGCATCCTGCGGTTCGCCGCTCAGTCGGGGCAGTTCCAGCTTGCCGGTGCTGCGCAATTGGCGCAGCAAGGTGGCAGAGGTCGGCAGCAGTTCGCCCAGTGGCGCAGAGGATTCAAACTGCTCGACGTGCAGGTAGGCCCGGCGGTTGCCACGGGTGATGCTGTAAAGCGCTACCAGGGTGTCACTGCGCGGTTCTGCCAGACGCAACAGAAGGTAAGCCTGGCGGTCATCCGCACCATACAGTTTGGCGTTGCCGAACACTTCGTTGGCCCACAGGCTGCTTTCTCCGCAGTCGCGCGCCTGACACCAGAACAGCAGTTCGGCGCCTTGCTGCTGCAAGGATTCGCGAGCTGCGGTGAAGGCGTCGTCGGAAGTCCGCTCGGCAGGTAATTGATAGGTAACCGACGTCAGATTGCCGCGCGCACTGACCTGGCCATCAAAACGCAACTGGCCGCTGATCTTGCGGATCGAGCCCATGGGGTAGACCCGCTCGAGCTCGGCAGCTGGACGATAATCGACGATTTCCGTGTCGGCCAGACGCGGCAGAATTTGCAGATCACTGCTGCCTGTTACGTCGGCGGCGCAGAGCACAGTGCTGAACATCGACAGGCACAAGGCGACAACGGGAACACTTGATAAACGCATGAGTGCTCTCATTGGCAGGCAAGCAGGGAACGAAAATATAAAAGATCGCCAGCGAGGCGGTCACCAGAGGCTGCGGATTGATCCATCACGGTTGACTCCTGTTTCAACCCGTCCAGCGTCGACAGTTGCCGGGCTCAAGTCAAGAAGCAGCGAACAAGCGATTGATACAGTGTGCAACAGCGCTCGCACCCTGCTCGTCGTTCAGGTGCAGATGATGACCGCCTTCAAGCTGCACGACGTCGAAAGGCAGCCCGGACAGCATGAGCTGGTTTTTCGCCAGCATGCCGCCTGTAGCGACCAGCAGTTGCGTCGGGCAACGGATAGCGTTTACGAAAGACATCGCCTGCTGATGTGTAAGACGAATCGCAGATGGCAACGTCAGGCGGCTGTCGCTGCGCCAGGTATAGCCGCCGGGTACCGGCATCAGACCGCGCTGGGCGAGTAATTCGGCAGCCTCGCGACTCACCGGGACCACGCCTTTCATACGCGCCTGAACAGCACGTTGCTGATCCTCGTAAACCGGCTTTTTCTTGCCTGACAGCCTGAGCTGCGCCTGCAGGGCGGAGCCCATCCGCCCGGCGGCGGATTCAGGGTCGCCGGTCAAGGGAATCAAACCATCAATCAGTGCCAGCCGCGTGACCCGCTCCGGCAACGACCCGGCCAGCAATACCGAAATGATCGCGCCCAGCGAGTGGCCCATCAGGGCGAAGCGCTGCCAGCCCAATTGCTCGGCGACCTGCAGCACGTCGAACACGTAGTCGGCCAGCGCATAGGACGCCCCGGCAGGCCGATGCTCTGAATGACCATGCCCGGCCAGATCGAGCGCTACGATGCGCAGGCCCTCCAGTCGCGGTGCCAGGCGGGCAAAGCTGTTGGCGTTGTCGAGCCAGCCATGTACGGCAATCACCGGCTGGCCGTCTTCGGGGCCGTAAAGATGAGCCGCCAGTTCGATATGCCCAAGATTGAAACGCACCTCTTCCATGGCAAACGTCACGCCGTCACCCTTGAGGCACTGCGTGCGTCCCAGCGAGCCAGCAGCGTCTTGAGCAGCAATGCGGTTTCATCCGGTCGTTCAAGGGGAAACATGTGCCCTCCAGGCATGGACAGATATTCGCCTTCGCGCATGCGTCGGGCCAGATAGCCATGATGAGGCATGATCACCCGGCTGTGTTTGCCGCGCACCATCGCGAGTGGCACCTTGAGTTGCCGTGACGGCACTGGGCTGGTGTGCGGGATGCTGCGGTAGATGCTGATCTCGGTCGCCGGGTCGAAACGCAGCCGCCACTGCCCGCCGTCCTCGCGCAGACCGTGTTGCAGGTACGCGCTCAGGCAGTCGGGATCGAAGCGGCTGAACAGGGTCTTGCCAGCGAAGTAGGCGCGTGCCGACCGCAGATCATCAAACGCCTCACGACGGCCCAGGGTACGGCCCGCTGGCGTGATGCGGTCGATAAAGCCCAGGCGCTTGGCGGCGCGTATGAACAACTGGTCAGCCAGCCCCAGCACCGGTGAGTCGAGCATCACCACGCCCCGGTAGAGTTCCGGGCAGCGCAATGCGGCATGCAGATGCAACACGCCGCCGAGCGAGTGCCCTACCCCCCACACCGGGCCAGGCTGCTCGCGCAGATGGTGAAGCAACTCATCGACCAGATTCAGCCAGTTGTCATCCACCGGAAAACGCGGATCATGGGCGTGTTGCTCAAGATGGGCCACCGAAAATTCCGGTGCCAGCGCGCAAAACAGCTTGCTGTACGTCGCCGAAGGGAAGCCATTGGCGTGAGCAAAGAACACGGGTTGCGACATGCCAATACTTCCATGAGCGGGCGAGTCACGATTGTGCCAAGTTGCTTCGCAGATCGGCAATGACTGGAACCGCCATCGCAGGTGTCACTCCGGCCATCAGGATCACCCGATACGGCGGTCGGAGCGGCATTAAGGCCTATAAAGCCTGGGTTAAACGGTCCAGACAAGCCTTTATATAGGCGACCTGAAAACCAAAAGACTGCCTGAAGAGAGCCTTGGCTTAAGCAGAGGGATTAATAGCTGAGAACACTCAATTGACTGGAGGCTCTTTGCCATGCGCTACGACGGCCACCGTCAAGCGTGAAATGCAGCTTGGCTTGCCTTCGTCGTTGCTGATGCGGATGTCCCATACATGAGTGGTCCGGCCTATGTGCACAGGCCTGACCACACCGGTGACACGCCCGCTACGCACACCACGCAAATGGTTGGCGTTGACCTCCAGCCCGACGCAAAAATACTTGCTCGGGTCGACGATCAGGTAACTGGCCATTGACCCCAGCGACTCCGCCAGGACCACGGATGCGCCGCCGTGCAGCAGTCCGAAAGGCTGGTGGGTACGTTGATCGACCACCATGCTGGCCGTGAGGGAGTCATCGGTGAAAGACTCGAAGCGAATGTCCAGCACTTCACCAATAGTGCTTTTTTGAGCCGCCATAAGGGCTTCGATATCGGGAGCCTGACGCCATATGCTCATGCTGAATCCTTTTCCCCAGGAGAGCCGCATTCGCGGCGGTCATTCATTGCGCGTACAGGCTGTTCAGACGTGCCTGACGCTGTTGAGGCGCATGCCGCCTGCCACTACGAACTCGCCTTCCAGTTCGGCAAGACTGGCCGTGCTCATCGGCTCGGCCTGTTGCGGACTGCCGTGCGCCAGTACCCCGATCAGTTCGCCCACCAGAGGCTGATGGCTGACCAGCAGCACTTCATCGATACCCAGCTTGTCCAGTTGCGCCAGCACCTCACGCGGGCTGCTGTCGGGTGTAAGCCAGGGCGCGGTGACGATCGAGTCATCGAAGGCCAACGACTGACGCACCAGCTCGGCAGTCTGTTGTGCACGCACATAGGGGCTGGCGATGATCCGTTGCACGGGCTTGTCCGTCAGTTGCAGCGCACTTTTCAGCACTTCCTCACGCCCATGTGCAGTCAATTCGCGCTCCGCATCACTGCGCGCCCGCGACTGCGCTTCGCCATGACGCAATACCCAGACCTTCATGGCTTTGGCTCCTCATCGCGTACCGGCTGAGCCGCTGGCGGGACATGATGGGGCGCCTCGCCTTCGGGCGCACGCGGTGCTGGCCAGTCGCCAAAAGGCCAGGGTTTATGGTCGCTGTGAAACGTCCCGAAACGACCGATCTGCGCCAGGTACTGGCTGATGCTGTCGCCGAAGTTCATCAGGCCACCATTCGGCGCACCGTAAATCAGGCGATAGACCAGTTGCACCAGCACCACGCCCGCCAGAATGATCTGGGCAACGTGCCATACGCCCAGAAACAGCAGCATCCACAGAATGCGCAGCAGGATCGATTCGTTGTGCTGGATTTTCGACTCGTTCAAGACCTTCTCCTGATCAGACTGAATTCAATTAAAGCCGGTAATCGAAATGAAATCGACGTCCGTCTTGGGCTCGGCCCGCATCAGCGCCTCGATTACCTGGCTGAGCGTACGACCTTCAAAAAGAATCGCGTGCAGCCCGGCGACCAATGGCATATAGACCTGCACTTCCTGCGCTTTGACCTTGAGCACCTTGAGGGTGTTCACACCCTCGGCCACCTCACCCAGGCGTGTGACCGCTTCTTCCAGCGTCAGCCCCTGGCCCAGGGCAAACCCGACCTGATAGTTGCGGCTTTTCGGCGAGGAACAGGTGACGATGAGATCGCCCACCCCGGCCAGGCCGAGAAAGGTCATCGGGTTGGCACCCTGGCTGACCGCGAAACGGGTCATTTCCGCCAGCGCCCGGGTGATCAGCATGCTCTTGGTGTTTTCGCCCATGTCCAGCGCCACCGCCATGCCGGCAATGATTGCGTAAACGTTCTTCAGTGCCCCGCCCAGCTCGACGCCAAACCGGTCATTGCTGGCATAGACGCGAAAGGTGCGCCCGTGCAATGCCGCCTGAACCTCCTGACACAACGCCTCGTCTTCGCTGGCAACCACCGTTGCGGTCAACGCATGCTCGGCGATTTCCCGCGCCAGATTGGGCCCGGACAACACGCCGATACGCGCTTGCGGGACGATCTCTTCGAGGATCTGACTCATCAGCTTGAAGCTCTGCGCTTCGATACCCTTGGTCAGGCTCACCAGCATCTTGCCATTCAGGCGCTCGACGTGAGGCGACAGCACCGAGCGCAAGGCACTCGATGGCAAGGCGACGAAGATCAGTTCACTGGCGTCGAGCACCGCCGTCAGGTCGGTGACCGGTTCGACTTCAGGACGAACCTTGATGCCTTTGAGGTAACGGGGGTTTTCACGATTGACGCGAATGGCCTCAGCCTGCTCCGGATCGCGCATCCATTGACGAACCTGATGGCCGTTCTCGGCCAGCAGATTGGCAATGGCCGTACCGAAGCTGCCACCGCCAAGCACCGCGACGGGTTGCTGTGTGGTCATAAAACTATCCATCCAGAGCCATTCAAGTGGCGATGTGATCATTATACGGAGCAACACGTTATCAGCTAGCGACAAAGCTGATCCGTTACGCAGTCAGGACAGCATCAATCAAACAAGTTCGCTGGAAACACGCGCCATCTCGGTTAACATGCGCGCACAGCATGAATCATCGTGATGGCCGGCCCTGCCTTGTGCAGCCTGACCGATTCGCGACCACCGGGCAAACAGGCATGGACGCATCAATCGAACAACCTCAGCAGTGCCTTGCGCGCGAGGCGCACAGCCGATGAAGTTTCGGCACTGGGACATCAATACCCGCACGCAGATCATCAGCCTTGGCCCTGCCCTGTTGCTGACGGCTTTGCTGATCAGCTTTTTTACTTTCGTGCGTATTCAGGATCTGCGTCAGGAGCTCAATCACACCGGGCAGCTGATCGCCAATCAGCTGGCGACCGCGGTCGAGCCGGGCGTGACCACGGGTGATATCGAGGGGCTCAAGGCGCTGATGCGCGCCACCCTGTCCATGCCCAGCGTTCGCTATGTGGAAATTCAGGACAGCTCCAATACCGCCGTGATCTACATAGACCAGCCGCGCGACAACGAGCAGCAGGCCCGGCAGATGGAAGTGTTCCTGGCCCCCGTTCAGCCGCAGCGCACCACCATTCACGACAATCCCGGCACGCCTGCCGCAGGAAAAAGCCAACCCGCGCAGGGCGCTTCACAGCGTTATCTGGGGCGGGTGCTGGTGGGCATGTCCAGCGAAGCATTCAGCCGACGTCAGCAGGAGATACTGCTCAAGGCTGGCGTCCTGGCGATGGTCGCTTTGCTGTTCGCCTTTCTGCTGGCGCGTAGCCTGGCTTTGAGCCTGTCCAGGCCCATCAGTGATATGGGCGAAGCGCTCAAGGCGATTCAACAGGGCGATTACCACACGCCCATGCCGGTCAGCGACGACGCCGAACTGGGCGCGCTGGCGCGGCACATCAACAACCTGGCAGAGAACCTGCACCGCGCCAGCCTCGAGCAGCAGCGCTCGGTGGCACAGCTGATCCAGACCCGGGAAGAAGCCGAACAGGCCAACCGCGCCAAATCTGATTTTCTGGCCATGATGAGTCACGAGCTGCGTACGCCCATGAACGGTGTACTGGGCATGCTGCAGCTGCTGGAAACCACGCACATGACCCATGAGCAGAGCGAGTATGCGACGCTGGCGACCGAATCCACCGAGCATCTGCTGCGGGTCATCAACGATATCCTGGACTTTTCCCGCATCGAGCGCGATGCCCTGCAGATGGAAGGCATACCGTTCAACCTGGCGGAACTGGTCAGCGCCTCGACCCACGCCTTCAACCACAGCGCCGCGCAACGCACGCTGCTGCTGGAGCTGCACATTCAGCCAGGCCTTGAGACCTTGAACGTCATAGGCGACCCGACCCGCATTCGCCAGATTCTGGTGAACCTGATCGGCAACGCGCTTAAATTCACCGAGCAAGGCAAGGTCTGCGTCGACGCCAGGTGGGCAATGCTCGACGATGAGCTGCTGCACTTTACCTGTGCGGTACAGGACAGCGGCATCGGTATCGACGCCGAGCGACTGGAATCGATGTTCGATGCGTTCAAGCAGGCCGACAGCTCTATTTCCAGACGTTACGGCGGCACGGGGCTGGGGCTGCCGATTGCGCGGACTCTGGCCGAACGCATGGGCGGTACCTTGCACGCCGAGAGCGAGGAAGGGTCCGGCTCATTATTCACGCTGCAGATCCCCCTGCCCGTCTCGCGCGACGCTTCGGTGGCTATTGCCAAGCCGCTGTCGACACTCGACTCACACGGCCGGGAGCGCAGCATCTTGCTGGTCGAAGACAACCCGGTGAACCGCACCGTGGTGCAGGCCATGTTGCGTAATCTGGGGTGCGAGGTCGACATCGCTGTCGACGGTGCCGAAGCAGTGGCGAAGGCAAGCGCAGGCAATCACGCGTTGATTCTGATGGATTGCCGACTGCCGGTCATGGACGGCTATGAGGCCACCCGTCGAATCAGGCAACTTTCCGGGCTGGAGCGAATCCCAATCATTGCCCTGACCGCCAACGCGTTACAGGGTGATCGGGACGCCTGTTTGCAGGCAGGAATGGATGATTACCTGCCCAAACCGTTCAAACATGCTGATTTACAGCAGGTTTTGCAGCGCTGGCTGTCCTTTGAAGCACCTGTGACTGGCGATAAATGTTAAATTGCGGCAGTCTTGGCATCCAGATCGGCCAGCAAAATCGGCTGAATGACAAAATTCAGTGTACAGGTGTACCTTGATTTCACCTGCGCTGTGACTTTCATTACAACGCAACAGTCTATGAGTAGGCTGCCGGACAGGGTCCTGGCGAAATTAGCGCGCCAGGACTGGCGTTCGGGCCAGTGGCGCCACAACCTGCCGCACAAGATTATTGAGGAGCTCGCATGACCAAACAACACGCCTTTACCCGGGAAGACCTGCTGCGCTGCAGTCGTGGCGAGCTGTTCGGCCCAGGTAATGCGCAACTGCCCGCCCCCAACATGCTGATGGTTGATCGCATCACGCACATCAGCGATGAGGGCGGCAAGTTCGGCAAGGGTGAGTTGGTCGCCGAACTGGATATCAATCCGGACCTGTGGTTCTTTGCCTGCCACTTCGAAGGTGATCCGGTCATGCCTGGATGCCTGGGCCTCGACGCCATGTGGCAGCTGGTCGGCTTCTATCTTGGCTGGCAGGGCAATCCCGGCCGTGGCCGTGCCCTGGGTTCAGGCGAAGTGAAGTTTTTCGGTCAGGTTCTGCCTACCGCCAAGAAAGTCACTTACAACATCCACATCAAGCGCGTCCTTAAGGGCAAGCTGAACCTGGCCATCGCCGACGGTTCAGTGAGTGTCGACGGTCGCGAAATCTATACCGCCGAAGGCCTCCGGGTCGGCGTGTTCACTTCCACTGAAAATTTCTAAGGGTACTCGCATGCGCCGCGTCGTTATCACTGGTCTGGGTATTGTTTCCTGCTTGGGCAATGACAAAGAGACCGTCACCGCTAACCTGCGTGCTAACCGCCCTGGCATCCGCTTCAACCCGGAATATGCCGAAATGGGTCTGCGCAGCCAGGTTTCCGGCTCCATCGACCTGAATCTGGAAGAGCTGATCGATCGCAAGATCTTCCGCTTCGTCGGCCACGCGGCAGCCTATGCCTACCTGGCGATGAAAGACGCTATCACCGATTCGGGCCTGACCGAAGAGCAGGTTTCCAACGTGCGTACCGGCCTGATCGCCGGCAGCGGCGGCGCCTCGACCCTGAACCAGATGGAAGCGCTGGATACCTTGCGTGAGAAAGGCGTCAAGCGCGTTGGCCCCTACCGCGTCACGCGGACGATGGGCAGCACCGTTTCGGCCTGCCTGGCCACACCATTCAAGATCAAGGGTGTGAACTACTCCATCTCGTCCGCCTGCGCCACCAGCGCACACTGCATCGGCAACGCTGTCGAGCAGATCCAGCTGGGCAAACAGGACATCGTCTTTGCCGGTGGCGGCGAAGAAGAGCACTGGAGCCAGTCGTTCCTGTTCGACGCGATGGGCGCACTGTCCACCCAGTACAACGAAACGCCGGATAAAGCCTCGCGTGCCTACGACGCCAAGCGTGACGGTTTCGTCATTGCTGGTGGTGGCGGCATGGTGGTGGTCGAAGAACTCGAACACGCCTTGGCGCGTGGCGCGAAGATCTACGCAGAAATCGTCGGTTACGGCGCGACCTCCGATGGCTACGACATGGTCGCACCCAGCGGTGAAGGTGCCATTCGTTGCATGAAGATGGCCTTGGGCGACATCGACTCCGGCGCCATTGACTACATCAACACCCACGGCACCTCGACCCCGGTCGGCGACGCCAAGGAAATGGAAGGTGTGCGCGAAGTATTCGGCGCCAACGCTCCGGCGATCAGCTCCACCAAGAGCCTGTCGGGCCACTCGCTGGGCGCCGCAGGTGTCCACGAAGCGATCTACTGCCTGCTGATGATGGAGAACAACTTCATCGCAGGTTCGGCCAACATCGAAGAGCTGGACCCGGTGGTTGCCGACATGCCTATCCTGCTCAAAACCAAGGAAGACGCCAAGCTCGATCTGGTCATGAGCAACAGCTTCGGTTTCGGTGGCACCAACGCCACGCTGGTCTTGAAGCGCTGGGCGGGCAAGTAATACTGCTTTTGCCACAAACAAAGAAGGCGCCTTTCGAGGCGCCTTTTTTGTGAGTCGGAAAAACGTGGCTAGCGTTCTTCGGTATATCTGGGGGGACGATGGATCTTCAGAACACCGATCGTTCACACCACTCCAGCGTGGGAATGCAGTTCACGACGCTCTGCGTCGCAAGAGGACGCAGAGCGTCCGGACCGGCATGCCCACGGAACGGTAGTGTCATCCGGCACGCCTTAGGGGAAGATCGTTGTTCCTTCAGCCGAACACTTCTTTCAGCAAATCATGCATCGACTTGAACGCGCGGCTCGATACTTTGGCGTCGTACATCATCATGCCCGGCACGTTGGCGTGCGGATCGGTGAAGGAGTGGAATGCACCGCCGTAGCTGTACAGTTGCCAGTCCACGCCAGCGGCGTTCATCTCGTCTTCGAAAGCCGGCAGTTGCTCTTTCGGCACCAATGGGTCAGAAGCACCGTGCAGGACCAGCACCGAGCCCTTGATGTTTTTGGCGTCAGCCGGGTTGGGTGTGTCCAGCGTGCCGTGGAAGGAGATCGCGGCTTTCAGTTCGGCACCGGTACGCGCAAGCTCCAGAGAGCAGCAGCCGCCGAAGCAGAAACCGAAGGTTGCGATTTTGCTTGAGTCCAGAGACGCACCGCCCTGACCCAACAACTGGTCAAGTCCTGCCTGCATACGCTTGCGCAACAGGCCGCGATCGTTCTTGAGCGGCGTCATGGCAGCGCCCGCCTCGTCATTGTTACCTGGACGAATCTGCTGACCATACAGGTCAGCCAGCAACACTACATAGCCCTCGGCTGCGACCGCTTTGGCAATGTCTTCGGCACCCTTGCTGACACCCATCCAGTTAGGCGCCATCAGCAGACCCGGCTGTGCAGCAGTAGCTTTTGTGTCGTACACCAGACGGCTTTCATAAGGCTGACCATCAATCTGATAGACCACAGAACGAATTTCGATATTGCTGCTCATTACTGACTCCTGATCGTTGGAGAGATGAAGGACGTGTCGCGGGAACTGAAACAAAAAACCCGCCGAGGCGGGTTTCTTGTCAACCGGCTATCAAACCGACAGTTCTACCAGCAACTTGTTCAGACGGCGCACGTAAGCGGCCGGATCCTTGAGGCTGTCACCAGCGGCCAGCGCGGCCTGATCGAACAGGATGTGCGACAGATCGCCGAAGCGGTCTTCACTCTGTTCGGCATCGAGCTTGCTGATCAATGGGTGCGCAGGGTTGAATTCGAAGATAGGCTTGGAATCCGGCACCTTCTGCCCGCTGGCTTCCAGAATCTGACGCATTTGCAGACCCATATCCTGCTCGCCAATGGCCAGAATCGCAGGCGAATCGGTCAGACGATGGGATACCCGCACTTCGCTCACCGACTCACCCAGCGCGGCTTTCAGGCGCTCGATCAGGCCTTCCTTGTCCTTGGCGATCTCTTCCTGAGCCTTCTTGTCCTCTTCGGAGTCAAGCTTGCCCAGATCCAGGTCACCACGCGCCACATCCACAAAGCCCTTGCCGTCAAAGTCGCTCAGGTAGCTCATCAGCCACTCGTCGATACGATCGGTGAGCAACAGCACTTCGATGCCTTTCTTGCGGAAGACCTCAAGGTGCGGGCTGTTCTTGACCTGTGCGTAGGATTCGCCAGTGAGGTAGTAAATCTTGTCCTGACCTTCCTTGGCACGCGCCAGGTACTCGGCCAGAGAAACGCTTTGTTCGCCGCTGTCGTCGGACGTCGATGCGAAACGCAGCAGACCGGCGATTTTTTCTTTGTTGGCGAAGTCTTCTGCCGGACCTTCCTTGAGGACCTGACCGAAGTTCTTCCAGAAACCCTTGTACTTCTCGGGCTCATTTTTCGCCAGCTTCTCCAGCATGTCCAGCACACGCTTGGTCAGCGCCGACTTCATCGAGTCTATGATCGGATCTTTCTGCAGGATTTCACGGGAAACGTTCAGCGACAGATCGTTGGAGTCGACCACGCCCTTGACGAAGCGCATGTACAGCGGCAGGAACGACTCGGCCTGATCCATCACGAACACGCGCTGCACGTAGAGCTTGAGACCACGCGGTGCTTCACGCTGATACAGATCGAACGGCGCACGCGCAGGCACGTACAGCAGTGAGGTGTATTCCAGCTTACCTTCGACCTTGTTGTGGCTCCAGCTCAGCGGGTTCTCGTAGTCGTGTGCAACGTGCTTGTAGAATTCCTGATACTCCTCGTCCTTCACCTCGGTGCGCGGACGGGTCCAGAGTGCGCTGGCGCGGTTGACGGTTTCCCACTCCAGCGCCGGAGCCTCCTCGCCTTCGGCTGCCGGAGGCTGCTCTTTGGGCAGCTCGATCGGCAAGGCAATATGGTCGGAGTATTTCTTGATGATGTTGCGCAGGCGGTAGCCGTCAGCGAACTCTTCTTCACCGTTTTTCAGGTGCAGAACAATACGGGTGCCACGATCAGCCTTGTCGACGGTAGCAACTTCGAA
Source organism: Pseudomonas sp. PvP028 (assembly GCF_017832255.1). Taxonomy (NCBI): domain Bacteria; kingdom Pseudomonadati; phylum Pseudomonadota; class Gammaproteobacteria; order Pseudomonadales; family Pseudomonadaceae; genus Pseudomonas; species Pseudomonas sp. PvP028. The sequence goes on from NZ_JAFIBL010000001.1 coordinate 5,044,186, forward strand.
CTCGCCTTCGCCCTTGGAAGACCAGTGCACGCCTTCGCTCGCCGGCGTGCCGGCACGACGGCTGAACACTTCGACCTGATCGGCAACGATGAACGCCGAGTAGAAGCCGACGCCGAACTGACCGATCAGGTGCGAATCCTTCTTCTGGTCGCCGGACAGGTTTTTCATGAAATCAGCGGTGCCGGACTTGGCGATCGTGCCCAGGTGGGTGATCACGTCTTCACGGCTCATACCGATGCCGTTGTCTTCAAGCGTAACGGTCTTCGCGTCCTTGTCGAAGCTCACACGAATTTTCAGCTCCGCGCCGCCTTCCAGCAACTCGGGCGTGGACAACGCTTCAAAACGCAATTTGTCGACCGCGTCAGACGCGTTCGAGATCAATTCGCGAAGGAAAATTTCCTTGTTGGAATACAGCGAATGGATCATGAGGTGCAGCAGTTGCTTTACCTCGGTCTGGAAGCCCAGGGTTTCCTTTTGAGTTTCCACACTCATAATCATCAAACTCCGATCTGGATGGTATAAGCCGTCACGGTCAGGCAGCAGCCTGTGTGACAGCGGGTAGTCATCAAGGTGGGGGCTGGGTCGGGGATTTCAAGAGCCAATGATGCCTGGAGCGTGTTTCGTGCGTCGGGCACGGGGCGAACCCGCCTGCTCGGCGCTCGCCGGAACGGCTGATGATCGGCGCGCTTTCATCAGCCTGTAACGACCGTGAAACGGCCCCCTCCATTATTGTCGTCACGGGTGGAACTTAACCCTCGGGGGCAGGCTCTTAGGCTCGTGAATACTTAATAAGGAGAAACACCCCATGCGTAAATCTTTAGCCTATGCCTTGATGCTTTCTGCCACCCTGGGCCTTGCCGCCTGTGACAAAAAGTCCGAAAACACTCAGCAAGATGCCAACAAGGCAGCTCAGCAGTCCCAGGAGTCGATGGAAAAGGCTCAGGAAAAAGTGAATGACGCGGCCAAGGAAAGCCAGGAAGCCGCTCAGAAGAACGCTGAAGCCGCTCAGCAGCGCACCAATGAAAACGCCGACAAGGCGCCAGAAGCAGCACCAGCCACCAAGTAAGGCTGACACGCTCGCAGAACTAAAAAGGCCCGCTTACAGCGGGCCTTTTCATGCAGCACGATTTTTCCTGCGCAATCGTCTAAAGCACGGCCTTCAAGCCAGCGCCTCGCTGCGCTTGCCCATCACCCTGTCGACCACCACTGCAACCGCAAGTGTGACAACAGCAGGCACCAGCCACGCAAGCCCCTGATCACCCAGCGGCAGATGGCTCAAAACATCCGGCAGAGCATCGGCGAAACCAGCGCCCTTCAGCGCATCGATCAGGCCGAATACCAGAGAAACCAGCATCACGGGTGCCACCACACGTCCCTGGCTCTGCCAGAGCCCCTTGCAGAAGCTCAGCGCGACCAGAACAATGCACGGCGGATAAATCGCCGTGAGCACCGGAATCGAAAACTGGATCAGTTTGGTCAACCCGAGATTGGACACCAGCAACGAGAACACGGCGAGGATTATCACTAGCGTTCTGTAGGACAGCGGCAGCACCTTGGCAAAGTATTCGGCGCAGGCACAGGTCAGGCCTACTGCAGTGACCAGACACGCCAGGGAAATCAGTACGGCAAGAAAACCGCTGCCCAGCGAACCGAAGGTGTGCTGTACGTAGGCATGCAGAACCGCTGCGCCATTGCTGGCACCTGCGGCCACGGCGTGGCTGCCGGAACCTAGGCGAAACAGACTGACATACACCAGCGCCAACCCGACCCCGGCGATCAGCCCGGCAATGATCGCGTAGCGCGTGATCAGACGGGGCGATTCGACACCGCGAGAGCGGATCGCGTTGACGATGACGATACCGAAGACAAGCGCCCCCAGCGTGTCCATGGTCAGGTAGCCATTGATGAAGCCCTGGGAAAATGGCGCTACGGCGTACGCCGGCTCTGCCTCCCCTATTCCGCCTGCCGGCAAGGCGAATGCCGCGATGCCCAGTACCGCCAGCGCGATGATCTTCAGAGGTGCCAGAAAGCGCCCGACGGTATCGAGCAGGCGCCCCGGGTACAGCGACACCCAGAACACCACCAGAAAGTACACCAAGCTGTAGAGGAACAACGCCATCGGCGTGTCGCCGGTCAGAGGCGCCAGTCCGACTTCGAACGAGACCGTGGCGGTACGTGGCGTGGCGAACAATGGACCGACCGCCAGATAGCAGACGGCAGCGAGCGCCCCGCCGGCGATCTTGCCAATCGGACTGCTCAGGGCATCCATCGCGCCCCCGACCCTGGCCAGAGCAATCACGGTAATGACCGGCAAGCCAACTGCGGTGACCAGAAAGCCCAGCGCCGCCATCCAGACATGCGGCCCGGCCTGCAGACCCACTATGGGGGGGAAGATGATGTTGCCAGCCCCGACGAACAGGGCAAATGTCATAAAACCGAGTGCCAGGATGTCCTGGCCTTTCAACACTTTCATTACGAGGGACCACACGGAATCGAAATAAGGGATGGGACGTCACCCATGAATGGGGCAGACGCAGCCCGTCGGCGTAAGACGTGGCAGTACCTTGCGAAACGCCCCTCGTGAGGGCAACGCAAAAACGGCGGACAGGGTAGCCAACTTCGCTCGAAAATGCACTGTCTCAGGGCGAGCAACCCGACGACGCACCTTGAACTGGCAGTTGCAAAAGCCGCTGTAAAACCAGAAATGCCTGACAGACCAGGCGTTTCCTAGCGGATATATTGGCCCTCCTCTCTATACCCGGCAGCTTATTTCCATGCCTGACATCACCCATCTGAGCGCGATACTCACGCCGACCCTGTATACGCCGCGCCTGGTCCTGCGGCCCTTGCAGCTTGAAGACGCCGCGGCGATGCAACACCTGTTCAACCAGTGGGAAGTGGTGCGTTATCTGACCCACCATGTGCCCTGGCCCTACCCTGACGGAGAAACGCTGCGTTATCTTCGCGAGGACGCCCTGCCAGCCATGCAGGACGGTGAAGAGTGGCACTGGTCGATTCGTCTTTGCGGCGAGCAGGATCATCTGATCGGTGCCGCGTGCATGATGGATGAGCCAGACAACAATCGCGGGTTCTGGCTCTCTCCACCCTATCAGGGGCTGGGCCTGATGTCGGAGGTGTGCGTGGCCATCGACCGTTTCTGGTTTGAAACCTTGAAACGTCCTGTTTTGCGTGTAGCCAAATCGGCCTTGAATGAAGCGTCGTGCCGCCTGTCGCGGCGTGAAGGCATGCGTCTTGTGACTGTGCAGGAAGCGCAGTTTGTTTGCGGGACCACCCAGGAGCAGATATGGGAATTGACCCGCCAGGAATGGCAGATGAACAACAATCGATAGGAGAACACAGGACCAGAACGCCCCCGCGGCCTTTTTCAGACGCCCAAACAAAAGCCACCCGAAGGTGGCTTCTGTCGATTACCCGAAAAGCAAGCGAGGCTTACTTGGTCGGCCAACCGGTCAGCTCGGCCAGGGCCTTGCCGATATCTGCCAGGGAGCGCACGGTTTTCACGCCAGCGTCCTGCAGTGCAGCGAATTTCTCGTCTGCAGTACCTTTACCACCCGAGATGATTGCACCGGCATGGCCCATGCGCTTGCCCGGAGGAGCAGTCACACCAGCGATGTAGGAAACAACCGGCTTGGTCACGTGTGCCTTGATGTAGGCAGCCGCTTCTTCTTCAGCCGAACCGCCGATCTCACCGATCATGACGATCGCTTCGGTCTTCGGGTCTTCCTGGAACAGCTTCAGGATGTCGATGAAGTTCGAGCCCGGGATCGGGTCACCGCCGATACCAACACAGGTGGACTGACCGAAACCGGCGTCAGTGGTCTGCTTCACAGCTTCGTAAGTCAGGGTGCCGGAACGCGACACGATGCCTACCTTGCCTGGCAAGTGAATGTGACCTGGCATGATGCCGATCTTGCACTCGCCCGGAGTGATGACGCCTGGGCAGTTAGGACCGATCAGGACCACACCCAGCTCGTCGCACTTGACCTTGGCTTCCAGCATGTCGATGGTCGGGATGCCTTCGGTGATGCACACGATCAGCTTGATGCCGCCGAACGCTGCTTCAAGGATGGAATCCTTGCAGAAAGGAGCCGGAACGTAGATGACGCTGGCGGTTGCGCCAGTGGTGTCTACCGCTTCTTTCACAGTGTTGAACACGGGCAGGTTCAGGTGCGTGGTGCCACCCTTGCCTGGTGTCACGCCGCCAACCATCTTGGTGCCGTAGGCAATGGCTTGCTCGGAGTGGAAGGTACCTTGCGAACCAGTGAAACCCTGGCAGATAACCTTGGTGTCTTTATTGATCAGGACGCTCATTACTTGCCCTCCGCGGCTTTGACAACTTGTTGAGCAGCGTCGGTCAGGCTGGTAGCAGCGATGATGTTCAAACCGCTTTCTGCCAGTACTTTAGCGCCCAGCTCAGCGTTGTTGCCTTCAAGGCGAACAACAACCGGGATTTTAACGCCGACTTCTTTCACTGCACCGATGATGCCTTCGGCAATCATGTCGCAACGAACGATGCCGCCGAAGATGTTGACCAGTACTGCAGCGACGTTGGCGTCGGACAGGATGATCTTGAACGCTTCGGTAACGCGCTCCTTGGTGGCACCGCCGCCAACGTCAAGGAAGTTTGCAGGCTTGCCGCCATGCAGGTTGACGATGTCCATGGTACCCATGGCCAGACCGGCACCGTTGACCATGCAGCCGATGTTGCCTTCCAGCGCAACGTAGTTCAGTTCGAACTTGGCGGCGTGAGCTTCGCGAGGATCGTCCTGCGAAGGATCGTGGAAGCCCTTCAGCTTTGGCTGACGGTACATGGCGTTGGCGTCGATGTTGATCTTGGCGTCCAGGCAGTGCAGATCGCCGTCAGCCTTGATCACCAGCGGGTTCACTTCCAGCAGTGCCAGGTCATGGTCCTGGAACAGCTTGGCCAGACCGGTGAAGATCTTGGCGAACTGAGTGACCTGCTTGCCTTCCAGACCCAGCTGGAATGCCAGATCGCGACCCTGGAACGGCTGAGCGCCGACCAGTGGATCGATGGTGGCCTTGAGAATCTTTTCAGGAGTGTCGTGAGCGATCTTCTCGATGTCCACGCCACCTTCGGTGGAAGCCATGAACACGATACGACGGCTGGAACGATCGACCACAGCGCCCAGATACAGCTCTTTGGCGATGTCGGTGCAGGACTCGACCAGGATCTTGGTCACTGGCTGACCGTTGGCGTCAGTCTGGTAAGTCACCAGACGCTTGCCCAACCACTGTTGAGCGAACGCTGCAGCGTCTTCCTTGCTGCGAACCAGCTTTACGCCGCCCGCTTTACCGCGACCACCTGCGTGAACCTGGGCTTTGACGACCCACTCGGTCCCGCCGATCTTGTCGCAGGCTTCTGCTGCTGCTTCCGGGGTGTCTACCGCGTAACCCTTGGATACTGGCAGGCCGTACTCAGCGAACAGCTGCTTACCCTGATACTCGTGAAGATTCATGCTTATTACCGTCTTCGTTTAGGTACTGCGCATTCGGTGCTGCACGTCAGCGTGCCGCACCACCTGTGACCGCTACTCCGGGTGGACTCCGCAAGTGCCGTGGGACACTCATGAAGCCGCCTGAGAGGTCGAGTCCGGCGCAGATTCCGCGGTTAGCCCTGCTTGCAAGGCCAACGACGGGCACTGCGCCGTGGTTTCTCTTGTTGTCTTAGCGTTTTTTGCGATTCTGGATATGGATGGCGCCGCCATTCACAGCCAGTGCAGCTTCATGCAGCGCTTCGGACAGGGTCGGGTGCGAGAAGACCATCATGCCGATGTCCTCTGCGCTACTGCCGAATTCCATCGCGATTGCGCCCTGCTGTACCAGTTCTGCGGCGCTCGGGCCGATAACGTGAACACCCAGTACGCGATCGGTCTTGGCGTCGGCAATGATCTTGACGAAACCGCCGGTGTCGTTGGCTGCCATGGCACGGCCACTGGCTGCGAACGGGAACGTACCGACATTGACTTCAACGCCTTCGGCCTTGAGCGTCTGCTCGGTCTTGCCGACCCAGGCGATTTCCGGGTGGGTGTAGATAACCGACGGGATCAGGTTGTAGTTCATCTGGGCCTTGTGGCCCTTGATGCGCTCGACAACCATAATGCCCTCTTCCGAGGCCTTGTGCGCCAGCATCAGACCGCGAACCACGTCACCGATGGCGTATACGCCCGGTACGCTGGTGGTGCAGTAGTCATCAACGTAGATGAAACCGCGCTCATCCAGATCCACACCGCTGTCCGAAGCCAGCAGGTCAGTGGTCACAGGGCGACGGCCCACGGCAACGATCAGACGATCGAAGGTGATCGACTGTTCGCCGGCAGCGTCGGTGTAGCTGACCACAACCTGTTCGCCTTCGACCTTGGAACCGGTAACGCGAGCGCCCAGTTTGATGTCCAGGCCTTGCTTGTTGAAGGTTTTCAGCGCTTCCTTGGAGACCGCTTCGTCGGCTGCCGGGATGAACTTCTCCAGCGCTTCCAGAACGGTGACCTGAGCACCCAGGCGAGCCCACACGGAACCCAGTTCCAGACCGATCACGCCAGCGCCGATGACGCCCAGACGTTGTGGAACCTGCTGGAATTCAAGAGCACCGGTCGAATCGACGATGACTTTCTGGTCAACAGGAGCTGGCGGAATGTCGATAGGACGCGAGCCCGATGCCAGGATCACATGGTCCGCTTCGATGATTTCGACGGTGCCGTCGGCTGCGGTCAGTTCTACCTTCTTGCCGGCCAGCAGTTTGCCGTGACCCTGCAACGTGGTCACGCCGTTGGCTTTGAACAGGCTGGCGACGCCGCCGGTCAGGCCTTTGACGATCGTCGACTTGCGGCCAATCATCGCTGGGATATCGATGTTCAGTTCAGATGTCGAGATGCCATGTACGCTGAAGCCGTTCTTGGCTTCATAGAATTTCCAGGAGCTGTCGAGCAGTGCCTTGGAAGGAATGCAACCTACGTTCAGGCAGGTACCGCCGAGGGCCAGTTTGCCCTCCTTGTCCTGATACTTCTCGATGCAGGCAGTCTTGAGACCAAGTTGCGCAGCCTTGATGGCGGCAACATAACCGCCAGGGCCTGCGCCAATCACTACCACGTCGAATTTCTGGGACATAAAAAAGAATTCCTCTATAGCTGCGAGCTTTTAGCTGCAAGCTGCAAGTCAGTCCGCGTTTCATCGCGAGGCCGACTTGCGACCTATTGAATTAGGTGAAACACATCAGCCCCGACTGCTCGCCTTTCGCTTCTGACTTGAAGCTTGAGGCTTGCAGCTCGAGGCTACTCCATCAGATATCCAGCAGCAGACGAGCCGGATCTTCCAGCAGGTTCTTGATGGTCACGAGGAAGGTTACCGCTTCCTTGCCGTCGATCAAACGGTGATCGTACGACAACGCCAGATACATCATCGGGCGAATCACAACCTGACCATTGACCGCCATCGGACGCTGCAGAATGTTGTGCATACCCAGAATTGCAGCCTGTGGCGGGTTGACGATCGGCGTCGACATCATCGAACCGAAAGTACCACCATTGGTGATGGTGAACGTACCGCCGGTCATCTCGTCGATGGACAGCTTACCGTCGCGGGCTTTCTTGCCGAAGGTGGCGATGCCGCCTTCGATTTCAGCCAGGCTCATGTGCTCTGCGTTACGCAGAACCGGTACGACCAGACCGCGATCGCTGGAAACCGCTACACCGACGTCGGCATAGCCGTGGTAAACGATATCGGAACCATCGATCGACGCGTTGACGGCCGGGAAGCGTTTCAGCGCCTCGGTGGCTGCTTTGACGAAGAACGACATGAAGCCCAGACGTACGCCGTTGTGCGACTTCTCGAACAGGTCCTTGTACTTCGAACGCAGCGCCATGACTTCGGTCATGTCGACTTCGTTGAACGTGGTCAGCATCGCCATGTTCGACTGAGCTTCGACCAGACGCTTGGCAACGGTTGCACGCACGCGGGTCATCGGTACACGCTTCTCGGTGCGATCGCCAGCGGCGACGACAGGAGCAGCGGCGGCGGCAGGCTTGGCAGCAGGCGCAGCGGCCGGAGCGGATTTCTTCGCTTCAACTGCAGCAACCACGTCTTCCTTGGTGATACGGCCGTCTTTACCGGTGCCCTTGAGGCTGGCCAGGTTGATGCCGTTTTCTTCAGCCAGTTGACGCGCAGCAGGCGCAGCAATCGGGTCTTCTTCGCCAGCAGATGCAGCCGGAGCAGCGGCGGGTGCCGAAGCAGGCGCCGAGGCAGGCGCAGCAGCCGGTGCCGGAGCAGCAGATGCTGTAGCACCGTCATTCAATGTCCCGAGCACTTCGTTGGACAGGACGATGGCACCCTCTTCCTTGGTGATCGCGCCCATCACGCCGTCAGCTTCGGCCAGCACTTCGAGGACAACCTTGTCAGTCTCGATATCGACCAGCATCTCGTCACGCTTTACCGCATCGCCCTCTTTTTTGTACCACTTGGAAATGGTGCCGTCGGCAACGGATTCCGGGAAAGAGGGGGCTTTAATCTCGATAGCCATTATCTGTAATTCCTTAATTCGGTTTCTAATGCTCGAAGGCGTTAAACAGTGAAGGCATCTTGCAGCAGTTTTTCCTGCTGCTCGGCGTGCATCGACGCATAACCACACGCTGGAGCGGCAGAAGCATCACGACCGGCGTACTCGAGAACGAGTTCACGTTTGTGGTTGCCCATGCTGCGACGCAGGTGGTGTTGACTGCTGTACCAGGCACCCTGGTTCATCGGTTCTTCCTGACACCAGACCACATGCTGCAGGTTGGTGTAAGGCGCGATGGTTTCCATCAAATCATCTTCAGGGAACGGATACAGCTGCTCGAGGCGAACGATGGCGATGTCTTCACGCCCTTCGGCACGGCGTTTTTCCAGCAGGTCGTAGTAAACCTTGCCGCTGCACAGCACCAGACGCGTGACCTTGGCCGGATCGAGGGTATCGATTTCCGGAATGACGGTCTGGAACGAGCCTTCGGCCAGATCTTCCAGGGTCGAAACAGCCAGCTTGTGACGCAGCAGCGACTTCGGTGTCAGCACGATCAGCGGCTTGCGCAGCGGACGGATGACCTGACGACGCAACAAGTGATAGATCTGCGCCGGAGTCGTCGGTACGCACACCTGAATGTTGTGCTCGGCGCACAATTGCAGGTAACGCTCCAGACGTGCCGACGAGTGCTCTGGTCCCTGCCCTTCATAGCCATGAGGCAACAGCATGGTCAGACCGCACAGACGGCCCCACTTGTGCTCGCCGCTGGTGATGAACTGGTCGACAACCACCTGGGCACCGTTGGCGAAGTCGCCGAACTGGGCTTCCCAAATAACCAGCGCATCAGGCTGCGTGGTCGAATAGCCGTATTCGAATGCCAGTACAGCCTCTTCCGAAAGGAACGAGTCGTACAGGTCGAAACGTGGCTGACCGGAGTACAGATTCTGCAACGGGATATAGGTCCCGGCGTCTTTCTGGTTGTGCAGCACGGCGTGACGGTGCGAGAACGTACCGCGACCGATGTCCTGCCCCGTCATGCGGATCGGGTGACCTTCGAAGGCCAGTGTGGCGTACGCCATGGTTTCGGCGTAACCCCAGTTGATCGGCAAGCCACCGGCCTGCATCTTCTGGCGGTCTTCGTAGATTTTCTGAACCTGACGCTGCACGACGAAACCTTCCGGCAGCTCCATGAGCTTGGCGGACAGTTCCTGCAGGGTCTTGAGGTCGAAGCTTGTATCGTGACGCGCAGTCCAGGCATGACCCAGATATGGACGCCAGTCGACGAACAATTCCTTGTTCGGCTCCTTGACCAGGCTTTTCACTACGTGCAGACCATTGTCCAGCGCGCTGCGGTAGTCGTCGACCTTGGCCTGAACGCGGGCATCGTCGAGAACGCCGGTCTTGATCAGATGCTCGGCATACAGCTCGCGGGTGGTGCGCTGCTTGGTAATCTGCTGGTACATCAAAGGCTGGGTGCCGCTAGGCTCGTCAGCTTCGTTGTGACCACGGCGACGGTAGCAAACCAGGTCGATCACGATGTCACGCTTGAACTGCATGCGGTAATCGATGGCCAGCTGGGTCACGAACATCACGGCTTCCGGATCATCCCCATTCACATGGAGGATCGGTGCCTGAATCATCTTGGCAACGTCGGTGGCGTACTCGGTAGAACGCGAGTCCAGCGGGTTGCTGATGGTGAAGCCCACCTGGTTGTTGATGACGATGTGGATCGTGCCGCCCGTCTTGAAGCCGCGAGTCTGCGACATCTGGAAGGTTTCCATGACCACGCCCTGGCCGGCAAAGGCCGCGTCGCCGTGGAGGGAAATCGGCAGAACCTTGTCGCCGTTCGGATCGTTGCGACGATCCTGACGCGCACGCACAGAACCCTCGACCACTGGAGACACGATCTCCAGGTGAGACGGGTTGAAGGCCATGGCGAGGTGAACCTCACCGCCTGCGGTCATGACATTGGAAGAGAAGCCCTGGTGGTATTTGACGTCACCGGAGCCCAGTTCCACTTTCTTCTTGCCTTCGAACTCGTCGAACAGGTCGCGCGGGTTCTTGCCGAAGGTGTTCACCAGTACGTTGAGGCGGCCACGGTGGGCCATGCCGATCACGACTTCCTTGGTGCCATAGGACCCGGAACGCTGAATCAGCTCGTCGAGCATCGGAATCAGGCTTTCGCCGCCTTCCAGACCGAAACGCTTGGTGCCCGGGTATTTGGTGCCCAGGTATTTTTCGAGGCCTTCGGCTGCGGTAACACGCTCGAGCAGGTGGCTCTGAATGTCAGCCGAGAACACCGGACGGCCACGGACACTCTCGAGACGCTGCATGAACCAGTTGCGCTGCTCGGAATCCACGATGTGAGTGAACTCGGAGCCGATGGTGCGACAATATGTCTGCTGCAACGCTTCATGAATTTCGCGTAGGCTCGCTTCCTCTTTGCCGATGAACAGGTCGCCGGCACGGAAGGTCGTATCGAGATCGGCATTGGTCAAGCCGTAATGATTGATCGACAGATCCGCAGGCGCAGGGCGCTGCCACAGGCCCAGCGGATCGAGTTGGGCAGCCTGGTGGCCACGCATCCGATATGCCTGGATCAGTCGCAGCACTTCAACCTGCTTCTTCTCGTGTTCGCTGCTCACACTGCCGGCGGACACCGGTTGAGCGCGGCGCTGGTTTTTGGCCAGCAACACGAAATGATCGCGAATGGTCGAGTGCGATACATCAGTGGCAGAGCTGCCGTCTGCTGGCAACTTCTGAAAGTAGGTGCGCCATTCTTCTGGCACAGCGTTAGGGTCGTGCAGGTAAAGCTCATAGAGCTCTTCCACATAGGCAGCGTTACCACCGGATAGGTGGGCACTGTTCCACATGCGCTGCATCACGCTTTCTTGCATGCTTGGTCACCCTCGGTAAGGGGACACCACCGGCGAAGACACCAGAGCAATCCTGAAATAGTCGTGTGCAGCGACTGTATCAAGTCACCAGGGATCACGCAGATAGTCCGGGTACCAGCCCGGATGCCCCTGCTGGTCTCATTTCTTCAAAATAAGAGCCGCAGCCTTGCGAGCTGCTGCTCAGGTTAAAACTACGGCGCCGGTTGAAGCCTGCGCCGTAGCCACTTCAGTGTAACGGTGTAACAGATAAAGCGATGAATCAGACGCCGTTCTGCAACAACATGTTGCGTACGTGACCGATAGCCTTGGTTGGGTTAAGGCCCTTCGGACAGACGTTGACGCAGTTCATGATGCCGCGGCAGCGGAATACGCTGAACGGATCATCAAGCGAAGCCAGACGCTCACTGGTGCGAGTATCACGGCTGTCAGCCAGGAAACGGTAGGCTTGCAGCAGTGCAGCAGGACCCAGGAACTTGTCGGGGTTCCACCAGAAGGACGGGCAGGAAGTCGAGCAGCAAGCGCACAGGATGCACTCGTACAGACCATCGAGCTTTTCGCGCTCTTCCGGCGTTTGCAGACGTTCGATGGCCGGAGCCGGCGTATCGTTCTGCAAGAATGGCTTCACCTTCTCGTACTGCTTGTAGAAGATGCTCATATCGACGACCAGGTCACGGATAACCGGCAAACCAGGCAGAGGACGTACGATCAGCTTGTTCTTGGCAACGACAGCCGACAACGGCGTGATGCAGGCCAGGCCATTCTTGCCGTTGATGTTCATGCCGTCGGAACCGCACACGCCTTCACGGCACGAGCGACGGTACGAAAAGCCTTCATCCTGCTCTTTGACCAGGGCGAGCACGTCCAGCACCATCAGGTCTTTGCCACCGGTATCGACCTGAAACTCCTGCATGAATGGTGCAGCGTCCTGATCAGGGTTGTAACGATAAACACTGACTTGCAACATATCGGTCACCCCTTAATAAGTCCGAATCTTCGGTTCAAAAGTCGGGACAGTTTTCGGCGAGAAGTTCACGGCACGCTTGGTCACACTCTTGTCACCCGGGAAATACAGGGTGTGGCACAACCAGTTCTCGTCATCGCGATCTTCAAAGTCTTCACGAGCGTGAGCGCCGCGGGACTCTTTACGATGCTCTGCAGCAATCGCCGTGGCTTCGGCAACTTCCAGCAGGTTTTGCAGTTCAAGCGCTTCGATACGGGCGGTGTTGAACGCCTGGCTCTTGTCGTTGATCTTGACGTTGGCGATACGTACACGCAGATCAGCCAGCTGGGCGATACCCTTCTGCATGTATTCGCCGGTACGGAATACACCGAAGTAGTTCTGCATGCAGCTCTGCAGCTCTTTGCGCAGGGTTGCAACGTCTTCACCGGTGGTGCGCTCGTTCAGGCCGGCAAGGCGTGCAAGGGCAGCATCGATGTCGGACTCGGAAGCGCGCGCATAATCGACGCCTTCACGCAGGGCCTGCTCCAGGTGGATACCCGCAGCGCGGCCGAACACCACCAGATCGAGCAACGAGTTGCCGCCCAGACGGTTGGCGCCGTGAACCGATACGCAAGCCACTTCACCTACCGCGAACAGACCTGGAATGATCTGGTCGACGCCCGCCGCATCCTGAGTGATCGCCTGGCCGTGAATGTTGGTGGCAACGCCGCCCATCATGTAGTGGCAAGTCGGTACGACAGGAATCGGCGCGGTCGCAGGATCGACGTGAGCGAAGGTCTTGGACAGCTCCATGATGCCTGGCAGACGGCTGTGCAGCACTTCTTCACCAAGGTGATCGAGCTTGAGCATCACGTGATCGCCATCGGGACCACAGCCGTTACCGGCAATGATTTCCTTGACCATGGAACGTGCCACAACGTCACGACCGGCAAGGTCCTTGGCGTTCGGAGCATAACGCTCCATGAAACGCTCACCGTGCTTGTTGATCAGGTAACCGCCTTCACCGCGGCAACCTTCAGTGACCAGTACACCTGCGCCGGCAATACCGGTCGGGTGGAACTGCCACATTTCGATGTCCTGAACCGGCACACCGGCACGCAACGCCATGCCGATACCGTCACCGGTATTGATCAGGGCATTGGTGGTCGACGAGTAGATACGGCCTGCACCGCCAGTCGCCAGCACGGTTGCATTGGCGCGGATGTACGAGGTTTCGCCCGTCTCGATGCAGATCGCGATGATGCCGACAAAGGCGCCATCGTTGTTCTTCACCAGATCAACTGCATAGTATTCGTTGAGGAATACAGTGCCGGCCTTCAGGTTGGCCTGATACAGGGTGTGCAGCAGCGCGTGACCGGTACGGTCGGCGGCAGCGCAGGTACGGGCAGCCTGCCCGCCCTTGCCGAAGTCCTTGGACTGGCCACCGAACGGACGCTGGTAGATACGGCCCTGCTCGGTACGTGAGAACGGCAGGCCCATGTGCTCGAGTTCGAAGACCGCTTCCGGACCTACGGAACACATGTATTCGATAGCGTCCTGGTCACCGATGTAGTCGGAACCCTTGACGGTATCGTACATGTGCCAGCGCCAGTCATCGTTCGGATCGGCGGAAGCGATTGCACAGGTGATGCCACCCTGGGCGGATACGGTGTGCGAGCGGGTCGGGAAAACCTTGGTGACCACGGCAGTCTTGTGACCGCCCTGGGCGAGCTGCAGCGCAGCGCGCATGCCGGCACCGCCACCACCAATGATGATGGCGTCGAAAGAAAGCGCATTAATGTTAGCCATGGATCAGATACCCCAAAGAATCTGCACGCCCCAGACGAAGTAGGCGAACATCAGAACGCCACATACCGCCTGGAACAGGAAACGTACTGCAGTTGCGGACTTGCCCAGCGCCATCGGCGTCAGGTAGTCGGTCGCGATGGTCCACATGCCGACCCAGGCGTGGGCGCCAAGGGCAACGAGAGCCAGAAGACTGAAGATACGCATTCCGTTGTGAGCGAACAGACCATGCCATTGGGCGTAGCTCAGACCCGGGTGAAAGACCATGTAACCGATCAGGAAAATGAAATAAGCCGCGAGCACGACTGCGGAAACACGCTGAGCCATCCAGTCATAGAGGCCCGAACGCGACAGGTTGGTGACGTTGGTTACCATATCCATACTCCCGCCAGAAGAATCAGAATCACGGAGACCGCGATAACGATTTTGGAGCCCAGCTTGCCGCCTTCAAGCGTCTCGCCTACCCCCGAGTCCATGATGAGGTGACGAATACCGGCCACCAGGTGGTACAGCAGGGCAGACAGAAGTCCCCAGATGATCAGCTTGGCCAGCGGACTGGTCATATACGCCTTGACTTCACCAAATCCCTCTTCGGAGGCCAGCGACTTGTCCATTGCATACAGCATGATTGCAATACCGACAAAGAGGATGACACCGGAGATGCGGTGAAGGATGGACGTGTAAGCGGTGACTGGGAGCTTGATGGTCCTTAGGTCTAGATTTACAGGTCGTTGGCTATTCACGGCTTTTTTTCACACTGAAGAGCCCCTAACAATCAGGGCAAGTTGTTGGGAAGTGCACTGGTCAGGTACCCACCACCCAGGAAGTGACGACCCCCTTGAAACAGGCCAAAAGCCTCTGGCGGTCGGACGCCGAGTATAGACAGTTAGGTTACTAATGACAACGCGCAGACTTACCGCCAATAGCGGATTGCGTTGCCGCGACAAAAGGCGTAAACGGCAGTAAACCGTCTGCAAAATCCACGGCCGAGCCCTTGCGGAACACGACTTTAGGCAAATTGACTTTAGAATTTATCTCACTATAGTGATGCGGGCCCTGCGTGGGGGGCCTGTCTGATGATTTGAAGCATAAATAGGAGGCCACATGGCTGACAAAAAAGCGCAGTTGATCATCGAGGGCGCTGCCCCCGTCGAGCTGCCAATTCTGACCGGTACAGTGGGTCCGGACGTGATCGACGTACGCGGCCTGACCGCCACCGGCCGCTTCACATTTGACCCTGGTTTCATGTCCACGGCCTCTTGCGATTCGAAGATCACCTACATCGATGGTGATAATGGCATTCTGCTACACCGCGGCTACCCGATCGAACAACTGGCCGAGCAGTCCGACTATCTCGAAACCTGCTACCTGCTGCTCAACGGTGAACTGCCCACCGCCGAGCAGAAAGCCCAGTTCGTGGCCGTGGTCAAGAACCACACGATGGTTCACGAACAGCTCAAGACCTTTTTCAACGGTTTCCGCCGCGACGCCCACCCGATGGCCGTCATGTGTGGCGTAGTCGGCGCCCTGTCAGCGTTCTACCACGACTCACTGGACATCAATAACCCGCAGCACCGCGAGATTTCTGCGGTCCGCCTGGTCGCCAAAATGCCGACGCTGGCAGCGATGGTCTACAAGTACTCCATGGGTCAGCCCATGATGTACCCGCGCAACGACTTAAGCTACGCGGAAAACTTTCTGCACATGATGTTCAACACCCCGTGCGAGATCAAACCGATCAGCCCGGTGCTGGCCAAGGCGATGGACAAGATCTTCATCCTCCACGCCGATCACGAGCAGAACGCTTCGACCTCCACCGTGCGCATGGCGGGCTCTTCGGGCGCCAACCCGTTCGCCTGTATCGCAGCCGGTATCGCAGCGCTCTGGGGCCCTGCCCACGGCGGCGCCAACGAAGCGGTACTGACCATGCTCGATGAAATCGGCGATGTGTCGAACATCGACAAGTTCATTGCCAAGGCCAAGGACAAGAACGATCCGTTCAAGCTCATGGGCTTCGGCCATCGCGTGTACAAGAACCGTGACCCACGCGCCACCGTAATGAAGCAGACCTGCGACGAAGTACTGAAAGAGCTGGGCATCACCAACGATCCTCAACTCGAACTGGCCATGCGCCTCGAAGAGATCGCCCTGACCGACCCGTACTTCATCG
Source organism: Pseudomonas sp. PvP028 (assembly GCF_017832255.1). Lineage (NCBI taxonomy): Bacteria > Pseudomonadati > Pseudomonadota > Gammaproteobacteria > Pseudomonadales > Pseudomonadaceae > Pseudomonas > Pseudomonas sp. PvP028. Next base: position 5,060,526 of record NZ_JAFIBL010000001.1, read on the forward strand.
AGCGTTCGCTGTACCCGAACGTCGACTTCTATTCGGGCATCATCCTCAAGGCCATAGGCATTCCGACCAGCATGTTCACCGTGATCTTCGCCCTGGCGCGGACTGTCGGCTGGATCTCGCACTGGAAGGAAATGCTCTCCAGCCCTTACAAGATCGGTCGCCCCCGTCAGCTGTACACCGGCAACGTGCAACGCGACATCGTCGCCCTGCAAGACCGCAAGTAAGCGCCACGCGCAAAAAAAGGGCTGCCATTGGCAGCCCTTTTTTATGCGCGCTATCCAGTGCGGATCATTTGGTTTGCGCGGCACGCTCCCTGAGCGCTTTCAAGGTGTTGTACGGAGCATCGACAACGAACTTGTTGGCCAGCATCGACGGCACACTGCCACCCGGCTCGGTGTGAACCTGATAGGTCACTTCAGTCTGGTTCGGCCCCTTCGGCACCATTTTCCAGAAGCCTTTGACCTCGGTCACCCGCACATAGCCCTTCTCCTCGGGGATATACGAAGGCTGCTCTTCAAGGTTACGGGTAACACTCCCGTCAGGGCCTTCCTGAGTGGTGATCAACAGCACCGAATCGCGAGGCGTCACCGGCCAGGGCGTATTGAACTGGCTGTAGGTCCAGGTCTTGTTGCCTTCGTGCTTGAGCACTTTCTGCAACTTGCACTCATGAATCCAGGCGCAGGCCCCCGTGACATCCTCCTGGAGCGCACGCAACTTGCTTACGCTGGCATTGATCAGCGCAATACCTTGATACGCCTTGTAATCGGAACCAGGCACGTCGCTCAACGAGACCTTGATGCCATCCTGATTCTTGACCTCTTTCCACTCTTCAGCTTGCGCCGTTCCGGCAAGCATTACAGTGAAGCCACAAGCAACAGCCATGCGATACAGCGGACCCATTGTTCTATTCCTTGTTTTGAAGTTCCGAAGAAGCATTTGTGCTCGAAAACACTTTTTCAGGCCACCGCAGTGGCTTTTTCCCACCAACCGATCAGGCGAATGGCATCCGCCTGGTCGGCACCGCAGACATCATCTGCCGCCTTGAACTGACTGCACACCGCGGGCCGCTCAGCCCTGCCGAACAAGGCGCACAAAAACTCGACCGACAGATGCAGACAGCGCTCGCCAGCAGGCTTTCCGTCAGGCATACCGGGTATGGGAGACGTGATGGAAGGCGCTATGCAGCACGCGCCACAACCGGAACGGCAGTCCATGACCAGACACCCTTTTGTGAAAATTAAAAAAGAGAAAGGATATTAACCGTCAAAACGTCTGTTTGAAAACGCCGTATCGGACGACAGGCAGGACTTACTGCTTGAATTTGAAGTCCAGCGCAGCGCCTTCTACATCCCGACGGTTGTCATTGCGCATCTGCAATTGCATTTCGTTGGTCAGCAATCGCCCCTCGAGCTCGAAAGGGCCAGGGTTCGCAGAATCGCCCTTGTCGCTGAACATCTGCGGCAATATCGGCTTGCGCTTGTTGGTAATCACCTTGGCAGGCGAGTCGAGCTCCTTGACCAGCTCGGGAGGCAGGCTCAGGTCCAGCTTGGGTGCTTTGATTCGCACATCCTTGACGCTGGCGGTCTTGGCATCCTTGGCGTTCTTGCGCTTGCTCGCAGGTGCCTTGGCTGCCGCAATCCTGGAAGAGGCTTTTTCGGAAGTCGCCGATTTGACGCTCTGGGGTGCTGCAGGTTCTGATTTTTCCTTTCCGATCACCACAGGCACGACTGGCACGCCCGGCATCAGCTGATGCATGGTGTCCGGCGCCTTGATTTGCTTGGCATCGGTGGCGGCTGCCTGCGCAGGTGCCTCAGTCTTCAGATGCACCTCGGGCGATACCGGCGCGGTGATGACCGCCTCGGTCTTGGGTTTGGGCACAGAGGTATCCGGAGCGTCACAACCACTCAGAAGTACGACGACAAGCAATCCGAGACAGCGAAAAACATTCATAGGCAAAAAGTCAGGCAAGACAGTGGCAAAAAGCCGGAAAGAAACACATGCTGTCCTTTTGAGGCCAACCTGACAAGACAAGAGTTCCGAAGAATTGACAAATATCTTTGCCAATCAATAAGCCTGAACAGCCTCCTGACACAACTGCTTGGACAGAATCCCCAGTGTCATCAATGCCCGCTCGGCTTCCTTGTTCCATTTCATGCCGCAATTCAAACGAATACAGTGGTTGAACTGCTCGGTATTACTGAAAATCAGCCCGGGTGCAATACTGATGCCCTGCTCGAGCGCACGGACATGCAGCTCTTGGGTGTTGACCCTGCCCGGCAGACTGACCCACAGGATAAAGCCCCCTGCGGGCCGACTCATCTGCGTACCTTCGGGAAAGAACTGCTGCACCGCCAGCTGATACGCACTGAGGTTCTTGCGGTATTCGAGACGAATGAAGCGCAGGTGCCGATCGTAGCCACCGTTTTCGAGGTAAGCCGCGACGGCCATTTGCGTCACGCTGCACGCCGAGTGAGTACTGAAGGTTTGCAGACGCTGAATTTCCGCCTGGTACTTGCCGGCTATCATCCAGCCGATGCGCACACCCGGTGACAAGGTCTTGGAGAAGCTTGAGCAGTAAATCACCCTCCCCAGCCGGTCGAACGCCTTGAGCGCCTTGGTCCGCCCTACTTCGAACATCAACTCGCCGTAGACGTCGTCTTCAACCACCTGGATATCGAAATCCGAGGTCAGACGCAGCAGGTTTTTCTGCCGCTCCTCAGGCATGGTGCCGCCCAGTGGATTGCTCAGCCGCGAGGTCAGTACCAGTGCCTTGATGGACCATTGATTGGCCGCCAGCTGCAAGGCTTCAAGGCTGATGCCGGTGGCCGGATCACTAGGGATTTCGATGACTTTCAAACCCAGCAGGTCGGCAAGTTGCAGCAACCCGTAATAGGCTGGCGATTCGGCGGCAATCAGATCGCCGGGCCGCGTCAACACCCGCAGGGCCATCTGCAGCGCATCCACGCAGCCGTGAGTGATCACCACCTCTGGCGGGTCGACCACCACGCCGGCGTCACGCATGCGGATGGCGACCTGCCTGCGCAAGGGTTCGAAGCCAGGGCTGAACATGTAACTGAAGGCCCGCGGGCTGTGAAAGCGCGTGACCTTGGCCAACTGCTGATGCAACGCGCGCACCGGCAGGTAATCAACATGAGGCACGGCAGCTCCAAGGGCGAACACACCTTCGCGGCGGGACTCTTCGAGTACCTGCTGGATAATGCTGCTGCGTGTGACCAGGCCGGGCCGCTCGACCCGCGCGATATCCGGGGTCGAAGCTGTCAGCGCGGGGGTTTGATGGACGTAGTAGCCGGACTGAGGACGCGCGCGGATGAGCCCCTGATCTTCAAGATTCGCGTAGGCCTGCAATACAGTGGCATGGCTGACGTTGAGCTGCGAACTCATTTTGCGGACGGACGGCACCCGCTCGCCGGGCTGATAGACACCACGACGAATGTCTTCGGCCAACTGCTGAGCGATACGCTGGTAGAGCAAGAGATTGGTCATGACACAGCCTCAAAAAGACCGGTGATTTATTATTTTTGAAAATACAGATGCGTAATAACCGGCACAGATCGGAAGTGTACGGGAACAGTTTGAAATCAGGCCAGCATTGATGATTGCTGAGTGAAAATAAACGCGGGCAGAAACGCCATAGTCAATGTTATTAAAGACAAAAAAGCCCGAGGCCGTTTCCGGCGTCGGGCTTTTTATCGGCTTTTTATCAGCGAGCTGCGCCCAACTGACCTTTCTCGTCCGAGAAAACGATCTCGACACGCCTGTTTTGCGCACGGCCCCGCTCGAAGGTATTGGCATTCACAGGAAACTCCTGGCCATAACCTTCGACGTGGATACGTTTTTCATCGACACCCAGGTCCATCAGCACGTCAGCGACGGCCTGTGCCCGGTCTTTCGAGAGCTTCAGGTTGTCCTGACGATCGCCCGTACTGTCGGTATAACCTTCGATCCGGACCACTCGGCGCGGGTTGATCTGCAGAAACTGCACAACTTTGAGGATGGTACGGCTGGCGGAGTTTTTCAGCTCGGCATGTCCGGCGTCGAACAGCACATCGCCCAGGGTCATGACCAGCCCGCGGTCGGTTTCGGTGGTGGCCAGGCTGAGGATCTGATCCTCCAGCCAACGGCCCTGCTGCTGGGCGCTGGCCAGCTTGGCTTCACGCAGTGCCAGCTGCATACGCTGACGCTCCATGTCCATTTTTGCCAGACGCTCCTGACTCAGCATCAGGTTGCTGTGCTCACGCGCGATTTCGCTGTAACGGCTGCTGAGGTAGGCGTAGTGAGCGACATCGGCACCGCTCCCCAGGTAACTGGACAGACGCTCGGCGCGGGCCAGCGACTCACCCGCGCGAATGACATCTTTGGGCGCACTGCGCAGCACATCGGTATCTTCCTTGACCTTCTGGAAGTCGGCACTGGCCTGCTGCAAGGCCTGGCCACTGTCCTTGTGACCGGCACAACCGTAAAGGCCAGCCGACCCCAGCAACAGACACACACTCAGGACACGAGGAATACGGTTCATTGCGCCTCCCCCAGCTGCTTGCACAAGCGATTGAGGCGGGTATTCAACTGATTGACCTGCTCCTGGCTCTTGAGGGTCAGCACTCGCGCTTCGGCCAGGCGCGCATCAAGTTCGGCCTGCTCGGCTTTCATGCGCGCGTCCTTGTAGGCGTGGCTTGCCATGGAGGCGCGGGCTTCGGCGAAGCCGGCCTGGGCGACTTCCATCTCGGGCTGATCGTCACTCGCACCGACCGCCTTGGCCTGCTCCAGCGCCTGCTCGGTCAGTTTGAACTGCTCGGTTGGTACCGGGTCACTGGCGCAACCGGCCAGCGTGGCGATTGCCATGACGGCAATTGAAAAACGAATACTCACAAAAACATCCCTACTTGTTGGGTGCGCTGGCGCTGGCAGGTTGCAGCAGTTGGGCTTTCCACAACTCCAGGTTGTGCCTGATGACATCGCCCGCAAGGCCAGAGGCGGCCGATTCTGTCATCTTTTTCGCCAGCTGTCCGCGCAACCATGGTTCATTGCAGGCCGAATTGAACGACAAGGCCAGATAAAAACCCGGCGTATCGACCGGTAGAGGCTGCGCTGTCAGGTCTTTGGACAGACCCAGGGTCTGCACCATGACCAGACCGGCATAACGCCCGGCAAGCACGTAATCCACCTCACCCAGGGCCAGCTTCTGGAACGCGGGCGTAAGTGCAGGCACCCTCTCCAGGGTCAGACTCTGTCTGGCCAGCGCATCAAAGGATGGCGTCAGGCGGGTCTTTTCCGACATGGCGCCGGGATGACCCTGCAGCTCGCTGACGGCATTGAACGGCACACTGTGATCGTGACGCGTCCAGACCATGATTTCGTTCTGCACGATCGGCGGATGAATGTAATCCAGCGCTTCGAGTTGTGCCGCGTTCAACGGCGCGTCAGCCAGCAGGTCCATGCGCCCGGTGCGCACCTCTTCGAGTGCCTGACTGCGCTTGCCGCCATACAGAAACTCAACCTTGATACCCAGCTCGCCCGCTGCCTGAGTCAGCAGATCGGCATTGGCGCCCATCAGGTGACGCGGGTCCTGGGGATCACGCCACAGATAAGGCGGCGCGTCCGGGCTGCCAGTCACGATCAGACGCTCGCACTTGCCTGCGGCGAAGGCCAGCGACGGCAGCGCGATCAGCCCGAAAAGAAGCGAAGACAGCAGCCGGGAATGCACCATGAGAAGTCCTTTCGATACCCAATAAAAAACCCGTTCGATCCGGGCAGGCGCACCATAAACCGCTGGTGTGCGAACCCCGAATGGAACGGGTTCTCTTTATAGTGGAAGCGCGTGGCTTAAACCAGCTTCTCCAGCTCGGGGATGGCTTCGAACAAGTCAGCCACCAGACCGTAATCGGCGACCTGGAAGATCGGCGCCTCTTCATCCTTGTTGATCGCAACGATCACCTTGGAATCCTTCATACCGGCCAGATGCTGAATGGCACCGGAAATACCGACCGCGATGTACAGCTGAGGAGCAACGATCTTGCCGGTCTGACCGACCTGCATGTCGTTGGGTACGAAACCGGCATCGACCGCAGCACGGGAAGCGCCCACTGCCGCACCGAGCTTGTCGGCCAGCGTGTACAGGTGCCTGAAGTTGTCGCCGTTCTGCATGCCGCGACCACCGGAAACCACGATCTTCGCTGCTGTCAGCTCCGGACGATCAGATTTGGCCAGTTCTTCACCAACGAAGCTGGACTTGCCGGCATCGTGAGCAGCCGATACTGCTTCAACAGCGGCCGAGCCACCCTCGGCAGCCACCGGGTCGAAGCCGGTGGCGCGTACGGTGATGACCTTGACCGCAGCCGTCGACTGAACGGTGGCGATGGCATTACCGGCATAGATCGGACGAGTGAAGGTGTCGGCGGAAACCACCGATACGATCTCGGATATCTGGTCAACATCCAGCTGCGCAGCGACACGCGGCAGGATGTTCTTGCCATTGGACGTTGCCGCAGCCAGAACATGGCTATGGCCCGCAGCCAGTTCCACGACCAGCGGTGCGATGTTTTCAGGCAGTTGGTGCGCGTAGGCTTCGTGATCGGCCACCAGGACCTTGGTCACACCGGCAATTTTGGCGGCTGCGTCGGCAACGGCGCTCACGCCGGAACCGGCCACCAGCAAATGAATGTCACCGCCGATCTTCTGGGCAGCAGCAAGGGTGTTGAGCGTAGCCGGGGCTACGGTCGCATTGTCGTGTTCAGCGATAACCAGGATCGTCATTTAGATTACCTTCGCTTCGTTTTTCAGTTTCTCGACCAGTTCAGCCACCGACTTGACCTTGATGCCGGCGCTGCGTGCAGCCGGCGCTTCGACCTTGAGGGTCTTGTTGGTCGAGGCCGTGGAAACGCCCAGTGCATCCGGGGTCAGCACTTCGAGCGGCTTCTTCTTGGCCTTCATGATGTTGGGCAGCGAAGCGTAGCGTGGCTCGTTCAGGCGCAGGTCCGTGGTCACGATGGCTGGCAGGCTCAGGGAAACGGTCTGCAGGCCGCCGTCGATTTCACGGGTTACGGCGACCTTGTCACCGGTCACTTCAACCTTGGATGCGAACGTACCCTGCGGGTAGCCGCTCAACGCAGCCAGCATCTGGCCGGTCTGGTTGTTATCACTGTCGATGGCCTGTTTGCCAAGGATCACCAGTTGTGGCTGCTCCTTGTCGACCACGGCCTTGAGCAGCTTGGCCACGGCCAGAGAAGTCAGTTCCTCGGCGGACTCGACCAGCACGGCACGGTCGGCCCCCAGTGCCAGGGCGGTACGCAGTTGTTCCTGAGCGGTGGTCGGGCCGATGGTGACGACGACGATTTCGGTGGCTACACCCTTCTCTTTAAGACGAACCGCCTCTTCAACGGCGATTTCGCAGAACGGGTTCATGGACATTTTGACGTTGGCAAGATCGACGCCGGAGTTGTCCGCCTTGACGCGAACCTTGACGTTGTAGTCGACCACTCGTTTGACAGCTACAAGAACCTTCATGGATTCCTCACTCTCCGGTGAAAAGAAGTCGCCCGGCGGCACCAGGCGATCGATATGTGTCCTCAACAAGCAATCGCTATGCGTGCAGGCCATTCGGACGGCTTTAAAAAGCCATATAAAAGCCGGGAGTCACCCGTCAAGCAGCGGCTGGGTGTGTAAAATGCGCCGTGCGACGTTGACCTGTTGCCTGCAGCGCGTCTGCCTGATGCCTTTTGAGAGATTGCCCGCAATCCGGGAACCTCGTTTCAGCCTACGGCAAACGCAAAACCGCCCGTATATTGACCGCAACGCCTTTTCCGGTCAATACGCCAAATCGGCCAGTTCCGAGTCTGGTGTCTTTGATTTATCTGGCCTGCGGCCGATTCAAACAAACGTTTGTATTGGACCCGCGCAGTGGTGTAGATATAATGCGAACCATTAAAAGACGAGGCGGTTCAATACCTCCATGCGTCGGCCTGCAGCAACCAAAAAAGCAGTGCCCATAAAAACACCGTGAGCCTTGAGAGTAGGAGATAGCCTGTGGAACGCGAATACATGGAATTCGACGTCGTTATCGTCGGAGCCGGCCCGTCCGGGCTTTCTGCCGCTTGCCGCCTTAAACAGAAGGCCGCTGAAGCTGGCCAGGAAATCAGCGTCTGCGTGGTGGAAAAAGGCTCCGAAGTCGGTGCGCACATCCTCTCCGGTGCCGTGTTCGAGCCCCGCGCACTGAACGAACTGTTCCCCAACTGGCAGGAACTGGGCGCTCCGCTCAACACGCCGGTCAAGCGCGACGACATCTATGTGCTGCGCGACGCCGAAAAAGCCCAGAAAATACCGGACTTTTTCGTCCCCAAGACCATGCACAACCATGGCAACTACATCATCTCGCTGGGCAACCTGTGCCGCTGGCTGGCGCAGCAGGCTGAAAACCTCGGTGTCGAAATCTATCCGGGCTTTGCCGCTCAGGAAGCGCTGTTCGACGAAAACGGTGTAGTACGCGGCATCGTCACCGGCGACCTGGGTGTCGACCGCGAAGGCAATCCGAAGGAAGGCCTGTACACCCCCGGCATGGAACTGCGCGCCAAGTACACGCTGTTCGCCGAAGGCTGCCGTGGTCACATCGGCAAGCAGCTGCTCAAGCGCTTCAAGCTCGACGACGAAGCCGACGTGCAGCATTACGCTATCGGCCTCAAGGAAATCTGGGAAGTCGATCCGGCTAAACATGAACAGGGGCTGGTGGTGCACACCGCCGGCTGGCCGCTGGACGATGACAATCCGGGCGGCTCGTTCCTGTACCACCTGGAAAACAATCAGGTCGTGGTCGGCCTGATCATCGACCTGTCCTACAGCAACCCGTACCTCTCGCCGTTCGACGAATTCCAGCGCTACAAGCATCACCCGGTCGTCAAGCAGTACCTGGAAGGCGGCAAGCGCATCAGCTACGGTGCCCGCGCGATTGCCAAGGGCGGCTTGAACTCCCTGCCGAAGATGGTCTTCCCCGGCGGCGCGCTGATCGGCTGCGATCTGGGCACGCTGAATTTCGCCAAGATCAAGGGCAGCCATACGGCGATGAAGTCAGGCATGCTGGCTGCCGATTCGGTAGCCGACGCGCTGCTCGCCGGCAAGGAAGGCGGCGACGTGCTGAACGCCTACGTGGACGCATTCAAGGCCAGCTGGCTGCATGAAGAACTGTTCGCCAGCCGTAACTTTGGCGTGGCGATCCACAAATACGGCGCGATCAAGGGCGGCGCATTCAACTTCATCGATCAGAACATTTTCGGTGGCAAGCTGCCGTTCACGCTGCACGACACCAAGCCGGACTACGCCTGCCTGAAGCTCGCAGCCGACTCGAAGAAGATCGACTACCCGAAACCCGACGGCAAGCTCAGCTTCGACAAGCTCAGTTCGGTATTCCTCTCCAGCACCAACCATGAAGAGGAACAGCCCTGCCACCTGAAGCTGACCGATCCGAGCATCCCGATCAGCAAGAACCTGCCGCTGTATGACGAGCCGGCTCAGCGTTATTGCCCGGCTGGCGTGTATGAAGTCATCACCAAGGAAGACGGCGAGAAACGCTTCCAGATCAACGCGCAGAACTGCGTGCACTGCAAGACCTGCGACATCAAGGACCCGTCGCAGAACATCACCTGGGTGGCACCGGAAGGCGCTGGCGGCCCGACCTACCCGAATATGTGAGGTGAAGCAGCTGCAAGCTACAAGCTACAAGCTACAAGCTACAAGCTACAAGCTACAAGCTACAAGCTACAAGCTACAAGCTACAAGCTTTGATCTTGAAGCTTGCGGCTTGAAGCTTGCAGCTAACCCCTACATCCCTCTTCGCCCGGTCTGCGCTCAAAGTAACGTTTGTATTCACGACTGAACTGCGACGCGCTTTGATAGCCGACCTTCAACGCGACCTGCGCCACACCCAGGCCCTCGGCCACCAGCAATTGCTGAGCCTTGAGCAGGCGCAGGCGCTTGAGGTACTGCACCGGCGACAACAGCGTGCTGCGCTTGAAATGCTCATGAAAGGTCGACGTGCTCATGTTCGCGCAACTGGCCAGCGTGTCGACGTTCAACGCGTGGTCATAATGCTCATGCAGGTAGGTCACGGCCGAGGCAATTCGTGCGAACTGCCCCTGCTGTTCGACCAGCGCACGTAGCACCCCCGACTGCGGTCCGCGCAGCGCGGTATACAGCACCTCGCGAATCCGTGCCTGGCCCATGGCCTGACACTCCAGCGGATCATGCAGACAACGCAGCAAACGCTCGACACTGTCGCGCATAGTGTTATCGATGCGCACCGAGGTCATGGATTCCGGCGTCTGCACCTGACTCTCGTGCCCGGTGACCGGGCCCATCACCTGCACCAGCTCACCGAGCAACACGCGGTCAATCGCCACTGAAACGCCGTAAAGCGGCTTTTCCGGAGTGGCGAACGTTTCGCACTTGAACGGCACAGAGAGCGCCTGAATCAGGTAATGCCCGGTGCCGTATTCGAACGTGCGCGGCCCCAGGCACGCGATCTTGCTGCCCTGCACCACGATCATCAGGCTCGGCTCGTAGATCTGCGGGCTGCTGGCGACATAACCAAACGCCGAAAGCACGCGGACCTCCGGCAACGGCGTAGCGACAAACCCCGGGCGCACTGCCAGCGGCTGGATCAGGGAAACGAGGGTGGCATTGCCATCCGGCACAACAGGTAAGGTCATGGGCACAGCCTGGCAGAGAAACAGACAGCCGTATCATCGCAGATTTGCGCCTCAGCGCCGACCCTGAATTTTCAGGCCGGAGGAATAGGCATGAAACACGGAGGATTCACCATAGCCGCGAAGGGCCTGTATCAGGACAATGGTTCGCCTCTCTTCCGTTACATCTTGCGAGGTCAAACATGTACACAGCTATCGGTTACGCCGCACAGTCAGCTACCGCTCCCCTCGCCCCGATGACCTTCGAACGTCGCGCTCTGCGTGCCGACGACGTTGCCATCGAAATCCTTTATTGCGGCGTCTGCCACTCCGACATTCACCAGGCGCGCAACGAGTGGGGCATTGCTGTTTACCCACTGATGCCAGGCCACGAAATCGTTGGCCGCGTCACTGCCACCGGCAGCAGTGCAACCCAGTACAAGGTCGGTGACATGGTCGGTGTCGGCTGCATGGTCGATTCGTGCCGCGAATGCTCGGCCTGCAAGTCGGACCTCGAGCAGTACTGCCTGGAAGGCCCGACCATGACTTACGCAACGCCGGACCGCGTGGACGGCAGCAACACCATGGGCGGTTACTCGAACAGCATCGTGGTCGCCGAGCACTTTGTCGTGCGCGTCCCGGAAAAACTCGATCCGGCCGCTGCTGCGCCGATTCTCTGCGCAGGTATCACCACCTATTCGCCGCTCAAGCACTACGGCGTCAAGGCGGGCGACAAGGTCGGCATTCTGGGCATGGGCGGTCTGGGCCACATGGGCATCAAGTTCGCCAAGGCCATGGGCGCTGAAGTGACCCTGTTCACCCGCTCCGCCGCCAAGGCTCAGGAAGCACATCGTCAAGGCGCCGATCATGTGATCGTCTCCACCGACGCTGAACAGATGAAGGCTGCTGCCGGGCATTTCGACTTCCTGCTCGACACCATTCCGGTGCAGCACGACCTGAACCCCTACCTGGAAACCTTGCGTTTCGACGGCGCCCACATTCTGGTCGGCCTGATTGAGCCGATCGAGCCGCCAGTACACGCCGCCAACCTGGTAATGAGCCGTCGCGTGCTGGCCGGTTCGTTGATCGGCGGTATCGCGGAAACTCAGGAAGTACTGGATTTCTGTGCCGAGAACGACATCACCTGCGACATCGAAATGCTCGATATCCGCAACATCAACGAAGCCTACGAGCGCATGCTGGCCGGTGACGTGAAGTACCGCTTCGTAATCGACATGGCCACGCTGAAGGCCTGATCGACTGCCGATCAGCCGCCGAGATCGGCCGAGAGTTCCGCTGCGATGGTTTTGATCAGCGGAACCAGCTCGGCCATCTTCTCCAACGGCATGTAGGGCACGGTACTGGCGACACTGATGCCGGCAACGATCTGTTTGCTGGCATCACGTACCGGCGCTGCGACACAACGGATCGACGGCTCGTTGTCCTCCAGATCGAATGCATACCCTCCTTCTACGTACTCCTCCCGCCGTGCCTTCAACTGTTCCCAGGTTTGCTGCTCATGAGCAGGCCATAGCGGATTTCTGCCTGTGCTCGGCATGCTGATTTCATACAGCCGCTGCCACTCGGACTGAGCACTGTCCAGCAGCAGCGCCTTGCCGATACCGGTGCGCACCATCGGCATCCGATGCCCGACCCGCGAACGCATTTCCGGACCATTGCGACCGGGATTCTTGTGCAGATAGAGCACGTCGTCCCCTTCCCGTACTGCCAGATGCACGGTATCGCCGGTCAGCTCCGACAAGCGATCCAGATACGGCCTGGCCAGCATCGCCAGGGGCACCTCTTCACGCGCCTGAAACCCCAGCTCGATCAGTTTCGGCCCAAGCAGATAGCCCACCTGAGGAACGATGCGCAGGTAACGCTCCTCGACCAGGCAACTGGCCAGACGGTGCGTGGTGCTGCGCGTGGTGCCGATCAGCCGGGCGATCTCCTTGAGGTCCCGTGCGCCACCGGCAACCGCCTGCACCACCCCCAGCCCGCGCAGCAAGGTCTGAGTCCCGGTGGGTACGGAGTCCTTGCCGGTAATCTTTTCAGGGGTGATCGAATCGTTGTGCATGAGAGGCCTTGCTCGGATCAAAAGGGTTCGGATCGAAAACCGGCGGCATTATCACCGCCAGTGTCCGGATGCGTCGATATCAGAGCTCGATACGCTCCACTTTCCCTACCAGCAGGATGTACGACAGCGCGCCCAGCAGTGCCAGGACCGAAATGTAGGTGATGGCAGGCGCGAACGAGTCTCCCGACGCCAGAAAGCCAATCACGATCGGGGTGGCGATGGCAGAAAGGTTGCCGATGAAGTTGAACGTGCCACCGGTCAGGCCCAGCAGGCGCGCCGGTGCCAGGGTCGAGACCAGCGACCAGGTGATCGACGCCAGACCGTTGCCGAAGAACGCCAGCGCCAGAAAGGTGATCACCAGCGGCGTAGAGTCGACGAAGTTGGCACCGATGATCGAGGTCGAGATCAGCAGCCCGGCAATGATCGGCAACTTGCGTGCAAAGCCTACGCTATGCCCGCGACGGATCAGCCAGTCGGAAAAGAAGCCCGAGCACAGCACACCGACGAATGCGGCGAGGAACGGCAACGACGCCAGCAGGCCAGACTTGATGAAGTCCATACCCCGGTATTTCACCAGGTAGGTCGGGAACCAGGTCAGGAAAAACCACAGCGTCGAGTTCAGGCAGAACTGCCCCAGGTAGATGCCCCACAGCTTGCGCCTGCTCAACACAATACCCAGGTCCAGCCAGCTGAACGCCTGCTTCTGTTTTTCGACATCCTTCTGGATGTCCACCAGCCCGCCACCCTCCTGAATCAGCTCGATTTCCTGCTGATTGACGCCTTTGAAATCACGTGGCTCGCGATACACCGTGTACCAGATCAACGCCCACAACACGCCGACTCCACCGGTGGCGACAAACACCATGTGCCAGCCGTAGTGCGCCTGCAACCAGGCCAGTACCGGGGTCAAAAACGCCAGACCGACGAACTGTCCGGAGGTGTAGACGCCGATAGCGGTAGCACGCTCGCGCTCGGGAAACCAGGTGGTAACCACGCGGCTGTTGATCGGATAAGCAGGTGCTTCCAGCGCACCGACCGCCATGCGCAGTACGAACAGGGCGATGAAGCTGGCGGCGAAGCCGAGCATGATGGTCGCAATGGACCACAGCAGCAGGGCTGCGGTATAGAGAATGCGCGGCGGCACGCGATCTACCAGCCAGCCCCCAGGCAGTTGCATGGCGGCGTAGGTCCAGCCGAACGCGGAAAAGATCAGCCCGACATGCACCGGATCAAGGCCCAGTTCGGAGGTCAGCGCTGGTGCGGCAATCGACAGGTTGCTGCGGTCCAGGTAGTTGATCACTACGGTGATGAACAGCAGCACCATGATAAAGAAACGTTTGCGGGACGGCGTCACCAGGGATGCCGCACCCTCCAGAGTTCGAGTGCGCATGGAATGTAGCCTCTTGTTGGATTTATTGAGGTCTGTGTTTCGATACAGCTGAGCTGAAGGCACGCCGATTCTCGTTCCCACGCAGAGCGCTCATCGTTATACGCAAGTGCGCTTTTGATTCTGGCCGAAGGCCGTAGGAGCGAACTTGTTCGCGAAGACAATTGTTCAAACGAAACATTTTCAGAGAACAGGTAAGCCTGTTCGCGAACACGTTCGCTCCTACGCCCTGCGGGCAGAAGCCTGAACGCCCATTTTCCAGGCGCTTCAGGACTTATGTATGGCGATGAGCGCAGAGCGCCGAAACGATGGCTAGCGGATTTGCTTTTCTACCACTCGGCAAAACTGCCATCCGCATGACGCCAGATCGGGTTGCGCCAGCGGTGGCCGATGGCGGCGCGTTCAATGACGTATTCTTCGTTGATTTCGATGCCCAGGCCGGGGCCGTTGGGGATCTTGACCATGCCTTTGTCGTAGTCAAAGACTTCCGGGTGCTTGACGTAATCGAGCAGGTCGTTGCTTTCGTTGTAGTGAATACCCAGGCTCTGCTCCTGGATGAAGGCGTTGTAGCAAACCGCGTCCAGTTGCAGGCAGGCCGCCAGCGCGATAGGCCCCAGCGGGCAATGCAGCGCCAGTGCGACGTCGTAGGCTTCAGCCATGTTGGCGATCTTGCGGGTTTCGGTAATGCCACCGGCGTGCGAGGCATCCGGCTGGATGATGTCGACGTAGCCTTCGCTCAACACACGCTTGAAGTCCCAGCGCGAGAACAGCCGCTCGCCCAGCGCAATCGGAGTGCTGGTCAGCGGCGCCAGTTCCTTCAGTGCTTCATAGTTCTCGCTGAGCACCGGCTCTTCGATGAACATCAGCTTGTACGGGTCCAGCTCCTTCATCAGCACCTTGGCCATCGGCTTGTGAACCCGGCCGTGGAAGTCCACACCGATGCCGACATTCGGCCCCACTGCATCACGCACGGCGGCCACGTTGGCCAGTGCCAGGTCGACCTTGTCGAAAGTGTCGAGAAACTGCAGCTCTTCGGTGCCATTCATCTTCACCGCCGTAAAACCGCGCTCGACCGCTTCCTTGGCGGCGCGCGCCGTATCGGCGGGTCGATCACCGCCAATCCACGAATAGACGCGAATCTTGTCACGCACCTGACCGCCGAGCAGATCACTGACCGACACCCCCAGCGCCTTGCCCTTGATGTCCCACAACGCCTGATCGATACCGGCCAGCGCACTCATGTGAATCGCGCCGCCGCGGTAGAAGCCGCCGCGGTACAGCACGGTCCAGATGTCTTCAATGTTGCGCGGATCCTTGCCGATCAGGTAATCGGAAAGCTCTTCCACAGCGGCAGCGACCGTGTGCGCGCGGCCTTCGACCACTGGCTCGCCCCAGCCGACAACGCCCTCGTCGGTCTCGACCTTGAGGAAGCACCAGCGCGGCGGAACGATGAACGTGGTGAGTTTGGTGATTTTCATGAGTGCGGTTTCTCTTGTTGATTCTCTTGTTGGATAGCGGCTACTGCACGACGGCGTCTGCGCCGGTCAGTCTGCAAGCGCTGCGCTGTGCAGCTTCCAGGCCGCCACATAGGCCTGGGCACGCTCGGTGACGTCTGCGACGCTCATGCCGGGTTTGAACAGCCCGGAGCCCAGGCCAAACCCCTTCACGCCCGCATCGAGAAATACCTTCATGTTGTCCGGCGAAATCCCCCCGACCGGCAGCAGAATCGTGCCCTTGGGCAAGACCGCCAGCCACGCCTTGACCACCGCAGGCGACATTTGCTCGGCAGGAAACAGCTTGAGCACATCGGCACCTTCGGCCAGTGCCGCAAAGGCTTCGGTCGGCGTCGCGACCCCTGGCGACAGGAACAGCCCGGCCGCCTTGGCCGCACGCAGCACCTTGGCGTCACTGTGCGGCATAACGATCACTTGCCCGCCGGCATCCTTGACCTGAGTCACCTGCTCAGCGGTGAGCACGGTGCCAGCACCGATCAGGCAATCGGCAGGCAATTGCTGACGCAACAAGCGGATGCTGTCGAACGGTTGCGGGGAGTTGAGCGGCACTTCGATGACCCGAAACCCCGCCTCGTACAGCGCATCGCCCACGGCAGGCGCTTCTTCGGGACGCAGGCCGCGCAGAATCGCGACCAGGCCATTTTCTTTCAATGCTTGCTTGAGCATGTCAAACCTCTCGAATGTGTTGGGACGAGCGGCGCGCGATCAGACCGGCCTGAACGGCGACCTGCCACAGGCCACGCTCGGTCGCCTGCTCGGCCAATGTCACCCCGGGAAAGCCACAAACCGCAAGCCCGCGTGCATAGCGCGTGCACAGCGAATCACTGCCGATGAGGATCACCGCAGGCAATTGTTCGTGGTTGTGCAGATGCAGCCTGGCGATGGCACCCAGTTCATGGCCAATCAACAGGCCGGAAAGATAGTCAGGTTGCGCACTAGCAGCCAATTGCCCGGTCAGGCCGAGCGTTCGCGTGCTGAAAATCGTCGACAGCGGCCCCGCGGAGCCCGCGTCGGACAGAGCAATCGACAGGCCGCGGTCAAACGCCTGCTCGTCGAACGCCTGCGAAGGCTGCATAGTGCGTCCGAGAATGGTATGTGCGCAGAGTGCGGCGTAGACCTCGCCGGTCATGAAGGTGTCGAAGTGAACGATGCGCCCGCGCTCTACCTGCACCCATTTGGAGTGACTGCCAGGCAGACCGATCAGCAGAGGCTGGCTGCCCTGCCCTTCTTCGAGCCCCGCCAGCACACCCAGCACCTGGGTTTCTTCGCCACGCATGACGTTAGGCAGGGTCGAGCGCTGCAGGACGCCGGGGATGATGTGCACGGTTACACCGCGCACGCTGCGCACGGTCTGCAACGCTGCGCTCAGTTCGTTGACGCTGGCCGGCGTTTCCCGGTAAGCCGCCTCGCGCCAGCCCTGCGCGCTGCCGACCATGCCGCAGGCAATCACCTGCAGGTCTGGCTGGGCATCGAGCCAGTCGCCGCACGCCTGGTCAAAGGCCAGTTCGAAACCGTCACTGCAGAACTGCCCCGCGATCAGCCGCGGCGTGGTTGGCAACTGCATGATGCCCGCGCTCAATGCGCGCTGTTCCAGTACCTGGCCATGTTCGCCAAGTCGATAAGCACGAAGTGAGGTTGTCCCCCAATCGAGCGCGATCAATTGCGCCTGCATTGCGTCACCTGTTGTTTTTTTGGAAGTGAGTGCAGGACGACTATAAACCCGTTGTTACACTTATCTCAATATGTAAATTTCAATCCCATATATAGGGACAAAGGGCGATCAATCAAAAGTATCAGCCATTAAAAAACCCGCTTCCCTTTCGGAAAGCGGGTTTGCTGTGAAACCGAAGCCTCAACGCTCCAGCAGGATTCTCAGCATGCGACGCAGCGGCTCCGCAGCGCCCCACAACAGCTGGTCACCCACGGTGAAAGCGCCCAGGTATTGCGAACCCATGTTCAGTTTGCGCAGACGCCCCACCGGAATGCTCATGGTGCCGGTCACCGCCGTCGGGCTCAGCTCATGCATGCTGGCTTCGCGATTGTTCGGCACCAGCTTGACCCACGGGTTGTGCTGGCTGATCAAGCCTTCGATGTCCGCAATCGGCACATCCTTGTTCAGCTTGATGGTCAGCGCCTGGCTATGGCAGCGCATCGCACCAATGCGAACGCAGATGCCGTCCACCGGGATCGGGCTCTTGAAGCGACCGAGGATCTTGTTGGTCTCGGCCTGGCCTTTCCACTCTTCGCGGCTCTGGCCGTTTGGCAGGGCCTTGTCGATCCACGGGATCAGGCTGCCCGCCAGCGGCACGCCGAAGTTCTCGGTGGGGAACGACTCGCTGCGCATGGCTTCAGCCACCTTGCGGTCGATGTCCAGAATGGCGCTGGCCGGGTTGGCCAGATCATCGGCCACCGAAGCATGCACCGCGCCCATTTGCCGGATCAGCTCACGCATGTTCTGCGCGCCGGCGCCGGAGGCCGCCTGATAGGTCATGACGTTCATCCACTCGACCAGACCGGCATCGAACAGGCCGCCCAGGCCCATCAGCATCAGGCTGACGGTGCAGTTGCCACCGATATAGTTCTTGGTACCCGCATCCAGTTGCTGGTCGATGACCTTGCGGTTCACCGGGTCAAGCACGATGACCGCGTCATCCTGCATGCGCAGGCTCGACGCCGCATCGATCCAGTAACCCTGCCAGCCCGCTTCGCGCAGCTTGGGGAACACCTCATTGGTGTAGTCGCCACCCTGGCAGGTCAGCACCACGTCCAGGGTTTTCAGCTCGTCGATGCTGTAGGCATCTTTCAGGGGCGCAACATCCTTGCCCACCGAAGGCGCCTGGCCACCGACATTGGAAGTAGTGAAGAACACCGGCTCAATGAGATCGAAGTCCTGCTCTTCCCGCATCCGCTGCATGAGCACGGAACCGACCATGCCACGCCAACCGATCAGACCTACACGTTTCATCGCAACTACACCTTGAATAAAAGTGGGACCGCCGCTCTGCGCGTACACAGCAGGCGGCGGGCCAGAGAGATTACAGATTCCGCAGCGCGGCGACTACAGCATCGCCCATTTCCTGCGTACCGACTTTGACTTTGCCTTCCGACCAGATGTCGCCGGTGCGGATACCCTGATCCAGAACCAGGCTGACAGCCTTTTCGATGGCGTCGGCCGCATCGGTCAGATTGAAGCTGTAACGCAGCATCATCGACACCGACAGAATGGTCGCCAACGGGTTGGCAATGCCTTTGCCGGCGATGTCCGGCGCAGAACCGTGACATGGCTCGTACATGCCCTTGTTGGCCGTGTCCAGCGAGGCCGACGGCAGCATGCCGATGGAGCCGGTGAGCATCGACGCCTGATCGGAGAGAATGTCGCCGAACAAGTTGTCGGTCACGATCACATCGAACTGCTTGGGTGCACGCACCAGTTGCATGGCAGCGTTGTCGACGTACATGTGGCTCAGTTCGACTTCAGGGTAATCCTTGGCAACCTGCTCGACGATTTCGCGCCACAGCTGGCTGGACGCCAGTACGTTGGCCTTGTCCACCGAGCAGAGCTTCTTGCCACGCACCATGGCCATGTCGAAACCGACTTTGGCAATGCGGCGGATCTCGCTTTCGCTGTACGGCAGTGTGTCGTAAGCCTGACGCTCGCCATTATCCAGCACCCGCGTGCCGCGTGGCGCGCCGAAATAGATGCCACCGGTCAACTCGCGAACGATCAGGATATCCAGGCCGGCGACAATTTCCGGTTTCAGGCTCGACGCGTCGGCCAGTTGCGGATAAAGGATCGCCGGACGCAGGTTGCCGAACAGGCCCAGTTGCGAGCGTATTTTCAGCAGACCGCGCTCAGGACGGATGTCGCGCTCGATGGTGTCCCATTTCGGGCCGCCGACTGCACCCAGCAGCACGGCATCGGCCGCACGGGCACGCTCCAGGGTTTCATCGGCCAGCGGCACGCCGTGCTTGTCGATGGCCGCGCCGCCGATCACGTCGTGGGTCAACTCAAACCCCAGTTGATACTTTTCGTTGGCCAGTTCCAGCACCTTGACCGCTTCGGTCATGATTTCCGGACCAATACCATCACCAGGGAGAATCAGAATCTGCTTGCTCATAACATCCTCGATTTTGTGCATCGGCGTCTTTGACAACGCCTGCTTGAAACGCTCGATACCACAGAAAATTTAGCGTGCCGCGAAAACACTTTTGCCAGCAAGGGGCAATTGCACCTTACTGGCAAACATGCATCCGCTGGAGATCGATCAGTCGCGGAACAGCCACGGCTGGCTGGCGCGGTGCTTGCTCTCGAAACCGGCGATGGCCTCGGCGTCCATCAGCGTCAGGCCGATATCGTCCAGACCGTTGAGCAGGCAATGCTTGCGGAACGCATCGATTTCAAAGCTCAGGACCTTGCCATCCGGGCGGGTCACGGTCTGCGCCTGCAGATCGATACTCAACTGATAACCGGGCGTGGCTTCCACCTGCTTGAACAGTTGATCGACGTCTTCCTCGGACAGGATGATCGGCAACAAGCCGTTCTTGAAGCTGTTGTTGAAGAAGATGTCCGCGTAGCTCGGCGCAATGATTGCGCAGAAACCGTACTCTTCCAGTGCCCACGGCGCGTGTTCGCGGCTCGAGCCGCAGCCGAAGTTTTCCCGGGCCAACAGAACACTGGCACCCTGATACCGCTCGTGGTTGAGGACGAAGTCAGTGTTCAATGGGCGCTTGGAGTTGTCCTGGTAAGGCTGCCCCACGTCCAGATAACGCCATTCATCGAACAGGTTCGGACCGAAACCGGTGCGCTTGATCGACTTGAGAAACTGCTTGGGAATGATCTGGTCAGTGTCGACGTTGGCACGATCCAGAGGAGCGACCAGGCCACGGTGCTGGGTAAAGGCTTTCATACGGGACTCCTCAGTGCTGGATCAGGTCGCGAACATCGATGAAACGGCCATTCACCGCAGCGGCAGCGGCCATCGCCGGGCTCACCAGATGCGTGCGGCCACCGGCCCCCTGACGACCTTCGAAGTTACGGTTGGAGGTCGACGCGCAGTGCTCGCCGGAACCCAGGCGGTCCGGGTTCATCGCCAGGCACATGGAGCAGCCCGGTTCACGCCACTCAAAGCCGGCTTCGATGAACACCTTGTCCAGCCCTTCCTTCTCGGCCTGCGCCTTGATCAGCCCCGAGCCTGGGACCACGATGGCCTGCTTGATGGTTGAAGCCACCTTGCGACCTTTGGCAACGTCCGCAGCGGCGCGCAAGTCTTCGATGCGCGAGTTGGTGCAGGAACCGATGAATACCCGGTCCAGCTGGATGTCGGTAATCGGCTGATTGGCTTTCAGGCCCATGTACTTGAGCGCACGCTCGATGGAGCCACGCTTGACCAGATCCGGCTCTTGCGCAGGGTCCGGCACGTTCTGATCAACCGCCAGGACCATTTCCGGCGAGGTGCCCCAGCTGACCTGCGGCTTGATCTGTGCGGCGTCCAGCTTGACCACGGTATCGAACACAGCGTCCGGGTCGGACACCAGGTCCTTCCAGGCTTCGACAGCGAGGTCCCACTCTGCGCCTTTGGGTGCGAACGGACGGCCTTTGACGTACTCGACGGTCTTCTCGTCGGTGGCCACCATACCAACCCGCGCGCCCGCTTCGATGGACATGTTGCAGATGGTCATGCGCCCTTCGATCGACAGGTCGCGGATCGCGCTGCCGGCGAACTCGATGGCGTAACCGTTACCGCCGGCAGTGCCGATCTTGCCGATCACTGCCAGTACGATGTCCTTGGCTGTCACGCCAAACGGCAATTGCCCTTCGACCGACACCAGCATGTTCTTCATTTTCTTGGCAACCAGGCACTGGGTAGCGAGCACGTGCTCGACCTCGGAAGTGCCGATGCCGTGGGCCAGCGCACCGAATGCGCCGTGGGTCGAGGTGTGCGAGTCGCCGCAGACCACGCTCATGCCTGGCAGGGTTGCGCCCTGCTCCGGGCCGATCACGTGGACGATGCCCTGGCGCGGGTCATTCATCTTGAATTCGGTGATGCCGTACTCGTCGCAGTTGTCGTCGAGGGTCTGCACCTGCAAGCGCGACACCTGATCCTCGATGGCACCGATGCCACCCTTGCGTTCTGCGGTGGTCGGCACGTTATGGTCAGGCGTGGCGATGATCGAGTCGATCCGCCAAGGCTTGCGCTTCGCCAGCCGCAGACCTTCGAACGCCTGCGGCGAGGTCACTTCGTGGATGATATGACGATCAATGTAGATCAGCGCCGAACCATCGTCGCGCTGTTTGACCAAATGCGAATCCCAGAGCTTGTCGTAGAGCGTTTTCCCGGCCATCGGACGTACTTCCTCATCAGCTTCTTTCTATGCCTTGGGCAATCGTGGCGATGACCCTTTGGCTTGTGCGGTCATCCTATGGAATATGCTTAAATAACTCAAATTCATAATTTTCATACTTTGGATAACCAACTGGAATCTGACCATGGACTTGGCCAACCTCAATGCCTTTATTGCCATTGCCGAGACCGGCAGCTTCTCCGGGGCAGGCGAACGCCTTTACCTGACCCAACCGGCCATCAGCAAGCGCATTGCCGGTCTGGAGCAGCAACTCAACGTGCGCCTGTTCGACCGCCTGGGCCGCGAAGTCAGTCTGACCGAGGCCGGACGCGCCCTGCTGCCGCGCGCCTACCAGATTCTCAACGTGCTGGATGACACCCGCCGTGCTTTGACCAACCTGACCGGGGAAGTCACCGGGCGGTTGACTCTGGCGACCAGCCATCACATAGGCCTGCACCGTTTGCCGCCGATATTGCGGGCCTTTACCCGTACTTACCCGAAGGTTGCACTGGACATTCAGTTCCTGGATTCGGAAATCGCTTATGAAGAAATTCTTCACGGGCGCGCCGAGTTGGCAGTCATTACACTGGCGCCCGAGCCGCATGCACTGATCCGCGCCGTGCCCGTCTGGGACGATCCGCTGGATTTCGTCGCTGCACCCGAGCACGCGCTGGCCAACAGCGGCCCGATGAAGCTGGAGGATATTGTGCGCTATCCGGCGGTATTTCCCGGCGGTAATACGTTTACCCATCACATTGTCAGCGGATTGTGCGAGGCCCAGGGCCTCAAGCCCAACATCGCCATGAGCACCAACTATATGGAGACCATCAAGATGATGGTTTCCATCGGCCTGGCCTGGAGTGTTCTGCCACGTACCATGCTCGACGAGCAGGTCGCGCGCATTCCGCTGCCGGGCGTACAGCTCAATCGCCAGCTAGGCTACATCCTGCACACCGAACGCACGCTGTCGAATGCGGCACGGGCATTCATGAAATTGCTCGATGCGCAGACACAGTGAGTAGATGCTGCTGCAGGCCGCAGGCAGATCGCTCTGGCGGTTCTATCGATTAAAGGCTCGGATAACATGCCCAACCTACCGGATAACGCCGTGCCGAAAGCTACCGCACAGTCGGCCTCCGCCAGGCTGCCGCTGACGGACGCAGAGCGGGCCCTGAAGGAAACCCGTGATCGCCTGGAGCTGGCACTGGACCTGGCGCAAATGGGCACCTGGGATCTGGATATCGTCCGCAACCGGCTGCAGGCTTCGGCACGCGCGGCGCTGTTGCACGGCATGCCGGCACGGCTCTTCGACGAGTCTGGCGGGCAGTTCTTCGGCAGCCTGCCTGCCGAAGAGCGCCGCCGAATGCGCGCGATCTATGCCGTGGCACTCGAAACCGGGCAGGACTGCCTGCAAGTCACCTACCGGTTCAAGTTGAAAAACGGAGCGTCACGCCTGCTTGAAGGCCGCGCGCGGATTTACCGGGATGAACAGGGCAAGCCCGTCAGGCTGTCCGGCACCCTCATGGACATTACCCAACAGTGCGCGCAGATCGCCCTGGAGGCCAGCGAGGAAAAATTTGCCAAGGCGTTTCATTCAAGCCCCGACTCGATCACCATCACTGAGATCGACTCGGGCCGCTATGTCGAGGTCAACGATGGTTTTACTCGCCTGACCGGTTTCAGCGCGCAGGAAGTGCTCGGCCGTACAGCGCACGAGGTCGGTATCTGGACCGACACCTTGCAGCGCGAACACATGCTTGAAGAATTGCGCCAGAAAGGCCGCGTGCATCATCGGGAAATGGACGGTCGAGACAAGCACGGCGCGCCCCTGGTACTGGATATATCGGTCGAATTCATCACCCTGAACAACACCGCCTGCCTGTTGATGAATGCCCGCGACATCGGCGCGCTTAAAAATGCCCAGGCGCAGATTCAGCACCTGGCTTATCACGACCCGCTGACCGGGCTGCCCAATCGCGCACTGCTGCTCGACCGCCTGAGCCAGCAAGTGTCGCTGCTTCAGCATCAGAACCTGCGCGGTGCCCTGCTGTTTCTCGATCTGGACCATTTCAAGCACATCAACGACTCGCTCGGCCATCCGGTGGGCGATAGCGTTCTGAGCATCATCGCCGCGCGCCTGGAAGCCAGCGTGCGCCAGGAAGACACCGTGGCCCGCTTGGGCGGCGACGAATTCGTGGTGTTGATCTGCGGCCTGGAAGGCTCACAGGACGAGGTCACCCAGCAAGTGCGGGAGCTGGCCGACAACCTGCGCAACCTGCTGGCCGAACCGATGTTTCTCGACGGCCATCGCCTGCAGGTCACACCGAGCATCGGCGTGGTGCTGATTCCGGATGATGGGCTGACCCCGGCCGATCTGCTCAAGCGCGCCGATATTGCCCTGTATCGGGCCAAGGATGGCGGGCGCAACGCTTCACAGTTTTTCCATGTGTCCATGCAACAGGCCGTCAGCCAGCGTCTGCGCCTGGAAAATGACTTGCGCCTGGCCCTCACCCGCAACGAATTTCACCTACACTTCCAGGCCCAGGTCGACTGCCGCAACGAATACATCACCGGGGCCGAGGCCCTGCTGCGCTGGCAACACCCCGAATACGGCTTGATGGCGCCTGATCAGTTCGTGCAGATACTTGAAGAAAGCGGAATGATTCTGGAGGTCGGCAGCCATATTCTGAACGAAGCCTGCAAAACCGGTGGCCTGCTGTTAAGGCAGGGGCTGATCCCGGAAAACAGATTCCTGATGGGCGTCAATATCAGCCCGCGACAGTTTCTCCAGCACGATTTCATCGAGCGCGTGGAACGCAGCCTGACCCTGCATCAGTTGCCTGCGTCCATGCTCAAGCTGGAAATCACCGAAGGTATCGTCATCCAGAACCTGGACGACACCATCCTCAAGATGCTCAGCTTAAAGGCGCTGGGCGTCAGCTTTGCGATGGATGATTTCGGCACTGGCTATTCGTCACTGACCTACCTCAAGCGCTTGCCGGTGGATACGCTGAAGATAGACCAGTCTTTCGTCCAGGACGCCACCAACGACCCCAACGACGCGGAAATCATCCGTGCCATCGTCGCCATGGCGCAGAGCCTCAACCTGAACGTGATCGCGGAAGGCGTGGAAACCTCAGAGCAGTTGGCATTTCTGGAAAAAGTCGGCTGCTACACCTATCAAGGCTATCTGTTCAGCGAACCACTGCCAGGCCCGCAGTTCGAGTCCTTGCTGGAGCTCAAGCGGCCTGCGCAGCAAACCGCACATCAGGACTAAAAAAGAAGGCGCCCCGCAGGCGCCTTCTCTGTTACATGCCGCTGACTCAACGTCACCTGACGGATCAGTTTTCCAGCGCTTTCTGGCTATTGAGCGGAATACGCTTTGGTTTCGCTTCTTCCGGCACATTGCGCACCAAGTCAATATTCAGCAGGCCGTGAGACAAATCGGCCCCTTTGACTTCGATATTGTCCGCCAGCCTGAATGACAGCTTGAATTCACGCCGGGCAATACCCTGATGCAGATACGTCACGTTTTCGGCTTCTTGCTCGCGCTTGTTGCCGATCACGGTCAGCACGCCTTTTTCAACCTGCAACTCGAGATCCTGCTCTTGCATGCCTGCTGCAGCAATCACGATTCGATAATGGTCATCGGTGTGCCGCTCGACGTTGTAGGGCGGATAACCGCTGGTTGTCTCATTTCGTGCCGCCGACTCGAAGAGGTCGTTGAAGCGGTCGAATCCCACTGAGTTGCGAAACAGTGGAGCCAGAGAAAATGCAGTAGCCATAACAATTCTCCTGTTTATCAGCGAGTGATTTACGCGACCCTTTTTCGGCATCGCTTGATCACCAAAATAGGGACAGCCCTTCGCTTTTCAAGAGACTTTTTTCAGAATTTTTTTGACCGTTCGTCGGGATCAGCTTCTGGGTAAGCAACCGGGCGCGCAGCCCAGCAATACGCTGATGCGATCGCAGTCGGTCTCGCGGCGCAACGTATTGAACATCAGGGTCGCCTCGGGATAGCTTTTGGTCAACAGCACCAGCCACTGCTTGAGCCGACCCGGCGCCTGAATCAGCGTCATCTTCGCCAGGCAGTCCTGCCAGAAGACCCGCAGCATCGGCTGTAGCTCGTCCCAGGTCATTGGCACGACCTCTTCGCCCTTCTGCGCTGCAGCGATCTGCCGGGCCAGATCAGGACGCGCCACCAGCCCGCGACCGATCATGATGTCCCGCGCGCCACAGATTTCGCGGCAACGCCGCCAATCCTCAACGGTCCAGATTTCCCCGTTGGCGACCACCGGAACCTTGACCACTTCCTGAATGCGCGCAATCCACTCCCAGTGCGCCGGCGGCTTGTAGCCGTCGACCTTGGTGCGGGCGTGAACGACGATTTGCTCTGCCCCGCCGTCAGCCAATGCCCGTGCGCAATCCAGCGCGCCATCGGTATTTTCGTAACCCAGACGCATCTTGGCTGTGACAGGAATATGTTTGGGCACGGCACGGCGTACCTGGCTGACGATCGAATGCAGCAATTCCGGCTCCTTGAGCAGGATTGCGCCGCCACGCGAGCGATTGACGGTCTTGGCCGGGCAGCCGAAGTTGAGATCCAGCACGGGGGCGCCCAATTCGCAGGCGAACGCGGCGTTCTCGGCCAGGCACACGGGGTCAGAGCCCAGCAATTGAAGGCGTAACGGTGTGCCTGCGTCAGTTTTCGCGCCCTGGTGAAATTCCGATGCGTATTTATAGAAGTAATGCGCCGGCATCAAACGCTCGGACACCCGGATGAATTCGGTCACGCACCAGTCGATGCCGCCGACTTTCGTCAGCACATTACGCAGGATGTCGTCGACCAACCCCTCCATGGGCGCCAGAGCAATTTGCATGGGTAACACTCGAAAAAAAGTCCGGCAGTTTACTGCCCGACGTGCGGATTGGGAACGGCGTTGTCAGAGATGGCTGCGCCGTAGCCCTCAATGAACTCGGCAGGCATACGCTTGGGCTTACCAGTGGACAGTTCGATGCAGACAAAGGTGGTTTGCGCGCGCAGCAAGGTCAGGTTGTCGGCAGGACGCTTGAGCTGAAAACAGCGGGTCATTTTCAGGCGGCGGTCCCAGTCGACGATCCAGGTCGCCAGTTGCAGCTCGTCGTTCTCGTAGGCGCTGGCGAGGTAGTCGATCTCATGCCTGACCACCGCCATCGCACGGTCGAGGCGTCGGTATTCGGTGAGGTCCAGCCCGAGGAACTGCGAATGACGCCAGGCACAGCGTTCCAGCCAGGACACATAGACGGCGTTATTGGCGTGCCCCAGCCCGTCGATGTCTTCGGCGGCGACATTCAGATCGATGACAAACGGCGTTGCCCGGTCCCAGACCATGCGTGCTCCTGCTTGAGTAGATGTGATTGGCGGGAGTGTAGCGGGTCATGGCGCGCGTTCACACGCGCTGGCATGAAAAGCGCCCCTCGGAACGCCTTTTGCTCTTCACGCTACAGCGCTCAGAGTCACACACAAGTCTGGATAAGCCCGGATAAAAGGCCTGAAACCGTACGTGCAGACTGGACACAGACCTGTGGGAGTGAGCTTGCTCACGAAGACGATGCATCCAACCCCTATTTCCTGGGAGCTATACCGGCCTCTTCGCGAGCAAGCTCGCTCCCACAAGACTTATGTATAACCATGAGGGCTGTAGCGCGAGGATGCAGTTCGCGGCGCACTGCGTTGCGAACGCATAGAGGACGCGGAGTGTCCCGAACGGCATGCCAACGCAGTATCGGCAAGAGAGTCGGTTACAGTTGAGTGTGGCAATAGATAAAAACAGAAAGAAGGATTTTTCGAACCCTGAAAAAACAAAAGGGCCATTCAATAATCGAATGACCCTTGGTCCCGCAGAGCGGGAAATCGTGGCGTCCCCTAGGGGACTCGAACCCCTGTTACCGCCGTGAAAGGGCGGTGTCCTAGGCCACTAGACGAAGGGGACGCAAAACCTTCAGTCAGGTTCATCGAACGATGAACCCTGGCAAAATTGGTGGAGCTTAGCGGGATCGAACCGCTGACCTCCTGCATGCCATGCAGGCGCTCTCCCAGCTGAGCTAAAGCCCCGGATTTACGCCTCTCGGCGGAGATCAACCTTCCGGCATCACTCGGTGAAACTGGCGTCCCCTAGGGGACTCGAACCCCTGTTACCGCCGTGAAAGGGCGGTGTCCTAGGCCACTAGACGAAGGGGACAAAACCTTCTCGCAAAACAAACGGTCGCTGGATCCGCTTGTTTCACATCATTCCAGATTCCAGAGCAGTGTAGCAGCACTCTGCAACGCTAAATTTGGTGGAGCTTAGCGGGATCGAACCGCTGACCTCCTGCATGCCATGCAGGCGCTCTCCCAGCTGAGCTAAAGCCCCACATCAGTGGACGGGGCGCATATTAAGCGTGAGTGACAGGGCTGTCAAATTTATTTTCTACAATCTGCAAACTTTTTTGTCGGTAATACAACCACTTACCATTCAACCCCCGGAGAACCGGGGGCGATTCACAGGAACAGGTAATGCCTCAGGCAATCGAGCCCAGCAGCTTTTCCCATTCCTTGTTTTCTTTCTTGGAAACGCCGCCCAGCAAATCGAGTGCCTGACGCAGCCGGAAGCGGGTCAGGTCAGGACCGAGGATTTCCATCGCATCGGTCACCGAGACCGAATTGGCCTGACCGGTGATCGCAGCGAACATCAGTGGCATGGCATCACGCAGCTTGAGTTCGAGATGTTCGACCACGGCCTGGATGCAACCCATGATGCGGTCCTTCTCCCACTGACGCAGCGATTCCAGCTTCCACAGGATCAGCTGCATCACCTGACGCACCTGCTCCGGAGACAGCTTCTTGTGTTCGAACAGCTTCACATCAGGCGTGACGCCACCTGCGAAGAAGAAGCCGGCCAGCGGTGCGACCTGACTGAAGGTCTCTACCCTGCCCTGCACATGCGGTGCGATCTTCATCATGTAGTCAGGGTTCAGCGCCCAGGTCTTCAGACGTGAGGCAAACTCCTCGACCGGCAGATCACGCAGCCATTGGCCATTGAGCCAGGAAAGCTTTTCGATATCGAAGATCGGCCCGCCCAGCGAAACACGCGACAGGTCGAAGTTGTCGACCATCTCCTGCAAGGAGAACTTCTCGCGCTCGTCAGGCATCGACCAGCCCATGCGCCCCAGGTAGTTGAGCATCGCCTCGGGCATGAAGCCCATGCGCTCGTAGAAAGTCACCGAGGTGGGGTTCTTGCGCTTGGACAGCTTGCTCTTGTCGGGGTTACGCAGCAGCGGCATGTAGCACAGTTGCGGCTTGTCCCAGCCGAAGTATTCGTACAGCAGGATCAGTTTGGGTGCCGATGGCAGCCATTCTTCGCCGCGCAATACGTGGGTGATGCCCATCAGGTGGTCATCGACGACGTTGGCGAGGAAGTAGGTCGGCAGGCCGTCGGTCTTCATCAGGACCTGCATGTCCATGCGGTCCCACGGGATTTCGACTTCGCCACGCAGCATATCAGGGACGACGCAGACGCCTTCGGTCGGCACTTTCATGCGGATCACGTGTGGCTCGCCGGCATCCAGGCGGCGCTGAACTTCTTCCTTGGTGAGCAGCAAGGCACGACCGTCATAGCGCGGAGTTTCGCCCTTGGCCTGCTGTTCGGCGCGCATCTGGTCCAGCTCTTCGGCGGTGCAGAAGCACGGGAAGGCATGACCCATGTCGACCAGTTGCTGCGCGTATTTCTTGTAGATGTCGCCGCGCTCGCTTTGGCGGTAGGGGCCGTGAGGACCACCGACGTCGGGGCCTTCGCTCCAGTCGATGCCCAGCCAGCGCAGTGCGTCGAAGATCTGCTGTTCGGACTCGCGGGTAGAGCGCAGTTGATCGGTGTCTTCAATGCGCAGGATGAACTCGCCGCCATGCTGTTTGGCAAAGCAGTAGTTGAACAGCGCGATGTAGGCCGTGCCGACGTGGGGGTCGCCTGTGGGCGATGGCGCGATGCGGGTACGAACGGTGGTCATGGAAAATCCCGAATTATGTCGATCAAGCGCGGAATGTTAACAGGCCGGGGGCATGGGGCTCCAGCAAGAAAGGCAATTGCCCGGACGTCTCTCGTTCCACATGCTCCGCGCCCGGAGCTGTAAACAAATTCAGCTGATTATCGTGCCAATGCTCCGCGTTGGCATGCAGTTCGTGACGCTCTGCGTCACACGGCGGTTTTTCTTTTTCAGGTGGATTGGGGTTCGGCTCAGGTCACCTTTTCGCCCCTCGGCGACTCACTTTGAGGGACCAAAGTGAGCAAAGTCCCTGCTCGGCGTGGATATCGTTCCCACTCCGCGTGGTAATGCAGTTCGTGACGCTCTGCGTCACACGACGGCTCTGCGCCGTCAGGTGGATTGAGGTTCGGCTCAGGTCACCTTTTCGCCCCTCGGCGACCTACTTTGATGGGGCCAAAGTAGGCAAACCCCCTCGCTCCGGTTTCCGGCCCGACTTCGTCGGGTTCCTTCGCCCTGTCACTGATCCGGGGGTCGCCGCAACGCGCCATCCATGGCGCGGTGCGGCTAGCCTGGCGTCCTGCCAGGCTACCCCCGGATCAGCGCCATGACTCAGCCGTCACTAACGTCGCACCCTGCGTCGTCAGTGCCATCGTGATCGAAAAGCGCGTATGGCGGGCTCATGCAGGCGCAGCATGACATTGTGCGGCACTAAAGGCTTGTGACGCAGGGCGTCACGAACTGCATGCCTACGCGGCGCATAGGCATAAGAAGTAGCGTGCCCAATGCTTCAAACCGCCAGCAACCTCTCGCGCAGTTTGCCGATTTCGTCGCGCATTTGTGCGGCGGCCTCGAATTCCAGGTCGCGGGCCAGTTGGTACATTTTTTCTTCCAGTTGGCGAATGCGTTTGTTGATCTCGCTCGGCGAGCGCAGTTCGTTCTCGTAGCGGGCGTTTTCTTCGGCGGCTTTGGCCATGCCTTTGCGCTTCTTGCTGCGCGAGCCGGGCACGGTGGCGCCTTCCATGATGTCGGCGACGTCCTTGAATACGCCTTTGGGCGTAATGCCATGTTCCAGGTTGAAGGCGATCTGCTTCTCGCGACGTCGCTCGGTCTCGCCGATGGCGCGCTCCATCGAGCCGGTAATCCGGTCGGCATACAGAATCGCCCGGCCGTTGAGGTTCCGTGCCGCCCGGCCAATGGTCTGGATCAGCGAACGGTCGGAACGCAGGAAGCCTTCCTTGTCGGCATCGAGAATCGCCACCAGCGACACTTCCGGCATGTCCAGACCTTCACGCAGCAGGTTGATGCCCACCAGCACATCGAATGTCCCCAATCGCAGGTCGCGGATGATTTCGACGCGTTCCACCGTATCGATGTCCGAGTGCAGGTAACGCACGCGCACCCCGTGGTCGCTCAGGTAGTCGGTCAAATCCTCGGACATGCGCTTGGTCAGCGTGGTGACCAGCACCCGCTCTTCAAGCGCAGCACGCTTGTGAATTTCCGACAACAGATCGTCGACCTGGGTCAGCGCCGGACGAATCTCGATCTGCGGGTCCACCAGGCCGGTCGGACGCACCACCTGCTCGACGATACGCCCGGCGTGCTCGGCCTCGTAGTTACCCGGAGTCGCCGAGACAAAAATGGTCTGCGGGCTGATCGCCTCCCACTCGTCGAAGCGCATCGGCCGGTTATCCAGTGCCGACGGCAGGCGGAAGCCGTACTCGACGAGTGTTTCCTTGCGCGAACGGTCACCTTTGTACATCGCGCCGACCTGCGGCACGCTGACGTGGGATTCGTCGATCACCAGCAACGCATCCGGGGGCAGGTAGTCGAACAGGGTCGGCGGCGGCGCACCGGACGGACGGCCCGACAGGTAGCGCGAGTAGTTTTCGATACCGTTGCAGTAGCCCAGCTCCAGCATCATTTCCAGGTCGAAACGGGTGCGCTGCTCAAGACGCTGGGCTTCCACCAGTTTGTTCTGGCTGCGCAGGTATTCGAGACGCTCCTGCAGCTCGACCTTGATGTTTTCCATCGCTTCGATCAGCGTTTCGCGCGGGGTGACGTAGTGGCTTTTCGGGTAGAAGGTGAAGCGCGGCAGCTTGCGGATCACCTCGCCGGTCAGCGGATCGAACGCCGACAGGCTCTCGACCTCGTCATCGAACAGCTCGATACGAATCGCTTCCAGATCGGATTCGGCCGGGTAGATGTCGATCACATCACCGCGCACCCGGAATGTCGCACGGGCAAAGTCCATGTCGTTACGGGTGTATTGCAGGTCGGCCAGGCGGCGCAGCAAGGCACGCTGATCGAGTTTGTCGCCGCGGTCGATGTGCATGACCATGCGCAGGTAGGTTTCCGGACTGCCCAGACCGTAGATGCACGACACCGTGGTGACGATGATCGCATCCTTGCGCTCCAGCAGCGCCTTGGTCGCCGACAGACGCATCTGCTCGATGTGGTCGTTGATCGACGCATCCTTCTCGATGAAGGTGTCGGACGACGGCACATAGGCTTCGGGCTGGTAGTAGTCGTAGTAGGAAACGAAGTATTCCACGGCGTTGTTCGGGAAAAACGCCTTGAATTCGCCATACAACTGCGCGGCCAGGGTCTTGTTCGGCGCCAGCACCAGCGTCGGGCGCTTGATCTGCGAAATCACGTTGGCGATGCTGAACGTCTTGCCCGAGCCGGTCACCCCGAGCAAGGTCTGGTGCGCGAGCCCGGCGTCGATCCCTTCGACCAGTTGGCGAATGGCCTCGGGCTGATCGCCGGCTGGCTCAAAGCGGGTAACGAGCTGGAACTCGGACATAACTGACCTCTTGAATGGTGCGCGTGACGGGTTCGCGTGAATCTTTCCGCGACCTGACCGCCTCGACGGCACAACTGGAAATATTCGTCGGCGCATGACGGCGCGCAACGACGAAATCATCGCAAACAGCCGTTCCCGCCGGGAAGCAGGCGTGCGATGTTTTGAAGTGATGGCTAATAGATGGAGTCATATATCAGCCTTTCAAGCCACCCACTTAAAGCATTGAGGTTTTAACCGAACGAACGTTCTACAAATATGCGCAAAAACCTGTAAAAAACCCGCCCTGCACTGTCGATCACCGAGGGGATGCTCTCTATACTACGCTCTGTTTGCGCACCGCTTTGGCGCATCGAGCCTCAGCGTGTCCCCTTCCCACTCTTCACCAAGAGCCGCCGCACCATGAGCCTGTTTTCCGCTGTCGAAATGGCACCCCGCGATCCGATCCTGGGTATCAACGAAGCCTTCAACGCCGACACCCGCAGCACCAAGGTCAACCTTGGCGTAGGCGTCTACTGTGATGAAGACGGGCGCATTCCCCTGCTGCGCGCCGTGGCCGAAGCCGAGAAGGTCCGCGTGGCCCAGCATGCCCCGCGTGGCTACCTGCCGATCGACGGTATTGCCGCCTATGACCAGGCCGTGCAAAAACTGTTGCTGGGCGCCGATTCGCCGCTGATCGCCTCGGGCCGCGTGCTGACCACCCAATCGGTCGGCGGCACCGGCGCACTGAAGATCGGTGCCGACTTCCTCAAGCAGTTGCTGCCCGATGCCGTCGTCGCCATCAGCGACCCGAGCTGGGAAAACCATCGTGCGCTGTTTGAAACCGCGGGCTTTGCGGTGCAGAACTATCGCTACTACGACGCTGCCACTCACGACGTGAACCGTGCCGGCATGCTCGAAGACCTGCACAACCTGCCGAACAACTCGGTGGTCGTGCTGCACGCCTGCTGCCACAACCCGACCGGGGTCGACCTGAGCCTGGATGACTGGAAAAAAGTGCTGGAAGTGGTCAAGTCCAAGGGCCACGTCCCGTTTCTGGACATGGCCTATCAAGGCTTCGGTCAGGGCATTCAGGAAGATGCGCTGGCAGTGCGCCTGTTCGCCGAGTCGGGCCTGACCTTCTTCGCCTCGAGCTCGTTCTCCAAATCGCTGTCGCTTTATGGCGAACGCGTCGGCGCGTTGTCGATCATTACCGAATCGAAAGAAGAAACCACTCGCGTCCTGTCCCAGGTCAAACGCGTGATCCGCACCAACTACTCCAACCCGCCGACCCACGGTGCGATCATCTCCGCAGCGGTGCTTAACGACCCGACGTTGCGCGCAATGTGGGAAGAGGAACTGGGCGAAATGCGCCTGCGCATCCAGGGCATGCGCAAGGCGATGGTCGAGCGTCTGGCTGATAATCCGGCCGGTCAGGACTTCAGCTTCGTCGCGCGCCAGTGCGGCATGTTCTCCTACTCCGGTCTGACCGCCGAACAGGCCCAGCGCCTGCGCAGCGAGTTCGGCATCTACGCGCTGGACACCGGGCGTATCTGCGTGGCCGCGCTGAATCAGAAGAACATTGACGTAGTGTGTGACGCGATCAAGCAGGTTCTTTAAGCTTTAAGCTGCAAGCCGAAAGCTGCAAGCTGCAAGTAAAAGCAGAACCGCTCTTGCTTGTAGCTTGTAGCTTGTAGCTTGTAGCTTGTAGCTTGCAGCTTGCAGCTTGCAGCTTGCGGCTTGCGGCTTGTAGCTCCCAGCTCCCTGCTCCCTGCTCCCTGCTCCCTGCTCCCTGCTCCGCTGGGCACTTTCCATCGAACGATCTGAAAAAACCTGCCTCGAAACTCTGTCAGCACATTTTCTGAACCAGATATCGAGGTACCCATGTCTATCGAACCGCAACGTCAGAAAGAACCGACGCCAAATCAGGACGCACCTGCCAGCCCGGGCCCGGACCGCAACGATCCGGCAATCGAGCCGCAGGTCGGGGACGTAAAACCCGGGACTGAAAAGGGCAATGGCCAGAGCCAGGGCCAGACGCCTTCCCCCAGCCAGTCACAGACTCAGTCGCAGAGCCAGTCAAACAGCGACAGCGCCTATGTGCCTGACCATGAGCCGGAAGAAAAAACCGAGGATTTACGCAATCATCAGCCCACCACTGGCGTTGACGCTGACATTGATACACCCGGCGGCTGATTCCCGGCAAGCGCATTTGGGCCGCATGGCCCAAACGCTTTTCTTGCCTCTTTCAGCGATTGGCCTCCTCGCTTATCACCTGCACCTCATACGCAGGATCAGCCTTGATCTGCTGATCAGTGAACGGCAATGCTTGCCACTGTTTTTTTGAAAACGCCTCAGTCTGGTCGCTTGAATGGGCTGACTGTGGATTGCTCGACTCCGAGAACGCCAGTAAACCCTGCGCCTTGGGGCCGTGCTCGTCGAACGACACCACCTGCAGGTAGCTGGTGCCACTGACCACCTCGCGCTTGCCGTCCTTGCCAGCGATTGTCTGCATGGCGTTGTAGACGCCCAGCCCGGCCGGCCCGCCATGAATAGGGATCTGCTTGCCGCTGATGCTGGAGACCTGAATGTCGCCCCATTTACTGCCTGCCGAGAGGCCTGCCTTGGTCACTTCATCCACTGCGGCCAACATGGCAGCGCGCAATGCAGTGGCGACCTGAGGGTTCTCAATCGCCAGCCCGCTCGGCGTGTGAACCGGGTCCCGTGGGTCGAACTCCACGCGCCAGCGCAAGGCAACAGCCTGCATGGACGTCACGATTCTCTGGAAGTACAAGAAGCCGATGCTACTGTTCAGGTCAGCGCGTCCATCCCAGGCTTTCAGCGCGGTACACAGCGGCGTCAGACGCGCCGCATCATCACCCAGCTCCGAGGCACAGAAACTGAGCAGATCCGGCAGCACTTGCCCGGCCTGATAGACCTCGTTGTCCATGACCATCGCTTGCAGGTTCTCGACGCTGATCTTGCCCGCCTTTTTCAGGCTGCCCAGCCGATCCAGCGCAAAACGCGCTCGCTGTCCCAGCGGCTGGCCGTCCTGGCTGATCAGCGGCGAAAAGTCCTTCAACGGCGCAGCGGGATTGACCATCCACGCCGAATCGTTGGAGTGCTGCACGAAGTCGGTTCGCAGCAGTTGCGGCTGGCGCGAGGACGGATAGATACCGGCTTGTGCCGCCTCTGCGGAGACCTTCCAGTTGCATTCACTGCGCGAGCCGTCGAGCACGATCAGTTCCGTGCCGATGCGCGGATCACTGCATCGGGCAAGCCTGGCGGCGTCAACGTTCGGCACCACCGAGAGGTTCATGTACAGCGCCTGCCCCTTGGCATCGACTGCCAGGGTGTTGACCCACGGAATGCCCTGGATCTTGTGCACCGAATCCTCAAACGCCTTGAGGCTGTCGGCCTTGTCCATTGCATACCACTGCTGCAACACCCGATCATTTTGCAGGTTGGCATCACGCAGGCTGAAGGCAAACTTATTGTCCCAGTCCAGCTTGCCCGGCCATTGCACCACCGGACCGAATATGGACGAATAGACGATGCGTCGCACCGACTTCAGGCTGCCATCCGCTTGCTTCACGTCGACACTCACCTGCTGCTTGCCCATGGCAACCGATTGGCCATCCAGCAGGTAACGGGTGGAATCCTTCGGGTCGAGCTGCAGGCGATGCAGCGTGAAGTGTTTCGACGTGTCGACGGTATGGCTCCAGGCCAGATGCTGATTGAAGCCGATATTGATCAGCGGCAGGCCCGGCAGCGCTGCGCCCATCACGTCGAGTTTGCCGGGAATGGTCAGATGCATTTGATAGAAACGCATGCCGCCAGCCCATGGAAAATGCGGATTGGCCAGCAGCATGCCACGCCCGTTGGCGGACAGCTCGCGCCCTATTGCCACTGCATTGCTGCCGCGCTCCAGGGCAAAACGCTGATTACGCGCTGCGGCCAGTTGCAGCGCCTGAACCTGCTGAGCATTTACCTGCAGTGGCTTCTGCAGCGCAGGCGGCGTGGCACCGGCCAGCGCTTCGGCGAACTGCCCCACGCCCCCCTCGACCAGCAGGCGACGGGTCAAACGCACCAGGTCATCAGTGCTGATCGGCCGGACCCACTCGGCCGCACAGGGTTGCGGCAGGCCTTGGGTGGTCTGCTCGGCCAGCGAACGGTTGTAACCGGCGACATAGCCCTGCATCAACTCGCGAATCTCCAGCGGCTGCGCCTTCCAGAAATCCGCCAGTGCCTGCGGCGTATTGAGCCACTGGAACAGCAGGTCACTGGCCATGTTGTTGCGCTGCTCAAGGGTCGCCTTGTCCGGGCCGAAATAGCGCGAGCGCTGGCCGTTTACGGTAACGACCTCATTGGCCAGCAGGCACAGGTTGTCCTGCGCGTAGGCATAACCGATGCCGTAGCCCAGACCGCGCTCATTGGCGGCAACGATATGCGGCACGCCAAAACCGGTCCGCCGGATCTCGGCCCTGGCCGCCTGATTTCCAGGCTCAACCAAGGCCTGCGCGGGCAAAATCACAGCCAATGAAAGACCTGCAAACAGAAAACCGCACAGGGGTCTGGACATATTCACGCTGACTCCAACTCGACAAGACGACCCGAATTAGCCGCTCCCGTTAAACGAAGCACGGACGCTGATGTTTAGCCGAAGCGGATAACCCGTGTTCGACGCTAAATTCCTGCCGGCATGCCTCGTTTAAAGGGCAGCTCTCGTGGCCGTCGTTCACCGACCGACTGATCTCCCAGCGCAGGAATCTGCATGAAACGCTCTCGACATCCTCGACGCGCCCTCCTGGTGGCGCTGTGCCTGTTCCCGGTCATTGCCGTATGCGCCTGGCAGATCCTGCCCGACAGCAAAGGCAGCGCCGCGACTGTGACGGTGACTCGCGGCACGATCGAAAACAGCGTCACGGCGCTCGGTACCCTGCAGCCGCGCAGCTACGTGGACGTGGGTTCGCAGGCCAGTGGGCAGATCATGAAAATCCACGCCCAGGTCGGCGACCAGGTCAAGGAAGGCGACCTGTTGGTCGAGATCGACCCTTCGACGCAAAAAGCCAAGCTCGACGCCGCACGCTACGCCATCGATAACCTCAAGGCGCAATTGCAGGAACAGCGTGCGCTGCACGAACTGGCCGAACAGAAGCAGCAGCGCCAGAAGCGCCTCGCCGCAGGCGGTGCCACACGGGCCGAGGACGTGCAGGCTGCAGAATCGGAATTTCGCGCCACCCAGGCACGGGTCGATATGTTCAAGGCGCAGATTCTCGAAGCCCAGGCCGCCATGCGCAGCGACGAAGCGGCGCTGGGCTACACCCGTATTTTTGCGCCCATGAGCGGCACAGTGGTGGCACTCGACGCACGTGAAGGCCAGACATTGAACGCGCAACAACAGACACCGCTGATTCTGCGCATCGCCCGCTTGTCGCCGATGACGGTCTGGGCCGAGGTCTCGGAGGCCGATATCGGCCATGTCAAACCCGGCATGACTGCCTATTTCACCACCCTGAGCGGCGGCAACCGGCGCTGGAGCAGCACCGTGCGGCAGATCCTGCCAGTACCGCCCAGGCCGCTGGATCAAGCCAATCAGGGCGGTGGCAGCCCAAGCAGTTCGCGCAAAAACGGCGGTGGCCGTGTGGTGCTGTACACCGTGCTGCTGGACGTGGATAACAGCGATCAGGCGCTGATGGCAGAAATGACCGCACAGATATTCTTCGTCGCCGAAAAAGCCGAGAACACCCTCACCGCGCCACTCGCGGCGTTGCGAAACGGGGCGCAGACTGATAGGCAGACCGCCCAGGTGCTATCTGCCAATGGCGAGGTGCAGAACCGTCAGGTGCGCACCGGCATCAGCGACCGTCTGCGCGTGCAGGTAATCGACGGCTTGAATGAAGGTGAACGCCTGCTGATGCCCGCCTCCGTCGGCAGCGGGGGCTGAATGCGCACGCCGCTGATCGACCTGCGAGGCATCCGCAAATCCTACGGCGGAGGCGACAGCCCACTGGTCAACGTGCTGCGCGGCATCGATCTGTCGATTCATGCCGGTGAGTTCGTGGCGATCGTCGGCGCTTCCGGGTCCGGCAAGTCGACACTGATGAACATCCTCGGTTGTCTGGACCGTCCGACCTCGGGTGAATACCTGTTCGCCGGAGAAAACGTCGCCGCGCTGGGCAGCGACGAACTCGCCTGGCTGCGCCGCGAAGCGTTCGGGTTCGTGTTTCAGGGCTATCACCTGATTCCGTCCGGCTCGGCGCAGGAAAACGTCGAGATGCCGGCGATCTATGCCGGGACGCCCGCCGCAGAGCGTCACGCGCGGGCCGCCGCCCTGCTCGACCGGCTGGGCCTGGCGTCGCGCACCAGCAATCGACCGCATCAGTTGTCCGGCGGCCAGCAGCAACGGGTTTCCATCGCCCGCGCCTTGATGAATGGCGGGCACATCATCCTCGCCGACGAGCCCACCGGTGCGCTGGACAGCCACAGTGGCGCGGAGGTGATGACCCTGCTCGACGAACTGGCCAGCCAGGGCCATGTGGTGATCCTCATCACCCATGACCGGGAAGTGGCGGCGCGCGCCAAACGGGTCATCGAGATCAGCGATGGCCTGGTGATCAGCGATACCGCCAATGACCGGCCCACGCCGCCTGCAGACAATCCAGCCGCGCTGCAAGCGGTCGACCTGCGCAAGCGCCTGAGCGAGGGCAGCGGCAGTCACAGCGCTTGGCAAGGCGAACTGCTCGACGCGGTTCAGGCGGCGTGGCGCGTCATGTGGATCAACCGCTTCCGAACTGCGCTGACGCTGCTGGGCATCGTCATCGGCGTGGCGTCGGTGGTGGTGATGCTGGCCGTCGGCGAAGGCAGCAAGCGTCAGGTCATGGCGCAGATGTCGTCGTTCGGCTCCAACATCATTTACCTCAACGGCAAGGCGCCCAATCCGCGTGCGCCCAAGGGCGTCATCACCCTGGAGGAAGTCGCCGCGCTGGGCCAGTTGCCCGAGGTCAAGATGATCATGCCGGTCAACGGCGGCCAGGCCGGGGTGCGCTACGGCAACGTCGATCACTCCAGTTACGTCGGCGGTAATGACACGCACTTTCCGGCGATCTTCAACTGGCCGGTGGTGGAAGGCAGTTATTTCAGCGAGGCGGATGAGCAGAACGCAGCGGCAGTGGCTGTGATTGGCCACAAGGTGCGCCAGAAACTGTTCGACGAACAGACCGACCCTGTCGGCCAGTACATCCTGATCGAAAACGTGCCTTTTCAGGTGGTCGGCGTGCTGCAGGAAAAAGGCGCCACGTCGGGCGATCTGGACAGCGACAATCGCATCGCCATCCCCTACTCGTCGGCCAGCATCCGCCTGTTCGGCACGCAGGACCCCGAGTACATCACCATCGCCACCCGCGACGCCAACAACGTCAAACAGGCCGAACAATCGATACGCGACCTGCTGCAACAACTGCATCACGGCAAACAGGATTACGAGCTGACCAACAACGCCGCGATGATCCAGGCCGAAGCACGCACCCAGAATACCCTGTCGCTGATGCTCGGCTCGATTGCCGCCATTTCCTTGCTGGTCGGCGGCATCGGCGTGATGAACATCATGCTGATGACGGTGCGCGAACGCACCCGTGAAATCGGCATCCGCATGGCCACCGGCGCGCGGCAGAGCGACATCTTGCGGCAGTTCCTCACCGAGGCAGTGATGCTTTCCGTGGTCGGCGGGCTGGCCGGTATCGTGCTGGCGCTGGGCATGGGCGCAGCGCTGCTGCTTAGCAAGGTGGCGGTGGCGTTCACCCTGCCGGCTGTGGCCGGGGCGTTTGCCTGCGCCCTGATCACCGGCGTGATCTTCGGCTTCATGCCGGCCCGCAAAGCTGCTCGCCTCGACCCGGTCGCGGCCCTCACCAGTGAATGATCGATCAATGAAGACCAGTCTCTCCGTTTTGACTGCCTGCCTGTTGCTGAGCGCTTGCCAGACGCCTGCTCCGCCGCTGGGCAGCGGCATCCAGCCACCAGCAAGCTGGGCGTTTGCCGAAAACGCCGCCGCACAGCGCAGCGACGTGCGTTGGTGGCGGCAGTTCGGCAGTCCGCAGCTGAATCGCCTGATCGAACAGGCCAGCCGCGACAGCCACGAAGTCGCTGCGGCGATGGCGCGGGTTCGTCAGGCGCAGGCCAGCGCTATCATCGGCGGCGCGCCGTTACTGCCGGAGCTGGCGTTTGACGTGCGCGGTGAACACAACAAATTCGTGCGCAACAGCGACCGCAAGGCCAACCCTTCAGATGACAACAACACCAACAACTTCACCAGCGACCTGACCGCCAGCTATGAAGTGGATTTCTGGGGCGGCATCGCAGCGGGACGCGACAGCGCACTACAGGGCCTGCGCGCCAGCCAGTTCGATCAGGCGACCGTGGAGCTGACCCTGCTGGCCAACGTCGCCGATCGCTATGCGCAAACCCTGGCGGCGCGCGAGCAAGGGCGGATTGCCGAACTGAACCTGACCAACGCACAAGACGTGCTGCGTCTGGTGCAGACGCGCTATGAATCGGGTTCAGCTACCGCTCTGGAGCTGGCGCAGCAGAAGAATCTGGTTGCGACCCAGCAGCGTGAACTGCCCCGTGTTCAGCAACTGGCCAACGAGCAGTTGATCACCCTGTCAGCCTTGCTCGGTCAGCCGGTGCAGAATCTGCACCTCGCGGATCAGCCCTTCGACACCCTGAACTGGCCGGACATCGGCCCCGGCCTGCCCAGCGAACTACTGACCCGCCGCCCTGATCTGGCCAAGGCCGAAGCCGAACTGGCGGCGGCACAGGCCAATGTCACCGTCGCCCGCGCCGCCATGCTGCCGAAACTGACCCTGAGCGCCAGGCTCGGCACCGAAAACACCCGCGCCGAAGACTGGCTGCGCGCACCGTTCAGCAGCCTCGCTGCCGGGCTGGTCGGACCGATCTTCAACAATGGTCGCCTGGCTGCAGAGCGCGACAAGGCCACAGCGCGTCAGGAAGAGCTGCTGGAAACCTATCGCGGCGCAATCATCAACAGCTTCGCCGACGTGGAAAAAGCCTTGAACAGCATTCACGGCCTGGATCAACAGCGCTACTGGCACGAAGAAGAACTCAAACAGGCGCAAACCGCCTTCCGCATCGCCCAGAGCCGCTATCAGGAAGGCGCCGAGGACCTGCTCACCGTACTGGAAACCCAGCGCACGCTGTACCTGGCGCAGGATGTCAGTGTGCAACTGCGGCTGGCGCGCCTGCAGGCGAGCATCGCGCTGTACAAGGCACTGGGTGGGGGCTGGCAGGTGCGCTGAGCGTCACGCAAGGAACGATAATCCCACCACTATCGTGCGACGCTCCGCGTCGCATGCCTTTCTGGACGCTCTGCGTCCTCTTGCGACGCAGAGCGTCATAGACGGCACTCCCACGCTGGAGCGTAGAGAACGACAATCTCAACCGTCGTTCGTCAAAACCACCTGTCCGGCAACAGATTCCGGGCATACCACGGCCTGCGCGACACACGGCGAAGCAGGTTGCTCAACCTGTCATCCGCAGCAAAAGTAATCCGCAGCGCCAGCTTCATGACTTCCGGGTCCATTTCCATGGTCGTGCCTGCAGCCTGGCCGGGCACTGTGCTGCAACCGTGCGTTTCAG
Source organism: Pseudomonas sp. PvP028 (assembly GCF_017832255.1). Classification (NCBI taxonomy): domain Bacteria; kingdom Pseudomonadati; phylum Pseudomonadota; class Gammaproteobacteria; order Pseudomonadales; family Pseudomonadaceae; genus Pseudomonas; species Pseudomonas sp. PvP028. The sequence continues at coordinate 5,102,965 of NZ_JAFIBL010000001.1, forward strand.
GCCCCAGCCAGGGATCGCTGACATTCACCCAGCGGCCTGGCGCAAACCACGGCACGCCGTTGACTTCCAGGCGCTTCACTTCGCCCGGATGAAAGCGCTCGTGGGCGCGGAACCAGTCCTCAATGCGGTCGTCAATCCAGCCATGGAACATCCAGAACACCGGGTTCACGTGCGATGAAAACGGGTCGGCGAGAAAGTCGTTTTCCGGCGCGAACCAGCGCTCGGCAAAATCATCCGAACGACGTGCCATTGGCACCGGCTGGCCGTTGGCCGGATCTCGGGCCACCGAGGCCCAGCGCATGTGCAGCCAGTCGTGCAGTTCCAGTTCGACCTGCGAACCAAACTGGCCCAGGGTCAGCTTCGACAAAAAACGCGGATCGCGATACTGCGATTCCCAGACCTGAAAATGCGTATGAAACGTCTCGTGGCTTTTGATATCGCTGACCAGCTGTGTGTATTCCTCGTCACCATGCGCCAGCCAGTTGGGCGGCAGCGAACAACCGTCGTGATTGTCGAAATAGCGGGCAAAGCCCAGGCGGTCGCGCTCCAGCTCAGGCTGCGGCAGCGGAAAACGCGGCCAGGACGGCAAGTCCTGAATCCTGCGTGCCTGGATCAGCATGTGCCGGTGCATATAAAAGAAGTCTTCACCCGAGCCGTTGCGGTCCTTGTGCGGGCCACGCGCATCGCGCTCATGATCACGCGGCCCCGGCTGCCAGCCGATGCCGCGCAATGCGTCACGCTTGTCTTCCGGCAACTTGTGCCATTTGTCTCGCGAGGCATGCCAGAGCTGATGGAACAGACGATGCTCCCTGGAAACCAGCCAGGCCAGAAACGGCGGACTCAGGCCCACCCTTTCCCGCGCTTCTGGAAACACCTGTTTGATCGCGATCAGACGGTTTTCCAGTTCGGGCAGGGCCAGCGGTCGGTCAAGACGTTCGATACGCCCGCTCAGAGTGCCGCTGCCCGCGTTACCGAACGCGCCCCAGACTTCATCGAGGGTCAGGCTGAATTCGTAATCCGGGCTGTCGCTGTGCGGATCATTGCCGGCATGCCCGTCCATGACCCGCAGATAGAGTCTTGCGGCGTTGGCCGGTTGCAGATCGCCAATCACCCGAAAACGCGGCAGCGCATCGCCGCGCAATTGGTCGGCCGTGTCGATATAGCCGCGCAGACCGCGACCGCGCGGGGCGATGTCGAGAAACATTTCCAGGCCTTCGAGCGGCGCACCGCCAAGCCCGGCATCGCGCCCCTCAAAGCGCAGAGTCCACACACCGCGCAACTTGTCGGCCAGGCGCTGGGTGGCGGTATCGGCAGGCCCCGCCGTCGCTTCGCCCGGCGTTTCAGGCAGGTCGACCCGGGTGAGTTCCCGATGCGCGTAATACGCTGCCGGAACTGCCGCACCGGTCAGCGCCAGCCCCGCTATGAACCCTCGTCGAGAAATCGTCATTACCCTACCTGTTCCAGCCCCGAGACAGCCGTTATCCAAGCTAGAACGTAAAACCGGCAGACAAATTTAGCGCTGTACCCACATCCATGCCCCCGCGCTAAATTTATCGGCGATCCGCTCGTTCTCCACCAGATAGCAACAGCCGTCGCTGGCTGCGCAACGGTTAACCACACGAGACGGAAATGACAAGACCGCGTTGGAAAAAAGCTCTCTTCATCGGCCTGCCGCTGGCCCTGGCCATTAGTGCAGGTACGGGCTTTCTGGCCTGGAATTACTGGTCGCCGGCAGGCTACCCGGTCAAGGTCATGCAACAGGCCGACGACCTGCAGGAGCGGATCATTTCCTTCGACAGCCACATCACCGTGCCGATGAAATTCGGCAGCGAGGGCAACGAAGCCGACAAGGACGGCTCGGGGCAGTTCGACCTGGTGAAAGCCGCGCGCGGACGCCTGTCCGGGGCTGCACTGACGGTATTCGGCTGGCCGGAGATCTGGAACGGCGACAACGCCCCGCATCGTCCGACACCCGGTTTCGTCGACGAAGCACGCCATCAGCAGGAAGTGCGCTACCGGATCATCAGCGGGCTGGTGCGCGATTTCCCCAATCAGGTCGGCATCGCCTACACCCCGGACGACATGCGCCGCCTGCACGGCGAAGGCAAGTTTGCGATCTTCATCAGCATGCTCAACGCTTACCCGCTGGGTAATGACCTGAGCCTGCTGGACCACTGGACCGCACGCGGCATGCGCATGTTCGGTTTCAGTTACGTTGGCAACAACAGCTGGGCCGATTCTTCACGCCCCCTGCCCTTTCTCAATGACACGCCCGACGCTCTGGGCGGCCTGTCGGAGATCGGCAGGCAGGCCGTGCGCCGCCTCAACGACCTGGGTGTGATCATCGACGTGTCGCAGATGTCGAGCAAGGCGCTGCAACAGGTCAGCGAGCTGAGCCGTACGCCCATGGTCGCCTCGCACTCGGCGCCGCGTGCGCTGGTGGACATCCCGCGCAACCTCAGCGACGAGGAACTGCAGCTCATCAAGCGCAGCGGCGGCGTGGTGCAGATCGTAGCGTTCCCGGCCTATTTGAAGCCGCTGAGCCAGAAAACCCAGGACAAGCTCAACGCGCTGCGCAAGGACTTCGACCTGCCACCGCTGCCGAACCTGGCCATGGCGCTGATGCCCGGCGACCCGATCATCACCGTCTGGCCGGAACAACGCTTCGGCGCCTATGCCAGCAAGCTGTACGCGATTCTTGAGGAGGAGCCCAAAGCCACGGTCAAGGACTTCGTCGACGCCATCGATTACACCGTCCGCAAAATCGGCATCGACCACGTCGGCATCAGCTCCGACTTCAACGATGGCGGCGGCGTGAAAGGCTTCAACGATGTCAGCGAGATCCGCAACGTGACGGCCGAACTGATCGAGCGCGGCTACGCCGAAGCGGATATCACCAAGCTCTGGGGCGGCAACTTTCTGCGCGTCTGGGAGCAGGTTCAGGCTGCTGCTCGCCCGGATGTGAAGCACATGAATCTCTCAAACGCCGCTACCCGACCCTCAGGCGCAGACGCTCATGACTGATCGCAGAACCTTTCTCAAACAGGCCGGAGTGCTGGCCGCAGCCCTGCCACTGGGCTCCAGCCTGGCAACGGCGGCCATGACGCCAGCCACTCAGCCGGCCTCCACGGATAAATGGACGCGCCTGAAACAATTGTTCAATCAGGACCCGGACTACGTTCACCTCTCCAATTTTCTGGTCACCTCGCACCCTGCACCGGTTCGTCAGGCCATCGAACAGCATCGCGCGCATATCGACCGCAATCCCGGTCTGGCCATGGACTGGGACCTGGGAGAGACCGAGCGCCGCGAACACGAGGTTCGCGTCTGGGCGGGCAAGTACCTGAACGCCCAACCCGGCCAGATCGCCCTGACCGGCAGCACCACTGAAGGCCTGGCGATCATCTACGGCGGTCTCCATGTGCGCCCGGATCAGGAGATTCTGACCACCGAACACGAGCATTCCTGCGTCCGCGACATCCTCAAATTCCGCCAGCAGCGCGACGGCACGCAGGTGCGCAAGATTCGCCTGTTCAAGGACCCGGCTACCGTCTCGGTCGACGAAATCATCGGCTCCATCGCGCGCAGTATCCAGCCGAAGACGCGGGTGCTGGGCATGACCTGGGTGCAGTCCGGCAGCGGCGTGAAACTGCCCATCGGGGCCATCGGCGATCTGGTCGAGGAACACAACCGCAACCGTGACGACCAGGACCGCATCCTCTATGTGGTCGACGGCGTGCATGGCTTTGGCGTCGAGAACCTCGACTTCCCGGAGATGAAGTGCGACTTCTATGTCGCCGGCACCCACAAGTGGCTGTTCGGTCCACGCGGTACCGGCATCGTCTGCGCCCGCTCGGAACAGGTCAAGGACCTCACGCCGCTGATCCCGACGTTCTCGGAAGCCACCGGTTTCAGCACGATCATGACGCCCGGTGGCTACCACTCGTTCGAACACCGCTGGGCGTTGAACGAGGCCTTCAAACTGCACCTGAAACTGGGCAAGGCCGATGTGCAGGCACGTATTCACCAGCTCAACAGTTACCTCAAGCAGCGCCTCAAGGCCCAGCCCAATGTCGAGCTGGTGACGCCCATGGACCCTGCGCTGTCGGCGGGCTTCAGTTTCTTCCGGCTCAAGGGCCAGTCGTGCGACGACGTGGCGGCCTGGCTGATGAAGCAGCGCATGGTCGTTGACGCGGTGAGTCGCGACGTCGGCCCGGTGGTGCGCACCGCGCCGGGGCTGCTGAACAGCGAAGCCGAAATCGATCGTTTCATGACGCTGCTCGCCCGGCGCGCCTGACACAAATGCACTGATCACCTGTTTTCCGTTTTCCATCGAGACCCGTCATGAAAAAAACACTGCTGCCCCTGTCCGCCCTGCTCGGCCTGTTGCTATGTGGCACCACCCTCGCCGCCACGCCCGCAGCGGTGCCCGCGCCCGGAAAAGTGTTCAAGGACTGCAAGGACTGCCCGGAAATGGTCGTGCTGCCTGCGGGCACCTTCACCATGGGTGCGCCCGAAGAGGAACTGGGTCGTCAGCCGGACGAAGGTCCTCTGCATGACGTGACCTTCGCGAAACCCTTCGCCATCAGCCGTTTTCAGGTGCTGAGCGGCGAGTGGAACGCTTACATCAAGAGCTCCGGCTACAAAATGCCGGACGGCGATACCCGGCCGGGTCGCGAGTGCAAGGCCGGCACACCGCGCTACCCGCTGAGCCCGCGTCAGCCTGCGGTGTGCATGGACTGGAACGAAGCCAAGACGTATGTCGAATGGCTGTCGAAAAAGACCGGCAAGTCCTACCACATGGTCAGCGAAGCCCAGCGCGAATACGCAGCACGCGGCAGCAGCAAGGGCTCCTTCCCGTTTCCGATGGACGAAGGCAAGCCCTACAGCATCGCCAAACACGCCAACACCTACGGCCCGGAAGACGGTTTCAGCTACACAGCGCCCGCTGGCAGCTACAGCCCTAACGATTTCGGCATCTACGACGCCCACGGCAACGTCTACGAATGGACTGCCGATTGCGAGACCAGCAACTACAATGGCGCGCCCACCGATGGCAGCGCATGGCTGGCCGGTGATTGCACCTGGAAGATGATTCGCGGCAATGACTGGACCGAAGCGCCGATTTTCTCGCGCTCCGGCAACCGCAACAGCCGCCAGCCGGATGTACGGGGCGACTGGCTGGGTTTCCGGGTCGCCCGCGACCTCTGACGGACTTCATGCGCCCCCGGCCTGAACAAGCCCACGCCGCACTCACGGACACTGACGAGACACACCATGACCCGCACAACTGAAAGCCTCGCCCGGGAAACCCTGAGAATCCTCAAGCCGTTCTGGTGGCTGGTGGCGCTGTCGACCTTGCTGGGGATTGTCAGCGGCCTGAGCGTCACCGGCCTGCTGGCCACCATCAACAACGCGATGAACATGCCCGGCGGGCCGGACACGCAGACCGCGCTGCTGTTTGCCGGCCTGTGTGTGCTGACCCTGGCGTGTTCGACCCTGTCCAACCTGTCGACCAATTACGTCGGCCAGCGAGTCGTCGCCAACCTGCGCCGCGAGCTGGCGGCCAAGGTGCTGGTCGCGCCCATCGAGCAGCTGGAACGCTATCGCGCGCACCGCCTGATCCCGGTGCTGCTCAACGACGTTAACACCATCAGCACCTTTGCCCTGTCGGTCGCGCCGATGGTGATTTCGTTTACCGTCACCCTAGGCTGCCTGGCCTATCTGGCCGTGCTGTCCTGGCAGATTCTGGCACTGACGGTACTCACCGTAGTGCTCGGCACCGGCGCACAATACCTGGCGCATGCGTTCGGCATGCGCAGCATTCTGGCCGCGCGCAACAGCGAAGACGAATTGCAGAAGCACTATCAGGCGCTGTCCGCAGGCGCCAAGGAGCTGCGCATTCAGCGCAAACGTCGTCAGCACATGCTCGACGAAAAGATTCACGGTGCCACTGAACACATCTGCCGCTCGAACATTCGCGCTGCCAACATCTTCGTCAGCGCGGAAACCTTCGGCTCGATGCTGTTCTTTGCGGTGATCGGCATGGCTATTGCCTTTCAGGCGCTCTGGCCGACGACCGAAAAGACCGTACTGGGCGGCTTCGTGCTGGTGATGCTGTACATGAAAGGCCCGCTGGAACGCCTGATTACTGCCCTGCCCGGCATCAGCCGTGCGCAGATCGCCATGCGTCGCATCGCCGAGCTGTCGTGGAAATTCTCCAGCCCCGAACCGCACCTGCTGGTCAGTGACCGACCGACGTCGCTGGCCAGCATGCACACGCTGGAGCTGCACAACCTGCGCTATGACTACCCGCCGGTCGAGGGCAGCGATGCCTTCCACCTTGGCCCGGTCGACTTGAGCATCAAACAGGGCGACATCGTGTTCATCGTCGGCGAGAACGGCTGTGGCAAGACCACGCTGATCAAGCTGCTGCTGGGCCTGTACACGCCGCAACAGGGCGAGATCCGCCTCAATGGCCAGGCCGTCACTGCGGAAAAGCTGGATGACTACCGCCAGCTGTTCACCACGATTTTCGCCGACTACTACCTGTTCGACGAGCCGTTGCAGGGCCAGGCCGCGCTGCCGCAAGACGCGGGCAAATACCTGGAGCGCCTGGACATCGCGCACAAGGTCAGGATCGAGAACGGGGCCTTCACCACCACCGATCTGTCGACCGGTCAGCGCAAGCGTCTGGCGCTGATCAATGCGTGGCTGGACGAGCGTCAGGTGCTGGTGTTCGACGAGTGGGCCGCCGATCAGGACCCGGCGTTCCGTCGCGTGTTCTACACCGAGCTGCTGCCGGAACTGAAGCAACAAGGCAAGACCATCATCGTGATCTCCCATGACGACCGCTATTTCTACATCGCCGACCAGCTGGTGCGGATGCAGACCGGGCAGATTCAGGTCGAACAGGTTCACAGCGAACCCCGCGATAAAACCATTACGGCGTGATTCACTCGCGCCTGAAACGCCCCGCCCGGTACGTCCGTGAGCGGGTTTTTTTTGCCTGTGCACTCCGCGCCACGCTCAATTACTAGCCAAACGCCATGTTTTTTTGTGGATTGTGAAAAAAACATTAAATAAACGTTATTCGCTTTCGTTCTCATTAACAGCGAATTGCGCGCCCAGCCATCTCTCGCGCAACGCCCCATAAAAAAGTAGCTCACGCCTGCCCGGTCGACGGCTGGACCCGACTGCGCAGACCTGAACGACGCTCCCGATCTCCTTGCCGATACTTACTGGAAAGAGCCAATTCATGCACAACCCGTCACGACTCACCCCGCTCAGCAAAGCGTTGATGCTCAGTCAGATGTTCCGCTCCCGGCCATCCATGGCGGCCATGGGTCTTGCGCTGTGCATGCCGGTGGCCGGCCAGGCGCAGGAAACTGTCGCAGACGATTCGAACACCACGGGCACGCTCAATCTGGCCCCGACCGCAATCGACTCGCATTACCTGGGCACCAGCACCGACGGCACCGGTTCCTACACCACCGGTGCAGTGAGTATCGGCAAGGGCGCACCGCAATCGCTGCGCGAAACACCGCAATCGGTGAGCGTGGTGACTCGGCAAGTCATGGATGACAACAACCTCACCAGCCTCAGCGACGTGCTGGAAGACACTCCGGGTATCACCTTCCAGTACCGCAACTTCGGCGGTCACGTGTACACCTCACGCGGCTTCTCGCTGCTGGCGGAAAGCTTCCTGGTCGACGGCATTGGCGGTCAGGGCTATCAGATCACCGGCTGGATGCAGCCCGACATGGCGATCTACGACCGCGTGGAAGTGCTGCGCGGCGCGTCAGGGCTGCTGGTCGGTGCCGGTCAGCCCGGCGGTGCGGTCAATCTGGTGCGCAAACGCCCGACCGCCGAGAACAAATTTTCGATCACCACCCGCGCCGGCTCATGGGACCAGTACCGGGTCGACCTGGATGGCAGCGGCAAGCTCAACGATTCAGGCACCCTGCGCGGGCGCATGGTCGCGGCCTACGATGACAGCGGCTCCTACCTGGACGGTCGCGACAGCCGCACGCCGCTGCTGTACGGCATCGTCGAAGCCGACCTGAGCGATGACACCACCCTGACCATGAGCCTGCGTCGTCAGGAACAGGTCATCAACGGCTACTCGATCTATGGCCTGCCGCGCTACAGCAACGGCCAGTCGCTGGGCCTGTCGCGCTCGACCAACCTGGCGCAGAAGTGGAACCGCCATGAAAGCGACATGACCGAGGTGTTCACCGAAGTCGCGCATCGCTTCAATGAAGACTGGACCAGCCGGACGTCGCTGACCTATTCCCAAGGTGGCTTCGATCAGAACATTGCCTACGCACGGGGCGCAGTGAATCCCGTGACGCTGGCGGGCTCCAACTTTCAGGGCACGCTGTTTCGCAAGGACGAGGTCGACAGCGTCGGTCTGAACAGCCAGCTGGAAGGCAACTTCAACGCGTTCGGCCTTGAACATCAAGTGACCCTGGGGGCCGATTGGTCGAAGCAGGACGCCAACACACATCAGGCGACCGTGACCAGACGCACCGCAGTCAACGTTTTCGACGTCAACGAGAATGCGTTTGCCAAACCGGCCCGTCCCGCTTGGCAAAATGACATCGACACCACCGAAGAACGCGCGGGTCTGTACGCCAACACGCGCATTCACCTGAGCGAACCGTTGAGCGTGGTGCTGGGCACGCGCCTCAGCTGGTACGACTACAAGTACGACGTCAAAACCGGTGCGGCAAACAGTTACGAATCCAAGCAGACTCAGGAATTCACCCCGTTCGCCGGCCTGATCTATGACATCAACGACAGCTGGTCGTGGTACGCCAGCTATGCCGACATCTTCACGCCACAGGCCAACTACGTCACCGCTGGCGGCTCGCCACTGGACCCGGCCATCGGCTCCAACTACGAAACCGGCTTCAAGGGCGAGCTGTTCGACAAGCGCATGAACCTGTCGATGGCGCTGTTCTATATCAAACAGAAAGATGTGGCTGCCGTTGATGTGAACACCACTGAACTGTGCCCTACCAGCTCCGACGGCTCCTGCTACCTGCAGGACGGCATCAGCCGCAGCAAGGGTGTCGACGTCGAGGCCAGCGGTGAAGTGCTGCCGGGGCTGCAAGTGTTCGGCGGTTACACCTACAACATGCTGCGCAACAACGGTGATTCGGATGTGGCTTACGAAACGCCGAAACACATGCTGCGCCTCAACACCAGCTACAACCTGCCGGGTGCCTGGAACCGCCTGACCCTGGGCGCTGGAGTGTCGGCGGATTCGGGTTACGAAGTGCCCTACGACAAAGCACTCGGCGTGGCCGGTCGGGCCATCTGGGATGCCAGGGCGTCATGGAAACTGGACGAAAACTGGAAGGTGTCGCTAAACGCCGAAAACCTGTTCGACCGCAAGTACTACACCACCTCGATCGCCACCGACCGCTCCAACGTCTACGGCGAACCGCGCAGCTACGTCCTGACCTTGCGGGGGGATTTCTGATCTAAGTAAACGATAGGCGTGATTCTAGCGCCTACGCTCTGCATTCAGCGTTATACACAAGCCCGCTTTTGATTCTGGCCGAAGGCCGTGGGAGCGAACTTGTTCGCGAAGACTGTAGTTCAGACGATGCATTTTTGGACAACATACTGGCCCATGAGCGTTTGAGCGAGCGGAACGCTGGGGGCCGGGACACTCAGCAAACATCTGCATACCACCAACTCCACCGCAAATGCATTATCCTTCGCCATTGATCTCAACGAGCCATCCCTCCCATGCAAACATCCTCCAGCCGTCTGCGCACAGGCCGCGTGAAAACGCTCGGCCTGCGTCTGGGCGGTGTGGGGTTGTTGCTGGTGTTGAGTGTCCAGGGACAGGCGCTGGCGGAAGAATTCGAGTTCGATATCCCGGCCCAGACCCTGAGCAGTGCGCTAAAGGAATTAGGCCGCCAGTGCGATCTGCAAATCCTCTATAACCCCGACGACCTGAACGGCAAGCTCAGCAGCCCGGTGCATGGCAGGCTGACGCCCGAACAGGCAGTTGCCGACCTGCTGAAAAAAGCCAACGTAGCGCACAGTCTTGAAGACAACACCCTGACCCTTGGCGCTGCTGCCTCCGCACAAACCATGAATCTCGGGCCGGTGGCGATCAAGGGCGACTCGTTCGGCATCACCTCCGAGGGCAGCGGCTCGTATGCGGCCACTGGCGTGAGCATCAACAAGACCGCTCAGTCGCTGCGCGAAACGCCGCAGTCGATCACCGTCATGACCCGCCAGGTGATGGACGACAAAAACCTCACCGGCCTTGATGAAGTGATGGCCCAAACGCCCGGCATCACCTTTTCCCAACGTAACTTCGGCTCTCATGTCTTCAGTTCGAGGGGCTTCGCGCTGGAGGACGAGAGCTACATCATCGATGGCGTGGCCGGTCAGGGTTACAGCGTGACCGGCTGGATGACCCCGGACATGGAAATCTACGACCGCGTTGAAGTGCTGCGCGGCGCAGCCGGCTTGCTGATCGGCGCAGGCAACCCCGGTGGCGCGGTCAATCTGGTCCGCAAGCGCCCGACCGCACTGCCGCAGCTGTCGATTACCACCCGCGCAGGCAGTTGGGACAACTACCGGGTCGACCTGGATGGCAGCAGCAAACTCAACGATTCCGGCAGCATCCGCGGGCGTTTTGTAACGTCCTATGAAGACCGCGGCTATTTCACCGATGGTCTGCAGAAAACCGCGCCGTTGCTCTACGGCATCCTGGAAACCGACCTGAGCAAAGACACCACCCTGACCCTGGGCGTGCGCCATCAGAACGCGGACACCCAAGGCTTTTCGATCTTCGGTCTGCCCCGCTACAGCAACGGCAAGGCCATCGACCTGCCGCGCTCCACGTCGCTGGCTCAGGACTGGAACCGCCACCAGACCCGCACCGACGAAGTGTTCAGCGAGCTGGAAACCCGCCTTGACGAGAACTGGAGCGGCACACTGTCGGCAACCCACTCCGAGGGCGCTTTCGATCAGAAGGTCGCCTACGCACAGGGCGCTATTGATCCGGCGACGCAGAACGGCTCCCGGCTGGTCCGAACCCTGTTCCGCTCGGACGATATCCATAGCAATGGCATCGACGCGCACCTGGACGGCCGGTTCGACGCCTTTGGCCTGACTCACCAGTTGACCGTCGGCGGCAACGGGTCCGTGCAGAAACGCGAGTCGCGCTATGCCACGGTCAATGCCAATCAGCCACTGGCTATCTTCAGCCCCGACCACGACGCGATTGCCGAGCCTGCGCGCCCGGCCTGGAGCAGCACGGACTACAGCGACAAGCGCTATGGCGTCTACAGCAACCTGCGCCTGAGCCTGACAGAATCCTTGAGCCTGGTGATGGGTGGCCGGGTCAGCAGCTATGACTATCAGACCACGTCCGCAGGCGTAAACCGTCGCGCGCAGGAGGACAACCAGGTCACGCCGTTTGCGGGGGTCATCTACGACCTCAACCGGGACTGGTCGTGGTACGCCAGTTACACGGATATTTTTCTGCCGCAAAGCGCCTATCGAACCGCCTCAGGTACGCTGCTTGATCCGGCCATCGGTGCCAGCCATGAAACCGGAATCAAGGGCGAGCTGTTCGACAAACGCCTGAACGTGTCACTGGCGCTGTTCTATGTGAAGCAGAAGGACGTGGCCGTCGAAGATGATGCCAATGCGGGTCAGTGCCTGAGCAATGATGCCTATGGGACCTGCTACCTGAACGGTGATATTCGGCGCAGCAAGGGCATCGATATGGAAATCAGCGGCGAGCCGTTACCGGGATTGCAGACCCTGGCCGGCTACACGTTCAACATCACCCGCGGCAGCGACGGGCAATCGATTTCAGCAGAAACACCCCGGCATATGCTGCGCCTGACCAGCCGCTACACCCTGCCCGGCGCCTGGCGTCGGTTGACGGTCGGCGGCGGGGTTTCGGCGCAGAGCGGCTACTCGGAACACGAGTCGACCCAACCCATCGATAACGCTGGCCGGGCCATCTGGGATGCCCGGATCGCGTGGAAAATCGACGAACACTGGTCGGTGGCCCTCAACGGCAACAACCTGCTGGATCGCAAATACTACAAGGCCACCGGTGACATCGACCGCGGTAACTATTACGGCGACCCGCGCAACTACGTGCTGACCCTGCGCGGTGATTTTTAAGCGACGCTCGCGCCGCGCACTCAAGAGCGTCCAGAAAGGCATGCCCACGCTGGAGTGAACTGACCCCAAAAAGTCGGACGTTTGACTATCGTTCCCATGCGCGTGGGAATGCCGTTCGTGACGCTCTGCGTCACACCAAGCGCTCGGCAAGCCCCTGCAGAAACGCTTCCGCGATCACCAGGTTGTCGTGTCGTTGATCGATCGTCGTCGAGCTGCGCAGTCCGTTGACCGAGCACTGTTCCAGCAGCACCGCTTCAGCCTTGGCAATCTGTCCCGGTTTGCGGCTTTGCCCTGCCCACCAGCAATCGACCTGTACATTGAGGGTCCTCAAGGTAAACGCCTGGCTGAGTTTCGCGTTGGCTTCCAGCAATTTGTAACCGGTTTCGATTTCGTCCTGCACCGCGATGTCCTGGAACATGCTGCGCAGGCTGTCGACGTTCATTGCGTGTTGCAATGCGATCTGCTCGATCACCTGATCAATCACTTCACTCTCCCCGGTCACCGACTGCCGGGCCGTTTCGATCAGGTCGACAATGGTTTGCTCCTGCAAGCCCGGCACAAAGGCCTGCAGGCTCTTGATCAGGCTGCGGTAGTAGTTTTCGCCCTGCTGCTGCGTGGTGACGTGCGGGTCCTCTTTGACCCATTGCATGCCGACCGATGCCGGTAGCTGGGTGTCGACCAGCCCGAGAAAGCTCACCACCTCGCCAGCACGCTCCAGCACATGCGCGACCTCGACGGCCAGCGCGCCGCCCATCGACCAGCCCAGCAGGTTGTACGGCCCGTGCGGCTGGGTCATGCGGATCTGTTCGACGTAGTAATCGACCATGTCCTGCCACGACGTATCGAACCAGCCCGGCACCACGTAGGCCTTGTTGACCAACCCGTAAACCCGTCGGCTGTCGCTCAACTTGCCCGCCAGCGGGTAATACGAATAGGTGCCACCACCGCCCGGCGGCAGGCAGAACAGTGGCGCATGCGCCGAGCCATTGGCGTTCATGGCGATGACCGCCGACTTGACCCTGGCTTCATCGGCACGCATGAAATCGGCCAGCTCGCCCAGGGTCTGCAGCAACAGCAAGTCATGCAGCTTGATGGAGATATCGAACGTCTCGCGAATCCTGCCCGCCAGTGAAACCGCCAGCAGCGAGTGCCCGCCCAGGGCGAAGAAGTTGTCGTTGAGCCCGACCCGTTCGACGTGCAACACCTGCTCCCACAACGCAGCAAGGCGTTGCTCGAATGCGCTGCGCGGCGCCACATAACCCTGCTGTGAACGGGCCACGTCCGGTTTCGGCAGCGCTCTGCGATCCAGCTTGCCATTGGCGGTCAGCGGCATCGAATCGATAACGACAAAGTAGCCCGGCACCATGTAATCCGGCACCTGAGCCTTGAGGTGGGCCTGCAGACGCTCGCGCAGAACGTCCGGCGCCTCAGCGGTAGCGGTCGGCACCAGATAAGCCACCAGTTGCTTGCCGGACGGCCCGTCGATGTCGATCACCGTGACTTCGCGCACAGCGGCATGCTCATGCAGACGCGCTTCGATTTCGCCCAGCTCGATGCGCAAGCCGCGAATCTTCACCTGATGGTCGATACGCCCGGCATAGTCGATGACGCCCGCGTCGCGGTAGCGCGCCAGATCGCCGGTACGGTACAGCCTGCCGCCGCCCTGTTCGTCGAACGGATCCGGCACGAAGCGCTCAGCCGTCAGCGCTGCACGGTTGTGATAACCCCGCGCCAGACCGACGCCGCCCAGGTACAACTCCGCCGCCACGCCCTGTGCAGCAGGCAGCAGGCCGTCGTCGAGGATGTGGGTTTTCAGGTTGTCGATCGGCCGTCCGATCGGCACGCTGAGCACGTCGTCGGTGGTGCACGTCCAATGGGTCACGTCGATGGCCGCTTCGGTGGGGCCATACAGGTTGTACAGGCCGGCCTGCGGCAAACGCTTGAGCACCTGAGCGGCCAGCTCGGCAGGCAGTGCTTCGCCGCTGCATACCACTCGGCGCAGCGTGTTGCAGCTTTCCACCTGAGGATGAGCCATGAACGCCTGCAGCATCGACGGCACGAAGTGCAGCGTCGTGACCTGATGCTCGCGAATGGTCTGCACCAGCCGCTCGGGGTCGCGATGATCGCCCGGCAGCGCCATGGCCAGACGTGCGCCGGTCATCAGCGGCCAGAAGAATTCCCAGACCGACACGTCGAAACTGAACGGAGTCTTCTGCAGAACCGTATCGCTGCCATCCAGCGCGTAAGCCTTCTGCATCCAGTGTAAGCGGTTGACCAAAGCACGATGGCTATTGCCCGCGCCCTTGGGTTTGCCGGTCGAACCCGAGGTGTAAATCACGTAAGCCAGATTCAATGGATGGCTGAGGTTGACCGGGTTGGCGGTGCTGTAACCCTCCAGCCAGTCGCCGTCCTGATCCAGACACAGACTGTGTACCTGCGCAGGAACCGGTAGGCGTTCCTGCAACGAAGTCTGGGTCAGCAGCAAGCCAATCCCGCTGTCCTGCATCATGTAAGCCAGCCGATCTTCGGGATAATCCGGGTCCAGCGGTACATAAGCGCCACCTGCTTTAATGATCGCCAGCAGACCGATGACCAGTTCCAGGCTGCGCTCGACGCAAATCCCCACCAGCACGTCCGGGCCGACGCCCGACTCACGCAGGCGATGCGCAAGCTGATTGGCGCGGGCGTTGAGGTGTGCGTAGCTCAATTGTTCGGCGGCGAAAATCAGCGCCGGAGCGTCCGGCGTGACACGCACCTGGGCTTCGATCAGATTGTGCAGGCACTGCTCGCTGGGGAAGTCTACGGCTGTGGCGTTCCACTCGCGCAGAACATGCTGCTGCTCGTCGTCGTTCAACAGCGCCAGTTCGCCAAGCGCCGCCTGTGAGTCATGCGCCAGCGCCTGCAGGACCTGCTGAAAATGCGCCGACAACTGCGCCATGTGTTGCTCGCTGAACGCCTGACGGGCGTAACTGAAGCGCAACGACAGGGTTTCACCGAGATTGACCACCAGCGTCAGTGGGTAATGCGTCTGCTCCTGCGTGTACAGACCACCGAACACCAGCCCCGGCGGCGCAGCTTGTTGCAGGGCTTCGGACACCGGGTAGTTTTCGAACACCAGAATGGTGTCGAACAGCGCCTCGCCAGCGCTGCGTGCCCAACGCTGAATCTCGTACAGCGGTGTGTGTTCGTGCTCTCGCAAGGCGATGTTCTGCGCCTGCACCTGTTGCACCCAATCCGCCACGCGCTGCTCGGCACGCGGGCTGGCGATCACCGGCAGGGTATTGATGAACAGCCCGAGTTGCTCCTCGACACCCGGCAGATCCGCCGGACGCCCGGCCACGGTTGCGCCGAAGGTGACGCTGGACTGCCCCGTGTAGCGTTGCAGTACCAGCAGCCAGGCCGATTGCACCAGCGTGTTGAGGGTCACGCGCTGCTCGCGGGCAAACTCGCTCAGTTGACGGGTGTTCTCGGCGTCGATCGAGTGCAAGTAATCACCGTGCCCCTGCCCATTCTCAGGCGTCTTGAAGGCCTGCACCAGCCGCGTGGGCTCATCGAGTCTGGCCAACTGATCGGTCCAGAAACGCTCGCTGAGACCAGCATCCTGGCGCTGCAACCATTCGATGTAGTCGCGATAGCGGCTGACCTGCCTCGGCAGTGTCTGGCCGCTATAACGCTGCAGCACTTCACCCAGCAGACGTGAGCTGCTCCAGCCATCCATGAGGATGTGATGGCTGGTGTAGATCAGTTGATGGCTCTGCTCGCCGGTGCGCAATACGGCCAGGCGCAGCAAAGGCCCCTGGGCCAGATCGAAACCTTGCTGGCGGTCGGCATCGGCCCATTGGTCGATCCAGCCGGACGACTGCCCCCGGGCATCCAGCTCGACAAAAGGCATGCGCACATCACGCAAGACCACTTGCAGCGCTGGTTGCAGATGGCTGATGAAGGCACTGCGCAGCACCTCATGGGCATCCAGCGTGGCCTGCCAGGCGGCGCGGAAACGCGGCACGTCCAGGCCGCTGACCTCGATGCGCATCTGGTTGATGTAATTGCCCGCCTCCTGCTCGAACAGGGTGTGGAACAGCATGCCCTGCTGCATCGGTGCCAACGGGTAGAGGTCTTCGATCTGCCCGGCAGATATCGGCAAACGGCTCAGCTGCGACTGACTGAGGCGCGCCAGCGGAAAGTCCGAGGGAGTCGCCCCAGCCACGCCTTCGGTGGTGCAATGGGCAATCAATTGTTGCAATTCGGCGGCGTACTCATCGGCCAGGCGCTGCACGGTCTCGCGCTCGAACACCGCGCCACTGAAGGTCCAGCTCAGGCGCAGCTCACCGGCATAGACCTGACCGTTGATGCTGATCGGCGCAGCCAGCGGCGCATCGGCACTCTGTGAGGCACCGCTGCTGTCGGCCGAAGGGGTGAACAGTGCCTCTGGTGCGTCGAAGGTGCCGTCGAACTGCCCCAGGTAATTGAATACGATGCTGCCTAGCGGCAGGGCTTTTAGGGTCTGCCGCGCCGATTCGCGGCCCAGGTAGCGCAACGCGCCGTAACCGATGCCCTTGTCGGGTACTGCGCGCAGTTGCTCCTTGATGGTCATGATCGAATCGGCCAGCGAGGCCTGCGGGGTGAGCCTGACCGGGTACACATTGCTGAACCAACCCACCGTGCGGCTCAGGTCCAGTGCGTCGAACAGGTCTTCGCGGCCGTGGCCTTCGAGACGAATCAACGCATGCGGTTGCGCGGTCCAGCGGCTGACCACCCGCGCCAGCGCGGTCAGCAGCAGGTCATTGATCTGCGTGCGGTACGCCGCCGGGGCGTCCTGCAGCAGTTGTCGGGTCAGCTCGCCATTGAGTTGCGTGACCACCGACAGCGCGTGCTTCTGTTGCTGGCCGCCATGCGGATGATCACACGGCAAGGCATCGCTGACGTCCTGCAATTGCGCCTGCCAGTAGCCCAACTCCTGCTCCAGCGCCGGGCTTTGCGCGTAGGCCTGCAAGTGCTCAGCCCAGCTTTTCAGCGAGCTGGTTTTCGCCGGCAACAGCGCTGGCTGGCCTGATGCCAGAGCTACGTACGCCTGTTGCAGGTCTTCCAGCAACACCCGCCAGGACACGCCGTCCACCAGCAGATGATGAATCACCAGCAACAGACGCTGTTCGCCTTGTGGCAGGTTGATCAGCACGCCACGCAGCAACGTGCCGTTTTTCAGGTCCAGGCTGCGTTGCGCTTCATCGGCCAGCTCAGGCAAGCGCTCGATGCTGTCCAGCTCATGAGTCCAGAGCAGCTCGCGAGTGTTCAGCGCGCCGAAGGTGGCCTGCCATTGGCCGTCCTGCTGGGTGAAACCCAGACGCAGTGCGTCGTGCTGCTCGATCAGCGCAGTCAATGCAGACTGAAGATGAGCAGCCTCCAGCGTTTGCAACGGCTTGAGCATCAGCGCCTGATTCCAGTGCTGACGCTCGGGGATGTCCAGCTCGAAGAAACGCGCCTGAATCGGCAGCAACGGCAACGAACCGCTGATGTGTTCTGCCACGGCGGCGGGCTTTTTCTGAATCAGTTTCGCCACCGAGGCCAGTTGGCCGATGGTCTGCTTTTCGAACAATTGTTTGGGGCTGAGCTTGATGCCCTGACGCTTGGCGCGGGCGATGATCTGCAGACTGAGGATCGAATCGCCGCCCAGTTCGAAGAAGTTGTCGGTGCTGCCGACCTGCTCCAGCTTGAGGACATCCGCCCACACGGCGGCGAGCTTTTCCTCGATCTCGCCGACTGGTGCGGTGTAACGCTGTTTGACTACGCCAGGCCTTGGCAAGGCGCGCTTGTCGAGCTTGCCATTGGCGGTCACCGGCAGACGCTCCAGGAGCATGATCTGCGCGGGCACCAGATACTCCGGAAGGCGAGCCACCAATTGCTCGCGCAACTGGTCGACATTGAGGCTCGTGCCGGCCGCCGCGACGCAATAGGCCACCAGTTGCAAGCGCGTCTCGTCACTGTCCAGCGGCTGGGCCAGCACCACGGCCTCGGCGACGTTGTCCAGGGTTTGCAGAAGCTGGCCGACCTCGCCCGGCTCGACACGATAACCGCGGATTTTCACCTGATCGTCAGCACGGCCCAGGTATTCCAGCACGCCATCCACCCACCGCGCACGGTCGCCTGCACGGTACAGGCGCTGACCGTTGGCGTCCGGGTCCGGCACAAAGCGTTCGGCGGTCATTGCCGCACGGCCCAGATAACCCTGCGCCAGCCCGCGACCGCCCAGATACAGTTCACCGGCCACCCGTTCGGCCACCGGGTTCAGGTAAGCGTCCAGCACCCGCGCCTTGCCGTTGGCCAGCGGCTGACCGACCGGCACACTGCGGCAGGCGTCTATAGGCCCCGCCACTTCGTGAGTCAGGATGCCGACCGTGGTCTCGGTCGGACCGTAGTGGTTGATGACCCGGCAGCCCGGTTTGAGCGCACGCACCTGCTCGATCAACGCCCAGGCGCTGGCCTCGCCGCCCAGAATCAGCACTTGCCCAGGCAGCACGTCCGCCGGGTTGGCGGCCTGCAGCAGGCCCTGCAAATGGCTGGGCACGATTTTCAGCACGTCAACCTGATGCTCGGCCATGTAACGCGCAAAACCGTCCGGGTCGAACGCCTGTTCGTGAGACAGCAGGTGCAGCGTCCGGCCGGACGCCAGCGCACCGAACAACAGCGTGTGCCCCAGGTCGGCAGCGACCGTCGACACCATCGCCATGCTCGCCCCGTCGTTCAGCGCCAGGCGCTCAAGCACGCCCTGCACATAGTTGGCCAGCGCGCCGTGGCTGATCACCACGCCCTTGGGCTGCCCGGTGGAGCCGGAGGTGTAGATGATGTACGCCGCTTGCCCGGGCAGCACCCGAACGTCCAGCGACTGGTTGTCGACAGCGGCCCAAAGCGCAGCATCGAACGCCAGCACCGGGCACACGCCCAACCGCGCGGCCTTGTCGTCTTCGGGCGCATGCACCAGCAGCACCGTGCCGCTGTCACGGACCAGTTGCTGCAGGCGCTCGGCGGGTTGCGCGCTGTCCAGCGGCAGGTACACCGCGCCCAGCTTCAGCAGCGCCAGCAGGCTGATCACCCATTCCACGGAGCGGTCCAGGCACAGCGCGACGGTCATGCCCGGCTTGATGTCCTGGGCGTGCAGGTAGCGGGCGAATTGGTTACTGCGTGTCTCAAGTTCGTCAAAGCTCAACACCTGCTGGCCCACACGCAACGCAGTCTTGCCACGCCCGGCACGCAGGCCCTGTTGCCAGAGGCTGAGAAAATCGGTGCAGGCAAAGTCCTGGGTTTGCTCGGCGACCAGCGACGATACCGCGTGTGGAAGATCGGCCAGACGCCGGTCGGTGTCCGAAACCAGTGCGTGCAGCACCCTGCGCAGCGCGTCGGCGATACGCTCGATGGTCTGTGCTTCGAACAGATCGGTGGCGTAGGTGAAATAACCGCGTATCCCGTCGGGCGTGTCGGTGAAGTCGAAGGCCAGGTCGAAACGCGCATCGCTGCTGCCCATCGGGAACTCATCGACCGTCAGGCCCGACACGCGCTGCCCGTTGCCATCGGCCGCCAGCACGTGCTGATTGATCTTGAACTGGAACAGCGGGTTGTGACCCGGATTGCGCTCCGGCGCCAAGGCATCCACCAGATGCTCGAACGGCAGTTCCTGATGCGACTGCGCGCCCGTGACCACCTGCTTGACCTGATCCAGCAGCTCGGCAAAGCTCTGCCGCTCGTCCACCTGCACACGCAGCACCTGAGTGTTGATGAAAAAGCCGATCAGCCCTTCCAGCTCGCTGCGTGTGCGCCCGGCATTGGGTGCACCGATGCGGAGGTCGGACTGTCCGCTGAAGCGCGACAGCACCACCGACAGCGCCGCCAGTGTCACCATGAACAGGGTCTGGCCGTTGTTGCGCGCCAGGCTTTTCAGTTGCGCGGAGAGTTGCTGCGACAGGTCGACGCGCACACTCGCACCGCGATGGCTGGGTTGCAGCGGACGCGGATGATCCAGTGGCAGGCTCAGCAACGGTTGTTCGCTGCCCAGTTGCTGTTTCCAGTAGTGCAGCTGCCGCTCGCCCTCCCCGGCCTCCAGCCAGGCGCGTTGCCAGATCGCGTAGTCGGCGTACTGAATCGCCAGGGCGGGCAACGGCACTGGCTGCCCCGATACCTGCGCCTGATACAACTGCACGAACTCGCGAATCAGCACTTCGCCGGACCAGCCATCGGACACCACGTGATGCATGCACACGGTCAGTACGTGTTCGCTTTCACTCAACTGAAACAGCTTGACCCGCAGCAGCGTACCGCTCAACAGATCGAAAGGCTTTTGCAACTCGGCGCGCACCTGCTGCTCGATGTCTGCGGGCGCCACTGACGCGAACTCGAGGGCGACCGTGGCCTGCTCGAGAATCTCCTGATAGAACGCGCCGTCCTCTGAAACGAAGCGGGTACGCAGGGTTTCATGACGCTGCACCAGCAGGTCCAGCGCCGCGCTCAGGGCCTGCCGGTTCAATGCGCCATTCAGACGCACCGCCATGGGCACGTTGTAGGCCGCGTTGCCCGGCTCCATCTGCCAGAGGAACAGCATGCGCTGCTGCGCGTAGGACAGCGGAATACGCGCTGCGGCGTGTCGGGTCACGGCGATGGGCAGCAGTTTGAAGCTCTGCCCGGTCTCGTGCATCTTGGCGAGGATCTGCCGGCGCTGTTCGACGGGCAAGCCGACGAAACGCTGGGCGATACGCTCTGCTGCAGACTTGTCCATGTCAGATACCCGCCATTTCATTCATCATTTTTTCAATATCGGACAAGCCGTCCTCGGTCAGCGACAGGCCACTGCCGGCGAAGGCCTGAATAAATTCGTTCAATTGCGGTTTCTCGAAGATCAGGCGCAGCGGAATGTCGATTCCCAGGCCGGTGTGAATTCTGGAAATCAGCTGCGTCGCCAGCAGCGAGTGGCCACCGAGCTCGAAGAAATCGTCGCTCAGGCCGACACGCTCGACTTTCAGCACATCAGCCCAGATCACCGCCATCTGCTGTTCCTGCTCTGTGGACGGCGCGACGTACTGGCGCTGCAACTGGCTGGCGTCCGGTTTCGGCAGTGCCTTGCGATCGAGCTTGCCGTTGGCGCTCAGCGGCATCCTGTCGAGGATGATGAAGTGCGTGGGCACCATGTAATCCGGCAGCGACTCCTTGAGGAAGGCCTTGAGCGCATCACGCAGCTGATCGTCGTGGTGCTCGACCACCAGATACGCCGCCAGCTGTTTGCCGGACGGGCCGTCAACGTCGATCACCACCGCCTCATTAACACTGTCGTGCTCCAGCAGGCAGGCTTCGATTTCGCCCAGTTCGATGCGCAAGCCGCGAATCTTCACCTGATGGTCGATACGCCCGGCATAGTCGATGACGCCCGCGTCGCGGTAGCGCGCCAGATCGCCAGTGCGGTACAGCCTGCCGCCGCCCTGCTCGTCGAACGGATCCGGCACGAAGCGCTCAGCCGTCAAGGCTGCTCGGTTGTGATAACCCCGCGCCAGACCGACGCCGCCCAGGTACAACTCCGCCACCACGCCTTGGGCGGCAGGCAACAGGCCGTCGTCGAGGATGTGGGTTTTCAGGTTATCGATCGGCCGGCCGATCGGCACGCTGAGAACGTCGTCTGTGGTGCACGTCCAATGGGTCACGTCGATGGCCGCTTCGGTCGGCCCGTACAGGTTGTACAAACCGGCCTGCGGCAGCCGCTTGAGCACCTGAGCGGCCAGTTCGGCAGGCAGTGCTTCGCCGCTGCACACCACTCGGCGCAGCGTATTGCAGCTTTCCACCTGAGGATGGGTCAGGAACGCCTGCAGCATCGACGGCACGAAATGCAGGGTCGTGACCTGATGCTCACGGATGGTCTGCACCAGCCGCTCGGGGTCGCGGTGATCGCCCGGTAGCGCCACGGCCAGACGTGCGCCGGTCATCAGCGGCCAGAAGAACTCCCAGACCGACACGTCGAAACTGAACGGCGTCTTTTGCAGAACCGTATCGCTGCCATCCAGCGCGTAGGCCTTCTGCATCCAGTGCAGACGGTTGACCAGCGCACGATGGCTGTTGCCCGCGCCCTTGGGTTTACCGGTCGAACCCGAGGTGTAAATCACATAAGCCAGATTCAATGGATGGCTCAGGTTGACCGGGTTGGCGGTGCTGTAATCCTCCAGCCAGTCGCCGTCCTGATCCAGACACAGGCTCTGCACCTGATGCGAAACCGGCAAACGTTCCAATAGCGCCGTCTGAGTCAGCAGCAGACCGATACCGCTGTCCTGCATCATGTAGGCCAGACGATCCTCGGGATAATCCGGGTCCAGCGGTACATAAGCGCCGCCCGCCTTAATGATCGCCAGCAGACCGATGACCAGTTGCAGACTGCGCTCGACGCAGATACCCACCAATACGTCCGGGCCGACGCCCGACTCACGCAGGCGATGCGCAAGCTGATTGGCGCGGGCGTTGAGTTGCGCGTAGCTCATCTGCTCGGCGGCGAAAATCAGCGCCGGAGCGTCCGGCGTCGCGCGTACCTGAGCTTCGATCAGGCTGTGCAGGCAGTCTTCGCTGGGGAAGTCTGCGGCTGTGGCGTTCCAGTCGTGGAGAATCTGCTGCCGTTCAGCCCTGTCGAGCATCGGCACTTCGGCGATGCGCTGTGCGGCATTGGCGCAGATGGCCTGCAACAAGGCCAGCCAGTGCCCGGCCATGCGCTCAATGGTGCGCGGGTCGAACAACGCTGTCGCGTAGGTCAGGCCAGCGCTCAGGCCACCGTCATGTTCAGCAGTGTTCAGGGTCAGGTCGAACTGCGCCGGGTAACTGTCCGGCAGCAACGCTTCGACCTGCAGACCGGGCAACGCGCGGACGTCGGCGCTGGCCTGGCTCTGGTGATTGAACATCACCTGAAACAGCGGGCTGTGGCTGAGGCTGCGGTGTGGCTGCAGGGCTTCGACCAGTTGCTCGAATGGCAGCTCCTGATGCGCCTGGGCTTGCAGGGCGGTGTGTTTGACCTGCTGCAGCAACTCGTTGAACGTCGTGTGCACGTCAAACTCGGCGCGCAGCACCTGTGTGTTGACGAAGAAGCCGATCAGGCCTTCGGTTTCAGCGCGGTTGCGGTTGGCAATCGGCACGCCGACACGAATGTCCGACTGACCGCTGTGACGGTGCAGCATGCTCTGGAATGACGCCAGCAACAGCATGAACAGAGTCACGCCCTGTTGCCGCGAGACCTGCTTCAAACCATCGATCAGCGCAGGCTCAAGCTCGACTGCCAGCCGCGCACCGGCATGGCTTTGCACCACTGGCCGCGGATAATCGGCGGGCAGCTCCAGAATCGGTTGCTGATCGCCCAATTGCTGCTTCCAGTAATCCAGCTGCCGGGCCTGCTCGCCAGCCTCCATCCAGGTCCGCTGCCACAGTGCGTAGTCGGCGTATTGCAGCTCCAGCGCGGTCAAGCTCACCTCACGGCCCTGACTGTAGCCCTCGTAAAGGCGCACCAGTTCATCGACCATGATCGGCATCGACCAGCCATCGGAGACGATGTGATGCTGGGTCAGAATCAGCACATGCTCATCGGTGTTCAGGTTCAGCAAGCGGACCCGCAACAGCGGCCCCTGCTCCAGATCGAACGGGCGCTGCATTTCCTGCTGCACGCAAGCTTCAAGGCTCTGGCCGCTGGGCAGCGACTCGACAGACAGGGTCAAGGCGCGTGGCGCATGAATGACCTGTACGGCATGCTCGCCCTGCTGGCGGAAGGTCGTGCGCAGGGTCTCGTGGCGGGCGATCAGCGCGCTGAAACTGTGCTCCAGCGCAGCGATGTCCAGCGAACCGCGCAGGCGCAGGGCTGCGGGAATAATGTACGCGGTGTTCTCCGGGTCAAGCTGCCAGAGGAACCACTGACGATGCTGCGCGTAGGACAGCCCCAACGGCTGCGTGCGGTCGGCCTTGATGAAGCGCGGCGCGTCGTTGCCCTGCCCTGCGCCCGCTGCCAGCGCGAAGGCCGCCAGATCACGCGCTTCGAACAGGTAGCGTAACGACAGCTCGACATCCAGCTGCTGACGAATGCGCGAAATCACCTGAGTGGCCAGCAGCGAATGCCCGCCCAGCTCGAAAAAGTTATCGCTGCGCCCGACCCGCTCGAGTTTCAACACATCGGCCCAGATCGCCGCCAGTTGCTGCTCCAGCTTGCCTTGCGGAGCGCTGTAGGTGGCCTGCAACTGACTGGCATCCGGCGCAGGCAGCGCCTTGCGATCCAGCTTGCCGTTGGCAGTCAGCGGCATGCTGTCGAGGACGATGAAATGGGTGGGCACCATGTAATCCGGCAGGTGCGCCCTGAGTTGGTTTTTAAGCATTTCACGCAGGGTTGGCTGGTCCTGATCAGGCTCAGCAGGCACCAGGTACGCCGCCAACTGCCCGTCCAGCGCCAGCACGTGCACTTCACGCACCGCCGGGTGCGCTTGCAGCCGCGCTTCGATTTCACCCAGTTCGATACGGAAGCCACGAATCTTCACTTGGTGGTCGATACGCCCGGCGTATTCGATGATTCCGGCAGCGCGATAACGCGCCAGGTCGCCGGTGCGGTACAGGCGGCCGCCATCGCTGGAAAACGGATCGGGCACAAAGCGTTCGGCCGTCAGCGCGGCGCGGTTATGGTAGCCCCGCGCCAGACCGGCATGGCCGATGTGCAGCTCGCCGCTGCAACCTTGGGCGACCGGATTGAAATCGGCGTCCAGCACGTACCACGACAGGTCGGGAATCGCCTCGCCAATCGGACTGGCGGGGTTCTGCGTGTCAGCCAGCTTGATCGGTCGATAGCTCACATGCACGGTGGTTTCGGTGATGCCGTACATGTTGATCAGTTGCGGTGTCTGATCGCCGAAGCGCTCGAACCACGGCTTCAGGCTGGCGACGTCCAGTGCTTCGCCGCCGAAGATGACTGTCTGCAGCGACAGCGGTAACGATGAATCACAGGCCACGCGCATCAGTTGCTTGAACGCCGACGGCGTCTGGTTGAGCACCGTAACCTGCTGCTCGACCAGCAGCGCATGAAACTCTTCCGGCGAACGGGTCACTTCACGGGGCACGATGACCAGTCGGCCGCCATGCAGCAGCGCGCCGAAAATCTCCCACACCGAAAAGTCGAAGGCGAAGGAATGGAACAGCGTCCACACATCCTTTTCGCTGAATGTGAACCACTCATCCGTCGCGGCGAACAGGCGCATCAGGTTGTGATGGGCAAGCAAGGTGCCTTTGGGTTTGCCGGTCGAGCCCGAGGTGTAGATCACGTAGGCCAGGTTGTCCGGTGTGGTCTGATTGAGCGGGTTTTCCGTGCTGTAACCGTCCAGAGCGTCAGCCAGATCGAGCGTCTGCACCTGTGCAGGGATTGGCAGTTTGTCGAGCAGCGACGTCTGGGTCAGCAGCAGCTGGATACCGCTGTCGTGCATCAGAAAGCTCAGGCGATCCTGCGGGTAATCCGGGTCCAGCGGCACGTAAGCACCCCCGGCCTTGAGGATGGCCAGCAGGCCGACAATCATCTCCAGACCGCGCTCGGCAGCCAGCCCGACGCGCACCTCCGGGCCAATCCCCTGTTCGCGCAGTTTATGGGCAAGCTGATTGGCGCGGCGGTTGAGCTGTTGATAGCTCAGTTGCTCGACACCAAAGCTCAGAGCGATGGCCAGCGGCGTGCGCTCGGCCTGGGTTTCGATGCGTTGATGGGCACAATAAGCGCTTGGGTAAACCGCAAGATCGCGGTTCCAGTCACGCAGAGTATTCTGGCGTTCCTCGGCACTCAGCAATGGCAGGTCAGCGATACGCTGATTGACGTCGCGGCACATGCCGTAGAGCAGGTTGCGCCAATGGCTGGCCATGCGCTCGATGATCGATGCGTCGAACAGGTCGGTGGCGTAGGTCAGTGCGGCTGTCAGGCCGTCCGGGCGTTCGCAGGTGTCGAGGGTCAGGTCGAACTGCGCGGTGTGCTTGTCGAACACCTGATATTCCAGACGCAGCCCTGCCAGCTCACGGCTCTGGTTGTGGCCTTCGCTCTGGTGGTTGTAGGCCACTTGAAACAGCGGGCTGCGGCTCAGGTCGCGCTGCGGCTGCAAGGCTTCGACCAGTTGTTCGAACGGCAGGTCCTGATGGGCCTGCGCCTGCACGGCAGTGTGTTTGACCTGCTGCAACAGCTCGGCCACGGTGGTCTGCGTGGTGAATTCGGCCTTGAGCACCTGAGTATTGACGAAGAAGCCGATCAGCCCCTGGGTTTCGCTGCGGGTACGGTTGGCGACCGGCACGCCGACGCGTATATCGGCCTGACCGCTGTAGCGGTGCAGCAGGGTCTGCAACGAGGCCAGCAACAGCATGAACAGCGTGATGCCCTGTTGACGCGCCAGCACCTTGAGGCCGTCGAGCAGTGCGGCGTCCAGCTCGACGTCAAGTCGCGCACCTTGGTAACTGCGCAGCGCAGGACGCGGCCGATCAGTGGGCAGTTCCAGAATCGGCTGTTGCTCGCCCAGTTGCTGCTTCCAGTACGCCAGCTGGCGTTCCTGTTCACCCATTTCTAGCCAGTTGCGCTGCCAAAGGGCGTAGTCGGCATACTGGGTCGGCAACGGTGCCAGTGTGATCTCGCGACCGAGGCTGGCGGCCTGATAGAACTGCATCAACTCCTCGACCATGATCGGCATCGACCAGCCATCGGAGACGATGTGGTGCTGGGTCAACACCAGTACATGCTCCTGCCCGCTCAGCTTGAGCACGTTGACCCGCAGCAGTGGCCCTTGCAGCAGATCGAAAGGCTGCTGCACGTGCTGATCCACCCACGCTTCAACGGACTCGCCAGCCGCCAGCTGCTCGACACCGAGCGCAAACGGCGACGCCGGATGCACCACCTGCAGCGCTTCATCGCCCTGCTGTTCGAAGGTCGTGCGCAGGGTTTCGTGACGTTCGATCAGTTGCTCCACGCTGCGTCGCAATGCCTCGACATTCAGCGCACCGTGCAGGCGCAGCGCCAGCGGAATGTTGTAGGCCGCGCTGTGCGGCTCCAGTTGCCAGATGATCCATTGCCGCTGCTGCGCGTAGGAGAGCGCGGACGGTGCCTGCGTCTCCCTCACGGCAATCGGCGTGACCCCGTAGAGATTCACCCCTTGACGCTTGAGCAGGACCGCCAGCGCCTTGCGTTCACGGGCGGACAGCGATTTAACGGAGTCAAGCAACTGTTGCACTGGGGTCTCTCCTGCTAAGCAATCAAATTATCAATTTCCTCCGCTGATAAACGTTTGAGTGCCTCCAGTGATTTAGTCAATTCGTCCTGCGCGTGGTCACTTTCGCCATTTTTTTCCTGCAGCGTGGCGCAGAAGTCCGCCAGCAGTGGTTGCTCGAAGACATCCTTGAGGCCGACCTCGTGCTGCAACTGTTCGCGCACCCGCACGAGCATCTGCACCGCCAGCAGCGAATGGCCGCCGAGCTCGAAAAAGTTGTCGTTGCGCCCGACCCGCTCGACCTTCAACACATCGGCCCAGATCGCTGCCAGTTGCTGCTCCAGCTCGCCTTGCGGAGCGCTGTAGCTGGCCTGCAACTGACTGGCATCCGGCGCAGGCAGCGCCTTGCGATCCAGCTTGCCGTTGGCAGTCAGCGGCATGCTGTCGAGGACGATGAAATGGGTGGGCACCATATAATCGGGCAAGTGCGCCCTCAGTTCATTTTTCAGCGTTTCACGAAGGCTCTGCTGATCCTGATCAGGCTCGTTAGGCACCAGATACGCCGCCAACTGCCCGTCCAGCGCCAGCACGCTCACTTCGCGTATGGCCGGGTGCGCTTGCAACCGCGCTTCGATTTCACCGAGTTCGATGCGGAAGCCGCGAATTTTCACTTGATGGTCGATGCGCCCGACGTAGTCGATCACGCCCGTGGCCCGATAACGCGCCAGGTCGCCGGTGCGATAAAGGCGGCCACCGTCGTTGGAGAACGGGTCCGGCACAAAGCGTTCGGCGGTCAGCGCCGCACGATTGTGATAGCCCCGCGCCAGACCGGCATGGCCGATGTGCAACTCGCCGCTGCAGCCCTGAGCGACCGGGTTGAAATCAGCATCCAGTACGTACCACGACAGGTCGGGAATCGCCTCGCCAATCGGGCTGGCCGGGTTCTGCGTGTCGGCCAGCGTGATCGGTCGATAGCTCACATGCACGGTGGTTTCGGTGATGCCGTACATGTTGATCAGTTGCGATGATTGATCGCCAAAGCGCTCGAACCACGGCTTCAGGCTAACGACGTCCAGCGCCTCGCCGCCGAAGATAACTTTCTGCAGCGACAGCGGTAACGATGAATCACAGGCCACGCGCATCAGTTGCTTGAACGCCGACGGCGTCTGGTTGAGCACCGTGACCTGTTGTTCGATCAGCAACGCATGGAATTCTTCCGGCGAGCGGGTCACTTCGCGGGGCACGATCACCAGTCGGCCGCCATGCAGCAGTGCGCCAAAGATCTCCCAGACCGAGAAGTCGAAGGCAAAGGAATGGAACAGCGTCCACACGTCCTTTTCGCTGAATGTGAACCAGTCATCCGTCGCGGCGAACAGGCGCATCAGGTTGTGATGGGCGAGCAAGGTACCTTTCGGTTTACCGGTCGAACCCGAGGTGTAGATCACGTAGGCCAGGTTGTCCGGCGCGGTCTGATTGATCGGGTTTTCCGTGCTGTAACCGTCCAGTTTGTCAGCCAGATCGAGCGTCTGCACCTGTTCGGGGATCGGCAGTTTGCCAAGCAGCGGCGCTTGGGTCAGCAACAGTTCGATACCACTGTCGTGCATCAGAAAGCTCAGGCGATCCTGCGGGTAATCCGGGTCCAGCGGCACGTAAGCACCACCGGCCTTGAGGATGGCCAGCAGGCCGACAATCATGTCCAGACCGCGCTCGGCGGCCAGCCCGACGCGCACATCCGGGCCGACGCCCTGCTCGCGCAGTTTGTGCGCCAGCTGGTTGGCGCGCTGGTTGAGCTGCCGGTAACTCAGTTGCTGATCGCCAAAACTCAGGGCGATGGCCTGCGGGTTACGCTCGGCTTCGGCTTCGATGCGTTGGTGGGCGCAGTGCTCGCTCGGGTAGCGCTGCACGCTTTGCGTCCAGGCGGTCGGCAATGCCAGTTCGCCGAGTGGCGTGGTTGCCGATGCGCAGAGGCTCTGCAGCAGGTGATCGAAATGCGCCGCCAGTTGCAGAATGCCTTCGGCGCTGAAGTGCTGGCGGTCGTAACTGAAACGTACCGACAGTACCTCATTGGCCTCGACCACCAGGGTCAGCGGGTAATGGGCCTGCTCCTGATTGCGCAGGTCGCTGAAGACCAGACCGTCCGGCGCGCGCTGCAGGGCTTCGGACACCGGGTAGTTTTCGAACACCAGAATGTTGTCGAACAACGCCTCGCCACTGTTGCGCGCCCAGCGCTGGATGTCATACAGCGGCGTGTGCTCATGCTCGCGCAGAGCAAGGTTTTTCGCCTGCACCTGCTGCACCCAGTCGGCCACCGTCTGCTCGGCACGCGGGCTGGCGATGACCGGCAGGGTATTGATGAACAGCCCCAGCTGTTCTTCGACACCCGGCAACTCGGCCGGACGCCCGGCCACCGTCGCGCCAAAGGTCACGCCGGACTGGCCGGTATAGCGTTGCAGCAGCAACAGCCAGGCCGATTGCAGCAGCGTATTGAGGGTGACGCGTTGCTCGCGGGCAAACTCGCTCAAACGTCGCGTGCCGTCGCTGTCGATCAGCTGGATGTAGTCGCCGTAGCCCTGCCCCTCGGCCGAAGACTTGAACGCTTGCAGCAAGCGGGTCGGCTCGTCCAGCTCCGCCAGTTCCGCAGTCCAGAAACGCTCGCTGAGCGCGGCATCCTGACGCTGTAGCCACTGAATGTAATCACGATAGCGGCCTGCCTGTTTCGCTGGCATCTGCCCGCTGTAGCGTTGCAGCACTTCACCGAGCAGGCGCGAGCTGCTCCAGCCATCCATAAGGATGTGGTGGCTGGTGTAAACCAAATGCCACGCGTCGTCGGCGATACGCAACACGGCCAGGCGCAACAATGGCCCTTGCGCCAGATCGAAGCCTTGCTGACGGTCGGCCTGCGCCCAATCGTCGAGCCAGTTTTCTGGCTGACCACGCGCATCCAGCTCGACAAAGGGCACCTCGACCTGACGCTGCACCACTTGCAGCGACTGCTCGCGCTGACTGACAAAACAGCTGCGCAGCACGTCGTGATGGTCCACCGCGGCCTGCCAGGCGTTGCGGAAACGCGGCACATCCAGCCCGCGAATGTTCACCTGCAACTGGTTGATGTAGTTGCCCGCGCGTTCATCGAATAACGAGTGAAACAGCATGCCCTGCTGCATCGGTGACAGCGGGTAGATATCCTCGATCTGGCCCGCCGCAATCGGCAGACCGTCAAGCTGCGCCTGGGTGAGGCGCGCCAGCGGGAAGTCCGACGGCGTAACGCCTTGATGCCCCGCCGTGCAATGTTCGATCAGGGTGGTCAGCGCCTGCTCGTAGCGACGCGCCAGGGTGTCGATGGTCGAGGCGTGATACACCTCGCGGCTGAAGCTCCAGTCCAGTTGCAACTGGCCGTCGAACACCTGACCGTTAAGGCTCAGCCAGTTGCCCAGCGGCCCGTCTTCGCACAGCGCAGTGCCTGCACTGTCGGCACTCGGTACGAACAGCGCGCCTTGGTGTTCGTTGAAGCTGCCGTCGAACTGGCCCAGATAATTGAACGTGACCCGCGCCTGCGGCAAGGCGGCCAATTGCTGCGCGAAAGGCCCCTCGCCCATATAGCGCAACACACCGTAACCAATGCCCTTGTCGGGCACCGCACGCAATTGCTCCTTGATGCCGCACAGGCTTGCACCCGGCGCGGTCTGCAGCGTGAGACGCACCGGAAACAGGCTGCTGAACCAGCCAACGGTGCGGCTCAGATCAGTGTCGTCGAACAGGTCTTCGCGGCCATGCCCTTCCAGCTGGATCAGCACCGAGGGCTGCTGGCTCCATTCGCAGAGGACCTGGGCCAGCGCCGTCAGTAGCAGGTCGTTGACTTGCGTGCGGTACGCGGCGGGCGCGACTTTCAGCAGCTTGTGGGTCAGGTTCCTGCTCAGCCATGACGACGCATGGGCCACGTCGCGATTGCGCATCGTGCCTTCGGGCTTGTCACGAGGCAGCGGCTGGTCTTCGCCCTGCAAGGCCTGCAGCCAGTAATCGCGCTCGGCCTTCAGCGTCTCACCGGCCGCATACTGTTGCAATTGCTCGGCCCAACGCTGGAGCGACGTGGTTTTTGCCGCGAGTGCTATCGGCTGGCCTTGCGCCAGGGCGAAGTACGCCTGTTGCAGGTCTTCCAGCAACACCCGCCATGACACGCCGTCCACCAGCAGATGATGAATCACCAGCAGCAGGCGCTGTTCGCCGTGCGGCAGGTGGATCAGCACGGCACGCAATAGCGGTCCGTTTTTCAGATCCAGGCTGCGTTGCGCCTCATCGGCCAGCTCAGGCAAGCGCTCGATGCTGTCCAGCTCATGGGTCCAGAGCAGCTCGCGAGTATTCGGCGCGCCGAAGGTGGCCTGCCATTGGCCGTTCTGCTGGCTGAAACCCAAGCGCAGTGCGTCGTGCTGCTCGATCAGCGCAGTCAATGCCGACTGAAGATGAGCGGCCTCCAGCGTTTGCAACGGCTTGAGCATCAGCGCCTGATTCCAGTGCTGGCGCTCGGGGATGTCCAGTTCGAAGAAACGTGCCTGAATCGGCAGCAACGGCAACGAACCGCTGATCTGCTCTGCCACAGCGACGGGCTTTTTCTGAATCAGTTTCGCCACCGAGGCCAGTTGGCCGATGGTCTGTTTTTCGAACAATTGCTTGGGGCTGAGCTTGATGCCCTGGCGCTTGGCGCGGGCAATGATCTGCAGGCTGAGAATCGAATCGCCGCCCAGTTCGAAGAAGTTGTCAGTGCTGCCCACTTGCTCCAGCTTGAGGACATCCGCCCACACGGCAGCGAGCTTTTCCTCGATCTCGCCGACTGGTGCGGTGTAACGCTGTTTGACCACGCCAGGCTTGGGCAAGGCGCGCTTGTCGAGCTTGCCGTTGACGGTCAGTGGCAGACTGTCCAGCAGCATGATCTGCGCGGGCACCATGTAGTCCGGCAAGCGCGCAGCCAGTTGCTCGCGCAGGCTGTCGACATTCAGATTCGCCCCGCTTGCCGCGACGCAATAGGCCACCAGTTGCAGGCGGGTCTGATCGTCATCGACGGGCAACGCCAGTACGCTGACCTGCGCCACCGAAGCCAGGCCCAGCAACACCCGCGCGACCTCTGCCGGCTCGACGCGATAGCCGCGCACTTTGACCTGATCGTCGGCCCGGCCGATGAATTCCAGCAGGCCCTGATGATTGCGGCGCATGCGGTCGCCGCTGCGGTAGACGCGCGTGCCGTCCTGCGCGAACGGGTCCGGCACGAAGCGCTCGGCGGTCAGCGCAGGCTGGCCGATATAGGCCAGCGCCACGCTGTCGCCGCCGATGTACAGCTCACCGGCGACCTGAGTACCCACAGGGTTCAGCACGTCGTCCAGCACGTAGGCGCTGGCCCCCGGCAACGATCTGCCGACTGGCACGCTGCGCAGAGGGTCGCCAGAGTTCACCCCAGTGGATACACATACATCCTGTGGGAGATACACATCCTGTGGGAGCGAGCTTGCTCGCGAAAGCGATGGCCCAGCCGGCCTGTTTCGCAAGCCTGTGTCGGCCTCTTCGCGAGCAAGCGAAGCATCGCCCGGCTCGCTCCCACAGGGCGACATCAGCACCTCATAAGTCAGCACACCAACAGTGGTTTCGCTCGGCCCGTAGTGGTTGATCACCCGGCAACCCGGCTTGAGCTGACGCACCTGCTCCACAAGCGCTGGCGAGCAGGCTTCGCCGCCGACAATCAGTGCATGCTGCGGCAGTACATCGGCTGGCTGACCGGCCTGCAACAGCGCGGCCAGATGACCGGGGACGATTTTCAGCACGCCCACCTGATGCTCGGCCATGTAGGCCGCGAAGGCATCCGGGTCAAAACCCAGCGCCTCTGTCAGCACGTGCAGCGTGCGTCCCGAACACAGCGCGCCGAACAGCACGGTATGGCCGAGGTCGGCGGCGATGGTCGAGACCAGCGCCATGCTCGCCTCGGGTGCCAGTTGCAATTGCTCCGACAAGCCACGCAGGTAACTGGCCAGTGCGCTCTGGCTGACCAGCACACCTTTTGCCTGGCCGGTCGAGCCGGAGGTATGAATCACGTAGGCCGCCGAATCGGCTGAAGGCCGGGTGTCAGGGCGGCTGACAGGCAGGTCCTGCCACAGCGCAGGCGTCCAGGTCAGGCCCTGACAACCGGCAACACCCAGCGACGTGTGCCGCACATCACCCTCGGCACACAGCAATACTCTTGCCTGCGCATTGACCAGCATCTGTTGCAGTCGCGCATCGGGGGCTTTGACGTCCAGCGGCATGTACACGCCGCCGGCCTTGAAAATTGCCAGCACGGCGGTCAGCCAGTCCAGCGAACGCTCCATCAATACCGCGACCGGCTGGCCCTCGCTGATGTCCATGCGGATCAGGTGATGGGCCAACTGATTGGCGGCCTGCTCCAGTTGCAGCGTGGTCAGCGTGCGCTGCAGGCAGCGGGCTGCCTGGGCATTAGGTTGCCGTTCGACCTGTCGGTCCCACAGTTGCAGCATGTGCGGCGCGGGTGCGCGAGCGTCGCGCCTCGGCTCGACCGCGAGTGCTCCCAGGCTGAACAGCGGTGCCTGCGGCGCGTCGAGCAGGGTTTCGAACAGCGCGAGCAGTTCCGGGATGAAACCTTCGACGGTGGTGCGTCGATACAGGTCGCTGGCGTAGGCCATGTCGCCGTGGATCAGTGTGCCATCATCCGTGATGTCCAGCGCCAGGTCGAAATGTGCGCCCTGTTTGTCGAAGGCATATTCGCTGACCTCCAGCCCGGCCAGCCTGAGCGCGGTTTTCTGCTTGAGGACCACGTTCTGGTTGAACTTGGCCTGGAACAGAGGGTTGTGGCCCAGGCTACGCTCGGGCGCCAGTTGATCGACCAGTTGTTCGAAGGGCACGTCCTGATGCGCCTGCGCACCGAACGAGGTGTCGCGAATCTGCGCGAGCAGGTCAAGGTAGCTCAGGCGTTCGTCCACCTGGCAGCGCAAAACCTGAGTATTTATGAAGAAGCCGATCAAGCCTTCGGTTTCAGCGCGACCGCGGTTGGCATTCGGCACGCCGATGCGGATATCACGCTGCCCGGCCTTGCGCGACAGAAACAGCGAAAAGCCGGCCAGCACCAGCATGAACAGGGTCATGCCCTGCGTGCGCGCAAAGGCGTTGAGCCGCCGCGACAGGTCTACACCGAAATCGAAACGCAGGTGCTCGCCCTGATGGCTTTGCGTGGCCGGACGCGGGAAATCCGGTGCGGCGTCCAGCAACGGTTGCTCTTCGCCCAACTGGTGACGCCAGTAGTCCAGCTGACGTGCGCCCTCGCCCGCCTCCAGCCAGCTGCGCTGCCAGATCGCATAGTCGGCGTATTGCAGCGGCAGTTCCGGCAGCGCGGGTTCGCGGCCCTCGCAGTACGCCTGATAGCAGTGCACGAACTCCTGAATCATCACATCCATCGACCAGCCGTCGGAGACGATGTGGTGCATGCTGACGATCAGCACATGCTCGTCGTCCGCGAGGCGAAACAGGTGCGCGCGCAGCAGCGGCCCCGTACGCAGATCAAACGCTTGGCCCGTGACTGTGGCCACTTGCAGCGCCAGCTCGGCATCGCGCAGTTCGACATCGGCCAGACCGGCCAAATCAATGCTTTCCAATGCGACTGTCTGGTCGTGCAGCAGCAGTTGCTGTGCCTGATCGCCATCAGTCTGAAACACCGTGCGCAGCACCTCATGGCGCTCAATCAGGTGATCGAATGCACGGCGCAACGCCGACTCGTTCAACGTGCCGCGCAGACGCAGGCCGGTGGTCATCTTGTACGCGTCGCTCGACGGATCGAGCTGCCAGAGGAACAGCAGGCGTTGCTGAGCGAAGGACAGCGGAATGGCGCTGACATCATGCCGGCTGACCGGCACCGGCAACAGGCTGAAATCCTTGCCTTCCTGGCGCAACCGGGCGAGGAACTGTTGGCGTTGCTCCAGCGACAGGCCGACAAAACGTTTCGCGATGCGTGCAGCAGTGGTCCCGGTCATGCGCCGAATTCCTCCAGTGAGTCCATGAACTGGTCCATGTCGCTCCAGTCGTTGTCCGTGCTGTTGTCGGTCAGCGCTGCCACTTCGACGGCGAGCTCACTGAGCAGCGGTTTTTCAAACAGAGTGCGCAGCGGCAGGCTGATGCCCAACTGCGTCTTGATCCGGGCGATGACTTGCGCGGCGAGCAACGAATGCCCGCCCAGTTCGAAAAAGTGATCGTCGAGGCCCACCTGGGGCGCATGCAGGACGTCCGCCCAGATGGCCGCCAGGCAGATTTCCACCTCGCTGTGCGGCGCCCGATAACGCGCCTGCAACTGGCTTGCGTCGGGGGCTGGCAATGCCTTGCGGTCCAGCTTGCCGCTGGGCGTCAGGGGCAGCTCGGGCAACAGCAGCATGTGCGTCGGCACCATGTAATCCGGCAGGAAGGCTTGCAACTGGCTGCGGATGCTTTGGCGCAGGGCCAACTGTTCGGCCTCTGTAGACGCGGCAACGTCCGGCACCACGTAGGCGACCAACTGCGTGCTGCCCGCCAGTTCGACGGCCAGCACCACGGCCTCGCGCACGCCCGTGCATTGCTGCAGGCGCGATTCGATTTCGCCCAGCTCGAGGCGGAAACCGCGAATCTTCACTTGATGATCGACCCGGCCGATGTACTCGACAGCACCATCGGCACGCAGTCGGGCGCGGTCGCCGCTGCGATACAGGCGCTCACCGCTGACAAATGGATCGGCGACAAAACGTTCGGCGCTCAGACCGGGCTGAGCGTGATACCCCCGCGCCAGACCAGGACCGCCGATGTACAGCTCGCCCACCGCACCTTGCGGCAGCAGGTTCATTTGATCGTCGAGAACGTACAGGCGTCGTCCTGCCAGCGCCCGGCCAATCGGCACGCCGCGCCAGGACACCTGCTGCGGGGTCAGCGTGCTGCAATCATGGATGCTCGACACCACGGTGGCTTCGGTCGGGCCATAGGTATTGAGCAGGCGTACATGCCCGAGCCCGGCCTTTTGCCACAGGCGCAGCCCCTCGACGGCCATGGCTTCGCCGCCAACATGCACCTGCCGTAGCGCGCCGTAATGCGCGGGCGGGCTGGCGGCGAAGTCCTGAACCAGCGTCAGCCAATAGGCCGCGGGCAAGTCGGCGAGGGTTACGCCGTGCTCGACGATGGCCTGATGGAAGGTGGCGCTGTCCCACAGGCGCTCGTCACGCAGCACGACGGCCGCACCGCGACACAACGGTGGGTAGAACTGCTCGACGAAGCCATCGAAGCTGTGGGTGGCGAACTGCAGGACCCGGTCGCCTTCGCGCAGCTCACTGTAGTTGGCCCCCAGGGCGACGAACTCGGCCAGCGCCGCATGACTGATCGCCACGCCTTTGGGCCGCCCGGTCGACCCTGAGGTGTAAATCACGTAGGCCAGGCTGGCCGGATCGATCGGGCCGTCGAGGTTGTGCACGCTGGCGGTTTCGCTGTTCATCCGATCGATGCACAGGCATTGCATGTCAGCCAATTCAGGCAGCCCGGTCAGCTGATCGCTGTGGGTCAGCAGCAGTTTCACGCCACTGTCCTCCAATACATGACGCAAGCGTTCGCGCGGCGCATTCAGGTCCAGCGGCACATAGGCACCGCCAGCCTTGAGCACGGCGAGCAGCGCCACGGGCATGTCCAGCGAACGATCCAGCGCCACGCCGACCAGCACGTCCGCGCCGACACCCTGCTCGCGCAGCTGCCAGGCCAGACGGTTACTGCGCTGGTTCAGCTCGGTGTAGCTCAGGCCTGGAGACTGACCTTCGCTGGCAAGGATCAGCGCCGCTGCATCGGGCGTGCGTTGTACCTGCGCTTCGAACAGACGGTGTGCGGCGGTGTTGCTGTCGGCGTTGGCAGCACTGTCCACTGCCAACAGTTGCTTACGTTCGTCGGCCGAGAGCATCGACAGCTCGGCGATGGTCTGCAGCGGGTCGGCACAGACAGAGGCCAACAGGTTGCGCCAGTGCCCGGCCAGGCGAGCGATGGTCGACTCGTCAAAAATGTCGGTGGCGTAGGTGAAGGCGGCATGCAGTTGT
The DNA here is from genome assembly GCF_017832255.1 of Pseudomonas sp. PvP028. Classification (NCBI taxonomy): domain Bacteria; kingdom Pseudomonadati; phylum Pseudomonadota; class Gammaproteobacteria; order Pseudomonadales; family Pseudomonadaceae; genus Pseudomonas; species Pseudomonas sp. PvP028. The sequence continues at coordinate 5,140,421 of NZ_JAFIBL010000001.1, forward strand.
TCGCCTTCACCGCTGGTGGCCAGCATCAGGTCGCTGGCGGCAGCGTGCGAGCGCTGCGCCAGTGCCTGTTGTTCGGCGGGCAGATTGGCCACGCGCAGGCCGCCGCTCAACTGTTTGTCGAGCAGGTCGGCAACCACCGGCTGGTGATTGAACATCACCTGAAATAAAGGGTTATGGCTCTGACTGCGCTCCGGCTGCAGGGCGTCGATGATGGCGTCGAATGGCAACTCCTGATGCGCTTGGGCACCGGTCGAGGCATCGCGGACGATATTCAACAGGTCGACGAAGCGGGTCTGCGCCGTCACTTCACTGCGCAGTACCTGAGTATTGATGAAGCAGCCGATCAGCCCTTCGGTTTCGCTGCGGGTGCGGTTGGCGATCAGGCCGCCGACACGAATGTCGGTCTGCCCGCTGTAGCGATGCAGCAGGCTTTTGAAGGTCGCCAGCAGCACCACGAACAGGGTCACGCCCTGGCGTTGCGCGAGGCTTTTCAGGTTGCGCAGCAGCTCGGGCTCCAGTGCCAGCTCCAGGCGAGCGCCGTCGTGACTGGGCAAGGCCGGATACGGACGGTCGGTGGGCAGCTCCAGCAGCGGATGCTCTTCGCCCAGGTGGCTGCGCCAGTAGTCCAGCTGACGCGCCTGCTCACCGGCTTCTAGCCAGCTGCGTTGCCAGACTGCGTAATCGCGGTACTGCACAAGCAGCGGCTGAAAAGGCAGCGGTTTGCCGGCCAGCAGCGCGTCGTAGCCGCGCAGCCATTCGTCGATCAGCACGTTCATCGACCAGCCATCGGTGATCATGTGGTGCAGGTTGAGCAGCAGCAGGTGCTCCTGTTCGGCCAGACGCAGCACCTGCACGGTGAACAGCGGCCCGCGCTGCAGATCGAAGGTTTGCGCGGCCTGTTCGGCCATGGCCTGACGCGCACTGGCCCAGCGCTGCTCGGGCGGCAAGGCGCTCAGGTCGGTCAGGCGGATGCTCACTGGCGCTGGCGGCGCGACACGCTGAAACGCCCGGTCGCCCTCCTGGCCGAAGGTGGTGCGCAGGCTTTCATGTCGTTCGACCAGCGCACCGAATGCCCGCTCCAGCAAAGGCAGTTCCAGCGGACCGTTCAGGCACACCGACATCGGCAGGTTGTAGGCCGCGCTGTGCGGGTCCAGTTGCCAGAGAAACCACATGCGTTGCTGGGCATAGGACAGACCGTCACGCTCGGCCAGCCCGGCACAGGAAGGAATCGGGAACAGCGAGAAATCCATGTTCTCCTTGCGCATGCCATCGAGGAACAGGCGGCGTTTTTCAAGGGGTAACTCGACAAAACGGCGAGCGAGTTTCTGGGCGTGTTCGGGGTTCATGGGTCGATCCTTGCTGAGTGGGGCTGACCGTCGGGCGGGGTCGTATCAACAAGAACGAATTGGCGAGGAAATATTTAGAAAGGTTTCTCGGGGGTAAGGCTCTGCATTGCACTGCGCACTCAAGAGAGGACGCAGAGCGTCCAGAACTGCGTGCCTACGCGGAGCGCAGGCACGATAATCAATAGCCGGACACTTATCGTTCCACTCGCTCAAACGTGACTATCGCGCCTACGCTCCGTCAGCACGATGATCTAACGGCGTTTACTTATCCGAATGCCCCTGTGCCATGGCGACCACCACTTTGCGTTTGCCGGTGAAGGGTGCGCGGGAGTGGGCGGTGAGCATGTTGTCGAGCATCAGGACGTCGTTTTCCAGCCATGGGAAGCTGACGGTGCATTCGTCGAGTACGCCGCGGATTTCGTCCAGCAGGGTTTCTTCGAGGGGCGAGCCGTCGCCGTAGTAGACGTTGCGCGGCAGGTCTTCTTCGTCCACTACGTCGAGCAGGGTTTCGCGCACTTCCGGTTGCAGGTTGGAGATGTGGAACAGGTGCGCCTGGTTGAACCAGACGGTGTCGTGGGTCACCGGGTGGCGTGATACCGCCTGACAAATCTGCCGGGTGCGCAGTTCGCCGTCGTCTTTCCATTCGCACTCGATGTTGTGCGCCCGGCAGTAGGCTTCGACCACGGACTCATCGTCGGTATTGAACACCTGACTCCATTCCACATCGAGCCCGTTGCCGTAGTTACGCACGTACATCAGTTTCTTTTCGACAAAGCGCTCGCGAATGCGCGCCGGAATGCGTCGGTAGATTTCGCGGCTGTCGGCGATCGGTGTTTCACCACCTGTCTGCGCCGCGATCATGCTGTAGAACCAGATCTTCATCGGCCATTCCAGCGTGTAGGCCTGCTCGTTGTGCAGAGGGATGCTCTGGTGCGCCGGGTACTCGGTTGAGGTGTACACGCCTTTGGTGACATTGCTGCGCGGCGTAGAGCCGAACTCGTAGTTGAGCAGCGGATCGCCGAAACCGGCGGCGAACTCGCGAAACGCTTCCGCACCGCCCACCTCGAAGCCGCGAAACAGAATCCCGCCGGCGCTGTACAGATGTTCGGCGACCAACGGCTTGAGTTCGCCCAGCGCTTCCATCAAGTCCAGACCGGGCTCGGGTGCCTGCACCAGCATCGGCAAGCTGCCCGCCCCTGCCAGCAACGGCCGGATATCCAAACTCAACGCATGACTCATGATGTCTCTCCCTTGATGGCAAAAGCGCCCGAGCCCCTGCGGCCTGGCGCAACACCAATGTCCAGATTGAACGTACTGCGCTGCTGAAAAATTAGCCGTACCGCCCTATTCATGCGGCATGCGGAGGTGTACCGCGGCGCTGAAACAATTTTTTGCATTTAAACGCAAAAAGTTCCTATAGGAATTCAGTTCTCATTCGTCTTTAACTTAATGCGAGGCTTTTTACGCCCGCGCGTACAGACAGAGGGCACCGCCTTGCGGCCGCTCCACATCGTGAATCGAGATTGTTTATCCATGTCGAAGAAGTCCCGTTCAAAAATCTGGTTTCTCGTCCACAGCTGGCTGGCCCTGCCGATCTGGTTCTTCGTGCTGATCGTTTGTGTGACCGGCACGCTGGCCGTGGTCAGCAAGGAAATCATGTGGCTGGCCAACCCGGAGATGCGTGACAACCGCCCTTCCGACGACGCCCAGCGCCTGAACTTCGAACAGATTCGCGCAACCATCGAACGCAACGAGCCGGACCTGATCGTCGGCACCATCATGCAGCCGGACGGCGAGTACTTCGCCTTGAGCGTGTTCATCACCTACCCCGACGGGCGTTCGGTGCCGGCTTACGTCAACCCTTACACTGGAGTGATTCAGGGTATTACCCCATCGTTCGACTTCCGCCGCTTCACCCGGGCGCTGCACGGCTGGTGGCTGGTGCCGTTTACCAACGGCTATTCGTGGGGCTGGTACCTGGTGTCGATTCTCGGCCTGCCGTTGCTGGCGTCACTGGTGACCGGGCTGGTGGTCTACAAGAAATTCTGGCGCGGCTTTTTCAAGCCCGTGCGTTTCAGCCAGGGCCCGCGGATTTTCTGGGGCGACCTGCATCGCCTCAGCGGCGTCTGGTCGATCTGGTTCATTGCGGTAATTTCCATTACCGGCACGTGGTTTCTGATCCAGGCGATTCTGGGCGACAACCAGATCAGTATTTCCAGCAAATCCCAGGTCGCGTCGATCATCCCGCACAGCGCCGTGCCGCTGACTGCCGACGGCAGACCCGCGCCGACCATCAGCCTGGAGCGCGCCGTGGAAATCGCCAGGGAGCGGATTCCGGGCCTGGAAGCCAGCTTCATCACACCGCCGTTCAATGCCTACAGCAACATGCAGGTGGGTGGACGCAGCTGGTATCCATTGATGTTCCAGACCGCCGAAATCAACCCGTACAGCGGCGAGATTGCCGCCTCGCACCTGCTGTCGGACCGCAACAAGCTGGAGTTCGTCACCGAGTCCATGCGCCCCCTGCACACCGGCGATTTCGGCGGCATCTGGATCAAGCTGATCTGGGCGTTTTTCGGCCTGCTGCTGAGCATGATGGTGCTCAGCGGCCTGTTGATCTGGAGCAAGCGCACCGCGATAGCAACAATCAATGCCCTCAAGCGTGATGCCCGAGCCAGACCTGTCGCGTACACCCCGGAGATAAACACCTCGCCGCTGGCGACCCGCACCCCGGAGAACAGCCTGTGAGCAAGGCCGCCGCTGCTGCACAACCTGCATCGTCACTGAGTCGTTTCTGGCACAAATGGCGCTTCCATATCAACGTGCTGCTGGTGCTGATCCCGCTGGGTTTCATGCCCAAGTACTTCTCCGATGTTTCACTGGATCGTGGTGATCAGGGCCTTGGCCAGCGCGAGGTCGGCGAGATTCAGGTCGGCCCGTGGAACCTGCGCCTGGCAGAAGACCGCAACGAAGCGCCGCGCCTTTCCGGCCCATCGGGCTACATGAAAAGTTTCAACGCGGCGCTGTGCAACGCCTGCATCGACCGGGTCAAGGCCACTTATCTGCGTATCGGCAAACCGCGCAGCCTGCGCACCGCCGGGGTGATTTTCTTCGGTGGCGGCTACCGCATGAGTGCCTTCATGCAGATCGCGCAAAACACCGATCCCGACGCCGAACTGTGGATCACCATGGAAGGCTGGGACGGCGCCGTGCATCAGACTTCCATCCCCCTGCAACAGGCTTCGCCCAGCACCGTGGCGTGGCTTAAAAAACAAGGAGCCCAACCATGATTGCCCGCCCTTCCCTGCGCTGGCTGACGGCCAGTGCCCTGTGCCTGCTTGGCCTGAGCGGCAACGCCCTGGCGCATAACCCGATGTGCGAATGCAAACAGATCGACACCGAGCAGATCCGCTGCACCGGCGGTTTTTCCGACGGCAGTGGTGCGCCGGGTGTGACCCTGGACGTGATCGGCTACGACGAAACCATCCTGGTGCCCGGCAAGCTCGGCGAAGACTCGACCGTGACCTTCAAGCGCCCGGCTTCGGAGTTCTACGTGCTGTTCGACGCCGGACCCGGTCACGTGGTGGAAATCGATCAGGCGGACATCCAGGCGCCATGAGCACACCAACCCGACACATCGTCCGCCCGGCAGGCGCCGGGCATGAAACCCTGTACGTCCTGCTGCTGTGCCTGCTGATCCTCGGCAGCGCTGCCGGCGTGATCAGCCTGCACCGTGATACTCAGGAAACGCACAGCATCGCCAACCACCAACTGGACGCACGACGCGATTTGAGCGCTGCGGAACAAGGCATTTACGCCGACCTGCGCGTGACCCTCGACGAAATCCGCCTGCTGGCCAGCGAGCAGCAGACACCGATCACCCCAGAGCAACTGGGCGATGAAGGCTTTGCGCCGTTCGCCAGGGATGCCAGTTCGGTGAGCCGTGGCGATCATGCCTGGCAGATGATCGAGCAGTCCTACCTGGGACTGAGCCGGACGCCGAGCGTGGCCGGTTCGTTTCTGATGCGTGTCGATTCCGGCGAGCAGCCAGACATCTGGATCAACCGCAACGCCTCGCTGGCGACGGTCAGCGACCTCAGTGACCAGGCCTTGATCGATTCAGGCTGGAAACAGGTCGTCGCGCAATTCGATGCTGGCGTGACCCGTCAGCACCCGCACTGAAACTCCGCATTCCTTTGAAAGAAGACCGCTTGCCCATGCCTATTTCATTCAAACGCCGTCCCTTGCTGCGCGGCCTGCTGACGGGGCTGATGGTCGCCCTGCTGGCGCCGTCCAGCTTCGCCGCCGAACCGGCCAAACGCCTGCGCATCGGCATTACCCTGCACCCTTACTACAGCTACGTGAGCAATATTGTCGGCGACAAGGCCGACGTCGTGCCGCTGATCCCGGCGGGCTTCAACCCGCATGCCTATGAGCCGCGCGCCGAGGACATCAAGCGCATCGGTTCGCTGGACGTGATCGTGCTCAACGGCGTTGGCCATGACGATTTTGCCGACCGCATGATCGCCGCCAGTGAAACGCCGAACATCAAGACCATCGAGGCCAATGCCGATGTGCCGTTGCTGGCGGCCACCGGGGTGGCGGCGCGAGGTGCTGGCAAAGTGGTCAATCCGCACACCTTCCTGTCGATCAGTGCGTCCATTGCGCAGGTCAACAATATCGCCCGCGAGCTGGGCAAGCTGGACCCGGACAATGCCAAAACCTACACCGCCAACGCCCGCGCCTACGGCAAGCGCCTGCGCCAGATGCGCGCCGACGCGCTCGCCAAACTGACCAAGGCACCCAATGCCGACCTGCGCGTGGCCACGGTGCATGCCGCCTACGACTACCTGCTGCGCGAATTCGGCCTGGAAGTCACCGCCGTGGTTGAACCGGCGCATGGCATCGAGCCGAGCCCGAGCCAGTTGAAAAAAACCATCGACCAACTGCGTGAGCTGGACGTGAAGGTGATCTTCTCGGAGATGGATTTCCCGTCCACCTACGTCGAGACCATTCAGCGTGAATCCGGGGTCAAACTGTACCCTCTGTCGCATATCTCCTATGGCGAATACACCGCTGACAAATACGAAAAGGAGATGGCCGGCAACCTGGACACAGTGGTACGCGCCATTCAGGAGTCGGGCGCATGACGGCTGCACAGCAACTCGATATCGTCAGCCAGGGGCCGGGCATCGAATTCAAGCAGGTCAGCCTGACCCTCGGGCGCACCACGATTCTCGATCAGGTTCATTTCAATGTGCGCGCCGGCAGCGTACACGCACTGGTCGGCCCGAACGGCGGTGGCAAAAGCTCGCTGATCAAGACCCTGCTCGGGCAGACACCGCATCAGGGCCAATTGAGCCTACTGTGGCCTGCAGCTCCAGGGCTGATCGGCTATGTACCGCAGGCGCTGGAGTTCGACCGTGGCCTGCCGATGACCGTCGACGACTTCATGGCTGCGATGTGTCAGCGACGCCCGGCGTTTTTGGGCTTGTCGAAGCACTACGCGGCAGCGATTGGCGAGGCGCTGGAACGGGTCGGGATGCAGGACAAGCGCAAACGGCGCATGGGCGCGCTGTCCGGTGGCGAGCGGCAGCGCGTGCTGCTGGCGCAGGGGCTGATTCCTGCGCCGCAATTGCTGGTGCTGGATGAGCCGATGTCGGCGCTGGATGAAGCGGGTATTCAGGTGTTCGAGCGGTTGTTGGGCGACTGGCGCCGAAGCGGGGTTACGGTCCTGTGGATCGAGCATGACCTGGATGCCGTCAGGCGTCTGGCCGATCAGGTAACAGGGCTCAACCGACGCATCCTGTTCGATGAACCGGCCGCCACTGCGCTGACCCCGGAGCGGCTGCTGACCCTGTTTTCCGCGCACCCGCGCACGACGGATAGCAGCGCCGGGAGGATCGCGTAATGGATTACGAAACCTTTCGCCTGTTCATTCAGGGCCTCGCCTCTTCCGGTTACCTGCCCGAGGCGCTGGCCTACGGTTTCGTGGTCAACGCCCTGCTCGCCGGGCTGTTGATCGGCCCGGTGCTGGGCGGGCTGGGAACACTGGTGGTGGTCAAGCGCTTCGCGTTTTTCTCCGAAGCCGTGGGCCATGCGGCACTGACCGGGGTGGCGATCGGCATTCTGCTCGGCGAACCCTACACCGGCCCCTATGGCGCGCTGTTCGGCTATTGCCTGCTGTTCGGCATCGTCCTCAATTACCTGCGCAACCGCACCGGGCTGGCACCGGACACGTTGATCGGCGTGTTCCTGTCGGTCTCCCTGGCACTGGGCGCGAGCCTGCTGCTGGTGCTGGCCGGCAAGATCAACGTGCACATTCTGGAAAACGTGCTGTTCGGCTCCGTGCTGACCGTCAACGGCAACGACCTGCTGGTACTGCTGATCGTCGGTTCGCTGGTCATGGGCCTGAGCCTGCCGCTGTACAACCGCATCATGCTGGCCAGCTTCAACCCGCAACTGGCTGCGGTGCGCGGCGTGGCGGTGAAGACGCTGGATTACCTGTTCGTGATTCTGGTGACGCTGATCACGGTCGCGGCGGTGAAAGTCATCGGCGCAATCCTGGTCGGTGCGCTGCTGGTGATTCCGGCGGCGGCCGCACGCCTGTTGAGCCAGTCGCTCAAGGGCTTTTTCTGGATTTCAGTGGCCATTGCGACGCTCAGCACCCTGTGCGGCATCCTGCTGCCCATCGTCTTCGACCTGCCTGTGCCGTCCGGCGCGGCAATCATTCTGGTGGCGGGCATGGCTTTTGCGCTCGCCGCCATCGCTCGCGGCACGCTGCCGAGCCTGAAAGGGAATATTGGATAAATGCCTACGTTACGTACCTTGACCCTCGCGCTGATCATGAGCGGCCTGTTCAGCAACAGCCTGCAGGCGGCTGACAGCAAAACCGACAGTTCGCAACCGGTGCGAGTGCTGGCCAGCCTGCCGATCACCTATGGCCTGAGCGAGATACTGCTCAAGGACAGCGGTGTGGTGCTGCAGCGGGCTGCAGCGGCCAACCTGCCGGGCTCGCGTCAGACGGCGTATTTCACCGGGCGTGGTGCCGATGCCTTGCGCGGGCTGGCGAACAACGCCGACGCGGTGATCGGCTTGCGCTCGATCTGGGCCGATGACCCGCTTTACCCCAATGCACGGCGCAGCAATATTCGTATCGTCGAGATCGACGCCGCACGGCCGGTGGACGGCAGCTTGCCAGGCATCGCCGTACAGCCGGGTCAGGGCACTGACGGATTGAACAGTCAGCCGTGGCTGGCGAGCAATAACATGGGGCGTATGGCCGATGTGCTGGCAGCGGATCTGGTGCGCCTGGCTCCGGCCGCCAAACCGAAAATCGAGGCCAACCTGGCGGCGTTCAAGCAGCAGCTACTCAAGCTCAGCGCCAGCAGCGAGGCCGCGCTGGCCGGTGCCGATAATTTGAGTGTGGTGAGCCTGTCGGATCGCTTCAGCTATTTGATCAGCGGGCTGAATCTGGAGCTGATCGACACTCAGGCGCTGACGGACGAGCAATGGACGCCAGAAGCCTTGAGCAAATTGAGCGCGACCCTGAAGGATAACGACGTGGCCTTGGTGCTCGATCACCGCCAGCCACCCGCGCCGGTCAAGACCGCCATTGAAGCGGCTGGCAGCAAGCTGTTGGTGCTGGGGATCGATGGCGCTGACCCGCTGGCAGAGTTGCAGGGGGATATTCAGGGGATTATCGGGGTGCTGGCTGGTATGGAGTGAGATTATCGTTCGGCACGCTCCAGCGTGGGAATGCAGGTCGCGACGCTTTACGTCGTAGAGAGGACGCGGAGCGTCCGGAAAGGCATGCGACGCGGAGCGTCGCACGATAATCGAAGTATCCGTCCAGACCGTCAATCAGGCCGTCTGCGCTTCCATTTTCTGGCGCAGGCTCAGGGGGCGCATGTCGGTCCAGACTTCTTCGATGTAGGCCAGGCATTCTTTCTTGAAGCCGCTTTTGCCCACGGTGCGCCAGCCGTTGGGGATCGCCTTGTAGTCGGGCCAGATGGAATACTGTTCTTCGTGGTTGACTACAACTTGAAAGACGATGTCTTCCCGATCGAATACTGAAGTCATTGCTGCTCTCCATGTGTGTTCAGCGCTGCCGTGCCAATTCATGGCAGCTATAGGGATTGAACGTATCACTACGTCGAAAAATTAAACCTGGGCGACAGCGGCGTTCAGCGCACGGCCGAAGATCTCTGCCACTTCGTCGATCTGCTCGGCGGTGATGATCAGCGGTGGCAGAAAACGTACCACGCTGGCATGTCGACCGCCCAGCTCCAGAATCAGCCCGCGCTTGAGGCATTCACGCTGGATCAGTGGGGCCAGACGCGCAAATAGCGGCGGGTGACCCTGTGCATCACGCGCACCGGATGGGTCGACCAGCTCGACACCGAGCATCAGGCCGCGCCCGCGAATATCGCCCAGTTGCGGGAAGTCACGCTGCAAGGCACGCAGATGCCCGGACAGCCGCGCGCCCATGGCTGTCGCGTGTTCGCAAATGGAGTGCTCCTGAAGATAGCGCATGACGGCAGAACCGGTAGCCATGGCCATCTGATTGCCGCGAAAGGTCCCGGCGTGAGCGCCTGGCAGCCAGGTATCCAGCCATGAACGATAGACCACCACCGCCAACGGCAAGCTGCCGCCGATGGCTTTGGACATGACCACCACGTCCGGGATGATCCCGGCATGCTCGAAGGCAAACATCTTGCCGGTGCGTGCGAAACCGCTCTGGATTTCATCGACGATCAGCGCCACGCCGGCCTTTTCGGTGATGCGTCGCACGCCGCGCAGCCAGTCCAGATCAGCAGGGATGACTCCGCCCTCGCCCTGCACCACTTCAAGGATGACCGCTGCGGGCAATTGCACGCCGGCTTCCGGGTCGTTGAGCAGGTTTTCCAGATAATGCAGGTTGGCGCGCACGCCCTGTTCGCCGCCAAGCCCGAACGGGCAGCGGTAATCGTAGGGGTAAGGCAGAAACTGCACGCCTGTGCCGAGCAGCGCACCCAGCGGCTTTTTAGGCCCCAGGCTGCCCATCAGGCTCAATGCGCCCTGGCTCATGCCGTGATAACCGCCCTGAAATGACAAGACCGTGCTGCGTCCGGTAGCGGTACGCACCAGCTTCAACGCGGCTTCCACCGCATCGGTCCCGGTCGGGCCGCAGAACTGAATCTTCGCGTCATCGGCCAGCGCTGGGGGCAGCAGGCCGAACAGGTCCTGAACGAACTGGTCTTTGACCGGCGTGGTGAGGTCCAGGGTGTGCAGCGGCAACTCGTCGGCGATCACCTGCTGGATCGCTTCGATAATCACTGGATGGTTATGCCCCAACGCCAGGGTGCCCGCGCCTGCCAGGCAATCGATGAAGCGCCGCCCTTCGACGTCCTCGATGTGAATACCCTTGGCGCGTTTGAGCGCCAGCGGTATGCGCCGCGGGTAGCTGCGAGCATTGGACTCCTGGCGACTCTGTCGGGCCAGCAGTGGCGATTCGTCGAACTGGTAGAGCGTCTCAGCCGCAGCCGGGGCAACCTGAGTCGGCTGATCATCGATAAACCTGGTAGCGACTGACATCTGTGCAACCCTCAATACGCTGCTTGAATGACCTGAAGCATGGGCGTTGGCGCATGCCGCTTCAGGTATGTGTTCGTTGCTTTGAAAACGCGCCAGCGGGCTGCGGATTTACACCCGGTAACGAGTTTTTTATCCGCAGCCCCGGCGCCCCGACGAGAGGCTGATCAGAGCCCTTCCAGTTCCGCCATCAAGTCCGCCAGACGGTCGAATTTCTGCTCGTCGACCTGTGTTCCGCCAAGGCTTTCCAGGTGCTGCGCCAACGCCTGAACGGTGTTGAACTCGAACATTGCCCGTAACGGGACGTTACGCTGCAAGCGCTTCTGCGCACGGGTCACCACCTGAGTGGCGAGCAGCGAGTGCCCGCCCAGCTCGAAGAAGTTGTCGGTAATGCCCACGCGCTCGACCTTGAGCACATCGGCCCAGATCGTCGCCAGCTGCTGCTCCATTTCGGTCTGTGGCGCCAGATAATCCTGCTGCGCCAGGCTGACGTCGGGCGCTGGCAGGGCCTTGCGGTCCAGCTTGCCGTTCGGGGTCAGCGGCATGGCCTCCAGCAACACCAGATGCGTCGGCACCATGTAGTCCGGCAGGCTGGACTTGAGGTGGCTTTTCACCTCGTCACGCAGAGCCTCGTGATCCTGCGTCGCGGAACGCGGCACCAGGTAGGCCGCCAGCACCTTACCCAATGGGCCGTCGACGTCCAGCACCACTGACTCACGGATGGCCGGATGCTCCAGCAGACGGGTTTCGATTTCACCCAGCTCGATGCGATAGCCACGAATCTTCACCTGATGATCGACCCGGCCGACGTACTCCAGCACGCCGTCCTTGCGCCGCCGCGCCAGGTCACCGGTGCGGTACAGACGTTCGCCCGGCGCACCGAACGGATGCGGCACGAACACCGGCACGGTGCGCAGCGGATCAGCAACATAGCCGCGACCGACACCGTCCCCGGCTACGCACAGCTCACCGACGGCACCCAGCGGCACGAGGTCCAGCGCATCGTCGAGCAAGTACAGACGATTGTTGTCGGTCGGCGAACCGATCGGCAGATAAGCGCTGCGAGTGGACTGCACATCGACCCGGAAGAACGCCACATCGTCGGAACACTCAGCCGGACCATAGGCATTCACCAGGCCGATCTGCGGGTAACATTGCAGCCACTGGCTGGCCAGCTCCGGCGGCATGGCTTCACCGGTCGGCAGCATCCAGCGCAGGCTGTCGAGCGCTGCCTGCGGTTCGGCGAGCAGGCCGGTGATCAGCGACGGCACGCTTTCCAGCACGCTGATGCGCTGCGCCTGAACATGCGCCAAAAGGGCCTGCGGGTCGCGGGCGATGTCGTTCGGCACGATATCTACCCGAGCGCCAAACAGCGGCGCGGCGAGGAACTGCCAGACCGAAATGTCGAAACTCTGCGAGGCGGTCTGGGCGATCACATCGCGGTCGCTCAGGCTCAGGTAAGGCACCTTGCTCAACTGGTTATTGAGCATGCCGCGCTGCTCGACCATCACACCCTTCGGCAGCCCGGTGGAGCCTGAGGTGAAGATCACATAAGCGAGGTTGTCCGGCGCGCTGTAGCGACCAGGGTTGTGCTGCGCGGAATCGCTCTGCTGCACGTTTTCCCAGACCCGCAACTGCGGTCGGCTCGACTCAGGCAGCGCATCAAGTAACGCCCTGCCCTGTTCCAGGCACTCAGCACTGCACACCAGCAGCGGCGTGGCGCTCTGGTCGATGATGCCGCTCAGCCGCGAGTTCGGCAGCGTCGGGTCCAGCGGCAGGTAACCGGCACCGGCCTTGAAGCTGCCGATGATCATGCCCAACAGTTCAAGGCCACGCTCGGCGAGCACGGCAACCGGCAGATCGAAACCGACACCGGCCTCGATCAAGGCATGGCCCAGACGGTTGCTGGCGATATTCAGCGCGGCATAGCTGAGCTGACGTTCCAGGCAACTGACCGCAATGCGCTCCGGATGCGCCGCGACCTGCGCTTCGAACAGTTCGACATAGCTTTTATCCAGCGGGTAAGCGTGGTCGCTCTGATTGCAGCCGTCGATCAGGAAAGCGCGCTCCTGCTCACTGACCAGCGCCAATTCGGCCATGTCGCCATGAAAGCCTTCGACCAGCGCCAGCAGCAGGCGCTTGAACTCACTGAGCATGCTCTGCACGGTGGATTCGTCGAAATAGCGCTGGTCGTAGGACAGGTGCAGGCCCAGGTCATCGCCCGGATAGCAGACTGCGGTCAGCGGGTAGTTGGTGTGGGTGCGACCGGAATCCGAGGTGGCATTCAGGCTTTGCGCACGGTCCAGCACCGAGACCTCGACCGGCGCGTTCTCGAACACGAACAGGCTGTCGAACAGCGGCTGGCCCTTGGGCAGCTCGCTGTTTTCCTGAATGGTCACCAGCGGCAGGTATTCGTACTCGCGCAGCTGCATGTTGCTGTCCAGCAACTGGCTGAGCCACTGGCGAACGCTGCAACGTTGATCGTCAGCCGGCATGCCGACACGCAAGGCGATGGTGTTGATGAACAGCCCGACCGTGCGCTGCATCTGCGGCAGTTCCACCGGCCGCCCGGCCACAGTCACGCCGAACACCACGTCGCGATCACCGCTCATGCGCCGCAGGGTCAGCGCCCAGGCCGCCTGGGCGAAGGTGTTGACGGTCAGTTGATGCTGCTGCGCCAGTTCGCGCAGTTGCGCACCGTCGCGTTCATCGAGACGGGTGTAGCAGTCGCCCACCACCATGCCACCGCTGTCGCCGGCATGTTCACGCAGGAACGGCCGGTCGCTGGGGATCGGCGTGGGCCGCTCGAAGCCGCGCAGGTTGTCTCGCCACCAGTCACGTGCCTGCGTCAGGCCTCGGCGTTGCAACCAGCCGATGTAGTCGCGATAGCGCGGTGCGGGGGCCAGTTGCGCATCACGACCTTCGCCTAGCGCGGTGTAGATGTCGAAGAAGTCGTTCATCAGCAGCGAGCGGCACCAGGCATCGATCAGGATGTGGTGGTTGCTCATCATGAACCAGTAGCGCGCCTCGTCGACGCGGATCAGGCGCAGGTGGAACGGCGGTTGATCGAGCAGTTCGAAACCGGCCTCGCGCTCGGACTTGAGCAGAACCTGCAAGCGCGGCTCCTGCTGCTCCGCCGGCACCTCACGCCAGTCCAGGTAATCAATTGGCGTGCTGCCCGGCTTGTGAATGACCTGCAGCATGGTTTCGCCGATGTTCCAGCAGAACGAGGCACGCAACGCTTCGTGACGGGCGATGACCGCTTGCCAGGCCTGGGCGAAACGCTGCGGGTCCAGGGCGCTGTCGATGCGGTAGCGGTCCTGCATGTAATACAGTCCGGTTCCCGGCTCCAGCAAAGTGTGCAGCAGCATGCCCTCCTGCATCGGGGTCAGTGGGTAGACGTCGTCGATGTGGCTTGGCGGAACCGGCAACGCGTCCAGTTGCGCCTGATCCAGAGCAGCCAGCGGGAAGTCCGACGGCGTCAGGCCGCCGCTGCCATCGGCCAGGCAATGGGCGATCAGCGCCTGCAGGCAAGCCAGGTAATCCTGCGCCAGTACTTCGATGGCAGCGGGTTCATAGCGCTCGGCACTGAAAGTCCAGCGCAGCAGCAGTTCACCCCCGTACACCTGACTGTCGATGCTCAGTTCGTTAGACAGCGGCGCCTGTGGATCGTGGGCCGCGCCTGGCGACTCTTGCAGCGGACGGAACAGCGCGTCGTCAGCGAAGCTCTGATCGAACTGGCCGAGGTAGTTAAAGGTGATCGGCGCCACCGGCAATGCCTGCATGGCGGCCTTGCTGACACTGTCGGCCAGGTAGCGCAGCACGCCATAGCCCAGCCCCTTGTGCGGCACCTGGCGCAGTTGCTCCTTGATTGCCTTGATCGAATCGCCCGGTGCCGCGTCGACAGCCGGCGCGGGCGTCAGGCGCAGCGGATAGGCGCTGGTGAACCAGCCCACCGTCCGGGTCAGGTCGATGTCATCGAACAGGTTTTCACGGCCGTGACCTTCAAGCTGGATCAGGGTCGACGGCTGCCCGCTCCAGCGGCAGACCACCTGTGCCAGCGCGGTCAGCAGCAGGTCGTTGACCTGGGTTCGGTAGGCACTCGGCGCCTGTTGCAGCAGTTGCCGGGTACGTTCGGCATCCAGGCGCACGCTGACCGTCTGCGCATGACGATTCTGCCGACCGCCCTGCGGGTTATGGCACGGCAGACTCGTCGCAGGACCGCCCAGCTGGCGCTGCCACAGGTGCAGTTCTTCACGTAACGATTCATTGCCTGCATAGGCCTGCAGACGTGCGGCCCAGTCGCGGAAGGCGCTGGTCTTCGCCGCAAAGCGCACCGGCGCGGATTCGCTTAATTGACGATAAGCAGTTTGCAGATCGTCGAGCAGCACACGCCACGACACGCCGTCGACTACCAGGTGATGAATGACCATCAGCAACCGTTGCTGACCCTGCGGACCGTCGACCAGCAAGGCGCGCAGCAGCGGACCGTCTTGCAGGTCGAGACTGCGCTGGGTGTCAGCGTACAAGGCTGCGCATTCGGCCATGTCGCTGACTTGCGCCTGAATCAACAGGGTGGTGTCGGCGGACACTGCGCGGTGTTCTGCCTGCCACGTACCCTCATGCTCGGTGAAACTCAGGCGCAGGGCATCGTGTTGTTCGAGTAGCGCACGCAACGCCTGCTCAAGGACGTTCGGGTCCAGCGCGCTGAGCGGCTCCAGCAGCAACGACTGATTCCAGTGCCGACGCTCGGGGATCGGCGTGTCGAAGAACCAGTGTTGAATCGGCGTCAGGCTGGAAGCACCGTCAAGCTGGCCCTGCTCGGCCTGAATCAGCTCGCGAGTGGTGGCCACGGCGGCCAGGGTCTGCACGGTCTGGTGCTGGAACAAATCACGCGGGCTGAAATGAATACCCAGCTGACGCGCCCGGCTGACCACCTGAATCGACAGGATCGAGTCGCCGCCCAGCTCAAAGAAGTTATCGTTGAGGCCGACTTTTTCCACGTTCAGCACCGCACACCAGATTGCCGCCAACTGTTGCTCCAGCTCACTGGCGGGCGCTACGTAGTGTTGACGATTGAGCTCCGGGTCTGGTGCAGGCAAGGCACGGCGGTCGAGTTTGCCGTTGGCGGTCAGTGGCATGCTGTCGAGCAGAATCAGGTGGGTCGGCACCATGTAGTCCGGCAGTTGCGCCTTGAGGTGCGACTTGAGCGCTTCACGCAATTGCGTCTGCTGCTCGTCGCCATGCCCGGCCACATCGCTGACCAGATAGCCTGCCAGTTGCTTGCCTGACGGCGTGTCCAGCGCCAGCACGATGGCTTCGCGGATTGCTGCGTGCTCCAGCAGACGGGTCTCGATCTCCCCCAGTTCGATGCGGAAGCCGCGAATCTTCACCTGATGGTCAATACGCCCCAGGTATTCCACCAAACCGTCGGCGCGCTGGCGCACCAGATCGCCGGTACGGTACAGACGCCCGCCGTTGCTGACGAATGGATCGGCCACGAAGCGTTCGGCAGTCATGCCGGGGCGCTGGTGATAGCCCTGCGCCAGGCCCGCTCCGCCGATGTACAGCTCGCCGCTCGCGCCCTGGGGCACCAGCGCCAGATCGGCGTCGAGAATGTACGCCACCCGTGCACCGACCACGCGTCCGATCGGCACGCTGGCTTCACCGTCCTCCAGTTGCTGCGGGGCCAGGCTGGCCAGCGGCATGACCACGGTTTCGGTCGGGCCGTAGGCATTGAATAACAGCTCGGGCTGGAACACCGCACGGATGCGTTGCAGGTGTTCGCCGGTCAGCGCTTCGCCGCCGGTGATGCACATGCGCACCGGCAGGGTCTGGCCCTGGGTCGCCAGCCACTGCGCCAACTGGCTGCCGTAACTGGGCGTGAAGCCGAGAATATTGACCTGCTGCTGACGAATCAGCGTGCAGATTTCTTCGGCGTCCCACTGCCCCTGAGCACGCAGTACCACTCGCGCACCACTGAGCAAGGGCACCAGCAGACGCTCGGTGGCGGCGTCGAAATTGATCGAATAGAAATGCAGCTCGCAGTCGTCAGGGCGCATGTCGAAGCGTCGGATCACCGCCTGGCAATGCATGGCGATTTCACCATGGGACACCACCACGCCCTTGGGTTTGCCGGTCGAGCCGGAGGTGTAAATCAGGTACGCCTGATGCTGCGGCAGGCTGATAAACGGCAGTTCATCGGACGAAAAAGACTCCAGCAGCGGCTGATCGTCTTCCAGGCACCAGCGGGCAACACCGGCAGGCAACTCGCCCAACGCGGTAAACAGGGCACGATCGCTCAGCAGCAGCCCGACGCCGCTGTCTTCGATCATGTAGTGCAGGCGTTCCAGCGGGTATTCCGGGTCGAGCGGCACGTAAGCGCCACCGGCCTTGAGGATCGCCAGCAGGCCGACGACCATGTCCAGCGAGCGCGGCAGCGCCAGACCGACGCGAACCTGCGGGCCGACGCCGCGCTCGCGGAGCATCCAGGCCAGTTGGTTGGCCTTGGCGTCCAGCTCGGCGTAGCTGAGAGTTTGCCCGGCGAACGTCAGCGCCGGCGCGTCTGCACGCCGTTGTGCCTGTTCGGAGAACAGGCTGTGAATGCACTGGTCGAGCCGCTGCTCACCCGCTTCGACGCCGAGGCTGTCGAGCAGTTGCTGACGCTCTGTGTCCTGCAACAGCGGCAATTCACTCAAACGCTGTTGTGGATCAGCGAGCAGCGCCTGCAACAGGTTCAGCCAGTGTTCGGCCATCTGTGCGATGCGCGGTTCGTCGAACAGATCGGTGCTGTAGGTCAGGCAGCAACCCAGACGGTGGTCCAGTTCGGTGACTTCCAGATTGAGGTCGAACTTGGTGGCTCGCGCATCGTTGACCAGGTACTCGACAGTCATGCCCGCCAGTTCGCGGCTTTGCTGGAACTCCCAGCGCTGCACGTTGCACATCACCTGAAACAGCGGGTTGTAGGCTGCGCTGCGTGGCGGTTGCAGGGCTTCGACCAGATGATCGAACGGCAGGTCCTGATGCGACTGGCCTTCGATCACCGTGTGGCGAACCTGTTCGAACAGCTGGGCGACGCTCATCTGCCCGTCAAGCTGCACGCGCAACACCTGGGTATTGAGGAACGCGCCGATCAGCCCTTCGCTTTCCGGACGAATGCGGTTGGCCACCGGCGCGCCGATGCGCAAGTCGTTCTGGCCGCTGTAGCGGTAGAGCAATACCGCCAGGGTGGCGGTCATGGTCATGAACAGGGTCAGGCCGTTGCGCGCATTGAATGCACGAACTTTCGCGGCCAGGTCGGCGTTCAGGTCAAAGCGATACAGTTCGCCCTGATGGCTTTGCACCGGCGGCCGCGGCCGGTCCGCAGGCAGCTCCAGCAATGGATGCTCGCTGCCCAACTGCGCGGTCCAGTAATCGAGCTGGCGCTGGCGTTCGCCAGCTTCCATCCACTGCCGCTGCCAGACGCTGTAATCCAGATAGTGCACCGCCAGCGGTTCCAGCGGCGATGGTCGTCCTTCGAGGAAGGCTTCGTAAAGCTGCCCCAGTTCGCGGGCGAAAATGTCCATCGCCCAGCCTTCGGTGACGATGTGGTGCAGGGTCAGGACGAAGTAATGCTCAAGGTCGCTCGCCTTGGCCAGACACGCGCGCAACAACGGTCCGGTTTCCAGATCGAAAGGCTGGTGCGCCTCACTGTCGGCCAGTGCCTGAATGCGCTGCTGACGAAGCTCGGCGGGCAATGCCGAGTAGTCCTGCCATTGCACGCGCAGGCCGGACTGCTCGCTGACCTGCTGGCACGCTACGCCGTTGACGCTCGGGAACGTGGTGCGCAGGGTTTCGTGGCGCAGGATCAAAGCTTGCAGCGCTGCCTCGAAGCACTCGATGTTCAGCACGCCTTTCAGGCGCGCCATGCCGCCGACGTTGTAGGCCGGGCTGTCCGGTTCCATCTGCCAGAGGAACCACATGCGCTGCTGGGAGTAGGACAACGGCACCGGCTGGCTGCGGTCGACACGGGCAATCGGTTGCAGGCTGCTGCGTGCGCCGGACTGCTGAATGGCCTCAACCTGTTCGGCAAACGCGCCCAGTTCGCTGGCTTCGAACAGCGTCCGTAACGGCAGGTCGATGTCGCACGCCTGACGCACGCGGGAAATGATTTGCGTGGCCAGCAACGAATGCCCGCCCAGCTCGAAGAAATCATCGCGCAGGCCGACACGCGGCACGCCCAGCACCTGTCGCCAGACAGCGGCGATCTGTTTTTGCAGATCCGTCTGCGGCTCGACGTGCTCGCGGGTCTGCCATTGCGGCTCGGGCAAGGCGCGACGATCCAGCTTGCCGCTCGGGCTCAGGGGCATGCTGTCGAGGCGCACCAGCTGCGCCGGAACCATGTAATCCGGCAGTTCCAGGGCCAGTGCCGACTTGATCCGCTCGGCCTCGACGTTCTGCCCCGCTTCGGCGGTGTAGTAACCGATCAGTTGCGGCCCGGCAACGGTTTCGCGCAGCAGGACGGCTGCCTGGCCTACGCCTGGCTGGGCCAGCAAACGCGCTTCGATCTCTTGTGGTTCGACGCGGAAACCGCGCAGTTTGACCTGCTGATCCAGACGGCCAAGGTATTCCAGCACGCCATCGGCGGCCCAGCGCACCAGGTCACCGGTACGATACAGGCGCTCACCCGCTTGCCCCAGCGGATCGGCGATGAAGCGCTCGGCGGTCAGCCCGGGACGTCCCAGATAGCCACGCGCCAGACCGATGCCGCCGATGCACAGCTCCCCGGCCACCCCGCGTGGCAGCGGATTCAGTTCGCTGTCCAGCACCCGGCACAGCACATTGCCCAATGGCCGGCCGATCGGCGAGCGCAGGCCGTCGCTGATCCGGCACTGCCAGTGGGTGACGTTGATCGCGGTTTCAGTCGGGCCATAGCGGTTGTGCAGCTGTACGCCGGGCAGTTGCTCGAGCACCCGGTTGCGCAGCTCGCCGGGCAACGTTTCGCCGCCGGAAAACAGCCGACGCAGGCTGCTGCACTGCTGCGCCAGCGGCTCATCGATGAACAGTTGCAGCAGCGGCGGCACGAAGTGCAGCGTGGTCACCGAATACGCGTTGATCAGCTGCGCGATGCGCTGCGGATCGCGGTGTTCGCCAGGGCCTGCCAGCAACAAGCGGCAGCCGGTGACCAGCGGCCAGAAGCACTCCCACACCGAGACGTCGAAACTGATCGGTGCCTTCTGCATCAGCACGTCGCTTTCATCCAGTGCGTAGGTGTCCTGCATCCATTGCAGGCGCTCGGCCAGGGCCGCGTGAGTGTTGCCGACGCCTTTGGGCTGACCGGTCGAGCCGGAGGTGTAAATCACGTACGCCAGGTTGTCGCCGTGCAGGTTCAGACGCGGCGCACTGACCGGCCAGTTGTCCAGGTGCAGCGTGTCCATCGCGACGGTGCACACGCCTTCGGCGCTCGGCAGGTCGCCCAGCAGATGGCTCTGGGTCAACAGCAGTTCGACCCCGCTGTCTTGCAGCATGTAGGCGAGTCGATCCATCGGATAGTCCGGGTCCAGCGGCACGTAAGCCCCGCCTGCCTTGAGGATCGCCAGCAGCCCGATCAACAGCTGCGGCGAACGCTCGGCGGCGATCGCCACCTTGATGTCCGGACCAACGCCCTTGTCGCGCAGGTAATGCGCCAGGCGGTTGGCCTGAGCGTGCAGGCTGGCGAAGTCTAGGCTGCCGCCCTCCCACACCAGTGCGATACGTTCCGGTGTCTGTCGCGCCTGGCGGTCCAGCCGTTCCGGCAACCACAACGTGGCCGGTGCGCAAGGCGCGGCGCTCCATTGCGCCTGTTGCTCCTGCTCCTCGGCGCTGAGCAGTTGCACGTCACCCAGCGCGAGCTGGGCCTGCTGGCTGACCTGCGTCAGCAGGCGCACATAGTGCTGAGCCATGGCCACGATAGTGTCGTGCTCGAACAGTTCGTCGGCGTAATCGAAGGACAGCGTCAGGCGACCATTGCGGTCCTCCTCACTGTGCAGTTGCAGATCGAACTTGGCCTCGCGGCTGTGCCACGGCAGCTCTTCGGCCAGCAGCCCAGGCAAACGACGCAGAGCGCCGAGGTCGCGTTGCTGGTGGTTGAACATGACTTGAAACAGACCGTGCTCGCGCGCCTGCGGAAACGCTTCGACCAGTTGCTCGAACGGCACGTCCTGATGGGCCTGGGCTTCAAGCGCCGCCTGCAGGGTCTGGGCCAGCAGGGTCGAGAATGGCAGACGCGGGTCCAGCTCTGCGCGCAGCACCAGGGTGTTGATGAAGAAGCCGATCAGGCCCTGGGTTTCATGGCGTGGCCGATTGGCGCCGGGCACACCGATGCGAATGTCGGCTTGCCCGCTGTAACGATGCAACAGGGTCTGGAACCCTGCCAGCAGGAACATGAACGACGTCGATTGCCAGGCTTGCGCGGTGTTGCGCACGGCGGTGCTCAGTTCGGCAGTCAAGCGCAGGCTGTAGCGCGAAGCGCTGTGCTGCTGGCGGGCCGAACGCGGATGGTCGGTGCTCAACGTCAGAACTGGCTGTTCATCACCCAGTTGCTGCTGCCAGTAAGCCAGCTGGCGCTCGGCCTCGCCGTTCGCCAGCCATTCGCGCTGCCATTGGCCGTAATCGGCGTAACGCAGCGGCAACGGTGCCAGCTCCAGCGTCTGGCCCTGAACAGCCGAGGCATAGAGGCGCGAGAACTCGTCGATCAGCACATTCAGCGACCAGCCATCGGCAATGATATGGTGCAGCGTGACCAGCAATTGATGCTCTTCTTCGTCCAGTTGCAGCAACGTGACGCGCAGCAACGGGCCGTGTTGCAGATCGAACGGCAAGCGCGCCTGCTGTTCGCGAATTGCCACGGCCCGTGCCTGACGCTCGTCGCTGGGCAGATCGCTGATATCGAGGGTGTCCAGGTGAAATTCACTCGGCGCATCGATACGTTGCAGGGCCACGCCGTTCTGTTCGTAGAAGCGCGTGCGCAGCGATTCATGACGCTCGATCAGGCGTTGGAAACTGGTGCGCAATGCAGTGCTAACCAGTTCACCGCGCAGGTGAAGCCCACCGGGAATGTTGTAGGCGCTGCTGTGCGGGTCGAGCTGCCAGAGGAACCAAAGGCGGTTTTGGGCCATGGACTGTGGCAGATGCTCATTGCCGGGCAATCGCGCGATGGCGCTCTGCGTCTGGCTGTCGCCCTGCGATGCGGCGGTCTGCAGCGTTTCGACCTGTGCCGCGAAGGCCGCCAGCGTCGGCGCTTCAAAGAGCAGTCGCAGGCTCAGGTCAATCCCCAGCGTTTCGCGCAGGCGGGCCACGACCTGGGTCGCGATAATCGAATTGCCGCCCAGCAGGAAGAAATGGTCGTCGGCGTTGACCTGTTCACACTGCAACTGCTCGCACCAGACTGTGGCGATCTGCGCTTGCAGGTCCGAGCCGCTGCTTGGGGCACAGCCTGAAAGAGTGGCATCGCTCGAAGGAAACACCGCGTAGCTGTCCAGGCTGCCGTCGGCCAGACGCGTGCGGCAGGCCGAGCGCTGCAATTTGCCGCTGGAGGTCTTGGGCAGCGCGCCCGGATTGAGCAGTACCACGACACTCGGCGCTTCCTGAAACGCCTCGGCCACGGTCTGCCGGATAACCTTGATCAACGCGTCCGGCGTGAGGATTTTCTGCACGCTGCGACTTATTTCAGCAGCAATGCCGATGCCTTCGCTACCGTCCTGAGTGACGGCAAACGCCGCCACCCGGCCTTTGCGCACGACATCTACGTCACGCTCGATGAGCTTTTCGATGTCCTGTGGGTACAGGTTGTGGCCACGAACAATCAACATGTCCTTCAGGCGGCCAGTGATGTACAGCTCGCCGTGACGCTGAAAACCCAGGTCGCCGGTACGCAGCCAGGTCTGCCCGGCGTGCTGCACGAACGCCTTGGCGGTGGCTTCCGGGTTGCGCCAGTAACCATGGGCGATGCTCGGCCCGCTGGCCCAGACTTCGCCAACCTGATTCTCGCCGAGCACCTGCAGGCTGACCGGGTCGGCGATCAGCACGCCATGCCCTGGCTGGCCCGTGCCGCAGCTCATGACCGGCATACCGTCGCCCGGTTCTACGACATTGCGCGCCAGCGCCTGCGCATCCAGGCGCAGCGATGGGATACCCTTGCCGCGCTTGCCCCCGGCCACATACAACGTCGCTTCGGCCAGACCGTAGGACGCCATGAAGCTGTCAGGCGTGAAGCCGCAACTGGCGAATTTTTCGGCAAATGCTCTCAGGCTGTCTTCGCGAATCGGCTCGGAGCCCGAATACGCCACGCGCCAGCGACTCAGGTCCAGACGCTCCAGCGCCGAATCGCTGACCCGTGCGCTGCACAGCTGGTAGGCGAAGTCAGGCCCGCCGCTGATGGTGCCGCCGTATTCACTGATGGCTTCCAGCCAGCGCAACGGCCGGGCGAGGAAGTACGCGGGGGCCATCAGGATGCACGGGACACCGCTGAAAATCGGCTGCAACAAGCCGCCGATCAGGCCCATGTCGTGGTAGAGCGGCAGCCAGCTGACAATCACGTCGTCCGGATTGACGTCGATGCCGAAGCCGTGGCGGATCAATGACTCGTTGGCGACCAGATTGCCATGCGTGACCTGCACGCCCTTCGGTAGTGCGGTCGAGCCAGAGGTGTATTGCAGGAACGCAATGTCGTCGGCCTGCAGTTGTGGGCCCTGCCAGTCTTGTGCCGGGGCAGCAGGCAGCGTATCGACACAGAGCAGTGGCGGCGCATCGGCGGCGGCCAGCTCGTCCATCTGCAGCAAGGCAGGCTGCAAATCGGAGCCGGTCAGCAGCAGACGCGGCTCGGCATCGGCGATGATCGACAGCAGTCGCTCCTGGTGATGGCGACGATTGGATTCCGGCGGATAAGCCGGCACGGCAATGACCCCGGCATACAGGCAGCCGAAGAACGCCGCAACATAGTCGGGCCCGCTATGGAACAGCAGAATTGCCCGATCCCCCGGCACAGCCTGACGTTGCAGCGCAGCAGCGATGGTCCGCGCGCGCAGGTCCAGATCACGGTAGGTCAACACCAGGCCCTGGTCTTTCTCATCGGTGAGAAAACGCAGCGCCAGCCGATCCGGCGTGTGCAAGGCGCGACGCTGAAGAGCCTGAGCCAGAGTGTCGGGGAGTTCAAACGCATCCATGATGGGGTTCCTGCTAGATTCGGCGTGCCAGATAAAATCTGAATTTCAAAAAAGACGCGCGCCCTGCAAGGAGGTCGCGCGCGGAGCAAACAGGGTCAACCGGCGGCCCGGTTCATGTGCCGTGACGCGCTGTTGCGCCAGCGTGTCAGGTGCTGTTCGCAATAGCGTCGCAGCAGACGGAGCAGCTGCGTTTGCTCGTCGACCAGATAAAAGTGATGGCCCTCGAACATGTCCAGAGAGAAGCCGGTGCAGGTCTCTTCCTGCCAGTCGAGCAGTTGCTCGACGCTGATGCTGTCCTGCTTGCCGCCGAATACATGGATCGGCACGCTGAGCGGCTCGCGCCTGCCGTACACAAAGCTGCCGCAGAGCAGAAAATCGGCGCGCAGGATCGGCAGCATCAACTGCATGAGCTCCTGGTTGGCGATGACGTTTTCGCTGGTGCCTTTTAACGTGCGCAATCGGTCGAGCAGTTGCGCATCAGTCTTCGCAGTGGCGTATTCGCTGACATCGCGCCGCACCGGGCCGGCAGTCGCCGATGCGAACAGCGCCAGCGGCGCAGGCAGGCCGCGCTCGCGCAAGACGTGCGCCAGCTCAAAGGCCAGCAGCCCGCCCAGACTGTGGCCAAACAGCGCATAGGGCTTGTCCAGGTCGGCACTGATCTCGTCGGCCAGATGACTGGCCAGCTGCACGATGTCGGTCTGCAAGGGCTCGTCCATGCGCATGCCACGGCCGGGAAGCTCCAGCGGGCGCACGTTCAGCCACTCCGGCAATTTGCGCCGCCAGGGGCTGTAGAACATCGCGCTGGCCCCGGAATAAGGCAGACAGAACAGCGTCAGGCTCACCGGCGTGCTCATATCGAAACCGTCCGGCTGTGGGCGCGGATGTAAAAGCGGCGATGCGCGTGATCGAAACGCATGGGGTTCTCCTGAGGTATTCCCTGGCCGCAACCGTGGTCGGGCCTGTCACCAATGAGAACGGATGGCGTCTGCAAATAATTAGGCGGATGCACGCGGCGGGGACAGGCACGAAAAAAACGCCCTTTTAAAGTGCGCTGATTGGCTTTCGCATTTGACAATAATTATCATTAAGGCTAATTTGTCGCCCCATGTGACGGCGCTGCCTCTTTCATGCGGCCCTCCCCTCCATTGTTGAAGCAGCAAGGTGAATTCCATGACGGAACACGTAATCACAAGTAAGTGCGACTCACCCTTACTCCAGGCATTCGTCGATAACTACTTGCTGCTGGTCAAGATTGCGGCCCGCATCGTGGGCTGCCGCTCGCGCGCCGAAGACGTCGTACAAGATGCCTTTTTCAGACTGCGCTCGGCACCGCAGGCCACGCTGACCTTCAAGGCACAGCTCAGTTACCTGTTTCAGATCGTGCGCAACCTGGCCATCGACCATTACCGCAAACAGGCGCTGGAACAGAAATACACCGGCCCCGAGGCCGAGGGGCTGAACGTGGTGATTCAGGGTGCCTCGCCGGAAATCTCGCATATCAATTTCTCCAGCCTGGAGAAAATTGCCGACGCCCTGACCGAGCTGCCGCCCCGCACCCGCTATGCGTTCGAGATGTACCGCCTGCACGGCGTGCCGCAAAAAGACATCGCCAAGGAACTGGGTGTGTCGCCAACGCTGGTCAACTTCATGATCCGCGATGCGCTGATTCATTGCCGCAAGGTCAATGGCGCCCAGGCTGAAGCCTGATTGCGAGCGGTTCAGGCAGGCAAAAAAATCCGGAGCATTGGCTCCGGATTTTTGTTTTCAGCCTGGCAGACGACAGATCAGCGGCTGACCTGATACTCAGGCTGCACTTCCGGCATCGCCGAGGAGTGGTGGTTGAGAATCTTCCACTCGTTGCCGACGCGGTGGTAGAGGAACGAATAACGTGCCTGTACCTTGGTCTTCTTGCCGTCCGGCGCCGTCAGGGTGAAGGTGTAAACACCGTTGTCCGCTGCGGCATCAGGCCCCAGGCGACGAATCTCCCGGTAGTTGATCTCGCCAACCGGCTTGAGCGCCAGGAACTTATCGAAGTAATCTTTGATCTCTGCCGGAGTGGCACGCACCTTGTTGGAGACCGTAGGCTGCAGGACCGCGTCCGACGCGTACAACGATGCGACGGTAGTGGAGTTTCCGGTTTGCAGGGCCTTGTTCCAGCGATCAAACAGACCGGCGATTTCCTTGTCGTTCACATTGTTTGGCGTCTCGGCCACCATGCGGTAGGTGTAGCCGGACGGCTCGGCAGCAGCGTGAACCATCGGTGCACTTACAGCCAGCAACAGGGCCAGGGCGGTCAATTTCGTTTTCATCGCTACTCTCCTACGGGGATCTGTTCAGGGATTCAGTGATTGCCACTTTGCCCTCCCCGCCACGGCTCGCCATCGGCCAACCGGGGTTAACTGTGTATGCCGATCGGCAGATAGGCGTCACCTCCTGATACAGTTCTAATAGCCTGACTTCTGTTTATGCCCGCGCGGGCATCAACCCTCGCTGGAGCACCCCATGCAAAGTCCTCCCCATGATCCGGCAAGCGCACTGGCCATCCGTAACCAGTATCGCCAGTCGCAAAGCCGCGCCGCACGTCTTCGCCTGCTGGTGGATACCGGTCAGGAGCTGACCCATCTGCCACCTCAGGCCATGCGCCAGTGCGTGCTGCAACGCGCGTGCGCATTCGTAGCCATGGACCATGGCCTGCTGCTGGAATGGAGTGCCGACAACGGTGTGCAGACCACCGCCAGCCATGGCAGTGCAGAACGCCTCGCCACGCTTGAAACCGCTGCCGACCCGCTGGCCATCGGCCCGCAATGGCTGGAGCGGCCCGCAGCCGACCTGCCGTGCATGCTGCTGTTACCGTTGCGCGGCGCCGACGAAGGGTCTTTTGGCACCTTGCTGCTGGCCAACAGCGTGGGCATCAATGCGCCGGACAACGAAGACATCGAGTCGCTGCAATTGCTGGCGACGTTGCTGGCGGCGCACCTGGAAAACAATCGGCTGCTCGACGCGCTGGTGGTCAGAGAGCAGACCATGTCCGAACTGGTCCGCCAGTTGTTCACCGCTCAGGAAGACGAGCGCAAACGCATGGCCTACGACCTGCATGATGGTCTGGCTCAGACCCTGGCCGGTCTGCACCAGCGATTGCAGGGTTTTGCCGGTCGCTGTCCGGCGCTGCCTGCGCCACTGGACGCCGATCTGCAGGCCATTCTCAAAC
The DNA here is from genome assembly GCF_017832255.1 of Pseudomonas sp. PvP028. NCBI lineage: Bacteria > Pseudomonadati > Pseudomonadota > Gammaproteobacteria > Pseudomonadales > Pseudomonadaceae > Pseudomonas > Pseudomonas sp. PvP028. Next base: position 5,167,729 of record NZ_JAFIBL010000001.1, read on the forward strand.
TGGCGCAGCACTGCGTGGGCGAAGGTCGACAACTGATCAGCGGTCTGCGTCCTAGCGTGCTCGACGATTTCGGCCTGCTGCAGGCGGTCGACAAGGAAGCCGACCGGTTGCGCGAAGCGGGAGTCGCGGTGCATTGGCGCTCGCGCTCCCTGACCCGCCTGCCCAGCCACCTGGAAATCGCCCTGTTCCGTATTGCCCAGGAAGGCATCAACAATGTGCTCAAACACGCCAGTGCCGGCCGCGTAGAATTGGCCCTGGAACTGAGTGACGAGCACATTTCACTGCTGCTGGAAGACAACGGCAGTGGTTTCATCACCCAAAAACCGTTTAATGGCAAAGGCGTCCAGAAACTGGGCCTGGTGGCCATGCAGGAGCGCGCCAGCCTGCTCGGCGGCCGTCTGACCTGCGTCAGTCGGCCCGGGCACGGCACCCGACTGCGCGCCATCGTTCCTTTTACCGCAGACAAGGCAATGACATGACTGACACTGTGCGACTGGTTTTGGCGGACGATCATGAAGTGACGCGTACCGGGTTCGTCTCGCTGCTGGCGGGGCATCCGGAATTCGAAGTGGTCGGTCAGGCAGCCGACGGCCAGCAAGCCATCGATCTGTGCCTGGAACTGCAACCGGACATCGCCATCCTCGACATTCGTATGCCGGTGCTCAACGGGCTGGGCGCTGCGCGGATTCTCCAACAGCGCATGCCGGGGCTGAAAGTGGTGATTTTCACCATGGACGACAGTACCGATCACCTGGAGGCTGCGATCAGTGCGGGTGCCGTGGGCTACCTGCTCAAGGATGCCAGCCGCGACGAAGTGATCGACGGCCTGCAAAGGGTGGCGCGTGGTGAAGAGGCACTGAACAGCGCCGTCAGCGCGCGCCTGCTGCGGCGCATGACCGAACGCAACACCAGTGGCGCAGCCCTGCCGGAAACCCTCACCCCGCGTGAGCGCCAGGTACTCGGCCTGGTAGCGGGCGGCTTCAGCAATCGGGAAATAGGCGAAAAGCTTGGCATCACCACCGGCACAGCCAAGGCCCACGTGGAAAAGGTCATCGGCAAACTCGGCGCCTCGGACCGCACGCAGGCTGCAGTACGCGGTGTTGCACTGGGGCTGGTGAGTCAATCGACGAGCGACTGGCAATGACGGCACACGCCAGCAGTCGCTGGGAAGACCTTCCGCTACGCGGCAAGGCGCTGGTGGCCATTTCGCTGCCACTGACGATTCTCATGTTCTCGCTGGTGCTGATTTACATCGCCGAGCGCCAGACCGCTCGGGCGGAGGAAGATGTACGGCGTGTGCTGCTCGTGCAAGGCGACATCCAGACCCTCCACACCCAGATCGCAGAAGGCGCGGCCAGCGTACGTGGCTATCTGCTGACTCACAGGGAAGACTTCCTGCCTGGCTACCTCAACGCGCAACCGCTGATCGAGGCGGCGCTGACGCGGCTCAACACCAATGTGCGTGACGGGCAGATGCGCGAACACCTGAAAGCCATCGAGCCGCTGATCAACACCAAGGTCGAAGGCCTGGGAAAACTGCGCTCAATGAATAGGCAAGATCAGGAAACCGTCGCCCGCATCCTGATCGAAAACAAGTACGTGCTCGACCAGTTGCGCGAACGCATCGGCATCATGCGCGAGCGTGAAGACGCGCTGCTCGCCGAACGCACCGAGGCTGCCGCAGCCACCCGCGAGCGCCTGCTGCTGTCGACCCTGCTGGCAGCGGCCTGCGGAATCTTCGGTGCCATCCTTGCGGTGCTGATGCTGTCCAAGGGCATCGTCGCCAGGGTGCATCAGGTGCAACGCAACGCGCAGCGTCTGGCGCTGGGGCATCCGCTGCTGCCCCAGCCGCCTGAAAAGGATGAAATCGGCCAGCTCGGTACCCGGCTGGTCGAAGCCGGTCAGTTGCTCGCCGAACGCGAACGCGCTCTGCGCGACAACGAAGAGCGCTTGCGGCTGATCATCGAAGGCGTCAAGGACTACGGCATCTTCGCGTTGGACCGCAACGGCTACATCACCACCTGGAACGCAGGGGCCGAACGTATCAAGGGGTACACGGAGCAGGAGATCATCGGCCAGCACTTTTCTGTGTTCTATCTGCAGCAGGAGTGTCCGCAACACCCCGACATGGCGCTGCATGAGGCCACCGTCAATGGCCGGTATACCGAAGAAGGCTGGCGCCAACGCAAGGATGGCAGCCGTTTCTGGGCCAGTGTGGTGATCACCGCGCAATACGACAGCAATGACGAGCTGCGCGGTTTCTCCAAGATCACCCGTGACATCAGTGATCGTCGCGTTGCCGAAATTGCCTTGGGCACTGCGCGCGAGGAAGCCGAACGCGCCAGCCGGGCCAAAAGTGAATTCCTGTCGCGCATGAGCCATGAACTGCGCACGCCGCTGAACTCGATTCTGGGCTTTGCCCAGTTGCTGGACATGGACTCCCCCGCCAGCCAGCGCCCGCAAATCGGTCATATTCTGCGGGCGGGCCAGCATCTGCTGAAGCTGATCAATGAAGTGCTCGACATCGCCAGAATCGAAGCCGGGCATGTTTCCCTGATCCTCGAGCCCGTATCCCTGTCGAGCGTGCTTGAAGAAGCGCTGGTGCTGGTCTCGCCGATGGCTGCCGACGCCAACATCGAATTGAAGCCCTTGCCGAACCTGCCTGACGAGATCGGCGTGGTGGCTGACCGCCAGCGCTTGATTCAGGTGTTGCTGAACCTGCTGTCCAACGCCATCAAATACAACCGGCCCGCCGGCCAGGTGCGGATTGAAATCGAGCAGACCGCCGAGCAGGTGACGGTCAGCGTAGTGGACACTGGCTACGGGATTGCGCCAGAGCGTATCGGGCAGCTGTTCAAACCGTTCGAACGCCTGGACGCCAACCCGAGTGTCGAAGGGACCGGGCTGGGACTGGCGCTGAGCAAAAGCATGCTGGAGATGATGCACGGCACACTGTCCGTACAGAACACGCCGGACGAAGGCTGCCGGTTCATACTGGCGCTGCCGTTTGTGCGGGTGCAGCCGCCTGCCGCTAAACTGCCCCGTCAAGCTGAAACTTCCCTTGAGATAAAGCCTGATGCACGCTCACCTGCCCGCCCGGTCTATCATGGCAAGCTGCTGTGCATCGAAGACAATTTGTCGAGCATGGCCTTGATTGAAACGCTGCTGCAACGTAGACCCGGTATCCAGTTGCTGTCGAGCATGCAGGGCCAACTGGGGCTGGACCTGGCGCGCCAGCATGCGCCACAGCTGATTCTTCTCGACCTCAACCTGCCGGACATCAAGGGGCTTGAGGTGCTGCAACGTCTGCGCCACTTGCCGGCCACCGCCCACACGCCCGTGCTGATGATCACTGCCGACACCAGTGATAAAGCCCATCGCGAACTGAAACAGGCCGGCGCCACGGCCATTGTGATCAAACCCATCCAGGTGCCAGTGTTCCTTGCCCTCCTGGACCAGTATTTACCGGAGCCCACATGACCGGCGACTTCCGCATTCTGATCATCGATGACCAGCGGCCCAACCTTGATCTGATGGAGCAACTGCTTGCCCGCGAGGGGCTGACCAATGTCCTGAGCAGCACCGAGCCGTTGCGCACGCTGGACCTGTTCAACAGCTTCGAGCCCGACCTTGTTGTGCTCGATCTGCACATGCCCGAATTCGATGGCTTCGCGGTACTGGAACAGCTCAACCGGCGCATACCGACCAATGACTACCTGCCGATCATGGTGCTGACCGCCGACGCAACGCGCGATACCCGCCTGCGCGCGCTGGCGCTGGGCGCGCGGGACTTCATCAGCAAGCCGCTGGATGCCCTGGAAACCATGCTGCGCATCTGGAACCTGCTGGAAACCCGCGCACTGTATAAATCGCTGCGCGAGCTGGTGCCTGCGGAAAATATCGAACTACTGCGCCAGCCGCGCACGCTGGCGCAGCAGTGATTATTTGATCAGCGTCACCGGCACCGATGCTTCGTGGATCACCCGCGTGGCCACGGAGCCCAGCAGCAAGCCGCCAAAGTTACCGAGCCCGCGGGTGCCCATCACCACCGCGTCACAGCCAAGCCGCTTGACCTCGGCCTCAACCTGTTCGGCCACGTTGCCCAGATCGACGTGGGCCTGAAACGGCACACCAGCAGCAGTCAACAACGCAACCGCATCAGCCAGCACCCGCTTGCCTTCATTGGTCAAGCCGGCCTTGACGCCATCAATCATGTCGGGAGCCAGATAAAGGCTGTAATCGATAGGGCTGGCCTGCACATTCAGGATATGTACCTCGAGCGACTTGGTGAGTTCGCCAGACAACTCGATGACATAGCCCAGGGCACGCATCGCGTGCTCGGAGCCGTCGAAAGGAACCAGGACTTTGTGCATGGGCGTTTTCCTTGTTGGGTTATGCGCTCAACATAACCGCAGCCCGATAACGCCGCTACTGGAATAAGCGGTTCCTTTGATTCAGCTCAGATCAACGCACGGCACATGCGATCAATGCCCCTGCAGAAACGCCGCGGCCTGATCCAGCAACAGCATGGGATTTTCGGCCTTGTGTATGTCAACCGACAGCAACTGACGGAAGCGTCGCGCGCCAGGGAAACCCAGGCCCAGACCGAGCATATGCCGGGTGACGTGGTGCATGTTGCCGCCGCTGGCAATGTGCTCCGCAATGTACGGCCGCATCGACTCCAACGCATCGTAACGACTGATGACCGGCGCCGTGCTGCCGAACAACTGCTGGTCCACATTCGCCAGCAAATAAGGATTGTGATAAGCCTCACGCCCCAGCATCACTCCATCGAACGTCTGCAAATGCTCACTGCACTGCTCCAGCGTCTTGATGCCGCCGTTGAGCACAATCTCCAGGTCAGGAAAGTCAGACTTCAACTGCGCGACCACGTCATAACGCAGAGGCGGAATATCGCGGTTTTCCTTGGGAGACAGCCCTTCGAGAATCGCGATACGCGCGTGAACCGTGAAACTCTGGCAACCCGCCTCCTGAACCTTGCCGACGAAATCACACAACTCGGCGTAGCTGTCACGGCCATTGATGCCGATCCGGTGCTTGACCGTGACCGGAATACCGACCGCATCGCGCATCGCCTTCACGCAATCCGCCACCAGCTCAGGATGCGCCATCAGGCACGCGCCGATCATGTTGTTCTGCACCCGGTCACTCGGGCAACCGACGTTCAGATTGACCTCGTCATACCCCGCCTCTTGCGCCAGACGCGAACACGCAGCCAGATCCGCCGCCGTACTGCCACCCAGCTGCAATGCCAGCGGATGCTCGCTTTCATCATGCCGCAGGAACCGCTCACGGTCGCCATGCAGCAAGGCACCGGTGGTGACCATCTCGGTGTAGAGCAAGGCGTGCTTTGAGAGCTTGCGCATGAAGTAGCGGCAGTGGTGGTCGGTCCAGTCCATCATCGGCGCGACGGAGAAGCGGCGAGACACTGTTGCAACCGGATCGCCTATGTTTGCTGAGGCTTCGTTGTTTTCGATGTTCATGTGGATTGGTCTTTTACGCGGCGGGTTATCGCCATCCCTTAGCTGGCCTCAACAACATGCATCATTGAGTGGCGGCCAGTGAGAAAATGGCTCAATTGAATCGAGCGATGCGCGGGACCACACAGTGGCCCGCACGCAGAGACGCGGTCAATCGGGAAAGGCCGATAGTTTATCAGGAAAGCGACAGTTCTGATGACGTGCTGATTCGCAGCCGGATTTCAGGCACGGGAGCTGAACGTGTCAAAAAGCGCCAACAGCAAAGGCATTTTCCGGGCGTGTTTTTCCGAGGATATTCTGCTCGCAGACAGCATTGACGCACCTCACAACGCTAGTGCTTATTCTGGAAAGGACAGCTCTGGAAATGCGATCGTTGTTGGAGAGTACAGACATCCGTATGGCGGGCAAGGCGGGAAGCAGCGAGCTTGTGATAATAGGCGTATCGCCCGGAATGAGTGATAACTCGCCCACGCCGATACCTACACCGGCACTGATGGCATTGAAAACGGCAAAATTGGACTCTGAGGTGAATCGTATCTCGGACGCCATCCCGGCAAACTGCAAGGATTGGACAGAGACCTCTCGGCATATACAACCATCGGGAAAATGCACCAACGGTATCGGATGCCCTGCCCTGATCAGCCTGGCATCGCCGATCCAGTGCAGTTCTTCACGCCTGATGTATTCAGAATGCTCCATGACCCGAGATTCCGGCACTGCGACAACGGCCATGTCCAGTCGACCCTGGTCGACGTCGTCTATCAAGAACGACGACGTCTTGCAGACCAGCTTTATCTTGAGATCGGGGTTTGATCGAGACAGGGCTTTTACAATCCCGTGAAGGAAAAAGAGTGCGTAATCATCCGGCATGCCCAGACGCAATTCGCTATCAGGGTTCTTGTTCTTCAAGCGGAACAGATTGTCATGCATGGCGAGAATCTTTTCAGCGGCCGCCAATACTTCTTCGCCAATGACCGTCAGCCGAAAACCGTCGTCGCCTCTGACGAACAACTTCAGTTCCAGAAGTGCTTCCAGCTTTTTTATCTGCATGCTGATGGCTGGTGGAGTTTTGCACAGCGCAACCGCAGACCGCGTGATACTTCGAGTTTCGCTCACCGATTTGAACGTGCGCCAAAGGTGCGTATCAACATCAAAGATTCGAGACATCCGTTTTCCCTGTTTACCCGGTGCAAAGCGGATGGTCGACTTTGCCAACCGGGTGTTTTCCCGCTCCGGGGTTTTCCCACTGCACCCCGGCTTTCCTTCCCTCTATAGTTAGGCCATTTGGCGGGTATTCGCAAAGTATTCCTGAGCATCAGAGGAAATAGGGTTAAAAAACGGCGGGCTGAATCGATTTTCTGTGCCCCGATCATCTTTCTGACCGTTCATTTACGGATGAAAACTTCGGTACGCCCAGACTCCCCTCCGCGGCACGGATACCGAGCTTCTTTCAGGAAGCTTCCTCCCGCAACGCGACGCCAAGCGCCTGCAGCAGAGGCGTATTTTCACAGGCGATGTACGTGACCTCTGCGTCCTCTGATGTATTGACGTGTTTGTGCCAACGCCAGACGGGAATATAAACGGCGTCTCCAGCTGTCCAGGCAACGAGCGTCTCTCCTACCATCGAAAAACCGGTGCCTGAAATGATATAGATGATGGTTTCATAGTTATGCCGATGCAGGCCCGACCCTTGCAGCGGCTGCAGCGCACCGAACGTCATGCTTATCGACCTGGACGGCAGGTCGACAACATGAACTTCGTGCTTTCTTGTTTTGCTGAACGCGTCCAGCGTGGTTGTTCTGACGCCTTCATGTAACAGCGTGCCCACGTCCTCGCCAACGGCCAGACTGGCGGGAACATGCACGAAATCACCGGAAGAAAAAGTAGGGTTATTCATGCTCACCTCAAAGTTTATCGAGAAACTCAAGTCGCGCCTTGATCATCATGACGGCGGCGTGCCGGACTATTTCAAAACGAGTCGGTTTTTCCATCACCAGACGCGACAGAATCGCCAACAGGGTGTCCGCGTGACCATCGTCACATTCGATATGCAACGTGAAAAACCTGAGCCTCTCTGCAGCAACGCCCTGACCCGAGAAGCCAGTGACAATGTCACTGTACAGGTGAGGAACAATGGCCTCAGCCCCCAGGCACAACGCCGAGAGTCCATAAATACCATTGGGCTGTTTGCAGAAGTTCATCATTGTATCGATGAGGTGCTGCGTGGAAGGAAGCGTGGCGTGCGCCTCCAGGTTCAGGTCGAAGGAGCACAACATCTCACGGTAGATAGCCGAATGAGTGGGTTCGGCGACTTCACCAAAACCCAGTTCTTCGAAAAGATTTTCGAACACTGCCAGAATATCTTCATCACCCTCAAGATGACTCATTAACTGGCAGATGTACCGGGTGAAATAACGGCTGTATTTTCCTTGTTGCACGAGAAAGTTCTTCAGCCGGTCTATCGGCATGCTTGCCGCACGACACTGAACCAGAAAAGGATGATCGAAAACCTGCTGTATCAGTTCGTCTCTTAATTGTGCAAGCTCTTGCAGGATGAACTCATCGCCCAACGCACGGGCAGACAATGTACGGGTATCTCCAACCATTAAATCCATCAGGCAATCCCTCGCGATGATTCGTTGTGTAAGGTAGAAAGGTAGGCACGTTTCAAGATGTCCAGTCCGCGCTCTAATACAGGCAGATCGATGGTCAGTGGCGGCATCAGCTTGAGCACTTCATTCAAGGGACCACAGGTTTCCACAAGCAGACCTTGGGACAGGCATTCTGCAGACAGTCTGCTCGCGCGCCGTGAGTTGCCAAATCTCAATCCCATAAACAGCCCTCTCCCGACAATGCGGACAGCCTCGGGGGGTGAATGAGCAATTATTTTTTCCAGTGCAAGGCGCAGGACGGCGGAACGTTGCGCAATCGAGCGCTCGAACGCGTTGTCTTGCCAATAGCTCAGTGCCGCCGCAGCCGTCACGAATGCAGTGTTGTTTCCACGAAAGGTGCCATTGTGTTCACCGGGCGCCCACTGATCGTGCTCCGGCTTTATCAGCACCAGTGACATCGGCAGACCATAACCGCTGATGGACTTCGAAAGGCAAATGATGTCGGGGGATATATCGGCAGATTCAAAACTGAAAAACGTGCCCGTACGACCGCAACCGGCTTGAATATCGTCAATGATCAGCAGCGCGCCTGAGGCCTGGCACAGCCGTTGAATTCTCTGTAACCATTGCGGACGCGCGCAATTCAAACCGCCCTCGCCCTGCACAACTTCCAGAATAATGGCTGCCGGCGGCTCGAAACCTGCGCCTGCTGAGGAGAACATCGTTTCAATGATATGCGCGCTGTCAATGTCACGCCCCAGAAATCCGTCATAAGGTAGCCGAACGACATTTGAAAGCTCTACGCCAGAGACGGCTCTTTTATCGGCGTTGGCGGTCAGCGCCAGCGAGCCCAGCGTGACGCCGTGAAATGCATGGGTAAACGCAGCGATGGAAGTGCGTCCGGTGATCTTGCGGGCCAGCTTCAAGGCGGCCTCGATTGCATTGGTCCCCGTGGGCCCAGTGAACTGCAGTTTGTAGTTCATTCCCCGCGGTGTGAGGATAATCCGTTCGAACTGTTCGATAAACCGAGACTTCGCAGCGCTGTGAAAGTCTAGGGTGGTCGTGATACCGTCCTGCTGAATATAGTCCAACAGCTCTTTTTTCAAACGCGGGTTATTGTGGCCATAGTTCAGTGATCCGGCCCCCGCAAAAAAGTCGATGAACTGTCGCCCCTCGACGTCTTCGATCACTGCGCCTTGCGCCGTCGCAAACACAACGTCACAGTCGCGACAATAAGAACGCACATTCGACTCACGCTCGTAGATAGCCATTGATGGGTTCATGCCTGCTTCCCTTGCCCAGAAAAATTAAACTACGCTCGCGCCATGATGTAATGGCCCAGGCTTTTCTCGGGCCCGTAAAATATCGACAGCATGTCCTTGACGTCTAAATGCAGAACCGTACACTCTGACGTTTCATGCAACTCGTCTCGAAAGCGAATGTTCAAGTCACGGAACCCCATGTGGGCCAGTGCTTTTATCGGTGTGTGCGGTGTATCGATAAAACAATTGGCAAGGACGTCGTAGTTTTTTTCTTTCAGGCAATACTGCAAAGCCGCTTTTACCAAGGCAGCAAAAATACCGTAGGGGTAAGCCGAAAATATCTGATCGCGGTGCCTGGCCGGAACCATGAGTCGCGTACATTCGATGAGCGCGCCTTGCGCGGTTGCCCGTATTCCGGAAATATCGGCAAAGTTGTCGATGGGCAGACCTTGGTCCCCGTCGATAATCATGCGCATGACCCCCACGGCGGCTCCCTCTTCGTCAGTGGCGAGCAGGTAGACCGAGTTGGCATGGTAGCGATCATTACGAGGATCGGTGTCATCCCCGTCCAGCCAACCTAACTCCTCGCTGTACACTTCCTGCCAAACAGCCTTGACCAGGGCGAGTTCAATATCAGAGTTTGCAAGTAGCACGTTACCTTTGAAGTCCTTCGACGTGGCATCGTCAAAGGGCAGTGTCGATCCGTTCATGTTGTGCATTCCATAGCGTGTAGGTATAGGAAACTGCCATTATTGAAACAATCATTGCGACTGCACTGATGACACCTACGACGGGCGCGTCAACGAACTCGAGAAGTGTTCCCAGCAGGAAAGAACCTATCGGACTGCCCCCCATGAAAAACAACATCAGTAACGCTAACACCTGAGCTTTATTACCTGAAGGGGCATTTTCCTGAATCAGCGTCTGCCCCATGCTGAGGGCAATACCGCCCAGAAACCCCCAACTCAATACCCCTAAAAACAGAATCCACTCTGTGAGCACGGATGGGATAACCGCCAGCAGTAACGACGCGAGCAGGCAGGAACTGATCAGTGCCCGTAATTTATTTTCTATCCCGCCCTTGACGGTCAAGACAATGACGGAAGCGATCAACCCAACCATAAACACAATATTGAACAGCGCCAACAACGAGGCGTCGTACCCCGGCAACCGGGAAATATGCAGGGGTAACATGACGAAAAATGAGCCCAGAAAAAATACACCGATCAGGCCGTTTAATAACAGTACCGGGAAGATGACCGGGTGCTGAATGGAAAACCGCAGCGCGGTACGGGTTTCAGCGATCAGGCCGGAATGAGGCTTGCTGGGCGTGGTCACCGAAATATAAGAGGCGGCCAGGGACGACATCCCGAACAGAAACGACAACAACAAGAACATCAGACCGACGCCCACCTGTGGTGCAATACCTCCAATGGCGAAACCCACCGTCTGAATCCCGAACTCAATCCCGATGTTTATAGTGACGATCTTTTGCAACTGTTTCTTGCCCAGTACATTCAAGTAAAGTTCTCTGGCGGGCGCACAAAAGGCCGACAGCACGCCAAAGGCCAACGCATACACCAGCACGTTGGCGTACGTTATTGCGGACTGGTAACTCCAGACGGCGAAGACCAATGCCGTCAGCGCGCCACCCAGGTACACGCAGACCAATAACCTGCGCAACGGTTTGCGATCGGCAACATAACCGCCATAGATCACCAGCAGCAGCACCGGCAACATCAGGCACATCTGGGCGATGCCAAATTGAAAGGCCGATGCATGAACGACGCTGATCAGTACCCAGGGCAGAAATACGCTTTGTATCCCCACACAAATGAACCACAGACTGGAGGCCAGGAGGAACCTGGAAATATTGTGCCGTTCCTGAGTATCGAGCACTTCGTTCACGGCGCCTTCCTCAAAGGGCTGGCCCCGATCGGGGCCAGCTGGTTCAATTGACATTGAAGTGTTTGCGATGCTCCTCGGGGTTTGCCCACGTGCCGTCGAATTCATAAATACCGTTGTCGAACGTAGAGCCGTCGAACCAGTAATACTTGGGCATGGGAGGAAGTTCGGTGCTGTACGGTGCGCCCTCCAGGTCGCAAAGCATCAGCGCTGAACGACAGAGAATCAAGTAGTGCGAGGCCGTCGGTGCCACGGAAAGAATAGGCACGTTTCCTGTCTCTTTCATCCAGCTGAAAATATCGGGAATGCTCGGAAAACGAGGCTGATAAGAGGCTTGAAGCATGACCAGCCTTTCTACCAGCTCAGGCGTCATCTGCGCCTCTTCCGGAATATCGTAAAAATCCTCCAGCGTCAGGCCTGCCTTGTCGAACTTGTAGATGTTGGCGCCCCAACCGACCACCGAGGATGCCAGCAAGCCTTTGCACCTGGCTGAGTGACGGTACGCCCTGTGCAGTGCATAGCGCTCGGCAATGCTGCAGAAGTCCATTTGATCCAACACCAGATCACAGTCCTCCACAAACGCTTCAGCGGTGTGCTTCTGTATACCCTCCGGAAACACATCAACGCTCACGTCACCCGCCAGCCGGTGAACCAGCTCGGCAACCACCAACGCCTTGTTACGACCGACGGTTTCCACTGAAGCACCAAACTGTCGGTTGATATTGCTGATGTCGAAAGAATCGGGATCGGCAATTTTAATATGCCTTACACCCAATCGTGCCAGCCCGAGGGCCACGGCACCGCCAATACCCCCTGCGCCAGCGACGCCGACAACAGCATTGGAAAGCTTACCCTGATTGGCCATCTGCTCCAGTGTCGAGTTGCCGAGAAAACAACCGCTGCGTGAAACCCGCTCGTTGTATACCTGCTCGTCAAAAACGCCTGGAAATTTAACAATGCGTGCTTTCTTCAACATGATCTGCTCCTTGCTTTAGTTGCGGCCGCCGCAAAAACTACAGGCCAGTGACAATCGGTTATATGAGCCTTCCAGAAAAACCCGTACTTCGCGATAGAGTTCGAAACGCTTTTTTTCAAATAACATGGCATGGGTGCCTTTATCGATCAGCACGTACCGTTTACTGGAAGCATTGCTCAAGTGTGTGTACAGCCAGTCGATATCCGCCGCGGTGGTCAGCACATGATCATAGTCACCGCGTGTGATTAATACAGGCACCGTGATTGTGGCAGGGTCCCAATACACGCCATGCCAGGCATCGTAGATATCCTGGGCAAAACCTCCGGGTACTTTAATCATGTTCTTTTGATGCGCTCTTTCCAGCGCTGCATCACCGGGCCAGTTTTTTATAAACCCTTGTTCAAGCTGCGTCTCGGTGCCCGCCGGACGGTCTTCTTCTATCATGGACAATCGCTTGTCGACCGGAATCTCATAAAAGCTCTTGTCGGGTCTTTCGGCACTGCCGAACAAGCCTCGGACAATCTCCGGGCTTGTGGTATCACGCCGGACGATGGGCGAGTTGAACACGACCTTGTCTACTTTTTCGCCGTGCGCGCTCAGGTAATACCCCACCGGTATCGCGCCCCTGGACGTGGCGATAATCGTCAGTTTTTTTGCACCGGTAAACTTCAATACATAGTCGACGGCGGCATCAATCACGGGCACCAGGCTTTTGGCATTGCCCACCGATTCACCGTTGGCGTGTGGACTGGCCTCGCGCATTTCCGAATAATCATCAGAACGACCATACCCCGGCAGGTCCACCACCCAGGCCTCACGCCCTGAATTGGCGACGTCTTGGGCCCAGGAATAACCGTCGATGGCGTACCCGGCCGAGAGATTACCTGAAATGGTTGCGCCATGAATAAACAGAACAACTTGTGACTCTTTCATTGTTTGAGTGTGGGTCCCTTTCGGCGAATCACGCCAAAGGGCCATCTTCATCGCGTCAGTTTTTAGCGTGACGGTATGAACTTCCACACCGTCTATATTTGCGGCTGAACTGGCAGGCAGTGGCGCCGCGCTCACCATTAAAGCGGTGGTACAGGACGCAATAAACAACGCAGCAGAAGCAATCCTTTTCATCAGTCGACGTCCTTGCGATAAAGTGGACAAAAGCATTTCACAGGGGCTGCGTGTTGTCTGTTCAAACTTTTTTAAGCCCCTTCATTTTTTTTTAATCATGCGTGCTGTGAAGAAGACTATGCTTGGCCATTCAGGGAGGCGCCATGAACACCAGCCAGGCATTCAGAAAGTTACATGAACGCAATGAGTTATTCGTCATGCCCAATGCATGGTGTGAGGGAAGCGCGCGCCTCATTCAGCAGTTGGGCTACGCCAGCCTCGGCACCACCAGCGCGGGGATTGCCTATGCACAGGGCTACCGCGATTCATCCCCCTCGATGGACCATGAAGATCGCTTTGCGGCGATTGAACGCATCGTTCGGGCAGTGGACATACCCGTGACGGCAGACCTGGAGAATGGTCTGGCGAAAACACTGGGCAAGGTCGAGGAGCATTTCAGAAGAGCCCTGACCGTCGGCTGCGCTGGTGCATCCATTGAGGATATAGCCGACTATCATGACCCGAACACCCCGCTGTATTTCTCTATCGAAGAAGCGTGCGATCGGGTACGCGCTGCGAGTGAGGCCGCCCACGCGCTCGATGCCGATTTTATCGTCACCGCCAGGACCGACTATCTGCTTGGAGCACACGAGTATTCGTTGACCGAAGTTATTAAACGGCTGGTCGCGTTTGAAGAAGCAGGAGCCGATTGTCTGTTCGCACCCGGCGTGAAATCGATCGAGGACATTGAGGCGATTCAGAGAGCGCTCAGCAAACCTCTCAACGTCCTGCCTGTTTTCGGTATGACGATTGACAGACTCAGGACAGTCGGCGTTCGCCGGATCAGCCTGGGCAGCTCACTGTTTCGTAACGCCTACCGGCAGATCTCGACTGTTTTACTTGGATTGGAAGAACCAGAGGGACTGGATTTTCTACAATCGGGACTGAGTCTGAATCAGCTCGATGAAGTGATGCGTTAACCAGGATCGAGTGTTTGCATGGAGCATACATGTGATATCCGATAGAAACCGAAATCCCGTTATTGGTCTCGAGAACGGCGTGACGATCAACCGTAGTTCTTTTCGTCTGGCCTGGCGGACGCTGAGGTTTGGTAAAGCAGAGCAGTTGGCAACTGAGATGGCAGGCGTTGAAAACTTACCCGTTTCAACGACAGGCCTGGCGACGGTACTGAGCCCGGCCATGCGGCTTTTTGACGGGTGTGCAGACATGGGTCTATGGGACGATGATACTTATGACCTGTTGATCATTCGTCTTCCCCCCGACGGCAGCAGATCGGACACCTACAGGCATCTCATCCGTGTGGCACGTCAGGGTGTGATTATCCTGCGCTGACTTTCAGGCCATGACGGGCGCGTTATCAGGGACAGGCAGCTCTGATCCGGATGCTCTTCAGTTGCCTCGCAACTCTATCGCCGCTACGCGACCTCATTCCGCATTCAACGGAATAACGACCGCAAACGTAGTCCCCAAATCCGCTTTCGATGTCACCTCGATACGCCCGCCGTGCGCATCGACAATCCTGTCGACGATGAACAGACCCAGCCCCAGGCTTGAATATGGTCCGTTATCGGTCATCTTTTCGGGTGAATAGCGGTCCATCGGGTTGAAGATGAACGGAAGCACGTCTTCGGGAATCGGGCTGCCGGTATTGTGAACGGTAAAGCGCAGCCCACTCTCCGAGACGGCCAGCGTCACTTCGACGGGATCGCTGCTATTGCCATGCTGTATGGCGTTGCCGATGAGGTTGGAGAAGACCTGCTCGAGGCGATCGCCATCGAAGCGACCAATGACCGGCTCATCTGAAGTCAGGCGAATGTCTGCTTCCGGGTGGACGGTACTCGACTCTTCAACGATGCGAGTGCAGATGGGTTGCATGTCTACTTCGGTCTTTTTCAGCGGGATACCGGGGCCGATCTGCGAACGCGTGAAGTCAAGCAAATCGCCAACGATCTGGTTGGCGCGCTTCACGCTGGAATAGATCCTCGAGGCGACCTTGGTTGGCCGCGCGCCCAGATCATGGGTGCGCAACAGCACGTCGGCACCCAGCAATATCGCGCTTAGCGGGGTGCGCAAGTCGTGCCCGAGGATGCCCAGGAAGATATTGCGTGACGCCTGAACCGCGCCTGTGTAGCTGGAGATAGACTCGGCAAGGGCCTGATCTATTGCCTCGTTGAAGCGGATCATGTCTTCGATCTGCTGTTGAGCGTCCTGCGTCTCTCGCGACATCCACTGCTTGATCACGCTCGCCCGCAATGCCCGAAACTCCGAAACCACCTGATCGATGGTGAAGCCCGACATCAATCGAGTGATCGCGTGGCTTTTCGCTGCAGTCTGTTCATTTGACACACCGTGGCCCTGGGATTTGTCGACCTGTTGCTGCAACGATTGATCCGTTTGCAGATCAGTGGCGATGGCGCGCAGCATTTGCTCGGCATGGTCTCTGAGCTCCGTGGTATCCAGAGGCTCGCCGAGCGCGGACAGGGTGCGCGCGAAATCGGTCCACTCGCGCACAATAGCTTCGATGTTTTCGAGGATGAAGCCTGATAACCGCATAGCCATTCAAACCTGACATGATCCCCGCAGATTGCGGATTCGTAGGGTAAGCCAATGTATCCGTCCCTATCCAGCGGACAAATAACGTCTGGAGTGAAATTCACGCAGGCAGAAGAATAACGGAATACCGAATCTAATCGGCAAGTGCCTGTAAACGAGCCTGAACTGCGTCGTCGAATATGATGTAAAGCGCTTCGGCATCGGCTGGACGCAGCTTTCTGCTGGTCTCAAGACCGTGAATGTATTCGATCTGCAACGCCGCTTCGGCTTCCACGTCGGCGCAGGTGCTGGTTGCGTCGAGCGCTCTTACCAGATCACTGATTGCTCCCTGTACAGGCTTGGGGAGCCGTAACTGGTCAAGTCGTTCTTGCATGCGCTCGGTATTCCGCTAAAAGCCAAAGAGTAGGAAGCAGATCACGCAGCGGCGTGCAATGCAAGGACATGCGTCTGTTCATCGATGAGCTGATGATGCAGCGCGGCCCTCCAGTAGATTTTTCACACTATAGGTCACCACGCCCAGGATGATCAGGTCATCGTTGTCGGTGACACGCAGTGGCGGGTAATCCGGGTTTTGCGATTCCAGAATCACCACATCACCCCGCATATGCAAACGTCGGCAGATCTGCCGTGCATTGAGCGAGGCAACGACGATGTCACCGTGCTCGGCGTACTGGCTGCGGTCGACCACCAGCATGTCTCCGCTGCACATGCCGCCCCCTTGCATGCCTTGATCTTCGATCCTGGCCAGGTAAGCGTGCGGCTCACGGACCTCACAAAGCTCGGCAATCGAAACATGCTTCTCGACCACTGGCGATCGGGCGCCAACGGACGACAGCGATATGAACGGGAGCTTGATGCCCCCTGCCGACAATGGGCCAAGGAAGGTAACACTCATGAGGCGAGCCTTTTATGATTTACTGTATACATATACAGTTAATCGTTTATCGGCGCTCAGGTCAATCGCAATGCCCGATACCTCGACAGATGGCGCGGACCGGAGACCACGCCTTGCCGCCCTCACCTCACAGGCCCTCAGGGTGTCGCATCGCCCTTCGACAGCTGCGTAATCAACGCGACGGTCAGGTAAAGCCTGGGCGCAATGCTCGACAACTCAATGTATTCATCGTCGGCATACAGGCCCGCGCCGACCACGCCCATGGTTTCGAGCACCGCCGGTTTTGCACTGCCCGGTACGTAGGCATAGCCCGCGTCGGTACCGAAACGCATGGCAATCGGCTCTAAAGTTCGGCCTGTTTTCTGGTAAAGCGTCTGCGCGGTTTTCGCCAACTGTTCGGAGCCAGGGTTTCTGGCCAGCGGCGGTCGGCCTTTTTCCATTCGCAAGGTCACTTCGGTGCCATCGACCAGCGTCTTCTTCACCATCCTTTGGCCATCAGCCAGTACGCGATCGCTTTCACTGAGATCGGAATAGCGCATGTCCGCCTCGGCCGACGCGCTGGATGGAATGATGTTGCGCTTCTCCCCGCCCTTGATCAGCGTCCAGTTGACGGTCGTGCCTTTGTCCGGGTCGCCGAGGTCCTTGAGCTGCAGCAGTTGGTGCGCAAGCTCGATGGCCGCATTGCGTCCGGCCTCGGGAGCGGAGCCAGCGTGTGACGACTTGCCTTTGACATCGAGAATCAGACCATTGATGCCGTTGGTGGCAACAGTGACGGCATCCTTGTCAGGCGGCTCGTACGAAAACACGTAGTCATGCTGGCGAGCGAGTTCGGCGATGACTTTTTTCGAGCCGCTGGAGCCGGTCTCCTCGTCCGGGTTGAAGAGCACAGTGAGCGTACCGAACGCCTTGAACTGCTCATTCTGCAACAGTTGCAGCGCGTGCAGAATCATCGCTACGCCGCCCTTGGCATCTGCCACCCCCGGGCCATAGGCGCGCTCGCTGTCGAGTCTGAAGGGACGCTTGGCGGCGGTGCCCGGCCCAAACACCGTGTCGTAGTGAACCATCAACAGAAAAGACCGCGTCCCGTTGCCTTCGAAGGTACCGACGATATTGTCCCCCGCCGAAGGCTCTGCCGGCGTGGTGGAGACTTCTGCGCCCAGCGCCTTGAGACGTTCGACCAGCATTGCGCTGACGGTCTTCAGCCCGGTTGCCTGGCCGGTGCCTGTGTCGATATCGACCAGTTGCCGGACCGTGTCGAGGTAGGCCGGTTGTTCGGCCTGGGCTTTCTTCAGCAACTGATCGGGTGACAGCTCGGCGGCACTGGCAACCATGGAAAACAGGCCCATGGACGCCAGGGAAAATCCGATTGCGGCAGTGATGGGGAAGCGTCGTGAATGCATGCTGGTTCCTTCAGATGATCGCGAGTTGAACAACATCTTTACCCCAATGCGTTGCTCGACGCCACAGGCGAGGCTCGTGCGACAAATATGTATGAGAATGTAACTGAGAGTGATTAGCATTTAATTAAATGTGAAAAAGTTGTTAGTCTCGCCCCGCCGCTGCCCGTCACCCCGGTCGAGAGGCGCGTCCTCTGCCAGATGTATCACCACGTCCTCAGCCATTGCAGGAATGACCCTAATGCTTCGTCCGTTTCCCCCTTCGCTGACCGGTCTTGTAGTCCTCGGGCTTTCAGCCGCCGCAGTGGCAGCCCCCGTCCAACTCGATCTGCCCGCACAGCCGCTCTCCAAATCGCTGACACAACTGAGTCAGGAAAGCGGCCTGCAGATATCGGCTGATGACTACCTGATTGCAAGCAAGCAGGCCCCGGCTGTAAGAGGCAGCCTGGAACCGGCTCAGGCACTGAGCCGACTGCTGCTGGGCAGCGGCCTTGACGCCCAAGTGCAGGGCAATGCCGTGAAGGTATTCCAGCCAGCCAGCAATGGCCCCATGACGCTGGGCAACGTGGAGATCAGCGCTCAAACGGGAATCGCTGGAATGGCCACTACAGAAGGCAGTGGCTCGTATACGACCGGCTCGATGAGCAGCGCGACCAGGCTGCCCCTGTCGATTCGCGAGACGCCGCAGTCGGTGAGCGTGATCACCCGCCAGCGCATTGAAGATCAAGGCATGAACGACCTCAATGATGTCGTCAAATATGCACCCGGCGTGACGCTGCGCAAGTTCGGCTCGGACCGTCAGCAATTTCTGGCGCGCGGCTTTGCCATCGATAACCTGATGTATGACGGTCTGCCGACAATCGTCAGTACCTTTACACTGGACACCATTTCCGGTGCCGATCTGGCCCTGTACGACCGCGTCGAGGTGGTGCGCGGGGCGACGGGGCTGATGACCGGTGCGGGCAGTCCATCGGCGACGCTGAACCTGATCCGCAAGCGTCCCACCACGACTCCGCAAGTGAGCGTGACCACCAGTGCAGGGAGTTGGGACCGTTACCGTACCGAAGTGGACGCGTCGAACCGGCTCAACGATTCCGGTACCTTGCGCGGCCGGGTGGTGGCGGCCTACGAAACGGGCAACAGTTTTGTCGATGAGCGCGATAAAGAGCGCCAGACGTTCTATGGCGTGCTGGAAGCCGATCTCAGCGAATCGACCACCTGGACCATCGGCGCCTCGAGGCAGCGCGATGACGCGACCTCCGACTGGGGCAGCCTGCCATCCGGTCCGAACGGCGAGAATCTCGACCTGCCACGCTCGACGTTCCTGAGCAACGACTGGGCCTACTGGGACAGACACAACGTCAGCCTTTTCACTGACCTGACCCATCATTTCGACAACGGCTGGAGCAGCAAGCTGGCAGCGACCAGAATCTGGGCGGAGTCCGACATGTACTCCAACTACCTGACCGCCAACGGCACCGGCTACGGCCAGGCAGCCGGCCAGTACGACACCACGGATGTGCAGACCAGCCTCGACGGCTCACTGTCCGGCCCGTTCCAGCTGTTTGGCCGAGAGCATGAGCTGATGCTCGGGGTCAGTCGTCGCGAAGAGAAGTTCGATCAGAAAGGCGGCTTCTACGGCTCCACGCCAATCGATATCCATCACTTCAATCCCAACGTGATTGCAAAGCCAGACCTTGCCACGCGCACGGCCTATGTCAGCCAGAACACCGCCACCGAGGAAGGCGTCTACGCTGCCGCGCGTTTCAACCCGATTGATCCGTTGCACCTTATCGTCGGCAGCCGGGTGAGCTGGTACGACTACCAGAATCGTTCGGCCAATAATGGCGACTACAAGGTCATCCGCGAAGTCACGCCCTACGCCGGTGTTGTCTATGACCTGAACGACACCTACTCGGCCTACGCCAGCTATACCGAGATTTTCAAGCCGCAGAATCAGCTGGACGTGGGGGGCGGCGTGCTTGACCCGATGACCGGCGAAAGTTATGAAATCGGTCTGAAAGGCGAATACTTCGACGGCAGCCTGAATGCCTCGCTGGCAGTCTTCGACATGACCCAGGAAAACCGCGCGTATGCCATCGTCAACCCGCCAGCCGCCTGCCAGCAGCAAAATCGCGTCTGTTACGAAGCCGCCGGGGAAGTGCGCAGTCGAGGTATCGACGCAGAAATAACCGGCCAGCTGACACCTGACTGGCAGGCCTCCGCTTCCTACACATTGGTGTTGAGCCAGTACGTCAAGGACCGAACCAATGACAAGGGCGACCTGTTTGCGCCCAATCAGCCGAAACACCTGTTCAAGGCAGCGACGTCCTACCACCTGCCCGGCAACCTGAACAAATGGCGCGTGGGTGCAGATGTCCTGGCACAAAGCGAGACGTACAACCGGGTCGGCAACGGTCACTCCGTGCAGGATGCCTATGCGGTCGTGGGGCTGATGGCAGCCTACCGGTTCGACGAGCACTGGGACGCGCGGGTCAATCTCAACAACGTATTCGACGAAAAATACTGGCAAGGCATTCCGCTGGCGACCGGCAGCGGCGTTTACGGTGACCCGCGCAACCTGATGGTCTCGCTGAAGTGGTCGCTGTGAAACCTGCAGCGTGCAGGCCGCTCGGCAGAGGTTAAATTCATATGAAGGGAACAAGCAGTCGGTGCGAGGCTCAAAAACAGTCTAGACAAAGGTATTCACGACAATGCCGTCCCTCAGGGCCTATCATCGGCAGCAGTAAGCGCTGCGGCCTTGAGTGGTCGGCAGCGCTCGGGTAATGTCATCCAACCGCACAGGACAGAGCACGCTCATGACTTCCAAGCTGGATCAACTCAAGAAATTCACCACCGTTGTTGCTGACACCGGCGACTTCGGCGCAATCAAGAGCCTCGAACCCGAGGACGCCACCA
Organism: Pseudomonas sp. PvP028; assembly: GCF_017832255.1. Lineage (NCBI taxonomy): Bacteria > Pseudomonadati > Pseudomonadota > Gammaproteobacteria > Pseudomonadales > Pseudomonadaceae > Pseudomonas > Pseudomonas sp. PvP028. The sequence continues at coordinate 5,188,874 of NZ_JAFIBL010000001.1, forward strand.
CCAACCCTTCCCTGCTGCTCAAGGCCGCTTCCGACGCGAACAACGCCAAGATGCTGGGCGAAGCGTTCGACGGTAGCAAGGGCGACATCGGCCTGGCCTGCGACCGCTTTGCAGTCGCCATCGGTCAGGAGATTCTCAAAGTGGTTCCGGGTCGCGTATCCACTGAAGTGGACGCACGCCTCTCCTTCGACACCCATGCCCTGATCGAGCGCAGCGAGCGCTTGATAGGTCTGTACGACGCCGCTGGCATCAAGCGTGATCGGGTGCTGATCAAACTGGCAGCTACCTGGGAAGGTATCCGCGCAGCTGAGAAGCTCGAGAAGGATGGCATCCAGACCAACCTGACCTTGCTGTTCTCCTTCGCCCAGGCAGTCGCCTGCGCCGAGGCCGGGGTGTTCCTGATTTCGCCGTTCGTGGGCCGTATCTACGACTGGTACAAGAAGTCGACAGGCACCGACTACACCGGCGCAGAAGACCCGGGCGTGCAATCGGTAACGCGCATCTACAACTACTACAAGGCCAACGACTTCAAGACCGTGGTCATGGGTGCGAGCTTTCGCAACCTGAACCAGATCGAACAGCTGGCCGGTTGTGATCGCCTGACCATCAGCACCGACCTGCTCAAGAAGCTGGCTGAGGACACCGGCACTCTGGAACGCAAGCTTGCACCGGGCAACGCCGGCGAAGCGCGTCAGAGCCTGACCGAGAGCCAATTCCGCTGGGCTTCCAACGAAGACGCCATGGCCACCGAAAAGCTGGCTGAAGGTATTCGTCAGTTCGCTCGCGATCAGGAAAAGCTGGAAGCACTGCTCTCCGCCAAAAAAGCCTGAACATGAAAAAGGGCGACACCTTCGCAGGTGTCGCCCTTTTTGCTGCCTGGGGTTCGGCGATCAGAGAGACAGACGAAACTGATGCCTAGCGCTGACCTTCCAGTGCATTGACCAGATCATGGAACGCTTCACGATTGGAGTCGTTGAGGCCCATGAGGATCTTGTGCGCTTCAAGCACCTTGGCTTTCACCACTTCTTCGCACTGGTCCTGTGAAGGCAGATCAGTCAGGCACTCAGGCCGCGGCAGAGGCCGGTCAACGATGTTGAAGACCTGATCGAAGCCCATCGACTGCAACAGGCGCGTGATGTCCTCGTGAGTGGTCACAAGGGTCGGCAACAGGCCTACCTTCTGGCGTGACAGAATCGACAGTTTGGCCAGCAGGCCAAGCGTTGTGCTGTCAATGCTGCGGGTTTCGGTCAGGTCAATGACCACCGCCGAGAAATTCAGCGCAGTGAAGATGCGCTCGATAGTCGCATCCAGTGCCGAACACAGCGTCAACCGCACTTCACCCACGAACTTGAGAACGAAGGTGCCTTCCTGCTCGGCGAACTGGATTCTACCGGTACTCATTCAAGATTCCTGCTTAACACTAACAAGGCGATATCATCCGGCATCTCCCCTAGCGTTGCCAATTCAAAAACCTGCTGCAAGCCATCCAGGCTGCCGCCAGCCGTCTTGACCAATTCGGGAAGGACGGCTTCTTTCTCTTTGAGTGTATCACCGGGTAACAAGTCCAGTATGCCATCAGACAACATGGTCAGACTGAAGGACTCGGGCAGATCGATTTCATGATCCTGATAAGTAGCCTCGTTGAACAACCCTACCGGGAGTCCACGACCTTCCAGATAATGCGCCTGCCCTTCGGAATACAACACAGGCAATGGCAGATGTCCGCCCACTGCGTACGTCAGTTTACCTGACTCTTCGTCGATGACACCGCCGACCATCGTAACGTGCTTGCCCAGCTTGCAACTGATAAGGCCGCGGTTGATATGCCCCAGCACATCCGACGGCTTGAATTCCGGAAGCGTTCCACCACGCTTGGACTCGAACAGCAGCCGCGTGGTCATGAACTTCAGCAGCACGGTAATGAATGCCGAGGACGCGCCATGGCCTGAAACATCGGCCAGATAGAAAGCGACGCGCCGTTCGTCGACCCTGAAATAATCGACAAAATCGCCGGACAGGTACAACGACGGAATGATCTGGTGCGCAAACTTGAACGCGTCAATCGACCACGGCGTGATCGGCAGCATGTTCATCTGCACTTGCCGACCTGCGTCCTGGTCTTCCTGCAACAGGTGCAGGCTGGCTTCGAGCTCGCGATTGGCTTTTTCCAGCTTCTCGCGGTAGACCTGGTTTTCAGTGAGCAAGCGAGCACGATCCAGCGCACGACGCACCGAATGCTCGAGTACGGCAAGATCTTCGAGAGGCTTGATCAGGTAGTCGGCAGCGCCGAGGCGCAAGGCCTCGACTGCATCGCTCATCACGCCCGCACCGGAAACGACGATGACAGGCGTCTGCGGCGCGATGGCGGTGACCTGACGGATCAGCTCAAGCCCGCCCATCTGTGGCATGCGTAAGTCGCAGACCACCAGATCGGGGTTCTCCTGCTCGAATATCTGGATTCCCTGCAAGCCGTTACTCGCTTGCAGAACGCTGAAGCCACTGTCTTCAAGGTAGGCGGCAAGGCTTGCGCGCACTACGTCGTCGTCATCGATAATCAGCAGCTTGGCACTGGTTTTTGGCATGGGGGCAAACGGCGCCAGATCAGGTTGGCGTAGGCGGCCCGGGGTTACCGAAAGCCACTTACTGGATTCGCTTCTAGCCTCTCCGCAATAACACGCAACAACTTGATAAGTCTGTCGTGTTTCAGAGGTGCCCTTCAAGGCGCAGACGGTACTCCCATCCGACGGGTGTTTCAAGCATGCTCCTACCCTCACTTTGCGCTCTTTACATCGCAAATCACCCAGAGTTATAAGAACTCACAAATCAGCAACTAAAACGAAGGACTGTACATGAGTCGAAATGATCGCGACTACGAGGAAAAGCGGGATTACATCCGCATGCGCGTCGATGCAGACGTCAACCTGATCCACGCCGGCCAGGTGATCCCTGCCGTATGCATTGACCTTTCCAGCTCTGGCATGCAGGTTCAGGCGCCACGCTCGTTCCAGGTCGGAGACAAACTCGACGTGCGTATTGATTCTGACCATCCTGCACTCAAGGGGCTTGAAGCCGAAACCGAGGTGGTCTGGGTGAATGATGAAGAAGGTGGTGGACAGAAACTGGGGCTTTCAATCGTCTCGATGAAGTGAAAACGGGCGGAACCGGTTCACACTTTTACAAAATAATAAAGGCGACCCCAGGGTCGCCTTTATTGATTCATGCATCGGCAAAGTAGCGATTAAAAATCGTCTTCGACCTTGCCATCCTTGACCTTGAACTCGCGGTTCTGCAAATAGGCATTGCGAACGAAGGTGTAGCGATCGCCACTGACCATGCGCTCGGCAGACAGCAGGCTGGCACGCGTATCGATCAGGTTGACGCCCAGCGCCGTGTTACGGGTCGGGACGTGATCGATGTAGCGGTAGGGCGAGGTGTAGGTGTCCGGGTACTTGGCGAACGCATCACGTACGGTGCTTGGCCCCAGCAACGGAATGACCACGAACGGACCGCTCGGCACGCCCCAGTAGCCCAGCGTCTGACCGAAGTCTTCATCGTTGCGTTGCAGGCCCATGCGGGTACCCACGTCGATGAAGCCCAGCAGGCCGAAGGTGGTATTGACGATCAGGCGCGCAGTGTCGACGCCCGCCGCTTCAGGCTTGGCCTGCAGCACGTTGTTCGCCAGGTTGCCGACATCGCCGATGTTGCTGAAGAAGTTATGGATACCGTCTTCGACGAATTGCGGCGCGATGTACTGATATCCCTTGGCCAGCGGCTTGAGCGTGTAAGCGTCAAGGGTATCGTTGAATTTGAAAATGGGACGGTTGATGCCTTCCCACGGATCATCTTCAGCGGCCTGCACGGCCACCGGAACCAGCGCGATGCCGGCACACAGGGACAATTGCACCAAACGTTTGATAAAGCCTGCACCGGTCACGGGCATAGCTGACACTCCTGATCGAGATATCGAAATAATGACGCGGGTGCTACGCCCCACACGCTAGGACAGGGAGTATAAAGCCTTCTGTCGAGAATAAGGCAGGTCTGTCAGCAAAGGGTTCCGCATAAACTCCGTCATCGCACATTCATCGAAGTGTCACAAAAGATCGGTAGCGTTTCTCGATATTTCAGAGAGATCCTCATGCTCGCCCCGGTCCTCACGCCTCTGCCAACCTTCCCTGCCCTGCTGTTCGGCCTCAGCGGCTGCCTGGTGGACTTCGGCGCGCAGGCCGCAAACTCGCGCACACCCGGCGATGAGCACACGCAGTTCACACCGGGTGCAAAGGCTATTCTGCAGACCCTGCGCGACCAGAGCATGCCTTGCGCCTGGCTCGATGAACTGCCTGAAAGCGTGAGCGCCACACTGTCTGTGCCGGTAAGTGACTGGATGATTCCCGCCCCCCGCCCGACCGCAGGCTGGCCCGCACCGGATGCCTGCTGGCTGGCATTGATGGCCCTGAAAGTCAGCCATCTGGATGGCTGCGTACTGATCAGCGGCGACCCGCGCCTGTTGCAGTCCGGGCTGAACGCCGGGCTGTGGACCATTGGCCTGGCCTCCTGCGGACCACTGTGCGGACTCTCGCCCTCGCAATGGCAGGCGCTCAGCAATGCAGAACGTGAACAGCGACGCGCGCAGGCCACGCTCAAACTCTATTCGCTGGGGGTGCATTCGGTGATCGACCATCTGGGCGAGCTGGAATCCTGCCTGGCCGACATCGCCCTGCGACGCAGCAAGGGCGAAAAACCCTGATACATATGCAGCAGGGCGCAGACTGGATTAGTCTTGATTGAACATGGACCTTTAGCTCTCCGGCGAAGTCCATGAGACAGACTTATCAATCAAGGAGCACGTCATGCCCGCCCGCGAACTGCAAGAACAACTCAATACTCTGCGCGAGCAACTGGAGCATAACCCGCCGATGTCAGAGTCCGAGCGGGAAAACCTGCACGAGCTCATGCAACAAATTGAAACTAAAATTCAGCTGGAACAGGCCACCCACGAGCAGGACAGCAGCCTGGCTGATGGCGTGAATCTGGCTGTCGAGCGTTTCGAGCTGGAGCATCCGACCATCGCCGGCACTCTGCGCAACATCGTGCAGACGCTGGGCAATATCGGAGTCTGATTGGGAGATGCCGTTCTGATAGCTCTGCGTTCGGCCGCTGATGCGCGGTGCGACGCCGAGCATCAGCACTACTGATACCTGTCGTTCCTCACGCTCCGCGTGGGGATGCCGTTCCGGACGCTCTGCGTTCACTCCTCGGGCCTCAGACAATATTACTGCCGCGCCAGCCTGCGATTGTCCACGTCGAGCGTTTCAGTGCTGCGGTACGGGTTGATGTCCAGACCACCGCGGCGCACGTAGCGCGCATACACGGTGAGCTTCTCCGGCTTGAGCAAGCGCTGCAGGTCGAGGAAGATTCTTTCCACACACTGCTCATGAAAATCCGAGTGCTGGCGGAAGCTGACGATATACGCCAGCAGGCTGGCGTGATCCAGTGCTGCGCCGCGATATTCGACCACTACGCTGCCCCAGTCAGGCTGGCTGGTGACCGGACAGTTGGATTTGAGCAGATGACTGTGCACGCTCTCTTCCACCACCCGCGAGTCATCACAACGCAGCAACTCGGGTTGCGGCCGGTCATAGCTGCTGACCGAGATGTCCAGGTCGTCGATGCACAGGCCCGGCAACGCCGCGACACCTTCTTCTTCGATTTCCGCCAGGCTGCGAATACGCACGCCGACCGGCTTGCCCGCCGCAGCCGACAAATCCTGCTCGAGAGTGGTCTGCAGCTGTTCGACGTTCGCGAAAGCCGTCTGATTCAACGAATTGAGGTACAGCTTGAAGGACTTCGATTCGATGATGTTCGGCGATTCTGCCGGAATACTGAATTCGCCAATGGCCACCACCGGCTTGCCGGAAGGCAGCAGCCATGACAGCTCGTAGCAGTTCCAGAAATCGACACCCTGATAAGGCAGCGTCTGCGCGGTAAGCCCAAGCTCGGCCCATTTTGCGGCACGAGGGATCGGGAACAACAGCGACGGCGTGTAGGTGGCGATGTACTCACTGGACTTGCCCAGCGGTGAGTGTTCGGCTGCGGGATGCATGGCAATACCTGGATCATGAATTAACGCGGCGAGTTTATAGCGTTTGCGTGGGGCTTTCAGCGAAAATCCGCTCTGCCCCGCCACCCTCGCAGGCCGCCCTGCGGCCTCGACGAAGGTGACTCAGGCCCTGTCACTCGTAACGCAGTGCGTGCGCCGGCTGGATCTGCGCGGCGCGCCACGCGGGGTAGATGGTCGCCAGAAAGCTCAGGATAAACCCGGCACTGCAGATCAGCAGCACGTCACCGGCCTGCAGTTCTGAAGGCAGGTTGCTGATGAAATACACATCGGAACTGAAGATGTGCTGGCCGCTGACCCGCTCGAGCCAGCCCACCAGGCTGCTGACGTTCAGCGCGGCAATAATCCCCAGGATGCCGCCGATCAACGTACCGACGATACCGATGACAGTGCCCTGAACCACGAAGATCGCCATGATCTGCCGCGGCGTGGCGCCGATGGTGCGCAGGATGGCGATGTCTGCGCCCTTGTCGTTGACCACCATTATCAGCGTCGCAATGATGTTGAACGCAGCCACAGCGACGATCATCAGCAGCAACAGACCGATCATGGTCTTTTCCATCTTCATGGCACTGAACAGGCTGCCCTGGGTGTGGGTCCAGTCATCGGCGCGATAGCCATCACCCAGACCGGCGGCAATGGCGGTGGACACCTGGGGCGCCTTGTACAGATCCTTGAGCGCCAGTCGCACACCCTGAACCTGGTTGGGCTGCCAGCGCTGCATCTGCGCCGCATCGGCGATATTGATCAGGCCCATCGAACCGTCCAGCTCGGCACCGACCTTGAAGATACCCACGACGGTCAGGCGTTGCAGGCGCGGCGTGATGCCGCCAGGGGCGCTGCTGACTTCAGGAACGATCAGCGTCAGCTTGTCGCCGATGGTCAAGCGGAAGCGGCGTGCGGTAATGTCGCCCAGCACCACGCCGAACTCGCCCGGCTTGAGGTCTTCGAGGCTTCCGCGGGTGATGTGCTGCGTGACGATCGATACTTCATGTTCCAACGCCGGGTCTACGCCGCTGATCTGGATCGGCTGCATCGAGCCCTTGTAGGACAGCATGCCTTCCATGTCGGTGAATGGCACGGCAGCAGTGACTTCAGGGTTTTTCAGCGCAGCGTCGGCCAGCGGTTTCCAGTCATCGACCGGAGTGTTACCGGCAATGACCGCGTGCGGCACCATGCCGAGAATCCGCGAGCTCATTTCCCGCTGGAAACCGTTCATGACCGACAGCACCACAATCATCGCCAGGACACCGAGTGCCAGACCGATCATCGAGGTCATCGAAATGAACGAGATGAAGCTTTTGCGGCGTTTGGCGCGGGTATAGCGCATGCCGATGAAGATGGGTAACGGTCTGAACATTCGCGAAGCACCGTGGGAAAATACACCGTATAAAAACTGGAACCCGGCGCGATGAATTGCGCCGGGCCGGGTCGATCAGGCCTCGACGAGGCGGCCGTCTTCCAGACGCAGGACGCGGTCCATTTGCCGGGCCAGGTTCATGTCGTGGGTCACGATCAGAAACGCCGTGCGCGACGACGTGCTCAGTTCACGCATCAGGTCCTGAATGCCCTGCGCCGTGTGGTGATCGAGGTTGCCGGTCGGCTCGTCAAGCATTACCAGACCGGGCTGATTGATCAGGGCACGGGCAATTGCCACACGCTGACGCTCGCCACCGGACAGCTCCGAAGGCTTGTGCGCCAGACGATGACCGAGGCCGACACGCTCCAGCAATGCAGTGGAGCGCTTGCGGGCTTCGGGGATCGGCGTTCGGCCGATCAACAATGGCATGCAGACGTTTTCAAGCGCGGTGAATTCGGGCAGCAGATGGTGGAACTGGTAGACGAAACCCAGCGCCCGGTTACGCAGCAGGCCGCGAGCCTTTTCGCCCAGCGCCGACAACTCTTCGCCAGCCAGCCAGACACTGCCCTCGGACGGCGTGTCCAGCCCGCCCAGCAGGTTGAGCAAGGTACTTTTGCCCGACCCCGAACTGCCGACGATCGCAACACGCTCGCCAGGGTGCAACTCCAGCTGCAGGCCGGACAACACCACCACCGACTCCGGGCCTTCCTCGTAGGATTTACCCAGGTTGCGGCAACTCAATACTGCTTTATCAGACATGCCCGACTCACTCATAACGTAACGCCTCCGCCGGCTGGGTGCGCGCAGCACGCCAGGCGGGATACAGGGTGGCGAGGAAACTCAGGACCAACGCCGCACCGCAGACCTGGAACACGTCCTGGGCCATCAGTTGCGAAGGCAGGTAATCAATGAAGTAGACGTCGGCGTTGAGAAACTTGTGGCCGATCAGCCCTTCGAGTGCAGCAATGGCTGCGCTGACATTGAGCGCCGCCAGAATACCCAGCGCCGCGCCGATGAGCGTGCCGACCACGCCGATCACCGTGCCCTGGACCATGAATATCGCCATGATCTGTCGCGGCGTAGCGCCCAGGGTACGCAGAATCGCGATGTCGCCCTTCTTGTCATTGACGACCATCACCAGCGTGGAAATGATGTTGAAGGCCGCCACCGCCACGATCAGCAGCAGCAACAGACCGATCATGGCTTTTTCCATGCGGATGGCCTGATACAGGTTGCCGTGGGTGCGCGTCCAGTCACGCGAGTAGAAATTGTTTTCGCCCAGCTTCTGCGCGATTTCCCACGAGGTACGTGGCGCCGCGAACAGGTCGTCGAACTTGAGACGCAGGCCCTGCACCTGATTGGGCTTCCAGCGGTGCAGACGCCCCAGGTCATCGAGGTTGGTCAGCCCCAGAAAACCGTCGATTTCGCCAGCGCCGACGTGAAAGATGCCGGTCACCTCGAAACGCTTCATGCGCGGGAACATCCCGGCCGGCGTCACCGTCACTTCAGGTGCAACGAAGGTCAGTTTGTCACCGATGCCGACGCCCAGCTTGGCTGCGGCCTTGTCGCCGATCATGATGCCGAAGCTGCCGGGCGACAGGCTGTCGAGCTGGCCCTGCTTGATGAAGTGGTCAATGATCGAGACCTTGCGCTCTTCGAGCGGGTCGATACCGTTGAGCAGCACTTTCTGCACCTTGCCGTCGTGGGTCAGCAAACCCTGCATCTGGGTGAACGGCGCAACGGCCAGCACCTGCGGGTTTTCCTGAACCTTCGCGGCCAGGCCGCGCCAGTCGGTGATCGGATCAGCCGATTCAATGGTCGCGTGCGGCACCATGCCGAGCACGCGGGTACGCATTTCGTGATCGAAACCGTTCATCACCGATAACACGACTATCATGACCACAACGCCCAGGGCGAGGCCGATCATGGAGGTCAGGGAGATGAAGGAAACAAAATGATTGCGTCGCTTCGCACGGGTGTAGCGCGTGCCGATAAATACAAAAAGAGGTCTGAACATGTAGGAATTTGTTCGCAGGAATGAGGACGTCCGTGTGGCGGGCCTTGACGTGCAGCTTTACACTCGAAACTCTCTGACCACCGCCGCTAGCTTGGGTTCGCCATGTCGACATTAGATGAAGCAGGACGCCGCGAATACTACCGTATCGACGACAGCGTCGCACTGGAAATTAACCCCCTGTCTGCCGCCGACCAGGCAAGCCAGGATGCCATGCAGGACACCTCGACGCTGTTCGACCTGCTCAGCGAGCTGCACGTGAGCGAGTTCGAGTCGCAGCATTTGATGCGCCAGCTCGACGAGCGCGACCGGGTGCTGAACAGTTTTCTCAAGTCGCTGAGCAAGCGCATCGACCTGCTGGGCGAAGTGGTTGCCCACACCGCACTGGGCAAGCTGGGCGCTCCCCAGCCGGTCAAACTGTCCGAAGGCGGGATTCAGTTCAATTCGCAACAGGCTTTTACAGTGGGCGAACAGCTGTCGATCAAGATGGTGCTGATGCCTCAGGCCGCGGGTCTGATGCTGCGCGCCAGGGTTTGCCAATGTGACACGCTGGCAGACGGCAATTTCGATATCAGTACCGAGTTCGTCAATCTCCCGGACGCCCAGCGCCAGTTACTCGCCCGCCACGTGTTGCAGCGTCAGGCTCAGCAGCGGCGCCAGGCGCTGGAACAGGGCCAGCCATCCGGAAATTGAACACCCTGCCTCTTTATCACTACCAGTAGTAGCCAGGAGTAAACGTGACCCTTATCTACGGCCACCGCGGCGCCAAGGGCGAAGCACCGGAAAACACCCTGACCAGCTTTCAGGAATGCCTCAAGCACGGCGTGCGCCGCTGTGAACTGGACCTGCATCTTTCAAAGGATGGAGAGTTGATGGTCATTCATGACCCGACCCTCAAGCGCACCACCGACCGACGCGGCAAGGTCAACGAACACCTGGCAGACGATCTGGTGACGTATGACGCGCGCAAGGGTGGCCCTGGCTGGGTCTCGCCGTGCCCGATTCCACGCTTGGAAGAGCTCTTCGAACAATGCGATTTCGAGCACTGGCAGCTGGAAGTCAAAAGCGCTTCACGCACTCGCGCCGCCAACACCGTGCTGGCGATTCGTGAAATGGCTCAGCGCCATGGCTTGCTGGACAAGGTGACGATCACCTCCAGTTCTCGCCAAGTGCTGCGCGCCGCCCTCGACCTGACGCCGGACATCGCGCGCGGGCTGGTGGCCGAATACGCCTGGCTCGACCCGCTGAAGGTCGCCCAGAGTTACGGCTGTGAAATTCTGGCTTTGAACTGGACACTGTGTACCCCGGAGCGGCTGCAGAAAGCACAGCGTCAGGGCCTGCATGTGTCGGTGTGGACAGTCAACGAACCTGCACTGATGCGCAGGCTCGCTGATTTCGGCGTCGACAGCCTGATTACAGACTTTCCCGGTTTGGCCACCGCCACGCTCGGGAATCTCTGAAATCGGTCTCCCCGGCCGGCTCAGGCCACCGGCCGGAGTCGCTTAAAAAAGCCGGTTGAGGCCATCGTATGCGGCTACCCGATAGGCTTCGGCCATGGTCGGGTAGTTGAACGTGGTGTTGACGAAGTACTTCATGGTGTTCGCTTCACCCGGCTGGCTCATGATTGCCTGACCGATGTGCACGATCTCGGACGCCTGGTCACCGAAGCAATGCACGCCCAGCACCTCTAGCGTCTCGCGGTGGAACAGGATTTTCAGCATCCCGACCCGCTCCCCGGAAATCTGCGCACGCGCCATGCCCTTGAAGAACGCCTTGCCCACCTCGTAAGGCACCTTGGCCTGCGTCAGTTCGTGTTCGTTCTTGCCGATCGAGCTGATCTCGGGAATGGTGTAGATCCCGGTCGGCACATCGTTGACATAACGCCAGCTGCCATTGTCGACCATGCTGCCCGCTGCCGAACGACCCTGGTCGTAAGCAGCACTGGCCAGGCTTGGCCAACCAATCACATCGCCGGCGCCGTAGACGTTGGAGACGCTGGTACGGTAAGTCTCGTCCACTTCGATCTGACCACGACCGTTGGCCTTCAGGCCGATGTTCTCAAGACCCAGCTTGTCGGTGTTGCCGGTACGGCCGTTGCACCACAGCAAGGCATCGGCCTTGATCTTCTTGCCGGACTTGAGGTGCAGGATAACGCCGTTATCCAGGCCTTCGACCTTTTCGTACTCTTCGTTGTGGCGAACCATCACGTTGTTGTTGCTGAAGTGATAGCTCAGTGCCTGGGAAATTTCCGAATCCAGGAAGCTCAGCAACTGATCACGGTTATCCACCAGCTCGACCAGCACGCCAAGGCCACTGAAGATCGAGGCGTATTCACAGCCGATCACACCGGCACCATAAATGATCAGCTTGCGCGGGGTATGACCCAGGCTGAGGATAGTGTCGCTATCGTAGATACGCTTGTGACTGAAATCGATATCGGCCGGCCGATAAGGGCGCGAACCGGTGGCGATGATGATCTGGTTGGCCACCAGCTTTTCCACCACACCGTTGGTGCAGACCACGTTGACGCTGGTCTCGTCGGCAAAACTGCCGGTGCCGAAGAACACGTCGACACGGTTGCGGGCGTAGTAACCGGTGCGCGAGGCCACTTGCTTGGAGATGACCAGTTCGGCGTTTTTCAACACATCCGGAAACGAAAACCAGCGCGGCTCGCCGATGGCACGAAACATGGGATTGGTGTTGAACTGAATGATCTGCTTGACCGAGTGACGCAGGGCCTTGGACGGAATGGTGCCCAAATGGGTGCAATTGCCGCCCACCTGCCGACGGCTGTCGACCATGGCGACCTTGCGCCCCGCCTTGGCGGCGTTCATTGCCGCGCCTTCTCCGGCAGGGCCGGAACCCAGTACCACTACGTCGTAGTTGTAGACAGCCATGCGTACTCCTTTAAACAGACCGAGGCGCCACTTTGGCATCTCTGGCTAAATCACGCGGCGCAGTCTAACGCTGCACCGAGGCGGCGAACATTAACCCTTGGTCGCGTCGAAGGCCAATTTTTGTCTGCACCTGACGCCAGTGCCCGGATAATCCGGCACGTTGACTTATCGCGGCTGCTCCACAACCAGACGATCAAACGACGCGTTGCTGCGGATGATAAAGCGCTTATCGGCACGAATCACAAAAAAAGCAGGGATTTTATGTTCTTGCGCATAATCCCAGCCGCGCTGCGGGCCGAGAATCAACAGCAGGGAGGACAAACCGTCGGCCATCAGCGCCGAGGGATCAATGACCGTCACCGACGCCAGACGGTGGCTGATCGGTTTGCCGGTCAGGGCATCGATCGTATCGGAAATGCGCCATCCTTCATGGTCGGTGTAACGCCGAAAGTCGCCCGACGTAGACACGGCGTAGCCTTCGAGCGGAAATACTTTTTGCGTGACAGTGCCATCATCGAGGGGCGCGTCCAGGGTCACCCGCCAGGGCGAGCCGTCGGGTTTGAGCCCACTGACTTTCAGCTCACCTGTGGCCTGCACCAGATAATCGTGCAAGCCAAGCGCGTCCAGCCGTTCGCTGATGCGATCTACCGCATAACCCGCGGCGATGCTGTTGAGGTCGACTTGCACCGCGGCGCTCTTGCACAACCGGTCGCCGACGATGCGCAGGTTGCGATAACCGACCAGCGTCTGAGTCCGGGCCAGTTGCCGCACCAGCGGCATCTGCTCGAACAGCGTATGAGGCCCCAACCCCCACAGGTCCATCAACGGCTTGACCGTCAGGTCGAAGGCACCGTCGCTCTCCTGCGCCAGCTGTTCGCCCACGCCGATCATTTTCAAGACCGGTTCCGGCATCACCTGGCAGCTATTGGCAGGCAATGCATTGAAGCGCTCGATATCCGAATCCGTGCGCCAAAGCGACATCTGCTGATCGACCTCGTCCAGAATCGCTTCAACCTGCGGACGCACAGCCGCAGGCTCTGGCTGCCCGGAGGCGCGCGCATACACCACAGAATAATGGCTGCCCATGGTCGGCCCACCAAAGCTTTCCAGCTTGCGTTCCTGACCACAACCACTGCACACCAGCAACACGAGGCACCCTGCAACCTTGCCAAACCTACGCAAACCCATGCCCCGCACTATAAAAACCTTCAGAGTGACTTGCTGCCATTGGCGAACAAGACAGAAAAGCGTCCATACCTGCCCTGACACCCCATGAACCGCCCCGACACAAGGCCGACCGGCATATTAGTGGTCGACGGCCACTTATGCTCCCTGCGCGCCCTGCCTGTTCATCAAGTTTCATAAAGTTTCATAAAAATGACACGCCGCACGATTTCCATATTCTTGACCTGTCAAGCGTCAGTTAACTGATAGCAAATCGCCGAAACGGTTGTCTTTGAGCCCTGTTACACATACTGTTACAAGTGCGCATCGCCAGTAGCACACACGAAATGGCGATGCGAACGGGATAAAAACGACAACGGACTCCAAGCCGACGAGCCTGAGCGAGTAACTAAATGGCCTCCACAACAAGTAAGGGCAAAGCGATCTTTCGCGTTGTCAGCGGTAACTTCCTCGAGATGTTCGATTTCATGGTCTACGGCTTCTATGCCACGGCCATCGCAAAAACCTTCTTCCCTTCCGACAGCGCTTTCGCTTCGTTGATGCTGTCGCTGGCGACCTTCGGCGCGGGCTTCCTGATGCGTCCTCTGGGCGCAATCTTTCTCGGTGCCTACATCGACCGTCACGGGCGTCGCAAAGGGCTGATTATCACCCTCGCGATGATGGCAATGGGCACTCTGTTGATTGCCTGCGTGCCGGGCTACGCCACATTGGGTGTCATTGCACCCTTGCTGGTGCTGCTCGGTCGTTTGCTGCAAGGTTTCTCTGCAGGCGTGGAACTGGGCGGCGTTTCGGTGTACCTGGCTGAAATCTCGACACCAGGCCGTAAAGGCTTCTTCGTCAGCTGGCAGTCCGCCAGCCAACAGGCCGCCGTGGTCTTCGCCGGCTTGCTGGGCGTGGGTCTGAACCACTGGCTGAGCCCTGAGCAGATGGGCGAATGGGGCTGGCGCGTGCCGTTCCTGATCGGCTGCCTGATCGTGCCGGCCATCTTCATCATCCGTCGCTCGCTGGAAGAGTCACCAGAGTTCGAAGCCCGCATGCATCGCCCGACGCTGCGTGAAGTGGTGCGCTCCATCAGCCAGAACTTCGGTCTGGTGCTGGGCGGCATGGCGCTGGTGGTGATGACCACGGTGTCGTTCTACCTGATCACCGCCTACACCCCGACCTTCGGCAAGAACGAACTGAATCTGACCGACCTGGAAAGTCTGCTGGTGACGGTCTGCGTGGGCGTGTCCAACTTCATCTGGCTGCCGATCATGGGGTCGTTCTCCGATCGCATCGGCCGCAAGCCGCTGCTGATTGCCGCGACCGTGCTGGCCATCGCCACTGCCTACCCCGCCCTGTCGTGGCTGGTTGCACACCCGAGCTTCGGCAATCTGCTGATGGTCGAGCTGTGGTTCTCGTTTCTGTACGGCTCCTACAACGGCGCGATGGTCGTGGCGCTGACCGAGATCATGCCGGTCGAAGTCCGCACAACGGGTTTCTCGCTGGCCTACAGCCTGGCGACCGCGACCTTCGGCGGCTTCACCCCGGCGGCCTGTACTTACCTGATTCACGAATTGGGCAACAAGGCAGCGCCAGGCATCTGGCTGACCGGCGCAGCAGTGCTGGGCCTGGTGGCCACGCTGGTGCTGTTCCGCAAGGGCGGGCAAAAGCTTGAAGCGCCTGTGGCGGCTTCAGCCAGCTGATCGCTGCATCGCAAAAGAAAACCCCGGCTCGAGCGTCTCTCGGCCGGGGTTTTGCGTTTTCAGACCTTGCGTTTCCAGGGACGAAAGCTGAGCCAGAGCAGCACGCCAGGCAATTGCAGCGCAATCATGAGGCCCAACGACCACTGGTAGGCCTCGAGCGAGTGACCGGCGCCCTGGGACGCTGGCCATAGATTAAGTACGACTCCCATCAACCACTGGAGGAAAAACGCCAGCACGAACACCACCAGATTGAATGAAGAACTCACCCTGCCCGCCAGTTCCGGTGATACCGATTGCGCCACAATGGCGTAGTTCATGGTCGTCGAGGTGCCGAAGAAGCTGAAGCCCATGACAACCAGATAGGGCGATACTGGCAAGCCGCTGGTCATCAGCGCCTGAAAACCGATAAAGATCAGCATACCGGTGCCACAGATCATGATTGGCTGCACGCCGAACCTGCGCAGATAATCGGTGATCGCGCCGAACGTCAGGGATCCCGCCACCATCGCGATAGCTCCGAACAACAGCACATTGGCCATCCCGGAATCGCTCAAGCCCGCCATATCGCGTAGCCACGGCCCCATCCAAAGAGACAGTACCGACATGTAGATGGCGTGCGCGAACACCGAGTACAGCGCCAGACGCCAGAACGTCCACGACGAGTACAGTTTGCCGACCGCGGCAAACATATCGCTGTAACGAGTTTTTTTGCTCTCGTAGGCTTTGGGAACGCTGAGGTGTATGACCACCGCCACACACAAGGTCAGCAGCGCCAGAACCAGAAACGCTTCTCGCCAGGTCAACCAGCTCAGCAGCGCATGTAATGGCGTGGTTGACGCCATCGCCCCCAGCCCGCCAATCGACAGCAGGCAGGCGGTACTCAGCGGCAAACGCTCGACCGGCAACCAGATGGCACACGCTTTGATCGCACTCATCAGCGAGCCCGCTACCCCCAGGCCAATCAGCCCTCGCCCGATCAACAACCCTGTCTCGGTGCTGGAAATACTGAAGATGACCGAGCCGGCGACCGCGAACAGCAGCATCGGCGCCTGAACGCTGCGTGGCCCATAGCGGTCCAGCAGGACGCCGAGCGGAATCTGTGCGGCGGCGAAAGTCAGAAAGTACACACCAGTCAGCAAACCCAGACTGCTGGCGGGCAAGCTCAGGTCGGTTTGCAGGTCGACGTAGATCACTGCGTTGACGGTACGAAACAGGTAGGAAACGAAATGCCCCAGCCCGAAGGGGATGAAGATCGTCAGAAACAGCAGGAAGAAGCTGCTTTTGAGGGGGTGTTGCGAACCGTCCAGGGCCGAACTGCTCATCCTTGATACTCCATCGTCCAGAAATCTGCGCGTGACAGATTCTCATGGTCCGCCACAAAACAAAACGGGCCGAAGCCTGCTTGCGCAGGGTTCGGCCCGTTTATCTGCTGCCCCGGTCAGACCGGACAGCTCAAGCGTTCAACGTTTACTGCGGGAAAGCTGGCGGATTGACGTCTGCCATGTCTTCCATCACGCGAACCACCTGATGGCTGTAACCGAATTCGTTGTCGTACCAGACGTACAGCACAACGCGATTGTCGTTGACGATGGTGGCTTCGGCGTCCACGACACCGGCGTGACGCGAGCCGACGAAGTCAGTGGAGACCACTTCCTGCGAGTTCACGAAGTCGATCTGCTTGTGCAGGTCCGAGTGCAGCGCCATGTAGCGCAGGTACTCGTTCATTTCTTCGCGAGTGGTCTGCTTCTCGAGGTTGAGGTTGAGAATGGCCATGGACACGTTCGGCGTCGGAACACGGATCGCGTTGCCGGTCAGCTTGCCGGCCAGCTCAGGCAATGCCTTGGCAGCCGCGGTAGCCGCACCGGTTTCGGTGATGACCATGTTCAACGCAGCACTGCGACCACGACGGTCGCCCTTGTGGAAGTTGTCGATCAGATTCTGGTCGTTGGTGTACGAGTGAACCGTTTCGACGTGACCGTTGGTGATGCCGAACTTGTCGTTGACCGCCTTGAGCACCGGCACAATGGCGTTGGTGGTGCAGGAGGCCGCCGAGACGATCTTGTCGTCCGCGGTGATTTCACCGTGGTTGATACCGTGCACGATGTTCTTCAGCTTGCCTTTGCCCGGCGCGGTCAGGACCACACGGTCGATGCCCGGGCAGGCCAGATGCTGACCCAGACCTTCGGCATCACGCCATACACCGGTGTTGTCCACCAGCAGGGCGTCCTTGATACCGTACTGGGTGTAATCCACCTCGGAAGGGTTCTTGGCGTAGATCACCTGAATCAGGTTGCCGTTGGCGGTGAGCGTGCTATTGGCTTCGTCGATGGTGATAGTGCCATCGAACGGACCGTGAACCGAGTCACGGCGCAGCAGGCTCGCGCGCTTGACCAGATCGTTTTCCGCGCCCTTGCGGACCACGATGGCGCGCAGACGCAGGCCGTCGCCACCACCGGTCTTCTCGATCAGGATCCGCGCCAGCAGGCGACCGATACGACCGAAACCGTACAGCACGACGTCAGTGCCCTTGCGAGGGCTGGTGCCCTGCTGACCCACTACACTGGCCAGTTCCTCACGAACGAACTGCTCTGGCGTGCGGCCATTGCCTTCGGTCTTGAACTTCACGGCCAGCTTGCCCAGGTCCACCGAAGCGGCACCGAGTTTGAGTTCGCTCATCGCTTTGATCAGCGGGAACGTCTCGTGTACGGACAACTCAACCGCATCGGACTGACGATGACGCGCAAAGCGGTGAGCTTTGAGAATCGCGATGACTGAACGGTTGATCAGGCTACGGCCATAGATCGAGCTCACCACATTATTATTGCGGTAGAGCTGACCGATGAGCGGGATCATCGCTTCGGCGAGAGCTTCACGATCAATCCATTCACCAAGACACTGGTCGGGCTTCTGAGTCACGGGAACCTTCCACATGTAGGGGCTGAAAAAAGGGGCTACATTATGACCGCGCCTTTGTTTATGAGCAATGCACAGCTGTCATATCGACACGCACTACATAATTTTCGCCCGTAAATACTCGGTAATACTCCGGAAAACTGACAGCCACCACCTTCCCCCGTTACAATCGCCGCCCCTGTTGCAACGCCTGGAGCCCGACCTTCCCGTGCCAGTTCTGCGTCTACCGCATCTTTCTGCCGCTGCAGGCAAACAACACTGGGGCAATCTTCCCGGTGCCACACTGAGCCTGGCCATTGCCGAAGCCGCCAGCGCGGCCAAGCGCTTCACCCTGCTCCTGACCGCCGACAGCCAAAGCGCCGAGCGGCTCGAGCAAGAGCTGAAGTTTTTTGCACCTACGCTGCCGGTTCTGCACTTCCCGGACTGGGAAACCCTGCCCTACGACCTGTTTTCGCCGCACCAGGACATTATTTCCCAGCGCATTGCCAGCCTTTATCGCCTGCCGGAACTGGAGCATGGCGTTTTGGTAGTCCCCATCACCACCGCCCTACACAGACTGGCGCCGACCAAATTTCTGCTCGGCAGCAGCCTGGTGCTGGATGTCGGCCAGAAGCTCGATGTGGAAGCCATGCGTACGCGCCTGGAAGCCAGCGGCTACCGGTATGTGGACACGGTCTACGAACATGGCGAGTTCACCGTGCGCGGGGCGCTGATCGATCTGTTCCCGATGGGCAGCAAACTGCCGTTTCGTATCGACCTGTTCGACGATGAAATCGAAACGCTGCGCACCTTCGATCCGGACACCCAGCGCTCTATCGACAAGGTCGAGTCGGTGCGCCTGTTGCCCGCCCGTGAATTCCCTTTGCAGAAAGAAGAAGTCACACGCTTCAAGGCGCGCTTTCGCGAGCGCTTCGACGTGGACTTCCGGCGCAGCCCGATTTTCCAGGACTTGAGCAGCGGCATCACACCTGCCGGCATCGAGTACTACATACCGTTGTTCTTCGAGGAAACCTCGACGCTGTTCGATTACCTGCCGCAGGACACCCAGGTGTTCTCCCTGCCGGGCATCGAACAGGCTGCCGAGAACTTCTGGAACGACGTGCGCAATCGCTATGAAGAACGCCGCGTCGACCCTGCAAGGCCGCTGTTGCCGCCCGCAGAATTGTTTCTACCGGTGGAAGACTGCTTCGCGCGCCTGAAAAACTGGCCGCGCGTGGTCGCCAGCCAGCAGGATGTCGACGCCGGTGCCGGACGCGAGCGTTTCCCGGCGCAGTCCCTGCCGGACCTGTCCATCGAAGCCAAGGCCACTCAACCACTGGCGGCCCTGTCGAGGTTTCTGGATGACTTCCCCGGTCGCGTGCTGTTCACCGCCGAGTCCGCCGGACGCCGCGAAGTGCTGCTGGAACTGCTCGAACGTCTCAAGCTGCGCCCCAAAACCGTCGACAGCTGGCTGGATTTCGTCGACGGCAAGGACCGGCTGGCAATCACCATCGCGCCGCTTGACGAAGGCCTGCTGCTGGAACAACCAGCCCTGGCGCTGATCGCAGAAAGCCCGCTGTTCGGCCAACGCGTCATGCAGCGCCGTCGCCGCGAAAAACGCACCGACGGCGGCAACAATGACGCAGTCATCAAGAACCTCACCGAGCTGCGCGAAGGCGCGCCGGTGGTGCACATCGATCATGGCGTAGGCCGTTATCTGGGGCTTGCGACGCTGGAAGTCGAAAACCAGGTCGCCGAATTCCTGATGCTGGCCTACGCCGAAGACGCCAAGCTGTACGTCCCGGTCGCCAACCTGCACCTGATTGCCCGTTACACCGGCAGCGACGACGAAACCGCGCCGCTGCACCGCCTGGGCTCGGAAACCTGGCAAAAAGCCAAACGCAAGGCTGCCGAGCAAGTCCGTGACGTGGCGGCCGAGCTGCTGGATATCTACGCGCGTCGCGCAGCCCGCGAAGGCTATGCGTTTGCCGACCCGAAAGCCGATTACGCGACCTTCAGCGCAGGCTTCCCGTTCGAAGAGACGCCGGATCAGCAAACCACCATCGACGCCGTGCGCGCCGACATGCTGGCGCCCAAGCCGATGGATCGTCTGGTCTGTGGCGACGTGGGTTTCGGCAAGACCGAAGTGGCCATGCGTGCCGCCTTCATCGCCGTGCATGGCGGGCGTCAGGTGGCCATTCTGGTGCCGACCACCCTGCTCGCCCAGCAGCACTACAACAGTTTCCGCGACCGTTTCGCCGACTGGCCGGTGACCGTCGAGGTGATGAGCCGCTTCAAGTCGGCCAAGGAAGTCAGCGCCGCGGTTGCCGATCTGGCCGAGGGCAAAATCGACATCGTTATCGGGACGCACAAGCTGTTGCAGGATGACGTCAAGATCAAGAACCTCGGTCTGGTGATCATCGACGAAGAACACCGGTTTGGCGTGCGCCAGAAAGAACAGCTCAAGGCGCTGCGCAGTGAGGTCGATATTCTGACCCTGACCGCAACGCCGATCCCGCGCACCCTGAACATGGCCGTGTCTGGCATGCGTGACCTGTCGATCATCGCCACGCCACCGGCGCGCAGGCTGTCGGTGCGCACTTTCGTGATGGAGCAGAACAAGCCGACCATCAAGGAAGCCCTGCTGCGCGAGCTGTTGCGCGGCGGCCAGGTCTATTACCTGCACAACGACGTCAAGACCATCGAGAAATGCGCCGCCGACCTGGCCGAGCTGGTGCCGGAGGCGCGTATCGGCATCGGCCACGGGCAGATGCGCGAGCGCGAACTCGAACAGGTGATGAGCGACTTCTACCACAAGCGCTTCAACGTGCTGATCGCCTCGACCATCATCGAGACCGGCATCGACGTACCGAGCGCCAACACCATCATCATCGAGCGCGCCGACAAGTTCGGTCTGGCCCAGTTGCACCAGTTGCGCGGCCGCGTCGGGCGCAGTCACCACCAGGCCTACGCCTACCTGCTGACGCCGCCACGCAAACAGATTACCCACGACGCCGAAAAGCGTCTGGAAGCGATTGCCAACACCCAGGACCTTGGCGCGGGCTTCGTGCTCGCCACCAACGACCTGGAGATCCGTGGCGCGGGCGAACTGCTCGGGGACGGCCAGAGCGGTCAGATCCAGGCGGTGGGCTTCACCCTGTACATGGAAATGCTCGAGCGCGCGGTGAAGTCGATTCGCAAGGGCGAGCAGCCCAATCTCGATCAGCCATTGGGAGGCGGACCGGAAATCAACCTGCGCGTGCCGGCACTGATCCCCGAAGCCTACCTGCCGGATGTGCACACGCGCCTGATCCTCTACAAGCGCATTGCCAACGCCGCTGACGAAGAGGCCCTCAAGGACCTGCAGGTCGAAATGATCGACCGCTTCGGCTTGCTTCCGGAACCGACCAAGAACCTGGTGCGTATCACGCTGCTCAAACTGCACGCCGAACAGCTCGGCATCCGGAAAATCGACGGTGGCCCGCAAGGTGGCCGTATCGAGTTCGCGGCCGAGACGCCGGTTGACCCACTGACCCTGATCAAGCTGATCCAGAGCCAGCCCAACCGCTACAAGTTCGAAGGTGCCACGCTGTTCAAATTCATGGTTCCCATGGAGCGCCCGGAAGAGCGCTTCAATACGATCGAAGCGCTGCTTGAGCGCCTGACCCCGAAAACTGCTTGAAGGATTCACGCATGCTTCTGTTCCGTTCATTGATCCTGCTGCTGACGCTGATCGCGCCGGCAGCGTTCGCCGATGGCCTGTATCAGGTCGAGATTCTGCTGTTTCGCCAGAACGGCGAGCCGGCCTCGACCCGCCAGCTTGTACCGGAAAACTGGGACAAAGGCGCACAGAAGATCGACGCGAACGATGAACGAAGCCCCGCGCTCAATGATCTGGCGAGCAAACTGCAAGGCAGCGGCCACTATGAAGTACTGATGCAGCGCGCCTGGCAGCAGAGCATCGGCACCGAACCGGGCAAAGTCGCCATCACCAGTGGTGACGAGCGGCTTGGTCATTACCCGATCGAGGGCACCGTGAGTCTGGCGATGGCACGCTTCACCGATATTGGTGCACAATTCTGGGTCAACCAGCTGGACCCGCATGGCGTGGTCATCAGCAGTGAACGATTGAAGCAGACTGCCAGGGTAAAGAACGGTGAGCTGACCTATCTGGACAACGGCAACCTCGCGTTGCTGATCAAGGTTTCTCCTCTTTGATCTTTACGTACGCAAGGGACGCCCAGGCGTCCCCTTTCTTTTTGAGCATCGCTGCGGCGTAGGGCTTTTTAAAACTTGTCGTCCATTCTCGAAAAAGTCCTGGCTGCGGCCTGGACAGACCTATTCCACGAGCGAACGCTTGAGCGAGGGCGCGACTACGCCCGGCAAAAACGCATCGTGCTGGAAGACTCCAGCCCGCAGATCATCCGCACCGCCTGTCGGGGCTCGGGCCTGGAAATCTACACCCAGACGCTGCTGTTCAAGGACCCCGATCGCTACAAGAACTACCTGACCTGCAAATGCACCTGCCCGGTTCGCAACGATTGCAAACATTGCGTGGCCGCCCTGCTGTTTCTGCAAGACCCGCACAACCGTCCGCTGCTGCAGGCCGCACTGGCCTCGCACCAGCAAGAGCCGGAAAAGCCCGTCGAGCAGAAGCCCAGGCTGCCGGAGCGCCTGATCGATGATCTGCAGCCACGGCCCAGGCTGATTCTGGCCAGCATCGAGTTCAGTGCCTACGAGCCGCGCAACGGGCGCATGCAGCGGCACATTCAGCACCGTGCCGCGCTGGCCTTTGCCTACGGCAAGCATTACGCGGTTGGCACCACCAACGTCAGCATTCTGGTCAGTTCGCTGGGCAGCGATCTGGTGAACCAGAAAAGCGACATCATCGAACACACCGACACCGAAACCCTGCGCATCCGTCGTCAGGGCGAACGGGAGCGGCAGTTGCGTCAGGAACTGGCCGATCTGGGTTTCAAGGTCGCCACCCGGCAAAGCAAGGCACTGCCCGACAGCGCCGGCGACATGTACGAACTGCCCAACGACAAGGCCTGGCTGCATTTTGTCCTCGATGACCTGCCGCGCCTGCGCGAACAAGGCTGGGAAATCGACATTCAGGAAGAGTTCGGCTTCGACGTCACGCCGGTGGAAGACTGGTACGCGGTCATCGACGAAGAGAACGAACGCGACTGGTTCGACCTGGAGCTGGGCATCATCGTCAACGGCGAGCGCCTGAGCCTGTTGCCGATCCTGATCAACCTGATCCGCAGCCATCCCGAACTGATGAGCCCGTCGGCCGTGGCCAAGCGCGGCGACGAAGAACAACTGCTGGTGCAGCTCAATCACTTCACGCAAAGCGGCGGCAGCCCGATACAGATCGCCCTGCCCTACGGCCGGCTCAAGCCGGTACTGGCGACACTGGGTGACTTCTACTGGCGTCAGGAAGGCAACAACGCGCTGCGCATGAGCAAAGCCGATGCCGCGCGCCTCACCCAGCTCGAAGACCTGCCGCTGACCTGGCAGGGCGGCGACCGCCTGCGTCACTTTGCCGAGCGCCTGATCAACATCAAGGACGCGCCGGTCAGCCTGCCCGATGGCCTGAACGCCACGCTGCGCCCGTATCAGTTGGAAGGCTTGAGCTGGATGCAGTCGCTGCGCGAGCTGGAAGTCGGCGGCGTACTGGCCGACGACATGGGCTTGGGCAAGACCCTGCAGACCCTGGCCCACCTGCTGATGGAAAAACAAGCCGGCCGCCTCGATCGCCCGGCACTGGCGGTAATGCCGACCAGCCTGATCCCCAACTGGCTGGACGAGTCCGAGCACTTCACCCCGGACCTCAAGGTGCTGGCACTGTATGGCGCCAACCGGCATCAGGATGCCGGCAACCTTCAGGATTACGACCTGATCCTGACCACCTACGCTTTGCTGCCACGGGACCTGGAGCTGCTCGAAAAACAGCCCTTCCACGTGTTGATTCTCGATGAAGCGCAGTACATCAAGAATCCCAACAGCAAGGCCGCTCAGGCCGCACGCAACCTCAACGCCCGCCAGCGCCTATGCCTGAGCGGCACGCCACTGGAAAACCATCTGGGCGAGCTGTGGTCGCTGTTTCACTTCCTGATGCCCGGCTGGCTGGGCAACAGCAAGGAATTCAACAGCAACTACCGCACCGCCATCGAAAAGCATGGCAACCAGGACCGCCTGCATCACCTCAATGCGCGTATCAAGCCGTTTCTGCTGCGTCGCACCAAGGAGCAGGTCGCGACCGAACTGCCACCCAAGACCGAGATCATCCACTGGGTCGACCTCAACGACGCGCAGCGCGATGTGTACGAAACCGTACGTCTTGCGATGGACAAAAAGGTCAGGGACGAAATCACCCGTAAAGGCGTGGCACGCAGCCAGATCATCATTCTCGAGGCGCTGCTCAAGCTGCGTCAGGTCTGCTGCGACCTGCGCCTGGTCAATCAGGACATGCCGGTCAACAGCAAACAAGGCACCTCGGGCAAGCTCAACAGCCTGATGGAGATGTTCGAAGAACTGCTGGCCGAAGGTCGCAAGATTCTGTTGTTCTCGCAGTTCACTTCGATGCTCAGCCTGATCGAGGAAGAGCTCAAGCAACGCGGTATCGCCTATGCCCTGCTGACCGGCTCGACCCGCGATCGCCGCACGCCGATTCATGATTTTCAGAGCGGCAAGCTGCCGATTTTCCTGATCAGCCTCAAAGCAGGCGGCACCGGCCTCAACCTCACCGCCGCCGATACGGTGATCCACTACGACCCGTGGTGGAACCCGGCAGCGGAAAACCAGGCGACCGACCGTGCGTACCGTATCGGCCAGGACAAGCCGGTATTCGTCTACAAGATGATCGCGCGCGGCACCGTGGAAGAGAAAATCCAGCGCCTGCAACGGGAAAAATCAGCGCTGGCCTCGGGCGTGCTCGACGGGCGCACCAGCGGCGACTGGAAATTGCGCGACGAAGACCTGCAAGCGCTTTTCGCCCCACTACCCGCTGCGCCGAAGAAAACCCGCAAGTAAGCCCGTCAGGCGCTTATTCGACAGCAACCTGCTGGAAAATCTGCGCCGTCGACAGCACCGTAGCGTACTCGCCGTGCAGGTTGGCCAGTGACATCGCGTGCACTTCTTCGGCACTGCGTGGCGTGCCGAAGAAGTCCTGTTGATCGAAGGTAAAGCAGGCATCGTGCGCGACCAGCACGTCAAACCCCAGATTGCCGCCACTGCGCGCGGTGGACTCGACCGAGTTGTTGGTGACCACCCCGGCAATCACCAGTTGCCTGATCCCGTCGAAGCGTAACCACATTTCCAGGAAAGACCCGCAAAACGCGTCGGGTACCTGCTTGCTCAGCTCACGTTCATCGGATTGCGGCAAGAACGCTGGCTGGTACTCGACCCCTGATTGTTGCGGCCAGAACACTGATTCGGGTGACGTCGAGAAATGCCGGACGTGAATCACCGGCCGCCCGGATTGCCGCCAGGCACCGAGCAGAGCGCTGACATGGATCTCGGCCAGCGGGTTATTGCGTCGCCCGAGCTTGGGATGATGGATGCCCTGCTGCAGGTCGATCAGGATCAGCGCGCTGTTGTCTTGAATATCCATGATCAATCAGTCCGAACTTTTGGTTCAGCAAGACTATCGCAATCAAGGTCTATTCTGGTCGCAATCGTCGACAGGCTCAGGCTTGTCCGAGACCTGCCCCTAAGGAGAACATCATGATCGAACACCTTAAACTCGCCGGCAAAGTAGCGCTCGTGCAGGGCGGCTCACGTGGTATCGGCGCGGCCATCGTCCAGCGCCTGGCCAAAGAAGGCGCTGCCGTGGCGTTTACCTACGTCAGCTCCGAAGTCAGCGCTCTGGAGATTCAGGACAGCATCGTCGCCAATGGCGGCCGGGCCCTGGCCATTCGCGCAGACAGCGCCGACGAAAAAGCCATCCGCCAGGCCGTACAGACCACTGCCGAGACCCTAGGCAGGCTGGATATCCTGGTCAACAACGCCGGTATTCTGGCCATTGCGCCGCTCAATGAGTTCAGCATGCAGGACTTCGACAAGACCCTGGCCATCAACGTGCGCAGCGTATTCATCGCCAGCCAGGAAGCCGCGCGACACATGGAAGAAGGCGGCCGCATCATCAACATCGGCAGCACCAACGCTGACCGCATGCCCTTTGCGGGCGGCGCCACCTACGCCATGAGCAAATCGGCGCTGATCGGCCTGACCAAAGGCATGGCCCGCGACCTCGGCCCGCAAGGCATCACCGTCAACAACGTCCAGCCCGGCCCGGTGGACACCGACATGAACCCTGCACAGGGCGAATTCGCCGAAACCCTGAAAGCGCTGATGGCCCTGCCCCGCTACGGCACCAGCGAAGAAATCGCCAGCTTCGTCGCCTACCTCGCTGGCCCTGAAGCGGGCTACATCACAGGTGCCAGCCTGACCATCGACGGCGGCTTCAGCGCCTAAGGCCTGCACCACAAGCGGCCCTTTGCCCAAGGGCCGCATCCCCCACCAGGGCCTTTTACTGACGAATCAGCGTTTATTTGCTTAAGCGCATGAAAAATCTGAAAAAAAGTTTTGCGTTAGGAAAAGCTTTCGACTACATTAGCGCGCCTCGGCAGACACAACGTTGTCGTCGAGATACGGTGAGGTGTCCGAGTGGCTTAAGGAGCACGCCTGGAAAGTGTGTATACAAGAAATTGTATCGAGGGTTCGAATCCCTCCTTCACCGCCATATTGATACAACGCAAAACCCCTGAATTCTGAAAGGAATTCAGGGGTTTTGTGGTTTCTTGGGCCTGAAAATATGGCCGTGGGATGGGTTGTTCAGAGGCAAGCGCTCGGCGTCGTATTGATTGAATTGATCGCGGCTCATCTGGGCGGCCCCTTCAAGGGGAGTTGTCCATAGCCATCAACTCATTAAGACGCGCGTCGACTTTCCAGGATAGGTAAAAAGTACATGCCGGCCAGCATGCCTAAAAAAAATATGAGAGCTTGCATGGACTTACCCCTACAAAACCGGACACCAACGCCCCGTTAAATTAATGCTGCCGCTAAGCGCCTGAACCCCCTCGGTGAACGATATTCAAGGTGCTGTGCGGATGCTGCTCGTTGTAATGCTCGAAGGCAATTGCCAGGTTGCGCAACGCCGTTAGCCGATCCGGCTTTGCATGTGCGCCACGTCGCTTGATCGTCCTCACGAAGCTCTCTGCCATGGCGTTGCTCTGCGGGCTGCGCACAGGCTTGGTCACCGGCTGTAAACACTTCACTGAACGCTTGGGATGGAATACCCTGCCGAGATGGCCAAGGCTGTGGTCTCGGAAGCCACCGAGTTTTCCAATCGAGCTTAAGGTTCAAGTGTCCCGAACAGCAGGGCTGGCGATACCAAAAAACGAGAGAGGCGCACTTGGACTATCTAGCAGCACTGACCGCTTTCGTAGAGTCTGCCAATGGCAACAGCTTTTCCAAAGCAGCAGAGCGTTTGGGGATCAAAGCGTCTACGGTTTCGCGTTACATCAAAGATCTAGAGCAAGATCTCGGCATTGCACTTTTCAATCGATCAACACGAAAACTCGCATTGACGGAGGGTGGGCAAACGTTCTTATACCATGCCCAAAAAGTCCTCTTTGAATTGTCAGAAGCCAAGGCGGCAACGTCAGCCCTCAATCAAAATCCCCGAGGGAGATTGAAGGTTAGTCTTCCGCCTGCTTTTGCGCGTCATCATATACTCCCTTTAGTAGGCGAGTTTATTAAGCGTTACCCAGACATCACACTAGATCTCTGTCTTGAGGAGTCACAAGTCGATCTGATCGCCACTGGAATCGATCTTGCGATTCGAATTGGCAGGCTGGCCAACTCCAATCTCAAGGCGAGAAAGCTGGCTGAGGTAAAGACTTTCCTGTGTGTGAGTCCAGAGTTTGCCGCTCGCTATTCTCAACCGGATTGCCCTGATCAACTGCCCGTCGACATGATGATCATCGGGCGCCAGTGCCCCGAGGCGTTGATATGGGCAAACGACAACGAGCAGGTTTCGTTGCCCGTTGGTGCTGTACTTTGGATAAATGACCTTGACGCTCAACTAATCGCGGTGAGCAGCGGGTTGGGAATGGCATTGCTCCCAGACTGGCTTGCCAGTGCCAGTTTGCGCGATGGTCGACTGGTGCGTTGGCTGCCTGATTGGGAGATCAAGACCTCACAGGAATCTGGCGCCGTCTGGTTTGTATATCCGCCGAAGCGAATCGTTTCTTCGAAGGTGCGATGCTTCATTGATTTCATTGCTGAACGCGTGGTTGACCCGCCCGTGTGGCAGCAATGATTCCCGGTATGAGCTAGTCATGCCGGGAGTCTATTTAGCTGAACCGAATATCCAGTGATCGCAGATATGTCTGTAGACCTGCATCCTGAATCGGGATCAGAAATGCTTCGCGATCCGACTCGTTGAAGTGAGCATGCCAATAGCCAGGTGGTGTGACGAACGCCAGCCCTGGTGTCCAATCTACGCGTTTTGGATTGCGAATCTGGCCATTTTCGTCCAGTTCGGTACCGACAAGCGAATAGCACCCGGCTGGGCAGTCAATGATGAAGTCCAGGGCGATGGATTGATGCCGGTGAGGTTTTTGGATCGAGCCGGCTGGGAGGATGCCATACATAGCCCACAGCACATGGGTCACTGTGCGTGTCTGAGGGAAGTTGCTGTTACCAAGCAAAATGCTGATGCGGCTGCGATCCTGTGCACGTGGATCATCAGCGGCTTCACGAAGCTTTGCCGATGCGACATCCGCAGGGTACAGCGTCGGGGTGAAGCGGTCTTCACTTCTGCTCACGCCTAAGTAGCGAAGAAGAGGCTCATCATGTACCCAGTAGAATCGTGCGTCCGCCGACGCCCTGAGGATTGTGCTGTTCATCCCTGGCAGGGCGATAAAACAACCCTTCGTCCATTCAAACGCCTCTTCACCGTACACAAAGCTGCCGCTACCATCGATGACATACAGAACCTGTGAGGTCGCGTTGGGCGCTAATGTGACGTCATCGCCGGCGTTCAGTCGAATGAAACTAGCACAAAGACCTGGGCCGGTGGCTGGGCCTTCACACGCTAGTGTTTCGCTCAAATCGAGAGCAACTGTTCGAGATGGGCCCGAATCATAGAGCGAAGCAGGAAAGCTCTGGTACGGGATGCGGGTAATCAAGTTTGCGCTGATCGGGTTTGCCGCTTTGCTGTACTCGAAGTATTCGGCATCGATCTCATGTGGAGATACTTCCAGGTTTGAATGCGGTTGAATTGCACTGTTCATAATGAATCCTCGTTCCGGGTCTCATGATCAGGACGCTGCGGGAGCCAGCACGCCACGGTGGATTCAATATACGAGTCTGGTACGGCGCTATGAAGAACCGCACCGGCACATCACTTGTGCGCAAAGGGGTGTTGATCCCCTCCCGATTTTGACTTTGAAAGGTTGGGGGCATTGTGATGCGGAAGTAGCGGCTTAATCTCACTCGCGCGCTGCGTCGGCAACTCGCTCATTTCTGAGCCATGCCGAATGCCTAGCCAGTGAAACCTGCCTTGATTCAACCGGCGAGCCGCCAGCCAAGTGCCGAAACCGCCATGCACCAGAACTTTCATCCAAGTGGTGCGCGTTTGGAAAACAGATACGCATAAGGAATGAAAGCTGGCAGCGCGACGCAGCACGGGGGAATTGCACTGTTAGCCTGAAGCGATAGTGTTTTTATGAATACGATCAAATAACCACAATCAAAATCCGAGCCCAGTCCTTACGCCATTCGCCTCATGGACAAGTTCATCTGCCCCATCAGGTCTCGTTGTTCTCTCAAAGAGAGAACCAGCCGCGCGATGGACCGGCTGCTGTCTACCTCGGACAAGGACAGCCCCGTTACGTAGAGCTGGATATCACCTGACTCGGGGTGGAGAAGCTTCACCGAGAAGGTTTCATTTGGCGCGACGACGCACTCGCACTTTGAAGGCAGAAAAGCTGTTTCAAGAACTCGCTGAATATCGGGTTTTGAAAACATGGTGCGTCCTCTGGAAGGGGCCAAATCGTGATGTGAAGTGTAGACGAGTTTCAGGCGAATAGGTTTCCGAGCTGCGCGCCGGATGCACGCGGCGCGTGGGGCTTTTTGTGGCGGCTGCCTGGGACTGTTTTGCCTGATCAAGGCAACTGCCTGCAACACCTCACGCTCTCTGGTCTAAAGTACCCTCTTCTGAACTCCCCGAGCCTCGACCGATATGAATGAACGCGCACGTGAACTGGCGTCTCGTCTGATTCGCAATTTCAACGAGGCTCCCCTCGAACATGAAGTTCGTGAACCGCTCTATGAAAGCTCGGCCGCCCGCTTGGGCACTGGCACGGCCGCGCAAAAGCTGGGGGCATCGATTGATGTCGTGGCGCCGGGCAAGCGCTCCTGCCCTTATCATTTTCATCATGTGCAGGAAGAGATGTTCGTGATCATCGAGGGCGAAGGCAGTTTGCGTGTCGCGGGCGAGATGCTGCCGATCAAGACGGGGGACGTCTTGTTTATCCCCGCGGGTGCCGATTACCCGCATCAGCTAATCAATACCTCGCAGGCGACGCTGAAATACCTGTCGATCAGCACCCGGGAAACACCCGAAGTGTGTGAATACCCGGACTCGGGCAAGTACCAGGCCATGGTTTCTGTCCAAGGCACCCGAGTGTTCACCGCCAACCAGCGGACCACGGAAAACCTCGATTACTGGGACGGCGAACCGTGATTTGAATTGTTTATAAATTGTATCCGGCAGTTCACGCTTTTTTCACGTTCGCGGGTTTATTGTTAACTCAATTCCCAGCAAGACCTTAAGCCCGCTACCCCCCATCGCGGGCTTTTCTTTGTCTGCGATTTGAGCATGCAGCGTTTGGCATGAGTCAAGAGACATCAGGGACACGACTGCTCAAGCAAGCGTCGGGCAGACAGGGAACATCATGCAGAATACGATTTCCAAGCCCTACCTCCCGGATGAAACCCGTCAATCATGAAAAACACCCTGAAAAAACTGCTCCTCGCTGTGGCATGTCTGGCGGCTGGCCCTGCTTTCGCTGCGTGTCAGATGACGCCAGTGGCGTACGACATGCCTTCGCAACGTCTGGACGAGGCCTTGCAGCAACTGGCGCATCGGTCCGGCTGCCCGGTGAAGGTCAACCTGGGCGCGGACAGCAGCAGAAAGGTCAAGAAATTCAAGGGCACCTTTACCCCGGATCAGGCGTTGTGGCTGGTCTTGAAAAAAACCGGACTGGAAGGTTATGTCGAAAATGACGGCCTTACGGTTGACCGTCGAGGCCAGGATTTTGTAAACCAGCGAGCAACTGAGCTACGCACGGCTATCGAAGAGGCTGGCGCACGAATGGAGGCCAGAAAGAAGAAGCGCTTCCTTCATCAACTGGACACCATTGAGTCCGGAGCGAAGAAGGTGGTCCTTGAACAGAGCTTTGTCAGCGCAGCCGAGATGGCGAGTTACAAGCGTGACTTCGACGAACTGTCGAGCCAGATACCGGCCAGCAAGTGATCCCGCGATAATTGCGCTAAAATTTGCCGCTTTTAAGCGCAAGGCCGAACGCGCAGTGGATGACCGATGAAAAAAACCGCATTACTCCTGATGGCACTGACCCTGCCTGCGCTTGCTCAGGGCGCAGGCGATGCCGAGGCCGGGAAAGCCGTGTTCACCCGCCTCTGCTCGGGCTGCCACAAGATCGGCCCTTCTGCACGCAGCGCATTTGGCCCGCCCCTCAACGGCATCATTGGTCGTCAGGCGGGGCAACAGGAAGGCTACGTGTACACCGACGCGATGAAGAACTCGGGGCTGGTATGGACGCGCGAAGAGTTACGCACTTACATCAAGGACCCGAGCGAAGTTGTCCCCGGCACTCGCATGAAGCTGTGGTGGATGGGTAACGATGAGCGAATGGAAGATCTGCTGGAATACTTGGATGCTAACAAGTAGTACGAGGGGGTAAAGCGAGGTCCGGATATAAATCGCCCCCGGTACTCACCGAGGGCAATTTGTCAGTTACTTGTCCGGCGTGTAAGGCGGGTAATCATCCTTACTGCCTTTATCGGTAGCAGGCGTCTTCGCTGGCTCGGTGGGGTCGATCTGCGGGTCTTGGGTATTCGGCGACTTCTCGTCGAAACCCGGATCGTTCTTGTTTCCGCTGTTGCTGCCTGGCTGGGTGCCGGTCATATGCGCCTCCGTTTTTAAATTCAGGACCTGATATTCAGAGAGCCTGCGGCCACAGCCGTGCGATGTGTCTGACGAACGGGCCTGGCAGAGGGATATGGCAGCGACAAAGAGCAAGTGGTAGCCTTGCGCCATGCTCGCGTCCAGTAGGGATAACCTCATGAAAAGGCTTTCAATAACGCTGTCGGTGTTCGCTTTGCTGGGCAGCGGTGCAGCATACGGCGAGATCTTCAAATGCACGTCACCCCAGGGCAAGGTGAGTTATGCATCGATTCCGTGTGATGAAAGCGCGCAAAGCGCACTGCAACGCGAAGGCCCGGCCTATATGCGGAACGCAGACGAGCCGCTGGACTACGTTCACAAGACCAATCTCAAGGCTATCGAATACCTGAAGGTCGGCGGTCGCACTCGAGTGCAAGTGATCGAGACCGAGCGCTACAAGGCCTTCCAGAGAAACCGCCCGCCTCCCCCGAACATTCCTTCGCAGTGCCAAAGCCCGCGTTACGACAGCCAATGTTTCGATCCATCGGGTGGAATGTCCTCGAAAAAACAGGCGGCCTTTCGGGATACCGCTCGATAATCTACTGAGCGGTTTTCACATCGGCACGCACTTCACTGATCTGAATTTCAGGGATCAGGTCGGTGTAGTTGATGATATCGGCATTGATCTGCTTTGAATGCGGCCCCATGCCGGCTTCAAAGTCTTCAATGGAATCACAGTAAATGTGGCACATGCCGATATACACGGGGTCGGAACCTGGGGTTGCTCCGCCTATGCCGCGGTCCACGCTGTAACCCTTGCAGTACTTGCCCATCAGCTCCTGCACCAGCGGCATGTGTCTGTCACGATAGTAATCGTGGTCGAAACGGGCACCCTCTTCATACGCATACAGCACGCTCACTTTGATCATAACGACAGGTTCCTCTTCAAATGATCGATAAATTCGTGCGGACAACCGTTTGCAAGTGCTGACATCAAAAGCCACCTCCCTCACAATCACGCGGTCTTGCCAGACTATTCAAAGAGACAGCCTGGCTATCGAAACGTTTGAGGCAAAACCACATGAATACACTTGAGTGGAACGAGGCCGCGCTGGCGAAATACCTCGCGACCCATCCGACCCTGAAGGATGAAATCAGCGCCTTGAGCCCCAAGGAGCAACAGCAGCAAGTGCAATGGGCGTTCGAAGACGAGGCCGAGAGCCAGGGTATCGAGACCTGGGAGCTGGCCTTGGAGCTGATTGCCGAGTCGCCCGAACAGTTGCAGAGCATGCGCCTTGAAGCACACCGCCAGGTCGCCGAAGCGCTGGGGATGGAGTGGGAAGAATATTGCGGATTCAACGATATCCAGCCATGACGCGGCGCGCAGTCGGCGTTAAATCAGCCACTGATCGGCACGCCATTCAGTGACCCGGCAGTCAGCGCTTTACCTGTTCCTTATGGATGAGTAACGTCTGCTCACTTCAATAAAGGAATCACGTCATGAGTGATCTGGTCTCGTACCATCTGGACGACGGCGTCGCCACGCTGACCCTGAACAACGGCAAGGTCAATGCCATTTCCCCGGACGTGATCGTTGCTTTCAACGCCGCACTGGACCAGGCCGAAAAGGATCGGGCCATCGTTATTCTCACCGGCCAGCCGGGCATTCTGTCGGGCGGTTACGACCTCAAGGTCATGACCTCCAGCGCCGAGGCCGCGATCGAGCTGGTCGCACAGGGCTCGACGCTGGCGCGGCGCATGCTGTCGCACCCCTTCCCGATCATCGTCGCCTGCCCCGGCCACGCGGTTGCCAAGGGTGCCTTTCTGCTGCTGTCTGCCGATTATCGAATCGGTGTCGCCGGGCCATTCAGTATCGGCTTGAACGAGGTGCAGATCGGCATGACCATGCACCACGCCGGCATAGAACTGGCGCGCGATCGCCTGCGCAAATCGGCGTTCAATCGCTCGGTGATCAACGCCGAGATGTTCGACCCTGAAGCAGCGATGGCCGCTGGTTTCCTCGACCGGGTGGTCAGCGTCGAGGAGCTGCAGAGCACCGCACTGGCCGTCGCCGGGCAGCTAAAGAAGATCAATATGAACGCGCACAAGAAGACCAAACTCAAGGTCAGAAAGGCCTTGCTCGACACGCTGGAGGTAGCGATCGAGCAGGATCGGCAGCACATGCTCTGATCCTCAACCGAAGCCCATGTCAACGGGCTTTCGTTTATCGGCGAACTCATACGCGTTTGATCAATCTGATCAGCGACCGCGCATGTTTTTTGCGCCACTGACAAATTGAAGAAGCGATAGCGCCATGGGCCGAGTTGTTGCAGCAGCGGTGTACACAAAGGGCAAAAAAGTCCGTGATATTACCCTCGATGAGGGCGCTGCCTGGGCAGCCAAGCCCGATCATTTCGTCTGGATAGGACTGGAGCAGCCCACCAACGCGGAGCTGACCAGCCTCAAGGAGCAGTTCAACCTGCATGAGCTGGCCCTTGAAGACGCGCTTGAGGTGCATAGCCGTCCGAAGCTGGAAACCTTTGGCGATGCACTGTTCATCGTGACTTACGCCCCCGTTCGCGACAACGGCAAGCTGCTGTTCATCGAAACCCATATTTTCGCCGGCAAGGGTTACATCATCACCTCGCGCAACGGTCACTCCAAGTCCTACGGGCTGGTGCGTCAGCGCTGCGAAGCCAGACCACTGCTGCTGGAGCATGGCGAAGATTTCGTGCTCTACGCGCTCTTGGACTTCGTGACCGAGAACTACCAGCCGGTGACCGAAGCCATCCACGCCGAGCTCGAGCAACTGGAGCAGAGCGTCATTGGTGGTTCGTTGCGCGAGTCCGACATCCAGCACATTCATGCTCTGCGCCGCGATCTGTTACGCATGCGCCGCTACGTAGCACCGATGGTGGAAGTGGGTGAGGAATTGCAGAAACTGAGTTTTCCGTTCATTGACAAGAACATGCGTCCTTACTTTCGCGATGTCGAAATTCACGTCAAGCGGCAGATGGAAGACCTGGGCAACCTGTGTGACATCGCCAGCCAGACAATCGAAATCGGCCTGCTGCTGGAGTCGTCGAGGCAAAGCATCGTGCAACGCAAGTTTGCCGGATGGGCCGCGATTCTGGCATTCCCGACGGCCATTGCCGGCATCTACGGCATGAATTTCGAGAACATGCCTGAACTCAAGTGGGAATACGGCTACTTCATCGTGCTGGGCGTCATTCTGGGCGGGTGTACGGCGCTGTTCGCCAGTTTCAAGCGCTCCGGTTGGCTATAACCCCGCCACCGCATTCCCATTCAAACAGTCCGGCGAGCGCATGACGATGAGTCGTGCGTCGGGTCAGACGGACTGTTTTTCCGGCTTGTGCGCCACAAAGCGCATCATCCATTCCGCCACGGTCGCGCCATGATGATCGTGGTCCAGGCTGGCGACACCCTGCTGGTAAATCTGCTCGCCCAGCGCTTCCTGACGAAGGTCAAGCAAGGTGCGGGAAAAGTCATGGATGAACTCGGGATGCCCCTGGAAACACAGCACCTGATCATTGATATGGTAGGCCGCAAACGGGCAGAACTCGCTGGACGCCAGCACCGTCGCGTTATCGGGCAGCGCCGTGACCTGATCCTGATGGCTGATCAGCAGCGTGAGCTTTTCCATCGCCGGCGTCATCCACGGCCTGGCGGGGGCCAGTTGATAATGGTGAATGCCGACACCCCACCCCTGCACGGCACGCTCGGTCCTGCCGCCCAGCAGCAAGGCCAGTAACTGGTGACCGAAGCAGATACCCAGCAGTTTTTCTCCGCGCTGATACAGCTCCAGCAGGTAGACCTTCAAGGTCTGAATCCACGGGTCGGTGCCAAATGAGTCGGCCTTGCTGCCGGTCACCAGGTAAGCATCGAACTGCTCGTCTGCAGGTGGATAGTCCCCTTGCACCACGTTGTAAACCGTAAGCTCTGCGGCGATGGGCTGGCGGGCGAAGAGTGTTTCAAACATCCGCCCATACCCATGGTATTGCTCGACCAGTTCAGGTCGCAGATTGTCGGTTTCCAGAATACAGATGCGTAAAGACATAAAAGGGACCCTGAAGCAGTAATGAGGCAATAGCGCACCGGCAGAGCCTGCCTTGAAGACCTCGGCAAATCAAGCAGCACCCCGGCCCGTTTCAGACGTTTATTCCATGTAGGAAAATTCTGTCCCGGACGAACGGTGCAAAGCTGACGGCCAATGCCGAAGCGTCTAGAAAAGGGCTGTGCATTCAGCGCCGCATCCGGTAATAACGTTCGCTTCTAGATAAACACAGTTAGATTCCCAACAGTTCTAAGCTGAACGGCACCTCGGCTCTATGGTTATATCTGTAACAGGAGGCGCGCAAAATCCTTTCAGCGCTCGGGCCAGCGGTCGAATGACCGGACCCACCTGTTCAATGCACAACCTTGCCAGCAGTCGATTATCTGTCTTGCAGATCGGGCCTGCTTCTGTCGCTCAGGAATAACAACAAAAGGCGGTCAGCCATGTTCAAGTTCAAACACTCTAAAGTACGTCAGGCGGGATTGATCCTCTTCACTACTGCGCTGTTATTGATCGTGCCTAACCTGAATCGATTGTTTGGCTGATCCACGCGCTTTCGATCGACGTTCAACTGTGCCACTCTTTCCATTCGCACTGAGGGAGGTGGAGTTTATGCGCCAATGGATTGCTGTTTGTGCACTTGTCAGTAGTTTCGCAGCACACGCGGGGATGGTCGATCAGGCTGCGGCCGTGGCAGCGCTGAAGGAAGGCAAGCTGGCGATGGATGTACGCAGTCAGACCGACTATGACGCAGGCACGGTACTGAACGCCGTGCGCGTCGATGACCGACGGCTGGTCAATCAGATGAAACAGGTGCTCAACGACCGCAATGCGGTGTTCGTGATTTTCAGCAGCACGGACAGCAAGGCCGACAAGGCTCAGGACCAGCTCAGGGCTGCGGGCTACTTCAGCGTCATCAATGGCGGCAACTATGAAGAGCTGCACAACGCGCTCTACGACATCACCGACGACCCCGCCGAATAAGCAACGGCCGGGAACTTGAGCCCGGCCATTGCATGATGCACAGCCCAGTTACGCGTTACTGATGCTGCGCCTGGACCTGCACACGGGTTTTCACTTTCGGCGTGCCGGTCATGGGCGACACCACGACCTTGGCGTGCATATGCTCGGATCCGCCACCGCGCCGCATGCCGCGCACCGGACAGGCGTCCAGATAATCCAGCCCTACCGCCAGTTTCAAATGACGCTCGGGAATGGCCAACTGATTAGTGACATCGAAACTGTACCAGGCGTCGTCTATCCAGGCCTCGGCCCAGGCGTGGCTGGACAAGTGTTCGCTGTCTTCGCTGCACAGATAACC
Organism: Pseudomonas sp. PvP028; assembly: GCF_017832255.1. Lineage (NCBI taxonomy): Bacteria > Pseudomonadati > Pseudomonadota > Gammaproteobacteria > Pseudomonadales > Pseudomonadaceae > Pseudomonas > Pseudomonas sp. PvP028. The sequence goes on from NZ_JAFIBL010000001.1 coordinate 5,226,624, forward strand.
GGAGACATAACGAGCCGGCACCCCGAGGCTGCGGGCACAGGCCAGAAACGCGTGGGTATGGTCCTGACACACGCCCGAGCGTCCGGCGAAAGCCTGCGCGGCACTGGTGTCCACCTCGGTCGCACCCTGGGTGTAGGTCATGTGCTGGTTGAGCGCCTGCATCAGGTCGATCAACCCGGTGCGGTCAGCTCGTTTGCGGCACTCCATCGCCGCAAAACTGCGAATCGCCTCGTCAGGCTCGGTCAGTCGGGTCACGCGCAAAAACGGCAACGCCGACTGGCTTTCGTGCTCGGCCTCGCGGGTCTCGTCGATCTCCACCTGCCCGCGTGCGCCGATGATGATCGATTCGTGCGGCTCTTCCAGGCTCAGAACATGCAGGATATTGCCAAAGGGGTCTATCTGCGCACGCACCGGACGTGGCAACGTCAGCTGCCAGCTGAGCACTTGCTGACGCTCACTGTCGTGAGGTGTCAGGCGCAGATACTGGATACTCGAGCGCACCTGGTCATCGTAGTGATAGGTGGTCTCATGGCTTATCGAAAGTCTCATGCAGCCTCCAGATACGAAGTGTGAATGGCATCACCCAGTTGAGCCAGCATCGGAATGAATTCGTTCAACCACTCGTGCAGGCCTTCAGACAGAATCTCGTCGATGCTGGTGTAGCGTAATCTGGCGTCCATCTCGGCCGCCATGCGCTGTGCGGGTCGACCGTTGACGCCGGGCAGGCTGGCCAGAATGACGTCCATCTCCTCCAGACAAGCGCGTAGCGAGCGCGGAATGTCGGCACGCAGCAGCAACAGTTCGGCAACCTGACGCGCGCCTGGCGCATCCCGATAGACCTCAGTGTAAGCCTCGAACGAGGACAGCGCGCGCAGCAAGGCGCTCCACTGGTAATACCCGGCCGCCGAGTTGTCTGCCGCAGCGTTGGCCTGTGGCCCACGCAATTCAAGCATTTCATAACGGGCATCGAGCATGCGCATGGTGTTGTCGGCGCGCTCGATGAATGTGCCCAGACGGATGAAGCGGAATGCATCGTTACGCATGATGGTGCCGTAGGTCGCGCCACGGAACAGGTGCGAACGCTCCTTGACCCACTCGCAGAAACGGCTCATGCCGTAGCGGGTCAGGCCCTGCTGGGCGATGCCGCGAATCTCCAGCCAGGTGGAGTTGATGTTCTCCCACATGTCTGCGGTGATACGCCCGCGCACCGCGTGCGCACTGGCCCTCGCTGCGCCCAGGCAGCTGTAGATGCTCGCCGGATTGGTGGCGTCCAGGGCAAAGAAATGCAGCATGCGTTCGGCGTGCAGCTCGCCATGACGCTCGATATAGGTTTCCAGCGTTCCGGTGATCAGCAACGGCATGGCTATTTCATCCAGCCCGTCGCCCCGCCCGTCCTGCGGCATCAGCGACAGCGAATAGCTCACGTCCAGCATTCGGGCGAGGTTCTCCGCTCGCTCCAGGTAACGCGACATCCAGAAAAGATCAGAGGCAGTTCTACTTAACATTGGCAGGCATCCTTAATCCTCGACCACCCAGGTGTCTTTGGTTCCGCCACCCTGTGACGAATTGACCACCAGCGAGCCTTCACGCAAGGCCACTCGGGTAAGCCCGCCAGGCACAACGCAGGTTTCACGACCGGACAGAACAAACGGGCGCAAATCGATATGTCGCGGGGCAATGCCGTTCTCGACAAAGGTCGGACAGGTCGACAGGCACAAGGTGGGTTGGGCGATGTACGCATGCGGCTTGGCCTTGAGGCGTGCCCGGAAGGCTTCGATCTCGGCGGCGGTCGCTGCGGGACCGACCAGCATGCCGTAGCCACCGGAGCCCTGGGTTTCCTTGACGACCAGGTCGCCCAGGTTGGCCAGCACATGTGACAGCTCTTCAGGCTTGCGGCACTGCCAGGTCGGCACGTTCTTGAGAATCGGTTCTTCGTCCAGATAGAAGCGAATCATGTCGGTGACGTAGGGATAAACCGACTTGTCATCCGCGACGCCGGTACCGATGGCATTGGCCAGGACCACGTTGCCGGATCGATAGGCAGACAGTAGCCCAGGGACGCCCAGCATCGAATCAGGGTTGAAGGCCAGAGGATCGAGAAATGCGTCATCGAGGCGACGATAGATCACGTCAACGGCTTTCGGGCCGTCGGTGGTGCGCATGAACACGCGGTCATCGCGAACAAACAGATCAGCACCTTCCACCAGCTCGACGCCCATCTCGCGAGCCAGAAACGCATGCTCGAAAAAGGCGCTGTTGAAGCGGCCTGGCGTCAGCACCACGACACTCGGGTTGTCCAGATGGCTGGAACTCTTGAGCGTATCGAGCAACAGATTCGGGTAGTGATCGATTGGCGCAATGCGCTGCGCAGAAAACAGCTCCGGGAACAGGCGCATCATCATCTTGCGGTCTTCGAGCATATAGCTCACGCCGCTCGGGGTGCGCAGATTGTCTTCCAGCACGTAATAGGTGCCGTCACCGTCGCGCACCAGATCAACGCCGGAAATATGCGAGTACAAATCGCGGTGCAGATTAAGACCCTGCATTGCCAACTGGTACTGCTCGTTGGCCAGCACCTGTTCGGCGGGAATTATCCCGGCCTTGATAATCCGCTGGTCGTGATACAGATCGGCCAGAAACATGTTCAGCGCCTTGACGCGCTGAATGCAGCCACGCTCGACAACCCGCCATTCGCTGGCCGGGATGCTGCGCGGGATGGTATCGAAAGGGATAAGCCGCTCGGTGCCCTGCTCATCACCATAGAGGGTGAAAGTGATCCCGGCACGGTGAAACAGCAGATCAGCTTCGCGCCTGCGTTGAGCCAAAAGCTCGGGAGGCGTATCGCCCAGCCAGCGGGCGAACTCCCGATAGTGCGGACGGACTACGCCGGCCGCATCGTACATCTCGTCATAAAAGGTGCGGATCATGCCGTACTCCTTGTCACCATGGACACCAAGACCATCGCAAAGCCCGTGCCACCGGCATAAACGCTTTGATTTCAAAAGGTTAGGTAAACACTCGACGCTCTACGCACCATTCCTGTGCACTAAACGCCCAAGCCAATTCTTTTGCGCCTCATTCGGAAGCGTCATTCAACCGTGAAATCTATGATCAGCATAGTCAGAGTTGATTTCCGCCAACGACATTAGTTCGCCACACTCCACAGCAACCGAGCAAACAGGGCGCCAAACGCCGATTTTGCCCTAAACGATATTTTGTCCAGCAAGCCAAAAATGCCTGCGGATTTTAAACAGACTTCCCTTTGCGCCACTCGTTTGAGTGGCTTTTTTTTGACCACTGCTTATGAACCAGGCCCAGAAACAGAACCGGCCGATGCGGAACGTATCCCGAATCAGCCGGTGGTGGTGTAGCGCCTGACAATCCGCAGCCATCAAGCGTGCAGTCTTCTGATCTCCTGAGTAACGCCCCATCCCTCGACTTCGCCGTCCATAGGTGAAATGACCGTCTGGAAGTCCTGCTCGAAGTCACCAATGCCGTCATAGGTGGCGTACATGACTTTGCTCAATTGAAGGTGCCAATGACCGTCATCACGTACGTTTACCTGGGTGTTGAGGGATTCGCCGCGAAATTGCTCTGCGGCCTGCCGTGCCCGCTCCTCGTCCGGGAAGATGGCGTAGAACTCGATGGGATAGATTCGCGCGAAGTCAAAACCGCCTTCTTTCATGCGGCGCAGTACGTTACTGCTGATGTCCTCTTGATAGGCTGTGCTCATGAAACGTCCTCCTATGCAACGATAGATAGGGTTTCAACTCTTCCTGAGCGACCGCCGAGTCTTCGGAGGGCGCCTCGCGACAGATAATCCGACGCGGGGAATCAAGCATGTAGCTGACCGGACCAAGCTTGGCACCGGTCGGGTATCGAGATGTCAGAGGCTGCCTGAACAGCCTCATCTGCAGAGTAGCCCCATCGTGGGCCGGATGCCAAGTGGTTGCCACTAAAAGGTTTTTGATCAGCGCAGATCAGGCGACTTCTGTAATGGAAATGATCTGCACACTGTTATGGTCCTTGAGCGTCTTCACGGTAGGATCTTCAGTACGCCCATCAAGATCATTCAGATTCAGCTCGTCGGTAACTGGGTAGAGATCCTTGCGCAGGAAACGCGCGGCCTCCTCCTCACTCGGACGCTCATCAAAACCAGCCTCGCGGTGCTGCTGCACACCATCCTTGTCCAGATACGAAATGGCCCACTGTTTCATCAATGCCTCCCATACGAAGCCAGGCACTCTGGCTTATGTGATCTGGACCTTTTGGCCCGTGTATTCGTTCAACCGATTACGCCGCAGGGCCAGGCATTTCAGGCAAAAAAAAGACCCTCGCAGTCAATGCCGAGGGCCCTTGTCGCTTGACTGATCCGACTCGCCGGTCGCCCGGACGAGTCGGTTGTCATCAGTTGCGGTTCTTGCTGGCTTCTACACCTGCCGTGTTATCCAGAAGGCTCTTGGTGGCCGTCTGCAGGAAGCTTTCCAGCTTGCGCTTGAGCTCCTGCGTGTCGGGCGCATCAGGCACTTCTTCGGCATGCGGCTTGGCGCCAAGGGTGTAGGTCAACAACTTGGCAGGCATCTCGGTCGGCTCGATCAGGATACGGTTGCCGCTGATGATAGCGACCACCTGCTCACTGCCCGACGGCTTGATCACACCGAAGCCCTTGTCACCCTCAGGCAGGTTCAGCAGATCGCGGCCCCAGCACTGGTTGCGGTTCAGACCACCCAGACGTCCCATGATGGTCGGCACGACGTCGACCTGCGTCCCCACGATGCTGCTGCGCTGGCCGAACTTCTCCTGCACACCAGGGCCGATCAACAGCAGAGGCACGTTGAAACGGCCCAGGTCCATTTCGGTCAGTTGCTTGTCGTTACCGAAACCATGGTCGCCCAGCACCACGAACAGCGTGTTCTTGTAGTAAGGCTCTTTTTTGGCCTTCTCGAAGAACTGGCCCAGCGCCCAGTCGGCATAACGCATGGCGGTCAAATGCTCGTCCAGCGAGCCGTGCCCGGTGACGCGCTCGACCGGCAGAGGATCCGGCAGCGCATACGGCGTGTGGTTGGACAGGGTCTGCAGCAAGGCATAGAACGGCTTGCCGTCCTGACGGGCCTTGAGCTCCTGCGCGCCACGGTCGAACATGTCCTGGTCGGAAACACCCCAGGTCGGATCGGAGAACACCGGGTTGACGAAGTCTTCACGGCCGACGAAGTTGGTCATGCCCTGGTTGCTGAAGAAACCCGACTGGTTGTCCCAGGCAAAGTTGCCGTTATAGACGTAGACGTCGTCGTAATTGCGACCCGTGCTCAGCAATTGCGGAAGCCCCGACAGCTTGTGGCTGCCTTCCGGCGTCTGCATCAGGTACTCGAAGCCCGGCAGGTTCGGGAAACACGCCATGGTGGCGAACATGCCCTGGTGGGTGTGGGTACCGTTGGAGAAGAAGTGATCGAACAACAGGCCTTCCTTGGACAACTTGTCGAAGTACGGCGTGATGTTGGCATCGTTGCCCAGGGCGCCCACCGAGTGACCGGCGAAGCTTTCCATCAGGATCACGACCACATTGCGGATCGGCAAGGTATTCTCTGCCGGCGGCGTGAAGTCGCGACGCACAGCGGCAATATCCGGCTCGACCAGCTTGTCATTCGGGGTCAGCAGCATGTCGCGCACGGTCTGCTGGGCCTCGTTCTGTGGCAGCGTGGCTTTCCAGATATTGTCGCGATCTTCGGACATACGGCTCTTGGCCGCAGTGATCAACGTCAGTGTGCCGTTGAGGCCCAACTGGTTGGCGAAGTTGGAGTCAGTGGTGTAAGCGTCGCCCCAGCGCAGCGGCGGACCTTGACGCAGAGTGCCACGGATGCAGACCACCATGACCAGCAACACCAGCACGAACACACCGGCGCGCACATACCAAGGCGCAATGGAACGAGTGGCCTCCGGGCTGGTTTTTGCAGCAACACGTGGACGGGTTGCACGGTCAATGCCCTTGAACACCAGACTCAGCAGCCAGGTCACCACGGCCCATGCCAGCAGGTAACGGACCACCGGGAAACCGTACCAGAGCATGCTCAGAACAGTCTTCGGGTCTTCCTTGACGTATTGAAACACCAGACCGTTCAGGCGCTGGTGAAACTCACGGTAGAAGTCCATTTCCATCAAGCCGAAGAACAGCGTGATGCTGCCAACCAGCGTCAGCCAGAAACGGAAGAACCCGCGTGCCGCCATGGCGCGTGCGCTGAACAGCGACAGCACCAGCGGAATGAGCAGGTACACGGTCAGGCGCAGGTCGAAGCGCGTGCCGTTGAACAGTGCTTCAAGGAACGTCGAGGCAGGTGTGTCGCCAATCATCTCGCGGTTGTAGACCAGCAGACCGATACGCAACAGCGTGTACATCACCATCAGGGCGAAGCCGCTGAGCAGGATGTACGCCAGATGCGATTTGACAGTGGGGTTTTGCAGGCGGGCTTGCCGATGAATCTGGGCGTCCGTTTTGGCCATGGTTGTCAGGATCCGGTGGATTCAGGGGTAGGTTCAGAGTGCAGCGCCGCCCTCCTCTTGAAGGAGACGGCGCGCGACAGGGCGCAGATATTACTTGATTGCGGGTCGCCAGGGGCCAGGTCAGCCCATGAAGACGCGTGCCTGTTCAGCTTCGCGCGCAATTTTGTGACAGATCGTGTGAAATTTCTGTCGCGAATTAAGCGCTTATAAAGCCTCACAGGCCACGCTCGAGAAAATCCGGCTCGAGGAGCCGGACCGACTCATCAGTCGTTGCTGGCCTTGCCTACGGCCTGCAGAACGTACTGCGGCAAGGCGAACGCACCGATGTGGACTTCCGGATTGTAATAACGCGTAACAATACCGCTGCCCGAGAAACGCTGACGCAGGGTTTCCAGCGGCAGTTTGCGATAGCTCTTGTTGGTTGAGCCCCAGGCGAAGGTCATTGCTCCGCCGATGTAAGTAGGGATCGCAGCGTGATAGAAATGCCAGTCGGCAAACAGACCGTTCATGCGCCCGGCTGTGGTCTGCACGCCACTCAACTGCATGAAAGGCGTGCCATTCTGGGTGACCAGAATGCCGCCTTCATTGAGGCAGCGATGGCAGGCCTGATAAAAGTTTTCCGAGAACAGGACTTCACCCGGGCCGATCGGATCGGTGGAGTCGGAGATGATCACGTCGAACTTCTCTTCGGTGGTCGCGACGAAGCGCATGCCATCGTCGATGACCAGGTTCAAACGTGAATCGTCGAAGGCACCGCTGGAATGATTGGGCAGATATTCCTTGCACATCTCAACCACGGTCGCATCGATCTCGACCATGGTGATATGTTCGACGCTCATGTGCTTGGCGACTTCACGCAGCATGCCGCCGTCGCCACCGCCGATGATCAGCACACGCTTGGCTGCACCGTGCGCCAGAATCGGCACATGGGTGAGCATTTCGTGGTAGATGAATTCGTCCGCTTCGGTGGTCTGAATGACGCCGTCCAGCGCCATGACACGGCCCATGCGCGGGTTCTGGAAGATCACCAGATGCTGGTGATCGGTACGTACTTCGTGAAGCATTTTTTCAATACGAAAGCGTTGGCCGTAGCCTTCGTATAACGTTTCCTGATAATCGCTCATGGGTAAGCTCCCGCTGGGTACTGATGACAGGACGGCCGACCGCCCACAACAAAGGCGCGCATTCTACGTCGAGGAACATGACAGGTCGAACCTCTATGCAGCTTAGCGTGTCACTGCCGCCGCGAATGCCCGGCGCATGAAACGAAAAACGCCTGATTACCCAGGGTAATCAAGCGTTGTTTGCCCAGCGTATGGACGTATCACATACGTACGTTGCCACGCGGCCCGAGGATTGCCCAGATGATCAGGCCCACCACAGGAAGCAGTACGATCAGCAATACCCAGAGGATTTTCTTGCCGGTCTCGGCACCGCTTTTCAAGACGTTGATGATGGCCCAGATATCGAGCGCCAGAATGATCAAGCCGACCAGGCCGTTGAAGCTAGAACCCATGGTGTTGCCCCTAAATTGAATGCTTACCCTCCTAGGATAGTCGCGCCGTTCGGGGGTTCCGTTGAACCAACCTTATATTCTCGGGCTCCCAGACGGGGTCGACTTTGTATTTCAGTCACCATTGCTTTCTCCCCCTTTACAAAGGTAGCCCTATCAATGCCTACGCCCGCATCATCCCGAACGCCCTGGGCGGCCTGGTTAAACCAGCTTCAGGGCAGCCCGCTGGTAAGCCTGGGCTTCGCCCTCGCCCTGCTGATCGTCGTCGGCCTGGGTGGCATCAGTCTTTACAACGCTTTCTATGGCACCAGTCAGGTCAACTTCAATCACGCCTTGCTGGGCGGTATCGCTGGTTTTCTGGCGACGGCGCTAGGCGCAGTAATGGCGGTTGCACTGCGCAATGTTTCGCAACGCGCTCAGGACATCATGCTCGGGTTTGCCGCCGGGATGATGCTGGCGGCCAGCTCGTTCTCGCTGATTCTTCCAGGCCTGGAAGCCGCCCGGGACATTACCGACAGCGGGCCGTGGGCCGCTGCGACGGTTGTCGCCGGTCTGGGGCTGGGTGTGCTGCTGATGCTGGGGCTGGACAAGTTCACCCCGCACGAGCATGAAAGCGTAGGCCGCCAGGGACCTCATTCGGAACGGATCAGCCGGGTCTGGCTGTTCGTGCTGGCGATCACCCTGCACAACCTGCCTGAGGGCATGGCGATTGGCGTCAGTTTCGCCAGCGGCGACATGAATGTCGGCCTGCCATTGACCACCGCCATCGCCATTCAGGACATTCCCGAAGGTCTGGCCATTGCGCTGGCCCTGCGTGCGACCGGCCTGTCGGCCTTCAAGGCGATGCTGGTGGCCATCGGTTCCGGCCTCATGGAGCCACTGGGCTCACTGGTGGGCCTGGGTATCTCCAGTGGCTTTGCCATCGCCTACCCGCTGAGCATGGGGCTGGCGGCAGGCGCGATGATCTTCGTGGTGTCCCATGAAGTCATCCCGGAAACCCACCGCAATGGCCATCAGACCTCGGCAACTCTGGGCCTGATGGGCGGGTTTGCGGTGATGATGTTTCTCGATACGGCGCTGGGTTAACCGCGCAGTGCTTGCAGTGCAGGTGCGGCATGGATGCCGGCCGATGCTGCCAGCTCGACTACGCGCGCTTCGTCACAACCGTATACCAGCACCGCTTGCAACTCATCATCCAGTGGCTGGCTGAAGTTCATCAGCACATAGCCGCCCATCTCCTTGTTCATGCTGCTCAACTGAATCTGAATGCGATTGAGCGCAACCAGCGGCTCGACCTTGGCCAGCTGCTTGGGCTTGATGTTGAAGGTCACGTCCTTGCCAAACGACTGAACGATCTGCTCGAACAGGTCCATGTAGCTGTCGGCCTGGAACAGAACGGTTTCCGGCAGGCTGCCCACTACGACCCACTCGCCCAACGGGATCGGGAATGTATCGTCGTAGTTGATATCAGGGTTGGCGGCCAGAAATGCCTGCGGATCGGCATACGCCTGCGCGGCTTCATCGGCAATATGCACGATTTCATCGTCGCCCATGCAGCCGGAGCTGACTTTGCTGATTAATTCGACCAGTGAGTCTTTCATGGGAGCGATCCTGATAGCGGGCAAAAAAAGAGGCGCGAAGGATAACGGTAAATCCATCGCGCCTCTATGTGTTCATGCCTTGCTGTCAGTGCACTCGCTGTCAGGACCGGGCTGGCTGCACGCCCATTTTGGTCAACTGCTCGATGGTGACGGTCGCGCCCATTGCCTGAGCGGCGCCCAGTGCAGTGATGCCCTTGGCATCGGTGGCATGCGGGTCTGCGCCCTGACTGATCAGGTAATCGACTATCTCATTGCGGTTGAACATCGCCGCCATCATCAATGCTGTACGGCCATCAGCAGAGGCACCGTCTATATCGGCGCCCGCCTCGACCAGCAACCTGACCACTGCCAAATCGCCCTTGAACGCTGCGCCGGCGATGGGGCTCTGGCCGTTATCGTTGCGGATTTCAGGATCAGCCTTGTGGTTCAGCAGCACACGGACCGCATCCGCCTGGCAGTGGTAGCTGGCCAGCATCAGCAGCGTATCGCCCTTGTGGTTGCGCAGATCTGCGGGCACGCCCTTTTCAAGCAGACGGTCCAGCATGACGGCATTTCCCTGGCGAGCCACATCGAATACCTGCTCGGCGAACTCGGCGGCTTCGTCTTCAGTCATGGTTTTCGAGGCGCTGATATCTGTATCGGTCATTAACTACTCCTTGGCGCACGTTACTCCGGACATATGTTGACCCGGCACTGATAAACACACTGACCTCAACTCTCGCCAGCTGTTCGATCAGCATCGATCCCGATGAGCAATGCCTGCTCTTGATCGCCAGAAGCTATGCAATCCCCCTTCTGCCCGATCCCCATCGTGCAAGAAACGGCAAAATGCAGGGCGCACGACGGGTGTTCATGCAAAATGCACGAAGCCTGAAAATAGAAAATATTTCAAACTATTGATTTTAAAGGATTTAATTTAAGAGAAAGTCTGGCACAGACACTGCAATAGTACTTGCAAGCTTGTTATCCCATGAGCAATGGAGCCGCCTCACATGACTTTTATTCAAGAAAAATTCGCTTCCGTATTCTCCGACTACACCGTCACCACTCAGCCGCGTCCTGATGGTGGTGTTCTGTTGTCACTGCGTACCCAAGATGGTAAGCAGATCCGTCGCTCAGTCTCTTATGCTCAGCTGCACACTCCGGTTCAACTGGAATGGGTAATCAGCGCTATTCGCCGCGATCTGGCTGCACAAGCCAGCGAGCTGCCAGCTATCTCGATGCTGCAAAGCCAGCACCGTTTTGATCTGCCGACGTACCACACACGTTGATTTGCCCGCCACCCTGATGGGTGGCATCCGCCGTACGCTCTCTCATCCCTTGTTTACCGCGATTACACTTTGTTCTCGCGGCTTTTTTTTGCCTGCGTTTTCCTGGTCGGCTACCTGATCAGCCCCCGACAAAGTGCTTCGCCCACCGCCTGTGCCCTGTTGGCAACGCCCAGTTTGGAGTAGATGGTCTTGAGGTGATACTTCACCGTCGACTCCGACACGTCGCGGATCATCGAGATCTCCCAGGCCGTCTTTCCATCCCTGGCCCACTGCAATACTTCCAGCTCACGATGGGTCAGACCGCGTGAACAGAACTTTAGACCCCGCGCGACACTGTGCAGCACCGGCATGAGACTGCTCATGAGGTACTTTTGTTCAGCGCTGATGGGCCGCTCCACTTCGCCCAGGGTACACACCGATGTCACGCTGTCGGCACCACGACAATGATTGGTGTAGCCGTAGGAGATGGCCGGAAGCAGTTCACAGGTATCGACGAGCGCGTCATAAAAGGCTGATACGGGGTATTGCCTGAACGCATCCTGCCAGTTCAGGAAGCCCAGTTGATTGCGATAACAACGGATCACCGGGTCTTGCGTGATCAAATCGTGCTGGCGGTAGGCATCGCCCCAGGCATCGTCGACGTTGGACGTGATGAACGTCAGTAACACCGGGCCCTTGAACTGAAAGAACATCGCGCGCTCGCTGTTGCATTCGCGCCGTAACCATTCGAGTGCGTTTTCGATGGCGGCCTGCCCATCGAGCTCGGTAATCGTGCTCACCATCTGCTGTATCAATAAGTCCCTGGTTGCGCTTTCTGTCATGGCACTGCCCATCGCTGCCGCTCCTTCTTCGCCGGGAAATCGGTACAGGTGTTGACCGTAACCCCGTTGACGATGGCGCAGAACTTACACGAATAATCACGTTGAAAAACGGCGAACAGAACAAACAGATTCAACGTACTTTCGACCAGGCAATCGCTCACCAAAAAGCAGGAAATACCTTACAAAAGAAGTGTTTAAGCGTTGGACTTCGATGCAGCGGCATCAGGACGATGCCGCGCACAGCAGGCGGGAGTTTTCTAGAAAGAGGCTGGATCGATAAGCGCAAAACTGGCCACATACGTGTGCCCGGCAAGCGCCCCGCCATCACGCGCAAGACCACAGGTGGCCATGCCGGCGGCCTTTGCAGCATCGAGCTCTTCGACGATATCCGACAGGAACAGAATGTCCTCGGCAGGACAGTCCATTGCCTGCGCAATGGTCCGGTAGGACTGCGCTTCGCGCTTGGGGCCGGACGTCGTATCGAAGTAACCACTGAACAGGCCGGACAGATCGCCTGCCTCGGAACAGCCGAAAATCAATTGCTGAGCCTGAATCGAGCCCGAGGAATAAACGTAAAGCCGGTAACCCTGTTGCTGCCAGAGCTTCAAGGCATCGACAGCATCCGGATAAACATGGCCCTTGAGCTGTCCGGCGTTGTAGCCCTGCTCCCAGACCATCCCCTGCAGAGCCTTGAGCGGCGTGGCCTTGCGATCTTCGGCGATCCATTCCAGCAATATTGCAATGACGCGCTCGACCTCAGCGTCAGGCTCACCGGCCTGGTCACGCACCGCCTGCAGCTGCTGCGCCACGGCCGGTTGCTCGGCATTTTCACGAACGAATGCGGGCAAGTGCTTTCTGGCGAACGGAAACAACACATCGAAAACGAAACTCACTGCACTGGTGGTGCCTTCGATATCCGTGAGGATAGCTTTGATGGGCATCAGAATGGGGCTCCTGTCAGTCTTCAAGCCGTGGGAAACGGCCCGCAATGTCTTCACCGGTAAAGTTTGCTACCCAGCCTTCCGGATTATTGAACAGGCGGATGGCAACGAAGTGCGGGTTCTCGCCCATATCGAACCAGTGCCGCGTGCCGGCCGGTACGGAAATCAGATCGTTCTTTTCGCACAGCACGGCGTACACATAATCGTCGATGTGCAAGGTGAACAAGCCCCGCCCGGCGACGAAAAAGCGTACTTCGTCTTCGCCGTGGCGGTGCTCTTCAAGAAACTTGGCGCGCAATTCGGCTTTTTGCGGGTGATCGCTGTTGAGACTGATGACATCCACGGTGACATAACCGCGTTCGCTCATCAGCCTGTCAATCTGGGTGCGATAGGCGCTGATCACCTCTTCCTGACTGGCACCGGGAGTGATCGGCGTGGCGGCCTCCCAGCGGTCGAACGCCACGCCATGCTCGGCCAGCGTCGACGCGATGTCTTCCAGATGGGTCAGCACCTTGTTGGGTATATCAGGGCTTGAAACGTGATAAACGGACAGGCTGCTCATGCGTGAATCCTCGGTTTGGTGCAACGCCTTCCGGCTTTTACAGGCCGGTCAGGCTTACAGGCTGGTTTGGCAAGACGTTGTCAGCGGTTCAAGACCGCGCGCATTTTCAGTTCGCACTCGAACAGGAACTCGAACGCTTCGATCTGGCGCAAGGCATCGCTCATTTTTGCCCCCCAAGTGTAGAGACCATGACCGCGGATCAGGTAGCCGGCGCACTCGGGATGGGTGTCCAGCCAAGGCTGCACCTTTGCCGCGAGACGGGCAATGTCCTGATCGTTGTCGAAAATCGGCACCACGACCTGCGACTCATGAGTGACCACGCCGCTAAAGGCCTTTTGCAGCTCGTAATCCTCGAACACCAGATGATCGGCCGTGGTCAGCCTCGACAACACGGTCGCGTTCACCGAGTGGGTGTGCAGCACGGCACCGATCTGCGGCCTGCAGCTGTACAGCTGGGTATGCAGCAAGGTTTCGGCAGACGGCTTTTTACCCGGCTCCAGGCTATTGCCAGCCAGATCGGTGGCCAGCACATCGTCAGGGCCCAACTGGCCCTTGTGCTTGCCGGATACGGTCAACAGCGCCTCGCTGGCAGAAAGGCGTGCGGAATAATTGCTGCTAGTGGCAGGCGACCAGCCTCGGCCATACAGAAAACGCCCGGCTTCGATGATCTCCAGGCTCAATTGTTCGCGGCTCATACACCTTCCTCTTTCTTGGGTGTGACAATCATGACGGCAGCGGCAAACGCTGCAAGGCTGGCAATGGCAAAGGTCCAGGTCGGCCCCAGCGCGTTCCAGCTGTAACCGGAATACAGAGCGCCTAACGCCCCGCCGACCCCGGACAAGGCGGCATAAAGCGCTTGCCCTTGACCTTGTTGACGCGGACCGAAGCTACTTTGTACGAAATGAATGGCAGCGGCGTGAAAGCTGCCGAACGTGGCGGCGTGCATCACTTGGGCAATCAGCAGTGCGGTGAGGTGATCGGCAAACAGGCCCAGCAGCAGCCAGCGCAATGCGGCCAGCAGGAAGCTGGCGAACAGTACCTGGCGCACGGTAAAGCGCTGCAGAATCCGGCTCATGACCATGAACATCAGCACTTCAGCCACCACGCCGACCGCCCATAGCACGCCGATCAGGCCGCGGCTGTAACCGAGTTCTTCGAGGTGCAGGGTCAAGAAGGTGTAATACGGGCCATGGCTGAGCACCATCAGCGCGACACTGAGGTAGAACGCCCATACACCGGGGCGCGCCAGTTGCCTGAGAAAACCGCCCGCCCCGGCTTCGCGGCTCGACGGTGCGGGATGCGCATTCGGCACCCACCAGCTGCTGACAACGATACCGGACATGATCGCCAGCGCGATGTAGGGAAACAGGTCCAGGCTGAACCATTCGAATACCCGCCCCAGCACCACGACGGCCAGAATGAAACCGATCGAGCCCCACAGGCGGATCTGGCTGTAACGCGAGGTCTGGCCTTGCAGGTGTGCGAGGGTGATGACTTCGAACTGCGGCAGGACGGCGTGCCAGAAGAACGCATAGAGCGCCATGACCATCGCCAGCCAGGCATAGCTTTTTTCGACCAGGATCAGCGAAAACGCTAGCAACGTGCAGATGGCGCCAGACCGCACAATCGTCAGACGCCAACCGGTGTGATCACCCAGCCACCCCCAGAGATTGGGCGCGACGCAGCGCATCAGCATGGGAATGGCGACCAGCTCGCCGATCCGTGCGCTGGAAAAACCCAGATGATGCAGGTAAAGGGCCATGAAAGGCGCCGACAGGCCCAGCAAGGCGAAATAGCATACGTAGAACCCGGACAGCCGCCAGTAAGGCAGCTGTCCGCCGGCAGGTTGCGCCACGCTAGCAGTCCGCAACCGTGACGGCGTGCATTACACCTGCCCCAGCACAGGTGTGTTGACGCTGACGTTGGCGTTCTGACCGCGATGACGCAACAAGTGATCGAGCAGAACGATGGCCATCATGGCCTCGGCAATCGGCGTGGCACGGATACCGACACACGGGTCATGCCGCCCCTTGGTGATGACGTCGGCGGCGTTGCCATCGACATCGATCGAACGCCCTGGCGTGGTGATGCTTGAGGTCGGCTTGAGCGCCAGATGCGCGATGATCGGCTGGCCGGAGGAAATACCGCCGAGAATGCCGCCCGCGTGATTGGACAGGAAACCCTGTGGCGTCATCTCGTCGCGGTGCTCGGTGCCGCGCTGGGCAACGCAGTCGAAACCGGCACCGATTTCCACGCCCTTGACCGCGTTGATGCTCATCAGCGCATGGGCGAGTTCAGCGTCCAGACGATCGAAGATCGGCTCGCCGAGACCCGGCATCACGCCTTCTGCGACCACGGTGATTTTCGCACCGACCGAGTCCTGATCACGTCGCAGCTGGTCCATGTAGGCTTCCAGTTCCGGCACCTTGTCAGGGTCGGGGCAGAAAAACGCATTGTCCTCTACCGAATCCCAGGTCTTGAACGGGATCTGGATCGGGCCCAGCTGGCTCATGTAGCCGCGAATGACGATGCCCTGGCTTGCCAGGTACTTCTTGGCAATCGCGCCTGCAGCCACACGCATGGCGGTTTCCCTTGCCGAACTGCGTCCGCCACCGCGGTAGTCGCGGATGCCGTACTTGTGGTGATAGGTGTAATCGGCGTGGGCCGGGCGGAACAGGTCTTTGATCGCCGAATAGTCCTTGGATTTCTGATCGGTGTTGCGGATCAGCAGGCCGATGGACGCACCGGTTGTCTTGCCCTCGAAGACCCCCGAGAGAATCTCGACTTCATCGGCCTCCTGACGCTGCGTGGTGTGGCGGCTGGTGCCCGGCTTGCGCCGGTCGAGGTCGCGCTGCAGGTCTTGCAGGTCCAGTTCCAGCCCGGGCGGGCAGCCGTCGACGATAGCGACCAGCGCCGGGCCGTGGCTTTCGCCGGCGGTGGTGACAGTGAACAGCTTGCCGAAAGTGTTGCCGGACATGCGGGCGCTCCGAAAAATCAGCCAAAAAACCAGATCGTTAAACCAAGCGCGCCAGTATACGCAGGCTCGTGGTTCAGTTCATCCTCGAACCTTCTGTCACGGCGTGCGTCCAAGCGTGACCCCCCCAATGATGGCCTTGCGATGTTACCCGGTATTTCCCTGCTTCGAGTTCCCAATGCGCTGCGTCTGCTGGCCCTGCCGATAACCCTGATCCTGAGTCTGGCCGCCGCAACCGCCAGCGCTGCGGCGCCCAGCGCGGTGCAGCGACCGATAAGCGTGGACACCGAAAACGGCAAGCTGTACGGCACGCTGCTCATGCCGCGTTCCGACAAACCGGTGCCGGTGGTGCTGATCGTCGCCGGTTCCGGCCCCACTGACCGCGACGGCAACAACCCGGAAGGTGGCCGCAACGACAGCATGAAGCGCCTCGCGGTGATCCTGGCCAGCAACAATATCGCCAGCGTGCGCTACGACAAACGCGGCGTCGCGGCCAGCAAGGCGGTTACACCGGATGAACGCAACCTGAGCGTCGAGCGCTACGTGGCCGATGTGCAGCTCTGGGCCAGAGCGCTGAAAGCCAACCCGCGTCTGGGCCAGCTGATTCTGTTGGGCCACAGCGAAGGTGCGCTGGTGGCGACGCTGGCGGCTGAAAAGGTAGGTGCAGCGGCACTGATTTCCGTGGCCGGCACCGGACGACCGGTGGATCAGGTCCTGCGTGAACAGTTTCAGGAGCGCCTGCCACCGGACCTGCTGCAGCGCAGCGATCAGTTGCTCGACGAACTCAAGGCCGGCAAGACCGATGACAACGTGCCCGCCGAGCTGGAAGTGGTCTTCCGCCCCAGTGTCCAGCCTTACCTGATCTCGCTGTTCCGCCAGGACCCGGCGGCGGCTTTCGGTGCTTTGCACATTCCGGCGCTGATCGTTCAGGGTCGCAACGACATTCAGGTCGGTGTGGGTGACGCCCTGCTGCTGCAGAAAGCCAAACCGGATGCCCAACTGGCCCTGATCGACGGCATGAATCATGTACTGCGCATCGTCCCGGACGATTTGCAGCAGCAACTGCTCTCCTACCGCAATCCGACCCAACCGCTGGCCAGCGAAGTGACCGAGCGGATCCTGAGCTTCATCAAGGCGCTGCCCCACCCGGAAAAAAGATCTGACGCGCGCTAGTTAAAAGTCCTTCAGTCCTGGCGAATCTGGCCGATAGCAATGTGCTGGCCCTGTGTTCCGGCACCTTAGTGTTTCGGCACCTTTATGCCCCGGCAAACGTGCCCCGGGGCAAGGCCCAGGAAAGGACACCCTTATGACAGACGCAACTACCATGACTGAAACCCTCGCAGAACCGGCCAGCGCAGAAGTCGCAGTGCCGGTGCCCCCGCAGCCGTGGGAAGACGTTCTGCCCGAAAGCTTTCAAATGCTGCGTCTGTCGCCACTGCCCACCGACCGTGCTACCGGCGGCCGCCCTCTGCGCTTCGTACAGTTCGGCCGTGCCGAGCGGCACAGCAAGGCATTGAGCCTGCTGCGCATCACGGTGCAATTGCCAGGTCAGCGGGTCCGCAAGGAACAGAACCATCTGGATATCTGGGCCGACCACGAAAAACGCATGGTGCGCTTCGGTCCCGAGTCAGGCTTGCAGATCGAGCCGTGGAACCGCGGTATCGGACGCTTCATGATTGCTCATGCGGTGCATTGGGCGCAGAAAAGATGGTCTTCCTACAAGATTGAAGGCGTGGCGCTGGCCAGCAAGGACGGTCTGAACGAAGACACACGTCTGCGTCGCGATCACTTTCTGCGCACTCTGGGTTTTGAAGTGACGTATGCCGATGCCCAGCACATGAAAGGCGCGATCAAGGATGTACACGTCGGCAACCTGCACAGCACCTGGAACAACGACAAGGTGCAGATCATCGAGATTCTCGAAGCCTCGCAGATGCTAGAAAAGGCCGAGAAAAATCTGATCGAGCAAGAAGTGACGATTCGCCAGCATGAAGACCGGGTCAGCAAATACAAGCGTGAAGACAGCGGCCTGCGCTTCACGATTGCCTGTCTGGTGACCTTCGCGGTATTCCAGGCCGGCCTGCTGATCTGGATCGCGACTCACCGATAAAAGACGCGCCGATAAAGCCGATAAAAAAGGGAGGCTGATATCAGCCTCCCTTTTGTCTCAGCCGCTTATCGCGGCTCTTGACCTCAAACCTTCGACTGGAACAGCGCCTGATGGTCGCGGCACTGTTCTGCCGTGAGCATGAACACGCCATGCCCGCCCCGCTGGAAGTCCAGCCAGGCGAAATCGACCTCCGGGTACAGCGCTTGCACGTGCACCTGGCTATTGCCGACCTCGACGATCAACAGGCCCTTCTCGTTCAGATGATCGGCGGCCTGGGCGAGCATGCGGCGGACCAGGTTCAGACCATCGCTGCCACAGGCCAGCGCCAGCTCTGGCTCATGCTGATACTCGTCGGGCATGTCGGCAAAGTCTTCGGCGTCCACATAAGGCGGGTTGGACACGATCAGGTCAAAGCGCTGACCCGGCAGGCCATCGAATCCGTCACCCTGAACGGTGTAGACGCGATCCTCCATGCCGTGACGCTCGATGTTCTGATTGGCCACTTCCAGTGCGTCATAGGACAGGTCGGCCAGGGCCACCTCGGCATCGGGAAACACCTCGGCGCAGGCGATACCGATGCAACCGGAGCCTGTGCACAGATCGAGAATCCGCGCCGGCTCGTCGGCCAGCCAGGGGGCGAAACGCTCTTCGATCAGCTCGGCGATGGGCGAACGCGGGATCAACACGCGGTCATCGACAATGAACGACAGGCCACAGAACCAGGCCTCGCCCAGCAGATAGGGGGTTGGCACACGCTCGTCGATGCGCCGCTTGATCAAGCGTTGCAGGTCGGATATTTCATCGACTTCCAGACGGCAATCCAGGTAGCTGTCGGCAATTTCCCAAGGCAAGTGCAGCGCCCCCAGCACCAGTTGCCGCGCTTCATCCCAGGCATTGTCGGTGCCATGACCGAAAAATACGTCTTCCTCGTGAAAGCGGCTGACGGCCCAGCGTATATGGTCGCGCACGGTACGCAGACGGGAAGTGATCATGGACAAACTCCTTGAAAGGCAACGAACTGCTGTAAGACGAGCCCCGGTGAACAGTCTGGTTACGAACAACGTGCATTCTTCGTACCCGATAGGCGGGGAAGTTTCCATGATTCGTCTACCGCCATCAAGGCAAACCGCCAGCCACCCCCTCCTTCAACTGCCCTGCAGGCCATAAAAACCGTGGCCTGCGATGGTTGCCATTCCCAGAACGCTTCAGCCAGAGGACAATGTCGCAAAAGCCCCACACAAAGGAGCCCGTGAATGTCCGATTTAAAGACCATGTTTCAGCTCAGCGGCCGGGTGCATGCGCCCGCCCATCTGAGTAACGCGACGCTGATCATCATCGACGCGCAAAAAGAATACCTCCGCGGCCCGCTGGCCCTGACCGGCGTCAGGGAAGCGATGGCCAACATCGGCCGGCTGGTCGAGAAGGCTCGTGCGGTCAAGTGCCCGATCGTTCACATCCGCCATCTGGGCACCGTGGGCGGCCCGTTCGACCCACATGGCGAGCGCGGTGAACTAGTGCCGGAGCTGTTGCCGCAGGGCGATGAACACCTGGTCGAGAAACGCCTGCCCAATGCTTTCAATGGCACCGGACTGCATGAGCTGCTGCAGAGTCTCGGGCATCTGGACCTGATCGTCTGTGGCTTCATGAGTCATTCGAGTATCAGCACCACGGTTCGCGCCACCAAGGACTACGGTTATCGCTGCACCCTGGTCGACGATGCCTGCGCAACCCGTGACCTGCCGAGTCCGCACGGCGTGGTCAGCGCAGAGGTCGTGCACAGAACCGAGATGGCAATCATGGCCGACAACTTCGCCACCCTGGCGCTGACCAAAGACCTTGTTTGAAGCTGCACGGGTAAGGGAGCATGTGACACCGCTCACATAACCGCCCATCCTGTGCCGTTATGGATCGTCCCGGAGGCGGGAACCACCCCTCCTTCCCCGGGTCAGAGCGCCGATACTCCATTGAGCTGATACCTGTTGAGGAAAAGGCATGAAAACGTCAGATGGTTTCGATGCACGTCGCCTGCGCCCCAGGGGTCAGGGCAACTGGGGCAAACGCATCGGCACGCTGATCGCACTGCTCCTTGTGGTCGCGGGCCTGTTGCTGGCGGTTGCCGGTGCATCCAGCCTCACGGTTCATCCGCAGATGCTGGGCGAACTCAATGCCAGCCCGGGCGGCGCGGCGTTTGTCGCCATCGGCGGATTGCTCGTGCTGTACATCGGCGTCTGGCTGTGGCGCCGCTGCCGTCGTCAGCGCAGTGGCGGCGGCTTGAGTATCTCTTCGCATCTGATGAAAAAACACAACTGACCCCCTCGCCTGAGCGGTTAGAATGGCCTCCTTCGCGGAGGCCCCATGCAAGACGACGATTTTTCCCTGTTCAGAAGCGAGACGCGCGGCGTCAAGCCGCTCAAGCATGAACACGCCGATGTCGGCAAACCCAAGACTGATCGAAAAATGCTCGCCCGCCTGCGCCAGTCTGCAACTGTGCGCACCGACTCGGTGACCGTCGACGGCTTGTCGGATCAATTCGTGATCGATGTCGGCCCTGAAGATGTCCTGAGCTGGTCGCGTGACGGCGTGCAGGAAGGTCAGATGCGCAAGCTCAAACTCGGGCAGATCAGCTTCGAGGGCAGCCTGGACCTGCATGGCATGAGCGTGGAAGTAGCGCGTGAGACGCTGTGGGAATTTCTGGCTGAAGCGACCCGTCTGGAAATACGCTGCGTACGCGTCACTCATGGCAAGGCGGTACGCCTGGACGGCAAGCGACCCATGATCAAGAGCCACGTCAACACCTGGCTGCGTCAGCATTCGCAGGTGCTGGGCTTTTGCTCCTGCCTGGCCAAACACGGCGGTGCAGGTGCGGTGTACGTGATCCTCAGGCGCATCATGATGGAAGGGCGCGACGAGTAGAACCCGCCGCGCCCTTGCAGTCAGTCCGCCCCTCTACGCCGGGCAGCAAGCCGCCGCCCCGCTGGTGACTCAGCGACCCGGACCAGGACCGCCAGGGCCACCGCCTTCATGGTGTCCGCCACCGCCGCCGCCATGTCCACCCGGACCAGGCCAGAACGGCCAGCAACCGGAAACCGACGACAGTACAATCGCGAACAACGCTATTTTTGCTACTCGACTCAACATCCGGATTTACTCTCTAGACAGGCAATGGATTGATAACCTGCCTACTCAGACCGCAATGGACCCCGGAAGTGGGTAGCGATCTGGTCGCCAACGTGTAAGCGAGAGGATACAAAAGCTGTAAAAGCGGATTTTTCAGGGCAAACTAAACAACCGCCAGACACAAAAAAGCCATACGACTTTGGACCTGACTCAGACGACTCACTGCCCTGGCATAGCTATCGCAGGCGTTCAGAACCAGACCTTGAATGCAAGCCATGAAAAAACCAGAGCAAATACTGCACCGGATGCAGCAGACACCAGAACGTTTCGTGGTTCATGGGCAGGCATGTTGCGGACCTCGTTGCCCAACTGCTCGAGGTCTTCGCGCATCCGCTTTATGACTTGATCGTGACTCATACTCATCTTCTCTCGAAATGCCGATTCATGCGTTGCGTACACACTTTCGCTTGGTCCAGACTGAATCTCAAGCGCTGCAAGTCGCTGTCCGCTACTGGATACTGGCTGCCTGGAGCTTGTGGATGAAAGCGGCAGCAGTAACGATTACGGTGATCAACCCACCAGCCGCCACAAATGGATAAAAGCTCGTTTCGCGCTGGAGCTTATTGGTCTCCGCGATCATTTTTCGTGCCTCAGCCACAAACTTGTGAACCTCAGCCTGGAGTTTCTCAAGTTCCAGCTCGTCCTTTTGACTCGGCATCCAACCTCCTATCAGACTCTGGCCTGCATCTCACAAGCCGCCTTCATGAAGCAAGGATACGCTTCACATCTGCTTTGCAAACGCTTGAAAAAGCTACGGCATATGTCATTCCAGCGCTCCAATCAAGGCAACAGAAACGCATGTCGGAGAGCCCAAGCCAAAGCGCATGCTCCCTGCATTCGCTTTTCTGCGACACTGAAAAGCACCGGGCTATAGCGCAACGCCGGGCAAAGTCTAAAAACCGGCGCTGATTGCGAAAGCATTACGAGGCCACGGCAGTACAACTGCGAGCACACCTACGCTACCATGTGCCCAATCGCCGGGATAAACCCCGCATTCATCGCCAATCAACGAGATCCGCAGGTTACGTATGCGAAATCGCCCAACTCCACTGGAGCGGGATCGGCAAACGGGACACCAGCTCGATTGGTAAAAAATCGGTACAGCCCCAAACGTACCGCTCTGAAACCTATACGGAATCACCCTCTGTGACACTGGAACAGAATTACACCGCCATCCTCGGGCAACTGGGCGAGGACGTCTCGCGCGAAGGTCTGCTGGACACCCCCAAGCGCGCCGCCAAGGCCATGCAGTATCTGTGTCGCGGTTACACGCAGACCCTGGAAGAAGTGACCAACGGCGCACTGTTCAGCTCCGATGCCAGTGAAATGGTGATGGTCAAGGACATCGAACTGTACTCGCTGTGCGAGCACCACCTGCTGCCGTTCATTGGCAAGGCACATGTGGCCTACATCCCGCAGGGCAAGGTGCTTGGTTTGTCGAAAGTGGCGCGAATCGTCGACATGTATGCGCGCCGTCTGCAGATCCAGGAAAATCTCAGCCGCCAGATCGCCGAGGCTATCCAGCAGGTCACCGGCGCGCTGGGTGTAGCGGTGGTCATCGAAGCCAAGCACATGTGCATGATGATGCGTGGCGTGGAGAAGCAGAACTCGGCCATGATCACCTCGGTGATGCTGGGCGAGTTCCGTGAAAACGCGGCCACCCGCAGTGAGTTTCTCAGCCTGATCAAGTGATCGTTCAGCCTGCGTTCACCTGCCATGAGGCAAGCTGAACGCACGGCTGAGCACGCCACCGCCCGCAAGAGGTATGACCTTGTTCATGAAAGCGTTAAGAGTCGGCCTCGGCCAACTCGTCATCGGCATCGATTTCCTGACTCGCCCGAGCAGGAAAAAACGTGACCCGCAGGCCCAGGCGACTGTCGCTGAAGCGGCTCAGGACCTGACGCTGTATCAGTTCCATGCCTGCCCGTTCTGCGTGAAGACGCGTCGCGCCCTGCGCCGTCTCAATGTTCCGGTCGCGTTGCGCGATGCGAAAAACAACGAGCTCGATCGCCAGACCCTGCTCAACGAGGGCGGCAGGATCAAAGTGCCTTGCCTGCGCATCGAGGAAGGCGACAAAACCGTGTGGATGTATGAATCCAAGGTGATCATCGACTACCTGAACCAGCGCTTCGGAGCGATCTGACGCCTGTTTGCCCGGCGCCTCTCAGCGCGGGCAACCTTCCTCGCGACAGGCCACATAGGCTTGCAGTTGCTTGAGTCGTACGCGGGTCTGCTCGGCCAGGCATTGCGACTGCAGCAATGGCCAGATAGAGCCTGAGTCCTCGGGCTTGCCCGCCTGATACAGGCAATCGGCATCACGCAGGGCTATCCACTTTCGTTGTGCATCCTTGAGTGCCTGCTTCTTCGCCGGGGTCTTCAACCACGCCATTTGCGCGTTGTACTGCTTGTTTAGATCGGCATCAAGCGCTGCCTGTTCATTGGCAGCGCAACGGTTCATGCTGGCCTGATTGGCATCGCAGTCCTCGGCCTGGGCCGAGCAGCCGATCCCCAGCGCAATGAAAGCGCCCAGAAGTACGAGTGGAACGCGCATACATTTCCCTTTGTTCACATGACGGATGTGTCAGTCCAGCATACCGATATAACCCGGCTGCGCCTTGACCCGATCCAGCCAACGGCGGATCCCGGTATAGGGTGCCAGATCGAAACCGCCCTGATGCGCGACGTGGGTGTAGGCATACAAGGCAATGTCGGCGATGGAAAAATTCTCACCGACCAGAAACGGCGTACGGTCGAGCTGCTGCTCCATGACTGCCAGTGCGCGATAGCCGGCCTTCTGCATGGCGCGATACTCGGTCATGCGTTCGGCCGGCAGGCCCAGATAGAACTGGATGAAACGGGCCACCGCGACCGACGGCTCATGGCTGTATTGCTCGAAGAACTGCCACTGCAGCACCTGGGTACGCAGCCTCGGTTCGCTCGGCAGGTATGAAGAGCCATCAGCCAGAAAGTTGAGAATCGCGTTGGACTCCCACAGGCAAGTGCCGTCTTCCAGCTCCAGCACCGGAATCTTGCCGTTGGGGTTCTTTTCCAGAAACGCCGGGGTCTGGGTTTCGCCGTTGAGAATATCCACCGGCACCCACTCGTACTCGCTGCCCAGCAGGTTAAGCATCAGCTTGACCTTGTAGCAGTTGCCCGAGTTGTAATCGCCATAAACCTTGTACATCAGACTGCTCCCTTGCTGCGTCTATGTTGACGTCTTGAATCAGGCGGCCTGCAGAAGGTGCGCTGCGCGGACCACCGACGCCAGACGTTTTATACCCTCATCGAGCCGTGCAGGGTCGATATGGCTGAAATTGAGCCGCAAGTGACCGTGATTGGCGTCCGGATCGGCAAAGAAAGGTTCGCCCGGCATGAACGCCACATCGTGCGCCAGCGCCGTATCCAGCAAGGTGCGCGTGTCCAGCGGCTGCTTCAGCGTCAACCAGAAGAACAGTCCGCCTTGCGGGCTGTTCCAGGTGGCCAGGTCGGAAAAATGCGTTTGCAAGGCGCTCTCGAACGCATCACGACGGCCCCGGTAAAACTCGCACAGCGTCACCAGATGCTCACGATAGTGCTCAGTACCAATCCACTGCAAGGCCTGCCACTGGCCGAGGCGATTGGTATGCAGATCGGCCGACTGTTTCAGACGCAGCAAGTGCGGAAACAGATCGGGGCTGGCGATCAGATAGCCCACTCGCAGGCCCGGCAGCAGCGTCTTGGAAACCGTGCCGGTGTAAATCCAGCTGGCTGTCTTCAGACCGCTGACGATCGGCCTGGCACTGCCGCCATCAAAGCTCAATTCACGATACGGCTCGTCCTCGATCAACGTGACACCGAACTCGTCGAGCAACGCCGCAACGGCATCGCGACTGGCCTGGCTGTAGCGCACCGCCGAGGGGTTCTGGAACGTCGGAATGAGGTAGGCGAACGCTGGCGTGTGCTGCTCCAGACGCTGACGCATGGCAAGCAGGTCCGGGCCTTCGGCCTGCAGCGGCACGGTGATGCAGTCGGCGCCGAACAGCTGGAATATCTGCAACGCCGCCAGATAGGTGGGCGCTTCGAGGAGAATTTCGGTGCCTTTGTCGATGTACAGCTTGGCCGCCAGGTCCAGTGTCTGCTGAGAACCACTGACCACCATGACCTGACTGGCGTCGCAGTCGATACCCAGGGCACGGGCATCGGCGGCCAGCGCTTCACGCAGCGCAGGTTCGCCCTCGCTCATGCCGTACTGGCCCAGCGCAACAGGCATGTCGGCCCACTCTACTTTGGGCAGCATCGACTCGGCCGGCAGACCACCGGCGAACGACATCACTTCCGGACGCTGAGCGGCGGCGAGGATCTCGCGGATCAGAGAACTTTTCAGACGGGAAACGCGTTCGGAGAAAGCCATGGCAGTTACCTGTAGCCGAGACAATTGGAAATACGTCAAACTGGTTGACTCAAATTACGACGATCAACCCGGATACGTCAACATGCTTGACCTTAAAAAACCTGCCAATCAACAAATGGCCATGGAAGCCTTCTTCTTCGGCTATCAGGCATTCACTGCCAAGGCTGATGAAATGCTGGCCAGACGCGGCTTCAGTCGTGTGCACCAGCGCATCGTCTTTTTCATCGCCCGTTACCCCGGCCTGAGCGTCAAGGAGCTGCTCACCGTATTGGGCGTCAGCAAACAGGCCCTCAATGCCCCGCTGCGCCAGCTGATCGCCATGAATCTGGTGCACAGCGCGGCCCCCGAGAATGACAAGCGCAAACGACTGCTGGGCCTCACCGATGAAGGCGCCCTTTTTGAACAGGGCTTGCGCCGCGAACAGGTCAAACTGCTGCAGCGGGTGTTCGCCGAAGCGGGTCAGGATGCCGTGGATGGCTGGCTGACGGTCAATCGGGCGCTGGGGCAGACCCTGCAATCCGGCGCCTGCCCGACCGGGGCTGACGCCGAGTAAACGCCACGTCTGCAACTGTGCTGGCGTTTACTTGTGTCGCTGTATTGCAAGGCCGAGCGGCCATGCGTTTAGGCTTGGCGCCCTTTGCTACCTGCCCGTTTCAAGGAACGCCCTGCATGAACCAATCCCTCAAGGTGCCATTGCGCCCGCTGACAGACTCATCGCCATCGGCGGTGGTTGCCGGTTTCATCGCCATGATGACCGGCTGCACCAGTTCGCTGGTGCTGATGTTCCAGGCGGGCCAGGCGGCAGGGCTGAGCAGCGTGCAGATTTCATCCTGGCTGTGGGCGCTGTTCATGGGCATGGCGGTGTGCAGCATCGGCCTCTCGCTGCGCTACCGCATGCCGATTACCGTGGCGTGGTCGACACCCGGCGCCGCCCTGCTGATCACCAGCCTGGGCGGCGTCGGCTACCCGCAGGCCATTGGCGCGTTCATCACCAGCGCGCTGCTGGTGACTCTGTGCGGGGTGACCGGCAGTTTCGAGCGCATCGTGCGGCGCCTGCCAGCCTCGCTGGCCGCGGCCTTGCTGGCAGGAATTCTGTTCCGGATCGGCAGTGAGATTTTTATTGCCGCACAGCACCACACCCGCCTGGTGCTGGGTATGTTTTTCACTTACCTGCTGGTCAAGCGCCTGTCGCCACGCTATTCGGTGCTGCTCGCGCTGCTGGTCGGTATCGGCCTCTCAGGCCTGCTGGGCTTGCTGAACTTTGGTGGCCTGGCGCTGGAAGTCGCCATGCCGGTCTGGACCACTCCAGAGTTTTCATGGGCGGCGACGGTCAGCATTGGCATCCCGCTGTTCGTGGTGGCCATGACCTCGCAGAACATGCCCGGTGTGGCCGTGTTGCGAGCCGACGGCTACTTCCCGCCGACCTCACCACTGATATCGGTGACAGGCTTTGCCTCACTGCTCACGGCACCGTTTGGCTGCCACGGGATCAATCTGGCGGCGATCAGTGCCGCCATCTGTACCAGCCCTCATGCCCATGAGGACAAATCCAAACGCTATACAGCGGCGATCTGGTGCGGGATTTTCTATGCAATAGCCGGCATTTTCGGTGCCACCCTGGCGGGTCTGTTCAGTGCGTTCCCCAAGGAACTGATGCTCTCGATTGCTGCGCTGGCGCTGCTCGGATCGATCACCAATGGCCTGACCGTTGCGATGGCCGAACCGAGGGAACGCGAGCCCGCCTTGATCACCTTCATGGTCACCGCTTCGGGACTGACGCTGTTCTCCATAGGCTCGGCGTTCTGGGGCATCGTCGCGGGCTTGCTGACCTTACTGATCCTGAACACACGCAAAACCGACTAGGCCAACCACCAGCAGCGTGGCAGAGACATCAGCTACGCGCGGCAGCCACTACCAACAGGGTTCCGGCGTCGGCATCAAGTATCGCCTGAGTGCCCAGTGGCACTGCCTGATTGAGATCTCCATGGCCTACCGGCAGACCGCCGAGCACCGGGATGCCAAGACTGCCCAGCCGCTCCAGCAGCACATCGGCGGGGCTGATGGTGCGGCCAGTGTTGGCGGCAGGCGTAAATTCGCCGACGGCAACGCCCGCCAGAGACGCAAGAATCCCGCAGTTGCCCAGATGGGTGAGCATGCGGTCGACCCGGTAGGCGGGTTCGTTGACCTCTTCGATGAGCAGGATCGCACCGCTCAGGTCAGGCATGAACGGCGTACCCACAGAGGTATCGAGGATGCACAGGTTGCCGCCCAACAGCAGGCCCTGTGCGCTACCACCAGTTCTGACCCTGACGGTTGGCGAGGCCGGATCAGCCTTGAGCAACACCGGCTCGCTACTCATCAGCACATGGCGCATACCACTGACGAACAGGCCGCCTCGTTCCAGCTGCGAAGCGACCGGCCCATGAATGGTCGCCAGGCGCGCGTGGTTCCACAGCGCACCGTGCAACGCGGTGATGTCGGAAAAGCCGGTCACCAGCTTGGGGTCGCGACGCACCGCGTCCATATCCACCTGCTGAACGATCCGTTGTACGCCATAACCCCCGCGAGTGCAGATGACCGCGCGGATTTCCGGATCAGCCAGCGCGGCGTTGAGGTCGGCGAGCCGCTCTTCATCGGTCCCCGAATAGAACGAGTAGCTGCCCAGCGCATGCGGATAGACCCGTGGACGCAGCCCCCACCCTTCGAGTACCGCCACCGCCGCCTGGATCTTGCCGGGGTCCACAGGCCCTGCCGGAGACACCAGTGCCACGGCGTCGCCAGCTCGCAGAGCACGGGGGTGGAGAGTGTTTGAAGAGGTGGCAGGCATCACGGTCGTCCAAGCGTTGATCGAACAAGGAATCTAGAGCACTGAGGGGGGGCGACTCAAGCCATATCCGTCATCAGCATGTTTCATCCGCAGATCCGTCTGAACGCCAGCGGCGCAACGGACTCCTATCAACCACATGGATCAAACGGCATTCGCTGGGTGATCGCTTCTTGCCCGAATGGCGCGATGAGCGTTTGAATCCATTCTTGAACCCTTTTCAGGAGACCCTCCATGACCGATCTTTCCAACCGCCAGTTCCTGCTCGCCAAGCGCCCTTCGGGCGATGCGCGCCGTGATGACTTCACCTATCAGGAAGCCGCGGTCAGCGCACTTGCCGACGGGCAGATTCTGGTCAGGAACAAATACCTGTCACTGGACCCGGCAATGCGTGGCTGGATGAATGACGGCAAATCCTACATTCCAGCCGTGAAGCTGGGCGAAGTGATGCGCGCCCTCGGCGTGGGTGAAGTACTTGAATCGAAAAACCCCAAGTTCGCCGTAGGTGATCACGTCCAGGGCGCCTTGGGCGTGCAGGACTACTTTGCCGGTGAGCCGAAGGGCTTCTACAAGGTAGATACCAGCCTTGCGCCCCTGCCGCTTTATCTATCGGCATTGGGCATGACCGGCATGACCGCCTACCTGGCGCTGCTGGACGTCGGTCAACCGAAAAGCGGTGACACCGTGGTGATTTCCGGTGCGGCAGGTGCTGTCGGCAGCGTGGCCGGGCAGATCGCCAAGCTCAAGGGCTGCCGGGTCGTCGGCATCGCGGGAGGCACGGCAAAATGTCGTCTGCTGACCGAGGAGCTAGGCTTTGACGCAGCCATCGACTACAAATCCGAAGACGTCATGGACGGTCTGAAACGCCACTGCCCGGATGGCGTGAATGTGTACTTCGACAACGTCGGTGGCGATATTCTCGACGCAGCACTCAGCCAGCTGGCGGTCGGCGCGCGCGTCGTGATCTGTGGTGCCATCAGTCAGTACAACAGCACCAAGGCAATCAAAGGCCCGGCCAACTACATGTCGTTGCTGGTCAATCGCGCCCGCATGGAAGGCTTCATCGTACTGGACCACCCGGAGCGCTTTGCAGAAGCGGGTCAGGTCATGGCCGGCTGGATCAAGGAAGGCAAGCTCAAGAGCAAGGAGCACATCGTGGACGGTCTCGAGACGTTCCCGGAAACCTTCCAGATGCTGTTCAGCGGTGAGAATCAGGGCAAGCTGATCTTGAAAGTGGAATAAACCCGCAGGCTTTTCGCAGCGTCACAGCCCTTCTCCGCTATGCGGGTAAAGCGCCGTGACGCTACGCATCCATCTACTCAAGCCAGCTCGGCAACCACCGCCGCCAGAGCTTTAGCCGGGTCAGCCGCCTGGCTGATCGGGCGACCGATGACAAGGTAGTCAGAGCCTGCATCCAGTGCCTGACGAGGGGTCAGGATACGACGCTGATCGTCCTGCGCACTGCCCGCCGGACGAATGCCAGGCGTCACCAGCTGCAACGACGGGTGAGCGGCTTTCAAGGCCTGCGCTTCCAGCGCCGAGCAGACCAGACCATCCATCCCGGCCCTCTCGGCCAGAGCAGCGAGGCGCAGCACCTGCACCTGCGGGTCGATGTCCAGACCAATACCGGCCAGGTCTTCACGTTCCATGCTGGTCAGAACGGTCACACCGATCAGCAACGGCTGTGGACCGGTGCGCTGCTCAAGCACTTCCCGACAGGCCGCCATCATGCGCAAGCCACCCGAGCAGTGCACATTGACCATCCACACGCCCATCTCGGCCGCCGCCTTGACTGCCATTGCCGTGGTGTTGGGGATGTCGTGGAATTTGAGATCCAGAAACACTTCGAAGCCCCTGTCGCGCAAGGTCTCGACGATGTCGGCCGCGCAACTGGTGAACAGTTCCTTGCCGACTTTGACCCTGCACAGCTTGGGATCGAGCTGATCAGCCAAGCGCAAGGCGGCTTCGCGGGTCGGAAAATCCAGGGCGACGATGACAGGAGTCTGGCAGGCGGACATGAGCGTGGTCTCAGGTAAGTCGAAATCGGCGCGCATTGTAGCCGAACCGGCGCACAGGCGGGACCCATAGGTCGGCATTTGTCCAATGGCGGTCTTAAAAGGTCACGATTTCCTGCACCTGCAGCGACCGTCATTGCACTAGCCTGCACCGAATCTGCACAACAAGGTGAATCAGTTCACCCAAACGTTCCACAAACGACCTGTTTTGAAGCAACACGACGTTGAACAGTGCACTGGCACGGCCTCTGCAACAGGATGTTTCAACGATTATCGAATCCCAGGGAGAAAACAATGAGCACACAACTCAAGCCGACGCTCGGCACGATTCATTTATGGGGGATCGCGGTAGGGCTGGTGATTTCCGGCGAATACTTTGGCTGGAGCTACGGCTGGGGCGTCGCGGGTACGTTGGGCTTTTTGGTAACAGCCCTGATGGTTGCCACCATGTACACCTGTTTCATCTTCAGTTTTACCGAACTCACCACAGCCATCCCGCACGCCGGCGGTCCGTTCGCCTACAGCCGTCGCGCCTTTGGCGAAAAAGGCGGACTGATCGCCGGCATGGCCACCCTGATCGAATTCGTCTTTGCGCCACCGGCCA
This sequence comes from Pseudomonas sp. PvP028, assembly GCF_017832255.1. Classification (NCBI taxonomy): domain Bacteria; kingdom Pseudomonadati; phylum Pseudomonadota; class Gammaproteobacteria; order Pseudomonadales; family Pseudomonadaceae; genus Pseudomonas; species Pseudomonas sp. PvP028. The sequence goes on from NZ_JAFIBL010000001.1 coordinate 5,257,922, forward strand.
TTGCCATGGCGATCGGTGCGTACCTTAACGTGCAATACCCGGGTCTTGACCCCAAGCATGCGGCAGTCGGCGCCTACATCGTATTCATGGCGCTCAACATCGTGGGCGTGAAGCTCGCGGCAACCTTCGAGCTGGTGGTGTGCATTCTGGCTGTGGCCGAGTTGCTGGTGTTCATGGGCGTCGTCGCACCTGCGTTCAGCTTCAGCAACTTCGCCCTGAACGGCTGGGCCGGTTCACAGACTTTCGGACCCGAAGCCATTGCCGGCATGTTCGCTGCCATCCCCTTCGCCATCTGGTTCTTCCTGGCCATCGAAGGCGCTGCGATGGCCGCCGAAGAAGCCAAGGACCCGAAACGCACCATTCCGAAGGCCTACATCAGTGGCATTCTGACCTTGGTCATTCTGGCTATCGGCGTCATGCTGTTTGCCGGTGGCGTGGGCGACTGGCGCACCCTGGCCAACATCAACGATCCGCTGCCGCAGGCCATGAAAGCCGTGGTCGGTGACAGCTCCGGCTGGCTGCACATGCTGGTGTGGATCGGCCTGTTCGGTCTGGTCGCCAGCTTCCACGGGATCATCATGGGTTACTCGCGCCAGTTCTTCGCCCTCGCCCGCGCTGGCTACCTGCCCGCCTCGCTGGCCAGACTCTCGCGCTTCCAGACACCACACCGGGCAATCATCGCCGGCGGCCTGATCGGCATCGCCGCGATCTACAGCGACGGGCTGATCAACCTGAGCGGCATGACACTGACCGCTGCAATGATCACCATGGCCGTGTTCGGCGCCATCGTCATGTACATCATGAGCATGCTCAGCCTGTTCAAACTGCGCAAGACCGAGCCTGACCTGGAACGCACGTTCCGCGCCCCCGGTTATCCGGTAGTGCCCGGCATCGCGCTGGCGCTGGCCGTCGTGTGCCTGGTGGCAATGGCCTGGTTCAACGCACTGATCGGTCTGATTTTCCTAGGCCTGATGGCCATCGGCTTCATCTATTTCAGCCTGACTGCCAAATCGCGCGCCGACGCGCCGACCGACGCGATGCTGACCGGGAAGTAGTTGGCAGAATCTTAGGGTTGCGGGCGAATGCTTTCGTACGCACCCGCTTCAGGGCGCATACACTTGAACCATTGGGCAGCTTTGCTGCTCCAACCGGTATCACAACAAGGAGAGCGCTATGCCCTGGTATGCCTGGTTAATTCTGCTCGTAGCCATTGGCTCGGTCGTCGGCGGTCTGATGATGCTGCGCGACACAGCCAAGAAACTGCCCCTCACTGAAGAACAGCTCAAGCGCGTCCATGAGCGCAACGCAGAAATGGATGCCAAGGACGCCAACGACCGTTGAGTGCCTCTGGGTGGCAGGCGCAACACCTGCCCCCCTGCTATTTACCGGGCATCTCGGCATTGACCGCAAGCACCTTGATGTGAAGCGGCTCGAAAATCTTCGCCAACTGCCCATCTGCACGCAACCGCTCCAGTAGCTGTTTGAAGTGCGCCACATCGATGCTGCCATTCGGACGCAACAACGCATATTGACGGTAGGTCTGATCGATACGGTCGGACACCATCAGCTGCGCCGCTTCATCCTTGTTATGCGCCATGAAATCAATCAGGTACGAACGGGTAACAGGTGCAATATCGGCGCGGCCGCGCACCACCATCAGCAAGTTACTGTCGTGGGAGTACGTGGAGGTAATACTGAAGTGCTCGCTCAGGTATTTCTGATCGGTGTTGAAGTTGGCAAATCCATAATGATAGCCACTGAACAATGCCAGACGCTTGTCAGCAAAGGTGTCGAAGTAATCCTGCCCGCGTCCTTCCACCCGGCGCGCCACATAGACCTCGGCATCCTCGAGCCCCATATCGATCTGTTCGTGGGGAATGTCCTTCCAGCCCCAGTCGGGGTTTTCGAAAACTGCAAGATCGAAACGCCCTTCCGTGAAATCACGAAAACGCCGAGGCACCGATGTCGGAATCATCACGAATTCATATTCGTCCTGCTCGCCATTCAGGGCATCGACCAGCTTGGGTAAAAGGCCAGCGTCCTCACCTTTTTCAGGGCGCACCATGTAAGGGGGGAAATGCACTGCGGCCACCCGCACGATCTGCGCGGCAAAGACCTGCGGCGCTGCCATCAACGGAATGAAGAGCATAACGCCGGTCACAAGCTTGCGCGCCACACCGTCAATTAACACTGCAAGTCTTTTCATAAAACACGACATCAATCAAAGCCGTCCAAACTATGCGGTTTCCGTGATTTAAACAACTGTCAAATCGACGGCGTCAGCGCTCTGCGGTGCGCTTGCAGTATTCATCCAGGCACGTGACAGCCGCCTGCGAGGCACCAATGCAATCACCTGTGGTCACTGTAGAGGCCGTTGTAACAACAAGCATGCCGATGCAAAGCCCAGAGTGTGCGCAACGGGTTAATCTGGCTACGCTGAAGCCATTGACTATCGTAAGGAAGCTTGATGATGCCGCACTGGCTGGTGATTGATCTTGAGGCCACGACCGAAGAAGGTGGATGGCCAGTCGCAGAAATGGAAGTCATCGAGATAGGCGCGACACTGGTCAATCAGGACGGACGCGAGCTTGACCATTTCGAGCGCTTCGTGCGCCCGGCACGCAGACCGCTGCTGACCCATTTCTGCCGCGAGCTGACCCACATCAACCAGAGCAGCATCGACAGCGCTGCGCCGCTGACGACGGTGTGGCCGCAATTCGAGCGCTGGTTGAGCCATCACCGTGCACGCATCGTGGGCTGGGCCAGTTGGGGGGACTACGATCGTCAGCAACTGGAAGAGGAATGGCGCCACCATCACCTCGACAGTGCGCTGTCCAGCATGCCGCACGTCAATCTCAAACAGCGTTTCGCCCAGGCCCGTCACTTGCAGAAACCGATGGGACTGAACAGTGCCTTGCAACTGGCAGGCATGCAGTTCAGCGGGCAACAGCACCGCGCCCTGGTCGATGCGCGCAATACTGCCAGGCTGCTGCCGTTGATCCTGCCCAATTGAATGCCGCTGCAGGTCGACGTTTCGTCAGCGTTCACGTGCAAGGGGCGTGACGAGTTTTACCGTGTTGGGCATACTGGCGAGCCATTTTCAGCCCTTTCAAAAGGAACCGCCCATGTTCAAGGTCAACGAGTACTTCGACGGCACCGTCAAATCCATCGCCTTCACCCAGGCCGATGGTGAGGCAACCATCGGTGTCATGGCAGCGGGCGAATATGAGTTCGGTACGGCGCAACGGGAAATCATGCATGTGATCTCCGGCGAGTTGAGCGTGAAGCTTCCGGACAGCACTGACTGGGAAACCTTTGCCACCGGCAACCAGTTCAACGTACCGGCCAACAGCAAGTTCCAGATCAAGGTCAAAGTCGATACCGCCTACCTGTGCGAATATCGCTGAGGCTGAGCGAGTGGGAGGCTTGACCTCCCACGTTCCCCACAAGCCCTTCTCGCCCTCTCCTACTCAACCCCGGCATTGAACTGCAACGCCGCCAGTCGCGCATAAAGCGGGTTGCTGGCGATCAACTGCTGATGGGTGCCCACGGCCACCAACCGCCCCTGATCCATGACGGCAATCCGGTCGGCATTCTGCACCGTGGCCAGCCGGTGGGCGATGACCAGCGTGGTACGCCCCTGCATCAGGCTCGGCAGGGCCTGTTGAATCAAGTGCTCACTCTGCGCGTCCAGCGCACTGGTCGCCTCGTCCAGCAACAGGATCGGCGCATCGACCAGCAAAGCGCGGGCAATCGCCAGACGCTGCCGCTGTCCGCCGGATAAGCCCACACCGCCCTCACCCAGATGCGTACGATAGCCGTCGGCCATGTCGAGAATGAACTCATGCGCATGGGCGATGCGCGCCGCCGCCTCTACCTGCTCAAGGCTCGCGGTGGCGTTACCGTAACGAATGTTGTCTTCGACACTGCCGAAAAACAGTGCGGGCGATTGTGAAACCAGCGCGAAGCAGCGGCGCAGATCATGGGGGTCGAGCTGCGCGATCGGCACGCCCTCGATCAGGATGCGCCCTTTAATCGGGTCGTAGAAGCGCAACAGCAGATCGAGGATGGTCGACTTGCCCGCGCCGGAGGGCCCGACCAGCGCCAGGGTTTCACCGGGCTCGATACTCAGGGTCAGGTCATCCAGCGCGTTGCGCTCGGGACGCGACGGGTAGGCGAAGGTGACATTCTCCAGCGCCAGACGCCCACTGATGCGCTGCGGCAGGCTCTGCAGGTCCGTGGTCGGCACGCTGATCTCACTGCGCGCCTGAAGCAGCTCGCCGATCCTCTCCGCCGCACCGGCGGCGCGCTGCAGATCGCCAATCACCTCGCTCAACGTACCGAACGCCATACCGACCATCAGCGCGTAAAACACGAACGCTGCCAGCTCACCGCTGGAGATGCGACCGCTGATCACGTCCATGCCGCCCACCCACAGCATCACGGCCACCGCACCCAACACCAGGACGATTACCAGCGTGATCAGCCAGGAGCGCTGCAGGATGCGTTTACGAGCGGTCTCGAACGCCTGCTCCACCGTATGCGAAAAGCGCTGCTTGTCCTGCTGCTGATGATTGTAGGCTTGCACCGTCTTGATCTGCCCCAAGGCCTCAGCCACGTAGCTGCCGACATTGGCGACGCGGTCCTGACTCTCGCGCGACAGGTTTCGTACCCGCCGCCCGAACATGAGAATGGGCGCGATGATCAGCGGCAACGCCACCACCACGATACTGGTGAGTTTGGGGTTGGTGATAAACAGCAGCACGATGCCGCCGATGACCATCAGCGCATTGCGCAGGAACATCGACAGCGACGAGCCGATCACCGACTGCAACAGCGTGGTGTCGGCGGTCAGTCGCGACTGGATTTCCGAACTGCGATTGTTCTCGTAGAAGCCCGGATGCAGTTCGATCAGGTGATCGAATACTTTCTTGCGCAAGTCGGCAACCACACGCTCGCCGATCCACGACACCAGATAGAAACGGGCGAAGGTTCCGACGGCGAGGCCGACCGTCAGCAGCATGAAAAACCCGATCGAGCGCTCGAGCAACTGGGGTGAACGGGTCATGAAACCCTGATCGACCATCAGTTTGATGCCCTGCCCGATCGACAGAGTAATGCCCGCAGTAATGACCAGTGCCAGCAATGCGCCGAGCGCCTGCCAGCGATACGGCGCGATGAAACTCGCAGCCAGACGCAAGGCCTGGCGATGACGTCGGGTAATCCGTGAAATCATGAACGATGAACCTGCCTGTCTGCCCGATCTGTCTGAATTGCAAAGCCTACACCGGTGTTGCCGGGCGCGCCGAACATCATTTCGAATGAACTTGCGGCTGGCTTCAAGAGTCAGGTTATGACTGCTTTACAGAGGCCGCTATAAGACATCGATCTAAGCGCCTGCTGGCAGATTTGCATCATATCTGTTGCACTTGGAGCGCGTTTGAGCGGCTGACAGTACCTGTCACGGACCGGTCATCAAGCGCGGTTAACTTAACGCCGTTACCTGATGAAAGGAGAAACACCATGAACCCGCAAGAGCGCAGCAACGAAGTTCAAGTCGTTCGAGCCACGCCCAATCTGCCGGTTGGCGGTGCCGTTCTCGACCAGCACGGGGAAGAAGTCCTGATCACCGAAGAAATGGTTCAGGCTGCCTGCCAGGAATGCGATAAGAACTGGGTAACCCCGGAAAAATAATACCGAGCCGTACCAGACACTTGAAACCCGACCACTTGGTCGGGTTTTTTATTGCCCGATAGCCCGCCTGGCGATCAGACCAGCACCGCACCCAGCGCCCGCACCAATTGCGCCAACGCCTCGGACTCGCCCTCCAGATGCACCTTCAGCCCTTCGATTTCCCGGCGTGGCGGGTACTGCTTGCGCAGTGCATCGAAGGCCAGACGCTGACTGGCGGTGTCACCGGTCAGGCTGCGGCGAAAATCCGCATCGTCACGACGCGGGTCATACACGCCACGGCACAGCATGTTAAGCGCCCAGACCGGGTCGCAGGCCGCGTCGAGACTGACCTGCGCCAGCCAGGGTCTTGGCAGCAGATCGTCCAGCTCGATCGTCGCAGGCTGATCAAGAAAGCCACACAGCGCCTGATAGATCTGTGCCGTACCGCGCTGCCTGCCATCCAGGCTGTAACCGGCGATATGCGGTGTACCCAGAACGCACAAGTCAGCCAGTGCGACGTTGACCTGCGGCTCGCCCTCCCACACGTCCAGCACCGCTTGCAGGTCTTCCCGCTCAAGCAGCACGTCGTGCAGCGCTGCGTTATCCACCACAGCGCCACGGCTGGCATTGATCAGCCAGGCACCCTGCCGGAGCTGACGCAGACGCGCGTCGTCGAGCAGGTGCCAGGTCGGTGACGTCCCGGTTTTGCTCAGCGGCGTGTGCAGGCTGATAACGTCACAGCGCTGCAGGATCTCGTCGAGGCTGACGAAGTCACCGCCTTCGGCAGCCTGGCGCGGCGGATCGCAGACCAGCACGTTCCAGCCCAGAGCTTTCAATACGCTGATCAGCCGGCCACCCACCTGCCCTGCACCGACCACACCGTAGGTGCGTTGCGCAAGGTCAACACCCTCGATTTCAGCCAGGGTCAACAGGCTGCCGAGCACGTAGTCCACCACGCCGCGCGCATTGCAGCCCGGAGCGCTGGCCCACTGGATACCAGCTTGCTGAAACCAGTCCAGATCGAGGTGATCAGTGCCAATGGTGCAGGTCCCGACAAAACGCACCGAGCTGCCTTCAAGCAGTTCGCGGGTCACTGCGGTGACCGAGCGAACCAGCAGGATGTCTGCATCAGCCACGGCGGCTCGGTCCATGGCGCGGCCCGGCAAACGATGAATCTCACCGAAATGAGCAAAAAAGGCGTCGAGCAGGGGAATATTTTCGTCAGCAACAATGCGCATGGAGGACTCTCTGGGTCTGGCGAACAGGGACCTGCTCGAATCGGGAACAGGTGCGTCGTGAACAGGCGCGGGTTGCAGCGATGTGGCGATCAGTCGGACTTCTTGCGGATCCAGTAGAGGAACGTGCCCTCTTCGGCTTGCTCCGCAACCAGCTCATGGCCAAGAAATACACAGAATTTCGGGATATCGCGACGCGTGGACGGATCGGTTGCAGTGACCTTGAGCAGACCGCCCGCAGGCAGATCACGCACCTTCTGGTGCAACATCATCACCGGTTCCGGACAGAACAGCCCGACGGCATCCAGCTCGGCGTCGACAGTGAGGTTTTCAATGGGCTCAGACATGGGGCACTCCAGAGACGGGGGAAGATTGTCGCTCAATTCAGTCGATCAGGCCAAATGCTGATGGTTGTACTGTGGTCGAGTGGCGGCGCATGGCAGACAGAAAAATGCCAGGCACAGGGCCTGGCATTGTTCATAAGCCGGGCGACCGTCAGAACGGCAGCTTCATACCGGGCGGCAACTGCATGCCAGCGGTCATGGAAGCCGTCTTGTCCTGGCTGGCCTGCTCGATCTTGCGCACAGCGTCGTTGACGGCGGCGGCGATCAGGTCTTCCAGCACTTCCTTGTCTTCCTGCATCAGGCTGTCATCCAGATTGATGCGCTTGACGTCATGACGACCGGTCATCACCACGCTCACCAGGCCTGCGCCCGATTGACCGGTGACTTCCGCGTTGGCCAGTTCTTCCTGCATCTTGGCCATTTTTTCCTGCATTTGCTGCGCCTGCTTCATCAGGCCAGCCATGCCACCTTTCATCATGGGATATCTCCTCGAAAATGGATGGTTCGTTTGCGTGGCGCCAGCGGCGCCCTGTGTTCAGTTATTGAGCCGGCACCGCAGGCGCGTCCACCGGTTTGATCGTGTCTTCCCGGATCACAGCGCCAAACTGTTGCAGCATCTGCTGGATGTACGGGTCGGCCTGGATCGAGGCTTCGGCCTGGCGCTGGCGCTCGGCACGCAACCGTGAAGCAGCCTGCGCAGGGGTTTCCTGCTCGGGCTTGATCAGCTCGATACTCAGATTGATCGTGCGCCCATGGTACTGGTTCAACGCATCGTTCAGACGCCGCTGCTGCGTCGAGTTGAACAGCGCGCTGTGCGCCGGGTCCAGGTGCAGCAGCCAGTTGTCGCCATCGACCGAGATCAGTGTGCAGTTGGCCGCGATGCTGCCGGTCATCCCGGAGATCGGCAGCTTGGGAAACACGTCCAGCCACTCGGCCGCAAGACCGGTGGCCGGTTTGGCAGCCGGAGCAGGCTCCGGTTCGACGGCTTCAAGCTCGACGACACTTTCGTGGGCCAACTCATCCAGATAGCTGTAGGACGCCGGGTCTATGTCGATATCCGGCTCGACATAATCGTCGTCCGCTGGCGGCTCGTCGTCACGCCCCATGGGCCCGGAGTCGGAAGGCATCGAATCGGCGTGCATGGACAGATACGCAGAGTCCGGAATGGCTTCGAGCATTGCCGGCGTGACCGGCTGCTCGGCGGCCGGCTGTGCAGGCTCGGCTTCAGGTGCGGCCGGCACCGGGCTGGCGGGCGCAGGCGTCGGCATGGGCGTCAGGTCGGGCTGCTCGGAAACGGTCTCCAGAACCGGCTCGGCTACTGGCTCAGCATCAGATTCGCCCTCAGATTCGGTAGGGGGCGCAGTTTCGGCGGCGGGTTCGGCAGCCGGGGATTTCGGTTCATTCCACGGCAGGTCGAGGTCTTCGACTGGCGCGGCTTGTGGCTCTGGCTTCGATTCCGGCTGTACCGCGGGCTCTGGCCGGGCGGCGGCAGGCATCGCCGGCGCCGCAGGCGGCAGCGCTTCGAAGGCCGGATCGGGCGCAGCCATCACCGGGGCGGTAGACACTGCGGGAGCTGCCGATGCAACAGGTGTCGCATCAGCCACTGCTTTTCGGGAATCAACCGTGGCCTGGCTGATCCCCACTGGCTTTAGCGGCTGCCTCGGCGCGTCTTCGCTGTCGGCAGGACGGAACGCCAGCATGCGCAGCAGGACCATCTCGAAGCCGCCACGCGGATCAGGGGCCAATGGCAGGTCACGACGACCAATCAAGCCCATCTGGTAGTAAAACTGTACGTCTTCGGCAGGCAGGGCCTGCGCCAGGGCCAGCACCCGGTCACGATCACCATGACCGTTGTCGACGCCTTCCGGCAACGCCTGGGCAATCGCCACACGGTGCAGCACGTTGAGAATTTCCGAGAGCACGCCATTCCAGTCAGGGCCCTGCTCGGCCAAGTGGCGTACCGCCTCCAGCACCCCGCGGGCATCGCCTTCCAGCAGTGCGGTCAGTACATCGAACACCTGGCCGTGGTCTAGCGTGCCGAGCATGGCACGTACATCGGCAGCCATGACCTTGCCTTCACCGAAGGCAATGGCCTGATCGGTGAGGCTCATCGCATCACGCATCGAACCATCGGCGGCGCGCCCGAGCAGCCACAGCGCGTCGTCTTCGAAGGGCACGTTCTCGACGCCCAGCACGTGGGTCAGATGCTCGACCACGCGTTCAGGCGTCATGTTTTTCAACGAGAACTGCAGGCAGCGCGAAAGAATGGTCGCCGGCAGCTTTTGCGGATCGGTGGTGGCAAGGATGAACTTGACGTAGGGCGGCGGCTCTTCAAGCGTCTTGAGCAAGGCGTTGAACGAGTGGCTGGAAAGCATGTGCACTTCGTCGATCAGGTAGACCTTGAAGCGACCGCGACTTGGCGCGTACTGCACGTTATCCAACAGCTCGCGCGTGTCTTCGACCTTGGTGCGGCTGGCAGCATCGATTTCGATCAGGTCAACGAAACGGCCCTCGTCGATCTCCTTGCACACCGAACAGGTGCCGCAAGGCGTCGAGGTGATGCCGGTTTCACAGTTCAGGCACTTGGCGATGATGCGCGCGATAGTCGTCTTGCCAACGCCCCGTGTGCCGGTAAACAGATAGGCATGGTGCAGGCGCTGGCTGTCCAGCGCGTTGATCAGGGCCTTCAACACATGAGCCTGGCCGACCATTTCGCGGAACGAGCGCGGACGCCATTTACGTGCAAGAACCTGATAACTCATTTAAAACCGTCGCAACTGGTAAGCGGAAGACCGCCAATGCTAGCCGAGCAGGGGCAAAATTGCATCTGGTGTCCGTCTCTATTGTGGCTAAGCTGTGCAAATGACTCAATTGATGCGCTTTATTCGGGCCTTCACCACACCGCCGCTGCCTTGTGCAGCGGCGCTCTGTTTGCTGTTGCTGTTGCCGCAAACCGGCCGCGCGGCACAGGGAACCTTGAGCTTTGCGGTCAACGAAGGCTGGACCATGCCGATGATGCACATCACCGACTTTCGTCCCGAATCCGGCATTCTGTTCGACATCATGCAAAGCCTTGCGCACCATGTGGGCCTCGAAGCCAGTTATCACGTGATGCCACGCCTGCGCATCCAGTCGGCGCTAGAGCGTAGCGAAGTCGACATGCACTGCTACAGCGCACAGGCGTGGTATCCGGACCTGTCCGGGGACTACCTGTGGAGCCTGCCAATTCTCTATCAGCGCGACTGGCTGGTCGCTTCGGCGGCAACGGCTGCCGGCCCCTACCCCGAGCAGTTCGACAACGAAACCGTCGGCACCGTATTGGGCTACACCTACCCGGCCCTGCAGCATCTTTTCGAGGCGCATAAACTGGTCCGTGAAGATGCACGCACGCAGAACCAGACGCTCGGCAAACTGATGGCCGGGCGCTACAACTATGCGGTGACCAATCAGTTGATCCTCGAATGGACCAACCGGAACCTGCCTGCCGGCAAGAAGCTCATGCCGATATCAATGGTCGCCGAACAGCCGGCCGCCTGCGTGATCCGCAATAACCCCGACCTGCCAGTGGGCAGGATTTTGCGCACGCTGGTGCAGATGCGTCTGTCGGGGGAGATCCAGCAGATCATTGATCACTACACCACGCCCACCGCTCCCTGACCCTTCATCTGCGTTGTCGCAATAGCGTCATATTCCATCGTTACGCTCGCCTGAAATCTTTGGCAACACATTAACCAGCGCGAGTATTTGGCGATGAGCGACAGACCAGACGACGAAGATACCAACGAAAACCCCAGCCGCCGTCGTTTTCTGGGCGGGATGGCTGCCTTGGGTGCAGGTGTCACCCTTAGCAGCTACGTTTCCGCCCACGAGAAGCCGCCCGGCGACAACGAACGGCATCATCACCTTGCCGGACCCGCGCTGGATCGCGCCTTGCGCGAAAATGTGAAAACCATTGTGGTGATCTACGCCGAGAACCGCAGCTTCAATAACCTGTTCGGCGATTTCCCCGGTGTCGAAAAGCCACTCTCCTCGCTCAGGCCTTCCGATTACGAGCAGCGCGACCGCGACGGCACGCGCTTGTCCAAACTGCCACCGGCCTGGGGCGGCGTGCTGCAGGTCGGACCGCAAACCGTCGATGGCGTGACCTATCCGGTGGGCGAGCAGTTTCAGCAAGACCTGCCCAACGCGCCGTTCCCGCTCAAGGGGCCAAACGGTGAAGACCTGCCGCTGAGCCTGGTGACCCGTGACCTGTGGCACGTCTTTTACCAGAACCAGATGCAGATCAATGACGGCAAGAACGACCGGTTCGTGGCCTGGGCGGATGCGGGCGGTCTGACCATGGGCAACTACGCACAGACTCAGTACTCATTGCGCCTGTGGGACGTGGCCGAGGAGTTCGTGCTGTGTGACAACTTTTTTCAGGGTGCTTTCGGCGGCTCGTTCCTCAACCACCAGTACCTGATTTCAGCCACCGCGCCTGTTTACCCGAACGCCGCCGAATCTCCGGCCAAGTCGCAAATCGCCACCCTGCAGAGCTTCAATCCGCTGGACCCGCGTCTCAAACCGCTCGACAAGTCGCCGGCCAGCGCCATGGACGGGCCGCCACAATTCGGCCCCAGCGCCATCACGCCGGACAACTACGCGGTCAACACCATGGCTCCGCCCTACTGGCCAACCTGGCTGCGCGACCCGCAGAACCCTGATTACTCGAAACCGGATCTGCCCAACGTACTGGTTCCACAAAGCCACGAGCACATCGGTGACAAGCTGTCGAAAAGGAATGTTGACTGGGCCTGGTACGCCGGTGCCTGGCAAGTGACGCTGGATGAATTCAAGGACTCCACCGGGATCCCGAAAATCCCCAACTTTCAATACCATCACCAGCCGTTCAACTACTTCAAGCAGCAGGGGCCGCAGCACCCTGAAGAGCGCAAGAAGCGCCTGCGTGACGGCGGGCTGGGTGACGAGTCGAGCACCAATCGCTTCCTCGCCGATGCCGAAGCGGGCAAGTTGCCTGCGGTGACCTTCTACAAACCCCAGGGCAACCTGAACATGCACGCCGGTTATGCCGACGTGGCTGCGGGTGACCGGCACATCGACCGAGTGATCAAGGTGCTGCGCAAGAGCCCGCAGTGGGACAACATGGTAATCGTCGTCACCGTCGACGAGAACGGCGGCTGGTGGGACCACGTCGCGCCGCCAAAAGGCGATCGCTTCGGTCCTGGCACGCGCATTCCCGCTCTGGTCATCTCTCCTTTCGCCCGCAAGGGCAAGGTCGACCACACGGTTTATGACACCGCCTCGATCCTGCGCCTGATCACTCGCGTGCATGGCCTGGAAAAACTCGACGGTCTGAAACGCCGCGACGAGGCCATGATCGCACGTGGCCAGGCACCGATGGGCGACCTGACCAACGCGCTGCAGTTTCCGGCCTGATTCCATCAGGTGGTCGCGTCGGCTGCCTCAAGCGCAGTCGGACGAGCCGTTTTAACCGGTGGCAGGGACGCCACGTACACCGTGCGGGACGGGAACGCGAAACGCACATCCAGTTCGGCAAAGGCTTCCATGATGTCCAGATTGATCGCCTGCTGCACATCCATATAGACGTTGTAGCTGGGGTCGAGCACGATGAAAACGGTCTCGAACTCCAGTGATGTCTCGCCAAAACCCCGAAAATGCGAACGGTCAAAACGCGCCAGCTTCTGCGCGTTGATGATCGCTTCGACTTTCTTCGGCACTTCCCTTATCTGATCGACCGAGCAGTCATAGGTCAGCCTGAATTCGAAGACAATGCGTCGTTCCTGTAAGCGTTTGTAGTTCTGGATGGTGTTGTTGATCATGTCGGCGTTGGCCATCACGATCTGCTCGCCACCCAGGCTGCGGATCCGTGTGGTCTTGAGGCCCACGTGCTCGACCGTGCCGGACAGCGCGCCGACGACGATGAAGTCGCCGACCTCGAAAGGCTTGTCTACTGCGATGGACAGCGAGGCAAACACGTCGCCCAGAATGTTCTGCACCGCCAGCGCGACCGCGATACCGCCGACCCCGAGGCTGGCGACGAACGCGGTGATATTGACCCCGACGTTCGACAGCATCGCCATGACCACCGTGGCCCACAGCAATACTTTCGCGCCCCACAGACTCAACGTGGCCAGCGCACTGCCCTGAAAGGTGCCGCCAGCGTTGTGACGCACGAAGTAGCGCTGCAACGCCAGCGCGATCGCCCGGTTCGCCCACAGCCCGACCTGTAATGCGGCGACCACGAACCACAGACTGCTGACCCGGCCGAGCCAGCGCTCCGGCAGATCGAGCATGCCGATGCCGATCAGAATGGAAGCCAGCAGCAATAAGGTATTACTGGTGCCCGACAGCACCTGCACAATGATGTATCGCATATGCGTGCTGGGCGCATCCGCACGCGAACGCATCTTTCTGAGCACAAAACCGATCACGCCCCGGACCAGAATAAAACTCAGGGTCGAGGCGAAGATAGCCAGTATCCAGTTAGCGAGCGATATGCCCAGAAATTGCGAGTCTGTGAAAAATCTGATGATGTCCTGTTCCATCCGGCCCCCGGCTTCACTGCTGCGAGACGCCTGACCGAAAAGCCCGTGACACCCGCAGCGACTTGAATTGCCCCTTGCCGTAAAACGGTTTCAAGCGACGCGTAAGGGGTTAGGGGATGTGTAAGAGTGAGGGTTCAGTTTGATTTGGCTGCTGGTAGAGCACTGGAAATCACACCACACCCTCTCCTGATTGCCCAGTTGGCCAGCATGGAACCATTCTTCTACTCATCGCCACTCAAACCCCTGCCGTGGAGGAGGGAGACCAAATGGCCACAAGGCTAGCCATGGTTAAAGATCACATCAACTCAGAGGAAAATACCCATGACCTTTAGCATCCGTGGCGGAGCTGGCCCATCGACGTATTACACCCAGCCACAGCCACAGCCCAAGCCCTTTGATGAGCTGAAGCTGGAACCCGAGAAAATTCAACAAAAGACTGCAAAGCTAGAAAAGGAAGGATATTTCAGCGTTCGCATGTCGGAGCACACGAAAAGCTATTTGCTTGAGCAAAGCCGTCTCAGTAACCCTGCATGGCGAAACGAAACCGTCGGTAAAGTCGTTGACCTGCGGACGACCGAGCATGAGCGCTCGGTAACGGCAGTAGCAAAAGACATCGCCGCCTCGCTCACGGGAAGAAAACAACAATTACGCCCCCACGAATTTCAACTGCGGCGCGCGGACAATCCGCGCTCAGAGCAATGGCATCAAGACAGAGCACCGCTAAAAGTCATTTGCATCTCAGCGATAGAAGGCCGCGGCACAGAGTTTGTCACGTCGCCGGATTCAAAAGCCGTGTTTACGAACGGGGAATATGCAGAAATGAACCCTGTGAGCGCCGAGGTGGTCGCACAAAAGACCAAAGAAGCCAAGCAAGACCGCTTCTATTTCTTTGCTGGCAAAGGCATTACCGAAGAAAGCATTCCTAAACTGGTACATCGCTCACCGAGTGAGACCGGCAGGTCCATATTCATGGCGCGATGGAAGTAAGGCAGGCCACGCAGGATTAACCGCCGGGACAGAGACATCCGGCGGTTTTATCTCCGTGCCGGGCAGACTGTTTTTACAGACGCACGAAGTTCTCACCAGCGCAGGGTGCCGTCGGAACAGGAATAAGCTTTCATTTTTACGAGTAGGCCCCTTTCAGAAAGGACCTTGAGATAGGTGGTGCCCCCACCAGCCACACCCCGGCACACAATGTTCCCGCTGTGGCTGCTGCCTTCCGGCTCTGACCAGGTTCACGGGTAATCGTTGCGGGGGGACCGATGGGGTCACCATAACGACACTCACCAGTTGGCGAGCCGCGCCATTGTACCGGTCTTGCGCGAGTTTACAACCGTTGCTGCGGATAAAAATTTCGAGGGGGCTCAAGCACTTGTGTGCCGGGGCTGAAAGGCAACTGCGTATTGCTCCGCGGCGTGACAAATCCTCGAAACGGCCCCATTCGATCCTGTACCCTGCCCGCCTCAACATAATCAGCCAGCAGGTTGCTCATGCAGACTCGATTGGTCGACTACCACGACCTCAGCGCCTCTCAACGCCAGCAGCTCGGATACCTCGAGGTTACGCAGGAACAGATCCAGTTCTCCGGCGACATCTACACAGCGCTCAATACGCTTCTGGTCAGACCCAGCCCGAACATTTGCGGCTTCGTGCTGCTCGGTGACGAGAAGCCCGTCGGTTTTTTCCTGCTCAAGCGCGACGACTGTCTGCCGCACTGGGCTCAGGAGGATCTGACGGCGACACTGCATGCGTTGCAGATCGATCATCGTGAGCAAGGCAAGGGGCTGGGCAAGGCGTGCCTGCAAGCGCTGCCTGCAGCGTTGCGCCTGAAATGGCCGGACATCACTCAGTTGATGCTGTCGGTGGACGCGGACAACTTGGCTGCCATCGGGCTTTATACAGGCCAGGGCTGGGTGGATACCGGTGAGGCGTATCGCGGGCGTATCGGTTTCGAGCGCAGGCTGACCCTGACGCTTTGACCCGCTTTTGAGCAAGTGCCTGACTCGCCGCCAAAGCGTGTCAGGCACGACCCGCGTTACTGGGCCTGCAGAACCTCATCGGCCTTGCCACCGGCATCCTGAATCACCAGATGGATGAAGTGCAGCTTGGCGATGACCGCTGGCGGCAGCACGAACGGATAGAAATCCGGTTGCCCCATGCTGCGTGACAGCTCGTTGAGCATGCTCGCCAGCTCGATCCAGGCATTGACGAACGACAGGAACGCCGGGCCGCCCGGATGCTGAGGGTCGTAGAGCACTTCCAGCGGAAACGGCTGGTAATCGAGCTCCATGTCGCGAGCACTCATGCCAAACCCCAGCGCGGTGTCGACCGCATCCATCATGTGCAGGTAATGCGCCCAGGTTTCGGCCCAGTCTTCCCATGAGTGCATGGTCGCGTAGGCACTGACGAAGCTTTCCTGCCAGTTGTCCGGCGCGCCGTTCTTGTAGTGGTGATCGAGGGCGTCGGCATAGCTGGCGCGCTCGTCGCCGAACAGGTTGCGATAGCTGTCCTGCCAATGGGTATTGGCGATGAGCCGATCCCAGTAGTAATGACCGACTTCATGACGGAAATGGCCGAGCAAGGTGCGATAGGGTTCGTGCATCTGTACGCGCATCGCTTCACGGTGTGCGTCGTCGGCTTCTTCGATGTTCAGGGTAATCAGGCCGTTGGCATGGCCTGTGGTTGGCAAGTTGCCTTCCAGATCGACACCGACAAAATCGAAGGCCAGGCCGGTTTCTTCGTCGACGGTCTTGGGGATGACCTGCAGGCCCAGAGAAATCAACTGCGCGACCAGACGCCGCTTGGCGGTCTCGACCTTGCGCCAGCGCTCGCCGTTTTCAACCACGGACAGGTCGGGAATGGTGTGATTGAGGCTGCAGGCGACACAGAATTCGCCGGCATTGTGCTCTGGAAAAAGCCAGTTACAGGCTGCCGGGGTGCCGAGGTTGGCACAACGCCGATACAGCCCGGCACCTGGCTCATCGCTCAAGCGCCAGGTGGTGGGCTCAGGCCCTGCCTCGAGCGTAGCGACGCGGCCCTGCTCAGGCAGATAGCCCAGCGCTGCAGAACAGGCCAGGCATTGGGTATTAGGGAAAAACACCGACTGGCCACAGGTGCACTGCCAGACCTTGCTGTTACGTTTGGATTCGCCGACAAATGGGGCGGTGATGCGTGAACTCAGCTGCTCGAAGAAGCGATACATGGCGATCTCTCGTTGACCTTGCATGGACTAGATCATGCCGACGCTTCAGGGGTTCAAAAATATTATCGAGCGGCATGAATGATAAGGCTGACGGCGCATTCATGGGCCAAAACGGTGCGTCGCAAGTCGTTGCGATTATCGTTACTCAAGCTCCAGCGTGGGAATGCAATGCGTGACGCACCGCGTCACAGATCTACGCCGCACCCTCACACTCAAGATCGGACGCAGAGCGTCCCGAACTGCCTGCGTCCCGGAGCGTCGCACGATCATCAGGGCATACGGAGCGTCGGCCTTCCTCAATCAACCGCCACGCCCAGCTCGGTCAAGCGTTTGAGCAGTGCGTCTTCGTCCAGCACGGTAAGACCCAGTTCGTTGGCCTTGGTCAGTTTCGAGCCGGCACCAGGCCCCGCGACCACGGTGTGGGTCTTGGCCGAGACCGAGCCGGACACCTTGGCACCGAGGCTTTCGAGTTTTTCCTTGGCGACATCGCGGCTCATGCGCTCCAGCGAGCCGGTCAGAACCCAGGTCTGGCCGGCCAGCGGCAAGCCTTCAACGGTTTTTTTCTCGCTGCGCCAGTGCATGCCGAAGTCCTTGAGCTGGGCTTCGATGGCGCGGGCACGCTCGGCGTTTGCACTGTCGTCGAAGAAATCGCGGACCGACTTGGCCTGTTTCTCCGACAGTGCCTGACGCATGTCCAGCCAGTCGGCGCTGATGATGGCCTCCAGCGTACCGAACCGGTCCGCCAGTTTCTGCGCAGCACCTGGCCCTACCGACGGAATGTGCAGTTTGTCGATCAGCCCTTCCAGTGTGGTGCTGGCCGCGAACTCGGCGCCCAGCTCGCCCTGGTCCTGCAATTGCAGACCGCATTCACCGAGCAGCGCATCGATGACGCTACGGTTGTGCTCGTCCTCGAAGAAGCTGTGAATCTCGTAAGCGACTTCCAGGCCGACATCCGGCAGGTAGGTCAAGACTTCCGGCAAAGCCTGTTTGACACGCTCCAGCGACGCCAGCGAACGCGCCAGGACCTTGGCCGTCTCTTCACCCACATCGGGAATGCCTAAGGCATAGATGAAGCGCGCCAGGGTTGGCTGTCGGCTGTCGGCGATGGCCTTGAGCAGCTTGTTGCTGGAGATTTCAGCGAAGCCTTCCAGGTCGATGATCTGTTCGTATTTCAGCTTGTACAGATCGGCAGGCGAGCCGATGAGTTTCTCATCGACCAGCTGCTCGATGGTCTTGTCCCCCAGCCCTTCGATGTCCATGGCGCGACGCGAGACGTAATGGATGATCGCCTGCTTGAGTTGCGCACCGCAGGCCAGACGCCCGACACAGCGATACACCGCGCCCTCGGTGACGGTTTCCTTGCCTTTGCTGCGTTTGATCAACTGCGTGCGCTCGACGTGCGAGCCGCACACCGGGCAGGTCTGTGGAACCTGCACTGCCCTGGCATTCTCGGGGCGGCGCTCGGCAACGACCTGCACCACCTGTGGAATCACGTCACCGGCACGCCGGATGATCACTGTGTCGCCGATCATCAGGCCGAGCCGCGCCACTTCGTCCATGTTATGCAGCGTGGCGTTGGCGACCATGACGCCTGCCACCTTGACCGGCTTGAGCCGCGCGACCGGCGTCACTGCGCCGGTACGGCCCACCTGAAACTCGACATCCAGCAGTTCGGTGAGCTCTTCCATGGCGGGGAATTTATGGGCAATCGCCCAGCGTGGCTCACGGGCGCGGAAGCCCAGTTCGCGTTGCGCTGCCAGGTTGTTGACCTTGAACACCACACCGTCGATCTCGTAAGTCAGCGCCAGGCGTCGCTCACCGATATCGCGGTAATAGGCCAGGCACTCCTCGACGCCATTCGCCAGTTTCAGCTCGCGACTGACCGGCATGCCCCATTTTTTCAGCGCTTCAAGCACGCCGATGTGAGTGTCGGCGATTTCCGCCGACGTCTGGCCCAGACCATAGCAACAGAACTCCAGCGGCCGGTTGGCCGTGATCTTGGAATCCAGCTGACGCAGACTGCCCGCTGCTGCGTTGCGCGGGTTGGCGAAGGTCTTGCCGCCGATTTCCAGCTGACTGGCGTTGAGACGCTCGAAACCGGCCTTGGACATGAACACTTCACCGCGCACTTCCAGCACATCCGGCCAGCCCTTGCCTTGCAGCTTGAGCGGGATGTTACGCACTGTGCGCACGTTGACACTGATGTCTTCGCCGGTGGTTCCGTCGCCGCGTGTCGCGCCCCGCACCAGAGCGCCGTCGCGATACAGCAGGCTGACTGCCAGACCGTCCAGCTTGGGTTCGCAGCTGTACTGCACCTTGCTTCCTTCGCCAAACAGGTCGCCGGCCGGCAAGTCCAGCCCCTCGGTCACCCGCCGGTCGAACTCAAGCATGTCGTTTTCTTCGAACGCGTTGCCCAGGCTGAGCATCGGCATTTCGTGACGCACCTGGGTGAACGCCGACAAGGCAGCGCTTCCGACCCGTTGCGTCGGCGAATCAGGAGTGACCAGATGGGGGTTTTCCGCCTCCAGGGCCTTGAGCTCGTGAAACAGGCGGTCGTACTCGACATCCGGAATGCTCGGTTCATCCAGAACGTGGTAGCGGTAGTTGTGCTGATCCAGCTCTGCACGCAGTTCCAGGATTCGGGTTTCGACGGCCTTCATACGGTGTTCTCTCAAAAAGCAAAAAAGCAGCCGAGGCTGCTTAATCTGTTGGCTCTGTTCTGTTCAGGTCAGGCCCCGACAGGGCGTGCCGCAGCACGCTCATGATCGGGGACCTGCCCAAGGGCTTGCTTAACCGCGACGCTGGGTCAACGCACGACGTTCGAACTCGACGATGCGCTGGCGGTAATGCTCGATGGTCTGCGCGGTCATGACGCTGCGCTGATCATCCTTCAGTTCGCCATCCAGCTCGTGAGCCAGCTTGCGAGCGGCGGCAACCATGACGTCGAATGCCTGCTTGGGATGACGAGGGCCTGGCAAGCCGAGGAAGAAGCTGACCGCACGGGTGCTGAAATGGTCGATATCGTCCAGGTCGAACACGCCGGGCTTGACCGCATTGGCCATCGAGAACAGCACTTCGCCGTTGCCAGCCATGCTCTCGTGACGGTGGAAAATGTCCATCTCGCCAAAACGCAGGCCGCTTTCCAGAATGTTCTGCAGCAGTGCCGGGCCCTTGAAACCGCCTTCGCTGCGCGAGATCACGCTGATGACCAGTACTTCCTCAACCGGAGGCAGGTCCTTGTCTTCGGTGATGCGCTGGGCAGGCTTGTCATCCGGAAAATCGTCGTCGCGGCCGGTGAACAGGCTCGGGCCGTCGAGATCCAGGTTCAGGTCGCCCTGCTGTGGCTCATCTTTGCGTTTCTTGTCATTGCGCTTGTCGCTGTTGCTGCGCTTGCCTTCACGCGGGCTGGCGCTCATGGACGGCAGATCCTGCTCGTCGAGCTGCGGCTCCTTGTGCGTGTCCAGCACACGGGGCGGACCCAGCACTTCGGCAGACGTGGTTTCTTCTTCATCCGGAAGGTTGGAGAAGCTCCGATCCAGTCTGAATTTCAATTTACCCTTGCTGCCGCGCATACGGCGCCAGCCATCAAAGAGAATACCGGCGATGACTATTATGCCGATGACGATCAGCCACTCGCGCAGACCGATTTCCATGTAATCCAGTGCCTCTAATGAAGAAATCTGAAAATAAGGGCCTAAACCCCTTTAATACGTGGTGCCAAGTCTATGTTCTGACTGGCAATTCGCCCACGCGAAAATAAAAAGTGGTCACTAAACTAGCACGACCAAAGGTAACTTTACACCGTCTGTTACGTCTCTTCGCCGCCCAAATTGCCATCTCATGTACCAGCGTCTCATTTTCAGGCCTCCGGGCGGCCATTTGCCCGCAGAACGAGGCGTCGAATCAGGCATCCACCAGCGCCATCGCCTGCTCCACGTCCACCGCTACCAGCCGCGAACAACCGGGCTCGTGCATCGTCACCCCCATCAGTTGGTCGGCCATTTCCATGGCGATCTTGTTATGGGTGATGTAGATGAACTGCACCGTTTGTGACATTTCTTTCACCAAGCGTGCATAGCGACCCACGTTGGCGTCATCCAGCGGCGCATCCACCTCGTCAAGCATGCAAAACGGCGCAGGATTGAGTTTGAAAATGGCAAACACCAGCGCCAGCGCCGTCAGGGCTTTTTCACCGCCCGACAGCAAATGAATGGTGCTGTTCTTCTTGCCAGGGGGACGCGCCATGATTGTCACCCCAGTATCGAGTAAATCTTCGCCTGTCAGTTCCAAATAAGCGGAGCCACCACCGAAAACTTTTGGGAAAAGTGCCTGAATTCCGCTATTTATCTGATCGAAGGTATCCTTGAAGCGGTTTCGGGTCTCCTTGTCGATCTTGCGGATGACGTTTTCCAGAGTGTCCAGCGCTTCGACCAGATCGGCATCCTGCGCATCCAGATAGCGCTTGCGCTCGGACTGCTGCTGATACTCGTCGATGGCCGCGAGGTTGATTGCGCCCAGACGCTGAATACGCCCGGCGATGCTTTCCAGTTGCTGCTCGGCAGCCTGTTCGCTGGCTTCCGGCGTCAGCGTGGCGAGCACGCCGTGCAGGTCGTAGCCGTCTTCATGCAGTTGGTCTTGCAAAGCTTTGCGACGCACCGTCAGTGCCTGCCACTCCAGACGCTGTTGTTCCAGCTGGCCACGCAGCAGTTGCGATCGCTGCTCGGCCTGGGTGCGGCGTTTTTCTGCCTCACGCAATTCGCGGTCAGCGTCTTCGAGGGCGTTCTTGGCGATGCGCATTTCGTCATCGACCACCATGCGCCGTTCCAGCAACTCTTCAAGCTTGAGGCGCAGCTCTTCGAGCGGTGCCTCGCCCTCCTCCAGATTCAGGCTCAGTTGTTCGCGCTTCTCGGTAAGCCTTTCGGACTGCATGCGCAGGCGCTCCAGCGCCTGACGGGTCGAATCGTATTGCGCCTTGATCGAGCCCAGACGCACCGCCAGTTGATGACTGTGATCCTTGTGCTGCCGCGCATCCTGACGTATCCGGTCCAGACGCTCACGCAGCGCATCACGCTGAGCCTGCAGCACCTCGCGCTGTTCGGTATCCTGCGCCATGCTGTCCAGCGCGCCCTGCAATTGCAGGCGCGATTCGCCAAGTTGCTCGTGCTCGACTGCGCGCTGCTCGCCCAGCTCGGCCAGTTCCTCATCAAGGCGGGTGCGCCGCAGGGTCAACTGCTCGACTTTTACCCGGACCGCCGACAGCTGCGCTTTCAGTTCGCTTTGCTGACGGGTTTCGTCCTGCACGCGACGGCGCAACTGCTCACGGGCGTCTTCCTCCTGCGACTGCTGTTCGCGCAAGACCAGTAATTGCTCTTCCAAAGTGGCCAGCGTCGCCTCGCGCTCATCGCGCTCCAGACTCAGCCGCTGCAATTCCTGACCGCGCGCCAGCACACCACTCTGCGCTTCGCTGGCGCGGCGTACACGCAAAAAGTGCCGCCCCACCCAGTAGCCGTCACGGCTGATCAGGCTTTGCCCGGCGCTGAGTTGTGCGCGTCGCGCCAGCGCCTCGTCCAGGTTCTCGACCGGAATCACCTGGCCCAGCCAGGCAGACAGATCAACCGTGCTGTCGACCTTTTCCAGCAAGCTGCCCGGCGCGCGAACCGTGTCAGCACCCACGCTGAGCAAGCGCAGGTCGCCCTGCTGAAAACCGGCCAGATCGAGCCCATCAAAGTCATCCACCAGCACGGCCTGCAAATCCGCGCCAAGCACGGTTTCCACGGCCAGCTCCCAGCCGGCTTCAACGCTCAGCCCCTCGGCCAGACGCGGTCGCTCGGCCAGTTGCTGATCACGCAGCCACTCGGCGGTGCCGGTGTCCGGGTCAAGTGCAGCCTGCTGCAGCGCCTCCAGGGACGCCAGCCGGCCATTGAGACGTTGCAGCTCGCCCTGCGCCTGCTGTTGCGCCTGACTGGCGTGCTGCAACGCCTCGCGCAATTGCTCAAGACGCTCGACCGCCTGCTCTTCGCCCATGTGCAGCTCTTCAAGGGTCATGTCGCGGGTGGCGAGGTCTTCGCTCAATTGCAGAATGGCCGCATCTTCCGGGTCCGCGGCCAGCAGTTGACGCTCTTCGGCCAGACGCCGCTGGCGCTCTGCCAGGCGTTCGATGCTCTGTTCCAGCTGCTGAATGCGTGACTGCTGGACCTGTGCCTGACGCTGCGGCTCGGCGGATTGCTGATTGAACACGTCCCACTTTTCCTGCCAGCCCTGCATGGCCGCTTCGGCGTCTTCCAGAGCGATGGCCGACTCCTCGGCGGCGGCGCTGGTCATTTCCTGCTCGGGCTCAAGCATCTCCAGCTCTTCGCCGAGGGTGGCGAGCAAGGTGGTGTCGTGCCCAAGGTGCGATTCGGTTTCCTGGCGGGCACGCTCGGCTTCTCGCAGGTCATCCTGCAACTGGCGCAGCCGCTGCTGACCGTGCTGAATGCTCTGCTCGACGCGGGCAATGTCGCCGCCGACCGAATAAAAGCGGCCCTGCACCAGGTTGAAGCGTTCGGACAGGTCATGGTGGCCGTCACGCAGCCTTTCGATACTGGCATCGGCACTGCGCTGATCGGCCACCAACGCCTCGAAGCCCACTTCCTGATTGCCGATCACCGCCTCGCGCTGACCCACCAGATCATTCAGCGCCTGCCAGCGCAGGGCCGACAATTGCGCTTTCAGCTGGCGCTCTTCAGCCTTGTATTCCTGATACTTCTCGGCAGCCTGAGCCTGTCGGTGCAGACGCTCCAACTGACGCTCGAGCTCTTCACGCAGGTCGGTCAGGCGCGCCAGGTTCTCGTGGGTGCGACGAATGCGGTTTTCGGTTTCCCGGCGCCGCTCCTTGTACTTGGAGATCCCCGCGGCTTCTTCGATGAAGTTGCGCAGGTCTTCAGGCTTGGCCTCGATCAGTTTGGAGATCATGCCCTGTTCGATGATCGAATAGCTGCGCGGCCCCAGACCGGTGCCGAGGAAGATATCGGTGATGTCGCGACGGCGGCACTTGGTGCCGTTGAGGTAGTAGCTGTTCTGGCTGTCGCGGGTCACTTTGCGGCGAATGGAGATTTCCGCATATGCCGCGTACTCGCCCACCAACGTGCCGTCGGAGTTATCGAAGACCAGCTCGATGCTGGCCTGGCTGACCGGTTTGCGGCTGGTGGAGCCGTTGAAGATGACGTCGGTCATCGACTCGCCGCGCAGGTTCTTGGCCGAGCTTTCGCCCATGACCCAGCGCACGGCGTCAATGATGTTGGATTTGCCACAGCCATTGGGGCCGACGACAGCCGCCATGTTGCTGGGGAAGTTCACCGTGGTGGGGTCGACGAAAGATTTGAACCCCGCCAGCTTGATGCACTTCAGGCGCACGGCGTCAGCCCGCTGCCAGGGCGGCCAGCACCAACTGGCAGCTGCGCTGACAGTAGCTGACCAGTACAACACGAATCTTCGGGATATCCCGTGCCACCACTGCGCCAAGCAGTTCGTCGAACAACGCCAGGTAGTCGCCCATATCGGCCTTGCGTTGCTCGAGCGCGATGAAATAGCTGCGGCTCATGGAAGGCTGCAGATTCTCGACGGTTTCCTCAAGGTACGGGTTGTTGGCAAACGGATAGGCTGCGCGCATCACATTGAAGCTCTCTTCGACGAATGCATTGACGTCCTGCTGCTCGAAACTGGTCTGCAGACGCTGTTGTATCTGCATGAACGGTGCAAGATCCTCCTCGGTCGTCCAGCGCTCGACCACCGCGTTGGCCAGCAGAATGTACAGCTCTCTCATCATGCAGCACAGGCTGGTGACATTGTGTGCGTTGAGCACCGTGACCTGTGCGCCACGACGCGGCAGGATCACCACCAGGTGGCGGCGCTCCAGAATCAGTAATGCTTCGCGCACGGAGCCACGGCTGACGTTCAACGCCTGCGTGACTTTCTGTTCCTGGATACGCTCTCCAGGCTTGAGCTCACCGCGAATGATCCGCTCGGCAAGATGATGAGCAATTTGCTCAGCGAGGCTGTCCGGGGCCTTGAACGTCATGACTATCCTTCAGAAAAAACCAGTTCCGCATGCAAGCCGCGGAGTGTATCGCAACCGGCACCGATGGCGCAGGGCCATAAACGCGGAAACTGGCACGAAATACGCAAAACCTTGAATACAGCCGGCAGGCAATTCAAGAACCAGAGGTTGTTTGATCGGCAGATGGCCGAAAAACTCAATTTCCTGACTCTGAAGTCAGAAACAAATTGACCCAATAAACATAGCTGATAGATTCATCGACATGTCTGATGACAATAAACGTGAGGGCTTTGCGCCGTGATTCAGTTCCTTTTGAACCAAGAGCTAAAAACCGAGCGCAGCCTGAATCCGAACATGACCGTGCTGACCTACCTGCGTGAGCAGGCACACAAGCCCGGTACCAAGGAAGGTTGTGCCAGTGGTGACTGCGGTGCCTGCACCGTCGTGGTAGGCGAGTTGCACAGTGACGCCGACGGCGAGCAAACGCTGCGTTATCGCAGCCTCAATTCATGCCTGACGTTCATGGCGTCGCTGCACGGCAAACAATTGATCAGCGTCGAGGACCTCAAACATCAGGGCCAGTTGCACAGCGTGCAGAAGGCGATGGTCGAGTGTCATGGCTCGCAATGCGGCTTTTGTACCCCGGGTTTCGTGATGTCGCTGTTTGCCCTGCAAAAGAACAGCAGCGAAGCCGATGCCCATCAGGCCCACGAAGCCCTGGCCGGCAACCTGTGTCGCTGCACCGGCTATCGCCCTATTCTGGCCGCCGCCGAGCAGTCTTGCGCGCAGCGCCTGCCGGACCAGTTCGATCAGCGCCAGGCGCAAACCGTCGAACGCCTGCGCGCCATCGCCCCGGCCGGCACCGATGAACTGAATGACGGCGAAAAACGCTGCTTCATTCCGCTGACCGTGGCGGATCTGGCGGACCTCTACGACAGCCATCCACAGGCGCGTCTACTCGCCGGCGGCACCGATCTGGCCCTGGAAGTCACGCAGTTTCACAAACAGTTGCCAGTGATGATTTACGTCGGACACATCGACGAGATGAAGGGCGTGAAGCGTTTCGACGATCGCCTGGAGATCGGTGCGGCAACCCCGCTGACCGATTGTTATACAGCGCTAAAGGCCGAATACCCGGACTTTGGCGAGTTATTGCAGCGCTTTGCTTCGTTGCAGATCCGCAATCAGGGCACGCTGGGTGGCAACATCGGCAACGCCTCCCCCATCGGCGATTCCCCGCCGCTGCTGATCGCCCTTGGTGCGCAGGTCGTGCTGCGCAAAGGCAACAGTCAGCGCACCCTGGCACTGGAAGACTATTTCATCGATTACAAGGTCACGGCCCGTCAGGAAAGCGAGTTCATCGAAAAGATCATCGTGCCCACTGCCTCTGCGCGACAGATTTTCCGCGCCTATAAAGTCTCCAAACGGCTGGATGACGACATCTCGGCGGTCTGCGCTGCTTTTCGCCTGACCCTGGAAGACGGCGTGATCCACGAGGCTCGCGTAGCGTTCGGCGGTATGGCGGCGATTCCAAAGCGTGCAGCAGCCTGCGAACAGGCGCTGATCGGGCAACCATGGAACCATGCAACCGTCGAGCGCGCCTGCGCTGCACTGAGCGAGGACTTCACCCCGCTGTCGGATTTCCGGGCGAGCAAGGAGTACCGCCTGTTGAGCGCGCAAAACCTGCTGCGCAAGTACTTCATCGAATTACAGACCCCAGCCGTTCCAACGCGGGTGACTGACTATGTCTGAGCATTCCCCAAACACCACCCAGGCAGAGATGCTTGCGGTATTTCAGCAGGGTCTGAACACCGGCGTGGGCCGCAGCGTCAAGCACGACAGTGCCGACAAGCACGTGTCCGGCGAAGCGGTGTACATCGATGATCGCCTGGAATTCCCCAACCAGTTGCACGTCTACGCACGCCTTTCCGACCGTGCCCATGCGCGTATCGTCAGCATCGATACCTCGCCCTGCTACGCCTTCGAAGGTGTACGCATCGCGATTACCCATCAGGATATTCCGGGGCTCAAGGACATTGGGCCGTTGCTGCCCGGCGACCCGCTGCTGGCCATCGACAAGGTGGAGTTCGTCGGGCAACCGGTGCTCGCGGTGGCGGCTCGCGACCTGGACATTGCACGCCAGGCAGCTATGGCGGCAATCATCGAATACGAAGACCTGCAACCGGTGCTGGATGTGGTCCAGGCCCTGCGCCAGAAACACTTCGTGCTCGACAGCCATACCCACAAGCGTGGCGACTCTGCCGCTGCCCTGGCGCGCGCAACCCACCGCCTGCAGGGCAACCTGCACATTGGCGGCCAGGAACATTTTTACCTGGAAACCCAGATCTCCTCGGTGATGCCGACCGAAGACGGCGGCATGATCGTCTATTGCTCGACCCAGAACCCCACGGAAATCCAGAAGCTGGTGGCCGAGGTGCTGGGCGTGCCGATGAACCGCATCGTGGTCGACATGCGCCGCATGGGCGGTGGTTTTGGCGGCAAGGAAACCCAGGCGGCCAGTCCGGCCTGCCTGTGCGCCGTGATTGCCCGCTTGACCGGCCAGCCCACCAAGATGCGCCTGCAACGCTTCGAAGACATGCAGATGACCGGCAAGCGCCACCCGTTCTACATCGAGTACGACGTGGGCTTCGACGATGACGGTCGTTTGCAGGGCATACAGCTGGATCTGGCCGGCAACTGTGGCTATTCGCCGGACCTCTCGGCGTCCATCGTCGACCGCGCCATGTTTCATGCCGACAACGCCTATTACCTGGGCGAAGCCACCGTCAACGGGCACCGCTGCAAGACGCACACCGCGTCCAACACCGCCTACCGGGGCTTTGGCGGCCCGCAGGGCATGGTCGCCATCGAAGAGGTCATGGACTGCATTGCACGCTTCCTCGGCAAGGACCCGCTGCACGTGCGCAAGGCCAACTATTACGGCAAGACCGAGCGTAACGTCACCCACTATTACCAGACAGTCGAACACAACCTGCTGGAAGAGATGACCACCGACCTCGAGCAAAGCAGCCAGTACGCCGAGCGACGCGAAGCGATTCGTGCGTTCAATGCCGGCAGCCCGGTGCTGAAAAAAGGCCTGGCGCTGACACCGGTCAAGTTCGGCATCTCGTTCACCGCCAGCTTTCTCAATCAGGCCGGTGCGCTGATTCATATCTACACCGACGGCAGCATCCACCTGAACCATGGCGGCACTGAAATGGGCCAGGGCTTGAACACCAAGGTCGCGCAGGTCGTGGCCGAGGTGTTCCAGGTGGACATCGAGCGCATCCAGATCACCGCGACCAACACCGACAAGGTGCCGAACACCTCGCCCACTGCCGCTTCGAGCGGTACGGACCTGAACGGCAAAGCCGCACAGAATGCTGCTGAAATCCTCAAGCAAAGGCTGGTGGAGTTTGCCGCCAGACACTATCAGGTGAGCGAAGCAGAGGTCGAATTCCGCAACGGCCATGTGCGGATCGGCGAGCTGTACCTGCCGTTCGCCGAACTGGCGCAATTGGCATGGATGGGCCAGGTGTCGCTGTCGAGCACCGGCTATTACAAGACGCCGAAGATTTTTTACGACCGCAGCCAGGCGCGTGGCCGGCCGTTCTATTACTACGCCTTTGGCGCAGCCTGCGTGGAGGTCATCGTCGATACGCTGACCGGCGAATACAAGATGTTACGCACCGACATCCTGCACGATGTCGGCGCGTCGCTGAACCCGGCCATCGATATCGGTCAGGTCGAAGGCGGCTATATTCAGGGCGCAGGCTGGCTGACCACCGAGGAACTGGTGTGGAACGACAAGGGCAAGCTGATGACCAGCGGCCCGGCGTCCTACAAGATCCCGGCAGTGGCAGACATGCCGCTCGATCTGCGCATCAAGCTGGTAGAGAACCGCAAGAACCCGGAAGACACGGTGTTCCATTCCAAGGCCGTCGGCGAGCCGCCGTTCATGCTCGGCATCGCCGCCTGGTGCGCCATCAAGGACGCCGTGGCGAGCTTGGGTGACTATCGTCATCAACCAGACATCGACGCCCCGGCGACGCCGGAAAAAGTGTTGTGGGGCTGCGAACAGATGCGCCAGCACAGCGCTGCGCGTCGCGCACCCAGCGAAGGCGCCGAGCCGATTGTTTCTGCCGCTTCGCGAGCAAATGAAGAGGCGCCAGGCTCATCTTCACCTATTCAGGATGCTCCCGTGGGAGCGAGCTTGCTCGCGAAGGCGCCTGGCCTCGATCACTCTGTCCTGGAGCAGAAATGAACAACTGGATCAGCGCCCTGGCCGAGCTGCAGGCCCGTGGAGAACCCGGCATTCTGGTGACGATCATCGAGGAGCTGGGCTCCACGCCACGTAATGCCGGATCGAAAATGGTGGTCTGCGCCGAGCACATCCACGACACCATCGGTGGCGGCCACCTGGAATACAAGGCCATGGAAATCGCCCGCGAGATGCTTGCCAGCGGCACCCGGCAGACGCGCCTGGAACGCTTCAACCTGGGTGCAAGCCTGGGCCAGTGCTGCGGCGGCGTAAACGTGCTGTTGTTCGAACCGATGGGCGAGCCCGTCGCGCAGATCGCCGTGTTCGGTGCCGGTCACGTCGGCCGCGCCCTGGTGCCGCTGCTGGCCAGCCTGCCCTGCCGGGTACGCTGGATCGACAGCCGTGAGCAGGAATTCCCCGAGTCGATGCCCGAGGGCGTGACGAAGATCATCAACGACGAGCCGGTCGACGAGGTCGCGCAACTGCCGGTCGGCACCTATTGCATCGTGATGACCCACAACCATCAGCTGGATATGGAACTGACGGCCGCCATCCTCAGGCGTGGCGACTTTGGTTACTTCGGGCTGATCGGCTCGAAAACCAAACGGGTCAAGTTCGAACATCGCTTGCGGGAGCGCGGTTTCGACGCCAGTCTGCTGCAACGCATGCGTTGCCCGATGGGCCTGGCCGAGGTCAAAGGCAAGCTACCCATCGAGATCGCGGTGTCGATCGCCGCGGAAATAATCGCCACTTACAATGTCAGCTTTGGCCAACACACCGCCAACGCCGAACCTATCGCCAGACTGCTGCCTGCATCGCGCCGCAGTCAGTCGCAATGAGTCCCAACGAGAGTGCCATGAGTTCAGTTTCCCGCCGTAAAGCTTACCGCGCCGCCATCGTTCACAGCCTCGCCGACCCGGCCGAAGTGGCGCTGGAGGCATCCTATGAATACTTTGCCGACGGCCTGTTGCTGGTCGAGGACGGCAAGATCGTTTCGGTGGGTCACGCTGCCGATCTGCTGGAGCGCCTCGACGACGATGTCGAGCTGGTCGAATACCCGGACGCCCTGATCACACCGGGGTTCATCGACACCCATATCCACTTGCCGCAAACCGGCATGATCGGCTCCTACGGCGAGCAATTGCTGGATTGGCTCAACACCTACACCTTCCCCTGCGAAAGCCAGTTCGCCGACCCCGCGCATTCGGCGCAGGTGGCCGACATCTTCATAAAGGAACTGCTGCGCAATGGTACGACCACGGCGCTGGTGTTCGGCAGTGTGCACAAGGAATCGGTCGAGGCATTTTTCAGTGCGGCCCAGGCACTTGATCTGCGCATGATCGCCGGCAAGGTGATGATGGACCGCAATGCGCCGGATTATCTGGTCGACACGCCAGAAACCGGGTATGCCGACAGCAAGGCGCTGATCGAACGCTGGCATGGCAAAGGGCGTTTGAGCTACGCAGTGACGCCGCGCTTCGCGCCGACCAGCAGCCCGGAACAATTGAGCCTCGCCGGCCAGTTGCTCACCGAATACCCCGGCCTGTACCTGCAGACCCACATCAGCGAGAACCTTCAGGAGATCGAGTGGGTCAAGGCGCTGTTCCCGGAGCGCAAGCATTATCTGGACGTCTACGATCACTTCAACCTGCTCGGCGAGCGCTCGGTGTTCGCCCACGGCGTGCACCTGTGCGACGAACAATGCGCCCGACTGGCGCAGACCGGTTCGGCGATTGCCTTCTGCCCGACCTCCAACCTGTTTCTGGGCAGCGGCCTGTTCAACCTGCCAATGACCGAGAAGCACAAGGTGAATGTCGGCCTGGGCACCGACGTGGGCGGCGGCACCAGCTTTTCGATTCTGCAGACCCTCAACGAGGCCTACAAAGTCATGCAGATGCAGGGCGCGCGGCTCAATCCGGTCAAGTCACTGTACCTGGCGACACTGGGCGGCGCGCGGGCGCTGCGTCTGGAAGACAAGGTCGGCAGCCTGAAGCCCGGCAACGAGGCTGACTTCCTGGTGCTCGACTACAACGCCACCCCGCTGCTGTCGTATCGCTTGAAGCAGGCGAAGACTATCGAAGAGATTCTCTTCGTGCTGATGACCATCGGTGACGACCGGACGGTGAAGCAGACCTGGTCGGGTGGCCGATTGGTGCATGACAGAGGCTAGCATCTCGCTCCTCACGCTCCAGCGTGCCAAGGGGACGCGGAGCGTCCGCAACGGCATGACGACACGGAACGTCGCACGAAAGTTGAATTATCCGCGCGGCCTTAACGCTCCGTCTTTTTCCGGCTCATGACATGCGAGAACACTGCATGCAGGTCGTCAGAGGCGCTGTCTTCATCAAGGTTGAGCTTGCTGTCGATGTGGTCCATGTGATGCATCATCAATTCGACGGCCAGCGCTGCATTGCGGGCTTCGATGGCGTCGATCAACTGGCTGTGCTCATCGTAGGAACAATGCGTGCGATTGCCGGTTTCGTACTGGGCAATGATCAGTGAGGTCTGCGACACCAGGCTGCGCTGGAAGCTGATCAGCGGCGCGTTTCTAGCCGCCACGGCCAACTGAAGGTGAAACTCGCCGGACAGACGAATACCGGCGCCCCGATCACCGCGAGCAAAGCTGTCGCGCTCGTCGCTGACCATCTGACGCAGCTCGGCCAGCTGCTCGGCAGTGGCGTGCTCGACCGCCAGTTGCGTGATTGCCTTCTCGACCATGCGCCGCGCGAAAAACACCTGACGCGCCTCTTCAACGCTGGGGCTGGCGACCACTGCGCCACGATTGGGGCGCAACAGCACGACGCCCTCATGCCCCAGCCGCGACAGAGCGCGACGAATGATGGTGCGGCTGACACCGAAAATCTCGCCCAGCGCCTCTTCACTCAGTTTGGTACCCGGCGCCAGCCGCTGTTCCAGGATGGCATCGAAGACATGTTCGTAAACGATATCGTCTTGCGTGACGTTACGGCTTAGGCCAAGCCTGCGCGGCTGTTTCTTGAGAGGCAGAGACTGGTCGTTCATGGGCACTCGTGCGCAGGTGGATGACGGCGTCGGGACTGGCGCATTGTACACAGGGCAAAAGCGCAGACACGCGCAAAAAAAAGCCCGCAGTGTGGGGCGGGCAAGAGGTATTCAGCTGCCCCGGTACGTCGAGTAGCTGTACGGCGAGATTAGCAGCGGGACATGAAAGTGTTCCTGACCTGCATCAATGCCGAAGCGCAGCACCACCTCATCGAGAAAGGCAGGCTCATTCAGAACCACGCCCCGCGTGCGGTAATAATCGCCAGCCTTGAAGTGCAATTGATAGACGCCGGATTGATAAGTCTCACCCTGCAACAGCGGCGCATCGCAACGCCCATCGCTGTTGGTAAGCGTACTGACAATATGCAGCAGGCGCTGGTCTTCGACCCGGTACAACTCGATGCGGATGGCGCTGCCCGGGCAGCCATGGGCGGCGTCCAGTACATGTGTGGTCAATTTTCCCAAAACTTCACTCCTCACAGCCGGCCATGGTGAAGCAGTGCACCAATGAAGTGCTCTACATCGTGCGATTGCGACCGATTAAGACACTTTCGGGAAAACCTGTACACAATAAATTCTTCATCGTTCCACAGCCCTTAGCCAGGACGCTGGCTGGGCGCGGGATTGGCCATACAAGAAGGAAGCAGAGGAAAAATATCAGGTTTTTTACGATTAGCTGACCAGTCAGGCAGGTTTCTTGCTTGTTTTACTCTTGCCGAGACGCTTCGGTGCAGAAACGTACAGGGTTACAAGCTGAAAATAAAATTGTATACAATCTTGATCCGACAGTGCCTTGACCGCTATTGGCATTGCACCTGACTTAACGCATCCAACGCACCCCATGGACAAGAAGGAAGCTTGCAGTGAGCGCTGACTACCCACGCGACCTGATCGGTTACGGCAACAACCCGCCTCACCCACGCTGGCCGGGTAATGCGCGCATTGCCTTGTCTTTCGTGCTGAATTACGAGGAAGGTGGCGAGCGCAATATTCTGCATGGCGACAAGGAGTCAGAAGCCTTTCTGTCCGAGATGGTTGCCGCGCAGCCACTCCAGGGCCAGCGCAACATGAGCATGGAGTCGCTGTACGAATACGGCAGCCGCGCCGGTGTGTGGCGCATTCTCAAGCTGTTCAGGCAGTTCGATCTCCCCCTGACCATTTTTGCCGTGGCCATGGCCGCGCAGCGTCATCCAGAGGTGATCCGCGCCATGGTCGCCGAAGGTCATGAGATCTGCAGCCACGGCTATCGCTGGATCGACTACCAGAACATGGACGAAGCCCAGGAGCGCGAACACATGCGCCAGGCGATCCAGATCCTCACCGAGATCAGCGGCGAACGGCCGCTGGGCTGGTACACCGGGCGCATCGGCCCCAACACCCGGCGCCTGGTCATGGAGGAAGGCGGTTTTCTCTATGATTGCGACACCTACGACGATGACCTGCCGTACTGGGAGCCGAACAACCCGACCGGCAAGCCTCATCTGGTGATTCCGTACACCCTGGACACCAACGACATGCGCTTCACCCAGGTGCAGGGCTTCAACAATGGCGAGCAGTTCTTCCAATACCTCAAGGATGCGTTCGACGTGCTGTATGCCGAAGGCGAAGACGCGCCGAAGATGCTTTCCATCGGCCTGCATTGCCGCCTGATCGGCCGCCCCGCCCGCCTCGCCGCACTCAAGCGTTTCATCGAGTACGCCAAAGGCCATGAGCAAGTGTGGTTTACCCGTCGTGTCGATATCGCCCGGCACTGGCACACTGAACATCCGTTTACCGGCAAGGCCGAGCAATGAGCACGTTCAAGACACTGACACCTTCAAGCCTGGGCCGGGATGCGTTCATCGCGGCCTTCGCCGATATCTACGAACACTCACCGTGGGTCGCGCAGCAAGCGTTCGACCAAAGCACAGGCGCGCAACTCGATCAGGTCGAGACCCTGCACGCTCGCATGAGCGAGATCCTGCTGGGTGCCACACACGAGCAACAACTGGCACTGATCAATGCCCACCCGGACCTGGCAGGCAAGGCTGCCGTTCAGGGCGAGCTGACTCAGGCCAGTACCGATGAACAGGCCGGCGCCGGTATCCACCACTGCACGCCTGAAGAGTTTCAGCGCTTTACCGAGTTGAACGAGGCTTACAAGGCCCGCTTCGGCTTTCCGTTCATCATGGCGGTCAAGGGCAGCGACAGACATAAGATTCTGGCGGCGTTCGAGCAACGCATCCACCACTCGCCCGAGGTCGAGTTCGCTTGCGCCCTGGCCGAGATCAACAAGATCGCACTGTTTCGTCTACAGGCGCTTTGAGCGTCGCAGTCATAACCGTATTCAGAAGGCAGACAAAGAGCATGAAAGTTTACGCCGCACCGTTCGAGAAGTTCGTGAACCTGGCCGACGCGCGTCTGGGCACCAAAATCCTTTCGGTCACCGATGACTGGTTCGCCGACGCCAACCGGCTGTTCCAGCCGACACCGGCCGTCTGGAAAGAAGGCGTGTTCGACGACAACGGCAAGTGGATGGACGGCTGGGAGTCGCGCCGCAAGCGTTTCGAAGGGTACGACAGCGCGGTGATTCGCCTCGGTGTGGCGGGAACCATCAAGGGTGTGGACATCGACACCTCGTTTTTCACCGGCAACTTCCCGCCTTCCGCATCGCTGGAAGCGTGCTTCCTGGCGTCGGGCGAGCCCGATGAAAACACCGCCTGGACCGAAGTGCTGCCGTCTGTGGAGCTGCAAGGCAACAGCCATCATTACCACGAGATCAGCAACGATCAGGCGTTCAGCCACCTGCGCTTCAACATCTACCCGGACGGCGGTGTAGCGCGTCTGCGCGTATACGGTGTGCCGCATCGCGACTGGTCGAAAGTCAGCGAGGACGAGCAGATCGATCTGGTTGCGGCGCTCAATGGCGGCCGATCGATTGCCTGCTCCGATGAACACTACGGCAGCATGAGCAACATCCTCAACCCTGGTCGCGGTGTGAACATGGGCGACGGCTGGGAAACCGCGCGCCGCCGCACACCCGGCAACGACTGGGTGATCGTGGCGCTCGGGCACCAGGGCGAAGTCGAGAAAGTCATCGTCGATACCCTGCACTTCAAAGGCAACTACCCGGACAGCTGCTCGATTCAGGGCGCCCTGGTCAAGGGTGGCACCGACAGCCAGATCGAAACCCAGAGCCTGTTCTGGCGCGAGTTGCTGCCCAGCCAGAAGCTGACCATGCACGCCGAACACGAGTTCGCCGAGCAGATCAAGGCGATCGGCCCGATCACCCACATCCGCCTGAACGTATTCCCGGACGGTGGCGTGAGCCGGTTGCGGGTGCTGGGCAAGGTGGCCAGGTAACAACGCATAAACTCTCGTTCCTACGTTCGGCGTTCATCATATACATAAGTCCTGGAGCGCCCTGAATAAAAGGCTGCCAGGCTTCTGCCCGAAGGGCGTAGGAGCGGACCCTCAAAACCATTGAAGAAGAACCCGCATGCGCAAACTGATAATCGAGCCACTGACCAAGGAAGCCTTTGCGCCATTCGGTGATGTGATCGAAACCGACGGCAGCGATCACTTCATGATCAACAACGGCTCGACCATGCGCTTTCATCGTCTGGCTGACGTGCAGACCGCGCAGCCGGAGGACAAGGCGATCATCAGCATTTTCCGCGCCGAAGCGCTGCCGATGCCGTTGACCATCGGCATGCTGGAGCGTCATCCGCTGGGCAGCCAGGCGTTCGTGCCGCTGCTCGGCAACCCCTTTCTGATCGTGGTCGCGCCGGTTGGCGATGAGCCTGAATCAGAGGCGACCCGCGCCTTCGTGTCGAACGGCAGGCAAGGTGTCAATTACCATCGCGGCGTCTGGCACCATCCGGTGCTGACGATCGAAAAGCGGGATGACTTCCTGGTGGTTGATCGCAGTGGCGAAGGCAACAACTGCGACGAGCATTACTTTGCCGAGAGCCAGTTGCTGGTTCTCGATCCCCACCCACTGGAAGGGTAAACACCGTGCTGGCACATATGATGGAATGGCTGAATCTGGGCGTGCGCTGGATTCACATGATTGTCGGCGTCGCCTGGATCGGCGCATCGTTCTACTTCGTCTGGCTGGAGAACAACCTCAACCGCAGCAACCCGCGTGAAGGCCTGTCGGGTGACCTGTGGGCGATCCACGGCGGCGGCATCTACCACCTGGAGAAGTACAAGCTCGCACCGCCGACCATGCCGGAGAATCTGCACTGGTTCAAATGGGAAGCCTATTCGACCTGGCTGTCCGGTGTCGCGCTGTTGTGCGTGGTGTTCTACGCCAACCCGACGCTGTACCTGCTGGCACCGGGCAGCAGCCTGAGTGGCGCCGAGGGCGTGCACATCGGCCTGGGTTCGTTGTTCGTCGGCTGGTTCATTTACAGCTTTCTGTGTGACTCGCCACTGGGCAAGCGCCCTGCCCTGTTGGGCGTGGTCCTGTTCGTGCTGCTGGTG
Organism: Pseudomonas sp. PvP028; assembly: GCF_017832255.1. NCBI lineage: Bacteria > Pseudomonadati > Pseudomonadota > Gammaproteobacteria > Pseudomonadales > Pseudomonadaceae > Pseudomonas > Pseudomonas sp. PvP028. Next base: position 5,294,726 of record NZ_JAFIBL010000001.1, read on the forward strand.
GCGGCGGCGTATGGTTTCAGCAAAGTGTTCAGCGGTCGCGGTGCCTATCTGCATGTGGGCGCGATCATGGGCACCATCATGGTCGGCAACGTGTTCCGCATCATCATGCCGGCCCAGCGCGCGCTGGTGGCCGCGATTGCCGAGAACCGCACGCCGGACCCAAGCCTACCGGCAAAAGGCCTGTTGCGTTCACGACACAACAACTACTTCACCCTGCCCGTGCTGTTCATCATGATCAGCAATCACTTCCCAAGCACCTACGGCAGTGAGTACAACTGGCTGATTCTCGCAGGCATCGCGCTGCTGGCCGTGCTGGTGCGCCATTACTTCAATACACGCCACGACAGCCATCGATTTGCCTGGACCCTGCCGGTCGCGGCGCTGGGCATGCTGTGCCTGGCGTATGTCACCGGCCCTGCGCAAGCGCCGGCAAAAATTGTCTATCAGCCACTGCCCGGTACGGCGGTCGGCGGGCATCGGGCTGATGAGCAGCCTGTGCAACCCGCTGCTGCACCTGCCCAGGCAGCACCTGCCCAGCCCGAGCCTGCCAAGGTGGCAGGTGCAGACTTCAACAAGGTGCACGACGTCATCCGGCAACGTTGCTCGGTCTGTCACTCGGCCACGCCTACCAGCCAGCTATTCAGCGTCGCCCCGGCCGGCGTGATGTTCGATACGCCTGAACAGATCCAGCAACAGGCGCCGCGCATCAAGGCGCAGGCAATCACCGCGCCGATCATGCCGCTGGGCAATATCACCCAGATGACCCAGCAGGAACGTGATCTGGTAGGCGCCTGGATCGATCAGGGCGCGCACATCAACTGAAGCAACAGGCATTGCCCTGTTTTCGCTCCGGACGCCCTGCTCTGAAGCACTTGAGCACGGCGACGCGAGTCAGTATCCTCCGCCGCCGCTGCCAACTCGCCCCTCTTTTTTCCGATAGCTGAACCTGACCGGGCGGCCCACTGGCTGAACGGCACTCAGAACGCAGCCCATTGAAAAAATAACCTGAAATCGACACTTCGATATCGGTTTGAAGGGTTACTTAAACTTTTTTTCACTGATTGGCGCAGCTCTTGCTAACAACACAAAGCTGACCAGACAGACAAATTATTGCAACCACCGACAAGGCGTCACGCATAGAACGCCAGTCCGACAAAATCACGATCGACATCAAGGGGCTCACCGCATGAACCGTACGATTTCCAGTGCATTACTGGCCAGCAGTCTGCTGGCTGCTGCACCCGCCATGGCAGGGGATATCTTCCAGTGGCAGAGTAATAGCCTGACCTATCTCAATGGACGAGACTTTGCTGTCAACCCGGAAAATCAGCAGACCTTCACCTTTGAGCACGCGGACAGCTGGAAGTACGGCGACAACTTCTTCTTCGTCGACAAGATCTTCTACAACGGCAAGAAAGACGCAACCGCTGGCGATAACACCTATTACGGCGAGTTCTCGCCACGGCTTTCGCTGGGCAAGATCTTCGGCCAGAAGTTCGAGTTCGGGCCGATCAGCGATGTGCTGATTGCCGCAACTTACGAGTTTGGTGAGGGCGATAACGAGTCGTACCTGATCGGTCCGGCGTTCGACTTGAAGATCCCGGGTTTCGACTACTTCCAGCTTAACTTCTACCAGCGCCAGACCGAAGGCAATCGCCCGGGCGACGGCGTGTGGCAGATCACTCCGGTGTGGTCCTACACCATTCCGGTGGGCAAATCGGATGTGCTGATCGACGGTTTCATGGACTGGGTAGTCGACAACGACAAGACCTCGCGTGGCACTTACCACTCCAACCTGCACTTCAACCCGCAGATCAAGTACGACCTGGGCAAGGCACTGAATTACCCGGAGCGGCAACTGTACGTGGGTATCGAATACGACTACTGGACCAACAAATACGGTATCAAGGACACCCGTTCCTTCGACACCGATCAGAACACCGCGAGCTTGCTGGTCAAGGTGTTCTTCTAAGCACGTTGTTTGACGGTGATGACGCTCACTGCGGAATTCTGTGGGAGCGCGCTTGCTCGCGAAGGCGGTGTTTCAGCCACCCTTCGGTTGGCTGTACCAACCCCTTCGCGAGCAAGCGAAGCGTCGCCCGGCTCGCTTCCACGGCCTTAGATCAGAAGTGTGGATGACCGCCTCAATCACTCCTTCGCAGCTTTCCAGACCTTGCCAATCAACGTCACGACCAGCACCAGCACGGCACCGGCAATGACCCCGGCAACAGCATCGATCAGCGTCGGAACGACCATCGACAGGCCGCCTACCGCACCCGCTGCCGCTTCGGTCACACCCTCGACCCAATGATGAGCGAACGGCAGGCCGTGGACCAGAATCCCGCCGCCGACCATGAACATGGCGGCAGTACCGACGATCGACAGCACTTTCATCAACACCGGTGCCAGCCACAGCAGGCCTGCACCGATCTTTTGTGCAGCTGAAGCTGCGCTTTTCTTCAGATACAGGCCCAGGTCATCGAGTTTGACGATACCGGCGACCAGCCCGTAGACCCCCACGGTGATCAGCACTGCGACGATGACCAGTACGCCGACCTGATCCATGAAGGGTCTGGCCGAGACCACACCCAGTGCGAGCACGATGATTTCCGCCGAAAGAATGAAGTCCGTGCGGATCGCGCCTTTGACGCGTTCCTTTTCGAACGCCACCATGTCCACGGACGCATCCGCCGACGCCTGCTTGCGCTGCTCATGCTCTTCGCCGGTTTCGGGATGCAGCCATTTATGGGCGATTTTCTCGAAGCCCTCGAAGCACAGAAACGCACCGCCGATCATCAGCAACGGCAGAATCGCCCAGGGTGCGAAGGCACTGATCAGCAACGCTGCCGGAACCAGAATGGCCTTGTTGAGCAGCGACCCCTTGGCCACGGCCCAGACAACCGGCAATTCGCGATCCGCTGAAACACCGGTGACCTGCTGGGCATTGAGCGCCAGATCATCACCCAGCACACCCGCCGTTTTCTTCGTGGCCAGCGCCACGTCATCGAGCAGCATCGCAATATCGTCAAGCAGGGTAAGCAAGCTTCCAGCAGCCAAAATGAAAATCCTTGAGCAAGTAAAAAAGAAAACGTCACTGATTGAATCATGCGCCAGAGTCAATCGTATGGCAGTCAGCAACTCTGACCTTGGTCAGGCGTGAACGTTTGACGCTGCATGCAGCAAACAGGCCACGCCAAACCCCATCAGAGAGGTAACTGTGTGGTGGAAACGACCTGACGCAGTCCCATGAACGAACGAATCTGTCTGACACCGGGCAAGTACAGTAACTGTTCGGCGTGCAAACGGTTGAAGCTCTGACTGTCCCTGGTGCGCAACAACATGAAGTAGTCGAACTCGCCAGTGACGACATGAAACTCCATACAGCCGGAAACCTTCTGTGCAGCGGCTTCGAATTGGGCGAATGAATCCGGTGTCGAGCGGTCCAGCACGACACCGATCAGCACCACCATGCCGGCGTCCAGAACATCGCCATTGAGCAACGCCACCACGCCCTTGATCACGCCCGCCTCTTTCAGCCGCTCGACGCGACGCAGGCACGCAGGCGGACTCAGTTTGACCTTCTCGGCAAGTGCCACATTGGAAATGGACGCGTCACGTTGCAAGGTCTTGAGGATGGCGCGGTCAATCCTGTCCAGCAGCGGCGTTACGTCAGCACCGGACTTTTTAGTGCGTTCATTTATTGCTTTCATAATGAAATTCACACAATAAAAGTCTGTTTGGTTGCATTCAGGCTAACGCTTATTTTGTAGATAGACAATTCTTTGCAACCACGATTATTCGTGGTTTTCCTATGATGGGAGCCATGCCGGGCGGCTCGATAAACATATCGAGACCCACCTTCAATGTCCGGAATAACTTATCAACGGAGACCCGATATGAACCTGAGCAAGTTCAAGCGCTACCCTCTGACCTTCGGCCCCTCGCCCATTACCCCACTGAAACGCCTGAGTGAGCATCTGGGCGGCAAGGTCGAGTTGTATGCCAAGCGCGAGGATTGCAACAGCGGTCTGGCCTTCGGCGGCAACAAGACCCGCAAACTGGAATACCTGGTGCCGGAAGCTATCGACGGTGGCTACGACACACTGGTATCGATCGGTGGCATCCAGTCCAACCAGACCCGTCAGGTGGCAGCCGTAGCGGCGCATCTGGGCATGAAGTGCGTGCTGGTTCAGGAGAATTGGGTCAACTATTCGGACGCGTTGTACGACCGGGTCGGCAATATCGAGATGTCGCGCATCATGGGCGCTGATGTGCGTCTGGATTCGGCAGGCTTCGATATCGGCATTCGCCCGAGCTGGGAAAAGGCCATGGCCGACGTCGAGGAAGGCGGCGGCAAACCGTTCCCGATTCCAGCGGGCTGCTCGGAACACCCTTATGGCGGCCTGGGGTTCGTGCGTTTTGCCGATGAAGTGCGCCAGCAGGAAGAAGAGCTGGGCTTCAAGTTCGACTACATCGTGGTCTGCTCGGTAACCGGCAGCACTCACGCAGGCATGCTGGTGGGCTTCGCAGCCGATGGCCGGGCACAGCGTGTGATCGGTATCGACGCGTCGGCCAAGCCGGAAAAGACCCGCGCGCAGGTCCTGCGTATCGCTCAGAACACCGCAAAACTGGTGGAGCTGGGCCGCGAAATCAGCACCGAAGACGTGGTGCTCGACACCCGCTACGCCTACCCGGAATACGGCCTGCCGAACGATGGCACCCTTGAAGCCATCCGCCTCTGCGCCCGCCTGGAAGGCGTGTTGACCGACCCGGTCTACGAAGGCAAATCCATGCACGGCATGATCGACATGGTGCGCAACGGCGAATTCCCCGAAGGCTCGAAAGTGCTCTACGCCCACCTCGGCGGTGTGCCAGCGCTGAATGCCTACAGTTTTCTGTTTAAGGACGGTTGAGCCACCCCGAAAGCTGCTTGAATGGCCCGCGAATTCGCGGGCCATTTTGCACCCGATAAAAAACCGACAAACCAGAAATGGAAACGGCATCTACAGGCGTATTCACATGTATTACACTGCACCCTCATGTAATACAAATAACTACGTGTGAGGTGCATATGTCCACAATGTCTCTACGTCTGCCGGACGAAATGGCAGATACCCTTGCACACCTTGCAAAGGCGACCGGGCGCAGCAAGTCATTTTTGGCCCTCGACGCGCTCCGCGAATACCTGACACGCGAGGCTTGGCAGATTGCCGAAATTCAGCGTGCCATCGAAGAAGCCGACGCCGGCGAGTTCGCAAGCCAAGAAGACGTAAAAGCTGTCATGGACAAATGGTCAGGCAATGCAGGTTGAGTGGCTCAAAACAGCACTAAAGAATCTGGATGAGGAGGCTGCGTATATCGCACTGGACAATCCAGCTGCTGCCGCTGCTTTCGTGAAAGCCATTCAATCAAGCGTAACGCAGCTCGCGAGCTTTCCCGCCATGGGCCGGGAAGGACGGATTGCCGGAACCAGAGAATGGCCTCTGCCAGACCTGCCTTACCTGATTCCATATCGCATCCGTAGCGGCCGACTACAGGTTCTACGGATTTTCCACACCAGAAGACAGTCGCCACCCGTGTGGTAAACCGCAAAGACGTTTACTGCACACAGCTTCGCTATCAAACCCGAAAATACTTCTGCAGGGCCTGCGCCAGCAGGCTCACCGCCTCGTCGTTCTGTGACGACGGCGAGCGCAGGAAGACGATTTCGTGCTCGGCTATTTCAGGCAGGTCATCGAGAATCTGCATGGCGTCCGTGACCCCGCTCCGATCGATGAGGCTGATCGCAAGGCCCGCTTCCACGCAGGCTTTGATCGCCTGATTGGACGGGCTTTCGAGAACTACGCGGACTTTGCGGCCGTTGTCTTTGAGTGACGCCAGCATGGCTTCACGATAGGGACATTGGGCTGCGTGAATCGCCAGCGGCACCGGGTCAGCGGATGCCAGTGCAACGCTGGCCGGCCCGACCCAGACCGGTTTGGTCGATACCAGAAACTGCGTATCAGCACTCAGCTGCCCTTTGGGTTGCGCGATCACTGCTGTCTGCAACTTGCCACGCGCAACCTGCTCGCGCAGGGCGTAGCTGGGTGCGGATTTCAATTCCAGCACGACATTGGGCCACGCGGCCGCGAAAACCGGCAGGATGTCGCGAATGACATGCACGGCGTATTCATCCGGAACACCCAGCGTGATGCGTCCGGCCAGATGAGTGCCTTGCAGATCCGCCAGCACCCGGTCATGCGTGGATAGCAGCTCTGTCGTCGACAACAGCAGGCGCTTGCCCAGCGCCGTCAGCGACACTGCCTGGTTGTCCCGGTTGAGCAAGCGCCCGCCCGCCACGGCCTCCAGGCGCTGGACATGCACACTCACTGCTGCCGGGCTTTTATGAAGTTGCTCGGCGGCGGCTGAAAACTTTCCTATCCGCGCCACCGCATGGAAGGTGCGCACCAGTTCGATGTCGAGAATGGCCGTCATGATTCAGTATTCCTGAACAACTCATGCATTTAATTTTGATTTATTAGACTACGCCGGTTTCGTAACCTGTGTCCATGAACCCATACCTGTCGATTGCTCCTAACGTCTCGCGGCCTGCCTGGCACCAGGCCATTCCCCTTCCTCTGCTTGAAGCCGCGCTTATTCTGACCTGGAGTTCAGGCTTCATCGGCGCACGCTTTTCGCTGGAACATGCGCCGCCGCTGCTGGTGGTGTTCTGGCGCTGTGTGGTGGTTACCCTGATCCTGCTGCCTTTTGTTGCCAGGCAACTGAGGTCGATCCCGGCTGGCACGCTGCTGAAAAACGCGGGTATCGGTTTGCTGGCCATGACCGGCTACGTCGCCGGTGTCACGCAGGGTATTGCGCTGGGCGTGCCAGCCGGCCTCGCTGCGCTGTTTGCCGATTTGTTGCCGATGGGCATGGCACTCCTGGCGGCAGTAGTGCTCGGACAACGGCTGGCCTGGCAAATCTGGGCGGGACTGTTTGTCGGGCTGATCGGCGTAGTGCTGGTGACCTACAGCGCGCTTGCGGTGGGTGACGCACCGTTGTGGGCCTACGGCCTGCCGCTGCTGGGCATGTTGTCACTGGCCATCGCGACGCTGTGGCAGAAACAGTCCGGCACCGCAGAGCCTATGGCACTGCTCCCCAATCTGTGGCTGCAATGCGCCGTCTCCAGCGTCGCCTTCGCGATCATTCAGGGCACACAGGGCAGCCTGGCGCCTGTAGCCAGTACCGGCTTTGCGCTGAGCGTGCTATGGACGGTGGGGCTGGCAACCCTGGGCGGTTACGGACTGTATTGGGTGTGTCTGCGCCGCGCGACAGCCACCCGCGTCGCCAGCGTGCTCTACCTCAGCCCACCGGTGACGATGCTCTGGGCCTGGGCGATGTTCGACGAACCGCTGTCCTGGCAGATGGCGTCAGGCATGGCGGTGTCAGGTATCGGCGTGTGGATGGTGGTGCGAGCGGAACAACGGCAGTCGGCCTCCTGATGGGCTCAGGAGGCCGACTTTGCTTAGGCTCTGTACGAAAGTGGCTGCGCTCGGTGATGCTTCGTTAAAAACAGGCTCGGATGCGAGTCCAATCGGAATGCTCATTTACAACACGTAGAGTCGAACGCGACCCCGGCCGTTCCTCGCCTGTTTTTGCCTCGCCTGACCTTCGCTCGCCGACTTTTCGTACAGAGCCTAGCGCAGGTTAAATCTTGAAACGCGCGACCATGCTCTGCAAATCGCTGCCCAGACGGGCCAGCTCGACGGTCGATGCTGCGCTTTGCTCGGTGGCTGAAGCCGACTGATCGGCGATGTCGCGCACGCTGAGTACACTGCGGTTGATTTCTTCGGTCACAGCGCTCTGTTGCTCAGCCGCGGCGGAAATCTGCTGACTCATCTGTTCGATGGTGCCAATGGACTGGTTGATTTCCACCAGCGCCTGTTCGGCCTGACGAGCCAGCACCACGGTGCCTTCAGTGCGTTGCAGGCTGGCGTCCATCAGGCCCGAGGCGGCGCCTGTACCTTTTTGCAACGCCTGGATCAGCGCTTCGATTTCGGTTGTGGAATTCTGCGTACGCTGAGCCAGCGAGCGGACTTCGTCAGCCACCACGGCAAAACCACGACCCTGCTCGCCTGCCCGTGCAGCCTCGATGGCTGCGTTGAGCGCCAGCAGGTTGGTCTGCTCGGCGACTGCCTTGATCACGTCAATCACGCTGCCGATCTTGCCGCTGTCTTCGGTCAGGCGCTGCATGGCTTGGCCCAGTTGCTGCACTTCACCGGCCAACTGACCGATTTCGCGCGTGGCATGCTGCACCACACTGCTGCCATGAGCGGCGCGTTCACTGGCCTGTTTGGCGGCTTGCGAAGCGTCTTCGGTGTTGCGCGCCACTTCCTGTACGGTAGAGGCCATCTCGTTCATGGCGGTGGCGACCTGGTCGACTTCGTTTTTCTGCAGGGTCACGCCCGCGCTGGTCTGCTCGCTGACGGCAGACAACTGTTCGGCCGCCGTGGCGATCTGCGTGACACCGTTGCCGATCCCACCGATCAAGCCGCGCAGCGAAACAGTCATGTGCTGCATGGTGTTCTGCAACAGGCCCAGTTCGTCCTGGCGGGTGGTGCTGGTGTCATGGGTCAGATCGCCGTCGGCGATCCGGCGCGCCGCAATCACGGTGCTGCTCAACGGCACGGTAATCTGGCGCGTGATCAGGAACGCAGCAAAGATGCCGACCAGCAGCACGACCAGCGCTACGCTGAGCAATTGCACCACAGCGGTTCCCTGTTCCTTCTTGGCGCTGATGACCTGCAGCGCCGCCAGATCATCGGCACGGGCTGCGGTCGCTACGGATTGCTGTTGCAGGTCATTGCGGATCTGCTCGGTCTGCTGAAGCATGTCCGAAATCGACGTCATCAGCACCTTGTACTGTTTCAACGCCACCAGCGCGGCATCCACGGCGGCATTTGCCTCGACAGGCAACTGGCTGCGGGCGGCGTCCACTTGCGCGATCAGGGCGTCGGCGGCCTTATAGGTGGCCTGACGGTTGTCGGCATTCGGAACGCTCAGGTAGCGGCGAAACACCAGGCGGAAGTTGGTCATGCCGTTACGCAGGTCGCCAGCGATCTTGACCTGCCTGATGCCGGTTTCATTCGGCGAGCGCAAGGTGTCGTCAATGGTCTTGTTCAGCAGATTCTCGAAGGTCGCGCTGACGTCATCGGACACCTTGATGATCGGTTTCAACGCCTCGTCGACTTTCTGATTGATGCCGACCAGCTGGTCGAACGTCTGCTTCAGACCGCCCACCTGCTCCTTGATCTCGCGCAGCTTGGCCAGGTTGCTCGAGATCACGAACACCTGCAGGCCTTGATCGACACTGCGGCTCAAGGTATCCAGGGCGCTGGCGTAATTCTGCACACCTGCGGCGGTAGGACCGGTCGCATAGGCTTGCGCAGCGATCCGGGCATTCAGAACGTCAGCCTTGATCTCGGCGACCTTGCTGCTTTTGCCCATGCGCTCGATCAGCAGGTTGGTACTGGAGTAACCGATGACGGTAACGGTCAGTACTCCGAGCAAAATAGCGGCAAAGCCCAGCCCGAGCTTCTTGCTGACGTTCAAATTGTCCAACCATTTTGCGCTCATTACGTGTGTGCCTTTAATTTTTGCGGAATACCCGTGAGTCGGCGCTGAAAGATTTAACTTGATAGTTAATGTGTCTGGAATAACGGACCGGTCGAGAGAGAGGACCTCGCACCCCATGAGTTACGGGGTCAGGGATCGATGATTAAGATTTATTTAAGTTGCCTGAGCAGAATTTTCCGATGATTGGTGCTGTAGAAAACAGCAAAAAAGTGCAATCAAAAAGCCACATAAGCCGCCTGTACAGAGCCATCGGACATCTGCTGCAGCGTCAGGCGTTGTGGTTATTGAAATGAACATCCAGCCGGATATTTTCCGGCTCATCAATCGCCGCCAGGTACTCGTCCACGGTGATTTCTCCGACACAGGCCCGAGCGCCCGCCTGTGGACGATAGCCACCGGCCATTTTGCTGCTCAGCGCGACGGCGGCACTGCCGGGAATCTCCGGCCCCTTGTCGTTCAGTGCAGTCAGTTGCGCACGCATGTGCAACGGCTGGCCGTCGAGGTCGACGCCATCGACATCGAGGTACATCGCGCTCTTTCGATCACTCCACTGTTCAAAGCGCACGCCCCAACGGTACAGGCGCTCGGCCCACGGCGCAGGATCGCGCAGCAGCCCGCAGCGAATCGCCAGCGCCAGCAGCCAGGTCGCGATGCCGCCGGCCTTGAGGGCGGAACCGGCCTTGAAGCTCAGATTCTGCGCGGAGTAGCGTGCAGCAAATACATCCAGGTCCGGGACGTCGACATTGGCCACCAGCCGCGTGCCCATGCCGGGCATCCGGCGCAGGCTCAGGTCCATCCAGCCGTAAACGTCGTGGACCTTGCCGTTGCGCAGTTGCCTGATCGGCCGCCCGGCATTGGCCAGCACGCCGCGCACGGTCGACAGACCGGGCATTTTCGCTGCCGAGGAGATGCCATGCTCTATCGAATCGATGCGCAGAAAACGCTGGCGATGCTGATCGATGATCGCCGCCGAAAGCGTCGGCACCGAGCTGCACCCGCTCAGCACGCTGACACCTGCCTCGCGCGCTCTGGCATCGAGGGTGGCGATGCCGGCGACAAACGCCCGGCAATCCGCCAGGTCGCAATAATTCACACCCGCCTCAATGCAATGCCGGGCCACGGCATACGACTGGCCCTGAAAAGGCCCCGCGGTGTGGATAAGCAGATCGATGCCCAATTCACCCAGCTCACTGCCCGCGCCATCCTGCATGATGTCCACGCACCAGCTCTCGCAGAACCTGCCACCCAGCGTTTGCAGTGCGGCGACCTTTTCCGCAAGCTTGCGCGGGTCACGACCGGAAATGACCAGTTCGATGTCCGGCATCATCACCAGATGATTACAGATAAGGCTGCCGAAGTTGCCGTAGCCACCGATGACCAATACGCGAAATGCCATTGACTCGTCCCTGACCTGCCGAAGGATGTGATCCTGCCTGGTTGCGTCACGATTACCGTGAGCAACGGCGATGAAATACGCGTGCATTATTGATCATTGGCCGCAGGCCGGGTACAAAACCCGGTGCCTTTTTTGATTGCCCCGGGAGCAACGGATGCTGGAACTACACACCGAACGGCTTTATCTGCGGACCCTGCTCGCCAGTGACTGGCCGTTGTTTTTCAGGCTGCACTCCGAGCCCGAGACCATGCAGTACGTATTCGGAAAAATCGAAGAGCCGCAGATCCGCAAAGGCTTCGATCATCGCCTGCCCGAGTGGACGCCGGCGTCCGATCACTGGCTGTGCCTGGTGGTCATGGACGCCCAGAGCCATGCCGAACTGGGGGTCAGCGGCTTTCGTATCCTGTCGCCGGGTCATGCCGAAGTGGGCTATCTGTTGCTGCCGGAACATCAAGGCAAGGGCTTCGGCACCGAGTCATGTCGCGCAATCATCGACTACGCTGCCGCCATCGGCCTGGATTCACTGGAATCGACCGTGACCGACGGCAATATCGCCTCCTGCAAGGTGATGGAGAAATGCGGCTTCAGCTTCGAGCGCCGCGTCCCGCAGGCCTATCAGATCGGCGATCAGTGGTTCGACGACCTGATATACCACCTGCCACTGCGCTGATGAAGCAGCTGACCGGCGTTCGCCGGTCAATCGCAAGCGCCTTCAGGCCTGGGGCCGCCCTCCGAGAATCGTCACTCGCTCGCCATAGCGCGAGTGCGGGAAGTAATCCCACACAGCGTGGTGCTGGGTACAACGGTTATCCCAGAACACCAGCGTGTTCGGCTCCCAGCGCACGCGGCAACTGAGAGAAGGTTCGCGGGCGATCAGATCGAACAGCATGGTCAGCACCGCGTGGCTCTCGCCGGGTGAGAGTTGCACGATATGCGAGGTGAACCCGGAATTGACAAACAGGCTGCGACGTCCGGTTTCGGGGTGGCGAACCACCAGCGGATGTTCGCTTTTCGGCAGGCCGGCAGGCGGCTGATAGCCCTTCCACGGAATCTCGCCATCGTGAATGGCCGTCAGCCCACCGAGAAACTGCTGCATCGCTGGCGAGAGCATTTCAATGGCCAGGTGCATGTTGGCAAACAGCGTGTCGCCGCCGGTGCCGATGGCGGGTGTCTCCTTGACGTACAGCATCGAGCCCATCGACGGCTCCAGATCAGCGGTGCCGTCGGTGTGCCATAGCTCGCCCGCAGCGAAACGCGATTGGGCGTTGGCGCGCACCACGACCAGTTCCGGGTCATCGCCATCAATGCTGTCCACCGGCAAGGCGCGCAAAGGACCGAACAGTCGGCCGAATGCCTTGTGCTGTTCGACCGTCAGGTGCTGATCGCGAAACACCAGCACGTGATTTTCCAGAAAGGCCCGGCGGATTTCCGTCAACTGCTCCGCGCTGAGTGGTTGCGACAGATCGACACCGTCGACCTCGGCACCGATGATCGGTGTCAGGCGGTTGACCGTGATGCTCTGATACGGCGCACGCACGGCGCCTGCGATGCCTTCTATGGCCTTGAGTGCCATTTGATCCATGATCCCTCACCTTCAGTTGTTGGCATGGCCGGTCACCATGCCCGTGGTTCGTCTGCGGGTACTTCAGCCCCGCCTGAAAATCCTGTCGTCAACGTTCAGCCCTTTATCGACGACAGGTCGGCATTGATCATCTCGGCAATCACCTGCGCCCAGGGCGCTGCGACAATACCGTAGTGATCGGTGTCCAGTGCTTCCCAGCTCGACATGTGCGGCAACAGTCCTTGCCAGGCCCGCTGTAGATCGGCGATCTGCCAGGCGCTGCCCATGCCATAAGGATTGGGCTGCGTGGCGATGAACAGCCGCACTGGAGTGCGCAACAGCGCTTCGGGCTGATGGCCGGCCATGCTCGCCATATTGTTCTGGCAGCAGACAATCAGGCTTTGCAGGTAACTCGATGCATCTTCGCTGGCCGTGCTGGTGGCCGTGTTGACGCCGCGCCGTGCAGAAAACTCGCGCTGGAAAACTTGCTGAATCTGCGCTTCGCCAATCTGCGCCAGCTCGTTACCCGCATCCGGCGCGGGGGGATCGATCAGGTACAACAATGGCTGCTCGCAATCCTCCGTCAGCAGGCTGCACATCGCTTGCGTCACCCACGCGCCGAACGACCAGCCGGCCAGCCGCCATGCCGTGCCGTCGGGGTGATGGGCCTGCAACGCTTTGAGATACAGCTGCGCGCGCTCATCCACGCTGATGTTCGGCAGTTCGGGCAGGCGCAAGGCCGGATCGGCGATAACCCACACGCCCAGATCAGGGTGCAGCGCCGAGGCCAGCTCGCGGTACGCCTGCACGTCGCCACCCACAGGGTGAATCAGATACAGGCGCTCGCGGCCCGCGCCCGCATGCCACTGATCGATCCGCACCGCATCGGCCCACTGGTTTTCGTCCGCAGCCGTTACGGCCCCTGACGCCTGCACCAACGTCAACACCTCGGCCAGGCTGACCTTGTGGCTGAACTGCGACAACTGGAAGACCACGCCGGTCGCGGCCTGCAGTTCGTCGATCAGGTCCAGCAGGGTCAGGGAATCGGCGCCCAGCTCATAGAGCGAGGCATCCGGCTGCAGCGCACTCACACCGAGCCATTTGCACAGGCAGTCATGCAGATGCTCGGGCAGACGGTCCGGCGCTTCAGTGTCTGCCGTCAGCGCTGGCGCAGTATCGGCCAGCGTCGAGCCCGCGCTGTGGCGAACCGGGTAAAACTGTCGCGCCGTCGCTGGATCGGTGGTCGAGATCAGCAACTGCGGCAGTTGAGCCGTCATGGCTGCATCGAATACCCGGCAACCCTCCTGCGCCGACATGCCGACCGCCAGGTGCCGTTGGTGCGCATCATCCCCGACGCCACTGGCAGCGGCCATGCCGACATCGCGCCAGATGTCCCAGTTGATGCCCAGACGCACACAGCCCTTTTCGGCATGCGGGCGGTAGTGGGTAAAACCGTCAAGCACGGCACTGGCGGCGGCGTAGTCCAGGTGCCCGGCGCCACCGAACAGTGCCGACATCGAAGAGCAATACAGGACGAACCCCGGAGTCATCTGCTCGATCAACGCTTCGACCGCCAGCATGCCACGCGTCTTGCTGGCCATTGCCTCAGACAGCACCTGAGCATCGCGCTGACGGATCAGACTGCCCGCTCCGGTGCCGGCGGCGTGAATCACGCCGTCAAAGTGCCCATAACGCTCACGTAAGTGTTCAAGCACCGTGGGCCAGCGCGCCAGGTCGGCGATATCCGCAGCGATGCTATCGATGCGCGAAGCATAGGCGTGCAGTTCTTTCGGACACTCGCCACCTCGCGACAGCAGCACGACCCGCCGCTGACTGGATTGCAGCAGGTGTTCACACAAGGTACGCCCGATACCGCCTGTACCGCCGAGCACCAGAAACGTGCCGTTCGCCAGCAGCAGATTCGAATCAGCCATCGGATTCGCCAGCGGACTGGCCAACAGCTGAGGCTGCCACAGATAACCATCACGAATGGCCATGCGCCGCGGCAGCGACGCCGGTTCGGCCAGCAGCGCCGCAAGGTGCCGAGCCTGAACGCTCAACAGCGCCGTGGGCAGGTCCAGCCAATGACAGCGTATCGGGTACTCCTGCGGCGCCACTTCGGTGATGCCGGCCAGCGCCGCCAGTTCAGGGCGCATGACCTGGCCGTTCACCGGGCACGCTTGCCAGGACAACAGCCAGAGCCGCAGAACGCTCTTCTGTGCGTTCTGCCCCCAGGCCTGCAACAACGCGCTGAGCGTATCCAGACAAGCCCATTGCGCGGCCGCCAGGCTTTGCTCGTCAACCGCTCCGCCCACCGACAGCGGCAAGGCATGCAGCCAGTCCAGTTCGCTTGCCGTCTGCCTATTCTGATCGAGCGTAGCGATCAATCGGCCAAACGCCACTGGGTCCAGCGGGTCGAGTTCATAACGATTCGGGCCAAGCTGCTGGTAGCCATTGCCGGCCTGCACCTCGATGACGTGCCGATAGACACCCTGCAGACTGCCAAGCGTGGTGGCATCCAGACGCTCATGGCTACACACCACCAGCACGTCACGACCCTCACCAGTCGGTTGTGTACGCAGACGGTTTACCCGCTGCCACTGACGCTGATAAAACCAGTCCGCCAGCAGCTGGCGCTCCACGGCTGACGACGGCTGCAGTTCGGCACGTGCGGCGGGTTTGAAGCGGAAGGTATGCAGATCGAATGCCGACGGAGGCAAGTCCCAGGGGGGCGGCGTCGAACCGGTCGACCCTTCGATGCTGGCCCCCGCATACCAGGCATCCAGCAGGGCCTGGGGCGAATGCTCGCAGGCGTTCACTCGCACGTCCGAAAGCGTCACCTGCTTGATCGACGAGGCTTGCAGGCGCGGCGTCTGACCGGGCTCGCAGATCATCGCAAAGCGCCAGGGCAACGCGCGTCGACCGTGTTGCAGGTAATGCAGCAGCGCAGCCTGCTGCTCGGGAAAGGCGTTGAGCCAGGCTTCAATCGCCAGCATGTCCCGCTCCAGGGCAGTGCGGCTGTGCGCCGACAGCAGCAGGCACGCCGGGCTATCCTCGACGCGCGCTGTCTGCTGCGGCGCGGCGCCGACAATTACATGCGCGTTGGTGCCACCGATGCCGAAACTGCTGACCCCGGCCAGACGCCGACGCCCCTCGGGCCAGGGCCCGGAGGTGGTGGGTATGTAGAACGGCGAGTGCTGCAGATCGATTTGCGGATTGATCCGGGTAAACCCCAGGTTGGGTGGGATCACCCCGTGAAACACGGCAAGCGTCGCGCGAATCAGCCCGACCACGCCGGCAGCCGCGCCCAGATGACCCACCTGACTTTTCACTGAGGCCAGCGCGCAACCGGCGGCTGGTGCCGCGCCGAACGCTTTGGTCAATGCCGCCACTTCAATAGGGTCGCCCAACAGCGTGCCGGTGCCGTGAGCCTCGATGTAGCCCATGTCGGCGCCATTGATCCCGGCCTTGCGCAGCGCCTCGCTGATCACTGCGCTCTGCCCCGCCACAGACGGCGCGGTGTAACTCATCTTGGCGCGGCCATCGTTGTTCAGCGCAGAGGCTTCGACCAGCGCGTAGATCCGGTCGCCGTCGGCCTGAGCACGGTCCAGCGGTTTGAGTACCACCACCCCGTAACCGCTGGCACCAATGGTGCCGCTGGCGTCGTCACTGAACGGACGGCACAAACCGTCGCGGGAAAAAATGTGCTGCGGGCGATAACGATAGCCATCGGTCAGGGTCGGGTCGATCAGCACCCCGGCGGCCAGCATCACGTCACTGTCGCCCTGACGCAGCATCGCCGCCGCCAGGTGCACGGCAATCAGCGAACTGCCGCACGCCGCCTGAACGCTGAGTGCCGGCCCGCCGAGGTCGAGGTGGTAAGCCGCCTTGGTGGCCAGAAAGTCCTTGTCGTGGTGCAGCGCCATCTGAAAACCGTCGGGCAGATCGCCCTCGGCAGTTTCGCGCAGCATTTGCTGGAAATACGTGGTTTCGCCGCAACTGGCGATCAGACCGATGCGCGGCCCGTCGGCTTTGGGTGTCAGCCCGGCATGTTGCAGCGCCTGCACGCAGCCCATCAGCAGGTGCCGCTGTTGCGGGTCCATCAGCCGCGCTTCCTGCAGACTGATGCCGAAATAGTCGGGATCGAAATCCAACAGGCCGGTCAGTTGACTGCGCGCACCGACCAGCCCCTCGGCAGCGTCGAACCGCTCGATGCCCAAGCCATTTCCTTGAACCATCGCCCAGAACTCGGCAAGGTTGCTCGCCCCGGCCACATTCACCGACATGCCGATGATCGCCATGGGTTGTTCGCCAGCCTTAGCACCCCGCTCACTGCCCTTCCCTGCACCGGACAGTTGCCCTGCCGGTATGGATAGATGCTGTGCCAGGCGGCGCACGCTGACATGCTCGAACAACGCGGCCATTGCTACTGGCTGCGGCAGCACCTCGTTGTAACGGGCATGCAGGCGCATCAGGCCGAGGCTGGTGGCGCCGGCTTCGAAGAAAGTCTGATCAGGCTCGATGTCGCGACCGATGACCGCCACGAACAACTCGCTCAGTTGTTGTTCAAGTGCGCTCAACGGTGCCGCAGGCAGCCCGGTGCGTTGCCGTTGCAATACCTCGCCGAGATCCCCCAGTGCCCTGCGATCGATCTTGCCGCTCGGCGTGCGCGGCCAAGCGTCGACCCGCCGGTACTCGTCGATACGCACATGCGCCGGCAGGTGCAGGCTGATCTGTCGATCAAGCTGCAGTGCATCGGGCAGCGTGCCTTCGCTGCGCAACCAGGCCACCAGACGGGGCGGCTCAGCCTGCATGGCTACCACCGCGTTGCTCACCTGAGCGACCTGCAACAGCGCGGCCTCGATCTGCCCCAGTTCTATACGCTGACCACTGATTTTGATCTGCTGATCGTCCCGGCCCAGGTAGTGCAGACAGGCGTTTGCATCAGCACGCGCAAGGTCGCCGGTGCGATAGAACAGGGTCATGCCCTCTGGCTGCGGCAACTCGACAAAGCGCGCGGCATTCAGCGCCGGGTCAGCGAGGTAGCAGCGCGAAATCATCGGCCCTGCCACCAGCAGATAGCCCTGGCTGCCACGCGGCACCGGCCGGTCGTATTCGTCCACCAGCAGCAGGCGTGCATTACTCACTGCCCGCCCGATCGGCGCGCGCAGCGACCAGTCCTGAACCGCCGCAGGCAAACGCCAGGCGCTGACCACGTGGGTTTCGGTCGGGCCGTAATGATTGAACAGCCGTGCCTGCGGCATGCCGCCGAACCAGTTGCGCAAAGCCTCGGTGCACAGCAGTTGCTCGCCCGCCGTGATCACTTCGCGCAACGCCTGCGGATACACGCCCTGGCTGACAGCGGTCTGCGCCAGATGCTGCAAGGCCACGCAGGGCAGGAACAGCCGCTCGATACGCGTCTGCACCAGATAGCTCAGCAATGCCTGGGCATCCTGCCGCCAACGCGGGTTGATCAGGTGGTAACACCCCCCGCCGCAGAGGGTGCTGAAAATCTCCTGAAACGACACATCAAACGACAGCATGGAGAATTGCAGGGTCACTGACTTCGCGGGTAACTGCCCCTCGTTGCGCTGCCAGTGCAACAGATTGCAAAGGGTTCGGTCCGGCACCTGAACCCCTTTTGGTGTCCCCGTCGAACCGGACGTGAACAGCGTGTACAACGGTCGTTGACCCGCATGACGGCGACGCTCGAACGGCCGTGCCGCAGCGCTCAGGTCGACCCGATGACAGACCCGTCGGTCTGCGTTCAACTGTTCCAGTGCCACCTCAGTGGTCGCGCTGTACAGCACGCAGCCGGGTTGTGCCTGCTGCATGACCTGACGCTGCACCGCCAGCGGATAGCCAGGATCGACGGGTACCGCCGTCAGGTTGAGCCTGGCCAGCGCCAGTAAGGCCACGATGTGCTCGACCGACGCTTGGAGGTACAGGACCACTTGCAGCGGCGCATCGTTATCCTCCGGCAGCGGGCACTGCTCGATCAGGGTGGCCGCCAGCGTATCGGCCAGTGCATCCAGTTCGGCGTAGCTGATGCACTGCTGATTGTCGACCAGTGCCGGAGCATCCGGTGTGCAACTCACCTGGTAGGCGAACCAGTCGGCCACGGTGTTGAACGGTGGCTCAGCGCTGTCGCCCTGACTGGCGGGCGGCAGGTTGAAGCGGTAAGGCGTGAGCAGCGCATCAAGGGTCGCCGACGGTTTCTCCAACAGCAGATCAAGCCCCTGCTGCAAGAGCTGATTGACGGCGACCATTTGGCCCGCATCGAAATAACTGCACTGGTACTCCCACCAGCATTCCAGCTGTAACCCGGCATCGACCACCAGCAAGGTCAGCGGACATTTGGCCTGCACCGTCTCGTTGAATTCCAGCGTGGCCCGCAGGCCGGTATGGGCCAGCCTGGCGTAGTCGGTGTTTTCCAGCACGAACATGAAATCGAACAGTGCACTGCTCGACGACAGCCGCAGGTCTTCCACCAGGTCCGCCAGCGCGACGTCCTGCAAGGCCAGCACCTCACGCACCGTGGCGGTCTGCTGATGCAGTTGCTGGTCGAGCGCCTTGTCGCCGTCGAACGCCGTGGGGATCAGCACGGTATTGGCGAACATACCGATTGCGTCTTCGAATTCGCTCAGCGGACGGTTGGATACCGGGCTGGCGATGCGTGGCCGTTCACAGCCGGTCAGGGCGTAAATGCTCCAGGCATAAACGCTGAACAGCACCTCATAACGAGTGACGCGCTGTCGGCTGCAAAAACGATCCAGTGCAGCGCTGCGCGTGGCTCCCAGCGGCTGACGATAAAGCAGTGCCTGCGGGCCAGGCTCGCGAACCGGCAGCAGCGCGGGCGAAGACGCCGGGTGCTGACGGTGCAACCCGGCCAGGGCGCGACGCTGATCGCGGTAACGCGGGTCGACACGCCATTGCCGTTGCCACAGGGCAAACTCCAGCGTGCCCAGACCCGGCGAAGGCTCGGCACTCGGCAGCCCCTGCAGCGCATCGTCGTACAGCTGCACCAGGTCATCGAACAACAGGTTCATCGACCAGCCATCAATGGCCACGTGATGCAGGTTCAGCAGCAAGCGGCAGCTGCCATCGGCAAACGGCAACAGCCAGGCCTTGCACAGCGCCGACGTCGCCAGATCGAAAGGTGTGTCGAAGACCAGGGCTGCAAAGCTGCGCCAGGTCTGTTCACTGAACGCCCCTTTAGCAAAGGTCTGGCACACCGCGTCCCGTTGGTGAACCTCTTGATGCAGCCCGTCGGCAGCGGAGACGAACGCCGTGCGCAGCCCGCTGTGCCGAGTCAGCAGGCGCTGCACGGCGTCGGCCAGTGCGGGGAGTTGAACATCCGCCGCCAGGTGCAGGATGATTGGCACGTTGTAGGCGGTCGCCTGCGGAGTGCGCTGCTGCATCAGCCACAGGCGACTCTGCTCGGCAGTCGCCGGCGCACGCCCTGAATGGTTGACGGGCGGCGCGGGCGGATAGGCAGACGCCGCCCCCTGCTCATCACCAAGGCGCTTGGCCAGTGCCGAAAACGATTCGCTCAGCACCGCACCCAAGGTGATTTCCCGCCGCCAGTGGGTGCGGATTGCCGAACGCAGACGCATGGCCTTGAGCGAGTCGCCGCCGCTGCCCAGCCAGTCATCCTCGCCGTTCAGCTCAGGTTGCGCCAACAACCTGCGGGCCTGAGTCAGCAGCCAGTCAAGCGTGGGCGAGTGTTGCTCGTCTGCCCGCGAACCCGCCTGCGGTCGCCACGGCTTCAAGGGCTGCTCCAGCAGCGCACACTGATCGATCTTGCCATTGGCGGTCAACGGCAGGCGCTGCAGCACAAACAGCTGATGCGGGCGCATCCATACCGCCAGGTTGTCACGCAGGTGCTGGTCGAAATCGCGATAGTCCAGCGCCTCGCGCGGCACGATGAAGGCCAGCAACTGGTGGTCTTCAGCCGCCTGCCGGCGCGTACAGACGTGCACCTGCGCCACCTGCGGGTGCTCCAGAATACGCTGCTCGACCTCGCCCGGCTCGATGCGAAAACCGCGGACCTTCACCTGACGATCAATCCGCCCCAGGTACTCGATCAGCCCGTCGGCATTGACCCGCACCTGATCGCCGGTTCGGTAATGCAGCACGTCCCCGGCATCGATTGTCGGCAGGCGCAGGAAACGCTGTTGAGTCTCGGTCGGACGGTTGCGGTAACCGCGTGCGACCCCGCTGCCGCTCAGGTAAAGCTCACCCGCCTCGCCACTGGCAACCGGGCGTTGTTGCGCATCAAGCACCTGCACGCCGGTGTCAGGCAATGGCCGACCGATCGGCACCGCGTCCCCGGCAAAGTCGCGGGGGATCGGATAGCACACGGCGAAGGTGGTGCATTCGGTGGGTCCGTAGGCGTTGAAAATCCGGCAACGGCTGTCGGGATTGGCCTGATACCAGGCACGCACCGCCGCGGCGCTGACCTGCTCACCGCCGATCAGCACTTGGCGCAGGCTGGCGAAACAGGCGGGGTTATCTGCGCTCAAGGTGTTGAACAGCGAAACGGTCATGAACAGGCTATCGACCTGCTGCGTTTCCAGCACTCTGGCCAGTTGCTGTGCGTCCTGCAGGTCTGCGTCGGCAATGATGACGCAGCAACCGCCGTTGAGCAGCGGCGCCCACAGTTCGAAATTACAGGCGTCGAACGCCGGGTTGGACAGGCAGGCCACGCGCTCGCCTGCGCGAGTGTCGAGGCAACTGTCGGTCCGGGCCAGACGCAACAGGCCGCGCTCCCCTACGTCCACGGCCTTCGGGGTACCGGTGGTGCCCGAGGTGTAGAACAGGAAGCTCGACGCGGCGAAGTCCTCGGGCAGCGGCAGTGCCGGTTGATCAGGGAATTCCAGCAGGGCTTCGACGCTGACGTACCAGCCACGTTGTGGCGCTGCCAGGCTGTCCGCGTCTTCGCCGAGGGTCACCAGCCCGACGCAACCTCCGTCGTCGAGCATCAGCTGTCGACGCCGGGCCGGACTGGCCCGATCCAGCGGCACCACCACAGCCCCGACTTTCAGCACGGCCAGTATCGTGGCGACCCATTGCCAGCAGCGCGGCATGCACAGGGCAATCGGATCCGCAGGGCCGGTGCCTTGTGCCAGCAGCCCTTTGGCGATTCGTTCACTGGCGCTGGCCAGTTGCGCGTAGGTCAGCCGTACCTGTCGGTCGATCACGGCCAGCGCCTGCGGATCACGGCGTACCTGCTCGGCGAAACGCGACAGCAGGGTCTGGGGGTTGCGGGCGTTATTTTCCGCGTGCCGGTTCATCATTGCGCCTCCTGCGTGTCGAAACGTTGCAGCTCTTGCCTGAGCGTCTGCGAGACCCGATGCACCTCAGCGCTTTCCAGCATGCCCCAGTGCCCGCCATGTACCAGCCGGGCCTTGTAACCATTGCCCGCGCGACGACGCCAGAAGCTGCGCAGCTCATGCAACTGCGGGCGGGTAAAGCCTTCGCGAGCCTGAATCAGCACGATGCGCCCGGCTTGCGGCGCGCACTCGTATGCGGCCATGGCCAGGCGGTTGTGGTTGTAGAGGTGGAAATATCGCTCGACCTGCGCGTCTTCGATGCCGGGGTACATGCCGTTGAAGCGCACCAGCTTGTCGCGAAACTCCGCCATGTCCACGGTCCCGATCTGTTGCCGAAACCCCGGATCATCCGAGCCTTGGGTGTCGAGCAGCACCACCGTCACCTGACGATGGCCGGCAGCCGTCAGGCGGCGGGCCATTTCGTACGCCACCAGGCCACCGAACGACAGCCCGGTGAGCACCAGCGGTTGTGAGGTCAACGCCGCGATCCGCCGCAAATAGGCGTCGGCCATCGCTTCGACGCTCGGCTCGGTGCTCTCTCCGGGGTTCAACCCTGGCGATTGCACACCGTACACACCGATGCTTTCCGGCAGTTCCTTGGCCAGCGACAGATAGCAGAACGCTGTGCCCCCCGCCGGGTGAATGCACACCACGTTGCGTTGCCCGGCACCGCGCCGGAATTCGATCAGGTTGTCCTGTGCCGCGGCCAGGCTGGCCCCGCTACGCAGCCAGCCGCCCAACGCCTCGATGGTCGGGTGGCCGAGGATCACGCGCACAGGCACCTCGACGCTGAACGCCCGGCCAATTTCGTAGGCCATCTTGATCGCCGCAATCGATGTCCCGCCGACGTTGAAGAAGTTGTCGCGAATGCCGATCTGCGGCACTAGCAGCAGGTCTTTCCAGATCTGATACAGGGTCAGCTCGATATGGTCACGGGGGCTGCCGAGATTGACCTGCCGGTCGGCCAGATCCTGATCGGCCAGTGCCGCAAGGGCGGCACGGTCGACTTTGCCATTGACCGTCAACGGTAAGGCGTCCAGCCACAGAAACGCGCTGGGCATGACGGCGCTGGACAGAGTCGTTGACAGGTGCGCACGCAGTGCGGATTCGTCCACCGTGCTGTCGGTAACGCAGCACGCCACAAGGCGCTGGTTCTGCGCCGTATCACCGACGATCAATGCCACACTGGTACGAATACCGGGGAACAGGTCCAGACGCGCTTCGATTTCACTCAGTTCCAGGCGAATGCCGCGCAGCTTGACCTGAAAGTCGTTGCGACCGAGAAACTCCAACTGACCGTCCGGCCGATAACGCGCCAGATCGCCGCTGCGGTACAGCCGGTCACCGGCAACGAAGGGGTTGTCGATAAACCGTTCGGCGGTGAGCTCGTCCTGCCCCAGATAACCCCGTGCAACGCCGACACCACCAATGTGCAACTGACCGGTGACCCCGGCCGGCACCGGCGCATCACGCTCGTCGAGCACGTAAAAACGGGTGTTGGCAATGGGTCGGCCGATGGGCAATTGGCGTGGCGGAACGTCAGCACCAGGCTCCAGCGTCCAGACACTGCTGATCACTGTGGTTTCGGTCGGACCATAGACGTTGTGCAGGCGGGCATGCGGCAGACGCTCCTGAAACAGCCTGGCGACTGCGGGCGACAGCTCCCCACCGCCACTGAACACATCCTTCAGGGAGAGACAGGCGCTGACCTCTTCGACCTCCAGAAACAGTTGCAACATGGCCGGCACGAACACCATCGCGGTGACGCTTTGTTCGCGCACCACCTGCGCCAGGTAGCCGGGTTCGAAATGCCCGCCGGGACGGGCGATGACCAGCCTGCCCCCGGTGAGCAGCGGCCAGAAAATCTCCCAGGCCGAGGCATCGAAACCGAATGGAATCTTGTGCAGCATGCTCCCGTGTTCGCCGCAGAATTGCTGACACCACAGCAGCAGGTTGCTCAGCCCGCGATGCGTGACCATCGCCCCCTTGGGCAGCCCGGTGGTGCCGGAGGTGTACAGCACATACGCCAGATGGTCGGCGTTCACACCGACACGCTGCGGCTGCGGATTGTCCGACGGGCACTCGGCCCAAAGCACGGCATCGGCCTGCACGTCGAGGATCGGCACTTCACAGTCCGCGCCTTGCAGGGCCTCGCGCAGGATCTTGCGCGTCGGCCCTTGGGCCAGCAGCACCACCGGGGACGTGTCATCGAGAATATGCCGCAGGCGACCCGATGGATAATCCGGGTCCAGTGGCACATAGGCGCCCCCGGCCTTGAGCACCGCCAGCACGGCCACCGGCAGTTCCAGCGAACGTTCGATACACACCGCCACGCGCACATCCGGGCCGACGCCGAGGGTGAGCAAGTGATGCGCCAGGCGGTTCGCCTGACTGTTGAGCTGGCTGTAGCTCAGCGATCGACCTTCGAAGATGACCGCACACTCGGCCTGCCGACGCGTGACCTGAGCTTCGATCAGACGATGCACGCAATCGACGGGCTGGGCCAGCGGTGCCGGGCTGTTCCACGCATGCAGTATCTGTTCGCGTTCGGCATCGCTGATCAGCGTCAGTGCGCCGACAGGCTGCTTGGGGTTCAGCGCCACCTGTTCCAGCAGCTGACGATAATGCCCGCTCAGACGCTCGATGCTGGTCTGGTCGAACAGGTCGGTGTTGTATTCCACCAGCAGGCTCAGCACACCGTCGCGCTCGACCCATTCGAACGCCAGGTCGAACTTGGCCGTGGCGCTCCCGGTGCCGTATGGGGTCATGCTCAGGCCCGGCATCTGTGCGGCGTTGCCTGGGGTGTTCTGCAACACCATCATGACCTGAAACAGAGGCGAATACGCGGTATCGCGTTGCGGGTTGACGGCCTCCACCACGCGGTCGAAAGGCACGTCCTGATGCGCATGGACATCCAGCAGAGTGGCGCGCACTTCGCGCAACAGCTCGGCAAAGGTCTGCTGCGGATCGAGACGCTGGCGAATCACTTGAGTGTTGACGAAATGGCCGATCAGCGGCTCGATTTCTGGACGGCTACGGTTGGCGAATGGCGTACCGATGCACAGGTCCCGCTGACCGCTGTGGCGCCAGAGCAGGACCGACAGCGCGCCGATCAGCACGTTGAACAGCGTGCCTTGGGTCTGTCTGGCCAGCGCATTGAGCGCACGCAAGGTGGTGCCGTCGACCGTCGAGCTGAAAGTAGCCCCGACGTAGCGCTGCACGGTCGGACGCGGCCGGTCGGCAGGCATGTCGAGCAGCGGTGGCGCGTCGGCCAGCGTGCGCTGCCAGAAGTCCAGTTGCCCGGCCAGCGCCTCGTCGCTCAGCCGCTGTTGCTGCCAGCAGGCGTAATCGGCGTACTGCACCGCCAGCGGCGCCAGACTGGACGCCTGACCGCGCAGAAAATCGCCATACACGGTAGTCACTTCCTGAAGGATCACGCCCATCGACCAGCCATCGGCGATGATGTGGTGCACGCTGTACAGCCAGAGGTATTCCTCATCGGCCAGGCGCAGCAGCGAGGCCCGCAGCAACGGGCCGCTGGCCAGGTCAAATGGCGCTTTGGCCTCCTGCTCCACCGCCATGCTGACGTGCGCATCGCGCGCCGTCGGCGACAAGTCACGCAGGTCGACACTTGGCATCACCAGCGGCATCGCCGGGTGCACGAGCTGCCGTGGCTCGCCGTCCACGCTGGCAAACGTGGTGCGCAATATTTCATGGCGCATGATCAATTCGTTCAGCGCCCGCTCCAGCGCCGACACATCCAGCACGCCTTTCAGCAGCACCGCAGTGGGCACGTTATAGAACGCATTGCCCGGTTCCATCTGATCGAGAAACCACAGCTGGCGTTGTGAAAACGACAGCGGAACAGCCGTTTGCCCGGCAGCACGCCGAGGGATCGCGGCGGGGTCGGTGCCGCTCAGCAAGGCAATCAGTTCTGCCTTGTGCTGCTTGAGCGCCTGCAACATCTCGTCATTCAGAAACCCGCGCGGCGCCTTGCAGCGCAGTTTGTCGCCGTCCACTTCAAGCACCACGGCGTGGCGACCGAACAACTCCAGCAATTGATAGGCATTCATATCTCTATCTCCTCCATGTCGCTGGCATCGTCCGTTTGATCGGCGGCAGAAGCGAACGCCTCGACCTGCGCGCGGCGTTGTTCGTCGGCAGTGCGCAGGCCGCCCACCATCGAGTAGATCAACTGATGATTCGGTCCCAGGTCGAATAGGGCCGACAATTGCTGCTCTTCGAGCGAGCCCATGCCACACAGGCCAAGGCCCTGCTCCACCGCCGTCATGGTCAGCAATTGCGCCATGCCACCGGCTTCGATATGACAGAAGTCACGACTGCGCTCGCCATACAGCGGCCGTATCGCGGCCATGTCGGCGATGAAGAACAGCGAGAACGCGGCGTTTTCATACACCGGGCGGTTAACGAAATAATCGTAGGTGTCCGGATCGAGCGGCTCGCTGTCGAGCATCAGCAGGCGGTGCTCAACCGGGTCGTAGTAATAGGCGCCGGCAGCAACGCCGGTGACCCTCTGCGGTTTGACATACAAGTAGCACTGGATCGGGTACAGACCGCCTGCGGACGGGAACTGGTATTTGACCTCGCCGTGCAGTTGCCCCTGCGCCAGGCTGGCCAGTAACCCGGCAAACGCTTCGGTCAGAACGGGCCCCTCAGCGAATTGGCGTACCGAGCGGTAATCGCTGAAGCGTCGCGCGAACGCCGGATCATCCGGACGCGCAAGATTCAGCGCAGCAACCTCTGGGGTGAAAGTCCGCCGACCGCGCTGGTCGGCCTTGAAGCGCGCCCGCTGCTGCGGATCCTCAATCACCTGCTCAGGCGAACCCGCGCGCTGCCGAACGCTGTCGACCACACTGCCGTCGGCCAGATTACGGCGGTACATGCCGAGCAGATTGAGCAGCGTCGGCTGCGCCAGCAATTGCGCAACGTTGGGACGGAACTGCAGTTCGCCGGACAGCGCATTGCTGATCCTGACAATGTCGATCGAGGTGGCGCCCAGGTTGAGCAAATTGGCGTCGGCAGCGATCGACGGGCGCTTGAGCACGCCCTGCACGATCATCACCAGTTGTTGCTCCTGTGGCCCCTCCACTTCCAGCGCAGGACCGGCATCCTGAACCTGCGCTGGCTCCGGCAGGCGCTTCTTGTCGACCTTGCCGTTGGCCGACAGCGGCCATTCCTGCACGAAGGTAAACGATGTTGGCACCATGTAGGCCGGCAGTTTGTCTGCCAGGTACTGGGTAAAATCACTGGCCTGTAACGAGGAATCGGCCTTTAGTACGTAGCCCGCAAGCCGCTTCTCGCCCAGCGCTTCGCCGAGCACCCGCACCACGGCGCTCTGCACGCCGGGATGGCGATTGAGCGCCGCTTCGATCTCGCCCAGCTCGATGCGGTGCCCCTGGACCTTGACCTGGGTGTCTTCACGCCCGAGAAACTCGATATTGCCGTCGGGCAGCCAGCGCCCCAGGTCGCCGGTCCGGTACAGACGTTCGCCAGTCAGCGGGTGACCGAAGAAACTGCCGGCACTCAGGGCTTCATCACGCCAATAGCCCTTGGCCAGGCCGATACCGCCGATATACAACTGGCCAGCCACCCATGTCGGGCGAACCTGCAAGGCGTCATCCAGCACATAGAAGCGCTGGTGATCCAGCGCCTTGCCATAGGGAATACTGCGCCACGCGGGGTCGACCTGCTGCAGCGGATACTGGATCGACCAGATGGACGCTTCGGTCGCCCCGCCAAGGCTGACCAGTTGCAACGCCGGCTGCAGCGCCCAGGCACGCTCGGGCAGCGTCAGGGGAATCCAGTCGCCTGACAGCATCGCCACGCGCAGGCACGACGGCAACGCGCTGCGCTCGCTTTGCACATACTCCAGCAACATGCCGAACAAGGCTGGCACCGAATTCCACAGGCTGACCTGATGCCGCTCGATCAGCGTCAGCCAGTGCGCCGGGTCGAGGGCTTGCTGCGGTTCGAGCAGCACCACCGCTGCGCCAGCGGCCAGCGTGCCGAAGAAGTCATAGACCGACAGGTCGAAACTCAGCGACGAAACCGCCAGCACCCGGTCCGCAGCGCCGACGGCAAAGCGCCGGTTGATGTCGAGCAGCGTATTCACCGCACCGCGATGATCGATGACCACGCCCTTGGGCAGGCCGGTCGAGCCCGAGGTGTAGATCACATAGGCCAGATCGTCCGGGGTGAGATGCACGGCATGCAATTCGGACTGATCGGGAAGGCCATCGTCGGCAATGATCGGGTCGCTCACGCTGATCACCTGGACCTGCGCGGGCCACTCGACACGTTGCAGCAGTGCCGGCTGAGTCAGTGCCAGGCTGGCTTCGGCACGTTGCAGAATGTGCTCCAGACGCTCGGTCGGCAGTGCCGGGTCGAGCGGCAGGTAGGCCCCGCCGGCGTACTGGATCGCCAGCGTCGCGACGACCTGTTCCCAGCCACGTTCCATGACCACCGCGACCAGTTGATCAGGCACCACGCCGCGACACTGAAGCAGCGCCGCCAGTTGCCGCGCTTCGGCTCGCAGCTGCCGATAACTCAACTGACGCTGGGTGCCGATGACCGCCAGCGCATCCGGGGCAGCGAGTGCCTGGCGATCGAACAGCTCGTGCATCAGCGCCGAGTCGGCGGGGCTGGCATCGGGCACCGGCAAGCGCGCCCGCGGTATCAGCTCCACCGTGCCAGCGTTCCAGGCATCGGCGTCCAGCAGGCGATCCAGCAGCGCGTTGTAGGCGACGAACATCTGCTCGATCAGGCCTTGCGGAAACAACTCGTCGATGCTGTCCCAGTTGAACAGCAGGCGCCCTTCCAGCTCCAGCAACGTGTGGTCAAGCCAGACCTGCGGGGTTTGGGTGATGCTGTGCATATGCTCGGCATTCAATGCGTCGGCAAGGTTGAATTCGGCCAGTTCCGGCGCAGCTTCCGACAGGGTGCTGTTGAACACGATCGGCATGGCGGTCTGCTGCACGCCTCGGGCCTGGGACAGTTCACGCAGCACCCGCACGCCGCTGACCACCGAATGGTCGATGTCTTGCCACAACCGTGCCTGCACGGCACGCGCCTTGTCGATGAAACTCGCGGCCCCGTCGAGACTGACTTCAAGCAAGACCAGCGAGGTGAAGTCACCGATGATCTCATCGACATCCGGGTGCAGCGGCATGCGATTGAACAGCGGCAGACTCAACGTGAAGCGCGGCTGCCGACTCCACAGCGCCAGCACCTCGCTGAACGCGGTCAGCAGCATCACCGATGGCGTCACGGCAAATTGCCTGGCGAGTTCCTTGAGCCGTGACCACTGCAGCGCTGAAAGCTCGCGGTCGCGGCGGGTAAAGTGCGGCTGGCTGATACTTTCCGGCTGGCACACCAACGGCAGGTCCGGCGCAGGTGCCAGCGTGGCAACCTTCTCGCGCCAGTAGTCCAGTGCCTGTGAATAGCGGCTGTCATTGCGCAAGCGCTGCTCGGCCAGCACGTAATCGCGAAAGGTCAGCCCCGGTTCGAGCAGTTGCAACTGCGGGTCGGCATAAAACGCCATCAGCTCGCGCGCCAGAATCTGCGTACTCGCGGCGTCGACGATCAGGGCGTCAAGGCTGATGTGCAGATGGCTGATGCCCTCATCGAGCAACGACAGACTGAACTCGAACAACGGCCAGCGACTGGCGTCCAGCACCTGATGGGATTGACGTTCGCGGGTGACTTGCAGGGCCTGCTGCGCGGCGGCGGCAGACAGGCCGCGCAGATCGTTGCGTGGCATGTGGTAGGTCGGCACGCTGTCGAGGACCTGCTGCGTGCCATCGCCAAGGAACACCACGCGCAGCATGTCGTGCCGCAGGATCATGCGGTTCAGCGCCTGCTCGAAACGTGGCACGTCGAGGCCGGGGATGCGCAGCTCTTCATAGCCATGGGCACTGACCCCGCCGAGGCTGACCGACGCTTCGCGGCCAAACCAATACGCCTGCTGGATATCGGTCAGCGGAAACGGCGCGTAACGTGCGCTGCGATCGGCTTCAATCGGGGCAAAGGGTGTGTCGAGCGAAGGCCCGTCACTCCGCCCGAGCCGCACCTGCTCGGCCAGGTCCATCAGCACCGGCGTCTTGAACAGGCTGCTCAGGGACAGCTGCGCGCCCATGCGCTGGTTGATCATGTAGATCATTCGCGTGGCCAGCAGCGAATGCCCGCCCAGTTCGAAAAAGTTGTCGTGAATGCCGACCTGCTGGCACTTGAGCACCTCGGCCCAGATACACACCATCTGCCGCTCGGTCTCGTCGCGCGGTGCCACATAGGCACTGGCGGCCTGCCGCTCTGGCACTGGCAGCGCCTGACGGTCGAGCTTGCCGTTACGGGTCAGCGGCAACTGCGCCAGCGCCACCCAGGCCGTCGGCACCATGTGTTCCGGCAGGTGCAGGTGTAGCTCGGCACGCAATGTTTCGGCAGTTGCAGGCCCCACCACATAGGCCACCAGACGCTTGTCGCCCGGCACATCTTCGCGCAGCAGCACCACCGCTTCCCGCACACCGGGTTGCTGGTGCAGAAGGCTGTCTATCTCGCCCAGTTCGACGCGAAAGCCGCGCAACTTGACCTGCTGGTCGATGCGTCCCAGGTAGTGAACGTTGCCGTCAGCCGCGAACCGCGCCAGGTCACCGCTGCGGTACATACGCGCACCGGGCTGCGAGTTGAACGGGTCCGGCATGAAGCGTTCGGCGCTCAAGTCTGGACGATTCAGATAACCACGGGCCAGGCAGGCCCCGGCGATAAACAACTCGCCCGCCACGCCGACCGGCACCGGGTTCAGGTCGCCGTCCAGCACATACAGACGCGCATTGGCGATGGGCCGGCCAATCGGCGGTGCGTCCGGCCACTGCCCGGCGGCGTCACAGTTCAGGCTGAACTGGCTGACCACGTGGGTTTCGGTCGGGCCGTACTGGTTGTGCAGTTGCGCACCGCCAAGGCCGCAGACAAAGGAACGCAGTTCGTCATTGACGAGCAACGCCTCGCCAGCAGTGATGATTTCGCAGCCGCCCTTTGGCAAAGGCATCGGCACCGACGCCTCGGCTTCAGTGAGGCTGGCCAGTTGCTGAAGCACGGCAAACGGCAGAAACGCCCGTCGTACATCTTCGGCCACCAGCGTCGGACGCAGCGCGGCGAGATCTTTGCGGCCGGCTTCGCTCATCAGCACCAGGCTGCCACCCTGGCACAGCGTGCTGCAGATTTCCTGAAACGACACGTCGAAATTCAACGACGCGAATTGCAGCACGCGTTGTGCAACAGGCGTCTGTTCCAGTTGCCAGGCGATCAGGTTATCCAGCGCCGCACGACTGTGCGCCACGCCCTTGGGCCGCCCGGTCGAACCGGAGGTGTAGAGCACGTAAGCCAGGTTGCCGGGGCTGACGGGGACTTGCGGGTTGGCCTCGGAATACCCAGACCAGCGCTGCGCTTCCACGTCGAGGCAGCAGATCGGCAGCGTGTCCGGCAACGGCGGCAGACCGGCACGCAGTGCAGTCTGGGTCAGCAGCAGGCTCGGTGCGGCATCCGCGAACATGAACGCCAGACGCTCGGCCGGGTATGCCGGATCGAACGGCACGTAAGCGGCTCCGGTCTTGAGAATGGCCAACAGGCCGATGACCATCTGCGACGAGCGCTCCAGACACAGTCCCACGCGCTGCTCGGGCCTCACGCCCTGCTCGATCAGGTAATTCGCCAACCGGTTGGCAGACTGATTGAGCTCGGCGTAAGTCAGCGCTCGCTCATCGGCCAGCAACGCCTCGGCGTCGGGTGTGCGCTGCGCCACGGCTTCGAAGCGTTTGACACAATCGGGCTGCGCCGAGGTATCGCGTTCGGTGCGGTTCCAGTCGTGGACGATCCGTCGGTGCTGCTCGGCGTTGAGCAGGTCGAGCGTCGCCAACGGCTGTTCGCTGTCCTCGACCATCTGCGTGAGGATGCGGCGCAGGTATTCGCCCATCTGCACCACGGTCTCCGGCTCGAACAGCCCCGACGCGTATTCCAGGCCGCCGACGATTTGCTCGTCGCGTTCGCTGAGTGCCAGTTGCAGGTCGAATTTGGCCACTGGCTGGACGCTTTGCAGCACACTGACATCGACCCCGGACAACTCCAGATCGGAATCCTGATGCTGCTCCCAGGCGAACAGCACCTGAAACACCGGGCTGTAAGCCAGACTGCGCGGCGGGTTGAGCAACTCCACCACTTGATCGAACGGCAAGTCCTGATGTTCCTGAGCGGCAAGCGCAACGCTGCGCGCCCGTTGCAGCCAGCTGGCCACCGTCGGGCTGCCGGCGCGGGTCATGCGCAGGGCCAGGGTATTGACGAAGAACCCGATCAGCCCTTCCAGCTCCTGCTGGCTGCGGTTCGCCGAGGGCACACCAATGACCACGTCATCCTGCCCCGACAGGCGCATCAGCAACAGCGACCAGGCCGCCAGCAGGTTCATGAACAACGTGGTGCCCTGCTGCGTAGCCAACACTCGGAGCCGTGCTGTCAGCGCACGGTCAAAGACCAGCGGCACGAAGCCGCCGCGGTAATCCTGGGCGGCCGGACGTTTGTGATCGGTGGGCAACTCCAGCAATAGCGGTGCACCGCTCAGGGTTTCACGCCAGTAGCGCCGCTGCGCATCCAGTACCTCGCCGGACAGCCACTGGCGTTGCCAGGCCGCGTAATCCACATACTGAACAGCCAGCGGCGGCAGTGGCAGGGACTGCCCGTGCGCGGCCGGTTGCTGAATAGCCGCCTCATAGAGCAGCCCCAGTTCACGGGTCAGCACGCCCATTGACCAGCCATCCGAGACGATGTGGTGCTGGGTCAGCAGCAACACATGATCGTCGTCGGCCAGCCTGACCAGGCTGACGCGCATCAACGGCCCCACCGCCAGGTCGAACGGCTTGCTGCCCTCTGCGTCGATCAACGCCAGCAGACGCGCCTGGGCATCTCGCTCGTCGCGAAGATCGATGACTGGTAACGGAATGATCGCTCTCGCAGCAACACGCTGCCGCCCCTCGCCCTCGACCGCGAAGAAGGTGGTGCGCAGCGCCTCGTGGCGGGCCACCAGCTGATTGAAACTGCGCTCCAGCGCGGCTACTTGCAACGGCCCGCGCAGGCGCAGATTCAAGGGCATGTGGTAGGCCGCATTGCCGCCTTCCATCTGCGCCAGAAACCACAGGCGCTGCTGGGCAGATGACAATGTGTGTGCCCCGCTACGCTCTACAGCCGTGATCGGTGGGCGAGCGTTGCCCTGCTGCGCGGTGCTCAGTCGTTCGGCGAACTGCTGCAGCACGGGGGCGGTAAACAGGGCTGAGGGTGACACCTCAAGATGCAGTGCCTGCCGAACCTTGGCCAGCACGCGCATCACCAGCAGCGAGTGGCCGCCGAGTGCAAAAAAGTGATCCTGGCGACCGACTCGCTCGACGCCCAGCACCTCCGCCCAGATGGCCGCGAGGGCCGTTTCCAGCGCGCCTTGCGCGGCTTCGAAGACATGCCGATCGAACGCGTCATCCCCCGGCTCGGGCAGTGTGATGCGGTCCAGCTTGCCATTGGCGGTCAGCGGCAGCGCGTCCATGCGCACGAATGCAGCAGGAATCATGTAGTCCGGCAGGCTGCGCTGCAGATGCTCGCGCAGGCCTTTGGGCGTCAGCGCTGCGCCGCTCTGTTCGCGAAAGTAGGCAATCAGCCTGGGCACGCCGGCGTTGTCCTCGCGCAGCACCACCACGTTGTCACGCACACCGGCAACCTCGGCCAGACGCGCCTCGATTTCACCCAGTTCAAGGCGCAGGCCGCGCAGCTTGGCCTGCGAGTCGTTGCGCCCGAGGAATTCCAGATGGCCGTCAGCTCGATAGCGGGCCAGATCGCCAGTACGGTACAACCGCTCACCGGCCACGAACGGGCTGTCGATGAAGCGCTCGCGGGTCAATTCCGGCAAGTTCAGGTAGCCACGCGCAACCCCCGCGCCGCCGATGTACAGTTCGCCGGTCACACCCTGGGGAACCCTCTCGTCAGCGGCATCGAGCAGGTAAATCCGCGTGTTGGCCAACGCCCGTCCGATGGGCAGCACCGCATCGACGTGGCTGTCGGGCTCGAACTCGAAACAGGTGCTGTCGATGCTCGCTTCGGTAACACCGTAGGCCTGGACGATTTGTACATGCTCGCCACACAACCCACGCAGTTGGCGCGCACTGTGGGCCGTCCAGATGTCCGAACCACAAACCACCGTGCTCAGGAACGACAGGTCGCGCCCTGCCTCCTGCGCCCAGACCAGCAAAGGGTTGAGCACCGCAGGCACGAAGTCCGCGAAATCGATGCGCGCCTCGCTCAACAGGCGATACAGCGCAGGCGGGTCCATCAGCGTGTCACGCGGGCAGAGCACGAGCGTGCCGCCAAAACCCAGCGCGCGGATCAGGTCGGCGCTGAACACATCGAAGGAAAACCCGGCCATTTGCAGGTGATTGAGGGGTTTGTGCAGCGCGTACAAGCGCTCCCAGGCAGCGCTCACCGCGATCAGCCCACGGTGCTCGACCATGACCCCCTTGGGCGTCCCGGTGGAGCCCGAGGTGTAGATCACGTACGCCAGATGGCGGGACGTCAGACCAACCGCGTGCGGGTCAGGGTTGTGCGTCGGCTGCGCTGCCCATAGTCGGGTATCGGCCAGATCAAGCACTTGCGTTGCGACCTCACCTTGCTCCAGCGCCGCCAGCAACGCCGCGCGCGCCGGAGCGTGGCTCAGCAGCACGCGCGGCGTGCTGTCTGCCAGCATGTGGGCCAGACGGGCTTTCGGGTACGTGGGGTCCAGCGGCACGTAGGCACCGCCGGCCTTGAGTACCGCGAGCACGCCGACCAGCATGTCCAGCGAGCGCTCCAGGCAAATCCCGACACGCACATCCGGCCCTACACCAAGGCTGCGCAGGTAATGGGCCAGGCGGTTGGCTTGGGTATTGAGCGTCGCATAGTCAAGCGTGTCCAGCCCCAAGCGTGCCGCGATAGCGTCAGGATTAAGCTGCGCTTGTGCTTCGAAAAGGCCATGCACACACTGGGTTTGGTCAAAGGGTTGCTCTGTATCAGGATGAGCGAAGCCCGTCCCGCGCGAGGAAGATTTGTCGACCATCAGGAATCACCGTCCGTGAGCAGATTATTTTTTTATGAGCAGACGGGAGCGCAGAGCAGCAAGCCCGTCAGGCACGGCATGAGCAATGCCGGATGAACATCGAGATTCAGGGAGAGGGTGCGGCGCGGGCTCTCGGGCTCATGCCATGACCTGACATGCAAGCGCGCGGGGGGATCGCTGAGGGATGACAGGCGAACGCGGCACGGCGCGAATCGCATACAGAAAGGGGGTTGGCTGGCTCGTTGACGAGACTGATCGCTCTACCCTTGGAACTGACGTTTGCATACCGCGTGGCCAATTGAAACCTCACCTTCGGTTCGAGGGTCAACGACGGGGAACGGCCTGCGCCGGGGTGTCAGCGCCAGGGTGGACCCGATCGGCTGTGACTGCGGAGTCTGTGGACCCATGACAGTCATTGGCGCCGGGTTTTTGGCCCTGAGCGCCGGGGATAATAACCACGATTTTTGGCGATGAGGCAAACAAAAAGTTACAAACCGCGAAAGTGTCCGTCAAACGGCACGGCCGTCCAGCCGCCGGATCTGTTTCAAATTCCAGTGTCAGGCGACGACTTTTCCAGGCATCCGATGCAATACTCGAAACCTGATTCACATGAGCCCGGCCTCCATGACCCTGAACTACCGGCGACTGACCCCGGCCGATGCGCCTGCCTATCGCGCCTTGATGCTTGAGGCCTATGAACGTCATCCAGACGCCTTTACCTCTGACGTGAAAGAGCGCGAGGTGCTGCCTGCGCAATGGTGGGAGAAAAGGCTCGATGACAGCGCTGGCGCAAGCGAAGTAGTGTTTGCCGCCGTTGAAAACGGTCACCTGCTGGGCGTCGCCGGCCTCTGCGTCGAAACCCGAAAGAAGGCCCGACACAAATCGACCCTGTTCGGCACGTACGTGCCACTGGTACACAGGAACAGGGGCATCGGCGCTCGATTGGTGCGCAGCGTGCTCGACCATGCCGGAACCCGGCCCGAGCTTCTGGTCGTCCAGCTCACTGTCACGCAGGGCAACACCGAAGCAGTCGGACTGTACGAGCGAATGGGCTTCGTGACCTTTGGCCTCGAACCCCTTGCAGTCGCTGTAGGCACCGGGTTCGTCGCCAAAGTGCACATGTGGAAAGACTTGCGCGGGTGAACGGCCCGCCCGGGTAATGGCGCTTCAGCAATCGAGCGCGTCAGCCGCTTCGGTCAGGGAATCGACGATCACGTCCCAGTCCTGTTCGGCGGTCAGATCAGACGTCTGGCCTGGCCCGTGCTCGGCGGGACGTCGGACGAATACGGTCTTGAAGCCATTCGCACGTGCGGCAGTCAGGTCGGCGTTATGCGCAGCCACCATGGCGACGCAATGCGGCGCCAGACCCACTGCTTTTGCAGACTTCAGGTAGGCCTGGGGCATCGGTTTGTAGGTGCCGGCGATCTCCGCGCCGACGATGACGTCCCAGGGCAGTCCGCCGAACTTTGCCAGGTTGAGCATTCCGGCGATGTGTCCGTTCGATAGCGTACCGATCGAGAATCTGCGCTTTAATCGGGTCAGGCCTGCGACCGAGTCGGGCCATGGATCGAGCCTTTCCCAAGCCTTGTTGAGCTCGGCGAGCTCGGCGTCGGAGATGCTGCCGAAATCCACCTCGTGGCGCGCCAGCACGGTTTCGAGACTCTCCCGGTTGAGCACGTCGAGTGTCACGTACGGGCGCTCACCCGCACGCACGCGCTGCATGGAAGGTTGATAAAGACCGCGCCACTGATCGGCAAAATCAAGGGGGTCGACGTTCACGCCATGCTGCAGCAGAAACGGCGCAGCGGCCCGCGCCACGCCGTTTCGCCAGTCGACAACGGTGCCGAATACATCGAAACCGAGAAACCCTATCTGTTCCAGTCTGGCCATATTGCTCTCCCGAATCGTGCACAGTCGCTTATAGTTCTACAGAACTAGAACTATAGAACCAATCGCGCCAAAGCGAGTTGTTCCGGGCAGACATTACCCCAACTGTAAATGTTATGGACGGCACCGACACGGCTCGGCGGCTGATCAATCAACGATAGACGGAGGATTCATGGACTACGTAAAGCTTGGCAACACAGGGCTGGATATTTCCAGACTGTGCCTTGGATGCATGACATTCGGCGAGCCCGATGCCGGAACGCATCCCTGGACACTGGGCGAAGAAGCAAGCAGGCCGATCATCAAACACGCCGTCGAGCAAGGCATTAATTTTTTTGACACGGCCAACAGCTACTCGGCAGGTACTTCGGAAACCATCGTCGGCAAATTGCTCAAAGAGTTCACCCGTCGCGACGAGACCGTCATCGCCACGAAGGTGTTCTTTCCGGCGAACATGTGGGAAGGCTCGACCCGTCCTAACGAAAAGGGGCTCTCGCGCAAGGCCATCATGTCCAGTATTGATGCGAGCCTGACGCGACTCGGCACTGACTACGTCGACCTGTACCAGATCCATCGCTGGGACTATGACACGCCCATCGAAGAAACCATGGAAGCCCTGCACGATGTGGTCAAGGCCGGCAAGGCCAGGTACATCGGCGCGTCCTCCATGTACGCATGGCAGTTCGCCAAGGCCCAGCAGGTCGCGACCGCGCATGGCTGGAGCAGGTTCGTCTCGATGCAGAACTACCTGAACCTGGTGTATCGCGAAGAAGAGCGCGAGATGATCCCGCTGTGTATCGATCAGGGTGTCGGCCTGATGCCGTGGAGCCCGATGGCACGCGGCAGGCTGACCAGGCCCCATGGTCAGCAGACGGAGCGGACCAGAACCGACGTTTCCGGCCAGTCGTTTTACGAGGCGACGGAAAAGGAAGACGGTCGGGTGATCGATACCGTGGAACAGCTGGCCGCAGAGCGCGGGGTGCCGATGGCGCAAATCGCACTGGCTTGGGTATTGGCCAAGCGCGGTGTATCCGCGCCCATCGTCGGCGCTTCCAAGGCCACGCAACTGGACGATGCCATCGCAGCGCTGCAACTGGTGCTCAGTGATGAGGACATCAAACGCCTCGAGGCTCCGTACGTGCCCCATGCAGTGACCGGATTCGTCTGACCGACGCTGTAAAAAATCCCGGAACCGGCGAGCGTCATGAGCCTCGCCGGTTACCCGCGGCAAACAGCGACGACGATCGCCCCTAAAGATCGCACCGCACGCTTTCGTAACTGTCATACAGTTCTGAAATAACACCTGTCTATGTCACCGTGCGCAAATATCTATTGGGCAGCGAGTCGACTGGACGGTATTGTCAGGCCATTCTGAATAAAGGCTCTTTGCCATTATTTAATTCGACTTCTTCTCTTGCCTCGCTCGGGTTCATTTCATGAAAAATCAGGTTTCTCTGGCTACGCGCATCGGCTTGGGATTCGCCGCTGTCGTGTCGCTGCTCATCTTGATCACCGCCGTTGGCATTCAGCGGGTCGGGTTCATCGACAGCACCCTGGAAGACGTAGGCGAAAATGCCGCCAAGGTGCAACGCTATGCGATCAACTTTCGGGGCAGCGTGCATAACCGTGCGATCGCCCTGCGTGACGCCGTGCTGGTCAATAACGACCAGGACCTGGCGCTGCATCTGGCAGAGATGACCCGCCTTGAAAAGGACTATGTCGACTCGGCCGTACCGATGGAGCAGTTGTTCACCAAGCCCAATGTCAGTGCCGAAGAGCGCCAATTGCTGCGCGGCATCAAGGAGATCGAACAGCAAACGCTCAGCTCTACCAAGAGCGTGATTGCCTTGCGCCGTGCTGGAGACATCGCCGGTGCGCAGGCCTTGTTGCTCAGCCAGACGTCCGGTAACTACAGTGAATGGCTGAAGCGTATCAACGCGCTCATCGATAATGAGGAAGCCTCGATCAGGGTTCATCTGGATAACGTGCAGGCAACCGCCAGCCAGTTCCGTGGCCTGATGCTGCTGGCCACAGCGTTCGCCGTGCTGCTGAGCATCGTGCTGTCGGCGTTCATCATCCGCTTCGTGAAAAAGACCCTTGGCGCAGAACCGGTTGAAGTTGCCGAAGCCATTCGCCGACTGGCAGCGGGCGATCTGCAGCAAACCATCACCACGGCGTATCCCGACAGCGTCATGGGCGTACTGAGAACAGCGCTAATCCGTCTTTCGGAAACCATCACCGACGTACGAATGGCCGCTCAAGAGGTCAGCCAGTCCTCTACCGTGCTGTCGGCGGCCTCCTCCGCCAACAATGCGCAGATCATGGTGCAGACCCGTGAAGCCGAACAGGTAGCCACCGCCATCAGCGAGATGGCCGCGACGGTCAGTGAAGTGTCGGGCTATGCAGCACAGGCCGCAGACGCTGCACGTCTGGCTGACAGTGAGGTGGCGAACGGCAACACGCTCGTCGAAGGCACGACCACTGCCATCGAACAACTGGCGGCCACGCTGACTGAAACGACCAGTACCGTGGAGCAGGTCTCACGGCACGGCGAGGAGATCGAAAAGGTGATCGAGGTGATCAACTCGATTGCCTCACAAACCAACCTGCTGGCGCTCAACGCGGCCATTGAAGCCGCCCGCGCGGGCGAGCATGGCCGAGGTTTTGCGGTGGTGGCCGATGAGGTTCGTTCGCTGGCCAATCGCACCCAGCTGTCGACCCAGGAGATTCAGAACATGATCAGCACGCTGCAGGGTGGTACTGAAACTGCGGCACAGAACATGCGCGACAGCTGTG
Organism: Pseudomonas sp. PvP028; assembly: GCF_017832255.1. Taxonomy (NCBI): domain Bacteria; kingdom Pseudomonadati; phylum Pseudomonadota; class Gammaproteobacteria; order Pseudomonadales; family Pseudomonadaceae; genus Pseudomonas; species Pseudomonas sp. PvP028. The sequence continues at coordinate 5,334,448 of NZ_JAFIBL010000001.1, forward strand.
AACTGGTCAATCGTGCCGTGGAACAGACACGCAATGCCCAAAGCGCCTTGTCGAGAATCAATCAGGAAGTGAGCGCGATCAATCACATGAACGCGCAGATCGCCAGCGCGTCGGTTCAACAGAGTGCGGTGGCAGAAGACGTTGCGATAAACATCACCAGCATCCACGACTCGACACTCAAATCTGCCAATGGATCGCAGCAGGTGGCAACCGCCAGTGAGGAGCTCGCACAGCTTGCGGATCGCCTGACCCGCAAGGTCGCGTTTTTCAAGGCAGGCTGAGGGTGTGATGAGTTATCGCGACGATGCATTCAGCGTTGCCGCGGTATCCCATTATCGGCAGATCAGTCTATGCAACTGACCGGCCTTGAGCTGCGCATCGCCAGTATCACGGTGAGCATGGACAGCGCGGCACATACCGCGCCGATCACGATGGCAGCGGTAAAGCCGGCCCGACCGGACACCACACCACCAATGAACGCCCCGCCGCCAATCGACAGATTCACCACACACACCAGCAGCGCCTGAACGCCTTCGACACGGTCATTGGAGGCCTCGAAACACCAGATCTGTGTGGTGATGGGGATCATCCCGAAAGCGAACCCCCAGACCAGAATCACCGGCCAGAGCAGCCACGGGTTACCGACGAACATCAGCAGCGCCGTCAGCGAACCCAGCATCAGCAGGGTCATGATCAGCACCGAGGACGGCGCGCTTCTGTCCGCCAGGGCTCCACCGGCCAGATTGCCTGCAACCGCCGCCAGGCCGAACGCGAAGAGCAATGCCCCCAGCGCCTGACCCTGAATATGCGCGAATTCCTGCACGAAGGGCGCGAGGTACGTGTAAGCCGCGAAGTGCCCGACATAGATCAACAGTGCGGCGGCGAACATGCGACGAATGCGTTGCTCGCCAGCCAGCGACAGCATCTGGCTGATGCCGGCGGAACGTTCGCCCGGCAACGCAGGCAGGAAGGTTGCGATCAACAACCCCACTGCAACCGTGACCACTGCCGCTGTTTCAAAAGCTGCCCGCCAGCCGAAGGCTTCACCGATCAACGTGCCGGCCGGAATCCCGGCGACAGTGCCAATCGAGACGCCCGCCAGCACATAAGCAGTGGCCTTGACGCCCTCCTTGCCGGGCCTCAAGCGCGGCCCGAGTGACCCGGCAATCGTCCAGAATCCCCCCAGCGCGAAGCCGAGCAGGACCCTGCCTGCGAGGGTCAGCCAGAAGTGCGTAGACAACGCGACGATCAGGTTGGATGCCAGCAATATCGACAGCAGCCCGAGCAACAGGCGCTTGCGGTCGACATGACTGAACAGGGCAATACAGGACGGTGCCGAGATGGCCGCGAGGATGCCGGGAACGGCCATCATCAAGCCTGTCTGGCTGATGCTGGTTCCCAGGTCGCGAGCGATATCGGGCAGCAGCCCGACCGGCAGAAATTCAGTGGTGACGGTGGCGAACGACCCAAGCGATACGCTGCCAACGGCCCACCATGAAGCGGGTTTTGTTTTTACGTTTCCAGCGGTTTCAAAGCGACTCACAGCGGTTCCAGAATTCAGGGATGTCAGCGACCAGCCGCTCGGGCCAGCGCGTGGAAGCGGCCAACCCTAACGTGTAAGCCCGTATCGAAGCCACCTTGCGAAAGAATTTTGTGTGGATGACGCAAGGTAAGCCCAGCGAAGGCTGGCCATCCGGCCGATGCTCTGCGTCGAGGTTGCATGGTTGACGCAGAGCTTCACGAACGGCGTTCCCAAGCAGAGCTTGGGAACGATCACTCAACAACGACCCAAGGCCATGTGACCTACTTGTTGCGGGTCACTCTCCAGATGGTGTTTGCCAGGTCGTCAGCGATGATGAGTGCGCCTTTCGGATCAACCGTCACGCCCACTGGCCGGCCGCGAGTCTTACCGTCAGCTCCGCGGAAACCGGTTGCGAAATCCACAGGCTCGCCCGCAGGACGCCCATTGCTGAACGGCACGAAGATCACCTTGTAACCCACCGGGTTATCGCGGTTCCAACTGCCGTGCTCACCGACGAACACGCCGTCGGCAAACTTGTCGCCCATGGCAGGGATCGAGAACGACACGCCCAGTGCGGCGACGTGCGAACCAAGGCTGTAATCAGGCTTGATCGCCGCAGCGACTTTGGCCGGATTCTGCGGCTGGGCGCGCGTGTCGACATTCTGGCCCCAATAGCTGTAAGGCCAGCCGTAGAACGCACCCTCCTTCACCGAGGTCAGGTAGTCCGGAACCAGATCAGGCCCCAGTTCGTCACGCTCGTTGACCACCGTCCACAACTGCCCGGTGCCAGGCTGAATCGCCAGTGCTGTCGGGTTGCGCAGACCGGTCGCATAAGGCTTGTGGGCACCGGTGGCGGCGTCGATCTGCCAGACCATCGCCCGATCGATCTCGACCTCCATACCGCGCTCGGTCACGTTACTGTTCGAGCCGATACCGACATACAGGAAGCGGCCATCGGGGCTTGCCGTGAGCGCCTTGGTCCAGTGGTGGTTAATCGCCGAAGGCAAGTCGGTGACCTTGGTCGGCTCACCGCTGGCCTTGGTCTGACCTTCCTGATAATCGAAGCTGACCAGCGCATCCTGGTTGGCTACGTACAGCTTGCCGTTCGCGAAGGCCAGGCCATAAGGCGCATTGAGGTTCTCGGCGAAGACCGTCTTCAGCTCGTACTTGCCGTCGCCGTCCGCGTCCCGCAACAGTGTCAGACGATTACCGCTTTTGACCTTGGTGTTGCCCTGGGCCTTGATGACGCTGGCAATCACGTCCTTGGGTTTGAGCTTGGCAGCGCTGCCGCCGCGCCCTTCGGCAACAATGATATCGCCGTTGGGCAAGACGATGGACTGGCGCGGAATATTCAGGTCACTGGCAATCGCCGTGATGCTGAAACCCTCAGGCACGGCAGGCTTCTGATCGCCCCATGCGGTCGGTTCGGCAATCTTCATGCTCGGCAACAGGCCGCGTTGCGGGTCCGGCAGTTTCGGATCCGGTCCGCGCGCCTGAGTGCTGTCGGCTTCACCACCGCAGGCGCTCAGCAGCAGCGCCATGCTCAATGCAGTCAATGCGTGGATATTTCTCATTCTGCACCTCCGGAACGCAGGCTGGTGAGCCCGGTCCACGTCGCAACGCAGGCCAGAACAGTGACGATGACCGACAGGATCAAGCCAGACGGCATGACCGCCCAGGCGTCTTTCGCATGCTCGAAGGCATTGACCAGACCCAGCACCCAGGTAACCAGCAACAACAGGAAGTACACCACGGGACGACCGGCCTTGTGATCGGCGCGAACCAGATTGACCAACGCGAACAGCAACGCCAGCCCGCAGAACAACAGGCCTCCGGCAATCAGCCAGGCGGCAAAGTTGCTCCACTGAATCTGAAAGGTCTGGTAGTAGGCAATATCACTCAGCAAGCCGCCAAGAAACAAAGGCACGGTTCCGGCAAGCAAGGTCGCGTGTAGCGGGCCTGGCGTGTAGCGGTAGACGGGATGGGTGGTTACGGTCATGACGGCTCCTTTTCGTTCGGCGACCCTGGATCAAAACTCAGTGCGGATGCACTGGCAGGTCGGGGTCGCGCTGAATGCGCATAAGGAAGGATCATGCTGAGCAAGCGATAGTTCAGCGCTTTTCATTTCGAAATATGTTGAAAACTCTACTGGCGTGCAGTGCGCTTGTTTCGCCGGCAACGCTCAGAGCAATAAAGCACCTCATCCCAGCAGCGCGCCCACTTCTTGCGCCAGGTGAACGGCAGCCCGCAGACCACACAGGTTTTGACCGGCAACTCACTCTTTTTCAAAGCGCTTCTCCGGCATCCAGCCTGGCCAGCAAATGCTCGCCCCGCTCCCACAGCGCCTGTTGCTTGGGCTCAGCCATACGATCAAGGTTCTTATAGATAATCGCCATGCGCTGATTGCGACGTAACAGGTCGCCGTGGCGCATCAGGAAATGCCAGTAGAGCGCATTGAACGGGCAGGCATCCTCAGTGGTGCTTTCAGTGACCTTGTACGCACAGCCGCGGCAATAGTCAGACATGCGCTTGATGTACTGGCCGCTGGCGCAATAGGGCTTGGAGCCCAGATAGCCGCCATCGGCATGCATGACCATGCCCAGCGTATTGGGCAGCTCGACCCAGTCGAAGGCGTCCATGTAGATCGCCAGATACCACTCGCAGATCTGCTCCGGCACGATGCCGGCAAGCAGGGCAAAGTTGCCGGTCACCATCAGGCGCTGAATGTGGTGGGCGTAGGCGCGCTTCAGGCTCTGGCCAATCGCCTGACTCATGCAGTTCATCTTGGTTTCGCCGGTCCAGTAAAACTCGGGCAGCGGCCGGCTGTTACCGAACAGATTGCCGCTCGCGTAATCGGGCATTTTCAGCCAATAGACGCCACGCACATATTCCCGCCAGCCGATCAGTTGGCGAATGAAACCTTCGGCGGCATTCAGCCCCACCCTGCCCGACCAGTATGCGGATTCAACGTCACTGCACACCTGGCGTAAATCCAGCAGCCCGATGTTCAGCGCAGCGCTGATGCGCGCATGAAACAAAAACGGCTCATCAGTGGCCATAGCGTCCTGATAATCACCGAAACCGGCCAGGCCATAGTCCAGAAAGTATTCCCACAGCGCCTGAGCGTCGGCGTGCGTAACCGGATAGTCGAAATTATCCAGCGAGCCGTAATGACTGGCAAAGCGCTCGCCCACCAGCGTCAGCACCTGACGAGTGATGGTGTCGGCGGAAAAGCGCAGCGGATAAGGCGCGGCCATGCCCTTGGGCAGCGCCTTGCGGTTCTCGGCATCAAAGTTCCAGGCACCACCGACCGGCGTACCGTCGCCGTTCAACAGCAGCCTGCTTTTGCGGCGCATCTCCCGGTAAAAGAACTCCATGCGCAACTGCTTCTTGCCTTGCGCCCACGACGAGAACTCGTCACGGGAACAGAGAAAGCGCGTATCCGCGTGCCACTGGATGGGCAACCCGCAGTCCTTGATCGACTGCTCCAGACGCCAGTCACCACACTCGGTAACGTGCAGCTCTTCTGCTCGCAACAGGGCCTGCCAACGCTGCAACTCACCCGGCACCGACCCTGTGTTCTGCGGATCATCGAGCATGACGTACTGCACCCGAACACCACGCTCACGCAGCGCCTCGGCAAAATGCCGCATGGCGCTGAAGATCAGCACGATCTTCTGCGGGTGATGCGGCACATGACTCGCCTCTTCCATGACCTCGACCATCAGGACCGTATCGCACTCTGGACACAAGTCCTTCAGGGACGCGAGATCGAAGGAAAGCTGATCGCCAAGGATCAGGTGGAGACGAGGGGCTTGGGTCAATGGAAGAGGCTCCGCAGCCATAAAACTTGTACCAATGTAATTTCATGTACAAGATTTTCATAGCGCTTTTCGATGGAATACCCATCAGATCCTTAAGACGACACACGCGCGACCTCAACGTGGAATGTGAAAATTTTGTTAACTATTTGTTCGCAGTGTCTTTTTCTGTACGAAACAACCTGTCACACTAATGAGAACCATTATCAACATTATTATCATCCTGCCATGGAGGGCGTCGAGGGAGTGTCGGGTTCATGTCGGGGCAACAATCGCAAAGCCGTAATCGCTTCACACCGGGTCTGCTGGCCATGGGCATCTGGGCTGCCACCACACAGGCAGCCTTTGCCGCTGGAGAACAGGTTGGCGAAGCACAGCCCGCCACGACCATGGAACTGGGCGCCACGCAGATCAGCAGCGATCAACTTGGCTCCACAACCGAGGGCAGTCAGTCCTACACCACCGGCCCGATGCAGACCGCGACCAAGTTGCCGCTGACCATTCGTGAAACGCCGCAGGCTGTAACGGTCGTCACCCGCCAACGCATGGACGATCAGGCCATGACTAGCATCAATGACGTGGTCAGGTATACGCCGGGACTGTTTTTGGACCAGTCCAGCGGACCGGGTCGGCAAACCTACACGTCCCGCGGTTTCGACATCGACAACATCATGTACGACGGCCTGCCCGCCTCGTACTCGGGCTACACGGCAGGCGTTCAACCCAATCTGGCCATGTTCGATCATGTCGAGGTGATCAGGGGCGCGACTGGCCTGGCGACAGGGTCTGGCAATCCTTCGGCAGCGATCAATATGGTGCGCAAACGCCCTACCGCCGTGCCACAGGTCACCCTCACCGGCACGGTCGGGAGCTGGGACGATTACCGTGGCGTATTCGATGCGTCCGGCCCACTGAACGACAGCCGCACGGTTCGCGGCCGCATAGTCGGCTCCTACCAGGATGCCAACAGTTTCCGCGACAAGGAAAAGAGCGATCACGGCGTGTTCTACGGGGTGGTCGAAGCCGATCTGAGTGACGCGACGACCGCCACCCTGGGCCTGTCTCGTCAGGAAGATCAGACCAACTACTTCTGGGGCGGCCTGCCCCTGGGCGTCGATGGTCACCACCTGAACCTGCCGCGCTCCACCTATTCCGGCTCGGATTGGGAAAACAAGAAAATCCAGATAGACACCGTGTTCGGTGAGCTGGAGCACCGTTTCGACAACGACTGGAAGCTGCGCGTAGCAGGCTCGAGCTCGTCGCTGGACGGCCTGTTTTCGGGGACTTATCTGTCTCGCTACAACGGCCCGCTGGAAACCACGGCCTACCAGTCGAAGCCGGAAGAGCAGCAGACCGCCTTCGATGCCTACGCCAGTGGGCCGGTCGAGGCCTTCGGCCGCACTCATGAAGTGGTGGTCGGCACCAGCCGGCGCGTGTACGACCAGACCAGCAACGAGTACAGCCCCTACGACACCGGCCTGCCCATCGGCGCGCCAAAGCCGGACTTCGTTCGCAATGGCAAGACGCATAGCATCGCTACCCAGGATGCGGTCTATCTCACCACACGCCTGAGCCTGGCCGATCCGTTGACCCTGATCCTCGGCGGCCGTCTGGACTGGTACGACTACGATGACCGCGTCGGCGATGAAGACTACAAAGTCACCCGTAACCTGACGCGCTACGCAGGGCTGATCTATAAGCTGGATGAACACCACTCGCTTTACACCAGTTACACCGACGTCTTTCAGCCGCAGAGCGCACAGGACCTGTCCGGCAAGGTGCTCAAGCCGGTGGTGGGCGAAAACTATGAAGTCGGTATCAAGGGTGAATACTTCAACGGCGCGCTCAACACCTCCCTGGCGGTGTTCCAGATCGACCAGAAAAACCTCAAGACCCAGTCGCCGACCCAAGCGGGCTGCGCGGTTCTGACCTGTTACGACGCTGCCGGTCTGGTACGCAGCCAAGGCATCGAGATGGAACTGCAAGGCGCGCTGACCGAGAACTGGCAAGTCGGCGCAGGCTACACCTACGCCCGCACCCACTACCTCAAGGACGCCGATCCGGCGAACAAGAACCAGCAATTCAACACCGACACACCCGAGCATCTGTTCAAGGTGTCGACGGTCTATCGTCTGCAGGGTGCACTGGAGAAAATGCGCGTCGGTGGTAACGTTTACTGGCAGAGCCGCATGTACAACGACATCGCGCTTACCGATGGCAGCTATCGCCTGGAACAGGGTAGCTACGCCGTCGCCGACCTGATGGCAGGGTATCAGGTGAGCAAGAACCTCGACCTGCAACTGAACGCCAACAACATCTTCGACCGCACCTACTACACGGCAATTGGCGCAAGTTCGGTATGGGGCTCCACCGACGTGTACGGCAACCCGCGCAGCTATGCGTTGACGGCGAAATACAGCTTCTGAACCTGATCCCCGTTGCTACCGGGCATGCCCGATAGCAGCGTGGTTATCTGAGCGGTAACACACCGCCTTCCAGATCAAACGCCTTCGCCATCCCGCCTGCCCCTTTGGGCATCAGCTGCAGTGCTCTGGAATCCAGATGGCGGCTTACCCAGCCGCGCTTGAGCATCAGCTCCAGCAGCGCCGCCGATGTGAGGAGAGGCTCACTCCAGTCCAGACAGGCGTAGGCATTCTTTGGTGGCGTCCGGGCTTTATTCGACGGGCCTGACAGCGACGTGATGATGCTGACACTCACTGCCAGTATTCAGGCGTCAGCAATACTTTCACTTATCAGCACGCGACCCCATGGAAAACCATCTAAAAACCAAAAAACAGAGTGATCACTCTGTTTTTTAAAAAGAAGATTAATGCCTGTAAAAACACAAAAAACCAGAAAAATATTGCCTATTAAATATATATTTTGAAATTAAAACAAAACCAAAACCAAATAGCTGCCATTGAATTTTACCCAATCTCAAATATATAAAATTACATTCGTGTATTTTACCTTTCAGCAATTTTCTGTTTGTCACGCACGACTTGAATGAACTGTCAGCGGCCCTGAGCTGCTGACTTGCCTGTCTGCCTGTTTCATATTTCTGTTTGGAGATTCTCCCGATGGCCAGCCCCCTGCTGCCTGTTGTTGCCACTTTACTGATGTCCCTTGCCGCCCTCCCGGTGTCTGCCGCTGACAGGCAGAACCCGCTGCCATCCACGTCGAGCGAGCGCCGCGCAGAAGTCGACGCCCAGCGTGAGCAGATCACCGGTGCCGACGCTGCCGTACAGAAAACGCCCAATGGCGCGCAAACGGTGGTGGATGCACCGATCGACACTGCTGACGCGCCTGCCGGCAATGAAGACCGCTGAGTGACCCACTGACTGCAACCGATCAACCTATGAATGACGTAAGGAATAACTCCGTGTCCATGATCAAACAAGGCCTGGGCCTGAGCCTGTTGGCGCTCGGTATCGCCCAGGCAGGCAGCGTATTCGCTGTCACGCCGATGACCGGCAATGAAGTGGAAGCGCGCGTAGGCGCGATGCTGGACAACATGACGCAATCGGAAAAAATCAATTTTTCGCGCGTTGACGACGGCCGCATGATTCCCAAGCTGGACAAGTTCAACCTCCAAGGCACGGTCGCCTATGACTCGGCCATGGGCGTACTGGTCGGCGGCAAGACGTTCGGCGCGCAGTACCCCTCGCCATCCGCCCTTGCCGCAACCTGGAGCATTAACCGGGCCAAGGAATTCGGTCTGGCCATCGGCTACGAAACCCGCATCGCAGGCGGTCAGCAGATGCTGTCGCCGGCCATCAACCTGTACCGCACGCCGTTCAACGGCCGGGCAGCTGAGTACATGAGCGGCGAAGATCCGTTTCTCGGCGCAGTACTGGCACCTGCCGTCACCAACGGTATCCAGGTTCAAGGCATCCAGGCGGCCGCCAAGCATTACCTTATGAACGAGCAGGAAGCGAACCGTCATTATCTGGATGTGAAGATCGACGAACGAGCGATGCAGGAGCTGTACCTGCCGGGCTTCGAATCGCTGGTCAAGAACTCGAATATCGCCTCGATCATGTGCGGCTACAACAAGATCAACGGCGAATACGCGTGTGAAAACCACCACCTCATCACCGATATCCTCAAAGGCCAGTGGGGCTTTCAGGGTAACGTCATGAGCGATTTCAACTCGGTTCAGGACGCCTTCAAGGGTGCCTGGGCGGGCACCGATATCGACATGCCCAGCGGCCTTCAGTTTACCGAAGCCAAACTGCTGCCTTACGTCTGGAATGGTCAACTGCACCAGAACGTGATCGACGACAAGGTGCGCAGGAACCTGAGAGCGCTGGTCAGCTACGGCTTTGACAAAGGGATCAACAAGGCGCAGCCACTGGAGCATCGTGAATACGGTCAGCTGGCGGCCTTGAACGTCGCCAGAGAATCGATCGTCCTGCTGCGCAACGAGCCAGTAGACGGGCAGAAACCTCTGCTGCCGTTGTCCAGAAACGCAAAGATCGCCGTGATTGGCGATATGGCCATGCAGCCGCCGACCGCGCCGTTCGGCACCGCTTATTCGGCGCCGGCCAGCTATGTCACCGAAGTGAGCGGACTCAAGCAACTGGCGTCTAGCCCGTCGAATGTGGACTACCTGCCACAGATGAGCCTGAACCCTAAATCATCGGTCTGGTATCAGCCAGGCAGTGACCAGCAGGCGATCAGCAACACCGGCGTAAAAGCCGAGTACTACGCCAACACCTCGCTGTCCGGCGACCCGGTGGCAACCCGCATCGAGCCGGGCGTCAACCTGGACTGGATTACCAGTACCAACGTGACCGATAACGGTGCCAGCACAGTCAACGGTTATACCCCTGCGCCAGGCGCGTTCTCTGCCCGTTTCACCGGCAAGATCAAACCGACGATCACCGGGCCCCAGGTGTTCAAGGTGCGTGCCGACGGCCCTTACAAACTCTGGATCAACGATGAGCTGGTGCTTGAAGATGAAGGCGCGCAAGTCTCGTTCGACCTGATTCCAGTCGTGCCGCGCACCGTCAAGACACCGAATCTCAAGGCCGGCAGCGAATACAACGTGCGCCTCGAATACCGCCGGCTCAAGGGCAACTTCACCCCGGTACTGGGCGGCATGAACGGCGTGCAGATGAGCTGGGCATCGTTGCGTCCACCGAAGAACCTGGGGGATTACGACGCTGTCGTGGTAGCCGCCGGCAATAACTTTGAATACGAGGGTGAGTCGCTCGATCGTCCGTTCGAACTGCCGCAATTCCAGTCCGAGCTGATCGGTTTCATTCAGAAAGCCAACCCGAAAACCATCGTGGTACTGCACGGTGGCGGTGGCATGGACATGCAGCCGTGGGCTGACAAGGTAGGTGCGTCTCTGCACGCTTGGTATCCAGGGCAACAGGGCGGCCAGGCACTGGCTGAAATCCTCTTCGGCAAGGTCAATCCGTCGGGCAAGCTGCCGATCACGCTGGACAAGAAGGCGCAGGACAATCCGAGCTATGCATCGTACTCGAACCCGGTGCCTTACTATTTCAGCAGCCCTAACCCGCCTGTCGAGATGAGCTACAGCGAAGGCCTGTACCTGGGCTATCGCGGTTACGACAAGAAGCACACCAAACCGCTGTACCCATTCGGTTTCGGGCTTTCGTATACCACCTACGCGTACAGCGACCTGAAGCTGTCGAGCAATGTGCTGGCACCGGGCGCGACCATTCAAGCGTCGTTCACGGTTACCAACACGGGTGACAAGGCCGGTTTCGAAGTGGCTCAGTTGTACGTGCAGCCTTCTAAGCCGCTGGTTGATCGTCCAGAGAAAGAGCTGAAGGGCTTTTCCAAGGTTTACCTGAAGCCTGGCGAAAGCAAGACCGTGACCATTGCGCTGGACTCGCGCTCGTTCGCGTACTACTCAGCCAACTCGGTGAGCTGGAACGTTGACCCTGGCAAGTTCAAGGTGCTGGTAGGCAAGGACTCGGAAAACCTGACGCTCGACCGCACGGTTGTAGCGTTGTACCCGGAGAAATTGACCACTCGCGACTCCAACCCGCTGCCGATTCCCCTGCGCAAGGCCGTACAGGTCAAGGCAGAACAGGCTTACTAAGCGACATTCATCCCAAGCAACATTCATCACACGCCAAAGGCATCGGTGGTCGACAGGACCACCGATGCCTGCCTGGCAAATGCTCGCAGCTCAGCATGCAGCCAGATCCCGCGCCAGTCGTTCGAGAAACCTGGCAAACCCCTCCTCTATCTGCACATCCCCTGGCGATCGAAGCCATTGAATCTGCATGCCATCCATCATGGCGGCTATCTCCAGGCTGATCTGCCTTGCGTCAATATCCGCTCGAACTTCGCCTTCCTCGACCAGCAACTTCAGATGCGCCTGAAGATGACCGTGCACAATTGCAAAACGCTCGCTGAACCAGCGGTGTGCAGGATGCGTGACCGACAGGCTTTCAGTGTTGATGATCATCAGCGCCTGGCTGACCGCGGCGTCTTCGATACTGAAACTCATGACCTGCTTCAGAAACGACAGGAACCCCTGCAGAGAAGCGACCTGATCGGCATCCTGCAGCCGGCCGGCAATGTACTGGTCGCGATGTTCGAGAACAGCTTGCAGCAGCACCAGTTTGGTCGGGAAGTGGTGCAGCAGGCCGACCTGAGAGAGACCTGCCACCTTGGCAATGTTGGTCAGCGAGGCGCCGGCATACCCATCCCGAGCGAAGAGGGTCATGGCCGCCTTGATGATTTCGGCCTTGCGCACCTCGCCCTTGGGCAGGCGACGTTTGGCTGCAGGCTGCTTGGCTGCGCTGGGTGTACCGGAGCTGTTTGCATCGATGGACATACGAAGGGCACGTTTCGCATAACGAAAGGGTAAATCCTAGCATGCGCTCCGCAGAACCCCTGAAAAAAGGCTGCTCCGCAAGCACAATTCGCATCAGGTCATGAGCGATGTGCGCAGCCTGCGAACAAAGTTGTTCCCCTGGCTTGACGCCCTCTAAAGAAAGCCGCCCAAAGGCCGATGAATACCCGGGCAATTCGCCGCGCCTTGAACATGTGCCCTGAACCAGCCGAAGACGCGATGGCTGCTTTAAATGCCTGATCCGTCGAAAACCGATTCGTCGGCAGGTGTCCACTGACACAGCCACTGCGGTGCAGTCAGGAAGGGAAGTGAGTTCAAGCGCGGCAATGACTGTATGGTGATCGACATAGCACGACGCACATCAGGTGCAGCCTGCCGAGGGCGAACGGGCAAATGCAGAGCTTACTAACGAGCGGATTTCAACGTGCAAAGCAGGCCACCAGCAAGTGCCCGCCCATGCCAAACATAACGTGTGAGCGGGAGGCGCTCTGAAAGACCTGACAAGAGAAGAGCTTGAAACGCAGATCGTGGACCTGCGCAGCATGCTTGAAGAAGCCGGCATCGACGCCGCAACGAATACCTGTCGACCCGCAGCCATCGGCCGCGAGGCACGCCAGCGTGCAGTCTTTGACAGTGCGATGGATTTCGCCATGATCCTGACCGATCTCGACGGCATCATTACCGACTGGAACCCGGGCGCAGAGCAGGTTCTGGGCTGGACTCAGGATGAGATGGTTGGCCAGAGCGCCGAACGTTTCTTTACGCCCGAGGACGTGGCCAACGATCGTATCGAGCATGAAATGCAGCTTGCGCTGAGTGTAGGCCGGGCGTCGGACGAGCGCTGGCACCTGCGCAAGGACGGCCAGCTGTTCTGGGCATCAGGCGAGATGATGCCGCTTTACGATAAAAAGCATACGCACCTCGGCTTCGTGAAGATCCTGCGCGACCGCACCCCCGAGCATCTGGCGGGCCGCGCGACCGAAGAAGCCCAGGAACGACACCGGCTCGCCGCCAAGGCGACCAATGACGCGATCTGGGATTGGGACTTTGCAGCCAACCTGGTGCTCTGGAACGACGCGCTGGAAGAGGCCTACGGCTACCCGCTGGCAACCCTGGACAACTCCGGTGACTGGTGGATGGGCCAGATCCATCCCGACGACCGTACCCGCGTGTACAACTCCATTCATGCCGTGATCGACGGCAATGGCACTGCCTGGACGGACGAATACCGCTTTCGTCGTCTGGACGGGGCCTATGCCGACGTGCTGGACCGCGGCCATGTGATACGCGATATCGACGGCCAGGCGGTGCGCATGATCGGCGCAATGCTCGATATGTCGCAGATGCGCAAGGCCGAGACCGCGCTGCGCCAGAGCGAAGAGCGCTCAAGGGCTATGCTGGAGACCATCGAAGCCGCATTCGCCATCATTCAGGTCAAGTTCGATGCCGATGACAGCCCGGTGGACTACCGCTTCATCGAGGCCAACCCCGCCTTTGAACGTCAGGCCGGCGTCGATCTGCGCGGCAAGTGGGTGACCGAGTTCGCGCCAGACCTGGAGCGGTTCTGGTTCGAAGCCTATGGCAACGTCGCCAAAACCGGTGAGCCAGCCAACTTTGAAAACTATGCCAAAGCTTTCGAACGCTGGTTCGAAGTCAAGGCGGTGCGTGTCGGTGAACCGGCTGATCGGCAGATTGCGGTGATCTTCAGCGATGTGACCGCGCGACGCGACGCCGAGGAGCGCTTGCGCACCAGCGAGGCCGTCGCACGTGAAAACATCGACCGCGTTCAGCTCGCCCTGGCCGCAGGTGCAATCATCGGCACCTGGCACTGGGACTTGCCGACCGATCGCTTTACCGTCGATGAAGCCTTCGCCAAGGCATTCGGCCTGGATGCCGCGCTGGGCCGTGAAGGCCTGAGCCTGGAGCAAGTCATTGCCACTGTTCACCCGGAAGACAAGCAAGGCCTGATCCATGCGATCAATGCGGTCATCACCAGCGGGCGTGTTTACGCCCACCAATACCGTGTTCGTCGTAATGATGGCATTTACTACTGGATCGAAGCCAACGGCCGGGTCGACCGAGCCGAGGATGGCACGCCACTGAGCTTCCCCGGCGTGCTCATCAACGTCGACGAACGACGCGCCGTAGCAGCCGAACGCGACCGTGCCACCGCAGCGCTGCGTGCCCTCAACGACACGCTTGAGCAACGCGTTGCAGCCCGTACCACCGAGCTCATGCAGGCCGAAGAGAAGCTGCGCCAGTCGCAGAAAATGGAAGCGGTCGGGCAACTGACCGGTGGCCTGGCCCACGACTTCAACAACCTGCTGGCAGGTATTTCCGGCGCGCTGGAATTGATGGGTACCCGGATCGAGCAAGGCCGCTGGGGCGAGGTCGACAAGTACATCGTGACCGCCCAAGGCGCGGCCAAACGTGCAGCAGCCCTTACGCATCGGCTGCTGGCCTTCTCTCGCCGCCAGACTCTGGACCCGCAGCCGACCGACGTGAACAGGCTGATGAAAGGCATGACCGACCTGATCCAGCGCACGGTCGGCCCCAGCATCGTGGTCGAGACCATCGGCGCCACGGGGCTGTGGCCAACCCTGGTCGATGCCAGCCAGTTGGAAAACGCGCTGCTGAACCTGTGCATCAACGCCCGCGATGCCATGCCGGACGGCGGACGCATCACCATCGAGGCGAGCAACCGCTGGATCGACGGCGATGTGGCACGCGCACACGATATGCCTGAGGGCCACTATCTGTCGCTGTGCGTGACCGATACCGGCACCGGCATGACACCTGATGTCATCGCCAAGGCATTCGACCCCTTCTTCACCACCAAGCCCATTGGCCAGGGCACCGGGCTGGGTCTGTCGATGATCTACGGGTTTGCCAATCAGTCTGGCGGAAGGGTGCTCATTCAGTCGGAGGTCGGCAAGGGCACTGCGATATCACTGTACCTGCCCCGCTACGAAGGTACTGCGGCCAGGGACGAAGGCGATGTGCACAAGGCACCGTTCGAGTTCACCCAGTCCGGGGAAACCATCCTGATCGTGGACGACGAACCCACGGTGCGCATGCTGCTCACCGATGCCCTCGGTGACCTGGGCTATACGCTGATCGAAGCCGCCGACAGCCTGGCCGGCCTCAAGCTGCTGCGTTCGGATGTGCATATCGATCTGCTCATCACTGACGTGGGTTTGCCGGGCGGCATGAACGGACGACAAATGGCCGATGCCGGACGCGAGGTCCGCCCGCATCTGAAAACCCTGTTCATCACCGGCTACGCGGAAAACGCCGCCATCGGTGACGAACAGCTCGGGCCAGGAATGCGCGTGCTGACCAAGCCGTTTGCAATCGATGCCCTGGCCGCCAGAGTCCAGGAACTGATGAGCGTTTGAGTAAACGGCCCGCTGCAACCCTGCGCCGGGCCGTCAACATTGAGCGCTGCGCAAACCCGGTGCTAACATGCGCGACCGCCATGCAGGCAAGGGAATAACCGGGTCATGAGCAGTATCCGCGAGCGCAACAAAGAACTCATCCTGCGCGCTGCCAGCGAGGAATTCGCCGACAAAGGCTTCGCCGCCAGCAAGACCAGCGACATCGCAGCCAAGGCCGGTGTCCCCAAGCCCAACGTCTATTACTACTTCAAATCCAAGGAAAACCTCTATCGCGAGGTGCTGGAAAGCATCATCGAGCCCATTCTGCGTGCCTCTACGCCCTTCAATCCCGAAGGCGTACCTGCCGAAGTCCTCAGCCGCTATATCCGTTCGAAAATCCAGATTTCCCGTGACCTGCCCTTCGCCTCGAAAGTGTTCGCCAGCGAGATCATGCATGGCGCCCCGCACCTGACAGCGCAGCAGATCGAACAGCTCAACGGCCAGGCACGGCACAATATCGACTGCATCCAGGCCTGGATCGACAGCGGACAGATCGCCCCGCTCGATCCTCACCACCTGATGTTCACCATCTGGGCGGCGACCCAGACCTACGCCGATTTCGATTGGCAGATCGCTACGGTCACCGGCAAGGCAAAACTGCAGGATGCCGATTACGAGGCGGCAACGCAGACCATCCTCAGGCTGGTGCTCAAGGGCTGCGAGCCGGATCGCTGAGCCCACCCTGCTTTCCTGCAGACGCAAAAAACCCGCCGAAGCGGGTGGTTTTGCAACATGACCATTCCGACATCCTGTCAGTAGCCTCCTAGCAATGGTCGATCGTCCCTGATCACTGCAGCGTTCCTTTGCTGCAGCTGTTGAATTGGATCCTACATTCACTGAGGGTCAGTCGATAGAGCCAATCGCGCCTGTTGCTGTAAGCCTTTTGCCATACCCGTGTACGCCGCTAAAAAATGTGACCGACCGCTCATGTTTGGACGTGACGCGCCGAGATTCTTGAAAGACCCTGAATCGCGCGCCGCGCGAGCCAGAGTCATCAGAAGAAAAATAATGCAAGGGATGCCGATCATGAGTATGCGCAGTTTGTCCATCAGTCGCCGTCTGTGGCTGATTCTTGTGGTTTCAGTGCTGATGCTCTTTGTCCTCTCGGCGACACTGCTCAGACAGCTGCATAACGACCTGTATCAGGCCAAGGCCGAGAAAACCATGCACGTGGTGCAGACGGCCAGCGGCATCCTGTCGTTTTATCAGGGGCTGGAAGCCGCCGGCGGCATGACCCGCGAGGCTGCGCAACAGCAGGCCTTGAAAGAGATAAAGAGCCTGCGTTACAGCCAGAGCGACTATTTCTGGATCAACGACCTGCGCCCGGTGATGATCATGCACCCCACCAACCCCAAGCTCGAAGGCCAGGATCTGTCGACCATCAAGGACCCGGACGGCTTTGCGGTGTTCAACGAAATGGTCACGCTGGTCAAAGCCAAAGGTGCCGGGATGGTGAATTATCGCTGGCCCAAGCCCGGTGCCAGCGAGCCGGTGAAAAAGACCTCCTACGTGCAACTGTTTCAGCCATGGGGCTGGATTCTGGGTTCCGGCGTATACGTCGATGACGTCGCGGCTGAGTTCAAGACCCAGCTGTGGAATGCCGGGATGTTCATCGCCGGCATCGTGCTGATCATGGTTTTGCTGCTGGTCACGATCGTGCGCAGCATCGTGCGCCCTCTCAGAGCGGCGGTCGGTGCGATGGCCAGCATTGCCAGTGGCGAGAGTGATCTGACCCGCACGCTGGAAACCCATGGCCAGGATGAAATCACTGAGCTGGGTACGCATTTCAATGCCTTCGTCGCCAAGTTGCGCAATGTCGTCGGTCAGTTGCAGCACTCAGCCGTGGCGCTGGGCCAGGCCTCGACCGATCTGGGCAGCGACGCCGAACAGGCGCAGAGCCGCAGCGAGAAGCAGTCGCAGCAAATGGACCTGGTTGCCACTGCGGTCAACGAAGTGACCTACGGCGTGCAGGACGTCGCCAAGAACGCTGAACATGCCGCCAGCGAAATGCGCGATGCCGAGTCGCAGGCACAGCAGGGTCAAATCAACATCGATAACAGCCTGCGCCAGATCGAACACCTCTCGAGCACCATCGGTCAGGCCGTGGAAGTGATGCAGAGTCTGGCCAGCGAGAGCACGCAGATCGGCAGCGTGCTGGAAGTGATCAGTTCGATTGCCGAGCAGACCAACCTGCTAGCGCTGAACGCCGCCATCGAAGCAGCGCGGGCCGGCGAACAAGGCCGCGGCTTTGCCGTGGTGGCAGACGAGGTGCGTCTGCTGGCCCAGCGCACGCAGAAGTCGACCGCAGAAATCCAGTCAATGATCGAACGCCTGCAAAAGCATTCCGATGCGGCGGTCAAGGTGATCGGTGACAGCAGCCGTTCTTCGCAGATGACCATCGAGCAGGCCAATCAGGCCGGCCAGAGCCTGACCTCGATCAGTCAGGCGCTGCGCAACCTCAACAGCCTGAACGCCTCCATCGCCAGTGCCACCCTGCAGCAGACGCACGTGGTGGATGACATCAACCAGAACGTCACCCAGGCCGCGCAACTGTCTCAGAGCACAGCACTGGCCGCCGAACAATCGACTTCGGCCAGTCTGCACCTGCGAGGGTTGAGCGAAGAGTTGAACACCTTGCTGAAGCAGTTCCGGGTTTAAATCTGCAACGCGATTTTGGGGGGTGGTACGGAACCTCGTGCGCCTCTTGTTGCCTGAGACCTGCTTATTCAACCGCTCATTAGCTGCTTATTTAACTGCAGGGGGTCACATGCGCACACTGGAACTGGCAGGCAGAACCGTACCAGTGCTGGGTCAGGGCACCTGGCACATGGGTGAAAAAGGGCATCAGCGCTCGGCAGAAATCGCCGGCCTGTGCCTCGGGATCGAACAGGGCCTGACCCTGATCGATACCGCCGAGATGTACGCCGATGGCGCTGCCGAGGAAATTGTCGGGCAAGCCATTGCCGGACAGCGGGACAAGGTATTCGTGGTCAGCAAGGTCTACCCGCACAACGCCAGCCGCGCCGGTATTCCGACCGCGTGCGAAGCCAGCCTGCGGCGCATGAACACCGACTACATCGATCTGTACTTGCTGCACTGGCCCGGCCAGTATCCGCTGACCGAGACGGTCGAGGCATTCGAGCGTCTGCGTGAAGCGGGCAAAATCGGTGCCTGGGGTGTTTCCAACTTTGATGTGCCGGACATGATCGAACTCAACAATCCGCGTTGTGCCACCAATCAGGTGCTCTACAACCCGGAGCAACGCGGTATCGAGTTCGACCTGATGCTGTGGAGCGCGGACCGCCACCTGCCGTTGATGGCGTACTGCCCGATCGGCCAGGCTGGCGATCTGCTCTACCACCCTGCCCTGCACGAAATCGCCAAACGCCACGATGCAACACCGGCGCAGATCTCCCTGGCGTGGGTGCTGCGTCAGGACAACATGATCGCCATTCCCAAGGCGACCAACCCGGAACACATTCGTCTGAACATCGCTGCCGAGCAGATTCGCCTGACCGAGCGCGATCTGGCCGATATCGATCTGGCATGGCCTGCGCCCACTCGCAAAGTGCCGCTGGCGATGGTCTGACCGCTGTCAGTGCGATAGCGAGCTGTCGATTGACTGAACGGCTGCCCACGCAGCCGCTTCCTGACATGACAGATGACACACCCGGCAACAAGCTGTCACAAATATGAAATAACGCCTTGTCATCATGCGGCCTTCGCCTCCCTGCCTGGGCCAGGCCGCACGTGGACAGCCATGAACCACAGTATCGCTCACCACCATCAGGACTCCGACCTTTTCGGCCTGCTCTACGGCTTCCGTTTTCGCCATGGTGAAAGTGGCCAGGAAATCGGTTCGGCCGCCGCGCTGGATTACCTGCAAAACCCTCCCCAAGAGAACGACTTCATCTGGCTGCACCTGAACCTCTCGCATGCGGCCTGCGAGCGCTGGATGAAAACCCAACTGGATCTTCCGGAAGAGTTTTTCGAAGCATTGCACGAGGGCTCGCGCTCGACGCGGATCGAGCACGTGGACGCCACGTTGATGGCGGTGGTCAACGATGTGGTGTTCGACTTCAACAGGCTCTCGACTGACATCTCCACTTTATGGGTCTGTGCCCGACAGCGTTTGCTGGTCACCGCCCGGCTGCAGCCGCTGCGCTCGGTGGACAAACTGCGCTCGGCGGTCAAGCGCGGCGAACAATTCGACTCACCGCTGGAGCTCCTCGCCCACCTGCTGAGCGACCAGGGCGAAGTGCTGACACAGTTTCTGCGCAAGACCAGCGTCAACGTCGACCGCATTGAAGACCAGTTGCTTTCGCAGCGACTGAGCAACAATCGCTCCGAACTCGGCGCCATGCGCCGGGTACTGGTACGTCTGCAACGCCTGCTGGCGTTGGAACCCGGTTCGTTGATGCGCCTGTTGCACAAACCTCCGCAATGGCTGCGCGAACAGGATGTTCAGGCATTACGTCAGTCTATCGAAGAGTCCTCACTGGTGATCAACGACCTTACGGCGCTGGGCGAGCGCATCAAACTGTTGCAGGAAGAAATTGCCGCCAACCTCAACGAACAGAGCAGCAGAACCCTGTTTACCCTGACCGTGGTGACTGTTCTGGCCTTGCCGATCAACATCGTTGCCGGCTTTTTCGGCATGAACGTCGGGGGCGTGCCGCTGGCGTCCGACCCTGAGGGCTTCTGGATTCTGGTGGCACTGGTCGCGACCTTCACGCTGGTCGCCGGGCGTTGGGCGTTCCGCAAACGCGGCGATTACTGAATCAGCAGCGTACACGCCGGTTGTCAGAAAACCGGCGCAAAAGCGCAATCAATTGTTACATGTCTCACCGCTGTCACATTTTGCAATGACCATGTCAATATTCTTTCAATCTAGGATTGCGAACATGGCTACAAACGCACTGTCTCCGGACGCTCTCGGCAAGGCGAGCCTGTCAGCGAGTCAATTCGGTCGCAAGCCCAGCCGAATGACCATGATACTTTTCTTCACGATACTCATCGCAGGGTTGCTGTTCACTGGCTACAGCCTAAAACAGGACGTTGACGACATGGGCACGGTGGTCACCACCTGGACCCCGTTCGTGCTGTTGGGCGTAGCGTTGCTGATCGCCTTGGGCTTCGAGTTTGTCAACGGCTTTCATGACACGGCCAACGCGGTCGCCACCGTGATCTACACCCACTCCCTGCCGCCCGGCTTTGCCGTGGTCTGGTCGGGCTTTTTCAATTTCCTCGGCGTAATGTTTTCCAGCGGTGCGGTGGCATTCGGCATCATTGCCCTACTGCCGGTGGAACTGATCCTGCAAACCGGCTCATCGGCGGGCTTCGCGATGATCTTCGCGCTGTTGATCGCGGCGATCATCTGGAACCTCGGCACCTGGTGGCTGGGTTTGCCTGCGTCGTCTTCGCATACACTGATCGGCTCAATCATCGGGGTCGGCATCGCCAACGCCCTGATGCACGGCCGCGACGGCACCAGCGGTGTGGACTGGTCGCAGGCCACCAAGATCGGTTACTCACTGCTGCTCTCTCCCTTGGTGGGTTTCGGTTGTGCCGCGTTGCTGTTGCTGGCCATGCGCATGTTCATCAAGAACCGTGCGTTGTACAAAGCCCCGGAAGGCAACGCGCCGCCACCGTTGTGGATTCGCGCCATGCTGATTGTGACCTGCACGGGCGTTTCGTTCGCGCACGGCTCCAACGACGGGCAGAAAGGCATGGGCCTGATCATGTTGATTCTGGTCGGCACTCTGCCGATGGCTTATGCGCTGAACCGCACCATGCCCGCCGAACAGGCTACCCAGTTCGCTGCGGTGGCTGAAGTAACCCAGCAGGCGCTGATCCGCAGCGTCCCTCAACCGGCCCCCGGGGATGCGCGCAAGACGCTGTCGGATTACCTGGTCAGCAAGGAAGCGAGTCCTGAGCTGATCCCTGCGCTGGCGGTCATGGCTGGCAAGATCGGCGATCAGGTCGCCAGTTATGGCTCGCTGTCCAAGGTGCCTGCCGAAGCCGTGACCAACGTGCGTAACGACATGTACCTGACCTCGGAAAGCATCCGCCTGATGGAGAAAAACAAGGTCGGCGATTTCGACGCGGACACCAAGACCAAGCTTGAGGCGTTCAAAGGGCAGATCGACAGTGCCACGCGCTTTATTCCGACCTGGGTCAAGATTGTCGTGGCCATCGCCTTGGGGCTGGGCACGATGGTCGGCTGGAAGCGTATCGTGGTGACTGTGGGCGAGCGCATCGGCAAGACGCACATGACTTACGCCCAGGGCGCGTCGGCAGAGGTCGTGGCGATGTTCACGATCGGGGCGGCGGACATGTATGGGCTGCCGGTATCCACTACGCATGTGCTGTCGTCCGGCGTGGCCGGTTCAATGGTCGCCAATGGCTCGGGGCTGCAAATGCGTACCCTGCGCAATCTGGCCACGGCCTGGGTGCTGACCCTGCCGGCGGCGATCCTCTTGTCAGGTTCATTGTATTGGGTGTTCAGCAAGCTGTTCTGATGCCTGTTGCGTCCGCCCCCCTTTGACTATCGTGCCGACGCTCCGCGTCGGCATGCCGTTCGTGACGCTCTGCATCACACAGCGGTTCTGTGACATCAGGTGAATTAGAGTTCGACTCAAGTCACCTTTTCGCCCCTCGGCGACCTACTTTGATGGGGCCAAAGTAGGCAAAACCCCAAGCTCCGTTTCCGGCCCGACTTCGTCGGGTTCCTTCGCCCTGTCACTGATCCGGGGGTCGCCGCAAAGGGCCATCCATGGCCCAGACTGTGTAAAAACGTCACGAGCGAAGGCAAGACAAGGCAAAAACAGGCGAAAAAGCGGAGTCTAGGTGTTCTAAATGAGCATTTTTCGCCTGTTTTTAACGCAGTATTGCCAAGCGCAGTAGTTTTTACACAGTCTCGGCCCGATGCGGCTAGCCTGGCGTCATGCCAGGTTACCCCCGGATCAGCGCCAGGACTCAGCCGTCACTTACGTCGCACTCTGCGTCGTCTGTGCCATCGCGGTTGAAAAGCACTGCGTTGGCAGCGGCTGCGAGTAAGGCATGACGTTGTTTCGCATCAGAGGTGGATGACGCAGAGCGTCACGAACCGCATGCCGATGCGGAGCGTCGGCACGATAGTCAACTTGCATCGGATCGAATCCTGCTCGCGTCCAGCAATTAGCGATCATCCAGAGGCTCAGCGCACCGCCGGATCAGGCGGCACATCGCCGTCCGCGCTGGTGTCGATGCTCACGACCACCGACATCCCTGGCCGCAGGTGCTCAAGCATGGGCTGATCGGCATCGACCACGATGCGTACCGGAATGCGCTGGGAAATCTTCACGAAGTTGCCGGTGGCGTTGTCGGCGGGCAGCAGGCTGAATTCCGAGCCCGCGGCGGGCGAAATTCTTTGTACGTGGCCGTGCATCTCATGGCCGTCGAGGGCATCGACGGTAAAGCTCACCGGCTGGCCCAGGCGCACATTGGCCATCTGGGTTTCTTTCATGTTCGCCACGATCCAGCGCTGCTCGGGCACCAGCGCCATCAGTTGCGCGCCCGAATTGACATAGGCACCAAGACGCACGCCGATCTGCCCCAACTGCCCGTCACGCGGGGCAACGATACGGGTGTTATCCAGGTCGATGCGCGCCAGTTCGATGGCCGCTTGCGCATTGGCGACCGAGGCTTCCAGCGAGCCACGGTTGACGATGACCGTTTGCAGATCCTCACGGGCGATCTGCAAGACAGCCCTGGCTTCGGCAACGGCGGCATTTGCCTGCGCGTCGGCGGCACGCGTCACATCCAGCTCGCTTTTCGAAACCGAACCGTCGGTCACCAGCGCCTGATTACGCCGCAGATCGGCGGCGCTCTTGCGGCTCTGGGCGATGCTGTTCTGCAATTCGGCCTGGCGCTGGCCGATGGTGGCTTCAGCACTGCGCCGTTGTTGCAGATTGTTGGCCAGCGAGGCCTTCTGCACAGCCAGCTGCGCAATGGCCTGGTCCAGGCGCTGACGATAGATACGGTCATCCAGACGCACCAGCAAATCACCGGCCTTGACGAACTGGAAGTCCTGCACCGGCACTTCGTAAACATACCCACTCAGTTGCGGCCCGATCAGCGTGGTCTGGCCCTTGACCTGCGCGTTCTCGGTGCTCTCGATCGGGCTGGCAAACGGAGGCAATTGCCAGGCGTACAGCACCACCAGCACTCCGGCCAGGGCAACGACGCCGAAAATCACGGAAGACACGACACGCTTGCGGGTCGAGCGCGGCTTGCTGGTCACCGGGGACGTCAACGGTGCCGGTGGCGGCGAGTTGCGGGGGGCTTCGGTATCTGGGGTCTTGGATTCGGTCATGAAGATTTAACGCCGGAGTTGGATACGATGGGCGAAGCAGCAGGTGCAACGGGTGCCAGCGCCAGAGGTTGAGTGGTCATTTTCAGCCACAGGACCCTGGCTGAAATCCAGATCATGGTCAGCACGGCAATCAGCGCGATCAGCATGAATACATCGTTGTAGGCCAGCACGTTGGCTTCGCGGGTCGCGGCCGTGGCCATCGCGCGGATACCCTGACTGTTGCGCAACGAAGGGTCGGCAATCACCGAGCTGTAACTGGCGCTGTAGCTCTGCAGCCGCGCCTGAACCAGCGGGTCGATGAGGGTCAAGTGTTCGACGACGTGGCTGGAATGAAACTTCTCGCGCACCACTTGAAAGGTGCCCAATGCAGCAGACCCGATCAGCCCGCCGATGTTCTGCGTGATCCCGAACAACACCGAAAAGCTGACCATATTGCGCGGGTTCGCCAACACCCCGCTGATCCCCAGCACCAGGGTAGGCCCGAGGAAAAACGTGCCACCGAACGCCAACAGAAACTGGCTGAGGTACATGTTCGATTGGCGGGTCAGGTTGGTGGAATGACTGTCCATCCAGGCACCGATTGCCATCATCGCCAAGGAGATCAGCAAAGGTTTGATCAGATGCGCGGGGTTGATGGTCAGCGCACTGACCGCCAGCCCCGAAACGCTGCCGAGCAACATCACCAGATACAAGGTGTGCAACTGCTGACTGCCCATGTTCAGCGCCTGAAGAAAACCGACAGCGCCGACCGACTGTTCGGACAGCACCACGCGAAAAAGGATAACCGCCAGGCCCAGACGCAGGATCGCGCCACTGCCCAGCCAGCGCGTGATCAGCAACGGATTGCTGCGGTTATGCTCGATAGCCAGTCCGGCACAGATCAGCGCAATCGATGCTGCTGAGGCAATACCAATCCACTGCGCTTCCAGCCACCATTCGATACGCCCCAGCGACAGCACCGCACAGAACAGCGCGAAGCCGGTGGCCAACAGGCCAAAGGTCAGGAAATCGAGCTTCTCGAACGCCTTGAAGCGATCGCCCGGTGGCAGTTTGAGCATGAGCACGCAGCCCAGCGAGAGCAGCGCCATGCCCAGCTCGAACAGATACAGGCCACGCCACTGAGCAATCTGCAGCAAATCCTCCGACACCAGCCGGGCCAGCGGCGTTGCCAACTGGGCGGTGCCAATCCCCAATACCAGCGCCTTGAGCCGCCACTTCTGCGGGAAAGCCTGAATCATGTAATACAGGCCCAGAGTGCTGAGCGCAGCGCCGACCATACCGTGTGCCGCACGTACAGCGATGGCCGAATCGATGTCGTTGACGAACAGATGTGCCAGCGTCACCAGCGCATACAGCACCAGAAACAGCTCGGTGAACGCACGCAGACCAAATTGCTGACGAAACTTCACCAGCAGCAGATTCATCGACACGTTAGTCATGATGTAGGCCGCCGGCAGCCAGGCGATGTCTTGCGAGGTCGCCCCCAATGCGCCCTGCAGATATGGCAGGTTGGCGACTACCAGCGCGTTGCCGAGCCCGCCGGTCAGCGCGACGATCACCCCTACGACAGCAAACGCCCAACGCCGCGCAGTCGAATGCAGCGGCGTCGACGGTGAGCCTGGCATGGTCGGACGCTCGTGGGCGGCCCACTCGCGCGGGGCATACTTATCGCTCATAAACGACTGACACGGGGACTTTCATGGGGGACACCTGAGGAATTCCCTTTTGTGACATTAATGACAGTCATAATACTCATCTACCTGGCAATGATTCGCGTCGGTCAGTGCAATACAGCAACGATCGGGCACTTGCGAAGGCGTTGAACAGTGGCTATCTGAAACTTCAGACTATGCTTAAACGCAGTTTTGCTTTGCACATTTGCACTGCTAGGATCTTCTGCGACGCTCGAATAAGAAAAAAGCGCAACCGAACAAGGAGTTCAGAATGAGTTCACAGGTTTCATCCGCCCGCCCGGTTCGACCGTCCGCCAGCCGGGATTCGATCGTTATCGGCGTGCGCAACCACATCGGACACTTGACCCTCAACCGTCCGGAAGGCCTGAACGCAATCGATCTGGACATGGTCCGCACACTTCGCCAGCAACTTGAGCGCTGGGCCGACGATCCCTCGGTTCATGCCGTGGTCCTGCGTGGCGCTGGCGGCAAGGCGTTCTGCGCCGGTGGCGATATACGTTCCTTGTATGAAAGCCACCAGAACGGCCAGGATCTGCACCACACATTTTTTGCCGAAGAGTACGAACTGGACCTGGCCATTCACCGTTACCGCAAGCCGGTACTGGCCCTGATGGACGGTCTGGTGCTGGGCGGCGGCATGGGGCTGGTCCAGGGAGCCGACCTGCGCGTGGTCACCGAACGCAGCCGCCTCGGCATGCCGGAGGTGGCCATCGGTTATTTCCCTGATGTCGGCGGTAGTTATTTTCTTTCTCGGCTGCCGGGCGAACTGGGTACCTGGCTGGGCGTGACCGGGTCGCAGATCGGTGCCGCCGATGCGTTGTACTGCGGCCTTGCCAACTGGTCCATGAACAGCGAACTGCTGCCGCGCCTCGACCACATGCTTGATCACCTGAAGTGGAAGTCAACCCCACTCAAGGACCTGCAGGGTGCGCTGGCCAAGCTGGCTACCCAGCGTCTGCCCACCCCGCCGCTGGAAGCCCTGCGCCACGCCATCGACCACTTTTTCGGGCTCCCGGATGTCCCCAGCATGCTCGAACAACTGCAACAGGTGGTCATCGGCGACACACGCGAGTGGGCGCTGGACACCGTCAGCCGAATGAAGGCTCACTCACCACTGGGTATGGCCGTGACCCTGGAAATGCTGCGCCGTGGTCGTCATCTGTCGCTGCCGGCCTGCTTCGCCATGGAGTTGCACCTGGACCGCCAATGGTTCGAACGCGGTGACCTGATCGAAGGCATACGCGCGCTGATCATCGATAAAGACAAGAAGCCGCAATGGAAACACGCCAGCGCGCAGGATGTCAGTGCCGCGCAGGTGCAGAGTTTCTTCAGCGGTCTGGAGAATTGAGCCGTGCACGACCTTGAATTGAGTGAAGAGCAGGTAATGATTCGCGACATGGCGCGCGACTTTGCGCGTAATGAAATTGCGCCGTATGCCCAGGCCTGGGAAAAGGCCGGCTGGATCGATGACGCGCTGGTCGCCAAACTCGGTGAGCTAGGCCTCTTGGGCATGGTAGTGCCTGAGCAATGGGGCGGCACCTACATCGATTACGTCGCCTACGCCCTGGCGGTTGAAGAAATCTCCGCCGCCGACGCGGCCACCGGCACGCTGATGAGCGTGCACAGCTCGGTAGGCTGCGGGCCGGTTCTCAATTACGGGACCGACGAGCAGAAGCATACCTGGCTGGAAAAACTGGCCACAGGCCGTGCCATCGGCTGCTTCTGCCTTACCGAACCGCATGCAGGCTCTGAAGCTCACAACCTGCGGACTCGTGCCGAGTTGCAGGGCGATGAGTGGGTCATCAACGGTGCCAAGCAGTTCGTCAGCAATGGCAGACGGGCACAACTGGCTATCGTGTTTGCCGTGACCGACCCGCAGCTTGGCAAAAAAGGCCTGTCAGCCTTTCTGGTGCCGACCGAGAACCCCGGTTTCGTGGTGGATCGCAGCGAGCACAAGATGGGCATCCGCGCATCGGACACCTGCGCGGTCACCTTGAATAACTGCCGAATCCCGGCTGCGAATCTGCTGGGTGAGCGTGGCAAGGGCCTGTCTATCGCCCTCTCCAATCTGGAAGGCGGCCGCATCGGCATCGCCGCGCAGGCACTGGGGATCGCCCGCGCTGCCTTTGAAGCAGCGCTGGCGTACGCCCGGGAACGTGTGCAGTTCGACAAACCGATCATCGAACATCAAAGCATTGCCAATCTGCTGGCCGACATGCACACCCGCATCAACGCCGCGCGCCTGCTGACCCTGCACGCCGCGCGGCTGCGCAGCGCCGGGCAAGCGTGCCTGTCGGAAGCCTCTCAAGCCAAGCTGTTCGCCTCGGAAATGGCCGAATGGGTGTGCTCCAAGGCTATCCAGATTCATGGTGGCTATGGCTATCTGGAGGACTACCCCGTCGAGCGTTACTACCGGGACGCGCGCATCACCCAGATATACGAAGGCTCCAGCGAGATCCAGCGTCTGCTGATCGCCCGGGAACTGCGTCATTATCTGGTCTGATGCAGATGCAACGGCCGGGCAATGCAGTATGCAGGGGGCAGCGCGTCAGGGCTTCACAAATCGCTCTCGCCCCAGCAACGTGACCAGCAAGGCCACCGAGTCGGCATTTTTGAGCATAATGTCGGCCCGTTTGTGAACGTCTTCGTAAAATACGTCACGCGCTTTTTCCAGCGTGCTCTTGCCAGAGATGCGCAGAATGGTCTGTTTTCCGTTGCCGTCCGTGCGCCTCAGGTCGCGCCAAGAATCTTCGTCCAGTTGTTTGAACAGCTTGTCGCGATCAGTATGAAAGGACAGCGTCTTTTGCTGCTGATAAATCAGTTCATTCCTGATCCGCAGTCGATAGGTCGGGGCATCTTCAAGCAAGTCAATGAACGGGGCCTGTGAGTCCACATAAGCAATGTCGTCCGTTTTCAGCACCATATGCGATAACTCATGAATCAGGATCGCGGCCCGGTAATGCTGAGGAAACTTGAATTCCCCGGCACGTTGCGCGCTGAGCTTCAATCGATAGGTCGGCAGTCGAAAGAACTGCTCTGTCAGAAAAATCCGTCGCGCCGGGTCTGCTTCAAACATGAACGCGCTGGCCGACTCGTTACCCATTCGATTGACGCCGATTACATAGCGTTTCGAGTCGATGGGCGACATCGAAGGGTCAATCAACTCCTGATACAGGTCGGTGACCGCCTTTTTAGTGACTTCACGCAGTCGATCGTCGGGCACCTTCTGTGCAAAAAAATCGCTTAATATTTTTTCCGCACGCGGATCCAGCGTGTTGTCCGGCAAGCGTCTGGTCAGGTTGTCCAAGGCGTTTTCCAGATAGCTCCGCGCCTGCAGGCAGGCATCTTCGATAGACTGGGCCATATCCCGGTGACGATGACGAATCTCGGGCATGCCTCGAGCGCTGACAACCATGATCTCGTCAACCAGGTCGTCGACCAGGCTGCCTTCCATTCGGGTCAGCGCCCCACCTCCGCCGCGCAGCCCGCCCGGGATGTCCAGCCTCCATTGCTGATCCGCATCCAGGCTCACCGAGGGACCGATTTTGCTGCCCGACACGATGAACCAGCCATCTTCATCGGACTGCAACTCATAGGTTTTCCCACCGATGGCTGCGTACGCCCTGCCGGTAACAGGATCCCGGTAGACGCTTAACAGCTCATCGCGCTGCAGCGTGTACAAGGCTATGTCGTGAACTTCGAACTCGCGTAAGCGCTCCCGTATCTGTTGTGTCAGGGAGCTGTTCCCCCAAGAGAACTCGAACGTATCAGCGCCCTCAATCAATTGCACCAGCGGGTCGGGCGACGTGGCGTCATCCACCAGGGCGCCGTTCTCAAGAGCCGTCAGGGATGCGACTTCCGCAGGGCTCTGTCCGGAAGAAATCATCACGCTCAGGGCCGCCATGAACTCCGAAATGGCCTGCCCCCATTGCTGATCCGTTGCCGAGATGAGTGACAGATTCAACAATGTCTGTCCCTGAATGATGCCAATCAGTGCCCCCAGGCGTCCGGGCATGAGCGCCATGAATTGCTCTGCGCCCAGCGTGAACAGGTACTGCGTCGCCGCGCGGCGATGTTCGGCATTGGTGACGCTGTACTGCTTGACCTGCAGCTTCAGGATATCCAGCGCGCCTTTGAACATCAGCAACAGGCAGTTGCCCTCATAAGGGTCGATTTGCACGGTGACAGGGGCTGGGCGCTCCAAAGGTAAATCGAAAGAGGACTCGGTGCTGAAAGGCAGATGCGGCTCCACAAAACCGCCCTTGTCGTAAATCTTGCGCAAATCGGGGTCGATACGGTCCAGAATGTACGCTTGAAAATAGGCTGAAGTGTGAATATCAAGCACCAGCGCAGCCTGGTCGGGATACTCCTTGAACACGAACTCGTCGTGCAGGGGCGCGTAAAGCACCCACGGTCCCGGCTGATTTTCCTTTGGCCCCATCACGTAGGTATTAAGTACCGCAGTCGGTTCCCAGCCCTCCTTGGCCGGTAGCAGTTTCAAGGGGCTGATGATTATCTGGCAGCCATTGACTGGCAGGCGCGCGACCGCATCAGGCATGGTCAATACGTTTTCGACAATCCGATACGCCTGCTCGGACAGCTCGTTTTTCAGCTTGAAGGTGAAGGCTCGCAGAATATCCAGCGAAGGAACCTGTTCGACGAACAGTTTGCGGCGTTCGATATAATCCGGCGTCGTCTCTGACAGCACCGAGTTCAGCATCCTGCGGTAACTCGCGGCGATGTCCAGCGACGCCACCAGTTCGCGCAGATACGCCGGTGTCAGGGCCGCGTGCAGCGGCGTGTCGTCCCTCGAAGAAAGCAGAATGACCCCGTCCTGCCTGGACAGAAAGCGGTTGATTGCGAACTCCACCAGGTTTTCGCTGACGCTTTGGGCTGCCGCCGGCACCGACTGCGGCACCTCGCCTGGTGCTACCGGGGCGGGAACATAGTGCGTCAGGGAAACACACACATTTTCAGGATCAGGACGGGGCTCTGCGAAGTCCTTGTCGAACCTGTGTTTGAGCTGCTCGAGGGAATAATCGTAGAAGCTTGGAATATCGAACA
This sequence comes from Pseudomonas sp. PvP028, assembly GCF_017832255.1. Classification (NCBI taxonomy): domain Bacteria; kingdom Pseudomonadati; phylum Pseudomonadota; class Gammaproteobacteria; order Pseudomonadales; family Pseudomonadaceae; genus Pseudomonas; species Pseudomonas sp. PvP028. Next base: position 5,365,183 of record NZ_JAFIBL010000001.1, read on the forward strand.
GAAAGTCCTTCTCGCCGACACAGGTCACATAAAACCGTCGCAGGACCTCGACCAGAATGACCTGATCACGCTTCGACGCATCGCTGACCCATGAAGGTACGAGCGCCTTGTAAATGATGAATTGAATGGCGACTCCCAAAGAGTTGAGGGCCTGGCGATTTCGGTCATCCCGCTCTGCGGCACTCAGCAGGTTGACGAACAGTTCCGATGGCACCTGCCAGGCTATGGATTGCCGATAAAGATCGGCCACCGTGCGCTGCTGGCGCTCGACCTCGTCGCGCTGCAATGCCTCGATAAAATGCCCTTCAATGGGTTGCAGGACGACCTTGAGCTCAAGCGTCCCTCGACGGGTACGCTGGTCGAGTAACATGCGTCGGTCAGGTTCGGCGATTACCCCTGATACCTGCGAGCCCAGTTCTATCCCTGCCAGTCGCCCGGCGACATACACTTCCAGTAACTGCCGGGTTTCGAAACAGATGATTCCCTGCTCCAGTATCCACAGGACGGGCTGGCTATCGGGACGCCTGCCAGTGACCACAAAAGCATTGGGTACCTTGATGGCAGGCGCCTGCGGGTCATACTCGACCGTCACCCGGAATGCATCGACGCGCGCCTCGCCCAGCCCCTCCCGAAGTGCCGGCAACGGCCTGTCGATGACCTGCTGTATGTTGTCGATGAAAACCACAGGCAGCGTGGCCGTACGCCTTTCAACCAGCAATTCGAGGCGCAGCGAGTACTCCCGAACCAGAGCGGATATCACGCCGGGATGCATGCTGGTGTCCCGTTGGCGAATCGTGCGTGCGTAGAACTCGCCGATCTGACTCTCGAAACGATGGGCGAAATCTGCCTGCACGCAGATCAGTATCTGCTCAAGCAAAGCCAGGGACAGACGTTGCACAGGTTGACCCGCCACCGGGGTGATCGGTCCTGCAAGAACGACGCTGTCAGTCACAGGAGCACTTGTGTAACCGCACACCCGGTCCAGCGCCAGCGTCAGCACTGGCACCGGCTTGGCCTCAGCGACATCCGCCAATACCCAGAGCTTGCGGGCATCCAGAAGCGGACCGCCAATCAAGGCCAGATAAAGGTTGAGTGCGCGATGCATGCAGCCATCTGCACCGGCATGCATGGCATCGACGTGGCCAAGCAAGGCGTCGAGCTTTTTCAGCTTGCCCACCCAGTTATAGGACGGGTCTGAAATCATGTTCGGCCGTTCACTGATACTGCTCTGGGCCGCTGCCCCCCAGACGCTGTCGAAGCTCAGCCGGTCCTGACGCCAGCGCCCTGCATCGTGCAGGTTCAATAATCGACCATCGAGCAGCTTGCGGATGTCCAGTGCATCGTCAATCCGCGCCGGATTTTTTTCCGAATGAAGGGCTGGCAGGTCAAGTACGTAGCGCAGGTCGCGCGCTTGCAAGGCGATCAGGGCATCGATGAACTCGCTGAAAAAGTCCTCGGTGAGCGTGTCGTGACGCAGCTTGAGCTGCCCCCCCAGGCTGATCGCGGAATGATCGTTCAGCGATGAATAAAACAACAGCCCGGCGCGTGAAGGCCCCCTTAGCACATGCTCGATGGCCTGAGCCTGATCACCAAAGCGCAGGAAGCCCGGCTGTGACGAATAGAGAAACGCCGCCGATGACGCTTCTCCGGGGAAGTCGATGAGGAATACACCGACCAGCTTGACGGGGTCCTCGCCGGCCACGACCACTGATAACCTGCGTACCCTAGGCACCCGCGCAGCGGGCGCGCCAGGCTGCGAAGGCAACAGGGTCAGCAGCCAGCGGTATTCGGCATCGGTCATGGTGCGGTACGCCCTGCTCGATAACAGATGCTGGCGAAAGCACTCTGCAAGCGCATCAGCGCCAAGATCCCGCAGCGTGCGTCCACCCTGCCACTGAGACGTCCAGTAGTCAGACAGCAATTGCTCATACGCGGTGCCGACTGAAGCAGCCGAGTCGGCCAGCGCCTGATCGAAAACGATCGCCTGTGCCTCGGGCAACGCCGCCCCCTTGGTATCCAGATAGCGACGTGTCTGGCCTTGCGGCAGGGCGTCGTAGGAAAACGCCTGCATGGCGGCCTCGGCAAGGTATTGAGTCCCGACGACTGTTGACGCTGCAGGTGCAGCACCGGGGGGCGTGTGCACAAGCTGGACAGTCTGGGCAACGACATCGATGCCCCTTTCTACCAGCACATCCTGCAAGGCCTTGCCGGCCGCCTCTCGAAGATCGGGCAGCACCTCCAATCTGGCCGCCAGACGCTGCAGATGCCCGGCCTGCTGACGCATGACCGTCTGCGTGCAGGCGTCAAACAGCGAGCCCTCGATGCGCTCGCTCTCGACGATCGACAAGGCCGTGATATCGTCGAATCGTTGCTGCAAGGCGCTGAACAGCGCGCTGCGACTCTCGAATTGCTCGATGCCGAAGGTCAGGGTAATGAGAAAGACCCGTGCCGAGGGGTTGGCGGCATCGCTGACGAACAAGGCCGCGGCCAGTTCCGCATTGACGGGCAACTGGTCGTTTATCAGCAGTCTGTCGACTCGGGGAAGCGCATCGTTGGCTGGCTCGGTGCTTTCGGCAGCCAATAGCTGCAACCACGCGCCGTCGTCACGGCTGATTCGAGACTGTGCTACGGCGTCCTGAATGTCTTGTGTGAATCGCGCGCGCAGCGCGTCGCTGGAAAAATAGGGAGCGGCTGACATGTACTGTTTCCTTTGGAGGGCGCCTCTGCGCACGGCGCCCAGGCGCGTGGCAGAGAAAAAGGAAACAGCTTATGGGGATGGATCGACGCGCCTGCGTTACATAAAGCAATCCATCGGCAGACGCGCTTCGTTAAAAAATCAGTTGTCGGCAGCCCTGCCGTTCTTGTCGACCCAAGCGGCGAAGGCATCGATGAACTTCTGCAGGAAGGGCCTGGTTTTATCGGACAGTGCGCCGGACTCGTCGAAAAAGCTCCCGGCACCGCCCAGGTAGGCTTCGGGCTGCTGAAGGCACAGCACGTCCAGAAACACCAGCGATTGGCGCAGGTGATGGTTGGCACCAAAGCCACCGACAGCACCCGGCGAGGCACTGATCACTGCGCCCGGCTTGCCGCTGAAGGCACTTTTGCCGTAGGGGCGCGAGCCCACGTCGATAGCGTTCTTCAGGGCACCCGGCACCGAGCGGTTGTACTCCGGGGTAACAAACAGCACGCCGTCGGCAGCGCCCAGTTGCTCGCGAAAGGTGGTGTATGCAGGCGGCGGTGAGTCGCCATCGATGTCTTCGTTGTACAACGGCAAGTCACCGATCTCGACGATATTCAGTTTCAGGCTGGCAGGTGCCAGTTCTGCCAGAGCAAGCGCGATCTTGCGGTTGATGGACTCTTTTCGCAGACTGCCGACCAATACGGCAATGGTGTGAACCTGGCTCATGGAAATATCCGTCATCTGATTCAAGGGAAGGTTAGGTATAGAACAGAAGCCGGGTTTAGACGACCTGTGCGCCAGTCAATTCCCTACGCACTTGAACAGCAGGGATTATTTTTTCCCTCAAAGGCAAACTCACCTATAGATCAGTGGTCTACTAGCCTCGATGGATTCGTAAACCAGCAGTTATATTCAGTTTCAGAGGTTACAGAGCAAATGGCTTCAGTTCTCGTCGGACAATTTCATGCCAGGGACGCCGAAGGTCGCGTTTATCCGGTTCATGAGTTCCAGGAATCGCAGCCGAATGAGGCGCAGGGCGGGCAGCCGGTGATCACCTACAGGCTGGCAATCGGCGACCGGGTCAAGCATTTGGGTGGTGAGGACTTCGAGCTGGTGCAATCGGGCATAAAAATTACCCGTACACCCACGTAATAACGGCAGCATTCCCGCTTTGGCTACACCGCCAGCGGGAAGCTGTTAGTCCGAAAAGATCAGATACCAGAAGATCGCCGTTTCACGAGTGTTCGGATCAATGCCTCGATAGCGCATGTGATCCACCCCGCCGACCACGTACCCGCAACTCTCGTACAGCCTGCAGGCTCCCAGATTATTGTTCTGCGTTTCCAGAACGATACCCGGCAGACTGCGCTTGCGAGTCCAGAATTGCGCGGCATCGAGCAATGAACGTGCGACGCCATGACGGCGCGCCGACTCGTCTACCGCCAGTTCATCGATGTAGGCGAAGCCGCTCCAGTGAGTGCTCATCACAATATGGCCGACGGGGTGGTCATCCAGCCAGGCGACCATCACCGAACTGGTGGCGGCGTCACGATGATCGGCAAACTCCTGAGAGTCGATACCATAATTCTTGCTGTAGGGCTCGACCAGCTCGACCGGCCATGAATCCACGCACTCGCCGATGATCGGCTGGGCATAGCCAAGCACTGTAAACGTGAATTCGCTATTGAGGATGTAGTCCTCGAAGCATTCGTCTGCAACCCGAATGCTCAAAGCAGGATGTGCCACGTTCAGTTCACCTTTGCCGCTTGCTGTCAGGAAGATGCCTGTGCTCCGGCTTCCAGCATCTGTACCCAGAGCGGAGGAGCACCGCAAGCCTTGGCGATGGTGCTCATACGCACTTCGTGCTCGGCCAGTTCACTTTCAGAGGCGCGAATAATGCGGCAAGGCTTGCGATCTGCCGGCAGACGGCGAATTTCGCTGGCACGGTTGCCGGAGCCTTCGCCCGAGCCATTGCCATCGGAGGCATTACCAGCCAGCGACAGGCTGGTCTGCCCGCCGGTCATCGCCAGGTAGACGTCTGCCAGAATCTCGGAGTCGAGCAATGCGCCGTGCAGCTCACGGCCCGAGTTATCGACGCCGTAGCGCTTGCACAGTGCATCCAGACTGTTGCGCTGACCCGGGTGGCGCTCCCGCGCCATCATCAGGGTGTCGAGAACCGAACAGTGCTGAGTGATATCAGCCCTGTCCTGCGACCCCATCAAGGCAAATTCGTTGTTGATGAAGCCAACGTCGAACGCTGCGTTGTGAATGATCAGCTGCGCGCCCTTGATGAACTCGAAGAATTCATCGGCGACTTCGGCAAACCGCGGCTTGCCGACCAGAAATTCGTTGGTGATACCGTGAACACCGATCGCGCCTTCGTCACTTTCGCGATCAGGTTGCAGGTAAACGTGAAAATGCCGACCGGTCAGGCGGCGACCGATCAACTCGACACAACCGATCTCGACGATGCGGTGACCATCCGTCACCGGCATACCGGTGGTTTCGGTATCGAGGACGATGGATCTGTTATCCAGGTTTTGCAATGCCATTGACTGTTGCCTCATGTACAGGCCGCGATTCTAGCACGCAGCGGCCGTTGCAAGCCCGTGCGCGTCTAGCCGTGCCGGATGCCGCGCACTTCGTCGACGCCACGGTTGGCGAGCTGGTCGGCACGCTCGTTGCCAGGGTGGCCGATATGCCCACGCACCCACTGCCATTTCACCGTATGGCGACTGACCTGTTCATCAAGGAGCTGCCACAGATCGGCATTTTTGACCGGCTCCTTGGCAGCGGTTTTCCAGCCGCGTTTCTTCCAGTTGACCATCCACTCGGTAATGCCTTTCATCACGTACTGAGAGTCGGTCACCAGTGTCACTTCGCAGGGGCGCTTGAGTTCTTCAAGCCCGCGAATCGCACCGGTCAGTTCCATCCGGTTGTTGGTGGTATTGGCTTCGCCACCCCACAACTCTTTTTCAACGCCCTTGCATATCAGCAGGGCCCCCCAACCGCCCGGGCCCGGATTACCCTTGCAGGCACCGTCGGTGAAGAGTTCAACGCTATCGCTCATTACGACCTTTCCAGAATGATGGGCTTCATGTGCAGCAAGGCGTTATTCAAGCCTGGTCCTGAATGTTGCGGCTGACCTTGGCCATCGGCATGGGGATCAGCTTGCCGATAGGGTCACGGCGCACCTGACGCAAGGGCCTGAGGCCTACCACCAGTTTGCGCGCCACCAGTACATAGAAGCCGCCACCAGGACTCTGACGTCCCTCGCCAAGGCGTTCAAGCCCTGCAAGACGCGACTGCCATGCTGCTGAAGCAAGGGGCGGACGATAGCATCCGAAGCGTCGTTTCTCCAGCGCGAAGCCCAGCAGATTCAGCCAGTCAGCGACTCGCGAGGATGAAATGCAGCGCGCCTTGCGCAGCGCATCCCGAGCGAAAACATGGCGTATGCCCCAGGTGCTCCAGGGGTTGATGCCGATAATCAGCAAGTGCCCGCCCGGCCGCACGCTGCTGGCCGCTTCACGCAACAGGCCATGGGGCGACAGGCAGAAATCCAGGCCATGTTGCAGTACCACGACATCGGCCGCGTGCTCACTCAATGGCCACGCCTGTTCCTCACAGACGATCTCGACACCCGGTAACGGCGCACCAAGACGTACATTGCGCTGCACTTGGGGAGCCACCGGCGGGCTTTGCGCCGATGGGCCGTAATGCACCAGATAGCCACCGAAATAACGGCCCAGTTCTTCGTCGAGAATGCGCCGCTCCTCTTCGAGCAGAAGCTGCCCGAGCGGCCCGGAAAGCCATTCACGGGCAGCGCGGATCAATGCAAGCCACTCAGGATCAGCCTGAGCGAACGCTTCATCGGTCATGAGTTCTCCTCCAGAGGTGCTCGCATACAGCGGCAACAGACTCTAAGATGCACCATTGTCTGCCGCTATGCGAACTGCGCCATGATACAGATCCACGCCCTTCCTGCTTTCAATGACAACTACATATGGTTGTTACAAGACCTTTCGAGCCAGCAGTGCGCTGTCGTCGATCCGGGCGACGCAAAGCCGGTGCTGGGCTGGCTGGCGCAGAATCCCGACTACCGGCTGACCGATATCCTGATCACGCACCACCACAATGATCATGTGGGCGGTGTCGCGGAACTCAAGCAGCTGACCGCGGCGCGTGTGCTGGGTCCCGCGGCCGAGACCATACCGGCGCGCGACATCGCGCTGGTCGACAATGACCGCCTGACTGTGCTGGGCCTGGAATTTGTGGTGCATGCGGTTCCAGGCCACACGCTGGGGCATATCGCGTTTTATCACGAGGACGCCACAACACCCCTGCTGTTCAGCGGCGACACGCTGTTTGCCGCCGGCTGTGGACGGCTGTTCGAGGGTACGCCGCAACAGATGCACGATTCTCTCGGTCGTCTGGCCGAACTGCCGGACAGCACGCTGATCTACTGCGCTCACGAATACACGCTGAGCAATCTGCGCTTTGCACAGGCCGTCGAACCCGACAACGTCGATATTGCCGAACGCCTGGCCGAAGTGACGCGCTGGCGCAGCGAAAATCGCATCAGTCTTCCGTCGAATCTGGCACTGGAAAAACGCACCAATCCGTTCCTGCGTACCGGGGAAACATCCGTTAACGAAAAAGCGGACGAACGGAGCGGCGGGCAAAACACCTCGCAGAGTGCGGTCTTTGCAAGCCTGAGGGCATGGAAAGATAAGTTCTGACCCGACCCTAAAACCGCAATAAAATTCTGAAAGGTTGACCGACGGCAGGCCGCTTCCTAGAATCGCCCGACATTTTCGTCTGGATGTACCCCCCGAACAATGTCGTCATCTACCAGCAAGCCTTCACATTCGGACGCATTGACTCGGTTGGCTCAGGCCATGGCCGTCACCGCGAGTGCCCTTCTGGCCGGTTGCCAGAGCACCGCCAGTGTCGACCCGGCCAGCAATCATCGCGCGCCTAACCTGGCGGCCGGAATCAAGCAAAAACCGATTTTCCTGTCGCACAAGCCTGCCACCCCTCTCGCACCTCCACAGGATGTCTGGGAGCGCATGCGTCAGGGCTTTCAACTGCAACAAGGCAATGATCAGAACCCCCGCATCGATCAACAGCGCCTGTGGTTCGCCAATAACCCTTCCTTTCTGGAAAACGCTGGCGAGCGCGGCAGCCTGTACATGCACTACATCGTCGAGCGCCTTGAAGAGCGCAACATGCCGCTGGAACTGGCGCTGCTTCCGGTCATCGAAAGCGCCTATAACCCGATGGCCGTTTCGCGCAGTCAGGCGGTCGGCCTCTGGCAGTTCATCCCATCGACCGGTCGTTACTTCAACCTGCGCCAGACCAGCTTTTATGACGGACGTCGCGATATCCAGGCGTCGACCGTTGCGGCACTGGATTACCTGACCCGCTTGCATGACATGTTCAACGGTGACTGGTTGCTGGCCCTGGCAGCCTACAATGCCGGCGAAGGGACGGTGAGCCGTGCCATCGAGCGCAATGACAAGCTCAACCTGCCGACCGACTACTGGAACCTACCGCTGCCGCAGGAAACCCGCGATTACGTGCCCAAGCTGCTGGCCCTGTCCCAGGTGGTGCTGTCGCCGGAAGCTTACGGCGTCAATCTGAACCCGATCGCCAACCAGCCTTACTTCGAAGTCGTCGAGCTCAACAAGCGTGTCGACCTGTCCAAGGTGGCCAGCGCCGCCGATATCGACGAAGACGAGCTTATCCAGCTCAACCCTGCCTACAAGAAGCGCCTGACCGTCGATGGCCCACAGCACCTGCTGGTGCCCACCTCCAAGGCGCAACTGCTGACGGCCAGCCTGCTGACCATGAAGCAGGAAGAACTGGTCGCCTGGCAGCCTTACCGGGTGCGCAAGGGCGATACCCTGGAAAGCCTGGCCAGTCGTTACCAGGTCACGGTCAGCTCGCTCAAAGGCAATAACAAGCTGTCCGGCAACCGTTTGAAGGTCGGTCAGTCGCTGAGCATACCGGTCAAGCCGGGCATGCAGAATTCACAGCCCGTGTTCGAAGCGCTGGCCAGCAACGACAAGCCTTCACGTACCCGCAATTACAAGGTGCGCAGCGGTGACAACCTGACCAACATCGCGCAAGCCAATAAGGTCGATGTCGAAGACCTGCAACGCTGGAACAAGCTGACCGGCAAAAAGCTCAAGGTCGGCCAGACGCTGGTCATGCAGGACACCAGCAAGCCTGCCGGCAAAGCGGCCAGCAAGGCGGTCGCCAGCACCGGTGGCAAGGACAGCGAAAAGAAATCCATGCAGTACAAGATCCAGAAAGGCGACTCGATGTACCTGGTCGCCAAGCGCTTCAACGTCGAGATGCAACATCTCAAGCGCTGGAATCCGCGTAGCGGTCAGGCTCTCAAACCCGGCCAGACCCTGACCGTTTACCTGCCACATTGATGAGCGCGGCCACTTGCCCTTCAACAACCTTGGGGCGGGTGGCCGACGCAGCCCTGGCAGCGCCATCACCTGCAGTCTTTTTCCAGCTGGAACAAGCTGTTACTGTTAGCGACCCGAAAGCCCAAGCCGCCTGGATCGTGATACGTCCCTTCCTGCTAACCCTCAGCCTGGCCTTGAGCTTCTGCGCCAACGCATCCATCACTGAAAGTCATGGTTACGCGCAGTTTGGTGTTCTCAAGTACCCGGCCAGCTTCACTCATTTCGACTGGGTCAATCCCGAGGCGCCGAAAGGTGGCACCCTGAGAATGATGGCCTTCGGCACGTTCGACACGCTCAACCCCTACACATTCAAGGGCAGTAGCCCGGTCTCGACCGGCAACTTCCTGCAGTATGGCGTCAACGAGCTGAACGAACCGCTGATGGTCGGCACAGGCCAGTACGACCCGTCCGGCGATGAACCAACCTCCAGTTACGGGCTGATCGCCCAGTCCGTGGAATATAGCGAGGACCGCAGCTGGGTGGTGTTCAACCTGCGCCCGCAGGCGCGCTTCCATGACGGCAAGCCGATCACCGCCTACGACGTGGCGTTTTCCTACCGGACACTGCTTAAGGACGGTCACCCTCAATACCGCACCGCCTTGCAGGAAGTGCAGCGCGTCGACATCCTTAATCGTCATCGCATCCGGTTTGTCTTCAAGCGCTCCGGCAACCCGCTGCTGATCCTGCGCCTGGGCGAACTGCCGGTGTTGCCGCAGCATTACTGGAAAGACAGGGACTTCAAGGCGACCACCTTCGAACCGCCGCTGGGCAGTGGCCCCTACCGCATCACCCGCGTGCAGCCGGGTCGGCAACTGGTGTTCGAGCGGGTCAAGGATTACTGGGGCAAGGACTTGCCGGTCAACCGCGGCAAATACAATTTCGATCGGGTCGAGGTCGAGTTCTACCGCGACAGCGACGTGGCGTTCGAAGCGTTCAAGGCGGGTGAGTTCGACATCTACATCGAGCATCAGGCCAAGAACTGGGCCAATGGCTATGACTTCCCCGCAGTCGCCAGCGGTCAGGTGATCAAGGCGCAGATTCCGCACCGCATACCAACCCAGACCCAGGGCCTGTTCATGAACACCCGGCGCGCCGCCTTCGCCGACATCCGCGTGCGCGAGGCCTTGGGGCTGCTGTTCAATTTCGAATGGACCAACCGCACGCTGTTCAGCGACGCCTATGACCGTTCGACCAGTTACTACCCAAACAGCGAATTTTCCGCGACGGGCCTGCCGACCGGGGCCGAATGGCTGCTCTTGGCACCCTACCGCGATCAGTTGCCCGCCAGCCTGTTCACCCAGCCGTTCAGCCCGTCAAAAACCGATGGCGGCGGGATCCCGCGCGAAACCTTGCGCAAGGCCCTGAAGCTGCTTGCCGAGGCTGGCTGGACACTCTCGGACAAGGGTTTGCTCAATGCCGACAAGCAACCGTTGCGCTTCGAGATCCTGCTGGTCAACCCCAACCTCGAACGCATTCTGCAGCCCTACATCGAAGACCTGCGCCGCCTGGGGATCATTGCAGGGCTGCGCACCGTCGACCGCGCCCAGTACAAGCAACGTCTGGACCGTTTCGATTTCGACATGATTCTGATGACCCTGCAGCAGACCCTGAGCCCCGGTCTGGAGCAGTGGCAGTATTTCCACTCCAGTCAGGCCGCGATCAACGGCAGCAAGAACTACGCGGGTATCGCCAACCCGGTGGTCGATGCCCTGCTGAACAAGCTGCTGGCCGCGCAGACCCGGGACGACCAGGTCGCCGCGGCGCGGGCGCTGGACCGTGTCCTGCTGTCTCAGCACTACAGCATTCCCAACTGGTACCTGAACAATCATCGGCTTGCCTATCGCAACCGATTCGCCATGGTCACTACCCCGCCCTACACCTTGGGGCTGCGTGCGTGGTGGCTCAAGACTCTGGAGAAGCCCCGATGAACCCTCTGCACTCCCTGCGCTCGCAGGCAGCCGGCCTGCTGCTGGCCAGCCTCGCCTGCACGGTACAGGCCGCGCCTCAGCATGGCGTGACACTGTATGACGAAGCGCCGAAGTACCCGGCTGATTTCAAACATTTCGACTACGTGAACCCGGATGCCCCCAAGGGCGGCACGCTGCGCCAGGCAGGCTTCGGCGGCTTCGACAGTCTCAACCCGTTCATCAACAAAGGTGTGCCGGCAGACGACATTGGTCTGATCTACGACACCCTGGCCCGCTCAAGCCTGGATGAACCGTTCACCGAATACGGACTCGTCGCCGGCAAGATCGAGAAATCCCCGGACAACAGCTGGGTGCGTTTCTATCTGCGACCCGAGGCGCGTTTTCATGACGGTCACCCGATCCGCGCCGACGATGTCGAGTTCAGCTTCAAGACCCTCATGGAGCACGGCTCGCCCATGTACAAGGGCTACTACGCCGACGTCGATCAGGTCATCGTCGAAGATCCGTTGCGCGTGCTGTTCAAATTCAAGCACAAGGGCAGCCGCGAGTTACCGTTGATCCTTGGTCAGTTGCCAGTGCTGCCCAAGCATTTCTGGGCTGATCGCGACTTCAGCAAGGGCAACCTGGACTTCCCGCTGGGCAGCGGACCTTACAAGGTCGCCGACGTGAAGGCCGGTCGTTCGGTGAGTTATGAGCGGGTCAAGGATTACTGGGCAAAGGACTTGCCGATCAACAAGGGCTTCTACAACTTCGACGTACTGACGACCGACTACTACCGCGACAATACGGTAGCGCTGGAGGCCGGCAAGGCCGGGCAATTCGACTATTGGATCGAAACCAGTGCCAAGAACTGGGCGACCGCCTACGACACGCCCGCAGTGCGCGACGGCAGGCTGATCAAGGAAGAGCTGCCCAACGGCAACCCGACCGGCATGCAGGGTTTTGTCTTCAACCTGCGCAAACCTGTGTTTCAGGACGTCAGGGTCCGCGAGGCGCTGACTCTGCTGCTGGACTTCGAGTGGACCAACAAACAGCTGTTCAACGGCTCGTACAGCCGCACCAAAAGCTATTTCGACAACTCGGAAATGGCCGCCAGCGGCCTGCCGTCTGCGGAAGAACTCAAGCTTCTCGAGCCATTGCGCGGCAAGATTCCGGATCGCGTGTTCAGCGAACCCTTCACCCTGCCGGTTACCGATGGCAGCGGCATGATCCGGCCGCAGCAGCGTCGGGCCTTCCAGCTGTTGCAGGAAGCGGGCTGGAAGATCGTCGACGACAAGATGGTCGACGCGCAGGGCAACCCGGTAAAAATCGAGTTTCTGATTGCCCAGACCGAGTTCGAGCGCATTCTGCTGCCTTACAAGCGCAACCTGAGCGACCTGGGTATCGAACTGGTGATTCGTCGTGCCGACGTGTCGCAATACATCAACCGCCTGCGCTCGCGCGACTACGACATGATCGTCACGGGCTATCCGCAGTCCAGCTCGCCCGGTAACGAGCAGCGCGTGTACTTCGACTCATCCAGCGCCGACAACCCGGGCAGCCGCAACTTCATGGGCCTCAAGGACCCTGCGGTGGACTCGCTGGTCAACGGCCTGATCAACGCCGACTCACGGCAAAGCCTGATCACCCATACCAAGGCGCTGGATCGCGTGCTGCTGTGGGGCTTTTACGTTGTCCCGAACTGGCACATCAAGACCTGGCGGGTGGCTTACTGGAATCACCTCGACCATCCGAAGGCCAAAGCGCTTTCCGATATCGGCCTGATGACCTGGTGGGCCAGGCCGGATGTCAAACCGGCGACCGCGACCCCGTCAGCCCCTGATCAGGCCAAGCCTGCGAACGCGGAGCAATAACATGCTGGCTTATATTCTGCGACGCCTGCTGCTGATCATCCCTACCCTGCTTGGCATCCTGATCATCAACTTCGTCATCATTCAAGCTGCGCCCGGTGGCCCGGTCGAACAGATGATCGCCAAGATCGAAGGCTTCGATGGCGCCACCAGCCGGATTGCCGGAGGCGGCGCCGAAGTCTCGGTGGCCGGCTCCAACTACCGCGGCGCGCAAGGCCTGGACCCGGCACTGGTCAAGGAAATCGAACGCATGTACGGTTTCGACAAGTCGGCGCCGGAACGTCTGTGGATCATGATCAAGAACTACGCCACGCTGGATTTCGGCGACAGCTTCTTTCGCGATGCCAAGGTCATCGACCTGATTGTCGAGAAGATGCCGGTGTCCATTTCCCTCGGGTTATGGAGCACCCTGATCATGTACCTGGTGTCGATCCCGCTGGGGATTGCCAAGGCCACGCGCCACGGCAGCCAGTTCGACGTATGGACCAGTTCGGCAATCATTGTCGGCTACGCCATTCCAGCATTCCTGTTCGCGATTCTACTGATCGTGGTGTTTGCCGGGGGCAGCTACTTCAACTGGTTTCCACTGCGCGGGCTGACCTCCAACAACTACGACGAGCTGAGCACGCTGGGCAAGCTGTTCGATTACTTCTGGCATCTGGTGTTGCCCGTCACCGCGCTGGTGATTGGCAACTTTGCCACCATGACGCTGCTGACCAAGAACAGCTTTCTCGACGAAATCAGCAAGCAATACGTGACCACGGCCAAAGCCAAGGGCCTGAGCAACCACAAAGTGCTCTACGGCCATGTGTTTCGCAACGCAATGCTGCTGGTGATCGCCGGCTTCCCGTCAGCGTTCATCGGCATCTTTTTCACCGGCTCGCTGCTGGTGGAAGTGATCTTCTCGCTGGACGGCCTGGGCCTGATGAGCTTTGAAGCCGCGATCAACCGCGACTATCCGGTGGTGTTCGGTACGCTGTTCATCTTCACCCTGCTGGGGCTGGTGGTGAAGCTGATCGGTGATATCACCTACACACTCGTGGACCCGCGCATCGACTTCGAAAGCAGGAAGCATTGATATGAAGCTGTCTCCTCTCAATCGCCGTCGCTTCGAACGCTTCAAGGCCAACAGGCGTGGCTGGTGGTCATTGTGGCTGTTCCTGATTCTGTTCGGCCTGAGCCTGGGCGCCGAACTGATCGCCAACGACAAACCGCTGGCCGTGCGTTATGACGGCAGTTGGTACTTCCCGGTATTCGAGCGTTACCCGGAAACCACCTTCGGCGGTGAGTTCCCGCTGGAAGCCAATTACAAGAGCCCGTACATCAAGGAACTGCTCGCCGCGAAGGATGGCTGGACCCTGTGGGCGCCCATCCCGTTCAGCTACCAGAGCATCAACTACGACCTGAAAGTCCCTGCCCCGGCGCCGCCTTCGCGGGAGAACCTGCTGGGCACCGATGATCAAGGCCGTGACGTGCTGGCACGGGTGATCTACGGTTTCAGGATTTCGGTACTGTTCGCCCTGACCCTGACCATCCTCAGCTCGATCATCGGCGTCATCGCCGGTGCCTTGCAGGGCTTCTATGGCGGCTGGGTCGACCTGCTGGGCCAGCGCTTCCTCGAGGTCTGGTCGGGTCTGCCGGTGCTGTATCTGCTGATCATCCTCGCCAGCTTCGTACAACCCAACTTCTGGTGGTTGCTGGGCATCATGCTGCTGTTTTCCTGGATGAGCCTGGTGGACGTGGTGCGCGCCGAGTTCCTGCGTGGCCGCAATCTGGAATACGTAAGGGCCGCGCGGGCGCTGGGCATGGAGAACGGCGCGATCATGTTCCGCCACATCCTGCCCAACGCCATGGTGTCGACCATGACCTTTCTGCCGTTCATTCTCACCGGCGCCATCGGCACCCTGACGGCGTTGGACTTTCTGGGCTTCGGCCTGCCCGCCGGCTCGCCGTCTCTGGGCGAGCTGGTAGCGCAGGGTAAGTCCAACCTGCAGGCACCCTGGCTGGGCATCAGCGCCTTCGCTGTGCTGGCCATCATGCTGAGCCTGCTGGTGTTCATCGGCGAATCCGCCCGCGATGCTTTCGACCCAAGGAAATAAGATGAACAATGACAATCTGATCGAAATCCGCGATCTGGCGGTCGAGTTCGTGACGGGCGACTCACGGCAACGCGTGGTCGAGAACATCAGCTTCGATATTCGTCGCGGTGAAACGCTTGCACTGGTCGGCGAAAGCGGTTCGGGCAAGTCAGTGACCGCGCACTCGATCCTGCGCCTGCTGCCCTACCCCATCGCCAGCCACCCGAGCGGCACGATCCGCTACGCGGGTGAAGACCTGCTGAAAGTGGAAGAGAAAAAACTGCGCACGATCCGTGGCAACCGGATCGCCATGATCTTCCAGGAGCCGATGACCTCGCTCAACCCGCTGCACTCGGTGGAAAAACAGATCAACGAGGTACTGGGCCTGCACAAGGGCCTGACCGGCAAGGCGGCCACCGAGCGCACGCTGGAGCTGCTTGAACTGGTTGGCATCCCTGAGCCACACAAGCGCCTCAAAGCGCTGCCACACGAGCTGTCAGGTGGCCAGCGTCAGCGCGTGATGATCGCCATGGCCCTGGCCAACGAACCCGAGCTGCTGATTGCCGATGAACCGACCACCGCGCTGGATGTGACGGTACAGCTGAAGATCCTCGAATTGCTCAAGCAGTTGCAGGCTCGCCTGGGTATGGCACTGCTGCTTATCAGCCACGATCTGAACGTCGTAAGGCAAATAGCCAATCGAGTATGTGTCATGCAGCGCGGTTGCATCGTCGAACAGGCATCGTGCGAAGAATTGTTCCGTTCGCCGCAACATCCTTACACCAAAGTGTTGCTCAGCGCCGAGCCCAGCGGCGGTCCTTCGACCAACCCCGCGGGTGCTCCGCTGCTTGAAATCGAGGACCTGAAAGTCTGGTTCCCGATCAAAAAAGGCCTGCTCAAGCGCACGGTCGACCACGTCAAGGCGGTGGACGGCATACGCTTCAGCCTGCCGGAAGGGCAAACGCTGGGTATTGTGGGTGAAAGCGGTTCGGGCAAATCGACGCTGGGCCTGGCGATTCTCAGGCTGATCGGCAGTCAGGGCACCATACGGTTCAAGGGCAACGCGCTAGAATCCTTGTCGCAACAGCAGATCCGTCCGCTGCGCAGGCAGATGCAAGTGGTTTTCCAGGACCCGTTTGGCAGTTTGAGTCCGCGTATGTCGGTGTCTGAAATCGTTGGCGAAGGCTTGCGAATCCACGGCATGGGTACGGCCGCCGAACAGCAGACGGCGATCATCGAAGCGCTCAAAGAGGTTGGTCTGGACCCGGATACCCGGCACCGCTACCCTCACGAGTTCTCCGGTGGCCAGCGCCAGCGGATCGCCATTGCACGTGCGCTGGTCTTGAAGCCGGCGCTGATTTTGCTGGACGAGCCGACCTCGGCCCTCGACCGGACCGTACAGCGTCAGGTCGTCGAGTTGCTTCGCTCGCTGCAAACCAAGTACAACCTGACGTATTTGTTCATCAGCCATGACCTGGCTGTCGTCAAAGCGCTAAGCCACCAGTTGATGGTGGTCAAGCAAGGCCAAGTGGTCGAACAGGGTGCAGCGCAGGATATCTTCGCCGCACCGCAACATCCTTATACACAGCAGCTGCTGGAGGCCGCCTTTTTGGCGCCGGTAGCTGTCGATTAACCTGAAGAGGAACAACACATGGGTTTTCTCGCCGGTAAGCGCGTCCTGATCGTCGGTGTCGCCAGTAAACTGTCCATCGCATCCGGCATTGCCGCCGCCATGCATCGTGAAGGCGCAGAGCTTGCCTTCACCTACCAGAACGACAAACTCAAGGGTCGTGTGGAAGAGTTCGCCGCAGGCTGGGGTTCGGGTCCTGAGCTGTGCTTCCCTTGCGACGTGGCCAGCGACGAAGAGATCAACAAGGTCTTCGAAGAGCTGAGCAAGAAATGGGACGGCCTGGACGTGATCGTTCACTCGGTCGGCTTCGCGCCTGGCGATCAGCTCGATGGCGACTTCACCGAAGCCACCACGCGCGAAGGTTTCCGCATCGCTCATGACATCAGCGCCTACAGCTTCGTGGCCCTGGCCAAGGCCGGTCGCGAAATGATGAAGGGCCGTAATGGCAGCCTGCTGACCCTGTCCTACCTGGGCGCAGAGCGCACCATGCCCAACTACAACGTCATGGGCATGGCCAAGGCCAGCCTGGAAGCCGGCGTTCGTTACCTGGCCGGCAGCCTCGGCCCGGAAGGTACTCGCGTCAATGCTGTATCGGCCGGCCCGATCCGCACCCTGGCCGCGTCAGGCATCAAGAACTTCCGCAAGATGCTGGCTGCCAACGAAGCGCAGACTCCCCTGCGCCGCAACGTCACCATCGACGAAGTCGGCAACGCCGGCGCGTTCCTGTGCTCTGACCTGGCGTCGGGCATCAGCGGTGAGATCATGTACGTCGACGGCGGCTTCAACACCACCGCGATGGGCAGCATGGACGAGTGACACGGTAAACGCCGCTCCTCGCGAGCGGCACTTTCCCGGACTCAAAAAGAAGGCCGCTCAATGAGCGGCCTTCTTTGTTTGCGCGTTTCGAGATTAGAACTTCTCGATCTTCGCCTTGCTTTCCAGCTGTGCACGGTAAGCCGCGAAATCCTGTTGCCCCTCGCGGGAGGCAAGGAAGCGACGATATTGTGCCTTCTCGGCATCGGTCGGCGCAGCCGCCTGATTGACGCCATTGAGACGGACGATCACGAAGCTGCCATCCGACGCAGTGATGCTGGCGAACTCCGGCTTGTCCTTACCTGTCGGCTTGGGCATGCGGAACAGCGTCTGCAGCACTTGAGGGTCAACCCCTTCCTGACTGCGAGTGACCGCTTCCATCATCTTCCAGTCACGACCTTCCTGCTTGGCCGCCAACGGAATCTTGCCGTCACGCAGACCGGCCAGCAGCGCCTCGCCCTTGGCCTTGGCAGCGGCCGAAGCATGCTCCTTGACCAGTTGAGCGCGAATCGAGCTGGCAACGCTCTCAAGTGGCAACTGCTGCGGTTGCAAGTGCTCTTTGGAGCGCACCACCACAACGGTTTCCGGATCCAGCTCCAGCGTGTTGCTGTTGGCGCCTTCTTCCAGCACTTCAGGGCTGAATGCCGCCTGGATGACCGCGCGGTTGGCCGTCAGGCCTTCGCCGCCTTCACGACCGAACGGTGCAGTGGTCTGAACCTTCAGGCCCAGGTCCTGTGCCGGCTGGGACAAGTCCGACGATTCAAACGCCGAGTCTTCCAGTTGCTTGGTCACTTCGACAAACTTCTGCTCGACCAGCTGCGATTTCAAATCGTTGGTCAGCTTGCCTTTCAGACTGGCAAAGGTCGGCACCGAAGGTGCTTCAACGCCCAGCAGCTTGATCAGGTGCCAGCCGAAGTCGGTACGCACCGGCTGCGAAACCTGGTCCTTGTTCAAGGCATACAGCGCCTCTTCGAAAGCCGGGTCATAGACACCCTTGCCTGCGTAGCCCAGATCACCGCCCTTGTTAGACGAACCAGGGTCCTGCGAGTATTCCTTGGCCAGTGCCGCGAAATCCTCACCCTTGGCCAGACGCTGCTGAATTTCTTCAATCTTCGCCTTGGCCTGCTCGTCATTCAGCTTGTCGTTCACTTCGATCAGGATGTGTGCCGCACGACGCTGTTCGGACAGATTGGCTATTTCCTTCTGATAAGCCGCCTGCAAGTCCTCGTCCTTGACCTGCACCTTGTCGAAGAAGGACGACTTCTTCAATTCGATGTAGTCGAGTACGACCTGCTCAGGGCTCATGAACTCCTTGGCATGCTCGTCGTAGTGAGCCTTGACTTCGTCATCGGTCACCTTGACCGCCGAGGTATCGGCAGGCAGGGTCAGCGACGCAAAATCACGGGTCTGCTTTTCGAGGCGTGCGAAGGCTTCAACCTGTGCGTCGGTTACAAAGGCACTGCCGGCAACACCTGCACGCACCTGACCGATGAGCATTTCCTGACCCAGCATCTGGCGGAACTG
This sequence comes from Pseudomonas sp. PvP028, assembly GCF_017832255.1. Taxonomy (NCBI): domain Bacteria; kingdom Pseudomonadati; phylum Pseudomonadota; class Gammaproteobacteria; order Pseudomonadales; family Pseudomonadaceae; genus Pseudomonas; species Pseudomonas sp. PvP028. The sequence goes on from NZ_JAFIBL010000001.1 coordinate 5,384,168, forward strand.
CAGACGGCTGTAACCCAACTGGCGAATGACCTGATCGAAACGGTCTGCGCTGAATTTGCCATCCACCTGAAACTCAGGCGTCTGCAAAAGCTGCTGATCCAGTGCCGCGTCGGAAAACGAGAACTTGGCATCCGCCGCGCCTTGCAGCAGCAGCTTGCGGTCGATCAGGCCCTTGAGCGCTGATTCGCGCAACAGCTTTTCATCCAGCATGGCAGGATCGAAATCCTTGCCCAACTGTTGCGAAAGCTGTTGAGCCAACTGGCGGCGCTGCATGTCGACGGCCTGGCTCAACTCATTCTGAGAGATGTCCTCGCCGTTGACTTCAGCCGCGTTCTGCTTGTTGCTGGTAGCGGTAAACATCGCTTCGATGCCGGTGAAGGCCATCAAGGCGATGATGAGTCCGATAATTGTCTTGGCAATCCAGCCTTGTGAATTGTCCCTGATGTTCTGCAGCATTGCGTCCCCCAAAACGGTTGTACTGACTAACCAACCGCGGAGCGTGGGTAGAAAGCGGATAGAAGAAAGGCGCATCCGAGGATGCGCCTTCTCGTAACTGACGAAGCGGTAGGGCTCGAACCCTTCGGTGTCGCAACCGAATGCACCACCGCTCCGCTACTGGATCAGGACAGGCCCGATCCAGCGGGCAAAGGCATCGAGAGGCTTAGTTGACAGCTTCTTTGAGAGCTTTACCGGCTTTGAAACCTGGTTTCTTGGCAGCAGCGATTTCCAGCGTCTTGCCGGTCTGAGGGTTGCGACCGATGCGAGCAGGACGATCAGTCACGGAGAACGTACCAAAGCCAACCAAAACAACCGAGTCGCCAGCCTTCAGAGCGCCAGTGACGGATTCGATCACTGCGTCCAGCGCACGGCCAGCAGCAGCTTTCGGGATATCAGCAGATGCAGCGATAGCATCAATCAGTTCCGACTTGTTCACTCTAAGTCCCCTTATCTCTATTTTGAGTATGTTTCTAAGTTTTAGGTGTTAAGCAAAACGAGCGCTGGAAGGCTTGCCGGTGATTGCTTTAAAGAGCCGCTTTATAACAAGGGCTCTAAAAAGCTGTCAAGGAAGCCTGCCCAGACTTAATGCGTGCTAATTCTGTCCTTAGAGTCAGACTCGCGCTTCTCTTCCTTGGCGACCAGATCTGTAGCCACGTCCGGCAAAGGCTCCGGCGCGTATTGCAGCGCAATTTGCAGGACTTCGTCAATCCATTTAACGGGCTTGATCTGCAGATCCTGCTTGATATTGTCAGGAATCTCCTTCAAATCACGCACGTTTTCTTCTGGAATGATCACCGTCTTGATTCCACCACGGTGTGCGGCCAGAAGTTTTTCCTTCAAACCACCAATCGCCAGCACTTGACCACGCAGGGTAATTTCGCCCGTCATTGCCACATCTGCCCGCACAGGAATCTGTGTAAGCGCCGAAACAAGTGCGGTGCACATGCCCACGCCAGCACTCGGTCCATCCTTCGGCGTGGCGCCTTCCGGCATGTGGATATGCGTGTCGTGTTTCTCGTGGAAATCAGCGGGGATGCCCAGGCTACGGGCTCGGCTGCGAACCACTGTCTGGGCTGCGGTAATGGATTCGACCATGACATCACCCAGCGAACCGGTCTTGATCAACTGCCCCTTGCCCGATACGACCGCCGCTTCGATGGTCAGTAGTTCGCCGCCCACCTGAGTCCACGCCAGGCCGGTGACCTGACCGATCTGATCCTGCTGCTCTGCCAGCCCGTAGCGGAACTTGCGCACGCCCAGGAAGTGCTCGAGCATGTCGGCAGTGACCTGCACCGCGAAACGTTTTTCCATCGCGTGCTCTTTGACCGCCTTGCGGCAGACCTTGGCAATCTGCCGCTCAAGCCCGCGCACACCCGCTTCACGGGTGTAGTAACGGATGATGTCGCGGATCGCTTCCTCGTCAAAACTGATCTCGCCTTTCTTCAAGCCGTTGGCCTGAATCTGCTTGGGCGAGAGGTACTTGACGGCGATGTTGATCTTTTCGTCTTCGGTGTAGCCCGGCAGGCGAATGACTTCCATCCGGTCCAGCAGCGCTGGCGGAATGTTCATCGAGTTCGACGTGCAGAGGAACATCACGTCCGAAAGATCGTAGTCGACCTCAAGGTAGTGATCGTTGAAATTGTGGTTCTGCTCGGGATCAAGCACCTCGAGCAGTGCCGACGCCGGATCGCCACGCATGTCACTGCCCATCTTGTCGATTTCGTCAAGCAGGAACAGCGGGTTGCGAACGCCCACCTTTGTCATCTTTTGTATCAATCTTCCTGGCATCGAACCGATGTAAGTCCGGCGATGACCACGAATTTCAGCCTCGTCACGCACGCCACCCAGTGCCATACGCACAAATTTGCGATTGGTCGCGTTGGCGATGGACTCCGCCAGGGAGGTTTTACCTACACCTGGAGGACCTACCAGACACAGCACAGGGCCGCGAATCTTCTTCACGCGCTTTTGCACAGCGAGGTATTCGAGGATGCGTTCCTTGACCTCGTCCAGACCATAATGGTCGGCATCGAGAATCGCTTCAGCGCGCGCAAGGTCCAGACGTACTTTGCTTTGCGCCTTCCACGGCACCTGAACCAGCCAGTCGATATAGGAGCGAACCACAGTCGCTTCGGCCGACATCGGCGACATTTGCTTGAGCTTGTTCAGCTCGGCATTCGCCTTGGTCAGAGCGTCCTTGGGCAGGCCGGCAGCGTCGATGCGCTTTTTCAGCTCTTCGATCTCGTTGTGGCCTTCGTCGCCATCGCCCAGTTCCTTCTGAATGGCCTTCATCTGCTCATTCAGGTAGTACTCGCGCTGGCTGCGCTCCATTTGCTTCTTCACACGACCGCGAATGCGTTTTTCAACCTGCAGCAGGTCGATTTCGGCATCCAGCAAGGCGAGCACGTGCTCGACACGGGCTGACAGGTCGATAATCTCGAGGATTTCCTGCTTCTGCTCGATTTTGAGCGCCATGTGCGCTGCCATGGTGTCGACCAGGCGGCCAGGCTCATCGATGCTGTTAAGCGACGACAGGACCTCTGCCGGGACTTTCTTGCCCAGTTGCACGTATTGCTCGAACTGAGCCAGCAGGCTGCGCACGAACACTTCGGATTCACGATCCGGTGCGTCGGCTTCTTCGATCAGCGCGACGTCTGCTCGGTAGTGACCATCGACTTCGATGAAACGCTCTACCGAACCACGCTGCTCACCTTCGACCAGCACCTTGACGGTGCCATCGGGCAGCTTGAGCAATTGCAATACGGTGGCAATGGTGCCGACGCTGTACAGAGCCTTTTCATCAGGATCGTCGTCAGCCGGATTTCTTTGCGCGAGCAGCAGGATCTGCTTGTCGCCTGTCATTGCCGCTTCAAGGGCTTCGATAGACTTCTCGCGCCCCACGAACAGCGGGATAACCATGTGCGGATAAACCACGACATCACGCAATGGCAAGAGAGGCAATTCAATAGTGGTCTTCATGATTTCGCCTCTACGGCGGCCAATTGGCCGGGACAGATGGAATTAGCTTGAAGCCAAGATGGGGGTAGCGTCCAAAAAAAACAAGCTCTAGAGGCGCGACCGCCAAGATCAGTTTCTTCATACAAAACGAATGAGCGGCTTAAAAATGCAAAAGGGGACCAAAAAGGCCCCCTTCAGTATTACTTCACGCCTATGAACATGCGTTTATGCGTCGGGAGCAACCTTGGCAGGCGGCTCGCTGTTTTCGTAGATCAACAGCGGCTTGGACGTGCCATCGATAACGCTTTCGTCGATCACCACCTTGCTCACATCGCTCTGCGACGGGATTTCGTACATGGTGTCGAGCAGAACACCTTCGAGAATCGAACGCAGGCCACGGGCACCGGTCTTGCGCTCCAGCGCGCGACGGGCAACCGATTTCAGCGCATCGGTACGGAACTCGAGGTCCACACCTTCCATCTCGAACAGCTTGGCATACTGCTTGGTCAGCGCGTTCTTCGGCTCGGTGAGGATCTGTATCAACGCAGCCTCATCCAGCTCGTCCAGCGTCGCAAGCACCGGCAAACGGCCCACGAACTCGGGGATCAGACCGAACTTGACGAGATCGTCAGGCTCGACTTCACGCAGCGACTCGCCAACCTTCTTGCCCTCCTCCTTGCTGCGAACCTCGGCGTTGAAGCCGATGCCGCCACGGGTGGAACGGTTCTGAATGACCTTTTCCAGGCCCGAGAAGGCGCCCCCGCAGATAAAGAGGATATTACGCGTGTCCACCTGCAGGAATTCCTGCTGCGGGTGCTTGCGACCACCTTGAGGCGGAACGGAAGCCACGGTGCCCTCGATCAGTTTCAGCAAGGCTTGCTGCACGCCTTCACCGGACACGTCACGAGTGATTGAAGGGTTGTCGGATTTGCGCGAAATCTTGTCGATTTCGTCGATGTAGACAATACCCATCTGGGCCTTCTCGACATCGTAATCACATTTCTGCAACAGCTTCTGGATAATGTTTTCGACGTCCTCACCCACATAACCGGCTTCGGTCAGGGTGGTGGCGTCAGCAATGGTGAACGGCACGTTAAGCAGGCGAGCCAGTGTCTCGGCCAGCAGCGTCTTGCCGGAGCCCGTAGGGCCGATCAGCAGGATGTTGCTTTTGCCCAGTTCGACGTCGTCGTTCTTCTTGTCACGCTGATTCAAACGCTTGTAGTGGTTGTACACCGCTACTGCGAGAACCTTTTTGGCACGTTCCTGACCGATGACGTACTGGTCAAGGATGCCGCTGATTTCTTTAGGCGAAGGCAATTTATGCGCGCTGCTTTCGGCCTGAGCTTCCTGCACCTCCTCACGGATGATGTCATTGCACAGGTCGACGCACTCGTCGCAGATAAAGACCGAGGGGCCGGCAATCAATTTGCGCACTTCATGCTGGCTTTTGCCACAGAAGGAGCAATAGAGCAATTTGCCGTTGTCCTCGCCGTTGCGGGTGTCAGTCATTCGATCGATCCAATCCGGTAGGCTTGCAACACAAGATGAAGGCTATTGCGGGCTTTTTCAAGTCCGCAGGCGGTCGGTTGTGCCGACCCCCTACATTTTGAGCCGCTTAGGCAGGCATTTGACGCTTGTTGATCACCGAGTCGATCAGGCCGTATTCGGCTGCACGCTCTGCGCTCATGAAGTTGTCACGCTCGGTATCGCGCTCGATGGTTTCGAGGCTCTGGCCGGTGTGATGCGCCAGCAGCGAGTTGAGACGATGACGAATGTGCAGGATTTCCTTGGCATGGATGTCGATGTCCGACGCCTGGCCCTGGAAACCGCCCAGCGGCTGGTGAATCATCATCCGCGAGTTGGGCAGGCAATGACGCTTGCCTTCTGCACCGCCGGCCAGCAGGAATGCACCCATGCTGCAAGCCTGACCGATACAGATGGTCGAAACGTCCGGCTTGATGAACTGCATGGTGTCGTAGATCGACATGCCTGCAGTCACCGAACCGCCCGGCGAGTTGATGTAGAGATGGATATCCTTGTCCGGGTTTTCCGCTTCAAGGAAGAGCAGTTGTGCCGCGATAAGGTTGGCCATGTAGTCCTCTACCGGACCAACCATAAAGATGACTCGCTCCTTGAGAAGGCGCGAATAGATGTCATAGGCGCGTTCGCCACGGGCGGACTGCTCGATAACCATCGGGACCAGGCCGCCAGCGGCCTGGATGTCAGAGTTCTGCTGAATATAAGAATTGCGGGACATGTCCTGCATTCACTCCCAAATAGTCGAGTCTTGAATACGCACAAGCCAGCGCGAAGGCTGGCTTGTGGGTGTTTTCGCACGAAAAGAGAAATCAGTCGGCTTTTGGAGCTTCCACCGGCTTGACAGCTTCTTCGTAGGAGACCGATTTGTCGGTCACGCTAGCTTTCTGCAAAACAGTATCTACAACTTGCTCTTCAAGCACAACAGAACGTACCTCGTTCATTTGCTGCTCGTTCTTGTAGTACCAGGCAACGACCTGCTCAGGCTCCTGATAGGCGGAGGCCATTTCCTGAATCATTTCGCGAACGCGAGCGTCATCAGGCTTGAGGTCGAACTGCTTGACGACCTCGGCAACGATCAGACCCAGCTCGACGCGGCGCTTGGCCTGCTCTTCGAACAGCTCTGCCGGCAGCTGGTCAGGCTTGATATTTCCGCCGAACTGCTGAACGGCCTGCACACGCAGACGGTTGACTTCGTTTTCCAGCAGCGCTTTAGGCACTTCGATCGGGTTGGCAGCCAGCAGACCGTCCATGACCTGATTCTTGACCTTGGACTTGATCGCCTGACGCAGCTCGCGCTCCATGTTCTTGCGAACTTCGGTGCGGAAGCCTTCGATACCGGTTTCCTTGATACCGAACTGCTTGAAGAACTCTTCGTTCAGCTCAGGCAGCTTTGGCTCGGAAACGGTGTTGACGGTCACGGTGAACTCGGCAGCCTTGCCGGCCAGCTCGAGGTTCTGATAGTCCTCTGGGAAGGTCACGTTCAGAACGCGCTCTTCACCGGCCTTGGCGCCAACCAGACCGTCTTCGAAACCAGGGATCATGCGGCCGGAACCCAGAACCAGCTGGGTGCCGGTAGCGGAACCGCCAGCGAACACTTCACCGTCGACCTTGCCGACGAAATCGATGTTCAACTGGTCTTCGTTCTGGGCAGCACGATCAGCCACTTCGAAACGAACGTTCTGCTTGCGCAGCACTTCAAGCATGTTGTCCAGATCGCTGTCAGCCACGTCGGCAGACAGACGCTCTACGGAGATGCTGTCGAAGCCGGCAACGGTGAATTCCGGGAATACTTCGAAAGTAGCCACGTATTCCAGATCTTTGCCTTTTTCGAACGACTTGGGCTCTACTGCAGGAGCACCGGCCGGGTTCAGCTTCTGCTCAACCACAGCTTCATAAAAAGTAGCCTGAATCAGATCGCCCAGTGCTTCCTGACGTGCGCCGTCCTCGTAACGCTGACGAATCACGCTCATAGGCACCTTGCCAGGGCGGAAGCCCGGGATCTTGGCTTTGCGCGCGGTCTGCTGCAGACGCTTGTTGACTTCAGTCTCGATGCGTTCGGCAGGCACGCCAATGGTCATGCGGCGCTCAAGAGCGGAAGTGTTTTCAACAGAAACTTGCATGGATATTCCTCGTTGCACAGACGTTAGCCGGCCGTTTCCGACCCCAGAATCAAGGGCATGCATTCTAGTGGGTCATACTCAAGAAGTCACCCTACTGAAAAAGGGCGGATTTATAGGACGAGAGCGGAGCGCAGCGGCGCAAGGAAGAACAGAGCCTTGCACCCTCGGCGACGCGTCTGGCACGGCTTCTATATAAAGAAGCATCAGCACCGGAGACGACCGACCCCGTCCATGTAGCGCGCCCCACTCGACCGACGGCGAAAAGGCCGGTCGACCAGCGAGACGGTAAAGCGAATACGCTGAAACAAAAAAACCGCTCGAGGCGGCTTTTTTCTCGCGACCCGAGCACTCACTCGACGTCACATGTGTCATGGCGAACGGAGAGTACAAAACGAAATCTCCAGAAACCTGCCACGCCAGGCTCCAGCCTTGACGCCTGAAATCAATGCATTTTTTGATGTACTGATTCAATGGCGCAAGGCAGCTTCCAGCCTGATTCAACCCGGCGCGCATCGTACACAACGTGGCGATGACGCGCCACCCATTGCAAGCATTTGACGGGACTGACAATTTTTTACGCAAATAAGTCCTTTGATCAACCGCCAGAAGGTGTGTATCGAATGCGACGTCAATGCGTAATCGAATGCCACCGCCAACCTAAGAAATCATCTGTGCCTGCCAGGTTTTACACACGCCAAACGCATCGATAGAAGCACCGCACGCTGTCGAAAAAACCGGCAGCATCCCAGAGCAGAGCGCCTGGCTGGATACGACTGAATGGGGAGAAGGAAGCGCCGGGGCGCCTCCTGTGCTCAAGGCAGCGCCTTGTACAGCACTGTCAACCGCTACATAATCCGGCCAGATTCCAGCAGCAAGGACAGAGACCCGCGCGATTGGCGAGTCGTACAATTTCGCGCTGCGTCGATAGCGCGGTAGAGCGTTTAAATATTCAACAAATCAATGCCCTACACATTGATACCCCTCAGGAAAAACCATGTACAAGATGATTGCTGCATTCAGTTTTCTGGCTATAGCCTCAGCAACAATGACCGGGTGCAATGATAAAGAAGGAAGCCAGGGAAGCGCAGCAACCACCAAAACCAATTATTATTCATCAGACAAATGCAATATTGACTCAATTGCTGGACAGATTAGCGCAGGAACAGGAGCGAGCATTTATGTACCGCGAGGCGTCGCTGTGTTCAACGGCTGGGCGATCGACACTGCCAACCAGGACGCCCCAAAGGAAATGAGACTTCGCCTGACGGGCTACAAAGGAACTCCCACTGTATTCAAGGCCCCCGCCATCGTTGATCGCATTGACCTGGTAAAGACCTATAACAATGAAAAACTCTTGAAATCAGGCTTTTCATTCACGGCAGATTTATCCTCCATGGAGCCCGGCGGCTACAGCGTAGCCATCGAGATCCCTGGAGCGAATTCGTCTCTCCTGTGCCAAGGCAAGGTATTGCTGGTTATTGAATAATCAGAAAAACCGCTTCCTGCCTTGAGACAGCAGCACATCGCGGCGCGAGCAAGAGCATCCTGCTCACGCCGTTGCCGCTCAACAATCTTCAGACCACAGAAATACTAAACCCGAGACAACAAAAAGCCCGCACTTGGCGGGCTTCTCTTGGCTTTCGCGGTGCTCACTGGAACCCGGCGAAAGTACATCTGGTGCGGACGGAGAGACTCGAACTCTCACACCTTGCGGCGCTGGAACCTAAATCCAGTGTGTCTACCAATTCCACCACATCCGCATTTCAGACTTTTAAAGCAAAGGCGCCAGACTATGAATCTGGCGCCCTTCTTAATATGGGGTGGACGATGGGGTTCGAACCCACGACCGCAGGAGTCACAATCCTGTGCTCTACCAACTGAGCTACGCCCACCATATTGCGCATGACGATACAACCTACTTGCTGTGCCAAAGCTGCCTTTAATGGCGCACCCGGCAGGACTCGAACCTGCGACCATCCGCTTAGAAGGCGGATGCTCTATCCAGCTGAGCTACGGGCACTTATATAATTTGTACTCTTGCGATAACAAACTAAAAGGCTTTCAATCAATCACACCGAGCTGATTTGCAACTCTGCCTGACCGAATCAACCAGTGCTAGCTTAACCAGTGCTGGGCTCTGCCCGGCAAGTGCGACAAATCTTATAGACGCCCCCTGGGGTCGTCAACCTTTTTTTGAAAAAAATTCAGCTAGATAAAGGAGTTAGCTGAATATGCAAAGCAATCGCCTTTGCCCTCGCGCCATGTCATGAGAGAATGCGCGCTCATTTTTTTCCTCTCGATGGTTAATCACGCGTCATGACTGCAAAACTAATCGACGGCAAGGCGATCGCCGCCAGCCTGCGCCAGCAGATCGCCAAACGTGTCGCCGAACGTAGCCAGCAAGGTCTGCGTACGCCGGGCCTCGCGGTGATTCTGGTCGGCAGCGACCCCGCCTCCCAGGTCTATGTCTCTCACAAGCGCAAGGACTGCGAGGAAGTCGGTTTTATCTCCCAGGCTTACGACTTGCCCGCTGATACCACTCAGGCAGCATTGACCGATCTGATCGACCGCCTCAATGAGGATGCCGCTGTCGACGGCGTCCTGCTGCAACTGCCCTTGCCCGCGCACCTTGACGCTTCGCTGCTGCTGGAGCGCATTCGCCCGGACAAGGACGTGGACGGTTTCCATCCTTATAACGTGGGTCGCCTCGCCCAGCGCATTCCGCTGCTGCGTCCGTGCACGCCCAAAGGCATCATGACCCTGCTCGAAAGCACCGGTGTCGACCTGTACGGTCTGGATGCCGTCGTCGTCGGCGCGTCCAACATCGTCGGCCGCCCGATGGCGATGGAACTGCTGCTGGCGGGCTGCACCGTCACGGTGACCCACCGTTTCACCAAGGATCTGGCAGGCCACGTGGGTCGTGCCGATCTTGTGGTGGTTGCCGCCGGCAAGCCGGGCCTCGTCAAAGGCGAATGGATCAAGCAGGGGGCGATCGTCATTGATGTCGGCATCAATCGCCAGGAAGACGGCAAGCTGGTAGGCGACGTGGTTTACGAGACTGCCCTGCCCCGCGCCGGCTGGATCACTCCGGTTCCAGGCGGCGTCGGCCCCATGACCCGCGCCTGCCTGCTGGAAAACACGCTGTACGCGGCAGAAACCCTGCACGACTGATCAGCCTGCGGCGATAAAAAACGGCACCTTGAAGGTGCCGTTTTTTTTACCTCGACAAAACCTTACTTCTTGGCTGCCTCCCAGCTTTTCAGCAGGTCAGCGTAGGCGATGGTTTCACCCTTGGGTTTCTCGTTGGCCAGCTTGCGCTGTGGCGCGAGGAACTTGCCGTTGCTCTCTTCGGCCTTCTTGTACCAGGCTTCTGCAGTGGTTTCCGGATTCATCTTCGGCGCGCACTTGCTGGCTTCCTGAACCTTGGAACGCTCGATGCGCGTCATGATTGCATCCTGGTCCTTGGCCAGACCGTCGAGGGCCTCCTGCGCAGTCTTCTCGCCGGTGACCGCCTCGGCCACATGGCTCCACCACAGCTGTGCCAGCTTCGGATAGTCAGGCACATTGGTGCCGGTAGGCGACCATTGCACGCGTGCCGGGCTGCGATAGAACTCCACCAGACCACCCAGTTTAGGCGCCAGCTCGGTCATCTCCTTGGAATTGATATCCGACTCGCGAATCGGCGTCAGGCCGACGATGGTTTTCTTCAGCGAAACGCTTTTCGAGGTCACGAATTGCGCATACAGCCAGGCGGCCAGACGCTTTTTCTCGTCGGACGACTTCAGGAACGTCCATGAACCGACGTCCTGATAGCCGAGCTTCATGCCTTCTTTCCAGTAAGGGCCTTTTGGCGAAGGCGCCATGCGCCACTTCGGCGTGCCGTCAGCATTCATCACCGGCAGGCCTGGCTTGGTCATGTCGGCGGTAAAGGCGGTGTACCAGAAGATCTGTTGCGCGACGTTACCCTGCGAAGGCACCGGTCCGGATTCGGAGAAGGTCATGCCCGCCGCTTCCGGCGGCGCATAGGCTTTCAGCCAGTCGATGTATTTCTGCGTGGCGAACACTGCCGCCGGGCCGTTGGTGTCGCCACCGCGGGTAATGCTGGAGCCGACCGGATGGCAGTCTTCGACGCGAATACCCCACTCGTCCACCGGCAGACCGTTAGGCAAACCCTTGTCGCCGCTGCCGGCCATGGAGAACCAGGCATCGGTGAAACGCCAGCCCAGTGACGGGTCTTTCTTGCCATAGTCCATGTGACCAAAGACTTTCTTGCCGTCGATCTCCTTGACGTCTTCGCTGAAGAACTTGGCAATGTCCTCGTAAGCCGACCAGTTGACCGGAACGCCCAACTCATAGCCGTACTTGTCCTTGAATTTCTTTTTCAGGTCGGGACGTTCGAACCAGTCGGCACGGAACCAGTAAAGGTTGGCGAACTGCTGATCAGGCAGCTGATAAAGCTTGCCGTCTGGAGCGGTGGTAAATGAGATACCGATGAAGTCGTTCAGGTCCAGCGTCGGCGAGGTGACTTTACTGCCTTCCGGACTGGCCATCAGATCCGTCAGAGACAGGGCCTTACCGTAGCGAAAGTGCGTACCGATCAGGTCCGAGTCGTTGACCCAGCCGTCATAGATGCTCTTGTCCGACTGCATGGCGGTCTGCAGCTTTTCGATGACATCACCTTCCTGCAGCAAGTCATGGGTGACTTTGATACCGGTGATTTCAGTGAACGCCTTGGCCAGGGTCTTGGATTCGTATTCATGGGTGGTCAGGGTTTCCGACACCACCTTGATGTCCATGCCACGAAACGGCTTGGCAGCTTCGATGAACCATTTCAGCTCTTTCAACTGCTCGTCATCGGAAAGCGTACTCGGCTTGAATTCGCTGTCCGCCCACTTCTTCGCCGCATCTTCGTACTTATCCGCCCATGCCGACACACTCAACCCGCTGAGCATGATCATGGTTGCCAGCGTCACGCTATGTTGCAGCTTGTTTTTCTTATTGAACATAGTCATCTCCAGGTTGCTTTCATGTAGTCCCGCTTTTCCAATGCCGCCGACCGGATCACCCCGGCAACCGCGCCCGGCCGCTCTCTAACCCCATCGCATCACCACCAACAGCCACACCAGGGAAGCCCCCGAAGCGATCCAGATGTTCCAGTCTGTCGCGCCGATTACCAGCAAATGCAGATAAGCGCTGCCCAGAAGCCCAATGAAAAGACGGTCGCCACGGGTGGTGGCAATCGGCAGAAAACCACGACGCTCGATACTTGCCGAGCGCAATTCCCATACGGTCATCCCTGCCAGCAGCAGCGCAATGCTGATAAAGAAGGCCGCAGTGGGCAGTGTCCAGGACATCCACTCCATTTTTTCGACTCCTCAGACACGACCAAGAGCAAAGCCCTTGACCACATGGTTGCGAACGAACCAGATCACCAGCATGCCCGGCAGAATGGTCAACACCCCTGCCGCCGCCAGCACCCCCCAATCGATACCCGATGCCGACACGGTGCGGGTCATCACCGCAGCGATCGGCTTGGCGTTCACCGACGTCAGGGTGCGCGCCAGCAACAGCTCGACCCAAGAGAACATGAAGCAGAAAAACGCGGTGACGCCGATACCCGAACCAATCAGTGGAATGAAAATCTTCACGAAAAACTTGGGAAAGCTGTAACCGTCGATGTAGGCCGTTTCGTCGATTTCCTTGGGAACGCCGGACATGAAGCCCTCCAGAATCCATACAGCCAGCGGAACGTTGAACAGGCAGTGCGCCAGTGCCACGGCGATGTGCGTGTCAAACAGACCGATGGACGAATACAGCTGAAAAAACGGCAGCAGGAAGACTGCCGGTGGCGCCATGCGGTTGGTCAGCAGCCAGAAGAACAGGTGCTTGTCGCCGAGAAAACGATAGCGTGAAAACGCGTAGGCTGCCGGCAATGCGACGCTTAGCGATATCACGGTATTGAGGCACACGTAGTACAGCGAGTTGAGGTAACCGCTGTACCAGCTCTCGTCGGTGAAGATCACCTTGTAGTTGGCCAGGGTGAAATCCTGCGGCCACAGGGTCAGGCCACCGAGGATCTCGGTATTGGTCTTGAACGACATGTTGATCAGCCAGTAGATCGGCACCAGCAGAAACAACAGGTAAATCCACAGCGGTATGATTTTGCGCAGACTCATGACCAGCCCCTCAATTCTTTTCGCTGTGAGTCATGGCGGTGTAGAACACCCATGACACCAACAGAATGATCAGGAAATACACCAGCGAGAACGCGGCCGCAGGCCCTAGGTCGAACTGCCCGAGCGCCATGGTGGTCAGGGTCTGACTGAGGAAAGTGGTGGAGTTACCCGGCCCGCCACCGGTCAGCACGAACGGCTCGGTGTAGATCATGAAGCTGTCCATGAAGCGCAACATCACCGCAATCAGCAGCACGCTTTTCATTTTGGGCAACTGGATATGCCGGAAGATCGCCCAGCCTGACGCACGATCGATGCGCGCCGCCTGGTAATACACATCCGGAATCGCCCGCAGCCCCGAATAGCAGAGCAAGGCCACCAGCGAGGTCCAGTGCCAGACATCGATGACCAGCACCGTCACCCAGGCATCCGAGGCATTGGCGGCGTAGTTGTAGTTGATGCCCAGCACGTTGTTCAGCGTGTAACCCAGCAAGCCGATATCACCACGGCCGAAGATCTGCCAGATAGTGCCGACTACGTTCCACGGGATCAGCAGTGGAATGGTCATCACGATCAGGCACAACGACGACCAGCGCCCCTTGGTCGGCATGGTCAGGGCAATCGCGATGCCCAGCGGAATCTCGATCAGCAGTACGCAGCCCGAATAGATGAACTGACGCAACAGCGAGTCGTGCAGTCGCGGGTCCTGCAAGACCTGCCGGAACCAGTCGGTGCCGACGAAATAACGGCTGGACTGGTCGAAAATGTCCTGCACCGAATAGTTGACCACGGTCATCATCGGGATAATCGCGCTGAATGCCACCAGCAGAAACACCGGCATCACCAGCCACCAGGCCTTGTTGTTCTGAACCTTACGCATGGGACACCTCACTGGCAGGGCCGGCTTCGATCAGGTAATCATCTGCATAGAGCATCAGCCATTGCCCCGGAAAGCTGATCCAGGCCTGGCCTTGCGGCACCGGTTTGTCTTCCTGCAGACGCACCTTCAGCAGTTGCCCGGCCAGTTTCAGGGTGATGATCTTGTAAGTGCCGAGGTCTTCCACATAGGTCACGTCGGCACACATCGCATCGTCGTAAGGCCCGTCCCAGACATGCACGAACTCAGGACGAATACCCACTTTCAGCGTTTTCCACGGCGTATTGGCGAGCTTCTGCTGCAACGACTCAGGCAGCGGCAGGTGAATATCGGCAAAACCGACGCCGCCCGGCTGCGGCGTGACATCAATCAAATTCATCCCCGGGCTGCCGATGAAATAGCCGACAAAGGTGTGCGACGGCTTTTCAAACAGCTCCCGCGGCGTGCCGAACTGGACGATCTGTCCGCCATACATCACGGCGATCTTGTCGGCGAAGGTCGACGCCTCCAGTTGATCGTGGGTGACGTAAACCATGGTGATATTGAACTGCTCGTGGATCTGCTTGAGCTTGCGCCGCAGTTTCCACTTCAGGTGCGGGTCGATCACGGTCAGCGGTTCGTCGAAGAGGATCGCCGACACGTCATCGCGCACCAGCCCGCGACCCATGGAGACCTTCTGCTTTTCGTCCGCACTGAGGTTGCGCGCCTTCTTTTTCAGCAGCGGCTGCAGGTCCAGGACATCGGCAATTTCGTTGACCTTGATGAGAATCCGCGCCTCGTCCATGCCCTGATTGCGCAATGGAAAGGCCAGATTGTCGAACACCGTCATGGTGTCGTAGATCACCGGAAACTGGAAAACCTGAGCGATGTTACGGCGCTCAGGAGGCAGCTCATTGACCACTTTCGAGTCAAAAAGCACCTGCCCCTGCGACGGACTGAGCAGGCCGGAAATGATATTGAGCAGGGTTGACTTGCCACACCCGGAAGGCCCGAGCAGCGCATAAGCACCGCCCTGCTCCCAGACGTGACTCATCTCGCGAATTGCATAGTCGTCAGGACCAGGCTTGGCGCTGTAGCTGTGCGCGAGGTTCTGCAAGCGGATCTCGGCCATCAGGCAACCCTCGCCATACGCAGGCCCGGCGCCTGAATCAGGCCGCCCTGCTGATCGAATACAAACAATTTGTGGGTCGGGATGTACACCCGGATCGCCGCATCGACGTCGTAGGCATGCACGCCCGGCAGATGCAGGACCAGTGAGAACAGCTCGTTGCGCACATGCAGGAAGGTTTCCGAACCACTGATTTCCGCCAGCTCGACAGTAACCGCCAGCTCCAGATCGTCATCGTTGGACGGCACCAGGCTCAAATGGCTGGGGCGCACGCCGAAACGATACTCGCCATCGCCGACGGCACGCAGGTCGACGTTGAGCGGGAAGTGCACGAAATTGGCGAAGCTGACTTCATTGCCCTCTATACGGCCCGGCATGAGGTTGATCGGCGGTTCGGAGAACAGCTCGGCGGCCAGCACAGTCGCAGGTCGATGATAGACCTCGGGGGTCTTGCCGCTCTGTACCACCCGCCCTTCATGCAGGATGGTGGTGGTGCCGCCCAGCGCCAGCGCTTCATTGGGCTCGGTGGTGGCGTAGATGGCGATGGTATGGCGAGCGGCAAACAGCTCGCGCATTTCCTGACGCAGCTCTTCGCGCAGCTTGTAATCGAGGTTGACCAGCGGTTCGTCGAAGAGGATCAGCTCGGCGTCCTTGACCAGTGCCCTGGCCATCGCGGTGCGCTGCTGCTGCCCACCGGACAGTTCGAGGGGATGGCGTTGCAGGAATTTTTCGATGCGTAGCATCTTCGCGGTTTCCTGCACCCGGCTGTGGATCACGTCTCTGGAAAGACCCGCCTGGCGCAGCGGCGAAGCGATGTTTTCGAACACCGTCATGCTCGGGTAATTGATGAACTGCTGATAAACCATCGAGACGTTGCGCAGGCGAACCGGACGATTGGTGACATCGACACCGTTCATCAGCACTCGCCCGCTGTCCGGCTTGTCCAGCCCGGCCATCAGGCGCATCAGGCTGGTTTTGCCGGACAGGGTGCGCCCCAGCAGAACGTTGAATGATCCCGGCTCAAAGCTCAGGGAAGCGTCGTCGATCCAGACCTGGCCATCGACGGCGCGACTGACATGCTCCAGCGTGAGTGACATGGCGTGCCCTTTGTTGTTTTTTTCTTAAGGGTGAATGCGTGACTGTTTGCAGATAGCGACATTCGTGCCAGCTCAGGCAAATTGCCGGTGAAGCCCGAAACAGAGCGTTCGCCCGTAATCAGGGGACGAAACGCCTTTCACAGCTGAACAATAATGAACAGAAAATACTGAACACTTGAACAAAATGAACATTGACTTTGAACAAAACTGAACGACACTGGACGGACGTTGCGGGCAAGGATGGTCACGCCGACGGGACCTAAAAACAAAAACAATACGTCATATTCGCAGGCATCCTCATGTCTCAAACCAGCGCTTCGCTTGCTCACGACATCATCGTTCAGGATTCATGGACCCGTTGCCGGGACTTCGGCCTCAGTCATCAGACGCGCCCGTCATTCGGCCAATTACCGGGGGCGGAGGTTTCCAGGTTGCTGGAGCGCCATAACGGACTGGTACAGACCACCCATCAGGAGGTCCTGCCGGTCTACGAAAACATTCTCAGCAACTCCAGCTGTCTGATTCTGCTGGCCGACACTCAAGGTCAGTTGCTCAAGTCATGGGGTGCGCAGCGCTTCGTCGAATCGTCCCAGGCTCAGGGCTTCATGCCAGGTGCCAGCTGGAGCGAGCGCGGCACGGGCACCAATGCCATCGGCACAGCGCTGGCCTGCGAGCAGGCCATTCATATCGAACCGGACGAGCATTTCCTCAAGGCCAACCGCTTCATGACCGGTTCGGCCTCACCGATCTTCGATGCTGATAGGCGCATCATTGCCGTGCTGGATGTGTCCAGTGACAGCTTCCTGCCACCCTCGCACACGCTGGGCATGGTCAAGATGATGAGCCAGTCCGTGGAAAACCGCCTGATCCTCGACCAGTTTCGCGACTCCCACTTCCAGCTGATCTTCAATACCGGTCTGAACAACCTCGACAGCCAGTGGGCCGGCCTGCTTATTTTTGACGAAAGTGGCCAGATCCTGTGCGCCAATCGGCGTGCCGACACTTTGCTGGGGACGGCTCCGGCCGGTGCCAGCATCGAGACGCTGTTCAAATGTCCGATCCTGCAATTGCTCAGCGAAACCGAAGCGCGTCCGTTTGCGCTGCATGCATTTGGCAACAATCGCTTTCAATGCCTGCTCAAGCGTCCGACTCGCAAACCATTGAAGCTGCATTGCGTCCAGGCTGCGCAGGTGCCTGCTGCACCACGAAACCTTGATCTGCAGGCGATCAGCCTGGGCGATGCGAAGGTCGAGAAGGCTGTGCGTCAGGCGCAGCGGCTGCTGGAAAAAGACATCCCGCTGCTCATTCATGGTGAAACCGGGGTCGGCAAGGAAGTCTTTGTCAAAGCCCTGCATCAGGCCAGTGCGCGCGCCAGCCAGCCGCTGATCGCGGTCAATTGTGCGGCGATCCCGGCCGAACTGGTCGAGGCCGAGCTGTTTGGCTATGAAAGAGGCGCCTTCACCGGGGCCAACCAGAAAGGCAGCATCGGCCTGATCCGCAAGGCCGACAAAGGCACGCTGTTTCTGGATGAGGTGGGCGACATGCCGATGCCGGTGCAGGCGCGACTGCTGCGTGTGCTGCAAGAGCGCTGCGTTCAGCCACTGGGCAGCAGCGAGTTGTATCCGGTCGATATACGCCTGATTTCAGCCACCAACCGAGGCCTGCGCGATCAGGTCCAGGCGGGGCTTTTTCGCCAGGATCTTTATTACCGGATCAGCGGCCTGAGCATCGAACTCCCACCCCTGCGCGAGCGGACGGACAAACATGCGCTTGTCCAGCGAATCTGGGAGCGGCACCGTGATGCTCATCAGCGCGCGGGTTTCTCCAGAGAAGTGCTTGAGTTGTTCGAGCGTCACCCCTGGCCGGGCAACCTGCGCCAGCTCAACAGTGTGATTCAGGTAGCACTGGCACTGGCGGACGAACAGCCGATCGGCACTGACCATCTGCCCGAGGACTTTCTGCTCGATGCTCACGCGGATGAGGAATGCCGTGCCCCGGTCAGGACTCAGGAGTCGGCCACGCGCCTTCACTCGAGCGAAGACCTCGGCCAATTGTTTCAAGCGGCAGGCGGGAATATTTCACAGCTGGCCAAACGTCTGGGCGTCAGCCGCAACACGCTGTACAAGCGGTTGCGAGAGCAGCGGATCGTTTAGTGTTTGACGCTCGGCAGGCCGCACATCATCGAGGACAGGACGCGGTGCGTCCAGAACAGCATGCCCACGCGGAGTGGGCACGATAGTGTTTCAGGGATAGTCCTTGATCAGTCCGCCAGACGCCAGGTGGTGCCGCCCTTGCCGTCTTCCAGCAGCACGCCCATGGCGGTGATCTGGTCGCGGATACGGTCGGACTCAGCCCAGTCTTTCGCGGCACGCGCAGCCAGACGCGCCTGAATCAGCGCCTCCACTTCAGCCGCATCGACACGCCCTTCCGCGCCAGCGCGCAAAAAGTCGTCGGCTTCGAGTTGCAGCACACCCAGCACGCTGGCCAGTTGCTTCAAGCGCGCCGCCAGACCCGCCGCTGCTGCGATATCGGATTCGCGCAGACGATTGATCTCGCGAACCATCTCGAACAGCACCGCACAGGCTTCAGGCGTACCGAAGTCATCGTTCATCGCCGTGCTGAAACGCTCGACGAACGCCTCGCCACCCGCAGGTTCGGCGACCGGCAGGCCCTTGAGCGCGTGATAGAACCGCTCCAGTGCCGCCTTCGACTCACGCAGGCTGTCTTCGGAATAGTTGATCGCGCTTCGGTAGTGGCTCGACACCAGCAGGTAACGCACCACTTCCGGGTGATATTTTTCCAGCACGTCGCGAATGGTGAAGAAGTTGTTCAGGGACTTGGACATCTTCTCGCCATTGATGCGAATCATGCCGCAGTGCAACCAGGCATTGGCGTAGGTCTTGCCGGTGGCCGCTTCGCTCTGGGCGATTTCGTTTTCATGGTGCGGAAACTCGAGGTCGCTGCCGCCGCCATGAATATCGAAGGTCTCGCCCAGGCAGCAGGTCGACATCACCGAGCACTCGATATGCCAGCCAGGACGTCCTGCCCCCCAGGGCGATTCCCAGCTCGGCTCGCCCGGCTTGACGCCTTTCCAGAGCACGAAGTCCAGCGGATCTTCCTTGGACTCGTCCACTTCGATGCGTGCGCCGATGCGCAGGTCTTCGATCTTCTTGCGCGACAGCTTGCCGTAACCCTGAAACTTGCCGACCCGATAATACACATCGCCATTACCCGGCGCGTAGGCATAGCCCTTGTCGATAAGGGTCTGGATCATGGCGTGCATGCCAGGGATATGATCGGTGGCACGCGGCTCCATGTCCGGCTTGAGGATATTGAGGCGCGCCTCGTCCTCGTGCATGGCATCGATCATGCGCGCGGTCAGTGCGTCGAACGACTCACCGTTTTCCCGCGCCCGGTTGATGATCTTGTCGTCGATATCGGTGATGTTGCGCACATAGGTCAGTTCATAACCGCTGAAGCGCAGCCAGCGTGTCACCAGATCGAACGCAACCATGCTGCGGCCATGGCCCAGGTGGCAGTAGTCGTACACGGTCATCCCGCAGACGTACATGCGTACCTTATTGCCATCCAGCGGCTTGAAAACTTCTTTGCTCTTGGTGAGCGTGTTGTAGATAGAAAGCACGTGCTCCCCCTCAAACGTACAGCATCAGGTCCAGGAATCCCGCAACGTCACGGTGCGGTTGAAGACAGGTCGACCAGGTTTGGAGTCCTTGATGTCCGCGCAGAAATAACCTTCGCGTTCGAACTGGAAACGGTCTTCCGGTTGCGCTTGGCCCAAAGAAGGCTCGGCGCGACAACCGGTCAGTACTTGCAGGGAGTCCGGGTTGATGTTGTCCAGAAAGCTTGCGCCCTCTTCGGCTTTTTCCGGGTTCGGCGAACGGAACAGGCGATCATACAGACGCACTTCGCACTCTACGCTCTCGGCGGCTGGCACCCAGTGCACGACGCCCTTGACCTTGCGGCCCTCTGGGTTCTTGCCCAACGTTTCCGGGTCGTAGGAGCAACGCAGCTCGACGATGTTGCCGTCGGCATCCTTGATCGCTTCATCGGCGCGGATCACATAGCTGCCACGCAAACGCACTTCACCGTTCGGCTCCAGACGCTTGTAGCCTTTCGGCGGCTCTTCCATGTAATCGTCGCGGTCGATGTAGATCTCCCGCGAGAACGGCAGCTCGCGTACACCGAGGTCTTCTTTCGGATGGCGCGGCAACTCCAGCTTCTCGACCTGGCCTTCCGGATAATTGGTGATGACCACTTTCAGCGGGCGCAGTACGCACATGGCGCGCGGCGCGCTGTGGTCCAGGTCGTCGCGGATGCTGAATTCGAGCATGCCGAAATCGACCACGCCGTCAGAGCGGTTGGTGCCGATCATTTCGCAGAAATTGCGAATCGATTTCGGCGTGTAGCCACGGCGACGGAAGCCCGACAGCGTCGACATGCGCGGGTCATCCCAACCACTGACGTGTTTCTCGTCAACCAGTTGCTTGAGCTTGCGCTTGCTGGTGATGGTGTAGTTCAGGTTCAGGCGCGAGAACTCATACTGACGAGGCTTGCACGGCACCGGCAGGTTATCGAGGAACCAGTCGTACAGCGGGCGATGGCTTTCGAACTCCAGGGTGCAGATCGAGTGGGTGATGCCTTCGAGGGCATCCGACTGACCATGGGTGAAGTCATAGATCGGATAGATGCACCACTTGTCGCCGGTCTGATGGTGATGCGCATGACGAATGCGGTAGATGATCGGATCACGCAGGTTCATGTTCGGCGAGGCCATGTCGATCTTGGCGCGCAGTACGCGCGCGCCATCCTCGAATTCGCCGGCTTTCATGCGCGCGAACAGGTCAAGGTTTTCCTCGACGCCACGCTCGCGGAACGGACTGTTCTTGCCCGGCTCGGTCAGGGTGCCGCGATATTCGCGCGCCTGCTCGGGGGTCAGATCGTCCACATAGGCCTTGCCTGCCTTGATCAGCTCGACCGCCCAGTCGTGCAACTGGTCGAAATACTGCGAGGCGTAGCGCACTTCGCCCGCCCACTCGAAGCCCAGCCACTTGACGTCACTCATGATGGCGTCGATGTATTCCTGGTCTTCCTTGGCCGGGTTGGTGTCATCGAAACGCAGGTGCGTATCGCCACCGAACTCCTTGGCCAGACCGAAGTTCACGCAGATCGACTTGGCGTGACCAATGTGCAGGTAGCCATTGGGCTCCGGCGGAAAGCGGGTCACGATTTTGCTGTGCTTGCCCGAGTCCAGGTCTGCCTGCACGATAGGACGCAGGAAATTGGTCGGTACGGCTGGACCTGCCTTTGAATGGGCAGCGGGTTCTGGAGTGGGCTTGCTCATAGGATCCTTGGACATACGTGCGCGGCCAGGGTAGGCCGACTAAATCAAAGCGCTTATCATAGCCGAAGCTGTCAAGTCCCTGACAACAGACTGCGTATTTGAAGGCATAAAAGCTGCAAAAGCGCTGAAAAATGTAACCTCGTCTGTAAACTGCGCGTCAGGGTCATAATCTGCCCATTCATGCATGACTAGAGAGCGACTTCCCAAATGCCTAATGTAAAACTGACTACCAACCACGGCGACATCGTGCTGCAACTGAACGAAGAAAAGGCGCCGCAGACCGTTGCCAACTTCATCGAATACGTTAAAGCCGGCCACTACGAGAACACGGTTTTCCACCGCGTGATCGGCAACTTCATGGTTCAGGGCGGCGGTTTCGAGCCTGGCATGAAAGAAAAGAAAGACAAGCGCCCGAGCATTCAGAACGAAGCCGACAACGGTCTGCCGAACAAGAAGTACAGCGTCGCCATGGCCCGTACCATGGAACCGCATTCGGCCTCTGCGCAGTTCTTCATCAACGTCGCTGACAACGCCTTCCTGAACCACAGCGCCAAGACCGTTCAGGGCTGGGGTTACGCTGTATTCGGTGAAGTGATCGAAGGCACTGACGTGGTCGACAAGATCAAAGGCGTGGCGACTTCCAGCAAGGCCGGCCATCAGGACGTCCCGGTAGAAGACGTGATCATCGAGAAAGCCGAGATCGTTGAGTGATACTGCTGATCTCCGATCTGCACCTTGAACAGGAGCGCCCGGACATTACCCGGGCGTTTCTGGATCTGCTCGCAGGACGCGCTCGCGAAGCCGAGTCGCTGTACATCCTCGGGGATTTCTTTGAAGTCTGGATCGGTGACGATGCGATGTCGCCGTTCCAGCTTTCGATCTGCAAGGCCCTGCGCGAATTGAGCGACAGCGGCACACGAATTTTTCTGATGCACGGCAACCGTGATTTCATGCTTGGCAAGGGTTTCTGCAAGGCAGCGGGCTGCACGCTGCTGAGAGACCCCAGCGTCGTGCAGTTGAACGGTGAGCCGGTGCTGTTGATGCACGGCGACAGTCTGTGCACCCGCGATGAAGGCTATATCCGGATGCGTCGCTATCTGCGCCATCCGCTGACGCTGTTCATTCTGCGCCATTTGCCGCTGGGCACTCGGCACAAGCTGGCGCGCAAGTTGCGTAATGAGAGCCGTGCGCAAACCCGTATGAAAGCCAATGATATTGTCGATGTGACGCCGGACGAGGTGCCGCGGATCATGCAGCAGTTCGGTGTGCGTACGTTGGTCCACGGTCACACTCATCGTCCGGCGATTCATAAGTTGCAGATTGGCGATCAGGCGGCCAGACGCATTGTGTTGGGTGACTGGGATCGTCAGGGCTGGGTGTTGCAGGTGGATGAGCAGGGTTTCAATCTGAGTTCGTTCGACTTTGTGCCGGAGACGGTTGCGTTGCTGAACTGACGGCGCGGGAATGCGGCTGTTCTACGACTTCAGGTGGATTTAGGTCGAATCGGATTCTCGTTCCCACGCTCCGCGTGGTAGTGCAGTTCGTGACGCTCTGCGTCACACGGCGGGTTTTCTTTGTCAGGTGGATTAGGGTCCGGCTCAGGTCACCTTTTCGCCCCTCGGCGAGTCACTTTGAAGGGGCCAAAGTGACCAAAGCCCCCAGCTCCGTTTCCGGCCCGACTTCGTCGGATTCCTTCGCCCTGACACTGATCCGGGGGTCGCCGCAACGGGCCATCCATGGCCCGGTGCGGCTTGCCTGGCGTCCTGCCAGGCTACCCCCGGATCAGCGCCAGGACTCAGCCGTCACTTACGTCGCACTCTGCGTCGTCAGTGCCATCGTGATAGAAAAGTACATCTAAAGCAGTTGAAGCAGTCACAAACTGCATGCCACCCCATTGGCACGAGAAACCCATCTCAATGCCCGCCGCCTGCCGCAGGCCCGGCCTTGGCGGCGAATGGGGGTTTGGCCAGCCAGACGAGCAGGATCAGTCCTGCGAATATCCAGCCCAGCAAGTAGAAGTAATCCACGGTGGACATCATGTAGGCCTGGGCGTTGAGGGTGCGTTCCAGTTGCGCGTAGGCTTGTGGGCTCGCGCCGCCCAGGCTGTCGAGGGCGTGGCGGGTGGCGGGGTCGAAGGTGCTGATGTTTTCGCTCAGGTAGGCGTGATGCTGGTTGGCGCGGCGGATCCAGATCCAGGTGGTCAGCGAGGCTGCGAAGCTGCCGCCCAGGGTGCGCAGGAAGGTTGCCAGTCCAGATCCATCGGCGATCTGATTGGGCGGCAGGTCGGACAGCAGAATACTCAGAGTGGGCATGAAGAACAGCGCCACGCCGATGCCCATGAACAGTTGCACCATCGCCACGTGTTCGAAATCCACGTCGGTGTTGAAGCCTGCACGCATGAAGCAGCTCAGCCCCATCGCCAGGAACGCCAGCCCGGCCAGTAGACGCAAGTCGAACTTGTGCGCGTACTTGCCGACAAAGGGCGACATCAGTACCGGCAGAATGCCAATCGGGGCGACGGCCAGCCCCGCCCAGGTCGCGGTATAGCCCATCTGGGTCTGCAACCACTGCGGCAAGATCAGGTTGATGCCGAAGAAGCCGGAATAGCCGCCGATCATGACCAGCGTGCCGATGCGGAAATTGCGGTAGGCAAACAGGCGCAGGTTGACGATCGGGTGCTTGTCGGTCATTTCCCAGATGACGAAGAAGGTCAGCGCGACCAGCGAAATCAGCGAACCGAAGATGATGAAGTTCGACTCGAACCAGTCCAGATCATTACCCTTGTCGAGCACTATCTGCAGCGCGCCCACACCGATAATCAGCGCCAGCAGGCCAATGTAGTCCAGCGGTTGGCGGGCTGTGCTGACCGGCCTTTTGGCCATTTGGCTACGTACCACCAACACGGCGAACAGGCCGATGGGGATGTTGATGAAGAAGATCCACGGCCAGCTATAGCTGTCGGTGATCCAGCCACCGAGGATCGGCCCGGCAATGGGCGCCACCACCGTCACCATCGCCAGCAATGCCAGGGCCATGCCCCTTTTGACGGGCGGGTACACAGCAATCAGCAGGGTCTGGCTCATCGGATACAGCGGACCGGCGACCATCCCCTGCAGCGCCCGGAAGCCCACCAGTTCCGGCATGGACTGGGAAATGCCGCACAGAAACGAAGCGATCACGAACAGAATGGTGGCCCACAGGAACAGCTTGACCTCACCGAAGCGACGACTGAGCCAACCGGTCAGCGGCAAGGCAATCGCGTTGCTGACCGCAAACGAGGTGATCACCCAGGTGCTCTGCTCCGAACTGACCCCCAGGTTGCCGGCGATGGTCGGCAGCGCCACGTTGGCAATCGTGGTATCGAGCACCTGCATGAAGGTCGCCAGCGACAGACCGATGGTGCACAGCAGCAGGCTTGGCGGGGTAAAAGAAGCGGGGGCGTTGTTGCTCATCGCGAATCCCTGGAGACGAATGCGACACCCCGACCGGCGGCCGGGGCTCACGGATTAGCGGTTCAGCGCTGAACGGCAGTCTTGCCACCGGGCGCACTGTTCTCGTGAATCAGGCGGGCGATCAGCGCGTCGGCGTCAGCCAGTTGCTCGGTGTACACCTGAGTGCTGAAAGCGGCCTGCTTGCGCGGCTGTTGCGCCAGGACCGGGCCGCTCTGGTCGTGCAGGTTGACCTCAACCGTGGTCGACAGGCCGATGCGCAATGGGTACTTCGCCAGCTCTTCAGGATTGATGTGCACCCGCACCGGCACACGCTGGACAATCTTGATCCAGTTGCCAGTGGCGTTCTGCGCAGGCAGCAATGCAAAGGCACTGCCGGTGCCGGCCCCCAGACTGTCGATGGTGCCGTTGTACTTCACATCGCTGCCATACAGGTCGGAGCTGATCTCCACCGGCTGACCAATGCGCATCTTGCCCAGTTGGGTTTCCTTGAAGTTGGCATCGATCCACAACTGGTCCAGCGGAATGACCGCCATGGTTGCAGTGCCCGGTTGAATGCGCTGCCCCAACTGCACGGTGCGCTTGGCGACGTAACCGGTGACCGGTGCCACCAGCGTCGAACGCGCGTTGGCCAGGTAGGCCTGACGCAACTGCGCGGCGGCGGCCTTGACGTCCGGGTGCGAGGACACCACGGTGTCATCGACCAGTGCCACGCTAGTGCTCAACTGCTGCTGAATGTTGTTCAGGGCGCTCTGCGCGCTGGTCAGGCTGTCTCTGGCGTGCGACAGCTCTTCCTGGGAAATCGCCCCGCCGGCTGCGAGGCTGCGACGACGGTTGTAGTTGTCCTGAGCGGTCTGCACCGCAGCACGCTGTGCGGCCAACTGCGCTTTCATGCCATCGACGTTGCTGTAGAGGCCGCGCACCTGGCGCACAACCTTGCCCAGATTGGCCTCGGCGCTTTGCAGCGAAACTTCGGCATCGCTCGGGTCGAACTTGAGCAGAACCTGCCCTGCGTGCACCAGATCACCGTCGTCCGCACCAATACTGATGACGGTTCCGGTGACCAGCGGGGTGATTTCGACCACGTTGCCATTGACATAGGCGTCGTCGGTCTCTTCGCTCCATTGGCCGTAGATCTCGTACCAGGCCCAGATGCCCAGTGCGAGGATGACCACGACAATGGCAAGCCCGATCAGCATGAACTTGCGCTTGCCGGACTTCGGCTCCTGTTCAGGGGCCGGGGCAGATGTGTTTTCAGCGGCAGCAGTGGCCATGGCAGTTACCTTTAATCAGCGAAGCGACGGAACGACGGCGATCAGGCTCACGCCTGCCAATGCGTCGGCCGCTCAGCGTTTAGCTTTGGGGTTGAAGCTCAAACGAGTCAGGGTGATGTGGTCATCAGCCGCCACCAGCACCTTGGTGAGAATTCTTTTCAGGCTCTCGACCTCGTCACTGTCGAGCGCCGCGAACGTGTCGTTCATCGCGTCCGCGCCAATCTGCGGCAGCAGATCGCAGAGCGCCTGCCCCTGCTCGGTCAGTGCCAGACGCACCTGACGACGATCGGTCGCGGAGCGCTGGCGCACCACCAGCCCTTTCTGTTCCAGGCGATCGAGCATGCGGGTCATCGAACCGCTGTCCAGCGACAGGTGCCGACACAATTCCACAGGGGTATCGGTAGAAAACTGGGCAATGATGATCAGCACCTTGAACTGCGCGAACGTCACGTCATAGGGCAGCAGGTACTTGTCGAGCATGCGGTCTTTGAGCGCATTGGTACGACCGACCAGCAGCCCGATAAGGCTGGATTCAAAATTGTCGGGGCTGAAATGTTTCATGAATTGACCAAGATAGCTGCCTAAGCAGTGATTGCAAAATATTACTGCCTAGGCAGCCGTTGTCAAAGCATTTATTAGCTTGCTTACTAAATGCCCATAAAAAAACGACCGCTGGCAAGACGGTCGTTTTTGGAGGGAACGCGAGAGGAATCAGGCGGCGACAGGTACGCCACTGTGAAAACGGAACTCTTCGTCAGGGCTTTCGATCAGCTCACGCTCGGCCAGACGGATCTCCTCGATCTTGGCATCGACATCAGCCTTGTCGCCGTAGCTGTAAGCCAGCTTGAGGTAGTCCTGAAAGTGCCGCGCTTCGGACTTCAGCAAACCGCCATAGAATTTGGCCAGCTCTTCGTCCAGATGCGGCACCAGCGCGGCAAAGCGCTCACAAGAACGAGCCTCGACAATGGCACCGACGATCAGCGCATCGGTGAGCCGGTACGGGTTGTGATTGCGCACCAGCTTGCGCAGCGCTCCGGCATAGCGGGCCGAGCTGATGTTGGCCATGGGGATCTGGCGCTTTCTGATAATGCTGATGACTTGCTCGAAATGGCGCAGCTCTTCCCGGGCCAGACGTGACATCTTGCTCAACAGGTCGAACTTGTCGTTGTACTGAAACATGAACTGGAACGCAGCCCCGGCGGCCTTCTTCTCGTTGTTCGCATGGTCGATCAGCAGGATGTCCAGATTGCGCAGCGCGGCCTGGACCCAGCTGTCGGGTGTGCGGCAAAGCAGAAAGGCTTCGATTTCAGGGATCGGGTACATAGGCTCACAGAATGACGGAGAGGCACGGCCGCGCATTATACGAGCAGCAACGATGCCTCGCGACACAAAAGCATGCCGGGTTTGTCAGGCGCCGAATGCGTCGCGCAGAAACCCTGGCGCGATATAGCGCTGATAGTGCGCCTCGGACAGCAGGAAAAACTCGCGGTCGATCGCATCGCGCAGTTCCGGCAGCGTCCAGTCGCGAAACTCCGGCAACAGCACGAAACCGTAGGCCTCGACCTGGCTGATGACCCGCGCGCCACGGGCGATCAACTGGTAAGCCCAGCAATATTCGGACTGGTGCGGCACAAAGCGGATCTTGCGCTGGGTGAGCTGCGCACGCAGCTTGTCGGCATCGAAGACTTCGAGCTTGGCAGTCATCACCTGGACCAGCAGTTGCTCCAGGCGCAGCCAGACGGCTCTTTTTTCGTCTTCGTTGTAGCCGTTCCAGTGGATGACCTCGTGGTGGAAGCGCTTGCAGCCACGGCACACCAGATCCCCGTAAACAGTGGAGCAAAGGCCGACGCAGGGGGTTTTGATAATGTAATCGGGCATGTCAGGCAGGACTGGGGAAGGCGAAACAAGGGCTCATGTTAGCCCTTTGTCTAAGCAAGTTCACCCCCGAAGATGTAGGGGCTAACTTACCTTTGGCAAAGTTTTGGCGTAGAATCAGCGAGCCTTTTAAGGCGCCAATGTCCGTTGGAAGCTGTTTTCAAAGCGTCACGAGCACAGTCAAGTTAATCCCGCAGTGCGGCGTCGACAGGCCATTCCCTCATCACGAATGGCCGTGTCGACCGCCACTCCCCCCGCCCTGCAGGCGTAAAACTTTGAAAACAGCTTCTGTTAGGAATCACCGACACCCTGCCAACAAGGCTCAATAAGCCTTGCGTGGGTACGGGCGATTTCTGGATGAGCGTCCCGGACACCCATTTGGGACCACTGATGAGGGTTAATACTGTGCTTGAAGCCTACCGTAAACATATCGAAGAGCGTGCCGCCCAGGGCATCGTGCCCCAGCCGCTTAACGCCGAACAAACTGCAGGCCTGGTCGAGCTGCTGAAGAATCCCCCGGCTGGCGAAGAAGCTTTCCTTGTCGATCTGATCACCAATCGCGTTCCGCCAGGCGTTGACGAAGCTGCCTACGTCAAGGCCGGCTTCCTGTCTGCCCTGGCCAAGGGCGAAGCCACTTCTCCCCTGATCGACAGAAAACGCGCCACCGAACTGCTCGGCACCATGCAAGGTGGCTACAACATCGTCACCCTGGTTGAACTGCTCGACGACGCCACCCTCGCGCCGGTCGCTGCCGAACAACTCAAGCACACCCTGCTGATGTTCGACGCCTTCCACGATGTGGCCGAAAAAGCCAAGAGCGGCAATGCCCACGCCAAGGCTGTTCTGCAGTCCTGGGCTGACGGCGAGTGGTTCAAGAAGCGTCCGACGCTGGCCGACAAGATCAGCCTGCGCGTCTTCAAGGTTACCGGCGAAACCAATACCGACGACCTGTCCCCTGCCCCTGATGCCTGGTCGCGTCCAGACATCCCGCTGCACGCACTGGCCATGCTGAAAATGGCCCGTGACGGCATCGTTCCTGACGTTCAGGGCGCCATCGGCCCGATGAAGCAGATCGAAGAAATGCGCGGTCAGGGCTTCCCGATTGCCTACGTCGGTGACGTGGTCGGTACCGGTTCCTCGCGTAAATCGGCGACCAACTCGGTACTCTGGTTCTTCGGCGACGACGTCCCTTACGTCCCGAACAAGCGTGCCGGCGGTTTCTGCTTCGGCAGCAAAATTGCCCCGATCTTCTACAACACCATGGAAGATGCAGGCGCTCTGCCGATCGAATTCGATGTCTCGAACATCAACATGGGTGACGTGATCGACGTCTATCCCTACGCTGGCAAGGTCTGCAAGCACGACAGCGACGAAGTCATCACCACCTTCGAAATGAAGACCCCGGTGCTGCTCGACGAAGTCCGCGCTGGCGGCCGTATTCCACTGATCATCGGCCGTGGCCTGACCAGCAAGGCTCGCGCCGAACTGGGCCTGCCGGAGTTCGACCTGTTCAAGACACCTGACCAGCCAGCCGAAAGCACCAAGGGCTACACCCTGGCGCAGAAGATGGTCGGCAAGGCATGCGGCGTAGCGGGCGTTCGTCCGGGTACCTATTGCGAACCGAAGATGACCACCGTCGGTTCCCAGGACACCACTGGCCCGATGACTCGCGACGAACTGAAAGACCTGGCGTGCCTGGGCTTCTCGACCGACCTGGTCATGCAGTCGTTCTGCCACACCGCGGCCTATCCGAAGCCGATCGACGTCAAGACGCACCACACGCTGCCTGACTTCATCATGACCCGCGGCGGCGTTTCCCTGCGTCCGGGCGACGGCATCATCCACAGCTGGCTGAACCGCATGCTGCTGCCCGACACCGTCGGTACCGGTGGCGACTCGCACACCCGCTTCCCGATCGGTATCTCCTTCCCGGCCGGTTCCGGCCTGGTGGCGTTCGCTGCTGCAACGGGTGTAATGCCGCTGGACATGCCTGAATCGATCCTGGTTCGCTTCAAGGGCAAGATGCAACCTGGCATCACCCTGCGCGATCTGGTTCACGCCATTCCTTACTACGCGATTCAGGCTGGCCTGCTGACCGTAGAGAAGAAAGGCAAGAAGAACGCATTCTCCGGTCGCATTCTGGAGATCGAAGGCCTCGACAACCTGAGCATCGAACAGGCTTTCGAGCTGTCCGACGCCTCTGCCGAACGTTCGGCTGCCGGTTGCACCATCAAGCTGGCCAAAGAGCCGATCATCGAATACCTGAATTCGAACATCACCCTGCTGCGCTGGATGATCGAACAGGGTTACGGTGATCCTCGCACCCTGGAGCGTCGTGCTCAGGCGATGGAAGCCTGGGTTGCCAACCCGGAGCTGCTGGAAGCCGACAAGGACGCCGAGTACGCCGAAATCATCGAAATCGATCTGGCCGACGTCAAGGAGCCTGTGCTCTGCGCGCCGAACGATCCGGACGATGCGCGCCTGCTGTCTTCGGTACAGGGCGAGAAGATCGACGAAGTGTTCATCGGCTCCTGCATGACCAACATCGGCCACTTCCGCGCTGCGGGC
The DNA here is from genome assembly GCF_017832255.1 of Pseudomonas sp. PvP028. Taxonomy (NCBI): domain Bacteria; kingdom Pseudomonadati; phylum Pseudomonadota; class Gammaproteobacteria; order Pseudomonadales; family Pseudomonadaceae; genus Pseudomonas; species Pseudomonas sp. PvP028. Next base: position 5,415,066 of record NZ_JAFIBL010000001.1, read on the forward strand.
AAGTTGCTGGATCAGGTCAAGGGCCAACTGCCGACGCGTCTGTGGCTGTCGCCGCCGACCAAGATGGACGCTCACCAGTTGACCGAGGAAGGCTACTACGGCATCTACGGCAAGGCTGGCGCACGCATGGAAATGCCGGGCTGCTCGCTGTGCATGGGTAACCAGGCACGCGTGGAACCGAACGCGACCGTGGTGTCGACGTCGACCCGTAACTTCCCGAACCGTCTGGGTGACGGCGCGAACGTCTACCTGGCCTCGGCCGAGCTGGCGTCCGTTGCCTCGATTCTGGGTCGTCTGCCGACGGTCGAAGAGTACATGGGCTACGCCAACCAGATCGACACCATGGCAGCGGACGTGTACCGCTACCTGAGCTTCGATCAGATCGCCGAGTTCCGTGAAGCCGCTGCGAACGCCAACATCCCGGCTGTTCAAGTGTAAGCACGAAAGCAGGCATCAGAAGAACCCCATCCTCGTGATGGGGTTTTTTTTGCCCTCACCCGGCCTCGTACATATATTTTTCACATTCACATGGCTATAGTGGCGGCCCTTGTTGGGGAGTAGCCTGCTCGTGACTCCGGTCACAGAGCGTTCGTATCAACATTCTCGGCAGCATGCCGTGGTGCGAACACCTTCTGGTTGGCGAGACCAACGATGCATCCATGCCTAAAGTCGGGCGTGTGGTTGCGTCGTTGACTCATAGCCCGACTGGATATAACCGTGAATCCGATTTCCCTCCTCTTTCTCGCGCTTGCCATGTCCACGGACGCCTTTGCTGCGGCCCTTGGTAAAGGAGCAAGCCTGCATAAACCGCGCTTTCTCGAAGCGTTGCGCACGGGCCTTATATTCGGCGCCATCGAAACCATCACGCCGGTCATCGGCTGGGGCATTGGCCAGGTGGCTGCGCGCTTCGCCGAGAGCTGGGATCACTGGATCGCCTTCACGCTGTTGCTGGTGCTCGGCCTGCACATGATCTACAACGGCATCAAGCACGACGATGACGAAGAGCAGGAAAAGCCGGGGCAGCATTCTTTCTGGATTCTCGCCGTTACCGCATTCGCCACCAGTATCGATGCACTGGCAGTCGGCGTAGGCCTGGCGTTTGTCGACGTCAATATCGTGGTTGCCGCCCTGGCCATCGGCCTCGCGACCACGGTCATGGTCACCATCGGCGTGATGCTGGGCCGGGTGCTGGGCACCATGGTCGGCAAACGCGCTGAAATCATTGGCGGTATCGTGTTGATCGTGGTGGGTGCGACGATTCTTTACGAGCACCTGTCGGCTGCGCAGTAAGCGGCTGATCGAACCTATCAGTCAGACATAAAAAAACCCGCATCTTTCGATGCGGGTTTTTTATGGGTACAGCTTTACAGCCTGGTTACACGGTAATGCCCTGCCCGCTCATGGCCAGGTCCAGCAGTTCGCGATTGGCAACGGCGTACATTGCGTAATCCGTGCCGCTTGCCGCACGCAGCTCGACCAGCATGGCACGCCAGCGCTCGACCATCAGTGTGTGCTGCTCCAGCCACAGGGCCAGACGCGCATCGATTTCCGAAGGACCATCGGCCATCTGCAGAACCGACACGGTGATTGCCCGCTGTTGCCAGTCGACATCGTCCCGGAACGCTTCACGCGCCAGCGCCTGCCAGTTGTTTTCCACCGGCAGACTGCTGATCTGCTGCAGGTACCAGGTAATGTCCAGCGCACTGCCGACGGCGAAGTATGCCTTGGCGACGTCGGCAGCATTCTGCCCGGTCACGTCGGAGGCTTCGATGATCGGCAACAGTGTGTACAGATGCGTCGTACCGGCGACCATGCGCGCCAGCAGTTCCGGCACACCGGCTTCGACATACGCCTGATAACGCGTTTGCCAGATCTCGCGGGTCGGACCTTCTAGCAGCTCGTCAAGCTTGAGGCCCAGTGCAGCGAGGTGCGGACCGAAGTGTGCCACGTCACGACCGGCGTCCAGCTCATTGCGACGGCTACGCAGGAACCAGCGCGTTGCACGACGCCCCAGACGCATCAACTCGTCCATCAGCGCCAGTTGGACTTCGGCCGAAACCTTGTAGTCCAGTGCCTCGATCTGACGGAACCAGTGCGGCAGGTGGAAGATGTCACGCACGATCACGTAGGCACCGGCCACCGCAGCAGCGCTCATGCCGGTCGACTCTTTGAGCCGCTGCACGAAGGTGATGCCCATGTGGTTGACCAGATCGTTGGCGATCTGCGTGCTGACGATCTCGCGCTTCAGGCGATGGCCGCGCATGGCCGTGGAAAACTTGGCGCCCAGCGAAGGCGGGAACGCGGTTTCCATATCACGCGCCAGATAGTCGTCATCCGGCACACGGGATTCCAGCAACGCTTCCTTAAGGTCGATCTTGCTGTACGAGATCAACACCGACAGCTCGGCACGACTCAAGCCCTGCTTGGCCGCAATCCGCTCGGCAATCTGCTCTTCAGCAGGCAGGAACTCGATGGCGCGATCAAGCTTGCCACGCGCCTCCAGGTCACTCATCAGACGCTTGTATTCGGCAATCCGCTCGTAAGCGCGACGGGCTGCCAGCGACAACGCCTGAGTCTGCTTGTAGTTGTTGCCCAGCACCAGGTGGCCGACTTCGTCGGTCATGCTTTCGAGCAGCTGATTGCGCTGCTTCTCGGTCATGTCACCGGCCTGCACCACTTCGTTGAGCAGGATCTTGATGTTCACTTCGTGATCGGAGCAGTCCACACCGCCCGCGTTGTCGATGAAGTCGGTGTTGGTCGCGCCGCCATTGAGGCCGAACTCGACACGGCCCAGCTGGGTCATGCCCAGGTTGCCGCCCTCGCCCACCACCTTGCAACGCAGCTCGTTGCCGTCGACGCGCAGCGCATCGTTGGCCTTGTCGCCGACATCAGCGTGCGACTCATCGCTGGACTTCACGTAGGTGCCGATACCGCCGTTCCACAACAGATCGACCGGTGCCTTGAGCAAAGCGTTCAGCAGTTCGGTCGGGGTCAGCTTGTCAGCCTTGATGTCGAAGCGCGCCTTCATCTGTTCGGTGATGGCGATACTTTTCAGGCTGCGCGGGAAGATCCCGCCGCCAGCGGACATGATGCTGGTGTCGTAGTCGGTCCAGGACGAGCGCGGCAGATTGAACAGGCGCTGACGCTCTGCAAAGCTGGTGGCCGGGTCCGGATTCGGATCGATGAAGATGTGCAGGTGATTGAACGCTGCGACCAGTTGCAGCTTGTCAGACATCAGCAGGCCGTTGCCGAACACGTCACCGGCCATGTCGCCGATACCGATCACGCTGATGCTGTCCTGCTGCACATTGATGTCGCGCTCACGGAAGTGACGCTGCACGCCCACCCATGCGCCCTTGGCGGTGATGCCCATCTTCTTGTGATCGTAACCGGCAGAACCACCGGAAGCGAAGGCGTCGCCCAGCCAGAAGCCGTAGTCGATGGCAATGCCGTTGGCGATGTCGGAGAACGTTGCCGTGCCCTTGTCGGCGGCCACCACCAGATAAGGGTCATCATCGTCATGACGCACGACGTTGACCGGCGGCACCAGCGCGCCTTCCTTAAGGTTGTCGGTGATGTCCAGCAGCCCGGAGATGAAGATGCGGTAGCAAGCGATTGCCTCGGCCTGCACTTCGTCGCGGTTGCCGGTGGTCGGCAGGCGACGCGGCACGAAGCCGCCCTTGGCACCTACCGGCACAATGACCGAGTTCTTAACCTGCTGGGCTTTTACCAGGCCCAGCACTTCGGTACGGAAGTCTTCCTCGCGGTCCGACCAGCGCAGGCCGCCACGCGCCACGTTGCCGAAGCGCAGATGCACGCCTTCGACACGCGGCGAATAGACGAAGATTTCAAACTTGGGCACCGGCTTGGGCAGTTCGGGAATCAGGCGCGGGTTGAACTTGAAGCTGAAATAGCTCTTGCTCTGCCCGTTGGCATCGGCCTGATAGAAGTTGGTCCGCAGCGTGGCTTTGATCAAGTCCAGATAACGACGCAGGATGCGGTCTTCGTTGAGCACCTGCACGTCGTCCAGCGCAGTCAGAATCGCCTGTTCCAGACGCAGCTGCTTGTCGTCGAGATCGTCGGAACCCAGCTTGCGCGCCAGATAGAAGCGGGTCTTGAACAGACGCGTCAGCTCGCGGGCGATGTCGGTGTGATTGTTCAGCGTGGTGGCGATGTAACCCAGGTCAAAGCCCAGACGAATCTGCTTCAGATAACGCGCATAGGCACGCAGCAGCGCCACATCGCGCCACGGCAGGCCGGCGGTGAGCACCAGACGGTTGAACGCATCGTTTTCGGCATCGCCGCGCACGATGTGCACGAACGCATCCTGGAGGGTGTCATTGAGCTGCTGGATATCGAGGTTCAGTCCTTCGCCGTAGGTAAAGGCGAAATCGTGAATCCAGAACTCGCGACCGTTGGCATGGTGCAGGCGGTACGGAAACTCGCCCAGCACGCGCAGGCCAAGGTTTTCCAGAATCGGCAACACGTCGGACAACGCCAGCGGTGTGTCGGCGTGATACAGCTTGCAATGCAATTGCTGGCGGCCACCGGCCAGTGGCTGGTAGAAGCTCATCACCAGCGGATTGGCTTCGCTGAGGCTCAGTACGTGCTGCATGTCGACGACTGCCGAATGCGCCGCAAAGCGCTCGCGGTAGCCCGCCGGGAAGCCTTTCGGGAAGTCGGCCAGCACGTTGGTGCCGTGGGCTTCACCGAAGCTTTCGACCACCAGACTGGCGTAGTCGTCCTTCCACGAACGGCACGCCTGAATAACTTCGTTTTCCAGTTGGGCGACGTCGATGTCCAGGTTGATCTTCGGGTCTACGCGCAGAATCAACTGCACACGCGCCAGCACCGATTCAGAGAAGAACGTCCAGAACTCGCAATCGCTGGCCTTGAGGCGGTCCATCAGGACCTGCTGGATCTTCTGGCGTACTTCGGTGGAATACACGTCGCGCGGCACATAAGCCAGGCAGTAGCAGAAGCGGCCGTACGGGTCCTTGCGCAGGAACACGCGAATCTTGTTGCGCTCCTGAATCTGCACGATGGACATGACCGTGGTGAACAATTCGTCCACCGGCGTCTGGAAAAGGTCGTCACGCGGCAGTACTTCGACCACCTGCGCCAGTTCCTTGCCCAGGTGCGCCTTGGCGTCGAAACCGGAGCGACGCTCGACCTCAGCGACCTTGCGACGGATGTACGGAATCTGCCGCACGCTCTCGCCATACACCGACGAGGTGTACAGGCCCATGAAACGACATTCTTTGATGACCTTGCCCGACGCGTCGATCTGACGGATCGAAACGTAATCCGGGTACGCCGGACGGTGCACGCGGCTTGGATGCGCCGCCTTGGCAAACGACAGCAACACCGGTTCCTGCAGGTATTTCACCGCGTAATCTTCGATGTGCAGTTCTTCGCGGGTCAGGCCGGGGCGCAGCAGGCGGGTCAGCCCGAGGAAGGACGACTCGTCGTACACCAACTGGCCGCCTTCGGCGTCGTTGCGCACTTCGAACTCTTCGTAACCGAGGAAGGTGAAGTGGTTGTCCACCAGCCATTGCAGGAAGACCTTGATCTCGGCCTTTTCCTCGACATCGGTGTTGGACTCGTTGGCATCGATACTGGCCAGCAACTCATGCAGACGCGCTTTCATCGGCCCGAAATCTTCGACGACGGCGCGTACTTCGCCAAGTACCTGCTCCAGCTCGCGCGCCAGCACGTTCAACTCGCTGACGTTGGCGCAGCGGTCGATCTCCAGGTACATCAGCGATTCCTGCAGCACGTCGTCGCCAGCGGTGCCCTTGGGCAGCAGCTCAAGCAATTCGCCAGCAGCCCCGCGACGCACGCTCAGCACGGTGGTCTGCAGGGTGTGGATGCTATAGCCGCGGCGGTTCAGCTCGGTACGTACGGAGTCGACCAGAAACGGAAGATCATGATGCAGCACTTCAACGGCAGTATGAGTCGATTGCCAGCCGTGGCGCTCGTAATCGGGGTTGTAGACCCGGACCTGCGGGTGAGCATGTTCGAAACGCTCCAGCAGGCGCCACGCGGACAAGGTGCAGCCTGCCAGGTCGGAGAGCCGCCGCTGGGTGAGTTCGTCGAGAGAAATGATGCCGAAGAATTGCTCGGCAAACAGCGCCACTTGTGGCAGTGCCTGTTCGCTGATGTGCTGAGCCAGTGCCGCTTGCAGTTGATGCTGGAAGTCGGCCTTGCTGGCTGCGGTGAAGAACGCCATCTGTGGTACTCCGCTTTGGCTTTTATTGGGGAGGCTTGAAGAAGGTGTTGAAACCAGGGTGCCCTTGCAGTCAATCGCGTGGGCATCACCTGATCGAGTGTAAAGCTAAAGTAGTAACGCGCGCTGTGTCAGGGTAGTCACATTTGTATAGCGCGGTGAAAAAACGCTACGCGCACCCGACACCGTACACCACTTGTCCGTCATGCAGCTTAACGAGAGCTGAGCGCACACTGCTTACGAGGCTGCGACATATTCGGTCATCAGGTCGCGATACACTGCGTACGATGGTGCCAATATCGCCCGACATTATTTGCCCGGGACTGGCAAAATTCACTCACGCCTTACCTGGACAGACCCGGAGCCACCCATGCAAATCAAGACCGCCAGCCTCATCGCCAACCCGTGCGACGACGAATACGACGATATGGCGCTGCTCTGCTGCCACGCAGAAAACGGCATGCTGTTTTCCCTGACCCGTTTCCCGGACGAGAACGAAGTGGAAATCACCGTCAGCGACGACAAGTCACTGAACGTGTCCAGCCTGAAGGTCACCTTCAGTGCCAAGCGCCTGTTGGTGGAAATCGACGCGCAGGACGCCAAGCAGCTCGATGGCCACCATCAGTACGAAATTCTCCACGCCACCGATGCAGGCGAGTTGCAGGACGTTCACCAGACGTTACAGATCATTCTCGAAAACGTCGGTGAGTACACCAGCACAATCAGCTGATGATCAAAAAAGCGCTAGGCTCTGTACGAAAAGTGGCTGCGCTCGGTGATGCTTCGTTAAAAACAGGCTCGGAATGCTCATTTACAACACGTAGAGTCGAACGCGACCCCGGCCGTTCCTGGCCTGTTTTTGCCTCGCCTGACCTTCGCTCGCCGACTTTTCGTACAGAGCCTAGAGTGAGCACTTCGCCGAACAGGAGTCCGTCATGAACCGCATTTTCGACGCCCACTGCCACATCATCGACCCGCATTTCCCGCTGATCGCCAATAACGGCTATCTGCCGGAGCCGTTCGGTGTCGCTGACTACCTTGCGAAGGTCCAGCCGCTGGGCGTTCAGGGTGGCGCGGTGGTGTCCGGTTCCTTTCAGGGCTTTGATCAGGGCTATCTGCTTCAGGCGCTGCGCCTGCTGGGACCGGGTTTCGTCGGTGTCACGCAATTGCCCGCCAGCGTCACCGATGCAGAGCTGGACACCCTGAACGCGGCAGGCGTGCGCGCCTTGCGCTTCAACCTCAAGCGCGGCGGCTCGGAGCAGCTCGACCAGTTGGAGGCACTGGCCGTGCGTGTCCATGAACGCGTAGGCTGGCACTCCGAGCTGTACATCGACTCGCGGGAACTGGCACCCATCGAAACACGCCTGCGCAAACTCCCGGCCATCAGCATCGATCACCTGGGGCTGAGTGCCGAAGGGCTGCCCGTGGTCCTGCGCCTTGCCGAGCGCGGTGTGCGGATCAAGGCCTGTGGTTTCGGGCGAGTGGACTTTCCGGTGCGCGAGGCCCTCAGGGATATCCACGCCGCCAACCCGAATGCCCTGATGTTCGGCACCGACCTGCCGTCGACCCGTGCCCCCCGCCCCTTCCGGCCCGACGATATCGAACTGTTGATCGACGCACTGGGCGAAAGCGGCGCTCGTCAGGCGCTGTGGGAGAACGCGGCGAGCTTCTATCGACTCTGACGCCGTGGCTCCGGGAGCCAGAGCCAACCTTCCTACATGGACCCCCATAGATCACGTAGGACAATACCTGCATAAATGACAGGCACTTCTCTAAATGCAATAAAAAACGCGGGAGTCGTTAGTCGATACCTGCCTGGATGGATTAAAGTATCGCCCCCAGCTCAGCAGTCGTCAGACACAGCTGTTCGCCCTGCCAGGAACCGTCACCGATGGAACATCGTGAAGCGCTGATTGCGCTGCGAACTTTTCTTTCAACGCAGATCCTTGGCCAGGAAAAGCTGATCGAACGTCTGCTCATTGCCCTGCTTGCCGATGGCCACATGCTTGTCGAAGGCGCTCCCGGCCTGGCCAAGACCAAGGCCATCAAGGAGCTGGCAGAAGGTATCGAAGCCCAGTTCCACCGCATTCAGTTCACCCCCGACCTGCTGCCTGCAGACATCACCGGTACGGAAATCTATCGCCCGGAAACCGGCAGCTTCGTGTTCCAGCAAGGGCCGATCTTCCACAACCTGGTGCTGGCCGACGAAATCAACCGTGCGCCGGCCAAGGTCCAGTCGGCGCTGCTCGAAGCCATGGCCGAGCGCCAGGTCAGTGTCGGGCGCAGCACCTACGACCTGTCGCCGCTGTTTCTGGTCATGGCGACCCAGAACCCTATCGAGCAGGAAGGCACCTACCCGCTGCCCGAAGCCCAGCTCGACCGTTTTTTGATGCACGTCAAGATCGGCTTCCCGGATGCCGCCGTCGAACGCAAGATCCTTCAACAGGCGCGTGGCGAAGCCCTGAATGGCGAAACCAAGCCGGAGCGCCGCGTCAGCCAGCAGGCGATTTTTGCCGCACGCAAGGAAATCCTTGGCCTGTACATGGCCGATGCGGTCGAGGAATACCTGGTGCAACTGGTCATGGCCACCCGTACCCCGGCCAAGTTCGACCCGGAACTGGCCGAATGGATTGCCTACGGTGCCAGCCCGCGGGGCTCCATCTCGCTGGACCGCTGCGCCCGTGCGCATGCCTGGCTGGCCGGACGCGACTTCGTCAGCCCCGAAGACATTCAGGCGGTGCTGTTCGATGTCTTGCGCCACCGGGTCATCCTGTCGTTCGAGGCCGAAGCTGCCGGTATCGATCAGGATCGCGTGATTCAGCGCATCCTCGACGTCGTGGCCGTCGCCTGACCCCATGCAACCCTACCTGATCCCCCAGCCGGGCATCCGCGTCAGCCTCAGCGAGCTGATCGAGATGCGTCATCGGGTGCGGGAAGTGCAGCTGTTTTCTACCCCGAGCCAGCGCAGCCCGCTGATCGGCCTGCACCACTCCAAGCTGCGCGGACGTGGCGTGGATTTCGATCAGGTGCGGGTCTATCAGGCCGGTGACGACGTGCGCAGCATCGACTGGCGCGTGACGGCACGCACGCAGGAGCCGCACACCAAACTGTTCCATGAGGAACGCGAACGGCCCATTTTCATTCTTGTGGAACAGAGCCGACGGCTGTTCTTCGGCTCCGGCCTGATGTTCAAGTCGGTACTCGCGGCTCAGGCGGCCGCGCTGATCGGCTGGGCGGCGCTGGAACACAACGACCGGGTCGGCGGGTTGGTGTTCGGCGATAACGAACACTACGAGATCAAGCCGCGACGCAGCAAACAAAGCCTGCTGCAGTTGCTCAACCGGCTGGTACGGGTCAATCAGTCGCTGCATACCGAGATTCCGCCAGACCGCGATGCGTTCGGTACTGCGCTGCGTCGCGCGCGGGAAGTGCTGCGCCCCGGCAGTCTGGTCATCGTCCTGTGCGACGAGCGCGCCCTGTCCGATGCCGCCGAACAACAACTGAGCCTGCTGTCACGCCACAGCGACCTGCTGTTGCTGCCGCTGTCCGACCCGCTGGACCGGGCTCTGCCCGCTGCCGGTTTGCTGCGTTTTGCCGAACGCGGCGCGCAACTGGAGATCGACACCCTCAACCCCGAACTGCGCCGCGCCTACCGGCAACAGGGCGAGGAGCGCACGGCGCGTTGGGAGTTGCTGGCGCAGAAGCTGCGGGTATTGCTCATGCCATTGAGCACCCAGGCGGAGCTCGTCGAACAACTGCGCGAATACCTCAATGCGCGTCGTCCGGTGAAGCGCAAATGAATCCCCTCGATCAGCTGGAGCCGCTGATTGCGCCCGAAGCCGTCGGCTTCTGGCCGCTCGCGCCGGGCTGGTGGCTGCTGCTGTTGCTAATCCCCGTGGCAGGCTGGGGCCTGTGGCGCTTGCGCAAACTGCTGCCGGTCAAGGCCCGCAAAGTGCGCAGCGAACAGCCGCTGGACCCGGTTCGCCTCGCCGCGCTGGCGGAACTGGCCAGCCTGCCGAAACCCTACGACGGCGCGCCGGCCGGTGCCTGGCTGCAGCAGATCAACGGCCTGCTCAAACGCCTGTGCCGTAACCATTACCCGCACAGCCAGAGCCATACCCTCAACGGCCGCAAATGGCTGGCGTTCCTCGACAACCGCTGCCCGGCTGCCGGCCTGACGCGCTGGATGATTCTGGTCGAAGGCGCGTACAAGCCCGAGTGCAAACTGGACGACAAGGCCATCACCGGCCTGACTCAGGCGGTCGATACCTGGATCCGCAAACATGTTTGAGTTCGCCTGGCCGTGGGTCTTCGCCCTGCTGCCATTGCCATGGCTGATGCGCGCCCTGCTGCCCATGGCCGACAGTGGCGAGCCGGCGCTCAAGGTCAGCTTTCTCAGTGAACTCGAAGGCCTGAGCGGTCGCCGCGCCAAAGCCAACCTACCGGTGTGGAGACAGCGTGCGCCGTTTCTGTTGATCTGGCTGTTGCTGCTGATCGCCACAGCGCGACCGCAATGGCTGGGCGAGCCACTGCCGGTAGCTGCCAGTGGCCGCGACCTGCTGGTGGCGGTCGACGTGTCCGGCTCTATGGACTACCCGGACATGCAATGGAAAAGCGATGAAGTCAGCCGGCTGGTGCTGGTGCAACAACTGCTCGGTGACTTTCTCGAAGGCCGCAAGGGCGACAGGGTCGGCCTGATCCTGTTCGGCACCCAGGCGTTTGTCCAGGCGCCACTGACCTATGACCGCCGCACTGTGCGGGTCTGGCTCGACGAGGCGAGGATAGGCATTGCCGGCAAGAACACCGCACTGGGCGATGCCATCGGCCTGGCCCTGAAACGTCTGCGTATGCGTCCGGCCACCAGTCGTGCGCTGGTGCTGGTCACCGATGGCGCCAACAACGCCGGTCAGATCGATCCGATCACCGCCGCACGGCTGGCTGCCGAAGAAGGCGTAAAAATCTACCCCATCGGCATCGGCTCGGACCCGGACAAGGACGCGCTGCAAAGCGTGCTGGGCCTCAACCCCAGCCTTGATCTGGACGAACCGACGCTCAAGGAAATCGCCAGCCTCAGCGGTGGCCAGTATTTCCGCGCGCGCGATGGCGACCAGCTGGAAAAAATCCGCGCCACCCTCGATGCCCTGGAGCCGGTCGCACAGCAGCCCACCCAGGCGCGCCCGGCGCAAGCACTTTATCAATGGCCACTGGCGACAGCGCTGCTATTGAGTGTGCTGCTGGTGCTGCGTGAGTTGTGGCCGAACAACGCAGTGCAACGCCTGCTGACGGCGGTGCGTTCTATTAACTGGCGAGAGCGCTGCAAAAGCCTGTGGAGGTCGCGATGATCAGCGGGCTCTGGCCGCACTGGTTTCGCCCGGAATGGCTGCTGATCACGCCCTTGCTGGCGCTGCTGATCTGGCGACTCTGGCACCGGCAGAAACGCGCCGGACGCTGGCAAATGCTGCTGCCCACTCACTTTCATGAGGTGTTGCTCAACGGTGGGCGCGGCAGCAACAGCAAACTGCCATGGGTCGCGCTGGGGCTCGCCTGGTTGCTGGCCCTTTTCGCCTTGCTGGGCCCCAGTTGGCAGCGCGTCGAACAGATCAGCCAGAAGCCGGTCGATCCGCTGGTGGTCATTCTCGAACTCACCCCGCAGATGCTCGCCACCGATACGCCCCCTACCCGCCTGGAACAGGCTAGACGCAAGCTGCTGGACCTGTTGCAAAAACGCAGCGATGCGCAGACCGCCATCGTTGTCTATGCAGGCAGCGCACACACGCTGGTGCCGCTGTCCGATGATCTGGTCACCAGCCACAACCTGCTGGAAGCCATCAGACCGTCGATCATGCCGGTGACCGGCCAGCGCGCCGATCTGGCTGTGCAGAAAGCGCTGCACCTGCTCAAACAGGGCGCATTGGGTCAGGGGCGGATACTGTTGATCACCTCGTCGCTGAGCGAACAGGAACGTCAGGGCATCCGCGCCGCATTGCGCGGAAAATCGCCGCCGCTGTTGATTCTCGGGGTCGGCACGGCCGAAGGCGCGCCGGTCACGCAGGAAAACGGCAGCCTGCTCAAGGATGATCAGGGTGCGATTCTGGTGCCGCGTCTGGACAGTACCAGCCTCAACGACTTCGCCGATCAGGTCGGCGGCAGCTATCGTCAGGCACGCGGCGATGAAGAAGACTTGCGCAGCCTCGGTCTGCTGGCCAGCCCTCGACACATGAGCCGCGACGGCCAGGTCGTGCAACTCGACACCTGGGCTGACCAGGGCCACTGGTTGCTGCTGCCGCTGTTGCTGATCGCGGCACTGGCCGGTCGGCGCGGCTGGCTGTTCTGCCTGCCGCTAATGTTCATGTTTCCGCAGAACAGCCAGGCGTTCGAGTTTCAGGACCTGTGGCTGCGTCCCGATCAACAGGGCCAGCGGCTGCTGGAACAGCATCGGCCAGCCGAGGCAGCGCAGCGCTTCGAAGACTCGCGCTGGAAAGGCGTGGCGTTGTACCAGGCGCAAGACTACGCCAGCGCCGCCCGGCAGTTTGCCGAAGGCAACAGCGCCGCCGACCACTACAATCGTGGCAATGCCCTGGCCCGCAGCGGCGAGCTGGCAGCGGCACTGGATGCCTACGAGCAGGCCCTGGACCGACAGCCCGATTTCCCTGCGGCGCAAACCAATCGGGCGCTGGTGCAAAGCCTGCTGGATCAGGCCAATGAGCAGAAGCCTGCCCAAGACGAACAGAACAAGGCCGATCAGGGCGAAGAAGGTCAGCAGGCGTCGCAAGACCCCAATAGCAGCGCATCGCCTGCCGAGCAGAACCCGTCCCGATCGGATCAACCCGGCACCAGCGAAAGCCTGCCGCCGGACAACAGCGGCAAGGCCGCCTCGGGCGAGTCGACCGACGACGAACAGACTACCCGCCCTGCGCTGCAGTCCGCCGACAGCCCCATGACCGGTGAGCGACGTCAGGAACTGGAGCAGTGGTTGAGGCAGATTCCGGATGACCCGGGCGAACTGTTGCGGCGCAAATTTCGCTACGAACAGCAACATCAGGAAAAGACCCGATGAGTCGCGTGTACACCTTATTGATCGGCCTGCTGCTGAGCCTGATCACCTTGTCGCTGCAGGCTGCGCAACTGACCGCCAGCGTTGACCGCACGCGCCTCAACGCCGGGGAGACCGTCGAGCTGACGCTGGAAACCGACGATGTGACGCAGTTCGGCAAGCCGGACATGAGCGCGCTGGAAAGCAGTTTCGAGGTGCGTGACACGCGTCAGCTCAACAGCCTGAAAACCCTGGATGGCAGCAGCCAGGCCACCACGCGCTGGATCGTGACCCTGCTGCCCCGCGAGACCGGAAGCGTGTTGATTCCGTCGCTGCAACTGGGCGAGCTGAAAAGCCAGCCGCTGACCCTGCAGGTCCTGCAGAGCGAGCCCCAGGAACAAAGCAACCATCTGGCATCGATCTTCATCGAAGCGAGCCTGGATCAGGACAGCGTGTATGTTCAGGCTCAGGCCGTGCTGACCCTGCGCGTTTACCACTCGGTGTCACTGTTCGACGACAGTAGCCTGAGCCCGCTGCAAGTGCCGGACGCGCGGGTCGAAAAACTGGGTGATTCGCGCACCTACGAAAAGCTGATCAACGGCGTGCGCCACGGGGTGATCGAGACACGCTACGCGATCTACCCGCAGCAGAGCGGCGTGCTGAAGATACCGGCGCAAGTGTTCAGTGCAACGCTGGTGCAGACGCCTGCCGAGGGTTCGCAAGCCCAGGACACCAATCCGTTCGGCCCGCAGCCGGGCCGGTCGGTACGGGTCAAGTCCGCCGAAGTGCCGTTGACCGTCAAGCCCAAGCCTGCCGACTACCCGGCCGATGTCGCCTGGCTGCCGGCACGCAGTATCAATCTGGAAGAAAACTGGAGCCCGGAGCCCGGCACTACGCAGGTCGGCGATTCGCTGACCCGCACCCTGACGCTCAAGGCCGAAGGGCTGGCCGGCGCGCAGCTGCCCCCCTTGCCGCCCACAGAAGTACCCGGCCTGCGGCGTTACCCGGATCAGCCACAACTGCGCAACCTGCCCAGCGAACGCGGCCTGATAGGCACGCGCGAAGAACGCGAGGCCCTGGTGCCCGCCCGCGCCGGCGCAATCGACCTGCCTGCGGTTGAAGTGACCTGGTGGAATACCCGCGAAGATCATCTGGAGCACAGCAGCCTGCCCGCGCGCACCCTGCAGATCAGCGTCAACCCGGGTCTGGCGGTGGACACGCCGGTGAACAACGACACAAACGGCGTGACCGTAATCGGCCCGCCAGTCTGGCCGTGGCAGATGAGCACCTTGCTGCTGGTCTGCACAACATTGCTCGGTTTCGGCCTGTGGTGGCGCGCCCGTGGACAGCCGGCAATCGCCCGGGCCGTGCAGACCGGGCCCAGCCCGCGTACCGTACTCGATGACCTCAAGCGCGCCTGCCTGGCCAACGACCCGCAGGGCACCCGTCAGGCGCTCGACGCCTGGGCACGTCAGCAGCCGGAAACCCTGGCCGAAATGGCCGCGCGTTTCGTGCCGCTGTCCGATGCTCTGGACGGTCTCAACGGTGCGCTGTACAGCGAAACCGGCAAGCTGTGGCTGGGCGAGGACCTCTGGCGCGCGGTGCGCAAGCTGCCCGCCGCCGAACATATTCAGGACCCGGCAGGTGATGCCGGGTTGCCGCCGCTGTATCCCAAATGATGCAGCTCAGGCAACACCCCTATACGACAAGGTAAACCAATGCGTCTGTTTCACACCTCTGACTGGCACCTGGGTCAGAACCTGCACGGCCAGGAGCGGGATTTCGAACACGCCTGCTTTCTGACCTGGCTGCTGGCCCGTCTGGCCGACCGTAAACCGGATGTACTGTTGATCGCGGGCGACATCTTCGACACCGTCAACCCGCCGGTCAAAGCGCAGGAGCGCCTGTACGACTTCATCGTCAACGCCCACGAACAGCAACCCTTGCTGACCATCGTGATGATCGCCGGCAACCACGACTCCGGCTCGCGTATCGAACTTCCCGCCCCCCTGATGCGCCGCTTGCGCACCCACGCGCTGGGCCGGGTGATGTGGCTGGACGATGGCGTGCTGGATGCCGAACGCCTGCTGTTGCCATTGCCGGACGCCAATGGCGACATCAAGGCCTGGTGCCTGGCGCTGCCCTTTCTGCGTCCCGCCGAAGTCACCGGCCCGACCCTGGGCGATGACTACCTGCGTGGCATCGGCCGGGTGCATGAGTTGCTGATCGCGGCGGCTGACCTCAAGCGCCAGCCCGGTCAGGCATTGATCGCCATCAGTCACGCCCACATGGCAGGTGGCTCGGTCTCGGAAGACTCCGAGCGCAGCCTGATCATCGGCAACGCCGAAGCCCTGCCAGCCAGCCTGTTCGGGCCGAGCATCACCTATGTTGCGCTGGGCCACCTGCATAAACCGCAGCGGGTCAACGGCGAAGATCGCATTCGCTACAGCGGCTCGCCGATCCCGCTGTCCTTTTCGGAAATCAGCTATCAGCACCAGATTCTGGAAATCAATTGCGACGGCGAGACGCTGGCCAGTGTGGAGCCGTTGCTGATTCCTCGCGCCGTCAACCTGCAACGCCTCGGGCCTACGCCGCTGGCCGACCTGCTGGTGCAGCTCAAGGCGTTGCCGGACATCGACCTGCTCGCCGACCCGGACCGCCAGCCGTGGCTGGAAGTGCGTGTGCGTCTGGATGAACCCCAGCCGGACCTGCGCAACCAGATCGAAAACGCCCTACAGGGCAAGGCTGTGCGGCTGGTACGCATCGGTGCCGAGTACGCCGGCAAGGGCAGCGCGGACGGCAGCGAGGGTAACGCCACGCTGATTGAGCTGGACCAGCTCACGCCTCAGGAACTGTTCAGCCGTGCCTGGCAGGACAACTTCGGCAGCGAGGTCGACGAACAGACGCTGACCGATTTCGCCACGCTGCTGCGTGAAGTCCAGCAGGAGAGCGAGCAACCATGAAAATCCTCGCCATTCGCCTGAAAAACCTGGCCTCGCTGGCCGGCCCCTTTGAAATCGATTTCACTGCCGAGCCGCTGGCCAGCGCCGGACTGTTTGCCATCACCGGCCCAACCGGCGCGGGCAAAAGCACGCTGCTCGATGCCCTGTGCCTGGCGCTGTTCGGCGCGATTCCGCGGCTTAGCAATATCGGTCAGTCCAAGGTCCCGGACATCGACGGCGACATCACCACCAGCGACCCACGTACCCTGCTGCGCCGTGGCACGGGCAGCGGTTACGCCGAGGTGGACTTCATCGGCATCGATCAGCGGCGTTATCGCGCGCGCTGGGAAACCAATCGCGCGCGCGACAATGCCACTAAAAAGCTGCAGGCCAGCCGGCAGACCCTCACCGATCTGGACAGTGAGCAAATCCTCAGCAACCAGAGCAAACGCGAATTCGAGCAACTGATCGAAAACCGCTTGGGCCTGAACTTCGAACAGTTCACCCGCGCCGTGATGCTTGCCCAGAGCGAGTTCAGCGCGTTCCTAAAGGCAGATGACAAGGAACGCAGCGAACTGCTGGAAAAGCTCACCAACACCGCGATCTACAGCCAGCTCGGTCGGCGCGCCTACAGCAAAAGCAAGGAAGCCGAAGACGCCCTGAAAACCCTGACCGCGCAGGCCAGCAACATCATCCCGCTGGCCCCGGAGCTGCTGGCTGAACTGGAGCAGCGTCTAAGCGACGCGCAGCAACAGCTCAAGGCCCATCAGACACAGCAACGGCAACTGGAAATCAAACAGCAGTGGCTCACCGAACTGCACCGTCTGCGTGATGAACAGCTCGCTGCCCAGGAAGCCCTGAACAGTGCGCAACAGGCCTGGGACGACCACAGCGGAGCACGCCAGACCCTCGGCCAGCTGGAACGCCTGGGCCCGCAGCGCCATCGCTTCGCGCGTCGGGTCACGTTGAATGCTCAGCTTGATCCGCTGGCTGAACAGATTCGCCAGTATCAGCAACAGCAGACCTCGCTGCATGACCAGCAGCAACAGCTGGAAAGCCGCCGTACTCAGGCGCAGACCAGTCTGCTGGAAGCCCAGCAAGCGCACGGCAGCGCCAAACCGCTGTTGCTGCAGGCTTTCGAAGCACAGAACACCCTGAATCACCTGGCCCAGGAACTGGCCAAGGCGTCCGACCTGCACCAGCAAAGCGAGCAGCTCTGCGTTCAGGGCCAGACCAGCCTGCAAACCCTGCTCGATCAGCAACAGCAGGTAGCGCAACGTCTTGGGCGTATTGCCGGGCAACTGCAGCACAGCAGCGAACTGGCGCCACTGGCTCAGGCCTGGAACGCGTGGCGTGACCGCCTGAAGTCCCTCACGCTGATCGCCAATCGTCTCAAGCACGGCCACAGTGAGCTGCCTGCGCTGCAGCAACGTGCCAGCAATGCCGATCAGCAGCTGACCGAGCAACGCAGCGCGTTGGAGTTGCTGTACCGCGAAGCCGATTGCGAAGTGGAGGCAGTGACCGAGCAGGTGCAGATTCTCGGCAGCCTGTTGCAGGACAACCGCAAACAGCAGCGTGCCTTCGAGGAGCTGGCCCGTCTGTGGGCCAGTCAGCAGGACGTCGACCGGCAGCTTGCCGACCTCACCCAGCAACAGCAGAGCGCCCAGCAGCAACGTGAACAGCTCAACAGCCAAGGCCTTCGCGTTCGTGATGAACTGACCGTCGCCGAACAGACCCTGACCGTCACCCGGCAACTGCTGGAGCGCCAACGCCTGGCCCGCAGCGCCAGTGTCGAGGAGTTGCGCGTGCAGTTGCAGGACGACCAGCCCTGCCCGGTCTGCGGCAGCATCGAACACCCCTGGCATCAGCCGGAGGCGCTGCTCGAAAGCCTCACGCAACACGACGACAACGAGCAGGCCAACGCGCAGAAAGCCGTGGACCTGCTGACCGAG
Source organism: Pseudomonas sp. PvP028 (assembly GCF_017832255.1). Classification (NCBI taxonomy): domain Bacteria; kingdom Pseudomonadati; phylum Pseudomonadota; class Gammaproteobacteria; order Pseudomonadales; family Pseudomonadaceae; genus Pseudomonas; species Pseudomonas sp. PvP028. The sequence goes on from NZ_JAFIBL010000001.1 coordinate 5,433,222, forward strand.
CAACGCAATCAATTACGTGAACAGGTCGGCGGCGTGATCGCCCGGCAGAAAGAGCTGCTGCGCCAGCATGAGCAGCTCACCGCGCGCCATCAGGCTTTGGCACCGGACCTGGAGTCACATCCCCTCGCCGCCCAATTGCTCGACCGCGACGCCGACAAGCGCGACGGCTGGTTGAGCCAGCAATTGAGTCAACTGAGCGAAGTCATCAACCGTGACGAGCAACGTCAGCAAGCCTTGCTGGCCCTGCAAAAAGACGCTGCCCGCCTGCAGCAGCAGCTTCAGGCAGCGACCGAAGCCAGCCAGACCGCTGCGGGCCATGTTGCCGAGCAGCTCAAGCAACTGGAGGCCGATGGGCAGCGACTGGAAGAGGAACTGACGGCATTCACGCCGCTGGTATCGCCGCAGGTGCTTGAAGGGCTGCGCAGTGATGCATCGGCGACCGTGCTGCATCTCGAACAGCAGGTGACCCAGCGTCTCGATCAACTGGAGCAGCAACACGAAGAGCAGCAGGAGCAAACCGAGCGCCAGCAGAAGATCGAGAAGCAGCAGGTCGAGCAGCAGACTCGCGTGCATCGCCAGACCGAACTGGCGCAGGAAGTCACCCGACTCGGCGAGCAACGGCAGAACAGTCAGCAGACGCTTGCCGGTCTGCTGGGCGAACACGCGAGCGCAGAGCAATGGCAGCAGGCGCTGGAGCAAACCATCGAGCAGGCCAGACAAACGGAAAGTCTGGCGGCGCAGGCGCTGCAGGACATCCACAATCAACTGATTCAACTGGCTGCCGAACTCAAGTCCGGACAGCAACAGCAGCAGGCCCTGCAACAGGAACTGGCTGAACTTGATGTGCAGATCAGCGAATGGCGCGCTCAGCATCCGCAGCTCGACGACAGCGCGCTGGATACGTTGCTGACCTACGACGATGCGCATGTCGAGCAATTACGTGTGCAATTGAGTAGCACCGACAAGGCGCTGGAACAGGCAAAAGTATTGTTGCAGGAACGCGATCAGCGCCTGCAACAGCATCAGGCGCAACACAGTGATCTGACCGACAGTGCGCAACTGGAAGCAGCGCTGCAACAGGCCCATGAACAGTCGGCGCTCAGTGAGCAGCACTGCGCCGACCTGCGTGCCGAGCTCAGTGAAGATCAGCGCCGCCGCAACGCCAACAGCGAACTGCAGGCGCGCATCGCCGACGCCAACAGCGAATACCTGCGCTGGGCACGTCTGGCGTCGTTGATCGGCTCGGCAGAAGGCGACAGGTTTCGCAAAATCGCCCAGGCCTACAACCTGGATCTGCTGGTCCACCACGCCAATGCGCAGCTCAGGCAACTGGTGCGCCGTTACCGCCTGAAACGCGGCGGCAGCATGCTCGGTCTGCTGGTCATGGACACGGAAATGGGCGACGAACTGCGCTCGGTTCACTCGCTGTCCGGCGGGGAAACCTTCCTTGTCTCGCTGGCACTGGCGCTGGGCCTCGCCTCGATGGCATCCAGCACCTTGCGCATCGAGTCACTGTTCATCGACGAAGGCTTCGGCAGCCTCGACCCGGAGTCACTGCAACTGGCGATGGACGCCCTCGACGGCCTGCAGGCGCAGGGTCGCAAGGTCGGCGTGATTTCCCACGTCCAGGAAATGCACGAACGAATCCCGGTGCAGATCAAGGTGCGTCGTCAGGGCAATGGATTGAGCACCATCGAGGTGGGGCACTGAGAGACCTGTGACGCGGAACGGGAGGCACGGCAGTTGACTATCGTTCCTCACGCTCCGCGTCGGAATGCCGTTCTGGACGCTCTGCGTCCGCTCTTGAATGTTGTGCCACCAGCGCTTTCGCGAACAGGCTCGCCTGGCAGTCTTCAGCTTTTGATTCTGCCCGGGAGGGCGTAGGAGTGGACCGGGCGACGCTTCGCTTGTTCGCGAAAGGGACGTAAATTCAGAGAAAATGTAGCGCCCGAAGTACCGCCTTCGCGAACAAGTTCGCTTGTATGGTAAGACTTGAAGGGAGGAGGAGGGACTTAGTTCGCTTCTGACTGTTCGCGCAGTACAGACCCGTAGGAGATTTCACCCCTCCTCCTTTCACCCAAGCGCCGATAAAGAATGCTTAAGGCTCACAACCTACGATAGAAACAAGCCTGCGCCTCTGGGTGGCCCCTTCAAGTCTGTAAACCTTATCCCCGAGGAGGCGTTATGGCAATGCGGGTTACTCTGGAAAAACCGATCATCGGTGTAGATGTCGCCAAGAATGAGCTGGTGATCTACCACGATCAATATGATCGACTTGAGGCAATCCCCAATACCAAAGTCGCCATCACCCAATGGCTGAAGGCCTTGGCGAGCAGCTGCGCCATCGCCATCGAAGCCACTAACGTCTATCACGTCCTGTTCGCGGATGCGGCCTACGAAGCAGGCTGTGACGTTTATATGGTGGATGGCTATCAGCTCAGTCATTACCGTAAAGGCGTCAACATACGCGCCAAAACCGATGCCCAAGATGCTCGTTTGTTGGCCCGATACCTGAAAAACGAGCTTGATGAGTTGCGGCCCTGGATACCTGCGAGCCCGCTTTATCGGCAGCTTCTGAGCCTGTTCCGACGTCGTGCAGCCTTGGTTCAGGCTCGTACTGGCCTGGTACAAAGCTGGACCAACGAGCCTTTTCTGAGAACAGCGTTCGCCAATCAGGTCAACTCGATGAAACGATTTGAGGCGCTCGTTGAAAAGAAGATTCGCGATGTACTGCAGGAAGCCGGGCTGATGAGGCAGGTCAACCGCTGTATGAAAGTAGAGGGGATCGGCTTTCTGACTGCAGCTCGCTTGGTCACTTCTTTTCAGCGAGGCGAGTTCAGCGGAGCGAACGCCTTTATCGCGTTTCTTGGGCTGGACCTGAGAGTATCCAAATCAGGGCAAAGTGATGGACCTCGTCGATTGACCAAACGCGGCGATCCAGAAGCCCGACGGTTGCTGCACAACGCGGCTATGTCCGGGAGCCGTACGCCGGCCTGGAAGCCTTTTTATGAAGAGCAGAGAAAGCGTGGCTTTAGTACAACTCAAGCGCTGGTCATGCTCTCCCGAAAGTTGGCTCGAGTAGTCTTCGCTCTGTTAAAGAACCAGAGCGAATATCAAACAAAAGTGGTTTGAGGGCTTTCCCAAAACCATAGAATCTCCTACGCCCGCGGGGCAGAAGCCTTGTTTCCAGGCGTGGATGTGCCGCCACCAGCGCTTTCGCGAACAGGCTCGCCTGACATTCCGTGCATGGTCTGCCACGCATTGGGCAGTAAGTCGCAGGGACCTGTGTGGGCGAACATGCTCGCGAAAGCGTGACGGCTGATCAATCACTGGGCGGATTTGTGGTCCAGCGCTGCGTAGAAATTAGCGCTTTGTTGCAGGTATTTGGTTGTGTAGGTCGCAGTGTAGGTCTGAGCGGCATGAGCTTTCTTGTCGTTCACTTCGACACTGGCGCTGGCCGGGAGAGCGACGCTTGCCGAGATAGCAGATGCAGCGATGATGGAGAAAAGATTGAAATTCATGTCGGTCACCCCTCTTGTCTGTCTTTACGCTGGTTTGAAGTCCTGACCGTTATGGCCGTGACTCAAACTTACGCCCGAGGGTGGTTCAGCAGAAATCTTTTGTAGCACTAACCCATATCATCAAGAATGATAACGGCTCCAGCCCTTATATCGTAAGGGCTGGAGCCGGGGCGGCTTACTTGTCAGTCAGAAAACGCAGGTAAGAAGGTGCATCTGCATCGAATTTCTGTACCGTTTCACCGATCTTCCCGCTCTGCGGATCACGGCGAACGGTCACGATCTGGTTGCTCTTCTGATTGGCGAACAGCATGAACTGGCCAGTCGGATCGAATGCGAACTCGCGGGGCTCCTTGCCTTCCAGGGAACGACGCTGAATTTCTTCAAGCTTGCCGCTGGCCTGATCGATGCGGAACACCACAACCTGATTCGCGTCACCCCGATTGGTCACGTACAGAAACTTGCCATCCGGTGAAGTGTGCAAGGCGCCACCACCGTTTTTCTCGTCCACGCCCTTGTTCTTCATGTCGACCAGTTGGGTCTGCTTGAAGGCGCCGTCATGGTAGTCGAACACCGCCACCTGAGCCGTCATCTCCAGTACCAGCCAGGCATGTTTGCCATCGCCACTGAAGAGGGTATGACGGGGTCCGGAACCGCCCGGCAACTGCACGAACGGTACCTTGGCTGGCTGCAACGGCTTGGCCTGGCTTGCGTCGTAGTGATACACGAACAGCTTGTCAGCGCCCAGGTCGGCAGTCACCACGTACTTGTCATCCGGGGTCGGTACGGCCAGGTGCACATGCGACGACATCTGCCGCTCACTGTTGACCTTGCTTCCAGGCCCCAGCGGCAGCACCTGAACGGCTTCGCTCAACGTGCCGTCCTTGCCCACCGGCACCACGGTCAGCGCGCCGCCCGGGTCAGGGTTTACGGCGTAGTTGGCCACGAACAGGTAGCGACCGTCATAGCTCAGGCTGGAGTGCGTCGGTTCTTCACCGCGGCTTTGAACCTGATTGATCGGCGTGATCTGACGGGTTTTCGGGTCGATCGCGAAGCTGCTGACCTTACCGACCGCGTCTTTTTGTCCAGGGCCGTTTTCATTGACCGCGAACAGATAGCGCTGGTCTCTGGAGACGGTCAGCCAGGACGGGTTTTCGGCCTTGACCACTTGCAACGGCTTGGCATCGATCATCCCGGTTTTGCTGTCGAAGGCAAAACGATAGATCCCTTCACTCTTGCCTTGCGTGTAGGAACCTATCAGCAATTCAGTATCGGGCATGGCTTGGGCCTGCAGGGTAAATGCGCTCATGGCACTGGCAATCGCCAGCCACGGCAGAAATTTATGGGGCATGGGGGCATCCCTTGTTATCGAAGTTATTGATGCCTGTTACGGCACTGTCGGGGTCTATGACAGCGCCAGCCCGCATTTACTCAATCCTGCGCGGAATCATCTTCATCGGAGGGGGTAAAGGCATCCAGGCAGATGATCCGGTGATCGGCGTTGCCGTCATTGATCACCCAGCTTTGCAGGGACTCATCGAAGGTCGCAGCCTCGACTTGCGCCTTGGTGAAGCGCCATACCTTGCGCTCGCGGCCGTCCATGCATTCGACGTTCAGTTCCTCGCCCAGAGAGAAATCCCAGGCGTGCAGACCGTCGATTTCCAGCATGGTGGAGGCTTCGAGTGCGGCGAGCAGTGTGGTGGGTGTGGTGGTCATGAAATTCATCCGGCCAGCAAAAGCGCGAATGATAGGGCAAAAGGCAGGCGCAGATACAGTCGGAGCGCAAGTAGAGCCGTACCAGCGCCGAGCGCTGGTACGGTGGGCAATCAAACAGGTACGGCGAGTTTGTGCTTACAGCTTGCCGATGCCGCCCGGCTGGAACACTGGCTCGCTCGGTGCCAGGCCATTGACCAGCGGCTTACCGAACTCGGCCTGACTGATCTCGAAACGATCGCCGGGCTGTGTGCGTACGCCATCGGCAAACGACAGGGTCGCGGTGCCGAAGAAATGCACATGCACGTCACCGGGCCTGAGGAACTGTGCATACTTGAAGTGGTGGTATTCGAGGTTTTCCAGGCTGTGGCACATGTTCGCTTCGCCACTGAGGAACTCTTTCTCCCACAGCACCTTGCCGTCGCGCCAGACCCGGCTGGTGCCCGACAGGCTTTGCGGCAAGTCGCCCACGCGCAACTCCGGCCCGAACGAACAGGCGCGCAGTTTCGAATGCGCCAGATACAGGTAGTTGCGACGCTCCATGACGTGATCGGAGTATTCGTTACCGATGGCGAAGCCCAGGCGATAAGGCTTGCGGTCATGACCGATGACGTACAGGCCGCTCAGCTCGGGCTCTTCCCCGCCGTCTTCGGCAAAGGGCGGCAACGAAAACGAATGTCCGGGGCGCACGACAATGCTGCCGTCACCCTTGTAGAACCACTCGGGCTGAACACCGGCCTGCCCCGCCACCGGCTTGCCGCCTTCGACGCCCCATTTGAAGATACGCATGGTATCGGTCATCGAGGCTTCGTCGCCGGACTGCTGGTGCATCTTGTCGCGTGCCGACGCACTGCCCAGATGGGTCAGCCCGGTGCCACTGACCAGCAGGTGCGCCGGATCAGGATGGTCGAGCGGCGGCAGGATCCGCAGCTCCTCAAGCAACTGTGAATAGTCATGCGTTTCGCCAACGCCCCGCTGCTCGACCTGATGCGCCAGAGCCGAACCCGCCTCGATCGCCGCCAGCGCCAGCTCGCGAACACTCTCGACACCCTGGACCTCACGCACCTGATCATCGTCGACCAGACCGACCCGACGCTGACCGTCGCTCAATTCAAACTGTACTAAACGCATGAAATTCTCCTTCCAGATAATGGGCCGCTGAAAACCTATCTCGCCTTGGCACTCGCCGCGAAGTCGGACACTGGCAGCACATGCTTGCGCTCCAGCACGTGATAAACGATGCCGGTCAGCAGCAGCCCGAAGACCATGACGCCCGACAGAAAATACAGGCCCGATGCCAGGCTGCCGGTGATTTCCTTCAACGCACCGATCACGAATGGCCCAATGTAGCCGCCCAGGTTGCCGACCGAATTAATCAGCGCGATACCGGCTGCGGCACTGGCACCGGCAAAGAACCGTCCTGGCAAGGTCCAGAACACCGCCGTGCAGGAAAACAGTGCGAACGCCACGACGCACAATGCAGCCAGCTGCGCCACCGGCATGGTCAGCCAGGCGCTGCAGAACAGGCCGATGGCGCCCAGTACATACAGCACGGCCAGATGCCCGTAACGGTCGTTGAGGCGGTCGGAACTGCGCGGCACGATCAGCAGACCGATGATGCCGAAAATGTACGGCACCGACGACACAAAGCCGGTGGTCAGGTCACTGCCACCGAACTGTTTGATCAGCGTCGGCAGCCACAGGCCCAGACCGTAGATGCTCAAGGTCACCGGCAGGTAGAACAGCGCCAGAAGCAACACCCGCTTGTCTTTCAGGGCATGCAACGGATTGCCGTGACGAGTCTGGCCGTACTCTTCAAGATCCTTTTTCAGCTCACCGGTCAGCCAGTCCTTCTCGGCCTGGTCTATCCATTTGACCTGCTGCGGGCCATCCGGCAACCAGCGCAGCACCGGCCAGGTCAGCAGAATCGCCGGCGTGCCGATGACGATGAACAGCCACTGCCAGCCATGCAGGCCGAGTATGCCGTCCATGCCCAGCAAACCACCGGAAACGGGCCCGGTGATCATCATGGCGATGGGTTGCGAGAGGATGAAAAGGCCAAGGATCTTGCCGCGATGGCGCACCGGAAACCACTGGGTGATGTAGTACAGCACACCGGGGAAGAAGCCCGCCTCGGCAGCGCCCAGCAGAAACCGCATCACGTAGAAGCTGTGCGGGCCCTGGACGAAGGCCATGCCGATGGTGATCGCGCCCCAGGTGATCATGATCCGCGCGAACCAGCGGCGTGCGCCGAAACGCTCGAGCATCAGGTTGCTGGGGATCTCCAGCAGGAAATAACCGATGAAGAACAGTCCGGCACCCAGCCCGTAGGCGGCGTCGCCGATACCGATGTCCGCGCCCATGTGCAGCTTGGCAAAGCCCACGGCAGAGCGGTCTACATAAGCGATCAGGTACAGCAGGATAAGGAAAGGAATCAGTTTGAACGTAATGCGGCGTATAAGCCGCAGTTCCTGGCTCATGTGGGCGGTCTCCCATTGTTTTTGTTATGGAACCTGCGGGGATCGCCTCTGTGCCTGGGGGCTGAATAACACTGCACATGCGCCAGGATGATCCCTCGTCTACGAACGACTATATAGTAATACTATTTAAACTGACAACTCTTCCAATACGCGTTTTTTAGGCTTACCTTAGCCAGCAGTATTGCCATTAAGTCTTACAATAAGAGAGCCGATCATGTCTGACTCCGATAAAAAACCGACCCTCCGTTCTGCCCAGTGGTTTGGCACTGCCGACAAGAATGGCTTCATGTACCGCAGCTGGATGAAGAATCAGGGCATTGCCGACCACCAGTTTCAGGGCAAGCCGATCATCGGCATCTGCAATACCTGGTCGGAGTTGACCCCCTGCAACGCGCATTTCCGGCAGATCGCCGAGCATGTCAAACGTGGCGTGATCGAAGCAGGCGGCTGGCCGGTGGAGTTTCCGGTGTTTTCCAACGGCGAATCCAACCTGCGCCCTACCGCTATGTTCACCCGCAACCTGGCCAGCATGGACGTTGAAGAAGCGATTCGCGGCAACCCCATCGATGGCGTCGTGCTGTTGACCGGCTGTGACAAGACCACCCCTGCCCTGTTGATGGGCGCTGCCAGTTGCGACATCCCCGCCATCGTCGTCACCGGCGGACCGATGCTCAACGGCAAGCATGAAGGCAAGGACATCGGCGCCGGCACTATCGTCTGGCAGATGCACGAGTCCTACAAGGCCGGGACCATCAGCCTTGATGAATTCCTCTCCGCCGAAGCCGGCATGTCGCGTTCGGCTGGCACCTGCAACACCATGGGCACGGCGTCGACCATGGCCTGCATGGCCGAAGCGCTGGGCACTTCGCTGCCGCACAACGCGGCCATTCCGGCGGTGGATTCGCGGCGTTACGTGCTGGCGCACATGTCCGGCATGCGTGCCGTCGACATGGTCCGCGAAGACCTGCGCCTGTCGAAGATTCTCACCAAGGCCGCTTTCGAAAACGCCATCCGGGTAAACGCGGCCATCGGTGGCTCGACCAACGCCGTCATCCACTTGAAAGCCATCGCCGGACGCATCGGCGTCGATCTGGACCTGGATGACTGGTCACGCATGGGCCGTGGCATGCCGACCATCGTCGACCTGCAACCTTCCGGGCGCTTCCTGATGGAAGAGTTCTATTACGCCGGCGGCCTGCCCGCCGTGTTGCGCCGCATGAACGAAGCCAGGCTGCTGCCCAACCCGGATGCCTTGACCGTCAATGGCAAGAGCATTGGCGAAAACACCTGTAACTCACCGATCTATGGTGAAGATCAGGTGATCCGCGCGCTGGATAACCCGATCCGCGCCGACGGCGGGATTTGCGTGCTGCGCGGCAACCTCGCGCCGCTGGGTGCCGTGCTCAAGCCCTCGGCCGCGACACCGGCACTGATGCAGCACCGTGGCCGCGCAGTGGTGTTCGAGAATTTCGAGATGTACAAATCGCGAATCAACGATCCGGATCTGGACATTGATGCCAACTCGGTCATGGTGCTCAAGAACTGCGGCCCCAAGGGCTATCCGGGCATGGCCGAGGTCGGCAACATGGGCTTGCCAGCCAAGCTGCTGGCGCAGGGCGTGACTGACATGGTGCGCATTTCCGATGCGCGCATGAGCGGCACGGCTTACGGCACAGTGGTTCTGCATGTGGCGCCGGAAGCCGCAGCGGGCGGACCGCTGGCGGTGGTCAAGGAAGGCGACTGGATCGAGCTGGACTGCGCTGGCGGGCGTCTGCATCTGGACATCCCGGAAGCCGAACTGGCTGCGCGCCTCGCCGACTGGCAGGCTCCGCCTCAATTGCTGCTGGGTGGCTATCGCCAGCTGTACGTAGACCGGGTGATGCAGGCGGATCAGGGCTGTGATTTCGACTTCCTGGTCGGTTGCAGAGGCTCCGAAGTGCCCCGCCACTCGCACTGACAAAAGCGGCGGTTTGCCTGACTCAGGCAGCCGCCGCAAGTGTTACGCAATGGTATGATGCCCAGCAAACACCGCCAGGACCGACCAGCGTTCCCATGGATTATCGAAAGCCTTCCGACCGAAAAAGCATGCACGCCCGTATTGTCCAGGAACTGGGCATGCAGATCGTATCCGGACGTTTCAAGCCTGACGAAAAGTTGCCTGCCGAAGCGCTGCTCTGCGAAGAGTACGCCGTCAGCCGACCGGTCCTGCGCGAAGCGACACGGGTTCTGGTGGCCAAGGGTCTGGTTTATTCGCGTCCGCGTGTCGGCACGGTAGTCAAGGCGCGTCGCGAATGGCATCTGCTGGACCCGGACGTGCTGCACTGGGTCATGCAAAGCTCGCCGCAGAATGAGTTCTTCCATCTGCTGACCAGCGTACGCGCGGTCATCGAGCCAGCGGTTGCCGCACTGGCCGCGCAGCATGCCACCGACGCAGAGATCGAGTCGATCCACGAAGCCTATCTGCGCATGGAAGCTGCGCCGACGCCGGAAGACCTGTTGCAACCCGACCTCGACTTCCACAGCCGCATCGCCGACGCCACCCACAACGATCTGCTGGCGCACTTGTGCAACATGCTGTCACTGGCGTTGCGCGAAGCGCTCAAATACTCCAACAAGCGTCCTAACCTGCACGAACTGGCCATGCCACGCCACAAGGCGATCCTCACCGCCATCCAGAACCGCGACGCACTGGGCGCACGCCACGCGTCACTGGTGCAACTGGACGATGCGCGCAATGCGCTGAGTGTGGTACTCGGCGGAGGCTGATGGGTTGCCAGCGCGAGGATCAACCGTTGCAGGCCGCTGATGTTCTCCCCCTCTGGATGCAGCCTATCGCCAGCACGTACATCAACAGGCTGACTACAAAGGGAGCGCCCAGCCACAGAACATGCTGGCCTGAGCCCAGGTTACCGGCAAATATCAGGGCACCAATCACTGGCGCCAGACCGCCCACCAGACTCAACAGGGACGTCAGCCCGCCTTGCAGCTCGCCCTGGTGCCCCGCCCTGGCATGACGCGAGAGCTCACTGCGCAGTGCCGGCTCGGCAATCAGCCCGACAGCATGGAAACACATCCCTACCACCGTCAGCCAGACGCTTGCAGCGGCCGTATAGAAACCATAACCCAGCAGGCAACAGGCATAACCTGTAACGATGATCCGCTGGTTGGACATGATCGGCGTCAGCTTGCGTACCAGCACGCGCTGCGCGAACGCCATGCCCAGGGCGAGCGCCGCCAATGCGTAAGACACTTCGAGCATGCTCCAGCCATAACGCATCTGATTAGCCAGCACAAAGCAGCTTTGAAATATCCCGTAGGCGAACCACGAGCACGTCGCAGCCAGCAGATACGGCCGCAGGCCTTGCGTACTCCATAGTCCTCGCAGGCTGCCAAACGGGTTGGTTCGCCGCCATTCGAAGGCACGCCGATGCTCGGCCGCAAGGCTCTCCGGTAATCTCATGTAGCCGTACAGCAGATTGATTGCCGCCAGGCCGCCAGCGACCAGAAAGGGCAAGTGCGGTCCATAAGACGCAAGTCCCCCGCCTATCACCGGGCCAAAAACAAGCGCTATGGCGATAACACTTCCCGCGGCACCGTAGAAATGCGTGCGCTGCTCGCCCTCACTGATGTCCGCAATATAGGCCATCGCAGTGGCAATATTGGCGGCAGTGATTCCTGCGATGGCACGGCCTATCAGCAAGACCGTCAGGCTGCCGGCGAAGCCAGCCATCAAATTGCCCAGGCACATGCCGGCCAGCGCCAGAAGCAATATCGGTCGGCGCCCATGGCAATCGCTCAGCGCCCCCAGCAGCGGCGCGCATAGAAACTGCATTGCCGAATAAAGTGTCAGCGCAACGCCCAGCGCCAACGAGACATGCTCGGCAGACGATGGCCAGATAGTCGCGATCAGCGTAGGCATCACAGGGATCGCCAGACCGATGCCAAGTACATCGAGCCCCAATATCAGAAGAATGAATCGCATGGGTGGACGGGTGTCACCTTTTGAGTAACCTCCAGGCATATGTAGACCTCAGACTGATTAATGTAGGCGAGCAGGCGGTGAGCCCGCTCGCCATGTTCGGCAAAGAACGGGTTATCGATCACACTCGGCAAGTTGCTCGATCAATACATCGGCAATTTGCTGGGCGTGGACGGACAGGCAAGTAAAGTGGTCTCCCGAGACATCGACCGTTCTTACCTTCGCCGCACTGAACGACTCCCAGCCCCAGGCATCCGTGTCGCGGATCTCGGGCAGGTTGATGCCGGAGGGCATCGAGTCGACCGCACGAAACAGCACCAGCGAGGCATCAAGCGCAACTTTGGGCGGGTCATAGCGCATACCGAAGGCGGCAGCAGCCTTGTACACGTTGAACAGCCCCCGGATGCTTCCCTCATCGCCACGTGCATCCAGCAACCCGTGACGTTCCAGCGTGTCTTTCAGGTAGCGGATCTTTTCCTCATCATCCAGATGCTCGAGCGCCAGCAACTCCTCGCGGCCAAGCTTGATCGGCTTGTCGAAGTAATGCCCGAAGATACTCAGCAACGAACCCAGTACCTGAGCATCAGTGGGCACCTGCATTTGCGTATACGGAGGTGCCGCCGAGTCGAACAGCGCCAGCAGGCCCACCTGGTCGCCACGCGCTTCAAGACGTCTGGCGATTTCATAAGCTACTTTTCCGCCAAGTGAATGACCACCCAGCAGATACGGCCCGTGCGCCTGAACCGACTTCATGCAGCGAATATAGTGTTCGGCCATCTCCTCGACGCTGAAGTGAGGCTCAGTCTTGCCATCGAGCCCAAGGCATTGCAGACCGTAGAAAGGCCGCTGCATACCCATGGCCTTGGCCAACCCAAGCACTTGATTGACGTTGCCCCCCATGCCCGGCAGACAGAAGAATGGTCTCCCCTCGCCGTTTCGCTGCACCGGCACCAGACAGTAGCGGACGGCGGCTTCATCGGCATCGACGGGCGTATCGTCGGCGCCACTGCCCAACGAGCGAGCGATTCGCTCGATGGTCGGCTCATCGAGGAACTCGGCCAACGTCAGGCACTGCTGAAAGCGCGAACGAATTCGCGAAATCAGCTGGGAGCCCAACAGCGAGTGTCCGCCCAGATCGAAGAAGTTATCCAGCACACCCGGCATATCACCGCCTAGCAGCTCTTGCCACAACTGCGCGACTTCCTGTTCCACAGCATTGCGTGGCGCGACACGCTCGGCCCCAGAGTCGAACAGCGCTGTTGCACGGCCAGCCGATGTCGTGCCGCCGCGCTGCAGTTGATTGATCAGTTGTTGCAGATCCTGCGCCTTGCTCACGACGATCTGGGCCGTGTTCTGCGCCAGGGCCAGCTCGAACAACTGGCAACCTTCTGCGTTGGTCAGCCCGCGCACTTCGTCAATCGGCGCCTGCTCGGGGTGCGCCCTGTCATAGGCAACACGCATACCTGCCTGCGCCCATGCATCCCAGTTGAGCGAAACCACAGGCATGCCCTCCTGACGACACGCCTGCGCGCGAGCATCCAGATAAGCGTTGGCGGCGGCGTAATCCGCCTGGCCCAGACCACCCAGCACTGACGCCAATGAAGAACACAGGAATATGAACTCGACAGGTTCCTCGCGCAAAACCTCTATCAGCACATCGGTGCCGACTACCTTGCTGCCCATGACCTGGGCCCATGCATTCGCCTGGCTCAGTTGGATGAGACCGCTGGCTTGCACGCCTGCGGCGTGTATGGCTCCAGAGATACGCCCGTGCTGACGTCTGACCTGGTGCAACGCTGCGGTGAAAACCTCACGATCAGCACAATCGACCGCCATGTGTTGAATCCGCGCACCCTGCTGTTCCAACGCCTGCAGCGCTTGCCCGACCTCATCCGTGACCGTCGCAGAGCGGGACATCAGGACTAACGTGACGGCTTTTACCTTCGCAGCCAGATGACTGGCCAGCGCAAGCCCCATGCCGCCCAGACCACCGGTAACCACATAGGTCCCGCCCTCCTCGAACTGCTGCGGAGGTTGCAAGACTTGCAGCGCTCGCAGGCAAGGCTCATGGAACGTCTGTTTGCGCAACGCCAGGGTCGAAGCAAGCGGGGATGCCTGGTCTGGATCGATGTGCTGGAGTGCCTGAAGCAGCAGCGTCTCGTTCTCCGCCGCATTGGCCAGCGGCAGATCGAAATGACGGCACTGAATCTGTGGCAGCTCCCACGTAAGTGTGCGAACCACGCCAGACAAGGTCGCTACACAGCTGTTGACCGGCTCATCGTCATCCACCTGGCAGGCACCTTCGGTCACCAGTGACAACACTGTGGTGTTTGCGGCATGAGGGATGTACGCCTGTACCAGCGACATAAGATCGGTAAACAGCGTAATCGCAGCGTGTTCGCCTTGCGTCGGTTGCGCCCCACCAGCCATGTAAATGATCTGACTAGGCAAGGCCTCTTGCGCCGCCAGTGTATTGAACAGTTGCTCATACGCCTGAGCATCGCCGCGAGCAATTATCGCGACCGCAGTGCCGGAATCACCGGCATCTGCTATGCAGACACTGTCCGGCGGCAGCGAGAAGAGCATGCTGTTATCGGCTGCAACGCCGCGCATCACAACCAGCCAGGGCCCTTGTAATGGCGAGTCGCTCCTTGGCGGCAATGCCGGGCGCCATGCAGGCGCCTGGCACCAGTCAAGGGGCTCAGTGCGCTGTGCCTCCGATGCAACTCGCTCCTCGCGCAAAGTGAAGCCGATGACCTCGGCCAGCAGCGCCCCGACTCCGCCGTCGTTGTCGACTTCGAACAGTTGCACATCATAGACATTACTGCGGACCCGCCGTGCATGGCTGTAAAGCCGGGAGCGCAGTGGTGCATGAATAGTCAGGCGCTGGTAATGGAACGGCAATCTGCGGGTGCGGTTTTCCATGATCGAGAGAAAACCGGTCGCCATGTCGAGCAACGCCGGATGCAGCGCAAAGCGCTCAACATCATCGGCAAACGCCTGATCGAGCTCCAGGAGCGCCAACCCCTCATCCTCACTAAGCCAGATCGAACGAAAGCACTTCCAGCGAGGCCCGAACAAGCCGAGACGCGTGTTCAATGCCGCATGTTCGACTTCATCGGCAAGACAGTCGGCATGGTCGGCCTGAAGCTGCATCAGCGCTGTTGGTACGGAACGCTCCCGGTCGTGGCGCTTGATGAAGCCTTGGGCGTGCAGCATTGTGTGCTGCTGCGGACTGTTACCCTCGTCCGATACCGACTCGAGGAAAAACTCAGTGCTCTCGGCGTGATCCTTGAATGTAATCAGCACGCGTTGCGAGGCCTGCTCATCTTCCATAACCAGAGGGGTCGGGAAGTAAACATCACTCAGCTCGATCGACTCGATACCTTCCATACGCGCATAGGCATTGCGCACCAGTTCGACGCATCCGGTGCCGGAAAGCACTGGCCTTCCTTCGAAGACCCGATGTTCGTCCACCAGCCAGAGTTGTGGCGACAGGCTCAACCGGAATTGCCGGCGATTACCATGCATACGCTGCCAGTGCAGGAACAACGGTGCCTCGTGCTGCGCAGAAGAAGCCGTCCCGGCAGCCTCGATCCAGTGGCTGTCCCGCGCGAACGGATAGGTCGGCAGCGGCACGCGTGCGCCGTCTGTACACCCTGTGGCCTGCGCCCAACCGAAACGTGCCCCCTGCCTCCACAATGACGCGATGCCTTCCGCCAACGCCGCCTCGTCCGACCGGCTGTCCCGTGCATGCCGAGTGCAACCAAGCACACACAAGGGCTCAGCATAGGATTTCAGTGCACTCTGAAGAGCACGGCCAGGGCCGACTTCGAGAAAAATCGGGTCTTCCAGTTCGTCGGCAAGCAGCGCGATACCGTCAGAAAAGCGCACGGTATCCAGCAGATGAGACGCCCAATAATCACTCTGGCTGCTCGAATCGATCGAGAACCAACCACCGTTGTGGTTGGACACCAGCGCGATAGTCGGGGGCTGAACAGAGAACCCGTTAACAACTGCCTTCAACGCGTGCGCCGCAGGAGCCATCATGCGGGAATGAAAAGCGTGCGAGGTATCCAGTACACGCCCCACGAGCCCTTCATCGGCCAGTTGTCGCTCGACCCGCGCAATGGCATCAAAATCACCCGCCAGGACACATTGCAGCGGCCCATTGACGGCAGCCAGCTCCACGCCGTGCCCCAGAAAACGCGTGCAGTCTGCTTCCGAGAGGCCAACGGCAAGCATTGCACCGGGCGCTTGACGTTGCATCAGGCGGCCCCGTTCGACAACCAGCTTCAAGCTGTCCTCAAGACTGTAGACACCCGCAAAACAGGCAGCCACCAGCTCACCAAGGCTATGGCCTATGAGCGCCTGCGGTTGGATACCGCGGCCTTGCAACAACAGGGCGCACGCGTACTCGACCACAAAAAGTGCCGGCTGCGCGACCTCGGTCCGGCTCAGGGTGTCGCCTGTTTCGCCACCCGCTGGCGGGTACAGACAGGCCAGGATGTCGACGCCATAGCGCTGCAATATGACTGCACAGCGGTCAACTGTCTGCCGAAATACCGCCTCACTGTCGTAGAGGCCCTTGAACATGCCCGTGTACTGGCTGCCCTGCCCGGAAAACATGAACACGATCGGACGATCCTGTCTGCGTTCCATTAGCGCTGTGGACGAAGGCGCCTGCAGCGCGTGCAAGGCTCCGGCAATACTCTGGCTGACGACGCTATCCCTGAAGGCAAATCGCGTGCGACCCTCTCCCAGCGTGAAGGCGATATCGCGTAGGTCGGCTGCGGGATTCTGCAGGCAGGTGATCAGTTGCCGACGCTGATGATCCAGCGCTGCAGCGGAGCGTGCGGAGAACGGCAGTATGTACCAGCGTTCGCTATCGTCATGCGGGCGTACCGACGGCCGAGGAGGTTCCTCGACAATGACGTGCGCATTGGTCCCGCCGATGCCGAAGGAGCTGACGCCTGCCCGACGTGGCGAGGCCGCTGCCGGCCATGGTCTGGAGGTCGTGTTGACATAAAACGGGCTGTCGCTGAAATCGATTTCGGGATTGGCCCGCGTGAAGTTCAGGCTTGCAGGCAGGACGTCGTGTTGCACGGCAAGTATGGCCTTGACCAGCCCGGCGACGCCCGAGGCCGCATCAAGATGACCGATGTTGCTCTTCAATGAACCAAGGGCACAAAAGCCCGGCGTGACATGTGGCAAAGCGCTGGTATAGGCCTGCGTCAACGCACGGACCTCTACCGGGTCACCCAGACGAGTGCCGGTGCCATGCGCCTCGACGTAACCAATGGAATCTGCGCTGATATTCGCTGCATCGAGTGCAGCGCTCACCACTTGGGCCTGCCCATGAACACTGGGCGCGGTGTAACTGACTTTACTGGAGCCATCATTATTGATCGCCCCGCCCTTGATCAAGGCATGAATATGGTCGCGATCTTCGATTGCCCTGTCAGCCAGTTTGAGGACCAACACTGCACAACCGCTGCCGCCAGTAGTGCCACTGGCCTGGGCATCGAAAGGCCGGCAATGGCCATCGGCAGAAATGATGCTGCCCGGTGCCGCCTGGTAACCGTAGTATTGAGCTTCGACCGAAGCACCGCCGACGATCACCATGTCCGACTCGCCACGCAGCAAGCTTTCGCAGGCCATCTGGACCGCTACCAGTGACGAGGAGCAAGCCGTTTCGACGGTAATCGCAGGTCCCGCGAGATTGAGTTTGTAAGCCACACGCGAAGCCATGAAATCGCGGCCATTACCCAACAACCACTGGATGTTCTCCAGTTGCAGCTCCTGGCGCCTCGGGTAAACGTGATCGAGCAGGTAATGGCTGGTGCTCGCGCTTGCAAATACGCCCACGCGCAAATCGTTCAGAGCGCCGCCATAACCGGCGGCTTCCATCGCGGCCCATGCGCATTGAAGGAAGATGCGCTGCTGAGGATCCATCAACTGTGCTTCCCGCGGTGAGAAGCCGAAGAACTCGGCGTCGAACTTGTCGACGTCCTCAAGACGATTGCCACACTTGACGAAATCGTCACGCTCCAGCAGATCAGGGCTTACGCCATGCGCGAGCATGACTTCATCACTGAAGTAAAGAGTCGACTCCACCCCCTCGGTGAGGTTCTGCCAGAACTCGCTCAGGTCAGCGGCGCCCGGAAAGCGCCCGGCCATGCCGACCACCGCCAGCGTGCGGTTCCCAGGATCAATGACAGGTGATGCCTCGCTGGCTTGGCGAACCTCCGGCAAAGGCCCATGCAAGCGTTCCAGATGAGCGACCAGACCACGCAGCGTCGGGTATTCGAAAAGGTCTGTCATGGCCACGGGCGCCTGCAAAAGCTCGCTCAACCGTTTTTGCGTCTCGACAATGCGTAACGAGTGGCCACCGAGATCGAAAAAGTTATCGTCCGAATCGATTTCCTGGCAATCGAGCACTTCCTGCCAGATCTTTCTGACCGTGTTGTGCAGGCGTTTTCCAGCAGGCCTGACCGCGGCAGGAAGGGTCGCCGTCGTCCCGACTGCAGTACCTTCCTGAGCGCGCTGATCAACGCGATTTTCGAGCGACTTGCGATCGACTTTGCCAGTACGGCTAAGCGGCAGCTCGGGCAAGCAGATAAGACGCTCCGGCACCATGTGCGCTGGCAGCACCTTGGCCAGTTCTGCACGTACCTGCGCAACGCTCGGCTTGCCGATGTAATACCCCACCAGAACCTTGTTGCACTGGTCATCCTGTTTGACGACCACGACCGCCTGCTCCAGCCCGGCTATCGCGTTCAAACGCGTTTCGACATCGCCCAGCTCAATGCGAAAACCGCGAACCTTGACCTGATTATCAATACGCCCGACATAGCTCAGGCTTCCATTGAATTGACGCACGACAAAGTCGCCGGTGCGGTACAGACGCGCCTCGGGCAAAACGCCGTATGGGTCGGGAAGAAACACGTGCTCGGTGCGCTCATCCAGATTCAGATAACCCTGTGCCACCCCGCTTCCGCCAATGTAAAGCTCGCCGGGTACACCGCAGGGAAGAGGGTTCAGATACGGGTCCAGGACGTACATTCTGACGTTGTCCAGAGGCCGCAATACCAAGGCACCTCGTTCATCCCAGTAATCCCGGGCAGATGCATACACCGTCGTTTCGGTCGGACCGTAACCATTGAGGAAGCGTCTGCCCGCTGCCCACGTCTGGGCGACGTTGGCCGGACAGGCTTCACCGGCGCTGATGATGACTTTCAGCTCGGCAAGTTCGGCATGGGGGAGCAAGCGCAGGGCCGTCGGCGTGATCTGCAGATGAGTAATATGTTGCTCGCGCAGAAGCGTCACCAGGTCCGGCCCCGGAAGCAGCTGTTCAGACGCTGCAAATACCAGTGTGGCGCCGCTGATCAGCACCGGAAACACCTCGCCACAAACCCCGTCGAAGACTGGCGAAAAGTACTGCAGCTGGCGCGACTGACCAGTCAGTTCCAGTGTTCGCGCAAATGCATTCGCGGTGTTATCGATATTGCGCTGCGAAACCA
This sequence comes from Pseudomonas sp. PvP028, assembly GCF_017832255.1. Taxonomy (NCBI): domain Bacteria; kingdom Pseudomonadati; phylum Pseudomonadota; class Gammaproteobacteria; order Pseudomonadales; family Pseudomonadaceae; genus Pseudomonas; species Pseudomonas sp. PvP028. The sequence goes on from NZ_JAFIBL010000001.1 coordinate 5,452,435, forward strand.
TCACCCCCTTGGGCTGCCCGGTCGAGCCAGAGGTGTAAAGAATATAGGCCAGATCCTGAAGCTCACGCTGGCAGGCCGGAGCAGACCATTCGCCCTGGGCACCTTCGAAGTCGTCGACCAGTAACGTGTCCAGCCCCAGAGCGGCAAGCTCGTGTGCCAATCCTCGATGACCCACCACGCGGTGCAATGCTGCGTCTTTGATCATGTAGCCCAGCGCACCTTCCATCGAATCCTGCGGATTCAAGGGGACAAAGGCACAGCGCGCCTTGAGGATCCCAAGCATGCCTGCCACCAGATAGGGATGCCGTCCAGTGAACAGGCCGATGTGCTCACCGGCTTGCACACCCTTCTTTATCAACGCGTGAGCGATGCCGTTAGCTAATCGGTCCAGCTCGGCATATGTCCAACAGCGTTGCTGCAACTGAAGGGCAATAGCCTGCGGAGTCTGACGTACACGCTGTTCGAAACGGCTGACGACATCGCCATCGCCAAAGTCGCGTGCAGTATCGTTGTACTGGCTAATCAGCCTCTGGTGTTCAGCTGCAGACAGCATCTTCACCTGAGCGACGGTCTGCTCGTCATTAGCCAGCATATTTTCCAGCAGACACTGAAAATGTCCTGCCATTCCCGAGATAACGGAGCGCTCGAACAGCGACGTGCGATATTTGAATACCCCACTCACCCCTTCGCCTTTGACAGCGCGCAACTCCAGCATAAGGTCCAGCTTCACCTCAGAGGAGGCCAGGGAGATTTCTTCCGATTTCACGTGCGGCAAGGCAAGCGGCACAGCCGTCGTGCTCTGCACCACCAGGCCTGCCTGGAAAAAAGGATGCTTGCCCGGCAGCCGCTGCGGGTTGAGCACTTGCGCCAGGTAATCGATTGGCACCGAATGATTTGCCTCGGCGGCAAGCAGGGCCTGACGACTCTGCTCGATAACCTGCGCCACACGCAGAGGGCCTCGCAAACGCAGCCGTAACGGAAGCAGGTTAACGAAAAACCCGATCAGGTTCGCACTTTCATCATGGTCCCTTCCCGAGAAGGGCATGCCGATCAGAATGTCGTCCTGCCCGGTGTAGCGATGCAATAGCAGCGCGAACGCGGCATGCATGATCATGGCCGGCGTGCATTGCAGACGCAGGCAAAGCTGATCGAGCCTTGCCGAGCAGTCGGCAGGAAGAGTCAGCGCAACGTAGTCGCCAGCCAACGGATTTCCTTCTCGCGGACTGGAACGTACAGGCAGTACCAGAGGCGGCGGCAAGTCCTGCAGCGATGACTTCCAGGCGTCGAGTTGAGTCGCGAAGGCCCCGGTTTCGAGTTGATTTCGTTGCCAGGCAGCATAGTCCTGATACTGAGCCTCCAGTGCGCTCAGTGTGAGGCGTTCACCTTGCGTCAAGTGCCGATAAAACACTGCCAGCTCCTGACGAAGCAAGGCGCTCGACCAGCCATCGTAGGCAATGTGATGCAGCGTCAGGCACAGAACGTACTCATCCGACGCCGTCTGCAGAAGCAACGCGCGTATCGGCAGTTCCTGGTCCAGCACGAACGGCGTGTGCACCTCCCGCTCCAGCGCAGCCGTGAGCGCTTCGCGAGCGATGGTTTGCTGCCTGAACGGTACACGCGCGGTGTCTGCGTGGCTTGTCACGACCAACGGCTCTTTCTGCGTGACGCCCCGAGCGTCTACAAACGTTTCAAGCTCTCGGGTGAAATGCGTGCGCAAGACTTCGTGGCGCTCAAGCAGCAGATTCAACGCACCTTCCAGCGCAGGAATATCCAGTTGGCCGGTCAGCCGGCATATTTCCGGCATGTTGTAGGCAGTGCCCGGCTCACTGTGCTGGGTCAACCATAGTCGGCGTTGGGCAAACGACAGACGTTGACGCTCGATACCGCTGCTGCGACCGATCGCGGCCGGTCTGGAAGCGACACTGGCCCCTTGGGAGATCTGGATCATACTCAGCATGATCTTTTCGGCGACCTGGGCGACGGTGGGCCCTTCGAACAGGTTTGCAATGCTGAGCGCCACGCCAAAGCGTTTTTTAATCTGCGCGATGACTTGGGTGACCAACAGAGAATGCCCGCCACTCTCGAAAAAGTTATCGTCAATGCCGATACGCGGAATGTTGAGCAGACCTTGCCAGTCTTCGACAAGTTGCTCTTCCAGACTGTTACGCGGTGCGGCATAAGCGCGTGAGTCCTGCGTCCAGTCGGGCTCCGGCAGGCTCTTGCGATCGATCTTTCCGTTTGCGGTCAGGGGCAGTGCCGCCAATACCACCAACAGGCGCGGCACCATATGGCCTGGCAGGCGCTCGCCAAGGTAGGCATTGAGTTGTTGCGCTGTAGCACGGGTTTGCACATAACCGATCAGCTCGGCCTCAGCGCCTGGTGACTGGCGGGTGACCACCGCGCATTCATTCACATCCGGATGGTCGGCAAGTACGCTCTCGACTTCCCCCAGCTCAATGCGGAAGCCGCGAATTTTGACTTGGTTGTCACTGCGTCCAAGAAACTCGATGGTGCCGTCGCGCATGTGCCGACACAGATCACCGGTACGATAGAACCGCTGCTCGCCGACGCCAGGTAAAAACCGTCCGCTGGCCGAGAACGAACCTGTCAGGAAGCTCTTCTCGTTCAATTCAGGGCGATTCATGTAACCGGACGCCACTGCACCGCCACCAATCAACAATTCACCGGGGACAGTGCGCGGCACCAGATTCAGCGTTGCGTCGACCAGGTACAGGGACGTGTTAGGCAGCGGACCGCCAATTGGCAAGCTGCGCTCAGGGTCATACCACCCCGCGTCGGGCTCGAACGTAGCGCTTTCGCAAGTTGCCTCGGTGACTCCGTAAACACTGACAACCCTGGTCTGCGGTCCACACAGCGTCTGCATTTTCCGATACTCGTGGACGAACCAGACATCCGCGCCACAGGTCAGCGTACGCAGGGTATCCAGACGCCGTCCCGTCTCTTCCAGGTAACGTATCATCTGCCGCAGGACCGCCGGCACGAACTCGAGCAACGTCACCCGTTCAGCCGTGATCAGCTCATAGAGTTGTTCAGGGTCAGCCAGACTCTGCCGCGGGCACATTATCAACCGTGCGCCAACCGCCAGCGCGCGGACCACATCGCTCATGAATACGTCAAACGTGAAATTGGCCATCTGCAAAATGCCGGTGACACCTGGCTCGGTCTGACCGTAAGTCTGCTCCAGCGCCTGGAGCAGACTTACCCAACTGCCGTGGGAGACACTGACGCCCTTGGGACGCCCGGTAGAACCGGAGGTAAAAATAATGTAGGCGATGTCCTCCGGCTGTGTGTTGCGCCCCTCGAATTCGTTCTCGTGCAGTGTGCCGGTGGCCTGCGGCAAATCATCCTGCAGAAGGCATGGATAACCCCTCAGTTGCTCCTGATAGGCGCTCAGTGTGAGCACCAGTCTGGGCTCGATGTCCTTGAGCAGATCAGCATGACGGGCATCGTCAATCGCCAGCGGCACATAAATGCCCCCGACCTGATGCACCGCCAGTAACGCGACGATGACCTCTGGCCCATAGCGCTGCACCACTGCGACCCGGTCACCATGCCGAACGCCGGCAGCATGCAGGTGACCCGCCAGGACCCGGGCCTCTGCATCCAGTTGCGCATAGCTGTAACGACGGTTTTCATAGACCAGCGCATCCGCCTCGCCCCATTGCGCGGCACTGCGTTTGAACCATTGATGAAAAGGTGCAAAGGGCGCTTGCGGCGCTGCTGGCTGATGATTGGCCAGGCGCAACGCCTGCTCCACAGCTTCGCACGACAATAGCGAAAAATCGTCAATAGCCCCGTCCGGGTTGCGTGACACCTGCTCCATAATAATCAGCAGGCTATCGATCATCCCCTGCACTGCGCGCTCATCCAGCAATGCGGTGTCATACTCGATTGCGCCGCTCATGCCGCGCGCAGTCAGTGCCAGGGTAAGACTCAGGTCATATTTGGCGGTACAGGAGTCGAGCGTATAAACACGAGTGCGCAGGTTTTCCAGCTCGACCGAAAAATCTTCGTTGGCCATATCGAACAGCACCTGAAACACCGGCGCATGGCTCAGGGAACGCGGGGGCTGAATGGCCTCGACAATCTGATCGAAGGGCACATGGGCATGCTCGAACGTATCGAGTACCGAGGCACGAACTCTTTTGAGCAATTCGACGAAAGAGGGAGAACCCGATGCATCGATCCGGTTTGGCAGCGTATTGACGAAGAAACCGATCACGCCTTCCAGGTCATCGGATTGCCGATTCGACATCGGCGACCCGATGACCAGATCCGACTCTTGCGTATAGCGATACAGCAGCACGGAAAAGGCCGCAAGCCCTACCATATAGGGCGTGACGCGACACTCCTTTGCCAGGTTTTTCAGCGCGTCCGAGACGGCTGCAGGCACTTGAAAATGACAACGCTGACCTGCGTAACGCTGAATGGCCGGACGCTTGTTATCCAGCGGTAATGGCAGTACCGGCGGCGCGCCGGCCAATCGCTGCTGCCAGTGAGCGATATCGGGAGCCCGTTCAGCGTTCGATGGGCTCTGACTCAAATAATCGCCAAAGTCGAAATTCAACGGCTCCGCGTTTACCTCGCTGCCCCGCACCAGCGCCGAATAGGCTGAGGCCACTTCGGAGAGGAAAATCTGCATCGACCAACCGTCGAAAACGATGTGATGAACGTTGATCAGCAGAACATGCTCGTCGGTCGCACAGTGCAGCAACGTCACGCGCAGAAGCGCTTCATGCTCAAGATCGAAAACATAACGCGCTTCGCTTTGCTCGAACGCTTTCAGCGCGGCTTCGCTGTCCGGTTCGGCTCGCAGGTCAACCTTGCGAATCAGCAGTTGCTCATCCACAAGGCGAATGACCGGCTGCCCATCAATACAGGGAAAACGATAGCGCAGTGCGCTCTGGCGCTGATAAACGCTGTCCACTGCTCGCTCGAGGGCCGCGCAATCCAGCGCCCCGTCAATACGCAGTGCAAAAGGCACATTGTAAGTGGCGCTGGCATCTTCCATCTGGTGCATGAACCAGAGGCTTTTTTGCGCAGGCGATAAATTCAGGAAACCCCCGGCTGCCGGGGTCGGCATCCTGACAGCGGACTCGGTGGTTGAAGTGACCGGCTTTTTTTGAGACATGACCATCTCCACCTCGACAGCGACCGATGTCGCTGCGAGGAAGGGTAAATTGGGAGGCTGAGAGGTGAGAAAGCGCGTGGGGGTGCTGTTGCTACCCACCACGCGCCTGAAAAACGGTCAGGCCGTCAACGGCTCGGCCGCGCGTTCGATAGCACCTGCAAGCGTCTCGACGCTGGGATACTCGAAGAGCAGGTTCAGCGACAGACGAGTGCCAAATTGCTTGCTCAGCCTCGACATGATCCGCATACCGGCCAACGAGTGCCCGCCGATGGAGAAGAAGTCTTCATTTCTACCCACGTCCGGTACGTTGAGGATGTGCGCCCACACCTCGGCAATGGATTTTTCCAGGGCCGTCGACGGTCGCTCGCTGGTAACCCTTGCACGGCCGTTTTGAGTCGCCAGTTCAAGCAAGGCACGCTTGTCGACCTTGCCGCTCGCATTGACCGGCAGTTGCTCGATCACATGCACTTCGGCAGGCACCATGTAGTCGGGCAGGCACTCTCTCAACGCCACACGAATCTGTTGCTCATCCAGTGCAACACTTCCGTCCAGACTGACGAAGGCGACCAGCTGTTTGTCCAGGTTCAATGTGCGCAGAATCAGTGAGCACGCTGTGACGCCCGGCAATTGACGTATCGCCTGCTCGACCTCACCCGGTTCTATGCGCAAGCCACGGATCTTTATCTGACTGTCACTGCGTCCAAGGAACTCGATGCCGCGGCTGGGGGTCCAGCGCGCCAGATCACCGGTGCGGAAGAGTGTTTTGCCGGGGAACCGCTCCAGCGTCACAAACCGCTCCCGGCTCAGTTCCGGACGCTTGAGGTAGGCACCGGTGATCCCTGTGCCGCCGATGAATAACTCTCCAGGAACACCGGGCTCGGCAAGCTGCCCGAAAATATCCACGATGTAGGCATCGGCCTGTGCAATCGGCCATCCGATCAGGGGCTTGTCAGTCACTTGTTCGACCTTGTCCATGCTGTAGGCCGTGGTAAAGACCGTGCCTTCAGTCGGGCCGTAACAGATGGTAAGCGTCCCGGTGGAGCGTGCCAGCAAACTGCGCATGCTTTGCGGCGAAACAACGTCACCGCCGGTCAGTACGTGCCTGACGCCAGCCATCGCCTGAGGATATTGATCGACCATCTCCTGGAACAAGGCGGACGTCAGCCAGAGCACACTGACCTGCTGATTTTCCAGTGTGTGTGCCAGGTCATCCAGTCCGCCGGCTTCGCCAGGCTGAACCACCAACTGCGCGCCGTTCAGCAAGGCGCCCCAGATTTCAAAAGTCGACGCATCGAACGCGAGGGGCGCGAAAAACAGGAAGCGGTCGTCACTCTTGATATCGATATAGTCCGTACCCTTGACCAGACTCACCACCGCGCGGTGGGTACTGGCCGTGGCCTTCGGAGTGCCCGTGGAACCCGATGTAAACATGTAGTAGCAGTGAGCATCCGCGCTGATGACAGGCTTGGCCAGGGGCGACACGCGTGGGTCGTCCTGCTCATTCAGCAACTGCCCTATCAACAGTGTTGAGGTTGCATCACGTAAAGCCGGAGCACTCTCATCGATCAGTGCCCACTTGACGTCCGCCTCCTCCAGAAGCCAATTACGACGCTCTGCAGGCAATGCACAGTCGATCGAGAGGTAGCACGCACCGGCCTTGAGCACGCCCAATAGCGCCGCAACCAGCAATTCGGAGCGCATCATGCAGATGCCCACGACGTCACCCGGCTGCACGCCCTTGCGAAGCAATGTATCGGCAACTTTGTCGGCGGATTCATTGAGCTGAGCGTACGTCAGCACTGCATCGCCGCACCTTACAGCGATGGCCTCGGGCTGTGTGGCCGCAAAGGCCTCGACGATGGCGTGCAGGGACGTTTCAGGATAGCTCGAGTCAAGCCCTTCACACTGTGTCTGAATGGCAGCCTGGTGCTGGGCCGATAGGCTTTGCGCCAGCGTTTGGTCCAGTGATTCGCTGGCTTTTTCCAGCAAATGGACGTAATGCCCGGCCATTGAAGTCGCTGTTTCCTGAGCGAACAGATCAGCGGCATAGGCGAGTGACAACGAGGCCTTTGTGCTGGAACGGTCCAGGACGAATTCGATGGGCGGGTGCAGACTGCCCGATTCACCTCCCTGCTCGGCACACGCGGAAACGCCGTCGCAGAATACCGACTGTATCAATGACTGCGGCGCTCTTCCCGACGCCGCAACACTGTCATCAAGCGCTTGTTCCAGACCTTGGGCAGAAGATGCGTGCCAGTGACGAGCCTGCTCGCAGTGCTGTTGTGCGCGCAGGAAGACATCGGCAAACGTGTCATGCGCAGCGAGCGTCAACTTGAGTGGCAACGGTGTGGCCAGACGCTGTCCATCGGCAGCAGTACCCAGACCGGCCACGACGGTTTGATGCCCGCCATAACGTGCCATGGTCACGGCATAGAGAGAAAAAAGCGCTGCTTCAGGTTCAATGTTGCGCTGCTCACACGCTTGAAACAGGCGCGCAAGGCTTTCATCCGAAAGAGGGATTTCATGACGCGCAAGCGGCCCGCTGACTGCGCGATTAAGCGCATGGTCAGGCAGAAGCCCCGAAGCTTCGAGGTCGAGTGATTGTTTCCAGAATTCCACACCGGGATTGACAGAAGAACTGCCTGACGGCGCGGCAAGAACAGCAGCCTTGCGTACATTGGCGAGACTTTCTGCAGGTTGCTCGAGCCAGGCGCCAGCCAGGTGAAGAAAATCGGCCATCAGCGCTCTGACATCTGCTTCTTTGGCGACAGCGGTGGAGTACTCAAGCATGAAGCGACCGCCAGCGGCCGGGTTCACTTCGTCATCGAAAACGCAAATGACGTTGAGGTCGAATTTCGCAGAACCGTTTGCCAGCCCTTCAACCACCTCGACATCAATGTCCGCGAAGTCCAGGGTACGGGACATGGAGTTATGAAAGCTGAAAGCAACCTGGATGTACGGCAATTGCTGAGTGACACGATCCGGACTCAGATCGGCAACCATTGTTGAAAACGGCACATGCGACTGCAGGCAAGCCGTGCGGATTTCTTCTTTCACGGCTGCCAGTAGAGGCGCCCAGGACGTATTCGCATCAATGTCGATGCGCAGCGGCAACATGTTGACCAGCATACCGATGGTGTTTTCGATGCCCGGCAAGTCACGGTTGGCGACGGCGGTGCCTATTAGCTGTTGCGTCTGACCCGAACGCGCCGCTACCACGCAGGCAAACAGCGAAAACATGGTCTCGAACAGGGTGGATTTATTTTCCGACCCATACGCCTGCAGTGCGCTGATCAACTTACCCGGCAGCGGCACCGACACCGAACTTCCGACAAAATCTAATGCGGCTTGCGCGTCCTTCTCTGCCGGAAACGGCGAATGCGTGTAGGCCGGCCAGGTTTCAAGACGTCCGTACCAGAAGTCTCGGCCTTGACGGCCTTCAGCAGAATCCAGCCAGTCGCGCTCCCATTGGCAGTAATCGATAAACTGGATCACCGGCTCAAGGGGCTCCTGATTCACGCGGCCCTTTTCTTCATTGTAAAAATGATTCAGCTCTTTGAGAAACAGCCGGAATGACCAGCCGTCATGAATGAGGTGGTGTTCGATATGCAGCAATACGTGGAATTGATCGCTGAATTTGAACAGTACCCAGCGAATCAGCGGAAGCTTCGCCACTTCGATCTTCTGGGCAATTTCAGCTTTCACAATAGAATTCATGTAGGTCTGCCGTACCGCTTCACTGCTGGCAGACAGGTCAACGATCGGAATATTCACGGACCAGGCGTCCTGGATAGTTTGCCGCGGTTCTCCGTCAACCTCATCAAAAACAGTGGACAGTGACTGATGGCGTTCAACCACCCTGCTCAGCGCACGTTCAAGCACTTTGATATCAAGGTTGCCGCGAATGTTCAGCATGGCCTGAAAGTTATAAGCAATACTCTCTGGTACTAACGTCTCAAGAAACCAGGCCTGTTCCTGAGACATGGAGAGTGGCCCTTCGGTACCGGTTATATGCTGTGCGCCGGCCCGCATAGCGAGATCTTGAGAGCGTGACGGTGCGGTATTATCTTTCTCAAAACTGTTCATGACGGCCTCAGATAACATATTGATCAGGTGACATCAACCTCGTAAAAAAACCGGTGTATCCGTTTTTGTTAGCGGTGATTGACTTCTTTAAAAAGACCACACGCCACTGCGAACTGTCTACCTGTAAAAAATATCAGCTTACGCTGCTCCCCGACCCTCTCTAGTCTATATAACGCCCTAATTACCAACGCATTGCAGAGCACAACCTGTCGAGGTAAACGATGCAGACCGTCCAAAGATTTCACTGTAAAAATGCACTAAAACTTGAACTGACGTGTCTTTATAAAAAGAATAACTGGCGATGGCTATTGGGTTGGTCGGGGGATGTTCTTGTCATTGTTTGCGCTGTCGCACTCACCCAATGGTCATTGTATGCTTACCCCCTCAGTGTGCTGATTATCGGTTCACGGCAACGCGCCCTAGCCTCTCTCGTTCATGAAGCAGCCCATTTAACCCTGACCCAAAGCCGCCGCCTCAGTTATGCCATTGGCCACTACCTGACCGGATTACCCATCTTTCAGGATTACGAGGCTTATCGACATTCGCATGTGCACATGCATCACCATCATCTCGGTGACGCCGACAAGGACCCGGACTATCGTTACTATATTGAATCCGGGCTGCAGGCGACCGAAGATCGATTCGACTTCATGTTCAACCACCTGCTTAGAACCGTGCTGTTTCTGAATATATTCAGCTACCTGCGCTACCTCGTCATTCATCGGTTGGGCGCACTGTTGAAATCCCCTCGCAAAGCCCTGACACTGATCGCGGTACACGCTGTTTTATTCTCGCTTTTCTATGCCACCACGGGCGTGTACGGTTACCTGATGTTCTGGCTCGTTCCTTATCTGACGGCCTTTCAGGTCATCGGCTGGCTGTCGGAAGTTTCTGAACATTTTGGATTATTCGGCAGGGAGCAGGAGGCCTTGCGGATCACCCGCAACCGTTTTCCCTCCTGGTGGGAGAGGCTGTTTATCGGCATGCACGGGGACAACCTGCACCTGACCCATCACCTGTTCGCAGGCATCCCCTACTGGAACCTGCACAAGGCACACTCCATTCTCCTGCAAGACCCTGACTATGCCGAAGCCAATCTGGCCAAGGGTGGCATCATCTCGGGTCGTCGCGATACGCAATCGGTCATGCGCCAGATACTGAGTATTTATCGCCTGCAAAACAGACGTCATTCGCCGTACGGCACCGCACCGCAGACACTGTGCGAACAGTCGGCACGCGAAGGTACGCAGACCACGAATGGCGATGACCGATAGCCATCGCGCGGGCATCCAGATGGGGTCAATGAGCATTCCGATCGGCCTAGCGCTGTGTCGGAATCGCACAAGAAGAACCCAGGCTCACTCAACGCGTTGACTGCCTTGGCGCCCGCCACTCAACCCAGTCGTCATGGGTTCCAAAAACCCCTTACAAAATCCCCATCTTGGTCAGTTGTATGCAGGCCTGGAGTTTGGTTCTGACACCCAACTTCGAGATGACATTGGAAATATGAAAATCTACCGTTCTTTTGGATATATTTAGAATGACGGCAATTTCATTACAGGTCTTGCCGATGGCTGTCCATATGTACACCTCCTTTTCACGGTCCGTAATAGTGAAGTTTTCGTCCGACTCATTGACGCCCATGACCAGGCCCGTCAACTTATGATGAAACTCACGAACCAGCGACTTCACCTCTGCCGCAAGACTGTACTCGCCTTGCGTACTTCCTGTTCCGGTTTCTTTATTTGCAAACCGCAGTAAACTGAATGCCTTCTCTTCGCCGAGGTAGAACGCCCTCATCCCGTCAGAGGTGGTACCGGCGTCGATCATTTCGCCGCGGTCATTTGATGATGCCGGCCTGTTCAGTAAACCGGTAAATAGTGGCTCAGAGCAGGCAACGTCCCAAATCGCATCCGCGACGTCCTGCCGCTCTGCGCAATGACTATTATTTTTCCCTGCCTCCGGACCGCTGACCAGAACAAAGCCATGTTGCTGTAACGCTGGCGCGTGATGATAAAAAAAATAGGTATACTGATGAACACCCCGCTCACTTGCACTCTGTTCGAACTCCCATTCCAGCTTTTGTCTGCCGGTGCTTTTTTCATGGCCAAACGTATCACCGCGCAATGAAAGTGCCATCATTCTACTCCATGAACTACTTGAAATGGCTAACTCTCACGTGAGAAGCCCATGCAAATTATGATAACTATGCACCACCCTTCACGCAACTTAAGTAACTCTCAGACTTTAAATACCGGCCTATTGCCCGCACACTGACACTCGCTTTGCGCGATCATAGTATTTCTTACGGCATCTTATTAAGCCGCAAACTAACAGCCCCGCCCGACAGAACAATAGCCTGATATTTCTGATAGGCGTCTCATAAAAACCTTAACTCTATCACCCTAAAAACTCTATTTTTCGCCCTTTTTTTCACCCCGTTGTCCCCCTTTTACAGGTCAAGACAACCTTGACCTGCCACAAGCCGTTCAACAAAGCAACCGCGCGCTGCGAAACGTTCAGCACAGAGCGAAGACACATCACCAAGAAGAGGATGGATAACCTCATGTGTGTCTCAATGCGAAAACAACGAGTTCCCCACCTTCCCCGCCATCTTCTCCGGCTTGATCAGAAACCGCGCCAGCGCGGGCAGCAGCCATAGCGCGCCAAACATGTTCCACAGCAGCATGAAGGTCAGCATCAGGCCCATGTCGGCCTGGAACTTGATCGCCGAGAAGATCCAGGTGCACACACCGATGGCCAGACACAGGCCGGTGAACAGCACGGCCTTGCCGGTGGATTTGAGGGTTTCGTAATAGGCTTCCTGCAACGGCAGACCGGCGCGCAGGAAGCTTTCCAGACGGCTGTAGATGTAGATGCCGTAATCGACGCCGATGCCCACGCCCAGCGCCACCACCGGCAAGGTCGCGACCTTGACGCCGATGCCCATGAAGGCCATCAGGGCGTTGCCCAGCACCGAGGTCAGCACCAGCGGCAGGACGATGCACAGCGTGGCGGCCCATGAGCGGAAGGTGATCATGCACATCGCGGCCACGCAGAGGTAGACCAGCACCAGAATCACCAGCTCGGACTGCTTGATCACTTCGTTGGTAGCGGCCTCGATACCGGCGTTGCCGGCGGCCAGCAGAAATTGCAGGTCCGGCGTGTTGTTCTGTTTAGCGAAGTGCTGCACTGCATGCACCGCACGGTCCAAAGTCTCGGCCTTATGGTCGTTGAGGAACACCAGCAGGGGCGCCAGCGAACAGGTGTTGTTGTACAGGCCGTCGGCGCGGGCGATGGAGTTGTTCAGCACATCTTTGTTACGCGACAGGCTCTCCCATTTCAGGTTGCCCTCGTTCATGCCCTTGATCATCTGTCTCGACACCGTCACCAGGGAAATGGCCGACTGCACGCCCTGGGTGTTTTCCATCTTCCAGGCCAGCTCGTTGATCGCTGACATTGTCGGATAAGCCGAGCAACCTTCTGGTGGCGTCTTGACCATCACCACCAGCACGTCCGAACTGGTGGAGTAATGATTGATAATGAATGCGTTGTCCTTGTTGTAGCGTGAATCGGGACGCAGTTCCGGCGCGCCCTGGTCCAGGTCGCCGATCTTGAGGTTCTGGCTGTACCAGAGGCCGCCACCGAAGGCCAGCAGCGCCAGCACGATGGAGACCGGCGCAACCTTTGGGCTGGCAAAGTTGGACAGCAAGCGCCAGAACGGATGCTCGGAGACCGCATCCTGCTTGCTGCGATTGATCGCCCGCTTGCTGATGCCCACGTAGGAAATCGCCACCGGCAGCAGGATCAGGTTGGTGAACACGATCACCGCCACACCAATGGAAGCGCCGATGGCCAGCTCGCGGATCACTCCGATGTCGATAATCAGCAGCGTAATAAAGCCGACCGCATCGGCCAGAATCGCGATCATGCCCGGCAGGAATAGCTGACGGAAGGTACGCTTCGCCGCCATCAATGCGTTTTCGGCCTCGCTGGATTGCAAGGCGATACCGTTGATTTTCTGCACGCCATGGGAAATGCCGATGGCAAAGATCAGGAACGGCACCAGCATCGAGTACGGGTCAATACCGAACCCCACGACGTGCATCAGCCCCAATTGCCAGATCACCGCAATCAGCGTGGTGCTCAGTACCGCCACCGTGCTACGGATACACCGTGTGAACCAGATCAGCAGCACCAGCGTGATCAGAAAGGCGATGCCGAAGAACATCACCACCATGAACAGACCGTCGATCAGATCACCGACCTTCTTGGCGAAACCGACGATATGAATCTTGATGTTGGGGTTCTGTGCTTCGTACTTATCGCGGATCTTCTCTTCAAGCTGGTGCGAGAACTGCTGATAGTCCAGCGCCAGCAACTTGCCCTGATCTGCCGGGTCGGGGTAGGACTCCTGCAACGGCACATCAATGATGCTGGATTTGAAATCGTTGGCCACCAACCGTCCGACCTGTCCGGACTTGAGTATGTTGTTGCGCAACAGATCCAGACTCTCCTCCGAACCGTTGTAACTCTGCGGAATCACTTCGCCTCCGGCAAAGCCCTCCTCCGTCACTTCGGTCCAGCGTACGCTCGGGCTCCACAGCGATTTCAGGCCAGACCGGTCGACGCCGGGAATATAGAACACCTCGTCGCTGATCTGACGCAGCGTCTCCATGTACTGTCTGGAGAAGATGTCGCCGTCCTTGGCCTCCACCGAGATACGAACGGTGTTACCCAGATTCGCCAGATCGTTGCGGTGTTCCATCATGTTCTGAATGAACGGATGAGACAGCGGGATCATCTTCTCGAAACTGGTGGAAGGCCGCACCTGCGTGGCCTGCCAGAACAGAAAGAGGCTGGCCAGCAGGCAGAGGATGATGACTGCCGGGCGATGGTTGAAAATCAGGCGTTCAAGGAAGGTTGCCTTTTCATCCGAATCTTGCGCGTGCTGGTGCGTGCTCATGCCTGAATATCCCCGCCCTGAAAGGTCTTATTGTTGGGTCGTATCGGCGCCCGTCGGCGAGGTGAGGCGAACGCCGCCCTGCCCGACCAGAATCAGATTGCCCTGAGGGTTGCCGGTGACCCCGGCCAACGAGATGCGATCAGGTCGATTGAAGACCGCGAATGTTTCCCCGTCATCGGTGCTGCGCATGACACTGCCGCCATTGCCGACCAGCACCAGCGAGTCATCGGCCAGCAGCGTGGCGCTGGCCAGACCGAACTCGAGCGGCCCGCGCGCGCCCTTAAGTTCGATGGGCTGCCAGCTGTCACCAAAATCGCTGGAGCGAAACAAATTGCCGCGCAGACCATAGGCCAGCAGCGTGGACGGCTGAGCCGTGCCGATCACGCCGAATAACGAGCCTTGATACGGGCCGGCGATTTTCTCCCAGGTCTGTCCCTCGTCGCGGGAGCGAAACATGCTGCCCGCTTCGCCGACAATGAACAGGCCGGCGTCTTTGACTTGAGTGATGCCGTTCAGGTGGTATTGGTCCTCGTTGTCCAACCGGTCGCTGACGTCTTCCCAGTGCAGCCCGCCATCGGCCGTGCTCAGCAGCAGGCCGTAGGCACCGATGGCCAAGCCGTTGTCGAGGTCCTTGAACCAGACATCCAGCAGCGGAGCCTCGCGCTTCAAGTCCTCGAACTGCTTGTTCCAGCTCTTGCCGCCATCGCTGCTGGCCAGTACCTGCGCGTCGTGACCGACCGCCCAACCGTGCTGTTCATCCACAAAAAACACAGCCGTCAACAACTGCCGGGTAGGCACGCGGGCCTGACTCCAGGTGTTGCCCTGATCATCGGAAAGCAGAATATGCCCATGGTCACCCACCACGACCAGCCGCGCACCCGCATGGGCGACGTCCAGTAATAACGTGCGAGAGGCTTTGGCCGACTCGATGGCATAAACAGACGTGTCGGCAGCGGTGGCCATGGGTACCGCCTCGGAGCCAGCCATGGCTGGCAGCGCAAACAGGGATGACGCAACGACAGCCAGGGACATGCCCGCGCATAACCAGGTGCGACGATGGAAAGACTCACGCATGGACTTTTCCGCTCTTATTATTATCAGGTGGCTGTTATCGGGTGCGGGTGCCGGACAACTCATATCGATGCCAACGCCCGCAGCGCTATGGCGCTACCTGTCTGGAAGCTCGGCCATCCTAGGCAGCTTTGCAAATGCCTGACAATCGACATGTCGTTATCTTTTGTTAAGCGCGCGGGATGTGATTGATGAAACATAACGACGGTTGATCGGGCGGATTGACCAGGCGCCGGTCAGCGAATGCTCCTGCGCCGCAAGGCCGCTGGTTTGAAGGCGTTCACGCTGGGTACCGGCTGAGAGAAGTCACTGGTGCCAGGCTCCTGATTGTCGAGGTTCTGTACGTGATAACGCCGCGCCTGCAGGTCATGGAAAACGTCCAGAGCGGACCAGGTCGTCGGCAGTTCGTAATAGTTTTTCAGGTACGCCATAGAAACGCGCCACAACTGCCCTCGGGCATCGTACTGATCGACGATTGCGGCCTGCCAACTGTCCTCGTCCAGGTACAGCGTGCGTCTTGAATAGACATGACGCGCGGTCGGTTTGAGTGTGCCCTCCACCACCCACACACGATGTAACTCATGGCGCGTGTAGGCCGGGTTGAGATGACCCACCTGCAATAATTGCCGATAGGTAATGTCGGGGCTGGAAATCCGGTAGTTGTTGTAGGGAATATAAATCTCGCGTTTGCCCACTAAGGTCCAGTCGTACCGATCCGGCGAGCCATTGAACATGTCGGTATCGTCGGCCGTGCGCAAGCCTTCAGAGGCCGGAATAGGCATATCGTAAGCCAGACTCGGCGCGCGGCGTACCCGACGTTGCCGCACACTGTAGGCCCACGCCTGCCGCGGCTCCTGAATCTGGTCCAGTGTTTCATGGACCAGCACGGCAGAACCGGCCATGCGCGTCGGGCACTGGATAAACGACAGGTAATAGAACAGCACATTATCCAGACTGGCAAAGCTGCCCGCAGGATCGTAGAAGCGAAACAGCACTTCCTGACGCGAAGTGTTCAGTTTGAAACTGCCGTCGCGCTTTATAGCGACTTCCGAAGTGCGCCGCACCGCATAATGGCCGCGATACCGGACAATGTGATTCCACACGGCCTGAATGCCCTTTTCCGGAAGGGGAAATGGAATGCCACCGTAGGCGTCGACAAAACCATTGCCGCCGCCGATCAATCGGGCTTTCTGCGCATTGCGGCGGGTGTTGTCGTACACCCATTGCGGTGCCGATCCGGAACGTCGCGTGGGGTATACCGGCATCCGGTAGCTGTCGGGGTAGGTTTCGAACATCGCCACCTGCCCTGGCGTCAGGCGCGTGCGGTAGTGCTGCATATTGGCGTGAGTGATGGTGAACAGGGGCTTGTCAGCCGCATACGGGTCGACATGCCGAGTGCCCGACCCCTTGTATCCGGACGGCGGTCGGGTGATTCCGCCCGTCCAGGGCGGAATGGTCCCCGTGGCATTACCTGCCATCTCGCCTCCCAGCGGGGTCAAACGACTCCCGAGTAACGTGGTATCGACTGCCTGGCAGGTGTTGATCGTGAACAGCAGCGCCAGCGCGCTGCCCAGCCGTTGTTTCATGAGCATGTGGGCTCTCCTTGCATGGCCACGTCGGGACGCATGTATGGCGTCCAGGCCGGGATTGGTTCCGTGTAAACGGCAGGTTATGAGGGCGAGACGGTTATTGACGCTCGGCCAATAACCGTATGTTGAACAGGCGAACTGAATTGCCCACGTATTCTTACCGCGAACAGGTTATCTATCGGGTATACGTCTGTAGGAAACTTCACAGAACAAGAAGAATGGACAACACGCTGTTAAACACCAACAAAACAGGCACCCGTAATAGCCCACAGTAATGCAACGCGAATGCCAATACGCGATAAAGAACAGATCACTACTTATATAAGGTACAGATCTGAACTATCGCGCACCCGCGTTATGACCAGAATTAAAAACAACGACAGCGTCTGTTTGATTGTCAGACACCGCACTCACAAGGCAACTCATTACGGCGACTTATTGGCGGGTATATGAACAGAGGGTAACAACAAGAGTGTTACGTGCTCGAAGCCAGTAACACCGGGTGACGACAGGCAAGGCTCAGTCGATGACAACGTGTGGCAGAAAGCGACTGGTGTCCTTGGTGATCAGGCTGTCGTCTTCACGAATACCGATCCCTGACGCAAGATCGCCGATGACCCAGGAGCCGATCAGCGTGTAGCTGTCGCCGAATCGCGGAAGCGGCGAGTAGGCCTGCAGAATGTAGGGCGCATCAGTGTACGGCCCATCGACCGAGATGACCTGATCGCCGGGCGTGCGCATTTCAATGTTGGCGCCCTCACGGGAAAAGTACGGTTTGCGTACCCAGCCTTTGGGGACCGCTTTGTTCGGGTCCTGGTCGACGTGCGCAGGCAGCAGGTTCGGATGGCCTTCGTTGAACTGCCACAACAACGGCAGAATCCCCTTATTGCTGAGAATCGCCTTCCACGCGGGTTCGACGAACTGGGTGCCAGCGGCTGACACGTGCTGGCCGAACTCCTCGTGAAAGATGTGCTCCCACGCATGCAGCTTGAACAAGCGCTCGATCCAGCGCCCGTCCAGATCGACAAAACGCCCGTCAGCGCCGAGCCCGATGTCTTCGATATCGATATGCCTCGCATCAATGCCGACGTGTGCTGCCATACGCCGCAGGAAATCGGTGGTGCCCCGGTCTTCGATGGAACCGGACATCGCCGAAAAGTAGAAGGGAGTCGTGCCGGGAAACTCGGCAAAGGCCCGAACCAGGTCCTCGGCAATCGAGTTGAACTGGGTGGCATGCGCAGGCAACACGCCGCGTGCCATCTGCTCTTCCAGCCAGAGCAGCTGCACCGCCCCCGCTTCCATCAGACTGGTCGGCGTATCGGCATTGATTTCGTACATCTTTGCCGGGCCCGTACCGTCGTAGGCAAAATCGAAGCGCCCGTACAGATGCGGATGTCCCTCCTTCCACGAGGTCTGGATCAGGTCGAAGAACGCTTCCGGAATCGCCAGTTGATGGAGCAGCGCTTCGCTGTCCACCACTCGCGCCACGGCGTCCATGCACATCTGGTGAAGCTCCTGGGTGGGCGCTTCAAGATCGCGGGTAATCTGCTGTTCGCTGAACAGGTAATACCCGCGCTCGTCCCAGTAACGCTCGCCGTCGATGGTGTGAAAGTTGAACCCTTCACGTTCGGCGGTGGTGCGCCAGTCCGGACGTTCCTCGATGCTGATCTTTTTCATGCCGCGAACCGTCAGCCTCCGAAACTGCCGCTGCCACTGCTGCTCTTGCCGCCCCAGCCACTGCGTGCCGAAGCCTGGCTGCCGAAGCCGCCGCGCGAGATAGTCGATGACACCGAGGACGAGCCGGAACCCGAGCTGCCCAGGTTGCGCCCCAGGGTGCTCCTGCCGTAGCTGCGATCCGGGCTGGATTGCGCCTGAGTCGAGCGCCCGAAGGTCTTGCCGCGATCGATCTGGCTGGGCAGAGAGGAGCTGTAATAGCCGCCACGGTCATCGCGCGTCTGATAGATGGGCTGCGAGTAATAGCGGTTATTGCCGAAACCGTTGCTGAGCAGATTGCCGATCAGCAAGCCGGCCATCAGCCCGGTGGTGCCACTCATGCCTGCCGAAGCAGACTGGTTGACTTCCTGATTGGCCCGGTCCAGCGCCTCTTTCGGCACTTGCCCGGAAAAGCCCAGTTCGAAGCCGCCGAGCTTGGGCATGTACTTGCCGTCAGAGGTGACCTGGCAATAATCCGGTACGAAGTCCGCGTCGCAGGAGGCCTTGTCGTCATAGGTCGGCGCAATGCGGCGATGATCGGACAGCGCCTGCATGTAGGCATCCGAACAGATATTCACCGGCACCTTGGCATCGGCGCATTCCTGCACCGAACTGAAGTTGGCCTTGGCGTTGACGGTGTCCTTTTGCTCGGACGGACCGCACCCGGCAAGGGCCAGCGGCAGCGCACCGGCGAGTACCAGTTTTACTGAACTACGTCTCATCGTGAGTCTCCTTGTTCAAGGCTGCCGTCAGACCGACGGGGTCATGCAGGCGGCGTTGAGAAGACCGACGCTGATCGCGACGCTGGCCGAATAGATGGCTGCCGCCATTTCGCCCTTGGCGATACGCGTCGACAGGCCTTTGAGCACCAGGCTGGTAACGCCGAACGCCAGCAGTTGCACAACGGCGGCAATCACTGCCCAGACGACCACATCCAGGATGCTGATGCTGTAGCTGATGATGTTACTGGCCGGCAGCGCGAAACCGATCAGCGAACCACCCAAGGCCAGCGCAGCGGCACTGTTGTTCTCGCGAATCAGCGCAAATTCCTTGTGTGGCGTGATCCGGCTGTAGATGAACTGGAACAGCGCGAACAGAATCGCCGCCACCAGGATGTACAGGACGAAGCCGAACACAGCAGTGGCATTGAGCGACATACGTAGCGCGTCGATCATGAGGATTTCCTTGTCAAAGAACGTTGATATCAGTGGATTGCAGCGTGATGCCGACTGCCGTGGTGAGCGTGATGCTGCCCTCCTCGTCTTCCTCTACGGAAAACAGCAGAAACTCACGGCGGTTAATCAGTCCCGTCTCGCGGGCGTACAGCATGCTCAGGTGCTTGACGCGATAAGTCGCGTCAGGACTGACGATGTCTTCATCGAGTGGCGTCAGTTCGGTCTGGCCGGGTGAAGTCCCCCATTGCCGCTCGAAGACCTCGCCATCGTGCTCGTAGGTCGGCAGGCCGATCTTCGACGACGGGCCGGTCAGGCGCAGCAATTCATCCTTGCTGGTGATCGGCTCGGCACTGTAGTAGCCGAACAGGATGATGTCCTGCACGTCTTCCGGATTGGGGCCGTCGCTGACCACTTGCAGAAAGTAGTCCTCGTTATCGAGGTAGAAACGATGCAGCGCCATGGACTGGCCGAGATCGATATGCCCTACGGACCAGACCTTTTCATCGCCCGGGACGACCACTTCCGAGTGACCATCGAGCAACAGCTTCAGTGAACTGTCCAGGCACAGCATGCGTCCGGACGCCAGCCCCAGCGGACTCACCGTGCTGACCGGTTGTGTGCTGTCACGGCCTGATGCCTTGGGGGCTTCCAGGCCCATAGCCCGTTTGAACCAACTCATAATCCATTTCCTTGCAGTCGACAGGTGACGATATATAACGCTCTTCAAGCGCAACAGGCGCACTGCCTGCGCGCGTGAGACTGACTCACTTCTGCGCCAGCAATGCCCTGGAATGCATCAGCCAGGCCACACAAACGCCCGCAAATGCACCAGCGATATGTGACTCGAACGACACGCCGGCCACCGGAACGAAGCCGAACACCAGCCCGCTGTAAGCGGCCAGTACCAGCAGCGCAATCAGCACGCTGGCGATACTGCGCTGATACCACGCCCGCGCCAGCAGATAAGCCCACAAACCAAAAATCAGACCGCTTGCGCCGACGTGGACATTGCTGCGACCGAAGCTCCAGACCAGCAGCCCGCCTAGCAGGCAGACCAGCCCGGCGACCCATGCATAACGCCTGACACCCTCGGTCGCCACCAGCCAGCTCAGCACAATGAACGGCAACAGATTGCTGAGCAAGTGCTGAATCGACCCGTGCAGGAAGGGGGCAAACACAATGCCGCGCAACCCGATGAGGCTGCGCGGCATGATACCGAAATGGACCAGACTATTGCCGGTGATCGAGTTGATTGCCTGTACCGCAATCAACACGGCCGACAGGACGAGGATGACCTTTAGTCGTCGGGAAAACGCCATGCACCACCCTCGCCTGCCTTATTGCAGCGCTTACTGAGCCGGCGTCTGACTTTTGGCTTTCAGGCGCGCCAATACATCCTGCGCACCGCCGCTTTTGGCACCGATTCCGGCATCCTGCAGACGACGCTCCAGATCGCTGCCGCTGGACTGGCTGGCTATTTCTTCAGCTGCTTCAAGCTTGGCGTCCTGTTCATCCTGGCGCTGCTTGAGGCGTGCCAGCGAGCCGACTGCGGTTTCCACGGCGCCGCTGGCACCACCGGTTGCAGTGGCCGTAGCAACACGGGCCTTTTGCACGGTTTCACGGGCCTTGGCCATCTCGACCTGTTGCTTGAGGCTCTTGATTCGCGACTCGGCCTTGATCACCTGATCCTGCAACAGGTTGACCTGCTTGCTGAACTGATCGGCCAGTTCCTGCTCCTGATCACGCAGTGCTTCGATTTCGGCGATCTTGTTCGCGCATTCTACGGCCAGCTCTTCTTCGCCCTTGTTCAGGGCCTGCATGGCGCGACCTTCCCAGTTGGCAATGCTGGTGGCGTGCTCTTCAAGACGCTGTGCCGAGAGTTTGTGCTTGGCCTTGATAGTGATCAGTCCGTCGCGGGCCTTGACCAGCGCGTTCTCGGCGTCACGGATTTCCTGGTCCAGAATGCGGATGGCATTGGCGTCGGCAATCGACTCGCCCACTTCGGAAGCGCCGCCACGAACAGCGGTCACCAGTTTTTTCCAGATACTTGTAGTCATGAATGTTCTCCGCCTGACAGCGCTGTTCAGTAGATGAAATGATCTTCAAAAGCATCGGCCGCACGGATCACGTTGTCCGCGAGGGTGAGGATTTCCTGCACCACGACCGTGAGCGACGATGCCGCGCTCAATGCGCCGAACAGGCAGTAGACTTCCTGACCGCCGCCCAGCTTTTCGATGCCGACCGACGACAGCGGAAACAGGTCGCGGCTGCGCAGCACAACGTCGTTGAATGCTTGTACGTTCTTGACCTTGTTCACTTCGATCAACGTCGCATCGGCGAGAATCTGCTCGCCTTCCACGGCGATGTAGATCGGCAGGTCGCCGTAGTCGGCCATGGTCAGCCTGATCCCCGAGGCATCGCCCTCGGTCACGTCGAGCTCGATCTTGCCGTTCGTCACCAGTTCCAGTTCGCTGAGTGCCTTCTGCAGGGAGCTGATGGTCCAGTGGGTATTCTCGGTCATGAAGTCCTCCAGTTTTATTCTGTCGCCCAAAAAGGGCTGTCTTAAGGCTTTTTCGATACCCCGCAGGGCATCGACATTTTCGGGCCGGATCCAGAATTCGCGCTTCACCAGCCCCGCCTCCTTGAGCCGCAGGCGCATTTCACGCATGTAATCGGTGGAACTCTTGGAAACCTTGGCCGGGACCGCTGCGTTATCGCCCTGGGTTTTACGAGGCATTGGCGCTTCCCTCTGTTGCTGGCCTTGGATCAGGTGAGCAACGTAGCAGATGCATTCAAGGATAGATACACATCACATGTGAGATTTTTGCGGGAGAGGATATCGTCATCTTGCTTCTGTCCGAAGGGCGTAGGAGCGAACTTGTTCGCGAAGACGGTAGCTCAGACAATGCATTTTCGGAGAACACCTGCTCTTTCGCGAACAAGTTCGCTCCTACGGCCTACGGCCAGAATCAAAAGCGGATTTGTGTATAACGATTAGCACTCCGCGTGGCAGCGCATTTCGTGACGCAGAGCGTCACCCAATGCATGCCAACGCGGAGCATTGGCACGATAGTCAGAACCCGCACGGCGACGGGACATCCGCATAAAAAAAGGCGCTGTCCGCAGCAGCGGACAGCGCCTTTCTCACAAGTGCCTGTCAGGCACTGGACAACCCTCATTCCGCCAGGCTTTTGCTCACCACTTCATACACGTCCGCAGACAGTTTGCCGGAGGCGAGGATGCGTTCCAGCTCGGCTTTCATCAACGCCTGACGGGCGCTGTCATATTTGCGCCAGCGGGTCAGTGGTGCCAATTGACGAGAAGCGATCTGCGGATTCAGCGCGTTCAGCTCGATGACCAGGTCCGCCAGGAAGCGATAGCCGGAGCCATCGGCCGCGTGGAAGTTGACCAGGTTCTGCCCGGCGAAGGCACCGATCAAGGCACGCACCTTGTTCGGGTTCCTGATGCTGAAGGCCGGGTGTTTCATCAATTCCTGCACACGCTGCAGGCCGCCCGGCAGAGTGCTCGCGGCCTGGACGCTGAACCACTGATCCATGACCAGTGCATTGCTCTTGAAGTTCTCGGCAAACACGGCGAGCGCCTTGTCACGCTCGGCAGTGAACGGCGAATTCACCAGCACGGCCAGCGCAGCAAGGCGCTCGGTCATGTTGTCGCTGGTGTCGAACTGGTCGATAGTGGCCGCCAGTACCTCCGGCTTGCCGCTGAGCATCAGGTACGACAGCGCGATGTTCTGCAGCGCGCGACGGGCAAAGTGAGCGGCTTCGGCAACATAAGGCGTGACCTTCGACACTTCACGGTTGGCCTGATAGCGCGCCAGCAGCCCATCGAACAACCCCTCTGCCAACTGCTGACGGGCAAAATCGCGAGCGGCGTGAATGGCATCGACATCGGCCACTTCGCTGATTTCGGCCAGATAAGCTTCGCCCGGCAACGAAAGCATTTCCGCGACCATCGCCTGATCAAGACCGTCGTCCGCCAGCACGCTGCCCAGTGCAGTGATCAGACGCTGGTCCATGACCAATGGCTGACCTTGCTGATGCTGGCCGATCAGTTCCTGCAATACCTGAACCGACAACTGCTGACCGGCATCCCAGCGATTGAAACCATCGCTGTCGTGCTGCATCAGGAACATCAACTGGTCGCGGTCATACGGGAAGCTCAGCTTGACCGGCGCAGAGAAACCGCGCAGCAGCGAAGGCAGCGGCTTTTCGGCGACATCGACGAAGGTGAAGGTCTGCTCGGCGTCGATAACCGACAATACCCGCGTGGTGCCGGTCGCCGCCGTTTCGTTCCCCAGACGCAGGGCAATCTCGCTACCCTTGCTATCCAGCAGCCCCAGTTCGACGGGGATCACGAAGGGTTGCTTCTGGTCGCCAGGCTGGCCCGGTGTGGTCGGGCAGCTCTGGCGGAAGGTCAGACTGTAGGTCTTGGCCGCAGCGTCGTACGACTCGCTGACCGCCAGACGCGGCGTGCCCGCTTGACTGTACCAGCGCTTGAACTGGGTCAGATCGACGCCATTGGCGTCTTCCATGGCCTTGATGAAGTCGTCGCAGGTCACGGCCTGGCCGTCGTGGCGCTCGAAATACAGATCGCTGCCCTTGCGGAAGCCTTCAGCGCCCAGCAGGGTGTGAAGCATGCCGACCACTTCCGAGCCTTTTTCGTACACGGTCAGGGTGTAGAAGTTGGAGATTTCGATGAAGCTGTCCGGGCGCACGGCGTGCGCCATCGGGCCTGCGTCTTCGGCGAACTGGTGGGTACGCAGGTAGGCAACGTCCTGAATACGCTTGACCGTGGCCGAGTTCATGTCGGCCGAGAAACCGGCGTCGCGGTACACCGTGAAGCCTTCCTTGAGCGACAGCTGGAACCAGTCACGGCAGGTCACGCGGTTGCCCGACCAGTTATGGAAGTATTCGTGGGCGACGATCGCTTCGACACGCTGGTGTGCCGCGTCGGTCGCCGTCTCGGCACGCGCCAGCACGGCACTGGAGTTGAAGATATTGAGGCCCTTGTTTTCCATCGCGCCCATGTTGAAGTCGTTGACCGCGACAATCATGAAGATGTCCAGGTCGTACTCGCGACCGTAGGTCTCTTCGTCCCAGCGCATGGACTTTTTCAGACTGGTCATGGCGTGCTGGCACTTGTCGACGTTTTCCGGTTCGACGTAGATACGCAGGGTCACGTTCCGCTCATTCATGGTGGTGAACGTGTCTTCGATACACCACAGATCACCGGCCACCAGTGCAAACAGGTAAGCCGGCTTCATGAACGGGTCTTCCCAGGTCGCCCAGTGCCGGCCACCCTCTTCTTCGCCGCTAGCCACCGGGTTGCCGTTGGACAGCAGGATCGGGAAACCCTGCTTGTCAGCGCTGACGGTGGTGGTGAACTTGCTCATCACGTCAGGACGGTCAAGGTAATAGGTGATCTTGCGGAAGCCTTCGGCCTCGCACTGTGTGCAGAACATGCCACTGGATTTGTACAGCCCTTCCAGCGCGGTGTTGGATTCCGGATGGATGCGCACGGTGCTGTCGACCGTAAAGGTGTCAGCCTTTGGGTGCAGGGTCAGGTGGTCGTCGGTCAGTTGATAATCCGCAGCGCTCAGCTCGACATCGCTCAGCTTGACAGAGACCAGTTCCAGATTCTGGCCGTCGAGCACCAGCGCTGGCAGGCCTGCGCCACGCTCAGGGTTGCGGCGCATGACCAGCTGCGCGTGGACCAGCGAGTGGTCGTCGAACAGTTCGAATGTCAGGTTCGTCTCATCAATGAGGTACTCGGGAGCCTGGTAATCCTTCAGGTAGATCATTTTCGGTTGTTCGGTGCGCATGCTGGAATCCTTCTACTGATGCACGGCCAGCTGATAGGCCGTGTACTTGCGGATATTGATCACGCCCGTGTCGAAAATCAGGTATTGGCCCTTGATCCCCAGCAGCGTGCCTTCGGCAATCGGGTTCTTGTCCAGATTGAAGCTGACAATCTTGGTCGGATACGCCTCGACCGGGTAACGAAACTCGACAGGCTCGGCGTCATGTAGCAATTGGATGGCCTGCAGCCCGAATCGTTCTTGCAATCCCTGCAGCCCTGCGCCGCAACTGTCGAACAGCGCCTGGCGAATGGCCTTGAGGTCGACAGGCTGAGCGTCACCCTTGAGCAAGGCACGCCAGTTGGTACGATCGGCCACCTGGCTGCGCAGCAGGTCTTCGACGAAGCCGGACTGCTGACGGGTTGCCACGCGCAGGATCGGCAGGGCCTGGCTTGCGCCCTGGTCAAGCCAGCGGGTCGGCAATTGCGTTGAGCGGGTAATACCGACCTTCACGCCTGAGGAATTGGCCAGGTAAACGATGTGATCGGTCATGCAGAACTGCTCGCCCCACGCCGGATCACGGCAGGTACCCTGATCGTGATGGCATTTCTCCGGGCTCATGATGCACAGGTCGCACTGCGCCAGCTTGAGCATGCACGGGTAGCAGTAACCCTGGCTGTAGCTGGACTTGGTCTTGCGCCCGCAATGACTGCAATGAATGGCGCCGAGAAACTCCAGACGCAGCGTCTTGCCGATCAGCGGGTTGACCGCGATCTCGGTCTCACCGAGGCGAAAAGCGTATTGCACACACGACGTGTCATCCTGACGCGCCGACATTTTGTTGACTGCTCCGCGACCAATTTCGATCAATGAATAGCATCCGATTTGAACAGGATATTGGGCACTGGGGCCGATTTAGAGGCGCATTCCTGCGGCCCCATGTAGCCAGTACGCTGGTCTTCCGGCAGGTTCTGCACTTCCCAGGCGATCAGCGCCTGCAGCGACAGCTCACGCTGCTCCTGAGTGAGCTTGCGACCGTCGGACCATTTGCCGATTTCCACAGCCAGTTTCAGGCTCTCGTAGATATCCGGGGTGATGTTTTCGATCATTTCTATAAAAGACGACATGGCGCACTCCAGAAAATAGCGGGTAATTCTAGGCCTTGCGGCGCGCAATCGCACCACCCAGCAGCCCGGTGACACAACCGATGATCAGCCCGCCGACATGCGCACCGTTGGCGATTTCGCCGAAACCGAGCATGCTCACCAGCCCGGACAGGCACAGCGCCAGCCAGACCAGCATCATGATCAACACGCCGCGCGGCAGGCGATAGACCGGGTTGGGCGCCAGCATCTGGAAAATCCAGCAATGCCCGAGCAAGCCATACAACACGCCGGACAGTCCGCCAAACAGGCTTGGGCCGCTGAACAGGTATTGCACGTAATTTGAAACCGACGAAAACAGCAAGGTCAGCAACAGCAGCGACAGGCTACCCTGACGAATTTCAATCCGCCGCCCCAGCTCCCAGAACCACATGCCGTTCATGGCCAGGTGCAGGATGCCGAAGTGGATCAGCATGGGCGAAATGATCCGCCACCACTGTCCGGACGCGAGGCTTTCGGACAACGGCAGAAACGTTGCGTACTCGCCATTGATGCGGAAATCCTGAAAGGTCAGCCAGCGGACGGCTTCGAGGTTATCGCCCAGCAGCGTCAGGCCGGCGACCAGCAAGGTGACCAGCAACACCAGCGCCGTCACCGGACTGCTGCGTAACTGCTCGATCAGGCCGGGCGGCTTGTAGGTGGCGCTTCCGGTGTCTTGCGTCAGTTGCACGTGCTCGTCACCTTCGGGGAAGCGCGTGTACAACTCGCGTACTTCTTCGACCAGTCGCGGCGCGTCCGGCACCCACAGGACTTGCTCGCCAGCCTCTTCACTGACCCGGTGAGGGATCTGCAAGCGCAGCAACAGCCTGACAAAACCGCTCAGGTCGGTGGTCAGCGGCAAACGCAGGACAGCTACAGGACTCATTCTCAAACCTCGGGACGCTGCACGTCGACCCAGACGAATTTGTCCGGATCGATTTGTGTTTCCTGGTCCAGCCGATAGGCGACCAGTTTGCCGTAGAGCACGGCGCTGTAATCCAGACAGGCCAGGTTAGGCCGGATAGGCGCAGGGATGCCGCTGCGCCAGTAATGACCGACAAACAGCAGCGGCTCATTGATGCCATACCGCAGCAACGCGTTCTTTTCCGACGTGGACAATGGCGTCTTGGCGACCCCTTCGGGCAAGGCGTCCGGCTGAAAGACCACGTCGCCATAGGTCTGCGGATCATCCTCCCAGAACTTGGTGCGGAAGAATTCGCGGGTCAGTCCATCACCGCCAGTCAGGGTCAGGCCATGCGGCAGGCGCATGTCGGTGCCACGCAGCAGACGGTTGAAGACATTACTGGCGAAGCTGCCGGGCACTGCCGACGCCTGGACGAAATGCTGGTCGATACACCCAGTGCCATGCAGGCCACGCAGCGGATCGATCAGCGTCGCATCCCAGCAGGCATGCACGACCCTGAAGCGACCGGCATCGAGGTACAGCGGTAGCTCGTAGAACCAGTTGACGAACTCGCTCCACTCATCCGGATACGGCTCGAACTGTGCCAGGGTTTCGCCGATCAGCCGCGCGTGACGCGGGGTGTGCTCGCGCACGAACTGGTGACCGCTTTCGGACAGGGCCGGTGTCACCCAGCCCAGCGCGTTGAACTCATGGTTGCCCATGATGCACAACGCCTGACCAGCCTGAACCATGTCGCGCACGATGTGCAGCGATTCGCGAATACGCGGGCCGCGGTCGATGATGTCGCCGAGGAAAATAACGATACGCTCGGGATGACGCCACACGCCAGCCTGCAGACGGTAACCGAGAAGCTCCAGCAAGTGCTCGAGGGTATGGGCACACCCGTGCACGTCACCGATCAGATCATAGCCACGCGCCGGATCGAGCATTAATCGCCCCCGCCGCCGAGCTTGCTGCCCCAGCCGAGCTTGGTGCGGCAGACCTCGTAATAGTTGTGATCCAACGGATGGATCAGACGCAGTTTCTGCGGTTTCTTGCTGACCGTAATGGTGTCACCTGGCGCACAGGTGAAGTGATTCTGACCGTCGCACGACACTTGCGGGTAAATGGTCATGTCCTTGGACACCACGATTTTCAGCTCGCTGTTGCCGTCGACCACGATCGGCCGCCCGGACAGGGTATGCGGGTACATCGGCACGATGACGATGGCGTCGAGCTTGGGGTGCATGATCGGCCCGCCTGCCGACAACGCGTAGGCTGTCGATCCGGTCGGGGTGGCGACGATCAGGCCGTCAGCCTTCTGACTGCACACGAACTGACCGTCGATGTAGATCTCGAATTCGATCATGCGCGTGGACTTGCCGGGGTGCAGCACCACGTCGTTGAGCGCATCGCCCTGACCGATGGCCTCGCCATGGCGACGCACTTCGGCCTGGAGCAGGAAACGGTTTTCGACCAGGTAATGCCCGTCGAGCACTTCGGCACATTTGACCTCCAGCTCGTCGGGACGGATGTCGGTCAGAAAGCCCAGGCTGCCACGGTTGATGCCCAGCACCGGAACGTTATGCCGGGCCAGTGCCCGCGCCGCGCCCAGCAGGCTGCCGTCGCCGCCGACCACAATGACCATGTCGCAGACCTCGCCGAGCATCTTGCGCGATGAGGTCTGCAGGCCATGACCGGGCAGGACCTCGGCGATCGTCTCTTCGAGAATGACGTGCAGGTGGCGGTCCAGCAGGAATCTCTTGAGTCGGCGAACGGTCTCGAGCACCTGAACACTGCCCAGGCGACCGATGATGCCGATATTGCGAAATTGCTCCATGAGGCTCCTGCTGCGGGTTCGAGACGACTTTAAAACGTGATTATGGGCGAAAGGGCCTGATCGCAGCAAACCGGGGTTTAAAAAGGGTTTCGCGGACCTTGCAACAAGGTACGGGCAGCGCGATAAAGTCCGATGCCCGCCTACCGTGTCAGGACGCGGGTTTTATCGCATTCCACACTGATGCCGCCCGCCTGATGGCCGCCTATCTGCGCACCTCGCCAGAATGCCCGGTCCTTGCCGCCCCGCTTGGCCTGATACAGATTGATATCGGCGGTCTTGAGCACTTCCGAGCTGTCCGCTGCCGCAGGGATGTCGGCCAGCCCGGCACTGCAGGTCAACGGGCTGACAGCGAGGGATTTTCTGATGCACTCCAACAGGTTCAGCACATAATCCCGAGCGTCATCTTCACTGCACATTGGCAGGATCACGCCGAACTCCTCTCCGCCCATGCGTCCGAAGGCGAGACTGCCTACGGTCTTTTGCAGGCAGCCTGCCATAACACGAAGTGCCTGATCACCGGCGTCGTGACCGAATTGATCATTGATCGTTTTGAAGTCATCAATGTCGAGCATCAGAAAATAACCGGCCGAGTTATTCAGCACATGATTGTCCAGTGCCTGCATCAATGCCCGGCGATTCAATATAGCGGTCAGGTCATCGGTCAGCGACAGTTCGCGAAACTGATGTTCCAGACTCAATACCGTACGAAGTGTGCGCGTGTAAGTATGATTCATCACACTGCCCAGACTGACCGACGTGATAAAGAACAGCGTCATGAACACAGCCGCGACACTGTCGGTATCGACCCCCTGAGCGGGAGAGAGAATACACCAGGCGAGTATCGCCACCACCAGATAATCCCGGGTATACACCACTAACAATGTCGAACACAGGATAATCATCACGGCGACCGAGAGTGACCAGTTGATGTCCGTGCCGGTGCGCAAATGCCCAGCCCTTGAAAAGCACAGTGCCACAATGATCACGAATGCCATGCCCACGCAGCGCCAGACTCTGAAGTCGACTGCGCGATATTGCCAGGCGCACGCCCCCAGCAGGCCAAGGGTCAGCAGTATTTCCGGCAGACCGAATTGCAGATACGGCGTGACCGAAAGAACAACCAGCCAACAAACGATGGCAATACATTGCACGCGCGCAATGGCGGGTGAGAGCAGTTGTTTTATACGGGTCTGCATGTCACCGTTCATAGAAAACTCCAGGCATCCGACTTGCCGAGTCAAATATCCGCCGCCTGAAGACCACCTATAATTAAGCAGCCCAAGCGTCGACCGACTGATTGAATGACGTTCACCACAAGGTGACCACAATTGAGACAGACCGGCCAATGAACATAATTGAGCAGTGCCTGAATTGTTTGACGCAAACAATATACTGGATATGAATGACCGTTTGCACAAAGAGAAGGCCACTGATAGTTTTCGATAACCTTTCGTTATTCGATGAACATCCTGTCGCACGTCATACGTCATACGTTGTCTTTGAAGCAGAAACACCAGCGCGAATATGCCGCTTGCCAAACATGCTGTCTGTCGGCGGCGACTCACGCTATCCTCGGCGCATGACTCTATTTCCCGGCCTGATCGATCTCCCCCGCCAATTGCGGCATTCCGAAGTGCGCGACCTTGCCTGGGTGATCCTCGCGCCCCCCATGCTTGAAATCGCGCCTTGGCCGCAGCGCCATCCACTGGCGGGCAGCGACTGGGTAAAAGCCCCGCAGCAACTGACGGATTTTCTCCAGCAACTTGACCGCGACAGCCGCCCGCTCGAAGACTGGCTCGCGCAGGCCAGCACACGAAGACTGGGCCGCTATTACGAACGGCTCTGGCAATTCGCCGTGCAGCATGCCCCAGGGGTGGAAATAATCGCCGCCAACCTGCCGATCAGGCTTGGCAACCAGACCCTGGGCGAGCTGGATATGCTGCTCCGTGATGGTGACGGCGTGCACCACGTCGAACTGGCGATCAAGCTTTACCTGGGGCCGCAGGACGGCGATGGCCGCGATCCGGCGCACTGGCTGGGGCCGGGCTGCCAGGATCGGCTGGACCGCAAGCTGACTCATCTGAGCCAGCATCAGTTGCCGATGTCGGCACGTCCGGAAAGCCGTGCGACGCTGGCAGCGCTGGGGGTCGAGGCGTTCAGTGCGCGGTTGTGGCTGGGCGGCTACCTGCTGTATCCGTGGCCAGGCTCATGCCAATCGCCCGCCGGCGTTCATCCGCAGCACCTTAAGGGTCGCTGGCTGCATCAGCGTGACTGGAAGTCGTTTCAGGCGCAAAGCCACCCTGGACGCTGGCAGCCCCTGCCGCGCCATGCCTGGCTGGCGCCGGCACTCTACAACCAGGCCTGGAGCGATCAGCAGTTGCACGAATGGCTGAGTGAACTCGACCCGCTGGCCCCGGCGCAGCTATTGGTGCGCCTCAGGGAGAATGCCGAGGGTCACTGGGAGGAAGCCGAGCGGCTGTTTCTGGTGTCGGACATGTGGCCGAATCTGGCCCAGGGTGTGTAAAAACGTCACGAGCGAAGGCAAGACAAGGCAAAAACAGGCGAAAAAGCGGAGTTTAGGTGTTCTAAATGAGCATTTTTCGCCTGTTTTTAACGCAGTATTGCCAAGCGCAGTAGTTTTTACACAGCCTGGGCCGACACCAGTCATCCGCTCAACTCAACCGCAATGCCAGCGCAGCCAGTGTGACCAGCAGTACAGGCACGGTCAGCACGATACCGACCTTGAAGTAGTAGCCCCAGCTGATAGTGATGCCCTTGCGCTGCAGCACGTGCAGCCAGAGCAGCGTGGCCAGGCTGCCGATTGGAGTGATTTTCGGACCGAGGTCGCTGCCGATCACGTTGGCGTAGATCATCGCTTCCTGGATGGCGCCGCTGGCATGACTTGCGTCGATGGACAGCAGCCCGATGAGTACCGTGGGCATGTTGTTCATGATCGAAGACAGGAACGCCGTCATCAGGCCGGTGCCCATCGCCGCGCCCCAGATGCCATAGCCCGCGAACCAGTCCAGCAGATTGGCCAGGTAATCGGTCAGCCCGGCGTTACGCAGGCCATAGACCACCAGGTACATGCCCAGCGAAAAGACCACGATGTGCCACGGTGCTTCTTTCATCACCTTGCGCGTCTTGATCGTATGCCCTTTGGCAGCGATGCCCAGCAGCAACACTGCGCACACCGACGAGATCGCACTGATCGGGATGCCCAGCGGCTCAAGGGCGAAACAGCCCACCAGCAAAATCACCAGCACCGCCCAACCGGCCAGAAACGTGGCCCGGTCATGGATAACCGTTTCCGGCTTGTCCAGTTGCTCGGGCTCGAACTCGGCGGGAATATCCCGACGGAAGTACCACATCAGCACGGCCAGTGTGGCGGCGACACTGGCCAGATTCACCGGCACCATGACCGCTGCGTAACGGTTGAAACCGATCTTGAAGTAATCCGCCGACACGATGTTCACCAGATTCGAGACCACCAGCGGCAGGCTGGCCGTATCGGCGATGAAACCGGCCGCCATGACGAACGCCAGTGTCGAGGCAGGCGAGAAGCGCAACGCCAGCATCATGGCAATGACGATCGGGGTGAGGATCAGCACGGCACCATCGTTGGCGAACAAGGCGGACACCAGCGCGCCGAACAGCACGAACAGGGCAAACAGACGGCGTCCGCTGCCCTTGCCCCAGCGCGCCACATGCAGCGCTGCCCAAGCAAAGAAACCGGCTTCATCGAGCAGCAGCGTGATGATGATCAGCGAAATGAACGTTGCCGTGGCATTCCAGATGATGCCCCACACCACAGCGATGTCACTGACGTGCACGACGCCTGTCAGCAACGCCAGGATCGCCCCGAGTACGGCGCTCCAGCCTACGCCCAGACCCTTGGGTTGCCAGATGACCAGCGTGATGGTGAACAGGAAAATCAGCGTTGCTAGCAGCATTATTTGGTCCGAGGCAGAAGAATCGCGAGGATGCCGAGCAGCGGCAGGTAAGAGCACAGCGTGTAGACGAACAGGATGCCGTGGCTGTCAGCCAGATAGCCGAGCAAGGCAGCGCCAATGCCGCCGAAGCCGAACATCAGGCCGAAAAACAGCCCGGCGATCATGCCCACGTTGCCAGGCACCAGCTCCTGGGCGTAGACCACGATGGCGGAAAAGGCCGAGGCCAGGACAAAGCCGATGATCACACTGAGTACGCTGGTCCAGAACAGATCGGCATAGGGCAGCGCCAGGGTGAACGGCGCAGCACCAAGAATCGAGAACCAGATCACCGCCTTGCGGCCAATGCGGTCACCGATCGGCCCGCCGAAAAAGGTCCCCGCCGCCACGGCGCCCAGAAACAGGAACAGGTGCAATTGCGAGCTGGCAACCGACAGGTCAAATTTCTCGATCAGGTAGAAGGTGAAATAGCTGGTCAGGCTGGTCATGTAGAAGAACTTGGAAAACACCAGAAACGCCAGCACTGCCAACGAGGCGATCACGCGCTTTCTGGACAGACCATGAGTGGCGGCCTGACCGGCCTTGAGCTTGAACAGGTTGAGGTGCGCGCGATACCAGCGGCTGATTGCGTACAGTAGCCCCAGCGAGAACAATGCAAACAGGCCAATCCAGGCGACATTGCCCTGGCCGAACGGGATGATGATCGCCGCCGCCAGCAACGGCCCGAACGCCGTGCCTGTGTTGCCACCGACCTGAAAGGTCGATTGCGCGAGCCCGTAGCGACCACCGGAGGCCAGTCGCGCGATACGCGAGGCTTCCGGGTGGAACGTCGAAGAGCCGATGCCGATCAACGCGGCGGCCAGCAGGATCAAGGGGAAGCTGCCGACCATCGACATCATTACGATGCCGATCAGCGTGCAGATCGATCCGACGGGCAGTACCAGCGGGTTGGGATGGCGATCAGTGTAATAACCGACCCAGGGCTGCAGCAGCGAGGCTGTGATCTGAAATGTCAGGGTAATCAGGCCGATCTGGGTGAAGCTCAGGTCGTAGCTGGCCTTGAGCATGGGGTAGATCGACGGGAGGATGGCTTGAATCAGGTCATTGACCAGGTGCGCGAGGGCAACGGCGCCGATGATGCGCATCACCAGCGGACTGGCTTGAGGGGTGGTCGAGGCCTTCGCCGTCGCGGGCGGAGCACTGGTCGCCATGGTATTTATCCGTAAAAGGGTTCGCGGGTCACCCGGTACGGATGATTACAAGATGTGTCACGCGTACCGAGGCGCGCCAATGTGCCATTTTTCGGGGCGACTGTGCCACGTTTTGTTGCGTTTTTGCTGACGGGTCGGAAAGTGCTCTGCCGGGCATGGTTCTTTCCTGTTTCTGACTATCGTGCCGATGCTCCGCGCTCAGCGTTACACACACATCTGTTTTTGATTCTGGCCGAAGGCCGTGGGAGCGAACTTGTTCGCGAAAGCGCCGGTACAGTCACCGAAAATACATCGTCTGAACCGACGCCTTCGCGAACAAGCGAAGCGTCGCCCGGTCTGCTCCCATGCCCTGCGGGCAGGAGCCTGAAAGCGCCGTCTTCCCGGCTCTTCAGCACCTAAGTATAAAGATGAGCGTTCCGCGTGGTAATGCAGTTCGTGACGCTCCGCGTCACACAGCGTTCAGCGATGTGAGCGATATTGTGGCCCTAGTCTTCAGGCAATTGACCCCACCACCGGCTCCTCGCCTGCAACAGGTACATCATGCAGCGAGATTTTCGAGGTTTCCGGCAGGGCCATGCCGCCGGCCATTGCCAGTGCTGCCACGGCGATGAGGTAGAACGCGGGCGACAGGTTGCTGCCGGTCATGCTAATCAGCCAGGTCGCCATCAGCGGCGCGGTGCCGCCGAACAGGGTGTAGGCCATGTTGTAGGTGATCGCCGAGGCGGTGTAGCGGGTACGGGTGGGGAAGGTTTCGGACAGCAGTGCAGCCGTTACCACGCCGCATAGCACTGCGCCCACGGCAAGCAGCATGACGCCGATGATCGAGGCGATGAACGAGCCGGAGCTGGCCATCAGGAATGACGGAAACACCACGACCATTAACAGGATGCAGGCCGTTGCCATGGTGGCGCGGCGCCCTACCCGGTCCGAATAGGCACCGGCCAGTGGGCAGAGGGCGGCGGCGAAGGCCAGAGCGATCAACGAGACCAGCAGCGCCGTTGCCCTGCTCAGTCCACCGGCCACTTGCAGGTAGGTCGCGAAATAGGTGGTGAACATGTAGAACGACAACGCCGTTAATGACACGAATGCACCCAGACAGCACATCGCGGCGGCATGATGGCGCAAGGTGTCCTTGAGTGGCGAGTGAGCAACAGCGTGCTCTTGAGCCACCGCCTGAAACGCCGGGGTCTCATCGAGCTTCCAGCGCAGATACAGCCCGACCAACCCAAGCGGTGCAGCAATCAGAAACGGCAGACGCCAGCCCCAGTTACCCATGGCTTCAGTCGACAAAAACGACTCCAGCGCATAGGCCACCACTGCCGCGGCAGCGAACGCGGAGAACGTCGAAACCGGAACGAAGCTGCCATACCAGGCACGTTGCGTGCGTGGTGCGTGTTCCATGAGGTAGGCGCAGGCACCGGCATACTCCCCGCCGGCGGAGAAACCCTGCGCACAGCGAATGATGGTCAGCAGCACCGGCGCCATCACACCGATCGCGGCATAGGTCGGTAACAGGCCGATCAGTGTGGTTGCACCGGCCATCAGCAGGATGGTCATCGCCAGGGTTTTCTTGCGCCCGATCCGGTCACCCAGCATGCCGAAGAAAATCCCGCCCAGCGGTCTGAATGCGAAGGCCACGGCGAACACGGCAAAGGTCTTCAGCAACGCCGCACTGCTGTCGCCGGTGGGGAAAAACTGCAATGCGATCGTCGTCGCCAGAAAGCCATACACGGCAAAATCGAACCACTCGACGAAGTTGCCGATGGCCGCAGCAACGATGACTTTTTTCAGCGTGGCAGGATCGACTTGCTCTACGGTAGTAGTTGTCATGGCGGGCCTCGGCGTCTTGATCTGGAATGGATCGATTATCGAGACAGCGACCCGGATGCCCCTCTCCAGAAGTGTCATCCACGTAGTCAGGGCCGACGTCTTGTCATCGAACTGCGCAGGATTCATGCCAAAGGCTCTGCCACGTGGCTTACAGGCCCATCGCGCGTCGTCCCTGGAGGCCTCCGGTGTGAACGAAGACCAGGCGCGTGCCGGGCGCGAAACGACCGGCCAGCACCTCATCATGCAGGGCCAGCAACGCCTTGCCGGTGTACAGCGGCTCTAGAGGTACACCGCTCTGAGCCTCGCTGTCGGCAATGAAATCGAGCAGCGCCGCGTCGGTTCTGGCGAAACCGCCGCGGCTGGCATCGAGCAGAACACAACCGGGGGGCAAACACGGCTTGACATCGGCCTGAGCCTGCGCAGCGTCATTCAGCACCGCGATAATGTTTGGCGCGACCCCGTGATCCTCGGGCACAGCCATCGCTCCGTACACCGGACGGGCGCCCGCCTCTGCCAACAGCAAGCCGGCCAGCGTGGTGCCGGTGCCTGCAGCCAACCACCATCCGTGGTAATCGTCCCAGCCCAGATGCGCGAGCTGCGCGTCGAGCATTACCCGCAGCCGACCGCACCCCAACGCACCGGCAAGCCCGCCACCGCCTTCGGCAATCGGATAAAGACCGGGATAGCGGGCCTGCCAGGGCGACCAGAAGCCCGCAGCATGCCGCTCGCGATAACCGGCGTAACCCAGCCAGTGCAGTTGCATGCCGAAAGCCTGCAGATCGAGCACCGTCGGCGTCTGCTGAGCATGACCGCGCAACAGGCCGACCGTCAGGAAACCGAAGCGTTTGCCTGTTGCGGCCAGAGCATGCAGATGATTGGAGTGCGCACCGCCAAGGCTGATCAATCCCTCGGCACCCGCGTCGACAGCCAGGCTCAGGTGCTCGCTGAGTTTGAACCATTTGTTGCCGCTGATCAGCGCGTCGATGAGGTCCAGGCGCAGAATCGCAACCTC
This sequence comes from Pseudomonas sp. PvP028, assembly GCF_017832255.1. Taxonomy (NCBI): domain Bacteria; kingdom Pseudomonadati; phylum Pseudomonadota; class Gammaproteobacteria; order Pseudomonadales; family Pseudomonadaceae; genus Pseudomonas; species Pseudomonas sp. PvP028. Next base: position 5,489,894 of record NZ_JAFIBL010000001.1, read on the forward strand.
GACCCCGGCTTTTTGCAGCCAGGGCAGGTTCAAGCGTTCCAGGGGAGCAGTGGGTTGCCAGCCAAGGGCGTCGAGCATCATGCGCCGCAGTTTACAGCCAAGCCGTTTCCGGGTCTTCGCCGGTCAGCAGGCTGCGTTGCGAAACCCTTGATCAGGCGTTGTCTGTCACAGGGTGGCGGCCAGACGTGAGCCTTGGTCGATGGCCCGTTTGGCGTCCAGCTCTGCGGCAACATCCGCGCCGCCGATCAGGTGCACGCTTTGCCCGGCATTGAGCAGATCGTCATACAGTTCGCGTAACGGGTCCTGCCCGGCACAGATCACCACGTTATCCACCGCCAGCAGCTTTTCCTCGCCATCTTCGCCAATGCGAATATGCAGCCCTGCGTCATCGATTTTCAGGTACTGCACAGCATTGAGCATTTGCACCTGTTTGTTCTTGAGCCCCGTGCGGTGAATCCAGCCGGTGGTCTTGCCCAGGCCGTCGCCGACCTTGGAACTCTTGCGCTGCAACAGAAACACCTGGCGTGCCGGCGCGTGGGCTTCGGGCTTGACCCCGGCGACACCGCCGCGAGCCTGCAAGGTCGTGTCGATGCCCCACTCTTTCCAGAAAGCCTCGCGATCCAGACTGGTGGCCACGCCCTGATGCACAAGAAATTCAGACACATCGAAACCGATGCCACCCGCGCCTATTACTGCCACGCGGCGCCCGACCGGCTTGCGCTGCAATATGACGTCCAGATAGCTCAACACCATGGGGTTATCGATGCCGGGGATGGCCGGCGTGCGTGGCGCGATACCGGTCGCCAGAATCACCTCGTCAAAGCCTGCGCCCAGCAAGTCTGCGGCCTTTACCCGATTGCCAAGACGTAACTGAACACCCGTCTCCTGCACTTTGTTGCGGAAGTAACGCAGGGTTTCGGCGAACTCCTCCTTGCCCGGCACGCGCTTGGCGATATTGAACTGGCCGCCGATTTCGCTGGCCGAATCGAACAGCGTCACCTCATGCCCGCGCTGTGCGGCAACGGTTGCCGCGGCCAGACCGGCAGGACCGGCACCCACTACGGCAATTTTCCTGACCTGCAGGGTGGGCAGGTAATTGAGTTCGGTCTCGTGGCAGGCACGCGGATTGACCAGACAGCTGGTCAGCTTGCCGCCGAAGGTGTGGTCGAGGCAGGCCTGATTGCAGCCGATGCAGGTGTTGATGCGTTCGGCATGGCCCGCAGCAGCCTTGTTGACGAACTCGGGATCGGCCAGAAACGGACGAGCCATCGAGACCATGTCTGCATCACCTTCGCTGAGAATGCGCTCGGCGACTTCCGGGGTGTTGATCCGGTTGGTGGTAATCAGCGGGATGCTCACCGAGCCTCGCAGTTTGGCAGTGACCTTGCTGAACGCGGCGCGCGGCACCTTGGTGGCGATGGTCGGAATGCGCGCTTCATGCCAGCCGATGCCGGTGTTGATCAGCGTCGCACCGGCCTGTTCGACCGCCTTGGCCAGCTCGACGATTTCTTCCCAACTGCTGCCGCCTTCCACAAGGTCGAGCATCGACAGGCGAAAGATGATGATGAACTGCGCACCGACTGCCTCACGCACGCGCCTGACGATCTCGACCGCCAGACGCATGCGGTTTTCATAGCTGCCGCCCCAACGGTCGGTCCGGTGGTTGGTATGCGCGGCCAGGAACTGATTGATGAAGTAGCCTTCCGAGCCCATGATTTCGACACCGTCATAACCGGCGCTGCGGGCCAGTGCCGAACAGTTCACAAAGTCAGCGATCTGCTTTTCGATGCCTTCTTCGTCCAGCTCTCGCGGCATGAACGGGTTGATCGGCGCCTGAATGGCGCTCGGCGCGACCTGCTTGCGGCTGTAGGCGTAGCGACCGGCGTGGAGGATCTGCAGGCAAATCTTGCCACCAGCCTCGTGAACCGCGCGCGTCACGAGGCGATGGCGATCCGCTTCTTCGACGTTGGTGAGCTTTGCCGCGCCGTCATACACACCGCCCTCTTCATTGGGCGCGATGCCGCCGGTGACCATCAGCCCGACACCACCACGGGCGCGCTCGGCAAAGTAGGTGGCCATGCGCTCGAAACCGCCCGGCCGCTCTTCAAGACCGGTGTGCATCGAGCCCATCAGGGTGCGGTTGCGCAAGGTCGTGAAGCCCAGGTCCAGCGGGGCCAGCAGGTGCGGATAATGAGCAGCAGTCATGGCAAAGCTCCATCGAGTCAATCACGCAATAGCAAGGACCTCTGCGGGTCCTCTGGTTCATTGGTCACCAGTAAAGACGCATCCCGCCACACACTCAATGACCGAAAGTGACAAGTTATTGATCCAAACGCGCAGTGGCACTTGGCAAGCGCCCGACGCCGCCCTACCCTAGTCGACAATTTCCCGATGGCCGTCATTCGATCCTTTTTATGCGCAAACTCTTCGCCATCTGCCTGGTTCTGCTCAGCGTTGCCAGCCTCGTCAGCTACGCAATCTGGACCGATCAACGTCCGGCGGGTCACTACCTGTCCGATCTGCGCATTCGTCTGGCCATCAATGAAGGCCAGCCCGGTGAGCGCGGCAACCTGCTGGGGATCGAGCCCGAGCTGTTTCCGACTGATTACCAGAACACCGAGCGACTGCACCGCAAGCTCGCCGCTTATTTGCAACAGGCCCGTGACAAGGGGCTGATCAACCCACGCACGGTGGTGATACTGCCGGAACATATCGGCACCTGGCTGTTCGCCAGTGGCGAGAAGGATCAGCTCTATCAAGCCGCCACGCTGGATGACGCCATGGAATGGCTGTCGTGGAGCAATCCGTTGCAATTCATCACGGCGATCCTGGGGGCCGAAGGCAGGGACCGTCTGGATGACGCCCACCTGCGGATCAAGGCCCGATCGATGGCGCGGGACTATCAGACACTGTTTGGCGGCCTCGCCAGAGAGTTCGGCGTCACACTGGTGGCAGGCTCGATTGTGCTGCCCGATCCCAGCGTTGAAGGCGGTCAGCTGAAAGTCGGCAGCGGCGCCCTGTATAACAGCAGCCTGACATTTGGCAGCGATGGCCTGCCGCTGGGTCAGCCGCAACGTCAGTTGTACCCCGAGCGCTATCAGAAGCGTTATGTGCGCACGGCAAGCGACGCGCCGTTGAATGTGATCGACACCCCGGCCGGGCGTCTGGGAGTGCTGATCGGTAGCGACAGCTGGTACCCGGAGAATTACGCGCGCCTGAACCAGAAAGGTGCGCAACTGATCGCGGTGCCGGCCTTTGTGATCGGCAAGGCCGCCTGGTCCGAAGCGTGGCGCAAGCCCCGGCATTCAGACATCGACGTGCCGACTGACACGCCTAGCGAGGGCGAAGCCTGGCATCACCTGACGTTGACCGGACGTGCTCCGCAAAGCACTGCGCAGGCAGGGCTCAGTGTGTTCATGCGCGGGCAGTTCTGGAATCAGGGTGTGGCCGGACAAAGTTTTGCCAGCCACGCAGGACAAACGATCGCCGAGCCGCAGCAGGAAAATGCTGCTGGCGGTGCGCGCCTGATCAACCTCTGGCTTTGACGATGCCGACCCTGACGCTGCGCCTCGGTGATCTGTCGGTGGGTTTCATCCAGAGCCTGACCGATGCGGTCAACAGCTTCGACAGGAACCCTGACGCGCTGCTGGAGCAGTACGGTCTTGACCCGATTCGCCTGAGCCAGGCGCGAGCGCGGCTGTCGATCCCGCGCTACATGCGCTTGGGGCATGCTGCCATCCAGCTGACCGGCCAGCCAGGGCTGGGTTTGCGCATGGGCCAGCTCAGTCGTTTTGCGCAGGCAGGTCTGGCCGGTATCACCGCGGCCCAGGCACCCAACGTGCGCGAGGCGGCACGTACCCTGATCCGCTTCGAACCCTTGTATGGCTCCAATTATCGCGGTCAGTCGAGCTTCCACGAGGACTCGGCCGGCGCCTGGATGCGCTTCTATTCAATCAGCCCCTATAACGCTTACAACAGGTTTGTGGTGGACTCGATTTTAGCTGGCTGGCTAGCTCAGCTTTCGACGCTGGCAGGTACAGAGCTGCGCGCACAACGCGTCGAGATCGAATTCGAAGCACCTGACTATGCCGCGCAATACGCCGTGCTAAGTGATAACCCGGTGGTGTTTGGCGCGGCGACCAACCAACTGCGCCTGGACCAGACCAGCCTGGCATTGCGCAACCCGGACCATTGCCCAAGTACCTGGCGGCACCTGTTGCAGTTGTGCGAAGGTGAACTGGAGCAACAGACCCGCACCCGCAGCCTGCGTGAACGCATCATTCAATTGCTGGGGCCGTTATTGAACGGCGGAAGTGAACCGGACCTGGAGGAAGTGGCGGCAAGGCTCAAACTGCCGACCTGGACGCTGCGTCGCAAGCTGGCCGAGGAAGGCACCTGCTTTCGCGCAGTGCTCAATGACACGCGGCGCGACTTGGCGATGACTTATATTCGCGACACTGAACTGGCGTTCGGGGAGATCGCCTACCTGCTGGGATTCGCTTCTGCCGAAGCCTTTCAACGCGCCTTCAAACGCTGGAACGGTCAGACTCCGGGAGAGTTCCGCCGCAGCCAGCGTCAAAGCGCTTGAAGCCGTTCACAGTTCGGTAGCGTCGTCGGCAGGCTCTACCGGGTCCAGTTCCGATGCGCGGTATTCAAGTAGTTCTTCCTGGTATTCGTCCATTTCTTCGCCCTCTTGGCTGAGTGAGTGGGGGTGATAATCAAAGCTGAAATAACTGACCGCAAGATCAACATTAAAGTGCCAATGTGAAATAAAAATGTTGATTCCTGTCAAACAGACGAAAAAGACCGTGGCTGATTCAGTATCCCCTTCACCCCTGTAGCGGACGGGTGCTATTGACTTGCATGCCAGTGTCGACCTAATCTCGTGCTCATGAACCTCATCAAGCACAACTTCGGCCAGATTATTATTACCGTCATTCCAGTCATGGCGGGTTAGCCGACGTTTGCAAAAAACCCGCCCTGGAGGCGGGTTTCTTCTGTCTCCCGGGCAACAATTGCCGAATCAGGAGTCAGACATGATCGCCATCCCTCGCTCTATCGCCCTTCTCGCCGCTCTGGACCTGATTATCGATCTGCCGCGCGCGTTCGCCAGGTATCCAGGCACGACGTACGAAGAGGCGATGCGATGAGCCAGGACCCGCACGCTCTGCTCAACGACTACGCGCGCAAAATCCTCACCTCGCGCGTCTACGACGTTGCCATTGAAACGCCGCTGCAAGGCGCTCGCCAGCTGTCCGAACGGCTGGGCAATCAGGTGCTGCTCAAGCGCGAAGATCTGCAGCCCGTGTTCTCGTTCAAGATTCGCGGCGCTTACAACAAGCTCGCGCAATTGCCCGCAGAGCAGACCGCACGCGGCGTGGTGACGGCATCGGCAGGTAATCATGCTCAGGGCCTGGCGCTGGCGGCGCGTGAGTTGGGGATCAAGGCGACCATCGTCATGCCGCGCACCACGCCGGAGATCAAGGTCGAGGGCGTGCGCTCGCGGGGTGCCACCGTGGTGCTGCACGGCGATTCCTTCCCGGAAGCGCTGGCCTACTCGCTGAAGCTGGTCGACGAACAGGGCTTCGTTTACATCCATCCATATGACGACCCTGACACCATCGCCGGGCAAGGCACGGTGGCGATGGAGATTCTTCGTCAGCAACCGGGCCAACTGGACGCGATCTTTGTTCCGGTCGGTGGCGGCGGTCTGATTGCCGGTATCGCGGCCTATGTGAAATACCTGCGGCCGGAGATCAAGATCATTGGCGTCGAGCCGGACGACTCCAACTGCCTGCAGGCGGCGATGGCCGCCGGGGAACGCGTGGTGCTGAGCCAGGTCGGGCTGTTTGCCGATGGCGTGGCGGTCGCGCAGATCGGCCATCACACCTTCGAAGTGTGCCGCCATTATGTCGATGAAGTGATCACCGTCAGCACCGACGAAATCTGCGCGGCGATCAAGGACATCTACGACGATACTCGCTCGATCACCGAGCCGTCCGGTGCGCTGGGCGTGGCCGGGATCAAGAAGTATGTCGAGCAACGCGGCGTCAGCGGCCAGACGCTGGTGGCGATCGATTCAGGGGCCAACGTCAACTTCGACCGTTTGCGCCACGTGGCCGAACGTGCAGAGCTGGGCGAAGGTCGCGAGGCGATCATTGCCGTGACCATCCCCGAGCAACCGGGCAGCTTCAAGGCATTCTGCGAGGCCATCGGCAAGCGGCAGATCACCGAGTTCAACTACCGCTACCACACCGACCGCGAGGCGCACATCTTCGCCGGCGTGCAGACTCATCCGGAGAATGACCCACGCAGTGCCCTGATCGCCAGCCTGACCGGGCAAGGCTTCCCGGTGCTGGACCTGACCGACAACGAACTGGCCAAACTGCACATTCGCCACATGGTTGGCGGGCATGCCGAGCGGGTCAATGATGAAGTGGTGCTGCGCTTCGAGTTCCCGGAACGACCGGGCGCGCTGTTCAACTTCCTCAACCGTCTGGGCGGTCGCTGGACCATCTCGATGTTCCATTACCGCAACCACGGCGCAGCCGATGGGCGGGTGGTCGCCGGGCTGGTCGTGCCGGAGGATGAGCGGCATCTGGTCGGCGCTGCGCTGGATGAGATTGGTTACCGGTATTGGGACGAAAGCGAGAACCCGGCGTACAGACTGTTTCTGGGCTGAGGCCGTGGATATCTCTCGTTCCTCACGCTCCAGCGCGGGAACGCAGTTACCGACGCTCCGCGCCACTCCTTACTGCGCCGGGGTGGGCTCAACTGGCGTGGGAGCGGTGCTTTCTGCAGGTTCTGCGGCCGGTGTTTCGACCGTTTCTGCCTTGAATGAAGCAGGTTCGGACGGCGCAGGCACAGGTTCGCTTGCAGCAGGCGTGACCGGTTCGGCGGCATGCTCGGCCTTCGGCGCGTTTTCTGACGACGCAGGCGCCAGCTTCGCAGGCTCAGCAGCCTTGGCGGGAGCCGCCGGGGCTGCGGGAGCCGTGTCAGGCACACCGAGGTCGGCCTTGGGCTTCTCGACAATATGCGCAGCCTTTTTCACTTCAGGCGGCAGGAAGTTTTCCACCAGACCGAAAAAGCGCTCGTAGAACTTCGCTGACGAGACGGTCTCGCTGGCGACCTTGACCATCGAGTCGTCAGTCGAGCCTATCGGCATCGACACGGAGCCCAGCACGCCTACGCCGAGGCTGGCCGAGTTGTTGGTCTTCTTCAACGCGTAACGGTCCTGCAGGGCGTTGGCGAACATGGTGGAATTGCCATCCTTCGCATCGGCGGCGCACACCAGATTGAAGCTGATCTCGATATGCGTATCGCCGGTCTGCTGGAAGCTCTTGCGGCCGGCAATCATCTTCGGGTCGCTGCTGGTGATGATATAGCCCTGACTCAGCAAGGCACGCCGCCCTGCCTCGCAGTAGGCCATGTCGGTCGCAGGGTAGCTTCGGGAGAAGGTCCCGGCGTCGTCGAAGTGTTCATGGTCATACACCGCCTGCTTGGGCGATGAACACCCGGCTGCCATCAGCACGGCAGAGATCCAGAAGGCGGTACGAACATTCAGTAGCTTAAACATCGAAAATCCTGAGGAAGGAAAAGACTGCCAGCAAGACTGCGAACTGGGAAATGGCGGTAAGTCTGCAACAAGGCCGACGCTGGATCAACGTACAGTTCAAAAGGATTTGGATACAGCCCATGCTCAAGCGAACCCAATCTACTCCCAGGCACACAAAACGCAGACAACAAAAAAGCGACCCTAGGGCCGCTTTCTTGTTTGCTTCAAGGAGTTCAAGGGCCTTGAAGCGGTGTATGGCGCAGCGGACGGGACTCGAACCCGCGACCCCCGGCGTGACAGGCCGGTATTCTAACCGACTGAACTACCGCTGCGTATCGCTGTAAACCTGTTTGAAACAAACTTTCGGTAGTTTGCTTCCTGTACACGTGACTGAAAGACCCTTTAGCTTTTCAATCGCAGACCCGGCGAACCCGATCTGTACAAATATGGCGCAGCGGACGGGACTCGAACCCGCGACCCCCGGCGTGACAGGCCGGTATTCTAACCGACTGAACTACCGCTGCGCATTGTGGACTTGCGTCCGTATAAGCTTTGTAAAATCACTTTTGAAAGCCCTCGTACTTCAGCTTTCAAACTCAACGATGGTGGGTGATGACGGGATCGAACCGCCGACCCGCTGCTTGTAAGGCAGCTGCTCTCCCAGCTGAGCTAATCACCCTTTGCTTCGTTGAGGCCGCGAAATTTACGCACCTAACGAACCTAAGTCAATAGCCTGATTGAAGTTTTTTTAAAAACCGCCTCAATCATAAAACCCTCACCACACACCAAAAGCACAAGCAATAGCTCAATCGAAGCTCGCCCGCACAAACTACTCGGCGTACACCATCTTGCGCGTCATGCCACCGTCGACCACGAACTCCTGCCCGGTCACGAAACCGGCGTTTCTGGACAACAGCCAGGCAACCATCGCCGCAACATCCTCCACCGTCCCTACCCTGCCGGCCGGATGCTGGGCATGATCGGTCTCGGACAACGGCTCGGCTCTGCGCAACGAGGGGTCGCGAGCGTCGATCCAGCCAGGGCTGACAGCGTTGACACGAATCTCCGGCCCCAGGCTGATCGCCAGCGCATGCGTCAGCGCCATCAGACCACCCTTGCTGGCTGCATAAGCCTCGGTGTCGGCCTCTGACTGACGGGCGCGTGTGGAGGTCAGGTTGACGATGCTGCCGCAATGCGCACGCAGATAAGGCGCGCAATGCTTGGCCAGCAGCATCGGACCGCCGAGGTTGACTGCCAGCACACGGTTCCAGTGCGACAGCTCAAGGCTTTCCAGCGTAGTGTTGTGCGGATCGGCGACCGCCGCGTTGCACACCAGCGCATCGAGACGACCGAACTGCCGAAGCACCTCGGCCACGCCCGCTGCGACTTGTTCTTCACTGGCAACGTCCATGGCAATGAACAGGGCATTTTCACCCAGCGCACTGGCCACTTTCGAGCCACGCGTACGGTCCAGATCGGTCAACACCACTTGCCAGCCTTCGGCAATCAGCCACGCTGCGATGCCGAGCCCGATACCCCGAGCGGCACCGGTCACCAGGGCGACACGACCATTGTGGACGCTGGCAAATTTCAACGCCCACTCCTCGCCCGGCTTGCCACTGGCCGGATTGCTGGCATCGCTACTCACAACGCCGCCAGACCACGGGCCAGGTCAGCCTGCAGATCAGCCACGTCTTCCAGCCCCACCGCAACCCGAATCAGGCTGTCGCGAATACCTGCGGCTTCACGCTCCTGAGGTGCCAGGCGACCGTGAGAGGTGGTGCTCGGGTGAGTGATCGTGGTTTTGCTGTCGCCCAGGTTGGCAGTGATCGAAATCAGTCGCGTGGCATCGATGAAGCGCCATGCGCCGTCCTTGCCACCCTTGACCTCGAAGCTCACTACAGCACCAAAACCCTTTTGCTGACGCTGGGCCAACTCGTGCTGCGGGTGACTTTTCAGTCCAGCGTAATGGACCTTTTCGATGCCGCCCTGCTGCTCGAGCCACTCGGCCAGTGCCTGAGCATTGGCACAGTGAGCGCGCATCCGCAGGTTCAGGGTTTCGAGGCCCTTGAGGAATATCCACGCGTTGAACGGGCTGAGTGTCGGCCCGGCAGTACGCAGGAAACCGACCACTTCTTTCATTTGCTCGCTGCGCCCGGCAACCACGCCGCCCATGCAACGGCCCTGGCCGTCGATGAACTTGGTGGCCGAATGCACGACAATGTCAGCGCCCAGCAACAGCGGCTGCTGCAAGGCCGGCGTACAGAAACAGTTGTCGACGATCAACATCGCGCCCTTGGCGTGGGCGATCTCGGCCAGCGCCGCGATGTCGACCAGCTCAGCCAAGGGATTGGACGGCGATTCGACAAAGAGCATTTTGGTGTTGGGCTTGATCGCCGCGTCCCAGCCGCTCAGATCGGCGAGAGGAACGTAATCCACCTCGACACCAAAGCGCTTGAAGTACTTGTCGAACAGGCTGATGGTCGAGCCGAAAACGCTGCGCGACACCAGCACATGATCACCGGCGCTGCACAGGCTCATCACCACTGCCAGGGTTGCCGCCATGCCGGTCGCCGTAGCGACGGCCTGCTCGGCACCTTCCAGTGCGGCAATGCGCTCTTCGAACGAACGCACCGTCGGGTTGGTGTAACGCGAGTAGACGTTGCCCAGCACTTCACCGGAGAAACGCGCAGCCGCGTCGGCGGCTGTGCGAAATACGTAACTGGAGGTAAAGAACATGGGTTCGCCATGCTCTCCTTCCGGTGTGCGGTGATGCCCGGCACGTACGGCTAGGGTATCGAAACCTACGCCTTCAAGGTCGCTGTCCAGCCGACCTGCATCCCATTCCTGAGTCATGCCGCCCACTCCTTGCCCAATTAGTTGTTGTACAGATCGATGATCGCGCTCACTGCCTGAGTCTTGATCTTGGAGGCGTCATTACGCGCGCTCTCGATCCGGTTCAAATAATGCTCGTCGATATCGCCGGTCACGTACTTGCCGTCGAAAACCGAGCAATCGAAGTTGTCGATCTTGATTTTCTTGCTGCCGCTGACCGCTTCGATCAGGTCATTCAGATCCTGATAGACCAGCCAGTCGGCACCGATGAGGTCGGCCACGTCCTGAGTGGTGCGGTTATGGGCAATCAGTTCGTGAGCACTCGGCATGTCGATGCCGTAGACGTTGGGGTAGCGCACAGCCGGGGCTGCAGAACAGAAGTAGACATTCTTCGCACCGGCTTCGCGGGCCATCTGGATGATCTGCTTGCAGGTCGTGCCACGTACGATGGAGTCATCCACCAGCATCACGTTCTTGCCGCGGAACTCCAGCTCGATGGCGTTGAGCTTCTGGCGTACGGATTTCTTGCGCGCAGCCTGGCCCGGCATGATGAAGGTCCGGCCGATGTAACGGTTCTTGACGAAGCCTTCGCGGAACTTGACGCCCAGATGGTTGGCCAGCTCCAGCGCCGCAGTACGGCTGGTGTCCGGAATCGGGATGACCACGTCGATATCGTGATCAGGGCGCTCGCGCAGGATCTTGTCGGCCAGCTTCTCACCCATGCGCAGGCGCGCCTTGTAGACCGAGATGCCGTCGATGATCGAGTCCGGGCGCGCCAGATAGACGTGTTCGAAGATGCATGGTGCGTATTTGGGGTTGGCCGCGCACTGACGGGTATGCAGCTTGCCGTCTTCAGTGATGTAGACCGCTTCGCCCGGCGCCAGGTCGCGAATCAGGGTAAAGCCCAGCACGTCCAGCGATACGCTTTCCGAGGCGATCATGTACTCGACGCCTTCGTCGGTGTGACGCTGGCCGAACACGATAGGACGAATGGCGTCCGGGTCACGGAAGCCGACGATACCGTAGCCAGTGATCATGGCCACGACCGCGTAACCACCACGGCAGCGATTGTGCACGTCGGTCACTGCCGCGAAGATATCCTCTTCGGTCGGCTGCAACTTGCCACGCACGGCCAGCTCATGGGCGAACACGTTGAGCAGCACTTCCGAATCGGAATTAGTGTTCACATGGCGCAGGTCGGATTCGTAAATTTCCTTGGCCAACTGCTCGACGTTGGTGAGGTTGCCGTTGTGCGCCAGCGTGATGCCGTAAGGCGAGTTGACGTAGAACGGCTGAGCCTCGGCCGACGTCGAGCTGCCCGCGGTGGGGTAACGCACATGACCGATGCCCATATGCCCGACCAGACGCTGCATATGACGTTGATGAAACACATCGCGCACCAATCCGTTGTCCTTGCGCAGGAATAACCGGCCATCGTGGCTGGTTACGATACCGGCAGCGTCCTGGCCGCGGTGCTGGAGGACGGTAAGCGCGTCATACAGCGCCTGATTGACGTTCGACTTGCCGACGATACCGACGATGCCACACATGCGACACAACCCCTACTTAGTGGAACTGGATTTACCGAGCACATCCTGCGGCATTGTAGACGGCAGGATCTGTTCCTTGAACGGCATGTCAGCGGGTACGCTGATGCCGCTGGCGAGCCACTTGCTGGACATCCCGAGAATCAGGTTTTTCGACCAGTCAGCGACCATGAGAAATTGCGGCACCAGCCTGGACTGCTGCCACCATTGATCCTGTTGCACCGGCCCCAGGCTCAACAGCCCTACCGCCACAACGACAAGCAGGCCTCCGCGCGCTGCGCCGAAGACCATGCCGAGAAAACGATCGGTCCCGGAAAGCCCGGTGACGCGAATCAGCTCGCCTATCAGAAAATTGACCATGGCGCCTACCAGCAGGGTGGCGACAAAAAGAATGGTACAGCTCGCGATCACGCGGGCCGAAGGTGTTTCTATGTAGTTGACCAGATACTGCGACAACCCTGCGCCAAACATCCAGGCCACAACACCTGCAATGATCCACGTCGTCAACGACAGTGCTTCTTTTACGAAGCCGCGCTTCAGACTGATCAGGGCGGAGATGGCGACAATTCCGAGAATTGCCCAGTCAACCGGAGTAAATGGCACGTTGCAGCCTGCAGACGGATAAGGCGGCGCATTTTAGCAGAGCGCCCGCCTGCCGGTAAGCAGCGATTACCGGCGCGAGGCATTTTCCTTTGTGCCAGGGGCACCAGGTGCCGAACGGTCAGCCACCCTGGGGCTGAAAGCGCACCACAATACCCTTGAGCTTTTGCTGTTTGTCGAGCTGATCGCGCAGGCGATCGGCCTCGGCACGCTCGATGAGCGGGCCGACAAACACCCGGTTCACGCCATCAGCGGTGCGAATGTAGGCGTTGTAGCCCTGGGTGCGCAGCGTCTTTTGCAGATTGTCGGCATTGGCACGATTGGACATGCTCGCCAATTGCACCGACCAACTGATCGACAGGCCGTTGGCGTCGACGCCAGCAGGTGCCGCAGGTTTGGCAGGCGCCGGTGTCGCAACTGGTGCAGCAGCTGTCGCTGGCGCCGGAGCAGGTGCCGGCTTGGCAGCAGGTTTGGAGGCCGGAGCGGCAGGTGCGGTCTGAGCGGTCGGCGCAGGCGCTATCGGCATGGCAGGCGGCTGGTTGCTGCTCATGTCATCATCACCTGGCACAGGCTCCTGAGGCAGAACCTGAGGCTCCGGAACAGGTACCGGATCGACCCGCACCTGCGCAGCTGCAGGCGCCTGAGGCGCGGCTGGCGCCTCGACCTGCACCTGACGTGTTTCATCTTCACGCGTGAAAAGCATGGGCAGGAAAATGACCGCCACGGCGATCAGCACCAGTGCTCCAACCATTCGCTGCTTGAATACGTTATCCAGCAAAGCCATTTGCAGCGTCCTCATCGGTGTACCGGGCCAACCATTCAAGGGCCTCGGCAACACAGTAAAATGAACCGAACAGCAGAATCTCGTCATCGGGCGTGGCATGCGCGCACTGAGCTTCCAGCGCCAACGCGATACTCTGATAGGACGTCACGCGGGCCCCAAGGTTCTGCAAGGCCGCCTGCAACTCTTCTGCCGGCCGGCTGCGCGAGGTCGGAAGCGGCGCAACGGCCCACTCTTCAATGACCGGCGCCAGGTGCGCGACCACGCCGTCGAGATCCTTGTCACTGAGCAGGCCAAACACTGCACGACGCTTGCCGCCGAGTGGCTGCCGCGCCAGGCGTTGCCCCAGAAACCGGGCGGCGTGGGGGTTATGGCCTACATCCAGAAGCAGGTTGAGCGACTTGCCGTGCCACTTGACGACCCTGCGATCGAGACGACCGGCGAGCCGGGTCTCGGCAAGCACCTTGCCTGTCGCATCCGGTTGCAATATATACCCCAGCAGGGCGAAGGCCTGAAGCGCCAGCGCTGCATTCTGCATGGGCAGGTCGAGCAGCGGCAGACCGCGCAGCTCGATCCGTTCGCCGTGAGCGATACCGCGCCAGTCCCAGCTGTCATCACCTATGGAAAGATCGAAATCTCGGCCACGCAACAACAACGGACAGCCCAGCTCGCGAGCTTTGGCCAGCAGCGGCTCAGGGGGCGCCGGGTCACCGCACAGTGCAGGACAGCCAGCGCGAAAGATCCCGGCTTTCTCGAAAGCGACCGACTTACGGGTGTCACCCAGGTACTCGGCGTGATCGACCCCGATACTGGTGACCAGCGCCAGGTCCGCATCCACGAGATTGACCGCGTCCAGACGACCGCCCAGACCGACTTCCAGCACCACCGCATCAAGCCTGGCCTGCTCGAACAGCCAGAACGCCGCCAGCGTGCCCATTTCGAAATAAGTCAGGGTGACATCGCCGCGCGCCGCTTCGACCGCAGCGAAGGCATCGCACAGTTCCAGATCGGTTGCCTCGACGCCCTGCACTTTCACCCGCTCGTTATAGCGAATCAAATGCGGGGAGCTGTAGACACCGACCTTCAAGCCCTGAGCCTGCAACAAGGCGGCGACAAAGGCGCAGGTCGAGCCCTTGCCGTTGGTGCCCGTCACCGTGATCACCTGGCGCGCCGGGCGTGTAAGCCCCAGTTGCAGCGCCACCTGTCGAGACCGGTCCAGGCCCATATCGATGGCCGACGGATGCAGTTGCTCCAGGTAGGCGAGCCAGTCGCTCAGGGACGTAGGGGTCATATCGTCGCAGGTGCCGGCGGGACGACGATTGGCTCGATAACGGGTGCGACAAAGCGAGGGGTTGGCAGGTTCATCATCTGTGCCAGCAGGTTACCCAGGCGCGGACGAAGTTCGCTGCGCGAGACGATCATGTCGATAGCACCGTGATCCAGCAGGAATTCGCTGCGCTGGAAGCCTTCAGGCAGCTTCTCGCGAACGGTTTGCTCGATGACCCGCGGACCAGCGAAACCGATCAGTGCTTTTGGCTCGGCGACGATGACGTCACCCAGCATGGCCAGGCTGGCGGAAACGCCACCGTAGACCGGGTCGGTCAGCACCGAGATAAACGGCAGCCCTTCTTCGCGAAGACGCGCCAGAACCGCCGAGGTCTTGGCCATCTGCATCAGCGAGATCAGCGCTTCCTGCATGCGCGCACCGCCGGAAGCGGCGAAGCAGACGAACGGGCAGCGATTTTCCAGCGCGTAGTTGGCGGCACGTACGAAACGCTCGCCGACAATGGCACCCATCGAACCACCCATGAACGAGAATTCGAATGCCGAGGCCACCACCGGCATGCCCAGCAAGGTGCCGCTCATGGAAATCAGCGCGTCCTTCTCACCGGTCTGCTTCTGCGCAGCGGTCAGACGATCCTTGTACTTCTTGCCGTCGCGGAATTTCAGACGGTCGACCGGCTCAAGGTCGGCACCCAGCTCTTCGCGCCCTTCGACGTCCAGAAAAATGTTCAGGCGTGCACGTGCACCGATACGCATGTGATGGTTGCACTTGGGGCAGACGTCCAGGGTCTTTTCCAGCTCAGGGCGATACAGCACCGCCTCACAGGACGGGCATTTGTGCCAGAGGCCTTCGGGAACCGAGCTCTTCTTGACCTCGGAACGCATGATCGATGGGATCAGTTTGTCTACCAACCAGTTGCTCATGCTTTATATCTCCAGTACCGGTGTGGCTCGAACGACTGACAAATCAAACACCAGTCGCATGCCCTCAGATAAATTCGTATATGGACGACGATGAAAGGATAGCGATCGACTCACGGCCGGACCTGCACACCCCTCACCCCGATTTTTCACAACGACGGCGTTGCACAGTGGCCCCACCGCTTACTTGATTCGACCCGCGTGCCTCTTGGCGCGGACAGGCTTATGGACGGCGGCCGATCAATAGCCGTCACATCAGGTGCCGTGCACCGCACTCATGAACGCCAGGATCTTCTCCCGATCCTTGATACCCTTGCTCTTTTCAACGCCGCCGCTGACATCCACGGCATAGGGCCGGACCTGAGCGATGGCCTGCGCCACGTTGGCCGACGTCAGCCCGCCCGCCAGAATGACCGGCTTGTCCAGGTCGTCCGGAATCAATGCCCAATCGAAGGTTTCTCCGGTACCGCCCGGCACACCTTCGACGTAGGTATCGAGCAGCACGCCGCGTGCATTGCGATAGGTTCGGCAGACCCCGGCAATGTCATCACCGGCCTTGACCCTCAGCGCCTTGATGTAAGGACGATGATACCCGTCGCATTCCTCGGGTGTTTCATCGCCATGAAACTGCAGCATGTCCAGCGCGACCGCATCCAGCGTCTCGTTGAGCTCGCAGCGACTGGCGTTGACGAACAGGCCCACCGTGGTGATGAACGGCGGCAGCGCGGCAATAATGGCACGCGCCTGCAATACCGTCACCGCGCGCGGGCTTTTCGGGTAGAACACCAGGCCAATAGCGTCGGCACCTGCCTCGGCGGCAGCCAGTGCATCTTCTATGCGGGTAATCCCGCAGATCTTGCTGCGAACGGCTGACATGTCGTGAGTAACCTCCGGTTTTTCGGAAAGTCCCGGATGTTAGCAAATGCTGCCAGGATCGTCAGCCGTCCAATTCCGCAAAGCCCGTAAGAAAATGAGGACCGATATAACGCTCTGGCAACGGGAATTCATCACGGTACTCGACGCCGACCAGGTAAAGCCCATAAGGATGGGCCGTGACACCGCCGGTGCGCCGAATCCGGCTTTCCAGCACCTCGCGCGCCCACTCCACAGGACGCTCGCCGGTACCGATGGTCATCAGCACACCGGCGATATTGCGCACCATATGATGAAGAAAGGCATTGGCGCGCACATCGATCACGATCATCTTGCCGTGGCGGGTCACGCGCAGATGGTGTAACTGCTTGACCGGCGACTTGGCCTGACACTGACCGGCGCGAAACGCGCTGAAATCGTGAGTACCCACCAGATATTCGGCAGCCTGCGCCATGCGCTCGACATCCAGCGGGCGGTGGTTCCAGGTAATTTCCTGGTTCAGGTGCGCCGGACGGATCTGATCGTTGTAGATCACGTAACGATAACGCCGGGCAATGGCCTTGAAGCGTGCATGAAAGGTGGCCGGCATGACCCTGGCCCAAGTGACGCTGACATCGTGGGGCAGATTGATATTGGCGCCCATGACCCAGGCCTTCAGGGTGCGTTCGGCCTGGGTGTCGAAATGCACCACCTGACCGCAGGCATGCACGCCGGCGTCCGTGCGACCGGCACACATCAGTGAAACCGGTGACGCGGCCACTTTTGACAACGCGTCTTCAAGGGTTTCCTGCACAGTCAGCACGCCGGACGCCTGACGTTGCCAGCCGCAATAGCGCGAGCCCTTGTATTCAACGCCCAGCGCGATTCGGGAAAAGCCCTCGGCCGCCATCTCGGCGGCCGGGTTATCTATATTCGCCAAAGTGGTACAGCCTGTCGGTTCGCGAAAAGTCGGCCATTATACGGCCGCAAAAAAAACGCGCTACTCAAGCCGGACATCTGAAATGCAAACGGCCGCATAAGCGGCCGTGTGCAGGTTGCCGGGGTTGAGTCAGGCCAGCCGCGAAAGCATCTCCCGCGCTTCGCTTTTCTGACCGTCATCGCCCTCGGTGACGACCTCATCAAGAATATCCCGAGCGCCGTCCGCATCGCCCATGTCGATGTAGGCACGCGCCAGATCAAGCTTGGTCGCCGCCTCGTCAGTACCGGACATGAAGTCGAAGTCCGGCTCGTCATCCAGCGCTGCCGCGTCCTCCGCGGTGAATCTCGGCTCATCGAGCGGCGGATGTTCGAGATTCTGCGAAAGACGCTCAAGCTCGGCATTAACGTCGTCGATTTCAGTCGCGAACGCCTGACTTGCCTGATCGGTTTCAATCTCGTCCGCCAGCGACAGGTCGAAATCCTCTGGAAGCTCCAGGTCATCACCGACCGGCGGTACAGGCGAGGTTTCACCCAAATCCAGCGGATCCTCGCCAAGACCGAGCAGGAAATCATCTTCGTTCTTGAGGGCCGGGTCTTCCTCGGACAAGTCCAGGTCGAAGTCGGCAAGGTCCTGCGGCGTTGTCGCTGCACGGGCCTCTTCCTGCTGCTGCATGACCGACTCGAAGCTCAGCTCTTCGTCATCCGCTACCGCCGATACCTTGGGCTCGTCGAGCATCAGGTCATCGAGATCGTTAACAGTAGAGACTTCGGGCACAGACGGTTCTTCGAACTCGTCCAGGCTCAAGTCGAAATCGTTATCGAACGGGTCTGCCTCTTCAACAGGCTCTGCGACCAGCGGCGCGACTACTTCCGGCTCAGGTTCAGGTGTAGCAACAATTTCGGGCTCAGGCTCTGGCTCGGCCTCCTGCTCTGCCGCATCATCGGCCAGCAGTTCTTCGAGATATTTGGCATCAAGCTCTGCAACCAGCGCAGCTGTCGTGGCCGCTGCGGCGGCTGCAGCTACCACTGGGGCAGCCGATGCAGTGGAGGGTTCAGAAGCCAGCGGCGCAGCAACAGGTGCCACCGGCTTCAGGGTCGAGTTAAGTTCTTCCCGCTGCTCGACCTCAGCTTCAAGCTTTCCCGCTGCCACCAGTTTACGTTCGTGGGCGGCATAGGCTTTGTTATTACCCTGCTCGGCGTAGATTTCCATCAGTTTCAGACGGATATCGTCGCGTTTAGGGTCTTCGTTGACGGCTTCTTCCAGCAATTCAATCGCCTGATTCATACGGCCGTAAGCGATATGGATCTCGGCCTGAACCAGCGGATCGGCAGGACGTTCACGACCGGCAGCAGCTGCTGCTGCGCCTCCCATGCGCACGTTGGGCGGCGGCACATCAAGCCCGTCGAAGCTGGCAGGCGGTGCATTCATGTCCATGTCCGAGACGAAATCCGACTCCTCGGCCAGCGCACGCGCCATGCGCTTGTGCTTCTCGGCCTCGGCCTTCGCCGCGCGACGACGCGCCAGGAACAACAGCAGCAAGGCCAGAATCAGCAATACCGCACCGCCGATCAGACCAAGCAACACAGGGTTGTTGATGATTTTCTGCAGCGCGTCCTCGTCTTCGTCCGCTGCAGCAACCGGCTCTACCGCCAGCGGCTGCTCTGGCGCCGGCGTTGCAACTTCGGCAGCTCCGGCAGGCAGCGCATCTTCAGGCGCGATCTCGCCGGCCGGTTTGACCGGGGCACCGTTGGCGTCGACCAGCGAGGCAGGCACCGCCGCGTTGGCAGGCGTCGCCGCTTCCGGGGTGGCGGCAGGAGGAGGCACAGCTGCGCCAGCGGCCTGCATCTTGGCCAGTTGACCGTTTTTCAGCTCGACCAGACGCTGCAACTTGTCGAGCTGGCTTTGCAGGTCGTTCATGCGGCTTTTCAGCTCGGCATTGTCGCGACGCGTAGTGTCCAGGGCTTCCTGAGCCACGGCCAGCTTGTTGCCGACATCGCTGTCGCCCGCCGCACCTTTAGCCGCAGGCTTGCCACTTGCCGACACCAGACTGAGGTTATCGGAGGTATCGACTTTGGAGGGCGCCGCGCCCGCACGGTTACGACGGGTAGCATCGACCTGACGTGTACCGGCCGGCAGACGGCGACCTTCACGCCAGGCGCTGTATTGCCGGGAAACTTCTGCCACTGCCTGTGATTGCGGCAGCGCGGTGGTCTGTTGCGGCGTTGGAAGGCGCAGCACCTGCCCTTTCTTCAGGCGGTTGATGTTGCCACCAATGAACGCATCCGGATTCAACGCCTGAATCGCCAGCATGGTTTGCTGGACAGTCCCGCCAGTGCGCACCTTCGCAGCGATTTCCCACAGGGTGTCGTTATTGGCGGTGACGTACTGCGACTGC
This sequence comes from Pseudomonas sp. PvP028, assembly GCF_017832255.1. Lineage (NCBI taxonomy): Bacteria > Pseudomonadati > Pseudomonadota > Gammaproteobacteria > Pseudomonadales > Pseudomonadaceae > Pseudomonas > Pseudomonas sp. PvP028. The sequence continues at coordinate 5,509,604 of NZ_JAFIBL010000001.1, forward strand.
TTGTCCGCGGCTGGCGGCGGCACTGCGGCTGGGTTGGCAGACGGTGCCGGTGCTGGTGCCTCGGCTGCCGGCGCTTCAGCCGACGGGGCTACCGTTGCCAGTTGCGCAGGCGCCGCGGGCGCTGCAGCGGGGGCCGGGGCAGCAGCCGCAGCGGCTGCCTCGGGAGAGAATTTCGGCGGATCGAGCAGAAGGCTGTATTCACGCAGCAACCGGCCATTGGGCCAGAGCACCTGAACCAGGAACTTCACATAAGGCTCGCGCACCGGCTTGCTGGATGTAATGCGCAGGACACTTTTACCGCTGGCATTGATAACCGGGGTAAAGGTGAGATCGTTGAGAAATGCCTGACGGGTCACGCCCGCCTGCGCGAAGTCGGCCGTGGTGGCCAGGCTGGGCACAACTTGCGTTGCGTTGAGTCCCTGAGCCTCGGTCAACTCGATTTCCGCTACCAATGGCTGATTCAGGGTCGACTTGACCGACAATTCCCCGAGCCCCAGCGCCTGCGCCATACCCGATGACAGCGCTGATGCCGCAGCGATTGCTAATACCAGTTTACGAACCTGAACCATAGCCCATCCCTTGTTTAAAGATTCCCCGAGATCCGGGGAGGTAGTCCTGCATTTGGGTGTAAGGCGTATCGCCGCTAAAACAATTATTCAAATTGTTGCCAAGTATCTTTTACACATAGTCTTTTATCAACAATTCGCCAACCTGCACAGCGTTGAGCGCCGCGCCTTTGCGCACATTATCTGAGGTCAGCCACAGATTGAGCTGCTCGGAATCGTCGGTTCCCGCCCTGACGCGTCCCACATAAACCACGTCCTGACCCACCGCATCGCCCACCGGTGTAGGGTAATCACCCGCATCGACCAGCTCGATCCCCTCTGCAGACTCGAGTGCAGCATTGACCGCCGCCACGTCGACCGCCCCGGCCGTGCGCAGCGCGACAGTGAAGCTGTCACCAAAGAACACCGGTACCTGAATGCAAGTCGCAGACACTTTGAGCGATGGCAGCGCAAGCAGTTCGCGCAATTCTTCGACCAGACGCCTTTCCAGCGGCAGGTGCCCCGACGCGTCTGGTGTACCCACTTGCGCCAGCAGGTTGAACGCCATCTGGCGATCAAAAAAACGTGTTTCCAGCGGGCGGACATTCAACAGTTCGGTGGTTTGACGTGCCAGCTCGCTGACGCCTTCACGCCCCAGTGCCGATACCGCCAGACACGCCGTTACCATCACCGACTGAATATCGATCAGGCCGCGCAACGGCGCCAGAGCCAGGGCAACCGCAGTGGCAGAAGCGCTGGGGCTGGCAACCAGACAAGGCGCGATACCACGGCTGTGCAAAAGCGTAGCATTTATTTCCGGCACCACATTCGGCGCCTGGGCTGAGGTAAATGCGCCCGAGAGGTCGATGACCGTGCACCCCGCCGCTACCGCCTTTTCGGCGTGACTGCGACTGACCGCAGGCCCCGCAGCGAAAAACGCCATGCGCACCGTGCTGAAATCGAATTCGTCGACTTCGCGTACGCGCACATTCTTGCCTCGAAACGGCACCGAGTGGCCTGCAGATTCGATGCTGGCCAGCAGGTACAGATTGCCCACCGGAAAATTGCGCTCCTCCAGAACCTGCACAACGGTTTCGCCGACAGTACCGGTTGCGCCGACTACGGCGATATCAAAGGACTGGCTCATGCAAAAACCTCAGGAAAATCAGGGAGCGGCACTTTAACCGCCGCACTGCCGACAGGCAATTCAAGCCGGCAATCAGGTGTGCATTTCAAGGCTCGAGCCCTATCGGGAAGAACACGCCATGGCTCCAGACGCCCAGCCAGCGCTGTCCGTCTATGTCGCGGGAAACGGCCAGCTCGACCAACTGATAGAAAACATTGCGGTGAATCAGCGCCTCCAGATTGCTCCGCACGTGAATGTACGGCGCCGGTTCCTGGGTGTCAGGGTCGGTTACAACCCGCAAAAGGTGTTCCGGCCCCGCTTCGCTTTGATCCTCTACATTGGTCAGAAAGCGCAATACCTGGCCCTCGCCCTCCCCCAGCACCTCGAGGCTGACAGCGACAAAAGGCGCGTCATCAACTGTGATGCCGACCTTCTCGACGGGCGTGACCAGGAAATAGTCATCGCCATCGCGGCGCATGATTGTAGAGAACAGCCGGACCATCGGTTTGCGGCCGATCGGCGTGCCCAGGTAATACCAGGTACCGTCGCGAGCGATACGCATGTCGATATCGCCGCAGAAATCCGGATTCCACAAATGAACAGGCGGTAGCCCTTTGGTTTTGGGGATCTGCGCGAACAGATCACCCGCCTTGTTTGAATCGGTCACTCAACTCTCCTGACACGGCTTCTAGCGTTCGACACCCAATAAGGTACGAGCGTAGTCCTCAAGAGGCGGACCCAGCAAATCCTCGGGGCTTTTGTCGTAAAGCGTCAGCAATCCGCCACGGCTGCGAATGCGTGCGCTGTCGATGAGGTAGCGGGTGCCGGTCTCGATCAGCATCAGCTGAATGACGCCGCTGTCGACGCCCAGACGATCCACCGCTTCCTGATCGGCCCATTGATCGCCATTGCCGATGCGGTCGTCAGCCTTGGCGAAACGCGCATAGAGCAAATAATGTGCGCCCGCAGCACGCGCCTCGACCATGGCTTCATCCAGCCCCAATGGGCCTCGGGCACGACGGACCATCGGGAAGTACTCGATAAAGCCCTTGAAAGCTTCTTCAGCCACCACGTTGGGCCGCGGATAGGCGTTGCCTGGCGGCACAAAGGCGCCCTGAGCGATGTAAATGAACGAGTCAGGCTGCACGCGCCAGTTGGCAGTACGCCGGGTTTCGCTATGGTCGAGCAGACCTGCGTCGCTGAATTGCTCGCGAACACCCTCGCCCATGTCACTGACTTTCATGCAGCCACTCAACGCCAGAAGCGCGAGCAGCATAACCAGGCTACGCATTATCCCCTCCCAAATACCGGTGACGGAAAACCGGCGAATGGTCGTCGGATGCAGCTTCCGCGCCATCTCTGGCGCAGCCGGCACCAAAGCCTTGAAGCTGATGCTCAAGGCCAGGCCTGCGCGTTATTCGGCGGCAGGATCTGGCGTGGGTTCGGCGTTGACTTCGCCGTCGCGCTTGCGCTTGTTGCCCATGCGTACGCCGATGTCCATGAGGAAGTGGAAGAAGCCCTCCTGGTCTTCCAGCACGTTGCTCCAGAATGGCGAGTGATACAGGGCAACGGCGCCATGCACCAGCGCCCAGGCAGCGCAGTAATGATAGTAAGGCGGGACATCTTCGAGCTTGCCTTCGCTGATGCGGCCTTTGATCAGCAGCGTCAGGTGTTCGAAGTTCGAAGCGCGAATCTTGTGCAGTTCTTCGACCAGTTCAGGCACCTGGTTGCCCTTGACCACCTTCTCTTCCAGGCGGTCGAACAGGCGATAGCGCTGCGGGTCACGCATGCGGAATTCGAAGTAGGCGCGCGAGAGCGATTCCTTGTCCTTGTCGACATCGGCCGAATGCAGCAGCTCGTTCAGATCCCGCTCGTAGTCGAGCATCAGGCGCAGGTAGATTTCCGCCTTGGACTTGAAGTGCTTGTAGATGGTGCCTTTGCCAATGCCGACGGCGTCCGCGATCATCTCGACAGTGACGCTGTCTTCGCCTTGCTCGAGAAACAGCTTTAGCGCGGTGTCGAGAATTTCCTGCTCACGGCGGCGAAATTCACGGACCTTACGAGGTTCTTTCTGCATAGAGAGGTCTGTCAGGATCGAAATCGAAGCCGGGTATTATGCCCAATCGGCGCTAAATTGCACGGTTCATCCATACTTGTCGACCTGCATGAACGATTCGCACCGGTCAGCCCGGGCGCCCGATACCGTTCCAGTGCGGTGGCAACCTAGTGCGCTGGCAACGCTGGAGAGGCAACGACAAACTCCAGATAACCCGTGATCACCACATACAACGTGAAGTAGGCAAAGATCAGCGCCGAGGCAATGTACGACCAGCGCAACATTCGTTCGCCCATGAAACGCCCACCCTGATGAGCCAGCGCGCACAGCGAGATCGACCAGACCACGCCCGCAGCGACAAACCCGGCGAGAAAGGTCGAAGCGCTGACAAGATCAGAGCCTTGCCGGGCAATCAGCGCTCCGCCGACTGCGGCAAACCAGAGGATGGCGCTGGGTGAGGACATCGCCAGAAAGATCCCGCGCAGGAACAGCGCCAGGCTGGATTTTTCCGATTCAACCGCCTGACTGTCGAGACCGTTGCTGACGGTGGTAGCACTCATGATCATTCTGAAGCAGAACCAGGCCAGCACCGCCGTGCCGCCAATCCAGAGCACGTAGCGCACGGCTTCATATTGCAGCAGCACGGCCATGCCGAGCATCGCCAGGATTGCGTAGGCCAGATCACCGACGCAGGTTCCCAGCCCGAGCCACAGCCCTCTGGAAAAACCGCGCTGCATGGACAGCGTGATCATGGCGATGTTTGCCAGACCAATGTCCAGGCACAAGGACAGACTCAGCAGAAAACCGTTGGAAAACTCCACCCCACCACTCCATTACTGCAGCGCACCCGCATTTCGCCCGATACAAAGTGTTCATCGAGCACTCAAGGAGCGCTTTAGTATTCCAAAACTGTTTAAAAAACGATCAAAAGACACTGGACGCTGCGCCGTCCTGAACAATACTTAAGCTGCTGCCGCGTCATCATTCCCCAAATGACTCGGCAGTAGAGGCGCCAAAGGACTAGCGCGCCTTTGTTTTACTCCTAATGGTCTTAACCCGGCTTCACCCCCCAGAATCCGGGTTTTTTTTGCCTGCGATTTGTCTGCCCGTGAACGTGTGCATCCGTCAGCGCTGAACGTGCGCCAGCGGAAACAGGCGAGCGAAATTGGCCGTGGTCTGCTCGGCAAAGCGCTCGTAGGACTCGCCTCGCAGCATTGCCAGAAACTCGGCCACCTCACGTACGTACTGGGGCAGATTCGGCTTGCCCCGATACGGGATGGGCGCGAGGTACGGGGAGTCGGTCTCGACCAGCAGACGATCGGCGGGCACCTGCCTTGCAACGTCGCGCAGGGCATCGGCGTTGCGAAACGTCACGATACCGGACAGCGAAATGTAGTAACCCAGGTCCAGCGCGGCCTTGGCCATCTCCCAGTCTTCGGTGAAACAGTGCAGGACACCGGCGTAGGGCAAGGCCGCTTCACGCAGCAGGCTGAGGGTATCGGCACGTGCGCCCCGAGTGTGGATGACCACTGGTTTTTCAGTGATTCTGGCCGCCTCGAGGTGAACCCGGAAAGACGCCTGTTGCAGCTCGGCCGCTTCAGGTTCGTAGTGATAGTCCAGACCGGTCTCACCAATCGCTACCACCCGCGGGTGATCCAGCTCCTTGAGCAACCAGTCCAGGGGCGGCATTTCGCCGGGCTTCACGTCCAGCGGATGAATGCCCACCGAGCAATCAACATCCGCATAGCGTTCGGCGAGTGCCTTGACCGCACCCGCATTGTCGGCGCTGACACCGATGCAGAGAAAATGCCCGACCCCTCTGCCGCGGGCGGCGTCGAGTGCGGCATCCAGAGAGCCGTCGTGCTGGGCAAGGTCAAGGCGATCGAGGTGACAATGGGAATCTACAAGCATGGGTTAAAACACAACTACATCGTATGGGTTGGACGATCGGACTTGAGAGCGCCGACCAGGTGAGTTTCGATCAGATTGCGGGCAGTGTTGTCGCCGCCATTGAACTGCACGCCAACGCCGGCAGTGCGATTGCCCTGCGCGCCTTTCGGCGTGATCCAGGCAACACGACCGGCCACCGGAACCTTCTCCGGTTCGTCCATCAGATTAAGAAGCATGAACACTTCATCGCCCAGCTTGTAGCTTTTGCTGGTCGGAATGAACAGCCCGCCGTTTCTGATGAACGGCATATAAGCAGCGTAAAGAACGGACTTGTCCTTGATGGTCAGGGACAGAATGCCATTACGTGGACCTGTGCTCGGCGGCAGATTCATGACAACACCTCAACGGTTCCGGATAACGCAGAGTCTACGCCTGTCCCGGCAGGCCTGCCCACTGCACCAACAACGCTTCAAGCAGCAAAACCCGATTGAGGTTGGCCTTGGACATGACTTTCTGGCGCTGCGCCAGAATCCAGTCCTGAATATCCAGCACTTTGGCGCGAGAAGACTTCTGCGCCAGGTATTGAATCACCTTGCGCATGTCACCCAGGCCAAGGCCCTCCTCGTCCTGCGTCATCTGATAGCGCAGGATCAGGTGCGACCAGTCACAGAACCAGTCGAACAGCAATAACAGCGGAATATCCTTCCAGCCCTCGGCCAGCTGGGTAGCCGACTGTTGTTGCTTGAGCAGCTTCTTGACGCCGTCGACCACCAGCGCGCGCTGTTCGCGAACACCCTGCGCGTGCAGCGCCACCGCAGCCAGCGGCGACCCGGCGGCCAGCGTCAGCAACTCGAAGCGCTCGTCCTGCGTGCAATCGGGCAATGCACCGCTCAGCCAGTCGAGACTCATCTGCTCGCCGGGCAACGGGCAGGCCTGCTGCACACAGCGGCTCTTGACCGTTGGCAGCAAGCGGCTCGGTTGATGGCTGACCAACAACAGAACGGTATTGCCTGAAGGCTCTTCCAGACTTTTCAGCAAGGCATTGGCCGCGTTGGTATTCATCGCTTCCACCGGCTCGACGAGCACCACCTTGCGCCCGCCCATCTGGGCGGTCTGCACCACGAAACTGACCAGATCACGCACCTGATCGACCTTGATCGGCTTGTCCGCCTCTTCCGGCTCGAGCACGTAATTGTCGGGATGGCTGCCAGCCGCCAACAGCAGACAGGACTTGCAGTGCCCGCAGGCATCAAGCCCGTCAGGCGTCTTGCACAACAAGCTGGCCATCAGCCGTTCAGCCAGGGCGCGCTTACCGATACCCGCAGGCCCGTGCAGCAGATAAGCGTGAGCGTGCTGGGCGCGACCGGCCATCTGCTGCCAGAGCGAAGCCTGCCAGGGATAGGCTTCAGCCACGTTGCAGCTCCAGCAACTGAGGCAGCAAGGTGTCGAGGGAATCCTGCACATCGGCCAGGGTCTGTCCGGCGTCTACCAGGCGATAGCGCGCAGGTTCAGCCTTGGCGCGCTCCAGATAGGTGCTACGCACGGCGTCGAAGAAAGCCCGCCCTTCCTGCTCGAACCGATCCAGCCGACCGCGTGCAGCGGCGCGTGACAGGCCGATCTCTACCGGCAGGTCGAACACCAGCGTCAGGTCAGGGCGCAGGTCGCCTTGAACGAACTGCTCCAGCGCTGCGATACGCTCATGGGACAGGCCGCGACCGCCGCCCTGATAGGCGTAGGTGGCATCGGTAAACCGATCACAGAGCACCACCTCGCCACGCGCCAGCGCGGGACGAATGACTTCGGCCAAATGCTGGGCACGCGCGGCAAACACCAGCAGCAATTCGGTGTCGGCGCTCATGGCCTCGTCGCTGGGCGCCAGCAACAACTCGCGAATACGCTCGGCCAGCGGAGTGCCACCTGGCTCGCGGGTCAGCAGTACCTGAACCCCCTGCGCACGCAATTGTGCCGCCAGGTAGTCGCGGTTGGTGCTTTTGCCTGCACCTTCCGGGCCTTCAAGAGTGATAAACAAGCCAGTCACAGGTCATCCTTAATCGTCATCATTGCGCACTCGGCTCGGACTGCGGGGCATCTGGAACATCCGCAGGCACGGCTTCCGAAGAGGGCGAGTCAGTTGCCGGTGCCGGTGTGGCAGGTGCCGGGCTGGAGCGATAATCCGCGCGGCGCTTGAGCTGATAGTCACGCACGGCCGCGTTATGGGCATCCAGATCGTCCGAGAACACATGGCTGCCGTCACCCTTGGCCACGAAATACAGGCTGCTGCCGTCTACTGGATTGAGCGCAGCGTGAATCGCTTCGCGCCCCACCAGCGAAATAGGCGTCGGCGGCAGGCCGGCGATCACGTAGGTGTTATAGGGCGTCGCTTCCTTGAGGTTGGCGCGGGTCAGCTTGCCGTTGTAGCGCTCGCCCATGCCGTAGATCACGGTCGGATCGGTCTGCAACTGCATGCCCAGCTTCAGGCGACGCACGAACACGCCGGCTATCTGGCCGCGCTCCTGAGGTACACCGGTCTCCTTCTCGACCAAAGACGCCATGATCAGCGCCTGGTAAGGATTTGAGTAGGGAGCCTCTGACGAACGCGCATTCCATTCCTCGTCGAGTACTTCTTCCAGGCGGCTGTAGGCCTGCTTGAGCAATTCGACGTCGGTCATGCCGCGCACGTAGCGGTAAGTGTCCGGAAAGAAACGGCCTTCAGGAAACACGTCGGGGTGGCCAATTTTCGCCATCAGCTCGCTGTCGGACAGACCTGCCAGCGTTTGATCGAGCTTGGGCTGTTTGGCAAGCGCGGCACGCACCTGGCGGAAATTCCAGCCTTCGACCAGCGTCAGGCTGTATTGCACGACTTCCTTGCGCTTCCAGACGTCGAACAGGCCCTTGACGTTCATGCCCGGCATCATGCGGTATTCACCGCTGTGCAGCGCCTGTCCGGACAGGTTGAAACGCCAGTAAAGACGCAGCCAGAAAGCGTCCTTGATCACGCCATCGGCCTGCAATCGATTGAGTACGCCGGTCGGCGTCGAACCGGCCGGAACGTCCAGCAGTTGCTCCTGAGCCACCTCAAGCGGTTGGTTCAGTGCCTGATACTGCTGCCAGAACGCAAAGCCGAGCAGCAAACCTGCCAGGACAACCGCTGTTTCCAGCAACACCAATATTTTTCGGATCAAAATCAGATATCCAGAAGGCTGCGGGCAATACCTTGCAGTTTACGGGTCAGCGGCCCGACCGGCCAGTTCAACGCTGCAAAGCTGCGAACCGGCCAGACGCCGTACACGCTATTGCATAGAAACACTTCGTCTGCCGATTCCAGGTCAGACATGTGCAGGTCACGGATATCGACAGCCAACCCCAGCTTTGGTGCTTGGTCCAGCAGCTCGGCACGCATCACACCTGCGACCCCGCAGCGGCTGAGATCAGCAGTCAGCAAACGGCCCTGACTGACCAGAAACAGGTTGCTGTAGACACCCTCTATCAGTCGCCCGGACATATCACGCATCAAACCCTCGGCGTGCTCGCTGTCACTCCACTCGGAACGGGCCAGTACCTGCTCCAGACGATTGAGATGTTTGAGTCCGGCCAGAAGCGGCTGTTCCGCCAGTCGCGTCTGGCAGGCAAACAGGCGCACGCCCTGCTCGGCATGCGCACCGGGATAGGCTGGCGCAGGGCCGCCCTGCAGGATTCGACGCGATTGGGCATTGGGGGCCGGGGCGTAGCCGCGCTGGCTGTCGCCACGGGTAAGGATGAGCTTCATGACCCCATCACCAAGTTCTGCAGCGAAGCGGGTCATTTCTGCACGGATCAGCGCGTGATCGGTTGCGATCGACAAGCGTGCGCAGCCGCTTTCGAGACGCTGCAGATGGCGCTCCAGGAGCAAAGGCTGCCCGGCCTTGACGACGATGGTTTCAAACAGTCCATCGCCGTAAGCCAGCCCTCGATCCTTGAGGGACAAGGCGTCTGCGGGGCAGCCATCGACCCAGTCGGGCATTACTCGGCGAACCGACGGAATACCAGCGAGCCGTTGGTGCCACCGAAGCCGAAGGAGTTCGACAGAACGACGTCGATCGGCATGCGGCGCGCTTCGTGAGGCACGAAGTCCAGATCGCAGCCTTCACTTGGCTCATCCAGGTTGATGGTCGGCGGAGCCACCTGATCAACCATTGCCAGGACGCTGAAGATCGCTTCGACAGCACCAGCGGCGCCCAGCAGGTGGCCGGTCATCGACTTGGTCGAACTGACTGCCAGCTTGTATGCGTGATCACCGAATACCGACTTGATCGCAGAAGCCTCGGCCAGATCGCCTGCAGGCGTCGACGTACCGTGTGCGTTGATGTACTGCACCTGATCGGGATTGACCTTGGCATCACGCAACGCATTGACGATGCAGCGTGCAGCACCGGCGCCGTCATCAGGTGGCGAAGTCATGTGATAGGCGTCGCCGCTCATGCCGAACCCGACCAGCTCTGCATAAATGGTCGCGCCACGCGCCTTGGCGTGCTCGAGTTCTTCGAGCACCATGGCACCGGCACCGTCGGACAGGACGAAGCCATCACGGCCCTTGTCCCAGGGGCGACTGGCGCGGGTCGGGTCATCGTTGCGGGTCGACAGTGCACGCGCTGCACCGAAGCCACCCAGACCGAGCCCACAGGCGGCCATTTCAGCGCCGCCGGCGATCATCACGTCCGCTTCGTCATAGGCGATGTTGCGAGCCGCCATGCCGATGCAGTGGGTTGCAGTCGTGCAAGCCGTCGCGATGGAGTAATTGGGTCCCTGTGCGCCCAGATGGATCGACAGGAAACCGGAAATCATATTGATGATCGAGCCAGGAACGAAGAACGGTGAAATCCGCCCCGGACCCTGCTCGTGCAGCAGACGACTGCTGTTTTCGATATTGGTCAGACCACCGATGCCCGAACCCATGGCAACGCCGATGCGCTCACGGTTTGCATCAGTGACTTCAAGGCCTGCATTACGCACGGCCTGAAAGCTGGCCGCGAGGCCATACTGAATAAAGAGATCGAGGCGACGCGCTTCTTTGGGCGCGAGGTATTCTTCGACGTTGAAACCCTTGACCGAGCCGCCGAAGCGGGTGGTGAAGGCTGACAAGTCCGTGTGCTCGATAAGGCCAATGCCACTGCGGCCCGCCAGAATGCCTTGCCAACTGCTGGGCACGTCATTGCCCAGTGGCGAAAGCATGCCCATCCCGGTGACCACGACGCGTCTACGCGACACAGGACTCTCCTTCTCTCTTGTTTACGGAACAATCACAGCGTTTTTTAAAGAAAAAACCGCACGCCGGTTAAAGCAGTGCGGTTTTCCCGTGACAGCAGTCAGCGATTACAAATCTTAAGCCTGATGGCTAGTGACGTAGTCGATTGCTGCTTGAACGGTAGTGATCTTTTCCGCTTCTTCGTCCGGGATTTCGGTCTCGAATTCCTCTTCCAGAGCCATTACCAGCTCGACGGTGTCCAGGGAGTCAGCGCCCAGGTCCTCAACGAAAGAAGCAGTGTTGACAACCTCTTCTTGTTTGACGCCAAGTTGCTCTGCAACGATTTTCTTGACGCGCTCTTCGATGGTGCTCATACCTAGTTTTAACTCCTAGTGGAAATGTTCAGGCATCTGGCCAGTGGGTAAGTGTATAGAAGAGGTTTTGCGAATTTCAAGCTTAACGCTCTCCCCTTATGCCCAACCGTACCTTTGCCCATTCATAGATTGCAGCTTTATAACGGATTTTAGACAGCTCGTATGACATTTTTTTGAAACAGGTCGTCACATTAGCTCATGTACATGCCGCCGTTAACAGGGATTGTGGCCCCGGTAACGTAGCCTGCGCCTTCGGACGCAAGAAAAGCGACTACGTGCGCAATCTCTTCGGCTTGCCCCAAACGGCCCAGGGGTATCTGGGTAATCAGTGACTCACGCTGAGCCTCAGGCAGCTCACGCGTCATGTCGGTATCGATAAAACCCGGTGCCACCGAATTCACGGTGACCGCCCGCGAGCCCACTTCACGGGCCAGAGCCCGACTGAAGCCTTCCAGACCGGCCTTCGCGGAAGCATAGTTTACTTGACCGGCGTTGCCCATGGCACCCACAACCGAACCAATGCTGATAATACGCCCCCAACGCGCTTTGGTCATGCCACGCAGAACGCCCTTGGAAAGACGGAAAAGGCTGTTCAGATTGGTGTTGACGACGTCATACCATTCGTCATCTTTCATGCGCATCATCAGGTTATCACGGGTGATACCGGCGTTATTGACCAGAATCAACGGTGCGCCGACGCGCTCCTGAATGGTGGACAGAACGGAATTCACAGACTCGGCATCGCAGACATCCAGCATCAGGCCAAAGCCTTCGATGCCGTTTTCCTTGAACGTCGCGCTGATGCGCTCGGCACCGGACTCTGACGTCGCGGTACCCACGACAACAGCACCGTTGCGTCCCAATTCCAGAGCAATGGCTTGACCAATGCCGCGACTTGCACCGGTTACCAGTGCCACTTTACCTTGAAGGCTCATGCAGGCTTCTCCTAATCAGGCCAGTGCCGCGCGCGCGGCGGCAAAGGCGTCCGGGGTATCAAGGTTGTAGGTCATCACGCCGTCGGCGCAACGCTTGTTCAGACCGGCCAGCACTTTGCCCGGACCGCACTCCACAAGCTGGGTCGCACCGCGACTGGCCAGGCATTGAATGGATTCGACCCAGCGTACCGGCTTGTACAACTGCTCCAGCAAATCACGCTTGAGCGTCGCCAGATCACTGACGGCACTGGCGCTGACGTTCTGTACCAGCGCAATTTTCGGCGCTTGCCATTCGATGGCTTCAACGGCCTCGGCGAAACGCTCGGCGGCCGGGCGCATCAGTTCGCAGTGCGATGGCACGCTGACCGGCAATGGCAAAGCGCGCTTGGCGCCACGGGCCTTGCACAGCTCCATGGCACGCTTGACAGCCTCGGCGGAACCGGCGATCACCACCTGGCCCGGCGAGTTGAAATTCACGGCACTGACGACCTCACCCTGTGCCGCTTCGGCGCAGGCTGCAATAACGTCGGCATCATCGAGACCCAGAATGGCGGCCATACCGCCCTGACCCGCTGGCACCGCTTCCTGCATCAACTGGCCGCGACGCTCGACAAGCTTTACGGCGTCGGCCAGGCTCAGGCTTTGCGCGGCTACCAGTGCGCTGTATTCACCCAGACTGTGACCGGCGACGAACGCAGGAACCGCACCGCCCTCGGCCAGCCACACATGCCACAAGGCAACCGAAGCGGTCAAAATGGCCGGCTGGGTCTTGTCGGTCTGATTGAGCAGCTCGGCAGGACCGTTCTGAGTCAATGCCCACAGGTCATAGCCGAGGGCTTCGGAAGCCTGCTCGAAAGTGTCGAGGATCAGCGGATGTTGCGCGCCTTGTTCGGCGAGCATACCGAGCGATTGCGATCCTTGACCCGGAAAGACGAATGCGAGGGATGCAGACATTTGACAAGCCTCTGAATTATTGTCGCCAAAATGGGCGTCCGGACAGGTCGAACGCGGGAATTCTAATGTATATGACTGATCGGTTGGATGACTGACCAGTCTGATGCGTCACATTTTCAGCTTCGGTCGTCCTGAAACATCGTTTCAAGCCGCCCCTTCAAACGCTGTGGCAGGTTTTCACGGGACTCGACGAGCGCTCGATGAATCGCACTCTGAAAGCCTGAAACACTTGCAGAGCCATGGCTTTTCACCACGACCCCCTGCAACCCGAGCAGGCTCGCGCCATTATGACGGGCGGGCGCCAGGTCGGTCTGCAAGCGCTTCAGCAAGGGCAACGCCAGCGCGCCGACCGCCCTGCTGAGCAGATTGCGCTGGAACAGCGTCTCGATCCTGGCCGCAATCATCGTCGCCAGCCCCTCACTCGACTTGAGCAATACGTTGCCGACGAAACCATCACACACCACTACGTCAGCTTCCCCCCTGTACAACCCGTCACCTTCGACATAGCCAATGTAGTTAAGCCCCGAGGCAGACTGCAAAAGACCGGCAGCACGCTTGACCTGCTGATTGCCCTTGATGTCCTCAGTGCCCACATTGAGCAAGGCCACTCTGGGCGTTGCGACACCAAGGATCTCGGCAAGCACCGAGCCCATCACTGCAAACTGATAAAGCGCCTCGGCACTGCAATCAACGTTCGCCCCCAGGTCCAGCAACTGGCAATGACCTGAGCGAGTGGGAATGGCTGCGATCATTGCCGGGCGATCAATCCCTGGCAAGGTCTTGAGCACAAACCGGGAAAGCGCCATCAGCGCACCGGTATTGCCGGCACTGACACATGCCTGGGCCTGACCGTTGGCCACCAGTTCGAGAGCAACGCGCATGGAGGAGTCAGGCTTGCCACGCAACGCCTGAGACGGACGCTCGTCCATCGCAATCGCTTCACTGGCATGAATGACACGCAGGCGCGAACGGTCCACAGCTTCATGAGTAGAGACGAGTTCTTCAATAAGGGAGGCTTGACCGACAAGGGCCAGGTGAAGCGAGGGAGTAGCTGTCAGGCACGCGAGGCTTGCCTGAACAATGTTGCGGGGACCGAAGTCCCCGCCCATTGCGTCGATCGCGATGATCGGAGCGGACAAGAAATTACTCGTCAGCGCCCTTGTCGATCACTTTACGACCACGGTATACGCCTTCTGGCGATACGTGGTGACGCAGGTGAATTTCACCAGTGGTCTTTTCTACCGACAGAGTGCTTGCCTCAAGAGCGTCGTGCGAACGACGCATGTCACGGGCAGAGCGGGATTTTTTGTTCTGCTGAACAGCCATAATTGATTAACTCCTAAACGTTTGGGTCACGCTTTAACTGCGCCAATACACTGAACGGGTTGGACCGCGTTACCTCGTCCACGCTCGGTTCGGGCTCATCGAGACCCGCCGGTTGCTGGCATTCTTCAGGATGATGAGCAGGCACAATGGGCAAGGCGAGCAATAGCTCCTCCTCGATCAATGCCAGCAGATCCAAAGGATCTTCGCCCAGTTCCAGCACGTCATAACCTTTCGGTAACGACTGGGTATTCGCACCCTCCTTCACCACAACGTAACTGCATTCGCTGTGGATCGGCAGGGTCACCAGCTCAAGACAACGCTGGCAAACCATCTTGACCGGGACGTCTATCGAACTGTGGATAACCACAGAACGGCGTTCGTCACGCTCAAAAACGAATTTCGCCTGCACCGTACCGACAGTGTCGGCAAGCGGGTCGCAGAGTCTCTTCAGATCGCCCAGCAGCACTTCACCCTGAAGGGTAGTGCCGCGATCGGACAATTTGCGCGGGTCAACGTGAGATGGAATCGGGTCATTCAACATAGGCGCAGCATTCTAGGGATGCCCCCCGGGCATGTCAAAGGAAATTCAGGCCTGTTCGTCACTCCGGCCACTCTTTAGAATCAACGCTCAGCCTACGGAGAACCGCATGCCATCCCTGCTCCTCGCTTCCAGCTCCTCATACCGCCGCGAACTGCTCGCCCGCCTGCGCCTGCCATTCACCTGCAGGTCTCCGGATATCGATGAAAGCCGGCGACCGAACGAGGCCGCATTCGACCTCGTACAGCGCCTTGCCCGAGAGAAAGCCCAAGCGCTCGCCGCCGAGCATCCACAGCACCTGATCATCGGCTCCGACCAGGTCGCCGTCCTTGACGAACAGGTCCTGGGCAAGCCACACAGCTTCGAGCGCGCACTGGAACAGCTGACGGCAGCGAGCGGCAAAAGCGTGACCTTCCTGACCGGCTTGGCCCTGCTCAATAGCTCGACCGGCGAGTGCCAGGTCGACTGCGTGCCTTTTACAGTGCACATGCGCGAACTCGACCGGGCCAGCATCGAACGCTATCTGCATGCCGAACAGCCCTATGACTGCGCTGGCAGCTTCAAGGCAGAAGGCCTTGGCGTCAGCCTGTTTCGCAGCACCGAAGGCAGTGACGCGACCAGCCTGATCGGCCTGCCGCTGATACGCCTGGTGGACATGCTTATAAAGGAAGGCGTCAGCGTACCCTGACCCTTACATATAAAGAACCCGGCCATTGGCCGGGTTCTTTATGCCTGCATCAAGCCATCAACGCAGGCTTGGGCCGTTGAAACCGACCAGCATGGCAATTCGCTCGGCGATACTGGTGCCCAGCTTTTTCGAAAAGCGATCGAAAGGCGACTCTTCGACGGTGTACTCGACGATGTCCTTTTCCTTGATCACGTCACGCGCAACATAACTTGCACTGCCCAGACCATCCACCAGACCCAGCGCAACAGCCTGCTCGCCGGTCCAGATCAGCCCGGAGAACAGCTCTGGGTGCTCTTTGTCCTTCAATCGATCGCCGCGACCTTGTTTGACACTGGCAATGAACTGGCGATGAGTCGTGTCCAGCACACCCTGCCAGAACTGCGTTTCGTCAGCCTTCTGTGGCTGGAACGGGTCAAGGAACGCCTTGTGCTCGCCGGAGGTGTAGGTACGACGATCAACGCCGAGCTTGTCCATGGCACCGACAAAGCCGAAGCCTGCTGCCGTCACACCGATCGACCCCACCAGACTAGCCTTGTCGGCATAGATCTGGTCAGCGGCGCTGGCGATGTAATAAGCGCCCGAAGCACCGAGATCGGTAATGACCGCATACACCTTGATATCCGGCTTCGTCGCGCGCAGACGGCGGATTTCGTCGTAGACATAGCCCGACTGCACAGGACTGCCGCCCGGGCTGTTGATACGCAGAATCACACCCTTGGTCTTTTCATCCTCGAAGGCCTTCTGCAGCGCAGTGACGATGTTCTCAGCACTGGCCGCTTCCTTGTCGGCAATTACGCCCTGCACATCGATCAGCGCAGTGTGACTGGAACGGCGCGAAGTGCCGCCCTCGAAATCCAGCATCGGGACAATCACTGCAACAAACAGGAACGCGAACGTCAGCAGCTTGAAAAAGATCCCCCAGCGACGCGCCCGGCGCTGCTCCTGCACACTGGCCAGCAGCGTCTTTTCAAGAAGCTTCCAGCTTTTTGCCTCTTCCCTGCCATTGATGCCCTCGTCCGCGCTTTGCGAAACGGGTGCCTTCCATTCGTCAGACATGTTCCAATCACTCCAACCCGAAAACTAGACGCTGCGCCCGTTCAACCAGGTGCGCAGCTCGGAAAAATGCTCGATAGCCAGCCGCGGCTCGAACTGACGCAGCGACTCCAGCGGCTGAGCGCCATAGCCCACCGCAACCGAATCCATACCCGCATTGCGAGCCATCAGCAGATCGAACGAAGCATCGCCAATCATCAGCGAACGCTGCGGGGTAACCTCACAGTGCGCCATGATCTCGTTCAACATCAGCGGATCAGGCTTGCTGGCGGTCTCGTCGGCCGCCCGGGTGGCATCGAAGTAATCCTGCCAGCCATTGGCCTTCAGCACACGATCGAGCCCGCGACGCGCCTTGCCGGTAGCGACCGCCAGACGATAGCCATCCTCGCGAAACGCCTGCATCGACTCTACAACACCGTCGAACAGCGGCGACGGCACGTTATCCATTGCCATATAACTGTCTGCGTAGTGCTGGCGAAAATCGATTAGCTGATTGCCGCTGATCTGCGGATACAGGGTTCGAATCGCCTCAGGCAGCCCCAGGCCGATAATCCCCTTGATCGCGGTATCGTCGCGAATTTCAAGGTCAGTCTCGATGGCCGCCGTACGCATGGACAGGATGATGCGCCCGACCGAGTCGGCCAGCGTGCCATCCCAGTCGAAAATCAACAGATCATAATCACGGCGCACTCAGACGCTCCACTGTTTTGGCCCACATATCATCGACAGGCGCCTGCACATTGAGTTTGCTGCCATCGGGCATCGGCACCGTGAGCATGTAGGCGTGCAAAAACAGACGCTTGCCGCCCAGATCGCGAATTTCGCGACTGAAATTCTCGTCACCGTACTTGGTGTCACCTGCAATGGCATGCCCTGCGTGCAAGGTGTGCACACGGATCTGGTGAGTACGCCCGGTGACCGGCTTGGCTTCGACCATGGTGGCAAAATCGCCGAAACGACGCAGCACCTTGAAAATCGTCAGGGCCTCCTTGCCCTCTTCATTCACTTCGACCATGCGTTCGCCGGAGCGCAGGTTGCTTTTCATCAGCGGTGCACGAACCTGCTTCAACGCTGTTGCCCAGTTACCGCGGACCAGCGCCATGTAGCGCTTGTCTACGCCGTCGCCGCGCAGGGCTTCATGCAGATGACGCAGCATGCTGCGTTTCTTGGCGATCATCAGCAGACCGGATGTATCGCGATCGAGACGGTGAACCAGCTCGAGCTCCTTGGCATCAGGGCGCAACTGGCGGAACGCTTCGATCACGCCAAAGCTCAGGCCGCTGCCGCCATGCACGGCGATACCTGCAGGCTTGTTGAGCACGATAAGCGCCTTGTCTTCGTAGACGATCGCAGCTTCGAGACGCTGCAACAATGCCTGCGCGACCGGCACAGGCTCGTCGCGCTCAGGCACGCGCACAGGAGGAATGCGCACGATATCGCCTGCCTGCAACTTGTACTCCGGCTTGATCCGCCCCTTGTTCACACGCACTTCGCCTTTGCGCAAAATGCGGTAAATCAAGGTTTTGGGCACACCCTTGAGATAAGTGATCAGAAAGTTATCGATGCGTTGACCGGCAAGTTCCGGGGCAACCTCAACCAGCTGGACGCCGGGGGTTGGAGGGGCAATATTCGTCATGCCGCAAATGATAACAATTTTTTATGGAATTGAAGCACTTAATGATTGCTGCTATAGTCGCGAACGCCGCCAAAAGCGGCCGGACAGCGGACCAACGGTTGACAACCGGCCCTGACCAACGCAATTCACAAGGACGGGAGGCCGTCCTACGCAGTGTTCGGTGACAACGGAGCACGCTGAAAACGTAACAAGCGCAGGTGACATGAGGCCGGAAACACGCCTGACAGCAGAGCAGACAGCTCGCGGCCAGTGCGGACAGTTCATGGCCAGTTCACAAAGTGCAGTCGCTTTCAGACGCTACGAGCGAATGCTTCGGGAACAACGCCTCAAGCCATGATGCGCGACCTTCCCTATCGAAGGTCGCGGTAAATGCCAACCCGCTGCGGATTCTGCGCGCGGCAGCACCCGAATTATCAGGGATACGTGTAGGGTGGAGACGCACAACCATCGGACTGTGTAGCACAAGGCTTGTTCTAGACGCTTCATCTCGTCCGCTACCGATGGTCGATTCCTCCTCCTGACAAAGCTTTTGCTGAAAGGGGTGTCTTATGCCACCACAGCAAGCAGGAAACGTCGTCGCGACCCTCCGCCCCCTCTGGGCGAGGACCTCGCTAGACACTGGAGTGTCCAACCACTCCTGACGTGCCCTGACACCGACCGTGAGAAGTCGTGTGTGCCGAACGCCGTTTCCGGCAGCCCGGAAACCGACGGTACTACATGAAAAGAATGCTGATTAACGCAACTCAACCCGAAGAGTTGCGTGTTGCACTGGTAGACGGCCAGCGCCTCTACGACCTGGACATCGAGTCAGGTGCACGCGAGCAGAAGAAGGCCAACATCTATAAAGGCCGAATCACTCGCATCGAACCCAGCCTCGAGGCTGCCTTTGTCGATTTCGGCTCTGAGCGCCACGGCTTCCTGCCCCTCAAGGAAATCTCCCGCGAGTACTTCAAGAAAGCCCCTGAAGGCCGCGTCAACATCAAGGACGTCCTGAGCGAAGGCCAGGAAGTCATCGTTCAGGTCGAGAAAGAAGAACGTGGCAACAAGGGCGCAGCCCTGACCACCTTCATCAGCCTCGCAGGCCGCTATCTGGTCCTGATGCCCAACAACCCTCGTGCCGGCGGCATCTCGCGTCGTATCGAAGGTGAAGAGCGCAACGAACTGCGTGAAGCCCTCAATGGCCTGATCGCGCCAGCCGACATGGGTCTGATCGTTCGTACTGCCGGCCTGGGCCGCAGCAGCGAAGAAATGCAGTGGGACCTCGATTACCTGCTGCAACTGTGGACCGCTATCAAGGAAGCGTCCCTCGATCGCTCCGCCCCTTTCCTGATCTACCAGGAAAGCAACGTCATCATCCGCGCCATCCGTGACTACCTGCGCCAGGATATCGGTGAAGTCCTGATCGACAGCATCGAAGCCCAGGAAGAAGCACTGACCTTCATCCGTCAGGTGATGCCGCAGTACGCCAGCAAGATCAAGCTGTACGAAGACAGCGTTCCGCTGTTCAACCGCTTCCAGATCGAAAGCCAGATCGAAACCGCCTTTCAGCGTGTTGTCGAACTGCCTTCCGGCGGCTCCATCGTCATCGATCCGACCGAAGCCCTGGTGTCCATCGACATCAACTCGGCGCGCGCCACCAAAGGCAGCGACATCGAAGAAACCGCCCTGCAGACCAACCTTGAAGCGGCTGAGGAAATCGCCCGTCAATTGCGTCTGCGTGACATCGGCGGCCTGATCGTCATCGACTTCATCGACATGACGCCGGCCAAGAACCAGCGCGCGGTGGAAGAGAAAGTCCGCGAAAGCCTGGAAGCCGACCGTGCCCGCGTGCAGATCGGTCGTATTTCGCGCTTTGGCCTGCTGGAAATGTCCCGTCAGCGCCTGCGTCCATCGCTGGGCGAAAGCAGCGGCATTGTTTGCCCTCGCTGCAACGGCACCGGCATCATCCGTGATGTTGAATCGCTGTCGCTGGCCATCCTGCGCCTGATCGAAGAAGAAGCCCTGAAAGACCGCACTGCAGAAGTGCGCGCTCAGGTGCCGATCCCGGTCGCGGCCTTCCTGCTCAACGAAAAACGCAACTCGATCACCAAGATCGAACTGCGCACCCGTGCCCGCATCATCATTCTGCCGAACGATCAGCTGGAAACTCCGCACTTCGAAGTTCAGCGTCTGCGTGATGACAGCCCTGAAGCGCACAGCAGCCAGACCAGCTACGAAATTGCTGCTGCCGCTGCCGAAGTGGAAGAAATTGCACCACTGGCCGCCGCAACCCGCACCCTGGTTCGCCAGGAAGCAGCCGTCAAGACTGCCCCGGCCCGCGCCAATGCGCCGGTCCCGGTAGAAGCCGCTGCCCCTGCGCCAACGCCTGCACCGACACCTGTCGCTCACGAGCCAAGCCTGTTCAAGGGTCTGGTGAAATCCCTGGTCAGCCTGTTCGCGACCAAGGAAGAGCCTGTCGTTCCGGTCGTGGTCGAGAAGCCAGTTGCAGAACAGCGTCCAGCCCGCAACGAGGAACGCCGCAACGGCCGCCAGCAGAGCCGTGGCCGCAACAATCGCCGCGACGAAGAGCGCAAGCCTCGTGAAGAACGCGCCCCGCGCGAAGAACGTGCAGAGCGCGCACCGCGTGAAGAGCGTGCTCCACGTGAGGAACGTGCACCTCGTGAAGAGCGCACCGTTCGCGAACCGCGTGAAGCCCGCGAGGAGTCGGCTCCGCGCGAAGAGCGTCCAGCCCGTACCACCCGCGAGCGCAAGCCACGTGAAGCGCGCGAAGATCGCCCGGTTCGCGAACTGCGCGAGCCTCTGGATGCAGCCCCGGCAGTGAACCTCGCTCGCGAGGAGCGTCCTGAACGCGCACCACGCGAAGAGCGCCAGCCGCGCGCACCTCGTGAAGAACGTCAACCACGCGCCGAACAGGCCGCAGCTGCCGTGAGCGAAGAAGAGGAAGTGCTGCTCAACGAAGAGCAGACACATGACGAGAACCAGGAAGGCAACGACGGTAGCGAAGGCGACCGCCCTCGCCGCCGCTCGCGTGGCCAGCGTCGTCGCAGCAATCGTCGTGAGCGTCAGCGCGATGCCAATGGCAACGTGATCGAAGGCTCCGAAGAGAACGGCAACGAAGAAGAAGGCAGCGCCACCGACCTGTCGGCGGGTCTGGGCTTCACCGCCGCAGCTTCCGCTGCCAGCAGCGTGATCAGCGCGCCTGCCGAAGCCGACGCGCATCAGCAGGCCGAACGTGCCAACAGCAACGCAGCCGCTGCAGACGCCGAGGCTGTGCATCAGGAAACTTCTGCCGAAGCGCCTGTGACTGAAACGCCAGTAGCTGAAACGTCAGCCACCGAAGCACCGGTTGCCGAAAAAGCACCGGCCGTTGCCGAGACGACTGTCGAAGCACCTGCCGTTGAAGCCCCTGTGGCAGACGATGCTGCTGTAGCACAGCCTGCTCCAGAGGTTGAAGTTCAGCCGGCAGCGGTCGAAGCACCTGCGATTGCGGCACAGTCCGAACTGTTCGAAGCACCTCACGCAGAACGCGTAGTGCCGTTCAAGCCGACGCCAGAGCCAGCACCACAGGCGCCGGTCGAAGCAGCGGCTCATGAGGAAGTGCCAGCCACTGAATCATCCGAACTGCCAACGCCTGCGCCTGCTGCTGTTGTCGAGCCGGTAGCGCTGAAAGAAGAGCCTGCTCCTTACGTCGCACCTCAGCCGGTCGTTGAAGAACAGGCACCTACCCCACAAGAGCAGGCACCTGCGGCTGAAGAAGCAGCGCCTGCACCAGTGGTCAGCAGCACGGGCCGCGCACCGAACGATCCTCGCGAAGTTCGTCGCCGCAAGCGTGAAGAAGAAGCACGTCGTCAACAGGAAGCCGCTGCTGCCAGCGCTCCAGTCGTCGAGGCAGCGCCTGCTGCTGCTGAAGCAGAATCGGCACAGCCTTCACCGGCAGCCGAGGAAAAGACCGAAGAAGCGGCAACTGAGCAACCAGCAGTTAAACCGCAACATGAAGCCGAGAAAGAAAACGAGCCTAAACCCCTCGTCTAATCCCGGCCCATGAAAAAGCCCCGCCTGTGCAAACAGGCGGGGCTTTTTCATGTCCGTTGGTTGAGGATTGCACCGCGTTCATCTTCAATACGCGGCGCTTGATCTGATCTCTTCGCGAGCGAGCCCCCACAAGAGCCCCTTTCCAGGCTATCAGTAGAGGTTTGGCTCCATCTCCAGCTCGATACCGAAACGTTCGGCGATATCAGTCTGGATACGGCGCGCCAGACTTAGCAACTGCAAGCCACTGGCCTGCCCATAGTTGACCAGCACCAGCGACTGCAGCTTGTGCACGCCAGCATCACCATCGCGATACCCCTTCCAGCCCGCCTGCTCGATCAGCCACCCGGCCGCCAGCTTCACTTGGCCATCGTCCTGCGGGTAGCCGACCACGCCTGGGTGCTGCTGTTTGATCGTTGCGTACAATTCGGCAGCGATTATCGGGTTTTTGAAGAAACTACCGGCATTGCCCAGCACAGCGGGGTCAGGCAGCTTTTCACTGCGAATGGCGCAGATCGCACGACTGACATCGAACGGCGTCGGCTGATCGATACCCTGCTCGTCGAGACGCTGACGAACCGGGCCATATTCGAGGTGCAGGCGAGCGACGCGACTGAGCTTGAAACGTACACGCAGGATTAACCAGCGCGCGACCTGATGCTTGAACACGCTGTCGCGGTAGCCGAACGCACAATCCTGCAGAGAAAACTCGCGCAATTCGCCCGTTTCACGATCCAGCGCCGTCAGGCTATGGAAAACATCCTTGATCTCGACGCCATAAGCGCCGATGTTCTGCATGGGTGCCGCGCCAACGGTACCTGGAATCAGACTGAGGTTTTCCAACCCCGCCAGCCCCAGCTCCAGACAGGACTGCACGAACGGATGCCAGGGCTCGCCGGCCTCTGCCTCGACAATCGACTCGAGACAGTCCTCGTGCACGATGCGAATGCCGCGGCTGGCCATGCGCACCACCAGTGACTGCACGTCAGCGCTGAGCAGCAGGTTGCTGCCACCGCCAATCACCAGCAGTGGCACATCGTGCTCGGCCGAATAGGCCAGCGCCTCGCGAACGTCATCATCGCTATGCGCTTCGGCAAATAACCGGGCTTGCACATCAACACCGAACGTATTGAACGGCTTGAGGGAAATCGCGGACTGCACCTGCAAGGTCATACCCTCGCCTTCCCGAACCACTGGACGAAGCGCATCAACCCTCCAGCAAGCGCCTGACGCGCTCCAGGTCTTCAGGCGTATCGACGCCACCAGGTGGCGCCTCAAGGGCATCGGCAACGTGAATCCGCACGCCATTCCACAGCGCACGCAATTGTTCCAGGCTTTCGGTGTTTTCCAGCCAGCACGGCCCCCAACTGACGAAGTCATGCAGGAAGCCCGCACGGTAGGCGTAGATACCGATGTGCCGACGATAAGGCACGCCGGCAGGCAACTGGTCGCGGTTTGCTGCGAGCGCATCGCGCGCCCACGGCAAGGGAGCCCGGCTGAACGTCAGCGCCAGGCCGTTGATGTCCGTAGCTACCTTGACGATGTTGGGGTTGAACAACGCGGCCACGTCGTCGATAGGCTCGGCCAGCGTAGACATGCCGGCTTCGGGATGGGCGGCCAGATTGGACGCCACCTGGTCGATCACCGCTGGCGGGATCATCGGCTCGTCGCCCTGTACATTGACGACAATCGCGTCAGTCGCCAGGCCAAGTTGCGCGGCCACCTCGGCCAGACGATCGGTGCCGGAGTTGTGATCGTCGCGCGTCAGCAGCACTTCGGCACCAAAAGCCTGACAGGCTTCGACAATGCGTGCATCGTCGGTGGCAATCACCACACGCTCGGCGCTGCTCTTGCACGCCTGCTCCCAGACCAGCTGAACCATGGGTTTGCCGGCAATGGTTTTCAGCGGCTTGCCCGGAAAGCGGCTGGAGCCGTAGCGCGCGGGAATGACAACGGTAAACGCTGCGGTCATTTTTCCAGCCGCTCGTCGGTGCTCAGGGTGCGAGCTTCGCTTTCGAGCATCACCGGGATGCCGTCGCGCACCGGATAGGCAAGACCTGCGCCCTTGCTGATCAGCTCGGTCTTGTCGGCGCTGAGCTTCAATGGTCCCTTGCAGACAGGGCAAGCGAGGATATCGAGTAGTTTGGTGTCCATAGGAGATCCTGAAGCAATCATGGAGAAAGACGTAGCAGTTGCTGGTCGAACCAACCGACAAAGGCATCGGAAGGTAGTGCATCCACTGCCAGATACCACCAGTCATCAGCGGCAAAGGCACGACATTTCACCGCATCCTTCTCGGTCATGACCAAAGGCAGCGCGGGGGTAAATGTCAGCGCCTCGGCACTGTAGACAGCATGGTCGGCGAATGCGTGAGTCACCGGCCGCCAGTGTAATCCTTCGAGGGTATTGAAGAAACGTTGGGGATTGCCGATTCCGGCGACCGCATGCAGCGCCTGCCCGGCCGGAAAATAATCCACCGGCTGACGTTCGCCACTGCGCAGATTGATCAGCGCCGAAGGCTTGAGCCTGAAGGCATAGCCGTCGTCCCTGTCAGCCGTCGCGCCGTTATAAAGCAGGGCGTCGACACTGCTCAGCCGCTCGACCGGTTCGCGCAATGGCCCGGCCGGCAGACAACGGCGATTGCCCAGACCACGGGCGGCATCGATCAGCACCAGCTCCAGGTCGCGGGCCAGCCGGTAATGCTGCAAGCCGTCGTCGGAAAGAATCACATCCAGCGGTTCGGCAGCGAGCAAGGCCTGTACGGCGCGACTGCGATCCGGATCGATCATCAGCGGCACGCCGCAGCGCTGCACGATGAGCAGGGGCTCGTCCCCCGCCTCGCTGGCACTTTGTTCAGGCAGGACGCGCCACGGCAGGCTTGGCGGCGTGGCGCCGTAACCGCGGCTGACCACACCGACACGCAGGCCGCGACGGCGGCAGTGCTCGATCATCCAGAGAATCAACGGCGTCTTGCCAGTGCCACCGACGGTGATATTACCCACCACGATGACCGGCACCGGCGCGCGATAGATATCACCCTCGCCCGCCAGAAACCGTGCCCGTTTGCGCTCTACGACACGCCGGTAAAGACCTTCGAGCGGGCGCAATAGCGCCAGCGCAGGGTGGCCCTTGTACCAGGCATCGAGCAAACGGTCAGTGAATGCCATCAGTTAGCCGGTGTGGCCTCGACGGTGGTCATGCGCAAATGACTGAAGCCCAGCTTGCCCGCCGCATCCATGGCCGTGATGACCGACTGGTGCGGGGTCTTGCCGTCGGCGCTGATCGACAGCGGCAGGCTGGTATCGCCCCCCGACTCGCGCTGCAGCGCCTCGATCAGCGTCGCCAGATCGTTTTTCGGCAACAACTGATTGTTCAGCGAGAAAATCCCGTCGGCGTTGATGGCAATGTCCAGCTGTTTGGCGCTGGCGTCCACGTCCGGCGTTCCGGTAACGGCCTGTGGCAGATCGACCCGCAACTGGGTTTCGCGAGTGAAGGTGGTCGTCACAATGAAGAACAGCAGCAGGATGAACACCACGTCAATCAGAGAGACCAGATTGATGTCGATGTTTTCCCGGGGTCTGCGACGGCGAAATTTCACTTCTTCTTGCCCCCGCCCGCTCTGGCCAGCGACTTGAGATCGATCTTGGCGTCGATCAGATCGACATCGCGGTCGCCCTGCACCACTTCAACCAGACGAATGGCCTGTTGTTCCATGCCGACCACCAACTCATCGACGCGGCTCTGCAGGAAGCGATGAAAGAAAATCGCCGGGATCGCGACGATAAGACCCGACGCCGTACAGATCAGCGCCTTGGAAATACCACCTGCCAGCACGCCGGCATTGGCGGTGGCCCCGGAACTGTTGAACGAGCCGAAGATATCGATCATGCCCAGCACGGTGCCCAGCAAACCAAGCAGCGGCGCCATGGCAGCGATCGAGCCCAGTGCGCTGAGGTAGCGCTCCAGCTCATGAATGACCCGGGCAGCGGCTTCTTCGATGCACTCCTTCATGATCTCGCGACCATGCCTGGAATTGGCCAGACCTGCGGCAAGGATTTCGCCCAGCGGCGAGTCAGCGCGCAGCTGCTTGAGTTTTTCGCCGTCCAGCTTCTTTTCCTGAATCCACTGCCAGACCTGCCCGAGCAGGTGCGGTGGCGTGATACGGCTGGCACGCAACGTCCACAGGCGCTCGATGATGATGCCGGCGGCGGCGATGGAGCTCAGAATAATCGGCAGCATCATCCAGCCGCCAGATTTGACCAGTTCCCACACAGTGATCACTCCCTCGAAAAATTGGCGCCACTCTACCATAGGGTCGCCAAGTGCCGAACGCCGAGATCGATATCCATTCACTCAATTACGCCAGAAGCGCCGTTGCGCACGCTCGGCCTGCGGCGCTCCGAACGTACCCAGTTGCAGACGCACAGCGCCCAGCTCGACACTGTCGTAACTGGCGATGCCCAAGCCTCGATAGCGCGCCATGACCAACGGGTGTGGGTGACCGAACGCATTGTTGCGACCACGGGAAATCAGCACGCCGACCGGTGCGACGGCGCGAAGAAACGCTTTGGACGATGAGGTCCGGCTGCCGTGATGCGGCGACTGCAACCAGTGGGCACGCAGGTCGAACCCGCTGTCGATTGCCGCGCGCTCGGCGCTCACGTCGATATCGCCCGCCAGCAGCAGACGCTCGCCCCCGGCGTCGACGCTGAGGATGCAGGAGGCGGGGTTGCCGTCAGGCCCCTGCTCCCAGCGCCACGTGGAAAACACCACGCCATCCCACTCCCAGCGCGCACCGCTCTCGCACAATCGGGCGTCGAGTTGCGGCGCAAGTCTGGCCAGCTCGCCACCCAGCACCCGGCTTACCGGAAAAGCCTGATGAACCGCTGCTGCACCGCCGGCATGGTCTGCGTCGGAATGGCTGATCAACATCAGGTCAAGATGGCGGACACCTGCCTTGCGCATGGCGGGCACGACCACGCGCTGACCGATATCGAACTCACCGAAACGCGGACCTGCGTCATACAGAAGTGTGTGATTGCGAGTGCGCAGGAGAATCGCCAGGCCCTGCCCCACATCCAGTTGCAACACGTCTACCTGGCCTTCAGGCACTGATTCGAGCGGCGGAAAAACGCACAGCAACAGCAACGGCCAGCCCAGCGGACGCATGGGCACGCCCTTGGGCAGTAACAAGAGCAAGGCCCCGAGCAGACTCAACCACCATGCCCAGACCGGCACCGCACTGGGCAGCCAGGCCGGCAACGCTGCCGCCACCGCGTCGAGGAACACGAACAGCCACTGCAGCGCCCCGCCCGCCAGCCACAGCAGACCTTCCCCGACTACAGGGACTGGCAGCAACAGCGTTCCGAGCAATGCCGGAGGCAGGACGATCACGCTGACCCAAGGCACGGCAAGCAAGTTGGCGAACGGCCCACTGAGGCTGATCGGCAAGTTCAGCGCCAGCAAGATCGGCAACAAGCCAACGGCGATCAGCCACTGCGCCCGTGTCCAGCTTTGCCACCAGCGCCAGGCGCCGAGACGCCCACTGAAAATCAGGATCAGAATGCCGACCGCCGCGAAGGACAGCCAGAAACCCGGCTGCAGCGTCACCAGCGGCTCGAAGATCAGCACCGCGTTAAAGGACAGCAACAAGGGCCAGACCACGCCCAGATGGCGAAAACGCAAGCGCCACAGCAGCACCATCGCGACCATCACACAGGCGCGCCGGACTGGCACCTCGAAACCGGCCAGCAGTCCGTAGCCCAGTGCAGCGCTGAACGCCAGCGCACACGCCCACGGCAGCCAGGGCAAAAAGCGTGGCCACAGCCCCCAGCGCGCCAAGCCTGCGACCAAAGCGTAAATCACCCCGGCCAGCAAACCGATGTGCTGGCCGGAAATGACCAGCAGATGCACAGTGCCGGTATCCTGCAACACCTGCCAGTCGGTGCTCGATAGCCCTGAGCCATCGCCCAGCACCAGCGCTGCCAGACCGCCCTCCCGGCCCTGCGCATCGACCGCCAGCAGGCGCTGACGAAGGGCATCGCGCCAGGCGGCACGCGCGGGTGCCAATAGCTCACCATCCACCACCGTGCCGGTCGCACCGATGCGCTGCGCCAGCAGCCAGGCCTCATAGTCGAAAGCATCGGGATTGACCAGCCCGGACGGTCGCTTGAGTTTGACCGCCATGCGCCAGCGCTCCCCGCTGTTCACGGGCTGGCCGCCGTACCAGGCCACCCGGATTCGCGCGGGCAGTTTGGCACGTCGTGACCAGGCGCCTTCCAGCTCGAAACGCACCACACCTTCGGCGACACTCGGCAAACCGACCACCTTGCCCTGTACCCACAACGTCTGACCATCGAGACGCGGCGCCAACCGGTCACTCAGCGCCCACTGCGCCGACACGCACGCCCAGGTGAAACCGAGCAGGAACAACGCCAGCGGATAGGTACGGAACGGCAGCAGCATCAACGCCAGTATCGGCATCAGCAGCAATAGCCAGATCGGCGGCAGCGCCGGTAGAAAACGCAGGGCAAGCAGCCCGAGCGCGAGCGCGATCATCCCTGTGCGCATGACGGTTCCTTGCAGCGGAAAGCCTCAAGAATCAGCGCACTGGGGAAATGTCGGAAGAGGTGGTGTGTTGCAGAATCTGAACGGCCGGTGCCGGCCAGCGTTCGACCCTCCAGCCTGGCGGGTCGAAGCCAATGTGTTACTGACGCATACCGCGACCGCTCACCAGCAACCTGGCGCAGCCGATATACAGCACGATGGTCGCCACGATCATGAACGCCAGGGCGATGCTGATCTTGATGTCGGAGACGCCCAGAATGCCGTAACGGAAGGCATTGACCATGTGCAGGACCGGGTTGGCCAGCGACACGGTCTGCCAGAACGGCGGCAACAGGTTGATCGAGTAGAACACGCCGCCCAGGTAGGTCAGCGGGGTGAGCACGAACGTCGGGATGATCGAGATATCGTCGAAGTTACGCGCAAACACTGCGTTGATGAAACCCAGCAACGAGAAGATCGTCGCCGTCAGCACGACCACGATGATGGTCACGCCCAAGTGGTGCACTTGCAGGTCGGTGAAAAACATCGACAGCATGGTGACGATGAAACCGACCATCAGCCCACGCAACACACCGCCCAGGGTGTAGCCGACCAGAATGGTGTGCGGCGAGACTGGCGACACCATCAGCTCTTCGATGGAGTGCTGAAACTTGGCACCGAAGAAGCTCGACACCACGTTGCCGTAGGAGTTGGTGATCACCGACATCATGATCAGGCCCGGCACGATGTACTGCATGTAGGTAAAGCCGCCCATGTCACCGATCTGGCGACCGATGAGGTTACCGAAGATGACGAAGTACAGAACCATGGTGATGGCTGGCGGCAGCAGGGTCTGCGGCCAGATCCGCATGAAGCGGTGCACTTCACGGTAGACGATGGTTTTCAGGGCAATCAGGTTGGGGCGCAACTCGCCGTTGGGTACGGTCATACCGCCACCTTCGCGAGGTTTTTTTCCACCAGGGACACAAACAACTCCTCAAGGCGATTGGATTTGTTACGCAGGCTCAAAACTTCGATGTTCTGGAAGGCCAACTGGCTGAACAGCGCCGTGATGCCGACGTTCTTGTCGACCTGCACTTCCAGCGTGTGACTGTCGAGCAGGCGGCAAGGGAAACCGGGCAATTGTGGCGCGGTCTGCCAGGACGCCTTGAGATCAAGCACGAACGTCTCGACGGTCAACGTGCTGAGCAGCTGCTTCATGCCGGTGTTCTGCACGATCACCCCGTGGTCAATGATGCCGATGTTGCGGCACAGCTGTTCGGCTTCTTCCAGGTAGTGCGTGGTGAGGATGATGGTGATGCCTTTGCTGTTCAGCTCGGTCAGAAAGGTCCACATCGAACGGCGCAACTCGATGTCCACGCCTGCGGTGGGTTCGTCGAGGATCAGCAGGCGCGGCTCGTGAATCAGCGCACGGGCGATCATCAGACGCCGCTTCATGCCGCCGGACAGCGAACGTGAAGGCACGTCGCGCTTTTCCCACAGTCCCAGCTGCGTCAGGTACTGCTCGGCTCGCTCCTTGGCGATTTTCGCCGGGATGCCGTAGTAGCCTGCCTGAGTGACGACGATGTCCAGGGTCTTCTCGAACTGGTTGAAGTTGAACTCCTGCGGCACGACACCGATGCAACGCTTGAGCGCAGCAGGCTCGCGATCCAGGTCGTGGCCAAAGATGTTCACCGTACCGCTGGTCTTGTTGACCAGTGTCGAGATGATCCCGATGGTGGTGGATTTGCCAGCGCCGTTGGGGCCCAGCAAGGCGAAGAAATCACCTTCGGCGACGTCCAGATCGATGCCATTCAAGGCCTGGAAACCGTTGCCGTAGGTTTTGGTTAACTGCCGAATGGACAGAGCGGAAGACATATCGGGAAAGGTACTCATCAGAAAAAGGAATTGAAGATGACTGTCACCAGCCGCCTGCCGTGACGACCCAGCCGCGCAATGGTGCTCGGCTGCGCCGTTCAAGTACAGACACATCTGTTAATAGTAAATATCGAGCACCGGACATGCACCCGATCAGCCCTTTCTCCTGCTCACATCACATGCTCAGGTCAAAGGGGTCATGACCGCCTTGCGATAAGCCGGGCGCATCTTGAGACGCTCATACCAGGCTTGGAGGTGAGGCAGCGGCGGACGTTCAATCGGCATTTCAAACCAGCCGTAGGCGAAGCATCCCAAGGGAATATCGCCCATACCGAACGCATTGCCAGACAGATAGGGCTGTCGCGACAGCGCCTCGTCGGCCACCAGCAGCAGGCTGTGCAGCGTCTTGATGCCTTGCTCGATGGCCGGCCAGTCCTGTTTCTCGGCCGGCGTGCGTACTACGCCCCAGAACACCGGGCTAAACGGCGCGGCGATGGTCGAGGTGGTCCAGTCCATCCACTTGTCTGCATTGGCGCGGGCCTGCAGATCTGCGGGGTATAAATCAGAATCGGGGGCATGGCGGGCGGCCAGATAGCGCACGATGGCGTTGGACTCCCACATCACGAAGTCGCCGTCTTCGATCATCGGAATCCGGCCGTTAGGGTTTTTCGCGCGATAGGCCGCTTCGTTGACCAGGCCGAATGCACCACCGGCGTCCTGCGTCTCGTAGGGCACGCCCACTTCCTCGGCAATCCAGAGTGCCTTGCGCACATTGCTGGAATTCTTCCGCCCCCAGATCTTGAGCATTGCGTTCCCCTCGCAGTCGCTGATAAATAAAGGCTCACAGTCTACCCCGAAGCGGCGGCAACTTACTCGTCAACCAGGGGTCACTATCGATGTCGCCCCACCACTGCCTGGCGACCAGTTCTTGATCGCTGCCACGGCGGCGGTCATCACGGAGGAATACTTATGCTGTTGTTGTGGATTGTTGTGCTGGTCGTCGGCATTGCCTGGCTGGCTCATCGGCGAACCGCCCCGCTCCCGGCGCTTGGCGTGGTAGCTGCCTACATGCTGGCCATGGGTATTTTCAGTCACGCGCCAGGATGGCTGCTGACGGTGTTCTGGTTGCTCTGGCTGGCAGTGTTCATACCGGTAATGCTGCCCGATCTGCGCCGTAAGCATTTCACTGCGCCGATGTTCAGCTGGTTTCAAAAAGTCCTGCCGCCGATGTCGCAAACCGAGCGTGATGCGATCGATGCCGGCACGGTCTGGTGGGATGGCGAGCTGTTCAGCGGTCGCCCGGACTGGGACAAGCTGCTGGCCTACCCTAAAGTCCAGCTGACCGAAGAGGAACAGGCCTTTATCGACGGGCCGACCGAAGAACTCTGCGCGATGGTCAGCGACTGGGAAATCGGCCAGGCCATGGACCTGCCGCCGCAAGCCTGGGCGCACATGAAAGCGCACGGTTTCTTCGCGCTGATCATCCCCAAGGAATTCGGTGGCAAGGGCTTCTCCGCCTACGCCCACTCCCAGGTGGCCATGAAGCTGGCCACTCGCAGCGGCGACCTGGCCTCCACAGTGATGGTGCCCAACTCCCTCGGCCCGGCTGAACTACTGCTGCACTACGGCACCGACGAGCAACGCAATCATTACCTGCCACGTCTGGCACGCGGTGAAGACATTCCCTGCTTCGCGCTGACCGGTCCGCTGGCCGGTTCCGATGCAGGTGCGATGACCGACACCGGGATCATCTGCAAAGGCCAGTGGCAGGGTGAAGAAGTCATCGGCCTGCGCCTGACCTGGGAAAAACGCTACATCACACTCGGCCCGGTCGCGACCCTGCTCGGCCTGGCTTTCAAGGCCCACGACCCTGAGCACCTGCTCGGCGAAAAAGAAGATCTGGGCATCAGCCTCGCGCTGATTCCGACCGAGACGCCCGGCGTGGAAATCGGCCGCCGTCACCTGCCTCTGGGCGCGGCGTTCATGAACGGCCCCAACTCGGGTAAGGACGTGTTCATCCCGCTGAGCTACCTGATCGGTGGTCAACCGATGCTGGGCAAGGGCTGGATGATGCTGATGAACTGCCTGTCGGTGGGTCGTTCGATCTCGCTGCCGGCCGTCGGCACCGGCGCTGCGAAGTACACCAGCCTGGTCACCGGCCAGTATGCGAAGGTGCGTGAGCAATTCAATGTGCCTATCTCCGCATTCGAAGGCATCCAGGAAGCGTTGGCGCGTATCGGCGGCAACGCCTGGCTGATGGACAGTGCGCGCATGCTGACGGCCAATGCGGTCGACCTGGGCGAGAAGCCATCGGTGCTCTCGGCGATCCTCAAGTACCACCTGACCGAGCGTGGCCGCGAGTGTATCGGTCACGCCATGGACGTGCATGGCGGCAAGGGCATCATCATGGGCCCGAACAATTACCTGGGTCGCAACTGGCAAGGTGCGCCGATCTTCATCACTGTCGAGGGCGCCAACATCCTTTCGCGCAACCTGATGATCTTCGGCCAGGGCGCGATTCGCTGCCATCCGTTCGTGCTCAAGGAAATGGCCTTGGCCGGGCGTGAGGACAAACAGCAGGCGCTGATCGAGTTTGACAGCCTGCTGCTCAAACACATCGGTTTTGCGGTGAGCAATGCCGCCAGCACCTTCATCCTCAACCTGGGCTTCGGTCATTTCGAAAGAGCGCCGGGCAACGGCCTCAGCCAGGGCTATTTCCGCGCGCTCAACCGCCAAGCAGCAGCGTTCGCAATGCTCGCTGACTTGAGCATGATGCTGCTGGGTGGCGAACTGAAACGTCGCGAACGCCTGTCGGCCCGCCTGGGTGACGTGCTCAGCCATATGTACCTGGCCTCGGCGGCGCTCAAGCGTTATCACGACCTCGGATCACCGGACCACATGAGTCCGTTGTTCCGTTGGGCCATGGAAGAAAGCCTGGGGCATTCGGAACGTGCGATGGACGAGATCCTCAGCAACTTCCCCAACCGCATACTGGGCGGGGTGCTGCGTGCCGTAGTGTTCCCGTTCGGTCGCCGGCACAAGGGACCGTCGGACAAACTGGATGCCGAAGTTGCTCAGGTACTGGGCCGCGCCAAGGGCGATCCGACGCTGGAAGAGCTGCTGGCAGGCTGCTATCGCCCGCAATCGGCAGACGATCCGGTCGGCGCGCTGCAACAAGCCATCGATCTGCTCAGCGCTGCGTATCCGCTGCACAAGAAGCTGCAAGTGGCCATCAAGAGTGGTCAGGTCAAGCCGGACGCCGGCGAGCCGGTCATTGACGCCGCGCTGCGCATCGGTGTGTTGCAGGCCGACGAAGCGCAGACCCTGCGTACCGCCGAGGCAGCGCGCCGCAAGGTGATCGATGTGGATGATTTCGACAAGGAAGAACTGACCCTGGCAGCCGGCAAGATTCGCTGATAGTCAGGTCGCACCACACAGCAGGCGCGTAGAGCTTTATACTCTCGCGCCTGTTTTTGTATTTGAGGATTACCCAATGGCCGACGCCACTCTCGATCACCAACTTGGCCTGCTGGCACACCTGCGCAGCATTCTGGTCGCGCTGGGCGAGGCCGAGCAGGTTCCGGAAGAAAGCCACGCGCTGTTCATGGAGCGTTTCGACGAACTGGTCGAGCTGTTGCCGCAGGATCCCATCGAAAGCCAGTACCTGGGTCAGGACATCCTCTGTCAGGTCATCCAGCGCTACCCGCAAATCGCGCACCTGGTACCGCGCGACCTGCTGTGGTTCTTCGCCGGTGACTGCCTGCATTTCATGCCGGATGATGAAATCGAGCTGTATCAGGCGCTGGAAGAACGCCGCTACGAAGCCGAGCAGAACGAAGAACCGTTCGACTGGAATCAGGAGAAACAGCTGCTGAGCATGTCGACACAGGGTAGCAAGCACTGAGCATCCCCGACTTCAAGCCTGCTCCGGAGGTCATTCCGGGCAGGTGGCCAGTCAACCCGCGCCAATACGCCACACCGTGCCAACCATCGATTAATACGATAATTCTGTCCTGCCATTCGAATAAATTTATCGAATAAACAGGTATACCATGACACTTCGTATCACCTGATAAGGAGTGCCCTCTCTCCCATGACTCAATTTCGTAAAGTCCTGTCCATTCAAGCGGGTCAACCAGCGTCCGATGGCGCGGGCGTCAAACTGACGCGTGTCTTCGGCGGGCGTGGCGTGGAGCAGTTCGATCCGTTTCTGATGCTGGACGAGTTCGGATCGGACAAGCCGGATGACTACATCGCCGGCTTTCCACCGCACCCGCACCGGGGCTTCGAAACGGTGACCTACATGCTTGAGGGCCGCATGCGTCACGAAGACCATATGGGCAATGTCGGCCTTCTGCAGGGCGGCGGTGTGCAGTGGATGACTGCGGCACGCGGGATCATTCACAGCGAAATGCCTGAACAGGAAGAAGGCACCATGCGCGGCTTTCAGCTTTGGCTGAACCTGCCGGGCAAGAACAAGCTGAGCGATGCCAGCTACCAGGACATCCAGCCGGAAAACGTTCCGAGTGTCACCACTCAGGCCGGTGTGCAGGTGGTGGTATTGGCCGGTCATTTCGACGATGGCCAGGTTCGCCAGGCCGGGGCGGTACAGCGCCCGGACACCGAGCCGTTGTACTTTGACTTTGACATGCCTGCCGGCAGCTGTATCAGCCCGCACGTACCCGAAGGGCACCTTGTGCTGCTGTACGTCTATGAAGGCAGTGTCGAGCTGGAAGGCAGCACCCAGCCGATCGGTAAACGCCAAATGGCACGCCTGTCCGACAGCGGTGAAGTGCAGATCAGCAGCGCCGCCGGTGCGCGGCTGTTACTGATTGCAGGCAAGCCGTTACGTGAGCCGATCGTGCAATACGGCCCCTTCGTGATGAACACCAAGGAAGAGATCGAGCAGGCGATTCGTGACTTCCGGGAAGATCGTCTGACGGCGTGACGACGTCGGTCACTGGGCCCTGCGCCCGCCGTTCAACAGACAGGGGCCCCGCCTCTGTCTGGCCGCGTTAATCCAGACGCAAAAAGCGCTTAAGTTCGGCACCCTGAGCAATCGCATCGTGACGCCCCAGTTCGATCAATTCGCTGCAATAACCTGACTCGAACAGCAGATAGCTCAGCACACTGGCCCCGCTGCTCTTGGTCGCACCCGGCCCGCGCAGAAAGGTGCGCAGCGCGGGGGGCAGCTCGCGGCGGTGACGAGCGGCGATTTCATCCAGCGGACGGCTCGGCGAAATCACCAGCACTTCCACCGGCTCCATGCCCGGCTGCCGGGCCTGATCCTCGGGCAGCAACGCACTGGCGGTGTTCAAGCGTTCCAGCAGTTCGATATCGCTTTCCAGATTGTCGATGAAGGTGCTGTTGAGCATGTGGCCGCTGATCTGCGCCAGGCTTGGCTGAGCGCCGCGTGGCGCGCGGGGTGCCGGTCTTTCGGCCTTGAGGCCGCGCGGGTTGCCGCTGACGCCGACCACCAGCACACGATTGGCGCCCAGATGCAGCGCCGGGCTGATCGGTGCCGACTGGCGCACGGCCCCGTCGCCAAAGTATTCCTCGTCCAGCATCACGGGGGCGAACAGCAAGGGAATGGCTGAGCTGGCGAGCAAGTGATCCACGGTCAGTTGCGTCGGACGGCCGATGCGGCGATGTCTCAGCCAGGGTTCAATCGTACCGCGGCCCTGATAGAACGTAACCGCCTGACCCGATTCGTAACCGAAGGCCGTCACCGCCACTGCACGCAGATGATGAGCATCGATGGCCGCTTCGATTCCGGACAGGTCCAGCCGATCATTGAGCAGGTCACGCAGGGGCGAACTGTTGAGCAAGGCGACCGGGATATTGCGTCCGAAACCCAACAGGCTGCGACCGAAAAAACGGCTGGCCTGATGAATCACCCCCGACCAGTCGCTGCGCAGCACCTGATGGCTGCGAAATGACTGCCAGAACTCGGTCAATTGATGGATGGCGATTCGAAAATGCAGCGCGCCACTGGCCAGTTTGACGGCATTGATCGCGCCAGCCGACGTACCGACGATGACCGGAAAGGGATTGGGCGAACCGGGAGGCAGCAGATCGGCAATGCCTGCCAGTACGCCGACCTGATAGGCCGCACGCGCCCCGCCACCCGATAAAATCAGCCCGGTTACAGGCTCGACACCGCTTACTGCACTGCTCGTTACTGCGCGATCCTGCATCTACGACTGACCTCGGTGATCAACGACGCTTTTTATCTATGCTTCTCGTATAGCTTCTGTTCACCGGCTGGTCGACTTTTAAAGCGTCGATGGGCCCAAAGATACTGTTCCGGACATTCAGTGACAGCCCTTTCTACCCATTGATTGATGCGCAGGCAATCGGCTTCGTCGCTCTCACCCGGAAAGTTGTCCAGCGGCGGATGAATCACCAGCCGGTAACCGCTGCCGTCTGCCAGACGCCGCTGAGTGAAGGGCACGACCTGCGCACGGCCCAGTCGGGCGAACTTGCTGGTGGCGGTCACGGTGGCGGCCTGGATGCCGAACAGCGGCACAAAAATGCTCTGCTTGGCGCCATAGTCCTGATCCGGCGCATACCAGATCGCCCGGCCGGCACGCAGTAACTTGAGCATGCCGCGCACGTCGTCTCGCTCCACAGCCAGCGAATCAAGGTTATGGCGCTCACGCCCGCGACGCTGGACGAAGTCGAACAACGGGCTCTTGTGTTCGCGATACATGCCGTCGATGGTGTGCTGCTGGCCCAAAAGCGCCGCGCCGATTTCCAGCGTGGTGAAATGCAGCGCCATCAGAATCACGCCCTCGCCTTTTTCCTGGGCATTCTGCAAATGCTCGAGCCCTTCGACGTGGGCAAGCCTGGCCAGACGTTTTTTCGACCACCACCAGCTCATGGCCATCTCGAAGAAGGCAATCCCGGTGGAGGCGAAGTTTTCCTTGAGCAGACGCTTGCGCTCGGCCGCGGACAAATGCGGGAAGCACAGCTCCAGATTGCGTGCCGCGATTTTTTTTCGATCAGTGGCCACACGGTACATGATGGCGCCCAGTGCCCGACCGATGACCAGCAGAACGCGAAATGGCAATTGGACAATCAGCCACAAGAGCCCCAGTCCCAGCCATAGCGGCCAGAAACGGGGGTGAAGGAAACTGGCTTTAAAGCGCGGGCGATCCATTTGGGCTTCCGTCAGAACAAAGGCCGCGCATTCTACAACGGTTCTAGCCGCTTGCGGCTCGCGGGCGTTCTCGCTATAAGTCTCGGCACTTTTAGCGACAAGCTGTTGTGTATATCAACCATGAGCCAGATTGAATCGCAAAACCCGGAACCTGTATTTCAGCTCAAGGGCAGCATGCTCGCCATCACCGTGATGGAGCTGGCCCGAACCAACCTTGAAGCGCTCGACAGGCAGTTGGCGGCCAAGGTTGCACAAGCCCCCAACTTCTTCAGCAATACGCCGTTGATCCTGGCTCTGGACAAACTCGCACCGCACGAGGGTCCGGTGGACCTCCCGGGCCTGGTGCGTATCTGTCGCCAGCACGGCCTGCGCACCCTGGCGATCCGCGCCAACCGTATCGAAGACATTGCTGCGGCGATTGCCGTCGACCTCCCGGTCCTGCCACCGTCCGGCGCACGTGAACGCGTGATCGAACCGGTTGAAGCCGAAGCACCGAAAAAAATTCCGGAAAAACCGCCCGAATCCCTGATCAAGCCGACCCGCGTGATTACCGCTCCAGTACGCGGCGGTCAGCAGATATACGCCCAGGGCGGCGACCTGGTGGTAGTCGCTCCGGTCAGTCCCGGTGCGGAACTTCTCGCCGATGGAAACATCCATGTCTACGGCCCGATGCGTGGCAGGGCACTGGCGGGAATAAAGGGCGATACCAAGGCACGGATCTTCTGTCAGCAGTTGAGTGCCGAGCTGATTTCGATTGCCGGGCAATACAAGGTGTCCGAGGACTTGCGCAGGGACCCGTTATGGGGCTCGCCGGTCCAGATCAGCTTGTCAGGTGATGTGTTGAACATCATTCGTCTTTAACGGATACTGCCGCAATTTTCAAAGCATCTCTGATTCGTCGCGAAATTGTCGTGAAGGCGGCAGGAAGTTCTGAAAAGCACTGCTTTTCAGCGGGTATATGAGTCGAAAGTAGTAGCTTAGTGCTAGCTTTCCGGAATCAGACCCCAGGATTTCCAGAATGCTTCGGCGGACGCGGCGCCAAGAGATGCCTTTCAGGGACTCAATGTCCTTTTCCTCTAGGGGTGATACACCTTGGCCAAGATTCTCGTTGTTACATCCGGCAAGGGTGGTGTGGGCAAGACCACCACCAGCGCCGCCATCGGTACCGGTCTCGCACTGCGCGGCCACAAGACAGTCATCGTCGACTTCGACGTCGGCCTGCGTAACCTCGACCTGATCATGGGTTGCGAACGTCGTGTCGTGTATGACTTCGTCAACGTGGTCAATGGCGAAGCCAACCTGCAACAGGCGCTGATCAAGGACAAGAAGATCGAAGGCCTGTTCGTGCTGGCCGCCAGCCAGACCCGCGACAAGGAAGCACTGACCAAGGAGGGCGTTGAAAAAGTCCTCATGGAACTGAAGGAATCCTTCGAATACATCGTCTGCGATTCGCCGGCCGGCATCGAAACCGGTGCTCACCTGGCCATGTACTTCGCCGACGAAGCCATCGTCGTG
Source organism: Pseudomonas sp. PvP028 (assembly GCF_017832255.1). Taxonomy (NCBI): domain Bacteria; kingdom Pseudomonadati; phylum Pseudomonadota; class Gammaproteobacteria; order Pseudomonadales; family Pseudomonadaceae; genus Pseudomonas; species Pseudomonas sp. PvP028. Next base: position 5,549,076 of record NZ_JAFIBL010000001.1, read on the forward strand.
ACCAACCCTGAAGTCTCGTCGGTACGTGACTCCGACCGCATGCTGGGCCTGCTGGCCAGCAAATCGCGTCGCGCCGAACGTGGCGAAGACCCGATCAAGGAACACTTGCTGCTGACCCGCTACAACCCTGAGCGCGTCAGCAAGGGCGAAATGCTCGGTGTGGAAGACGTCAAGGAAATCCTTGCCGTCACCCTGCTCGGCGTGATTCCCGAATCCCAGGCTGTACTGAAAGCTTCCAACCAGGGTGTGCCGGTCATTCTCGATGACCAGAGCGACGCGGGTCAGGCCTACAGCGATGCGGTTGACCGCCTGCTGGGCAAAACACTTGAGCACCGGTTTCTGGATGTGCATAAGAAAGGATTCTTTGAACGCCTGTTCGGGGGTAATTAATGAATATTTTTGACTTCTTTCGTGACCGCAAAAAAGGAAGCACGGCCTCGGTAGCGAAAGAGCGTCTACAGATCATCGTTGCTCACGAACGCGGCCAACGCAGTACTCCGGACTACCTTCCTGCGCTGCAGAAAGAGCTGGTGGAAGTGATCCGTAAATACGTCAATATCGAGTCTGATCAGGTACAGGTTGCTCTGGAAAGCCAGGGCAGCTGTTCGATTCTGGAACTCAATATCACCCTGCCCGATCGCTGATCAGGCAGTCGCTCGCGGCGGTATCGGCGCACTTCTACGGAAGCTGCGCCCTTGCCGCCGTTGGCGTTTCTAGCGTTTCGAGGCCGTTGCATGCCGTTGTCGAACATCCGCATCATTCATCAGGACGCCGCCGTTCTGGTGATCGATAAGCCTACCCTGCTGCTTTCCGTTCCCGGCCGTGCCGACGATAACAAGGATTGCCTGATTACCCGCCTGCAGGAAAACGGTTACCCCGAAGCGCGTATCGTCCATCGCCTGGACTGGGAAACCTCGGGCATCATTCTGCTGGCCCGTGATGCCGATACGCATCGCGAGCTGTCGCGTCAGTTTCATGACCGCGAAACCGAGAAAGCCTACACAGCGCTGTGTTGGGGGCAACCGTCCCTGGACAGCGGCAGTATCGATCTGCCATTGCGCTATGACCCGCCCACCAAGCCCCGGCATGTGGTGGATCACGAGGGTGGCAAACACGCGCTGACGTTCTGGAAGGTTGTCGAGCGGCATGATACTCACTGTCGTGTCGAGCTCACACCGATCACCGGCCGCTCGCATCAGTTGCGTGTGCATATGCTGTCGATCGGGCATCCGCTATTGGGTGATGGTCTGTACGCGCATCCGGAAGCACTGGCGGCCTATCCGCGTCTGTGTCTGCATGCCAGCATGCTGAGCTTCACGCATCCTGGGACTGGCGAGCGAATGACCTTCGAGTGTGCTGCGCCGTTCTGATCTGAATGATGCGCTGACTATCTTGCAGATGCTCCGCGTCACGAAATGCATGCAACATAGAGCGTCGGCACGAGAGCCCGTCGGGCTTGTGTATCGCGATAAGCGCAACCCAAGGCAGCACATCATCCAATACGGTAAACTCGCGCCATTGTTGTCTGGAGCTATTTATGCGCGCAGAGTTGAACAAAGGCCTCATTGATTTCCTGAAGGCCTCTCCTACCCCCTTCCACGCCACTGCCACACTCGTGCAACACTTCGAAGCCGCAGGTTTTCAGCGGCTGGACGAACGTGACACGTGGGCGGTAGAAACCGGCGGTCGTTACTTCGTTACCCGTAATGACTCTTCTATCGTCGCTTTCCGGATGGGTCGTCAGTCGCCACTCACTGGCGGCATCCGCATGGTCGGCGCACACACCGACAGCCCGTGCCTGCGGGTCAAGCCGCAACCGGAACTGCAACGTCAGGGTTTTTGGCAATTGGGCGTCGAAGTCTACGGCGGCGCCTTGCTGGCTCCCTGGTTCGATCGTGATCTGTCGCTGGCCGGTCGTGTCACTTTCCGCCGTGATGGCAAGGTGGAAAGCCAACTGATCGACTTCAAGCTGCCGATCGCCGTGATTCCCAATCTGGCGATTCACCTGAACCGCACGGCCAACGAAGGCTGGGCGATCAACGCGCAAAACGAACTGCCCCCCATTCTGGCGCAGGTTGCCGGTGACGAGCGAGCGGACTTCCGGGCGCTGCTGACCGACCAACTGGCCCGCGAACACGGACTCAATGCCGATGTGGTACTCGATTACGAGCTGAGTTTCTACGACACTCAGGGCGCCGCCGTGGTCGGCCTCAACGGGGACTTCCTGGCAGGTGCACGCCTGGACAACCTGTTGTCGTGTTTCGCCGGGATGCAGGCACTGCTCAACACCGAGAGCGACGAAACCGCCCTGCTGGTGTGCACCGATCACGAAGAGGTCGGCTCGTCTTCCGCTTGTGGCGCAGACGGTGCGATGCTCGAGCAGATCGTCCAGCGCCTGTTGCCAAGCAGCGAAGACTACGTGCGCACGATTCAGAAGTCGCTGCTGATCTCAGCCGATAACGCCCACGGCATTCATCCCAACTACGCTGACAAGCACGACGCCAATCATGGTCCCAAGCTCAACGCCGGGCCGGTGATCAAGGTCAACAGCAACCAGCGTTACGCCACCAACAGCGAAACCGCCGGTTTCTTCCGCCATCTGTGCATGGCCGAAGAAGTCCCGGTGCAGAGCTTTGTGGTGCGCAGCGATATGGGTTGCGGCTCGACCATCGGACCGATCACTGCCAGTCATCTGGGTATTCGCACGGTAGACATCGGCTTGCCGACGTTCGCCATGCACTCGATTCGCGAACTGGCAGGCAGCCATGACCTGGCGCACCTGGTCAAGGTACTGAGCGCGTTCTATGCCAGCCACGAGTTGCCATAACGGCTGAGGCGATCACCGATAACGTGGGAGCGGCCTGCTGCTCCCGCATGTTGGTGTTGACGCCCGCTAAAATGCCCATGGAAAGAAATAAAACTTTCTCTAATCACAACGATAAAAAAGATGCGTTTGCCTGCGTCAGGCATACCCACCTGGTACGCAACAACAAGTCGTTAGTTTATAAAGGGACTTCATGTCCCGAATTCCATCGACGCACCCTGTCGATGATTCAGTCGTGGAGTGCTGGAATAACGCGGGCTACTCGACCTCTATCCAGTCATCGTCCTCGTCGGGTTTATCGACAATATCGTCCTCTTCGTTCACGTAATACGGTATGTCGGCTTCAACACCGTTCTCACCCGTTCTGGCAACCAATTGCCTGTACCTCTTCCCGTCCCAGAGCCTGAAAATAAGGGTGGAGTCTTCTCCCGCCGAGAGCGTCGAGCCTTCACTGCCAATAAGCTTGCTACGCGCGCCTGCCGTCAAGATACTGTTCTTTCCAGCGGTCAATCTGCTTTGGTCTCCCGCCATCAAGGTGCAGTCATGTCCGCCGGTCAGTTTGCTTCGATCGCCGGCAGTCAGATAACTGTTATTACCGGCCAGTAGTTTGCTGCGGTCACCCGCGGTCTGATTACTGTCTGCACCGGCAATCAACCTGCTGCGATCACCCGCCAGTTGTACGCTGCCCGCACCGGCAATCAGCGTGCTGCGAAAACCTGCTGTCTGCGAGCTGCCCTTGCCGGCGATCAGCATGCTTTTATTTCCGGCGACCTGAATGCTTTCATGGCCTGCAATCAACGAGCTGCCGTAACTTGCAATCTGGTTACTGCCATAACCCGCAGTCAATGTGCTGCGAATGCCCGATGTAAGACTACTGCCATAACCGGCGATCAAAACGCTGCGAAGTCCGGCGATCAGCGTGCTGCCATAGCCTGCGGTCAGAAAACTCCTGATTCCGCTGGTCAGGGAGCTGCCATAACCGGCTATCAATGAACTGTCCTGCCCGGCCGTTGCAGTGCTGCCGTAGCCCGCAGTAAGCGAGCTTCCGTACTCTGCGGTCTGAGTACTGCCGTAACCGGCCGTAAGGGTACTTTTATAGCCGGCTGTCTGCGTACTGCCATAACCGGCGATCAGCGAGCTGGCAAAGCCGGCAGTGGAAGTACTTCCGTAGCCGGTGGTGAGCGAGCTGTTTTCCTGTGCGGTTTGCGTACTGCCGTAACCGGCGGTCAAGGTGCTCTCGTAACCCGCAGTCTGCGTACTGCCATAACCCGCAATCAACGAACTCGCGTAGCCAGCAGTGGAAGTACTGCCATAACCTGTCACCAGGTCACTGCGCTCCTGCGCGGTTTGCGTACTGCCGTAACCGGCGGTCAACGTGCTCTCGTAGCCCGCCGTCTGGGTACTGCCGTAACCCGCGATCAGCGAGCTGGAATAGCCCGCAGTAGAGGTACTTCCGTAACCTGTGGTGAGCGAGCTGTTTTCCTGAGCGGTTTGCGTACTGCCATAACCGGTCGTCAAGGTGCTCCCGTAGCCTGCCGTCTGCGTGCTGCCATAGCCGGCGATCAAGGAACTGGAATAGCCCGCAGTCGACGTGCTGCCGTAGCCTGCGACCAGGTCGCTGCGCTCCTGTGCTGTCTGTGTACTGCCATAACCTGCGGTCAGTATGCTTTTGAAACCCGCCGTCTGAGTGCTGCCGTAGCCGGCGATCAGCGAACTGTTTGACCCTGCCGTCGAAGTGCTGCCATAGCCTGTGACAAGGTCACTGTGTTCTCTGGCGGTCTGGGTACTGCCATAACCGGCGGTCAGCATGCTTCTGTAGCTCGCGGTCTGGGTGCTGCCATAACCTGCGATCAGCGAACTGCCTGAGCCTGCGGTCCCCGTACTGCCATAGCCCGCAATCAGGTCGCTACCGTCCCTGGCCGTCTGGGTACTGCCATAACCAGCGGTCAGGATACTTTTGTGGCCCGCTGTCTGTGTACTCCCGTAACCCGCGATGATGAAGCTTTCATGCCCTGCGGTGCCTGTACTTCCGTAGCCGGTGGTGAGGTTACTGGCAGCCCCGGCCGTTTGCGTACTGCCATAGCCTGAGGTGAGTACGCTGCCCTGCTGTGCGGTCTGGGTACTGCCATAACCTGCCGTGAGCGAGCTTTCACTGCCCGAGGTTTGTGTGCTGCCGTAACCGGCGATCAACGAGCTGTCAGCGCCAGCTGTTCCCGTACTGCCATACCCGGCCGTCAGGGTGCTGCCTTCACGGGCAGTCTGGGTACTGCCATAGCCTGCGGTGAGCGAACTTTCGCTGCCTGATGTCTGCGTGCTGCCATATCCCGCGATCAGCGAACTGTCGGCACCTGCCGTTCCAGTACTGCCGTAGCCCGCAGTCAGGTTGCTGCCCTCCTGGGCGGTCTGTGTACTGCCGTAACCTGCCGTCAGCGCACTGTCACTTCCCGAGGTCTGCGTGCTGCCGTATCCCGCGATCAGCGAACTGTCGGCACCTGCTGTGCCAGTGCTGCCGTAACCCGCAGTCAGGTTGCTGCCTTCCTGAGCCGTCTGTGTACTGCCGTAACCTGCTGTCAGCGCACTGTCACTTCCCGAGGTCTGCGTGCTGCCGTATCCCGCGATCAGAGAGCTGTCGACACCTGCTGTACTCGTGCTGCCGTACCCCGCCGTCAGATTGCTGCCCTCCTGGGCCGTCTGCGTACTGCCGTAACCCGCCGTGAGCGAACTGTCGCTGCCCGAGGTTTGCGTGCTGCCGTAACCGGCGATCAGCGAGCTGTCGGAACCTGCCGTGCCGGTGCTGCCATACCCAGCAGTGAGATTGCTGCCTTCCTGAGCCGTCTGCGTGCTGCCGTAACCTGCGGTCAGGGCGCTGTCGCTTCCCGAAGTCTGCGTGCTGCCATAGCCGGCGATCAACGAGCTGTCGGCACCTGCGGTACCAGTGCTGCCGTACCCGGAGGTCAGGTTGCTGCCTTCCTGAGCCGTCTGCGTGCTGCCGTAGCCTGCGGTCAGCGAACTGTCGCCGCCCGAAGTTTGGGTACTGCCGTAACCGGCGATCAACGAGCTATCCGAGCCCGCAGTGCCGGTACTGCCATACCCTGCGGTGAGATTGCTGCCTTCCTGAGCCGTTTGCGTGCTGCCGTAACCCGCCGTGAGCGAGCTGTCTTCTCCGGAAGTCTGAGTACTGCCGTAACCGGCGATCAACGAACTGTCCGAGCCCGCCGTGCCGGTGCTGCCGTACCCGGCCGTCAGGTTACTGCCTTCCTGGGCCGTCTGCGTGCTGCCGTAACCCGCCGTCAGCGAGCTGTCACCTCCAGAGGTCTGTGTACTGCCATAACCGGCGATCAGTGAGCTATCGGAGCCCGCCGTGCCGGTGCTGCCGTACCCGGCCGTCAGGTTGCTGCCTTCCTGAGCCGTTTGCGTGCTGCCGTAACCCGCTGTGAGCGAGCTGTCTTCTCCGGAAGTCTGAGTACTGCCGTAACCGGCGATCAACGAACTATCCGAGCCAGCTGTTCCCGTACTGCCATACCCTGCCGTCAGGTTGCTGCCTTCGCGGGCGGTCTGGGTGCTGCCGTAACCCGCCGTCAGCGCGCTGTCCCCACCGGCGGTCTGGGTGCTTCCATAGCCTGCTACCAGCGAGCTGTCGGAGCCGGAGGTGCCCGTACTTCCATAACCGGCAATCAGATCACTGTGGTTGCCAGCAGTCTCGTTACTGCCATAACCGGCAATGAGTCGACTGTGGTTGTCGCCGCTCAAAGTGCTGCCGTAAGTGGCGGTCTGCAAATTCTGCGGCGTCGTCACCGGCAGGGTATTTACCGGGGGGGCAGCCGCGCTGACCAACGCCACATCGAACACTTCATGACTGGCCTGTTCGGCCACCGGTAACGTGACATTTGCTGTCGCGGGCGTGGGCGTGGGCGCGGTCATTGGCGTTGGCGTTGGCGTTGATGCAGGGTCGGCCTGACGTGCCGAAATGAAGTGTGACGCGCTGATCCTGTCGCCGACATGAACCACCTCGGCCCGCGGAAACTTGACCATTCCCGGTTCTTCCAGACTGATGATGTCGGCAACGGCGACTTCACAGACAATCCATCGCGCATCGGCATGCACGCTTAGAAAAGCGCTGGTTCCAGCGCCCCACAGTAAACCGACCAGACCATTCTCATGCCGCCTGGTTGACTGCCAGTATTTGGATTCCACCGTGCCAGAAGCGGGCCATATAAGGCCGCAATGATCGGCCATGTTATTTGCACAGGTACGCAGCACCAACGCCTTGTCGAGATTCATTACAGCATCCTCATAGATCCTTTAAATAAAAGCAGCTGCACTTATCAAGCATTGCTTTACAGGACAACCGCCATGTCAGCCTTAATCCTAAAGTGGAACGATGGTGCATATAACACCAACTAAGCAGCGCACCCCCTTCCACACTAAAAACCTACCACACCCTATTAAGAAGTATTAATTAAGATTGAGATTTTTCTTACAGCTCGCTAAAAATTAGAATAATTACTCTGGAAAATCTCATGAAAAAAACCCACTAATTTAACCCTGCGTCGCCAGAAGCAATAGAATAACGCTCATTGATTTTTTTTGTTAATCAAACGTAGGCTTTATACAAAACCTATTAAAGAGGCGGTGGACTGCGCAAGTTTTTATCAACGAAACGAGTATTTACTTATAAAAAACAGTCAACTAACGAGTTGCAGGTCAGTGCCCACAAAGCCAGTTTGCCACACCGGCATTCAGTCTCCATGCACCTCGGCGCGCACATGAATAGCATCATGACGCCAGTATTCGAGGTCACAGTCGATCAACCGATCTTTGCGATCATAATTGACACGTGCAATGCGCAGGCCCGGGCTGCCAAGCGAAACCTTCAGGGCGGCAGCCGCATCGGCATGCAACGCGGTCGGCACCATGTCGAAACGCACCTGCCCGTAATGCACGTCATAACTGCGAGCATAAAGCTCGGTGAGTGATTCGTTCAGATCATGCTCGAGAATGCCGGGGAACAACTCCGGTCTCAGGTAATGCTCCACGTAGAGCACCAGGCGCTGATCGATACGACGCGCACGGCAGATCTGGATCACGCTCGACAGCGCGGGCAGTTCCAGCATTTCGCAGATCAGCGCTGAAGCAGGTTGCAGGCGTGCTGACAGAAGCTGGGTGTGCGGCACCCTTCCCTGGGCACAGACCATCGCGTGGAAATGGCTGCGCCTGATCAGGTCATAGGCCAGTCGCGGCGGGGAGATGAACCAGCCGCGCCGCTCTTCCCGATAGATCAGCCCCTGCGCTTCGAGCTGCAACAGCGCTTCACGCAAGGTAATGCGGGTGGTGGCGAATACCTCGCTGAGCTTGCGCTCTGCGGGCAACTTGCTGCCATGCGGCAACAGGCCATGTTCGATCTGCTCCTGCAGCGCATGGCAAATCGTTGTTACCGCCCGTGGCACATCTTCGCGCATTCCGGTATCCATCTGGACTAGACCAGCCCTGTTACGAGGCGTACATCAGTGCGGCCAACGTCGTTGGCTCCTTTGCGATGAGCCTAGGCCGGGTAGATGACTGTCCTGTTACAGGACAAATCACGTTCCATGCCAACTGTGCCGAAAACAGCCCTGAAACCCCTGCTCAGCGGGCACGTTGCGATGGTCTACGCTTAGCGCCAGGCACTGCCGGAGCCCGTGAAAAACGGTTTTGTTCGCGTAACACGACACGAAAATGTCATGCAAAACGCCTAACTTGGCTCAGGTATTGCTGATCTAGACCAAACAATCCGCAACGAACACTTCTCTCAAGAAGTGCACTAGGAGCTCCGAATGAAACATCTTTTGTTGGCATCACTCCTCGGTTCAGCCATGGCAATGAGTTCGCTGGTCATGGCTGCGGACACAGATCTTAAAACGCTGGAGGCTGCTGCCAAGGCTGAAGGCGCGGTCAACAGCCTCGGCATGCCGGATGACTGGGCAAACTGGGGCGGCATCTGGAAAGACCTGGAAGCCAAATATGGCCTCAAGCACATGGACACCGACATGAGTTCGGCCCAGGAGATCGCCAAGTTCGAGGCCGAGAAAGACAACGCCAGCGGTGATATTGGCGACGTAGGCGCAGCGTTCGGCCCTATCGCCACAGCAAAAGGCGTTACCCAGCCTTACAAGCCAACCACCTGGGAGCAAATCCCGACCTGGGCCAAGGACAAGGACGGCCACTGGGCGCTGGCCTACACCGGCACCATCGCCTTCATCGTTAACAAAAACCTGCTGCACGGCTCTGAAATCCCGAAAAGCTGGGCTGACCTGAAAACCGGCAAATACAAGGTTTCCATCGGCGACGTGAGCACTGCGGCTCAGGCTGCCAATGGTGTACTGGCAGCCGCCATCGCCATGAAAGGGGACGAAACCAACATCGCACCGGGCCTGGCACTGTTCACCGATCTGGCCAAACAGAAGCGTCTGTCACTGGCCAACCCGACCATTCAGACCATCGAGAAAGGCGAAATCGAAGTCGGTGTGGTCTGGGACTTCAATGGCCTGAGTTACAAAGCCAAGATGACCAAGCCCGATGATTACGTGGTGCTGATCCCGTCGGACGGCTCGGTGATTTCCGGCTACACCACCATCATCAACAAATACGCCAAGCACCCGAACGCCGCCAAGCTGGCGCGTGAGTACACCTTCAGCGATGCGGGTCAGATCAGGCTGGCAGAAGGCAATGCACGCCCGATTCGCGTAGAGCACATCAAACTGCCTGAAGACGTTCAAGCCAAACTGCTGCCGCAAGACCAGTACAAAAATGCCAAGCCGATCGAGAAAGCAGACGCGTGGGAGAAAACCTCCAAAGCGCTGCCGCAGATGTGGAACGAGCAGGTCATCATCGAGATGAACTGATTCTCTCCTGCGGCTCAGGGATGAAGTCGTGTACACCGGGCGAGCCAGTCTCGCCCGTTCTTTCAAAGCGAGTCGCCCATGAAACACAACGTCATCCTGATCGTGCTAGACGGCCTCAATTACGAAGTCGCCCGCCATGCGATGGGCCACCTTCAAGCCTGGCACGCTGCAGGCCGGGCCGCGCTCTACAAGATGGAATGCGAACTGCCCGCCCTCTCCCGCCCCCTTTACGAATGCATACTGACCGGTGTCGCGCCCATCGACAGCGGCATCGTGCATAACAACGTCTCGCGCCTCTCGAATCAGCGCAGCATCTTTCACTATGCTCGCGACGCCGGGCTGAGCACAGCAGCGGCGGCCTATCATTGGGTCAGCGAGCTGTACAACCGCACGCCGTTCGACCCGGCACGCGATCGCCACACCGAGGCAGCGGACCTGCCTATTCAGCACGGGCTGTTCTACTGGGCCGATCACTACCCTGATTCGCACCTGTTCGCCGACGCCGAAAGTCTGCGCCTCAGGCACGCCCCGAACTTTCTACTGATCCACCCCATGAACATTGACGACGCCGGGCACAAGCACGGCCTCGACACTGCGCAATACCGCAACAGCGCCCGCAGCGCCGACATCATTCTGGCTGACTACCTGCAACGCTGGCTGGACGCGGGTTATCAAGTGCTGGTGACGGCCGACCACGGCATGAACAATGACCGCTCGCACAACGGGCTGCTGCCGGAAGAGCGTGAAGTACCGCTGTTCGTCATCGGCGATGCCTTCAGCCTGAATGTCGACGCCGCGCCGCGCCAGACCGATCTGTGCGGCACCGTTTGCGAGCTGCTGGGTATCCCTCACGACAAACCGGTCTGCCGGGAGATCTTCAATTGACGACCTTTTCCCGAGGCAAGTGGCTGGGGCTGTTGTGCCTGCTGCCGTTCGCCGTATTTTTCATCGTGTTTCAGATCGCACCGCTGTTGTGGGTCGCGATCCACAGCCTGCAAAGCGATGCCGGCTGGGGCTGGGAAAACTTCACCCGGGCGTTCAGCTCGAAGTTCTATCGGCAGGCCATTCAGTACAGCCTGGAGATCAGCTTCTGGTCGAGCCTGTTCGGCATCATCATCTCCGTTCTGGGCGCCTATTCACTGCGCAAGGTGGATTCGCGGCTGCGCGATTTCGTCAACTCGTTCGCCAACATGACCAGCAATTTCGCCGGCGTTCCACTGGCGTTCGCGTTCATCATCCTGCTGGGGTTCAACGGCGCGCTGACCCTGATCCTCAAGCAGACCGGGATCATCGATGACTTCAACCTGTATTCCAAGACCGGACTGATCATCCTTTATACCTACTTCCAGATCCCCCTCGGCGTGCTGCTGCTATACCCCGCATTCGATGCCGTCCGCGAAGACTGGAACGAGTCGGCAGCGCTGCTGGGGGCCAGCAGCTACCAGTTCTGGCGCTACATCGGCCTGCCGGTGCTGACCCCGGCGCTGCTCGGCACTTTCGTCATTTTGCTGGCCAATGCGCTAGGCGCGTATGCCACGGTTTACGCGCTGACCACCGGCAATTTCAACGTATTGCCCATCCGTATTGCGGCGATGGTCGCGGGCGATATCACGCTGGACCCGAACATGGCCAGCGCGCTGGCGATGATTCTGGTGGGGCTCATGACCCTGGTCACCGTGGTCCATCAGTGGTTGTTGAGAAGGAGCTACCATGTCACGCGTTGAACGAGGGCCTGCGAGCATTTATCACAAGACGGTGGTCTACCTGCTGTTCCTGATCCTGTTGCTGCCGCTGGCCGGCACTTTCCTGTACTCGATCGCGACCAGTTGGTCGGCGACCATTCTGCCCAGCGGCCTGACCTTCAAATGGTACGTGGCGCTGTGGAGCGACCCACGCTTTCTGACGGCATTCGGCCAGTCATTGCTGGTCTGCATCGGCGCACTGGTTCTTTCGGTGGTGCTGATTCTGCCCCTGCTGTTCGTCGTGCATTACTACTTTCCGCGCCTCGACGGGCTGATGAACATCCTCATCCTGCTGCCGTTCGCCGTGCCGCCTGTGGTCTCCTCGGTCGGCCTGCTACAGCTATATGGCTCAGGTCCCATGGCGATGGTCGGCACACCGTGGATTCTGATCGGCTGTTACTTCACGGTCGCCCTGCCCTTCATGTACCGCGCCATCACCAACAACCTGCAGGCCATCAACCTGACAGACCTGATGGACGCCGCCCAGTTGCTCGGCGCCAGCACCTGGCAGGCGGCGTTCATGGTCGTGCTGCCCAACCTGCGCAAAGGTCTGATGATTGCCCTGCTGCTGTCGTTCTCGTTCCTGTTCGGCGAATTCGTGTTCGCCAACCTGCTGGTCGGTACGCGTTATGAAACCCTGCAGGTCTACCTCAACAACATGCGCAACAGCAGCGGTCACTTCAACAGTGCGCTGGTGATTTCCTATTTCCTCTTCGTGCTGGTGCTGACCTGGGCCGCCAATCGACTGAACAAGGACAAAGACTGAGATGAGTTTTGTCAGCATTGAAAACCTGCAGAAAAGCTACGCCAGCACGTCAGTGTTCAGCGACATCAACTGCAGCATCGCGAAGGGCGAATTCGTTACCTTGCTGGGCCCGTCGGGCTGCGGCAAATCCACCTTATTGCGCTGCATCGCCGGGCTGACCCCGGTCAACAGCGGGCGCATTCTGCTCGATGGCAGCGACCTGGTGCCGCTCACGCCGCAAAAGCGCAACATCGGCATGGTGTTCCAGAGCTATGCGCTGTTTCCCAACATGACCGTCGAGCAAAACGTTGCCTTCGGGCTGCGCATTCAGAAAGTCGGTACCGACGAGAGCGCAAGGCGCGTTGCCGAGATTCTGCGCATGGTCGAGCTGCACGATTTTGCCACGCGTTACCCACATCAACTGTCCGGCGGGCAATGCCAGCGGGTGGCGCTGGCGCGCTCACTGGTCACTCGCCCGCGTCTACTGCTGCTCGATGAGCCGCTGTCAGCGCTGGATGCGCGGATTCGCAAGAACCTGCGCGAACAGATCCGCGCCATTCAGCGCGAGCTGAGCCTGACCACTATTTTCGTGACCCACGACCAGGAAGAAGCGCTGACCATGTCAGACCGTATCTTCCTGATGAACCAGGGCCGCATAGTGCAGAGCGGCGACGCCGAAACCCTCTATACCGCGCCTGTGGACGTCTTCGCCGCAGGCTTCATCGGCAACTACAACCTGCTGGAAGCCGACGACGCCACTCGCCTGATGCAGCGCCCGATCAACAGCCGTGTGGCGATCCGCCCTGAGTCGATCCAATTGAGCCTGACGGGCGAACTGGAAGGCGAAGTACGCAGTCACAGTCTGCTCGGCAACGTCATCCGCTATCGGGTGCAGGCGCGTGGCGTAGACCTTGTGGTCGACGTACTGAACCGCAGCGCCGACGACCTGCACCCGGACGGAAGGCGTGTAACACTGAACATCGAACCGTCGGCGCTGTGCGCGCTTGACTGACGCAACCGCCGAGCTTTCGCTTGAAGCTTGAAGCTTGAAGCTTGAAGCTAACGTAACCAACACTGAGGATAAGCACACATGCCCCTGGCAATTTTCGACCTGGACGAGACCCTGATCGGTGGTGACTGCGCCACGCTTTGGAGCGAGCAGATGGGTCGCCTGGGCTGGGTTGACTCGACGTCGTTCATGCAACGCAACGACGAACTGATGGCCGCCTACAGCGCGGGCGAGCTCGCGATGGAAGACTACATGGCCTTCAGCCTGGAACCCATGGCTGGCCGTACCCCCGAAGAAATCGATCATCTGGTCGGCCCTTGGGTCGAGGACGTCATCGAGCCGATTATCTACAGCGACGCCTGCACGTGCATTGCAAAGCACCGCGCCAAGGGTGACCGCATTCTGGTGATCTCGGCGTCGGGTGTGCATCTGGTCAAGCCGATCGCCGAACGCCTCGGCATCGACGAGGTGCTGGGTATCGAACTGGACGTGCAGCATGGCGTCTACAGCGGGGCCACCGTCGGCGTGCTGACTTATCGGGAAGGCAAGATCACGCGCCTGATGGAGTGGCTGGATGCCGAGGGGGAAAATCTCGAGGGTGCGAGTTTCTATTCGGATTCGCGCAATGACCTGCCGCTGCTGCTCAAGGTTGACCACCCTAACGTGGTCAACCCCGATGCCGTGTTACTGGAACACGCGCAGAAAGCTGGCTGGCCGGTGCACGACTGGAGCTGAGTCCAGAGGCACCGCCTGATCAGACCAGGCTTTCGTCGATGACCAGCACGATCTTGCCGGACACCGTGTTGGTCGCCAGCTCTTCGAACGCCGCTTCGGCATCCTTGATCGCAAAGGATTTCGCCAGTTGCGGCTTGAGGCGACCCTCAGTGAACAGCGGCCAGACGTGCTGACCCAGATCGCTGAGCAGGTCGGCCTTGAACGTGTCGTCGCGGCTACGCAAGGTCGAACCCATCACCTGGATACGCTTGCCCAGTACGTGAGCCAGGTCCACCTGCGCCTCGCGGCCGCTCATGATGCCGATCAGCACCCAGCGACCGTCCAGGGCCAGCAGTTTGACGTTGAGCTCGGCGTAGCTCGCCCCCACCGGGTCGAGAATGACGTTGAACGGTGCAAAATCGCTCAGCCCTTCAAGACTTTCGCTGCGCACCACACCGCCCTGCGCCCCCAGCTCGACACAATAGGCCAGCCGTTCGGCCGAGCCGACGCTGACCCACACCGGGTTACCAAACGCCTTGCAAAGCTGAATCCCGGCTGAACCAACCCCACTTGCGCCAGCGTGCAGCAAAACCTTCTCGCCAGGCTTGAGCCCGGCGAGTTCGAACAGGTTCAACCACGCCGTGGCATAGACCTCAGGAATGGCCGCCGCCTCGTGCAGCGAAAGACCTTCCGGGACCGGCAGCACGTGTCGCCCATCGACCACCACTTCTTCGGCCATCGCCCCGCCCGCCAACAGCGCACAGACGCGGTCTCCGACCACCCAGGACGAACCCGGACCGACTTCGGCGATCACGCCGGAGCACTCCAGACCCAGTGTCTGAGTGACTCCAGGCGGCGGCGGATACTTGCCTTCGCGCTGCAACAGATCGGCACGATTCAAACCTGCAGCTGCCACTTTGATACGTACCTGCCCCACATCAAGGGCCGGACTCGGCTCCTCGACCCATTCCACATGTCCTTCAACGCCTTGCAATGCCTTCACGGTGCCTCCATAGTGAGTCCAGACTGAGCCCGTGGCTGTTTTGCCCGGGCTTTTGCATTATGCGGCCGGGTCCAAAGGAACCGGCGACCTCAAAGACGGCCTAATATGCGTTATCAATTGTCCTCGCGTCGAATCAGCATGAAGCAATTATTCCCCAGCACTGCCCTCGCACTGTTTGTCGGCCTTAGCGTTTTGCCGATGTCAGCCAGTACCTTTGCCGCCAACAGCTGGGATAATCTTCAGCCGGACCGCGACGAAGTGATTGCCAGCCTCAACGTGGTTGAGCTGCTCAAACGACATCACTACAGCAAGCCGCCCCTTGACGACAAGCGTTCGGCGATTATTTACCAGAGCTACATCAAGCAACTGGACCCCTCGCGCAGCTATTTCATGGCCAGCGACATTGCCGATTTCGATAAATGGCAGTTCCAGTTCGACGACTTTCTGAAAAGTGGCGACCTGAACGCCGGCTTCATCATCTACAAGCGCTATCTGGACCGCGTCAACGCGCGTCTGAATTTTGCGCTGGGCGAGTTGGGCAAGGGTGTCGACAAGCTCGACTTCAACACCAAGGAAACCCTGCTGGTCGACCGCAAGGACGCCGCATGGCCCAAGGATACGGCCGAGCTCGACGAACTGTGGCGCAAGCGCATCAAGGATGAAGTCCTGCGTTTGAAGATTGCAGGCAAGGACCCGGCGAAGATTCAGGAAACCCTGACCAAGCGCTACAAGAATCAGCAGGCGCGTCTGAACCAGACCCGTGCCGAAGATATCTTCCAGGCCTACATCAACACATTCGCCATGTCCTACGACCCGCACACCAACTACCTGTCACCTGACAGCGCGGAGAACTTCGACATCAACATGAGCCTGTCGCTGGAAGGCATCGGCGCCGTGTTGCAGAGCGATAACGACAACGTCAAGATCGTGCGTCTGGTCCCGGCAGGTCCGGCGGCCAAGACCAAACAGGTCGCGCCGGCCGACAAGATCGTGGCCGTTGCCCAGGGCGACAAGGAAATGGTCGACGTGATCGGCTGGCGCCTGGATGAAGTGGTCAAGCTGATCCGCGGTCCGAAAGGCTCGGTGGTACGCCTGGAGATCATCCCGGCCAGCAATGCGCCGAATGACCAGACCAGCAAGATCGTTGCCATCACCCGTGAAGCGGTGAAACTTGAAGAACAGGCGGCCAAGAAGTCGATCCTGCACATCAAGCAGGATGGCAAGGACTACAAGCTCGGCGTCATCGACATTCCGGCCTTTTATCTGGACTTCAAGGCCTACCGTGCCGGCGATCCGGAATACAAGAGCACCACCCGTGACGTGAAGAAACTGCTCACCGAATTGCAGGCCGAGAAGGTCGACGGTGTGGTACTGGATCTGCGCAACAACGGTGGCGGTTCGTTGCAGGAAGCCACCGAACTGACCAGCCTGTTCATCGACAAGGGCCCGACCGTGCTGGTGCGTAATGCCGACGGCAAGGTCGATGTGCTTGAAGACGAAGCCAAGGGCGCGTTCTACAAAGGCCCGATGGCATTGCTGGTCAACCGTCTGTCTGCGTCGGCTTCGGAGATTTTCGCCGGGGCGATGCAGGACTATCACCGCGCGCTGGTGATCGGTGGTCAGACCTTCGGTAAAGGCACCGTGCAGACCATTCAGCCGCTCAATCACGGCGAACTGAAACTGACGCTGGCCAAGTTCTACAGGGTTTCCGGTCAGAGCACCCAGCATCAGGGCGTGGTACCGGACATCACTTACCCGTCGCTGATCGACACCAAGGAAATCGGCGAGAGCGCGCTGCCCGAGGCCATGCCGTGGGACAGCATCAAACCGGCGATCAAGCCGGCCATTGATCCGTTCAAGCCGTTCCTTGCCCAGCTGCAGGCACGTCACGAAGCACGCTCGGCCAAAGACGCCGAGTTCGTGTTCATCGAGGATCGTCTGGCATTGGCCAAGAAGCTGATGAACGAGAAGACCGTCAGCCTCAATGAAGCCGACCGTCGTGCCGAGCATGCCTCGATCGAAAGCAAGCAACTTGCGCTGGAAAACACCCGCCGCAAGGCCAAGGGTGAGGAGCCGCTCAAAGAGCTGAAGAAGGAAGACGAAGACGCGCTGCCGGTGGAAGACGAGAAGACCAAACCCGAAGACGATGCCTATCTGGCAGAGACCGGGCGCATTCTCATCGACTACCTGGGCCTGAGTGCCGCTGTCGCGAAAAAGTAACGCAGGCTCATTGATGGCTATTTAGCTTCAACGTCATCAAACAGTCATGAAGCTGTCGTGAAATACGGGGCTGAACGCGAAATCGTTCAGCCCTTTTTCATTCTCTCCGAGACGACCATGACCATAACAGAGCAGCTGAGCGCACTGAGTTCCATTCTGGCTCGTGGTGATTTGCACAGTTTGTTCCAGCCCATCGTCTCGCTGTCGGAGCACCGGATTCTGGGCTATGAAGCCCTGACCCGCGGCCCCTCCAACAGCGCCCTGCACTCGCCCTTGAACCTGTTCGCCATCGCCCGCCAGGCCGGTCGCCTGAGCGAGCTGGAGTTGAGTTGCCGGGACAGCGCCTGCCGACGTTTCAGTCAGCAGAAGTTACCGGGCAAGCTGTTTCTCAACGTTTCCCCCGAATCGCTGCTCGAAACCTCTCACCCTCCGGGCCGGACCCTGGAAATGCTGCGTCGCTACCAGATCGCGCCCAAGGACGTAGTCATCGAACTGACCGAGCAGATGCCCACCGATGATTTCGACCTGCTATACAACGCCTTGCACCACTATCGCGACATGGGTTTTTCCATCGCGCTGGACGATCTGGGTGCCGGTTATTCGAGCTTGCGACTCTGGTCGGAGCTGCGTCCGGACTACGTGAAAATCGATCGGCACTTCATCGACGGCATTCACCAGGATGCGGTGAAGCGCGAGTTCGTCGGCTCCATGCTGCAGATGGCCAAGGCCTCCAGGGCGACGGTGATTGCCGAAGGCATCGAATTGCCGGAAGAGCTGGCGACCCTGAAAGACATGGGCGTGAACCTGGTTCAAGGCTATCTGCTGGCGCGTCCTCAGGAGCGCCCGCCGCGCGACACCCGCGCCATGTTGCCAAAAACAGAGATCACAGTGGTGCCGCTCAACGAAGAAGCGGCCGACCTGTCTGCGCTGCTCAACCCACAGCCATCGGTCAGCCAGTCCACCCCCACGGCTGAAGTGCTGGAAGCGTTTCGCAGGCAGGCCAACCTCAACTCGCTGGCGGTGCTGGATGACGACGCCCGACCGTGTGGCATCGTCCACCGGCACTCGTTGTCCGAGGCGCTGCTCAAGCCCTTCGGCACCGAGCTGTTTGCCCGCAAACCAATCAGCCGCCTGATGAGCAGTGACTTTTTGGCCGTGGAAGTCAGCCAGTCGCTGCAACAGGTCAGCCGGCTGTTGACCAGCCGTGCCCGGCAGCGCATCGAGGAGGATTTCATCATCACCTCGAACGGTGCCTATCTGGGGCTGGGCCGGGTGATCGACGTGCTCAAGCTGATTACCGAAATGAAGATCCAGCAGGCACGTTACGCCAACCCGCTGACCCTGCTGCCCGGCAATGTTCCGATTCAGCAATGCCTGACTCGGCTGCTGCAGCAAGGCCGTGCGTCGATGATCTGCTACGTGGATATCGACAGCTTCAAGCCCTTCAACGACATCTACGGTTATGCCCGTGGCGACGAGGTGCTGCTGTGTCTGGCGCAATGCCTGAACGACCGCATCGATCCGGCCAGAGACTTTGTCGGGCACATCGGCGGGGATGATTTTCTGATGGTGCTGGGCTTTGAGGACTGGGAAAGACGCCTGAAAACCCTGCTGGATGATTTTCAGAATCAATGCCGCCGTTTCTACCGCGCAGAACACCTGGAAGCCGGTTGCTTCATCGCCCTCAACCGTCAGGGCCAACGCCAGGAATTTCCCCTGCTATCGCTGTCGATTGGCGTGGTGCACCTGCATGAAGAAAGCTGCACGCTGGTCGATGCCAGCCAGTTGGCCGACCTCGCTTCACAGGCCAAGCACTTCGCCAAGGATGTCGCCGGCGCCAGCATTCACGTCATCGATTCGACGCGGCTGGATTTGTTGATGCAGGCGTGAGGGCCGGCGCCATACGCCTACTGCGTTTCAGCTTCAGGATAACTGTACTCAAACACCCGAACCACTTCCGAGGCGTGCCATGAGGCTGCCGCGACGCCGTCCGAAGGTCCGGTGAAGCGGCCCAGCCGTTCAGCGCACTCGAAAAAACCGGGACGTGGCAGGCGGCTTGCGCCCTGGCTGATGACCAGCGAACTGCGCAAGGGCTGTTCAGCGCGGGCATCCATGGCGGCGAGGTGCTCAAGGGCGGCGGTCAGGGTCTGCATGGCCGGGCTGGGCAGTTGCAGGCGTTCCACCAGAGCGCGATAGGTCAGCAGATGCCGTTGGCGACGGGCCAGATCGAGCTCATTGAGCAGCCCATCCCAATGCTGACGACTGATGCGCACGCTCACGACTCACCTCGCCAGCCCGACACCCCAAGCTCCCACGCCAGGCTGCGCTTGATGGCACCGTCCGGCTCACGAGTACCGTTCTCGATCAGCTCCAGGTAGGACGGGCTGATGCCGACGGTACGCGCCAGGCTCGCCGCTTCAAGGCCTTTGGCCTCGCGCAGGGCACGCAATTCATCGAAGCCGGGAAGCTCACTGGCGGTTGTGCCGGAAGTCGATGCAGCCGGCTCGCTGGAAGGCTTGCCGGCCAGTCCGGCAGCCTTGAGCAGGGCTTGATACTGCGCCCAGGGCAGCACTGCGTATTCAGGCTCCCCGTCACGGGATATCACTTGAAGATCCATAGAGTCACCTTGTACTACACGACTGCAGACTGATCAGGCTTGATCCATAGGCAGGCATCTTAACAGCGGAACGCCAGGGCTTGTGTTCAATCCGTGAGACTTACACCTTGCCTCGCTCTTGCTCCAGCAGTGCCTGAGTCTTCGGCAGTTGCTCGACCACGATGAGTTTCTCGGGCGATTGCTGCGCGCGCCATGCACGAAAGGCGTCCAGTTCATTGCTCAGGTGCTTGGTAACCCACGCCAGCACGGCGATGTCATCGAGCATGCCGAGGCCGGGTATCCAGTCGGGGATCGCATCCAGCGGGCTGAGGAAGTACATCAGGCCGGCGACGATGGACAGGATCGCTTTAGGGCTGATGGCGCGGTATTCGCCCCGCCAGTAAGCCAGGCACAAGGCCTGTAGCAAACGCAGGTCTTCCTTGAGTTTGCCCAGACGACTGCCTTCACTGTTGCCTTTGCGCGCGACAGCGAACAGCAATCCTGGCAATCGTCCAGCGGCCAGCAGACGCCGGGCTCCGGGCAGATAACGGATAAAGTTCCACGGTGCTTTCATACCCACTCCCGTTCAGCAAAATGTCGTTCGGTAAAGCAGATTCGCTGAACCTGCCTGGCCAGCGCCATAAGGTTATCCACAATAATTGTGGATAACCTTGTGAACAGTGGCTTTTTTCCAGCCTCAACACCCCGTTTTCGGGGGACCATAGTCAGATCGGGCGTTTTTTACTCACAAAAAAACTACAAACGTGTGAACCCGCCACCCTCGATGAAACGAGTGCCTTGATCTTGCCGGACTGTCGGACAATGCTTTTGCATGCATCCATGATAGTGGGACTGCCCGAATGGCCAAGCGTTCGGGAAATAAGCCGGACACAAAAACGCCCTGTCGAGACAGGGCGTTTTCTGTAGCCAGGTGGTGCGTTACTTCTTGGCCGGAGCCGAAGCGGCAGGAGCTGCCTCTTCTTCGTCGGCATCAGCACCAGGCGTTGGTGCCGCTGCAGGGTCCTTGATACCCAGCAGTTCAAGATCGAACACCAGTACCGAGTTGGCCGGGATCGCCGGGCTCGGGCTCTGTGCGCCGTAAGCGAGATCACTCGGGATGAAGAGTTTGATCTTCTCGCCGACGTGCATCAGTTGCAGACCTTCGACCCAACCCGGAATCACACCGCCAACAGGCAGGTCGATCGGGCTGCCGCGCTCAACGGAACTGTCGAAGACCTTGCCGTCGATCAGCTTGCCTTCGTAGTGAACAGTCACAACATCGGTAGGCTTGGGCTGAGCGCCATCGGCTTTCTTGATGATCTGATACTGCAGGCCGGAAGCGGTGGTGACCACGCCGTCCTTTTTACCGTTCTCTTCGAGGAATTTCTTGCCAGCGGCAGAAGCTTCTTCGCTCATCTTCGCCAGACGCTCTTCGGAACGCTTTTGCAGCGCGGAGAAAGCTTCAACCAGCTCTTCGTCCTTGAGTTTCTGATCTTTCTTGCCAACCGCGTCTTCGATACCCAGGGCCACAGCCTTGGAATCCAGATCATCCATACCTTCCTGAGCCAGGCTTTTGCCCATGTTCAGACCGATGCCATAAGACGCTTTTTGTGCTGGGGTTTTCAGCTCTACGGTGCTGGCTTGCTTGTCACAACCTGCGAGTACCAGACCGACCAGGGCAATCGCCGCTGCCAACCGATGCTGTTTCATGCTAATTCCTTGTTCATGCGCCAAAAGGGCAAACGAGTAAAGCCGCGAGCTTATCAGGCCGCCGCGATCAATGGCTACCGGCATGAGAGGCAGAAAACGCCGATAAGTTCAGGTATCCAAAGGTTTTCCCGGATCTGTACCGCATTGTTCAGTTGCAGTTCAGTTTGTGATTCGCACAGGCAAGGCGCTGGCTCGCTGCACAGGGCTCAGGCTACGGGACTGATCACACCGGCATCCGGCCAGCGCACACTGGTCTGTAGCACGCGCAGAAGCCCGGCCCGCGCCACCCGACGGACAAAATCCTGCACGCTGAGGGTACCGGCTTCGAGTTGCGCCTGAATGGACTCGGCCCCGGAGTACACGCGCGATACGCTTTGCAACAGTTGAAACTCCTCGGCGGACTGGCTGGGGGTGTAACAGAGCAGCGCGCCGTCGGCTGCCGAGAAATAGACGGCGGACATCTCGAAACCATAGCGAATTGGCAAGCCTTTGCGGCGCTGTGCCGGTTTGTGCCGATAGCTGAACATCCGGTGCAGGTCATCCGGCTCGAAGAAATCGTTCATCACTTCACGCCCACCCTCGACGGCCAGATTGGCTGAACAGAAATACATACCGTCCACACGATAGCCGTCAGGCAATGCAGGCCGGTAATACGCATCGGGATGGAACGCCGAACACGGCGCATACACTGGCATGCCGTCATCGAGAATCGGCTCGGCAATCAGATAGGCTCGCTCGACCGGATTGAACAGAAGAAAACCGATGATCTGCGAATGAATACGACTGCCGATACGGCCATGTGCGTAACGTGCAGCCTCATCGGCGCTGTCGAACGGCGCGCTGAGACTCAGGGGTCGGGGTGGCCATTGCGCGTCGCAGCTTGCAGGCGATTTGGCGGGAGGTGTACGAGCGGCAGCGTCGTCCGGGTAAGGCTGCCAGTCGGCCGGCACTTTGCCTGACCGCCCCCACAGTCGGCTGGGCACTATCACATGCAGATCCCCGGCTCCGGCCAACAGGCGGACCACATCACTGGGCATCATGCTGAGGTTCTGCAACGCCTTGTGGATCTGGCTGAGTTCACACAAGTGCGGCATGCTCCGCGGACCAGAAACGCGCGCAAACAAAGCGTCTTCGGCAGCAGAGCGGGACAGCGTGTATTTGATCAGGGAGCCGTCAGGCCCGGAAAGATAGGTCGCCGCACACACCTCCTGATCGTCGATCACCGCGTAAATGTCGCCGACTGAAAAACTGTTCGGGTAAGTGACCTTTTCACTGTCCGGCCACTCGTCCAGCCCGGCCGGCAGTGAC
Organism: Pseudomonas sp. PvP028; assembly: GCF_017832255.1. NCBI lineage: Bacteria > Pseudomonadati > Pseudomonadota > Gammaproteobacteria > Pseudomonadales > Pseudomonadaceae > Pseudomonas > Pseudomonas sp. PvP028. The sequence continues at coordinate 5,571,828 of NZ_JAFIBL010000001.1, forward strand.
GGGTGAGAATGGTAGACCGCATAGTCCTCATACCCTTGCGGGTAGAGCACATAACCTTCCTGCTCGTTGCGCGGGAAAACCTCGTTGGGATCGAAGCTGAACTGGCTGCCGTTCATGGGCTCGGTCGCAATGTACTTGCCATCCTTGCGAACCAGGATGAAACCGCCGTATTCGCGATCACGCCGGTCGCCGATCCGCTCATGGGCATAACGCGCGGCATCGTCAGGATGATCGAACGGCGCGCTGAGCGTCGGCATGTCGGGGTGCTGATCGATGGATCGTTTGTAGAGTCTTTTTCTGGGGTACATCCGGGGCTCCTTGAAAGCCTGACTGATTGAGTCATGAGCTTAAGGAAACCCCAAACGGCAAGTGACATAGATGAATATGACCTTACGTAGGTCTGCCGGCGCCGGACAACATGAAATTAAAGATAATTTTTAAGCATTTCGGGATGTGCTTCGATCCGCGGCGTGGGCGAGTCTGCCCAGCCCCTGCGTCGACCATCGCGACTGGCGATCAGGGCTCATGCAGTTTGTCGTGTTCAGGAACGTTTTATGCAATCGACCACTCGTTTTCGTTCAAAGCGCACGACAGCCCGCCAGTTGGCAAGCTTGGCCGTGATCGCCGCAGCAGCCATGTTGCCGGTCAGCGCAGCCTATGCCGCCAAGAAACCGCCTCTGGTTGTCACTGAGGGCATCAAGGCCTACCGCCTGTGCACAGGCTCCGACAAGCTTTCACACGTCATCGAAGGCTCGATCGATCAACAGGCCATGACCGATGTCAGCGCCCTGCACTTCAAGGAGACCCCGGCGCACTCGACCTTTGACTGGCACCCGGCACCCGAAGAGCAGTACGTGATCACCCTGTCCGGCACGCTGGAATTTTCCACCACTGGCGGCGAAAACTTTGTTCTGCACCCCGGGGAAGTATTGCTGGCGCAGGACACCACAGGCCCCGGCCATCGCTGGAAGCTGATCGACGATCAGCTTTGGCGACGTGCGTACGTCATCACCAAGCCAGGCGACAAGGGCGCGTTCGTGCCGAAGGACGGAGCGTCTGCGAAGGGCTGCTGATGCAGTGATGCAGCCGCCTTCATCGACCTTGATTACATCGACGCATCAACCGCTGGCTCGGAAATTTCGATCAGGTTCAGATCCGGATCACGCACATATACCGACCAGATCGGCCCGGTAGCACCGGTGCGCTCGACTGGACCTTCGACGATCGGCCAGTCCTGCTCCTGCAGGTGCACAATCACCTGCTCGAGCGGGATGGTGGCGATGAAACACAGATCCAGCGCACCCGGCACTGGCAAATGAGCCTTGGGCTCGAATTCCTTGCCGCGTTCATGGACGTTGATTTTCTGATTGCCGAAGCGGAATGCCAGACGTCCCTGACGAAAGCGTTCAGGGGTCATACCCAGGACGCGTACGTAAAAGTCCTTGCAGGCGTCGATATCGGCAGTGGTCAGTACCAGGTGGTCCAGATGATCAATCACGGGATCAGCTCCGTTTGGAATAGAGTTCTGTTTACGACAACGGCCACGTTTCGGATCAGATAATGCCAAGCCGACGCCACTCGGCACGTGTGCCAGCATCGATACCATGGGCTTCAAGCACGGCATCGGTGTGTTGGCCGAGTGTCGGCGCAGACGATCGTACCTGACCCGGCGTGTCTTGAAGTTTAGGCACAATCCCCGGAAGGGTGACGGGTGTTCCGTCGTCCAGCGTGCCCTGCAACAGCATGTCTCGCGCCTGATAATGCGGGTCACTGGCGATGTCGGCAGCGTCGTAGATCTTGCCTGCCGGGATACGTGCTTCGTTGAGCGCCGCAAGGACTTCGTCCATCGAGCGCTCGGCGGTCCAGGTCGAAATGGCCGCATCGATGCGCGCCACATGCCGGACCCGCCCGTCGTTGTGCTGAAGCTCGGGGTCGCTGGACAGATCCATGCGACCGATCTTTTCCATCAGGCGCCGGAAGATACTGTCGCCATTGCCCGCGATCAGCGCGTACTTGCCGTCATTGCAGCGGTAGGCATTGCTAGGAGCGATGCCAGGCAGACTGCTGCCAGCCGGCTCGCGGACAGTGTCGAACACCGAATACTCGGGAATCAGGCTTTCCATCATGTTGAACACTGACTCGTACAACGCGACATCTATTTGCTGCCCCTCGCCGCCATTCTGCTCACGGTGACGAAGCGCCAGTAGAACGCCGATCACACCGTGCAACGCAGACAGCGAATCGCCAATCGATACGCCGACACGCACTGGCGTGCGCCCTGCCTCGCCCGACAGATGACGCAAACCGCCCATGGCCTCGCCGATCACGCCAAACCCCGGCCGGTCGCGATACGGCCCGGTCTGCCCGTAGCCAGAGACACGCAGCATGATCAGTTTCGGATTGAGGGCGTGCAGCGCTTCCCAGCTCAACCCCCAGCCTTCAAGCGTGCCGGGGCGAAAGTTCTCGACCAGTACATCGGCATCCCGGATCAACCGTCGTGCCATTTCCTGCGCTTGAGGCTGGCGCAGATCAAGGGTCACCGACTGTTTGTTGCGGGACTGCACCGCCCACCAGACGGACGTGCCGTTATGTAGCAAACGCCATTTGCGCAGGGGATCCCCGGTCAGCGGTGGCTCGACCTTGATGACCTCGGCACCGAACTCGGCGAGGATCTTCGCCGCGAACGGACCGGCAATGAGCTGACCCAGCTCCACCACCTTGATGCCCTGAAGAGGTAGGCTCATGACACGTCCTTTCTTGTTTGGGAGGTGGAGGAATGATCTGCGCAAATGCGCTGGATGGAAAGCCGGACGGTGCGCTGCCAGACCAGACCGCCGTAAAAACCCCGCACCAGGCGGGGTTCATTGAATCAATTGCTGCAGGCTAACTGGAAACTCATCGAGGAATCACCCGAGGCCCCCCGTTTACCGACCATAAGCCCCAATACATTGACCTGCTCCGTATTTGCCGCGCCGCCCAACTTGGCGTGCCCATAGAACAGCCGTTCATGATCACTGGTATCAATGGAAGACACCGAGCAGAAACCTGGAGAGTTCTTAAACTGTCCTTCCTTGAAGAACACTTTATAGGTTGCGAAGTAGTCTTTCTGGCTGCTGTAACTTACAGACTTGATCCAAGGGGACGACTGAGCAACAACATTACCGTGCTGGTCGATGGTCGCGGTGTGCAGCACTGGCTTGGCCAGCGCGCTCGCAGACAGGATCAAGGCCGTAGTGCCTATAAACAGTTTAAAACGATTTTTCATAGTCATCCCTTTACTCACTGAAGTGTCAGACCGCCTCGATTCTGCGGTCGGTCTGGATTAATTATTTGGGGTCATCAAGAGAACTTCTGATGACTGAATACCCCATCAACCCATTCAGCTAATACCAGCAAAGAGAATAAATCAAGCGTTCACCAAGGCTAACTAACAGGCCTGGTTTAAACTTCAACAATTAAGGATGTTACTGACATCCGCGCAGAATAATTCTTACAAAACTTCAATAGAACTGCAGCGGGGCATTGCACGTTGCACGTTGCACGAGGGGGGCGGGATTTCCAGACGACAGAAAGCAAAAAGCCCGCACTAGGCGGGCTTTCTGTTTGCTTCAAGGAGTTCAAGGGCCTTGAAGCGGAATATGGCGCAGCGGACGGGACTCGAACCCGCGACCCCCGGCGTGACAGGCCGGTATTCTAACCGACTGAACTACCGCTGCGCGTAACACTAAAAGCGAGTTTGGTGGGTGATGACGGGATCGAACCGCCGACCCGCTGCTTGTAAGGCAGCTGCTCTCCCAGCTGAGCTAATCACCCTTCACTCTCGGTGTGGCGCGCATTCTACGGAGCGACCTGTACTCTGGCAAGCACTTTTTTAAATAATTTTTATAATCCTTCCAAAGGCTTACAAACGCTCTGTACAGGGTTGGCCCCAGCGGCTGAGGAGCGAATAATGCCCGCCTTTGTATAGAAAGAGAGATTCACCTCATGTGGTTCAAAAACCTGCTTGTCTATCGCCTGACCCAGGACGTGCCTTTTGATGCCGAAGCGCTGGAGACAGCACTGGCGACCAAGCCGGCGCGCGCCTGCGCCAGCCAGGAGGTAGCCACCTATGGTTTCGTCGCTCCTTTCGGCAAGGGCGAAGACGCTCCATTGGTACACATCAGTCAGGACTTCATGCTGATCGCTGCACGCAAGGAAGAACGCATTCTGCCGGGCAGCGTCGTGCGTGACGCGCTCAAGGAAAAGGTCGACGAGATTGAAGCCGAGCAGATGCGCAAGGTCTACAAGAAGGAACGCGATCAGCTCAAGGATGAAATCATCCAGGCCTTCCTGCCGCGCGCCTTTATCCGCCGCTCCGCCACCTTCGCCGCCATCGCGCCGAAACAGGGCCTGATCCTGGTCAATGCCTCCAGCCCGAAACGCGCCGAGGACCTGTTGTCCACCCTGCGCGAGGTCATCGGCTCGCTGCCGGTACGTCCGCTGACGGTCAAGGTTTCACCGAGTGCGACCATGACCGACTGGGTCAAGACCCAGAAAGCAGCCGACAACTTCTTCGTGCTGGACGAGTGCGAGCTGCGCGACACCCATGAAGACGGCGGCATCGTGCGCTGCAAGCGTCAGGACCTGACCGGCGACGAAATCCAGCTGCACCTGAGCACAGGCAAGGTCGTGACCCAGCTGTCGCTGGCCTGGCAGGACAAGCTGTCGTTCGTGCTGGACGATAAGCTGGTGGTGAAGCGTCTGAAGTTCGAGGACCTGCTGCAGGATCAGGCCGAACAGGACGGTGGTGACGAAGCGTTGGGGCAACTGGACGCCAGCTTCACGCTGATGATGCTGACCTTCGGCGAGTTTCTGCCGGAGCTGTTCGAGGCATTGGGCGGCGAAGAGATTCCGCAAGGCATCTGATACGCGCTTTTGCAACACTGCCGCTCGAAACACCGCGCCGTCTCGTCAGACGGCGCATTCATTTCATCCCGGTTATTCAACCAGAAGGAACAGGCCATGCGTGCGTTGGCAGCCTTGAGTCGTTTTGTCGGCAACACGTTTGCCTACTGGGTGTTGTTGTTCGCCATTCTGGCGTTCCTTTTTCCGCAGGCATTCATTGGCCTTAAGAGCTGGATCGTGCCGCTACTCGGGCTGGTCATGTTCGGCATGGGCCTGACCCTGAAACTCGACGATTTTTCCGAAGTGGCGCGTAACCCGTGGCGAGTGGCGCTGGGTGTGATTGCGCACTTCGTGATCATGCCCGGTGTGGCCTGGTTGCTGTGTCAGGTGTTTCAACTGCCGCCGGAGATCGCCGTGGGCGTGATTCTGGTCGGCTGCTGTCCGAGCGGCACTTCATCCAACGTCATGGCCTGGCTGGCAAAGGGTGATCTGGCGCTGGCGGTGGCGATCGCTGCGGTCACTACCCTGCTCGCCCCGCTGCTGACCCCGACCTTGATCTGGTTCCTCGCTTCGGCGTGGCTGCCGGTGTCTTTCCTCGATATGTTCTGGTCGATCCTGCAACTGGTCATGCTGCCGATTGTGTTGGGCGTGGTTGCCCAGCGTCTGTTGGGCGCGCGGGTCAGCTATGCGGTAGACGTGCTGCCGCTGGTGTCGGTGGTCAGTATTGTGATGATCGTCTGTGCTGTGGTCGCGGCCAGTCAGGCGAAAATCGCTGAATCCGGCCTGCTGATCATGGCGGTGGTGATTCTGCATAACACGTTCGGTTTTCTGTTGGGTTATTTCACTGGCAAGGTTTTCAAGCTGCCATTAGCACAACGCAAGTCGCTGGCGCTGGAGGTCGGTATGCAGAACTCGGGGCTGGGCGCTGCGCTGGCCAGTGCGCATTTCTCGCCGCTGGCGGCGGTGCCAAGTGCGCTGTTCAGTGTCTGGCACAATATTTCCGGGGCGTTGCTGTCGACCTATTTCAGGAAGATGCCGGAGGAAGAGAATACGTCCGCTCGTTGATGCCAGTTGACTGTCGTCCCCACGCCCCAGTGAACTGACCCCAAAAAGTTGGACGGTTGACTATCGTTCCCATGCTCCGCGTGGGAATGCAGTTCGTGACGCTCTGCGTCACACGGCGGTTCTGCGAGATCAGGTGGATTGGGGTTCCAGCTCAGGTCACCTTTGGCCATCGTGCCAACACGAGTGATTGGCACGTCAGTCGTACGCAGCGTAAACGCTACTGCACTTTCCCTCTCAGCGCTTTCACTTCTTCGCGCACGTCCACGGGGGTTGCCACGTCGGCGGCAATGGGCGAACCGGCCACCAGCACGACGCGAGACCAGAGTCGGCGAAACAGGGTCTTGCTCGGGTCGCGGCTGAAGAAGCTGCCCCACAGGCCTTGCAGTGCCAGTGGAATGACCGGTACCGGGGTTTCCTGGATGATGCGGCTCATGCCGTTCTTGAAGCCATTGATTTCGCCGTCGGTGGTCAGTTTGCCTTCCGGGAAGATGCACACCAGTTCGCCTTCCGCGAGGTACTGGGCGATGCGCTTGAACGATTTCTCGTAGATGTCCATGTCTTCGTTACGCCCGGCAATGGGGATGGTCCCGGCCGTGCGAAAGATGAAGTTGAGCACGGGCAGCTGGTAGATCTTGTAGTACATGACAAAGCGGATCGGGCGCCTCACTGCACCGGCAATCAGCAATGCATCGACAAAGGACACATGGTTGCAGACCAGCAGCGCCGCGCCTTCGTCCGGGATCCGATCCAGATTGCGGTGTTCGACGCGGTACATGGAATGGCCAAGCAGCCAGATCATGAAGCGCATGGTGAACTCGGGGACGATCTTGAAGATGTAGATGTTGACCGCGATGTTCATCACCGACACGGCCAGAAACAGCTGCGGAATCGACAGTTTGGCAACGCTCAGCAGCAGGATCGAGACAATCGCCGAGACCACCATGAACAGCGCGTTGAGAATGTTGTTGGCGGCGATGACGCGCGAGCGCTCTTTCAGCGGCGTGCGCGACTGGATCAAGGCGTACAGCGGCACGATGTAAAAGCCACCGAATACGCCGATACCCAGAATATCGAACAGCACCAGCCAGCCCTGCCCTGAGGACAGCACCGCCAGCCAGTCGTTGGCCTGCACGTTCTGCGGGAAACCGCCCGAATGCCACCACAGCAGCAGGCCAAAAATCGTCAGGCCCATCGAGCCGAACGGCACCAGCCCGATCTCGACCTTATGCCCGGACAAGCGCTCGCAGAGTAACGAGCCCAGCGCGATGCCGATGGAGAATACGGCCAGAATCAGCGTAACGACCGTTTCGTCGCCGTACATCCATTCCTTGGCATAGGCCGGGATCTGCGTCAGGTAGATAGCGCCCACGAACCAGAACCACGAGTTACCGACAATCGAGCGCGAAACCGCGGGCGTCTGCCCCAGCCCCATGCGCAAGGTCGCCCATGACTGGGTAAAGATGTTCCAGTTGAGCTTCATCTCCGGCGAGGCAGCATCGGCGCGCGGGATACCGAAGCTGGCCAGGAACCCCAGGCAGGCGACCAGCACGATGGCAGCCGCCACCACCCAGGCATAGTGCGAAGAAGACATCATCACACCCGCGCTGATGGTGCCGGCCAGAATCGCCAGAAAAGTGCCCATCTCGACCAGCGCGTTGCCACCGACCAGTTCGCTCTCGCGCAGGTGCTGGGGCAGGATCGAATACTTGACCGGCCCGAACAGCGCCGAATGCGTACCCATGGCGAACAGCGCGGCCAGCATCAACTCCAGATGATTGAACAGAAAGCCTGCGGCGCCGACCACCATGATGACAATCTCGCCGAACTTGATGATCCGGATCAACTTGTCCTTGGGGTACTTCTCACCGAACTGCCCGGCCAGCGCCGAGAACAGAAAGAACGGCAGGATGAACAGCAAGGCGCATAGGTTGACGTAGATCGAGCGATCCCCGTCGATGCTCAGCTTGTAAAGGATGGCAAGGATCAATGACTGCTTGAAGATGTTGTCATTGAATGCCCCGAGGGACTGCGTGATGAAAAACGGCAGGAAACGGCGTTTCCCGAGCAGGCTGAATTGTGACTGTTGGCTCATCGTCCGTGGTCCTGAGAGGCTGGGGAGAACTGACGCAGCGGCCAATCCGAGGCACATTGAAGACGTAACGCCGCCGAATGTCGATAGGACATTTTCTTTTACAAAACCTGTGTCGCTATTTTTATCACTTCGGGCTTGGCCGGGACCGCTGCGACACCGCGCCACGCTCGACCTTGGTCGACAAAGACGAAGCGCGGCCATCGTGCGAGACTGCGCGTTATCGATACAGTGTGGAATTTGATATGTCGCTGTCCAGCGGGCTGATTGCGGCCGTTGCTCTTACCTATATGGCCATCATGTTCGCCATCGCCTTCTACGGCGACCGCTACAGCGCGTCGCTGCGCCCGACCATGCGTGCCTGGGTCTACAGCCTGTCGCTGGCGGTGTACTGCACCAGTTGGACATTTTTCGGCGCAGTGGGTCAGGCCGCCGAGCAGTTGTGGTCGTTTCTGCCGATTTATCTGGGGCCCATCGTGCTGATGGTACTGGCACCCTGGGTGCTGCAAAAAATGGTGCTGATCAGCAAGCAGGAAAACATCACCTCGATAGCCGACTTCATCGCGGCTCGCTATGGCAAGTCCCAGTCCCTGGCGGTGATGGTGGCGCTGATCTGCCTGATCGGCATGCTGCCGTACATCGCGTTGCAGCTCAAAGGCATCGTGCTGGGGGTGAATATCCTGATCGGTGCCGTGGCTGACTCCACCGGCACCCGCGCGCAGGACACCGCGCTGGTGGTGTCGCTGATTCTCGCGCTGTTCACCATCGTCTTCGGCGCACGCAATCTGGATGTCACCGAACACCATCGCGGCATGGTGCTGGCCATTGCTTTCGAGGCGCTGGTCAAGCTGTTTGCGTTCATGGCGGTCGGCGTATTCGTCACGTTCGGCCTGTATGACGGATTCGACGACCTGTTCAATCAGGCCAAACTCGCGCCACGTCTCGAGGAATACTGGAAAGACACGATCAACTGGCCGTCGATGTTCGTGCAGACCGGCGTGGCGATGATGGCGATTGTCTGCCTGCCCCGCCAGTTCCACGTGACGGTGGTCGAGAACATTGAGCCTCAAGACCTGAATCTCGCCAAATGGGTGTTCCCGGCCTATCTGGCGCTGGCTGCACTGTTCGTGGTGCCGATTGCACTGGCCGGACAAATGCTCCTGCCGGGCTCCATGCTGCCCGACTCGTTCGTGATCAGCCTGCCGCTGGCTCACGCTCACCCTTCACTCGCGCTGCTGGCCTTCATTGGCGGAGCATCGGCGGCAACCGGCATGGTGATCGTCGCCTGCGTAGCGCTGTCGACGATGATTTCCAACGACATGCTGCTGCCGTGGCTGTTAAGACGCAAAAACACCGAACGGCCGTTCGAAGCGTTTCGTCACTGGATGCTTTCCGTCAGACGCATCAGCATCGTGATGATTCTTCTGCTGGCCTACGTCAGCTACCGGATGCTCGGGTCGACGGCCAGTCTGGCGACCATCGGCCAGATCGCCTTTGCCGCGATCACCCAGCTGGCTCCCGCCATGTTCGGTGCGTTGTACTGGAAGCAGGCCAATCGGCGTGGTGTATTTGCAGGCCTGGCGGCCGGTATCTTCATTTGGTTCTACACCCTCGTGCTGCCGGTGGCGGCGCATGGCATGGGCTGGTCTTTGAGCACTTTCCCACTGCTCTCCTGGCTGCACAGCAACCCGTTCGACCTGCCTATCTCGCCGATGACCCAGGGCGTGGTGCTGTCGATGGCCGGCAACTGCACGTTGTTCGCCTGGGTGTCGATGCTGTCGCGCACGCGAGTGGCCGAGCACTGGCAGGCGGGTCGTTTCATCGGCCAGGAAACCCAGGGACGCGACTTCAGCCGCCCGCTGCTTGCGGTACAGATCGAGGACCTGCTCAGCCTATCGGCACGCTTCGTCGGTGAGGACCGCGCGCGGCAGAGTTTCATCCGCTTCGCCCAACGACAGGGCAAGGGTTTCAACCCCAGCCTGAATGCCGACGGAGAATGGATCGCGCATACCGAGCGACTGCTGGCCGGCGTGCTCGGCACCTCTTCGACCCGCGCGGTGGTCAAGGCTGCTATCGAAGGTCGCGACATGCAGCTGGAAGACGTCGTACGCATCGCCGACGAAGCCTCCGAAGTACTGCAGTTCAACCGCGCGCTGCTGCAGGGTGCTATCGAAAACATTACCCAGGGCATCAGCGTGGTCGACCAGTCCTTGCGTCTAGTCGCCTGGAATCGTCGCTACCTTGAGCTGTTCAATTACCCTGAAGGCCTGATTGGCGTCGGCCGGCCGATTGCCGACATCATCCGTTACAACGCCGAGCGCGGACTCTGCGGACCGGGCGAGGCAGAAGTTCACGTTGCGCGGCGTCTGCACTGGATGCGCCAGGGCCGCGCTCACACCTCGGAGCGGTTGTTTCCCAATGGCCAGGTGATCGAACTGATTGGCAACCCGATGCCGGGCGGCGGCTTCGTCATGAGTTTCACCGACATCACCGAGTTCCGCGCCGCCGAGCACGCCCTCAAAGGCGTCAATGAAAGCCTTGAGCAGCGGGTAGCCGCACGTACTCACGAATTGTCCCGGCTCAACCAGGCGCTGACCGAAGCCAAGGGTACCGCTGAAGCTGCCAACGAATCGAAAACCCGCTTCCTGGCCGCGGTGAGTCATGACCTGATGCAGCCGTTGAACGCTGCACGGCTGTTCTCCGCTGCGCTGTCACATCAGCAGGAAGGGATTTCCAGCGACGCTCAGCAACTGGTTCGGCACCTGGACAGCTCGCTGCGCTCTGCCGAAGACCTGATCAGCGACCTGCTGGATATTTCCCGCATCGAAAACGGCAAGATCACCCCGGACCGCCAGCCGTTTCCGCTCAGCGCGCTGTTTGACACCCTCGGTGCCGAATTCAAGGCGCTGGCTCAGGAGCAGGGCCTGAGTTTTCGTGTGAGGGGCAGTTCACTGCGCGTCGACAGCGATATCAAGCTGTTGCGCCGGGTGCTGCAGAACTTTTTGACCAACGCGTTCCGCTATGCCAAAGGCCCCATTCTGCTGGGTGTCAGGCGCTACGGTGAGAGCCTGAGTCTGGAAGTCTGGGACCGGGGGCCGGGCATTCCCGAAGACAAGCGCAAGGTGATCTTCGAAGAATTCAAACGCCTCGACAGCCACAAGACTCATGCGGCCAAGGGGCTGGGTCTGGGGCTGGCGATTGCCGATGGTTTGTGCCGCATTCTCGAGCATCCTTTGCAGGTACGCTCCTGGACCGGCAAAGGCAGCGTGTTCAGCGTACGGGTGCCGCTGGCCGCGCCCCAGGCGGCACTCCCCGCAACACTGCCTGAGGTCAGCCGCCCCGCACTGAACGGTACGCAGGTACTGTGTGTCGACAACGAAGACAGCATCCTGATCGGTATGCACAGCCTGCTGTCACGCTGGGGCTGTCAGGTCTGGACCGCGCGCAATCGACAGGAATGCGAAGCGCTGCTGAACAATGGCGTCCGGCCGCAGATTGCCCTGGTGGATTACCATCTTGATGAAGGCGAAACCGGTACTGAACTCATGGCCTGGCTGCGTACCAGACTGGGTCAACCGGTGCCGGGCGTGCTTATCAGTGCCGATGGGCGTGCGGAGTTGATCGCTCAGGTGCACGCGGCGGGGCTCGATTACCTGCCCAAGCCGGTCAAGCCTGCAGCGCTGCGCGCACTGTTGAGCCGGCATGTGAGTCTGGACGGGTAACGGAATGCCGATTGTTCGCAGAGGCCACGAACAACCGGATCAGGGGAAAACCGGAAACACTGTCGCTTAACCAAACAACCAGTAGCCCAGCAGCGTCAGTACCGCCACGGCCAGAACAGGGCGCAATATGCGATAAGCCTTGGGGTTGGCGCGCTTGAACTGCTTGACCTTGCCACTGAAGCCATCACTGAAACGCTTGCTGAACGCATACGCCTGGTTGATTCCGCCGACGCGCTCGTCGTCGAGATTCTGCGGAGCGGTGGCGCGACCCAGAAACGCGCTGACACTGCGGTTCATACGGGTCATGAAGCGGTTGGTCAGTGGACGCTCAATGTCACAGAACAGGATCACACGGGTCTGGTCGGTCTCGTTCTTGACCCAGTGAACATAGGTCTCATCGAACATGACGTCCTGACCGTCACGCCATGCGTATTCCTTGCCATCGACGAAGATCCGGCAATCATCGGAGTTGGGTGTCGACAGGCCCAGGTGATAACGCAGCGAACCGGCAAACGGATCGCGGTGCGGATTGAGGTGACTGCCACCCGGCAACAGCGCGAACATCGCGCCCTTGACGTTGGGAATGCTGTTGACCAGTTCGACGGTTTTCGGGCACAGCGCCTCGGCAGACGGCAGGGCCTTGTCGTACCACTTCAGGTAAAAGCGCTTCCAGCCCTTCTTGAAGAACGAGCCAAAACCGGCGTCGTTGTTTTTCTCCGCCGCACGAATATAGCCTTCGTCGAACAGGTGCATGGCTTCGTCGCGAATGGTTTCCCAGTTGTCCTTGAGGATGTCCAGTTCAGGGAACTTGCTGCGGTCCAGATACGGCTCGGACGGCACGCGGGAAAACAGATACATCAGTGCGTTGTACGGTGCGAACAATGCCGAATGGTTGACGAACTGCCGCAACAGGGGCAATCGGGCACGACCGCGCAAATGAACGTACAGCGTGCTGCCCAGAAACAGCATCAGGATCGATGCCTTGGCAACAAATGAAAGGGTCATGAAGCTCTCCTTGAAGCGGACAGATAACGCCAAACGTCACGCGGGCAGTGCTGATGCATGATTCTGAATAATGACTGGAGCGCCGGGCGGACAGCGCTGATCGTCCGGCGAGTCGTAAGCTGGCCATCATAAACCCTTGCGTTGCCCGCATGAAGTGCGCACTTGCGAAGATGTGTTACTGGGAAAGCTCCTGATCGGTAAACAGATCGCTGAACAGCATGCTCGACAGGTAACGTTCGCCGGAGTCTGGCAGGACCACAACGATCGTCTTGCCTTGCATCTCTGGCTTTTCAGCCAGACAGACGGCGGCTGCCATTGCCGCGCCGCACGAAATACCGCACAGAATGCCCTCCTCCTGCATCAGACGCCGCGCCATGGCCTTGGACTCTTCATCGGTGACACGCTCTACCCGGTCGACAATCGACAGGTCGAGGTTTTTCGGGATGAAGCCGGCGCCGATGCCCTGAATCTTGTGCGGGCTGGGGGTGATCGTTTCACCGGCCATCGCCTGGGTGATGATCGGCGAACCGTCCGGCTCGACGGCGACCGACAGGATCGGTTTGCCTTCGGTGTGCTTGATATACCGGGAGATACCGGTGATAGTCCCGCCAGTCCCTACGCCTGCCACCAAGACGTCGATGGCACCGTCGGTGTCTGCCCAGATTTCCGGGCCAGTGGTTTTTTCATGGATGGCCGGGTTGGCCGGGTTCTCGAACTGCGCTGGCATGAAATAGTGCTCGGGGTTACCTGCCAGCAGCTCTTCGGCCTTGGCAATCGCACCTTTCATCCCCTTGGCCGCTTCGGTCAGCACCAGTTCTGCGCCCAGGGCCTTGAGTACCTTGCGACGTTCTATGCTCATGGAAGCAGGCATGGTGAGCATCAGCTTGTAGCCACGGGCAGCGGCAACGAAGGCCAGACCGATGCCGGTGTTGCCCGAGGTTGGCTCGACGATGGTCATGCCCGGCTTGAGCCTGCCGCTGCTTTCGGCGTCCCAGATCATGTTGGCGCCGATACGGCATTTGACGGAATAACCCGGATTACGCCCTTCGATCTTGGCCAGAATGGTGACACCGCGTGGCGCGATACGATTGATCTGCACCAGCGGCGTATTACCGATGGAATGGGCGTTATCAGCGTAGATACGGCTCATGAGGGTGTCCTTGTGCACATCGGTTAAAGACCCAAAGCCTATGCCGCCAACTGTGGGGCGTCCAGTCTGACCGAACGGATGACGGCGCGAGCAGTCAATCCATCATTGAAACAGGAGACTCATGTCATGAAACGTCGCTACAGCTGGCCGCTATGGACCCTGGCCGCTCTGATAGTCCTGCTGGTCGCTGTCAATATCGCCTTGCCCTATCTGGTGCGTGACTATCTGAACGACAAACTGGCCGACATGGGTGATTACCGAGGCGAGATTACCGATGTGGACCTGGCACTGTGGCGAGGCGCGTACCGGATCAAGGGGCTGAAGATCGTCAAGACCGACGGCAAGGTCCCGGTGCCCTTCTTCGATGCACCGATGATCGAACTGGCAGTCAGCTGGCATTCACTCTGGTATGACCATGCGGTGGTCGCGAAAGCCCTGTTCACCGATCCGCAAATCAACTTCGTGGACGGCGGCAGCAAGCAGGACTCGCAGACCGGTCAGGGCACTGACTGGCGTACCCAGATGAACAAGCTGCTGCCTATCACCCTCAACGAATTGCGCATCGACAACGGACGTATCACGTTCAATAACTTCAACTCCAAGCCCAAGGTAAAAATCGAGGCGGACCAGGTCAATGCCAGCATCTACAACCTGACCAACGTGGTCGACGTGGAAGGCAATCGCGATGCCGAGTTCAAGGGCAAGGCGCGTCTGCTGGGCCACGCCGATCTGGAAAGCTCAGCCAGATTCGACCCGTTCAGCAACTTTGAAGACTTCGACTTCAAACTGCGCGCCACCGGCATCCAGCTCAAGAAACTCAACGATTTCTCGTCGGCCTACGGCAAGTTCGATTTCAACGCTGGCGATGGCGACGTGGTGATTGAAGCGCAGGCCGATAAAGGCCAGCTCAAGGGCTACATAAAACCGCTGCTGCGCAACGTGGACGTGTTCAACTGGCATCAGGATGTGGAAAACAAGGACAAGGGTGTTTTCCGATCTATCTGGGAAGCGCTGGTCGGCACCAGCGAAACCGTATTGAAAAACCAGCGGGAAAACCAGTTCGCCACACGCGTCGACCTCAGCGGCAGTGTCCATCAGCAGGACATCAGCGGCTTCCAGGCGTTTCTGCAGATCCTGCGCAATGCTTTCGTGCAGGCATTCAATGCGCGCTATGAGAGCAGCAAGGGTTCCTAGCGTGCTTTTTTGTCTTTGCCGTAGACGCCCCGCTCTTCGGCGGCCTGTGCCTGTTGCTGCAAAGCATCCCAGCCCAGGCAAGCCAGCGCCAGGGTGCGTGGTGTCGGCTCGCGGGAGTTGCTGTAGCGGGTGATGCTGCGCGGGCTCACACCCAATGCTATTGCGGCCTGAGCCAGGGGCAAACCCGTGCGGGCCCGCCACCCGATGAAAATACGCGTGTTTTCATCGGTGGCCGCTTGAGCCTGAGCGTCAAGGTACAAGGTATCGGCACCGATCTGGATATCCGGCTCCGGCCATTCAACCGTCCAGCCATCATCGCCCACCTGGGCCTGGGCAAAGGCATCGGCAGCGATCAAAGGCCGTAACCCAGGAAAAGTCTGCACATCCGCGCTCATGTCGAGCACGAATTGCTGATCGTCGATGAACGTCAAGGCTAGTCGATATCCGGACTGGGCCTGAACCTCCTTGAGCCGTGGGCGTTTCATGGATGCCATCGTTTCCATTCCTCCATCAGTTCGTTACGGTGAGTTCGTATCCATTCAAGAGCTTCCCTTAACACAACAGCCGGTGCGGTTCCGCGCATGGGCTCTACAAGCTCAAGGCAAATCAGCACGTCCAGCCCTCCACCGGTCAGGTGAACATGCGGCGGCAGGTGGTCTTTTTCTCTCAGCTGAATCCTGTATTTATCCCTGAATCTGTATTTGGTCGACATGGCACGCATGGTATCGCCAAATTAGCCATACCAGAAGCAGCGTTACAATTTACACCCGGTCACAGCGTGACGCGCCATTCAAGAACTGAATGAGGCGTCTTCGTTCACAGCACTCGGGCAGCCACGTTATAGTCAGGGCATTGCTTGCCCCTCTTACGGCGTGCGTGCCGACCGGTTACGCGCGCCCACGCGAAAAGGATGGATCAATGAAGTTCGAAGGTACGCCGGCCTACGTTGCCACCGACGATCTCAAGCTGGCGGTCAACGCGGCCATCACGCTGGAACGTCCACTGCTGGTCAAGGGCGAGCCCGGCACTGGTAAGACCATGCTCGCCGAGCAACTGGCCGAGTCCTTCGGCGCGAAACTGATTACCTGGCATATCAAGTCCACGACCAAGGCCCATCAGGGTCTGTACGAGTACGATGCGGTGAGTCGTCTGCGCGACTCGCAACTGGGCGTCGACAAGGTCCACGACGTACGCAACTACCTGAAAAAGGGCAAGCTCTGGGAAGCCTTCGAGTCCGAGGAGCGTGTGATTCTGCTGATCGACGAAATCGACAAGGCCGATATCGAGTTCCCCAACGACCTGTTGCAGGAACTTGACAAGATGGAGTTCTACGTTTACGAGATCGATGAAACCATCAAGGCCAAAAAGCGACCGATCATCATCATTACCTCCAACAACGAGAAAGAGCTGCCGGATGCCTTTCTGCGTCGCTGCTTCTTTCACTACATTGCCTTTCCGGATCGGGCCACGCTGCAACGCATCGTCGATGTGCATTACCCGGACATCAAGAAAGAACTGGTGAGCGAAGCGCTGGACGTATTCTTCGACGTGCGCAAAGTGCCTGGGCTGAAGAAGAAGCCCTCCACTTCCGAGCTGGTCGACTGGCTGAAGCTGCTGATGGCCGACAACATCGGTGAAGCCGTGCTGCGCGAACGCGACCCGACCAAGGCGATTCCGCCACTGGCCGGCGCGCTGGTCAAGAACGAGCAGGACGTGCACTTACTGGAACGTCTGGCGTTCATGAGCCGTCGCGGCAACCGCTGATCGTGTCTATCCAACCTGCCATGTAAAAGGGCGACAGCCATGCTGCTCAACCTGTTCAACGAAATGCGCGCGGCCAAAGTGCCGGTGTCTCTGCGTGAACTGCTGGACCTGATCAATGCGCTGAAACAGCGGGTCGTCTTCGCCGACATCGATGAGTTCTACTTTCTGGCGCGCACGATTCTGGTCAAGGACGAGCGCCATTTCGACAAGTTCGACCGGGCCTTCGGCGCATATTTCAATGGCCTGGAAAATCTCGACGAGCATTTGCAGGCGTTGATCCCGGAAGACTGGCTGCGCAAAGAGTTCGAGCGTTCGCTGACGGACGAGGAACGCGCGCAGATTCAGTCGCTGGGCGGCCTCGACAAACTGATCGAGGAGTTCAAGAAACGCCTGGAAGAACAGAAGGAACGCCATGCCGGTGGCAACAAATGGATCGGCACCGGTGGCACCAGCCCGTTCGGTTCGGGTGGCTATAACCCGGAGGGCATCCGCGTCGGCGATGCAGGCGAGCGCAAAGGCAAGGCCGTCAAAGTCTGGGACCAGCGCGAATATAAAAACCTGGACGATCAGGTTGAACTGGGGACACGCAATATCAAGGTGGCCCTGCGTCGCCTGCGCAAGTTCGCTCGTCAGGGTGCTGCGGATGAATTGGACATCGACAGCACCATCGATCACACCGCACGCGATGCGGGCCTGCTGAACATTCAGATGCGCCCGGAGCGGCGCAACACCATCAAGTTATTGCTGTTGTTCGACATCGGCGGCTCGATGGATTCGCACATCAAGGTCTGTGAAGAGCTGTTCTCCGCGTGCAAGACCGAGTTCAAGCATATGGAGTATTTCTACTTCCATAACTTCATCTATGAATCGGTGTGGAAGAACAATCAGCGCAGAAGCTCGGAGCGGACTGCCACCCAGGACCTATTGCACAAGTATGGCGAGGACTACAAAGTGATTTTCATTGGCGACGCCTCAATGGCGCCCTATGAAATCACCCAGCCCGGCGGCAGTGTCGAACACTGGAATGAAGAGGCGGGCTATGTATGGATGCAGCGCTTCATGGCCAAATTCAAGAAGATCATCTGGATCAACCCCTACCCGAAAGATGCCTGGGACTACACCACCTCGACGCATATCGTGCGTGATTTGATCGAGGGGCAGATGTATCCACTAACCCTTAGCGGTCTGGAAGAAGGCATGCGTTACCTGGCGAAATGAAATAAGGCTGCTGCCAATGCTGTACAAGCCGGTCATCGACCGGCCGGTACCACCCGACCAGCAGCATGATCATTTTGAACACCCGAACTACGCTGACAGTTCCACACAACCAATCAGACGCAAAAGTGCTGATTGAGTAGGTCGTTTTGCAGTTACTCCATCGTTTTGCCTGAGCAGCCGTCGCGACGTCGCGGGTTACTTATGAACGAAACGCTCGGGATCATGCAGCCTTACTTTTTCCCCTACATCGGTTACTTCCAGCTCATTGCGGCGGTCCAGCGCGGGCTGGTCTTCGACATCGTCAAATACAAACGCAAAAGCTGGATGAACCGCAATCGGGTACTGGGCAGCAAAGGCGACTGGCAATACATCAATGTTCCGGTCTGTGTCAGCGAGGGCGCACTGATCAAGGACGCGACCATCATCGACCTTGCCTGTGCCCACCGACGAATCACGAATCAGCTCGAACACTATCGAAGCAAGGCACCCTACTTTCGGGAAACCTTGCAGGTGGTCGAACAGACATTCGGCACACCTGCCACCCACCTGTGTGAACTCAACACACGCGCGCTGAAAGTGGTCTGCGAGTATTTAGGCATGAGCTTTAACTGGGAAAGCTGTGCAGCGATGAACCTTGATCTGCCGCCCATTGAATATGCGGGCCAATGGGCGCTGGAAATAAGCACCGTGCTGAAAGCGCGCCAGTACATCAATGCCACAGGTGGACGCGAAATCTTCATACCCGGCGAGTGGCAGGAAAGAGGCATAGAACTGAGGTTTCTCGAGCCCGCTTCATTCAGTTATTCGACGGGACCTATGAATTTCGTCGAAAACCTTTCAATCATCGACGTGCTGATGTGGAACGCACCTGAAACAGTACTCACCTATCTACGCAATGAAACACGGGCAGTCATATGAACTGCCCACCAATGTTTCGCTACGCCCCGACCCAGAGTCAATTCCAGTCGCGTTCGAGCTGAGGCTTGCGTCGTCCGCCGTGGACCACCCAGCCAAGCAACAGCACGAAGCTTTCGATCACCAGCGCCAGCAGCAATGCGCTGATGATGCCCCAGGCAATCACTTCCGGGGCCAGCAGAACTTGCCACGTATAACCATTGAAGGTCTCGCGACGGATATCCGGATCGGAAGAGGTAGCCACGAAGATGGCTTTGGAATACCAAGGTCCCTGAAGCCCGAGCCACTGACGCTCAAGGATGTGCGTGCGGTTCATCAGGGTGTCGATGGTGTCCGCATCACTGCGAAAAACCGGGTCTTCACTGCTGCGATAGTGCTGGATCAGCGCCTGGATATCGCCCTTGAAGAACTGCTGTGCGGTGGCGGTATAGCCCTTCACGGCTTGCTGCGCCTCGATCAGATGCGCTTCGACACGCTTGCTGTAATCACTGATGAAGCCGGGGATCTGTACCCCGAACAGCAGGCCCATGGTGAACAGGACCAATCGCAGATAACTTCGCAGCATTAATATCCCTCTTCTTTTTTATCCATTAAGCCGATGTGATGGTGTCTTACGACCTGGCCGTCTCGGTGACGGCGTCGACCGAACCTTGCGCCACGCTCTCGCCCTTGCGCCACAGGCTCCACTGGCCCGGTTCATAGCGGTTCCAGTTTTCGTTCTCGGTCAAGGGTTCGGTCGCGATGACCGTGACCACGTCGTGCGGTGTGGTTTCAGCCTGAAAATCGACAATCACGTCGACATCTTTCAACCTTGCCGGACCAAACGGAGCTCGGCGGGTGATCTGAACCAGTTTGGTACTGCAAAAGCAAAACAGCCAGTCACCGTCGCTCAACAGGCAGTTGAACACGCCCTTACTGCGGTATTCGGCACACGCCTGGATCAACGTGGGCAGCAATTCCTCGACGTCGACGGGCTCGGGAAACGCTTCGCGGACGCGATTGAGCAAGTCGCAGAATGCCGCTTCGCTGTCGGTATCGCCCACCGGCCGGTAGAAAGTAACGCCCGGGGTGAAATCCGCCAATTGGCCGTTATGGGCAAAGCACCAGTTACGGCCCCAGAGCTCACGCACGAAAGGATGGGTATTGGACAGGCAGACCTTGCCGACGTTGGCCTGACGAATATGGCCGATCACGACTTCGCTCTTGATGGGATAACGCTGCACCAGTTGGGCGACTTCCGATTCACTGCTGGCTGCCGGGTCCTGAAACAGGCGCAGGCCACGGCCCTCGTAGAAGGCAATGCCCCAGCCATCGCGATGCGGACCGGTGCGGCCGCCACGCTGCATCAGCCCGGTAAAGCTGAAGACTATGTCGGTCGGGACATTGGCGCTCATGCCCAGTAGTTCACACATGCTCAGGTTCTCGCTTCAAGACGTTTTGCAGCAGGTCATGCGCCGCAGGTCGCGGCGCTTACCAACGAAGCGGGATCTACAAACGCGGCTCGACCCGCGCAGCCCTGGTCGGCGCAAGAGGCGCAGCGTTCTTGCGAGCGTAGTGATCGTCTTCGGCGAAAGGTTCGTCAGCAGGGTCTGTTTCGACGGGCTGGGCCGCAGGCTTGGGCTGGCGAGCCTTGCGGCTGCGTTCGATCGGCCAACGGATCAGCACGAACAGCAGATACGCAGCGAAGGCGAACATGCCATACATGGCCAGGTCCGACACGGCGGTCCAGACGTTGCTGCCGACCTTGAACATCAGGTCAAGCGCGGTGATCGCCACGGCTGGCGCCATCGCATCCTTGGCAGGGTCGACCATGGTCGGCGTAAACAGCAGCACCGCGACCGCCACCAGCAAAGGCTCCTTGAGATACCGCCACATCCAGCGGGTCATCAGAAACCATACCAGCAGGCAACCCAACGCGGCGAAGGCGTAGACGCTCCAGGCGATCAGATAGTCGTTTTCGGTCATGACGTCCGTGGTAAGCCAGGTAAAGAGGCGCTTATGATAACGGCTTTTGCCTGACGCGGCTTGCCTCGCTTCAGTATTCGGTTCAGCGTGTACCGATATTTTCCTGATTGATGCCTTAACAGAGAGCCCAGCATGTCCTTCTCGAATGCAACCTCCAGCGCCCCGATCGCTCGCAAGGCCGACGGTCCCGACCCTTATGCCTGGCTGCAGAACCGCGACACCGACGAAGTGCTCGACTACCTCAACGCCGAAAACGCCTGGCAGGAGCAGCAACTGGCAGAGCAGGCCGGGTTGCGCGAAAGCCTGTTCGAGGAAATCAAGGGCCGCATCCTCGAAACCGACCTGTCGCTGCCCTCCCCCTGGGGCCCGTACCTTTATTACACCCGCACCACACAAGGCGACGAATACGCCCGTCACTACCGCTGCCCGCGCCCGGCCGACGACAGCAACACGGTGGATGAAAGCGCCGAGGAATTGTTGCTCGACCCTAACGAGATGGCCGATGGCGGCTTTTTCTCGCTGGGTGCATTCAGCATCAGCCCTGACCACCAGCGTCTGGCCTACAGCCTGGACACCAGTGGCGACGAGGTGTACGAGCTTTACGTCAAGGAACTGAGCACCGGTCAGATCAGCAGCCTGCCCTTCGAAAACTGCGACGGCAGCATGACCTGGGCCAACGACAGCCAGACCCTGTTTTTCGGCGAGCTGGACGAAACCCATCGCCCGGGCAAGCTACATCGCCATACCCTGGGCACGGCATCGGCCGAGCAGGTGTTCGATGAGCCGGACGGCCGCTTCTTCCTGCACTGTTTCCGCAGCAGTTCCGAGCGCCAACTGATCATTTTGCTCAACAGCAAAACCACCAGCGAAGCTTGGGTGCTGGACGCCGATCATCCGCAACAGGCCTTCACCTGCCTCGCACCGCGCAGCGAAGGTCACGAATACTACCCGGACCACGGACTGCTCGATGGCGTCTGGACCTGGTTCATCCGCAGCAATCAGAGCGGCATCAACTTCGCGCTGTATCAAGCAGCGCAACACGCCAGTGGCGTACCGGTGCGCGAGGACTGGCAGACGCTGGTCGCGCACGACGACAAGGTCATGCTCGAAGGCGTCAGCCTCAACGCCAAAGGCATCAGCCTGAGCCTGCGCGAGGGCGGCCTGCCGATCATCGAAGTACGTCCTCAGGCGCTGCCGACCTATCGCGTGCAGCTGCCTGATGCCGCGTACAGCCTGTACGTGCAGGACACGCTGGAATTCGACAGCGACAAAATTCGCCTGCGCTACCAGTCGTTGAACCGGCCAGCCCAGGTCCGTCAACTGACCCTGGCCAGCGGCGAGCAGGTGGTGCTCAAGGAAACCCCGGTACTGGGCATCTTCGACGCCGATGCCTACGTCAGCCAGCGTTTGTGGGCCACGGCCAGCGATGGCACCCAAGTGCCGATCAGCCTGGTGGTCAAGCGCGAACTGGCCGGACAGGCCACCCCGCTGTATCTGTACGGCTACGGCGCCTATGGCGAGAGCCTCGACCCGTGGTTTTCCCACGCCCGTCTGAGCCTGCTCGACCGTGGCGTAGCGTTCGCCATTGCCCATGTGCGCGGCGGCGGCGAGCTGGGCGAGGCCTGGTATCGCAACGGCAAGCAGGAACACAAACAGAACACCTTCGGCGATTTCATTGCCTGCGCCGAACACCTTGTCGCCCAGGGTCTGACCAGCGCTGAACAGCTGGTGATCAGCGGTGGCAGCGCCGGTGGCCTGCTGATCGGTGCAGTGCTCAACCAGCGGCCCGAGCTGTTCAAGGCAGCGATTGCCGAAGTGCCGTTCGTCGACGTGCTGAACACCATGCTCGACCCGGACCTGCCGCTGACCGTCACCGAATACGACGAATGGGGCAACCCGCAGGAGCCCGAGGTCTACGCGCGCATCAAGGCTTACGCACCCTACGAAAACGTCACGGCCCAGGCCTACCCGGCCATGCTGGTCATCGCCGGTTACAACGACAGCCGCGTGCAGTATTGGGAAGCCGCCAAATGGGTCGCGAAGTTGCGCGCCACCAAGACCGACGACAATCCGTTGCTGCTCAAGACCGAACTGGGTGCCGGGCACGGTGGCATGAGCGGTCGCTATCAGGGCTTGCGTGATGTGGCGCTGGAGTACGCGTTTATCTTCAAGGTATTGCAGATCGCTGAATGAACTTGGTGTGAAACACCTGTCTTACTAGGACCGGGGGCAGCGGAGTTGCCCCTTTGTCAGGATTACCAGACCTCACATGTCAGAACCACTGTCCAACCTGAACAACGCCATACGCGACATGCTGCTGGATTGCGGCCTGTTCGACACGCTGCTGCCGGGCGATTTCTTTACCGTAGCCGGCTATTTCAGCATTACCGATATCGATAAGGGCGAGACTATTTTCGCCGAGGGCGATGCCGGAACCTTCATGTGCATCATCCATCAGGGCACCGTGTCTGTGCAGAAGCTTGCTGCAGACGGCCAACAGGTGGAAATCGCCGTTCTGCGGCGCGGACGCGCCTTTGGGGAAATGGCAGTGCTGGATGGCGAGCGCCGTTCGGCCAGTTGTATCGCAGCCACCAGTTGCCAGCTATTGAACCTGGGCCGTGATTCACTGGACAAGATGCTCGAGGACGCGCCGAAAATCGCCGCCAAGATCATTCGCGCCTTGGCCATCTCGTTGTCCAAGCGCCTGCGCATGGTCGATGGTCAATTACTCTCCCAGCAGGTGTGAGTTTGCCCATCTGGCGCTAAACTTGCCGACATTCCGCTTTCAATGCGCACACGCACAGGTGACACCATGAGCACGGCCAATCCCCCTTCCCATACTGCCAAGCTGGACCGCATCCTGGCCGACGCCCAGCGCGACCGCGAGATGGGCTACCGCGACAAAGCGCTGCGCATGTACCCGCATGTTTGCGGCCGCTGCGCGCGCGAGTTCGCAGGCAAACGCCTCAGCGAACTGACCGTACACCACCGCGACCACAACCATGATAACAACCCGCAGGACGGCTCCAACTGGGAGCTGCTGTGCCTGTATTGCCACGATAACGAGCACTCGCGCTACACCGATCAGCAGTACTTCGCCGATGGCTCTCTGGGCAGTCCGAAAACCGCCAAGGCCACCCACAACCCGTTCGCGGCACTGGCCGGGCTGATGAAAAAGGACGAGTGACCCCGGTACCTCCGACCAGCCACGCTCCCCCGCCCGACCCGCACTTCCCCTGGCCTGCGGCCACCCGACCGACCGGATACTTTGTCATGCCCACCCGAACCTCAAGACGAACCTTTGTGAAAGGGCTGGCCGCCAGTGGCCTGCTCGGCGGCCTGGGGCTATGGCGCAGCCCGGCGTGGGCGGTGGCCAATCCGGGTCAGCCAAACGGGTTGTCCGGCACCGAGTTCGATCTGTATATCGGCGAAACCCAGGTCAACATCACCGGCAATGCCAAGACTGCGCAGACCATCAACGGTGGCATCCCTGGCCCGCTGCTGCGCTGGCGCGAAGGCGACAACGTGACGCTGAGGGTCAAGAACCGGCTCGACGAAGCCACATCCATCCACTGGCACGGCATCATCCTGCCGGCCAACATGGACGGCGTGCCGGGGTTGAGCTTTGACGGCATCGCGCCGGATGGCCTGTATGTCTACCGCTTCAAGGTCAGGCAGCACGGTACCTACTGGTATCACAGCCACTCCGGCTTCCAGGAACAGTCGGGGGTCTACGGGCCGCTGGTGATCGATGCGAAAGAGCCGGAGCCGTTCGAGTACGATCGCGAACACGTGATCATGCTCAGCGACTGGACCGACGAAGAGCCGGTCCAGCTGATGAAAACGCTCAAGAAACAGTCCGATTACTACAACAATAACCAGCGCACCGTCGGCGACTTCATCAACGACGTCGGTGAAAAAGGCTGGAGCGAGACCACCAGGGATCGCTGGATGTGGGCGAAGATGAGGATGGACCCGACCGATCTGGCGGATGTCAGCGGTGCGACCTACACCTACCTGATGAACGGTCAGGCGCCGAACATGAACTGGACCGGGCTGTTCAAGCCTGGCGAGCGGATCCGACTGCGGCTGATCAACGGCTCGGCAATGACGTACTTCGACGTGCGCATTCCGGGCCTGAAGATGGCCGTGGTGGCCAGCGACGGCCAGCACGTCAAGCCGGTGACCGTCGACGAGTTGCGCATCGCAGTGGCGGAAACCTTCGACGTGATTGTCGAACCGGCGGAAGGTGCCTATACCCTGTTCGCCCAGTCGATGGACCGCACCGGTTACGCCCGTGGCACCCTGGCCAGCAGGCCCGGCCTGCAGGCTGTCGTGCCGCCTCTCGATCCACGCCCGCTGTTGAGCATGGATGATATGGGTATGGCGGGCATGGAGCATGGCAGCATGAACCACGCCGCAGCCCCGGCAACGCACGACATGTCAGGCATGGACCACAGCAAGATGGGCCACGACGCGATGCCCGCAATGGACCACGCGCAGATGCCGGCCAGGAAAACGCCGACCCCGCAATCGCACCCAGAAAGCGAAAACAACAACCCACTGGTCGACATGCAAGCCATGAGCACCTCGCCCAAGCTCGATGATCCGGGCATCGGCCTCCGGGGCAATGGCCGCAGAGTCCTGACCTACGCCGACCTGCGCAGCACCTTCGAAGACCCGGACGGCCGTGAGCCGAGCCGCACGATCGAGCTGCACCTGACCGGGCATATGGAAAAATACGCCTGGTCATTCGACGGTGTGAAGTTCTCGGACGCCAAACCGTTGATGCTCAAATACGGCGAGCGGGTGCGTGTCGTGCTGGTCAACGACACGATGATGACCCACCCCATCCATCTGCATGGCATGTGGAGCGACCTCGAAGATGAAAACGGCCGGTTCATGGTGCGCAAACACACCATCGACATGCCACCGGGGTCACGCCGCAGCTACCGCGTGACCGCCGATGCGCTGGGCCGTTGGGCTTATCACTGCCACATGCTGTACCACATGGAAATGGGCATGTTCCGCGAAGTGCGGGTGGAAGAATGAGGACCTTGATGTTGAGCAGAACGCTGAATTCGCCCCGCCTGCCGATGCTGTTGCTGGCCGCCGGGCTGACCGCTGCACCGTGGACCTCGAGCATGGCCGCCGGAATGGAAGGCATGGACCACGGCAGCCACGAAATGCACATGGACGCCAGCGACAGCGAGGACGCGACCTCGACGCAGACTGCGCCCACCCAGAGCCGAACCCCGATCCCGCCGATCACTGATGCGGACCGGGCTGCGGTGTACACCAGCCACGCGGGCCATCAGGTCCATGACAGCGCCATCAACAGTTACTTTCTGGCCGACAAGCTGGAATGGCAGGACGCCAATGACGGCAGCGCGCAGGCCTGGGACATGTCCGGCTGGATTGGCGGTGATATCGACCGCCTGCTGCTGCGCTCCGAAGGTGAGCGAACCAACGGCAAGACCGAAGAAGCGGAAATCCAGGCGTTGTGGGGCCACTCGATCAGCCCTTGGTGGGACGTGGTCGCCGGAGCACGTCAGGATTTCAAGCCGGGCGCACCGCAAACCTGGGCCGCCTTCGGCCTGCAGGGCCAAGCCATTTCGGATCTAGATATCGAGGCCACCGCGTTCATCGGTGAAGCCGGACAGACCGCCGCTCGCCTGGAGGCCGACTACGACCTCCAGCTGACCAGCAATCTGGTGCTGCAGCCCACCGCGGAGCTGAACTTCTATGGCAAGAACGACCCGCAGCGCGGCAACGGTTCGGGCCTGTCGACCAGCGAGTTCGGCCTCAGACTGCGTTACGAAATCACCCCGCAATTCGCCCCTTATGTCGGGGTGAGCTGGGACCGCTCCTACGGCAAGACCGCCGATTACGCACGCGAAGACGACGAAGACACCCAGGACGCGCGACTGGTGGTCGGCGTGCGCATGTGGTTCTGAACACAGTCAATGGCATTGCTCTGAGGCTGCCGTATAATCCCCGGTTTTCTTCAGAGCACCCTCCCCGTGGCCAACAAACGGTACGCCTGCATCGGTCTTTACAACCCCAAGTCCCCGGAAAACGTCGGCTCCGTCATGCGTGCCGCCGGCTGTTACGGCGTGGCGTCGGTGTTCTATACCGGTAAACGCTATGAGCGCGCGCGGGACTTCATAACCGACACCAAGAAAATCCATCAGGACATCCCGCTGATCGGCATCGAAGACCTCAAAAGCATTCTGCCGCTGGGTTGCATTCCGGTGGCTGTCGAACTGGTCGACGGCGCCCGCGCACTGCCCGAATACACGCACCCTGATCGCGCACTATATATCTTCGGCCCGGAAGATGGCTCGCTGGATCAGGAGATTCGCGACTGGTGTGAAGACGTGGTCTATATCCCGACCGAGGGCTGCATGAATCTGGCGGCGACCGTCAACGTCGTCCTCTATGACCGCATGGCCAAAGGTATCAATACCCGTTCGGGCCCGCAGTTCGGTCGCGAGAAAATTGATCCGGCCAGCGACCGCTGACGGAAAAGCATTGAACCTGTGTCGCGCACGGGCAGTCAGTTTCTCTGAATCGAGCAACTGCTTCCAATCTGCCAACTCCGACCTACTACCTCATGGAGAGCCATCATGCGCGACACCCCAATCATCGAACGCATCGACACACCTGAACTGCTCCAACGCAACCCCGAGCAGAACGTAAACGGCTGGGAGCGTATCGGCTCGCTGGCTGGCGGCGTACTGCTGATGGGTAAAGGCGTCCGTCGTGGCGGCTTTCTGGGCCTGATCCAATTGGCCATCGGCGGCGCGGCTCTGGCGCGCGGCATCAGTGGCCACTGCTCGGCCAAGAGCCTGATGGAAAAAGGCCGCAGCGATCTGCAAAGCGCACGCTCGACCATCGAACGTGCCGGCGCGCAACTGAATAACCTCAAGGACGACGCTGAAGATGCCGTGAAGACGGCGGCTGCCAAAGGCGTGGAAGCGCTGACCGAGCCAAAGCCGGTCATTTAAGCGTTCAACCCGCGCGAAAAATCAGGTAATCCTCCCAGTCGTCCTCGGCCACATTGTTCTCGCTGAGCATGCGGCCTGACTGGGAGATGCGTTCGTGATGCACGGCCGTGCGATCACCGCACACCAGATGGTGCCAGAGCGGCAAATCCTTGCCCTCGCTGACCAGACGATAGCCGCAGGTCGGTGGCAGCCATTTGAATTCATCTGCCTGACCAGGCGTCAGCTGAATGCAATCGGGCACCGAGGCACGACGGTTTGCGTAGTCGGAGCACTGGCAGGTTTTCAGATCCAGCAGCTTGCAGGCTATTCGCGTGTAATAAACCGCGTTGTCTTCCTCATCCTCAAGCTTCTGCAGGCAGCACAGGCCACAGCCATCGCACAACGACTCCCACTCTTGGGTGTCGAGCTGGTCAAGGGTCTTGCGAATCCAGAAGGGTTCAACTTTAGCGGCCATGGTTCGGACAACGGTATCGATAATGAAAAGGCCGCCAGTCTAGAGGTACACGGGGTGCGGGCCAAGCACTTGCGACTGCCGGTAGCCGGGACTTGTCAGCGACGGGGCAAAACAGTAGCGTTAACGGGTTTTCAGTGCGTTCAAGCGATGCCTGCCGACCACGGCCCATCAAGCCACGCTCGTTTTCAACCTTCGCTATCAAGGACTCTCATGAGCACGAACCCTCGCATCGCCGATCACCCTATCGACCCGCAATTCACCGAACGCTGGTCGCCACGTGCCTTCAGCGGCGAAAGCATCGACCAGGAAACCCTGCTGAGCTTTTTCGAAGCCGCACGCTGGGCGCCCTCAGCGTATAACTCGCAGCCCTGGCGCTTTCTCTATGCACGTCGCGATACGCCGAACTGGGAGCGTTACCTCGGCTTGCTGAACGAGTTCAACCGCAGTTGGGCACAACACGCAGCGGCCTTGGTGATCGTCATTTCCAAGACCACCTTCGTCGCCCCCGGCGCAAGCGAAGAGAGCCCGGCTCTGTGGCACACCTTCGACACGGGTTCGGCATGGGGTTACCTGGCACTGCAGGCCAGCCTGAGCGGCTGGCACACCCACGGCATGGCCGGTTTCGATCAGGATCTGACCCGCAAGGAGTTAAATATTCCCGAAGGCTACGCAGTGCATGCGGCCATCGCGATTGGCAAGCTGGGGGACAAATCGACCTTGCCGGACTACCTGCAAGGCCGCGAAGTGCCAAGCCCGCGCAAGCCGCTGGCAGAACTGGCCGCCGAAGGTGATTTTTCGCTATAACCGACTGTCTGCTGTAATCAATGTCTGCGAGCCGACGCCTGAAACGTCGGCTCGTTGGTAAGGGCGTCAGTAACCTCGCGAAAAATCGACCTCTCCGCGCAGCGCTTCTCCCGCCTGAAAAGCGTTCAGGTTATGCACGAAAAGCTCGGTCATGGCCACTGGCGAGGTAGGCGCCGAGCTGTGACCGGTCAACAGCAGACCGTAGGCAGTCCAGAACGGATGGCGCTGCGGCAAAGGCTCCTGACGGCAGACGTCAATCACCGCGCCAGCCAGATGCCCTTCCTTCAACGCCTCGACCAGATCTGCATCGACAACAGCCACCCCGCGTCCGACGTTGATGAACAGCGCCGTGGGCTTGAAGCTGGCGAACAACTTGGCGTCGTACAGGTCGTGCGTCTCGGGCGTATTGGGCAGCAGGTTGATGACGTAATCCATGTCGCCGAGCAGGCGCGTCATGTCTGACAACGCTGTCACTTCAATGAACGGTTCCTGAGTGCGCGCACTGGAGGCCACACCGTACACCTGCACGCCGAACGGCAGGAGGAACTCGGCAACGCGCTGACCGATATCGCCGGCACCGACGATCAATGCCTTGCGGCCCGACAGGCTCTGCCCGGTCCGGTTGTCCCACTTGCGCTCGACCTGACTCATCAGGCGCGCCAACACCTCACGCTCATGGCCGAGCATATAGGTCAAAACGAACTCAGCCATGACCTGGCCGAAAATCCCGACTGCACGGGTCAGGCGATAGTCTCGTGACAGGCTGTCAGCCAGCAGCGGTGTGATGCCCGCCCAGGTGGATTGCAGCCATTGCGGCGTGTGCCCCTGCCGCAGCAGATTGGCCATCAGGTCGGGCTGTCCCAGCCAGACCGGGCAGTCGCTGGCCATGCGCGACAACTCGGCAGAATCGCCAGTGCTGAAAACTTCCAGATCAGGCGCAGCCTTGCGCAACAATTGGGTGTAAACGTGGTAATCGTGCTCGGCAATCAGAACGCGCATGTTTCAAAAACCTTAAAAACAGGACAGGCAACCCACGTCGATGTGGGCCGCTTTACAACGTGAGCAACGATTACATAGGATCGTTGCGGCGCAGCAGCTCTTCGGGCAAGTGCTCGATGTAATCGTCTTCAGCCGGCGGCATCTGCAAGTGATAGCCCTGGCTGTCGAGGTTCTCCAGCACCACATTGATATCTTCGCGCGACAGCGCCCGCTCGGGACTCAGCACCAGATCGAACGCATGAACCGGCTTGCCGAAGGCCACCATCAGCTCGGGCGGCACACGCTTGAGGACGTCGCTTTTCAGGACGTAAAGGTACATCTCGTTTCTTTTCGGGCTGCGATAAATCGAGCAGATGCGCTTCAAGACGGTTCTCCGGGGGTGGCCAGGCTGTCCAGCAGCGCCTGACCCATCAACTCGCGACGCCAGCCACGCAGCGAGTCGGGTAATTGGTAAGGACCGTCGGGGTAGCCGCTCTTGAGCAGGGCTTCGAGGGTCTTCTTGCGCAGCATCAGCTCCGGGGCCATGTCCAGTCGCTCGGCGTACTGCTGACCGAT
Source organism: Pseudomonas sp. PvP028 (assembly GCF_017832255.1). NCBI lineage: Bacteria > Pseudomonadati > Pseudomonadota > Gammaproteobacteria > Pseudomonadales > Pseudomonadaceae > Pseudomonas > Pseudomonas sp. PvP028. The sequence continues at coordinate 5,602,621 of NZ_JAFIBL010000001.1, forward strand.
GACACGCAGACGCTTGATCGACCCGGCCGCATCGATGGGCAACGGCTCGGGCAACGCAGGTGGCCATTCTTCCGGCGGCAGCACGCTCGCGGTCTTGATCAGCTCGAGCAGAAACTCGCCGTCATGACGGACCGTCCGAGGGTGCATGTCTTCGATCCGTGCCAGTGCGCCGAGGTTGTCCGGCTGGGTTTTGGCCAATGGCCAGAGCGAGTGCTCACGCACTATACGGTTGCGCGGCAGGTTGCGGGCACGCGCCTCGCGCTCGCGCCAGGCACACAACTCGCGCAGCACGGCTAGCTGGGCGCGGGACAACTTCCAGGCCAGCTTGGCGTCGCGATACACCTCGTACGGGTCCACCTCACGGCGCAGGTTGGCGACCAGTTCGGCGCCGTCATCCAGCAGCCAGGCGTATTTGTCGTCGGACAAGCGCGGGCGCAGGATGGTGAACAACTCGGCCAGGTGCACGGCGTCTTCGGCTGCGTAGCTGATCTGCGTTTCCGACAGCGGGCGTTGCAGCCAGTCGGAGCGGGTTTCGCCCTTGGGCAGGTCGATGTCGAGCACCTCCTGAACCAGACGCGAGTAACCCATGGAAAAACCCAGGTTCAGGTAGGCAGCTGCCAACTGGGTGTCAAACAGCGGAACCGGCAGGCTGCCGGTCAGGCGCAGCAACACCTCGAGGTCTTCGCTGCACGCATGCACCACCTTGATGACGTCGGGGTTTTCGAGCAACGCAGACAGCGGCCGCCAGTCGTTGATCAGCAACGGATCAATCAGCCAGGCGCTCTGCCCGTCGCCGATCTGCAGCAGCGCGGCGATCGGATAAAAAGTGTCGACCCGCATGAACTCGGTGTCGAGCGCCACGAAAGGCAGTGACTGCCATTGTGCGCAATGCCGGGCGAGGCTGTCGTCGTCGCGAATCCAGTGAATATCGATGGCCACACGGCTCTCCCTTCAACAATGGCGCGCAGTATATATCGTCATGGGAGATTATCGCGCGTCTGTCGTCCGGGTCTGGCGCATCTTCATGCAAATGACGGACAGGAGGAGCTATTGCCGGGCAGACGCGCTGCCGATGATCGTCCCCATAACGTGAGAGGACGATCAATACCCGGAACGCCGCGCACGTGGTTACTTGTCGGTGGCCGCCAACTCGCTGCGGCATCCGGCAAACATATCGAGGCTGGGGTCATAAACCTTGGTATCGACTTTTAACAGGCCGAGCATGGAATGGAAAAGGTTGTCCTGGCTCAAGGGGGCATTACGTTGTTTGGCCAGACACTCCGGCGTGACGGCAAAGGACTTCTGATAGTTATCGGACAACCAGACCATCATCGGCACATGCTTTTGCTGATCAGGGGCCAGCACATAAGGCGTGCCGTGCAGGAACAGGTTGTACTCGCCCAGCGACTCGCCATGGTCCGACAGATACACCATGGCGGTATCGACCTTGTTTTGATTGGCGCGTAAAAGATCAATCAGCGTGGCCAGTACATGGTCGGTGTACAGCAACGTATTGTCATACGCATTGACGATGCTGTCCCGGCTGCAATTGTTCAACGCATTGCTTTCACACACCGGGGTAAACTTTTCAAACTCTTTTGGGTAACGTTTGTAGTATTCAGGCCCGTGGCTGCCCATCTGATGCAGAACAAGCACCGTGTCCTTGTCGAGGCTGTCGATAAAGGTCTGCAGGTTTTGCAAGAGTATCTCGTCCCGGCATTCGTGGTTGTTGCACAACAGCGGATCCTTGAGATTGCTCACGTCCTGAAAGGTCACTCGATCACAGGTGCCTTTGCAGCCAGCCTGATTGTCACGCCATATCACGTCTATACCCGCGCGCTTCAGTACATCCAGCAAGCCTTCCTGATTGCGCGCCTGGGTAGCGTTGTAATTCTTGCGTCCCATGTTGGAAAACATGCAAGGCACCGACACGGCGGTTTCGGTGCCGCAGGAATACACATCGGTAAACGCCACCAGCCCGCTTTCCTTGTTCAGGTTGGGCGTGGTGTTACGACCGTAGCCAAGGATTCCGAAGTTCTCGGCCCGGGCACTTTCGCCCACCACCAGCACGGTCAAGGATTTGCGGGCATGCGTGGCCCAGTCCGCGGAGCGTTTGGCGTCCTCGCCGATCTTCACGAACGGGCGCCTTGCGGAGATTACCTGCTCACTCAGGTAGCCCAGCGACGCACCAATGTAATTGCTTGGCACCACCATTAGGCGCAATTCATGGTGATTGCGGAACAATGACGACAGTCCTTGGTAATTGGCCAGTGCAACGCCGCCGATTGCCACGCAGCACGCCACCGTCACCAACAGTTTGCTGAACAGTTCAAGGTGCCAGCGACGGTAGCTGATCGGCAGTTTCCAGAGGATCAACGAGGGCACTACGCCCAGCAGAAGGATATACAAGGCCAGTTTTAAAGACAGCAGCCCCTGCACTTCCGTCACGTTGGTTTCGGCGAAGTTTCGAAACATGCCGGCGTCGATCATGACCCCGTATTCGGTCATGAAATAAACCACCCCCGCGCTGATCATAAACAGACTGATCAACACCGGTTTAAACACACGACGGAATGCCAACAGCGTCAAAACGATATTGAACACGCAGAAAATCATCAAGCCAAACGCAAAGCGCATGGCCAACCCTTTGCTATCGGCGCTGGTAATCGAGAAAAGATGCTGCCAGAGATTGATATTGAAACCCAGTAACAGAAACGCACTGGCAAGTAGGGTTACAACCTCTGGACGAACAGTTCTGGGTGTCGGCATCGTGGTCTGCTTATCGAATTAATATGCATCGGGCATTCAGGAGCCAGTGAACGCCCCAATGGCGCGCACTGTAGGCAGCGCATCATCAATTTTATGTGAAAACGGTGAGAGGATTGGGTTGAATGAAGCTTATTTCACTGTAAAGAAATGCGTTGCAGCATTAACGCATTTGCGAGCAACGTGTCTCCGCAAGCAAGCTTGCGGAGACATCAGCCGTTCAAACGCGCCTGATCAGACCGAGCGACGACGATAGGCCCGATAGCCCGGCAACCAGAAATTGCGCTCGATGGCCTCAAGCAGCGCCTCTTCGGTGGTTTCCAGTGCCAGCCCTTCGGCTTGCGCTTCCCTGGCCACAGCCAGGGCGATCTTGCGGCTGACCTGCTGGATTTCCTTGAGCGGCGGCAACACCGCATCACCCTTCCCTGTCACCATCGGCGAGCACTCGGCCAGCGCATTGGACGCCGCCATGAGCATCCGGTCAGTGATGCGCGATGCCTTGCAGGCCACCACGCCGAGGCCGATGCCCGGAAAGATGTAGGAGTTGTTGCACTGCGCGATGTGCACCGTGCGACCGTTGATTTCCACTGGCGCAAACGGACTCCCGGTGGCTACCAGTGCATTGCCGTCGGTCCAGCGCAGGATTTCTTCCGGAGTGGCTTCCACTTTGGACGTCGGATTGGACAGTGGCATTACCAGGGGTTTGGCGCAATGCTTGTGCAGTTCGCGAATCACTTGCTCGGTGAACAGACCGCGCTGCCCGGACACACCGATCATCACGGTGGCCCCGGCGTGGGTGACTACATCGAGCAATTGCGGGAAGGCTTCCGAGCCGGCAGTCCAGCCAGACACGTCGGCAGTCTTTTGCGCCAGTCGTTTCTGGAAGTCGAGCAAATTGTCCATGCCTTCGATCAACAGGCCGAAACGATCAACCATGAAGATACGTTTGCGCGCTTCGCTTTCGCTCAGACCTTCGATGCGCATCGCTGCGATGATGTGCTCGGCAATCCCGCAGCCTGCCGAACCGGCACCGACAAACACCACCTTCTGCTGGCCGAGGGTTTCATTTTTGGCCTTGCAGGCTGCCAGCAACGTCCCCACGGCAACCGACGCGGTGCCCTGGATGTCATCGTTGAAGCAGCACAGTTCGTCGCGGTACTTTTCGAGCAGCGGCATGGCGTTGGACTGGGCAAAATCTTCGAACTGCAGCAGCACGTCCGGCCAGCGACGCTGCACCGCGTCGATGAACAGCGCGATGAAGTCTTCGTATTCCTTGCCCGATACCCGCTCGTGACGCCAGCCCATGTACATCGGGTCGTCCAGCAGCTCACGGTTGTTGGTGCCGACATCCAGCACGATCGGTAACGTGTACGCCGGGCTGATCCCGCCACACGCGGTGTACAGCGACAGTTTGCCGATCGGGATGCCCATGCCGCCGATGCCCTGATCGCCCAGACCGAGAATTCGCTCGCTGTCGGTCACGACAATGATCTTGATCCGGTCCTTGGTCGCGCTGCGCAAAATGTCATCGATGCGGTCGCGCTCAGGGTAGGAAATGAACAGGCCGCGATGCGTGCGGTAGATCTTGGAGAATTCCTGACAGGCCTGCCCCACCGTCGGCGTGTAGATGATCGGCAGCATCTCGTCCAGGTGGGAGTCGAGCAGGCGGAAAAACAGGGTTTCGTTGTTGTCCTGGATGGAGCGCAGGTAAATATGCTTGTCCAGGTCGCTGGCACACTGTTTGTACTGACTATAGACCCGGGTGACTTGCTCTTCGATCGTCTCTACGTTCTGCGGCAGGAGCCCGATCAGATTGAATTCGACCCGCTCTTGCGGGGTGAAGGCACTGCCTTTGTTCAGCAGGGGCATTTCCAGCAGTGAGGGTCCTGCGTAGGAAATGTACAAAGGTCGCGAAGTTTTGGTCATTTTCTCTAATCGCCTTTTTCGTCTACTCATTAATTCTTTATGTCGACCGGGGCGGGCAGCCTGGCTCAGTTCTTGTTGTTTTTTCTTGTCGCCAGCTCTCTATCAGGCCATGCCGAAAACCATTCGGCAGATAAGGTCAGGGCGAACATATTACTCGCCTGACCTCGGCTTGCGACATTTTGTCGCGCAAAGAGTGGCTAAGTGACGCTATTACAGACGCAGCGTCCCATGACCAGCCAGTGCATTCAGCACTCCGGAAGCGATCATGAGACTGAGTGAAAAAGCCCCGACGGACGTCGAGGCTTCAAAGGGTCAGGCTGCGTCAGGCTTTTCGGCGATAAGCCCGATGGTGAACCCATCGACGGCCGAGATCCGGCCCCGCCACAGCACACCGGCATCACAAATCGGGTTGCCGTCAGTAGAGTAGGTGCGGCAGTCCTTCAGGTGAAGGAAATGGAAGGCCGGAGTGTCTTCAGACGACTCACCGGGCTTGAAGGACAGGATCATCTCTTTCATGGTCGCGTCAGTACCGTTGGCGAACGAGCTGAACGGTGCCGAGATATCGTCGGCCAACTGCTCGAAATACGCATCGTGAGAAATCAGATGCCCGGAAACCAGATTCCCGCCCACCGACAGCGTCACGCCCATCTCAACCTTGGTGTTGGCAACAAACTTGACCAGCCATTGCAGCAACCAGTCGATCTGCTTGCCCTGCCACTTGAACTGAGCAATCACGTCATCGTGGCTCTGGCTGGGAGAAGGTTGCGACTTTTGTACCTGATCTGCGTCTGACATCTGAAAGCTCCTCGCCTCACAAAACGTTGAACCCAAGGTATAGATCAGATCGGGCGAAAGCGAAACCGGGAGGCAGGATTAGTTTGCGAATCGCCAAGGGGGACGTGTGAAACCAGACGATTTCGCAGGAGGATGATGACAGTGTTTCTAATCTGCGCGGGATGCCAGTGGCTCGGTTAAGTGTTGCAGACCGAATATTGGTGATTTTTTTTCACAATGACTGATCCAAAAGATCGGAGATCCGCCTAAAGGTCATCTATAGAATCGAATGATCGATTTCCGAAACGGAGTAAAACGATGACTCAGAACAATCAATCGCTCGGCCTGGAGAACCATACGGTGTTCAGCGGTACATTCCAGCCCGATCAGTTGACCATCGGATTCATCTCGCCCGCGCGCGGCTATCCTGACGGCCCTTTTCCCAGCCTGGAGGACCAGGCCGAGATCGTGCAGCGCCTCGATCAGAGCGATGCTGCGGCACTGTGGCTGCGCGATGTGCCGTTTTACGACCCGTCATTCGGCGATACCGGCCAGGTCCTCGATCCGCTGGTGTACGCAGGCTGGCTGGCAGCGCTCACTCATAGAATCGCCATCGGCACTGCCGGCATCGTCAGCCCGTTGCGAGAGCCGGTCATCACTGCCAAGCAGATCGCTACGGCGGACCAACTCTTGGGAGGCCGCTTTCTCGCTGGCATGGCTTCGGGTGACCGGGCAACAGAGTACCCGGCTTTCGGGGTCGACTTTGCCAGCCGAGCGGAACGCTATCGGGAAGCGCTAACGCTGATCAAAACGCTGATTTCAGAGTCATTTCCGCGCCTGAAGACACAGCATTTCGGCCAGTTGCGGGGCGATATCGATCTGGTACCCAAACCCGCAGCTCAACGGGTCCCTATCATTGCTATCGGTCGCGCTGGACAGAGCCTGGAGTGGCTCGCGGCCAATGTAGATGCCTGGATCTGGCATGGCGACGCGCTGCGCATGCCGGAGGCTGTGCCGCATTGGCGTGAGGCAACCGCTTCCAGGGGATTCGTCCCTTTCGGCTACGGCGCGATGTTCGATCTCGACGCCAATCCTGACGCGCCGCTACAAACGGGTCGAGTGCTGAAGGGCGGTCGAAAGGCGTTGAAAGACTTCTTCTCACGGCAACGCGAAGCCGGGATCAATCATGTCGCATTGAACCTCAAGCCCACGCGGCGTCCCTCTGTGGAGGTGATCGATGAACTCCAGGAGCACATCCTCCCCCAGTTTTCCATTACGTCAGGCTGAGGAGACAGGGACAGCTTCGCGCTTCTGTGTTGTAAGCGGCTTTGCGATCATCCCCGATTCGATGATTATTCAAGCCCGCTCAACACGCCCGGCAGGCGTGAGATTGGCTCCCAGGTAGGCGACCAGCGCGCTGACTTTTGGCAGCGCCTCGCGACTTCGAAGCCAGACAAGATTCATCGGAAGGCCTTCGGTAGCAAGATCCGGCAGCACCTCCACCAGTCTGCCGCTATTGAGATGACACTGGACCAGCCAGGTCGGTAGCTGAGCGATGCCAAGCCCCGCCAACACTGCCATTACCTCACCCTCTCCGTCTCCCACGGCAATGTGCGGATGCATGATCCTGCGCTCCATGTCCCCCGCTTGGCGGCCCTTGAAATACCAGGGGATCGCCATACCGTCATTTTGCCCATAGCCGATGCACTGGTGGTCATCGAGGTCCGACACCGTTTTGGGCTCGCCGTGTTGGTTCACATACTCGGGTGACGCGCAGAAAATCAGCTTCTGCGTTCCAAAAAACTGGTGAGCCATGGCGGCTGGCCAGGCATCTGAACCACCGATCCTGACGACGATATCGATGCCCTCGTGCACCGGGTCGACGTAGCGATCGGAAAAAGACACATGGGGCTGCAACCTGGGGTGCTGCTTCATGAAATCAAGAATCAACGGCAGGACATGTAAACGCCCATACGAAGCTGGCAAATCAATACGCACCTTGCCCTGTGGCTCGGTCTGGGTTGAGGTCAGCGCAATCTCGACTTCCTCCAGATCCGAAAGGACCGTTGTGCAGGTACGGTAAAAGGTTTCCCCTGCCTCGGTGAGCGACAGCCGACGCGTGGTGCGCTGAAACAACCGGGTGCGCAGACGCCCTTCCAATCGCGCAATGCTCTTGCTGATCGCCGAGTTGGTCAGGTTCAACCGTTCAGCTGCGGCCGTGAAGCTGCCCATGTCGGCGACGATGACGAACACATCGATACCCTTGAGTCGCTCAGAGGAAAACATAAACGCTCCGATTATTGAATTCCATTCCACTCACTTGATAGAAACCAGCAAAAATAAAACGCCATTTCTCCAATAGACTATGTCAAAACCTGTTCGGAGTTAAGCCTCATACAGCGCTGCACTGGCCCCGGACAACACCTAACGCTCGGACTATCAGTCCTGATGATGGCGTTCGCAACATCCCTGCTGGGCAAGTTGGCGGGTGGCTAATGGGCTTCGGAGTGATCGTTGCGCTGCTGCTGACGCGTCGCCAGTCATCCCCTGACAGCCGCCTTCCCCAAGGCTGCTGCCGTCATTGTCCTTTTAATTCCCCCTCCACAGGAGAGACTGCCTTGACTCTGTTCAACGAATTCAAACTCGGCAACACGACCCTCAGCAACCGCGTCGTCATGGCGCCCATGACCCGCTCGCGTGCCCCCGAGGACATCGCCACCGAACAGATCGCGCTGCATTACACCCAGCGCGGCACCGCCGGCCTGATCGTGTCGGAAGGTACGCCGATCTCCCGTGAAGGCCAGGGCTACCTGTTCAATCCAGGCATCTATACACCGGAGCAGATCCAGGGTTGGAAGCTGGTGACGGACTCGGTCCACAGCGTCGGTGGTCACATGTTCGCGCAGCTCTGGCATGTTGGCCGCGTGTCCCATACCTCGATCCAGATCGACGGCCAAGCACCGGTCAGCGCCACCACCAAACAAGCACAGGGCGCAGTCGCATTCGCTTATGACGAAGACGGCGAACCCGGCTTCGTGCCTACCTCCGTGCCGCGCCCACTCACCACCGAAGAAGTGGCGCGAGTCGTCGAGGATTTCGCCCAGGCCGCGCAGAATGCGATCGACGCCGGTTTCGACGGCGTGGAAATTCACGGCGCCAATGGTTACCTGCTGGAGCAGTTCCTCAACCCGCTGGTCAACGATCGCACCGACCAGTACGGCGCGAGCAACCTGCAAGATCGCCTGCGCTTCGTCTTCGAAGTGGTCGATGCCGCCTGTGCCAGAATCGGTGCCGACCGCGTTGGGATTCGCATCTCGCCCTATGGTCAGTTGTTCGATATGCCGCTCTACCCGGAGATCGACGAAACCTACTCGGCGCTGTGTGCAGGCATGCGCGAACGCGGCATCGCCTATGTACACGTCATGGACCAGACGCACTTCTTCATGGCCGGCGAAAGCTCCGCCGCGCAGGAGCAGGCATTACGCAAACTGCTCAAGCACTGCAAGGCCGAACTGGGCAACACCGCGCTGATCCTCGCCGGCGACATGACCCGTGAACGCGCTGATGCGCTGCTGGAAGAAAACCTGATCGACCTTGCTGCGTTTGGCCAGCCTTTCATCGGCAACCCCGACCTGGTCGCCCGCCTGAAAAACGGCTGGCCACTGACGACCCCGGACCGTGACACCTACTACGGTGGCGATGCGCACGGCTACATCGACTACGCGCCCTACCGCGCTTGATCTACTGGCCGGGACGCCGCGTTCGAGCGGTGTCTCGGCTGGTCTCGCGGTGAAAGCTGCCTTTCAGCCGGGCACGGGCAACTGTGTCAGCGCAGCCATATCCTTGCCGTGAGTAGTTGGGTCTGAATGACGACGAGTTGGAAGTCCTCAGGGATAGGCTTGTACGGCATCTGACTGAACCGCTAGACGGATGAGAAGCCGATAAAAGTAAACTCTCAGTAAAATCTGTTTTGACTGAACATTGACAGACCCCGTGCGTGAGCAAGTACACTGAGTATACCGTTTAATTTTTTGTATACATTGTTTACAGCTAGCAGCCGTGGAGGCCAATATGGCATCGCCTGTTCTGTCATTCCGAGTAGAAGAAGGCTTGGTCGAAATGCTCGACCAGCTTGCCCTTGCCACGGACCGTGATCGTCAGTACCACCTGAAACGTGCTCTGTCTCGCTACGTTGAAGCAGAAGCGTGGCATTTGAAAGCCATTGATGAAGGCTTGGCCGACATCGATGCAGGGAAGACGATCGATCTGGAAACCGTTAAAGCCAAGTGGGTAACACGTGCCGCAAATCGAGTTAAGTGAAAAAGCCGATAGCGATCTGGAAGCGATTCATGAGCATTACGCGGGGCTGATGGGCCACCAGAGAGCTGACGAAGCCGTAAATACCATTCTGGAATCCGTTGAGCAGCTCGCGACGTTTACGGGAATGGGACGCCCTTCCCAAACCCCGGACGTGCGCGAGCTTGTGCTTACCCGCTACCCCTTCGTAGTGAGCTATGTGGTTCGCACCCAGGTCGTATTCATCGTTCGTGTGCTGCATGAGCGGAACGAGCGCCTGAACACTGCAAACATTCCAGATCAATTCCGCTAGGCCCCGAGCCTGCAGCCCTGCGTCTTGCGCCCTTGCCACGCAGGGCTCAATCGAGCATACCTTTGTTGATAGACACTTCATCGACTGGTAAGCGGTCATCTTTCTCAGAGATTTCTTACGAGGGTTTGCTACCGCGCGCCATGCGGAGCCGACTAATTACGGATATGTGACGATGCTCCGCACAGCCACGGCTGGAGTCGCAAACCTCGAATCTTGGTATCTGTGATTACGGTGCAGGTTGTTGGGCGACACCGGACAAGATGTTCAAACAAGAAAATACGCACACTGCTAGCAGATTAGTCTTACATAAAAAGGGCTAGGTATGATCCAGTATGGGCAATCGAATCAGTCAACCAGTTGACCGGCGGCTAAATTCAAACAAGAACGTGACATATGATCCATCCAGGATACGGTTCAATTCAATTATTTTTTTGCGCACACAATCATTATTGTTCTAACGTACCGCACTGAAAAATAAACACCCAACATGGAAGGAAGAAAAACTCATGGCTTTTGACGCTTATTTGAAAATAGAAGGCATCCCCGGCGAGGCGCTTGATGCTCAATTCAAGGGCTGGATCGAGATGGAGGATTTCGATGTAGGAGCAAGCCAATCAGCCTCAGCAACTGCCAACAGTGCTGGTGGAGCAACAGGTGGCCGAGCGCGTATGAGCGATCTTTTTTTTCGCAAGACTGTGGACAAATCAACGCCTAAGCTTCATGAAGCCTGTTGCAGCGGGAAACACTTCAAAGAAGTTATCATTGCCGTAAATAGAGCAGGCGCTGAAAAATTAAAATATTTGGAAATAACTCTTGAAGAAGTGATTATTTCATCTGTAAATTTAAACGGAAATGGCAGCCTCGAGGGTGGGTTTCCCACTGAAACAATACGCTTGAATTATGGCCGTATGAAAATGACCTATACGCAACAAAAGCGTATCGATGGTCAGGGTGGTGGCCAGGTTGTAGGTGGTTGGGATGGCATAGCTAATAAAGTATACGCCTGAAACCAAGAGGACTACGTTCATGGTTTCTCCAATTGTTGATACAAACAAGATTGCATATTGCACCTATGAGCTGAATGGCCAGACAACCAGTATAATGCACTGCAGCAATAATGAGAGCTATGAGGCCTTTTCAGGAAGGGAAGGCTTTGTCAATGACCCCTCCGAGATTAGCAACGCTAAGTTCGGACCGCTGCCGCCCGGCAGATATTACATATTAGACAGGGAGAGTGGTGGGATGCTGGGTTGGATCAGAGATCCAATCAAGGATTTTTATGCGCAAACTGATCGTAGTGGCTGGTTGTCACTTTACCGAGATGATGGGCGCATTGATGATCAAACAACCGTCAATGACGTAACAAGAGCGAATTTCAGAATACATCCTGTCGGCCCCTTGGGCCGGAGCGAAGGGTGTGTCACCATGACATCTAAAATAGCATTTGATCAGCTAAGCAAATACCTACACAATATGGAAGGAGATAGACTTCAAGGATCCGGACAGAAATATTTCGGCATTCTAGACGTAATAGACCCGAGAGAAAGAAAATGATGAGTATTGTTAAAGTAATCATAAAATCTTTCGTGATTTTTTTGATAGCGTCGTTCCTCACCCGATACCTTATTGGAAGCGGACTGGTTCGAAAAGTACTGGAAACCTCTATCGGTAACGCGCTGTATACAACTCTCTCCAATCTCTTCAACGTCAATGGATCCGAGCAGGCAGAAACATTGATAATCAGCGTACTGCTCATCGCTTCTTTAGTTTTTGTAACTATACTTGGCTGGCTGGCTTCAATTATCACTTCAAGATTATATCAAAGAAAACTTAAAAAATAGGAGTTATACCACTACACTGAACACGCCTTTGGCTTTTGTAATAGGCAGCGAAAAACGCTGCTTATTGTCCAAAAAACGCAGACCTCACCCTACAGAATTCATTCCAATTACGGAGAATAGACGTTACAAAAAAGCCGTTCACTATCGTTCTAGGACTCCAAACAAACTCAGTGTCAACTCAACATTCCAACAAGACAACGCCATAACTACATATATAATAAATACAACAACGCACGTAATCCAAAAATTCAATTTAACCGAAAACAAAGAATTATCAACGATTCTCTGAAGCTCATCTGCCGACATATGTGACCTAACTATACCTTTCCAATCTCTAAACAGCTTTGTAGAAATTAGACTTACAGAAACTGCCCCCCAGAACCTCAAAATCATGGCCACAACCAAATAAATAGAAAACGACTTGAACAACACCACAGCTTCTGGACTCTTTAATGCATCCTCAGCAATAAATCTGCGAGATACGACCCCAGCAGTCAGCACAAACGCCAAAGCCAACACATCTGCAAGTAAGCTTCCCGTAAATTGATGACTTGCCGAAACATACTTATCAACTACACCAGACAAGTCTTTCTGTATATCGGATAGTTCCTTCGTATAATCTTTTTTCCTATCCAAAACTACATATTTATACCTGGACTTTGCCTCTGTAAAGGCAGCAAATACGAGACGAACCGCACCGATTAAAGCCTGATTATCTTTCAAATCAAGAGTCAGCCTATCGACAACAAGTAATATTCTAGTTTCTTCATCGCTTTCTGCGTAGCACCATTCAACGCAACCGATCACGACATCGACATCCCGTCTCGAAAACTCTTGCAATTCGCCATCAAAAACACTTAATTCAAGCTTTCTGCGCCCCTTCAAGGTAACTTTATTCCAACTATAAAATTCTTGAACTAGTGAGATCATGGAGTAAACAACGCAAGCTTTATTAAAGTAGACTGCGATAGCGTTATCAATGTCTCCCCAATTGAAAAAAAAGCGCTCAGGGGACACCATCATGGCATTTCCGGTAACAAAGTGCACCGATTTAAGAAGCTTCTCCAGATTGGGAAGTTTTGTTGACATCATCCACTCAACAGGTAAAACCTGATCGAACTTATTTGTCGGAACTATTGCAATTCTAGGCCCTCCAAACGGAGCATCGATACCGCATACAAATATTTTAAGCGGTCTTTCAGATTGAAGACTCTGGTGTAGATCACCACCTAGCAAACAAGATACTTTTGGAAGCCAACTATCTAAAAAGTAGGCTTTGTCAAAAAACAATAATCCATCTATATCGACATTTGTTGCTAGGGAATCTCGCAGCAAAGCAGCCTTATCAGTTACAGATACAACCCAATCGAGCATGCGCTGGTCAGTAAAATCCACCTCATCCCAAGCTTCATCTTGCCCATCGACCTGCAAGCGAATGCTCGTTATAGCATGCTCACAAATCAACTTAGATAACTCGCCTAACACAGTCCGAGAAGGAGGCCTAAGAAGACCAGAGTAGTTAGCTCCAAACGTATTCTCATTGCAAGAAATATCAGCCTCCCGCTGCAAACGAACTAAAAGCTCGGAAAACAATCCTAGATCGACAGCCATAACTACTCTCGCTCTTCCACGGTAGTAGCTCTAATGGTAATTATGTATGAACCATCAGCCTGCTTTTTCTTGTCCAAAATGCTTGGATTACGCTCTCCCTGCCAGATTACTTTGACCCCCGCATCAGTGACCCACTCGCCTTTCCTATCCTTGTTCGGAATTGACCCCGGCTTGGGTGAAAAAGATACTCCACCAAGCCCAAGCTCCCCCATGTGCGAGTCAAAGCTGCTTTTCATCCGAGCAACTTCTACTGGATCAGTATGAGTACAGACGCGATCTTTAATATCGCTATACGCAATTTCACCATCCGCAAAAGCGTCAAGTAAACCGATTACTGAATGCCTAACGTCTGAAGGAGTTTTACCCCCCCAAGTCCCCGCCGTACGCTCTTGCCCATCGATGGCAAGCCACTACCATCTGTTTAGTCAAGGTAGAATCATTTACTCTAAGACGGACGCCAAGGAATCGCTTAAAATAATCGGTAATAGCGTCTTCCGTATCGAGCACCGCACCTGTTTTTTTCCGTTCTACTGCCAGTACATCCCAGGCAAAATCGTCTCCGAGCTGAATTAGAGCTTTCTTTTGAACAGCAGCAGCCTGCTCGGAAAGAGCTTCTATAATTTCTTCCAATCTAACCCTCGTGTTCTGCACTGCATCTCTTTGCTGACGCAGCACGGTACTATAATCCAGCTTAATTAAAGCGACTAGGGACTGCCTTGAAGTTCCAGAAATTATTGTCACCCTTGCTACTATTAGGACCCCATCGGCTGTTTGCCCAGCTGAATGTTGCCCCAAAAACAATCTAGCTATCTCTTTAGACTGTTCGACAAACTGACTATCGGGATTATCAATAATTGCATTACATGCTGTCACTAGATGCGAAGTTTCTTTATCGACAAAAGTGTACTGAGTACCTTGCCCTGTTTCCGATATGATTTTTTTGAAGAATGCCCTTTGTGTATCGCTTGAAAGAAGAACCTCATCCAGACATTCAGGCTCTTCCTCGCCAGATTTCAGAATATGATAAATGAAGTTCTCAACAACGAGCTCATTTCGCTGCGCCTCAGTCAATACACTGACACGATTTCTCACTATCAAAATTCCCTTTCAAGAGCGACCATCAAAAAATTGATGACACATTCCCTTCACAATAATCAATGAAACATAACGTGTCCACATCGTCGACGATTTTTCAAGTATTCTCGCTCAAATTTACCTTAAAAAAACATTATCGAAGCACGAGCTTGCCATAATCAATCGGCTTGGCCTACGCAAAGGCGACGACAGGCTTGTGAGGAGCTTCTGATAGAGAGAACTAGGGGCAGCAACCGACCAGACTCAGTAGATGGCATATGGGGTGTTGTAGGCCCAATACTGGGATAGGATTTACGTACAATATCTATGTACATCCCATAAACGAAAAAGCCCCGCAGAGCTCAATCTGCGGGGCTTTTCAAATAATGGCGGAGAGATAGGGATTCGAACCCTAGGTACCGGTGAAGGTACAACGGATTTCGAATCCGTCCCATTCGGCCACTCTGGCATCTCTCCAACGGCGCGCATCATAACAGCATCAACGCAGAAGGCGAAGCCCTTCTGCTGTTTTTTTTTCGTGCTATCAAGCGCTTGCGTGTTTTTTCCGCTTACAGCGGCACGCCCAGACGGTTTGCGACTTCTTCGTAGGCTTCGATGACGTCGCCCAGACCCTGGCGGAAGCGGTCCTTGTCCATTTTCTTGCGGGTGTCCTTGTCCCAGAGGCGGCAGCCGTCCGGGCTAAATTCGTCGCCGAGGACGATTTCACCGTGGAATACGCCGAATTCGAGTTTGAAGTCGACCAGCAGCAGGCCGGCGTCGTCAAACAGTTTGGTCAGCACGTCATTGACCTTGATCGACAGCTCTTTCATGCGAACCAGTTGCTCGGCGGTGCCCCAGCCGAACGCCACAACGTGGGATTCGTTGATGAACGGGTCGCCCTTGGCGTCGTCCTTGAGGAACAGTTCGAAGGTGTACGGGTTGAGCCTGGTGCCCTCTTCGATGCCCAGACGCTTGACCAGGCTGCCAGCGGCGTAGTTACGCACAACGCATTCGACCGGGATCATGTCGAGCTTCTTGACCAGGCACTCGTTGTCGCCCAGCAGCTTGTCGAACTGGGTGGGAATACCCGCTTCTTCGAGCTTCTGCATGATGAAGGCGTTGAACTTGTTGTTCACCATGCCTTTACGGTCGAGCTGTTCGATGCGCTTGCCGTCGAACGCCGAGGTGTCGTTGCGGAACAGCAGGATCAAGCGGTCAGCGTCGTCGGTCTTGTAAACCGATTTGGCTTTGCCGCGGTAGAGTTCTTCACGTTTTTCCATGATGGGCTCCGCTTGCTAAGTAGTTGGGCTAGGCGATATGTCGCCAGTCGAGCCCTGAATCTTGATCGGCCAGTTGCAGCCAGTCCGGGTCGCACCCGAGGGTGTCGACGAAACATTGCCGGGCCAGGTGCGGCAGGTTGTTCTTGCTGCTGAGATGCGCCAGCACCAGGTGCTGAAGGTCCTGCCATCCCAGTTCGCTCACCAGGCTGGCAGCCTGATGGTTGTTCAAATGACCGGTTTCACAGCCAACGCGTTGCTTGAGAAAGACCGGATACTGGCCTCGGGCAAGCATGTCGCGACAGTGATTGGCCTCGATCATCAAGGCATCCAGGCCTTGATAACGCTGTAATACGTTGGAGCAGTAAGAGCCAAGGTCGGTCAGCAGGCCAAAGCGGCGCTTGCCGTCACTGAAGACGAACTGCGTCGGTTCCAGTGCATCGTGAGCGACCGACACCACGTCGATGTCCAGTGCGCCGATCTGCAGACTCTCCCCGCCTGCCAGCAGGCCGGCAATCTCCACCGGCTTGCGCATTCCGCGCAAAGTCCCGCTGCTGAGGTAGACCGGCACATTGTAGCGCCGCGACAGCAAACCCACGCCATGCACATGATCGGCATGTTCGTGGGTCACCAGTATGGCGCTCAGCTGGCTTGCCGAGACGCCCAGACGAGCCAGGCGCCGCTCGGTTTCCCGCAGGGAGAAACCGCAATCGACCAGTACGTACGTATCGTTGCTTGCGACCAGCGTGCCGTTGCCACGACTGCCGCTGCCGAGAACCGCGAAACGCACTTAACCCAGGTTGTCTTGAATAACGCTCAACACCCGACGTGCGATATCCGCAGGTGCAACGGTGTTGATGTTCTTCTCGACGGTCACTTGAACGTTGTCACCGACCTTGCTCAGGCGGACCTGATAGCGCTCGGCGCGGGCATCGATCTCTTCCTTGGTCGACTTGCTGCCAAACATGCGGCCGAAGAAACCAGGCTCGTTTTCAGGCGTCTTGGCTTTTTCAGCCAGGTTGATGTAGTACAGACCCAGGCTGCGGTTGATGTCCTCGACACGCCAGTCGCCCTGATCCAGCGCACGGCCGACACTCGACCATGCGCGGTCCAGATCGGCACCGAGGTTCAAGACCGGGTTGCCGCTGCCGTCTTCGCTCAAGGCAACACGGCTTGGGGTGTCGTAGTCACGTGCCGCCAACAGGGAAATCGAACCGCCCTTCTCGGCGTTGCGGCCCATGCTGGCCAGCAGATCGTCGGTCAGTGCGGCATCAAGGCCCAGGTTAGTGGTGCGTGTCGGGAAGGCCACGTCGGCAGTGCTGCCGGCAGGACGCTCGACGCTGACCACGTAGACTTCACTGGTATTGCGCTGCACGCCCGGCTCGATGCGAACCCGTACACGGGTTTCCGAGTCGGCCGAGACGCCAGCAGCGCTCAGACGCTTGGCCACCGAAGCGGACAGCTCATCGAGGCGCTGCCACGAGGAGCTGAATTCGCCCGTCTGTGGACGCTCTTCGGCGATACGGAAACCGTTGTCTTCGAAATACTGGTGGGCCACCGGCCAGACTTCGGCTGGCTGACGCTGAGCCAGGATCCAGTGCGCATCACCACTCTTCTGCAGGCTGAAGTCGCTCGACTCGGAAGTCGTGCCCAGCGGCTGAGGACGGGGCACGATGTACTCGCCGTCTTTCTGGGTGCTGTCAGCCACGTTACGCGGGATCGGCAGCAAAGGATCCAGACGCTTGACGCCGGTAACATCGGCAGGCAACTGCATGGGTGGGGTCTGGGTCGCCTGGAGGTAATCACTGCCGCGATCACGGAAGTAACCATCTTCGCCCCAGAGCCAACCGCAACCGCTGGTGCTGGAGATAATAAGAGCAAGTGCGGAAAGTCCGGCCAATCGCTTCATTGCGTGATACTTCCTCAATTAAACCAGGACGCCGGACTGGCGCATGGCCTGACGCAGCGGTTCATGACAGGCTTCGCTGAGCCAGGTAAGCGGCAGACGGATACCGTCTGGCATCAAACCCATTTCATGCAATGCCCACTTCACGGGGATAGGGTTGGATTCGATGAACAGGGTGTTGTTGAGCGGCATGAGCTTTTCGTGAATCGCCCGGGCCGTTTGCGCATCGCCACGCATGGCCGCTGCGCACAGATCGCTCATGGCGCGCGGTGCAACGTTGGCGGTCACGGAAATATTGCCCTTGCCGCCCAGCAGCATCAATTCGACTGCTGTAGCGTCGTCGCCGGAGTACACCAGAAAATCGCTGCTGACGCTGGCCAGGATGTCCTTGGCGCGTTGCAGGTTGCCGGTGGCTTCCTTGATACCAACGATGTTTTTTACCGTCGACAGACGCGCAACGGTCTCTGGCAGCATGTCGCAGGCCGTACGGCCCGGCACGTTGTAGAGGATCTGCGGGATGTCGACAGCATTGGCGATGTGGCTGAAATGCTGGAACAGGCCTTCCTGAGTCGGCTTGTTGTAGTAAGGCGTCACCAGCAGGCACGCGTCGGCACCCGCATTTTTGGCGTTGGTGGTCAGTTCGACGGCTTCACGCGTCGAATTGGCGCCTGTACCGGCGATGACCGGAATGCGACCTGCAACCTGAGTGACCACTCGGCGGATGACTTCGATGTGTTCGTTCACATCCAGCGTCGCCGATTCACCGGTGGTGCCTACGGCAACAATGGCGTGGGTGCCCTCTTGCAAGTGGAAGTCAACCAGTTTGCTCAGGCTGTCCCAGTCCAGACGACCTTGTGCATCCATTGGTGTGACCAGTGCCACCATACTGCCCGCAATCATGCAACCGCTCCTGCCGGAAAAAGAGAGCCGTAATGGTACTGGCGCTATCAGCCTTGTACAAGCGAAGTACCGCGCTCTGAGCATTCCCCTGAGCGATGGTTTTCGCTACCCTTCGTCCTTTGATCGGTACTGGTCACCTGCGCACCTCGCTCAATCGGTCGAATTTGTCGCCAGAAGCCCCGCCCCAGCGCACTCCAGCCCAGTCATGGTATATCCATGCGAGCCAGGCGCCGAGGGACCCGGCAAGTAATCTTGCGCCATCGATTGTCGAAACAGCCCCGCAAGTCCGAAAAAGTACCGACCGCTCATCGTCTAGGAATGCTGCATGTCGTCCACCCCCACAGTTCGCGAACAATTCCTTGTCATCAGTGCCCTTGGCGCAAACCCCATGGAGCTGACCAACGTCCTGTGCCGCGCCAGCCATGAAAACCGCTGCTCGGTCGTCACCTCGCGCCTCACCCGCCACGGCGAGTGCAGTGCACTGATTCTTCAGGTGTCGGGCAGCTGGGACGCTCTGGCGCGCCTTGAAACCGGCCTGGCGAGTCTCTCCAAGAAGCATGCGTTCACGACCAGCGTCGTGCGCAGCGCCACTCTGGAGAACCGCCCTGAAGCCCTGCCCTACGTGGCCTACGTCAGCTCGGCGTACCGCCCGGACATCATCAATGAGCTGTGCCAGTTCTTCATCGACCACAACGTCGAGCTGGAGAACCTGATCTGCGACACCTATCAGGCTCCGCAGACCGGCGGCACCATGCTCAATGCCACGTTCACGGTGACACTGCCTGCCGGGACACAGATCAGCTGGCTGCGCGATCAATTCCTCGATTTCGCCGACGCGTTGAATCTGGACGCACTGATCGAACCCTGGCGCCCACAAGCCCCAATGTAAGGAGTCCTCATGACTGTCACAGTAGATCATCCGGTTCCCGATTTTCAGGCACCCGCTACCAGCGGACAAACTGTCGAACTGTCTGCGCTCAAGGGTCAGCAGGTGGTGATTTATTTTTACCCGAAAGACAACACGCCCGGCTGCACCACGCAGGGCCAGGACTTTCGTGACCATATCGCGCAGTTTCAGGCAGCCAACACGGTTGTGCTCGGTGTTTCCCGCGACAGCCTGAAGACCCACGAAAACTTCAAGGCCAAGCAGTCTTTCCCGTTCGAGCTGATATCGGACAAGGACGAAGCCGTCTGCCAGCTGTTCGACGTCATCAAGCTCAAGAAGCTCTACGGTAAGGAATACCTGGGCGTCGACCGCAGCACCTTCCTGATCGACAAGGAAGGCGTACTGCGTCAGGAATGGCGCGGCGTGAAAGTGCCTGGCCATGTGGCTGAAGTATTGGCGCAGGCCGAAGCCTTGAACAAAGGCTGATCAGCGTGCCCCGCTGCGGCGCGCAAGGTGCCGCAGCGATTCAGCCCTGCTGTCGCAGCTATACCGTCAAAGTAATGGGGCTACCGTCGGCTCATTGCGCGGCCAGGCGTCGAGCACGGCTTTGAACAGCGTGGCTAGCGGAATCGCAAAGAAAATCCCCCAGAACCCCCACAGTCCCCCGAACAGCAGCACGGCGCAGATGATTGCGACCGGGTGCAGATTGACAGCCTCGGAAAACAGCAGCGGCACCAGCACGTTGCCATCCAGCGCCTGAATGATGCCGTGAGCGATCATCAGGTAGATGAACTGATCGCCCCAGCCCCACTGGAACAGACCGATCAACGCCACAGGCACGGTGACCACTACCGCGCCGACATAAGGCACGACCACCGATATGCCGACCAGCATTGCCAGCAGCGCCGCGTAATTGAGCCCGAGCGCGGCGAAAGCAATGTAGGTCACGCCACCACAGATAAAAATCTCGATGACCTTGCCACGAATATAGTTGGCAATCTGGCGCTTCATCTCATCCGCCACCCGGTTGATCAAAGCGCGCTCACGGGGCAGATAGCCACGCGCCCAGCGGCCGATCATGTGCCGATCCTTGAGGAAGAAGAACACCAGAATCGGCACCAGCACCAGATAGATCATCAGGTTGACCAGCAGAGGCAGGCTGGAGATCGAGAACGTCAGCGCCAGTTGACCGATCTTGCCCACTTCACCACGGGCAACCTCAATGGCCAGTAGCACTTGCTCGTCGGACACCAGATGCGGGTAACGCTCGGGCAGCAGTAACAGCACGGATTGCCATTTGGCGAGCATACCCGGGGCTTCGTTGAACAAAGTGATCAACTGGTGCCAGAGCAGTGGCACCAATACCAGAAGGAACACCAGCAATACGCCGATGAACAGGGTGAACACCAGACCGACGGCGGCCATTTCGGGCATGCGCAGGCGTTCCAGAACACTGACCAGGCCGTGCATCAGAAATGCCAGCACCAGACCGGCGATGACCGGCGCCAGCATGCCGCCCAGCGTCAGGACAAGGGTGAACGCCAGAAACAGCAAAACCGCCAGGACCACCGCCTCCTCGTCAGAGAAGTAGCGTTGCACCCAATTGCGAAGCACATTGAACATCAAACATCCTTTTCGGAAAAAAACGCTGCTGTGGGTCAGGCCTTGCGCAGCCAGTAACGATAAATGCCGGCATCGAACTCTTCATGCAGCAACTCGTGCCCGGCGAGCCTGGCAAAAGTTCGAAAATCGCGCTGCGAACCGGCATCGGTGGCAATTACTTTCAGCACCGCGCCGCTGGCCAGGCGGTTGAGCTCCATCTTGGCTTTCAGCAGGGGCAGCGGACAGTTGAGACCACTGGCATCCAATTCGGCGTCACAGGCCTCGGGGCGCACTACAGCGTCAGACATCGTTTATCTCCAGGCGGACACATCGAATTACAAAGCAGGTCCGAAAAGGCAGGACGAACAAGGCGGCAAGAATACCTCACTCTGGTCAGCACGCCATCGAGCCAGCTACAGTACAGGTTCTTCTGACCAGAGCTTCGTGCATGAATTTTTTGCGTCCTACACTGCTCACCCTAGCCTGCCTGTTCGCTACACACGGCATGGCGGATGACCTCCCCTCGCTTGGTGACGCCAGCTCCTCGATTGTCTCCCCCGAACAGGAGCACCGTCTGGGCCGTGCGTGGCTGGGGTTGCTGCGCGGCCAAGTGGCGCAGCTGTCGGACCCGCAACTCAAGGACTACGTCGAAACTTCGGTCTACAGCCTGGCCGAGACCAGTCAGGTTCAGGACCGGCGGCTTGAATTCATCCTGATCAACAGCCCGCAACTCAACGCCTTTGCCGCACCCGGCGGCATCATCGGCGTCAACGGTGGCCTGTTTCTCAACGCGCAGACCGAGGGTGAGTACGCTTCGGTACTGGCTCACGAGCTGGCTCACTTGTCGCAGCGCCACTTCGCCAGGGGCATCGAGGCCCAGCAGCGCATGCAAGTGCCAGTCATGGCCGCGATGCTGGCGGGTATCGTCATGGCAGCCGCAGGCGCCGGTGATGCGGGTATTGCCACCATCGCCGGCTCACAGGCTGCCGCGATCCAGGAACAACGGCGCTTTTCGCGCCAGAACGAGCAGGAGGCCGACCGCATCGGCATTCTCAACCTGGAGAAGGCCGGTTATGACCCGCGCAACATGCCGACCATGTTCGAACGCCTCATGCGCCAATATCGATTCGACGCCAGGCCTCCGGAGTTTTTGCTGACTCACCCGGTCAGCGAGTCGCGGATCGCCGACACACGCAACCGTGCCGAGCAGGCCAAACCGGGCGGCAAGGAAGACAGCCTGCTGTACCAACTGATGCGCGCCCGTGTGGCACTGATCTACGAAGAAACCCCAGGCATCGCCGCCAAACGCTTCCGTGCGCAACTGGTTGAAAACCCGAAATCCGATCCGGCGCGCTATGGCCTGGCCATCGCGCAGATCAAGGGCGGACAACTGAACGAGGCCAGGGAGACCCTCAAGCCACTGCTCGAAAAAGCGCCGAACGACATTACCTATAACCTGACGCAGATCGACCTGGACATCACCAATAACCGGCTGGCCGATGCGCAGCAGCGTGTCGATCGCATGCTGACGCTGTACCCCGGCAATTATCCGCTCAATGACGTGCGTATCGACGTGCTGCTCAAGCAGAACCGCACCGCCGAAGCCGAGAAAAGCCTTGAAGCGCTGCTCAAGACCCGCCCGGATGATCCGGACATCTGGTACGTCGTGGCGGAAACGCGTGGCCTGAACGGCAACACCATCGGCCTGCATCAGGCGCGCGCCGAATACTTTGCGCTGGTCGGCGATTTCCGTCAGGCGATCCAGCAACTGGACTTCGCTAAACGCCGTGCGGCCAATAATTTTCAGCTGGCATCACGTATCGATGCGCGGCAAAAGGATTTGATCGAGCAGGAGCGGATGGTCAAGGACATGATGAACTGATCGTCCGGCGCCACGAGGCGCCCGATACGACCGGCAATGAAAGAGCCCGACACTTTAGTCGGGCTTTTTCATCACTGCTGTCAGGCGTTGCCTGCCTGTCGCAAGCGCGCAGCCTGGGTGAAGTCCAGCATGCGCTGCAATGGACGCACGGCATTGGGGATCAGCGCCGGGTCGACGACTATCTCGTTACTGCCCTCACGCAGGCACTGCAAGGTACGCTCAAGCGTATTCATCGCCATCCACGGGCAATGTGCACAGCTCCGGCACGCCGCGCCGTTGCCGGCCGTAGGCGCCTCGATGAAGATCTTGTCCGGGCACAGCTGCTGCATCTTGTAGAAGATGCCCCGGTCAGTGGCGACGATGAACGTCTTGTTGGGCAAGCGTTGCGCTGCGGCAATCATCTGACTGGTGGAGCCGACCACGTCAGCCAGCTCGATGACTGCTTCCGGCGACTCCGGGTGAACCAGAATCGCCGCCTCGGGATACAGGGCTTTCATGTCTTCGAGCTGCTTGGATTTGAACTCTTCGTGGACGATGCAGGCACCGTCCCACAGCAGCATGTCGGCACCGGTTTCACGCTGAATGTAACGACCCAGGTGCTTGTCTGGCGCCCAGATGATTTTCTCACCGTTGTCCATCAGGCTCTCGACGATCTCCAGCGCGCAGCCAGAGGTCACCACCCAGTCCGCACGGGCTTTGACGGCTGCCGAGGTGTTGGCATACACCACCACGGTACGCTCCGGGTGCTGATCGCAAAAAGCGGAGAACTCGTCGACCGGGCACCCCACATCGAGCGAGCAGGTGGCTTCGAGTGTCGGCATGAACACGCGTTTTTCCGGGTTGAGAATTTTCGCGGTTTCGCCCATGAAACGTACACCCGCCACCAGCACAGTGCTGGCCGCATGGTTATTGCTGAAGCGCGCCATTTCCAGAGAGTCGGCCACGCAACCACCGGTTTCCTCGGCCAGCGCCTGGATAACCGGATCACAATAATAGTGAGCGACCAGCACGGCGTCCTGCTTCTTGAGTTCCTCTGCAATGTCGGCACGGTAACGCGCCTGCTCTGCCGGGCTCAACGTCCTGGGCTGTTTGGCATCAAGATGCGCCTGCACCAGGAAACGTTCGGAGATCTGTGTCATGTTCACGGGACCTGAAAGCGCCAGTGCGCGAAAGGCAAGTTTACACCCGAAATACAGGCAATAAAAAAAGCCTGACAGAGGCTGCGCCATCTGCACCAAGGCTTATGGCTGATATCCGGTGGATATCGGCCAGACTTCTTAAGGCGCGCCGATTCTAGCGCCAAAAAACTGATTTAACAGCTGTTTCTGGCTCAGCAGGCAGCGATGAGAAGCGTTCCTGAAAACCCGCTTGCCGAGGCGTGATTCCGACCGGCGACTCAATGAAACGACACCCGTTATGCCCTGTCACAAGCATCAGTCCCCCTTATGAAGGAGAAAATGACATGGCAAGCGAATCGACCAATACCCCGGTGTGGCTCATCACCGGCTGCTCCACCGGCTTCGGCCGCGAACTGGCCAAACTCGTCATCGCTCGCGGCTGGCGTCTCGTCGCAACGGCCAGGGACAAGTCGCGAGTCGCTGACCTGGCCGAGGGCACGCAAGGCCAGGTACTGGCTGTCGACCTCGACGTCAGCAAGGCAGACCAGATAGAAGCCGCCGTGGCCGCCGCGAAGTCGCAGTTCGGCAAAATCGACGTGCTGGTCAACAACGCAGGTTACGGTTATCAGAGCTCGATCGAAGAAGGCGAAGACGCTGAAATCCGTGCCCAGTTCGATGCCAACGTGTTTGGTCTGTTCGCCATCACCCGCGCCGTGCTGCCGATCATGCGTGAGCAACGCAGCGGCCACATCATCAATATCACTTCGGTTGCCGGCCTGATCGGCTTTCCAGGATCAGGCTACTACGCAGCCTCCAAGCACGCCGTCGAAGGTTTTTCCGACGCGCTGCTCGCGGAGGTCAAGCCACTGGGGATTTCCGTCACGTGCGTAGAGCCGGGGCCGTTTCGCACCGACTGGGCGGGACGCTCACTACGCCAGACGCCATCGCGTATCGACGACTACAAGGACACTGCCACCAAGCGTCTGGAGTCGACCAGGCAATCGAGCGGCAATCAGGCCGGGGATCCGGTACGCGCCGCAGAGGCGATGATCGCCCTGACCCAAAAAGCCAATGCGCCACGTCATCTTGTATTGGGCAGCTGGGGATATGACGCCGTGGTGGCTGATCGTCAGGCACGCTTGAAGCAGATCGAGCAGGTTCGTGACATCAGCATCGGCGCGGACTTTCCGAAAGAGTGAGGTGCTGAGCACTGCACGGCTGCCAGGCAGGGACGATGATGCTGTCAGGCACGCATCGCCTGCCCGTTCTCAAACTTTGGTCCAGGCCCTTAAATCGCCAGCCCGCAGTTGAGAATTGATGTCCTGCAACTGATGCAAAGGAAGTGCTCCCAGAGGCTTCCCCTTTGCCTGCTCGGCCACTTGAGCTGCCAGGTTTTGCCGAAATGCCTGTATTTGTTGCGCGTCCAGATACTGAGCTTTTTCGCTTTTTTGGCCTTTAACACGCACGACTATATTGGCAGGCAATTCAAAGCCCTTGACTGCGCACCCCAGGCACAATGTGGCGAAATCACCCAGGCTACGCACCTCCACTTCTTTCAGTTTTCCACCATTCTCCGGACTTCCGGCAAGTGGGTGCTCGGTATCCTGATAAGAGTGCTGTGTGGTTTTTGAGCGTAATTTGATTTCATGCGTAGACAGGTTGTTGATTTTCTCGAAACCGAACACCAGTGGAACAATAGCCCCCTTGTTCAACAAACCCAGGTAGGGGGCCTTGCCATTTTCCAGAGAACGCTGCAGTTCACTCGCTGCCTGATGATAAAAGCGATTCAGCTCTTCACCCCGTAACTTCTTTACCTGCCCATCGACTCTCAACTCAATCGAGCCCGGTAACTTCAGTGTGTCCAGATGCTCGCCCAGTGGGGCATTGATGAATGGGAGCCCGCCTAATTTATTGATATACCCGGCATGCAGTAAACGCTGCAGCCACGCAGCACCTTCGATATGCAGCGTCTCTGGGCTGCTCACTTCAATCGATGGCGCGAGTTCATTGGTGGAGAGCGATCTGCCGTTGTCCAGCGCATGCAGGATCACTTGTGCCATGCGGTGTTGCTGAGCGCGCGAGTACGCGTTGCTGGGATGCATCCCCTCACCTTTCGCATAGACTCGGGGCTTGCTGCGCAAGTCTGCACGAGTGGTTTCAGCGCTCGCACTTTCCCGCGTTCGATCAGAGAAAAACACCTTGCCTTCAAGAGACTGGGTTCCACCCTTTGCATCATTGACACCGCCCCTGAGCGCTCCCGATTGCAGGATTTCCAGACCCCAGGGCGTTCCGTGCAGAGCCTCGGGCTTGGTATAGCCCAGTGGCGCGGTGGGGTTGAGTGACTGCAGTAATGCCATGCGCAGACTGGAACGGCTGCGCTCGTCGATATCGCGCATGGTGTCGAGGACGTCCAGAGGCGAGTGCCCTTGTGCGTCCAGTTTATTGGCGCGCGCGCCCTCATTGCGCAGGCGCGCTACGGCCTTGCTATCGCGACTGACCACTGCAGAATGCAGCGCAGTGCCAGACGATGGCGCTTGAGTTGCTGTCGAATGAGCGGGCGGGATGAAAGACGGAGAATTACGAATCGGGTTCATGGCGGGTCTCATGGCTAACCCCCCTTGGTGGACCCGACGCAGACCGCGGTTCCAATGCAGGCAAGCCTCTGTCCGTCACTGAAGGATGTCTTGCTGTTACACCGACTCCACCACCTCAATCATGCGTCGCCCTGGATCGGCGGCGCAGATACCGCACCAACGCCGCAACAGTCACCAGTGCTACCACCGCGAGGAAGATCGGCAGTCGATAGGGCTTCAGGTCGCCGAATAAATGCTGTAACGCTTCTCCAGCCCAATAGCCGGCGCAGACGAACAGGGTCGCCCAGACTGCCGCGCTCAGCACATTGATCAGCGCGAAACGCCAAGGCGACAGGCGACTTGCACCTATCACCATAGGCCCCACCAGGCGCATGCCGTAGAGAAAGCGAACAGCGAATACCGAGGTCGTGGGGTAACGCTGGATAAGACCCTCGACCCGCTTAATGGCAGATTGGTGACGCTTGAGCTTGGGCAGCAGACGCTCCCCGGAATAACGTCCGGTCCAGAATAGCAACTGATCGCCGAGCATACCGCCCAACGTGGCCAAGCCGATCACTTGCAGCAACTGCAGAGCACCTTGGTGCGCCGCCATACCGCCAAGGATCAACACTGTTTCGCCTTCCAGCAAACAGCCCAGGAAAATCACCCAATACCCGTAGGCGGCGATCAGCGCGTTGAGGTCGAGATGTTCGAACATGGTCTTTCCTGTACGTCTGACATCACTTGAATCCAGGCTGAAATGCCAGCTTCGTCACTTTCTTCCCACCAGGTACCGTACGCCATGCTCACCAAACACTTCCGAATGGGGTTGGTTACATTCCAGGTGAAAAATATCTCCTGAGTTGTAGGTGAAATCGCCATCGGATTTACGGATGACCAGACTACCGTACAAAACCAGCGCCATAGCCTCGAAGTTATGGGCGTGCGAATCGAGCGTACCAAACGCTTCGCGCTCAACTTCAACAACGGTGCCGAACCCTTCGGCAGCAAGCAGTTGCAAAAAAGCCTCTTTTTCCATTTCCACTTTTCCTGAATCTTTTGATGGGGTGGTGAACCCAATTGGCACCCGGAATGGCGGCACCGTGACCACCCACTACGACAATGAATACAGCCTCGCAACATTCAAAAACGCCGCCCCTATAGATCACCCCTTGAGAGCAACATTCAATAAGTTTTCCAGCGCTTGGAACGCTTGCTTCAGATCAGTCCCACCTCCCCCCCGTCGCCCGGATGACTCGATAGGTACTCGTCTTTGTAGATGGCCAATTCTCTTGTGCGGCCGCTCTTTTCAGCCGTACTGGAAGCCCATGCATGGCGGTTGAGTGTCGCAACGCGGTATGAACTCGATCTGGCCTTGTTGAGGCCTGACCCAAACCACAACCGCATTGGGCCAGACCTTCAAGCTAGACTTTAAATCGGTTGGTCATCTCCTGCAGCCTGGCGCTGACTCTGGCCAATTCAACGCTTGATGTCGCTGTCTCTTCACTGGCGGCAGCCGTTTGGTCTGAAATGTCCCTGACATTTGTGACGCCCCTGCCTATTTCTTCACCAACGTTAGTTTGCTGCTCAGTGGCAACGGCGATCTGTTCGTTCATCACCTCAATCTCATGAACAGATGCGGTAATACTCTGCAGCACCTCACTGGCTTGCGTGGACAGTTCGACACTGCTGTCCGTCAGTGCCAGATTTTGCTCTAGAACCTGGCCCATATGATCGGTACTGGTTTGCAGTTCGTTTATAAGCAGCGCGATCTCGTCTGTCGACGTGCGGGTGCGCACGGCCAGGCCTCTTACCTCGTCCGCGACGACAGCGAAACCACGTCCTGCCTCCCCGGCACGCGCAGCTTCAATGGCCGCGTTCAACGCCAGAAGGTTCGTCTGATCAGCCACCGTCTTTATCACATCCAGTACGCCACCGATGCTCTGAGTATTCCCTCTAAGCGCCGCCATCGCCGTCCTGGTCATGTTCATCTCACGCGCCAGGGTCTCTATCTGGGTACGAGTCCTGTCAACGACTTGCCCACCTTTTTGGGCCAGCTGACTGGCGATTTGCGCAGTATTTACGGCTTGAGCTGCATTACGAGATACCTCATGAGTAGTGGCTGTCATCTGCTGCATCGCAGTGGCAATCTGCTCAGTCTCCAGTTTCTGCGCGTTCACGCCCGCACTGGTCTGCTCCGTTACGGCTGAAAGCTGCTCTGCCGCGCTTGCCACCTGCACGATTCCGTCTTTCATTTCCCCAATCAAGCTTCGAAGCCCGGACGTCATGCGCAACATGCTGCCCTGCAACGCGCCAAGTTCATCGTTTCGAGTCACTTCTGTTCTGTACGTAAAGTCTCCCTCTGCAACGACTTCAACGATTTCAACAGTCTCTTTGAGAGGATGAACAATTGATCGGGTGATCAACCAGGCAGCAAGAACACCCAACAGGGCAGAGAGGGCCAGCCAGAGCAAAATCTTCTCCTGTGCTTTCTCTGCATCGGAGGCACGAAGCTCGTTCTGGATAGCGGTCATCTTGTCCGTAATGCCAAGAATGGTAGCGATCGACGCTGTGATACCGCCTTGAGCCTCATCAACTTTGGCTTGAGCGGCGACTAATGTTTCCAGTTGCCCGCTATAGGTGGCCATTCCTGCCGCCAACGCTTGAACGTCAGCACTGGGCAAACGGGTATTTTTGAGCGTATCGATACTGGCCACGACCTGCGCTATCGCCTGACGAACAGTGTCTTCCCCGCTTTTACTCGGGGATGCCGTATAAGAGCGAAACGCGGTACGCATCTTCTGGACCGAGATAAACAGTGCCGGCAGTTTCTGACGATCCGCTGCATTCCCGCTCTCGTCGTTGGCAGCGTCTGCGATCTTCAGCAACAAACCGTTAATCGTTTCGCCCGAAGCGCCGGCAAGGGTCCGCAGTTGCTCACGCTCTTGAGTAGCCTCGACTGATCGAGTATAGAACCCACGGTAAAGCTGCATCGTCGTTTGGGCTTCTTTGAGCAGCGCGATGTTATTGGCTGTTTTGAAACGTGGCGAGATACTCACCAACTGGCGCTCCGTTCGCTCGAGTGCCTCCAGCCATTTTGAAGCCTGTGCATCATCCGCCTTTAAAAAATACACCAAACGCTCGATACGCATGTCTCGTGCGATTGAACTGAACTGAGCAATGTCTCCAGACAAATCAGCTCGACGCTTCAATGTATCGGTGGCGTCCTTTCCCGTGTAAGCCATTAACAAAATCATTAAAATCAACAATCCGAAACCCACCAATAGCTTCGCCCGAACCGTCATATTACTTAACACACCAGATGTTGCGCTGGACATATATCTTTACTCATTGATTTTCTTGAAAACAAAAGTCCGCCGGACAGGTAGCGGAACATAGAGTCCGATACGCATCAGGATGAATTGATAATGTGAATCTGCTGAAACCCTCGACACGCTCGGTAAAAAGGTCACGTCACAGATCTGAACTCACTGGGGCGTCATCCGGAGGGCCATTGAAGTACTTGAGTAAATACTCGAACTGTATGTGTTTTCTGGACAAAGAGGTGCCGAGGCAGGATAAACCTGTTCATAACCGAGGATCTCGAATTAAAGATGAAAGGCCGGTCCATGGCTATAAGCCATTATGTCGTCACACTTTTCATTTTCTATAATTTTTTTGAGGCATGTCGACGAACGGACGAATAAAATTCGTCTCGGCACATGCATCTCAATGCTGAAAGCCACAGCTCATGATAATTATGAGTTACACAGAGAGGCAGCGACAATTAACTTTATTATCAAACAAACCGTTTGCATTATTGCCATCGCTGGCGCACTCATTTTAAAAAGACGTAAGGAACGCTGCTGTCGTTTGGCACGCTCGCCGTTGGCTTTGGCAAGACTATCAGCGCCCACGACACCAAAGCTCGGGCATTGAGTTTGATATCGGACGGATCAGAAATGGCAGTTGACATCACCGCTTGCCGGCGCATGTGTCGCGATAGGTGACTGCGTGTCTGGGTGCGCGACATTTGAACGGTCTTCTTCGAAAGACCTGCCAACTGCTTCACAGATCGCTGCATCAACCCCATGACGGAAGCCCAGAGTAGCTATCCGAACATGACAATCCGCAACGCAAAAAAAAACCTGGAAATCCGCATTTTCATGGGCCTTCCAGATTTTCGAAATGGTGGGTCGTGTGGGATTCGAACCTACGACCAATTGGTTAAAAGCCAATTGGTCGTAGCGCTGAGGCAGGACCCCGCTTGAGATCGTTCAGTATCCCAAACCGCAGTCTCTAATGTCCCCATTAGAGGCTTTAAATCATGTACATAACCTCGCTTTTGTCCACCAAAGGTGGTGTCGGTAAAACCACTTTGGCTGCAAACATCGGCGGCTTCTGCGCCGACGCCGGCTTGAGGGTCCTCCTCATCGACATGGACCCTGTACAGCCTTCACTGTCCTCCTATTACCCAATGGCACAGGAAGTCAGCGGCGGCATATTCGACCTCATCGCACATAACCTGACTGATCCAGAGCGAATCATATCGAGGACAAGCATCCCGAACCTGTCCTTGATCTTGTCGAACGACCCCAACAACCAGTTGATTAGCCTCCTGCTTCAGGCTGCGGATGGTCGTCTGCGATTGGCTTCTCTGCTGAAAGCTTTCGAGGGTCAATTCGACCTGATTCTCATTGACACCCAGGGCGCACGAAGCGTCATGTTGGAGATGGTGGTTTTAGCGTCAGATCTTGCTGTATCCCCGTTGCCACCAAACATGCTCAGCGCCCGCGAGTTTAACCGTGGGACGTTGCAAATGCTTGATGGACTGCGTCCTTACTCGAGGCTTGGCCTGCACGTCCCTCCAATCAAGGTTGTAGTCAACTGCCTCGACCAGACCGTCGACGCTCGCGGGATTCATGACGCCATCAGAAAGACCTTCGCGGACAACATGGAAGTCGATGTCCTCAACAGCACAGTTCCTGCTTCAGTAATTTTCCGCGAGGGATCTACAGCAGGCATGTCGGCACATCGGCTCGAATACAAAAAACCTTCCAATCGACGCGCGCCGAGCGCGCTTCAGGTCATTCGAGAGCTTGTGGTTGAGCTTTTTCCGCAGTGGACCGACCGTTTCGAGGTGGTGACTGAATCCGCCGTAGAGGCCCTGGTAAAAGGGGGTCAATGAGATGGCAAAGACAAATCTCACGGAAGCTTCCGGCATTACTCCTCAGTTGATGCAAAAGCTCAACGAGCAGTACAACTCATCACGACTGCGCGCCGCTCAGACCAAGCTTACGAACACGTCACGTGAGCTCCGCAATTTAAGCTCCGGCCATAAGATGGGCCGCGGCTTGATTAGTCGACTGGGTGATTACTTGAGCGTGGAACAGCGTGAACTGCTCTCACAGGCCGCGCAGCTCCTTGAATCAGTGAACTCTCATGTCGAGCATGCCAAGGAAAAACGTGTACGCGACGAGAAAGCGGTTAAACGTCGGCAGGAGGCTCGGAACGCAAGAGCGAAACTACTGATTGCGGCCACATATCCCCTGCCCACTGAGAGCCTGGACCAGAAACTTGAGCTCCTGAAAACGGCGCTGTTATTCAACCGCATCGGCGCATATGACAGTTTCTACTCCGCAGTCGAGCTTAATAG
The DNA here is from genome assembly GCF_017832255.1 of Pseudomonas sp. PvP028. NCBI lineage: Bacteria > Pseudomonadati > Pseudomonadota > Gammaproteobacteria > Pseudomonadales > Pseudomonadaceae > Pseudomonas > Pseudomonas sp. PvP028. Next base: position 5,635,022 of record NZ_JAFIBL010000001.1, read on the forward strand.
CGAGATCCGAAGCACCTTACTGACGCCGTTCAGCAGACTGATAGGTTGGGGAAGCCTGACCGCTTACCGACTCAGTTGCCTAGGCTCGCTTCGTATCCGGCTCGTTGAGGCACTGACTAATGACATCTCTTACGACGATGGATCTGAGGTCGAGGATCGGCTAGCCGCTCTGCAGTCAAAAGTCCGTGATGCGAATGCTAAAGCTGCGCTCACAGCTGAAGAACATGAAACCCTCAGACTCTGGAAAGAGGCTCTGGCAGTTGAGGCAGTACCGGAGGTACGGCCATGAGCATTGACCGCCAACGGATAATCGACAAAGTCATCAAATGCTTCGCACTGGCACGTTCTGCGGGTGCCTCTCCTAATGAGGCTGAGACAGCCCTGCGGCAAGGCCGCAAGCTTATGGAGCAGTACCAGTTCGAAGAGCTTGAGGTGGACGCCCACCTCGCACGTGAGGCGTCAGTATCTGCCGGCACAAAGCGAGCGCCAGCGAGTTGGCTGCACAGCCTGGCAGGCACGTGCGCGAGCGCTTTCGACTGCGATTGTTTTGCTTTCCCCTCACGGCCTGGAGACTGGCATTTCAAGTTCGTCGGGTTAGGTGTATCGCCCGATCTGGCGTGCTATGCCTATTCCGCGCTTCATCTGCAGCTTGTTTCGGCGCGTCGTCAGCACGTTTCGCAGCTCAAACGCTGCAATCCAACCACCAAAAGACGACGTGGACGGATTTTTGCCGAAGCATGGATCAATGCTGTGGCCACCAACGTTTACAAATTCGCCGGTCGACAAAATGCTGAAGCTCAGCAAGCGATAAGCGCTTACCTCAGCCTGCACCACCCCACCGTAGTCGAAAAAGAGCTTGAGCCTACCTCTGTTAAGGGCCACGACCTGAAATCTCAACATCAGGGATGGACGCAAGGCTCTAGAGCAGCGTTGCACAGAGGCGTCGATCAGCACTCCCAGTCCCCGGCAAGAATCGGGAGGGCTTGATGGACATTTCTCATATGTCACCTCCCCACTCCGTGGAAGCCGAACAAGCTGTGCTTGGCGGACTGATGCTTGATAACGAGTCCTGGGATCTGATCGCAGACCGTATCAAAGCCGATGATTTCTACCGGGCCGAGCACCGTCTGATATTCCAGAGCATTGCTGGGCTGGCTGAATCGAATAGCCCATTTGACGTGGTCACGGTTTCCGACTCCATTACAGCAATAGATGCTGCTGGGGGCTTGGCTTATCTCAGTGAGCTCGCCAAAAACACGCCTTCTGTAGCCAATATCAAGGCTTATGCAGAAACAGTGAGTAACCGAGCTCATCTACGCCGGATTATTTCACACGGCTATGCATGTACCCGGGAGGCTTCAGATCCTCAAGCGAATGCGTCTGAGGTTCAGGACGTCATCGAGCAGCAACTTTTTGCTTTGGGGCAAGGACGGCAGACTTCCGACTTTGTGGACGTCAACCAGATGCTTATGCAGGTGGTCGACAAGATCGATCTTCGCTTCAACGCTGGGGGGTCGGTCGTTGGATTGCCCACAGGGCTTTCCGATCTTGATGAATTGACGGGCGGACTACAACCAGCCGATCTGATCATCATTGCGGCCAGACCCTCCATGGGCAAAACCAGCCTGGCGCTCAACTTGGTAGACGCTGCGCTTCAAAAAGATACTCAGGCCACTGTTCAGGTCTACAGCCTCGAGATGCCGGCTGAGGCGATCATTTACAGGCTCATCTCGATCCTGGGGCACCTGAACCTGGAGAAGTTGATACGTGGGCAGTTGGAGGATGAGGACTGGCCGAAGCTCGCGATGGCAGTGCAAAAGATCAACTCGTATGGCGATCGCCTTGTAATTGATGATCAAGCTGACCTCACTCCCTCGGCAATCCGTGCGCGGGCTCGCAGAGGCGCACGGCGTTTCGGAAAGCCAGTCCTGATATTGATCGATTATCTGCAAATGATGAAATGTCCAGGCAAAGAAAATCGGACCAATGAAATCAGTGAGATATCTCGATCGCTAAAGGCTTTGGCCAAAGAGTTCGACTGTCCTGTCGTGGCGCTCTCTCAGCTCAACCGAGAACTTGAGCGGCGTCCGAACAAGCGACCTATCAATGCAGACCTCCGTGAGTCGGGCGCGCTTGAGCAAGACGCTGACCTGATTCTGTTCGTGTATCGGGACGAAGTTTACAACCCCGACAGCGAGCAAAAAGGGATCGCCGAGCTCATTCTCAGCAAGCATCGAAACGGCGCGCTAGGCACCGTCCGAACGGCCTTCATCCCCCAACACACTCGTTTCGAAAACCTCTCGGCCGCCGCATGGCAAGGAGCTCGATCATGAGCGCGCGCAATAAACCTCTTTGCATAACTCATGAGTGCCGCACGTGCGGCCACCACCACCCTTTCACCGCGGTCATGCCAGCAGGAAAACGTGCGCCCGAGTGCCCTTCGTGCCATAGCGGTGAAGTCGTAGAACTGGAGCTGGTGCACCCACAGTGGAGCGTTGTGGCCTCCAGTAAGGCACCAGACAGCAAGGAGTACACCGTCGTGTTCCGCATGAACCCAGGTACTTCCAGAAAAGCCTTCATGAAAAAACTCACTGACACCTTTGTCGACCACGAGGTTGAAATCCTAGAGATCCAGTCGGGTGACAAGCTCGGCGGATCGGGAGGCCAGTGACATGCAGCTATATCACACCACTGAAGAAGATCTGCCGGTCCAGTCGGACCGGGAAAAAGAGCGCCTCCGGAGCGATATCGAGAAAGCGATGACTGATTACTTAAGTCGTGGGGGCGCTATCAACCAGGTTGAAGCGAGCCAGCGCTCGAATGACAGCTCATTCATTATCAACGCTGAAAAAACTGCACAGTTGAAGGCGGATACCAGCGCTCGTGGGCGGAAAAAAACAAACGATCTGACCGACACAGAGCTGGCGCGACTGCTGAAAGCCCACTGCACAGCAGGGGCATCACTGGCGTCCGCCGCTGCGACGCTCAATCAAACGCGGAAGCGTTGTGAAGCCATAGCTCGTCGCTATCAGATCCCCTTCCGCTCTGCTGCTTTTACAAAAGCGAGGGCGCGGTCATGAGCAATACATCTACCTCTCTTCGAGGCAGGAAAAAGTCCCTGCAGGACTTGGCTGACTTCGCCATCTCACAGGGATGGGCAGTGCATCGCACTCATGGTGGACATATCAAGCTCACCAAAGGTGGGTGTTCACCCATCTTCACTTCTTTCACACCCAGCGACCACAGGGCCGGCCTCAATGCTCGCGCTCAATTGCGCCGCGCACAAAACCAAAGCCAGATTGGAGATCGCCATGCTGAATAACGAAGCTGTGAATATTCGTGAGGACGACAAAGACGAGAAATTCGTCATCCGCCTACCTACCGGAATGAGGGGCCGGGTCCGTGGGGCTGCAAAAGCAAACCATCGCTCGATGAACTCAGAAATCATAAGCCGTATTGAAGCGACGCTCCGTCACGAGCAGGAGATTGCGAGGCTTACGGCTGTGATCGATGTGCTGCTCAAAGGCGGAACACCCACCAGCAACGTCATCCAACTTCCTGAGGCGGGCCAATAATCATGGCTGGCAAACTGACTGCAGATGAAATCTCGGGCAAGTTGTTACAAGGCTCATTCAGTCGTTCTGGCCCGACGGTTGATCAGCTGCCGGACCCGATTGTAGATACGCCCATGGTTCTTACCCTGGACGAGATGAAAGCCTTCGAGCAAAACCCTCGCACCGTAACCAATGCGAAGTACAAGGAGATCAAAAACTCCATCAGGCAGCGCGGATTGGATCACCGCCCTACAGTGACGCGTCGACCTGGCGAAATTAAATTCACCATCAACAACGGCGGCAATACACGTCTGCAGATTCTTCGGGAGCTGTACAGCGAAACCGGTGAAGACCGTTTCTATCGGCACAATGTTCTGTTTCGGCCCTGGGACTCAGCACGTGGGGAGATTATCGCTCTCACAGGTCACCTTTCGGAAAACGATCTTCGCGGTTCTCTGATGTTCATCGAAAGGGCGGTGGGCATAGAAAATGCTCGTGCCATTTATGAGAAAGAAGCCGGTGAGTCCATATCTCAAAGGGAGCTGGTTCGAAGGCTAAGTGCCGACGGCTATCCGGTTTCCCAGTCACATATCAGCAAGATGCAGGATACGGTTCGCTGCCTTCTTCCAGTAATACCCAGTGCGCTTTATTCAGGGTTAGGAAAACCTCAGATCGAGCGTCTCCTTTCGCTACGCAAGGCTGCTGGCCAGACCTGGCTCACGCATACAGAGGGGAAAGAACACATCCCTGACTTCGAAGGTTTGTTCCAGGACGTACTTTCGCTGTTCGATGGAGATGCAAGCGAGTTTGTATACGAGCGGGTTCAGGATGAGCTGATCAGTCACATGCAGTCGGGAACGGGGCTATCTTACGAGCAGCTCCTGCTCACACTGAGTGAAAATCAGAACCAAGCACGGCGTTCATCTGTGATCGACACGCCAGTGAGTTTGACGCCAGCTCAACAGCCTCGACCTGAAGGTCTTCCGCCTCAGGGTGACGTTCCGGGTATCGATCAGCAACAGGAACCAGGCATTCAGGCTCCCCCATCTGAGGCTGACAAAACCAAGGGCAAACAGGACGTCTCACCGAAGTCCTCAAAAAACGAAGCTGACAAGCCGCCGCCTCAGGCTCCTGAACTCACCGAGGAGGAGCGCGCAGCAAGGCTTGCCGGGCATATCGTTAGCCCGATATCCACCACTGAACGTGTGCAGGATGTAAAGCGGCAGTTGGCAGCCCTCGATGGGGAAAATCTGCCCGACTTCAAGACAAATGCACTGATTTCGATACCAGTCCAAGCGGGTGGGTTACATCCTATCTCTGACGTCTGGTACATCGAACGTATCCTCGATCAGCCGGATGAATTGCGGCCGGTAATCGCTCAGCTCGCCCGGGAAATCGCCCACCTGTCAGGCATCAATCCAGACAGCGTGATTGATGTACCAGGTGGTTTGGGCTTCCTCTGCCAAGACCCTCCTGAAGATGTAGACCTCAGCGATCTGGCCAATAACGTACTGACCCTTCTCCAGTCGATTAGTGGCGTATACGCAATTGCCTTGATCAAAGAGTCCCCCGAGCAACCACTGGATGTGTCCGAGTTTCAGTTCACCGCCGCGCTGGCCCAGTTGCTGTTAGGTAGCCCGAGATACGAAGACCGTGAAGCAATTCTCCAGGGACGCTTGGACGATACCTGCATCGTGAAGCTTTTCCGACTCATTCGCCTCGGCCGACGGCTGGTGGAGCTGGAAATGGGAAGCGTCAGCGTGGTTCAGACCCCATGAGGTTTTTTTCCGACGTTGTGAGACAGGAGTTTGGTCATGTCGAAAAAACATAACCCCCTCAACGAAGCCATGGTCGCGCAAATTCTGCATCACTTGCGCAATGGTGAAGTGAGGCGTTGCCTTGATATGGGACTGGACCCAGAAATTCTGGCACTGCTCCAGCATCCCTCATCACAAAGTGTGTTGCTTAACTCTGCAGTTATCTGGTGCCGGGTGGCAGTTGATCCGGACATGGTGAAGCGTCTGCTAGCGAACAAGGAGCGCACCGATCAGGAAAACAGAATCGTGCAGCGCGCGCTTCGCTTAGGGGCGACTACTCCAATGCTGCAGGAGTTCTTCGGCATGTCCCCTCAAGAAGTGTCTTTGCAACGGGTATTGGTAGGTGTTCCTGGACGCCCTGGACGATTCAGAGACATTCCCGATGACGCACCTCTGTGGCATAGGTTTGTGCAGCTGATGGAAGAGTACAACGTGGATCATACGGATGGTGTCGCATTACTTGATATCGCGATGATGCTGACGGAGGAGGTAAACATCCCTCCTGAAGAGCCCCACATCGTGCCTCCGGATCAGATCACCCTGGGCCTCGTCTGGAACAAGATTCAAGGATGGCTGGCTCAGGACCTATACCCGACTGGCAAGAAGCGTAAATCGGCAAGCCTCGTAATGCTTGGGGAGTCGCGGCAACAGTCGAAAGCAAACGCTAATCGGAGCCGGCCGGGTCAAAGCCAGGCGAACAAGCCCGTGGGCAAGGTAGAAGGCGACCGGATGTGATAAGGATGAACCGGCGCCCTTCTCTGGGGGGAGCCATTAATGCCGCTGCCGGGGCTCTACAAAATCATCTGCTGCTCCAGCAATTAAAGCTGGCCCAACAGCAGAGCTCTGGCTCAGATAATAGAAAGTCGGTTGCTGGCTCAGATACTGAGGACACACTCGACGGTATCGTTTTCAGTGGAAATCCACATGAGACGGTGCCGCGAAGCCTTCTGCTTGATGATCGACTTTCACCGCTTGAGCGCAATGCTTGGCAAGTCTTCAGACTGCTTATTAACGCAGATGGCATCACAGCCTTTCCGACTTATGAACAACTTCGTCCCTACCTTGGCTCAGTCCCAGGAAAATTCGCATCCAGAGAAACTGTGGCGAAGGCTCTGACAGTGCTTCGCTTGACGCGCTGGCTTAGTCTTGGACGGCGAGTAAGAGACTCTCTGAGCGGTCGAATGCAGGGAAACGTCTACATCCTGCATGACGAACCGGTCGGGTGTGTTGAGGCTATGGAGCTTGATCGCGACTACCTGTTGCTTGTAGGCCATTCCCTCGAGCATGCAAATAAAGCTGTCAGGACCGTGGCAGATTTGGCATTCAAAGAATTCGCAGCCGACCCTAATCAATCGACAGGTGTGCTGCCCACGCGGCTTGATGTTATTGAGGGTAGATGGCGTAGTCAGGGTTGGCATGATGCACCGAATGCCGTGGATCGCGAAGAAAACCAGCCTGAGTTCGGAATCCGAACTCAGCAAGAAAGCGGGCCCTCAGTACTGAGTTCGGATTCCGAACTCAGTAAAATCAGCGAGAAAGCGAATATCGAGAGACCGAGTTCGGAATCCGAACTCAGTCTAAAATCAGCATCATACGGCACAGTTCGGATTCCGAACTCATATAGTACGTATACGAATACAAATACATCTGTATGTAAAAGCTCTGTACCGCGCGAGGCTGTGAGCGCTCCAGTCGATCTACCTCCAGGGTTTGAAAGGTTTACTGAGGATCAACGCTTCAGGGCGATGACCGCATTGCAGAGCGTCGAGCCGACACTGCGAGAACCGTTGCTTGATCAATGGCGCCATCGTTGCAATAGCGGTTCCGTGAAGAACCCATTCGGTTATCTGTTGAGCTGCATGCAGAAAGCCCTGAGTGGGGAATTCAACGCCCAGTGGCAGGCTCCTAGAGCGTCAGCTCAAAACCCACAGGCGCATTCCCCCCAGCCGAAACATCTCAGCAACGCGCCTGATCAACCAAAGCCAACTCCCCCGCCTCCCGTCAAAAAAGTCTCGCCGCAAGATCGTGACGAGTCTTCACTGGCTGCCGGGCGCAGCTCAATGATGGACATCAAGCGGATAATTCGACCGAGATCACAGGGTTGAACAGATCAGCTGAATGCTGCCATCCAGGCAAGCACTTAGATGCCTCTGGCGTCACTTCCAACACCGACCAGGGTGATTCCACTGGAATCACTTTGAGTAACGACCACGGTGATTCCACGGAAGTCACTTCGAGCGCCGGACCAGGTGATTCCACTGGAATCACTTCCAGCACCAGTCTAGGTGATGCCACTGGCATCACTTCCAACACCGACCACGGTGATTCCACGGAAGTCACTGCGAGCGCCGGACCAGGTGATTCCACTGGAATCACTTTCTGCGCCGATCAGGGTGATTCCACTGGAATCACTTTGAGTACCGACCACGGTGATTCCCCGGGAATCACTTCCAGCACCGCTCTGAGTCATTCAACACGCAAGCCCACGAAAATCAGGGTCTCCGCCAAAAAACCATTCCGATCAAGAAACGGTTTGTTACTGACCCTGAGTTGTACCAGCAGGCAGTCTTGCCTCGCCCTATCAATCATTTCTTATAAAGGAAGCGCTCAGCATGGCTGACAACTTTCAGCTCAACCTCGGTTCATTGCGAAGCAGCGTCAACCTGACCCTGCACACCCACCATGCCTCGCGCCTCTGGTTTGGGCGTCAACGTACCGAAGGCAAGCCTGGCATGATCGGCCTGAGCGGCTTTGCCAACATCCTCAACCGCATCAAGCGTGGCTGTGAACAGGACGATCCTTATTCAGACTGGTTTCTGATCCTTATAGAAGAAAAGATCGAAGCCTCTGAACAGGAAATGAAAGATATCGACGCCAGGCTGGACGAAGTTATGGCCTCACTGCCGCCGATGCTTTCAATAGGTCAAAACCTATCCGTGCAGCCGGTGACACTGCCGCTGTTCCTGTCCACGCCGCTGGCGTTCAAAGCGGTCTTTTTGCTCACTGCCTACGACGAGCTGGTGCGGCGCATTCTTCTGGCCAGCCACGTCGGCCTTATAGACAACAACGCCAAAGGCCAGTGGCTCGATGAGGGGGCTGCAATCCTGCGTCGTCTTTTCGGTTTGAGTCAGCGCTGGAAGTTCTCGGGAGCAAGCCGAGATGATTTTGCGGCCAAGAACGCACGTTCCGAGCAGGCTCGTGAGATGTACGCATCGTTTGGTGAAATCCCCCAAGACATTTTGGAAGGAACTCGCAAATCAAGCTTCGCGCCGTCCCCCTCTTCGGCATCAAATGCCGCGGTCAGTGAAGACGGTGATGACGACGGCTTCGAGGAGACCATCACGCTGGGCCAGCCGCACCCTGACAAGCCTGAACCTGAGTCCGCAGAGTGACTAACGTGACGGCCAACCCCGCGCACCAGAATCAAGAGCGCCAGAGCCTGCAACAGGGTGCCTTCCAACCCCTGCAACAGGATGCCTTCTTAGCACTGCAACATGCGCCCTTCCTAAAAGGCCTTTTAAAACCTTTTAAAGGTAAGGGGGGGATGCTCCAGTTGGCAGAGTTATGCCGGTCCCTTGAAGGTGATCTGAACGCGCTGGCCGAGGATCAAGTGCTTGCCCAGGCCAACAGACATCCCTTCACTCTTCTGCCTGTTCGGATGGTCCGGCAAAGAACAAGCGCTGGCACAGTTTTTCTCCGCTGGCAGGAAATGGGAACGCGGCAGATGGGCGTCAATGTTTGGTCCAGCTTGCTGGCCGATCCCAGAACACCCGAATCACTGCTCCAGGATCTGCACTCCATGGAACAGCAACGCGTCGCTTTGAATATGCAAATCAGTCTGGTCCATACCATCGGCCGGCAGGCCGCCGAATGTGCCGAAAAGATGGCCCAGGCAGATGCCGTTTACTCAGGACGGCTGCAACAGATCTCACAATCCAGCGGCATTTCACCGCACACGCAGAAGGAGTCCTAACATGGGCACATCAGTAGACTGGGAAGGTAACCTTGGCTCTGCTCCAGAATTTAAGGAGTTCGCCAACGGCAACAAAGATCCGCGCCGCTTGCTGCGGCTGAACGTTTACTTTGACAATTCAATTCCGAAAGCTGATGGATCAGGCTTTGAGGACAGAGGCGGTTTCTGGGCCAACGTAGAATATTGGCACCGCGATGCGGAACACTATGCCAACTTGTTCCAAAAGGGCATGCGGGTCATGATCCAAGGGCGAGCGCTCATTGATAACTGGACCAAGGAGGGTAAGGAGTTCTCCGCGTTGAAAGTGCAGGCATCGCGGGTCGCAATCCTTCCCCACCGGGTTGAAGCGGTGCAATTGGCACCTTCCCAGTCATACAACCAGCCGCAAAGCGAGCAACAGAATACCGACCGGAGTTCAACTCAAAATGATGCAGCTCCGCATTTCGACGACGATATTCCTGTGTAGGAAATCTGTGCGAAAAATCGCGCCCTCTGCGTGAAGCTGCTGGTGGAAACGACACTGATCAACGTTGTTCTCCATCAGCAGGCAGGTACTTCTAAATTGTTCACCCGATGGAGCAAAAAACGCCCTCCTCGTGGATCTACTGGTGAAATGAATCAGCGGATCGGGAAGCCCACTTTACGACTATCCTCTTACAGGTCGAATCCAATGAGTGACATCAACAACTTCGTAACCTATGTCATCCGCATGCCAAACGACACCGCGTTAAGGACCGCCCTGACTACTGAATTGACTGAGGCGGTTATCAGAAATGGAGGGGAGTTGACCGGAACATCACTAGAGGATGAAATCACGCTCAATGAGCTATTTGAAGCACGCATGAACGACCTGGATGTCCAAGAAGCCCGGCGGGCAGCTAAGGAGCTGGCGACAGCTGAATACCTCGAAGATTGAAAAAAACGCCTCGTTCGTGAAGTCTTGGATGTATCCGATCTACACCACGGGATTCCTCAGTTGTGAGAACAGCCCCTATAGCGACGCACGAGACTTCGGATCGGCGTCGATTCAACAACCCACACCATGCCGTGATGCTCGCCGGGGCTGAAGCAGCGCGTAAGAGCATCCCTCTCCACGAATGCCCCTACCGGCATCCAGCCATGCGCGCATCGTGGCTAAAGGGGTTTGCCCAGGAGCAACAGCAAAGCTTCAAGTTTTGACTCAGGGCGATTAACCCACTCCCCCACGTTTACGGTTACGCATGGCGAGCGAAGATCAGGTCTAGGACAGTGCTGCCTCAAGTCACTTTGAGCTCATTGATTCATGACCGCCGAGCCTATTTGCGAAACAACTTTCGTCCAAACTCTTCTCGATATTGCGAAATTCCCAGAACGTCATCGTGCTGTTGCCAACACTTGGGCTGATCATTTCAACGTACCGGCGGAAGCACGTGACGAGTTCATACTGCACTACCTGACTCACACTTCCTCAACTCGATGCTGGTGCGTTGCTCTCCATAACGATGGCTCGGTTGCACGTCCAACGGTGGCGCGGATCGGCAGGCAGCTGCAATACTTCGATGGCCAGCTGATTTCAGCTGTGCGATTTGATGAGACGAGAAAAGTCCCCGGCCACGCACCAACTCCGAGCCAAGCTTTGAAGCTGGCTCATGAATTGATTACTCATGATAGTGCGAATGCACTTCTGACATCATTCTGCAAACCAGCACGGGACCTGGCTCGGGATGAAGCGGAACTTAGTATAAGACCGCTGGTGAAATTCAATATGGGCGCGCTTAGTTCAGAGGGCCGGAACAAACGTTTTTACGCGCCACGCGGCCGCTTTTACATCACCTGTATCGGCGCGGCAGTGAAGAGGTTTTGTCAGAGCCTCGACCAAGAGCTGTTGCATGCAGTGCGTTCCGTGCAGTGCCCTTCCGCCAAACTTTACAACTGGCTCGCTCAAGGCGATCGCACACGTCGACTACAGGCCTTGAAAGCACAACCGGTGTTGGTGCCGGTGTTGATCGTTGGGGTTGGGATGCCGTGGCCCATGATTGCAGGTGGACTGCTGGTGGAATGCCCATGGTTCGAACTTCAGGAGTTTTGCTGCTCCTGGGAGGGTGAAACCATCATGGACGGGGCCGGGTTCGTGGGAAGGGCAGTCGACACTGGCTTGCCGCTTAACAGGGTTCTGGCATGGCTGTTCTCGGTACCGACGTCCTCGATCCGTTTCCTAGGCCACCAGCGGGTCTACGATACCGGCAGCGCGCTCAGTCGTTTGAATTCCGAGGGCCTTGAGGCAGGCTGGGAGCATCTGATCGCGGGCTCTGTGCTAGGCAATCGTCGCCCGAGAACCAAAGCAGAATGGCGTTTTTTCTATGCGTTCAGATCAGCGATTCCATGGGATTTACTCCGCCCCTTGCGTGATATGAACAATCTTTTGGTGGGCTGCCCTACTGACTGGGCAGACCCTGCCTGGTCCGGCATGGCGGCCAAACTTGTTGATTTAAGAGAGCTGTTCGACAACCTAGAACGGGCTGGTAGTTGCGAGGCTCGTAACACCAAGCGGCGCCTGTACGCGTTTGTAAGCGGTTTGAACTTCCGCCAAATATCAAATGTGGTCGATGCATTCCATGGAGCTCTCGCAGACATCAGAGCGGGGCTGGAGCGGGATTTCCCGCCTGAGCCATCTGACTGTTTCACAAGGTGGCCGGGGCTGCTGCTGGGCAGTGACCCAATCGCCTGCAGTACGACCGGTTTGCAGATCGTCGAATTACGCTGCCCAGCAGACTTAGACCAGGAGCATCGCTCTCTGGGTCACTGCATCGACACATACGACTTCCGTGCATATTCGGGCAACTGCCGACTCTTATCCATCCGATCTGAAGGGCTGCCGCTGGCATCGGTCGAGCTCACACTCAGAACAGGCCGCAATGAGCGAGTGACTGGCGATTTTACACCTCAGCATTTGCATATCGCTCAGATTAGAGAACACGAAAACAAAACCCCAGATGCTCACTCGGCAGTGATGAACGCTTTTGAGTTATTCATGGCCGCAGTCAGAAGCGGTCGTATGCCCGTGCTCCTGGAATGGCCAAATATGGCGATGAAGATGGCGCGTTACGCTGATGAAAAATCGATGTTCAACATCCGCTTTGGGGAAGAGATCGTGGGCTGGGCTAACAGTTTGTTGGACAAGGGGCTCTGAAGATGGCATCGGCCCAATTGATGAACAAGCGTCCGGTATTACTTCGCAAAGCCATTTTCGATGGCTACGACTTCGGGCTGTCCCTCAGTTACCTACAGGGTGCAAACAAGCTTTTGCTTCGCCGGAGGGGCTTTTTCATACGCAGGTCTGATCACCCACTGAACCAGTTTTGGCGTGTGCCCAAAGACAAGCTACTCGATGACCTCGATGTGCTCTATCGGGAGCTGGCAGAGCTCGCAGATGGCAAACACATCGAAAGCTGGCAAGCATTCAGAGACAGGATTACCTCTGCCCAGTCCGACGTGCACCGTGACGCATTCACCTGGGGGATGAAGTTCAGGCTCGCGCCGCTGGCGGAAGGCGGTGTGATCCTGTCGGGAGATTTTCATCCTGGTGCTGTAGCGATCGCCAAGCGCATGCGTGGGGTGTTCCTCTCGGCGGGCAAAGCCTGGCGAGTGCAGGGCACACCAGAATTGGTTCGCAGTAACCTGATTCTGGAACTGGGATTGGACGAAGATCAGTTCGAAATTCTGGACACGCTGCAGGAGTTGCTCGCTGACGGGTCGGTCAAGGCGGTGAATGAGGTCACCAGTATCAGTCTGGGTGGCCACTCTCCGGAGTCGACCAAAAGCGAAGAGGAAGTTTCAGATTCAGGTATCTACCTGGCATCTGTCCCATCCATCAGAAACACCGAGTTGACCAGTGCCGATATCGATAAGGCGCTGGAAGGATTCTCGCTGATGGATCATCAGCCAGCAGGAATCAAGCACCTGCTGCAGCGCACGAGCGCGCTTTTGGCCGACGACATGGGACTGGGCAAAACTCGCCAGGCTGTGATCGCCGCTGGCATACGCGCGCAAGGTAAACCGGTTCTGGTGATTGTGCTCAACAGCCTGATCATCAACTGGCAGCGTGAGATCCTGATGGTGTTTCCTCAGGCTCAAATCGCAATGCAAACTTTTGATGCGAACGCTGGCTGGATCATCGTGAACTACGAGAGGCTGGGTGATTTTGTCATGCACGCGAATCGTTTCGCGGTGATGGTCATTGACGAGGCTCACCGACTCAAGGAACCCACTGCTGCATGGACACGCCACGGCTTCGACATCGCGGCTCAGGTACAAAACCGCTACTTGTTGACGGGCACGCCTGTGCTCAATCGCGAAGCCGAGCTGCACACACTCCTCAGGCTTTCAGGCCATCCAATCGGACAACTGCCCCTCAATGAGTTCTGCGAGCGATTCGCCGGCAGTCCTGAGTTTCGCAAGACGCTTAGAGATGAAATATCCGACTGGATGCTTCGTCGCCGCAAGGATGTGCTGCCCAACCTGAAGGGGAAGCAGCGGCAGACTGTGCCGGTGATACTCAGCCAGACAGAACGTGACGAGTACAATCAGATCATGCGCAGCGACCAGCACCGATTCGCAAGGCTGGGCGCACTGCGTCAGCTGCTCGAGCGCGTGAAGGTACGGATCCTTGCGGATCTGATGGCCGAGCTGGACGTCGACGACAAGGTGATCCTCTTCTGCGAGTACCAGGAATCCGTCGCCACGTTGCGCGAGCACTGCCTAAAGTTGGGCGTCGGGTGCGTGACGTTGGTGGGAAGTGACTCGCCCAAGAAGCGCCAGAAGGCGATTGATGCTTTCCAGCAGGACCCGGACTGCAGGGTGTTCATCGGGACCAGGTCGGCCGCCGGAACAGGTTACAACCTGACTGCTGCGAACTATGTCTTTTTTCTGGGGCTTCCATGGACACCGGGGCTGCAGGACCAAGCTGAGGATCGAGCCTATCGCAACGGGCAGTTGCGCATGGTTGTCGTCAAAATCCCTCTAGCTGAGGACACCATCGACCAGCAGCTGTGGCAGATGCTCATGGACAAGCGTGCCCTGGCCAGCGATCTGATCGATCCGGAAGCGGAGGAGTCGAGCAAAAAGGCTCTTGCCGAGATCCTCTGATTCACTGTGGCGGGTTGCCATGCATTTGAGCTATGTTGCTGAGGCCTGAATATCCAGGCGGATGTACTCTCAAGGAACGACGATGGCCAAGCCTACAACTATTGCCGAAGTTAACGCGCTGTACTCCTACAAAGATGAAGTTCCAAACGGAACGAACGACGGGAAGCTGGTTTCTTGCGGACAGCACGGCGATTATAACGAGCTCAAAACCGTGTATAAAACCAAGCTCAAGGAGTCCGTTGATGCAAAGGCTATAACTGAGCAGGATGCAATCGATATTCTTCACTCTGCATGCAAGCTCGTTGCAAATCCTCGCAAGCGCGAAGACTTTTATGATCACATTGATGAAAAGCTGAAAGAGTTGATCGACTGATCAATTTTCCTGGAGGGTGGCCGCTACTGCCCTCCTTTGCGTAATGCGTCCCTCCCCAATAACCTGAATCGATCCGTTAAGGGTTTAGCAGTGCTTTGCAACCTGAGCGCTGGCACCTTGGCCACCATCAAGAAATGGGGTCAAGGCACACATGATCAGGCAGCTTTCCACACTTTCCATACTCGCGCTGTTCGCCGGATGCACGGCTGTTGCGGACAAACCGGTTGGACCAGCTTTCGACAGCAGTCAGAATCCTGAACTGCTGTCGCCAGACCTGTATTCAAGTGGCGCAAAGTCCGGTCAGGAGCCGATGGTCCGCTACGGTCGATACGCCCTGGTGAATACCGCTCCAGAGGCCGAACAGCGGGACCTGATGGCCCAGATCATCGATGTCAGCATTCCGGCCAATATGCACCCGTCCGTCCAGGATGCGATGCAGTACGTGGTCAGCCGCTCAGGCTACACCTTGTGCCCACCGAGCACCGGTCACGTAAACATCTTGTTCACACGCCCTCTTCCTGCTGCCCAGTACAAGCTAGGGCCAATGAGCCTGCGCAACACTCTGCAGGTACTGGCCGGTCCGGCATGGCAGGTCAAGGTCAACGAAGTAACGCGCGGTGTGTGTTTTGTACTGCGGCCAGGTTACCAACTGCCGGAGACGTCTAAGCCCGTGGCACTGGCTCAACCTGCGCAACCGGCCAGCACTGGATCAACCTCGGTAGCCAGCACCTCCCCTGCCGTTACCGTTGTAACTGCCCCGGCAACCGGAACCCCATTCAGCAAGGACACATCGCCTGCAGGGCAACCGCAAACCACGGTCGTCACGCAGGCAAAAGCGCAACCAGCTGCATCCATCAGCACCCCAGCCAAGGAAGGCACCCCTACACAGCAAAAGCCGACTCCTGTGAGCGCGGCTCCGGCGAAGGCCATATCTCAGACCACCGTCACCAAGAGCATCGCTTCGACCAGCCAGGCTCCTATGAAGCCTGAACCAGCAGCGAAACCCGTAGCAACCGCTGCGCCACAGCAAACGTGGAATGCACCTGTGGGCAGTACCTTGCGTCA
This sequence comes from Pseudomonas sp. PvP028, assembly GCF_017832255.1. Lineage (NCBI taxonomy): Bacteria > Pseudomonadati > Pseudomonadota > Gammaproteobacteria > Pseudomonadales > Pseudomonadaceae > Pseudomonas > Pseudomonas sp. PvP028. Next base: position 5,650,928 of record NZ_JAFIBL010000001.1, read on the forward strand.
ATCGGTTGAAGACTGGGCCAAGCGGGCCGGCTGGCAGGTTATCTGGGTACCGGAGGAACTGGACTACCCCATCGAAGCACCGCTGAGTTTTACAGGCTCCTTCAGTTCGGCGGTCAGGCAGATATTCCCACTGTACGACAACGCCAAACGGTCCTTTGTGGTGGACGGTAATGAGGGCAATGGTCAGCAGGTTCTGCACGTATCGGAGAGGAAAAAATGAGCATGCCCTTCATGCGTCAGACCGCTCTGAGTCTCGCTGTTCTATCGGCATCAGCCTGCTCAGTCCAACGGGTGGATGAAGCTGCTGCACGGGCAGAGGCTACCGCCGATTCTGCCGGCCGTTACGCGGCTATACAGCGTAACAAGCAGCAACAGGAACGTCGGGACACAGTGATATTCAGCGACAAACCTTGGGTTTCAACGCAGCCAGTTGTTGCGAGACGAGGCATCCCCTCCAAGTATGACTGTGAGGTCGCATATCGGCCTGCTGGCAGTGTCGGAATTGCTGAAATTGCCCAGTACATTTCCAGACAGTGCGAGATCCCTGTACTGGTCTCGCCCGATGCCCTGAATCCAGGTCTGCTGAACGCTAATGCACCCGCCCCGGGCAACAATGCGCCTCCAATCAGCACGGCCCCAAACCCTGACAGTCTCGCTGGGTTGCTGCCTGCTGGCATTACAGGCAGCTGCAACCTGGCGCAGCCCTCTCAGGGGAGAAGTTCTGACTTCGCATCCATGCTGACACCGAACCTCGTCAGTGGGTTGCGCTTCACAGGGAAAGCCTCGGGTCTGCTGGATGAGGTCACCGCGCGGCTGGGACTCACCTATCGATTCAATCCCACCTCACGGTCAGTGCAGGTCAGCTATTTCGACACCAAGGTGTTTGACGTCTACGCATTTGGAGACGTGCAGGAAATCAAAAGCACCGTCAGATCCGGTATGACCACCTCCTCAGGTTCGGGAAGTGGTTCGTCGAGCGGATCATCGTCAGGTAGCAGTTCCTCAGGCGTTTCGGGTGACTCGGGCAGCAACCAAAGCACTACAGTCACTCTCAACACATCGATCCTGACTGACATCCAGAGCAACGTGAGGGCAATGCTGAGTACCTCGCCGCCTGGTCGCATGTATCTGTCACCGTCGACCGGGACGTTGACCGTGACTGACCGGCCCGACGTGCTTTCGAAAGTTGAGACCTATCTGGCCAAGACCAACCACGCGATCACCCAACAAGTGCTGTTCAATGTGAAGGTGTTTGAGGCGACGCTGACCGACACCGATCAGCTGGCTTTGAACTGGGCGGCCGTCTACAACTCGCTGAGCACAAAGTGGGGCCTGTCTCTCTCGAATACTGTGCCAGGCATCAGCTCCAGCGCAATCTCTGGCTCTGTCGGCATTGTCGATACAGCCAACTCCGCCTGGGCAGGTTCCAACGCGATCATCCAGGCAATCGCAGAACAGGCCCGGATCTCGAATGTTCGCTCACCGTCTGTAACCACATTGAACCTGCAGCCTGCTCCGCTGCAGATCGGCAACGTTCAAGGCTACATTCCATCGGTTCAGACCAACACCACGGCATCAGTAGGCTCCAGCACAGCAATTACTCCTGGCACGATCACCTCCGGTTTCAACATGACGCTGCAACCGCGCCTGATGGACGACGATGAGATGCTGCTCATGGTGTCGATCAATATGAGCTCCAAACCTACATTCGAGCCATTCACTAGCAACGGCTCCAGCGTTCAGATCCCCAACTACGATGCGAAAAGTTTGTCACCGAAGGTGAAACTACGCAGCGGCCAGACATTGATCCTGTCGGGCTTTGAGGAGCTCAGCGACAACACGGACAAGATCGGCACAGGCTCACCCGGATTCTTCGGTCTTGGAGGTGGGCGTAAACGCACCTCGTCAAAAAGCGTTCTGGTGGTGTTGATCACCCCGATTGTGACCAACTGACATGGCGAACCTGTTCTCCCTGTTACGAAGACGCGCGCCGCGCGCTCAAATGCCCAGTGACGGCAAAGTTCAGATTCTGACTTATCACGGTCGATCTTTCGTGACAGGCCTGCTGTGGCACCCGTTGGGCAGCCTTACCGGCTACATGAAAGAAGCACGCCAGTTCGGTCGCACCCAACAAATGGACATCGTTGCCATCAGGCATACCGAGTCTGTGATTCAGGCTGGATTCGTTTCGCAGAATGACGGTGCAGTCAAAGGCATGTACTCACTTGCAGCCGCACTCGCTGGGCAGCTGGGCGCATCGTGGCTGGCTGCCTGGAAGATCGAAAACACCGAGGACAGATACGCCTTGGTCGCAGTGTACCGAGGCGCGGTCATCCCGGGCGCTGACCTGGTAGGTAGCAGTGAGGAAATAAAAAAGAAAGTGGCTCAGCAGCTGAGCCGCTCCATGAGCTTCGACAAGATTTTTCTCCCGCCGGAGTTTGGTCGCGGTGGCGAACAATTCGACCCTGAAGCATTGTTGCAGCCATCAAATCTCAAGCGCGAATACAAACTGACACCGCTGGCATTCGGCCTGTCCAGACAGGAACTGCTGAAAGCCGGGGTGATTGGTGCCTTGGTCGTGGCCGGCCTGATTGGGTGGCACCAGTGGAATGAACATAAGCTGCAACTTGCTCGTCAGGCGCAGCAAGCGGCAGAAGCTGCAAGGCAAGCCGAATTGGATGCCCTGAACCAGCGAACAAACTCCCCAGTTGTGATCGAGGCGCTTGTACATCCGTGGGTAAAACAGCCTTCTGTCCCAGTATTTCTTAGAGGCTGTAACGGCGCAATTGACCAGTTACCACCGGCAATCGAAGGATGGCTGTTCGTCTCAGCTAAATGCGACGGAACGCTGATGTCGGCCAACTACAACCGGACCGGCAACAGCACCACGCTCGCTTTCAGCGCCGCTACGGCGGGCTACTTTGCTGATACGCCCGCGTTCTACGACGAAGGCAATATGGCCGCGGTGAAGCTCACCTTCGAGCTGCCGCTGGCGGGTGATGACGTTCTGAACCCGGCAACGCAGGCCTTGGACAGCATCACTTCATGGCTGCAAGCCCAGAACGTCCAGCCCAAGATCACGGAAGTACCTGTGACGGTTGTCCAGCCACCAGCTTTGCCTGGCCAGCCAGCCCCTCCACCACCACCGCCTCCGGATTATCGACACTTCGAGATCCGCTACACGAGCCTGTTACCGCCAGCGACTGTTCTTCAAGGCGTGGAAAGCACGGGCATGCGCCTGCGTGAAATCAAAACCGACTTTCAAGACGGCAAATTAACCTGGAACGTCATAGGTGACCTCTATGTGCATTAACCCTCGCGCCTCCATTCTGCTGACGTTTCTATTGTCCTGCGTGGCTGCCGGCAACATGGCCGTCGCTGCCGACCCATCTCCCACCGACCTGAGCCGGATCAACATTGGTGAGTTGTCCCAGGTGCAGAGTGAAACCCTGCTCTTCACAGCACAGGCGGCGCGGGCTCGTGCCAAGGAAGACATCGTAAACGGAGCCAAAACAACCACGTCTGTGCCGGTTCAGACTACGCAGAACGCTTACACGACGCCCGCCCCGGCCAGCAACAGCACACCGCAGTTGCCGGTGGTCAAGACCGTGTTCAGGATGAATAACGCTCTGTATACAACGTTGCTGTACGGAAGTGGTTTCGAGGTCGATGCATCTGTTGGTAATGCTGAGCTGCCAGGAGGGTTCAAGGTAATCAGCGTGTCACTCGACAGCGTGGTACTAGGCCATGACGGACGCCGATATCCATTAGGTTTCTCGACACGGGCACCAAGTGGCTCGGTTGACGCGCCCCAAATGTCACTGCAGACACTCAAGCCTGTAGCTCCGGGGCAGCCCTCGGCTATGAGTCCGCTGTCCAGCGTGTCGCAGGAGTTTCAGCGATGAGCGGCGCGGTACGAATTGAGCCAGACATTGAGGCTGATCCGTTGGCACGCCAGGTCGCCCGGCCGACCGCAGTCGTGCAACCGATCACCATCGCCATGCAATCTGACGTGGTCGGAACCGTCCTGACTGCGGAGGGACATCGGTGGGGGGACATCACCAGCGAGTTGCGTCAGCTCGTTGCCTTGTTAGCACCTGCCTCAGAGGCTGAAGAAGCAGAATTGCTCGTGTCGTCTCAGCACATGCACGACCCTTATGTGATGGCATTTATGGACCGCCTGGACCGAGCCGGCGTGCCGTTTCAGACCATCAGCAGCACGCTCAGCGACATCAAGTCTCTGTATCAGAATGCGGGTAAAGCTTTCGCCGGATCTATAGACAGTACCCAGCGTCAACAAGAGGTCATTCGTATCATCGGCGCGGCCCATGCACGACGTGCTTCCGACGTTCACTTCATCGTTGGCCACGAAATCACCTACATCAAGTTCCGTGAGGACGGTCTCTTGCGGGAGTACGGGCAGATCCAGAGCGCCGTAGGAAACGAGCTCTGTTCTTCACTTTTCAACTCAATGTGTGACGTCAAATCTGAGGGCTACTATCAACCGGAACTGAAACAAGATGCGCGCATGGCTCGCACCTTCCTCGATCAATTGGGACTGTCAGGGGCCCGTGTAGCTACACGCCCCCTGGTCGAAGGGCCTTTGATGGTGCTGCGACTGATTTATGACGATCAGGAGAAACAGTCCGTCGACGATCTGGGATTTCTGCCAGAACAGAATTTGCTGTTCAAGCGGCTGAGAAGTCTTCCTTACGGCGTGATCATATTGACCGGTCCGACCGGATCAGGGAAATCGAAGTCGCTCCAGGTGCAGATCAACCTTCTGGCTGAAGAGTGCAAAGGCACAAAACATATCCTGACCGTTGAGGACCCGCCCGAATATCCGATGCGTGCAAATCAGTCCCCTCTTGGCAGCAATGAGTCATGGGGAGAATCCATTACAAACTCCGTGCGACTCGACCCCGACATACTGATGTATGGGGAGATTCGAGACCTTGAATCAGCCCAGGGAGCACTACGCGGGGGGATGACCGGCCACCTCGTTTTATCGACTCTGCACACCAACAACGCTGTAGCAGCAATTCCTCGTCTGATCGACATGGGGGCTGATACAAGCCTGGTCACCGACCCAACACTCATTGTCGGCCTTATCAACCAGTCACTGCTGCCAACGCTGTGCAAGAAGTGTCGCGTGCCTGCGCGCAGCCAGATCGGTACCTTGGATCCGCAACTGGTCGAGCGGCTTGAAAAGATGACCGTGCTGGATCAGGTCTATCTGACCGGGCCGGGTTGCTCTCTATGCCGCGACGGGGTGAACGGCAGGGTCGCTGTCGCCGAGATTGTTCTCCCGACCCACCGGTTCATGGAGGAGATCCGAAAGAATGGCCCAAGCCCTGCGCGTCAGTATTGGGTCAAGCACATGGGGGGTATCACAAAAGTTGCCCACACGCTCATCAAGATCAATGCGGGGCTGATTGATCCGCGCATGGCAGAGGCCGTAGTCGGTCCATTGGATTTTGACAGCTACATGCTGGATGCCGAAGCACCTGAGGCAGAAGTCCATGCTCAGTAAGGTGATGGATGCCTGGTCTGGGCTTGTAGATGGCTTTTACAGAAAACAGTTCGGAGGCAATGAGCGTATCCGGCTGTACGAGAGCATGACCGCCCTGCTGGAGAACGGGGTGCCGCTTGACCTGGCGCTCGATCGTATTGGATCAATCTACAGTGATGGAGGCCGTCGAGCTCGGCATCCGATTGCCCTTGCCAGCTATGGCATAGGCAAGGCTGTGGACGGTGGTAAGACGCTGGCCCAGGCCTGCCTGAACTGGGTGCCTTATCAGGAACACGCCGTTATCAGCGCCGGCGAGAAGTCAGGGAACTTGATCCAGGCATTCAGCGACTGCGTGCGGATCATCGAGGCTCGGCAAAAAGTGATGAAGCTGGTGCTCTCCACGGCCTTGTACCCGATTTTTGTTTGGAGCCTGATGGCCTACCTGCTGAACGTAGTGGCCACTCGGGTGGTGCCTGCCATGAGCCGCTCATCCAACCCCGAAGCTTGGACCGGCGCACCGATGGTTCTGCACATGATCGCCACCTTTGTGACCAACTGGGGGACGCTGGTTTTGTGCCTTGTAGTGGCCCTCATTGTCACCAGTATCGTCACTCTCCCTTATTTCCGGGGGCCTTGGCGCACGAGGCTGGAGATACTGCCTCCCTGGTCAATCTACAAAGCGCTGCATGGGTCAACTTTCCTCCTCAATATCGCGGTCATGCTGCGAGCAAACATCGATCCGCTCGGAGCGCTGGACACGCTAAAGCGAGGGGCGAACCCGTGGCTGCGTGAACGCCTGGAAGCCGCCCACTACGGGGTTCGGATGGGTAAAAACTTTGGGGAGGCTTTGGATCTTTCCGGGCATGAGTTTCCAGACCACGAAGCCATTCAATTCCTGATTGTTCTCTCCACAACACAGAGCTTCTCGGCTGCAGTGCATCGCTACAGCCTTCGCTGGTTAGAGATATCACTGAAACAGGTCGAGGGTTACGCAAAGACACTGTCTCTCGTATCCATGGTTCTGATCGGCCTGTTGATGATTCTGGTCATGGTCGGGGCCTACAGCATGACCGGCAATGCCACTCAGGGCATGCCGCACTGAACACTACACCGCAATCCACATACCCAGGACTACACACATGCACAACACCACCCACTCGGCTCGGGCGAACCAGACCGGTTATATCTCGGTTGAATTGTTATTCGCTCTCATTGTTATCCTGATCGGGATGGGCTATGCCCTCTACAACGGTTGGAGCGCGATGGGCAGTTCGGACGTCAACAACGAGCAAGGTAACGTCGGTCAACTGATCGCCAACACTCGCAAGCTCAAGGGCAGTGCCGGTTACGGAGCGTCAGGGACCGATCTGATCGCCCAGCTCAGCTCGATAAGAGGACTTCCGAATATGTCGTTCTCCGGCGGTAAGCTTTACAACGCCTGGAGTGGCCAGGTCACTGTGGTTGCCAACGGGATGACTTACACCGTCACCGAGGCAGGCTTGCCTCAAGATGCCTGTGTGACGCTGGCCACGAAGATCGGACGCGGTCAGAAGGTCACTACCTCTATCAATGGCGGCACGGCTGTGAGCGGCGAAGTCAGTTCTGCTACGGCTACTAGTGGCTGCACTACAGACAGCAACACCGTCGCTTGGACGGCCTACTGAGCATGAACCCAATTATCGACACGCCCTTTGTGGATCTCTATCTGGGGTCGGATTTCACGGACGTAAAAGGCCTGGACGGCCAGAGCGGACGTGTCGAAGCTCCGGAAAGCTGGAGAGAAAGCGCCCAGCTATTACGGGAAGAATGCTCCAAGCACTTTGAAGAGCATCAGGATCCTGAGTTCTCGTTGATCAAAGAGGGAACTGTGCTGCGCGTTACCCAGATACCTGATGCCTTTGGCAAGGCTGTGTTCGTAGTGCGGAAATCAAATGCGCAGGTGCGCCAGTTCGACCAGTTGGGTTTTCCGGAAGACCTCGTCGAATCGTTGCTGACGAAGCATGTGCGCGGCCTGGTGATTTTTTGCGGCGAAATGGGCACCGGTAAGACATCAAGCGCGGCTTCGCTGATCATCGCCAGGCTAATTGCGTGCGGTGGGATCGCATTGGCTGCAGAGGATCCAGCCGAGACAGATTTGAACGGTCGTCACGGACCTGGTCGTTGCATCCAGATGCAGGTTTCAAGACGCAATGGGGGGTATGAAGAGGCTTTGATGAGAGGCCTCCGTTCTGGCGCGGACATGATGCTTATCGGTGAGATCAGAGACACCCCGACGGCAGTTCAGGCAGTCCGAGCGGCGATCAATGGCCTGTTCATCATCACCACAGTTCACGCGGGAACAGTACCGCAGGCGATCGAGCGAGTAGCGACTCTTGCGGAGCCGGCCATCAGCAACGTCCGATCAATTCTGTCACAGGGCTTGGTAGCTGTAGCTGCGCTTGCCCTCGAAGGTGAAGGCGAAATGCGACATCTGAAGATCCAGAGCCTTTCACTGACTGGACCTGACGGCCCTGGTATTCGAGAGAAGATCCGATCAAATCAAATCGCAATGATTAGCCAGGATGTGGATCAACAATCGAACAGGAGCCTCTGGGGATGAATGCTCTCAAGCATGGCCAGACCAGAAATAATGGTTTTGTGGTGATCGAGCTGCTCTTCGGCCTGATCATTTTCGCCATTGCGTCGGCCGTAGGCGTCTCGATGATGGCCGACAGGATGGATGCGCAGAACTATCAAATCGCAGCTCAGCAACAGCAGCAGATCGCAGAGGCCGCTTCTAAATACCTGAAGGACAATTTCGCAACGGTCTATGGATCGGCGGGCACAACCACGCCCGCGACGATTACCCCTCAGATGCTACGCAACACCAACTATCTGCCAGCCAGCTTCAGTGACACAAATGCATTCGGTCAGAGCTTCGTGGTGCTTGCTCGAAGGGTCAACGTCAACCAGCTCGAATCCATCGTGATCACTACCGGTGGACAGGCTATCGATGAGATCGGTACCCGGACGATTGCGGAAAATATGGGTGCGCCGGGTGGCTTCATCCCGTTCAACAACACCGGCGTTATCCAAGGAGTGCGAGGCGGCTGGCAACTTGCGCTGAGCAACTATGGGATCAACCCAGGCGTTGGCCACACTGCGAGTGCCTTGTTCCTCCAGGATGGCACGCTCGCCAACGACTACCTGTACCGCAACGCGATCCCAGGAAAGCCTGAACTCAATCGCATGAACACGGCGCTCAGTATGGGAGGAAACAATGTCAACGATGTGGCTGCATTGAACGCCTCTGGAACAGTGACGGTTGGAGGGAATGTCGACACTGCTGGATCAGTCAACGCCACTGGGAATGTGAGTGCGTCGGGATCCGTTACAGCCCAGGGCAATGTGAGTGCGTCGGGGAGCGTCACAGTCCAGAGCAACGTTGTCGCTGCAGGTGATGTATACGCACAGTCGGTGAATGCCTCGGCCAACCTCACGGGCGCTGCTGCCCGAATATCAGGAGAGACTGTCACAGGCGGTTGGTTTCGCACCCAGGGCGACAACGGCTGGTACAACGAAAAATGGGGTGGTGGCTGGTACATGAGTGACTCGGACTGGGTTCGGGTCTACGGCGACAAGAACGTCTACACAGCCGGGAACATCCGAGGAGGGACAGTGACTTCAGAAGGTCGCGCGACCGTCGGTGAATACCTGCAGCTTAATGGCGTGGCAACTGCCGGCACAGCCTGTGCTGCAAACGGTATGGTTGGACGTACCAGCACGGGGCGATCGCTTTCGTGTGATAACCAGGTCTGGGTGGTCAATGGCTCCAGTGCCCCTACCTGTACGGCAAAAACCATCCCCGGCTACGACGCAAACGACGTCACTACCTATGCATGCCCAGTCGGCTACACGAAAGTTGGTTGGGACACGGCCGGCTCCAGCCAACGATTCAGCAGTACCCCAGGAATCGTGGTCGGCCAGAACGACTACGCCACCATTTTCTGTTGCCAGTTCTGACCAGGCGCATAGCAGTCATCGAGGAAGTAGAGTGAACATTTACTGGCTTGCAATGGTGGTGATTACGGCAGTGCTCGGAATGGTTTACGAGAAGTCACATCAGGCAGAACAGAGCTCTCAGACCGTGGAAATCTCCCTGATTGCTCATAACGTCCTCGTCTACAGAAATGCCTTGGCCGAGTATGCATACACTCACAAAGGTTCGTCAGGACCGGTGGCCGATAACCAGTTGGATCTGCCCACCTGGTACGCTCGTTACCCTGGAGTGGATGGAGTGATCGATGCTGGACGAAGTTACGCGTTCTTCAGATCCCCTCCTCCCGGTCTTGTTTCGGAGATGATCAATTTGACTGGGGGATCGCTGGCTATCGGCACCGCGTCCTCCGGTAGCCTGCTCACACCAAGTTCAGGCTATGTGGGAGTCACGCTGCCTGCGGCAGTTCCAACTGGAGCAGCTGTCGCCTACCAATGAGGAAAGGGTGACATATCGCCTTGGCGGTCATCTGCCTCCAAGCTGCAGGCGCGGTAGCATTTTCCGTGAACACCTCGGCACGCGGGCCTGTAAGCTATTCAGGAGGCCCCTTGCTAACTCTCTCAGGATCGCTCGCGATTCGTCACCAATCCTGACAGAGAGCCCCATGACTGCATGCATCCGCCGAGCAACATCCCTTCGCCCTGGACAATTCAAACACTTAATCCGCGTAGCATCTGTGACTGGCCGTTTACCAGAGCGCGACGTGATGCTCTTGTGGCTCACACATACCACTGGGGTTCGCGTCACCGAATTGGCCTTGCTGGAGGTCGCTGATGTGCTGTATCGCAGCGGGGCTATCAAGCCCGAAGTGTACCTACGCGCAGAAATCACCAAGGGCTGTCGACCGCGCAATGTGTACCTGACTCATCCACGATGCCTTGCCGCCCTGGAAGGCTGGATCTCAGTCCGCTTGCACCGCCGCTGGGGCCTTTCCGGCATTGAAGAATACCGAGGCCTGGGCCCAGGTTCAAAACTGGTCACTACACACAAGGGCCAAGCATTTGAATTGGCGTTCAAGCACCGCCAGCTGGACAGTGGGCCAGAGGTGTACCGGGCCTGTGATTCGCTCCAACAGACAATCAGCAGGCTTTATCGGCAGGCGGGCATAAAGCAAGGTTCATCGCACAGCGGACGGCGCTCGTTGGCGGCAAAGGTGCTGGCTGCGACTGGCGACGTGGAGACGGTACAGACCATCCTCGGTCATGCTTACCTTGATCACAGCAAACCCTATTTGACTGTGGATCAAGCAACAATCCGACATGCTTTTGCGATTGCGCTGGCATAGTGGCATCAGTAGTATTGATTGGATCCATTTTCCCGGGGTCGAACCTTCCTTTAGCCTGCAATATTGTGGGCTATAGGGGTAAGCGATTTTAATTTTAAGGAGAAGTCTTATGGCTATTAAACCAGGCCCAAAGCCAATTGCTAAATCAACCGGCGAAGTAGATAAGCGTCGTCGTGACAATAAAGATACACAAGGAAATAATCCCGATTTGAAGCCTAGCAAGTCCTCAAAGAAATAGGTTTTAGCTGACAGAAGCTACCATGACGGTAGCTTTTTTCATTGGATCATGGGGCTTTTTCGTGAGCGTCGGCAGTGCCGGATTGGCCCAGGTCTGCGTTGCATGGAGCTGGAGCAACAGGCCCGCGCCCAAGCGCAGTCTTAAGGGAAGGAGTAGCCCCAAATGGGAGAAGCAAAGCAACGTGGTACTCAAGCAGAGCGCTCGGCCCAATCCGCTGAAGCAAAGCGTAAAACCGCCGAGTCGCTTGGCCTAGTCCGGCGCGATTTGAATGACGTTCGTGAGGAATTGAGACTTCCCCAGGATGCTCCTTTTCTCGGGTATGTCGTCCACATTCCAGCGAGCGATGAATTTCTAGCGGACTTTAAGGATAGCCCGCTCGCTACATCCCGAAGCTGGACAAAGAGTCCGGGGCTTGCGCAGCGGTTCGAGCACTTTGCCGACGCCTATAAGCTCGCCCGCGAGGATCGAGAGATTGTTGTGGGGCTGTTCGAAACCGCTACGCAGTTTGTAGTCGCTGAAGTCTTATAGGAATTCCTAAATGCGATATGCGAACGTCAACGGAGTTAAGTCTGAGGCACAGCCCAAAATGCGAGGGGTATGCCGCGCCTGCGATGGGGAGGTTGTTGCCAAATGTGGAAAGCATGTCATTTGGCACTGGTCTCATCTGTCCTTGGGCACCTGTGATCGCTGGTGGGAGGCCGAAACAGAATGGCATCGACAGTGGAAGGATCAGTTCCCGGAGGACTGGCAGGAAGTCGTCCAATACGAAGCACTTACGGGCGAAAAACACATCGCCGACGTCCGCACCGAGCATGGAGTGGTTGTCGAGTTTCAACGTTCCACTATCGACCCAGCAGAAGTAAACGCTCGTGAGAGTTTCTACCAGCGAATGGTGTGGGTAATCGATGGGTCAAAAAGTGAGTTTGACTCCGTAAATTTTTCCAACATGCGAAGCCGACCTGATGCCGATGGATTTGCATTTTTTCGATGGTACGGCAGGAGCAAATTGTTTCACCGTTGGCACACAACAACGCCGGTATTCATCGATTTTGGTGACAAGTACGGTTTCTGGAGAGTGTGTAAATTCGATCCTAAAAGCAAAGAGGGAGTCGCGCTTCTGGTAGATCGCTTACTGTTCACCGCTGCGTTGATTCAAGGGACGTCAGATTTCAGCAGAAATGGCGTAAGCGTCCGGCAGACACACCTTGACCACACCATTCTCCCCCGTGCTCCTCAAAACCACGCTCATTTGCAAGGCTTTAGTAAGCGCTTGGTTAAGTCACCGTGGTTCGGAATTCGCGCTTAGAAAACTCAATAGATAGTGAAGTGGGACGCCTCAGACCTCGGCAGATGGTGCGGATAAGATAAAGATTCGGTCGTCTTGGATTACCAGACCCATTCTCCGCGCCTTAGCTTCGGTTATCAGCGCCCATTATCAGACTGAGGAGCTTTTTAGCAGGTCAACTCCGAGCGCGAGAACGTTCGTTCAGCTACTGCCCTTATGCTGATGAGGTTGCCAGATTTGCACGGGCCCACTCCTCAGCGGTCGTGACTTGAGTCGACTGCTGCGCGTTGAAAGTGCCTGCTTTAGGCCAGGCCACGCCTCTGCCCTGGGCGAACACAGCGCGGTACTTCTTGATGTGATGCGTTGGGTCTCTCTCCAATTCTTGGAGCAAGTACGGAACAGTCCACACGTTACGTTTGAACGGGCGACCCAGTACACGTTCGAGGAGGCTCGCAACCTCTCCGTACGTCACTGTATCTCCCGAGAGGTACACAATCTGATCGCGGAAGCGAGGTTCGAAGAAAACAATTTCCGCTGTCAACGCACCAATGTCTTCTGGAGTCGTGAGCGTCACGCTGGTCTCAAGACTGCCTAGCGCGTTCACGGTATCGTTTTCGAAGTCAACCACCTCGAATACTGGCTCGAATAGAAAGCTGGTGAACATACCCGTCGAGATGATTACCCATTCAGTTTTATCCTGGGCGCGAAGCAATTCGCGTACATCAAGCTGAGCATCGAACAGATCTTGAGGACTGCCCCGACCGATTACCTCGAAGTCGACACCAAACTGCCAAGGAAAGTAGCGCTTCACACCGGACTTGAGAGCTGCTGTAGCCAGCTTCATCGGGGTTTCCCGGCCTGCAACCATGCCTGCGCAGCCTATTACGGTATCGAACCGTGCGAACACTTCAGCCAACTGATCGATTGAATTATTCACGAGATCTGCGGCCACCATCTGGATGCCAAGATCTCGAAGCTCATCGATTTCGACCTTTTTCTCGGGCACCTGAGTGTTGATGGTCGAATCCCTGAGCAGGACGCTGATTGTGGAGCCGGGCGCGCGCTTTGCTACTCGCGCAAGATTGCGCAGAACCGGCAGCCCAAGCTCACCGGCGCCTAGAACGAGAATGGATTGGGGGGAAAGCTGGGTCACTTCGGTCATGATTTCTCCTGAGACCTGTTGCCTGTAAGATGAACAAATGCTTGCACGATTAGGCAACGTTCGTAAGAAGGCACACCTGTGATACCAGAGAATGAAATGACCGATCAGGAGGCTCTCAGCCAGGCAGAAACAATTTGCCGAACGCTTAGAGAAGACGATGATGGCGTCAGACGAGAAGTGCTTGCTCACGCAGGTAGCCGCTGGTCGTTAGGTATTCTGCATGCCCTGGGGGTTTACGGCACGATGCGCCATGCCGAAATAAAAAGGCAGATGGCTGGGGTGACTCAGCGGATGTTAACCAAGACGCTACGCTCCATGGAGCGGGATGGGCTAGTGGTTCGGCGGGAGTTCGGTGAGATTCCGCCACGTGTCGAGTATGAGCTGACGCCGCTGGGTATGGGACTGTTGATCCGCATGTCACCTATCTGGACTTGGGTTGTCGAGAACGTTGAGGATTTCCGCAAGGCGCGGCGTATTTTCGACAGTCAGGATGACAAAAAACCCGCATGGCAAATACCTCCATCGACACCATTAGATTCAGACGCGTCGGACTGAATGTAGCTCATAGCGTGCCTTGGAACGCTGGAAGGCTCTTGACGCGAAAGCTCTGAAAAATGGTGGCCTGAACGCTGCGGATGAAGCGGAGCGCTCTAGCGTCTCGGCAACTTACACGCTGCACGGCCAGTTTTTGCTGGGTGTCGTCTACGAACGCGTTCGCCAGGCGCGGTAATTGATTAGGAAAATCCCATGGAAGATGTCTTGCACTCTTACCTTGCCGCAGCAGTGTTTATTGTTCTGTTGGCAGTCTCTCCCAGCGTCTACCGCTGCTGGGCCGAGTGGCGCAGAACGCGCTTTCTAATCAGCCAGATCCCGGAGCAGGAAAAGCGTTGGCATCCAATGACTAAAAATGCCGATGAGCAAGACCAGGTCCAGGAGATACCCCGTAGACGCTACCCCTACTGAGTTAACGGAAATGATCGCCCTACGGGGCTGCACTGGAAAGCGTTCACCCAGCCTGTTCTAAACACTGCATCACCGAGCGCAGCCACTTCGTACCTAGCCTAATAATAAGCTCCCTAAGTGAAACTTTGTTCATTAGCTATGTCATACCGCTACTGTCACAAACTCTGTAGATTATTGAGGTGGCATATAAGCCGCCATTCGCCATGCGTAACATATTTGTATTTCATGCTTCAGTCTTCCGCCTAAAGAGGAAATACCATGAACAGCGTCACAAAAAAATCGGCATTGAAAGTGCTTGCCTTGACAACTTTTGCCACAATCGGCCTTCAAGGCACCGCGTTCGCGATCGAAGCCAAGCCCCCTGCATCTGTTACAGGCGTTAATTACTCAGTCGTCAAGGACGCGGAAAAAAACCAAACCGGTAGTACCAAAGCACTTCCTTTACAAGCGCGCCTCACATTAGGAAGTGGCAGAAAAATCTACAACGCCTGCGAGTACTGGCCGGAGGAATGCCGCTAACGTCGCCGTCAGCTCACAGCCGCAGCCTTATCGCCTGCGGCTGTAACCTCGCCGTAAAAAGCCTCCTCTCATAAAAACATCCGGGCCGGGATTCTGAATTCGTTGTGTGGCTCATGTGGTGAAAGTCAATATTTCACCTTATAGGTTGGTGAATCCTCGGGTCTGTTCTCCCGTCTATCATAGATCTTGGTTGTGCTGATGTTGGCATGGCCCAGCCAAGCCTGGACCTTGGCAATGTCGGCTTCATGATCGAGGGCATTGGTGGCAGCAGTCGCACGTAGTCCGTGCACGCCCAGACCGGCTACCTCAATCCCGGCCTTTTTGGCATAAGCCTCGACCACAGTATAGATCCCGTTGGCCGAAACCCCGGCGTCGGTCGGTTTGCCTCTCAGCGGTATGAACAGCGGAACCTTCTTGTCGTCCAGGTGATGCCCTGATCGTTCCAGGTACAGGTGGATGCGCCCGGCCGCAACAGGGTGCAGTGGTAAGTAGCGCACTTTGCCGCCCTTGCCATGGATTTTCAGGTGCTGGATACCGCGCCTTTCCTGGATGTCGCTGACCTGCAACTGCGCGGCTTCTTCGCGGCGCAGGCCGTGGTAGAGCAGCACGGCCAGCATGGCCCGATCACGCAGTCCCTTCAGCGTGCTTTCATCCGGTGCATCAAGCAGGGCCTTGGCCTGGTGATCGCCCAAGGCCGGAGTCTTGCCTTCGTTGCTTTCGATCTTCGGTCGTTTGACGCCATGGACCGGGTTACCGCCCGTGACTGCATTGCTGTCCAGGAGGTGATCAAAGAGGCTGGCCAGCGCGGCCAGTTTGCGCCGGATGGTGGCCCCGGCCAGGCCGCGTTGTTCCAGAGCGGCGCGCCAGGCCAACACGTGCGACCGGGTGACCTGGCGAAAGTCGTCGGCGCTGGCCAGCCCTATAAAGGAAGAGAAATCCGTCAGGTCATTTTGATAAGCACGGCGTGTGCGCGGGTTGTCGAGGTTGGCAAACCACTCGACTGCTGACGGTACTGCGGCCAATTGCTGAAATTCGACGGCGGTCAGCCTGCTCGAGTCGCTTGAGACGACTTTCGTCACATCCTGCATGTAAATCCCTCGATAGGACTATAAATGATCACAGATAAAGATTTCAGTCACCAAAACGCCGCTGCTAGTGAGCAGCGTACACCATAACAATACGCGTCAATAATTGGTGATAACGCTCGTTATAGCGGGTTTCTGTAGATACGTTTGTATAAACACCCGAGTCGCCAAGCGAGTGGGGACAGTCCCTGAGGTCGTGATGGACGATGTATTGGCTCGCATCCAAGTCCTCGTTGAGTAATCCCCAGTCGCATGACCATTACGCCCGCGTACGTACGACTGAGAACAGCAAAGGAATGCCAATGAGTCGGTTCCTGATCGAAGAATATGAAACAGTCAACGTTGACGTACTCCGCGCCAATCGCGAGCAAGTTTTCGTCATCGAACTGACTTTGGACGGTCAAGTCTGCAGCGGTACCAACTGCGTCCTGGCGGAGCCAAACGCATGTGGCATTCCCGTACGCAAGACTATCGTCCAAGACACTCATGTGCCTTTTACCGATCAAGACGCGGAGCGCGATGCGTTGCTTCAGGCCCTTCGCAAGCTGTACAAGCTTGCTTCTGGCAGGAAGCTGAGAATGCCTAAGTCGGGCATTGGCGCAGGCCCATACGGACTCGCAGTTCATAGCCCTCGTATCCATCACGACCTGTGCCAGTTCTTCGCTAACCTTTTCGGTTATCAGCAGCCGTCGGATGCAGTCGCCCATGCTTACCCAGATACTTCGAGTAATGTGGCATACCATCACCAGCTCTTTACCGAGGTGTGTGTAAGTGGTGGTGTTTACATGGCGCACCTCGTTGCCGAGAAGCATGAACTAACAATGGAGCGGCTAAAGGAACATTGCCTAATTGCTGGGAGAGAGCTGGATGCGCAACGCAAGCTTTTCCCTCTTCACTTACCAATCTATCGATGGGCCAGGGGAGAGTAGGTGTTGGCAGGACAGCAGGTGGGCCAAGTCGTTTTAGCTCTGTAGTCCGCTTTAAATGCGCGGCAAGCATGTCTTGAGCCCCGCCATTTTAGTCTCGGACTACACTCAAGCTTTAGCGCTATTTCATACCTGTTTTACGTTTGTTTATCCCTTTGCGAATCAGCGTCGAGTATTTTATGGTTACCCAACTAACCGAAGCAGAAATGCGCCAGGCGCTGTTTGGATCGATGTTCTCCACCTAAAAATACGTGGACACCATCACCCTTATTGTAAGAATTACCATGCGCCAAAGAACTTCCTATCCAAAACCCTTTAAAGCCCAGGTCGTCCAAGAATGCCTGCAACCTGGCGTGTCTATGGCAAGCGTAGCCTTGCGTCATGGCATCAACGCCAATTTAGTTCGAAAGTATCAATGCGCTTGCGGCTGCCAACTTCAGCGCACATCGACACCATTAGGCTCAGAAGCGTCTGACTGATTGACATACAGCGTATTAGAAGCCCGGTGCCGAGGAATGGCGTAGTAATTGATCAATCGCACTGACGCTCTTGATTGGGCCATCATTGAGCATGCTGACCATGCATTGCAAATAGTGACACCAGCTCAGGCGACGCCTGCGCTGGCTGTTAATGTTGGGCACCAATGCTGCTGCTCAGTCGAAACTAAAAGGCCAGAGCATCGAAAAAATCAATAGTCTTATTTATTGCCGATAGATTGACTCGATTAGTCTCCGCAGGTTCATCTTCGCAAATGAAGCTGTGCCCTACTTCCTCATATATATATATAAAATTTGGCACACCCACACGATCCAGCGCGTCCTTCATTTGCATGCTTTGAAGATATGGAACCTTCCGATCCTTTTTCCCGGCTAAAATCAGCATCGGCGATGTTCGAGATGTGGTGTGAAAAGCGGGACTGGCTGAGCGAATACGAGCAGTGCGATCCTGGCCTGACTCCGCCCCTATAAGCCTCCACTCCGGCGCATCATCTGGAATTTCAATTCCCAATTGTAGCGCTTGATCACCAAGAGTGGTGAAGTCGAAAACTCCATACCAAGCCGCTACGCCATGAACGCTTGCCGTGACCGGACAATGCTGATCTTGACTACTTACGGATTCAGTTGGATTGCCCAGCGAGGCAGCTAACTGAGCTCCTGCTGACACGCCCCAAGCGTAGACCCTTTGCGGATCTATACCGAATGCATCAGCTTGGCTCAGCAGAAAACTGACAGCAGTTCGAATATCGTCAATTTGCGCTGGCCATTTCGCCTCTGAGCTAAGTCGGTAATTCACCGCTGCAACGACATAACCCCTGCTCGCAATGTCGCCCAATAATCTTGGAAAGTCAGTGAAAACACCGCATCGGTGACTGTCACCACGCCTCCAACCTCCTCCGTGGATATAGATCAGCAGGGGTAACTGCCTTGGGTGAGGCTGCCCTTTCTTCGACGGGGAGTAGAGGTCGAGCGTCAGGGGACGGTAGCCATCAACTCTATGATATTGCACCCCCCCGAGAAGCGTAACGCCGCTCGCAAGCACTTTCTCCATCACAGGGAAAAGATCTTTATAGACCATTGAAGGCTCAGTCTCGGGGTTCAGCCAAGTTGTTGATCTGATCAATTAGATTCATCCTCGGGAAGCGGAGATTGCCAATTCAGACTGCCATAGCAGAGACGTCCAAGAACGGCATAGGCTCATGAGAGAGGTTGTCGCCTCATTTAGCCAGTGCAGATCTGGTTTTTTCTCTTGAGGATTCAAGCGGGCATGGCGACATGGGCGTCGAACTCGCCACTGTCACCAAGAGCCTTAGCTACGAATCCACTTCGCAACTGGCGGTTAACGAAGTCCTGGACATATTCCGCCGCAATATCGCGGCCTTTAGGCACTGCCAGTGCCTGACGGATTTCTGTGAAGTTATCCATTAGCACCCTCACGCCAGTGGTCGACTTGGCGAAACGCTCCAATGGTTGGCGAACACCAGCGGCTGCATCTAGGCCCAACTCCAGGAAGGTGTGGACAGCTTCAGACGAGGTTTCCGCTCGGACGAGGTTAGCATTCTTGAGTGTGCGGGACAGGAACAAGTCGTAGGCGGCACCCTTTCCTACGGCGATACGGTTTCCGCCTGTATCCAGAGCAGAGGCTCGATGGAATTTGCTATCGGTCTTCACGAGATAGGTTCCGTCGATACAAACGTAGGGGTTCGAGAACGCGATTTTCTCGGCACGAACTGGCTCGATTGCCAGAAATGCAAGATCCCAAGCCTGTTCTTCTAAAGCAGCGAACACCTTGCCAGCAGCATCGTAAGTCGCCATCGAAATTTGGATGCCAAGCTCATCGGCAAGGGCCTTTGCCAACGCAACTGACACTCCGGAAAGAACTCCAGTTTGGTCATCTCGCTTCGCCAAGACAGGATTGCCAAGGTTAATGGCCACCCGCAGTGTCCCGTGAGGAGCCAAATCCCTACACACGTTGGCAAGTTCAAGTTTCACGATCGCTCGCTCCTTTCTGCTTCTGACTGGCTAGCGCCTGCCTCTTTCCAATGGATAATCATTTTTCCGATAATCAAAATTATGAGCGCACCTAATGCTCCAGCGGCGTAATGAGACCATGTCGGCACTGCCGGCACGCTAATGTCGGTGATTGCCATCCTACCCGCGATCCAGCCCAGCAGTGCCGCTCCCAGCGTAATGACTATTGGGTACAGATCCATTAAATGCAGTACCAGCTTGCTACCCCAAATGATGATCGGAATGCTGATGACGATGCCGAAGATCACGAGCTCTAGTTGGCCGTTGGACGCCCCCGCCACAGACGGCGGAGCAGCGAGTGACGGGGGAATTCGGATGAACTCATGGTGTGGTTCTCTGCTGTTTTTATTATTGAACAGGGTTGTGCTCATGCCGGACGGAAGCCCACATGAGCACGGGCTGGATCAGAGAACTTCAGGAATCCGTACCAAGCCCTCCATCAGCCGGCGAGCACTGCGGCTCATCACAGCCTTGTCCACGCTCCAGGCACCATCCTCCAGCACAGTTTTTGCGCCCACCGCGACGCTGCCGGCGGTGTGCCCCATACGAACTTGACGATCCCCGATGTCACCAACGATACGATTCACCAGCGTTCCATCAAGAGCTGCCGCGACGGCAACAGCGACTGCACCAGTACCTGTAATCGCATGGTGCAGCTTGCCCATCGACAAGATCCGGGCGATCACATCGATATCACCAGGCTCAACGAGTTTGCCGCCTGCAGCCTGATAGGCCTGAGGCTTGGCCACGAAGCACAGCTTCGGCGTGTGCGGACGCAGACGAGTTGCCTCTTCGGCGGTAGCGGCCAGCCCCATGGCAACGGTGCAGTGAGCACGGATGGTTTCGCAGCGAGCCAAAAGTTCGGCATCGCCATTGACCTGATCCTGAGTTTCGGTGCCCTTCAGGCCCACTCTGTCAGCTTCAATGAAGATGGTAGGATTACCAGCGTTCAATAACGTGACGGGCATATTGCCAACGCCTGGAATATCCAGTTCGTCGATGGCGTTACCCGTCGGCAGGATGCTGCCCCCCGAGCCACCTGGTTTGAGAAACTCCAGCACTACTTCAGCTGCGGGGAAAGCCACACCGTCGAGCACGAAATCGCCTTCTTCCAGAACCTCGCCGTTACGCATAGGAACATGCGCAATGATGCGTTTCTGGATATTTGCCTGCCATATACGGACGACGGCGATGCCATCGCGAGGCGCATCTACAAGACCTTCAGAGATGGCGTATGGGCCGACAGCCGAGCTCAGGTTGCCGCAGTTGCCCGACCAGTCGATCACTGGCGTCTCAATGGCCGGAGCCCCGAACAGGTAATCAACGTCACAATCTTCGCGACTGGATTTACCGATGATCACCACCTTGCTGGTACTGGAGGTCGCACCACCCATCCCGTCGATCTGCTTGCCGTACACATCCGGGCTACCGATCACGCGGAGCAGGATGGCATCTCGCTCTTGGCCTGCAGGCGGCAGATCCTTGTCGAGAAAGAACACACCCTTGCTGGAGCCGCCACGCATGTAAACGGCTGGAATACGTCTTTGAGTCATTTGATATCTCCTACGACAAATCAGCGGCGCATCAGTTGGCGGATGCGTTCTTCATGCTTTCGATCAGCAACTGCGGCAACAGACCACCGCTGCGGAAGTAACGAACGTCCTCAAAGGTATCCAGACGGCTCACGACAGAGACGCGATCGGTTTCGCCGTTTTCGCGCTCGATCACCAGAGTGACCTTGGCGCCCGGCTGGAAGTCATCGGTGATGCCTTCCACGCTGAAGGTTTCGCGACCATTCAGACCCAGGCTTTGGCGCGAGACACCCTGCTCGAACTGCAGCGGGAGAATGCCAAGACCCGCCAGGTTGGTACGGTGGATACGCTCGAAGCTTTCAGCCACTACGACACGCACCCCCAGCAGACGTGGGCCTTTAGCCGCCCAGTCACGAGACGAGCCGCTGCCATACTCTTTGCCGGCGACAACGATCAGGGATTGCTTGCGATCGGCGTAGATCTCGGCAGCCTTGAAGATGGTGGTGACCTCTTTCTCAGGCAGCAGCAGCGTCCATGGGCCTTCACGACCATCTTCGAGCAGCTCGTTCTTGAGGCGCGGGCTGGCGAAGGTGGCGCGCTGCGCAGCCTCGTGGTTGCCGCGACGTGTGCCATAGGAGTTGAAGTCAGGCACCGCGATACCGTGCGATTGCAGATATTGGCCAGCATCGCTTTCCGGCAGGATCGCACCCGATGGAGAAATGTGGTCGGTAGTGATGTTGTCCGACAGCATGGCGAGGACGCGCATGTTGCTCAGGTCTTTAGTGGTGTCAGTGGCCGTCACCGCATCGCTCCAGTACGGAGGTTTGCGGATGTAGGTGCTTTTCTCTTGCCATGCGTACTGGTCGCTGACACCGGCGCGCAGGTCGCTGGCAATCAGGCCGGCTTCGCGAGGGACGTCTTCATATGCCTTGTCGAACAGGTCGGCGGTGAGGTTTTCAGCCTCGATAGAGGTCAGTTCCTCGTCGCTTGGCCACAGCTCGTGCAGGTATACAGGCACACCGTTGTCATCCACGCCCAGCGCGTCTTTTTCCGGATCGATCAGGTACGTACCGGCGATGGCGTAAGCAACGATCAGCGGCGGCGACATGATGAAGACTTCGCGAGCCAGCGGGTGAACACGGCCTTCGAAGTTACGGTTACCGGAGGTCGCAGCAACGGTTTCTAGTTTGCGGGTGCGGATCTCTTCTTCAATCTCAGGGCTCAGCAGTGGGCCCGACATACCGTTACAGGTGGTGCAGCCATAGCCGACCAGGTTGAAACCTAATGCGTCGAGATCTTCGTTGAGCCCGGAACGTTCAAGGTAATCAGAAACAACCATCGATCCTGGTGCAAAGGACGTCTTGACCCAAGGGGCACGCTTCAAGCCACGTTTGCGCGCGTTTCGAGCAACCAGGCCGGCAGCGATGACACCGCGCGGATTGGAAGTGTTGGTGCAGCTAGTGATAGCAGCGAGCACAACCGAGCCGTTGTCCAAGCCAACTGGTAGGTGGGTAGCCGGAGCTTTTTGACCCAATACAATCCGTTGATGTGGTTGCTTCGGCCCCGCAATCGAACGTGCCACAGAGCTGAGATCCAGCGTTACGACGCGGTTGTACTCGGCGGCACCAAGGCTGTCATGCCACAAGCCTTGAGATCGCGCATAAGCCTCCGTCAGACCGGAGATCTGACCACCGCGACCAGTCATGCGCATGTAGTGCAGAGTGCGATCATCAATCGCGAACATCGCTGCTGTCGCACCAAACTCAGGCGCCATGTTGGACAAGGTGCCACGGTCGGCCAGCGACAGCTGAGGTACACCTGGGCCGAAAAACTCGAGGAACGAACCGATCACGCCAGCCTTGCGCAGAAGCTCGGTCAGAGCCAAAGCGATGTCCGTTGCCAGGTAGCCCTGAGGCAAGGTGCCTTCCAGGCGTACACCGACGATTTCAGGCAGACGAAGCATCAGAGATTTACCCAGCATCGCGGCTTCGGCCTCGATACCACCTACCCCCCAACCCAGCACGCCAATAGCGTTGATCATGGTGGTGTGGCTGTCGGTACCAACCAAGGTATCCGGGAATGCCCACAGCTCGCCATCACGGCGCTGAGTACCTACAACAGTGGTCAGGCGTTCTAGGTTGATCTGGTGAAGGATGCCTTTGCCCGAAGGAATGATCGACAGATTGCTGAATGCCTTGTTGCACCAGTCCAGGAACTGGAAACGCTCGGCGTTGCGCTCACGCTCAATGGCTTCGTTATCGGCGAGTGCGCTGGCGTCGCCCCAACGCTCTACGTTGAGCGAGTGATCCACTACCAGGTGGGTCGGTGTAACAGGGTTAACCAGCCTTGGGTTGCCGCCTTGAGCAGCGACGGCGTCACGCAGACCCGCGAGGTCGACCAGCGCCGGCGTGCCGAGCAGATCCTGCAAAACGACGCGAGCTGGACGGAAAGGAATGTCGAATTCTTTAGAGCGGGCGCAGATGACTTTGAGCGCGGCTTCAGGGTCAGCCTCTCCACGCAAAACGTTCTCGGCAAGGATTCGCAAGCTGTAGGGCAGCTTCGCGTAATCACCACCCAGGTCGGTCACGACCCCACGGATGTCGCTGACACGGTATTCGATTCCGTTGGCGGAAACGATTTGACCCTTTGACTTAGGCATTGACTATTCCTCACAAACAGCACGGGTAACGTTCTTATGAGTCGCATATTGCACTTTGTGATGATATAGGTCAATGTTGACTCATCCGATCCATCTCGCTTGAGTGTCGGACTTACCCAACCAACGATTTCTACTGCGCATGCTCGCTCCTTCGACGTAGCGCTCAGTCAGGTACGGTAGAAAAAATAAAGATAAGAAAAATCGAGGCCCGCCATGATCAAGCTCTTTTGCCCCACCTCCACCACCACTCCCATTTGGATCGAGTCGGTCTCGACCTGAGACCCATTGCGCTATCCAGGCCACATGGCCGACCAAAGCCACATAGATTTGAAAAATGGGAGTTCGACCGTGCTAACAGTCCTTGGCTTTTCAATGGTTATTTGTTTCATGTACTTGATCATGACGAAGCGCCTTTCTGCGCTCATCGCGTTGATCTTGATACCTATCGTTTTCGCGCTGATCGGAGGCCATTACGTAGGCCTCGGCGCCATGATGCTCGACGGCGTCAAAACACTTGCTCCAACCGGTGTGATGCTGACCTTCTCAATTCTTTACTTCGGCATAATGATCGACGCTGGGCTTTTCGACGGGCTCGTCCGCTTCATCTTGAAAGTGGTGAAAGGCGACCCTCTCAAGGTTTCGGTAGGCACTGCGGTACTGACAATGCTGGTATCGCTGGATGGTGACAGTTCGACTACTTACATGATTGCCTGCGCGGCATTCCTGCCGCTGTATCAGCGACTGGGGATGAGCGTGCTGGGCATGACATGTCTGGTGAACATTGCCAGCGGTATCATGAATATTTCGCCGTGGGGTGGGCCAACCGCTCGCGCAGCAGCAGCGCTGCATGTGGATGCAATGGAGATTTTCCTGGCCATGATTCCTGGCATGCTGCTAGGTTGCGCCTGCCTCATCTTTACTGCCGTAATCATCGGGCGCAAAGAGCGTGCGCGCATTGGCATTCTTGATATGGACGGTCTTCATCAAGGCCCTGTGTCGCTGGGCAATGGATCAGCAGTACAATGTGATGAAAATCGTCGTCCGAAAATGTTTTGGCCGAATTTGATCTTGACGCTAGGCCTCATCACTTGCCTGATCATTAGCGTAATGCCTATCCAGATCCTGTTCATGGTCGGCTTCGCCATTGCCATCATGCTCAACTACCCCAACATTGAGCAGCAAAAAACACGTATTGCCGCTCATGCGACGAATGTATTGGCAGTTACAGCGGTCATTTTTGCTGCGGGTATTTTTACCGGGATCCTTTCCGGAACCGGTATGGTGGATTCAATGGCGAAAAGCTTGCTGCATGTTATCCCACCAAGCTTCGGCCCGTTCCTGGCTGTATTCACCGCCCTCGTTAGCCTGCCATTTACATTCTTCATGTCTAACGACGCGTTTTACTTTGGCATCCTTCCGGTGATCGCACAGACTGCAGCCCAATACGGGATAACACCACTGGAAATCGCGCGGGCTTCGGTTGTAGGTCAACCCGTCCACCTACTCAGCCCACTGGTGCCATCACTCTACCTGCTAGTTGCCTTGGCCAAAGTAGATCTTGGAGATCATCAACGCTTCGCTCTCAAATGGGCTATCTTGGCCAGCCTCGGCCTGCTGGTGGGCGGCCTTCTGTTTGGGGCATTTCCCCTCTATCAGGTTCGCTAAGACCCTCTGGATGTTGTAATTGAGGCGGAGGCCAGATGGTCTCTGCCGAAGTGTAAAATGACGCGCTAGAATGGGTGCTCTTCGGTTCAGATCTCTGTGGTTTCCGACCTAATGCCTCTAAGCCCGCTGCAAGCACGCATAGCGCGTGACATCGTTTCTCACGTACGTCGTGAGCGCTTCGCTATTGGTCATCACCTGGTCGAGTCCCAATTGGCTACGGCGCTCAATGTGTCGCGCACACCAGTCAAATTCGCCATGGGACATCTGGTCGAAAAGGGCATGCTGACATACGACCGCAACAGGGGTTTTTTTCTGGCGCGAGCCAGCGATGATCTCGGTGATCTTGCCTCTGAGGTCATGGAGAAAACTGACGATCCCTTGTACCTCAAATTCGCGGAGCTTCGCCTCAGCCGACAGCTTCCTGAGCTGTTTACAGAGATCGAATTCATGCGTCAGTTCGACGTCTCCAGGGCAGCGCTGCGAGCTGTATTGTCTCGTATCCAGCAGGAAGGCTGGGTCGAACAGCGCGCTGGTCAGGGGTGGCGTCTGCTGCCTATGATTGATTCTGTTGAGGCTTATGAGGAAAGCTATTCCTTCCGGGCAACCATCGAGCCTTCAGGGATTCTGTCACCGACCTTTCAGATTGATCGTGAGACTTTGGCTGCCTGCCGTCGGCAGCAGGAATTCATTGCCAACGGCGGTTATCTGACCATGACGCCGCAAGAGCTTTTTGAAGCCAACTCGCAGTTCCATGAGACCTTGGCTGCCTCTTCAGGAAACCGTTTCCTGCAGCAGACAGTCCGCCGTCTCGACCAATTACGGCGCCTGGTCGAGTACCGCCAGGCCAGTGCGCGAACACCACGTAAAGGCCAAGCAGAAGAGCACTTAGCGATTCTCGATTGCCTGGAGCGTGGCGACCGTTTGGCTGCTGCTGACCAGATGCGGCGCCACCTTGAACAAGCTCGCCGACACAAAGTCGATCCAGCTTTGTTTGAATAAAATTTCCACTTGAATCGCGCCTAGAGCGTTGACGCGATCAACCTAGTCGCGTGCGCTCACTCCTGGAGTTTAGATGGCGCTCTCCGAGCTTGCGGTCTCCCTCGCATCCTGCGACGCGCTGACTGACCTATATTCTTGTATAAAACATTCCGTCCAAGATCTACGAGCGATCGCTTTCGTGCCCAGTTTGTACCCAGCTCGATCATGCGAGATTGATGGCAACCATCACTATTCCGACCTAGACGGACGCTCAACCCCTAGGCTGTACGCTGAGCTGATGGGAGCTGACAGGGCTCTGAGGCTGGTAGGTTATGAGGTGTATCGCTTTGGTGCTCACAAGCTTCAGCAGTCCAATGCCGAGGAGGTACTCATTGGATTCTATCGCTCACTGTTTGCGCATTACTCGCTAATCACGACGCCTTGATTCTGGGCTTGCCACACCCCAGCCTGGAGAGCGTGTAAACCAGAAAAATGACCAGTAAACCATCTAGGTTAACAGGTCATGTTCTGGGCTTACACGTCAAGTGAGCATCAGCAGCATCACCGGCTTCTTTCCCTCATTGAAGCGAAAGCCGCCGAGAAGGGAATCGCTCGATTTCATTTGCTGACAACAACTGCGTCAACACCGCAACCCTCAATGCTGGAGTTCGGAAGGTGTGTTGGCTGGACGCTTACTACACTCCCAGCATAGCCCTTTAAATACCGGAGTCTTGATATGCCTTCGGCATGGCGCCCGAACAGAGCCTGTGCGCGGTCCGCGAGGACATTGCCCACCTGCGCGCAGCACCGACCCAAAGCAGTTGTGCCAATCAACATGCTGCCATCCATGTGCTTTGCCGCACGCTGTTTCGCATCAGGGTGATCAGCGCCGCGCAGTTTAACGTGCTTTTATCCGAGGCAGACGCCGAGCCAGCCCGCTGGCAGTCACCGACGCAACCGCGCCGGTAGTGGCTAACATCTCCTAACCGCAATGGACTGAAAGGCCCCCCAATCATGCCAATGACCAATGCCGACGCCGTGGCGCGCGCGTGGGACATGATTAACACAATTGGTTCGCTGTCTGACGGGCTTGCCCAATACAATGCGGCCCAAGCTCGGTTCTACATCGCCTCGCTGTACGACCTGGGGCTACTGGACCAACCCCAGTTCGACGAGCTGATGGCGGCGAACGTCAAAGCGCTGAACGACTGGGAAACCCATCACGCCGGCATGAATGCCGATGGCCTTTTAAATGACTAAAAGCGCAGGCAACAAAACAGTGGCGACACCTGAGCGTGTGGCCGAGCGCGTCGACTCGCTGATCCGTTCGATCCGTGGCGGGCTAGGTGGTGAGATTGCCGAGCACAATGCAGCGGTGACAGTCGGGTACATCAAGCAGGTGCATAACCTGGGCATCATCACTGACGCGCAATTTGATGCCCTGTTGGCTGCAGTGAACGAAGCGGCAGACGCCGGCTGCCCGAAAGTGAACGAAACCAATCCAGTGACGAGAAGCCTGATGGCGCTCATTGGTCCATTTGCCGACGTAGGGCTGACTCAGCACTGCTCAGGAAAAACCTGCATGGGTCCTCGGACTCTTGGCAGGTACTTCACTAAACAGCTCTCACGCTGGGCAGACGATCAAACAATGGATGGGGGCAACGCACTTCCTGACTCGAAAACTGAACGGGGTGAGCGCAGAAATGAGCTTGAATGTGCTCGCCTATAACTTGAAGCGGGTGATGAAAATCATCGGGACTGAAGGCTTGTTGAAGGCGATGGAGGCGTAAAAGCCCGGCTTTTACTGCCCCAGAAAGGCGCCAGAGCGCTTCATACGTGCTCTGAAGCGTTACCGACGCTGATCCTGGTAAATAGTCGGGAATCGCCCCGCCCACCGGCAATGGGCTGTAGCACGCACTATAAGAAAGAGTTTTTACACACTCTGGGCCGAAAGCTGCCGTTAATAAGCCGATCAACAGGCGTCGCTTTATTGGTTGGTGCGCATGGCTTACAACTCAAACAGGGGTATGGTTTTGGGCGTATCAAACCGGCCCGCACAGCGCTACCTTCAGCATCTAACAAACGTATGTTGAGAAGTCGAAACAGTGGAGACTGAACGAGGTATTGAAGAATGGAACGGTCGATGGTCGATCGTTGCCGGACGTGCTGTATGCACTGGCTGCATGGAAAGCCAAGCACTGGAAGACTGCGAAGCCCCATTCCTACACGCCGAAACCTGTCCAGCCAACGACTTTGAAGACCATCATCCCTGGGTAGCGTTGCACGACATTCTTGACGATGCCCGGGGGTGAGCTGCCGCACAGCCCCGAACTCCTTCTACTAATACTTCACCTTGTAGGTCGGTGAATCCTCCGGCCGGTTCTCCCGGCGATCATAGATCTTGGTTGTGCTGATATTGGCATGACCCAACCAGGCCTGGACTTTGGCGATATCGGCCTCATGCTCCAGGGCATTGGTGGCCGCAGTAGCTCTGAGTCCATGCACCCCCAGGCCGTCCACCTGGATCCCGGCTTTCTTCGCGTAAGCCGCCACCACCATATAGATGCCGTTGGCTGTGATGCCGGCACCGGTTAGCTTGCCGCGCAACGGTATGAACAGCGGTACCTTCCTGTCCGCCCAATGATGCCCTGAGCCTTCCAGATACTGATGGATGCGCCCGGCCGCCACCGGGTGCAGCGGTAGATACCGCACCTTGCCGCCCTTGCCGTGTACCTTCAGATGCTGAATCCCGCGGCGATCCTGGATGTCGCTCACCTGCAGCAGCGCCGCTTCTTCGCGGCGCAGCCCGTGATAAAGCAGAACAGCCAATAGCGCCCGATCACGCAGCCCTTTAAGGGTTGTTTCATCGGGGGCCTCGAGCAGCGCTTTGGCCTGGTGATCGCCCAGTGCCGGGGTTTTGCCTTCGTTGCTTTCAATCCTCGGGCGTTTGACCCCATGCACGGGATTGCCGCCGGCGATTGCATTGCTCTCCAGGAGGTGATCAAAGAGGCTGGCCAGTGCTGCCAACTTGCGCCGGATCGTGGCGCCCGCCAAACCGCGATGCTCGAGCTGGGCGCGCCAGGCCAAAACATGTGATCGGGTCACCACGCGAAACTCATCGGCCGAAGCCAATCCGACAAAACCACAGAAGTCTTCCAGGTCATTTTGGTAGGCACGGCGTGTTCGAGGATTGTCCAAGTTGGCAAACCACTCGACCGCGGCCGGAACTTGGGCCAACGTCTGAAATTCGACCGATGTGAGCCGACGCTGATCATTCTGCTGGGATTTCGTCAGTTCCTGCATAAGTTTCTCATCGTTGGATCGTTTTGAATCATTTGCTGTGCATTCGGTCACGAAAGCAACGCCAAACACAGCCTGTGTGGCCGAAACCGATAAACGGTAATAATTGGTGATAACCTATTTTATCACCCCTTTCTGCGAAATCGCCCCGTGTGCGTTTTTCGCGATAAATTGGCTGCTTCCGGAGCAGGGGATCGATCCCAAAATTTATGCTTCGTCTGTCCTCGCAGGATCTCACGCTGTCAGTCTTCCTCCTCGACTTTAGAAAGTCTGACTTCAACCCTGAAGCGACTGGAACAGTTGCTGCAGCGGATGGGCTGCCACATTTGGGCTGGAGGGACTGGAATCACTGCCTGACAATCAGCGCATTCAAAGATGATCGTCTCTACTTTGACAAGCAGCTGAGTCCCATCGCTCTCCGTCCATTTGCTCCAAAGCAGATTACATCTTCTGTTACTGCATAGAACTAAATCCTCGTTATCGAATTCACGTTGACCAACATAAAGAACATTTCCACACTGACACGTACCGAACACCACAGCTTTAAATGCAAATACGGCTGTTGCCTTGGCAACTTCCTCCAGGCAATTTATTATTTTCGCAAAGTCTTCCTCTGCAATCTTTTTGACCTTCTGCGCAGCCTCTTGATTTACGGGGGTGTGAAGATAGGATCCGAGCTTGTTGTAATACTTCCGGAACTCTTTCCACGGAATTGCCTTGGTAGAACCTATGTCTTTGAAATCTGAGTCAGCCGGCAACTCATCGCCGTTTCTCAGAGCAAATGCCAGCTCACCACCGTTTTCATTGATAGGATCGAATGATATCAGCGCCTTCAGCATCTGATCAGGCTTCCACATACTGAGCACTTTGCCAGGCAAGACATCCCCGTACTGACGCATCTGTCTGTACACGACATTTTCCAACGCAAAACGCAACTCCAGAGCAGCATACCTCTTGGAGTGCTCGTCAGAGGCCTTCAATAGTTCCTTGGCACGCCCCAAATATGGTAGGACCCTGTAAATATCCATAGCTTAACGATCCTGAACTATTTGATCAAAACACCAGTTCCCCATACATATCCAAGCATGCACTCTCAACACTACCTATATGTTTGAGGCCTGATAAACAACCTTATCATTCGGCAAACCTATAACGCTGACCACCTTAACAAATCTCTGAACTCTGGGAATGCAAAGCTCTCGTCCTCCGTTGCTGTAGTAAGATTTGACGTCAGGATTCCCTAATGCAACAAGGTGAGTTTCTAGACTGTTTTGAAACTCGCGACTTAAATCGTAACCGCTTACACCTGGAAAACACTCTGCAAGGAATGGCGCCCATTTTTCGCCGCCAATATGTCTAGGTTGAGAGACCGCCAAGTGAGGATGAGTCAGCACCAATTCAAGCCTCATTCTCTGCGCATTCGCTGGCCGGCTCCAATGCCAGGCATATTCCCCTGCATAGCGACGGTCGACCGAGAACCATTTATTTCCCCTTATCACATTCGCGCGCACGTTCAACCCCCGATCGCCTAAACAGCAACCATGGTAGAAACGACTCGGGACTGGCACGATGGGCCATGTGGATAGTTCAGCGAGCAGCCGGTTTGAGATAGTCATAGTAAGCCTCGAATGTGATTCGTACCCGTTTACCAAGCCCACGCATTTTTTACAACCGCCCTGAGCACATCAGGTAACTCGGTCTGGAATTAACCCCAACCTTCCAACCCCACGGGATCAATGAAGGGTTTTCTAAGGCGCATAACTTCTCAAGCAGGCAATGTTTCTCCTTTGAGTAAAACGACCTCATCGGAGTCCTTATGCGTTTGTATCTGTGCGAGAAGCCCAGCCAGGGTAAAGACATCGCCGCCGTACTCGGGGCCAAGACACGAGGTGACGGCTGCATCAAGGGCAATGGTGTGGCCGTGACCTGGGGAATTGGGCACTTGCTGGAAACGGCTCCACCGGATGCCTATGGCGATCACCTGAAAAACTGGAGCCTGGATACACTTCCAATCCTGCCTGTTGAATGGAAAGTGCTCGTAAAGCCGAAAACCTCCAGTCAGTTCAAGATCGTCAAGCAGCTTCTCAAGCAGGCTACCGAGCTAGTCATTGCGACAGACGCTGACCGCGAGGGGGAGATGATCGCGCGCGAACTGATCGAGTATTGTGGGTACCGAGGACCGATTCAGAGGCTATGGCTGTCTGCGCTCAATGAAGCATCCATCCGCCAAGCGCTCAACACCGTCAAGCAAGGCTCAGAAACCTACCCGTTGTACCTCTCGGCGCTCGCTCGCTCCAGAGCGGACTGGCTCATCGGTATGAATTTTTCGCGGCTATTCACCCTGCTCGGCCGACAGGCCGGGTACACCGGTGTGCTCTCCGTGGGCCGTGTCCAAACACCGACCCTTCGCCTGGTGGTCGACCGCGACCGGGATATCTCGAACTTCATACCCAAACCGTTCTGGAGCGTCGAGGTTCAGCTCTGGACGGCAGGACAATCGTTCTTGGCGAAATGGGTCGCCGATGAGTACGTGGTAGATGAGGAAGGCCGTTGCCTTGATCAAGCTGCTGCAGCTGCTGCACTGACCGCGCTGAAAAGTAGTCAGGCTGCCTCAACAGTTTCTGTTGATACAAAGCGTGGCAAGGATCCAGCTCCGCTCCCGTTCGATCTGAGCACCCTGCAGGAGGTGTGCTCTGCAAAGTTTGGGATGGGTGTGCAAGAGACGCTGGACGTAGCACAGTCACTTTACGAAACTCACAAGGCGACGACCTACCCAAGGACCGATTGCGGGTACCTGCCGGAGAGCATGTTTGACGAAGTGCCGATGGTCCTCGATGCTCTGAATCGAACTGATCCATCCATCGGCAAGACGCTGCAACTGATCGACCCGGAGCAACGTTCCCGGGCATGGAATGACAAAAAAATCACTGGTCCCCACCACGGGATAATCCCCACGCTTGAACCTGCAAACCTTTCAGCAATGTCTGAGAAGGAACGCAAGGTCTATGAATTGATCCGCGCCCACTTCCTTGCGCAGTTCCTGCCTACCCATGAGTACGACCGGACCGTGGCCACCTTCGAATGCAATGCCGTTCTACTGCAAGCAGTGGGCAAGCGAATCGTGGTCCCAGGCTGGAAGGTTCTTTTTTCTGCATCGTCCGAAGAAGAGGCTGATGACAGTGGCGGCCGCTCTCAGATCCTGCCAGTGCTGCAAATTGGCACTCGGTGTGACGTTCAGGACCTGCATCTCAAATCGCTGAAAACTGAGCCGCCCAAGGCTTACACCGAAGGTACATTGATCAAAGCGATGAAAACCATTGCCAAGCTGGTGAAGGATCCACGACTGGCTCAAAAGCTCAAGGAAACCACCGGTATTGGTACTGAAGCAACTCGCGCAGGCACGATTCAGGGCTTGATAGACCGAGGGTCACTCATCAAGAAAGGTAGCGCGCTGCGAGCAACTGAAGCAGCATTCTCGCTAATTGATGCGGTCCCTCCTGCTGTGGCCGATCCCGGCACAACTGCGATATGGGAGCAAGCGCTTACGATGATCGAGCAAGGCACCTTGACGCTCGATGATTTTATCGCCAGACAATCGAGCTGGATCACCAGGCTCGTCGAACAATACAAAGGCACCACCTTGTCGATCAAAGTGCCCGAAGGTCCCAAGTGCCCTTTGTGCAGTGCGAAAACCTCGCAGCGTAAAGGATCCTCAGGCGTTTTCTGGGCGTGTTCCCGCTACCCCGAATGCAAAGGTACGGTGAACATTGGTACAGGGAAGAAAAAATCACCTGGCAAGTCAGCCAAGCCCCGAGCCGCTACTGTCAAGAGCAGCTGAGAGGCTGGTGATAGCGGGGTTACAAATGATGTGCCACAATGGGGCTACTACCAGTTCCACCCCGCTGGTCACTGACGGTCATCAGTGACACCCTGGAGAAGTCGGCCTTGCCTTCATTCTCCTCCCCCAAAGTACGCAAAGCATCGGGAGGGGCGTACAGATCTTGTTGTGAATTCTCCCTGTGTCTCCCTGTTCAGTAGCAGACACGCAGCCGTCTAACTCGTGAAAGCGGGTTCATAGGCACACAGAGTTCACAGAAGGTTCGATGCATAGTCGTCTCAGGGCCGCACTGGTGTTGCGGTCCACTTTTTTTTAAAAACGCTTCCGACTCTCTCGGCAGGTAACCTGGTCATCTCGCAACGCTGGATGACCAGGTTACCTTCCGAGGTAGCCACTTTTCGCTGCCGGCGCCCACCGGTGAAAAAACGGGTTCCCTTTGTGCGCGAATGCGTGCCTTTTGATAACTGGCCCAAGCCACGACAACGGGCCGGGTGATGTCGATGTAGCAATGCGTGCGATCAATGCCCAGGGATCCTCGCTGAGCTAGCGCTCACAGGTGGCAAACTTTACAAGTTGTTGCAAAGTACACATCGGCTGAGAGCTAGCGTCTTCAATGAGATAGCTCTCAGCACGATTCTCATTGAGTCAGCGTTAGAACAACATTGTTTCTCCAGCCAGATAAAGCGTCTGTTCGCGTGAAATTCCTCCAA
The DNA here is from genome assembly GCF_017832255.1 of Pseudomonas sp. PvP028. Taxonomy (NCBI): domain Bacteria; kingdom Pseudomonadati; phylum Pseudomonadota; class Gammaproteobacteria; order Pseudomonadales; family Pseudomonadaceae; genus Pseudomonas; species Pseudomonas sp. PvP028. Next base: position 5,685,149 of record NZ_JAFIBL010000001.1, read on the forward strand.
CAGGTTGTTCTTTCGCGTGAACAAAACAAGCTCTAATTACGCCTCGCTTTTGCGGGGCTGAGTCAGTAAGGAACGCTGTATTTTGCGTTCATCAATATTAGGAATTAACATGAGTGTGCTGAAGGGAGTGCTTGACTGGATGATCACTAAACTTGCGTCTAAGCAATCTCCAGTAAGACCAGAAACAGTTGAGAACCAAGCGGCTCAGGCAGCCTTAGAACTCGCTGCGATTCTGAGAGTAGGGGGAGCCTTGGAGCATGATGAGATCCCGATGATCACACGTCGACTGCAGTCCGTGATTGATGCGACAAATGCCGTGGTTGCTGCCTGCGAACCAAGTCAAGCAGAAGGAAGATACTGTCGTAGAGAGCTCTGACACAAGCATCTCACGCTGGTCGTGGCCAAACCCGACAGCTCGTGCTTGACAAGCCTTCAAAGAATTCACATTCTCAAGACATGTACCGCTGACGTTGTCAGCAACATGCCCGGGTAGTCAGGATCTCACGACTACGATGCGTCCCACGCATTGATCCCGCCCAAAGTTCGCAAAGCTTCCGGAGGCGCGAACGATCGGTATTGGTTACCGATGGATGCATATTTCACATCGCCCGCAACGCTGCACTCGGCTTGGCTGAGTCATGTCATACAACTCACCTGCCCTCGGGGAATACTTTCCCTTAGGGACAAGTTTCTCCGTTTTCTACTATTTGAACGGAGACTGACCATGTCGAATCACACGGCTATGCACTCAGCATCTCAGAATGTTGAAATCACGAAACGCGTTGATATGCTTTATGGCGAGGCATGCCGTCAATTTCCGACATACGAAACGATGGTCTTTGAGCATTTCTGCTCTCAGATGATTGAGACTTTCGGCGATGACGAACTGGCGCTTGAAGCAGCAGATGCGTTTACCTATGCACGCTTGGACTATGATTATCTTTCCCCGTCAGAAATCAAGGCGGCAAGGGAAATTAATCGAAGCCATGGAATCTGCAGTCACGGTCTTACTGAAGACACCTGCCCATGCGGTTGTTTTGAGTTCACTGGGCCAGAGGTTTATGAGCACTATGGACCTGAAGATTGTGACCTTACTGATGCTGAAGTCTTTGAAATAAGTGATCCAGCCCTCGCGATGAGTGATGAGGAATGGGAGCTTATGAATGAACAATGGCGTCAACAAGAAATGTTATACGCAAGCAAACCTATCCGTAACCTCCTCAAAGCTTTGTGGATTAAGGCGTTGGAGTTATCAACTATTCGTCGAAGGTAGTCTGGATCTCACGACTACGATGCGTTCTACGCATTGATCCAACCTAAAGTTCGCAAAGCTTCCGGAGGCGCGAACGATCGGTGTTTCAAACGCCGATGGATGCACATTAAACGCGTCACTCACCCAGCGGGGAATCACTCCCCTCTCGGGCGGTGTTCTCCGCAATTTTCCCTGGAGAAACATCATGAGTACAGCAAGCTTTCGTTTTGGCGTTATGGTTGGTACAGCATTGCGTGAATGCATCCGTGCAGTCACTCATAAGCCTAATCCTGAACCAGTGCAAGTCGCACCACAGCAAGTCAGGACAATGCCTGAACCTGTGATGTCCAACGAACAGTGGGAACAATACCGCCTGCCGGCATTGGCTCGATGCAAACACGTCGATCTTGCTGGCTGGTATGATCACCACATGCAAGAAATTCAAGCCAAACCCGTAAAGAAACCCCGGAAATCTCGCGCATCGAAGGCGCTTGAAACATCCCAAAAGCAGGATGCTGAACCACCAGTCAAGGCCCCTGTCATGGGTCCTTTGGACCAGCTCATTGCCTAATACTCCCCACCCTTGGCAAGCCCCTCATGTATTGAGGGGCTTTTTTCATTTGGAGGGTTGACAAACGAATCGCCCTTAAAGGATTCTAAAGCCATGTACCGCTGACGTTGTCAGCAACATGCCCGAGGTAGTCTGGATTTCATGACTACGATGCGTTTTTCGCATTAATCCAACCCCCAGTTCGCAAAGCATTCGGAAGCGCGAACGGTTGATCAGTTTATCTGGTTGATGGATGCACAATGATTCTCTCACCCCATCGGGACCTTTCCCGTAGGGTTGGTCTCGTGCCCAGCAGGAGACCTTCATGAAAAGCAGTATTGCGCTGTACCAAGCATTGATTTCAATCGATGTTCCGGAAGACCGCGCCGCTGCAGTCGTCGATGCTCTGGAGTCGGATATGCAAACGCAACTCGCGACAAAAGCCGACATCGACACTCTCGAGTCTAGACTCGAACTGAAACTCACCATTCGTATGGCCGTCATGCTGACTGCTGCTGTAGGCGTTATGCTTACTGCGTTCAGATTCATGCATTGATTGTCGTAAAATTTCGCTTTACCACCCATGCGGGGAATACCTTTCCCCTGGGCGAAGTGTATCTCCGCTTTGAACACTCAAAACTGGAGATACATCATGAGCAATTCTACCAACGAAACCAAATACTTCGACCTGCACACCGTCGGCATTGGCTATCTTAACCGCATTCGTGAAGTGAAGCCTCGTAAGGGCGCTCCTTTCATGGCTGTGACAGTAGCTGCCCTCAAAGGCACATCTGAGAAACCTGAGTACGCCTACATTGACTGCAACGTGGTTGGTGCTGAAGCTGACAAGCTGATTCGCCGTTGCCAGGAAGCTGTTGCTGCCGAGAAGAAGGTTCTTGTCTCTTTCCGGATCGGCGATATCTGGGCTGATGTTTTTACTTACAGCAGTGGTGCTAAGCAGGGCCAAGCAGGTGTCAGCCTCAAAGGCCGTCTCTTGTACCTTGCCTGGATCAAAGTTGAAGGTGAATACGTCTATCAGGCTCCGCAGAAAGAAGAAGCACCTGCCTCTTCTGATAGTTCAGAGTCCGAAGCGACCCCAGTCGTTCAATCCGAGGCGTCTGCCTCCAGCGAACCAACTGATGTGGCTACTCCAGCTGCTACTCCCCCTAAGCCAACACGAGCAAAACCAGCTCGCGCAGGACGAGGAGAGAAACAAGCCGCTTGATAGATTTTTTACAACCTCAAGGCGCCCTGCAGGCGCCTTTTCTTTTCTCCACAAAGTAGGTAACGACTTCATGAAATTCGCTATCGCTACACTCGTGCTTACAGTGCTAAGCATATTTTTTCTGGAATTTGGACAACAGCTCTCCGCTCAACTACTGACACAGATCGGCGCAGGAGGACTGGTCGCCACTTTTCTTGCAATGGCAGGTATGGTGATCACTTCTTGACACTAAATCTTCTACTTTACCCTTAAGGCCCCCACCCTTAAGGGACCGGGGCCCTTATATTGGAGCTCCTATGGACAGTAATACTAATAGACTTACCTTGAGACTTGAGCTCGCTTTGCTGATCTCAAAAGCACACACTCAAGATAGTATCTATCAACAGGTTTTGAACAAGGATACGCCGCCGGATCGCTTTTCCAGTTTGTATTGGGAGGATGTCCTGGACAAGCTCGAAGACTTGGCCCTATTGGACCACGTTGAGAATTTCACACCGGACCACAGATCTTATATTGAAGATGCTGCACTCCTCAGGTCTTACTGGACTCTTCGGGAATGGTGCGGGATAGATATATATCCTGATAGCCCATCCGCTGTAACAGAAAGACTCTAACCAAACGTTCTCAAGAACGAAAACTAACCTGACCGGGTAATTCACCACCCGGTCGGGCCAGGTGATTACCCGCACCTGGAGAACTACTATGTCCACCGCCATAAACCACTTGCCATCCACTTTGCTGAAATTGCCAGTTGTGCTGACGCCTTCCGCATGGAATGAATCAGTTCACCTGGAAGCCCCATCACATATTGCAGAAGTCGGCACTCGCCTAGGCGACGTCGTACTCGAAGCGTATCGCGAACTCCACCTGCAACCCGATGAAACCCAGATAGAATTCGGTATCTATCGTTTCCCACCTAACGGTGACCGCTCAGGGCGTGAATGGCTGGAGCTAAAACTCCATCGCATTGATGCAGTACACGGTAATTCGTACCTGTGTATTTCGCTGAGGGATGAAAAGCCGCTCTATCTTTGCTGACCCAGTTAGCAACCTGCAACCACGAACAAGCCCGAATATTCGGGCTTTTTTTCGGGCTCCCATATTAGTGGCCTGCCCGATAATCCGGAGTAGTCATGATCAACCTGCCCGGCTATTTGGCCATACGCACCATCAGCGGTCGCAACGGCGCTTTCAACGTTGGGCGACTTTCGACGTCCATCGGTGAGTTCGTTATCAAGGACGCGCTGCTGGACCAGTACCACGAGGGCAAATATCGAGGTGATTTTGTTATCACCGAAATTCGTCCCTCCTACTACACAAACGGCGGCAGATTGGTGGTCGAAGTCCGCGCCAGGCTGGACAGCATGTCTTTGGACGATGTGGCCAACCTGAGCGCAGACGAGGCTGAGAGGCTGTCCAACAACGAAACTGACCCACTCGACGAAGAAGCCTCGGGAGGCTCGTCGTCAACCAAACCTCGCCCGACTATTCAAACAACTCCGAAAAGATCAGTTTCTGCTGGCAGTGACGCACCGTTCGGGATGTCGAGATCCGAGCCTGAGAAACAGGTCACCGCACATGAGGCTGATGCAGAGCTGTTCGGCACGATCTGGCCGATTGGACGTTCAGTCAAGCTGGACACAACTGTAGACCGTAAGCGTCTGCGGCAACAATGTGTTCGCCTTGGCGAGCTCGGGTATGAGCTTGACTTCAAGCTGCAGATTTGGAATCTCAGCACTTATTGACCTTGCTCAGAACTGAGCGTTTTCTACTTTTACATCCCCTGAGGGCTCCCTCATGGGTGCTCCTCATTACTAACTGAAGGAGCATCACATGCATCCGCTTTTCATAAATATCAAGAAAGCGATCCTGGATATCATTGAGGATCAACTCACCAACAACGAAGAAGCACCTGACTCAGAAATCCGGAACATTCTGGTCGACGAACTTGACTTGACCGTAGAACAGGCAGACGCGGCCATAGCAATGCGACCGCGATTCCGATGCGAGATATTCATTGCTGGGCAAAGCCCGTTGTATCAAACAAACACCGTAACCTTCGATCCGCTTGAGAAAAAACTCGTGGCTGCTGAGCCTTTGAGTTTCGATCAGATCTTAGAGATATACACGATGCTGCTGAAGAGTCGACCGGGTTACCGACTCAAACTGGGGGCTCACTGGGCAGCCGGTTTGAATTCAGAGGGTGAGCTGTATTGCACCCATCTAAACCCATGCGACAAAAACGTCATGTTTGAAGTTTACGACTTCGACCGCGATGCGTTCGTTGATGGTCGCTGGCAGTACGAGACAGAAGAACAAACTCGGGCGGCAATCGATAAACCCGAATTTATCCGCTAAACACATTGAATCCCGAGGGGCATCACCGCCCCTCAGGGCGGTTCCCCTCCTGTTTTGGAGGACCTAATGCCAAACCGCACTCAACTCTTTCACATCGAAGAATGCCCGGATCTGTACGTCGACGCGTGCGTCTGTGACGAGCAGCGAAACTTGATATTTCTATCAGCCTGGGGCCGCGACACGGCCATGCAGGAGTTTCTGGCCAGACTCACACTCGGTACCACCGAGAACGGCCTGGACCAGTTCCACATCGTCATGAATGACCAACGCATCCCGGTGTTCCCTGATACGGATCTGTTGGAAAAACGCACCACTCGCCAGCTTCGCGGAACGCTCTTCGGCAGCCTGCTGCACTTATGGCTGTTCGATCAGCGTTGCTCGCAGCCGGATAGAGCAAACCATTCTGCTTACGCGCTCATCAATCAAGCCCAAGACCCGTTCGATAGGTTGTGGCCGCTGATCGTAGACACTTGCCCTCTTCCGTTCCTTCCACATTGGCGTGAGCCGGTGATGGAGGTCCTTACTGCGCACAACATGTTGCACCCGCTACCGGGAGCTATTGGCTCGGTGACAGCCTGGCGTTTGTCGCTGCAGCTGGACGTGCTCGAAAAAGCTCTCGGCGAACTCATTCGCGCAGGGAAACTCACTACTGAAGTTACGGCGTAGTTCACGCCCACCAGTCCAAGGAGCCAACCATGGCTTTGATGTTCTCACGGCTTGCCCGTAATTTTGCACGCAACGGCTATTACCCGACTGACGAACTGACTCTGGAGCGCACTCTGCAGGCATTGTTGCCGGCGACCTCCGGACGGATGCGGATTCTTGATCCGTGCTCGGGAGAAGGAGTGGCTTTAGCTGAGGTCGCACACCGGCTGGAGCGAGACCGAACAGAGACGTATGCGGTTGAGTACGACAAAGAGCGCGCTGATCACTCGAAAAGGTTGCTGGACCGAGTGCTGCAGGGTGACTTGATGGACACCATGATCTCTCGACAGTCCTTCGGACTGCTCTGGCTCAACCCTCCTTACGGGGATCTGGTCGCTGATCACTCTGGCGCTTCACAGTACCAGGGTAGCGGCCGCAAAAGGCTGGAGAAGGCATTTTACCAACGGTCACTGCCGTTGCTTCAGTACGGAGGGGTGATGGTATTCATCGTTCCTCACTACGTGCTGGACGACGAGCTGTGTGGCTGGCTCACCAATCACTTTACCGGGCTGCGGATCTGCGCCGCGGTAGACCGGACGTTCAAACAGGTCGTGATTTTCGGAATCAGGGTACGGCGTCAGGATCTGGCAAGATCCCGGGAACTGGCGGCGATGCGTGAGTATCTGCGGGCAATCGGATCCGGGGAAAAAGCTGCTGATCTGCTACCGGCCACTTGGCCATGGGAGCAATACGCTGTCCTACCGATCGCTAATGACCTGGAACACTTCTACCGAATCACTCTTGAACCCGAGCAATTCAGTGAAGAGGTTCTTCGTCTGAGAGGCCTATGGCCTGATTTCACGCTGCACTTTGGCCAGACTGGCGCTCAACCGCGGGCCCCGGTGAAGGCACTTTCACGGTGGCACTTGGCACTGGCACTCGCTGCTGGAGCCATAACTGGTGTAGTGACCTCTCGTTCCGGGCGTGTCTTGGTGCTCAAGGGCGACACTTACAAGGATAAGGTTCCCAAGACCGAATTCACTGAGGACGAGGACGGCAACGTGTTTGAGACACGGATCTTGACTGATCGTTTTGTGCCCAGGATTCGGGCATGGGATATGACGCCAGGCTCATCCTATCTAGGGTACGCACTGACCATCAGCTCGGATGCGACAACACCAGCTACACACGAAACCACCTCAAACACTGCTGCACGTAGTCAGAACGCTTCAATTGAACTGGGCCGTGTGATGCTCACGCACAGCGTTCAAAGTCTGCTTCAAAATAGCTCTCTCGACGTGAGGCAGTACCTGCGGCGTCACGCGACGGGCGATTGGGGCGAGATTTCGAACGACGACTGGGACAGCAACCAGCAAGCACTGAGTGCTGATGGCCGATTGTTTTCCGGGTATGACATCGACGCAGAGGATGAGACCAGACTCTGGATCATTACCGAGTCTGATCGCTCAGCAACAACAGTCATGTTGCCATCTGACTACTAAGAAACTTTACCAACACCTTTCAATCATCTAACCGCACATCAGGGTATGAACAATACCCTTGGTGGTGTCGTGCATGCCCTGTTTAACCCAATAGTGGAGAAACATCATGAACGACCTGCCTTTGGCTGCGCCTGCAGGCCACCCTTGTGTGCCAACTTTGAACATCGGGCTCACTGAGTTTATCGAAGAGTTTGGCGACGAACTCCTAGAGTCACTCAACCGCTCCAACCCACCGGTCTACGCAGGAATCGACAATCCGGCTCGACAGTGGGTGCTGGACGGCCTCAAACGACAGCCCTTCCCTGCCCAGGCTCAAGTGGTCCAGGCAATTGCCGCGCTTTTGCTCGATCAGAATGAGCAGGCTGGCATCATCAATGCCGAGATGGGGACAGGCAAAACAATGATGGCCATCGCTCTCGCTGCAGTCATGCATGGAGCTGGTTATCGCAGGACGATGGTCATCGCGCCTCCGCACCTGGTCTACAAGTGGCGGCGCGAGATCCTCGAAACCATCCCAGACGCTCGCGTCTGGGTGCTCAACGGACCGGATACCCTGGTCAAGCTGCTGAAGCTGCGCGATCAACTGGGTGATACCTACGACGGACGTCAGGAGTTCTTTATTCTCGGCCGTGTGCGGATGCGGATGGGGTTCCACTGGCGTCTGGCCTTTTGGCAGCGACGTGCCGGCGGTGGAAGGAGCCTGGCAGCGTGTCCAGATTGTGGGCGTCTGCTCCAGGACCAGGAAGGCAATCTGATCACTGCTGAGGAATTTCAGCGTGAAGAGCGACGTCGACGCTGCGACCACTGTGATGCCGCTTTATGGACGCTGATGCGTCCGGGCAAATCGGATGGCGGCAGCCGCCGTAACACGATCCTAAAGTCGATGTGTCGCATCCCTACAATCGGACCTGTTCGTGCAGAACGGCTTTTATCTGACTTCGGCGAAGACTTTCTCGCCTCGATGCTTCTGGACAATGTCTCTGAGTTCATCAACCTGATGGACGCCAAAGGCAATTTCATCTTCAGCGACCGCCAAGCCAAGCGCATGGAGCGTGCGATGGCCAACATCGAGTTCGGGTTCGGCGAGGGGGGTTACCAACCCACCGAGTTCATCAAGCGCTACCTGCCTGATGGGTGCTTCGACCTACTGGTCGTGGACGAGGGGCATGAGTACAAAAACAGTGGATCGGCACAAGGTCAGGCTATGGGCGTGCTCGCAGCCAAAGCACGAAAGACTGTGCTGCTGACCGGCACTCTCATGGGCGGCTATGCGGACGATCTGTTCTACCTACTGTTCCGGATCCTCACCAGACGTATGATCGAGGACGGCTATCAGCCCAACGTGCGAGGAAGCATGGCGCCGGCGGCGATGTCTTTTATGCGAGATCATGGGGTATTGAAGGATATCTACACCGAGCGTGATGGCAGTTCTCACAAGACTGCCAAAGGCAAGAAACTCTCAGTGCGGACGGTCAAAGCTCCGGGGTTCGGCCCGAAAGGCATTCACCGCTTCGTTCTACCCTTCACTGTGTTCCTGAAACTCAAGGATATCGGCGGCAACGTGCTACCTGGTTACCGGGAGGAGTTCATTGACGTACCGATGTCTCCAGACCAGGAGGCGGCTCACCGTAAGCTTGCCCAGACATTGACCGTCGAGCTTCGGCAGGCGCTGGCCCGAAGAGATACAACGCTGTTAGGGGTGGTGTTGAACGTGCTGTTGGCATGGCCGGACTGCTGCTTTCGACCTGAGGTGGTAAAACATCCTCGATCCAGAGACACGTTGGCTTTCGTGCCGTCGGTCTTCGATGACGACGAGCTCATGCCGAAGGAACAGGCCCTTCTGGACCTATGTCTTGCTGAAAACGCCCGGAACCGCAAGGTTCTGGCCTACTCGGTTTACACGGGTACCAGAGACACCACGAGCCGCATGAAGCGGGTGCTCGAGCAATCGGGGCTGAAGGTGGCAGTGCTGCGTGCATCAGTGGACACCGCCAGGCGCGAGGACTGGATCCTCGACCAGGTTGATCGAGGTGTCGACGTACTGATCACCAACCCGGAGCTCGTAAAAACAGGTCTGGATCTGCTCGACTTTCCGACCATTGCCTTCATGCAGACTGGTTACAACGTCTACACGGTGCAACAGGCGGCAAGGCGCTCATGGAGGATCGGACAGAAGCAGGACGTCCGAGTGATCTTTTTCGGCTACATCGGCAGCTCTCAGATCACCTGCCTGCAGCTGATGGCCAAGAAGATCGCCGTATCGCAGAGCACTTCAGGGGATGTTCCAGAGTCTGGATTGGATTCACTGAACCAGGATGGCGATTCCGTAGAGATGGCACTCGCCAGACAACTCATCAACGCTTGAACATGGCCACCTTCGGGTGGCCTTTTCACACCGCGCTGTGCAAGGTACCGCATCGACGACCTGATGTGCTTTTTGAACGCACTACCTCCTACATTTTTTGGTATATATGTAGATGGATCAACCTTCAGGTGGCTCCAAGATCATCGTGCGTATGACACATCTATTTGCGTTATAGGCTTTACGAGACGCCTTAGCCGGACTGCCAGCTAATGAATGCGTCAGTCTTTTTTATTAATCAATGACATTTGCACAATATTTTCAAATACACCGTCTTTTTTATAGTCGTCGACAAAAAGCCCATCAAAAGTCATGCCAGCTTTTTCGAGCACTCTTCTCGATGAATAATTTCTTTCAAAGCATTGTGCAAATATCCGGTGAATCGACAGTTCATTAGCCGCAAATTGGATTACGGCTTCCAGAGCTTCAGTGCAATATCCGTTCCCCCAGTACGGCGTAGAAATCCAATATGTCACTGCGCACCTCGAATGTTGATAAGAAATACCTACCAAACTCACTGCGCCAATAACTTTTTCTTCAAAGGTAATAGCCATTACCAAAGACCGCCCTGACACTTCCATCTCCTCGTGAGATTCAAACCATTTAATAGCCTCTTCTTTTGGGTAGGGGTAGCTTAAGGCCCCCATACTGGTTGCTATTTTCGGTTCATTGATCGCAGTGTAAAACGATTCAAAATCTTCTGGACGGAACGCTCGAATCTTCAATCTAGGTGTAGTTAGCGTAGGCCGTAATATATTCATTTTTATATCCTTTTGAATTTCTCCACCCACAAGCCACTGTCAATACGTTTTGAAATAGCTAGTGCATAGTAGAATGCCATAAGCAGCATCAAACTGAAATAAACAACTTCAGTAAGCATGTCGCTGAGCGTTAGTGCATAGAAAAAAACGAGCGCCACGGCTCTGAATTTAACAAATCGAAAAGTCAGGTTCTTTTGAAAGCGAGCGTCCCCCCTTAAAATAGCTTTGGAAGTGTAGCTAGTAAAAAAAGCCGTACATACGATAAGCGAAGTTACAACGCTTATATAAATCAACTTAAGACCATCAAAATACTTTGTCAGGCCAAGTTGAACAATTAAGATGACAAGGCCACAAAGAAAAACAATTATAGTAAATATTTTTGCATATATCTTTATCGCTTCTGAAACTTCTAGACAATACGGTTCGCCGATTGCATTTGCTCTCGCCAAAGCTATGCCGCCGGATGTTCCCAAAGCAAGTCCCAGCGAGTTGAAAATATTGGACACGCTACTAACTGCTGCGTTAACAATAAGTATCGTAGGCGTCAAAGAGAGCACCAGAGCTTGAGTAAGGCTCAAGCCATTACTAGCGAGAGAAGCAGAAACATAATCAACTATGTCCGAAAATAAGTCTTTGCTTTTCTCATCACTTCTATTTGCGTCGACCGTTAGGTCATGCCAAACACTTTTCAGATATGTAAGAAAAATAATGGCGTAAGCCAAAGCCATTACGATTCTCCCATAAAGCGATGCAGCAGCCAGGCTGGGTATCTGTGCGTGCAAGATGAATACCTGGTAAAAGGCATATACTAATGTTACCACCGCACCAAAGATAGCAATCATCAAAATCAGTAAATTTTTCTTGAGCGCAAGTGCTAGTAAGTATAGTGGTACAGAAAGTGTAAGGATAGCAGAGTCAGCCCAGTAAATCTTCATGTACTGTGCTGAAACAGCCAAATCAACACTAGCCGATATGGGCTTTATAGTGTATGCGTGACAATACACCAATGCAAGCCATAGAATACCTATAAGTATTAACAAGTAAGGGTAAGCTCGCGCAATTGTTATCAATGCAGCTCTATGGTCTTTTTTAGCGACATGCGAGCTTACTCGGTATCCTACAGGATTAGTGACCGCTAGCACCATCGAGGTGTAAAATAACCCGATGCTTGCAGCATAAGTAAAAATAATTGCTTGGTGTGAAAGTAGTGATATGGATATTGCAAGTAGCACAAATGCTTGAGTGCTAGAAATCAAGTTTGCGAACAGTAACGGCGAGGAGACTTTCATGTGGCTGATAAAATCTAGCCTCTCATTTGCAAATCTTGCTCGAGACAAATAAAAGTTAATCATATTCAAGCCATACACTTACATGAATAGATGGCTCATCGAAGCATTGAGCCTTGTGAATGGTGCCCTTACCCATAAAAAAGTACGAGCCGGCTTCTAAAACATGCTCTTGCTCTTCTGAAAAATTGCCTGCATGCTCCATGGAAAGCACACTTATTTGATGAGCATCTAGCCCCTTACAAGCTACCTCAGACAGAGGTCGCCAGAAAGACCATTTTTTCTTGCCTGCGATTTGTATTGCTAGAAGATCATGGTCATCTGCGTGGGCAGTTAATGCACACGACCAAGGGGGTGTGAAGAATGCATTTAGTTGTATTGCACAGTTTGGAAATTCTTTTTCCAGCTCTGTTTTGAATTTAAAGAAAGAAGGGTCGTAATTTTCAATTTTCCTCAAGTAAAGCGTACATCCTTCGGCAAGGTAAAGTCTATCTATCAAGGAAAGCATTTCTTTTTTACAAGGCCTGATATAAACAGACTCTTTACATGTGCTGCCTTTCTTTATAACTAAAAAATCCCTTAAGTCCCAGTCTCGTTGAAGAATCAATTTAAGCCAATCTATGGAAATACATGGAATACTCCATTCGGCTCTATTTATTACTACTATTGGCGTTTCCTTGTCCATCATAGTTATCGACCGATTTGGAAGTCAAAATTCATTTCCAACTGAGGCAAGTGAAGCTGAAAAAAAGAATTTAAATGGCGTGAAAGAGTTTTAAGCTTGCCTGCCTCTGGCTGCATAAATATACTTTGAAACGCTTCTATAACTGCTTGCCCACCTTTGTTTTTATTCGTCTCGAAGGCTGCTGCGTGTTTGTAACCTCGAAACAGACTGAAATCAAGAGCATAATACACATGAATGAAAGCACGGTAAGTAAACAGCAACGTATCTGCCAATGTTGCGTAATCCCCTCGCTCAAGATATATTAAAAATCCGTAATCTCTAATAAATCGACAATTATCTTCGATAACCTTAGATCTGGCTTCTTCGTCAATACTCAAGTTTCTGGTTAGCCCTTTAACGTTCAGATCGTCTTTGCAATAACGCCCTGCTTTCAATGCAGACAAATAGAGCTGACCTCGGGGCGTTAGGTCATTTCGGGATATAAAATCCTCAACGCTATTAGTCAAGGTTTTTAAACAATCCAGCCTTAAATCAATTTTCTCACCTTTAAAATTAACGCTTGATTGAATCCCCTGTGGCGTTTTTAAAATCCTTTCTGCATTTGGAATATCCGCAATGCTAATATCCCCATCATGTATGATGCAGATATCTATATCCGAAAACTTGTCATGTTTATTTAAAGCTATCGACCCACCTACATATATTGAAAAACGCAAACCGTGTAGCGTACGTATTATTTCGTCACAAAAATCAGTAGCTATTAATTCTGCATTATTCATATTTATCTCCAACGCGTCACCCGGTGGGGTGACGCGCCTGCATATGAAATTATGCAGCTTTCTGTATGCCGTTACCCATCCAGTCGTTGTCACCACGATCAATCATCATGGTTGTAGCGTGCTGGAATAATTCCATCTCTTCCTCTGAAGGGTAGGAGACCGTATCGGCTGTCAAAGTGTCTTCAGGCACGAGTGTCAGTTTTTTTGCATCCATATCAGCGTTCATAGATAATCCCTCTATCGATTGATTGATTGGTTGTTCTTGAAAACACTCATCTGCTATTAAGCCTCTAAGAAAATGAGCGATTCAAGAACTTCAGAATACCTTTTACTGATGTCTGTTTTCTTTACAAAATGTTACAATTTGAATTGCAGTCCATTGTGCTTCTTCCAATCCGTTGTAGGTGCTGGTTTTGACTGCCAGACTTGGCGATTAAGTGTGACGGCTCTCCGCGGGACCTTACGAGGTGCTATCAGGGGAAAACTCATCCATTGGAGTCTTCTGAAGATGGCTTTGACGAGTCCGCGATTCATAGCAAACACTCTTCGGCTATACATCAAAACGGTGTCAATGCTCAAAGCCAGACCTGCCCCTCATGAAACCCCATCCGATAGGAAAAGGGTTTCCTAATGCTTCAAATCATGGTTTTTGCGAACGTACCTCACATCTTGAGTGAGGTCCTCCATGAAGCTGCCACTGCGCCCTTCTCTTTCCCGCGCCACCGTACTGCAAATCCTGGCCCTGATCGTCCTGATCGGCATGCTGGTCTACCAGCAGTGGCAGATTCTCCACCTGAAGACAGGTTTTGAATCAGCTGCGAACCTGGAAACCGTCAACGCCATTACCCAACGCATCAATGGCGTGGATGACCGGCTCGATGCTGCCAGCCAGCTGAAGTCCGTGACCATCGATGATTTCAGGGCTGGCCAGCAGGCTCTTTCCAACCGCATCGATGCCGTTCAAGCCCTCCTGAAGCAGGTGCAGGAGGCGGCGAAGGACGCTGCCCAACAGGGTGCCTCAATGCAAGAAGTTGTGGTCATGAACGCTCGGATCGAGGAGCTGCAGGTGAAACTTCAGGACCTGCGTGCGGCTAAACCAGCATCTGTTCAAATCTCGGCAGCCAAGCCAAAGACTCCACCCCCCTCCCGCAAATCAACAGCACAAAGCAAAGTTCCGGAGGCTCCTCCACCGTTTTCGGTAGTGGGTGTGGAGTATCGCGGAGGCGAACGTTTCTTGTCAGTTGCCCCGCCTGGCAGCACTCAACTGAGTCAACTGAACCTGATACGCCCGGGCGACATGGTCGCGGGGAGCAACTGGCAGCTCAACAGCCTGGATGATTCGCGCGCCCTGTTCAGCATCAACGGCTCAACCCGCATTCTGCCCCTGCGCCTTTAGAGGTTCACATGACCGTTTACAACCTGCGAATGTTCACAATGACGGGAGTCATCCTGATCACAGCAGCTGGCATGGCCAACGCTGCAACCAACACCTCCGCACAGTCCACCAGTAGAGAGCACCAGAGCGCTTTGCTGGACAGCCAGTCGCAATCGAGCGACGAGATGCTGGCACGAGACTGGAACCTGAGTCCTCAGGAATGGCAGCGCTATCAAACGCTGATGCAGAGTTCACGAGGTGTGTATTCCCCCGGGCTGGATCCGCTGACTGCATTGGGTATCGAAGCCCGCAATGATGAAGAGCGCCGGCGGTATGCAGAGCTCCAGGTCAAAGCCGAGGCGCAGCGCACGGCAAAAGAATTGGCGTATCAACGCGCATATGACGATGCCTTTAAACGCCTCTATCCCAATCTGATGCCCATCGCCAGTTCGGCGCCCCAAGGGGCGACCGCAAGCCCTGCTAACCAGGGCAATGGCCGATTGGCAGTGTTCGTCAAGGACGATTGCCCGGAGTGCTCAGTTCGGGTTAAGGCCCTTCAAGCTCAGAAGCAGCCGTTTGACGTGTACATGGTGGGTAGCCAGAACGACGATGAGCGAATTCGCAACTGGGCGATTGTCTCGGGGATCGACCCTGCGAATGTCAGAACCCGACAAATCACCCTCAACCATGACGGTGGACGTTGGCTTGGCCTGAGCTTGGGTGGCGAGTTACCGGCCGTTGTGCGAGAGGTGAATGGGCAATGGCTGCGTCAGTGACGTGGGCAGGCCTTGCCCTGCTGTGCTTCGTGTTGACAAGCCATGCAGCCGAGCTTCCCCCGCCGGCTTATCAGTTGGCTGCCCGCGCAGCGAACATTCCGTCGGAAGTGCTCTACTCGGTGGCACTGCAGGAAAGTGGGACCCCACTGCGGGGCCAACTGGTCCCGTGGCCTTGGACGCTGAACGTTGCCGGCGCTAGTTATCGTTTTGCAACCCGTGCCGATGCCTGCACCGCACTTATCATCGCACTCGCGCAGGCGGGTCCCAAGCGGGTCGACGTCGGATTAGGTCAGGTCAACATGGGCTGGAACGGCCAGAGATTTAAATCAAGCAATCCGTGCGACGCGCTCAATCCCTACAAGAACCTCGATGTAGCTGCACAAATGCTCGCCGAACTGCGCGCGCTTGGCGGTGACTGGATCACCGTAGCCGGACGCTATCACCGCCCTGCCGGCGGCGCTCCAGCAGCCAATTACCGCAAGGCCTTTGCCAAACATCTCAGTCGGGTAACCGGCATCCAAATGCTGGTGACCAATCCATGACCCGATCAGTGATCCTCGGCGCAGCGCTCTGCCTGCCATTTATGATCTGCCAAGCTGCAGAGCTCACCGTGGTTGAAGACAAAGGTGGTGACTCAGCGCTGCCTTACTATCGATCTCTCAATCCCGAGCCGTCCTCTTCTGTCTCAAATGACCTGACCTCGCAACTGGATCCTGTAGCAGCACAGGGATTGCCGGTACGCACCACTCGAATGACTCCGGGGACAGTTCAGGGCCGAATCATCAACGCGCCAGGCCTGCAGCCTTTGTTCCTGGTCGGGGACGATGAAACTTCACGCCGATGGCTACAAGAACGCGGTGCGGTGCTGAAGCAGATGCAGGCCGTAGGACTGGTGGTCAACGTGGCCACACAAGAACGACTTGCCGTAGTCAGGAGTTGGTTGCCCGACGCGCTGGTGTCCCCCGCATCAGGTGACGAGCTTTCTCAACGACTCGGCCTGAATCACTATCCGGTGTTGATCACCCCAACCGCCATCGAGCAATAGGAGGTCGGGTTATGGCTCACGATTACGCCATTGAATCACTTCTCAGACCCGCTGTAGAGCTGTACACCGTGTACGTGTGCGCTGCAGGTGCATTCCTGTGCGTGTTCGCTCCCTGGGCGTTTGCGCTTACTCCGCTGTTCGGCATCGTGACCTCCGCGGGCTTTCTCGCTTTGGGCTTAGTGCGTCTGAAACAAGCTTGGCAGGTGCTGCGCTATCGTCTAAACATCCGTCGACTGCCTCATTACACGATGACCAGTAAAGAAGTGCCGGTGAGCAATCAACGTCTCTTCATCGGTCTTGGCTTCCGTTGGCAGCAGCGCCATACCCAGCGGCTGATGGACACTTACCTGCCGAAGTACGCCAGCTACGTTGAGGCCACCTCACTGTTCCGCGCAGCGCGTCGCTTTGAGGAGAGAGCTGAGTTCGCTCCATACCCTGTCCGGCTTCTGGCCAGAGCAACATCATGGGACGTGCCCATCAATCCTGTGCGACCTCTGCCACCCGTAGGCGGCTTGCCAAGGCTGCACGGCATCGAGCCATACGAGGAGAACGTCTCTCTCCCGTTGGGCGAGCGAGTAGGCCATTCGATTGTTCTGGGCACCACCCGTGTCGGAAAAACGCGCCTGGCTGAATTGTTCATCACTCAGGACATTCGGCGTAAAAAACACGGCCAGCATGAAGTCGTTATCGTCTTCGACCCGAAGGGCGACGCCGATCTGCTCAAGCGCATGTATCTCGAAGCCAAACGCGCCGGCCGCCTGAACGAATTTTATGTGTTCCACCTGGGCTGGCCAGACCACTCGGCACGCTACAACGCCGTTGGGCGTTTTGGGCGGATTTCAGAAGTGGCCACCAGGATCGCTGGGCAACTCTCCGGGGAAGGTAACTCAGCAGCATTCCGTGAATTCGCTTGGCGATTCGTGAACATCATCGCAAGAGCCCTCGTCGCGCTGGGCCGTCGACCTGACTACCTGCAGATCCAGCAGCACGTGATCAACATCGAAGGGATCTTCCAGGAGTATGCCTCCAAATACTTTGATGAATATGATCCAAAGGCCTGGGAGGCGATCGTCGCTATTGAAGGCAAGCTCAACGAAAAAAACGTACCGTTCAACATGAAGGGCCGGCCGTTCCGTGTGGTGGCAATCGATCAATACCTGTCTCAGACGCGCGTGGCAGATCCAGTGATGGATGGACTGCGCAGCGCGGTCCGCTACGACAAGACCTATTTCGACAAGATCGTCGCCTCGCTGCTGCCACTGCTTGAGAAGCTGACAACAGGCCGCATGGCGGAACTGATCTCGCCGGACTATCAGGACGTGAACGATCCTCGACCGATCTTTGACTGGATGCAGGTGGTCCGCAAAAAGGCCGTGGTTTATATCGGCCTGGACGCCTTGTCGGACACAGAGGTCGCCGCTGCCGTCGGCAACTCTATGTTCTCCGACCTGGTCTCGGTCGCTGGCCATATCTACAAGTTCGGTGTCGACGACGGACTACCGGGCGGCGTCCCTGGCACCAAAGTGCCTATCAACCTCCATGCCGATGAGTTCAACGAGCTGATGGGTGAGGAATTCATTCCGATGATCAACAAGGGCGGCGGTGCCGGCATGCAGGTGACTGCCTACACCCAGACAATGAGCGATATCGAAGCGAAGATCGGCAACAAGGCCAAGGCTGGCCAGGTGATCGGTAACTTCAACAACGTGTTCATGCTGCGCGTCCGCGAAACGTCCACCGCCGAGCTGCTGACAAACCAGTTGCCTAAGGTTCAGGTTTTCACATCCACCCCGGCCAGCTCGGCGAATGACAGTGCAACGGGCAATACCGCGTTCACATCATCCAGTCATGACCAGGTGCAGCAGGTCAGCGTGCCAATGATTGAGCCAGCGCATGTCGTCGGCCTGCCCAAGGGACAATGCTTTGCGCTCATGGAAGGCGGCAATCTGTGGAAAATCAGAATGCCTTTGCCTGGCCATGATCCTGATGAAGTAATGCCGGCAGATCTGCAGGCCTTGGCGGAAAGCATGCGTCAGACGTATCAGGTGGGCAAGGTCGACGACACTGGCTGGTGGTCAGCGCCCGGTTATCAGACGCTAAACGAGTCGCTGCCTGCAGATCTACTCGACGACTTCAAAAAAATCGCTGTTGCACCTGAGGATGCGGCATGACTCTCGGCGGGTTGAGCGATCGGCAAGGGGGCATCTGATATGGCGGACGTTGCCGATCGCGCGAAACAGCAGCAAGACCACGAACAGTCGTTCATAGGATCTCTCTTCACCCTGCCATTCCGATTCGCTGCAGTGATGTTCCTCTCTCTGGGGGGAGCCATCATCGTCGAATGGATCTGCATGTACTTCTTCTGGCCGGAGGCCGGTTGGCAGCATGCTCGTGCAATGCTCGATCATGAACTCAGCTGGCTCTCCAAGGGGTTCCTGCAGAGTGTGGTTGTTCAAGAGCCAGGCCGAACGGCGACATGGCTGGTTCAAACCACATATGACTGGCTGGTGGTCAAGACTGGGCTTCAGGACTGGGTTCAACACACCTCTGATTATGCTGCGACAGGACAACGATCACGCGGTTTCGATATGCGCTACATGCTAGGCGTGGGAGTCAGCAAGTTTCAGGATTACGGCCTTGCGGCGCTCTACACGACACTGGTGTTTTGCGTGCGTCTGGTGATCCTGACCCTCGCAATCCCGTTATTTGTGATGACGGCATTTGTTGGTTTTGTGGACGGGCTGGTGCGCAGAGACTTGCGGCGGTTCGGTGCCGGCCGCGAGTCCAGCTACCTCTATCACAAAGCTCGAGCAACGATGGTGCCGCTGGTGATAGTCCCCTGGAGCCTTTACCTGGCTCTGCCATTCAGCGTGAGCCCTTTGCTAGTGCTCCTGCCATGCGCGGCACTGCTCGGCCTGGCGGTCAGCATTACGGCGTCCAGCTTCAAAAAATACCTTTAGGTGCCCTCCATGCAATGGACAGAAGAACAACTGCCAGCTATTCACTCCTTCGCAAAGAAGCTACTGGTCCAGGCGTTTGCCGGTACCGGGAAGACAACGACACTCGTCGGTTACGCCACGCACAACTCGTCGGTCAAAATGCTGTACCTCTGCTACAACAAAGCCGTTGAGATCGCGGCAAAGAATCGTTTTCCACGCAATGTGACCTGCAAAACAGCTCACGGCCTCGCCTACGCTGTCTATGGCAGCCAGTACAAACACAAGCAGGCTGGCAATCTGCGTTTGACCGACATCGCGAGGACGATCAATACCCAGGATTGGGAGCTGGCCAAAGATATCGTTTCTACCCTCAATGCCTTCATGGCCAGCAAGGATCTGGAGCTGCTGGAAGACCACTTTGTGCGATTCCAGAGCAACCGCACACTGACCTCGGTCCAGCAGCAGTACATGAGTAAAGCGCTCAACCTGACCAGAGACGTTTGGCAGAAGATGGTCGATATCAACGATCGCTCAGTCCCCATGACGCACGATGGCTATCTGAAGCTGTACCAGATGAGCCAGCCAGATCTGAGCCAGCGTTTCGGTGCGATTTTGCTCGACGAAGGGCAGGACGTGAACCCGGTCATCGCGAATCTGGTCCAGATCCAAACAATAACTCAAGTCACTGTAGGTGATCGGCATCAGCAGCTGTATCGGTTCAGAGGCGCTGTGGATGCTTTAAACAGCCCGGCGATGAAGGACGCCGAGAAGCACTTCCTGACTCAGAGCTTCAGATTTGGACCGGCTGTTGCCTACGTGGCCAACGTCATCCTTTCCTTCAAGGGTGAAAAGATCCCCCTGCAAGGCCTGGGACAGCCGACGCTGGTGAAACGAGCCTTACCGGACGATCTTCCTCATCGCACCTACCTGCACCGTACTGTGAGCGGTGTGATCGAGAACGCGCTGCGCCTGGTCAACCAAAACCACCGCATGCAGTGGATCGGAGGGATCGACAGCTATTCCTTGCGCGATCTGGAGGACCTGTTCTATTTCAGCCGGCATATGAATGACCAGGTCCAGCAGCGCAAATTGCTGACCGACTATGCCGATTACGACCAGTATGTCGTGATCGCGAAGGCCACGCAGGATCCTGAGATGCTGCGCTCGATCAAAATCATCGAAAACTATGCGGATCTGCCCCTACGAATCGAGCAGCTGCGTGCTGCATCTGTCACGTCGGAGCTCGATGCAACCGTGACCCTTACCACTGCGCACAGAGCCAAAGGTCTGGAGTGGGACTTCGTTGGGCTTTATGACGACTTTTCAGCAGATCCGCTTTCCCCTGACATCGATGCCGGCAAACGCGACGATGAGCTGAACCTTCTGTACGTAGCTGTCACACGAGCCATGAAGATTCTGGCCGTCAACTCTCTTGTGATCGACATCATGCAGCGCTTCAAAGACATGAAGCAGCGCTCGAAACCTTGATGCGCTGCCCCATTCCCAATCAACTACCTCTTATGACGCAAGTCTTCTTCGGTCAGATCTAAGAAGGCGGGCTCTACACCGCAATGAGCTACTACGCTTTGAAAGCTCGCGTGTGTCCAATCCGGTTTACGTTCGGAATCAAGGGTAACGATTGCCCACGAACCGTCTGGTGAGATGCCAAGACCGGGGGCATATCGTTCGATCCAAACAGAACGTTCAAGAATTTTATCCATTGACGAAAGCGCCTTGGGAAGGGCTTTTTCAGAATCAAGACGCTTAACAACACCATACATGATGTCTTCAATAACGTTTGTAACGGACGTGCCGTTGTAGTCACGAAGTTGAGCTATCAGACAGACAAGGGATCCGTCATCCTTGATACGCACACGAACAAAACATGCTCCCATGGAGTGGAAGCCTTTGTACTCAAAATTGCGGTAGTCCAGCGTCTGCATCCCTACGTTTCCTTTGAAAATAACTGCGTGGACCGGCTCATGACCGGCGTAGTAAATATCTCACTACCTATACCATTTTCCAAATGGAATAGGTTTGGCGCTTCGCCCAGCGCTTAGAGACTGCAAAAATGACCTGCCCTTCCCCATCTGCTTGCAGTAGGTATCCGATGACACTCTATGAATACACCCAGACCTTCGTCCCCCTGCCCTACAAAACCGTGACCAGCGGCATGTTGATGTTCAAGTCGATAGATGAGACGACCCAGCCGGATGTTGAGAGGTATATGAGCGACCCAGAAACTCTGGCCGTATTGAATCGACATGGCAGAGAAGGATGGGAGCTGGTGAGCGTTCAGCAGATAAATCGTGGCCGTGAACAGATTGGCAACCAAAACGCACAGGGCTGGGCGCTTGGCTACACACTCAGTACGGGCTTCCTATTCTTCTTCAAACGCTGCGTGAGAATTCAGCAAGTCGAATAATGGGACTTCGACCTGCTTTCTGGCGATAAATGACTTGAAGGGAGTGTCGCTGGCCTCCTAAACGTCATGAGCATCGTCCAAGTCGTCAAGAAGCCATGAATAATCTTGATCAAGCATAGGTCTCATCGAGTCGTCGAAATGAATTCTCGCGCGTTTGAGCTTAAAGTTGGACGTAGGCTCGGTTATTTTCCAAAATTTTATGGTCGATTTTTCCCCTCCCAGCATCGACATGGTCGACTCAAAAATTGCTGAAGGACAGTTCATACCAAATGTGACGGATTTGACAGGGAATGGGCTACGGTCTAACCCGATGGGAGCGAGTAACCTCCATTCTTTCTCGTATCTCCACTCGCCCGACTTTGTGAGTAGAGAGGCCCTCTCGACCTCGAGCTGTGACTGTACGTCGCCATCCTGCAACCACCGGAGAATTGAGTCGGCTAGTATTTCACGGCTCTGGCCATACACCACTTTATGGATACGCGTCGATTTGAGATCCGAAGTGTCATACTCAATGCACACACCTCGATGCTGCTGCCCATAGTGTGACCACATCAATGGGCTTGTCGCATTCGCACTGAGACAAAGAACGCCCGTGGCAAGTGTGTCTTTTACTTCACTCTGAATCAGCGTTAACAGCTCACGTTGATAATAGCCTGCCTGATCGGTGATCTCTGGATCCGTCGCCATGTACTCTATTCCACGGATAGCATCCTGTACCTCGGTCTCCCCGAGTCGTGCTCGGTGCAAGTCGAGTTTCTGCCCCTTCAACTTTAAGCGTTTCAGCGCTGCAGAGGACTCCTTCTCTACGCGCCTAATGACCATTAACTTTAGAAGCAATTTCAGTCTTTCAATGCTTTGGTCACCAGCGATTACGACAGGCCGGCAATCTAATGGGTCGTTGAACGTCCCTGGATCAGCGTAAAAAACTTTTCCGTGGTACAGCTGCTCTACCATACGATCACTGAAACTTAAATATTTGTACAAGCTTGCTGGTGCTTTACCCATCACATCAATAACTCCAATCCTTCCCTATGAAGCTCTCAGCAGCATGTCTGCTCCGACCCACCATTGAGAGCGCTGCATGCTGTGCATTAAAGCCTCGCCAAACGACTTTCTTCAATGAATCTCTGACCGGATGAGCAGTTAGCACGCCAACCTAAACCCCCTCAGACCTAAAAAGGGTTTCGTACTGATTCCTTACGGGCCGTTGGTCATGCTGTGGGCATAGATTCCTACAGCTTCCAAGGCCCGCGACGTGAAAATCAAACTCCACGCGATCAAACCAGCGTTTTCAAGCATGCAGATCTGCCTGTCTGCAGTCCTCATATGCACACCGCTGCTTTCCTCACATGCCCGAGCAGCCGGCACGGCTTCCGAGCAAGCCAACGTGGAAGTAATGATTCGCCAGCTCAATGCGGTTGAGGCCGTCGCCCAGCGCAGCGCTGACCTGCCCAGTGAATCGGCCCAGCGCTATCACCTGGATTACTCCAGGTTAGTCAGCGATATCGCACGCATTCGCCAGGGCCTGCAGGATTATCTGACTCCCTCCCGGGCACAGCCCCGAGACCCCGTCGAGATTTCAGGCCAATACAACGTCAGCGGTGATCACACGCCATGACGATGTCCTCAACCCAGATCAGTGCCTTTCAGGCCGCTGCCGGCTTTTCACCGGCCAACAGCAACACGCTGTGGACCGGAATTGCGATGGGCATCCTCCTCTTGTGGGGCGTCTGGGTACTTCTGAGCATTTATCGCGGCTGGGCAACCCGAAACCTCGACAGATCGGCTGCTGCCGCTTCTGCCGCTCGTTGGGCCGTGCTGTTCATGATTATGACTTTCATGCTGTTGAGTTGATTTTTCCAAGGAGATAAAGATGACGCTGTATTCACTGTTCACTCAGGCACGTGCTTTTTTGAAACGCCGGCCTTTTTCGGTGCTGCTGACGGCTGCCACACCTGGCACTAGTTTCGCGGCTCTACCGGGTGCACAAGCACCCACACGCGGCACTGGGACCAGCTTCCTGCAGACCTTCCAAAACTATGCCTTCGACGGCTTCACGCTGCTGGGTCTATGCATGTGCGCGTTCGGCATCATTTTGGTGGGGCGACATGCGCTGGGCGTCTACCACGAGATCCACATGGGCAAGGCCAAATGGGCTGACCTGGGCAGTACCGCGGTAGTCGGTGTTTGCTTGATCGGCGTCACGATCTACCTGGTCACCACCGCTACCAACATTCTTTGAGTCCTAGAGGCTTCCATGACTGAGCTCCAGCAAGATCAGCATGAAGACGGCACCCTGCGTTTTCTGCCCAGTCGCTTGAACAATCAGCCCGTGGTGATTGGTGGCCTTACGGCGGATGAGATGTGGGCGACCGTATTCGGTTGCAGCGGCATAGGCTTTGTGATTGGTCTGCCGCTGGCCTTCATCATCACACCATCAATGCCCGTGGTATGCGCCTTGATAGGAGGAGTATTGGGACTGCTCATCGCATCTCGGGTATTGCGACGCCTCAAACGCGGTAGACCGGAGACATGGGTCTACCGCAGGTTGCAGCTGCAGACGGCAATGCTCGGCCCGACCTCATTCAACAAAGCCAACCTGGTCCTTCGATCAGGCAACTGGACTTGCCGCCGGAGCGAGCAACAATGAGCCGTTTCTTGAAGTTGGCCGACTCCCAACGTGCCCACATCAATAGCTTGAGGATAGCGATTGTCTTGATTGCGCTAGTGGCAGCAGGCCTTGGTTTCGGCTGGTGGAGTTCGCCGAAGCAATTGACCGTTCACGTTCCGCCAGATCTGCGGTCTGGAAGCACGCGAATGTGGTGGGATGTCCCTCCCCAATCGGTATACACATTCGGCCTGTATATCTTTCAGCAAATGAACCGGTGGCCGGTCGACGGCGAGCAGGACTACCAAGCAAATATCACCCGTTTGGATGCTTACATCACGCCATCTTGCAAGCATTACCTGCAGAGTGATTTTGAACTGCGCAGGTCTAGCGGTGAGCTACGCAAGCGCGTCCGGGGCGTGTACGAAATTCCAGGTCGAGGCTATGGAGATTCGCCCGAGATCAGGACGGTGACCAACTCTATCGACGACTGGACTGTCACGCTCGACATCACAGCCGACGAGTATTACGGCGGGCAGTTGGTCAAGCGTGCCCTCGCGAGATACCCGCTCCACGTTGTACGTATGGACGTCGACCCTGAAACCAATCCCTTCGGCTTGGCCTGGGATTGCTACAACGGCGCACCACAGCGTATCGAGGGCAATGTTGAAGCTCCCGCAACTCCGTCGAAAGGAGTCTTCAAATGAGTGTTTTGCGAGTACTCACATGCTCGACATTACTGATGGTGTTGGCTGGCAACGCCCAAGTCGCCTCGGCGGTCGAGATTCTCCGGTGGGAGCGGTTGCCGCTGGCAATTCCACTGCGCATCAATCAGGAACGCATCGTCTTCGTTGATCAGAATGTTCGTGTTGGACTCCCGCGCTCGCTGACTGAAAAGCTGCGGGTGCAGAGCACGGGCGGCGCGATCTACCTGTTTGCGAAGGAAGCTATAGAGCCCACTCGACTCCAGCTGCAGAATGCCAAGACCGGCGAGATCATTCTGGTGGACATCGCTGCTACAGAGGCACCGACCGATCAACCGGCGCTGGAGCCGGTGAAGATTGTGGAAGGTGAAACATCATCCGCACGCTACGGAGGGGCTGCTACAGCACGCTCGGCGAAGGCCACGACAAAGAGCACGGATTCAACCAGCCGATCGAACGATGAAGAGGATGAACCAGAGGAAGTGGTCAAGCGAGAAACGCCCGTCCCAGTTGTCCTCACACGCTATGCAGCCCAGATGCTCTATGCACCATTGCGCACCGTCGAGCCTGTGGACGGCATTGCCCAGGTGAAGGTTGAGCGCAGCCTGGATCTGACCACCCTGCTTCCCACTCTACCTGTCAAATCCACACCCTTAGGCGCATGGCGTCTGGATGATTTTTGGGTGACTGCCGTCAAGCTGCAGAATCAGACGGCGCAGCGCATCACGCTTGACCCTCGCGAGCTCATGGGTGAATTCGTCACTGCAGCGTTTCAACATCCGTATCTTGGATCACGCGGCGATGCCAGTGACACCACGACCTTGTACCTGGTCACGCGGGGACACGGGCTGACACAGGCGGCCGTATTCTCGGCGACCCAAGCAGATCCGCGTGCAGCGCAAGGAGCGAAGCATGAAAGGTAATCCGCTGCTCAAGTACCTGGTGATTCCATTCCTCCTGCTTGTGATTTTCGTCGGCATCAAATCACTGGGAAGTGCCCCCGCACCAAGTACCGAAACCCCTGCTCCAAAACTGACGGCTGAGCAAGCCAAAGCCCTTGGTGTGGAAGGCGACACGCCGAGCGACACGCTGCGCACGGTCGTCGCTGAAGGACGCGAGCTCAAGCAGCAGATCACCGACGTCATCGCACAGAACACTGCGGTCAAACAGGATAACGAGACCCTCAAACAACGACTGGCAAACATTGATCAGACCGTCGACCAGCGCCTTAAAAACGCCCAGGAGCAGTTCAAGCTGGATAGTCAGCAGCAACAGCAGAGCGTGTTGGAGGGCTTGCGCAAACAGATGGATGAACTGACCCGAATGGGACAAAACAATAATTCCAATTCGGATTTACCAATTGGGTTGGGTGTTCAGCCAGGTGATGGCCAACAGTTCAAATCGGAAACAAACGGTTCAGACATCGTGTGGATCGATCCACAGGACGCGACGGCCCTGGATAGCAATGGCAAACCGATCACTGCCGGCAATAGCGTCCCCGCGAGCGCCTACAGCTTTCCTACAGCCTTCGGCGAGTCCGTGGACCGAGGACAGAAAGCGCTCACGACAGGTGCTCAGTCTGTCCGCGATGACATGGGTGGCCAGCAACAGGAGCGTAAGAAGGTACGACGTGCCTACACCCTCCCTCAAAACTCGACGTTGATGGGCTCGGTGGCCATGTCCGCGTTGATCGGCCGGGTTCCTGTTGATGGGACGGTTAATGACCCCTACCCGTTCAAGGTGCTGATCGGTCCGGACAACCTGACTGCCAATGGCATCGACCTTCCTGACGTAGCCGGTGCGGTGGCCAGCGGTACAGCGTCCGGCGACTGGACCCTCTCATGCGTGCGGGGGCAGATCAAAAGTCTGACCTTCGTGTTTACCGACGGCACTGTCCGCACGTTGCCGGCACCGGTTCAGGGTGGCAATCAACAGAACAACAACCAGAACAACTCTGGAGACCAACAACCCATCCAGGGTGGCCTTGGCTGGATCAGTGATCCATACGGCATTCCATGTATTGCGGGCGAGCGACGCAGCAATGCGCAGCAGTACATCGGTTCACAAGCCCTCATCACCGCAGCAGGCGCTGGAGCAGCATCGTTGATCAAGACCGAGGGAAGCACCTCCTCATACGTCTCAAACGCTTCTGGGACGCTTGGTAGCACCGGTTTGTCTGGTAACGAGGCGATGGGGAAGATCCTGACCCAAGGAGTCACGGACGTTTCGAGCTGGGTTAACAAACTCTACGGACAAGCGTTCGCGGCCATTTATGTCCTGCCTGGTGCGCAAGTCTCACTGCACATCGATCAAGAGCTGGAAATTGACTACGAACTCAAAGGCCGCAAGGTCAAGTACGCCTCAGGAGCGAACCATGCCAATGCCAACCTGGATTGATCACTTGGGCTCAGCGCGCAGCGCGCTGATGTATTGCCTTTTCACGGCGGGCTTGCTGGCTGGATGCTCGACAAACAAAGAGCAAATGCTGCCGCATGGTCAAAACACCATGATGGACGTTTGGAACCAAGGAACGACCGGTTCGGCGGGAAGCGCTAGTGGCCGGCAGTTGCTCGATGCTCGCTCGGAGTTGCGCCGTCCAATCGATGTACGTGCTACCCAGCCCTTGCAGGACAGCGCGGCCTACACCCGTACCGCTCAAAACGAGATCTACAGCCAGTTCAAACGACTACCCAATCCGGATCTTGTCATGTACGTGTTTCCGCACCTTGCGGGCTCCGATCCAGCACCAGTCCCTGGCTACACCACTGTTTTCCCGCTCTATCAGCGTGTGCAGTACGCCATGCCTGGCGAGCGGGTTGAGGACTACTGATGACTCTTTTTCAACGGCTCAAAAGCCGCGCGTCCCTCAATTCAGCTACGCAAACGGATATAGCGGGCGACCCTCTGCTGAGCGAGCCTGCAGCGGTCGAACTTGAACAGCCTGAAGATGATCTGGTTGAGGATTTGAAAGCCTCAGATCAAAACGATGTGGATGCGGCACTTGAGCGTTACCTAAAGCGACTTGAGGATCAGGGCATACCCGCGCCTGGCGATTGGAGAAACCCGAAGCAGAAGCCTGCCACGGTTGGCGACGTCGCCGCGCTGTACGACGTCAAGCCGAGCTTTGTAGACCTCCTTCCATGGATTGAGTACCTGCCAGCGGAGCAAGCGATGCTGCTTGAGGATGGCAAATCCTTGGCAGCATTCTTCGAACTGACTCCGATCGGCACTGAAGGCCGTGATCCCGAATGGCTTCGCAAGGTGCGCGATGCCCTGGAGAACGCGCTGCAAAATAGTTTTGACGAGCTCGATACCTCACCTTGGGTTGTGCAGTTCTACGCGAAGGACGAAACCAGCTGGGATGACTACCTTCGGAACCTGCGTGAATACATCCGACCACAGGCTAAAGGCAGCCCGTTCTCGGAGCTGTATCTGGATCTGTTCAAGCATCACCTCGATGCAATCGCCAAACCTGGTGGTCTTTTTGAAGACACCACAGTTTCAAAATTGCCTTGGCGTGGCCAGCAGCGCCGAGTGCGGGTAGTCGTGTATCGCCGGGTAGTCGGTGATGCAGCGTTCCGTGGCCAAACCCCTGCCATGCACCTGGACAACATTTGTCAGCGCTTCACTGGAGGTCTGGCCAACGCCGGCATTAAAAGCAAACGGATGGACGGTTACGACATCCGACACTGGCTCCTGCAGTGGTTCAACCCTCACCCCGATCACCTGGGAACGACGCTCAAAGACTTTGATCGCTTCTTTCAACTGGTGAACAAACGCACAGAGGATGCCGGCGAGGATCTCCCACTGCTCACTGGCGACGACTTCGCACAGGGACTCTTTTATCGAGAGCCAAAATCCGACAGTCAAAAAGGCTTGTGGTACTTCGATGGCCAGCCTCACAGAGTCATCATGCTGGATCGGCTGCGCGAAGCCCCGAAGACCGGTCACCTGACTGGCGAAACACGTAAAGGCGGTGATGCCTTGCATGCCCTGTTCGACAAGTTGCCTGAGGACACTGTGTTGGCCATCACCCTGGTCATCACCCCTCAGGACGTGCTGGAGGCTCATCTTGAGAAGCTGGCACGCAAGTCGGTGGGTGACAACCAAGCTTCACTACTGACCCGCGAAGCGGTAAACGATGCCAGGAAACTGATCGGTCGTGAGCACAAGCTGTACCGAGGCAGCATCGCCTTTTACCTCAAGGGAAATGACGAAGCACAGCTCACCGCGCGCAGCATGCAGTTGACCAACGCATTGCTGGGTGCCGGTATGGAACCCGTAGCATCTGACGACGAGGTGGCCCCACTCAACAGCTACCTCCGTTGGCTTCCCGGGAACTTCGACGTAAATCAAAAGCGAGCCATGGACTGGTACGTGCAGATGATGCTCGCCCAGCATATTGCAAACCTGTGCCCTGTGTGGGGTCGCTCCAGTGGTACCGGGCATCCTGGCATCACGCTATTCAACCGTGGTGGGGCTCCACTGACATTTGATCCATTCAACAAGCTGGATCGTCAGATGAATGCCCACATGTTTCTGTTCGGCCCCACAGGGGCAGGTAAGTCCGCCACGTTGAATAACCTGCTCAACCAGCTCATTGCGGTTTACGCTCCCCGCCTGTTCATCGTCGAGGCGGGTAACAGTTTCGGTCTACTCGGGGATTTCGCGAAAAAGCTTGGGTTGACAGTCAACAGGATCAAGCTGGCCCCGAACTCAGGCGTTAGCCTGGCTCCGTTCGCCGACGCTATTCGCTTGGTAAACACACCGAGCCAGGTCAAGACCTTGGACGCTGATGACTTAGAGAGCTCTGACGAGGACATGAATGCCAAGCCCGATGAAGACGATGATGAACGGGATGTCCTCGGCGAGATGGAAATCGTAGCCCGTTTGATGATCACCGGCGGTGAGGAAAAAGAGGAAGCTCGGCTGACCCGGGCTGACCGCAGCGTAATCCGACAGTGCATCCTTGCAGCGGCCAGAATTTGCTCCGACGCCGATCGCACCGTCCTGACGGAAGATGTCCGTAATGCGTTGCGCGCGGCCGGGGAAGACACCTCCATCCCGGAGGGCAGACGCAATCGGATGCTTGAAATGGCCGAAGCCATGGACATGTTTTGCATGGGCGCCGACGGGGAGATGTTCAACCGTACCGGTACGCCTTGGCCTGAGGCAGATCTGACCATCGTCGACTTGGCCACCTACGCACGTGAGGGTTACAACGCCCAGTTGTCGATCGCTTACATCTCGCTGATCAACACCGTGAACAACATAGCGGAGCGTGATCAGTACAAGGGCCGTCCTCTGGTCAACGTGACAGACGAAGGCCACATCATTACCAAAAACCCCCTCCTCGCCCCTTACATTATGAAGATCACCAAAATGTGGCGAAAGCTCGGGGCCTGGTTCTGGCTGGCAACACAGAACATGGATGACTTTCCTCCCTCAACTGCACCAATGCTCAACATGATCGAGTGGTGGATCTGCTTGAACATGCCGCCTGACGAAGTGGAGAAGATCTCCCGTTTCCGTGAGCTCACACCTGCACAGAAGGGCTTGATGCTGTCAGCACGCAAAGAGAGCGGTAAATACACCGAAGGCGTGGTTCTTTCGAAATCGATGGAAGTCCTGTTTCGCGCTGTTCCGCCGAGCCTGTACCTGGCATTGGCCATGACCGAGCCTGAAGAGAAAAAACAGCGTTACGACCTGATGCAGTCCATGGGTGTCGACGAGTTGGGAGCTGCCCTGGAAGTAGCTGCAGATCTCGACCGGAAACGAGGTATTGAGCCCCTGAACATTACATTCCCAACACCCCGTGCATTGGAGAACCTGGCATGAGAGCCATGGATGCCCTGACTCAAAATCTGATCGACAGTCTGACTCAAATTCTTACGAACCCGCAGGAAGAATCCCTGATTGCATTGAAGATCTGCGCGCCGGTACTGATCGAGCACCTACAAGTCGTCAAACATGTAGCGGTTGATCGTCGAGAGATCCAATCCCAACTGCACAAAGCTCTGGACCAGTGGCTTGAGCATCACCCTCAGCCCGAAAGCGCCCAGAAAGCTCTTCTGACGCTGCTGGATCAGGAGCTGCTGGCAAAACAGCTTCTCGACAAAGAGGCCTCCGCATGAAGCGACCGACGCGCCGGAAAATCCTCTACTGCATCGGTGCGGTCGCCTTGGCTATCTCACCTTTTCTGCTGACCGAGGTGATGCAGTATCAGCCTGGCGTCACAGGTGACCCCGTGGCGCCGGCAGCCGATCAGAAGAGACATAGTGGCGGATGGGTATACGGGAGCCGTGGCGCCCGTTTCACCATCGTCGAATATGCAGATCTGGAATGCCCCTACTGCAAGGATTACTTCCCACATCTCAAAGCCTGGGTTGATCAGCATCCAGACGTGAATCTTCAGTGGCACCATCTGCCCCTACCTATGCATGAGCCTGCAGCGAGCTATGAGGCTCGGTGGGCTGAGTGCGCGGGATTGAGAGAGGCAATGACGCTTTTTGGCTCGCAGTCGAGCTCATTTATCAGCGTACTCGGTCGAACGGTGCTGGAACTGCTGGCAATCCGCAGATCCCTGGCCTCGAAGATCGACAGCACTTCATTGATAACTGCGCTGCGAGTAACCCGTCTGTGCAACAGGCCGTCATTAGCCAGGCTCACAAGGCGAGCCAGGACGGCATCACAGCCACCCCTACGCTGGTCATCAAGGACAAACAATCTGGCCGCTCGATCAAGCTGCAGGGAGCACCTGACGGTGACGTGCTGCTCTCCGCAATGGACTGGCTGGCTTCGAGGCCGGCCGCTGGTGATCACCAGTGAACGCAAACGTCTTCATGAGCGAAGTATTGGTCCTCTCACACCAACCTAGCTGCACCAGCGCCTGATTGTCACTGCGCGCACCGATGCGCAGGGTCAAGACTTTGAGGCCGCCTTCGCCGGGATAGGCAAGGACTTTTTCCGCGACCTCCGGGCGGTTGTCAGCATGGGCGAATCCCGCGATAACGGCCAGAACCAAGCCCAGCAACGATGTCCATTTGCGATACATCAACATTTGTGGCCTCCTCGACAGTTTAATCCCGACCATTGAACTCAATGCTTCCGCCCCAGCCAAACGGCCCGGCCGTGGCCGCACAACAGTAAGGCCTTGATTCACAACAACTGATCAAGGTGGCCAATGTCGATATCATGTAACGCTGCCCACCAGCTCTGACGAACGCCCTAGCCAAACACGGCAATCGTTTGACGCCCGAGAGCCATCAGTTGCCCGTCGGCTGACCACACGCTTGCAGAGGAGGCGCAGTATCCCTGTTCCGCATATTCGCTGGAAAGCTGAATGGCAAACCAGGTGTCTGTGGGCTGATGCCGAAAGGGCTGGGCTAACTCGATGCTCCAAGTAAGAGTGCTAGTTGGGACCGGCCCATCGAAAAGTGACAAGGCTGAGGGTGGCCAGGCATCCATCACCGCCAGCAAATATGACTCGCTCGGCCTTGCTGTTTCGGACCCGTCTTTAAACCGAATCCACCCTCCCGTACGCCTGGATGTAGCTCCTGTGAAAGGCATTTCACCAATCCCCCAGCGGACATCAAAATTCTGCAGGTATAACGGTGTCACCTCGTGCAGGAAAGGCAACGGCTCGCACGCTTCGATCAAAGGCACCTCGAACCGGGCATCAGCCGCTAAGGCGAATGCCTGCTGCCGCGCTGCACCAAAGCAGGCCATTACAGTAGTGACGGTCTGGCCGTGCTGAATGATCCGGCATTGCAGATAGGTGATGCCGCGTCCCTCGCGCAATACCTCTGTGCTGAAGATCAGGGGCTCACCAATAATCACTGGCGCAACGAACGCAACTGAAAGTGATCGCAGAGCCCGTTCTGAAGGAACGTACGTAAGCATGGCTTCATGAGCCAAAGCAACCAAGACCCCTCCAAATACTGTTCGACCCTGCGACCATTCGCTCTCGATAACAAGTGGGCGAGAACGCAGGCGAACAGCTTCAATAAGGCTGTGAAGTTTCATAGTGGTCTACCGTGGAAGGAATAGTAGAGTTCATAACAAACCTGTTTTCTGAATAAAATGAAACGCCCACTAGCAAAAGCAATAGTCGGCGATCATCCTGCTAAAAAAAATGTAGCGTCTTTGCTTAGGTAGCGCAACTAGCAGTTTAGCTAGTTAATATATCTTTGTGCAAACTTCATAATTACCGCTTTGCGAGGAAGCTATATGATTATCGAAGTTGGCACACGCACCACCCTTGACAAAGATTGCCTTATGCGCATGCATAAACTCCGTGCACAGGTGTTTAAAGACAGAAAGCGCTGGGATGTTTCGATCATAGCCGATATGGAAATCGACGGGTATGACGCACTTGATCCCTATTATCTTATACTTGAAGACAAGGACGCGCCGCAACAGCAATTCGGTTGCTGGCGGATCCTGCCAACGACCGGCCCTTACATGCTCAAGAACACTTTTCCGGAACTATTGCATGGGGTTGATGCCCCGCACTCAACCCATATTTGGGAGCTAAGCCGCTTTGCCATCCTTGCACGCGATAAGCAATGCCATGATTTGTCACGCGACTCGCTTCTGGCAATCAGGGCGGTGATTAAATTCGCAATCGCACATGACGTAGATGAGTTTGTGACTGTGACTACTTTGGGCGTCGAAAAACTCCTGAGAAAAAAAGGGCTAGACATCAGCCGTTTCGGCCCAGCTATACGCATTGGCGTGGAAAACGCTATTGCCCTACGCATCCAGCTTAACCGCACGACATGCGAAAGTTTGGGCATCCCGACTGGCAGCGATCACCAGTGCTTGCACCGCCCGAATAGGTATAGCTTGGAGCACGGTGACCGGGCAACCTTTAACCTACTGTGATGAGCTTAAACGCTTAAACGTGAACTGCCATGCGGAGGCCAACGTCGCTAATGCGACCTAAGTTGATAAGTCAGAACATCGCGACGAGGAACGTGTGGAGGGTGCGCCGACGAATATTAGCTGGCTCCATATTACAGCGCACAATCGACGAGAAACTCGATGCCTCGAAGTGCTCACTCGAGCCGTATGGATGAGACAAGAACTAAATCTGAACGTAATTGTGGGTGTCGACGTGTGTGAATCGCAGCTGGGAGCGACTTGAGGAAAGTCGGGCTTTTCCAAAACGTCTCGAGGTCGACTATCAGATTTGATAGTCGACGCTCCGAATGGTTGACCCAAGGTGGAGGTAACTATCAAATACCCGATTTGATCACGCCACGGTAGGCCTGACAAAAGCTCTCCAAAGGTCAGACATCGAGAATAGAGGAAATAACTTATGGCAAAGCGAATTGTAATCACAGGAATGGGTGCGGTTTCGCCGCTGGGCGTGGGTGTCGAGCGGAGCTGGGAGCGCCTACTGCAGGGTAAGTCCGGTGTCCGCGCCATTGAACCGTTCGGCGAACTTCCCGTGCGCATCGCGGGTACCGTACAGGACAAGAAGAACGACTCCGAAGCCGGATTCGACGCGCATCAATTCGTCGAGCCTAAAGAGGCGCGACGCATGGACCGATTCATTATTTTCGCCCTTGCGGCCGCCAGCGAGGCGATCGAGCAAGCGGGATGGAGCCCAACTGAGGAGCAGAAGAAACGCACCGCGACCGTTATTGCGTCGGGAATCGGCGGATTGCATTTTGTCCGGGACACCGTCAACACTATCAACGCCAGTGGTCACCGACGTATTTCTCCCTTCACTGTTCCCGGCTTTTTGGTGAACATGGCAGCAGGGCAGGTTTCTATCAAATATGGCTTCAAGGGACCGCTAGGGGCACCGGCTACCGCTTGTGCTGCTGGCGTCCAGGCCATCGGCGATGCAGTGCGCATGATTCAGAACGGCGAAGCCGATGTCGCGATTTGCGGTGGTAGCGAAGCCTGCATCAACGAAGTCAGCATTGGTGGCTTTGTAGCAGCGAAGGCCATGGCCACATCCTTCAACGACCGTCCTGCTGAAGCTTCCCGCCCATTCGATGCCGATCGGGATGGGTTTGTGATCGCAGAGGGTGCCGGGTTAATGGTGATCGAGACGCTAGAACACGCCTTAGCCCGCAACGCAACGCCGCTTGCGGAGATAGTTGGCTACGGCACCAGTGCGGATGCCTACCATGTCACCGCCGCTCCTCCTGATGGCGAAGGCGCTCAACAGTGCATGCGCGCCGCACTTGCTCAGGGAGGCATTGAACCCAGCAAGGTTGGGTACATCAATGCCCACTCGACGTCGACACCAGTTGGTGACAAAGGTGAACTGGCGGCGATTAAAGCGGTGTTCGGCGCTAATAACGTTGCCGTCTCATCCACTAAGTCTTCAACCGGCCATCTACTAGGTGCCGCTGGCGGATTGGCAAGTATCTTCACCGTCAAGTCGCTCGGCGATCAGGTAGCGCCATTCAATCTAAACTGCCACAAGCCGGACGACGACGCTGAGCACATCGATCTTGTGCTGGGTGAGCCGCGCTTCATGCCAATTCACTATGCACTCTGCAACGGCTTTGGTTTTGGCGGCGTGAATGCCAGTTTGCTGCTCAAGGTCTGGCGCCGCTGATTGCGGATTTCCCACCGTGAAACGTGAACTATCCACCTAGACACTGGCGGGACCAGGGCGTACATCGCGCCTAAACCCGCTGCCGGCTTGAAGATACATCCGGACTTGGTGAATTTTGCCAATATAAAGTCAGTCTTCCTACCGCGACGACGCCTGACGCTTCGTCGTGTCTGCCCAAGCTTTGATTAGCCGAGCAAGCTTAGGCTAGGGATCACGCGCGAAGGATCACCGAGCAGCGGCTGTTTCAAGGGAGCTTAGGTTCAGGTGTTCTAGATCCTCGTTTATCCCGTCTAGTCAAATGGCTTGCCCAACCCTCTCCATCAGTTTGAATATTAAAGCCCAGCGGTATCCCAAACGGATGCACGTAAAAAAAAAACAGTCAGGTGTCAATTAGACAATCTATTCATATAAAATAACGAACATACTAGCAGTTATATTAGCGCATGCAGCGTGGACACGGACCCTGCGCCCCTATTTAATATTACTATCAATAGCGACAGATATATGAGGCAGCGAGTATCGCACCTGTCATTCTAGCTACCATTTCAGATAGGCAAGGAAATTGATAGTTGACGCAAATCTTAACGACTGGAAATATACACACCGACATTTCGGAGACATCATATGAAGTATGACCCACAGGACAAAAACTGCCCTTTACCCTTTACACCGTTTCGAAGCTGCGTGGTACCGAGACCCATTGCTTGGATCTCTTCTATTGACGAAAAAGGTAACGAGAATCTCGCTCCCTTTAGTCAGTGTGGGATAATTACATTCGATCCGCCCATGGTCATGTTTTCCGCCAACCACTATCCCACCGGTCAACGAAAAGATTCAGCGGTTAATGCGGAAAAAACTGGATGGTTCGTATGGAACATGGCCACCGAAGCACTGAAAGAAGCCGTCAACATCTCAGCAATGATCGTGCCTTCAGATCAAAGCGAGTTCGAATTGGCCGGTTTGGAAAAGGTGAAAGCCGACCTTTCCAATGTTCCCATGGTGAAAGCCAGTCCATGCCACTTGGAGTGCCGCTACGTATCAACTACCGTCGTTCAGGGTAACGGTGAGCTAGGCACTGTGGACGTGATCATTGGAGAAGTGATCCGTGTACACATTAATGACAACTACATAACACCCGACGGACGCATGGATATCGAGAGCGTCCGCCCCATCGCGCGCATGGGCTATATAGACTACACCGTTATCAACAATACCTTCTCTATGGAGGTACCAATGACCGACGACGTTCGCAAGATTATGAATGAAATCATGGCCGGCAGCAGCAAGCAACCCATTAGTACAGGAAAAGACAAATGAACATCGCAACTGTCGTAAACAGTGTCATCGGAGAACTTACCGACTTTGAGATCGACCGCATCACCGAGCAAACCCTGATCAGTGATATTCACTTGGTTAGCCTCGATTACGTGAGCATCCAGGTCGCTCTGAAAAAAGAACTCGGCATTAGCATTGACGTTAACAAGCTACCGACTGCCAACCTTAATACCATTGGTGAGTTCTACCAGTTCTGCCGCGAAGCTAGCGTTTAGTCCTGTTAACAACACCGCACGGAACTGATGTTTGAAGGAGGTCGATGTGCAACGGAAGAAACGAGTCGTGGTAACTGGCTTTGGCTCGATATGTGCTCTGGGAGG
The DNA here is from genome assembly GCF_017832255.1 of Pseudomonas sp. PvP028. Lineage (NCBI taxonomy): Bacteria > Pseudomonadati > Pseudomonadota > Gammaproteobacteria > Pseudomonadales > Pseudomonadaceae > Pseudomonas > Pseudomonas sp. PvP028. The sequence goes on from NZ_JAFIBL010000001.1 coordinate 5,722,663, forward strand.
AAACACTAATGAGATCTGGGAAGCGATCAAGGACTATCAACTTGGCTACGCGCTGCACCCGATGGCCGACCCATCAGTCACTGCGAAGTTCTACGGCAAGATCAAATTCCCGATAACGCTTAACAGCGTCCCTAAGCGTATCGCGAAGAACCTGCCGCGTTACGCAAGGATTGGTATGGTAGCTGCGGAGCAGGCAATTCAGATGGCATTCGGCGACAACCCGGTCGATACCATGGATAAATACTACTCACCGTTCGAAAGGGGGGTGGTCTTCGGTACCGGTTGGGGGGGCGTCGACTCCACGATCGAAAACAACGATATCTACGTGGATACGGGGCTAGCATCGCCGCTTAGCACGATTTTCTCGATGCACAGTGTGTGGACCGGGTCCGCCTCGATGGCCTGGAATATGCGTGGATATCAGAACACCCTAGTTGCCGCCTGTGCCACAGGCAACATCGCCATCGGGGATGCCTGCGAGCTGATTCGCAACGGCCGCGCGAAATGCATGCTGGCCGGTGGGAGCGAAAGCATCACTGGGGCATACAACGTCTGGTCAGTTGACATTTTGGGGGCCTTGAGCAAAGAACAACTGGACCCCGTGAAAGCATGCTGCCCGTTCAGCCTGGGCCGTAGCGGCTTTGTGCTTTCGGAAGGTAGCGCGGTATTGGTGCTTGAGGAGTTGGACGAGGCTCTCAAGCGAGGCGCCACTATCTACGCCGAGATTGGCGGCTACGCCAACTATTCAGATGCATACGATATCACTGCGCCTGCCGAAGACCTGCTGGGCCGCTCAATGTCGATCCAAGGAGCTATCCAGGATGCCGGCCTTGGTCTGGCGGATATTGATTACATAAATGCCCATGGCACGTCGACCCAACTTAATGATCTGAACGAGACTAACACTATTAAGAAAGTGTTTGGCGAACAAGCCCACAGCATTCCCGTTTCCAGCACCAAGTCCTACACCGGTCACTTAATCGCCGCGGCTGGAGCAATCGAAACCGTCTTCTGCATCAAGACGATTCTCACAAAAATGGCACCCGCCACCATTAATCTGAACCAAGCCGACCCTGACTGTGACCTGGACTACATCCCCAATACACACCGGTACTTGGACGACGTCAACCACGTCTTGAACATCAACTACGGCTTCGGCGGCGCGAACAGTTGCCTTGTCGTGAGTAGGTATCACTGATATGCACCGCCAATTCAATGAAACGGATTTAGAAAACTGGGCACGGTTCTCCGCAGATCGAAACCCGGTGCACTTCGATACGGACTTCGCCATCGCAAACGGACATTCAGGACGAATCGTGCATGGCATGCTGGCGATGATGCCGCTGAAGAACCATCTGGCCAACGAAGCTACCGAATGCGACCAGCCTAGAGAAATCAAACTGCATCTTAAGCATGCTATCGGGCTCAATCAGCAGGTCAGCTACACCTCCGCGCCACCTCAGCGCCTGAAGGTCTCAGCTGAGGGCAAGACGCTTTACAGCGGTTGCGCCAAGCCTGGTATCAATCCCGACATTCTGGCTGTTGCCGCGCAGGCTAGGAAACGTCCGATACTTGAGCGTTTCAGCGCTCAAGCTCTGCATGAACAGCATGCATTACTGCAACGCACCATCGACAGCGAAGTTCATCCCGCAGTGTACTGGGATGCAATCCTGTTCTCGATCTACATTGAGGACAACCGTAAAACGGCTTTGGCAAGTGACGTACAGCGTTTTCTGGCCGGCGAAGGCATCTCGGAACTACAGCCCTACATCGTCTATCAGGTATCACACACGCTTTCGTTGATACAAGTGCAATGGCAGGGGCTGGATAGTCAAGATTTTGAATCGATCCACTACAGCGTCACCGGCAAGGACTTGATCCGCGTGAATAACTCCATCTTTGGATCAGTTGTCTTCATGCTCTACCACCACGACCAGCCGCTGGTGGCGGTTGAGATGGGATTGATCGCCAACTTGCTGGAGCAGCAGACATGAAGCGTAAATGGATTTTTGTAACGGGCGGCTCGCGCGGCATCGGTGCGCAAATCGTGCGTGAAATGAGTGCCGACTATGACGTGGTGTTCACCTTCAAGTCGAGCGCAGATGAGTCAGCGCTCTTGGTCGCGCAGATTAAGAACGAACCAGGCAGGCACGTACAGGCAGTACACTGCGATGTTGCAGACTCCAACCAAGTATGCGACGTAACGCAGGAGCTGGTTAACCGTTTCGGCCCGCCCTACGCAGTCATCAACAACGCCGGCATCGCTGAAGACACGCTGTTCTCCAGTGTGAGTGAAGCGCAGCTCACCCGGATGTTCGGCAGTAATGTTTTCTCTGCCTTTAGCGTCTCGCAGGGCTTCCTTGCTGCCATGATGGGCGAAGGCAACGGCTGTCTGATAACGATCAGCTCTGTTTCCGGATTGAAGGGCAATGTCGGACAGACCGTCTATTCGGCAACGAAGGCGGCGCTGATCGGGATGACGCGCTCGCTCGCACTGGAAGTCTCGCGGTTCAACCTTCGTGTCAACAGCATAGCACCGGGCTACATCGAAACCGATATGACCAGCCAGCTAAAGGAGGCTCTGCCGGGATTGCGCAAGCGCATCCCGCTCAGGCGACTTGGGACTACTGGCGAAGTCTCCTCGTTGGTGAGGTACCTGCTGAGTGATGGCGCGGCCTACATCACGGGACAAACGCTGGTCGTCGATGGCGGCATGAGCTGCTGAAAAAATGCCCCCACCCTTTCCATCCGTTTTATAGAGAGCATCTGTATGTCTGGAATCAGTACCATTGTCCACTTTGGCTGCCTGTCGGACGAGCAGCGCTGGGATGCCAAGCGCTACGACTGGGCCTGGCTTAAAGAGCTAGACGATCATGATAGGGATTTGGTCAAACTGCTCGACTGCCTATCGGACGGAGAATACTCAGGCCAAGCTTCCGCAACCCAGTTTCACGATCTTCTGCTGACCGAGATCCGCAACGGCTATCCTAAGAGACTTGCCAACGACTGGGGTCAGATTCTGGCCTACGTAAACATCATTTCATATGAGGAGATGCGCCATGGTATTGCACTCTCTACGGCCTATCACTATGTGACCACCGGTGAGTTGGACTACGTGAGTACGCTGTCTACTCGCGACTACACGGAGAAGTACGTCTGGTGCTACGAGGATCGGAAATTCTGGGGCCTCTACGGCTACACCTTTGCTCACCTTTTCGGCGAGGTTGTTAACACCGAATTGTACCGGGACCTGCGAAGCCAAGTGCATCACCCGGCGCTGCAGGAGGTGATCACCAACATCATGAAGGACGAAGCAAGACATACCCAGGCTTGGGCCGCTGTAATTGAGGAGCTCGTCAAGTCAGATCCGGATCATTTAAGACGAGCCCTTGCAGAGATTGACACGGGTTTAACCTATCACAACGCAATGGTTCACGAGACTTACTTCGAGGGCCAGAATAAACTCATGCAACTTTTCTTGCCGGCCAAACGAGGCGAAGGCGCGATAGACCGTATAGTAAGAAAGAAATCCCATCTAATGGAGCTAATCTTCGGGGAAGATAATCCCTACACAATGGAAGAAATCCGTGCCCAGCACGTTTCGTTCCTAGTTAAGGGTATGGGTAAGACAAGGGCCGTTTACTCCGCAGAGACGGAAGACAACATCCTATTTTTGTAGAGCACATTTCATGAAGGCAACTGCTGGCAGTAGCTGCCTTCCGCCGAAGCGTAATAAGGAAACAGTATGAGAATACGAAGAATACCTTTCGACCTCAGGCAGGCGATGGGCATTGGTGCAGATTTCGACTTCCGCTGGGCCTATGACGATCAGACGTCGCTGGTAGGACTAGGGTATTCATTCTACTTGGAGTACATCGAGTACTTCTGCAACTTTGTCAGCAGGTTCGCGCGACCGCACATGCGCGATCAGGCGCTGCTAGCCCATGAGCAGACTTTCTTAGCCCAAGAAATGCATCACGCCAAGGCTCACAAACATTTGAATTCGTTCTTGAGCGCGGCTCCCGCCGTCAGTGACCGTTTTCATCCACGAATCTATCCCTGTCTAAAACTTTTTCATGAGGCCCATTACAAATCGATAATGCAAGAGATAGGGGAAGGAACACTCAGTGCCCTTAAAGAGGCTTTATTGAAAATAGCCGTATTCGAAAGCAAAAACTGTGTTTCTAGCTTCATATTCTTCGAACAACTATTTTCTGGTTCCAATTTCGCACGCACTTGTGCCTCATCGCGAAATACTGGGATTCTTTACCTACTCGCGTACCATTTCGCCGAAGAAATCGAGCATTGTGATATTGCTGTGGACGTTTATCAGCACATCTTCCAGGAATCGGTTTGGAGCGTTCCGCGGGTGCAGTCCCAGATAATCGATCCTCATCACGCCGAACAGGAGTCTCTTGCAGCGGCGCTACACTGCGCACATCAACTTGGCGTAAGAACCGACATTGAACGCCTTTCCAACTCCCCGTTCATGACATTCACAAAGGCTAGGCAACTTGAGTTGATTAATGAAAACTTTGATCTCAACACTGGCACTGTCTTGGAGCAGCGCCGATCCTATGTACGTCAATGGGACGAGGTCTGGGAACCGGCGCTCCGCCAGCAGGTGCTAAAGCAGATCGAGCTGAGAACGACCGCTGCTGGCTAGGCGTGGTTAGAATTCTAACAGGCCAGTCTGCAGGGCTTTGACGATTGCCATACGCCTGGACCCTACATTGAATTTTTTCCTAACCTTGGCAAAGTGATAATTGATATTGGCTTCGGAGCAGCTTAGTATCCGTGCGATCTCCCACGTCGTTTTGCCGAACGCGCTCCACTTGAGGACTTCCAACTCACGGTGCGAAAGTTGGACGATATTATTGGGCTCACGCTCGTCGGCCAGTGACAGAAACGTATCGACCGCATAATCTCTGATCAGCGCCAGCCCTGGGAGAATACGCGCTATATGGTATTTCAATTGATGCTGAGGGATCGAGTCCAGCCTTACACTTAGCACCCCTACCTGTCCTGCCATACCATGCAGCGGCAGGCTAACACCCTGAACAACCCCGTGCCCCTTTGACTCCTCTCGAAACTCCAATTGGAGGGGGGTCTTGAAGATGCTGTCGTTCCAGACAATAGGACTCGTCGAGGACATGCAATGCGAGACAACTGGGTCAATTCGAGAATAATCGTTGGCGTCGTAGATTGCTCTCCAAGCCTGCGAGTAATCGCTCAATAGTGCAGCCTGAGAATTGTCAGCATTAACGTCCGATTTCAAAGCGAAAAGGAGGCCGTCACAACCTAAGGCGCAGGTATTGGCCTTGAGTGCTTCAAACCAGCTCCGACGACATCCCAGCCCGGACATGGTCAAAAGCTCATCTATTGAGATCATTAAAACTCCTTTCTTTTCGTGTCAACGTGCTCTGCAGGGACCAGCGTATTGGGGCTGGTAGACCTGGTGGATTCTCTCAAAGCCCGAATCTCGGCCTGAATATACCTCGGGCGATTTGTGATTCTTGGGCCAATCGTGCTCACCTTACGAAGCTCGAATTATCGCTAACTGCCCAGGTAACCACACATTGCTAGCAGGCCTCAGTGCGCTTGAAATTCGTGAGTCTAGAAGCTTTGTCCTTTGGGATCCCACGCGTAGCGTCAAAAAAGCCTGTGCATTGCCTCGGCCGGACAGAGATTCGTCATAGTCGATATTCAGCGCATGCGATCCTCCAGGCAGGTACAGCTCGCCCCAACCTTTTTGCAGCACAAGCACCACGACTTTTTGGCCGTCATCGGTGGTTGAATAGCGGGTGTCCGTGCTGGTCCTTTCCACGGCCATCTTCTGGTTCTTCATGTTCCCGTCATGGTCCACTCCCTTTACCTGCATCAGCGCCCGATTGTCAGTGCGCGCACCGATGCGCAGTGTCCAGACTTTCACGCCGCCTTCGCCGGCATAGGCCAGGACTTTTTCCGCGACCTCCGGGCGGTTGTCAGAATGGGCGCCCCCCCCCCCCCGCGATCACTGCCAGGACCACTTCCAGCAGCGATGCCCATTTGCGATACAGCAACATTTACGGTTTTCTCGACTTTTCAAAGCCGAACATTGAAATCTATACTCAGGCGCCTGCCAAGCAGTCCGGCTGTGGCGCACAACAATGAGGCCATGACTCACAACAACTGATTGGGCTGCCAAATGTCGATATTATGCAACGCTGCCCACCAGCTCTGACGGAAGCTTTTGCCAATGGACCGCCGCAATCCCTATCTGGACACCCACTTTTGCTTCGATCACCCAGAGGCACTAGACCAAGCCGGCGTATTCGATGCCAGCGCGCGGCAGGTCATGGGCAGCGCGATCGGCCATTACCGCGCGCATACGGTGCGGTCGCACCTGCAGTATTTCGACTGCGATTTGCAGTTTCCCGAACCGTTACGCATCCACAAGGTGCTGCCCGACAGTGTGTGCATCGTGCATGTACTAGGCGGGCAATGGGAGCATCGTATAGACAGTCGGCTAAATAAATACACTCCCGGCGCGCCCCAAGTTCTGGGCTTGAGCGAAAGCATGGAAGCCATGGACCAGATGCCTGCCGGCGGCCGTGCGCGCATGGCCGGGCTGCGTATCGGGGGCGACTATCTACGCGAATTGGCCGAAGAAGACCCGGCACTACAATCGCTGGCCAGGCTGCTCGACGATGGCATGCACTTCTCAAAACTGCACGGGTGTCGCGTCGTCGGGAGTTTGTTCGAGCGCCTTTATCACTCACCCTACCAAGGGGCGTTGGAACGGCTGAATCAGGAAAGTCTGAGCGTGGCCGTACTGGTCGAGCTGGCGACGCATCTTGCGCCACAGTCGGTCAAGCCTGTGGCCGCGTTGCGCAGCCATTCGGACCTGGCACACGAAGCACGCTTTAAGCTCGATGCCAACCTGATTGCCCCACCCAGCACTCTAGCGCTGGCACGGGAACTGGGTGTGGGTGAAACCACCCTAAGACGTGCCTTCAACCAAGTGTACGGCCAGTCGATGCTCGATTACGTCCGTCAACATCGCTTGGAACTGGCGCGCAACCTGCTGCGCCAGCGCAAATGGCACGTGGCGCAGATTGCCCACCATCTGGGCTATGCCAACCCTGCAAACTTCAACCATGCCTACAAGGCTTATTTCGGCCATCCGCCTGGGGCTGAATCCTGACGGTCGTTACGCCTACTATGCCGCCTTACTCATTAGTACGCTAAAAAGCTCACCTCTTGGCATCTTGCTCCACGCATTGTTAGCGTTCTCAGCCCACTCATGGCCTCCGGCTGGCGGCGAGCCGTTGGCTGCACTAGGCTGTGCGAAAGCGCTAACGTTATTGCATACTCGTCTACAGCTAATCATGCCTCTAATATTGCTCCACGTGGGTTCACAGCCGCATGACGGATAGAGGTAGGAGACATCGAAGATGATGGTGAATCGTGCACGAGGCAGCGAAGTCCGCCACACGTCGAGCGAACTCAAATTCCAAACTGCTAAATCTTGCTTAACTAAGCGCTTTTGACAGATCCGCTAACTGCTTTAGAAAAAGCGCACATAGCAAAACTGCGGCGAAAGGCCATGCCACAGCTTTAGCTATTTCTGCGATGAAGTTAACACCATCCTTTGTGATGCTTCCTAGGTAAATATCAAGTTTCTACTCACCCTCATTTTCAATAAATTGACTTGATAGGAAAACCTGTAGCACCCCAACATGTCTCGGCATCTTGTTCAATCTGCTCTACTGTTTCCGGCCTTTCTGCTAGATCTACAGCCCATCCTCTTACAGGATTCCGTACCTCCCAGTGAAGTCGCATGCCAACATCTCGACCTTTGCCCGGATTAAGCTTCCGCCCTTGCTGCAGGATGGCGAGCGCACGATCCAAGCAGACGCCCCAAACCCCAACCGTCCCGATAACGGTTTCCTACAGACGACAGTTCGTTAATCGCGTTTTCTGTACCTGACACCACCTGCAGGTACTGCCTAATGTCCCCCTCCAGCCACTATCGCTTCAGCTGCAAGAACCGCATGACCTCCCTGATCTTGATTGCGGCCATACAGGTCCCCTTCGCGAACGCGGAGACGTGGATCGTTACTGACCGGAACCACCCAGTTCAGGCACCGGAACGTGTCCGGCTGATCCTCCTGGACGAATCAGAAAGGCTTGAGGCCAAGCTCTCTGAAGGACTGCCGGCTAATCAGCAACAAGCCATCGCAATCATGCAGCAACGCCTCAAGAGCAGCGATGCGCGGCGCTTGCAACGAGATCTGGCTTTAGCTCAACAAGATCTCGTAGACGCTTGGAGCATGGGGGTAACGAAGGTGCCTGCAGTGGTGGTCGACCGCAAGTTTGTTGTGTATGGGGAAACTAACGCTACGGCGGCTGAAAATCGCGTTGCCCAGTGGCGCGCCGCCGCCCAACATCAGAACGCATCTGGCCAGGGAGACGACCCGCGATGAACCTGCGAAAGCCTCGAGCGTGGGCAGCCTTGGCCTTGTCGATCTCAACCTGGCCGGCAGCAGCAGGCACGGTGACATCTGCCACCCTGGTCGCCTCAACCCTGTCGCCTGACTGCCTGGAGTACAAGGTGGTCGGAATCTGCTACTGGCTGCTCTGCACCCCGTTTGGATGCAAGGTAAAGACGTCGACAAAGGTTCGTCACTTCGTTCCAGACGCCTTGGTCTCAAGCTACTCGAATACCGGTGAAAACCCGTGGATTGAGGTCTCTTCATTGAGCTCATCAACTTCGTTCGCCCAGGATGGCGGTGACGGAACCACCAATCACAGCAACGAAGATAGCCTGGCTAAATTCAAAAACGCTGACGTCATAGGCCACCCCGGAGGAGCAACATTCAGTAAGTTTGCCAGCGCCTCGGGCTATGCCTGCCAGGGTGCAGCCACGCCCTACATGCCCTACCTGCTGAGCACTTTGGACACTGTCGCCTGGCGTTACGGCGTTCCAGAATCAGTGTATCCAGAAGCACTGATTCCCGGCCGTCGAGAGGTGGGTGGTCTGACGTCGGGGGACATGTGGGGAAGCGTCTACCCTCGCAGTGGTTTTATCCATCAAGCCGACGATTACAAGGCGGCATCCGTGATCGCGCAGCGTGCAGGTGACGTGGTCACTCGCAGCGGTCAGGTTCATGTCTATCAACCGCTTCTGGCACAGCCGCAACCAGGGTACTGGCCGGCAGGAGAATTGATCGAGACCGACGCCACCACCGGTAAGTGGCAAGAGCTCACGCCGACCCTCAGTCAAAGCTGCGCGGTATTTCCAAACTCCCAGCCCCGTGTGCAGGCAACAGATGGTGGCTACGCCTGGGCGTTATGGCGCCCGTATTCCTGCTGCAAGCGGGAAGGACAAACCTTTCTTGGCAGTACGGACTTTCAATGATGATCAAGAGGACTTCAACTATGCGCCGCGCTGCCTTTCTGACTATTGCATTCATGAGCACCCTGACAGCCCATACTGCTCTCGCCGAAATCCCGGGAATCAATGCAAGCTCATCGGGCAGCGTGATCGGTGACGACGTGCTCTACAGCGTTGGAGGCGGCAACGCTGTGACGATGGGTACGGCGGGGAATATGGATAGCATCAGCATCGGCGGAGGCTGGAACAGCAACCTGGTCTGCGGAAACATGAGTATGAATAACACGCTCCAGAATCAGTTGAATGGAGCAACTTCCGGATTTCAGACGATCATGGGGTCGATGATCTCGAACGCTACCAGCGCCGTTTCATCACTACCAGGACTGATTATCCAGCGGGCTAACCCGGCTTTGTACAACCTGCTCACCAACGGCATTCTGCAGGGTCGTCTTGACTTCGACCGCTCCAAAGGCACTTGCCGTGCCATTGCTGACAAGATGCTCGATGTCGCTGGAGGACAGATGGGCTGGAACAAGATCGCCGAGGGCCAGGCTATGAGTCAGGCGGTGAAAAACGGGAACACAGATGCTGTCTCAGCCGTTGCACAGGTCGAAAAGCAGGGAGGGAATGACGGTATCACCTGGCTCGGAGGAAATAAGGCCGGCGGATCTGGCCAGCAACCTATCAAGGTCGTAGGTGACGTTACTCGTGCGGGATACAACTTGCTGAACGGACGCGGCGCTGCCGATACATCGTCCATTAGTCCTTCGGCCTGCAACAACGGCATGGTGTGTTCCACCTGGTCCTCGCCTCAGGCAGCTACCACGTTCGCCAACCGGGTACTGGGAGAGCAACAACAACGCACTTGTGAGGATTGCACCAAAACAACCTCCACTGCCGGCGTTGGCCTCACACCTCTCATCCAGGAATCCTACGACTCCAAGCTCAAGGCGCTGCAGGAATTGATGTCGGGCAGCAAAGCGCTCACCTCGGAAAACTTGACTGCAGCGAGTAGCGATTCTCTGCCTGTTACCCGTGGTGTGGTCGAGGCACTCAGGACTGAGCATGACCAGGATATCCTGGCAAAACGTCTTGCTTCAGAGGTCGCGCTATCTGAGGTTCTCGGCAAAGCGCTACTGCTTCAGCGCACCATGTTCACCGGCAGCAAAGAGCCGAACATTGCCGCCAACGATGTGGCCCTGCAGGCGGTCAGTCAGCAGAACAGCAGCCTGCAACAGGAAATTGACAACCTCAAGACCGAGTTGGATATGCGTCGCAGCTTGGCCAGCAACTCACCGACAGCCATCCTACAGAGGGCTCAGAGCCGGAAGGACAGCTCCAAAGGCATCTTTCAAGGAGATCCAACGCCCGACCGCCTCGATCAGCTGCAGAACCCTGCGAAAGGTAACTGATCATGAGTTCATTGCCGGTTGCCAAGGGATGGCTACGTAGGGGCGCAAAGGCGCTTGTATCGTTCACCTGGCCGGTCTTGCTGACCATTGTTTTGGCTGTGATTTTCATGACAGCCATCGTACATTTCTTTGGAGATATTGAGCAGTTCAGGGAATGGCAAAAAGCGCACTACAACTACATGCTGGCCTGGCGGCTGTCGCTTTATGCGGCGATAGGGCTCGGCTGGTACAGGCTAAGGCGCACCCTTAAACAGCGAGCATCAGACACAAACCTATTCCCCTCGGGACTTCGTCGCTGCGAGGTCATGGCCATCTTCGTCATTCTCCTTTTCGAGCTTCGGCGCGCCGCCACTGTAGCGGGAGTTGACTTGCCATGATCTTGCACACGAATGACTACCTTGAGTATTACCTGACGTTGGTCGGATGGCTCATAAACGGCGGCATCTGGAACATGGTCGAGGACAGCGGACTCTTCGCAGCGCCCTTTGCCGCCATTGTCATCAGCGAATGGCTCAGAGCCCGCGGTGAGGGAGCTGATGAGGGCAACAAGGGCGTCCTCTCGTTGGCCCGAGTAGAAAACCGGTTCTACACGGCAATCCTAGTCATCATCCTGGCTTGCATGCCTCTGGTAAACGTCAGCATTGATACCATCCAGTTCGACCGAAGCCGCTCAGAGCAATGCCAATACTCAATACCCAATCCGACTGATACAGGCTGGGAAACATCCTTCAGTACGCTGAACGGTAAAAGCGCCACAGTGCCCGTCTGGTGGCTGTTTGTGCATGCGATGTCCAAGGCAGCAACTGCTGCCTCAGTCGCAGCTATTCCCTGTGGAGTGGATTTGCAACAGGTCCGGATGGACGTCAACAAGGCCCGCATCAACGATCCGCTGCTTGCCCAGGAGGTCGCTGACTTCACGAACGATTGCTACGCACGTGCGCGCGCAAAGCTGTTCATGACCCAGCCTACCCTCAGCAATGATCAACTCAACGACGTCAACTGGATCGGTTCGCACTTCTTCCTGCAAACATCTGGCTATTACAGCGATGGTTTCTCTGGGTTCAGGTCGCACACTCCCCGAACCAAATGGCCCTATGACGCAACCCGGGACGCAGGCCTGCCACAAACCACTGGTGGTGGTGGGTTTCCTACATGCACTCAATGGTGGTCGGATGGAACCGTCGGGCTCAGAGCCAGGCTGCTGGAACAGGTCAGTCCAGATCTGCTGAGCAAGCTTGCTCAGTGGGCAAAATTCATGACCCAGACCGAAGTGAGCGACTCGGTCATCCGGGATCTGGTCTCTCCGAGGAAGCAGCAACTGACCCAGGGTCAGGTTTATTCAGACTATGGCGGTCAAGTCGGTGGCTCTGTGCTAAATGACTTTACACGCCTTGCAGCTACAGCTGGTCAGGCAGCAGGATCTCTTGTGATGTATCCAGCCATGGACAGTGTAAGGCAAGCAGCGCCCATGGTGATGGCCTTCCTAAAGATGGCTCTCATCATTTGCATTCCGTTTGTACTGGTGATCGGGGCGTTCGACTTGAAAGTCGTGATGACGATTACTTTTGCTGCGTTCGCTTTAATCTTTGTCGACTTCTGGTTCCAGCTAGCACGCTGGGTGGACAGTACAATTTTAGACGCCCTTTATGGTAACGGGATCGGCAACAACGTCCCCCACTCCAATTTTGACCCAGTGTTTGGGGCCAGCAATGCCCAAGGAGACTTACTGCTGGACTTTGTGATGGGCGCAATGTTCATTGTGCTCCCAAGTTTCTGGGTACTCGCGTTGGGATGGGGAGGTGCGACTATCGGCGGCCTTATGCAAGGCTTGACCGAAAGCACAAGGGACGCAAAATCGGCTGGAGGAGGCGGTGCAAATATAATCATGTCGCAGATGAAGAAATAGGTATGAGGATCATCGATGCCGAGTTACCAGCACTTGGCATTGGGCTCCTATTTATTAGCTCACTGCTGTTTCAAACCATTTTCGTAGTAGCCATAACCTTGTGGCCCACTCATCCAACCCGACTCACTAGCACCGGATGCATCTTCCGAGGATTGGTCAAAATGAACGAGCTGTGAACCACGCAACGCGCGCTCAATCCCAGGGTTGGTGACAAAACCAATAGCTATTGCAAGAAAGCACACGATCGCCAAAACGTACAAAAGCCCCCACGCAGCGAAGAATGCACCAGCACCGATCATTGCAACGCGAACGATCCACTTGATAGGGCTAATAATCGGCCGAGGCAAACCGGCACGAAGCAACGATGACCACAATGCTTTTTCCAAGCGAAAAACTGCAGCCACACCACGTCCCAGGCTTTGCCCGATCCGCATTGCAGCGCTGCCTGGTACTTTAACTGTGCTCATAGCCACCTCGTGACTCAGTAAAACATGTCGTTCTGACATCATTTATAGACTTATCCAGCCCCATATTCAACCTACTTCCCCTTAGAAATCAAGCTTCCGACGAACAGCTGACCAACTGATTCAGACCGCTTGGGCCTTTGATTCGACAGTGTTTTCAAATGAAATACTGTTCCAGTGATACAAGTGCATCCGCACCTTGATCCCTACCCCACTTGACCAGCCATTTGCATTATGGTTAAAGCCCTGTGGCGTGCCGAGCATCTGATCGCAACAGATCCAGGCAAGGCCCGTCAAGCCGTGCGGCCGTATTTCGCGCACACCGAGGCAGCGATCTTCGATGCGGCATGGATAGCTTCATTGCCATCTTATCCGGCCATCCAAGGGTCGAATTGTCGGGCATCGAAAAAACATCAGTTTCATGAATGCCGTTGAGGCCGAGCCAGTCAGCCTCGACCCGAAAGCGGTGTTCACCAATGCAATCGTCGACGCAGCTACACCGGCATTATCGGACGCTCAAGGAGTTACGAAATGAGACCAGAAGTTCACATGGTCAACGTCTTCCCTGCCGCTCGCAGCGGCGGCAATCTAGCACCTACCGTGGCTTGTGCCGATTGCATGAGCGCAACAGACATGCAGGCTGTAGCCAAGACGTATGGCCATGAATGCGGCTTCGTATGCTCACCGCCTGTTGGCACCGATTACGACTATGCCTTTCGCTTCTGGGTACCTAACCACGAAATGGAAATGTGCGGACATGCCACAGTTGGTGCAGTGTGGCTGCTGGATCAGTTGGGGATGCTATCCAAGGATCAACTCTCGATCTGGACCCTAAGCGGTCGCGTAGACGCACGAGTGTCGCGCAACTGCTCCGAAGCGGTGAAAGTCGAGATCACCCAGCCTCAAGGCCAAGTCGAAACGCTTTCAGCACTGGAGGTCGAAGCGGATATCCTTTCAGTCCTGGGCATCAGTTCCAATGAACTGGCTCCCCTGCCGATTCAGAATGCCGCCACCAGTCGGATCAAAACCCTGATTCCACTCAAAAGCGTTGAGGTGCTGGATGGTTTGAAACCAGATTTTCGCCGAATTGAGCAGTTGTGCGAAAGGATCGGTTCGACTGGTTTGTATCCCTACGCGACATCAGATCTTGACGCCCGGCAATTCAATGCGCGGCAGTTCCCTAAATCATCTGGGTATCCCGAAGACGCAGCCACCGGCATCGCCGCAACCGCACTGGCTTTTGGGCTGTTGGAAAACGGCTTGGTGACCGCAGACGAACGTCCTGTCCGGGTTCGCCAAGGCTGGGCAATGGGCCGCCCCTCCGAGATTTCGTTGCGCTTTCGGCGGGATACAGAGGGTCAGGTTCAGGGTTGCTGGCTCGGCGGTACAGTAAGTTTTGCAGAGATAAATGTATGAGCATGCGAGAAAAGCTGAAAGCTCTGGATCTCCGATTGCCCGAGGCACCGGTTCCCCAAGGCTTGTAGTCGCAGTTAGATAGCCTCCATCTCTGATGACCTGCCCAGCACATCAAGCTGATAACGCCAGCCCAGCGGAACTGGCTCTCAGTAATCAGCCGACCGGGCAAAATATCTGGTCATTCAAGCCCACGACATCTGTTTGGCATCTTCCAGATCGCCGATTTCAGCCTCCTGCATTCGTAGCTCGGCAGTCGCCTGTTACGCTACGTTTGTGCCCTGCTCTATTACTCCGACTTGAGCGCAGCACACGGCCGCGCTCAATGGACGGTTGATGAAATATTCCCGGCCAGCATCGCAAGGCAGCTTTCCGCCAATTTTTGCCTGCGGATAACGTCCGCTTTGGGTCGACTGCGGCCATTCCTGCACAGGGTCATGCTAAGCCTCCATCACCGGAGGTAATGACATGAACGCAAATACTGCTATCTCGTACCAGCCCTGGAATAAAGGCAAGCTGGTTGGTCAAAAATCACCGCTCCGCCTGCGCGACATCTTGGGCATCAGAGTCAGGCTTGAGCTTGCGCAAAACGTGAGGGATCTAGCGCTTTTCGATTTAGCAATCGACAGCAAGCTTCGTGCATGCGATCTGACGAAGCTGCGTGTTCGTGATGTCGCGCACGGAAATCACGTTGTAGCTAGGGCAATGGTGATGCAGCAGAAGACAAAACGACCCGTCCAGTTCGAGATCACTGCGCAGACGCGACTCGCTGTGGAGGAATGGCTACTACAGGCTGGACTCAGAAATGGAGACTTCCTGTTTCCAAGTCGGCTAAAAACTTCCGAGCACCTGTCTACGCGTCAATACTCACGCATAGTGAAAGCCTGGGTCAGCTCAATCGGCCTCGACCCAGTGCCATATGGTACTCATACGATGCGTCGGACCAAGGCATCGTTGATCTATCGCAGAACGAAAAACATCAGAGCCGTACAGATACTTCTTGGTCACACCAAGCTAGAAAGCACTGTCAGATATCTTGGCATCGAAGTGGACGACGCGCTTGAGATGGCCGAGCAGACTGAAGTATGACCGAGCAACCGCGACGGGGGCAGTCACCCCGTCGCTTTCGGTCAGAAGCAGTCATTGAATGTCTACGAAACTAGGGGCGATTCCGTCGGTTGTTACCGGCAACTGGAGGTGGTTGATGAGAGGCATGCACTCGCCGCCTCTCATCGTGGGAAAGCACTCACTACGGTTGAGCTGGCAATAAGCCATCATCCGTATCTGTACCTGTTATGGCGTCATGGCTTTTTTTTGAAACGGCCATCTTTAGGCTGGCAATGCTTTGAATGGTCAAGTAACCAGCAACCTGGTCAGCCGTTACGTTTGAGCCTTCACCTTGCTTGTGGTTGATTGCGGCGGCAGCTGTCTCATTCCCGCTTGTAGCGCTGATCTTTTTGATGCGGCTGTAGTTAATTTCTCTAAATGCAGGTGCTAATAGTGGCATTTCCGTTTTCCTTTAGTGATTGCCAAATGGCACCGCTACATTAGTTTCCGAACGGCTCAGGTACTATCCCAACTAGGAAATTCCGAAATGGGGTAGATACATGCCTTCACCGCAAACGACCGAATCAGGCCAATTCAACAAGTCCGAATTGGCACTGATCATTTACATGGAATACGCCAAAAGGCTTGCCTTCCTAGAGAAGCCTGAGCAATTCGCTCGGCTCAGCCTATCAATGCAATCCATTGAAAATGCAGTAGATGTGGCCTTTCCTGAGCTTAGGCCGCACGAAGACGATGGCAGCTTTTTCATAGATGAGTATTGGGATCAGGATGAACAGGTTGATTTCGTTCTCGACACGATTATCTTCGGAAATGACTGGCTTGCGTCGCGGAACCCAAGCGACGAAGCCAAATCAAAAATTGCCGAAATAGCTGACTTGCATAGATCAGAGCAGGAAGAGCTGCGTGGTGAGTTTGCAGGCTACTACCTGGGCTTTATATGGCGTTCTTTCGTAAAACGAAGGGACATGCTGGCGCTGTATAGCTGGTGGAGCAATTTATCGGACGACACTTTCCGCGCCGAAAATTTCATGGAAGATGATCCATACAGTAGTAGAAGCCGACCTCATCAGAACGAAGAGGGAATGAAGACAATCACCTTCTATAGCTGCCCCGTCGCTACACCCATGAAGTGTGGCAAATCACGGGTAGATGCTGCGAGGACTCTTGATGACGAAATAATCATTAACGGCCATCTGATAGAAGATTCGATAGTGCTGGTCATACCCAGATCAGTAACACGCCCCTCTGCATCTGAGCTAGAACTGACCATGCAGTTTGGCGACTGGGAAGACCCTGATCCCGAGGCACTGAAAATTATCGCGGTTCCTAAAATTGACCCGAGCGAAATGACGGCAGAGCAGCGAGTACAGCATGAAAATGATCTCCGATGGTTAGAGCTAATACAAAGCCCTAAACGCGGCACTACGGCCGGTATGGGGCTGGCTATTGCTGTAAGAAATGAGCATGTGCAGCCCGAAAGGCTGTTTACTAGAGCCGATAGCATTGCGCCATTGCTTGAGGGAATCCTCTTCTGGGATTACTACCATGATTTCAGATTCCACTCTCATTACGTCTGGGATCGACCTTGCCAAAAGGTTTCTAAAGCTAAATCAGCAGCAGCGATGAGTGACTTGCTCACAGAGGTATCCGCCAAGAAAGAAGAATTGAGTGAAGCCAAGACCCGTAACTTTGATGACAGCGCTTTACAAAAGCGCTACGAAATAATCAAAAAGGCGATCGAGGCCTATGACCCCAAGACCCACCCTTGGATTAAATAGTGAATAGCCCCGGTTTTCCTAGACACTGTTGAGCGGCTGCTTCTGGCCGACTGCAGCCGTTCGCGACCGGCGGCTTTCAGCCAAAAGCAGACGAATTTTGCGCTACGCACTGCTGCCCTATGAAGTTCAGAGGGGTTGCGCAATTAGGCGCGATTTTGGATTACCGTAAGCCCAGCGTGATCGGTGGGGTCTAAGCGGATGCGGCTATCGCCGAAGCGGCGGTTGTTGCATTGGATGATGTAAGCATGAATATCCAGAGCGGCTGACTCTGCCCGGGCGTTGAATGTGTCGGTGACAGCATTCCGCCACGTGCTAATGTGCTCTTAGAGCCAATGAGGTATCTGGTGTGCGGAAATCACTGATTGATTCCATAGGCCGCGAAAGCGCCTTGAGGCTGATGGAGGATGCCGTGTTGCGAGCCGTTGAGGAAAACCAAAGCTTTGGTCACGTTTGGAATACTAAATGGGTTCAAGCTGTGGGAGGCGTGCTAGACGTCATCGAAGGTGGCCACCAGGTCCCTCTCATCTTTCGCCAGTTCGAACCATCCCCTCCCCAATCGTTAACCAGACAAGTACCTATCGCATGAATGCAAACGAACCAGTTGAGGTTCCTAACCGTACTGGTCAGGTCCGATGCAAACGGCCTGCAAGGTCGAATGCAAAGGGGGCCCCGTCTGAGCAATAGCGACAGATGGTTTTGGTCCGATCAGGCCAGCTTCGCCGCCAGCTCCTCCGCCGTAATGTTGTAATACCGCTTCAGCATGTTTACCTCCCGATGCCCCGTCACACTGGCAAGCTCAATCAAATTCGGCAGTTTGGTCGCCAGCCGACAGGTCGCTTCATGCCGCAGGTCGTGAAAGCGCAGATTGATCAGGAAGTCTTCCTGAGGCCTGACCTGCGCTACGTCGCAATCTCCCAAGTATTTCAGCCTCGCACGCTCCAGACCTCGGACAAAGGCCTTCTTGAGCGCATCAGCGGTGGTGGGAAAGACTCGACCGCACAGCGAGCGCGGCAGGTCCTTCAACAGCTGGATGGCCTTAGGCGAAAGCGGAACAGTTCTGGGCAGTCCGTTCTTGGTCGCAGGA
This sequence comes from Pseudomonas sp. PvP028, assembly GCF_017832255.1. Taxonomy (NCBI): domain Bacteria; kingdom Pseudomonadati; phylum Pseudomonadota; class Gammaproteobacteria; order Pseudomonadales; family Pseudomonadaceae; genus Pseudomonas; species Pseudomonas sp. PvP028. The sequence continues at coordinate 5,741,167 of NZ_JAFIBL010000001.1, forward strand.
AGGTGCGCGGTCCTACGATCCAAATTCACGTGTTTCCAGCGCAGCTCGAAAATTTCGCCACGGCGCATGGCGGTTTCAATCGCCAGTTGGACGATGGGCCGTATCCATGGATTGTGTGAGGCATCTGCGTACGTCCCATCAGCCCGTCGCTCACGAAGCTCTAACGCGCCGAGCATGTATTGCTCTTCAATTGGGTCGAGCCGTCGCGAGCGCTCGTCGTTATAGCTTGGACGACTGACCGGATTTTCAGCGAGATGAATTCCCCACTCGCGCCGAGCGACCTCGATCACGCACTGAAACAACGCGAGCTCACGCTTCACCGTATTGCCCTTGCGGATCTTCAGGCGCTCGTCACGGTAACGAGCAAAATCTGAAGACGTGAGGGTGGCAACGATGCATGTTGCTAGCGGATGACGCTTTAGCGCTTCCAGGCGTTTGATTTCCGAGTACGCGCCTTTGTGCTTTGGAGCGATCTCGGAGATGTAGCGATCAATGAGTTGATGAAAGGCGGTACGTTCAGCCTCGACGCGAGAGACAAAAATCCCACGGTCGATTTCGCTTTCGATCATGCGTGCCCAGGCTTGGGCATCGGATTTGGTTTCGAAGATTTTTCGCTGGGCTGGATAGCCCTTACGACGAATTTGCGCTTCCCACTGTACTCATCCAACGCCTGGGCCGCGACTTATGATCGTTGCCATTTCGACCATTCCCGCAATACTTGAGAATGGGAGATCGCAGCAAAAACGACTTTCAGGACTAGGACAGGTTTCTGGCAGTGGAGCTAACCCCTTGTAATACAAGGGATAGAAGATGGTGCCAAGCGTCGTTTGAACTGGGTAGTAAAAGCCCCGTATTTACTGGTTTTTTTTGGTGGTGCTTCGGTTGGGCATACACGGCGCTGCCTTCTGCCGCCAGTGAGGCGAGAGCAAGAGTGATGAATCTGCATCCATCCAGGGTATCCAGTGCTACTCAAATGTTCTGTGCCACTTCTGTAGACCCTCTGTGTTCAACCCAGATTGACAGCTCCTCGATAGCTGCCCCACCTTTGGAAGGTCACGCCTCTGTAACGGAGGGGCAGGTAGTGTCATGATTCGACTGAAATAAACTCCGCAGCCGGGCAAATTTATGACCGATACGCCGCATCATCAGCTTCTTCCTGGGCTGCCAGGTGATGGCCCTCTTCCTCTCCAGTTCAGTGCAACCGGCCAAGGGCAGCACAGTGAGGGGATCGTTATCAGGTTCATGCCGGAAGGGATGCCTTCTTGGGTGGGGAACTTCCAACCCGGGTTTTGCCGCTTCAACTGCGTGTTGGAAGTCGAATCAACTTTTCATGTGATCGTAGTTGCCGGTGGTCAGGGTTACATCGTGGACGTTCGTAACGGACTGCTCTTAAAGCACTTCGGTGGCGATATCGAGAGTTTGATCAGCATCCCAGAGCTGGGTAGCACCCTCGTTTCAAATGGGCTGTGGCTTAGGCTTTTCAAAGGAGAGGCTGAGGTCTGGTGCACTGAGCGTTTGTCTTTAGATGGAATTAGGAATATCCAAGTTTCGCTCGCGGATGGGTTCGTTACGGGGGAAGGATGGTACATGGAGGACTCCTGGTCCCCGTTCAAAATTTTAATCTCCTCCGGAGAGGTTATAGGAGGAGCTTTCGAGACACTTGACGTCGGCTAGTCACTCTCACCATTCCCAGAGGATTAACGCCGGGGACCCTGGCGGCATTCGAGGGACACGGGGCATGAAACCCGCGTGGATTTGGTAGCTGCTGATCGGTTGACGTTGGTTGACAGGTTGACGGCAGCAGATCAGTAGCTGAAGGAATGAACATCCGGGTTCACCACCTGATTGGGTGAGTTCACCGGGTTCACCAGTTCACTAAGCTGTGAAAACGTCGGCTACTCAAGATGCGCGGGTTCCCTGCCCGTATGCAGCGGAAGTCCTCAGGGGCCCCCGGCTTATGCCGGATTCCATTCGCTGATGGGGCTAACTTCATAGGGGGGCGTGGGACAGACCCTTCAAATGCGGTGTGACTGGTGTTTCAGGTGTAGCGATCATACTTAACTATATGAAAAATAAGAATAAAATAGTTTTAACACTTCGCTGTGAGTTTCTGTGTATGTGATGTAACAATACGGAATTGTGTAACGCTGTCGCTACCTCTGTGCCGTACGGTGGACCGTGTACGATGGCCAGAAGCGGACCTTGCTAAGATCTGCAGCCAATACCTGCTGGGCACACAGAGTAGACATTTTAGCAGGGACGGTTACAGAACCTTTATGCTTAATACGGATGTGCCTAGGAGCGGCGAAGGTATTTACGGATGAGCAAAGAAAAAAAACCGAAACGTGCGCCCCTTCAGGGCACCCAGCTCATTAGCACCATTGCTACTGGCGGCGGCGGCGGGGTATTCCAAGCGCGAGTTGGCGCCTTGTATCTCGCAAACATGCTAACAGGGGTGCCGAGTGCCTTTGGGCTGCACGGTGCCCGAGTAGAGACCCTTCGCTTTGAGGCACGTTACATGGGCGCTCACACCGACGATATCTATTGCCAGGTTATTGACATTGGGCAGTCCCGACTTCAGCTCATCCAGTGCAAGCGCGGCCTTAATGCGACAGCTAGCGACGAAGACTTCATTGATGGTTTGCAGGGGGCTTGGCGCGACTATCTAGGAGTAGAGGGCAGCCCTTTTGATCGAGCATGTGATGTCCTGGTCCTTGCTACTGTGGCACCAGCGACACCCGCCAACCAAGCAGCCAAACGGCTCTGTGAGTTATCTCGATCTTCACTGAACTTGGCCGACTTCCTCCAAAAGCTCGATTCCAAGCTTTTTGACGCACAGCACAAGCGTACGTGGAGTGCCTTCAAGGAGGTGTCAAGGAACACGCTAGCCGACAAATACTCCGACGAGCTTGTCTTCGACCTATTGCTACGGCTACGTGTCGACATACATGACCTCGGAACCGAGAGCTCGCAAGAGCTAAGTCTGGTTCAAGCCCTATTGGCTTCAAACCAGCCTGGAGATTCCGGCGAGCAGGTATGGAACGGGCTGTTTTCCTATGTCTTAGAACAAGGCATCAGTGTCGGTACTATTACACCTGAGACTTGGAAAACGACTGCGCAAGTTGGCATCCAAGAAGCTGTCAGCCGCCTCACTCGTCGAGTTGGCTTTGGCAGCATTGCCGAGCAATTCAGAGATCGGGCTAGACATCAGCTCTCGCTAATCTCAACGAAGCTTCCGAACGGCACCCACATTCCCCGCGGCCAGTGCGTTGCCCAAGTGCTGTCGGGCTTCGATGAGCGACAGCTCGTCATCGTCACAGGTGGCCCTGGTGCGGGTAAGTCAGCAGTCATCGCAGAACTCGCACCACTCCTTCATGAGTCTGGCCCGCTTTTCTTCTTTCGAGCCGACGAGCTCAACCAGCCAAGCCTAGCCGCAGTTCAGTCACTTAGTAGCATGCCGGATGCTGTGCTCAGCATGGAGAGTCTATTGCGCTGCGGCACACCAACTGTCGTCATCGACTCGCTGGAAAAAGTGCTCGAAGCCAGGAGCCCGGGTGCGCTTGAAGAGCTGCTGGTGCTTGTTCGCCAGCACAAAGGAGTGAGGTTGTGCGTGACGACCCGCTCCTATGCTCTCAACGCTCTCTACTCCATCTTCCTCGCCGGTTTCTCGTACCAAGTTGTAGACGTCCCTTTGCTGACAGATGCGGAGATATCTTCGGCAGTGACCGGAACGGCTCTTGAAGACATTACGGCTAGGGACGGTGGTGTGCGAGAAGTTCTCCGAGCACCTTACTATCTGCGCCTTGCGTTCAACTACACCGCGACTGGGGCAATTCTTCCACAAGCTGCTGGCAATGACTTGCGCTTGCGGCTGTGGACAGAGCTGATCGCTCCTAGTAGGGGCTTGCTAGCTGGGATGGCCGAACGCCGTCGACTAGCCTTTAACCAAGTCTGCTACGAGCGTACAGAGCGCTTTGCTCAGTTCGTACAAGCACCACCGGACGCTGAGGCAGTGGCTTTTCTCGTGCAAGATGGGGTGCTAACACAAGACGCCGCGCTCCGTGTGGCTCCCACTCATGACGTCTTGGAAGACTGGTCGCTCTTCTTCCGGGTCGACCAGGAAGTACGCGGTGCCGAGAGGGCATGGGGTGTGCTCTTCGGCAAGCTTGGCTCACACGCGGGCATGCGCCGGGCACTGCGCACTTGGACAGCGCAGCGCTCAGCTGAAGGTGACACAGATGCCTATGCACTGCTCGAAGCCGCTCTCAAACTAGACTCGACCATTCCACAGCTTTGGCGAGACGAGGTGGCCATTGGATTACTGCGCTCCGAGCGTGTGGAAGACTTAGTCGCAAAGCTGAGTAACAGTGTCTTCTTCAACAGCGCAAACCTTTTGCAGCGCCTAAGCCACTTGCTGCGCATTGCATGCAAAGGGCCAACCTCTATCGATTACTCCCACCTTGCAGACGATCCTGCTAACAGAGAGATCATGCTACGGATCGGTATGGCTGCCCCCGTTGGCAAAGCTTGGGATGTAGTAATCGGGTTAGTCGCAAAGGCGTTTCCCGGTCTGCCGTCGGAAAACTACTCCTGGATTGTCCAGCTCGCAGAAGACGCCACGTCTCACGACGAGAGCTGGCACAAGCCCACCCAGCGAGTGGTTGACGTATTCAACATGGCTGAGCACTTCTGTTTGCGCGATGAAGAGGATTGGTACCGTGAGCAATCGATTAGCAAGCGCTTCTACGCGCTTTTGTGTCGCTGCGCAGGTGCAGACTCTTGCCGGTTCACGACATTCACTGAGGCGCTCTTGCGGCGCTTCCTGGCTGGGGCCGATATGCGCGACTCCTATGCGGAGGAACGTCTTCAGTTCTTGGTCAATTTCAAGAACTGTCGCGAGGTGAGCTTTTTCGTTCCCGACTTGGTGTGGAAGGTCTTCTGGAATCTCTATACGAAGTCTGAACCGGAAGTTGAACAGGACTTCGGCATGATCGGGTGGGAGTCCGCAATGGGACTGAGTCAGCTAGCAGATCACGAATTCTTCCCACCGTCGGTCTTACAGGGACCCTTCCGATCACTGCTGCTCTACGCCTGGCCAAAGAGCGTGCGCTTCGTGATTGATCTATGCAACCACGCCGCTAAGGCGTTTGCCACGATGCGTCCGAATGAAATTTCAATTATTCCGCTAGAGCAAAGCCCCAATGATCGACCACACATCCATGACTATCGTCTATGGGCAACCTATCGCAGTCTTTCAGTCACCAGCTACCTCCTGAATGCGGCTTTGATGGCGCTGGAAGAACGCCTGCTTATAGAAGCTAAAGGGCAGCCCATGGTTATCTCGGAGGTACTCGAGATTATCTTGGAGCTGGGAGAGTCGAGTTTCACTACAGGAATGGTGGCAGGGGTCTTGATGGCCCACCCTCAGCTCGTAACCGAGAAGATGCTTTCCATCTTCAAATGCCCGCAATTCTTCTCCGACGACATTGCTCGCAGAGTACATGAGGCAGGTGCGCTGGCCATCCACGGAGGCCACGACGGGCTGGACGATTCTAGGCAGCAGGAGCGCTTAGCAAGCAATCGGCTGCCACACAGGCGACGGCACCTGGAAGATCTAGTTCTTCAGCTGCAGTTCAACCATCCCAACCTTCTCGAGGCTATCCACAGGATTCTGGATAGCCACTCGAAAGCGCTGAATGGAACGGAGGCGGTACCAGCTGGCTGGCGCATGGCGCTGAAACGTATGGACATCCGTGAATTAAAGCTTGGGGAAGTTGCTAGCGATGGCAAGGGAGTATCCCTGGAGATTGCCAACCTAGAACCCGAATTGCAGCAAGCCAGTTACAAAGCTCAGGCCGGTATGCAGCGGATGAACCGCTTTGGTGCCGTGAGTGCTTGGGCTGCAGCAATCACGGAAAGATTTTCCACAGCAGAGCCAGGAACGACAGACCGATTTTCGTCGCCGTCTGAGCCTTATGAAGAATTCCTTCGCCTCTGTGATGAGATTGAAGAAGAGGAAGTCCATTTGCTCACCGGCCTCGAGGATGAGCTTGCCTGCGCTCTGGTATACAAGTGGCCCGCCGATACCTCACAGGCGCTACAGTGGGCCCGGGCTCTTGTCCTCAAACACACTGCCGTTATCGAAGATAATGATGCATGGCTGAGCCGAGACCACCTGGTGGGGGAAGTGCGGGCGCGAGCGGTTGTCTCACTTGCAGCAGTCGCCCCATCTCTACCCATGGTGGTTGAAGCATTAGTCAACATCGTCACTGAGCCGATGTGGAAAATACGCCGGGCTGCAGCCAAAGCAATCTCAAGCGAGCTGAGGTCCAAGCAGCCTATGCTGGCCGAAGTGCTGACTAATGGTCTTGCTCAGTACGCCGAGGCACTGGACGTAACTATCCAACACCCACGTAGAAGGGCTCATGATGTCGTCAGTGAAGCCCGCGCAGCTACGGCCGAGTCACTTAATACCGCACTGCGAAAGCTGGCGCCTGCCCAGCGGCCTTCACCAAAAAGTTTGGCGGCCCTCAAGGACTGGGCAATAGCTCTTGATGCTGCGCGTGGCGAGATGCCCGATACGTGGCGAGTAAAAACACTCATGACGCTTACCAGACTGATGATGGAACATGAAAAAGGGCCAAGGGGTCAGCGGCATGACCCCGACTATGTTGACTTCGAGGGGCGGTGGGAGTTTGGGGACTTGATCGCAGTCGAGCTTATGGCGCAGTCAAATGAAAACTCACCGCTCTTTGATATGTTTGACCACTGTATCGAGAGTGCACCTGAACTCAGCGAAAGGGTTCTGGAATCTATACTTAGCGAGTGCATGAAGCAGGAGTTCGCAAACGTCGCAAGTTTTTGGCGTGCATGGGATCGCGCGACAGCTAGGGTCTTCGGGGATGATTCGCTGAGAACCAAGAGTCGGAGACTCTATAGCCGATTCGACAACATACTAAGGACGCTTTTACTGTGCTCAACGCCTTGGCCCAAGGCTTGGCATGACTTAGCGCTCTTCAGATCCCGCCCACATTTCATCTCAAGCTGTTTAACTGCTGTGGGCGATAGCCGGAAAGGCTTAGAGCACCTGCTACAACTGATGGCGGGTGTCGGTCGTAAATCCGCGATTCCTTCTGCACTACCCCAACTGCGAGACGCCTTAGACAGAGCTCCCGCCGATTTACTCGACGATGGAAACAGCTTGTGGCACGCGGAGACTATATGCCGAATAGCGGTGCATGATCATCGAGAGATGCTGATTCGAGACATCAACCTGCGAAGGGCGACACTCGACATACTCGATCGGCTTGTTGACGCCGGGTCGTCGCTCGGATTCCAGCTTCGGGACTATTTGGCGACTTCGCCTATAGCGGTTTGTATTCAAAGCAGCCGGTAGGACTATCCAATCTCCGAATGCTCGCGACGCATTCCTTAGTGTAATTAAATATGTTGATGCGCTGAGCAAGCACTGATTGAGCAATCGTTGAAAATGGGGCAGATTTATTATGCACCTCTAAGCGTCCGCTCTTGGCCGATTGCTGCCCGTCACGAATGGCCGCATTCGGCCCAGAGTGTGTAAAAACGCGCTGATGCACTGTCGGCGCGCAGCGCTGACGGTTGTTAGCTGAGTAATTGCTCACAACAAGTCCTGCGGATCATCACGAGGGTCTGGGAGCCCCTAGCGCCGCTTCTACCTTGCTGGGTGGCCAAAGTACAGACCTCTTCAGGCCGACAGCGCCTTCATTAAACCGCTGGTACCGAGAATTTTCATGACTCGTTTCAAGTTGTAGGCGAGGACGTTCAAGCTCATCTCCGCACTTACTCCGTTCAGCTTTCGTGTCAGGAAATGTGTGGCGCCCATCCATTGTTTGAGTGTCCCGAAGGGATGCTCGACCGTACGCTTGCGGACTCGCATCATGTCCGGCGCGTTGCTCAGCCTGTTCTGCATTTCCTCCAATACGGCTTCATGCTCCCATCGCCGAACTCGCCGTTGCTTGCTCGGTGTGCACTTCGATTTCAGCACGCATCCCTGGCAGTTAGAACTCCAGTAACGGTGCAACTTCAGGCCTTTTTCAACGCTGGAAAAGCGCCAGATCAACGCCTCTCCAGCGGGACAAATATATTCGTTTTTTGCCGCGTCATAGAGAAAGGCATCGTTATTGAAACGCCCGTCAGCTTTGGCTCCAGAGGTCATCGGCTTGGGCACATAGGCCGTGATACCTGCATCGTGACAAGCCAGGACTTGTTCGCTTTTGAAGTAACCTCGGTCAGCCACTATCGACAACGTATCTGACGCCATAGCCTCGCGGGCCTGCTTGGCCATCGAACTGAGTTGATCGCGGTCGGAACCGACGTTGGTAACCTCATGGGCAACGATCAAATGGTGCTGGGTATCGACCGCTGTCTGCACGTTGTAACCGACGATTCCAGTGCCGCGCGTCATCATGGAACGGGCATCTGGATCGGTCAGTGAGACCTGTTTATCTGGTGATTCGTTGAGCTGAGTTTCAATGGCCTGCAACTCTTTCATTTGAGCTTTGAGCTTGTCGATTTTCTCTTGCAGACGAGCAGCCTTGGGCTGAGCGACCGAGGGTTCTTGCCGATCGGTTTCGTCGAGCGCAGTCAGGTACCGATTGATACTTGATTCAATTTCTTCCATCCGCCGTTTCAGCTTGGCGCTGGTGAAATTGCGGTCGCGGTTATTGACGGCCTTGAATTTACTGCCGTCGATGGCGACCAGATTTTCTTCGAACAGTCCTAGCTGCTGGCACAGCACCACGAACTGGCGGCAGACACCTCGGATGGCCTTGCTGTTGTCTTTTCGGAAGTTGGCGATGGTCTTGAAATCGGGCATCAAACGCCCAGTCAGCCACATCAGCTCGACGTTGCGTTGGGCTTCTCGTTCAAGACGCCGGCTCGATGGAATGCGGTTCAGATAGCCGTAGATGTAGATCTTCAGCAGGACCGAGGGATGGTAAGCCGGCCGGCCTGTATCAGCAGGTAAGGCGCCCTCGAAACCTAGTTTGACCAGGTCCAGTTCGTCGACAAAGATGTCGACTACGCGCACCGGATTGGCATCCGTGACGTAATCGTCGAGGCTCGCGGGAAGGAAGGTTTCTTGGCCTCGATGTTCACCTTGGATAAAGCGCTTCATGGGCGATCCCTTCGATGAAATCCTCAGAAATCATAGCAGGGCTAAGAGCGGTGTTTCTGTTCAGATATTGATGCGTTTTTCAACTGCCTGTAGTTGCCTTATCGGGTCCCAACCACTCGGCGAAGCTTGAGCTTTGCTCCACCAAAGCATTCCTTTAGAGATCCATAATCTCCGCAAATCAGCATGAGCAGATGTTGCGTCATCATAGCCGAACTGCGTACCGCAGGACGGGCACATGCCAAACGAAGAGCAGCCAACCTCATCGTATGGAGGCTCTTCAAGCCCGGGGTATCCACAAACCGGACAAAGATATGAAACGTTGCTTGCAATCATCCAACCCCCAGATTTCTGTAACCGTCCGGGCAACACACCTTCCTGACACCGTCGCTTGAGGCGATGGTGTCCACCCAAATATAGGTGGACACCATTTTTAGCCTTTTTAAGCGGACGCCCATGCCACAAGAACGCCGTTCCTATTCCAAGTCCTTCAAGGCCCAGGTCATTGCTGAGTGCGCCCAACCTGACACTTCAATTGCCAATGTCGCCTTGACCCACAACCTCAATGCAAACCTCGTCCATAAATGGATTCGGGTGCATGCACAGAAAAACCTGACACTTCAAACCGCCTTCATCCCGGTCAAGACATCGCCGCCGGTGCCGATGCATCAGGCCCTTCCTGCCACGATCCGAATCGAAGTGCCGCATTCAAAAGGCGTAGTCGTGGTGAGTTGGCCGGCAGAAAATGCAGCGGCGTGTTCTGCTTTCCTGCGAGACCTGCTGCGATGATCCGCATCGACTCCATCTGGCTTGCCACCGAGCCCATGGACATGCGCGCAGGCACTGAAACTGCGCTGGCGCGGGTCGTGGCGGTGTTCGGTGCGGCGAAGCCGCACTGTGCTTATCTGTTTGCCAACCGTCGTGCCAATCGCATGAAAGTGCTGGTGCATGATGGCTTGGGGATTTGGCTTGCTGCCCGGCGCTTGAATCAAGGACGTTTTTTTTGGCCGGGCGTGCGGCACGGCTCTGAAGTCGAGTTGGATGCAGAGCAACTTCAAGCCTTGGTGCTCGGCTTGCCTTGGCAACGCGTCGGTTCCGGAGCAGCCATCACGGTGCTCTAATTCGCCTGCCATGGCCTGCTTGCCAGCGCAATTGGCCCATCAGTCTATCGCCGCCACTAGCCCTTTCTGGCAAAATCGGCGGCATGACTTCGCATCCGAATCTCGATCAATTAAACCCTGAAGAACTGCGTGCCTTGGCGGCGCAGTTGATCCAGCGCGTCGAGACGATGGACAAGCAAATCACTCATCACAAATCGGTCAACGAGAAGCTGGCCCACGAGATCGCGCTGCTCAAACGCTTCAAGTTTGCCAAGCGCAGCGAGCAGTTGAGCCCGGATCAAGCCAGCCTGCTCGACGACTTGATCGATACGGATATCGCCGCTATCGAAGCCGAGTTTGAGGCGCTGCAACCGGCACCTGTCGAAGCCAAAGTGCGCCAGCAACCCAAGCGCGCACCGCTGCCACCGCAGTTTCCTCGCACACTGATCCATCACGAACCGGACAACAGCCACTGCCAATGTGGCTGTGCCCTCAAACGCATCGGCGAAGACGCCAGCGAAAAGCTCGACTACACGCCCGGCGTGTTCACAGTCGAACGCCACATCCGTGGAAAGTGGGCCTGCGAACAGTGCGAAACACTGATCCAGGCGCCGGTACCGGCGCACGTCATCGACAAAGGCGTCCCGACCGCAGGCCTGCTGGCCCACATCATGGTGGCCAAGTTTGCCGACCATCTGCCGCTGTATCGCCAAGAGAAAATCTTCGGCCGCGCCGGGCTGCCCATCGCCCGTTCGACCTTGGCGCAGTGGGTGGGCAACTGCGGCGTGCAATTACAGCCGCTGGTTGATGCGCTGCGCGAAGCCGTGCTGACGCACGACGTCGTTCACGCCGACGAGACGCCGGTACAAATGCTGACGCCTGGTGCGAAAAAAACTCATCGCGCTTACGTCTGGGCCTATGCCACCAGTCAGTTCTCCAACCTGGCGGCGGTCGTTTACGACTTCAGCCCGAGCCGCGCTGGCGAACATGCCCGAGCCTTCTTGGGCAGTTGGAACGGCAAGCTGGTCTGCGATGACTTTGCCGGCTACAAGGCAGGCTTTGAACTGGGCGTTACGGAGATCGGCTGCATGGCCCATGCCCGCCGGAAGTTCTTCGACTTGCACGTGACCAACAAGAGCCAGGTCGCCGAAAAAGCGCTGAACTACATCGCGGCCTTGTACGAAGCTGAACGAGAAGTCCGAGAGCTGGAGCCGGGTGATCGGCAGCGAATACGGCAGGAAAAAGCAGCGCCAATCGCCGACGCACTTCATACCTGGATGATCGCCCAAAGACAGCTTGTGCCTGAGGGTTCGGCCATCGCCAAGGCGCTGGATTACAGTCTCAAACGCTGGATAGCGCTGACGCGCTATCTCGATGACGGTGCCGTGCCCATCGATAATAACTGGTGCGAGAATCAAATCCGGCCGTGGGCTCTTGGGCGTTCGAACTGGCTGTTCGCGGGATCGTTACGCAGCGGTAAACGTGCAGCGGCGATCATGAGTTTGATCCAATCGGCGCGACTCAACGGCCATGATCCGTATGCTTATTTGAAGGACGTCCTCACGCGCCTGCCGACGCAGCGGGCAAGTGAGATTGCGGAGCTACTACCGCATAGGTGGCGACCGGTTTAGTTGCGCAAGACGGGATGCCCGGACGCACCTCCAACTGGTGCCATTACCGGTCTACTCAGCCTTTATGCTGGTTATCCATGCATTCCTCCCTACAGCTTCGCCCGGTTCAGCCGATAGTTTTCGTACCAAGAGAAGCGCGGCAATTCGATCCTGTAACAAAGGAGAGTAAGCGGCTTTTGAGGAAGATCTCTTGGAATGCTTTCATTACCTCATAACCATAAATGAGAGATGGGCACTTTTTAACGCCTAAGAAAGCACTCACAGACCTTGAGTGATCGAGAACCCGATGAATTTATTAGCGCCTGCCCTGTTCGTTACCAACCGTGTTCGATTCCCCATGAAATTCGCAATTTTGGGATTTATTGTCCTGATTCCTCTGCTCCTGCTAGGCACCCGGGCGATGCTTTCACTGAACACGAGCATCACGGGCATCAAGCATGAACAGGTGGGTCAACAATACTTGTTGGACGTCACCCCTATCCTGCGTCTAACCATGATTCAGAGGGCGCTGACACACGGCATGCTCAGCGGTGACACCAACGCAGTAGCCAATGCAGCACGCAATGCTGAAAAGCTTAACGATGCCTATGCGACTCTTGCTGCGCAGGACGCAAAATTTAGCACCCAACTGGCAACGACAGACCGAGTTCAGACGTTGCGTACCGCTAGTGTGCAGCTGGTTGAACGCGCCAAAGCAGGCGAAGCACCTTTGGTGATCTTTTCCGCGTGGAACGACCAGTTAACCGACCTAATGAATTTCGTTTACTACATTACGGCCACTTCCGGCATGATTTTGGACGAAGACGCAGGTTCGTTGTACCTCATCGATCTGAGCTCTATACGTCTGCCTCGGCAAATAAATCTGGTCGGACAGATTCGCGGTCTGGCCAGCGGTTTTAGCGCTGACCGTCCTCTGGACGACACCACTCGTATTTTTGCCCAGACTTTGTTGAAACAGGAGCTGCTAATGCGTCAAGAGTTGCAGCAGAGCCTTTCCCTGCTTCGCCGAGAAGAGCCGAAATTATCTGGTGTAGTTCAGCCGTCTGTAACAACAGCCATTACCGACCTGGAAAATCTGCGTAAAGACCTGGTGGACTACCTTGATCCGAGCAAGCGCTCAAACGTGAATGCCAACACCTTGGGCGAGCGTGGAAACGCCGTCGTTGCTCAGTTTTACAAAGCTCAGGATCAGATGCAGGAATCGCTGCGAATTCGAATTGATGAGCGTCTGAATACACTGAGTAATGAGCGTACTTTCGGCACTGAGCTATTTATCGCCATTGCGATACTGCTGCTCTATGCGTTCGTCGGCATCTACAAGGCTCTGCGGATTGGGGTTGATGAGCTCCTAGCTGTGACGGCACGTATTGCTCAAGGCGATCTGAGCGCGCGCGTCCGAATCAACAGCCACGATGAAATCGGTGATGTAGGCGAGGGACTTAACCGCATGGTAACGGCCTTCTCTGGCTCACTGAGCCAGGTGGAGCGTAGCTCGCATTCAGTCTCAGATGCGGCAAAGCGACTAGAGATCTCCATAGGCCAAGCCAAAGCCTCAATGAACTCACAACAGGCTGAAACCGAGCAGGTTGCTACTGCCATCAACGAAATGACCGCGAGCGTTGCCGACGTGGCCCAGAATACCGAGGGCGCAGCACGTGCCGCTGAATCTGCAAGCAGTGCGTCTAACGACGGCTTGAAAGTTATGATTGAAACAAGTGCCGCTATTGAGGCGTTGGCCAACGAAGTGGAGCTCAGTGCAAGCAAAGTCGAAGCGTTAGCGACACACAGCAAAGAAATCGGTGGTGTCATCGAGGTCATCAGTACCATCGCGGATCAGACTAACCTGCTGGCCCTCAACGCGGCCATCGAGGCGGCGCGAGCTGGCGAGCAAGGCCGTGGTTTCGCGGTCGTGGCTGACGAAGTGCGGACTCTGGCCTCGCGCACACAAAACTCCACAGAAGAAATTCGACGGATCATCCAACAGTTGCAAGGCGCTACTGATGCCGCTGTTCAACAGATGAAAGCTGGGCAAACCCGAGCTAGGGAATGCATTCAGGCAGCGAGCCAAGCGTCTGGCAGCCTGAACCAGATCAATGAAGCAGTAGACGGAATTGTGGGCATGAACACTCAGATTGCAAGTGCGGCGGTGCAGCAACATTCGGTCTCAGAGGATATCAATCGCAACGTCATCGGCATTCGAAACAGCAGCTTAATCGTCATGGAAGGCGTAGAGGACAACGCCGTAACGGCTGACGAGCTTTCATTGCTCGCTAATGAACTTCGCAGCGTAGTCGGCAAGTTTAAGTTATCCAGCAACGCTTGAAAGGAATCTCAAGCGTTTCAATTGTTGATAGCACGAGAAAGTGCTTTGATCGGGTCTGACTGGGGTGATGATGCCCGGCAGTCCCTGATCGACATTGAGGGCTGAGCTTCATCGTTGCGCAATCTCGTAAAACAATAGGGCCAGCTACGCTAGATGACTTGCCCGGACGGTTACAGATTTCTAGCCTCTAGCCCACGTTGTCGGCGTACCTGCTGATTTCCGGAATCTTATACTGAATCTGAGCAACTGATGTCTGACTTGGGCTGAGTAGGAAAAAACACTAGAGTGGAAGCCGCTAACAAGGGTTTTGACACACTCTGGGCCAAAAGCGGTCATCCGCCACCGCCAGCTATTAACCCAAGCCGTGTAAAAAAACGTAGACTCCGTTTTGAAGTCCTCGTTTCACAGCGCTGGCATATATGGAGTGGTCGCGGCGCAGACGCGCTACCTCAGACGACGCAATGCCATTCCCAGCCTACCCTCGCTACCGATAGAATTTGCCAACAAGTTGCGCCCCACTGAGGAGCCACGGATGATCCTTCCCACCCTCGCAGATGTCGTCGAGCTAGCTAAAAATGGAGCGCTGCTAGAGGCCGTTTTCAGCGATCGTTGGCAATGTCGGTATCAGCACTTCGATGCGATTGCTCAACTACTTGCCGATGCCCACAACGAGGGGAGTTTCGATCTACTTGACACTCTCTCTACCAGCGGCCTGGCCTCTTTTAGTGGCTTTAAGGGTTATCAAGGGCGAAGGATCTACAGCTTAGCCATAGAGCGCCTAGACACCTCTGCAACAGCTTTACTGCCATCACTCAGGATCCTCGCAGCCCAAGCGGACGGTGAACCTCACGAGGCTACTGAAACCTTTCGAAAGTGGTGCAGTGCCTCGCCGAACAGACCGAGGGAGCTAATTGCTCTCGTCGACTCTGGAGAGCTGGATGTCTGCGACTTCTATAGCTTGCACATTGCCATTCGCAACGGCCTAAAAGCGGATCTGCCCTACTTCACTGAACGGGCCTACGCGTTGATTGAGAATGGCACGGCTGTTGAGAAAGCTCAGGTTATCCAGGCTTTATCCTCCCCGCCATTTCACGATAACGCCCAATGGAGCCGAGCATTGGATGTGCTTGGGAAGTCAGCTGTAACGGAGTCTGACGATGAGGTTCGTAGTGCACTGGTAAGAACGCTATTGAGTTTCACAGAGTCGATTCCACAGCATTTCGCAATGGAGCTTGAAGAGCTGGCTGGCCAGGCCTCTCATCCGACCACATCAAAGGTTGCTCACCATCTTGCCTACGCACTCGCTTTCAGTTTCAAGGACATTGCACCTTCGTTAAGGGCAATGCTGCTGGCGCAGCTCGGAGCCATCCAGCTGGAAGTTCAAACTCAAAAGCTTGTGGACCTTGGCTTGGCAAACCTCGTAAAAGCAGGCGGCGCCGATGAAGCTCGCGCTTTCATCACTAACCTGCTTCTGCAACCGGGCTCCAATCTCCGGTTTGAGCTTTTCGATTCAACTATCCGAAATCTCATTGACGGCCCTGTCCAGGACTTCGAGACCTGGATTGTCGACTGGCTGAGGACAGCACCTAACTCGCTGTGCAGAGAAATGAATGAAGGCTTCTTTAGTAACAAGGAGGAGTACACGTTCCGGCTGGAATTCACCCTGTTCAATTTTACGAAAAGCGAATATGCGTTCATAGCTCGCAGAGCGACGGCGGTCTTCTTCATGAACCCTGCAATCGCTGCCAGCTTTCTGGTCAATTTAGGGCGATGCGCTCAGCGTAAGAGCATCGACTCCACGCTCGCACACGTTGATCAGCCCTGTTCTGAGCAAACTCAAGAGCCGCCAAGCGAATCGCAAGGATCTGAAGATTGGGATACCGAAGTGAGCGATCTACTGTTCGATCCGCTGCTAATCAATTACACCAGTGCCCAAAAGCATCTTCAGCCCATTGCCGACGACACCAATGACAAAGCCGCTCCGATGGTAAAGCGCGCGCTCAACAGTCTTAAGCAGTACTGCGATGAAATTGAGAAGGTTGGGTTTATCGTCGAACTCCGGCCCTCTGAGCGCGAAAAACAGTTAGAGGGTCAGCGTCGTTCTGACGCCATGAATGATGCGATGCGGGCGAGTCGGAAAGACTCACCCTTTGCCGGCATTTTTGCCGAGAGCATTCTCCTTTATGGAAACGGGATGGTGACATGGATCGAGGACAGCCTGAGCTCCAACGATGGCGACGAGCAGGGCGATAGCCAACCTAGGCGCTTGGAGCGTCCACTCGCAAGCATTAGCCACAGCGTTGAGTTGCCGCGCGAAGTGATTCTCGAACCCATCGGTTTGCAGATGAAGTTGCTGAGTCTTCAAAACGTAGGTAAACCAGAATGAAGCTCGTATTCAGGGAATATCTCGCCTCTCTCCGAGAACGCCGCGAGCTTGACGTAGTGCTACCTGACTTACTCAGCGAGTTAGATTTTAACGTGATTTCGCGCCCCTCGGTTGGAACGCGTCAATACGGGGTGGACGTCGCTGCTGTGGGGAGTGAACTCGACCCGCAAACCGGTATCTCGGAGGAGAAGCTATTTTTATTCTCCATCAAGCAAGGTGATCTAACTCGCAACGATTGGGACGGTACAACGCAGGCGCTAAGGGGCTCAATCAACGAAATCACGGATTTCTATATTCCCGTTCGGATTGCCGAGCAATACAAGCACATGAAAGTGGTTATCTGCCTGTGTTTCGGGGGGGAAATACATGAGGCTATCCAGGATATTGTAACGCAGTACATCAAAATAAAGACGAATGAACGCGTTTCCTTTCAGATCTGGAACGGGGATTTACTGGCCGGAAAGCTAACCCAGGGTGTGCTACAGCAGCAGTTGGTCGACGAGCGCCTGCGCAGTAGTTTTCAGAAATCGGTCGCGATGATCGACGAGCCGGATATTGCCTACCAACATTTTTGCAACCTGGCGAAGGGGTTGTTGGGCGGTGAAGACCTGAAACCACAGTCACGGCTAACCAGCGTGAGGCAGGTCTACATTTGCTTGTGGGTACTATTCGTCTGGGCACGTGCCGCGGGCAATCTGGAGGCCCCCTATCGGGCCAGCGAACGCGTCATCCTGTTAGCCTGGGAACACATCAAGGTGCACATTGATGCCAAGCAGCAGAAGAAAATTTCGGACGACATGGGTTGCACGTTCGCAGCGCTCGTGGATCTTCACTTCCAAATCTGGGACGAGTTCTTAGGCAAAAAGGTTTTGCCCTACGTTCATGTGCGACATGGCATCTCTGCGGCGGTGAACACCTCGACATCAGTCGACATCAGTCTCAAACTATTCGAGACATTGGGACGGATCGCTCAGCGCGGCCTTTGGTTGCTTTGGCAGATAAGCGGTAATGACACAGTCCCTCAGCGATGCCTGAAAACTGAGGCAGGCGACCCATCCAAATTCGACGAGGCCTCCAAGCTGGCCTCACAGATCAGTCATCTGATCAGCAACAATCGGAGCTTACTAAGCCCGATCGCAGATGAGCAGTCGATCGACATAGGCGTCGCGCTGACCTTCCTCTCCATGATGGAAAAATGGCAGCCGTTTGCAGTCGACTACTGTGACCACCTACTCGAAAACTACCGATTCACCTACTGGACACATGGTGGTTACCCAACAATCGATGCGAGCTATCGAAACCTGATCAGCCACCCCAGAGAATCCACTGAGACCTATCGTAAAGGTCAAACCAAAGGTAGTACTTTGATCCCGCTCCTGATGGTCTGGGCAACATCGCGAGGCGAAACAAAGAGAACCAGAGAATTCGCAGCCTTCGCTAAGGAGTCTCTCAAGCATTGCACCATGCAGGCTTGGTTGCCAGGGGGAAATAGTGAGGAGAAGTTGTATAGAGGTATATCGGGGCATGGCCTAGCACTAACCGACATTCCCGTAACTGCGGACGGCGCGGCGGCGATCAAAATGCTCAACTCCGAGGTTTCGAGAGATGGGCATCTAATGACGCTGTCAGCTGTGAAACATGGGCACTGGCCAATTCTGGTTATGGCTTGTAGGCATTACCGGTTACCACTGCCGCCTCACCTGTGGTTGCCGCTCCTTACTCCCTAGACTCTTAGACTACCTGCGGTCCACCGAGAACGACCGCTATGGGTCGACTCCTGCCGGTCAAGGCGCGCCCATTGCGCGGCTCAGATCCGATGCAATCAATTGGTCAAGTCGAATGCAAATGGGTGGTCAAGTCCATGCGATTACGCACGTTACAGAGCTACTAGAGACTTTTCACCTCCCACAGCTGATCGAGCCTAGTCGTATAACTTTGACTCATCAGCTCGCGACGCATAGCCCACTCTGGATTGGAAGGAACACTCCCAGCTCGTAGGGTCCCTCTGCCCCAGCGTGTATTGATCTCGTCCAGGACTCCCATGACCTTCTCCGAAGATGCCGGCTGCGAAGCAGCGAACATGTCATCCGTAAATTCGCCAGGCTGTCTCAGATCCAGCAACAGAACCTCAGCTTTGCTGTACTTGAACCCCGGTCGAAACAAACGATTCACTGCCTCAGTCGCCGCCCTGGTCATCAAGCGCACGTCGTTGGTGGGGTATGGCAATTCAACCAAAGCGCCGTTGGCGTACTTGGCTTCTTCCGGATTGAACATGCCGGTACGGATGCTGACGCGGATCTTCTTGCACAGCGAGTTTTGAGAACGGAGCTTCTCGGCCGCACGCTGAGTGTAGGTGGCCACCGCCTCTTTGATAGGCTGAATGGTGGTTAGCCGTTTTCCGAGCATTCGGCTGCAACAGATCTCCTGCTTGGGTGGTGCAGCTTCGCCCAGCTCCAGGCACGAAGTACCTGCCAGCTCACGTGCGGTCTTTTCAATGACCACGCTGAACCGGTCGCGCAGAGTACGCGGGTCGGCCGTTGCAAGGTCCATTGCGGTGCGGATGTTCATCGCCTCCAGGTGGGCATTCATCTTCTTCCCTACCCCCCAGACCTCTGAGACCGCCGTATTACGCAGTACCCAGTTGCGGTTATGCAGGTCGCAAATGTCTACAACACCGCCTGTATGGGATAGCAGTCGCTTAGCAGTGTGGTTTGCCAGCTTGGCGAGCGTTTTCGTAGGACCGATACCCACACCCACAGGAATACCAGTGCATTTAAGAATGTTCGCCCGGATGCGTCGACCGAACGCTGTGAGATCGCCAGGGACCCCGGTGAGGTCTGCAAACGCCTCATCGATGCTGTAGACCTCGGAGGCTGGCACCATCGACTCGATGATCGACATGACACGCTCGCTCATGTCGCCATAGAGCGCGTAGTTGCTGCTGAACACCTTTATGCCGTTGCGGCGCAACACCTCTTTGATCTGAAAATAGGGAGCCCCCATTTTCACAAATGGCTTGGCGTCGTAGCTACGGGCGATGACGCAACCGTCGTTATTGCTGAGTACCACGATGGGCGTTTTCTCCAGATCTGGACGAAAAACACGCTCGCAGCTGGCATAGAAGCAATTGCAATCGATAAGCGCGAAGACAGCCTCATGCTTTTCCATGACGGCGCATGCTGTAGTTCACTACGCCCCAGATGACGAGGTTGTCACCCTCCAGGATGTGCTTGGACGGGTAGGCACTATTTTCGGATTGAAGTTTGACAACCCCATCCATAATGAAGAGCCGCTTGCAAATCGGTTCCGAATTATTAAGCGCTGCCACAACGATCTCTCCATGCTCGGCAGTGCGACTGCGATCAACGACGATCAAATCCTTATCAAAAATACCTGCCCCAATCATGCTGTCTCCGAGAATTTTCGCCAGGTAGACATGCGGTGCCCGTACCTCGGCCAGTTCGTCTAGAGACACGTGCTTCTCGATGTAATCGACAGCGGGAGAAGCAAACCCAGCTGGCACCTGAAATGAGTAGAGCGGTAGCTTGATACCCCCTTCAGACAACGGACCAAGAATGACTACGCTCATGATGAAGACCTTTCTATAAAGTTAGCTGTATAGATATACAGTTAACTCTTTGGCCAGCGCGCGGTCAATCGTACTGAAAGGCATTTTCGACGAGTGACATTAGGGGTGACATCATGTGCGGACGCTACTCGATCTACGAATCCATGGACCACTATCTCAAGGACCTTGCCCCAGAGCAGATCGTGATCAATGGATACGATCTCCTGCCCATAGAGCGCTACAACGTGGCTCCTAGCACTCGGGTTGAGATCATCCGTCCCACCGAGGAGGGTCTGAGTGTCGACAAGGTTCGTTGGGGGTGGGAGCCTTTCTGGGGGAAAGGCAAACGACCAGCCCCAATCAACGCTCGAGTCGAAACCGTAATGACGGGAAAGTTCTTCAAAGAGCTCTGGCCTACCGGACGGGCAGTTGCCCCAGCAAACGGTTGGTTTGAATGGGTGAAGGACCCGGATGACCCCAAGAAAAAGCAGCCCTACTTCATCCGTCTCAAGAGTAAAAAGCCTATGTTCTTCGCGGCATTGGCCCAGGTCCACAGAGGGCTTGAGCCGCATGATGGCGACGGGTTTGTCATCATCACGTCGGCAAGCGACTCGGGCATGGTGGACATTCATGATCGCCGCCCGGTGGTACTGACGGCAGAAGATGCGCGGGCATGGCTTGATTCCAGAACTACACCGCAGAAAGCCGAAGCGTTGGCAAAAGAGCACTGCAGGATTGTTGACGATTTTGAATGGTTCCCGGTTGATCGCGCAGTGGGGAACGTGCGGAATCAAGGACCGGAGCTCATCCAGCCCGTTGAGCTTTGACTGCCCCACGCCTTTGACTTCTACCCGACCAACGGCTGTCCGTATTCGTCTGCCCCAGGTAATTCGCACCGAAAGGGCGAAATGGGCTGAAGCAAATGGCAAAGCGAAGGGTTTGAATGGAATGGGGGAATAAGGGTAAGTGCCTTACCAGAAAAGGCCGGCGAGTCCGCCGGAAATGGATGCCGAAAGGGTACGAGAGGCGGCCTCCATAAAAATGAATTTCATAAAAAATGTTACTTAACAGATACTTGGAGGCTACATTTTTCCACGCAAGCGTGGCAACATCCGATTACTGACACTGCTTGGATCCCACCCAATCAGGTGGCGTCTTATGCATAGAACCTTTCCAGTGCGGATATAGGTTTCGACTTGTCACGCTGAGCCATATAGAGCAAAAGGCCCACCAATGACTTCATCATAGGTGCCTATATGCTCAGTTTCTTCACGCGAAGAAAAGCGTCTCCGATATCGTCCAATGCTGCTGCAGGCTTTTTCAAACCAGAATCTCCCGACGCGTTGCTGTCGACTTCCCGACGGCGCCAGTTGATTGAAAACATCTGGCAGCGGACCTCTCTGCCGCGTGAGCAGTTCGAGACCCTTTACATGCAGGCATTCAAGAGCTATGCAGCCTTGGTGCAGCATCTCCCTGCCTCTGAGAATCATCACCATGCATATCATGGTGGCATGCTGGATCACGGTCTTGAGATCGTCGCCTACGCGCTGAAGATACGGCAAATGTATCTGCTCCCCATTGGAGCACCGCCCGAGTCGCAGGCGGCCCAGTCAGAAGCATGGTCTGCAGCATCCGCCTATGGTGCGCTCGTCCACGACCTGGGCAAGATTGCGGTAGACGTCAAGGTTGAACTCGCAGATGGCACTATCTGGCATCCATGGCACGGGCCTCTGGATCAGCCATACCGCTTCAAGTACGTGAAAGGTCGAGACTATCGGTTGCATGGAGCAGCTTCGTCGCTGATCTACTCCAATGTGATTCCGGCGAAGGCATTGGACTGGCTCAGCGGGTTTCCCGAGCTCTGGTCTCAACTCGTGTTCGCGTTCGCAGGTCAGTATGAGCATGCCGATATCCTTGGTGAAATTGTCTCCCAAGCTGACCAGGCTTCTGTGGCACAGGAACTCGGAGGCAATCCTGGCCGAGCTATGTCAGCGCCCAAGCAGTCGATCCAACGGCAACTGGCTGAAGGCCTGAGGATGCTCGTGGCGGATAAATTCAAGTTGAATCAGCCGGACGGTCCCTCAGACGGATGGCTGACTCAGGAAGGCTTGTGGCTCGTCAGTAAGCCAGCTGTAGATCAGCTCAGAGCACTTCTGCTGTCTCAGGGTATCGAACACATCCCCTCGTCCAACGCCCCAATGTTCAATCTGCTCCAGGATCAAGCGATCATTCAGCCCAACGGAGAGGGAAAAGCCATTTGGAAGGCCAGCATCGATAATGGTCGTGGCTGGAAGAACACGTTCACAGTGCTGAAAATAGCGCCGGCACTGATCTGGCCAAACACCACTGATAGACCTGAGACGTATACCGGCACGCTGACCGTGGAATCTGCACCAATGGCGGATGACAACGAGCAAGTTCCTACTGGAGGCGACGAATCTCAACCGGTGAACAGCAAAAATACGCCTGAAGCATCAGCATCAGGAGCGCGTCCTGCAACTAAGCAAGCACCTGCTGCAGCAAAAGATTTTGATGCGCTGGACGAGCTGCTGGATCTGTTCCCCGACCCGGTAGCGACAGCACCGACTCAACCAGCACCCGAGCCGGTAGACGATGATGATCAGATTCCATTTTTGCCCCCTCCTCCGGCAGCTATCAGTCTTAGCCAACCTCGGCAGCTTGTGGGTATCAAGGCAACGAACGACAAAGCTCCGGTCGAAGAGCCGGCAAAAGTCTCGCCGGAAAGTAGCTCAAGCCACGGCTTTAATTTCCTCACCTGGCTGAAGGGGGGCGTGATCTCCCACAGGATCATCATCAATGACGCCAAGGCTCGTGTGCATACCGTGGATGGCACTGCGTTCCTGGTGAGCCCGGACATATTCAAACGTTACGCACTTGAGCACCCAGACATAGAGCGTGAGGCTAAAGAGCGGGATCTGGAAGCTTGGCAGGTCGTTCAGCGTTCTTTTGAGAAGCTGAAAAAACATCGAAAGACTGGCGCAGGCCTGAACATCTGGACATGCCTGGTCAAAGGACCACGAAAAAGCAAGCAACTGCGGGGCTATCTGCTCATAGAGCCTACCGACGTTTTCAGCGAGGTGCCCTATGACAACCCGGTCATCAGCTTGGCAGAATTGGTAGACAAGGACACATCTGAATGAAACCGATGACGCTTCCGGAACTGACCCAGGAGTACATCCTCACCCATGACCTTCGTCCTGACACAGTAAAGATTTACAGAGCGGCTACGAAAGCGTACGTGAACTTTTTTGGCGAATGCCTAGCCTGCGAAACCACTCATCGAGACATGCTCGAATGGCGCCGATCGGAACTGGCAAGGATCTCCAAGCGGAGCTGGAATACTTACTCAAGCCATCTGCGGACGGTGTACAGGTACGCAATGGAGCACGGGCTTGTCGAGCTGAAAGTAAATCCGCTAAAGGATACCCGTGTCATGCCTACCAAACGTCCGAAGAAGACGATTGGCAACGACGTCATTGTTCGGGCACGCAACTGGCTAAGGTTTCTCGTACAAGAGGAACTATCGACTGGAAAACGATCAGAGATCACTCCAGCATGGTTCTGGCTGGCAGTGTTTGAAACCTTCTATTACACAGGCATAAGACTCAACGCGCTGCTGTGCTTAAGGTACGAAAACGTAGATCTGGGACAGAGACTGATAAGAGTGAGGGGAGAAACAGAGAAAACGCACCGGGAGTTTATGATTCCAATACCTGATGGACTGATGCCGCATTTGGTGCTGGTGATGGACACAGCCAAGAAGGTTGGCTTTTCTGGTACTGACCAAGTTTTCAATATCAACAGATTCTCCGGTCATTACACGCGGGAGTATATGAACTCTGATCAGGTGGAGGCCATGTACAAAAAGCTGACCAATATGACTGGCACGCGCATGACACCGCACCGCTTCAGGCACACGATAGCCAGCGAACTGATGAGGCAGCCCGAGCGTAATATTCACATCACAAAGAATCTTCTGAATCATTCAAATATAGCAACGACGATGGAGTACATAGAACCAGACTACGATCTGATGCGAGAAGTTATGAATGAAAGAGGTCAACAACAGGTCAAAATCAATTATCTAGTTAGACCGATAATCCCCAAAAGTTCAGGCCCTGCGGCTGGCAGCGCAGTACCGCGGGTGAGCTTGGTATCTGGGACAGAGCTGCAACCGGCGGCGACCGAATCGAGTGAGGCCAAAAAAGCCGACGATACGGCCTCCAATCCCCCTGTAGCGGAGCGTCTCGAACTGATGTCGACCGCACCTTTGGTCAATGTATTAAAATCCACACCAGTTTCTGTTCATAGCGAGCCCGTCACCTCAAACGAGGCCAAAGCGCAGGCATTGAGTTTGATATCGGACGCACCGGAGACGGAATATGAGTTCGGCGAATTGGAGGATATTGCTCGCTGGATCAGGGAAAATGCTGCTGGAGAGATGGTTGTTAAGATTGCAGCCGAAGAAGACATAGGCACAATCAGCGAAGGCAAAGCATCTATTCAATCGCCCGACGGCTATTACAGGATCCCTTGGAGCAGTGGATCTGTAAAGTGAGTCGACGGTGCGGCGGATCCCTAAATGCCATCATCATGAGCGCTCGCCAGAGCATGTATTCAGTTTCAGTAAACGTGCAAGATAGCCGATAACAGCCACGCACTGCGTCAGGATGAAAAATATGCGTGGCCTCCAGTAGCTCTGAAGCTGCACTCCGCCTTGCAATTTGACATCACGGCTTACCGGCGCTATGTTTCGCGACAGACGGCTGCTTGTCTGGGTGCGCATCGCGCTCAAACGGTATCGCCTGCCTTAAGCTTCGAAAGACTAGCCAGCTGCCTTACAGATCGTTGCCTCAATGCCGTGACGGAAGCCCAATCAGCTACCCCACCTCAGGCCGGATAATCTGCAAGGCAAAAAAAAAACCTGGAAATCCGCATTTTCATGGGCCTTCCAGATTTTCGAAATGGTGGGTCGTGTGGGATTCGAACCTACGACCAATTGGTTAAAAGCCAACTGCTCTACCAACTGAGCTAACGACCCGCTGTTGTGTGGCGCGTATATTACTGATTTTTATCAGTAATTCAACACCTTTTTTAAAAAACTTTAAAAATAACGAGTCGGGTCTGCGATACCGGCGGCAGTAAAGCCCTCTGCGCGCAAGCGACAGCTGTCGCATTTGCCACAGGCACGGCCGTGGTCGTCAGCCTGGTAGCAGGAGACCGTCAGCGAGTAATCGACCCCCAACGCGGTGCCTGCCTTGACGATGTCCGACTTGCTCAAATTCTGCAGCGGCGCCCTGATGGTGAAGCCCTGCCCTTCCACACCGGCCTTGGTAGCCAGATTGGCCATGCGCTCGAACGACTCGACAAACTCGGGACGGCAATCCGGGTAGCCCGAGTAATCCACGGCATTGACGCCAATGAAGATATCCCGCGCGCCCAGGACCTCTGCCCAGCCAAGGGCGAGCGAGAGGAAGACGGTGTTGCGTGCCGGTACGTAGGTGACCGGAATGCCTTCAGAAGGCGACTCAGGCACCGCAATGGAGCTGTCGGTCAATGCCGAGCCGCCAATACCGTTGAGGTTCAGGCCGATGACCTTGTGCTCCACGGCACCGAGATCACCAGCAACGCGTGCAGCGGCATCCAGTTCGGCGCGATGACGCTGGCCGTAATCGAAGCTCATGGTGTAACAGACGTAACCCTCGGCACGGGCCATGGCTACGACGGTCGCAGAGTCCAGACCACCTGACAGGAGGATCACGGCTCTTTTTTCAGTCTTGGTCAATTCACTCATATCAGCGCCCCGGCTCGTCATCCCAAAGAATTTTATGCAACTGCATCTGCAGGCGTACCGGCAGGTTGTCAGCCACGATCCAGTCCGCCAGATCGCGACCCTTGAGTTCGTGGTGACTGGCCGAGAACAGAACTTCGCCCGCACGACGATCGAGGCCGTACTGAATCAGCTTGGAAACGGCCCAGTCGTAATCTTCACGCGAGCAGATCACGAATTTGACCTGATCGTTGGCCGTCAGCAGCTCCATGTTCTCGTAGCGGTTACGCGAGACTTCTTTTGACCCTGGGGTCTTGAGGTCTACTACGCGACTGACACGAGGATCCACCGCCGAGATATCCAAAGCACCACTGGTCTCCAGAGACACTTCATAGCCCGCGTCGCAAAGACGCTTCAGCAACGCAATGGCATTGGGCTGGGCGAGCGGCTCGCCGCCGGTGACGCAGACGTAGCGAGGGCGATAGGAGGCCACTTGCCCAAGAATGTCGTCCAGCGTCTGAATGGTGCCGCCGCTGAACGCGTAGGCACTGTCGCAGTACTGACAGCGCAAAGGGCAGCCGGTAAGGCGAACGAATACGGTGGGCAGGCCAGCCGTACGGGTTTCACCCTGCAACGAGTGAAAGATTTCGGTGATGCGTAATGTGTCTTGCATATCAGCCACGGGCGTAACAGCTAAACAGGCCGTCCGCCTCCGTCAGGCACTTCAAGGGACTCGGCAATCGCGGAATCCAGAAAAGCGTAAGGTGTACCGGAATTTCGGGTGCGAGATTCTAACGAAAAAAGCCGCGACTAGCGCGGCTTTCTTGATCAGCGGGTCAGAACATCAAAGGCGCTGAAGATCTCGTTGCGCCAATTGTGCAGCTGAAGTGCCCGGATACTGGGCAACGACCTGCTGCAATATGCCTTTTACCTTATCGGTATGACCCAGACGGCGTTCGACATCAGCCAGCTTGTACAGCGAATCAGGCACCTTGGCATGCTTCGGATACTGCTGACTGACTTTGGCGAACGCCTGACCAGCGCCCTGAAGGTCGCCTTTGGCCAGGTTTACTTCACCCAGCCAGTATTGGGCGTTGCCCGCATACGAGCTGTTTGGGTATTTGCGCAGGAAAGCGGTGAAGGCCTGACTAGCCTTGTCGAAATCCTTTGCCTTGATCAAGTCGAAGGCTGCTTCGTAATAAAGCTTTTCCTTCGCCGGATCAGGAGGCTCAGTGCCTGCTGCCGGTGCCTGCTGAGCCGCTGAGGCCGAAGGCGTCCCGCCGGCGTCGATAGCGCCACCAGCAGGTTGGGAATTATTGGTAGCCGGAGCGGCTGCGCCACTGGCTATACGTTGATCGAGTTCCTGATAACGCTCCAGAGCTTCCTGCTTCATGCGCTGGATGTCATTTTGCTGGACCTCGACAACACCGCGCAAACGCGCGATTTCGTCCTGCATTTGCTGCAGCTGCATGAACAGCTGACCTTGTGCCGAGGCAGGGGCCGTAACCCCTCCCCCGGCATAGGCGCCGGACGTGCCATAACCCGCTGGCGGATAACTGCTGCTGCCAGAGCCAGAATTGTTATCGACCACAGGTGCCGCACCCAACGCTGAAAGCGGAAGGGCGAGGGCCAAAACGGTTAGAGCACGTCGGCACGTTCGCATGTCAAATTACTTACGCAGTTCGACGCGACGGTTTTGAGCCCAAGACTGCTCGTCGTTGCCGGTAGCAACTGGACGCTCTTCGCCGTAGGAAACCAGTTCCAGCTGAGCTGGGGAAACACCTTGCAGTACCAGGTAGCGCTGAACGGCTTTCGCACGACGCTCACCCAGTGCCATGTTGTACTCGCGAGTACCACGTTCGTCGGTGTTACCTTCCAGAACAACGCGAGCGCCGTTAGCTTTCAGGTCTTTGGCGTGCACGTCCAGGGAGCGCATGGCTTCTGGCTTCAGGTCCGAACTGTCGTATTCGAAGTAGAAGGTGGTGATTGCGCGCAGAGCAGCTTCTTCGCTCAGGGAGCCGTCAACAGCACCCGAGTTGGCGCCGTAACCAGCGTTAGGATCAACAGCAGCACCGCCTGCACCGGCATTGTCGCCGCCTTTGGACGAGCAACCTACAGCTACAGCCATGGCCAGAGCCAGCGCAGCAAATTTACCAAACTTCAGCATTTCCATCTTGAAACTCCTAATGAACCCCAGTGTGTTAAGCAAATCGTGTAGCGCCGCGTCAGTTCAGGTAAGGGGACCAGGAAGGTTCTCTGACTTCGCCTTGAGCGGTAGGAAGCGGGAGCCTTACGCGTCCGTTAATGGACACGAGCATCAAGACTCCCCGGCCCTGCTGGCGGGTGGCGTAGATTACCATGGTGCCGTTGGGCGCAACAGTAGGCGACTCATCAAGGTTGCTATCTGTGAGGATTTTTACGCTACCGCGGGCCAAATCCTGCACTGCTACCTTGAAATTAGTGAAGCCGTCCTGCCGGTGAATCATTACCAGCGTCTTTTCATCGGCTGATAATTTCGGGTTGGCGTTGTAGTTACCCACGAACGTTACGCGTTCGGCACCGCCGCCATTGATATTGGTCTTGTAGATCTGTGGCTTGCCGCCACGGTCCGACGTGAAGTATAGCGTAGACCCGTCCTTGCCGAAGAAAGGTTCAGTATCAATCGAAGAATCGTTGGTGACGCGGCTCAATTGACGCGACGCCAGATTGATCACATAGATCTCCGGGTTGCCATCCTTGGACAGCACGAACGCCAGCTTGCTGCCATCCGGCGACCAGGCAGGCGCGCCGTTCAGGCCTTCGAAGTTGGTGATCTGTTCGCGACGACCGGTGTCGATGTGCTGAACAAAGATGCGTGGACGCTTCTGTTCGAACGAGACATACGCAATACGCTTGCCGTCCGGCGCAAAACGCGGCGACAGGATTGGCTCACGGGATTGCAACAGGGTTACCGCACGAGCACCGTCGTAATCCGAACGCTGCAGGGTGTAACGCGTGTTGTTCTCCGAGAAGCGTTCGGCCGTCACGTAAAGCATACGAGTGGAAAACGCACCCTTGATACCGGTGAGCTTCTCGAACGACTGGTCTGCAATGTAGTGCGCCATGTCGCGCAGCTGATCATTGGTACCCGACACGTTACCGGTCAGCACTTGCTGCTCGGTGGCCACGTTGAACAGTGCGTACTGGATCTGCAGACGTCCACCGGCAGGCGTGATGTTGCCGACCATGACGTACTGGGCACCCAGCGCTTTCCAGTCACGGAAAATGACTTCACTGGCCTGGGTCGGCAAGCTGATCATGTTCTGCTTCGGGATCGGCGCGTAGTAGCCGGAGTTGCGCAGATCGTTGCTTATAATTTCGGCCATGTCCTCAGGCAGGACGTTACCGCCCTGCCATCCGAAAGGCACAACAGCGATGGGCGCTGCACGGTCACTGCCGCTGGTGACCAGAATGTTCTTTTCTTCTGCCGACACCATTGCGGATGCGAAACAGAGAACGACCAGCAGTCCTCGAAAAAGGTTGATCACAAGGCTAGATCTCCAGGTGTGAATGTCATCTTGAATGAACGATAGGGCGCGAAGTCAGCCGGCTTCAGACCCTGCATTTCTGTCAAACGTCCAATGTTCTTCACCGCAGCAACCGCAGAGCTGTCAAACGGTCCATCGCCACTGGATTTGGCAATCGATACAGAGGCAATCGTACCGTCGGGCAACATCCCGATCTGCAACGTTACCGACATGTTGTTACGTGCCGATGGTGGACGACTCCAGCCTTCGGAAGCCCTGACACGAATCAGGTCATCAAAACTGCCAGCCGTTTCATCGCCCCGCTCGTCAGCCAAAGCCTGTTGCCGCTCCGGTTTATCGGACAGCAAATCGGCCAGTGCCTGCGCCTTCTTGTCTTCAGCGGATTTACGAGCTGCTTCCTGCGCCTTCTTGGCGGAATCGGCAGCGGCTTTTTTCTTCGCGTCCTCGGCAGCCTTTTTCTTGGCGTCTTCTGCGGCCTTTTTCTTGGCCTCATCAGCAGCCTGTTTCTTGGCTTCCTCGGCAGCAGCTTTCTTGGCGTCTTCTTCGGCTTTTTTCTTCGCCTCTTCTTCGGCCTTTTTCTTGGCTATATCAGCCTGTTGCTTATCTTCAAGCTTTTTGGCGTCGGCGACCTTCTTGGCTTCATCGGCTTTCTTGGCATCGTCAGCCTTTTTGGCCTCCTCTGCTTTCTGTTCGGCCTTTTTGGCTTCGTCGGCAGCTTTCTGCTCTTCGGCTTTTTGAGCAGACTCTTCTTTCTTTTGTTCCGCAGCTTTTACAGCTTCCTGTTTTTGCTGCTCGATCTTTTTCTGCTCCAGCTGTTCGACTTCTGTTTGTCGCGCAGCGGTTTTCTTCGCCTCACCGGCAATCTTCTGGTTGGTCTGGGTAGTGGCCTGGCTCTTGGACTTGAGCTGATAGAGCGTTGCCTGAACGATAGGCTTGGCTTCGGGCAAATCCGGAGTCATGGCAAAGCTGACGAACAGCATGCCGAAAATCAGAATATGCAATGCCACGGCCCAGACACTGGGCCAGAAGTAGCTTTCCGAGGCGGACGGCTCTCGAATCGGCTGCATCAGGGTGCCTCGGTAATCAAGCCAACATTCCCGACCCCAGCCTTCTGCAGCCCGCCCATCGTGCCCATGACCGAGCCGTAATCGACGGTCTTGTCACCACGAATGAAAACCTGCGTCTGCTTGCCTGCGTCACGACCGGCGGCGACGATCTTGGTCACTGCGGCGGTCAGCTGTGGCAGGGTCATTGCCTTGTCCATCTGCTTGTCGGTATCGACTTCGCTGCCAAGGTTCCAGTAATAGGTCTTGTCAGCCTTGATCGAAATGGTCAGGACCTGATTGTTGTTGTCTTGCGGCAAAGCCTCGCTGGAGACCTTGGGCAAGTCGACTTTCACGCCCTGGTTGATCATGGGAGCCGTGACCATGAAAATCACGAGCAACACCAGCATCACGTCGATGTAGGGCACTACGTTCATTTCGGCGACCGGCTTGCGTTTTCTGCGACGATCTCGAGCGATTAAAGCCATGGGGAATTACCTGCTCACTCTTCGCTGGTGTGCACTTTACGGTGCAGGATGGCCTGGAACTCGTCAGCAAACGTGTAATAACGGCTGATCAAGGTCTCACTGCGCGCGGCGAAACGGTTGTAGGCAATAACGGCCGGAATGGCTGCAAACAGGCCGATGGCCGTTGCAATCAGTGCTTCGGCAATGCCCGGTGCCACGGTAGCCAGCGTTGCCTGCTGCGCAGTCGCCAGACCGCGGAAGGAGTTCATGATCCCCCAGACCGTACCGAACAGACCGACATAAGGACTGGTAGAACCGACGGTCGCCAGATACGGCAGACCGGCTTCGAGCTTCTCTTCCTCGCGGGATATGGCAACACGCATGGCGCGCGCCACACCTTCCATGACCGCATCAGGATCGACGCCGGACTGCTGACGCAGACGCGAGAACTCCTTGAAACCGGCACGGAAGATCTGCTCGACGCCCGAGTCCGGATCGGGATTGCTGCCCGCCTGACGGTACAGTTTGGACAGATCGATACCCGACCAGAAACGCTCTTCAAAGCTGTCCAGTGCACGTCGACCTGCGCGCAGCATATTGCTGCGCTGAAAAATCACGATCCACGAAGTGACCGAAGCAGCTACCAGAATCAGCATTACCAACTGAACAACAATGCTGGCATTGCTGACCAAACTCCACATGGAGGAATGGTCGACGACGTTAGCTTCCACGCTTTATCTCCTGCTCTGAATGTATGCCCGCGCCGCCCTGGTCGGCGAAGGCCGCTCGCAGAGCTTCGGGAATGGCCCGGGGTTTAAAACTATCGGCGCGTACACACGCCACCAGAAACTGCCCTTCACAGAGCAGCGTTGCATCCGACGCCCGCCTGATCTGCTGTTTAAAGCGCAGGCTGACGCGATTCAATTCGGTTACTTCTGCACTGACGAGCAGTTCGTCATCCAGCCGCGCCGGCTTGTGATAACGAGCCTCACTGGAGTGCACGACAAATAAAAGGTTTTCCTGCGCCAGTTCGGATTGGGCAAAGCCCAATTCCCGTAGCCGCTCGGTACGAGCCCGCTCCATGAATTTCAGATAATTGACGTAGTAGACGATGCCGCCGGCATCGGTGTCCTCGTAATAAACGCGACAGCGATGTGCGAACGACTGAACCCCGTTTTGCGCGCGCATACTCTAGAGCTTACTCCTCAGGTTGCCAATCGGGTCAGGCAACTGTTTTTCAACGTTTTGCCACTTAGTTACAGGTATCGGCGGCAGGACTGGCAATGTGACCACGCAGACTGCAAATAAATTGCAAAGCATCGCTATAAATCCACAGGCTCGTCGCCAAAATCATCCGGTACCGGTATCTCCCCCATCCTCGACGGGATATTCAGGCCGAAATGCAGATACGCATGCCGGGTCACCACACGCCCGCGAGGTGTGCGCATGATATAGCCTTGCTGGATCAAATAGGGCTCGAGTACGTCTTCGATCGTATGACGCTCCTCGCTGATGGCCGCCGCCAGGCTGTCCACGCCCACCGGACCACCGTCGAACTTCTCGATCATGGTCAGCAGCAAACGCCTGTCCTGATGATCGAAGCCGTGCTCGTCGACGTCCAGCAGGTTGAGGGCCTTATCGGCTGTCTGCCGGGTAATCTGCCCATTGCCACGAACCTCGGCAAAATCCCGTACGCGACGCAACAGGCGGTTGGCGATACGCGGCGTGCCACGGGCGCGTCTGGCAATCTCGAAAGCGCCCTGCGGCTCAATGACCAAACCCAGAATGCCTGCCGAGCGCGAGACAATCGTCGAAAGATCGGCGATGTTGTAAAACTCGAGTCGCTGCACGATGCCGAAGCGGTCGCGCAACGGATTGGTCAGCATGCCGGCACGAGTGGTCGCGCCGACCAGCGTGAACGGCGGCAGATCAAGCTTGATCGAACGCGCTGCCGGTCCCTCACCGATCATGATGTCGAGCTGGAAGTCTTCCATTGCCGGGTACAGCACTTCCTCGACGATCGGCGACAGACGATGGATCTCGTCGATGAACAGCACGTCATTGGGTTCGAGATTGGTCAGGATCGCTGCCAGATCGCCAGGCCGCTCGAGGACCGGGCCGGACGTACTCTTGATCGACACGCCCATTTCCTGGGCAATGATGTTGGCGAGCGTGGTCTTGCCCAAGCCGGGCGGACCGAAGATCAGCGTGTGGTCCAGCGCTTCGCTGCGACCACGGGCAGCCTGGATGAACAACTCCATCTGCTCGCGTACAGTCGGCTGGCCGATGTAGTCCGCGAGGCTCAGTGGCCGAATCGCGCGGTCAATCTGCTCATCGCGATCACGGCCACCCGTGGCGGTTATCAGGCGGTCGGCGTCTATCACTTAACCCATCCCCTTCAACGCACGGCGAATCAGATCCGCACTGCTCAAATCTTTTTCCTTGATGGCGGAGACAGCCTTGCTCGCCTCCTGAGGTTTGTAGCCCAGCGAAATCAGTGCGCTGACCGCATCGGATTCTGCCGACGCTACAGGCTCAGCCTGATTGGGGCCATTGGAAACCAGCGTAAAGGTGCCTGGCAAGGACTCCCAGGCCTTGAAACGATCCTTGAGCTCGACCAGCAGACGCTCGGCGGTCTTCTTGCCCACGCCGGGAATGCGCGTCAGCGCCGACGTGTCCTGCGCCTGCACGCAACGCACCAGCTCATCGACTTCCAGACCGGACATCAGCGCCAGTGCCAGCTTGGGGCCGACGCCATTGAGCCGGATCAGCTCACGAAACAGCTCGCGCTCGCGCTTTTCGTAGAAGCCGTACAAAAGGTGCGCGTCCTCACGGACCACCAGGTGGGTGTGCAACGTCACCGTCTCGCCAACATGCGGCAACCGGTACAGGGTGGTCATCGGCACTTCCACCTCATAGCCGACACCGTTGACATCCAGCACCAGATGCGGAGGCTGCTTTTCGGCGAGAGAGCCGCGTAAACGTCCAATCACGTTTCAGATCCTTTCGTGTTGCCTGTCGCTCGCGCGAAGAAGTTGAACACCGTCATCATAGAAAATATGCGGACACATAATGCCAGTCAGAGCCGCAAGCGGCCGCCGCGACTGCGCGCAGTGGCCAACCCGTGAGGAATCAGACTGGAGCGCGTATGCGCGTGGCACAGGGCGATGGCAAGGGCATCGGACGCATCGATTTGCGGCTTTTGGGTCAGCTTGAGCAGATGCATGACCATCATCATCACCTGTTCTTTATTGGCACCGCCGGTTCCTGCAACGGCCTGCTTGACCTGGGTTGCGGTGTATTCGGCAATTTCCAGCGCTTCTTCGGCACCCGCCACGATGGCTGCGCCCCTGGCCTGCCCCAGCTTCAATGCCGAATCGGCGTTACGCGCCATGAAAACCTTCTCGATACCCATCGTCACAGGTCCGTAGGTCTTGATGACCTCCCGCACACCGCGATAAACGATCTGCAAACGCTCGTGCAGCTCGCCGCTGCCAGTGCGGATGCAGCCCGACGCAACATAGACACAGCCGCGCCCGGTGTCGCGTACCACGCCATAGCCGGTGATTCGCGAACCGGGATCGATACCAAGAATAAGAGTCATAACGCCTGCAGCTTGAGGAGGTCACGCAAAACAATAGGTGCAGCATAAAGGCAGAAGCCGGGGGCCGATAGCTGCGTGTTGCTCACAGCTTCGTTCCCCCGGCTTCCGACCTGGTGTTGCCTGTAAGCGATCAGCCCAGCTGTTCCATCACTTCGTCCGGGATTTCCGCGTTTGAATAGACGTTCTGCACGTCATCCAGGTCTTCGAGCATATCAATCAGCTTGAGTACCTTTTCAGCGGTTTCCAGATCAAGCACAGCGCTGGTGGTCGGCAGCATGACGATCTCTGCATCTGCAGCCTTGAAGCCTGCTGCCTCCAATGCGTTACGCACCGCATAAAACCCGGAGAACGAGGTGAACACATCGATCGAGCCGTCTTCGTTGGTCACGACATCGTCAGCATCGGCCTCCATGGCAGCCTCGATCAGCGAATCCTCGTCGACACCGGCAGCGAAGGAGATCTGGCCCTTGCGATCGAACAGGTAGGCAACAGAACCGTCGGTGCCGAGATTGCCGCCGCACTTGGTGAACGCATGGCGTACAGCCGCCGCGGTACGATTGCGGTTATCGGTCATGGTTTCGACCATAATCGCCACGCCGCCCGGACCATAGCCCTCGTACCCCAGCTCTTCGACATCATCACCGTCGGAGGCCCCTACTCCTCGCGCCACCGCACGATCAATGGTGTCACGGGTCATGTTCGCACCAAGCGCCTTGTCCAGCGCCAACCGCAGACGCGGGTTGGAACCGGGATCACCGCCACCCTGACGCGCAGCAACGGTCAGCTCACGGATCCACTTGGTGAAAATCTTGCCTTTCTTGGCATCCTGACGCTCTTTGCGGTGCTTGATGTTCGCCCACTTAGAATGACCTGCCATTTTTCGCTCCAGATTCTTTTGGAAACACCTTCACCTTTCGCCCTGAAAACCGGGCAAAAAGCTTCACTCAATAAGGGCAGATACAGGGCGTATCGACGATACGCCCTGCCCGGCATCACTCGGCCTTCGGCTGCTCGCGCAGACGGATGTGCAGCTCGCGCAACGCTTTGGCATCGACAACGCCAGGCGCCTGGGTCATGACATCGGCCGCGCTCTGGGTTTTCGGGAACGCAATCACTTCACGAATCGATTGCGCGCCGGTCATCAGCATTACCAGACGGTCCAGACCGAAAGCCAGACCACCGTGCGGTGGGGCGCCGTATTTCAAGGCATCGAGCAGGAAGCCGAACTTCTCCTGCTGCTCATCTTCGGCAATGCCCAGCAGACGGAAGACTGCCTGTTGCATTTCCTTGCGATGGATACGGATCGAACCGCCGCCCAGCTCGGTGCCGTTGAGCACCATATCGTAGGCACGGGACAGCGCGGTCGCCGGGTTGGCTTCCAGCTCTTCAGGCGTGCACTTGGGTGCCGTGAAGGGGTGGTGCAACGCGGTGAAGCTGCCGTCGTCGTTTTCTTCGAACATCGGGAAGTCAACGACCCACATCGGTGCCCACTCGCAAGTGTGCAGCTTGAGGTCATTGCCGATCTTGATGCGCAGCGCGCCAAGGGCCTCGCTGACGATCTTGAACTTGTCCGCACCGAAGAAAACGATGTCGCCATCAACCGCACCAACGCGATCGAGGATGACGTTCAGGTTGTCTTCCGGAATGAACTTGACGATCGGCGACTGCAAGCCTTCCGGCCCCTTCGCACGCTCGTTGACCTTGATGTAGGCCAGACCTTTGGCACCATAGATGCTGACGAACTTGGTGTAGTCGTCGATCTGGCTGCGCGCCATGCTGGCGGCGCCCGGTACACGCAGTGCGGCAACGCGTCCCTTGGGGTCGTTTGCCGGGCCGCTGAACACCTTGAATTCCACGCCGGTGAGCTGATCGGCAACATCCACCAGTTCCAGCGGGTTGCGCAGGTCCGGCTTGTCGGAACCGTAGCGGCGCATGGCCTCTTCGAAAGTCATGTGCGGGAAATCACCGAACTCCAGGTCCAGAACTTCCTTGAACAGCTGACGAACCATCTTCTCGGTCAGACCGATGATGTCCTCTTCGTTGAGGAAGCTGGTTTCGATGTCGATCTGGGTGAATTCCGGCTGACGGTCAGCACGCAGGTCTTCGTCGCGGAAGCACTTGGCGATCTGGTAGTAACGGTCGAAGCCAGCCACCATCAGCAGCTGTTTGAACAGCTGAGGCGATTGCGGCAGGGCGAAGAAGCTGCCCGGGTGTGTGCGGCTTGGCACCAGATAGTCGCGAGCGCCTTCCGGGGTGGCGCGGGTCAGGATCGGCGTCTCGACGTCGAGGAAGCCGTTGTCATCCAGATAGCGACGGATACTGGTAGTGATGCGCGAACGCAGACGCAGCTTCTCGGCCATTTCCGGACGGCGCAGGTCGATGA
This sequence comes from Pseudomonas sp. PvP028, assembly GCF_017832255.1. Classification (NCBI taxonomy): domain Bacteria; kingdom Pseudomonadati; phylum Pseudomonadota; class Gammaproteobacteria; order Pseudomonadales; family Pseudomonadaceae; genus Pseudomonas; species Pseudomonas sp. PvP028. Next base: position 5,778,141 of record NZ_JAFIBL010000001.1, read on the forward strand.
AGCGATAACGCAGACGTGTTTCCTCGCCGACGTCGGAATACTCATTCAGCGGGAACGGCGGCGTTTCGGACTCGTTCAACACCTCGAGTTCGTAACCCAGAACTTCGATGGCGCCTGACGCCATGTTCGCGTTCACGGCACCTGCCGGGCGAGCACGAACCTTGCCCACGACCTTGACCACGTACTCGCTGCGCACGCGATCAGCGGCAGCGAAGCTGTCGGCACGATCCGGGTCGAACACGACTTGAGCCATGCCTTCACGGTCGCGGATATCGAGGAAGATAACGCCCCCGTGGTCACGACGACGGTGGACCCATCCGCAAAGGGTAATTTCCTGGCCTTCCAGACTCTCGTTCAGTTGGCCGCAATAATGGCTGCGCATCATGATGGTGTTTTCACTTCTCGTAATTCGAATTCGGTGGCGATTTCGCTCCTGGCTTGCGCTCAGAGGTACAAGGCACCGGCACAAGACTAAAGCCAGCCCTGGCCCACGCAGAGTCACGCCCGCTAGCAAGACGGAGGATTATATAGAGTTAATTGGCACCGTGCAGCCGGACGAACCTATTAACGACCGGATAAGCTCATGATCACCCCGCGCAGCCGAGCCGTTCGCTCGCGCCGCGGGGGAAAGCGCAGGCCCACCTGAGCGAGCCCACAGAAATGAGGATAAGCCCACGCTAGACGTGAGAATTTTCCAGGCAGTCGCCCTTCAAAATATGCGCCACACAGACAACACGAATCAAACCACTGAAATTCTTCACGCCCCCGTACCGTAAGTGAACCTCCCGATCAATGTAGGACAGCACCGCATTGACGGAGCACTCATTACTACTGGCGATACCTGAAAGAATGTTCCAGTACACTTTCTCCAGACGCAGGCACGTCGCCAGGCCGTTAAGTCGAACGGATTTTGAGTGCGGCTGCGCCAGCGTCATATTGAAATCCTCGACAAAAGGATCATGGCGTATTTCCACCTCTCGGTGGAGCAACTTAAGCTCTCGCTCAGCACTTCGTAACATCATAACCGCCACCTTCGAATCATTGAATTTTAAACACCAAAAGAAATATTCAAAAACAAATAAATGTCCCGATGTATAAAACATGATTGGCGATTTTATAGCCAGAAGCCCCTACACGTTGTCACTGTAGGAGATGGCTACAGGAAACAACGGAATATCGTTATTAACCTTGAAGGGGGCGCCAATAAAAGCGAGGAAAACCGCAGAGCAGCGCGCGACTGTTGGGCCTCGGCTTGCCCGAGCAATTGCGCGATGAAAGCAGGTGCAGGAAGTGACAGGTGTGACGGGCGAAGAACAACTCAGGAACGGGACGAGTGGCACTTGAAGCCACTCGTCCCTGGCCGTTACTTGGACTCGAGCATCGAGCGCAGCATCCAGGCGGTTTTTTCGTGCACCTGCATGCGTTGCGTCAGTAGGTCAGCCGTCGGCTCATCACTAACCTTATCCAGAAGAGGAAAGATACTACGAGCAGTACGGACAACAGCCTCTTGACCCTGCACCAGACTTTTGATCATATCTTCAGCACTGGGCACGCCTTCTTCTTCCTTGATGGAAGACAGGCGCGCATATGTCGAATAAGTACCCGGCGCCGGAAAGCCCAGAGCACGAATACGCTCGGCAATGGAATCAACCGCCAGTGCCAGCTCGTTATATTGTTCTTCGAACATCAAATGCAGCGTGCGAAACATCGGCCCGCTGACATTCCAGTGAAAGTTGTGAGTCTTGAGGTAAAGCACATAAGTATCCGACAGCAGATGCGACAGACCGTCCACGATCGATTTGCGATCCTCTTCACTGATACCGATATCGATTGCCATGTTTCATGCCCTTTTGGTGAGGATTGAAAAGCAGTAAAGACGACTACTCTATCAAGAGAACCCGAATGGCGCAGCTTTCCGTTGGCAGGATGCTATCTGCTGGCAGCGAACTACGCCTCTGCCAGGGCTATTCACACGGGGCTGCAGCGGGCTTCCGGGGCAGAAAATACCTGCGTGCCTGAAGGAGTCGTCAGCAAAATCCGTGAGACGCTCTGTTTCGCGCATCTACAGAGCTAGCGGCAGAGCCACTAAAGGACAGCGGGCTGCCAGCGCCGGACAGGCACGCGCACCATTATCGATTGCTGATTTGAGTAGGATCAGGCTTTGCTGTTAAATACACGCCGTGTCGCCAACGAGTTGTGATCCAGCGCTGGCACATAGGCCGGCCCAGCGTCCGTGCATCACGCCTCATCTTTTTCAGAAGCGTACCGGGCGTTACCAGCTATTTCTTGTAATCCTTCTTGCATGTGAGCTTTTTAAAATGTTGAAAATTGTCCATCTGGTAACGGGAGCAGCAGCCCTGTTGCTTTCTTTCATACCGAGCCTGCGTAGTGAAGCGGCATCTCTCTACCTGCAAAATCCTGACGCGATCTGCCTGGTTTTTCTAGGGCTGCTTAACTTGATACTCGCTCCGGTCATTCCTTACTGGAATAGAGGTCCGCGTCATAATCTGCAAAATCTGGTCAGTGCATTGCTTGTCATTGCGGTAATCGTACAAACGCTAACCTTGCTTGTTCCTCTACCCGGCATCGCCGGTCAACCGGCTATTCTGGTGAGCCTGGCTGTCGCCATCGTAGCCGTCGCCCTGCACCTGAGCGTCAGCTTCTACAGGTCTTACACCCCTTCGTCCGCGCCACAAAGCCACGACATGGGAAATCGTGATACTGGCACCGTAAAGTGGTTCAACACCTCCAAGGGCTTCGGCTTCATCTCCCGGGATTCCGGCGACGATATTTTTGTGCATTTCCGAGCCATTCGCGGTGAGGGTCATCGCGTACTGGTCGAAGGACAGCGCGTCGAGTTTTCCGTAATGAACCGTGACAAAGGCCTGCAGGCCGAAGATGTCATTGCAGCCCTGCCCCGCCGCTGATTGTTTCAAGCAACAAAAAAACCGCGACCTCCTGACGGAGGTCGCGGTTTTTTTATGGCAGCCCATCAATAATGAGGTGGCGGCGCATCTTCCTCGAAAGTCTCGAACTGACTGCCCATTTCCTCCTGACGCTTGAGCATCGCCGCCATCTGCAGTTGCAGATGATCAAGCTCGCGCTGCTGCTTTACCAGCACGTCATTGAGTGCCTGAATCGTATCGTCCTGAAAGGCCATACGGCTTTCAAGCTCCATGACTCGCTCTTCAAGGCTCATGACTGCTCCTCCTCAAATCGAAAATCATTTGTCAGTACCGGCTTCAGTTGTCGACGGATTGCCGAGAGCTGTTCGTCAGTATAAGCGATGGCAGCATGCTTGCCCCACACAGGCGCAGGCCAAGCGGCATCGTCAAGTTTGCGCACGATGACGTGCATATGCAGCTGGCTCACCACGTTACCCAACGCGGCAACGTTGATTTTATCCGCATCGAAGAGCTCGTTCAGCACCTTGGCCAACGCACTCGTCTCCTGCCAAAACTGCATCTGGTCTGCTGCACTCAGCTGAAAGACTTCGGTGATATCTGCGCGGCGCGGCACCAGAATGAACCAAGGGTAGTGGCTGTCGTTGGAGAGCAGCAACCGGCACAGCGGAAAGTCGCCAATCGGCAAGGTGTCTTGTTGAAGACGAGAATCCAGAACGAACACGATAAATAGCTCCTGACTGCCAGGTGAATGCACCTGCCCTGTCGGTAACAGGTGCTGCGATAGGCAGGCAGGATACTAGGGTTCGCGCGGGCCTTCACCTGCGCACCAGAATGCACCCTCCACAACGGTCGCCGCACCGGTTTGACGCCACCGACTGACAGCAGATACCGCTGCAACCCCCACCCCCTTGAACCACCGCCTTACAATTGCCTGCTTCACGTAAATGAAAATGAAACATCCATTGCCTCACCATGAACGCCAGCCAGAGCAGTGCTCCAGGTTCAGGCAAGCTCAATGGGGATTGCACCAAAATCACACACTGCTGTTGCGACAGCAACACAGCAGATTCGTTTTCTACTCAACGCAAGCCGATACCGGTAACGTTTTTGGGCGATAAGGACAGCACCCACTCTTGACGAAGAAAAGCGAGAGGTATTTTAAAAAAATAAAAATAGTCACTAAAAACAGTCAGATGGAGCAAAAAGGCGATCCTGATTCTGATTTTTCACAAAATTTTTTCATTTTCGGAAACTTTGTGCACGCTTGTTGCTTTATCACCCATATGATGACGGCAACCCTGGCGGAAAACAGGGGTACCAGAATCAAGGGAAACAAGGCTTGCGACCCCGGGGGACGCTGTGACGGACCGCGCGTTGACCTGTCTGACAATGCGCAGAATGCCACTACAGGCCAGCCCGGCAGCGCGTCGTAAAGATTCTGAAAGGATAAGGCTGTAGCTATAGCAACCCAAGTCAGCGTGATATAGATTCCGCCGACAAAAATAGAAAGAGCCGCCCAGATAAAAAAACAGGTGGGACGGCAGACAAATCTTCTAAAAACCAAAGGAGCAATCACGATGAGAGTGATGAAGTGGAGCGCAATCGCACTGGCCGTTACGGCAGCCAGCGCCCAAATGGCAACAGCCGCACCTTTCGTCAGCGATCAGGCTGATGCCAAGGGCTTTGTGGAAGGCAGCACGCTTGACCTGAAGTTGCGCAACTATTATTTCAACCGTGACAACAAAAACGGCAATAGTGATTTGAGAGACTGGACCCAAGGTCTCTGGGCGAATTTCAGCACCGGTTACACTCAAGGCACCGTCGGTGTCGGCGCTGAAGCTTTTGGCTATTTCGGCATGCAGCTCTGGGCTCCGGACGCATACTCGGGCTCCACTAACCTGGCGTTCAACCGCAACACCGGTGAAAATGAAAACTCTCTTGGCAAGCTCGGTGGCGCTGTCAAATTTCGCATCTCGAAAACAGAGCTGAAAATTGGCGACATGCAGCCTACCAGCCCGGTATTCGCAGTTGGCGGCTCTCGCTTGCTTCCACAAACCGCAAGTGGTTTGAGCCTGCAAAGTAGTGAAATCTCAGGCCTCGACCTTGAGGCTGGCCACTTCTACTCCGGCACCAGCCAGAACGATACTAGCCATGACGGCGGAATTTTTGCCAACTATGCTGGCGTTGAAGCCAATAGCGCGGACTTCGCTGGCGGCAAATACGCAATTACCGACAGCCTGGGCGTTGCATTCTATGCCGCCAAGCTGGAAGACATCTGGGATCAATACTACGCCAACGTGAACTACGCCCTGCCACTGGGTGGAGATCAGTCTCTGGCATTCGATGCGAACATCTATCGCACCGTTGACGAAGGCAGCGCCAAAGCCGGCTCGATCAGCAACACCGCGTTCTCCGGTTCCGCAGCCTACTCGTTCCTTGCTGCGCATACCGTTACCCTCGCGCTCCAGAAGATCAACGGTGACACTCCGTTCGACTACATCGGTATCGGTGACAACAACCGCGGTGGCGACTCGATCTTCCTGAACAACTCGATCCAGTACTCCGACTTCAACGGTCCGGGTGAAAAATCCTGGCAGGTCCGCTACGACCTGAACATGACTCCGTACGGCGTTCCAGGCCTGAGCTTCATGACCCGTTACATCAAGGGTACTGACATCGACGGCACCAAAACACCTACCGGCAGCGCTTATGCTGGCCTGTACGGTGCAGACGGCGAGCACCACGAAACCAACCTTGAAGCCAAATACGTCGTACAGACTGGCCCGGCCAAAGACCTGTCCTTTCGTATGCGTCAGGCATGGCACCGCGCCAACGCCGACCAGGGCGAAGGCGACGTCAACGAGTTCCGCCTGATTGTCGATTACCCGATCTCGATCCTGTAATCACCGCTCAGCACTCGTTAATAGAAGAAGCCCGGCATATGCCGGGCTTTTTCATGAGCCCATGAAAGCGCTTCAACGCCACCTGCAAGCCAGCCGCGCCCTGTACGCGACCGGCACAGCGCCGTACAATGCCAGGTCATTTCCTGTCTCAGCAACCGACAACGGCCAACCATGCGCACCAGTCAATTTTTGCTCGCCACACAGAAAGAAACCCCTTCCGATGCGGTCGTGGTCAGCCATCAGCTGATGCTGCGCGCCGGCATGATTCGCAAGCTGGCCTCCGGCCTCTACACCTGGCTGCCCATGGGCCTGCGCGTACTGCGCAAGGTCGAAGCCATCGTTCGTGAAGAAATGGACGCCGCAGGCGCACTCGAAATTCTGATGCCCGGCATTCAACCCGCAGAACTGTGGCAGGAATCCGGACGCTGGGAGCAGTATGGCCCGGAGCTGATGCGCCTGGTCGACCGCCACAACCGTGAGTTCTGCCTGGGTCCGACCCACGAAGAAGTCATCACCGATCTGGCACGCAATGAGCTCAACAGCTATAAACAGCTGCCGATCAACCTGTACCAGATCCAGACCAAATTCCGTGACGAGATCCGCCCACGCTTCGGCCTGATGCGTGGACGCGAGTTCGTCATGAAAGACGCCTACTCGTTCCATGCCGATCACGAATCGCTGCAGGTCACCTACGACCGCATGCATCTGGCGTACAGCAACATCTTCACCCGACTGGGCCTGAAGTTTCGCCCGGTCGAAGCGGATAACGGCTCGATTGGTGGCGCCGGCTCGCACGAATTCCACGTACTGGCCGAATCCGGCGAAGACGATATCGTGTTCAGCGACGGCTCCGATTACGCAGCCAACATCGAAAAGGCCGAGGCGATTCCTCGCGAGAAGACGCGCCCTGCCGCTACCGAAGAGCTGCGTCTGATCGACACGCCGAACGCCAAGACCATCGCCCAACTGGTCGAAGGTTTCGGTCTGCCAATCGAGAAAACCGTCAAGACGCTGGTGGTGCATGCTGCCGAAGAAGGCAAGCTGATCGCCCTGATCATCCGTGGCGATCACGAGCTCAATGAAATCAAGGCCAGTCAGCTGGAACAGGTCGCCAACCCGCTGGTCATGGCGTCCGAAGCCGAACTGCGCGACGCCATCGGCGCAGGCGCGGGTTCACTGGGCCCATTGAACCTGCCACTGCCGTGCATCATCGACCGCTCTGTCGAGCTGATGAGCGACTTCAGCGTCGGTGCCAACATCGACGACAAACACTATTTCGGCGTCAACTGGGAGCGCGATCTGCCGGTTCCGACCGTTGCCGACCTGCGCAACGTGGTTGCGGGCGACCCGAGCCCGGACGGCAAGGGCACACTGGAAATCAAGCGCGGCATCGAAGTGGGTCACATCTTCCAGCTGGGCACCAAGTACAGCGAAGCGATGAAGTGCCAGGTGCTGGGTGAAAACGGCAAGCCGGTCAATCTGGCGATGGGTTGCTATGGCATCGGTGTTTCCCGAGTGGTTGCAGCTGCCATCGAACAGAACAGCGACGAAAACGGCATCATCTGGAACGATACCCTCGCGCCGTTCCAGATTGCGCTGGTCCCGCTGCGCTACGAGACAGACGCCGTTCGTGAAGCGACGGACAAACTGTACGCCGACCTGACGGCTGCCGGTTTTGAAGTATTGCTCGACGACCGCGACAAGAAGACCAGCCCGGGCATCAAGTTCGCCGACATGGAACTGATCGGTATCCCGCACCGCATCGTGGTGAGCGACCGAGGCCTGGCCGAAGGCAATCTGGAATACAAGAGCCGTACCGAATCGCAACCGCAAGCCATTGCAGTCGCGGACGTGCTGTCGTTCATCCAGGGCAAAGTGAACCGCTGAGTCAAAAGGCGCACCTGCTCGCAGGTGCGCCGCTCTTCACTCGCCCAATCCGCATCAGAGATCCCATGCTCAAACGAAGCACCTTAAGCCTCGGCAGCGCCGTTCTGTGCGGCTCATTTCTCGTCGGCGGCTGTGCCAACCAGCTCTCTCAGCGCAGCGAGCACGAGGAGCGAGTCGAACGCAAACTGCTCGAACATACCCTGCAAGTCGATATCGGCGAACCCAAGACACTGGAGTTGCCGCAACGCCGCGTGCGGATTCACGAGCACAAATCGTTCGAGGTCACCGACTTTGAAGTCACCCGCCACTATGACCGCTACACGCCTTACCAACCGTGGCGGGAGGTCTACGAGATCCCGCTCGGCGCAGTCGCTGTTGTCGCAGGTGTCGGGGCCAACGTGGTCAACGTGTTTGCGCTGGGCAATTTGCCGGAAAGCATGACCAAGGACTGGATTCACTATGGCGTGGCAGGTCTCAACCCGTTCATGAATGCCCCGTCCCACGGTCGCGCCGAGCAGAATCTGGCGAGCATCGACGAGGTTCAGAAAGACAAGCGAATCGAGAACTCCACCCTGCCCTGGAATGAACGCCCGGTGATGGTCAAGGCCGGCAATGAAACTCACGAAATGAGCACTGACCGCAACGGCATCCTGCGCCTGAACCTGCTGGACAGTCCGTTTGCCGAACAGGACCTCAGCCGCATCACTCGCATTTATATCAACGTCGAAGACGATCAGGACAGCGCGCACACGAGCGCCAGTTTGCCCATCAGCCATTCGCTACGCGGCAAGCTGCTGGAGGCGCACGCCCTGATCTACGACGACCTTGAAGATGATGAGGTCAGCCAGTGGGTGCATCGCGTCAAGCGTCTTTCTGATATGGGGCTGGAAGAAGAAGCCAGCGAGCTGGAACAGAACCTGATCGAACTGACGCGCAACGATCCACAGTTGCAGGGTGAATTTCTCAAGTCACTCGCCAGAGACGCTGGCCGCCTGGTCGCCGTTCCTGCCCAGAGCCAGTAACAAGTGCCTGTAACATGAAAGGCCGCGGCGTATAACCGCGGCCAGTCATTATCGAGAGAACAATTCCAGCTGTTCATGGGCTGCACGCAGATCGTGCAGACGCACGCCTATGCCCAGCAATCGCACCGGCTTGCCACCGCGGGCGAACGCCTGAGCCAGCAGCTGCTCATAACTGCCCAGATCCCTTCCGGCCCCGGATTGTTCGAGAGTCGTCTGCGTAAAGTCGTGAAACTTCACTTTGACGAACGGCTTGCCGGGCCGGTACTGCCCTTCCATTCTGGCCATACGGCCACTCAGGGTTTCCAGCAGGTCGGGCAGTTTTTCCAGGCAGGCCGCCAGATCGGGCAGATCCGTGTCGTAAGTATTTTCAACGCTGACTGACTGACGTCGGCTGTCATTCTGCACCGGTCGGTCATCGATCCCGTGCGCCAGACTCCAGAGGCGCTCGCCAAAGCTGCCGAATTCCCGAACCAGCGCGAGCTTGCTGCGGCTTCGCAGGTCGGCACAGTCGACGATACCCAGCCTGCCGAGCTTGTCTGCGGTGACCTTTCCTACGCCATGAAGCTTTGTGACCGGCAAGGAAGCGATGAAATCCTCGACCTGATCCGGCGTGATGACGAACAACCCGTTGGGCTTTTTCCAGTCGCTGGCGATCTTGGCGAGAAACTTGTTGGGCGCAACGCCCGCCGACACGGTGATGTGCAACTGATTCGAGACCCGACGACGGATGTCCTGCGCGATACGCGTGGCGCTACCGGAAAAGTGCCCGGCATCGGACACGTCCAGAAAAGCCTCATCCAAAGACAACGGCTCTATAAGGTCGGTGTAATCCCGAAAGATCGTGTGGATTTCCCGCGATGCTTCTTTATAGGCATCCATGCGCGGCTTGACGATGGTCAGGTCCGGGCAGAGCTTGAGCGCATGCCGGGAGGACATGGCCGACCGCACGCCATACGCGCGCGCCTCGTAATTACAGGTCGCAATCACCCCGCGTCGCTCCGCAGAGCCGCCTACCGCCAGCGGCTTGCCAGCGAGGTCGGGCTCGTCACGCATTTCAATGGCTGCATAAAAGCAGTCACAGTCGATGTGGATGATTTTGCGCTGCGTCATGACCTGATGGGATTTTGCAATCAATGGCCGCGCAGTATCTCATTCGTACCGCCAAGTAACATCCAATGATGCGAAAGGTCGCCATGAAAAGTAGTCAAACGCCCATCATGCATGACCGAAACAGCTGCAAAGCCCCGTCATGCAAGCGCCAATACCATGCAGACCGATCATCTGGATCCGCTAAGCGTTTGAAGAAAAAGCACTTTTTTGAAACTAACCATTGACACCTAGTCATCTCTCTGTAGAATGCCGCCACACAGACGCGGGATGGAGCAGTCTGGTAGCTCGTCGGGCTCATAACCCGAAGGTCGTCGGTTCAAATCCGGCTCCCGCAACCAAACATCAAAAAAGGCTACTCGAAAGAGTGGCCTTTTTTGTGCGCGCCTGAAAAGCACCCTTCTCAAGCCCGGACATCGGGCCATGCCTCGCGCAGATATACAGCGCTCTCCGGCACCCTGCGGCGAATCCTGACGGCCTGGCCGTACGCTTTCCTGATAATGCTCCACGCAGGCATGCTGCTCTGAAAACCGGTCACCCGACCCCAAGCGTGCAAAATCTGCAAAATCCGCTACTCATTTGCATGCTTTGCGGATTAAGGGTTGACACTTTAGCGTTCGGCTGTAGAATGCCGCCACACAGACGCGGGATGGAGCAGTCTGGTAGCTCGTCGGGCTCATAACCCGAAGGTCGTCGGTTCAAATCCGGCTCCCGCAACCAAACATCAAGAAAGGCTACTCGAAAGAGTGGCCTTTTTTGTTTCCGGTAAAAAAGCAATGCGGACAACGACTAACTGTCTGACAAAAAAGACTATTTCCAAAGTCCTTTGAAACCCTATCATCACATCTGTAACGTAATACGTGCATTTACGACAGTTTTTGCGTGCGCTGCCGATAGGTGTTACTAAGCTGAATCACGACTGAACCGTAGCTGAACAGCATCACCCGGCTCGATTCGCTATTCGCTCGTTAGACGTTGACGCGCTAACATCCTGAAATATTTTCTGCGTAGGGATTGGTAACTTGGCTGCATACCTCCATCCTGTCGCGCACGATCCAAGGAGTGATTGATGCGCGACAACATGTCCGATTCCAATGAAACCATTGATGCAGAGCAACCCGTCAGCCCACCGCGCCATAACTGGCGGGAGCTGCTGAGCAAATACCGACAGCCCATAGGGCTGGCGGTGATGCTGCTGTTGTTCAGCCTGGCCCTTATAGCCTGCCGCCACATGCTGGTCGAAATGGACTGGTATGCGCTGCACGATTCGCTGTTCGCAGTCCCCCTGCCCGCCTTGGGCGGTGCGCTGCTCGCGGCAATCGTCGGCTACGTCATCCTGATGGGCTATGAGCTGTCCGCCAGTCGGTACGCCAATGTCGACCTGCCCATAAAGACGCTGCTTCTCGGCGGCTTCACCTCATTTGCCATCGGCAATGCGGTCGGCCTGTCGATGCTGTCGGGTGGCTCGGTGCGCTACAGGCTTTATTCACGCCACGGCGTAGGCGCAATCGAAATCGCCCGCATGACCGTGTTCGCCAGCCTGTCACTGGGTTGTGCGCTGCCGCCGCTGGCTGCACTGGCCACGCTGAGCAACCTGTCAGGCGCGTCACTGGCACTCAAACTTCCCGTGGACGTGCTGGCTGTAGTCGCTACAGCGGTGTTGATCGGCAGTCTGTTGCTGGCGGTGTTCGTCTACCGTCGCCGCCTGCCGGAACAGGACATCCCGCACAATATTCTGGTTCGTCTCGGCCGTCGCACCTTGCGCCTGCCGGATTTGAAGCTGACGCTGATTCAACTGGTGATCACCGCGCTGGACGTCGCCGCCGCAGCGATGGTGCTGTACCTGCTGCTGCCGCATGCGCCGCCGCTGGGTGCATTCATCCTTATCTACCTGCTGGCGCTCGCGGCCGGCGTGCTCAGCCATGTGCCTGGCGGCGTCGGCGTGTTCGAGGCGATTCTGCTTGCGGCATTTGCCAACGAGCTGGGTGCCGCCCCGCTCGCCGCTGCGCTGCTGCTATATCGCCTGATCTACGTGATCCTGCCGCTGCTGCTGGCCTGCCTTACCCTGCTGTTTACCGAGGCCCAGCGCCTGCTGCCGACCCGGCAGGCCATGCGCGTCGCTTCAGGGCTGGCGGCACCGATTCTGGCACTACTGGTTTTCTTGTCGGGGGTGGTGCTGCTCTTCTCTGGTGCCACCCCTGAAATCGATACCCGTCTGGAAAACGTCGGCTTCATGATTCCGCATCGGCTGATCGATGCGTCGCACTTCGGGGCCAGTCTGGTGGGTGTGCTGTGCCTGCTGCTCGCCCAAGGCCTGCGTCGTCGACTGTCGGCCGCATGGATGCTGACCTCTATTTTGCTGCTGGTCGGTGCAGTGCTGTCGATACTCAAGGGCTTCGACTGGGAAGAAGCCAGCATGCTGCTGCTGACCGCCTGCCTGCTGCTGACCTTCCGCCGTTCGTTCTACCGTCCAAGTCGCCTGCTGGAGCTGCCGTTCTCGCCGGTCTACCTGATTGCCAGCATCTGTGTGGTCGGTGCCTCGATCTGGCTGCTGCTGTTCGCCTATCAGGACGTGCCCTACAGTCATCAGTTGTGGTGGCAGTTCACCCTCGATGCAGACGCCCCGCGCGGCCTGCGTTCGGCGCTGGGCAGCGCAGTGCTGCTGGTCGTGGTTTCGCTGACCTGGTTGCTGCGTACCGCCAGACCGGTCATCAAGCTGCCCGACGCGGCAGACCTGGACAAGGCAGCCGAGATCCTCAAAGCATCCAAACAGCCGGATGGCGGCCTGGTGCTGACCGGCGACAAGGCAATCCTGTTCCATCCGGCCGGCAATGCGTTCCTGATGTACTCGCATCGCGGCCGCAGCCTGGTAGCGCTTTACGACCCGATCGGCCCCACACAGCAGCGTGCCGAGCTGATCTGGCAATTCCGCGACCTGTGCGACGTGCACCATGCGCGTCCGGTGTTCTACCAGGTACGTGCAGAAAACCTGCCGTTCTACATGGACATCGGTCTCACGGCCATCAAGCTGGGTGAAGAAGCGCGCGTCGACCTGCGGCGCTTCGACATCGACGCCAAGGGCAAGGAGATGAAAGACCTGCGTTACACCTGGAACCGGGGTGGCCGCGACGGTCTTTCGCTGGAAATCTACGAACCGGGCCAGGCGCCGATCGACGAGCTGAAAGTGATTTCCGACGCCTGGCTGACGGGCAAGAATGTCCGTGAAAAAGGCTTCTCGCTGGGCCGCTTCAGTACTGAGTACCTGAAGTACTTCCGCATTGCCATCGTGCACTTCCAGGGCAAGCCGGTCGCGTTCTCCAACCTGTTGGAAACCACCAGCCCGGAACTGGCCAGCCTGGACCTGATGCGCTCTCACCCGGATGCACCCAAGCTGACCATGGAGTTCATGATGGTCGGCCTGATTCTGCATTACAAAGCCCAAGGCTACGCGCGCTTCAGCCTGGGCATGGTGCCTTTGTCGGGCCTGCAGCCACGACGCGGCGCACCCATCACCCAGCGTCTGGGTTCGATGATCTTCCGCCGTGGCGAACAGCTGTACAACTTCCAGGGGCTGCGTCGCTTCAAGGACAAGTTTCAGCCCGATTGGGAACCTCGTTACATGGCCGTGCCTGCCGGACTCGATCCGCTTGTGGCACTGGCTGACACCGCCGCCCTGATTGCGGGCGGCCTGACTGGATTGGTGAAACGCTGATGATTCGACGCTCCTGGCGCCTTTTGCTCGCAGCTCTGGTAATTGTTCTTTTAATGGTAGCGCTGGGAGTCTGGATCTGGACCCGCCCCGCTCCGCCCGCATCACTGGAACACTCTAACCTTGACGGTGGCGCGCCGCTGACCAGCGTAACGCCGGCCACCAGCATCAAAACCCGTATCGCACTGGCCGTCACCGCTGAAGACATGCTGACCGACAAGCAATTGCTGGCGATCAGCAAGGATGCGTCGGCACGCATCATTCAGGTGGTGTTGCCCAAGGACGACTGCGTCCTGCAGCAGAAGACCTTTCAGGACGCTCTGACGAAGCTCGATGGCCCTGCAAAGGTCGTCGGTGGCATAGGCCCTGGCGCAACACTGGCCTGGCGCTGGCTGGCCGGACAGACCGATGACAAGGCGCAGGCCATTTCAGTAGATTTCGCGCTCGAGCATGCCTCGAACCCACCGCCCGTTTTGGAAGAAGACGAAAAGCCGCCACAGATCTGCGACGTAGCGCTGCCGCAAAAGGCTGCGCACGGGCACTGGCTGGCCGCCTGGAACGACGCGCCGGATGATCCGAGCGCAGCCTTCGTGCGCGACCAGACCAACGCCGACACCAGCATCAGCGACTACGACATTCCGCTGCCTCAGGTGCTCAACACCGAACTTCGTCATCTGCTGCTCGGCGAAAATGACAGTGGCGGACTGGGTATACCGACGGTCGAAGTCCCGGCCAGCCAGCCTTCCGATACCGTGACGCTGTTCATGTCCGGTGACGGCGGATGGCGCGACCTGGACAAAGTCGTGGCCGGCGACATGGCCAAGATGGGTTACCCGGTGGTAGGCATTGACGTACTGCGCTACTACTGGGAACACAAGACGCCGGAACAGACCGCCGTCGACCTCACCGACCTGATGAACCACTACCGTCAGAAATGGGGCACCAAGCGCTTCATCCTGGCGGGCTACTCGTTCGGTGCGGACGTCATGCCGGCGATTTACAATCGCCTGGCCGCAGACGATCAAAACCGGGTGGACGCAATCATCCTGCTGGCCTTCGCGCGCACCGGCAGCTTCGAGATTCACGTTGACGGCTGGCTCGGCAACGCGGGCAAGGAAGCCACCACAGGACAGGAAATGGCCAAGCTGCCAGCCGCCAAGGTGTTCTGCGTTTACGGCGTCGAAGAGAAGAAAGACAGCGGTTGCACTGACACTACCGCCGTCGGCGAAGCGGTTCAGTTGCCAGGCGGTCATCACTTCGATGAGGACTATCCGGCGCTGGCCAAACGCCTGATCGACGCGATCAACAAACGTCAGGGCAAGACTGCCGCTCAGTAACGCTGCAGTTTGCTACCAAAAAAAATCCCGGCACCGTGAGGTTGCCGGGATTTTTTTATATGCGCTGCCGGACAGCCCGGTCAACGTTTACATCTCCACTTGGGTACCCAGCTCGATCACCCGATTGAACGGCAGCTTGAAGAAGCGCAGGTTGCCGTTGGCGTTCTTGAGCATGAAGGCGAACAACGCTTCACGCCAGCGCGCCATGCCATCCATCTTGGACGGGATCACCGTCTCGCGGCTGAGAAAGTACGTGGTGCGCATCGGACTGAAGTCCAGCTCCGGCAAGTGACACAGGGCCAGCGCAGCCGGTACATCTGGCTCATCGATAAAGCCGAAGTGCAGGATCACCCGATAGAAGCCTTCGCCATAGGATTCGACTTCGAAGCGCTGAGCGGACGGCACACGCGGCGAATCTTCATACACCACCGTCAACAGCACCACTTGCTCGTGCAACACCTGGTTGTGCAGCATGTTGTGCAGCAACGCATGGGGCACGGCGTCCGAACGTGCAGTCAGGAACACTGCCGTGCCCTGTACCCGATGCGGCGGCTGGACGCGAATACTGCCGATGAAGATCGGCAATGGCAGGCCGCCCTCGTCGATTCGCTCCGCGAGCAATTGCTTGCCGCGCTTCCAGGTGGTCATGAGGATAAACAGCACCGCGCCCGCCAGTACCGGGAAAGCCCCGCCCTGGAAGATCTTCGGCACGTTGGCCGCGAAGAACAGACCGTCCACCAGCAGCAGGCAGATCAGCAGCGGAACGGCCAGCAATGGCGGCCATTTCCAGAGCATCAGCATGACCGTGGACACCAGAATGGTGGTGCAGAGCATGGTCCCGGTCACCGCGACGCCGTAGGCAGACGCCAGCGCGCCAGACGATTCGAAGCCGATTACCAGCAGAATCACGCCCGCCATCAGCGCCCAGTTGACGGCACCGATGTAGATCTGACCTTGCGCGTCGCTGGAGGTGTGCTGGATGTGCATGCGCGGAATGTAGCCCAGCTGGATCGCCTGCAGTGTCATCGAGAAGGCGCCGGAGATCACCGCTTGCGAGGCAATGATGGTCGCCATCGTCGATAGACCGATCAGTGGCAGCAGCGCCCAACCCGGCGCCAGCAGGTAGAACGGGTTACGAACCGCTTCAGGGTTGCCCAGCACCAGCGCACCCTGACCGAAATAGTTGAGCAGCAGCGCAGGCAGCACGAGGATGAACCAGGCACGCGAAATCGGCTTGCGGCCGAAGTGGCCCATGTCGGCGTACAGCGCCTCGGCCCCTGTCAGGGCAAGCACCACAGCACCCAGAATGGCCACACCGATGCCCGGATGGATGATGAAAAAATTCACACCCCATGCCGGGTTGACCGCTTTCAGCACTTCCGGCGACTGCATGATGCCGTAGACACCCAGCGCGCCGAGCACCAGAAACCAGATCACCATCACCGGGCCGAACAGCACGCCGATGCGCGCGGTGCCATGACGCTGAATCAGAAACAGCCCCACCAGCACAACCAGCGCCATGGGCACGATCCAGTGATCGAGACCATCGAACGCCAGCTCCAGCCCTTCCATCGCCGACAAGACCGAAACTGCCGGGGTGATCATGCTGTCACCGTAGAACAATGCGGCGCCGAACAGTCCGAACACCACCATCATCATTTGCAGCCGGGGATGCTTGGCCGACGCTCGCCGCGCCAGGGCCATCAGCGCCATGATGCCGCCCTCGCCCTGGTTGTCGGCACGCAGGACGAAGGCCATGTACTTGAAGGAAACCACCCAGATCAGCGACCAGAAGATCAGCGACAGCACGCCGAGAATCGCGTCATGGGTCACGTCCACACCGTAACCACCCTGAAACACCTCCTTGAGGGTGTACAGCGGACTGGTGCCGATGTCGCCGTAAACCACCCCTACCGCGGCGATCAGCAACCCGATGGGCTTGGCAGCGCCGCCGGCCTCCGCATGACTGTTTGCTTGACTCATCCACTACTCCCGGAAACCAGACATGAGGTTCAACACTGAGAACATCACAAGGCGTAACAATTCAGATTCAGCCAGACATTGACATGCCTCGGCGCGATGGCGCGAAGCATAACGCAGCACTCGTCGTAATTCTTGGTGAAACGCAGATCATCGCAATGATCCGGCCTGCCTCCCTGCCTTGATCACTGCCTGTTGAGGGAGTTTTTCGAGGCAACGTTTCTCATGGAACGACAAAAATATCGGCCGGTCATTAGTTAAGCCTGCCGCATCAGGGGTCTACAAGAACCGCATCGACGCCCGGGCACCCTGATTACCTCTGACAGAGATGCCCTGATGACCACACAAAACCTGACTGTCCAGCCGTTGCCCTTCCAACCCTCATTTGAAGTCGTTCCGGACGATGAAGCGCAGACCAGCAAAGAGCTGGTCGAAGCCATGCATTCCATCCTGGAGACCACGTATCAAGACACAGGGCACGCCATTCGCAGTGTGCACGCCAAGGCCCATGGCTTGCTCCACGGTCAGATTCAGGTTTACGACGACCTGCCCGAGCCGTTGGTCCAGGGTGCCTTTGCCAGGCCCGGCAACTTCCCGGTGGTCATGCGCTTCTCGACCAACCCGGGCGACATTCTCGACGATAAGGTGTCCACGCCCAGAGGCCTGGCCATCAAACTGGTCGGCGTCGAAGGCCCGCGCTTGCCTGGCAGCGCAGAGGCAACCACTCAGGATTTCGTCATGCAAAACGCCAAGGCCTTTACCGCCAAGGACCCCAAGGCCTTCCTGAAGACCTTGAAGCTGCTGGCCAAGACGACCGACAAGGCGCCGAGCATGAAACGCGCGCTGTCTGCCGTCCTGCGCGGCATCGAGTCGGTGATCGAGTCTGCCGGGGGCGAAAGTGGCACACTGAGAAGTCTCGGCGGGCATCCGATGACCCACATCCTGGGCGAGACGTTCTACACCGTCGTGCCGTTTCTATACGGCCCCTACTACGCCAAGCTCAGCGTCGTGCCAGTCTCCGCCGAGCTGATTGCGCTGACCGACAAGGCTGTGGACCTGAAAGACAACCCTGACGGTCTGCGCGAAGCGGTCAAGGCGTTCTTTCTTGAACACGATGCCAGCTGGGAAGTCCGCGTCCAGTTGGCCACGGACCTGGAGAAAATGCCGATCGAGGACGCCTCGGCGATCTGGCCGGAAGACCTCAGCCCTTACGTAACCGTCGCTCGAATCGATGTGCCCCGCCAGTCATCGTGGTCGGAGCAAAACATCCAGGAAATCGACGAAGCCATGGCATTCAGCCCATGGCATGGCCTTGAGGCACATCGTCCGTTGGGCGGCGTCATGCGCGTGCGCAAACCGGCCTATGAACACTCGGCGGGCTTTCGCAGTCAGCACAACGGTTGCCCGATGCATGAGCCGCGCCGCTGAGAGCATGTGAAAGTCAGTTCAGGCCTGCACAGGTGGGCCTGGACTTCATTCAAAATGTCACCGTCACCCGTTGCAACATCGGCCATCCTCCTCGATACACTGCGTGTAACCGACTTATTGTCGGTGGTGATGCAATCGGCCAAGCACGCGCTGGCCCCGGCTGCCTCTCGCGTACGTCGTAATTCTCATGCAAACGCTGGTCATCCTGCCCACTCGCCGCTAGAATTGCGCACTTTTTGATCAGAGGCGCAGCAAGCGCCCAGTCAGCGCCTGCGCTTCGCGCCCGGGCGCCCTTCACGCCGAGGTTTGCCATGTCCACCGTCACCACGCCGTCCGCCCCCAAGGTTGGATTCGTTTCACTGGGTTGCCCAAAGGCACTCGTTGACTCTGAACGCATCCTGACCCAACTGCGCATGGAAGGTTACGAAGTCGTTGCGACCTACGAGGACGCCGACGTAGTGGTGGTCAACACCTGTGGCTTCATCGATACGGCCAAGGCCGAGTCGCTGGAAGTGATCGGCGAAGCCATCAAGGAAAACGGCAAAGTCATCGTGACCGGCTGCATGGGCGTCGATGCGAGTGTCATTCGCAATGTGCATCCGAGCGTGCTGTCGGTGACCGGCCCGCAGCAGTACGAGCAGGTGGTCAACGCGGTGCACGATGTCGTGCCGCCCCGCAAGGATCACAATCCGTTGATCGACCTGGTGCCGCCACAAGGCGTCAAGCTGACCCCGCGTCACTACGCGTATCTGAAAATTTCCGAAGGCTGCAATCACAGTTGCAGCTTCTGCATTATCCCGTCGATGCGCGGCAAGCTGGTCAGCCGCCCGGTGGGTGATGTGCTGGACGAGGCCAAGCGCCTGGTCAAATCCGGTGTGAAGGAGCTGCTGGTTATTTCCCAGGACACCAGTGCCTATGGCGTTGACGTCAAATACCGCACCGGTTTCTGGGACGGCCAGCCGGTCAAAACCCGCATGACCGAGCTGTGCCAGGCGCTGGGCTCGATGGGTGTCTGGGTGCGTCTGCACTACGTCTACCCGTACCCGCACGTGGACGAGCTGATCCCGTTGATGGCCGCTGGCAAGATCCTGCCGTACCTGGACATCCCGTTCCAGCACGCCAGCCCGAAAATCCTCAAGCTTATGAAACGTCCGGCCTTCGAAGACAAGACCCTGGCACGCATCAAGAACTGGCGTGAGCAGTGCCCTGACCTGATCATCCGTTCGACCTTCATAGTCGGCTTTCCCGGCGAAACCGAAGAAGACTTCCAGTACCTGCTGGACTGGTTGACCGAAGCGCAGCTGGACCGGGTTGGCTGCTTCCAGTACTCGCCGGTTGAGGGCGCGCCTGCCAATCTGCTGGACGCGGCCATCGTGCCGGACGACGTCAAACAGGATCGCTGGGATCGTTTCATGGCTCATCAACAGGCAATCAGCGCTGCTCGCCTGCAGATGAAGATCGGCAAGGAGATCGAAGTGCTGATCGACGAAGTCGACGATCGTGGTGCCGTGGGCCGCTGCTTCTTCGACGCCCCGGAAATCGACGGCAACGTGTTCATCGGCCTGGAAGACGGCAGCACCGTTCAGCCCGGCGACAAGATCATGTGCCGGGTGACCGATGCCGACGAATACGACCTGTGGGCCGAAATGCTCTAAGCGCTCTCCCTGGTCGCAAGCGAAAGCCCTGCCCTTTAACCGGCAGGGCTTTTTCGTCTCTGGCTGCTGTCTATCCAGGACCGGCTTAAAGGAGAACGCGAGATGCAGCTATACACACCGGATACCCATGATTACCCGGAATTGACCGAGGTATGGGAACGCTCGGTGCGCGCGACCCATGACTTTCTGCCAGACGCCTACATCACCCGGCTCAAGGTGCTGCTGCCGCAATATCTGGGCAGTGTGACCCTGTTCTGTACCCGGGATGAGCAGCTCAACATCACCGGCTTTGCAGGCACGCGTAACAGCCGTCTGGATATTCTGTTCATCGAACCTGACCATCGCGGCCAGAAGCTGGGCACACAGCTGCTGAATCATGCAATCGAGCAGTTCAATATCCGTGAACTGGACGTCAACGAGCAGAATACGCAGGCGTTGGGGTTTTACCGCAGGCATGGTTTCGAGGTTGTCAGCCGCTCTGAAGTCGATGGTCTGGGCCAGCCTTACCCCATGCTCAGAATGCGCCTGACCGGCCGTCACTGACACCGATTGCAGCGCAAATGCAATGTTGCCGCGATTAACCGTCGCCGGGCGGTTACAATGGTGACTTTATTTTAGCAAACGGCTTTTTTGTCATGACAGACCCCATTCGCCTTTCCAAACGCCTTATCGAACTGGTCGGTTGCTCCCGCCGGGAGGCCGAACTGTTTATCGAGGGTGGCTGGGTCACTGTGGACGGCGAGGTCATCGAAGAGCCGCACTTCAAGGTCAGCACCCAGAAAATCGAGCTCAGCCCGGACGCCAAGGCCGACTCCCCGGAGCCTGTGACGATCATCCTGCACAAACCCGCCTCGGCAAGTGCCGAAGAGGCTTTGCAGATGATTACGCCGGGCACGCTCTCCGTAGATCACAGCTACAGCAAGCGTCCGCTCAAGGGTCATTTCATGCGCCTTGAGGCGATTTCAAGCCTTCAGGCCAATGCCAGCGGCTTGATGGTGTTCAGCCAGGACTGGAAGATCCTGCGCAAGCTCACCGATGACCGGAGCAAGATCGAGCAGGAATACGTGGTGGAGATCTCGGGCGAGATGGTTGCTCATGGCCTCAACCGGCTGAACCACGGCCTGACTTACAAAGGCAAGGAGCTGCCAGCCGTGAAAGCCAGCTGGCAGAACGAGAACCGCCTGCGCTTTGCGATGAAAAACCCGCAGCCCGGCATCATCGCCCTGCTGTGCGAGGCCGTCGGCCTGAAGATCGTCGCCATTCGCCGCATCCGCATCGGCGGCGTGTCCATGGGCAAACTGCCCGAGGGCCAGTGGCGCTACATGACGGCCAAGGAAAAGTTCTGATCCTCGCGCCACCCACCTTATTACAGCGCGCATGGCCACCGTCATGCGCTGCCCTACGACTTATCAGGAACCACGCCTCATGATGAACAACGACGTACTGCGCAGCGTGCGCTACATGCTCGATATCAGCGACAGCAAGATTGTCGAAATCACCGCACTGACCGGTTTTGAAGTGTCGAAGAGCGATGTCATCGCTTTCATGAAAAAAGAGGAAGAAGAAGGCTACCTGGATTGCAGCGATGAAATCATGGCGCACTTCCTCGATGGCCTGGTCTACTTCAAGCGTGGCAAGGACGAAAGCCGTCCGCCACAGGCGATCGATTTGCCGATCACCAACAATATCGTCCTGAAAAAACTGCGCGTGGCGTTCGAACTGAAAGAAGACGATATGCACGCCATCCTCAAATCGGTCGACTTCCCGGTTTCCAAACCAGAACTGAGCGCTCTGTTCCGCAAGGTCGGACACACCAACTATCGCGCCTGTGGCGATCAACTGCTGCGCAATTTCCTAAAGGGCCTGACCCTGCGCGTGCGCGGCTGAACCAGCCTCGATGAGCTACAACGTCTCCCCTGTCGGCTTCGTGCGCTCCTGCTTCAAGGAAAAATTCGCCATCCCGCGCCAGCCACAGCTGGCCCCGGCGGCACGCGGGGTGTTGGAGCTGTTGGCACCTTTCGATCAGGGTGAAGCGGTTCAGGGGCTGGAACAAGTCAGTCACGTCTGGCTGCTGTTTCTGTTCCACCAGGCGCTGGAAGACAAGCCCCGCCTGAAGGTGCGCCCGCCGCGCCTGGGTGGCAACCAGTCGATGGGCGTGTTCGCTACCCGCGCAACCCATCGCCCCAATGGCATCGGCCAGTCGGTGGTCAAGCTGGACAAGGTCGAGCCTGGGCGACTCTGGCTGTCCGGCATCGACCTGCTGGATGGCACGCCGGTGCTGGACATCAAGCCCTACGTACCCTACGCCGATGCAATTGCCGACGCGACCAACCACATCGCCAGTGCTGCGCCAGCCCTGATACCGGTGCACTGGCAAGACTCCGCGCTGCAACAGGCTCGTGAACACGCGCTGCGCCTGAATGAGCCGCTGGTCGAACTGATCGAGCAGTGTCTGGCCCAGGACCCGCGCCCGGCCTACCAGCTACCCACGCCGGAACGTCGCTATGGCGCTCAGTTCTGGGATCTGGACGTGCGCTGGCACTACCCGCAGGCCGGCGTGATTTGCGTGCTGGAAGTACTGCTCGCCTGAAGCTGCTGCTGGTCTGAACTGATCAGGGCGACAAATCCCGCGCAACAAAAACCCGCCTGATCCACTCAAGGACGAGGCGGGTCTTGTGCAGCCGGCTTACTTCTCGACGAACGCACGCTCGATCAGATAGTCGCCCGGCTCACGCATACGCGGCGAAACGGTCAGGCCGAAGCTGTTGAGCACTTCGCTGGTCTCGTCGAGCATGCTCGGGCTGCCGCACAACATCGCACGGTCATCCTGCGGGTTGATCGGCGGCAGGCCGATGTCGCTGAACAGCTTGCCACTGCGCATCAGGTCGGTCAGACGGCCTTCGTTCTCGAAGGGCTCGCGGGTGACCGTCGGGTAGTAGATCAGCTTGTCACGCAGCGCTTCACCGAAGAACTCATTCTGCGGCAGATGCTCGGTGATGAACTCGCGATAGGCGACTTCGTTCACGTAACGCACGCCGTGGCAGAGGATGACTTTCTCGAAACGCTCATAGGTCTCGGGATCCTGGATGACGCTCATGAACGGCGCAAGGCCGGTACCGGTGCTCAGCAGGTAAAGATGCTTGCCCGGCTTGAGATCGTCCAGCACCAGCGTACCCGTAGGCTTCTTGCTGATGATGATCTCATCGCCTTCCTTGAGGTGCTGCAACTGGGAGGTCAGCGGGCCGTCCGGCACCTTGATGCTGAAGAATTCCAGATGCTCTTCCCAGTTCGGGCTGGCAATCGAATAGGCACGCATGAGCGGACGACCGTTTGGCTGCTGCAGACCGATCATCACGAACTGACCGTTCTCGAAACGCAAACCAGGGTCGCGGGTGCACTTGAAACTGAAGAGGGTGTCGTTCCAGTGGTGGACGCTGAGGACACGCTCGTGGTTCATGTTGCTCATGTACGTGAGGACTCCTGAAAAAATAGTGCGCGCAGAAGCACTGCGCTATTGCGCGACATTCTAGTGGCAGACACAATATCTGTTAAATGAATTATCAAGATATAGGTTATCGGTTATATAGATATGCGATTTACTCTCCGTCAGCTCCAGGTATTTGTGGCCGTCGCCCGGCAGGAAAGCGTCTCCAAAGCCGCGGTACTGCTTTCGCTTTCGCAGTCGGCTGCCAGCACCTCCATCACCGAGCTGGAGCGCCAGTCGAGCTGCCAGCTGTTTGACCGCGCCGGCAAGCGCCTCAGCCTCAACGCCACCGGCAGGCAATTGCTGCCGCAAGCTGTCGCGCTGCTCGATCAGGCCAAGGAAATCGAAGACCTGCTCAACGGTAAATCAGGCTTCGGCTCGCTGGCGGTCGGGGCGACGCTGACGATCGGCAATTACCTGGCGACCCTGCTGATCGGCGGCTACATGCAGCGCCACCCGGAAAGCCAGGTCAAGCTGCATGTCCAGAACACCGCGCATATCGTGCAACAGGTTGCGCACTACGAGATCGATCTGGGCCTCATCGAAGGCGATTGCAGCCACCCGGACATCGAAGTGCAATCCTGGGTCGAAGACGAACTTGTGGTGTTCTGCGCCCCGCAGCATCCGCTGGCCAAGCGCGCCCAGGTAACCCTGGAAGAGCTGACCCATGAAGCCTGGATTCTCCGGGAACAGGGCTCCGGCACACGCCTGACCTTCGACCAGGCGATGCGTCATCATCGTAACGGGCTGAATGTCCGGCTGGAGCTCGAGCACACCGAAGCCATCAAGCGCGCAGTCGAATCCGGGCTGGGCATTGGCTGCATTTCCAGACTGGCGCTGCGCGATGCCTTTCGTCGCGGCAATCTGGTCGAACTGGCCACGCCCGAGCTGGACCTGGCCAGGCAGTTCTACTTCATCTGGCACAAACAGAAATACCAGACCTCGGCCATGCGCGAGTTTCTCGAGCTGTGCCGCGCGTTCACCGCCGGGGTGCAGCGCAGCGACGAGATCGTGCTGCCCAGCCTGTATTGACGGTCTGTATCGAAAGGCATCAGCCCAGCAGAATGATCGCCCACACCAGACCAATCATGCTCAGGGCGATGAACTGGGCAGCACTGCCCATGTCCTTGGCGTTCTTGGACAGCGGGTGCAAGTCCAGGGAGATACGGTCAATGGCCGCCTCTACGGCCGAATTAAGCAGCTCGACGATCAGCGCCAGCAGGCACACGGCTACCAGCAGGGCATGCTCGCCCTTGCTGACGTGCAGAAAAAACGACAGCGGAATCAGGACCACGTTGAGCAGTACCAACTGGCGGAAGGCCGCTTCACCTTTGAAGGCTGCGCGCATACCGTCCAGTGAGTAACCAGCGGCGTTAAGAATACGTTTCAGACCGGTTTGGCCTTTGAAGGGCGACATAGAGAGACTGCTGTGTAAAAAGATGAGGAAAGCTAAGGCAATAAAGGTCAAAAAAGCGTGAATGCTCGCAACCTGAAAGCCGTCAGCTGGACGAAATGGACTCAAGCTGCTGTAACAACAATGCTGCCTGGGTACGCGTGCGTACGCCAAGCTTGCGGAAAATCGCCGTGACATGTGCCTTGATGGTGGCTTCGGACACGCTGAGCTCGGAAGCGATCTGCTTGTTCAGCAAGCCTTCACAGACCATCGTCAACACTCGAAACTGCTGCGGCGTCAGGCTGGCAAGGCCTGCGCTGGCAGCCTTTGCTTCGTCTGAAACACTGATCACTTCATTGACCTGCGGCGGCCACCAGACGTCACCATCGAGCACCGTGCGTACCGCCTGCTGAATGACTTCCAGCGAGCTGGATTTGGGAATGAAGCCGCTGGCACCAAACTCTCTGGAGCGCACCACGATAGAGGCTTCTTCCTGCGCCGAGACCATCACCACCGGTATCTGCGGGTACTGGCCACGCAACAGGACCAGCCCGGAGAAACCATAGGCACCAGGCATGTTCAGGTCCAGCAGAACCAGATCCCAATCAGCTTTTTCCCCCAGCCGCGACTCAAGCTGGGCAATGCTTTCTGCCTCGACCAGCCTTGCGTCAGGCCCCAGGCCGATGCTCAGCGCCTGATGCAGCGCACTGCGAAACAGGGGATGATCATCAGCGATCAGGATGTCGTAGGTCATGTAATGATCCTGTTTTTATAGTGAGGGGCCGAAGAATCGGCCGCCCAGCGAGGCTGGCGAACGCTCGGCGCGAAACCCGTAGCGGGCTCCGGCGCACTGCCAGACCAGATGAATCGGCTTCCAGGCGGCGCCAAGCATGCCCAGCATGGCCATGACGGTCAAGCGCGAAGCGTCGATACCCGGGAACATAGATGGCAATTAGCCAAACCCGCGCAGTTAGACCGCCACTGGTTATGAACAGCCTTCAAATGAAGGCCTTCAAATGGGTATGCGCCACGTCGTCGGGATCAATCGGGTTCTGATACTTGGCGCCCAGATAATGAGCGCTGAACACGTCCAGATAAGCATCCAGCACGCCGCTGGCACTGGCATCACCAGCCAGTTCCAGACAGAGGGCGGCCACTTCTGCGGTGCAGAAGTGGTCGTCGCGCCTGGATCGACGCAAACGGTAGCGCGAGATCTGCTCGGGTTCCAGACTCAAGACCGGAAACCGCTCCAGATAAGGACTCTTGCGAAACATCTTGCGCGCTTCGGTCCAGGTAGCATCCAGCAGAATGAACAACGGGCGCTTGCCATCCAGGCGCGAGACCTTATTGACCACGCGCTCCTCGGCGACAAATTCTCCGGGAAACACGATGTAGGGCTGCCACTGCGGGTCGTCCAGCAAGGCGAGCAATTGCTCATCGACCTCTATCCGCGACCAGAGGAAGGCATGAGTGTCCTGGATGACATCGGCAATCAGCCAACCGGTGTTGGTCGGCTTCAAGGGCTCAGTGTCATACATCAGCAGGCAGATGCCTGAGTCGGCAGCGACGCTGGGTCGCCATTCGCACAGACAATAGCTGGAGATAACCCGACATTCCGGACAGCGCGGCGCGCGCGAGCCACGGGCAATAAAAGGCCTGGTACTGCGGGCCAGACGCTCATCGCGCAGGCGGGAAACGGCATGGCTCATTACAGGACATGCCTGCGGGGGAAATACATCGACACCACAAAGACTCGGCTGGATTAAAGTCCGCGCAGTTTATCAGAGGCCCGGCACTTCAACGCGCTTTCAGTCCGGCGGCCTCTTTTCATACAGAGCCTAGGCCCGATCAAGGCTCCTGCTCTATACTGCTGCGCCACAGCACCCCGCGCTATCGGTGGGCTGCCCGGAACGCACTTTGAAGTCGCTGGTCCAACGGCCAGTGACTTAATCAGGAGAGTTTAATGCTGCGCCTTATCGTACCCACCCTTACGCTTTTGCTCGTTGCTCCACTGTGCGCCCAAGCGGCGTCGAAACAGGAGTTCGAACTCAGCAAGATGCTGGAAAAAGTCGCTAAGGAAAGCAGTGTCGGCACGCCGCGAGCGATCAACGAAGACATCCTCGATCAGGGCTATACCGTCAGCGGCAACCAGTTGATCAACCACCTGAGCGTTCGTGAAGGCCAGGCTCAGCAGATGCGCGCTAATCCGGACGTGATGCGCAACCAGTTGGGTAATAGCGTTTGCCACAACAATGGTTTCCGCCAGTTGATGACCAAGGGGGCCGTACTCAAGTATCAGTTCACCGAGTACAAGACCAACCGCCCGGTTGTGACGCAGACCTTTCAGGCTTCCGACTGCACTGTAAAGCCCAAGCAATAAGCCACGCCCGACATGTAGCCGCCCCCCGCGCGCCTGTCCCTCAGGCGCGTCAGTCGAGCAATACTCAAGACATCCTGCAACTAATCCACCCTGGCAATGAACAGGCAATGGGTAGCCTTTCTCTGCAAACCGGGACATCATCGGTTCAACACGCCCCACTGGGCCATTGATCCTGCAGGAGGAAAAATCCCGAATGCCGTATGTACCTGACGATCTTCTATCCCGACACTTTCAAAGCGACGGCCTCGACCTGACCAGCAAGATTGAAGAGCACATCAATGAGGTGGCTCCGGGCACGAAAAACCTGCCGCTGTACCGCGACATGATGCTCACGGTGCTGCGCATGGCCCAGGATGACCGCAACCGCTGGGACGTCAAGATAACGCTGCAAACCCTGCGCGAACTGGACAAAGCCTTTCGGGTGCTCGAACGCTTCAAGGGCCGCCGCAAAGTCACTGTGTTCGGCTCCGCCCGTACACCAATGGAACATCCGCTGTACGCACAAGCCACAGAGCTGGGTGAAAAACTGGCCCGCGCCGACATGATGGTCATCACCGGCGCAGGCGGCGGCATCATGGCGGCAGCTCATGCCGGTGCAGGCTTGAAACACAGCCTCGGGTTCAACATTACCCTGCCTTTCGAACAGCACGCCAACCCGACGGTAGAAGGCAGCGAAAACCTGCTGCCCTTCCACTTCTTCTTCACGCGCAAGCTGTTCTTCGTCAAGGAAGCCGACGCGCTGGTGCTATGCCCAGGCGGGTTCGGAACTCTGGATGAAGCCTTGGAAGTGCTGACGCTGATACAAACCGGCAAAAGCCCGTTGGTGCCTGTTGTATTGCTGGACACGCCTGGCGGGAGTTTCTGGCAAGGTGCGCTGGACTTCATCAAGCATCAGTTGCAGGACAATCACTACATTCTGCCAGCCGACATGAAGCTGATGAGGCTGGTTTACAGCGCTGATGAAGCGGTGGAGGAGATCAACCGGTTTTACGCCAACTTCCATTCCAGCCGCTGGTTGAAAAACAAGTTCGTGATCCGTATGCATCATGCGCTGAACGAACAGGCCCTGGAGCACATGCAGGAAGCGTTCGCTGACCTGTGCATCAATGAAAACTTTCATCAGCACAGTTATCAGGGCGAAGAGCACGATGAAGCGCAATTCAGTCACCTGACACGACTGGCGTTCACCTTCACAGGGCGCAATCAGGGCAGACTTCGGGAACTGGTGGATTACATCAATCAACAGGAAAACTGGGAAGACGCTTCAGCGACAAGGGACGCAGCTCGGAACCGGACGCCACAGTAAGCCCCCGGATATATCAGTCATCCCCGCCACGGCCGCTTAACAAGCGGCCGATCATTTCCAGCGGATAGCCGCGATAACTCAGAAAACGCCCCTGCTTGGCTCGCTCGCGCGCATCGACAGGCAAAGCACCGGCAAACTTGCGCTGCCAGAGCTCGTGAAGCTTCTCCTGCCAATCAACGCCGCACTCCCTTAGAGCCTGCTCAATGTCAGCACGTTGCAAGCCACGCTGACCAAGCTCTTCGCGAATACGAACAGGACCGTAGCCCGAACGTGCCCGGTAAGAAACGAAGCTTTCGAGGTAACGGGATTCAGAGAGCAGTCCTTCCTCGACCAGACGATCAAGGGCTGCATCGATAAGCTCGGGGGGAGCGCCGCGCTGACGCAGTTTACGCGTCAGCTCGACTCGACCGTGCTCGCGACGTGCGAGCAGGTCCATTGCAGTGCGCCTGACGGCGACGGGTGTATCGAGCACGGCAGGCATGGCTATCAGATATCGACATCTGCTTCAGACATATCATCGGCAGCCACTGCTTCACGGGAGCCGACAGCCTTGGTATCGACGCCAGGGGTCAGCAGCTTGTCGCGGATCTGCTTCTCGAGCGCTTTACAGATTTCCGGGTTATCTGCCAGGAACTTGGCCGAGTTGGCCTTACCCTGACCAATCTTGCTGCCTTGGTAGCTGTACCAGGCGCCGGACTTCTCGACAAAACCATGCAGAACGGCCAGATCGACGATTTCACCGTTCAGGTAGATACCCTTACCATAAAGAATCTGGAACTCGGCCTGACGGAACGGCGGAGCTACCTTGTTCTTCACGACCTTGACGCGGGTTTCGCTGCCGACAACTTCATCGCCTTCCTTGACCGCGCCTGTACGGCGGATGTCCAGACGTACCGAAGCGTAGAATTTCAGCGCGTTACCACCGGTGGTGGTTTCAGGGCTGCCGAACATCACGCCGATCTTCATACGGATCTGGTTGATGAAGATCACCAGGCAGTTGGCGTTCTTGATGTTGCCGGTGATCTTGCGCAGCGCCTGCGACATCAGACGTGCCTGCAGACCCACGTGCATGTCACCCATTTCGCCTTCGATCTCTGCCTTGGGCACCAGCGCAGCAACGGAGTCGACCACGATCACGTCAATGGCGTTGGAGCGCACCAGCATGTCGGTGATTTCCAGCGCCTGCTCACCGGTGTCCGGCTGCGAAACCAGCAGGTCGTCGACGTTGACGCCCAGCTTGCCGGCGTATTCCGGATCCAGTGCGTGCTCGGCGTCGACAAAGGCGCAGGTAGCACCCATTTTCTGGGCCTGAGCGATGACCGACAGTGTCAGCGTGGTTTTACCGGAAGACTCAGGACCGTAGATTTCCACGATCCGGCCTTTCGGCAGACCACCAATACCGAGTGCGATATCCAGACCCAGCGAACCGGTGGAGATGGCAGGAATCGCCTGGCGATCATGATCGCCCATGCGCATCACGGCACCTTTACCGAACTGACGCTCGATCTGACCCAAGGCCGCAGCCAAGGCTTTCTTCTTGTTGTCGTCCATTGAAGTCCTCACGTAATCAAATTCAATTAGGGCCTTGATGGCCACAACACCTGTATAAGTAGACAGTATTATTCCACAGCAGTGAGCGCGCGCCTACCCCTGTTTTGGCATTTCTCCGCGTGCAAGCTGTATCAGCCCGTGCAGCGCGGCTTCAACCGTCTGTCGACGGACCTGATCACGGTCGCCATCGAAGTGGCAACGCCGGGCGATCAGCACATCATCCTTGCCCCAGCACAGCCACACGGTACCGACCGGTTTGTCCGGCGAACCGCCGCCGGGCCCTGCGACACCGCTGACCGCAACGGCGAATCGTGCACCACTTTCACGCTGTGCGCTTCGCACCATGGCTTCGACAACCGCCTGGCTGACCGCCCCGACCTGTTCGAACAACATCTCGGGCACTCCCAGCTGGCGGGTCTTCTGGACATTCGAATAGGTCACGTAGCCCGCTTCGAACCACGCCGAGCTGCCGGCAATGCGCGTGATCGCTTCAGCGATTCCGCCCCCCGTACAGGATTCGGCCGTAGTCACCTGCGCGTTCATTGCACCCAGAAGCCTGCCAAGCGTATCGGCAAGCCCGGTTATCTCATTCACGGTGTAATCATTCATGCTGGAAAGCCTGTAAAGGTGAATCCTGAGGCGGCGCACCTGCCGCGCAACAGGGCTGAGCATGCTGCTTTACTTGTCATTTTTCCTGCGCCCGGGCTTTTTGACCGTTTCCACCGTGGTTTCTCTCGGCCTTTTTCTGGCTTCTTCCAAAGGGATGAAGCGCCCGCTGACAGAATCCCTTGCTCGTTTGTTCTTCATATAAAAGTCCTTTTTTATAAGTTACCGCCCGGTGATCGAGTGGCAGCGATGAAAGTCTATACGGCAAATCGGGATGCATGGCTGTCTGGAAACGCCCGGTCACCAATACGCGGGAAGCCACGCTGTCACTGCACCACCCGGTCGAGCGTGATAACCTTGCCGCCATCGCACATACCCGGCAGACGCCCCTTGCTTCAGACAAGGGCCACCCGTCGCGTCTCAAGGTTGCCTCACTCCTCTCAAGAACTTGCCTAAGCCACTGATGAATAAAGCAATTTCCGACCTCTCCGCACACACTCCGATGATGCAGCAGTACTGGAAACTCAAAAACCAGCACCTGGATCAACTGATGTTTTATCGCATGGGCGATTTCTACGAGATCTTCTACGAAGACGCGAAGAAAGCCGCCAAGCTGCTGGATATAACCCTGACCGCACGCGGCCAGTCGGCAGGTCAGAGCATTCCCATGTGCGGGATTCCCTACCACGCAGCCGAGGGTTATCTGGCCAAGCTGGTGAAACTGGGCGAATCGGTGGTGATCTGCGAGCAGATCGGCGACCCCGCCACCAGCAAGGGGCCGGTGGATCGTCAGGTAGTACGGATCATCACGCCAGGGACCATCAGCGATGAGGCCCTGCTCGACGAGCGCCGCGATAACCTGATCGCCGCCGTGCTGGGTGACGAACGCCTGTTCGGCCTGGCGGTACTGGATATCACCAGTGGCAACTTCAGTGTGCTGGAGATCAAGGGCTGGGAGAACCTGCTGGCCGAGCTCGAGCGCATCAACCCGGTCGAGTTGCTGATTCCGGATGACTGGCCACAAGGTCTGCCTGCCGAGAAGCGCCGCGGTTCTCGACGTCGCGCGCCCTGGGATTTCGAGCGCGACTCAGCCCATAAAAGTCTGTGTCAGCAGTTTGCAACCCAGGACCTCAAGGGTTTCGGTTGCGAAAACCTGACGCTGGCCATCGGTGCTGCCGGCTGCCTGCTCAGCTATGCCAAGGAAACCCAGCGCACCGCCCTGCCCCATTTACGCAGCCTGCGTCACGAACGTCTCGACGATACCGTGATTCTCGATGCAGCCAGTCGCCGTAACCTGGAACTGGACACCAACCTGTCCGGGGGCCGTGACAACACCCTGCAATCGGTGATGGACCGCTGCCAGACCGCAATGGGGACACGGTTGCTGACCCGCTGGCTGAACCGGCCATTGCGCGACCTGACCATCCTTCAGGCACGCCAGACGTCAATCACCTGCTTTCTGGAACGCTATCGCTTCGAAAACCTGCAACCACAGCTCAAGGAAATCGGCGACATCGAGCGGATTCTGGCGCGTATCGGCCTGCGTAACGCGCGGCCACGTGACCTCGCCCGCCTGCGCGACGCCCTGAGCGCCCTGCCCGAACTGCAACAGGCGATGACCGATCTGGACGCGCCGCACCTGCAGCAACTTGCGCAGACTGCCAGCACCTATCCCGAGCTGGCCGACCTGCTGCAGCGCGCGATCATCGACAATCCGCCTGCGGTCATCCGTGACGGCGGTGTTTTGAAGACCGGCTACGACGCTGAACTGGATGATCTGCAGTCGCTGAGTGAAAACGCCGGTCAGTTCCTGATCGACCTGGAAGCCCGCGAAAAAGCCCGCACCGGCCTCGGCAACCTGAAAGTTGGCTACAACCGCGTGCATGGCTATTTTATCGAGCTGCCAAGCAAGCAGGCCGAGCAGGCGCCGGCTGATTACATACGCCGCCAGACCCTGAAGGGTGCCGAACGCTTTATCACACCCGAGCTCAAGGAGTTCGAAGACAAGGCGTTGTCGGCCAAGAGCCGCGCGCTGGCTCGGGAAAAGATGCTCTACGAAACACTGCTCGAAGACCTGATCGGGCATCTTGCGCCGCTTCAGGACACAGCGGCGGCGCTGGCCGAACTGGACGTGCTGAGCAACCTTGCGGAGCGCGCACTGAACCTGGACCTCAATTGCCCACGCTTTGTCGCCGAACCTTGCATGCGCATCGAGCAGGGCCGCCATCCGGTCGTGGAACAGGTGCTGAGTACGCCTTTCGTTGCCAACGACCTGGCGCTGGACGACAGCACGCGCATGCTGGTCATCACCGGCCCGAACATGGGCGGTAAATCGACCTATATGCGTCAGACGGCGCTGATCGTGCTGCTGGCCCATATCGGCAGCTTCGTCCCTGCTGCCAGCTGCGAACTGTCGCTGGTCGACCGGATCTTCACCCGCATCGGCTCCAGCGACGATCTGGCGGGCGGACGCTCGACGTTCATGGTGGAAATGAGCGAAACGGCAAACATTCTGCACAACGCGACCGATAAAAGTCTGGTGCTGATGGACGAAGTCGGGCGCGGCACCAGTACTTTCGACGGCCTTTCGCTGGCCTGGGCGGCGGCTGAGTGCCTCGCACAACTGCGCGCCTACACACTGTTCGCCACGCACTATTTCGAACTGACGGTGTTGCCGGAAAGCGAGCCGCTGGTGACCAATGTGCACCTCAACGCCACCGAGCATAATGAGCGCATCGTGTTCCTGCACCGCGTCCTGCCAGGGCCTGCGAGCCAGAGCTACGGTCTGGCCGTGGCGCAACTGGCCGGCGTGCCGGGCAAGGTCATCAGCCGCGCCAAGGAGCATTTGCAGCGTCTGGAAACCACCAGCCTGCCGCACGAGCAGCCGCGCGCCAAACCCGGCAAGCCCGCAGTCCCGCAACAGAGCGATATGTTCGCAAGTCTGCCGCACCCGGTGCTCGACGAGCTGTCGAAGGTCAAGGTCGACGATATGACCCCGCGGCAGGCGCTGGATTTGCTATACACATTGCAAACTCGCCTGTGACGCGAAGCGTTACATACTGTTAGAATCCCGCGCGGTTTGGGACGCTCTCGGCTTTTAGCCTGGTCGAGGCGTTTTTCGAGCCGCGTGAAAATGCAGCGAACCGACGGTAGGTAGCAGGGACAGGTAGTAGACGACGCAGTCTTACTGCCTCAAGGCGACCCACCAAAAGCACGTGTTTTCATAGGGCCGGGAAACCTCCCGAACCTGGCACCCCTGTCTGGAAGGGCTATGCCGCAGCCGCCTGAGGAGAAAATTAGAAATGACCTTCGTCGTCACCGACAACTGCATCAAGTGCAAGTACACCGACTGCGTAGAAGTCTGTCCGGTGGACTGCTTTTACGAAGGCCCGAATTTCCTGGTGATCCACCCGGACGAGTGCATCGACTGCGCGCTCTGCGAGCCAGAGTGCCCTGCCGTAGCCATTTACTCGGAAGATGAGATCCCTGCCGGCATGGAAAACTTCATCGAGCTGAATGCCGAGCTTGCCGAAGTCTGGCCAAACATCACCGAAAAGAAAGACGCTATGCCGGATGCGGCAGAGTGGGATGGCAAAACCGGCAAGATCGCTGAACTGGAACGCTAGATTCCACGCAGACAAAAGGCCCCCAAGAGGGCCTTTTTTGTTGGATACGCTTTTCTGCAGACAAAAAAAGGGGCGGTATGAACCGCCCACATTTTTCCTTGATCCCTGTATTCCCTTGTCATCATCCTGATGAATCGCATCCCGCGATGTCCTTGGCCGTCATCCTTGATAGCCTGTGCCGGTCCGTTGGCACAGCTCCGATATTAGAGATATCACGCTGGAGAGCAACACCCGAAACGCTCCAGAATATTTCCTGGACAATTGCCTTTCAGAATTAAAATCCATTCTAAAACAACATCTTGCGATAAAAAAACCGATGAATTGGCGACAAGCCTCACTCCGGTTACCTGAATGACTTACAGCAAGCGTGCGCAATGACTTACAGGCTTTGAGCCCTCTGAGTACAAGCATGCCGCTGCCGTCCAAGCAGAACTGCATTGGCTGGCAGGACGCGCAGAAACATTTAAATTATGGAAGACATATAAAAAGGCCGATATACACACACTGTGTTATATCGGCCCTGGATGGATGCTGAGGAAGGGGACTACTGGAAGAGAGACTCGCTGGACAGACCGTTTTTCTCGAGGATCTCGCGCAGGCGCTTGAGTCCTTCGACCTGAATCTGCCTTACACGCTCACGCGTCAGACCGATTTCAAGCCCTACATCTTCAAGCGTGCTGCTTTCATGCCCGCGCAAGCCAAAGCGGCGAATCACCACTTCGCGCTGCTTCTCGGTCAGTTCAGACAACCATTGATCGATGCTCTGTGAGAGATCGTCGTCCTGCAGCAGCTCACAGGGGTCTGTCGGACGGTCGTCGGTCAACGTATCAAGCAGCGTCTTGTCCGAATCCGGTCCTAGCGAAACGTCCACTGACGAGACACGCTCGTTGAGGCCCAGCATGCGCTTGACCTCGCCTACCGGTTTTTCCAGCAGGTTGGCGATCTCTTCAGGAGAAGGTTCGTGATCCAGCTTCTGGGTCAGCTCTCTGGCCGCACGCAGATAAACGTTCAGCTCCTTGACCACATGAATCGGCAGTCGGATGGTCCGTGTCTGATTCATGATCGCGCGTTCGATGGTCTGACGAATCCACCAGGTAGCGTAGGTCGAGAAACGAAAGCCGCGCTCCGGGTCGAACTTCTCGACCGCCCTGATCAACCCCAGGTTGCCCTCCTCGATCAGATCGAGCAATGACAGCCCACGATTGACATAGCGTCTGGCAATTTTCACTACCAGCCGCAGATTGCTTTCAATCATGCGTTTGCGCCCGGCCGGGTCTCCACTTTGCGACAGGCGCGCAAAATGAACTTCTTCTTCCGGGGACAATAGAGGAGAAAAACCGATTTCATTGAGGTACAGCTGGGTAGCATCGAGCGCCCGCGTGTAGTCAATGTACTTGTGTTGTTTGAGCGATGTTGAATGCTTGACCTTGGTACGTCCCGAGACAGCGGCTGGCTGCTTCTCGTTTGACGCTTCCTTCAGGACAATGCCGGCTTCCATAAGGAGCACTTCATCATCGATGTCAAACTCCGGCGCTTCGTTGCCAAGAGCCATTGTTTTAGTCCTTTGGTGAGTTCGACCTCAAGCTCCAGCATCGCCTGATTCCATGGCAACGCTTGAGCCTGTTCCTACTACGCCAGGAACAGGCTGACAACTATCAACGACGTGGCAAGAATCCTAACGGATCTACGGGTTTCCCTTGGCGGCGAATCTCAAAATGCAGTTTCACCCGGTCAGTTCCTGTTGACCCCATTTCGGCAATCGTCTGCCCTGCCTTGACCTGTTGTCCTTCCCGTACCAAAAGCCTGCGGTTATGACCGTAGGCACTGACGTAGGTATCGCTGTGTTTGATGATGATCAATTCGCCGTAGCCCCGTAATCCACTTCCGGCGTAAACAACTGAACCATCAGACGCTGCCAAAACAGGCTGTCCCAAATCACCAGCGATATCAATTCCTTTATTCAAACTGCCGTTTGAGGAAAATTTTCCTATCAAAATGCCACTCGAAGGCCAGGTCCAACCCGTCGGAGACTTGCCGGCCGGGCCTGTCCCGGTGGTCGCCGACGGCGGTATAACCACAGGTACAACCGCAACAGGTTTGGACATGACCGTGGTTTTGACGGATCCGGAGCTGCTGGTGGTGGTCGATGTGGACGTCACTGGACGCCCGGCGCCCGACGTTGAAGCCACGCTCGGCGTTGAAGAGGAGCGCCCGTCAAAGCGAATTGTCTGACCTGGCTTGATGGTAAACGGCTCCGGAATCTGGTTGCGGGCAGCCAGCGCCTTCCAGTCCCAGCCGTAACGAAATGCAATGGAAAAAAGCGTATCGCCGCGCCTGACCACATATTGGCCAGTGGTCACTGTCGGGCGCTGGGCCACGGCGTTGCCGTTGCGATCAACGACGCGAACGCCGCCTGAAGGCGAGCTGGAGCAGCCGACCAAAAGGACACTGAGAGCAATGCCAATCACCAGACGCTGATAACTTCTTGAAGACCTGAGCTGCTGAATGACTGTGAGACTCACCCGCCACTCCCTTTACTGGTGACTGAATTCAAAAAAGATGCCTATTGTGCCGTAATAGCGACGGGCAGCCAGTGATATCCGCTGAAAAACGCTGTTAAGTATCAATCAGCTGCATGGAAATGATGCCATCAGGCCATTTAACATTTGTGGCCGCGCGCTGTAGACCGATGACTGACGCCAGAATTCATTGTTTACCGCAGACAATCTTCAAGCGATGGGTCCATTGAGCAGTGGCACGAAGCGCACAGCCCCCAGCACATGTCGGGAAAAACCGTTTTCTTCACGAATGATCAGCATCAACTGCTGAACCTCTCCCGAGCCCACGGGGATGACCAATCGGCCTCCCGGTGCCAGTTGATCGAGCAATGCCTGCGGCACATCGGTGGCCACCGCCGTAACGATGATGCCGTTATACGGCGCCAGGGCTGGCCAGCCTTCCCAACCATCACCCCAACGGAACACCACGTTGCGCAGATTGAGCTCGACCAGACGCTCCTTGGCGCGATCCTGAAGCACCTTGATGCGCTCTACCGAAAACACTCGTTCTACCAGCTGCGCCAGCACAGCAGTCTGATAGCCGGACCCTGTACCGATCTCCATGACCTTGTCCAGCGGCCCGGCTGCCAACAGCAACTCGCTCATCCGCGCGACCATGTAAGGCTGGGAAATCGTCTGGTTGTGGCCGATGGGCAATGCGGTGTCTTCGTAGGCGCGATGCGCCAGCGCTTCATCGACAAACAGATGCCGGGGCGTCTTGCGAATGACGTCCAGTACCCGCTGGTTGGAAATGCCCTCTTCGCAGAGGCGTTGAATCAGACGCTCGCGGGTACGCTGCGACGTCATTCCGATCCCTCGACGCAATAAATCATCCTGCTCGCGTGACATCAACGAAGTCCCTCCAGCCAGGTGTTCAGGCTGCTGAATCCGTCCTGATAGGTTCTATCCAGCTGCAACGGCGTGATCGATACGTAGCCTTGTACGACCGCATGAAAGTCGGTCCCGGCACCGCCGTCCTCGACGTCGCCTGCAGCAGCGATCCAGTAGCCGGCGCGGCCACGCGGATCGACGACTCTGATCGGTGCCGCAGCGCGGGCACGATGCCCCAATCGGGTCAATTGAATGCCGCGGATATGCTCGAGCGGCAGGTTGGGAATATTCACGTTCAATACCGTGCGGGGTGGCAGGTCGAGTTGCTCATGGGCCTCGACCAGCAAGCGCGCGTAATGCGCCGCCGTCGCCAGATTATCCGGCTGACGTGACAGAAACGAAAAGGCAAACGACGGTCGCTGCAGAAAACGCCCTTCAAGGGCTGCAGCGACCGTTCCGGAATACAGTACATCGTCGCCCAGATTGGCCCCCAGATTGATGCCTGAAACCACCATGTCCGGTTGACGTTCCAGTAGCCCGTGAATGCCCAGATGCACGCAGTCGGTGGGCGTACCGTTGACACTGATGAAGCCATTTTCCAGGGTGTGCGGATGCAAGGGGCGGTCGAGTGTCAGAGAACTGCTGGCACCACTTTTGTCCTGATCAGGCGCAATCACCACGCAGTCGGCGTAGTTCGCCAACGCCGCATGGAGCGCGACAAGACCGGGCGCATTCACCCCGTCATCATTTGATATCAGAATACGCATGAGCTGTCCGTCTGCCCAACCGGCACCAGATCGATGAGTTCGCGGACCAAAACGGTCGCGAAACATCCGGGCGGAAGGACGAATTCCAGTTGCAGAATGTCAGACTCGGGATAATGCCACGTCAGCCGCCCAATGGGCAGTCGCAGGATGCGACGTTCGTGCTCCATGCCCGCTCTGACCAGCCAGTCACGCAATACAGATTCGTCGTCGGCAACGGTATTTTCCAGCGCTGCCGTCGCACCGCCAGCTGGCGAAGGGCCTTCACCCCATTGAGGTCCGGTGGGGTGCAGATCGAGGATCGCCAGACGAGGATCGCTGCATTCATCCACCCCGGCCGGGAAAAAGCTGCGGCTGTCGGTGAACGCGAGCAAATCACCGACCTGAGCCTTCTGCCAGCTGCCATCGACAACCCGAGCGGCCAGCACCCGATTGAACAGGTAACTGCGCGCCGTGGACAAGAGTCGCGAACGCACCGCGCGTTGCTCAGGCAGCGCCTTGCGGGCGGCGTAATCGCGTGCCTCGCCAAGATTTCCACCCTGATAGCCGAAACGCTGCGTGCCGAAATAATTAGGGATGCCCTGCCGAGCGATGGTTTCAAGACGCTGATTCAAGGCGCCCTTGTCTGCATCCAGCTGGGTCAGACGCAGCGTGAAGCCATTGGCCGCATGGGCGCCGCGTTGCAGTTTGCGTTTGTGGCGGCCGCTCTTGAGAATCTGCAGCGTGTCGTCCTGCGCAGCGGACAGGTCAGGATCGGCCTTGCCAGGCAATTGAATGCTGAACCACTGGCGGGTCAGTGCCTGACGATCCTTGAGCCCGGCATAGCTGACTGTGCGCAGTTGGACGCCCGCAGCCCTGGCCAGTCGGCGGGCCGCCTCTTCCGTGTTCAGACCGCGTTTCTCGACCCATAGCCACAAGTGCTCGCCATCCCCGGAAAGCGGAATGTCCAGCACTTCGTCGACCTGAAAGTCTTCGGCAGTCGCTTTGAGGACTGCACGCCCCAATGCCTCGCCGTAAGCTCGCGGGCCCAGCAGTTCACGTTCATTCATGCGCGTAGCAACAACGCAACGGCATGCACCGCGATGCCTTCTTCACGCCCGGTAAAGCCAAGCTTTTCAGTCGTCGTGGCCTTGACGTTGACCTGATCCAGCTCAACCTGAAGGTCTGCAGCGATCAATGCACGCATGGCATCGATATGCGGCGCCATTTTCGGTGCCTGAGCGACGATGGTGGCGTCGACATTACCGACCTTCCAGCCTTTGCCATGGATCAGCGTGAGGACATGACGCAGCAGCACGCGACTGTCGGCGCCCTTGAACTGCGGATCCGTGTCGGGAAAGTGCTTGCCGATATCGCCCAGCGCTGCGGCACCCAGAAGCGCGTCGCTCAAGGCATGCAGCAGGACATCGCCATCGGAATGGGCCAGCAGACCGAACCCGTGTGCAATCCGCACGCCGCCCAAGGTAATGAAGTCGCCTTCAGCGAAACGGTGCACATCAAAGCCATGGCCAATACGCATAAAAAAACGCCCTGAAAAAAGTCAGGGCGTGATTCTACCTGCTTTGGCGCGCGTTAGCTGTTCAAGGCTGCTGCGTGATGCCTGAGATGGTCTTCGATGAAG
Organism: Pseudomonas sp. PvP028; assembly: GCF_017832255.1. Lineage (NCBI taxonomy): Bacteria > Pseudomonadati > Pseudomonadota > Gammaproteobacteria > Pseudomonadales > Pseudomonadaceae > Pseudomonas > Pseudomonas sp. PvP028. The sequence goes on from NZ_JAFIBL010000001.1 coordinate 5,818,195, forward strand.
CTGGCGATGAAGAAATAGCTGTGGTCGTAACCTGGCTGCATGCGCAGGGTCAGCGGATAGTCCGCAGTCTTGGCCGCCTGAACCAGCACCTCGGGTTTGAGCTGGTTGACCAGAAAATCATCACGATCGCCCTGATCGACCAGAGTCGGCAGCTTTTCGGACGCCTGCGCAATCAGCACGCTGGCATCCCACTCGCGCCAGCGAGAACGGTCTTCGCCCAGATAACGGGAGAATGCCTTTTGCCCCCAGGGGCAATCGATCGGATTACTGATCGGCGAGAACGCTGATACCGACCGATAGCGACCTGGATTGCGCAATGCGCAGACCAGCGCGCCGTGACCGCCCATCGAGTGCCCGCTGATGCTGCGCACCTGTGACGCCGGGAAATGCCCCTCGATCAGCGCCGGCAGTTCCTTGACTACGTAATCATGCATTTGGTAATGCCGCGCGTAAGGCTGCTCGGTGGCGTTGAGGTAGAAGCCCGCGCCTTGACCGAAGTCCCAGGCGCCGTCAGGGTCATCTGCCACGTCAGCACCGCGCGGACTGGTATCAGGCGCCACGATGATGATGCCCAGCTCGGCCGCCAGTCGATGGGCGGCGGCTTTCTGCATGAAGTTTTCATCCGTGCAGGTCAGGCCGGACAGCCAGTACAACACCGGCAGCTTGCCGCCCTGCTCCGCCTGTGGCGGCAGATAGACGGCAAACACCATGTCACAACCGAGCACCTGAGAATGGTGCTTGTAGCGCTTGTGCCAGCCGCCGAAGCTCTTTTGGCAGGAAATATTTTCCAAAGGCATATCGTGTCCTCTAGCTACAAGCCGCAAGCCGCAAGCTACAAGCATGTAAGAGACCTTCGTGCTTGCCGCTTGGAGCTGACAGCTTGCTGCTGCTCCTTAAAAATGAATGACCGTGCGGATGCTTTTGCCTTCGTGCATCAGGTCGAACGCCTTGTTGATGTCTTCCAGGCCCATGGTGTGGGTGATGAACGTATCCAGCGGGATTTCACCGGTCTGCGCCATGTCCACATAGCTCGGCAATTCGGTACGGCCACGCACGCCGCCAAACGCCGAACCGCGCCAGACGCGCCCGGTCACCAGCTGGAACGGACGGGTAGCGATTTCCTGACCGGCACCGGCCACGCCGATGATGACCGACTCGCCCCAGCCCTTGTGGCAGGATTCCAGCGCAGCACGCATCAGTTGCACATTACCGATGCACTCAAACGAGAAGTCGACGCCGCCATCGGTCATGTCGACGATGACTTCCTGGATCGGACGGTCGAAATCCTTCGGATTGACGCAATCAGTCGCGCCCAGCTGTTTGGCGATCTCGAACTTGGCAGGGTTGATGTCGATGGCGATGATGCGAGCCGCCTTGGCTTTGACCGCACCGATCAATGCCGAGAGGCCAATACCGCCCAGACCGAAGATGGCTACGGTATCGCCAGGCTTGACCTTGGCGGTGTTGAGCACCGCACCGATACCGGTGGTGACACCGCAACCCAGCAGGCAGACTTTTTCCAGCGGTGCCTGCTTGTCGATTTTGGCCACCGAGATTTCCGGCAGTACGGTGTATTCGGAGAAGGTCGAGGTGCCCATGTAGTGGAAAATCGGCTCGCCCTTGTAGGAAAAACGCGTAGTGCCATCCGGCATCAGGCCTTTACCCTGAGTGGTACGAATCGCTTGGCACAGGTTGGTCTTGCCCGAGCGGCAGAACTTGCACTGACGGCATTCCGGGGTGTACAGCGGAATCACGTGATCGCCGACCACCACCGAGGTCACGCCCTCACCCACCGCCTCGACAATCGCACCACCTTCGTGGCCGAGGATCGATGGAAAGATCCCTTCAGGGTCAGCCCCGGACAGTGTGTAGGCATCGGTGTGGCAGACGCCGGAGGCCACTACTCTGAGCAGCACTTCTCCCGCCTTGGGCATGGCCACATCGACTTCAACGATCTCCAATGGCTTTTTGGCTTCAAAAGCGACAGCAGCGCGCGACTTGATCATCAATCTTCTCCGACGGGTAAAAACAAGGATTGCAGTGTAGTACAGTGCCAATTGACGAGTAATACGGCTAAAAGCAAAACATTAATGCTGTACAGGGATAATTGATGTACACCAATCGTTGGGAAGGTCTGGATGAGTTCGTCGCCGTCGCGGAATGCGGGCAGTTCACCGCCGCGGCTCTGCGGCTCGGGGTCTCCTCGTCGCATGTCAGCCGTCAGATCGTGCGCCTTGAAGAACGCCTGCATACTCGTCTGCTCTACCGCAGTACCCGCAAGGTCGCGCTCACCGAAGCCGGTCAGACCTTTCTGCATCACTGCCAGCGCCTGCAGGACGGCCGCGAAGAAGCACTGCGCGCGGTGGGCGATCTGGCCAGCGAACCGAAGGGGTTGTTGCGCATGACCTGCGCCGTGGCCTATGGCGAGCGCTTCATCACGCCGCTGGTCACACGCTTCATGGACCTGTACCCGCACCTGCGGGTCGATATCGAGCTGAGCAATGAAACGCTGGACCTGGTTCATGAAGGCATGGACCTGGCGATTCGTCTGGGTCGGCTGCAGGACTCGCGCCTGGTCGCAACCCGCCTCGCGCCACGGCAGATGTACCTGTGTGCTTCGCCGTCCTACATCGAGCGTTACGGCAGACCGCACAGCCTTTCGGAACTCAATCGCCATAATTGCCTGATCGGAGGCAGCGATACCTGGCAGCTCCAGCAGAACGGGCGTGAATTTTCCCAGCGCGTGCAAGGCAACTGGCGCTGTAACAGCGGCCAGGCCGTGCTGGATGCCGCGTTGCATGGCGTGGGTTTGTGTCAGTTGCCGGATTACTACGTGCAGAAACATCTCAACGACGGCACGCTGGTCTCATTGCTGGAGGCGCATCAACCGCCCAACACGGCCGTGTGGGGGCTCTATCCGCAGCAAAGGCACCTGTCACCCAAGGTGCGCAAGCTGGTGGATTATCTCAAGGAAGGCTTGGCGATGAGGGATGAGTACCGCCAGTAGCGGGGCCTAGCGCCCGAACTCGCTACGGCGCTGGCGCAGCCATTCCAGGTCTTCCGGGCGCGTGACCTTGATGTTGTCTGAGCGTCCCTCGATCAGGCGTGGAGATTGCCCCGCCCACTCGATGGCCGATGCCTCATCGGTGATGCTGACGTTAGAGACCAGGCTGTCCGCCAAGGCGCGATGCAGGGCCCCAAGACGAAACATCTGCGGCGTGAAGGCTTGCCAGATCAGGCTGCGATCCACTGTTTCCAGCACACGACCGCTGCTGTCGGCACGCTTGAGCGTATCGCGGGCCGGCACGGCCAGCAGGCCGCCAACAGGATCATCGGCCAGTTCGCCGAGCAGATTGTCCAGATCACTGCGCGCCAGGTTCGGACGCGCAGCGTCATGAACCAGCACCCAGTCATTATCACTGGCGCCCTGCGCATGCAGGTGCAGAAGCGCATTGAGCACCGAGCCTGAGCGCTCGCTGCCGCCGTCCACGCGCTGAATGCGAGTGTCATGCGCGCAGGGCAATGCAGCCCAGTAAGGGTCGTCCACAGCCAGACTGATCACAAGCCCCTTGAGCCGGGGGTGATCGAGAAAGCAAAGCAGGCTGTGTTCCAGAATTGTCAGGCCGCCCAGTGGCAGGTACTGCTTGGGACGGTCGGCTGCCATGCGAGCACCAATGCCCGCTGCAGGTATCACTGCCCAGAAGGCAGGAAGAAAGTCTTTCATCGCACCAACTTGATTATTGCGCGAGCTGGTAAAGGGTTTCGCCGTCCTTGACCATGCCCAATTCATGTCGGGCACGCTCTTCGACGGTTTCCAGACCTTTTTTCAATTCCATGACCTCGGCATCGAGCACACGGTTGCGCTCAAGCAGCACCTGATTTTCAGCGTGCTGGTCGGCAATCTGCTGAGTCAGGCTGGCCACTTGCGCGAGGCTTCCGTTACCGACCCAAAGGCGGTACTGCAAGCCAGCCAGCAACAGGAGCAGGACGAGGAACAACCAGTTAGGACTGCGCATTGAAATATCAGGTACCCAGTAAAAAAGACAGCAGAGCCAACGTGAACAACAAACGACTGAGGGCATTGAGCCTGACATAAGCCAGGCTCAATCACTCCAGATTACCGCGGAGCGTCAGCATCGGAGCTGCACAGGCGAGTCAGGGAACCCGAATCCGTGCAGCACTCTGCGTCTTTTTACCATCTATGGCTCAGCCGCGAAACTCGGCACGACCACGATACACAGCCTTGGAGCCCAATTGCTCCTCGATGCGCAGCAATTGGTTGTACTTGGACACGCGATCGGAGCGGCACAGCGAACCGGTTTTGATCTGACCGGCAGAGGTGCCCACAGCCAAGTCAGCAATGGTCGAATCTTCGGTCTCGCCGGAACGGTGAGAGATGATTGCCGTGTAACCGGCAGCCTTGGCCATCTGAATGGCTTCCAGGGTTTCGGTCAGCGTACCGATCTGGTTGAACTTGATCAGGATCGAGTTGGCGATCTTCTTGTCGATGCCTTCCTTGAGGATCTTGGTGTTGGTCACGAACAGGTCGTCACCTACCAGCTGGGTTTTCTCGCCGATCTTGTCGGTGAGGATTTTCCAGCCATCCCAATCGGACTCGTCCAGACCGTCTTCGATGGAAATGATCGGGTGCTTGCGAGTCAGCTCGGCAAGGTATTCGGCGAACTCGGCAGAGCTGTATTCGCCCTCTTCGCTCAGCTTGTACTTGCCGTTCTTGTAGAACTCGCTCGCTGCGCAGTCCAGCGCCAGGGTCACGTCGGTGCCCAGCGTGTAACCCGCATTGGCAACCGCCTCGGCGATAGCGTCGAGCGCTTCCTTGTTGGACGCCAGGTTGGGCGCGAAGCCACCTTCGTCACCCACTGCGGTGTTCAGGCCACGCGCTTTGAGTACAGCCTTGAGGTGATGGAAAATCTCGGTGCCCCAGCGCAGGCCTTCAGCGAAGGATTTGGCGCCGACAGGCTGGATCATGAATTCCTGGATGTCGATGTTGTTATCGGCATGCTCGCCACCGTTGATGATGTTCATCATCGGCACCGGCATGGAGTACACGCCCGGTGTGCCATTGAGGTTGGCGATGTGCGCGTACAGCGGCAGGTCCTGATCCTGCGCCGCGGCCTTGGCAGCTGCCAGAGAGACCGCGAGGATGGCGTTTGCGCCCAGGCTTGCCTTGTTTTCGGTGCCGTCCAGCTCGATCATCGCGTGATCCAGCGCCTTCTGGTCAACCGGGTCCTTGCCCAGAAGCAGGTCACGGATAGGGCCATTGATGTTGGCCACAGCTTTCAGAACGCCCTTGCCCATGTAACGGCTCTTGTCGCCATCACGCAGCTCCAGCGCTTCGCGCGAGCCGGTTGAGGCCCCGGACGGCGCACAGGCGCTGCCGATGATGCCGTTATCGAGGAGCACATCTGCTTCTACGGTGGGATTGCCACGGGAGTCGAGAACTTCACGACCTTTGATGTCGACGATTTTTGCCATTGTTGTAAACACTCCAAGATTGACGAAAACGACGCAGCTGGGGAAACAATGCTCGCAATCAGACGCAGAAAAAGGCAGGTCTGAATGCGACAACCCCGTCACGAATGACGGGGAACGGCACTTTACCGGAGAACCCTGTTCAAGCGGTCTCTACGATCGGAAAACTCTTTACAAGTTCATCCAGGGACTTGAGCTGGGCCAGGAACGGCTCGAGCTTGTCCAGACGCAGGGCACATGGCCCGTCGCATTTGGCGTTATCAGGATCCGGATGGGCTTCAAGGAACAGGCCGGCCAGATTCTGACTGATACCGGCCTTCGCCAGATCCAGCACCTGAGCGCGGCGCCCGCCAGCAGAATCGGAACGACCGCCCGGCATCTGCAGGGCGTGGGTCACGTCGAACAGAATCGGATATTCGAACTGCTTCATGATGCCGAAGCCAAGCATGTCCACGACCAGATTGTTGTAACCGAAGCTGGAGCCACGCTCACAGAGAATCAACTGATCGTTACCGGCCTCTTCGCACTTGGTCAGGATGTGTTTCATTTCCTGGGGTGCAAGGAACTGGGCTTTCTTGATGTTGATGACTGCGCCGGTTTTCGCCATCGCGACGACCAGATCGGTCTGCCGCGACAGGAAAGCCGGCAACTGAATGATGTCGCAGACTTCAGCCACCACGGCGGCCTGATGCGGCTCGTGAACATCAGTGATCAGCGGCACGTTGAAGGTGCGCTTGATCTCTTCGAAAATACGCATGCCTTCTTCAAGGCCCGGCCCACGGTAGGAGTTCACCGAAGAGCGGTTGGCCTTGTCGAAGCTGGCCTTGAACACGTAAGGCATACCGAGCTTTTCGGTGACCTTTACGTATTCTTCACAGACCTGCATGGCCATATCCCGGGATTCGAGTACGTTCATACCGCCGAACAGCACCATTGGCTTGTCGTTGGCGATCTCGATCGAACCTACGCGGATGATTTTCTGAGCCATGTCTGCAGTCCCTGTCAGGAATTTTTCTGATGTTGAGCCAGTGCCGCCTTGACGAAGCCGCTGAACAGCGGATGACCGTCACGGGGCGTGGAGGTGAATTCCGGGTGGAACTGGCAAGCGACGAACCATGGATGATCCGGTGCTTCGACCACTTCAACCAGCGCGCCGTCGCCGGAGCGGCCGGAAATCTTCAGGCCCGCCTCGATCAGTTGCGGCAACAGGTTGTTGTTCACTTCATAGCGATGACGATGACGTTCGACGATCACGTCCTTGGTGTAGCAGTCGTGGACCAGCGAACCGGCTTCAAGCTGGCACTCTTGCGCGCCCAGACGCATGGTGCCGCCCAGATCGGAGCTTTCGGTACGGGTTTCGACTGCGCCGGTGGCATCTTCCCACTCGGTGATCAGACCCACTACAGCGTGCGCGCTGGTGCGATCGAACTCGGTGGAGTTGGCGTCTTTCCAGCCCAGCACGTTACGGGCGAACTCGATGACCGCGACCTGCATGCCCAGGCAGATGCCCAGGTACGGAACCTTGTTCTCACGGGCGAACTGAACGGCAGTGATCTTGCCTTCGACGCCGCGCAGACCGAAGCCACCGGGAACCAGGATCGCATCCACGCCTTCCAGCAGGCCGGTGCCCTGGTTTTCAATGTCTTCAGAGTCGATGTAACGCAGGTTGACCTTGGTGCGATTGGTGATACCGGCGTGGCTCATGGCTTCGATCAACGACTTGTAGGCATCGAGCAGCTCCATGTACTTGCCGACCATCGCGATGGTCACTTCGTGTTCCGGGTTGAGCTTGGCGTCGACGACCTTGTCCCACTCGGACAGGTCGGCACCACCACATTGCAGGCCGAAGCGCTCGACCACAAAATCGTCCAGGCCTTGCGAATGCAGAATGCCCGGGATCTTGTAGATGGTGTCCGCGTCTTCGAGGGCGATGACCGCACGCTCTTCGACGTTGGTGAACTGAGCGATCTTGCGACGCGAGGAAACGTCGATCGGGTGGTCGGAACGGCAGACCAGCACATCAGGCTGCAGGCCGATGGAGCGCAATTCCTTCACCGAATGCTGGGTCGGCTTGGTCTTGGTCTCGCCGGCAGTGGCGATGTACGGCACCAGCGTCAGGTGCATCAGCATCGCGCGGCGTGCGCCGACTTCGAAGCGCAACTGGCGGATGGCTTCAAGGAAAGGTTGCGACTCGATGTCGCCCACCGTGCCGCCGATCTCGACCAGCGCCACGTCGGCATCGCCAGCACCCTTGATGATGCGGCGCTTGATTTCATCGGTGATGTGCGGGATGACCTGAATGGTCGCGCCCAGGTAATCACCACGGCGCTCTTTGCGCAGGACGTGCTCGTACACACGACCGGTGGTGAAGTTGTTGTTCTGGGTCATGGTGGTGCGGATGAACCGCTCATAGTGACCAAGGTCCAGGTCGGTCTCGGCGCCGTCGTGAGTGACGAATACCTCACCGTGCTGGAACGGGCTCATGGTGCCTGGGTCCACGTTGATGTACGGATCCAGTTTGAGCATGGTGACCTTGAGTCCCCGCGCCTCCAGGATGGCCGCCAATGAAGCCGAGGCAATGCCTTTCCCCAATGAAGAAACAACACCGCCCGTGACGAAGATGTAGCGCGTCATGAAAAACCCTAGAAGTCTGCGTTAAAGCGGTCAGAGCCGCCGGGGATAGCGAAGGAAGGCCGAAGCCCCCGATTACCGACAAAATTCACGGTGCACTCCCGAAACTGCTGCGTTGAAACCGACCGGCCGAAGCCCGTGTGGTGTGCGCTACATTTTAAGAATTACCCAGTAAATACTGGTTGGTAACCGGCAACTCGTGTCGTTTCAAAAGAGCCGACAGAAGCTGTATCAAGAAGGGAGCGTAGTCTACCTGAAAGGGCCTTTCAGCTCAAACTTTGGTCGCCGGTCGGCATAACCCAGCGCAAACGCCAGTTTTCATTGGGCGAACCGTCCAGTCCAGGCAGGTTGGCGACGGCCAGCAGCACGTTATCGAGGTACAGCAGCGGCAATCTGCCGCGCAGAAACGCCGGCACTGACTGCTCGTTGAGCAGACGCTTGAGATCACGGCTGCCGCGCCCGTCCAGGCGTAACACTTCACCGCCCTGCCGATAGCGGATTTGCAGACACCCCGACGGCGCGTCGCCTTCCAGAACCACGCAGCCATTACCCGGCAAGTCCAGCGGCACACCAGGGTCCGGCCAGTCCATTGCCTGACGACAGAGCGGCTCCCAGTCAGCGGGCACCCACCAGATACAATTCTGCGCCCTGTGCAGCGTTCCATCAGCAAGCCGCCATAACGGACCTGCGTCATGCGCCGCATCGCGCAATGCCTCCCAGCCAGCCCAGTGATCGGTGTCCGGCAGGCGCGTCAGTGGCGCAAGCCAGTGACGCAGTGCATTGCGCTGCCGGGCTGCGGACAATGCGGCAATCGGCCCAAGACTCAACACCGGCAGGCCAACCCAAGTGAACGACGTTGCAGCCTGCGCGTTGGCAATATCCTGCAGCGCGAGCTCGTCGAGCAATTGCTGCGCTTCGCCGAGGTGGCGCGCAGTACGCGCCAGACTGGCCGCTGCCTGCGGCCATCTGGAGGTCAGCAACGGCAATACCTGACTGCGCAAAAAATTGCGCGAGAACTGCTGATCGTCATTGCTGGGATCTTCGATCCAGTTCAAGCCGTGCCGATGCGCGTAGTCTTCCAGATGCTTTCGCGACACATCCAGTAGCGGCCTCAGCAGATGCCCACGCCCCAGCACGCGCTGATCGGGCATGGCAGCCAGACCGCGTACGCCTGCGCCGCGCAGCAGACGGAACAACAGGGTTTCGGCCTGATCATCGCGATGCTGCCCCGTCAGCAGCACCTCGCCCTCAACCAGCCGCTCACTGAAGGCGCTGTAACGCGCCTGCCGGGCAGCCTGCTCGAGACTTGCAGCGGGCTCGACCTGAACGCGAACAGACTCGAATGCCACCCCGAGCGTCTTGCAGACCTGCTGACAATGCTCTGGCCAGCCATCGGCAGCAGTCTGCAGACCGTGGTGCACATGGATGGCGTTGAGCGCAGGCAGGGTTTCGCGACTGGCGAGTTCAGCCAGAAGATGCAAAAGCACGGTTGAGTCGAGGCCGCCGGAGAAACCGACATGCCAGACAGGCGCATTGCGCCATGGGGCCAGGACTTGAAGAAGCCTGGCAGAAAGATCATGACCGGTGCGTGTGGGAGTGGTCATGAATGTTTTTCACCGGCCTGGCGGGTTCGCACACTAAGTGCTGCAGTGCTCAAACCCGCCCTTTCGCGAACAGGTTCGCTCCCACGCCCTTCGGGCAGAAGCCCGCAAGACGTGGAAACAATCGGGGCGACGCAGCTTACAGACCGTAGCTCATCAGTCGGTCATAACGGCGCGCCAGCAGCTCGTCGTTATCGAACTCCTTGAGCATCGCCAGCTGACTGCTCAGCTCTGCGCGAATCAAGGCAGCGGCGGCGACCGGATCACGATGCGCGCCACCCAGTGGCTCGGCGATGACCTTGTCGACGATACCCAGACCTTTCAGGCGGTCAGCGGTGATGCCCATCGCTTCAGCAGCATCCGGGGCCTTCTCGGCGGTCTTCCACAGAATCGACGCGCAGCCTTCCGGAGAGATCACCGCGTAGGTCGAGTACTGCAGCATGTTCAACTGGTCACAGACACCAATCGCCAGCGCACCACCAGAACCGCCTTCACCGATGACGGTAGCGATGATCGGCGTCTTGAGACGGGCCATCACGCGCAGGTTCCAGGCAATCGCTTCGCTCTGGTTGCGCTCTTCCGCGTCGATACCCGGATAGGCGCCCGGCGTATCGATAAAGGTCAGGATCGGCATCTTGAAGCGCTCGGCCATTTCCATCAGACGGCAGGCCTTGCGATAGCCTTCGGGGCGCGGCATGCCGAAGTTGCGGCGAACCTTCTCGCGCACTTCCCGGCCTTTCTGATGGCCGATGACCATGACTGGCTGGTTGTCCAGACGGGCAATACCGCCGACGATCGCCGCATCATCGGAGAAATGCCGATCACCGTGCAGCTCATCGAACTCGGTAAAGATATTTTCGATGTAGTCCAGCGTGTAAGGACGACGCGGATGGCGCGCCATGCGCGCGATCTGCCAGCTGGTCAGGTTGCCGAAGATGCTTTCGGTGAGCGTCTTGCTCTTGTCTTGCAGCCGGGAGATCTCGTCGCCGATGTTCAGCGAGTTGTCGTTACCCACCAAGCGCAGTTCTTCGATTTTGGCCTGCAAGTCAGCGATAGGCTGTTCGAAATCAAGAAAATTCGGGTTCATAGGCATCCGTCTTGGGTCGACGGCCAAGAGGCCGGCCGGTTGATCCGTCTGCGCCGTTCCTGTTCGGAACCGGCGCGTTCAGGTCGAAATTAAAATTCAGGGTTGAGCGCAAGTCGAGCCTGCGACGTTCAACGATACTGGAGAAAGACGTTCTCACGTCCGAACTGGTCACGCAGAGCTTGAATCAAGCTGTCCGCAGGATCAATCCGCCATGCTTCTCCCAATTGCAGCAATGCGCGGGCGTCCTGCCCCGTGTAGTCCACCGTGATCGGACAGGCACCGCGATGGCGCTTGCACAGATCGCCCAGCCAGCGCAGCCGGTCGCCCTTGAGCGCCTCGGCACGCACCGTCACACGCAGGCTCTCGGCCAGATTGGTGCGAGCATCCTCGATACTCATGACACGCTTGGCCCGCAAGCGCAGCCCACCGGAGAAGTCATCATTACTGACTTCGCCCTCGACTACCACCATAGCATCGGTCTGCAACAGTGACTGAGCCGAATGGAACGCTTCGGCAAACAGCGACGCCTCGATGCGCGCCGAGCGATCGTCCAGGGTAATGAACCCCATCTTGTCGCCCTTCTTGTTCTTCATGACGCGCAGGGCAATGATCAGGCCCGCGACTGTCTGGGTGTCTCTTGCCGGCTTGAGATCAATGATGCGCTGACGAGCGAAACGGCGGATCTCGCCTTCATATTCATCGATCGGGTGCCCGGTCAGGTACAGCCCCAGGGTTTCCTTTTCACCACGCAGACGATCCTTGAGGCTCAGCTCGCGGGTCTTGCGATGATTGGCGTAGACATCGGCATCCGCTTCGACGAACAGACCGCCGAACAGGTCGGCGTGACCACTGTCATGACTGCGTGCAGTCTGCTCTGCCGCCTGAATGGCTTCTTCCAGCGCGGCAAGCAGCACCGAACGGTTACGGTCGATATTGGCCTGATAGGCCTTGGGCTCCAGTTCGAAGTACGGCCCGAGACGATCCAGCGCACCGCTGCGAATCAGACCATCCAGGGTGCGCTTGTTGACCCGTTTAAGGTCGACGCGAGCGCAGAAGTCGAACAAGTCCTTGAACGGCCCGTCCTGGCGCGCATCGGTAATCGCCTCGACTGGCCCCTCGCCTACGCCCTTGATCGCGCCAAGGCCATAAAGAATACGGCCATCGTCGCTTACCGTGAACTTGAACTCCGAGGTGTTCACGTCCGGCGCGTCGAGGCGCAGCTTCATCGTGCGCACTTCTTCGATCAAGGTCACGACCTTGTCGGTGTTGTGCATATCCGCCGACAACACCGCCGCCATGAACGGCGCCGGGTAGTGAGTCTTCAGCCAGGCAGTCTGGTACGACACCAGCCCGTAGGCTGCGGAGTGGGACTTGTTGAAACCGTAACCGGCGAACTTTTCCACCAGGTCGAAGATGTTACCGGCAAGGTCCGGGTCGATGTTATTGGTCTTGCAGCCATCGATGAAACCACCGCGCTGCTTGGCCATTTCCTCGGGCTTTTTCTTGCCCATGGCACGACGCAGCATGTCCGCACCGCCAAGGGTGTAACCGGCCATGACCTGGGCGATCTGCATCACCTGTTCCTGATACAGGATGATGCCGTAGGTCGGTGCCAGTACCGGCTTGAGGCCTTCGTACTGGTAATCGACATGCGGATAGGACAGCTCGGCGCGACCGTGTTTACGGTTGATGAAGTCGTCGACCATGCCCGATTGCAGCGGGCCGGGACGGAACAGCGCCACCAGTGCGATCAAGTCTTCCAGACAGTCGGGCTTGAGCTTTTTGATCAGCTCTTTCATGCCGCGCGACTCGAGCTGGAACACCGCCGTGGTCTCGGCGCGCTGCAGCAACTGATAGGTCGGCATGTCGTCGAGCGGAATGAACGCGATGTCCAGCGGTTCTTCGTTGACCTTGGCGCGGTCGCGGTTGATGGTCTTGAGCGCCCAGTCGATGATGGTCAGGGTACGCAGACCGAGGAAGTCGAACTTCACCAGCCCCGCAGCCTCGACATCGTCCTTGTCGAACTGGGTCACCAGACCGTCACCGGCCTCGTCGCAATAGATCGGCGAGAAGTCAGTCAGCTTGGTCGGGGCAATAACCACACCACCGGCGTGCTTGCCGACGTTACGCACGATGCCTTCGAGCTTGAGCGCCATCTCCCAGATTTCCGCCGCTTCCTCATCCACCTTGAGGAAATCGCGAAGAATCTCTTCCTGCTCGTAGGCCTTTTCGAGGGTCATGCCGACTTCGAACGGGATCATCTTCGACAGACGATCGGCCAGCCCGTAAGACTTGCCCTGCACCCGCGCCACGTCACGCACCACCGCCTTGGCGGCCATGGAACCGAAGGTGATGATCTGGCTGACCGCGTTGCGACCGTACTTCTCGGCCACATATTCGATCACCCGGTCACGACCATCCATGCAGAAGTCGACGTCGAAGTCAGGCATGGAAACCCGCTCCGGGTTCAGGAAGCGTTCGAACAGCAGGTCGTATTCCAGCGGGTCGAGGTCGGTGATCTTCTGTACATAGGCAACCAGCGATCCGGCACCCGAACCACGACCCGGCCCCACCGGTACGCCGTTGCTCTTGGCCCACTGGATGAAGTCCATCACGATCAGGAAGTATCCGGGGAAGCCCATCTGGATAATGATATCCAGCTCGAAATTCAGCCGGTCGACATACACCTGACGCTTGGCTTCGTAATCTTCGGTCGTGTCCTTGGGCAACAGGACTGCAAGACGCTCTTCCAGGCCATCGAAGGAGACCTTGCGGAAATACTCATCGATGGTCATGCCATCGGGAATCGGGAAGTTGGGCAGGAAGTGCGTGCCCAGCTTGACGTCGATGTTGCAGCGCTTGGCAATCTCGACGGTGTTTTCCAGCGCTTCCGGCAGGTCGCTGAACAGCTCGGCCATTTCTTCCGGGCTTTTCAGGTATTGCTGATCGCTGTAGTTGTGCGAGCGACGCGGGTCGTCCAGCGCACGCCCTTCACCGATGCATACGCGGGTTTCATGGGCTTCGAAATCGGCCTGTTTGATGAAGCGCACATCGTTGGTCGCCACCAGCGGGGCGCCGTGACGCTCGGCCAGGGCCACCGCAGCGTGCAGATGCTCTTCGTCATTGGCGCGGTTGGTACGCTGCACTTCGATATAGAAGCGGTCAGGAAAGACTTCCAGCCACTCGCGCAACAGTTCGTCGGCCTCCCCCGGATTGCCGCCAAGCAAGGCCATGCCGATTTCGCCTTCCTTGGCCGCAGAAAGCGCGATCACGCCTTCACTGGCCTGCGCGACCCACTGGCGCTGAATGACGATCTGACCGTTACGCTGGCCTTCGATAAAGCCTCGGGAAATCAGCTCGGTCAGGTTGCGGTAGCCCTGGGCATTCATGGCCAGCAGGCTGATGCGGCTGAGCGCGGCATCTTCGTCCCTGCCCGCCAGCCACAGATCAACACCACAGATCGGCTTGATGCCGGAGCCCTGAGCGGCCTTGTAGAACTTGACCAGCGAACACATGTTGTTCTGGTCGGTCACCGCCACGGCGGGCATGTTCATGCCGGTCAGCGCCTTGATCAACGGTTTGACCCGGACCAGGCCGTCAACCAGCGAATATTCGGTGTGCAGGCGTAGATGAACGAAAGAAGCCGGCATGGTGATCCTATAAAACGCGAAAATACAAAAAACGAAGGGCAGGATTGTAGCTGGCCCGGAGTGAAACGTCAGTCCTGCAGCAAACCGACTGACGGCGCAAGCGAGCCGCCCATCATTATCGTTGCGCGCGCTTCGTGGGCTGCACGCACCGGTGCAAAGGAACGCCGATGAATGGGCGTAGGCCCGAGCCGGGCCAGTGCTTCCAGATGCACCGGCGTAGGATAACCCTTGTGCCCACCGATGCCATAACCCGGATAGATGAGTTCAAACGCCGCCATTTCTCGATCCCGACTCACCTTGGCGAGAATCGAAGCGGCAGCGATGGCAGGTACCTTGGAGTCACCCTTTACCACCGGCGCCGAGGGCACCGACAACTGCGGGCAGCGGTTGCCGTCGATAAGCGCCAGTCTGGGCGTGATACTCAAGCCTTCGACTGCGCGCTGCATGGCCAGCATCGTGGCGTGCAGGATATTCAACTGGTCGATCTCTTCGACTTCAGCCCTGGCGATGAACCAGCAAAGGGCTTTCTCCTGAATTTCGACGAAGAGCTTCTCGCGCCTGGCTTCGGTCAGTTTCTTCGAGTCATTGAGACCGAGAATGGGCCTGGTCGGATCGAGAATGACGGCGGCGGTTACCACTGCACCGCACAGCGGGCCGCGACCCACTTCATCAACACCCGCCACCAGGTCCTCGACGAGGGTAAAATCCAGACCTGTTTGCATCATGGGCGACCTCACAGTGAAGGCGACCGTCCGAGCAGGCTCAATACCGCATCGGCGGCCTGATTGGACGCATCGCGGCGCAGGATCCGGTGAATGGCATCAAAACCGGCGGTTTGCTCGCGACCGTCTTCGATCAATGGCAGCAGCGTACGCGCCAGGGCTTCTGGCGTAGCGTCGTCCTGCAGCAGTTCAGGCACCAGCAGACGCTGGGCCAGCAGGTTGGGCAGCGACACGTAAGGGCTTTTGACCATTCGCTTGAGAATCCAGAAGGTCAGCGGCGCCAGGCGGTAGGCAACCACCATGGGGCGCTTGTACAGCAGGGCTTCCAAGGTCGCGGTGCCGGAGGCGATCAGTACCGCATCGCACGCGGCCAGGGCGACGTGCGACTGGCCGTCGAGCAGCGTGACGGGCAGATCACGACCCTGCAGCAATTGCTCCACCTGAGCTCGCCGCTGTGGGCTGGCGCAGGGCAGCACGAAACGCAAGTCAGGGCGCCGGGCAAGCAGCAGCTCGGCCGTGTCGAAAAACAACCCGCCCAGACGCCCCACCTCACCGCCCCGACTGCCCGGCATCAAAGCGACAACCGGCGTATCCTGCGCGAATCCCAGGCCAGCGCGAGCACCTGCACGATCGGACTCCAGGGGGATGGTATCTGCCAGCGGGTGACCGACAAAACGCACCGGTACGCCCTGCTCTTCGTAGAAACGCGCTTCGAACGGCAACAGGGTCAGCATCAGATCACAGCCTTCACGAATCTTCAGCACACGCTTCTGACGCCAGGCCCAGACTGACGGGCTGACGTAGTGCACGGTCTTGATGCCGGCGCGACGCAGTTGAAGTTCGATGTTGAGCGTGAAGTCAGGGGCGTCGATGCCGATGAAGACATCCGGCTTTTCATTGATCAGGGTCTGGACCAGCAACTTGCGCCGGGCCAGCAGTTCGCGCAGTCGCCCGAGCACTTCAACCAGCCCCATCACCGATAGACGTTCCATCGGGAAGGAGGACTGCATGCCTTCGGCTTCCATCAACGGACCGCCGACACCGATGAAGCGGATATCGGGATGGCGCACCTTGAGGGCACGCATCAGACCGGATCCGAGGATATCGCCGGATGCTTCACCCGCGACCAGAGCGATACAGAGTGGGCTGCTCATGATTAGCGAATGATGCCGCGAGTCGACGTCTGAATGGACTGAAGAAATACCGCCACTTCAGGAAACTGCGCCGCAGGCTCTGCCAGATCGGCCAGCGCCTGGCCGATGGTCAGACCCTGACGATAAACCGTCTTGTAGGCTCTGCGCAGCGCATGAATGGCTTCTTCGGAGAAACCCCGACGGCGCATGCCCTCGAAGTTCATGCTGCGCGCCTCGGCCGGGTTGCCAAAGACCGTGACGAACGCGGGTACATCCTTGCCGATCGCAGTGCCCATGCCGGAGAAGCTGTGCGCACCGATGTGGCAGAACTGATGCACCAGAGTAAAGCCGGACAGGATAGCCCAGTCATCGACGTGAACATGGCCTGCCAGGGCGGTGTTGTTGACCAGA
Source organism: Pseudomonas sp. PvP028 (assembly GCF_017832255.1). Lineage (NCBI taxonomy): Bacteria > Pseudomonadati > Pseudomonadota > Gammaproteobacteria > Pseudomonadales > Pseudomonadaceae > Pseudomonas > Pseudomonas sp. PvP028. Next base: position 5,834,920 of record NZ_JAFIBL010000001.1, read on the forward strand.
ATCACGTGGTTGCCGATCACGCTGTCATGCCCGATGTGGGCATAGGCCATGATCAGGTTGTGATCGCCCAGCGTGGTTTCGGCACGGTCCTGAACGGTTCCACGGTGAATGGTCACGCCTTCGCGGATCACATTGTGATCGCCGATGACAAGGCGGGTTTCCTCGCCCTTGTATTTCAGATCAGGCGTGTCCTCACCCACCGATGAAAACTGGTAGATGCGGTTGTGCTTGCCGATTCTGGTTGGCCCCTTGAGGACAACGTGAGGACCGACGACTGTACCCTCGCCAATTTCCACACCGGGTCCGATGATCGACCAAGGGCCGACCTCAACATTGTCGGCCAGAACGGCCGTCGGATCGATGATTGCGCGAGGGTCAATCAAACTCATAGTTTGCGTTCCGCACAGATGATTTCAGCAGAGCAGACTGCCTTGCCATCAACTGTAGCCTTACATTCGAACTTCCAGATCTGGCGCTTGCTGCTCAGGAATTTCGCCTCGAGAACCAGTTGGTCGCCCGGCAGAACCGGCTGACGGAAACGCAGTTTGTCCGAACCGACGAAATAATAGAGCGTGCCGTCCGACGGCTTGGAGTCGAGCATCTTGAACGCAAGAATACCGGCAGCCTGCGCCATCGCTTCGATGATCAGCACACCCGGCATGATGGGATGCTCAGGGAAATGACCGTTGAAAAAAGGCTCATTGACGCTGACATTCTTGTAGGCGCGAATGTTCTTGTTCTCGATATCCAGCTCGGTCACGCGATCCACCAGCAGGAACGGGTAACGATGAGGCAGGTATTCGCGAATTTCTTTGATGTCCATCATTTCGAGGGGAAGCCTGTAGTAAAGATTAGGAGTGCGTCGCGACTGCGCAGCACCCCTCTACATCAAGGAGGCAGTTTATCGACTGAGCACGCTTGATATTAAAAAGGTATCAGCCATCAGATGAGCGATTACCCGAGGAGGTCACCGTCTCTACAACCTTTTCGAGCTTTTGCAGACGTCGCGCCATGTCGTCGATCTTGCGCAGACGAGCTGCGCTCTTGCGCCATTCGTCCGCTGGTTGCATAGCCGTACCCGAGGAGTAAGAACCAGGCTCGGTGATGGAGTGCGTGACCATGGTCATACCCGTGATGTAAACACCATCGCAAATATCGATATGCCCCACCAGACCAACCCCGCCCGCCAGCATGCAATGCTTGCCGATTTTGGTGCTTCCAGAGATACCAACACACGCAGCCATCGCCGTGTGATCGCCGACCTGCACGTTGTGGGCAATCTGAATCTGGTTGTCCAGTTTGACGCCATTGCCAATTCGCGTATCAGCCAGCGCACCCCGATCGATTGCCGTATTGACGCCAACCTCGACGTCATCACCAAGGGTGACGCCACCGATCTGTGCAACCTTGTGGTAGATACCTTTATCCTGGGCAAAGCCAAAGCCTTCGCCACCCAGCACAGCACCCGACTGGATGACCACGCGCTTGCCAATGCGCACATCGTGGTAAAGCGTTACCCGCGGGGCCAGCCAGCCGCCTTCACCGATCTCGCAGCGAGCGCCGATGAAGCAGTGAGCACCGATGGTGACACCTGCTGCAATGCGCACACCGCTCTCGATCACAGCAAAAGCGCCAATGCTGGCAGCAGGATCAATCAGTGCATCTGCGGCAATCACTGCCGTCGGATGAACGCCTGCGCTACTTTTAGGCTTGGGATCGAAAAAATGCGAAATGCGCGCATAGGCCAGATAAGTATCAGGAACCACCAGCGCATTACCGGTATAACCTTCGGCGTCTGCCGGCTTGAGCAGCACGGCAGTGGCCTGGGTATCGACCAGCAATTTACGATACTTGGGATTTGCCAGGAAACTGACTTGACCAGGGCCGGCCTCTTGCAAAGTGGCCAGCCCGGTGATTTCGATATCCTTGTCGCCACGTAACGTAGCACCAAGGAACTCGGCCAACTGGCCGAGCTTGATGGTTATGCTCATGGTTACTTCAGCTGGTTCATGCGCTCGATGACCTGGCGAGTCACGTCATACTGTGGCTTGACGTCGATCACCGCACCGCGCTCGAAAACCAGGTCGAAACCACCTTTCTTGATGACTTCTTCTACAGCCTGATCCAGCTTAGGCTTCAACTGCTTGAGCATTTCGCGGTCAGCAACGGCCTTGGCTTCGTTCAGTTCCTTGGACTGGAACTGGAAATCACGGGCCTTTTGCTTGAATTCAAGCTCCAGACGCTCGCGCTCAGGCTGAGCCATCTTGTCGCCACCGCTGACCAGACGATCCTGAATGCCCTTGGCGCTGCTTTCCAGGCTTTTCAGCTTGGTCAGTTGCGGGCCGAATTTCTTCTCGGCGTCCACTGCGTAACGCTTGGCAGCGTCCGATTCCAGCAAGGCCATCTGATAGTTCAGTACCGCAATTTTCATGTCGGCGAATGCAGGGCTTGCGACCAGTACGGTTGCCAGCATTACCAGTTGAGTCAACTTACGCACAATACAACTCCTACAAAATTCGTTGCGTTATCAAAGATCAGACGCTTAGAAGGTCTGACCCAGGGAGAATTGGAAAACCTGCGTTTCGGCTTCGTCGTCCGGCTTCTTGATCGGCATCGCCAGAGCAAAGCTCAGCGGGCCGAGTGCGGTGATCCAGGTGACGCCGATACCCACAGAGCTGGCCATGCCGGAAAGGTCGATGTCGTTGCATTCGACTTTCTTGCCTGACGCGCTTGTTCTGGTCGAGTCGCACTTGGTATCGAAGACATTACCCACGTCCCAAAAAACAGACGTCCGCAGCGAGCGCTGATCCTTGACGAATGGCAGCGGGAACATGACTTCTACGCCACCCTGAACCAGGGCGTTGCCACCGAACGGCAGTGGATCCTGATCCGGGTCCGCCAATGTGCCCGGCTTGGAACCGTTACTTGGCGTACTGCGCGGACCAAGGGTGCTGTCCTTGAAGCCACGTACCGAGTTGAAACCGCCCGCATAGTAGTTCTCGTAGAACGGCAGACCCGAGGTCGAACCGTATCCGTCACCATAACCCAGCTCGGTGTGCAAACGCAGGGTGTAGTTATCGGTGATCGGGTGGAAGTACTGAGCACGGTAATCCAGCTTGAAGAACGACAGGTCGCTACCCGGCAAGGTGGATTCGAACACCAGGCTTTGCGAGTGACCACGGGTCGCCAATACACCCTTGTTCAGAGTCGATTCAGACCAGCCAACCGAGCCCTTGAAGTTCAGGTACTTGTCGCCTTCCTTCTCGACGAAGTCGAAAATCTCGTCAACGGTGTACTTGCCGGTCTTGATCTCGTCCTGCTGCACAGAAAGGCCGTAAGTCAGGCGCGAGGTCTCGCTGATCGGGTAGCCAAGGTTGATACCGGCACCCAGGCTGTCAACCGCATAGCTTGCAACATCAACGTCGAGGTCATCGTAGTTGGTGGTGCGATAGAACGCGCTGTAACCCAGGCTGACACCGTCCGGCGTGTAGTACGGATCGACGTAGCTAAAGTTGTAACGGCTCTGGTATTCGCTGCGGGTCAGACCGATGCTGACCTTGTTACCGGTACCCAGGAAGTTGTTCTGGCTGATCGAACCACCGAGGATCAGACCGGCGCTTTGCGCAAAGCCCACGCTGGCGGTGATCGAACCGGACGCCTGCTCTTCAACGGCGTAATTCACGTCGACCTGATCGTCGGTGCCAGGAACAGGTGGCGTTTCGACGTTGACTTCCTTGAAGAAGCCCAGACGATCCAGACGGGTTTTCGACTGGTCGATCAGGTAGGTCGATGCCCAGCCGCCTTCCATCTGGCGCATTTCGCGACGCAGCACTTCGTCTTCCGACTTGGTGTTGCCGCGATAGTTGATACGGTTGACGTAGGCACGCTTGCCCGGGTCGACGACAAAGGTGATATCGACCGTGTGGTCTTCGTTGTTCGGCGTCGGCACACCGTTGACGTTGGCGAAGGTATAGCCTTCGTTACCCAGACGACGGGTGATCAGTTCGGACGTCGTGGTCATGACCTTGCGTGAGAAGACCTGGCCCGGCTGCACCAGCAACAGGGATTTGACCTGGTCTTCAGGGACCTTCAGGTCACCGCTGAGCTTGACCGACTTGACGCTGTACTTCTCGCCTTCGTTGATGTTGACCGTGATGTACACGTTCTTCTTGTCGGGCGTGATCGACACCTGGGTCGAGGCGATATCCATGTTGATATAGCCGCGATCGAGGTAGTACGAACGCAGACGCTCAAGGTCACCGGACAGCTTTTCACGGGCGTACTTGTCGTCATTCTTGAAGAACGACAGCCAGTTGCTGGTCTTGAGCTCGAACAGGTCGGTCAGGTCTTCGTCGGAGAAGACCTTGTTGCCCACCACGTTGATGTGCTGAATGGAGGCTACGGTGCCTTCATTGATGTTGATCTTCAGGCCGACGCGGTTGCGCGGCTGAGGAACAACCTCGGCGTCAACCTCGGCAGAGTAACGGCCCTGGGCAACGTATTGACGTTGCAGCTCGTTACGCACGCCTTCGAGGGTGGCACGCTGGAAAATCTCACCTTCGGCCAGACCGGACTGTTTCAGCCCCTTCATCAGGTCCTCGGTGGAAATGGCCTTGTTACCCTCGATTTCGATACTCGCAACCGAAGGACGCTCGACGACGTTGATGACGAGCACGTTGCCGTCGCGACCCAGCTGGATATCTTGAAAGAAACCGGTTTTAAACAGCGAACGGGTAGCATCGACCAAACGACCATCGTCCGCCTGCTCGCCTACGTTCAGCGGCAGTGCACCAAAGACGCTGCCGGCGGAAACCCGCTGCAGGCCGTTGACACGGATATCGGAGATGGTGAAGGACTCGGCGTGAACTTCAGCGATCATCAGTGCGGAAAGAACCGCAGTTAGCAGCAGACGTTTCATGAAGTCCTTTCTTATTCCAACTGGCAATAAACAAACTGCCGCAAAATGCGGCAGATTCGCAACTCGGCAACGCTTTACAGTCGGCCCAGATCGTTGACCAGCGCGAGCAACATTACGCCCACTACCAGACTGATACCGATCTGCGCCCCCCAACCTTGGACCTTTTCCGAAAGGGGACGACCACGCGCCCACTCGATCAGATAAAACAGCAAATGCCCCCCGTCCAGGACGGGAATGGGCAGCAGATTCAGAACACCCAGGCTAATACTCAGATAAGCGAGGAAGTTCAGAAAATCTCCGATGCCCGACTGGGCCGAAGCGCCCGCCACTTTAGCAATGGTTATCGGTCCACTCAAGTTTTTTACCGAGAGCTCGCCGAACAACATTTTCTTCAGCGAGTCCAGAGTCAGCACACTCATGTTCCAGGTGCGCTTCACGCCCTCGGTCATCGCCGCGAAAGGCCCGTAGCTGACCTCGCGCAGCATTTCCGGTGGCCAATCGACAGCTTTCACACCAGCACCCAGGTAACCCGCGGCAGCCTTGCCCTCGCCTTTGGCCGCGAGCGTCACCGGCACGTCCATTTGCACGCCATCACGCTCGATGCGCAGCGAAATCTTCGCTTCGGGGCGCTCGCGCACCCGATCGACAACCTGTTGCCACTCCTCGAGCGGCTGACCGTCCATCGAAATCAGACGATCACCCGATTTAAGCCCTGCGCTCTGCGCCGGACCTTTCGGATCGATTTCTGCCAGCACCGGCAGCAGCGCCGGACGCCACGGGCGAATACCCAGCGACTTGATCGGATCAGGCTCTTCTGCCCCTCTCAGCCAGTCATTGAGTACCAGCTCACGGGAAGTGTCGACCGTAGAACCCTGATCCCGGACCTTGAAAGCGATGGTACCGCTTTCACCCAGGCGACGGACCAGCTGCAGGTTGACCCCGGACCACCCAGAAGTAGGCTCGCCATCGACAGCGACGATTTCCTGTCCGGCCGTCAGGCCAGCCTGCTGGGCGATACTTCCGGACTCGACTGCGCCGATCACCGGGCGCACCTGTTCGCTGCCCATCATCGCCAGCACCCAGAAAAATGCGATGGCGAGAAGGAAATTGGCTGTCGGGCCGGCGATCACGATCGCAATGCGCTGGCCTACTGTCTTGCGGTTGAACGACTGGTCGGCGAGCTCGGGCGGGACATTGCCTTCGCGCTCGTCGAGCATTTTCACATAGCCGCCCAGAGGAATGGCAGCGACGACGTATTCGGTGCCCTGACGGTCATGCCAGCGCAGAAGAGGCGTGCCGAAGCCTACTGAAAAACGCAGCACTTTGACGCCACAGCGACGAGCCACCCAAAAGTGGCCGAATTCGTGGAAGGTCACCAGCACGCCCAACGCAATCAGGGTGCCGAGAATCATGTATAAAGCGCTCATCAGCCTTCTCCGGGTACCGACTGGTCGGCCAGTGTGTTAATCATTGCAGACCTCCAGGCCCGCCCTTGACGCACCACATCAACCCTTTCACTCACATCTTGTCGGGTTGTCAGATCGCTATCGCCCGTTTCTTTCAAGCCATTGGCCCGCCAACAAACGCGCTTTGGCATCGGCGGCAAACACCGCATCAAGCCCTTCGACCGCGGTGACAGGCTCATGATCCAGAACCTCTTCGATAATACCGGCGATTTCCAGGTAGCGGATACGCCCGTCGAGGAATGCCGCAACGGCCACTTCATTAGCCGCGTTGAGCATGGCAGGTGCGCTGCCTCCAGCCTCTGCCGCCTGTCGCGCCAGCCGTAGACAGGGGAATCGCTCCTCGTCCGGCGCCTGAAAATCAAGCTGGCCGATACGAAACAGGTCCAGTGGCGCAACGCCAGAGTCTACACGCGCAGGCCATGCCAGTGCATTGGCGATGGGCGTACGCATGTCGGGATTGCCCAATTGAGCCAGCACTGAGCCATCGACGTAATCGACCAGCGAGTGGATCACGCTTTGCGGGTGAATGACCACCTCGACCTGATCCGGGCGCGCATCGAACAGCCAGCAGGCTTCGATCAGCTCGAGCCCCTTGTTCATCATGGTTGCCGAATCGACGGAGATCTTGCGCCCCATCGACCAGACCGGATGGGCACAGGCCTGCTCAGGCGTGACATTGTGCAACTGCTCCAGCGGCGTTTCGCGAAACGGCCCGCCCGAGGCAGTCAACATGATCCGCCGAACACCGACGGCACCCAGCCCGCGAGCGAAGTCGCCGGGCAGGCACTGGAAGATCGCATTGTGCTCACTGTCGATCGGCAACAGCACAGCGCCACTCTGCCGAACGGCCTGCATGAACAAGGCGCCGGACATGACCAGCGCTTCCTTGTTGGCCAGCAATACCTTCTTGCCCGCCTCCACCGCAGCCAGCGTCGGACGCAAGCCGGCAGCCCCGACAATGGCGGCCATGACTGCGTCTACCCGAGGGTCTGCGGCTACTTCGCACAGACCGCCCTCGCCGACCAGCACCCGGGTATCGAGCCCGGCCGCCGCGAGGTCATCCTGCAGCTTGCGGGCGACCATCTGATCAGGCACTACGGCGTACTGCGGCGTGTGCCTGATGCACAAGGCCAGCAATTCGTCCAGGCGACTGAAGCCGGTAAGCGCGAACACTTGATAAAGCGCTGGATGACGGGCAACGACATCCAGAGTACTCAGCCCGATGGAACCGGTTGCACCCAGAATGGTGATTTGTTGCGGCCGACTCACATGACACCCCAGTCAGCGGCCCAGAGCAGCACCGCAAATACCGGGATGGCCGCCGTCAGGCTGTCGATACGGTCGAGCACCCCGCCGTGGCCAGGCAGCAGATTGCTGCTGTCCTTGACCCCGGACTGGCGCTTGAACATGCTTTCGGTCAGGTCGCCAATCACCGAAATGAATACGATCACCGCGGCACCAAAGAGCGCTGCTATGAACTGCGCAACCGTCCAGTCGCGGGAAACGCCCACTGCTGCCGTGATGCCCAGGCTGACGACCAGACCGCCATATACGCCCTCCCAGCTCTTGCCAGGGCTTACCTTGGGTGCCAGCTTGCGCTTGCCAAAAGCCTTGCCGGAGAAATAAGCGCCGATGTCGGCGGCCCAGACCAGCACCATCACCGACAGAATCAGCCAGTTACCCAGCGGCCATTGCTTGATCAGGACCAGACCCTGCCATGCAGGCAGCAGAATCAGAAGGCCGATAACCAGCTTGCACGCTGCACTCGCCCAGTGGCTGCTCGAGTCCGGATAGGTAAGGACCAGAAAGGTCGCAACACTCCACCAGATGACGGCGGCAACCAGCACCCAGGGCTCCAGCCCCGGCAGCAGGTACATGAGAAATAGCAGAACGGCGACCACAGCCGCATAACCGATACGCATCGACTGCGCGGCAAAACCTGCGAGCCGCGCCCATTCCCAGGCACCCAGAACGACAACCACCCCGATGAACAGGGCGAAGTACATGCCGGTCAGCAGGAAAAACCCGCACAAGGCGATCGGCAACAGAATGAGTGCCGTGATGATCCGTTGTTTCAGCATTAAGCCCGGGCTCCAGCTTCTACCTGTTCGCTGGTTTTACCGAAGCGACGTTGGCGAGAAGCGAAATCTGCCAGCGCAGCGCGCATGGCATCGTGTTTGAAGTCCGGCCAGAACAGGTCGGAGAAGTACAGCTCGGCGTAGGCCAGCTGCCAAAGCAGGAAGTTGCTGATGCGATGCTCGCCGCCGGTGCGTATGCACAGATCCGGCAACGGCAAGTCGCCGGTGGCCAGGCAGGTCTGCAACAACTGGGGAGTAATGTCCTCCGGCTGCAGGTGTCCGGCCTGAACCTCACGCGCCAGCCGCTGGGCGGCCTGCGCGATGTCCCACTGCCCACCGTAGTTGGCAGCGATCTGCAGCACGAAGCGGCTGTTGCCAGAGGTGCGCACTTCCGCCTCGCGCATGGCAGCCTGAAGCTCAGGATGAAAGCGCGAGCGGTCGCCGATGATCCGCAGGCTGATCTCGTTCTCGTTCAGGCGCTTGGTCTCACGGCGCAACGCCGTGAAAAACAGCTCCATCAGCGCGCCAACCTCTTCGGCCGGGCGCTGCCAGTTTTCACTGGAGAACGCGAACAGTGTCAGTACTTCGACCCGGGCTTCAGCGCAGACCTCGATAACGGCCCGCACAGCATCGACACCCGCCTTATGGCCTGCAACGCCTGGCAGCAGGCGTTTCTTCGCCCAGCGATTATTACCATCCATGATAATCGCGACATGGCGCGGCACCGAAGACGGCACGGCCGGTTTTATCTTTTCCATGAAAGCGTCCGAAACCTTAAACAGCCATCAGATCGGCTTCTTTCTGCTTGACCGCAACTTCGATTTCCGCAACGAACTTGTCAGTCAGCTTCTGTACGTCGTCAGCCGCACGACGCTCTTCGTCTTCGCTGATTTCCTTCTCCTTGACCAGGTCTTTCAACTGGCTCAAGGCGTCACGGCGAATGTTACGGACGGCCACACGGGCATCTTCCGCGGCATCGCGCGCCTGCTTGGTGAAGCCCTTGCGGGTTTCTTCGGTCAGCGCCGGCATGGAGATCAGCAGCAGCTCGCCCAGGTTGGTCGGGTTGAAACCCAGACCAGAGCTCTGGATAGCCTTGTCGACAGCCGCCAGCATGTTGCGCTCGAACGCCACGACCTGAAGGGTACGCGAGTCCTTGACGGTCACGTTGGCCACTTGGGCCAGCGGGGTATCAGCACCGTAGTAAGGAACCATGACGCCACCCAGGATGCTTGGATGCGCCTTGCCGGTACGGATACGGGTGAAGGCATGGGTCAGCGACTCCAGACTCTTCTGCATGCGGGTCTGAGCATCTTTCTTGATTTCGTTGATCATTATTGTGCTTCCTCGATCAGGGTCCCTTCAGCGCCACCATGGACGATATTCAGAAGGGCACCCGGCTTGTTCATGTTGAAGACGCGCAACGGCATCTTGTGATCGCGACACAGGCAGATTGCGGTCAGATCCATCACACCCAGCTTGCGATCCAGCACTTCATCGTACGTCAGATGATCGAACTTCTCGGCATTCGGGTCTTTGAACGGATCTGCGGTGTACACACCGTCCACCTTGGTGGCCTTAAGCACCACATCGGCGTCAATCTCGATCGCGCGCAGACAGGCAGCAGAATCGGTCGTAAAGAACGGATTACCGGTACCGGCAGCAAAAATCACCACTTCCTTGGCGCTGAGATGGCGCATGGCTTTGCGACGATCGTAATGATCGGTCACACCCACCATGGAAATGGCCGACATCACGATGGCGGTGATATTAGCGCGCTCAAGCGCATCGCGCATTGCCAGGGCGTTCATCACAGTGGCCAGCATGCCCATGTGGTCGCCTGTCACCCGATCCATGCCCGCAGCACTCAGGGCCGCGCCACGGAACAGGTTGCCGCCACCGATCACCAGACCGACCTGAACGCCGATACCGACCAGCTGGCCGACTTCCAGCGCCATGCGGTCCAGCACCTTGGGATCAATGCCGAACTCTTCTGAGCCCATGAGGGCCTCACCGCTAAGCTTGAGTAGAATGCGTTTATAGCGAGCCTGATAACCACTGCCCTGCTGAGCCATTGCGAATCTCTCCTGCGGCGTTTTCTGAAAAAAATCTGTGCGGGCTATTTCAAGCCTGCGCTTACTTTAGCTTGACGCTATGCGCGCGTCGGGAGAATGCAGCCTTGTGAGCACAATCTCCAAGGAAAATTTCCTTTTCTCTTTCGACAAAGAGGCCGCACGCGTGAGCGGGCAGCCTCTTTGGGGCGACAGTTGAAAAACCGTCTTACTGCTTGGCGGCAGCCAGTTGAGCAGCCACTTCGTCAGCGAAGTTATCAACTGGCTTCTCGATGCCTTCGCCTACTTTGAAGTAGGTGAAGGAAACGATTTCAGCGCCGGCTTTCTTGGCCAGATCACCGACCTTGACTTCCGGGTTCTTGACGAAGGCTTGCTCGACCAGGCTGGCTTCTGCCAGGAACTTGGTGATACGACCGCCAACCATCTTCTCAACGATTTCAGCTGGCTTGCCTTTGATCTTGTCTTCGTTCAATTGCAGGAAGACGTTCTTCTCGCGCTCGATCGCTTCGGCAGAAACTTCCGAAGGGAACAGGAACTCGGGGTTGCTTGCCGCTACGTGCATGGCGATATCTTTGGCCAGTTCGACGTTGCCACCCTTGAGGGTAACAACCACGCCGATCTTGTTGCCGTGCAGGTAAGTCCCTACCACGTCACCTTCGATACGCTTCAGGCGACGGATGTTGACGTTTTCGCCAACCTTGCCGACCAGTACCAGACGTGCATCTTCCTGAGCTTCGATCAACGGAGCGACATCAGTCAGCTTGTCAGCGAAGGCTTTTTCGACGCTTGCAGCAACGAAAGCCTTGAAGTCGTCTTGCAGGGCCAGGAAGTCGGTCTGCGAGTTGACTTCGATGATGACAGCGGCTTTGCCGTCGTCCTTGATGGCGATAGCGCCTTCAGCAGCCACGTTACCTGCTTTCTTGGCGGCCTTGATGGCGCCGGAAGCACGCATATCGTCGATTGCTTTTTCGATGTCGCCGCCAGCCTTGGTCAAGGCCTTTTTGCAATCCATCATGCCTTCGCCGGTACGCTCGCGCAGTTCTTTGACCAACGCTGCAGTAATCTCTGCCATTTCAAAATCCTCTTGGATAGGTCTTCAACCATTCCACCCGGCAGGCCGGGCGTGCAATTCTTGAAAAATCAGGGTGGCAGCAACACATGACAGAGAGGTCATGGTTACAGACCGACAAATCATTTCCTAGGTGGCAAAAAGGGGGCTAAGCCCCCTTTTCGCGTACTGAGTAAACGCCAGGCGTTTGTACTCAGCCTTCTACAGCGGCTGCAGCTGGAGCTTCTTCGACGAAAACGTCGGTGCCGCCAGCAACATTGTTACGACCACGGATAACAGCATCAGCCATCGAACCCATGTACAGCTGGATGGCGCGGATTGCGTCATCGTTGCCCGGGATGATGTAGTCAACGCCTTCCGGGCTGCTGTTGGTATCAACGACGCCGATAACCGGGATGCCCAGCTTGTTGGCTTCGGTGATCGCGATGCGCTCGTGATCAACGTCGATAACGAACAGAGCGTCTGGCAGACCGCCCATGTCCTTGATACCACCCAGGCTGCGATCCAGCTTTTCCAGATCACGGGTACGCATCAGGGCTTCTTTCTTGGTCAGCTTGGCGAAAGTACCGTCTTCAGCCTGTACTTCCAGCTCGCGCAGACGTTTGATCGACTGACGGATGGTCTTGAAGTTGGTCAGCATGCCGCCCAACCAGCGATGGTCGACGTACGGCGAACCGCAACGTGCTGCTTCTTCAGCAACGATCTTGCCAGCGGAACGCTTGGTGCCGACGAACAGAATCTTGTTTTTGCCCGAAGCCAGGCGCTCAACAAAAGTCAGCGCTTCGTTGAACATAGGCAGGGTTTTTTCAAGGTTGATGATGTGAATCTTGTTGCGCGCGCCGAAAATGTATTTACCCATTTTCGGATTCCAGTAACGGGTCTGGTGACCGAAGTGGCAACCAGCCTTCAGCATATCGCGCATATTGACTTGGGACATAAATAGTTCCTTGATAAGTCGGGTTAGGCCTCCACGTATCCCAATGACCAACCAATGGCATCTGCCAAGGGCACCCAGGTCATCGTGTCGACACGTGTGTGGGTTTGTGCTTCCAAGGACGGACCTTGGAAAGCGGCGCATTTTATATCACAAAAGGGAAGAGAACGGAACTCCCATCAAGTGCTTGTTTTGCGGCGACTTTGCAGCTTCACGGACAGCCTATAGAAGGAAGCGATGATTACCCGGCACCGGTGGTCTGATAGAATTGCGCCTTTGCGCACCCACCGCGTGCCTGCCACGCCGAGAGAATTCGTATGACCATCACCCTCAAAACCCCGGAAGACATCGAAAAGATGCGCATCGCCGGTCGCCTGGCCGCCGATGTTCTGGAAATGATAGCGCCGCACGTCAAGCCCGGTGTGACCACCGAAGAGCTGGACCGCCTCTGCCACGACTATATCGTCAACGAACAGAAGGCGATCCCGGCCCCGCTGAACTACAAGGGCTTCCCAAAATCGATCTGCACCTCGATCAACCAGGTGGTCTGCCACGGCATCCCGAGCGACAAGAAGCTGAAGGACGGCGACTCGCTGAATATCGACGTCACCGTCATCAAGGACGGCTACCATGGCGACACCAGCCGGATGTTCCATGTCGGCACCGTTCCGGTATGGGCCGAGCGCCTGTCGAAGGTGACTCAGGAGTGCCTGTACAAGGCCATCGAAATCGTCAAACCCGGCACTCGCCTGGGTGACATCGGTGCCGTCATCCAGAAACACGCTGAAAAGAACGGTTTCTCCGTGGTTCGCGAGTTCTGCGGTCATGGCATCGGCAAGGTGTTTCATGAAGAGCCACAGGTCATGCACTTTGGCGAGACCGGAACCGGTATCGAGCTGCAGGAAGGCATGACCTTCACCATCGAACCGATGATCAACCAGGGTCGCCCTGAGACCAAGATTCTCGGCGATGGCTGGACGGCGATCACCAAGGACCGCAAGCTCTCGGCGCAATGGGAGCACACGCTGCTGGTGACCGCCGACGGTTACGAAATCTTCACCTTGCGCAGCGATGACACCATTGCCCAAAAAGCTCCCTGACCCGATCATGCCCGGCTGAACGCCCGCCCGTCACTTGCACAGCCCGACACGAGGTATACTGTTCAATGCCGCAAGTAGATCCAGACTTGTTCGATCGTGGCCAGTTCCAGGCCGAACTGGCCTTGAAAGCCAGCCCCATCGCTGCGTTCAAGAAGGCCATCCGCAGAGCGAGAGATGTCCTTGATGAGCGCTTCAGGTCGGGCCGTGACATTCGACGACTGATCGAGGACCGGGCATGGTTTGTCGATAACATCCTGCAAAAGGCCTGGGATCAGTTCGAATGGAGTGAAGACGCCGACATCGCGCTTCTGGCAGTGGGTGGCTACGGGCGCGGCGAGCTGCATCCTTACTCGGACATCGATCTGCTGATCCTGCTGGACAGCGACGACCACGAAGTTTTCCGCGAACCCATCGAGCGGTTTCTGACGCTGCTGTGGGACATCGGCCTGGAAGTCGGGCAAAGCGTACGCTCGGTCAACGAATGCGCACAGGAAGGCCGCGCCGACCTGACCGTCATCACCAATCTGATGGAAAGCCGCACCATCGCCGGCCCCGAGCGCCTGCGCCAGCGCATGCTGGAGGTCACCAGCACCGAGCATATGTGGCCGAGCAAGGAGTTCTTCCTCGCCAAGCACGCGGAGCAGAAAAAACGCCACCACAAGTACAACGACACCGAATACAACCTGGAACCCAACGTCAAGGGTTCTCCGGGCGGCCTGCGCGATATTCAGACCATTCTCTGGGTCGCGCGACGTCAGTACGGCACGCTTAACCTGCATGCGCTGGCAGGCGAAGGCTTCCTGCTGGGCAGCGAAAACGCCCTGCTCGCCTCCTCCCAGGAGTTTTTGTGGAAGGTGCGTTATGCGTTGCACATGCTGGCCGGGCGCTCAGAGGACCGGCTTCTGTTCGATTATCAGGTGCGCATCGCCGGATTGCTGGGCTATGAAGACAATGATGCCAAACTGGCCATAGAGCGCTTCATGCAGAAGTACTACCGAGTGGTCATGAGCATCGCCGAACTCAGCGATCTGATCATCCAGCATTTCGAAGAAGTGATTCTTTCCGACGACAGCGGTATACCACAGCCGATCAATTCACGCTTTCAACTGCACGACGGCTATATAGAAGCCACCCATCCGCACGTCTTCAAGCGCACCCCGTTTGCCATGATCGAAATCTTCGTGCTCATGGCCCAGCACCCGGAGATAAAAGGTGTGCGCGCCGACACCATTCGCCTGCTGCGTGAACATCGGCATCTGATCAACGACGAGTTCCGCAACGATATTCGCAACACCAGCCTGTTCATCGAGCTGTTCAAGTGCGAAATAGGCATTCATCGCAACCTGCGCCGAATGAATCGCTACGGCATTCTCGGCCTGTACCTGCCGGAGTTCGGCCATATCGTTGGCCAGATGCAGCATGACCTGTTTCACATCTATACGGTCGATGCGCACACGCTGAATCTGATCAAGCACCTGCGCAAGCTGCAGTACACCGAAGTGTCCGAGAAATTTCCGCTGGCCAGCAAGATCATGGGCCGCCTGCCCAAGCCGGAGCTGATCTACCTGGCCGGGCTTTATCACGACATCGGCAAGGGTCGTGGCGGTGATCACTCGGAGCTCGGCGCCGTCGACGCGCAGGCCTTCGGTACGCGCCATCATCTGCCTGCCTGGGACACCCGACTCATCGTATGGCTGGTGAGCAACCACCTGGTGATGTCGACCACCGCACAGCGCAAGGATCTCTCCGACCCGCAGGTCATCCACGACTTTGCTCAGTTCGTGGGCGACGAAGTGCATCTGGACTACCTGTATGTACTGACTGTCGCCGACATCAACGCGACCAACCCGACGCTCTGGAACTCATGGCGTGCCAGCCTGCTGCGCCAGCTGTACACCGAGACCAAGCGAGCCTTGCGCCGCGGCCTGGAAAACCCGGTCGACCGCGAAGAACAGATTCGTCGCACACAGACTGCCGCGCTGGATATTCTGGTACGCAACGGCACCGATCCTGATGACGTCGAGCAACTCTGGTCAGCACTGGGCGACGATTACTTCCTGCGTCACACCGCAGGCGACGTGGCCTGGCATAGCGATGCAATCCTGCAGCAACCGGCCGACGGCGGTCCGCTGGTGCTGATCAAGGAGACCACGCAGCGTGAATTCGAGGGCGGCACGCAGATCTTCATTTACGCCCCGGATCAGCATGACTTCTTCGCGGTGACCGTGGCGGCGATGGACCAGTTGAACCTGAACATTCACGACGCGCGCATTATCACTTCCAGCAGCAAATTCACACTCGACACCTACATCGTCCTCGACCATGAGGGTGGTTCGATCGGCAATAATCCGGAGCGCATTCAGGACATCCGCGAAGGCCTGACCGAAGCCCTGCGCAACCCGGATGATTACCCGACAATAATCAAGCGCCGCGTGCCGCGTCAGCTCAAGCACTTTGCCTTCGCCCCGCAAGTCACCATCCACAACGACGCCCAGCGCCCAGTGACGGTACTCGAGTTGCTGGCACCGGATCGTCCCGGGCTGCTGGCGCGCGTCGGCAAGATCTTCCTGGAGTTCGACCTGTCCCTGCAGAACGCCAAGATTGCAACGCTGGGCGAACGCGTGGAAGACGTGTTCTTCATCACCGACGCCAACAATCACCCGCTGTCCGATCCACAATTGTGCCGCCAGTTGCAGGATGCAATCGTCAAGCAACTGAGTGTCAACTCAGAGCAAGGCGGCGATTTGCGGATCAGCATATGAACATTCGCTCCTACGAATCGACTCAACGCAGCTCATTGAGGAACACGTTCCATGAATAACGCCATGCAACTGCTTCAGCCTTACCCTTTCGAGAAGCTGCGCGCTCTGCTGGCCGGCGTAACGCCCAACCCGGAAAAGCGTCCGGTAGCGCTGTCGATTGGCGAGCCTAAGCACCGCTCCCCCGATTTCGTCGCCAAGGCGCTGGCAGACAATCTCGATCAGATGGCGGTTTACCCGACCACGCTGGGTATTCCGGCACTGCGCGAAGCCATTGCCGGCTGGTGCAGCCGTCGATTCGGCGTACCACAGGGCTGGATCGATCCGGCGCGCAATGTACTACCGGTCAACGGCACACGCGAAGCGCTGTTCGCCTTCACCCAGACCGTGGTCAATCGCAGCGATGACGGCCTGGTGATCAGCCCGAATCCGTTCTACCAGATCTATGAAGGCGCTGCGTTTCTGGCCGGAGCCCATCCACACTACCTGCCATGCCTGAGCGAGAACGGTTTCAATCCCGATTTCGATGCCGTCAGCCCGGACATCTGGAAGCGTTGTCAGATCCTCTTTCTGTGCTCGCCGGGCAACCCTACCGGGGCACTGATTCCGGTTGAAACCCTGAAAAAGCTCATTGCCCTGGCCGACGAACATGACTTCGTCATTGCTGCGGACGAGTGCTACAGCGAGCTGTACTTCGACGAACAAACCCCGCCGCCGGGCCTGCTCAGTGCCTGCGTCGAGCTGGGCCGCAAGGATTTCAAACGCTGCGTGGTCTTCCACAGCCTGTCCAAACGCTCCAATCTGCCGGGCCTGCGCTCCGGTTTTGTGGCGGGTGACGCGGAGATCCTCAAGGCCTTCCTGTTGTATCGGACTTATCACGGCTGCGCCATGCCGGTTCAGACTCAACTGGCCAGCATCGCGGCCTGGAATGATGAGGAGCACGTACGCGCCAACCGTGATCTGTACCGCGAAAAATTCGCTGCGGTGCTCGACATCCTGAGCCCGGTGCTCGACGTTCAGCGCCCGGACGGTGGTTTTTACCTGTGGCCGAATGTCGGTACCGATGACGCTGCATTTTGCCGCGATCTGTTCGTCGATCAGCATGTCACCGCAGTACCGGGCTCGTACCTTTCCCGCGAAGTGGATGGCGTCAACCCTGGCGCAGGCCGGGTGCGTCTGGCGCTCGTGGCACCGCTGGCGGAATGCATCGAAGCGGCCGAACGTATCCGCGCCTTCCTGAGCAAGTAAAAGCCAAACCCAAAAAGATTGCCCCGCCGCATGCAACGTGCGGCGGGGTAATTAGTTACCACCTCCAGCCCCCTGCGTGAACGTACTCTCAACCTTCATTTTTCATGCTTCCAGACACGAAGCGAACAACCATGAAGGCCAATCTCATGCCCGCATCCACTGCTCCAAAAGGCGTAAAACTGCCCGCATCCTGCTGCATGCGCAGCGCTGGAAATCACCAGGCTTCGTATGAAGCGGCGATTCGCGAAAACCCCGCTAACGCGGAAACCACCCCTGCTTACCAATCGGAAACCGGCAACAACACCGGCCAGTCAAGGCACCAGGCGCGCCTGCTGGTTTCGTTCAGCAAATACTGGGCTCGCGGGCGGACCCTGAAAGTTCTTTTCCTCAAGAACCCTCCAGCCACCCTCACAGCGCCCATCGTAGAAGCGGCAAGCAAATGGCTGCCTCATATAAATCTGAAATTCGAGTTCGTTACGGACGGGGCAAGCGATATCAGAATCGGCTTCAATGAACACCTGAACTGGAGCGCCATAGGCACCGATACCCTGCTGGCCGAGCCTGACGAGTCGACCATGGAGTTCAACCTCAAAGAGCTGTACACGGCGGATCTGAAACCCATGCCGGAACTGACGCGCATCGTGCTGCATGAATTCGGTCACGCCTTGGGCGCGGTTCACGAGCATCAGCATCCGCAGGCAAACATCCCCTGGAACGAACCGCTCGTGCGCTCACTGCTTTCGCAAACCGGATTGAGTGACGAAGAGATCAACACCAATTTTTTCGACAGGTACGAGGCCGCCGACTTCCACCACTCGGCTTACGACCGTGACTCGATCATGCATTTCGATATCCCCAACGGCCTGACCCTCGGTGACTTCGAGATCATCAATGTGGGCAAGACGCTCAGCAGCAATGACATCGCCGTGATGGGCGCTATCTATGCGGACCGTGGCAACTCGAAATTTGAAACGCACTGACGGAAAGCGTCCGGGCACGTGCTGATCATGCGGCAATCAACAGCGCCATACGTTTCCAACGTGTGGCGTGACCGCCCGAAAAAAGTGCTGATTACTCTCGGGTTCGCAGCTTTTCCGCCACCCAGCCGACCGCCCAACTGACCGGATCATGGGACTGCATGGGCAACAACGGCTTTCCTTCGCGGGCAGCCAGGCGGCCCTGGGCTTCAGCTTCACCGTGAATCCAGAGGGTACTCTGCTTGAATCCCTCGGCACGCTGACGCTCCCTGTAATAACGTTGCCGTACAAGCGCTTCCTGACGCTTCTTCTCTTGCTCAGACATAACGCACCCAAACTTCAAATGACGGGTAATAATTGCGCGCAGCAGCCAGCGACTCAAGCGTGAGCGGGTGAAGTTTTCTTAATGATGGTTAGCCTTATTATCTAATTTTCGTTCAGCCACCGTACTGGCGCTGTCACGACACTGAACGGACTGACGTGGCATAATAGCCGGCTAAATTGCGAGGAGAGGACGTGGGGAGTATCGAGCAAGATCAGCCACCCCACCTTAAACAATGACTTACACTCTATTTGGCATCAAAGCCTGCGACACGATGAAGAAGGCTCGTACCTGGCTCGACGAGCATTCGGCGAGCTACGAATTTCACGACTACAAGACCCAGGGCATCGACCGCGAGCACCTCGAGCAGTGGTGCAATGAACACGGATGGCAGGTTGTGCTGAACCGCGCAGGCACGACCTTTCGCAAGCTCGAAGACGGACAAAAGGCCGATCTCGACCAGGCGAAAGCCATAGAACTGATGCTCGCGCAGCCGTCCATGATCAAGCGTCCAGTGCTTGATCTGGGCGATAAAACCCTGATCGGCTTCAAGCCTGACCTGTATGCAGCGGCTTTACAGTAAGCCAGAGCGCTACTGAAAGCCCCTTGATAAAGCCACGAGGTATTTACATGTCCACCACCCTGTTCAGCCTGGCCTTCGGCGTCGGCACCCAAAATCGTCAAGGCGCATGGCTTGAAGTATTTTATGCTCAGCCTCTGATCAATCCTTCTGCGGAACTGGTCGCGGCTATCGCACCGGTTCTGGGTTACACCGGCGGCAACCAGGCAATCACCTTCAATGTCGACCTGGCCTACAAGCTGGCCGAAGCGGCCAAATCCGTGGACGCGACTCAAGCCGCACTGCTGACTCGTCTGGCCGAAAGCCAGAAGCCGCTGGTCGCGACCCTGCTGGCTGAAGACGCCACACTGACGTCGACTCCCGAGGCGTACCTCAAGCTGCATCTGCTTTCACACCGCCTGGTCAAGCCGCACGGTCTTAACCTGGCAGGTATCTTCCCTCTGCTGCCAAACGTGGCCTGGACCAGCCAGGGCGCGGTCGACCTGGTCGAACTGGCCGAGCGTCAGCTCGAAGCACGCCTCAAGGGCGAGCTGCTGGAAGTATTCTCGGTCGACAAATTCCCGAAGATGACCGATTACGTTGTGCCGAGCGGCGTTCGTATCGCTGACAGCGCTCGCGTGCGTCTGGGCGCCTATATCGGTGAAGGCACGACCGTCATGCACGAAGGCTTCGTCAACTTCAATGGCGGTACCGAAGGCCCGGGCATGATCGAAGGCCGCGTTTCCGCTGGCGTATTCGTCGGCAAGGGCTCGGATCTGGGCGGCGGCTGCTCGACCATGGGTACGCTGTCCGGCGGTGGCAACATCATCATCAAGGTCGGTGAAGGCTGCCTGATCGGCGCCAACGCCGGCATTGGCATCCCGCTGGGTGATCGCAACACCGTGGAGTCGGGCCTGTACGTGACCGCGGGTACCAAGGTCGCGCTGCTCGACGAAAACAATGAGCTGGTCAAGATCGTCAAGGCCCGCGAGCTGGCGGGTCAGACCGACCTGCTGTTCCGTCGCAACTCTCAGACCGGCGCAGTGGAATGCAAAACCCACAAGTCGGCCGTCGAGTTGAACGAAGCACTGCACGCTCATAACTGATGCTGTGTGCGGGTTCAAGGCTGACGACTTTGAACCCGCCTCCACACGCTGGACGAACAATGCCCCTCTTCTCTCCCTGGCGCGGCGACTTCCCCGCCATCGCTGCGCTGCAACGGCAAGGCCAGACCTATCTGGACAACGCCGCCACGACGCAAAAGCCTCAGGCACTCCTCGACGCCCTGACTCATTACTACGCCAACGGTGCCGCCAATGTGCATCGCGCCCAGCATCTGCCCGGCGCACACGCCACTCAAGCGTTCGAGGCCAGCCGTGGCAAGGTCGCCCGCTGGCTGAATGCCGGCGAGAACGGCCAGATCATCTTCACCCACGGCGCAACGTCTGCGCTGAACCTGCTGGCCTACGGGCTGGAACATGAATTCGCGGCGGGCGACGAGATCGCCATCAGCGCGCTGGAACATCACGCCAATCTGCTGCCATGGCAGCAACTGGCTCAGCGTCGGGGCCTGAAACTGGTGGTTCTGCCGCTGGACATCGACGGCGTGATCGACTGCGACGCGGCAGCCAGCCTGATCGGACCGCGCACACGCCTGCTCGCAGTCACCCAGCTCTCCAACGTGCTCGGCACCTGGCAACCCCTTGCCCGCCTCATCGCCCTGGCCAAGAGCCAAGGCGCACTCACCGTCGTGGACGGCTCGCAGGGCGTGGTGCACGGACGCCATGATGTGCAGGCGCTGGGCTGCGATTTTTATGTGTTTTCCAGCCACAAACTGTATGGCCCGGAAGGACTCGGCGTGCTCTACGGACGCAACGAGGCGCTGCCCAGCCTCGCGCATTGGCAGTTCGGCGGCGAGATGGTGCTGACAGCCGATTATCAGCACGCGAAATTTCGTCCGGCACCACTGGGTTTCGAGGCGGGCACCCCGCCCATTGCCAGTGTGATCGGTCTGGGCGCTACCCTGAGTTACCTGGACAGTCTCGACCATCAGGCGGTTGCAGAACATGAAGCCAGACTGCACCGTCGCCTGCTCGAGGGCCTGCAGCAGCGGGACGGCATTCAAGTTCTGGGCTCGCCGGATCTGGCACTGGTCAGCTTCGTCGTCAATGGCGTTCACAATGCTGATGTGGCCCACCTGCTGACCGAGCAGGGCATTGCCGTACGCGCCGGCCATCACTGCGCGATGCCGCTGTTCAAGACCCTTGGCCTGCCCGGCGCGATTCGCGTGTCACTGGCGCTGTACAACGATTCGGACGATCTGCTGCAGTTCTTCAGCGCACTGGATCAGGCACTGGAGCTGCTTCGATGAGCCTGCCCCCGCTGGCGCAAACTGCACTCGACAGCTTTTCCCGGCCGCAAGGCTGGGAACAGCGCGCACGCCTGCTGATGCAATGGGGTGATCAACTTGCGCCGCTGAGTGACGAAGAAAGGACCGACGACAATCTGGTACACGGTTGTGAAAGCAAGGTCTGGCTGACCGGCGAAGTCAGCGACGACGCCTGGCTGTTTCGGGCTGGCAGCGACGCGCGACTGATTCGCGGCCTGGTGGCGCTGCTGCTGGCGCGTGTCAACGGCCTGTCGGAACGGGAGCTGGCAGCCGTGGATTTACCTGACTGGTTCCATCAGTTGGGCCTCGCCCGCCAGCTCTCACCCTCGCGCAGCAACGGCCTGAATGCCGTACTGCAGAAGATGCGCCAGCTGACTCAAGCCTGATCGGGCGTCGCAGCCGCTGGCTTGACCCGCTCCGAAGGCCGTCGCGTGCCCGCCACCAGTTTGTCCACCGCACGGGTGGCGGCAACCATGCCAAAGGTTGCGGTCACCATCATCACTGCACCGAAACCACCGGCGCAATCGAGCTTTACGCCCTCGCCGACGAATTTCTTTTCCAGACAAATGCTGCCATCCGGCTTGGGGTAGCGCAGTTGTTCAGTAGAAAACACGCAAGGCACGCTGTAGTGACGGTTAGGCGTGCGTGAAAAGCCATAATCCCGACGCAGGGTCGAACGCACCTTGGAGGCCAGCGGGTCATTGAAGGTGCGGTTCAAGTCGGCGATCTGAATCAGGGTCGGATCGATCTGCCCGCCCGCCCCGCCGGTGGTGACCATCTGAATCTTGCGCCGCTTGCACCAGGAAATCAGCGCAGCCTTGGCGTTGACGCTGTCGATACAGTCGATCACGAAGTCCATGTCCGGGGTAATGCACTCGGCCATGGTGTCGCGGGTCACGAAATCAGACACCGCGTGCACGATGCAATCGGGGTTGATCGCGCGGATACGCTCAGCCATTACCTCGACCTTCGGCCGACCGACCGTGCTGTCCAGTGCATGCAACTGGCGGTTGCTGTTACTGACACAGACATCGTCCATGTCGAACAGCGAAATCTCACCCACGCCACTGCGCGCCACTGCTTCCGCAGCCCAGGAGCCCACGCCGCCGATACCGACCACGGCCACATGAGCCGCGCGCAGGCGTGCCAGCCCCTCGACGCCATAAAGACGGGCGATGCCAGCGAAACGTGGATCTTCTGCGCTCATGACCAATACCTCAAAAACCGGCGCGCATTATAGGGGTTTGTCGACGACAAGACACCTGACTTGTTCCCGGCAGGCAAGGTC
Source organism: Pseudomonas sp. PvP028 (assembly GCF_017832255.1). NCBI lineage: Bacteria > Pseudomonadati > Pseudomonadota > Gammaproteobacteria > Pseudomonadales > Pseudomonadaceae > Pseudomonas > Pseudomonas sp. PvP028. Next base: position 5,858,096 of record NZ_JAFIBL010000001.1, read on the forward strand.
CTTATCCGTTGACGATCTGACCCAGAGATTCAAGGGAAGTAAAAAATAATGATGTTAGAACGCGATCAACGCTGACTGCTTAAATGCCATTCCGTTTTTGGAAACGCCCGAGGAAAAGAGTCTAAGCATTGCAAACGGCAATGAACGAAGGCGACTAAGGTTAACCAACGCGAAGGGAACTCGCGGCACCAGCGCAACAAGCATGGAGCACGTTTCCGACATGGATGAATATTCAAACAAGGCAGGCACGTGGCTGAAAAACCTGTTCAAAACCAGGTTCAACTATCCGCCCAACTGGCCTGCAATGATCTCTGGCGTGGCCTACGCCCCTTTTCGACCGGGCCAAAGCCCCTACAAACAGATTTTTCCGACGCGTGATCAGATAAGAGAAGACCTGCTGCTACTTCGAAGCATGACACGGAATATAAGAACTTACTCGGTGGAAGGGACATTGATGCATATCCCCGAACTCGCCGAAGCACTGGGCATGAATGTCACGCTTGGCGTGTGGATAACAGAGGATGAAACGCACAATATCGAGGAAATAAATGCAGGGATCGAACTCGCCAACCGTTACTCCAGCGTGCAACGCCTGGTCTTGGGAAATGAAGTCCTGTTTCGTGATGATGTTCCCATCGACCTGCTTATTCTCTATCTGCAGACCGCACGACGCGCCGTCAATGTGCCTGTTTCGACCTCCGAGATATGGACACAATGGTACGAGACGCCGGAACTCGTCAGGCATGTCGACTTCATTGCCGCCCATATTTTGCCTTTCTGGGAAGGCGTTTCAGCGCTGGACGCGACCGCGATCACTCTGGCACACGCGAACGAACTGAGAACGAGATTCCCCGACACCCCCCTCATACTTTCCGAGATTGGCTGGCCGAGCAAGGCCATCGCCAAGAGGCGGATGACGACCTCTGACGCAGAGCACTCGATATACCTGCGCAACCAGATTCCATTACTGGATCAGCACGGCCATGACTATTTCGTTATAGAAGCCTTCGATCAGCACTGGAAGACTGAAGAAGGTCTGCCCGGGCCTAATTGGGGTTTGTTCGATGCAAAGCGCAGATTAAAACTGCACATCAACGGCCCGGTAAAAATGCCGGTCAACATGCTCTCGGAAATACTCAGGCTTATCACCCGCCTTAAACCGGAGTCTTGGCCTACAGGCGCCTTGATAATCGTGCTGGCTTATTGCGTATTGTCAGGGTTCGGCATGCACTACTCACAGCCACTGCCCGCCTGGCTCGCGCTGCCTGTCGCCTTTATCTGGGCTGCCAGCGTGCTGACTTACATGGGTATCGAAACGCACGAATTCCTCGAAGCCTGCTGGGGACCGGACACCCCACGGTCTTTCCGCCCCGTCCATCGTCCTGTTGGTCCCGCCCCGAAAGTTTCCCTGCATGTTCCGTGCTGCAACGAACCTCCGGATATGGTGAAACGGACTCTTGACTCGTTGCAAAAGCTGGACTACCCGGACTTCGAGGTGCTGGTCATCGACAACAATACTCAGGACCCGGCCATCTGGAAGCCTATCGAGCGATACTGTCAGCAGCTCGGCCCTCGGTTCCAGTTTTTTCATGTCAGTCCACTTCCCGGATTCAAAGCGGGTGCACTCAACTATCTCCTGAGACATACCGCTGAAGACGCAGAAGTAGTGGCAGTCATCGACGCTGATTACTGCGTCCATCGACAGTGGCTCAAACATATGGTGCCCCACTTCGCGGACCCGAAGGTTGCAGTCATTCAATCGCCGCAGGATTATCGAGACGGTCACGAAAGCCTGTTCAAGTGTTGCTGTCAGGCCGAGTACCAAGGTTTTTTTAACATCGGCATGGTGATCCGTAACGATCACGATGCAATTATCCAGCACGGCACCATGACACTGATCCGCCGATCAGCACTGGACCGACTGGGCTGGGCGGAATGGTGCATATGCGAAGACGCCGAACTTGGCCTGCGTATGCTGGAAAGTGGTTTCTCCACTGGTTACGCCGCTATCAGCTATGGCAAAGGGCTGACTCCCGATACGTTCATGGACTTCAAGAAACAACGATATCGCTGGGCATATGGAGCTATGCAGATCGTCAAGCGACACGCCGGAAGCCTGATTGCAGGAAACTGCCCGTCCCTGAGCGCGATGCAACGCTACCATTTCATCGCGGGGTGGATGCCGTGGGTGGCAGAAGGAATGAATTATCTGTTAACGCTGGCTGCGTTGGCCTGGTCGATGGCAATGATCCTTAAGCCCGAGACTTTCGGGCCGCTGCCATGGATATTTTCCACGTCGTTGATACTGATGTTTGCCCTGCGCTCGTTAAAGATGATTGTGCTCTACCGGCAGTTGGTCAGCACACACACCAAAGAGGCACTGGCGGCGATACTGGCCGGCATGGCGCTTTATCCGACCTTGGGCAAGGCAGTGCTGGCGGGGCTTTTCACCTCGGCAATGCCTTTCTACATAACGCCCAAACATACCTCTGCAAACCGGATCGGACAAAACCTGCTCGATGTAAGGGAAGAACTGTCTACCTTGGCGATCTCCTGGATCGCGATTGTGCTTTTGCTCACAGGCAGGGCATCCATCGATACGAATTCCGGTTTCTGGATAACCATGCTGTTCGCACAATCTATCCCTTATCTGGCAGCCATAACCATGGCCGTCCTGTCGGCACGCGCAACCCGCCCCGCCCCATCCACAACCTGACCTATCCACAGCGCACAATAAACGACGGCCTCAGGTCGTCGTTTTGCTTTAAGATATCCGCCTTTTCGCGCCCAAAGTCTTGCTACCGGAGTTCTGTACATGACGGCCCCAGCCGACCTCTCGCCCACCCTCCAACTCGCCTGCGATCTGATCCGCCGTCCGTCAGTGACGCCGGTCGATGCCGATTGCCAGACCGTGATGATGCAGCGCCTGGGCGATGCCGGCTTCAAGCTGGAGCCGATGCGCATCGAAGACGTCGACAACTTCTGGGCCACCCACGGCACCACCGACGGCCCGGTACTGTGTTTCGCCGGTCATACCGACGTGGTTCCGACCGGGCCGCTGCAGAATTGGCAGAACGACCCGTTCGATGCGTTGATCGACGAGCACGGCATGCTTTGCGGGCGTGGCGCGGCAGACATGAAAGGCAGTCTGGCGGCCATGCTGGTGGCGGCCGAACGCTTTGTCGCCGATCACCCTGATCACAAGGGCTCGGTGGCATTCCTGATCACCAGCGACGAAGAAGGCCCGGCGCATCACGGCACCAAAGCCGTGGTCGAGCGCCTCGCAGCACGCAAGGAACGTCTGGACTGGTGCATCGTCGGCGAACCGTCGAGCACCACGCTGGTCGGCGATGTGGTCAAGAACGGTCGGCGCGGTTCGCTGGGGGCCACGCTGACGGTGCGCGGCAAGCAGGGCCATGTGGCTTACCCGCATCTGGCGAAGAACCCGATTCACCTGGCCGCTCCGGCCTTGGCCGAACTGGCCGCCGAGCACTGGGACCACGGCAACGATTTCTTCCCGCCGACCAGCTTCCAGATCTCCAACCTGAACGCCGGAACCGGCGCCACCAACGTCATCCCCGGCGATCTGGTGGCGGTCTTCAACTTCCGTTTTTCCACCGAGTCGACCGTCGAAGGCCTGCAACAGCGCGTGGCCGATATCCTCGACAGGCATGAACTCGACTGGCACGTGGACTGGGCATTGTCCGGCCTGCCGTTCCTCACCGAGCCGGGCGCGTTGCTGGACGCCGTGTCCTCCAGCATCAAAAGCGTAACGGGCCGTGAGACTAAAGCCTCGACCAGCGGCGGAACCTCCGATGGTCGTTTCATCGCCACCCTCGGCACCCAAGTGGTCGAACTGGGGCCGGTCAACGCAACGATCCATCAGGTCAACGAACGTATTCTGGCCAGCGACCTCGATGTGCTGACCGAGATCTACTACCAGACTCTGGTCAAGTTGCTCGCCTGATGCTGACCTGCCCGATCTGCTCAGCGCCGCTCAGCACTGCCGACAACGGCGTGGTGTGCCCGGCCAATCACCGTTTCGACCGAGCCCGTCAGGGCTATCTGAACCTGTTGCCGGTGCAGCACAAGAACAGCCGCGACCCTGGCGACAATCAGGCCATGGTCGAGGCGCGACGCGACTTTCTCAATGCCGGGCACTACGCTCCGGTAGCCCGGCGTCTGGCTGAACTGGCCGCCGAGCGATCCCCGGCGCGCTGGCTGGACATCGGCTGTGGCGAAGGTTATTACACCGCGCAGATTGCCGAAGCCTTGCCCCATGCCGATGGCTATGCGCTGGACATCTCCCGCGAAGCGGTCAAGCGCGCCTGCCGTCGTGACCCGACGCTGACCTGGATGGTCGCCAGCATGGCACGTGTGCCACTTCCGGATGCCAGTTGCCAGTTTCTGGCCAGTGTGTTCAGCCCGCTGGACTGGCAGGAAGCCAAGCGCTTGCTGACCCCGGGCGGCGGACTGATGCGGGTCGGCCCGACCAATGAGCATCTGATGGAACTGCGTCAGAGGCTCTATGATGAAGTGCGCGATTACGCCGACGACAAGCACCTGTCGCTGGTGCCGCAAGGCATGCAGCTGCAACACAGCGAAACCCTGCGCTATACGCTGAAGCTGATCGACGGCCAGTCCCGCGCCGATCTGCTGGCCATGACACCTCACGGCTGGCGCGCCAGCGCCGAACGTCGGGCAGCGGTCATCGAGCAACCAGGACCTTTCAAGGTCACCGTTTCCATGCGCTACGATTATTTCGTACTGCAATAAGCATTCAACAGAGGCCCCCATGCGCCAACCCGATATCGAGATTTACCTGAAAGACGAAGACGTCGATCACAAGGCAATCGCCCAGTGGCTCGGCGACGCGCTGGGCTCCTGCAGCGACTGGAAGCAGAAAGGCCAGACCTGGAAATGCACAGCGGGCACTGTAGCCGTGACCTGGTTGCCCAGAGCAGTCGGCAAATGGAACAGCCTGCATCTGGACAGCGATCAGACCCCGTGGGAAGACGACATCGCCTGCGCACGCGCCGCATTCAAGGCCTTGAACGTCGAAGTACGTTGCGCCCCGGGCACCTGGGTTGAAGAAGAAAGCGACGAAACTGCTGACCGCTGGATACGCGTCAGTGCCGACGGTGAGGAAGAGATTACCTGGCGAACCGCGTAAGACTTTTCGCCGCGACGTTCCTGACGCGACGTTCCTGATACGTGCCGTCGTCAGGTGAGCATGGCTCGGCAAGCGGTCATTCGGACTTGATCCGTTCAGCGGGCACACCGGCGCTTTTGCCGATCGCTTCGGGATACGTCACACTGGCGCCCATCCAGGGCAGCCGCCCGCCCCTCACTCAGCAGAAGCCGTATGACCCGCTCTCCATTCCGTCGTCTTGTGTTCGGCACCCTGCGCCGGTTGTTGTATCTCTGGGTTCGCTCGGAAACCATCAATCAATCGTCTTTTACGCTGAATCTGGACCGCAGTCGCCCGGTGTTCTATGCACTGCAATCGCCTTCAATCAGCGATTTGGCAGTGATCGATACAGAATGCCGTAAAGCCGGTCTACCTCGTCCGGTTCTGTCGGTAGCGGTTGGCAACCTGATCGAGCCCGCCGCATTCTTTTACCTGACCCCCTCCCCCGACTGGCTCGGTCGCCAGGACAAGCGTGGTGCGCCCCCGACGCTGGAGCGTGTGGTCGCAGCCGTCAGCCAGAACCCCGGCGAAGACGCGCAGATCATCCCGGTCAGCGTGTTCTGGGGCCAGTCACCTGACCGCGAATCCAGTGCCTGGAAGCTGCTGTTTGCCGACAGCTGGGCGGTGACCGGCCGGTTGCGCCGTCTGGTCAGCATTCTGATTCTGGGCCGCAAGACCCGCGTGCAGTTTTCCGCGCCCATTCACATGCGCGAACTGGTGGGTGAAAACAAAGGTTACGAGCTGACGCTGCGCATGACCCAACGTCTGCTGCGCGTGCACTTTCGCAACCTGAAAAGCGCCGTGATCGGCCCGGACGTGTCGCACCGGCGCACGGTGGTCAAAGGTCTGCTGGACGAACCGCTGGTCAAGCAGGCGATCATTGAAGAGGCCGAGCGTGAACACATCACCCAGGAAAAGGCCCGGGAACGGGCGCTGAGCTACGGCAACGAGATCGCCTCGGACTACACCTATTCGGTGATCCGTTTCATGGAGGTGGTGCTCAGTTGGTTCTGGAACAAGATCTACGACGGCATCAAGGTCAGCCACATCGAAGGCGTTCAGGAAGTCGCACCGGGACATGAGGTCATTTATGTGCCTTGCCACCGAAGCCATATCGATTATCTGCTGCTGTCTTACCTGCTATTTCGCAACGGCCTCACGCCGCCGCACATCGCCGCCGGCATCAACCTGAATATGCCTGTGGTCGGCGGCCTGCTGCGACGTGGTGGGGCATTTTTCATGCGCCGCACGTTCAAGGGTAACCCGCTATATACGGCGGTGTTCACCGAGTACCTGCACACGCTGTTCATCAAGGGCTTTCCGGTCGAATACTTTGTCGAAGGCGGCCGTTCACGCACCGGGCGCATGCTACAACCGAAAACCGGCATGCTCGCCATCACCCTGCGCAGCTTCCTGCGCAACTCGCGGATGCCCATCGTCTTTATCCCGGTGTACATCGGCTACGAGCGTGTTCTGGAAGGCCGTACTTACCTGGGCGAACTGCGCGGCGCAACCAAGAAGAAAGAGTCGATCTTCGATATCTTCAAAGTCATCGGCGCGCTGAAGCAGCGTTTCGGTCAGGTCTCGGTGAACTTCGGTGCGCCGATCAAACTGGCCGAGTTTCTCGATGGCGAACAACCGGACTGGCGCGAACAGCAGCTGGACCCGCAATTTCGCCCCGAATGGCTGAGCGAGACCACGCACCGCCTGGGTGAGCGTGTGGCCCAGCATCTGAACGAAGCCGCCGCCGTCAACCCGATGAACCTGGTTGCCGTGGCGTTATTGTCGACGCAAAGACTGGCGCTGGACGATCAGGCCATGGAGCGGGTTCTCGACCTTTACCTGACCTTGCTACGCGCCGTTCCGTACTCCCCGCACACGACACTGCCGGAAGGTGATGGCCGTTCGCTGATCGAGCATGTCAAAGGCATGGACCTGCTCGCCGAACAAAAAGACGCGCTGGGCAAAATTCTGTACCTGAACGAACAGAATGCGGTGTTGATGACCTACTACCGCAACAACGTCCTGCACATCTTCGCCCTGCCCTCGCTGCTGGCGAGCTTTTTCCAGAGCTCGTCGCGCATGACCCGCGAACAGATCCTGCGCTACACACGTGCGCTGTACCCATTCCTGCAATCGGAACTGTTCATTCGCTGGCCGCTGAACGAGCTGGATGAAGTGGTCGATCAATGGCTGGCTGCGTTCGTGGAACAAGGCCTGTTGCGCTTCAAAAAGGACGCCTACGTGCGCCCGGAGCCCAGCTCGCGCGAGTTCGTCTTGCTTACGCTGTTGTCCCGCGCCATCGCTCAGACGCTGCAGCGCTTCTACATGGCGATTGCCTTGTTGCTCAACAGCGGGCAGAACACGCTGAGCCCCGAGCAGCTCGAGGACCTGTGCACGGTCATGGCTCAGCGCCTGTCGATTCTGCATGGCCTCAATGCGCCGGAGTTCTTCGACAAGAGCCTGTTCCGGCACTTCATCCAGACCCTGCTGGACCTGGGTGTGCTGCGCAAGGACAGTGCCGGCAAGCTGAGCTATCACCCGATGCTGGGAGAACTGGCGGAAGGTGCGGCCAAGCGAGTATTGCCTGCCGAAATCCGTCTTTCGATACGGCAAGTGGCCTTGCACAGCAATGAAGAGGAGCAGGATGTGGGAAGCGATCAAGAGAAAACGTAGGGCTTTTCCGTAACCTGGCAGGGATCTTTAGACAGCTGTTTTCTGCTCTCTGGCCCCTGCTAGGGTTTGGTCTGTACCAATGACTGGTACTTATCAAATAAGGAAATTGAAATGTCCAGCGAACCCCTAGTACGCCTTCAGGGTGAAGTTTATTACCTGCCACGCATCGCGTTGCCAACTGGCTGCAAGCTGATTGTTGCGCTGAATGACATCAGCCTTGCTGACGCACCGGCCCATGTGATTGATGTCAGCGAAACAGAGATTACTCACCAGGTGCCGCTGCCGTTTGAACTGGGCTATGCCGCAGATCGCTACCCCGTGCAGGGCCACAGCTACTCCCTGTCGGCACGAATCGAACACAACGGCACTCTGGTATGGATCAACGATACCGTTCACTCGGTCGAGCTGACCAACGAAGACCAGAAAGGCCTGCTGATCAAGGTCATTCAAGCAGCCGGCTGATCCGTTCAGCGCTGATTGCTCCCTTCAACGATGCGCCTCGGCGCGCCGTTGTCGTTTCACAAGGCTTCCTCCCCCTCGACATCGATTGACGTCCATCGCTCACAGGTGCAAGTGCCTGTCGCGACTTCCTGATACGCTTGATCACGCACCGCACCATTATCGATCCGGGTTCAGGTCAGAACCCACTTCAACAAGGACGCTCTCATGCCTCGTTTTTCGTTCACCCTGGCCGGCCTGTGCGCAGGCCTTCTGCTGTCGGCCAACGTCTTCGCTCTATCGCTGGGCGACCTCTCGCAATCAGACGCGACCGGTGGGCTCAAGGATGCCTTGACTCAAGGCGCACAGGTCGCCGTCAAACAACTCGGCGTTCCCGGCGGTTTCAGCAAAAATGAAGAGGTGCGTATCGAGCTGCCGGGCAAACTCGGCCAGATCGCGAAAAAGATGAAAATGCTCGGCATGGGCGCTCAAGTCGATCAGCTGGAAACCAGCATGAACCAGGCCGCCGAAGCCGCCGTGCCTCAAGCTCAGGCACTGCTTGTAGATGCAGTGAAAAAGATGAGCGTAACCGACGCCAAGGCCATTCTCAGCGGCGGCAAGGACTCGGCCACCCAGTACCTGAGCAGCACCAGCCGCGAGCAGATACGCGCCAAGTTCCTGCCTATCGTCAAGAAGTCCACCGATCAGGTCGGTCTGGCGCAGAAGTACAACGCCTTTGCCGGCAAGGCGGCGGCGCTTGGCGCGCTTGACAGCAAAAGTGCAAATCTTGAAGGCTACGTGACCGAACAGGCGCTGAACGGGCTGTTCGAAATGATCGCCAAACAGGAAGAAAGCATTCGCGCCAACCCTGCTGCTGCAGCTACGGGCCTGGCGAAGAAGGTCTTTGGCGCGCTTTGAGTGCGGTGTTTGCGCCTGTATTCACAGGCGCATCTGCGTTTGACTCGGGCTGTCGACGATAGGCGCTATGCACCGCTCTCGTCTGTGGCTGCCTTGGGCTTCAAAGCCTTCTTCGGGTAGATGTCGTAGCGGCTGGATTTGCCGTCCAGCGCATAGCCCGGCTTGACGCCGTCGATGCAGGGGGCCTTGCGCGGGCGTTTGACCACCACGCGGTGGGTGGCAAGCGCCAGTGCGGCTTCCAGCAACGCAGGCGCGTCCATGTCATCACCGACCAGCGGCCGGAACAGACGCATCTCCTTTTTCACCAGCGCGGTCTTTTCCCGGTGCGGGAACATAGGGTCCAGGTAGATCACCTGGGGCGGCTCCCCTGTCCAGGCGCGGATGATGTCGATCGAGTTGCCGGTCAACAGGCGCATCCGGGCAATGATGGAGCCGACGTCACGATCACCGCGCCCACGGGCCAGACCATCTTCCAGCAATGCAGCGATAATCGGCTGACGCTCGATCAGGCTCATGTCGCAGCCCAGACTTGCCAGCACGAACGCATCCTTGCCAAGACCTGCCGTTGCGTCCAGCACGCTGGGGCGAATGCCCGGCTGAATACCGACCGCCTTGGCAATCATCTGCCCGGTCCCGCCGCCGAATAGCCGCCGGTGAGCCACCGCGCCCTCGACAAAATCGACACGTACGGCGCCCGGTGCATCATCGCCCAACTGCTGCAATTGCAGCCCGTGGTCAGTCAATTGCAGCGCAAAATCAGCGCACGCATCGCTCAACGGCAGGCCTAGGCGCTGCGCCCACTGCGCCGCCTGCTCCTGTTCGCCAACGGCCAGGGCTTCGACCCGGATACGACTGCCTGCTTGCTGATCAATCATTGCGCTTACACACTCAAAAATTGTTAATGATCGGCAAAATCTGCCGATAACCAAGTATCCGGCATTTTGCCAGACCCAAGGCCAGTACTGATCGCTATGTCAGAGATTGTTCAATCATCCATCGGCTATTTGTCGCACTCAGGCGACTTTAGCGTACGCAACAGCCGCACACTGGGTGCTGTGACGCAGCTGTGGTCGGATGCATTTGCCCGGGCGATGGCGGATCAGGTCAGTGAAAGCCCTTCAGTACCCGTGCATCCGACGGCTGTTGAGGTGGATGTAGAGACGGGCGAACCGGTCGCTGGTGCAAAAACCCTGAGCAAGATCGTCGAGCAACGTACCTGCCCGGTCACCGACACCGAGGTCAAGCCTCCAGAGCCGCTGTTCCTGCCGATTGCCGAATTCGACCTTGATCTGCTGCCTCCGCCTGCCGAGCCGTTCAGCATGGCTGAAATGATCGAACAGCAACGCCATCTGGAATTCGAGAGCCATTGGGTACGCCCTACCGTTCTGAACCCTTATGACGATAGCGTCAAACCAGGCCCTGGCCCGCAGCCACGCCCGCTGCATCTGCCGATTGCCGAATTCGAATGGGAACTGGCCGACAAGCCTGCCCAGCCGCTGGATGAGCAGACCATTGCCGCCCAACAGCGTCAGTTCGACTACGAGAACGGCTGGGCACGTCCGCTGATCCTGCAGAACCTGCGGATGGCGGCCTAAGCCCCGAACGCTTACTTACACACCGACCAGCGCCCCATGTCGACGTGAAAATGATCGCGATGCGCCGCGTTGTAATCCGGCCCGAGCACCGTACTGAAGTTTTTGCAGGCACCGTCACGTAACAGCCTTAGAAAACGCCCCTTGTCCCCCTCATCGCCCCAATCCTTGAGAACACCGATGCGCTGACCGTCTGCCAGGCGAAAACCTGCCATGTCCAGCGCATTGGCCGTGGCGTGCTGGCTGAGCCGAGCATTGGCGCGGTTGTAGATGTTGCGGCAGGCAAAGCTGCCCAAGTGATCGATCCGCGCTACCCGCTGGCCGAAAACGGCCTGAGCCGCAGGTTGCAATGTGTGGATATCAAACAGCGCATAGGCGACCGCCAACGGGCAACTGGCCAGAAAGCTACTGCTCAGCGCCACGTCGCCCCCCTGAATACGCAGAGTATTTTGCAGAGGGCAACGAGCAGAAGGATCACTGTCGGCCTGGCGACTGAAACGCAACCCCGACGAACTCAGTACCTGATCGCACAGTGCGGGATCGTTGCGCAGTCGCGACAGCTTGTAAGACGTCAGAAAGTTGGGCTCGGCCCGCACATCCAGCGGTGCCCATGGGTTCCAGCGCTCGGGGACATCGACCCAGCCACGCCAGACCGCGAACGCAGCCATTGCGCAGAGCAGCAGGAATACCAGCAGCACGCGCATGCTCAACCCTTGGACTGGGCAACAGATGCGAATCGGATGAAGCGTTTACAAACAGGGGCAAAACAGCGCAGTTGCGAATCCATAAGCGGGCTCTCCACAAGGTCGGACTTCATCAGCCCACACCTGGAAGACCTCAGAGCAAGCCCAACTGTTCCACCTGAGGCCCGCGGTCCAGTTCGAACAATGCCGGCAAGCCAGGCAATCGCGCCATCAGTTGCTGATGAAAGCGCATGGCCTGCTCGGCAGCCCTGATGTTGTCCGGGGTGTGCAGGAACACATACGGCGTGCGCCCCTCTTCGATCCACACGGCAACCTTTTCCACCCAATGCTGCAGAAACTGATCGTTGGCCTCCAGGTCCGGACCGCCGATGAAGCGCACTTGGGGAAACAGGGTCAGCGCAGCCGGACGAGGCGGCACCTTGGGCTTTTTCGATTGGGCGTGCAGGACTGCAGGGTCAGTCGATACACAGCTGAACAATGCCCGGGAATCGAGGCAGATGCGCTCGACGCCTCGGTCCAGCAACAGGCGATTGAGCATGCGCTCTTCGTCACCCTTCATGAAAAACGCCATATTGCGCACTTCCACGGCCAGCGGCACGTTGAGCTCGTCGAGAAAGCCGGCCAGCTCGGCCAGACGCTGCGGCGTGAAGCTGGCGGGCAACTGCAGCCAGAACGGCGCGATACGCCCGCCCAGCGGCGCAAGCAGGCGAATAAACTCTTCAGCGGCGCCCACCTGCTCACGAAGATCGCCATTGTGGCTGATGTCTTTATGGAATTTGGCGGTGAAGCGAAAATCGTCGGGCATTGTTTCTGCCCAACGCTGCACCGTGGTGGCGGCGGGACGGGCATAGAACGTGGTATTGCCTTCGACAGCGTTGAATACCTGAGTGTAGAGATTCAGGAAATCATTGGGGCGGGCATCTGCGGGGTACAGCGAATCTCGCCAGGCGTTTTCACTCCATGACGGACAACCGACGTAGTAAGGCAGAAGAGACACAATCAGACGTGCAGATCGAGCCCCGATACTTCAAGGTCCCAATCGACAAAACTGGCAGTGGCCATATAACTGGCCAGCGCATGGGCGACACGAGAGCTCATGGAGCGCGGGAAAATGATGTCTTGCGGACGCGCAGGTACGTTGGCGGTGCTGCCAATCGTTGAATCACCCGTTTCACGGCGAGCGCGCGCTGGAGGCGGCGGCAGCTCGGCATCAACTACGACTTCCTCAAAAGAACCTTCGACGATCGAAGGCGTTTTCTGCGGCTTTCGCTTGATGGGATACGAGCGTGATGAGGTTCCGTCTATGCGCATCGATTATGTACTCGGCGTCGATAGTGGCAATTTAGCGTTACTGCCTTGTAGTTCGCAAATTGCTTAACGATAACTAGACCACATATATTGCAAATTGTTATCGCCAAATGAGATTAAAGACCATTCAGACGATAAACGGTAGATGGCAAACTGATATTTTTCAAAAACTGGCTGACTGGTTGGCGGGTATCGAAAAGACATCCTCATGAAAGCGGCAGGCTGTCGTGCAATCCCCGCCCCCCGTTCATTCAACGCGCCTTCGGCGTAGCCACCTTGTCACGCAGGTAAACCGGCTGAGCGTCATCTGCAGGCAGGGCCTCGCCGCGGTGCCAGGCAAAGGTCGCCAGCGTCAACAGATCCTGCGCGTGCGGCAGCATGGCTGCATCATGACCTGCCAGGCTGACCGGAATACGCTCTGCGTAGCCCCAGCCCGTACCGGCACCAAACCATTGACCGCTGGTCTGCGCAGGCAGCGTGGCCAGTTCGGGCGCCATCACAGCTTCGTCGCCCAACAGACGCATCTCGCCAGCGGTCTCGTGATAGCAGCCCCAGTACACCTCGTCCATGCGCGCATCGATGGCCGATGCCACTTGCGACACGCCGTGCTCGCGCCAGGCGCGCTGCGCCAGTACGGCGAGGTTCGAAACAGGCAGTACCGGACGTTCCAGGGCGAATGCCAAGCCTTGCACGACGCCGATGGCAATACGTACACCGGTGAATGCACCAGGCCCGCGTCCGAAAGCGATGGCGTCCAGCGCCGACATGGCAATGCCCGCCTCAGCCATCAGGGTTTTGATCATGGGCAGCAGCCGCTGGGCGTGCAGGCGCGGAATCACCTCGTAGTGGCTCAGCACCTTGCCGTCATGCAGCAAAGCGACCGAGCAGGCTTCAGTGGCGGTGTCCAGGGCCAGCAAGGTGGTCATCGGTGTTTCCGTCGTGGTCAATGTGAAAAAGTGCAGCAGTATAAATGACAAATGGCCCGCAAGCGGGCCATTTATTGTTCAGACCGAGAGCCTTACTTAAGAGCTTCCAGTACTTTTGCAGTGATGTCCTCAACCGAACCGACGCCCGGAATATGGCTGCACTTGGGCTTGCCGTTCTTCGCTTCCAGCTTGCTGTAGAACTCGACCAGCGGCTTGGTCTGGGCGTGGTACACCGACAGGCGATGACGCACGGTCTCTTCGACGTCGTCCTTGCGCTGCAGCAGCGGCTCACCAGTCACATCATCGATACCTTCAACCTTCGGTGGATTGAAGATGGTGTGGTAAATGCGCCCGGAACCTTCGTGAACCCGGCGGCCGGACATGCGCTTGACGATTTCTTCGTCATCGACGGCGATTTCCAGCACATGGTCGATTTCCAGACCGGCTTTCAACAGGGCTTCGGCCTGTGGAATGGTGCGCGGGAAACCATCGAACAGCACGCCGTTCGCGCAGTCCGGCTCGGCCAGACGGTCCTTGATCAGGCCGATGATCAGATCATCGGAAACCAGACCGCCCGAGTCCATAACGCTTTTGGCCTTAAGGCCCAGCTCGGTTTCAGCCTTGACTGCAGCGCGCAGCATGTCGCCTGTCGAAACCTGCGGGATGCCGAACTTTTCAGTGATGAATTTTGCCTGAGTACCTTTACCGGCCCCGGGAGCTCCCAGCAGAATCACGCGCATCGTCATGCTCCTCAAATTTTTTATAGTGAAATCATCGGATTCGCCTCGGGGGCCAATCTAAAAAATGAATCAGGCCAATAGGCCGAAAGGCTGATCAAGATACACAGCAGACCGAGGCCGCACAAGCCGCCGAAAGTCGCAGTAACCGCAGGCGTACCGGCTTGTCAGCCTTGATTTCAGAGTGACATGACCTGTATCAAGGTTTACGGCAGGCCAGCCTGCAAATCCCACCCTGGCCATCGCCGGACCAAAAAGGCCCGACGATGGCATCGGCCTGATCCATCAGCCCGTATTGCGCAGACCGGCAGCAATTCCCGCTACAGACACCAGCAGCGCCAGTTCCAGAGGACTGTCCAGACTGGCTTCACGATTACGCGAACGCGACAACAGCTCTGCCTGAAGCAAATGCAACGGGTCAAGGTAGGTGTTGCGCAGGCTGATGAATTCCAGCGTTTCAGGGCTATGGGCCAGCAGTTGCGTCTGCCCGGTCAGCCCCAGAACCACATTGCACGCCTGCGACAATAGGTCGCGTAAATGTGCGCCCAAATGTTGCAGCTCAGCGCTGACCAGACGTTCGTCATAGAGTCGGGCGATGTCCGCATCGGCTTTGGCGAGGACCATTTCCAGCATGTCGATGCGCGTTCTGAAGAACGGCCACTGCTCACGCATCTGCGCCAGTACCTCGCCTTCCCCGCGCTCCAGTGCCTTGCTCAGTGCAGCCTCCCAGCCCAGCCAGGCGGGCAGCATCAGACGCGTCTGCGTCCAGGCGAAGATCCACGGAATGGCACGAAGACTCTCTACACCGCCCTCGCGGCGCTTGGCCGGACGGCTGCCAAGTGGCAAACGCCCCAGTTCCTGCTCGGGTGTCGCCTGACGGAAATACTCGACGAATTCCGGGTTCTCGCGCACCACGGCGCGATAGGCGCTGACCCCGTCGCCGGCCATCTGGTCCATCATCGTCCGCCACGCCGGTTGTGGAGGTGGCGGCGGCAACAGGGTCGCTTCCAGCACGGCGGCCAGATAGAGATTGAGGTTCTGCTCGGCGATGTCCGGCAGACCGAATTTGAAACGAATCATTTCCCCTTGCTCGGTGGTCCGGAAGCGCCCGGCCACAGAACCCGGCGGCTGCGACAGAATCGCCGCGTGCGCCGGACCGCCGCCACGACCGACTGTACCGCCGCGGCCGTGGAACAGCAGTAATTCAACCTGCTGCTCGCGGCAGATCTCCACCAGTCTTTCCTGGGCACGATACTGCGCCCAGGCCGCCGCCGTCGTGCCGGCATCCTTGGCCGAGTCGGAATAGCCGATCATCACCTCTTGCGGGCCGTGCAGACGCGAGCGATAGCCCGGCAGCCCGAGCAGTGTCTCGATCACCGGACCGGCGTTATCCAGGTCGGCCAGGGTCTCGAACAGCGGTACCACACGCATGGGCCGCTGCAGCCCGGATTCCTTGAGCAGCAGTTGCACGGCCAGCACATCCGAGGCCGAACCGGCCATCGAGATCACATAAGACCCCAGCGACGCCGCCGGAGCGGCCGCCACCTCCCGACAGGTTGCCAGCACCTCTGCGGTATCGGCTGCCGGCTTGAAGTAGCTCGGCAGCAGCGGCCTGCGGTTATTCAATTCACGCAACAGAAAGTCGATACGGGTCTGCTCATCCCACTCTTCGTAGCGACCCAGCCCCAGATAATCAGTGATTTCGGTCATCGCTGCGCAGTGACGGCTGGAATCCTGGCGAACATCCAGACGCACCAGGAACAGACCGAATGTGACGGCCCGACGCAAGCAATCCAGAAGCGGCCCGTCGGCGATCACACCCATGCCGCATTCGTGCAGCGACTGGAAGCACAGCATCAGCGGGTCGAGCAGTTCACGGTTGTCTTGCAGCACCGCTTCCGGCGCAGGCAGGGTTTCGCTTAGTGAGGCATTGGCCCAGTTGCGCGTCGCACGCAAGCGCTCGCGCAGGCGTTTGAGTTCCGCTCGATAAGGCTCGGCGCTGTCACCCACGCTGGCACGCAGAGCGTCGCTAGCCTGCTGCATCGACAGTTCTGCGGCGAGATTGTCCACGTCACGCAAATACAGGTCAGCCGCCATCCAGCGCGCCAGCAACAGCACTTCGCGGGTGACCGCAGCCGTGACATTCGGGTTGCCGTCACGATCGCCGCCCATCCATGAAGCAAAACGGATCGGCGCGGCTTCCAGGGGCAGATGCAGGCCGGTGGCTGCATGCAGCGCATGGTCAGCCTTGCGCAGGTAGTTTGGAATGGCGTGCCAGAGCGAGTGTTCAATGACCGCGAAACCCCATTTGGCTTCATCGACCGGGGTGGGTCGGATGCGCCGGATCTCTTCGGTGTGCCAGGCCTCGGCAATCAGCCGCTGCAGGCGCGAAGTAATCTGTGTGCGCTCGATACTGTTGAGATCGCGATGATCCAGTGCGGCGAGCTGCGCAGCGATGGCATCGTATTTCTGGATCAGCGTGCGACGTGCTACCTCGGTCGGGTGCGCAGTCAGCACCAGCTCGATTTCCAGCTTGCTCAGCTGGCGTGCCAGAGCGTCCGGTGAATGACCTTCGACTTTGAGACGATCAAGCAGCTCGGGCAGTACTCGCGATTCGAATGGCAGCGGCTGTTTATCGTCGCGGCGGTGCATGAGCTGATACTGCTCGGCAATATTGGCTAGGTTGAGAAACTGGTTGAAGGCACGCGCAACCGGCAGCAGTTCGTCATCACCCAGCCCGTCGACGCTGGAACTGAGCTGTTCAGCCCCTTCCGCCGAACCACGTCTGCCCGCTTTGGCGCCTTTGCGAATACGCTCGATCTTGTCGAGAAATTCAGCGCCTCGCTGCTCACGAATCGTATTCCCCAACAGCTCACCCAACAGGTGAACGTCTTCGCGCAGACGCGCATCGATATCGGCCATCGTTCCTCTCCCGTTTTTTATCTGGGCTCAGTTGCGTACCCGCTCGGCAGCACGGGCGTACGTGAATTCAAATCCGCTGTGCCAACAGTGCACCAAAAGCCTGCAATTGGACAAATGCTTCAGCAAAAACCTGAACGCCATCAGGGTCATTGATCGTGGCTCCACACCCCTTAATATGATGACCAACATATTGGCATTCATCTGAAGGCTTCTGAAAATTCCTGACCGGCCAGTAGATATTTATCTGAACTATTCAAAAACCGTGAAGGTCGGAACATTTAACCATTACAGGAAAGCCCGAAAGGCAGTAGGCGGTTGTAGAACCTGATGCCCGGACTTGATGCAACGACTGTCATGGATAACCACGTTGGAGTCAGACATTGGAGTTGATCAACATGAACACCTTAACTGCCAAAACCAAATTCAAAGGCCTGCGCGGCCTCAAGTTAGCTGCGCTGGCACTCGGTAGCACCTTTATCCTGGCCGGTTGTGCCGGTAACCCGCCTTCCGAGCAGTACGCGGTTTCGCAATCGGCCGTCAACAGCGCTGTCAGCGCTGGCGGTACCGAGTTCGCGGCGGTGGAAATGAAGTCGGCTCAGGACAAGCTCAAAGCTGCTGATCTGGCCATGCAGGATCATAAATACGAAGAAGCACGCCGACTGTCTGAACAGGCCGAGTGGGACGCTCGTGTAGCAGAACGTAAATCTCAGGCCGCCAAAGCTGCCAAGGCCGTGCAGGACGCTCGTCAAGGCGTCAACGAACTCCGTGAAGAAGGCCTGCGTCAGGTGCAGTGATTGCCCCGCACACCCTTCCGTTTTCATGAATTCGTAACTGATTAAAGGACGACCTTATTATGCGCAAACAATTGATGATCCCTGCTCTGCTGGCCATGAGCGTTGCCCTGGCAGCCTGTGCAACCAAGCCAAACCCTAACCTGGAACAGGCTCGCAGCAACTTCACCGCGCTGCAGACCAATCCTCAGGCCACCCAAGTCGCCGCCCTTGAAACCAAGGACGCCAGCGAATGGCTGACCAAGGCAGAACAAGCCTTCCGCAACGATGACGACGTACAGAAAGTCGACCAACTGTCGTACCTGACCAACCAGCGTATCGAACTGGCCAAGCAGACCATCGCCCTGCGGACTTCTGAAGCAGCGCTGCAAAACGCTTCTGCCGACCGTGCAAAAGCACGCCTGGAAGCACGTGACGCACAGATCGCCGCATTGAAAAACAGCCTGAACGCCAAGCAGACCGAACGCGGTACGCTGGTAACTTTCGGTGACGTGCTGTTCGACTACAACAAGGCCGAACTGAAGCCAACCGCCCAGGGCGACATTGGCAAGCTGGCTGGTTTCCTGCAGGAAAACCCGGACCGTAAAGTGATTGTCGAAGGCTACACCGACAGCACTGGTTCGGCTTCCTACAACCAGTCGTTGTCCGAGCGTCGCGCCAACTCGGTGCGTATGGCTCTGGTACGCATGGGTGTAGACCCAGCGCGCATTGTGACCATGGGTTATGGCAAGGAATACCCGGTTGCTGACAACTCCAGCAACTCGGGCCGCGCCATGAACCGTCGTGTGGAAGTCACCATCTCCAACGACAACCAGCCTGTTGCACCACGCTCTTCGATGAAATAAGCGACTGAGCTGCTGCACCGAAGCCCCGCCTGCGCATACAGGCGGGGCTTTTTCATGGGCGAGGGTTTTTGCGGCTGTCTTATTGCCGAGGCGTTTGCTGGCCGAGGCAACGCACTGCCTGCCTGCGATCATCGATCAATACGCCCGACAGACCTTTCCGCGACGTATCGAACAACACCAGTACGCCATCAACGCATTGCGCGACCTCGGCGGCTGGCGTGGCAGCGACCTTGTAATCCTCGCCGGGGACGGTTTTGAGCAGGGTGAATTCACCGAGCAGCAGTGCATCCTCGGGCTTTGCGAAGTGCAGGTAGCCGTAAAACCACAGACAGCCCACCGTGCCGATGACGGCACCCACCGCGCTGAGGATCATGCCGTTGAGGTTACGCTCGCGGCTCATGGCGCTGGCGGTGTTGCAGGGGTCGGGTAGTTGGGCACTTCCGCGAGGCGGCGCAGGCCGTTGAAATGCGTCGGGTCGTCCAGGTAGCGCAGCATCACCTGACGCCAGAGAGGGTCTGCGAACGTCTGTACGTGTTCGCCGCGGGTCAATTGCAATACGCGCGGTGGCGGCGCGGCCTTGTACAGCTCGATGCCGTTGGCGAGCGGCACCAGCGTGTCGTCCATGCTGTGAAAGATCAGCATCGGTGTGCCAGCCAGTTTTGGCAGGCCGTTGACCGCGCTGTCGGCCTCCGGGATCAGCCAGGACAAGGGCGCTTTCAATGGCCAGGTCAGCCACGACTTGCTCAGCGAGTTTCGCGCGACACTGCGGTAGCTGGCCGGCACGCTGTCCAGCACCAGCGCCTTGAGCCGCGAGCGCTCCTGCGGGTGTTCGGACAGGTAATGCACCGCCAGCGCCCCACCAATGCTTTGCCCCAGCACCACAAGCGGTTTGCCTTGCACTTGCGGTGCAGTGTTCAGCCAGTCGAAAGCGGCCTGAACGTCCTCGTAGACCGCTGGCAGGCTTGGCTCGCCCTGCGACTCGCCATAGCCACGGTAATCCAGCATCAACACCTGATAACCCTGCTCGGGTAACCACCAGACGCCTCCAAGATGCCAGGACAGGTTGCCACCGTTGCCATGCAGGTGCAGCACCGTACCCTTCACCGGCACGCCTTCCTTGGCGGGCAGCCACCAGCCATGCAGGCGCGTACCGTCGGCAGCGGTGAGGTTCACGTCCTGATACTGCAGGCGCGCCTTGTCGGGTGTGAACGGAACACCTTGCTCGGGATAGAACAACATCGAACTGCAACCGGTGAGCGCAAGGACCAGCGTGAAGATGCCGAGCAGTTTCAAATGAGGTTTCCTTGTTGTTTTCATCGCCACATCACTGCCGAGCTGGTGCGAGACTCAGATTCTCGTTCCCATGTTCCGCGAGCATTGGCCGATAGGCATAGTCATGAGCTTTCGGAGAATGTACCTCTCCTTCGCGAACAAGTTCGCTCCTACGGCCTTCGGCCAGAGTCAAAAACAGGCTGGCGTACAGCAAAGATCGCTGCCTACAAAATATTCGAGTAATCCGCTTCGATACGGTCCAGGCTCAGGTGGTTGAGGAAGTTGGAGAAGCACATCCAGGCTGACAGGGCGTTCATGTCACGGAACTGCTCGGGCAAGTACTTGGGTGCGACCACCAACCCTTCGTCCACCAGTTGGCGCAGGGTACGCATATCTTCCAGCGTGGTCTTGCCGCAGAACAGCAGCGGCACCTGTTCGAGCTTGCCCTTGCGCACGGCGAGCTGAATGTAGTTGTAGACCATGATGAAGCCCTTCAGGTAGGACAGGTCCTTGGTGAACGGCAGGCCGTTGGGCACCGAACCGCGGAAGACGCGACTGGCATTGCCGTAGCTCTCCGACATGCCAAAGCCCTGCTCCTGGTAAAACTCGAACACCTGCAGAAAATCGGCACCCTGCTCGGCCATGTGAATGGCGCGCGTGCGATTGGTCAGCTTGCGCAGGCGGCTCGGATAGGATGCAAAGGCGATGACTTCCATGAGAATCGCCAGGCCTTCCTGCGTCACCGTCGAGGATGGCGGGCCTTTGGACAAGAACGTACAGATCGGCTGGTTTTGCCCGTTCAGCGTGGTGCCCACGTGCACCAGCCCTTCGTGCACTTCCAGCGCGCGTACATCGCGTTCGTTGAACATCGCGTCGGTGCGGATCTTGATGTAATCGGCACCGGCAGCTGCATCGGCGACGATCCCGTCGGATTCGAAAACCCGGATGGTCTCCTCGGCCTCACCGAACACGCGGTTCAGGCGCGATTGCAGCAGCGAAACAGCGTCCTTGGCGGTGAGCGTTTTCGGCTCGTCCTTCAGGTCGCCGCGTCCGGCAATGTTGTTCAGGTAATCCGAAAGCATCAAGCCAAGATCGGCCAGCGTCGGATCACCCGCATGAAAAGCGTCGGATGCCGCGCCGTACAATTCCTGAGAAATCAGCCCGAAGTCGGACGTACCGCGTGCCTCAAGCATACGCACCACCATGCGGTACTCACGGCACATGCGGCGCATGATCTGCCCGACCGGGTTGAACTGCCCCAGTTGACGCGTAACGTCGCGCTCGATGTTCTGAAACTCTTGCTTCAAGGCGGAAGAGTCGAAACCCAGCGGACGGTTTTCGTAATAGGCGCGGTCCACGGCAGGCAGCGCCTTGCCCTTGGCGGCCAGAAACTCCTTGCGGACGTTCTCATCCCATTTAACTGCATCCAGAATGCGAATCGGCGTCTGTGCAACGACGATCCGATCCGATAAAGCACGAATAGTCTGTTGATACTCGTCCACCGGTACTCCTTGGCTGGCTGTCACGCTACTGCTTGGCGGCGAGGAACAACACGCCACCGCTGGAAAAATATCGAAACTGGCAGGATCGTCAAACCGTCTGAACAGCCGATCCGGGGCACTCGCGCAGCAGTATAGTCACCCTCGAAGCGGCTGCGGGGTCCCCAGGACCAGACGCATCTGCCGGGTCAGGATACAGAGCATTTCTTCGTCGGCTTGACGCTGCGGCCCATGCAGCAGGCCTTGATACTCAATGCGACGGATAAGCCCCGTCAACACCTGAGCATCCTGATAGGGCTGCAGGGAACCGAGCACCTGGAAAAACTGACAACTGCCTTGCAGCAAAATTTCCTGGTGGGCCATGACCAATGGCGTCAGGCGCGGGTTGATCAGTGCTTCGTGGTAGAACGCCTGTTCGGCGATCAGATAGTCACGCCGGGTCAGCAGTTGATGGCGAATGTGCTCCATCACCATACGCGCGATGTCGTCCGCCAGACGAAAACGGTCGGTCGGACTACCGGAACTGCGGCTCATCATTTCGCGCAGAATGCCTTCGGTGTTCTGCCACAGCCGCACCAGATAGTCAGCGCTGCGCTGTACATACTGGGCGAAGGCATCGGTCAGCAGATCATCAATGTCCTTGAAGTAATAGGTGGTTGCCGACAGCGGCACACTGGCTTCAGCGGCCACTGCGCGATGGCGCACGGCGCGTACGCCGTCACGCACCACGATACGCATGGCGGCATCGAGAATGACCTGCCTGCGCTGCTCACTGCCCTCGCGCGCAGCCTTGCGGCCCTGATACTTGACACTTTTGGCCACCGCGCTCGCTACTCCGGCGGCCCCTTCTCTGGCAATCGTCACGACAGCTTCCTTATAAGTCGCTCTGAAATGAGTCGATCTGAAAAACACCTAAAAAAAAGCCGCCCATTGAAGGCGGCTGTTTTAACACTGATTACGCTTGCGGGCGCATATGCGGGAAGAGAATCACGTCGCGGATCGACGGCGAGTCGGTGAGCAGCATCACCAACCGGTCGATACCGATCCCCTCGCCTGCCGTCGGCGGCATGCCGTACTCCAGCGCACGGACGAAGTCGGCGTCGTAGTGCATGGCTTCGTCGTCACCGGCATCCTTGTCGGCCACCTGCGCCTGGAAGCGTTCGGCCTGGTCTTCGGCGTCGTTGAGCTCGGAGTAGGCGTTGGCAATTTCGCGACCGCCGATGAACAGCTCGAAACGGTCGGTGACGTTCGGGTTTTCGTCATTGCGACGCGCCAGCGGCGACACTTCGAACGGGTACTGGGTAATGAAGTGCGGCTGTTCCAGCTTGTGCTCGACCAGCTCTTCGAAAATCATCACCTGCAATTTGCCCAGGCCTTCGAAGCCCAGCACCTTGGCACCGGCCTTTTTCGCAATGGCGCGCGCCTTGTCGATGTCCTGCAGGTCGGCAGCGGTCAGCTCGGGGTTGTACTTGAGGATCGAGTCGAACACCGACAGGCGCACGAACGGTTCGCCAAAGTGGAACACTTTGTCACCATAAGGCACGTCGGTGGTACCCAGCACCAGTTGCGCCAGTTCGCGGAACAGTTCCTCGGTGAGGTCCATGTTGTCTTCGTAATCGGCGTAGGCCTGGTAGAACTCGAGCATGGTGAACTCGGGGTTGTGCCGGGTCGAAACACCTTCGTTACGGAAGTTGCGATTGATCTCGAAGACCTTCTCGAAACCACCGACCACCAGACGCTTGAGGTACAGCTCCGGGGCGATACGCAGGAACATTTCCATGTCCAGCGCGTTGTGGTGGGTTTCGAAGGGCTTGGCCGCCGCGCCGCCGGGAATGGTCTGCAGCATCGGCGTTTCGACTTCGAGGAAGTCGCGCTTCATCAGGAAGCTGCGGATGTGGGCGATGACCTGCGAGCGCACGCGGAAGGTCTCGCGCACTTCCTCGTTGACGATCAGGTCGACGTAACGCTGACGGTAGCGCTGTTCGGTGTCGGTCAGGCCGTGGTGCTTGTCGGGCAGCGGACGCAATGACTTGGTCAGCAGACGAACGCTGGTCATCTCAACGTACAAATCGCCCTTGCCGGAGCGTGCCAGCGTACCTTCGGCAGCGATGATGTCGCCCAGGTCCCAGGTTTTCACCTCGGCCAGGGTTTCTTCAGGCAGGGTCTTGCGGTTGACGTAGACCTGGATGCGCCCGGTCATGTCCTGAATCACCATGAACGAGCCACGGTTGAGCATGATGCGACCGGCAACCTTGACCGGAATCGCTGCCTCTGCCAGTTCTTCCTTGGTCTTGTCGACGTACTGTTTCTGCAGGTCGTTGCAGTAGCTGTCGCGGCGGAAGTCGTTGGGGAAGGCCTGACCCTTGGCACGGCCTGCAGCAAGCTTTTCCTTGCGCAAGGCGATCAGGGTGTTTTCTTCCTGTTGCAGGGCTTGCGGGTCGAGTTGTTGGTCGCTCATGTCTTTAAATATTCCATCACAGGTTCGCCCTCGCCTTGCGACGAGGGACTTGAGGTGTCGGCTGACGGTTTACAGCCCTTGCTTGAGGCTCGCGATCAGGTATTCGTCGATATCGCCATCAAGCACCTTGTCGCAGTCGCTGCGTTCTATGTTGGTCCGCAGGTCCTTGATACGCGAGGCGTCCAGTACGTAGGAACGAATCTGGTGACCCCAGCCGATATCGGACTTGGTGTCTTCGAGCGCCTGGGACGCCGCGTTACGCTTCTGCACTTCCTGCTCATACAAACGGGCCCGCAGCATTTTCATGGCGGTGTCCTTGTTCGCATGCTGGGAACGCTCGTTCTGGCAGCTGACCACGGTATTGGTCGGAACGTGGGTGATACGCACCGCCGAGTCAGTAGTGTTTACGTGCTGACCACCGGCCCCGGAGGAACGGTAAGTGTCGATACGCAGGTCCGCCGGGTTGATGTCGATTTCGATGTTGTCATCGATTTCCGGCGAAACGAATACAGCCGAGAACGAGGTGTGGCGACGGTTGCCGGAGTCGAACGGGCTCTTGCGCACCAGACGGTGAACGCCAATCTCGGTACGCAGCCAGCCAAAGGCATATTCGCCCTTGATGTGCACGGTAGCGCCCTTGATACCGGCGACTTCACCGGCGGACAGTTCCATGATGGTGGCGTCGAAACCGCGCTTGTCAGCCCAGCGCAGGTACATGCGCAGCAGGATATTGGCCCAGTCCTGCGCTTCGGTACCGCCGGAGCCGGCCTGGATGTCCAGGTAAGCATTGTTGGGGTCCATGTCGCCGCTGAACATGCGGCGGAACTCGAGCTTTTCCAGCGATTCGCGCAGGCGCTCGACTTCGGCTGCGACGTCATCGACGGCAGCCTGGTCTTCTTCTTCGGCAGACATCAGCAACAGGTCTTTGGCATCGGTCAGCCCCGAGGACATTTCGTCCAGGGTTTCTACGATCTGCGCCAGCAGGGAGCGCTCGCGCCCCAGTTCCTGGGCGTAGGCCGGATTGTTCCAGACGTTTGGATCTTCGAGCTCGCGGTTGACTTCGGTCAGACGATCATGTTTGTGATCGTAGTCAAAGATACCCCCGAATGGTTTCGGAGCGCTCGGACAAATCCTTGATGCTGTTTAGGATCGGGTTGATTTCCATGGTAGGCAGCACTCGCAGGCGAAATTTTCAAAGCCGACGAGTATACCCCAGGCCGGGCCACGAAAGCAGCCCGTCGGGCAGGCGTTGTGAAGCCTATTTTATCGGCCGCTGCCGGCGTCAGCCAGCCGCGACCTGGTTGCGTCCGTTGTTCTTGGCCTGATAAAGCCCTTTGTCGGCATCCAGAATAAGCTGACGGCTTTGCATCCCGACCTGTGGCGTCATGGTTGCTACACCGATACTCACCGTCAGGCTGGAGCCGGGCACTGGCGCAATGTGCGGGATGTTCATGCCCGCCACGCTTTGGCGCAGCTTCTCTGCCAGCAGACGTGCGCCGCCGGGCGAGGTATTGGGCAGGACCATGGCGAATTCTTCACCGCCGTAGCGTGCTGGCAAATCAGATGGACGACTGCAACTGTTACGGATGGCCTTGGCGACTTGACGCAGGGCCTCGTCGCCCTCCAGGTGGCCGAAGTTATCGTTGTAGGGTTTGAAGTAGTCGACATCGATCATCAGCATCGACAACTGGGATTGCTCGCGAATTGCCCGGCGCCACTCCAGCTCCAGATACTCATCGAAATGACGACGGTTCGACAGCCCTGTGAGGCCATCGGAATTCATCAGGCGCTGCAACACCAGGTTGGTATCGAGCAATTGTTGCTGGCTGACGCGCAGGGCCCGATAGGCCTCGTCGCGCTGCAACAGGGTCATGTACGAGCGCGAGTGATAGCGAATACGCGCAATCAGCTCGATGTTGTCCGGCAGCTTGACCAGATAGTCGTTGGCACCCGCCGTAAACGCCGCGCTCTTGATCAGCGGGTCTTCCTTGGTGGACAGCACGATGATCGGGATATCGCGGGTCAACGGGTTACTGCGGTACTCACGAACCAGCGTCAACCCGTCGAGGCCCGGCATCACCAGATCCTGCAGAATCACCGTCGGCTTAAGCTGCACGGCCTGGGCAATTGCCTGATGCGGGTCGGCACAAAAATGAAAGTCGATAGACTCATGGCCGGCCAGTCCGCGCCGTACAGCTTCACCAATCATGGCCTGATCATCCACCAGAAGCACCATTGCGCTGTTTTCATCCGGTGTCTTGAGCTCATCCGTTTGCAGGTCATTCATGATCTTTCTCCTGATCGCCGACTGCCGCTGAGTTCAGCACTGCAGTCATTGAGTAAATACCTCGATCAAGCGAGGTGCTATGGCGGGCAACGGACAGATTTCCACCGCAGCATCAATGGCTGCGGCAGCCTTGGGCATGCCATACACAGCAGAACTGGCCTGATCCTGAGCGATGGTCAGAAACCCCCGC
Organism: Pseudomonas sp. PvP028; assembly: GCF_017832255.1. Classification (NCBI taxonomy): domain Bacteria; kingdom Pseudomonadati; phylum Pseudomonadota; class Gammaproteobacteria; order Pseudomonadales; family Pseudomonadaceae; genus Pseudomonas; species Pseudomonas sp. PvP028. The sequence goes on from NZ_JAFIBL010000001.1 coordinate 5,884,850, forward strand.
TCTCGCATGGCCTTGAGTCCCTGTGCACCGTCGCGCCCCATCCCGGTCAGCAGAACGCCGACCGCCTCGCCATTCCAATAACGGGTAACGCTCTCGAAAAACACATCGATCGAGGGCCTGTAAACTTCATTCACCGGCTCCGCCGTGTACGCCAGCGTGCCGTCCTTGAGCAATCGAATATGATGATTGGTGCCCGCCAGCAACACCACACCCGGCTGTGGCGTTTCACCTTCCCGTGCCAGACGCACCGGCAGGCCGGAGGCAGAGCTCAACCAGTCGGCCATACCGGCGGCGAAGACCTGATCGACATGCTGCACAAGGACGATCGCCGCCGGGAAGCTCACCGGAAGCCCCTTGAGCAGAATCTCCAGCGCCGCAGGCCCGCCTGCCGAGGAGCCGATCGCGACGAGCCGGTCACGTCTCGACGGCGCGGAAACCGGTGCAGCCGCGCCCCGTTCAAAGCCGACACGCTGGCCGATCAGCCAGTCGATATTGAGGATCTTGCGCAGCAGGGGCGCCGCCGCCTCTTTTGGATTGGGACCGCCAATGGCCGGCGTGTCCACCACATCAAGCGCGCCGTGCCCCATCGCTTCGAACACGCGGCGCATGTTCTGCTCGCGGTCCACGGTCACGATGACGATGGCGCAGGGTGTTTCGGCCATGATCCGGCGCGTGGCTTCCACACCATCCATCACCGGCATGATCAGGTCCATCAGGATCAGATCCGGGGTCTGCTCGACGCAACGCTGCACGGCGTCGGCACCATTGGACGCCACCCAGATGATCTGATGTGCGGGCTCGAAAGCCAGCGCACGGCGCAGGGCTTCGATGGCCATGGGCATATCGTTGACGATGGCAATCTTCATCCTTGCGCGTCTCCTATCAATTCGACGACAGCGTCGAGCAAGGCATCATCGTGAAAACTGGCCTTGGCCAGGTAATAATCGGCGCCGGCGTCCAGACCGCGACGCCGGTCTTCTTCGCGGTCCTTGTAGGACACGACCATGACCGGCAAGGACTGCAAGCGGGTATCGCGGCGCAACAAGGTCACCAGCTCGATACCGTCCATACGCGGCATGTCGATGTCGGTAATCAGCAGGTCGAAGTCCTCGGCGCGCAGGGCGTTCCAGCCGTCCATTCCGTCCACGGCCACCGACACCTGGTAGCCGCGACTGAGCAGCAGCTTGCGTTCCAGCTCGCGCACGGTCAACGAATCATCGACCACCAGCACGCGCTTGCGTGATACCTGGTCTACCTGGCGATTGCGTCGATCAATGCGTTCCAGGCGGCCGGTATTCAGCAGTTTTTCCACCGAGCGCAGCATGTCTTCGACATCGATGATCAGCACCACCGAACCGTCGTCGAGCAAAGCCCCTGCCGACACGTCCTGCACCTTGCCCAGGCGCGTATCGAGCGGCATCACCACCAGCGTACGCTCACCAATGAAGCGTTCGACGGCGACGCCATAAACCGCATCGCGCTCGCGAATCACCACGACCTTGAGCGTCTCTCCGGCCTTCTGCGCAGGCGGCCGGTTCAGCAATTGACTGGCCGAGACCAGGCCTACATGGCGCTCTTCATCCCAGAAATGCTGACGCCCTTCCAACTGCAGAATGTCGTCAGGCTGCAGGTCGCGCATACGTTCGATATGAGCCAGCGGAAAGGCGTAGGCTTCACCACCCACTTCCACGACCAGACTGCGCACCACTGAAAGCGTGAGCGGCATTTCAATTCTGAAGCGACTGCCCTCGCCCGCCCATTGCTGCAGCTCGACGCTGCCGTGCATCTGGCGAACCATATGCTGCACGGCATCGAGGCCGACACCACGGCCGGAAATCTGCGTGACCTTGTCGCGCATGCTGAAGCCCGGCAGGAACAGAAAACTCAGCAGTTCTTCCTCGCTCAACTGCGCAGCGGTCTCGGCAGGCGAAAGCTTGCGGTCGACGATACTCTGGCGCACACGTTCAAGGTCCACGCCGCCACCGTCATCGCTCAACTCAACGACCAGCAAGCCGGCCTGATGCGAGGCCTGCAGACGAATCAGGCCTTCCGGATCCTTACCGGACGCCACGCGCTGCTCGGGCGACTCGATGCCATGGTCCACGGCGTTGCGCAATAAATGGGTCAGTGGTGCATCGAGCTTTTCCAGCACATCGCGATCGACCTGCGTCTTCTCGCCTTCGATCTGCAAGCGGACCTGTTTGCCCAGCTCACGCCCGAGGTCGCGGACCATGCGCGCCTGGCCGTTCAGCACATCGGCGAAAGGCCGCATGCGGCAGGCCAGTGCTGTGTCGTATAACAGTTGCGCACGTTGTGCCGACTGCCAGCCGAATTCATCCAGCTCGGCAGTGTGCCGGGCCAACACCTGCTGCGCCTGGGACAAGAGATTGCGTGCGTCTTCCAGGGCTTTTTGCACATCGGCCGAAGGACCTTCCTCGCCAAAACTGGCGCCCAGCACTTCCAGCGCACGGTCGCTGCTGCTTTGCAGACGCTTGAGCCGCTGCATACCGGCCAGCAGCGGTTTGAGGCGCTGAGTCTCGACCAGCGATTTGCTGGACATGTCCAGCAACCCGTTGAGGCGCTCGGCAGTGACTCGCAACACACGCTCGCCACCTTCGGCCACACGCCGTTCACGCAATGGCGTGAACGGCGCTTCAGGTTCCGGCATGACGGCTGGTTGAGCGGGCGCAGGCGATGCTGCGACCAAGGGCTCGGGCACAGCCGCACCGCTGGAAGTCTCAAGCTGAAGCATCGCGCTGGCGAGCAAAGCGTCCGAGGCCGGGTCTGGCAGCGGCGTGCTCACCGTGCGTGCTGCGCCAGCGCCGGAAGTCAGCAACGTATTGAGCCTTTCGACATAACTGTCGATATCAGGCTGACCAATACTGTCGCTGCCTGGCGTGGCGATACGCATCAACAGATCGGTCCCCGACAGCAGCGCGTCGATGTGCTCGGCCTGAAGCAGCAGACGGCCTTCCTGAGCGCTGACCAGGCAGTCTTCCATGACATGCGCGACGCTCACGCCGAAATCGACGCCGACAATACGCGCTGCGCCCTTGAGCGAATGAGCGGCCCGCATGCAGGCTTCCAACTGATCCGCCTGGGTCGGGTTACGTTCGAGTGCCAGCAGGCCCGCACTCAGTACCTGGGTCTGCGCGTCGGCTTCCAGCGTGAACAGTTCGAACAGCGAGGCGTCACGCATTTGATCTGGCGTCATGTGAGGCTCCGATACACCGCCGACAACAACTCATCTTCGTCCAGCCAGCGCAGGCTGCGGCCCTTCCATTGCAGGACGCCACGAGTGAAACGGGCATTGGCGTGCGAGCCGGAAGCCGAAGCGGCTTCCAGCTCGCGCTCGTCAATGGCGTGAATGCCGTCCACCTCGTCGACCGGCACCACCACAGGGCCGCCTTCGGCACTCAAGATCAGCATGCGCGGCACAACACGCGTAGACGGGGTGCTCACCGCTGTGCTGTCCAGCCCGAGCAGCTCGACCAGTGAGATGCACGCTACCAGAGCGCCGCGTACATTGGCGACACCCAGCAACGCACGCGAGCGCTGGTGTGGCAGTGAATGGATGGTCTGGCTGGGGGCGACTTCCGAGAGGCAGCGCGACGCCAGCCCCAGCCACTCTTCGCCAAGACGGAATACCAGAATCGAGCGGGTCTCGAGGTCGCGCAGCAACACCGAGCCCTGAAAATGTTCATGCGACTCCTGGGCCAGCGAATAGCGGTCCAGCAGTCGGGTGGCGGCGGCAGAATAAACCGCGCAGTTGCGGCAGTGGATGTGCTCTGCAAGCAGCGGGCAGGAGCGATCGCCATGAATGCCGATGCGGTTCCAGCAATCATCGATATCCTGGGCCTGATCATGGGTCAGACTGGAAAAACCGGACACGCCCGTCATCAGTGGTTTCCTTGTTTATTCGCGCCACGCGCAGCGCGGTCCTGCAAGCGGCGCGCGCCGGCAGTGTCACCCTGGGCCGCCAACAATGCCGCCAGTTGGGCCAGCGACTCGGAGTGCTGCGGTTGCAGATACAGCGCCTTGCGGTAGAAGCCCTGCGCCTGTGGCACACGGCCCTCCACTTCACTGAGCAGACCCAGCCAGTAAAACACCTGCGCGACCGGCTCATGCTGTTGCAGGTAACGCTCGCATGCAGCCCGCGCTTCGGCAGTTTTGCCTTCGTTGGCCAGCCCCGCAATCTTGTCGAGCACTGCCGACACCTCGCTATTGGCCTGCGCAGCGACTGGTTTTGCAATAGGCGCAAATGCAGCTGATGTGCGCGGCGCAGGTCGTGGCGCGACCGCTCTGGCAGGCGCCTCGACGACAGGACGCGGGGCAACGGGTGCAGCGACCTGTTTTGGCGCTGGGGCCGGCACCGCAGCATCGACGGACGCGTGCCGAAAAGCGAATGACTGAGCGATCCCCGTCGAGCGCATGCCGATAGCGGACAGCAGATTGCCCTCCGCCGGACCGATAAACAGCAGGCCGTCTTCACGGGTCAGTTGTTTGAGCACCTTGAACACATGTTGCTGGGTCTGTCGATCGAAATAGATCACCAGATTGCGGCAGAAAACGATGTCATAGGCCACGTGCGAGGCGAGTTTTGGGTCCAGCAGGTTGCCCGGCTGAAAACTCACACAGGCGCGCACACTGTCAGCGATTTCAAAGCCGTCAGCGACCGGATGGAAATACCGCTCGCGATAACTGATGTCGCTGCCACGGAAGGAGTTTTTCCCGTAAACGCCGTGCTCGGCCTTGGCAATCGAAACAGGGCTGATATCGATGGCATCGACCTTGAATTGCCTGGCGTCGACCCCGGCGTCGAATAACGCCATGGCGATGGAATATGGCTCCTCACCGGTCGAGCACGGCAGGCTGAGAATGCGCAAGGGGCGCGCACCGGCAAGGCTGGCGATACGCTCACGGGCCAGCATGCCCAGGCTGAGAAACGATTCGGGATAACGAAAGAACCAGGTCTCGGGAACGATCACCGCCTCGATCAGCGCCTGCTGCTCCTGTGGCGACGAGACCAGAAGATGCCAGTAGGCATCGCTGTCAGCGCAGTGGGCGGCCGCCGCCCGCTGCCGCAGGGCGCGCTCGATAATAGCCTCGCCGACGGACGTCACATCCAGGCCGATACGCTCCTTGAGAAAGCTGAAGAAGCGCGAATCATCCACCTTCATTGCGCGTCCTCAAGCAATTCGAGGTCAATCGGCGGCACCGGGTACAACAACTCGCGGACCGGCTCGCTCAACAGCTCGTGGACATGAATCCACTGCAACAGGCCCTGCTCATCCTCACGCACCGGCCCCAAGTAAGGTGACAAGCGATTGTCCAGCCCGTACGCCTTGAACTGCGCAACAGGGCAGCGCAGCGTCTCGGTGGCCTGTTCCAGAATCAGCCCCAGCAACTGCGCCGGGTGCGCGTCGTCGTAGCGATAATGCACCAGCACCATGCGCGTACTGGTCCGCGAGCGGGCCGGTTGACCGGAATTCAGCGCACTGATGTCGATCACCGGGACGATCTCGCCGCGGTGGGCAAAGATTCCCGCCACCCAGTGTGGTGCCTGGGCAATCGCCTTGAGTTTTACCCGCGGCAGAATTTCAGCGATCTCGGTCGCGTCCAGTGCATAGCGGTCTTCGCCGATACAAAACAGCAGAAAGAGCTTGCTGGCGGTCAGTGGCGTGCCATTGCGCCTCGGCGATTGATCGCTCATTGATCCTTCAGACCTTGAAACGCGAAACGCCACTGCGCAGCCCGACCGCGACCTGACTCAACTCGTCGATGGCGAAACTGGCTTGACGCAGTGAGTCGACGGTCTGGCTGCTGGCATCCGCCAGTTGCACCAGCGCCTGGTTGATCTGTTCGGCGCCGGTGGCCTGGGCCTGCATGCCTTCGTTGACCATCAGCACACGGGGTGCCAACGCCTGAACCTGATGAATGATCTGCGACAATTGCTCGCCGACCTGAGTGACCTCGAACATGCCGCGGCGCACCTCTTCGGAAAACTTGTCCATACCCATCACGCCAGCAGACACCGCCGACTGGATTTCCCGCACCATCTGCTCGATGTCATACGTGGCAACGGCAGTCTGGTCGGCCAGGCGACGCACCTCGGTGGCCACCACTGCAAAACCGCGACCGTACTCACCGGCCTTCTCGGCCTCGATGGCGGCATTGAGCGACAGCAGGTTGGTCTGGTCGGCGACCTTGACGATAGTGACGACGACCTGATTGATGTTGCCGGCCTTCTCGTTGAGGATCGCCAGCTTGGCGTTGACCAGATTGGCAGCGCCCATCACCTGATGCATGGTGTCTTCCATGCGTGCCAGGCCCTGCTGACCGGAGCCGGCGAGAATCGACGCCTGGTCTGCCGCCGAAGTGACTTCGGTCATGGTCCGCACCAGGTCCCGCGAGGTAGCGGCGATTTCCCGCGACGTAGCGCCGATCTCGGTGGTGGTTGCCGCGGTCTCGGTGGCGGTGGCCTGCTGCTGACGTGACGTTGCAGCGATCTCGGTGACCGAGGTAGTGACCTGTACCGAGGAGCGCTGCGCCTGCGCAACCAGCGCGGTGAGCTCGGTGACCATGTCGTTGAAACCGGTCTCGACCGCATTGAACTCGTCCTTGCGCGACAGGCTCAGACGGGTGCTCAAATCCCCCTTGCGCATGACGTCCAGGATACTCACGATCAATTGCATTGGCGCCATGATCGAACGCATCAGTAACAGACCGCAGGCCGCAGCCGCCAGCACAGCAACCAACAGCGACAGGATCATGCTGATCTTGGCAGCCAGCACGGCGTTGACAATGTTGGTGGTGGCCTGATCAGCCAGCTGTTTGTTGGCCACGATAAGCTCATTGAGCTGCTTGCGGCCGGCGAGCCAGACCGGGTTGACATCGCCATAGAACTCGGCACGCGCGCCTGCGTAGTCGCCGCGATCGTACTTGGCGTGAACCTCGGCGAGCATGCGCGAATAAGCTTCGCGGCGCTTTTCGAAAAGCGCGAAGCTGTCTCTGTCTGCATCATCGAAAATGGACTTCTTGTAGCCGTCCATCTGGGCCTGCAGGTTTTCGTCAAAGCCCTGAAACTGGTCTCGTTCCTGCTTGGTCAGCGGCCGCCCCTGCCCTTCGGCAATCAGCTCCAGCGTGCGGATGTAACTCTCGCCCCAGGCACTGCGCACCAAGGTGCTGTAGTAGACACCGGGCAACGCATCGAGACGTACATCTTCCTCGCTGGACTCGATGGACAACAACCGTGAATAAGATACAACGACCATCAGTAGCATGATTGCGATGATGACGGCGAAACTCGCCAGAATCCGTTGGCGCAAGGTCCAGTTCTTCACAGTCAGCCCTCAAGAGTTCAACGACGGCGTCGGGCCGTGTTCAAGAAGCGGACCGACGGACGGTCCAAACGGCGTGAGTATAGCCCAGCCGTCAAACGTTACATGGGTAATACAAAATGAAGTCACGGCCGCTATCGAACGCCGCTCTTTCACCCTTCTTCATGTCTTGTCGGCCATCGCGACCACTACTTGAGCAATGGCCTTCAGAAACAGCGAGAGTACATAGATAGTTAGCACTTGCACGGCAAGTCGCGGCCGTAAGCTTTGTCGCCTGTTCATTCACGACAAGGCACTTAAATGCTGGATCTATCTCTGACGGGCAAGGCTCCTGAGCCCCCGCATCTGCAACTGATAAAAGACAAATCCCCCGAGTGGCTGCTTCACGCAGCGCCGGCAACCCATGCAACCTTGCGCAAAGCCCTTCGGCGCCCGTTGCGATGGCTGGCAGGCGCACGCAAGTCCAGCCCTGATCAGCTCGCCGAGCTGCAGCGCCTGTATGCCGAGCATCGCGAGTACGAACAACAGGTTCGTCCGACGCTGGACAGTCTGTCGACGCTGGAGAACTTCGCAAGGCCCCTGCTGACAGCTGCCATCAAGGATCGCTTCGGGCTGGAAGTGGACGTCGCCAACACCTGGCTGTTCCACGCCAGCCGTGCACGGGTCGACCAATCATTCAATACGGCATCCAGAGACCCGATAACGCAGGCAAACATTGCCCTGAGGGCGTCGACCCAGAGCCTGCTAAAGGCCGCGTTGCAGAATTTCGAAGCCTGGGAAACAGCTCCGGGCGCAATGGACTCCAGCACCGGGATCAAGGCCCAGGTGTTCTCTTCGTTCGACATCATCGGCCAACAGATCAGCGGCACGTCCTTGCCGATTCCCCCGACCGGCTTTGCGGCGCTGTGCCGTGAGCTGGATCTGGGCGGCCAATATCAGGCGCATATCCAGGCCGCCTTCAGCAGGCCTTCGACACCCGACGAAACGGCAGACGCTGCGGCATCGAGACTGCGCCAGAGCTTCATGCAACTGGAAGCATCGTCGATCCGGCTACAGTTGCAGATTGCGTCATTGCAACAGCTGATCAGCCGGGGTTTGCAAGGCGCCTTACTGGAGCTTCTCGACGGCAAACAGCATGTCCGACTCGATAACCGGCCGGTCAGTTGCAGCGTACTGTGCCTGGGCGATATCGAACTAACCGGTATTCTGGTGATTGGCAAAGACCGGGAGATGGCCACGCAGACAGAACGGATTGTGGTGTATATCCCGGATGATCCCGTTGCGCCGCTGAAGGAGTACGACTCGGTCGAAGTGTTTATAAACGCATTGCGCGACCGGATGTTCATTAACGGCTACCTGAACTTCTTCATGCGCTTCATACCTGCGCGCCATCGAAGTGCCTTGTTTGAAAAGTTGTCCGAGCGCCTGCACCCCAAAGTCAAGAAAGGCGGCATTTTCGAGCGTCAGTGGCTGGAGCGTGAGGCGGACAGAAACGCCCGACTCGACCTGAGAGAAACCGTGCTGAAAGGTCCGCTGCTGGACAACCTGTACGAGCGCAAACGCGCAGCCTTGCGCGACGACGCACTGTTTCATGGTGTGCCTACTGCGGCACAGGACCAGAAGACCTTCGATGAGCGCGTGCAGTACTTCACGGACACCGCCTTCAATGTTCTGAATATTGCAGGCTTCGTGGTTCCGGTATTGGGCGAGGTGATGATGGCGGTCACCGCTATCCAGCTGGCTCACGAAGTGTATGAGGGCGTGGAGAGCTGGGCCAGGGACGAGAAGCAGCAGGCGTTCGCCTACCTGTTCGATGTGGTCGAGAACGTTGCGCTGATATCGGCGCTTGGCGCTGCGGCGACGAGCGCAGCAGGCATCCCGGCGGTACAGGCGCCCGAATTCGTGAACAGCCTCAAGCCCGTGGATTTGCCGGGCGGCATGACCCGCCTGTGGAAGCCTGATCTGACCCCCTTTGCCCATGACATCGTCCTGCCCAAGGGTCTGCAGCCCGACGCTACAGGCCTGTACACATGGCAGGGTAAACAATGGTTGCCACTTGAAGGACGCACCTATTCGGTCAGCTCTGCCGCCAACGGCGACGGTTACCTGATCGAGCATCCGACCCGCGCGGACAGCTACCGGCCCGCCTTGCGACACAACGGCGCCGGAGCATGGCTGCATGAGCTCGATCAGCCGCTGGCGATGGAAGGACTGAACCTGTTTCGACGGCTGGGCTATTCCAGCGATACGTTTTCCGACAGCACCGCCAGGCGCATCGTCAATGTCAGCAACACGCCTGAATCGGTGATGCGCGAGGCACTGACCGATCAGCGTCGCCCTCCCGCATTGCTTGAGGACACTGCGCGCCGGTTCCAACTGGACCAGGAGATCGAGCGCTGCATAGAGCAACTGGAAGCCAACGATGTAAACGCGGCGGCACCGCTTCAACTTGAACTGCTGAGCCAGGACCGTGGCTGGCCGGGCAATCGCGCGCTGGTGCTGGTGGATGCCGAGGGCCAAAAGCTCCAGACATTCGCCCCGGCGTACCAGCCGGTCGCGACTGACACCCTCGACATCACTGTACATGCCGATCAGCCGGATGCCCTGCGTCAGGTGCTGGAAAAGCTCAGCAACAACGAAATCCGCACCCTGCTCAATGAAGAGTTCGGCGCAGGTCAGCTTGGCATGTCACCGCGACTGATCACGCTACGGGCGCAATTGGCGGCACGCGCCCGCGCCACCCGAGGCTGGCTGTTCGAGTCCCGTTACCGCGCATTGAACGTCGCCGAGGCGGACGGAGCGCAAACCTTGCAGAAGGCATTTCCCGGCCTGCCACCTTTGGTCGCTATGGAGCTGGCCGACCACGCCTCGTCGGCAGAGCGACTGCAACTGACGACGGAACGCCGTGTGCCACTGCCCATTGCCGAAGAGGCCAGCGCCTATTTACAACAAGTGAGGCTGGCGCGGGCCTATGAGGGGCTTTATCTGACCTCGGTCTCCAGCGCCGACAGCGACTGTCTAGCGTTGCACAGCCTTGAAGCCCTGCCGCAATGGCCTACACAGGTCAGGCTTGAGGTCCATAACCGGTATTTCGGTGGCCGTTTGATCGACAGCATTGGCCCGACGGATGCGCCGGTACGCAAAGTGCTGATCAAGGACGGCAATCGCTACGAAACCCGTGACGCCGACGACCGGCACCTGCACGGGCTCGACGATCTTTACTCGTCCGTGCTGCACGCCCTGCCCGATGCCGAGCGCAACCAATTGGGCTTTGCCCACCCCGGCCAGGGTCAGGCGCTGGCAGCGCTGATTCAGGAAAACCCCCTGCCCCGCCGGCACCTCGCGCCATTGCTGAACATGCAGGCGATCAAGCCAGGCACGAAATCTCCCATGCGCCTGGCCGACGGTCGCCTTGGCTATCCGTTAAGCGGCGGCGCCAGGGTCGACTGGCACATGACCGACGAGAGCCTGCTGGACAAGATCCGCATGCTTGAACTGGAAGACGCGTTTCCCGAGGACATTCTCAGCCGCCTGCGCCACACCGGCTGGGACAACAGAACCATTGATGCGCGACTCAACGACCTGCTGGGCGAGCAAATGCTGTTGCGCGCAAGTCTCGATGCCTGGGCTTATGAATCCGTGGCAATGCCCGCTATGAGTCAGACTCATATAGACAGTCGCAGGCGTCTCAACGACGCGATCTGGAGCCACTGGCGCCTCAACAATCTCCCCGAGATAGGACGCACGCTTGAGCCGCTGCGCCTGCAGCAGGTCTCGTTGAGTGACTTTCCGCGACATCTGCCGGATTTCTTCTTCAGCCGCGTTACCGCGCTGCATCTGGAAAACATAGCGGTCGAGCCGGATGCAATTGACCTGGCGCCTGCCGGCATGAACCTGCCTCGGCAACTGAACAACAGCGCCGAACTGGGAGTCTTCCTGCAACGCTTCCCGCATACCCGGGCACTGAACCTGGTCAGTGAGCCATCTGCCGGGCTCGCCCCCGAGACCTCGGTCTTTTTCAACCTGCCTCAACAAGTGTCCCGTGTGCTGCCACAACTGACCGAACTGGGGTTGATCAACCAGGGGATTTTTCTGGATCAGGCGCAGATGAATCATTTACGCAACATGCCCGGCCTGAGGATGCTGGACCTCAGTGGCAATCGACTGATAAGCGTATTGCCCATGGACCTGAGCTGGCTGCACCTCGATCGGCTGGTGCTGGAGCGGGTCGGCATGCACCGCTGGCCGTCCTGGTTGACCGACATGATCCCCAACAACATCCGCGAACTGTCGGTGGCCCACAACAACCTGACGGAACTGCCCGGGTGGATCCTCGACAATCCCCCCAGCGCAGAGCATCGAACCGTGATTGACTTGCGCGGCAACGCCTTGTCCCGACACACCGCAATACACGCACGTATCAACGAAGCGGTCGCTGGCAGTTCCTTCAGTTTTGTCATGGACACTCCGCTTGCCGTGAGGGCCGCTGTAAACAGGCAATTGACACAAGGCGCCGAACTATTTGCCGCCGTTGATCAGTGGACGCATGCCTCCAGCTCAATGGCCGCACCAAGCGAGCAGCTCATCGAATCGCGCCGTCAGATCGGCAGGATCCTGATCAATCACTGGCGAACCTTCAGCCTGGGACAAATCCACAGCCCCCTGCGCCTTGCAGACATTGCGTTGACCGACTTTCCGCGCCAACTGCCGGATTTCTTTTATCGCCAGGTACGCTATCTGCATCTGAGCAGAATCACCGGCACGGCCGCTGATCTTGATCAACTGTTGCGCCGCATGACTGACCTGACCTCGCTGGAATTGAACGGGCATGTCGCGCCCCTGCTGCAACTGCCACCGGCACTGCTCGAGCTTCGATCACTTCGTTCGCTATCGCTGATGGATCAGGGAATGCTGGTCGATCAACAGCACATCGATTTCTTCGGCCGGATTGCCACGCTTGAGCGGCTGGAACTGGATGGCAACCGGATAGGCGCCATCAACAACCTGAACAGCCTCGGTGGCACAGCGCTCAACTGGCTGTCACTGAACAATGCAGGGCTGGTCGAATGGCCAACCTGGGTGGAGAGCATGGTGCCGGCGCAAATCAGGACACTGTTGCTGGAGGGCAATCTGATCAGCGAATTGCCAGAGCACATACTCGCCAATCCCGGCAGCGAGTTTGCGCACACGGAAATAAGCCTGCTGAGCAATCCGCTTTCCGACGACACCATGCGGCGGGCGCATTTGTCGGAGCGTTATGGACGCTCATTCACTTTCGACATGGACCTGCCGCCCGAACTCAGCGCAATGGACTGGACGGAACACCATGATTCGGACTCATCGATATCAGATTACGAGTCATCAGAGGACAGCCGGGCAGCGACTCCGGAACCCGTCACGGTAGAGCCCTGGCTGGACGACAGCAACCCGTTGAGCACCGGACGGCGCGAGATTTGGGAGCAGCTGGAAGCGAGAGAGCACACCCGCCACCTGCTCGACCTGATCGATTCGCTGCGTCACAGCGCCGATTATCGCAACATCGCCAGCCGTGCAGCGCTGCGCGAACGCGTCTGGCGAGTACTGGCGACCGTGAGTGAGGACCCTCAACTGGCACTGACCCTCAACGCCATCGCCGAGGAACCGCTCAGGCTGTTTCATCACAACGACACTTGCTCGGACGGCATCCTTCTGGAATTTAACCAGATGGAGGTGCTGGTGTTCATCCGCCAGTCGTTGCAGGACGTCGTAACGGAGCAGCGTGGAGCCCTGTTGTATCGACTGACCGTGCGGCTGTATCGCCTGTCGGAGCTGGATGTCGCGGCCCGCGAACAGGCCGGAAACCGTGATGAAGCCGAGGTACGTCTGGCGTATCGCACGCACTGGGCCAGCACGCTGGACTTGCCCGTGCCGCCGGAAGGCATGATGTACCCGGCCCACGCCGCCATCAGGCCGGGGGAGTTCGAGACGGCACTGCTTCGCGTGCAAAGCGGTGAACGCGGCGAGCCCTTCCTGCGCTTTGCCGGGCAGCAGGATTACTGGATCAACTACCTGCGCGAAACCCACTCTGGACGCTTCGAAGCACTCGAACGTAACTACAGGACTGAACTGCATCGACTCACCGACGAGTTCGAGCAACGCAATATCAGCCTTGACGACCCGGAATACGAAGGACGGATTCTAGAATTCGAAGCCACATTCAAAGAGCAGCAGACAGCGCTGATCAGGGAGCTGACCAACGCCGAAGGAATGGAACATCATTGATTGATCGAGTTGCCTGGCACGCAAGGCGTGCCGGGCAGCCGGCGGCCGGAGCGCCAGTTTACTGAGCGTTCCGCACCTGGCCCTCAAGCTCGGTCTTGAGGCCGGGTTCAAGTTTCAACTCACGCGCCAACTCATCAAGGTAGGCGCGTTCCATGAAGTGCTCTTCATCCACCAGCATCACACTGGCAATGTACATCTCCGCGGCCATTTCCGGCGTGGTCGCGGCCCGGGCCACCTCGGCCGGGTCCAGCGGCTTGTTCAACTCGGCATGAAGCCACTGCTGAAGCGTCTGCTCGTTGTTCAGCTTGGTGAACTCTCCCTCGATCAGTTCGCGCTCGCGCTCATCGACATGGCCATCGGCCTTTGCGGCGGCGACCAGTGCGCGCAGGATCGCCTGGCTGTGCTGCTCGGCTTCAGCCTCGGGCAGCCGGTCGATGGTTTGCGGTTCGCGCTGAGCGGTGAGCCCCTGACTGGCCTGCCAGTTGTTGTACGCCTTGTAAGCCAGTACCCCCAGCGCCGCCAGACCTCCGTAGGTCAAGACCTTGCCGCCCATCCCGCGTGAGCGTTTGCCGCGCAGAAGGCTCATGGCACCTGCGGCCAGCGCACCACCACCGGCGCCAGATAGCAGACTGCCCAATCCATTCTGGGAAACGCCCTGCCCTTTGCCACCGCCAAGCAGGCTGCCGAGACCGTTGATCAGTGAATCGCCGCCAGACGATTGCTTGCCGGATTTGCCTTTGTTCTTGTCCTGCAACATGCTTTGTCCGGACTTGAGCAATTGATCGAGTAAACCACGCGTATTCACAGGAAGCCTCCTACAAGGTTTGTCAGATAGTTCATTGACCCACAAGTTGAAGAGAAGTCACTGCCTGGCTATTACCGGTTTGCTTCCGGATGTTACGGCTAAAAGCACTACCCGTTCGTCAATCTGCCCCGCGCGACAGCGAAATGCTTGAAACCCGCACCTGTAGCAAAGAGTCAATAATGTACAAGCTGCAGGTAAAAGCAGGTATACAGTCCCTTTTCTGAATTGACCCAATACACACTTACATTCATATGAATGCCATTGCACTCCGATTCAGATTTTCAGGAGTTTGTCTGACGTGACATCGCCCACTGGTTTCCCGACCGCCAACGGCAAGGCTGCCGGGATTATCCGATCCAGGGACTGGAGCCAGACACTACTCGGACCGATCGAGCACTGGCCGGTGTCGCTGAAAAACACCCTGAATCTGATCCTCAATTCCCCGGAATCCATGTACCTGCTCTGGGGGCCGGAGCTGGTGTTTTTCCACAATGACGCTTACACCCCGATCCTCGGACCGCGCAAGGACCACGCCATCGGTGCGCTGATCCCGGATCTGTGGGCGGACGTATGGGATCAGGTCGCGCCGCTGGTGATCGATGCGTTCGCCGGCAAGCCCTGCCGCTACACGGATATGCCGCTGAGCATGGCGCGCTACGGCGAGATCGAACAGACATGGTGGTCATTCTCGTTTTCACCGGTAATCGATGAGCACGGCGTGGTGGTTGGCATGTTCTGTATCACCAACGAAACCACCGCGCATGTCCTCAATCAGCAAGCGCTGCAGGAAAGCGAGCGCAAACGCCTGAAACTGATCGATGACCTGGTCAACCTGGAACGACAGCAGACCGCCAGACTTGAACAACGCACACTGGAGCTGGACACGTTTTGGGAGATTTCTCCTGACCCGCTGGCGATACTCGATTTCAACGGTATTTTTCTGCGGGTAAACCCGGCCTGGACAGCGCTGCTGGGCCACCCGGAACACGAGCTGCTGGGCACGTCAATCATGACCCTGCTGCATCCGGATGATGTCAGCAGCACCCAGAACGCCTTGAAACACACCATCAACCACGTACTGCCGCTGTTTGAAAATCGTTACCAGCATGTCGACGGCAGCTACCACTGGTTTGGCTGGACCGCTGCGCCTGGCAATGGAATCATTTTTGCGCTGGGCAAGCACCTGACCCACGAGAAGGACCGCATCAAGGCCCTGCGTATCGCCGAAGAGGCCTTGATTCAGTCGCAGAAAATGGAAGCGGTCGGGCAATTGACCGGCGGGCTGGCCCATGACTTCAACAACCTGCTGATGGGCATCACCGGCAACATGGAGCTGCTGCTGTCGAGGATCAGACAGGAGCGCTTCACGGAACTGGATCGCTACATCAACGCAGCCCTGGAAGGCTCGAGACGCGCGGCATCCCTTACCCACCGACTGCTGGCATTCTCGCGCCGTCAGACACTGGCGCCCAAGGCTACGGATATCGACCTGCTGGTCGCGGGCATGGACGAGCTGATCCGGCGCACTGTGGGCCCGGCGATCGACATGCAGGTCAATGCCTCGCACGGGCTGTGGGCGACCCTGGTTGATCCGCATCAACTGGAAAACTCGCTGCTCAACCTGTGCATCAACGCCAAGGACGCCATGCCCGATGGTGGAAAACTGCTGATCCAGACGGGCAACCGTCACCTGACTGCCGCCACTGCGACCAGGTATCAGTTGCCCGCAGGCCGCTATGTGGAACTCTCCGTCAGCGACACCGGCACGGGCATGAGCAACGACGTCATGGCGCGGGCCTTCGACCCGTTCTTCACCACAAAACCGCTAGGCATGGGCACCGGGCTGGGGCTGTCGATGATTTACGGGTTTGCACGGCAGTCAGGCGGCGGCGTGCACATTACCTCGAAGCTGGGTGAGGGTTCGAAGGTCTGCGTTCTGCTGCCGATGCACGAAGGTGAAGCTGAAACGGTGGCCTTCGATGACAGCCCGTTGCAAGTCCCCGCCTCGAGCACCGGCGACGAAACCATTCTGGTTGTCGATGACGAACCCGCGGTGCGCTTGCTCATTGCAGAGTTGCTTGAAGACCTTGGTTATATCGTTTTGCAGGCTGAACGAGGCGCCGATGCGCTGACCATACTGCAGTCCAAAGCGGCCATCGACCTGCTGATTACCGACGTCGGTCTGCCGGGCGGCATGAACGGTCGTCAGGTCGCAGACGCGGCTCGTGACGTCCGGCCCGACCTGAAAATCCTGTTCGTGACCGGTTATGCTGAAAACGCTGTATTGGCGCATGACACGCTTGAGCCGGGCATGCATGTGCTGCCAAAGCCGTTTGCGATTGCCGAACTGATCAGCCGCGTCACCGAGCTGCTGGAAGGCGAGTAACAAAAATGAGCGCCGTGCGGCGCTCATTTTTCGGTATTGCCAGCAGCAAAACGATTGGCGATCAGTCGCGCAAGTCAGACTCATGAATCGGCTGATCACGGTGCGTCGCACGTTGATACTGCGCAGGCCAGGTTGCCAGGCGGCCACCCAGGTCTTCATCGGCGCGCAGAGGCCAGTACGGATCACGCAGTAGCTCACGCGCCAGCAGGATGATATCGGCCTGCCCGGTACGCAGAATGTGCTCTGCCTGCGCCGGATCGGTAATCATGCCCACCGTGCCTGTCGCGATGTCGGACTCCTTGCGAACCCGCTCGGCGAAGCGCGTCTGGTAGCCCGGACCGACCGGAATTTCCGCGTTGGCTGACGTACCGCCCGACGATACATCGATCAGATCGGTCCCGATGGCTTTCAATCGACGCGCCAGCTCGACCGTTTCATCGGCGTTCCAGCCGTCTTCCACCCAGTCGGTGGCGGACACACGAACGAACACCGGCAGCTCTGCAGGCCACACCGCGCGTACGGCTTCGGTGACTTGCAGCGTAAAGCGAATGCGGTTCTCGAATGAACCGCCATACTCGTCGGTACGCTGGTTGCTCAGAGGCGAGAGGAACTGATGCAGCAAATAACCATGGGCGGCGTGAATTTCCACCACTTTGAAGCCCGCCTCCAAGGCGCGCCGTGCGGAATCGACAAACGCCTTGATCAACTCCTGAATCTGCGTTTCGCTCAGTTGCACAGGGGTGGTGTGCTGCGGATCGAAAGCAATTGCCGAAGGTCCGACCGGGGTCCAGCCGCCTTCATTCAGGGAAATACTGCCGTGCTTGCCAAGCCACGGGCGCCAGGTGCTGGCCTTGCGGCCGGCGTGCGCCAGCTGGACGCCTGCAACCGCACCCTGAGCGTTGATAAAACGGGTGATACGTTGCAGCGGTTCGATCTGTTCGTCGTTCCACAACCCGAGGTCTTCGGGAGTGATGCGCCCGTCCGGCGTCACCGCCATCGCTTCGGTGATGACCAGGCCGGCGCCGCCAACGGCACGGCTTCCCAAGTGAACCAGGTGCCAGTCATTGGCCAGGCCGTCGACACTGGAATACTGGCACATCGGCGACACTGCGATGCGATTGCGAAGGGTCAATTGGCGCAGGGTATAGGGTTCAAGCAGCAGGCTCATGGCAACCTCTCGTAATGAAAATTCAGGTGTCCAGGTTCCGTTCATTCAAAGAACAGGTTTGGCAGACTGTGTAGTGTCGACAACCCGGTAGCGAGAGGGGTTCCTGCTATCGTCAGCGTGGCGCGATATGCACCACCATCAGTTGCACGGTTTCGTTGCCGCGAAACTCGTTGAGGTCGAGTTTGTAGGCCAGCTCGACCCAGCGAATATTAGGGTTGGGCCAAATATCCCGGTCGACGCCAAACGCAATGCCATCGAGTTTGACGCTGCCGCACTCGGTCTTGAGCACCATCTTCAAGTGACGCTCGCCCACCACTCGCTGCTCGACCAGCTGAAACACGCCGTGGAACAAGGGCTCGGGGAAGTGCTGCCCCCAAGGACCGGCATTGCGCAGCGCGCGGGCCAGTTCCAGATGAAATTCCTCGACGGCCAGCGAGCCGTCGGACAGCAGACGCCCGGTCAGGTCCTGCTCGTCGAGCTGACGACGTACCTCCTGGTCGAATGCTTCGGCAAACGCCGGAAAGTTCTCTTCAGGCAGCGAGAGGCCTGCCGCCATGGCGTGACCACCGAACTTGCTGATCAGATGCGGATGACTGGCCGCCACGGCGTCCAGCGCATCGCGAATGTGAAACCCCGGTACCGAACGGGCCGAACCTTTGAGCACGCCCTCCCCGGCGCTGGCGAACGCGATGGTGGGACGGTGGTAACGTTCCTTGAGCCGCGAAGCAAGGATGCCAATGACACCCTGATGCCACTCGGCGTCGAACAGGCAGAGGCCGAACGGCATCGACTCCAGCGGCAGGTCCTTGAGCTGGGCGAGCGCCTCACGCTGCATGCCCTGCTCGATGGATTTGCGATCCTGGTTCAGCTCGTCCAGTTGCACGGCCATTTCCCGCGCCAGGGTCGGGTCGTCGCAGAGCAGGCACTCAATCCCCAGGCTCATGTCATCCAGGCGCCCCGCCGCGTTCAGGCGTGGCCCGAGAATGAACCCCAGGTCGGTGGAGGTGATGCGCGAAGGCTCACGCCGGGCCACTTCCAGAATGGCGCGCAGCCCGGGTCGGGCACGCCCGGCACGGATACGCATCAGCCCCTGATGGACCAGAATGCGGTTGTTGGCATCCAGCGGCACCACATCGGCCACACTGCCCAACGCGACCAGGTCCAGAAGCTCGCCCAGATTGGGCTGAGCACGCTGATTGCTCTCGAACCAGCCGGTCTCGCGCAGACGCGCACGCAAGGCCATCAGTACATAGAAAATGACCCCGACACCGGCCAGCGACTTGCTGGGAAAGGTACAGCCTGGCTGGTTCGGGTTGACGATGGCGTCTGCAGCCGGAAGCTCGTGGCCAGGCAAATGGTGATCGGTCACCAGTACTTGCAAGCCGGCCGCCTTGGCCGCCGCCACGCCCTCGACGCTCGAAATACCGTTATCCACGGTGATCAACAGCTGAGGTTCGCGTTGCAACGCCACTTCGACGATTTCCGGCGTCAGGCCGTAGCCATATTCGAACCGGTTGGGCACCAGATAATCCACATGCGCCGCGCCCAGCAGACGCAGGCCCAGAACACCCACCGTGCTGGCAGTCGCGCCATCGGCGTCGAAATCGCCGACGATCAGCATACGCTGGCCCTCGCGCAGCGCAGTCACCAGCAGGTCTACTGCCGCATCGATCCCCTTGAGTTGCTGATAGGGGATCAGCCGCGCCAGGCTTTTGTCCAGTTCGGCCTCGCAGGCCACACCTCGTGCTGCGTACAGACGTGTGAGCAGGGGCGGCAGGTCGCCAAGGAACGGCAAGGTGTCGGGCAATAGACGAGGTTCGATGCGCATGCGGGTCAGCTGATTCTCTTTGCAGTGTCGATGAATGTGATTTCGATCGGAACCGGCGGCTGTCAGCCGCGCTCGCCCGCAAGCCATTGCAGCTGGACTTCATGCTGGCCGCGGTCGTCAGTGACGAACACCGTCCCTTCACTGATCATCACATCCCACTTGATGACCCGCGGCATATCCTTGGCCAGCACTTCCAGCACTTCCTGCGGGACGGCGGCGATATTGACGTTTTTCAGGTTCTTGATCGCCGGGATGACCTTGCCTTCCCAGACGCGCAGGCTGCCGTAGGCCAGCAGGCTGGTGCGTTCGGTACGGCGCGAGCACCAGGTCAGTCGGTCGGCGTCCGGCTGGCCCACTTCGATCCAGTGCAGAACCCGGTCATCCAGGCTTTTTTCCCACAGAGCGGGCTCGTCGACATCAGACAAGCCGCGACCGAACGACAATTGTTCGCTGTACCAGAAGGCATAGGCCAGCAGACGCACGGTCATGCGCTCTTCGGTTTCCGAAGGATGGCGGGCGATGGTCTGCTTGACGCTCTCGTACACGCCGCGATCGAGGTCGGTGAGGTTGAGTTCGAATTTGTAGGTCGTGGACGGCTGGGCCATGAACGGGCTTCTAGAGTCTGGAGGGAAGACGGCAAGTCTACCCGATGCCGGGCCTGTGAACGAACTTGCTCGCGCAAGGATGTGTTTGCCCCCCATTTGCAGGACGAACAAAAATCGATAGTTTGAAACAAATTTCTGATACATATCTGTGCTAATGACGATATGCGGCGAGCACCCGGACTCCCAACCGGGGCACCTGAATGTGACGCCACTGGCGCAGCGCCATTCAAAGAGCTGCAAACCCTACCTCAGACTGTTGAACCCTTTTCGAGGATGACACCCGCGAATGCCCCTTCCTGCCTCGTACTGTACAACGGCTCGATTGATGCTCGCCCTGTCGCTGGCTGCCATGCCGTGTGTCAGCCAGGCCAGGGAGACGCTGACCTGGCTGATGCGCGACATCCCTCCTTCGACGATTTTTTCCGGTTCCATGCGCGGGCAAGGAGCAATTGATCAGCTGATGCCCTTGCTGACCGCGCAAATGCCCGAATACGATCATGTGCTGATGCGGGTCAACCGCGCCAGGGCTCTGCAAATGCTGAGCGACGACACGTCTCTCAGTTGTGATCCCACCATGCTGTGGACGGCAGAAAGAGCCAGAACCCTGCTTTTTTCCATACCGATCGGCGCCATCCTCAGCAGCGGTCTGATTGTGCGCAAGGAGGA
This sequence comes from Pseudomonas sp. PvP028, assembly GCF_017832255.1. Classification (NCBI taxonomy): domain Bacteria; kingdom Pseudomonadati; phylum Pseudomonadota; class Gammaproteobacteria; order Pseudomonadales; family Pseudomonadaceae; genus Pseudomonas; species Pseudomonas sp. PvP028. Next base: position 5,905,909 of record NZ_JAFIBL010000001.1, read on the forward strand.
AATGTCGAAGTTCGAGCCCTACGTCGAGGACGGAAAAATCGACGTCGCGGCCTTGATGGCCAGCCGGACGATCAAATTGGGCATCGTTGCCGAACGCAGCTATGGAGAGATGATCGACCACACGTTGCACGACGTCGATGAGGGCACCCTCGTCCCGCACTACGGTAACGATGCCGTCGGCAGCCTGCTGCAAATGGAGCGTCTGGGGCGTCTGCAAGCCTTTATCAGCTTCTGGCCGGAGGCGCGCTATCATGCCATGCAACAAGGCATAAGGCCGGAGGAACTGGCCTTCTTGCCGATCAAGGGCAATCCTGCATACCAGTTCGTCTACGTCAGCTGCAGCAGCTCGCCCGAGGGCGAGCAGGCCATCGCACTGGTCAACCGCGTGATGCGCGTGCTGCGCGAAACCAGCCTGATGGGCTTTTATGCGCAGTGGCTGGAGCCTTCGCAACGGGCCGGCTACCTGGAGGACGTCAAGGCACTGCTGGACAAGGAATGACCAGACAAAAGAAACCCCGGGCAGAGGGGGACCTGCTCGGGGTAAACATGACCATTGTGGTCAGTACGTCAGCCCTTGATCACCGGAGCACAATGATCAAACCTGACGTAATCGATAGGAGTGCAGCGAACCCGTCAGGTTCCGGTATCGGAGACGTCGGTTAAGCAACTGTTAAGCAAATGATGGAGTGCCGACAAACGTGCGACTGATTGCAGCATTGCGCATGGCGGCAATGACGCAGGGTTCGATTCGACCCTCCGCAACCATCAGATCGCGGCGCAGACCGTCTACCACGTCGGTGAGCTGACGCTTGTCGCTCAGTTGATCAGCGCCAAATGCGCGTTCGATCACACTGGTGCCCGATTTGTCTTTCAGAGTCACCAGACGTTCGCCCCGAGAGCCGGCCGGGCCAATACTGGCCTGATAGGGAGCCAGCGCTTCGCTTAGCAGTAAGCTGATATTTTCCATCCGGATCACCACTCAACAGTTTGAATGCAAAGGTGCTAATCAATGACCATCGGCGACAGCAGAAAGTTCTTTCTATCGCCGAATCGCAGCACCTGTCTGTCATTTCGAGCATGCCTGTTGAATGTGACAAGGAAAAAACCGGACGCCAATGACAAAAGAAAGCGAGCTTGTAGGAAGAATCCAACATAATTCCGCTACGCGTCCTACAAGGTGCCTATGCTCTTGATCACTGCGCTAAACACCTCCAGCGCGTGCAATACCCGTATAGCCTTTTTCACGGAGCCACCTCTTGAGCGAGTCCGCTGATCGCCCGCTGCGGGTCATCGTGGCTGATGACCACCCGATTTTTCTCATCGGCCTGCGAGTCGTCCTGGAGCAGGACAATCTGGCCAGCGTCGTCGCCGAGGCCTGCAATCCGGACGAACTGCTCCAGGCACTCGAACGCCACGCATGCGATGTGCTGGTGACCGACTTCATGATGCCCGTCGAACGGCAGAACGATGGCCTGCGTCTGCTGCAGCGCATCCGCCGGGACTTTCCCACGCTGCCGGTGATCGTTGTCACGACCCTGAGCAATGCCGGACTGTTTCAGTCCATGCTCGACCTGGATGTCCGAGGTCTGTTGAGCAAGGCCAGCCTTGCCGGAGAGCTGCCTGCTGCCATCAAGGGGGTCAGGCGCGGTGAGCTTTTTGTCGCCGATTCGGTACGCAGCGTGCTGAGCGAAGCCCGTCAGCATGGCTCCGATGCGCTACTACCGGCAGATCGCTTGTCGCCAAGGGAGCTGGAAGTGTTACGCCTGCTCTCGGCGGGCCATACGGTTGGCCGGATCGCTGCGCAACTCAATCGCAGCAAACAGACCGTCAGCGCTCAGAAAGTCGCCGCCATGCGTAAGCTCGGACTGGCCAATGACGCAGCCCTGTTCATTTATTTGCAGGAAAGCGGCATGTCCTGAAGCGGGTCGTCTCTGCAAACGGCGTGCAGGTGGCCGCTGTCACGCTCGGCGACCCAGCGCATGAACGCCGAGGCCGACATCGGGCGAGCGATGAAATACCCTTGAATGGCGGGATCGCCCAACGCCAGCAGACTGTGGACGTCTTCAATCGTCTCGACACCTTCAACCACGACCGACATCGACAGCCTCTGCGCCATCAGCAAGGCACCGGCAACCACCGCCGATTTACGCGCGTCGTCGGCCATGCCGCGCACGAACTCGGTCGGTATTTTCAGCTCGCTGAAAGGTAATTGCAGAAGACGGTCGATATTCGAGGCGCCCATACCAAAGTCATCGATAGACAACTTGCAGCCCTGCATGCATAACCTCAGCAGGCCTTCGAGCTGCCAGGTTTCCGGGCGCGCGGCGTCCTGCTCGAGAATTTCCAGGGTCAGCGCGGTGGCCGGCACGCCATGGCGGGCAAGCGCTTGCGTGATCTGCTCGGCGAAATCCAGCTGTTGCAGCACGTGCGGGTCAATGTTGACGGCAACCGACAGCGCCTCACCCTGCTCGCGCATGGCCTGCGCAGAAAACTGCAGCGCCTGATCCAGCACCCGCCAGGTCAACGCAACGGTGAGTCCTTCAGCCTCGATGGCCTCGATAAATCGCCCGGGTGCCAGCAGGCCGTACACCGGATGCTGCCAGCGAACCAACGCTTCGGCGCCCAGCAACTCGCCCTGCAGACTGACCTTGGGTTGAAAATAGGTGATCCATTGTTCGGCGATGGACGCCACGTCTATCGGTCCGCTGCCGGTCGGGTCAAACAATTCGATGGCGCAAAGAGCGCTGAACGTGCTGCCCGACGCTGCCTGCTCTATACAGTCTGAGCGGCCGGGTCCATACGCCTCGAGCAGCTCGTACAACGCCCCCGCGGAGGCCGGTTTCTGCATATAGCCCAGAACGTTCAGGCCTTGGGCGAGCGCCAGTTGCGCCACCCCTTCCAACACGCAGGCGGCAGAACAGCTGACAATGATCAGCGCGCGCGCCAGGCCGTTCTCAGCCATGAAGCGGATCAGCTCCAGACCATCAGGCCCTTCCATCTGCAAGTCACAGATCGCGATGTCGACAGGGCCGCGGCTTTGCAGGGAAAGCCTGGCGACCTCGACGCTGTCGGCCGCCAGCACATCGAACACCTGATTGGCGTTGAGCATCTGATGCAGAGCCATCAGCTGGAAAGGATGGTCTTCGAGAATGAGAACCTTGAGTGAGTGCACGATCACGCCTGTGGAGTCAGAGCCATCGGCCCGGGATAACGCCAACTGTAGCTCGTACCGGACACCCGCCCCATAGGACATGTCCTAAACCCGCCACACTGTGTCGCTGGATTCAATTGCCTGGCCCTGCGGTCTCGGGCACGGCCACCAGTTGCAATTCGATATCCGCGCGCAGACCGGTCATGGCCACTTCCAGTGCCTGCCAGCGTTCGGCCAGGCTGGCCGTGCTCTGCAGCCGAACACTGTCGTCCAGCGCGGCACAGGCCTTGGCAAGCGGCACTGCGTCAACCAGACTCGCAGCGCCCTTGAGCCGATGCAGACAGGCGCTCAGGGTCTCCCAGTCACTGGCCGACACCGCGGGCTCCAGCAACGCGTGCTCATGCCTGAGGTTCTTCCATAATTCGCTCAGCAACCGTTGCATCTGTTGCGGGTTGGCCTGAGTCATGGTTTGTAGCGTGCCGATGTCGAACGTCGGTTCACGTACCCGATCCGCCAACTCATGGGCCAGACGCGCCAGTGACAGCGGCTTGATCAGCAGGCCATCCATGCCTGCCTGCTCGCAACGTGCCGCCTCGTCACTCATTGCGTTGGCGGTACAGCCGATCACCGGGCAGCGCTGACGTTGCTCTTTCTCTTCGATCTGGCGAATGGCCTGGGTCAATGCATAGCCGCTGATACCCGGCATATTGCAGTCGGTGATGACCGCGTCGAACACACCTTCGCACCAGCTCGACAACGCCGCCTTGCCGTCTTCGACAGCCGTTACCTGATGGCCAAGAAACTCCAGCTGCCGGGTCAACACCAGACGATTGGCGGACATGTCATCAACCACCAACAGATGAAGGCTACGCGTGTCGACAAGCACATCCGTCACATCGTCCGCGGGCAAAACCGGCTCGCTCACCCTGGTCAACGGCAGATCGATGGTGACCAGGGTCCCCTTGCCCGGCTCGCTGTGCAGGCTGATGTCGCCCTTCATCAGCTCCACCAGTTGCCGGGTAATACTCAACCCCAGCCCGCTGCCTCCGTAGTATGCGGCCGTGTCATCGCTTGCCTGGGTGAAAGGTTGAAATACCTGCTGCTGACGCTGCGGATCGATACCCTCGCCGCTGTCCTGAATACCAATGCGCACGCGCGTGGACTCAGGCGAGTCATGGGTCACGTCGAGCGTCACGACCACCGCACCTTGCCGAGTGAACTTCAAGGCGTTGCCCAGCACGTTGTGCAGTACCTGACGCAATCTAAAGGGATCCAGCCAGTAGTCGCCGCGCGCCTGCCCGGAGAATTCCAGGCGCAGTTCCACGCCCTTTTCCCCAGCCTGCGCGGAAAAAAGCTCAATCACGCCGTCGAAAAGTTCTTGCAGGGACGTCACAGCCAGTGACAACTGCATGCCGCCCGCTTCGATTCTGGCCAGGTCAAGACTTTCGCCAATCAGCGCGACCAGTTCCGTAGCCGAGCGGTGAGCCACTTGCAGGCCCTGCGATGGAATCTTGCCCAGACGCAAGGCTTGTTCGCATTCCAGTTCCAGCAAACCAATGATTGCCCCCATCGGCGTGCGAATTTCATGGCTCATGCTGGCCAGAAAAGCACTTTTTGCCTCATTTGCCTGATCGGCCAGGCGCATGGCTTCCTGAAGCTGCTGTTCCAGTTGCTTGCGCTCTGTGATATCGATCCAGCCGCCGAGCAGCCCCTGCAACTGTCCATCGGCAGCGAAGAAAGGCACCGTCCATTGCCAGACGTCCATACGTTTGCCCGGCAGTTCGATGGTGCGATCAGAAAAGACCGGCTGATGATTCTCCAGCAGAGTGAGGTAATCGGTATGCATCTGCTCGGCCAACGCACGCGGGATCAGATTGACATCCGTGAGGCGTCGGCCATTCATCTGTTCGAAACTGATGCCCAGGCTCTGCTCGTAGCTACGGTTACAGGAAATCAGGCGCCCTTTGAGATCGCGCACATAAATCGGATTGGGGATACCGTCGAACAGAGCGTGTTTAAAGGCCAGTTGATCATTGAGCTGCCTTTGCACCCTTTGGCGCTGGCGAATCTGTACCTTGAGGCGACTGCTCCAGGTCAGCGACACCAGCCCGATCAGCAAAGCCAGAGACACGACCCAGAACACCCAGGGCGGTATGCGCCCCCAGAGCGACGGCTGAGGCAGCGCCGAGCCCAGCCACTTCAGACGGATCGAGCGTAACTCGGCCACCGGAAACTCCTCCAGCGCCTTGTTCAGAATCCCCAGCAGTTCGGGCTGAGTCTTGATCACTGAAAATCTGTCGGGCGACCACTGGCCTTCGACACTTCTGGCAACTTTCAGTTGTCCGGACGGAAACAGGTAAGCCCCCACTTCATTCTGAATGGTCGCGTCGGCGGCACCACTTTCCACCAGCGCACGGGCCTGATCGTAGGTGTCCACCAGACGCAGCTGGATCAAGGGGTGCTCGCGCCTGATCAGGTCCTCGAGCGCATGCCTGGCCGGCAGTGCCAGTACTTTCCCGGTCAGACTGTCGAGCGATATGTGCGACGAGCGGTCGGAGCGCACTACGAACATCCAGCTATTGCCGCCGAACGAATAGGTAAAATCCAGGAACCGTCGGCGCTCGGTATTTTCCGCGAGCGTCGTGTTCATGTCAGCCTGACCGGCGCGCAGCATGTCGATACTCAGCTGCGTGGAGGGCAGTTCCTGATGGACGAACTGCAAGCCGGTCATACGCGAGATACGTGACAGCACATCTGCGTTCAACCCCACCCAGTGGCCGTTCTTGTCTTTGTAGATATACGGTGGGTGCTGCACGGTCGCGATGTTCACACTCGGATGCTTGAGCAGCCAGCGTCGCTCGGCACTGGTGAGGCGAATGCGTTGTCCTTCAACGTCAGCGCCCAGCCCCATAGTCCAGCGGCCGAGCACTTCACGACTGGTCGAGGGTGCAATGCTGTCCAGGGCGCGATTGATGAAGGTCAGCAAGCGCTGCTCGTCACCCCGCACCGCAAAAGAAAACCCCACCGGGGGCAAACGACTCTCGAATTTGATCTGCAAACCGAGGTAGGGCCGCAGGGCGGTGTAGGCACGGACTATGACTTCGTTGCCGATGAAAACGTCCACTTCACCCTGACTCAAGGCTTCCAGAGCACTGTAGAGGTTAGGCGCAATAATGATCTGGCTGTCGGGATAAACGCGGTGCAGCACCTCCGAATCGGCATAGCCATCAAGCAGCACGACCTTCTTGCCAGCCAGGTTCGACGGCGGGCTCAGATCGTTACCGCGGCCAACGACTACCGATCGATCGGGCATGTATTCGGTTGAGAAAGACAGCCCCTTCACACCCCGCTCGAAACCATTGGCACTGGTCAGCAGGTCTATCTTGCCGCCGCGCAGCGCTTCGATAGCCTCGTCACGCTTGGCGTACCCGGTGACCTGCACCGGGAGGTTCAACTGGTCGCTGACCAGCCCCAGGTAATCGGCACTGATGCCCTGATAACGGTTGCGATCACTGGTGATATCGATCGGCTCGTAGTCTGCGATCGCAATGCCGACCCGAAGTACCTTGCGCTGGTCGAGCCAGGCACGGTCCTGATCTTTGAGCGCCAGATCCGCGGAAACCACAAAAGGGGCTGTCAGTGAAAACGGCAAGCTTTGCGCCGCATTGGCTGCTCCGGCAAAAATCAGCGCCAGCAATACCCATACCTTGCGCCATGCGCTGCATCCCGATGTACTGCCTGCCTCCCTGACTACGCTCTGCATACTTGCCTGCTTCACTACGAATGACTCAACTCTATGGTTCGAAAAACCAGCGAAGTTTGGCACGTAGAAACAGAAAGGCCCGCCAGATGGCGGGCCTAAAGTTGTTACACGACGCTTCTGTCAGAGCGGTTTACCGCGATTACCATGCTGGCTGACAAACGCCTGTATGGCTTTCAGGTCATTTGGCAGAACCGTACAGCGCTCGTCCCGCTCGAACAAATCAGACAAATGTGCAGGCAGTTCAAGCGCTTTTCCTACACCGGCTTTCTCCACCGCCTCCGGAAACTTGACCGGATGCGCCGTGCCCAGAATCACCATCGGCGTGTCCAGACTGCGGCGGCATTCGCGCGCAGCCTTCACCCCGATAGCGGTATGCGGGTCGAGCAACTCGCCGGTGCTGGCGAACACTTCGGCGATGGTCGTGCAGGTGTCTTCATCACTGACCGCCAGCGAATCGAACAGTTTGCGGGTCTCGGTCCAGCGCTCTTCTTCGACGCTGAAACCGCCGCCCTGGCGGAACGTGCTCATCAACTCGGCAATGGCAGCGCCGTTACGACCGTGCATGTCGAACAGCAGGCGCTCGAAGTTGGACGACACCATGATGTCCATGGAAGGCGACAGCGTGGCGTGCAGCGTTTCCTTGACGTACTGATTGCCGCTCATGAAGCGGTGCAGGATGTCGTTGCGGTTGGTGGCGACGATCAACTGGTTGATCGGCAGCCCCATGTTGCGCGCCAGATAACCGGCAAAGATATCGCCGAAGTTACCGGTCGGTACCGAGAACGATACCGAACGCGCAGGTCCGCCCAGCTGCAGCGACGCGTGGAAGTAGTAAACGATCTGGGCCATGATCCGCGCCCAGTTGATCGAGTTGACCGCGACCAGCGGTGTGCCCTTCAGGAAGCTCTGGTCAGCGAAGCTGGCCTTGACCATTTCCTGGCAGTCGTCGAAGTTGCCTTCGACTGCAATGTTATGAATGTTGTCGCCGAAGATGGTGGTCATCTGCCGACGTTGTACATCCGATACCCGGTTGTTCGGGTGCAGGATGAAAATGTCGACGTTATCGCAGCGACGGCAGCCTTCGATTGCCGCAGAACCGGTGTCGCCCGAGGTCGCGCCGATGATCACGACACGCTGGCCACGCTTGGCCAGAATGTAGTCGAGCAGGCGGCCAAGCAGTTGCAGTGCGAAGTCCTTGAAGGCCAGTGTCGGACCATGGAACAGTTCGAGCACCCACTCGTTGCCATGCAGCTGGCGCAGCGGCGCAACAGCACTGTGGGCAAACACGCCATAGGTCTCTTCGAGAATCTTTTTGAAGTCGGCATCCGGGATGCTGCCAGCCACGAAGGGGCGCATCACCCGAAAGGCGAGTTCGTGATAAGGCAGACCTGCCCACGAAGCGATCTCTTCCTGTGTGAAGCGCGGCAGGTTTTCCGGCACGTAGAGGCCGCCATCGCTGGCCAGACCAGTCAACAGCACGTCTTCGAAATTCAGGGCCGGCGCCTGGCCGCGAGTACTGATATAGCGCATGGGATCAAACCTTTGGTCTGTGCTGAAAGCCAGGGCTCCAAGGCTGCAAGGTCGAAACGACCGGCTTGCAGCCTGGAGCTGAGAGCTTGCAGTTGATGTTAATTAAGGTGCTCGACGCGGATACGAACCACCGGGCCAACCACGTCCTGCAGGGCTTCCAGGGCTTGAATGGCGTCATTGATACGCTGCTCCACTACCCGGTGAGTCAACAGGATCATCGGCACCAGGCCATCGTGCTCTTCGACATCCTTTTGCATGATCGATTCGATGTTGATACCACGCTCGGACAGGATGCTCGCGACCTGAGCCAGCACGCCCGGGTGATCCTTGGCCTGAATGCGCAGGTAATAGGCGCTCTCGCAGGCTTCGATCGGCAGGATCGGGTGGGCGGACAACGAATCTGGCTGGAAGGCCAGATGAGGCACGCGATTTTCGGGGTCGGAGGTCATCGCACGGACCACATCGACCAGATCGGCCACCACCGAAGATGCAGTGGGCTCCATGCCGGCACCCGCGCCGTAGAACAGCGTCGAGCCGGACGCATCGCCATTGACCATCACAGCATTCATGACGCCGTTGACGTTGGCGATCAGGCGATCGGCCGGGATCAACGTCGGGTGTACGCGCAGTTCGATGCCTTGAGACGTGCTGCGTGCAACGCCCAGGTGCTTGATGCGATAGCCCAGCGCTTCGGCATAGTTGACGTCTGCAGTCGTCAGCTTGGTGATGCCTTCGGTGTAGGCCTTGTCGAACTGCAGCGGAATGCCGAAGGCAATGGAGGCAAGGATGGTCAGCTTGTGCGCCGCGTCGATACCTTCGACGTCGAATGTCGGGTCGGCCTCGGCATAACCCAGCGCCTGAGCTTCAGCCAGCACATCCGGGAACGTACGGCCCTTCTCGCGCATTTCGGTGAGGATAAAGTTGCCAGTGCCGTTGATGATGCCGGCAACCCAGTTGATGCGGTTTGCCGACAGGCCTTCGCGGATGGCCTTGATGACCGGAATACCACCGGCAACAGCTGCTTCAAAAGCGACGATAACGCCCTTCTCACGCGCCTTGGCGAAGATTTCGTTGCCATGCACAGCGATCAGCGCCTTGTTGGCGGTCACCACGTGCTTGCCGTTTTCGATGGCCTTGAGCACCAGGTCGCGGGCAACGGTATAGCCGCCGATCAGTTCCACGACGATGTCGATTTCAGGGTTGGTCGCAATGGCAAACACATCGCTGGTGGTCGGCGTACCGGTAATCTGGCAATTGGGGTTTGGTGTACGAACCGCAATTTGCGCAACTTCGATTCCACGCCCGGCACGGCGGGCAATCTCCTCGGCGTTACGCTGAAGTACGTTGAAAGTACCGCCACCGACAGTACCCAGCCCACATATGCCTACTTTGACCGGTTTCACTGATGAACTCCCCGAAAAACAGCCGAACCTGAATCGGCTGTGGAAAAACGGCCGCATGGCGCCATGCGGCTGAAATTTTGACGACACTCCGGCTGCTTGCGCCCTGTCTGCACAAGGCGCGTCTGAAAACACCGGCTTATTTGGCGCCCAGTGCCAGCTTGGCAACCTGCGCCGCAGGCTGATAGCCCGGAATCACCTGACCGTCGGCCAGGACAATCGCAGGCGTGCCGTTGACGCCGATCGACTGGCCGAGCTCATATTGCTTGCTGACCGGATTGTCGCATTTGGCGGCCTTGATGTCCTTGCCATCGACCATGCGGTCCATCGCGCCTTTGCGGTCCTTGGAGCACCAGACGGCCTGCAACTGCTCGTCACCCGGAGAGCCAAGCCCCTGACGCGGGAAGGCCAGGTAACGGACTTCGACACCCATCTTGTTCAACTGAGCGACTTCCTGATGCAGCTTGTGGCAATACGGGCAGGTGGTGTCGGTGAATACCGTGATGTGAGACTTGGTCTCGCCCACCGCCGGATAGATCACCATCTCGGAAGCAGGAATGGCATTGATGGTCTTGGAAATGGCCAGACGCTCGGTCTTCTCGGTCAGGTTGACCGGCTTGCCGTTCTGCACCTGAAACAGGTAACCCTGCACCACGAACTGACCGTCGGCGCTGGCGTACAGGACGCGGCCGCCCTTGAGCTTCACTTCATAGAGGCCATTGAGCGGGCTCGGCGAAATACTCTCGACCGGCAGCTGCAATTCCAGCGAGTCGAGCGTCTTGCGGATGGCCTGATCGGGGGCTGCATCCGCCAGGGCAGAGATACTGAAGGTGCCGGCCAGCATCAAAGCGGCGGCAGCGAAAATCTGTGGCAAACGCATGAAAACTCCTATGACGGCGGACAGGCTGGCAACTGTCGAAAAAAGGCGTGCCAGCCTTGATAGGCGAAACCGGCAAAGCCTACCACATAAGGCTCGCGGGGCCGACTCGGAGCGACGTAAGAAGCTTCGCAAAATACGTCGTGAATCAACCGCGCGGATGATGCCTAGCATGCAATTCCTGCAACCGCGCACGCGCCACATGGGTGTAGATCTGCGTCGTCGAGAGATCACTGTGCCCGAGCAACATCTGCACCACGCGCAAGTCAGCGCCGTGGTTGAGCAGATGGGTGGCGAAGGCATGGCGCAGGGTGTGCGGCGACAGGGATTTGCCGATGCCCGCAACAGTCGCCTGATGCTTGATACGGTGCCAGAAGGTCTGGCGGGTCATCTGGTCGCCGCGGGTGCTCGGGAACAGCACGTCGCTGGGCTTTCCGCCCAGCAACTCGTCGCGGGCACCGCGCAGGTAACGCTCGACCCAGACGATGGACTCTTCGCCCATGGGCACCAGTCGCTCCTTGCTGCCTTTGCCCATCACGCGCAGCACGCCCTGACGCAGATTGACCTGCTCCAGGGTCAGGCTGATCAGTTCGGTCACGCGCAGACCGCAGGCATACAGCACCTCAAGCATGGCGCGGTCACGTTCGCCGATGGGTTCGCTCAGGTCGGGAGCAGCAAGCAATGCTTCGACATCGGCTTCGGAAAGCGATTTGGGCAACGGTTTGCCCAACTGAGGCATGTCGATCTGCAAGGTAGGATCGACGGAAATCAGCTTTTCGCGCAGCAGATAGCGGTAGAAGCCACGTGCGCCGGACAGGAAACGCGCCGTGGAGCGAGGCTTGTAGGCATTCTCAACGCGCCAGGCAAGATGATCGAGGATGACTTCGCGCCCGGCACTGATCAGGTCAACGTTGCGCTCCTGCAGCCAGCCGTTGAACAGCGCCAGATCACTGCGGTAAGAATCCCGGGTATTGTCGGACAGCCCCTTCTCAAGCCAGAGCGCGTCCAGAAACCGGTCAATCAGCGGGTGGTCGATGGCAGCCATGTTCACTCAGTGCATGTGTCGGTAGACAAGGGATGAATCATCAAACAACAGACAGCAAAAAGGCAGCCCTGAGGCTGCCTTTTTTATGCATCGAAAAACTGTATCAGGACAGTTTTTCCTTGATGCGCGCTGCTTTACCGGACAGGTCACGCAGGTAGTACAGTTTGGCCTTGCGAACGTCACCGCGACGTTTCACAGCCATGCTGTCGATTTGCGGGCTGTAAGTCTGGAAAGTACGCTCAACGCCAACACCGTTGGAGATTTTACGAACAGTGAAAGCACTGTTCACGCCACGGTTACGCTTGGCAATTACAACGCCTTCGAATGCTTGCAGACGAGCGCGGTCGCCTTCCTTCACTTTAACCTGGACGACGATGGTGTCGCCTGGTGCAAAGGTAGGGATCTCTTTGGTCATCTGCTCTGCTTCGAGGGCAAGAATGATTTTGTTAGTCATGCTGGTGCTCCTAAGGTAATCCGTCTGGATCGACCATCGATACGTTAACTATCGTCCCGCTCGCGGATGTATTCCGCCAGCAGCTTCTTCTCTTCTCCAGAAAGCGAGCGGCTTTCCAGAAGATCAGCGCGTCGTTCATAGGTCCGCCCAAGGGACTGCTGTAAACGCCAACGCCGGATGTGCGCGTGATTGCCACTTAGCAACACGTCGGGAACACGCTGATCCGCATACACCTCAGGTCGGGTGTAATGCGGGCAATCCAGCAGACCGTCCGTGAAGGAATCTTCCTCCGCGGAGTCCACATGCCCTAAAGCTCCAGGCAGCAGCCGCGTAACCGCGTCAATCAGGACCATAGCCGGCAGCTCGCCACCGGAAAGAACATAGTCACCAATCGACCACTCTTCATCGACATGAGCATCAATAAAACGCTCGTCAATGCCTTCATAACGACCGGCGATGAGGATAATCGCTTCCTCCTGCGCCAGTTCGCGTACCGCAGACTGATTCAGCTGGCGGCCTTGTGGCGACAGGTAAATCACCTTCGCCGCATCCCCTGCCGCTTGCCTGGCCTGAACCAGAGCATCTTCAAGGGGCTTGATCTTCATCACCATGCCCGGACCACCGCCAAATGGGCGATCATCCACAGTGTGATGGCGATCAGTGGTGTAATCCCGCGGATTCCAACAAGTGAGCTGCAACAGCCCTTGTTTCACCGCACGGCTGGTAATGCCGTATTCGCTGATGGCGGAAAACATCTCGGGAAACAGACTGATGACTTCTATGCGCAGGCTGGCCATGGCATTCAGAAGTCCGCGTCCCAATCCACCTTCATCTCGCCAGCAGCCATATCGATTGCCAACACGCATTGCTCTGTATAGGGCAACAGGCGTTCACGATCATCCAGGCTACCCGCGCAGGGCTTTACAACCATTACATCGTTCGAACCGGTTTCGAGCAGGTGATCGATTTTCCCGAGCAATTGCCCGAGTTGGTCGATGACCTTGAGGCCTTCAAGCTGGTACCAGTAGTACTCGCCATCGTCCAGATCAGGGAACAGGTTACGCGGCACGCAGATTTCGTAACCGGACAGAAGACGGGCTTCTTCACGATCATCGAGACCCTTGAGCTTTGTGACCAGAAACTTGCTTTGCAAGCGTCCGCTGACCAGCTCCACCTGCTTATCAACGCTGCCTTCGCGCCGAAGCGTCCAGGTTTTGTAGTCCAACAGGTTTCCAATCGGATCAGTAAAGGAATAAACCTTCACTTCGCCGCGAACGCCATGAACCGAATAAATCTTGCCAATGACGATCAGATCGTCGGCAGATGCAGGCGTCGCGCTCATAAGACTCAGGCCGCGGCCTTGGTCTTGTTGTGCTCTTTGAGCAACTGGGCAACGCGCTCGGAAGTTTGTGCACCCACGCTCAACCAGTAGTTGACGCGTTCTTCGTTAACGGACAAACGGATTTCCTGACCACGGGCAACCGGGTTGAAGAAACCAACCTGTTCCTTGTGGGAACCGTCACGAGCGTTGCGGCTGTCGGTTACGGTCAGGTGGTAAAACGGGCGCTTTTTGGAGCCGCCAAGGGCAAGACGGATGGTTAGCATTGAACATCGTTCCTGTAGTCGGTGCTGCAAATCTAAGATGCACAGCGGGCATAGGTGCCCGAAAGGCCGCATATTCTAAGGAATATCCCGACTTTTGCAAATGTCTTTTTCCGGCGCCTATCGGCATGCCTTCCAGATTTGCGAGGGAGCTGTCGGTATGACAGCCGGCAAAAGCCCGCATAGTGCGGGCTGACTGGGGGTCACCCCCCAGATGGGACGCGTGCAAAGCCTCTTGCACGCGACGCAATTACATTTTTGGCATGCCGCCGCCGGGGAACATTCCACCCATGCCGCGCATCATTTTGGCCATTCCGCCCTTAGCGGAGAATTTCTTCATCATCTTCTGCATCTGCTTGTGCTGCTTGATCAGACGCCCGATGTCCTGAACCTGAGTGCCCGAACCCATCGCAATGCGGCGCTTGCGCGAACCACTGACCAGATCCGGATCACGGCGCTCGGCAGGGGTCATCGAGTTGATGATGGCTTCCATCTGCTTGAACTGTTTTTCCGCTGCGCCCTGGGCGTTACCCATCTGCGACAGGTTGACGCCGCCGATGCTCGGCAGTTTGTCCATCAGGCCGCCAAGGCCACCCATGTTCTTCATCTGCTGCAGCTGGTCGCGGAAGTCTTCGAGGTCGAAGCCCTTGCCCTTCTTGAGCTTTTTCGCCAGCTTGTCGGCCTTGTCCTTGTCGAGGGTCTGTTCGGCCTGCTCGATAAGGCTGAGCACATCGCCCATGCCGAGGATGCGCGACGCGATGCGGTCCGGGTGAAACGGCTCCAGCGCCTCGCTCTTCTCGCCCATACCGATGAACTTGATCGGTTTGCCGGTAATGGCACGCACCGACAGCGCCGCACCACCGCGCGCATCACCGTCGACCTTGGTGAGGATCACGCCGGTCAGCGGCAGTGCGTCACCGAAGGCCTTGGCGGTATTGGCCGCATCCTGGCCGGTCATGGCGTCGACCACGAACAGCGTCTCGGCCGGTTTGACCGCCGCGTGCAGCGCCTGGATCTCGCCCATCATCTCGACATCGACGTGCAAACGACCGGCAGTGTCGACGATGACCACGTCAATGAACTTGAGCCTGGCTTCTTTAATGGCCGCCTGGGCGATGTCCACCGGCTTCTGGCTGATGTCGGAGGCGAAGAACGTCACGCCGATGTCGTTGGCCAGGGTTTCGAGCTGCTTGATGGCCGCGGGACGATAAACGTCGACCGACACCACCATCACGGTTTTCTTCTTGCGCTCTTTAAGGAAGCGCGCCAGCTTGCCGGCAGTGGTGGTCTTGCCCGCCCCCTGCAAACCCGCCATCAGGATGACGGCAGGCGGCGTGACATTGAGCACCAGGTCTTCGTTGGCCGCGCCCATCAGGCTTTCGAGTTCGGCCTGGACGATCTTCACGAACGCCTGACCCGGGGTCAGGCTGCGCGACACCTCAGTGCCGACGGCGCGTTCCTTGACGTTGTTGACGAAGTCTTTGACCACCGGCAAGGCGACGTCGGCTTCGAGCAACGCCATACGCACTTCGCGCAAGGTATCTTTGATATTGTCCTCGTTCAGCTTGGCCTTGCCAGTAACATGGCGCAGCGTCTGCGAGAGGCGGTCAGTCAGATTTTCAAACATGCGCGATCCTTTCAGGCTCTCGTCGAACCCCGGTTGATGCGGCCCGGCCCGTAATGCAGAAATGGCGCTCGGCGAGCCTGCGGCTTGAGCAGGTCGCAGATTATAGCGAAGACTCCGTCGCACGGACACCACGCAGACTGCTTCTGTGGTCTTTCGTGATTTACCGGTTCTATGCCAAACTCAGCGTCTTTTCAGGCCCGTCCATCAGGATCTATGTCCCCTTTGCCACCCAGCCTGCTTCCCAGCCTCGCCGCCGCCATCATTTATGCCGCTGCGACCGTCTATCAGAGCCTGCGCCTGAGCCAGGCCGTCAAGCCCGACAAGCGGCTGCTTTGCCTGCTCGGTACGCTGGCGGTCATCGCACATGCCATTGGTCTGTTTTCCCAACTGACGCACTCGGTCGGCCTTGGCCTGGACTTTTTCAACTCCGCCAGCCTTATCGCGGCTTCGGTGATCGTCGTCACCCTGATCGCCACGTCGCGCATCCCGGTGGAAAACCTGCTGGTGCTGTTGTTCCCGCTGGGCATGGTTACTGTACTGCTCGCCCAGTTCGCCCCTAGCGGCACCGTGCAGCCGATTATGGAAGAGCCCGGCATACTCAGCCACATCCTGCTGTCGCTGCTGGCTTACGGGATGTTTACCATTGCTGCATTCCAGGCATTGCTGCTGCTGTTGCAGGACTATCGCCTCAAGCACAAGCACCCTTCCGGGCTGATCAAGAACTTCCCGCCGTTGCAAACCATGGAAAGCCTGCTGTTCGGCTTCCTGTGGGCTGGCTGGTCGTTGCTCTCGCTGTCGCTGATTTCCGGCTGGCTGTTCGTCGAAAACCTGTTTGCCCAGCATCTGGTGCACAAGACCCTGCTGGCCTGCCTGGCCTGGATCGTGTTCAGTGTGCTGCTATGGGGCCGTAACCGCCTTGGATGGCGTGGGCACAAGGCTATTCGCTGGACCCTGGGCGGTTTCTGCCTGCTGATGCTCGCCTATTTCGGCAGCAAGCTGGTACGCGAATTCATCCTGCACATCTGACGGGCCCTGATCATGGATAATCTGCCCCTGGGCCCGTTGCTCGGTGTCCTCGCCCTACTGCTGCTGTGGGCCGGCCTGCTGACCGCGGTCGAGGCCGCTCATCATCAGGTCAAGGCGATGCGCGCCGCCAGCCGCCCGGAAAAGTCGGCGCCGCTCCCCGAGCTGGCGTTCAACCTGAACAGTCTGATTCTGGGCAATACCCTGATCAGGGTACTGATCACCGTCATTGCGACGCTTATCGCCGCCAATTACTGGTTCTACAACGGTCCGACCGTGGCCTGGCTCGCTACCATGAGCGTCATGCTGGTCTTCGCTGAATACATGCCGCGTCGCTTGGCGAACCGCCACCCCGTCTCGACACTGCTGCTGGGCAACAGTGTGCTGCGCATTCCGATGAAGATCGTCTGGCCGCTGGCCTACGTGTTCAATGTTCTGGCCAAGACGCTGCTGCGCCCCTTCCTGTCACGTGCTGTACAGCAGCAGGATCAGGCCTTCGAAGACGATACGCAAAACACTCCACGCAACGATGCTGCCCAGGAATATTCGCCACGCGCCAGCGTGCTCTCAGGGATTCGTGCGCTGGACAGCATTACGGTCAATGACATCCTGATCCCGCGCAACGAAGTGGACGGCGTCAACCTTGATGACCCCATGGAAATGATCATCGAACGCCTGATCATTTCACGGCACACGCGCCTGCCGGTTTATCACAACGACATCAATCAGGTGCAAGGCGTCATCAATACCCGTGACATCAGCCACCTGCTGCCCAAGGGCACCTTGACCAAGGAGCAGTTGCTGGCGGTCTGCTACGAGCCTTATTTCGTGCCGGAAAGCACCCCGTTGCAGTTGCAGTTGCTGAATTTCCACAAACAGCAACGGCGTCTCGGCGTGGTGGTCGATGAATACGGCGAAGTGCTGGGCATCGTCACCCTCGAGGATATTCTCGAAGAGATTGTCGGCGAGTTCGAAAGCGAGCAGCGACTGGATAACCCGCATGTCAAACAACAGGACGACGGGCGTCTGGAAGTCGAAGGCGCAGCGTCCATCCGCGATTTGAACAAGAGCCTTGGCTGGCACCTGCCCTCAGACGGTCCGAAAACTGTCAACGGGCTGGTTACCGAAGCACTCGAGACCATCCCGGACGCTCCGGTGTGCTTGAAGATAGGGCCTTACCGACTGGAAATCCTCGAGACCGAGGACAACCGCGTCAAGCGTGTCGCCATGTGGCAGAACACGCTGGTCCGCACCTTCAAATAGCTAAATAGCTGTCTGCCTTCAAATAGATTCCTGCACCGCCCTTGCCTCTCGACCCATTCGGGTTAATCTGCTCGACGCTGTAACCACAATCACAATAAATGCACGCTTGCCGGAGTACGGTCGTTGCCGACCGGCGAGTCGACTGTCAGGAAATCCGCATGACCAGCACCCTGCTCTCTCGCGAAGACCAAGACGCGCACGCAAAACCGGTGAATTCGACGACCCGCGTCGCTACGGCCAGCTTCATCGGCACAGCCATCGAGTTCTACGACTTTTACGTTTATGCCACAGCCGCCGCTCTGGTGATCGGTCCGGTATTTTTCCCGCAGACCTCGGGCACCGCCCAGATGCTGTCGTCATTTCTGACCTTCGGCATCGCCTTTCTCGCTCGCCCCCTGGGGTCGGCGCTGTTCGGTCACTTCGGCGACCGGATCGGGCGCAAGTCGACGCTGGTGGCCTCGCTGCTGTTGATGGGGATCTGCACCACACTGATCGGCGTATTGCCTGGTTACGCGACGATCGGGGCATTGGCGCCGATTCTGCTATGTGTGCTGCGTTTCGGTCAGGGACTTGGCCTGGGCGGCGAATGGGGTGGCGCGGCGCTGCTGGCGACCGAGAATGCCCCGAAAGGCAAGCGCGCCTGGTTCGGCATGTTTCCGCAACTGGGCCCTTCGATCGGCTTCCTCGCCGCCAACGGCCTGTTTCTGGCGCTGGCCATGACCCTGGATGACGAGCAGTTCCGTTCGTGGGGCTGGCGGATTCCATTTCTGCTCAGTGCCGTACTGGTCATGGTCGGGCTTTACGTGCGCCTGAAGCTGGAAGAAACACCCGTGTTCGCCAAGGCCATGGCTCGTCACCAACGGGTCAGCCTGCCAATCGTGGAGACCTTCAGCCAGCACTGGAAACCCATGCTGCTCGGTGCAGCGTCGATGGTGGTCTGCTACGCGCTGTTTTATATCTCAACGGTGTTTTCGTTGAGCTACGGCGTGGCCACGCTGGGCTATACCCGTGAGACATTCCTGGGGCTGCTGTGCTTTGCGGTGCTTTTCATGGCGGCGGCAACACCACTGGCCGCACTGGCGAGTGATCGCTTCGGGCGCAAGCCAGTGTTGATTGCGGGTGGTGTGCTGGCGATCCTGTCAGGTTTCACCATGGAGCCGCTGTTGACCCACGGCAGCACCTGGGCTGTGGCGCTGTTTCTGTGCATTGAATTGTTTCTGATGGGCATCACGTTCGCGCCGATGGGCGCGCTGCTACCGGAGCTGTTCCCAACGCAGGTCCGCTACACCGGGGCATCGGCGGCCTACAACCTGGGTGGAATCGTCGGAGCGTCGGTCGCCCCCTTCTTCGCCCAGAAACTGGTGGCGATGGGTGGCCTGAGCTGGGTTGGCGGGTATGTGTCTGCAGCAGCGCTGATAAGCGTGCTGGCGGTGTTGAGCCTGAAGGAGACGAGAGATAGAGAGCTTTGAGCTGCAAGCTGCAAGCTGCAAGAAGAAGCGTGGTGCTCTTTCTTGCAGCTTGAGCCTTGAGGCTTACCGCTGCGCCCCTACAGTTCTACGTTTACCGCCTGCGATGCCCTGGTCGCTTTGGCCCGGGCCTCTTCGATGGACTCGTCACGCGCCAGGGCAACGCCCATGCGCCGTTGACCGTTGACTTCCGGCTTGCCAAACAAACGCAATGCAGTATCAGGCTCGGCCAATGCAGCGCCGAGGTTGGCGAAAGCGGTTTGCGTGGACTGGCCTTCGACCAGAATGACTGCCGAAGCCGACGGGCCGAACTGTCGGATCAACGGAATCGGCAGGCCAAGAATTGCGCGCGCGTGCAGAGCAAACTGCGACAGGTCCTGAGAAATCAGTGTCACCAGACCGGTGTCGTGCGGGCGCGGCGAGACTTCGCTGAACCACACCTGATCGCCCTTGATAAACAGTTCGACGCCAAACATCCCGCGCCCACCCAATGCCTCGGTCACCGCCTTGGCAACACGCTCGGACTCTGCCAGCGCAACCGGGCTCATGGCTTGCGGCTGCCAGGATTCCTGATAGTCGCCCTTTTCCTGACGATGCCCAACCGGCGCGCAGAACGTGGTGCCACCGATGTGACGCACGGTCAGCAGGGTGATTTCGTAATCGAAGTCGATGAACCCTTCGACGATGACGCGACCCTTGCCAGCGCGACCACCCTCTTGCGCGTAATCCCAGGCTTTCTGTACGTCATCGGTGCTCTTGAGCAGGCTCTGCCCTTTGCCCGAAGAACTCATGACCGGCTTGACCACACACGGGAAACCGAGGTCTTCGACCGTTTTGCTGTACGCCTCGAAAGTGTCGGCAAAGTGGTAAGGCGAGGTCGGCAGCTTCAGCTCTTCGGCTGCCAGACGACGAATGCCTTCGCGGTTCATGGTCAGCTGCGCGGCACGTGCGGTCGGGATCACGGTGAAACCTTCAGCCTCAAGCTCGACCAGCGTCGAGGTGGCGATGGCTTCGATTTCCGGAACGATGAAATGCGGCTTCTCGGCCTCGATGACTGCGCGCAGTGCCGCACCGTCGAGCATGTTGATCACATGGCTGCGATGAGCGACCTGCATGGCCGGCGCGTTCTCGTAACGGTCAACAGCGATCACTTCAACGCCGAGGCGCTGCAGCTCGATCACGACTTCCTTGCCCAGTTCGCCGCTGCCGCAGAACAGTACGCGCGTCGCGGTGGGCGACAGTGGAGTTCCGATTTGAGTCATCTCAGGTCCTCGTGAAGCAGATGTCGAGGGCTGCCCGCCGTATGCAAGCAACCGCTGTGAAGAAAGGCGCGCAATTTACCACGAAGCCCCGGCAAATGGGCGCTCAGCCTGGACAGGCACTGTTGCGCGCCCGCCAGGCCATGATCATCCAGACAATGGTAACGCCGGCGAACTTCGATGCCAGCGCGGTGAGCACGACCGGCGCCGTCAGGGCGTCGATCATGCCGAAGAAGATAAAGGTATCCAGCGGAATGCTGAGTGCCGAGCTGATCCACAACCGATCACGTAACGGGCGTCTGGTAATGCTGAACACCAGCCAGTCAATGCATTCGGAAACCGCAAACGCCGTGGCGCTGGCCAGGGCGATGGTGGGGTCGCTGGTGACATATGACAGAACCAGCGCCACCAGCATGGCAATGATCGCGCCGTGGCCAAAGCGAATCTGCACCATGTCCCGCAACACGAACACCAACCCGCCCCAGGCAGACCAGATCATGTCCAGATGCGGCGCACTGGAAAAGGCGAAGTTGATCAGCACGACACTGCTGATGTAGGCGATCAGGAAAAGCATGGAGGGTTTGGGCCTGTGCAAGCGAGCGGCAATGATAGCAAACGCGGACAAGAGCCGCGCCCAAGCGAAAACGAAAGCATTATTTCTGACGCAGGAAATGCATCGACTGCACCGCCCTCTTCGCGAACAAGTTCGCCTCTACAAAAGCTCGCGGATAACCTGTAGGAGCGAACTTGTTCGCGAAAGCGCTATTCCTGACGCAGGAAATGCATCGACTGCACCGCCCTCTTCGCGAACAAGTTCGCTCCTACAAAAGCTCGCGGATAACCTGTAGGAGCGAACTTGTTCGCGAAAGCGCTATTCCTGACGCAGGAAATGCATCGACTGCACCGCCCTTTTCGCGAACAAGTTCGCTCCTACAAAAGCTCGCGGATAACCTGCAGGAGAACTTGTTCGCGAAAGCGCTATTCCTGACGCAGGAAATGCATCGACTGCACCGCCCTCTTCGCGAACAAGTTCGCCTCTACAAAAGCTCACGGATAACCTGCAGGAGCGAACTTGTTCGCGAAAGCGCCATTCCTGACGCAGGAAATGCATCGACTGCACCGCCCTCTTCGCGAACAAGTTCGCTCCTACAAAAGCTCACGGATAACCTGCAGGAGCGAACTTGTTCGCGAAAGCGCTATTCCTGACGCAGGAAATGCATCGACTGCACCACTCTCTTCGCGAACAAGTTCGCGGCTACAAGGCCATCGGAACATCAGCGTGCTTCGCCCACTGTCCACATCAGGCCGCTGGCTCTGGCGCGCTCGTCACAGAGGCCAAGCACCACACGGCGCTCGTCGTTGCTCATGCGGCTCCAGCGGGTGATTTCGGTGACGGTTCGCTGGCAACCGGTGCATATATCCTGCTCATCCAGTGCACAAATACTTACACATGGGGAACGGACCGGTTTTTCGATCGGGGTATCAGTGCTCATCACTCTTCCTGCACCGCCAGGTCACGGGCGTAACGCTGGGCATTGTGTACGTAATGGGCTGCGCTGGCTTCCAGCATCTTCTTCTGCACGTCGGTGAGTTCGCGCACCACTTTACCCGGTGTGCCCATGACCAGCGAGCCATCAGGAATGACCTTGTTTTCCCCGATCAGCGAATTGGCGCCGATGATGCAGTATTTGCCGATCTTCGCCCCGTTGAGGATGACCGCATTGATACCGATCAGGCTGTAATCATCAACGCTGCAGCCATGCAGCATGGCGTTGTGGCCGATGGTCACGCCTTTGCCGATACTCAGCGGCGACCCCATGTCGGTGTGCATGACTGTACCGTCCTGCACATTACTGTTTTCACCAATGTGAATCAGCTCGTTGTCGCCCCGCAATACCGCGTTGAACCACACACTCGCGCCGGCCTCGAGCCTGACATTGCCGATCAGCGTTGCATTGGGAGCCACCCAGCTCTGCGGATCGGTCTGGACACGGGATTCTCCCAGGCGAAATTTCATGCAGCCTCCTCGGGCGGGTCGTACTCATGGGGACGAACTATAAACAGTGACGGTTAAGGTGCCAGCGGCTCAGATCGTCGACCGTTCAGGCGGATGATGAAGGCTGATTCTGGTGTCGTACAGCACGTTGACCAGCTCGACGATCATGATCGCGGTAAGCCCCCAGATCTTGTACTCGCCATAACGATAACTGGGCACGTACCAGCTGCGACCCTCGTAATCGATGCGGTGAGTATGCTCGCGCGTGTCCTGACGAAAGAATTCCAGCGGCACGCTGAATACTGCAGCGATCTCGCCGTCATTGGGCTGGTATTCGACGAAGTCAGGTATCACCCCCACGTAAGGCGTGACCTTGATACCGTGCTTGGAGATCAGCGGACTCAATGGCCCGATCACCTCGACCAGCCCGGGAGGCAGGCCGATTTCCTCCTCGGCTTCGCGCAACGCAGTAAAAATCAGATCGGGGTCGCCGGGGTCGCGCCGGCCACCCGGAAACGCCACTTCACCGCCATGCGTCGACAGGCCACTGGCGCGCAGGGTCAGAATCAGCTCGGGTTGCTCGCTGCGGGTAATCGGCACCAGAACAGCCGCCTCGGGGAATTGTCGATCCGAGTCAAGGGTTTCTGGCGTGTGCCTGACTACACGGCCAAGTAGCTCATCCAGCATGGGAAATCTCGATCTGTTGCCTGTCTGGCATCATGCACCAAAGCAACGCTGCGCCCAAGCCCTTGTAGGACAACTCCTGCCACACAGAGGGTTGCCGAGCCGCTGCACGACAGGCCAAGATAGCGACTGCGTTCACTATCGACTGATCCCATGAAATTTTGCAGCCAGTGCGGCAACCCTGTTATCCAGCGCATTCCCGAAGGCGACAGCCGTTTGCGCTATGTCTGCGAGCATTGCCAAACCGTTCATTACCAGAACCCGAACATCGTTGCGGGCTGTCTGGTGACGCTGGGCGGCAAAGTGCTGCTGTGTCGCAGGGCCATAGAGCCGCGCCTGGGTTTCTGGACGCTGCCGGCCGGTTTCATGGAAAACGGCGAAACCATCGAACAGGCTGCACGGCGCGAAACCATGGAGGAAGCCTGCGCCACCCTGAGCGAACTGCATCTGTACACCTTGATCGACGTGCCGCATATCAATCAGGTGCATGTGTTCTATCGTGGAGAGATGGCGAATGAGGCATTCGCCGCAGGCATCGAGAGCCTGGAAGTGCAGTTATTCGACGAAGCAGACATTCCGTGGTCGGACCTGGCTTTCATGACAGTCGGGCGTACCCTAGAATACTTCTTCGCGGATCGGCGTCGCCAGGCCTACCCGGTTCATACCAGCGCCCTTCCCCCGTCACGTCCGTTGCTGGACACCTGAACGCCAGGGTCGCACACAACATCGGCGCTTTTTGTCAAAGAAGTATCTTCAGGGAAATTGTAATGCGCTGGTTGCTCGCCCTCTTTTGCATGTCGTTCATGCCGCTTTCGCAGGCCGCGTTTACTCAAACCATCGTGCCCAAGGGCAGCGAACAGAAAATCATCAATAACAAGGTCATCAATACCGAGAGTATCGCCAGCAAGCCGATCGATAAGGTGCTGGTGCTCAAGTCAGCGCGCCAATTGCAGTTGATCAGCGGTGGTGAGGCCTTGAAGACCTACCGAATTTCGCTGGGCAAGAACCCCAAGGGCACCAAGCTGCAGGAAGGCGACCAGCGCACGCCGGAAGGTTTCTACTGGATCGACTGGCGTAAACCCAGCAATAACTACAACCTGTCGATGCACATTTCCTACCCGAATGTCTCGGACTCGGCACGCGCACGCTCCGAGGGCGTGAAACCGGGCAGCATGATCATGCTTCATGGCACACCGGTGGATGAAGAGTATCCGGAATGGTATTTCCACACACTGGACTGGACCAACGGCTGCATTGCGCTGAAGAACAACGACATGCGGGAAATATGGGATCTGGTGAAAGACGGGACGATGATCGAAATTCGACCTTGAATGTGCGGCGTTGCGCATTCGCGAGCAAGCTCGCTCCCACAAGATTTATGTACAAGTCTGAGTGCGTAGCATTGGCACGATAGTTACAGGATGATTATCGTCCCCACGCTCCAGCGTGGTGACGCATTTCCGGACGCTCTGCGTCCAGCTTCAGAACTCTGCCAGCCGCCATACTTCGTAAGCAGGCGTTTCGTAAGGATGGCTCTGCTTGAGCGCCACCACCACGTGCTGAATCAGCTCGTCAGCGACGACAAGCTCGACCTTCCACTCTTCCACCGACTCGACCACACCGCTCTGCCCGATAAATGGCTGACTGCCATCCAGCGGGCGGAACTGGCCCTAGCCGAGCACTTGCCACGAGCAGTGATCGTAAGCGTCGATTCGCCCTGCACCAGCAGCGAATACGGCGTTCTTGACCTCGTCCACATGGCTCGGCGGAACGAAGAAGGCGAGCTTGTACACGCGCCTTAGTTAACCCAGGCCCGCGCGTTGCGGAACATGCGCATCCAGGCACCGTCCTCGTTCCAGTCCTCGGGACGCCACGAGTTCTGCACGGCACGGAATACACGCTCCGGGTGCGGCATCATGATGGTCACACGACCGTCGAGGGTGGTCATGCCGCCGATACCGCGTGGCGAGCCATTCGGGTTGGCCGGGTAGGTTTCAGTGACCTTGCCGTGGTTATCGACAAAGCGCAGTGCCACGGTGCCGGACACATCCGCCTCGAGCAGTGCGTCGTCATTGCGGAACTCCGCGTGCCCTTCGCCATGCGCGATGGCGATTGGCATGCGCGAACCGGCCATGCCCTGCAGGAAGATCGACGCCGACTCCTGAACCTGAACCATGGCCACGCGCGCTTCGAACTGCTCGGAGCGGTTACGCACGAAATGCGGCCAGAACTCGCTACCCGGAATCAGCTCGTGCAGGTTGGACAGCATCTGGCAACCGTTGCACACGCCAAGCGTGAAGCTGTCGGAGCGCTCGAAGAAGCCCTGGAATGCATCACGCGCGCGGCTGTTGAACAATGCCGACTTGGCCCAGCCTTCGCCTGCACCCAATACGTCACCGTAGGAGAAGCCACCGCAGGCGACCATACCCTTGAAGTCGTTCAGGTCGACACGACCGGCCAGGATATCGCTCATGTGCACGTCGATTGCGTTGAAGCCGGCACGATCAAAGGCTGCCGCCATCTCGACCTGACCGTTGACACCCTGCTCGCGCAGAACGGCAACTTGAGGACGAACACCCGTCTTGATGTACGGCGCGGCGATATCTTCGTTGACGTCGAAGCCCAGCTTGACGGTCAGGCCCGGGTTGTCTTCTTCCAGCAGCGCATCGAATTCCTGATCCGCGCATTCGGCGTTGTCACGCAGGCGCTGGATCTGATAGCTGGTCTCGGCCCACTGACGTTGCAACAGACGGCGCTGGCCACTGAATACCGGCTCGCCATTGAAGCTGATCGACACTTCATCGTTGTTGATCGGCTGACCGATCACTGCCACGCAGTCTTCCAGACCAGCCGCGCTGAATTGCGCCAGCACCAGTGGAGTAGCGTCCTGACGCACCTGAATGACCGCGCCCAGCTCTTCGTTGAAGAGGATCGCGCTCAGTTCGGAGACGTTGTCGGCCACACCGTCGAGGTGCAGGTTCAGACCGCAGTGACCGGCGAAAGCCATTTCCAGCGTGCTGACCAGCAGACCACCGTCGGAACGGTCGTGATAGGACAGGATATGACCGTCGGAATTGAGGCCCTGAATCACAGCGAAGAAGGCCTTGAGGTCTTCAGCATCGTCGACGTCCGGAGCGACGCGGCCGAGCTTGCCGTGAGTCTGCGCAAGAATCGAGGCGCCCATGCGGTTCTGGCCGCGCCCCAGATCGATCAGGATCAGGTCGGTGATGCCCTTGTCCATGCGCAGCTCGGGCGTCAGGGTCTGACGGATGTCGACTACGGGCGCAAAGCCCGTCACGATCAATGACAGCGGCGAGGTCACGCTCTTTTCGGTACCCTCGTCGCTCCAGCGGGTCTTCATGGACATCGAGTCCTTGCCCACTGGAATGGTGATCCCCAGTTCCGGACACAGCTCCATGCCGACCGCTTTCACGGTGTCATAAAGACGCGCATCTTCTCCAGGGTGACCAGCCGCCGACATCCAGTTGGCCGACAGTTTGATGTCAGAAAGCTTTTCAATACGCGAGGCCGCGATGTTGGTCAGCGTTTCGCCGATCGCCATACGGCCCGAAGCCGGAGCATCCAGCAACGCCAGCGGAGTCCGCTCGCCCATCGCCATGGCTTCGCCGGTGTTGACGTCGAAGCTGGTGGCGGTGACGGCGCAGTCAGCCACAGGCACCTGCCATGGACCGACCATCTGATCGCGAGCAACCAGGCCGGTAATGCTGCGGTCACCGATGGTGATCAGGAAGCTTTTGCTGGCGACGGCCGGGTGGCGCAATACGCGCTGCACACTTTCTTCGATGTCCAGCGTGCTCGGGTCGAAATCATCGCCGATCTCCTCTTCGCGTGCGACCGAGCGGTGCATGCGCGGCGCCTTGCCCAGCAGGACTTCCAGCGGCATGTCTACCGGACTGTTACCGAAATGACTGTCGGTGACGGTCAGTTGCGGCTCTGCAGTGGCTTCGCCGACAACCGCAAACGGGCAGCGCTCGCGCTCGCAGATAGCCTTGAAGCGCTCGAAGTCTTCGACGCCCACGGCCAGCACGTAACGTTCCTGGGATTCGTTGCTCCAGATTTCCAGCGGGGCCATGCCCGGCTCGTCATTCGGTACGTTACGCAGTTCGAAACGTCCGCCGCGGTCGCCATCGTTGACCAGTTCGGGGAAGGCGTTGGACAGACCACCGGCACCCACGTCGTGGATGAAGCTGATCGGGTTACGGTCGCCCAACTGCCAGCAGCGGTCGATGACTTCCTGGCAACGACGCTCCATCTCGGGGTTTTCACGCTGAACCGAAGCGAAATCCAGGTCTGCAGAACTGGTGCCGGTCGCCATCGAGGAAGCCGCGCCGCCACCCAGGCCGATCAGCATCGCCGGGCCACCCAGTACGATCAGCTTGGAACCTACAGTGATCTCGCCCTTCTGGACGTGATCTTCGCGGATATTGCCCATACCGCCCGCCAGCATGATCGGCTTGTGGTAACCACGAACCTCGTCACCGTGCGGCGTAGTGATGGACTGCTCGAAGGTACGGAAATAGCCGGTCAGCGCCGGGCGACCGAATTCGTTGTTGAACGCCGCGCCACCCAGCGGGCCTTCAATCATGATGTCCAGCGCAGTCACGATGCGCTCGGGCTTGCCGTACGGCACTTCCCAAGGCTGTACGAAACCGGGGATCTGCAGGTTGGAGACGGTGAAACCGGTCAGCCCCGCCTTGGGCTTGGCACCGCGACCGGTTGCACCTTCGTCGCGAATCTCGCCGCCGGAGCCAGTCGCCGCGCCAGGAAACGGCGCAATGGCGGTCGGGTGGTTGTGGGTCTCGACCTTCATCAGAATGTGCACCGGCTCCTGAACCGCGCCGTACTGACGGGTTTCAGGGTCCGGGAAGAAGCGACCGGCGACGTTGCCGACGATCACCGAAGCGTTGTCCTTGTAAGCGGACAGCACGCCTTCGCTGTGCATCTGGTAGGTGTTCTTGATCATGCCGAACAGGCTTTTTTCCTGGCTCTGGCCGTCGATGTCCCAACTGGCGTTGAAAATCTTGTGGCGGCAGTGCTCGGAGTTCGCCTGGGCAAACATCATCAGCTCGATGTCGTGCGGGTTGCGCCCCAGACCATTGAAGCTGGTGATCAGGTAATCGATTTCATCTTCGGCGAGAGCCAGGCCCAGCTCGACGTTGGCTTTTTCCAGCGCCGCGCGGCCGCCACCCAGAATGTCCACCGCGGTCAGCGGCTTGGGCTGGGCGTGGCTGAACAGGTTGGCAGCCTGCTCGAGGTCGCCCAATACCAGTTGCGTCATGCGGTCGTGCAGGCTGTCGGCGATTGCCTGGGCCTCGGTCTCGCTGAACTGGCCTTCTACATAGAAGGCAATCCCGCGCTCGAGGCGCTGGATTTTGCTAAGGCCGCAATTGCGAGCGATGTCGCTGGCCTTGCTCGACCAGGGTGAAATGGTGCCAAAACGCGGCAACACCAGAAACAGACGGCCGCTCGGCTCTTGAACCGGCACGCTGGGGCCGTATTTCAGGAGACGGTCGAGAACCTGCTGTTCTTCGCTGGTCAGAACGTCGTTGACGTCAGCGAAGTGAGCGAATTCGGCGTACAAGCCACTGACAGCTGAAACTTTTTGTTTCAGTTGTTCTAGTAATTTGCTGTGGCGGAAAGCAGAAAGGGCAGGAGCACCGCGCAGGATCAACATCTTCGGGACAGCCTCGAGAAGGGGGTGTGCTTTGAGGCCGCATATTCTAGCCTAAACCGGGCATTTGATCACCCAAAACGGCGGCATCCGCTGCGCCCGAATGTCGCCCCAGGCAAAAAAACTCCGGAAATGCCTGTAAAAGCCACTCGCCTATCAGACGCAAGCTTCACTGTCGAGATATGGCGCCCGGTGCGCTTTGCGTATACTGCACCGATGTTCTTCAAACCAGACTTCCGCCCACGTTGCGCCAAATGGCTCATCGCAACCGGACTCTTCCTGATGCTCGGCGCCTGTGTGGAAAAACCCACCACACTGGAGCGAGTCAAGGAGGACGGCGTACTGCGGGTGATCACTCGCAACAGCCCGGCGACTTATTTCCAGGATCGCAACGGTGAAACCGGCTTCGAATACGAGCTGGTCAAGCGTTTTGCCAAGGACCTGGGCGTCGAATTGAAGATAGAAACGGCTGACAATCTCGACGATCTTTTCGACCAGATGAACAAACCAGGCGGTCCGGTACTCGGTGCCGCCGGCCTGATCGAGACACCAAAGCGCAAATCGCAGGCGCGTTTCTCGCATTCTTATCTGGAAGTCACCCCTCAGGTGGTCTATCGCAACGGCCAGTCGCGGCCGACCGATCCCGGCGATCTGGTGGGCAAGCGCATCATGGTGCTCAAGGGCAGCGCGCATGCCGAGCAACTGGCGGCGCTGAAGGCGCAGAATCCCCGCATTGAATATGAAGAATCTGACGCGGTCGAGGTCGTTGATCTCCTGCGCATGGTCGACGAAGGCCAGCTCGACCTGACCCTGGTCGACTCCAATGAGCTGGCAATGAACCAGGTCTACTTCCAGAACGTGCGCGTCGCCTTCGACCTGGGCGAAGCGCGCGCGCAGCGCTGGGCCGTCGCGCCGGGTGAAGACAACAGCCTGCTCAACGAAATCAACGCCTACCTCGACAAGGTCGAAAAGAACGGCACGCTGCAACGCCTGAAAGACCGCTACTACGGTCACGTCGATGTACTCGGCTATGTGGGTGCCTACACCTTTGCACAGCACCTTCAGGAGCGCCTGCCCAAATACGAAAAACACTTCCAGACATCGGCCAAGAAAGAACAGGTCGACTGGAGACTGCTGGCCGCCATTGGCTATCAGGAATCGATGTGGCAGCCGACCGTGACCTCGAAAACCGGCGTGCGCGGCCTGATGATGCTCACCCAGAACACCGCGCAAGCCATGGGTGTATCCAACCGGCTGGACGCGCGCCAGAGCATTCAGGGCGGGGCAAAGTACTTTGCCTACATAAAGGATCAACTGGACGACTCAATTAAAGAGCCGGATCGCACTTGGCTAGCTCTCGCTTCCTACAACATTGGCAGCGGTCACCTGGAAGATGCGCGCAAATTGGCCCAGAACGAGGGGCTGAATCCTGATAAATGGCTCGACGTGAAAAAAATGCTGCCGCGTCTGGCACAGAAGAAGTGGTACAGCAAAACGCGTTACGGCTATGCCCGAGGCGGTGAGCCGGTGCATTTCGTGGCCAACATCCGCCGTTATTACGACATTCTGACCTGGGTGACGCAGCCCCAGCTTGAAGGCAGTCAGGTCGCCGACGGCAACCTGCATGTTCCTGGCGTCGACAAGACCCAACCGCCCGTCCCGCCAGCCTCTCCCGTCCCCTCGTCCAGCAATAGCACGGACGAATCTGCGCTCTAAACGTTGCCTTGGCCTTTGCCAGCGTCCTTGGCTGCCCGTCGCATTCTGAAAAACTCGCTCAACATCGTCCCGCACTCCTCGCCCAGCACCCCGCCTTCGAATAGCACGCGGTGATTGAGAAATGCCTGACTGAAAAACTGCCCTTGGCTCTGCACGATGCCCGCCTTGGGTTCGAGCGCTCCGTAGACCACACGCGCCACCCGTGAGTGCACAATCAGCCCCGCACACATGCTGCACGGCTCCAGCGTCACGTAGAGCGTGCTGCCCGGCAGGCGATAATTGTCCAGCGCCTTGGCGGCGTCACGAATCGCGACCATTTCGGCATGCGCGCTGGGGTCGCTGCCGCTGATCGGGCAGTTGTAACCACGACCGATGATCTCGCCGTTCTGCACCACCACTGCCCCGACTGGCACTTCACCCAACAGCGCGCCTTGCGCGGCGAGCGCCAGCGCCTCGCGCATGAAGTACTGATCATTGCTGCGGTCGATGATCTGCGGTTGCCGCATCATGCCACCTCGATGGCGGCCATCAGGCCGGTTTCCATGTGATCGATCACGTGGCAATGGAACATCCATACACCGGGGTTATCCGCCACCAGCGCCACTCGCGCCCGCTCGTTACGCCCCAGCAAGAAGGTGTCGGTAAAGTACGGGATGATCTTGCGCCGATTGGAGGCGATCACCTTGAAACTCATACCGTGCAAATGAATCGGGTGCTGATACTGAGTCATGTTCTTCAGTTCGAAGATATAGCTCTTGCCCAGCTTCAACCTGGCGATAGGCCGATCGGCGCAGGTCTTGTCGGTAATGTCCCACGCTTCGCCATTGATCTGCCATAGGCTCGGCGGCTTGCCATTGTCGGTGTTGACCGACATCGAGCCCACCCACTCGAAGTTGAAATTGATCTTCTCGGCGTTTTCCATGTCAGGCTCGGCCACCGGATTGGCCGGCAGCTCGGGCGGCCACTGGCCAGGCGCGTCGTTATTGGCGACCGAGCGGAACGTACCCAAGCGCACTGGGCCGTTACGCAGCGAGATCTCCTCGCCCGCCGGCGGGGCCTTGATTGCCAGACAGATGCGCATGCCCGGCCCCAGCCAGTATTCGTCGCCGAAGGGACGCGGCTTCACCGGATTGCCATCCAGCGCATAGATCTGCGCCTCGGCGTCCGGCAGATTGAGTCTATAGGTCACGGTATTGTCGAGATTGAGCAAGCGCACGCGAGTGATCTGCCCGGCAGGCAGCTCAATTACCGCCTGCGCAATGCCGTTCAACGTTGAAAGCCGCCCCGCCGTGCCCTCACGTGCCGCTTCACGCAGCACACTGAACTCGGTGAACGCACCCACTTCGTCCACATGCCAGCTTTTCAGACTGACCGTGCGCTCATGGGCAAAACCGGTCGGCTCGCGTTCTTCGACAATCAGCGGCCCGACCAGACCGCGGCCCAGCTCTTCACTGCTGCTGACGTGCGGGTGATACCAGTAGCTACCGGCGTCCGGCACACGGAATTTGTAATCGAAGTATTCACCCGGCTTGACCGGCAACTGCGACACATACGGCACGCCGTCCATCTCCAGCGGCAAGCGGATGCCGTGCCAGTGAATGGTCGTCTCGACCGGCAACTGATTGATGAAACGCAAGCGCAGCCACTC
This sequence comes from Pseudomonas sp. PvP028, assembly GCF_017832255.1. NCBI lineage: Bacteria > Pseudomonadati > Pseudomonadota > Gammaproteobacteria > Pseudomonadales > Pseudomonadaceae > Pseudomonas > Pseudomonas sp. PvP028. The sequence goes on from NZ_JAFIBL010000001.1 coordinate 5,938,105, forward strand.
ACCCTGCCGCACGCGCAACTCCGTGCCCGGCGCAGAACCGCCGAAGGCCCAGGCAGGCGTCTTGTGGCCCGCCACCAGTTCCACATCCAGCGGAGCGGCGATCAGAACGAAGTCAGAGCCCGCTTCAGACTCGCGACGCCCCATCCAGTAACGCGAAGCACCACCCGCGCCTAGGCCGACTACGGCCAGACCGGCGATGCCTGTAAGGATTTGACGACGGGTAAAGGACATGAACGGCGCAACCTCGAAAACGACGACTGAGCGCATCTGCGAGCAAATGCGAGGGGCGAATACGATACACCTGCATTTGCGTAAAGATAAGGGTGGATACCACGAACTGAAGTCGAGGCGTAAAAAAGCCGGGCAAGGCAGTGACGCCCGCTCCGGCTTTTTGCATCAATCAACCGCTATGCCTGGCTCACCCGCTCCAGCCATTCGATGTAGGCCGGCTCTGTATCAGGCGGAAGATTGACGCGGTAGTCCTCCAGTTCTGCCTGCATGCCAAACACTTTCCATACCAACGGTGCAAGGCGCCATGCCGGGATGTTTGCCCGTTCCAGTTCGCTCAGCACTTGCAGGCATCGTTGCTGGTGCTCGGCCACTGTCTCCGACTTGTAACCGAACGACTTTCCCAGCCCTGAGATGTACATCAGTTTTGCGGTCTCCATCTCAGGCCACTGGAGCGCCATATTCAGGGGCCATTCGAGCATGGCCCGCTCACCCCACATTGCCGACTTGGGCAAATGGTCGTTCGCAAGCAACGTCAGCATGAATGATTGGCCCAACTGGGTCAGATACACCGGCAAAACCTCGGCTGCAGGCTGCTGGTAAAACACATCCAGCGGCTGCTCACGCTTGAGTCCGATATCGGCCAACAAGCGCTGTTGAAGATCAAGTACCAGCGCACCAAGTTCTGCCTTGCCTGCACTACCGTTTTCAACGGTTTGCCGGGTGCGGGTCGCACAATTCCATAGGCTCAGTGAAATCCGCCACTGGGCCTGATCGCCCTCACCCGAACAACCCACTTCGCCCGTCACGAAATACTTCGTCGTTGGCGGGACGATATCGAACAGTGTGTTGCCGTCGACCTCAACCCCCGATACAACCGGCCCCGCACCCTCCGCGACCTGAACATAACAATTGGCTACATAGTCGTTCCAGTAGTGAACCGACTCAGCCATGTAAAGAGGAATGGCACGCGTATAGCGCCCGACATCATCCTCGCGCTGCGATTCGGCAGGCTCTGCTTTCTCCATGATTTTGGACAAGGCGAAGAAACCGATTTCTGGCGCACCTTCCGGTTTTTGCGCGAAGAGCCAGTCAGCATTGCGCAAACCGTAGTGCCAGACCGGCTTGTTCAGCGCCAAGGTACTGATCGTCACGCTGGCAGGATCAATCGGAATGCCTTTGTCTTCCGGCCTGCGCACGTCCTCGAAAGCACGCGCAAACTGGTCAAGGTGACTTTTGATTGGCGCAAAGCCGAGTGCATACAAGCGAGTAAGCAACGCCTCGCCTTCATCCACCCTGCCAAGTTCCTGATAGGCACGCAGCAAGTTGAGACCTGCCGTCGAATCATGTTTGTGCTCATCATAAGCAGGCCCGACAAGCTCGATGATCAGCGGAATGTGGCCATTGTTGCCCAAGTCACCCGATATCATCTGCAAGGCACTGCGGTCGAAATGACCGCCCGCCAGTACCTCTTCATACAACACACGCGCCTGCGCGACGTTCTGCTGCTGCAGGTAATGTCGCGCCATCCACAACTGCGCACGCCAACTGCCCGGCAACGCCGCTACAGTGCGTAGAGCATCGAGATAGGCGGCCTCACCGCCCCGTTCCTGCTGGATGCTCAGCCACCACAACAGGCCGTTTTCCTGATTCGGATCGGCCTCAACCGCCTGCCAAAGTGTTGCCTCTGCAACTGATTGATCACCACGCTCGGCAAACACCTTGGCCAGATTGGTCAGAATGATTCCCGACACGCCGACTTTAGCCAGCCCTTCGCGCAGCGTGGCTTCTGCAGCATCGAGCCGGGCGTTATGCATCAGCACGATGCCGTTCACCACATAACTGCGCTCGGGATTAGCGTCGATCTCGACCAGTCGTTCGGCGGCAGGCATCAGGTCAGTCGCAAATCCATCGTTGAGCCCCGAAACAATGAGGTTGTAAAGCTCGTCAGCATCACCCCACTGCTGTTTCAGATTGGGCAGGAACACCTTCTCGCGCCACTCGCTCCGAGTGATCTTCATCTCGCGCCCGTAACTGTCGTAGACGGTGATCAACTCGCCATCGTTAAATTCTGGCGGCGTTGTATCAGCAGGCGAGTTATCTGTTGAAGCTTGAGATTTCTTGCCGCTGAGAGCGGACAGAATGCGTTTGAACATAAATGGAGTCGCCGCGGTTTGGGGTTAGTGGGCAAGTGGTTTCAGGTGCTTCAGGTCATAACGTGTGCGGAGGGCTAGCGTGTATATTCAGTGAGCTTTTCAGGTGGCTGGTGGATTTACGGCTGCATCTGGTTACAGCGCGGGTTTCTTTTTTAGTAGACCCTTCACCGCGCTAAGCGAAGGGTCTGTGCGTGATCAGTCTCGCACGAGCTTCAGCAGTCCGCCGTCATACCAGGAAAGAGCTAACGCCCCGTCCTGTGCCAGGAAAAATGCCGGCGTTTCTTTATCAAAAGGACCCCAGCTTCCAGATTTGCATTCAACGCTATAGCGCACAGCTTTTTCGATGCCAAGCTTGTGGAGTTGCGGCTCCAGTTCAGCTCCAGTCATCGCCGGAAGCTCATGAAAAACAGGCCCCTTGCACACATCCTCCGTAGAGTCTGTGGACGCTTTCCATGCCAGCTGGTCGTGACTGAAGCTGAGACGTCGCCCCATAAAGCTCGGATCATCATCCCCCAGTGCCTGCACGCCTGAGTCTGATACCGCTACGCCTGCAACATGCCAACTGCCGTAAAGCGCACTTTCTCCAGGCTGATCGTGCTTTGGAGCATCCATATTCGCTGCGCATCCTGTCAGCGACAACATGATCAGGAAAGATGAACTGAGAGAAAATCGGGATTTCATGAACGGGGGTCCTTGGTTTTTGGGGATGTGAATATCGAATCTTTTTGCTGGGCGCCCCCTGCGTCGATGTTGGGGCTTGGGGTGCCTTTGAGCGGATTTTCCTCGAACTTCAAGCCAGTTTCAAATGAGGTGCTTTGCGGTCGGTAAGGAGCTGAGACGTCCGTCACGACGGCAGCCTCTTACGCGAAAGTGCTCATTGGGACGTATCACCAGCGGGTAAAGTAGCGCTGATTCCTTTGCGTTCTCGGGCCGTTTGATAGATCACATAAGCCCCAACCCTGATTGATTTTTGCCCAGCATCTAGCGTGAAGTTCGAGGTGGTGATTGGCGGAAGTGCCTTTATAGCTCACCTGTTAGAAATTGAGCGCGCCCCAGACCGAAACTCCAGTCTTCGTCACTGTTGATCACTATCGAAACCATGACGTCCTCTGCTGCGATGCCACAGTTGCGCTCCAATCCTTCTGCTATCAGGGCATAAAACCGCTTTTTCATCTCTGCTGGACGCGGCCTGCTAATGGCGGTGATGACAACGACTTTGTCGGACCGCGTAAATCCAAGCCCCGTATCCTGAATGATCAGTCGATTTCTTTTGTGTTCATTCAACACCTGGTATCGGTCACGTTCAGGAACCTGGAATGCGTTCACCATCGCGTCGTGGATCGCATCCAGCAACGTCTCGATTTCCTGATCCGAACGGCCCTCTATTACATCAATTTTCAGCAATGGCATTGATTGTCTCTCTACAGGAAGGTTGTGGATTTAGACGCTGAACGCATCTCTTCCACCAGGGTTTTGATCAATTCTGCTGCAGGGAGTGCGCGTGCGAGCGGCGCCCCTTGCCCGGCCCATTGAGCGGCAAAATCATGACAGCCTTTTAGAACAGCGGCGGCGTGCAGTGCTTTGGTCACATCATAAGCCAAGGGATATTCGGCTGGGACAGGGATCTGCTGTCCAGTGCTTTCCAGGTACAAACGATTCGCCAAGCCACGGGCAGGACGGCCGGATACATAGCTGGTTACTCGAGTTTCATGGGCTCTTGCGGAGATAAGCGCTGCGCGATGCTCGGGCGTAGCTGAGGACTCCGGACACAGGATAAAGGCGGTTCCCATTTGTACCCCTGCGGCTCCTAGTGCCAATGCTGCATTAATGCTTGCGCCGTCCATGATCCCACCGGCTGCGATCACCGGTAAGCGTATGTGCGTTGTCAGCATGCGGGTCAATGGGAGCAACCCAAGCTCGTGGTCCTGATTGGGCGCATCGTCGAATACGCCACGGTGCCCACCTGCCTCATAGCCTTGCGCGACAATGGCATCTACGCCGGCCTTCTGAAGCATTTGTGCTTCTTTAAGCGTGGTGGCACAACCCAGCGTAACAATGCCCGCCTCTCGTAGCTCAGCTACCCAGGCCGAGTCGGGTGTGCCGAAGTGGAAGCTGACTACGGCGGGCCGCTCGGCTAACAGCACTTCAAGCATCACCCGGTCACTCAGAAAACTTTTATAGATTTCGCGTATTTCTTGAGGAGGCGCTGCATCGAATTCGGAGAACCATTTTGCGGTATAGGCCAGCCAGGCATAATTCTGCGTATGGCTAAAACAGGCAGGTCTATGGCAGAACATGTTCACGTTGAACGGTTGGTCAGTCAGTTCGCGCGTCTGTTTTATAAGGGCTCGTGCCTGATCCGGGGTGCTGGCGCCAAGGCCGATCGATCCCAGGGCTCCTGCGTTACTAACCTCGGCAGCAAGTACTGGAGTTGAAACGCCAACCATCGGCGCCTGAATAATGGGTAGCCGAACCCCTATGCTGGACCAGAAATTAGTGGTGTTCATGTCACTACCTGCCTGTCTGGAGTGGTGAAGGAAGTCGAACGGTCAGCAGTGTCGAGAGCAGCAGGCCAACGCCTGCGGCGATCAGCAAAGTCAAATAGGCCAAAACAGGTTCGAACTCTAACCGCTTACCTGGATCCATGTGCGCTTAAAGGTCAGCGCAGATAGAGCTTGAAGCGCCGCACATCAGCAGCATTGTTGCCTGGTTAGACGTTTGCCTTACAACCTCACGCCAAGGCTTCTGTGGGACCGAAAAACTCATACCGGGCCTGATTCTCTGGTACTCCCAGATCCTTTAAGGCTCGTTTCATGAATGCCATGAATGGCTTAGGCCCCAGGAAATACGCATCGACATCGCGGTCGGCAGGCAGCCATTGTTCAAGGTGAGTGAGGGAGGGATAGCCAATGGCGTCCGGCGTGTAGGCCTCATGATCGGTCCGCTCTGCGTAAACGACATGCGCCTTGAACAGCGGATAGCGGTGTTGCCAGTCTCGCAGAAGGTCTGAGAACGCATGCACCTGACCATTACGTGCATAGTGAATGAAGGTTACTTGTCGTTCGCCGGACTCCATTGCTTGCTCCGCCATCGCCAACGTCGGCGTGATTCCGACGCCGCCGCTGATAAGTACCAGTGGCTTGGTGTGGGCGTTAAGCGTGAAATCCCCGGAGGGAGGAAACACATCGAGGGTGCTTCCCTCTTCCACATAATCATGCAGATAAGTAGACGCGAGTCCCCCCAGCTCACGCTTGACGCTGATTCGATATCGAACACCGTCAGCCTGCTCACTCAAAGAGTAGTTACGCCGCACTTCCTTACCATCGATCATGAGCCGTAGGCCGATGTACTGTCCGGCTTTATGCCGGATAACGGGCTGATGATCAGTGGGCGCAAGATAAAATGACGTAATTTCAGCGCTTTCGGCCACCTTTCTAAGGACTGTGAATTGACGGCCACCCCGCCAGCCGCCAGGTGCTGCAGCAATGGCGTCGTAGACACTCTGCTCACCGGCGATGAGGATGTCTGCGAGCTGTTGATAGGCTGCGGCCCAGGCTGCGATGACTTCATCTGTTGCGGTTTCAGCGCCCAGTACCTCGCGGATAGCCTGCAAAAGGCAGGAGCCGACAATAGGGTAATGCTCGGGAAGGATCTGCAGCGCCACATGCTTGTTGATTATCCGGCTCGCCAGCCCGCCCAGGTTTTCGAGCCTGTCGATATTCTTGGCATACATCAGCACGCCGTTGGCAAGCGCGCGGGGCTGCGACCCGTTAGCTTGATGCGCCTCATTGAACAACGGACGCACTTCAGGGTGCGTGTCGAGCATGAGTTGATAAAAATAAGTGATCAGCGCTTCCCCTCCAGTTTCAAGCAGAGGCACAGTTGCTTTGATGATGTCGCGCTGGGTTGAGGTCAGCATGGTGGGCTCCAGAGGGTAGGAATCTGTACCCTTGGTTAGAGCAACCGCCGTGCCAGGCATAAAAGCCTTGTAAAACAGCAAGCCGAAGGCGTATAGAGTCTTTATGACTGTGTTATTAAGACCTGATCCGTGAAAAAAGATGTCATTTCGACTCATCAACTGAATGCGTTGCATGCCCTTCTTCCGCTCTTGGGTGATTTAGCAGTAGAGCTGCCTGCAGAGCATCGCTACTACCGTGTTCTGAACGCATTGCGAGAGCTGGTCCCCTCGGATGCTGTGGCATTACTGCGCCTGGAGCAGGGCGAACTCATTCCGGTTGCCGCGCATGGCTTGGCCAGTGACGCAATGGCGCGACGCTACCGCGTGGCAAGCAATCCGCGACTGGAGGCGATCATTGAAGCGCAGGGAGCCGTTCTGTTTCCACCGAACTGTGATCTTCCAGACCCCTATGACGGACTGATCGGTTCAAGCGCCTTACCCGTACACGACTGCATGGGGTGCTCGTTGCGGATCAATGACAAAACCTGGGGGGTTCTGACACTGGACGCCCTGACCGTGGGGCAGTTCTCCGAGCAGGATCTTCAAACCGTCGAGACCTTCGCCATGTTCGCTGCGGCGACCGTCGTAGCGGCATCCCGATTTGATGATCTATTGCGCACCGTTGCCGGAGAACGGAAACGAGCAGAAGCCTATCGACTCTCTGCACGCAGGCCCAAGCCTGAAATGATTGGGAACAGCGACAATTTCAGGCAACTCCTCTCTGAAATCGATCTGGTCGCTTCAAGCGACCTCACGGTTTTGATTACCGGCGAAACCGGAGTAGGTAAGGAACTGGTTGCCCAGCGGCTGCACGATCTCTCGGCGCGAGCGGACAAACCGTTCATAACGGTCAATTGCGCCGCCCTTCCTGAGCACCTGATTGAAAGCGAGCTTTTCGGACACGTCAAAGGCGCCTTTTCGGGAGCCATCGAAAATCGGCTGGGTAAATTTGAAGTGGCCAGCACTGGCACGCTATTTCTGGATGAGATCGGCGAGCTGCCGTTGGCCGCACAAGCCACCCTGCTTAGAGTACTTCAGGGCGGCCAGCTTCAGCGGGTCGGTTCCGACAAGCTCCATGTCGTCGATATTCGTTTGATTGCCGCCACCAACCGAGACCTGATTGAGGAAGTGCGTGCGGGTCGCTTTCGAGCAGACTTGTATCACCGACTAAGCGTCTACCCATTACGCGTCCCCTCTTTGAAAGAACGTCGGGACGACATCATGTTGCTGGCCGGAGCTTTCGCGGAAGAAAACCGCTGGAGGGTCGGCGTACCTTCGTTGCGATTTTCCGACTCCGCCCGCCAGGCATTAGTCGGCTACTCGTGGCCAGGGAATATTCGGGAGCTGGAACACCTGATGGCACGGGCGGCGCTGAAAGCAAAAAAACGGGCGGCATCGTTGAAAAGGCAGAGTGTATTGTCGCTGGAGTTGCAGGACCTTGACCTCCTGGAATCTCCCTCCGAGAGGGTTGCGGAAAAGTCAGGCTCTATCCTTGCACAGCAGCTCCCGTCTCACGATTTCAAATCATCTGTCGACGGATACAAGAAAGCGATATTGGAAGAGGCTCTCAGGCTTTCAGAAGGCAATGTTTCTGCTGCAGCTAGAGGTCTTAATCTGGATCGCGCGAACCTGACTCGGCTCGCAGGTAGGCTGGGGGTGAGCATATTGCGTTAAAAGTAGTCACTTCACTCTCAAAAAGAAAATCGGCCAGAACCAAAAAGCCCGCAATTAAGCGGGCTCCATGGCATTTTTTGCTAGATCGTGCCGGACAATGCCGGACGTCCCATCACTCCCACTCAATCGTAGCCGGCGGCTTGCTCGACACGTCGTAAGTCACCCGCGAGATCCCTTCGATTTCGTTGATGATCCGGCCGCTCACTGTCTCCAGCAGCTCATAAGGCAGGTGTGCCCAGCGAGCAGTCATGAAGTCGATGGTTTCCACCGCACGCAGCGCGACGACCCAGGCGTAGCGGCGGCCGTCGCCGACGACGCCGACTGATTTGACCGGCTGGAACACGACGAACGCCTGGCTGACCTTGTGGTACCAGTCGGCCTTGCGCAGTTCTTCGATGAAGATGTGGTCGGCACGACGCAGGATGTCGGCGTATTCCTTCTTCACTTCGCCGAGGATGCGCACGCCCAGGCCTGGGCCTGGGAATGGGTGGCGGTAGACCATGTCGTAGGGCAGGCCGAGTTCGAGGCCCAGGCGGCGGACTTCGTCCTTGAACAGCTCGCGCAGTGGCTCGACCAGCTTGAGGTTCATTTCTTCCGGCAGGCCGCCCACGTTGTGGTGCGACTTGATGACGTGGGCCTTGCCGCTTTTCGCGCCAGCCGACTCGATGACGTCCGGGTAGATGGTGCCTTGCGCCAGGTACTTGATGTTGTCCAGCTTGCAGGACTCGGCATCGAACACGTCGATGAAGGTGCGGCCGATGATCTTGCGCTTCTTCTCTGGATCGCTCTCGCCTGCCAGGTTGTTCAGGAACTGCTCTTCGGCGTTGGCGCGGATCACCTTGACGCCCATGTTCTCGGCGAACATGGCCATCACTTGCTCGCCTTCATGCAGACGCAGCAGGCCGTTGTCGACGAATACGCAGGTCAGTTGATCGCCGATGGCCTTGTGCAGCAGCGCCGCGACCACGGAGGAATCAACGCCGCCGGACAGGCCCAGCAACACGTTGTCAGTACCGACCTGAGCGCGAACCTGAGCGATGGCGTCTTCAGCGATCTTCGAAGGGGTCCACAGTGCTTCACAGCCGCAGATGTCGAGGATGAAGCGCGACAGGATGCGACCGCCCTGCTTGGTGTGGGTCACTTCCGGGTGGAACTGCACGCCGTAGTAACCGCGAGCGTCGTCAGCCATACCGGCAATCGGGCAGCTCGGGGTGCTGGCCAGAATGTGGAAGTCTTCCGGCAGTTTGGTGACCTTGTCACCGTGACTCATCCATACGTCGAGGCCAAACAGGCCGTCGGCGTCGATATGGTCTTCGATACCATCGAGCAGACGGCTTTTGCCGACTACGTCAACGCGAGCGTAGCCGAACTCGCGCAGCTCGGAACCGGCAACCTTGCCGCCCAACTGCTCGGCCATGGTCTGCATGCCGTAGCAGATACCGAAAACCGGCACACCCAAGTCAAATACCGCTTGCGGGCAGCGCGGGCTGTCGGCTTCGTGTACGGACTCGGGGCCGCCGGCGAGGATCACGCCTTTTGGAGCGAATTCGCGAATCGCTTCGTCGTCCATGTCAAACGGATGCAGCTCGCAATACACGCCGATTTCGCGCACGCGGCGGGCGATCAGCTGGGTGTACTGGGAACCGAAGTCGAGGATCAGGATACGGTGGGCGTGAATGTCGAGGGCCATGGAAACTCTCTGAGCAGCTGCAAGCTATACGCTGCAAGCGGCAAGTTGTCGGAATCAATGCGGTAGTTACACTTGCGTAACTACCGCTTGTAGCTGATTGCTTGGGGCTTGAAGCTGGAGGCTTTAGCCGACGCGATAGTTCGGCGCTTCCTTGGTGATCTGCACGTCATGGACGTGGGACTCAGCCATACCGGCACCGGTGATGCGAACAAACTCGGGCTTGGTACGCATCTGCTCGATGTCGGCACTGCCGGTGTAGCCCATGGAGGAACGCAGGCCGCCCATCAACTGATGGATGATGGCCGACAACGGACCTTTATAGGCCACACGGCCTTCGATGCCTTCCGGCACCAGCTTCTCGGCACCAGCGGACGAATCCTGGAAGTAGCGATCGGACGAGCCTTGCGCCTGGGACATCGCACCCAGCGAGCCCATGCCGCGATAGGCCTTGTAGGAACGGCCCTGAAACAGTTCGATCTCGCCTGGCGCTTCTTCAGTACCGGCGAACATCGAGCCCATCATCACGCAGGAGGCGCCAGCCACGATGGCCTTGGACAGGTCACCGGAGAAGCGGATACCGCCGTCGGCGATCATCGGCACGCCAGTGCCTTCAAGGGCAGCGGAGACGTTGGCGATGGCGCTGATCTGCGGCACGCCGACACCAGCAACGATACGCGTGGTGCAGATGGAGCCCGGGCCGATACCGACCTTGACTGCATCGGCGCCTGCGGCAACCAGTGCCCTGGCTGCTTCGCCAGTGGCGATGTTGCCGCCGATGACCTGCACCTGCGGGAAGTTTTCCTTGACCCAGCGGACGCGGTCGATCACGCCTTTGGAATGGCCGTGAGCGGTATCGACGACCACGACGTCAACGCCAGCCGCAACCAGTGCGGTGACGCGCTCGCCGGTGTCCTTGCCGGTACCGACTGCAGCGCCGACACGCAGGCGAGCCTGATCGTCCTTGCTGGCCAGCGGGTAAGCCTTGGCTTTCTCGATGTCCTTGACGGTCATCATGCCCTTGAGCGCGAAATTGGCATCCACGATCAGGACTTTTTCAAGGCGGTGCTTGTGCAGCAGTTCGCGCACTTCGTTCTTGTCGGCGCCTTCACGCACGGTGACCAGACGCTCTTTGGGCGTCATCACTTCGCGGACAGGGACATCAAGACGATTTTCGAAGCGTACGTCGCGGGACGTCACGATGCCGACCAGGTCGCCATTGTGCAGGACCGGTACGCCGGAAATGTTGTGCATGCGGGTGAGTTCGAACAGATCGCGGACAGTGGCGTCGGCTTCGATCGTAATCGGGTCCTTGACGACACCGGCCTCGAACTTCTTGACCTTGCGCACTTCGGCAGCTTGCTGCTCGATGGTCATGTTCTTGTGGATGATACCGATACCGCCTTCCTGGGCCATGGCAATTGCCAGACGGGCCTCGGTGACTGTATCCATTGCAGCAGAGACCAAAGGTATATTCAGCTCGATGCCACGGGTCAAACGGGTTTTCAGACTGACTTCGTTAGGGAGTACCTCGGAATAACCGGGCACAAGGAGAATGTCGTCGAATGTAAGGGCTTCTTGACTGATACGCAGCATCGCGGGGGCTCCCGGGCGGGAAATTGGAAGCGCGCCATTATACCCACAGACCCCGCCCGGCTCAATGTAAACCTCAGCCTATTATCAAAGCTGTTTATAGACGCACATTAACGCAGGAGACCGGGCGATCCAGACGTTCGGCGAAGTCATCCAGAAAGGTCTGCGTGAACGACGCATCCAGCCAGTTATTGAAGATGAAACCGAGGTTGGAAAACCCGCAGGCGTCGAGAAAAAGAAAGCCGTTGATGTCATCTTCATGGCGGCATTCGGGGCAGGTGAAATTATCGGTGTGACCGGGCATCCAGTCTTCCAGGCTGTCGAACAGCGCCTCCCCCACTTCGCGGCTACACTCCGGGCAACCGGCCTCTTCGGCAAAGTCGTTCAGCGGGGTATAGATGCAGCGCTTGGTGACGATTTCCAGGCCGTTGATGACCTGTCCGAACGGCAACGCATCGGGATTCTTCACCACCCGCTTCGCGCCCAGTGCCACCGAGTAGGCCATCTTGTTATAGGTGCGTCCGCACGTGGTCAGCTCTGGCTCGACCACATTGAGCTTGACCAACCAGCGCAGGATCAGCCGCGCCCTGGCCTCGTGCCCGGGAAAGGTGGAGATTTGCGGGACGATGATGCTTTGGGTGTTCATAACGGAGCGTCGCTTAAAGCTGTTCGAGGCCGCAGCTTAATGGGCTGGCCATTCAGGTCAAGAAGCAATCCTGCCTTTACCGACGAGACAGACCTGTGCGCCAGACCGGCATTGCCATTATGATGCCCGACATGATCAAAGACCCTTTCGCAAGACTCGGCCTCGACCGGGAAGTCCTTACTGTCAGCCAGCTCAACGGCCGCGCCCGCGTGCTGCTGGAAGACGTGTTCAGCAGCATCTGGGTCGAGGGCGAGATCTCCAACCTCTCGCGCCCGGCCTCGGGCCATGTGTACTTCACGCTGAAGGACTCTGGCGCGCAGGTACGCTGCGCGTTGTTCCGGCAGAGCGCGGCGCGTGTGCGTCAGGCGCTCAAGGACGGCTTGCAGGTCAAGGTGCGCGGCAAGGTTTCGCTGTTTGAAGGTCGTGGCGACTATCAGCTGATTCTCGATACGGTGGAACCTGCCGGTGATGGTGCGTTACGCCTGGCGTTCGATGCGCTGAAAGCCAAGCTCAGCGATGAAGGCCTGTTCAGCGCCGAGCGCAAGGTCGCGCTGCCGCTGCACCCGCAACGTATCGGGATTATCAGTTCTCCGACCGGTGCGGTGATCCGCGACATCATCAGCGTGTTCCGCCGTCGCGCGCCGCGGGTCGAGCTGACCTTGATTCCCACAGCCGTTCAGGGCCGCGAGGCGATCAACCAGATTGTCCGCGCACTGAAGCTGGCTGACAGCAGAGGCTTCGATGCGCTGATCCTCGCCCGTGGCGGCGGCTCGCTGGAGGACCTGTGGTGCTTCAACGAAGAAGCCGTCGCCCGTGCCATCGACGCGTGCGTGACGCCGATCGTCAGCGCTGTCGGGCATGAAACCGATGTGTCCATCAGCGACTTTGTCGCCGACGTGCGCGCACCGACGCCCTCAGCTGCCGCCGAACTGCTCGCCCCGGATTCCAGCGACCTGCATCGACGCGTCGACAACCTGCACCGGCGACTGGTCAGCCGCATGCAGGACCGCCTGATGCGCGAGCGGCTGCGTCTTGAGGGTATTTCGCGGCGTCTGCGTCACCCTGGCGAGCGCTTGCGTCAGCAGTCGCAACGGCTGGATGACCTGGACATGCGCCTGCGCCGCGCGTTTGAACAGAACATGCATCAACGTCAGGTGCGTCTGGCGCACATGCAAAGCCGCCTTGCTGCCCAGCATCCAGGCCGGACCCTGGCCTTTTTGCGCCAGCGTCTGGATGCCCTGGCCGAGCGTCTGCCGAGAGCCATTCGCGAACAGATCAAGGCACGCAAGCTGCAACTGCAAAGTCAGGTGCAGACCCTCAACGTGGTCAGCCCGCTTGCCACACTGGGACGCGGTTACAGCATTTTGCTCGACGAGCGCGGCCACGCAATCCGCAACGCTGCACAGACGCAAACGGGCCAACGGCTTACCGCCAGGCTCGGCGAAGGCGAACTGCACGTGCGTGTCGAAGACAATCACCTCACCCCCGTGACCCTCTCCCTTCTGGACTGACTGCCTGATGCTACGTTTTATCGCCCCGCTGTTCGCCCTGCTGCTCTGTCTCCCGGCCCACGCCGACAGTTTCATCACTCGCGCACTCGACAAGCCGGTGCCCGGCGGTGTCGCGGTTATCGATCTGGGCACGGGCGCTCAGGCACCGACCGCCACCTATCAAGGCAAACCGGTGCTGGTGGTCAGGGAACAGGGCACACGCTGGCTGGCCATCGTCGGCATTCCGCTGACCGTCAAACCCGGCACTCAGCAAGTCACGTCCGGCGGGCGCACGCTCAACTTCACCGTTGGCAGCAAGAAATACCCGGAGCAGCACATCACGCTCAAGAACAAACGTCAGGTCAATCCCAACCCCGAAGACAACAAACGTATCGAGGGCGAACTGGCCGAGCAACTGCGCGCCTACCGCAGTTTCAGCCCGGGCACGCCAAGCAATCTGATTCTGGACAAGCCGGTCAACGGCCCGCTGTCGAGCAAGTTCGGTGTGCGTCGCTTCTTCAACGGCGAAGAGCGCAACCCGCATTCGGGCCTCGACTTCGCGGTTCCTGCAGGCACGCCGATCAAATCTCCGGCAGCGGGTAAGGTCATCCTGACCGGCAATTACTTCTTCAATGGCAACACGGTATTCGTTGATCATGGGCAAGGCTTCATCAGCATGTTTTGCCATATGTCGAAGATCGACGTGAAGGTCGGCGACCTCGTACCGCGTGGCGGAGTGGTTGGCAAAGTCGGCGCCACCGGTCGCGCAACTGGGCCGCACATGCACTGGAACGTCAGCCTCAACGATGCGCGCGTAGACCCGGCGATCTTCATCGGCGCGTTTCAACCGTGAGCCTGCTGGTGAGCGAGTGTTACCCCGCTCGTTCACCTACCCCCTCATTGCGCACATCGCTTTCGCCCAACAATAACCCGCACATAAAGCTTCATATCCCGCTATAAAAAATCGCTAAAGACGCCTTTTCGAGAATTTATTCCAATCTTTTTCAAATGCTTGCCATCATCCATGCCAATGGTTACGGTTGGCCTCATGAAAACCTCTCAAACCCTTATTCTGTTGCGCCAACATCGGTGCCTCAGCCTGGTCAGCGCCCGACTGCCTGGCTAGCATGCTGTGCCTCGTCCCTGTGTTCGCAACTCCCTGTGCTATCTATCCAGAACGGCAGGCCGCCCAACCCCGGCCCCGTGAATACAAAAGGATTTCCTGATGACCATGCTCAAAGACCCCTCGAAGAAGTACCGTGCGTTCCCGACCATCGATCTGCCTGACCGCACCTGGCCTTCGAAGACCATCGACGCAGTGCCGATCTGGTGCAGTTCCGACCTGCGCGATGGCAACCAGTCGCTGATCGAGCCGATGGACGCGGCCAAGAAGCTGCGCTTCTGGAAAGCCCTGGTCAGCGTCGGCGTCAAGGAAATCGAGGCATCCTTTCCATCGGCTTCGCAGACTGACTTCGACTTCGTGCGTACTCTGATCGAAGACGGCCATATCCCGGATGACACCACCATCCAGGTACTGACCCAGGCTCGCGAAGACCTGATCGCCCGCACCTTCGAATCACTGCGCGGCGCCAAGAAAGCTATCGTTCACCTGTATAACGCGACCTGCCCGTCGTTCCGCCGCATTGTCTTCAATCAGGACAAGGCCGGGGTGAAAGAGATCGCGGTCAACGCGGCCAAGCTGTTCGTTAAATACGCAGCACAACAGCCGGAAACCCAATGGACCTTCCAGTACTCGCCGGAGACCTTCAGTGCGACCGAGCTGGAATTCGCCAAGGAAGTCTGCGATGCGGTGATCGAGGTGTGGAACCCGACGCCCGAGAACAAGGTGATCCTCAACCTCCCGGCGACCGTGGAAGTAGCGACACCCAACATTTACGCCGACCAGATCGAGTGGTTCGGCCGCAACATTACCCGCCGCGACAGCGTGCTGATCAGCCTGCATACCCACAATGACCGTGGCACGGGCGTTGCCGCTACCGAGCTGGGTCTGATGGCCGGTGCGGATCGCGTCGAGGGCTGCCTGTTCGGTAACGGCGAGCGGACCGGCAACGTCGATCTGGTCACCGTAGCGCTGAACCTCTACACCCAGGGCATCAATCCCGGGCTGGACTTCTCGGACATCGACGGCGTGCGCAAGGTCGTCGAAGAGTGCAACCAGATCCCGGTTCACCCACGTCACCCGTACGTTGGCGACCTGGTTCACACCGCGTTCTCCGGCTCGCACCAGGATGCGATCCGCAAGGGTTTCACCCAGCAGAAGGAAGGCGAGTTGTGGGAAGTGCCTTACTTGCCGATCGACCCGGCTGACATCGGTCGCAGCTACGAGGCGGTGATCCGCGTCAACAGCCAGTCGGGCAAAGGTGGCATCGCTTACCTGCTGGAACAGGAATATGGCATTTCCCTGCCACGCCGCATGCAGATCGAGTTCAGCCAGGTGGTTCAGGGTGAAACCGATCGTCTGGGCCTGGAGATGACGGCCGAGCAGATTCACTCGCTGTTGCGTCGTGAATACCTGCAAGCCAACGTTCCTTATGCGCTGATCAGCCATAAGTTGCAGGAAGAGAACGGCAACAGCTCGGTGGATGCCGAGGTGCACGTCGACGGTGAAACCCAGCACTGGCGCGGCAAGGGCAAGGGCGCCCTGGAAGCACTGGTGGCCGGCCTGCCATTGGCCGTGGAAATCATGGACTACAACGAGCATGCGATCGGCTCGGGTACCACCGCCAAGGCAGCTGCCTACATCGAGCTGCGCGTGAATGGCGAACGCGCCGTGCATGGTGTGGGCATCGATGAAAACATCACCACGGCGAGCTTCCGCGCCCTGTTCAGTGCTCTGAATCGTTCAATCAGTCAGACGCAAGCCAAGGCTGCCTGATTCGATAGCCGGATGGCGGACGCAGGTCCGTCATTCGCATCGCACTCTTCCCTCCCCGCCTCACGCTGCACCCACCTCTTGCATTCCGCGCATGACCCTGCCTGTTTCGGCATAATCTTTTTCATTTATGCTGTGGTAGCATGCTGCCCTTACTCCAGAGCGCGCCCAATCCAACAGCAATTCATATGCTGACGATGCCTGCTCGGACTTACCTGCCAGCTGCACCTTTCCTATAAAACCAAGACGACTATTGCATTGATTTCCGGACGAAAAGAATGCTCGGGCAGACCCACCGTGCATTGAAATTACCATCGGCCTCGGTACGCTGAGCTGATCCAATCACATTTGGAGCGATTATGCCCAAGGCTTCCCATCAAGATTTGCGCCGCAGCTTCCGTGCGCTCACCTCGTCGAACGCTTGCTTTCACACAGCCTCGGTGTTCGACCCCATGTCAGCGCGAATCGCAGCGGACCTGGGCTTTGAAGTAGGCATCCTCGGCGGCTCCGTGGCGTCGCTGCAAGTCCTGGCAGCCCCTGACTTCGCCCTGATCACCCTGAGCGAATTCGTCGAACAGGCCACGCGTATCGGCCGCGTCGCACAGCTCCCGGTCATCGCGGATGCAGACCATGGTTATGGCAATGCCCTTAACGTCATGCGCACCGTTGTCGAACTGGAACGTGCCGGTATTTCTGCACTGACGATCGAAGATACCCTGCTGCCGGCGCAGTTCGGACGCAAATCCACTGACCTGATTTCCACTGCAGAAGGTGTTGGCAAGATCCGCGCAGCGCTGGAAGCGCGTGTCGATCCGGAGATGTCGATTTTCGCTCGCACCAACGCGGCAATCATTCCGGTTCAGGAAGCCATCAGCCGGGTTCAGCAGTACCAGGCTGCCGGGGCTGACGGTATTACCATCGTCGGCATTCGTGACTTCGATCACCTGGCGCAGATATCCGAAGGCGTGACCGTGCCGCTGATGCTGGTGACGTACGGCAACCCGGAATTGCACGACAACGCGCGTCTTGCCGAGATGGGCGTGAGGGTCTGCGTGCATGGTCACGCGGCGTACTTCGCTGCGATCAAGGCCACCTATGACTGCCTGCGCGAGCAGCGTCAGATCCTGGGCAGCGAATCGAACATGAGCGCGACCGAACTGACCCACACCTATACGCAGCCTGAAGACTACGTAGAGTGGGCCCGCAAGTTCATGAACGTCAACGAGTGACAGGCAACGCTGGACGCTGCGCCACCTGATCAGGGGCGCAAGCAGCTGAATGCCCGCGCAACACTGTGCGCGGGCATGATGAGCGTCACTTCGGACGCAAAGCAGGCGATATCACGCGGTGGTGTTTACACCGCCACCGGTTTCCAGCTGCAGCAACGAGGCCTGCAACGTCTGCAGGTTGGCGCTGATGGTCGCGATCTGGCCCTGAATGGCCATGGATTTCTGAGCCTTTTCTTCCGCTGAGCCGTTACCGCTTTGAGCAGCAGCCAACTGCGCCTTCTGCTCGGCGAGTTGCTTCTGAGCGTCCTTGATCTGCTGCTTTATCTGTTCGATGGTCTGATTGAGCGACGATTCGCTGGAACCACCCACGCTGCCACCACCACCCGCCGCACCGGCCTTGCCACCTTCGGTGGACGCCTGATCAGAGCTTTTCTCTGTTTCAGTAGTCGTGGTGGCAGCAGCAGTCGCGGCCTTGGCTGTTTCAGCGTCAGTAGGTTTGATCGCTAAGGTCAACGAGCTTGTGTAACTGTTCAGCGTGGAGGTGTTGATAATAGTCATAACGGTCTCCTGGAGGTCTGGAACAGCTATCGGCCGACTTGAAACATTCTGAAGTACTTTTATTCAATATTAAACGAATCAGCATCCAGCCCCGCTGGGAACCGTGTGCGGTAGGCATGCAAGTCTGCCGCGCCAAGCGTCGCCTTGAACACCCCGTCCGCTTCGCCAACGCTCAACAGGCTCTCGCCCTGGAAATCCAGGACCTGACTGTCACCGGTGTACGCAAAGCCCTTGCCGTCTGACCCAACGCGATTGACTGCCGCCACATAGCACAGGTTTTCAATGGCTCTGGCAGGCAGCAGGCGGTTCCAGTGCAGGCGCCGCGCACCCGGCCAGTTGGCGGTGTACAGCAACAGGTCGGTGTCCTGAGCGTCACGGCTCCAGACCGGAAAGCGCAGGTCGTAGCAGATCAGCGGCCGTACGCGCCAGCCGTTGAGTTCAAACATCACCTGGCGATCGCCCGGCGTGTAGTGCTGGTGTTCACCGGCCATGCGAAACAGATGACGCTTGTCGTAATGCAGCAGCTCACCATCCGGTCGCGCCCACAGCAGGCGATTGCGATGACTACCATCGGCCGCGCGCATCATGACGCTGCCGGTCACCACGGCGTCGATACGCTTGGCCTGAGCCAATAGCCATACCGATGTAGGCCCGGCTTCCGGTTCTGACAGGGCCTCGGACTCCATCGAGAACCCGGTGGTGAACATCTCTGGCAGGATCACCAGGTCCGCGCCGCGCGCCTGATCCAGCAATGGCTCGAAATGCTCGAGATTGGCCTCGCGATCATGCCACGCCAGCGTGGTCTGGATCAGCGCTAGGTTGAGGTTCGGCAGCCCGCTTATATCGCGCATAGTTTCTCCGCCGCCTGACGCAGCGTCTCTTCCTGTTTGGCGAAGCACAGGCGGATCAGGCGCTGGCCTGCTGGAGGGCTCTGGTAGAACACAGAAATCGGAATGCTCGCCACACCATGCTCGCGGGTCATCCACAAGGCCATGTCGACGTCGTTCAGGTCGGGCCTGATCTGCGAGTAATCGACCAACTGGAAATAAGTCCCGCCCACCGGCCGGAAGCTGAAACGCGACTCAGCCAGATGACCACAGAAAAAGTCGCGCTTGGCCTGATAGAAGCCTGGCAGCTCGTCGACATGCTCCGGGTGTTCGGCCATGAAGTCGGCCAACGCGTACTGCAACGGCGTGACACCGCAGAAGCTCACGTATTGGTGCACCTTGCGCAGCTCGGACGTCAGCGCAGGCGGCGCGACCACGTAACCGGTTTTCCAGCCTGTGACGTGATAGGTCTTGCCGAACGAGCTGACGACGAAGGCGCGCTGATACAACGCTTCGTGGTCAAGCACGCTGACATGGCGTGCGCCGTCAAACACCAGGTGTTCGTAGACCTCATCGCTGAGCAGGTAGATATCACGATCCGCGATCAGCGCGGCCAGCCGATCGAGCTCTGCACGGCTGATCAACGCGCCGCTGGGGTTGTGCGGGCTGTTGATGACGATCATGCGGGTACGCGGGCTCAGCGCATCGCTCAGCTTTTGCCAGTCGATGGCGAAGTCATCCAGCCCCAGTTGCACATGGACGCAGCGCCCACCGGCCAGTTCGACGGCGGGCTCGTAGCTGTCATAGCAAGGGTCGAAAATGATCACTTCGTCGCCAGCGCGAATCACGCTGTGGATCGCGCAGAAAATCGCCTGCGTGGCACCCGGCGTGATAGTGATTTCGCTGTCCGGATTGACCGTACGCCCATAGCTGCGGGCGATCTTTGCCGCGACTTGCTGACGAAGCGCAGGCAGCCCGGTCATCGGGGAGTATTGGTTGTGGCCTTGGGTGACATGTCGGCAGACCGCATCACGCAGCGCCTGCGGCCCGTCAAAATCGGGAAACCCCTGGGACAGGTTGATAGCCCCGGTTTCGGCGGCCAGCTGTGACATGACGGTGAAGATAGTGGTGCCCACGTTGGGCAACTTGCTGTCGATCATGGAACCCTTTCCCTGCAATCTCCCGGCACCGGGCGGCACGGGTCAGGCAGGATAGCCCATTAAACGGCCACAAAAAAAGGCGCCGAAGCGCCTTTTTCCCGATGCTGACTCAGCGCTTGTCGCGGCGCTTCTTGTCGGCCTTCTTGTGGTGCGACATCATCCGACGCTTCTTGTTGACCTGACGGTCAGTGAGCGTGTTCTTGTTGCCTTCATATGGGTTCTCGCCGCCCTTGAACTCGATACGGATCGGCGTACCGACCAGTTTGAGTACACGCCGGTAGGTGTTTTCCAGATAGCGGACGTAGGACTTGGGTACCTTCTCGACCTGGTTACCGTGGATCACGATCAGCGGCGGGTTGGCACCACCCAGGTGGGCGTAGCGCAGCTTGATGCGGCGGCTGCCGACCATCGGTGGTGCATGCTCGCTGACCGCATCTTCGAGAATCTGCGTCAGGCGGCTGGTTGGCCAGCGTGTGACCGCGGACTTGAACGAGTTCTGTACCGACTGATACAGGTTGCCCACGCCCGTGCCGTGCAGCGCGGAGATGAAGTGGATGTCGGCGAAGTCGACGAAGAACAAGCGGCGCTCCAGCTCGATCTTCACGAAATCGCGTTCGCCCGGCGTCATGCCGTCCCACTTGTTCAGCGCGATGACCAGCGCACGACCCGCTTCAAGGGCGAAGCCCAGCAGGTTCAGGTCGTGGTCGACCACTCCTTCGCGGGCGTCCATCACAAAGATCACCACGTTGGCGTCCTTGATGGCCTGCAGCGTCTTGACCACCGAGAACTTTTCGACTTCCTCGTGGATCTTGCCGCGCTTGCGCACACCGGCGGTGTCGATCAGCGTGTACTTCTCTTCGTTGCGCTCGAAGGGAATGTAGATACTGTCGCGCGTGGTGCCTGGCTCGTCATAGACGATAACCCGGTCTTCACCCAGCATGCGGTTGACCAGCGTCGACTTGCCGACGTTGGGACGACCGATGATGGCGATCTTGATGCCGTCTTTCTCGCTCGGGCCGGGGATGCGCTTGGCTTCCTGACCTTCGGCAACTTCCTCGACCTCAGCGCCCTCTTCAAGCTCGTCCTCGTCCCTGGGGAATTCCCGCAGGGCGATTTCGAGCATCTGCGAGATGCCACGGCCGTGGGCACCGGCCACCGGAATGGCGTCGCCCAGACCCATCGGGCTGAACTCGGCACGCGCCAGGTTCTCGTCGATGTTGTCGATCTTGTTGGCAACCACGTAGGAACGCTTGTTGCGCTTGCGCAGGTGCTCACCAATCATCTGATCAGCAGCGGTGTAGCCCGCACGGGCGTCCACCAGAAACAGCACCACATCGGCTTCTTCAATGGCCAGCAGCGACTGCTCGGCCATCTTTTCGTCCATGCCATGCTCGTCACCGGAGATACCGCCGGTGTCGATCAGAATATAGGAGCGCCCTTGCCACTTCGCCTCTCCGTATTGGCGATCACGGGTAAGACCGGACAGATCGCCGACAATGGCGTCGCGAGTCCTGGTCAGGCGGTTGAACATGGTGGACTTGCCGACGTTCGGTCGACCCACCAGGGCGATTACGGGAACCATGCGGCTCTCCACTTCGTTATTTCAGAAAATACAAAAGCCGCTGCAGGGCAGCGGCCGGAGTTCGGGGCGATGCCACAAAGGCACCGCAGCCTTGCCGAAGCAAGGGCACCCGAGGCCAATGGCCCCGGGCATGGACACTTATTGCTTGATGGTCAGGGCTTCCAGTTTGCCGCTGTTGCCATACACGTAAATCATGTCCCCAACCACCAGCGGACGCGCACGCAGGCCGTCGCTGTCGATACGTTCGCGACCGACAAAACGACCGTCCACCTGGCTCAACAGGTGCAGGTAGCCTTCCATGTCACCGACCGCTACATAGCTGGAATACACTTCCGGCGCGCCGAGCTGGCGGCGAGCCAGTGATTCGTTGCTCCACAGCGCGGTGGACGAACGCTCGTCGATGCCTTCGACAGTGCCGGAGGCCAGAGTGGCATAGACGCTGCCAAAGCCTTGGGCGACACCCGAGTAGCTCGAAGCATCACGCTGCCAGAGCACACGACCGCTTTCCAGATCGAGACCGGCGACGCGACCCTGATAGGTAGCGACGTACAGCGTACCGCCGGACAGCAACAGGCCGCCGTCGATATCGACGACACGATCCAGTTCCGAGCGACCTTGCGGGATGGCAACGCGCTGTTCCCAGACCGGCACGCCGTTGGTGATATCCAGCGCGACGACCTTGCCGGTCGACAGACCCGCTACGGCAAGACGGTTGGTTGCCAGCGGAGCACCAGTGCCGCGCAGGGTCAGCACCGCTGGGGTACTTTCGTAGATCCAGAGCTGCGAACCGGTCGAAGCGTCGAAACCGACGATGCGGTCATCCTGAGTCTGGACAACGACCACAGAACCGTTGGTGGCAGGCGGAGCCAGCACTTCGCTGGTGACACGAGCGCGCCACTTTTCCTCACCGGAAGTGGCGTCCATGGCAATCACTTCACCCTTGAGGGTGCCGATCATTACCAGGCCATAGCCCACGCCGACTGCGCCGGAAACGGGCAGGTCGAGATCTTTCTTCCAGATCACGTCGCCGGTCAGACGGTCCAGCGACACGACTTCGCCCGTGACGTCAGCCGCATAGATGCGGTCGCCATCAATGGCCGGCACGAGCATGTTGTAAGTCTTGCCCTGACCGTCGCCAACGGAACGGCTCCACTGCTTTTGCAAAACCACTTCTTCTTTGAAGTCAGTCAGCTCGGCCGGAGGCAATTCCTTTTTGCTGTTGCTGCTGCAACCCGCGGCCAGAATGGCCAGAGCCAGCAATGCTGCATGTTTCCAACGAATCACGTCACGCATCCCCTTTCGCCAGATCGTCGAGCTTCATTTGCAGGCCACCCACTGCTGCGTCTTCGGACAGAGCAGATTTGGCCTTTTGGTATGCAGCATACGCCTCGTCGGTACGACCCAGCTGTACCAGCAGGTCACCCTTGAGTTCTTCACGACTGGCGAGGAAAGCCTTGTCGGCATCGCCGTCGAGCAGCTTCAGCGCGTCATCGGTCTTGTTCTGCGCAGCCAGCACGCGTGCCAGACGCTGACGGGCAATCTCGCCCAGCGTGTCGTTGGCAGGTTTGTCGGCCACGGGTTTCAGCTCGGCTGCAGCATCATCCAGCTTGCCGGCATCGACCGCCACCTTGGCGACGAACAGGCTACCGAACTGTGCGTAGGTAGTGCCACCGAATTCGCTTTTCAGTTTGCCGGAGATCTCGGCGACACGTGCGGTGTCTGCCTGACCACTGGGCGTCAGTGCGGTTTCCAGCAATTGCTGATAAAGCATCGAGGCGCCTTGCGACTGGCTGGCCTGATACCTGTGCCAGAACTGCCAACCCAGAACCACGACCAGCGCCAGCAGACCGCCGGTCAACAGAGGTTTGCCGTTGCGCTGCCACCAGTCCTTCATTACCGCCAGCTCTTCATCTTCGGTACCCGACACCCCAATACTCCTATTCGCTAAACGGCTGTTAAATCAGCTTCAACCCTGCACGACGCAGGAGGCCAGGTGCTCTGACAGAGCATCCCAGGCAATATTTTGTTGTTCACCCTGGCCACGCAAGGGTTTGACGCCAATGACCTTCGCCGCCAGCTCTTCTTCGCCGAGGATCAGCGCGTACAGCGCACCGCTCTTGTCGGCTTTCTTGAACTGGCTCTTGAAGCTGCCGGCACCGGCGTTGACCTGCAAGCGCAGGGTCGGCAACTGATCACGGACCTTTTCGGTAAGTGCCAGTGCCGCCAGCTCGGCCGCTTCGCCGAATGCGCACAGGTAGACATCGACCTGACGGGCAATTTCTTCCGGCACCTGCTCAAGGGTTTCGAGCAGCAGAACCAGTCGCTCGATGCCCATCGCGAAACCGACGCCTGCAGTAGGCTTGCCGCCCATCTGCTCGACCAGACCATCGTAACGACCGCCCGCACAGACCGTACCCTGGGCACCGAGTTGATCGGTGACCCACTCGAAAACGGTCTTGCTGTAGTAATCCAGGCCACGCACCAGCTTGGGATTGATCACATAAGGAATACCGGCGGCGTCCAGACGGGCCTTCAGGCCTTCGAAGTGAACGCGGGATTCGTCATCCAGGTAGTCCGCCAGCTTCGGCGCATCGACCAGCACAGCCTGGGTTTCAGGGTGCTTGGTGTCCAGCACGCGCAGCGGGTTGGTTTTCAGTCGGCGCTGGCTGTCTTCGTCCAGTTGGTCGAGACGTGCAGAGAGGTATTCGACCAGCGCATCGCGATAACGCGCACGCGCCTCGCTGGTGCCCAGGCTGTTCAGCTCGAGCTTGACGGCGTTGCGAATGCCCAGCAGGCCCCACAGGCGCCAGGTCATGACGATCAGTTCGGCATCGATATCCGGACCGTCCAGGTTGAAGACCTCGACACCGATCTGGTGAAACTGACGATAACGGCCTTTCTGCGGACGCTCGTGACGGAACATCGGACCGATGTACCACAGTTTCTGAACCTGGCCGCCGCCAGTGATGCCGTGCTCGAGGACTGCACGCACGCACGCGGCAGTGCCTTCAGGGCGCAGGGTCAGAGAGTCGCCGTTGCGGTCGGCGAAGGTGTACATCTCTTTCTCGACGATATCAGTCACTTCACCGATGGAGCGCTTGAACAGCTCGGTGAATTCGACGATAGGCATACGAATCTGCCGGTAACCGTAGTTATCCAGCAGACGGGCAACAGTGCCTTCGAAGTGACGCCACAGCGGCGTCTGCTCGGGCAGGATGTCGTTCATGCCACGAATGGCTTGTAGAGACTTACTCACAGAAAATCCTTAGCAATCCGGGTTAGCCGCGCACGATGACCGAGGCGTCGGCTTCGGCTTTTTCAGCCGCTTTCTCGCGAATCAAGCGTTCCAGCTCATTCACGAGATTGTCATTGGTCAGTTTCTGCGCGGGTTTGCCGTCGATGTAGATCAGGTTCGGCGTGCCACCGGTCAGGCCGATATGCGCCTCTTTGGCTTCGCCCGGACCGTTGACCACACAACCGATGACCGCGACATCGAGCGGAACCAGCAAATCCTCGAGTCGACCTTCCAGCTCGTTCATGGTCTTGACCACATCGAAGTTCTGCCGCGAGCAGCTCGGGCAGGCGATGAAGTTGATTCCACGCGAACGAAGGCGCAACGATTTGAGAATGTCGTACCCGACCTTCACTTCCTCGACCGGGTCAGCCGCCAGCGAGATGCGGATAGTATCGCCAATTCCTTCGGCAAGCAGCATACCGAGACCGACAGCCGATTTCACCGTACCCGAACGCAAGCCACCGGCTTCGGTGATGCCCAGGTGCAGCGGCTGAACAATTTCCTTGGCCAGCAGCCGATAGGCAGCGACCGCCATGAATACATCGGAAGCCTTGACGCTGACCTTGAAGTCCTGAAAGTTCAGGCGCTCCAGGTGCTCGACATGGCGCAGCGCAGACTCTACCAGGGCCTCTGGCGTAGGCTCGCCGTACTTCTTCTGCAGGTCTTTTTCCAGCGAACCGGCATTGACGCCGATGCGGATCGGGATGCCGCGATCGCGCGCAGCATCGACCACGGCCCGCACACGGTCTTCACGACCGATATTGCCCGGGTTGATACGCAGACAATCGACGCCCAGCTCCGCCACACGCAAGGCGATGCGGTGATCGAAGTGAATGTCGGCGACCAGCGGCACCTTGACCAGTTGCTTGATGCGGCCGAATGCTTCGGCAGCATCCATGTCCGGCACCGAAACACGCACGATGTCGACACCTGCCGCTTCGAGACGATTGATCTGTGCCACGGTAGCGGCGACATCGTTGGTATCACTGTTGGTCATGCTCTGCACCGCGATCGGCGCATCACCGCCGACAGGTACGGAACCGACCCATATTTTCCGGGATTCGCGACGCTTGATTGGAGATTCGCCGTGCATGACTTATTGCCCTAGCTTCAGGCGAGCAGTTTCGCCGCTGGTAAAAGGTGCTACATCCACAGGCTGACCGTTGTAGCTGACCTGCGCACCACGCGCGTAACCCAGACGCAGGGTCAACGGCGGCTTGCCGTTGACATCCAGACTCTCGCCCTTGCGCTTGAGGCCGCTGACCAGCACCTTGCCGTTCCCGTCAGTGACCTGGGTCCAGCAGTCGGCAACGAACTGTACGGTCACCTGACCGGCACCCGCGACGACAGGCGCCGGCTGCTCGGCAGGTGCAGCCGGCATCGACGGCACGTTCGGCGCAGCAACGGGGGCCTGAGGCGCGCTCGCCGGCGGCGTAGCGGCAGCAGGTGTCTGTGGTTGTGCGGTTGCGTGACCTGTAACGCTGGAAGCCGGTGCCGCAGGCGCAGCAGCTGGCGCCTCACTGGCAGGCGCACCGGTATTCAACGGCAAGGAAGTTTGCCCGGAGGCAGGCGTTTCAGCCACAGCAGGCTCGTCCGGTTCGTCAAGCGGGTGAATCTGCGTGGTGCCATCAGCGCTTTCGACTTCGACGTGCTCCATGTTCAGCCCGGACTGATCCTTGCCGCGCAAGGTCGCCTGATCCTGCCACCAGAAGAAACCACCGCCGACCAGAATCACCAGCAACAGCAGGCTGACGATACGCAGAATGTTGTGCGACAGCCTGACCGGCTCTTCGATACGGCCCAGCGCATGAACCGAACTACCCTTACCGTCAGTGCCGGTGAACTGGTCGAACTGTTCGACCAGCGCCGCCTGATCAAGCTCAAGCAGTTTGGCGTAGGCACGCACGTAGCCACGGGCAAACGTATGCCCAGGCAGCTTTTCAAACTGGCCGTTCTCCAGATTGGTCAGGGAGGTCACGGTGAGATTGAGTCTCAAGGCCACATCTGGCAGCGACCAGCTCCTGCTCTCGCGGGCCTGGCGCAGGGTTTCTCCAGGATTCACGCGATTGGTTGCTACAACTTCGGGATGCGCCGCTTTCATCATTGCTCCGACAGGTATTGCTGATATTCCGGCGTACCGGGATAGAGTCTTTTCAACAGCAGGCCAAAGCTGGCCGCCTTGTTACGATCATCATATATCTTCGCCAGCCGAGTACCGAGCAATAGACTACGTGCATTTTGCTCGCTGAGCTGGCTAAAACGGTCGTAATAGTCACGCGCCGGCACATATTGCTTGTCTTCGTAGGACAACTGAGCCATCTCCAGCAAGGATAACGGCAACTGACGGTCCAGGCGCAATGCCTTGGTAAAATGCTCGCGAGCCTGCTCGCGGTTGCCCAGTTTCAGCGAGGTCATGCCCAGGCTTTCAAAAACCCGTGACCGCTCAGGATACAGGTTGTCGGCAGCCGCCTGTTCAAAACGCTCGTAGGCTTCCTTGTAACGCTTTTGTTCGAACAGAAAACTCCCGTAATTATTGACGATACGTGTTTCGTTATTGCTGGCGGCCAACGCCTTGCGAAAGTACTGCTCGGCCAGCTCTGGCTCCATCTCTGTCTGGAACACCAGGGCCAGCGCGGCGTTGGCCTGCGCATCCGAGTTGTCGAGTTCCAGCGCCTTTTTCAGCGGAACCTTGGCTCGCTCGGTCTGGCCCTGCTGAAAATAACCCAGCCCCAGTTGCACGTAAGCCTTGCGCGCTTCCTCGCGCCCCTGGGCCGTCGTCAGCGGGTTGACATTGCCGGTGGATACGCACGCTGTCAGCAAAACGACAACACAGAGCAGCAGCGAGGCACGCACAGGCATGGAGTCTCTCTCGATCAGGTTCGCAGTCAGGTTCGAGTCACCGCGACAGGGGCCGCATCGGCCTCGGCGCTCAACTCACGCACGGCTATATAGCGTTCGCTACGACGTGTGCGGTCCATCACCTGCCCGACCAATTGGCCGCATGCAGCATCGATGTCCTCACCACGTGTGGTACGCACAGTGACGTTATAACCGGCCTGATGCAACAGGTCCTGAAAACGACGTATCGCGTTATTGCTGGGACGCTCGTAACCGGAGTGCGGAAACGGGTTGAACGGGATCAGGTTGATCTTGCAAGGCGTGTCCTTGAGCAGTTCGATCATCTCGACCGCGTGCTCTACCTTGTCGTTGATGTCCTTGAGCATGGTGTACTCGATGGTGAGCACACGTTTTTCACCCAGACTGGACATGTAGCGACGGCAGGACTCGAGAAGCACTTTCAACGGGTATTTCTTGTTGAGCGGCACCAACTGGTTGCGCAGCGCATCGTTCGGTGCGTGCAGCGACAAGGCCAGGGATACGTCGATGTGCTTGGAAAGCTCATCGATCATCGGTACCACACCGGAAGTGGACAAGGTCACCCGGCGTTTGGAAATGCCATACCCCAGGTCATCCATCATCAGATGCATGGCGGCAATGACATTGTCGAAGTTCAGCAGCGGCTCACCCATGCCCATCATCACCACGTTGGTGATGGCACGGTCGACGGTCGCCGGGACGCTGCCAAAAGATTTGTTGGCAATCCACACCTGACCGATGACTTCGGCGGCGGTGAGGTTGCTGTTGAAGCCTTGCTTGCCCGTGGAGCAGAAACTGCAATCCAGAGCACAGCCCGCCTGGGACGAAACACACAAGGTGCCGCGCTTGCCCTGCGGGATATAGACGGTCTCGACACAGCTGCCGGACTCTACGCGCACCACCCATTTACGGGTGCCGTCGCTGGAGATGTCCTCGCTGACCACTTCAGGACCGCGAACTTCAGCACAGGCCTTGAGCTTTTCGCGCAAGGCCTTGCTGACGTTCGTCATCGCGTCGAAATCATCGACGCCGAAGTGGTGAATCCACTTCATGACCTGACCGGCACGGAAGCGCTTCTCCCCGATAGAGTCGAAGAATTTCTCCATTTCCTGTTGAGTCAGCCCCAGCAGGTTGGTTTTACCAGTCGATGCAATCATGAATTCACCCTTCACTCGTCAGTCAAAAATGACTTAGCGAGCGGTTACTTCGGTAGCTGCGAAGAAGTACGAGATTTCGCGAGCGGCGGCTGCTTCGGAATCGGAGCCGTGAACAGCGTTGGCGTCGATGGAATCAGCGAAATCAGCACGGATGGTGCCGGCAGCAGCTTCTTTAGGGTTGGTAGCGCCCATCAGCTCACGGTTCAGAGCGATAGCGTTTTCGCCTTCCAGAACCTGAACGACAACCGGACCGGAGATCATGAAAGCAACCAGGTCGCCGAAGAAACCGCGAGCGCTGTGCTCAGCGTAGAAACCTTCAGCTTCGGCCTTGGACAGCTGCTTCAGCTTGGAAGCGACAACGCGCAGACCGGCTTTTTCGAAACGAGTGGTGATCTCGCCGATTACGTTCTTGGCAACGGCGTCAGGCTTGATGATGGAGAAAGTACGTTGAACAGCCATGGTGAAACTCCAGAAGCAGTGATTGAAGCGAAAAATTAAACCCGCGAATTATACGCGGGTTCTGGTGTATTGCCTAACTGCGCGCGTTACTGAACGTCAATCCAGCTCTTCGATCCACAATGTCTGGATCGCTTCCAGGACCTTTTCCCCGCTACGGTCCGGATGGTCATCGAATTCAGGCAAGGCCATGACCAGACCACGTAACCTGGGGAAGCTCACGGTGAGCGGATTTACTTCCGGGTGGCTGTCAGCCAGCTGGATGGCGATTTCCTGCACATCAACCCATTTGAGACTCATGAGCAATCCTTGAATCAGTGCGGCGCTTCAGCGGCGTGGTTGAGCGAATACTTGGGTATTTCGACCGTGAGGTCTTCGTTGCCGACAATGGCCTGACAGGACAGACGCGACTGCGGCTCCAGCCCCCACGCCTTGTCGAGCATGTCTTCTTCAAGCTCATCGGCTTCATTCAGCGAATTGAACCCTTCGCGAATGACGCAATGGCAGGTGGTGCAGGCACACACGCCACCACAGGCGCTTTCAATCTCGATGTGGTGCTCGTGGGCAATCTCGAGAATAGACGTGCCGGGCTCCACTTCTACAACCAGCCCGTCCGGGCAATGCTCGGCGTGGGGCAGAAAAATCACCTGCGGCATCAGTTATTCCTCAATTTCATTCAAGTTGCGCCCGGCCAGTGCGGCTTTTACCGTCGAATCGAGGCGTCGGGCAGCAAATGCATCGGTCACCTGCGACAGACGCTTGGTCTGCTGCTCGATGGCATAACCATCGGTGCCTTGCATCAGTTCACGGAGTTCGTCCATCTGCAGGTTGATGACCAGGCGCTCTTCTTCGTCGAGAAGACGCTCGCCATCGGCGTCCAGGGCACCCTGAACAGCTTCGAGCAGGCGCTCGGCATCAACCTGATGCTCACGCAGCACACGAGCGACCTTGTCGTCGCCGGCATACTCGAAGGAATCCTTGAGCATACGAGTGACCTCGTCATCGGTCAGCCCGTAGGACGGCTTGACCTGAATGCTCGACTCGATACCCGAGCCCATTTCACGCGCCGAAACGCTGAGCAAACCGTCTGCATCGACCTGGAAGGTGACACGAATCTTTGCCGCACCCGCGACCATCGGCGGGATGCCACGCAGTTCGAAGCGCGCCAGCGAACGACAGTCGCTGATCAATTCACGCTCGCCCTGCAGGACATGAATCTTCATGGCCGTCTGACCATCCTTGTACGTGGTGAATTCCTGACCACGTGCCACAGGAATGGTGGTGTTGCGCGGAATGACCTTCTCCATCAGCCCGCCCATGGTTTCCAGCCCCAGCGAGAGCGGAATCACATCGAGGAGCAGCAGTTCGCCACCGTCACGCTTGTTGCCGGCCAGAGTATCGGCCTGGATCGCAGCCCCGATGGCTACCACCTGATCCGGGTCGATCTCGGTCAACGGCTGACGACCGAACAGCTCGGCCACCGCTTCGCGCACTCGTGGAACACGGGTCGAACCGCCGACCATGACCACCGCCTCGACTTCTTCAAGCTCGATACCGGTATCACGTACTGCTCGGCGACAGGCCTTGAGGCTGCGCGCAACCATAGGTTCGATCAGCGCATTGAGTGCCTCGCGAGTCAGTGTGCCACGCCACTCGCCGTAGGCGACCTCGACAGACTCGGCGTCAGTCAGCGCTTCCTTGGCCGAGCAGGCAGCCTGCAGCAGGCTGCGTTGCGCAGAAGGGTCGATATCGGCAGACAGACCGGCATCAGTGACAATCCAGCTGGCGATCGCATGATCGAAGTCATCGCCACCCAGAGCGGTATCGCCGCCAGTGGCCAGTACTTCAAACACACCACCGGTCAGGCGCAGGATAGAGATGTCGAAGGTCCCGCCGCCCAGGTCGTAGATGGCAACCACGCCTTCGGCCTTTTGATCCAGGCCGTAGGCCACCGCCGCAGCCGTAGGCTCATTGAGCAGCCGCAGTACATTGAGGCCCGCCAGTCTGGCAGCGTCCTTGGTCGCCTGACGCTGGGCATCGTCGAAGTAGGCAGGAACGGTGATCACCGCGCCTACCAGCTCACCACCCAGCGAGGCTTCTGCGCGCTGGCGCAGGACCTTGAGGATGTCGGCAGACACTTCGACCGGGCTTTTCGGCCCCTGCACGGTGTCGATGAACGGCATGTGCGACTCACCGCCGACGAACCGGTACGGCAGCTGCTCGCCCAGTTGCTTGACGTCGGTCAGACCACGACCCATGAGACGCTTGACCGAAAGAACGGTATTGAACGGGTCCTGGGAGGCGGCGATCTTCGCTGACTGCCCTACTTCGACACGATCAGCGTGATAGCGCACGGCAGACGGCAGAATGACCTGCCCCTCTGCATCGGCCAGCGGTTCGGACAGGCCGCTGCGTACTGCAGCGACCAGAGAATTGGTAGTGCCCAGGTCGATACCCACAGCCAGACGACGCTGGTGCGGTTGAGGACTCAGGCCGGGTTCGGCGATCTGCAGTAAAGCCATGCTGTTCAGAATAATCACTGGCGCGCGGCAGAAGCCGCGCGGGGTTAATCGTCGAGGCGCTCTTCTAACTGGCGCACTTCGTGAGAGAGCTTGTCGAGAAACTGCATACGCCGCATCAGCTTTTCAGCGTGCTCGCGTTGTGCAGCATCATTCCAACAGGCTGCGAAGCTCTGGTTCAGTTCGTCCTGAGCGATCTTGAGCTGACGCTTGAAGGTCGCAACGCCGGCCAGATCGGCCTCGTCCTGCAAGTCCTCGAGGTCTTCGCGCAATTGCATCTGCTGCAGAAGAAACTCGGGATCATGCACCGTGACTTCGAGCGGCACTTCGTTGCCGTTCATTGCCAGCAGATAACGCGCCCTTTTCGGCGGGCTTTTCAGGGTCTGATAGGCCTCGTTGAGAATGGCCGAGCGCTCCAGCGCCACACGCTGTTCACGCTCGGGGGCATCCGCAAAACGATCCGGATGCACGTTGCGCGCAAGCTCACGGTAACGCGTGGCCAACTGGTCAAGATCAAGCTGAAACTCGGGCTTGAGGTCGAACAGGGCGAAGTGACAGGGAGTACCCACAATAAAAGCCTCAGACGTTGAAGCTTTCGCCACAGCCGCACTCACCGCGCGAGTTGGGATTGTTGAACTTGAAGCCTTCGTTCAACCCTTCGCGCACGAAGTCGAGCTCGGTGCCATCCAGATAGACCAGACTTTTCGGGTCAATGATCACCTTGACGCCGTGCAGTTCAAACACGGTGTCTTCGCTGGCCGCCTCATCGACGAACTCGAGCACATAGGCAAGACCTGAACAGCCTGTGGTGCGAACACCCAGACGAACGCCGTCACCCTTGCCGCGCCCCTCGAGGGAACGTCGTACGTGGTTAGCGGCAGCTTCTGTCATGCTGATAGCCATCGGAACTCCTTAGCCTGTTGCATTAGCCTGTTGCAGTTAACTCTGTCGCAAGCTTCTGTAGAAAAGCCTGCTTACAGCAGACCTTTCTTCTGCTTGTAATCGCGAACGGCTGCCTTAATGGCATCTTCAGCGAGTACCGAGCAGTGAATCTTCACTGGCGGCAGTGCCAGCTCTTCAGCCAGTTGAGTGTTCTTGATGGTCTCTGCTTCGTCCAGAGTCTTGCCTTTCATCCACTCGGTCGCCAGGGAGCTGGACGCAATGGCCGAACCACAGCCGTAGGTCTTGAACTTGGCGTCTTCGATAACGCCCTGCTCGTTGACCTTGATCTGCAGACGCATCACGTCGCCGCACGCAGGAGCGCCGACCATGCCGGTGCCCACATCAGGATCTTCCGCGTTCATCTTGCCGACGTTACGGGGATTTTCGTAGTGGTCGATGACCTTTTCGCTGTAAGCCATGATTCTATTCCTCTCACATCAGGGAGCCGCTCTGCAGGTCACGCGCAATTGCCCATGACCTGTATTGGAGGCGACTTTAAATTAGTGCGCCGCCCACTCGATCTTGGAAATGTCGACGCCGTCTTTGAACATGTCCCACAGCGGCGACAGTGTGCGCAGCCGGGTAACCGCCTCGCAAACCTTCTGCGCGGCGTAATCGATTTCTTCTTCGGTGCTGAAGCGGCCGAAGGTGAAACGAATCGAGCTGTGTGCCAGCTCATCGTTGCGACCCAGGGCACGCAGCACGTACGAAGGCTCAAGCGACGCCGAGGTACAGGCCGAACCGGACGATACCGCCAGATCCTTGAGTGCCATGATCAGCGACTCGCCTTCGACGTAGTTGAAGCTCAGGTTCAGGTTGTGCGGTACGCGGGCAGTCAAGCTGCCGTTGACGTACAGCTCTTCCAGATTTTCGACCTGCTTGAAGAAACGATCGCTGAGTGCCTTGATGCGCACGTTTTCAGCAGCCATTTCTTCTTTGGCGATACGGAATGCTTCGCCCATGCCGACGATCTGGTGAGTCGCCAGGGTGCCGGAACGCATGCCCCGCTCATGACCACCGCCGTGCATGGTCGCTTCAAGGCGAACACGAGGCTTGCGACTGACGTAGAGTGCGCCGATGCCTTTAGGGCCGTAGGTCTTGTGTGCAGAGAACGACATCAGGTCAACCTTGAGGCTGGCCAGATCGATTTCAACCTTGCCGGTCGACTGCGCGCCATCGACGTGGAACAGCACACCGCGCGAGCGGGTCAGTTCACCGATCGCGGCGATATCGTTGATGGTGCCGATCTCGTTGTTCACATGCATGATCGAAACAAGAATGGTGTCGTCGCGCAGTGCCGCCTCAATCATGGAAGGCGTGATCAGACCGTCTTCACCCGGCTCGATATAGGTCACTTCGAAACCTTCGCGTTCCAGCTGGCGAGTGGTGTCGAGGACAGCCTTGTGTTCAACCTTGGAGGTGATCAGGTGCTTGCCTTTGCTGGCGTAGAAATGCGCAACACCCTTGATAGCCAGGTTGTTGGATTCGGTAGCACCCGAGGTCCAGACGATTTCGCGCGGATCGGCGCTGACCAGATCAGCGACCTGACGACGTGCATTCTCGACCGCTTCTTCGGCTTTCCAGCCAAAGACGTGGGAGCGCGAGGCCGGGTTGCCGAAGTTTCCTTCGACGGTCAGGCAATCGATCATTTTCTGCGCGACACGCGGATCGACCGGGGTCGTCGCGGAGTAGTCGAGGTAAATTGGCAATTTCATTGAAGCTCTCCTATCAGGCAGGCGCACCGCTCATTCATCTGCGTTCATTCGACGGCGGACGTTTCGATCTTACCCAGTTGCGACATGTGGTTATGACCACGGCGCATATCCTGGCGCTGAGCGACTTCTTGTACCTCACGGCGAGTGACAAGATCCGCCAAGCTGATACCGCTTAGAAATTCGTGAATCTGCTGGCTCAGGTCGCACCACAAGTGATGGGTCAGGCAGGTATCGCCAGCGTGGCAATCGCCCAGACCCTGACACCGCGTAGCATCGACCGATTCATTGACTGCATCGACAACCTGAGCAACCTGGATGCCTTTCATGTCGCGCGACAGCTGGTAACCACCACCCGGACCACGAACACTGGAAACCAGATTGCCGCGACGCAGCTTGGCGAACAGCTGCTCGAGGTAGGACAGGGAAATACCCTGCCGCTCGGAGATGTCGGCCAGAGACACTGGCCCGTTCTGCGCATGCAACGCCAGGTCAAGCATGGCTGTTACAGCGTATCGGCCTTTAGTAGTCAGTCGCATGGCGTATACCGCAGAGATTCGGAATGAGAGCGAGTATGCTATTCCCGAGTAAAAGAGTCAACTATTAGACCAAGTAAAACAGTCGGGATTAGCGAAAAGTGCGGGCTGCATCATAGCAAAGGTGCGGCGTAATGGCACGCGCTCGCCCGCTGCAATACCTAGCCGACCTTGTCGTCCTGACGGTCTTTCACGCAGTCGAACACCTCATCGCGCAGCTCCGGCAACTCCTTGGCGCGGTAGTCGCTGCCAAGCCTGCCGAGCGCATCACACATGCCTTCAAGACGACCGTCGACAGCCTGCAAATGGTCAAGCAACTGGCCAATGGCGCGCGCGACCGGATCAGGCATATCTGCACTGACACCGTAGGCATCAAAGCCGAGCTTCTCGGCCATGGCTTTGCGCCTGGCCTCAACCTCGTCGTCCGACTTGACGATGATCCGCCCCGGGATGCCCACTGCGGTTGCGCCCGCAGGCACAGCCTTGGTGACCACTGCGTTGGAGCCGATCTTGGCGCCCGCCCCCACCGTGAATGGCCCGAGCACCTTGGCCCCCGCCCCGACCACTACACCATCTTCCAGCGTCGGATGGCGCTTGCCGGCATTCCAGCTGGTACCACCCAGGGTCACGCCCTGATAGAGGGTGACGTCATTACCGATCTCGGCGGTTTCACCGATCACGATGCCCATACCGTGATCGATGAAAAAACGGCGACCTATACGCGCACCTGGATGGATCTCGATACCGGTCATCCAGCGCCCGAAGTTCGACACCACCCGCGCCGGCCATTTCCAGCCGGTGCGCCACAGGATATGGGCGAAGCGGTGCAGCCAGATGGCGTGCATCCCCGGATAGCAGGTCAGGACTTCAAAGGCATTGCGCGCCGCAGGATCGCGGTGGAATACGCTTTGAATGTCTTCTCGCAGACGCTCGAACATCACTGATCCTTTCGCTTGTAGGGTTCACCACGTGCGGCTTTCTGGGTTTCGGTGAGCACACCGCGCAGAATACTCAGCTCGGATCGCTCGACTTCGCTACGCCCGTACAGCCTGCGCAGCCGGGCCATCAGATGCCGCGGCTTTTCCGGATCAAGAAAGCCGATGGCCACAAGCGCGGCCTCAAGATGGGTATAGAAACCTTCCATTTCGTCCATCGTCGCCAGCTCGGCATTGTGCGCCGACGCAGGTCTGGAAGCCTCGCCCTGCTCCGTGGCAGCCAGCCAGGCCACGCGCACTTCATAACTGAGCACCTGTACGGCAGCCGCCAGATTGAGCGAGCTAAACGCAGGGTCTGACGGGATGTGCACATGGAAGTGGCAGCGCTGCAGCTCTTCGTTGGTCAGGCCCGCATGTTCGCGACCGAACACCAGCGCCACCTCGGCACCCTCGCCGGCCTGCTCGATGACTTTTTCACCCGAGGCACGCGGATCCAGCATAGGCCACGGCAGGCTTCGATCCCGCGCGCTGGTGCCCAGCACCAGACGGCAGCCGACCAGCGCTTCTTCAAGGGTCGCCACCACCTGCGCACCCTCGAGAATGTCGGTAGCCCCGGACGCACGCGCATCGGCATCGGGCGAAGGGAAAATGCGCGGATCAACCAGCACCAGACGCGAAAGCCCCATGTTTTTCATGGCGCGAGCAGCCCCGCCGATATTTCCGGGATGGGTAGTGCCGACCAGGACAACACGAATGTTCTGCAACAAAGCGAACGCTCACTGACACGAATTAGGGGGGCAAATCTTACAGAAACGGCTCGGCTAACGCTATGAAGCTGTGCGGAGCGCAACCGCAGAAGCGAACGCACCGGACGCAAAAAAACACACACGAACCCGACAACCGTAACAACGCAAGGCTGGAAATAATTCGAATCAGCCCATAGAATGCCCGGCTCTCTTTAACAACCTTAGGTGAATTATCCATGCAGCCCATGCTGAATATCGCGCTGCGCGCCGCCCGCAGCGCCAGCGAATTGATTTTCCGCTCCATCGAGCGCCTGGATACCATCAAGGTTGACGAAAAAGAAGCCAAAGACTACGTCACAGAGATCGACCGCGCTGCCGAGCAAAGCATCATCACCGCTCTGCGCAAGGCCTACCCGACTCACGGCATTCTCGGCGAAGAAAGCGGCCTGCACGAAGGCAGCGGCGAGGGTACTGACTACCTGTGGATCATCGACCCACTGGACGGCACCACCAACTTCGTTCGCGGCATCCCGCACTTTGCCGTCAGCATCGCCTGCAAATACCGCGGCCGCCTCGAGCACGCCGTGGTTCTCGACCCGGTCCGCCAGGAAGAATTCACCGCAAGCCGTGGTCGTGGCGCAGCCTTGAACGGTCGCCGTCTGCGCGTCAGCCAGCGCAAGAGCCTGGAAGGCGCCCTGCTCGGCACCGGCTTCCCGTTTCGTGACAACCAGATGGACAACATCGAGAACTACCTGGGCATGTTCCGCAGCCTGGTAGGCCAGACCGCCGGCATCCGCCGTGCAGGCGCTGCGAGCCTCGACCTGGCTTATGTCGCTGCCGGCCGCTTCGATGCGTTCTGGGAATCAGGCCTGTCCGAGTGGGACATGGCTGCAGGCGCCCTGCTGATTCAGGAAGCAGGCGGTTTGGTCAGCGATTTCACCGGTGGTCACGACTTCCTTGAGAAAGGCCACATC
This sequence comes from Pseudomonas sp. PvP028, assembly GCF_017832255.1. NCBI lineage: Bacteria > Pseudomonadati > Pseudomonadota > Gammaproteobacteria > Pseudomonadales > Pseudomonadaceae > Pseudomonas > Pseudomonas sp. PvP028. The sequence goes on from NZ_JAFIBL010000001.1 coordinate 5,975,935, forward strand.
GTTGCTGGCAACACCAAGTGCTTCAAGGCGGTACTGACCGCGATCGCACCGCACCTGCCAGCTTCACTCAAGCGTTAAGCTGCAGGCATAAAAAAACCGGCGCAAGCCGGTTTTTTTTATGTCTTGTGAAGCCCAGCGGCTGGCGTTACTGCGCCTGACCCAATATCAGCTGACCGTTCTTGTCGACCGGAATCTGGCTACCCGGATCACGCTCCATACGAACCTGACCCACTTTCTCGTTCAACTTGTATTTGACGTTGTAGCCCACAACCTTGTCGCTCACATCGTTGACCGTTGTGCAGCGGTTCTGCGTAGTGGTGTAGGTGTCACGCTCCTGCATGCCTTCCTGAACCTTGTTACCGGCATAACCACCGCCGAGCGCGCCTGCGACCGTTGCGATTTTCTTGCCATTACCACCACCCACCTGATTGCCGAGCAAACCACCGGCAACCGCGCCAATAACGCTACCGACGATCTGATGCTGGTCCTTGACCGGCGCCTGACGGGTAACGGTTACGTCCTTGCAAACTTCACGGGGGGTTTTGATCTGCTGGTTGATCGGCTCTACCGCCAATACATCCGCATACTCAGGACCACCCTTGACCAAGCTATAGGTGGCAACGGCGCCGCCAGCAGTCACGACAGCAGCACCTAACACAGCACCAACAAGCATAGACTTGTTCACTTGAACCTCCTGACCAATCGAAACGCAGCATGGCTGCGCAATGCCTAGCCTTGGAGCATAAAAAAAGGCGCGAGTTCAGCACTCGCGCCTTTTTTATGATGGCCGGACCTACGGGAGATCGTCAGCCTTCTCGACGACCACTGGAGGAATCAAATCCTCGGTGGTCAGGTTCAGCCAGATCAGCACCACGTTGGCGATGTAGATGGACGAGTAGGTACCCGCCAATACACCGATGAACAACGCGATGGAGAAGCCTTCCAGGCTGTCACCGCCAAACACCCACAATGCCACGATCGCCAACAGGGTCGAAACCGAGGTGGCAATGGTGCGCAGCAGTGTCTGCGTGGTGGAGATGTTGATGTTCTCGATCAGCGAAGCCTTGCGCAGCAGGCGGAAGTTTTCGCGTACCCGGTCGAAGACCACAATGGTGTCGTTCAGCGAGTAACCGATGATCGCCAGCACCGCCGCCAGCACCGTCAGGTCGAAGGTGATCTGGAAGAACGACAGGATACCCATCGTCACTACCACGTCGTGGATCAGCGAGATGATCGCCCCGACTGCGAATTTCCACTGGAAGCGGAATGCCAGGTAGATCAGAACACCGCCCAGCGCCATCAGCATGCCGAGGCCGCCCTGATCGCGCAGCTCTTCACCGACCTGCGGGCCGACGAACTCGACACGCTTGACCACTGCCGGGTTATCGGCACCAGCCTTGCGCAGCGCCTCGGCAACCTGAGTGCCCAGTTGCGGGTCTTCACCCGGCATGCGCACCAGCAAGTCGGTTGTGGCGCCGAAGCTCTGTACAACGGCTTCGTGATAGCCCGCCGAAACCAGCTCTTGACGGACCTTGCCGAGGTCGGCGGGACGCTCGTAGGTCAGCTCGATGAGCGTACCGCCGGTGAAGTCCAGACCAAAGTTGAGCCCTTTATGGAACCAGCTGAACAACGCCAGTGCGGTAAGGAGCATCGTGATGGCGAACGCAACATTGCGAACGCCCATGAAGTTGATGGTACGTAACATGGCAGCCCCTTAAATCCACAACTTCTTGAAGTCACGACCGCCGTAGATCAGGTTGACCATAGCGCGGGTCACCATGATGGCCGTGAACATCGAGGTAAAGATCCCGAGCGACATGGTCACCGCAAACCCTTTGACCGGGCCGGTGCCCATCGCAAAGAGAATGCCGCCGACCAGCAGCGTCGTCAGGTTGGCGTCGAGGATCGCCGTGTAGGCACGATCGAAACCTTCGTTGATAGCACGCTGAACCGTCATGCCGTTGGCGATCTCTTCACGAATCCGCGAGAAGATCAGCACGTTGGCGTCCACCGCCATACCCATGGTCAACACGATACCGGCGATACCCGGCAGGGTCAGTGTGGCACCCAGCAAGGACATCAGTGCCAGCAGCATGACCATGTTCAGGGCCAGTGCCACGGTCGCGATCAGACCGAAGAAGCGGTAGATCGCCATGATGAACAGCGAGACGAACAGCATGCCCCACAGGGATGCATCGATACCCTTGGTAATGTTGTCGGCACCCAGGCTAGGACCGATGGTGCGCTCTTCAGCGAAGTACATCGGAGCAGCCAGACCACCGGCACGCAACAGCAGCGCCAGCTCGGAAGACTCACCCTGACCATTCAGACCGGTAATCCGGAACTGACTGCCCAGTGGCGACTGAATGGTCGCCAGGCTGATGATTTTCTTGTCTTCCTTGAAGGTCTGCACCGGCACGTCTTTCTCGACGCCGTTAACCATCTGTTTGGTGTAGGTGGTGGTCGGACGCTGTTCGATGAAGATCACCGCCATGCTGCGTCCCACATTGCTGCGGGTTGCACGGCTCATCAGTTCGCCACCGTGACCATCGAGGTTGATGTTCACCTGTGGACGACCATGCTCGTCGAAGCTGGCCTTGGCGTCAGTCACCTGATCACCGGTAATGATCAGACCACGCTCCACCGCCGCTGCCGGACGACCGCCTTCGCGGAATTCGAACATCTCGGTAGTGCCTTTCGAATCATCCGGGCCTGCACCCAGACGGAATTCGAGGTTGGCGGTCTTGCCCAGAATACGCTTGGCTTCGGCCGTGTCCTGCACACCCGGCAACTCGACCACGATGCGGTTGGCACCCTGGCGCTGAACCAGCGGCTCGGCAACACCCAGCTCGTTGACCCGGTTACGCACGGTGGTCAGGTTCTGCTTGATCGAGTATTCGCGAATCTCGGCCAGCTTGGCCGGCGTCAACGCCATGCGCAGCACCGGGATACCGTTCAGCTCGGCAGGCGTGATTTCGAAATCGGTAAAGGTCTTGCGTACCAGTGCACGCGCCTGTTCACGCTCTGCGTCGTCGGTGAAGCCCAGCTGAATCACATTGCCCAGCTGCGGCAGACTGCGATAACGCACCTTTTCCTTGCGCAACAGGGATTTGACTTCGCCTTCGTAGACTTTCAGACGTGCATCGATCGCCTTGTCCATGTCGACTTCCAGCAGGAAGTGCACGCCGCCGGACAGGTCGAGGCCGAGCTTCATCGGGCTTGCACCCAGCTTACGCAACCAGGTCGGCGTGGTACGCGCCAGGTTCAGTGCGACGACATAATCGTCACCCAACGCCTTGCGCACGACATCCTTGGCTGGCAACTGGTCTTCCTGCTTGCTCAGACGCAACAAACCGCCCTTGCCATTCTCGGCCAGAGAAGAAGCCTTGACCGAGATGCCGGCATCGGCAAGCGCCTTGGCTGCACGATCCACGTCCGCCTGATTGACTTGCAGCGCAGTGCTTGCGCCGCTGATCTGGATGGCAGAATCATCAGGGTAGAGATTGGGTGCGGAATAAATAAAACCGACCACCAGCACCGCCAGGATCAGTACGTATTTCCACAGAGGGTATTTGTTCAGCATCACGCCGCCCGCTTAAAACGCGGGGCGCCTTGCGCGCCCCGTCGATGGGTAAAAAGTTGTTGCTCAGATCGCTTTCAGGGTGCCTTTAGGCAGAGTGGCCGCGATGGCGCCCTTCTGGATTTTCAGCTCAACGGTGTCAGACACTTCGATGACCACGAAGTCATCGGTCACTTTGTTGATCTTGCCCGCGATACCGCCACTGGTGACAACTTCATCGCCTTTCTGCAGGTTGCCCAGCAGGTTTTTCTGCTCTTTGGCGCGCTTGGCCTGTGGACGCCAGATCATCAGGTAGAAGATGACCAGGAAGCCGACCAGGAAGATCCACTCGAAACCACTGCCCGCAGGACCGGCAGCCGGTGCAGCAGCATCCGCAAAAGCGGGAGAGATGAAAAAGCTCATTTGTCGCTCCAGTTACATAATTAGTATAAAAAGCAGGAAAAACTCGTTCTGTTTCAACCCAGAGGCGGCGTTGGAAGGCCGCGTTTGGCATAGAAGGCATCGACGAAGGCGGCCAATGTACCCTGTTGAATAGCCTCGCGCAAACCAGCCATAAGCAGCTGGTAGTGCCGCAAATTGTGGATTGTATTGAGCATGCTCCCCAGCATTTCCCCGCACTTGTCCAGGTGATGCAGATAAGCGCGCGAGAAGTTCTGGCAGGTGTAGCAATCGCAGGTCGGATCCAGCGGCGTATTGTCGTGGCGATGGAACGCGTTACGGATTTTCAATACGCCGGTATCGGTGAACAGATGGCCGTTGCGGGCATTGCGGGTCGGCATCACGCAGTCGAACATGTCGACGCCACGGCGCACACCTTCGACCAGATCTTCCGGCTTGCCTACACCCATCAGGTAACGAGGTTTGTCTGCCGGCATGAGGCCTGGCAGGTAGTCCAGCACCTTGATCATCTCGTGCTTGGGTTCGCCCACCGACAGACCGCCAATCGCCAGACCGTCGAAACCGATTTCGTCCAGGCCTTCCAGCGAGCGCTTGCGCAGGTTCTCGTGCATGCCACCCTGAACGATGCCGAACAGCGCGGCGGTGTTTTCGCCGTGGGCGATCTTGGAACGCTTGGCCCAACGCAGCGACAGCTCCATGGAGACCCGCGCCACCTCTTCGTCGGCCGGGTACGGTGTGCATTCGTCGAAGATCATCACAACGTCCGAACCCAGATCACGCTGGACCTGCATGGACTCTTCCGGCCCCATGAACACCTTGGCACCATCAACCGGCGAGGCGAACGTCACGCCCTCCTCCTTGATCTTGCGCATGGCGCCCAGGCTGAACACCTGAAAGCCGCCGGAGTCGGTCAGAATCGGCCCCTTCCACTGCATGAAATCGTGCAGGTCGCCGTGGCCCTTGATGACCTCGGTACCCGGACGCAGCCACAGGTGGAACGTATTGCCCAGAATCATCTGCGCGCCGGTCGCCTCGATATCACGGGGCAGCATGCCCTTGACCGTGCCATAGGTGCCCACCGGCATGAACGCCGGGGTTTCCACCACACCACGCGGGAAGGTCAGCCGACCGCGACGGGCCTTGCCATCGGTGGCCAACAACTCGAAAGACATACGACAGGTGCGACTCATGCGTGATCCTCTGGTGCCGATTCCTGTGGGGCCGTCGGCGCGGGATTGCGGGTGATGAACATCGCATCACCGTAACTGAAGAAGCGGTAGCCGTGCTCGATGGCCGCCGCGTAGGCCGCCATCGTCTCGGGATAACCGGCGAACGCCGAAACCAGCATCAACAGCGTGGATTCAGGCAAATGGAAATTGGTCACCAGGGCATCGACCACGTGAAACGGTCGGCCTGGATAGATGAAGATGTCGGTATCGCCGCTGAACGGCTTCAGTTCGCCATCACGCGCGGCACTCTCCAGCGAGCGCACGCTGGTGGTCCCGACGGCAATCACCCGCCCGCCCCGTGCACGGCACGCGGCGACGGCGTCGACCACGTCCTGGCCAACTTCCAGCCATTCGCTGTGCATGTGATGATCTTCGATCTGCTCGACGCGCACCGGCTGGAACGTCCCTGCGCCGACATGCAGAGTGACGAACGCGGTTTCCACGCCCTTGGCAGCAATCGCCTCGAGCAGCGGCTGATCGAAATGCAGGCCGGCAGTCGGCGCAGCCACCGCACCGGCACGCTGCGCGTAAACGGTCTGATAGCGCTCGCGATCCGCACCTTCATCCGGACGGTCTATATAAGGAGGCAACGGCATGTGGCCGACACGCTCCAGCAACGGCAGCACCTCTTCGGCGAAACGCAGCTCGAACAGCGCATCGTGCCGAGCGATCATCTCGGCCTCGCCACCGCCATCGATCAGAATCGACGAGCCAGGCTTGGGCGACTTGCTCGAGCGAACATGCGCCAGCACACGATGGCTGTCCAGCACGCGCTCGACCAGAATCTCCAGCTTGCCGCCGGAGGCTTTCTGCCCGAACAGGCGTGCGGGAATGACCCGGGTATTGTTGAACACCATCAAGTCGCCCGGGCGCAAATGCTCGAGCAAATCGGTGAATTGACGATGTGCCAGCGCGCCCGTCGGCCCATCGAGGGTCAACAGACGACTGCTGCGACGCTCGGCCAGTGGATGGCGAGCAATCAGGGAATCGGGGAGTTCGAAGGTAAAGTCAGCGACGCGCATGATCGGGTTCGTTTAGCAGGGCCGGGAAGTTTATCCGGTTTGACGGCATTAGTAAAAAACCTGCGTAAATCCCTGTTGACCAACAGAAAACTCATCCTTATACTTCGCCGCCATTGAGCCCTGATGGCGGAATTGGTAGACGCGGCGGATTCAAAATCCGTTTTCGAAAGAAGTGGGAGTTCGATTCTCCCTCGGGGCACCACATAGCAGTATCCAGAGGTCACAACCAGACCCGGAACACCAGATAAACCGGCCCACGAGCCGGTTTTTTTGTGCTCAGCTTTCCCAGCGAATCCCTTGTAAGCCCAGTTTATTGTGAGTAGATCGAGTTCGGTCCAGATTTCTACTCACACTCTGACGGGAAAATCCCCCGCCAGCGCCAGCCCAGAGGGTTTGTCTTGGCTCTCACTGACACAGCCGTTCGTACCGCAAAGCCCCGCGAAAAACTCTACTGTCTGACGGATACCGCTGGCCTTTGCCTTGAGATCACACGTGGCGGCTCGAAGCTTTGGCGGTTCCGTTACCGTCTCGGCGGCAAAGCCAAAATGATGGGGCTTGGCGCCTACCCCACCGTGACGCCCGCCAGCGCCACCGAGCCTGTGGGGTACGCCGGTAGTTGTCACCATGGGAATGCCCGAGGGTAAAGCGCTGATTCTCGACACCACCACCGCCATGAGCATCACCAAACCTGAAACGCTACCCAAGCCGATTCAGCGAGCGCTAAACCAGATCGCTCACAGCCGGCCCCTGCTCTACCAGGCAGCCTGCCGCGATCAGATCCGGAAGGAAATCGACACGCTACTGGCCAGAGGTATGAGCCATCAGGACGCGATCGAGCCGCTGCGGGCCTGCCCGCCGACTCTCGACCCGGACTACTAGGCCAAGTGGTTGCCAACCCCGCCGATTTGGTACGAAAACAGCGATTCTGGCAGCGAATGAGCGATTCAAGGCGCTGAAAAACGCCGTTTACGGATTCACTGAAGAGCTTGCTAGGCTAGACCGGTTAGTAATGCCCTAGCTGGCGTCGCCAAGATTCCGGCCATTACAACAGCTGAAATCAGTTCAGCTTAACGTACTTTAAAATCCTTTTTCTAAGGCGCCCCCTAAAAGATCTTTCATTGAGTCGATCAATGCCTGGGGAACTGACTGAAGGCCTCAACCACTCAACGATCAGTAATAGAGCACCGGGCCAGCCGGACAGGACCTGGCCATGACAGGGCGAGGTTTGGCCTCGATAGCGGCTGGTGCACATTTTCCTGACCTGCAGAGTTCCGATTATGACGATACAAGACTTGCTGAATGCGTTGGCGATAAGGCTTGAAAGTGGACCGCTTTCTTTGGATGCGAATCACCTGTGCTGTCTGAAGGTCAACGAACTGGACATGACGCTGGAACGGATTGAACAGCAAAATACGCTGTTTGTTTATCTGTGCGTGGGCACGCTTTCTACTCCAGCCAGCAGCACACTTCTGAGCGATATTCTGGCCGCCAACCTCTTTCATTACGGCTCCAGCGATGGTGCGGCCTTCGGGCTGGACGAAAAAAATAATGAAGTGCTGCTTTTTCAGCGGTTTGATCCGTTACGGATTGATGAGGATCACTTTGTCAGCGCCTGCGTTCAGATGATCGAAGTGGCGAAAATATGGCGGGCAAAGTTACTGCATGGCCATTCTGCTCCGCTCGCCTCCTCAACCAGGCTGACGAAAGCCGGTTTAATGCTAACCATGGCGGGGACTATTCGATGAATATCTCAGGTCCGAACAGACGTCAGGGGACTCAGGCAGAGAACACTGAAAGCGCTTCGTCATCATCGGTAACTAACCCACCGCTACAGCGTGGCGAGGGCAGACGTCTGCGACGTCAGGATGCGCTGCCAACGGATATCAGATACAACGCCAACCAGACAGCGGCATCACCGCAAAACGCGCGCGCGGCAGGAAGATATGAATCAGGGGCCAGCTCATCCGGCGCGAATGATACTCCGCAGGCTGAAGGTTCAATGCCTTCGTCGTCCGCCTTTTTACAATTTCGCCTCCCCGGCGGGCGGAACCATTCTGAGCTGGAAGATTTTCATACAATGATGCTGAACTCACCGAAAGCATCACGGGGAGATGCTATACCTGAGAAGCCCGAAGCAATACCTAAGCGCCTACTGGAGAAGATGGAACCGATTAACCTGGCCCAGTTAGCTTTGCGTGATAAGGATCTGCATGAATATGCCGTAATGGTCTGTAACCAAGTGAAAAAGGGTGAAGGTCCGAACTCCAATATTACGCAAGGAGATATCAAGTTACTGCCGCTGTTCGCCAAAGCGGAAAATACAAGAAATCCCGGTTTGAATCTGCAGACATTCAAAAGTCATAAAGACTGTTACCAGGCGATAAAAGAGCAAAACAGGGATATTCAAAAAAACAAGCAATCGCTGAGTATGCGAGTTGTTTACCCCCCATTCAAAAAGATGCCAGACCACCATATAGCCTTGGATATCCAACTGAGATACGGCCATCGACCGTCGATTGTCGGCTTTGAGTCTGCCCCGGGGAACATTATAGATGCTGCAGAAAGGGAAATATTTTCAGCATTAGGCAACGTCAAACTCAAAATGGTAGGAAATTTTCTTCAATACTCGAAAACTGACTGCACCATGTTTGCGCTTAATAACGCCCTGAAAGCTTTTAAACATCACGAAGAATATACCTCCCGTCTGCACAATGGAGAAAAGCAGGTGCCTATCCCGGCGACCTTCTTGAAACATGCTCAGTCAAAAAGCTTCGTGGAGAATCACCCGAAAAAAGATACCACCGTCACTAAAGACCAGGGCGGTCTGCATATGGAAACGCTATTACACAGAAACCGTGCCTACCGGGCGCAACGATCTGCCGGTCAGCACGTTACCTCTATTGAAGGTTTCAGAATGCAGGAAATAAAGCGAGCAGGTGACTTCCTTGCCGCAAACAGGGTCCGGGCCAAGCCTTGACTCACGTCCTCTGAAAAAACGCGCCTTATGGTTGGCGCGTTTTGTCCGAGGACAGGTGTTCGAGAAGAATAAAGGTTGTCACCTCAAGAGGCAGGAGGAACGAGTCGAGGCTCGGCTTGCTCAGCAAACGAAAAGCTGGCGTAACGGGTTTGGCCAGCCCCCTATTGGAGCCGGGGCCGTGTATCGCGGCCTCAGCTCCACTGCAAGACGAATCAGGTTATAGAAAGACGTGCGTCACTTTGCTGAAAGAGCGCCAACGCTGTCAGGACTGCCGAAGAAAAGTCCGCAGATCACGCACACGCAACTCAGCGTTTATATCCTGTAGCGCCTCAAGACTCAGCGTATTCAAGGGCGCACCATTGGACATTTCCGAGACCTGCTCAAGGAGATTGTTGGGAAACCTATCAACAGCTGACGCATCCAGATACTCGGCTTTCTGTTTCTTGCTTGTTTTCAGCCTTACAAGCAGATCTTCAGGCAGCTTTATATTCTTGAGCTCACATCCCAGAGACAGCGTTACAAGATCGCCAAGGCTTCTGATCTCCACTTCCTCGATTGCCACCGTCTGCCTCCCCGGCCAGGCGATTCTCATTTGCCTAGTACATAAACCTATTATTCTTGCCCGGTATAGAGGTACTGATCTCATGGGCAGAAAGACCTTTGACTTTTTCGAATCCGAAAACCAAGGGCACCACCGTCCCACGATTCAGCAGGCTGTTAAAATGCGGATCAGGCCATCGGGCCACTCCTACTAACGCCTGCTGGCAAGGCATCAATCTGCTCACTTGGGGCCCCTGAAGCTCACCGCACCTTGGCGTCCTGGCTCGTTGATGGACAGAGGATGCTTCTGGAGAGTTTGTATATGATGCGCGAAAGCTGTCCGAAGAAATGACAGATGCTTTTGACGATACGCAACTCTTCGGGCTCACCTTTTTTAACTGTTTAATTTAATGTCAGGCCTGACAAAAGGCCGATATTTGTCAAATAGCCTCGGTTTTTTAGCGTCTAGCGCTAACGCTGTCCATAAACTTTCATGCGTCCGATTAAACAGCTCACACGGATCTGTAGAAATGAAGGCTCAGCATTCAAGGCGTCTGAGCCGACTCAATTCAATCAATGCGCCCTGTCAATCCCGAACTGATCCAGCACCGGGTCAACGTTATGATCAAACGCCTTCTGCGCCTTGTGCTTTTTGACTGCGTCGATAATCGCCGAAATACCAAAACCCAACGCCATGGCGCCGTCGATGGCCCAGCCGATGACCGGGATTGCAGCACCCAGCGCTGCGCCTGCGGCAAGCCCTGTGGCTTCACCGGCAACCAGACCGACAGCGCGGCCGATCATCTGTCCGCCCAGACGACCAAGACCCGCGGACGCCTCACGGCCCATCATTTTCGCGCCGGTGTCTATGCCGCCCTTGATTGCCTCCGCGCCCAACCTGGAGCTGTCGATGATGCCCTGAGCAGCGCCCAGCTTGTCACCGCTGGCGAGCCTGTCAGACACTGACGCAAAGCCCATGACCGAGTTGAATGCCTTGCCTCCGATACCTTGCTCGGCGAGCTGCTCGGCCAGCGAAGGGCCGCCCTCTTCATCGGTCTTGCCCTCCAGCAACTTGCGGCCTTTTTTGGAGTTCTGCAGTTCGGACAAGGTGCTGGCCGTGTAGCTCTCACGCTCATCATTAACGAAATCAGCGGGCAGCACGCTTTCATACGCCGCTTTCTGGTTATCTGCGGTTTGCAGAGACTCGCCGGCGTCAGACTTTTTCTGGCCAAGCAGTTGTTTCAGAGCGCCCCCCTCGCTGAAATTGCGCACGTAGGAGTCGGCGATCTTCGTTTGCAGTTCATCAGGCTGGTTGTTGAAGACTTGCTGGGCAGTGGGTACCTGGGCATCCGGAAACAGGTCTTTTTGCAGTTGCAGTTGGGCCGACAGGCCGGTGATGGCGCCGCTGTAATCGGGGTTGGGGTTGTGTTTGTCGACGGCCTTGTCTGCGGTTGCCATGTCGGCTTGCAAGGCCTTTCCGCTGTTGACGTTTTGAGCCTGCTCAGTCACGGCCTTCTGCAGCGCCGAATCGCTGCGAACCAGGCTGCGCTCCTGTTCGGGAATGCTTTTGTTGAGGTACTCCTGAACGTCTGGATCGTCTTGCAACCGGGCAATTCGGTCGTTAAGGCCCGCCTCGGTCTTCTCGGTGTTGCGCAAATCCCGCCCGGCTATCACGCTTTGCTGGGTCTGCTGCAACTTGATCATCACAGCGGCTTTCTGCGCGCCGGTGTAAGCCTCGGGCTTCTCGAAAACCTGAGCATTGAGTTTGCTGATATCGATACCGGCTACCGAATTCAACGTCGCGGCATCGCTGAGCATGCTGGCGAACTGGCCACCATTTTTGGGGGCGCTCTTCCTGATCCACTCGCTCATATTGGACGCATCGAACACCTGGTCGGGGCTATGCGCAGCCTTCTTGCGCCCGGTCAGACCGGCTTCATCCACCTGGCTGAGGAAGCCCGCCTGCGACCACATGTTGCAGGACTGTTTGAGCGTACCTGACAACCCGGGGTTACTTTTAATCAGCGCTTTCAGACCCTCGGCGCTGACATTACCATCGACATCGGTTTTGTCCGCCGCCCCGACGGCATGATGAGGGTCGGCTGCCGTCGCCAACGGCATATTGGCGCGCATCACCGCTGCGCTGCGCACCATTTCAAGGGATTGAGGATCAGCGCCGGGGTTATCTTCCATGTACTTGGCCACATCCTTGTCGGCATTGTCGGCCGCCTTCTCCATGTTTTTGGCGAACGCCTTGAGGTCTTTGTTGGTGATTTTGCCATCCGCATTACCGCCATCCTTGCCGACGTCCACCGCCGTCTTCAACGCAGGGTTGGCATTGATGAACGCCATCGCCTTTTCGGCATTGGGACCATCCTCTCTGGCCATCCACGCTGCGGCGATGGGCCGGTTGAGTTCTTTGGCCGCCTGCTCGCGCTCTTCGGGCGGCAGGTTGGCAACCATCGGCTCCCAGCGCTTGAGCGCCTCGGGCGAAGAATATTCGGAGTTATCGAGAAACGCTGCATCGGTAGCGCTTGGGGCATTCGCCGGGCTGGAGGCCGCCGTGGGTGCCGAGCTCGCTGTGGCCGAGACCGATGTCATCGGGGACACCTGATCACCGTCCTGATCGACGCTGGAGGTGCTTTCACTGCTGCTGCTGCGAGTCAGCAGACTCATCAGCGATGAACCGCTTTGCTCGGTTCCCGAAAAGGAAGAGGGGCTGTCGTTGGCCTGGCCGAACTGCACAAAAGCCTGACCACCACCTGCGCTGCCCTGCGTAAGCGAAGCTTTGGCCAATGGCGTCTCAGCAGCCAGTTCGCCAGAGGTGGGTTGATTCACGATGCTGCCGAGGGCAGGACTGGGAGAACTGGATATACGCATGGTTGCCATCCAAGTGGTGAGGGATGGCAACTGTGTGGTTTTGCGCGCAAGTTGGTTCCAGACAGATATTCACTCAGGCGAACGGGTCTATGTGTTGCTTGAGCTGCACCCGTGCCCGGGACAGTCGGGAGCGTACGGTGCCGATAGGAACACCGAGCATGTTGGCGGTTTCCTGATAATTGCCATCCATTTCCAGAGAAACTTCCAGAACCTTCTGCATGTTCGTCGGCAGGCAGTCGATGGCCTCTATGACGCGTGCCAGCTGTCGGTGCCCGTCTACCTGATGGGTGATATCGCCGTTCGACTCCAGGTCCGTATGGACCTCGTCTTCCCAGCTTTCCTGATAGGGCTGACGATACATTTTGCGAAAGTGATTACGGATCAGATTCAGCGCAATGCCACACAACCAGGTTTGCGGTTTGCTGGCGTGCTGAAACTTGTGCTCATTGCGTAACGCCTCGAGAAACACGCATTGCAGGATGTCATCCACATCATCAGCGTTCTTCACCCGCTTCTGGATGAACGCTCTGAGCATCTGGACCTGATCGGCCGTCAATTGCCGGATACCGGCGGACGACGATGGTTGGCGTGGTTCGGTTGCATCAAGGATCACAAGATTCGGGAGCATGGGCTTGCCTCAATTGATGGAGTGCAAGTCCTATAGCGATAACCATGCCAGTCCAAAAATAATCATAACCACATGATTTATATGAATATTTTAAAATGTGAAATTCTTTGTAATACATTTTTTTGCGCAACACGATTTTTAGCTCTGCAGCTTTTGGCACAAACGCATGAGCCTTCGGCACCAGGGAACCGAACCGGGCCAACGACCCACTCAGCGGTCACACCAGGCCCAGAATCGTCCTATGAAAATTGTCGCCCCGCCTACATTGCCCATTCGCCCGGTAGCGCCGATCCGCGCCATCACACCGGCTGCGCGAGCGATTCCCGGCAGCGGGTTGCCTGATGAAAAAGGCACCTCGTCACTGCAGGTTTCGCGCTTCGCTGCGGCTCTGGTGCAGCACAGCCGGATATTGCGTGAGCGAGAACTGATCGCGAGCAGGAACGCGTTGCAGTCGCGGGCCGTCAAGCTGGGCGAGCTTTATCAGTTGCTGATGAGCGCCAGCGACACCGGGCTGGATAACGCCGCCAGACTGCTGCGCAAAAAACTGCTGCAGGACAACGACGCCGATCTGGAACAGGTTCTGGAATTCGCTGACGGCGACGCTGCCAAGGCTCATGTCGTATTGCAGGCAGCACGTAAACAGGCAGAAGACGATGGGGCTGAAGCAGAATATGCAGCGCTGACCCAGACGCTCAAACATCTGCGCCGCCGATTCGGCCCGCGCGCACGCGCCGGTATCAATACCGCAAGAGCCTTCGGGCGCCAGAACATCGATAACAAGCGCCGCACGGCCTTGCGCAATCTGTATGGCGTAGCGGTTTCCGGACAACCCAACGTCACGGGCTTGATCGAAGCCTTGATTGGCGAGCAACAGGAACCCGGCGAGTTCGACCTGAACCTGCGCGACATGCGCATCGCAATCGCCGACGATCTTTCGGCGATTACCCCGTCGGCTTCTCATGAACAACTGCGCACGCTGATGCATGGCCTGACCACCGCGCGCCATGTCACTACGCTGTTGCGCGGCTGCGAACACCTGCTGGGGCGCATGCGCAAAAAGAATCCCAAACTGACGGTGGACCCACCGGCCTTCCTCAAACACATGCTGACCCTGACGGCCAATGGCATGAATGTGAATCAGACCTTGCAACTGACCCAGCACATCGGGGGCAACAGGCTCGAACACCAGTTGGCGTTTCTCAATGGCCTGCGGCCGATGCTGATGCAGTTGCCGATCCTGCTCTGGCGGGACCTGAAAAGCCGTCAGGCCGCGCTGAATAATCTACTCACGCTGATGGCCGAGCTCACGCATAAGGAACAGAAGCAATTATACGAGGGGCTTGCCTGATGAACCGGGTCATCAACTTTCTGAACATGGTCGCGCTGTCGGCCATGCGCCGCTCGGAACTGGTCGGTGCGTTTTTTGTGATCGCCATCGTGTTCATGATGATCACGCCGCTGCCCACCGGCTTGATCGACGTGCTGATCGCCGTGAACATCTGTATTTCCTGCCTGCTGATCATGCTGGCGATGCACCTGCCCAGGCCACTGGCGTTCTCGACCTTCCCTGCCGTGCTGCTGCTGACCACGATGTTTCGCCTGGCCCTGTCGGTGTCTACGACGCGGCTGATTCTGCTCAACCAGGACGCCGGGCACATCGTCGAGGCGTTCGGGCAGTTCGTGGTGGGCGGCAACCTGGCGGTGGGTCTGGTGATCTTCCTGATCCTGACGGTGGTCAACTTTCTGGTGATCACCAAAGGCTCGGAACGGGTCGCCGAAGTCGGCGCGCGTTTTACCCTGGACGCGATGCCCGGCAAGCAGATGTCCATCGACAGTGACCTGCGCGCCAACCTGATCACCGTCCACGAGGCCCGTAAACGACGCGCCGAACTGAACAAAGAAAGCCAGTTGTTCGGTGCGATGGACGGCGCCATGAAGTTCGTCAACGGCGATGCGATCGCCAGCCTGATTATTGTTGCCATCAACATGATCGGCGGCATATCCATCGGCGTGCTGCAGCACAACATGGCAGCGGGCGACGCCTTGCAGCTGTATACCGTGCTGACCATCGGTGACGGCCTGATCGCCCAGATTCCTGCGCTGCTGATCTCCGTCACCAGCGGCATGATCATCACTCGCGTGCCCAACACCGAGGCAGGGGCGGAAGCCAATATCGGCCGCGAGATCGCCGAGCAGATCACCAGTCAGCCCAAGGCCTGGATCATCGCCTCGGTGGCCATGCTCGGCTTCGCTGCCCTGCCGGGAATGCCGACCGGTGTTTTCGTCACCATCGCGATCATCTGCGGTGCCGGTGGACTGCTGCAGTTGCAACGGGCAAAACCCAAGGCCGATGAGCAACGTACAGCCGCTGTGGCGCCAGAAATGAACGGCAAGGAAGACCTGCGTACCTTTTCCCCCAGCCGGCAGTTTGTGCTGCAATTCCACCCCGGCCAGGACAGCGCGCAGATCGAAGCGCTGGTCAGCGAAATACGCAAGCGCCGCAACCGTCTGGTGGTGCAGTACGGCCTGACCCTGCCTTCGTTCATCATCGAGCATGTCGATGACATTGCCCCGGACGAGTTTCGCTTCACCGTCTATGACGTACCGATGCTCAAGGCCACCTTCACGCAGAGCCATGTCGCCGTGGAAGCACGCCAGCTGGCAGGCGAAAACCTTCCGGCGGCCATCCCGGGCAACACCGACCGCCAGGAAGATCAATGGGTATGGCTGCCGGCCGAGCAGTCTGGCGACTTGAACCCGGTCAGCTCCACGACCCTGATCATCGAACGCATGGAGCGCACATTGCAGTCCTGCGCGCCGCAGTTCATCGGCTTGCAGGAAACCAAAGCCATCCTCAGCTGGCTAGAGTCCGAGCAACCGGAACTCGCTCAGGAAATGCAACGGGTCCTCACCCTGACGCGCTTTTCGGCCGTCCTGCAACGCCTGGCCTCGGAGCGTGTGCCGCTGAGGGCGATCCGGGTCATTGCCGAAACCCTGATCGAGCACTGTCAGCATGAACGCGATACCAATGTGCTGACCGACTACGTACGCATTGCGCTCAAGTCGCAGATCTACCACCAGTACTGCGGTGCCGAAGGCCTGCAAGTGTGGCTGCTGACGCCGGAAAGCGAGGGGTTGTTGCGGGATGGCCTGCGCCAGACGCAAACCGAAACATTCTTCGCGCTGAGCAACGAGATCAGCCAGATGCTCGTGCAACAGCTGCACATTGCCTTCCCGGTACGAGCTCCCGAACAGGCGGTTCTGCTGGTGGCACAGGATCTGCGCAGCCCTCTGCGTACCTTGTTGAGGGAGGAGTTCTACCATGTACCCGTACTATCTTTCGCGGAAATCAGCAATGCGGCCAAGGTCAAGGTCATGGGTCGATTCGACCTTGAAGACGATCTCGAGCCGCTGGACAACGAGCATGCTGCTTGAGCCTGCAAGGCCTGAACGCACGGAGACTTTCAGATGTTTGAATTACGCGTACTGAACGGCCAGCACCAAGGCGCGGCATTACCGCTGATCGGTGAGCAATGGTCGATTGGCTCTGCCGGACAACACGATCTGGCGCTTGACGATGCGGGCGTGGAAATCCTGCATTGCCGCCTGCAACGTGTCGACGACAACTGGACACTGAACGCTGAACAAGGCGCGGTCTGCGACGAACAGGGCAACGCCCGGCCGAGCATCGACCTGACGCTGAACAACGCCTTCATGCTGGGTTCGGTGTGGCTGTGCGTTTCGTCTGCGGGCGATGAATGGCCCTCCGTGCCCGCCGTGATTCCCAAACAGCCTGAGGCCGAATCCGGGCCGGCACGCAACGACGTGCCGCTGGAGAAGGTCAAGTCCCGCTCGCAGTTTCTCAACCGCACCACGGGCATCATCGCCGGGCTGCTGGTGGGCGTCATCGGCAGCGCCTGGAGCCTGACCCGCCCGCCCGCTATTGCTATGGATCAGAGCCCGGCACACCTGGCGGCCGCCACGACAGGGGCCTCGCCCGATACACCCAAGGCGCCAGCCAAGGCTGCAAACCCTGTGACCGACAAACGCATACGTCTGAGCAGCGCGGATGACGTCCGCCACCAGTTGAGCACCATGCTCAGCGACCGCCTGCTGACTGACGTCAGCGTAGAAGAGACGCCCGACGGGCTGGTCCTAAACGGCGATCTGAAAGAAGAATCGCTGCTGGTCTACCAGCGCATGCTTCAGCGCTTCAAGACCCTGTACGACTCGCCGGTAACCGTTCTGGACAACGTGGGCAGCAATCGCAACACCCTGCCCTTTGTGGTGGTTCAGATCATGACCGGGCCGCATGCGCATCTGGTGACTGCCGACGGTCGACGGGTTTACGTAGGTGACGAAGTGGATGGCCTGCGCCTCACCCGAATCGATAATCAGCGCCTGCAATTCGACGGTAATCGCCATGTCGAGGTGAACTGGTGAATGCAGCACTGAACCTGTGGAAAGACGCGCACGCCAAGCGTTTGAGCCAGTACTGCGCGGTGCGCGTCATTGGCCGCGTCAGCGCCGTGCGCGGAATTCTGCTGGAGTGCAAGATTCCATCGGCCAAGGTCGGCGATCTGTGTGAAGTGAGCAAAGCCGACGGCTCGTTGCTGCTGGCCGAAATCGTCGGCTTCACCCAGGAATGCACGCTGCTCAGTGCCTTGGGCCCACCCGACGGTATTCAGGTCGGCGCGCCGATCCGCCCGCTGGGCGTGGCACACCGGATCGGCGTCGATGACAGCCTGCTCGGCTGTGTACTGGACGGTTTCGGGCGCCCGCTGATGGGCGATTGCCTCGGCGCTTTCGCCGGCCCCGAGGACCGCCGCACGACTTTGCCGGTGATCGCCGACGCCCTGCCGCCGACCCAGCGACCGCGTATCACCCGGGCGTTACCCACCGGGATACGCGCCATCGACAGTGCGATTCTGCTCGGCGAGGGCCAGCGTGTCGGGCTGTTCGCCGGAGCAGGCTGCGGCAAGACCACGCTGATGGCCGAACTGGCGCGCAACATGGATTGTGACGTCATCGTTTTCGGCCTGATTGGCGAACGGGGCCGCGAGCTGCGCGAGTTTCTCGACCACGAACTGGACGAAACCCTGCGCCGCCGCTCGGTGCTGGTCTGTGCAACATCCGATCGTTCCAGCATGGAGCGCGCCCGCGCTGCGTTCACCGCGACCGCCATCGCCGAAGCCTTTCGCGCCCGAGGCCAGAAAGTGCTGTTGCTGCTCGACTCGCTGACCCGCTTCGCCCGCGCGCAACGGGAAATCGGCATTGCTTCGGGCGAGCCGCTGGGGCGCGGCGGTCTGCCACCCTCGGTGTACACCCTGCTGCCACGCCTGGTGGAACGCGCCGGGATGAGCGAGAACGGTTCGATCACCGCGCTTTACACGGTGCTGATCGAACAGGACTCGATGAACGATCCGGTCGCCGACGAAGTGCGCTCGCTGCTCGACGGGCACATCGTACTGTCGCGCAAACTGGCCGAACGCGGGCACTACCCGGCAATCGATGTGTCAGCCAGCATCAGCCGGATCCTGAGCAACGTCACCGGTCGCGAACATCAACGGGCGAACAATCGCCTGCGCCAGTTACTGGCTGCCTATAAACAAGTGGAAATGCTCCTGCGCCTGGGTGAATACCAGGCCGGGGCCGACCCGGTCACCGACTGTGCCGTGCAACTGAACGAGGCCATAAACGCGTTCCTGCGCCAGGACCTGCGTGAACCCGTGCCCTTGCAGGAAACCCTCGACAGGCTGCTGCAACTCACCTCTCAACTGCCGGAGTAGCCATGGACGAACCACTGGAAGACGACCCGCAACAGGTCGCTCTGCAGCAGGTGATCGGTCTGCTCACGCCACTGCGCCAACACCGTCAGGCCAGTGCCGAGCGTGCCCATCGCCAGGCGCAGTTGGAACTGAAATCGATGCTCGACCACTTAGCAGAGACAAGGGCGTCGCTGAATCAGGAACGCGACAACCACAAGCGCCGCCGCGAGAGTCTGTCCCATGCGCATTTGCAAAAGACGCTCAGCCTGACTGATGTCGACGGCTGGCACGAAAAGGAAAGAACCATGCTCGACCGCCTGGCTTACATCCGCCAGGACGTGCAGCAACAGCAAATGCGAGTAGCTGAACAACAGGCGTTGCTTGAACAGAAACGGCTGCAAGCCAAGGCGTCTCAGCGCGCGGTCGAGAAACTCGCCTGCATGGAGGAGACGCTCAACGAAGAAGGTTAAGTGACGATGACCGCACCGATCAAAACCCCTGCCAAAGCGCCACCCGCGCCGAGTGCCCCGCCAGCCACCTCGCGCCCCCTGCCTTCGCTGCGTCAGCCCGCCAGGTCCGATGACCAGCCACCAGCCTTTACCGGAGCACCACGGGGCGATGTGCAGAAGGTTCGTTTCGCGCTGAACCGTTCAGTGGCCGACAGCCCGATGAGCGCCGACGGCATGTTCTTCTCGCAACTGCTGATACCGCAGGTAGGTGAAGAGCCGGATCAGCAGGGCTTCGGAGGCAGCGGTGTGGCCTTCTCTGCACAGTCCGAAAACGTACCGACTCAGCTGATCGACGAGCTGGCGCAGCGTTTGCCCGATCAGCCGGACGGTCCGCTGGCGTTCAGCCTGCTCATGCCCAATCTGGGCAGCGTGCGGGTCAACGCCAGCAAATCCGAAAACCGCTGGAGCATTCAACTGGGCTTTGGCCGACGTGACGTTCTCAAGCGCTTGCAGGGCCAGGTCGGCGCATGCCGGGAATCGCTGGCGCAGGCACTTGGCCAGGACGTCGAGCTGGACATGCATGAAGACTTCACAGCATGAGCGCCCTGCGTCTGCGCAAGGTCGACGCTCTGCTGGCCCAAGCCACACGCGCACTCGGCGCCGGACGGCGCCTGGGCTTCAGCGCCCGCGGTCAGCACGCCGAACTGAGCCTGCTGCCGCAGCACGAAGACGCGCGGATACCGGCAGACGGTGTCTGGTTGAATACGGCGGTCGGCCCCTTGTTGCTAAGCGATGCCGAAGCGTTGCTCAGCCTGCTGGGCGAAGTGCCCTTAACGCTCGGCGGCGAGTACCAGGCCTGGTACTGGCAGTTATTCAACCAGCGCCTGAGCACGGTGATCGCCGATCTGCTGGCGCCTGTTGCGCCGTTTTCAGACGCCCCGACCGAGCCGGCCATCGGCTGCCGGGTTCTCGTGCGACTGGGCAGCGAACGACTCGATGCCCACCTGCACGCCACACCCGCCACCCTGCTCAGGCTTCTGGGTTCGGCTGACTGGCAAGTCTTGAATCGTAACGTGGACGAATCCTGGTCGGTGGCGACACCACTGATCGTCGGCGAACTGTCACTGACTCGGGAACAAATCGCCTCGCTACGCCCCGGTGACGTGGTGCTACCCGCCCGCTGCCGGTTCGACAGCGCCGGACAAGGGTCCGTGACACTCGCTGGACGTCAATGGGCGGCCCGCACCGACCAACAGGCCCAGCATCTTTTTCTGCAGCTCGGTCATGAGGAGCACAGTCACCATGAGTACTGAAGATCTGTATCAGGACGACGTCGAGATGCTCGACGACTATGAAGAACCGGTGCCTGAACAGGCTGATCAGCAACTGCGTGACGACGAGCACGCCGAGCAGGCATTCGGCTATGCGGACAGCGAAGCGGAGCATGAAGAGGCGTCGGGAGAACACAACGAGTCGCCGATGCTCGACTCACTGGAGCTGGCCCTGACGTTGCGCTGCGGCGAGCTCAGATTGACGCTTGCCGAACTGCGCCGACTGGACGCCGGAACCATTCTCGAAGTCAGCGGCATCGCGCCAGGCCACGCCACGCTGTGCCATGGCGAGCAGGTGGTTGCCGAAGGCGAGCTGGTCGACGTCGAAGGCCGCCTCGGTTTGCAGATTACCCGGCTGGTGGCGCGCTCATGATCATGGAGGGCGTCAACCCGATCATGCTGGCGCTGTTTCTCGGCTCGCTGTCGCTGATCCCGTTCCTGTTGATCGTCTGCACCGCCTTTCTGAAGATCGCCATGACGCTGCTGATCACCCGCAACGCGATCGGCGTTCAGCAAGTGCCGCCGAACATGGCGTTGTATGGCATCGCCCTGGCCGCGACGATGTTCGTCATGGCCCCGGTGGCGCACGACATACAGCAGCGGGTTCATGAACACCCGCTGGAACTGAGCAACGCCGACAAACTGCAGAGCAGCCTCAAAGTGGTCATCGAGCCGCTGCAACGCTTCATGACACGCAACACCGACCCGGATGTCGTCGCCCATCTGCTGGAAAATACCCAGCGCATGTGGCCCAAGGAAATGGCCGATCAGGCCAACAAAAACGATCTTCTGCTGGCGATCCCGGCCTTTGTGCTGTCGGAGCTGCAGGCCGGTTTCGAGATCGGTTTTCTGATCTATATCCCTTTCATCGTCATTGACCTGATTGTCTCCAACCTGTTGCTGGCACTGGGCATGCAGATGGTCTCGCCTATGACACTGTCGCTGCCGCTCAAACTGCTGCTGTTCGTGCTCGTATCGGGCTGGTCGCGTCTGCTCGACAGCCTGTTCTATTCCTACATGTGAGGCGGTCATGGAAGCGTTGGCGTTGTTCAAGCAAGGCATGTTTCTGGTCGTCATCCTGACCGCCCCGCCGCTGGCCGTTGCGGTGCTCGTGGGTGTGGTCACCTCGCTGCTGCAGGCACTCATGCAGATTCAGGATCAGACATTGCCCTTCGGCATCAAACTGGGGGCCGTCGGACTGACCCTGGCCATGACCGGCCGCTGGATCGGCGTCGAGCTGATCCAGTTCATCAATATGGCCTTCGACCTGATTGCCCGCTCCGGGGTCAGCCACTAAATGCCCTTCGACGCGCACAGCGCCTTTCAATTCATGCTGGGCATGGGACTGGCAATGGCACGGCTGATGCCCTGCATGCTGCTGGTGCCAGCCTTTTGCTTCAAATACCTGAAAGGCCCGTTGCGTTATGCCGTCGTGGCGGTGATGGCGATGATCCCGGCACCAGCCATCAGCAAGGCTCTGGAGTCCCTCGACGACAACTGGTTCGCAATCGGCGGCCTGCTGATCAAGGAAGCGGTACTCGGCACGCTACTGGGGCTGTTGCTGTATGCGCCATTCTGGATGTTCGCCTCGGTGGGCGCGCTGCTCGACAGCCAGCGCGGTGCGCTCAGCGGCGGCCAGTTGAACCCGGCGCTGGGCCCTGACGCCACGCCACTGGGCGAACTGTTTCAAGAAACCCTGATCATGCTGGTAATCCTCACCGGGGGGCTTTCGCTGATGACTCAGATCATCTGGGACAGCTACAGCGTCTGGCCTCCGACGGCCTGGATGCCGGGCATGAACGCTGGCGGCCTGGATGTCTTTCTGGAGCAGTTGAACCAGACGATGCAGCACATGCTGCTGTACGCCGCGCCCTTCATCGCGCTGCTGCTGTTGATCGAAGCAGCGTTCGCGATCATCGGCCTGTATGCGCAACAGCTGAACGTTTCGATCCTCGCCATGCCAGCCAAAAGTATGGCCGGCCTCGCTTTTCTGCTGATCTATCTGCCGACGCTGCTGGAACTGGGCACAGGTCAATTGTTGAAGCTGGTTGATCTGAAGTCGCTGCTGACGCTTCTGGTGCAAGTGCCGTGAGCGAAAAAACCGAAAAGGCCACGCCCAAGCAACTGCGCGACGCGCGGGAAAAGGGTCAGGTCGGGCAGAGTCAGGACCTCGGCAAACTGCTGGTGTTGATGGCCGTCAGTGAAATCACTCTGGCCCTGGCTGATGAAAGCGTCAGCCGACTGGAGGCGCTATTGTCGCTGTCCTTTAAAGGCATCGACCGCAGCTTTGCCGCATCGGTCGAGCTGATCGCCAGCGAAGGCCTCACCGTACTGCTCAGCTTCACCTTGTGCAGCGTCGGTATAGCGATGCTGATGCGCCTGATCAGCAGCTGGATGCAGATCGGCTTTCTGTTCGCGCCCAAGGCGCTGAAAATCGATCCCAACAAGATCAACCCGTTCTCCCACGCCAAACAGATGTTTTCCGGGCAAAACCTGCTCAACCTGCTGCTCAGTGTTCTCAAGGCCATTGCCATCGGCGCGACGCTGTATGTGCAAGTCAAACCTGTGCTGGGCACCCTGGT
The DNA here is from genome assembly GCF_017832255.1 of Pseudomonas sp. PvP028. NCBI lineage: Bacteria > Pseudomonadati > Pseudomonadota > Gammaproteobacteria > Pseudomonadales > Pseudomonadaceae > Pseudomonas > Pseudomonas sp. PvP028. The sequence goes on from NZ_JAFIBL010000001.1 coordinate 5,999,320, forward strand.
GTTGCTGGCCAACAGCGATCTGACGACCTACTGGCATGCCCTGGTCGAGCTGTTCAGGCATATTTTGCGAGTGATATTGGGGCTGCTGCTGGCGATCGCCATGATCGACTTCGCCATGCAGAAATACTTCCATGCGAAAAAACTGCGCATGAGCCACGAAGACATCAAGAAAGAGTACAAGCAGTCGGAAGGCGACCCCCACGTCAAAGGCCATCGCCGGCAACTTGCCCAGGAGATCCTCAATCAGGAGCCCAGTGCTGCGCCCAAGCCTGTGGAAGATGCCGACATGCTGCTGGTCAACCCGACCCACTATGCGGTGGCCCTGTATTACCGACCAGGCGAAACGCCTCTGCCGCTGATTCATTGCAAAGGTGAAGACGAGGAAGCCCTGGCATTGATTGCCCGCGCCAAAAAAGCCGGCATCCCGGTGGTGCAGAGCATCTGGCTGACCAGGACGCTGTACCGCTCCAAGGTCGGCAAATACATCCCCCGCCCCACCCTGCAGGCTGTCGGCCACATCTACAAAGTGGTTCGGCAGCTGGACGAAGTCACCGATGAAGTGATTCAGGTCGAAGTCGAGCTGTGATGGCTGTTTAGCCACAGGCGTACTTCCGGCCAGGTCACCTGAACCAACGTCATCTGGTGAACGTCGAAACCCGCATGAATAACCGACAGAATCACACCGGGCCGCATTGCCCATTGTCGGCCTGGATGTTTGGGACTACCTTGTGCACAACCGGTACGGGACACAGCATCGATGCACAAGATAACCCATTGGCCCCTGACCCTCTATTTTGACGGTGAATGCCCACTCTGCGCGCGCGAGATCAAGATCCTGCGTGCGCGCGCCAAACCCGATCGCCTTCGTTTTGTCGATATCAGTGGTGAAGCGTTTGATGCCGGATCTGTGGGGTTCACACTTGCGCAGATGGAATCATCATTGCACGCCCGATTTGACGATGGGACATGGGTCACAGGCCTGGACGCTACGCTCTGGAGCTGGCGAGCAGCAGGGCTGGGTGTCTGGGCTGCACCGTTGTCATGGCGCTTGACCAGGCCGCTACTTGATATCGGCTATCGTCTTTTTTGTCGCTGGCGTCCGCATTTGGCCTGGTTGCCCCATCCGGATGGCAGTGCTCGCTGCCGGGGTGACCGCTGTGCAGTGTCGAAAACCGACCGAGCTCCGCACGACCAGTGACTGCCTGACGCTTGTAGATTGCATCTGCGCAAAAAAAGACCGCCCCATCTGCACTGGGGCGGTCTTTTTTTCATGCGGGTGTTATCTCCTAAACCAGATGATCCAGGCCTGCCAGTATCAATTCGTTTCGCCGGATATCATCGAGGTTGGTGACGGCATGGGGGGCGTCGCTCACCGCGTGCCATACGACGAAATCACGCCGCATATCCAGGAACAGAAAGTAGTCATTGAATCGTTCGGCTTCTGAGAACCTCAGTTGCAGCGCCTCTCTAAGTTGTTCGGGACGCAGCGCTCGCCCCTCGATGTGCAGCGCAATGCCCCAGTCATGATGCTCGCGCCGGCTGACGAAAGAGACTCCGTTTGCCACCGGCCACACCGCAGGACTCTGCGCCGCAACGTTGTAGTAGAACGCTGTTTTCTCCTCGACCTCGATCATGTCTAGTCCCTTAACTTCACGACGGTGTAATCGCGCTCGTGGTCTTGATCGTCAAGACCGTCACGCATGTCCGGAGGCCACCAGATGACCAGTTCACGGCTGGTGGAGTCCGGGCGTTTGCAGGCAGTTCCCGAACAACCGTGGGTGGCGCACCCGGTCAGGGTAGCGAACACCACCAACACGACTGCAACGCTGCTGATCTTCATGGCTTTGCCCCCCGGAGCAGTGATGGCCGACTCTCTTTGGCCATTTTTGATATCTGTGGCTGACGTACCGCGATATACACTTCGCTCTCCTCGCCCGGTTGCAGCCATGCGTGGGGCCAGGCGGCGACGCCGATGACCCAGCGACCACCGCAGCGACTCTCGTCGATGCGCACCGGTTTGTCGGTATTGTTACGCGCTACCACAACGGCCACACCCCAGTCCTTGCGTGCATACCATTGCGAGCGCTGGCCATCGAGGGTCAGGCCCTGGCCCGGGTCACACAGGCTGTCGGTTTCAAAGGGCAGTGTTTCGCCGTCATGCATACCCTCTGGCGCAGCGCCATCGACCATCTGCGTGAAGACTTTCTGAATGTCGCCGCGGGTAGGCAGTTCACCGCCGTCACGCCGTTCCTTGATCCTTTTCATCTGGTCATCGACATCGTGAGGGTTGCCGTTCTGCACATAGCGAGCCGGGTTGACCTGGTCGCCAATCAGTCTTGGCGTCAGAATGAACAGGCGCTCGCGCTGGCTCAGTTCACGGCTGCGGGACTGGAACAGCAGCTTGCCGACGTAGGGGATATCGCCCAGCAACGGAACCTTGTGGATCTTGTCGTTGGCTTCAAGGCCATGGAAACCGCCTATGACCAGTGAACCGTGTTCGGCTATGACGGCCTGGGTACTGACATTGCCTTTACGCACACTTGGCTGCGTGTCATTGATGTCGGAGATGTCGATCTGACCATCCTCGATATCGACGATCAGTTGTACCTGAGGCTTGCCATCGTGATCCAGCGAGCGCGGAGTCACCTGCAGAGAGGTGCCAGCGGTGATGGGCTCGATATTGGCCACACGTTCCGACGTCGCAGTGAGGTATTCGGTGCGACTGAAGTCAATCACGGCCGGCTGGTTTTCAAGGGTAAGAATCGATGGATTGCCGATCACCGAGGCCGAGCCGTTACCTTCCAGCGCATGCAGTTCGGCAGCGAACTTGCCGGCGTTCTGAATGAACAGGGTAGAGCTGGTGCCCGCGTCGAACATGTTGGCACCCCCGTTGACACTCCCGGCATTGAAGTTCCAGCGGCTGGACAGTTCTGCCAGCTCGTTGCGATCGATGTCGAGAATCACGGCGTCGATTTCGATCAGGTTGCGCGAAACATCCAGCTCTTTGATGAGCTTTTCGTACATGGCCTTGCGTGAGGGCAAGTCATAGATCAGCACAGCATTGTTACGGACATCGGCCGTTACGCGGATGTTGGCCCGACCGCCAGAGCGGCTTTTTCCACCGCTTTTGCCGCCGCCGCCGCCATAGTGCAGCACCTGATCGAGGCCCTGCTCCAACGCATTGGTATCGAGGCCGCTGGAGCTCATCGGCAGACTCGGAGCGTCCGGGGCGCCACCGCCCGCCAGACCGTTACCGCGACCGCCTCGCCCCAGCAGATCCATACCATTGATGGACCCGCCATGAGAACGGGTATCCAGCAAATCCTGGAGAATGCTGGCGACACCGGCGACCACCAGTTGTTGATCGCGATAGCGAATGGTGCGGTCCGCGGCACTGGCGTATTTGAGCGGAAATACGATGATGTCCTGCTTGTCGCCCTTTTCAGGCGCTTCGACTTTCTTGCTGTAATCGCGCACCAGTTCCACATATTTTGCAGGGCCGCGAACCAGAACCACGCCTTCGTTCGGCAGTACACCCCAACCGAAACGCTTGTCCAGCAGCCCCACATCGGTCAAAGCAGTCTGCAGGTCATCTACCGCGTCGGATGACACTTCGATGCGTGCCGAGGTGTGCTCGCTAGAGGGGCTGACGTACAACGTGTCGTTATACACAAACCACTGGAAGTGATATTCCTGGCCCAGACGGTCGAGAAACTCTTCCGGGCTCTGAGCGCGTATCCGGTCATCAAGGACCCCGGGAATGGGCGGCATATCCAGCGCCATGCCGAATTCTTTGGCGAAGTCGGCCAGCGCTGTCGCCAGCTCGGTCTGCCGGGCATCGTAGGCGTAAGCCGTATGTTTCCAGGCTTCGGGGGTCACCGCCCACGTGGCGGGGGACAGCCCGATCAACAATAAAGGCAACCACATCAAGGCCTTGCGCATTTCAAACTCCCGGTTGCCGGTGATTGAGGGTCGTGCGCCCGGCTAAGGCGGGCACAGAATTGACCAGAGTGGTGTGCATCAGGCTGAGCAAGGCCGCGCGCTGATTGGCCAGGCTTTCCAGACGGTTCAGCAGATCGGCAAGGCTGCAGGGGCCAGGCATCCAGCTGACCAGCACCATGCAGCGCGTTTGCGGATCGATGGCGAACGCGCCGTCACAGGCACACGCCAGGCTGGCACCGCCATGACTGAGCAATGCTTCGATACGCTGAGGGTCGTTGGCGTCATAGGGGTCGAGTAACTCGATGCTGCAACGGACTCCGCCACCCACCATTTCCAGCCGTGCGTTGGCGTCGTCGACCCAGCAGTCGAGCGGGCTCGCCGGACGCTGATCACGCCACAGGCCGACGACCTCCTCGAACTCACTGAAATCCATCGATGACATTTTTGGTCATTTTATAACCAGCCTGCTGGCATTGATCAGCGATGTTGGAGCTGACCGCAGCCTGCTGGCTCGCCTCACTGAAGGCATCGATGTCGTCGGCGGTGAAATGCCCATTGCCCCCGTCCAGCACGTCATCCACGTCGGACAACGCGCGAGTGAGCGTGGAATCGAGGTTATTTTGCAGGGATTTGAAATTTATCATGTCCGGATGCTCCAGCAGAAAGGTTCAAACCTTGAGTGGAGCAAACAGGTGGAGCGGTTCCATTTTCGCCGCAAGAGTCTGTTTCAGGCTGTAGGTTTACAAAATAGCTGCACGGTTTCACAAATAGTTGACCGGCCGGGGATCAGTTCTGGTCTCCGCCGATCATCATCAAGCCCGCTTCGCGGTTTTTTTTGCCTAGGTTTTCATGTCGGAACGCCCTACTCCTCTCGTCTGAGTTGGCGATGCATCGGGGGAGGATCAGATGGCCGCCCGTATAGGCTGAAAAGGTCAGCAGGCTAACTCAGGTGTTGAGAGGCTGATGCGTTGAAATAATAGCTGTACAAGTAGATAGTTAATTATGATTACTTGTTAAGTATTTATTTTGAGAAACTTAGTATTGGGACTACTTGACTAGAAAATCCACAGTTAGATTTATTGTGGATTTTGGATAGATATTGGAATAAGATCAATGACCATTTATTCTGCTTCGTTTAGAAGATTCGTGATCGAATCAGCGAGTTGAAGCGAAAATTTAAAACCAGATTTCAACTGCTCTGACGATCCATATGTGATCGTTTAGAACAAATGAGAGCAAGC